>NZ_WFLK01000009.1 GCF_009208565.1 Janthinobacterium aquaticum | reverse complement strand
TCGCCACCAGAGCAAGCTCCGTGCTGCCGTTCGACTTGCATGTGTAAGGCATGCCGCCAGCGTTCAATCTGAGCCAGGATCAAACTCTTCAGTTTAATCTCTGTTACTTTGCCGTTTTACCGGCACCATCATTGCTGATGGGTCGCTCACTCAAAAAACTGACAGGCCACTACTTTCGTAGCGTCCTATTTCATTATTTCTTGTGAACATTTGATATTTTAAGTTTTACGTCAATCCGAAGATCAACGCTGCACTTCATCAAATGCCCACACTTATCGACTGTTAATTGTTAAAGAACTGTATTCGGTAAAGCTTGTTTCGCGCTATCGACAAAGCGTTGTGTTTGTCAGCTGCGAAGAAGGAAGAGTATGAAGCGTTTCGCTTGTTTCGTCAACCTTCTTTTTTCCCTCACTATACTGCGCAACACCTTGTTTTGTGTGCACCGTTTTGCGAGGAGGCGAATCATATCAAAGACCGTCGAAGTTTGGCAAGCGCTTTTCCAGGAAGGCATGCATGCCCTCTTTTTGCGCCGGCGTACCGAACGCCGACTGGAACAGGCGGCGCTCATAGGCAACGCCGTCGGTCAGCGTGGTTTCAAAGGCGCGGTTGACGCAGTCCTTGATCATCATCGCCACCGAAGTCGGCATGGCGGCAATGGTTTTCGCCGCAGCCAGCGCTTCCTCCATCAGCTTGTCGGCCGGCACCACGCGCGACACCAGGCCGATGCGTTCGGCTTCCAGTGCATCGATGGTGCGCGCCGTCAGCAGCAGGTCCATGGCCTTGGCCTTGCCGATGGCGCGCGGCAGGCGCTGCGTGCCGCCGGCGCCTGGCGTGACGCCTACCTTGATTTCCGGCTGGCCGAATTTGGCGCTGTCGGCAGCAATCAGGAAGTCGCACATCATGGCCAGCTCGCAGCCGCCGCCGAGCGCATAGCCAGCTACCGCACCGATCACCGGCTTGCGCACGCGCAGGATATGCTCCCAGTTGCGGCTGATATAGCCCTGAGTATAGGTATCGGGATAGGTATAGTTGGCCATGGCGGCGATATCGGCGCCCGCAGCAAACGCTTTTTCACTGCCGGTCAGCACGATGCAGCCGATCTTGTCGTCAGCGTCGAACGCCAGCAGCGCTGCGCCCAGTTCATTCATCATGTTCTCGTTGAGGGCGTTGAGCGCCTTGGGACGATTGAGGCGAATGACGGCAACGCTGTCCTGGACTTCGATAATCAGGTCTTCATACTGCATGGTGTCTCCTCGATATGGGGTCAGGCAATTGTAGCGGCTAAGCACCGGCCAGCGCCAGCGCTGCTGCAGAGCACTGCTATTATCATGAGCCTGCCAACCCTCTTTCCGTGTGCCGTATTTTTACCGCTCTCTATCACTCTCTGGCCGCCCGCTTGCGCGGCGATGGCAGCGCTGCCACCGTCAATTTCCGGCGCTTGTGGTTCAGCAATGGCCTGAACTGCTTCGGCGTGCAGATCACCACGCTGGCCCTGCCTCTGTGCGCGGTGTTGCTGCTGCACGCCACGCCGGAACAGATGGGCATGCTGGTCGCTCTGCAGGCGTTGCCGTTCGCGCTTTTCGGCCTGCCGGTCGGCGTGCTGCTGGACCGGCGCAGCAAGCATCCGATCATGCTGGCCAGCGAAAGCATGTCCGGCCTGGCCCTGGCCAGCGTGGCGGTAGCATACTGGTGCGGCGTGCTGTCGATGCCCTGGCTGTATGCGGTGGGGTTCATGATCGGCACCGGCTTTGTGGTCGGCGGCGGCGCCGAGCAGGTGTTCCTGACCTTTTTGGTCGGGCGCGACGGCCTGATCGATGCGCAGTCGAAATTTGCCGCCACCGAATCGGCTTCGCGCCTGATCGGTCCGGGCCTGGCCGGCGTGCTGGTGCAGACGCTGTCGGCGCCGGTGGCCATCCTGACCACTGCCTGCGGCTACCTGATTTCCGTGATCAATCTGCGCGCCATGAGCGTGCGCGATCCGCGTCCCGCGCCATCGCACAACCATCCGCTACGCGATATTGCCGACGGCCTGCTGTTTGTCTGGCACCAACCCTTGCTGCGTGCGCTGGCCTGGGGCGCGGGCATCTGGCACTTCCTGTTTTACGCCAGCACGGCGCTGACCGTACTGTTTGCCACGCGCAACCTCGGCATGAGCCCGGGCGTGCTGGGCATGGCGCAAATGATGGGCGGCGCCGGCCTGCTGCTGAGCGCGGTCATCGTCAGGCCGCTGACGCGCCGTTACGGCGCCGGCCCCACCATTCTGATCGGACTGGCCTCGACCGCGGTCTGTTTTGCACTGATGCCGGCCATCCCCGCCGCCTTGTTTGGCAGTGCGCTGGCCAGTGCCGCCGCCTATGCGGTGCTGACCTTCTTTTTCGACTGCGGCGTGATGCTGTTCTTTATTCCCTACCTGGGTTTGCGCCAGAAGGTCACGCCCGACCCCATGCTGGGACGCATGACCTCGACCATGCGTTTCCTGACGGTGGCCACCGCACCGCTTGGTGCGCTGGCAGCTGGCTGGGTGGCCGAACATGCCGGCGTGCGCACCGGCATGGCCTGCATTGCCGGTGGCAGCATCGCGCTGACCATCGCCATGGTATGGGGCACGCCGCTACGCAAGGTGCGCGCATGAAGCCCGAAAGCGGCATACACTGGTGATTGCCTTGGCGACATTGTTGATAAAGTCGCCTACTTTGACCTGTATCAAAGTTTTGCCTGAGGTAAATCCATAAGCTGTTCAATCATCACCAAGGAGCATGCCATGTTTACATCGATTTTATTTCCCACCGACGGCTCGCCGCTGTCCGACCATGCCGCCCGGACCGCCATTGCTTTTGCCAAGCTCAACCAGGCCAAACTGGTTGCCATCAGCGTGGTGCAGCCGTTCCCGTTTTCACCGATGGCCGACGGCGGCATCGTGCTTGACGCCAGCCTGTACGAAGAACAGATGAATGTATCGGCGCGCCAGGCGCTGGAAAAAATCGGCGAGGCGGCGCGCGCGGCCGATGTACCGTTCGAAGGCGTGCTGGCCTTGTCGCCCAGTCCTTACGAGGAAATCGTCAACGCGGCGCAAGTGCATCAGTGCGACATCATCCTGATGGCCTCGCATGGCCGCAAGGGTCTCAACAAGCTGTTTGTGGGCAGCGAAACGCAGAAAGTGCTGGCCCACACCGAGCTGCCGGTACTGGTATTGCGCTGATTTAGCGCGCCGGCGCCTGCTTCGGCAACAGTACCCACACCATGCCGCTTTGCTTCATGCGACCGGCATTTTCAGCCGCCTCGGCGCCAAAGCCGAAGAAATAGTCGACACGGATCGCGCCACGAATGGCGCCGCCCGTGTCCTGCGCCATCACCAGGCGCTGCATCGGGATGTCGCTGTTGGCCTGGGTAGTAGCCAGGAACAGCGGCGCGCCCAGCGGCACATAGCGCGAATCAATCGCCACCGAACGCTGCGGCGTCAACGGTACGCCCAGCGCCCCTTTCGGGCCCACCTTCGGGTCCGGCAAACGCTCTTCCTTGAAAAACACATAGCTGGGATTGGCGTTGAACAGCTCGTCCTTGCGCGTCGGATGACCGGCGATCCAGGCCTTGATACCCTGCGCCGACGCCTGGCTCAATGTCAGTTCGCCCTTTTCCACCAGATATTTGCCAATTGATTTATACGGATGGCCATTCTGGTCGGCATAGGCCACGCGCACGGTTTCCTGGGTATCGGTCAGCTGCACGCGGCCGCTGCCCTGCACCTGCAGGAAAAACGCCTCGACTTCATCATCGACCCACATCAGCTCCTTGCCGGCCATCGCCGGCGCGCGTTCGATCTCGGCGCGGGTGGCGTACGGCACCACTTTCTTGCCGACCAGCTTGCCGCGCAGGCGCAGGTTTTTCAGTTCCGGATACACGCCCGACAAATCGACCGACACCAGATCGTCCGGCACCTTGTAGAGCGGCGTCTGGTAGGGCCCGCCGCGCTTGCGCGCACCGTGCAGCAGCGGCTCATAGTAGCCGGTGACCAGGCCGGACTGGCTGCCATCGGCCGCCACGATCCGGTTCGGCACGAAAAACGCCTCGAAAAACTGGCGAATCGCCTGGTCGCTGTCGGCGCTGACCTGGCGCGCAATCGTGCACGGCTCCTTCCATTCGGCGCGCTTGACCAGCACGCCGCAGGAAGCCATAAAGGCCGGCCAGGCCGCGCGCACATCGTCGCGGCCCCAGCCGGGCAAGGCGTCGAAACTGCCCGGCACCATGGTGGGCGCGGCCGCATCGGCGCTATCGGCCTTGTCGGCAGGCTTGGCCTGGGCAGGCTTGCCGGACGCGCCATTCGGCGGCGTGGACGACGCTGCCGGCGTGGAAGGCATCGGTGAAGTACAAGCTGCCAGCGCAAGTACGACGGCGGACAGGGGAAGGAGTAGACTTCGGCGTGTAATTGACAACATGAGGATGCGTATGTGGATCTTGATATTGGAAGCAATGGCGGCGTTCTTCCTGCTGGCCTTTATCGTCTGGTGGACCATGTATGCCGGCAGGAAGCCGGCCCCGCCGGCACAAAAGCAGCTGGAAAATCAGCAGAAGTCGACTGAAAAGCTGAAATGAATCAGTGCAGCGTGCGCGGCAGCGACAGCACGAATTCGGGGATCGGCGCTTCAAACCGGTGACCGTCTTCGGCCACGCAGAAGTATTCGCCGCGCATTGAACCCTGCGGCGTGGCCAGCACGGTGCCGCTCGTGTATTCGAACTGTTCGCCCGGCTGCAGCAGCGGCTGATGGCCAACCGCGCCAAGGCCGCGTACTTCCTCGATCTTGTTGTTGGCGTCCGTGATCACCCAGTGGCGCGCGATCAGTTGCGCGCCGGCCGTTCCGGTATTGACCACCCGGATGGTATAGCTGAACACATGGCGGCCCTGCTCGGGTGCCGACTGCTCCGGCAAGTACTGCGTCTTGACCGTTACCGTAAATTCATAAGTTGCCATCGGTATTCCCATTCTCTCGTCATCGAGCGTTGTTATTGCGTCTTGCAGCGGCATGGCTGCGGCGCGCGGCGTAAAATAGCGCCAATCGCATTTTCCAACCTCAAGCCTACCTTACCATGACCCAATTTCGTATCGCTCCCAGCATCCTGTCCGCCGATTTTGCCCGCCTGGGCGAAGAAGTGCGCAACGTCGTCACGGCCGGCGCCGACATCATCCACTTCGATGTGATGGACAATCACTACGTACCCAACCTGACCATCGGCCCACTGGTATGCGAAGCGATCCGTCCCCATGTGCAAGTACCGATCGATGTGCATCTGATGGTCAAGCCGGTTGACCGCATTATCCCGGATTTCGCCAAGGCCGGTGCGAACATCATCACCTTCCACCCGGAAGCGTCCGAGCACTTGGACCGCTCGCTGCAACTGATCCGCGACAATGGCTGCAAATCGGGTCTGGTGTTCAATCCCGGCACCCCGCTGCACTACCTGGAACACGTGATGGACAAGATCGACATGATCCTGATCATGTCGGTCAACCCGGGCTTCGGCGGCCAGTCCTTCATTCCACACGCACTGAAGAAAATCGCCGAAGCGCGCCGCATGATCGACGAATCGGGCCGCGACATCATGCTTGAAGTCGATGGCGGCATCAAGATCGACAATATCGCCGCCGCCGCTGCGGCCGGCGCCGACACCTTCGTTGCCGGCTCGGCCATCTTCGGCAAGCCTGACTACAAGGCCGTAATCGACGCCATGCGCGCAGAACTGGCCAACGTGGTGGCCAAATAATGGCGGCGGGCGCGGTGAACCATGCAGCACTGGCTGGCGTGCGCGCCGCCATTATCGACCTCGATGGCACGATGCTCGACACCGTGCCCGATTTTCATGTCGCCATCAACGCCATGCGCGCCGAACTGGCGCTGGCGCCCATCAGCGCCGAGACCATCAAGCACATGGTCGGCAAGGGCTCGGAAAACCTGATCCGCAGCGTGCTGGCACTGGACCTGGACGCCGCCGGCGTCGAGCAGCGCTTCGAGCAGGCGATGGACGCCTACCAGCGCCATTACCTGGCCATCAACGGCCAGCACAGCACCCTGTATCCGGACGTGATCGCAGGCCTGGCGGCAATGAAGGCGGCCGGCCTGCGCCTGGCCTGCGTGACCAACAAGCCGATCGCCTTTGCGCTGCCGCTGCTGGAACAGAAAAAACTGCGCGACTTTTTCGAGATCGTCTACGGCGGCGACTCGCTGCCAAAGAAAAAACCGGACCCGCTGCCGTTGCTGCAGGTGTGCCGGGACTTCGACCTGGCACCATCGAAGGTAGTGGCCATCGGCGACTCCTCGAACGACGCGCAAGCGGCGCGCAGTGCGGGTTGCCCGGTACTGACGGTACCGTATGGGTACAACCACGGACACTCTATACATGAAACCGATTCCGATGGTATAGTAAATACGCTGCTTGACGCTGCTAAAGCCCTGCAGCCCATGTCATAAGCATGCAAAACTAACCCAACTGAACGCATACTGACAAACTTATCGTGAACACGTTTCTGATCAAAAAACACAACGTTACCCAAACCGGCTCGATTGAGGCCTGGCTTTGGCGACGCTGGCAATCCTGGCAGGCTTAAGGCCGAGCCGTAACGATTGCTGCCGGTGCACGCCCATGAATGATCGTGTACCAGCAGGTTTTTTGATAACCACTGCCGGATCGGTGCGCCTGCACCATCGTCCGGCAGCATGGAGAGAAACATGACCGAACTCGAATTCAAATCGCTGGCCCAGCAAGGCTACAACCGCATCCCCCTGATCGCCGAAGCCTTTGCCGATCTGGAAACCCCGCTCACGCTGTACCTGAAACTGGCGCAAACCCAGCAAGGCGGCAAGAACACCTTCTTGCTCGAGTCGGTGGTCGGCGGCGAACGCTTTGGGCGCTTTTCCTTTATCGGCCTGCCCGCCACCACCGTGCTGCGCAGCCATGGCAGCCACACCGAAATCATTAAAAACGGCGTGGTGATCGAGCAGCATGAGGGCAACCCGCTCGACTTCATCGAACAGTACCAGTCGCGCTTCAAGGTCGCGCTGCGCCCCGGCATGCCGCGTTTCTGCGGCGGCCTGGCCGGCTACTTCGGCTACGACACGGTACGCCATATCGAGAAAAAGCTGGCCGGCGGCGCGCCGAAAGATGACCTGAACCTGCCCGATATCCAGCTGATGGTGACCGAAGAGCTGGCAGTGATCGACAACCTGTCGGGCAAGCTGTATCTGATCGTGTATGCCGACACCACCCAGCCCGAATCGTTCTCGAAAGCGCGCCAGCGCCTGAAAGACCTGCGCATGCTGCTGCGCCGCGGCGTCGATGCGCCGGTGACGAGTGCCTCGGTGCGCACCGAAACGATCCGCGACTTCTCCAAGGAAGACTATCTGAAGGCGGTCGCCAAGGCGCACGAATACGTAATGGCCGGCGACCTGATGCAGGTACAGATCGGCCAGCGCATCCGCAAACCGTATGTCGATTCGCCACTGAGCATGTACCGCGCACTGCGTTCGCTCAATCCTTCGCCGTACATGTACTTCTATAACTTCGGCGACATGCAGATTATCGGCGCCTCGCCCGAGATTTTGGTGCGCAACGAAACGCTGGCCGAAGGTGGCAAGAAAGTGACGCTGCGACCGATCGCCGGCACCCGTCCACGCGGCGCCACGCCAGAGCGCGACGCCGAGCTGTCGAAAGAACTGCTGGCCGATCCGAAAGAGATCGCCGAACACGTGATGCTGATCGACCTGGCGCGCAACGATATCGGCCGCATCGCCGACACCGGCAGCGTACAGGTCACCGACCGCATGGTGATTGAAAAGTACTCGCATGTGCAGCACATCGTCTCGAACGTGGAAGGCAAGCTCAAAGACGGTTTGTCGAATCTCGATGTGCTGCGTGCCACCTTTCCGGCCGGTACCCTCACCGGCGCGCCCAAGGTGCGTGCGATGGAAGTGATCGACGAACTGGAAATCACCAAGCGCGGCATCTATGGCGGCGCCTGCGGCTACCTGTCGTTTGGCGGCGAAATGGACGTGGCCATTGCGATACGCACCGGCGTCGTCAAGGACGGCATGCTGTATGTGCAGGCGGCCGCCGGCATCGTGGCCGACTCGATTCCGGAAATGGAATGGCAGGAAACCGAAAACAAGGCGCGCGCCGTACTGCGCGCTGCCGAACAAGTTCAAGATGGCCTGGATGGGGAGTTCTGAGATGCTGCTGATGATCGACAATTACGACTCCTTCACCTATAACATCGTGCAGTACTTCGGCGAACTCGGTGAAGATGTGCGGGTCTACCGCAACGATGAAATCACGATCGAACAGATCGAGGCGCTCAATCCTGACCGCATCTGCATTTCGCCAGGCCCGAAAGCGCCTGCGCAGGCCGGCATTTCCATCGAGGTGCTCAAGCACTTTGCCGGCAAGAAGCCGATCCTCGGCGTATGCCTGGGCCACCAGGCCATCGGTGAAGCATTCGGCGGCAAGGTGATCCGCGCCAAGCAGGTCATGCATGGCAAGACCTCGGCCATTGCCCATACCGGCGTGGGCGTCTTCAAGAACCTGCCCAGCCCTTTTACAGTGATCCGCTACCATTCTCTGGCGATCGAACGCGCCTCGCTGCCTTCCTGCCTGGAAGTGACAGCCTGGACCGACGACGGCGAAATCATGGGCGTGCGCCACCGGGAGTTCGATATCGAGGGTGTGCAGTTCCACCCCGAATCGATCCTGTCGGAGCACGGCCACGCCCTGCTGAAGAATTTTCTCGAGCGCTGATCCGGCGCGCGCAGCCATGCGCGCCCTCAGTGTCCTCCTGCGCCATCATTGAAGAAGGAAGCATCATGCCGATCACCCCACAAGAAGCGCTGCTGCGCTGTATCGAACACCGTGAGATCTTTCACGACGAAATGCTGTACCTGTTCCGCCAGATCATGTCCGGTGAAATGTCGCCCACCATGATCGCCGCCCTGACCATGGGCCTGCGCGTGAAAAAGGAAACCATCGGCGAAATCGCCGCCGCCGCGCAAGTGATGCGCGAGTTTTCCACCAAAGTGCCGATGGCCGACACCACCAACCTGCTCGACATCGTCGGCACCGGCGGCGACGGCGCCCATACCTTCAATATCTCGACCGCCTCGATGTTCGTGGCCGCTGCGGCCGGTGCGCGCGTGGCCAAGCATGGCGGGCGCAGCGTTTCGTCCTCGTCGGGCAGCGCCGATGCGCTCGACTCGCTGGGCGTCAATATCGACCTGCAGCCCGAGCAGATCGCCCAGTCGATCGCGCAGACCGGCATCGGCTTCATGTACGCACCGAACCACCATGCCGCGATGAAACACGCCGCCCCGGTGCGCCGTGAAATGGGCGTGCGCACCATCTTCAATATTCTGGGACCGCTGACCAATCCGGCCGGTGCACCGAATATCCTGATGGGCGTGTTCCATGCCGACCTGGTCGGCATCCAGGTGCGCGTGCTGCAGCGCCTCGGCGCGCAGCATGCGCTGGTGGTGTATGGGCGCGACAATATGGATGAAGTCTCGCTCGGCGCCGGCACCCTGGTCGGTGAGTTGGTCAACGGCGAAATCCGCGAATACGAAATCCACCCGGAAGACTTCGGTCTGCAGATGATTGCCAGCCGCAACCTGAAAGTGGCCAACGCCGCCGAATCGAAAGTAAAGATGATGGAAGCGCTGCGCGGCGAACCCGGCGCCGCCTCCGACATCGTGGCACTGAACGCTGGCACGGCGCTGTATGCGGCCGGCGTGGCCAGCTCGATCGAGGACGGCCTGGCGCGTGCGCGCACGGCCGTCAGCTCCGGCGCGGCGCTGGCCAAGCTGGACCAGTTCGTGCAGGTGACGCAGCAACTGGGCGCCCAGGCGCGCGCATAAACTTTTTCAGGAAGCGACCCTATCATGTCCGACATACTCGATAAAATCCTGGCCGTCAAAGCCGAAGAAGTTACCCGCGCCAAGGCGCACCGTTCGCTGGCCAGCCTGCGCAGCGACGTGGAAAGCGATGCCGAACTGCGCCGCAACCTGCGCGGCTTCGAGGCCAGCCTGCGCCAGCATATCGCCGCCGGCCAACCCGGCATCATCGCCGAAGTAAAAAAGGCCTCGCCGTCGAAAGGCGTGATCCGCGCCGACTTCCGCCCGGCCGAGATTGCGGCCAGCTATGCACAGCATGGCGCAGCGTGCCTGTCGGTACTGACCGACGAACAGTTCTTCCAGGGCAGCGTGGCATATCTGCAGCAGGCGCGCGCCGCCTGCGCCATTCCGGTGCTGCGCAAGGACTTCATGGTCGATATGTACCAGATCTATGAAGCGCGTGCGATGGGCGCCGACTGCATCCTGCTGATCGTCGCCGCGCTTGATCATGGCCTGATGGCCGAGATGGAAGCGTGCGCGCACGAACTGGGCATGGGCGTGCTGATCGAAAGCCATGACGGCGATGAACTCGACGCCGCCCTGAAACTCAAGAGCGCGCTGATCGGCATCAACAACCGCAATCTGCGCACCTTTGACACTTCGCTCGACACCACCATCGGCCTGCTGCCGCGCATTGGGCAAGACAAACTGATCATCACGGAATCGGGCATCCACACCACAGCCGACGTGCAGCGCATGCGCGAGGCCCATGTGCACAGCTTCCTGGTCGGTGAGGCGTTCATGCGCGCGCCCGATCCGGGCGTCGAGTTGCAGCGCCTGTTCGCTTAAACCACGGCGGCCAGGCCAGCGACGTCGAATTCGATGCGGTCGCGGCCATTTTCCTTGGCCAGGTAGAGCGCCGCATCGGCGCGCGACAGCAGTTGCTCGAGCTCCTCATGTTCGGACGCCTGGCAGGCCGCACCGATGCTGACCGTGCAGGCAGGCAGCGCCTGGCGCTCGCCGTGGCGCAGCAGATGGCAAATGCGCTCAGCCACCTTCAGGGCGTGATGCGGCGCCGTATCGGGCATCAGTACGATAAATTCCTCGCCGCCAAAGCGCGCCACGCAGTCCGATTCACGCAGCACGCTGCTGATCAGCGCTGCCACATGGGTCAGCACCTGATCGCCCACGGCGTGGCCATGGGTGTCGTTGATGGCCTTGAAATAATCGAGATCGATGCTGAGCAAGGCCAGTGGCCGCCGATGGCGCCGCAACTTGGCCTTTTCGCGCGTATACACCGCACCAAAGCCACGCCGGTTCAGCACCTGCGTCAGCGGATCATGGGTGGAGCGGCGCTCCAGGATATCTTGCAGGCGGCGCGTGGCCATCGTCATGAAACCCACTGTCAGCAGCAGCGCCATGAAATTGGCCACCGCCAGGTAAATGCTGGCGTTGTTGCCGGTCACGGTCAGGTCCACGCTGTTGCCGCCGTAGAGCAGCGCCGCCGCGCCGCGTGCCAGCACCACGCACGCTTGCACTACCATCAGCACACCGAAAAAAATACTTGAAAAATGGCGTTCGCCGTACAGGATCACCAGTTGCGCCTGGCGCGCATAGATCAAAAAGACAGCAAACGAGAAGATCGCCACGCGTACCGAGAAATTGGGTTGAACTATCAGCCACCAGCCGATGCCCAGCACGCCAGTGCTGCAGACCAGCCAGTAAAAGCGCAGGCTGAGCGGCTGTCCGAAGAATTTTTCCGTCCCCAGCATCGACAGGCCGATGCCCAATATCATGGCCGCGTTGGCTGCCACGATGGAGATCGGCTCGGGCAGCACATTGCGCGTACTGAATAAAATCGAGGCCACGACCAGCAATGCCAGCCCGGCGCACCAGTGGCCCAGCCCATGCACTTCCTGGCGGAAGCTGCGGTAGACCGAAAACATGACAATGGCCATCGCCCCGCACATCAGGGTCGTCATTATCATGATAGTGAGCGGATCGAGTATTTCCACGGTCAGGCATAAGCAAGTTGGCGTGGAGTCGATTCTAGTTTGATTCTGGCAAAATTAGTTTATATCAAGAAAATTTAATAAAAACCGTGTCAGGACTGCCAGCTATCTCAGGTATATAGGCGCGCCACCGGCAGCACCGGTGCAGGCGGCATGGCCAGGGCTTCGCATGCCACTTCGATGCGGTCGCGGCCCAGCTGCTTGGCGCGGTACAGTGCGCGGTCCGAGCGCAGCAACAGGCTGTCGAGATCCTCGGCCGGATCGAGCTGGCAGGCAATGCCGATGCTGAGCGTATAGCTGGGCAGCGACTGCCCCGGGCGCGGCTGGCGCAGGGCAAACTGAATGCGCTGCGCCACCAGTTCGGCGCGCGCCTGGTGGGTATCGGCCAGCAGCACCACGAACTCTTCGCCACCAAAACGGGCTACCGCATCGCTGCCGCGCAACGCGCTGGAAATCACGCCGGCCACATCGACCAGCACCTGGTCGCCCACGGCGTGGCCGTGGCGGTCATTGATGGCCTTGAAAAAATCCAGGTCGAGGCTCATCACGGCCAGCGGCGTGCCCTGGCGGCGGGCGCGCAGGTTTTCCTGGGCATGCACTTCGGCAAAGCCGCGCCGGTTCAGCACCGCCGTCAGCGGGTCGCGGTTGGAGCGCTGCTCCAGCAACTTTTGCAGGCAGCGCGTGGCCACCGTCATGAAGCCGACCGGCAGCAGCAAGGTCATGAAAGACAGCACGGCCAGGTACATACTGTGATTGGGTCCGCCATGCATGGCGTCGTAGCCAGCGCCGCCGGCTTGCAGCGCCATTACGCCGCGATGGAGAAGCGTGGCCGACAGCATCAGCGACAGAGCGGCAAAAAACCAGGCTGACAAATGCCGTTCGCCAAAGCGGATAATCACAAGGAACTGCTGGAACGTCAGCGCCAGCATCAGGAACGAATACATGGCCACGCGCATCGGGAAATTGGGCTTCCAGTACAGCCATATGCCCATTACCACCAGGCCCAGCAGCCAGCTCAGGTGGAACAGCCACCAGCTGGACCGCACGCCGTAAAACAGCTGGGTGCCGATCATCTGCATGCCGGCCCCCCATAGAAAGACCGAATTGGCAACCGGCAGCAGCAACCAGGACGGCACCAGGCCGTTCAGCGCAAACAGGACGCTGGCCAGTATCAGGCCGACCAAGCCGATAACCCACTCGCGCAAGCCGCCCACGCTGCGCGGGAAACTGCGTTGCGCAGAGAACATCACCACCGCCATGGCGATTGCCATCACAGTGGACATGAGAATAATGGTAGCGGGGTCGAGTTTCACGGAAGCTGAGTACAGGTTGCGGAAGAGGCCGCAACGGAAATGCTTATAGGCACGAAAAATTTCGTATCGGAAATTGTACCTTGAAACCCTGCAAAAGAACGACCGGCAGCGGCGAATCTTGTCGACGACATGATCCGCAGCACCGGCTTGACCAACATTTACAACAATCAGGCAGTCGGGCGTAGCAGAGCGTTAACTCTTTTTGATATCGGAACTATTGACATAGTGATATTCGGTACGCGGTCACCCTGCAGTTGCACATTGAACGTGTGCAGTTCATCGCGGCGGAAAGCATGCACATTGACCTGGTCACCCACGCCATAACGGCCCAGCAAGGTTTCCAGATTGACAGCCGTGACGCGCAGGCCATCGACGGCCACCAGCACGTCGCCGGCCGACAAACCGGCCTTGTGCGCGGCGCCGCCGTGATGCACCTGCGACAGCTTGGCATCGTTGCCATCGCGACCCAGCGTCACATCGAGGCTTGGTTTCTGATCCTTGCGCAGGTCGGCATACTTGACGCCGAACGGCGCCAGCAGGCGCGCCAGCGGCACATCGTCGGTGCCACGGATATAGCGCTCGAAAAACGGCTTCATGCGCGTGCCGCTGATTTCATCGAACAACGCTTCCACTTCCGCCGGCGTCACGCCGCGCGCTGCGCCCCGGTAAAAGTCACGGCCATAGCGTTGCCACAGCACCTGCATCACATCGTCGAGTGACTTCTCGCCGTTGGTCTTGCTGCGCAGCGTCAGATCGAACGCCAGCGCGATCAGCGAACCCTTGGTGTAGTAGCTGACGATGGCGTTCGGTGCATTTTCATCCTGGCGATAGTATTTGCCCCAGGCGTCGAAGCTGGAATCGGCCACGCTCTGGCTCAATCGGCCACTGCCGCGCAGCACGCTGTTGGCGGTTTTCGCGATCAGCTTGAAGTAGGCCTCTTCGTCGATCAGGCCGGCGCGCACCAGCATCAGATCGTCGTAGTAGCTGGTAAAGCCCTCGAACAGCCACAGCAGCGGCGAGTAGTTTTCCTTCTGCAGGTCATACGGTGCAAACACAGCCGGTTTGATGCGCTTGACGTTCCAGGTATGGAAATACTCGTGGCTGCACAGGCCCAGGAATTTCAGGTAGCCGTCGCTGATGGCGGTGCTGGTTGCAGCGGTGGTCGGCAGATCGGCGCGCGCGCAGATCAGCGCGGTTGAGGCGCGGTGTTCCAGGCCGCCATAACCGTCACCGACGGCCATGGTCATGAACACATAGCGGTCCATCGGCGCTTTCTTCGTTTTCGGCTCGAAAAACGCGATCTGCGTTTCGCAGATGGCTTTCAGGTCGCGGCACAGGCGTTCCAGATCCAGGTTCGGCACCTGACCAGTGATGACGATATCGTGCGGTACGCCATGCGCCTTGAAAGTGGCCAGTGCAAAGTCGCCCATCTCGACCGGATGGTCGATCAGCTCATCGTAGCTGGCAGCCTGGTAGCTGCCAAAGCCATAGCGCTTTGCTTTGAGCTCCGGCAAGGTGGTGGCCACGCGCCAGGTCTTGCAGGCGGCGTCTTTCGGCTGCACGATCTGCACTTCGTGCGGGGCATCTTCCTGGCCCTGCACGCACAGGAACACGCTGGTGCCGTTGAAAAAGCCGTGCGTCTGGTCCAGGTGTGCAGCGCGCACCGACAGATCCCAGGCGTAGACATCGTACTCCACCATCAGGGCGCCCTGGCATGGCGCGGCCTGCCAGCTGTGTTTGTCGAGCTTGGTCAATACCACCGGCTTGCCGTTCGACTCGGCGCGGATAGCCACGATATTGCGCGAGAACTCGCGGATCATGTAGCTGCCCGGGATCCAGGCCGGCAGCGACAGCACCTGGCCGATGGCGGCCGGCGCTTCGATATTCAAGGTCACGCGGAACAGGTGGCCAGCCAGGTCGAGCGCGGTGATGCTGTAGACTATGCCGGCGGCCGGTGCCTTGATCGGCGCCTTGGCGGCGGATTTCTTGAGCGGTGTTTTTTTCATTGTTTTCCTCTGTTCTGGTTATTGCGGATCAGCCGGGGGGCTGCAACAGGTCGCCCGGCGTATCGATATCGCGCACGATGCCGCTGTCGTCAACCGACACCTCGCGCACCGCATGGCTTTGCACGATGCTGCGCGCGCCCTGGTCGCCATCGAGCGCCAGCAGCAGCGGCAGGTGCACGGCGCCAAAGGCGACCGGGTTGCCACGCCGCCCCTGCCATACCGGCACGGCGATCTGCGCACCGGCGTCGATCGCCTGCGACAAGGCGCAGATTGTAGCCGCTTCCACGAACGGCATGTCGCCCAGCGCAATGATCCAGCCTGGCGCGCCGCGCGCATGTTCGATGGCGAACGTCAGGCTGGCCGCCATGCCGATGTCGGCATCGTGGCAGATGCGTACTTCGCAGCCAAGACTGCCCAGCTGGCGCGCCAGCTGCGCGTCATCGGGCCGCACCACGGCCAGCACGCGCGGCAGCGCCGCCAGCATGTTCTTTGCCGCCGCCACCGCCACCGGCAGGCCGGCATGCGGCCCGTCGGGCAGCCGTTGCAGCAGCTTGTTCTGCACGCCGCTCGGATCGAAGCGCCGGCCGCGGCCGGCCGCCAGCAGGATGCCCATTACCGTCATGCTGCCGCTCCCGGCGCGTGGTTGGTGCGCAGCGCCCACAGCGCCGGCATGGCGGGATCGGCGTCAAGCTGCACTTCGCTGCCATTGACATGCAAACGTCTCATTGCCGCTCCATGGTGAAAAACCAAAAAAAAGCGCGCCGTGCAAGGGCGCGCCGTCCAGCTCTCCTGGCGACTGCCCGGATTACTTGATGGTCGAGAATTTCTGTTCCAGCGTCTTGGCATCGACCGCGCCAGGGATGCGGGTGCCATCGGCAAAGAAGATCGACGGCGTGCCCGAGATGTGCAGCTGCTGGCCCAGCGCCAGGATCTTGTCGTGCGGGTTGGCGCAGGTGGCGGCCACCGTGGCCGGTACTTTACCGTTGAGCATCCAGTCGTCCCAGGCCTTGTTGCGGTCGGGTGCGCACCAGATATTGCGCGACTTGGCAATCGAGTCCGGCGACAGGATGTTGTACATGAAGGTGTAGACGGTGACGTTGTCGATCTCTTTCAACGCATTCTGGCGGAAGCGCTTGCAGTAGCCGCAGTTCGGGTCTTCGAACACGGCGATCACGCGCTTGCCGTTGCCCTTGACGGTCTTCAGGGCCGAACCGAGAGGTAGGTCGGAAAACTTGATGCGGTTGGCTTCGTCCAGGCGTTCCTTGGTCAGGTCCTGCGAGGTTTTGGCGTCGTATACATGGCCGACAAACAGATATTGCGCGTTCTTGTCGGTATAGAGGATATCGCCGCCGGTGCGGATTTCATACAGGCCGCTGTACGGAGTTTCCTTGATCGAGTCGACCTTGACGCCATCGCCCAGGCGTGGCTCGATCAGCTTCTTGATATTTGCTTCGGTCGGAGTCTCCGCGCCGGCGCACGCCATCATCAGACCTGACGCCATCAACACGGCGATTCTGCTCAATTTCATCACTATCACTTCTCCACTGTACACGCTGGCAGGGCGACGCCCTTTGCAAATGCGTTTTAATAAAACAATCGCCGCAGACCAGGCTGCGGCGACCTTGATTTTACCCTGACTATATCAGCCTTGCTGAGGCAGGCTGCGGCGTCACTTTCCCAGCGCGTGAGAAATCATGCGGCGCTTCAGACCCGGCAGCTTGTCGAGCAGGCTCAAACCGAGGTTGCGCACCACGCGCAGCGGTTCGATATCGGCGCCGAACAGGCGCGCCAGGCCGTCGGTGGCCATCACCATCAGCAGCACATCTTCCTTGCGCGCACGCGCGTAGCGGGCCAGCACGCGCTCGTCGCCGATGCCGCGCTGCGGCTCGCGCTCGGTGATCGTTTTGACCAACTGCGCCACATCGGCAAAGCCCAGGTTCATGCCGTGGCCAGCCATCGGGTGCACCACATGGGCCGCGTCGCCCACCAGCGCCACGCGCGGCGCGACCATGCTGTGCGGGCGCATCAGGCGCAACGGGAACGAGCGCACCAGTTCCGGCTGCACCGGCGTCAAGACGCCCAGCTTGTCCTGGCAATAGACCGCCAGGCGTTCTGCCAACTGTCCGGCCGACTCGGCCTCCAGCACATCGGCCAGCGCATCGGGCGCCGACCACACCAGCGAGACGCGGTTGCCCGGCAGCGGCAGCAGCGCCACGATGCCGTCGGCACCGGTAAACCACTGGTGCGCGGCGCCGTGGTGCGGCTTTTCACATTCAAAATTGCTGACCACGCCGCGCTGGCCATAGCTGCGGTAATCGAGGCCAATATCGCACTGGCCGCGCACCCACGACTGCGCACCATCGGCGCCCACCACCAGCGCCGCGGTAATGCTGTCGCCGCCATCGAGATGCACCACGGCCGCGTCGCTGCGCCATTCGATCCGGCTGGCGCGCCCCTGCACCTGGTTGACGTTCTGCGCAAACCTGAGCGCCGCGTCGAGCGCCTGGTTCAGGTTGCGGTCCTCAATGATCCACGCCAGCGTGCCGACATGGGCGCCATAGGCGTCAAATCCCAGGCCGCCGGCCTGCGCACCATCGCCGCTGACCACCATCGCATCGACCGGCGCTACCCGTTCGGCGTCGAGCGCACCCCACACCTTCAGCGACGACAGCAAGGCATGCGCCGTGTGATTGAGCGCAAACACGCGCACGTCCCAGGCGGGCACGAGCGCCGGAGCCGAAGCGGCTGCTGGCACCGATGCAGGCGTCAGCAAGGTCACGCTCTGCCCTACCTGGGCAAACGCCAGCGCCGTGGTTTTCGCAATGGCGCCGTTGCCAACGATGCACACATCGCTGTGGCTGTGCATCATGCGCCGCATGGTGGGGGAAGATGGATTATTCATGGGGGCATTATAGCGTTTGCCCTTCTCTTTTCAGCCGCGGTGGCGTAACAGAACTGCATCGAGGTCAAGCACTGTGAGGTACGGCAGCAGTTTTTCGACAGTGGCTGTACTGCTGGCCCATCGCTTATCGAGAAAAACGTCCGCAAGCTCAGATCATATTTACATTAAAACAAACATTCATCAGCGACAGGATGTATTTTCAAAAAAAACGCCGCCAGCCCTTGCGCATGCGTGACGGTCTGCTATAATTCGCCACCTTGGCCTGGTAGCTCAGTCGGTAGAGCAGAGGATTGAAAATCCTTGTGTCGGTGGTTCGATTCCGCCCCGGGCCACCAAGAACAGCAGTAATTGAAAAGCCCACTCAACCGAGTGGGCTTTTTGCATTGAGGATCGTACAAAATGGTGCGATATCGACCGGGTTGCCATCCACTTCCTCTTTTGTCGCTGGAGCTACAGTCAATGCATGGCTGCGACAAACCGGCGGCGGCTTATCTTGCTCCTGCTCGTAGTGCAGACTCCCCGGTAGCGGTTTGAATGACTGCAGCAGCGCCCTCACCGCCTCTTCGATCTCGCGCCAGCGCGGCAGATGAACCCGGAAATAGGAGATCTCGATTTGCGTATTTTTCAGGTCATGCATAAACATATCGTGCGAGCACATGGGATTGATTACGAACTTGCCGCGCTTTTGCAGGGCATAGGCCCGCTCGGTGTAGGGGTTAGGGAAAAAATCCGGATCGCAGGTAATCATGGTCTCGATCTGGTCGTGCGATGGATAAAGATATAGGTCCTGTTCGGCAAAAGTTGAAAGAGCGTGTTCGCGCTCACGCTGTTCGACATCATTGTGAACCAGCCGCAGCAAGCCATAACGCCAGCCGTCCGCGTGACGGTTCGGCAGTCTGATCGAGGCATAAAAAGTGGCCAGCTTGCGCCGCGCCGGGAAAGTCTCGTTGGGCACATTGCGCAACAAAATACTGTATTTATCGTGGTAGGTGAACCAGATTGGCGTATTACTTTCGGGACTGACAAACGGCTGCATCGTTCCATCGGTCCACTGAGCCAAAATATACAGTCCCTTTGTAGCCATTCCTTGCCCGTACCAACCCCGCTGATAGCGCGGGATATAACTGACCGGCACGATCATGGGATTGCCATTGATGCGCATGCCCAGCAACTCGGGAGGCTTTTCGCTTTGAACAGCGCACCAGGCCAATAACAGACACAGGCTGGCTATTGCCATGCGCCGGCGCCACCGCGGTTTGCCAGCAGCCAATTTCGCCATGCTAGCGCCCCGGCAAGATCGGGGTCGCATCCAAAGGATGGCGGGGAAACGGGATTTTCCGCTCAAGCCGGAATAGGCGGTCAGCATGCAGCTGCTCGGCCAGCCTTGCAGGTGCACGCTCTACTGCAAAGCTGCCGTCCATCGCAGCAGGGTAATCGAAGCGCATGCGCGACCAGCCACCATTATCATAGCGCCAGCTGCCGATTTTATCGGCGTCAGCATATGCTTGGTGAGGATCCAGAATATAACCCGACATCAGCACGCTAACTTTACCCAGCCAGTCCGCATGCAAGGCAGCATTACCTGAAGAAAAGAGTGCTTGCGCTTCCGATTGCAAAACGCCCGTGGCGCCTACGAAAAATCGCTCATCAAGCATGGCTTCCCACACCTTTTCTGCACCCACTTGGTCATTGACCTCCAAATATCGTGAAAGAGGGATATGCGCTGTCCAGGCACCTATATCAAGACCAATGCTACTAAACATTTTCTCGTGGCAACTTGCAACATCGCTGACTGGTAACGATATGAGTTTCCCCAATGCAAGCGATTGAGCCAAATAACTTTCACGGATGGCAAAATCAACTTGCATCAATTTGACTCCAAATTTCTCCCAATCCCGTTGGCTCATCACGACTTTCATCTGATCGGCCCGCATCTGCGCGTAGCCGTTGGCAATTACCCCACTGATCGTATCGTTGCGTACCACGCCCAGGGCCAGCCGTGCATAAGGGTCGCCATTGGCCTTCAGATAACCCCAGTACGCCTCACGATTGCCCTGTGCTACATAGAAACGCAGGATTTCCATATCCCGCTCCACCTTGCCCGGCGTTCCGGCACCATCACGCGGCTGAAGCAAAGGCAGCTTCGTGCGCTGCGCGGGAACGCTATCGAGGGCCGCAGATTGCACGCGCAGCGCGTCATGGCGCAACAGGGCTGACTGATGCCGCGCCAGCCAGTCTCCGACCTGAGTCCCCAGGCGCGGGTTCTGCGCAACGGCAGACAGCATGGCCTTGCGCGCCGTCAAGGCCTGCGCCAGTCCTTCGCCAAGCTGACGCAGCATGGCAATCACCGTGATCACATGCCCATGGACAAAATCGGCGGCGATGATGCCCGGATGTGGCATAGCGTGATTTTGCCCAAGCGAGCCGGGCGCAGCCGCCCCCTGCAGCTTGCGCCAGCCGATGCCATAGAGCTTGCTGGCGTCACGCAAAGCGGCCAGCATGGCAGAGGCCATTTTTTTCGATGGCAGAATGGGCTGAAGCAAACGCTCCAGCACGGCTGGCAGTGGTGCCTGCACGCTGCAATAACACAGCGCCACATCGTGGCAAACCGCGCTCAGTTGCGGCCAGATGGGCGTGATATCGATCGGCGCGAGCCGTGATCGCAGCAGTGGCAGGGCGAGGTCATTGGCGCGATACAGGGCTTGCCGCAAACGGGCTGGCTGGACGGCACGCTGATCCTGCCGATTCTGTTGCGCCGCATGGGCGCGCTGGCGATAGGGTGATATTGAAAGTGAGGACATGCGCATGCTCGGGACGGTGGCGACAGCACAGCATGGCTGTCTGCCGCCCGAACATGTTGACCTGGCTCAGCCAGGTCTGAAATGGAACACGTCAGCGGTTTGCTGACGTGCTGTTACCACATCAGATCATCAGGAATCTGGAACGCTGCGTACGGATCGTCCTCGTCCACTTCGGTGCTGGCCTGCTTGACGCGCACCACGATGGCCGGGTCGCGCTCGGCGATCTTGTCGGCGATCACGCGTGGCACCAGCTCGACGGCGCCGGCCAGGCAAACGATCACCAGGCGGCCCGCCACCAGATGCGCCTGCACGGCAGCGGTAACGTAGATGCGCTCAATCTTGTTGTTGAACGTGAAGTTGTACGGCACGTCACCGTTGTTGCCCTTGCTCTGGCGGTTCTTCTGCACCAGCTGCGCGATCTGCGCGACGATGGCTTTCTGGTTGGCGGCCGCGTCGCGCTGGGCGTTCAGTTCGCGTGCACGCTCGGCGTTCTTGCGCTGGGTTTCCTGCGCGGCCAGGCGCACTTCGTCGACGCTTTGCGTGCCGCTTTTGCGCTCGTCCTTTTTCTGCTTGCTCTTGTCCTGGTTGGCCAGCTTGACCTTTTTCTTGTCGACCAGGCCGGCCTTTAAAAACTGCTCTTGCAGGGAGACCATCTGTGCTACTCCGTTATGCCCTTGAAAGCCGCTAGCATAGCACTGGCGCCAGCGGCAGTCACTCCTTCAGGCCTCAATAACCGATGGCGGCGCCGGCCGGACGGCGCGCATCGTTGGCGCCATACAACCAGCCGGCACGCACCTTGCCCGACACGCCCGAGTCATTGCCCGAACTGGCAGGATCAACGCCATTGGCGGCCGGCAGGCCCTTGAGGATCAGCTCCGTGGCGCCCCACGGCGTCTGCTCGGTCATGGTGTAGCCCATGTTTTTCAGGATCGCCAGCGTATCGGGCGAGACGCCGCGCCGTTCGTAATACACCTGGTCAGGCAGCCACTGATGATGGATGCGCGGCGCGTCGACCGCCTCCTGCGGCGCCATGCCGAAGTCGATCACATTGATCGCCGACTGCAGCGTGATGCTGATAATGCGCGAGCCGCCGGGCGAGCCGAGCACCATATAGGTCTGGCCGTCCTTGTTGACCAGCGTCGGCGCCATCGACGACAGCGGCCGCTTGCCCGGCGCAATCGCATTGCTGGCGCCCTGCACCAGGCCATACATGTTTTTGGCGCCGATCTTGCTGGTGAAGTCGTCCATTTCATCGTTGAGGAAAAAGCCGGTGCCTGGGGCAATCACCACCGCGCCAAAGCGGCCGTTGACGGTGTAGGTGGTCGAAACGGCGTTGCCGTCCTTGTCCAGCACCGAGTAATGCGTGGTTTCCGGTTTTTCGCGCTGCATGGTCTCGGGCGGCACTTCGCTCGACGCGGTGGCGCGGTCCGGCAAAATCTTGTTGCGGATCTCGGCGGCGTAGGACTTGCTGAGCAGGTGTTCGACCGGGTTGTTGATGAAATCCGGGTCGCCCAGATAGCTGTTGCGGTCCTTGTAGGCATGGCGCATCGCTTCGGTCATGTAATGGATGCTGGCGGCAGACTGGTAGCCAAACGACTTCATGTCGTAGCCCTCCAGAATATTGAGGGTCTGGCACAGCGTGACGCCACCCGAACTCGGTGGTGGCGCCGACACAAACTGGTAGCCGCGATAGGTACAGGTCAACGGCGCCGTCTCGGTGGTGGTATAGGCCGCAAAGTCGGCCGCCGTAATGATGCCGCCAGCTGCTTTAGCCGCTTTCTCCACAGCGGCCGGAATGGCGCCCTTGTAGAAGGCGTCCGGGCCGTGGCGCGCAATCGATTCGAGCGTGCGCGCCAGGTCTTTCTGCACCAGGCGATCGCCCGGCTGAAGCGGCGTGCCGTCCTTGCGCAGGAAAATGCGCGCCGCTTCCGGGTCTTTCTTGAAGTAGGCCACGGTGGTGTCGATAATGTCGGTGTCGCCGCGGTTGAGAATATAGCCTTCGCGCGCCAGCTTGATGGCCGGCGCCATCACCTGGGCGCGCGTAAGCTTGCCGTACTGGCGCTGCGCGCGCTCGAAACCGGCCACCGTGCCTGGCACGCCCACAGCCAGGTAGCCGTGCAGGCTGGCGCCGGGCTTGATCTTGCCGTCCGCATCGAGATACATATCGGCGCTGGCGGCCGCCGGCGCCTTTTCGCGGAAATTGATAAAGGTATCCTTGCCGTTGGCCAGGTGGATGGTCATGAAGCCGCCGCCGCCGATATTGCCGCAGCAGGCATTGACCACTGCCTGCGCATAGCCAACCGCCACCGCCGCATCGACCGCATTGCCGCCCATTTTCAGAATATCGACGCCGACCTGGCTGGCCAGGTGCTGCGACGATACCACCATGCCGTGCTGCGCTTCGACAGCCGGCAGGGACACAGCCTGGGCGCTGCCCGCCAGGGCCAGCGCCAGGATGGTCGCCTTCAGGGGCGTGAAAGTAGGGGTCTTCAACATAATTTTCCTTGCTATAAACATTGGTAAAAAAGCAGGCTTGTGAGTGTGATGAAAAAAAGCATCAGTCCACCGATATCAGTGGCGCAATATGCTGAAAATGCATATAGTTAATTGCCATTGCACCACCCTACAACCCTCGCCATCCCAAAGGATACGCCATGAAAACCGTTTTCACCGCCAGCATTGCCGCCACCCTTCTCGCTGTATGCTGCAGCGCAGCGGTTGCGGCCGACGCACCGAAGGCAGCCAACAGCCAGCAATCGAAGATGGCAACCTGCAACGCTGACGCAAGCGGCAAGAAAGGTGATGAGCGCAAGGCTTTCATGAAAGAGTGCCTGAGCGCCAAGGCAGCACCTGCGCCTACCCAGCAAACCAAGATGAAAACCTGCAATGCCGACGCCAAGGATATGAAAGGCGATGCGCGCAAGGCGTTCATGAAAGAATGCCTGAGCGCACCGAAAAAATAAGCGGCGACAGCCCTCTTCCAACGCCAGCCTTGCACGCTGGCGCTTTTGTTTGCCGGTTGCAACGCTGCATTGGCTTTTCGCTATTTCCCCCACGAAACTACTCCACTAGAATACCGGTCTTGCCTCCTTTTAAAGTGACCTCCGATGCGTCCGGTACTTCCTCTTCTTGTCCTGTCCCTGTTCGCCCCAGTCCTGCCAGCAGCCAGCGCTGATACGCCGGCGCCACCCACCCCGATCACGCTGGACCAGGCCATGGCCGACCCCGACTGGATCGGCACGCCCGTCGAGGCGGCATGGTGGGGCTGGAACGGCCAGATTTACTACAAGCAAAAACGCCTGGGTTCGCCGTTGCGCGACACCTTCCAGGTCACCGGCAACAAACTGAACAGCGCTAAAAAGATCGATGATGCGCAATTGGCCAACCTGGACGGCCAGCAGACTGTCGTCAACCGCGCCGGCACGCGTGCGATCCTGCTGCGCAACGGCGACCTGTTCGAGCGCGACCTGAAAAGCGGTGTGCTGACGCAGATTACGCGCGGCGTGTCGGCCATCAGCGATCCGCAATATTCGAGCGACGGCAGCGCGGTGCAGTACCGCAGCGGCAGCGACTGGTTCAGCTGGAACCGCGTCGACCGACTGAGCGCCCCGGTGGCGCTGCTGCGCGCGGCAAAAGATCCCGACGCCAAACCCGAAGCCGACGCCCAGCGCGAACTGCAGCTGCGCCTGATCGTCAACCTGGCCCGCCAGAAAGCCGACCGCGAAACCAGCCTCGATCGCCGTCATGAAGAGCGCCGCCTCGATCCGACCCGCGCCCCCGAGCCGATTTACCTCGGTGAAAAAGTCACCATTTCCGGCAGCGTGCTCTCGCCGAACGGCCGCTGGCTGCTGTTCGTCACGCAAGACAAGAGCGCCGATAAAGGCAAGCTGGGCAAACTGGCACGCTACGTCACCGAAACGGGCTACCCGGAAGCGGACGACGAACGCACGCGCGTGGGCCGCAATATGCCGGTCGCGCAAAGCCTGAAACTGGCCGACCTGCGCACCGGCAGCGTACGCGACATTGCTTTTGACACCCTGCCCGGCATCGCCATCGACCCGCTGGCCGCCCTGCGCGCCGAACAGAAACTACCTGCGCTCAAGGGCAACCGCCCGGTACGCATCGACGCGCTGCGCGACGGCATCGCCTGGAGCGACGACGGCAACCGCGCCGCCGTGCGCGTGCGCGCCATCGACAACAAGGACCGCTGGATCGCCACGGTCGATCTGGCCAACAGCACGCTGGTGCCGGAGCACCGCATCAGCGACGCAGCCTGGGTCAACCGCCGCGCCGACCAGTTCGGCTGGCTACCCGACAACGCCACGCTGTGGTATCTGTCCGAGGAGACCGGCTACGCCCATCTGTACGCCAAAACCGGCGAAGCGCCGGCGCGCGCCCTGACCCACGGTAACTGGGAGGTCAGCGATGTCGAGTGGAGCCGCGACGGCAAGCACGCTTATTTTGTCTGCAACCCGCAGGCACCTGGCACCTATGAAGTGTGCGCCAGCAGCGCCAAAGACGGCGGCGCGCGCGAAGTGACCAGCCTGAAAGGCGTGGAAAACTACAGCCTGTCGCCCGATGGCGGCAAGCTGCTGGTGCGCTATTCCGCCAGCTATCTGCCAGCGCAGCTCGCTACCGTACCGGTCTCGGGCGGCAAGGCCACCGTACTGACCGATACCCGCAGCGACGCCTTCAAGGCCCGCAACTGGACCCTGCCGCAGCTGGTGCAGGTACCATCCACCCATGGCGCGGCGCCGATCTGGGCCAAGCTGTATCGCCCGGCCCAGCTGGAAGCAGGCAAGCGCTATCCGATCGTGATGTTTGCGCACGGCGCCGGCTACCTGCAAAACGTGACCGAACGCTATCCGGTTTACTTCCGCGAGCAGATGTTCCATAACCTGCTGGTGCAGCAGGGCTTTATCGTGCTTGATGTCGACTACCGCGCCTCGCTTGGCTACGGCAGCGCCTGGCGCACGGCCATCTATCGCCAGATGGGCCACCCGGAACTGGAAGACTTTATCGACGGCGCGAACTGGCTGGCCGCCCAGCACCAGGGCGACATCAGCAACGTCGGCATCTACGGCGGCAGCTATGGCGGCTTCATGACCCTGATGGCCCTGATGCGCGCCCCGGAAGTATTCAAGTCCGGCGCCGCACTGCGCCCGGTAACCGACTGGACCACCTACAACCACGAGTACACGGCCAATATCCTCAATACACCGGAAGTTGACCCGGAGGCGTACCGCATCTCGTCGCCGATCGAATACGCCGACAAGCTGACCGGCAACCTGCTGATCGCGCACGGCATGATCGACGACAATGTGTTCTACCAGGACTCGGTACGCCTGTCGCAGCGCCTGATCGAGCTGAAAAAGAGCAAATGGGAAATGGCCAGCTACCCGATGGAACGCCACGGCTTCGTGCAGCCGGAAGCCTGGTACGACCAGTACCGCCGCATCAACGAACTGTTCCTGCGTACACTGAAGTAAGGCAAGCCAAGCGTGTGGAAAACACGCTTTTGGGCGGCTTGTTGCGTTTAGACACAGCCAGCACTGGTCAAGTCGCCCAACCCTCTGCTATAATTCGCCGCCTTGGCCTGGTAGCTCAGTCGGTAGAGCAGAGGATTGAAAATCCTTGTGTCGGTGGTTCGATTCCGCCCCGGGCCACCAAGAATAAGCAGTATATTCAACAACGCCACCTTCGGGTGGCGTTGTTGTTTGCGCTTCTACCACTATTCGCGTATTTCTTTCAGCGCCCATTTCGCCTCGCTTGCCACCTTCTCATCGTGGTCGAGCAGGCGCGCTTCGAGCATCGGGACGGCGGCAATTGCCTGCAGGTCGCCCAGTGCGTGCGCTGCCCGCTGGCGCACGTAGGCATGCTCGTCGTTCAGCAAGGCGATTATGGCGCTCAGCCAGCGGCGTTCGTCCATATCGCCAAGAGCGCCGGCGGCCTCGGCGCGCACGCCGGGGTCGGGATCGGCCAGCTGCACGGCAACGGCGGCGGCCGTTTCGGGGAAGCGCATTTCGGAGAAGGCCCAGACGGCCAGGCGGCGAACTTGCGGGTGCGGGTCGCGCAGCGCCAGCAGCAGTGCGGGAATGGCGGCGCGCTGGCGGAACGATTCAATATCGACCGCGTGGCGCTGTGCAAAATCGCGTGCGCGCATGGCTGTGGCCAGCTGGGTGAAGTTGGGGTTATCGAGCGCGTCGAGCAATTCGGTGGCGCTGGCGCCATTGGCAGCGCCTGCCTGCAGCAAATGGCTGGGCCAGATCACTTCTTCGCCGCGCACCTTGAGACTGCCAACAACAGTAACCAGCAGCAAGGTGGCCAGCGCCCCGCCCCACCACTGGCCGGCAGTCACGCGCCCGCGCGGCCGGTGCGCTTCAAGCAGCGCGGCAATACGC
The DNA here is from genome assembly GCF_009208565.1 of Janthinobacterium aquaticum. GTDB lineage: Bacteria > Pseudomonadota > Gammaproteobacteria > Burkholderiales > Burkholderiaceae_D > Janthinobacterium. The sequence goes on along the minus strand of NZ_WFLK01000009.1, from coordinate 219,536 downwards.
GCCATCAAAGCGGCGCCGCGTGCCGCAATGCGGTTGGCCAGGGTTGCCGACTGGGCAAAAGCGTGGCGCGAGACCGTCACCAGCGCGTGCGCATAATGCGAGGGTGCGATGCCGGCTGCCAGCACGGCGTTGTCTGCCGCGCATTCGGTGTCGTGTTCGAGCTGGCGCACCAGCAGATACATCAGCGGATGCCACCAGTACAGCGCCAGCAGGCAACGCGCCAGCATCAGCACGGGCCAGTCATGGTGGCCGATATGCGCCAGTTCGTGGGCAAGGATGGCGTCGGGATCGGCCTGCGCCAGGCTGTGCGGGTCGAGCACGATCACAGGGTTGCGCCAGCCCCAGCTGTATGGCGAAGCGATTGTATCGGATACCAGCAGGCGTACTGGTCGCCTGGCATTTAGCGGGTGCAAGCGCTGTAGCGCGGCCTGCCAGTTCGGTAGCGTCACATGCTGTGCGCCAGCAGCGACCTGTCTCAACTGGCGCAGATTCAACGCCAGCCGGCATACATGCAGCAGCACGCCAGCCGCGTATAGCGCCAGCAGCAAACGGCCCAGCCAGGCAGCGCGCTGTGGCGCGTCAAAGGCCTGCTCAGTTGCCGGCAAAGCTGCCGGCAAGGGCATGGCAGAGATATCGGCCGGCATCACCAGCGGTGGATCGATCAACGCCGATACGGCCAGTGGCACCCGTACCGGCATCGGCGGCATGGCCAGCCAGATCGCCGGCATCAACAACAGCGCCACCAGCGCGCAGCGGCTGGCAAAGACGCGCCGCGCGGCCGAGGCGCCCTGCATCAGACGCAGTACCAGCAGCACCACCAGCACCACTGTTGTGAGTTTCAACAGCAGCAGCGCAAGATCGGTACCGGCCACTAGCGCCCTTCCTTGCGCGCCTTGGCGATCATCGCTTCGATAGCGTCGAGTTCCTTGCTGCTGAGCTTGTCAGACATGCCCAGCAAGGCCGTGGCGGCGCTGGCGGTGGAGTTGTTGAAAAACGTGCCCACCAGTTTCTTGAGCGCCGACTCGCGCACCTGCTGCTGCGGCACCACCGCGCTGTACAGGTAGCGTTGGCCGTCAACGCGGTGGCACAGCACGCCTTTCGATTCGAGCCGTGTCAGCATGGCGCGCACCGCCGAATTGCTCAATTCAGGGCCGATGCTTTCCTGGATTTGCGCAGCCGTCGCTTCGCTCAGCTTGTAGACGCATTCGACCACTTGCCGCTCGCGCGGCGCCAGTGCCTCAAGGCCGATGGCAGGGTTGGTTTCAGTTGTTTTTTTCATGGTTTGACCTGGCTGGCCAGCACTTGATCGATGGCGGACGCCACCAGTTCGGGTTGCTGCGATTGTATCGCGTGGCCGCTGCGCGACGTAAACAGATGGGCGCCGTTGGAGAATTGATTGATAAAGGCACCATGGCGCTCGCGCTTGATGCGGATCACCTCTGGCGTTTCCTGGTAAAAGTCGGAACCGGCGCGTGCCCGCACGGAAGTAATCAATACCGCCGGCACATCAGGCAGCGCGGCCATCGCAGGCAGTTTGCCGGCATCGAGCATGGACTGGATCATTTGCAAATCGCCCTGCCATTTGGCGGGAATATTGTCGACCAGCATGCGCTGATCCTGCTGCAGGCGTACCGGATCGATGCCGCGCAACACCGTTTCCAGCCCTTCATCGGCCGGATCGACAAACACCATGCCAGCCACCTGCTGTGGATGGCTGGCGGCAAACGCGCGGATCAGGAAGCCGCCATATGAATGGCCAACCAGGATGACCGGCCCGGTCACCTTCAGTTGCGCCAGCAGCTCGGAAAACTCGGCCACGCTGTCTGCCATCGACAGCGTTTGCGCGCGTGACGGCGATTTGCCGTAGCCGGCGCGCGAATAAGTGACCAGCTGCGCCTTGCCGGCAACCAGCGGCACTACCTTGCGCCAGGTCGACAGATCACTGGCAAAGCCCGCTTCAAACACGATCGTGGCGGCACCTTCACCGGTTTTCACCGCATGCAACTGGCCCTTGCCGACGTTGACCATGCCGTCGAAGTCTGCAGCCGCAGCCGACACCATGCACAAAGCGGCGCACAGCAAGCCGGCCAGTTTCAACGTCCAAGCGCGTGTATTCATTGATCTTCCCTGAGTATGTGGTTGGTAGCTACATTTGTAGCATGCCACATTTGTAGCAGGTGAGCAAGGTTATTGTTAACTCGAAGACAAGGACCGGGATCAGCCGCCTGCATTTCGCCGTTCGGGTTAAAAAAAACGCCAATCCGAAGATTGGCGTTTTCATGAACGTCTGCAGTCTAGTGGCTCGCACCACCCTCCTTCGGCACTACCTTGACCACCGCCAGGTCGCGCGCCAGGTGGAACTCCTGCGCCAGTGCGCGCACGCTGTCGGCAGTCACGCCGGCCAGCAGTTGCTTGCTGTCATCGAGGTAACGGGCATCGCCGTATTGCGTGTAGCTCAATTGCAAACGGGCAAAGCGGGTGCCGGCGTCGCTGGTGCGCTGGGCTTCGCTGCTGCGCAGGCGGGCGATTTCCTCGTTCAGCATGGCCGTGTCGAGCTGGGACGGCAGGCGCTCTAGCACACGCAGGGCCGCACTCCACAGCGCATCGAGGCGTTCCGGCGCCGAGGTAAACGACAGCTCGCTTTGCAGACGGCTTTGCGGGTCCAGGCTGAGCTTGTAATTGAGCCGGTAAATACCAGCCTCTTTCTCGCGCAGTTCCTGGCGCAGCTGGCGGTAAGCGATGCGCGACAAAATGGCCGTCTGCGCAGCGCGCTCGGGCGACCAGGGCATGGCCTGGCTGGCCACAGCGCGCACGCTGCCTTGCGGCTCCAGGCTGACCGCCAGGCGCGCTTCATGGTAGCCATCGGCCTGCACCAGCGGCTGGGCCGGTTGGCTGCCGGCCTTGCGGGCAATGCCGGCCAGCCAGGTCGCAGCCAGCTCTTTCATCTGCGCACTGTCGGCCGGACCGCTGATGAAATACGTCACCGGATAGGCGCCAAGCTGCGTCCATTGCTGGCCCACCGTTGCCAGCCCGGCTGGCGTGGCCAGCGCCTGCAAGGCAGCTTCATCCGGATACTGGTCCAGCGGCAGCTCGCCATAGCGCAGCTTGCTCAGTTGCGCGCTGGCCTGTTCGCTGGCGGTATCGGGACGGCGCGCCATCTGGCGCGCCAGCTGATCGGTCGCGGAGATCAAGGCTGGCAATGCGATCCCGGTCTGCGACTGGCGCGCGGCATACAGGCGCAGCAGGTCTTCCAGTTGCGCAGCCGGCACGCCGGCGCTGTAGATCAGCTGTGTCTCGCTTTGCTGCTGCGACAGTTTCACCTTGCGCGCCGTGCTCCAGCGCGCCAGTTCGCCCTCCTGCTGTCCGGCCAGATCCGACTCATTGCCCAGTTGCGCGGCCAGCTGCCATTGCCAGGTCGGCGCGCCAGGCAGGCGGTAGCCGGCGCCGGCATGCGCGGCAAAGCGCATCACGGTTTCTTTCGGCTGAGGCTGCCAGACCACCACATCACCATTGGCCAGCGTCCAGCGCTGCACGCCGTGACCCAGATCGTCCTCGCGCACGATGGCGCCGCTGCTGTCGAGTTCGGGCAGGCTGGCCGGTGCGGCTGCGGCTTTTTTATCGGCAAGCAAGGGCGGCAAGGCAGCCGTGGCCAGCTTCTTCTGTTGCGCCAGCACCTGCGCAGCTGTTGGCAGCTTGACCGGACTCATGCCAGGTGCCAGCATAAACAGCAGGCGATCAGGCGCAGCCAGCCACTGTTGCAGGCGTGCATTGATATCGGCCGGCTTCAGCTCGCGCACGATAGCGCTGATCTGCTCCTGCTTTTGCAGCGGGTCCTGCAGGATGCGATCGGCCTGCACGGCGTCGGCCAGCATCGCCTGCCAGCCGTTCAGTTCGCGGTCGGCCTGCTGCGACGGGCCTTTGTCATTCAGGCGCCGCACTTCGGCCATTTCCCTGGCAATATCGCCGGCATTGAGACCATCTCGGCGCAGGCGCTCCTGCAGCAGCAGCAATTGCTGCAAACCGGCCTGATGACCATCGACGCTGACACTGGCCACAAAGCCCAGCGAACCGGTCGACTCGCCCAGGCCGCCACGGCTGCTGCTGAGCGAGCTGACGCCAGCTGGCAGCTTGACGGCCAGGCGGCGTACCTGGCTACGCAGGGCACGCTCGGCAATGCGGTCGATCAGGCGCGCGCGCATGCCGTCGACGTCCTGGCGCTTGTCTTCGCGAAAACGCAGCAGCCAGCCGACCTGGCTGGCGCTGTTTTCGGGGTCCTGCAACTGAGCGACGCGCAGTTGATCATGCAGCTCGGGATCGGGTGAATTGCGCGTCGGCAAAGCGGCCGGCACCAGGTCCTTGAAGTACTGCGTGATCAGCGGTTGCAAGGCGCTGGCATCGACATTGCCGACGACCAACAAAGCCATATTGCCGGGACGATACCAGTCGCTGTAGAAACGGCGCAGGGTTTGCGCCGGCTGCTGGCGGATGCTGCTTTCAGTACCGATGGTCGGGCGTTCCGGGTAGAGCGAGCCGGCGCGCAGCAAGGCGCGGCGCTGGCGGTCCATACGCTCGCGCACGCCGAGCTTGGTGCGCCACTCTTCCAGGATAATCTGGCGTTCCGGCTCCAGCGCATCGGCCGGGATCAACGCGCCGCCGGCAAACTGCGCCAGCACATCGAGCCCGGCTTCCACGCTGCCCGCCTTGCTGTCGGTAGTCAGCATATACAGCGTGCGCTCGAAGTTGGTCTGCGCGTTGTAGTTCACGCCGATGCGCCAGCCCAGGCTTTCCATATGCTGCTTCAGGCCAGCCGGATACTTGCGGGTGGCGTGGAACACCATATGCTCGACCATATGCGCAACGCCGGACTGGTCGTCGCGCTCGTCGAGCGAGCCGACCTTGACCAACAGCTGCAGCGAGACCTGCTTGCCAGCATCACCGGTATTGATGATGTAGTAGTTCAGGCCGTTGTCGAGCTGGCCGCGCTGGACTTCCTTGCTCCAGCGAAACGCGTCTGCTGCCATCACCGCCTGCGGCAGCACCAGCACCGCCAGCACCAACGCTGCGCCGGCGGCCAGCCAGCGCCGTGGCGACGTCAACTTAGAAGCCATAGCCAATTTCCAGCGCAAAGGTACGGCCGCGCTCGTAGCTGGCATAGGTGTCATTGACCGTCATCTTGTTTTTCTGGTTGGTGATGTTTTCAATCGTCAGTTTTACATCGAGACGCTGGCTGCGGTAGACGCGCGGATTCCAGTTCACCACGGTATCGATGGCATTCGATTGCGGCAGGCGGGTTTTCTCGTAATTCTCCAGCGACGCGCCCTCATATACATAGCTGCCGTTGCGCAGGATTTTTTCGTAGCCGCCACGGATGCGCAGGATATTGCTGACCGTCAGGCTTTGTGCGGGCCAGGTGCTCATGGCACCGATGCGCAGCGTCCACGGACGGTTGTAGTTTTCGGCCGGACGCTCGGAGTTGCGGATGATTCTGCCGTCGTAGCGGATCAGGTCGTCGCGCAGCATCGCATTGCCATAGTTTTCAGCATAGGTGGCGTAGTTGGACTCGACATCGCTTTTGTTGACGGCCACCCACATGCGGTTGGCCACATCGCCGATCTTGAAGGCACGCGAGTTCGACCAGCTCAGGGTCACGTCCTTGCTGACGCTGCCGCCATCATTGCTGAAGATGTAGCAGGTGCCGCCATTGCAGTCGGCCTGGCCCGAACGCACCAGGCGTACTACCTGATCCTTGCCGGTACGACGCGTAAAGCGCAGGCTGACCGGGCCCGCCAGCGCCTGGGACTCATAGGTACCGCCTACCGTGAATTCATCGTCGTACGGCGACTTCATGTCTTCCAGTCGATTAAGCGGGCGGCTGATAACAGGAGTGCCCCAGACCAGGTTGCTGGTACGCGTCTGGGTTGCCAGCAGCGTGTTGGCTTTTTCCTGCAGGGCAAAGGCAAACATGCTGCGGCCATAGTAACGATTGGCCCCCACATCGAGCGACAGCGGGTCGGTTGCCTGCCAGCCCAGGCGCAGGCGCGGCGCAAAATTGGTGCCGCCAGCCAGGCTGTCCCTGTCACCACGCACACCGACGCGCAGCGACAGGTCGCGCCAGGTTGCTTCGTCTTCCGCATAAGCGGCCCAGGAATTGTTACTCACATCAAATTTGCCTGCGCGATAGGTCATCAGGCGGCCGAAATACTGGCCTGCGGTATAACGCAGCGGCCGGGTGGTCGAGCAGGCTTGCGTATCGACTGTGCCATCGGGCATCATGCAGCGCGAAGAGTTGCCGGTCGTCAGCAGGTTGCTAGGCGTCAGGTAGTAAAAGTGATCGCGCAGGCGCTCGTAATCGGCATCCTGGCGGCGCAGTTCCAGGCCGGCGTTGACGCGGTGTTTTGTACTGCCCAGGTTAAATGGCATGAAAGCGGCGCCGAACTTGTAGGCCACGGTACGCACTTCCTGGTCGATATCGCCACGCGCGCCTTCGCCACTGGTCGGATTGGTGCGGGTCGGGTCACCCCAGTTCTTGTCATCCGACCAGCGCCATGCGCGGTAGTAATCCACATCGCTGCGGCGCGACTGTTCGTTCTTCGAATACGATACCTGGTGGGTCAGCTTTGCCAGGTCATAGCGCGATTCCCATTTGCCGCTCAGGTTCAGGCCGCCGCTGTCGATGGTGTAATTGCTGTCGCGGTAGTTTTCCATGAAGTAGGTATTGGACGATGGCGCGTACACCATCGTGACCTCGCCCTTGTGGCGGCTGCCTGCGGGCGTGTAGTCAGCCTTGACCAGCAAGGTGTCCTGCTGGCGCGTCTGCGTTACTTCGCGGCTGGTGGTGGTATTGGCGTTTTCAGTCGAGAAGCGCTTGAGCGGAATTTCCGACTTGCGGCGCACCACGTTCATCAGCACGCCCCAGTCTTCGCTCGGACGCGCTTCGACGGTAGTCTTGTAAGTCCACTTCCTGAACCTTGGCTGCAACTGGTCACTGGACGAGTTCTCGAATTCTTCCTGCCGGGCCGGATCGATATACAGCTTGCTCCAGTCCGACGACGTATAGCCGACCGAGACATTGCCGCCAAACTTCTTGCGTGCCGAGCAGACCGTCGCACTGACGACGCCGCCGGTAAAGCGGCCGTATTCGGCCGATACATTGGAATCCTTGACATCGATTTCGCACAGGATGCTGCTGTCAATCGCCAGCGCCTGCGAGGCGCCCGGAATCTGGTCGACACTGGTGGACGTGACCTTGTTGCCCGGATCGATATCATTGGAAATCGAAATGCCGTCGACCAGGATTTCATTCTGGTAGGGCTTGGCGCCGTGTATGCTGATTTCAGCCGGTGCAATCTCGCCACCGGTGGCAGCGGCCAGTGCCGATTCGTCGAACTGGATATTCGGGTTGAGTTTGAGCTGGCTGGTCATGTCGCCGTTAATGGCCGGCATATTGCGGATCATTTCGCGGTCCAGGCGCTCCACCGTCGGCAGCGTGGACGCTTCCACGGTGATTTCCGACAGGGTATGCGAGCCGCGGCGCTCCAGCGCCGCCTGCTCGTCGCGTACCGGCGCAGGACGCGCACGCAGCATATAACCGCCCGACGCGCCCATCACTACTTCAAATTTCGACTCGGCCAGCAACGCCTGGAAACCGGACGACACATCGTATTTGCCCTGCAGTCCCTTCGATTGCACGCCGCGCAACTGGTCGGCGTCGAACACCAGCACTACGCCGGACTCGGCGGCAAAGCGGTTCAGCACATCGGCCAGCGGCGCCGATGGCAGCGCATAGACTTTGGCCGGCATCGCACGCACGGCAGGCTCGGCAGCAAAGACCGGCAGGATCGCGCCAGCGGCCAGCATGGCAGCCAACACAGGACGCATGCGCAGGCCGCGCTTGCGGGAAACAGAAGAAGGGACAGCGTTATTGGCAACAGGATTCATTTTTCGTCTACAAATAATGGGCTTATCTGTAGGCCGAAGCAGAAGCGGAAAAGGACAGACTTTTTTAAATATTTTTATGGCCTGTTTTTACGGCCGCAGGCGCCAGCCCATCTCCGTACGCTCGGCGCGGATCGCCAGCACATCGGCCAGCGTCTGCAGCGAACGTCCCGGCGCATCGATCTGGTAGGTGCCGGACACGCGCCGGCTGGCCAGCGCCGGCGCCACTTCGACCGACTGCCCCGAGTACAACGCAAACTGGGCGGCAAATTCGGGCAGCGGCAAGTCCATCGCCATCAGCAGGCCGCGCGTCCAGGCGTCGTCGCCAAAGCTGGAATTGTGCACGCGGCCGCACGCGCTGCTGGAAAAGCGCACGCGCTGGCCAGCCTTCAGGCGCACGGCCGGATCATCGTGGCCGTTATGCGTAAGCACTTCAGCCGCATGCTCCTGCACTGCCAGTACGCTGTGCGCGGCAAACTGGGTCACCGTCAAGCGCGTGCCAAGCGGGCGCACCACGCCATCGCGCGACAGAATGCGCAAAGGACGACGACGCAGATCGCTGCCGCTGGTCAATTGTAGTGCGCCTTGCGCCAGATAAATATCGCGATGCTGTCCATCGTAGGCGATGCCGATGCGGGTGCCTGAACTCAGCCAGACGCGACCGCCGTCCGGCAGCGTCACACTGCGCCGTTCGCCGCGTGCGGTAGCGATCCAGCGCGTGGCCGGTCGCTGCGGTGCGGTGGGCAGAAACACCGATCCCATGCCAGCGGCAAACGCCACGCCGATAAACGACATCAGCTGGCGCCGCGACTTGCGTTCCGGCTTGCGCGAGGGTTGCCGCAGCACGTGGGAAGCCTGCAATGGCGCGCCGGCCAGCAGGCTTTGCAATCGCTCGACCTTTTCCCAGGCCTGCTGGTGCGCCGGCGCCGCATCGTGCCAGGCCTGCCAGCGTCGACGCGCCTCTGCGCTACCTTCTTCTGACAGCGACACAAACCAGTCGGCGGCCGCTTCCAGATGCAGGTCTTCCAGCTCTGCCTGGCTTACAGACATTTCAGGCATTGCAAGACGGCCTTTCGCATATATTGTTTGACACTGCTCACGGATACATCGAGTTCTTGCGCAATTGTTGCATAGTCAAGGCCGTCGATCTGCGCCAGCAGGAAAGCCTGGCGCACTTTCGGTCCCAGGCCGTTCAGCATGCGGTCGATCGTCAGCAGAGTTTCCAGCAGGATGGCGCGCTCTTCCGGTGACGGCTGCAGCGCTTCGGGAATGTGCGCCAGTTCATCCAGATAAGCTTTTTCAAGGTCGTTGCGGCGAAAATGGTCAACCATCAGGCCGCGAGCGATCGTGGTGAGATAGGGGCGCGGCTGGGCAATATCGGCAGCTTGCGTACCGGACTGCAGGATGCGTACAAAGGTGTCGTGTACGAAGTCGGCAGCGCGGTCGGAGCAATGTCCGAGCCTGGCTCGCATCCAGCTGATCAGCCAGGAGCGGTGTTCCCGATACAGACTCTCGTAACTCACATCCACAATGCACGCCTCAGATTTAAATGAGAACTATTATCATTTAAAAATAGGATTGTAACAAGTCTTCGTTTGCTGGCGGCGAGTATCAGTAGTGCTTGCAGGGGCTGGAGGGTTGATGTGGCGTGGCTGGAGTGCAACACTTTCCAAGGTCTTTTAACCCACCAGCAGAACTGGGGTCGAACCCTGAGGGGGTGGGCGCCCGCATCCGATCCCAGCCTTTCGCCGTTCGGGGTAATTCCAAAACCCAAATCCTTGACGCGCATCAATGCAAAACCCGCACAAGCCCCCTACCATCAAAAGCTTTGCCCGCCTCCACCATGCTACGCGCTCCCGAACTGCTCCTCCCTGCCGGCTCCCTGGCCAAAATGCACGCTGCCTTTGATTACGGCGCCGACGCCGTCTACGCGGGCCAGCCCCGCTACAGCCTGCGCGTGCGCAATAATGATTTTTCTTCGCTGCAGTCGCTGCAGGAAGGCATAGACGGCGCGCATGCGCGCGGCAAGCAATTCTTTGTCGCCAGCAATATCTTTGCTCATAACGCCAAGCTGAAAACCTATCTGCGCGACATGGAGCCGGTGATTGCCATGCGCCCCGATGCGTTGATCATGGCCGACCCGGGTCTGATCATGATGGTGCGCGACAAGTGGCCCGAGGTGCCCGTGCATCTGTCGGTGCAGGCCAACGCCGTCAACTGGGCCGACGTGAAGTTCTGGCACCGCATGGGCCTGACGCGCGTGATCCTGTCACGCGAACTGTCGCTCGACGAGGTCGAGGAAATCCGCCAGCGCTGCCCGGAAATGGAACTCGAAGTGTTTGTCCATGGCGCGCTGTGCATCGCCTACTCGGGCCGCTGCCTGCTGTCGGGTTACTTTAACCACCGCGATCCGAACCAGGGTACCTGCACCAATTCCTGCCGCTGGGACTACAAGGTTGGCGATGCGGCCGAAGACGCCACCGGCGACTACGCGCCCATGCAGGTGGTGCCGCTACACTTCGAGCAGGCGCTGGAAGAGGCCAACAATTCCTTTTCGGCGCTGCACCAGCAGCCGCGCCACCCGCTGGCCGACCGCGCCTACCTGATCGAGGAAGCCCAGCGCCCAGGCCAGATGATGCCGATCATGGAAGACGAGCACGGCACCTACATCATGAATTCCAAGGACCTGCGCGCGATCGAGCATATCGAGCGGCTTGTGAAAATCGGCGTCGATTCGCTGAAGGTGGAAGGCCGCACCAAGTCGCTGTACTACGCGGCGCGCACGGCGCAGGCATATCGCCAGGCCATCGACGACGCCGTCGCCGGCCGCCCGTTCGACACCGGCCTGCTGGGCCAGCTGCAAGGCCTGGCCAACCGCGGCTACACCGACGGCTTCTACCAGCGCCACCATACGCAAGCCCACCAGAACTATATGCGCGGCGTGTCGGAACTGAACCGCAGCCAGTATGTCGGCGATGTGCTGGCGGTGGAAAACGGCTGGGCCCGGATCGACGTCAAGAACCGCTTCAGCGTGGGCGACCGCCTCGAAGCGATGCACCCGGCCGGCAACCGCGATATCGTCGTCACGCGCATGCTGTCCGATAGCGGCGAGGAAATCAGTGTGGCGCCAGGCAGCGGCCACTTCGTGCGTATCGAACTCGATGCAGCGCTGGAACGGGCGATGCTGGCGCGGTATCTGTAAAGATCAACGCGATGTCAGATGCGGCACTGGACAAGCACGGCCATCAATTGCTGTCCTTTTGAGCAGCTATGCCCGGCATTGCGTAGCAGGCATACGTCGAGGGGAACTACCGTGGCATAAAGAAAGAAGAGGCTGTACCTCCACACCAGCAGCCGCACTGGCCGTGCCAGGAATACACGCACGGCTCCAACTCCGGTGACGACGCTCAAAACACAAAATGCATCAGCCTTAATCCACCGCAATATTTAAAATCTCCCAAGGACAAAAATCACTGAAAGACGATCAACTGCACCCATATCACAATGACAGGCAATAGCATGCTTGAGCTACAACCAATGGATACGCGTGGCTACTTTAACCTTCCACAAAGGCCTGAAGGAGCCGCTTATTACACCTACGGCACGCCTCCCAATGGCGCAGGCCAATATGGCCATCCAAAATTACTGTCATTAATATTGCAGGTTGAGCAATTATGGCAACAAATCGACAGCAGAAAGTGGCTTTGGCAATATTAGTCTTGCCTCAGGCGCTGCATATGAAGGACACAGAAGTCACCGCAGTGGTTTGGACCTTGACGTTCGACCTTTACGGAAAGATCAATTACAACAGCCTGTAAACAGATTTGATGCGCAATATGATCAAAATGCCACAGCCAGGTTGATAGCGCTTTTTTTTAATTTTACCTATATTCGAGTCATCTACTTTAATGATACGGCCATCCCACGGGTTCGCCCTCTGATGCGGCATGATGATCATTTTCACGTGACCATAAAAAATCAGGATTACTAAAAATGCATAGGGCGTTGATGATGGTGATAGCGTTAACTATGATTGCGGCATTGGCACGCCCTGCCTCAGGATGGACCTTTTCCTATCAACCGTTTCAAGGCCGCTATCTGATTTATGGCGGTGGACTTGGAGATCCCTATACGCCTACCAGCAGCAACAAGCACATTGCATACCGGATCAAAGGAGATGTCGCGCAAAAGATATTCAACGCCATCGGCCCCGATCTGCGCAATGTCTGTGGGGCAGACGGGGAACAACGCATACGTCAGCGCGCTGAGATCGTCTGCATGAGCCACAAGCGTGATGGCTACAGCTGCAACTTCGGTTTCGACTTGCAGAGCGGGCGCAGTATCGGAGGCAGCATATGCTGACGCTAAAGTACGTGTGGTCTGGCATTGCTGTCGTGGCGGCGTGCCTGCTCGCAACAGACAGCTTGGCCATCCTGCAACTGATCTACCGCGATTTTGCAGGTAAATACTTGCTGTATGGCGGCTATCAGGACGACATGGTGGCACCGGTCACGGGCGACAACAAGATCGCTTTTGAAATCAGGGATCGATCAGCCAAAGAACTGTTTGACATGCTCGGCCCTGACCTGAAAGACGCCTGCCCTTCCCAATCGCTGCGGTTGCGCCAGCGTGACATGCTGCTCTGTACGTACAACAAACAAAATGGTTACCGATGCCATTTTGGCTTCGATCTGTCGACTGGCCTGAGTATTGGTGGTTTAGCCAAGCCGTTCCTGTGCAACTGAAAAACCCTATACCCCCTCGTCTGACACCCTCTTTTCGCCACATTTTGTAGCAGAAAATTTCACCAACCAAATTTCCGCACCATTTTCGTGCAAAATTATGCGAAGATAGTTGCTCGATCAATCGTTTACCTCCATGGAATTTTGATGAAATACGCATCTGCTCACGAGTACGTTCAACAAGTCGCCGCCCGCAATCCTGGTCAACCGGAGTTCATTCAAGCTGTCACGGAGGTGATGGAGAGCTTGTGGCCGTTCCTGGAGAAACATCCGAAGTATGCGGAGCAAGGCTTGCTGGAACGCCTGGTCGAGCCGGAGCGCGTGATGATGTTTCGCGTGTCGTGGGTGGACGACCATGGCCAGGTGCAGGTCAATCGCGGCTACCGCATCCAGCACAGCATGGCCATCGGCCCGTACAAGGGCGGCCTGCGTTTCCATCCGTCCGTCAACCTGTCGGTATTGAAATTCCTGGCGTTCGAGCAGACGTTCAAGAATGCGCTGACCACCCTGCCGATGGGCGGCGGCAAGGGCGGCTCCGACTTCGATCCGAAGGGCAAAAGTTCGGGCGAGGTGATGCGTTTCTGCCAGGCGTTTGTGAGCGAACTGTTCCGCCATGTCGGTTCGGACACAGACGTGCCGGCTGGCGATATCGGCGTCGGCGGGCGCGAGGTCGGCTATATGGCCGGCATGATGAAAAAGCTCAGCAACCGTGCCGACTGCGTGTTTACCGGCAAGGGCATCAGCTTTGGCGGTTCGCTGATGCGCCCTGAGGCGACCGGCTACGGCACGGTGTATTTTGCGCAGGAAATGCTGAAAACGCGCGGCCGCTCGTTCAAGGGTCTGCGCGTGTCGGTTTCCGGCTCGGGCAACGTGGCGCAGTACGCGGTGGAAAAAGCCATGGCCATGGGCGCCAGGGTGCTGACGGTGTCCGATTCGAGCGGCACGGTGATCGAGGAAGACGGCTTTACACCCGAAAAACTGGCGATCCTGATGGAAGTGAAAAACCATCTGTACGGCCGCGTCAGCGACTACGCCGCGCGCACCGGCGCGCGCTTTGAGGCCGGCGCCTCGCCGTGGCAGGTGCCGGTCGATATCGCGCTGCCGTGCGCCACGCAAAACGAACTGGGCATCGAAGACGCCCGCACGCTGATTGCCAATGGCGTGCTGTGCGTGGCTGAAGGCGCCAATATGCCCACCACCATCGAAGCGGCCAAGGCGTTTGAAGAAGCGGGCGTGCTGTATGCGCCGGGTAAGGCCAGCAATGCCGGCGGCGTGGCGACCTCGGGCCTGGAAATGAGCCAGAACGCCGAACGTATCTCGTGGCCGCGCGAAGAAGTCGATGCGCGATTGCTGCAGATCATGCAGGGCATCCATGCCGCCTGCAAGCAATACGGCACGCGCGCCGACGGCTCCGTCAGCTATGTCGACGGCGCCAATATTGCCGGCTTCGTCAAGGTGGCTGACGCGATGCTGGCGCAGGGCGTGATCTAACGCATTTCAGGCTTCATCAGGCTCTTGCGGCTGATGGTGCGGCCCGATACCATGAACTCGCCATCGCCCCGGTAATGCAGCGTTTCAGGCAGCTTGGGCGAGGTGGCCACATGGGCTTTCACGCACTCGAAGATAAAGAAGCCGCCACGCGGGTTGCCTGCCACCTGCGCCAGCTTGCATTCGAAGTTGGCGTAGCATTCGGCGATCAGGGGCGCGCCGACCTGCTCGGCCGGCTGCGCCGTCAGGCCGAAAGCGGCGAATTTGTCGGTATCCTCACCGCTGCAATTGCCGATCGCCACTACCTGGTCAACCATATCGGCCGTCGGCAGATTGATCACGCACTCCATGCTGCGCTTGATCATTTCATGGCTGTGGTTGGCTTCGGAAATAAAGCAGCCCAGCAGCGACGGCGTAAATTCCATCAGCATATGCCAGCCCATGGTCATGATGCCCTGCTCACCCTTCCAGCTTGAACTGACCAGCACCACCGGACCGGGTTCGAGAAAACGGCGGATATTGGCGACCGGGTAATCTTCCTTCTGATAATTTTTCATTCCTGCTCCCAAGATACTGATCGCAACAGCATAGACCAGCAGTGTCACGCAGGGCGCGCGGCTGGCCGCGACGACGCGACGGTTTTTTCCCCAAGGACGATGTTGCGCTCTAGAATACACTTATCAACTATCTAAGGAAACCGTTATGCGCCCGCTGCCCCTGCTTGCTGCCGTATCCTTTGCTTGCCTGGCTGTATCGACTCTGGCCCATGCTGATGAACAGAAACGCGCGGCCGCGCCATTTAACGCCATCGATATCCGCGGTGCGATCAGCATTGAAGTCGAGTCCGGCAAGCAGCATAGCGTCACGCTGCGCGGCGACCAGAAATTTCTCGCCAATGCCGTCACGGAAGTCGTTGACGGCGAGCTGCGCATTTCCCTCAAGGACAAGGACAGCAAGAAAGCCGAGAACGATCCGCGCGTGATCGTCACCATGCCGCAACTGCGCAAGCTGATTGCCGAAGGCGCCGGCGAAAAAATCCTGACCAAACTGAGCGGTCCACGCGTCGATATCAGCTACAAAGGTGCCGGCCGGCTGCTGGCCGACGGCCAGGTCGACTGGCTGCGCCTGAAAGCGCAAGGCGTAGGCGAAGTTGACACGCACGAACTGAAAGCAAAAAATGTCGACGTCAATTTCGACGGCATCGGCTCGGTCAAGGTGTATTCCTCGGGCGAACTCAATGCCGTGGTGCGCGGCATGGGCGAACTGGTGTATTACGGCAATCCCAAGGTGGTGCACAAGTCGGTATCGGGCATCGGCAGCGTCAACGCCGCCAAATAAGCGTGCGCCGCGGTTTCTGATTTTTGCCGACACTGAAGTGGTCAAGCTGGCATGGCGCCAGCCAACCACGGAGGTGCAGCATGCCCGAAGGTCCATCGATCGTGATCCTGCGCGAACTGGCCGAGCCGTTTGCCGGCAAGACTATTGCGCACGCCAGCGGCAACAGCAAGACCATCGACATGGCCGCGCTCGAAGGTCAGCCGCTGCTGCAGGTAGCCAGCTGGGACAAGCACTTTTTGCTGCGCCTGCCCACGCTGTCGCTGCGCATCCATTTCCTGCTGTTCGGCAGCTACCGCATCAACGAGCGCAAGGATGCCGTACCACGTTTGCAACTGACGTTTGACGATGGCGACGAGCTCAATTTCTATGCCTGTTCGGTCAAGCCGGTCGACGCCGATCTGGACGCCGTCTACGACTGGCGCGGCGATGTGATGAACGCTCAGTGGGACGCCGCGCTGGCGCGCAAGAAACTGCGCACCAGGCCCGACATGCTGGTGTGCGACGCCCTGCTCGATCAGGATATTTTTGCCGGCGTAGGCAATATCATCAAGAACGAGGTGCTGTTTCGCATACGCGTCCATCCGCTCTCGACCATCGGCGCGCTGCCGGCGCCCAAGCTGCGCGCGCTGGTGCAGGAAGCACGGCAATACAGTTTTGACTTTCTTGAATGGAAAAAGGCTTATACGCTCAAGGCGCACTGGCTGGCGCATGCCAAAAAAATCTGTCCACGCTGCCATATTGCCTTGCACAAGGCCAGCCTGGGCAAGACACAGCGGCGCAGTTTTTTCTGCACGCGTTGCCAGAAACAATACGAACACAAGGAGACAGCATGAATACGGAAACTCATATCGACGCCCCACTGGTTCTGCGCAGCAATGCCGGCGGCCTGGTCACGCTGCGACTGAACCGGCCGCAGCAGTTCAATGCCCTGTCCGAAGCCATGCTGGCGGCCTTGCAGGCCCAGTTCGATGCACTGGCAGACGATCCCGACGTGCGCTGCGTGGTGCTGGCGGCCGAGGGTCGCGCATTTTGCGCCGGCCACGACCTGCACGAAATGCAGGCCACGCGCGAACTCGACTATTACAAGCAGCTGTTTGCGCAGTGCTCATGCGTGATGCGCACGATCCAGGAATTGCCGGTGCCGGTGATTGCCCGCGTGCATGGGATTGCCACGGCAGCAGGCTGCCAGCTGGTGGCCAGCTGCGACCTGGCCATTGCCGGCGAGTCGGCGCGCTTTGCCGTCTCGGGCATTAATGTGGGCCTGTTCTGCGCCACGCCAGCAGTGGCCCTGTCGCGCAATGTCTCGGCCAAGCGCGCTTTCGAGATACTGGTCACGGGGCGCTTTATCGATGCAGCCACGGCGGCGGACTGGGGACTGGTCAACCAGGCGGTGGCCGACGATGCGCTCGACGACCAGTTGGCGCTGTTGGCGCAAAGCATTATGGACAAGAGCCCGACAGCGGTGCGCTATGGCAAGCAGATGTTCTACCGCCAGCGGCAGATGGCGCTGGCTGAAGCCTATACCTATGCGGGTGAAGTGATGGCGAAAAACATGATGGAAGAAGACGCCGGCGAAGGCGTTTCGGCATTCCTGGAGAAACGGCCGCCGCAGTGGCAGCGGCCGCAATGAACTAGCGTTCTTCCTTCATCTGCTGCTGAGCCGACAAGCTCAGCTTGCTCAGTTCATCCTTGCCCAGCATCGGCAACTGGGACAGCAGATGCGACAGGGTCGAACTGTTTTCGGTATTGAGCTCGGACGACTGAACCAGCACCGTACCGGCACCGGTAAAGTCGATCTGCTTTTCCTCGCCGGACAAGGTAAAGCCGGTCAGCGCGCCTGCCGCCGAAGCCCAGCCCTGCACATGCGCGTAGTCGTAGTGATACGACGGGCTCGGGCAATCGGCCCAGCCCAGCACGGCCTGCTCGTCGACACGGCATGGCAATTCCAGGAAATGCACGGGGCCGTTCGACGAGGCGATCACCTTGCCGGTACCGATCATGGTCAGATAACCGGGCAGGGTCGATTCCTGGCAGACGACATCCTTGGTAAAACCGAGCAGATTCTGGGCGCGGATGGTCATGTTGGCGTTGTCCAGGTCATAGCAGGCCAGGTCGTTGCCGTTGTCGCCAAGAATCAGTTGCCCATTACCGTGCGCCACCACGAAGTGATGGACATACTTGGGCGCATTGAAGGCGGTGCGCACGATCAGGTCGAGCACGCTGCTGCCCATGGCTTCAAAGCGCAGCTCGCCGTAGAAGGCAATCATCTTGCCCTTGCGAATGAAAATCTGTTCCTTGACGTCGATCACATACGAAAAGCGGTTCAGGTTATCGTTTTTCGGCAAGGTGGCGGGGTTGTAGACAGTCATGGCTTACCTTTCGCTTGCTTGAATATAGACCGTGCCCTGGCCCATGAATTTCACCTGATAGGACTCGCCAGACGCCTGGCCGACAAAGGTCTTCCAGTTCAGGTCGGTCACAATACTGGAACTCAATTGCCCGACATGGCCGATATACGCCTGCGGGTCGACAAACACCGGTACATCGGGTGTGACCGGCAGGCCAATTGCGTTACCGTCCGACAAAATCGCCACTTCGCCCGTACCCTGCAAAGTGGTGGTAAACAAGCCCTGCCCCGACACGGCGCCGCGCACCATGCCCTGGATGCCGCCCTGGTTGCCAAGAAACATGGTGCCGGCCGTCAGGCGCGCGTCAAACGCCAACAGGCTGTCGCTTTCCACATACAGCGTTTCGCCGCGTACCGGGATGATGGTCACGAACAGGCCGCCCTGCGCGTAGTAGACGCTGCCGCTGCCCTTGGCCAGCATCAGTGCATAGCCTTCGCTGGTGACGGCGCGCATGGCCAGGCTCTGTACGCCCTGCCCGGCCAGGAACGAGCGGCTGAACTGCACGTCGCCCTGGTAGGACACCATCGCACCCTTGCGCGCAAACACCTCTTCATTGCTGAGTGTGACCTGCAGCATTTTTTCATTGATCTGCTGATAGACAGGCATGGCGCGCTCCTAACGTTCGGCCGGCTGGATAAACACCACGCCGTTGCCTGTGAATTTATGCTGGTACGATTCGCCCGAACTCTGGCCGATCATGGTGCGCCAGTTAACGTCGAACACGAACTCCTGGCGGATATCGCCCTTGAAGCCGATAAAGGCGTCCGGATCGACCCGCAGCGGCGTCGACGGCGTCACTTCCAGCATGATCAGGTTGCCCTGCGAAATGACGGCAATATTGCCGTGCCCTTCCACGGTGGTGGAAAACAGGCCCTGGCCTGAACTTGCGCCGCGCAACCCGGCAAAGCTGGTGCCGGTTTTCAGGCTGGTGTCATAGGCCAGCAAGCTGCTGCTCTCGATGGTCAGCTTTTCGCCGGCCAGCGCCAGCACGGTGATCTCGGCAGCGTCCTGGGCAAAGAACACGGTGCCGGTGCCCGAGGTCTGCATCAGCTGCATGCCCTCGTTGGTGACCTTGCGCTTGAGCGCGCCGAAGATGCCTTCGCCGCCCAGCAGGGACTTTTCAAATTTGATGCTGCCCGTGTAGGCGACCATGGCGCCGGCAATTGCCAGCACTTTCTCATTTTGCAGGTGCACCTCGAGCAGGCGGTCGGTATTGTTGCGGAAACTGGTCACGCGCGACTCCCCAAAAATGCCACGGCGCAACGCCCTGGCTGATCGAGACGATACCGTTGCCTTTCATGCCATGCAAGCACTATTGCTATCGTGCGCGGGGGTACGCCTAGGACCAGATGCGGTAGATCCAGTAGCTTTCATCGTCGCGGCTGGCACGCGCCAGTTCGGTCGGGCTCAGGCCGGTAATATCGCGCACTTCGCGGCAAAAGTGCGCCTGGTCGGCATAACCGCCCTGGGCGGCGATGTCGGACCACGAGATATTTCCCTTGAGCATGGCGTCGCGCTCGTCGAGGAACAGCTGTTCGGCGCGGCGCATGCGCAGCAAGGTGCGCATCGGCTGGCCGGCCCAGGCCTTGATGCGCCGCTCGATATTGCGCGCCCCGCTGGCCAGGCCATTCGACGCGGCCTGCACACCGAGACGGCGTACCCAGTCCTGGATCGCGCTGGCGGGCTGATCGTCGCGCTGGCGCGCCACCTGCCAGCGTGGTGCCAGAAAGCTCTCTACCAGCGCCACGCGCGCTTCATCGTCAGGCGCAGCCAGCACCGCTTGCGACAGCGCTTGCCATTCGGCATCGAACAGCACCTCGAACAGCTGGAACTGGTCGAGCAGCGGCCCCATGGCGATGCCGGTCAGCGCATGCAGTGCAGACGGATAAAACATCAGCACGAACGAGTGCACGGGGCCCGGATTGTAGCTGACCAAGGGCAGCGAACGCGGCCCGCCGAACAGTACAGACGGCATGCGCACGTCAGCCAGCGTCAGGCCAGGCGCTGCGGCCTCGAGCTCGCCCGAGATGGTCCAGACCACACTGCACATGGGGGCGGCCGGGAAACGGTTCAGCCTTTGTCCCGGCGTCAGCGGCGCGCAGCCGGTGGTGTCGCGCACCAGGAAGGCGCGCACGCACGAGGCCAGCGCCAGGCGCGGCGCAATCAGGCGCGTGATCGGACGTGCTGCGGCTTGGTTGTTGGTCGGCATGCTTCGATTGTAGCGGCACTTTGTTCCCTGCGCGATGTCGTATACGTTCAATACAGGGTGCGCAGACGGCGCTACAGTCATGTCACCATTATTCCTGCCACGGAGTCCTGCATGCCGCCACTCGACCAAACTGCCGCCCCTGCTGCCACTGGGCAACTTCGCCAACTGCGCCAGATTCGCCAGCTGCCCGGCCCGTTCGCGCTGCCGATCCTGGGCAACAGCCTGCAACTGCGCGTGCCGCGCATCCACCGCGACGTGGAAGGCTGGGTACGCCGCTACGGCCCCTTCATGCGCGCCTGGTTTGGCCGCACACTGGTGCTGATCGTGGCCGACAGCGAGGCGGTATCAAACGTCATGCGCGACCGGCCTGACGGTTTCCGCCGCCCGCTGTCGAGCTATATCGTGTCCGAGGAGATGGGCGGCACGCCCGGCCTGTTCCTGGCCGAAGGGGCCGAGTGGCGCAACCAGCGCCGCATGGTGATGGCAGGCCTGGCGCCAGGCGCCGTCAAGGCCTACTTTCCGGCGCTGGTGACGGTGGCGCAGCGGCTGCAGCGGCGCTGGCAGCAGGCTGCGGCAAACGGCGCTGCCATTACGCTCGACGACGATCTGAAACGCTATACGGTCGATATCATTGCCGGACTGGCCTTTGGCAGCGATGTCAATACGCTCGAAGCGGGCGAAGACGTGATACAGCGCCACCTGGACGCCATCCTGCCCGCCGTGGGGCGGCGCAGCTTTGCCATGATTCCCTACTGGCGCTATGTCAAGCTGCCATCGGACCGCCGGCTTGAACGCGACGTGGCCGCACTCGATACGGCCGTGGCCACGCTGGTGCAGCAGGCACGCGAGCGCCTGGCACGGGATGAGGCGCGCCGCGCGCGTCCGCCCAACCTGCTCGAAGCGATGATTGTGGCGGCCGACCAGCCCGACAGCGGCGTCGACAACCGCGCCGTGGTCGGCAATGTGCTGACCATGCTGCTGGCCGGCGAAGACACCACCGCCAACACGATTTCCTGGATGATCTATCTGCTGCAGCGCCATCCCGATGCGATGGCCCGTGCGCGCGAGGAAGTGCAGCGCGTGGCGCCCGACGTGGCCAGCTTTTCGATCGAACAGATGGACAGCCTCGACTATCTGAACGCCTGCGCCAGCGAAGCGATGCGTTTGAAACCGGTGGCACCGTTCCTGCCGCTTGAAGCACTGCGCGATACGGTGGTGGGCGATGTGGCCGTGCCGCAAGGCACGCTGGTATGGTGCGTGCTGCGCCATGACAGCGTGTCGGAATCGCATTTTGCCGACCCACAGGCGTTTCGTCCGGAACGCTGGCTCGAGTCCAGCGGACAGCACGATGACAAACGCGCGTCGCTGCCATTCGGCGCCGGCCTGCGCACCTGCCCGGGCCGCTACCTGGCGCTACTGGAAATCAAGATCGCGATGGCCATGCTGCTGGGCAGTTTCGATATTGCCGGCGTCGATACGCCCGATGGCGGCGAGGCGCGCGAACTGCTGCAATTCGTGATGTCGCCGGTGGGCCTGTCGATGCGGCTGGCCAGCCGGCTGGTGATACCATCGCTGATTTGAACCGACATGACTGACAGCCTGCTTGATATCCGCGCGCGCCTGCGCGACTTTGCGCAAGAACGCGACTGGGACCAGTTCCATACGCCCAAGAACCTGGCCATGGCGCTGTCGGTGGAAGTAGCCGAACTGGTCGAGCATTACCAGTGGCTCGCCACCGGCGTCGATGCCGAACTGACTGAAGCGGCCCGTACCGGCATCCGCCACGAACTGGCCGACGTGCTGATGTATCTGGTGCGCCTGGCCGACAAGAGCGGGGTCGACCTGCATGCGGCAGTGCTGGAAAAAATGCTGTTGAACGCAGAAAAATATCCGGCCGATCAGGTGCGCGGCGACGCACGCAAGTCGACACAGTACTGAACCGGTACTGAACCGTGCGAGGCCATTGCCGGGAACGCAGTAGCATGGCGCCATGCGATTATTTCTTCCATTACTGATGCTGGCGCTACTGCTTAGCCCCGCCCCTGCTGTGCTGGCGCAGGAGAGCAGCGTGCAACAGGTGAAAGTGGGGGCCACGCGCGACCCGGTCGACAAGTCCTATCGCAAGATGATGCAGGGCGTGGAACGCTTCGAGCGCGACCATGCGCTGGCGCCGCAGGCCGTGCTGCGTTTTCGTCTGCTGCCGCGCCAGCCGGACGTCGACATGCAGGGCGTCAAGCTGCGTATTGCCGGCGACACGGTCAGCGTGCCGCTGCCCCTGTCTGAAGACAACAGTTTTGCCCCGGTGCGCAACGAGCAGGCACTGCGCGAAGACGCCGTGCTGCTGGCCAACCGCAAGGCCAGCTCCATGAGCTGGCGCGCGCAGGTCATCACCCCCGGCCTGCCGCCCGGTACGCGCCGCCTGGGCGATTTGCGCCTCGAATGCCGCGCCGGCATGGATTCCGGGCTGATCTCGAACGACCCGGCGATTATTTCCTGGTTATCGAGCATGCTCTACAGCACCGATAAAGTCTGCTCCCAGCCAGACGGCAACTACCTGTTCTTTACCGACAAGCCGCTGCTGGGCGTGACCCTGGTGCATGGCGAGCGGCGAGTCCATCTGCCGTTCAAGATGCTGTATGCCGGCGGCGAACAGACGCCCGCTTCGCTGCCTTATTGCGACTGCCAGGTGCTGCTCGACCGCAGCTACTACGCGCCGCTGTGGGACAACAGCTGGCCCGACGATACCCTGCTGGAATTTGACTATATGGATGATGGCGACAAGCGCGAGGTGGCGCCATGAGATGGCTGATGACGCCCATCCTGCTGGCGCTGGCCGCCTGCTCAGGCACGCGCGCGCTGCAGGCCAGCAAGGACGTCCCCTACGCGACCCTGTCGCAGACAGTACAGGTTGGCAGCAGCCAGGAACTGGTGCGCGCCACATTGGGCGAGAGTACAGCGATTCGTTTTGACAACGGCAACAGCGTATGGATGTATACCTACCCCGACGCCAGCGGCGTGCAGGGCGAGTATGTCATCTGGTTCGGCCCGGACGGGCTGGTCCGCAAGGTGCGCAGCGGCGCGGTGTATCGGGTGAAGTAGTCCGCAATACCGGGGTCAGGTCGGCCATTGCTACACGGCCTCAGCCTTGGCAGGCAAGCCAACCGATGAAAGCTTTCAGCTCAACTGATGAGCTTGTGTAGCATTGGCCGACCTGACCCCGATTTTCCGCTGGCGCGCTTGGGCGACGGCTTGAGCTTGAAGATGCTGATCGACTTGGCCACGCTGTCGGTGCGCTGCGCGAGGCTGGACGCGGCGGCGGCGGCCTGTTCGACCAGTGCGGCGTTTTGCTGGGTGATGCCGTCCATCTGGATCACCGCCTGATTGACCTGGCCGATGCCCTGGTTCTGCTCGCGCGTGGTCGAGGAGATCTCGTCCATCACTTCCGTCACGCGCGCTACCGAGGCGATCACTTCGGTCATGGTGGCGCCAGCGTTGCTGGTCAGCGCGGTGCCGGCGTTGACGGTGGCCAGCGAATGGTCGATCAGTTGCTTGACCTCCTTGGCGGCTGTGGCCGAGCGCTGTGCCAGGCTGCGCACCTCGCCGGCCACTACCGCAAAACCACGGCCGTGCTCGCCGGCGCGCGCCGCTTCCACGGCCGCGTTCAGCGCCAGGATATTGGTCTGGAAGGCAATCCCGTCGATCAGGCCAATAATATCGAGAATCTTGCGCGAGCTGCTACTGATCTCGTCCATCGTCGTCACCACTTCCGTGACGATGGTGCCGCCCCTGGCCGCCACGCTGGACGCCTGCGCGGCAAGCTTGTTGGCAGTGTCCACATGATCGGCGCTGTTCTGCACAGTGGACGTCAACTGCTCCATGCTGGCGGCCGTCTGCTCCAGGCTCGACGCCTGCGATTCGGTACGGCTCGACAGGTCCATATTTCCGGTCGCGATCTCGGACGTGGTCACGCGGATATCCTCGAAATTGGCGCGCACATCGCCAATAATGCTATGCAGATTGATATTGGTCTGGCGCAGCGCCGACATCAGTTCGCCCATATCGTCGTCGCGTACTTTTTCAATCACACCCGTCAGGTCGCCGCCGGCCATCTTGCGCGCCACCTTGACGGCGTCGTTGAGCGGCACGGCAAGCGAAGTGTGCAAATGTGCCCAGAAGGTCAGCATCAGCGCTACCGCCACGGCGGCCGCACCGCTCAGCCAGGCGCGGGTAACCGTGCTGGTATTGCCATCGATGCCCCATACGGCTGCGCCCAGCATGGCCACGATGGCGCAAAACAGCACAGCGTGAAAGGCAATGTCCTGCGCCAGGCTCAGCTTGCGCAAGGCAGCCAGCTTGGCGGTCCAGCCCTGCCCGACCACACGGCCATGGCGGATCGCCAGGCGTGCGCTGTTGCCGTCCTTGAAGCTTTGATACAGCGCGCTTGCCTCGGCGACCTGCTCGCGCGTGGGCTTGGTGCGCACCGACATATAACCGATCGGGCGGCCGTTTTCAATCACGGGTGTGATATTGGCCAGCACCCAGTAAAAGTCGCCGTTCTTGCAGCGGTTCTTGACCATGCCGGTCCACGGCATGCCGGTCTTGATAGTGTCCCACAGGTCGGCAAACGCCTCGGCGGGCATATCGGGATGACGCAGGATATTTTGTGGCGCACCCAGCAATTCAGATTCGGAGAAACCGCTGACCTCAATAAAATACTGATTCGCGTAATTAATGTTCCCCTGCAAATCCGTGGTGGAAACAATCGTCATGCCGTCATTCAGCACATATTCCTGCTGCGTGACTGGTGTATTCAACCGCATTACCATCCCCTTGTTTTTTTAATTAGCATAATAAAATTATAAAAACAATATACCACATCAATGTGGCAGGACATATCGCCAGGGATTAATGAGCAACATCAAAAAAATACAATAATCACCATTAAATTATTTAATAATAATTTTAATAATGGCAATTTATTTGTTTTTTATAATCATAAAAAAAGCGCCCGAAGGCGCTTTTTCAATTGTTACCGACCCGTTTTTATTTGTAGGTCTTGCGCGGCGCTTTCGGCCGTGGCGGAGGCGGTTTGCGCTCGGTGCTGCCGTCGTCGAGCGTAATGCGCAGCTGCTGGCCAGCCACCCATACCGTTTTCAGGTGATCGAGGATTTCCGGCGGCATGCCTTCCGGCAGATCGAGCACACTGTGATTGTCAAAGATATCGATGCGGCCGATATGCTTGGCTTCCAGGTTTGCTTCATTGGCAATCGCACCAACGATATTGCTCGGCGTAACAGCGTGCTCACGGCCGACTTCAATGCGGTAGGTCGTGAATGCAGGACGGCCACGTTCCTTTTTCGGCGCGCGCGGCGCGTCGCTGGCAGCCGGGGCACTGAACGACGCCTCGGGTGCTGCCTTGGCAGCCTGCTTGCGTGGTGCGCCAGCCGGTGCCAGGTCAGGGGCATCGCCGTCGCGGCTGATGCGCAGCTGCTGGCCGGCGACCCACACGCCTTTGAGCTGGTCGAGCAGCTCTTTCGGCATGCTGTCCGGCAGGTCCAGTACGCTGTAGTCGTCGTAGATTTCAATGCGGCCGATATGCTTGGAATCGAGTCCCGCTTCGTTGGCGATCGCGCCAACGATATTGCCCGGCTTGACGCCGTGCTGATGGCCCACTTCGATACGGAAGGTCTGCATGCCGGCGTCGGCCGGACGCACGATGCGTTCCTTTTTCGGGAAGGCCGGGCGCTCGCTGCGCTCGAAACGGTCATTGCGGTCAAAACGGTCGCCACGTTCCGGGCGGTCGTTGCGCTCAAAGCGGTCCTGGCGCGCCGGACGCTCGTCCTGCCAGGTCGATTGCTCGCGCTGTTTCTTGTCGAGCAGCAGCGGTACATTCCCGCGCGCCATCTTGGCCAGCGCGGCAGCGATTTCAATCGCCGGAATATTCTGTTCGCGCTCGTAGTCTTCGATCAGCGACTGGAACTGTTCAAGTTCGCCCAGCGCCAGCGTTTCGGTGATCTGGTCCTTGAACTTGGCGATACGCACATCGTTGACGGCCTGGATGGTCGGCAGTTCAAGCATGCCGATCGGCTGGCGGGTCGAGCGTTCGATTGCTTTCAACAAGTTCTTTTCACGCGGCGTAATGAACAGGATCGCCTCGCCGCTGCGCCCGGCGCGGCCGGTGCGGCCGATACGGTGGGTATAGCTTTCCGGATCGTGCGGCACATCGTAGTTGACCACGTGGCTGATGCGCTCGACGTCGAGGCCACGGGCGGCCACGTCAGTCGCCACCAGGATGTCGATCTTGCCGTCTTTCAGTTGCTGGATGGTGCGCTCGCGCTGTGCCTGCTGGATATCGCCATTGATGGCGGCAGCCGAGAAACCACGTGCCTGCAGCTTGCCGGCCAGCTCTTCCGTACCGAGCTTGGTGCGGGCAAAGATGATCATGCCGTCAAACACTTCCGCTTCCAGGATGCGGGTCAGCGCGTCGAGCTTGTGCATGCCCGATACCAGCCAGTAGCGCTGGCGGATATTGTCGGCCGTACCGGTCTTGGCAGCCACCGTAACTTCGGCCGGTTTGTCCAGGTAGGTGGTGGCGATGCGCTTGATAACCGACGGCATGGTGGCCGAGAACAGCGCTGTCTGGTGGCCTTCAGGGGTTTCCTGCAAGATGCGTTCGACATCGTCGATAAAGCCCATGCGCAGCATTTCATCGGCTTCGTCGAGCACCAGCGTTTTCAGTTTGGACAGGTCAAGCGAGCCTTTGTCCAGATGGTCGATCACGCGCCCTGGCGTACCGACCACGACATGCACGCCGCGGCGCAATGCCGACAGCTGCGGGCCATAGCTTTGGCCGCCGTAGATCGGCAGCACATGGAAGCCAGGAATATGCGCGGCATATACCTGGAAGGCTTCGGCGACCTGGATCGCCAGTTCGCGCGTCGGCGCCAGTACCAGGGCTTGGGGTGAGCTTTGTTTCAGATCGATGCGCGACAGGATCGGCAAGGCAAAAGCAGCGGTTTTACCGGTGCCTGTCTGCGCCTGGCCCAGTACGTCGCGGTTAGCTAGCAGCAATGGAATCGTCGCGGCCTGGATAGGCGACGGCGCTTCGTAACCGACATCCTTGAGCGCGCGCACCAGCGCCTCGCTCAGGTTGAGGTCGGAAAATAAGGTAATTGGTGTATCGGACATGAAATCACTCACAAGTTCGCTCGTATCGCCCAATGCGAAAGAGTGTATCCGCTAGTTTACTCTTTACTGGCACTCACCGGGTAAAAGCCACGCGCAGAACGCCGTTTTTTACGCCCTGAAACGCATAAAAGTCGGCGATCTGCACGCAATTGGTGCAACAAGACGTCAACATTGAATGGATAGCAATATCATAGTCGGCGATCAAATTCCTTGAGGCAACTTCACGGCAAGGCCGTTTCGTTACCGCCATGGCGCAGGAAAGCCAGCAGGTCGGCGTTCAGCTGGTCCTTGTGCGTGGTGGCAAGGCCATGCGGCGCGCCCGGGTAGACCAGCAGCTCGCTGCCGATGATCAACTCCGCCGTGCGACGCGCCGAAGCCTCAATGGGCACGATCTGGTCATCGTCGCCATGGATCACCAGCGAGGGAATATCGAATTTGGCCAGGTCGGCCGTAAAGTCGGTTTCGGAAAACTGCGCGATGCACAGGTAAGACGCCGGCATGCCAGCCTGCAGCCCCAAGCGCCAGAACGCATCGCGCACTCCCTGCGACGGCTTGGCGCCGGGCCGGTTATAACCGTAGAATTTCTCGCTCAAGTCCATAAAGAACTGGCTGCGGTTGGCCTGCACGCCGGTGCGGATCTCGTCAAACGCGCTTTTCGGCAAGCCTTGCGGATTGTCGGGCGTTTGCAGCATCAGCGGCGGCACCGCGCCCACCAGCACCGCGCCGGCCAGGCGGCCGGTGCCATGACGGCCGATATAGCGCGCCACTTCGCCCCCGCCAGTCGAATGGCCAACCAGCGTGGCGCCCTGCAGGTCAAGCGCATTGATCAGTTCGGCAAGATCGTCGGCATAGGTATCCATGTCATTGCCCTCGAAGGGCTGGCTGGAGCGGCCATGGCCGCGCCGGTCATGCGCGATCACGCGATAGCCGTGGCTGGCCAGGAAAAACATCTGGTCTTCCCAGGCGTCCGACGACAGCGGCCAGCCATGGCTGAATACCACCGGTGCGCCGCTGCCCCAGTCTTTGTAGTAAAGCGTGCTGCCGTCAGCCGTGCGCAAAGTGTTGCCCGCGGTTTGCTCCTGCCCCGTTTGCTGTACTTCGATCATGCCGCTCTCCTGTTTCATGTCAGATGCCCTATTGTGGCCCGGTTTGCATTGCGCATGCCGCGCGCTACCTTGAGGCAACATGACCGTAGAGTAAGATTGCAGTTGATTTAGCTTTTTTCATTCTGGAGTTGTCATGTTCAAACCTGTCGTTCTCGCCGCCAGCCTGGCCCTGCTGGGCAATCTGGCCCATGCCCAAACCCTGCCTGTGGTTGCCGAGCTGCCGCTGCGCGCCCACCTGGCCTTCCTGGCCGACGACCTGCTCGAAGGGCGCGGCACCGGCCAGCGCGGCGGCGACCTGGCCGTGCGCTACCTGGAAACCCAGGCTGCCCTGATCGGCCTGCAGCCGCTCAAGGACGGCACTTACCGCCAGGGGCTGACCATTGTCGGCAGCAAGGCCTTGCCGGGCAGCAGCGTTGCCTTCAGCGCCGGCGGCCAGACGCTGGCGCCCAAGTTTGGTGAAGGCATCGTGTTTGGTGCCTCCAACGGCCAGCCCAAGGTGGCGTTCGATGCGCCGGTGGTGTTTGCCGGCTACGGTATCAACGCACCCGACGAGCGCTGGGACGACTACAAGGGCGCCGACCTGAAAGGCAAGCTGGTGATCATGATGGTCAACGATCCGCAACCGACGGCTACCGAGCCGAACCGCTTTGCCGGCAAGTCGCTGACCTGGTACGGCCGCTGGGTCTACAAATATGAAGAGGCGCTGCGCCAGGGCGCGGCCGGCGTGCTGCTGATCCATACCACGGAGTCGGCCTCGTATCCGTGGAGCGTGCCGGCCAACGGCTTCGGCCATGAGCGCTTCAGCCTGGCCGGCAGCGGTAACGCGATGGAAGGCTGGCTGCAGGAAGACACGGCGCGCGCGCTGTTCAAAGCCGCCGGCCAGGATCTCGACGCCCTGCGCGCCCAGGCCGAGACGCGCGAATTCAAACCGGTAGCGCTGGACGCCACCGTGCACGTCAAGCTCGACAGCACCATCCGCAAGGTCGAACAGTTCAATGTGGCCGGCATCGTGCCAGGCACTGACCCGAAACTGAAAGACCAGGCCGTGATCTATTCGGCCCACTGGGACCATCTGGGCAAGGACGACGAAGGTAGCACGCGCGCCGGCCAGAGCGACCATATCTACAACGGCGCGATCGACAATGCGTCCGGCGCGGCAGCGCTGCTGGCGATGGCGCAGGTGGCCGTCAAGCACCCGGCGCGGCGCACGCAGATTTTCCTGTGGCCGGCCGGCGAGGAAACCGGCATGCTGGGCGCTAACGCCTATGTGCGCGCACCACTATGGCCGCTGGCGAAAACGGCAGCCGATCTGAATCTGGACAGCATGAATTTTGTCGGCAAGACGCGCGATATCGGCGTGGCCGGCGCCGAGCGCAGCAGCCTCTACGCCAGCGCCGCCAAAGTGGCCAAGCGCATGGGCCTGCGCCTGGCGCCCGCCATTCCCGACCTGTCCGGCGCGTTCTACCGCGCCGACCACTTTGCCTTTGCCAAGGCCGGCATCCCCGCCTTTAACGTGGGCTCGGCCGTGTTCTCGGGCGACGGCTCGTTCGACTTCGTCAACGACCCGCAAGGTTCCAGCGCGCGCCTGGTCGCCTTCAAGAAAGACTACCACCAGTTGACGGACGAATACAACCCGGCCTGGGACCTGTCGGGCATGGTGCAGCAAGCGCAGTTCACGCTGAATCTCGGCTATGAAGTGGCCAACGACAAGGCCATGCCGACGTGGAACAAGGGTGAGGCGTTTGGAGAGGTAAAGCGGTAGAACCCTGCGTAGGTCGGATTAGGCCGCAGGCCGTAATCCGACAAACACCCGCAGACAACACCGCAGGCGCCAACAATGTTGTCGGATTACGGCCCCTTCGGAGCCTAATCCGACCTACGTGATATGCGCAAGTTTAACGGCATTAGGGTTTAAATCGCCATAATCCGCTTGAGATCGGCAAAAGCCGTTTCATACAGGTGCTGGAAGGCGCCGATCATCACCTCTTCCACGCCTTCGGCGGCGTCGAACTCGCTCGACCATTCGGCCACGCAGGAGGCGCCGCCCGGCTCGCCCTTCACGCGCAGCGTGGAGCGGTAGTTTTTGACCGGAATCGGACCGGAGACGATGGTGTAGCTGTAGCTTTTATCGGCTTCGCTAAAGCTCTGCAGACGCTCGGCGATAATGGCGCCGTCCGTGGTCTTCAGGCGGCGCACGCGCCCGCCCTGTTCGGACAAGCTGGTCTTGATCGAGCTCGACCATTCAGCCAGCGACTGGAAGCCGCCAATAAAATCCCACACGCGCTCGGCGCTTGCTGCCAGTGTTACAGAAACAATTACTTGGGCCATCTTTAATCCGGTTCCTCATCCAGGTTTGCCGGAGGTGCCCGGCACAGGCGCTATTTTAGCGCCCGTGCGGCTTTGCTGCCGAGCGAGCAGCAGGAACAACTGTGGTATTTACAGATTTTCCGATAGGAAAACCAACGAATTGCCATGCGCCTGCGCTGCGGCGCGCTGGTTGTAGCTGTCGCGGTGGCTGCAGTTGAAACCATGCTCGGCTTGTGGATAGATATGGATTTCCACTTCTTCGCGATCTTCAAAACGCTCGGCGATCTTCTGCACCGCTTCCGGCGGGATATGGCTGTCCTGGCCGCCGAAGTGCATCAGCACCGGCACCTTGATCTGATCGGCCAGCTCCAGCTTGTTCTGGATGCCGCCGCCGTAATAGGCAATCGCCGTATCGACCAGGCCGGCTGCAGCCGACTGGAACGACAGCCGCCCGCCGAAGCAGTAGCCGACCGAGGCGATCTTGCCGTCGACTTCGGGGCGTGCGCGCAGCGCCTTGACGGTAGCGGCCACGTCGGCCACGGCGTGTTCATTGTCGGTCAGCTGCATCAGTTCAACGGCACGCTTCCAGCCTTCGCCGTCATAGCCCAGTTCGATATGCGCGCCTTCGCGCCAGAACAGATCCGGCACCAGCACCACATAGCCGTCGGCCGCGTACTGCTCAGCCACCGAGCGGATATGCTCGTTGACGCCGAAAATTTCCTGCAACAACACGATGCCCGGACCCTTGCCGACATGCGGCACGGCCAGGTAGGCCTGGAAGGTGCCTTCGGCACCGGCAATATCGATCCACTGCGTAGTAATATCCATCAAGACTCCAGTTGTGAGGGGTGGCAAACAGAAAAGCATCTTACTGTTTTTTTCCGCTGCCTGCCCTCGCACAGCGCAATCAGTACACCTCGCGCAAATACAGTACCGGGCCGGACTTGGCAATGCCGAACACCACACGACCTATGGTGCTGGGCAGATACGGCAGGCCGACAACCGACACATCGACGCTGCCAGCCTGATTTGGCGCCTGCAAGCTCAAGCGTCCGGCCACTGGCAACTGGCCGGCATTGAAGCGATAGCTTGCAACAGCGGCAACCAGATCAGAACAAACCAGCGACTTGGTGCAGTTGGCAAACGCCACCTGGTTGCTGCTGAAGGCGCTGATGCTGTCGCCAAGGTTGGTGCGCCATGTACTACCGTCCCAGTACTGGACTTGTACCGGCAGGCGCATCGGCAATCTTTCAGAGCCGTAACCATGCGACATCAGGATACGCCCCGTCAGTATTGTCAGCTTGCCTTCCACGCCCTGGTCTGCCAGCGCCGAGGTCACCACCAGGCCAGCATTGCTGTAGCTGGCGCGCAGCGCGATATCGGTCGGTGGCGCCAGCGCTGGCTGCGTTGCCTGCTGATTGGCATAAGCATTGGGGAAGCTGTAGGCAATATTGCGCGAAGCTACGCCTTTGCTGAAGGCCGACACAGTGATCGCGCTCACGCTGGCCGGCGACGCAGCGCCGTCGGTCAGGCTGCTGCCCGCCGGCGTCGCCGGTGGAAAGCTGGTATTGCCCGTAGCGGCATCGACACCGCGCAACAGCACTTGTTGATCCTTGATGGCCGTATAGCCGCTGTCAAAATTGACGGTCGTGGCGCCGGCAGCGTTTTGCGCCGTCACGCTCAACGTAAAAGGCTGGCGTGAATAGACGGCGCGATTGTTGACGCAGGATAAAGGCGCCACGCACACCATCGGCGTCATGGCAGGAGCGGTGCCGGGGTCAAGCCATGCGGTGGTGAAATGATGGGGGATGAACAGCACATTGGCACTGGTGCCGGTGGTCGACAGCGTGCCGCCCAGATAAGCGCTTTGCAGGCTGGCGGAAAATTGTACCTGTCCCACATCGGGCCAGATCATTGCCGGAGCCGTGGCGACGCCATTGTTGTTCACAAAATTGAGCGCGCCGATCGCCGTCGGATTGTTGGCATTGGGGACAATCGGCGCCAGCAATGTACCGTTCAGGATCACTTTCTGCTCGGTCGACTCGCGGCCAAAATTTCGGGTCACCGCACCTTTGGCATTGAGGGCCGAGACCGTAATGGCGGTGGCCGGCGAGACCGGCAGCACGGCCAGGCCGGCGCGCTGCGGCGAGGCCAGCTGTGTCATGACAAAGCTCTTGGGCGCCACGATCACATTGCCGCTGCCGCTCATCACCAGGCCCTTGTCGGCGCCAGTCGTTGAGGTGTAGGTGGCGGTTATGCCGAGTTGTCCCGCGTCGGCATACACCATGGCCGGCGAGGCAACGCCAGTGACGCCAAATTTCAACATCACATCGACACCGGCCGCACTGCAGGCGCTGGTCTCGCTGCCAGCCAGCGCAACATAGGCATTGTCCTTGTTGAGCAAGCGTGCCGGCAGCGTGCCGGAAGACGGATTGGCATAGCTGCATTTGAGCTTGATGGTTTTTTCAAGATTGGCAAACAACGGCACGCAGGCTTGCGGATTGCTGCTCGAGGCCTGCACTGCACTGATATTGAGCGCACCCGATTCTTCGGCGTAACGCGGATCGCCGCTGATCGTCAGGCCGCTGCTGGCAAAGTTCATCTGGCAATTGGTATTGCTGCCATTGACGCTGTTCTTGCACACCAGCGCGCCGGTGGTCGATGGCGTGCTGGTCAGGCTCAGGCTCGCCGTGCCGCCGGCATAGTTACTGACCGTGCTCTCGACAGTGCCACTGGAGTCGATCGATACTTCCCCCGTACCCCCAGGCGTCAGCGTCACCTTGGCACTACTGGTATACGGCGTACTGCAGCTGGCATCGGCGCAGGCCATCACGGTGACTTTTTGCGGCGCGCAGCTTAATGCCTCGGCCGGATGGGTGATCTGGAAATGATGCGGGCCGGACTGCACGCCGGGGCCGCATTTGGGGCCATTGACACTGCCGGCAGGATAGCCGCTGTTATTGCTCACGCAGCTGCAGGGGTCGGCTGGCGTAAACGCCTTGCAGGTAATCGTATTGATCACGCGCGTGTCCCAGTTCAGCGTAATGTGATTGACCAGCGCATTGCCGTCGATATACGCACCGGTTGCGCCCAGCGTGACTTCGCCGGCGTCGATATTGCCTTTAAGCTTGGTGTCCGAACCGAGCGACAAGGAGGTGCTGGCAGTAATATCGCCCTCCAGCTTGCTGCTTGAGGCCTGGATATTGACTACCGGCGCCTTGATGGTGCCTTTCATGGTGCTGGCCGAGCCCAGGCTGAATGAATCCCTGGCCGTGACATTGCCGGTCAGGGTCACGCCCGAATTGGCGTCAATCACGGTGCCGGTGACTGGACCTGTGACATTGACCCGCGATTCGAGCTTCACCGCGCCTTGCGACGTGATGCCGCCAGTAATTTTTGCATCCGAATTGGCGGTCACGGTGGCGCCGCTGACGGGTCCCGAAACCACTGTGCGCGAACCGATATTGAGATTGCCGGTGGCCGTGATGCTGCTGCCGATCGTGACATCCGAAGCCACCGTGACGTTACCGCCCTTGAGCGTGCCCGATACGCTGGAATTGGTATTGATGCTGAGCGTGCCGTCGCTGACGATCGAACCGGTCACCGTGGTATTGGAGCTCAGGGTGACCGAACCGCCCTTGATATTGCCGGAAATCGAGGAGCCATAGGAAATATCGATATCGCCGCTGGCCGTCAGATTGCCCGTCACCTTGACCGGCGTGCCGCCAAGCTTGATGCCACTGGCAGTAATATTGGCAACAATCTCCATGCCACCCTGTGAGCCGATACTGAAGGTGCCGCCATCAACAACAATGCTGCCGCCGCTGACCTTGAAGTTGGGGGTATTGCTGCCAAAATTTCCTTTGACGTTCAGCGCTGCGCTGCCGCTCATGGTCAGGCTCTGGTTATAGTCGAGCGAAACAGCGCTATTGACCGTGACGCTGTTGCCGCTGGAGATGTTGTACAGGTCGACCGTGTTCCATGACGAACAGGTGTACTGATTGCCACTGCGGCTACAGCCAGCAACGTCATTGCCGTTGAAATTGATATTGGCCGCCTGCACCAGGCTGGTACACAACAGGAGGAAGAAACCGGCGATAGTGAGGTGGATGCGCACGATGGACGACCAGGTAAGAGATCAGGCCAGGAGTGGCCGGAGTGATTCATGCTAAGCTGATACGCAAACATTGTCTCACGTTGTTGCATTATCAAAGCATTTTCCGCCTTCTCATATTCCGCATGATCAAGCATACCCAGCAACAAGTTCCCTTGCGCAGCGTCGATATTATTGTCTACCCCGGCTTCAAGGCGCTCGAAGCGATCGGCGCCATGAAGGTGTTTGATTACGCCAATACCCATCTGCGGCTGCGCAATTTGCCGGGCGGCTACGATGTGCGTATTGTGTCAACCGCTGCCGGCCCGGTCGAGTCGGACACGCTGATGTCGCTGCAGGCCACCGCTGCGCTCGACGTCAACCGCCTGCCGGACCTGGCTGTGATCGTCGGCTGCCATAACGTGGAAGAGGTGCTGGAAGACATACCGGCGATTGCCGCCTGGGTGCGGGAAGCCGCACCGCGCATCGATACGCTGGCGGCGCTGTGCACCGGCTGCTTTTTCCTGGCCGAGGCTGGCGTGCTGAACGGCAAGAGCGCGGCCACCCACTGGAGCGCGGTCGACAGCCTGCGCCGGCGCTATCCGCAGATCGAGGTCAATGCCGATGCCATCTTTGTCCGCGAGGGAAAATTCTGGACCTCGGCCGGCGTGACGGCCGGCATCGACCTGGCGCTGGCGCTGGTGGAAGAAGATTTCAGCCGCGACATTGCGCTCGAAGTGGCGCGCGACCTGGTGGTGTACCTGAAGCGACCAGGCGGCCAGTCGCAGTTTTCAGTGCATCTGTCGAGCCAGATGACCACCCACCCGACCATCCGCCAGCTGCAGGGTTGGATTATCGAGCATCTGGCCGAGGAGCTGGGCGTGCCGCTGCTGGCGTCGCGGTTGGCCATGAGCGAGCGCAACTTTACGCGCGTATTCCAGCGCGAAACCGGCGCCAGCCCGACCGAATTTATTGAAACGGCGCGCTTTGAAGCGGCGCGGCGGCTGCTGGAAGACAATATGACATCCCTGAAGCAGGTTGCCGCGCAAACCGGCCTGCAGAGCGAAGAAAGACTGCGCCGGCTGTTTCAGCGCAAGCTGGGCATTACGCCGCGCGACTACCGCGCGCGCTTTTCCAGCACGGCGGCGTAAGAAAGAGGTAATTAGCTAGCGCGACTTGCCGGTGCGTACATGGCGCGTCGCCAACTGGTGACGATGCCAGGCCAGTGGCGTAAATACCAGCGCCGCCAGCAGATAGGTGGCCAGCAAGCCGAGCCAGATGGCCGGTGTCGCCAGGATGGCCACATCGCGCCACCACAGCGCCAGCAGGGACGCCAGGGCGCCACCGATAAACACCGGCAGCATGCGGCGCAGGGTCAGCAGATAGGCAGTAGCAAACATTGGGGCCTCCCCGTTCAAAGTGGATGACGATGCCCCCACGTTAGCAGGGGCGGCCTGCCAAGTACAGCGCACGCTTGAAACGGGATTGAAACGGCCCCGGAAGTGTTGCTGATTTAGTACAGCACCACCGAGCGGATCGATTCGCCGCTCTTCATCAGGTCAAAGCCCTCGTTGATGCGTTCGAGCGGCAGGCGATGCGTGATCAGGTCGTCGATATTGAGCTTGCCTTCCATATACCAGTCGACGATCTTCGGCACGTCGGTGCGCCCGCGCGCGCCGCCAAAGGCCGAACCGCGCCATTCGCGTCCCGTCACCAGCTGGAACGGACGGGTGGAAATTTCCTGGCCGGCCGCCGCCACGCCGATAATGAAGGACTTGCCCCAGCCCTTGTGGGTGCACTCGAGCGCCTGGCGCATCAGCGTGGTGTTGCCGACGCATTCAAAACTGTAATCGGCGCCGCCGTCGGTGATCTGCACAATGGCGTCAACCACGTTTTCCACTTCGTTCGGGTTGATAAAGTGCGTCATGCCGAACTTGCGCGCGATGGCCTGGCGCGCCGGATTGATGTCGATACCGATGATCTTGTCGGCACCGACCATTTTCGCAGCCTGGATCACATTGAGGCCGATACCGCCGAGACCAAATACGGCCACATTGGCGCCAGCCTCGACCTTGGCCGAGAACAGCACTGCGCCCACGCCGGTGGTCACGCCGCAACCGATATAGCACACCTTGTCGAACGGCGCATCTTCACGGATTTTTGCGAGAGCAATTTCCGGCACCACGATGTAGTTCGAAAAGGTCGACGTGCCCATGTAGTGGAACAACGGCTTGCCGTCGAGCGAGAAACGGCTGGTGGCGTCGGGCATCAGGCCGCGGCCCTGGGTGCTGCGGATTTTCTGGCACAGATTGGTTTTCTGCGACAGGCAGAACTTGCACTCGCGGCATTCCGGTGTGTACAGCGGAATCACATGGTCGTCTTTTTTCAGCGTTTTCACGCCCGGGCCGACATCGACCACGATGCCGGCGCCTTCATGGCCCAGGATGGCCGGGAAGATGCCTTCCGGGTCAGCGCCCGACAGCGTGTAGTAATCGGTATGGCAAATGCCGGTGGCTTTCAGCTCGATCAGCACCTCGCCTTCGCGCGGGCCGGCCAGGTCGACGGTTTCAATGGTCAGGGGGGCGCCGGCCTTCCAGGCCACGGCTGCTTTGGTTTTCATGCTTTGCTCCTGCGCGGTTTCAGATGTCGGCATTATGCCGTGCCGGCGCACAGGACCATAGTGCAAATGCCCAGCTTGTCTGAAAACGCCTTGCCTTTGTCCGCAGACGCCAGCCCAGCGGGTGCGACAGGGCGTGTGCAGCAGCGCACGGTTTGCCGCTGGCAGCCGGCGTAAGCTGGCGCCAGCTTATTGGCCACTGTTGCCTTGCACGCAGCGATCTTGATCCTGATCAGGCATGCAGACGACAAGACGAACTTTTGCCCGGCCCTGTTATCTACCTGATGACAGGCGACTCTGTCGTTCCATCTGGAGACTGACATGCGCAATCGACCTTCCTTCGGCACCACGCCGCGTTCCCTGCTGGCGCTGTTCTTTCTGCTCTGCATGACCCTGCTGGCATCGTGTGGCGGCGGCCACGACGATGACGACAACACGCCGCCGCCGGCCACGACCGGCAGCTTGAGCATCACGATCGCCGGCGTGCCGGCCGGCCTGGCCGGCGCCGTGACCGTCAGCGGTCCGAACGCCTACAGCCGCGCGCTGACGGCCGGCGCCACCCTCGACGCGCTGGTGCCCGGCAGCTACACGATCGTTGCCACCAATATTGCCAACGGCACCGGCAGCCTGGCTCCTACGCCACTGACGCAGCAGGTCACGGTCAGCGCCGGCGCCACGGCCAGCGCCAGCGTCAGCTATGCGGCCACGGCGCCGCTGGCGCTGCGCCTGCAGGAGGTGGCCAGCGGCCTGAACGCCCCCACCTTCCTGACGGCGCCCGATAACGACAGCCGCCTGTTCATTATCGAGCGCGCCGGGCGCATCCGCGTGGTGGAAAACGGCAACTTGCTGCCCACGCCATTTCTCGACATCAGCAACCTGACCAGCACCACCGGCGAACGGGGGCTGCTGTCGATGGCTTTCCATCCGCAATACGCGAGCAATGGCTATTTCTTCCTGTACTACACCAACCTGGCCGGCGATATCGTGATCGAGCGGCGCCAGGTGTCCGCCGGCAACCCCAACCTGGCCGACGCACTGAGCAGCCTGGTCATTATCACGATCGCGCATCCGACCTATACCAATCACTATGGCGGCCTGGTCAGCTTTGGTCCCGATGGCTATCTGTACCTGGGCACCGGTGACGGCGGCGGCGGTGGCGACCCGCAGGGCAATGCACAGAACCAGAATGTGCTATTGGGCAAATTGCTGCGACTGGACGTCAACGCCAGCAGCAGCGCCCAGCCGTATGCGATTCCAGCCGGCAATCCCTTTGCCGGCGTGGCAGGCAAGCGCGCTGAAATCTGGGCCTACGGCCTGCGCAACCCATGGCGCTATGCTTTCGACAGCACGGCGCAACAGCTGTATATCGCCGATGTCGGCCAGGCCAACGTGGAAGAGGTCAATGTGCGCGCCGTGAGCCAGGCCGGCAACAATTACGGCTGGAACATCATGGAAGGCACGCAGTGCTACAACAGCAGCAACTGCAGCCAGACTGGCCTGGTGCTGCCGCTGGTCGAGTACGGCCATGACAGTGCGGGCGGCTGCTCGATTACGGGCGGCTATGTGTACCGTGGCGCAGCGCTGCCGGAACTGGCGGGCCAGTACCTGTATTCCGATTACTGCAGCGGCTGGCTGAAAAGCTTCAGCGTCAGCAATGGCA
This sequence comes from Janthinobacterium aquaticum, assembly GCF_009208565.1. Classification (GTDB taxonomy): domain Bacteria; phylum Pseudomonadota; class Gammaproteobacteria; order Burkholderiales; family Burkholderiaceae_D; genus Janthinobacterium. The sequence continues at coordinate 180,445 of NZ_WFLK01000009.1, read as the reverse complement.
GCGCGTCTAGCGTCAAGGATTGGGGCATCAGCAATGTCGGCAATATCCTGTCCTTTGGCCAGGATGGACGCAAGGAACTGTATATGCTCAGCAGCAATGGCAAGGTCTATCGCATAGTACGGCAATAGCACCTGAGCGCATGCAAGGGGCGCCGTCATGCGCGGCGCCCGGCTCGGCCATATGCGAAAGTGAAAGAAAAACAGGCTAAAATAAGTTTCTGCCGCACTTCGCGACCCAGCTCAAGAGACCCACATGGCCCGATTGAAACTTGAATTTCCCGAAGACCAGTATTGCTATACCTCGCAACTGACGGTACGCACCACGGATATCAATGCCGGCAATCATCTCGGCAACGACTCGATGATTTCCATGATTTCAGAAGCGCGCGCCCGCTTCCTGTTTGAATACGGCGTGCGCGATGTGGAAGCGGACGGCAACGGCATTATCGTGACCGACCTGGCCACCACCTACCGCGCCGAAGCCCATGCGCGCGACCAGTTGTTGTTTGAAGTGGGCGTGATGGACTTCAACAAGTACGGTGGCGACATCACCTTCCGCATCACGCGCCCACGCGACAATACCCTGATCGCCATGGCGAAATCAGGGTTTGTCTTTTTTAACTACAAGCGCAGCGAAGTGGTGCCCATGCCCGAGGATTTCGGCAGCAAATTTCCCCAGGTGAACTGGATCGACTAAATCACTTCAACTACGCCGTCTAGCGGCTGGCTTGCCGGGCGGCAGAGATGTCAAAGGTCTTGTCAAACCATTCGTCCATCATCAGTTTCTCGTAGCGCAATGGCTCGCTGCTGCTGTAGCGGTTCAGGCGGTTCAGATACGACATATCGGACAGCCTGGCATCGCCGCTGCGCAGCACCTTGCCGTCCTGCTCCAGCACGTAGTGCAAGGTCATGCGCGGCCAGTCCACACCGCCGTTGAGAATGCGGATATCGTTGATGCCACGCAGGCGCGGGTCTTCCCTGCCTGCCAGGTCGACGTCCGTGACATCGATTTTCAGGTGCTGGCCGGCTGGCAGCGAACGGCCCAGCTTTTCAAAATGCCGCGCCAGTTGCGTGAGGGCGTCTTCGCGCTTGCGCGGATCGAACGAGACGTCGCTAAACTGTTCAGGCTTGTCATAGCGCACCTCGACCGCTGCCGGCTGGGCAGCATCAGCAGCGGCGGCAGGGGCAGCAGCCCATGCGCCACTGCCGGCAAACATCACCAGACCGGCGGCCAGCGCGCCTCGCAAAGTCGACTTCATCTTGCATCCTTTCACGTTATGGCCCGGTCTGCATGCCGGACAATTCGATTACCACCTTCGTCTCAATATACGCGCATGGCGCCAGCTCTCAAGGAAATTCATACCTTGTTACGATCTTTTCCTGATAACAATATCAACAGTTTTTGCTCATGTAATTTGCAGAAATGTTGACAAAAATAAAGTATTGCTTTCAAATCACAATTGCTTGCGCGATAAAATCATTTATCCAGTAATTTATGTACTGTAAAGCACTGTTGCATGGAAACCGGACAATTTTTCTTGCCTGTTGTTAATACTTAGCTGGCGGTCTACAATCGACAGAATGCACTAGTGTGACGTGACCTCAGTCATGCCCTTGCGCCACGCGCTTGCGTCAGTTATGCCCTTTAGCGGAACCCGCCCTTATGTCATTTTTGTCTTCAGCTTCGCCCAAGTTAGCGCCCTGGAAAGTCCTGCTCGTCGACGATGAACCCGATATCCATGACATCACCAAACTGACCCTGAGCCGCTTCCGCCTGGAAGGACGCGCCCTCAGTTTCGTGCATGCGTACAGCGGGGCAGAAGCCAAGCAGGTGCTGGCGCGCGAAAGCGGCATTGCGCTGGTGTTTCTCGATGTGGTGATGGAGCGCGAAGACAGCGGCCTGGAAGTGGCGCGCTGGATGCGCGAAGAACTGGGCAACCAGTTTACGCGCATCGTGCTGCGCACCGGCCAGCCGGGGCAGGCGCCCGAAGAGCGCGTGATCGTCAACTATGACATCAACGATTACAAGGAAAAGACCGAGCTCGACCGCACCAAGCTGTTTACCACCACCTTTGCCGCCCTGCGCGCCTACCGCGACATCATGAAAGTCGAAGAGGCGCGCCTGGCACAGCTGCATTACCGCGAAGGGCTCGAACGCGTGATTGCCGCGTCGGCGCATATCTTCAAGCAGCGCAACCTGCGCGACTTTGCCAGCGGCCTGCTGCAGCAGGTGGTGGCGCTGCTGCGCCTGGAAACGAGCATGCTGCTGCGCCTGCGCGGCGCCAGCGCCATCAGTGGCGAACAGGACTACGAAATCCTGGCGCAGATCGGCGACACCGACGACGCCATGCTGAGCCCTGCCCTGCTGTCGCAGCTCGACGATGCCAAGAGCAACAAGATTTCACGCCTGCATGGCGACACCTACGTCGGCTACTTCCCCAACAGCAGCGGCAAGGCCTCGTTGCTGGTACTGAAGGGGGTGGAAGAGATTTCCGACGTTGACGCGCAGTTGCTCGAAGTGTTCTGCTCTGGCGTGGCGATTGCCTTTGACAATATTTTGCTGACCCAGGAAATCACCGACACCCAGGCCGAACTGATCCTGCGCCTGGGCGACGTGGTGGAATCGCGTTCGCACGAAGGCGGCAACCATGTGCGCCGCATGGCCGAAGTATGCCAGCTGCTGGCCAAGGCGTCGGGCATGTCGGATGAAGAAACCATGGTGTTGCGCTACGCGGCGCCGATGCACGATATCGGCAAGATTTCCACTCCCGACGCGGTGCTGCTCAAGCCGGGCAAGCTTGACGCCGAGGAATGGGAAATCATGAAGCAGCACCCGACGGTCGGCATGTCGATACTCGACGGCTCGCAGCGTCCGCTGCTCAAAGCTGCCGCCGTGATCGCCCACCAGCACCATGAAAAATACGACGGCAGCGGCTATCCGCAAGGCCTGGTTGGCGAATCGATCCACAAGTACGCGCGCATTGCCGCCGTGGCCGACGTGTTCGACGCGCTGATGCACAAGCGCTGCTACAAGGAAGCCTGGCCGCTCGAACGCGTGGTCAGCTATCTGCGCGAAGTGAGCGGCAGCCACCTCGATCCGCAATATGTGGAGCTGCTGATCGCCAACCTGGACGAAGCGCTGGCGCTGAACCAGCGTTTCCCCGACTGAGTCGAATGACGTGGTAGGTCGGATTAGCGGGGCAAGGCCCGCGTAATCCGACAACACCACAAGCGTCAACAATGTTGTCGGATTACGCCGCCTTCGGCTCGAGCGGAAAGCGGATCTTGTAGTGCAGACCCATGCCCGGCGCGCTGGCCACCTTGACGGTGCCGCCCAGCGGCCCAGTCACCAGGTTATACAGGATATGCGCGCCCAGGCCGCTGCCGCCCGAGCCGCGCTTGGTGGTAAAGAAGGGGTCGAACAACTGCGCCAGCGTGGTGTTGTCCATGCCCAGGCCATCGTCGCTGTAATCGAGCTCGAGCATCTCTGCTTCGCTGCGCACATGGATGCGGATCACGCCCGGCTCGCCTTCGGCAAAACCATGGACCAGCGAATTGACCACCATATTGGTGATGATCTGCGACACCGCGCCCGGGTAGCTGCGCAGTTGCAGCGCCGGCGGGCATTCGACCTCCACCGTGATCGGCTTGCCCTTGAGCTTCGGTTGCAGCGACAGCAGCACCTCATCGATATACTTGCGCAGGTTGAAGTTGCGCAGTTCATCCGATGACTGATCCACCGCCACCTGCTTGAAGCTGCGCACCAGCGCCGCGGCGCGCTGGGTATTGGTGGTCATGATGCGCAAGGTCTGGTCGATAATCTCGAAAAACTGCTGCAGACCGTCTTCGTCGAGCTGGCCGGCGTCCAGGTCTTCACGCGTGAGTTTGAGCTCCTGCACCAGGTGGCTGGTGGCGGTCACGCAGATGCCCAGCGGGGTATTGATTTCATGCGCCACGCCGGCCACCAGGCGGCCCAGCGAAGCAAGCTTTTCCTGGCGTACCAGCTCCGACTGGGCCTCCTGCAGCGCGCTCAAGGCGCTGTTGAGCGCCGCGTTCTGCTCTTCCAGCGCTTTTTTGGCCTGGCGCCTGGCGTGCTCGGCCTGGATGCGCGCCATGGCGACCGCCACATGGCTGGCCATAAAGGCCAGCACATCGAGCTCGGCCTGGCCATACACCACCGAACTGTCATAGCTTTGCACGATCAGCACGCCATACGCGCGTTCGCCCAGTAGCATCGGCGCGCCCATCCAGCTGGCAATGCCGGCGTTGCCCAGCGGCTCATTGATTTCACCGCTGGCCACCAGCGCGGCGTAGCTGGCGGCGTCGAGCAGGCAGGCCTGGCGCCGCGCCAGAATATACGAACTCATGCCCACGCCGTAATCGAAGCGCTGGACCGGCGCCTGCGCATCTTTTTCATCGACAAAGTACGGAATGGTGATCTCGGCGTTATCGGGGTGATACAGGGCAATCAGGAAATTCTTGGCAGAGACCAGCTCGCTGATAATCGCATGCAACTTCCTGTACAAGGTGCTGGCGTCCGAGGTTTGCGCCGACAGGTTGGCAATCTCGTACAGTGCATGCTGCAGGCTTTCCGCGCGGCGCCGCTCGGCCACTTCATGGGCCAGCAGCGCCGTGCGCTCCTGCACCGCCTTTTCCAGCCGATCCAGGCTTTGCATGCCCGCCAGCGCGCTCGACACATGGGTGGCGATCAGCGCAAACAGCGCCTGGTCTTCCTGGCTGTAGCGGTGTTGCGCATCGTAGCTCTGGATCACGATGGCGCCCAGCGCCTGGTGCTGCTGGTCGAGCAGCGGACAACCGATCCAGTGTTCGGCGGCAGTGCCGCCGCCCCAGGCGCCGCCATCGATGGCGCGCATGGCGTCGTCACCGGCCGTCATCACCAGCTGCTTGCGGTTGACGATCACCCAGGCAGTAGGCGACTGCTTGGCGCTAGCCAGGCGCACGCCGGCTTGCGGATCGGGCGCCGGATCGAATTCATCGACAAAATACGGAAACCGCACCAGGCCGTCGTCATGGTCGCTCAGCGCCACATAAAAGTTCGCCGCATACATGATACGGCCCAGCGCCGCATGCACGGCCTGCAAAAATTCGCGGACATCGCTGCAGGTGCTCGAACGCTGGCCAATTTCCAGCAATACAGTTTGCACAGCTTCGAGACGGCGGAGACGACTTTCCATACAGTTCCTTGCCCTTGATTACTTAGATTCCAAAAAACAATATTAGCAGTTCACCTTCTGCCTGGCACGACATAAAGGCAGCGTTTTTTCATAAAGCACTTTTACCGCAACAGCCATTTGCCACCCGGGCCAGACAATGGCAGACTAGGCGATTCTTTTTGCCGGCCGATACCCATGAATGCCTCGCCCTCCCGTTTGCGCTGCGCTTTGCTTGCCGCCCTGCTGCTGGCCGCGCCCCCGCTGTTTGCAGCGGCGGCCAGTGCCGCACCGAACGCCCAGACAGCCGATGGCGGCCGCTATTTCGGTCCGCTGGTCGACGGCAGGATGCACGGCAAAGGCCGGCTCGAATATGCGAGCGGCGCCTACTACGAAGGGGGCTTTGCGCGCGGCGTATTCAGCGGCCAAGGCAGCTTGCGCCAGCCGTCGGGCGTGCGCTACGAAGGACAATTCCGCCAGGGTGCTTTCGATGGCCAGGGCCGCTATACCTCGCCCAAGGGCGAAGTGTATGCCGGCACCTTTGTCAACGGCAATTTCGACGGGGCCGGCAGCTATCGCGGCCCCGATGGCGGCAGCTATGTCGGCACGTTTCGCAACTGGAAACCACATGGCGCCGGCATCCTGACCGACAGCGACGGCGTGGTCTTCAAGGGCAAGTTCGCACAAGGCCAGCCGCAAGGGCCGATGCAGGTCAAGACGCCCGACGGCATCGTCTATGAAGGCGAACTGAAAGACTGGAAATTCGATGGCGTGGGCGTGCTGCGCACGCCGGACGGTGACCGCTACGAAGGCCACTTCAGCAATGGTTTGTTCGATGGCGCTGGCGTGCTGCACCATGCCGACGGGCGCGCCAGCGACAGCGGCAACTGGGTCGAAGGCCAGCTCGACGATCCTGCGGCCGACAAGCTCACGCGCGACAATATCGAGCTGGCCCTGTACGGCCAGCAGGCGCTGCTCGAACGCAGCCTTGCCAATGTGCTGCCGCGCGATCCGGCCAAGGCGATCAATCTGTACCTGCTGGCAGTGGGCGGCGATGGCGCACAGGAAGTGTTCCGGCGTGAAACGGCTTTCGTGCAGCAGCAGTTCGACCGCGACTATGGCACGCTTGGCCGTTCGCTGGCGCTGGTCAACAGCCGCAATACGGTAGCGCAGCAGCCGATGGCCACCCGCACCAGCATCCGCACCAGCCTCGATGCGCTGGGGGCGAAAATGAACACGCAGCAGGACATCCTGTTTTTGTTCCTGACCAGCCACGGCTCGCCCGGCCATGAACTGGCGCTGGCGCAAAACGGCATGGATCTGCACAACCTGCCTGCAACCGAACTGGCCGCCATGCTCAAGCACAGCGCCATCCGCTGGAAGGTGATCGTCATTTCAGCCTGCTATGCGGGCGGCTTTATCGATGCCCTGAAAGACGACAATACCCTGATCATCACGGCCGCGCGCGCTGACCGCACCTCGTTTGGCTGCGACGATCAGAACGACTTCACCTATTTCAGCGAAGCCTATTTCAAGCAGGCGCTGCCTGGCAGCAGCAGCTTTGCGGCTGCCTTCGACACGGCCCGGGCACTGGTGCGCGCGCGTGAAAAAGCTGACTTCCAGGAACAAGGCCTGGGCGAGGAAGAGCATTCTGAGCCGCAGATCTACCAGGGCAAGGCGATCGGCGCGCAGCTCAAGGCCTGGCGGGAACAAAACAGGTAGGCATGGCAACTATGGCGGCTGACCTGCGCGGTCATCGGCGCCATGCCTGGCCCGCGCCGACGCGCCCGGCAACGGCAAGCGCCGCTTAAACCTTGCGATAGCCGCCTTCGATCCAGTTCGCCGCCGACGTGGCGTTGAACTTGAAGGCGGCCGAAGTGCGCACCTTGGCGATCTGCTCGCCGTCTGCGTCGTAGGCGCTCAGTTCGGCGTACGGATGATCTTCGTCGGGCACGATGTCGAACATCACCTTGACCTGGCCGTCGTCGGTGCCGACATACAGGCTTTTATGCAGCTGCGCATGCAGCTGCTGCTCGTGGCGGCGCAATACTTCGGAAGCAGTCTTGACCAGCGTATTGAAGGCGTTGACATCGAGCGGCTTGGGGTTTTTCTTGTCGCGCCCCATGGTCCACGGGCCGACCAGGGCCGGTTCCGGCTCGCCGTCCTTGATCATGGCCACCGCCCAGCCTTCGTCTTCTTCATTCTTGATCACGCGCGCCGTCCAGCCGTTGCCCACCCACAGGCGCGGCTCCTGGATCGGCGCATCGTTGTGCTGCTCGACATCGCTCTCGGAATCATGTTCGGGAACTTCGGGAATTTCGCTGCTCATGGCGCTGCTCGTCAGATGGTTCGGGGCTAGCATGATAGTCCAAATCGGGGCCTTATGCCGCTGTTTGGCAAAGCGCGGCGCATGGCGCCATAGCCGAGATCGCCAAATATGCAAGCGATCAATCTAGTAGCGAGACTCTAGCAATTTGCCTTTGATATCGCGCAAAGCGAACTATTATAAAAACGCAATTTAAAATTATAATTTTTATATTAAAAAGTTTCATAATTACATTAATTGGCCAAGAGTAATTTCCGGCGTCCCCCGTCCCTGCACGCCGCACGCGCTATACCGCAATTGCGTCAAAAAATCATAACCATTACAGAGGGAACAAACATGAAACTCTTGCCTAGCATGGCTTTCCTGGCACTGGCAGCCGCAGCAGGCGCAGCCAGCGCCGTCCCAACCTTTACCTCCGGCGGCACCGCACTTGCCGGCGAAGGCCTGGTCACCTCGGTTGCCGGCGCCACCACCATCGACTTCAACGACAACATCATTCCGGCAAACTACTCTGGCGCCACGATCTTCAGCGGCACCACCGGCAATCATGCGGCGCTGCCGAACGATACCTCGCCATATATGTCGGCCGGCATTTCATCGAACCAGAGTTCGCCGGTGATTGCCACGTTTACCGGCGGCCTCAGCTATTTCGGCTTCTACATGGGCTCGCCGGACAAATATAACAGCGTGCAATACAATTTTTCCGACCAGTCTTCCATCACCATGACCGGCACGCAGCTGGCCGCACTGGCAGGCAATCCCGCCAATGGCGACCGCTCGCTCGGCATGTACATCAATGCCTTTGCCAGCCAGGGTCAGAATATTACGTCGGTAAAGTTCATCTCGACTGGCAATGCCTTTGAAACCGACAACCACGCGCTGATCAGCGCCGTGCCGGAGCCAGGCACCTACGCCATGCTGCTGGTCGGCCTGGGACTGATGGGCTTTATGCTGCGCCGCAAAACCTGAGCGATAAAACCTGAGCAATATCGTGCTGCGGCCCGCATGGCCGCAGCACGATTTTCATTACATCAACCTGGCCGGCCGCGCCGGCCAGGTCAGCGGCGGTCCGGGCGGCGTCCAACGGGGATCGATGGCCGGCAGCGGCACATGATAATTGAAAGGATTGATAATAATCGGCGGAATGGCCGATGGCGCGCCGACAGGCTCGGCACAGGACTGCACGGCGCTACGCTGGCGCGTGTGACGAAGGTTGGAAAACAGGTGCGGGGCTAGCGATTGAGCCCCTGCAACGGCAAACACAGGCATGACGTCCTCCTTGCTGGGTTGAGGCAGGAATCAAGACGGCGGATCAGGCATTCAGTATAGAACGCCCTGCCGGTATTACAAGACGATAAGGTCCGGAAAAGAAAGTTGCGGCAGGCAACCTACCCAGGCCGAACCGGCAATCCATCCGATAATATTCATTCCATTCCTGCAAAATGACCGTCTGTCGCACGCGGCTGGCAGGCATGCCGGTGCAGCGCTACAGTGGCCTCATCACCACTTTGAACGCAACGAGGCCCGCCATGAAAAAAATCCTGACTTTCGCCCTGATCCTGATGCTGCTCTGCCTGTTCCTCGACAAAGTCGGCACGGCTGACCTGCATATCAACGGCAACGATCTCGACGGACCTTTTGAATGGCTGTTCGGCATGGTGGTGGCGGGCGCAGCATTGCTGGGCGCGGCGATACTGGTCGGCGTGGTGGCGGCGGGCGTGGGTCTGCTGCTGGCATGCGTGCTGGGCATGCTGGTGCTGCTGGCGCTGGTGTTCAGTTCGCCCCTGCTGCTGCCTTTGCTGGCCGTGGCGCTGATCTGGATGCTGGTCAGACGCGATCGCCGTCAGAACCAGCCATGAACTTGCTGAGCACCGCGCTGGCGCCGTCGTGATTCTGTTCGACCCGGTTGCGTCCGCCACGCTTGGCGCGGTACAGGGCTTCGTCGGCGCGCGCCAGCACGGCGTCGCAATGCGCATCGGTACCGGACATGGCGGCCATGCCGACACTGATGGTGACATTGAGCACGATGCCGCTATCGAGCGCCACCGTGCTGTCGGCAACACGCCGGCGCAGGCGCTCGGCAAACACCGCCGCTTGCGCCAGTTCGGTACCGGGCAACAGCACGGCAAACTCCTCGCCGCCCACGCGCCCCGGCACATCGACCTTGCGCAACTGCTGCCATAGCAGCGCCCCCAGGTGGCGCAGCACGATATCGCCGACCGCATGGCCGTATTCGTCGTTGACGCGCTTGAAATGATCGATATCGAGCATCAGCACGGTGGCACTGCTGGCCAGCTCGCGCTGCAGGCGTGCATGTTCGTTTTCCAGCATGGTCATGAACTGGCGCCGGTTCGGCAGGCCCGTCAGGAAATCGGTGGTCGCCAGTTGCAGCAGTTCCTCATTCATGCGCTTGCGTTCGGTAATGTCGAGCGACGAGAGCATCACGAAATCAAGCGTATCGGCATGGCCGGGCATGACTAGCATGCTCAGTTCATTTTGCCGAACCGCGCCATCGAGCCGTACAAAGCTGCTTTCACACTCGTACAGATGGGCGCCGCCGGCCAGCGCCAGCAAGGCCGAACCAAAGCCGGACAAGGCGTTGCCGTCAAAGTTCTGCGCCAGGCTCAGCACGCCGCGCCGCTGCTGGTCGGCACTGGCGCGCACCTGCGCCAGCGCCGCGCCATTGGCGTCGATAATGCGCACCAGCCCCGCCAAGCGGACCAGCTCTTCAGGATGCGACTTGAAATGGGCCTCCATATCCTGCACGCCCGCTTGCGCCAGCGCCTCGAGTGCAGCGCGCGCGGCCGACCAGTCCTGCTCCCACAAGGCCACCGGCGCATGATCGTACAGGCTGCGAAAGCGCGCTTCGCCGGCGCGCAGCGCCAGCGCTACCTGCGCCTGCTCGATGGCCATGCCGGCCAGCTGCGCCGCCTCGCTCAGGCGCGCCAGATGCGCAGCACCAGGCGTGGCGCGCTGGCGGTGGTAAGCCATCAGCACGCCCAGCAGCTTGCCCGAAGCACCACGCACCGGCTCGGCCCAGGCAGCTTGCAACTGGGCGCGCCAGGCCAGCTCCATCGCTTCGGGCGGTTGCGCCAGGCTGCGCAAGTCGGACACGCACAGGCGTTCGCCGCTGCACGCGCTTTGGGCGGCAATGCCATGCACGCCCTGCAGCATGTCGAGACCATGGCCATGGCTGGCCAGGTTGAAAAACGCCGGCAGGCCAGGCGCGGCGCCCAGCACCAGCCGGTGCCGGCTTTCATCGAGCAGCAAGATGCTGCACAGCATGGCCGGATGCTCGGCCTGCAACGCCAGCACCACGCTTTCGAGCACCCGCTCCAGCGGCGCGCCGGTGGCCAGCATTTCCAGCACCTGGCGGCGCGTGCTTTCGCGCCGCTCGACCACGCTGCGCTCGCTGATATCGCGAAACGTCCACAGGCGCGCCTGCTCATTGCCCAGCTGCATGCTACGCATATATTGCTCGATGACGCGACCGTCGCGCAGCTGCAGCACCTCGCGCTGTTCGCGATGACCATGCGGCGGTGGCAGGCCGGCGCCAAGAAACGGCGCAGCCTGCTCCAGCTGGCTTTGCACATGGCGCACCAGCTCAGCCCCGTCGGCTTGCCAGTCCAGTGCATCGGGCACCTGCCACAAATCGCGAAAACGCCGGTTCGAGGTCACGATGCGACCGTCGCCATTGTCGACCAGGATGCCGTCGATGGTGGCGTCAAGGATATTGCGCAGCATGGCCTGGCTGCGCTGTGCGGCTTCGGCCATTGCCAGCACACTGGCCTGCCCCTGTTCAAGTTGCGCCGCCAGTTCGCTGGCGCGCGCCAGCGCCAGCCTGGCGTTGGTGCGGCTGGCCGCCAGCAGCCAGGTGGCCAGCGCCAGCACCACGCTGACCAGCAGGCCGGTCCAGGCTACGCCGCGCGGCCGCGCCAGGATATCGCCATCGAAACCGGGCATGGCGCGCACGCGCACCGTCCAGGCATGGCCGGCGGGCCGGATCACCTGCTGCGACGATAACTGATCGGCGGGCGCCGCCGCAGGCGGATCGGCAATACTGTCAAGCATCAGCGCAGCAGGCGCAACCTGCTCGCCGTCGTAGATTTCCAGGTCCAGCAGGCGCGACGCTTCGCCCCCCACGCCGGCCATCAGGTCGGCCATGCGAAACGGCGCAAATATCCAGGCGCGCAGCGCCGCGCGGCGCGCCGGCACGCTGTCATGCGCCAGCGCATTGTCATACACGGGCATCACCAGCAGGAAGCCATAGCTGCCGGCGCCGGTGTCACGTGCCTCGCCATCCTGCACCAGGTGCAGCTTGCCGGTCATCGCGACCTGGCCGCTGTCGCGCGCTTCTTCCAGCGCGGCGCGGCGCACCGGCTCGTACCACAGGTCGTAGCCCAGCGCGCTGCGGTTGGCGGCGCTGTCGGGTTCCAGATAGGTCACCGGCGCAAGCCAGGGCCGCTGGCCCGGCGGGTGGATATGGTAGTCGGGCACGCCCTGCGCGCGCGCCAGGGCTTCGTGCTCCATGCCCTGTGCGCCGGGCAACAGCGGTACATAGCCGATGCCCAGTATGCCCGGGAAGTGGCGGGCAATATCCTGCGCCGCCAGATAGGCGTGAAATTCGCTGCGCGTGACTTCCCGGGAGCTGGCGTACAGCCCCTGCACGCCGTACAGCACTTCGCTGTAGGCGCGCATGCGATGGTTGATATGGCTGACCAGTTCGCGTACGCGAAAATCAAAATCGAGGCGCACCTGCTGGGCGCTGGCGTCGCTGGCCGTGCGCCAGGCGCCATACGTCAGGCTCAGGCACAAGGTCAGCACCAGAGCGGCAAACAGGCGCGGTCCGACCCAATCCGATGGCGGCTTGGAAAAAAACGACGGCTGGACGCGTTTGTTCATGGCGGGCGGCATGGCTGATCGAATAAAACCTGATGACGGCCGGTGCGCAGCATCGGCTGCGGCTAACCATCAGTCGTCACGATCAACGATAGCACGTAACGTGCAGCGTGCTGTCATAAATGTATTTTGTGTCAAAAAGACTACAAAATTGCTTTATTACGCTCTGAACTGGCGGCAGTGTCAGGCGCCAGACTGCTTGCTCTGTATGTACTGATGGTAACCATTGGCGCGCAAGGCGCAGGCCGGACAGGTGCCGCAGCCGTAGCCCCAGTCATGCAACGCGCCACGCTCGCCCAGGTAGCAGGTATGGGTGCCGCTACGGATCAGGTCGACCAGACGCTGGCCGCCCAGGCTTTCGGCCAGGTCCCAGCTTTGCGCCTTGTCCAGCCACATCAGCGGCGTTTCCAGCTTCATGCGCGTGTCCATGCCCAGGTTGAGCGCCACTTGCAGCGCCTTCATGGTGTCGTCGCGGCAATCGGGATAACCGGAAAAGTCCGTTTCGCACATGCCGCCCACCAGCACCGTCAGGCCGCGGCGGTACGCCACCGTGGCAGCCACCGTCATGAACAGCAGGTTGCGCCCTGGCACGAAAGTATTGGGCAAACCGTTTTCCTGCATCACGATTTCGACGTTCTGCGTCATGGCCGTATCGGAAATGGCGGCAATCAGGGACAGGTCGATCATGTGATCTTCGCCCAGGCGCCCGGCCCACAGCGGCGACTGGGCGCGCATCTGTTCGAGCAGGGTCGGCCGCACGGTCAGTTCGATCGCATGGCGCTGGCCATAATCGAAACCGATGGTTTCTACACGGCTGTAGTTTTTCAGGGCCCACGCCAGGCAGGTAGTGGAATCCTGGCCACCGCTGAACAGGACCAGTGCGGAGTCAGTTGCTAGCATAATTATATTTCCATTTAATAAACATTATTGTTACCATCATGCACTACAAGCGGCCGTGCTTGCCAGACGCAAAAAGATCTTATTCGGACGCCATCAATTTACCTATTCCGGTAACATGCATTCAGCATTTACTCACCTGGAGCACCATGTTTTCTGCACCACCCATACGACCGACAACGGCCGGCAAGGCGATACGACCACGAATTCTGGCACACTTGCTGCCAAAAGTAATGGGCCAACTGACACTGGCGCTGGCCGGCGGCAGCCTGCTGGCCGTGCCGATGGCCGAGGCGCGCGCGCAAAGCGCCGAGCCGGCGCCGCCCGAAAGCACAGCCGCTGCCCCCATACAGGCGCCGGCAGACACGCCAGCCGCCGACACGACCAGCGTCGAACCGATGACCGACACAGCAGCCGATATCGTAGCCGAGCCGGCCACGCCAGCGCTGCAGTACACGGTCAAAGTGGTGGCGCCCGGCGACCTCGATGAGCTGCTGGAGAAAAACCTCGACCTGGAACGCTTTCGCGGCAACCCGCGCATGGACCGCGGCCAGCTGCAGCGCCTGGTGCGCGATACACCGGAACAGGTCAAAAACCTGGTGGCCACGGCCGGCTTTTATACGCCCACCGTCGAGGTGCGCGTCGACATCAATGCCGAGCGCCCGGTGGTCACGGTCGAAGTCGAGCCGGGCCAACCGGTGACGGTCGACAAGGTCGAACTGGAACTGCGCGGCTTCGATCCCACGCCGCCACTGGCGGCGAGCGAGCCGTTTGATACGGAAGCACTCAAACGCAACTGGGCCTTGAAAACCGGCAGCATCTTCCGCCAGTCCGAATGGGAATCGGCCAAGCGGGCGCTGCTGCGCGAAGTGGTGCAGACGCGCTACCCGCGCGCGCAGCTGGTCGATACGCAGGCGGTGGTCGATCCGGACACGCATAAAGTGTCGCTGCTTGTCATCCTCGACAGCGGCCCCGAGCTGCGCTTTGGCGACCTGCGCATCGAAGGCCTGCAGCGCTACGACCCCAGCATTATCCGCAACCTCAACAAGATCAGTCCCGGCGAGTACTACAGCGAGTCAGCGCTGCAGCTGTACCAGGCGCGCCTGCAGGACACCGGCTACTTTGCCAGCGTGGAAGTCAGCGCCGACATGAGCAGCATCCTCAACGAGCAGATCGAGGCCGGCCAGGAAACCCAGGCTGCCGAGGCGGCTGGTGAGGAACCACCAAAAACCACTGCCCGGCGTGGCCCTTCGCCGCAGCTGCCGCTGGTGGTGCGCGTGACCGAAAACAAGCAGCAGAACGTCAGCGCCGGTATCGGTTTCAGTACCAATACCGGTAACCGCGTCCAGCTCAACTACGACAACCTGAACGTCTGGAATACGCGCTTCAAGAGCGCACTGACGATGGAGACCAAGAAACAGACGGCGCGCGGCACTTTCTATTTCCCGACCACCGAGCGCGGCTATAACGACAGCGTGGGCACGTCGTTCGAGCGCAGCGATATTTCCAACGAGATTACCGCCGTATCGAGCGTTACGGCCAAGCGCAACTGGGGCGGCACCAACCTCGAACGCAGCCTGACGTTCGAGTTCCTCAGCGAAACCAAAACCGTGGTCGGTCTGGAGCAGACGCAAAGCAAGAGCCTGCCGCTGACCTATGCGATTACCAAACGCAACCTCGACAGCCTGCTGTTCCCTACCAAAGGCTACGTATTGAATGCCCAGATCGGCGGCGCGCTGCTGCCTGTGCTGACCGACGAGCGCTTCGTGCGCGTGGCCGGCAAGGGCGTCTATTACCGCCCGCTCGGCGAAAAGGGCGAGCTGATCGTGCGCGGTGAAATCGGCGCGCTGGGCTCGAAAGAAAAAACCGGTGTGCCAGCCGTCTACCTGTTCCGCGCCGGCGGCGACCAGTCGGTGCGCGGCTATGCCTACCAGGAACTGGGCGTGAAGGAAGGCGACGCCACCGTGGGCGGGCGCTATATGGCTACCGCCAGCGCCGAATATCAATACTGGTTCAAGCCGAAGTGGGCAATTGCCGCTTTCTATGACGCAGGCAATGCCGCAGATGACTTCAAGGGCGCGCTGACGCCGAAATCGGGCTATGGCCTGGGCGGGCGCTACAAGAGCCCGGTCGGCCCCATCAACGTCGACGTGGCGTATGGCCACGCCGTTCATGCTTATCGTTTACACTTTTCTCTGGGATTCACTTTCTGATGTCCGAACCTAACAACGAATCCCCACAGGCGACCGCGACGGCGCCAGTTCCCAAGGCGCGGCGCTGGCCGCGCTATCTGCTGATCGGCGTGGCCAGCGCGGGTCTGCTACTGGGTGGCGCCTTCTGGTTCCTGGGCCGCGAATCGACGCTGCAACTGCTGGTGCAGAAAGTGGCCAGCGCCAGCGGCGGCGAAATTGAAGTGAGCGGCGTGTCGGGCTCGCTGTATAACCGCATGCACCTCGGTCATGTGCGCTACCGCAACAAAACGCAGCAGATCACGGCCGACAATGTCGATATCAACTGGTCGCCGTTCCAGTATTTCTCGGAAGGCATTGCGATCAGCGAGCTGCATGTGGCCAGCCTGGCCGTGCAAAGCCTGGCCAAGTCCGATGAACCATCCACCATGCCGACCAGCCTGGCGCCGCCGTTCAAAATCGGCATCAGCGAAGCCAAGCTCGACAAGCTGACGCTGGTCGGCGAGACCGGCAACACCGTGTTTGACAACATCCGCTTTGCGCTGTCTGGCGACAAGACCGAATGGCAGCTGAAAGACGCATCGGCCGCCACCCCATTCGGCCTGGCCAAGGCCGAGCTGACAATTGCCGGCACGCAGCCGTTCAAACTCAAGGGCACGGCCAGCCTGACGCAGGCCACCCCGCCCGCCGGCGAAAAACCGGCAGCGCTCAATCTGCAGCTGGGCGGCGATCTGAATGTACTCACCATCGGCGCCAAGGGTGCGGCCGGACCGGCCACGGCCGATGCACAACTGGCGCTGGCGCCGTTCGACCCGGTCATCATCCTGCGTTCGGCGCGCATTGCCGGGCGCAATATCAATCCGGGCCGCTATGACGCCACCTGGCCGCAGGCCGACCTGAGCCTGGACCTCGATGCGGCCATCGGCGCGCAGCAGGCCGTGTCGGGCAAGCTGGCCATTGTCAACCACGCTGCGCCCGGCCAGATTGACCAGCAGAAACTGCCGCTGCGCCAGCTCGAAGCGGTACTGGGCGGCACGCTGACGGCCACCACGCTGGAGTCGGCCCTGATCGACTTCGGCAAGGCCGGCAAGTTTGCCGGCAAGGGTAAACTCGACCGCGATGGCGTGAACGCACCAATCGGCGCCGCGCAATTTACGCTGCATACCGACAAGATCGACCTGCAGCAGATTTATAGCAGCATCAACAATACCGCCATTGCCGGCGACATCACGCTCGACAGCGATGGCAAGACGCATGCGGTGCGCGCCAAACTGGGCGAAGCGAAGATGCGCCTGGCCCTGGAAGCCACGCTGGCCGACTCGCTGGTCATGCTGCGCAAGGCCACCTTGCAGGCGGGCAAAAGCAGCATTAACGCCAGCGGTGAAATCACGTTCAAGGACGACCAACCCTTCAAAGCCGTGGCCAGCACCAGTCGCCTGAATCCGGCCGACTTCGGCGCCTTCCCGGTGGCCGACCTGAACCTCGATGTACGCGCCAATGGTCACGTCGCGCCGCAGTGGCTGGCCAATGCCGACTTCACCGTGCGCCCCAGCAAGCTGCTTGACCAGCCTTTGTCAGGCAAGGGCAAGCTGACCGCCGACGCCGCCCATTTCAGCGGTATCGACGTGCAACTGGCGCTGGGCAAGAACACCATCGCTGCCAAGGGCAACTTTGGCGGCGCCGGCGAAAAGCTCAACTGGAATGTCGATGCACGCCAGCTCTCTGCGTTGCAAGGCAACCTGGTTGGCACCCTGCTGGCCAGCGGCGTGGCACAAGGCACGCTGCAGCAGCCGCGCAGCAGTTTTGTGGCCGACGCCAAAGGCTTGGGTCTAACCAGCAGCAAGCGCCCTGCTCCCGACAGCGTGATCCACGCCAGCGGCGACGTCGGCCTGACCGGCCCCAACAAGGAACCCGACCTGAAACTGGCCGGCTCGGTACAGAAACTCAATCCGGCCGCGTTTGGCGACCTGCCAGTCGGTAACGTCAACGCCGACTTCAATGGCACTGGCCGCCTGACCAAAGACTGGCGCCTGGCCCTGACGCTCGCGCTGCGCGAGTCCACGCTGCAAAACGCGCCGCTGGCCGGCTATGCCAAATTGTCGGCCACCGCCAAACGTGTCGACAGCGTCGACGCCGAACTGCGCCTGGGGCCCAACAGCCTGCTGGCCAAAGGTGCGCTGGGCGGCAGCACCGACCAGTTGACCTGGAAGCTCGACGCGCCGCAACTGTCCACGCTGGGACCGCGCTTTGGCGGCGTGCTGCGCGCTGCCGGCACCGTGTCGGGCAAGATGGACGCACCGGCAGCGCAGCTGAGCCTGGACGGACGCGACCTGACCTTCTTTGGCGACCAGCGCCTCACTGCCATCAAGGGCAGCGCCAGCGTTGGCAGCGGCACCGGCGCGCAGGACCCGCTGAACGCCGAACTCGATATTACCGGCTACAGCACGCCCACCTTCAAGCTGGCCAACGCGCATGTGAAAAGTACCGGCACGCGCGGCAGCCATACGGTCTCGCTGACAGCGCGCAACGACGACTTTGACGCCAGCGTGCAACTGCACGGCAGCCAGAGCGGCGCCAGCTGGACCGGCAGTATCGACAGCCTGCAGAACAAGGGCCGCTATGCTTTGGCATTGCAGTCGCCGGTAGCGGTACGCGTGGCCGGCCCGGCCGGCAGCGGCGTTGGCGGCCTGGGCAATCCCGAGCAGATCAGCGTGGGCAATACGGTGATCAAACTGCCAGCGGGCAGCATCACCATGCAGTCGCTTACCAAGAACGGACCGCGCTGGGCCAGTACCGGCCAGGCTACCGGCGTGGCACTGACCTACCTGGGCCAGTTCTCGCCGGCGCTGCAGGAAAACCTGCGCGGCGACCTGACGCTGGGCGCGCAGTGGCAGGTGGACATGCAGGCGCCAACGGCGGCGCAGAAAACGCCGGTGCTGGCCGGCATGGTGCATCTGTTCCGTGAAAAAGGCGACGTCACCGTCGGCCTGTACCAGCCGCTGACGCTGGGCCTGCGCACGCTCGATGCCCGCGTCAATATCGCCAACGACCAGCTGCGCCTGCAAGCCAAACTGGACGGCTCGCGCGTGGGCCAGAGCGACGTCAACGCCACCGTGCAGATGCTGGGCGGACGCATCGGCAACGACAGCACCCTGAACCTGACCAGCACCACCAATATCGCCTCGCTGGCCTGGGTCGGCGCCCTGACCGGCCAGGCTGGGCTGCAGCTCGACGGTGCCCTGCAGATGGCGCTGACTGGCAGCGGCACCATCGGTGCGCCACTGTTGAACGGTGATATCAATGGCAGCAAGCTGGTGGTGAACTGGGCCGAACAGGGCCTGCGCCTGCGCAATGGCGTGCTGCAAGCCAAGCTGGCCGGCGACCAGCTGCAGTTGCAGCGGCTGAGCTTTGACGGCGGCAACGGCAAGGCCCAGGCTGATGGCTGGGTACGCTTTGCCGGCGGCGAAGCGACCATGGAGCTGCGCCTGGTGGCCGACCGCCTGACGGCGCTGTCGCGCCCTGACCGTACCCTGATTCTGTCGGGCAACGCCAGCGTGGTGCGCAACGACAAGCGCTTCAGCCTCGACGGCAAGTTCAAGGCCAACCGCGCGCTGATCGAACTGGCGCCGCAAGACAGGCCAACGCAAAGCGACGACGTGGTGGTACTGGGCAAGAACAGCCGCGCCACCAAGGAAGCGCCATCGCTGCCGCTGAACGTCGATCTGGAATTTGACTTGGGCAACGCCTTCCATCTGCGCGGCATGGGTATCGACGCCGACCTGGCCGGCAATATCCGTGCGCGTATCCAGAACAGTTCGGCGCCGCGCGTGACGGGCAGCATCCGCGTTGCCAACGGCCTGTATGCGGCCTATGGCCAGAAACTGTCGATCGACCGTGGCGTGATCAACTTTACCGGCGCCTATGACAATCCGTCGCTCAATATCCTGGCGGTACGCAAGCGTCCGGACGGCGAAGCGCTGTCGGAAACCAATGTGGAAGCGGGTGTGGAAGTGCGCGGCACGGCGCAGGCGCCGACGGCCAAACTGGTCTCGACGCCGAACGTCTCGGACAGCGACAAGCTGGCCTGGCTGATCCTGGGCCACGGCGCCGAAGCGGCTGCCGGCGATGAAATGGCGCTGCTGACCACCGCTGCCGGCGCGCTGTTCGGCGGCTCGGGCGGCGGCATGCAAGGCAAGATCGCCAGCTCGCTCGGTCTCGATGAAGTGGGCCTGTCGCAGGCGCAGGGGCTGGAAAGCACGGTGGTGACCGTCGGCAAGCGTTTGTCCTCGCGCGCCTACCTGACGTTCGAGCAAGGCACCAGCACGGCGTCAAGCCTGGTCAAGCTGCGCTACAAACTGAACCGCCGCATCACGCTGCAGTTCCAGACCGGCACCAATAATGCGCTCGATGTGCTGTATACCTGGGCGTTTGATTGATTGGGGGAGAGAGGCGTAGGTCGGATTAGGCCCTTCGGGCCGTAATCCGACAACATTGTTGGCGCTGCAGGTGTTGTCGGATTACGCGCTGGCGCGCTAATCCGACCTACTCCGACCTACCGGCTTTATTCAGCGACGTCGAGCCCGCGCTCGATCATGCCTTCAACATAGGCCCGCAGGTATTGCTCCAGCGCCGGGCCGGTCAGCACGTTGGCGGTCAGCGCGCCATGGGGCGAACCCTTCAGTACGCCGTCGTGGTACACGCGCGCGATCCAGCCCACATCGGCGCCGGGTGTGTAGTCAAGCTCATAGTCGAACGTGTCGCCGCTGACTTTGCGTGTGTAGACTTCCTTGATAATTGCCATCTAAAAACAGCCTTTCTGACGAAATAAACTACGCTGAAAATCAGGCGCACCAGGCATCCGTGGGTCGGTTTTCCTTTGCACCAAAGGAAGACCATACCACGAGATGCCGGCGCCAACGCCAATTACTGCCTTGAACCGCGCTTATTTGGCTGCAGGCGCAGCAGGCGGCGCATTCTTCACGTATTTTTCCAGCCAGTTGTTGCTTTCATACAGCATGTGCATGATTGATTCGCGCGCGCGGTAGGCGTGGCTTTCGTTAGGCAGCATCACCAGGCGCGCCGTGCCGCCCAGGCCCTTGATGGCCTGGAACATGCGCTCGCTCTGGATCGGAAAGGTGCCCGAATTGTTGTCCTGCTCGCCGTGGATCATCAGCAGCGCATCCTTGATCTTGTCGGCATAGTTGAACGGCGACATGGCCTGGTACACGGCCGGCGCCTGCCAGAACGAACGATCTTCGGACTGGAAGCCGAATGGCGTCAGCGTGCGGTTATAAGCGCCGCTACGCGCGATGCCGGCGCGGAACAAGCGCGTGTGGGCCAGCAGGTTGCCAGTCATAAAGGCGCCATACGAGTGGCCGCCGATGGCGATGCGGTTGCGGTCGGCCACGCCGCGCTTGACCACTTCATCGACTGCCGCTTCAGCATCGGCCACCAGCTGCGGCAGATAGGTGTCGTTCGGCTCCTGTTCGCCGTTGCCGACAATCGGGAACGACGGGTTATCGAGCACCGCATAGCCCATGGCCAGGAAGGCGGCCGGGCCCCAGTAGCTGACGGCATTGAACTTATACGGCGAACCCTTGGTCTGGCTGGCGGCGCTGGCCGTCTTGAACTCCTGTGGGTAGGCCCACATCAGCGTCGGCAGCGGGCCGTCGCGTTTGGCGTCGTAGTTGGGCGGCAACATCAACGTTGCCGTCAGGTCGACGCCGTCGGCGCGCTTGTAGCGGATCAGCTCTTTCTGCACGTCTTTCAGTTGCGGCAGCGGATGCGGGAAATGCGTGAGCGGCGTCAAGCCTGCTGCGCCGGCTTTCAGGTTGCGCACATAGTAGTTCGGCTGTTCGGTCGGCGTTTCGCGCGTGGACAGCAGACGGCTGCCATCTTCGTCCAGCACCGCCACCACGTTTTCATAGTAGGGCGCCGCGCTCTGGAACAGGCGTTCGGTCTTTTTGGTATCGAGGCTGAAACGGTCGATAAACGGGCGGTCGCCTTCACTTGAAGCGCCCTGGCCATCGAGCAAGATGGTATTGTCGGCGCCGATCAAGAGGCGCGGCAAGCCGGCCGCGTCGGCGCGCATGACCGGGCTGCCCGGGTCGTTATAGCGGTCCTCGAAAGAGCGCGACGAGACCAGCTCGGCCGCCTTGCCCGGTGCATCGGGATAGATGCGCCACTGCTTGACGGCGCGCGTCTTGTACCACGCTTCATTGAGCAGAGCCAGGTCGCCGCGGCCCCAGGCCACGCCCGCATAGCGCGAACCCAGTTTGGCCAGCACGGCCGGCGCAGCGGTAAAGGGCGCCGCCTGCGTATAGACAATATCGCGGATCTCCGCCGTCTTGGCCGGATCGCCGCCATCCTGCGCTTCGGCCCAGACCAGCGTGGCCGGCGCATCGACGCGCCAACTGATATCGCGCACGCCGGCCGATACTGCATCGTTACCCGGTGGCAGGCCTTCTTCCAGCGGACGCTGCACCACCAGATGCACCACTTTGCCATTGAGGTCGCGCACTTCGGTCTTGTGGGCAAAGCTGCGCGCCGGCACGATATACGAATACGGGCGCTCCAGCGTGGTGGTCAGCAGATACTTGCCGCCAGGCGCGACCGACACGCGCGCGAACTGACCAGGCTGGCCCACCAGGCGCTGCTTGCCAGCTACATCGATCAGGGCCAGCTGCACCGTGATGTAGTGCTCGAACAGCAGCGCATCCTGTTCGTTTTTCAACAAATCAGGATAAGTGCGCAGCTGCTTGACGGCGCCGCCGGGCAGACTGTCCTGGATCGCCGGACCGGTCGGAATGCCGCTTGCCGACGGCGCCGCTCCCAGTTTGGCCGGCTTCAGCTGCACCAGCAGCGTCTTGCCGTCAGGCATCCACGAAAAGCCGCGCCCGTACACGCTCGACAAAGGCTGGCTGGCCAGCTTGCGCACGCTGCGCGCCTGCACGTCGAGCAGCCACAGCTGTACGCCGGACTCCTTCACGCCTTTGGCAGCATCGGCGTAGACCACCTGTGTGAATGCCAGATAGCGCTGGTCGGGCGACCAGGCCAGGTCGGCAATGCGCGCATCGGCCGGCAGGCCTTTGATGACCAATTGCTTTTGCGTATCGATATCGAGTAGCGACAAACCCGTGTAAAAGCTGAACCGGCTCGATGAATAGGTGCGCGGATTGATGCGCAGGCCGGCCAGTTTCAATTCCGGCTGCGCCACTTCGCTGATGCCCGGCAAGGATGGCGTGACCAGCATGGCGGCCAGGTTGCGTTTCGGCGAGAGGCTCAGGGTTGGCGCGCGCGGCGCATCGACAATGGCCTGCAGCGCGGCAGGCGGCAGCTGATAGCCGCTATCTTGTGCAGTGGCCATCGACGAGGCGGCCATCAGGCCAACGGAAAGGGGCAACAGGGGCAACAGGGGCAGCAGGGGCAGACGAGTAGACATGGAGCTCCGTGATCAGCGATAAACAGACAGACGACAGCCGTGATGCACGGCCGGCAGGACGGATCATAGTGCGCAAGCGTTCTTGAAATGTCAACAAGCAACTTTTCCAGCGCTGCCGCACGGCCGGCGATCTGGCTTACAATCGCAGCTTTAGCCGTTATCGCATTCACTCATGGAAACAACCACTCTTGCCCTGCTGTTCCTGGTTCCGCTGCTGGTGTGGCGCATTTATTCGCGCCTGAAAAAACTGGTGGCGCGCCAGAAATCACAGCCGTGGCGTCACTGGCTGGTGGCGATTGCCTTTCCAGCCCTGATCGTGTTTCTGGCATTTACCACCAGATTCGAGCTGCTGCCGCTGTCGAGCCTGGGCGCCGGCGTGCTCGCCGGCGGCTGGCTGGCCGTACTGGGATTGAAACTGACCCGCTTCGAGCAGGTTGGCAAGGATTTTTACTTTACCCAGCACCGCTACCTGGCGCTGGTGGTCACGATGGTATTCGTGGCGCGATTGCTGTATCGCGGCATGGAAATTTACCTCAACACGCGCCTCGATGTGCCGGTGCCGCCGCCGCCATTCGGCCAGAGCCCGCTGACGATGGCCGCCTACGGCCTGCTGACCGGCTACTACAGCTGGTACGCCTGGGGTTTGCTGCGCTGGCGCCAGCGCAGCAAACCGCTCGAAGCAGTCGAGTAAGCTAGTACTCGCACAGCCCCGTGCAGGCCGTGCTGGCCAGTGACTGGCGCACGGTGGCCAGCGGCGCGGCCAGCGATGGATCTAGCTCGCCATCAACGCCAGCCAGGCTGGACAGCAGTGCCTGGCGCTGCTGCGGCTTCATCAGCGCCGCATTGACGGTGGCGTGCTGCGCACTGGCCTCAATCATGACTTTCTTTTGCGGCACCGTCCAGAACGGCATGGCCACGAACTGCACCAGGCCGGCATAGGCGCGCGCCGTATTGACGCTGAAGTCATGCAGCCGCTGCTTGCCCTCAGGCGTGGCCGCCTCGGCCGGGTCGGCCTGGCGCTCGGCTTCCATCAGCCCAATCAGATGCGTATTGCAGTGGACCACAAAGGCAAACAGCGCACTCATCTCGTTGCCATATTTCTCCAGGTTCTCGTCAAACTGCTTGCGCCGTGCCTGCTGCAGTTCGGTACCGTTCAAGGCGCCAAACTGATTCATGCCGAAGTTCTGGTAGTACTGGGCATAGCCAGTCACCTGTTGGCAGATGGCCAGGCTGGTGGCCATCTTGTTCAAGGGCGCATCGGGTCTGGCAAACAGGCGGTTACCATCGACCACGGTGGCGAACATATCCTTGACGGCCGGATCGCTCATCTGCGGCAAGCCCGTTTCCGGCTTGGCGTGCAGCATCAGCACGGAAAAACGGTCGTTGGCGCTGGCAAAGTCACTATAATTGCTGGCCCAGGCGGCAGGCATGGCCAGCGCGGTGGACAAACACACAAAACGGGCCAGACGGCTGATTGCTGGTATCTGCAAGTTGTTTCCTTTATTTTCCGATGCCAAAATTGGCTGGCAGCTTGGGCGCCACGCCGGTGTTTTCAGCACCGTTATCCAAATTACCGAAATACACATTCAATTCCTGCTGCGGACGGAAGTTGCGCAGCTTCACTTGCAGCGTGGTGGGATTGATTTTCTTGAAGGTGCCCGGGAAGCACAGGCTGATCAGTTCGTCCGGTTTTTCCTTGACCAGATTGAGCGTGAAGTCTTCGATGCCATTCTTCCAGGTGTTCCCGGTGGTTAATATGTACGACACCCACGCCGCATTGACAAAGCCACTCTCGCCCTGCTTCTTGGCAAGCTTGTTCCAGGTCGCATAGAACGCCTTGTCGCCACAGTATTTCTGCTCGAACTCCTTGCCTTCGCCCAGGTAGGACGCGCCGGGGCCAGCCGCAATAAACGGCGCATATTGATGGCGCACGCGCACTACTTTACCGGCCGGAAATTTCTGCTGCCACTGGTAGATAATCTTCACACTCCAGGCCGGCACCCAGTTTTCCTCGTCGTCTAGTTTGGCCAGCAAATCGTCGGCAATCAGCGCTTTTTGCTGCGCAGCAGTGAGCTTGGCAACCTTTTTGTCAAACAGCGTGTAGGACGGAAAATAGGCGATCTGTTCGTTCGACAGGCCCAGCGCCTTCAGGCGCGCCGTCACATCCTTGCCGTCCAGTTTGGCCTCGAGCCGCGTCTGGTAAGCCTTGGGCTGGCCATCGACCTCGATTGAAAAATCTTTGGGCTGGCCGTAATACGTGGGCGACTGGTGGTAGCCTGCCTGGTATTCGGGCAAGGGGAAGAATATGGTTTCCTCCACATCGCGCGACGACTCATTGAGAAACTCGTATTCAACCCTGATCAGCGCAGGGCTGACGTTGAGCACTTCCTTTTTCATGGCCACCGCATCGGTCTTGCCAAACACGATGCCGCCGGTGGTGATCGAGCCGATGCCGTCGTTGGCCTGCACCGTCGCTGCCAGGCACAACGTGACGGCGGCGGCCAGCGCCAGCTTGCGCAGCACGCTCAAGCCCCTTTGACGGCCGGGGTTTCCTGGCGCCGCTGCAAGACAAAAATCGGTTGTGCCCATGGTGCATCCTTTTTCTTTTTGCTGGTAATCAAGGTCAGTTCGGACGGATCATAGACATCGGTATTATGCGTGAGCGGCGTCGTCATCAGGTATTGCGCTTCGGTGTTTTTCAAAAACTCGCCGACCAGCTGGATATTGCGGATATCCAGGTGGGCAAACGGTTCGTCGATAAATACAAAGCCGCCCGAACCGTCTTCCGACTTCAGCAGGCCGATCAGCAGCACCAGCGACTTCATCACCTGCTGGCCGCCCGACGCTTCACCGTCGTTCATGCCGATCACGCCCTTGCCGTCGAATTTGAAGCGCACATGCAGGCCTGCCTGCGACAGCTGCACATCGTCGTTTTCCAGCCGTACCGGATCGGCCTGCACTTCGATGCCGGCCAGCGCCCCCAGCTCCTTGATGTTCTTGCTGTAGGTCTTGATTGTGTAGCGCAGCCGCTCCATATAGGCGCCGCGCGCATTGCCGGTCGCTTCGATGGCGCGGTTGTTCTGGTAGCGGCGCTCGTCGGTTTCCGACTGGCGGCCCTGCAATTGCTCGGCCAGGCGGTGGTGCTGGTCGATCACGGTGGCGTCCAGTTCCCAGTCGTCGCGCGCCAGACTGGTCTGCAGACTCGCTACGCGCAAATCGACCTGGTGCGCATTCTGGTGTTCGGCCACCAGCGCGGCGCGCCGGCTCGCGCGGCGCCAGCTTTTCGGCAGATGGCGCCAGGTGCGGCGCAGCGCCAGCAAGGCGCGCGCATGCTCGGCGCGCTGCTCGATCTGCTTCTTGTAGCCGAGGCGCGAGCCGGCTTCCGCTTCCGACAGGGCCAGGCGCGCGTTCTGCCAGACCGTATCGGCGCGCGTGCGCACCACGGTGGCGTTCTTGGTCAGGTTTTGCAGTTCGCCCAGGCGCGTGCCCACTTCCAGCCGCTCTTCTTTCAACGGCTTGGCATTGCGCAGCGCTTCAGCAAATTCGTCCTGGCGCGCACTCAATTCCTTGGCCGCATCGACGCCGGCAATACGGCCCTTCAGTGCGCCCACTTCGCCCGCCAGTTTGGAAATGGCCAGCGTCAGCGTGTCTTCCTGCGCTTCCAGGCCCGGCAACGAGCGCTGCAGCGCTTCCATGCGGCCACTGCGGCCGGCCTGGCCGAAGCGATAACGCGACGCTTCCACAAACAGCGAGCGCCCGCCGCGCCGTTCGCGGTGATAGGCTTCGGGCGTGATCCATTCTTCCTGGTTGCCCAGCTTGAAGCCCGCTTCGACCGAATCGACGCGGCCGATGCGCGACAGCTGATCGATCAGCCACGAGGGCACCGGCGCGGAAAACTTTACCACCGCCAGCAGGCTGTCGTCTTTCGCCACCGGTGCGGTGACCAGGTCGGGCACGATAAAGTGGCGATAGCGCTCTTTTTCCGCCAGCCGGTAGGCGGCAGCAGCATCCTTGGCCTGGTCGAGCAGCACCACCGAGGCGTAGCCGCCGAGCACGCCTTCGACCGCGCCCTGCCAGCGGCTGTCGGTTACTTCCACGATATCGGACAGCATGGCGTGGCCGATACCGGCGTCGCGCAGCGCACGGCGCATGGCGCGTACATTGTCCGGCTCCGGCATGGCGGTCTTGCCCTGCAGCGCGGCAATCGTGGCCTGGTCGGCGGCAATGCGCGCAGCGACTGCATCGCGCTGCTGGCGCTGGCGCAGCAGTTCGGCTTCTTTCTGTTCCAGCTGCACCGCCACTTCAGCAATATCGCTGCCCGAATCGGCCGCCAGTTTCTGCAGCCGCTCTTTCTGTTCGAGCAGGCTGTCGATCGGCTTGAGCTTGGCATTGATCAGTGACAGGCGGCTTTGCAGGCCGATCGATTCCTGCTCGAGCAGCGTTTCGTTCATCTGCGCGTCCGACAGCGCCTTGGCCTGCGCAGCGAGCGCATTGCGCTTGTCGGCCAGCAGCGGGTCGAGCTGAGCCATTGGCTTGCGCGCATCGCGCAGCTGGCGGCTGGCCTGCGCGGCTTTTTCGCGCGCCTCGTGGTACTGCAGGCTGGGCAGCACTTCTTCGAGCAGGTTGCGCCGCTCCTTGTGCAGCCCTTCCCACTGATGATAGTTGGCCACGCGCAGGCGCAGGCCTTCCAGATTGGTTTTCGACGCTTCCAGTTCGGCCTCGAAGCGTTTCAGTTCTTCTTCGGTATCGCGCTGATGGCGCTTGGCTTCGTCATAGGCGTCCAGCACCTCCTTGTCGCCAAACACCTGGAACACCAGGTCGAGCAGCTGGCGCGGCGCATATTCGCACAGCTTGTCGGTTTCGCCCTGCTCTAACGCCAGCACTTTCGACATGGCCTGCGACAAACCGGCATTGGCCAGGCGCTTGCGGTAGTTTTCCACGCCCAGCCAGTCGTTGGCGTCGCTGATGTCCTCGATCTGCACATTACCCGGACGCATCAGATACTGGCGCTTCCAGTCGCCGCCGTTTTTCTGTATCTGGCAAAACAGCGTGACTTCATCGTCGCTGAAAAAACCGGAACTGCGAAACGGCCGGTTCGACAGTTGCCGGCCCCGGTTGCGGTTGTCGACCACGGCGCGCAGCCAGGCCGTCTGCTGGCCCGAGTGGCGTGCATAGTGCTTGTAGGTGCGGCCCATCGAGCAGTCCAGGCCGAACAGCGTGCGCAAGGCGTCGAGCAAAGTGGTCTTGCCCGAGCCGTTCTGGCCGGCAATGGTGATGATCTTGGCATCGAGCGGAATATTCTTGATGCGCTGCCAGTAATCCCAGTGCACCAGTTCCAGCGATTTGATATGAAACATGGCAGCTTTCAGTGAGGCAATTGAGATTCATCGAGGCCGTCCAGCGGCTCGGCATCGGGCTCCGACAGCGGTTCGCCAACCGGTACCAGCCGCGCCGGCACGCGCTTGAAGACGTCGGCCAGCGCGCCGTTGATAATGCGTTCCTTGAGCACATCGGTATCCATCATCAGGTCAAGCAGCGGGCCTTCCAGGATATAGTCGCCGCGCCGCTCGATAAAGCCCAGCTTGGCCAGCGTGCCCAGATTCATGTCCATGCGGGTCTTCTTGCCCAATTTATCGCCGAAGTCGGCCAGCAGCGCCTTGTAGGCAATCCCGACCGAGGTGTCTTCGGCGCGCGGCAGCGGCTTGTCGGTGCCGAACATGTCGTTCTGGTCGTCGTCGGCATGCTGGTGGGTTTCCTGGCGTTCGCGCTTGGGCAGGATGATTTGCGCCCACAGCACCACCAGCAGCGCCACGCCATCCCTCGCCAGGCCGAAGTTATTGTTCTGCCAGACGTCGCGCGCGCCGAAAATCTTCGGCTCGATGGTGCGCGACAGGGCCAGCGTCACATGGTCGGCATACACGTTGTCGAGCAGCTTCATGCCGCAGGCCAGCAGGCGCGCATCGATCTCGGCGCGGAACAGCTCGTCCGACAGCACGCGCTTGACCAGCTTGTCGTCGCGGCGCAGGGTTTGATGCGTGAGCAGGCGCGCAATCAGGATTTGGGAATCGTCATTCATCGGCAGTGCCGCTATCTAAATCAAGAGAGAAATTGAGCGAAAGCGAGGCAATCGACATGGCCGCCACATGCGGGTCGTTCAATTGCACCAGCTCGTCGCTTGGTGTAAAGGTGATCGGCAGGCGCGCCAGCTCGGCCGTGGCGCCCTGCAGACTCGCTTCGGACTCGTCGCCCAACAGCGGCAGCATCGAGGCGCGGTAGGATGCGACGGCAAAGCTGGCCGGCAGCAGCGACTCATGCACGGCGGCCGTCTTGGGCGCCTCTTCGCCGATACTGGGGAAGTTGCCCAGGCTGGCAAAATTGGACAGGCGTTCGAGCAGATCATCGAGTTCCAGTTGCATGGCAGGGCCTTCGCTGATGGTGGTGGGCGCGTCTTCGCCGCTGGGCAGGCCGGTACTGGCAGTGCCCAGCGCGCGTTCGGACAGCAGTTCGGTCTCGGCCACGTCGATCATCTCGGCCGGCGTGGCAAACAGCGGCACCACCGGCTGGTCGATGGCGTTTTCAGCCAGGCTGGCCAGATCCTCGTGCTGCAGCAGCCAGCGCTTGATATCGGTGGTCGACAGGCCTGACTGCCCCAGGTGCACACGCTGGCGCTCGATCTGGTTGAGGGCGCGCGAGAACATGCCCTGCATATTGAGCAGCTTGCTCTGGGCGCGGCCGATCGCCTGCGCCGCCTTGTGCGTGGCGCCATCGGCGTTTTCATCGGAGGTAATGGCCAGCAGGATTTCCGAGCCCTTCTCGACCCAGTCGCAGGCCAGGTTCCATTTGACCTGCGCGGCGCGCAGGCGGAACTCGGAACCGGAAGCAATCGCGTCGGAAAATTCATCGGTCAGGTCGACCAGGCGCCCCAGCAGATGCTGCAACTGCTCGACCGACACGCCGCCCACCGCCTGCGAACCGGCCACCTGCGACAGCAGAAAGCCCATCTCGGCCTCGTCTTCGCTCTGGCCCAGGCCCAGCAGGCCGTCGATGGCCGACAGCACATTGCGCGCCATCGGCGTGACGCGATACACGCCCTGCTGCGCATCCCAGGCCAGCAACTGGTTGCTGCGCAGGCGCAGCAGCACCGTTTCCAGGCTTTCCGGCAGCAGGTAGGCCAGCTTGGTGTTGATATCGGCGCGCGTATAGGCCGAGGTGCCGGCATCGGCCGCCAGCTCGCGCAACACCAGCAAACGCACCAGCACGCCGTCAAAGCCCCCATGAAACAAGGCGGTAAACACCTGCAGCAGCGGCTGCGCGCGCTTCAGGTGGAACACCTGTTCGATCTCGTCGGCCGAGATATTGGGCTGGAAATGCGCCTGCAGCGTGTCCTGGTGTTCCTGTTGTTGCTGCTCAGTCTGGTTTGCGTCCGCAGCCACGGCTGCACTTGCCATTATATCAATCATTCTATTCCGGATGAGTGTTCAGCGGGCTGCGCAGGGCATAGACGGCGCTGCGGGCTTGGGGGTTCGCGGGGGCGTCAGTATAACAGTTGGGGTCGGCCGCGCCGGGTCTGGACCCGGCTTTTGGCAGCGTCGGCGACAAAATTGCAACAAAGCAACAATCAAAATACGAGCTTATTTTTTGACAATCTTTTGCAGCGTCTGCTCCACATAATCACCATCATCGTCGGCAAACGTTATCTTGACCGGATACCACTCCAGCGAAGGCGCCAGCCACAGGTCGACCTGCTGGCCTTTCTTGTTCGGAGGCGGGGTCTTGATCAGGTGGATCGCCTGTACCTCGCCCTGGCCGGTGGCCACCGGCTCTTCCTTCACTACCTTGAAGGTCCATGGTTCGGCGTCATTGCGGCCGGCAACAAAGAAGGTCCAGGATGAACCGGGCACGAATTTCTCGGGCGCCGCGCGCGCCACGGCCGACAGTTGCCAGACCGTGCTGTTGCGGTCCTGCTCGCCACCGTTTAGCGGATAGCTTTTGTCGCCTTCGCTGAAGGTGATGGTCTTGCTGTCGCGGTTGAACACGGTGGTGGCCGCTTCCTTGCGGAAACGTTTTTCCACGAACTGCGCCGGCGCCAGGCCGTAATCGTCGACCGTGCCGTCGCTGCGCTGTTCGAGGATCTTGCCGAACAGCGCGGCACGGGTTTCGGCCAGCAGCGCGTATTTGCCGTCGCCGGCGCGCCAGTTGCTGGTCGATTCGCCCGACAGCGACAACCCCTTTTGTTTTGCCTTGATCGTATAAACCAGGTCGGCCGACGGCAGCAGCTTGAACGGACGCTTGATCACCGGATGTTCGACCGCCTCGTCGGCGGCAAAGGCGGAACTGGCGGCCGCGGCCAGCAAACCTGCCGCCAGCGCGGTTTTGAATCGATTGAAAGTATGCATTTTATTTTCCTGTTGTATCTTTTGTTGTATCGTTGACAGTAATTTGACTCACGGTTTGGGTGGTCACGGCGCCGCTGGCCTCGGTATTGCGTATCTGCACCGGATACCATTGCAGCGACGGCGCCAGCCAGATATCGAGCTGCGACGAATAAGTGCCCGGCTTGGGCGGGCGGCTCAGATGCCAGGTCACCAGCCGGCCCATCTTCGTTTCCAGTTCCTCCTCGCCCACCAGCTTGAAGCGAAACACGGCCGCGCCTTTTTCCTCGCCCACCAGGATGTCGATATTGCCGGCCAGCTGGTTGACGTCGCCGCGGCCGATGGCGGCCAGCTGGAACGGCACGCTGGCCTTGTCCTGCGCACCCTCCTGCCACGGCACGCTGGCCGTGGTGGCGGAAAACGTGATGGTTTTCTTGTCGGGATCAAAGTGCGTGGCCGTCTGCGCGCGGCCGCGGCGCTTTTCCGTCACCGTGCGCGGCGCCACGCCGCTGGCGTCGATGACGCCCTCGCTGTGCATCACCAGCAGGTTGATGCGGGTCACCAGCATGCTGATGCCCGCTTCGAAACCCAGGCGATAACTGTCACCGCGGTTATTCCACGACATCGACGCCACGCCGGTCCACTTGGTGCCGTCGGCATCGCGGCGGTCCACCTGCATGTCGAATTGGGCCGACGCCGGCACGCTGGTCTTGTAGCGCGGCGCGGCCGGTGCGGCCGGTGGCGGCGGCTCCGCCGGACTTGCCGCAACGGTCTCGGGTGCAGGCTCGGACGCGGTCTCAGGAGGCGCTTGCTGCACTGCAACAGCAGGCGCTGCTGCTGGTGCATCAGCGGCCACCGGCGCCACTGGCGGCGCCTCGGCATTGATGGCGGCCAGCGGCAACGTCGGCAAGGGCGGCGGCGCCAAGGCCGGCTCCGGCAACGACGGCGCCACCGGCGGCAGCGGCGGCGGCGCACTGGTGTCGGGCAGCAGCGCCACGCTGGTTTCATGCACGCTGTCCTGCACGGGCAGCCTGCTACCCGCCTGCAAAGTAAGCCAGCGCAGCGCCAGGTAGTGCAGCACCACGATCACCACGATGAAAATCACGGTGCGGCGGCGTGGCGGCGAGAAGAAGGAAGCTGACGTCATGGACACAAGTGTAACGCCTGCCGCGTTTTTTCAAGCTTACTGCTGCTTTTGCCGCAATTGTTTTGTGTAAGCAAATGTTGGCAAAAAAATGTCAGGCGCCAGCTGTCAGTAGCAAGCTGATATCTGCTACGCTAAGGGCAAACCACCTACAGGAGAGTTTCATGGCCAATCCACATATGCCCCAGATGCCGGGCGCAGCAGTTGTGACCGATACGCTCGATTTCGTCAAGAACCTGTGGAGCAGCATGGGCGTGCCCGGCATGGGCATGCCGGGCCTCGGCGTACCTGGCATTACCGCGCCGACGCTGTCGGTAGAAGAGCTGGACAAGAAAATCAACGACTTGAAAGCCGTTGAAACCTGGCTCAACCTCAATATCAGCATGCTGCGCGGCAGTATCCAGGCGCTGGAAGTGCAGCGCGGCACAATTACCACCTTGCAGTCGATGGGCGCCAGCATGGCCGCCGCCATGACCCAGCCAGGCGCCAGCGACAAGTCGCTGTTCGAGACCGTGCCGTATGCCGCGGCATTTTTCCAGCAGCCGGCAGCAGCCAAAGCGGCCGCGCCCGAACCGGCACAGCAGGCCAAGCCGCAAGCCGAGGCGCCGCCAACCGCCGCCGCCGCGCCGGCCGGCGATCCGGCGGCCGGCGATGCGGCGACGCAAGCAGCTGCCCAGTTGGCCAACCCGAGTGTCTGGTGGAATCTGTTACAGGATCAGTTCAAGCTGGCCGTCAGCAGCGCCATGGCCAGCGACCCTGCCGGCGTCAAACCGGCAGCGCCAGCTGGCAAGCAGGAAGCCGGGCCGGCGCAAACAGCCACACCGGCCAAAGCACGCGCACCGGCAAAACGTACGGCGCCCAAGGCCAAGCCTGCCGGCAAGACCTGATGGCCGTGCGGCGCAGGTCGTGATCAGCCGATACGGTGGATGCGGATCGCCTCGATCAGATTGTCAGCCTGGCGTTTGACGTCGCCGATCGTGATCAGGCCTTCGTCAGCCAAGGCCTTGGCGTGCTCGTAGGAAGCCTGGAACGTTTCCAGGGTATCGCCTTTGGCCGCAACCGGGCGTACCCAGGCAATACTGCCGACTTTCATTTTTTTGTAGACTTCATTGACTACATCACGCATAGTGTATTCCTTATTGTTATAAAGCAACTCCAGCCCGGGCCAGCCCAGGCTGACGCACAGTTTATCATCCGGCACGCGTGCGCACGGATTTAGGCGGTTTGGTCGTTACCATTGCGACACTTTCCTGCACCGCCGCTTTCTCTGGCGGCGTCGGCTCTGCTGCCGGTGTCATCTGCTTCAATTGCTCCATCAACTGCGCAAAACGTTGCTGTCCCGGTGCAATCTGATCGACATACAGCAAGACCTCGCCGGCCTCGGCCGCCAGCTCGGCGTGGTAGCCGCGCTGCTGTAGGAATGAGATGATAATCTGCGCCGAGTTGAACAGGATGCGCAGGTTATTGGGCAGCTTTTCGCGCGCAGAGCGCATCCAGCTGACCGCTTCGTTGAGCTTGTCGGTCTTCCACAGCAACACCCCCTTGTTCATCAGGTCGGACGCTTCCTTGCGCGAAGCATTGATCAGGCTGGTGCCTTCCTCGCCCATCCTGGCCTTGTCGAAGATCTTCTGCACTTCGTCCTGCACCACCTGGTTGTCATGGTTGTTTTTCACCACGTAGCACAGCAGGCCGGCCGGCGCATCCTTGACGCCGACGGCAAACAGCAAGGTAGCGAGCTCCATGCAGATGGCCTTGTCGGGACGGTCGGGATTTTCTTCGAGCATCGCTTCGAGCTCGTCGCCGCACTTGCGCGCGCGCCGGTAGTCGCCCGTTTCATGGTGCACCATGCCTTCGGTAATCTTGGCGCGCAGGCCAATCTGCTCGGGCGGAAACTCGCGCTGCGCCAGCAGCAGCCACTGCAGCGCCTCCTTGGCTTCATTTTTCAGGCCGCACACGCGCGCCAGGCCCAGATAGGCATCCGGCGTCTTCATGACCGAAAATTCGCCGATCGCTACGCATTTGCGAAACGCCTTTTCCGCCATGCCGATATTGCCAACCCTTAACGCCGCCTGTCCCAGGTTGCGCTGGCGCGGCACCGAATTGGGCGACAGGCGCGCCGCTTTTTCCAGCACGCCGCACGCTTCCTCGTGCTGGCCCATCAGCTGGTAGGCGACCGCCATCTGATCGTAGGCGTCGATATAGTAGCGGTTCTCGACGATCACGCCCTGGAAGATCTGGCGCGCCGCCTCGTGCTCGCCGTTGTTCATGCGGATTTTGCCCAGCCCGGCCCGGGCCCAGCTGTAATCGCGGTCCTGCAGCACTTTTTCATAGATCGCGCGCGCCTTGTCGGGCTCGCCGCTTTTGAGCAGCAAGTTCGCTTTCATGCGCAGCAGATCGAGTTCGTGCAGCTTGTTCGTCTCGATCTGCGCATCGCACAGTTTGGCGGCGCGCAGATAATCCTTTTCCAGGCAGGCCTGGTCGATCTCGCGAAACACCTGTTTCTTGTGCCAGACGCGGTTCAGGCGCGTCAGCAGCACGCCTTCGGTAATCGGCTTGATCAGGTAGGCGTCAGGCTGGTGCTCGGCCGCCCCCATCACCGACTCGACGCTTTTCTCGGCCGACACCATCAGCCACACGCTCGACGGTGCCGTCAGGTTGCGCACGCGCGTCTCTTCGAGCACCTGCTGGCCGTTCTTGCCTTCGCCCAGGTTGTAGTCGCACAGCACCACGTCGTAGCGAGTCTTGGCCAGCAGCTTCATCGCCTCGCCGCCGCTGGCAGCCTGGTCGATATGGCGCGCGCCCAGGTTGCGCAACGATTCGCGCAGCAGGATGCGGATGCCGACAAAGTCGTCAACCAGCAGATAATGCTTGTCGGCCCAATTGGTGGAATCGGCCTCGATGGCGGTAGCGTGATGATCGGCA
Organism: Janthinobacterium aquaticum; assembly: GCF_009208565.1. GTDB lineage: Bacteria > Pseudomonadota > Gammaproteobacteria > Burkholderiales > Burkholderiaceae_D > Janthinobacterium. Next base: position 145,085 of record NZ_WFLK01000009.1, on the reverse strand, counting down.
ACCATGCAGTCCTCGTTCAGGGCAAGCGCAAGATAAAGCAGCCGCCACCGAGCGCGCCGCCGTTTTCCAGGGCAATGCTGCCGCTCCTGCCGCGATGCTTGTGCATTTTTGCCACTTCGCTGGAAAAATACAGGCCCAGGCCGGTGCTGTTGGTGGCGAAATTGACGCCCACATTGTTGCGCAGGCCCTCCATGGCGCTGGCGCCCGCTTCGATCAGCGCCTCGGTATAGCCTTCGCCATCGTCTTCCACGCGCCATTCGAGCACGCCGTCCACTTCCTGCACCGACAGGCGGATCGTGTCGCGCGTATAGCGGATGGCGTTGTTGATGGCATGCGCCAGCACGCCGATCACCAGGTCTTCGTCCAGCGTCCAGATCAGCCCGGGCGGGCAATCGGTCTGCAGCGTGATGCCTTTTGAGGTCAGCAGCACTTTTTCCTGGTCCACCACCTGGTCGATCAACTGGCCCACCAGTTGCGGCTGCAGGTCGAATGGGTAGCCGGGTTTGCCCACCTGCTTGTACAGCGCCAGCAGCTGGATCAGGTTGTCGTTCAGGCGCTTGGTCTGGTACAGCATCTGCGCCATCTGCAGATACGCGGGGTCGGGCGCTTCGTTCGCATGGCCGGCCGCCAGCAGCGACTCCAGCGTGCCGCTGAGCACGCTGATCGAATTTTTCATGTCATGCACGGTCGACGCCAGGAACAGGAACAGTTCAGGCGAGCTGTGTTGGTCTTCCACCGGTGGCTCCACGCTCAGTCTATTTCCGGCAAATTATACCGTTCGCTTTTGCGCGATAACCGCCAGACAGCAGAAGTTGCACCACAGATACAACAAGACCGCCCCCGGTTCCAGCGGGGCGGTCTTGCCGGCCTGATGCAAACAGCCTAGCGGCGTGCTGAAGCCAGCCGCTTGATCACGGTGATCATGCGGTCGATTTCCTCGTAGGTGTTGTAAAACGCAAACGAAGGACGCACGGTGGCCTCCACCCCGAAGCGGCGCAAAATAGGCTGGGCGCAATGGTGGCCGGAGCGCACGGCAATGCCCTCCTCGTTGAGCGCGCGGCCGACTTCGCCGGGCTCATAACCGGCCAGCACGAACGAGGCCACGCTGGCTTTTTCATGCGCGGTACCGATCAGGCGCACACCGGCAATCGCCTGCAGCTGGTGCGTGGCGTACTCGAGCAGCGCATGCTCGTAGGCGGCGATGTTCTCCAGGCCGATGCGCTGCACGTAATCGATGGCCGCACCCAGACCCACCGCATCGGCGATATTGCCGGTGCCGGCCTCGAAACGGTTCGGCACGCCCTGGTACACGGTGCGCTCGAAGGTGACGTCGGCAATCATGTTGCCGCCGCCCTGCCACGGCGGCAATTGCTCCAGCAGATCGAGCTTGCCGTACACGGCGCCGATGCCGGTCGGGCCGAATACCTTGTGCCCCGAGAACACATAGAAGTCGGCATCCAGCGCGCGCACATCGACGCGCAGGTGCGACACCGCCTGCGCGCCGTCAACCACCACCCGTACGCCGGCAGCATGCGCCAGCGCGATGATCTGCGCTACCGGCGTGACGGTGCCGAGCGCATTGGACACCTGCGTGACCGACACCAGCCTGGTGCGCGCATTGAGCAGCTTGCGAAACTCGTCGACGATGATCTGGCCGCTGTCGTCGACCGGAATCACGCGCAGCGTGGCGCCCTTCTCGGCCGCCAGCTGCTGCCACGGCACGATATTGGCGTGATGCTCGAGCTGCGAGACGATGATCTCGTCGCCGCTGCCGATAAATTTGCGCCCGAAGGTATTGGCGATCAGATTGATGCCTTCGGTTGCGCCGCGCACGAAAATGATTTCGTTGGGCGAGGCCGCACCCAGGAAACCGGCCACCTTGGCGCGCGCCGCTTCATAGGCGTCGCTGGCACGCGCCGCCAGTGCGTGGGCGGCGCGGTGGATGTTCGAATTTTCGTGGGCGTAGAAATACGCCACGCGATCGATGACCGACTGCGGCTTGTGGGTAGTGGCCGCATTGTCGAACCAGGCCAGCGGCTTGCCGTTGACGCGCTCCGACAACACCGGAAAATCGCGCCGCACGGCATGCACGTCGAACGGCGCAGGAGTTTTGCGTTGCCCCTGGCCTGCCGGCGGCGCCGTCAGCACCGTCTCGAAATAAAACTGCGGTGCAGCGGCTGCCGGCCCGACTGGCAACTGCGGCAACTGCGGCGACGGCGCGCGCTGCGGAGCGGAAAAAAGACCGCGCAACGCGTCCTGGCCGGGCTGACCCTGGCCCTGGCGCGCCAGCTCGTCAAGTCCGCTGCCGGCAGCAGGCGCACGCGGATAACCGTGCTGTGCGCCGAGAAAATAGTAAGGCGATGCCGAAGCGGATGCACCCTGCGGCGGCGCAATGGCCGACAGGCGCGGCGTCGGCACCGAGGCCGGCGCCGGTGCCAGCGGCGACTCCAGCGGCGCCGTCACCGGCGGCACCTGCGCGCTCGCCACGCCGGGCGCGATGGCGGCAAACGACGGGCCGGGCTGGGGCAACGGACGGGCCGGATTGGCGTAGCGCGGCGCAGCGTCCAACACGCTGCCAGAGCCGCCCAGGCTGGGCGACTTGTCCGCGCTGGCGCCCAGGCCCGGCAGGCGTGCAAAAAATTCGCCGGCCAGCCGGTTCAGGGTCGCTTCGTCCGGCAGGGACGGGCCGGGATGGGGCGGCGGGCGCAGGCCTGCCACGCCATCACTTGTAGGTGTCTGGGTAGTCATGGTATTTACCGATCTCCACGTCTTCCAGTACGGCCAGTGCATCATCGGTCAGCACGGCCAGCGAGCAATACAGCGAAATCAGGTACGACGCGATGGCATGGCGGTTGATGCCCATGAACCGCACCGACAGGCCCGGACTCTGCTCGCCCGCCAGGCCAGGCTGGAACAGGCCGATCACGCCCTGGCGCTGTTCGCCGGCGCGCAACAAAATGATCTTGGTCTTGCCGTCTTCGATCGGCAGTTTGTCGGACGGCACCAGCGGCACGCCGCGCCAGGTCAGGAACTGCGAACCGAACAGGCTGACGGTCGGCGGCGGCACGCCGCGGCGCGTGCATTCGCGGCCGAAGGCGGCAATGGCCAGCGGGTGCGCCAGGAAAAAGCCCGGCTCTTTCCACACCTTGGTCAGCAACTCATCGAGATCGTCGGGCGTCGGCGCGCCAGTCAGGGTATAAATGCGCTGGTCGTCATGCACGCTGGCCAGCAGGCCGTAATCGGGATTATTGATCAGCTCGCTTTCCTGGCGTTCCTTGATCGTCTCGATGGTCAGGCGCAGCTGTTCCTTGATCTGGTCGTGCGGGCTGCTGTACAGGTCCGACACGCGGGTATGCACATCGAGCACGGTGCTGACGGCATTGAGGAAGTATTCGCGCGGCTGCTCTTCGTAGTCGACAAACGTCTGCGGCAGTTCCGACTCGTCGCGCTGCGAACAGGCGACCCGCACATCTTTCGGATTCTTGACCTTGTTCAGGCGATAGATACCCGCTTCGACCGGCAGCCATTGCAGCAGATGGACCAGCCACCGCGGCGTGATCGTGGATAACTGGGGAACGCTCTTGCTTGCATTGGCCAACTGGCGCGCGGCGTTGTCGCCAAGCGCAATCTGGCTGTCGTTTGTTGCATCTGCCATGAACCATACTCCTGATGAGAAAAGTGAATAACCTTATTTGAAAAACAAATAAAGTATCGGCTGTCTCCTCTTTTCCCTCAACATGCTATAGCCGTTATTGCGCGCTGTTTGCGGTATGTTTACGGTCTGCTTTTGCCGCCTTTCCAGCGGCGGCTAATCGACCAGTTCCGGCTCGCAGCGCGCCAGCAGCGCAGCCAGTCCCACGCCCAGCGCATGCGCCAGTTTTTCCACCGTCAGCAGCGACGGCGTGGCCGCGCCGCGTTCGATCTCGCCGATAAACGAGCGGTTCAGGTCAGCCGCTTCGGCGAGGCGTTCCTGCGACCAGCCGCGCCCTTCGCGCAACTGGCGCACGGCCAGTCCAAACTGTTTGATTAACATGGTGTCCTCAAGGTTGATGGGCAAAAACAGAATGGACGTGCGGCGCAGGCGGCGCCAAATCGCCGGCCTCGTGCTGGTTGTGCGCCTGCGTGATATGGCTGCCCGGCGCGACATTGCGGGTCAGCCAGACATTGCCGCCAATAACCGAACCCTGGCCGATGGTGACACGCCCCAGGATAGTGGCGCCGGCGTAGATCACCACGTCATCGTGCACGATCGGGTGGCGCGCCAGGCCTTTTTTCAGCACACCGTCTTCACCGGCCGGAAAGCGCTTGGCGCCCAGCGTGACGGCCTGGTAGATGCGCACGCGTTCACCGATGACGGCGGTCTCGCCGATCACCACGCCGGTGCCGTGATCGATAAAAAAGCTGGCGCCGATTTCGGCGCCCGGATGGATGTCGATGCCGGTCTGCGAATGGGCCACTTCGGCAATAATGCGCGCCACCAGCGGCGCACCGAGCGCATGCAGCGCGTGCGCCAGGCGATAGTGGGTAATGGCCAGCACGCCCGGATAGCACAGCAGCACCTCGTCGACGCTGTGCGCGGCCGGGTCGCCATGAAAGGCCGCCGCCACATCGGTATCGAGCAGCGCGCGGATGCCGGGCAAGGCGCGCGCAAAGCGCTGCACGATGGCCAGCGCCTGCTGCTCGGCCGGCACCGTCTGCGCCAGACCATGCTGGCGCGCCTGGTAGCTGAGCTCGCGGCGTACCTGCTCGTGCAGGCCGGTCAGGGTGGTGTCGAGCGTATGGCCCACAAAAAAATCTTCGCTTTCCTGCTGCAGGTCGAGTGGGCCCAGGCGCATCGGGAACAGCGCTGCGCACAGCGACGCGACCAGTTCGCGCAAATGCTGGCGCGACGGGAACTGGCGCGAACCGCATTCCTGGTGGCGCGGCAGGTTTTCGCGCCAGCGCTCGCGCACGGCGCGCAGTTCGTCGACGATCTGGTGCAGCTCCCAGTGCGGCAAGGGCGCAGTGGTGGCGGCAGGGGCAATTTCAGGCGGCAAGGCGCGCTGGTTCATGATGGTCCCGGGAGTGAAAGTTGAGCCTAGTCCTGCACCCAGGGCAGCGCATGCCAGCGCCAGCCGCCGCTGTGGCCACGCTGCTGCTGGCCGTCGAGGTCACCCTCGAAGCCCTGCGCGATATTGAAGACGTTGCTGAAACCGGCTTTGGCGGCAGCTTCAGCGGCGGCCGCCGAGCGCTTGCCGCTGCGGCACAGCAGCACCACCACCGCCGTCTTGTCGCGCGTTTTCGCTTCCAGCTCGCGCACAAAGCGCGGATTGCGGTTCATCGCCGTGCCGGTGGCCCACGCCACATGCAGCGACGCCGGCACGTGGCCGACAAACACCCGTTCTTCATTGGTGCGCACGTCGACCAGCAAGGCCTTGCCGGCCTGCACCAGCTGCCAGGCATCCTGCGGGCTGACGATGCCCGCATAGGGCAGCTGCTGCGCCTGCGCCCGGGCCCGCGCCTCATTGAGCACGGCGTCAAACGCGGCCTCGCCATGAGCGGCCTGCGGGTCAAATACCAATTCAGTTGCAGCCATCTCGCATCCTCTTGAAAGCATCTTCGGAAAACCAGCACATGCTTACTGTAGCGAACTTGTGATGGTCAGAAAACAAATTAAAAAGAGAATGGAAAGCTGGAAAACGTATAAGGTAGCTGCCAGCAGAGGCTTACCGGGCCAAGCGGGGCTGAAAAATGTCGAGGGCAAGGCGTAGGTCGGGTTAGCCCGCAGGGCGTAACCCGACAACACCACGACCATCGGCATTTTCTCAGACTCGCGTCTCCGGCCCGCCATTTTTTTGCTTTGTGACCTTTACTAACCTGGCTGCATCAGGGCCTGCCTCCACGACGCTCGCGCAGCATAAAACGCCCCGGATCGAGCGCCGCCACCAGCGACGCTTCAAGCGGCAGCGGCTCACCTTCCAGCTCGCTGGCCAGCAACTCGGCCGCCAGCGGCGCCCAGATCAGGCCGCGCGACGCATAGCCGAGCAGGCCATGCAAGCCAGGCCAGCGCGGCAGGTCGCGCAATCGTTCGCAGCGCCCAGGCACGCCCGGGTCGGGCAAGGCGCCCACCAGCGGCAGGCGGTCCGGCGCCACGCAGCGAAAGCCGGTGCGCCCTGCCAGCGGCGCGTCTACCACCGGGTGCTGCAGCATGGCGCAGATTTTTTCCAGGTTGTCGCGCTGGCTGGCCAGGCACAGCTGCGCATCGCTGTCCAGGTCATAGGTGGCGCCCACGCACAGCGTATTGTGGTTGGGCGGCGTCAGGTAGGCATCGCGGCACAGCACGAACGGCAGCGGCGGCAGCGCGTCTTGCGGCAGATGCGTGACCTGGCCGCGCACGGCGGCTAGCGGCAGCCCCGCCGCCTGTTCAAAGTCGACTGCGCCCGTGCCGCCGGCAAGGATGACGGTCGGTGCGCTAGCAACCACGGCACCGGCTGCATCGCGCACCAGCCAGCCGTCGCCATCGCGCTCCAGGCGCAGCGCACTGGTGGAAAAACGCCGCGTCAGCTGGGCGCCGCAGGCGTCCAGCAGTGCGGCACAGACCGTGGCCGGTCGCGCCCAGCCGCCACTGGCAAACCACCAGGCGCCGTCCGGCGCATCGGCGCCCAGCATCTGTGAGGCCTGCGGCGCCTCGAGCCACTGCGCAAAGTCGGCAGGATAGCGATTGGCGGCGGCGATCTGGCGCTGCACGGCGCCGTGCGCCGCATCGCGCGCCAGTTGCAGCACGCCCGATTGCGCGCCCTCGAAAGCCTGGCCGGCGCCGCCCAGGCGCTGCCAGGTGCGCAGCGCGTACAGGAAGGCGGCGCGCACCAGGCGCGTAGCCGGATTGTCGTCGCGCGACAGCTGCGGCATGAAAATGCCGGCCAGGTTGCCCGAGGCTTCACTGGCCGGCTGCGCATGGCGCTCGATCAGCGTGAGCTGCCAGCCGCGCGCAGCGAGCCGTTCGCAGGCGGCCGCACCGGCTACGCCGGCGCCGATTACAATCGCCCGGCGCAGCGGGGAAACGGGCGCCGGCTGCGGCCGGCGCGAACGCAATACGGCTTGCCCGCCGCACTCGTCAAACACAAAGCCGGCCTTCTCGAGCGCTGCACGCTGAGCGCTGTCGAGCTGCGGCGCCGTCAGGCGTGCGCCGTCGTTCATCAGCCGCGCCAGCACGGTCAACGACGACGGCCACTGCGCCAGAACCACCTGATCGACGCGTGCAGACAGCTGCGCCAGGCTGGCGTCAGGTGCGCCGATCCACAGGTCAAGCGTGATGCGTGCGTCCGGCGACACCATGCGGTGCACGCCGGCCAGCCACATCGGCCACTGTGCACGCCATTCGGGCGGCAAGGTTCCGGTATCGACCGGCCGCTCTGCCAGCGCAATGTAATGCAGGCGCGCTCCGGCGTGCGCCTGGCAGGCGTCGGCAAAGCGCGCTGCATCGAAACCGGTGTCGAGCAGCACATGCAGCAATTTCAGCGTCATTGCACGCCCGTGCGGCAAAAGCAGTCGGGCGCGTGGTCATTGACCATGCCGATGCCCTGCATATAGGCGTAGATGATGGTCGAGCCGACAAACTTGAAACCGCGCTTGGCCAGGTCTTTCGAGAGCCGGTCGGACAATTCGGTCTTGGCCGGGAACTGCCCCGGCTGGAAATGGTTGACGATCGGCTTGCCACCGACATACGCCCACAGAAAACTGTCGAGCGTGAGTCCTTCGGCGCGCAGGCGCAAATAAGCCTGGGCGTTGGTGATGGCAGCGGCCACCTTCAGGCGGTTGCGCACGATGCCGGGGTCCAGCAGCAGTTGCGCCACTTTGTCCGGGCCATAGGCGGCGATTTTTTCGGCGTCCCACTGGTCGAAGGCGGCACGGTAAGTCTCGCGCTTGTTGAGGATGGTTTCCCAGCTCAGGCCAGCCTGCGCGCCTTCCAGGTTAAGCATCTCGAACAGCGTGCGCTCGTCGTGGCAGGGCACGCCCCATTCGGTATCGTGGTAGGCAAGATAACGCGGATTGGCCGGGTTGGCCCAACTGCAGCGGGTGACTGTCATGGCGACTTTTCAAAGTGGACGGGCAAGCTGCCAGTATAACGGCCGGCGGCGGCACTTTGAAAAATGCCCCGGCAGGCCTTACCATATGCCGGCCTGTACTTTTATGGAGACGCCATGCAACAGTTTTTCGCCACCGTCGCCTGGCAGCGCGACGGCCAGGACTTCGCCGGCCAGCGCTACAGCCGCGGCCATGAATGGCAATTCGACGGCGGCCTGCATGTGCCGGCCTCGTCCTCGCCGCTGTCAGTGCCGCTGCCGATGTCGGTCGCTGCCAATGTCGATCCGGAAGAGGCACTGGTAGCGGCCACGTCGAGCTGCCATATGCTGTTCTTCCTGTCGCTGGCCGCGCAGCGCGGCTACGTCATTGACGACTACCGCGACGAGGCCGTAGGCGAGCTCAGTCGCAATGCCGAAGGCCAGCTGGCCATGACACGCATCGTGCTGCGCCCGCAGATCGCGTTTGCCGGCGCCGCGCCCCTGCCCGAGGCGCTGGCCAGCCTGCACCACGACGCCCATGCGCGCTGCTATATCGCCAATTCACTGAAGGCCGAGGTGGTGGTCGAATCCTGACGCCATGGCCGGTCGCGTCAGCGCCGTTCTGCAAGTCCCACTAGCGCAGATAGCTGACGGCGGCAGCGAACGTCAGGAACGACAGCACGGTCGAGATCAGGATAATGCGCGCAATGCGCGCCGTATCGGCACCAAAGCGCTCCGACAGCAACGTCACATTGCTGGCGCTGGGCAGGCAGGCCACCAGCACCACGCAGGTCAGCGAATAGGGGTCGAGCGGCGCACCCAGCGCGATTGCCGCATGGCCGGCGCCCCATACCAGCAAGGGATGGAGCAGCAGCTTCTTCAGCGCCACCGGCACATAGTCGCGCAGCGGCGCGTTGTCATGCGTGCTCATTTGCGAGCGCGCCAGCACCGCGCCGATGGTAAACAAGGCCACTGGCGAGGCCGCATCGGCCAGCAGTCCCACGGTTTGCATCAGCGGCGCCGGCAGGCGCCAGTCCAGCCATGACGACAGTGCGCCCAATACAATCGCCCACGGCATGGGATTGCCGACCATGCCCTTGAGGGCATTGGCGATGGCGACGCGGCTGCCTTGCGCGCCACCGCTACCGACACGCGACAGGGCAATACACAGCGAACTGGTAATCAGCATGTCGACCACGATGGTGACGATCACCGGGCCCGACGAACGCGGCCCGAGCAGCGCCAGCAACAGCGGCACGCCCATGAAACCTGTATTCGGAAAGGCAGCCACCAGTGCCCCGAAAGCGGCATTGTTCCAGTCGATGCGATGGCTCAGCGTCATCGCCACGGTGACGCCGACCATGATCAGCGCGCACAGCAGGTATACGCCAAAGACACTGCCGTCGAGCAGTTGCGCAATTGGCGTGGCCGCGCCAAAGCGGTACAGCATGCACGGCAGCGCAAAATACAGCACGAAACTGTTCAGGCCGCCGATGGCGGCCAGCGGCAGCAGCGCGCGCCGCACGGCCAGGTAACCGCACAGCACCAGCGCGAAAAAAGGAAAAGTGATGGCGAGGATGGTCAGCATGGCCAGCCATTGTAGTGATATCTGCCAGGCGCGGCCAAAAAAAGAGCCGCTGATGCGGCCCCAAGGAGGTACGGAGGAAAACTCTGTGCTGCTGCAAGCGGCTATGGCTTGAGCTGGGCGCGGATTTCACCGGCCGGATAGGCCGCGCTTTGTATGTTGACGTAGACGCCGCCGGCCTGGTAGAGCGCATACTGCAGCGGCGTCAGCCGCGCGTCGGGCGGCGCGGCAAAACTGCCTTCACCGGTCCGTTGCAGCGTGACAATGGTCGGGCCGTTGGCGCCCGCCAGCGCCGCATGCAGCTGCGCGCCGGTCGCAAGCATGCCGGTATGGCGCACGCTGCCCGTCACGCGTCCGTCGGGCAGCACGCGCAAGCTGCTGCTGGCGCTGGCTGCACTGCTGTTGGCCGGCACGCACTGCGCGCCGCTCAGCGTGACGTCCTGATCATGCGGCGCGCGCTGGGCGCAGCCGCCCAGGAGCGCCACAACGACCATGGCCTGAGCCAGCACCCTGCCGCGCATCGGACCGGAGCAGCGTCAGACCAGATGGCCTTCGGCCACCCAGCCGCGGTTGGCGGCCGGCGCCTTGGGCTTGGGCGCAATGCCGCTGCTTTTTTCCGCTGCCATGATGATGTCGCGCATGCTGTCACTGGCAGCCGGACCGGGCGCAAACGCATAGTATTCATCGTTGATGGGCAGGCCGGTCATGGCGTCGACCAGCACCGGATCAGCGGCCAGGCCGGTGTCGCGGCTGGCAATCACCAGGCTGGCGCCTTCGGGCGCAAAGTGCTCGTTGCCCCAGGCGATAAAGGCCAGCAGCACCGGCTTGAAGGCGCGGCCGGACTTGGTCAGCACATAGTCGTAGCGCGGCGGCTTGGCGCAATACAGGCGGCGCGTCATCAGGCCGCCCTCGACCAGGTCGGCCAGGCGCCGCGTCAGGATGGTGGGAGCAATCTTCAGGCTTTTTTCAAACTCGTCAAACCGCGTCTTGCCGTAAAACGCCTCGCGCAGAATCAGGATGCTCCACCATTCACCGACCTTGCCCAGGCTGCGTGCAATCGGACATGGCAAATTGTTAAAGTTGGTATGTTTCATGACCATCTCCTTATTTGAATTAGTTACCACGCAACAATGAAAATTTCTTCAAAAACATAACCAGCTTCCGTCACTACTGATTCGATAGTGTGAGTTTCACTAGGGAAACAAGTTGAAAATACGCGAAAACTCACACTTTTCTTGTTCAAGTACAATCGTGTCTGCTTCAACTCCACCCCAACCCGGTGCAAAAAACGACGCAATCGCAAGATGCCGCGTGCGATGGTGCCCTGATCGTTTTTTTTATACTTAGTTTGCAATGACTCTTTTCAAGCTCGCCTCCCTTGCTGCGCTGTCTACCCTGAGCCTCTGGCTGGGCACGGCAACCGGAGCCACCGCCTCGGCCTCGTTCCAGGCCACTTTCGTGGTGCTCGAATCGTGCATCATCAGCACGCAATCGGGCAGTGCTTCGGTGCGCTGCCAGCACCAGTCGCCCTACCTGATCGAGCCGCAGCGCAGCAGTGCCGGCGCCAATGTGCTCAGCGTGGTGTTTTAAAAGTAAATCGTCGCCATCACCGTATCCTTGTAGTCGCCCGGCTCCGGCGTGGTCTGCGCCGGCACGCGGCCATAGATCGTCACCGGCACGCTGCTGCCGGTACCCTTCCCGTTCACCATGGCCGTGCCGCCGGTGCCATCGCCCCACAGCGGACCGTCGAGCGTTGACGACAGGCGGTAGCCGACCCTGGCCGCGCTGACGGTATTTTTCATCTGCCGCGCCGCCACGCTGCCAGCCACCGTGCCGCCATTCAGGGCGATCTGATAAGCATTATTATTGACACAACGTACGGTCAGCGTGCTGGTGCTGCGCACCGAACCGGTGAGGATGGTGGCATTGGAAAACACCATCGGCGTAGCGGTAATGGTGCAGTTATTGACGGCGGTTGCCTTGACGGCAAAGCCGAAGCTGGCCGTGCTGCCCAGGCAGTTCGTTGGCGGCGTGACGGAACTGAACGTATAAGTCAGCGTGCCGGCGCCGGTAAAGCTCGAGCTGTATTCGGTATTGGCGTCGGCCACTGTCGATACAGCCGCCAGCGCCGTGCCGGACGGGATCTTGCCGTAGAAGCTGAAGTTCTTGGTGGCGGTGCCGCCCAGCGAGAGCAGTCCCATCGAGATGGAAACGGGCAGCGAGGACGGCGCGCCCGTCACGCCAGGCCCGCCCCAGATCGCCGAAGGCGCGTAGCTGCTGTCCACATACAGGTTATACGGCATGCGCAGCGTACCGTTGCCCAGCTGGCGCGCAGTAGCCGCCAGCGAATTGCTGCCCAGCCCCAGGTTCAGGCAGGCGCTGACGTAACCGGTCAGCAACGGCGCCAGCGGCGCGAATATGCAAGTGAGCGTACCCGATCCCGTCACCGTGTAATCGGCGCCCGAAATCGGCGACACCAGGCCGAAATTGACCTCGTTGACCACCACCGTACAGGTATTGCCCTGGGCCTGCGCCTGGCCGCTGCAGGTCCAGGCCAGCAGCAGCGCCAACACGACCCATGCGCGGCGCATCAGCGGCCTCCGCCCGAAGTGGCGCCGATGCAGCGCACCGGGCCGAGCACCGGCAGGCCGCCGGCAGCGGGCCGCTGGTAGCTGAAATGAACCGTGCACGGATGATCGTCGTCGCCGATACGCAGTTCGTTATCGGCCTGCAGGTCATCGACAAACACCACGCCGTCAAAACCCACCACGGTGCGCTTGCCGCTTTGCACATGCAGCACCGGCAAGCCGGTCGCCAAAGGCTGGCCATCGTCGCCGTGCACCACCACGGTGGCGGCGCTGTAGCGCTCGACCGGGAACGCGGCCAGCACGCCGGACAGGCTGCGCGGCACCAGGTTCAGGTTGGTCACGGGTATGCGCGCATCGACATCGAGGCCATCGGTGCCGATGGCGATCTGGTTGTCGCCATAGGCGTTCAAGTTGGGCACCAGCAGATAGCCGCTGCGTCCGGTCACGCCGATCTGGCGGTTCTCGTGCAGCACCGGCACATTGGCCACGCCACCGGTCGACACCATGGCAAAGCCGTTGCCCACCTGACGCGCCGTGGCCAGGTGGCCGTCCATCAGCACCAGCGCACCGGCAGCGCCGATCGCCGACGCGCTGCCCAGCGCATTGCTTTGCGCGCGCGCCGTCAGGCGGCCGTCGCTGCCCAGGTATTCGATCTGTCCCTGGCGGTAAGCCATGCCGCCCGCCGTGCCGGCCTGGACTGTCCAGCCGAAGCCGCCGCCAAAGTCGGCGCTCTGCCGGGCACTGATGCTGCGGCTGCCGACATCGTTCTGGCGGCTGCTGCTGGTGCTGACGGAGATATTATTGTCGAACGCCATGCTGAGACCAAAATAAAAGCCGCGCTGGTCGCGCTGCTGCAGATCCTGGAAGGCGCTGAGATTGAAAAAGATACCGTTGAACAAAGTGGTCGAATAGCCAAGCGTGGCAATTTTCGAGGTTTCCGCCCCAGGCGTGCGATAGCCGATATAACTGAGATTGACGCTCTGCCCGGCCGGCAAGGCCAGGTTCAGCGAGACCCGGTCGGCCATGCGGGTCACGGCGCTGCCGTCGCGCGAGGCCAGGTCGCCATAGGAAGCGCTGGCGCGCACGCTTTGCGCATCGATGCTGAAGCGCGGCCCCAGGTACTGATAGCCGATGCTGGCCTGCAGGCCGGTGCCGCTGCCTGTTCCACTGCCGTTGCTGGCCGTCAGCGCGCCATTGATCACGCCGGCCTGCCCCAGCCGCAGCAGGGCGCCGGCGCCGGCATTGAGCACGCCTTTGCCGACCTCGGCATGGCCTTCGATGGTCAGTGTATCGCTCACGCCGTAACGGCCGCTGGCGCTGGCCACCGGGCTGCGCTCGTAGCCGAACGAGCGCGTGCCGTAGTCGCGCCGCAGTGCGCCGATTTCAAGCGAATAATCACTGAGGCCGCTCGCCAGCAGGCGCGTGTCGACATACAGCGGCAAGGTGGTGGCCACGCTGCGCCCGAGCGCATCGCGCGTGATCACGGTCGCCAGGCCAGCGCCATTGATGCCGGCCACCTGATTGAGCACGAACGGACCGCTGGGCACGCTGGCCGAGTACTGCTGCACGCCGTTGATCAGCAGGTTGAGCGAAGACGGCACCAGCGCCGTGCCGTCAAGCGAGGCCACCGGAAAGGTCAGCAGATCAGGGCGCAGCTGGAAATTCTTGCGCCACTGAAAGCCGCCCATGCGCACGGCACGGCTCCAGCTCAGCGACGAGGAAATCAGGTCGCCGACCTGCCAGCTCTGCAGCGTATCGGGATCGGAATGGTTCCAGAACGTATCGTAGCGCATGTATTTCTGCTGGCCGTCACGCGCGCTGCCGCCCAGGTTGATGGTGCCGGTACTGCTCAACACGCCGCTGCTGTTGAAGTAGCGGAAATCATTGAAAATGGCGCTCTGGCGCGTCTCCCCCAGCTCCGAATAAATCTCGTAGTTCAGCACCGCGCCCGGCGTGACCTGCGACGGTGGCGCACGCCGCACGGCACGCGCACTGACAGCGTATGGCTGGCGCAGGCTGTCGCTGACGGTGAGCGCCAGGCTCTGGCGCGCCGCGTCATAAACATACGTGAGGCCGGCAATCGCGTCGAGCCCCACCTCGGCCTGGCCGGACGCGCCGAAGCGCGCCGGGTCCAGCCCAAGCTGCTGCAAGTTCTCCACGCTGCTGAACAGCCCTTTACCCTGCTGGGTAAAGCGCAAGATCAGGCCGGTTGCTTCCGTATTCACGCTTACCTCCAGATACAGTTCATTGACCGCTTCGTTTGGCGCCGGCATCCTGGCCGCGTCGGGATCAGCCGCCGCTACGGCCAGCGCTGCCACCTCCGCGGCGCCGGCCGCCAGCGGCCCGACGGCCAGCATGCTGATCCACAACGCCTGCCAGACCGGTGTCCATTTCATGCAGCAACCCGATTAAAAAGCCGTCCCCCCTGCATGACGCTGTCAAGGGGGCGACGTGCGGGCAACGTTCGCCTTTGTATTCACATTGACCGCAATGGCCAGCGGCCCTTCCAGTGCAGCATCTTTCGGCACCGGCAAGCGCCATTCACGCATGCGTTTGGCCAGCACATAACCGAACAGGCCCTTGCTGATCACATGCTCCTTGCCAGCCTGGTTGGTCAGCGTCATGCTGCCGATTTGCGCGTGCAGGGTGCCCGTGTTCTCAATGCGCAACATCCACTCGCCATCCTTGCGAAATACCTGCCAGCTCAATGCTTCCTTGCCCGGCGCGCCGCTGGGCAGCACAAACACCGGCACCGAATAGCGCAGGCGGATATCGACGCCGCTGCGGCTCGGATCGTCGTCGCGCCCGACTTCATCGATCAGCACCCGGTAAGTGCGTTCTTCCTGGGCTGCACCGGCCTGTGTCCGCACCAGGCGGATGGTCTGCCGGCTGTTGGCGGCAACTTCAACAATGGGTGGACTGGCCACCAGTTCCTGGGTCGGCGTCAGCGCTTCCTCGCCCCGGGCCTGATCCCACAGATACACGCGCACCTGGCCGAACAGGGGCGCCTCGCCCAGATTCTGCAAGGTGATGCCGGCCGAGCTTTGCTCGGCGCGCATACTGATGGTGACCGGAGAAATCTGCAGATTGGCAGCGCTGGCCGCTCCTGCTCCCGCCATGCACAGCACCAGCAACAGCGCCAGCAGTGTCGGAGGGAAAAGGAAACGGCTGGCCGTCATGGGCGCCGCACTTAGAAGTAGACCGTCGCGGTAATGGTCGACTTGTAGGTGTCGGGTACCGGGGTGGACTGCACCGGCACCTGGCCGTAGACCGTGATCGGCTGCGAAACGCCGGTACCGGTGCCGCTGTGGGTGTCGGTGCCCTGGTTGTTGCCCCAGACGGTATTGCCGGAAGCCTGGAACAGGTTGTACTGCACGGTTTGCGTATTGGCGCCCGTGCCGGCCAGGTAACGGGTGGTGCCGGTCGAGCCGGCGCCGGTACCGGGACTCAGGCCCACGTTGTACGGCGTGGTATTGGTGCAGGTAACGTTGAGCGTGGTATTGACGTTCACGGCAGTAGCCAGTACCCCCTGAGTTTGACCGAAGTCGAGTGGCTGCGCTGCAATCACACAGTTGGCCACGATCTTGAGCGAAACCTCAAAATTGACCGTATTGATGCCGGTCGAGTATGAAGCAGCATGACTGGCCATCGGTACGGTGGCAGCAAACAGGGAGATGGCAGCAGCGGCTGCAACAGCAAATGGGGAAAATTTAACACGCAACATAATAGCCTCCGGATGATCATTCATCAGTCTATGGCCCTTTGCAAAGGGCACGCGGATAGTCACGGTATTGCCGGCGTTTCTCGGGCACGCAAACCAGGACAACAATTTCAAGAGCAGCCATCGTTCGTGGGCTGCTGTGTTCTGCCTTGCGGGCAGAACATAGTTTTTAGTGATCAACATTGCTTCTCGTCAATCTATGGCTCAATTATTGGCGATCTGAAAGATTGGCGCTTCTTCCAGCCGCGAAACAGCTTTTGAAATACGAGAAAAGCAGAAAAAAATTTAAAAGCAGGGCATAATAAACCACAACTTGTTTTTTGGTTAACATGCTTGACTTACCATCTGGTGCAGAAAAACTACCGGAAAGTAGCAGGCTTTTAAATCGATCAGGCCATGCCAGTGACCAGCGAAACCATTAAAAAGAACATCCTGATCGTGGACGATTCCACGTTCGAGCAGCGCATGCTGACCGAGTTGCTCAGCGAGCAGCCCTACCGTTTTACCGCTGCCTATAACGGCTACCAGGGCTACCAGCTGGCGCTGGCCACGCACCCGGACCTGATCCTGCTCGATGTGCGCATGCCGGAAATGGACGGCTACACGGCCTGCCGCCTGCTCAAGGCGAACCCCGAGACAGAAAATATTCCGGTGATTTTCCTCAGCGGCGCCGATGCCGTTGATGAGCGCGTGAAGGGCCTGCAGGTCGGCGGCGTGGACTATATCGCCAAGCCGTTCACGCCGGCCGAGCTGGCCGCCCGCATCCATGTCCACCTGGGCCTGGTACGCCGCCACGATCGCACCGTGCCGCCGGCCGGGGAAAGCGACAGCAAGCCGCCGCAGCAGCATCCCGACATGGTGTTTGTCAACGCCGTCAAGCAGCTGATCCTCGACAACCTCGGCGATTTGCCCAATCTGTCCGAGATCGCCAGGAGCGTCGGCACCTACCGTGAAAAGCTCACGCTGATGTTTCGTGAGCAGACCGGCATGACGGTGTTTGCGTTTATCCGCGAAGCGCGCATTGCGCGCGGTGTGGAGTTGCTGCAACAGACCGACATGGACGTGCAGGATATCGCCCTGATGATCGGCTTTCACAACGCCGGCAACTTCGCCACCGCCTTTCGCGAGCGGATCGGCGTCACGCCCAGCGCCTATCGCCAGCGCCTGCAGGAGCAGGCGCCAGGCCACTGAGCGTGCGCCTGGTCAGAACCTGGTGTTCAGCTTGGCGCAGTCAAGCGTCAAACGCTGGCCGTCAGCCTGGCGGTTATGGCGTTGCAGCAGCGCGGCGCGCCTGCAGGCGCCACCAGTACCACGACACCAGCGCATTGACCCAGTACGCGGCATACAGCACGGAAGTGAGATACAGCTCGCGGCTGTAGTACAGCGGCACGGCCACTGTATTGACCAGCAGCCAGAAGCCCCAGGTCTCGATGCGCCGGTTCATCAGCAGGAACTGCGCGATGATGCTGAACACCAGCACGGCCGAATCGATAAACGGCGCATAGGCATTGGTAAAACGGTGCAGCAGCAGGCCATAGATGACCACGGCAACCACGCCGGCCGGCACCACCCAGGCCAGGCTGCGCCAGCCGGTGCGCGTGATCGGCAGCGGCTTGCCGCCATTCCCGCGGCGCCATTGCAGCCAACCAATCACGCAGGTGACGATAAAGAACAGCTGCAGCAGCACGTCGGCATACAGATTAACCTGGTAGAACAGCACGGCAAACAGCACGCAGCCCACCATGCCGATCCACCACGAGTGAATATTGTTGCGTCCGGCCAGCAGGATCGAGACGGTCATCAGCACATTGGCGGCAATTTCTAGCGGGGCAATCAAGCGGTTTCCTTTTGCGCAGGTGGCGTAGTAGCGTACGGCCAAATGACCGGCTTGCCATCATATCAGGTAGGATCAAAGCTTCTCCACCCGCCAGAAGAGCAGCATGCGCCTCTTGATCCTGTCCGATCTGCACCGCGAACTGTGGCGCGACGAAGCGCCGCAAGGCGAGCTGGCACAGAGCTGCCCGGACGCGGTAATCCTGGCCGGTGACATCGATACCGGCACCAGGGCCGTGGAGTGGGCCGACCAGGCCTTTGCCGGCCTGCCGGTGCTGTACGTACACGGCAACCATGAAGGTTACGGCCACCATCTGGACAAGGTGCGCCAGGAGCTGCGCGCCGCCTGCGCCGCCACCGGCCACGTGCATTTTCTCGACAGCGACAGCATCGTGCTAGCTGATAAAAACGGTGGCCAGGTGCGCTTTCTGGGCGCCACCCTGTGGACCGATTTCCGCCTGCTCGGCGACGACACGCGCCAGGCGGCCATGCGCGAGGCCGAAGCGATGATGACCGACTACAAGCGCATCCGCCTGGCGGCCCAGGGCTACCGCAAGCTGCGCGCCGCCGACACGGCGCAGTACCACGCGCAGCAAAAAGCCTGGCTGGCGCGCGAACTGGCGCAGCCGTTTGACGGCGCCACGGTGGTGATCAGCCATATGGCGCCATCGCTGCAATCGGTGGACGACGCCTATGGCAGCGACGCGTGCTCGCCAGCCTATGCGTCGCGGCTGGACGAACTGGCAGCGCAGGCCGACCTGTGGGTGCACGGCCACGTGCATGTGTCGCATGACTACCGGATTGGCCCCTGCCGCGTGGTGTGCAATCCGTGCGGCTACAAGACGCGTGCCGGCAAGCCAGAAAATGCGCAGTTCGACCCGGATTTCGTGGTCAGCCTGCCGGCGCGGCCGCGTGGTTAACGTTCGGGCTTGAGGCGGCCCGACAGCAACTGATGCAGTTGATGCTTGCCGGCCCGGCGCGCCGCGCGCGGCGACTGCTCCGACTGGTGCGCACCGGCGCCGCCGCGCAGCTTGGCGGCGGCCACCAGCGGATTGCGCGGCTTGGGGGTTTTCAGCTTGAGTTTCATGTTCTCTCCTTCAGCCTTTGATGCAGACGACCTGGCCCAGCGTATGCACCACTTCCACCAGATCGCTCTGGTGCGCCATGACCGCATCGATATCCTTGTAGGCGGCCGGTATTTCATCGACCACGCCGCCATCCTTGCGGCATTCGATGCCGGCCGTCTGCTCGGCCAGGTCGAACTGGTTGAAACGGCGCCTGGCCTCGCTGCGGCTCATGCTGCGCCCTGCCCCGTGCGAGCACGAACACAGAGAGTCGGGATTACCCTTGCCACGCACGATAAAGCTGCGCGCGCCCATGCTGCCCGGGATAATCCCCAGTTCGCCCTGCTGCGCCGAAATGGCGCCCTTGCGGGTGACGTACAGCTGCTCGCTGCCATGCACTTCCTGCGCAATATAGTTGTGATGGCAGTTGATCGCTTCGCCATCGAGCTGGAACGGCGGCGCGTGTTTTGCCAGCACCTCGAGCACGCGGCGCATCATCTCGCTGCGGTTGAGCAGCGCATAATCCTGGGCCCAGTCGACCGCCTCCACATAATCCTCGAACACGCTTGAGCCGGCACTGACATAGGCGAGATCGGCGTCCGGCAGCTGCTGCTGATGGCGCCGCATGTCCTTCTGCGCGGCGGCGATGAAATAGCGGCCGATGGCATTGCCCACGCCGCGCGAACCGGAATGAAGCATCACCCATACGCGCTGCTGCTCATCGAGGCACAGCTCGATAAAGTGATTGCCGCCGCCCAGCGTGCCGACCTGGCAAATCCAGCTGCGCTCGAACTGGCGCACCATTTTGGCTATGCCGCGATGGCGCTCGACGATGCGCTCCAGGCGGCCGGCCAACGGACGCGTGGCGCGCGCATCGCGCGAACCCTGCACGCGGCTCCAGTCATGCTGCTCGAAGCCGACCGGCACGGCAGCCTCGATCGCACTGCGCAGTCGCGCCAGGTTGTCCGGCAAGTCGCTGGCCGACAGCGTGGTGCGCACGGCGTTCATGCCACAGCCGATATCGACGCCGACAGCGGCCGGAATAATCGCGCTGCGCGTGGGTATCACGCTACCGACGGTCGCGCCAATACCGGCATGCACATCGGGCATGGCCGCCACAAACGGGTGGACGATCGGCAGGCTGGCGATATGGCGCAACTGGCGCAGCGCCTGGTCGTCGATATCGTCGGTAAAAATATGCACGGGCACCTGGCCGTCGTGCAAAGTCTGATAAATGGGCATCTGTAAAACCTTGGTGTGTCCAGGTTTTGCCCACGGCCGCCGCATGCATGAATGCGACGCCGTAAAAACAAAACCCCGACGAGTTTCCTCGCCGGGGTTAAAAGAACGCCGGCTCGGGATCAGTGACCCCGAGCAACATGCACGGGGCTATTTTTTATTCGTTTGATGTTTAGCCTGGTATTGCATGTTGCGTCCTTTCGTAAAGTAGTCGGTGGATGAATGCGTGAGCAGAATCGACTGCAATTTTGCGCCTGCTGGCGCGGCGCTGTCAACCGCCAGTATGGCAAAAATGATCAGCTGTTGTTTTCTTCAATAAATTGGTTCTGTCGGTAATGCCTCCGACTCAAGAGAACCGTAGGTCGGATTAGCGCGCAGCGCGTAATCCGACAACATCGTTGAGGCCAAAAATGTTGTCGGATTACGGCCCCTTCGGGGCCTAATCCGACCTACGCCAACCTTGCGCTAATCTATTCACTTTTCTATTCAAAAAACGTACACTTCACTCTACAGACAGCCTAATTTAATCTATTCATTTTTTTCAAAAATGACCCGCAACGAACAACTTGAAGAACTGTTGCGCTTGTTGGCCGGCGGCCCGGTAGGCATGGCGCAACTGACAAAATCGCTGGGGATCAGCCAGCCGACTTTCTCACGCCTGTGGGCATGCGTTGAGCAGGGCGTAACCCTCGGCGCCGGCCGCACGCGCCGCTACGCCCTGAGCCGCAGCGTTGCAGGCGTCGCCACGCCGGTACCGGTATTCCAGATTGACGGCATGGGCCGCATTACGCCTGCAGGCCAGCTCGATGCGCTCGCGGGCGGCTTTTATACGCTGGAGCAAGCGGAACGCAATAGCCCGCGCCTGTTCCAGGGCCTGCCCTTCTTTATCAAGGATTTGCGCCCGCAGGGTTTTTTGGGGCGCATGGAGCCAGGCAAATATCCGGAACTGGAGCTGCCTGCCGATATTTCGCGCTGGACCGATGCGCACGCGCTCAAGTACATCGCCTGCCGCAGCGAACAGGCAGCGGGCAATCTGATACTGGGTAACGAATCCTACGCCCGCTATCTTGCCGACCAGGCCACGCTGGCGCAATCGCTGTTACCCGAAGACCAGCGCGCACAGCGCTATGTGCACATGGCGCAAGACGCCATGCAGGGCGAAGCGCCCGGTTCTTCCGCCGGCGGCGAACAACCCAAATTTACCGCAGTATTGCAGCGTTCAGGTCCTGCAGAGCGCATTGAACACGTACTGGTCAAGTTTTCACCACCGCTGGACTCCGCTGGCGGCCAGCGCTGGGCTGACTTGCTGCTGTGCGAACATCTTGCATTGAATGTGCTGGCACGCGAAAACATCGCCGTCGCGCAGACTGACATCGTGCAAGGTGGCGGCCGGCTGTTTCTTGAGGTGGTGCGCTTTGACCGCATCGGCATGAACGGGCGCCAGCCGATGGTGACCCTGTCTGCGCTCGATGGCGACCTGGGCATGCTCGATCAGAACTGGACTGCCGTGGCGCACGAGCTGGCGCGCCAGAAGCTGCTGCCGGCACACGATGTGGCCACAATAGAAGTGCTCGATCTGTATGGCGCGCTGATCGGCAATACGGACCGCCATCATGGCAACCTCGCCTTGTCCTGGGCCTTCGACCAGCCCTATCGCCTGCTGCCCGCCTACGACATGCTGCCCATGTTGTATCGCCCCAATTCGCATGGCGAAGTCATTGCCCGGCAATGGCAAGCCAATCTGGGCGCCGGCCTGGCGCTGCGACACCTGCCGCGCTGCCTGTCCATGGCCATGCAGTTCTGGCGCGATGTACTGGACGACGCACGCATTTCAGCCGCATTCAGGAACGATGTAGCGCAACCGCATCTGGCCAGCTTGCAAGCCTTGCAGCCGGCTTTGTAATACGATGATGCTTTCGCCTTTGCCACCCGCCCAATATGCGTCTGCTGATCCTGTCCGACCTGCACCTTGAAGTCTGGGGTAACGCCACACCCGCCGTCGACCTGGCGCAAAGCCGTCCCGATGTGGTGATACTGGCTGGCGATATTGCCACCGGCAGCAACGCCGTGACCTGGGCCGCACGCACCTTTGGCGCGCTACCGGTGCTGTATGTGCATGGCAACCATGAGGGCTATGGCCACCGGCTGGAGCAGATGCAGGACGCCATACGCAAGGCCTGTGCGAAGGCCAACGTCAAAGGCGCCAGCATCCGGCTGCTCGATCAGGAGGCGGTGATCATCGATGGCGTACGCTTTCTGGGCGCCACGCTGTGGACCGACTTTCTGCTGTTTGGCGAGGAGCGCCGTGAAGAGGCGATGACAGCAGCGCAAAGCTATATGCCCGACTACAAGCATATCAGCACGGGCAGCAGCAGAGAAAAGCGCCTTTTGTGCGTCGGGGATACGGCCGCGCTGCACGCGGAGCACAAGCGCTGGCTGGTGCAGCAGCTGGCGCAGCCGTTTGACGGGCGCACCGTGGTGATCACGCATATGGCGCCGTCGATGCAGTCGGTCGAGGCGCAGTACGCAGGCAACCTCGGTTCACCCGCGTTTGCCTCGCCGCTCGACGCCCTGGCGGCACAGGCCGATCTGTGGGTACACGGCCATATGCATGCGTCGCACGACTACCGCATCGGCGCCTGCCGCGTGGTGTGCAACCCGTGCGGCTACCGGTGCCCGGACGGCACGCCCGAAAACGCGCTCTACGATCCGAACCGGATCGTAGAACTGGACACCTTACTTCAGTAACTTCAGCAGCGCTTCAGCCGCCGCTTCCGACGAAGCCGGATTCTGGCCGGTCACCAGCAGGCCATCGGTTACGGCATACGGCTGCCAGTCGCCCAGCTTGGAGTACTCGCCGCCGTTCTGCTTGAGCATGTCCTCGACCAGGAAAGGCACGATATTGGTCAGGCCCACCGCTTCTTCCTCGGTATTGGTAAAGCCGGTGACGCGCTTGCCGTTGACCAGCGGCTTGCCATCGGCGCCTTTCACATGGCGCAGCACGCCCGGTGCGTGGCAGACGGCGGCGACCGGTTTGCCGGCAGCGATCATCTGTTCGATCAGCGTGATCGAGTTGCGGTCTTCCGCCAGGTCCCACAGCGGACCGTGGCCACCCGGGTAGAACACGGCGTCAAAATCGGCGGCTTTCACATCGGCCAGCTTGCCGGTATTGGCCAGCACGGCCTGCGCCTGTGCGTCGGCCTTGAAGCGGCGCGTGGCGTCGGTCTGCGAATCGGCTTCATCGCTTTTCGGATCGAGTGGCGGCTGGCCGCCGTTGGGCGACACCACCGTCAGGGTCGCGCCGGCTTCTTTCAGGGTGTAATAAGGCGCGGCAAATTCTTCCAGCCAGAAACCGGTTTTCTTGCCGGTGTTGCCCAGTTGGTCGTGCGAGGTCAGTACCATCAGGATGTTCATAGTGTGTCCTTGTCAGTGAAATTAAAAGTATGACTTACAGTGCTGCTTCGAGAATACGGCGGCTGCGCGCGAGGTCGATATCGCGGTGTTCGCCCAGTGCCGTCATGCCATGGGCTTCAAGCTGCTTCAATACCGCTTCGACGGCGTCCTGGCCCAGCTCATAGGCCGACAGGCGGGTTGGTATGCCCAGGCCTTCAAAGAAGGCGCGCGTCTGCGCAATGGCCGCGTCGATGCGCTCGTCGTCCGTGCCGCTGCTGATGTCCCATACGCGCTGGCCATACTGCAGCAACTTGCCACGTTTCTGCTCGCGCTGCACGTCCAGCAGGGCCGGCAGCACCAGTGCCAGCGTGCGCGCATGGTCGATGTCGTACAGGGCTGTCAGTTCATGGCCGATCATGTGGGTGGCCCAGTCCTGCGGCACGCCGGCACCGATCAGGCCATTCAGCGCCAGCGTGGCGGTCCACATCAGGTTGGCGCGTGTTTCATAGTCGTCCGGCGAGGCAACCGCCTGTGGGGCGATCTCGACCAGTGTTTGCAGCAGGCCTTCGGCAAAACGATCCTGCACACGCGCGTTGACCGGGTAGGTCAGGTACTGCTCGGTGGTGTGCACAAACGCGTCCACCAGGCCATTGGCAACCTGCTTGGCCGGCAAGGTAAAGGTCTTGGCCGGATCGAGGATGGAAAAGCGCGGGTACAGCAGCGGATTGCGGAAACTGAGCTTGGCCTGCGTGGCTTTTTTCGTCACCACGCCGCCGCTGTTCATTTCCGAGCCGGTGGCCGGCAGCGTCAGTACGGCAGCAAACGGTAGTGCCTGGTGCACGTTGGCGCCACCCTGCTCGGCAATTTCCCATGCCTCGCCGTCATACAAGGCTGCGGCAGCAACGAACTTGGTGCCGTCGATCACCGAACCGCCGCCCACGGCCAGCAGGAAGTCGAGCTTGTCGCGGCGCACCTGTTCAATGGCGCGCATCAGCGTTTCATAGCTCGGATTGGGCTCGATGCCGCCGAACTCCTGCACGTGGCGCCCGGCGCCAGCCAGGGCGGCGCGCACTTCAGCCAGCGTGCCGGTTTTCTCGGCGCTGGCGCCGCCGTACAGGATCAATACGCGCGCATCAACCGGCACCAGCTTCGCCAGTTTGGCAACGCTGTCGGCGCCGAACACGATTTTGGTCGGGTTATGGAATTCAAAGTTTTTCATGGTGTGCTCCTTTTCAATTAGACTGGTCGTCTAGATTGGCTTTCTAAAAAACGCGAATGACTTCTTGGCTCATTCGCGTACTTGTCTTATGCGCTTTTCTGATCGGCTGGCAACTGCAGCATCGCCAGAGTAGCCTGCCAGGCTGCCTGCAAGGCGCTGGCGTCGCGCCGCAGCTTGGTCAGCAACGCCGCCCCCAGCCACAGCTGGTACAGCGTCAGCGCCGTATGCGCCGGGTCAGGCAGCGGCGCCAGCGAACCGTCGGCCACCGCCTGCTGCATGGCCACCGCCAGGCGCGCCACGATGCGGCTGGTGCCATCTTGCAGCGTCACGCGCATCGGTTCGGACATGTCGGCAACTTCACTGCTGAGCTTGACCACCAGACAGCGGCAATCGCAACCGCTGCCGTCCAGGCTCTCGCTGGTCCAACCGGCCCAGTAGTCCATCAACGACTGCGCCGCACTGCGCTCTGGCTGGGACAATACCAAATCCATTTCGGCCAGGTAGCGCGTCACGTAATCGGCCAGCATCGCCTCGCCAAACAACTCCTTGGACTTGAAGTAATGGTAGAACGATCCCTTGGGCACGGCAGCGGCCGTCAATATCTCGTTCAGGCCCACGCCGGCAAAACCCTTGCGGGTAATGATGGCCTTGCCCTGGTCGAGGATATGCTGGCGGATGTCGGTGTATTCGGCTTTCATGAAACGCACTATAGCACAAAATTAGACCGGTCGTCTACAAAGCAGAAAACGGGCGTGCTGCGGAACTCGGTCAGTCCGCTACCTTCAACAGGACCGGTGCGTGATGATGGCCGGAAAAAGCAGCAAACAGACCGCCGCGCAGGGTGACCTGCTGGCCCAGCTTGGGACGCCACTGCGCATACTGCTTTTGCGTGAGTACCAGCTGCACCTCGCGCACGCTTTCCTGCGCTTCCTGCTCGCCAGCCGCATCGGCCTGCGTGCAGAGCGGCTCTTTGAGCGTCAGGTAGAAGCCGGTTTCCGGCTCGTCGCCACTGGCTATGCTTTCAAAATTGGGCCTGCCGGGAAAGGTTGCGCGGTGCAGCTCTCCGGACACGGTCACCACGGCCGGCTCGTACTTCAGGCACTCTGCAGCATGGGCTGTACACACGAGCATGCTGCACAGCGTGGCGCCAGCCAGACTCAGGAAAGTAGTCATCAATCAGTCCCCCTCATGCAGCCGATACTAGCGCGGCGCCTTGAGCGGGTCAAATGACAGATCGGAAAGGTGGATGCCGCCCTGGGCCTGCGGCCACCATCTATGCCATCACGCGTCAGACTCAAGATGCCTGTTCCGGCCAGCCAGCAACCCGCTCCATGCGCCGAGAACGCCAATAACGGCTGCAAGCAGCAATGGCATGAACCAGCCCTTGGTGACATCGTGTACCGCGCCCAGCAGCATCGGCCCTGCAGCAGCCATCAGATAGCCTACGCACTGCGACATGCCTGACAGCGCAGCGGCGTCTTTCGCATTGCTGGTACGAAGGCCGATAAAGGTCAGGCCCAGTATCATGCTGGCGCCACAGCCAAATCCCAGCACGACCGACCACAGCAGCGCCAGCGATGGCGCCAGCATCAGGCCGAGCATTGAAACAGCAGACATCAGGCTGGCAATCACGGCCGCAGCGCGTTGATCTTTCATCCGGCGCAATACCGCTGCCATCAGCAGGCCTGGCACGGCGGTGGCCAACTGCAGCGTCCCGTGCAGCGAGCCCGCCGCCGCTGCCGATGTGCCATGCTCCATCAGTATCGTCGGCAGCCAGCTGACCGCGATATAAAAGGGCATTGCATTGAGTCCCATGAACAGGGTGACTTGCCAGGCCAGCGGAGAGCGCCAGACAGCAACGCCTGCCCCCTGGTGCCGGATGGAACTGCCAGCTTTGCCATGCTTCTTCCATTGCGGCAGCCATGCCAACAGCGCCACCAGCGGCACGATGATGAACATCGCAAGCGCAACACGCCAGCCCCACGCCTGCGTCATTGGAATGACTGCGGCGGAGCCGATGGCGCCGGCAGCGCCCATGGTGATGGAATACGCCCCTGTCATGGAAACCACATTGGCCGAAAAATCGCGTTTGATCAGACTGGGCAGCAGGACGTTACCCAAGGCAATACCAGCGCCTATCAGTACCGTGCCGCCATACAGCAACCATGTGTTTCCCCCGGAACGTATCAGCACGCCGGCGGCAATCAGGGCCAGTGCGCCGAAAACGGTACGCTCCAGGCCGAAGCGAACGGCGATCGAGGCGCCGAACGGAGAAAATGCCGCAAAGGCAAACAGCGGCAAGGAGGTCAGCAAGCCGACCGCGGTGGTATTGAGGCCGAAATCGTGCTGAATCCAGGGCAGCACGGGCGCGACACCAGTAAAAGGCACCCGCAGGTTCATTGCAACGAGCAGGATTGCCGCTATCAGTGATACAGATGCCCATCTATTATTCTTTGTCAGTGTATTCATATATCTTCAAGTAGAAAAAATATGACTTTAAAGAATAAGGAGTTTGTGTAATATAGATGAACTGACAGAATATACCTAAATTATGCCACCACCGCGCTTATTGGCCAGATCCCCGGACGATTTTGATTCCGACCTGTTCGACCAGACTGCCGTCGCGCTCGAACTAGCGCCACAGGAGAACGGCGTAGAGCACCGTGCGCATCAGCACCGCAAGGGGCAACTGATCCTGGCCTTGCGTGGCGCCGTCACGTGCGAAGTGGCTGAAGCGTTGTGGCTGGTGCCGCCGCAACATGCAGTCTGGATACCGGGCGGTATCGCCCACAACTGCCGTGCAACGGGAAACGCCCGCATCTTCTTTCTGTTTATCGAGCCTGGTGCGGCCGTCATGCCGGACAAATGCTGTACCGTCGCCATTACGCCGCTGGTGCGGGAGATGATCCGCCATGTGGCCGGGCAGGATCCTGCTGCGCCCACGGATGGTTCAACTGCCAGGCTGATCGCGGTATTGCTCGAGCAGTTGTCCGATGCGCCCATCGAACAGTTGCACCTGCCGATGTCCAGCCATCCCAAAATCAGGCGCATTTCCGATACTCTTATCGCCGATCCCGGTGATCGCACCACACTGCGTCAATGGGCTGATATTCTTGCCATGAGTGAGCGGTCATTGGCGCGACTGGTCGAAAACGCGACAGGATTGACGTTCGGCCGATGGCGCCAGCAACTGCACCTGATGATCGCCCTGAGCCAGCTGGCAGAAGGCCACTCCGTACAAAATGTGGCAGGAAACCTGGGCTACGACTCCGTCAACGCCTTTATCACCATGTTCAAGAAGGCCTTGGGAAAATCGCCGACCCAGTACTTTTCATCGTTGCTGTAGACGATAGCCATCGCCTTGCCTGACGCCGGTTTCAGGCGGCAAAACAGGTCTCGGGCAGCCCGTTTATGCCGGGCACGCTCACGCCAAGCAGGGCGCCGTCTGCATCGGTGGGCGTGGCAATACCGACTCTAGCACTGGTGCAGTACAGCATCTCGCCCGAAGGTCCGCCGATGGCCGGACAGGTAGTCTGGCTCGCCGGCGCCGCAATGACGCGATCAACGCCGCCATCGGGCTGATAGCGGACAACTCTGCTGCCGCCCCACTGCGCATTCCACACGAAACCATCAGCATCGACACAGGAGCCGTCAGGTCCGCCCCCATCGATGACATCGGCAAATACGCGCTGGTTTTCCAAGCTGGGGTAATCACAGCACAAAATTTTGGGTTGCAGGGAGTCGCAGTAATACATCGTCGCGCCATCGGGACTGAAGCAGATGCCGTTGGCAATGGCCACACCGGGCAGCGCCAGCGACTCGATTGTCATGGTCTGTGCATTGAGACGATAAAAAGCGCCCACCCGCTCCTGCGGCACGCCTTCGTGCATGGTGCCGAAGACAAAGTTGCCTGCCCGGTCGCAACGCCCGTCACCTATGCGTGTGCCGAGGTTGCCAGGTGATGCGCCGATTTCCATAAACGTCCCTGTCGCCAGGTCAAAAAAAGCCAGGCACGATTCCAGGCCCAGCAACAGCACACCTTGCCGTGCAGTGAATGCAAAAGACGCCAGGCGTTCAGGCATCGCCCAACGTTCACGGGCGCCGGTTGCCGGCTCGTAGGCCAGCAGTTCGTTTCCGAGAATGTTGGTCCGGAAAAGACGGTGTGTGCGTGGACACCAGATAGGACATTCGCCGAGCAGATCGTCGGACTGGTCAATAATTTCAAACATGGCTTACTCGCTGTGCGGGGTGGGAGAGTCAACATCGGCAACCATGGCAGCGCCCAGGTCATGCCATGCACCCGGCAGAACGAAGTCATCCTTGCTGATCATGGCGGCGCCTTAACCAGCATTCAGTACGGGATAGGGGCCAGTGGTGCGAACAGTTGCGTTGCACGCAGTCTAATGCAGCCGCTCGCGCAGAAAAAGCAGGCATGGCGGTTTTCACCATGCAGAAAATGCGAACAATACTGGCGTTGAGCGGCGCTCTTTTACCCCAATATCGTAGAGGTGCGGCCGACAAGCAGCCAGCACCTCTAAGCACCAGCATCAGGCAAATTTTGAAAAATCCGGCTTGCGCTTTTCAAAGAAGGCGGTAAACGCTTCCTTCGCTTCGGCGCCGCCCAGCATATTGCTGAACAGCTGGTTTTCCGCAGCAATGGCTGCCTTGACCGGTTCGATGCGGCTCTGCTTCATCAGGCGCTTGGTGGCGCGGATCGAGGCAGCGGGCAACGCTACCAGCTTGGCCGCTTGCGCCTGCGCGTACGGCATCAGCTCGTACAGCGGCAGCACTTTCGACACCAGTCCCATTTCCAGCGCTTCCTGGGCCGGGAACGCTTCGCCCAGCATCAGTTTTTCTGCCGCGCGCGGGTAGCCGGCCAGCTGCGTCAGCAGGTAGCTGGAAGCAAATTCCGGGCACAGGCCCAGCTGGGCAAACGGCATCGAGAAGCTGGCGTTGTCGGCCGCGTAGACCAGGTCGCAGTGCATCAGCATGGTGGTGCCGATGCCGATGGCGGCGCCCGACACGGCAGCGACGACCGGCTTGCTGCAGCCGGACAGTGCGCGCATAAACTGGAACACCGGGCGCTGCTCATCGACCGAACCGTCTTTCGGGCGCGCCGTTTTCATGAAGTCGTCCAAGTCATTGCCGGCCGTAAAAATCTCGCGCTTGCCGCACAAAAGAATCGCGCGCACGCTGTCGTCGCTGTCGGCGGCCAGCAAGGCATCGGCCAGGGTCTGGTACATGGCGCCGGTGATGGCGTTCTTGCGTTCCAGGCGGTTAAATTCCAGCGTCAGGATGCCGTCACTCTTGCTGCACAAAATATCCATTATGTCTCCAAAAAATAAGGGCGCCGGAATAACCCGAAGCGCCCTGTCTGATCACGCTGCCGTGGTCTTATACGCGTTCAAAGATACCTGCTGCACCCATGCCGGCACCAACGCACATGGTCACCATGCCGTACTTGAGGTTATTGCGGCGCAGCGCGTGGATCACGGTGGCGGCGCGGATGGCGCCGGTTGCGCCCAGCGGGTGGCCCAGGGCAATCGCGCCGCCCATCGGGTTGACCTTGGCAGTGTCCAGGCCCAGGTCGCCGATCACGGCCAGCGCCTGCGCGGCAAACGCTTCGTTCAGCTCGATCCAGTCCAGCTGGTCCTGGGTGATGCCAGCCGCTTTGCAGGCGTCGGGAATGGCGAACTTCGGACCGATGCCCATGATTTCCGGCGGCACGCCGCGCACGGCAAACGACGAGAACTTGGCCAGCGGGGTCAGGTTGTGCTCGCGCAGGAATTTTTCCGACACGATCAGGAGCGCGCCGGCGCCGTCCGACATCTGCGAGCTGTTGGCGGCGGTAACGCTGCCCTTGGCGGCAAACACCGGTTTCAACTTGGCCAGCGACTCCATGGTCGAATCGGCGCGTGCGCCTTCGTCGGTGTCGACCGTGCGGCGCTTTTCATCGACCTGGCCGGTGGCCAGGTTCGGCGTGCGCGTGATGATCTCGACCGGCGTGGTTTCATCCTTGAAGAAACCGGCCTGCTGCGCGGCGATGGCACGGCGGTGCGATTCGACGGCAAAGGCGTCCTGCGCTTCGCGCGACACTTTCCATTGCTGCGCCACTTTCTCGGCCGTCAGGCCCATGCCGTAGGCCATGCCGATATTTTCGTCGGTGAACATGTCGAGGTTCATCGATGGGTGATGGCCCATCATCGGCACCATCGACATCGATTCCACGCCGCCGGCGATCATCGCATCGACTTCGCCGACGCGGATGCGGTCAGCGGCCATGGCAATGGCGGTAATGCCCGAAGCGCAGTAACGGTTGATGGTGACGCCGCCTACCGTTTTCGGCAGGCCGGCCAGCAGCACCGACTGGCGCGCAATATTGAAGCCCTGCTCCGCTTCCGGGAACGAGCAGCCAATAATGGCGTCGGTGATCAAAGCCGGGTCCAGGCCAGGCGCTTGCGCCAGGGCCGATTGCAGCACGCGCACCAGCAGGTCGTCCGGACGGGTATTCTTGAACATGCCGCGCGGCGCCTTGCCGATCGGGGTGCGGGTGGCGGAGACGATGTATGCGTCTTGAAGTTGTTTGCTCATATCTGCTTTCGCTTTCGCTATCGTTTAGTTGCGCACTGGCTTGCCGGTCTGCATCATGCCCATGATGCGTTCCTGCGTCTTCGGATGGTTCAGCAATTCCAAAAAGGCCTTGCGTTCCATGTCGAGCAACCACTGTTCGCTGACAAAGCTGCCCTGGTCGACATTGCCGCCAGAGACGATCTCGGCAATCATTTCGCCCAGCTTGAAATCATGTGCGGAGATAAAACCGCCGTCGCGCATATTGACCAACTGCGCCTTGATGGTGCCCCAGCCATAGCGGCCGGTGACCTGGATCAGCGACGGCAGGGCCGGACGGAAACCGGCGTCGAACATGGCGCGCGCTTCGACTTTCGCCACGTGCAGCAGCTCGTAGGCGTTGAAGACGATGACGTCATCTTCCTTCAGGTAGCCCATCTTTTTCGCTTCCAGCGCCGACTTCGACACATTGGCGGTAGCGGCATTGGTAAAGCCGGTTTTCAGGAACTGCAGAATGTCGCCGCCCTTGGCTTCCTTGTAGGCACGCTGCGCCGCTTCTTTCAGGCCGCCGCCGGCCGGAATCAGGCCCACGCCCACTTCCACCAGGCCGATATAGGACTCGATCGAGGCCACGCGCTTGGAGGCGTGCAGCGCCAGCTCGCAACCGCCGCCCAGCGCCAGACCCGCTACCGCAGCGATCACCGGCACGTTCGCGTATTTCAGCGACATAAAGGTTTTCTGCAGTTCGGCGATGATCGGATCGACCGCTTTCACGCCGCCCTGCATAAAGGCCGGCAGGGCCGACTGCAGGTCGGCGCCAGCCGAGAAGGCGCCGCCTTCGGCTGCGTCGGCGTGCCAGATCACCAGGCCCTTGAAGTTCTTCTCGGCTTCAGCCAGCGCCAGTTTCAAGCCATTGATCACGCCTTCGCCGATCACATGCATCTTGGTCTTGAACGAGATCACCAGCACCTCGTCGCCACTGTGCCAGACGCGTACCGATTCGTCTTCGAACACGGTGGTGCCAGCGGTTTTGCCATCGATGGCGCCGCTGCCGATAACGGGTGCGCGGAACGGCTGGCGGTCGTACACGGCCAGGGTCGAGCGCGGCACAAAGCTGTTCGACACCGCCGAGTACGAGCCTTCCGGCGTATGTACGCCACCTTTGTCCGCGACCGGACCTTCAAATACCCAGGCTGGCAGCGGTGCATTGCACAGTGCCTTGCCGGCGTCGATATCTTCCTTGACCCAGTTCGCTACCTGCAGCCAGTTCGAGGCTTGCCACGTTTCAAACGGACCGACGTTCCAGCCGAAGCCCCAGCGCATCGCAAAGTCGATATCGCGCGCATTGTCGGCCACGGTGTCGAGGTGGATGGCGATGTAATGGAAAGCGTCACGGAAGATCGCCCACAGGAACTGGCCCTGCGGATTGGTCGAGTCGTGCAGCGCCTTCATTTTCTTGACCGGATCCTTTTCTTTCAGGATGCGGGCAATGATGTCAGCTGCCTTGGCGCCGCCTGCCACGTATTCGCCGGTGGCGAAATCGAGGCGTTGAATCTCTTTACCAACTTTCTTGTAGAAGCCTGCGCCGCTCTTCTGGCCCAGCGCGCCTTTTTCCACCAGCTTGGCCAGCACTTCCGGCGTCTTGTAGACGGCGGCAAACGGATCGTTCGGCAGGTAGTCCTGCATGGTCTTGATCACATGGCCCATGGTGTCGAGGCCCACCACGTCGGCGGTACGGAAGGTACCGGACTTGGCGCGGCCCAGCTTGGCGCCAGTCAGGTCATCGACCACATCGACCGACAGGCCGAATTTTTCAGCTTCGTGCACGATGGCCAGGATGCCGAACACGCCGACACGGTTGGCGATAAAGTTCGGCGTATCCTTGGCGCGCACCACGCCCTTGCCCAGCGTGGTCGTCAAAAAGCCTTCGAGCTGGTCGGAAATTTCCGGCTTGGTAAATTCGGTCGGGATGATTTCCACCAGGTGCATATAGCGCGGCGGATTGAAGAAGTGCACACCGCAGTAGCGCGATTTCAGGTCCGCATCAAAGCCTTCGGCCAGCTTGGTGATCGACAGGCCGGAAGTGTTCGACGCAAAAATGGCGTTCGGGCCGATATGCGGCGCGACCTTCTGGTACAGGTCGTGCTTCCAGTCCATGCGTTCGGCGATGGCTTCGATAATCAGGTCGCAGCCGGCCAGCAGATCCAGGTTGTCTTCATAGTTGGCCACCTCGATCAGCGCAGCGTCATCCTTGTTGCCCAGCGGCGCAGGCGAGAGCTTTTTCAGGTTCTCGATGGCGCGCAGCACGATGCCGTTTTTCGGGCCTTCCTTGGCTGGCAGGTCGAACAGCACGACCGGTACTTTCGCGTTGATGCAATGGGCGGCGATCTGCGCGCCCATCACGCCGGCGCCGAGTACGGCAACTTTTTTAACGATGAAATTGGTCATATTTTCCTCAGGTCTTAGAACAGGTCTGCGTCGAGTGCCATCAGGTTGGCCGAGCCGGAACGCGCCTGGCGGATCAGGGTTGCCGTTTCTGGCTGCAGGCGTGCAAAGTAGAAGCGCGCGGTGGCCAGCTTGGCGGTGTAGAACTTGTCGCCGGACGATTCTTTTTCCAGGGCGATCTTGGCCATCTGCGCAAACAGGTAGCTGTAGATCAGGTGGCCGACCACACGCAGGTAAGGCACGCAGGCTGCGCCTACTTCGTCGGCGTTCTGGAACGCCTTCATGCCGATTTCCATGGTCAGCTTGGTGACCTTGTCGCCCAGGTCGCCCAGCGGCGTGACAAATTCGCTCATCGCTTCGTCGGTGCCGTTGTCTTCCACAAACGCCTTGATCTTCTCGCCGAACTTGCGCAGCTTGGCGCCGTTGTCGCCCAAAATCTTGCGACCCAGCAGATCAAGCGACTGGATGGTGTTGGTGCCTTCGTAAATCATGTTGATGCGCGCATCGCGCACATACTGTTCCATGCCCCATTCGGCGATATAGCCGTGGCCGCCGAACACTTGCATCGCGTCCGAGGTGGCGATCCAGGCGTTGTCGGTAATAAAGGCCTTGATGACGGGCGTCAGCAGCGCCACTTCGTCAGCTGCTTCCTTGCGTACGTCGGCGTCAGGGTGGTGCAGTTCGCGGTCGATCTGCAACGCCACGTAGGACGTGAAAGCGCGCGCGCCTTCGGCGTAGGCCTTGCCGGTCAACAGCATGCGGCGCACGTCCGGGTGCACGATAATGCGGTCGGCCGGCAGTTCCGGATTCTTGATGCCGGTCAGCGAACGCATTTGCGTGCGGTCCTTGGCGTAGATCAGCGCGTTCTGGAACGCGATCTCGGTCAGGCCCAGCGACTGCATGCCCACGCCCAGGCGGGCCGCGTTCATGAACACGAACATGGCGTTCAGGCCCTTGTTCGGCTGGCCGATGATCCAGCCTTTTGCGCCGTCCAGATTCATCTGACAGGTCGAATTGCCGTGGATGCCCATTTTTTCTTCGATCGCGCCGCAGGTGATCGGGTTGCGCTCGCCAACCGTGCCGTCTTCTTTCGGCAGGAACTTCGGCACCAGGAACAGCGAAATGCCTTTCGAGCCTTCCGGTGCATCCGGTACGCGCGCCAGCACCAGGTGCAGGATGTTTTCAGCCATGTCGTGTTCGCCGGCCGAAATAAAGATCTTGTTGCCGGTGATCAGCCACGAACCGTCGTCCTGCGGCAGCGCTTTCGAGCGCAGCAGGCCCAGGTCGGTGCCGCAATGCGGTTCGGTCAAACACATGGTGCCGGTCCACTCGCCCGATACCAGTTTTGGCAGGTAGACCTGCTTCTGGTGCTCGGTGCCGTGTTCTTTCAGGCACTCGTAGGCGCCATGCGACAGGCCCGGGTACATCGACCAGGCCTGGTTCGACGAGTTCAGCATCTCGTAGAAGGAATTGTTCAGCACTACCGGCAGGCCCTGGCCGCCGTATTCGGGATCGCAGGCCAGCGCTGCCCAGCCGCCGTCAACGTACTGCTTGTAGGCTTCCTTGAAGCCTTTCGGGGTGGTCACGGTATGGGTCGCGGCGTCGTGCTTGCAGCCTTCGCGGTCGCCCGAGTGGTTCAGCGGGAACAGCACTTCGGAGGTGAATTTGGCGCCCTCTTCCAGTACCTGGTTGATGATGTCGGCGTCGACATCGGCGTAGTCCGGCATGGCCTTGAGTTCTTCTCCGACGTTCAGGAACTCGTGCAGCACGAATTGCATATCCCGGATTGGCGCGACGTATTGACCCATAATGTATCTCCTGAAAACGTTAGCTGAAGTGTTGTGCTGTATTGGAATTGCTGCGCGTTATTGCGGATGATTCTGGTAGGACTCGATCAGGCGC
The DNA here is from genome assembly GCF_009208565.1 of Janthinobacterium aquaticum. Classification (GTDB taxonomy): domain Bacteria; phylum Pseudomonadota; class Gammaproteobacteria; order Burkholderiales; family Burkholderiaceae_D; genus Janthinobacterium. The sequence continues at coordinate 109,487 of NZ_WFLK01000009.1, read as the reverse complement.
GCAAATGCCACCTGCGCCCGCTCGATGCTGCCTGGCACGTGCAGGAAGCGCGCGTCGTGGTGCAAGGCCAGGATCAGGCCGTACATCTCGTAGACCATTTGCTGCGCGTCGGTGCCCGTCTTGAGGTCGCCGCAGTCGATCGACTGCTGCACGCTGCGCAGCAGGGCGCCCCGCCATGCCTGCACCATCGCCACCAGTTCTTCGCGGATCGGACCCGGACGGTCGTCGTACTCGACCGCGCCGCTGATATAGATGCAGCCCGAGGCGATTTCCACGCTGACGCGCTTGATCCAGCGGGCAAACATCGATTCGAGCCGCGCAATGCCGCGCGGCTCTTTCATGGCCGGAAAAAAGACTTCCTGTTCAAAACGATAGTGATAGAGCTTCAACACTTCCATCTGCAAGTCTTCGCGCGAACCGAAATGGGCAAACACGCCCGACTTGCTCATATTCATTTTGTCTGCCAGCAAGCCTATCGTCAGGCCTTCCAGGCCGTCGCGGCTGGACAGATCCAGCGCCACGTCGAGAATGGCTGCGCGGGTCAGTTCACCCTTGCGCATGAATTTGACTGAAGTATTCAAGAGGTCCATTCCATATTGATAAAGCCGATCTGCGGATCATCGAGGCAAAAAAAAGCACGCCTTGAAAAAATCCGAACGCTCGTACTATTATCCACTGTGACTTAAAAGTCAAACGGGAACTTTAGAGTTGCTCTTCTATTGATGCACTGCAGCAGACAGCCGGCCTCAGGAATGGTCGCCGGCCTTGCTCAATTGACGGCGGTCGCGCTTGGTCGGCCGCCCCTTGATGGTGCTGCCCGGTTCGCGGAACAGCTTGCGTTCTTCCGCCGTCTGCTCGCGCCGTGCAATGCTGGCCTGCGTTTCCGCGTACAGCAGGCGCGCCACCGGGGCCGCGCCGCGCTTGTCGGACAGGCCCAGTACGCCGACCTCCCAGCTGTCGGAACCGTTGTCGATCAGCAGCTTGTCGCCCACGCGCAAGTTGCGCGCCGGCTTGACGTGTTCGCCGCCCAGTTTCACCTTGCCGGTCTCGACCGCCTCGCTGGCCAGCGTGCGCGTCTTGAAAAAGCGCGCCGCCCACAGCCATTTGTCCAGGCGCATGGCGTTCATGTCGCCAGCCTGATTGCTTGTTTCTTTACTCATGCATACCTGCCTACGGAAAAAATGCGCATTACCAGCCGGTACATCCAGAACGCCACGCCGTAGCCGAAGCGGCGCACGCGGCCGATATGCTTGAAGTCGTCCTGGTGGATCACCGTGCCGTCGGCAATGCCCTGTTCGATATGCTTGCGCAAGGCATGCGCAAACGCCGCATCCTTGATCACCACATTGGCTTCCTGGTTCAGGAACAGGCTCAGGGCATCGATATTGCTCGAGCCCACCGTGGCCCAGTCGTCATCAACCACCGCCACCTTGGCGTGCAGCTGGGTCTTGCGGTATTCGACGATCTTGACGCCGGCATCGAGCAGCTTGGGATAAAAGGAATGCGCCACCGCATCCTGCAGATGAAACTCGCCCACGCCGATCAGCAGCACTACGTCCACGCCGCGCTGGGCGGCATTGCGCAAGGCGCGGCGCAGCTTGTGACCGGGCGCAAAATACGGGTTGGCCAGCAGCACGCTGTGCCTGGCCTGGCCCAGCGCCTGCAGATAGGCGCGCTGGATGGTGCGGCGGTTGCGCAGGTTGTCGCGCACCACGAAGCCGGCCACCACAGGGTTCTTTGCCAGTTCCTTGCTCACGCCGCGCATCTTGTTGTACAGCTTGATGCGCCGCACCAGGTTCATCTTGCCCAGGCGCGCCCACTGCGCCTGCGCTTCGGTATGGATCGCCTCGACCAGCGGCCCCCTGACCTGCACCGCAAAATCCCAGCGCGGTGCGGCCAAGCTGATGTTGTGGTCGTAGTCGCAGAACATGTCGTCGTTGATATTGATGCCGCCCACCAGCGCCACCTCGCTGTCGACCACGCAGATCTTGCGGTGGGTACGGGCAATGCCGCCCAGGAACCAGGGATTGAAGACGCGGTGATGCACGCCGGCCGCTTCGAGCTGCGCATGCATGGCGTTGATGCGGCGCCGTCCCGTGCCGAACCAGTCGGTAATCATGCAGACCAGCACGCCGCGCTGCGCCGCGCGCATCAACGCCTCGATCACCAGGGTGCCGGTCGCGTCGTCGGCAAAGATATAGGTCTCGAAATAGACTTCGCGCCGGGCGCCGTCGATCGCGCCGATCAGCGCCGGAAAATAATCGGTACCGCAATGTAGCAGCTGGACGTCGTTATGGGCGATGTAGTTGACTGAGCGCATGCAGGCAGTCTACGCCAGTTTCAGGGCCGCGACGATAGGCGCATGGTCGGACAGTTTTGCCCATAATGAACCATGCATCACCTGCGCGCCTTCCACCTGAAAACCGCGCACGTAGATGCGGTCCAGCCGGAACCACGGCAAGGCAGCCGGGAAAGTACGCGCCGGTACCGGCGCCGGAGGGCGGCTCTGGCGGCGCGCCAGCGTGCGCACCAGGTCGCCCAGCGCCGAGTTCGACGCGCGCTGATCGAATACCTCCACCACGCCCAGCGCATTGCGCAATTTGTCGCTGAGGGTATTGCGCCAGTCGTTGAAGTCGCCGGCAATAATCACCGGCTCGCCATTGGGCGCCGATTCCAGCACGGCGTCGATCAGCGCCTGCGTCTGGCGCCCGCGCCCGGCTTCAAAAAGGCCCAAGTGCACCACATAGCAATGCACATCGGCCTTGGGCGTCTTGAGCACGCAATGCAGGATGCCGCGCTGCTCGTAAGCATGGTCGGACACATCGTGGTTGATTTGCGAGCTGATCGGATAACGGCTGAGCAGGGCGTTGCCATGGTGGCCATGGTCATACACGGCATTCATGCCATAGGCGCTATGGTGTTCGGCGCCGGCAAAAAATTCGTGCTGCGAAGTTTCCGGCCAATGCTTGTGGCCATGGCTTTCGGCGCCGAAGCGGGCCGCCTTGTGGTCATGCTTGCCCTGCACTTCCTGCAGGAACACCACATCGGCATCAAACAGGGCAATCGCCTGCTTGAGCGCATGCACACGCGGCAGGCCTCGTACCGAAGACACGCCCTTATGAATATTATAAGTTGCTACGCGGATTTTCATGCGTCGATTCTACTCCGAGACGCCACGATACTGCAGCAAGCAAACGTGCGCGTGCGCACGTCCGGCAAGATTTCAGGAGGTCAGCACCAGGAACCAGCTTTGCGCCGCACTGACTGCGCCAACGACCGCACCAACGATCCACAGCACCCTGACCACCATGGGCGCGCTATGCCAAGAAAAAGCGCCGCGGCCGCCGGCAAAAAAGCGAGGATGGAGCAGACAGCCCAGCATCAGCAGCGGAAGGCCAAGTTGCGGCACTCTCGTATGCGCCTGTTGCGCAAAGAGAACCGAGTACAGCGACATGCAGACAAATGACAGGAACACCAGACTGATCAGGCGTTGCATGGTGGACAGTTGTGACCAGTTCAGCATAAAAACACTTTCAAAAACAGGTTCAGGCCAGCATGCGCCCGACGCCAGCCGTGACGCTCACCAGCAGTGCCGTAATGCCGCCAGCCCAGACGATCTTGACCAGCAACGGCGCACCGCGCCAGGCCACCGTGCGCTTGCCCTTGATAAAGGCGCCAGGGTGCAGCAGCCAGCCGATGGCCATCAGCCACAGGCCGATCGGCGGCGTGCGATCAGGCGGCGTAAAGCGGAATAGCGCCAGGATTACGCACAGGCACAGCGCGATGCCCAGCACGCTGATCAGCTTTTGCTGCAGCGTCAGATTGGTCCAGTTCAACATGGGTGCTTTCTACAAAAAAGTAAACGCAGGCAGTTGCAGTATCGCTTCCGCGTTGGAAGCGGAAAAACATTTGTCGGCGGCAGCCAGGTGCGGCAGCCACGCATATTGCAAATGCTCGCGCGGGCTAAGCGTAATGATAGTGTCGCGCGGCACCTGCACGCTGAAGACATGCTCGGTATTGCGCGTCACGCCCGGCGCATAACGGTGGCGCCAGACAGGGTAAATCTCGTAGACGTTCGACAAGTTCCAGTCGCGCAGCGCGATCTGGCGGCCGTCGGCAACGATGCCGGTTTCTTCAAACAGTTCGCGCGCAGCGGCCTGGTCCAACGGTTCGTCCAGTGCATCGACCGAACCGGTCACCGACTGCCAGAACCCTGGCTGGCCGGCGCGCTCCATCACCAGCACCTCGAGTTCGGGGGTATGGATCACGACCAGGACGGAAACGGGGATTTTGTGTGTCATGGCGTAAAGGGAACAGACGGTCATGCCGCGTAGGTCGGATTAGCCGGAACGGCGTAATCCGACAACATCCGATAAGCGAGCAATGTATCGTATTACCACCCCTCCGCGGGCAGATTAGCGCGCAAGCGCGTAATCCGACAACACCTGAGGCCAACAATGTTGTCGGATTACGGCCCCTCCGGAGCCTGCGCGGCCCGACCTAATCCGACCTACGTCGTTATTAACCAGCGACCTTCGGCTCTGGATTGCGCAGGCGGATATGCAGCTCGCGCAGTTGCTTCTCGTCGACTTCCGACGGTGCGTGGGTCAGCAGGTCTTGCGCGCGCTGGGTTTTCGGGAAGGCGATCACGTCGCGGATCGATTCGGAACCGGTCATCATGGTCACGATACGATCCAGGCCGAATGCCAGGCCGCCATGCGGTGGCGCGCCGTATTGCAGGGCGTCGAGCAGGAAGCCGAACTTCAGTTGGGCTTCTTCGGCATCGATCTTCAGTGCGCGGAACACTTTCGACTGCACTTCCTCGCGGTGGATACGGATCGAGCCGCCGCCCAGTTCCCAGCCGTTCAGCACCATGTCGTAGGCCTTGGCGATGCAGGCGCCCGGATTGGTTTCCAGCATATCTTCATGGCCGTCTTTCGGCGCCGTGAACGGATGGTGGGTCGCGGTCCAGCGGTCGGCTTCTTCGTCGTGTTCGAACATCGGGAAGTCCACCACCCACAATGGCTTCCACACGTCGTCAAACAGGCCGCTCTTCTTGCCAAATTCGCTGTGGCCGATCTTCACGCGCAGCGCGCCGATGGCGTCGTTGACGACCTTGGCCTTGTCGGCGCCGAAGAAGATCAGGTCGCCGTCTTGCGCCTTGGTCAGTTCGATGATCTGTGCCAGCGCTGCATCGTGCAGGTTCTTCACGATCGGCGACTGCAGGCCGTCACGGCCCTTGGCTTTTTCATTGACCTTGATGTAGGCCAGGCCCTTGGCGCCATAGATACCGACAAATTGCGTGTAGGCGTCGATTTCCGAACGTGGCATGGCGCCGCCGCCTGGCACCAGGAGGCCCACCACACGGCCGTTGGCCATGTTGGCGGCACCCGAGAAGACCTTGAAGTCGACGTCTTTCATCACGTCGGTCAGGTCGGTAAAGGCCAGCTTGACGCGCATGTCCGGCTTGTCCGAACCGTACAGACCCATCGCTTCGGCGTAGTCCATCACCGGGAACGGGTTAGGCAGGTCGATATCGAGCGTGTTCTTGAACACCACGCGGATCATGTCTTCGAACAGATCGCGGATTTCCTGTTCGGTCAGGAACGACGTTTCGCAGTCGATCTGGGTAAATTCAGGCTGACGGTCAGCGCGCAGGTCTTCGTCGCGGAAGCACTTAGTGATCTGGTAGTAGCGGTCGAAGTTGGCCACCATCAGCAGCTGCTTGAACAGCTGTGGCGATTGCGGCAGGGCGAAGAAGTTACCGGCGTTCACACGCGATGGCACCAGGTAGTCGCGCGCGCCTTCCGGGGTCGACTTGGTCAGCATCGGCGTTTCGATATCGATAAAGCCCAGGTTGTCGAGGTACTTGCGCACTTCCATCGTCACCTTGTAACGCAGGCGCAGGTTGTTCTGCATTTGCGGACGGCGCAGGTCCAGCACGCGATGAGTCAGGCGGGTGGTTTCCGACAGGTTGTCGTCGTCGAGCTGGAACGGTACCGGCACCGAGGCGTTCAGCACTTCCAGTTCCGAGCACACCACTTCGATCTTGCCCGATTTCAGGTTGTTGTTGACCGTGCCTTCGATACGGTTGGTCACCACGCCAGTCACGCGCAGGCAGAATTCATTGCGCACTGCCTCGGCAACCTTGAACATCTCGGCTTGCTCCGGATTGCAGACGATCTGCACCAGGCCTTCGCGGTCGCGCAGGTCGATGAAAATCAGGCTGCCGTGGTCACGGCGGCGATGCACCCAGCCGCACAGGCTGACGGTTTGACCAAGCATGGCTTCGGTGACGAGGCCGCAGTATTGAGTACGCATTGACATAAATTTCTCAGTCCAGGTTAGTTTTGAATGTTCGATCCGGCGGCCGCCCGGCTTGCTGCCCGGGCGCCTGCCTTTATTGTTTGGCGGCCGATACCGGAGCCAGGTCAGGGGCTACTACTGCGACAACTTCCGCCGGCGCCACCACGCCCATCGAGACGATGTATTTGAGCGCGGCATCGACGCTCATGTCGAGCTCGACGACATCGCTGCGCTTCATCATCAGGAAAAAGCCTGACGTGGGATTGGGCGTGGTTGGCACGTACACGCTGACATAGTCGCCCACCAGATGATTGGCCACATCGCCGCCGGGCACGCCGGTCAGGAAAGCGATGGTCCATGAATTCTGGTGTGGATACGGGATCAGCACGGCCTTGCGAAAAGCGTTGCCCGACGATGAAAACAGCGTATCGGACACCTGCTTGACGCTGGAATACAGGGAATTGACGATCGGTATACGCTGCAACAGCTTTTCCCACATGCGCACCACGTAGTTGCCGACCAGATTGTTGGTCAGCAAGCCCGTCAGGAACACGATCACGATGGTCAGTATCGTGCCCAGGCCAGGCAGGTCGAAGCCGAACAGCGAATCGGGACGGAAACGTTTAGGCACCAGCAACAGCGACTGGTCCAGCGTGCCGATCACCAGATTGAGTACCCACAGCGTAATGGCCAGGGGTACGAGTATCAACAGTCCGGTAATAAAGTATTTACGCATCGGTGTCTCGGTAAGGGAAAAAGCTGCGGCTTGCGCCGCATGGCGTCAGTCCGCCTTCGGTGCTGCAGGCGCTGGCGCAGCAGCAGCTGGCGCCGCCGGTGCGCTGTCGGCAGCGGCCGGCTTGGCGCTGTCGACCGGCCCGGTCGGCAAGGCCGTGGTCGGCGCCGTGCCGCCGCGGAAATCGGTGGCGTACCAGCCGGTACCCTTCAACTGGAAACCGGCAGCGGTCAATTGTTTCTTGAAACTGGGCTTGCCACACGACAGGCAAACCGTCAGCACTGGATCAGAGAGCTTTTGCAAGACATCTTTGGCAAAACCACACTCTGTACAGCGGTAAGCGTAAATCGGCATCACAACTCCGCAAAAATCATCAAAAACCCTGAATTATAAAGCTTTTCCGCCGCGCTAACGAAAATTGACCGGGCCACCTCAGGCGGTACGGCGGCGCCATTGCATCCAGCGCTCGCGGCCGGCAAATACGGCGATCGAATCGTCGACGGCTTCATCAGCCACGCAATCGAAATGCGGCGCCAGCAAGGCCACCAGCTGTTCACGCGCGATGCCGAACGGTGGGCCCTTGGCGTTGTCGTCAAAAAAGAAGTAGCCGGCCAGCATGGCGCCAGCAGGCAGCAGCTGCGCCCAGCGCGCGGCCACCTGCGGCCACATAGTGCGCGGCATGGCGCACAAGAATGCACGCTCATAGATCAGGTCGAGCGGCGCGCCCGGCTGGTAGCTGAAAAAATCGGCCAGCACCACATGGGCGGACCGCTCGCCCAGCACCGCCTGCGCACTGGCCACGGCACCCGGGGAAAAGTCGATGGCGGTGGCGTCCCACTGATGCGCCAGCATATGCACCAGCTCGTAGGCCGAGCCACAGCCGGGAATCAGGCAATGCAGCGGCGCCGGGCTGTTTTCCACAAACGCGCGCACCCGGGCCGGCACGCCGCCCTGGTCCCACGGCGTGAACTGGCGCTCGAAGCGCTCGTCCCAGAACGCTGGCGACAGCGGATCGCGTATCGTGAATGGCGCGCCGGAGTCAGTCATCACTTCCCTTTCAAGGCGCTAAAACGGCAGCGGATGCCAGCGCATAAACAGCTGCAGGCCCAGTGCACCGACAGCAAAGGCGCCGACAAAATAGACGATAAAACTGAGCAGGCGATTGGTCTGCTGCTGCTCGGCCAGCAGGGTTTTCATGATCTCCACCTCGTTCTCGCGCGGCTCGCCAGCCACCGTCAGGGCCTGGTGCAGCAGGCGCGGCAGTTGCGGGAAGATATGCGCGTAGCGCGGCGCCTCGGCGCGCAGGCGCTCGACAAAGCCCTGCACGCCGACCTGATCCTTCATCCATTTTTCCAGGTAGGGCTTGGCGGTTTTCCACAGATCCAGTTCCGGATCGAGCTGGCGACCCAGGCCTTCGATATTGAGCAGCGTCTTTTGCAGCAGCACCAGTTGCGGCTGCACTTCCACATTGAAGCGGCGCGAGGTCTGGAACAGGCGCAGCAGCACCTGGCCAAACGAGATGTCTTTCAGCGGACGGTCGAAGATCGGCTCACAGCAGGCGCGCACGGCCGCTTCCAGTTCATCGACGCGCGTTTCCTTGGGCGCCCAGCCCGACTCGATATGCGCCTCGGCCACGCGCTTGTAGTCGCGGCGGAAAAAGGCCAGGAAGTTTTGCGACAGGTAATCCTTGTCGTAGTCGTTCAGCGTCCCAACGATGCCGAAATCAAGCGCGATATAGCGGCCGAACGATTCGGGCTCGATCGACACCAGGATATTGCCCGGATGCATATCGGCGTGGAAAAAGCCGTCGCGAAACACCTGCGTAAAGAAAATCTCGACGCCATCGGTGGACAGCTTGCGCAGGTCCACGCCGGCCTCGACCAGGCGCTCGGTCTGCGACACCGGAATGCCGTTCATGCGCTCCATGACGATCACATTGCTGGAGCAATAATCCCAGTACATCTCCGGCACCAGCAGCAGGTTCGACTCGGCAAAGTTGCGACGCAGCTGGCTGGCGTTGGCCGCCTCGCGCATCAGGTCGAGTTCGTCATGCAGATATTTGTCGAATTCGCCCACCACCTCGCGCGGTTTTAAGCGCTTGCTGTCGGCCCACAGGCGGCTGGTCCAGTCGGCGGCGATATGCATCAGCGCCACGTCTTCGTCGATCAGCTTTTTCATGCCAGGACGCAAGACCTTGACGGCCACCTGCTTGCCATTGCGCAAGGTGGCAAAATGCACCTGGGCAATCGAGGCGGACGCCACCGGTACGCGGTCGAACTGCGCGAACAGCACGTCGGGCGGCGCGCCCAGCGAACGCGTGATCTGCGCCACGGCCAGGTCCGAGTCAAACGGCGGCACGCGGTCCTGCAGACGCGCCAGCTCATCGGCGATATCGGGCGGCATCAGGTCGCGCCGGGTCGACAGTACCTGGCCAAACTTGACAAAGATCGGCCCCAGCTCTTCGAGCGCCAGGCGCAGGCGCAAGCCACGCGGCGAAGACAGGTCGCGCCAGAAAATGACCGTATCGATCAGCTTGGCCGTGCGCGGAACCTGCAAGCCAGAAATTGCTATCTCATCAAGACCATACTTGACAGCAACCCGGATGATTTTTAACAGGCGCAAAAATTTCAGAATCATGTAGGAACATCCGATGATGGTGGTGAAGGCTGGCGGGCGGCAAGCGCCTTTTCCAGCCTGGCAAGACGTTTATCGAGGCGCTCGACATCATCGCGCACGCGCGTGACGCCGGCCGAATACTCGGCCAGGTTGGTGGGGCGGATCAGCAGCGGCTGCTCGTCGAGAAAATATTCAGCGACGTTTTCAGCCAGTTTCTGCTGGCCGGCCTGCACGGCGGCCACCGCCGACCGGGCGCCGGTCACCAGGCGCGTGGCCAGAATGGGCGCCAAGGCAGACCCGAGAACAGGGCCAAACAGCTTTTCCAGGTCGTGCTCGGCATCCCAGCGCACGCTCTTGCCCACTTGCGACAGCGTATTGGCCAACTCGGCGTCACCCTCGATCTTGACGTAGGAAAAAGCACGCTCGCGGTTTTTCGCCATCAGCGGCAAGTCGGACAATTTGACGCGGATGGTGACGCTGGCCGGCGCGTCGGCCGGCGCCGTTGCCAGCAGGCCGGTGCTGTCGATGCGCAGGCGCAGCGCCAGCGCACCGGTATCGATCACGGCCAGCTTGCCGGCATGGCGCGCCAGTTGCTGGCGCGCCCACGGCTCCTGCGCCAGCAGGTGGTTGAGAGTGGCCACTATCGGCGCCATTGGGGTCAGATCAGAAAGTGGTGCCATCATATACTTGCGCGCCGCGCGCGCCCTTAAAAAGAAAAAACCGCCCGTCATGCAACGGGCGGCTTCGATCTTACCAGTTCGGCAGCAGGTTTCGCCGACGCTTGGCGAATAAAGCAGGTGCTTAAGCTGCCATTCAGCAAGCAATTCCGATTTTTAATTCAGTTGTTGAATACCTGCCAACACCCAGCCGCTATTGCCGCTGACCGGCTTGGCCATATTCCACACCTCGGCAAACGGCTCGGCCGCGGCATTCGGCGCCGAACGGATCAGGCCGCTGAACTTGACGCTGGCCAGGTAATCGTTGTCGCTCGTTTCAATGCCCAGCAGTTCGGCATCGATGGTGACCACATCGGTAAAGTCCGGCTGCGCACCGCGCTCCTGGATCTGCATGCGCAGTTCGGCATACACTTCCGGCGAGGTAAATTCGCGGATATCGTTGGTATCGGCCTTGTCCCAGGCCGCCTGCAGGCGAATGAAGTTGCTTTTCGCATGACGCAGGAACGCATCCTTGTCAAAGTCGGCCGGCACGCCCCATGGCGCAGCAGCTGCCGGTTTATCGAGCGCCACGCCCGACGAAACTGGTTGCAGCGGCGGCAGCGGTGGAATGCGCGAGCCGATCTCTGGCGTATTGCCAGCGCCAGCAGGCATAGGCTGGTTGCCGCCAAAACCGGCAAACGGCGCATTGCCGCTGCTGTTCGCGCCAGCGTCACGCTTGCTGCGCACCATGCGGTAGATAAAGAAGATCACGCCGCCGATCAGCAGGATCATTAACAGCGAGCTGATCATGCTGGCCAGGGCGCCGCCCAGGCCAAAATGCGACAGCAGTGCGCCCAGGCCAAGGCCCAGCAGGGCGCCGCCCAGGATGCCTTTCCAGCGGCTAGGCGGCTTGGCCGCAGCGGCCGGTGCCGGCGCCGGAGTTGGCTGGGCCTGGCGTGGCGCAGCAGCCGGTGCAGGCGTCGGAGCCGGCGCAGGCGCCTGGCGACCCACGTTTTGCGACTGGCGGCCAAACGAGCGGCCACCGCCCATCGGACGGGCCAACGCTTCGCCCAGCACCGACAAGGTGGTTGCGGCCAGCATCACGCCAACCAGGAATTTTTTCACTTTCATGCCATCTCCTAAAATAACCGGCAAGGTTGGACAACCTTACATTTTGATGCCGGTATGCAATGCGGCTATGCCAGCCGTCAAATTGTAGTACTGCACCCGTTCCAGGCCCGCTGTTTCCATCATGGTCTTCAGCGTTTCCTGGTCAGGGTGCATGCGAATCGATTCAGCCAGGTAACGATAACTTTCCGCGTCGCCGGCAATTTTCTGGCCGAACCATGGCAATACGGAAAACGAATACAGGTCGTACGGCTTTTGCAGCGGTGCGGCCACCTTGGAAAACTCCAGCACCAGCAGCTTGCCACCTGGTTTGAGAACGCGGCGCATTTCGGCCAGCGCCACATCCTTGTGCGTCATGTTGCGCAGGCCAAAGGCCACGCTGACGCGGTCAAAATAATTGTCAGGGAACGGCAGCTTTTCCGCATCACACAACATGGTGGGGGTCAGCAGGCCACGGTTCAAGAGACGGTCGCGACCCACGCGCAGCATCGACTCGTTGATATCGGTCAGCCACACTTCACCGGTCGGGCCTGCCTGCTTGGCAAATGCCTTGGACAGGTCACCGGTGCCGCCGGCAATATCGAGCACCTTGAAGCCCGGGCGCACGCCGGCATTGGCAATCGTAAAAGTTTTCCACAAGCGGTGCAGACCGCCCGACATCAAGTCGTTCATTACGTCATATTTGGCGGCGACGGAATGGAACACCTTGGCGACTTCGCGCACTTTGTCTTCTTCTGCGACGGTTTTGTATCCGAAATGAGTGGTATTGGTCATGGTAGGCAGCCCTGTTGATTTGCCTGCATTATACAAGCGGCCAGCTCTTTGCCGCGTACATGTACTGAGCTGGAGTCAAGACTATCGTAATTGACTTAAAGCAAACTTAGCCCAAGCTTAATTCTCCGCCGCCGGCCAGTACCGCCAATGCACGCCTGCGATGCTGCGCGCCGGAGACGCCGGCGAGTCGGGCGCCAGCCAGGCCGACATATCGCGCTGGCGCAGGGCCTGCTCGAGAAAAGCCGTCACCACATGCTGGTTGATATTGTTAATGCGTGCGCTATCCCATACCGGCTCGGCGTAGGCGGAAAAGTCGATCGGATTGGCGTGGCTGGCCGGCGGCGGCGGATTCGGGGCGATATTGTGGCGTGCCAGCTGGTAACCGAGCAGATAGCGTGGCGCATGCACGACCTGCTGCGCCAGCCTCAGCACACCATCGGCATAGCCGGCGATCTGATCGTCTTCGCCGGCGACAAACAGCAGCGGCACGCGCAGCTGCGCCAGGCCGGCGTCCTGCCACAGGCCGCGCGAGCCACCCCACGGCGCAAACGCCACCACCGCCCGGATGCGCGTGTCTAGCGTGCGCGCCGCGCCATGCAGCAGCGATGCAAACGGTGCAGTGTCCGTCACACCCAAGGGCTTGAGTGCAGGCGCTTCAATGCCGGCGCCGGCCGCCACCAGCGCGCCATAGCCGCCCATTGAATAGCCGACCAGCGCGGTATGGCCGGCATCGACCATGCCGGACAAGAAATGACCGCTGCCCGGCCGGGCCCAAGCCGCCACGGTATCGAGCACGTACTGGTCGTCAAACGGGCGATTGAGCAAGGTGCTGGCAAAGCCGGCGCGGTCCAGCCGCGTCGACTCCATATGGTCGATGGCCACCACCACATAGCCTTTGGACGCCAGGTTTTCAGTCAGGTAGCTCATCTGCAGACGCGAGCCCGGATAGCCATGCGAGACGATCACCAGCGGATACGGCTTGCCCGGCAACGGCGCCGCATCGCGCGCGGCGCGCCCGGCAAACGTAAACGGCGTATTGGGGCGTGCCGGATTGTTGGCGCCGGCACCCAGCACATCGGTGTACTGCACCGCCTCGCGCTGACCTGGCGCCAGTTGCGCCGGATACCAGAGCTCCAGCGTCAGGGTGCGGTCATAACGCGGCGCACGGTTGCTCTCGCTGGCGCGCAATATATCGAACTGGTCGCGATGCACGATGCGCTCGGTGCGCACGCCCACCTTGAACGCCCCGCGCGCGGCCAGTTCGGGCGCATCGGGCCGGGCGTCGCCGATCACCCATTCGGCGCAAGCCGGCAAGGCCGCACTGGCCATGGACACGGCCAGCATGACTGTCAATGCCAGCTTACGCATGCGCCCTCCCCGGCCTGGCCAGCCCCAGATGATCGCGCAAGGTGCTGCCCGCGTAAGCGGTGCGAAACAGGCCGCGCCGCTGCAGTTCGGGCACCACGCCTTGCAGGAAATCGTCGAGGCCACCGGGCAGGTGCGGCGACATGAAGTTGAAGCCGTCGGCGGCGCCTTCTTCAAACCACTGCTGCATCTGGTCGGCTACTGTTTGCGCGGTACCGATCACGGTAAAGTGGCCGCGTCCGCCGGCAATGCGCTGGTACAGCTGGCGGATGGTCAGGTTCTCGCCTTGCGCCAGAGCGGTCAGCAATTGCTGGCGGCTGCGCTGGCCGTCATTGGTCAGCGGCAGCTCGGGCAAGGGGCCGTCGAGATCGTAGCCGGACAAATCGAAGTTGCCGATCATGCGCCCCAGCAGCGCCAGCCCCACATCGGGCTGTATCAGTTCCTGCAGCAGGCCGAATTTATCCTGCGCTTCGGCTTCGCTGCTGCCCACCACGGCAAACAGGCCCGGCATGATTTTAAGCTGGTCGGGATGGCGTCCGGCTGCCGCCACGCGCTGCTTGAGATCGCGGTAAAACGCCTGCGCTGAAGCGAGTACCGGATGGGCGGTAAATACCACGTCGGCCGTGGCGGCGGCCAGGTCGCGGCCCGCTTCGGAACTGCCTGCCTGCACCACCACCGGATGCCCCTGTTCGCTGCGCGCCACATTGAGCGGGCCGGCTACCGAAAAGTGCTCGCCACGGTGATCAAGCCGGCGCACGCTGCCGGGCCGGTACAGTTGCGCGCCGGCCTTGTCGTTGACGGCGGCATCATCGTCCCAGCCATTCCACAGGCCGGTGACCACGTCATAAAATTCGCGCGCCCGCGCATAGCGTTCGGCATGGCCCACATGCGCGTCGCGGCCGAAGTTGTGCGCCTCGATGGCGTTGTCGGAGGTCACCAGATTCCACCCTGCCCGGCCCTGCGAAATGGCGTCGAGCGAAGCGAACTTGCGCGCCACGTGATACGGCTCATTGTAGGTGGTGGTGGCGGTGCCGATCAGGCCGATGCGCTCGGTCACCGCCGCCAGCGCAGACAGTAGCGTCAGTGGTTCCAGCGCCGGCACGCCATTGGTCAGCGCCACGCTGTCGGCAAAAAACACCGCATCGAGACAGGCGCGTTCGGCCGCCAGCACCTGGCGCTTGAAGACCTGGAACACATTGCCTTCCAGATCGGTATCGGGATGGCGCCAGGCTGCGACATGGTGGCCGTGGCGCATCAGGAAAGCGCCGATGCTCAGCTGGCGTGGTGGTGTACGGCTCATGCTTAAAACTCCTTGCGGGCGGTAATGCCGAAGTAGCGGCTGTCGTCGCGCGGCACGCCGCGCGTGACGTAGCCGGTCGAAGTCACCAAGTTGGTGGCATACGATTTGTTGGCCAGGTTCTTGGCCACCAGCGCCACGCGCCAGCCGCCCTCGGAAGACGACAGCGTCACGCCCGCATTGACCAGACCATAAGCGCCCTGGATCGCGTCAGGCGACTGGAACAGATCGTACTGGGTACGGCTCTGGACACTGTAGTCGGCCGACAGAT
The DNA here is from genome assembly GCF_009208565.1 of Janthinobacterium aquaticum. Taxonomy (GTDB): domain Bacteria; phylum Pseudomonadota; class Gammaproteobacteria; order Burkholderiales; family Burkholderiaceae_D; genus Janthinobacterium. Next base: position 94,341 of record NZ_WFLK01000009.1, on the reverse strand, counting down.
CGAGCAGCAGACCGTTGTCGAGCGGCAGGCCGTAACTGGCGCGCACAAAGCTTTTCCACTTGGGCGAAAACGGCAGCGTCTTGCCATTGAGATTGCACGAGGCAGCCGCTGCCGCGGGGCAGTTGAACTGGTCGATTTTTGCATCGGTATAAGCGAGCGCCGCGTTCAGGCTCAAACGCTGGGTGGGCCGTGCCGTAACGTCAAGCTCAAGCCCGCGCGTGGAGACTTCGCCGGCATTGATCAGGCGCGTGACGACGGCGCCGGCCACGGTGTCATAGAAGTTGGCCTGGTAATCCTTGTATGCCGTATGGAAGGCGGCCAGATTGACCGTCAGGCGGCGCTCGAGCCAGCTCGATTTCACCCCCAGTTCAAACGCGTCCGAGGTTTCCGGTTTCAGCGCCAGCGTGTCGCGCGCCAGCATATTGAAAAACACATTGTAGGCCGGGCCCTTGTAGCCGCGCGAATAGGTGGCGTAGGTGTTGATGCCTGGCGCCAGGTCGTATTGCAGGCCCAGGCGGCCCGAGTAGCCGTCCTTGTCGGTTTCGCCGGCGCTTTGCGTGGCCGGCTGCACGCCGGGAAAGGCCGCCGCCTGAGTCGAGGTGCGCACATGGTCGTAAGACAGCTCGTCGCGGTTCCAGCGCGCACCGACAATGCCGCGCAGGAGCGGCGTGAAATTGAGCGTCGCTTCGCCAAACACGGCGTAGCTGTCATTCTTGACACCATAATCGGCGCGCCCGCTGTTGACGGCATTGGTCGTCACGATGCGCTGATACACCTCGCGGTCCTTGCCATGAAGGTAATAGGCACCCGCCACATAGTCGACAAAGCCGTCCTTGGGCGAAGCCACGCGCAGCTCCTGCGAGAGCTGTGAAAACGCCACCGTGCCAATATCGCGCGTGGCCGGATAGGCGGCGGTGATGCGCGATGCCTCCGCGCTGTTGCCAATCGCCGAGGTGCTGGTGTACTGCTGGTTGTCCCAGTCGCGCGCGGCTGAAATCGAGGTCAGCGTGTAGCCGTTGAAACGCCAGTCCACCTGCGCCGAGAGGCCGCGGTTGGTATCGCGAATATCGCTGGCCAGATCGGCGTTGATGCTGCGGTTGCCGGGGCTGGCCAGCACCGGCGCGATAGCCTGCGAGAACGCGGCGCTGGTCGATTTGTAGGCGGTAAAGCTGGGCGAACCGGTGCTGCGCAGATAGTCGGCGATCAGCGTGATATCGAGATCGTCGCGCGGCGTGATATCGATGCGCGCGCGCAGCCCTTTGCGCTCGTAGCCGTTGACTTTACCGCCGCCAGCATGCAGGTTGCTGACGTTGCCGTCGTAATCGGCATACAGCGCATTGAGAGAAGCTGCAACCACGTTCGGCACCAGCGCACCGGAAACGCCGGCGCGCACGCGCTTTTCATTGCCTTCGTAATAGCCGCCGTCGACAAACCCGGCCAGTTGCTGGCCAGGCTTGCGGCTGACCACATTCAATACGCCCGACGAGGCGTTCTTGCCGAACAGCGTGCCTTGCGGGCCGCGCAGCACTTCCACCCGGTCGATATCGAGCAGGTCCAGCGTGGCCTGGCCTGGACGCGCCAGTACCACGCCGTCGATCACGGTCGATACCGTCGGCTCGACGCCGGGCGAGGTCGAGATGGTGCCGATGCCGCGCACGAACAGCGTGGAGTCCTTGTTGCCGCCCTGCTGGCGAAACGTGGCGCTGGGGATTTCCTGCACGATCGACTCGATGCTGTTGCGGTTGGCCTGTTCCAGGCGCTCGCCGTCGAGCACCGTGATGGCCAGCGGTACGGTCTGCAGGCTGGCGTTGCGGCGCGTGGCGCTGACGGTCACGCTGGCCACTTCGCTGCCGGCCTGCGCCACGCCAATTGCCGCTTCACCGGCATTGTCCGCACCGGCCGCCGCCAGCGTGTCGGCATGGGTGCCGCCGGCCAGCAGCACGCTGCTCAATAACAAACCTTGTCCCAAAGCCGCCTGGCGGGCGGCGCGCTTGCTGTTCAATCGCTGCATGTTTTACCCCTGTTGTATGTGCTGCCTCTGCGCTGGCGCCTTATGCAAAAAATGGCGCGGCGACGTCATGGAATCAACTTTGACCTGCCCGGCAACTCTGCTAGACTTTTCATGGTACCGGTACCGTCTGAAGTGTCTTTGATGGCCGGATTGAAGTCAAAGAATTAAAAAACTCTTGGATATGTCTTTTGGGAATAAGCGCATGACAGAAGAAAAAGCAGCACCGCGCAAGCGGCGCGGTTCCGGTCGCGCCACCATCCACGATGTGGCGCGCCTGGCGCAGGTCGGCTCGATCACGGTGTCGCGCTACCTGAAGCAGCCGTCGCAAGTTTCAGGCGAGCTCGGCGCGCGTATCGCGCAGGCGGTCAAAGAGCTGCACTATGTACCCAACCTGGTGGCCGGCGGCCTGGCCTCGACCCACAGCCGGGTGGTCGGCATGGTGATCCCGAATATCTCGGGACCGATCTTTGCCAACACCATCGAAAGCTTCAGCGACACCCTGAGCGCGCACGGCTACCAACTGCTGCTGGCGTCGAGCTATTTCTCACAGGAGCAGGAAGAAAACGCGGTGCGCGCCTTTCTCGGCTGGTCGCCCGCTGCGCTGGTGGTCACCGGCCCGTTTCACAGCAAGGCCACCGAAACGATGCTGACGCAGGCGCAGATACCGGTGGTGGAAACCTGGGATTACCGGCCGCGCCGCAAACCGATACAGGTCGGCTTTTCCAATCTGGACGTGGGCCAGCAGCAGGCGCGCTATCTGCTGGACCAGGGCTACCGGCGCATCGCCTTTGTGCAAAACAGCGTGCCTGGCGACCTGAGCGCACTGGACCGGCGCGATGGCTATCTGGAAGCAATGGCAGAAGCCGGCCTGCAGCCATGGACCTTTGTTCCCACCGAGCCGGCGCCGTTCGATGCCGGGCGCCAGGCGTTCGAGGCGCTGGCCCTGCGCAAGCGTGGGCGCGCCGAGGCGATCATCTTTGCCAACGACAACCTGGCGGCCGGCGCCCTGCTGGCCGGTCAGCGCGCCGGCGTGCCCATCCCGCAACAATGCGCACTGATGGGCTTTGGCGACTACGCGATCTCACCCTTGCTGCTGCCCAGTTTGACCACCATCCGCCCGCCTGCGCGCGCCATCGGCGAAATTGCCGCCCTGCGCATTCTGGAAGCGCTGGGCGTGGTGGCCAGCGACACACCGCCAGCAAAGGCGCGCCTGAACCGGCTTGCCTGCGACGTTATTGCGCGCGAAAGCGCCTGAATCCCCTGAAAGGAAATCCCATGAAACTGTTCAAACACTTCCTGCTTGCTGCCAGCCTGATCGCCGGCATTGCGCCACTGGCACAGGCGGCCGAGCAAAAGCTGGTGACCATCGGTTTCCAGAAAGGCAGCGGCCTGCTGGCCCTGCTCAAGGCCCAGGGTACGCTGGAGAAAAGCCTGTCGGCCACGCAGCAGCAGGTGCGCTGGATCGAGTTTCCGGCCGGCCCGCAGATGCTCGAAGCGCTCAATACCGGCAGCATCGACTTTGGCAGCACCGGTGCGCCGCCGCCTGTTTTCGGGCAGGCGGCCGGCATCGACCTGCTGTATGTGGGCGCGGAGCCGGCGCCGGTGCACAGCGAAGCGATCTTTGTGTCCAAAGACTCGCCATTACGCGACGTCAAGCAGTTGAAGGGAAAAAAAGTGGCGTTCCAGAAAGGCTCGGGCTCGCACTTTCTGCTGCTGGTGGCGCTGCAGAAAGCCGGCTTGAGCATGCGCGATATCACGCCGATTTATCTGGCGCCCGCCGAGGCACGCGCCGCCTTTGTCAGCGGCAAGATCGATGCGTGGGTGGTATGGGACCCGTATTTTGCGTCGGCCCAGCAGGCCTATCAGGTGCGGGTACTGGCCGATTACGCGGGGCTGCCGCTGGCCAACGGCTTTTACCTGGCCTCGCGCAAGTTTGCCGGCCAGTCGCCGCAGCTGCTGTCGGCCGTGCTCGGGCAGATACGCGAGGCCGGTACCTGGGCCAATAAGCATCCCAAGGAAATTGCCGCGCTGGTCGGCCCGCTGACCGGCTTGCCGCCCGATATCGTGGCCATCTGGCAAGGCCGTTCACGCTATGGCGCGGTACCGGTCACCAGCGACATCGTGGCCAACCAGCAGCGCGTGGCCGATGCGTTTTACCAGCAGAAGCTGATACCAAAGCCGGTGGTGGTAGCCGGCAGCGTGTGGACGTGGAAGCCGGCAACGCCGTGATGTAGATACGTGGCCACGTAGGTCGGATTAGGCCCCGCAGGGGCCGTAATCCGACAACATTGCTAACGCATGCAGTTAATGCTGATGCCCGCAACCCGGCCCATGCACATGCCCCGACGACTGCTTGATGGTCATGTCGGCCTTGGCATCGCGGCCGCTGTCGCCCGGGTAGCCGGCAGCGCTCAAACGGTCCAGATAATCCTGCCACAAGGTAGCTTGTTCTGCGCCCAGTTTGTACAGATAGCTCCAGGTGTACAGGCCCGAATTGTGGCCGTCGCTGAAGGTCGGCTGCACGGCGTAGTTGCCGACTGGCTCCAGGCCGGACAAGCCGACCAGGCGCTTGCCCAGCTGCAGCGTTTCCTGGCCCTTGCCGTGACCTTGCACTTCGGCCGACGGCGAATAGACGCGCAGGTATTCATACGGCAGCGAAAAGCTGGCGCCGTCGTCAAAACTGATGTCCAGCACGCGCGAAGCGTTATGCAGGGTGATGCCGGTAGGCTGGGGAGTATTGGTTACGGTCATGGTATGTTTCAGGCAGACAAACGTTCGATAATAGCGGCGTGCAATTGCGGCAGCAGCGCGCGGCGGGCGGCCAGCACCGCGGGATCGGTGGCGCGCTGGACAGGCGCCCAGCTCGGTTGCGGGAAATGCGCATCGTCGCCATAGCGGGGAATCACGTGCCAATGCACATGCGGCGTCATATTGCCGAAACTGGCGACGTTGACCTTGTCCGGCTGCATCACTTCACGCACGGCCAGCTCGACCTGCCATACCGCGTCCATCACGGCATTGCGCTCGGCGGGCAGCAGGTCCGTCATTTCCTTGACATGGCTGTTCCAGAGCACGCGGCAAAAGCCGGGATAGGCCGGATCGTCAACCGCCACCACTGACAACTGTTCGCTGCGCCATAGCAGCGCTTCGCGCCCCTGCCCGGCAGCAAAACCGTCGAGCAGCTTGCACAGGTCGCACGAACTCACACCGGCACGCACACCCGAACTCAAACCAGCACCCGCTCGATGCCGCCATCATTGGCGCGCTTGACGTATTCCGGCATCCAGTTTTCTCCCAGCAAGTGTTTAGCGATTTCAACGACGATATAGTCGGCCGTGGTGCCCGAATCGTCATTGTAGCGCGACAGGCCTTGCAGGCAGGACGGGCAGCTGGTGAGTATCTTCACGTCGCCGGCAAAGCCGTCGCCGCGCAGCTTGTCGGCGCCCTTGACCATTTCCTCTTCCTTGCGGAAACGCACTTGCGTGGAAATGTCGGGGCGCGTGACGGCCAGCGAACCGGATTCGCCGCAGCAGCGGTCATTCTTCTCGATCTTCACGTTGTCTACCGTGCTGATCAGCGAGTTGATGGTCTTGCTTGACTCCTGCAGCTTCATCGGGTTGTGGCAAGGCTCGTGGTACATATAGCGCGTGCCGTTGACGCCTTCGAGCTTGACCTGTTTTTCCAGCAGGTATTCATGGATATCCATGATGCGGCAGCCCGGGAAAATCTTCTCGAACTGGTATGTTGCCAGCTGGTCATAGCAGGTGCCGCACGATACCAGCACGGTCTTGATGTCGAGGTAGTTAAGCGTATTGGCCATGCGATGGAACAGCACGCGGTTGTCCGTCATCATCTTTTCGGCCTTGTCGAACTCGCCGGCGCCGCGCTGCGGATAACCGCAGCACAGGTAGCCTGGCGGCAAGACCGTCTGCACGCCCACTTCCCACAACATCGCTTGCGTTGCCAGCCCCACCTGCGAGAACAGGCGTTCCGAACCGCAACCGGGGAAGTAGAACACCGCTTCCGTATCGGCCGTGGTGGTCTTCGGATTGCGGATAATCGGCACCACCTTGTCGTCTTCGATATCGAGCAGCGCACGCGCGGTTTTCTTGGGCAGGTTGCCCGGCATCTTTTTATTGATGAAGTGGATCACCTGCGCCTTGACCGGCGGCTTGCCGGTGGTCGGCGGCGGCGCCTTGGTCTGCTTCTTGGCAAATTTCTTGAGCAGGTCGTGCCCCAGGCGCTGCGCCTTGTAGCCCCAGCCGATCATGGTCTTGCGCGTGGCATTGATCGTCACCGGATCGGTGGCGTTCAAAAACAGCATGGTGGCCTTGGTACCGGGATTGAAGCTCTTCTTGTCCATCTTGCGCAGCAGATTGCGCATATTCATCGACACATCGCCAAAGTCAATATTGACCGGGCACGGCGTCACGCATTTATGGCAGACCGTGCAATGGTCGGCCACATCCTCGAACTCTTCCCAATGCTTGATGGAAATGCCGCGGCGCGTCTGCTCTTCGTACAGGAACGCTTCAATCAGCGACGAGGTCGCCAAAATTTTATCGCGCGGCGAGTACAGCATATTGGCGCGCGGCACGTGGGTCGAGCACACGGGTTTGCACTTGCCGCAGCGCAGGCAGTCCTTGACGCTGTCGGCAATCGCACCGATATCGCTTTGCTGCATGATCAACGATTCGTGCCCCATCAGGCCAAACGATGGCGTATAGGCATTGCGCAGGTCGGCGCCCATGTCAGGCAGGTTCAGCAGCTTGCCCTTGTTGAAGCGGCCTTCCGGGTCGATGCGCAGCTTGTAGCTGCGGAAGTCGCCGATTTCTTCTTCGGTCAGGAACTCCAGCTTGGTAATGCCGATGCCATGTTCGCCAGAAATGACGCCATTAAGCGAGCGGGCCAGGATCATGATGCGGCCTACCGCTTCATGCGCATCCTGCAGCATGGCGTAGTTATCGGAGTTGACCGGCAAGTTGGTATGCACATTGCCGTCGCCCGCATGCATGTGCAGCGCCACAAACACGCGGCTGCGCAGCACGCGCGCGTGGATGGCAGTGGCTTCATCGAGAATCAGCTTGAAGGCGGCGCCATTGAAGATCTGGCGCAGCTGGGCGCGCACTTCCTGCTTCCAGGTAATGCGCACGGTGCGATCCTGCACCACGTCGAACAGGGTGGCGCCGGGCTGGGTTTCCAGGCGCGCTGCAAACACGGGCAGCAGGCGCTCCAGACCCACGCCGGCCAGTTCATTCTGGATGGACGCCAGAGGCTGGTCCAAGTGGCTCAGCAAATAGGTCCAGCGCGCGGTGACCTGCGCCAGCAACTGCTGCGCCTGCTCCGGGCGGTCGCCCAGCATTTCAGCGTCGTCCACGCGGTCGTCCGAAGCGTCATCGCTCTTGCCGACCGGCAGATTGCCTTTGGCAAAAAACTCTGTCAGGGCGTCAGCCAGCTGCAGCTTGTTCTTGATCGACAGTTCAATATTGATGCGCTCGATGCCGTCCGTGTATTCGCCCATGCGGTTAAGCGGAATGACCACGTCTTCATTGATCTTGAACGCATTGGTATGCTTGGCAATCGCGGCCGTACGGGCGCGGTCGAGCCAGAACTTCTTGCGCGCTTCAGGGCTGACGGCCACGAAACCTTCGCCGACGCGCGTATTGGCAATACGCACCACTTCCGAGGCGGCCTGCGCCACCGCGTTTTCATCGTCGCCGACGATATCGCCGAACAGCGCCATCTTCGGCAGCACGCCGCGCTTGGACTTGGTGGCGTAGCCGACCGCGCGCAGGTAGCGCTCGTCCAGATGCTCGAGACCGGCCAGGCGGATGGTGGTGTATTGCTCGCCCTTGGCCGGCAAGCTGTCCAGGTAATCCTTGATTTCCACGATCGATGGAATCGCATCGCGTGCCTGGCCGAAGAACTCCAGGCAAACGGTACGGGCAAACTTCGGCATCTTGTGCAAAATCCAGCGCGCCGACGTAATCAGGCCGTCGCAGCCTTCCTTCTGGATGCCCGGCAAGCCGGCCAGGAATTTATCGGTGACGTCCTTGCCCAGGCCTTCCTTGCGGAACTTGCGGCCTGGAATTTCCAAAATTTCCGTCTTGAACGGCGCATTGGGCTTGCCCGCATCGCGCGTGGCCGGGTGGCGCCATTCGAGCTGGAAACGGGCCAGCTTGATATCGTGGATCTTGCCCAGATTATGGTCAAGGCGCGTGACATCGAGCCAGTCGCCGTTCGGGTCGACCATGCGCCACGAAGCGAGGTTGTCGAGCGCCGTGCCCCACAGCACGGCTTTTTTGCCGCCTGCGTTCATGGCCACGTTGCCGCCGATACACGAGGCATGCGCCGAGGTCGGGTCGACAGCAAACACGAAGCCGGCTTTTTCAGCCGCTTCCGAAACCTTGTTGGTGATCACGCCGGCACCCGAATAGATCGTCGCGTATTCGCTGGTGAGGCCCGGCAGCACGGTCATTTCCACCGGGCCCAGGGTAATCAGTTTTTCCGTGTTGATCACGGCCGACATCGGTGTGAGCGGAATCGCGCCGCCCGTGTAGCCGGTGCCGCCGCCGCGCGGAATAATCGTCAGCCCCAGCTCGATACAGCCTTTGACGAGGCCAGCCATTTCATCTTCCGATTCCGGGGTCAGCACCACGAACGGATACTCGACGCGCCAGTCGGTGGCGTCGGTCACGTGGGTCACGCGCGTCATGCCGTCAAAGCGCACATTGTGCTTTTCGGTATAGCGGCCCAGCACCTTCAGCGTGCGCTTGCGCAGGTCGTAGGTCTTGCGAAATTCCTCGCCAAAGTCGGCCACGGCCTTGCTGGCCGCTTTCAGCAGCAGCTCAACATTGTGGCTGCGCGCTTTGGCCACTTCCGGCGCTTCCTCTGGAGCGTTGTCACCGGCCGCATCGATGCTCATGCGGCGCTTGTCCACTTCAGCCAGGCGATGATGCAAGGCGTCGATCAGGCCCTGGCGGCGCTTCGGGTTGTCGAGCAAATCGTCCTGCAGGTAGGGATTGCGGCGCACCACCCAGATATCGCCCAGCACTTCATACAGCATGCGCGCCGAACGGCCGGTCTGGCGCGCGCCGCGCAGCTCGTCGAGCAGGCGCCACGAGTCCTCTCCCAACAGCCGGATCACGATCTCGCGATCGGAAAACGAGGTGTAGTTATACGGGATTTCGCGCAGGCGGCTCGCTGCGGGACCATTGGGCGTTTCTGCCAATAAAGCTTGAATATGTGCGGGAGCGTTCATGAATGTGAGGACGATGTGGACTGGACCCTAAAGACCCATTTTATCTTATTGCGTCGCACCATGCCGGAACAGCCTTAGACGGCCTAAGGTTTAAGTGAGGCGAACGCAACAGAATCAAATATGGAAAAGACGATTTTTTATCAAATAAAAAATCAGTTTCCAATTATTTTTAGTTGGAAAATGCCAATATATGACGCCGTCCACAAACTATCTTTTTGCCCAAAATGGGTGCAGACAGGCGTTGCAAACTGCCAAATGCTGGGGCCGCCCCAGGCGCCCGCAAAGGCATCCCGGGCCAAGCGAACGCTTTTGGCCCGCTGTTTTTAACCCAGCCACTGTCCGATCTGGTGCCACACGCCATCAGGCACGTAGAGCAGCAAGCCGGTCATGGTGAGATAACGCGCAAACTTGCCAACCGCCATATAAGCCACGCTGGGCCAGAACGGCAGCTTGAGCCAGCCGGCCAGCGTGCACAAGGGGTCACCCACGCCGGGCAGCCAGGCCAGCAGCATGGTCTTGGCGCCATAGCGGGCCAGCCAGCGGAACCAGCGCGTATCACGCTCCTTGGCAAACGCCTGCTTGGCGCGATAGCCCATCCAGTAGTCGACGGCGCCGCCCAGCGTATTGCCCACCGTGGCCACCAGGATGGTGGGCCAGAACAGGGCCGGATTGGCCTTGATGACGGCAAACACGGCCGGCTCCGAACCCAGCGGGAGCAGGGTGGCCGAGATAAAGCTGATCAGGAAAACCGAGGTCAGCCCTACTTCCGGCGCGGCAATCAGGTTCAGCAGCCAGGCAATTGCAGATTCAATCATTGCTCGCTTCGTGTTGCAGTCAGGCTCTCCATTATAATGAAGCGCAGCTTGCGCGCCGCACGAACCGTGCAGTCAAGCAAGGGCCAGCAGGGCTCACCGGCCCCGCCGTTCCATCAGCACCTCTGCACCTGGCTATCCGTCCGGGCGCACGATGCCGCCGCACACGAACACGCACCAGTCAACCCTGGCCCAGAATCACACGCTTGCAGACCATGAACATCGACTACCTCAAGAAAATCCTGACCGCCCGCGTCTATGACGTCGCCTCCGAAACGCCGCTGGAACTGGCTCCTGCCCTGTCGCAGCGGCTGGAGAACCAGATTTACTTCAAGCGCGAAGACATGCAAAGCGTGTTCAGCTTCAAGGTGCGCGGCGCCTACAACAAGATGGCGCAGCTGAGTGAAGCGCAGCGCAAGCGCGGCGTCATTTGCGCGTCGGCCGGCAACCATGCACAGGGCGTGGCGCTGTCGGCCGCGCGTATGGGCTGCCGCGCGGTCATCGTGATGCCAACTACCACGCCACCGGTCAAGATCGACGCCGTCAGGGCGCGCGGCGGCAGCAGCGTGGAAATCGTACTGCATGGCGACTCCTACACCGATGCCTACAATCACGCCCTGACCTTGGAGCAGGAACAAAAGCTCACGTTTGTCCACCCGTTCGACGACCCGGACGTGATTGCCGGTCAAGGCACCATCGGCATGGAAATCCTGCGCCAGCATGCAGGTCCGATACACGCGATCTTTGTCGCCATCGGTGGCGGTGGCCTGATCGCCGGGGTGGCAGCGTACGTGAAACAGATTCGCCCCGACATCAAGATCATCGGTGTGCAGACGGTGGACTCGGACGCCATGGCGCGCTCGCTCAAAGCAAAAGAACGCGTGACCCTGCCCGATGTCGGCCTGTTTTCCGACGGTACGGCGGTGCGCCTGGTGGGAGAAGAAACTTTCCGCCTGGCACAGCAATATGTGGATGAGGTGATCATTGTCGACACCGATGCCATCTGCGCCGCCATCAAGGATGTCTTTACCGATACGCGCTCGATCCTGGAGCCGGCGGGCGCGCTGGCCATTGCTGGCGCCAAGGCGTATGTGGAGCGCGCCGCCCTGTCGCGCCATCCGATCCGCCATGAAACGCTGATCACGATCGCCTGTGGTGCCAACATGAATTTCGACCGCCTGCGTTTTGTTGCCGAGAGGGCCGAACTGGGCGAATTTCGCGAAGCCGTGTTTGCCGTCACCATGCAGGAACAGCGCGGCAGCTTCAAGCGTTTCTGCTCGCTGATCGGCGCGCGCAATGTGACCGAATTCAACTACCGCATCAGCGATGAAAAAGACGCTCACGTCTTTGTCGGCATCCAGATTGCCGACCGCCACGAATCGGGTGCGCTGGCCCGGCGTTTCGAGGAGCACCAGTTCCGCACGCTGGACCTGACCCACGACGAACTGGCCAAGTCGCATATACGCCACCTGGTGGGCGGCAAGAGCCGGCTGGCGCAGGACGAGCTGCTGTACCGCTTCGAGTTCCCCGAACGCCCGGGCGCACTGATGCGCTTTCTCGACAGCATGGCGCCGAACTGGAATATTTCGCTGTGCCACTACCGCAGCCAGGGCGGCGATGTCGGCCGCATCCTGATCGGCTTGCAGGTGCCGCCAGACGAGATGGGCGAATTCGGCCGCTTCCTCGATACGCTGGGCTACCGTTATTGGGATGAGACCAGCAATCCCGTGTATCAGTTGTTTTTAGGCTAAACCCCTGATCACTGCCGGGCCTGGGTGCCAGCAAAGGCACACCGGGCCAAGCGGGCCTGAAAAATGTCGAGGGCAAGGCGTAGGTCGGGTTAGCCCGCAGGGCGTAACCCGACAACACCACGGCTATCGGCATTTTCTCAGGTTCGCGTCCCTGCCCGCCACTTTTAGCGGCTTTAGGATCAGACCTCAACAGGTCTGCTCCCGATGCGCTACCATGCATGCTTGACTGTATGAATGGTACGACTATGACCACCACCAACGACCTCGCCGAACTGTCTCCGCTTGGCAAAAGCTCTGCTTACCGCACCGATTACGCGCCAGAACTGCTGTTTCCGATTCCGCGCCAGGGCAAGCGCGACGAACTGGGCTTGCAGGGCACGCTACCCTTCTTTGGCCTCGATATCTGGAACGCCTACGAACTGTCGTGGCTCAATCTGCGCGGCAAGCCGCAAGTGGCGATAGCGCGCATCAGCGCACCGGCGGACTCGCCCAATATCGTCGAGTCAAAATCGTTCAAGCTGTACCTGAACTCGTTCAACCAGACGCGCCTGGAAAGCCCGCAAGCGCTGCAGGTGTTGCTCAAACAGGATCTGTCGAACGGCTTTGGCGCGCCGGTACAGGTCGAGCTGACCATGCAGGAAGATTTCGACAAGCTCAAAATGGGCGAATTCGACGGCGTGCTGCTCGACCGGCTGGACCTGGAAATCACCCAGTACACGCCTTCGCCACTGCTGCTCAAGGCGGCGCTTGACGAAGCACCGGTGGAACAGACGCTGGTGTCGCACCTGCTCAAATCGAACTGCCTGGTCACCGGCCAGCCGGACTGGGGCAGCGTGCAGATCACGTATGCAGGGCCGCAGATCGACCAGGAAAGCCTGCTGCGCTATCTGATCGGTTTCCGCGAACATAATGAATTTCACGAGCAATGCGTGGAACGCATCTTTGTCGATATTCTGCGTCAATGCAAGCCGCAAAAACTGTCGGTCTATGCACGCTATACGCGGCGCGGCGGACTCGATATCAACCCCTGGCGCAGCAATTTCAGCACGGGCCAGATGCCGGGCAATCTGCGCAACGCGCGTCAGTAAGGTGTGAGCAACAACGGCACGAACATGCTGGAAACAGGAAAATAATGCCAATAAGCATGTTCGCCGTGTTTTAATACAACGCTGCGGTTGAGACGAACGGCAATAAAAAAACGCTGAAAAATTGGAAAATCCGTGTTCGGCGACGAAAAAACCGGCAGGACATTCGTTTTCAATCAAGAAATGGCTAATTGCCCTTGATATTATTCTTTTGGTAAATGTCATGTGCTTGCCGCCATAGCGCACACTGCGCCTGCAGCAGGCATATACTGTTGAGAATTGAGGTTACAGGCCCTATAAACAGGCCTATAATTCGGCTCGCAAGCCTTCTGCGCATTGCACCATTTCATTGAGTGTCATGACTAATCTTAGCAAAATCTTATCCCTCGAAAACGTCTGTCTCGACCTGGAAGTCTCCAGCAAAAAGCGCGCTTTCGAACAAGCCGGCCTGATCTTCGAGAACAACTACGGCATCGCCCGCTCCACCGTATCGGACAATCTGTTTGCCCGTGAACGGCTGGGCTCGACCGGCCTGGGCCATGGTGTCGCCGTGCCGCATGGCCGCATCAAGGGCAGCAAGACCTTGAAGGCGCCGCTGGGCGCGTTTGTACGCCTGGCCGAGCCGATTCCTTTCGAGTCGCCGGATGGCAAGCCGGTCAGCCTGCTGTTCTTCCTCCTGATTCCCGATCACGTTACCCAGCAGCATTTGGAAATCCTGTCGGAAATTGCAGAAATGTTTTCCGATGACGCCATCCGCACCGCGCTGGCCACCGATCCCGATGCCCGGTCCGTGCATTCGCGCATCGTCAATTGGCAACCCAGCTTGCAGACGGCAGGTTAAACTTCAGGTATTGACCCACTCCTGAAGAGCCCCTCATGTTGCAAACGCCGCTGACGATCCAACGCCTGTATGACGATAATCGTGAAAGCCTGCAACTGGGCTGGTTTGCCGGCTTTCCCGGCGGCGAGCGCCTCATTTCAGGCGACGTCTCGTCAGCGGCCGACCAGGTCGGCCACCTGAACCTGATTCATCCGGGCCGCCTGCAGGTGTTTGGCCATCAGGAAATCAATTACTACCAGCGCCTCAAGGTCAACACGCGCACCCATGTGATCGGCGAGCTGATCGCTGGTGGTCCGCCGGCGCTGATCATTGCACAGGGGCTTGAAACCCCGCCCGATATCCTGGCCATCTGCGACGAGCAGAATATTCCGCTGTTTTCCACCCCGCTGCCGGCAGCGCAGGTGATCGACTTCCTGCGCGTCTACCTGTCCAAAAAGCTGGCGCAACGCATCATCATGCATGGCGTGTTTATGGATGTACTGGGCGTGGGCGTGCTGATCACGGGCGACTCGGGCCTCGGCAAGAGCGAACTGGGGCTGGAGCTGATCTCGCGCAGCCATGGCCTGGTGGCCGACGACGCGGTCGAGTTTTCGCGCATTGCGCCCAACATGATCGAAGGACGTTGCCCGCCACTGCTGCAGAACTTGCTGGAAGTGCGCGGCCTGGGCCTGCTTGACATCAAGGCCATCTTTGGCGAAACCGCGGTGCGCCGCAAGATGCGCCTGAAGCTGATCGTACATCTGGTGCGCCGCAATGCACTGGAAGAAGAAGTCGAACGCCTGCCGTTCCTGTTCCCCACCGAAGATGTATTGGGCCTGCCGGTGCGCAAGGTCGTCATTCCCGTCGCTGCCGGCCGCAATATCGCGGTGCTGCTGGAGGCGGCCGTACGCAATACCATCTTGCAGTTGCGCGGCATCGACACCCTGCAGGAATTCATGGAGCGCCAGCGTCTGGCCATGAGCGGCGACTAATTGCAATAGTTTGTAAAGCCGTTGCCTGCAAGGCACAGGCGCGCTCTTTATTGTATGATCGCGCGTATGCATATCATTCTCCTGACCGGCATCTCCGGCTCCGGCAAATCCGTTGCACTCAAGGTGCTCGAGGATACCGGCTACTATTGCGTCGACAACCTGCCGCCGGCTTTGCTGCCCAGCCTGGTGCAGACCCTGCTCGATGAAGGAACCAGCCAGCTCGGTGTGGCAGTCGATGCGCGCAGCGCCGAGTCGCTGGCCAGTCTGCCGCACAACGTCAAGCTGCTGCGCGAACAAGGACACGATGTCAAGGTGCTGTTTCTCACGGCCAGCACCCACTCGCTGGTGGCGCGCTTTTCGGAAACACGGCGCAGCCACCCGCTGTCGCATGAATTACGGCCCGACCATAATCCGGCCAGCCGCCGTACCCTGATCGAATGCATACTGGAAGAGCGCGAACGGCTGTCGGCGATCCAGCAGCTCGGCCATGTGATCGATACCTCGGAGCTGAGCGCCAACAAGCTGCGCGCCTGGATCAAGGAGATGGTGGCCTCCGAACGCGCGCCGCTGACGCTGTTTTTCGAGTCGTTCGCCTTCAAGCTCGGCGTACCGCTCGACGCCGACTTCGTGTTCGACGTACGCGCGCTGCCCAATCCGTATTACGACCTGGCGCTGCGTCCGCTCGATGGCCGCGACGCACCGGTGATTGCCTTTCTCGACGCTCAGCCGGCCGCACTGGAACTGCTGGCCGATATCCGCAACTTTATCGAGAAATGGCTGCCCTCGTTCAAGTCCGACAACCGCAGTTATCTGACGGTAGCGCTCGGTTGCACGGGCGGTCAGCACCGTTCGGTCTATATGGCCGAGCACCTGGCGCAGTATTTCAGCGCCAGCGAACGGGTGGTGCTGCGGCATCGCGAACGCAGCTGATACAAAAGCTATAGACGCAAAAAAGGGCGCGATGCGCCCTTAGTTGATGATGACTAGCTGGAAGCGGCTGGCCTGCTGCCCTTATGCGGCGGCGACGGCGGCTTCTTCAGTGTTGTCCGGCAGATACTTGATCGCCTCTTTACCGTGCCCTTGCACGCGGGTTTTATACTTCATCACTTGCCGGTCCAGCTTGTCGATCAGGCTGTCAATCGCGGCATACAGGTCTTGCGCCAGGCTTTCCACATAGACGGTCTTGCCGCTCAGTCGCAGATTCACTTCGGCCTTCTGGCGTTTTTCTTTCTCTTTGAGGTTGTCGACGGTCAGAATCACGGCAATATCGATCACCTGATCGAAATGACGCTTTACACGTTCCAGTTTGGTTTGTACGTATTCACGGATGGCCGGTGTCACTTCGAGATGATGTCCGCTGATGGTGAGATTCATACACACTCCTAAAGATGATCGGGTTCATGCGTGACATGAAAACCTTGTCCGCAGAGGAACCGAAAAAAACTACAAGGACTTACGCAGGCTCACAGGCGGGATCTTTAACGCCTCCCGGTATTTGGCAACAGTACGTCGCGCAATCACCATGCCTTGCTCGCCCAGCATGTCCGCAATCTTACTGTCGGATAAAGGATTTTTAGGGTTCTCTGCTCCTGTCAATTGCACGATCAATGCACGTATCGCCGTCGATGACGCCTCTCCCCCCGTTTCGGTGGCGACGTGGCTGCCAAAGAAATACTTCAACTCAAACATACCATGCGGGGTGAGCATGTACTTTTGGGTTGTGACCCGCGAGATAGTACTCTCGTGTAAACCCAGTGTATCAGCTATTTCGCGGAGCACAAGGGGGCGCATTGCAACGGCGCCATGCGAGAAAAAATCCTTTTGTCGTTCTACTATCGCCTGCGCCACCCGCAAGATGGTGTCAAAGCGCTGGCGCATGTTCTTGATCAGCCACTTGGCTTCCTGCAACTGCGTGCCCATGCCACCCTCGCCTTCCCCCTTGCGCTGCTTGAGCAAGTTGGCGTACATGGCGTTGACGCGCAGGCGCGGCATCACGTCATTGTTGAGCGATGCCTGCCAGCCGTGCCGGCCACGCCTGACCACCACGTCCGGTACCACATAGTCGGAGACGTCGGAGGCAAACACGGCGCCCGGATGCGGGTTGCACAGGCGAATCACCGCCTGCGCTTCGCGCAGATCTTCCTCGTCGCAATCGAGGGCTTTTTTCAGCTTGTTGAAGTCGCGCTGGGCAAACCAGGCCAGGTGTTTTTCCACGATCTGCAGCGCCATGCGCCGCGTCACCAGCGCGACATGCGGCAGGCGGCGGATCTGCAGCGCCAGGCATTCGGCGGCGGTGCGCGCCCCCACGCCCGGCGGATCAAAGCTTTGCAGCAGCACCAGCGCCGTGCGCAGCTCGTCGGCATCGACTTCGAGCTCTTCAGGCAGGCGCGCAAGGATCTCTTCGAGCGGCTCGTCCAGGTAGCCATTGTCATCGAGCGCATCGATGATCAGTTCGACCAGCGCGCGGTCGCGCAGTTCGAGCACCGTGACGCGCATTTGCTCCATCAGGTGTTCGCGTAGCGTGCAGTGATGGGCTTCGAGTTGTGGGCGGGAATCGTCGTCTTCGGGAGCCTTGCCGCTGCGCGTATCGCTCCAGTCCGGCTCGGCGCTGTCGGGCGTGGTCGATTCACCACCGGCGTCAGCATCGCCGCTATCGGCTTCACCAGCCGGCGCCGGCGCTTCCTGGCCAGGCGGCTGCGGCGGTGCCTCGGCCGGCGCAGCGGTCGAGCTCAGGGCGCCGTCCGACAACAGGCGCAGGGAACGGTCGAGCGGATCGTCGAGCCGTTCCAGCAAGGGATTGTCGGTCAGCAGCTGCTCGAGCTCCTGGTGCAGCTCGAGCGTCGACAATTGCAGCAGGCGTATCGATTGCTGCAATTGCGGCGTCAGAGCCAGATGTTGCGACGTGCGCAGTTGCAATGATTGTTTCATCAGCTACCCATCAACTTACATGCGGAAATGTTCGCCCAGATAAACGCGGCGCACCGATTCATTCGCAATGATGTCGTCGGGGCGGCCCGAAGCAAGTACCGAACCCTGGTTGATGATATAGGCGCGGTCGCAGATACCCAGCGTTTCGCGCACATTATGGTCGGTGATCAGCACGCCGATATTGCGCTCTTTCAAAAAGCGCACGATGCGCTGGATCTCGATCACGGCGATCGGATCGACGCCGGCAAACGGCTCATCGAGCAGCACGAAGCGCGGGTCGGTCGCCAGCGCACGCGCAATCTCGACCCGGCGGCGCTCGCCGCCCGACAGCGACAGCGCCTGATTCTCGCGCAACTTTTCAATCTGCAAGTCGGCCAGCAGCTTGTCGAGACGCTCCTCGATCTCGGCTTTCTTCAGCGCGCGGCCGTCGACGGTCTGGATTTCCAGCACGGCGCGGATATTGTCTTCCACCGTCAGCTTGCGAAATACCGACGCTTCCTGCGGCAGATAAGACAGCCCCATCTGCGCGCGGCGATGTATCGGCAGGCTGGAGATATCAACGCCGCTGATATCGATGGTACCGCCGTCGGACGGCACCAGGCCGACGATCATGTAAAACGAGGTGGTCTTGCCGGCGCCGTTCGGGCCCAGCAGGCCCACCACTTCGCCGCATTCGACTTGCAGCGACACATCATGCACGACTTGCCGCTTGCCATAGGTCTTTTGCAGCCCCCGCACGATCAGGGTGCTGCCGCAACGTTGATTGTCCATTATTTCTTTCCTGCTTCAGGTGTCGCTGGCGCCTTCGGTTTCGGCTGGATCACCATGCGCACACTGCCGCCGCCCGGCTTGCTGGTGCCGCTGTCGCTGTTTTCCAGCTTGAAGACTTCATTGCGGCTGTCGTAGGAAATAAACGCGCCATTGGCCACGTCGGTCGGCTTGCTGCCTTCCAGGCGGGTCAGCTTGGCCTTGGAAAACAGGCGCACGATTTCCGATTTGTTGTCGTATTCCACGCGCTCGGCCTCGCCTTCGACCCACAGATCGCCGGCGCCGTCGCGCTTCTGGCGAAACGTGGCCAGCTTGCCCGGTTCAGCCCAGAAGGTGATGAACTGGTAGCCTTGCGGATCTTCCGTCACCATTGCGCGGCCGGCCTTCATGACCAGCGTGCCCTTGACCAGCGACACATTGCCATGCAGATTGCGCACCTGCTTGACTTCATCGGCGTCGCCATGGTCGGCGATGATCACGGTTTCCTTGTCGGAGTCGGCCTTTTCGGCGTGCGCCTGGCCCAGCATGGCCAGCGAGCACACGCCCGACAACAGGCCCAACAGCAAGATTTTTTTCATTTGAGGTTTTCCTTTTTGCATACTGTCATTTGGCCGCGCGCGCAGCAGGCTTGCGCGGCGGATACACGATGCGCAGCGACTGCGGCACCGTGACCACGCTGGTGGCGTTATTGGCCGTCATGCCCACGCCCGTGGTGTGGGCATCGCCCATCAGCAGATCGACCGGCGCGGTCGTTTCCATTTTTTCCTCGTCCGGGAAAATCGTCAGCGCCTCGGTCTTGAGCGACATGCGCTGCGATTTGGCACTGGCGGCCCGGTCGATCTCGACCTTGCGCGTCAGCTGCAGGCGCGTATTGTTCTGGTCGATATGGGCCAGTTCGGCGCGCATATTCATCGGCGGCAACGCCGGACTGAGCTTGCGCACGAAGGGCTGATCGATATCGGACGAATCGTCGGCCGGATAATGGGTCAGCTTGGTGCCGGACACGATATAGCTGGGTTTGCCCTCCAGGTCCATGCGCACCAGGCTGAAATTGGTGACGAAATAATCGGGCTCATCGAGCTTCTTGCTGGCGTTGATATCCTGCTCGCCGCGGTTCATCACCTGCAGCAGCCAGAAGCTGCCCAGCGCGAAAAATACCGCGCCCAGCACGGTGACGATCATGCGCCAGCGTGGGGCGCCCCCTGGCTTAGCCATATTGCTTCTCTTTCAAATGGTCGCGGCGCGTTTCACTCGAGAAACGGCGCCATCACGCGTTCATAATTGCCTTGCGCGCGCAGCAGGAATTCGCAGATTTCGCGCACCGCGCCGCGCCCGCCACCGGCTTGCGTGACATGATGAGCCAGCGCATGCGCTTCGGGCCGGCCGCCCGGCACGCTGACGGCAAAGCCGACGCGTTTCAACAGCGGCGCGTCGACCACATCGTCGCCGATATAGCCGCACTGTTCGGCCGAGAGGCCGGTCAGCGCCAGCAGCGCCTGAAACGGCGTCAGCTTGTCATGCCCGCCCTGATGCACATGGGTAAAACCGAGATCCTCGGCGCGGCGCGCCGTAATGGCCGAGCGGCGCGCGCTGATAATGGCCGTTTGCACGCCCGATTCCTGCAGCAGCTTGATGCCCAGGCCATCATACACATTAAACGTCTTCATCATTTCGCCGTCCGGGCCGAAATGCAGGCTGCCGTCGGTCAGCACGCCGTCGACATCGAAAATCATCAATTTTACTTTGGCGGCGCGCGCCAGGTTGTCTGCTACGCTGTCCATCAGATCACCTTCGCTTGCGTCAGGTCATGGATATGCAGCGCGCCGACCAGTTTGCCGTCGGCGTCGACCACCAGCATCTGGTTGATACGGTACTGCTCCATCACGGCCACGGCGTCGACCGCCAGGCGCTCGGGCGCAATGCTGCGCGGGTTGGCGTGCATCACGTCGCGGATCGCCACCTTGGTGAAATCCTGCACGCGCTCGAACATGCGGCGCAGGTCGCCATCGGTAAACACGCCAACCGGACGCTGCTGCTCGTCGACAATCGCCGTCATGCCCATGCCCTTCCTGGTAATTTCTTCCAGCGCCTGCAACAGGCTGGCCTGCAGCGGCACCTGCGGCACCTGTTCGCCGCTGCGCATCACGTCATGCACGTGCGTGAGCAGGCGCCGGCCCAGCGCGCCACCGGGGTGGGAACGGGCAAAATCTTCTTCTTTGAAGCCGCGCAGGTCCAGCAGCGCCACCGCCAGCGCATCGCCCAGCGCCAGCGTCACGGTGGTGCTGGCCGTAGGCGCCAGATTGAGCGGACAGGCTTCTTTTTCAACCGAAATATCGAGATGCACATCGGCCAGTTGCGCCAGGCTGGAGTTCGGCTTACCGGTCATGGCGATCAGCACGCCGCCCATGCGCTTGACCACCGGCATGATGGCCATCAGTTCGGACGACTCGCCCGAATACGAAATGGCAATAAACGCATCATCCGAAGTGACCATGCCCAGGTCGCCATGGGCCGCTTCGGCCGGATGCACAAACAGCGCCGGCGTACCGGTCGAGGCCAGCGTCGCTGCAATCTTGCGTGCGATATGGCCGGACTTGCCGATGCCCGACACTACCACGCGTCCTTTGCACTGCAGCAACAAGGCGACGGCACGGCCAACGCTGTCGTCGCTGTCGAGCCGCGCCTGCAGCGCATTGATGGCGTCCGCTTCGATCTGCAAGGTGGTGCGCGCCAGCGCGACGGCGCGCTCGGCTGTGGCTTTCATGTCAATTCGATCAAAAGCTTTCTGCATTGTTTTTTCATGGGTTACACTCATCCCCAAAGTATAAACGAATTAGGAAAGCAAAAAACTTGCCAGTCACAACAAACAACGATTTCCATTGACCGCAACAGGCAACCCATGTTTTCCTCGCTTGAACTGACATTGATGTTACTGGGCAGCGCCGTGCTTGGCGTGGTTGCTTTCAGAATGTTGCATTTGCCGCCCATGCTCGGCTACCTGGCCGTCGGCATCGTGATCGGCCCCCATGCGCTAGGGCTGGCCGCTGAAAACGAAGCCAGCCATACGCTGGCCGAATTCGGCGTGGTGTTCCTGATGTTTTCCATCGGGCTCGAGTTTTCCCTTCCCAAATTCATGGCCATGCGGCGCATCGTGTTCGGCCTGGGCATGGCGCAGGTGGCCTCGACCATTGCCGCCACCATGGCCTTCGGCTGGTTTGTCGCGCACTACCTGCAAGCGTATGTCCACCTGAGCTGGCAGGCCGCGTTTGCACTGGGCGGCGCGCTGGCCATGTCGTCCACCGCCATCGTGTCGAAGATGCTGACCGAGCGGCTGGAGCTCGAAAGCGAGCACGGCCGCAAGATCATCGGCATCCTGCTGTTCCAGGACCTGGCCGTGGTGCCGCTGCTGATCCTGATTCCGGCCCTCACGCGCGACTCCGACAACCTGGCCGAAACGCTGGCCTGGGCCGGCGCCAAGGCGCTGGTGGTGCTGATCCTGCTACTGTTTCTCGGCCAGAAGATGGTACGCGGCTGGCTGACGGTGGTGGCCAAGCGCCGCTCGCAGGAATTGTTCATGCTCAACCTGCTCCTGATCACGCTGGGCGCAGCCTGGATTACCGAGCGCGCGGGATTATCCTTGGCACTCGGCGCCTTTGTGGCCGGCATGCTGATCTCGGAAACCGAATTCAAGCACCAGGTGGAAGAAGACATCAAGCCGTTTCGCGATGTGCTGCTGGGGCTGTTTTTCATTACCGTGGGCATGCTGCTCAATATCCGCGTGGTGCTCGACAACTGGGGCCTGGTGCTGTTGCTGCTGTGCGCGCCGGTACTGCTCAAGTTTTCCCTGATCGCCGGCCTGGCGCGCCTGTTCGGCTCGTCAGCGGGGGTATCAATGCGCACCGGCCTGGCGCTGGCGCAGGCCGGCGAATTCGGCTTCGTGCTGCTCAATCTGGCCGGCGGCATCAAGCTGATGGACCCGTTCGTGGTGCAGGTGGTGCTGGCGGCGATGGTGCTATCGATGCTGGTGGCGCCCTTGATCATCGCCAAGTCCGACGCCATCGTGATGAAGCTGGCCGCCAACGAATGGATGATGCAGTCGCTGACGCTGACGCGTATCGCCACGCGCACCATGGCCTCGCAGAAACACGTATTGATCGCCGGCTTTGGCCGCAGCGGCCAGAGCCTGGCCACTTTGCTGACGGAAGAAAAGATCGAATACCATGCGCTCGACCTGGACCCGGAACGGGTGCAGGAGGCGCAACTGGCTGGCGCGCATGTCTCGTATGGCGACGCAGCGCGGCGTGAAAGCCTGGTGGCCGCCGGCGTCTATCGCGCCAGCGCGGTCGTGATTACTTACGCCAATACGCCGTCGGCGCTGCGCCTGCTGCATCTGCTCAATGAACTGGCGCCGTCGCTGCCGGTGATCGTGCGCAGCCATGACGACAGCGACCTCGACCAGCTACGCGAAGCGGGCGCCACCGAAGTCGTGCCGGAACTGATGGAAGGCAGCCTGATGCTCGCTTCGCACGCCTTGATCATGATGGGCGTGCCGCTGCGGCGCGTGGTGCACCGCGTGCAAACGGCGCGCGAGGAACGCTATGCCTCGCTGCGCGGCTATTTCCATGGCGCCAGCGACAGCGGCGACGAAGCCGAACTGGAACGGCTGCATTCGGTGACAGTCGGCGATGGTGCGCAGTGCGTGGGCCTGCCGCTCTCGACGGTTGATGTGGCCGCCTGCGGCGCGGCTGTTGCCACCATCCGCCGCGGCCGCGCCCGCCTGTCGGTCACGCCTGAAACTGAATTGGCCAGTGGCGACGTGGTGGTGCTGCGCGGCAGTGCCGACGCCGTGGCCAAAGCGGAAACGTTGCTGCTGAAGTAGCTGCGCTCACTGCGCGGCCTGGGCCTCGCTCCAGCTGACTACCTGGTTGCGGCCACCGGCCTTGGCCTGGTACAGCGCATGGTCGGCGTGCGCCACCAGTTGCTGCGCCACCACATCGAGCGGCAGCAGGCTGTCCGGCGACTGCGACGGCAAGCTCGCGACGCCGATCGAGACGCTGGCCCAGGTCTGCGTGCCGGCCGGCAGTTCAAATGGCTTCTCGGCAATGCTGGCGCGGATGCGTTCGGCCACAAAGGCAGCGCTGGCCAGGTCGGCGTCGATCAGCAGCACCACGAATTCCTCGCCGCCAAAGCGGCCCAGCGCGTCCGAGCGGCGCAGTTCCTGGCGGATGCGCACGGCCACCTCGCGCAGCACCTCGTCGCCGCCCTGATGACCATGGGTATCGTTGACTCGCTTGAAATGGTCGATATCGATATACATGCAGGCAATGCAATAGCTTTGCCGGCGCGCACGGCCGATCTCTTCGAGCAGGCGCCGGTCGATATAACGGCGGTTGTACACACCAGTCAGCGCATCGGTCAGGCCGATATACTTCAGCATTTCATTGCTGATCACGTTTTCCAGGCAAATGGCGATGATCGAGGCCATATGCTTGATAAAGTCGGTGCCCAGCACCGGGGTAAAACGGGCAGCATCGCTGCTGGCCAGGTTCAGGCTGCCGATCAGGCGTTTGTTGCGCAGCAAAGGCACCAGCGCCACGCTGCCGAGCGCCACCGTCGAACACGGAAAACGCGCCGCATGCAAGGCGGCGTCAAAAGCGCCCAATAGCGGCAGCGGCGCGCCGTCCGCCTGATCGCTGCCGACAGCAAAGCCCAGTTCCTGCACGCCATGGACAAACAGCAACTGCGGGAACAGGCTGAAATCGACACCGAGCTTTTCCATCACCAGCAAGATATCGTCATCTTCATCGAGCAGGCTCAGGGTCACGCCGTCGAGATCGGAGATCGCGGGCAAGGTGCGAAAAATCGTGCCGATCAGTTCGGGAAAGGTGGCAGCGCCGACGATTTCCAGGTCGAACGCCTGGTGACGGCACATGATGTCATGGTTGCGCTCGACCTGTTCAAGCAGGAACGCCAGCCGCTCGCGCAGGTTCTGGTTTTCCGCCTCCAGACGGGCAAGGCGCCCGTCGCTGGCATCGGCACCCGTGACGGGCAAAATTGCTTGGTTCATGATTACCTTACACCCTACAGTGCGCGCACGACACTCAAAACGCCAGTTCGAAACCGACTTCCTGCCCCACCACCAGTGGCTCGTCGCCGCCGGCGGTCACGATGGCATTCATGCCAAAGCAGATGGCGCCGTCCAGTTCAGGCTTGGCCCGGTAAGCCTGCATCACGTCCAGCGGGTCCGGACCGATCTCGCCAGTAGCCTGGTCCACCGAAGGAATCGGGCAGCGCGAACAAGGCTTGACCGGTTTCAGGGTGGTGGCGCCAAACTGCAGGAAATCGGCATAATCTTCTTCAAAAGCGCCGATCTCGCCGATCACCAGATTGGGCCGGAAACGGTTCATCGGTACCGGCGCGCGGCCGATGGTACGCAGCTTGTCATTGACGTCGTCAAGCGAAGCCTCGCTGGCGATCAGCACCGGATAGCCGTCGGCAAACATGGTGGAAGCGGCAATGCCGCCAGTCCATTTGGTGCTGGTGGGGCGCACCACCTCAGGGTGGAAGCGCACCAGCCGGCACGGCACGCCGATGGCCTTGGAGAACCAGGAAGCGGTGGCGTCATCGCAATCGTAGGCGCGCACAGTCTCGTCCCACAACTGCACCTCGAGCATCGGCGCCAGTTGCGGATGCGGCAAGCCCAGTTCGATTTCCAGGCGCAGCATGCCGGGCGCGCGCAGTTCCAGCGTGGAAGCCTTGATGCGCGGCACGATCAGCGCCATGCGCGGATGCTCGCGCTGGGTCAGAAAGCGCCCGTTGGCATCGACGACCATCCATTCGCGGTCATAGACCTGCTCGCTCATCAGGCCGTCGCGCGTCAGTACCGCTTCCTGCAGCGCAATACCGGCGCACGATTTGATCGGATAGAGCGTGATGTCGGTCAGGATAGCCATAAGCCAGCAGGATGCGCCATGATTGACGCCAGCAATTGTTCAGGGGCGAAGTATGGCAGCAAAGCAGGCCAGCGACAATCCGCCTTTAGGGGCAGCGATGTTGCCAACCTGCTGATGGCCTGCAGCAAAATCAATAGGTATAGAAAATACGCTGGATTTCCTGCGTGCTATTGGTTTTGGTCAGCGCCAGCATCAGCAGGATGCGCGCTTTTTGCGGGTTCAGGGTATCGGACACCACGCTGTCGAGTTCATCATCGTTCGCTTCGCCATTGCGCGCCACGATGCCCTGGCCAACGCGGCTCGAACGCACGATCAGTACGCCTTTCTGGCGTGCTTCGACCAGTGCCGGCTTCATCTGTGCGGCCACGCTGCCATCACCCACGCCAGCGTGGATAATGCCCTTGGCGCCAGCAGCAATAAAGGCATCCATGCCGATGCGGTTCATATTGGCATAGCCGTAGACGATATCGACCTGCGGCAGGCTGTCGAGCTTGCTGATATCGAATTCGGACTCCAGCGTGTGCTTGCGGGTCGACTGGCGATAAAAATAAGGCTTGCTGCCCTGGATATAGCCGAGCATGCCCAGTTCGGTCGACTTGAAGGTGTCGGTGGTGGAAGTGTTGGTTTTGCTCACTTCGCGCGCCGCATTGATCTGGTCGTTCAGCGCCACCAGCACGCCCTTGCCGACGGCTTCCTTGCTGCCAGCGAGCAGCACGGCGTTGTACAGATTGATCGGGCCGTCTGCCGAAATAGCCGTCGACGGACGCATGGCGCCCACAACCACCACAGGCTTGTTGCTTTTGACCGTCAGATTGAGGAAATACGCCGTCTCTTCGATCGTGTCGGTACCGTGCGTAACGACCACGCCATCGACGTCGCTTCCAGCCAACAGCACATTGATGCGCTTGGCCAGCGTCAGCCAGTGTGCATTGGTCATGCTTTCACTGGCGATCTGGAACACCTGCTCACCCTTGACGTTGGCCACTTTTTTCAATTCCGGTACTGCCGCGATCAGGCGATCGACGCCGACCGTGGCGGAGGTGTAGCCAACGGTGGTGGTGCTGTCGGCGCCGCTGCCGGCAATCGTGCCGCCGGTCGCCAAGATCACCACGTTGGGCAATTTGGCAGCAGGCTGCTGCGCGCGCGCAGGCGACGCCGCGACAAAGCTCAGCATGACGGTCGCCAGCATCAGCTGGGCGCAGGACTGGAATTTACGTGAAAACATGGTGCTCCTCAATAGGATGTTTGGAATAACTGAACCGTGTGCAAATTATATGTCATCGCACCTGTGTACCAAGTTGAAATCAGCAACATCAAGCGTGCACCAGCCTCGATGCGCTACAGTAGCAACATGTGCCCATCAAACTACCGGATATTGGCAGGCGCCGGCCTGCTGGCCCTGGCAGGCCCGCTGCTGGCCGCCGAGCCAGCCTTACCCTTGTGGGAAGCCGGCGTCTTTGCCGGCAGCGCCGTCACGCCCGCCTACCCGGGCGCCAGCGAACGCTCGACGCGCACGCTGGCGCTGCCCTATCTGATTTACCGCGGCGAAGTGCTGCGCGCCGACCGCTCCGGCGTTGGTGCGCGCCTGCTCAATACCGACCGAACGCAATTTGACGTGGGCTTTGCCCTGTCGCTGCCGGCCAGGTCCGACGACGTGCCGGCCCGGCGCGGCATGCCCGATCTGGGCACGCTGGTGGAGTTCGGCCCGCGCCTGAAAATCAAGCTGGCCGAGCCAACGCCCACCAGCCGCTGGCAACTGGAACTGCCGCTACGCGCCGTGATCGAAGCGCGCGGCGGCCTGCGCCGCCAGGGCGCGACATTGGAGCCGCGCTTAAGCTACGCACGCCAGGGCGACAGCGGACGCTGGAGCATGGATGCGTCACTCAGTGCCGTGCTGGGCAACCGCGATATCAACGATTACTTCTACACCGTTGCGCCGCAATACGCCACGCCGGAGCGCCCTGCCTATGCCGCCAAAAGCGGCCTGATGCTCACGCGCCTGGGCCTGTCAGGCTCCTACCTGCTGCATCCCGACTGGCGCGCCTTTGCCTTCGTGCGCCACGAGCTCTACCAAGGCGCAGCCAACCGCAACAGCCCGCTGCTGCAGCAAACCAGCGGCACCTCGGCCGGTTTTGGGGTGATGTGGACGTGGCAACGCTCAAGCCAGGCGGCGCGTGGCAGCGGGGATTAATTACAGATAATCGTCTTCAAGCTGGTGGCGCACGGCCAGAATCGTCACGGTATGCGCGTGCCCGATCTCAAACAAGGCAACATAACCGGCAGCGCCAAAGGGAATGATGATTTCACGCAGAAACGGATCATTGCTGCGCACCTTGCGATAGCTGAACGGCGACATTTCCAGCCCCCGAATCGCATGTCCAATGGCAGTCAGTGCGCGTTCGGCCATCGCCAGATCGCTGGTGTCACGCTGCAGGATAAAGTCATACAGTCGCACCAGATCGGCTTCGGCATGCGGCGTAAAGCGAACGGCAAAACGCTCGGTGAGAGTCACTCGGCAGCCTCGGTAGCCGCCTGTGCCCTAGCCTCGGCAAGCATTCCGCTCAATCTGCCAAGCACAGTTTCGGCGCTCACATAGTGCCCATCAGCGGCAGCCGCATCGCGTGCAGCCAGGCCCCGCGCGACAAATTCACGCTGATGCTGCCTGCGTAAAATACTGTCGCGTATCGATTGCTCCACAAACCCAGAGATGGTTTCGCCATCGAACAGGCTGTCTTCAGCCGCCTGGCGCAGCGCCGGATCAACCCGCAGCGAAGGAAAGTTTGCTGTTTTCATCAAGGCTCCAAAGCGTTGCAGATGTAACGCATTATTCTCCTGTTTGCCCGTCAAGACAAGAGCAAGTACTTGATCAAACGCAGTTGCCAGCGATGCAGGCTGAGTAAAAAGGGGCGTAAAAAAACCGCACGCGGCGGGTTTTCATGGGGCTGGCTTAGACGTTGGACAGCAAGACGACAAAGTTATCCGGTGGGACGATGCCCAAGCTTTGGTCGAACCAGTCTGGGGTTACGCTTCCCATCGGACGTTCAAGTTTCGGCTCAAAAATTGTGCTTATAGCCCTGAAAGAAAGACTTTGGTCATTTGCTGAATCTCAAAACGAGGCATGTTCAGCTGGTCGGCCCGGTCTGGCCACTCCTTGACCACGTCTGTCACTTGTTTTTCGATGGCGTCTGCCTGGGCTCGGGTGAGGCGATAAAAATCTTCTGCGGTATCACGCACGGCTTTTATGCTCGGGGCGGCCACATTTCCATCCAGGGTCAAGGCATGCTCATGTTTGTAAAGGTTAGGATTCATGTCATATGCGGGCGCCAGGCGCCAGCCGGTTTTGTCGCGGATACACCCGTGATTGCGCAGGTGGTCATCCCGATTTCCGACAAGAACATTAAAGACAACGCGGCGATAGAGCTGCTCGAGGTCGAGATTGATGTGGCCCTGAGCACCTTGATCGGAGACAAGTTGCGCCAGGTCGACGTAGCTGGCACCGGTGTGTCCATCCTGGCGTTCGAGCAGGGTCATTGCCGATACAAACATGCGGCGGCTCTCTCCTGCGCGGTCAAAGCGCTCTACACAAAACGTGCGGTACCCATCCCCAAATTTCTCCAGTCGAGAAGCCGGCACCCAGATGCCGGCGTCACGAGCCATCTGGTGAACGATAAACTCCCAGGCGGCCACGTCATATCGATCTTCCCTGGACGGAAACTTCGCGAACCAGAGCTTGCCCGTCAGGTCAGTAAAGTTCGCCTTTGGGCGCGCGCCACCGAGGGACATACCTGGAGCGATCAGCATTGACAGCCAGCGCTCATATTCCGGAAGTTTCTCGACGCCGGGCTCTTCCAGCTTGCGGCTTATTTCGGCCAGTTCGCCCAAGCTAGTGACGGGTGGTGCGGCTCTTTCACGGTCATCAAGAAAGTTGGCGCTGTCGAGCTTGCGAAAGCGAAGTGCCCCCATGCGTGTAATGTCGTGCACTCCCAACAGGAAGTCCACTTCGCGTAGCGCCTTCATTGGTCGACCCTCACGGTCGGCTTCGGCTGCCTCGCGTCGCTCCATGAGCATCCGACCCCAGCGGTCTGGTGCTGAATCAAGGAAAATGCCAAAGCCTGGCGCGCCGGCATCTGGGTACTGCTCCCCGGAGTGAAGGTCCAGGCGCGGGTCCAGCATGAACTTGCCAGGGTGCTCTTCCCAGCTCGGAACATATTGAAAAGAGGCCGGCAGGTCTTCCTTGCGCAAATTGCGATGAAGTACGCCAACCTGTTCCTGTATTCCCAGTTCTGCTGTCTCCAGGTGTACGTTATAGGATTCTCGCTCCACTGGTACTTTAGCTTTGCTCATTGAGGGGCTTCCCTTCGGTTATTGCGCCTTCTTCGTCCTTGCGGGACTTCTGCGCTCGCCCGCGTGGAGTCCGTATCAAGAGCTTGGCATCCTGGAGCTTGCGGCCCAGTTCGTCGCTCTTGGCCACCGTTTCAAAATCCTTATCCATGCCCAGAACGCGTAGAGCCCGGAGATATGTGCCAATGGCGATGGATGCATCGCCTTTTTCCATACGGTTCAAGGTGTCGCGCGAGACATTCATTCGTTCGCAGAATAGTACCGTTGAGATGTCCCGACGCAGGCGCGCCTCCCGCAAGCGCTGTCCAAATGCCTTGAGTTGTCGGTCCACAGAGGGAAAGGGGCGTGGAGTCTTAGTCTTCATGTCCGATAATGTAGACAATACCGTTAATTTTGTCAATTTAATCGGACATTTCAAATTTCAATAAAATTCTCTATGTCCGATAAGATGGACAAAAATAGGATTTTGTATGCCTAATCGAACAATATTGAATCCGCAAGCCCTTCAGCTGAAGCGCAGCCAGAGGGAGCCTCGGAATGAGCGAAACCGCGTGCAAGGCTGCAACTATTCAAGGGTTCAATCCGACAATAAGGAAAGTCTAATCTCAAGTCTTGACAGCCCAGCGTGTTGCGGTGTTACTATGCGTCAAAGGCGTCTGGGCCTAACCTGCTCCCGGGTTAAAGCAGACTTGCAGCAAACGTAGCACTCGCATTCCATTCATTTGGCCAGTGCGTAATCGGGAGACACTGACCGCATATATGATTGGAATTTCACCATGGCTAATTTCGCCTTGTCCTCTACAACCGTGCGTTCTCTCAAGAATGCCCTGCAAGACCGCTTCCCCTCCGTCAAATCGGCTCACCTTAGCGAAGCAATTGC
This sequence comes from Janthinobacterium aquaticum, assembly GCF_009208565.1. Classification (GTDB taxonomy): domain Bacteria; phylum Pseudomonadota; class Gammaproteobacteria; order Burkholderiales; family Burkholderiaceae_D; genus Janthinobacterium. Next base: position 63,739 of record NZ_WFLK01000009.1, on the reverse strand, counting down.
TGTAACCGCTGGTTTCCGAACACACGCAGCACTGCTAGCATATACTAAGAGCACCACGGCTGTACCTATCGTCTTTCTGAACGACAAACCGTTCGTTCAGCGCCTACATGAACTGGGGTACCCCGGTATCAAGCCGTTCGCCTTCAGTTCGGTCTGGCTTGGTGCGACAGATGTCCCGGAGGAAGCCCGAGACTTGATTGCCCGGCTGTTGAAGCTAGAAGAACAACCGGAGGGGCGGTATCCCGTTATTCATGCCTTGCGCCGGCAATGTGCGACTTTGTTCGCTAAGACCTTCGGCATTGGATATGTCGAGCCGAGCGAAGACGACAAGAGTCTGGCGAAACGCCTAACCCGCGGGGTTGACCATAAGGCCTGCCAACCTGGCTGGGGCAATTCAATCAACACGAACCATCCCGGCCTCGATTTCCCGGGAAGCGACCACCAAGTTCGATTCTACGAACGCCTCCCGCTTTCGAATGGGAAGTACGTCGAGTACAGCACCGCCCTGGTCTCGATGCCGTATAAAGGCTCGTTTCGAATTCCGGAACTGCCTGCAGCGCAGGCACTGGCTGCACGCGTGGGGTGGCAGTATGCCGAGTTGGCTGATTGGACTTGGTACTCGGCCCATGCGACAACACTCATCTTGTACCGCCGGACGACCACGCACGAGGAAATGCTGAATATGTGGTCGACCTCCTTCAAGCGCTGGCTCATCGAGAATAGGAGCCGTTTGCTGAAGGGTGCCAACACCGACCGCCGGCACGTCATCAACGACGCCATCGACTGTCAACACCTGCCCCTAGACGTCCAAAGCTGGGCCGAGGTGCGTGAGAACTATTTCAAGGAGTTTGCCCCGTCGATGTACCACTTTGAAGAAGAACCAATGGCGCGTGCGTTCAAAAAAGTATTTGATAAGTGGCTGAGCGAGCGGGCAGCGACTTAGCCCAAGAAGCAATCGGGATAGGGCCGGCCAATAAAAATGACCGCTTTATCCTAATGCCGCTAAGTTAAGAGGACGGTAGGTCGGATTAGCGTAGCGTAATCCGACAATTGGCAGCTGATATTGTCGGATTACGCCGCTACGCGGCTAATCCGACCTACTTAGTTTGCCAACATTTTTCCTTAACTTAGCGGCATTACTGCCCTATCCCGATTTATAAACTGCTCCACCATCGGATTTCTTCAGGGAAACTGGCTCTGCATTCAACGCGGTCGTATGAGGCAACTCATGTTATTTCGAAGCCGGTGGTTTTGGGGCAGATGAACTGCCCTGTGCGGCCGGAAGCGACACTGTTGCAGGCCCGGTCGAACGAGATGGCGCTTGTGAGGTCGAAAGGGAAGTCAACCCATTAGTTGCCTGCTCTGGCTCCGTTAAGGCCATATATACTGAGAATGCAACTAATATTATCCAAATAACAACTGAAACACTCAATACCCAAGTGGTTATATTAATGGCGCTGCGGTACGCTTTCTCACCTCCTTTGACAGTGCGCCACTCATTTTTCAGTACCTTCTCGGCCTGGTCAGAGGCCTTCTCTACCTGATTGAGCGGAAGCTGTACGTCGGCAGCCGGGTCACTCATGTACCTTTGCTGTGCCTCCATCATTTCACGCAGGAGCTTCAAGAGTTCCTTGTGGTCGTCTTGGTCCCGGTTGAGGCGGAGTTTGATGCGGTAGTAGGTTTCGGCGGCCCCGTGCCGGACATCCGTAATTTTGTCCTGCGCAAAATGGAATTTTGATTTTATTTCAGGCTTGGAATCGCGATCTTCCTGGACCGAACGCGCAAGGGTGCGAGTATTTGAGAAGAGGGTTGAAAGTTCCTCTCTCAAGGAATTAATCCAAGCTTGTCGAAACTCCGAGACTTTCGTTTCCTTGGTAGCAATTAAGTTTGAACGCGCTACCCCGCCGGCCACGATTGCTGCAGCGAAGGTCAATAAGGCGGGATATAGGGGTGTAAGGTTCATTTTTTTCAGTCGTGGTAAATGACGAGACATCTATCCTGAAATCGGGGGAAATCTCAGCTCCCCGGAATAAAAAACCCCGCAAACCTAGGTATTTGCGGGGCTTTTCGGTGCCAGTCGATTTTCTCGGATCCGGCTTACCAATCAGACGTTGAACAGGAAGTTCAACACATCGCCATCCTTGACGATATATTCCTTGCCCTCGGCGCGCATCTTGCCAGCTTCCTTGGCGCCGGCTTCGCCTTTCAGGGCGACGTAGTCTTCGTAGGCGATGGTCTGGGCGCGGATGAAGCCGCGTTCGAAGTCGGTGTGGATCACGCCGGCCGCTTGCGGGCCGGTGGCGCCGACAGGGATGGTCCAGGCGCGTACTTCCTTGACGCCGGCGGTGAAGTAGGTTTGCAGGCCCAGCAGCTTGTAGGCGGCGCGGATCAGGCGGTCCAGGCCTGGCTCTTCCATGCCCATGTCGGCCAGGAAAGCGCCCTTGTCGGCGTCGTCGAGGTCGGCGATTTCCGCTTCCAGCGCGGCGCAGATGGCCACGATCGGGGCGTTTTGCGATTTCGCGTATGCGGTCAACTGATCGAGCAGCGGGTTATCGGTAAAGCCGCTGTCGGACACGTTGGCCACGAACATCGCCGGCTTGGCGGTAATCAGGCACAGCGGCTTGATCAGGGCCATTTCGTCGGCGTCCAGGCCCATCGCGCGCACTGGCTTGGCGTCGTTCAGGTACGGCATCATGCGTTCCATGATGGCCATCAGCTTGGCGGCGTCCTTGTCGCCCGAACGCGCTTTCTTGCTTTCGCGGTGGATGGCTTTTTCTACCGTGCCCATGTCGGCCAGCGCCAGTTCGGTCTGGATGACTTCGATATCGTCGAGCGGATTGATCTTGCCGGCCACGTGGATCACGTTGTCGTCTTCGAAGCAGCGCACCACGTTGACGATGGCGTCGGTTTCGCGGATATGCGACAGGAACTGGTTGCCCAGGCCCTCGCCTTTCGAGGCGCCAGCTACCAGGCCGGCGATATCGACAAATTCAACGATGGCGTTGACCATGCGTTCCGGCTTGACGATCTCGGCCAGTGCGGCCATGCGCGGATCCGGTACTTCGACCACGCCGACGTTCGGCTCGATGGTGCAGAACGGATAGTTTTCAGCCGGGATGCCGGCCTTGGTCAGGGCATTGAACAGGGTGGATTTGCCGACGTTGGGCAGGCCGACGATACCGCATTGGAGACTCATGGAAAACCTTTAATTATCAAAGCACATGGCGCCGCCAGTCGGCGTGCTTGCGGTGCTGTTAGGGAAAATGGCGGCAATGGCGCCGTTTCCAGGCAGGAGACGCATTGCATTCAAGGCGTCATTGTACCCCTGCCCGGCGCGCGGCAACAGCTTTGCCGCGATGCTTGCGGCACGCGTCGGCGACATCAGGCCGTATGCAGCTTCATGGTGGCCGCCTCGAACTTGCCCTCGACGATCTGCGGCATGACCAGCAACGATTTGTCGATGGCCTGCTCGATCAGCTCCTGGTCTTCGCGACGCGGACGATGCAGCACGAAGTCGGCCACCTGCTGCTGCAGGCTCAGGGTGCGCGGATGGCCGATACCGAGGCGCAGGCGCCAGTAGTCCTGCGTGCCCAGTGCGGCAGTAATATCCTTGAGGCCATTGTGGCCGCCGACCGAGCCGCCTTTTTTCAAGCGAGCGATGCCGGGCATCAGATCGAGTTCGTCATGCACCACCAGCACTTCGGCCGGGGCAATCTTGAAAAAGCGCGCCAGCGCGCCGACCGACTGGCCCGAGCGGTTCATGAACGTCAGCGGCTCGAGCAGCCACACTTCGTTGCCGCCGATGCTGGTCTTGGCGAGCATGGCGTTATAGCGCGAATCGCGCTGCAGTCGCGTGCCCGGCAGGCTGTTGGCCAGGTTGTCCACCAGCCAGAAGCCGGCGTTGTGGCGGGTTTGTTCGTATTCGGGCCCGGGATTGCCGAGGCCGACGATCAGGCGTATGGGCATGGCTTGCGTATCCTAGAAAAATCGGTAAAAACAGGCAGAAAAAAACCCGCGCGGCAAGCCAGGCGGGTTTTTCTCCAGCAGCCGCTTGCGCGGCAACTGATTACTTCTTGTCGGCTTCAGCAGCTGCTTCAGCTTCAGCAGCAACGTGGCCAGCCGGTACCGAAGCGGTAGCGATGGTCAGGTTGGCGCCGTGGGTGACAGCGGTCACGCCTTCTGGCAGAACCAGGTCGCCTACGTGCAGCGAGTGGCCGACGTCGATGTTTGCCAGATCAACGTTGATGAATTCTGGCAGTTTGCCTGGCAGGCAAGCAACTTCGATTTCGTTGGCAACGTGGCTGATGGTCGCGCCGTGCAGTTTGACTGCTGGGGAAACGTCGGCGTTGATGAAGTGCAGCGCCACTTTCACGTGGATCGGTTGCGAAGCGTCAACGCGCTGGAAGTCAGCGTGCAGAACCAGTTGTTTGTATGCGTGGACTTGGAAGTCGCGCAGCAGAACTTGCTGGGAAACGCCGTCGATTTCCAGATCCAGGATCGACGAGTGGAACACTTCTTTTTTCAGCGCGTGGTACAGCGCGTTGTGGTCCAGCGATACCAGCACAGGGGCTTCAGCGCCACCGTAGACGATACCAGGGGTTTGGCCCGAATTGCGCAGGCGGCGGCTCGCTCCGGAACCTTGCAATTCGCGTTTGAATGCGATAACTTTCATGTGATACTCCAAAAAGAACAAGACTTGCGCCTTGTGTTATGAAGACTCCCGCGACCAGGAATCTTCGACAATGGGCGCATGCGATTCATGCACCCCGAAAAAGACTAAAACAGCGGCGCGGCCGGTATGAAACCAGGCCGCGCCGCTGCTGTTACGTTGGTTACTGCTGCGCTTTAATCAATAAACAGGGAGATGACCGAATCGCCCTTGATAATGCGCTTGAAGGTCTCGGCCAGCAGCGGTGCACACGTCAGTTGACGGATCTTGCCGCAGGCCAGCGCTGCTTCGGACAGCGGAATCGTGTCGGTCACCACCAGTTCATCGAGCGACGAAGCCGAAATACGGTCGATGGCCGGGCCCGACAGCACGGCGTGGGTGCAATACGCCACCACTTTCTTGGCGCCGCGCTCCTTGAGCACTTCGGCAGCCTTGGTCAGCGTGCCAGCGGTGTCGACCATGTCATCCATGATCACGCAGTTACGGCCTTCGACTTCACCGATGATGTTCATCACTTCGGAAACGTTGGCTTTCGGACGGCGCTTGTCGATAATGGCCAGGTCGCAGCCCAGGCGTTTTGCCAGGGCGCGCGCACGTACCACACCGCCAACGTCGGGCGACACCACCAGCAGATCCTGGTAGTTTTTCTTCTGCAGGTCGCCCAGCAGAATCGGCGACGCATAAATATTGTCGACTGGAATATCAAAGAAGCCCTGGATCTGGTCAGCGTGCAGGTCCATGATCAGGACGCGCTCGACACCGGCTTTTTCCAGCATATTGGCCACGACCTTGGCCGAGATGGCCACACGCGCCGAGCGCGGACGACGGTCTTGACGGGCATAGCCGAAGTAAGGAATCGCTGCGGTAATGCGGCCAGCCGAAGCGCGCTTCAGGGCGTCAACCATCAAGATGATTTCCATCAGGCTGTCGTTGGTTGGAGCGCAGGTCGATTGCAGAACAAATACGTCTTTGCCGCGCACGTTTTCGTTGATCTCGACCATAACTTCGCCGTCGGAGAATTTAGAAACGTTTGCTTTGCCGAGAGGGATGCCGAGATTCTTTGCGACCCCCTCTGCTAACGCTGGATTCGCGTTGCCAGTAAAAACCATCAGGTTTTCGTAAGCCATGGAAGTCCCAAGAGGTGATATAGAAGTCTTGAAAAGAACTAACCGGGCAGTAGCCCGGTCAGTCTGTGACGTGCATGCATCGCGTTGCGATGCATTTTTGCCTCCCGTACTGGACGCCAACTTCGCATCGACAGACTACGGTGAAACGGGTGGCAGGGGAAGAAGGATTCGAACCTTCGCATGCTGGAATCAAAATCCAGTGCCTTAACCAGCTTGGCGATTCCCCTACGCAACTGACTGCTTGCTGTCATGTTGGCCGGTATTATACCGATTTTTTGAAGCTAAGCAAAATCTTTTTTTACTACTTACAACATCGAGAGTATCGGATGTTGTTTCAGCGCTTTTGCCTTCCAGGCTGACCAGTGAGGTGGCACATTGCTGAGCACTTCATCGGCTTCTTCCTGAGTGGAAAACGCACCAAACACACAAGCTCCGGAACCAGTCATCCTGGCCTCTCCGTAAGCACCCAGCCATTCTACCGCATCTGCTACCGGTTTGAAAAGACTGCTTGCTACTTGCTGCAAGTCGTTTCTTCCAAACCCGTTCGCGCTGTTTCTTTCTGCGAGGTGCCTGGAAAAGTCCGCTATTGTGACGGCTTCAGTATTCCTCGTCAAGCCTTCTGCAGAAAAAATTGCAGCGGTCGGCACCTGCACGCCCGGCTCGATTACCACATACCAGCAGTCCGGCGTGCTGACCGGTTGCAGGTCTTCCCCCACGCCTTCAGCAAACGCGTTCTCGCCAAAGATAAAAAACGGAATATCGGCGCCCAGCGGCAGGCCCAGCGCCATCAGCTCTTCACGCGACAGGCCCGCATTCCACAAGCGGTTCAGCGCCATCAGCGCAGTAGCCGCATCGGACGAGCCGCCACCTAAGCCGCCGCCCATCGGCAGCACCTTGTCGATGGCGATATCGACGCCGCGCGGCAAGGCACCCGTGCGGCGCTGTACTTCGGCCTGCAACAGCTTTGCCGCACGAATGATCAGATCCTGCTCTTGCGGCACGCCAGGCAGATCGGTCACGCGCACCAGCTGCGCATCGTCGCGCAGCGTGAAATGCAGCGTGTCGCCATGGTCGAGCAGTTGAAATACGGTTTGCAGCAGATGGTAGCCGTCTTCGCGGCGGCCATTGACGTGCAGGAAAAGATTAAGCTTGGCCGGCGCCGGGCAGTTGTTCAGGGTGGTCAGTGTCATGGAGCAGAAGCAGGAGTAATCGGGTCGAGCACGATGCGCAGCGAGACGGCGTCGGCCTGGGCGCTGGTATTGCGCTCGGCATCGATGCGCCGCGGCTGCGGTACAGCGTCAGCGGCGCCATCTTGCCACGATACATAGCGCAGGCGCCAGCCATCCTTGGTGGTCACGCTGTCGTGCTGCGGCGAGGCAACAAAGCGCTTGCCGTCTTCACCTGTCGCGTAGCCCTGCAGCCAGTCGCGCAGTCCCGATACCGGCAGCGCCCAGCCCAGCATCTGCGCGCTCAAACTATCGACATCGGGCGCGCTGCGCGGCGCCTTGCCGCTTTGCTCGAGCACCGCCTGTTGTGGGGTGACGGCAATCGTGGCCAGCGTGCTGCCGACCGGCGAGAACAGGCCGACATCGATGCGTGCAGGCGACTGCTGCCAGGTGAAATTGACGGTGGCCGATTCGGGCTTGTCATTCTTCTGGTAGACCACGTTGAGGCGGCCGGCCAGCTCGATCTGCTCGCGGTATGGCGCCACGCTCTGCGCCGACGGCGCCGCGCTGCCGGAAAACGGCGACTGCAGGGTCGAGCAGGCGGAGAGGGACAAACACAGTGCGCCAAGCGCAAGAAGTTTTTTTGGCATGGTTTTTACAGTTTGACCTTCAGCCGCGCCAGCGTGCTTTTGAGCGCCTCGTTTTTCGGATCTTTCTGCTGCGCTTCCCGCCACATTTTCTGTGCCTCGTCACGGCTGCCCTTCTGCCACAGCACTTCGCCCAAATGCACGGCGATTTCCGGGTCGGGGCGCACGCCATAGGCGCGGCGCAGCGATTCTTCGGCGCCAGCCATATTACCCATGCGGAACTGCACCCAGCCCATGCTGTCGAGGATGAATGGGTCGCCTGGCGCCATCTGCAGCGCTTTCTCGATCAGCGCATGGGCCTCGGGCAGGCGCACACCGCGTTCGGCCAGCGAGTAGCCGAGCGCGTTGTAGGCATGCTGGTTATCGGGCGCCAGCTTCATCACGCGCAGCAGGCTCGACTCCATCAGGTCGTAACGCTCCATGCGTTCGGCCAGCAAGGCAAAGTCGTACAGCAATTCAGGCTGGTCGGGAAAGCGCAGCAGCGCGTTTTCCAGCACCGTGTAGGCGCTTTGCGCGTAGCCGGCGTCGCGCAGCAACTGCGCGTCGACCAGCAGCACCTGCGCCTGGCCGGCCACATCGGCCGGTTCGATCTGCGTGAGCGCCTTGCGCGCGCCATCGAGGTCGCCATTGCGGGCGATCAGCTGGGCGCGGCGCAGGCGCGCATCGAGATAGGCGGGCGAGGCGCGGTTGTCGACCTTGTCGAGCCAGGCGATGGCGCCGGGCATGTCGTTGCGCGACTCGGCAATCTGCGACAGGATCATCAGGGCCTTGGACGGATCACGGTCATCGGCCGGCGCTTTTTCCAGCGCCGCCAGGAAACGCTTGAAGTATTGTTCCGCGCCCTTGGCGTCATTGAGTTGCAGCGCAACGATGCCGGCCGCGTACAGGCCGGCCAGGTTGTCGGGCTGGCTTTTGAGCAGCGCCTCGAACTGCAGTCGCGCCGCATCGAGCTGCTTTTGCTCGACCAGCAAGCGCGCATAGGCGGCGCGCACTTCGACGGCGTCGGGATACTTTTTCAGGAAGTCGACCAGCACCGCGTTAGCCGCCTGCGGCTCGCCCGTCACCTGGGCCAGCGTCAGCACGGCCAGTTCGGAGTCGGGCTTGATGACCAGCGCCTTGTTCGCTTCGGCAATCGCGCGCGGGCGCTCGCCCAGCGACAGCGCGCCTTGCGCCAGCACCAGGTGCGCCTCGAACATGTTCAGATATGGCTCGACCAGGCGCGTCATCATGGCGTAGGCATACAGCTTGTCATTGGCGCGCAGCAGGATCTGCTGCATCTGAAACAGCGCCACGCCGCGCGAACCGGGCGGCGCATTCTTGATGCGTTCGGCGAAGATCGGCTCGGCCTCGTCCATCTTGTCGGTCAGCACCACGAAGCCCAGGTAGAACTGGGTCGCTTCATCGGAGTCCGGCGCCAGCTCGCGCCACAGGCGGATGGCGGCCATCGCTTCGGCGCCCTGCTTGGCGGCCAGCGCCATTTCCGAGGCGCGCCGCGCCAGGCGCGGATCGCGCGTCTGCTGCGCGGCCACCATCATGGTCATGTACGGGCCCTGCCACTGGCCGTTCTTGAATTCGAGTTCAGCCTTGGACAGTTTGTACAGCAGATCGCTGCTTAACTCGGCATTGGGCAAAGCGCCCGGCTTGGCAGTGGACGGATCGGACTTGTCGTCTTCCCTGGCGGCAGGCACAGGCTTGCTGGCCGGCTTGCCGAACGGCGAAACGGAGGTCTGTGCCATGGCATGCGTAGCCATCAGGGCGGACAAGGTTACAATGGCGAAAGCGTTTTTCAAGGCATATCCTGGCTGAACGGCAAAAGCTGATTCTACGCCCTGGCCGTGTTTTGCGTGGCTTCACGTGTGTAACGAAATATATACGATTGCGCGGCGCCCTGCGCTGCCGCGGTTGGCCCTGCCTGTGTTTTGATCCTTTATTCCTCACTGCCCTATGCCAGAATTGCCAGAAGTCGAAGTTACACGGCGCGGTGTCGCGCCCCATATCGAAGGACGCGCCGTGCGCAAGGTGGTGCTGCGCCGCGACGGCCTGCGCTGGCCGTTCCCGACTGCGCTGGGCGAACAGCTGTCGGGCCAGACCATCAGCGCCACCGGCCGGCGCGGCAAATATCTGCTGATCCACTTCCAGCATGGCACGCTGATCATCCACCTGGGCATGTCGGGTCACTTGCGCGTGCTGCCGCCCGAGACCGAGGTGCAAAAACACGATCATATCGACCTGATCGTGGAAAACGCCGACGGCAGCACCCAAGCGCTGCGCATGACCGATCCGCGCCGCTTCGGCGCCGTGCTGTGGCATGACGCCGCCGACGGCCCGCTCGACAGCCACGTGCTGCTGCGCGGCCTGGGCGTCGAGCCGCTGGAAGACGGCTTTACGGGCCAGCTGCTGTTTGAAAAAACGCGCAACCGCAATACCAATATCAAGCAGGTGCTGCTGGCCGGCGATATCGTGGTCGGCGTGGGCAATATCTATTGTTCCGAAAGCCTGTTCCGGGCCGGCATCAATCCGAAGACGCCGGCGCGGCGCATCGGGCTGGCGCGCTATGAAAAACTGGCGCAGGCCATCCGCGAGGTGCTGGCCGAAGCGATTATCCAGGGCGGCAGCACGCTGCGCGACTTCATCAACGTCAACGGGCAGTCCGGCTATTTCCAGCAAACGTATTTCGTCTACAACCGCACCGGCCAGCCGTGCCGCGTCTGCGCCGCGCCGATCCGCCAGATCGTGCAGGGCCAGCGCTCGACGTTCTATTGCGTGAATTGCCAGAAGTAAGCCGTCAACAATCAGTCACCGTAAAGGCAGGCATATGGTCAGGGATCTGGAACAGTACAGCGCTTGGCGCCAGGATGTGCGCACGGCCCTGCAGGCTTACCAGCAGGCCGCGCAGGCCGCCGCACTGGTCGACGGCGCGACCGGGCTGCGCCTGGCGCGCTGCCTGTCGCGCCTGCTTGACGACCGCCTGTCGGTGGCCTTCGTGGCCGAGTTCTCGCGCGGCAAATCCGAACTGATCAACGCCATTTTCTTTGCCGATTACGGCCAGCGCATCCTGCCCTCGGGCGCGGGGCGCACCACCATGTGTCCGACCGAACTGCTGTACCACGCAGGCTGGGAGCCGTCGATCCGGCTGTTGCCAATCGAGACGCGCGCGCACAATCTGTCGACCAGCGACTACCGCGACCTGCCCGGCGCCTGGACCGTGCTACCACTCAATCTCGATGCCGGCGACGACATGCAGGAAGCGGTGCGCCAGGTCAGCCTGACGCGCCGCGTCAGCGTCGAAGATGCCACGCGCTATGGCCTGTATGACGCCGATGACGCCGACGCCAGCGCCATGCTGGGCGAGGACGGTCTGGTGGAAATTTCCATGTGGCGCCACGCCATCATCAACTTCCCGCATCCGCTGTTGAAGCAGGGGCTGGTGATACTCGACACGCCGGGCCTGAACGCCATCGGCACCGAGCCCGAACTGACGCTCAACCTGATTCCCAATGCGCATGCGGTGCTGTTTATCCTGGCCGCCGACACGGGCGTGACGCGCAGCGATATCGAAGTGTGGCGCAACCATATCGGTGCCGATGGCGCAAAGGGTACGGGCCGGCTGGTGGTGCTCAACAAGATCGACAGCATGTGGGACGAATTGCGCGCCAGCGAGGAAGTATCGCAGGCGATCGCGCGCCAGCAGGCCAGCGTGGCGCACCTCCTGGCGCTCGACGAGGCGCAGGTGTTTCCCGTCTCGGCGCAAAAGGCGCTGGTGGGCAAGATCAACCACGATCATGCGCTGCTGGAAAAAAGCCGGCTGCTGCCGCTCGAAGCGGCGCTGTTCAATGAGCTGATCCCGGCGCGCAAGAACATTATCCGCCACCAGCTCGACTTCGACCTGGCCGCCATCCTCGCTGCGCAGCAGGTGCAGTGCACTGCGCGTGCGCGTGGCATCGCTGAGCAATTGCATGAACTCCATAGCCTGCGCGGCAAGAACCAGAGCGTGATCGCGCACATGATGCGCCGTGTCGATATCGAGAAAAAGCAGTTTGACAGCAGCGTGTTCAAGCTGCAGGCCACGCGCGCGGTATTTACGCGCCTGTCAACCGAACTCTATACCAGCCTGGGCATGGATATCGTGCGCGACGATATCGACGCGGTGCGCCTGGCCATGCAGCGCAGCCGCTTCTTTACGGGCCTGCGCGAAGCAGTGCGCCAGTATTTTGAGCGCATCGGCCAGAACCTGGACCGCTCGGAGCGCAAGACCGCCGAGATTGCCGACATGATGGCTGGCATGTACCGCAAATTCGCCGCCGAACACGGCCTGACGCTGGCCACGCCGATGCCCTTTACACTGGCGCGCTACCGCCAGCAGATCAGCGATATCGAGGCGGCCTACCACCAGCAGTTCGGCACCGCGACACTGCTGACTACCAGCCGCGTGGTGCTGATGGAGAAGTTTTTCGACACCATCGCCTCGCGCGTGCGGCGCAGTTTTACCGAGGCCAACGACGACGCCAGCGCCTGGCTGAAAGTCATCATGGCGCCGCTCGAAGCGCAGATCGTCGACTACAAGGAACAGCTGAAACTGCGCTTTGCGTCGATCCAGCGCATCCACGACGCCACCGGCACGCTGGAGCAGAAGATCGCCTCCTTCGAGGCCAGCCTGGCGGCGCTGGAACGCGACCGGCAGCAACTGGCGCAGCTGGCGGCGCTATTGCGCCAGGCCATCGACGCCTGAGACCACCTTACCTATTGAATTTCTGGAATCTGCATGAAACGTTTGCTGCACCCGCTCTCGCTCACCACGCTTGAAGACTATACCGACCCGAGTTTCTCCGCTGCCGTCATCGACTGGCAAAAGCAGCATGGCCGCCATACGCTGCCCTGGCAGAACACGCGCAACGCCTATCTGGTGTGGCTGTCCGAAATCATGCTGCAGCAGACCCAGGTGTCGGCAGTGCTCGGCTACTATGCGCGCTTTCTCGAACGCTTCCCGACCCTGCGCGACCTGGCGGCAGCGCCGGTGGAAGACGTGATGGCGCAGTGGAGCGGCCTGGGCTACTACACGCGCGCGCGCAACCTGCACAAGTGTGCGCAGCAGGTGGTGGCGCAGTACGATGGCGTGTTCCCCGCCGACCCCGCGCTGCTGGCCGAACTGCCCGGCATCGGGCGCTCGACGGCGGCGGCGATTGCCGCCTTTTCCAGCGGCACGCGCGCAGCCATTATGGACGGCAACGTCAAGCGCGTATTTGCGCGCGTGTTCGGCATCGACGCTTTTCCCGGCGAAAAAAAGGTCGAGCAGGATATGTGGCGGCGCGCCGAAGCGCTGCTGCCGGCAACCGGCATCGAAGCCTATACGCAAGGGCTGATGGACCTGGGCGCCACCGTCTGCACGCGCAGCAGCCCGGCCTGCGGGCGCTGCCCGTTGCAGGCGCGCTGCGTTGCCTACGCCACCGGCCGCACCAAAGACCTACCTGTGCGCAAGCCGAAAAAAACCAGCCCCGAAAAGCATGCTGTCATGCTGGTGGTGATCGACCAGGGCCAGGTGCTGCTGGAACTGCGCCCGGGTACCGGCATCTGGGGCGGCCTGCTGTCGCTGCCTGAACTCGATGGCCATGTGCTGCACAACACCGGCAGCGTGCTTCCCGCCATCGACCAGCAGGCGTTGACGCGCGCCGTGGCGCCGTTTGGCGAAATCGAATCAGTGGAAACGCTGCTGCCGATCGTGCATGTCTTTACTCACTACAAGCTGCATATCGTGCCCTGTCGTATTACGCTGGCGCATCGCAACTTGCTCGCAGGCGAAGCCGGTTTTGTATGGCTGGACAGCGACAAACTGGCAGACGCAGCCCTGCCTGCGCCGGTCAAGAAACTGCTGCTCGACCTGTGCGGCGACAGCCAAGCGGTGCAGCGCAGCATGTTTTGAAAATATGAGGCGGCGGGAGGTAGGTCGGATTAGGCCCTTTGGGCCGTAATCCGACAACATTGTTAGCGTCGGTGGTGTTGTCGGATTACGCGGGGCTTTGCCCCGCTAATCCGACCTACATGGTCACAACTCATCAAGCGAATACAGCCGGCGGTGTTCGCGAATCGCATAGCGGTCGGTCATGCCGGCAATATAGTCGGCGATCTTGCGCGCCTGCTCGGTGGTGCCGGCGTCTGGCAGCTGGTAGGCAGGCGGCAGCAGCGCCGGTTCGGCCATGAAGCTGTCATACAGCTCGCGCACGATGCGGCTGGCTTTTACGCGCATGCGGTTGACCTGGTAGTGGCGGTACAGATTGGTGCGCAGGAAGCGTTTGAGCTCGGTGGCCTCAAGACGCATGGTGTCGGAAAAGCGGATCAGCGGCGCGCTGGCGCGCACTTCTGCCACGCTGCGTGGCGCGGCATCGGCAATCAGGCCGGTGGAAGTGACGATCAGGTCGTCGGCCAGCGCCGTGATCAGGCGGCGCAGCGTTTCATAGATGGCGCGCCGGCCAGACAGGCCAGGGTAAGCGCCCTGCACCTCGCGCCACAGGCGGCCGAAGAACGGCACTTGCTCCAGTTGGGCGATGGTGATCAGGCCAGAGCGCAGGCCATCGTCGATATCGTGGCTGTTGTAGGCGATTTCATCGGCCAGGTTGGTCAGCTGCGCTTCGAGCGTGGGCTGGCTGCGGTCGATAAAGCGCTGCGCTACCGGACCCAGTTCGCGTGCATTGGCCAGCGAGCAGTGTTTCAGGATGCCTTCACGCGTTTCAAACATCAGGTTCAGGCCATCGAAGGCGCCATAGTGTTCTTCGAGATGGTCGACCACGCGCAGGCTTTGCAGGTTGTGCTCGAAGCCGCCGTGCTCCTTCATGCACTCATTGAGCACATCCTGGCCGACATGGCCGAACGGCGTATGGCCCAGGTCATGGGCCAGCGCGATGGCTTCGACCAGGTCTTCATTGAGGCGCAGGTTGCGCGCGATCGAGCGGCCGATCTGCGCCACTTCCAGGCTGTGCGTCAGGCGCGTGCGGAACAGGTCGCCTTCGTGATTGAGAAAAACCTGGGTTTTATATTCGAGCCGGCGAAACGCCGACGAGTGGATGATGCGGTCACGGTCGCGCTGGAACTGGCTGCGCGAGGCGTGCGCCGCTTCGTCAAAACGACGTCCCGGCCCCTGTGCCGAGTGGGCCGCGTAAGGAGCGAGGAAGTCGTCAAGCGTCATCTCAGGCCACTCCGGCGGCCAGCGTGGCCAGCAGCAGTTCCTGCGGCGCGGCCGTGATGGCCGGGCTGCCCAGCGGCTTCAACAGAATGAACTTGATGGCGCCGCCTTCGTTTTTCTTGTCCACTTCCATCAGCTCGAGCCAGCGCGCGGTGCCCAGGTCCGGTGCCTTGACCGGCAAACCGGCAGCGGCCACCAGCTTGCGCATGCGCTCGACCGTGGCCTGGTCGATATGGCCCATGCGGCACGACAGGTCGGCCGCCATCACCATGCCACAGCCGACTGCTTCGCCGTGCAGCCACTGGCCGTAGCCCATGCCCGCCTCGATGGCGTGGCCGAAGGTATGGCCGAAATTGAGAATGGCGCGCAGGCCGCCCTCGCGTTCGTCCTGGCGCACCACATCTGCCTTGATCTCGCACGAGCGCGCGATCGCGTAGGCCAGTGCGCCCTTGTCGCGCGCCATCAGCTTGCCGATGTTCGCTTCGATCCAGTCAAAGAAAACGCTGTCGATAATCGCGCCATGCTTGATCACTTCGGCCAGGCCGGCCGACAGCTCGCGCGCCGGCAGCGTGTCGAGCGTGGTGGTGTCGGCAAAGACGGCGCGCGGCTGGTAGAACGCGCCGATCATGTTCTTGCCCAGCGGATGGTTGATGCCGGTCTTGCCGCCGACCGAGGAATCGACCTGCGACAGCAGTGTGGTGGGCACCTGCACGAAGCCGATACCGCGCATATAGCTTGCAGCAGCGTAGCCGGTCAGGTCGCCAATCACGCCGCCGCCCAGCGCCACCAGGGTGGTCTTGCGGTCGCACTTGTTGGCCAGCAGCGCATCGAAAATCTGCATCAGGCTGGCCCAGTTCTTGTACTCTTCACCGTCCGGCAGCACGATGCTGAACACGTCGCGCCCGTCGCCCGACAGTGCTGTCTGCAACCGCTCCAGGTACAGCGGCGCGACGGTGGTATTGGTGACGATGGCAACCTTGTTGCCGCTGACATGGCGCACCAGCGCGTCGGCATCAAACAGCAGGTCGGGACCGATGGTAATGGGATAGCTGCGTTCGTCGAGGTCTACGCTCAACAACATTTTGGATTGCTCGTTCATCGAAGGCTCTGCATGAATGACGCAGTTGGGCGACGCCTCGCATTCGAGGCTGGCCAGCTGCATCAGGATGGTCTGGACCATCGATTGTACGTTAGGACGGCCGGTATCGATCACGATATCGGCCACTTCCAGGTAATGCGGCTCGCGCTGCGCCGTCAGTTCTTCAAGCTTTTTGCGCGGGTCGGCCGTCTGCAGCAGCGGGCGGTTCTTGTCATGGCTGGTACGCGCCAGGATATTGCTGACGCTGGCGCGCAGGTAGATCACCGTGCCGCGTTCTTTCAGGAAAGCGCGGCTTTCGGCATTGAGAATGGCGCCGCCGCCGGTGGCCAGCACCAGCCCTTCCTGGCCGCACAGCTCGCGGATCACCTCGGCCTCGCGGCGGCGAAAGCTCGGCTCGCCCTCGATCTCGAAGATCAACGGTATCGAGGCGCCGGTGCGCGCTTCGATCTCGTGATCGGAATCGACAAAGCGCAAGCCCAGCTTGCGGGCCAGAATGCGCCCGATCGTGGTTTTGCCTGCGCCCATGAGGCCGACAAGGAAGATGTTACGGTTGGAAATTTCAGCCACTTTTCTATCAATCACAAAATAACAGGCGCCGCACCGACGGCGCCTTTACTTGCCTCAGGGGCAAGAAAACACCAGTTTAAACGGAAAGCTGGTGATATTGCCGATCGGCGTCGTCACCGTCACATTAAACGTGCTGCTCACCGACGTGGTACAGGTATTCGGTGTCAGGCTGTTAATTGTAACGGCATGGAAGCTTCCCTGGTTGCCTTCGAGGTTGGCGCCAGTACGATCATCGACGCCCTGTGCATTGTGCGCATAGACATTGTTAATGGTTGCCGGCACCACGCTGCCTGTTGCATTGACGGCATCGGTGATCGTTACCGTCGTGCCGTATGGCATCGGATTTTCATGCAGGTCGCTGATTTTCAGGCTGAATTTGCGCTGCGCGCTGTTGGCCGTCGTACCAAGGTTATATTGCGCGCCAGTCAGCTTGGCGCTGAAACTGCCCTGATTGTTGGTGTCATTGATGATGACATTCTCGGCCCGGCTGCCGCTGAGGAAAATGGTGGTTTTCCTGAACAGGGTCTTGCTGCCATCGCTGGTGCTTGCGCAGATGGAGGCAAGACCAGGCTGGGTGCTGTCGGGCACGCCGCCTTTGCTGATATCGTTGCATGGCGTTACCGGCGGATTGCTGGCCGTGCGCGGATTCTGGCTGCGGAAATCGACCGAACAACCGCCATTGGCGGTAATGCAACCACCCATGTTCGAGGATCCCACCGAGCCCAGATTGGTCTGGAAAGCTACCGGCGTGCCATCGGGAACCGGATTGCCGGCCTGGTCTGCCAGCAGGACAAACACGGTGGCGGCCGGGCTATTGGTGCCGCTGTCATATTGCCATCCTTCGACATTGGCCTTGTCCACGCTGAGCGAGAATCCCGATTGCACGGGGCTGCCGGTGGTCACCAGCATGGAGTCGGAATAGGAATACATCAGATTGGACTTGAGCCAGGCTTTTACGCGGAAGGTGGTGGGTTGGTTACCGGAATTGACCGTGGTCATGACTTCCCCATTGACATCGCTGAAAGCTGATACTTTATTGAGCGTGACAGGCGAGCCATCGTCTACCGAAAACAGCACCTCCTGCCCTGCCAGCGGCCTGTTTGCCGTGTCATAGACACGATATTTCAAGGTTGCCGTTTCCGTGCGCAATAGTCCGCCCTGTCCCTTGATCACGATCGACTTGTTGGCCGGAGTCACGTCGATCAACTGGATCGACGCCGCCATCTGCGGTGCAATCGTCAGCATGCTATGGGCCGCGCCATCCGAACCGACGACACTGGCCATAATCATCTCGGTGCGGCAGCCGAGGTCGCGATAAACCACCGTTGCCTTGCCATTGACGGCCACCACATCGCCACCGACGCTGGCCTTGCCTGACTGAATGCAGGGTGAACTGAATCTGACGCTGACACCAGAACCGTTATATGGAACACCCTCCAGGGTACCATCGTCAGCGATGATATCAACCGTCATGGTGGTACTGTCGAAAGCCGCGATGGTGTCGGGCAAGAAACTTAAATTGCGCGCATACAATTCTGTCGCTTTCAGCGTATAGTTGACTTGATCGCTGGCAGTGGCGCCATTGGCGGTCGTGCTGACCTGCAGGGAGCCTGCGCCGCTTGCCTGCAGACTGACCGGCGTGACCCGCAAGCTGGCCGTGCCGCTGGCATCCGTCAGCGCAGTGCCTGTTGAAGAAGACAGGGCCGCCAGTTTGCTATCGGTGGAAAACAAGACCAGCGCGCCGCTGATCGGCTTGCCACCGAGATCGGTCACTACGGCCTTGGCCGTCAGCGGTGTTGCGTTCGACAGCGCATTACTGGCGGACGCACCATTGAGCAATGACAGCGCAATCCTGGCACCGGCTGGCTGTGCCGCCGTGACCACATAATTAGCCTCCCCGATAATCGGGGTCGCGCCCGTGGTGGCAGGTGTGACGGAAGCTGTCAACTTGCCAGCGCCTGAAACCGTGGCATTGAAGGGCGAAAGGGTCACGCTGGCAATACCCTTGGCATCAGTCAGTGCCGAGCCATTGGTGGGCGACAGGGTCACCAGGGTTGCATCGCTGGTAAACGCCACCAGCATATTGCTCACTGGCATACCAGCGGCATCGAGCACCAGTGCCTGGGCGGTCAGTGGTGCGGTAGTGCTCAATGCATTGCTGCTTTGTCCGCTCGCGCCCAGCAACGACAATTTCAATGTCGTGGCCACGGCCGGCGTGCCGCCGTTACCACTGCCACTACCACCACCGATGGTCGGATCGCCGCCGCCACCGCCGCATGCCGCCAGCAGCGTGCCCACTACCAGCAGCGCCAGCCATTGATATGCCCTGCCGAGCATCCCCTTGTTATTGACTCTATTCTGCATATCCGCCCTTGCTTCCCTGAGGTATGAATTGTTACTTAAACGCAAAGATATGACCTTACCGCTTTAGGGGCCGATCTGCCACTATTTTCGGTGTAATAAACACCATCAGCTCGGTTTTTTCTTGACTGCGGCCCGTGCTACGGAAGAAAACGCCCAATAGGGGGATATCACCGAGCAGCGGCACCTTGCTTTGCGTACCCCGTTCGGACTGCTGGTAGATGCCGCCCAGTACCACCGTGCCGCCATCTTCGACCATCACCTGCGTCTTGACGTGCTTGGTGTCGATGGCAAAGCCGGAACGCGTTTCCTGGCCCACGCTGTCCTTGCTGACATCGACTTCCAGCACAACATTGCCGTCCGGCGTGATCTGCGGCGTGACTTCCAGGCGCAAGTTGGCTTTGCGAAAGGTAATCGAGGTGGCGCCGCTGCTGGTGGCAACCTGGTAGGGCAGCTCGATGCCCTGCTCGATCAGCGCCAGCACCTTGTCGGCCGTGACCACGCGCGGGCTGGAAATGATCTTGCCCTGGCCATCGGCTTCCAGCGCCGACAGTTCCAGGTTCAGGAAGCGGTTGGCGGCGGCCGAAAACAGGCTCAGCGCAAAGCTGGCCGGCGCCAGGCCATTGATGCTGGCCGCCGGCAGGTTGACGAACTGCGTATTGGGCACATAGGCGCCAACGCCGGCCACGGTCTGTCCGGTTGCCTCGCCCACGCCCTGGTAACTGCCACCGAGCACCGCGCGGCGCCCGCCACCGATGGCAAAGCCGGCCTGGCCGCCCTGCGCCAGGCGCTGGTCGGCAAAACCCAGGCGCGCACCCAGGTTGCGGCTGAAACTGTCGTTGGCCTCGACGATGCGCGCTTCGATCAGCACCTGGCGCGTGGGCACATCGGTACGGGCAATCAGGAGGCGGATCTGCTCGAGCCGGGCCGGCACATCGCTGACAAACAGCTGGTTGGTGCGCGGATCGATCAGCACGCTGCCACGGCGCGACAGCACCCGGCTGCGCGCTTCGCCGGCATCAAGGCTGAGCATGGCGCGAAACGTTTCCGCCTTCTGGTAATTGAGCTGGAACACGGCCGATTGCAGCGGTTCGAGTTCGGCGATCTGTGCGCGCTGCTCCAGTTCCAGCTTTTCACGCGCGAGGATTTCTTCTCGCGGTGCAATCCACAGCACATTGCCGATGCGCCGCATGGCCAACCCTTTGGCCTGCAGTAACACATCGAGTGCCTGGTCCCACGGCAAATCGCGCAGGCGCAACGTCACATTGCCGACTACGCTGTCACTGGCAATGATGTTCTGGCCCGACACATCGGCCAGCACATGCAACGCTGCACGCACGGCCACGTTCTGGAAGTCGATCGAGATCGCCTCACCCGCATACAGGCGCGGCGCGGTGACCTGCACGACCGCGTCCACTGCTGCGCTGTCCTGCGCCGTACTTTCCTGCGCCGCGCCGCCCGGCGAGAACAACACAACCGTCAGAAGCAGCAGAAACAACATGCGCGGCTTCATTTGCCAGGCTCCGCTGGAACAAGCTGCGCTGACGCCGCACCAGCGACCTGCAGCGGCAGACTGCCGCGCCGTTCGCGCCAGGCGCCGCCAGCGTCCTGCAGCACTTCCCGATAATGCAGTGCCTGCTCTTCGATGGCGGTGACCCGGCCATGGTCCGGCCCAAGATATTGTCCGACCGCCACCCGCAGCACGCGCGGCCCCGCTTGCAGCAATGCGTCAAACGCGCCGCCGTGGCGCACGCTGCCCACCATGGCCAGGCTGGTCATGGCCACGCTTTCCAGCGGCTCGCGCACGCGGCGCAAGTCCGGTGCCGCCATGCCGGCGCCGGTGCTGGCTGCCAGCACCGGCTGCGGCGCGCCAAACGGATCGGGCAGCTGCGCGGCATCGTACTCGCGTGCAAAAAATGGAGACAAACGCGCTGACAAAGCCGGCGACAAGGCCGGCGCACGCCATGCAGGCGCAGCAGCTGGCTTGCCTTTCTGCAGCCTGGCGGCGCGCGCCTGCTGCTCAGCCATTTCAGCCGCATCGGGCAGACGAAAAGCATGCAGCAGCGCCTCCAGCACCGGCGGCCCCTGCTTGCTGGCAGCCAGCGACAGCGACTGCACGGTAACAATGCGCGGCAGATGGGCCAGGTCGGCGGCAAACGCACCGATGGCGTGATACGTCCCGCGCAGGCGCACGCTGACGGGCATGGCGACATACTGGTCTTGCGGCACCGGCTCTCCCGGCTTGAACAATTCGAATTGCAGGCCGCGCGCCAGGCCGGCCTGGTTAATCGCTGACAACAAGTCCGCCATTTCCTGCTTGCCCGGTAATTGCTGCTCCAGTTCGGCCAGTACAGCGCCAGCCTGGCGCTGGCGTGCGCGCAGCTGCGGCAATTGCGCCGCCAGCGCGCGCGCCTGCGCATGGGCAATGCGCGCCTCGGCCTCGTGCGCCTGCGCCGTATGCCAGCGCTCAAGCAGGCTGGCCAGCACGCTGGCGCCAGTGACCGCCGCCACCATTAAGGCCACCAGCGCGGCGCAGGCCAGGCGCCAGGGGCGCGGCCACGCAGCAGCCTGCCTGAGCACGGTCATCATGCTCAGCATGATGCATCGCCAACGGCTGTACAGGCCGACGGCGCCGGCCACTGCAGTTGCAACACCAGTTCGACGCCCGCCTCCTGCGCAGCGCGCACTTCCAGCAGTTGCGGATGCGATGACGGCAAGGCCTGCGCCAGTGCATCGAGCAATTGCACCACCTGCTCCTGCGCCGCTGCGCGCCCCTCAACGCGCAAGCGGCCTTCGTGCTGGCGCAACCCATGCAGCGTGACGCCGACCGGCACCGCGCGCGCCAGCGCGGCCAGCAGCAAGACCCAGTCATTGCGCTGCGCCTGCAGTTGCATCACGGCACGCTGGCGCAGGGCCAGCATACCGGTCTCGGCCTGCGCCTGGCGCACCGCCGTCAGGGCACCAGCCAGGCTGGTGCTGGCCTGGCGCCACTGCTGTGTGCGCCGTTCATGCTCAGCGATACTCAAATGCAAGGCTGTACCAGCCAACAGCACCGGCAGCAAACCCGCCAGCACGCCACTTGCCAGCCACAGCAGCAACCGCCGTTCGCGTCGCCGGCGCGCCGCAGCACGATGCGGCAGCAGATTGATGCGGATAGCGGCGGGTGCAATCATGGCGTCAGACCGTGCAGCGCCAGGCCCCAGGCCACCTGCACCGCTTCGCCATCGGCCACGCTGCGCCAGCCGCCCTGCTTGATCGCCGCCTGCCTGGCCAGCGCGTCGCTGTCGATGGCCACCGCCTGCAGGCCGGCGGCGGCAGCGACCTCGACCAGTTGCATCACGCTGGCGCGACGCGCCGCCACCAGCAGCACGTCGACTTCGCTGACTGCCCCCACCGACGACGGCCCTGGTCCCAGCAGGCAAAAGTCCAGGCAGGCGTCGTCCACGGCAAACGGCATGTATTGCGCCGCCTCGAGTTCGACCAGGATTTCAAGCTGCTCGTCAGGCAAGCCGGCAGGCAGGCGCAGCGTCTGGGTGATCAGGCTGTCGGCCGGCATGGCCAGCGCAGCGCGGCAGGCACGGCTGCCACTGGCCTGGCGCGCCCCGGCGATGGCCGAAGCCAGCGCCGCCAGATCATGCTCGTGGCATGACGCGCCAGGCGGCAAAGCAGGTAGAACGGCCACGCCATAATGGCGGCAGGCCAGTGCGCCGCGCAGCCGCACCAGTTCGATCACGCGCACGGCCGTGGCGCCGATATCGACGCCCAACAGACCTTGCGGCCCGGGCCAGCAACGAAGCTCCAGCAAGTTTCTCATCGCGCACTCCTGCGTCAGCACGGCGAACGCCATTCGAAATGCTACCGCTGCGGCGGCAAAGCAGTGCGCCTAAGTGACCCGGCCGTGATCTGGCGCAAAATATTTGTTACCAAATCCTTGTTGCCAGGCAGCACAGACATGCTTATATAGCGTATCGGCAACCGCACAAGCACGGCCCGTCGGCGCGCCGTCCCTCAGGCAAGCTCGCTTATAATGGCCCGGCTTATTAACCAAAAGACATAACACGCATGACTTCTTCCCAATCCGCCGGCAAAGCTGGCTCGCAGCCACCCAACAAGGGCAGCAAACCCAAACGTTTCCTGCTGATGGCGCTGCTATCGGTAGTCGGCCTGGGCATAGGCGGCGTGCTGCTGGTGGTGTTCGGCCTGGCCATGGCCTACCCTAACCTGCCGGCGCTCGATACGCTGACCGATTACCGTCCGAAAATGCCACTGCGCATTTTTACGTCGGATAACGTGCTGATCGGCGAGTTCGGCGAAGAGCGGCGCAATATGGTGCATATCAAGGACATTCCCGATGTCATGAAAAAAGCCGTGCTGGCCATCGAGGATGACCGCTTCTATGAACACGGCGGCGTCGACTACCTTGGCATCACGCGCGCCGCGCTGCACAACCTGACCGGTGGCGCCAAACAGGGCGCTTCGACCATCACGCAGCAGGTGGCGCGCAATTTCTTCCTGTCGAGCGAACAGACGCTCAAGCGCAAAGCCTATGAAGTCTTGTTGGCGTGGAAAATCGAGAAAAACCTCAGCAAGGACCAGATCCTCGAGGTGTATATGAACCAGATCTACCTGGGCCAGCGCGCCTACGGTTTTGCCTCGGCCGCGCAGATTTATTTCGGCAAGAATATCCGTGACCTGACGGTTGCCGAAGCGGCCATGCTGGCCGGCCTGCCGAAGGCGCCGTCGGCCTACAATCCGGTGGTCAATCCGAAGCGTGCGCGGCTGCGCCAGCAGTATATTTTGCAGCGCATGGCGCAGCTCGGCTACATCACGCCAGCGCAATATGAAGAAGCCAAGCATGAGGAACTGAAGGTCAAGACCGACAGCAGCGCCTTTGGCGTGCATGCCGAATACGTGTCGGAAATGGCGCGCCAGCTGGTCTACGAGCAATTCAAGGAAGACACGTATACGCGCGGCCTGAACGTCTACACCACCATCACCAAGGCTGATCAGGACGCTGCCTACATTGCGCTGCGCAAGGGTGTGATGGACTACGAGAAACGCCACGGCTATCGCGGCCCTGAAGCATATATCGAGATTCCAAAAACCAAGGCCGAGGCCGACGATGCGATTGAAACGGAACTGGCCGACCACCCTGACAGCGATGACATCATTGCCGCCATGGTGCTGCAGGCCTCGCCCAAATCCTTGCAGGCGGTGACCTCGGCCGGCGAAGAAATCACCATTACCGGCCCGGGTCTGACCTTCGGCTCGGCCTGGCTGTCGGAAAAAGCTGCGCCGAATCGCCGCATCAAGCGCGGCGCCGTGGTTCGCGTGATGAAAGAAGGCGACAACTGGGCGCTGACGCAGATGCCGGAAGTGCAATCGGCATTCGTGTCGGCCAGCACCACCGACGGCGCCATCCGCGCCATGGTGGGCGGCTTCGATTACAACCGTAACAAGTTCAACCATGTGACGCAGGCCTGGCGCCAGCCGGGCTCGGCATTCAAGCCTTTCATCTATTCCGCCTCGCTCGAACGCGGCCTGTCGCCGGCGACCATTATCAACGACGCACCGATCTCGTTTGACGCCGGCCAGACCGGCGGCCAGGCGTGGGAGCCGAAGAACTACGACAGCAAGTACGATGGTCCGATGACCATGCGCAAGGGCCTGATGAAGTCAAAAAACATGATTTCCATCCGCATCCTGCACAAGATCGGCGCCAAATACGGCCAGGAATATGCCACGCGCTTCGGCTTTGACGCCGACAAGAACCCGCCCTATCTGACGCTGGCGCTGGGCGCCGGCAACGTCACGCCACTGCAGATGGCTGGCGCCTACGCGGTGTTTGCCAACGGCGGCTACAAGATCAGTCCTTACCTGATCGCCAAGGTCACCGACAGCGACGGCAAGGTTCTGTCCGAAGCCAAGCCCGACAAGGCCGGCGAAGAGGCCAACCGCGTGATCGACGAGCGCAACGCCTTTTTGATGAACAGCATGCTTAACGACGTAGTGCGTTTCGGTACGGCCAACAAGGCCATGTCGCTCAAGCGCCCGGACCTGGCCGGCAAGACCGGCACCACCAACGATTCCATCGACGCCTGGTTTGCGGGCTACCAGGCCAAGCTGGTCGGCATTGCCTGGATCGGCTACGACCAGCCGCGCAACCTGGGCAACCGCGAAACCGGTGGCGGCCTGGCCCTGCCGATCTGGATCAGCTACATGAGCAAGGCGCTCAAGAGCATCCCGGTCGAAGAGCGCGCCGTACCGGAAGGCATGGTTCACGTGGGCGACGAATACTACTACGCGGAAAACCCACCCGGCACCGGCGTGGGCAGCCTGGAAGGCGCGGCGCGTGGTACGCCGGAGGAAGAAAAAGCCAGGGAAGCGGTCAAGAACGAGTTGTTCTGACACCGCACCAAACAAAAACGGCAGACTTCACAGTCTGCCGTTTTTTTATGCCGCAACAGTTATTTGACCACCACCGCCACCCCGGCCTGCTCGCTGGCCAGGCTCGACAAGGCAGCAAACAGCTCCGAGCCGTCGCGCGTGTTGATCCACTGGTCGCCCACGCGCTTGTAGTGAAAGCCGCCCGAACGTGCAGCGATCCACATCTCGCGCATCGGCGCCTGGCTGTTGACGATAATCTTGCTGCCGTTGTCGATAAACTCGATTTCCAGCACATTGCCGCTGCGGCTGCATTCGACGTCGACCACGTCTTCATCGTTGAGGCGGTCCAGCGCCGCGGCAATGGCGGTCAGGGTGGCTTCGGCCTGGGCCAGGAATTCCGATTCGCTCATGCTACACTCCAAAAATCTTAATCAAACCGTGATTCTAATCGTGAAGTCATCCAAAGCGTTTTATATCGCCACTGCCATTGTGGTTTCCAGCACCCTGGCGGCCTGCGGCCAGCCCGGCGCCCTCTATCTGCCCAAGCCGCCAGCGGCCAAGGGCGCACCAGGCAAAATCGAGCCGGCGCCGGTACCGCCGCCACCGGTCATCGTGCCCGAAGGCGCGGCCGCACCAACGCCGGTGCCAGCCACCTGAAGGTATCTAGCGGGCCGTGGCGGTGCTTTTTGCGTGCTTGTTCCAGGCAAAATACACGCGAACCAGCAGCAGCACCGCCACGATGCCGGCAAACAGCAGCGGCTGGCCCAGATCATTCTTGCCAGCCTTCATCCACCAGTAATGCAAGACGCCCAGCGGCGCGATCAGGTAGACCAGGCGATGCAGCCACTGCCAGCGCTTGCCACCGAGCCGCTTCATCATGGCGTTGGTGCTGGTCAGCGCCAGCGGAATCAACAGCACGAAGGCAATAAAGCCGATCGTGATAAAGGGCCGCTTGAGCACGTCCTTCCACATTTCCTGCAGATCGAAGAAATGATCGAACCATAGAAACGTGGTGAAATGCAGCGCGGCATAGAAAAACCCGAACAGACCGAGCATGCGGCGAAATCGGGCCAGCCAGCTCCAGTGCGCCAGACGGCGCAGTGGCGTGACGGCCAGGCCGATGCACAGGAAATACAGCGCCCAGTCACCGGTGCTGCGGGTAATAAACTGCAGCGGCTCGACCAGCTGGCCCGACCAGGTCAGCCAGAACAGGCGCACGAACGGCACCAGCGCCAGCACGAAAACCAGGCCTTTTATCAGCGATACTTGCTTGGGCGTCGGTTGCAGGGGCATGGTTTTCCTTAATAAAATTTCTTCAGATCCATGCCGGCATACAGCGGCGCCACCTGGTCATAGCCGTTGAACATCAGCGTCTTGCGCTTGCGCGCCAGGAAGCCGTCTTCGCCGATGCGGCGCTCGCTGGCCTGCGACCAGCGCGGATGGTCGACGTTGGGATTGACGTTGGCATAGAAACCATATTCGGATGGCGCCAGCACGCTCCACGAGGTACGCGGCTGTTCCTTCACAAAGCGGATCTTGACGATCGACTTGCCCGACTTGAAGCCATATTTCCACGGCATCACCATGCGCACCGGCGCGCCATTCTGGTTCGGCAAGGTCTCGCCATACATACCCAGCGTCAACAGCGTCAGCGGATGGTTGGCTTCATCCATGCGCAGGCCTTCCGTGTACGGCCATTGGATAATGCGGCTGTTGATGCCCGGCATCTGCTTCTTGTCGTCCAGCGTAATGAATTCCACATACTTGGCGTTGCCGGTCGGCTCGACTTTCTTGATGAGCTCGGAGAAGGAATAACCGATCCATGGAATCACCATCGACCAGCCTTCCACGCAGCGCAAACGGTAGACGCGCTCTTCGAGCGGTGCCAGTTTGAGCAGCGCATCGATATCGAGTGTCATCGGCTTTTTCACTTCGCCTTCGATACTGACGGTCCACGGCCGCGTGCGCAGGGTGCCGGCGTTTTGCGCCGGGTCGCTCTTGTCGGTGCCGAACTCGTAGAAATTGTTGTAGGTGGTGGCGTCCTTGTAGGCGGTCTGCTTGTCCGGCGCTACAAAGGCGGGGTTGGCCTTGGCGGCCAGTTTGGGCAGGTTGCCTTGCGCGAATGCTTCGCGGTTGGCCATTTCCAGCAGGGAGGCGCCGGCAATCGAGCCGACTGCCATCTGGCGGATAAAGCTGCGGCGCGATTCGAAGACGTCGCGCGGCGTGATTTCGGAAGAAAATGGCAGGTCGATGCCGTTGGGACTGCGCTTGATCAACATGGCGGCTCCGGAAAAGTGGTGGTTAGCTGTACCTTACACCAGATTTCCAAAGCCGTTCATGACGTTGCTGTCATGCAGAAAATCCTACAATTTCCCGTAAGAATGCAGTCCGGAGAGGAACATATTGACACCCAGGAAGGCAAACGTGGTGACCAGCAAGCCGGCCAGCGCCCACCAGGCCGCCACGCGGCCACGCAGGCCCGTCATCAGGCGCATATGCAGCCAGGCGGCATAGTTGAGCCAGACGATCAGCGCCCAGGTTTCCTTCGGATCCCACGACCAGTAGCCGCCCCATGCTTCGGCCGCCCACAGCGCACCGAGGATGGTGGCTACCGTAAAGAAGGCAAAGCCGACCGAAATGGCCTTGTACATCACATCGTCAAGCACTTCCAGCGACGGCAGGCGGTCGACCAGGTAACCGCTCGACTTGAGCAGGTAGGCCGAGGCCACCATGGCCGACAGCGAGAAGGTGCCATAACCGATAAAGTTGGCCGGCACATGGATTTTCATCCACCAGCTTTGCAGCGCCGGCACCAGCGGCTGGATATCGGCCGCGTCGCGCGTGACGGTGTACCACAGCAGGAACACCACCGCCGCCGAGATCACCAGCATCACGAAAGCGCCCAGCTGGCGCGTTGCATAGTGCTGCTCGTAATACAGGTAGAACATGGCGGTAATGATCGAAAACAGGATAAACACTTCGTACAGGTTCGACACCGGAATATGGCCGACATCGGCGCCGATCAGATACGATTCATACCAGCGCACCAGCATGCCCGTCAGGCCCAGCACCACGCCGGCCCAGCACAGCTTGGAGCCGACCGAGGCGCCAAAGTCGGAGCGCGTGATCAGGCCGATCCAGTAGAACACGGTCGAGAGCACAAAAAAGGTGCCCATCCACAGTATCGCCGACTGGCTCGACAGCATGTATTTGAGGAAAAACTTCTGGTTCGCCATGTCCAGTTGGCCGCTGTACAGCTCGATGGCAAACAGCGACAACACCGCTGACACGGGGATCAGCCAGCGTACCGGCTTCCAGTACCAGCCCAGCCAGGCAAAGGTCGGCGCACTGGCCAGCAGGATCGCTTTCTCATAGATATCCATGAATTGGCCGAAGTGCACCAGCGCGTACAGCGCTGCCGCCAGCAGGCCGGCGCCGTAGATCCAGTCGACCAGGTTCAGGCGCTTGAAAAAGCCCGGCTCTTGGGTGTAAATTTGCTTTTCCGATAATTCCATATTCTCTCCAATCCCGCTCAAACTGTGCGCAGCTTACGCCGATTGCGGCAGCTTTGCCTTCAGATTTTCAAATTCTTTTTCAAAGTCCAGCGTCTTGCGCTGCGTGCTCATGGCCATCAGGGCCGTACTATCCTTGTCACTGCCCGGCTCGCTATCCTTGATCCACACCCACAGGCGACGCTCGCGGATATAGAACATGGCAAAGACGCCGATCACCAGGAACAAGCAACCCAGATAGACCACGCCCTTGCCCGGCGAGCGTGTCACCTGCAGCACGGAGGCCTTGATCTCCGTAAAGTCATCGAGCTGCAGATACACGGGCGCGCCATAGAAGAAGCTGTCCGACAGCGCGTTGGTGGCCAGTTGCAGGAAGCGGCCATGCTTTTCATCGCCTTCAACCGGTTTCAAGCCCGACTTGGCGCGCGCGGCCTGCCACAGGTCCCACATGCTGCCGTTCAATATCTTCATGAAGATATCGGCCGCCTTTTCCTGCTCGGCTGTTGGTACTTTTTCCAGGAAGCGCGAAATGGCCAAAAAGCCGCCGTCCTGGCCACCGCCATTGCCGGCAAAAATGCCCAGGCTCTTGGCGGCCGATTCCTGCAACTGGGTGCGCAAGGCTTCGGCGCCGTCCTGCGGCATGGCGCGCCGGGCATAACGCACGGCGGCCTGCTGGCGCAGTTCAGGGTCCTGCAAGGCGGCGCGCAGACGCATCCATTCGTTCACGCTGTAGTTGTCATCGGCCGGAATGCGCAGGAAGCTGAAGGCATCGCTCGGGTTGACGCGCATGCCAGCCAGAAACACGGTAGCGCCATCGACGGTGATCGGCTGCATGTAATTCTGGTACTCGCGCGCCTGGCCGGTCTTGTCGCGCAGCTTGTACTGCACGCTCGGGCCGACGTTTTTCAGGTCCTTGTTGTTGGCGTTCTTGGCGGCCGATCCCAGGCGCTTGTCGAGGCCGACGGCAAATTTCTCGTTGAAACTCTCGGCCTTGTTGACGGCGCGCACATCCTGGCCGGCGCTGAGGTTTTCCACGTTAAATGGCCGGAAGCCCGACCATTCAACCGTATAGGAATTGCCGTCGCTGCGCTCGAGCGGCGTGCTGCCGCCCACTTCGCCGCCGATATCGAAGCGCTTGTCGGTCTTGCCCACCATCGGAAAACCTGTCAGCTTGAGCTTGCTGCCGCCGTCTTCAAAGCTCGACTGGTACAGCGCCAGCCCGTTGTAGATCAGCGGCTGGTTGACCTTGATGGTGGCAGGAAAACTCTTGCCCGTTTCGTGGTCGGTAATCACCACATCGCTGGCAAACAGCTTGGGCATGCCGGTGCTATAAAAATCAATATGGAATTTTTTCAGCAGGATGGTGATCGGCAGATCCTGGATCAGCACGCCGTCGGCCTGCGGAATAATGGCGGTGCTGCTGGTCGAGCCTTCCGGGATCATGGTGTTGCCGCGGAAGGTAGGGTTCGACAGGCCGAGGCGGTGCTGAGCCGGAATCTCGGCAATCACGCCGCTGCCGGCAAACGGCGTCTTGCCCAGGAACCACTGCTGCAGGCGGATCGGCATTTCCGAATCGAGCAGGCCGCCGATACAGATAATCACGATCGCGCCGTGGGCAAAGATATAGCCCCATTTGTTGGCAGCGCCGCGCTTGGCCGCCACCAGCGTGGCGTTGTCCTTTTCCACTATCTTGGCCTGGTAACCGGCGTCCTTCAGGCGCAGCACCATCTGCTGGGCCAGGATGGCGCGCGGCAGCGCGGCCTGCCACTCGACCTTGTGGTGGAAGTTGCGCAGCGACTGCTCGCGCACGCTCTCGCGCCAGCTGCGCATGTCCTTGAGCATCTTCGGCGCATTGCGCACGATGCACAGCGTGGTCGATGTCACCAGGAAACCCATGATCAGCAGGAACCACCAGGCCGAATACACGGAATACAGGCTCAGTTTGTCAAACACGCCAAACCAGAACGGGCCGAACTGGTTGATGTAGTTGGGCATGGGCTCATTTTGCTTGAGCACGGTGCCGATCACGGAGGCAATCGCGATCAGCGTCAGCAGGCTGATGGCAAAGCGCATCGACGAAATCAGCTCGACGAATTCGGCCAGGCGGCGACGCCTGGTGTTCAGCTCGATGCCGGTGGTACTGGTACTCATGCGTGGTAACTCATACAGAAAAGTGCAATCTAAAAAAGGGCCAGGGACGCAGGCAGCATGCGCGCGCCAGGCGGCAGCATACTACTGTTTTGCCGTTGCCATAAAAAAAGGCAGCCCCTGATCAAGGCCGCCCTGGCTGATACGCACCGAGGTGCCCGGCAATCGCTTGCCGCTATGAAAACTTACTTCAGGCCGGCGATATAGTCGGCAACGGCGGCGATCTCATCGTCCGACAGGCGGCTGGCAATGGTATGCATGTCGGCGCTGTTTTTGCGCGCATCGGCCTTGGTGCTGCGAAAGCTGGTCAGCTGGGCCACCGTGTAATCCTGATGTTGACCGGCAATGCGCGGATACTGCACGGGAATGCCATTGCCCGCCGCGCCATGACAGCTGGCACAGGCCGCTACTTGCTTGGCTGCAATACCGCCACGGTAGATCTTCTTGCCCAGTTCGATCGTATCCTTGTTCTTGGCGGCCCCCGGCTTGGCCTGCTGAGCGCTGAGGTAAGCGGCAACGTTTTTCTTGTCAGCGTCGCTGAGCATTTTTGCGTAAGTAGTCATCACCGGCTGGTTGCGCTGCGGCGTGGTGAAATCAACCAGTTGCTTGTACAGATAGTGTTCGCTCTGGCCGGCCAGCTTGGGATTGACCGTAATGGTCGAATTGCCGGCCGCGCCATGGCACGAGACGCAGGCAGGCAGGCCGCGCGCGGCGTCGCCGTCGGCGTACAGGGTGGCGCCCTTGCCGGCGTCAGGCTTGACGGCTGCGGCAGGTGGATGCGCTGCTGCTGTTTTCGGTTCTTCCGCCGCGGAAGCAGTGACTGTGACGGCCAGCAAGGCAAGCAGCACGGAGGGGATCAACGGTGAAAAAGCACGATTCATTCAGGCACCCTGAGACAGTGAGAAATTAGTGGTGGATCTTGCCGCACCCTGGGGATTTTTGCTTTATTCTCAGGGCCGCAAGCCGCATCGCTGCTACGCCGGCAACAATTAACAACTCCTTATTGTACAATAGCTTTTTGGCGATATTGCTCCCTTCTTGCGCCCTTTTCGCTCCATTTCTTTGCTTTACTACTCCCATGTCAAAACTCTGGCAAGCCCGTTTCTTTACGACCGTCAATCAACTGCGTGACCTGCCCGATACCACGGTGCCGGAAATCGCTTTTGCCGGCCGCTCCAATGCCGGTAAATCGACCGCCATCAATATTCTGTGCAACCAGAAGGGTCTGGCGTTCGCCTCCAAGACCCCTGGCCGCACCCAGCACATCAATTATTTCTCGATCGGCGGCGCCCATGTGGGCCAGCACCGCAAGGATGCCACCATTGTCGAGGAAATCGAATGCCTGCTGGTCGACTTGCCCGGTTATGGCTATGCGGAAGTGTCGGGCTCGGCCAAGCTGCACTGGCAGCGCCTGCTGGGCGACTATGTACAGCGCCGTGAACAGCTGGCCGGCCTGATCCTGATTATGGATTCGCGCCGCCCGTTTACCGACCTCGATATCCAGATGTTGGAATGGTTCGCACCAACAGGCAAGCCAATCCACTGCATCCTGACCAAGGTCGACAAGCTCAACCGCAATGAATCGGTCAACGCGCTGCGCCAGGCCAAGGCCAAGCTCGACAGCTATGTCGACGAAGATGGCGTCGGTTTCCCGTTTACCGTGCAATTATTCTCGGCATTGAAGCGGGTCGGTATCGACGAAGCGACTGCCAAGATCATGGAACTGGCCGGCATCAGTGAAGACGGCGCTGCCGCCCAGGTGGGCGAACTGATCGCGATGGAAGATGATGTGGAGCCGGAAGACGGCAAACCCGGCTGATCCGGTATCGAAATA
The DNA here is from genome assembly GCF_009208565.1 of Janthinobacterium aquaticum. Classification (GTDB taxonomy): domain Bacteria; phylum Pseudomonadota; class Gammaproteobacteria; order Burkholderiales; family Burkholderiaceae_D; genus Janthinobacterium. Next base: position 31,048 of record NZ_WFLK01000009.1, on the reverse strand, counting down.
GTTTCCCGGTTGAAACCGGGCATTTTTTTAGCGCCGTGGCCGCTGCCGCTCGGAGAAGAACTCCTGGCGCAAAAAGGCGGTCAGTTCGGCCGTATCTTCCACCCGCGCCGACAGATTGACATTGCGGCCCAGGCGGCGCGATTCCCATACGAAGTCGCCCGGCTTCTCGGCGCGGATCAGCTGGATCATCTTCTTGATAATGGCCGATTCAATATCGGGCTCATTGCCAATTTCAACTTTTTCCTGCTTGAGCCAGTTGCGCTTGAAGTTGCCGTTCCAGCCCTTGAACTTGACTTCGGCGCTGAACGAGGTCTGGTTGACGATCGAGAACACGCCACCCGAGTCGTCATTGTCGGCGCCGGAGTTGCGCCCCTGGGCGCCGGCGATATTGGCTTTCGCCACGCGGATGGCGCGGTCGTTCTCGCTTTCCTCGGCCGGCTGCGCCGGCTGCTGCGCCTGGCGTTGCTTGCGACGCTGCTCGATCATGGCGCTCATGTCTTCGGCCGGCGGTGGCGGCAACGGCACTTTCGACACCAGCGGTGGTGTAAATGTTTCCTGCTTCGGCTGCTCGACCGGCGTGCGTTTGGTCACCACCGGTTTGCTTGGCGACGGCGGCGGCTTGACCTTGGCCACCTTGGTTTCCTTGGTGGGCTTGGGCGTCGGTTTCGGTGTGGGCTTGGGCTGCGGCTTGTCTTTCATCGGCGCGATATACACCATCGCGCTTTCTTTTTTCGGCTCGATGATTTTTTCAATCTTGTCGCTGTGAAACAGGATATAAGCTGCCAGCAGAACGTGCAGCAAGATCGACACGCCCAGCACGGCCTTGCGGCGGTTGCTGGTCCGGGTTCCGTAGGTCAATGGCGGCTGGATTAATTGCCCGCAAGTTGGGCAATAGTCCGAGTTTCCAGCCAGCGGGTGCGTCGCGTCATGCAAAATAAATCATGCTTTCTGTATAGCAACAAAATTGATCTGACAGGGCAGCCATAGTGCCAGAGTACCCGTCATTTGGAAACACCTGCCGCAGCGTTGAAACACAAAGCGTACAGGATAGCGACATTTCTTGCAGTAGCTCAGAGTAACCGAGGCAGCGCTTGATGGTTGTTACTGTATGTATCACCAGATCAACATCGCATCCATACAAAAACGGCGCGCTGTTTCTATTGAAACAACGCGCCGCCGGTCAGTTCAGGTACTTCAGGCCTTGTTATCGCGCGCAATCAATTGCTCGTCTGTCATCGGACCGGTGCCACTGTATTTGTCGAGAAACAGGTAGATCACCGGCGTGATAAACAGCGTAATAACCTGCGAGAACAGCAGGCCGCCGACCACCGCCAGGCCCAGCGGCTGGCGCAGCTCGGCGCCGGCGCCCAGGCCCAGCGCAATCGGCAAGGCACCCATCAGCGCCGCCGCCGAGGTCATCATGATCGGGCGGAACCGCAGGATACACGCCTGGCGTATTGCCTCGGCAGGCGCCAGCCCTTCGTTGCGCTGCGCATGCAGGGCGAAGTCGATCATCATGATGGCGTTTTTCTTGACGATGCCGATCAGCATCAGGATGCCGATAATCGCAATCATGGTCAGGTCCATGCCGAACAGGCGCAGCGTGATCAATGCCCCCACCGCCGCCGACGGCAGACCGGCCAGGATCGTCAGCGGATGAATATAGCTTTCATACAGCACGCCCAGCAACACATAGATCACGCCCAGCGCGGCGATGATCAGGATAATCTGGCTGGCCTGCGAATCCTGGAACACGGCCGCATCGCCGCCATAGCGGGTAATAATCGAGGCCGGCAGATTCATGTCGCGGCTCAATACATCGATCTTGCCGGTGGCCACGCCCAGGGGCACGTCCGGCGCCAGGTTGAAGGCAATGGTGACGGCCTGCAGCTGGCCCTGGTGGTTGACGGACGTCGGGCCGATGGTGCGCTGCACGCTGGCAATACTCGACAGCTTGACCAGCTCGCCGCTCTTGCTGCGCACCGATACGCGCGTGAGGGCATCGTCGTACTGGCGATCCGGCGTGGCCGCTTCCAGGATGACATAGTAGCTGGCAGCCGAGGAATAGATGGTCGAGACCTGGCGCTCGCCAAAGTTGCTGTACAGGGCGGTGCGGATATCGGACATCTGCACGCCCAGCATATTGGCCTTGTCGCGGTCGATCTTCAGCGATGCCTGCAGGCCCTTGATCTGCGAATCGCTGGTGACGTCGCGGAAAGCCGGATCGGCGCGCATGCCGGTCAGGAACTTTTCGGCCCAGTCATTGAGTGCATCGGGACTGACGCTTTGCAGCGTGTACTGGTAGCGGCTCTTGCTCTGGCGCCCACCCAACTGCAAGTTCTGCACCGGACGGAAATACACGGCCATGCCCGGCACGGCGCTGGTGGCGCGGCGCAGGTTTTCCAGCACCACCGGCATTTTCGGACGCTGTTCGCGCGGCTTCAATACCAGGAACATGCGCCCGGTATTGCCGCCGCCGGTAAACGAGGTCACATCCTGCACACTGGGGTCGGCCTTGATCACGGCCGCCATGCGCGCCTGCAGATCCTGCAGCGCTTCCGAGGAAATATCTTCCGACGCTTCCGTATTGACCTGGATCTGGCCCAAGTCTTCTTCGGGGAAAAAGCCCTTGGGGATGGAAGAATACAGGATCACCGTCAGTGCAAATGTACCCACGGCAATGAGCAGCACGATGGTGCGGTGCGCCAGCGCCAGGTCGAGCACGCGCACATAACCGTTGCGCAGGCGCGTGAAGCCGGCCTCGAAGTGACGGCCGATAAAGGTTTTTTCCTGTGTATGGTCGTGGTCCTGTGCACCGGCCGGCAGAAAACGGCTGGCCAGCATCGGCACCAGCGTCAGCGACACCACCGCCGACACCAGGATCGACAGCGACACCACCACCGCAAATTCATGGAACAGCAAACCGATCACGCCCGGCATAAAGAAGATCGGAATAAATACCGCCACCAGCGAAACGGAAATGGAAATAATCGTAAAGCCCATTTCCTTCGCTCCCACCAGCGCCGCCTGGATGGGTTTTTTGCCCATCTCGATATGGCGCACGATGTTTTCCAGCACCACGATGGCGTCATCGACCACCAGGCCGACGGCCAGCGTAATGCCCAGCAACGAAATATTGTCCAGGCTGTAGCCGAGCCAGTACAGCAGGGCCAGCGCACCGAGCAGGGAAATGGGCATGGTGACGGCCGGAATAAAGGTGGCGGCAGCACGGTGCAGGAACAAAAAGATCACCAGCACCACCAGCACCACCGTCAGGGCCAGCGTCAGGTTGACGTCGTGAATGGCTTCGCGGATCGACAGTGAGCGGTCATTAACCAGGCTGATCTGGATCGATTGCGGCAGCTGTTCCTTGAAGCCCGGCAGCAGGCGGCGCACGCCGTCAACCACCTGCACCGTATTGGCGTCGGGCTGGCGCTGCACCATCAGGCTGATCGAGCGCTCGCCGTTGAAGCTGCCCACCGCCTTGATCGACTGGAAGCTGTCTTCCACGATGGCCACGTCTTTCAGGCGCACCGGCTGGCCGTTGCGGGTAGCCACGATCAGGTCGGCAAAATCGGCCGCCTTCATCATCTGCGGATTGCCCTGGATGGTCAGCGTCTGGCTGGGGCCGTCGAGGATGCCGAGCGGCGAATTGGTGTTCGAGGCGCGCAGCGCAGCGGCCAGTTCGTCCATGGTCAGGTCGCGCGCATTCATCAGGTCGGCGCGCGCACGCACGCGCACGGCAAAGCGCTTCTGACCATTGACCTGCACCTGCGCGACGCCAGGCAGGGTCGACAGGCTGGGCGCAATCAGGTTTTCCGCGTAATCGTTCAGGTCCGACAAGTTCAGCGACGGCGACGTCATCTGGATGAACAGCACCGGCGCATCGGCCGGATTGACCTTGCGGTACGACGGCAGGTCGGTCATTTCAGTTGGCAACTGGCGCTGCGCGCGCAACAGCGCCGCCTGCACATCGACTGCCGCTTCGTTGACGTTGATGCTCGAATCGAATTCCAGCGTCAGCGAGGTATTGCCCAAGGTACTGGTCGAGGTAATCAGGCTCAGGCCGGAAATGGTAGAAAACTGCTTTTCCAGCGGCAAGGCCACCGACGAGGCCATGGTGTCCGGACTGGCGCCGGCCAGGTCGGCGCTGACGTTGATGACCGGCGTGTTATAGCTCGGCAGGGCCGCTACCGGAATATGCAGGTAGGCCAGCACGCCGGCCAGGATGATGCTGATCGACAACAGCACCACCATCACCGGGCGGCGGATACTCAGTTCTGACAGGTTCATGCTGCCGGGCCCGCCACGCTGGCCGGCGCGCCGTCAGCGCCCTTGCGTTTTTCAGCCAGGCGCACCTTGCTGCCCGGACGCAGGTTCTGCTTGCCGTCAACAATCACCTGCTCGTCGCCATTGAGACCGGTCACCACGGCGTTGGCGCCAAATGCATAGACGCGCGTGACCTTGTGCGATCTGGCGCTCTGGTCGGGCGCCATCGAATAGACCATGGTGCCGCTGGTGGTGGTGATGATGGCGTTTTGCGGAATCACCAGCGCGTCCTTGAGCGTACGCACGGTCAGCTGGGTGTTGACGTACTGGCCTGGCCACAAATCGGTTTGCGTATTATTGAAACGCGCCTTGACCTTAATCACGCCGGACGTGGCGTCCACCGCATTGTCGATAAAGCTCAGTTTGCCCTCGAGCTGCTGGCCGCCGGCGTCGGCCAGCAGCGCCGAGACCAGCACATTGCCCGCCTTTTGCGCCGCCAGCAGGCCCGACAGGCTGCTTTCCGGCAAGGTAAACACCACATCGATCGGGTCGAGCTGGGTGATGGTGGTCAGCGCCGTGGTTGGCTGCACCAGGCTGCCTGGATACACGCCGATGGCGCCCACACGGCCAGCCTGGGGGGCGCGCAGCACGGTATAGCTGGAATCGACCTGGGCGGCGCGCAAGGCGGCCTGGTCGGCCGCCAGCACGGCGCGCGCAGCGTCGAGCTGGCTTTGCAGCGTGTCGACAGCACCCTGGGCAATGAAATTCTTGCTCAGCAAATCGGTATTGCGCTTGAGCTGGCGCTCGTAATCGGCCACCGAGGCGCGGTCGCGCAGCACCTGCGCCTGGGCTTTTTCCACGTTCGCATGTTCGGTGCGCGCGTCGAGCGTAAACAACAGTTCGCCCTGCTTGACGAACTGGCCTTCGCGGATATGCACCTTGGCAATGGTGCTGGTCGTTTGCGGGCGCAATTCGACACTACTGATCGGCGTCACGCTACCGTTGGCCGACAGCACGATGGGCACATCCTGGCGCAGCGGCTTGACCACGCTGACCGAGGTCGGCGCCTGGCCCCCCTTGCCCTTGCCGCCAGGGCTGGCAGTGCCGGCAGCACCGCTGGCCGCCGGTTGATGATAGACATACCAGGCGCCGCCACCGATACACAGGGCTGCACCCACCAGGATTACCAGGCTTGTTTTTTTCATTATGCTGTTACGCGGTCTCGACGCGGAATGTCAGGTTGGATTAATTGCCGTAAGGAATTAAGGCCGATATTGTCTCACGAAAAACCCTATTTCCCTGCGTAATATTGCGGCACGATCAAGGTTACTTCCAGGCCGCCATCGACATGGTTGGACAGCAAAACCGTGGCGCCGTGCTGCTCGGCGATATTGCGTGCAATCGTCAGCCCCAGGCCCGTGCCGCCCGATTCGCGCGAACGCGAGGTTTCAATCCGGTAGAAGGGCTCGAACACCTTGGCCAGCTGGTCCGGCGCAATGCCGGGACCGCCATCGCGGATGCGGATGCGCGCTGCACCGGTGATGCGCTCGACCGTCACATGGGCGTACTGGCCATACTTGACGGCGTTATCGATCAGGTTGACCAGGCAGCGGCGCATGGCGATCGGCCGGCCCATCAGCGCCATGCCGGCCTGGCCGCTCAAGGTCACGTTCTGGCCCGCGTCGGCGGCATCCGAGCAGACACTGTCGAGCAGCGAGTCAAGGTCGAGCGCCTGCATCGCTTCGGTGCTGTCCATCGAACGGGCCAGGTCCAGCCCTTCCTTGACCATGCTTTGCATGGCCGACAGGTCGCCCACCAGGCGATCATACAGATCGGAATCGGCTACCTTTTCCAGCCGCAAGCGCAAACGCGTCAGCGGCGTCTGCAGGTCGTGCGTAATGGCGGCGAGCATTTGCGTGCGCTGGAAGATATGCTGGCGGATACGCGCCTGCATCGCATTGAAGGCGGCGCCGGCCTGGCGGATCTCGCTGGCGCCCGACAGGGTCAGTGGCGGATGGTTGATATCGTTGCCCAGGTCCTTGGCGGCCTGCGCCAGCTGCTTGAGCGGGCGCATGGTCATGCGTGTGACCAGGTAGGCCAGGATGGCAATGCTGATCAAAAATGGCAGCAGCGTCATCCAGTCGTTGTGTTCGGTAAACGGCGGCTGCTGGCGCGGCGGCAGGATCAGCAGGCGCAGCACGTGGCCATCCTGCATGTGCACGTCGAGGTTCTCGCAGTAACCGCCCCAGGGCTTCGGTGCGAACAGGCCGCCTTCACGCGGCTTGACACAGGCTTCCGGGCGCTCGGCCAGCGCCGTGACGCGAAAGGCGTCGCCAAGCTTGGCTTGCAGCGCGCTGGAAAACTCGGTGGCCTTGCCTGGCGTATGTGGCGTGTCGGGGCGCAGTTCGAGCCGCACGCTGCCCTTGTTGGCCACTTTCAGGTAGGCCGCGCGCGAAGCGAGCGGCACCATGTCGGTGGCCATCACCAGCTGCTCGGCGCGCTCGACGGCGTGAAAGTCACGGTACTGTTCGATGGCGCGCTGGCGCTCGCCCACGGCCAGCCATTGCGTGAGCGCGGCCGACGCCACCACGCCCAGCAGCAGCACCATGAATACGCGCCCGGTCATCGAGCCGAGAAAAGCCTTCACGCGTGCGGCTCCACGTTGACCTGGCCGGCCAGCACATAGCCGCCATTGCGCACGGTCTTGATAATCTGCGGCAGGCGCGCATCTTCGCCCAGCTTCTGGCGCAGGCGGCTGATCTGGATATCGATCGAGCGGTCGAACGGATCGGCGTCGCGCCCTTGCGTCAGGTTCAGCAGCTGATCGCGGTTGAGCACGCGATTCGGGTGTTCGAGGAACACGCGCAGCAGGCGGAACTCGGCGCCCGACAGCATGATCACCAGGCCCGACGGATTGAGCAGGTGGCGCGCCGTCAGGTCGAGCGTCCAGCCGGAAAAGCGGATCTGCTGGGCTTTATCGGACGGCGAATTGGACGGCATTGCATGGCTGCGGCGCAGCACGCTGCGTATGCGCGCCAGCAATTCACGCGGCTCGAACGGCTTGGGCAAGTAATCGTCGGCACCCATCTCCAGGCCCAGGATGCGGTCGAGCGGTTCATTGCGCGCCGTCAGCATAATGACCGGCACGCTTGATTGCGCGCGCAGCTTGCGGCACAGCGTCAGGCCGTCGTCGCCGGGCAGGTTCAGGTCGAGCACGATCAAGTCGGGCCGGTTTTCATCGAGCACCTTCCACATGGCGGCGCCATCGGCCGCGTCAAGCGTGCGGTAGGCGTTCGTTTCCAGGTAATCCGCCAGCAGGCTGCGGATATCGCGGTCGTCGTCGACGATCAGAATAGTAGAAGTAGGTTCCATAGATTGAATTATCCGCACTTCGGCCAGCGCTGCACAGCGCATTTGTATCGTCTTGTATATAGCTTGGGCAAAGAAACATATCGATACAAACTGTCGGACAGCGGACACTTCGGAGAAACATGGCGCGTCCAACATGGATTCATGTGCAGCGATGTACATCTCTCACAACCTGAAAGGAAGCACCATGAACACCACAATCAATACCATGCGCAAAAACCTGCTGATCGCCGTCAGCGCCCTCGCGCTCGGCGCCGCCACTTTCGGTGCGCAAGCCCAAGATAGCAGCGCACCGGCGCCGGGCGCCAAGGCAGTAGCCCCGCATGAAGGCCACCGCGGCGACGGCCACAAGCCGATGCGCGGCAATCCTGCCGAACGCATGGCCAAATACCAGGCGCGCCTGCATGACAAGCTGAAACTGACGGCAGCGCAAGAACCGGCCTGGGCCACCTTCACCGCCGCTAACGCGCCGAAAAAACCGGCCAGCGACTGGAAGGCCAAACGCGAAGCATTTGCCAAGCTGTCTGCGCCACAACGGATGGAGCAGTGGATCGCGATGTCCAAAGAGCGCATTGCCGGCCAGGAAGCGCGCCTGGGTTCGCTGAAAACTTTCTACGCGGTACTGACGCCGGAACAACAGAAGGTGTTTGATGACAGCGTGCCCGGCGGCAAGCATGGCGGCCACCGCGACGCACCGAAAGCGTAGGTCGGATTAGGCCCTTCGGGCCGTAATCCGACAACATTGTTGACCCTTGCATTTGTCGGATTACGCGGGGCCTCGCCCCGCTAATCCGACCTACGGTTTATTGCAATTTCGCCAGCGACGCCAGGAAGGTTTCCGCATTCTGGAAACCGATCACGCGCGAATGGGTAATCTCCTGGCCTTGCGGGTTGAACATGATAATGCCTGGCGGGCCGAACAGGCCGAAACGCTTGAGCATGGCCTTGTCGTCGGCATCGTTGGCCGTCACATCGACCTGCAGCAGCACGGCCTGGGCCATCTTGTCGCGCACGGCCGGCGCCACGAAGGTCAGCTTTTCCATTTCTTTGCACGAAACGCACCAGTCGGCATAAAAGTCCAGCAGCGCCGGCTTGCCGTTCAACTGCGCCAGCGCTGCGTCCAGTTGAGCGGTGGTCTTGATGCGCGTAAATTGCTGCGCATGTACCGGTGCACCGCCCAGGTGTGCCAGCGGCGCCAGCGGATCGCGCCCGCCACTGGCCACGCCCACCAGCTGCATGGCGCCCAGCACGGCGAAAGCCAGGCCGAAGGCCTTGGCCACCCAGCCGTTCTTGCTGTTGCCCGCCAGCAGATACATGCCATAGCCGATCAGCAGTACCGTCCAGCCAAGCATCTGCACCGCACCTGGCAGCACCGGCGAGACCAGCCACCAGGCCACGCCCAGCAGCAGCACGCCAAAGAAGCGCTTGACCGATTCCATCCACATGCCGGCGCGCGGCAACAGGGTGCCAGCCGAGACGCCAACCAGTATCAAAGGCACGCTCATGCCGACCGCCATCGCAAACAGCGCGCTGCCGCCAATCACCACGTCGCGCGTCTGGCTGATATAAAGCAAGGCGCCAGCCAGCGGCGCGGCTACGCAAGGACCGACGATCAGGGCCGAGATGGCGCCCATTACAAACACGCCGGCCAGGCGGCCCGACGACTGCTGGTTCGATACCGAAGTGAGCTTGCCCTGCAGGAAGGACGGCACCTGCAGCTCGTAAAAACCAAACATCGACAGCGACAGCACCGCCATCAGCAGCGCAAAAAAGCCCAGCACCCACGGGTTTTGCAGCTTGGCCGCCAGCCCTTCACCAGCCAGCCCTGCGGCCACGCCCAGCGCCGTATAGACGATTGCCATGCCCAGCGCATAGGTCAGCGACAGCAGCAGGCCGCGCGAACGGCTGACCTTGGCGCCGTCGCCGACGATAATCGACGACAGGATCGGCACCATCGGCAGCACGCATGGCGTAAAAGCCAGGCCCAGGCCCAGCAACATAAACAGCGGCACGATCACCAGCAGCTTGCCGCCTTTCAATGCCGACTCGATCTTGCCCATTTCACTGCCGGGCGCAGCCGTTGGTGCTGCCGTTGCAGCCACTGGCGCCGCCGGCGCCGCATCGGGCGTACTGGTGATATCGGGTTGTGGAATGCTGATTACCGACACGCCAGGCGAAGCCTGCGCCTGCGGGCCATTGATGGCGGGCGTATCGACGGCCGGCGCCGCCGGCAGCGCAAATTTCGAGGCGGCAGCGCCTGGCGCCACGCTCTGGCCACCGGCGCCCACCAGTTTGATGGTGGCGTCCTGCGGCGCATAGCACAGGCCCTTGTCGGAGCAGCCCTGGCCGGTCGACTTGAGCGTAAAGGCGCCGCTGGCCTGTACCGGAATGGTAATGGTCAGCGTATGACGGAACGTTTCAACATTCTTCTGGAACGTTTCATCGAACTTGACCTTGCCTTTCGGGAAGACGGGCGTGCCCAGCGTGGCGCCGGTCGCCTCGAACTTGAAGCGCTCATGGTACATATAGTAGCCATCGGCAATCACATAGGTCACGGCGATGGTGGCCGGATCCTGCATGCGGGCCGAAAACTTGAACGCCACTTCAGGATCGAGAAACTCGTCATCGGCGCGCGCGGCGCCGGCGCCAAACACGGCCATGACCAGCAGCATGCAACTGGCCAGGAAGAAGATCAACTGCTGTAGTGAAGCGGAGCGCGCGCTGGCGCGGGAGGGGAAACGGGACATGAACTACCTTTTCTGCCATTCGACTGAGAGACGCGCGGTGCTCGGTGCTAATGCGGGCGCGGCGCGAAAGCAGAATAGTACACCGCAGAACTTTTAGCTGCAGCAGAAAACAAAAAAGCCAGGCAGAGCCTGGCTTTTCATCGTGCAGTTGCCGCGATTACTCGCCAGCGACTTCAACTGCTTCGGTGGTTTCTGGACGATCCATCAGTTCCACGAAAGCCATCGGAGCGTTATCGCCTACGCGGAAACCCATTTTCAGGATACGCACGTAGCCGCCGTTACGGTTGGCGAAACGTGGGCCCAGTTCAGCGAACAGTTTGACGACCATTTCACGGTCGCGCAGACGGCTGAAAGCCAGACGCTTGTTTGCCAGGGTGTCGGTTTTGCCCAGGGTCAGAATTGGCTCGACAACGCGGCGCAGTTCTTTTGCTTTTGGCAGGGTGGTCTTGATCGCTTCGTGACGCAGCAGCGATACTGTCATGTTGCGCAGCATAGCCAGACGGTGGGACGAGGTACGATTCAGTTTACGGAGGCCGTGACCGTGACGCATGGTAAATCCTTTCGGTGAGTTTAAATCCAGTTCTTCGATCGATGCGGCAAATGCTGCATCGCGGACCGGTTTGGTACTTCAAAATAAAAGCCTGGGACACCTGTCCCAGGCAGTTTGCTACCACTACAAATTACTTTTCCAGGCCAGCAGGCGGCCAGTTTTCCAGCTTCATGCCCAAGGTCAGGCCGCGCGACGCCAGCACTTCCTTGATTTCGTTCAGGGACTTGCGGCCCAGATTTGGCGTTTTCAGCAGCTCGTTTTCCGAACGCTGGATCAGGTCGCCGATGTAATAGATGTTTTCCGCTTTCAGGCAGTTAGCCGAACGCACGGTCAACTCCAGATCATCGACTGGACGCAGCAGGATCGGATCGACCAGCGGAGCGCGCGATGGCGCTTCGGCAGCAGCTTCCGTGCCTTCCAGGGCAGCGAACACATTCAACTGGTCGACCAGCACGCGTGCCGATTGACGGATCGCTTCTTCCGGCGAGATCACGCCGTTGGTTTCGATGTTGATGATCAGCTTGTCCAGGTCGGTACGCTGTTCAACGCGAGCCGACTCAACCGAGTACGACACACGGCGTACTGGCGAGAACGATGCGTCCAGAATGATGCGGCCGATGGTCTTGTTGGTGTCTTCCGACAGGCGGCGCACGTTGCCCGGCACATAGCCGCGGCCTTTTTCAACCTTGATCTGCATGTCCAGCTTGCCACCAGCGGTCAGGTGGGCGATCACGTGATCAGGGTTAATCAGTTCAACGTCGTGCGGCAGGTCGATATCGGATGCCAGGATGGCGCCTTCGCCTTCCTTTTTCAGGGTCAGCGTGACGGAGTCACGGTTGTGGACCTTGAAGACCACGCCCTTCAGGTTCAGCAGCAGATCGACGACGTCTTCCTGCACGCCATCGAGCGACGAATATTCGTGTACAACACCTGCGATCGTCACTTCGGTCGGCGCATAGCCCACCATCGACGACAGCAGTACGCGGCGCAGCGCATTACCCAATGTGTGGCCATAGCCACGCTCAAACGGCTCCATCACGACCTTGGCGTGACCTGCGCCGAGCGCTTCAACATCGATAATACGTGGCTTCAACAAACTGTTTTGCATGAAATGTCCTTTTCAATACCCTCGGCTCATTACACCGATAAGGCTGATGGCATATTGGTAAAACGCCCACCGGGCGAACCAGGTGGGCGGTGATACAGCTAAACTACAATTAACGCGAGTACAGCTCGACGATCAGCGATTCGTTGACGTCGTTGGCGATTTCGTTACGCTCTGGCAGGGACTTGAAAGTACCTTCCATTTTCTTGGCATCAACCGAAACCCAGCTAGGCATACCAACTTGTTCGGCCAGCGACAGTGCTTCAACGATACGCACTTGCTTTTTCGATTTTTCACGAACAGCGATGACGTCGCCGACTTTGACCGAGTACGAAGCGATGTTGACAACGATACCGTTCACGGTGAACGCTTTGTGGCTGACCAGTTGACGCGCTTCAGCGCGGGTCGAGCCAAAGCCCATGCGGTAGCAAACGTTGTCCAGACGCGTTTCCAGCAACTTCAACAGCGTTTCGCCGGTGTTGCCTTTACGACGGTCAGCTTCAGCGAAGTAGCGGCGGAATTGACGTTCCAGCACGCCGTACATGCGCTTGACTTTTTGCTTTTCGCGCAGTTGGTTACCGTAGTCCGAGGTGCGGGCGCCGGATTTGACACCGTGTTGGCCTGGCTTGACGTCCAGTTTGCACTTGCTGTCGAGCGAGCGACGTGCGCTCTTCAGGAACAGGTCTGTACCTTCACGGCGGGAAAGTTTTGCTTTAGGTCCGATATAACGTGCCACGATACTTCCTTTTTTTAAATGATAACGCCCCAGCTACACGCATGCACAAGCACGCTGATGCAGTTAGGCGCTAGTCTGACCCGATATCGAGCAGACGGTGGCTGAAAACGAAAAACCCGTCAAACGAATTTGACAGGCGATAACAGCCGGGCAGTATAACCGTTTCCGGCTCCCTGCTCCAGCGTTTTCACACGACTATACTAAAGTTACAACAGACAAGAAAGCAGCTGGCGCCGAAGCGCCCTCTGCAATACTGTCTTAGATACGACGGCGTTTCGGTGGACGGCAACCGTTGTGCGGTACCGGCGTCACGTCCTGGATCTCGGTGATCTTGATGCCCAGGTTGTTCAGCGCGCGAACAGCGGATTCACGACCAGGACCTGGGCCCTTGATACGTACTTCCAGGTTCTTCACGCCACACTCAACAGCCACTTTACCAGCGGCTTCCGCGGCGACCTGCGCTGCGAACGGGGTCGATTTACGCGAACCCTTGAAGCCTGCACCGCCGGACGTAGCCCACGACAAGGCATTGCCTTGACGATCGGTGATGGTAATGATCGTGTTGTTGAACGAAGCGTGGACATGCGCGATGCCTTCAGCGACGTTCTTTTTGACTTTTTTACGCACGCGTGCTGATGCGGCGTTATTTTGCGACTTGGCCATAATTTTTTCCTAACGGATTATTTTTTCAGCGATTGAGCGGCTTTACGCGGACCCTTGCGGGTACGTGCGTTTGTACGCGTACGCTGGCCACGAACTGGCAGACCTTTGCGATGACGCATGCCGCGGTAGCAACCCAGATCCATCAAACGCTTGATGTTCATCGAGAGTTCACGACGCAGATCGCCTTCAACGATGAATTTACCTACTTCATCGCGCAGCTTTTCCAGTTCGCTGTCGTCCAGATCTTTGATCTTTTTGTTGGTTGCAATGCCGGTCGCTGCACAGATTTTTTGTGCGCGTGGACGGCCCACACCGTAGATGGCGGTCAGGCCGATAACGGTATGCTGATGATTTGGGATATTAACCCCTGCAATACGTGCCATTTGTTATTCCTCGATTAACCTTGACGCTGCTTGTGACGTGGCTCCACGCAGATTACGCGGACTACGCCTTTGCGCTTGATGACTTTGCAGTTGCGGCAGATCCGCTTGACTGATGCGAGAACTTTCATTTTAAGGCTCTTTCTTTCGCTTCTATGGTTTGATTCACTGTGTTACTTGGTACGGAACACAATGCGGGCTCGGCTCAGGTCGTACGGCGTCAACTCCACCGTCACCTTGTCTCCAGGGAGAATGCGAATATAGTTCATCCGCATTTTACCCGAAATATGCCCGAGCACCACGTGTCCGTTCTCCAGCTTCACTCGAAATGTTGCATTTGGGAGATTCTCAAGAATCTCGCCCTGCATCTGTATGACGTCGTCTTTTGCCATTCGGTGTGTTTACCGCGCTTAACGCGTCGGAATTCCGCCCTTGAAGTTTGCTTTGCGCAGCAGTGAATCATATTGCTGCGACATCACGTAGTTCTGTACTTGCGCCATGAAATCCATGGTGACAACTACAATAATCAATAAAGAAGTACCGCCGAAATAGAATGGTACTTTCCACTGGGCTTGCATAAATTCCGGCAATAAACACACCAGGGTGATGTAGACTGCGCCGGCAAGTGTCAAGCGTGTCAGGATCTTGTCGATATAGCGCGCTGTCTGTTCGCCTGGACGAATCCCGGGAATGAAAGCACCGCTTTTCTTCAAGTTATCTGCCGTTTCCTTGCTGTTAAACACCAGCGCGGTATAAAAGAAGCAGAAAAACACGATCGCCACTGCGTACAACAGCGCATGGATAGGCTCACCAGGCCCCATCGATGCTGCCAAATCTTTCAGGAACCGCACCACAGGGTTAGCGTTATCGGCGCCCTTTGAAAACCAGTCCACGATCGTGGCCGGGAACAAGATGATCGAAGAAGCAAAGATCGGCGGGATCACGCCGGCCATGTTCAGCTTCAACGGCAAATGGCTGGTTTGACCGCCATAAATCTTGTTACCTACCTGGCGCTTCGCATAATTGACCAAGATCTTGCGCTGACCGCGTTCGACAAATACCACGAAGAACGTTACCAGTGCTACCAGCAGGACGATGAAAATCGCGCCCAGGCTGCCGATCGAACCGTTCGATACCAGGCTGAACAAACCACCCAGCGCCGAAGGCAGACCTGCTGCAATACCGGCAAAGATGATGATCGAGATGCCATTACCCAAGCCACGCTCGGTAATTTGCTCACCCAACCACATCAAGAACATTGTTCCGGTCAACAAAGTGACGACCGTTACGAAGCGGAATGCAAGACCAGGTTCCAACACCAGACCAGCTTGCGACTCCAGTGCGACTGCAATGCCTAACGCTTGAAACAGAGCCAGGGCCACCGTGAAATAACGGGTGTACTGGGTGATCTTGCGGCGGCCTGCTTCGCCTTCTTTTTTCAACGCTTCCATCTGCGGTGACACGATCGACAGCAACTGCATGATGATCGAGGCCGAGATGTAAGGCATGATACCCAGCGCAAACACTGTAAAACGAGACAAGGCACCGCCCGAGAACATGTTGAACATGCCCAGGACGCCGCCTTCGTGCTCCTTGAACAGCGAGGCTAATTGTGTCGGGTCAATCCCGGGAACCGGGACATGAGCACCGATACGATAAACCACCAATGCGCCAAGCAAAAACCAGAGCCGTCCCCAAGGGAAACCGGCTGCTGCACTTTTAGCAAGTTGTGGATTAGTCGCCAATTTTCGCTCCGATCAAGCTGTTAGCGGTCAACTCAGGCTACTGAGCCGCCGGCTGCTTCGATGGCTGCTTTCGCGCCAGCGGACACTTTCAAGCCCTTCAAATTCACCGCTTTGGTGATTTCGCCGGACAAGATCACGCGCACGTCACGGGCCAACACGCCCAGGACGCCAGCTTGCTTCAAGACCAGAATGTCGACTTCGCCAACAGCCAGGTTGTTCAGATCGGACAGACGCACTTCAGCTTTGAAAGTGGCGTTGAGCGATTTGAAACCGCGCTTAGGCAGACGGCGTTGCAGAGGCATCTGACCGCCTTCGAAACCGACTTTATGAAAGCCGCCCGAACGCGATTTCTGACCCTTGTGGCCGCGACCCGAGGTTTTACCCAGGCCGGAGCCGATACCGCGGCCGACGCGACGCTTGTAGTGCTTGGCGCCGTCGGCTGGTTGAATGGTATTCAGTTCCATGATTTCTCCGTGTGTAAGCCCTGCGGCTTACCCAACTACTTTAACGAGGTACGATACTTTGTTGATCATGCCGCGCACGGATGGGGTGTCTTGCAGCTCGGAAACCGAGTTAACACGACGCAGACCCAGACCGCGGACGGTGGCACGGTGATCTTCACGCGTACCGATCAAGCCCTTGACCAGTTGTACTTTGAGGGTTTTGGTAGTCATTTCTTCACCTTAAGCCAGGATGTCTTCAACCGACTTGCCGCGTTTGGCGGCGATGTCAGCTGGAGTACTCATTTTTGCCAGGCCATCCAGCGTAGCGCGTACCAGGTTGTAAGGGTTGTTCGAACCGGTGGATTTCGCCACCACGTCCGTTACGCCCATTACTTCGAAGATAGCGCGCATTGCGCCACCAGCGATCACGCCGGTACCAGGCTTGGCTGGGTTCATCAGGACCTTGGAGGCGCCGTGACGACCAACAACCGTGTGATGCAAGGTGCCGTTTTTGAGCGGTACTTTGATCAGGTTGCGACGGGCTTCTTCCATTGCCTTCTGCACGCCAACTGGCACTTCTTTCGACTTGCCCTTGCCCATGCCGACGCGGCCATCGCCATCACCAACTACGGTCAGCGCGGCGAAACCCATGATACGACCACCCTTGACCACTTTGGTCACGCGGTTGATCGCGATCATTTTTTCGCGCATGCCATCATCCGGCTTGTCGCTTTGCATTTTTGCTTGCATTTTTGCCATGATTGATCCTTAGAACTTCAGACCGGCTTCGCGTGCGGCTTCTGCCAACGCTTTCACACGGCCGTGGTAACGGAAACCGGAGCGGTCAAACGCAACTTCGGTGATTCCTGCTTTCAACGCTTTTTCAGCGACGCGCTTGCCGATCAAGGCTGCAGCAGCGGCATTGCCGCCTTTGCCGGATTGACCTGCCAGTTCAGCGCGCACTTCGGCTTCGGCAGTCGATGCCGATACCAGAACTTTAGCGTCCGGGCTGATCAGGTTGGCGTAAATGTGCAAGTTGGTGCGATGCACCGACAGGCGATTTACTTTCAATTCCGCGATCTTGATGCGGGTTTGGCGTCCGCGGCGAAGCCGTGATTCTTTCTTATCCATCGTCAGCCCCTAATTACTTCTTCTTGGTTTCTTTAAGCTTAACCACTTCGTCCGCATAGCGAACGCCCTTGCCTTTGTATGGCTCAGGAGCGCGGTAAGCACGAACTTCAGCGGCTACCTGGCCAACCTTTTGACGATCGATACCCTTGATCAGGATTTCGGTCGGGGTTGGTGTTGCGCAGGTAACGCCGGCTGGCATGTCATGCACTACAGGGTGCGAGAAACCCAGGGACAGATTCAGCTTGTCGCCTTGAGCTTGCGCCTTGTAACCCACGCCTACCAGGTTCAGCTTTTTCTCGAAACCCTTGGTGACGCCAACAACCATGTTGTTGACCAGCGCGCGCAGCGTGCCGGACATGGCATTGGCTTCGCGGCTTTCGTCAGCCACGTCGAAACTCAGGGTTCCTGCATTGTTTTCCACTTTCACCTGGCCGGTCAGGGCTTGCGAAAGCACGCCCAGTGGGCCTTTTACGGTGATCGCTTGTGCGGAGATGGCGACTTCTGCGCCAGCTGGCACTACGATTGGCATTTTAGCTACTCGAGACATGTGTAACTCCTTAAGCCACGTAGCAAATAACTTCGCCGCCGACACCGGTAGCGCGTGCTTTGCGGTCAGTCATGACGCCTTGCGGAGTCGACACGATCGCCACACCCAAGCCATTCATCACAACAGGGATCTCGTCTTTGCCTTTGTAGACGCGCAGGCCCGGACGGGACACGCGCTCAAGGCGCTCGATGACGGGACGGCCAACATAATACTTCAAACCGATCTTCAGTTCCGCTTTGCCACCAGCTTCGGCAACAGCGAAATCTTCAATGTAACCCTCGTCCTTGAGGACGTTGGCAATCGCTACTTTGACTTTCGACGATGGCATGGCCACGGTCGTTTTTTGAACGCCTTGGGCGTTGCGAATGCGGGTCAGCATATCGGCGATAGGATCGCTCATACTCATTGCATATTCTCCTATTACCAGCTTGCTTTAGTCATACCCGGAATTTCACCACGCATGGCGAACTCACGGAGCTTGATACGACCCAGACCGAATTTACGGAATGTGCCGCGTGGACGACCGGTGACGGCGCAGCGGTTGCGCTGACGCGTCGGATTCGAGTTACGTGGCAGTGCCTGCAGTTTCAGGCGCGCTTCGTAACGCTCTTCTTCCGATTTCGACTGGTCATCAACGATGGCCTTCAGCGCAGCGCGTTTGACGGCGAATTTCGCAGCCAGGTCTACGCGCTTTTGCTCACGGTTAATCAGTGCCAATTTTGCCATGATCTCAGTTTCTGAACGGGAATTTGAAGGCGGCGAGCAAAGCTTTGGCTTCGTCGTCGGTCTTAGCAGTTGTCGTGATGCTGATATTCATACCGCGCAACGCGTCAATCTTGTCGTAGTCGATCTCAGGGAAAATGATCTGTTCCTTGACACCGATGTTGTAGTTACCACGACCATCAAATGCACGGCCGTTCACACCACGGAAATCGCGCACGCGCGGCAGAGCCACGGTGATGAAGCGATCCAGGAACTCGTACATGCGAGCGCCGCGCAGGGTGACCATCGTACCGATCGGGTAGCCTTCGCGGATTTTGAAGCCTGCGATCGCTTTGCGGGACTTGGTGGTCACTGGTTTCTGGCCGGCGATCTTGGTCAAGTCAGCAACTGCGTGCTCGAGAACTTTTTTATCAGCGATAGCCTCACCAACACCCATGTTCAGGGTGATCTTGGTCAGACGTGGAACTTCCATCGACGACTTGTAGCCAAATTTGGCTGTCAGGTCGGCGACGACTTTTTCTTTATAGAACTCTTGGAGACGTGCCATGATTTCTTAAGCCTTCACTACTTCGCCGGACGATTTGAAGACGCGGACTTTTTTGCCGTCGACATCTTTGAAACCAACACGGTCTGCCTTGCCACTAGCTGCATTGAACAATGCAACGTTGGACACGTGAATTGGCATGGTCTTGTCGACGATACCACCTTGTACGCCAGTCATCGGGTTCGGTTTGGTCGCTTTTTTAGCGACGTTGACGCCTTCAACCACTACGTGTTCTGCGTCTACGCGACGCGAAACGACGCCGCGTTTGCCCTTGTCTTTACCGGCCAGAACGATGACTTCGTCGTTTTTACGAATCTTATCCATTGCTGACTCCTTACAGTACTTCAGGTGCCAGGGACACGATCTTCATGAACTTTTCAGTGCGCAGCTCGCGCGTCACTGGTCCGAAGATGCGGGTACCGATCGGTTCCAGCTTGGCGTTCAACAGAACGGCGGCATTGCCGTCGAACTTCACCAGGGAACCGTCTTGGCGGCGAACACCTTTAGCGGTGCGCACAACCACGGCGTTATAAATTTCACCTTTTTTGACACGGCCACGTGGCGCAGCAACCTTGACGGTTACCTTGATCACATCGCCAATGCCAGCATAACGGCGCTTGGAGCCGCCCAATACCTTGATGCACATTACTTCTTTGGCACCGGTATTGTCAGCCACTTCGAGCCGGCTTTCAGTTTGAATCATAGTATTCTCTTTCCCAACTTAAGCCGAAGAATCCACACAATGTAGACCCGCGGTCAGTCTTGGTCCCGCCAGAGCCGCCCTGCTGGGCTTCACTGTTTGGGTGCTTGACCTTCATACATCAACTGACCGCGAATGCTACTGTCTGTGGCCAGACACTTTGCGGCGTTACATGAACGAAGCCCGCAAGTATTACATACAATTTGCGGGCCTGCAAGTACTAATTAAAACCACTGTCGAAACAGTGGTTTTTTATTTAAACGATGGGTGCGGCTTGAACCACACGTGTCACCGTCCATGCCTTCGTTTTCGAGATCGGACGACCTTCCTGGATCTCTACCGTGTCACCGGCTTTGACCTGGTTGGTCTCGTCATGCGCGTGATACTTGTTCGAACGCATGATGATCTTGCCATACAAAGGATGTTTTACGTGGCGCTCGATCAGAACGGTAACGGTCTTGTCCATCTTGTCGGATACCACTTTACCGATCAGCGTGCGCTTGAGCGACTGTTTCACTGGTTCGTTCATTTGGCTTCCTTCAGATTCATTACCGTCTTCACACGCGCGATATCGCGGCGTACCTTCTTGAGCTGCGAAGTGTTGCTCAGCTGTTGCGTAGCGATTTGCATACGCAGGCCGAACTGTGCCTTCAACAAGTCATTCAGCTCTTTTTGCAGAGCTGGCTGGTCTTTGCCGCGGAGTTCAGTTGCTTTCATATCCAACTCCAATTATTGGCCAACTTGACGTACGACGAAAGTCGTAGCCAGTGGCAGTTTAGCGGCGGCAAGACGGAAAGCTTCCCGTGCCAGCGCTTCATCGACGCCATCCATTTCGTACAGTACTTTACCTGGCTGAATTTCAGCGACGTAGTACTCTGGATTACCTTTACCGTTACCCATACGGACTTCAGCTGGTTTGTTCGAGATCGGCTTGTCTGGGAAAATACGGATCCAGATACGGCCACCGCGCTTGATGTGACGGGTCATTGCACGACGCGCCGCTTCAATTTGACGCGCAGTGATACGACCGCGCGCAACTGCCTTCAGACCGAATTCGCCAAACGACACGGCGGTGCCGCGGCTGTGCGAAATACCGGTGTTACGGCCTTTCTGCTCTTTACGATACTTTCTGCGTGCTGGTTGCAGCATGATTATTCTCCTGCTTTCTCAGCTGGTGCTGCGGCGGCCGGTTTAGCGGCGGTACGCACACGTGCACCTGGTGCTGTGGATGGTTTCGCACCGGCACCTGCTGGACGCGGACGGCCAGCTGGCTTGCCATCGTCACGGCGTGGGCCGCGGCTTTTCTTCTCGTCAGGCGGGGTATCGATGACTGGTGCATCGCCGTTAGGCGCGCGGTCACCTTTGTATACCCAAACCTTGACACCGATGATGCCGTAGGTGGTCGACGCTTCGCTGGTACCGTAGTCGATATCGGCGCGCAGGGTATGCAGAGGCACGCGGCCTTCGCGGTACCATTCAGTACGGGCGATTTCGATACCGTTCAGACGGCCGGACGACATGATCTTGATACCGAGTGCACCCAGGCGCATTGCATTTTGCATTGCACGCTTCATGGCGCGGCGGAACATGATACGCTTTTCCAGCTGCTGCGAGATCGAATCGGCGATCAGTTGCGAATCGATTTCAGGCTTGCGAATTTCTTCGATGTTCACATGAACAGGTACGCCCATGATCTTGGTCAAAGCGGACTTCAGTACTTCGATGTCTTCGCCTTTTTTACCAATGACCACGCCTGGACGCGAGCTGTAGATCGTGAAGCGCGCGTTCTTTGCTGGGCGCTCGATAACGATGCGACCAACCGAAGCGTTCTTCAGTTTCTTTTTCAGGTAAGCACGTGCTTTCAGGTCTTCGTTCAGCATGGCAGCGAAATTGCCGTTGCCTGCATACCAGCGCGAAGCCCAGTTACGGGTGACCGCCAGACGGAAACCGGTTGGATGAATTTTCTGACCCATCGTGGCTCCTTAGTTACCGACAGTCACGTAAACGTGACAGGATTGTTTCGAAATACGGTCGCCACGGCCTTTTGCACGCGCGGTGAAGCGCTTCAGGACCGGACCCTTTTCAACGTAGATCGTTTTCACGAACAATTCGTCGATGTCGGCGCCATCGTTGTGTTCTGCATTGGCGATTGCCGATTCCAGAACACGCTTGATGATCGCAGCACCTTTTTTCGGGCTGAATTGCAAGATGTTGAGTGCTGCGTCAACTTTCTTGCCACGGATCAGGTCAGCAACCAGGCGGCCCTTTTGGTCCGACAGGCGCACACCTTTGAGGATAGCTTTAGTTTCCATTATTTCTTAGCCTTTTTGTCAGCTGCATGGCCCTTGAACGTACGGGTCAGTGCGAATTCGCCGAGCTTGTGACCAACCATGTTTTCGGAAACATAAACCGGCACGTGCAGCTTGCCGTTATGAACCGCGATCGTCAGGCCGATAAAGTCAGGCATGATTGTCGAACGACGCGACCAGGTTTTGATTGGCTTTTTGTC
Source organism: Janthinobacterium aquaticum (assembly GCF_009208565.1). Lineage (GTDB taxonomy): Bacteria > Pseudomonadota > Gammaproteobacteria > Burkholderiales > Burkholderiaceae_D > Janthinobacterium. The sequence goes on along the minus strand of NZ_WFLK01000009.1, from coordinate 8,887 downwards.
TTTGGCAGCTTGCGCGGCTTCAACTTTTTTCACCAGGTGGGCGTCACAGAACGGCCCTTTTTTCAATGAACGTGTCATGTGCTACCCCTTATTTCTTGCCGCGGCGCGAGACGATCATGGAAGTAGTACGCTTGTTGCTGCGTGTCTTCTTACCTTTAGTCTGTTGGCCCCAAGGCGAAACTGGATGACGACCAGCTGCTGTTTTACCTTCACCACCACCGTGCGGGTGATCGACCGGGTTCATGACCACACCGCGAACGGTAGGACGAACACCGCGCCAGCGCATCGCACCAGCTTTACCGATTTTACGCAGGCTGTGTTCGGCATTGCCGACTTCACCCACGGTTGCACGGCACTCGATGTGCACGCGACGTACTTCACCCGAGCGCAGACGCACTTGAGCGTAGGTACCTTCACGGGCCATCAGCACAACGCCGGCGCCGGCGGTACGTGCCATCTGGGCACCTTTACCTGGCAGCATTTCGACGCAATGCATCACGGTACCGACTGGGATGTTACGGATTGGCAAGCAGTTACCCGATTTGATCGGTGCTTCCGAACCGTTCATCACGCTGTCGCCAACGGACATGCCTTTGGTCGCGATGATGTACTGACGCTCGCCGTCGGCGTAGCACAGCAGAGCGATATTCGCGGTGCGGTTAGGATCGTATTCGATACGTTCCACTTTCGCTGGAATACCATCTTTGGTGCGCTTGAAGTCGATCAGGCGGTAGTGTTGCTTGTGACCACCACCGATATGACGGGTGGTGATGTGACCGTTGTTGTTACGACCAGCGGTCTTGGATTTCTTTTCAACCAGGGCAGCAAATGGACGACCCTTGTACAGGTCGGCATTGACCACCTTCACCATGCCGCGACGGCCTGGCGAGGTTGGTTTCATCTTAACGAGTGCCATTATGCAGCCTCCTCGGAGAAGTTGATTTCCTGGCCAGGTTTCAGGCACACGAAAGCACGCTTGGTATGGTTACGACGACCGTTGAAACGGCCAGTGCGCTTTTGCTTACCTTCACGGTTCGCGGTTTGCACCGACAGGACTTCAACCTTGAACAGCAGTTCGACCGCTGCCTTGATTTCAGGCTTGGTTGCATCCGGCAGTACGCGGAATACAATTTGCTCGTTCTTTTCCGCGACCATGGTGGCCTTTTCGGAAATAACAGGAGCCAACAGCACCTTCATCAAGCGTTCTTCGCTATGTTTCAAAATCGCGCTCATGCCAGCATCTCCTCAATCTTGGCCAGTGCAGCTTTGGTGACCAGGATCTTTTTGTAGAACACCAGGGACATCGGATCTGCGTGACGTGGCTCAACGACGAGCACGTTTGGCAGGTTGCGCGATGCCAGTTCCAGGTTTTCGTTCAGAACGTCGGTGATGATCAGGACCGAATCAAAGCCCAGGCCGTTCAGTTTTTGCGACAGCAGTTTGGTTTTTGGCGCGTCGATCGTCAGATCGTCGATGACGATCAGGCGCTCTTCGCGAACCAGCTGCGACAGGATCGAGCAGACACCTGCGCGATACATTTTTTTGTTCACTTTGTGGGTGAAGTTCTCGTCAGGCGAGTTCGGGAATACCCGACCACCACCGCGCCACAGAGGCGACGACGACATACCAGCACGAGCGCGGCCGGTACCTTTTTGGCGCCATGGCTTTTTGGTCGTGTGGTGAACTTCTTCACGGTCTTTTTGCTTGCGGTTACCGCTACGTGCGTTTGCTTGATAAGCAACGACGACTTGGTGGATCAGCGCTTCGTTGTAATCACGGCCGAAAATTTCATCAGCAGCAACAACATTCGAGCCAGCTTGACCTTGCGCATTCAGAAGCTTGAGTTCCATCGTTTAAGCTCCTTTCTTGGCTTTGGTTTTGATGGCTGGCGAAACGACTACCTGGCCATTTTTTGCGCCTGGAATCGCGCCTTTGACCAGCAGCAGCTGACGGTCGGCGTCGATACGGGCGATCACGAGGTTCTGGATGGTACGGTTAACGTCACCCAGATGACCGGTCATGCGCTTACCAGGGAAAACGCGACCTGGATCTTGAGCCATACCGATGGAGCCTGGAACGTTGTGCGAACGCGAGTTACCGTGCGTTGCGCGGCCCGACGAGAAGTGGTGACGCTTGATGGTACCGGCATAGCCTTTACCAATGGTCACGCCTTGTACGTCGATTTTCTGACCGACTTCGAACAGGGAAGCAGCAACAACGTCGCCAGCTTTCAGTTCGGCGGCTTTAGCAGCGTCAACACGGAACTCTTTCAACAGAGTACCGGCTTCAACACCAGCTTTAGCGTGATGACCAGCAACAGCTTTGGTCACGCGGGAAGCGCGACGTTGACCGAATGCGACCTGAACAGCGGAGTAACCATCTGTTTCAGGGGTTTTGATTTGCGCAACACGGTTGTTCGACACGTCCAGCACGGTGACAGGAATCGAATCCCCTTCGTCCGTGAAGATGCGCATCATGCCAACCTTGCGACCGAGAAGGCCTAGGCTCATTTTTTCTCCATTCCCACCTGCGATTGGGCGGGGCTTGTTTAACTACAAATAACGTAGGACTCAAAAAAGACGAATCCATACCGAAGCCGGCTAGTATATAGCACAAAAACCCTTGACGCAACAAGTTAACACGAGGTATGTCAAAGTGTTGCGCGACGATCCCGGCACCGCCGTCCGGGACCACCGCGAGGGGCAGCAAGAGTAACACGAATCAGCCTGGCGCCACCGATTCATGCGCAGGCGCGGCTGGCGCGGCGTTGTTTTTGCCCACCTGATACCAGTCAACTTTGCGGGTCGCCACCATGATGGCCGCCAGCACCGCGAACAGCAGAATGCTGCCCATTACCAGCGCATTGCTCTCCGAATTGAGCAGGCCATACAGGGCGCCGTACAGCAGCGTCAGCGCCACGCCGAAGCCCAGGCCGCGGCGCGCGTCGTGCAACACATGGGCGAGGTAAAAGCTGTTGAGCGCGATACAGGCGGCGCTGGCAATCAGATACGCATAAATAAAAGCAATATGCTCGGCCAGGCCCACCAGCAGCAGGAAGAACATGGCCAGCGCCAGGCCCACCAGCAGGTACTGCACCGGATGGATTGGCAGGCTTTTCAGTATTTCAAAGATAAAGAAAGCGGCAAAGGTCAGCGCCACGAACAGCAGGCCGTACTTGGTGGCGCGGTCCGACTGCGAGTACACATTGACGGGCTCGATAAAACCCACATTGAAGCGCTCGACCTGACCCAGCGGCGCGCTGTCGGGCACCTTGAATTCGCCTTCGATACCAGAAATTTGCGTCTGCGCATTGCTGGCCAGCGCCGAGATGGCCCAGCTCACGTTGAAGCCATTGGCGTCGATCTGGCGGTTCTTCGGCGACGGCAGGAAGCGCCCGCCAAACTGCGGATGGGGCCAGTTCGATTTGAGCGTGATCTGGCTGTTTTTGGCCACCGGCACGAAATGCTGGCGTTCGATGCCATCGAGCCCCAGATCAAAGGAGAAATTGACCTGCTGCTGCGCTGCCAGGGCCAGCGCACCAAGCGGCGCATGCAGGCCGCTGCGAAAGGCAAACAGATTGGTGCCCTGCTCGAATTCGATCTGGCGCCCGCCCCAGTTAATCTTGGGAATATTGCGGATGCCGCGCACGTCCTCGATCGACAGCGCGATAAACGGCTGGCCCAGCGTAATGCGCGCGTCGGTGGTCTTGCGCGGCAGCTGCTCCTGCGACGGCAGCGTAAAGTCGCCCTTGAATGCATGCTGGCCGCTGTAGACCAGCACCTGGTGGATGCCGCGGTAGCGGCGGTCGGTCTCGATATTGCCGCGCAACTCCAGATTGTTCGGGTACACCAGAAAACGGCGCTGCATAGTGCGCCGCTGCACTTCGGTGCGCACCGGCACGCTGCTCTTCTGGTCCTTGTCGGCAGCGATCTCGACCCGCTCATCGAATTGCTCGGTGTACGGAATCACCAGGATGGGGCCGATCACGGTTTGCTCGCGCACCGAGTCGGCGGCGATGCTGTCGACCGCTTCCTGGCGGAACTGCATGCGTTCCTTGATGGTCTCCTGGATCATCAATAGCGGCAGGCCGATCAGCAGCATCAGCCCGAACACGATCAGGGCCTTGATCAGTAAAGTTTTTTGCATGGTGCTTTCCTCTGGCAATGTTCAAGGGGGCCAGTCTAGAAAAGCTGTATGCACTGATGATGCGTTCTGTGTGAAGTGCAGCAGAAATTACGCCAGCGGCAGCGCCAGGCGCGCTTCGGCGCCGCCGTCGCGATGGTTGACCACCTCGACCGTGCCGCCATGCAGCAGCGCCACCTCGCGCACGAATGGCAGGCCCAGTCCGGTGCTCTTGCCGCCGCCCGGGCGCGGCAGCGAATAAAAGCGCTCGAACAGGCGCGCCGTGGCAAAGTCGGGAATGCCGGCGCCATGGTCGCGCACCGTCACGTCCACGCGTTCGCCCTGCCGCCGCGCCGCCAGCGTGATCATGCTGCCAGGCGGCGCAAAGCCGATGGCGTTGTCGAGCAGATTGCCCAGCGCCTGGCGCAGCAGCAGGCGGTCCCCCTTGACATGCACATCCTGCGCTTCGATCTGCAACTGCACGCCGCGCGCCGCCAGCGCGGCAGCGCCATCCTGCGCCGCCTGCTCCAGCAACGGCACAATGGCCAGGTGCTCGCGGCTGTCGAGGTGCTGCTGCTTTTCCACCCGCACCAGGGCCAGCAGCTTGTCGATCAGTTGCCGCTGGCGCGCATTCTGTTCCAGTATGCTGACCAGGAACTGCGCACGCTCCGGCGCCGGCATGTCTTCATGCAACAGCTCGGCCGAGGCCTGGATGGCGGCAATCGGGCTTTTCAGTTCATGCGCCAGCGTATGCATCAGCTGCTCGACATATTCCTTGCCCTCCAGGCGCACGCGCATCGCTTCGAGCGCCCGCCCCAGGGTGCCAATTTCATCTTTGCCCAGCTCGGGCAGCATCACCTTCTGCCCTGCTTCGACCGCCTGTGCATAGCGCATCAACCTGGCCAGCGCATGGTGCAGCCACCAGGCAAACGCCAGCCCGACCAGCAGCGACAAAAGCAGCAGCACGGCGCCGCGCTGCAGGATAATGCGCTGGCTGCGCTCGACAAACGGCTGCACGCTGGCGTTCGGCTTGGCCACCGTCAGCACGCCGATCACCTGATCGCCGTCGCGAATCGGCGCCGCTACATACATCACGGTCGACAATTCGTCGTAGGCATCGGCGCGCGTGCTGCGCGCGCCATATTTGCCCTGCAGCGTCAGGTACACATCGTTCCAGCGCGAATAGTCCTGCCCCACGTCGCGCCTACTGGTATCGAACAGCACCACGCCATGGCGGTCGGTAATATAAATACGGTAGTCGAGCGTACGCTTGCGGATGCCGTTGATCTCGATATCGACGCTGCGCTGCGCATGGTCGCGCAGGCGCTGCGCCACGGGCGAGGCATCCAGCGTGCCGGCGCGCAGGTCGGGCGCCACCAGGCTGGCCAGCAGCTGAGCGGTGTCGACCAAAGTATCTTCCTGGGTCGAGCGCACGCCGGGCTTGACCTGCTGCATGAAAACATTGAGCAGAAACCAGGCCGCCAGCCCCACCACCAGGAAATAACCGAGCAGGATGCGCAGGCCGATGCGCATCTCAGCCGCCCGCCAGGCTGTAACCGAGGCCGCGATGGGTCTGGATCGGATCATGCGCTTCATCGATGGCGCGCAGCTTGGCGCGCAGCGATTTCACGTGGGCGTCGACGGTGCGCTCAAGCGTCTCGGACGCGCCGCTCCAGACGCGCTCCATCAGTTGCGCGCGCGACAGCACATGCCCTGGGCGCTCCAACAGGGTTTTCAGCAGCAGATACTCGTAACGGGTCAGGTCCAGCGCACGCCCATGAAACAGCACGCGCGCCTCGAGCGGGCGCAATTCAAACGGGCCCGCCGGCGCCGTGGCTATCGTCATGCCAGCCTCCAGGGAAGGCTGAAGTGATCTGGCACGGCGCAAAATCACGCGGATGCGCGCCACCAGTTCGCGCGGCGAAAACGGCTTGGTCACATAGTCGTCGGCACCTATTTCCAGGCCGACGATACGGTCGATCTCATCGCTGCGCGCCGTCAGGAAGATCACCGGCACATCGGAAAACTGGCGCAGGCGGCGACACACTTCCAGCCCGCTCATGTCGGGCAGGCCGATATCGAGCACCACCAGCGCGGGCGCGCTTTCACTGCGCAGCACGGCAAGCGCCTGCTCACCGAGCAGCACATGGCGCGGCTCGAAACCATCGGTGCGCAGTGCATAGGCAATGCTGTCGGCAATGGCCTGCTCATCTTCCACAATCAGGATGGTTTTGCTCATGCGAAGGCGCCAGGTTTCAGGATGAAAGCCGGAGTATCCACTAGGCCCGCCGGCAGCGTCAATCGTGCTGGCGGCAGGTGCGCACGGCTGACGCGAAAAAATGCCGACAGTAAATTAGTTATAGTATATTCATCACATACTATTCCACTGATGCAACCGCGCCAACCGCCCGTACGAGGAGACCATGAAACCATCGACCATCCGCCTGATCAGCCTGTTCGGCGCCGCCAGTCTGCTGGCGGCCTGCACCACCGCGCCCACCGCGCCCGACCCGGGCGTGCTCGCCACCTCCGCCACGCAGCATGACGCCTGCCATGCCGCCGAACTGGCCGGCAATCTGGTGCAGGCCGAGGCAGCGTGCACGCAGGCGCTCGAGAACGCCGTCAAGGCTGGCGCCAGAGACGAACTGCTGTCGCAGCGCCAGTACAACCTGGGACGCATCAAACGCCTGGAAGGCAAGCATGCCGAGGCCGAAGCGCTGTACAAGCAGGCGCTGGCGACCGAAGAAGCGGCCATGCCGCGCAGCGAAGCGCGCATCGGGCGGCGCCTGGTGGAGCTGGCCTCGGCGCTGTCGGCGCAAGGTAAATGGCAGGAAGGCGCAGGCTACCTCGAGCGCGCCCAGCCACTGCTGCACAAGATGTCGGCCACCTCGCGTACCTACTCGATCGAAGTGCTGAACCTGTACGCCAGACAGCTGCAGGGCGGCCCGCAAGCGGCGCTGGGCAAGAGCTTCCTGGAAACGGCCGCCACGCTGAAATAACTGCTGGCCAGGCGATCAAAAAACCGGCCGGGAGCGTGCTCCTGGCCGCGCTGCGCCCTAGGTTTTGGCCACGTGAATGCTGGCCTTGATATGCCTGAGGTGGGCCACGATGGTAAAGGTCATGACCATCAGCAGCGACCAGGAACTCCACTTGCTGACATGCACCGCCGACCACGCACCCAGCTGGTTCGGATAGCGCCATACGCCCCAGAACGTGCTGATGTTTTCCGCCAGCCAGATAAAGAAACCGGAGAGCACGAAGCCAAGCAGCAGCGGCATGCTGCGGTCGCGGTCAAGCGGCCGGAAGACGACGGTTGTGCGCGCATACAGGCCCAGCGCGCAGGCTGCCAAGTGCCCTATCGCTGCAGCCGCTCTGCCACACTAGCTGCGCACCAAACCAAGGGCCGGATAAAACAAAACCGGGCGTATCCGCAGTTGCGAACACGCCCGGTTTTTAACAGATACGGACAGCAGGCGCCGTCCGTTATCTTAAAATCGATTATTGCAGTTTGATTTCAACATCAACGCCAGCTGGCAGGTCCAGCTTCATCAGCGCGTCAACAGTTTTGTCCGTTGGGTCCACGATGTCCATCAGGCGTTGGTGGGTGCGGATCTCGAACTGATCGCGCGAAGTCTTGTTGACGTGCGGGGAACGCAGCACATCGAAACGTTGAATACGGGTAGGCAGTGGAACTGGGCCTTTGACGACAGCGCCGGTGCGCTTCGCGGTTTCAACGATTTCCAGAGCGGACTGGTCGATCAGTTTGTAATCGAAAGCCTTCAGGCGGATACGGATTTTTTGGTTTGGAGTCGACATGCTATTTCCTTAAAAGAACGAACCGCGCAAGTTGCACGGCAATGAGGTCATACGGGAATTTCTGACGCAACAACCGTCAGGGTCGACATGATAGCACCAAAATGCTTGCCTACCCCGGCAGTTGATTAAAAAGAAGGGCGCCGGGCGACGACGCGTCTTCTTTTTTGCAGGCTTAAGAATTAAGCCAGGATTTTTGCAACAACACCAGCACCAACGGTACGGCCACCTTCGCGGATAGCGAAGCGCAGACCTTCTTCCATCGCGATCGGGTTGATCAGCTTGACGGTGATCGACACGTTATCGCCTGGCATGACCATTTCTTTGTCTGCTGGCAGTTCGATCGAACCGGTCACGTCAGTCGTACGGAAGTAGAACTGTGGACGGTAGTTGTTGAAGAACGGGGTGTGACGGCCGCCTTCGTCTTTCGACAGAACATAGATCTCGCCGGTGAAGTGCGCGTGTGGCTTGATCGAGCCTGGTTTTGCCAGAACTTGACCACGTTGCACGTCTTCACGCTTGGTGCCGCGCAGCAGCAGACCAACGTTGTCGCCTGCTTGACCTTGGTCCAGCAGTTTGCGGAACATTTCCACACCGGTGCAAGTCGTTTTGACGGTATCGGTGATACCAACGATTTCGATCTCTTCGCCGACTTTGATGATGCCGCGCTCGATACGACCGGTTACAACGGTACCGCGACCCGAGATCGAGAACACGTCTTCCACTGGCATCAGGAACGCACCGTCAACTGCGCGCTCTGGGGTTGGGATGTAAGCATCCAGCGCATCGGCCAGACGCAGAACTGCGTCAACGCCCATTTCGCCCTCTTGGCCTTCCAGCGCCATACGGGCCGAACCTTTGATGATCGGCAGATCGTCGCCTGGGAAGTCGTATTTCGACAACAGCTCGCGCACTTCCATTTCAACCAGTTCCAGCAGTTCTGCGTCGTCGA
>NZ_WFLK01000008.1 GCF_009208565.1 Janthinobacterium aquaticum | reverse complement strand
AGGCGCCGAAATTGATCATCGGCGCCATGATGCGCAAACTGGTACACGTGGCATTCGGCGTGCTCAGGTCAGGAAAAATATTTGATCCGACCTTGCACGCCGCTTGACGGGGATAACAGTATCTACGTGACCTTATCCAGCCCGATGCGCATTGATCGCATCGCGCGTCTCGATGGCCACGCGGCGTGCGGCATCGGCGTAGGTCGGATTAGGCCCCAAAGCGGGCCGTAATCCGACAACACCCGCGACGCCAACAATGTTGTCGGATTACGGCCCGAAGGGCCTAATCCGACCTACGTGACATTATCCCGCGCGATGCGCATTGATCGCATCGCGCGTCTCGATCGCCACGCGGCGGGCGGCATCAGCGTAGTCTTCACCAGCTTGTGGCTGGGCGTAGATAATCGCGCGTGACGAGCTGATCATCATGCCCATGCCGTTGGCGGTCTGGCCGGCGCCGACCGTGGCGGCAATGTCGCCGCCCTGCGCGCCGATGCCCGGCACCAGCAGCGGCATGTCGCCAACAATCGCGCGCACCTGCGCCAGTTCTTCAGGGAACGTTGCGCCCACCACCAGCGCGCACTGGCCGTTCTTGTTCCACTTGTTGGCCACCAGGCGCGCCACGCGCTGGTACAGCGGCTCGCCGTCAGTCTGCAAAAACTGCAGGTCCGAGCCGCCCGGGTTGGAGGTGCGGCACAGGATAATCACACCACGGTCCTGCCAGGCCAGGTAGGGGTCGAGCGAATCTTCACCCATATAGGGATTGACGGTGACGGCGTCGGCGCCGTAGCGCTCGAACGCTTCGCGCGCGTACTGGGTGGCGGTGGCGCCGATGTCGCCGCGCTTGGCGTCGAGGATCAGCGGAATATGCGGATAGTGTTCACGCAGATAGCGGCAGATGTCTTCCAGCTGCTTTTCCGCGCCCAGCGCGCCAAAATAAGCGATCTGCGGCTTGAAGGCGCAGACCAGGTCGGCCGTCGCATCGATAATGCGGGTGCAGAAGGTGGTGATGCCGTCTGGCGCGTCGCGCAGCTCGGCCGGCAGCTTGGCCAGGTCCGGATCCAGTCCCACGCACAGCAGGGAATTATTGGCCGTCCACGCGGCGGATAATTTATTGATGAAATTCACGGCACGCCTTCTTCGATTCAGTTGCAAACCCTGTATTGTAACGCGCCGCGCGGGCCAGGCGGCCGGCGCGGCGCCCCGGCGCTCAGGGCGCCGGCGCTAACAGAGCAGCAGCCTAGTTGCCGTTGCCCGGTCCCGTATTGCCATACTCAAAGAAGCGGTTGGCCGGCAGGCTGCCCGACACGACCGAACTGTATGGACGCGATGCGGTCGAGTCACCCCACGGATCGGCCTTGCGGATATGTTCGCCCAGCACGGAGTTGCGAATGACCACCTGACCGTTGGGCGAAGTGGCGCCATACGCGGCCAGGCTGCCCACGCTTTCGTCCCAGGCGCGGCCCAGATAGATCTGGCCGGCCGGCGTTCCGGTTTCAGCCGTAAAGCGGCTGTTGATGATCAAAAAGCCATGCGTGTTGCGGTAGTCCGTACTGGCCGCCGTGACATAGCCATTGCCGTTGCCGGTATTTAAGGTATGCAAGGTCACGTTGTCGAACACCGCCGTGGCGCGGCCAAAGACGAAGTCCACATCGCCTTCGATATAGCTGTCCCTGACATACACGCGCGAGACCTGGTCGACATTGCCGCTTTTCATGTAGAACGTGTCCTGGTGACCCAGCAGGCGCACGTTGTCGAGCACGATCTTGTCGCCCTGGGTCATCAGGGCCACGGCCGACTGGTTGCTGCCAGCAAAGCTGCCTTTCACATAGTCGTTGGCAAAGGTGATGTTCTTGGCCTGGAAGTCCGCCGCATTGACGGCAAACGTGGCGCTGCCGCTGGTGCCGACCGGATTGGCCGGCGAGCTGTTGCACTTGTTGCCGTTGCTCTTGGTCGCGTCCACCGTCGGATTGCCGTTGTTGAACACAATGACCGTATGCGAGGCGTCGCTGTCCAGGCTGTACAAACGGATAGCCGGCGTGCCGGCGCTGGGCAGGCAGACGGTTTCACGATAGGTGCCGGGCATGATGCGGATAAACACCGGCGGCACCTTGTTGCCCAAGGCGGTGGCGGCGTCCATGGCCGCCTGCACGGTGCGGAAATTGCTCGTGTCGCTCTTGCCGGCGGCATCGACGGTAAATTGCGCCACGAACGTCTTGACGTCGCCCACGCCGGCAGTCGGGTCCCAGTTATCGACCGGCAATGAGCTCATCGGCAAGCTCTTGCCGCCTTGCGCCAGATAGGCCGCTGGCGTCATGCCCGCTGCCGTGGCAGCGTCGAGCTGCGGACGGCTGGCGGTCGACGCGACAGCCGAAGACGACACCACGGTGCTGGCGCTGCAATCGGCGGTGGTGGCGCAACTGGCGCCCACGCCCGGCGTCACGCTGTTTTGCAGCGTGCCGGCGGTACCGGCGACCGCGCTGATGCGCACGCTGGCAGAGGCGCCCACGGCCAGGCCGGCCGGTACGCTGCAGCTCACGCTGGTGCCGGCAGTGGTGCAGCTGGCCCCGGTTGGCGTGACGGTGATCGCACTGACGCCGGCCGGCAGCGTACTGGTCAACGTGGTTGCCGCCGTGGTGGCGGCGCTGCCGCTGTTGCTGGCCTTGATGGTCCAGGTCAGGGTCTCGCCGGTTTTCGCGCTGGCCTTGTCCACCGTACTGCTCAGCAGTACCTTGGCCGCTGCGGCGGCTGTCACCGTGGTGCTGGTGGTACAGGCGGCAGGCGTGGCGCAGCTGGTGTTGGCGCCGGCGGGCGCTACCGTGGCGACCAGGCTGCCGGCAGCGCTGGCACTGGCTGTAATCAGGACGCTGGCGCTGGCATTGGGCGCAAGGCCGGGCGCCACGCTGCAGTTGAGCGTGTTGCCGCTGAGGGCTGCACAGGTGGCGCCGGCGCCAGTGACACTGAGGCCGGTAATACTTGTTGGCAAGGTGGTACTCAGCGTGACGTTGCCGGTGGTGGCGGCATTGCCGCTGTTGCTGGCCTTGATGCTCCAGCTCAGCTTGTCGCCTACCACCACGCTGGCCTTGTCGACGCTGGCCGTAACGCTGACGTTGGGCATGGCGGCAACGGTGACATCGGTACTGCTGCTGCAGGCGGACGGTGCGCAGGACGGCGCATCGGGGCCGCTGGCGGTAAGCGTGCTGGTCAGTTGTCCGGCGCTGGCGGCGGTGGCCGACACCACCACCGTGGCGCTGGCGCCGGCGGCCAGGCCTTCGGGCACCGTGCAGGTCAGCGTGCTGACGACCGGGCCACAGCTGGCGCCCGTGGCCGTCACGCTGATGCCGCTGATATTGGCCGGGATGCTGGTCAGCAAGGTAACCGGGCCGCTGGTCGCGCCCGGCCCTTTGTTGCTGGCGGCCATGGTCCAGGTCAGCCGGTCGCCGACCGACACGGCCTTGCGGTCGACGTTCTGGCTGACGGTGACGGAAGCGAGGGCGGCGTTGCGCGCAGCCTCTTCAGCCTGCTTGTCGCTGCTGCCGCCGCAAGCCGAGACGGCCAGCATGGCGGGCACGAGGCCCAGCGTAGCCAGGCGCCTTCTTTTGATTTCCTTGTTCATGTCTCTCTCCTTTTTATAATCAGTACTGCAAACTACGGAATGCGGCGTCTGCGCGCCGTTGCGTTCAAGTGAAAATTGGTGCCATCAAGGCTGTGACATCGGGGCGTTGCTTGATGGGAAAGGCACAAAGGCAGTGCTGCAGTCATACGCTGGCGCAGCGCTGCTACGCTGGTCTTGTACGCTGAACTGGTTCTGGCCGGCGGCGCCGGCAAGCACGCTGGCAAACGACACCGGACCTGGCCCCATGACCAACGCCGCATTGGACGGCACGGCCTGCGCAATTTTCGTGCTGACCCAGCCTGGCTGGCTGTCGAACACCACGTTGTCAAACACGATGTTGTAGAGCGGATAGCGCTGGGTGGCCGACTGATAGCCGCGCAGCAGCAGCAAGGCTTTGGCGCCATTGAAGCGCGAGTCCGGCGTATCGAGATAGCGGAAGTTGCGCACCGTAATATCGTGTATGTCGGGCAGCAGGGCATTTTTTGAATCGGCGGCGTCGCCGTAGTAGCTGTCGATCGCAATCGGCTGCTGCACCCGGCGCGCGCAAACGCCGTCGACGCTCACATTGGCCACCTTGCCGCCGCGGCTGTCATCGGTCTTGATGCGAACGCCGCTGGTGGCGCTCATGTCGTAACCGTCGATGGCCAGGTCGCGGATGCTGACACCGTCGACGCCACTGTCGGTTTCGCTGCCGATCGACATGCCGTGCGTAAAGTACATGCGGTTATGCCAGATGCGCATGCCCGTCACCGGACCGCTCTTGCTGTTGTGCGACTTGACGGCAATGCCGTCGTCGCCGGTGCTGATATGGTTATAGGCGATCAGCACATTGGTCGACTGGCCCGGATCGATGCCGTCGGTATTCTTGACGGTCTCGGGCGTAAAACAGGTGCTGGGCGTGCTGAGGTTGGGACTGCCTGAAACGGCCGGCGTCGAACCGGCCGGACAGGCATGGCCAGCGGCCGAATAGGCCAGCGTCGGCGTGAGGATCCTGCTGTCCCACACCGTCAGGCCGTCCACGCCGCTCGACACCAGATGAAACTTCGGCGCATTGTGCAAACTCATGCGATAAACGGTAAAGCCGCTGCCATTGTTGACCTGCAGCAGGCGCGGATTGTTCTGGCTAGCCATGCTGCTGCCGCCAGTCTTGGTCAGCGCGCCCACATCCCACCAGCTCAGCTTGCCGGCGTAAGCACCCGAGGTCAGCACGGCACCGCCGCGCCCGTCGATCACGCCGTCGCCATACAGGCCATTGCCTTTCGGGCTGGTCGTCAGCAGCGCCTGGCAGCCGTTGTCGCTGGTCGATGCTTCGCCGCAGGCATTCTTGCCGGCAATCTGGTAATCGGACGGGCGACGCGAAGCAAACAGCGTGACGCCGCCAGCGATCCACAGGCTGACGGCTGGCGGCAAGGTCAGCGGGCCGCTCAGGAACGCATTCTGCCCTGCGCTGCCGGCAACGAGCTTGACCGCCTGCCCGGCAGGACAGGCGTCGAGTGCCGCCTGCAAGCGCGCCGCATCCGGCTGCGACTCCCTGGACGCCGCATCGATGGCGTCATCGAGCAGGCCAATGCTGTTCCGGATAAGGCCGGCGGCAACGCTGGCGCATACCGTGGCGGGCAGCGCCGGCTCCTGTCCGGCCAGCGCGGCATCGGCGCGCGCCGCTGCCGGCCACCAGGACGCCGGTGCAGGCGCAGTCGTGGTTGGCGTGGTTGGTGTGGTTGGCGTAGCAGGTACAGGCGTGGCCGGGAGCACCACGGGCGGCGCCACACTCACGGGCGGCTCTGCCACCGCGCCCGCACCGCCGCCGCAGGCTGCCAGCAAGAGTGCAGCCGCGGGCCAGGCCACAACGGCGCAGCGCGGCAGCAAGGAAGATGGCGTAATCAAGAACGGGCGCGACGGCAGCATAGCGGGTCTCCAATATTGTCTTGTTAACATCTGCATCTAATATATCACAGCAACATATCTGATATATCAATTATTTCTAAACCGAAATTTATGCTTGCTGTTTGAACTTACGTCTGGCGAGGTTTCAGGTATATTTGTCTGGACTGACTATCCCCAACTTGTTTTTAACTGACTTAGGCACGGAACCCATCATGCAAATTACCCAACAACTGACAAAATGGCTGCGCCTGGCGCTGAGCGTCACCGTCCTGGCAGGCGTGCTGAGCGGCTGCGGCTATAACGACTTCCAGAGCAAGGACGAAGCGACCAAGGCAGCCTGGGGCGAAGTGGTCAACCAGTACCAGCGCCGTGCCGACCTGATTCCCAACCTGGTCAACACCGTCAAGGGCTACGCCACGCATGAGCGCGAAACGCTCGAAGCGGTAACCAAGGCGCGCGCCGCGGCGACCAGTTTCCAGATCACGCCCGAGGTGCTCAACGATCCGGCCGCGTTTGAAAAGTTCCAGCAGGTGCAGGGCCAACTGTCTTCGGCGCTGTCGCGCCTGATGGTGGTGTCGGAAAAATACCCGGACCTGAAAGCCAATACCAACTTCCGCGACCTGCAGTCGCAGCTCGAAGGTACGGAAAACCGCATTACCGTGGCGCGCCAGCGTTACATTGCGGCCGTGCAGGACTACAACGTGCATGCGCGCAGCTTCCCGAACAACCTGACGGCCATGATGTTCGGCTACAAGGTCAAGCCGTCGTTTACGGTGGAAAACGAGAAAGCCATTTCCACTGCACCAACCGTTGACTTCGGCAAGTAAGATGAAAGCCTGGGTACTCCTGCTCTCGCTGTGCGCCGCGCTGCTGTCGGCCGCGCTGCCCGCCGGTGCGCAAGGCCTGATGGCGGTGCCGCCGCTGTCTGCGCGCGTGACCGACCAGGCCGGCATGCTGGACGCAAAACAAAAGGCCTCGCTCGAAGCCGTGCTGGCCGACTATGAAGCCAAGACCGGCAGCCAGATCGCCGTGCTGCTGGTCAAGTCGACCGAGCCGGAAGCGATCGAGCAGACCAGCATCCGCGTCACCGACGCCTGGAAACTGGGCCGCAAGGGCGTCGATGACGGCGTGCTGCTGATGGTGGCCAAAGACAACCCCGCATCGTTGCGCCGCCTGCGCATCGAAGCCGGGCGCGGCGTACAGGGCGTGCTGACCGACGCCCAGTCCAAGCGCATCTTGCAAGACGTGATCGCGCCGCACTTCAGGCAGCAGGATTACTACGGCGGCCTGGTGGCCGGCGTGGGCGCCATTTCCACCTTGCTTAACCAGGAACAGTTCCCGGCGCCAGCCAAGGCAGTGCCGGCAGCCCTGCAGGAAAGCAGCCTGGCCACCTGGCTGCCGCTGCTGTTTTTCGGCTTCCTGGTGGTGTTGATGTTTTTCCGCTCGCGCGGCGGCCCAAGCCGCTTGCAGCGCGGCAGCAACTGGTCGAGCGGCGCCTCGGGCGTGATACTGGGCAGCATCCTGAGCCAGGCCATGCAAAACCGCGGCGGTGGCGGCGGCTTTGGCGGCGGCGGCTTCGGCGGTGGTGGCGGCGGAGGCGGAGGCTTTGGCGGCGGTGGCGGCAGCTTTGACGGCGGCGGCGCCTCGGGAGACTGGTAATGATGCAACAGGTAGAGCAACAACTTTCCTTCGGACAGCGCTGTGGACGCGCCATCAAACACTGGCGCAGCACGCCTGCCACGGCGCGCCAGGCGTTTCCACAGACAACCTTGCAAGCGATTGAAGCGGCGATCAGCGATGGCGAGCAAATTCATCACGCCGAAGTACGCTTTATTGTCGAGGCGGGCCTGACGCCAGCCATGGCTTACCAGGGCGTCAGCAACCGCCAGCGCGCACGCGAATTGTTTGCGCAATATGGCATATGGGATACCGAAGACAATGTCGGCGTGCTGATCTACATCAATCTGGCAGAACATCAGGTCGATATCGTGGCTGATCGCAACGTCGGCCGACGTATTACACCTGAACAATGGCAGGCAGTCTGCCGCACCATGACGGCAGGTTTTTGCACCGGCAACTTCCATGACAGCACGCTGCAGGCCTTGCACCAGCTAAATGGTCTGCTGCAGAACCATTTTCCCGCCAGCGGCGCGGCACGCAACCAGTTGCCGAACGACCCTATCCTTCTCTAGAATCCGGCCCGTGCTGCGCCCGTTCATGGCGGCGCAGCTTTGTTATCAACGAGGAATAATATGAGACTGCAACAAAAAACCGCCATCGTTACCGGCGCCACGCAAGGCATCGGCCTGGCCTGCGCCAGCCGCCTGATCGCCGAAGGCGCGCGCGTGATGCTGGTCGATATCCGTGAAGAAGGCGCCCAGGCCGCCGCAGCATTGGGCGAGCAGGCGCACTTTTTCTGCGCCGACGTGAGCCAGAAAGCCGATGTGGACGCCATGCTGGCCGATACGCTGGCGCGCTTTGGCCATATCGATATTCTGATCAACAACGCCGGCGTGACGCACGCGGCCAATTTTCTTGACGTCACCGAAGACGACTTCGACCGCGTGATGCGCATCAACCTGAAATCGATGTTTCTGTGTGGCCAGGCTGTGGCGCGCGAGATGGTCAAGCGCAACAGTGGCTGCATTATCAATATGTCGAGCGTCAATGCCGAACTGGCCATTCCAAACCAGGTGCCGTATGTGGTGTCCAAGGGCGGCATCAACCAGTTGACCAAGGTGATGGCGCTGAACCTGGCGCCGCACGGCGTGCGCGTCAACGGCATCGGCCCCGGCACCATTCTGACCGAACTGGCCAAGCAGGCAGTCTTGTCCAGTCCGCAGGCACGCCATACCATCCTGTCGCGCACGCCGCTGGGGCGCTGCGGCGAACCGGAGGAAGTGGCCGGCATCGCCGCCTTCCTGGCCAGCGACGACGCCAGCTACATGACCGGCCAGACGCTGTATGTCGACGGCGGCCGTCTGGCGCTCAACTATACGGTGGCGGTACAGGAGTAAGTCGCCCTGTTATATCAAAAACCGATGATGGATATCTGAAAATACCATTAGACACATATCGTGCGGCGCAGCATAATGCACCTGTCTCCACTATTCTCCTCCAAGAAAATAGTTTTAAGCCCGCTTTCACCAGCGGGCTTTTTTTTGTCCGCAAACTTTGCACGAGAAAAGTTAAAAATGTTGCGTCGTGTCATAAGCCCGTCATTTTCGCCCCCTATACTTGCTTCATCTGCTGTACAGGCAACCGATATGCCTGACTACAGACCAGGTGTGCCGCCCTCGGCACACCGCTCCGATTTCATGGGCATGGCGCGCGCTGTCACAGCCGCGCGACATGCTTAGTACCTGGCAACTCTCAACTCTTGACCCTTTCATTTGGGTTTTTGGCCCGCGTCACCGCGGGCCTTTTTTTTGCCCAGTCGGTTGCCACAGCATGGTAAGGTGCGCATCTCTTTTCCTCCACTGCCATCATGTTCAGCAACCTTCCCCAGCTTTGCTTTGCCACCCGATACGAACGCCTGCGCTTTCGCATGGCGCTGTTTTTATACGCCCTGGTCATTATTATTGGCGATATTCCCGGTGCGCGCGCCGATGTGGGGCAATATGCCTCTGGCGTGGTGTTGCACTCGTTTGGTTATGGCGTGCTGGCGCTGCTGCTGTTCAGCGGCATTGCAGGCAGCATGGTGCGCCGCGCGCTGCTGTCGGTGCTGATGGTGGCGTTGATGGGCGCGCTGGACGAATATATCCAGAGCTTCCTGCCGTATCGCCGCGGCGCTGTATCGGACTGGCTGGTCGACATCACGGCCGCCACCGTGGTGGCGCTGCCGCTGATCGTACTGTGGCCCAAAATGGCTGCTGCGGCCCTGGGCAAGGGCCAGCGCTGAGGTTCAACCCTGCTGGCATCAGGGGATAGGCAAATCATCCATTGTGATTTGCCTGACCGTCCCGATATCACTTGCATGATTCCATTTTCCATACTCGACCTGGCGCCGATTGCCGAAGGCAGCAGCGCCTCCACTTCCTTCCAGAACACGCTGGACCTGGCGCAGCATGGCGAGCGCTGGGGCTATAACCGTTACTGGCTGGCCGAACATCATGGCATGCCTGGCATTGCCAGCGCTGCCACCGCTGTCGTGATTGCCCATGTGGCGGCAGGCACCAAAACCATCCGCGTGGGCGCGGGCGGCGTGATGCTGCCCAATCACTCGCCACTGGTGATTGCCGAGCAGTTCGGCACACTGGAAGCCTTGCATCCGGGCCGTATCGATCTGGGTCTGGGCCGCGCGCCCGGTTCCGACCAGACCACCGCGCGCGCCCTGCGCCGCGACCTGCAGTCCGACGCCGACCAGTTCCCGCAAGATGTGCTGGAGCTGATCGACTATATGTGCGACGAGCCGCGCCAGCGCGTGCTGGCCGTGCCGGGCAAGGGATCGAACGTACCAGTGTGGATACTCGGTTCGAGCCTGTTTGGCGCGCAGCTGGCTGCGCACCTGGGCTTGCCGTATGCCTTTGCCTCGCACTTTGCGCCGCAGATGATGATGCAGGCCATCGAATACTATCGCAGCCACTTCAAGCCATCGAAGCAGCTGGCCAAACCGTATGTGATGCTCGGCTACAACGTGTTTGCTGCCGATACCGATGAAGAAGCCCACTTGCGCGCTACTTCCATGCAGCAGGCGTTTGTCAATCTGCGTACCGGACGTCCGTCGCGTCTGCAGCCACCGGTGCCAGGCTACCTGGAACAGCTGGGGCCGCAGGAGCGCGCCATGCTCGACTCGGTACTGTCGTGTACCGCCATCGGTTCGCCGGAGACGGTCAAGGCCAGGATGGCGGCTTTCATTGCCGAGACCGGCGCTGACGAACTGATGATCACCTCGCAGATTTTCGAACACCAGCATCGCCTGCGTTCGTACGAGATCACGGCCCAGGTCCACGCCGAACTGTCGCACCAGTAATAGTTTTTTGAAAATACCCCTTGGCCCGGCCGTCGGCAACGATCGCCGGGTTTTTTTGCCTGGTGCACAGGAAAACCGGCCTTGCCTTATGATGCGCAGCATTCCTTCAACGCGCCTCTCATGAAACCTCCCACCTCCCCTATCGACGCCAGCGCCCTGCTCAGTTCCACCCGCATACTGCTGTTTGCGCTGGCCGCCGGCGTGCTCGTTGCCAGCCTCTACTATGTGCAACCGCTCACTTCCATGCTGGCGGCCTCGTTTGCAGTGGACGTCACGGCCGCCGGCTATCTGGTCACGGCCACGCAGATCGGCTATGTGCTGGGCATCGTGCTGCTGGTGCCGCTGTCCGATGTATTGAACCGCCGCAAATTGCTCTCCTGGATGCTGCTGGCCAAGATTGCCGCCCTGCTGCTGGGTGCGGCCAGTGCGAATATTGCCGTATTTGCCGTCGCCAGCCTGCTGATGGGCGTTACGGCCAGCGCGCTGATGGTGGTGGTGGCGATGGTGGCCTCGTATGCGCCCGACCATAGTCGTGGCCGCATGGTAGGCACCGTGATGACAGGTCTGCTGCTGGGAATACTGCTGGCCCGCACGGTCTCCGGTACGGTGGCCCAGCTGACCGGCAACTGGCGCAGCGTCTATGTAATGGCGGCCGTCGTGGTAGCGCTGCTGCTGTGGGTCTTGCGCCGCATCCTGCCCGACGAAGCGCCGCGCGGCCGACTGCACTATGGAAAATTGATGGCCTCGCTGGTCGACATCATCCGCCAGGAGCCGCTGCTGCGTCAGCGTGCCCTGTTTTCAGCTCTGGGTCTGGGCACCTTCAGCGTGTTCTGGACCGGCCTGACCTTTCTGCTCAGCGGCGCGCCCTATCATTACTCGGAAATGCAGATCGGCCTGTTCGGCCTGGCTGGTGCTACCGGTGCGCTGGCGGCCAATATGGCGGGCCGCATGGCCGACCGTGGCCATGCAACACGCGCCACCTGGCTGCTGGCATTTGCCGCGCTAGCCGGCTGGGCGCTGATTGCCTTTGGCGCCGTCTCGCTCACCTTGCTGCTGCTGGGTATCGTGTTGCTCGATATAGGCGTGATGGGCCTGCAGGTCACGCACCAGTCGGTGATCTACAAACTGGCGCCACAAGCACGGGCGCGCGTAACCACGGTCTTTATTGCCGCCGGCTTTATCGGCGCCTCTGCCGGCTCGGCACTGGCCAGCGCCAGCTTTGCCCATGCCGGCTGGCTGGCGCTGTGCGCCGTCGGCGGCGCCATGCCCTTGTTGCTGCTGATCGTCTGGGCAAGTCAAACAAAAGATCATAAAACGGGGTTTTGACCCTAATGCCGTTAAGTTAAGCTGGCCAATGTATTGAAAAGCACCAAGCGTAGAAACGGCGGACCGGTGACGCAGGTCTGAGAAAATTCCGATGGCGGCGTTGCGGCTTCCTTGCCGTACTGACGTACTGTCTGCGTCGCCGCGCCTTGCCCTCGACATTTTTCAGCCCCGCTTGGCCCGGAGAACCTTTTCGCACGACTGTGGCTTTAATGCGTTTGCCGGTGTGCTTTTGGCGCCGGAGCGCTAACTTAACGGCATGAGGTTTTGCCCCCGTTTTTTTATTTCTCGCGCGCCTTGCCGAAGGCGTCGCCGGCTTTCCATGCCGGCATCTTGGCGGCATTGGCAACGGCCTGGCCCAGATTGAGCGTGAACTGCGCCTGCTGGGTCATGCCCGACAGGTCCCAGCTCGGGTCGTACTCGTCCGTCACCTGGTGGTAGCGCGGGCCATAGGCGGCGGCCTTGGCTTTTGACGCTTCCGGGTCTTTGATAAAGTCGCGCCCGCCGTTGATGGAAAACGCCGGCACGCCGGCCTTGGCAAAGCTGAAGTGGTCGCTGCGGAAGTAACCACCGGCCAGGTCCGGACGGGCTGGGGCGATCTGCATGTGCATGGCCTTGGCCACGGCGGCGGCCATCGCGCCCAGTTCGGTGCGCTCGCTGCCTTGTGCGCCGATGTCGCGCGTGGCGCCGACAAAATTCAGGCTGTCCAGGTTCAGCGCGGCGGCCGTCTTGTTCAGTGGCCACAGCGGATCGGCCGCATAGGCGGCGCTGCCCAGCAAGCCCTGCTCTTCGGCGGCAACCCACAGGAAAATCTGCGTGCGTTTGGCGGGATGCTTTGCCGCTTCCTGCGCCATCGCCAGCAGGCCTGCCGTGCCAGAAGCGTTGTCCACCGCGCCGTTGTAGATGATGTCGGCGCCCGGCTGGTCGTCAGCCCTGGCCTGCATGCCCAGGTGATCCCAGTGACCGCTGTAGATCACGGCTTCATCCTTGAGTTTTGGATCGGTGCCCGGCACCATGCCGGCGATATTGAACTGCTTGACCTTGCGCACGGCCGACTTCATCTCGCCCTGCAACGTGGCACCCACTGCAACCGCCTGGAAATCCTTGCTTTCAGCCTTGGCGCGCAAGGCGTCGAGGTCCTGGCCGCCAGCGGCAAACAGGCGGCGTGCGGCGCCGTCGGTAATCCAACCCTGCAGCGGCGTGCCGGCCGTGCGATCGGCCAACTGGAAGCGCTCGCTGCCGCTCCAGCTGCTTTGCACCACGCTCCAGTCATATGACGCCGACGGTTTGGTATGGATCAGCAGCACGCCGGCGGCGCCCTGGCGTTTGGCTTCTTCAAACTTGTAGGTCCAGCGGCCATAGTAGGTCAGCGCCCTGCCGGCAAAGCGGTTCGGCTCGGCCTCGGTCGGCTGTGGATCGTTGACCATCATCACCACGATCTTGCCCTTGACATCGACGCCCTTGTAGTCGTTCCAGCCCTCTTCCGGCGCCGTCACGCCATAGCCGACAAATACCAGCGGCGCATCAAACGTGTGCGCCGCTACCGAGTCGCCGGTGGCCCACACCCAGTCCGGGCCGAAGGCCAGCGGCACGACTTTGCCGCCAACTTGCACCTGCAGGCTGCTCTCGGCTGGCAACGATTTGACGCCGGCAATCTGCACGCTCTGGCGATAGCTGTTGCCGCGCACCGGCTGCAGGCCGGCCAGCAGCGCCTGCGTTTCCAGGTAAGCCACGGTCAGGTCGGCGCCGCGCTGGCCGGTGCCGCGCCCTTCAAGCAGGTCGCTCGACAGGAACGCCAGATGGGCGCGCAGCGGCGCCTCCTGCACCACGGGCAGGCCATTGGCGGCCTGGACAGGGAAAGCCAGTACCAGGCTGGCGGCAAGGGCGGTGGCAGTCACCGAAGAAAACAGCTTTTGCATGGAATCCTATGGGTAAGAGGATGAATCGGTACGCCCGATAAGGCGCGCCGGAGATTGTATGCGATGGCGAGCGCCATGCGGACGAAAAAAATCCCTGCCGATCAATAGGAATGGCAGGGATGGCAGCAAGCAGACCGCTTACACCAGCAGCGCAGCGGCCAGCGATTCGATCTCTTCGGCCGATTCGTCGAGGATGGTATGCAGCGTGCTGCCGCTGACGCCAAAATCGTTGCGCGCTGCCGCCAGGCGCCGCTCGGCGCCCTCCGGTGGGTGCAGCGGCGAGCTGACGGGCGACAGATCGTTGGCCAGCACCAGCGTGGCGCCCAGCGTGCGCGGCGGGAACGGGCTGCCGCCATGCCACATGCCTTCGACCGCCTGCAGCACCATATCGGGCACTTCGAGCTGGCGCAGCACGCCGCGGCCGATCAGCTTTTCACCGTATTCGATCCAGTCTTCGGTATTGTCGTCGAGCAGGCCCGGATACTCCTCGGCGCGCGACAGCAGGTAAAAGCCGCCCACCTCGTGCACGATGGCAGCAAACATCGCCGTTTCCACATCGACATGCGTGACTTTTTTGGCGATCACCTGGCTCAGCGCCGCCACATGCGCCGTATGCTCCCACAGGCGAGCCGACTTGGCGCGCAGCTGCGGATCGGTAATCTGGCTGCCCAGCTGGCGCACGATGACCGAGGCCACCATCGATTTGAGGGTGGCAAAACCCAGCCGCGAGACGGCGGCGCGCACATTGGCGATCTCGTTGCCGGAGCGGTTATAGGCGGCCGAGTTGGCCAGCGCCACCACCCGCGCCGACAGCAGCGGCTCGGCCATCACCATGCGCGCGGCCGCTTCGATATGACAGTCGGCGTCGTCAAGCGCCTGCTGCAGCTTGAGCGTCGCGTTGACGTTGGCGGGGAAAGTCAGCTCCCCCTTGCCAGCCTGTAAGGCGATGATCTTGAATATTTCCAGTCGTTCCATGGCGAGGTCTCCGGATTGGCTCTGCCAGCCTGCGGCGTTGATCGGTCGGGAAGCATGCGCTGCTTCATGATTCCCGACAATACTACCTCAACTTGATGTTACTTACCGGAAACTTTACCAGCCACGCCTTCGACAAAGTAATCCATCTTCGTCAGCGCTGCGTCGTCGAGCACACCCTTGTCGAGGCGCACCTTGCCGTCGTTATCCTTGATCGGTGCGGAAAATGGATTGAGCTTGCCCGATACCATCTCTTTTTCACGCGCCAACACGAACTGCTTCACGTCGGCCGGTACGCTGGCATTGATGCCTTCGAGTTTGACCATGCCGTCCTTGATGCCGCCCCAGGTGCTGGTCGGCTTCCAGCTGCCGTCGAGCACTGCCTGCGCCTGCTTGGTGTAGTAGTCGCCCCAGTGATGGGTAACGGCCGCCAGTTGCGCTTTCGGGCCATATTTTTTCATGTCCGAATGGTAGGCGATCGCGTACTTGCCCTTCTCTTCGGCGGCCTGCACCACGGCGGTCGAATCGGTGTGATGGGTGATCACATCGGCGCCCTGGCCGATCAACGTGATGGCGGCGTCGCGCTCCTTGCCCGGATCGAACCAGCTGTTCACCCAGACCACTTTCACTTCGGCCTTCGGGTCGACGCTGCGCATGCCGCGCGTAAAGGCGTTGACACCCTGCAGCACTTCGGGAATCGGAAACGCCGCCACATAACCGGCCACGTGCGACTTGCTCATCTTGCCAGCCAGTACGCCAGCCAGGTAGCGGCCTTCATAAAAGCGCGCATTGGTGTTGGCCACGTTGGCGGCCGTCTTGTAGCCGGTCAGGTGCACGAATTTCACGTTAGGAAACTGCTTGGCCACCTTCAGCGTCGGGTTCATATAGCCGAACGAGGTAGTGATCACCAGCTTGCTGCCGGTTTGCGCCAGGTCGCGGATCACGCGTTCGGCATCGGCGCTTTCCGGCACGTTTTCCACGTATTTGGTGGTGATTTTGGCGCCCAGCGCCTTTTCCATTTCCTTGCGCGCGATATCGTGCTGGGTGGTCCAGCCGGCGTCGCCGATCGGGCTGATATACACAAAGCCGACGTTCAATGGCACTGTGGCAGGTGCTGCAGCCATGGCGGCAACAGGGGTCAGCACGGCGGCGCACAGTGCAGCATGAAGCATTTTCTTGGACATGGATTTTCCTTGTAGTGGATGATTAATTTCCGGGATTGAAATTTTTGCCCAGCGAGGCCGGCATATTGAGCTTGATCAGATTGGCGTTGCTCGATATCAGCACCAGCACCACGATGGCGGCCAGGTAAGGCAGCATCGACAGTAGTTGCGACGCCACCGGCACGCCGATCGCCTGCACATGGAAGGTCAGGATGGTGATGCCGCCAAACAGATAGGCGCCGCCCACCACGCGCGCCGGGCGCCAGGTGGCAAACGTGGTCAGCGCCAGCGCGATCCAGCCGCGCCCTGCCACCATGCCTTCGACCCACAGCGGCGTATAGACCAGCGACAGGAAGGCGCCGGCCAGGCCGCAGCAGGCGCCGCCGAACAGCACGGCGGCCAGACGGATACGGCGTACCGGATAACCAAGTGCATGCGCCGAAGACGGCGACTCGCCAACGGCGCGCAGCACCAGGCCGGCGCGCGTGCGGTACAAGAACCAGGCGATCGCCACGCACAGCAACAGCGCCAGATAGACCATCGGATGCTGGCGGAACAGCGCCTGGCCCAGCACCGGAATGTCTTCCAGCCAGGGAATGCCGAACTTGCCGTTCTGCAGGCTCTTGCCCACGTAGTTGATGCCGATATAGGTTGAAGCGCCGCCGCCAAACAGCGACAGCGCCAGGCCGGTCGCATACTGGTTGGTGCCCAGCCACACCGTCAGCCAGGCAAAAAAGCCCGACAGCAGCATGCTGGCGCCGGCGCCGGCCAGAAAGCCCAGCAGCGGGCTGCCGGTATCGACCGCCACCGCAAAGCCGGCAATGGCCGACACCAGCATCATGCCTTCGGCGCCCAGGTTGACCACGCCGGCCTTTTCGTTGACCAGCAGGCCCAGCGCAGCGAGCATCAGCGGCGTGCCGGCATTGATGCTGGCGGCCACCAGCGGTGCAATGGTGAGTGCCAGGTTATCCATGTTTGCTCCAACGCAGTTTGTATTGAATCAGCACATCGCAGGCCAGCAGCGCAAACAGCAGCATGCCCTGGAACACGCCGGTAATCGCGCTCGGCAAGCCCAGGCGCGACTGCGCCAGCTCGCCGCCGATATAAAACAGCGCCATGATAAAGCTGGAAAAAATCACGCCGACCGGATGCAGGCGGCCCACGAAGGCCACGATAATGGCGGCAAAGCCATAGCCGGGCGACACCGTCGGCGTCAGCTGGCCCATCGGTCCCAGCACTTCGCAGGCGCCCGCCAGGCCCGACAGCGCGCCGCAGATCAGCAAGCTCGACCACAGCGCCTTGCGCGAGGAAAAGCCCGCATAGCGCGCCGCCGCCGGCGCCATGCCGCCCACGCGCAAGCGAAAGCCGCTGATGCTTTTCGACAGGTACAGCCAGCCACCGAGTGAGGCCAGCAGCGCAAACACAATCCCCAGGTGCAAGCGCGTGTCGCTGATTACCATCGGCAACAGCAGGCCGTCGGACAGCAGTTTCGACTGCGGGAAATTGAAGCCTTCCGGGTCGCGCAGCACGCCGTACACCAGATAGCTGAGCAGCAACTGGGCGATATACACCAGCATCAGCGAGACCAGGATTTCACTGGCGTTATAGCGGTCGCGCAGCCAGGCGGTGATGCCTGCCCAGGCCATGCCGCCGGCCATGCCGGCCGCCAGCGCAACGGCGATCATGGCGCCACCGCCCACCTCATCGTCGAGATACAGCGCCGCCGCCCCGCCACAGATGGCGCCCAGCGTCAGCTGCCCTTCGGCGCCGATGTTATACACATTGGCGCGAAAACAGATGGCCAGCCCCACCGCGATCAGCAGCAGCGGCGCGACCTTGATGCCCAGCTCCGACCAGCCGTGCGCATCGCGCAGCGGCTCGACAAAAAACACCGCCAGCCCGGCCAGCGGATCGTGGCCCAACGCCACAAACAACAAGGCGCCGACGATGACTGTCAGCAACAGCGCCAGCACCGGCGACAGCCACGACATCAGTTGCGACGGCGCCGGGCGCGCCTCCAGGCGCAAGCCAAACTTAGCCATGGGCTGCCTCCTGCGGCCACAAGCCACTCATCCATTGCCCGACCAGCGCGACGCTGGCGTCGGCCGCCTCGAGCGGCGGCGACAGCCGCCCCTTGGCCATCACCATCAGCCGGTCGCTCAGTTCAAACAGTTCATCGAGTTCTTCCGACACCACCAGCAGCGCACAGCCGGCGTCGCGCAGCGCCAGCAGTTCGGCGCGGATCTGCGCTGCCGCGCCCACATCCACGCCCCAGGTCGGCTGCGCCACCACCAGCACGCTTGGCGCGCGCAGCACTTCGCGCCCGACGATAAATTTTTGCAAGTTGCCGCCAGACAGGCTGCGCGCCGGCGACTGCGGCCCGCCGGCCTTGACGCCGAAGCGCGCGATAATCGCCTGCGCGCGCGCCACGATGGCCTTGTGGCGCAAAAAACCATGGCGGATGGTGGCCGAGGTTTGCAGGCTCAGCACCACATTGTCGGCCAGCGACATGTCGGGCACCGCACCGCGCCCGAGCCGCTCTTCCGGCACGAAGCTGAAGCCCAGCGCGCGGCGCCGGCCCGGCGGCAGGCGGCCGACCGGCGTGTCGCCGAGCATGATGGCCCCGGCTTCGGCGCGCAGATCCTCGCCGGACAAGGCCGCCAGCAACTCCTGCTGGCCATTGCCCGACACGCCGGCAATGCCGACGATCTCGCCGGCGCGCACGCTCAAGCTCACGTCCTGCAGGGCAGTGGCAAACGGATGGCTTTTCGGCAGGTTCAGGCGCTGCACGCGCAGCATGGCACGGCCCGGCGTACTGGCCCGGCGCGTGACCACCGGCGGCTCGGCGCCGATCATCATGCGCGACAGACTGGCGGCCGACTCCTGCGACGGGTCGCACTGGCCGGCGTTCTTGCCACCCCGCACCACGGTGCAGGTATGGCACAGCGCGCGGATCTCGTCGAGCTTGTGGCTGATATACAAAATGCTGCAGCCTTCGCTGGCCAGCTGGCGCAGGGTTTCGAACAGTTTTTCCACCGCCGAGGGCGTCAGCACCGAGGTCGGCTCATCGAGGATCAGCAACTGCGGCTTGGCCAGCAGCGCGCGCACGATCTCCACGCGCTGGCATTCGCCCACAGACAAGGTGTGCACATGGCGCTGCGGCTCGAGTTCCAGTCCGTACTGGCGCGCGGTATCGGCAATGCGCACCGCCAGCTTGGCCAGGTCGGTATCGGCCGGCAAGCCCAGTGCAATGTTTTCGGTCACGGTCAGCGTGTCGAACAGCGAAAAATGCTGGAACACCATGGCAATGCCCAGCGCGCGCGCAGCAGCCGGACTGGCTACCGCGACTTCGCGACCGTTCCACAGCATGCGTCCGCCATCGGGCTGCACGGCACCGTAGATAATTTTCATCAACGTCGACTTACCGGCGCCGTTCTCGCCCAGTACGGCATGGATCTGCCCTGCTTCCACGCGTAAATTGATGCCGTCATTGGCCACCACGGCCGGATAACGCTTGCTGATGTCTTGTAACTCCAGGCGTAACGTCATTGCTGTTCTTGTGCCTTGTTCGCGAGCGTTGAGGGACGATGGATGGTAGAAAACCGTATTTGATTTATATCGTATCGAGATTCGCCCAGCCGATGGGGTACCGCTTTCGCGGCGCGTTTCTTTTTCCACAAAAAAACAACACCGGCCGGCTGTTTTGAAAAAAATTGACAGCTTTACAGCACATGGCTGGCCCCGCAAGGCGTGGAAAATGCGATCATTATATTCAAGAAATGATACCAAGTATGCATATAAAACATATCAAGGGCTGACTGCTTTCTCGCATGATGCTTGCAACGGCGTCCATCGTTGCGCATCGCCACACATCATTGCTGCAATTTTCCTCAATCGTCAATTTTTGCCGCCATCCGGAGTCCTACGTGAAAAAACCAATAATCGCCCTGCTGCCTTGCCTTTTTGCCACCGCCTTGCTTGCCGCCAGCGGCGTGGCAGGCACTGCCCAGGCAGCCGAATGGAGCGATACGGCGCTGAGCTGGCGCGCCGGCAACGACTACCGCGAACCGTTCAATCCGGACGACATCAAGAAAAATATTTTCGCCATCACCCATGCCAGCGGCTACAAATACGGCAGCAATTTCGTCAATCTCGATTTCCTGATGTCCGACAGCAAGGACCCTGGCGCGCTGGGCAAGACTTCGGGCGCTCAGGAAGCGTATCTGGTGTATCGCAACACCATCGATATCGGCAAGGTGCGCGGCAGCGACATCGCGTTCGGTCCGGTGCGCGGCGTGGGCGTGACGCTCGGTTTCGATGTCAATACCAAGAACGACGTCGGCTACAACTCGCGCAAGCGCATGCTCGTCGCCGGCCCGACCCTGATGTGGGATGTGCCCGGCTTTTTCAACACCAGCCTGCTGTTGCTGCGCGAAAGCAATGCCCCGAGCGGCGCCTTCCCGCCGATCTCCGACGTGCGCGGCCGCTATACTTACAAGACCCACGCCATGCTGACCGGCGCCTGGGGCATTCCGCTGTCGCCGCTGTTTTCCTTTGAAGGCTTTTTCAACCTGATCGACTCGAAAGGCAAGGACGAAGTGGGTCGCCCGACCGCCGTCGAAACCAATATCGACATGCAGGTCATGTTTGATGTGGGCGCCGCACTGGGCAACGCCAAGAACACTTTCCGCTTGGGCCTCGAATACCAGTACTGGAAAAACAAATTCGGCAACTCGGCCGCCACCACCGGCAACCAGGGGCAGACGGCGAAAACGCCGATGGTGCGCGCTGAATATCATTTCTGATAGGTTGTATAAAATCAATATCCACGGTCAAGCTTAATGCCAGCATGCAACTTTACAGCTGGCCGAAAGCGCGACCGTGGAACATCTGCTGCCGTATTACGAACGTGAGCTGGGCCTGTTTCGCCAGTACACGCGCGAGTTCGCCCATCGCTATCCGAAAGTGGCCGGACGTTTGCACATCGCCGGCGAGACCTGCGAAGACCCGCATGTCGAGCGCCTGATCCAGTCGTTTGCCCTGCTGACAGCCAGGGTCGCCAAGCGGCTCGACGACGACTACCCGCAACTGACCGAGTCGCTGCTTGAAACGCTGTATCCGCATTTCCTGCGCCCGTTTCCGTGCTGCGCCATCGTCCGTATCGGGCAGGACGATGCACCGGCCGACGACCAGGTGCGCACGATCGCGCGCGGCACCGTGCTGCGTTCGCCTCCGGTGCAGGGCGTGGCCTGCAAATTCACCAGCACCCATGACGTCACGCTGGCGCCGCTGGCCATTACGCAACTGCGCCTGGGCGCCACGGCCGATGCGCCGCCAGCCTTGCCCCTGCCGCCGGACGCCAGCGCCGTGCTCAGCATCAGCTTTGCCGCCAGCAGCGCCCATGCCGACCTGTCGCAACTGGCGCTGCAGCGCCTGCGCCTGTTTGTCGATGGCGAACCGTCGCTGCGCGCGGTGCTGTTCGATGCCCTGGTCCTGCACGCGAGCGGCGCTTATATCGCCACCGAACCCGGCGCTCCCTGGCAGGCGCTCGACGGCGCGGTGCTGGCGCCGGCCGGCTATGACGAGAGCGACGCGCTGCTGCCGTTTTGCGCGCGTTCGCACCCGGCCCTGCGCCTGCTGAGCGAATACTTTGCCTTCCCCGATAAATTTTATTTTATCGACCTGCTATGGCCGCAGATCGCAGCGCGATTGCCCCTGCAATGCCGCCGGTTCACGCTGCACCTGTTGCTGCGCGGCGTGCGCAGCGACAGCCATGCGGCGCGTCTGCTCGCCATGGCCAGCCCTGGCAATCTGCTGCAAGGCTGCACGCCGGTCATCAATCTGTTTCACAAGACCGGCGTGCCGATCCGCTATACCGACACCGAGGCCGATCACGCCCTGATTGCCGATGCCAGCCACGCACCGGCCTACGAGATCCACAGTATCGAAAGCGTCAGCGTGCTGCACCGCGATGCGCAAGGCGAACGCTTGAGCACGTTCCTGCCACTGTATTCGGCGCTGCACGGCGCGCGCCATGAACAGGGTGGCCAACAGTCTGGCAACTACTGGCTGGCGCGGCGCGATCAGCAGGTCGCCGCAGTCAGCCCCGGCCATGAAACGCGGCTGTGCCTGATCGACCCGCCATGGCGCCAGCGCCTGGACCAGCGCGCGGCCGATGACGGCGCCGTCACCATTGCAACGCAACTGCTGTGCAGCAACCGCGACCTGCCCACGCAATTGCCGTATGGCCAGCCGCAAGGCGACCTGCAAGCCGAAGACGTACCCGACGGCTTGCCGATCCGCTTTCTGCGCAAACCCACGCCCAGCTATCGCCAGCAAGCGGGCAAGCACGCGCACTGGCGGCTGATCTCGCATTTGTCGCTCAACTATTCGGGCCTGACACAAGCCGAACTGGGCGAATTTCAAAAGATGCTGAGCCTGTACGATCTGCCCTGCTCGGCCACCACCCAGCGCCTGATCGAAGGCATCACGGGCCTGGCGCACGGCAGCACGCGCGACTGGATGGCGGGCGCGCCGTTTCCCACGCTGATGCCCGGCATCGCCATCCGCATGACGCTCGACGAACAGGCTTTTGCCGGCAGCAGCCTGGCCGTGTTTGCGCAAGTGTTCCAGCGCTATTTCGCGATGAACAACCAGCTCAACTGCTTTAGCCGCCTGACGCTGGTGTCGCAGCGCAGCGGCGAGGAACTCGTTCAATGTCCGGCCCGCTACGCCAGCACCGCGTAATCGGCCAGTTGCTGGCCACGCCGCAGCAGTATTGCTGGCGCCAGGCCGTACGCCTGCTGCTGGGCTGGCTGCACCAGCAAGGCGTGCCGACCGAGACCGCGCTGACGCGCAGCGTGCGCTTCGTCAACAGCGTCTCGCCCGCCTTTCCGGCCAGCCAGATCGAAGCGATCAGCGTCGAAGGCAGCCTTGCAAACCCCGACCAGTTGCGGTTCCGGATCACCCCGACCTTTATGGGTTTTCTTGGCAATCACGGCGCCTTGCCCAGCCATTACTCGGAACGCATTGCCCACCATCAGACCAGCCTGGATGACGCAGCGCCACGCGCCTTTCTCGACCTGTTTTCCAGCCGCGCGCTGACGCTGTTTTACCAGGCCTGGGAAAAATACCGGATCGAGCAAGGCCAGGCGCAACAGCAATTCCTGCCCCAGCTGCTGGCGCTGGCCGGCCATCACCCCTGCCCTGCTCTAGATATCGCGCCATCGGTTATCGGCCTGTACAGCGGCCTGCTGCAGCAGCGCCAACTATCGGCCACGGTGATGGCGCGCATCCTGGCCGATCATTTCGGCGTGCCCGTTACGGTGCTCGAGGCCACCGGCGCCATGCTGGTACTGGCGCCACGCGAACAGACGGCGCTGGGCGGCGCCAACGCGCTGCTGGGCCAGCGCGCCACGCTGGGAGAGCGCTGCCTGCGTCCCGACCTGGCCGTCACCGTGCGCATCGGTCCGCTCAACGCCGCGCAGCATGCCCAATTCCTGCCGCGCACCAATGACAGCGTGCAACTGGCACAACTGCTCAAGCTGTTTGGCCAGCCCTTGCTGCAGTACCGGATCGAACTCGTGCTGGACGCCGGCGCCGTGCGCGGCGTCACGCTGGGCCGGCTGCCTGAGAGCGGCCTGGGCTATAACACTTTTCTTTGCCCGCCAGCCCATACCGGTGAGCGCGATGACATGCATTACTGCCTGCAACTGATGCCGGCGCTGCCTGACTGAGCTGAGCGTTGCGCCGGCTCAATACGCTTGAGCTTGCCAACTCTACAGTGATCGTTCTGCCTGCGCACCAATTACCCGAGGAGGCGATGTCAGCATGAATGCGTTTCAGGATGCCAACCCGGCCTGGGCAACCCTGGCCAGCCTGGTACAGGACATGCAGGGCGACCGCCTGCTGCGCCTGCACTTCCCGCACAACGATGCCCCCGCCGACGCGACGCTGCTGGCCAATACGCTGGACGCGGCCGAAAGCCTGTCATGCGACTTTTGCTATATCGTCGAAGTGCTGTCCGACAACGCTGCCGTGGCGCTGGAAAGCGTGATGGGCAAGATGGTCAGCATCGAACTGGTGCGCGAAGACGGTAGCTTGCGCTACTTCAACGGCCATGTTTTCGAGTTCCGCCTGCTGCGCGCCGACGGCGGCTTTGCCTACTATGAAATGGTGCTCGAACCATGGCTGGCCCATTTGCGCCTGCGGCAAAACAACAAGGCTTTTCACGGCCTGAATATTGCTGCGTTGACCGATGCTGTGCTGGAAGACTATCTGATGCGCGACTACCGACTTGGCGCCAGCGGCGCCGACCCCGCCATCACCTATATCTGCCAGCATAACGAAAGCGACCATAACCTCCTGCACCGGCATTGGGAGCAACTGGGCTGGCATTACCGCTACGAACATCGGCGCGACGGCCATACGCTTTACCTGTCGGATGACAGCACGCTGGGTCCGCCGATTGATGGCGAACTCGACAGCATGCCCTTCCAGCACCATGGCGGTAGCCAGGAAGATGACGGCGTGCACCAGTGGAGCGGCATGCGGCGCCTGGCGCCAGCGCAGATGACGCTGGCCAGTTTCAACTTCAAGCATCCACGCGGCGCCCGCGCCAGCAGCGACAGCCTGAACCGCCAGGGCGCGGTGCCGCCACTGGAAGTGTACGAAAACACCGGCAGCTATGGTTTCCGGCATCTGGACGATGGCGAAGCGCTCGCCCTGCGTCGCATGGAAGAGCGCGACGCCAGAGCGCAGCAATTCGAAGCGCAGGGCAACGACCGCACGGCGCAGCCGGGTCGCTGGTTTACGCTCAGCGGACATTTTGCCGGCATCGCCGCCACCGAATACCTGATCGTGTCGGTGCGCCACTTTGCCAGCAATAACTACCATCAGGGCCGCCAGGCCAGCTCGCACTACAGCAACAGTTTCAGTTGCATCGAGCGCAGCATTGCCTGGCGGCCGGGACGCAACTTTCACAGCAGGGAGCCGAAAATTTACGGCGTGCAAACGGCCATCGTGGTCGGACCGCCCGGCGAGGAAATCCATACCGATGGTTATGGCCGCGTGAAAGTGCAGTTTCACTGGGATCGGCTGGGCAAGTTCGACGACCAGAGTTCGCCGTGGATACGCGTAGTGTCGAGCTGGGCCGGCGCCAATTTCGGCCATATCAGCCTGCCGCGCATCGGCATGGAAGTGGTCGTGCAGTTTTTGGACGGCAACGTTTCCATGCCCATCATTACCGGCTGCGTATATAACGCGCGCAATATGCCGCCGTGGGATTTGCCGGCTAACAAGAAAGACGCAAAGCGGCATGCTCAGTCGCTCTTCCAGGAAAGGCGACGCCACCCACGCCAACGCCTTGCGCTTCGAGGACAGGAAGGGCTGTGAGGAGTTGTGGCTGCATGCCGAGAAAGACCAGCGCATGGAAGTCGAGCACGATGAATCGCACTGGGTCGGCAACGACCGCCGCAAAACCATAGCCCGCGACGAGACCGTCGAGGTTAAGCGCAACCGCACCGAAACGGTGGGCCAGGATGAAACCATTACCGTACGCCGCCACCGCAAGGAGCGGGTCGATCACAACGAACAGATCGATATTGGCGGCAATCGGCGCGAGCATGTGCATGGCAATGAACAGGTACAGATCGACGGCGCCCGCTCCGAGCGCGTGCTGCTGGCCAAGGAAGAATCGATCGCACTGACCAAGACGCTGACTATCGGCGCGGCCTACCAGACCACGGTGATGGGCGCCATGAACACCACCGTGGCCATGACACAAACTGAGCAGGTCGGCCTGAGCAAGACGGTGCTGGTGGGCGCCGACAGCGCGCTCAATGCCGGCGATTCGCATACGGTCACGGTAGGCAGTTCCAGCATCACCATCACGCCTGGCCGCATCGAGCTGTGCGCCGACGAAATCATTATTCGCGGCAGGAGCAAGGTGCAGCTGCACGGCGACGATATCGACAACAACCCGGGCTGAGGACAACCATGGCCGCAGCCGACCTGACCTCCTTGCAGATTCCCAATCTGCTGTTTGACAACCGCACACCGTTTGCCGCCACCCAGTTCGATATGCTCGATCAGTTCGACAGCGCCTTTCATGTGGTGGTGGCACGCATCGGCTACCGCCTGGGACCATGCGGCGCCGATGGCAGGGCCAGCCTGCTGCCCACTAGCGTTGCCGTTCCGCTGGCAACCGACGACCTGCACCTGGATGGCGATACGCTGGACGGCGATACGCAAGCGGGCACGCTGCAAGAAAGCGACTTTGCTCCCTACAAACCGCGCTGCGATGTGATCGTCAACGCCACCGCGCATGCGCCACGCGGCCAGGCGCTGCCGAATTTTCTGGTCAATCTGCACCTGCGCAAAAACAGGCAAACGCTGGTCAATAAAACGCTGCAAGTGTGCGGTGAACGCCACTTCATCAAAAAACCCATCCCCACCCGGCTGGCCCAGAGCTGCGCCCGCATGGCAACGCTGGGCACGCTGCGCCCCAACCCCTGGCGTTTGAGCCAGCCAGAAACATTCCTGCAACTGCCTTTGCATTACGCCTATGCCAGCGGCGGTGAATGCCGCCTTGAAGCGGCCCCAGGCGGTGACGGCAAGGCACAAGCCCAACATGCGCACTGCGACACCAACCCATTGGGACGCGGCTTTACGCGCCACTGGTATTTGGACGCGCACAAGCTGGAAAAAGTTCCCGCACCGCGCGTGATCTACCAGGGACGCCCCATGACCGCCAAACACTTCTGGCAAGGCGCCTCCGGCAAGGACCTGCCAGCGCCGGCCGGCCTGGCGCCGCTAGGACGCGGTTGGCAACCGCGCCGCGCCCTGGCCGGCCAGTTTGTCGAGAAGAACAACTGGCAAGCCGACGAGGTACCGCGCCTGCCGGAAGACTTCGACTTTGCCTATTGGAATTGCGCCCCGGCCGACCAGCAATGTGCGCATCTGGCGGGCCTGGAAGAATTTACCCTGACCAATCTGTGCCGCCATGATCACCCATCGGCACGCGCCGATCACTTGGGCAATACCGTGCTGCGCTTTGTACTGCCCGAGCAGATCGTGTTTCTGCTGCTGGCCGACCAGAACAACCAGCTGCTGGTGCTGCGGCTGGCCATCGACACCTTATTGATCGATCCCGAAACCGCCAGCGTCGAACTGGTCTGGCGCGCGCTGATCCCTGCCAACGCCGGCCAGGTCGCGACGCAGCTGATGCATGTGCAGCAGCCCGAACAGATGGCGCGCGTGGCGCTGCTGGAACAGGCGCAGGACGCCTTGGCTGAAGCGGCTGAAGCGGCTGAAGCCGCCGAGGCGGCCGCACCATGAGCAATGAAACCGTCACCAGATCATCGCGCTTTTATTGCGTCAGCCTGACGCCCGATATCTGCAAGACGCCGGTCGGATCGGGCACGCCGCCCCTGCCCTACAACATCACCGGTGAATTTGCCGATGCAAAAAACGCCTCGCCCAACGTCAGGTCGCATGGCGAGCCAGTTATCTTGCATCAGCGCAGCACTATTCCCACCGTCAGCGGCGACGCACCAGGCAAGGCCGGCGGCATCAAGAGCGGCACCGTGGGCAAGCAGGTCGATACGCTGGAGGCCAGCAACAGGCATCACGCCAATGGCGCCGACCTGGTGCAGGTTGGCCGCCAGGTCTGGATGAATGCGCGCAATACCGTTGGAAAAATTTACGAGCGCGGCGGGGAGGCGGCGCAGCCGATATTGAAAGAACTCGACTCCTTGATCCTTCAGGCAGCGCAAGATTACAAACATGGTGGATCGAAGACCATGCATTACGCGGCCGATGAAATGCTCGATAGCGGTGAGAAAGCCCTGCTCGGTAGCGCAGGATTGGCTGTAGGAGCAGCCATTACGGGTTTAACTGCATTGCCAATCGCGCCAGCACTTGTATCCGCCGCTGCAACCGGCGCAACGGCAGGTGGTACATTGATCACCGCTGGTGTAATCATGGAAAACAGCGCTACTGTACTGGATCATACAGCTGACTACGTTCTTGCAGGAGAAGCGCGTGATTTACGCCGCACAGCATACGATCTTGGTATTGATATGCTGGAAGGTGCCGCTGAATCCTATGTTTTTCGAAAAATTCCGGGGCTGGGGAAATTTGTCAGCAAAAAAATTGCTCCAGAAATCAAACGCATAAGAGACAGCATTCCGGCAAAAAGAGTTTCTGCAAAAAAGTCTGATCTCCCCCCTCCCAAATCCGGTGGCGACGACGGCAAAAGCCGCGGCAAAAAGGAACCCAAGTCCGAGCCGCCGTCGGACTGCTGTCCGAAAGATAGCGGCCCGGCCGGAAAACCGGTCAAGGGACGCAAACCCGTGCATTTCGGCACCGGCCAGGAAGTGCTGTACCAGACCGACTTTTCGCTGGAGCGTAACAGTGCGCGCGGCCTGCCCATCGTCTGGACACGCTGCTACCGCTCCGGCTCGGAGTGCGGCGACTGGGGCCTGCTGGGCGCGCGCTGGGCCACGCCCTACACCACCACCCTATCGGTATGCGAACAAGGCACGCTCTACCACGACGATACCGGCCGCGCGCTGCGCCTGCCGGCGCTGGCGCCGGGCGCCGTGTTTGACAGCCGCAAGGAAGGCTTTACCCTGCAGCGCGACGATCAGGACAGCTTTACACTGCTGTGGCGCGACGGCAGCCGCGAGCGTTTCAGCCGTGCCGGCCACAGCTGCCTGCCGCACGGTTTCAATGGCGTCAACGCCATGCTGGCGCCTGCCGCGCCAGTGCTCGCCGAGCGCTTTGTGCTGGTGCGCTTTGAACAGCGCGACGGTTATGGCGTCAGTATCGATTACCTGCCCGATGCCTTGCCAGGCACGCCCGTGCTGCGCCTGCGCAGCGATGACGGCAGCGTGCTCGAAGCCATCTGCGGCGAGCAGCAAGCTGGCGAGGCGCCACGCATCGAACGCATCGAAGAACTTGGTGACGATGGCAGCCGGCTGTGCCATGTGCGCTACGACTACGCCAGCGAAACTGCCACAACGCCCGTGCCTGAGCCACGCCGTTATAACCTGGTGCGCCAGAGCAATCTGGCTGGCGACAGCCGCAGCTATAGCTACCAGCACCATCTGCTGACAGCGTGCAGCAGCCATACCGGTTTTGTCTATGCCCTGGAATGGATCAGCCTGGATGCCCTGCGCGCCAGCTGGCGTGGACTGGCGCACGACCAACGCTATCCAATCACGCTCGACAACAGCTACCAGGCACGCGCCACCCTTACCCGCGCACTCGACGGCAGCGAACTGACCCGCATCGACTATATCGACCCTGACACTACCCGTGTGTCCGAGAACGGCGGCGTGCTCGAGTACACCTTTGATGCCAACTGGCTGGCGACCGATGTGCGCCGTATCAATGACATCAATGACGGCGCCGGTGCGACGTCGCTGGGTCGGCGCGAATGGGACCGCGACGGCATGCTGCTGGCCGAGATCGATGCCAATGGCGCCGCCACCCGCCATGCCTACGACCAGCAAGGCAACCTGGTCAGCAGTGTCGATGCGCTGGGCAACCGCTACAGCATCGACTACGGCGAGCACAACCAGCCGATTCTGATCACGGACGCGCTGGGGCATGGCAGCCGCCGCGGCTATGACGACAGCGGTCGCCTGCTGACGCAAACCGATGTGCTCGGCCACACCACCAGTTATCGTTATGATGCACAGGGCCAGTTGATCGAAGTCATCGATGCGAAAGGTGGTCACCAACATCTGCAATACAACGGCAAGGGGCAACTGGTACGCCATACCGATTGCTCGGGCTACAGTAGCCGCTACCACTACGACCGGCAAGGACGGCTCAGCGCGGTATTCGATGCGCAGGAGCACGTCACGCACTATGCCTACGACGTCCTCGGCCGCCTGACCGGCATCAAGGGTGGCGACGGCGCTGGCGAGCAGTTTGAATACGATGCCGACGGCAATTTGCTGACGCATCTCGACGCCGCAGGACACGCCACGCGCTATCAATACAACGGCCAGGGCTTGCCGGTGCAACGCACGGACGCCATCGGCCAGGTCCTGCGCTATCGCTATGACGGCGCGCTGCAGCTGGTCGAGCTGATCAATGCCAAGGGCGAGAGCTACATGCTGACCTATCACGCCGAAGGCTGGCTGGCGTCGGAAACCGGCTTTGACGGCAAGCTGACCGAATACAGTTACGACCAGGCCGGCAACCTGAGCGCCAGCCAGAGCGGCAGCCAGCGTACCGAGCTCGTGCACGATGCATTAAAACGCCTGGTCGCCAAGACCACCGCCGACGGCATCACGCGCTACGCCTATGACTGCCTGAGCCGGCTGATTGCCGTATCGTCGCCGCAAGCCGAGCAGCGCTACCTGCACGATGCGCGCGGCCAGTTGATTGAAGAGCGCAGCGCCTGCTTCCTGCAAACGCTGCCAGCCCCCGGCCGCATGCCCAACGCGCCGCGCCAGCCCGATGCCAGCTTCATTATGACGCACGCCTATGATGAACTGGGCAACCGTATCCAGACCGTGCTACCCAATGGCCGCCGCATCGACATCCTGCGTTACGGCGCCGGCCACTGGCACGGCGTGCTGTGGCATGGCCGCACGGTGGTCGACGTCGAACGAGACAGCCTGCACCGCGAAAAGCTGCGCCGCCTGGGCAACAGCGGCCTGATTGC
The DNA here is from genome assembly GCF_009208565.1 of Janthinobacterium aquaticum. Classification (GTDB taxonomy): domain Bacteria; phylum Pseudomonadota; class Gammaproteobacteria; order Burkholderiales; family Burkholderiaceae_D; genus Janthinobacterium. The sequence continues at coordinate 220,519 of NZ_WFLK01000008.1, read as the reverse complement.
CACCCGCCAGTACGACCGCCAGCAGCGGCTGGCGCGCATGACACTGGCACGCGACCCCGATGCCCCATCGCCACTGCGCGAACGCCGCTTCGACTACGACGCAGTCGGCAACCTCGTCACCATCATCCAGACCGGCAATACACCGACTGGCCCGCTCGGCAATCTGCACTATACGTATGACCCGATAGGACAACTGCTGTCGGCAATCCAGCCCGGACTGGTGGAGCGGTTTGCCTTCGATCCGGCTGGCAATATGGTCGCCCCCGCCAGCGATGGCACGCTCTCCGCCGTCAAGGGCGACCGGCTCGAACAGTACGGCGATATCCGTTACGACTACGACGAGCAAGGCAACACCATTCGCAAACGCGTCCAGCCACCCGGCCGCGAAGCGAGCTGGAGCGACTTGCAGCTTGAATATGACGCTGAGAACCGTATCAGCTTCGCTACCCGGAAAGAAGGTCGCACACGGCATCACGCGCAGTACTTTTACGATGCCTTCAGCCGACGTATTGCCAAGCGTGTAGCTGTGGAGCAATGGGGGAATCGTCAGGATATTGCTACCGATCCGCCTATCAACAACAGCACCATTACAACGCTCTTTGTATGGGATGGCGACGTATTAGCACAGGAACTTACGTTGCATGGCACGGTCTCGTATATCTACGAACCAGATAGCTTTGTGCCAATAGCTCGGATCGCTTCGGAAGGTGGCTACCATGGTACTCAACAAACTCTTCATCTATCACACCAAGGAGCTTGGGATTTACCAATCAAACAATCGAACGTCAAATTGCAGGCGGCTAAGTTTACTGAAGAAATGAGTAGTGCAGCGGTCCACCTATTAGCGTTACAAAGCATTGAGAAGAGAACAAGCCAAAAAACTAAGCAAGACCAAATTCTTTACTACAACTGCGATCATCTTGGCACTCCGCATGAAGTGGTCAACAAGCAGGGAGAAATGATTTGGAAAGCTCGCTACAGCGCGTGGGGGACAATATCTGAAATCGAAGAAAATCGTATTTTTCAACCGCTTCGGTTTCAAGGGCAATATGAAGATATAGAAACAGGAATATTTTATAATAGATATAGATATTATGACGCCAATTGCGCAATATTTTTCTCTCAAGACCCTATTGGATTACTGGGCGGAATCAATAATTATGCGTATTGCCCAGCTCCCACATCATGGGTGGATCCGTTAGGTCTAAGCCAAAAATGTCCTAAAAATTCGCCGTGTAATCCATGCATAGGAAAAAGGCCGGATTTAGAGGCCATGGCAATGCAAGGAACGTCTAATTATCCCAACAATCCCTATGCGTTTGTAGACTCGTATAAAAATATGGTATTAAAAAAAGGAACAATATTATACTCACTCACACCAGGTAGCGCTCCGGGTTTCGGAGTAACTAATCATACGTTGATAAAAGCAGCAGGAAACGTAGTCCGGTATCATGATTTAACACAGGTTACAGCAGGAAAAGATAGTAATGGCAACCCAAGAGCGATGAGAACACAAGTGCAAGCTTACCGGGTAAATGAAGATATTTGTGTTGCAAAAGGCGCAGCGCTGGCAAATAAGCAATTCGGGGCGGGTGGCGCTACACAGTACTATGTGTCACCAACAGATATCGGAAAACTCACACCAGGAAAAAAGAGAAATATTTAAAATGAAAAAAAACCAATGGAAAAACAATGGAAGCTTGATAAATCCTTTATATGATTTCATACCGGCTCAACCTGAAAATGAAAAAAATATAAATTTAGAAAACAAAAAAATTATAAGCGGCATTGAAAATAATGAAACAAAAAATTCACCATGGGTGGCAGAAATTAAAAAGCTTCCTTACAATTTATTGTGCATATTGCTAGAGGAATTAAAATCTGGAAACTCAATCATAAGCATAAATAGTTCTAATTGGCCACAAAATGGAAGCATAGTTGTAAAACTGAGAAAAGGGTTTAAAAAAGAAAACAAAAATATTAAAGGAACAAAATGGAGGTTGTTAAATGACCCCCATTATTGCAATGAGGAAATAACGGAAATCTTAAACGATATAGAATTTTTGATAATTAACTAGATACGCAAAAAATAGCTCAGAAGATACTGTTAGAGATAGCATTTGTGTGGCAGTGAGCGCAACCTCTAGAAATGAGAGATATGCTTCAAGAGGCGGAACGAAAATTTTTATTGACCATTCTAAAAAATAAAAAATTGAATCAAGGTACAGTTTAAAATCAAAATAAATTATGAAAAAAGTATTATGTATTGAAAATAAAATATTAAAAATTCAAAAAATTAAATTTTTATCAATATGCAATTCATTCAATGTGGAAAATTTCAAAAAGGAAAAAAAAGGAAATTTCGAAAAATACAGCGGGGCAGTAGGTAATTATTACAGAGATTTTTTTATTGAAAATATTTTTATTGAAAAAGAGAATGGAAAAATAAAATATATTTTTATAAATTTTATAAATGAAGAAAAAATACCTATTCGCACAATAAAAAATATAAAGATTGCCAGATTAATTATAAAGTCATCTACACCAAAAAATATTGAATACACTCAAAGCGAAATAATTTTTTATTTTTTAGATTTTACAATCAAAATCTTTTATGACATTAAAACTTGCTTATCAACATTAATTTTACAATACAAAATATAATCACATAAATTAGAAATAAATTCATTCTAAAATACAAAAATAAATTTAAATATTCATACTAATTTACTCTTGAACTGGAAAAAGCACTACATGACTTTTATTCAAGAATAAAACATGAGGCCATTAATTAAATTAAAATAAATACTATGGATAGAAATATTTACATAACGATTATCTCCTTAAATCCAGATCAAGCAAAAGAATTTTATATCAAAAATTTTAACTTTGAAGAGAAATTTAAATATAATAAAAACTTTGCCACCAACAGAAATGTCCTTATTCACAAGATAGCAAAAAATCTTGAAGTTGAATTTTCCTACCCACAAAATGAAATTGAAAAGAACAATATTGGATCCCCTGGTGGGTCCAGATATTTATTTACCATTCCAACTGATAACATAGATGCGATAAAAGAACAACTAAGTGGAAGCAAATATTTTATTAATTATGTAGAAGCGCCTTATGCAAGCTTTTTAACGATACAAGACCCCATGGGTAACAAGGTATGTATCTATGAAACATGATTACGGGCACTTGCATTTAAAGCATCGTTGATGATCAAAAAATTTCAGTTATTATTCAGCGTCCGTAAGAAAACCATTAATCCGTCGCATGACCATCAGCCCCACTCCCTACACCGGCCGCTTCGCCCCCTCCCCTTCAGGCCCATTGCACATGGGCTCCCTCGTGGCCGCCATGGCCAGTTATCTGGATGCAAAAGTGCACCATGGCGCTTGGCTGCTGCGCATTGAAGATCTCGATTACGACCGCAATGTCGAAGGTGCTGATGCGTCGATACTGGCCAGTTTGCAGCGTTGCGGCATGCAGTGGGATGGCGAGGCGACGTGGCAGAGCCGCCGGCTGCCGCTGTACGAGGCGGCGCTGCAGCAGTTGCAGCAGGCGGGGCTGGTGTATCCATGCGGCTGCTCGCGCAAGGAGATTGCTGATTCGAATCTGCGTGCCGGCGTTGCCGGGCATGGCGTGGCGGTGTATCCGGGCACGTGCCGGCATGGCCTGGCGGCGGGTAAGGAGGCGCGTGCGTGGCGCTTGCGGGTCCCCGATGCGTCTGCTGGCGTGCTTGGTTTTGATGACCGCTGGCAAGGCTGGCAGCAGCAGGACCTGGGGCGCGACGTGGGCGACTTTGTGGTGCTGCGCGGCGACGGTTTCTGGGCCTATCAGCTGGCGGTGGTGGTTGATGATGCCGAGCAAGGCGTCACCGATGTGGTGCGCGGCGCCGACCTGCTCGACTCCACGCCACGCCAGTTGTATCTGCAAGATGTGCTGGGCTTGCCGCCCCCGCGCTTCATGCATGTGCCGATGGTAGTGAACGAATCGGGCGAGAAGCTGTCCAAACAAACGGGGGCCGCAGCTTTTGACACCGGCGCGGCGCCTTCAACCTTGCTGCAACAGGCGTTGCTACCTGCTGCGCGCTTTCTGGGCCTGGATGTGAGCGCCAGCAATATCGAGGCCTTCTGGCGCGCGGCCGTGCCGGCCTGGGCGCAATTGCTGTCGCGCTTGCCTGCGCGCGCATAAAAAAACCCGCTGCGGCGCAATGCCGGCAGCGGGTTCGAATCAGGCGCCAGCCACCAGGGCCGGCACCTGCAAACGGGCTTAGAAGTTGCCCTTGAACTGGACGCCGAACTGGCGTGGCTCGTTGATAAAGCCGGTACGGTTGTTGAAGTCGATGGCGCCGGTAATGCGCTTGGTATCGGTAATGTTGCGGCCGAATGCAGCCACTTCATACTTGCCATCGTTCCAGATGTAACCGACGCGCAGGCCGCCTTCGACCATCGCCTTGCCGGTGAACTCCTTGGCTTCATACAGGAAGAAGTTGATGTCGCTGCGGTAGGTCCAGTCGCTGTAGACGTAGAACTCGCCGTTTTCCATCGGGATCGAATAACGGCCATTGGCCATCACGGTCCACTTCGGTGCTTGCGGCAGCGGATTGCCATCGATAATGGCGTTGCCGGCAGCATTCTTCGGATCGGTCACGGTGCAACGCAGCGGGTTGCAGGTGGCGATCGACAGGCTAGGATCCTTGATTTCGGTAAAGTTGTAGCTGCCGCCCAGCGACAGTTTCAAGCTTGGCGTCACGAAACCTTCCAGCTCCAGTTCAGCGCCGCGGCCGTTAGTCTTGGCGGCATTGATCAGGCGCGTCACGTTCGAGGTGCCACCGACCACCGTCAGTTGCTGGTTCTTGACCTGGTAGTCATACACGCTGAAGGCCACGCGGGCGCGACGGTCGAACAGGTCGGCCTTGACGCCAGCTTCATAGGACGTGATGGTTTCGGCATCGGCGACCGTGACTGGCACGCTGGTGCTGGCTGGTGCAATACTTGGAGCACGGAAACCGGTTGCAACACGGCCGTAGAAGCTCACGTCCTTGGTGTACTTGTAGGTACCGCTCAGATCCCAGTTGACCTTCGATTTGCTGACATCGGCGCTGGTCGGATTGACCTGCACGACGCGGTCGGCCTGCACCGTATCGAAGTCTTTCTTGTCCTTGGTGTAGCGGATGCCGGCGCGCACCATGAAGGCGTCATTGACCGCATAGTTTGCCGAAGCAAAAGTTGCCCAGGCGCTGTTTTTCTGGCGGCTGGCCAGGTGCGACGCCAGCACGTGGGTAGTGGTGTCGAAGGTGTCGGAGAAACCGTTGGCGTCTTCGTTGAAGTAGTACACGCCTGCTTGCCAGTTCATCGGACCGGCGTTTTTCGACTCGGCGCGGAATTCTTGCGAGTACTGTTTCACGCTGGTAATGCCGCCGGCCGTTTCAACCTGGAACGGAATGACGCCAGGACCATTCGGTGCGCCGCCGTCGATATCGCCGTGCGACAGATAGCTGCCGACGCGCTCGAAGCCGGTGATCGAGTACAGTTTCACGCCGTCCAGGTCCCAGCTCAGGCGGGCGCTGGCACCGTTGGTTTGCAGATGCTGGAAGTTCGGCGCGTTGGTGTTCGATTTGTTCGGATCGAAGCCGTCGACGATGTCGTTGGTGCCTTGCTTGATCATGTTGGCGTAGAACACGCGCGCGCTGCCGGCGGTGCTACGCTGATGCACGTTGAACAGTGCATTGAAGGTGGTGTTCGGGGCGTACAGCACTTGCACGCGTTCGGCGTGTTCGTTGTAGCCGTCCAGCGCATCTTTCTGGCCGGTAAAGGTGTTGTCGACATAGTCGTCGCGGTGCTGGCGCAGGGTCGATACGCGCATTGCCCACTCTTTGCTCAACGGCACGTTGACAGCGCCTTCGACGTTGACGGTGTTATGGGTAGCGATCGAGCCGCTGTAATAGCCTTCGACCTTGTCCAGGTTCGGCTTGGCCGACTCGAACTTGACCACGCCGGCTGGCGTGTTGCGGCCGAACAGCGTGCCTTGCGGGCCGCGCAATACTTCCACGTTGGCCACGTCAAAAATCGGATAGCCCTTCAGGATCGGATTTTCCTGGACCACGTCGTCGTAGATCAGCGAGACAGGTTGCGATGCAAAAATATTGAAGTCGGTATTGCCGTAGCCGCGGATGTAAAAGCGCGGAAAGGTGCGGCCGTTCGACGACTCCACGTTCAGGCTCGGCACTTTGCCGGCCAGCATGCGGATGTCCTGGCCGCCGGAGACGATGACGTCCAGCTTTTGCGGCGTCAGCGACGACACGGACACAGGCACGTCACGGATATTTTCCTTGCGGCGCTGTGCGGTAACGGTCACGGTTTCCAATTGGCTGGCCGCAGGCGCCGTGTCGGCGGCAGCGGCAGCCTCGTCAGCGTAAGCCGAGCCAATTGGCAGGGCTGCTGACAACGCCAGCATGGCGGCGCTTTTGGCGCACAGACGCTTGTGCATCTTGGACATTTTGATCATGATGTTTTCCAGAGGTTATAAAAAAGAATCGCGAAATCTGTCTAGCAAACTGTCTCCGGCATGTTCTTTGCGGCGCGTCTTCTTTTTTGCACTTTTCTGGTGCGTCTGCGCGAGCGGATGTGTCCCCACTCCCGGCATCATTGGCTCTGCTCTGCCGCCACGATTCGAGGTGACAGCGTTCCAGGCCGCATCTTCAGATGTCTGATGACGCCGACGTTCAGCAAGGCGCCAATTTAATTCAAGCCCCTTATGCGCAGCAAGAATATTGTTATGCAAAATATCCAATCAATAACAGAATTCACTCACTAGTGGCTAATCAGCCACAATACAGCGGCTAAATCGGCGATTTAGCCGCATTTTTGGTTTTTCTTGACAAGCGAGGCAAGGGTTGAAACATCTGCCGAGGTTGCCATTCGTGCAGGCCTGAGTTGGCAATTACTAGTACTATCTCCCAACTTGCCGCTGCCCGCCACGCCCTGTTTCAGTGCAGCGCATTATCATGCTCAGCCTGTTTATTCATCCTATGCTTGCTACTGACCACCGAACCCAGATGCCGCCAGTTGCCGCCGCGCACGCCGCCGCCCATGCCTATGAATATGGCGTCGAACCGATGTTTGTGATCGATGCCGAGGGCACGATGCACAATCCCAACGCCACGGCCAGGCGGCTGCTGCCGGATGCAAACTGGGCTGCACTCTGGAGCACGCACCAGGCAGCGGCGGTGAATGCAGCGCTGGAACAGGCCCGCCAGGACGGCACGGCGCGCTGCGAAGCGGGCCTGGCTGGCAGTCACGACAGCACGCCCTGGCAACTGGCCTTGCACCGGCTGCCGGAAAGCGAAGGTGCGGTGCTGGTCACCCTGCGTCGCCAGGCGCCACCACCGGACGACAACGAAGCGCGCGCGCGGCGGCTGCTGAGCGCGCATTGCAATATCGTCTGGAGTACGCGGGTGTTCGGGCAATTCGATACCGACCAGCCTGGCTGGCGTGCCTTTACCGGCCAGAGCGAAGCCGAGCTGATGGGACGTGGCTGGATCAATGCGCTGCATCCCGACGACCGCAGCATGCCCTACGTCATGCCGTCGCATCTCACTACCGTGTTTGAAACGGAATACCGGCTGCGCCATGTCAGCGGCGCATACCGCAATATGGTGGTGCGCATGCTGCCACTGCTTGACGAGCACGGCGCCGTACGCGAATGGCTCGGCTCGCACACCGACGTCACCACCCAACGCCAGGGCGAGCAGCAGCTGCGCCTGGCCATGCAAGGTGGCCGCATGGGCACCTGGGAAATCGACCTGGGCAGCGGCAGCCTGCATTGCTCTGAGGCCTGCCGCGCCAACTTCGGCTTGCTGACGCACACCGAACTGAACTACGCCCAACTGACCGGCGCCATGCTCGATGGCGACTTGCAGCAATGGCAGGAAGCGGTGCGCACCGCCATCGCCGCTGCAGCAGACTTTGAAATCGACCTGCGCGTGCGCTGGCCGGACGGCTCGCTGCATTGGGTCCACATGCGCGGCACCTGCACCAGCGACGGCGCAGGCAATGTCATTACCCTGTCCGGCATTTCGCTCGACCTGACGGCCAGCAAGCAAAACGAGGAGGCGCTGCGCCTCACGCTGGCCGCTAGCGAAGTCGCCACCTGGAGCTGGGATATCGTGTCCGACCTGGTCACGGCCGACCGCAATATGGCGCGCCTGTTTCCGCTGCAGCCGCAGCCCACCGCGCCCACGCCGCTGGCCAGCTATCTGTCGCTGATCCATCCCGATGACCTGCCGCACCTGAATGCAAAAATCACCGAGGCCATCGAGGTCGGGCAGCCATTTGAAGCAAGCTACCGGATCGAAGGCGCCGATGGCCAGACGCGCCACGTGCTGGCGCGCGGCCGCGTCGAATATGGCCCGGACGGCACGCCTTTACGCTTGCCGGGCGTGATACTCGACATTACACGCCAGAAACAGATCGAAGACGCGCTGCACAGCAGCGAAGAGCGCTACGGCACGCTGATCGAGCTGATGGATCAGGCATATTGTGTGATTGAAATGCTGTATGACGCAGATGGTTATCCGGTCGACTGGCGCTACCTGGAAGGCAACCCTGCTTTCGTCAAGCAGTCCGGCCTGGAAAACGCCTTCGGCCGCACCATCCGCGAAATGGTGCCCGAACATGACCAGCACTGGTTCAATGTCTATGATGAAGTGTTGCGCACGGGCCGCCCGATCCGTTATGAAAACGAGGCGCACGCCATGCAGCGCTGGTTCGATATCTATGCCACCCGCCTCGGCGGCCCCGGCAGCCGCAAGCTGGCGGTGCTGTTCAGCGATATTTCCGAACGCAAACGCAGCGAACTGCAGTTGCGCAAGCTGGCCGACGACCTGTCGGAAATGGACCGCCGCAAGACCGAATTCCTGGCCACGCTGGCGCACGAACTGCGCAATCCACTGGCGCCGATCCGCAACGGCCTGCAGATCATGCGCATGGCAGCCGACAAGCCCGACACCGTGGCGCGCGTACGCGATGTGATGGAACGCCAGGTCAACCAGATGGTGCACCTGGTTGACGACCTGCTTGACGTGGCACGCATCACGCGCGGCCAGATCGATCTCAAGCCCGAGCGCATCGACCTCAAAACCGTGATTGCCAGTGCCGTGGAAACCAACACGCCGCTGATTGAAACCAACCGCCATCAGTTGGACCTGGACATGGATTCGCAGCCGCTGCTGCTCGATGCCGATCCCACCCGGCTGGCCCAGGTGCTGGGCAACCTGCTCAACAATGCGGCCAAGTACACGCCTGCCGGCGGCCGGATCAGCTTGATCGCCCGGCGCGATGGCGACGAAGCGGTGATTGCCGTGCGCGACAGCGGCATGGGCATACCGCAAGGCGCGCTCGGCAGTGTGTTCGACATGTTTACCCAGGTCGGCCAGAACATGGGCCGCGCGCAAGGCGGCCTGGGCATCGGCCTGTCGCTGGTGCGGCGCCTGGTCGAGCTGCATGGCGGCAGCGCCAGCGCCGCCAGCGACGGGCCCGGCCAGGGCAGCACCTTTACCATCCGCCTGCCGCTGCTGCCCTTGCCGCCACAAATCGCGCCGCAAGCCGACGACAGCGCGCCGGCCGCCAGCGGCCAGTTGCGCGTGCTGGTGGTCGACGACAATATCGACGCTGCCGAAACCCTGTGCGCCATCCTCGACATGATGGGCCACCAGGCCGAGATGGTGCATGACGGCGCGCAAGCGCTGGAGCACGCAGCGCAGTTCCGGCCCGATGTGGTGTTTCTCGATATCGGCCTGCCCGACATGGACGGCTACGCCGTGGCGCGCGCGCTGCGCCAGACGCCGGTCGGCCAGCATTGCGAACTGGTGGCGCTGACCGGCTGGGGCGGCGAAGACGACCGCAACCAGGCCAGCGCGGCCGGTTTCAACCATCACCTGACCAAACCGGCCCGGATCGACGCCATCGGCGCACTGCTGGCCGGCCTTTCCACATCGAACCAGACCTGACCATGCCCGATTATCTGCACTCTCCCGTCCGCCGCCGCATCGTGCTCGCTGGCGGCGCCGTCCTGCTGTGCCCAGGCGCACTGTTTGCGGCTACCTCTTCTTCGCCACAGCAGCAACTGGCGGCGCTGGAACAGGCTGCCGGCGGGCGCCTGGGCATATCGGCCGTCAACGCGCGCACTGGCGCGACCGTGGCGCACCGCGCCGACGAACGCTTTCCGATGTGCAGCACCTTCAAGGCCATGCTGGCGGCGGCCATACTGGCGCGCCAGGCCGGCGACGCCACGCTGCTGGCGCAGCGCATCAGCTATCAAAAAAGCGAGCTGGTCACCTATTCGCCAATCACCGAAAAACACCTGGCCGACGGTATGACGGTGGCCGAACTGTGCGCCGCCACCGTACAATACAGCGACAACAGCGCAGCCAATTTCCTGATGAAGTTGCTGGGTGGCCCGCAGGCCGTGACCGCCTTTGCGCGCAGCATCGGCAACGATGTGTTTCAGCTGGAACGCTGGGAAACAGAACTCAACAGCGCGATACCGGGCGAAGTGCGCGACACCACCAGTCCGACAGCAATGACGCACAGCCTGCAACAGTTGCTGCTGGGTGAGGCCTTGCCAGCGTCGCAGCGCCAGCAACTGGAAAGCTGGATGCGCGGCAATACCACGGGAGACCAGCGCATCCGCGCCGGCCTGCCAGCCGGCTGGAGCGCAGCCGACAAGACCGGCTCGGGCGCGTATGGCACCGTCAACGATATCGGCGTGGCCTGGTCGCCCGACGGCACACCGCTGGTCATCGCCATCTACTACACGCGCGAAGTGAAAAACGCGCCCACCAACCAGGACATCATTACCGCCGCCACCCGCATCGTGACAGCGGCGCTGGCCTGATTACTTTGGCAGGGCCGCCATGAAAGCGGCGTAGGTGGCCCACGCCGGATCGGGCGCGCTGCGAATTTCTATCGGGAAGCGCGGACGGTCGGCCAGCGCGCTATTCAAGCGGTTGAAGAAGTCCTCGCCCGACTGCGTGTAGTAAATCCATTCGCGCAGGTTTTCACCGGTCGACACCAGCGCCAGCGTGGCAAAGCCTTCTTCCTCCACCACCGGCTCGAGCGCCGCTTCGAGCTCTTCCATCTGCTCGCGCTCGGTCGGCGACGGCATGCCCGTCGGGTTTTCATAGCGCCAGGCAATGATGATGCGATCCGGCTGCGTGGCCAGGTCCCACTCATCGTGGAAGGCATCGACGTAGCGATAGATAATGGCCATATCGTCGTTATGGGTAACGATGGTGCCCCAGCTGCGGGCGGAAGTGGAGTTGTGATTCATAATGGTAATAAAAGCAGATTAATCAGACAGGCGCGCAGCTTACAGCATCGCCGGGCAAGTGACATTCCACGCATCATACTGCGCCCCGCTCTTGCGCAGCCAGATGCGCAGAAAGGTGTTGCGGTCGCTTTTGAACACCAGCGCATACTGCTCTTCGGCGCCGGGGCGCGAGGCGCCCACGTCGACCGCTGCCAGCACAAACGGATACGCGCGCGCCGGCGCACAGGCAGTATTGCCAGCCATCAGCAGGCGCGCCCGCTCCAGCAAGGATTTCTGATACAGCAGCACGCCTTCCAGTTCCGCATCCGGCACCCGTTGCAGCATACGCACCGGTTCGGCGACGGCGCGGCAGGCGCCACGGTCGAGCCAGGCGTAATATTGCGTGTCCGCGCTCTGCCAGCGCGCCTGCTTGCCATTACCATGCAGCACATGATTGATGCGCTCGGTACGGCACAGCGCACCCCGCCCGCGATGCGGCGGCGCTTCGACGCTTGCTTGCAACGCGCCGTTGCCTCCATCGGCAGCCGGCACCGAGTCAAACACCAGCCGCGCGCCCTTTGGCGGCGCCGGCTGCGTGGCCTGATAGTCGTGGAACGACTGGCGCTCCTGCGCTGTCGGCGTGCGTGCGGTTTCCTGCGCGTGGGCGGCAGAACAGAGCAACAGCAGCGCCAGCAGGCGCGAGGTACTTCCTTGCATGCAATTCCTTTGTAAATTCCTTTGTATATCGACTGCACCATGCTAGCCGCGCCAATCCAGTCGGCCAACGACAGCCAATTATAGCGCCGCTGTCGGCCTCAGGAAGAACGGTAGTTGTCAGCGCCCGCGATCAGCTTTGCGCCGCAACTGGTGACGTCGCCCTCGAACGCCACCGCTACGCCGTTGATTGCATGGCGCGCCGAACCGCTGCGTATGGTGCAGCCCTGATGTCCTTTGACGGGACAACTGCACAGATCACCCACACAGGCTACCGCAATACCATTGATTGTAAAGTGGGTAGCAGCGCAGTCGATCACCTTGCCGCCATGGCTGGTGGCGTCACCCAGCCGTATCACCTTGCGCATGTTTGTCTCCTTATTGTGCTTGCTGGCTTTCCAGCAGCGCTTCCATCGACGGCGCCTGGTAGTTGGCCGGATCGACCGCTGGCGTGATACGGCTGCGGAAAATATCGCCGCCCGCATCCTGCTGCTTGCGCCGCGTCTCGCTGGGCGGCGTAATGAAAATAATGCTCGCTTCATGGCGGTCGCGCAGATTAATGGCGGCACTGGCGCCGCCTTCGCGATAGCTGCCCATCACACCGATCGCCATCTGCATAAAGAAGGTGGCCGCGCCGGTATTGCCCAGCCGTAAATCAGTATCAATAAATTGCGCGCTCTTGCCGGTATCGATCTCGGGCCCGCCTTGCGCAGCATAGTCGTGCAGCAGGCCATCGAGTAACAGCAGCTGTTCGCGCTGTTTTCCGGTAGCGGCAATGATGCGCGACGGCCCTTTGTTGCGCTCGGCTTCTGGCAGTGTCTGCAACGCCTGCTGCCAGCCGGCATTGAGTATTTTCTGGCGCTGGTCGCGCCGTTCGACCGGCTTGCCATGCTCGTCGGCAAACTTGACAAACACCGGCCGGTGAACAAAGCCAAACGAAGGCAAGCGGTCAAAGGTTGCCATCTGCTCAATACTCCACGGGATGGGAAACCAGGGCGTCGGTTTCCAGTCGCGCGGCGGCCGATGTTGCCAAGGGTTGGCACCGTCGAGCATATGCAAGCCTGTGCCACGCACATCGGGGCGCTGGGCAAAGGCGGCAGCGGCGGATAGCCATTCGGGGACGGTGGGCTGGCGCTCGCTGAACGCATCTGGCCGCTTTTCTTTCTCGGGCGACGGCAACGACTGCATGAGGTCGAAATACATCGCACGAAACTGCTTCTGCCCAAATTGATGTTGCGGATCTTCCCACACATAAGGCCTTAGCGGTTCAACCCGTTCCCGCCGCGCCAGAATGAAAACAGCAGTGGCGTCTGGCATATCTGGTATGTAATAACCATTGATCAGCTTCTTTTTGGCCCCCGGCAAACGGCGGCTATCCCGGCTGCCAGGGCTGTCTTCCGCATGCAAGGCAACATAGGGTACATCGGGATGCGCATCGAAGAAATCAAATACCGCATTGAGTAAATCATCAGGGTGTTCATCCAGCCTCCACGGCGCGACAGAGAACAAATGCCATCCCATACCTGATGTCACTGCACCTGCGACCAGGCCAGCAATCGGTTCGTTCAGCCTTGGCTGACCATCAGGATCGAGAATTGCGGCGCCAGCATAAAACGAAGGCAGGCCCCAAAATAAAGGCGTCGAGTTGATGCCGTTTTCCAGCGCGTCATATGCTCTGGTACCTCCCCTGCCATCTTTATCTTCGCCTGACCACGGATACTTCTTTGGATCCTGCTCACGGATGCTGGTGTAAGCGCTGCCCTTTTGCAAAGCATCCCATAGCCAGGCCTGGCGATACTTATCAAGTGTTACGCCCAGACCCAGTACTTCAAGCACATATTCCCGTCGCTGCTGAATATCCTGCGGAGTGGCGGCAGCTTGCTTTGGACTAACGGCAGCTTCGGTCGCCCGCTCGTATGCTTGGCTTTTCGGTACGAAACCCAGATACAGAACTACTGCAAGTAGCACGACAATCACCAGTACGATTCCCAACCAGCGGAGCATGATCATCATTATCCCCTTGGAATGAACCACATTTAAAAACTGACACTGATTATTTTTTTCCGGCTTTCTCCTTGACCCTCTTCATTTTCCTGGTTTCTGAAATTACAATTTTCCATAATGGACCACTCAACAAAGGCAGCTCTGACGGCAAAATCCCCGAGTTGTAATACTCGATAGTGCCGTCTATTACAGCCTTACGCCAAGCCCGCTCCACGGACAAATATGATGAGAAATTGCTCAGAAAGTCGCTTCTCTTGCGTATGCCCTCACGCTGCTTGTCTGTGCTTTTCTTGTCTTGAATACGCCAATCCGCTACCGCGCACAAATACGCATAGAACGCAGGATCAGAGGAAGCCTTGCCACTGCCTATCGCCACGTCGTAAGCAGTGACCTGGCTATGATTTTTGACGCTGCCAATAATAGAGCTGTGATAGGACTTGGGACTGACTTCTTTTTGCCAGCGCAGCCGCGCTTCGTTTGGACTTTCCTGGATTTGCGCCAGCACTTTGGCGTTGGTAAAACGTGTTGCCGAGATCACCTTGCGCTGGTCGAGCGCGGATTTGCTGTCCAGATTCATTTCTTTGTTGTAACTAACCGTCATCAAGTCCAATTTCCCAGCGAGGATTTCTTCATCATTTTCCGGGAATTTTTCACGACCATCCGGATCTGGCCGGTACTCGCTGCGTGTCTGAAAGCCCCGATTACTGGCAATCGGAATGGTTGCTTCGATCGGATCGACCGGCGATACCGGGCCAGCATCCTTCCCTGGTCGCCTGGCCATGGTGGAGCTGGCTGGAATGTCAGCGACATCGATATGGCCGGCTCCGCGCAAATCGGCCGGTACCGGCTTTTTCAAGGCTTCGCCGGTGATGGTGCGCACGCCGTCGCGCTGCTCTTCCTTGCTCAGGCGCGCATTGATCGGCCAGGCGACGCTCTTGTGCTGGGCGCGATATTCGCGCAACGAAGCATCGACATGCTCGCGCTCCGTTTCCGCGCCAATTCGCAGTGCAAAATCATGGGGTGGCGCCTTGCCGACCAGCGACAGACCGGTCTTGCCGGTGGCGGGATCGCGCCGAACCTTGTTGCTGAAGACGCGCTGGAAAAAGCCCTTTCCCAATTCTTCCAGCGCCTTGCGCGTGACCTCGCGCTCGACGACTTGCGTGGTTTCATTGGCATACCCCATTGCGCCGAAATCATATTGCTGGCTTTCCTCTTTCAGCTCGCTGCCAACGGCGTAATCGGGCACACCATCCCAGCCGATACCCTGCATATTGTCGAGT
Organism: Janthinobacterium aquaticum; assembly: GCF_009208565.1. Classification (GTDB taxonomy): domain Bacteria; phylum Pseudomonadota; class Gammaproteobacteria; order Burkholderiales; family Burkholderiaceae_D; genus Janthinobacterium. The sequence goes on along the minus strand of NZ_WFLK01000008.1, from coordinate 205,205 downwards.
GCAACGGTCATGTCTTCCGGACAGAAATACAGATACACCTTGCCACGATTATCGCGGTCAGCTTCGGCTTTCCAGGCGGGGCCCACCATACCGCGATGTTCGTCATCGCCCAGCGAAGCAAATGTCGGCGCGGCGGCCTTGCCGCTACCTTTGGCGACACCGGCCGCGATATTGACCAGTGTTTGCAGACGCGCGCCCATGGTCTGCACGCCATCGAGCAGGTGATAGTACGGTTTCATCGCGGCCTCCTCGCCACCATCGAACCAGCCTGCTATGCGCATCATGCGCGGAATATTGTCCACCAGGCTATAGGGTGGATGGGTCAGGATCAGATTATCGGCAGGCGCCAGCCCTTTCTCCATCAGCATGGCCTGCGCCAGTAGCGACAGCAGGCAACCCTGGCTATGCGCAACGATGCTGACCGTATCCTGGGCGTCATAATCGCGGATCATGGCAATCAGGGCGGCCAGGCGCTGGGCGGCCAGCACGAAATACATGCGTCCGGGCGCCGTGCGCAACGGCCTCAACGGGTCGCCCATGGGGTCGATCCTGGCAGACAGGCCGGGACGCCACATATCGGGTAGATTGCTGGTGGCGTTACCAAATGGGCCGCCCTCCTTCGACAAGTCCTTATCCAAGCGGTTGCCGTAGCGGTCGACAAACTGGCCGTTGACCGTTTCCGTTTGCTTGCTCACTTCCCGATAGCCCCAATAAAACGGAATCACCGGGCTATTGGTCTGGTCGGTCAATATGCGTTTGAAAAATACGGCGTCCGGATCGTCCAGAAGCTTGTCATGGTCGGCCTGCGTGGGCATGCGATAGGTGGCCGGCGCAAAGCCGCGTCCCAATCGCGACTCGAGTCCGGCGCACAAGCCTTCCTCCACAGCCTGGTAACTGACGCCCACATCGTTGACGCCATGAATGACGATTATGTTGCCGGGCAGGTTGCGGCGTATTTTGATTTTCTTGCATGCCTTGCGTTCGCAGTACAGCAAAGACATGTCCTTGCCCCGAGCATATGGCACTTTCGGATACAAGCTCATGGCATAGCTCCTCTCGGCAGGAATGTCAGCTGGTTCAGTCCCGGTGACTCAATACTTCGATAGCAACGCTCTGCATGGCGTCGCGCTCGAGCACCTCGCTCTTGCCTTCACCATCGCTTTGGCCCTGATTGGATGTGCCGTCGCCAAGCTTCAGGTCAAACGCGCTTTGTGGCGCCAGTTGCGGCTCCTGCTGTACGCCATCAACCATATCGGCACCCTCATACTGGAAGATAAATTGCTGGTCGGCCTTGCCTTCTCCAAAATCCGGCAACGTAGCTTCCATGCTTTGCGCATCATTGAAAAGAAAGCTGGGCGCATTGAATTTGAGCGGCGAGTTACTGCCGAACGTAATGCCGTCGGCTATCCGGATAAAGGCCCCATGCTTGGAAATGAGCACGATCTCGTCGGCCATGCCGGTCAGCTTGCCCTCGCTGGCGGTCAGCCGCAAATTCTTGCCAGCATTCACTTGCGTATCGTCGTGCTGGCTCTGCAAAAGCAGCACGCCGTGATGGGCAATCGCGCGCATGCCGTCGGCATGTGAAAACAAAGAAATTCCCTTGCCGGCAGTGATGCTGCAGCGCTGCCCTGCCGTCCATTGCAGGTGCTGCTGGGCCACCGTATCGACATTGCTGGCGGCATAGGTAATCACGGCTTTCGAACTGGCAAAGCTGATGCCGTCCGGCGCCGTGACGGTGATCACCGGGGCACCGCCTGGTTCGGCGCGCGGTTGGGTATTGCTGGCGCCTTCCCAGCTTTTCAACGCTTGCTGCAGTTGCTGCTGCGCCTCCGGTTCGCTGGCCAGGGCCGCGTGGTTGGCGGCATAACTGCCGAGCGAACGAAACAATTCCAGACAATTTTCCATCAGCGCCAGATACTCGCTGCGCGCCATCTGGCCGTCAGCGGCATGCAAGCGTTCCCAGGCCGAGAGCAGCATGCCCTTACCCGCGCGCAAGGCAAGCTGCTGGTCGGTACGCAATTCCGCGCCTTCGCCACGCGGCGCCGCCTGTCCGTCGCGCCGGTCCTGCGCCAGCCAGCCCAGGTTCAGTTGGGACACGCCATGCTCGCTGGCCAGTTGGGCGCTGATCTGGCCCTGCGTATCGTCAAAGCGCAACTGATTGGCGCGCGCGCCCCTGATCTCGCGGCTCCGGATGCCCGACAGATAGCGGTTGCCGGGCAACGCGCCGGCACGGCACAGAGCGATCGGCGCGGCGCCGTGGTTATACAGCTGTCCGACGATGATGGGCCGATCCGGGTCGCCGCCCAGAAAGTCGAGCAGCACTTCCGTGCCGACCCGCGGCAAGCCCAGGAAGCCGCATTGCCGCGCGCTGCCTGGCCCATTGCCGGCCCAGCTCGAGGCTACGCGCACCCAGGCCGAATCGGCATCGCTATCCCTGGCCCCGGCGCCGCCGGCGTGTGCATGATCGGCCGGGCGGGTCGCAGGGAAGCGCACCTTGACACGGCCCGTGGCGTCGCAATACACCTCCTCGCCGGGCGGCCCCACCACAATCGCACTTTGCATGGCCACTGGCGGCAGATCGGTGCAGCTGTCATACGCGGGTACTATGGCCACGCCACGCCGTACCACCTGCATGCTCATGCGCACACGCAGCGGCCCATGCTCGACTTGTTCAGCTGTCTCCCGCTGCAGCAGGGCGTCGCTCTCGGTCAGCCAGCGATTGCGCGCAAACAGCCGCGCCACGCGCGCAGCCAGCTGCTTCGACAGATTATTCTGGACAGCCAATTGCTGTGAGATAAGCACAAAGTCGCGCTGCCCGTTCGGTAGCGCATCGATCTCCGGATGCTGCTCCAGCGTAAAGTACTCACCAACGCACAGGTCGCGCACACAGCCTTCGGCATGAAAACAATGGCGCGCATAATCGTGCTGCTGCAAGGCCAACGCGCCAATGCGGCACAGCGCTTCATGATCCGATGCGGCGCGCGGCGGCGACACGCTATAGTCATCGAGACTGGCGGCCAGCACATTGCCATGCATGCCCTGTCCGCCTGGAGAAGCGAGCTCGGCCGTCATGAACTGACGCGCCAGCGCGCGCTCGTCGTTCCAGCTGTGGCGGGTTACTTTCCCCGCCTGCAGCGTGCGTATTTCGTGCCAGGTACTGAGGCTATCGCGTTCCTCGGTAGCGCGTTCGGCGTGATAGCGCACGCTGCCCGCCGTGCTCTGTCGCAAGCCATCGGCGTGGTTGAACAAGACCAGCGTATGCGATGGTTCGGCACTGTCGCCTGCGCGGAAAAACCAGGCGACGCCGCTGCGCCTGAGCAGCCTGCGCACAAAGGCGGCATCCGATTCGTTGTGCTGCATCACGAACTCGCGCTGCGGAGCACTGTGCGCATCAAAAAAATCGGCATAGACATATTGAAATGCCTGCGCCAGCACGCTATTGCTGTTAATCCATTCATCGAGCAGCAGCTGCACGATAGCCAAATCTGACAAGCAACGAAACACGCGCGTATTGCGGCGCTTTTCCATAATGGCAAACACATCGTGCAGCACCAGCTGGTAGCTCGACAAGGCACCATCGCCGTCGCCGGCGCTGGCCTGCGTGACGATGCCGCACAGGCTGCGCAGCCGGCCGGTATCGGTCACGATCTCAACTGCGGCCGGCAACGCAAGCAGGCTGTCGAGCGGCAAGCCGGCATGGGCCGACACGCACAGCACGCGACACTCAAAACCGCCACACAGCGATTCGGTGCAAAAAATCCGTTGCGGCAGCAAGGCCCCCGGTGGCAGTTGCGGGGTTGCGCCCAGGCGCAGGCGCAAGGGCCGGTGGACACCCTCACTTTCCAGCTCAGACAGCGCGTCATTGTCGGCAGCCATGCTACCCCCATGCAAAGTCAATCAGACAACAATGCCACGAGGTGAACAGGTAATGCTTGCGCTGGAGCAAGCGGCCAGCAAACAGCTATCAGACTGATGCCGGCACCGCCATACGAAAACTGAACACCGTACCCGCCTCATCCGACACCACGGCAAGCTCGCCATTGTGTGAGCGGGCGATTTGCGAGGCGATGTAGAGGCCCAGTCCCAGGCCGCCAGCGCCGGGTACGGCGTCGCTGCCGCGCCAGAATGGGTGGAACAGGCGCTCGATGGTGGCCGGGGCGATGGGCTGGCCCTGGTTGCTGACGGCCAGTTGCAGCTGGCTGTTGTCACACAGCGCGGTGACCACGATGGGCTGGCTTGGGTCGCCATGCGTCAGGGCGTTGAGCAGCAGGTTTGACAGCAGCTGGGTCAGGCGGCCTGGATCGCACACCAGCTCGCAAGGCAGTTCGATGCGGCTGTGTATCAGGCGACCCGGATGGGCGCTTTCCAGCTCGGCAATCGCATGCTGCAATTGCATGCCCAGTTCGCTGGTGCTGATCAGCGCCAGCGGTATGCCGCCACCCAGGCGCCCGCGCGCAAAATCCATCAGGTCGTCGACCAGATTGGCGATGCGGTAGCCGCTGCGGCCGATGCGCTCGGCGACGTTGCTCACCTTGGTGGCCGGCGCCATCAGCTTGATCAGCTCGGCGCCATTGATAATCGACGACAGCGGCGTGCGCAGGTCGTGGCCCAGCACGGCAATGAATTGTTCGCGCCATTCGGCCGCCTCGCGCTCGGCCATCAGCGCGCCTTCGGTGGCGATCATGCGCTTGCCTGTTTCCAGCTGCAGCGAAATGAGCTCGGCATACAGGCGCAGCGAGTCGCGTACCTTGTCGGTCGACAAATCCTTGGGCAAGGGATCGAGGCCGCACAGGGTGCCGAAAAACTGGCCGTCCTGCCAGTACAGGGGAATCGAGAAATAACTGTCGAAACGGTATTGTTTCGGTGTCGGATGATCACGGTACAGGTCGCTATTGGCCACGCTGTCGATCACGATCGGCGTCTGGCGCGTGCGCACGGCGTCGCACAGCGTGCTCGACAGGATCAGCTCGGAGCCAGGCGACAGCTCGTAGCCCAAGCTGTCGAGCACGGCGCAGGCGGTCCACGAGTGCTCGGTCACGCGCGCCACGCAGACAAAGCGCAGACCGGTGCTGTCGGCAATCACGCGCATAATGGTGGGAACGGAGGCAATCGATTGCACCAGTGCGACATCGTTGGCTTGTAAATCATCCATACCTGGCGGCTCGTTTCGGCGGTTGTGCTGACGCTGATTATGGGCCATTCCCGGCCAGAACACCACGCTGGCGGCGCCTGTTAAAATCGACGCGCTTCCACTTTCACCAGGTTTGCCATGTCCCGCTCTTTCCCCCTGCTGCGCCACGCGCTTGTTTCGTCCTGCGCCCTTGTCGGCGCCTTGATCGCACCGGCTGCCGCCGTTGCGGCAGCACCACAAAAAGTCATCGTCGACATGGATATCGGCGACGATATCGACGACGCCTTTGCCCTGGCCCTGCTGCTGCAAAGTCCCGAGATCGAGATCGTCGGCATTACCACCGCCTGGGGCGATACGGCCTTGCGCGGCCGCCTGCTTGAGCGTTTTCTGCGCGAGACGGGCCATGCCGGCATTCCTGTGGCGCAAGGCATCACCACTGCCAACCCCACGCCATTTACCCAGGCCCGCTATGCGCAGCGCGGCGCGGCGCCCTTGCAGGCACCGCAGGACGCGGTCGACTTCCTGCTGCGCGAAGCGGCGCGCCAGCCCGGCCAGATCACCCTGCTGGCGCTCGGCCCGCTGACCAATGTGGGCGCCGCCATCGAGCGCAACCGCACTGCCTTTGGCCAGCTGAAACAGGTGGTGATGATGGGCGGCTCGGTGCGCGCCGGCTACCGCAAGTCGCAATATGTACCCTCGCGCCCGGCCGACAAGGAATACAACATCGCCTCCGACATCAAGGGTGCGCAGGCGCTATTCGCTTCCGGCGTGCCGATTGTGATGATGCCGCTCGACTCGACCCAGATCCGTCTGGACGAAGTCGAACGCAACGCCATCTTCGGCCACGGCTCGCCGATGACCGACGCCGTGACCTTGCTGTACCACCAGTGGATCGACAGCTATCAGCCATGGTCGAGCAATATGCCGTCGCTGTTTGACGTGGTGCCGGTGACGTACCTGATCGATGCTGCCACCTGCCCGGTCGTGCCGATGCATATCAGCGTGACCGATGACGGCTATACGCGCGAGACGGCAGGCAAGCCCAATGCACGGGTTTGCCTGGCGTCCGATACGCCACGGTTTTTCAATGTGGTGATGCAGCGGCTGTTGAAGTAGCGTTTTTTAACCCGCCAACAAATGACGGATGCGGGTAACGTGGTGCCAGCAAATTCGGCGCCCTAATCGTCTCCCATGGCCTCAAGCCACTGCTGCGCGAACACCTGCGCTACCAGTGCATCGAGCGTAGGCCAGGTTTGCGCCAGCCAGCCGGCGGCCTCGGGCAGGGTCGCCACGTACGGCGCGCGATTGACAGCGCAGCGCTCCCCGCAAGCCAGTACCTGCTGCACGCTGTCCAGGCCGCCAGCAATCATGGCGGCAATCGGCATGGCGATCAGCTCGGCGGTAAGGTGCGGACGCAGCTGGCAGGCCGGCGCAATCAAGGCAAACGACAGATCCACATACGCCCAGCAATTGGTGGGCCAGTGGGCGTTGCGCACCGCAGCCAACAGTTCGGCGTCCGATACCGTTGCCGGTTCGGCTTTGGCGCGCGCATAGAAGGCGGCCAGCGCGGCCAGTTGCGGTGGCGAGGACCAGCTCGCTGTCATGCCGGCCCCGACAATTGCAAGGCCGCGATGACGCGGTGCAATTCACTCATGGTGAGCGGCCTGACCTTGTCCTTGCGAAACAAACTCCAGCCTTCGCCATGAAACAGGTACTCGTCAGGCGCCAGGCCAAAAGCTCCACGCAGCGTGCCATCGGCGCCGGCAAAAGCGATACCGAACGTGCTTTCCAGCTCTTCGAGCAGCGCGCAGCCATCGTCGCCGGTAATGCCCAGATCGTCTTCGATCAGGGTAGCGGCATCGATGCACTGGCCGGCAGGTGTGCCCTGGCTGGCGCGCACGGCGGCGGCAACTTCTGCAAAAGTGGCGACTGGCATCTCTGTATGAAAGAAGCAAATAAAGGCTGATGGTAACTGGCTTCCGATACAGGTGGCAACGCGCGCAGCAGGTAGCACCGTGTCACTTACAATAAGCCAGCCGCAGGAACTTCATACCGGCGTGGACTATGCCACCAACCCCAACCGACTTGGTATCTGAAAGGAGCCCCTTTGCTGACACTTGACGACCCGCTCTGGCCCACCTTGCAAGGCGGCTACCGCATCGACTATGACGCCGCACCGGCGCTGCGCGAACTGGAAGCAGGCGAAGACAGCTGGCAAGAGCTGTGGGAAGAACTGCACCACCAGGGCGATGTGGGCGTCGCCTCGTATGCGGCCGTACCGCAGTTGGTGCGCATTGCCGCCGCTGCAACCGAACGCAGCGAAGACGTGTATGCGCTATGCGCATTGATCGAACTGGAGCGCCACCGCAAGCACAATCCGCTACTGCCCGACTGGCTGCGCGAGAGCTACCGCAGCGCCTGGGTGCAACTGGCGCAGCTGGCCACGCGCGAGCTGGAAGGCCAACTTCAGCCGGACATGCTCAACGCCGTGCTGGCGGTACTGGCGATGGCAAAAGGCGACCTGAAACTGGGTGCACTGCTGATGCAGATGGATAGCTCGGACGCTGATGAATGGCTGGAAGACCATCTGGGCTGGAGCGAACTGTATCGCCTTCCCGAGGAGCGGCAAGTGTTGTAAAAGCACCGCCATAGTGCGGTTGCCAGTGATGGCGATTTCAACCTTTCTTCGGTATAGTGCCTATTTTATCAATTTTTATCCGGGAAACTGACCAATAAATGACGCTCGATGGCGCATTTATTTGGCAAGCGCACACAGGCGTCATCGCATTTACTCGCAGGCGGGAAATGCGTATGCTGTCTCTGGCAGTTCATCCCAATAAAACATAACGACGAGACACATGGCCACCTCTGCTACTTCTGCTGCACGCCCCCTGACCAGACAAGACTACAAGACCCTGTCCCTGGCCGCCCTTGGCGGCGCGCTGGAATTCTACGATTTTATTATCTTTGTTTTCTTTGCCAACGTCATCGGCCAGTTATTCTTCCCGCCGGACATGCCTGACTGGCTGCGCCTGCTGCAGACCTTCGGCATCTTTGCCGCCGGCTATGTGGTGCGGCCGCTGGGCGGCATCGTGATGGCGCACTTTGGCGACCTGCTGGGCCGCAAGCGCATGTTTACGCTGTCGATCCTGATGATGGCGGTGCCGACCCTGCTGATCGGCCTGCTGCCGACCTACGCCACCATCGGCCTGGCCGCACCGCTGCTGCTACTGCTCATGCGCATCTTCCAGGGCGCCGCCGTTGGCGGCGAAGTACCGGGCGCCTGGGTGTTTGTTTCTGAACACGTGCCCGGCCGCTATACCGGCTTTGCCTGCGGCGTGCTGACAGCGGGCCTGACAGTCGGCATCCTGCTCGGTTCCCTGGTGGCCACCGGCCTCAATACCGTCTACATGCCCGAAGAAGTGGCGGCCGGCGCCTGGCGCTATCCGTTCCTGCTGGGTGGCGTGTTCGGCTTTGGCGCCATGTATTTGCGCCGCTGGCTGCACGAGACGCCGGTGTTTGCGGAGATGCAGCAACGCAAGACGCTGTCGCTGGAAATGCCGCTCAAGTCGGTGCTGCGCAGCCATCGCGGTGCGGTGGTTGTTTCCATGCTGCTGACCTGGCTGCTGTCGGCCGGCATCGTGGTGGTGATTTTGATGACGCCTGCGCTGCTGCAGAAAATCCACCATATTGCGCCGCGCACCACGCTGGTGGCCAATGTGGCAGCTACGCTGGCGCTGGCGTTCGGCTGCGTGATTGCCGGCACGCTGGCCGACCGCCTGGGCGGCAAGCGCGTGATCCTGGTCGGCTCGCTATTGCTGGCCATCGCCACTTATATCTTCTACACCACCATCGGCAGCCGCCCCGACCTGCTGCTGCCGCTGTACGCCATGACCGGTTTGTTTGTCGGCGTGGTCGGCGCCGTGCCTTGCGTGCTGGTGCAGGCGTTTCCTGCGCAGGTGCGCTTTTCCGGCCTGTCGTTTTCCTACAATCTGTCGTATGCGATTTTCGGCGGCCTGACGCCGGTAGTCGTCACGCTGATGCTGAAAAACAATGTACTGGGACCGGCTTACTACGTGATTGCTATCTGCGCGATCGGCGTGCTGACCGCACTGTTTATCCAGCGCCAGCCGGCCACCCACTAGGCAAGATACCAGCGGCAGGCGCTGCGCCAGCAGTGCTGCCGCCTGCAATATTGCTGATCAATAAATTCAAGATCGCCTGGTGGTGCTTGTGATACCGTATGGCCAGCAGGCACCTTCCGGCAAGCACCGCCCCATGCCCAGGCTGGCGTGGTTCTTGCCTCCCATTTTGCCGGACATACTGATGCAGGGAGCAACGTACATCGCGGATCCGTCTTTGCAAAGTCTGCGCGACAAGAAGCGGCCGCTGGTCGCCCTGATGGCCAGCGTGATGGTCGTGATCTGCCTTGCGCTGGGCGGCGCCTCGGTCTGGCTGGTCTGGTCCTCGCACGAGATGCGCCTGCGCGAAGCCCGGGTTTCTACCCAGAACATGGCGCTGACGCTGGCCTCGCAAGCCAATACCGCCATCAAGATTGCCGACGTGATCCTCGACGACATCGTCGAGCGCACCGAGCGTGAAGGCAGCACCGGACTCGCTGGCGAACGGCTGAGCATTTACCTGGCGCGCCAGATACGCAAGGTGCCGGCCATCCACGGCCTGTTTGTCTATGATGCGCAAGGCGTGTGGAACGCCACCTCGCTGGGCCGCCAGCAAAAAGGCAATAATGCCGACCGCGATTACTTTATCTTCCACAAAAACAACAAGCAAAACACCACCCTGATCAGCGCGCCCGTGCGCAGCCGCTCCACCGGCCACTGGATCATTCCCGTCTCGCGCCGGCTCGAGTACAGCGATGGCACATTTGCCGGCGTGGCGCTGGCCACGCTGCGCCTCGACTCGTTCGAGCGCTTCTACAACAGCCTGGACCTGGGCAACACCGGCACGGTCTTTTTTGCGCTGGAGAACGGTACCCTGCTCTACCGGCGTCCGTTCCAGGAAAAGTTGATCGGCACCAATCTGTCATCGGGCGCAGTATTTACCAGCTACCACAAGACCGGCCGCGCCAGCACCGAAATGCTGGTGGCCACGGTGGACGGCATCGAACGGCTGTACACCTACCGCCGCCTCGACGACTTCCCCGTGCTGGTGGCGGCAGCGCGGTCAAAGCAGGATATTTACGCGCCCTGGAAAATCTTCAGCACCCAGATCCTTCTGGGCGCGCTGCTGTCTATTGCGGCGCTGATCTGGTTCTTTCGCAAGCTGATGCGCCAGATCATTATCCGCGACCATGTTGAAACTGAACTGCGCACGGCCAGTCTGGAACTGGAAAAAGCCAATGCCGAACTGAAAACCATCGCTCTCAAGGACGGCCTGACCGGCCTGGCCAACCGCCGCTCGTTCGACAGCGCACTCGATTACGAACTGAAACGTGCCCGGCGCGGCCACCAGGCCGTGTCGCTATTGATGTTGGACGTGGATTTTTTCAAAAAGTTCAATGACGCCTATGGCCATGTGGCAGGCGACGACTGCCTGCGCGCCGTGGCCGGCGCCATTGCCGGCAGCGCCGTGCGTGCGGCCGATACCGTGGCGCGCTATGGCGGCGAAGAGTTTGCCGTGATCCTGCCCAACACCGACAGCGCCGGTGCACTGACGGTGGCCGAAGCGATCCGCACGGCCGTGATGGCGCTCGGTATCGCGCATGCGGCCAACCCGGCCGGCACGGTCACGGTCAGCATTGGCGCCGCCACCGCCAGCGCACAGGACCATGGCGCAGCCGACAAGCCCGGCCTGCTGCACCATGCCGATGCGGCGCTGTACCAGTCGAAAAATGACGGCCGCAACCGCGTCAGTGCGTGGCGGGACGGCGCCAGCTGAGCACAATAATGTGCGTTCGCATCAAAAGCTGAAAAAGCGTTTCACATTGTAAAAACATGCACGCCGCAGTGCAGCATGCGTTGTTCCATTTCTTGAAAATTCATTCCACATCATAAAATTAAATATATAAGCCATTGAAATTGAACGATTAAATTTAACTTATATGTCTTATATAAGACTTGATGAATACCTGTGTAATCGCCTACTATTTAGTCATGCAGTTTGCTTCGACCACCGGTCGCAGCGCACTCGGCGGTTTTCTCAAACAAGCTTTTCTTTCAGGAGATTCACATGTCCCAATATCAAGACGACATCAAGGCAGTTGCAGGTTTGAAAGAGCAACAAGGCAGCGCATGGAACGCCATCAACCCCGAGTCCGCCGCCCGCATGCGCGCGCAGAACAAGTTCAAGACCGGCCTCGATATCGCCCGCTATACGGCAGGCATCATGCGCGCCGATATGGCCGCCTACGATGCCGATCCGTCCAAATACACGCAGTCGCTGGGCTGCTGGCACGGTTTTATCGGCCAGCAAAAGATGATCTCGATCAAGAAGCATTTCAACAGCACCGACCGTCGCTATCTGTATCTGTCAGGCTGGATGGTGGCAGCACTGCGCTCGGAATTCGGTCCGCTGCCGGACCAGTCGATGCATGAAAAAACAGCCGTCTCAAGCCTGATCCGCGAGCTCTACACCTTCCTGCGCCAGGCCGATGCGCGTGAACTGGGCGGCCTGTTCCGCCAGCTCGGCGCCGCCGAAGGCGCCGCCAAGGCCGCCATCCAGGACAAGATCGACAACCATGTCACGCACGTGGTGCCCATCATCGCCGACATCGACGCCGGCTTTGGCAACGCCGAAGCAACCTACCTGCTGGCCAAGCAGTTCATCGAGGCAGGCGCCTGCTGCATCCAGATCGAGAACCAGGTGTCCGACGAGAAACAGTGCGGCCACCAGGATGGCAAGGTCACCGTGCCGCATGAAGATTTCCTGGCCAAGATCCGCGCCATCCGCTACGCCTTCCTGGAACTGGGCGTGGACAACGGCATCATCGTGGCCCGCACCGACTCGCTGGGCGCCGGCCTGACCAAGCAGATCGCCGTCACCACCACGCCGGGCGATCTGGGCGACCAGTACAACAGCTTTCTCGACTGCGAAGAAGTATCGGCCGATGCATTGGGCAATGGCGACGTGATCATCAAGCGCGAAGGCAAGCTGCTGCGCCCGAAACGCCTGCCCAGCAATCTGTTCCAGTTCCGCGCCGGCTCCGGCGAAGCGCGCTGCGTGCTCGACTGCATCACCTCGCTGCAAAACGGCGCCGATCTGCTGTGGATCGAAACGGAAAAACCGCATATCGCCCAGATCGGCGGCATGGTCAGCGAAATTCGCAAAGTGATCCCGAACGCCAAGCTGGTCTACAACAACAGCCCGTCGTTTAACTGGACGCTGAACTTCCGCCAGCAGGTCTATGACGCGATGAAAGCCGAGGGCAAGGATGTGTCGGCCTACGAGCGCGGCCAACTGATGAGCGTGGAATACGACAGCAGCGAACTGGCCGTGCAAGCCGATGAAAAGATCCGCACCTTCCAGGCCGATGCAGCGCGTGAAGCGGGCATCTTCCACCACCTGATCACGCTGCCGACCTACCATACGGCAGCCTTGTCGACCGACAACCTGGCCAAGGAATACTTCGGCGACCAGGGCATGCTCGGCTACGTGGCCGGCGTGCAGCGCAAGGAAATCCGCCAGGGCATCGCCTGCGTCAAGCACCAGAACATGTCAGGTTCCGACCTCGGCGACGACCACAAGGATTACTTCAGCGGCGAAGCGGCGCTGAAGGCGGCGGGGAAAGATAACACCATGAATCAGTTCTAGACGCTGAAGTTGTCGGGTTACGCGCTGCGGTTGTCGGGTTACGCGCTGCGCGCTAACCCGACCTACCCCGACCTACCAATTGAAATGATCGTAGGTCGGCTTAGCGCAGCGTAAGCCGACAAGCAACAGCAACAGCAACCAGCAACAAACTCCGGCTTAAAACTCTTCCCAGTCTTGCTCGCCATTGACGACGCGTTTGGTAGGCAGCGCTGCTTGCCTGACAACCGGCGTCCTGGCAACCACGGTCACCTGCTTGCGTGCCGGCGCAGCCTTGGGACGCGCCACAGCCACCTGGTCGAGCTTGAACACGCTGACCGTCTGCGCCAGGCGGCTGGCCTGCTCCTGCAGCGCCGAGGTGGCCGCGGCCGCCTCTTCCACCAGCGCCGCATTTTGCTGCGTCACGGTGTCCATCGACGTAATCGCCTGGTTGATCTGCTCGATGCCCACTTCCTGCTCGCGGCTGGCGGCGGTAATTTCGCCGACCAGGCTGGTTAGGCGCTGTACGCTGGAGACGACTTCACTCATGGTGCTGCCGGCGGTGCTGACCAGCCTGTTGCCAGCTTCCACTTTTTCTACCGAGTCGCCGATCAATGTCTTGATTTCCTTGGCGGCGCCGGCCGAGCGCTGCGCCAGGTTGCGCACTTCGGTGGCCACCACAGCAAAGCCGCGGCCCTGCTCGCCGGCGCGCGCCGCTTCCACAGCCGCATTGAGCGCCAGGATATTGGTCTGGAAAGCAATGCCGTCGATCACGGAAATAATATCGACAATCTTGTTGGCCGAGGTGTTGATCGACTCCATCGTCACCACCACCTGCGACACCACCTCGCCGCCGCGCTGCGCCACTTCAGCAGCCGACTGCGCCAGCTGGTTGGCCTGGCGTGCATTGTCGCTATTCTGCCTGACGGTGGAGGTGAGTTCCTCCATCGACGAAGCGGTCTGCTCGAGCGCGCTGGCCTGCTCTTCGGTACGCGAAGACAAGTCCATATTGCCGGTCGCCACTTCAGTGGTCGAAGTAGCGATCTCGTCGGTACCGCTGCGCACTTCGCCGACGATATTTTTGAGCTTGTCGTTCATGTCGGACAGCGAAGCGAGCAGCATGCCGATTTCGTCTTTGGAGGTGCTGGTAATGCGGCTGGTCAAATCGCCTGCCGCCACGGTCTGCGCCACCTGGACGGCCTGATTGACGGGCACGGTAATGGAGCGCGTAATGAGCCAGGCCAGGCCAATTGCGGCCAGCGCGGCCACGCTTGACAGCACCAGCGTGGAAGTGATGGCCACCTTGCCGTCGGCGCGCGCCGTCTCGCCAGAGCGCGTCATCAACTCCTGCTGGTAATCGACCATGGTTTTGAGGGCGGCGAAAAACGCATTCTGTGGCGGACGCAGGTCTTTCAGCACAAATGCTCCCGCCGCCTCGACCTGCCCGTCACGCAGCAGCTTGACCGCCTGGTTACGCGCCGCGGCATAGGCGTCGCGATTGACCATCAGGCTATCGAACAACTGCTTGCCCTTGTCGCTATTGATGATCGCCTTGAGATCACCAAGCATTTTGACATTCTTCTGCACTGACTCTTCCAGCCGGCTCAGCGAGGTGCTCACTTCGGCAGGATCATGCCCGCCGATGGTGGCGTTACGGATAAAGCGCGCCTGGACATTGACTTCGTCCTGAATCGCCCTGGCCAGCGTGACCTTGACATAGCGGTCGTCGAGGATATTCGAGACCGCCGAGTTAATGCTATGGATGCGCCCGATGGCCACACCGGCAACCAATAGCAGCAACAGCAATACCACACCAAAACCGGCTCCCAGCCGCGTACCGATTTTCAGGTTTGAGATATTCATTTTTTTCCAGTAAAGAAGTGTAGGGAAACGCATGTTCAACACACGAAGAAACCCGGACGCACTAGGCAAACGGACACAAGACTATCTACCGCAAGAAGCAGTATGGAAAACACAGAAGCGGGGAGTAGGCAACTGCAGAGCACAGCCAAGGCACAGGACGGGGGACCTTGATTTTCATTTGAAATCAAGTCGTTACGGATTTTATTTAATTAATTAGCTTGAAGCAAGATTTTAGTGGGATGTGTTGTTAAAAAAAATAACAATGGAAATCTGGCAGGCGATATAACGTTGCCCGGCAGGTATAATCTTTGGCCACATCCTGGCCCTGCACGCTTCTTACAAGGAAGCACCATCAAAGTTAAAGGAATTCTTGTGCACCGTTCATTTCAACGCTCCCTGCTTAGCGCAGCCTGCTGCGCGCTGTTCGCCCTGTCCTCCCCTGTACTGCATGCCCAACAGGCTGCCACCGCAACGCCGCTGGAATCGGGCATCGACCTGAAAACCCTCGACACTTCGGTGCGTCCGCAAGACGATTTCTACGCCTACGTCAACGGCGTATGGACCCGCAACACGGAAATTCCTGCCGACAAATCGGTGTGGGGCACCTACATCGAACTGCGTGAAATCGCCCAGGGCCAGCTGCGCGCACTGATCGACGCCACGCTGAAAAACCCCGGCAAGGCCGGCAGCGAAACACACAAGATTGCCGACCTGTACAACAGCTTCATGAATGAAAAAGCACGCAATGCAGCCGGCTTCAAGCCGCTGCACGGTGAGCTGGCGCGCGTGGCCGCCGTGAAAGACAAGAAAGAGCTGCCGGCGCTGTTTGCCTACATGCAAAAAAATGGCATCCAGACGCCATTCTCGGCCGGCGTCACGCCCGATGCGCAAGACCCGGACAACTACACGGTCAGCGTCGGCCAGTCCGGCCTGGGCCTGCCGGACCGCGACTACTATCTGAAGGATGACGACGCCAAGCTGACGGCGGTGCGCGCCAAATACCTGCAGCATATTGAAACGCTGCTGACCATGAGCGGCGACAAAAACGCCGCCGCTCACGCTGCCCAAGTGCTCGATATCGAAACGCGCCTGGCCGCCGCGCAATGGACGCGCGTGCAGCAGCGCGACCCGGTCAAGTCGTACAACCGCGTAGCCTTTGACCAGTTCGCCACGCTGGCGCCGGCGTTCGACTGGCAAGCCTACTTTACCGCTGCCGGCTTTGCACCGAAGGCCTCGTCTGCCGTGGTGCGCCAGCCGAGTTTCCTGAGCGGCTACTCGCAAGCGCTGGCCGAAGTGCCGCTGGACGCCTGGAAAAGCTATCTGAACTGGCGCATTATCGAAAGCTACGCCGCCTACCTCGACAACGCCACCGTCAAGGAACGCTTTGCCTTCGAAGGCACCACCCTGCGCGGCGTGCCGCAAAGCGAGCCGATGTGGCAACTGGCGCTGCGCTTTACCGACGGCGCCATCAGCGACGCCGTCGGCAAGCGCTACGTGGCGATGTATCTGCCGCCGGAAACCAAACCGCGCGTAATGGCCATGTACGAGAACTTCGCCGCATCCTTCAAGGACGGCATCGAGAAGCTCGAATGGATGGGCCCAGAAACCAAGAAAGAAGCCCAACTCAAACTGGCCGGCCTGAAACCGAAGATCGCCTATCCTGAAAAATGGCGCGACTACAGCAGCATGAAAACCCAGCCGACCGACCTGGTCGCCAACGTGCGCGCCGCGCGTGCCTGGGGCCGTCAGCAGAACCTGGCCAAGCTGGGCAAACCGGTCGACCGCGACGAATGGTCGATGACGCCGCAAACCGTCAACGCCAGCTACAGCCCGGCGCTGAACGCCATCACCATCCCCGCCGCCATTTTGCAGCCGCCGTTCTTCAACGTGAAAGCCGAAGACGCCGTCAACTATGGCCTGCTGGGTATTACTTTCGGCCATGAAATCAGCCACGCTTTTGACGACTCCGGCAGCCAGTACGACGCCCACGGCCGCCTGCGCAACTGGTGGACGGCCGAAGACCGCGCCGCCTTCAAAAAACTGGCCGCCGGACTGGTCAAGCAATACGGTGCCTACAGCCCGGTGCCTGGCTACCATATCAACGGAGAACTGACGCTCGGTGAAAACATCGGCGACAACTCCGGCCTGTCGATCACCTACAACGCCTACCAGCGTTCCTTGAACGGCAAGCCTTCGCCGGTGATTGACGGCCTGACCGGTGAGCAGCGCCTGTATATCGGCTTCGCCCAGAAATGGCGCGCCAAACTGCGTCCGGAAGCGGCGATCGCCCAGATCAAGAGCGACCCGCACTCCCCAGGCGAATTCCGCGCCAAGGGCACCGTGATGAACCAGCCGGGCTTCTACAAAGCGTTTGATATCAAGCCGGGCGACAAGATGTATCTGCCGCCGGAAGAGCGCGTCATTATGTGGTAAGCATTGAAATGCCGCTGGGGGGGGTTAGGGGTCGGACTGACCCCGGCATTTTCGCTGTTCGGGTTAAGCGTGAAATGTCTGGTGGGCTTAACTTAACGGCATTAGGGCTTGGCCCATGAAGTGCGTAGTATAAAAAGGCCGTTCGGTGCAGACCGAACGGCCTTTGTTTTTCAGCCCTCACCTGCAATCGACCCGCACTTCGCCCTGCCCCGCCTTCCCACCTTTGCGATAGCTGATCTCGCAAAAGCGCACACCGTCATCGAGCCTTTTCGACAGCGAAATTTCCCCATACGCACCATAGCTGCATTGCAGCCACTTTCCATCGGGATAACTGCCTTCCAGCCGATAGCGCGCCACCGACCATCGCTGCTGCTTGCGCTCGCTACCGGGTACCAATTGCCCTCGGCGCTGTGGTCGGCCATCAATGGGCGCGGCCCCACTCAGATAAAGCGGCCCGTCAACATAAGGCGTCCAGCCGGAAGGCACAGGCTGCAGCTGGATTGATGTGGCAGGGATGCTTTCCGGGCAGGCAAGCTGCGTACTTGGTGCTGACTGCGCGAGCAGCGGCAGCGCGCTGCCAGACAACATTACCCACGCAACTCTTGCTTCAAACAGCATGACAGTCCTGCGCATGGCGGCTCCTATTCAATCACGAAAAAGGCGTCGGCATTGTTGCTGGGGTCGATGTACAAGCCATCCTTGTTCTGACCTTTGGCACGCAAAACGCGTGACGACACAATGCCGTAGCGTTTGTTGACCCACTGATCCATGACAAGTATGCCGTCCGCCATCTGCCCCATATACAGCGCCGCGTGATTGCCGGATCGGTGATTTGCATATTTCCCGTTAACAAACGTGGCAATCGCAGTGCCTTTGCGCAGTAGTCGATTCCCCAGCACTGCTTCACCCTGCTTCCAAGACAGCGTGGCAGGTGCACCGGCGTAGTGCCGAACCAGCGCAACGCAGTGGTGGTTGCCGACCATGTTGGTTTTTTCGAGGTCGTCGACTTTGGTGTAGGTGTAGGACATGGGGCTCTCCGTGGGTAGGGGGAGAGTTGACGATACGTTGGTGAAGAATGATCGGATTGAGCGGGGTTAAAGATTCGGAAAAGGACATCAGGAGAGTGCGACCAACTCGACTTTCTGACGAGGTTGATGCGCCAAATGGCCGACCAACAAGCTGTTCAAGCCTATTTTTCGTTCGATTTGACGCGATGCTTTGTGGTTGCCGAGCTAAAGGCACGCGGGAGCCCACATGCACCCAGGAACAAATGCAACAATGAAATATGCCAGACCGGACCAAGCCACGATCACAGCAATTCGAAGCAACCTTTTCACCCAGGAGCGTGCAAAATAGCTTGCCGTAAAAATGGCGGCACCCAATGCCATGAGGAGCGCGACGGGTTCCATGAATGGAGGTAGCAGCAGGTGTAACAGGTACTCTGAGAACATGAGCGCCACTTTGGTAGCGGGAATACTTACTACTGCAAAAGCAAGCGCAGCGCTGTCCCGGAGTGAGGCTTGCTGGAGATTCATTACACCACTCCCGCTGGATGTATCTGACCATTCGCTGTAACAACCGTCACAATAATCCCACGAGCTGTTCCCAAAATCGGTCTCCGAACTTCATCCCTAAAAAGCCACATAAGAAAATTGCCGGCAAAATTACGACAATCCAGGATGCTGACGTAGCAAGTGAAAAACCGATTATGACGATGATCGCAATGAAGACACCGAGCACGGCTCCACAAAAAAATGGTGTTTTTAGCTCATCAGGGCTGACCGTGCATTCATCTGATTCATTCATATTTTAGTGGCGCTGTCGCGACTGAGAGTGTGTAAATGGTAGATTTTTGCCGATAGTGTATCTAAATTAGTCACGGTCGGTTCCTCGCCGAATTCAGCCTACTATACAAATCCGCCTTTAGCACCTGAAGTTGGCGCAGCGACCTCATCGTTAAAGCTGTGGAGAATTTTTTGTAGAGCAGTCGCCTCGGCTTTTGCATCTTCGGGTACAGAGCTTTCGATATATGCCTAGCAGCATCTGCGAGGATTACTCCCCAAGCCAATTCCTCGTCAATACCCATACCGTCTCTATACATGCCAATCTTTAGTGAACAGTGTAATTGCCTCTCAGCCACCCATACACGCAGTATTTCGACAGCATCGATGTTTCGTTGTGCTGCGAGAGGGATTGGTCGCTCATTCATAAAATCTCTCCACAAATTTTCAACGGTTGCTTTTTGCTGGCTGCAGACTATTGTAGCTTATTTAGCAATATCAAAATATCGAACATTCTCACACTGTGCGAGCCAACTACTTGACAGCTCTAGGGCATGTATACGAGCGAGTTTTTTTACTTGGCCTGGAATGATGCCCAACCTAGCCAAGCAAGTTGCACTCAAGCGAGGGGTTACCGGGGCGTCTCAGTTCTGCCAATTGGACACAAGATGATGCGTTAGGCGCCGTGGAAGCATGCTCAAGCCGAACCTGCTTAGAACCACGAACGCGCGCCCACGGCGCGCGGAGCTGCCGCGCAGCGGCAGCAATCAGTTAATCGGCATAGGGGGTAGTCCAAGGCTACTCCCCTGCCACACCACCCGGCATGCTGGTCCGCACCGGGCGGTTCGAGAAGTTGAGGTCAAAGCAAGCGCGGCACGCCCAGCATGTCGAAGTACGCGATGGTCAAGACGTATTTCAAGTGCCTGTTACTGTTGCGCCACCAGCCTAGACGCTTCGCGGCAACCCGGCGAGCAATGGGCTTAGGAGCGCCAAGTTTCAGCAACGCCCGATAGATACGATGGCTGTGCTTCCATTGTTTGAGCTGTATCCGTTGCAGCATTTTTAGCAGTGCTTGCTGGATCAGACGATCCGTTACCGTCGGTATGCCGAGCTCACGCTCGCCACCATCCGGTTTGGGAATCGTCATTCGACGCACTGGACTGGGCCGGTATGTCCCTGCCAGCAGTTGTTCTCGTATGCACGGCCAGGCAGTCGCCAGATGACGAGAGGTCTGGTTGATATCCAGTCCATCGACGTCTGCCGCTCCCTTGTTGGTGCGAACACGCTTGAACGCCCGCCGCAGGTTCTCTGTCGTCAGCGCAGCTTGCAGCAGCGCTGTTCCTGTCTTGTCGATTCCATGTCGCGGGCCACAAACTTCGCCGCTGGAGGTGCATGACCGAGCTTCACCCAGCCCCACAGTCTCCCGCCCCGCCAAAGCGGGCATCTGACGCACTGCCTGTTGCATCGATGTTGACAAAAACCCCTTCTCGTTTGCCCTTCACTGTCGGGGTCGAGCCTTCCCGGCGCTACCGACAGCTACTACGGCCTCTGCTGACTTACCGCTCCGGATTTTTTTTCTGTCGCCCTTTCAAGCACAAGGCGGGATCTCCCCAGGTAAGGGCCGCACTCCTTTACCACACAATCGCCGCATCTACGGAATCAGGCCTTGATCAAAAGAGTTTCGCGGTCGAATGTCCGCTTACCCTGCCTGACACCGCCTTATATCCGGTTCGTATCCCTCGGCGCATGGTTTATGCTCCACGCTTCCTTCCCACACTTGGTTACCCTCGTGCAGTTGCGCTTCACTTCGTTCGCTGTGATCAACTTACGGCGGGACTTGCACCCGCAGGAGTACGCCATACTGGGCGCACATTCGGAGATGGCCGGGCCGGCAGGCCCGACCCTTCGAATTCGCGCGCACGCCCCGCAGGGGGCGTGCTTCTCTCTGCCTGCGGACGAAAAGAAAAGCTACCCGAGGGTAGCTTTTCTTTTTTCGTCCTTGGTGAGAGGGGGGATTCCTATCAATGCAAGTAACCCATGTAGCGCTACGGCCTTGCTCTTCCCGGCTAGCCACATGCCCCAAAATATGCCCTTGAAAGCTGCACGACTTTGCCTAAAGGCAGACAATCTACAATACTAAACTCTCCTATCACGAGTATTTTTATTTGCTTTTCTTTCCTAAGGGTTCTATTTCTTCAAAAATTTTATCTACGTGAACTTTAAGTTGTGAAGAAAAATTTTCGTATTTTTCTAAATCGATAAACTCATCGATAATTTGTGCAATTCGATCTGAATTCGCGTACACCGGCCCCCTCTTAAGAGTAGCCATTTCTACCTCGTGCAACCATATCTCATTATTTGTCTCTCCGATCTGATCAGGAAGACCAGGAAATCTGTCGCGTTGCGAATATATTTTTGCAATATCAAGAAGTCCCATAAAGGTTGGATTTAAATGCATAACCTGTACGCCTTCAAGGTTGGATAACCGTACCGCAGCCCGCACAGCATGTTTGTCGTTATCCAAAACGAAGATAGCGTATTTTCTGCTATCCCTAAGAAGCTCCAACAATCTTGGTGACTGATACAACCCGCCCAATGCTACCGAATTAATATTACCAACTCCCAAACGAGCTGACAGATTTTGTCTTTTACTTAAATAATCAACAAAAATTTCATCAACCTTCCCTTCTACGAAAAGCGTTACCTCTGCCGTCTGGCGAATGTTAGGATTTTTTTGGCTTGGCTTAGCTTCGGCAGACTTTGCGCGTTCATCTGCTGCGCTCTTTAAAATTTTTGCAGCGCCAATAATCTTGCCGGCGCGAGGGAATAGAGGCTGCCATCCTTTACTGCTACTCCATATGATCGGCAACGTTGTATTGGGCGTGTTGTGATCGAAAACTAACAACCCTCCCAAATCAGTGTAACCAAGGCTAGAAGTGGAAATATTTCTGCAATATCTTTTTATCTTTTCCAAGGCCACGTTTCTTTCCGATACTGGCATCCCCGAATAGAATACTCCATCCAAATTGGCAACCGTGTCATTAGTATTATATTCAAGTGCCGTCACTACAGTCGCACCAGTTTCGTCAAGAACATGTTTAATTCCATCACTATAGCCGGCCACAGTTAACACAAATATATTTCTCGACCGCGACAGTGAATAAACTTCTTCCCCAACTCTCTTCACCTCTTTTGCGATGGTCCGTCCTGATCCGATCACGTCATCAACCAATACAATATTGTCAATTTTCGTTAAATTGAGAATATCCTCTTCATCACTTGAAACAAAGTTATCTTCCGCGATATCCGCTGTTACTCTGTAATGATATGCAATTAATGATCCACTCTTAGCCGAGCTGCCAATAGCTGCGAACAAAGTATTATCCCCTTTTAGAGGTGTTCCCTTCTCTGATATTTTTCGCAGTAGCTTAGTGTGTGCAATTTCCAGCGCGGCCCTGACCTCACTTATTCCTAAAACATCAATGTGTTCAAGAATTCTAACCGCAAGACCATAGTCTTCGGCTTCAAATTGCAGGACCCACCTAATTGCGTGCTCCAAAGATACATGCACTGGCCAACTTTTTATGGCAGCATCAATTTTCTCAACAAGACTATTTAAACTAGATGGGAGAGCATTTATCAATTTCTATCCTTTTTCATTATTAAAAATATCAAAACTTAATTTTTTGCAAATATTATTTCGATGGATACTGAAAAATTAACAAAAGCAAATATAGGTAGAGCATATCATTTCATCAAAACATAAGTGCGTAAATTCTCACATTTTTATAGCGAATACGTGTGATAAACAGCATTTTGAAAGGTATGTGGGTATTCCGGGCGAACGTAACCGATTTCGGGCATTTTCCGGAATCAGTGGTCACGATACCGAATCGCTGGTCACGATGCCGGAATGGTGTTGTACAGCATAGCAGTTGCGGGGTCCGGCATTTAGACACGGGCTGATGCGTTGGGCGCCATGGAAGCATGCTCAGTCGGAAACTTGATTAACGTGAAACAACCGTAGTGATGGCGAAGGCTGTCCCCTCGCTAGCAATATATTGCAGCGATGCAAGAAAATGGTAGTGTAATTCTCGCCATCTTGCCAAGCGTCACCCCTGACGCCTCTAACTAGACCGGCAGGAATTACATGTTTCATTATATGGGGTGGCGGAAAATCCGCCATGACCGTTAGGCCCACGAGCGCGCGCCACAGGCGCGCGGGACTTCCGCGCAGCGCCAGCAATCAGTCGATTAGAAGAGGGCCGGGCCAGTTGCCCTGATTCTTCGAATCACCCCGCACGTCCCGCAGCGTGCATGCTTCTCTCCGCCTGCAGAGAGAATTTCCTATTAAGGAAGCGTTCCTTGTTCTGACTATATTCATCCAACCACAGCATAATCATGCCCTAATTATGCCCTATCTGGCTGACCGATTTTTTTTCTTGAAAATAAAATTTCAATAATTTCTAATTGTCCCTTCCGCTTTCGCCCCAAAGCGGCCTGTCGTACTAGGCAAAAAAACCGACCAAAAAAAAGAAAGCAGAATTACAGCAGCCATCTCCTGTCAAGCTGAATCTACGCTAGTACAGCCGAACAATCATTTCAGAGAGAACCAACGAACCTGCTTGCCAAATCGGCCTCTATGCAGATAAGCGTATGCTCTCAACAGCTATGACTAATTCATCGTAGTCCTCAAATTTGATGAATCCAACCTGTTCGCAACGAGCGTGGATGGCACCCAGCGGCTGCATCCCAGAAGCAATATCCGCCAAGATACCCCCAACGAAACTACCGACCACCTTGATTTGTTTTTCATACACCTTATCAATACTACTTTTCGGCGGTTGTCTTTTCGGACTTTTCAAAAAGTCTTCCAAAACTGCCAGCGCTTCGGTTTTTTTTCCTTGAAAAAGCATTAGCATGCCTTTGAGATATCTGGCGCTTGACGAGTGGGTTGCCGCAAACTCATCTAACATATTTTCAAGTAAATTAACTTTTTTGATCTTAAACATAGTAATCAAGTTGTCAATGTTAAAAATACTCATGTAGGCGATATCGAACCCTCCATCGGCGGAAACTATCAAACAGCGTAAAGCTTCGTTGTGATTACCTTTGGATTTAAGATGTACTGCCATTTCGTAGCACGCCCCGACATGCCCCTGGTTGTGAGCCATCGATAACCAGAGTAGACAATTGTCATCCTTTTTGGCCCTAAGCCGAGCACCAATCCAGAACATTGCACCAACGTGCCCGTTGCTCGCTGCTCTCAGGATTTCGTACCGCTCTGGCCCAGAGAGCTTGTGCTTTGCCAATAGAAGAGGAACGCATGTGCCATTTATTTCTTGTTTGATCACGCCGATGAGCATGTCCCAATCAAGCCTAAAATCGCGCTGTGAGCAGACATTTAGATACTTTTTGGCTGATGAATAGGAACTGTCAGGCTGAGCGTCATATTCTTCCTTTTTTTTAGCCTTGTAATCGCCTGCTTTCTGCCCGTTAGGTAGCCGAATGTCTTCTGTAGCTATCTCCATGAGTGCCTCTGAGAGATCGCTATGAAGATGCTGAAGCCAACCTCCTATGCGGAGGTGATAAGTGGCGTCGTTATACGAAACAGATGTCGTTTGCTTATTCATGGTCATCCCTTGCTTAGCTATGTGCTCGATCACAGTAAGCTTGCGCCGCGAAAACGGCCTCGCTCAAGGGCATGCCTGGGTGGCGCTCCATGTAATCGAGTGCAATGTTGAGAACTAGTCGCTCGGCGCCAAGCGAACCGGAGGCCAACATCTTCTGCTCGCTATCAATACGTGCAAGCGCACGGCCTTTAAGCTTGCGAAGCTCAGGGGTAGTGAGGGGGGATGGGACGAGATTTTTCATTTTCAGGCTCCTAGGTGAGATTCAGGAGGCTGATCGCGTGGCCATACGGATCCGCCTCCCACTATTTTTTATAAGTGAGAAAAGAGAATCCGTAATTTGCGTATGCCGACCACGAATGATGTCGTGATACGATAATAGCTAATATTCACTGGAAGGTCAACTAAGACGCTAAGCCCGTGCACTGTGACGAAGGCGAATACCTCATCCGCCGATACCTAACAAGAGCATCGCGCGATGCGCCACGCACGCTCCCCGATCAGGCGGCATCCACCAAAAAGGGCAAGGCACGATATTGGCCAATCAAGAGATCTTTGTCGAGGTCAAACGGAATTACCCACATCGTCAGCTTGCCTGAAAAATGGAATGGTTCCAAGGCCGCCGGGAAGACGTCGCTGCATGGATAAATCAAAATAAGCGTACCCTCCCCCTCCAGATACTTATGCCCATAAGCGAAAAGTTGGTAAAAGTCGGACTGGCTTAATCCATAATTAAGTTTTGATTCTGGGCCATTGCCTGCAAGCCTTTTCCATTTGGCGTCCAGTACGACCGGCGGATGGTTGGCCGATTGGATCAGGATATCGGGTTTGAGCTGGAAAAATTCTTTCTCAAGATGGGTGCATAAATGCTTGCTGCCCACGCCAGTGCTGATGCGCCTGCCCGCCGGCATCATGCGGGCCAAGCACTTAGCGACATAGCGCTCAAACAGCTTCTCCATCGGAAACAACATGCTGATCCCATGCCACGCGCCTTGTTGCGTCAGCGGCATTTGCTGACCCAAGACCAGTTCGCACCAGCGCTTGATGTCGCGATAATGCGCCATCGAACGATCGTCAGCCCAATTGCCAAAATCCAAGCCAGGGTTGCGGGATGCAGGGATATCGACCAGCGCGCCGGAAAGCTCGCGCGCCAAGCGCCAGTTGCCAGCATCTTGCGCAGCCTTAGCAACGCTGTCCAAGGCTTTCTTGATGAGCCGGTTCTCTGCACGATCAGGCAGAAAGACATCATGCCGGATACGGAAAAAATGCTGCTTGCCGACCGGTTGCCGCATCTGTTGCGCCACATCCAGTTGCCCCCGCAAATAGCGCTGCTCTTCCTCGACACGGTTATAGTCGAAGCGTATACCGCGCACCAACAAATGTTCCAGTGACAACAGGAACTGGCGCATGACCCATTCCGTCAGCGGTTGGTCGAACAGTTCGATATCGGCAGGTCCGACGTCGCGCACTGGCAGGTCGTGAACCACCCCGAGCATTTTGCACAACAATTTGCGCGAGCGGGCCGCGTCGTCAGCGCTGTACATATGCTTGGGTAAAATTTCCAAGCGCGTGCCGCAAGGCGTTTCGATGACTCCAACGAAGTTATCGAGACACAACCATTGCTGATCTTGAATTTGCAACAGAACAACACCATTTTTACGAAATTGCGCATTCATGCTGCACAGCCACTTGAAAGCAGTCTGGGTCAGCTGCGCAAGATCCAGGCTCGGCATGACCTCAGCCGTTGTCAGCCTGGCATATTCGCGAACGACTACGTCAATCACGCTTTGCTCGCCGGCAATATGCCGATGAAACTTTGCTCCAACACAAATGCGCCCCGGTTCAAACGCCAGCGCTTGTTTTTCAAGGCTTCGGCCCCTTTACCGAACAATACCTCCACGCTTTCATCCGCTTGCGTTGGTTCGACAATAAACCGGTGAGCCGGGTCGGGCTTGTTTTGATCGTTCAGAACCCAGCTGATACGCTCCCAATCCTCAAAAAAATATTCCTGCAAAAGCGGAATGATCTGATGGTCGAAGATGTACGCCAGATCCGCGAGATCCGATTGCTCGTTCAAACCGAGGAAATAGGCATGGCCGATGCAATGTTCACGGTCCAGCAGCACTTCGATGCGCTGATTTATGGCACGCAGCAGCTCCCCGATGTTCAGTGTACCGATATTTAGATTACTCAAACGGTCGGGATTTGGTGCCATTTCAGTGAATGCGAAACGGCGGCGCAAAGCGATATCAAGGCCGACCAGCGACCGGTCGGCCGTATTCATCGTGCCAATGATGTAGACATTTGATGGAATATTGAAACGCTCTTTCGAATACGGCAAGACGACTGACAGCTCTTCGGCATTGCCGGCACGCTTACCTAGCTCGATCAGCGTAATCAGTTCGCCAAGAATACGGGAAACATTTCCGCGGTTGATTTCGTCGATAATAATGACGAAATTACGCCGCTCCTGCGCCACCGATTGGGCTTGCTGGTAAGTCGGCAAGCCGCACTGCTCTTTCAAGTATTTCAGCATGCCTTCGACGTAAGAAGGGTTGTACATGCCTTTTTTATCATGCCCCTGGTAAAGCTTGCGCACCAATTCAATATTGGCCACGTAGTAGGCATCGTGCACCGTCGACTCTTTCGGGAACACGCGGAAGGTCTTGCTCCCTTCGTATTCGACTTCGAATTTTTTCCCTGTTCGGGTTGATAGAACGGGACGAGCTTCAGGGTCGCTGCAAAGCTCAGCAAGTACCGCTATCGCTTTATCGAACGGGTCTTCCGCCGCTGTCGTTCCCAGCTTGGCGCGCTCGCAAAGTTGTTTGAAAATACCGGGCTCGACAGCATACTGCAACTGCCCTTGCTCTGACCTCGCGCGCAGTCCCTCTACAAAATCTTCGTAACTGAAACTTTGGTGGAAGGTGCAAAAAACGATTTGCCCGCTTTGCAAATATTGCTGAAATGCTGTTTGTAGATTCTGGCGCGACTGCGGATCGTGCTCGTTGTAATTCTGCACACTTTCCGGTGCGACGATCTCCATCGCAGCGGTGACGGTATTGAAGGTTTTCCCGGTGCCAGGCGGACCGTATAAGATTTGATTCAGGGGAATTATCCGCTCATCATAAACTGATGGCGGCAAGCCCGTTCCATCTGGCTCCGTCTTATTAATTTCAGAAATTCCATATTTTGCAGGGACATTCCCATCACCGCTCATCGCCTCCGGCCACTCCGAAAGATGCAATTTTAGTTTTCCCAACCACGCGTTCAATGCGACATCTCCTGCACTGGTCGACATATCGATCGTGGCAGCGATCCCTGCACCGTCCCGGTAATCGCTATTGAGTGAAAGTCTCGCCTTCGAGCCTGCTATTTTTTGAAAATACAGCAATGGCCGACCTTTTATTTTGCCAGGTTTTTTTACTCCGACCCTAATGTCGATATATTTGCTATCAACACCGCCAGTCGTCCATATATCGGCATCGACAAAATTACGCCTGATGCAAGTCAATGCTTTCAAAACCCAATTTCGCTCATCATTTTTAAGTCGTTTGAGAAAAATTTGTGCATCCTGGTTTAAATCTTCTGGCGACATATCGACCCATGATTAGTTGACGCGCGAATGGACAAAGATACCATCAAGCGCAAATGGATAAAGAATACCATTTTCAATACTAACATGGTGTGATTTTTCAGATGCCCTCAACATGCTATATCTACAATAAAAAACTTTCCAATCGAAGAATTTTTGTAACTGTTCAGCCTGAACGCTTTTTCATAAAACAGTTGTAAACCTTTTCAAAGCTGGCTCATCATGCTGGTTATGGCAAAAAACGCGCCCCTCCCGACTTCTCCGCCCTCACACGCGGCGAGCTTGAGGGCGTCGTGTTGCCCCTTTGGGAACGGCTGGAGGTGCTGGAATCGAAGGTCACCAAGAACAGCAGTAACTCGAGCCAGCCGCCGCCTTCCGATCGCTTACGCAAGACCATCCGCTGTGTGCCGGGAGCAGTTCCGTTTGCCGGGGTCAGTGTGCCAATTAGACACGGACTGATGCGTTGGACGTCGTGGAAGCATGCTCAGCCAAAAACCTGATCAGGACCACGAAGCGCGCCCTCGGCGCGCGAAGCTGCCGCGTAGCGGCAGCAGATGGGCGATTCGGGCGGCACGCGCCTGCAGGCGCGAGGCCTTCGAATCCCCCGCGCACGCCCCGCAGGGGGCGTGCTTCTCTCCGCCGAGCACAAAAAACAAAAGGCCACCCGAAGGTGGCCTTTTGTTTTTTGTATCTGTGGCGGAGAGAGGGGGATTCGAACCCCCGATAGGCTATGAACCTATACACGCTTTCCAGGCGTGCGACTTCAACCACTCATCCACCTCTCCTGCAGGCAATGCGGCAATTTCTTGCATTGCGTACTGTTTTCGCTTGTCGCGAAGCCGCAGATTATAGCAGGGAAACGCTGGGGTGCCAAAGATATTTACTTTGGAGTAAAGGTCTTCGAACCAACACCTCATCTGCCGCCGGGATAGGCGGCGGCAGAGAATATTGCCAATGCTGGCAATGTTGTCGGATTACGCGGGCGAAGCCCGCCTGCGCGGCCCGGCTAATCCGACCTACCCTGGCGTCGGCTGCGGACTTACGATGACTCTTTCAGCTGCTCCAGGATGGCCGGGTTTTCCAGTGTCGAGACGTCCTGGGTGATGGTTTCGCCCTTGGCCAGCACGCGCAGCAGGCGGCGCATGATTTTGCCGGAGCGGGTTTTGGGCAGGTTGTCGCCGAAGCGGATTTCTTTTGGCTTGGCGATCGGGCCGATTTCCTTGCCGACCCAGTTGCGCAGTTCCAGCGCCAGCTTCTTGGCTTCTTCGCCTGATGGGCGCGCCTGTTTCAGCACGACGAAGGCGCAAATCGATTCGCCCGTGGTGTCGTCCGGGCGGCCGACGACGGCTGCTTCGGCGACCAGCGGGTTGGCCACCAGCGCGGACTCGATTTCCATCGTGCCCATGCGGTGGCCGGAGACGTTGAGCACGTCGTCGATGCGGCCGGTGATGGTGAAGTAGCCGGTGTCCTTGTTGCGGATGGCGCCGTCACCGGCCAGGTACATCTTGCCGCCCAGCTCTTCCGGGAAGTAGCTGGACTTGAAGCGGTCCGGGTTGTTCCAGATGGTGCGGATCATCGATGGCCATGGGCGCTTGACGACCAGAATGCCGCCCTGGCCGTTCGGCACGTCCTGGCCGGCCTCGTCAACGATGGCGGCCATAATGCCCGGCAGCGGCAGCGTGCATGAGCCTGGCACCATCGGCGTGGCGCCTGGCAGCGGGGTGATCATGTGGCCGCCGGTTTCGGTCTGCCAGAAGGTGTCGACGATCGGGCATTTTTCGCCGCCGATGTTTTTGTAGTACCACATCCACGCTTCCGGATTGATCGGCTCGCCCACCGTGCCCAGCAGGCGCAGGCTGGTCAGGTCGTAGTTCTTCGGATGGACTTTCGGGTCGACGTCGGCGGCCTTGATCAGCGAACGGATCGCTGTCGGCGCGGTATAGAAGATGCTGACGTTGTGCTTCTTGATGGTTTCCCAGAAGCGGCCGGCGTTCGGGAACGTCGGAATGCCTTCGAATACCACTTGCGTGGCACCCACGGCCATCGGGCCATAGGCGATATAGCTGTGGCCGGTAACCCAGCCGATGTCAGCGGTGCACCAGAACACATCGGCAGGCTTGATGTCGAAGCTCCACTTCATGGTCAGCGCGGCCCACAGCAGGTAGCCGCCGCTCGAGTGCTGCACGCCTTTCGGGGTGCCGGTCGAGCCGGATGTGTAGAGGATGAACAATGGATGCTCGGCATCGACCCATTCCGGCTCGCACTGCGCACTCTGGGATTCGACCAGTTCGTGCAGCCAGGTGTCGCGGCCGGCCACGAAATTGATGTCGCTGCCGGTGCGTTTGTAGACGATCACGTTTTTGACGGAGTCGCAGCCGCCCAGCGCCAGCGCTTCGTCGACGATCGATTTCAACGGCAGCTTCTTGCCGCCACGCAGCTGTTCATCGCCGGTAATGACGGCCACGGCGCCAGCGTCGATAATGCGTTCCTGCAAGGACTTGGCCGAGAAGCCGCCGAACACCACCGAGTGGGTGGCGCCGATACGCGCGCAGGCCTGCATGGCAGCCACGCCTTCGACCGACATCGACATATAGATGATCACGCGGTCGCCCTTGGCAATGCCCTTGGCTTTCAAGCCGTTGGCGAACTTGCATACCTTCTCGTGCAGTTCCTTGTAGCTGGCTTTGGTGACGGTGCCGTCGTCGGCTTCGAAGATGATGGCGGTCTTGTCGCCGTGGCCGTTTTCGATATTGCGGTCCAGGCAGTTGTACGACACGTTCAGCTGGCCGTCTTCAAACCATTTGTAGAACGGCGCATTGTCTTCGTTGAGGGTGCGGGTAAACGGTTTTTTCCAGCTCAGGTTTTCGCGCGCCAGCTTGGCCCAGAAGCCTTCATAGTCTTGCTCGGCCTCTGCCACCATGGCCTTGTAGGCGTCCATGCCCGAAATGGTGGCCTGTGCGGCAAACGCTGCCGACGGCTCGAAAATACGCGACTCTTCAGGTCCTTGCTGCTGCGTGCCCTGCCCTTGGTTCTCTGTAGCCATGCTAGTCTCCAGTGTAGTAATTGTTTCCTCGTACCATATGCCCAGCGTCTTACGGACGCCTTACAGGCTGGTCTTTTACTCTCCTCATTCTAACCATAATTGCCAACCTTGACGGGCGTCAAGCCGACAGCCTGGCTGCCGCCTGTTCATATGGGGTTCTCTGGTGTTTCATCAAGATAAACTTCTGTCGGTCAGGCAAGCGCAGTGACGAACAGCAAGTGTAAAATGTCGGGCATGCCGAAAAATGGTATTAATCCCACGACACCTCCAACATCATGACCGACCACTCACACAAGCCTAAAAACCCCAAGCTGCATCCGCTGTCTGCCTTCATCTTCATGTCGCGCTGGCTGCAGCTGCCGCTGTACCTGGGGCTGATCCTTGCGCAATGCGTCTATGTATTTCATTTCTGGGTAGAACTGTCGGACCTGATCGGCGCCGTGTTCGGCAACGACGCCGCACTGCAGCACGTGATCAGCGCCGTGACCGTGCCTGGCGTGGCGCCACCGGTCAAGCTCAATGAAGCGACCATCATGCTGGTGGTGCTGGGCCTGATCGACGTGGTGATGATCTCGAACCTGCTGATCATGGTCATTATTGGCGGCTACGAAACGTTCGTCTCGCGCATGCACCTGGATGACCATCCGGATCAGCCGGAATGGCTGTCGCACGTCAATGCGTCTGTGCTCAAAACCAAGCTGGCGATGGCCATTATCGGCATCTCCTCGATTCACCTGCTCAAAACGTTTATCAACGCCAACGCTTACGCGAAGGAACCGAACGTGGTGATCGCACAGACGGTCATTCACATGGTCTTCATCCTGTCGGCCATGGCGATTGCCTATACCGACCGCATCATGACCGTGACGCAGAACCAGGCGCGTCAACCGCACTAAGCACTAACCAGTTTCATCCTTCTTATATCTCGCGAGAACACCATGACTGTCATAAAGCAAGAAGACCTGATCGAATCCGTTGCCGCAGCGTTGCAGTACATTAGCTACTACCACCCTGCCGATTACATCGAACACCTGGCCCGCGCCTATGAGTCCGAGCAAAGCCCGGCGGCGAAAGATGCGATCGCGCAAATCCTGACCAACTCGCGCATGTGCGCGGAAGGCAAGCGTCCGATCTGCCAGGACACCGGTATCGTCAACGTCTTCCTGAAAATCGGCATGGGCGTGCGCTTTGAAGGCTTTACCGGCACCGTCACCGACGCCGTCAACGAAGGCGTGCGCCGCGCCTACAACTTCGACGACAACAAGCTGCGCGCCTCGATCGTGGCCGACCCGCATTTCGACCGCAAGAATACCAAGGACAACACGCCAGCCGTGGTGCACATGGAACTGGTTGAAGGCAACACGGTCGACGTCAAGGTCGCAGCCAAGGGCGGCGGCTCGGAGAACAAGTCGAAGATGATCATGATGAATCCGTCCGATTCGCTGGTGGACTGGGTCATGAAAACGGTGCCGACCATGGGCGCAGGCTGGTGCCCGCCTGGCATGCTGGGCATCGGCATCGGCGGCACGGCCGAGAAAGCCATGCTGATGGCCAAGGAAGTGTTGATGGAAGACATCGACATGTACGAACTCAAGCAACGCGGCCCGCAGAACAAGCTGGAAGAACTGCGTATCGAGCTGTGCGACAAAATCAACTCGCTGGGCATCGGCGCGCAAGGCCTGGGCGGCCTGACGACCGTGCTGGACGTGAAAATCATGATGCACCCGACCCACGCCGCCTCCAAGCCGGTGGCCATGATCCCGAACTGCGCCGCCACCCGCCACGGCCACTTCGTGCTCGACGGCTCGGGCCCTGCCTACATGACGCCGCCACCGCTGTCGACCTGGCCTGACGTATCGTGGGCGCCGGACACCGAAAAGTCGAAGCGCGTTGATTTGAACACACTGACCAAAGAAGAAGTCGCTTCGTGGACCCCGGGCCAGACCCTGCTGCTGAACGGCAAAATGCTGACCGGCCGCGACGCTGCCCACAAGCGCATCCAGGACATGCTGGCAAAGGGCGAAGAGCTGCCAGTGGACTTCAAGAACCGCGTGATCTATTACGTCGGCCCGGTCGATCCGGTACGCGACGAAGTCGTCGGCCCAGCCGGCCCGACCACCGCCACGCGCATGGACAAGTTCACCGACATGATGCTGGAAAAAACCGGCCTGATCGCCATGATCGGCAAGGCCGAGCGCGGCCCGGTTGCCATCGAGTCGATCCAGAAACACCAGTCGGCCTACCTGATGGCTGTCGGCGGTTCGGCCTACCTGGTGTCGAAAGCCATCAAGGGCGCGAAAGTGCTGGGCTTTGCCGACATGGGCATGGAAGCGATCTACGAGTTCGACGTAGTCGACATGCCAGTGACGGTGGCGGTCGACGCCAAGGGCACCTCGGTACACAACACCGGCCCGAAAGAATGGCAGGCAAAAATCGAGCAGCTCAATAGCGTGAGCAAGATTCCTGTCACGGTGGCCTAAGCCGTAAAACCCTCCACGCCGCGCGGCAATCTCAGCGCGGCGTTTTTTATTTTATCGGCCTATATGACTTCAACCCCAAGTGACGGCGCAGCCATCAAGCTGCCGGTCGGCATCTTCGACTCCGGCGTCGGCGGCCTGTCCGTGCTGCGCCATATCCGCGACCAGCTGCCGCTGGAAGACCTGATCTACGTGGCCGACTCGGCCTACGCGCCGTATGGCGACAAGACCGAGCAGCAGGTAATCGACCGTTCGCTGGCAATTGCCGCCTTTCTGCTTGCGCAGGGCAGCAAGGCGCTGGTGGTGGCCTGCAACACCGCCACCATCGCCGCCATCAAGGCGCTGCGCGCGCGCTACCCGGAGCTGCCCATCGTCGGTGTCGAGCCTGGCCTCAAACCAGCGGCAACGGCCAGCCGCAACGGCACCATCGGCGTGCTGGCAACCGAGCGCACCCTGCGCGGCGAAAAGCTGCTGGCCCTGCGCGAACAGGTCAGCGCGGCCACCGGCGCCACGTTCATCTTGCAGCCGTGCATCGGCCTGGCCGACCGCATCGAGCAATGCGCCCTGGGCAGCGACGCCGACGACGCCACCAGCGCCATGCTCGAACGCTATATTGCCCCTGTACTGGCGCAAGGCGCCGACACACTGGTGCTCGGCTGTACCCACTACCCTTTCGTGCAGCAAGCGATCGAGCGCATCGTGCGCAGCCATACCCAGCAGCCGATTATCCTGATCGACACCGGCGAAGCCGTCGCCCGCCAGCTGGCCCGCCTGCTCGACGCCGCCGGCCTGCGCCGCGCCGATATCACTGCACCGCACATGCAGGGCTACACCACCGCTACCGTCGCATCACTGCAGCAAGCATTCGACGGACTGCTCGGCTGGCACCCGCCCGTGGCCCACCTGTCGGTGTAGATCAAGATGCCATTCATGCAATCTATCGAAAAGTAAAAAAAGATCGCATTTATATTTGCAAGTTCGCTGGGTTTCTTTGTATAATTCGGCACCTGTTCAGCAAAACAGCTAAACAAGGTAGTTAGTAAGACAGTGGTGGCTGTAGCTCAGTTGGTAGAGTCCAGGATTGTGATTCCTGTTGTCGTGGGTTCGAGCCCCATCAGCCACCCCACAGAATGAGTAGGAAAATCAAAGGGTTACATGCTTCGGCTTGTAACCCTTTTTTTGTATTTTCTAACGGTTTTTCTTATTTTCCAACGCGGCTTCAGTCGTGATTCAATCGACCTTGACGCGATACCTGTCCAGTACCACCCTACCGGCGCCGGTTTTGATTTCCGTGCCGGCCTCGACCATCATGACGTAATTGGCAGGGCCGAAAATGTCGGGGCGGCGCGTAGCGGCCTCGGCAAAAAAATCCTTCAGGTTGTGGTGGAACGAGCGGCTGTCGACGCGCTTGCGGAACTGCGTCACGTGCCAGCTGTGGCCATGCGATGTTTGCGTGGCTTGCCATACGTACCAGGTCTCGGGTCCGATGAGGAATGGCCGGCTGTCCCTGGCGCCCCAGCCATGCGTCCGGGCATCCTGAGACGATTCGGTGATGATCATGATTTCGCCGCGGATCTCCGTCTGTTTCATGCTCGCGCTGGCGTTGAAGAAGATGTCGAGCGTGTGGTTGTATTTGCCGTCGATACTATCGGCCGTGAAATCCCATGCGACGTTAATGTTGCGCTGATTGTCACCCAGGAGATAAGGCAGACCCGATTCACCAGGCACATTGTGCTGGTTGCTGGCGCCGTAACGCACGCTGGCATAAGCCTTCACGCTGTCGCTGCTGCCGCCGACGCCTGACCAAGTGTAGCCGGCGCCATCCATGCTCGACGGCGCATGCGTAAAGAGACCGACCGCCCACGCGCTGCCGGCGTCACGGATACCCCAGAGATTGGTCGCCAGGTCGTACTGGCCGGCGTAGAGGTGCTGGTCGGCCGGATGCGCAGGGTCGGCTAGCGCGGTATCTGCATGCGCGCCAGCAGGCAGCAAAACCGCGGCGATGGCGCACAGGGCGGGCAGCAAGCGCGGGTGTCGTGTCGGTTGCAATGGTTTGCTGCGCATGCATGCACCTGTATGGAAAGTGGTTTTCTCCAGTATCGCATTTCACTGCCAACCATGGCCGATGCAAGGTCTGACCCACCTGCTACAATTGCCTCGACGCACTAGCACGGGGGCTCTTTGGCACTTGGCAATATCAACGACATCGCCACCTTTGTCGCCGTGAGCAAAGCTGGTGGTTACACTGCTGCGACGGCGCAGACCGGGCTGACCCGCTCTGCCATAGGCAAGAGCATTGTTCGACTGGAAGAAAGGCTGCATGTGCGGCTGTTCAACCGAACCCCACGCAGCTTCAGCCTGACCGACGACGGCCGCGCTTTTTACGCGCGCTGCCTGCTCATACTCGAAGAACTGGAAGAAGCGGAGTCCATGATGGCGACGCGCAGCGAGGCCCACACGGGCTTGCTGCGCATCAGCCTGCCGCTGGTGCTTGGGCAACTGTATGTCATGCCCATCGTCGAGCGCTTTTTGCAGCAATGGCCGGAACTGCGCACCGAAGTGGCGTTCAGCGACCGTCTGGTGGATCTGATCGACGAAGGCTTCGATGTCGCCTTGCGCATAGGTGAACCGAAATACGACTCCAGTTTGATTTCAAAGACTATCGCCAGTGAGGCGATGCTCACCTGTGCAGCGCCAGCTTATCTGGCAGCGGCGGGACCGATAGCCACCCCGGACGACTTGCACGCCCATCAGTGCCTGTTCTTTGCCAGTGCGGGCCGGTCGCTGCCGTGGGCATTTCAGCGCGATGAGCAGAAAATCAGTTTCAGCAAGGCGGCCCGCTTGCAGGCCGACAGTGCCGACGTGCTGTGCCGCGCCGCCGTCAACGGCATGGGCATTGTTCACCTGCCCGCCTATCTGATGCGCGAAGCTATCGCTACAGGACAACTACACGTGCTGCTGCCGGACTATCAGACGGCCCGGCATCCGATCCGCATTGTCTATCCGGTACGCAAGCACTTGTCGCCCAAGGTGCGCCTGTTCATCGACTTTCTGGCCGGGGCATGGCAACGCGCACCGCTCTAGCATCGCGATTCAGGTCGCAGTGCCGTCCAGCGCACTGGCAATAAATGCGACACTGCTACGCAAGGCTGCAACAGCTTGCGACTGCTTATTTCCCATGAAGTGCCAGGCGTGAAACATGCCTGGCCACGACTCCAGCGTCACGCGTACGCCGCTTTCTGCCAGGTGCGTGGCCAGGCGCAAGGCGTCGCTGAGCATGACTTCGGATTCGCCGATCTGGATCATGATCGGCGGCAATCCGGTCACATCGGCAAACACCGGCGACGCCAGGGGCTCATCGGGCGCGGCGCCGCCAAGGAAAAACCCGGCCATAATGTCCAGACCCGCCTTCGAGACCGTCGGGTCGATGCCGTCGCGGGTGCGCATTGAGGTGCCGGTGTGCTGCAGGTTGACCCACGGCGAAATGGCGACGCCAGCCGCTGGCAGCGGCAGATGCTGCGCGCGCGCCGCTACCATCGTTGTCACGACGAGCGCGCCGCCTGCCGATTCGCCGATCAGCACAATTTTTTGTGCAGCAATACCGGATTCAAGCAGGCCGCTGTAAAACGCCAGGCTATCGTCCAGGGCGGCAGGAAAGGGATGCTCGGGTGCCAGTCTGTAGGCCGGTAGATAGACCCGTGCGCCCAACGCCTGCGCATAGTTGCCGCCGATTCCGAGATAGCCGCTCGGGTCGCCGACGAGATAAGCGCCGCCATGGATGTACACCGCTACTGCATCGGTGAGCAACTGCTCAGGGGTGATGAGCGTTCCAGAAACGCCGCCGATTGTGACCGGCTCGAACGTCAAGCCGGGAGGTGGCATATTTTGCGCCAGCACGTCATTGTAGGCAGCACGCATATTGGCCATGGCGGTGGCGTCCGCCCGGCCAAGCAGGGCGGCGCCGACATCGTTAGAAATGGCATTCCATTGCTGGATAAATTGTTGGGTATCGCGGGATAACATGTTGCAGTCCTTTCATGGAAATGGTGACTGCATGTATCGTAGCCATTTCAACAGGGAATGTGCTTCCCTATAAAGTGGCCGCCCAAGCGTGGTGTAACGCTATGGCACATCCATGTTCTGCCCGCGTGAATATCTACAATAGTGCTTGCGGGGCCCGGGCGCCGCGCCGATTCCAGCCAGGCGATGAAATGGCGCAGGCAGGCGGGTTTGTCTGCGTCCATGAGCCGGCCGAAGATTCCTGACGATGCGATTCAAGCCGCGATGCAGCCCGTATTGATCAGCGATGTCAGCACATGGTCGGCCCAGCGGCCATTGATATTGAGATACTGCCGCGCCAGCCCTTCGCACTCAAAGCCCAGGCTGTGCAGTAATTTTTCGCTGTTGATATTGGCCGGCTGATAGTTGGCCATGATGCGGTGCAGTTGCTGCACTTCAAACATATGCGCAATGGCCAGCTTGAGCGCCTCGCGCATCAGCCCCTTGCCTTGCCAGATGTGTCCGAGAGAAAAGCCAAGATGGCAGGCCTGGAACGGGCCGCGGATGATATTGGTGAAGCTGCACTGGCCCACGATGTCGGCGCTATCGTGCAGGCGCAGCAGGAAATGCAGGGCGGCGCCGGCGGCATGCTGCTGCTCGATCTGCAGCAGATGCTGGCCGACCGCCTCTGCGGTGTAATACGACGCGCTGCGCTGCGGCTCCCACTGGGCCAGATGTTCCCGGTTCAGTTCGCGGTAATGCAACACGGCATCGCCATCTTCGCGACTGGCCAGCACCAACGCGAGGCGCTCGCTGAGCAGGACGCCAGGAAGGTTCACGCTGAACTCAGCCCGCCATCACCGACGCCAACGTGGCGGCAATATCTTCCAGCCGCGCCGGCTTGACCAGGAAGTGGCGAAAGCCCACGGCCAGCGCATCGTCCATATACATCGGCAGGCTGTGGCCGGTGACGGCGATCAGCACGGCGTTGGCGGTGTCGGGGTTGTTGTGCAGGCGGCGGCCGATTTCAATGCCGCTGATGCCGGGCATTTCAATGTCCAGATAAACGGCGTCGGGCACGCACAGCTTGACCTGTTCGACGGCCATCTGCCAGTTGCGCACCACCACGGTGTTGTGGCCAAACGCTTCGAGCAACATGGCCAGCGATTCGCCGACCTCGGGGTTGTCGTCGACCACCAGCAAATTGAGCTTGCGGGCAGGTTCAGGCGCGGCCCCGTCGTTCTGGCGACGCTCGCCTGGCGCTGGTTCGGACTCCATGGTGTTCTCGATAGTTTGGCTCATTTTTACGCTGTGGTCAGGTACGGCAAAAACGGCAGTATACAAGAAGCGCAAAAGTTGCCGCGCACGGCCCGGTACGGCTGTTTGTGCTGCCAGCGCAACACCGGCAGTTCTGCCAAGCAATTATGGCTGCCATACAATTGACGCCACCATTGAGAATAATTATCATTCTTATCCCCTTGCTTAGAGAACTCTTATGTCTGCCTCTTCTTTCGTCCTGCGCCCTTGCGTACTGGCTGTCGCCCTTGCCTGTGCCGGCATGCCTCTTTCCTCGCTGGCGCAAGACGCCGTGGCCAACAGCGCCGAGAATGCCGGTCCGGTCCTGGAATCGATCCAGGTCAGCAGCAATCTGCTCGGCACCAGCATGGCGGCCAGCACAAAGAACTTTGCCGGCGCACGCACGGTAGTGCAAAAAAGCGATATCGAAAACTCGGGCGCGGCCAGTGTCAGCGATGTAATGCGCCGCATTCCCGGCGTGCAGATCAGCGACAACTCGGGCAGCGCCGGCAGCGCGGTGTCGCTCAATATCGGCGTGCGCGGCCTGGCCGGCCGCTATTCGCCGCGCAGCACGGTGCTGCTCGACGGCATCCCGATGTCGGTCGCGCCTTACGGCCAGCCGCAGCTGTCGTTCGCGCCGGTCAGCCTGGCCAATATCGAAACGGTGGACGTGGTGCGCGGCGGCGGGGCGGTGCGCTTCGGGCCGCAGAACGTGGGCGGCATTATCAACTTCAAGACGCGCCGCATTCCGACCGAAGCGGGTGTGACGGGCGACGCTACCGTGCGCTACAACAGCTACACCGAGACCGGCCACAACACCCAGGCCAGCGTGTTTGTCGGCACCCAACTCGACAGCGGCCTGGGCCTGGCGGTGCTGTATTCAGGCATGCGCGGCAGCGACTGGCGCGTGGGCAGCGATGAAAAGGTCAACGACTTTGCGCTCAAGTTCCGCTATGACTTGAGCCCAACGGCCGAGGTGTACGGCAAGCTGTCGTACTACGATGTGCTGTCGCGCACGCCGGGCGGGCTGACGCAGGCGCAGTACAAGGCTGATCCGTTCCAGAACACGCGCCCGACAGACTACTGGGATGGCGAGCGCAAGGGCTTTGACGTTGGCTACCTCAATGCGCTGTCGAGCACCCAGGAAGTGGAAGTGCGCGCTTATTACAACGACAGTTCGCGTTCGAGCACGCTGATCAATGCCGCGCGCACCGGCCTGGGCAAGCAGCCGCGCAATTATGAAACCACCGCCATCGAACCGCGCTATACGCAGCGCTTTGCAACAGGCAAGGTCACGCATGATGTGACGGTCGGCTACCGCTACCTGCGCGAGCGCGCCGATGAAACCATCTATAACGTGGTGCTGGCCACCGGCGTGCAGCAGGCTCCCACGCGTTTTGCCGACAACGCCACCGATGCGCAGGCCGTGTATATCGACAACAAGATCGCCATCGACGCCTGGCGGATTACGCCGGGTGTGCGCTACGAGCATATCAAGACCGAGCGCTTCAATCACCTGCCGGCCGACCAGAAGATCGAGCTGCTCAACAACAAGGCGCTGCCGTCATTGAATGTCGCGTATCTGCTCAATGGCAATATGACGCTGTTTGCCAACTACAACAGTTCGTTTGGCGCAGTACAGAACACCCAGCTCAATTCGCAGTCCGACAAGAACCCGCTGCAGCCGGAACTGGCCAAAACGGGCGAGCTGGGCGGTCGCTGGAAGAGCGGCCAGCTGTCGGCCGAAGCGACGCTGTTCAATATCAAGTTCAACAACCAGATCCAGTCGGTCGGCAGCGGCGAAAGCGCGGTGTTCTTCAACCGTGGCGCCACCCACCATCGCGGCCTGGAAACAGCGCTCGACTACCGCTTCGACCAGGCCGGCCCGCTGGCTGGCCTGAACGCCTACGCGACCTATACTTACACCAAGGCCACGCTGAAGGATGGCGTCAATGCCGGCAACGACGTGCCCTATTACTCGCGCAATACCGATACAGTGGGCGCCCACTATCAGTTGGGCACCTGGGGCTTCGACCTGTCGACCAGCCACCAGAGCGGCCAGTATGCGGACGACGCCAATACGGCGGTGGAAAACCTCAATGGCAGCCTGGGCCGCATTCCCGGCTACCGCACCTGGAACACCCAGCTGAAGTGGAAAGTGCCGGGGCAAAAGGGGCTGGAACTGGTCGCCGGCGCCAACAACCTGTTGGATCACCGCTACTTTACGCGGACCTCGGACGGCAATCTGGGCAAGCTGGTCGGCGCGCCGCGCATGGTCTATCTGCAAGGCCGCCTGGCGTTCTGAACATGGCAGGAGGATGTTGCAAGGAATGCACAATTCTTTCTAATATGAAAATATATTTTGTAGATATTGTATCGCCGGGAGAATTTTGGTGATATTCTGTCGATGTGTTTTAAGAAATGAAATTTATATTTAACCAATTATTGGATCAACGATGAAAAAGCTTGCCACCCTCTTCCGAATCGCCGCACTGGCCACCCTGGCTAGCGCTGGTGCCGCCAACGCTGCGACTGAACTGGTCGTGAACGGCAGCTTTGAAGCCAACACCATTTCCGGTGCGGTCCAGCAATTGAGCAGCGTGACGGGCTGGACCTCGTCGGTCAACGGCGGCAACGCTTTCGAGATTCAAAAAGGCGCAACCCAAGGCGGCCAGAGCGGCTTTAACCCGGTCGCGGCCAACGGCATCCAGTACCTGGAACTGAACACCGACCGCTTTACCTCGGTTTCGCAATCCCTTTCCACCACGGCTGGCGGCACCTATATCCTGTCGTTCGCCTACTCGGGTCGCCCGGATACGGCCGGCGGTGCCAACAGCCTGATGAATGTGTACTGGGGTAATACCCTGCTGACGGCCTCGCCACTGGTCGGCAACACCACCGGTATCTGGCAGACCTATAGCGGCAGCGTGACGGCGCTCGGCACCTCGACCGCGCTGCGCTTTGAGTCGGTCGGCCCGGCTTCGTCGCCAAGCTTTGGCTCGTATCTGGACAACGTGTCGGTGGTCTCGGCCGTGCCGGAACCAGGCACCTACGCCATGCTGCTGATGGGCCTGGGCCTGGTGGGCTTCATGGCGCGCCGCAAGCGTTCCGCATAAACCACAAGCACTCAGCCACAGCCGCCCTTGCAATTGCCGGGCGGCTTTTTTCATGGCTGTCAGAGAAGGTAAAACCTTCACAATGTTGCCCGACAGAATTAAATTAAGTCTACAATAGCAGCATATCTTATCAAGCAATGCCCAGCATCGCTCCGCCAAAGCCGTTACCCCCCGCTTTGATCAACGCACGCATTTTTTGAACAGGATGGTGAGCAGTCCACGCCAGACCGGCGGCCAACTGAGCTCGCCACAACGCCATGTCTGAAGAGAAAACAATTACTGAAACCAGTTCCTACGGCAAGGACACGCCGGTCGGACGTCCCGATATCGATGGCCGCGCCGGCGTCTTCGTGCCGACCGCCGAATTTGATATCGACAATAACAGCACCACCATCCGCCGCGGCGCCGGCATTGTCGGCTACGGCAACCTCGATGGCACGCTGACCGTGTATTTCGAATCGAACCGTTTCGACGAGAGCGGACTGCACAAATGGGAAAACAAGGCGCGCAAGGCGTATGACCGCCTGGTCATGACGGCGCCCACGGTATCGAAGGCCAAGCTGGACGCGCGCCTGCTCGAACAGGTCGGCATTATCGATGGCATGGGTATCAACCTCAAGCATCCCGAACGCCTGACCCACTGGCTGGAAATTTCGAACGTGCCGGACACGGCGCCTGAAGAACCGATCGTGCGCTGGAAAAACCGCTCATAAGCGATTTCACGGCATGTCGTCCTACAGGGCGATGGTCATTCTTCCGATTCCTGTAGGCATTACTCTGGCCTACCATAGAGGCATACGGTCAGCAGTGAAGCAAGCGCTGACCATCCCCTACACAGCCCACAGGAGTACGACATGTCCCGCTTCATCCCGATCAGCTTTGGCGCCTTGCAAATAGGCTTGGCCGGCGCGGCGATGTACTTGCTGTGCTCGGCAGACGTGTTACACCAGGCGTCGATCTACTTCCATTAAGCTTAGCCGGCCTGACCTCAGCGCCGGCCGTGATACCGGCCATAGCCACCCCAGCCGCCGCGCGGACCACGATAGCCGGAGCGGCCGAAGCCGAACATGAAGTCCAGGCCGATCGACACGGGCGGATTGTAATAGTACGGCTGTGGCGCATAGACGGGTGCCGGCACATACACCGGTTGCTGCACGTAGACCGGCTGCTGCTGGACATACACCGGCTGCGGCTGTGCATACACCGGCTCGCTGGTATATTCCACGCGCGGCGAACCGACCACGCGCGACGTCTGCACCGGCTCCGACGACACGGTATGCCATTCATAGGGATTGAACGCGGCTTGCGGCGCACGCGTACCGTAATAGGCCGGGCCCGGTGGCGCGACTGCGCATCCACCGAGAGCGGCCATCGAGATTACTGCCAACAAGGTTTTCATCGCACACTCCTTCTATAATTTAGCACTATAAGAAATTAAGCGATGCTTTGCTGCGGTTTTACCCAATGTTACACGCCGAAGCATAGTGCAACATGAAGTGTCGCGTGCCAGCCACAAGCCTGCTGCCGGCCGCCACGATCATCAAATAAACGGGATCTCGCAAACGTCGATGGCCTTGCCAATGGCGTCGTGGCGCTGCGCACACAACTGGTAGCGCACGCCGTGCTCCAGCTCCACCTGTTCAACCTTGCCGTACTGCAGGCCAACAGTGCGCCGGATATCCTGATGGCCAGCCAGTGCCGGTACATCTTTCGGTATGGCCATGGCAGTTTGCACTTCACCCTGGCGCGCCGCCTGGCGCCGCGCCACATCGATATCGAGCGCAAAGGTCACATTGACGCCGCCTTCGGCATACACAAAGCTGGGCACGCTGCGCTGCGCGCGCATCACGCCAAACGCGCATTGTCCTTTGCTGTCGCACTGTTTCAGTTGCGCCAGAGGAAAATTTTCATTCGCCAGCCGGCCATCCTTCAGCGGCCAGCTGGTACGCACGCCGTCGCGCTTGCCATCGACTGGATTGACCCAGCTCAGGCTGTTGACCAGCGACACCGTCTGGCCGGCGGGCAAACCGGATGACCCGCCGACACTGGCGCAGGCCGACAATATCAGGCTGGCGACGGCCAGTGCGGCAACTTTTTGAATGGAATACATAGCAGGCCTTTCGATCCGATGCATGACGATGACGATGAAAGTTGCCAGAGTACCAGATGCCGGCCTGCGCACAGCGCT
Source organism: Janthinobacterium aquaticum (assembly GCF_009208565.1). Lineage (GTDB taxonomy): Bacteria > Pseudomonadota > Gammaproteobacteria > Burkholderiales > Burkholderiaceae_D > Janthinobacterium. Next base: position 160,910 of record NZ_WFLK01000008.1, on the reverse strand, counting down.
CTGGCGCACATTCGTGCCACACAGTCGACTGCAACAAAGCAAAACGGGCGACACCATCGCTGGCGCCGCCCGTCATGCTATCAACGCGCACCGCTAGTGCGCGCCGGTATCAGTCCAGCTTCCAGGCGTAATCGACCTTGGTCCAGGTCTGCGCTGCACTGCCGTCCTTGGTGCCCGGCTTGAATTTGCAGGCGCTCAGGCCCTTGACGGCGGCCTTGTCCAGGTTCTTGAAGCCGCTGCTTTTTTCAATTTTCGAATCAGCAACGCTGCCGTCGGCATTGACCAGGAACGACATCGTGACCGTGCCCTGCTCTTCGTTCATCAGCGAGGCTTTCGGATAATCGACCTTGCAGCCTTTCGGATCAAACGTCGCCGGCACTTCGGCCGCCATCACGGCAGACGACAAGGACATCAGCAAGGCGGCTGCAACACCGGTAACTGGCATATTTTTAAACATGTGCTTCCCCATAATAATCAGACAGCGTCATCGCTAGTTCAGTTTTTAAAACGTTAAAAGGTCAATCAATCAGCTGCGCTTAAAACTCTTCCCACTCGTCATTGCTGGTGGCAGCAGCGGCGGCCCGCTTGGGCGCCGGTGTTGTCTTTGGCGCGGCAGCCGTCGCCGGCTCGGTCGCTACGCTCTTGCGCGTCAGCGACTTGATCGGACGCAAGGCCGTTGCCGGCTTGCGTGGCGCGACCGGCGCTGCAACCGCTACCGGGGCCGGCGCTGCAGCAGCCGCTACGCGCTGCTCACCCTCGACCAGCGTGAAGACGCTGACCACATTGGACAGCTCGGCAGCCTGGTCCTGCAGGCTCTGCGCGGCGGCAGCGGCCTGCTCGACCAGCGCGGCATTTTGCTGCGTCATGCCGTCCATTTCGATAATCGACAGGTTGACCTGCTCGATGCCGGCGCTCTGCTCGGCGCTGGCACTGGCGATTTCGCTCATGATGTCGGTAACGCGGCGCACGCTGTCAACCACCTCACCCATCGTGACGCCGGCCTGGCCGACCAGGCGCGTGCCGCGCTCGGTCTTCTCTGCCGAATCGTCGATCAGGATCTTGATTTCCTTGGCCGCGCCAGCCGAACGCTGAGCCAGGCTGCGCACTTCGGACGCTACCACCGCAAAGCCACGGCCCTGCTCGCCTGCACGCGCCGCTTCCACCGCCGCGTTCAGCGCCAGGATATTGGTCTGGAAGGCGATGCCGTCGATCACGCCGATAATGTCGACAATCTTCTTGGCCGATTCGTTGATCGAGCTCATGGTATCGACCACTTGCGACACCACCGAGCCGCCTTTCAGGGCCACGTCCGAAGCGGTAGCGGCCAGTTTGTTGGCTTCACGCGCATTGTCGGCGTTCTGCTTCACGGTCGACGTCAGCTCTTCCATGGCCGAGGCGGTTTTTTCCAGCGCACTGGCCTGCATTTCGGTGCGCGAAGACAGATCGATATTGCCGTCGGCAATTTCACGCGAGGCCATGCCAATGGTTTCGGTCCCCACGCGCACCTGGCTGACAATACCGACCAGGCTGTTGCGCATTTCTTTCATTTCGGCCAGCAGGCTGCCGTTATCGCCGGTCTGGGTCTGGATGCCGATCGACAGGTCGCCCTTGGCGATGCTGCCGACAATGGTCGACGCATAGTCAGGCTCGCCACCGAGCTGCTTGAGCAGGCCGCGCGTAATCACCAGCGCCGCCACCACGCCCAGCGCCACGGCCAGCGCGCCCAGCACGATCATGAACACGCGCGCGCTGTCAAAAGCGGTGCGCGCGTCGGTCTGCATCTGCGCGTTGAGATTGTCTTCCAGCGTGGCCAGCTGCTCGAGCGCTTCCATCCATTTTTTCTGGACCGGACGGATTTCCTTGATCAGCACGCGGGTGGCCGCTTCGGCATCGTTGGCCAGCCACAAGGCCGAGGCTTTGGCAATCGCCGGCATGGCGGCAGCTTCCTGCTCCTTGATCGTGGCCAGCAGCGTTTTCTCTTCGGCGGTCGACTCGATGGCGAACTTTTCCTCCAGTTTCTTTTGCGCTTCCTGGTAGACCGCAGTTTGCGCCTTGATGCGCGCCATGTCGGGTTCCATGTCGGCAGGATCGGTCATCAGCGTGAGCACGCGCAGCGAATTGATGCGGTCGCTGACGTTGGTGCGCATGTCGATCACCAGCCGGGTTACCACGTTGTTGACGTCGATGACGTGATCGAGACGATTCTGGATTTGCGCCATGCGCACGATACCCAGCAACGTCACCGCTGCCAGCAGCACCAGCACCAGGGCGAAGCCCAGACCGAGACGGGTACCAACCTTCATTTTTGTTAAATTCATTTCGGCTCTTCGTAAAATGAAACTATTGATAAGAATTCACCCGACACAACAACGCGAAGGCCGCGTCGCGCCGGACTCCGCCTGCGCATCCGGTCTCCGTGGATGTCAGCGATATCCAGCTGCGCGCAGCCCGGGATACATCCTGCTATAAGCAAACACCAGGCCTGGTGACTGCGCATGCAAATTTCGTCTTACCATATGCATTTTTTGCATCTTAATTACCAATAAGAAACTAAAAATTCACATGATAAATATTTGTCTATAATCAATTATAGGTGTAAATTTTGCCTCAGAGCAAGCAATAACTGGTCGATTGATAGGCGCATTAATTTTCTTCGGGAAAATGGCAACATGACCGACTGATACGTAAATAAAACGCCCCAAAGCTGTGCATGCATGCGCCGAAACGGCGCATTTACAACACATGCCATAGTCTTATGGCATTGTTTTTTTAGATAGAAAAGAAGGAAGTTGCGCGAAGATCAGCTATCCCAGCTGCATTGCAGGACATAGCTGTGGCCGGCTACGCCGAATACATAGACGCTCCAGATGGCGCCCAGTTGTGCGGCCAGATTGCGCTGGCCGTCGGAGACCAGTTGGCGCCACTCGGGTACGTCACCGAGCAGTTCAAGCAGCTGCTGCTCAAAACCGGCATACAGCCGCGCATCAAGCGGCGCCTGGTCGGCGATGGTCATCGGCCGCAAGCGCTCGAGCAACCATTGGCGCGGCGTGCAAGCGAGCCCATGGCAGGCCACCGCCGCCTGCGGCTGCAGCGACAGGTTGCCGGGCGGCACCTCAAGCGCGACACACAGTGCATCGAAAGCGTCAGCTGGCGCAACCGGCCCCAGGTAGAAGCAGCGCAGGGCGCTGCCATCGTCCTTCAACGCGCTGACGGCCTGCAGATAACCATCGAGCTGCAAGCTGACATCGTTGTGCGCGCTGCGTTCCATCAGACCGGCACGGAAAGGCGCGCGGCCGCTTCCAGCAGCAGGCGAGGGTCGCCCGAGGCGAGCTTTTTCGAGTCCGACAAGGTCTGACGGAAACCGCGTGCACCGGGCAGATTCTGCATCAGGCCCAGCATATGGCGCGTAATGCTGTTCAGCTTCAGGCGGCCGCCCTCTTTGGCCAGCTGTTCGGCGATGTACGGCATCATCGCTTCAAGCACCTGCTCGCGCGTCTTGGCCGGCGCCGTATCGCCGTAATAGCGCTGGTCGAACTGCGCCATCAGGAACGGGTTATGGTAGGCCTCGCGGCCCAGCATGACGCCATCGACATGCTGCAGGTGCAGATCGATTTCTTCAATCGTCTTGATGCCGCCATTGATCAGGATTTCAAACTGCGGAAACTCGCGCTTGAGGCGATACGCAAAATCGTATTTGAGCGGCGGCACTTCGCGGTTTTCCTTCGGGCTCAGGCCTTTCAGGATGGCATTGCGCGCATGCACGATAAACGTCGTGCAGCCGGCCTCGGCCACGGTGCCGACAAAGTCGCGCACAAAGTCATACGACTCGCTGTCATCGATGCCGATGCGGTGCTTGACGGTCACGTCGATCTCGACCACGTCGCGCATGGCCTTCACGCAGTCGGCTACCAACTGCGGCTCGGCCATCAGGCAGGCGCCAAACGCGCCCTTTTGCACGCGCTCGGACGGGCAGCCGCAATTGAGGTTGATCTCGTCATAGCCCCATTGCTGGCCCAGCTTGGCGCTGGTGGCCAGGTCCTTCGGATCGCTGCCGCCCAGTTGCAGCGCCACCGGATGCTCTTCCTCGTTGAAGCGCAGATGGCGCTCGACATCGCCATACACCAGCGCGCCGGTGGTCACCATTTCCGTGTACAGCCAGGTATGACGCGTAATTTCGCGGTGGAACTTGCGGCAATGGCGGTCGGTCCAGTCCATCATCGGGGCGACGGAAAGGCGGCGGGAAGGCAGGGAAGAAGAAGTCATGGTGTCGATCAAAAACAGGGCTGCAAATGACAAACCCGCTGCGCGCATCACCGGTTAGTGTCATGCGGCGCAGCGGGTTTGGAAGCAGCATGGCCAGGCGGCCATGCTTGCACTACATATTACGCGTCACGCGACGCTTTTTTACGCTCGTGCTCTTTCAGGAAGCGCTTGCGCAGACGGATCGATTTCGGGGTGATTTCCACCAGCTCGTCGTCCTCGATGAATTCGACCGCGTATTCCAGCGACATCTGAATTGGTGGTACCAGGCGCACTGCTTCGTCGGTACCCGACGAACGCACGTTGGTCAGCTGCTTGCCCTTGATCGGGTTGACGACCAGGTCGTTGTCACGCGAGTGGATACCGATGATCATGCCTTCGTACACTGGATCGTTGTGCGACACGAACATGCGGCCGCGGTCCTGCAGTTTCCAGATGGCGTAGGCAACAGCGGCGCCGTCGTCTTGCGAGATCAGCACGCCGTTACGACGGCCAGCCATTTCGCCACGGGTGTTGTCGACCGGTGCGTATTCATGGAATACGTGGCTCATCAGGCCGGTACCGCGGGTCAGGGTCATGAATTCGCCCTGGAAGCCGATCAGGCCACGTGCCGGGATCAGGTACTCGAGACGCACGCGGCCCTTGCCATCCGATTCCATGTTTTGCAGGTCGCCGCGACGACGGCCCAGTTCTTCCATCACGCCGCCCTGGTTGGCTTCTTCAACGTCAACCGACAGGTTTTCAAACGGCTCGTGGCGCACGCCATCAACCATTTTGAACACCACGCGTGGACGCGACACGGCCAGCTCGAAGCCTTCGCGACGCATGTTTTCAATCAGAATCGTCAGGTGCAACTCACCACGGCCCGACACTTCAAAGATCGTGTCGTCGTCGGTGGGCGCAACGCGCAGAGCCACGTTGGCTTTCAGTTCTTTTTCCAGACGGTCACGCAGTTGACGCGAGGTCACGAACTTGCCTTCGCGGCCAGCCAGTGGCGAGTTGTTGACCATGAAGTTCATGGTCAGGGTCGGCTCGTCGACGGTCAGCATCGGCAGCGCTTCTGGCGTGTCGACTGCGCACAGGGTCGAACCGATACCGATTTCATCGATACCGTTGATCAGGCAGATGTCGCCGGCAACAGCTTCGTCAACCAGCACGCGCTCGAGGCCCTTGAAGTTCAGCACCTGGTTGATGCGGCCCTTGATCGGGGTTGCGCCTGGGCCATTGATGACCAGCACGTCCTGACCAACCTTGACGGTACCGCGGTTGACGCGGCCAATGCCGATCTTGCCGACGTACGACGAGTAGTCGAGCGAGGTGATTTGCATCTGCAGCGGGCCTTCCGGATTGTCGTCACGTACAGGCACGTGTTCCAGGATGGCGTCGAACATCGGCTTCATGTCACCGCCGCGCACTTCTTCAGTCAGGCCGGCGTAGCCGTTCAGGCCCGAAGCGTAGACGATAGGGAAGTCCAGCTGTTCGTCGGTTGCGCCCAGTTTGTCGAACAGTTCGAACGTCTGGTTGATGGCCCAGTCCGGGCGTGCGCCTGGACGGTCGATCTTGTTGACGATCACGATCGGTTTCAGACCCAGGGCCAGCGCCTTGCGGGTCACGAAACGGGTTTGCGGCATCGGGCCTTCCTGGGCGTCGATCAGCAGCAATACCGAGTCAACCATCGACAGAACACGTTCCACTTCGCCGCCGAAGTCGGCGTGGCCTGGGGTATCGACGATATTGATGTGGGTGCCTTCGTACTCAACGGCGCAGTTCTTCGACAGAATCGTAATGCCGCGCTCCTTTTCGAGGTCGTTCGAGTCCATCACACGGGTGTCGACCGCTTGGTTTTCACGGAAGGTGCCGGACTGGCGCAGCAGTTGATCCACCAGGGTAGTTTTACCGTGGTCAACGTGAGCGATAATGGCGATATTGCGAATTGCGCGTTTTGTAGTAGACATGGTCGTTATATTTGCTGAAAAACTGCAGAGTTCGTACGGGCTGTACGGTGCGTTTCGGTACTGGCTGAAACTGGAACCGCGTAGTATAGCATGTTGCGTTGCAAGGCTATCTAAAAATGCTGGCGGGCTCGATGTCTCAGGATGGGATTTCTTAAAAATGCAACAGGGCGTAGGTCGGATTAGGCGCGCAGCGCCGTAATCCGACAACACCGAGGACGCTAACAATATTGTCGGATGGCCGCAGGCCGTAATCCGACAACACCGCGAACGCCAACAATGTTGTCGGATTACGCGGGGCTTTGCCCCGCTAATCCGACCTACGCGCCATTGCGTTACGGGTTGGCGGTGGCAATCAACCGCTCAGGCGCCAGGATGCTGTATTGCTGCAGCTGGCCGGTGCCCAGCAGCTTGTCGCCGTGGTACACGCGCACCCTGCCCGGCTCGGCTGGCACGGCGACGTCTTCCTTGCCCAGCGCCAGGCGCTGGCCTTGCAGGAAGCGCTTGGCCAGCTCGTCCGTCAGTGCAACGGCAGGAAAGCTCGACAGCAAGGCATCGACCGGCGCCAGCGTGGAGAGCGGCGTTTCGTGCGCACCCAGCTCGTCGAGCGTGACCACGCCGGCCAGCGTCAGATCGCCAACCTGCGTGCGGCGCAAGGCGTTCAGGTGCGCGCCGCAACCGAGCGCGGCGCCAATGTCTTCACCGAGCACGCGGATATACGTGCCCTTGCTGCACATCACCGACAGCTTGAGGAACGGCGCTTCATAGCCGAGGAACTCGAGCTTGTGGATCGTCACCGGACGTGCTTCGCGCTCAAGCGTAATGCCTTCGCGCGCATATTCATACAGCGGCTTGCCGTCGCGCTTCAAGGCCGAATACATCGGTGGCGTCTGCATGATGGGGCCGCGGAACTGCGCCAGCACCGCCTCGATCTGCTCCACCGTCACATTGACTTCGCGCGTGGCCAGCACGGCGCCTTCGGTGTCGCCGGTGTCGGTAGTCACGCCCAGGTGCACCAACGTTTCATAGGTCTTGTCGGCTTCAAGCAAGTCCTGCGAAAACTTGGTGGCCTCGCCAAAGCACAGCGGCAGCAGGCCGGTGGCAAACGGGTCGAGCGTGCCGGTGTGGCCGGCTTTTTTGGCGTTCAGGATGCGCTTGACCTTGATCAGCGCGTCATTGCTGGACCAGCCAACCGGCTTGTCGAGCAACAGTACGCCGTCGACCAGGTCGCGCACCCGCTTGACGCCGGGTGGTCGTTTCGGGCCGGCCACGCTTATTGCTCGTCCGGCTTGTTTTCCTGCGGCTCGTCCGGTTCGGCGTCGGCGGCGCGCGTGGCGTTGGCCTTGTCGATCAGCAGCGACATTTCCATGCCGCGCGAGGTCGAGCTGTCGTGCACGAAGTGCAGCTGCGGCAGCGTGTGGATATGCAGTCGCTTGCCCAGCAGGCCGCGGATAAAGCCGGCGGCCGCCATCAGGCCTTCGGTGGTGTTCTTGATCGCTTCCTTGCTGTCTTTCAGGGTCGTGAAAAACACCTTGGCGTGCGCGTAATCGGGCGTGATCTGCACTTCGGTCACGGTAATCATGGTGCCCACGCGTGGGTCCTTGAGTTCGTAGGCGATGATTTCGGCCAGGTCGCGCTGGATCTGGTCTGCCACGCGCAAGCCGCGCGCCGGCATGGTTTTGCTATGTTTAGCCATTTCTGCTGTCCTAAGTGACGCAGGGCGCATGAGTCAAACGGTTGCCCGCCGACCAATGCGCCCCACGTGTTGCGCGGACATCGACATGTCCGCGCGCTTGCTTCTGTGATTACAGGCTACGAGCGATTTCCTGGACTTCGAACACTTCCAGTGTATCGCCAACCTGAATCTCGTTGTAGTTCTTCAGCGACAGACCGCACTCCAGGCCGGCACGGACTTCTTTCGCATCGTCCTTGAAACGTTTCAGGGAGTCGATCTCGCCGCTCCAGACCACGATGTTGTTGCGCAACAGGCGGACAGACGAAGCACGCTTGACCACGCCATCGGTGACCAGGCAACCGGCAATCGCGCCCACTTTCGAGACCAGGATAACCTGGCGGATCTCGACCTGGCCGATGACCGTTTCGCGTTTCTCTGGTGCCAACATGCCCGACAACGCCGATTTGATCTCGTCGATCGCATCGTAAATGATGTTGTAGTAGCGAATGTCGACGCCGTTCGATTCGGCCAGCTTGCGCGCCTGTGCATCGGCACGGGCGTTAAAGCCGATAATGACTGCCTTCGAAGCGACTGCCAGATTGACGTCCGACTCGGTGATGCCACCGACTGCGGCGTGCACGACTTGAACGCGCACTTCCGAGGTCGACAGTTTCTGCAGCGAGCCAACCAGCGCTTCCTGCGAACCTTGTACGTCGGTCTTGATGATCAACGGCAGGTTTTTCACTTCGCCTTCGGCCATCTGGTCGAACATGTTTTCCAGCTTGGCAGCTTGCTGCTTGGCCAGTTTCACGTCGCGGAACTTACCTTGACGGAACAGACCAATTTCACGCGCCTTGCGCTCGTCAGCCATCACAACGACTTCTTCACCAGCGACCGGCACTTCCGTCAGACCCTGGATTTCGACCGGGATCGATGGACCAGCTTCGGCGATCGGCTTGCCGTTTTCATCCAGCATGGCGCGTACACGGCCATACGAGGAGCCTGCCAGAATCACGTCGCCGCGTTTCAGGGTACCGGACTGCACCAGGATCGTTGCCACAGGACCACGACCTTTGTCCAGACGCGCTTCAACTACCAGGCCACGGGCCGGTGCATCGACAGCAGCGGTCAGTTCCAGCACCTCGGCTTGCAGCAAGACTTGCTCGAGCAGGTCATCGATGCCCTGGCCGGTTTTCGCCGACACTGGCACGAATGGCGACTCGCCACCGTATTCTTCCGGCACGACTTGCTCGGCCACCAGTTCCTGCGTGACGCGGTCCACGTTGCCACCCGGTTTGTCGATCTTGTTGATCGCCACCACCAGTGGTACGCCGGCAGCTTTTGCGTGAGCAATCGCTTCCTTAGTTTGCGGCATCACGCCGTCGTCGGCAGCAACGACCAGAATCACGATGTCGGTTGCCTTGGCACCGCGGGCACGCATAGCGGTAAACGCTTCGTGGCCTGGCGTATCGAGGAAGGTGATCATGCCGCGTGGCGTATCGACGTGGTATGCACCGATATGCTGCGTAATGCCACCAGCTTCGCCGGATGCAACCTTGGCGCGGCGGATGTAGTCGAGCAGCGAGGTTTTACCATGGTCGACGTGACCCATGACGGTGACCACCGGTGCGCGCGGCTTGCTTTCGAAGTGCGCGTGTTCGCCCACATCGGCCAGCAGTGCTTCCGGATCGTCCTGCTCGGCAGCAAACGCCTTGTGACCCATTTCCTCGACCAGAATCATGGCCGTTTCCTGGTCCAGCACCTGGTTGATGGTGCACATCTGGCCCAGTTTCATCAGATGCTTGATGACCTCGGAAGCCTTGACGGACATTTTGTGCGCCAGTTCGGCCACCGTGATGGTTTCCGGTACGTGCACATCCTTGACCACCGCTTCGGTCGGTGCCTGGAAGTTCGATTCGCGTTCTTCGTGATGCGACGGACGGCGGCCTTTGCCACCACCACGCCAGCTGTCACGGCCGGTCGAACCCGTGTTGCCACGTGGTTTAGGACCACCGGTCGTGCCGCGTTTTTTCGCGTCATCGGACCAGGTCGACGAGACATTGGCCGACTTGATCGACTTCTTGTCAGCCGTTGCGGCCGGCTTCTTGTCGCCCGGCTTGTCGCCTGGCTTCTTGTCGGCTGGCTTGTGCAACGTGCCTTCCGGTGCTTTTGGCTTGACTGGCACTGGCGCAGGTTCAGGCGCCTTGATGGCGCGACGTGGCGCGTTCATCATGGCCTTGATCTGGGCCACTTCGTCAGCCACGGCTTTACGGGCGCGTTCGGTCGCTTCGGCTTTTTCAGCCGCTTCCTTGGCAGCCTGTGCAGCAGCAGCGGCTTTTTTCTTGGCTTCTTCGGCAGCAGCGGCTTTTTTAGCTTCGGCAGCAGCATCGTCGACTACCGGTGCAGCGGCAGCAGCAGCCGCGACAGCAGGCGCAGCAGCGGCCTTGGCGGCAGCTTTCTTCGCTTCGGCTTCGGCTTCTTTCTTCGCGTTCAGTTCAGCCTGTTGCGTGGCTTTCGCCTGAGCTTCTTTTTCAGCGTCGAGCTTGGCCAGGCGTTCCTGCTTTTCACGCAGGTCAGCTTCCTGGCGGGCGATCAGTTCAGCCTGTTTGCGGGCTTCTTCTTCACGACGCGCCACTTCGGCAGGATCGATCACCGGCGCTGCAGGTGCAACCGGTTCAGGCGCAACTGCTGGCGCCGCTTCGTCGCGCTGGACGAAGGTGCGTTTCTTGCGCACTTCCACCTGGATGGTGCGCGACTTGCCGCTCGAGTCGGCTTGCTTGATTTCAGTCGTTTCCTTGCGGGTCACGGTGATTTTCTTCTTTTCAGTATCTGCCGCTGCGCCGTGGGTACGGCGCAGGTGATCCAACAGCTTGTCCTTATCATCTTTCGACAATGGATCTGACGTCGAACTTTTCTCGACGCCGGCAGAACGCAGCTGCGTCAGCAGCAAATCTGCAGGCATCTTCAGTTCGGTGGCAAATTGGGCTACGTTGTTACTCGCCATTCAGTCCTCTTTTCTTTGTGTCGCGACAGATGATAAAGATACTCAAATTAAGCCTTTGCGGATTCAGCCAGACTCCATGCCTTGGCTTGCAGCGCCTTGGCACGATCGTCATATTTCGAGTCAACCAACTTCATCTCATCGTCGGTCACATCTTCAAATTCACTTGTAATCAGTTCACGCGCACGGTCCGCAGACAAGGCCAGGATTGCGCCAAATTCGTCGTATGCCAGTGCTGCAAATGCTTCAACAGTCTTGATACCAGCCAGACCCAGCTTGCCTGCGGTGATGCGGTCCATGCCTTCCAGACCCACCAGGGCTTCGTCCATGCCTTCCAGACCCTCTTCCGAAGCGATTGCTTCGGTAACGAGCGCATCACGCGCACGGGTACGGAGTTCATTGACGGTATCTTCGTCAAACGATTCGATTTCCAGCATTTCGGAGATCGGCACGTAGGCGATTTCTTCCAGACTGGCGAAACCTTCTTCCACCAGAATGTCTGCAACTTCTTGGTCAACATCAAGCTTTTCCATGAACAGGATGCGCACAGCAGCCGTTTCCTGGGCAGCTTTGTCAGCCGATTCTTCGGCCGTCATGATGTTGATCTTCCAGCCGGTCAGGTCGGCGGCCAGGCGCACGTTCTGGCCCGAACGACCGATGGCGATGGCCAGGTTCTCTTCGTCGACCACCACGTCCATGGCATGCTTTTCTTCATCGACCACGATCGACGACACGTTGGCCGGCGCCAGGGCGCCGATCACGAACTGCGCCGGATCTTCCGACCACAATACGATGTCGACGCGCTCGCCGCCGAGTTCGCCGGTCACGGCCTGCACGCGCGAACCGCGCATGCCGACGCAGGTACCGATCGGATCAATGCGCTTGTCAGCCGTATAGACGGCGATTTTTGCGCGCACGCCAGCGTCACGCGCTGCCGATTTGATTTCCAGCATGCCTTGTTCGATTTCCGGCACTTCCAGTTCGAACAGCTTGGCGATAAAGTCCGGCGCGGTGCGCGACAAAATCACCTGCGGGCCACGCATATTGCGGTCCACGCGCAGGATGAAAGCACGTACGCGGTCGCCGATACGCAGGTTTTCTTTCGGAATCATCTGGTCGCGCGGCAGGCGCGCTTCGATCTTGCCCGATTCAACGATCGCGTCGCCGCGTTCCATGCGCTTGATGGTACCGGTCACGAGCGAGTCGCCACGTTCCAGGAAGTCGGCCAGGATCTGTTCGCGCTCGGCATCGCGCACGCGCTGCAGCACCACTTGTTTGGTGTCTTGCGCAAAGCGGCGGCCAAATTCCACGGACTCGATCGGCTCTTCGATATGGTCGTCCACCTCGATGTCGGCGATCTGCTCTTTTGCCTCGAAATGCAGGATTTCCTGGTCAGGCAGTTGCAGACCCGCTTCGTCAGGCACAACGTGCCAGCGGCGGAAAGATTCGAACTCACCCGACTCGCGGTCGATCGAAACGCGAATGTCGACTTCACCCTCGTAGCGTTTCTTCGTGGCTTGCGCCAACGCGAATTCAAGTGCGCCGAAAACGACATCCTTATCGACGTTTTTTTCGCGCGCCAGCGCGTCAACCAATAATAAAACTTCGCGACTCATGCTTTGCGTCCCTTAAAAACCACCTGCGGCACCAAACGTGCCTTATCCACGTCGGCGAGCGTAAATTCCAACATCGCCGGACCATCCTTACCTTCAAATTCCAACGACAAATTCTCGCCCACGGGTTCTTGCAAGATCCCCTGGAACGATTTCCGGTTGTTCGTACCCGGCATCGCCACGCGCAGCTTGACGATGGCTTCCTGGCCCGCAAAGCGGCCAAAATCTTCCAGCTTGCGCACCGGCCGATCGAGGCCAGGGGAAGAAATTTCAAGACGTTCGTAAGGAACGTTCTCGACCGTCAACACATGCGATAACTGGTGACTGACTGTTGCGCAGTCCTCTACCGTGATCGGACCTTTTTCAGCGGCATCGGCGGCGCTGAAATCAATAAAGACGCGCAGCAGCCCGCGCTCGGCACGTTCAACATCAACGAGCTCGTAGCCCAGACCGGTCACTGTCTTTTCAATCAATTCCAACTGCTGCAAGAAATTCTCCAGAAAAAGGCGGGTTTGCGCTTGAAAACAGGCAAAAACCGCTGCACGGCTTGCATATGGCGCCTTTTTGCGCCCTTACAAACGATTCAACAAAAAAAAAATGGGCATCTGCCCACCTTCTTGTACTACAGCCAGATGCTGCTCTCCTGCCAAACTGCTGTGCGGAGAACTTTTATCAGGCTGCAGATTATAACCTCTTATTAACTTCGCTGCAATCGCACATAACACGGGAACGCTGTACTTTACAACAGTTACACGCGTAACACTCTGCACATGAACAACGTGCAGAGCGTGTCAGCGCGGCTGTTTAGCGATTGCCACCGCTGCGGCGGCGCGGCGCACCCTGGTCCATGCCGCCACGCGGCTGACCGCCGGAACGCACCTGACCAGCACCGCCACCGCCGCTGCGACGCGGCGATGGCGAAGCAAAACCGAAGGTCGTTTGCAGCGGATCAGGCTGGCGCGGACCACTCTGACGGCCACGACCTTCGCCAGCGCCGCCACTGCGACCCTGGCCCTGCCCCTGACCGCCGCCATTGCCACGCGGCGCACCCTGGAAGGGACCTTGCGGCTGGCCACGACCCGGGCCGCGCGCGTCGCCTGGACGGCCGCTGCCGCCCGGACGACCCTGCCCTTGCGCACGGCCGAACTGGCCCTGTCCCTGCGGCTGGCCACGGCGCGGTGCGACCGGGAACGGATCGGCATTGCGGTTGCTGACATCGAGACGGTTGCCGTTCGGCTCGTCATCGCGCTCGCTCTTGCGTGCCTTGCCGCCAGCGGCACGGCCGTCATTCGAGGCCGGCGCTTTCTTTTCCACGCCATAGGCGGTCAGCAGTTCGCGCACGGTGTTTTCATCCATCTCTTCCCAACGGCCGCGCTTCAAGCCACTAGGCAGCATCATGGCGCCGTAGCGGGTACGGATCAGGCGCGACACGGTCAGGCCGATCGCCTCGAACATGCGGCGCACTTCGCGATTGCGGCCTTCGCCGATCACCACGCGGTACCACTTGTTGATGCCCTCGCCGCCGCCATCGGCGATCTTCGAGAACTGCGCCATGCCGTCTTCGAGTTCGACGCCAGCCAGCAGTTTCTGGCGCATGCCTTCTTCGAGCTCGCCCAGCGTACGCACGGCGTATTCGCGGTCGATGTTGTAGCGCGGGTGCATCAGACGGTTGGCCAGGTCACCGGAGGTGGTAAACAGCAGCAGGCCTTCGGTGTTGAAGTCCAGGCGGCCGACGGCCACCCATTTGCCGGCCTTCATGGTAGGCAGGCGGTCAAATACCGATGGACGGCCGTCCGGATCGCTCTGGCTGACGATCTCGCCGGCCGGCTTGTGGTACACCAGCACGCGCGGCGGCTTCTTGCTCACGCGGCGCTGGATCAGCTTGCCGTTGATACGCACATGGTCGGTCGGCAGGATGCGCTGGCCGATATGGGCCGGCTCGCCGTTGACCGACACGCGGCCCGAAATGATCAGGTCTTCCATGTCGCGGCGCGAACCGAGACCGGCTTCGGCCAGCACTTTGTGCAGTTTTGGCGCATCGTCGTCGGAGGTCAGGTCGCGGCGCACGGCAGCTTTTTGCGGGCGGCCATTGCCACCGTCTTCGCTGTCAAACGCATCGGAGGTCACGAACGAGAAGATCGCATCGGCTTCGTTGAGCTTGCCTGGCGCTGCCTGGCGGCCCTTGCCTTTTTTGCGGCTCTTGCCGGCATTCTTGCCGGCGCCCGGCACATCGTTGCGCTGGCGCGGCTGGCGCGGTACGCCATTGCCGTCGGCTTCCGCGACCGGTGCGGCGTCTGCCGATGGGACTGGCGCTGCAGCTACGACAGCAACAGCAGCAGCGGCGGCGGCCTCTTCGGCGTCGCGGCGCGGTTGCTGGCGTAGCGCGCGCTCGGCCTGCACGCCGCGCATCTGGCGCGGACCACGGGCAGGACGCGCTGGCGCAGCGGCAACTTCAGCCGCTTCTGGCGATGCTTCGACCACAACTGCAGCGGCCTTGGCGGCGGCACGGGCGCGTGGCGGACGCGGCGCCGGAACGGCCGGTGCAGCCACCTCGGCTGCAGCAGCGGCAGCTGCTTCGCCCAGGGCCTTGGCCACTGGCTTGGCGCGTGCTTTCTTGACGACGGCTGGCGCCTCACTATCTGCAACGGTAGTAGCAGCAGGCGTGGCGGCATCAGCTTTGGTACGGCGCTTCGGCTTGGCCGCTACCGGCTCGCCAGCAGCAGCGTGCGCTGCCGCATCAGCTTCGATCTGGGCCTTGGTGCGGCGCTTGGGCTTGGCAACCACGGTATCGTCGCTGGCGGTTGCTGTCTCAGGGGTATTCGGATTATTCATTCTTCATTTCTTGGCTGGGCTGACCTGGCGCAGCGTCAACCGTTGGTTCTGGCGCAGGGTCGTGAGGGTCGTCAATATGGGCTTCGTCCGTAGGCGAAACATCGGGGCCGGCATCAGGGCTTGCTGTTACTGTTGTCACTGCGGTTACTTCGGTCACAGTCGGATTGCTGCCTGCACCAGGCTGGGGTGCAACTTCATTGCTTGCTTTGTCAAAATTTTCTTGCAGGGCCGCTTCCAGCGCTTCCAGGCCGTTGCCCTGCATGTCGCTGATTTGCTGCAAAGGCGGCAGCTGGGACAGCGCATTCAATCCCAGGTCATCGAGAAACTGACGGGTTGTGCCCAGCAACGCCGGGCGCCCCACCACATCGCGGTAGCCGATCACATCGATCCAGCCACGGTCCTCCAGCATCTTGATCGTCTGCGAATTGACGGCAACACCGCGAATCTCCTCGATATCGCCGCGCGTGACGGGCTGGCGGTAGGCGATGATGGCCAGCGTTTCCAGCGTTGCCCTGGAATATTTGGGCGGGCGCTCGGGCGTCAGGCGATCAAGATACACCTTCATTTCCGGGCGACTTTGAAAGCGCCAACCCGATGCCAGGCTGACTACTTCAATGCCGCGCCCTTGCCACTCCTGGCGCAACTCTTCGAGCAACTGCTTGATGGTGTCGGCGCCGACACCGACTCCACGGCCACGACCGCTCTCGTCGGCGTCGACAAACAGCTTTTTCAGGCTGTGGATCGTCAGCGACTCACGCGCACACAGCAATGCTGTTTCGAGGACTCTCTTTGCCTCAATTGTGTTCATGGCAATTGTGTACGGATGTGTGTTGCAATTCGTTTGCAGAGAAAGAAATCAAAAGTTCATTTCAACGTAACAGATGGCCGGCATCGCTGGCGATGACTGACTGGTTACAAGTTGAGGCTGTTGTTCCGAGGCTCTGGCTGATGCGCACAAAGCGGGAGTCTTGCAGATGCAGTGAAAGTCCTGCCATCCATGGTGCTGGCCTGCGCCGGCTTTAAATGACCAGCATGCTAATAAACCAGCATTGAAACGATCTGCCTGGCGGTGCTTACCGCTCGCGGCGCATCACGCTCGGCGCAGCCGCTCATGATCATCGTTTCATCCAACGTGTTCCATTGTACCTGATAAAAGCCGGAAAAGCGTAAAACCGGGCAAAACAGCGTTTGCCCGGCTTGCCAGTGGCGTCAGTGCGCGACAGCTCAGGCCGCAGCCAGGCGCTCGCTGAGAATGGCCGAGGTGCCGAGGAAGGCAGGATACTTGGCCGTGATGACGTAAGTGGGTACTTGCGCAATATAGCTGGCAAAGCGACCCTTGGCTTCGAAGCGGGCGCGGAAACCCGATTGATCGAAGCGTGCGCCCAGGCGCGGCACGATACCACCGCCAATATAAATACCGCCCAGGGCGCCCAGCGTCAGCGCCACATTGGCCGCCACTGTGCCGAGCATGCAGCAGAACGCTTCGATGGCGTCATCGCACAGCTGCGACTCGCCAGCGAGCGCGCGGCGGGTGATTTCGGCGGCCGGCAGCGCGTCGTCCTGGCCGGCGCGGTTGGCCAGCGCGCGGTAGATCAGCTCGAGGCCGTCGCCGGAAATCAGGCGCTCGGCCGAAACATGCTCGAATTCACGCCAGGCAAATTGCAGGATTTCCACTTCCAGCTGGTTGAACGGTGCAAAATTGACATGGCCGCCTTCGCTTTGCAGCGCGATCCAGCTGCCATGCGACGGGATCAGTCCCGATACGCCCAGGCCGGTGCCGGCGCCGATCAGGCCGATGGCCGTTTCCGCACGGGCCGTACCTGAACCGACCTGGCGCTTTTCTTCTGGCGACAGCATCGGCACGGCGCGCGCCAGCGCGGTAAAGTCGTTGACCACATCCATGACGGAAAAGCCGCACTCCTCGCGCATGGCGCTGATCGAGAACGACCAGTGATGGTTGGTCATGCTGAGGTAGTCGCCGGCGACCGGATTGGCAATGGCGATCATGGCGTTGCGCACCGACTGGCCGCCAGCAGCGGCCACAGCAGGCAGCGCCAGATAGGCTTGCAGCGCGGCGGCCAGGCTCGGATAGTCGGCGCAAGGCAGCACCTCTACCTGGGTGATTTCACCGGGCGCCGTCTCCAGGGCAAACCGGGCATTGGTGCCACCCACGTCGGCCAGCAAACGCGGACCATCAGGATAGGTGGAAACAGACTCTGCAGATGATGACATGGCGCTCATAGTTTTAAGTGTAAGTGGGAGGCATGGGACGCCAAGCTTAAAGGAAAAACGCGTAACGAGGCAAGCAAAGTTTGTAGTTTAAGTACAGAGAAAGCAGGCTTTATTGGTAGTTCCACTCCAAGCACGGTTTTTATGGCACGCAGCATTTGCAGCATAAAATTAAGTAAGTGCCTGCTATCGCGCTATGCAAACAGTGATTGCTGCGTCGCAGCAAAAGCCGACCAGATGCAAGCTGATGCCGGATTTTGCACGATTCCCCACAAATCTCACGGCATCGACTGTTTTTTGTATTTTTACTACAACCGCTGGCACGCAAACGCAGCAAACGCAGGGTCAGTTCCGCCATTTGGACACAGGCTGGGCTGTGGCAGCCGCACCATTGGTATCGAGGCACAGCATCAGCACGATACAGACGAGGTCGTGTCCGTTTGGCGGAACTGACCCCGCTTGGGGGTTATGGCGCTGGCGCGAGTTCGGTGGCGAGGCCGTCTTCGGGGGCGGGCTTGTCGGAGCGGTAGACGGCGTTCCAGGCGTCGAGACCGCCATGCAGCGGCTTGGCGCGGTGGAAACCGTGCTGGTGCAAGAGCTTGGCGACCTGGGCGGCCGTCACATCATTGGGGCAACTGCAGTAGACAATGATATGGCGATCCTTGTCCAGGCCGATCAGGGCCGAGATCGGCTCCTTGCCGTTATAGAACAGCGCGCCGGGTACAGCCGGCTCGAGCGCCTGGGCAGTGGCGCTGCGCGCATCGATCAGTTGCGGCTCGTGGCCCTGCTCGATCAGTTCGAGCAGTTCATGGATGCCGATGCGCTCGATCTGCAGCGCCTCGCGAAAGCGCCGGCGCTCAAGGAATTTGTACAGCAGGAACATGGCCAGCAAGGTGGCCAGGATCAGCAACGCGGTACTGCCCATGGTGCTCAGCAGATCAAGCACCTGCTGCACGCTGTGGTGGAAAATCACGCCGACCATGACGCCGGTGCCACACCACAGCAGGCCGCCCAGGCCGGCATACAGGAAGAAACGCGGCGCCGGCGTGCCCATCGCGCCTGACATCGGCGCGGCAATGGTGTTAAAACCAGGTACGAATTTGGAGACGATCAGCGCTTTCGGGCCCCAGCGCTTGAACTTGTCTTCGGTCTGGCTGACGCAGTAATCGGGCGACAGGGAAATGCGGCACAACAGGCGCAAAATGCGCTTGCCGAAGTGGCGACCTGCCCTGAACCAGGTCAGATCGCTGATCAGGCAGGCGCCCAGCGCGGCAATCAATACCAGCGCCAGGTTCAGGTCGCCATCGACCACCAGCGCGCCGGCCACCACCAGGATCGGAAAGGCGGGAATCGGCAGGCCGAGCTGCTCCACCAGGACGATCCCAAAGACAATCAGGATACCGTAGTGTTCGAGCAGGAAGATAAGGTTGGGCATGGCGCTATCTTACCGCAAAGCGTACTCAGTTTTGCACTCCCTTCGGTATGGCACTAAGCAAAGTACGGGTATAGGGATGGACCGGATTGCGGTACAGCTCGTCTGAATCAGCCATCTCCACCACCTGTCCCTTGTGCATCACCATCACCTGGTCGGCGATGTATTTCACCACCGACAGGTCGTGCGAGATAAAGATATACGACAGGCCAAACTCGTCCTGCAGGTCCTGCAGCAGGTTCAGTACCTGCGCCTGCACCGACACGTCGAGCGCCGAGACCGATTCATCGCACACCAGGATTTCCGGCTGCATGGTCAGGCAGCGCGCAATGGCGATGCGCTGGCGCTGGCCGCCGGAAAATTCATGCGGATAGCGGTGAAACGCATGTTCGGGCAGGCCGACCTTGTCGAGCAGCCAGTAGGCCTTGGCAATCCTCTCCTTGTCATTGGCGCCGATGCTGTGGATGCGCATCGGTTCAAGCAGGATCTGGCCCACCGTAAAGCGCGGATTGAGCGAGGCATAAGGGTTCTGGAAAATGATCTGGATACGGCGCTTGTAGGGCAGGTATTCCTTGGCCGGCATGCTGATCAGATCCTTGCCGTGGAACAGCGCGGTGCCGCCGGTGGCCTGATGCAGGCGCAGCAGCGTCAGGCCCACCGTTGTCTTGCCGGAACCCGATTCGCCCACCACGCCCAGCGTCTTGCCACGCGGCAAGGTGAACGACACATCCTTGACGGCCTGGAACTCGCGCTTGCCAAACAACCCTTCGCGGAAGTAAAAACTCTTGCTCAGGTTATTGACCACCAGCACCGGTTCATCCTCGGGCAAATAACCGCGCGTGCGTTGTTTTGTTACCACACCAGGGCCGGCTTTGCCGTCCATATAGTCGGCAATCACCGGCAGACGCCATGGCCGTTCGTCCAGCGACGGGCGGCAATGCAGCAAAGCCTGGGTGTAAGTATCCTTGGGCGCATCAAACACCTGGCGCACCGGCCCGGTCTCACGCACTTCGCCGTGGCGCATCACGATCACATGGTCGGCAATCTCGCCCACCAGACCCAGGTCATGGGTAATGAACAGCACCGACATCTGGTGTTTCTTTTGCAGCGCAGCGATCAGGTCCATGATCTGCTTCTGGATCGTGACGTCGAGTGCAGTGGTCGGCTCGTCGGCGATCAGCAGTTTAGGCTCGCAGGCAATCGCCATGGCAATCATCACGCGCTGCTGCTGGCCGCCCGACATCTGGCTCGGGTAGGCGTCGATCTTGCTGGCCGGATCGGGAATGCCGACTTCATCGAGCAGCGCCAGCGTGCGTGCCCGTGCCTGCTTGCGGTTCATGCCCATATGCTGGCGCAGCACTTCGGCAATCTGAAAACCCACCGTAAACACCGGATTGAGCGACGACATTGGCTCCTGGAAAATCATCGAGATATCCTTGCCGCACATCTCGCGCCGCTCGGCCACCGACAGTTTCAGCAGGTTGCGTCCGCCAAACATGATGGACGAGGCCGGATCGATAATGGTGTTGTCCGGCGGCAGCAGGCCCATCACGCCCAGCGAGCTGACCGATTTGCCGCTGCCCGATTCGCCCACCAGCGCCACGGTGCTGTTGCGCGGCACGTCAAAGGAAATGCCCTTGACGGCCTCGAAGGTAGTTTTCTTGTCAATACGGAAGGTCACGCGCAGGTCGCGCACTTCCAGCAGATTATTCTGGTCCATGGGCTTTCCTATTTCACTTTGGGGTCGAGCGCATCGCGCAGGGCATCGGTAAACAGCGAGAACGCCGTCACCAGGATGGCCATGGCCGTGGCGGCGGCCGTCAGCTGCCACCATTTGCCCAGGATCAGTTCATTTTGCGCCTCGTTGAGCATGCTGCCCCACGACACCGTGCCGACCGGCACGCCGAAGCCGAGGAAACTCAGGATCACTTCGGCCTTGATAAAGCCCACCACCAGGATCGACATCTGCACCAGCGCCACATGGCTGACGTTGGGGAAGATATGCGAGAACATCTTGCGCCAGTGCGAGGCGCCAATCGCATCGGCCGCCATCACGTACTCGCGCGCTTTGTGCTTGATGTATTCGGCGCGGATCAATCGGTACGGCCCGGTCCAGCCGGTCAGGCCAAGGATCAGCACGATGGTCAGCACGCCTTTTTGCTGCAGCACGGCGGCCACCGTCAAAATCATCAGGATCGACGGAATCGAGGTAAAGATGCTGTAGAACCAGTTGAAAAAGTCATCGATCTTGCCGCCGAAATAGCCGGACACGGCGCCAAACAGCGTGCCCAGCACCACTGCCAGCAAGGCCGCCACCAGGCCCACCACGATCGAGGTCTCGCCGCCCTTGATGGTTTTTTCCAGGATGTCATGGCCCCATTTGTCGGCGCCGAACGGCAGGGTAGCGGCCTTGTGGGTAATGACTTTCTTGCTCTTGCCCATGCTGGCGCGCAAGGCGGTCAAATCGTCGGCCAGCGGGTCGGTCACGCCGTACATGTCGACGCTGGCAGACGGACTGCCGCCCATCTGGGCGCGCAGTTCGGCAATATCGTCGGCCAAAGGATCGAGCACATTGACCGGCGTGGGAGCGCCGACACCATCAGGCATGGCGTGTGGAATGGCGCCGTCGGCACCATTATCGGCATCGGCGCCGACAAAGGTGGGCGGCGCGTAGCTGACAGCGACCTCGTCTTCCCAGCTGGAAGCGACCAGGCCGCTGGCTGAGGCCAGCACCAGCAGGAAAAAGGCGCCGACTACCGCCAGCGAGAACATTGCGATCTTGTCGCCGCGCAAACGGCGCCACGCCAGGGCCCACAGGCCGGGCGAAGTATGGGTATTGGACATCGGTTCTTTCTACTTCAGTTGGACGCGTGGATCGACAGCCTGGTACATCAGGTCGGTCAGCAGGTTGAACAGCATGGTGGCTGCCGCCACGTACACGGTAATGGCCTTGATCACCGGAAAATCGCTGCGTTCGACCGCCAGGATCACTTCACGCCCGATGCCGGGAATGCCGAAGAAACGTTCAAGCAGGAAAGCGCCGATCAGCAGCGCCGGCAGGTTCGACATCACATAGGTAATGATGGGAATGGCGGCGTTGCGCAGCACGTGCACCCACATGATGCGCCGCTCACTCAAGCCCTTGGCGCGTGCGGTGCGCACATAGTCCTGGTTGGCTTCATCAAGCACAAAGGTGCGAAACAGGCGCAGCGTGGGCGCAATCGACACGGCCAGGCCGATCAGGATCGGCAGCGTGGAGTAACGCAGCAGGTTTTCCCAGAAGCTGTCGCCCCAGCCCTGCACCGGGAACAGGCCCAGCTTGTAGGCAAAGCCGTACTGGAACACGATGATGTAGACCAGGATGGAAATCGACATGCCCACCGTGCAGGCAATCATCACCGCGCGGTCGGTCAGCGAGCCGCGCACGAAGGCGATCGCCAGCGCCAGCGCAATGCCGAAAAACGTTTCCAGCACGGTCAGCGGAATCAACACCATCATCGACGGCCCCAGGCGCGAGGTGATGATGTGCGAAACGGACTCGCCGGTAGCCCAACTCTGGCCAAAATCAAACGTGACGATCTGCTTGATAAAGATCCACAGCTGCACATAGTAAGGTTGATCCACGCCAAGCTGGCGGCGGATATTGGCGATGCTCTCGGCACTCGACATCTTGCCGGCCAGGATATAGGCCGGGTCGCCGCCGACCCAGTTGAACAGCACGAACACCAGCAGCACCACGCCCAGCATGGTGGGCAGCATCTGCCACAGGCGGCGCAGGATATAAGCAAACATGATAATTCCTTGTCTTGATCAGCTGCGCTTATTTGGCTGCCGGGGCGGCCTTGGCCGCAGGTGCGGGGGCGCCATTGCTGTCGATATCCATATAGGCCCATTCCTGGAACAGGATCGGATGCTTCTTGTAGCCCTGCACGGTTTTCTGCGCCAGCATATTGCGGTAGCGCGCGTAGCCGATCAGCGCACCGGCATTGACTTCCAGGCGGCGCGCCATCTGGTGGTACAGCGCGTCACGCTCGGGGCTGGCCGGCATGGCCTGGCTGGCCGCGTACAGCTTGTCATATTCCGGGTCCTGGTAGCAGCCGTTGTTGTTCTGGTGCGTGTTCGGACCATAGAACAGCTGCATGAAGTTGTCGCCGTCCGGATAGTCGGCCAGCCACGGCGCGGTGCGCGACTGCAGCTTGCACTGCTTTTCCGTTTTCAGGATGTCGGAAAAGATCATGCGATCGTTTTCCATGCGGATGCCGAGCGAGTTATAGGTCTTGCGCCACATTTCTGCCTGCAGCACGCCGTTCGCTTCATTGCGCGAGGCATAGCGGATCAGCAATGGCTTGCCGTCCGGCAGCGTGCGCCAGCCGTCGGCGCCCTTCTTGTAGCCATACTTGTCGAGCAATTTATTGGCCAGCACAGGGTCGTATTGCAGCAGGCTCTTGTAGTGCGGATCGTAGCCGACCACGCCTGGCGGAATCGGGTATTCAAGGCGTTTGGCCTGGCCGTTCCAGATAATGCGGATTTCCTCGTCGATATTGTGCGCCATGGCAATGGCGCGGCGCAGCGCGATCTTTTCCTTGGTAAAGCCACCGAGCACCGGGTCTTCCATATTCCAGTAGTAATAGCTGATTTCCGGGTCGAGCAGGCGCGACAGTTGCACGCCCTTCTCGGCCAGCTCGGGACGCAGCTTGCCATTGAGCATGGCCTTGGGCGCCAGCGGACCGTCGAGCCAGAACACATCGGTGCCACCGCTCTGGAACGACAGCCAGCGCGACTGGTCTTCAATCATCACGGTAATTTCAATGCGGTCGATGGCCGGCATCGCTTTGCCCTGCATCTGGCGCACGATGCGTTGGTCGTCCGGGTCATCGCCTGGCGTGAAATTCCAGGTTTCCGGCAGATGCTGCGGATTTTTGTTGAGCACAATGCGGTTGCCGCGTGTCCATTCGCCCAGTGTGTAGTAGCCGGTGCCGACCGGGTTCGACGCCACTTCGCCCTTCACATCGCCATATTTCTCCACCACTTCGCGCGCCACGGCAGCCGTGGGCACATAGGCCAGGATCATCGGGAAATTGAAGTCGGTCTTGGTCAGGGTAATGCGCAGCGTGTAAGGGTCGACAATCTCAAGACCAGCCACCTTTTTGCTGTAGTCGAGCTTGTTGGCCTTGGCCGCTTCCTTTGCCAGATCATCGAGTCCCACCACCTTGCCTTCAAACAGCCAGCTGTGCGGCGAAGCCAGGCGTGGATCGAACAGGCGCTTCCACGAATACACATAGTCGGCCACCGTCAGCTCGCGCTTCTTGCCGCCAAACGCCGCGTCCGGCGTGTACAGGATGCCTTTTTTCAGGTGGATGGTATAGGTCTTGCCGTCGGCCGACACTTCCGGCATGGCCGCCGCAGCAGCGGGCACCACCTTGACCGGGCGCGCCAGGTAATCGTAGGTGTACAGGGTGTCAAATACGGCCTGGGTAATATGATTGGAGTACAGGTCGCGCGCGGTGGCTGGATCGAAGCCGGTTTCGGCCGCTGGCAGAATATAGCGCAGCGTCTTGATCGGCTTGGCTGCAGTGGCTGCCGTGACTGCATCGGCTGCCGTGGCGGCCAGCGGCATCAACCCCACGCAGGCCAGCAGCGCCAGGCGCCGCATCCATATTGACTTCATGTAATACCCTTCTCTGATGAAACTGCCGCACCATATGGGTGCGCCTGTACTGGTTTTGCCCTGGGATACAGGACGCCACCGCCAAAACCAACCAGGCACGCAAGTTCCGTGCCGCATGCGCCAATAGTGCTTTTGCAAGCCTCGTAGCGACGCCAAAGCGCGTAACGATAACGCATATTTTGCCGTGTGGGCAGAAAGCCGCATGGTTGATGCAGATCAAATAACTGTGTCGGATCAAGCTTGCTGCACTGCACCGTGGCGATTGCTACTCTCTCTTGCCACTGCTTTTGCGCGCTCTGGCCAGACTGCAATATTGCATCGCAACATCGCACCTCATACCGGCTTTGCGCTGGCTCAAATCGGCCACTGGCGGCGGCTGTTAAAAACATGAACCGGGCCCCGCGCCCTCTTCCTTCATCTGACCCTGGAGCGAACATGTCCCAACCACTTCCCCCTTTGCGCCTGCTGTGCGCAGCCTTGCTGGCCCTGCCGATGGCGCCAGCGCTGGCGCAGTCTGCCGATACACCGGACGAGCCGGAGATGCAGCGCGTCGAGGTCACCGGTTCGTCGATCAAGCGGCTGATATCGGAAACGGCCACGCCACTGTCGGTACTGCGCGCCGAGGACTTTGCCCGACAGGGCTTGACGACGGCGCAGGAAGTGCTGTCGCGCCTGCCGGCCAATGGCTCGATGATGGGGAGCGGCAATGCAATCGGCGGCAATACCAGCGGCCTGCCCACCGGCGGCCAGGCCAGCGCCGACCTGCGCGGCCTGGGCGGCGACAAGACGCTGGTACTGCTCAACGGCAGGCGCATTGCCAACCACCCGTATGACGGCGCCAGCGTCGACCTGAACATGATCCCGATTGCCGCCCTGGAACGGGTGGAAGTGCTGCGCGATGGCGCGTCAGCCATCTACGGCACCGATGCGATCGGCGGCGTGATCAATTTCATTACCAAGCGCGCGCTCAATGTCACCACCATCACGGCTGAAGTAGTGGCGCCGCAGCACCGGGGCGCCGATGAACAGCGCGCCAATCTCTCTGGCGGTTTTGGCCGGTTTGACACCGATGGCTACAATGTTTTTGGCGTACTCGACTACCACCGGCAACAGGTGCTGACCTCGCAGGAGCGCGCTTTTTCCAGCTCCGGCATCGTGCCCGGGCGCGGCCTGTCGGTCACCAGCGGCACGACCTTCCCCGGCAATTATTTCGACGCCGCCGCCAACAACGGCGCCGGCTTGGCCGGCAATCCCTACGCGGCCAGCGGCTGCCTGCCGCCGCTGTCAGTCGCGATGGCCAACGGCACCTGCCGCCAGGAATACACGCGCCAGATCGACGACCTGCCCGCACAACGGCAGATTGCGCTCTACAGCAAGGCCGCCTTCAGGCTCGGCGCCGGCCACCAGGCCAGCATCGAATACCTGCATGCGCAAAACCGCGTGCAGGCGCGCACGGCGCCGCCGCCGCAGACCGGCCTGGTGCTGCCCGTCAGCAGCCCCTACTATCCTGGCAATGTGGGCGGCGTGCCGGCCCAGGCCGGTTTGTCAGGCCAGCCACTCAGCGTCAACTGGCGGCCGGTGGAAGCGGGCCAGCGCCAGATCGATTCAAAAGGCCAGGCCGACCGGCTGGTGCTGGCGCTGTCGGGCGAGGCGGCCGACTGGGATTACAAGGCCGGCCTGGCGCGCGCCATCAGCCGCTCCAGCGAAGACTTTACCGGCGGCTATGTGCAGGATGCGGCGTTTGCCGCAGGCGTACTGAACGGCATTCTCAACCCGTTCGGCCTGCAAAACGCGGCCGGCGCACAATACCTGGCTGGCACCGCGCTGCGCGGCGAAGTCCAGAACGCGCGTGTAACCACTACCGGCCTCGATATACAGGGCAGCCGCGAACTGATGCAGCTGGCCGGCGGCCCGCTGGCGCTGGCGCTGGGCGCCGAGTGGCGCCAAGAAAAAGCCGGTTTCAATGTCAACCGCGAGATTGCCGGCCAGGCCGCCAGCTCAGGCCTGTCCGGCTCGCTGTCGAAACACGGCGCGCGCCGCATCCAGGCACTGTTCGGCGAACTGAGCCTGCCGTTGCTGCGCAAGCTGGAAGTGCAGCTGGCGGCGCGCTTCGACCATTACAGCGATGTCGGCAGCACCACCAATCCCAAACTGGCGCTGCGTTACCAGGCCAGCGACGCGCTGGTACTGCGCGGCTCGGCCAGCACCGGCTTTCGCGCGCCGACGCTGTTTGAAAAAAATGCGCCGCCATCGAAAAACGATACCAACGACAGCTATGACGATCCGTTTCTGTGCCCGGGCGGCGTGCCCCAGCCGGGCGCCAATCCGCTGCGCGATTGCGACTTGCAGCAGTACAAGCTGCAAGGCGGCAACCCCGACCTGAAACCGGAAAAATCGACCACCTTTGCCGCCGGCATAGTGTTTGAGCCGCTGCGCGAAATGACGATTGCCATCGATTACTGGCGCATCGACCTGAAAGACAAGATTGCCGCCCTGCCCGAGCAGGCCATCTTCGGCAACGTCGAGAAATACCGGGCGCTGTTTTTGCGCAACGCCGATGGGTCGCCCTACGCGATTGCCGACCTCAACGACAATCTGGGCGAAGTGAAAACCGATGGCGTCGATATCAGCCTCAATACGCGCATTGGCCGCCTGGCGGGCGGTGCCTGGGGCGATCTGTCGTTGTCGGTCGACGGCAGCTGGACCCGCAAGTACGACTACCAGAACGAACGCGGCGGCCCCTTTATCACCAACGTCGGGCGCTATGCCGACAACGGCCCGGTGTTTCGCTGGAAGCATATGGCGGCGCTGAACTGGCGCCTGGGACGTTGGAACGCCACGCTGGCACAGTCATACAAGTCGGGCTATGTCGACCAGAACAGCGTCGAGGCCGCCTATCGTCATGACGTGCCGTCCTACAGCCTGTTCAATCTGTCTGCCAGCTATGGCGCGCAGGGCTGGTTGCTGACGGCTGGCGCCAAGAATATTTTCGACAAGGAACCGCCGTTCTCCAACCAGGGCACGCTGTTTCAAAAGGGATATGACCCACGCTATACCGACCCGGTCGGGCGCGCCTGGTATCTGCGCGGCAGCTATAGCTTCTAGGCAAAACGGGGAATGGATAGCAGCAGGAACCATGATCCAGATCAGCTCCTGCAAGGAGGGCGCCGGCAGCCATGCTGTGCGCCGTTTTATTGTACGCCTCTCGACTGAACTGGCAAGAAAACACGATACTTTACTCCTGAAGTAATACAAAAAAATAGGAATTTGTTGCATTTCGTCCAAAAACCCGAGTGGAAATTGACATTTTTTTGCGTGAATGCTCTGATGACGTGCTGCAAAATTTTCCGAATTTTTGTCGGCCAATAGTGGAAGCGGCAAATAAATTATCAGAAGGCAATTAGTTAATTCAAAATAAATGCCATCTTTATCACAATAGCAAGGAATTTTAGTTATGGTAGAAAATGTAATCGCACGTTCGCTGCGTTTGATGTTTGCCGGCAGCCTGGCGCTGGGCATGCATGCAGCGTATGCGCAGGAAACAACAGATGCACCGATGCAACGTGTTGAAGTGACGGGCTCAAGCATCAAGCGCCTGTCGTCCGAAACGGCTTTGCCGATCACTTCGATCAAGGCTGACGATTTCGCCAAGCAAGGCCTGACGACGGCGCAGGAAGTGCTGGCCACCATTTCCATGAACCAGAGTTCGCAAAGCAGCTCGCAGTCGGTCGGTTCCGGCACGGGCGGCCAGTCGCAGGCGGATTTGCGCGGCATCGGCGGCGACAAGACGCTGGTGCTGCTGAACGGACGCCGTATCGCCAGCCATCCATTCAACGGCTCATCGGTCGACCTGAACATTATTCCAATTTCCGCACTGGAGCGCGTGGAAGTGCTGCGCGACGGCGCCTCGGCCATCTACGGCACCGACGCCATCGGCGGTGTGATCAACTTCATTACCAAGCGCTCGGTCAAGGGCGGCTCGGTCACGGTCGAGCACTACGAACCACAAAAATCGGGCGGCGGCGACGAGTCGCGCATCAACCTGTCGGCTGGCTACGGCGACCTGAACAAAGATGGCTTCAATGTCTTCGGCGTGGTCGATGTGCATCGCCAGGCAGCGCTGAACGCCAGCGACCGTGCTTTCTCGGCCAGCGGCTACATCCCGAGCAAGGGTGTCGACAATCTGAGCAGCACCCCGTTCCCGGCCAACTTCTACGATACCGGCAACGGCCTGTCGGGCAACCCGGCGTTTGCTGCCGGCTGCGTCGGCCCCAACCTGTACAAGAACACCTCGGGCAAGAGCACTTGCGCGATGGACGTCACGCCGTACATGCAGACGATTCCAAAAACCCAGCAGGAATCCTTCCTGGGCAAGGCCAGCTTCAAGCTGAACCAGGATCACCTGGCCACGATTGAATACCTGCATGCACGCAGCACCAATGAAGCACGCATTTCGCCGCCACCAATGTCGAATATCGGCATCCTGATGTCGGCCAGTTCGCCCTACTATCCAGGCGGCAGCGCTGGCGTGCCGGCCGTGCCTGGCCTGTCGGGTCAGGACCTGGACATCAGCTGGCGTCCGGTGGCTTCGGGCCAGCGTAGCGGCTTTGACACCAGCACCTCGGATCGCCTGGTGCTGGCAGCCGAAGGCGTACTCGGCAGCTGGGACTACAATGCAGGCCTGAGCCATTCGATCAGCAAGGCCACCAGCGCCTTTACCGGCGGCTACCTGGCTGACCAGCGCATCATCGACGGCGTCGGCAGTGGCTTGCTGAACCCGTTTGGCGAACAAAGCGCTGCGGGCCAGGCCTATCTGAACGACTCGTTGCTCAAAGGCAAATACCTCGACGCGCGCATGACCAGCACGGCGATCGACGCCAAGGTCAGCCGCGAACTGTTCAACCTCCCGGCAGGCGCCGTCGGTTTCGCCGTCGGCACCGAGTTCCGCCGCGACAAGGCCGAATACAATGTCGACACCGCCCTGGCTGGCCAGGCCTCGAGCTCCGGCTATGCCGAAGCGCAGGACCAGTCCGGCAGCCGCACCATCAGCGCGATTTTCTCCGAGCTGAGCATTCCGGTCGTGAAAGACCTGGAACTGTCGCTGGCCGCGCGCTATGACCATTACAACGATGTCGGCGGCAGCTTCAATCCGAAGATCGGCGTACGCTGGCAGCCAACCAGCCAGGTCTTGTTCCGCAGCTCGTACAACACCGGTTTCCGCGCACCGACGCTGTATGACCTGCATGGTCCGCAAAGCAAGACCTTCACTGCCAACAAGTACGACGATCCGCGCCTGTGCCCGGGCGGTACTGCTGCCCCTGGCGCCAACGGCAACGTAGCCTGCGGCGCCCAGCAATATATCCGCTCGGGTGGCAATCCTGACGTCGGCCCGGAAAAATCGAAGACCTTCAGCGCCGGTATCGTGCTCGAGCCGGTCAAGTCGCTGACCGTATCGCTCGACTACTTCCAGATCAAGCTGCGCGACAAGATCGGCACCGTGGCTGAACAGACGCTGTTCGACAACTACGACAAGTACAAGGACAACTTCATCTATTCGAACAACGGCACCAAGCTCGAATACGTGCTGGCCACGCTGGACAACCTGGGCGAAATGCACACCTCGGGCATCGATCTGGGCCTGAACTGGAAACTGCCACGCAGCGACTACGGCAACTTCACCTTTGCCTTCGACGGCACCTGGGTCAAGAAGTATGAGTACCAGAACGAGCGCGGCGGCGAGTTCGTGCAGAACGTCGGCGTGTATGGCGACAATGCACCGGTATTCCGCTGGAGGCACAATGCGTCGCTGCAGTGGAATCTGGGCAACTGGAACGCTACCCTGGCCAACAAGTACATGAGCGGCTACCGCGACCAGAACTACGTTGACGAGCAGTATGAGCAAAGCGTCAAGGCCTACTCGGTCTGGTCGCTGTCGAGTGCTTACTCCGGCTTCAAGAACACGGAACTGACCGTCGGCGTGAAAAACCTGCTCAATGAAGATCCGCCGTTCAGTAACCAGATCGGCACCTTCCAGACCGGCTACGATCCACGTTTTACCGATCCGCTGGGCCGTACTTTCTACGTGCGCGCGACCTACAAGTTCTAAACTGATTGTTCAGCTGATCTCGGCTGAACAACAAAAAGCCCGGAAGGCTCACCGCCTTCCGGGCTTTTTTATGGCCGACAACAATCAGTCCTTGTCGCCCTGCAGACGGCGCTGCTTCACGGCAGCGGCCAGCGTTTCCAGCACTGCCACGCTGGCGCTCCAGTCGATGCAGCCGTCGGTCACCGACTGGCCGTAGACCAGCTCCTTGCCTGGCACCAGGTCCTGGCGGCCGGCGACCAGGTTCGATTCGACCATCACGCCGACGATGCGGTCGTCGCCACCGGCCACCTGGGCGGCAATATCGGCGCATACCGGCACCTGGTTTTCCGGCTTTTTCGAGCTGTTCGCATGCGAAGCGTCGATCATCAGGCGCGCTGCCAGGCCTTGCGTGGCAATCGCCTTGCAGGCCTCTTCCACGCTGGCCGCGTCGTAATTGGGCGCCTTGCCGCCGCGCAGGATGATATGGCAGTCTTCATTGCCATTGGTCGAGACGATGGCCGAGTGGCCACCTTTGGTCACCGACAGGAAATGGTGCGGCTGCGAAGCGGCCTTGATCGCTTCCACTGCGATCTTGACGTTGCCGTCAGTGCCGTTCTTGAAGCCGACCGGGCACGACAATCCCGAAGCCAGTTCACGGTGCACCTGCGACTCGGTGGTGCGCGCACCGATCGCGCCCCAGCTGATCAGGTCGGCGATATATTGCGGGCTGATCACGTCAAGGAACTCGGTACCGGCCGGCAGGCCCAGTTCATTGATATCGCGCAGCAGTTCGCGCGCCATGCGCAGGCCATCGTTGATGCGGAAACTGTTGTCCATGTACGGGTCGTTGATCAGGCCCTTCCAGCCCACCGTGGTGCGCGGTTTTTCAAAGTACACGCGCATGACGATTTCCAGTTCGCCGGCGAAGCGCGCGCGCTCCTTGACCAGCAGGCGCGCATATTCCATCGCGGCCTTGGTGTCGTGGATTGAGCAGGGGCCGATCACCACCATCAGGCGGTCGTCCTGGCCGTGCAGGATACGATGCAGGGCGATACGGGCGTTGGCGGCGGTCTGTTCGGCTTGCTCCGAGCAGGCAAATTCGCGGATCAGGTGGGACGGCGGAGTCAGTTCCTTCATTTCGCGAATACGCAAATCATCGGTGCGGGGCATTATTTTCTCCAATTTTTGAACAGGGGTAAAACATCTGGGTAAAAAAAAACCGCCATCAGTGGCGGTTTTTTTAGAATTTGCTGGGATCTCGTTGTTGCTGCTACGTGAACCGTCCGCTACTCCACCGCCTTTGGGTTGGAATTGCTAAAGTAAAAATACACGGTAAAAAAGTGGCGAGCGAACATGCGTGAAATCCGTAAGTGATGGTCGACTATAAACCCATAGTACAAAGTTTGGCAAGACTATTTATCGGCAAACCTGCATCAGACCATGCTTAGCGTGGAAAATCGCATAAAAATAGCGGAAAAGTTGCGCAGCTTCATGAACGGCGCGCTTATCGCCCCCAAACCTACCGGCACTCCTTACATAACTTTACATCAGGCAGATTGACCGCCTCGGCAGAGTACCGGCATCTGGCTTATGTCCAAATGTAAGCGTGGTCGATCTGGCATCGCACCACCCTCGCAAGCCCACCGGCGCCGGCTTCCGGCGTGCAGCGAGTCCCTGAGCGATGCCAGCATGGCGCCGTGACAGCACATTCCGGTCTTTACATCTGTGAGCATTGATTACTGTTGGTAATTTTCACTCTTGTTTTTCTGCTTATTGATGCGCCCGCTTGCCACATGTTCTGATGACTTCGCCCTGTGTTCCAGGAGAACGCCGGGCAAAACGTATCGGTGACATCCACACCAAGCCGAACAATCAACTTCAAGCAAAACTTCAGGAATGTTAGCCATGATGATAGAAAGCGTGTTGTCCCGATCCCTGCGCCTCATGTTTGCCAGTTCGCTGGCGCTGGGCGTGCATGCAGTCCAGGCGCAAAGCCTCGAAGGCGATGCCGCGCCAGCGGCAGAAACGGCTGGCAGCGGGGAACTGCAGCGAGTGGAAGTGACGGGTTCGAGCATCAAGCGCCTGTCATCCCAGACAGCACTGCCGATTACCTCGATCAAGGCGGAAGACTTCATCAAGCAAGGCTTGACCACCGCGCAGGAAGTGATGAACACCATCCCGATGAACCAGAGCTCGGTTGGCAGCAGCCAGTCGATTGGCGCCGGCACGGGCGGCATGTCCAGCGCTGATCTGCGCGGCCTGGGCAGCGACAAGACACTGGTGCTGCTCAATGGCCGGCGCATCGCCAGCCATCCGTTCAACGGTGCGGCAGTCGACCTGAACATCATTCCGCTGTCGGCGCTGGACCGGGTCGAAGTGCTGCGTGACGGCGCCTCGGCCATTTACGGCACCGACGCCATTGGCGGGGTGATCAACTTCATTACCAAACGCTCGGTACAGGGCGCCACCGTCAGCGTCGAACATTATGCACCGACCAAAAGCGGCGGCGGCGACGAGTCGCGCATCAATCTGTCGGGCGGCTTTGGCAACCTGGCCACCGACGGCTATAACTTCTTTGGCGTCGCCGACGTGCATAAACAGTCGGCCCTGGCAGCGAGCTCTCGCGCTTTTTCCAGCACCAGCGTGATTCCCAACCGCGGCGTGGACAACAGCAGCGGCACCTCACAGCCCGCCAACTTTTTTTCGGACAATGGCGTGACCGGCAACCCGTACGCCGCCGCCGGCTGCCCCGGCAAAGGTTTGATCGCAACAGCCAGCGGCACCTGCCGCACCGATACCGTCACCTATATCGACGACATTCCCGAGACCAAGCAGGAGTCGCTGCTGGGCAAGGCCACCTTCAAGCTCAGTGCCGACGATACGGCCACCGTCGAATATCTGCACTCGCGCAGCACCAGCACGTCGAACATCGCACCGTCACCGCTGACCGGCATCACGATGACGTCAGCCAGCCCGTACTACCCGGGCAATGGCAACGTGCCGGGCGTGACAGGCCTTGCCGGCGAAGACCTGACGTTGAACTGGCGCACGGTGGCAGCGGGCAAGCGCACCGGTTTTGACACCAGCACCTCGGATCGGCTGGTACTCGGTTCGGAAGGACTGATCGGCGGCTGGGACTATAACGTCGGCCTGACGTATTCGATCAGCAAGGCCGCCAGCGCCTTCGTCAACGGCTATACCAACGACAGCCTGGTGAAAGCCGGTGTACTGGACGGCACGCTCAATCCGTTTGGTGAACAGTCGGCGGCTGGCGCAGCCTACCTCGATGCGGCCCAGCTGCACGGCGAATACCTGAACGCCAAGATGACCAGCACCGGCGTCGACGCCAAGGTCAGCCGCGAAATCTACCAGTTGCCAGCCGGCGCGGTCGGCTTTGCCGTCGGTACCGAATTGCGCCATGACAAGGCCGAGTACCACGTCAACCGCGACCTGGCCTCGCAGGCGCAAAGCTCGGGCTACGCCGACGCGCAGGACCAGGCCGGTTCGCGCAATATCGCTGCCATCTATTCGGAACTGAGCGTGCCGCTGCACAAGGAGGTCGAGCTGTCGCTGGCAGCGCGCTATGACCATTACAACGATGTTGGCGGCAGCTTCAATCCGAAAGTCGGCCTGCGCTGGCAGCCAAGCAAGCAAGTGCTGCTGCGCACCTCGTACAACACCGGTTTCCGCGCGCCGACCCTGTACGACCTGCATGGCCCGGCCACATCCACCTTCACCGGCAACTCCTATGACGATCCGGTACTGTGCCCGGGCGGCACGGTGGTGGCCGGCGCCAATCCGAACGTCGCCTGCGGCCAGCAGCAATATATCCGCAGCGGCGGCAACACCAACCTGAAGCCGGAAAAATCGAAAACCTTCAGCGCCGGCATCGTGTTTGAACCGGTCAATTCGGTGACCATGTCGCTGGACTATTTCAATATCAAGATCCGCGACAAGATCGGCACCGTGGCCGAACAGACGCTGTTCGACAACTACGAGAAATACCAGTCGGCATTCGTCTATTCGGCCGACGGCAAGACGCTGCAGTATGTGAACGCCGTGCTCGACAACCTGGGCGAGGTGCATACCTCGGGCATCGATACCAGCCTCACCTGGCGCCTGCCACGTAGCAGCTACGGCAACTTCACTTTCCAGTTCGACGGCAGCTGGGTACACAACTACGAGTACCAGAACGAGCCTGGTGGTGCCTACATCCAGAACGTCGGCGTCTATGCGGACAACAATCCCGTCTTCCGCTGGAAGCACAACGCCTCGCTGACGTGGGCGCTGGGCAAGTGGAGTGCCAACCTGTCGAACAAGTTCATGAGCGGCTACCGCGACCAGAACTATGTCGACGCCGGCTATGAACAGAACGTGAAAGCGTATTCGACGTTCTCGCTGTCAGGCGCCTATTCGGGCTGGAAAAACACCGACATCACGGTCGGCGTGAAAAACCTGTTCGACAAGAACCCGCCGTTCACCAACCAGGGCACGGTATTCCAGACCGGCTATGATCCGCGCTACACCGATCCGCTGGGACGCACGCTGTACGTCAAGGCATCGTACAAGTTCTGACTGCAGTGACATGGCGGCGTGAAAGCCGGGCTTACAGCCATGCTGCCAAGTCAAAACACACTACTGGCAAACCGTAAAACGTAGGTCGGATTAGGCCCCACAGGGGCCGTAATCCGACAACACCACTGTCGCCAACAATCCCGTCGGATTACACCCCGGAAGGCGGGCGGGGTCGCACCTGATCCCGCCGTCAAGTTTTTCCACCCAAAAGCAAGCCCCCTACCCCGTCCCACCCACAGTCAGGCCATCAAGCCGCAAGGTCGGCTGGCCCACGCCAACCGGCACGCTCTGCCCCTCCTTGCCACACACGCCAATGCCGGGATCGAGGCGCAGGTCGTTGCCGATCATCGACACGCGGTTAAGCACATCAGGGCCATTGCCGATCAGGGTAGCGCCTTTGACCGGATAGCTGAGCTTGCCGTTTTCGATCATATAGGCTTCGCTGGCCGAAAACACGAATTTGCCGTTGGTAATGTCGACCTGGCCGCCGCCGAAATTGACGGCGTACAAGCCGTTCTTGACCGAGGCCAGTATCTCGCCCGGGTCGCGCTCGCCGGCCAGCATATAGGTATTGGTCATGCGCGGCATCGGCAGGTGGGCAAACGATTCGCGCCGCGCATTGCCGGTGACCGGCATTTTCATCAGGCGCGCGTTAAGGGTGTCCTGCAGATAACCGGTCAGCACGCCGTCCTCGATCAGCGTGGTGCACTGGGTGCGATTGCCTTCATCGTCAATATTGAGCGAACCGCGCCGCCCGGCCAGCGTGCCATCGTCAACCACGGTCACGCCCTTGGCCGCCACGCGCTCGCCGAGGCAACCGGCAAAGGCGGATGAGCCCTTGCGGTTGAAGTCGGCTTCCAGGCCGTGGCCGATCGCCTCGTGCAACAAGATGCCGGGCCAGCCCGGCCCCAATACCACCGTCATCGGGCCGGCAGGCGCTGCGCGCGCCTCCAGGTTGAGCAGCGCCGAAGCGACTGCCTCATCGGCATAGTGCTGCAACAGGGCGTCGCTGAAGTAACCGTAGCCGGCGCGCGCGCCGCCGCCGCCGGAACCGCTCTCGCGCCGGCCGTTTTGTTCGGCAATCACGGTAATCGACAGGCGCACCAGCGGACGAATATCGGCCGCCAGCACGCCATCGCTGCGCAGCACCAGCACCACGTCGTGTTCGCCGGCCAGTTCCACCATCACCTGCGACACGCGCGGGTCTTTCGCGCGCGCCATCGCCTCGATGCGTTCGAGCAGGCGCACCTTGGCGCCGGCCTCGAGCGAGGCGAGCGGATCGTCGGGCAGGTACAGCGCACGGCCACCCTGTGGCTGTACCTGGCTGGCAATCCTGGCGCGGCCGGCGCCGGCGCGCGCAATCGTGCGCGTGGCGGCCGCCGCTTCGAACAGGGCGCGCTGCGACAGTTCATCGGAATACGAAAACGCGGTCTTGTCGCCCGAGATGGCGCGCACGCCGACGCCCTGGTCGATCGCGAAACTACCGGTCTTGACACTGCCCTCTTCCAGGCTCCAGCTTTCGCTTCGGGTGCACTGGAAATACAGGTCGGCATAATCGACCTTGTGGCTGAAGATGGCGCCCAGCGCCTTCAACAGCACCGCTTCGTCCAGGCCGTAGGGCGTCAGCAACATGTCGCGCGCTGTCGCGAGGCTGGCCAGGTTCGGATCAAAAGCAGTCATGCCTGGCCCGCTTACATGGTGCGGTGCGCCAGCGCAGGCAGCGACTCGCGCACGCCGGCCAGGAACACTGGATCGATCTGGCCCTGCACCACGCCCTCGCCTTCGTCCAGCACCGCTTTGACTTCGCCCCACGGATCGATCAGCATGCTGTGGCCCCAGGTGCGCCGGCCGTTCGGATGCAGGCCGCCTTGCGCTGCCGCCAGCACATAGCACTGGTTTTCAATCGCGCGCGCGCGCAGCAGCACTTCCCAGTGGGCGCGGCCGGTGGTGTGCGTAAAGGCGGCCGGCACCACGATCAGCGCACAGTTGCCGATTGCGCGGTACAGTTCGGGAAAGCGCAGGTCGTAGCAGATCGACAGGCCGACCTTGCCGAACGGCATATCGAAGCTGCCGACCTGCGTGCCCGGCACGATGGTGCGCGACTCGTTGTACGATTCGCTGCCGCGGGTAAAGCCGAACAGATGAATCTTGTCGTAACGGCCGGCCGCGTTGCCCTGCGGGTCATACACCAGCGTGGTGTTAAGCACCTTGCCGGCCTGTTCCGAAATCAAAGGCAGGGTGCCGCCGATCAGCCAGACGCCGTGCTGGCGCGCCATCTGCGCCATGGTGTCCTGGATAGGACCGCTGCCGGGCTGCTCGGCATGGGCCACCTTGTCGGTATCGTGCTGGCCCATGATGGCCCAGTATTCGGGCAATACCACCAGGGTGGCGCCGCCGGCGGCGGCCTCGGCCACCAGGCGCCGGGCGGTGGCCAGGTTGTCACTGACCGACGGGGTGGAAATCATCTGGATTGCTGCAACGGTATGCATAGGGTACCTGCTTTCAGTTGGAGGGAGAGGCGTCCTGCGCTGGCGGCGCGCCGGCAGCGCCCGGGTTCATTTTAGCGCCATCGAGCTTGGTCACGACCGGCGACTTCCACGGTCCGGCAATCTGCATATGATAGGTCAGCGCCTTCATCACCGGCGCGCGCAGGAACAGCTGCGCCAGGAAGCTGCCGATGCCGATCACCGGGTTGACCGCCAGCGCATACACCAACGGCCCGGTGCCAAGGTTAAATTCAGGGATCACCACCACGTGCAGATTGGTCGTTTCATTGGCGATATCGGCCGTGCCGCTCATCAGCACGGTGGCCGCCACGCCATGCATCTTGAGGTTGTCGGTGCTGACCACGCCGCGCTTGATGCTGGCGTTGGCGCTGATGCCGTCAAACGCCAGCCCTTCCGAAAACACATCGTGGAAGTCGAGCTTGAGCAGGCGCGGCAGGGCCTGCAGGCTCAGCACGCCAAGCAGCTTGGCCGCGCCCGGATCCTGCTTGAGGAACTGGCCCGACTCCACGTTCATGTCGACCTGGCCCGACAGGCTGGGAATATCGAGCGAATACGGCACGCCGTTCCAGGCGATATCGCCAGACAGGCGCCCTTTGCCGCGCCGCAAGGTGTCGGCAAAGCCAAACCGGTCGAGCAATTTTCCGGCGTCGACGATATCGAGGCCGAAGCGCAGGCTGGTGGTGCTCTGGCCGTCCCTGATCACCCACTTGCCATTGCCGCTGAAGGCGCCGTCGGGATTGGACAGTTGCAACTTGCCGATGCGCCACTCGCGGCTGCCCGCCGCCATGGTGTTATAGGCCTGCAATTCGAGCCGACCGATCTGCCGGTTGAACAGCTCGAAGCGCTCGGCCACGATATCGAGCGAGGGGATCGACTGCACCGCACTGCTCTTGCCCTCCAGCAGGCTCTTCACATCATTGGCGGCCGACTCGGGAATGATCAGCGACGACAGGCGCGCCGTCATCTTGCCCAGGCCCGACGGCGTTTCCAGCCAGGTGACATAGCCCGATACCTGCTTGGCGTCGATATTGGCCTGCCACACATCTTTCTGGTGCGTGGCACCCACCACCACCTCTTCGAGCTTGCGTTCGCCCAGCATCAGTTCGCTGGCGCGCACCGCCATCATGTCCGGCACCACGTACTGCGCAATATCGGGTGCATCGGCGTCGGCTGCGGTGGTCGCTGTGGCCGCTGGCGCGTCGGCGGCACCGCTGCCGGCAATGGCGCTGCCTGCTGCGATCCAGCTGTCGAGATCAAAATGCTTGAGGCTGACATTGAGCATCATGCCGCTGTCGGGCTCGGGCGCCTGGGCATTGACGCCGATGCCGCCGCGCACCAGCCGCCACGGCTCCTTGCCCTGCTTCTGGCGCTGGTAGCGCGCGGCCACGCCACTGCCCAGGGCAATGCGGATGTCATCGGTGCGCAGGCCGGCCGCATTGGCGGCGTTGGCGCTGAGCGTGAATTTCACCGGCAGGCTGTCGGCCGCAGCCTTTTTCAGCGGTGCAGGAAAATCCAGTCCCAGGCCGCTCAGCGGCGACTCGACGTTGACCACCAATTGATGATCGCGGGCCGTGATCAGGCCGTTATAGCGCGCGCTGCCGTTGAGATGACGGGTCAGGCGCTGCAGCACCGGCGCCGGATAGGTCTTGCGCAGGCCATCGACCGTGACGCTGCCGGCAATGCGCACCTGGATCGAGTTGTCGGGCTGCGAGCCGCCCGAGATGGCCAGCGGGCCACCGAGCAGGCTGCCGTTCAGGCCATTGAGATTGACGCCTTTTTCGTTAAATTCGATACGACCCTGTGCACCCAGCACTGGCGGCATGTCGTTAAACAGCACCACATCGTTGCCGGCCAGCTGCAAGCTGCCCTGCACGGTCGATTCCAACAGGCGTTCGATCGGCAGGTGCAGCTTGAGCGCCAGCCGGGCGTTGCCGGTGGCCGTCGTCTCATCGGTGAAATGGTCGATCCAGCCCAGCACCGGGCTGGCCGTCACATATTTGAGAAATTCCTGCATTGGCCCGGCGGCGTTGCCGTCGATATCGAGCAGGGTGTCATGCACGGTCAGATCGGGAATCACCGCCTTGACGTTGGTCAGCGCCACGCCGCCGGTGGTGGCGGTGTCGCCGCGAATTTCCATGCGCGCGCGCTCGAACACAAAGCTGCCTTTGATCTTCTCGGCCTGCGGCCACAGCGGCGCCTTGCCGGCCTGCGGCCCGCTTTCGGCGTATTCGCCGGGCGCATAGTTGAGCGTGCCGTTGTCGATCTTGCCGGCAATGCGGAATTCGCCGCGGTTGCGCTGGGCCGGCGTATCGGCCTTGAACGGAAAATGTTCGAGCTCGCCGCGCAGGCGCACGCTGACGTCGTTGGCCATGCCCCCTTCAAGCGCGCCGGTCAGCCAGTGGCGCAGATGTTCGGGCGTCTGCAGCGGCAGGTAGCGGCCGATGGTATTGATTTCAAAATGATCGAGCGTGCCGGTCAGGTCGACCTGGCCCAGCTTGCTGCCGTCGAGCGGCATGCGATGCGAGCCGCGCAGGCTGGCGCGCAGTCCCTGCTGGTCAAAATCGAGCTGATCGAGATTGACCTGCAGCATATTGTCGGCTTCGAACGTCCACTGCGCCTTCATGCGGAACTGCGCAAACGGCATGGCCGGCTCGGCAAAGTAGCCGGGCAGCTGCAGCACCAGGTCTTGCGCATCGATCTCAATCTTGCCGCCCTGCTCGCTGGCGTCGATGCTGCCGCTGAGCTTTTCAAAGCCGGGAATCGCCGGCGCCGCCGCTTGGGCCGGCGTGGTGGCGGTTCTGGCAATGGCCAGGCGCGCCGGCTGGGCGTTCAGGCCCAGTTCAAGCAGCCGGCCGCGCACGCGGTAGCTGCTTGGTGCGGCCATATCGCCCTGCCACGCGGCGGAAAAGTCCTGCAGCGCGCCGCGCGGCGCGATGGCGTCAAGCTGCGCGCGTTGCTGCGTGCCGAGGGGCAAGCGCGTGGCCAGCGCGGCCAGCGTCTGCAAATCGAGCCGTTGCGCCGTGATTTCGGTTTGCGCCGGATTGCGCCGGGTGGCCGCCACGAAGCGCTCGGACAGCGTGGTCGGCGGCAGGCTCAGGCCATCGGTGGTCTGCAAGGAAAAATTGCTCAGTTCGATCTGGTGGCCGTTGGCGCCAAAGGTCGGCTTGCCGTCGGGCGTCTTGGCCGACAGGGTCTCTTTGGCCGAGACGCGCCCGTTGACGCTGTGCAAATCGAGCATCGGCAGCGCCTTGCCCAGCCTGGCGCTCACATCGTTCAGGCCCACATCGGCCGTAAAACCGGCCAGGCGCGCGTGATCGAGATTGAGCCAGGCGCGCAGTGCGCCCTTGCCCTGCTGCAGCTCGAACGGATAATCAAGATAGGTGCGCCAGGCCGCCAGATCGGCATTTTTCAGGTCGGCATACAGCTCGCCCTTCCACATCGACATATCGGCGATGCGCTTGGTAAAGGCCGGATGCGTAAAGTGAGCGCGCACATCGATCGGCGCGGCCAGTGCGGCCGGCGGCGCCGCCTGCAGGCCGAGCCGGTGGCTGCGCCAGCGATTGCGCAGCAGCAGGTTGACATCGGTCAACGCCAGCTCGGGCGCGCCGCGCAATTCGTCGGTCCAGCGCACCTTGCCATCGCGGATAATGATCTGGTGCTGCGCAAACAGCCAGTCGGCGCCGGCGCCGTCACCCTCCTTGCGGGTATCGATCAGCACGCCGGCAACATACAGCCCACCATCCTTGCTGCGCCGCACGGCCAGGTCGGGCCGCGTTACTTCCAGCGTATCGAAGCGCAGCGAACCGAGCACGCTCCACCACGATAGCGTGGCCGACACGCTGGGCAGGCTCAAGGCCTGGCGGCCCTGCTGGTCGCGCAGCGTGACGTCGCCAAGAAACAGGCTGGGATGCAGGCCGTGCCAGGAAGCATAAATGCGCTCGATGCTGACCGGGTTGCCCACGGCGTGGCTGGCCGCGCGCTCGATATCGCCTTTGTAGTAGTCGATATTGGGCAAGATCGCATAGCGCAGGAACAGGAACAGCACGGCAAACAGGAAATACGCGACCAGCACGCTCTTGACGACAAAGCCCAGCACATGGTGCGTGGCCAGATTGGCCATGCGATAGGCGGCATGGAGCCGCTGCCAGCGCGCTGCCAACGGCATATGTTCTGTCGTGTTTGCTTCTGGCGGAATTTGCATCTATAACTTTTATTAACTGGCCCGGCGTCAAGTAATGACAAAAATCGTCTGGTTTTTTGCTTGCAGGCGACACTTTACAGGTATAGACCAGCATCCTGGCGCTTGCGTCCGTACCACACCTCCCTTACCATCGTTCAAGGGGGACGCGAGCAACATGCCAGGCGGCACAATTTTACCGCATCCTCCGGTATTTGCCGTCAAGTTACAACCATATTCGACCCATACCCGGAACAAAATCGCCCACATGAGCCACACGTCCCTGATCTCCGCCTCGCGCTTTCACCAACGCTGGCTCAATGCTGCCCCCGAACGCGCCGCGCAGATCGCGCAACTGGTGCGCGCCCCGCTCGACCAGTTGGACCTTGCCGGAGCGCTCGCTGCCGAAGCCGACGCCGCCACGCCGCCGCTGCCGCTCGAACGCGCCATGCGCCGCCTGCGCAACCTGCTGGTATGCGGCCTGATCGAACGCGACCTGTCCGGCCAGGCCGACCTCAACGAAGTGGTCACAGCCATGACCGCCTTTGCCGACTTTGCCATCCGCACCCACGTCGAGGCCATCATGACCGAGATGGTGGCGCAGCACGGCATGCCGGTCGGCGAAGAGTCGGGCCTGCCGCAGCACCTGATGGTGTTGGGCATGGGCAAGCAGGGCGGCGGCGAACTCAATGTCTCGTCCGATATCGACCTGATCTTCGTCTATCCGGAAGACGGCGAAACGCAGGCCGGGCCGGGCCAGCGCAGCCTGTCAAACCATGAATTCTTTATTCGCATGGGTAAAAAACTGATTGCCGCACTGGCTGAAATCACCCAAGACGGCTTTACTTTCAGGGTCGACATGGCGCTGCGTCCAAACGGCAACTCGGGGCCGCTGGCCGCCAGCCTGGGCATGATTGAGCATTACCTGATCGTCCAGGGCCGCGAGTGGGAGCGCTATGCCTGGGTCAAGGCGCGCGCCGTGACCGGCACCGAAGAAGACATCGCCGCCCTCGACGCCATCGTGCGCCCGTTCGTGTTTCGCCGCTACCTCGATTTTGGCGTGATCGATGCGATCCGCACCATGCATGGCCAGATCCGCGCCGAGGTCAACCGGCAGGAGCGGCTGCACCCGGACCGCAGCAACAACGTCAAGTTGGGCCGTGGCGGCATCCGCGAGATCGAATTCCTGGCGCAGGTGTTCCAGCTGATACGCGGCGGGCGCGACCCCGACCTGCGCGCCCGTTCCACGCGAGAAACCTTGCGCACGGTGGCCGACAAGGGCCTGCTCGAACTGCTGACGGTGCAGCGCCTGCTCGACTCGTACACGTTCCTGCGCAATCTCGAACACCGGCTGCAGTATCTCGACGATGCGCAGACCCACACCCTGCCGGCCAGCGACGCCGACCGGCTGGTAGTGGCGCAAATGATGGGCCTGCCCGACACCGCCACTCTGCTGGCGCAGCTTGAAGCGCACCGCGTCTTCGTGGCCGGCCAGTTCGATGAAATGTTCAGCGACAAGACCAGTGCACCGCCTGCCGACTCGGTACTCGATCCGCAAAGTTCGAACGATATGGGCGCCGCCGACCAGCAGGAAGCGGTCGAAGCGCGCTTTGCTGCACTGGGCTTTCACGAACCGGCCGCCTGCGCACGGCGCCTGCTGGCCACCTGGCAGGCGCCGCGCCTGCAGTCGCTGCCCGAAGCGAGCCGCACGCGCCTGGTCGCACTGGTCAACTCGGCCCTGCCATTGATTGCCGATTGCTCGGTATCGAACGGCAACGCCAGCCAGCTCGCGACGCTGGGTCGCCTGCTCGATTTCCTGGAAGCCATCGCGCGCCGCTCGGCCTACCTGTCGCTGCTGACCGAATACCCGCATACGCTCGAGCGCGTGGTGCGCATGGTGTGCGCCAGCGGCTGGGCCGCCACCTTCCTGACGCAGCACCCGATCCTGCTCGACGAACTGCTCGACGAACGCGTGCGCAACAGCGTGCCCGACCCGCAGGCGCTGGCGCAGGACCTGCAGCGCCAGCTTGACGATGCTGCTGGCGATACCGAGCGGCAGATGGATATCCTGCGCGAAACCCACCATGCGCAGCTGTTCCAGTACCTGGCGCAGGACCTGGCGGGCGACCTCAGCGTGGAAAAGCTGGCCGACTACCTGTCGCAGCTGGCCGATGTGATCGTGGCCGCCACCGTGCAGGCGGTCTGGCAGACGCTGCCCAC
Source organism: Janthinobacterium aquaticum (assembly GCF_009208565.1). GTDB lineage: Bacteria > Pseudomonadota > Gammaproteobacteria > Burkholderiales > Burkholderiaceae_D > Janthinobacterium. The sequence goes on along the minus strand of NZ_WFLK01000008.1, from coordinate 116,684 downwards.
GCGCCACCGCGAAGTGCCGAAGTTCGCCGTGATTGCCTACGGCAAGCTGGGCGGCAAGGAACTTGGCTATGTGTCGGATCTGGACGTGATCTTCCTGTTCGACGACGACGACCAGGAGGCGCCCGGCCTGTACGCCAAGCTGGCGCAGCGTTTCATTACCTGGATGACCTCGTACACCTCGGCCGGCATCCTGTTCGATATCGACATTGCGCTGCGCCCCGACGGCGCCTCGGGCATGCTGGTGTCGAGCGTGCAGGCGTTCGAACGCTACCAGGGCAGCGCGGCCTGGGTATGGGAACACCAGGCGCTGACGCGCGCACGCTTTTGCGCCGGCGACGTCAATATCGGCAAGCATTTCGAGCGCATCCGCGAAGCCATCCTGCGCAAGGACCGCCCCAAAAACGGCCCCCTGAAAGGCGAAGTGGTGGCGATGCGCAAGAAGATGCTCGACGCCCATCCACCGCGCCCGGGCGCTTTTGATCTCAAGCAGGATCCGGGCGGCATGATCGATATCGAGTTCATGGTGCAATACCTGGTACTGCAGCATGCGGCGCAATATCCGCAGCTGACCGCCAACGCCGGCAATATCGCGCTGCTGCGCCTGTGCGGCGAGCTCGGCCTGATCGATGCCACTCTGGCCGGCGCGGTGGCCGACGCCTACCGCGCGCTGCGCAAGCTGCAGCACCAGTTGCGCCTGCAGGGGCAGGATCTGGCGCGCGTGGCGCCCGAGCGCGTGCAGCTGCATGCGGACAATGTCACGCGGCTGTGGCTGGCCATCTTTCCTGACGCCTGAGGCAGGCGCCGCCATGCCCGTGCATTATCTGTCACGCTTGAGTGGTGCGGCGCGCGATGCGCAGGCCAATCTGCAGCTCGGCTGCCTGCTGGCACTGGTGGCCGGCGCTGTCAACGCCGGTGGTTTTCTGGCCATCGGCGGCTACACCTCGCATATGACCGGCATCGTCTCGGGCATGGCCGACGACCTGGCGCTGGGCAAGGTGACGGTGGCGCTGGCCGCCTTCGGCGCCTGGCTGGCGTTTGTCTGCGGCGCCGCTGTGACGGCCATCATGGTCAACTGGGGCCGCCGCCGGCGCCTGCACAGCCAGTTCGCCGCCAGCCTGCTGCTTGAAGCGGCGCTGCTGCTGCTGTTCGGCCTGACCGGCAATTACCTGGCCGCCATGCCCAATGTGCTGGGGCCGGTCACCATCTTGCTGCTGTGTTTTGTGATGGGCCTGCAAAACGCCATCATTACCAAAATCTCCGGCGCCGCCATCCGCACCACGCATGTGACGGGCCTGTCGACCGATATCGGCATCGAACTGGGCAAGATGGCCTATTACAACCGGCGCGAACTGCCGGGACAGATGGTGCGTGTCAACCGCAGCAAGCTGAAAACGCACGCCCTGCTGATCATGTGTTTTTTCAGCGGCGGCGTCAGCGGTGCACTGGCTTTCAAGCATATCGGTTTTCCAGCTGCCACAATTATCCTGGCCTGCGTACTGGGAGCACTGGCTGGCGTGCCCGTACTCAAGGATGCGCGCCTGCTGTGGCGTTTTTACCGGCGCCAGCTGAGCGACCAGCAGGCGAAAAAAAACCCGGGCAAGCCCGGGTTCTGAGACAGCAGCTGCGGCTTACTTGGCAGCCATCAGTGCTACGGTGGTGTCGAGCATGCGGTTCGAGAAGCCCCACTCATTGTCGTACCACGACGATACTTTCACCAGGCGGCCCGACACTTTGGTCAGGGTCGAATCGAAGTTCGACGAGGCCGGGTTATGGTTGAAGTCGATCGATACCAGCGGCTCGGTCTGGTAGGTCAGGATGCCTTTCAGGGCGCCTTCCGAAGCGGTTTTCATCAGGGCGTTGACTTCTTCCACGGTGGTGTCGCGCTTGGCGATAAACGACAGATCGACCAGCGACACGTTGATGGTCGGCACGCGAATCGCGAAGCCGTCCAGCTTGCCGTTCAGTTCCGGCAGCACCAGGCCGACAGCGGCTGCAGCGCCGGTCTTGGTCGGGATCATGCTCATGGTGGCCGAACGGGCGCGGCGCAGGTCTTCATGCATGACGTCCGACAGTACCTGGTCGTTGGTGTAAGCGTGCACGGTGGTCATCAGGCCGGTTTCCAGGCCGATAGCGTCGTTGAGCGGCTTGACCAGCGGGGCCAGGCAGTTGGTGGTGCACGATGCGTTCGAAATCACGGTGTCGGTCGATTTGAGCACGTCCTGGTTGACGCCGTAGACGATGGTGGCGTCCACGTCCTTGCCGCCCGGTGCCGAGATAATGACTTTCTTGGCGCCGCCTTTCAGGTGGGCCGACGCTTTTTCTTTGGTGGTAAAGAAGCCGGTGCACTCGAGCACTACGTCCACGCCCAGCTCGCCCCATGGAATTTCAGCAGGGTTACGCTGTGCGAATACGCGGATCGGATCGCCGTTGACGATCATGTTGTCGCCTTCAACGGTCACGGTGCCAGGGAACTTGCCGTGGGCGGTGTCGTAGCGGGTCAGGTGGGCATTCGACTTGGCGTCGCCCAGATCGTTGATGGCAACGATCTGGATGTCCTGTTTCTTGCCGCCTTCGTAGAAAGCGCGCAATACATTACGGCCGATGCGGCCGTAGCCATTGATTGCAACTTTGATCGTCATACTCTGCTCCTGATTAAAAGAAAGGTACTAAGCACATTAAAAATCTGCTTGCCGCCGCGCCCATCTGCGGGGCGCTGGCGGCAGGATTGCATCAGTTAGTTGGCAATAACCAATTTCGTCTTGGCCACGACATTGTCAACCGTAAAGCCGAAGTGCTTGAACAGCACGCCAGCCGGCGCCGATTCACCGAAGGTATCGATGCCAACCACGGCGCCTTCCAGGCCCACGTATTTGTACCAGAAGCTTGACACGCCAGCTTCGATGGCCACGCGCGGCACGCCTTTGGTCAGCACGCTGGCCTTGTAGGCGGCGTCCTGGCGGTCAAACACGTCGGTCGACGGCATCGACACCACGCGCACGCTGATGCCTTCGGAGGCCAGCGCGCTGGCCGCGGCAACGGCCAGTTCGACTTCCGAACCGGTGGCGATCAGGATCGCCTTCGGCTCGGCCACGTCGTTCAATACATAGCCGCCACGGGCGATATTGGCGATGGTGTCGCTGGAGCGCTCCTGGTACGGCAGGTTCTGGCGCGAGAAGATCAGCGTCGATGGGCCATCCTTGCGGCGCACGGCGGCGCCCCAGGCTACGGCCGATTCAACCGTGTCGCATGGACGCCAGTTGTCCAGGTTCGGGATCAAACGCATCGACGAGATATGCTCGACCGACTGATGGGTCGGGCCGTCTTCGCCCAGGCCGATCGAATCGTGGGTAAATACGAAGATCGAACGCAGTTTCATCAGTGCAGCCATGCGCAGCGCATTGCGGCTGTAGTCCGAGAACGTCAGGAACGTGGCACCAAACGGGATGTAGCCGCCATGCAGCGTGATGCCGTTCATGATGGCGCTCATGCCGAATTCGCGCACGCCGTAGTTGATATGGTTGCCAGGCTTGCCCGAACGCACGGCAATCGATTCTTTCCAGTTGGTCAGGTTCGAGCTGGTCAGGTCGGCCGAGCCGCCCAGAAATTCCGGCAGCGACGAAGCCAGTGCCTGGATGGCGTTCTGGCTGGCCTTGCGGGTCGCGATGTTTTCTTTTTTCTCGACGCACGAAGCAATCGCGGCGGCCAGTGCCGCTTCAAACGCTTCCGGCAGGTCGCCCTTCATGCGGCGCGTCAGTTCGGCAGCCTGCTGCGGGAACTCGCGGCTGTAGGCGGAAAAACGTTCGTTCCAGTCCGCTTCGACCAGTGCGCCCTGCTTTTTCGCATCCCAGGCGGTGTACAGCTCGGCCGGCATTTCGAAAGGTGCCGCATCCCAGCCGATATATTCGCGTACGGCAGCAATTTCCTTGTCGCCCAGTGCGGCGCCGTGCACCTTGTCGCCGCCTTGCAGGTTCGGCGAGCCCTTGCCGATCACGGTTTTGCAGCAGATCAGGGTCGGCTTGGTGGCGGTCTTGGCAGCAGCAATGGCAGCGGCCACGGCGTCGACGTCATGGCCGTCGACGGCGCGGATCACGTTCCAGCCGTAGGCTTCAAAACGGGCCGGGGTGTCATCGGTAAACCAGCCTTCGACTTTGCCGTCGATGGAAATGCCATTGTCGTCGTACAGGGCGATCAGCTTGTTCAGGCCCAGCGTGCCGGCCAGTGCGCATACTTCATGCGAAATACCTTCCATCAGGCAGCCGTCGCCCAGGAAAGCATAGGTGTAGTGGTCGACGATTTCATGACCGGGACGATTGAATTCAGCCGCCAGCAGTTGCTCCGACAGCGCCATGCCGACGGCATTGGCAATACCCTGGCCCAGTGGACCGGTGGTCGTTTCAATGCCTGGGGTGATATCGACTTCCGGGTGGCCCGGCGTTTTCGAATGCATCTGGCGGAAATTGCGGATGTCGTCCATCGACAGGTCGTAGCCGGTCAGGTGCAGCAGCGCATAGTGCAGCATCGAGCCGTGGCCGTTCGACAGCAGGAAGCGGTCGCGGTTCTGCCATTTCGGATTGGCAGGATTGTGGCGATAATGCCCATTCCACAGAGCAACAGCGATCTCGGCCATGCCCATCGGCATGCCTGGGTGACCGGAATTGGCCTTTTGTACAGCGTCCATCGCCAGTGCGCGGATCGCATTGGCCATTTTGTTGGTTGGGGGCGTAGTTGTCATGGTGGTATGGGTCAGTCGCGAGTTTGGAATTCGTTGCAGCAAGGCAGATAAGCCGCGGGCAAGCCAGCGGGCTTTTTGTAGCCAACTATTTTACCAGACTGAGGGAGCGCAATTTAGAATTGCAGGGATCTGCCTTGCCATCTGGCGATACTTTGCTGTTTTTTTCCATCATTTAGTTCATACAGGAATTGCATGCCGCGTTTTTTCTGCCCCCAGCCGCTCGTTACCGGCGCCATTATCGACCTGCCTGAAGCGGTCGCCCACCATATCCAGGTGGTGCGCCTGGCCGTCGGCGAAGAAGTCACGCTGTTCAATGGCGAAGGTGGCCAGTACCAGGCCCGCCTGGCGTCGGTTGCCAAACGCAGCGTCACGGCCGAGGTGCTGGCGCACGATCCCCGCGAAGCCGAGCTGCCATTTGCCATTACGCTGGCCCAGGCGTTGCCGGAAGCGTCGAAAATGGACTGGATTATTGAAAAAGCCGTTGAACTGGGCGTGGCTGCCGTGCAGCCGCTGGCAGCGCAGCGCTGTGTGGTGCGCCTGTCAAGCGAGCGCGCCGAAAAGAAACTGTCGCACTGGCAGGGCATTATCGTGTCGGCCTCAGAGCAGTGCGGGCGCAACCGGCTGGCATCGTTGAGTTCGCTGGAGGAGTTTTCCAGATGGATTGCCCACCCGGCTGCAGCACCTCGCATTTTGCTCAGTCCGCGCGGTACACAGACGCTGGCCGAGTGGGCCGCAGCGCGGCAGGCACACGATCTTGCTCTGATGGTTGGACCGGAAGGTGGTTTTTCTTCCAGCGAAGAAGATGCAGCGATTGCTGCAGGCGCGATTGCCCTCAGCATGGGGCCGCGTGTGCTGCGCACGGAGACAGCGGCGTTGGCGGCGATTACCACCTTGCAGGCGCGGTGGGGCTGAGCACATGGTTCGCCAGCAAGAACGGCCAGGCAGCAAATGCAGCCTGACCGCTCGGCCATCAACTACCTTTGTGGCAAGTTGATGGTGGCACTGTTTGTCGTGCGCTCATTTTCCAGCTGCTGCAGGTCAACATTCCTGCTTTCAGACTGACTGCTTTTTTTCTTCGGAATATTGGAACCGAGCGAAATATACGTTTCGCGATCCGCTTTGGAGGCTGTCTGCTCGCCATTAACGGAACTGGCGCAACCAGCGAGCAGGACCACACTTCCCATTACCAGTACACTGATCAATTTCATACTTATCCTTTGGATACCGCAATTATTTGGCCTTGGCCATCGTTGCGGCAGAATGAAAACACCCCGCCAGAGTTGGATCTGGCGGGGCGTAGCTTACGCAGCAACAGATATGTCGCTGCTCACTTGATGCTTAGAACGTGTAAGCCAGACCCAGGCTCAAGAAGCGGCCAACAGCGCCGGCTTGATGCAGCGAAGCGTTATACGACGTTTGCGTGGTGGCATTGCCGTAGGTGCTCAGGTCAAACGGTGGCTGACGATCAAACACGTTCAGGATCGAACCTTTCAGCGTCAGATTCGGGCTGACCTTGTACTGGACGTTCAGGTTGGTGGTCGTGAACGATGGCACGTGGCAGTATTGCAGCGGCTGGCTCAGATTCTGGAAGTAGTTGCGGCCAGCGATATCTGCCGCAGCAGTGGTGCAATCAGTACCGCCAACCGATGGATCCAGTGCCGAGAAGCTGCTGGTGTAGTTCAGCGTGGTGTTGATATCCAACGGACCACGCGTCCAGCCCAGGCTCAGCTGAGCGCGGTCTTTCGGCGAGCCGGTAGCACCCGACACCACCGACGGACCTTGCGTACCAGCCAGCTGATACGTCACCCCAGCAACGGTTTGCTCGTAGCTGATGGTGTGAGCATAGCTCAGATTGGCACGAAGCACGCCGTTTTCGTTCAGGTTCCAGCGGTAGCCGATATCGGTTTCCACGCCCGAGGTCTTGGTCGAGCCACCGTTGATGTAAGCCGATTCAGCAAACAGGATCGGGCCAACAGACGGGGTACCGACTACAACATTGTTGCCAACGCCGGTAGCGATATCGAGCGGCACGGCAGGGCCACGCACAAACGTTTCAACGTACGTAGGATCGTTGCCGGCAGCGGTCACGATCTGGTTGCGCACTTCGATATTGTAGTAATCGATGGTGGCATTCAGACCCTTGAACGGTTGCAGCACGGCACCCAGGGTGTACGATTTCGACTTCTCTGGCGACAGATCCTTGTTAGGACGCTGAACATACGTAGGCTGGATGTTGCAGGCGCCTGGTACGTTGCCGGCGCTGTACTGCTGGCCGTTAGCGCACAGAATCGGATCATTGATACCGTGGTACAGGAAGAACGAACCCGAGTTGCCGGTTTCGGCAGGGTTAGGCGAGCGGAACCCGCGAGCAAAAGTACCGCGCAGTGCAACTTCCTTCATTGGCGTCCATTTCAGCGTGGCAGCCGGGGTAAAGGATTTATTGGTATCGAATTTGTCGTAACGGCTCGACAGATTGAACTCGACGTTGTTGATCGGGGTAGCGGCCAGCTCGGCAAAAATTGCCTTGTTGGTTTCTTCACCGAAAACGAAAGCCGAAGTCGAACCAACCTGGCCGTTCAAGGTCAGTGGCGACGGTGGTGCATCCCAAGTACGTTTGTGCCAGTGCGCGCCAACTGCCAGTTTCAGCGGTCCTGCGCCCAGTTGCGACATCAGTTCACGCGAACCAACCACATCAACGTAGTTGAGCTTTGATTCCAGCGTGTTCGAGAAACGTGGCGAGACCTGGTCGATCAGCGATTGCGTATTGCCGCCCAGCGCATTCCATTGGCCGGAGCGCAGCAGACTATACAGCGCAGTACGATCAACAAAACCACTGTAGTCGACTTCAACCTTCGACTTGGTCAGACCGCCAGCCAGTTGCATATCCCAGCCCATGGCCGCGCCGGTAAAGTCAACTGCCAGGCGAGTGGTCGTTGCCTTGTTTTGCTGCTGCGAGGTGCCGTCCAGTCCAGGAATGTAGCCGTACAGGCGAGCATTGTTGCCAAATGGATTGGTCAGGCTACTGCCCACAGCGGCGCCTGGTGCGAACGTAGTGCTTGGAATGGCGCCAAAGCCCGGGGTCAGTGCACCGTTGTTGTTGACGTTGGTACCGGCAAACGAGGTTGGCGAGTATGCCGGTGGCATGCCACGATTGTTCAGGTTGTCACGCTGGAATACCGATGCCTTGATCGACATTTCCCAGTCTTGCGGCAGCTTTTTGGTAAAGCCGACCAGCAAGTTCTTGTTTTCAGTTTCAGGCTGGATAAAGCCGTAGGTATCTTCCTTTGCGCAGCCACCGGCACGGTATGCCGTGTAGTTGCAGGTAGGGTCGAGGAACAGGAAGTTGGCTGCATTTTGCGCGCCGCCGGCACCCGATGGGTTGTACAGGAAAGGCGAACTGCCTGGGGACAGGAAGCTGTTGCGAGCGTTTGGCACACCGTAGGTCAAGTTCTGGCCACCACGCTTGCTCCAGTCCAGATCATCCCAGGCGAACTGCTTGCGGTCATCGATGCGGATGGCACCCTGACGACGCCATTCGGCGGTCGCGAAGACATTGTAGCCGTCGGCGTCGAGGTCACCGAAACCGGTCGACAGCGATGCACGGTGGGTGGTGCCGCCGCCATGTTCGGTGGTGCCGCTGTCAGCCGAGAAACGCGTGCCGTTGAAGCTTTTCTTCAGCTTGATATTGACCACACCGGCAACAGCATCGGAACCATACAGCGAAGAAGCGCCGCTTTTCAGCACTTCGATGCTGTCGATGGCGTCAAAAGGAATGTTCGATACGTCAACGAAGGAGCGTTGCGAATCGTCGCCGATCGCGTAAGGCGACATGCGGTGACCGTCGATCAACACCAGGGTCGAGCCGACCGTCAGGCCGCGCAGCGAAACGCCCGATGCGCCGTTGGCGAAAGCGCCCGAGAAACCGGTTCCGAGCGTGCCGGCGCCGTTCGATGCCAGATCCGACAGCAGTTCGGCAATCGAAGTTTTACCGCTGCGCTGGATTTCCTGCGCAGTAATGACCTGAACCGGGGCTGCCGTCTCGGTGTCGGTACGGCTGATCAGCGAACCGGTTACGACCACGCGTTGCGGGGCCTCGGCGCCTGGTGTGGCTTGCGCCATCGCGGAGCCAGCGGCTCCGACCGAGAATGCACCGGTTGCCAATACTTGTAAAACGGCAATGTGCATGGACTTCATACGCAACTTCATATAGACAACTCCTTTTGTATTCTGAAATTTTATGAAAACGCCTTTTGTAAAAGCTGTTCCCGCTGGTTGTATCCGTCTGTAATTAATGTGACGTAGCCGTTACATCAGACCATGCGGGTCAGAACACTGTCAATTGAACAGCTGAAGCTATGGATAGAAAACAACACATAAAATTTACCATACTCAATTTTCACCATAGCTTATTCGGTATTGGTGCATGAAGTCGCCATATTGGTGCCAAGGCTGCACATTATTGGTGCACTAGATTTTTGCGCATTGCAGCATAAAAATAAATTTCAAATATTTTATATGCAATTATTTTTGAACAATTTGATAGCTGCTCATAGGAGGAAAGCTGAATAACTTCTTAAAAAAAAATTGTGCAGTCGCACATGAACGGTGCATAGTTTGGATAGCTAAAGGTGCACCAGCAAATGTCAAAATACTTGATGCAGCTCCACCTTGCTTTCTGGCCAGTTGCAGTATTACAAAACACCTCCTGCTGAAATATTGAATCGCGCTTTCTTTTAAAATAAAATTTTATTTAGTTAAAAACAAAAATACTGAACAATCCAATTGAGCCGCACCAGTGCAGGCGAGATGAGATGCGTGCACATTAAATGTTGCGTTCACGACATCAGATTGGCATCACTATCTGCCGAGCCTCAAGCCGATGCAGGTAAAATAGCGGGTTGGCGCATTTGCGCAGGCAATACCCTGTCATGACCTTTGCCATAGGCTGAGGAGGCAGAGATCCCGGATAGATAGAACTATGTTGCGACTGAACGAAGTAAAACTCCCCCTCGAACACGACGAAGCTGCCCTGCCCGCCGCCATCCTGGCGCGCTTGGGCATTGCAGCCGATGAGCTGCTTGGCTACACGGTCTTCAAGCGCAGTTATGACGCACGCAAGCGCAGCGCCATCGTGCTGATTTATTCGCTGCACGTGGAAGTGCGCGATGAGGCGGCCGTGCTGGCGCGCCTGCAACACGATATCCACCTGATGCCGGCGCCCGATACCGACTACAAATTCGTCGCCGGCGGCCAGCAACTGGCAGGACACGCGAACGGACCGCGCCCGATCGTGATCGGCACCGGCCCGTGCGGGCTGTTCGTGGCACTGATCCTGGCGCAGATGGGTCTGCGCCCGCTGATCCTGGAGCGCGGCAAGCAGGTGCGCGAGCGCACCGTCGACACCTTTGGTTTCTGGCGCAAGCGCGAACTCAATCCGGAATCAAACGTGCAGTTTGGTGAAGGCGGCGCCGGTACCTTTTCGGACGGCAAGCTCTACAGCCAGATCAAGGACCCGAAACACTACGGCCGCAAGGTACTGACCGAATTCGTCAAGGCCGGTGCGCCCGAAGAAATCATGTACGTCAGCAAGCCGCATATCGGCACCTTCCGCTTGGTCAAGATGGTCGAACAGATGCGCGCTGAAATCGAACAGTTGGGCGGCGAATACCGCTTTGAGAGCAAAGTGGTCGACCTCGACATTGCGCCCGGCCCGGATGGCGGCCAGGTACGCGGCGTGGTGCTGGCCAGCGGCGAGACTATTGCCAGCAACCATGTAGCGCTGGCCATCGGCCACAGCGCGCGCGACACGTTTGAAATGCTGCACCAACGCGGTGTTTATATTGAAGCCAAACCGTTCTCGATCGGCTTTCGCGTCGAGCATCCGCAGTCGCTGATCGACAGCTGCCGCTTCGGCCCCAGCGCCGGCCATCCGATCCTCGGTGCGGCCGACTACAAGCTGGTGCATCATGCCAGCAACGGCCGCTCGGTCTACAGTTTCTGCATGTGCCCTGGCGGCACGGTGGTGGCGGCTGCGTCCGAGCCGGGCCGTCTGGTCACCAACGGCATGAGCCAGTACTCGCGCAACGAACGCAACGCCAACAGCGCCATCGTGGTCGGCATCACGCCAGCAGACTATCCAGGCGACCCGCTGGCCGGCATCGCCCTGCAGCGCGAACTCGAAGAGCGCGCCTTTGCGCTGGGCGGTGGCAATTACGATGCGCCGGGCCAGTTGGTGGGCGACTTCGTGGCGGGACGCGCCTCGACCGAATTTGGCAGCGTGGTGCCGTCGTACAAGCCAGCGGTGCACCTGACCGACCTGGCGCCGTCGCTGCCCGAGTATGCGATCACGGCCCTGCGCGAAGCCTTCCCGGCATTTAACAAGCAGATCAAGGGCTACTACAAGGCCGATGCGGTATTGACGGGGGTGGAAACGCGCACCTCGTCACCGATCCGCATCAAGCGTCGCGACGACGATTTGCAAAGCCTCAATACGCGCGGCCTGTTCCCGGCCGGCGAAGGCGCGGGTTATGCCGGCGGCATTTTGTCGGCTGCAGTGGACGGTATCAAGGTGGCAGAAGCCATTGCCATGGCGATGGCAAACAGCTAACACGCATTGCCACATCTCTGCTTAAAAAAAAGCCAGCGGCTGCAGGATGCAGCGCTGGCTTTTTTGATGCATCTGTCGCCACTACGCACTGTCAAGGACAGGGCAGCGGCAAGGCAGACACAAGATCAGAAACGATACGACGCGTTGACGTACAGCGTACGGCCACGTGAATCGTAGTAGCGGTCATCATAGCCGAACTGCTGACCGCGACCGGAGCCGGAAGTCGATGGAACGAACGGCGGGTTTTTGTCCAGCAGGTTCAACACGCCGGCAGTCAAGGCCCAGCTCTCGCGTGGCGTCCATACTGTCTGCCAGTCGAGCGTCGAGAAGAATCCCACTTTCATGCGGATATCTTCCTGACCGGTGACGTTACCGGCATTGTCGAGTACCTCGACACTTGTTTCCTGATCGCGATAGCCTGAGCGGAAATTGACCGTCAGCGTATTGGCCCAATTGCCGGTTTTCAGGGTGGTCGCCAGCTGGCCGCGGGTGCGGAAGGTCACGGTGCCCAATTCGGCAAAGTTGCCGATGGCCGAATAGTAGGCGCCGTCACGCTCGAGCTGGATCTGCTCGCGCAGCATCTGCGTCACATTCAGCTGCGAGGTCAACAGACCGATCGGGCTGCGATAACGCACGCTGACATCGACATCGACACCGGTAGCGTACGATTTGCCCAGATTCTGGTTATTGGCCAGGAAAGCCAGGTAAGTCTTGCCCGTGCCTACATCGGTATTGACACCCCACGAACCAGGGAAATTGGCCGGATTGGCAAACACCAGTTGCTCCGTCAACTGACCAAACGAATCGCGGATCTGCACATGCCACAGATCGGCGCCCAGCGTCAGTGCATTGAAAGGCTCATAACGGAAACCCAGCGTGGCCTGGCGCGATTTTTCCGGCTTCAGGTCGCGGTTACCGCCAGCCAATTGGTCATACTGGCGATTACCTGACTGGCACACCGCGTTGAGTGAAGTGGCAATCGCCTGCAAGGCCGGCGTGCAGGTGTATTTTTCACTGGTGACGCCGTAGCCGGTCTGGCGTGCGTTTACCTGTGGCACCGTAGGGGCGTGGAAACCATTGCCTACCGAACCGCGGATCAGCAATGCCGGCGCAGGCGTCCATTTGAAGCTGGCCTTGGCGGTGGTCGCATTGCCAAAATCGGAAAAATCGTCAACTCGCAGGGCCGCGCCCAGTTCCAGCTGTTTCAGCACAGGCGCAATCAACTCGCCAAAGACGCCCTTGGAAGTGCGGCTTGCACTGTAAGGCAGACTGCTGGCTGCATCGCCAAAACGCTGATCGCACTCAAGCCCACTGGTCCCACCACACAATACACCTGCAGCCGGATCTGCCAGTGCACCTTGGGCAAACAAGCTGGGCTTGGAGGAGAATTCTTCGCGGTTGATATTTGCGCCTACACCAAGCATCAATCCCCCACCAGCCAGACGCATCAGTTCACGCGAACCGTTCAGGTTTATCGTTTGCAGACGCGAGGTACCGCCATCCCAGTAGCCGGAATAGGTCGCATCCTTGATAGCCTGCTGGGCCGCCGCCGATTGCTGGCCCGGACCAACGAACGGATCGAGCAGACCACTGGAGGTGAGCTTGCCGACGGCAATGGCGCCAGGATAGCCAGCAATACTTCCCTTCACGCGGCTTTCCGAAAAATTGTAGGTCGCATTGTAATCCCAGCCCGCTGCATTGCCGCGCGTGCCGACCACCACACTGGCGAACTCCGCCGTGTCGTTCGAGGTTCGCTGCCCCATGTCAAACAAGCGATAGTAGGCCGTGCTGTCACCGGTAATGCCAAGCGGCAACAAGTATTTAGTGTGCAAGGCGCTGCCGGCGTCAATGCTGATGGCGCCTGGCACGGGCGCAATGCGCGATACCTGTTTTGAACGCGACAAAAGCACATCGGAAAATACTTCATGGCCAGCTATCTTGAAAGTGGCCGACGCCATAAAGTTATCGCGCTTACGCTCAGGATAGATTTCCAGGTCTTTGGTAAAGTCATAGCCGCAGTAATCATCGGCCAGACCGCTGCCGTCGTTATACGGCTCGATCACGCGGAAAGTCTTTTCAGGGCAGCTGCCATTGGTACGTTGATACGGACTGATCAGTTGCCCAAGATCATCCGTGGCGTTGGCCGGAATCGGACTGGCCGAAAATTGCTGCTTCTGATACCGCTTGCCATTGGCCGAAAACTGTACTTTGCCGGTATTGGCAAAGGAGCGGTCAACCGAAGCGAGCTTGGTTCGCTCGTCATGGCCAAAGGTCAGCACGACGTTGTAACCATCTTCATCGACATTGCCGAAACCCTTGGTGGCGCTGATGCGCTTCTCGCGTGCACCATCTTTCGGGCTGGAATAGCCGATGGTAACGTCGCCCTTGGTCGTGTCATGCTTGGTAATAAAGTTGACTACGCCGGCGATCGCGTCGGCGCCATACAGTGCCGATGCGCCGTCTGTCAGCAGTTCCACGCGCTCAATGGCCGAGATGGGAATTGAATTCAAGTCGAAGCCGGCGGCAAAACCTGTCAATGTCTGGCCGCCAAACTGTGCCAGGCGCTTACCGTTCAACAGAACCAGTGTACGAGTCTCGCCCACATTATGTACCGAGATACCGGAAAATCCGAACGTGCTGCCACCTACTGAGCCGGTTTCGCCGGTAGAACCCTGTGCCGATGACAGATTTTTTACCAGATCCGTGACCGAAGTGGCGCCGGAAGCGCGAATCGCGTCGGCAGTCAGGATGGTCACTGGCAACGCGCCTTCAGCAGCAATGCGTTTGATTGAGGAGCCAGTTACTTCGACTCGCTGCAATGGGGCTTCGCCGGCCTGAGTGTCCTGCGCCATGGCAGACTGCGACAACAGCGAAGCTGCCGCAACCACGCCACCGGTGCATAGCGTGCGGACAGCACGAAAGATAACGGTTTCTTGAAACATGGGAATCCCTTCTTTTTATATTTTTGATGCACTGAGTCTGGATCTGAAACAAGCAGGTAACAAACTACCTGTCATCCATGCCATATCAAGGCAAGCCAAGTACCTTGATCACCCATGAAAACATGCTGGGAATCGTGGTGTCAATCAAACTCACCAGGCATATGGCGAATATGCAACGTTATTAAAATAAATTCTCATTAAGACAATATATTTTCATTTTGGTGATAAATATTATAATTTAAATAACAAAATAGACGTCGCAGAGCCCTGCCATGGCCATATGTCAGCTCGACAGCGGCAAGCGGATATGAATATGGCAGCCAGCCACGCCCTCGACAGCGCGTATCTGGCCGCCCTGCTGCTGCACGATGGTCTGCACGATATGCATGCCCAGGCCGGAGCCGCCCTGGCCGCGCTTGGTGGTAAAAAACGGTTCAAACATATGTTCGCGCACGGCCGGCGCCAGGCCGATACCGTCGTCGGCAAACTCCAGCCATAGCCACGAGGCGGCCGCATCGGTCTCGATGCCGGCGCAGATGGTGATCTTGCCGGGGCCGCCCTGCGGATAGCCGTGCCGCGCACTGTTCATCAGCAGGTTCGACAGTATCTGCGACAACTTGCCGGCCGCCAGGCGCACCCGGCAGTCAGGCGCAATGCCCAGCTCTACCTGCAGCGCCGCCTTGCGCAATTCGGGGCTGTGCGCCGACACCAGCCCTTGCACATAGTCATGCAACGCCAGGTCGGTCACGTATTCGCTGACCTGGTCGACCGCCAACTGCTTGAAGTTACCGATCAGCTCGGCAGCGCGCGTCAGGTTGCGCTCGACCAGCGCGGCCGCACCCTTGAGTGCATCGGCGACCTCGATCAGTTCGGCGCGGCTGACCTTGGGCGCGGCCAGCCGCTGCACCAGCTGGTCGGCATAGCTGGCCATGCTGGAAGCGGCCGTCAGCGCCACGCCAATCGGGGTATTGACCTCATGCGATACGCCCGCCACCAACGATCCCAATGCCGCCATCTGCTCCTGCTCGACCAGGCTGGTCTGCGCCACCAGCAGCGATTCCGTGCGCTGCTGCACCATCGCCTCGAGTTGCTGCGCACGTTCCTGGTGCTGCAGTTCGGCCGCGCCGCGGGCTGAAAAGATCGACAGCAGCAGCAAGGCCAGCAGGCGCTTGTTGTCATCGATGGGACGCGTGTCGATAGCCGACAGGATGCCCAGCGTACGCCCTTCGGTATCGATCATCGGCATGCCGACATAGCTTTGCGCGCGCATCCCGACCAGCAGGGAGTCAAGCGGGAAACGGCGCTGGATGTCGCTGCCGTGGAAGCACATTTCCTGGCAGGTCACGTCCTGGCACGGTGTATGCTGCAGGCTGTATTGCAGGTTGTCCTGGTAGGCGCCGCTGCCCCACAGGGCCAGGGTGCGGATGCCTTCGGTGCCGTCGTCGAGTGCAATCAGGCGTCCGGCCAGCACATAATCGACATCGAGCGCTTCGGCCAGTTCGCGCACCAGAATACGCAGGAAATCGTCGCCGCGCGCACGCGCCGTGGAGGCGGTAATCGAGCGCAGCGCCGCTTCGGCCAGGGTGCGCCGCTGCGCCTGGTCAAACAGGGGTTCTTGCGAATTCACATCAAATAGCGGAATACTCATGAATGCTCCCTGCGCACCCTCGCGTGCGTCCATGGCCGGTCGGCGTGGCCTGTCGGCGCGACGCGCCGCTCCCGATTGTACCCTTAGAAGTTGTTCAATAGCTTAGATTTACCGGTATTTTACAGCCACCCTGCACGCTTGAAGCGGCGGTACATATAGCCGGCCACGCCGCACATCACCAGCACGGCGACCGGATAGCCATAATGCCAGTCGAGCTCAGGCATGAATTTGAAGTTCATGCCCCACACGCCGGCAAAGGCGGTGAATACGGCAAAGATAGCCGCCCAGGCCGCCAGTTGCTTGTTGACTTCGCTTTCATCGATGGCCACCATCGACAGGTTGACCTGGATCGCGGTGCTGATGGTGTCGCGGATGGAGTCGAGCGAGCTGTTGATGCGCGCCAGATGATCGTGAACATCACGGAAATATTCCTGCGTATCGTGCGCCAGCGGCGGCACCCGGCCGCCATGCAGCTTGCCGACTGCCTCCATCAACGGCGCCACCACATGACGCAGCACCATCACCTTGCGCTTCAGCTGGTACAGCCGTTCGATATTGTCGCGCTCGGCGCCGGAATCGAACATGCGGTCTTCGATCTGCTCGAGCTCCGATTCGAGCGCATCGAGCACGGGAAAGTAGCGGTCGACCACCGCATCCATCAGCGCATACAGTACAAAGGCCGAGCCCTGGCGCAGCAAATGCGGTTCACGCTCGGCGCGCGCGCGCACGCCCAGGAAGCCCTGGGCGCTGTTGGTGCGCGAGGACAGCACATAGTTGCTGCCGACAAAAATATCGATTTCACCCAGCACCAACTCGTCGCCGGCCATCTCCACGATCTTGACCACGGCAAACAGCGAATCGCCATATTCCTCGATTTTCGGGCGCTGGTGGCCGCGCTGGGCGTCCTCGACCGCCAGTTCATGCAGGCAGAATTCATGCTGCATCTGCTTGAGTTCTTCGGGGGTTGCATCGCGCAGGGCCACCCAGACAAAGCAGTCCGGGCGTTCCACATAATCGCTGATATCGTCGACTGGCACGTCGGCCAGTTTCTTGCCATCCTGGTAGGCTACACAGTTAATCAGCATACGGTTTCCACCATCTTCAATACGGTAGCCGCCAGCTTACCCGATCGTGACGAAAATGGTATTTTCCCGCAATAAGGCATCCTCCTGCTAATCCTCCTTGGCGCCGTCGATGCCCAGTTCGGAAATCTTGCGCGTGATGGTATTGCGCCCGATTCCCAGGCGCACAGCCGCATCGTTCTTGCGCCCGTGCGTATGCTTGAGCGCCGTCTTGATCAGGGCCGACTCGAACTGGCGCCCCAGCACCGCCATCACCTCCTGCTGACCGGCGCCCAGCATGCCGGCGGCCTGCAGTTCCAGCAGGCCGATCCAGCCTGGCGGCGCGCCATTGGCTGGTGCGGCAGCGTCGAACACCTGCCCGCCCTGCGGCGCAGCGGCAGGAAGTGCTGTGGCCGCTTCCTGCGCGATCGGCGCCACCGCCAGGCTGCTGGCAGGAACGCCTTCACCCTGCTCCTGCGTCAGCTCCAACGGCAAGTCCTTGATCTCGACCGTCTGCCCCGGCGCCATCACGGTAATCCAGTTGCACAGGTTTTCCAGCTGGCGCACATTGCCGGGCAGCTCGAGGCCGCTCAGGAACTGCATGGTGGCGTCGCTCATGCGCTTGGCCTCAACGCCAAGCTGGCGCGCACTTTGCACCAGAAAGTGGCGCACCAGAATGGGGATATCCTCGCGCCGCTCACGCAAGCTCGGCAGGCGCAAACGGATCACGTTGAGCCGGTGATACAAGTCTTCGCGGAACAGCCCGTCGCGCACACGCTGCTCGAGGTTCTGGTGGGTGGCGGTAATCACGCGCACATTGGCCTTCATCGGCTGATGGCCGCCAACGCGATAGAAGTGGCCGTCCGACAGCACGCGCAGCAGGCGCGTCTGCAGGTCAAACGGCATGTCGCCGATCTCGTCTAAAAACAGGGTACCGTTCTCGGCCTGCTCGAAGCGTCCGCGGCGCGTCGTTTGCGCGCCGGTAAAGGCACCGCGCTCGTGGCCGAACAGCTCGGATTCGAGCAGATCTTTCGGGATTGCCGCCGTGTTCAGGGCAATAAAGGGTTGCGCCGAGCGCGGGCTGTGCTTGTGCAGCGCGCGGGCCACCAGTTCCTTGCCTGAGCCCGATTCGCCGGTAATTAACACCGTCACGTTCGACTGCGACAGGCGGCCAATGGCACGGAATACCTCCTGCATGGCCGGCGCCTGGCCGAGGATTTCCGGCGTTTCCGACGGCCCTGACTCGACGCTTGTTTCGCGCAGGCTCTCGTCGAGCGCGCGGCGTATCAGTTCGACCGCCTTGTCGATATCGAAAGGCTTGGCCAGGTATTCAAAGGCGCCGCCCTGGAAGGCCGCCACGGCCGAATCGAGGTCGGAAAAGGCCGTGATGATAATGACCGGCAAGCCAGGATGGCGCGACTTGACCGTTTGCAGCAGTTCCAGTCCCGAGGCGCCCGGCATGCGGATATCGGATACCAGCACTTGCGGCGTGTCGAACTCGAGCGCCGCCATGGCGTCGCGTGCGTTGGAAAAACTTTTGGTGGCGAGGTTTTCGCGGGCCAGGGCTTTTTCCAGCACCCAGCGGATTGATTCGTCGTCGTCAACTATCCAGATTGGCTTCATTAGTGTGTGCGTCCCGCAATGGATTTCATGAGTGGGATACGACGGCAGGCGCTTCCCACGCTTATGGCAAAGGTAAAACGATCCTGAAATCGGTATATCCAGGCCGGCTTTCGCACTCGATCACGCCCATGTGCTGTTGCACGAAGGTCTGTGCCAGCGTCAACCCCAAACCGCTGCCGCCTTCCCTGCCCGACACCAGCGGGTAGAAAATCCGGTCGCGGATCTGGGGTGCGATGCCCGGTCCATTGTCAATGATATGCAAGTCTAATGCCAGGCCGTAACGCACCTTGGCCAGGGTCACCTGGCGCGCCACGCGGGTCTTGAAAACCAGCTCGGCATCACCGGTTTCGATGCGCTCAGACAAGGCTTGCGCCGCGTTATGGGCAATATTGAGCACCGTCTGTATCAGTTGCTCCTTGTCGCCGCGAAACTCGGGTATCGAGGCGTCGTAGTCGCGCAAAATCGTCAGCCCGACCGGAAACTCGGCCAGGATCAGGCTGCGCACGCGCTCGCACACTTCATGGATATTGACGTCGCCCACGATATGCGGCCGGCGGTGCGGCGCCAGCAGGCGGTCGACCAGCGTCTGCAGACGGTCCGCCTCCTTGATGATCACCTGCGTGTATTCACGCAACTCACTGAGGTGCAGCGCCGGCAGTTCCAGCTCCAGCAGCTGCGCCGCGCCGCGGATGCCGCCCAGCGGATTCTTGATCTCATGGGCCAGGTTGCGGATCAGCTCCTTGTTGACCTGGCTCTGGTCGAGGATGCGCTCTTCACGGTCGAGCTTGAGCTGCTGCACGTTTTCGCGCAATTCGACGACGATGCTGGCGTCGGCGCCGTCGAGCGCGCTGATAATGCTGTGCACACGCAGCGGCTCACGCCCTGCCCGCTCCAGCGTCAGGTCCTGGCGCAGGTCGGAAAACTTGTGCTCGAGCGCCTGTGCGCAGATGCCGGCCAGCTCGTCCGGATTGAGAAACAGCGCCGTCAGCTTTTGCCGCGACAGCGCCTTGAGGGAACTTTCCAGCAGGTTTTCCGCCGCCGCATTGGCAAAGCTGATGCGCCCGTCACTGTCGAGCACGATCACGGCCGAAGCCAGCAAATCAAGCCCGGCCAGATGGGGCGGGCGGCCATTCATGGTGTCTGTCATCATCGGATATTGGCAATCTCGCGTCTCAGGGCCTCGACGTTCTGCTGTGTGCGGCCGATATTGTCTTTCAGTTGCACCACGCGCTCCTGGTACAGCGCGTAGTTGCGCTCATTGCCCTGCCGCTCGGGCTGGCCCTGGTTGAATTCCTGGCGCAGGGTGGCCAGTTTCTGCTCCTCGCTGCGCAGTTCGTCTTGCAAGATCTGGCGCCGGTCCAGGTCGCGCGCGCGCTGTTCGGCACTGTCGACACGGGGAAAAGCACCTGCTGCTGCGGCACTGGCCGCCACCACGGCTGGCGCCCTGGCAGTGGGCGCGGCAATCGGCGCGCTGCGCCGCGGCGCCTCAATCATCGCGCCGGGCAGATCGAGCAGCTTGCAGGCAGCATGCTCACGCTTGTCGGTATAGGTCTTGTGTCCTTGCGCATCGCTGCAGACATACAGCTGCCCATGCGCGTGAGCACTGGCAGCGAGCAAGCTTGCCGCCAGTGCGATTCTGTATTGCTTGGTCAATCTTCACTCCTGTCAGCCGGTACTGCGCCGACTATACAACATGCATGATCGAACTTCGCCAAAAAAAACGCGGGGCAGACCATCGTCTTGCCCCGCGTCACAGACACTGCCGGCAGTGTGCCGGCATTACGCCATTACAGCGAGTAGTACATGTCGAACTCGGCTGGATGCGTGGTCATGCGCATGCGCTGCACGTCCTGCATTTTCAGTTCCAGGTAAGCGTCGATCATGGAGTCGCTGAATACGCCGCCACGGGTCAGGAATTCGCGGTCCTTGTCCAGCGCTTCCAGGGCTTCTTCCAGCGAAGCGCAGACGGTAGGGATCAGTGCATCTTCCTCAGGCGGCAGATGGTACAGATCTTTCGAGGCGGCTTCGCCCGGATGGATCTTGTTGGCAACGCCGTCCAGACCGGCCATCAGCAGGGCTGCAAAGCACAGGTACGGGTTGGCCAGTGGATCCGGGAAACGCGCTTCGACGCGACGGCCTTTTGGATTGGCCACGTGTGGAATACGGATCGAGGCCGAACGGTTTTTCGCCGAGTATGCCAGCTTGACCGGTGCTTCGTAGCCAGGAACCAGGCGTTTGTACGAGTTGGTGCCAGGGTTGGTGATCGCGTTCAGTGCCTTGGCATGCTTGATGATGCCGCCGATGTAGTACAGCGCGAAGTCCGACAGGCCGGCATAGCCGTCGCCAGCAAACAGGTTCTTGCCGTCTTTCCATACCGATTGGTGCACGTGCATGCCCGAGCCGTTGTCGCCAACGATCGGTTTTGGCATGAAGGTGGCGGTCTTGCCATAGCTGTGCGCGACGTTCCAGACCACGTATTTCAGGTTTTGCGTCCAGTCGGCGCGCTCGACCAGGGTCGAGAACTTGGTGCCGATTTCATTCTGGCCGGCGCCGGCAACTTCATGGTGATGCACTTCGACCGGAATGCCCAGCGATTCGAGGATCAGGCACATTTCCGAACGCATGTCCTGGAAGCTGTCCACTGGTGGCACTGGGAAGTAGCCGCCCTTGACGGTAGGACGATGGCCGCTGTTGCCGCCTTCGATGTCCTTGCCGGTCGACCAGGAGCCTTCGTCCGAACCGATCTTGACGAAGCAGCCCGACATGTCGATTTTCCAGCGAACGTTGTCGAAAATGAAAAATTCTGGCTCAGGGCCGAAGTAGGCGGTGTCGCCCATGCCCGACGATTTCAGGTAGGCTTCTGCGCGTTTCGCGATCGAGCGCGGGTCGCGGTCATAGCCTTTGCCGTCCGACGGCTCGATCACGTCGCACTGCATGAACAGCGTGGTTTCTTCCATGAACGGGTCGATATTGGCAGTGCTTGGGTCCGGCAGCAGGATCATGTCGGACGCTTCGATACCTTTCCAGCCAGCGATCGAGGAGCCGTCAAAGGCGTGGCCCGATTCAAATTTGTCCATGTCGAAATGGGACACGGGTACCGTCACGTGCTGCTCTTTGCCACGGGTGTCGGCAAAGCGGAAATCAACGAATTTGACTTCGTTCTCTTCTACCATCTTCAAGACTTCTGCGGCTGTCATTGCCATGCGTATCTCCTAAATGAATGTGGGGTGAGCCGACCTTAATGCGTCCGGGCTGATGGATCGAAGCAAACATTGCGTGTCACCAAAACTCACAGGAATCATAGCAGATTCCATGCCAGCTTAGACAAGGCCAAGGCCGCCCGGCTGAAACCGTCGCGCTCACTGTGTAAGACTGCTCCTACTCGATTTCTATGCATTTTCTCATGACTTGTCGTGAGAAACAAAAATGCACCAAGCAAGTGCGAGAAACAAATAATGCACCAACGATGTGCATTTTCTTCTGAAAATTTGTAAACGCCACATCTTGGTGCATCCCGACTGGTGCAGCACCAGCACATTGCGGTGCGCCCACGCCACACTATAATCAGGCCACCGCTACTTTCATCGAGAACGCCATGACCACCGCTGAGCTGTTGCAACAAGCGCGCGCACGCGCCGACGCCACTACCCCTTATGCAGGCGCCGTGACGCCGCAGGAAGCCTACGCGCTGCTGCAAGCGGACGCCGCCATCAAGCTGATCGATGTACGCACCAATGCCGAGCGCGACTGGGTGGGCCGCGTCACCATCGCCGAGGCCCAGCATGGTGCAGTGCAATGGTCAACCTATCCGGGCGGCCTGCCCAATCCCGATTTTGTGGATCAGCTCGCCACCCAGGCCAGCAAAGAGCAAGTGCTGCTGTTCCTGTGCCGTTCCGGCGTACGTTCACGCCATGCAGCCAAACTGGCCACCGAACACGGCTATGCCAACTGCTTTGACATCCTGCAAGGCTTCGAGGGTGACAAGGATGCCGAAGGCCACCGCAAGCAGACAGGCGGCTGGTGTCAGGCCGGGCTGCCGTGGCTGGGCGCCTGAACGCATTTTTGACACACCTTTGATCTGCCTGCCGGTTGCCCCGCCGTCAGACGCGTAAAACCATCCATGGCACTTCTTTTTATGTACACGACAAAAATACCTTGAAACGAAGTACCTTTTATAGTACAACGTAAGGGTGCATCATGGATGCTTCCGATTTACAGCAGATCAGCCTGGTCTTTTATGCCAACGGTAATGGCAGCGAACCGGTGCGCGACTGGCTGCGCAGCCTGCCAGCCGAAGAGCGCCATGTGATTGGACAGGACCTGATGCATGCGCAGTGGCGCTGGCCGGTCGGCATGCCCTTGTGCCGCCACCTGGGCCATGGCCTGTGCGAAATTCGCAGCAGCCTGCCGGGCAACCGTATTGCGCGCGTCATTATCTGCAAGCATGCCGATTGCCTGGTTGCACTGCACGGCTTTATCAAGAAAACCCGCACCACGCCGGACGACGATCTGGCCCTGGCGCGCAAACGATCAAAGGATCTGTCATGAACAACCCTAGTCCCCATCTTGGCAGCAGCCTCGACGACTTCCTCAGGGAAGAAGGCATTTTCGAGCAGACCCGCAACCAGGCCGTCAAGGAAGTCATCGCCTGGCAACTGGCGCAAGCCATGCGCGAGCAGTCGCTGTCCAAGACCCGCATGGCCGAACTGCTGCAAACGAGCCGCTCGCAGCTTGACCGCCTGCTCGATCCGACCAGCGACGTCACCCTGTCCACGCTCGAGCGCGCAGCCAGCCTAGTCGGACGCAAGCTGTCGATCACGCTGGTCTGAGCCCGGCTCGTCCATCAGCGTGAGGATGCGTTTGCGCACGAAGTTGATATGGCTGCGCAGACCGTACAAGCCATCGGCAAACGATAGTGGAATAGAAATCTGGTTGACCATCTCTTCGATTTCATCGAGCCGTTTCAGCTGCTGCGCATAGACGCTGGCGCGCTGCGCCGGCGGCACGTCTTCCAGCGCCTGCTCGACGCGGCGCAACTGGCCATACCAGCGATACAGGCGCGAACGCACGCGCCAGACATACAGCGGCGGCACCACGCGCGACAGTGGCAGTATCAGGGCGCCCAGCGCCACTACCAGCACCCACATGCGATCAAAAAAATTGGCCAGCCAGAAACTCATATAGCGCTGCAGCACCGGCGCGCCATCCTTGTAAAATTTCAGCGCTTCGGGCGCCACCGGAATTTCCGTATACCGCGCCGACGGGAACTGGCCCTGCTGCTGGAACCAGCCGGTGCCGCCATGGATGCCGGCCGCCGCCTGCACGAACAGGTCGACCAGCGCCGGATGCAGGTCGTCGCGCGCCACCAGCGTCGCCGTCGGTGCGATCAGGTGATAATCCTGCGAGGGAATATTGCGCCCCAGATCGACAATACCGCGCGGCAGCACCACATGGGTCAGGAACGGCAGGCGCCGCGTATAGGCTTCGGCCTGGGAAAAATCAAACAGCCGGATGCCTGGCGTTTGCAGCAGCATCTGGATCAATGGCGCTTCCGGCGCCGAGCTGAATACCAGGGCGTCGATGCGCCCTTCGAGCAGTTCCATGGTGGCCGGCGTATTTTGCAGACTGCTTACCGTCAGCTCGTTCGCCTCCACCCCATTGACAGCCAGCAATTGACGAAACAGTCCCGGCACGCCTGTGCCTTCCGGCCCCAGATTGATCTTCATGCCTTTCAACTGCGTCAGTTCGGTCACGGCCTTGTCGTCGCGCATAAACAGCCAGACCGGCTCGGTAAACAGGCTGCCCAGCGAGATCAGGCCATGGCGTTCGGCGTCGGCATGCTCGGTCGAGCCGCTTTGCACAAAGGCGATATCGGTGCCGCCGCTATTGAGGCGCTGCAGGTTTTCCTGCGAGCCCAGCGAGGGCTGCAGGGTTACCTTGATGCCGTGTTTGGCCAGCGCGGCCGCATACTTTTTGCCGAACTCTTCATAAGCGCTATTGTCCTGGCCGGTCGACAGCCTGACCTGGCGCGGCGGCGCAGGGTCGACCAGCCAGTAGGCCAGCGCGCAGACGGCGGCAATCAGCAGCAGGGTCGGGCCGGCGGTGGCGAGAAAATCGCGCAGGGAAAAGCGGCTGAACGCGAGGATTTTGGACATATGGTGGCGCATGGGTTTCATGGGGGGCTACGATGCCAAGAAATGCGCAACTATGCAAGGCCACAGATGCACACTACCGCAGCTTGGGCTACAGTAGCAGCTCTGACACTACCGGAGCACCGCATGTTGAAAATCCTGGGCAAAGCCGCCTCAATCAATGTCCGCAAGGTTTTGTGGACCTGCGACGAACTCGATCTGGCATATGAACGCGAAGACTGGGGCAGCGGCTTTCGCGCCACCGACGAGCCAGCCTTTTTGCAACTCAATCCCAACGCCATGGTGCCGGTACTGATCGACGGCGAGCTGGTGCTGTGGGAATCGAATACCATCTGCCGCTACCTGTGCGCGCAGTATGGCCAGGGCAAGCTGCTGCCGGCAGCGCCACGCGCGCGCGCCGAAGTGGAAAAATGGATGGACTGGCAGCTGGCCGACCTGAACAATTCCTGGCGCTATGCCTTTATGTCACTGGTACGCCAGAGCCCCGCGCACCAGGACCCGGACCAGCTGGCGGCCGGCATTGCTGGCTGGAACAAAATGATGGGCGTGCTCGAACAACAGCTGCAAGCCACCGGCGCCTATGTGTGCGGTGAGCAATTCACGCTGGCCGATATCGTGCTGGGTGTATCGGTCAAGCGCTGGCTGATGGCGCCGATGGCGCGGCCAGACTATCCGGCGATTGCAGCCTACCATGCGCGGCTGGCGGACAAGACGGCGGTGTTTGCGGGGTAACAACCGGCGTAGGTCGGATCAGGCCCTTCGGGCCGTAATCCGACAATACCGCAGACGCCAACATGTTGTCGGATTACGCCTGGCTTTGCCAGGCTAATCCGACCTACCCGCCGCTCCCGCCGGCACCGTCACCACCGCCGCTGGCTGCGCCTGCGGTTCGATCAGCGGCATCAGACTCGGCGCCAGCGACACCAGCAACTGCACCGGCAGTGCGCTGGTAAAGTCGTAGTTCTTCGACTCCGGTCCGCGCACGTAGGCGGTCATGCTGCCGTAGAAGCGCTCGCCGATATTGAACACAAACGTGGCCGAGCGGTTCACATAGCGCGACTCGATCAGGCGACCGCCAGCACCATACACATCGAAGCGCTGGTCGCCGGTGCCGGTCTTGCCGCCGACCGGGATCGGCACGCCGTCGGCGCCCACGAAAGCGGCCTTGGCGCGCTTGGCGGTGCCGTCCGAGACCACCGCGCGTATCGCCTTGGCAACGGCGCGCGCCACGTCTGGCGACAGTACCTGCTCGGGCTTTTCCTGGTCGGCGCGTTTGACCATGGTGTCGTACGGCGTATTGGCGGCAAAATGCAGCGAATCGATACGCACGCTCGGGTTGCGCACACCGTCGTTGATGATAATACCCATCAGCTCGGCCAGCGAAGCGGGCCGGTCGGCCGAAGCGCCCAGCGTGGTGGCGTACGACGGCACCAGCGAATCGAACGGGTAGCCCATCTTTTTCCACTGGCGGTGGATTTCCAGGAAACCCTCCACTTCCAGCAGGTTGGCAATGCGGCGGTCCTGCGCGTGCTTGCGGTGGGTGTTGAACAGCCACTTGTACACTTCCTGGCGCTGCTTTTCGCTGGCCGCGACCATCTCCGAGAAGGTCGCGCCTTCATGCTGGCGCAGGAAGGCCACCATCCACAATTCCAGCGGATGTACATTGGCCAGGTAGCCGCGGTCGGCCAGCGACCAGTTTTCCATTGCGTATTGCTGGTACAGCTTGGCGACGCGCTCGGGCGGCACTTCGTTTTGCGACGGCAAATTGGTGTTGAGGAAGTCGGCAAACTCGGCCTGCGTCCCTTGCGGGTTGACGGTGCGGTAAATATTGGCCAGGCGTACCGGTGTCGGGCGGATACTGGCCAGCAGCACTTTTTCCTGCTCGTCGACGCTTTTGCCGCGGTATTTCTGGTAGAAGCGGTGCAAAAATTCGCGCCCTTCCTTGTCGGCAAAGCGGCTCAGGTATTGCGCGCGGCGCGGATCGTCGGCGTCGGCCAGCAAGGAGGCCGACGAATCGGGGCGCGAGAACATGTAGTAGCGCGCCACGTCGCGCATCAGGCGCACGAACACCAGGTTGGTCGACTGCTGCAAAGCGTGCTGCACGGTCATGATGCGGCTGTCGTCGAGCTTGGAGAAGTTGCCGAAATGATGCAGGCCGCCGCCGGTAAAGAATCCTTCGGCCGGGTTGCCCGAATAGGTGCGCTGCATGGCCGCTTCCAGCATCGCCGGCAGCGCACGCGCCTCGCCCTCCGGCTTGGCAGCCAGATAGGCAATCGCCCATTGCGACAGCATGTCTTTCGGGTCGACCGTCACCTGCTTCAATTGGGCCGCACTCATGTCCTTGTAGCGCTGGTGCAACTGGTCGATGATGTCGAGGTAGCTGACCAGTGTGCGCAGCTTGGCGGTCGATCCCAGGTCGAGCTTGGCGCCTTCGTTGATATCGAGCGGCTGGTCGTAGTTGTCGGTCTGCACGCGCAGCAAATTGGCTTTCGCGCCTTTTTCCAGCAGGGTAAAGCTGTACACCACATTGGCCGGATCGCCATTGCCCAGCATGCCCTTGCCGGTCAGGCCGGCCGCTTTCGCCACTTCCGGGTCGCGCAGTTCGCGCAGCACCCTGGTCACCGCATTTTGCGCCTGCGCGTCGAGCGTGCTGACCACTTTCAGGTCCAGACGGTCGAGGTTGTACAGGCGCGGGTCGCCCAGCATGCCGGCCAGGTGGTTGCGCACCGCATTGGAGGCCTTGCGCGTGACAAACGAGGTGGCAGCTTCGGACTGCACGCCCGAGGCGGTCGACGGGCGCAGCGGCTGGCTAATCGCCTGGTCGCGCAGCTGCGGCGTGATCACGCCCGCTTGCGCCAGGATGCGCAGGTGGCTGTTGGTCAGCGCTTCGAGGTCGGCGCCGCCAGCCACCAGGTAATGCGAAGGACGGCGCTGCGCAATCAGCAAGCTCAGCGCCTGCTTGTAGGCCAGCGCACTGCCCGGCTGGTCAAGTTTGGCGTTGAGCAAAGTCTTCACCTCATTGAAGTCGCGGCCATACCAGACCCACATGCCGTCGCCGATGCCGTTGACTTCGCCAAAGCCGCTCTTGGCCGACAGCGGTACCGTATTGAGGTAATTGACGACGATCCTGCGCCGCGCCACCACCGTGTTTTCACCGTCCTGGTACGAGCGCAGGCTGGCCGACATCATCTGCAGCAGCTTGTCCTTCATGGAGCTGGTGCGCCCGTCCTCGGAATGGCGGTATTTCTCGATCTGCGTGGCCAGCGTGCTGCCGCCGCCGCCACGATGGCCGCCCACCATATTGAGCGCCTTGTCGAAAATCGCCTTGCTCAGACGGTCCCACTCGACGGCCGGATTGCGCTGTGGCGTGGCCGGGTCGAGCAGTTCGCGGTTTTCAATAAACAGCAGGCTTTGCACCAGCGCCGGCGGCGCTTCGTCAAAGCCCTTGTAGCTGCGCTCGGGGTAGCTGGCGGCAAACAGCGGTGTGGCGCGCGAGTCCAGAATGGTCAGGCCGGCGCGGTTTTTTTCATGGTAGGTGGCGAACATGCCCATATCGACCAGCTCCACCATCTTGGGCGACATGCGCGCCTGCGCCGTGACGGCGTAGTCGCGCTCGGCCAGGCGTTTGAGATAATTGGGCAGGCTGGCATAGCCGAGCCGCTCGTCATACGGGCCATGCTGCGGATAGCGCACGCTGCCGGCCGGCGCCGGACCGGGTTCGACCTTGAACGTCAGTTGGTTACTGAGGCGATTGAAAAACTCCGCCTGCAGGGCCGAGGTGCGTACTTCGCGCATCACGAACCAGGCCACGCCGGCAATCAGCGCCAGCACGATCAACAGGAAAATCGGCCATACGCGCGTGCGCCGCTTCTTGCGCGGACCGGTTGGCGGCGGCACCGCATGGTCGCTGCTGGGTGCTTCGGAAGGCCGTGTCTGGGCATGGGCCAGGTTGTCGCCTGTGTCTTTCATGGGATGCTGGGTATAAGTAGGGATTCAAGGACGCAGGCACTGTGCTGGCGCTGCAGCAGTGCAATACACGCTAAGTCGGTGGCCAGATGGGGCCCGTAAGGATGCTGCTTGCTCAACATGATGTGGGACCGCTAAATCAAAAAAACGCAGGAGCGAACGACCGGGCAAATGCGTACATTGCCTCGCGGTCAGTGCATACCATTGCACCACAACGGCGGGAAAAGGACGGGTGAGCGCACACAAAAATCTTGCTAACTTGCAGATTTTCGCAAAAAAACAACGACCGGACAGTACGCTTGCGTACATAGGACGCAGGCGTACTGTACCGGTCGCTACCGCTGCCGCTCAGAGCAGGGTGACTTCGGCCTGCAGGGCCGCGAGTTCGGCGCGCATCTCGGCAAATGCCGCCCCCGCCTGCTCCGGCTCGCCCTTGACGCCCAGTTCGATATGGCGCCGCGTTTGCGCGTCGCCCACGCTGGGCAGGCTGAACACTTTGATCAGCGGATACTGCGCTTCAAGACGCACCATCAGTGGCGTCAGCAGCGACTCGGCCGTTTCATACACCAGCAGCGCATGTTCGGCATGCGGCACCTGGTTGAACAGATGCGCATAATGGGTATCGAGCACCCATTCGATCATGGGCCAGGACATGACGGGAAAACCCGGCACGAAATAATGCTCGCGCACGGCAAAGCCGGCAATCTTGTTGTAGGGATTCGGTATCAGCTCGGCGCCCTGCACGAATTCGGCCATTTTCAGGCGGTGCAGGTTTTCCGGCGATTCGAGGTCGACCGGCGTGCCCGCATCTGCACCCATCTCGGTGATGCGCTGCTGGATATTAGCCTTGCCCTGCGGATGCAGGATCAACGGCAGGCCCAGCGCATCGGCCGCCGCCTGGCGCGTATGGTCGTCCGGCGTCGCGCCGATGCCGCCAAAGCACAGCACGATGTCGCCGCTGGCAAACGTGCGTTTGAGCAGCGCCACGATGCGCGCCGGCTCGTCGCCCACGTATTCGGCCCAGCTCAATTGCAAGCCGCGCGCCTTGAGAAGCTGCACCACCTTGGGGAAATGCTGGTCGGTGCGCTTGCCCGACAAAATTTCGTCACCGATAATAATCAATCCGATAGCCATCAAGCGTCCTTGTTCGATTTGAAAGTTAAGCGTCGGCCGCAGCCACATCGCGCATGCCCTGTACGCCGCGCAGGGCCGACAGGGCTTCCAGGCAGTAATACTGGAACCACAGCCCGGTAAAGATAAAGATCACCACATACAGCCAGATGGCAAACGCCGCCAGGAACGGGAAGAACACCACCGACATCACGCCGCCCATCCACAGCATGCCGGGCACGGCGCCGGCCGCGCCCGAGACCACGCCGATCAGCAGCAGCTGGGTGCGGCGCGAACGCATGATGGCGTGGCGCTCTTCTGCACTGGCGTAATCGGCCATGGCGTCATAGGCCATCACGCGGTAAGTCAGCCAGCCCCACAGCAGCGCCTGCCCGACCAGCGCGGCCGGCGGAAACGCATACAGCGGCAGCAGCGCGGCCCACACCACGATAAAGAGCAAAAAAGTGGCCAGTGAGGTACCCACGCTGCCCAGCAGGCTGCCACCGTGCTTTTTTTCCAGTTGCGGAAAATGCCGCCCGCCCACATGGCGGCCAATGGCCGGCATGGCCAGCACGCCCATGAAGATCAGCGCCATCAGGATCATCAGCGGCAGCAGCATGAACATGGCGATCAGCGGCACGATCACGGTTTTGAGCATGCCCAGCCCGAACGTGCCCAGCACGGCGCTGCTGGTGCGAAACAGGTCATGCTCGGCAAACAGTACCTGCAGGCTGTCGATCAGCGGCTGCAGGCCCCAGTACAGCAGCAGCCCCCACAGCAGCAGCGACAGCAGGAACGGCAGCGCGCTCAGCAGCAGCATCTTGCCATGCAGCTGCGATAGCAACGCCCGGCCATAGGAATTGAATACATTGCGCATCAAGCGGTCCTTCAGAGAACAACGATGGTGAATCAAAGCTGCATTCTAAAGGCAAACCAGGCGGCGCAGAGGGAACGGCTGGCGGCGCCCGCGCGTAAAATAGCGCTTTATATCTGCTTGCTCTACAATCTGTAGCTTTTATCGTCCCTACAAGGAAAGTCATGTCCCACACTACTACCGCTTCCGGCCTGCAATACCTCGATACCGTTGTCGGCGAAGGCGCCGAAGCTCAAGCCGGCAACAACGTTGTCGTGCACTACACGGGCTGGCTGCAAAACGACGACGGCAGCGCCGGTTCGAAATTCGATTCGAGCAAGGACCGCAACGATCCATTCGAGTTCCCGCTGGGCGCCGGCCGCGTCATCCAGGGCTGGGACGAAGGCGTGCAAGGCATGAAAGTGGGCGGCAAGCGCCAGCTGATCATCCCGGCATCGCTGGGCTATGGCGCACGCGGCGCCGGCGGCGTGATCCCGCCAAACGCCACCCTGATTTTCGACGTCGAACTGCTGGACGTATAAGCGGCTGCCCGGCCACGGAGAAACGCCGCCGTCCTGGCGGCGTTTTTTTTGAGTAGTGCCTCTACTGCGCTGCGCGCTTTCTTGACTATGATGTTGAGCAACGCGGCAAGCGATGGCCACTCCATCGCTGCTGCCGCCGTTTCCGTTATCACCGTACACAGGAGGCACCATGAGTTTGCAAGAACAGTTCGACCAGGCCCAGCTCGATTCCAAGACGCTGTCCGAGCGTCCCGACAATATGACGCTGCTGAAGATCTATGCGCTCTTCAAGCAAGGCTCGAGCGGCGACGCTACCGGCGAGCGCCCGGGCATGACCGACTTTGTCGGCCGCGCCAAGTGGGACGCCTGGCATGCACTGGCCGGCACCTCGAAAGAAGAGGCGCAGCAGCAATATATCGACCTGATCGACGATCTGAAGGACTGATCACTTCGTTTTAGCGTGAAAATGGGCCAGAACAGGCCCAAAACTCGCAAAAAACCACCATTTTTTGGCCAAACCGGCCAAAAACGTCAAAAGCGGCTACCAGATTGATAGCCGCTTTTTTATTGCCTGCCGATTACTTCTTTGCTGCGGCGCGCGCTTGCGCCAGCCAGCCGTCAAACTCCTGCTGGTGATATTTGATCCAGCCATCGGTGTGGCGCTCGATCTCTTTCTGGCTATTCTGTCCCTGGCGCATGCGTTCGTTCTGCGCGTTGATATCGCCAATCGGCAACTTCATCACCTCAAACAGCTTGGCCGCCGCTGGATTGTCAGCCAGGAACTGCTTGTTGGCCACGATGCGCAGCGTATTGACGGAAAAACCGTAATCACTGCCATCTTCCAGACGCGTGCTGGTGTTGTCGGCCGTGGCCGAGAACGGTACTTGCAGCCAGACCACTTCCTTGCCCGGGCGCAGCACGCCACTGACCCAGTACGGGGTCCAGGTGTAATAGAGGATCGGCTCGCCGCGCTTGTAGCGGCCCATCATGTCGGCCACCAGCGCCGTATAGCTGCCCTGCACATGCTGGACGGTATCGTGCAGCTTGTAGGCGTCGAGATGATGATTGATCATCGCCTCGCAGCCCCAGCCCGGATTGCAGCCAACCAGGTCGGCCTTGCCATCGCCGTCATGGTCGAACAGCTTGGCCAGTTTCGGGTCATGTAGCTGATCGATATTGGTGATGTGATACTGGTCCGCCGTTTTCTTGTCGATCAGGTAGCCCTGTGCTGCCGGACCCGCATAGTAGCCAATGCGGGCCAGCTTGGCGTCGCCCCCGGCCTTCTCATAGAACTCCTTGTGCAGCGGATCCCAGTGCACCGGCAAAAACGTTGCGTCGCCGTTGGCCACGGCAATATGGGCGGTCGGATAGTCAACTTCCTTGATCGGCTGCACATCGTAGCCCAGACGCTGCAGGGCCTTGTCGACCAGCATGGTCTGGAACGTCTCCTCGGCAATCGCCCCTTGCAGGGCTTGCACCTTGACGCCCTTGCCTGGCAGGTCGCTGGCGCTTTGCGCCATGGCCAGGCTGGTGGTCAGCGCCAGCGCGGCAATGGCCAGCGCCGACATCCATTTGAATTTGCGTTGCGATTTCTGTGTCTGCTTGAAATGATCTGTCTGATGCATGAAATTCCTTTCTCGTTATTATTGTGCATTGGCAAGCGATGCCTGCTGCGATACGTTGGCGGCGCCATCCTGCTGGGCCGGCTTGCTGCGCACCAGGCGCAGCACGAAACCGACCGGACCGGTCTGGTACCAGTGGCGCACGCCGCGGCGCGGCTGGCCCATGGCCTGCGTCAGGCGGTCCAGCGTAATGGCCAGCAGCACGATACCGAGGCCGCCGACTGTAGCCAGGCCCATGTCCAGGCGGCCGATACCGCGCAATACCATCTGGCCCAGGCCGCCAACGGCAATCATCGAGGCAATCACCACCATCGACAGCGACAGCATCAGCGACTGGTTGATGCCGGCCATAATCGACGGCATGGCCAGCGGGAACTGCACGCGGCTCAGCAACTGCCAAGGCGAGGCGCCATAAGCGCGCGCCGCTTCAATCAGGTCGGGACGCACCTGGCGGATACCAAGATTGGTCAGGCGCACCAGCGGCGGCAGCGCAAAGATAATGGTGACGATCACGCCAGGCGCATTGCCGATACCAAACAGCATCACCACCGGCACCAGGTAGACAAACGCCGGCGTGGTCTGCATGGCGTCAAGCAGCGGGCGCATGATGTTCTGCGCACGGTCGCTATTGGCCAGCAAAATACCCAGCGGCAAGCCGATGGCCAGGCAGAAAGCCAGCGAGGTCAGCACCAGCGACAGCGTGGTCATCGCTTCTGGCCAGATGCCCAGCATGGCCACGGCCAGCATGGCAATCACGGTGCCGATGGCCAGCGTGCGGCTGGTAAATTGCCAGGCCAGCAGGCCGAGAATGGCAATGATGCTCAGCGATGGCAAACTCATCAGCGCACCTTCCACGCCCGATAGCACGCCATCGATCGGCGCGCGCACGGCCTGGAAGAACGGGCGGAAATGCTCGACCACCCAGCCCAGCCCCTGGTTGATCCAGGCTTCCAGCGGCAACGAGCCGTCGAAGATTTGCGACAGGTGCAGGCCCGTGTCATGCGCTGGCTGCGCGGCCACTGGCGCATCGAGCCAGGCCGTATTGGCGCCAGCGTCGGTGGCCGTCCATGGGTTGATCTGGGCGGCGGCTGGCGCAGCAGCGACGCTGCTCTCTACAACCGGTTCGGCGATGGAATTGACGACTGGATTCATGCTTGTCCTTTCTGTGTTTGTGCTTCGGCAATGGGCGGCGTATCGCGGTCAAGGAACTTCAGCAAGGTCGTCTTGCTGATGGCGCCGCGGAAACTACCATCATCGGCCACGACCGGTACGGCATACGGCAATTGCGCCACCTGGCCAAACAGGCCGGCTACCGGCTCATCTGCATTGATGGTTGCCACGTCTGGCAGATAAGCGTGCGCCAGGCCCAGTGGGCCGATATGGCCGTCAAGCGCATTGCGCAGCGAGTCGGCCGATACCACGCCGAGGAACTTGCGCTGCGGGCTGACCACATAGGCGTAGGCCCGATCCTGCTCTTCAAGCATCGACAGCGCCGCACGCGAACCGCGCGCTGGCGACTCCGACACCACGATCTGGCTCTTGCGGGCAATATCGCTGGCCTTGAAGACCGCAGCGGCGTCGACGCCGCGCACGAAATTGCGCACGTAGTCGTTGGCAGGCTTGCGCAGGATTTCCTCGGGCGTGCCAACCTGCACCACATGGCCGTCTTTCATGATGGCCACGCGGTCGCCGATGCGCATTGCTTCGTCGAGGTCATGCGAAATAAAGACAATGGTGCGGCGCTTGATCTGCTGCAAACGCAGCAGTTCGGACTGCATTTCGGTACGGATAATCGGGTCGAGCGCCGAGAACGCTTCGTCCATCAGCAGGATCGACGGGTCGCACGCCAGCGCGCGGGCCAGGCCCACGCGCTGCTGCATACCGCCCGACAATTCGTCCGGATAGCTGGCGCCGTAACCGGCCAGGCCAACTTGCTCCAACGCCTGATTGGCCAGTGCATGGCGCTCGGCCTTGGGCACGCCGGCCAGCTCCATGCCGAACGCGGTGTTGTCGAGTACGGTAATTTGCGGCAGCAGTGCAAACGACTGGAACACCATGCTGATGTCCTTGCGGCGCAAAGCGCGCAGCTGGGCGTCTGGCAGCGTGTTGATATCGCTGCCGTCGATCAGGATGCGGCCATCGGTGGGCTCGATCAGGCGGTTAAGCATGCGCACCAGCGTTGATTTGCCGGAGCCGGACAGGCCCATGATCACGAAGATCTCACCGGCCTCGATGGTAAAGGTGGCGTCGAATACGCCGATGGTGCAGTCGGTCTGCGCCAGGATGTCCTGCTTGCTGGCGCCCTGACGGACGAGATCAAGTGCCGCTTCGGGTTGATCGCCGAACACCTTGAATACATGGTCGATAATAATTTGTTTTGCCACGTTGTGGTTCTCCCTCGATTTTGACGAATGGATTGAATCCCGGCAGGCATGTTTGCCTGCAGCAGGAATCAGCGAACCCCTGACCGTCAGCAATACAGCGGCGCAAAGCGCCGGCCAGCGACTGGAAAGGGGATGACACGTAGAGCCGGAAACAGCCGTCAGCTGTACCAGGGTGCCGAGTGCGGAGTAAAAGAGGCTGGGTACAGGACTTTTAACGCCGCCGATGCCAGGCAATTACATGGCACCAAATATAATTGAACGGACTAACGCCGCTCAAAAAATTACCGGATGTGAGCGCAGGGCTCAAGGATGATGCGCCACTGAAAACAGTGGAAAGCCAGCGTGCAGAACGATGAAAAACTACTGCTTGGCAGGCTTTGTTGCAAGAGACTGTTGTTGTAAATATGCGTCAAGTATAGCGCAAAAAGATGCAAAAGTCCAATAGCTTTCCAAATTGAAATATGCTAGCAATGTGCGGCAGCGCACGCAATGGAGGGAGGAACAGGCGGGAGAGCGGGGAAAACCGTGGGCGAACAGTGTTGCTCGCCCGATACAAAATTGCCCGGAATCAGTGAACGATTCAAGCTGGTTCAGTAAAGACCTTGCGCATTTTTTCAGCAATTTTGCCTTCGATCATGGGCGCAAACGCACTGAGCATAAAGCCCAGTTTCAGGTTCAGCTGCGCCTGCTCTTTCTGCAAGGTCAGGCTGCCGTCGACGCCGCTGCGCTCGAAACGCAACACATCGCCATCCCAGGCGCAGGCCAGGTCATATTCCTGTGCCAGCTTGTCGGCCACCTGCTGCGCCGCCGCGCGCGCTTTTTCTGCTGTCAGCTGATGTTGCTGAACTATATTTATATCCGCCATCAAACCATCCTTTTATTAAAAACGGGTACTGCCAGGCCGACATGATAACAGTCACGGCGCAGCCATGACTCCGCCACTTGCCCCGAAGACACTCCCCGCTGCCCCGCCATCGTTTGTGCCAGCGCAAAGGCATGCACTGTGCGGCGCGGCACCATATCAGCTCCCACCCATACCGAGGAGAGTTGCCATGGATCAAAAAGTGATCGTGCCGGTCGAAGCCGTGCTGACGCAATGCGTATCGTTGCCCGTCGGCTATGTGCCGACGCCGTCGGCGCCTTACCGCCAGCATCGCAAACAGGCGCAGCTGACCTTGCAGCCTGGCACCCCGCGCCTGAACCAGGGAGCAGCGCAGCGCAGCAACGCCATTCCCGTGGGCGCGCGCGTGCTGGTATGGAAACAGGACCCGTCCGTCAGCGAAGTGGGCACGCGCAAAGCCTTTTTGCCCGGCCTGATCCTGCAGGGCCCGCGCGACGCGCGCATCACCTTTGGCGTGCCCGGCATTGCCCAGGTCAGCCCGAATGCGTTTGGCGACTTTATCGTCTCGCCCAACACCGACCAGTTCGATGCGGTGCACACCTTTGCCATCGTGCGCATGACGCTGACCATGTTCCAGCGCGCACTGGCCAACGCAGACACGGCGCCACCGCTGCCGTGGCAATGGAACAGCGCCAGCAATACCGCGCCGCTGCATGTGTTTCCCCACGGTCTGCCCAATGTCATGAACGCCTATTACAGCCGCAATGACAAGGCGCTCAAGTTCGGTCACTTTATTCCCAGCGGCGCCACCGAACGCGTCTATACCTGCCGCTCGCTCGACATCGTTGCTCATGAAACAGGCCACGCCGTGCTTGACGGCCTGAAACCGGACTGGCTGCTCAACAACAATCCGCCGCAAACGGGTGGCCTGCATGAATCGTTTGGCGACCTGACCGCCATTTTCCTGGCGCTGTCGCAACTGGACCAGGTTGAAGCGGTCATTACGCAAACCAAGGCCGATCTGCACGACAAGACCTTCCTGGCCGACCTGGCAGAACAATTCGG
Source organism: Janthinobacterium aquaticum (assembly GCF_009208565.1). Lineage (GTDB taxonomy): Bacteria > Pseudomonadota > Gammaproteobacteria > Burkholderiales > Burkholderiaceae_D > Janthinobacterium. The sequence continues at coordinate 79,557 of NZ_WFLK01000008.1, read as the reverse complement.
CCTGGCGCTGGGCCGGCCCAACGGCCTGCGCAATGCCGACAACAATATCAAGCTGTCCGAAGCGGGCACCGAGGTGCACGCCATCTCGCAGGTGTTTACCGGCGCCGTCTACGATATCCTGGCCGATATCTTCGAGTACGAGCGCCAGCCGCAGTTGCAGGATGATGCAGCCGTGCTGCTCCATTGCGGCGACTACCTGTGCAGCCTGGTGCTGCGCTCGCTGCTGGCGTCACCGGCGCGCGCCGCCACCTATGCCCACGTGGCCAATCATATGCTGGCGCTGGCCGAGGCCGACGGCAAAACCGACTACCTGGACTTTATCCGCGCCAGCTTTACCGTGCGCGAAGTACTGGGCCAGGCGCTGGACCAGGCGGCCGACGAGGAAAACGGCTTTGCCGCGGACACCACCGATGCCGACGGCGCCGTACAGGATCGGCGCGCCTGCTGCGGCACCATGAACCATGCCGAATACAGCGACTCGGACGAGGCCCTCGACGCCGAGCGCGCCGCGCTGGCGGCTTGGTGCCGCTCGTACGGCCACCCGGCAGGGCAGCAGAGCGACCAGGGTGCATAAGAGCATGAAGATAAGCGCCACCAGCAGCGGCGGCTTCGCCGGCCTGAGCGAACATTACGAGATCGATACTCAAGTGCACCCGCAAGGCCGCGCCGTGGAAGCGGCGCTGGCGCACGCCGGCCTTTTTGCGCAGCTGCAGGAAAGCGTGCAGCCGGTCGGCGCCGATCTGCGCCGCTGGCAGATCGTGGTCGAATCGCCCGAAGGGCGCAGCAGCATGACCTTTATCGAAGACGGCAGCGCCGCCAGCGCACCATGGCAGGCGCTGGTCGCGCACCTGCGCCAGCAGGGCTGAAACGCACGCCGTCCAGCGGCCAGCCGCCTTCCCCGCTGATTTGACCGGGATCAAGCGCTGGCCGATTGATCCCCTGCCGTCGCCAAAAAATGAATTTGCTTATATGTATTGTATATAAGCGCGATTTGTGAGAAATAGCGAATTGGCTTAAAATACCATGCTTTGCTTTAGTACGCGCCGACGACGTTCCTGCAGGCGCTACAGCACCTCCCCTCCAAATTGATAGGACTGTTATGACCCACGTTGTCACCGAATCCTGCATCGCCTGTCGTTATACGGACTGCGTCGATGTCTGCCCGGTAGATTGTTTCAGAGAAGGCCCGAACTTCCTGGCGATCGATCCGGACGAATGTATTGACTGCGCAGTATGCGTGGCCGAGTGCCCGGTGAACGCGATTTTCGCGGAAGAAGACGTGCCGGGCGACCAGCAGGCCTTTATCAAGATTAACGTCGATCTGGCGCGCAACTGGCCGTCGATTACCAAGACCAAGCCTGCGCTGCCGGAAGCCGAAGAGCTCAAGGACGTCAAGGACAAACTGCACATGCTGATTCGCTGAGCGTATCGGCAAGGCACATGAAAAAGCAGCGGCAACGCTGCTTTTTTTTACGCCTGGCGGGTCGTTCTGACATGTTTGCCGGCTTGATCACGAGTGTGGCGTAAATGAAAAAACGCCGCAAAGTGTGGCCTTAGGCGCGGTAAAGCACAGTTTGTCCTCAACAACTGGCCCAGAATTGGATTATGATATTTGAGCCGATAAATGGCACTTGGAAATAAACAAGGACTTGAACAAGGACTCAATATGCTTTACCAACTGCACGAACTGCAACGCTCCTTCCTCACTCCGGTGATGCAATGGGCAGACATGTCCTCCAAGTTATTTACCAACCCGGTTTCCCCTCTGGCCCACACCCCGTTTTCGCAACGCATCGCAGCCGGCTACGAGCTGATGTACCGCCTTGGCAAAGACTACGAAAAACCACAATTTGATATCAAATCCGTTCTCGTCAATGGCGAGAGCGTCGACATCCTCGAACACGTTGTCGTGAGCAAGCCGTTTTGCCGCTTGATCCACTTTAAAAAAGACCGCACCGATCTGCAACAGCCCAAAGTGCTGCTCGTTGCACCCCTGTCCGGCCACCACTCGACCCTGCTGCGCGACACCGTGCGCGGCCTGCTGGCCGGGCATGATGTCTATATTACCGACTGGACCGATGCGCGCATGGTGCCGCTGACCGAAGGGCCGTTCCATCTGCACGATTATATTTATTACGTACAGGACTTTATCCGCCTGCTGGCGCCGGACCTGCATGTGATTTCCGTCTGCCAGCCCACTGTGCCGGTGCTGGCCGCCATCTCGCTGATGGCGACCGCCAAGGACCCGCAGATGCCGAAAACCATGACCATGATGGGCGGACCGATCGACCCGCGCCGCTCACCGACGCAAGTCAATAACCTGGCGACGGAAAAGAAATTCTCGTGGTTTGAAAACACCGTGATCTACGCAGTGCCGCCCAACTATCCGGGGTTTGGCCGCAAGGTCTATCCGGGCTTTCTGCAGCATGCCGGCTTTATCGCCATGAATCCGGGCCGCCACGCCCAGAGCCACCGCGAGTTCTACATGCACCTGGTAACGGGCGACGACGAACCGGCAGAAGGCCATCGCCAGTTCTACAACGAGTACAACGCGGTGCTGGACATGCCTGCCGAGTACTACCTGGAAACGATCAAGACGGTGTTCCAGGACTTCAGCCTGCCGCTGGGCACTTGGGACGTCGGCGGCCAGCTGGTGCGGCCGCAAGACATCACCAACGTTGCGCTGTTTACGGTCGAAGGCGAACTGGACGACATCTCCGGCGCCGGCCAGACCCAGGCCGCGCATGACCTGTGCAGCAGCATTCCGGCCGACATGAAACAGGATTTCGTGGCGCCAAAATGCGGCCACTACGGCATCTTCTCGGGCCGCCGCTGGCGCGAGATCATCTGCCCGAAAATCGGCGAATTTATCCAGAAGCATTCCTGATACGGCTCTACCTGAAAAACGGCACGCCAGCGCAAGCTCGCGTGCCGTTTTTTTATGGCATGAGCACGGGCGTGCCGGCCAGGCTCTGATCGAGCCGCTTCCAGTACTCGCGCACCAGCCTGACCGTATCGACCTCGCGCGCCGCCTCGTTGAAGCGGCGCTGCTGGCGGGCGCCTTCGTCGTTACGCTGGAAACACACATGCACGGATCGCTCGGCAAACAGCTTGTCGATGACGCCGATGCGCTCGCGGTCAGCGCGGGTGAAACTGCTGCCCATCAGCAGATGCTGCAGCACATGGCGCTCGATCACGATGGCGCGATAGCGGCCGATCAGCAGTTTTTTCAGGTTGGTCATATCGTTCAGTCCCTCTTCGGCCGTCAGTTCGCCGCGCGCCGCCATGGCGTCGAACTGCTCGCCGTTCGAATAGCCGGCCACGGTGCCGATGCGCATGCCTTTCAGGTCGGCCAGGCTGGCAGCCGACACGCCATCGTCCTTCAGGTAGGCCAGCACGCCATGGGTATTGCCAATCGGCACAGAGAAATGGCAGAGCTTTTCACGTTCCGCCGTGCGCCAGACTGCCATCAGGCCGGCATAGCGGGGACTGCCCAGGCCGATCTGCATGGTGCGCTTCCAGGGGAAATAATCATATTGCACCGTCTCGCCCAGGCGCTCGTAAATCGCGCTGACCAGCGACGCCGACATGCCTTCACCAGGCAGGCTGTGCGAGACAAAGGGCGGCCAGTCATCGACGGCCAAACGCACGGCCTGCCGCGCACCTGCGACACCTTCGCCATGCGCTGGCGACAGAGCGCACAAGATTAGCAAACAGAAGGGCAAACCAACTGTGCGGAGAATACGCATGGCCTGCTCCTGCTGTCGGTTTTACGGGTAGAAATCATGCTCCCATAAAATAACAAATATTTAAAGTTGTTTCTTGGAAGCCATGCATTCCTGTTGGAAATAATATACAGGCGCTGGCGGCCGCCAGCCGTGTCTACTACGCCATGCCCATGAGCGCATACAGGTTTTTTACTGTGGCGCTGCGCAGATGGCCGATAATAGCGTTTTAGCGTAATGAAGATCACCGTGTCGCAACCTGCCCCCCCCGCACTTGATAAACCGCTGGCCGACCAGCTCGAAGACCTGCTGCCGCAAACCCAATGCACCAAATGCGGCTACAGCGGCTGCCGTCCGTATGCCGAGGCGATGGCCGCCGGCACGGCCGACATCAACCAGTGCCCGCCCGGCGGCGCACAAGGCATCGTCCTGCTCGCCGGCAAGCTGGGCAAAAAGGTGATTCCACTCAATCCGGTCAACGGCCTGGAACGGCCGCGCTCGATTGCCTATATCGACGAGTCCCTGTGTATCGGCTGCACCCTGTGCATCCAGGCCTGTCCGGTCGACGCCATCGTCGGTGCGGCCAAGCAGATGCATACGGTTGTCACCAGCCTGTGCACCGGATGCGACCTGTGCGTGGCGCCCTGCCCGGTCGACTGCATCGTGATGTACCCAATCAGCGGCGAGGCCACCGGCTGGGATGCCTGGAGCCAGCCAGAAGCCGATGCGGCGCGCGCGCGCCACGATTTCCGCACGGCGCGCCTGCAGCGCGAAGCACAGGAAAACGAAGCGCGCCTGGCCGCCAAGGCCGTCTCGAAAATGCAGGAAGTCACGCAGGAAAATCCAGTCTCGCCCGAAGAGCTGGCCGAGAAAGAGCGCAAGCGCGCCATTATTGCCGCCGCCATGGAGCGCGCACGCGCCAAGGCGGCCGCCGCTGCCAATCCGACCCCTACCGCTGCTGAGACACCGAAAAAAGACGCATGAACAACGCCAAACGCCTGGAAATTTTCACGCGGTTTCGCGCCGCCAACCCGTCACCGAAAACCGAACTCGAATACACCACGCCATTCGAGCTGTTGATTGCCGTGCTGCTGTCGGCACAGGCCACCGATGTGTCGGTCAACAAGGCCACGCGCCTGCTTTATCCGGTGGCCAATACCCCGGCCGCCATGCTGGCGCTGGGGGTTGATGAACTGAGCAGCTATATCCGCACAATCGGCCTGTACCGCACCAAGGCGAAAAACGTGATTGCCACCTGCCAGATCCTGCTCGACCAGCATGGCGGCGAAGTACCGCGCGACCGCGCCTCGCTCGAAGCGCTGCCCGGCGTGGGCCGCAAGACGGCCAATGTGGTGATGAATACGGCATTTGGTGAACTGACCATGGCGGTCGACACGCATATCTTTCGCGTCTCCAACCGCACCGGCCTGGCGCCGGGCAAGAATGTCGAGATTGTCGAGCAAAAGCTGCTTAAATTCGTGCCGAAGGAATTTTTGCTCGACGCACATCACTGGCTGATCCTGCATGGCCGCTACACCTGCGTGGCGCGCAAGCCGCACTGCTGGAACTGCATGATTGCCGATTTGTGCGATTACAAGGAGAAAACGCCGGCGCCGGCGCTGACGTGATGCTTCGGGTAACACCCCTACCCGACCTGCAAACCGGATTAAAGCCCGAGCCGCCCGCATAGGCCTGTCGGGCCAAGCGAGCCCGAAAAATGTCGAGGGCAAGGCGCAGCGACGAAGACAGACTCTCGGCAGTATCCCTGCTGCTAACATTGTTGTCGGATTACGCCGCTACGCGGCTAATCCGACCTACGTGATAAGCGCTGACTTGACGTATTGCCCGCCAGGCCTTTTTACAGTAACACCATATTATCGCGATGAATCAGCTCGTGACCTTCCACAAATCCCAGCAACGCTTCGATCTCGGTTGAAGGTTTGCGCATAATGCGGCGCGCTTCGCCGCTGGTGTAATTCGACAGGCCGCGCGCCACCGGCACGCCGGCAGCATCGATGCAGGTAATCACGGCGCCGCGGCCAAACTCACCGTTGACGGCGGTCACGCCGATCGGCAACAGCGACTTGCCTTCGCGCGTGAGTTTTTGCACCGCGCCGGCATCGAGCACCACCGCGCCGGCCGTCTGCAGATGGTCGGCCATCCATTGCTTGCGCGCCGTCAGCTGGCCCGTCTGCGCGCGCAGTTCGGTGCCGATCGCTTCGCCTTGCGCCAGGCGGCTCAATACGTCGCTGTCGCGGCCCCAGGCAATGATGGTGTGGGCGCCCGATTTGGCGGCGCGCCTGGCGGCCAGGATCTTGGTCAGCATGCCGCCACGGCCCAAGCTGCTGCCGGCGCCGCCGGCCATCGCTTCCAGTGCAGGGTCGCCGGCTACACCGTGCGTGATCAGGGTGGCGGACGGGTCCTTGCGCGGATCGGCCGAGAACAGGCCGTGCTGGTCGGTCAGGATCACCAGCGCATCGGCTTCGATCAGGTTGGCCACCAGCGCACCCAGGGTGTCGTTGTCGCCGAACTTGATCTCGTCGGTGACCACCGTATCGTTTTCATTAATGATCGGTACCACGCCCATGCGCAGCAAGGTGGTCAGGGTCGAACGGGCATTCAGATAGCGTTCGCGGTCGGCCAGGTCGGCGTGCGTGAGCAGCACCTGCGCGGTGCCGAGATTGTGCGCGCGAAAGCTGCTTTCATAGATCTGCGCCAGGCCCATCTGGCCGACTGCGGCGCAAGCCTGCAGTTCGTGGATATCGGTGGGACGGCGCTCGAAACCGAGGCGCAGCATGCCTTCGGCAATCGCGCCCGAGCTGACCAGCACCACCTGCTTGCCCAGTGCACGCAGGCCGGCGATCTGGGCCGCCCAGCGGGCGATGGCGGCATGGTCGAGGCCGCGGCCGTCATTGGTGACCAGGGACGAGCCGACTTTGATGATGATGCGGTTTGCTGTTTGAATCACGGAATTCATGGACGGCGCTCTTCGCTATAGTTTCTGTCCGCGCGCCGGACGCAACAGCAGCAAGGCCAGCCCTGCCAGCAGTTCCATCACGCACAGGAACAACATAAAACCCCGGGGCATGCCAAAGCTGATGGCCGCAAACAGGCGGCCGGCCGGATGCGCCAGGACCAACAATGCAGTGATATCGCTGAAGACGGGCGGTTCGCCCTGCCGTGCTGCGAACAGCGCCAGCGCCGCGGTAGCGGCCCAGACGCCGGTATGACTGGCGTAAAACTGGCTGTAGCCGTTCACGCCATTGAGAAAGATGCCCATGCCGGCCGCCATCTCATCGGCGAACAGCAGGCTGGCGACCGCACTCATGCCATAAGCATACGCGATCAATTGCAATACGCGGCGTTGCCACAGCTGCTTGCGCAAGAGCGTGGCAACGCCCGCCTGATCCGACATCAGGATACAGCCTTAGTCGAGAATCTTGAAACGCGGATCGTCCGGATCGATCGACGAGATGCCGCGTGCTTCTTCGGTCATCTGCGTTTCTTCGGCACGGCTTTCGCTGTGCTTTTTCTCTTCCAGATGCTGGTAAATCGCGTTCACCAGTTCCGGGCAACCCTGATGACTGAGCGCGGAAATTTCAAATACCGGACCCTTCCAGCCAAAGCGCTTGATAAAGTCCTTGACGATCTTGACGCGCTCTTCCTGCGGCACCATGTCGAGCTTGTTCAGCACCAGCCAGCGCGGCTTGTCGACCAGCGACTCGTCGTACTTTTTCAGTTCCTTGACCAGCGCTTTGGCTTCCTTGACCGGATCGACGTTGGTTTCAAACGGCGCCAGGTCGACAATGTGCAGCAACAGGCCGGTGCGCTGCAAATGGCGCAGGAATTGATGGCCCAGGCCGGCGCCGTCGGACGCGCCTTCGATCAAGCCGGGAATATCGGCGATCACAAAGCTTTTCTCGTGCGACACGCGTACCACACCCAGGTTCGGATGCAGCGTGGTAAATGGGTAATCTGCAATCTTTGGACGCGCGTTCGATACGGCCGAAATAAAGGTCGACTTGCCGGCGTTCGGCATGCCCAGCAGGCCCACATCGGCCAGTACCTTCAGTTCCAGGCGCAGTTCGCGGCGTTCGCCTTCCTTGCCCTCGCCCTTCTGGCGCGGTGCACGGTTGGTGGAAGATTTAAAATGGATATTGCCCCAGCCGCCTTCGCCGCCCTTGGCCAGCAGTTCGATCTGGCCGTGTTCGGTCAGGTCAGCAAGGATTTCACCGCTGACATTGTCGATAATCAGCGTGCCGACCGGCATGCGCAGATGAATATCGTCAGCACCCTTGCCGTAGCAGTCAGCGCCGCGGCCAGGCTCGCCGTTCTTGGCCTTGTGCATTTTGGAAAAGCGGAAGTCGACTAGCGTGTTGACATTGCGGTCGGCCACGGCCCAGATGGACCCGCCCTTACCGCCATCGCCGCCATCGGGGCCGCCGAAAGGCCGGAACTTTTCACGGCAGAAAGATGCGCAGCCGTTGCCGCCATCACCTGCGATGACTTCGATTTTTGCTTCGTCGATAAACTTCATAATTTGCCGCCATAAAACTAAAAAGGCTCTACCTTGGGCAGAGCCTTTCGATTGAAGGCTTGCGCCTTACGTCATGCGTTCAATGCGGAGCACACGCTCCGCGTTGAATTACGCTGGTACTGCTTCGTTGGCTACAACGGTCACGAATTGCTTCGAGCCTGCGCCTTTGACAACGAACTTCACTTTGCCTGCGACCAGCGCGAACAGAGTGTGGTCTTTGCCGGTGCCTACGCCTTCGCCGGCGCGCACTGGGGTGCCGCGTTGACGAATGATGATGCCGCCTGCATTGATCGATTGGCCGCCGTAGACTTTAACGCCCAGACGTTTTGATTCTGAATCACGGCCATTTCGCGTAGTGCCGCCGCCTTTTTTATGTGCCATTTAAGACTCCTTGATAGCTGATTAAGTTATTTCAGATAACAGCGATTAGCCGTTGATCGAAACGATTTGGATTTCGGTAAAATTCTGGCGATGGCCTTGATGCTTCTGGTAGTGCTTACGACGACGCATCTTGAAAATTTTGACCTTGTCGTGACGACCGTGCGACACAACCTTAACCAGTACCGTAGCACCTTCGACCAATGGCGCGCCAAATTTGATGGCGTCGCCCGCACCTACTGCGAGAACTTGATCGATGGTCAGTTCGGAACCAATGTCAGCCGGTATCTGTTCTACTTTAAGTTTTTCGCCAGCGACAACTTTGTATTGTTTGCCACCGGTTTTTATGACCGCGTACATGATTTGAAACCTCATCAGATGTTAAAAAAATTTGTCCCACTGCCGGGCAAGGCAAGCCGTACACAACAGGGAGAACCAGCGATTATACACGGCCTGATAATTTGCGTCAAAAACTATGCACAAAGCCCGTCGATCGTGGTATGTCGACAACCTTGCCAGCGCCTCAGAGAGGCCATCGGCAGCTAAAAAGCGTTTACTGGTGATAATAAAGTCAATCAATTGCCCTGCAGCCATAGCCAAAAGTCACGCGCGCACAAGCCTTGTCGTATAATCGCGGCACCCACAATCTATTGCAGGTTCGCCTTGTCTGACGCTAACAAACACGTTAACCAAAACACCATCGTGCAAACGATTGCCGCCGACATGGACGCAGTCAACACGGTGATCCGCCAAAAACTGCATTCCGATGTGATTCTGATCAACCAGATCGCCGAATACATCATCAGCGCCGGCGGCAAACGCATCCGCCCTGTGCTGATTTTGCTGGTGGCCAATGCCCACGCCTATCGCGGCACCGCTCATCATGAACTGGCTGCCGTGGTGGAATTCATCCACACCGCCACCCTGCTGCATGACGACGTGGTCGATGAATCGTCGATGCGGCGCGGCCGCCAGACGGCCAATGCGCTGTTCGGCAATGCCGCATCGGTGCTGGTGGGCGACTTCCTGCATTCGCGCTCGTTCCAGCTGATGGTATCGCTGAACAATATGCGCGTGATGCAAATCCTGTCGGACGCTACCAACGTGATTGCCGAAGGCGAAGTGCTGCAACTGCTGAACATGCACGACCCGGACGTCACGCAGGAAAGCTACCTGAACGTGATCCGCTCGAAAACAGCAAAGCTGTTCGAAGCATCGGCGCAACTGGGCGCGCTGATCGCCGGCGCTACCGAAGCCGATATCGAAGCGGCTGCTGAATACGGCCGCTCGCTGGGCACCGCTTTCCAGCTGATCGACGATGTACTCGACTATGCTGGCGACGCTACCGAAATCGGCAAGAATATCGGCGACGATTTGCGCGAAGGCAAGCCCACCATGCCGCTGATCTGGCTGATGGAAAACGGCACGCCAGAACAGCGCGAACTGGTGCGCAGCTGCATCGAACAGGGCGACGAACAGCATTTCGACGCCATCCTGGCCGCCATTACCAATAGCGGTGCGCTTGACTACACGCGCCAGCAGGCGCAAATTGCCGCCCAGCGCGCAACTGACGCGATTGCCGGCTGGCCCGACAGCGAGTACAAGACCTCGCTGCTGCAACTGAGCGCGTTTGCGGTCGACCGCAATCATTGATCAGGCAGCAAACGTCGCTGAAGATGGCGCCGATGGCGCCATTTTTTATTTCTGCGGCAAAATCTCCAGCACCTTTTCAGCCGGCCGGCACAGGCGCACGCCCAGGTCGGTCACCACGATCGGGCGGTTGATCAGAATCGGATGGGCTTGCATGGCGTCAAGCAGCGAAGCGTCGCTCAGTGCCGCATCTGCCAGGCCCAGTTCGTCATACAGCGCGCCCTTGTCGCGCATGGCGGCGCGCGCAGTCAATCCCGCGCGCGCGATCAGATCGACCAGTTCATCGCGGCTCGGCGGCTGTTTGACATAGTCGATAATCACCGGTTCGAAACCGGCGTCGCGGATCAGCTGCAAGGTGTTGCGCGAGGTACCGCAGGCGGTGTTGTGATAGATGGTGATGGTCATGCCAGGCTCCGTATCCTAAAGTAGCAATTATAAAAGGACGAGCCCGGACGCTGTGCCAGCCAATGGCCGGCCCTACGTAATCTACCGTACCGACGCAACTGAAGCTATTGGCTACATTGATTTTAAAATCATCACGATCGGGATCTTATGGCACACGCAAAACCTCTGAAAATCCTGGGCTGGACCCTGGGCACGCTGCTGGCGTTGATCGTCCTGCTGATTATCTTCATCATGACGTTCGACTGGAACCGCGCCCGCCCCTATATCAACCGCAAGGTGTCCGAAAGCACCGGCCGCGAATTCATGATCGGCGGCGACCTGAAGGTAAAATTCCACCAAGGCCTGGCTACCGAGACCGGCTGGCGCCGCTACGTGCCGCGCCCCACCATCAGCGCCGACGATGTGCGCATGAGCAATCCCGACTGGGCCACCGCCGGCCCGCAAATGGCCAGCGCGCGCCATATCAACGTCACCGTCCACCCCTTGCCGCTGCTGCAGCACCGCGTGGTGCTGACCGACCTGGCGCTCGACACGCCCGATATCGCCCTGCAGCGCCGCGCCGACGGCAGCAACAGCTGGACCCTGAAAGACAATGGCCCGTCCGACTGGGACGTGGAAATCCAGCGCATGGCGTTTGAAGCCGGCACCATCCGCTATCTCGACCAGGGCATCGACCTGGACCTGCGCGCCAAGGTCAGCTCGACCGCGCCCGACGCCACGCCCAACGACGCACCGGCAGGCCAGCAGGTGGAAAAATACGGTATCGCCTTTACCTTGGGCGGCACCTATCGCAAGGCGCCCGTGACCGGCGGCGGCAAGGCTGGCGCCGTGCTGTCGCTGACGGGCGACCATACCGTGTACCCGCTGCAGGCCAACGCCGTGCTGGGCAAGAACAAGGTCAGCGTCGACGGCACGCTGACCGATCCGCGCTCGCTGTCGGGCATCGACCTGCAGCTGACGCTGGGCGGTGCCAGCATGGCCGACCTGTATCCGCTGACCGGCGTGCTGCTGCCTGAAACCCCGCAATACGCGACCAAGGGTCGCCTGCTGGGCAAGAAGAACGGCGAGAACTGGGACTGGACCTACAAGAACTTTACCGGCAAGGTCGGCCAGAGCGACCTGGCCGGCACGCTGCAATACCTGCCGCGCCAGCCGCGCCCCTTGCTGCGCGGTGAACTGGTGTCGCAGCAGCTGCGCCTGGAAGACCTGGGCCCGACCATCGGCGCCGAAAGCAACGCCAGCAAGAAAGCACGCGGCAAGGTTGCCAACCAGCCGGCCGACAAGGCGCTGCCGGTGGAACAGTTCAATACCAACAAATGGGATGCGCTCGACGCCGACGTGAAATTCACCGGCAAGAAACTGGTGGCCACACACGATATTCCGTTCAACGATATCGTGGCTGAAATCCACATGAAGGACAAAGTGCTGAGCCTGACGCCGCTGAACTTCGGCATGGCCGGCGGCGACATCACGTCCAATATCACGCTTGACGGCCGCCAGAAAAACATCGCCGCCCAAGCCAAGGTCGCCGCGCGCAAGCTGAAAATTCGCGAGTTGTTCCCGAAACTGCAATCGATGCAGGCCAGCTTCGGCGAAGTCTATGCCGACGCCGCCCTGACCGGCCACGGCAACTCGGTCTCATCGATGCTGGCCACCTCCAACGGCGAACTGGCCGCCACCGTCAGCGAAGGCACGGTCAGCCAGTTCATCCTGGAGTTGGCCGGCCTGAACCTGGCCAACGCCGTGTTCGTGAAAGTGTTTGGCGACAAGCAGGTGCAGCTCAACTGCATGGCCAGCGACTTTGCCGTTACCAACGGCAACGCCAACGTGCGCCGCTTCGTGCTTGACACCGACAACGCCGTGGTCAACGTGACCGGCAACGTCAACCTGGCCAAGGAAGCGATGAACCTCGATATCCGTCCGAAAACCAAGGGCGCCCGGATTATCTCGCTGCGCACCCCGCTGTACGCCAAGGGCACCTTCAAGGACCCGCAAGTGGGCCCGCAAAAAGGCCCGCTGGCCCTGAAAGCCGGCGCCGCCGTCGCGCTGGCCACGGTGGTCGCCCCGGTCGCCGCCCTGATCCCGCTGATCAACGTCGACCGCGCCCCCGACACCGACTGCGCCGCCGTGATGGCCGAAGCGCGCGCCGTACGCAAGGCCCCCAAGGCGCCAGCGACCAATGCACCGGCCAAAAAGGTGACTGAGGCGGAAATCAAGAAGGCGCAGCAGGAGAAAAAATAAGCAGCAGAGGCCGGAAGGCGAAAAGACTAGGACTTTTCGTCTATCCTGCTGAACCGCAGCTTGCGCACCTCGTCGACCATGACCTCAAACGCCGTCACGCGCTGGCCTTGCCCCCGTATAAACACGATACCGCCCAGAAAGCTTTTATCGCCAATAAAGATGTCCGGTTTGACGGCAGTCATATTGACCGGACCGGTACGCAGATTGTCGGCCACCAGCACGCCGTTGTTGATACGAAGGGCAAACGAGGAATTGAGCAGCTCGGAATGGTACAGGCCGGCAAACTGCTTGAGCTCGTCTGCAGCATAAGACAGTGGCGCATGCGCTTCAAAGATGACCGGGTCGCTGCCGCTCATGGAAAATGCCATACGCCGGCCGTTTTCGTCACCTGAGAACTTGATGAAATAGGCATCGTCGCCTTCGATCTGCATCTGGAACAGCCCATCGCCCAGAGGGGTCAGCGTGCGGTCGGCCGTACCGCCGGTTCGGGTGTAATGCAGTACACCGGCCTTGAGGTGAATTCTTGCTGCCAGCGCCCGTTCCACACTCCAGTATGATCCGGCATATTGCTCAAGCTGACCGGTACTGACCTCGGCGCGGGGGATGCTGGCGTAATCGATGGTCACCGGCTCGGCATAATGGCTTTCCATCAATAACGATGCCGTGCGCATGCCGTAACTGCCGTTGTAGGCGAGGCCGGAACTGAGCGTGATGACCGTCACGTCCTGCTCCGGAAAATGAAACAGCGAGCTGGCGTAACCGCCGGCACTGCCTGCCTGATAGATCTTGGCGATGCCGCGCTCCTTGCCGACATGCTGCTGCGCAAAAGTCGAGATGCTCGACATGTCCCTGATAAGCTTGCCATTGTCGAGCCGGATAGGCGTATCGAGCTTGACCGACAAAGCCTCCCTGCCGGGTTCATGCGCAGCGTGCTTCGAGCGCCAGGTCGCCATATCCCTGATTGTGCTGTAGAGCGCGGCGGGCCCGGCCGGCGCAACGTTGTAGTCAGGCCGGTAAGCGCCCTTGCCGTCGCCACGATAGGGCACGGCCAGCCGGGTCAACGGCCGCGATGGGTCGGATACAAATACGGTGCCGGACATGCCTATCGGAATAAAGATATGTTGCTTGCAGTAGTCTGCAAACGACAGGCCCGACACGGCTTCGACAATTTGTGTCAATACAAACAGCCGCGTATCGCCGCCTGGCGAGAAGGCCGTGCCCGGCTCAAAATTGGGCGCCGCCTGATACCTGATCAACCGCATGACGTCCGGCGCTTGGCCGGCCTGTCCGGGCTGCCACCCGGCCAGCGCCTTCAGAACCTGGTAGCCGTACAAGCCGTCGGTTGAACTCAGTAAATGCGCCACGGTGATTTTCTTGCCAAAATCAGGCAGTTGGGGAAGATATTTTCTTGCGTCATCATCGAGACCGAGTTTGCCCTGGCTCTGCAACTGCAGCACGGCAAAAGCAATAAATTCCCACGCCAGCGCATCGATCTGGAATTGTGTGTCGATGGTGGCGGGCACCTTGTGCTCAAGATTTTCCTGGCCGAAAGCCTTCAGATAAACGATTTGCTTGTTTTTTAATAATGCAATGGCAATCGCTGGCTTGTCCTGGGCGCCAAATTCCTCGAATATCCGGTCCGCCTGTGCCTGCGGAAACGCTGCATCGGCCTGCGCAGCCCCGGCATGCTGCAGGAAAAGAAGACCTGCCAGCATAATGCCTGCCAACTTGAACGTGTCGCTCATTTCATGGCTCCTTTACAGTGGCTGACGGTTCTCGACGGATTTGACCACCTGTTCGGCCACGGAAGCAGTGGCCGATGGATCCTGCCCGGTAATGATTTTTCCATCCACCACATAGAAATTATCATTCCATTTTTTTGAATAAATGAACTGCCCACCGTTACGGGTGATTTCCTTGTCGATTGAATAGGGGAAGGACTTGTAATACTCAGCCCCGGTATCTTCAAACAGATCGGGAAAGCCGGTGATCTTTTTATCGGCAAAGATGGCTTTGCCATCGGCGTCTTTCAGATTGACGATTCCGGCGGTGCCGTGACAAATGGCCGACACGATTCCACCCGTGCGATAGATTGTCTGGACAAGACTTTGAATTTCCGGGTTGTCGGCCACCCCGAACATGGCCGAGCCACCGCCGCTGTAATAGACCGCCTGATAATCTTTTGCACGTACCTGCTGCGGCGTGAAAGTATTTTTCAGCAAGGTCATGAAACCGGTATCGTACAAATATTGCTTTTGCAGCGGATCCGACGTTTCAATATAGCCAAGCGGAATGGCGCCGCCAGCCGGACTGATAAAGTCCACCGCATAGCCGTGTTTTTTGAAAACATCATATGCCACCGCTATTTCAGCAAAATGATTGGCCGCATTGAGCCTGGTTTCGCCATACGTATGCTGGCTGGAGGTCACAAACAGTATCCGCTTGCCGGGTACTGGCGCCTTTTCCCATGTATAGCTTTTCTGCACGATTTTCCATGCGCCGTCATATTTCAGCAGCATGAAGTAATCGGTATAGCGCCTGAAATCCGGTACCAGCACCTCCACTTTTGCGGTCGCGATATTGTTTTCCACATCGATAGCCACGATGCGCCCTACCCGGCTGTTTTTTTCACCGGGCCTGAAGCCGGCGATATATTGCTCACCCGAGCGCGCAATCAGCTCACCGGCCTCGCCTACCGTGTAGAGCTTGAAGTCCGGATGAAAGGCGCGCCGCAGCTTGAGCGGATCGGCATTGGCGGTTCCCTCGATATAGTCGGTCAGCGTTCGGGCGATCTGTTCGGTATCGCTGCCCTGGTGCTGCAATCGCTCATTTGAACGTGCTGCAACATGGGACAGGCACAACAACAGCCAAGCGCCCAGCAGGGCGCGGATAAACAATGAACTCATACATGATCCCGTGATTTGCAGGTACCTTGTCACCGAAGGTAAATACGGTGGTACAGCGGTCGCATCAAGCGACAGCGATGCCAAGGTGCAAATGTAGGGTTAAAGCGCAGGCTGGGGCTGGCAAAGCATGATTACGCACTCCGGATACATGATTCCGTAGCCTGTCTGCGCTGACCGGCTAGGCACCGGATTTTGATAACACAACAGCACCGGCAGCATGGGCCGCGCGGTAGCTTGCCGGGGTCTGTCCGGCGATCTTCTTGAAAGCTGCAAAAAAAGTTGAATTGGAATTGAAGCCGCTGCGCTCGGCTACCAGCTCCATCGTCAGATGGGCTTCATCGATCAGCAGGCGCCTGGCATGCTCGATACGAAATTCATTGATATAAAGATTGAAACTTTTTTGCAGATTGTCGTTGATCACCTGCGAAACGGTGGTGGGCAAATGGCCGACTTTTTTGGCCAGCAGGGCCAGGCTCAAACCGGGATTCAGATAAAGATTGTGCTGGCACATTTGCTCGCTTAGCGCGGAGAGCAGCGCCGCAGCATCCTGTGGCGACAGACGGCGGTTCTGGTATTTTTTCGTTTCCTTGTGCTGGTGCTCGTCTTTCAATATATATGTGAGGATGCTGACATGCACGGTAAATGTAAACGAGAGCGCTCCCACAATATAGGAAGTAAAAGGCGTGCTGACATACGCGGCGAGAATCAAGAAACTGCTGAAATACACGCCAAGCAGAAGAATGGCCTGGCGCGACACTTTACCTTCTTCCGAAAATAATACAGCGCGTGAGCGCCATAATTTTTTCCCGGCACAGACAAGATAGGCAAACCAGTAAAGATGCATGCAGCAAATTGCATAATACCAATTCTCGGATTGGCGCGAATACGGAAAGAATACGGCAATCCCGATCAGCAGCAGCGGCAACAGAAAATGCCGGTACCATTTTCTGGCAACCGGCGTGTTTTTTATTTCCGCAAGCTGGTAATCGACATATAAAAAGGTCAGCGGCCCGATCAGCAAGCAGGCAGCCAGTCCGAACTGAATAAAACCGATAGCCAGATCGGCGTTGAAATAATAAAAAGTCGATTTAAGCGTGCGAAAGCCGATTGCCAGCAATAACCCGCCCAGCATGTAATTGGACAGGCCCGCCGCCGGACGGCTGAACAGGTAAAGCGCCAGCAAGATGCCATTGACTGCACCAAGCGCACTGGCTAAAAAGAGCAGTTGGCCCGACATCACTGGCAAGTTCATCAGACCAGCCCGGTCAGATAATAAACCCCAATCACCATAAACACGATCACCGTCTTGATAATCGTGATGCCAAAGATATCGCGATACGACTGCTTGTGCGTCAGGCCCGTCACGGCCAGCAGGGTAATCACCGCGCCGTTGTGCGGCAGGGTATCCATTCCGCCGCTGGCCATGGCGACGATGCGGTGCATGACTTCGAGCGGGATATGGGCCGCGTTGGCGGCGGCGATAAAGCTGTCGGACATGGCGGCCAGCGCGATGCTCATGCCGCCGGAGGCCGAACCGGTAATGCCGGCCAGGGTGGTAACGGAAACGGCGGCGTTGACCAGCGGGTCGGGCACGCTGCGCAGCGCGTCGCGCACCACGATAAAGCCGGGCAGCGCGGCAATCACGCCGCCAAAGCCGTATTCGGAAGCCGTGTTCATGGCCGCCAGCAGCGCGCCGCCCACTGCACCCTTGGTGCCTTCGGCAAAGCCGTCCTTGATGCGCTTGAAGGCAGTGATGCAGACCAGCAAAATACCCAGCAGCAGCGCGCCTTCAACCGCCCAGATGCCGACCACCGATTTGATCGAGGTGGTGACAGGGTCATGCAGGCCCGGCAGCTCGGCGCTGGTGATCAGGTGGCTGTCGCCATACCAGCGCGGTATCCAATGGGTCAGCAGGAAATTGGCCACGCCAACCAACACCAGCGGCGCCACCGACAGCAGCGGCGACGGCAGGTTGTTGACATCGACCTTGGCCAGCGGCTGGGTGTCCACGCCGTAGCCTTCGCCGGTAGCCATCACCGAGCGGCGGCGCCATTCCAGGTACATCAAACCGAACACGATGGTGAGAATGGCGCCGATGGTACCCAGCCACGGCGCGGCCCAGCCGGTGGTGTGAAAAAAGGTGGTGGGGATAATGTTCTGAATCTGCGGCGTGCCCGGCAAAGTATCCATGGTGGCGGTAAACGCACCGAGCGCAATGGCGCCCGGCATCAGGCGCTTGGGGATATTGCTCTGGCGGTACAACTCGGCCGCAAACGGATAGACGGCAAACACCACCACGAACAGCGATACGCCGCCGTAAGTAAGCGCACCACAGACAGCCACGATCACGGCATTGGCGCGGGTGCGGCCGATATAGCGGATGGCGGCCGCGACGATGGACTGCGAAAAGCCCGACATTTCAATCAGCTTGCCAAATACGGCGCCCAGCAGGAATACGGGGAAGTAGAGCTTGATAAAGCCGACCATCTTTTCCATAAAGATGCCGCTGAAAACCGGCGCCACGGCCGACGGATCGGTCAGCAGCACCGCGCCCAGCGCCGCGACGGGAGCAAACAGAATAACGCTGTAGCCGCGGTAGGCGGCCAGCATCAGGAACGCCAGCGCGGCGAGCACAATCAGAAAAGACAGCATCGGTCATCCCGTAAAAAAATAATCAGATACCAAGTATGTCAAAGTATCATGCTCTACGTTAATTTTCTACATCAGGGATCAACGCTGCCCTATCGTCTGCGAACCGATAGTGCGCAATCGTACCGACCATAAGGCGCCATCATGCGACCTTGCAGTTTTCCCGAGACGAGTACCGCCCATGTCCGACAAGCCGCAGCACCATGGAAAGCGCGCCGTACTGGTCACGCCAGATGGCCGCTATATCATCGTGCGCGGCCGGCTGTGGCGCGCCGCCAATCCGGGCCTGTCGCCCGAAGTGCGGCAAGGCCTGGTTCATCAGCTGATGGACGCCAGGCGCGCCGTCAAGGCAGCCATGCAGGCCGGCGATGCAGCAGCCGAGCGCACCGCACGCGCAAACGTGGACAGCGCCAAGCAGGCGCTGGGCGAGCGCGGGCCGGTCTGGTGGCGCGATGGCGCACCGGACCTCAACCGCAAACTGGTAGCCAATACTGCCTATGCGTCCTGGTTTGCCGGCCAGGCCGGCGCGCAGGACGCTGCCGCTCAGAGCGCGGCGTCGACCAGCAGTTCCGGGCGCAGCGCGCGGATGCGCAACTCCGTGAAATAGCCGCCTGCCTCGTTATAGCGCAGGTAGTGGCGGCTGCAATTCATGCAGCGCGACACCTGGCTCAGGTTGGCCGGATAGTAGCGTGGCGCAATCGGTGCGTCCACGCTGTCGTAGGTGGTGCCGTTCGGATGGTATTCGGCAAAGGTCGGCTCCTCGTACGGGTCTTCGCGCAAGGTGCCCACTTCTTCAAAACGCTCCAGTTCCAGCGAGGTCGGCAGGCGCTGCCACGCATCGAGCGGCACGCTGCAGCAGCTGCATGGTTTGCTCACTTGCGCCGAGGCAGCAGCGAGCTGCTGCAAAGCGGGAAAATCAATGAATTTCATGGTTGTTTCAGTTTGTTTGAGTTGTCGGACAGGCGCCGCTGGCGCTGCCAAAACCGCGCACCACCTGCGCCATCTCGCTGGCGATCTTCTGCACGGCGTGGCGGTGACCGAGCACCAGTTCATCGTAGCCGGCGCCGACCTTTTCGCTGGCCACGGTGCGGCAGGTCAGCACCTGATTGCTCGACAATTGGCGCACGCTCCAGACGGCGTCGATCAGCGCGTGGCTGTCCATCACCGATTCAAAGCGCAGCACATTGGTGCTGATGCGGTAGACCGGCAGCTTGTCCGGATACGGCGTGCGGAACACGTCAATGGCGCCCAGGTCGGCCGTGACGGCGGTCGACAGTGACTGGCCGATTTCGCCGGCCAGCGGCCCGGCCCAGCGCTGCTGTTCACGCAGCTCAATGCGGCCCGAGGTCGACGTCACCACGAACTGATTGCGGTTGACCTGCTGCGGCACGCTGACGGCCAGCACTTCCACGTAGTATTGAACAGGCTTGGCCGGCTGTGTGTCAGCACCGCCGGACAGGGTATAGAAATGCTCGGGCGGCGAGGTCGAGCAGGCGCCCAGCATCAGGGCCGCAGCGGTGGCCAGCGTGAGTGCTTTGATCATTTTTTGTCATCTCCTTTTTTGCCACGAATCAGCGCTTCGGGGTGGCGTTCCAGGTAATCGGTCAGCGCATTGAGCGACTGCAGCGTTTGCGTCAGCTGCTGCAATGCCTGGCGTACTTCGGACTGCAGCGGCGAATCCTTCTGCAGCACTTGCTCGGCCGAACCGAAGGTATGCTTGGCCGCGGTCAGCGTATCGCGCATTTCCGGCACCACTTCCTTGTCGAGCTGCGTGAACAGCACATTGGCCTGCTTGAGCGTGTCGTTCAGATTGTCGCCGATCTCGCCGAACGGAATCTGATCGAGCTTGCGGGCGATGCTGGCCACCTGCGTCTGCAGTTCGTCGAGCGTATTGGGTACGGTCGGCACTTCGATCGGATACTTGCTGGTGTCAATCATCACTTTCGGCGCTTTCGGGAAGAAGTCGAGCGCGATATACAGCTGGCTGGTCAGCAGGTTGCCGGTACGCAGCTGCGCGCGCAGGCCGCGACTGACCATGCGTTCCAGTACCTGATGGCCGGCCGTGGTATCGCCCTCGCCCAGCGCCGTCTTGAAGCCGGAACCCAGGCGACCCGGATACAGGTTGACCGTGACCGGCATGCGGAAGTTCTTTTTCACCGGGTCGTACTCTACGCCGACCGAGCGCACTTCACCGAGCACGATGCCGCGAAAGTCGACCGTGGCGCCGGGCTGCAGGCCGCGCAGCGACTGGTCAAAATAAAACACCGTGGTCAGCGCTTCGCCATCGGGCGCGCGCATGGCGCTCGCTTCATCGGCCGCCAGGCGATAACTAGTGCCAGCAACCGCCGGTTCGGCCGGTTTGTGGCCGTTTTCCGATTCAAATGCGATGCCGCCCACCAGCAGCGCCGCCAGCGACTGCGTATTGAGCTTGAAGCCGTTCGAGTCGAGCCGCACATCGACGCCGCTGGCATGCCACCAGCGCGCATTCTTGCCCACGAACTGGTCGTACGGTGCATTGACGAACACCGACAGGGTAATGCCGTTGCCATCCTTGTCGAGCCCATAGCTGACCACATTGCCGACCCGCACGCGGTGGTAGAACAGGGGTGAGCCGACATCGATCGAGCCGAGGCTTTCGGCATGCAGCGTAAACAGCTTGCCCTTCTGGTCGCCGGCCACCGGCGGCGCCGTTTCCAGGCCCGTGAACTGCTCCTTCTTCGTTTCCGACTTGCCCGTATCGACGCCGATATAGGCGCCGGACAACAAGGTGCCCAGGCCCGTCACGCCGCTGGCGCCGATCTGCGGACGCACCACCCAGAAACGCGAATCGGCGGTGGCAAAGCGGCGCGCCTCCTTGCTCATTTCGATGGTGACCAGCACCCGGCTCAAATCGTCGCCCAGGTTGATCGCGCGCACCTGGCCGATATCGACGTCCTTGTACTTGACCTTGGTCTTGCCCGGTTCCAGTCCTTCAGCGCTCTTGAAGCTGACGGTCACCGTCGGCCCCTTGTCGAGCACCGACTTGGCCGCCAGCACGCCGCCGATCAGCGCGGCCAGCAAGGGAATCAGCCACACCAGCGAAGGCAGCCAGCGGCTGGCCTTGTCCACCTCGGGTTCCGGCAGTAGGCGTTCATCGGGCGCGCTGACGCCGCGCTCTTCCTTGTCAGACATGCTGTTCTCCAATCACTGTATGTTTGCTTGTTTCCGTATGCTTGCGCTGCGCTGCCTGCTCGTCGATCGGATCCCAGATCAGGCGCGGATCAAAGCTCATCGAAGCGAGCATGGTCAGCACCACCACCGCACCAAAGGCCAGCGCGCCGGGACCGGCCGTAATCACGGCCAGCGCATCGAAGCGCACCAGCGCCACCGTCAGCGTGACGACAAAAATATCGAGCATCGACCAGCGGCCGATAAATTCAACCATCCGATAAAGGCGCGTGCGCTGCTCCGGGCGCCAGTGCGAACGGCGCTGCGAGGTCCAGGCCAGCAGCGCCAGCGTGACCAGCTTGAGCATCGGCACCACCACGCTGGCAATGAAAATAATGATGGCCAGCGCTTTTGAGTCAGAAGTCCAGAACAGCACCACGCCGCTCATGATGGTGTCTTCTTCCGCCCCCAGCAGCGTCCTGGTATGCATCACCGGCAGCAGATTGGCGGGGATATACAGGATCACGGCGGCAATCAGCAGCGCCCAGGTGCGGTTGATGCTGTCGGGCTTGCGGCCATGCAGGGTGCTGCCGCAGCGCGCGCAGGCCAGATGACGGCCACGGGCGACGGGCGGCGCCACCAGGCCGCAGCAGTGGCAGGGCAACACCGGCGTATCGGGCGCCAGCGGCTTGTAGCGGATGCCGGGCAGCACCTGGCGGATCTGCTGGTCGCCGATATTCCACAGCGCCTTCGGGTCGAACGACACCACGATGGCCAGCAGCAGCGTCAAGGCGCCAAACGCAAACAGGCCCGGTTGCGGCACCACCGTGGCCAGGCTGGTCATCTTCACGACCGTAATCAGGATGCCGATCATCAGCACTTCCGTCATGCCCCAGTCGCGCGACATCTGCACGGCGCGCAGCACACGGCTGAAACCGGCCACCCGGATGCCCACGCGCAGGCCCAGTGCCACATACAGCAGGGAGCCCAGCTCGATGGCCGGAAACAGCATCGTAAACAGGAACACCATGGTGGCCACGATATGCATCTGCTCATGCCATAGCACGCGGATGGAACCGAGCAGCGTGGCACTGGAAGTCAAGCCATTGACCTCGAGTTCGACGATGGGAAAAAATTGCGCGATCAGGAAGACGAACAGCGTGCCCAGGGTCAGCGCCACCACCCGTGTCAGGTCGGCCGAGGTGCCGCGATACAGCACGGAGCGGCAGCGCGCGCAGCGCGCCTTCTCGCGCGGGCGCAAGGGGCGCTTGCGATACAGCACGCCGCAGTCGTGACAGCTGATCAGATCGTATCGATACACAGTGGGTTGGTCGCCGCAGGGTTGAATGTTGATACAGCTCAATATCACAACATCATACGACAAACCACCGCATTAGCTGCGACACCGCATGAAACGGACAGCGGCGAGTGTGCGCTGCGCTACCGGCCCAGTAAATCGAACAGTGTCATTGCCACGATCTTGCTGGCCTTGCGCAGATCGTCCAGCGCCAGGCGCTCGTCGGCTTTCTTGGCGTTCGATTCAGGCACCGAACGCGGACCGGCGCCATACAGCACGGCCGGGATGCCATGCTCGCCATACAGGCGCGCGTCGGCATACAGCGGCGTACCCTGTGCGGGAATGGCTTCGCCCAGGATCGCCAGCGCGTTTTTCTGCAGGCTGGCCACCAGTTCTGCCGCGCCTGGCAACGGGCGCAACGCCTGCGACAGCAGCAGGCGGCGTATCTCGATGCTGATGCCCGGTTCGCCGCGCACGGCATCTTCGATCAGCGCGCGCACCTGCGCTTCAACGGCCACCGGGTCTTCCTCGGGGATCATGCGCCGGTCCATTTTCATCACCACGTTGCCCGGCACCACATTGGTGTTGGTACCGCCGTCGATGCGCCCGATCAGCATGGTGGGCGAACCGATGCCTGGTACCTGCGATTTTGTCTTCTTCAGCTCGGGCAACTGGCCGTAGATGGCGTTCAGTATCTTGCTCGCTGCCTGCAGCGCATCGACGCCCGTCTCCGGCATGGCGCCGTGCCCCGACTTGCCATGCACGGTGATTTCCAGCTGCAGGCAGGCGTTATGGGCGGTGACGATCTGATAGCTGAAGCCGGCCGCAATCACCAGGTCGGGCCGGCTCAAACCCTGTTCAAGCAGCCAGCCGGGGCCCAGCAGGCCGCCAAACTCTTCGTCGTAGGTAAAGTGCAGTTCGAGCTGCCCCTTGAGCGGCACGCCCAGCGCTTCGAGCGCGCGCGTGGCAAACACATAGGTGGCAAAGTCGCCTTTCGATACTGCCGTGGCGCGGCCATAGATATGGCCGTTATCGATCTGCCCCCCATACGGCGGATACGTCCAGTTCTCGCCGGGCGGCACCACATCGCCATGGGCGTTCAGCGCCACCGTCGGTCCGCCGGCGCCATACGGGCGGCGCACGATCAGGTTGGTAATGCTCTGCATGCCGTAGGCGGCTACCTGGTCAGCCGGGACGGCGTGCTTTTCCGCCTGCCAGCCGTAGTCGGTCAGCAGCTGCGCGACCAGCTCGGCATGCGGCGCATTATTGCCGGGCGGCGTGTCGGTCGGCTGCTGCACCACTTTTTGCAGGAACGCCACTTCTTCGTCAAAGTGCTGGTCGATCCAGTCGCTCAGGCGCGCTGCCATATCGGCTTGTACGGTACTCATTTTTTTCCTTGCAGGTTCTGTTGCAGCCAGGCGCCCAATTGCGCGCGCTCGGCCTCGGTCATATTGGTCAGGTTGCCGATCGGCATGGCTTTCAGTTCGATCGCCTGCTTGTAAATCTGCGCCGCATGCTGGCGGATTTCGGTTTCATTGTCGAACATGATACCGGCCGGTGCGGTGGCGAAGCCGGCCTGGGTCGGATGCGCCGAATGGCAGGTGGTGCAGCGCTGGGCAACAATCGCGCGCACCTGCTCGAAAGCGGCGCCCTGTTCGCTGGCCGGCGTGGCGGCAACGGCGGCCGGCCGCTTCGGTGCAATCGCCACGGCCACCGCCAGCAGCAGGGCCACGCCGATCACCGGATAGCGCCATTCCACGCGCCCCTTGTGGCGCAGGTTGAAGAAGTGGCGGATAAAGACGCCGGCCGCCATGATCATGGCCAGCACCAGCCACGCATGCTGGTGGCGATAGGTCATCGCATAGTGGTTGCTGATCATGATAAACAGCACCGGCAAGGTAAAGTAATTGTTATGCACGCTGCGCTGCTTGGCCTTCTGGCCGTGGCGCGGATCGGGCAGCTTGCCAGCGGCCATGGCTTCGACCATCTTGCGCTGGCCGGGAATAATCAGCATCAGCACATTGGCCACCATGATGGTACCGATCATGGCGCCCACATGGATGTAGGCGGCGCGCCCGCTCAGCAAGTGCGTCAGCACATAGGCGGCGCCGACGATCAGCGCAAAGATCGTCACGCCAAACCACAGTTCATGGCGCGCCAGCGGCGAGCGGCACAGCAGGTCATACACCGTCCAGCCGATCACCAGGGTAGCGATGCCGATGCCGATCGCCTGCCAGCTCGACAGGTCGGCCACCGATTTGTCGATCATCATGGCCTGCGCGTTGAAATAATAGGCGATGGTCAGCAGGGCAAAGCCGGACAGCCAGGTCGAATACGCTTCCCATTTGAACCAGTGCAGCTCCTTGGGCAATTCGCTTGGCGCCACCAGGTATTTTTGCGGATTGTAAAAGCCGCCGCCATGCACCGCCCACAGTTCGCCAGCCACGCCTTTTTTCGCCAGCTCGGAACCGGGCGCCGGCGGACGGATGGAATTGTCGAGCCAGACAAAATAGAACGAGGCGCCGATCCAGGCGATGCCGGTGATGACATGCAGCCAGCGCACCAGCAGGTTCAGCCATTCGAGGCCATAGGGGATCAGGTCAGCCAACACATCCATCGGTATCCTCGCAAAGAACGGAGCAAAAGCGGCGCAAAAACGCACGCCAGTTTGCACAAGATAAAACGGATTAGCCGACTACACATGAAAAATCACGTATATTTGACATATCCAAAATCATATACAAACAAATTCGCCTCTTATGTCCAGCCTGCCGCAGCACCTCGACCTGCACCTGATCCGCATACTGTATCTGCTGCTGATCGAGAAAAACGTCTCGCGCGTAGCGCTCAAGCTCAACCAGCCGCAGCCCTCGATTTCCGCCTCGCTGCGCAAGCTGCGCGAACTGACGGGCGATCCGCTGCTGGTGCGCGGCGCGCGCGGCATGGTGCCGACCCAGCATGGCGAAAGCCTGCTCGATCCGGCCAAACGCATCCTCGACCAGACCGAAAGCTTGTTTATCAAGAAAAGACCGTTCGTGGCGCAGGAGGAAGCGCGCACCTTCCATATTGCGGCCCCCGATTATCTCGACAGCCAGTTCCTGCCCAACGTGGTGGCGATGCTGCGCCGCGGCTCGCCAAGAAGCCGGGTGGTACTGCACAGCCAGGGGCCGGGCGTGGACCATGTGCGCCAGTTGTCCGATGGCGACCTTGACCTGGTCATCGCCAACTGGGAAGAGCCGCCAGCCCACCTGCATATGTCCAAGTTGTTCGAAGACCCGATCATCTGCGCCATGCATGCGGAAAACGCCTATGCGCGCCGCACCGCCAGCGATGCCATGACGGTGGACGACTATCTGAGCCTGCCGCATGTGGCGCCCTCGCCGATGATGCCCGGCTACCACGGCGTGATCGATACCTTCCTCGAACGCCAGAACATGCAGCGCAATGTGGTGGTGGAGTCGGCCTATTTCGGCCTGATTCCGTATATGCTGACGCAGACCGACCTGGTGCTGACGACCGGGCGCCAGTTCGTGCGCTTTCATGAAAAAACGCTGCCGCTGAAAACCTTTACGGTGCCATTGAAGTTTCCGCCGATGCGCTTTTACCAGTTGTGGCACCAGCGCGTACACCAGGCGCCCGAACACAAATGGCTGCGCGACCAGGTCAGCGCGGCGGCCAAGGCGCTGATTAAAAAATAAGGTCTATCAGCATGGACTTATAATCAAAGCGGCAGCCGGCGCTATCATCACAGCTTGCATGATCGGACCCAACCATGACCAGCCTTTCTGACCTGAACGCCAGCAGCCCTGCCCACTTTGTCGAACAACTGCATGGCGTCTATGAACTCTCGCCATGGATCGCCCAGCGCGCAGCGAGCAGGCGGCCGTTCGCCAGCGTGACGGCGCTCAAGACTGCCTTGCAGCAGGTGCTGGCGCAAGCCTCGCCGGAAGAGCAGCTGGGACTGATCCGCGCCCATCCCGAACTGGCCGGCAAGGCGGCCATTGCCGGCCAACTGACAGCCGAATCGACGCGCGAGCAGGCCAAGTCGGGCCTGCACCTGTGCAGCGCGGAAGAATTCGCCACGCTGCAGCGGCTCAATAGCGACTACAAAGCCAGGTTCGGCTTCCCCTTTATCCTGGCTGTCAAAGGGCCGACCGGCCAGGGACTGACGCGCCAGGACATTATCGCCACCTTTACACGGCGCCTGAAGAACCGCCGTGCCGATGAACTGGCCGAGTCGCTGCGCCAGATAAAGCGCATCGCCGAACTGCGGCTGAACGACCTGCTCGATGTGCGCCTGCCGTTCGGCCCCGCCATCATGCAGCAGGTGGAAACGCTGGCCGGCTGGAGCGACAGCGGCTACAACCTGACCTGCGCCTACCTGACTGCGGCGCACCAGAAAACTGTCGCGCAACTGGCGGCCTGGATGAAGGACGCAGGCATGCAGGTGCAGATCGACGCGGTCGGCAATGTGGTGGGCCGCTACCTGTCCGACGCACCGGATGCCAAAACGCTGATCACCGGCTCGCACTACGACACCGTGCGCAATGGCGGCAAATACGATGGCCGCCTGGGCATCGTGCTGCCGATCGCGGTGGTGCGCCATCTGCACGAACGTGGCGAAAAACTGCCCTTCCATCTTGAAATCGTCGGCTTTGCCGAAGAAGAAGGCGTGCGCTTCAAGAGCACTTTCTTGGGCAGCACTGCCGTCACCGGCCATTTCGACCTGGCGCTCTTGAACCAGTACGACAGCGAGGGCGTGAGCATGCGCGACGCACTGGCCGCCGCCGGTCACGATGCGCGCCAGATTGCCGCGATTGCGCGCAAGCCGCAGGACCTGCTCGGCTTTGTGGAAGTGCATATCGAACAGGGGCCGGTGCTGCTCGAACGCGACCTGCCGCTGGGCGTGGTCACGGCCATTGCCGGCAGCTCGCGCTACCTGCTCAAGCTGACCGGCGTCGCCAGCCACGCCGGCACCACGCCGATGACCATGCGCCGCGATGCAGCCAGCGCTGCCGCTGAAATCATTATGCTGGTCGAACAACGCTGCAGCCAGGGCGAAGCATTGGTGGGCACGGTGGGCCAGCTGCAGGTGCCCAATGGCTCGGTCAATGTGATTGCCGGCGCCTGCCAGCTGTCGCTCGACATCCGCGCCGCCAGCGATACGGTGCGCCAGGCCGCCGTCGACGATATCCTCGATGGCATCGCCGCCATCTGCGCGCGGCGCCAAATCGATGTGGAAACTGAACTGCTGCTGTCAGCCAACGCGGCACCGTGCGCGCCGTGGCTGATGGCGCAGCTCGAATCGGCAGTAGCAGCGGTCGATATTGCGCCATACGCCCTGCTCTCCGGCGCTGGCCACGACGCCATGGCCATGGCCGCCATCACCGATGTCGCCATGCTGTTCGTCCGCTGCGGCAACGGCGGCATCAGCCACAACCCGCTGGAAACCATGACCGCCGACGACGCCGATATTGCGGCGCAGGCACTGCTGCATTTGCTGCGTCACTTTCGGGGCGATGGTGTTTGACCAGGCCCGCGGATGCACAGGGCCGTAATCCGAAAACATCATTGACGCCAACGGTGTTTGACGTGACCCATGATCGTCACCAGGCCGTAGGTCGGATTAGGCCCCAAAGGGGCCGTAATCCGACAACACCGCTGACGCCAACAATGTTGTCGGATTACGCGGGGCTTTGCCCCGCTAATCCGACCTACGCTTTGAAAAATCCCGCAGCTTATCAGCCACGTGCGCAATCAATGCCTCCCACCCGCCAAACGCCGGCTGGCGGAATAAGCGCATCGTCGGATACCACGGGCTGTCATTGCGTCCGGCCAGCCAGCGCCAGTCGCACAGGTAGTCGGGTAGCAGCAGCCAGCACGGTTTGCCCAGCGCGCCGGCCAGGTGGGCCACGGCGGTATCGACGCTGATCACCAGATCGAGGCCGGCGATCAGCGCGGCCGTGTCGGCCATATCGCCGAGCGCCGCGCCACCGCTGACAAAGCTGATGGCGCTGCACACCTCATTTTCGCCGGCGCCTTTTTGCAGACTGAAAAATTCCACGCCTGCTACCTGTCCCAGCGGCGCCAGCATATCGAGCGAGGCAAGCGAGCGTTCACCATCGTTTTCATGCCGGGGATTGCCTTTCCATGCCAGGCCAATGCGCAGCTTCGCCCCAGGCTCGCGTGCTTCTGCGTTTGCAGGCAGCTGCAGATAGGGCAACTCGGCCGGAATTGTTTCGAGCGTAGTGCCGCACAGGCCGGGCAGGCTCAGTACCGGCAGCCACCAATCCCAGCCCGTGCTGGGTACCGGCTCGCCAATCGCCATCACCTCATCGATGCCAGCCGCACCGCGCAGCAAACGAGCCAGCGGCGCATGGCACAGCAGCGATATGCGCGCAGCGCCCATCGCCTTGAGCAGCGGCGCATAGCGGCACAGCATCAGCATATCGCCCATGCCCGCCTCGGGACAGATCAGAATGGTACTGCCGGCCAGCGGCTGTCCATGCCAGCGCGGGAACGCAAAATAATCGGCAAAATTGCTGGCCTGCCCACGCGACTCGAGCATCTGCCAGCCTTCCGGCCAGCGGCCCTGGCGCAGCAGCAGATAAGACAAGTTATAGCGCGCCTTGGCGTAGCTGGCGTCCAGTGTGATCGCGTGGCGGTAGCAGCGTTCGGCCGCCGTTTCGCGCTGCATGGCGGCATACAGCGCACCGAGATTGGACCAGCCAGCTGCCAGTTCGGGCGCCAGCAGCACCACGCGCTGCATGACGCGCTCGGCGTCAGCGCTGCGGCGCAAGCGCATCAGTACAACGCCGAGATTTTGCAATAGATGCACATCGTCGGCAGCAGTATCGAGCGCGCGCAGATACAGGCTTTCGGCCTCGGTCAGCCGTCCCTGCTGCTCGCGCAGCCAGGCTAGATTCGACAGTGCAAACACCTGGCAGCTGTCCAGCACCAGCGCCTGGCCGAACAGCGCTTCGGCGCCAGCGATGTCGCCGGCGGCCAGCAACTGGCCGCCCTGGCTGGCAAGCGTATCGGAAGAAGTCATGCGGGCAGCATAGCACCGCCCGCCAGCGGCGACTAGAGCACCTCGGCCCGTTCCAGCATCGCATGCAGCAGCACATTGCAGCCCGCTTCGAGGTGCCCGGGTTTGGCGTCCTCGATTTCATTGTGGCTGATGCCGTCCTTGCAGGGCACGAAGATCATGCCGGCCGGCGCCAGGCGCGCTGCATAGATGGCGTCGTGGCCGGCGCCGGAGACCACGTCCATGGTGGAGTAGCCGAGCTTGTCGGTGGCGCTGCGCACGGCGCCCACGCAATCGAGATGGAATGGCGTCGGCGCAAAATACGATACCTGCTCGATGGCGATGGCAAGGCCGGTATCGGTCTCCTGACGCTCGATAAAGGCGCGGATATCGGCGTCCATGGTGTCGAGCAGTTCATCGTTGACGTTGCGCAGGTCGATGCTGAATTTCACTTCGCCGGGAATGACGTTGCGGCTGTTTGGAAACACCTGCACCATGCCCACCGTGCCGCGGCCGTAGGGCGGGTAGCGATGAGCAATCGCCACCACTTCCTGCATGATGGTGGTAGCCACCTGCAGCGCATCGCGGCGCAAGCCCATCGGCGTCGGGCCGGCGTGCGCCTCCATGCCCTTGACGGTGCAGTCGTACCAGCGCAGGCCCATCACGGCCGGTACCACGCCGATCACCTTGTCGGCGTCTTCCAGCACCGGGCCCTGTTCGATATGCGTCTCGAAATACGCGCCGATCGGATGCTGGCCCGGCACCTGCTCGCCACGGTAGCCGATGCGCGCCAGCTCTTCGCCGACCGTTTTGCCTTCGGTGTCCTTGGCAGCGTACGCCGTCTCAAGCGAGAAAGCGCCGCAGAACACGCCAGAACCCATCATCACGGGAACAAAGCGCGAGCCTTCTTCATTGGTCCAGAAGGCCACCTCGATCGGTGCGCGCGTTTTGATATGCAAATCGTTCAGCGTGCGCACCACTTCCAGCCCGGCCAGTACGCCGTAGTTGCCATCGAATTTGCCGCCGGTGGGCTGGGTGTCGATATGGCTGCCGGTCATCACCGGCGCCAGCGTGTTGTCCTCGCCGTCGCGGCGCATAAAGACATTGCCGATCTGGTCGATGGTAATGCTCATACCGGCCTCGCGGCCCCAGCGCACCACCAGGTCGCGCCCTTGCTTGTCCAGATCCGTCAGCGCCAGGCGCTTGACGCCTCCCTTGGCCGTGGCGCCGATCTGCGCCAGTTCCATCAGCGCGTCCCACAGGCGCGCACCGTTGATGCGCAGGTTGTCGATGCTGCTCATGCTACTGCTCCTGTAAAAGCCGGCCGTTCGATATAGCGCCCTGCCCCTTCGACGGCCATCAGTTCGCCCTGATGAAATACCACCTTGCCGGCCGCAATCGTGGTGACCGGAATGCCGCGCACAGTGCGCCCTTCGAATACATTGAAGCCGCCTTTGGCAAACTGGGTCGCGGCCGAAATGGTGCGCGTGCCCTGCGGGTCCCACAGTACGATATCGGCGTCGCTGCCGGCGGCAATCACTCCCTTGCGCGGATAGATATTGAAAATCTGCGCCGCGTTGGTCGAGGTGACCTTGACGAATTCGGACGGTGTCAGCTTGCCGCTGTTGACGCCGCCGTCCCACACCACCGCCATGCGTTCCTCGACGCCGCCGCAGCCGTTCGGAATGCGCGTGAAGTCGTCCTTGCCGGCCGCCTTCTGGTCAGCGCAAAAGGTGCAGTGATCGGTAGCGGTGGTATGCAGGTTCCCGCTTTGCAGCCCGTGCCACAGCGCGCCCTGATGGTGCTTGCTGCGAAACGGTGGGCTCATTACATGGCCGGCCACGTAATCGAAGTCGTCGCTCTGGTAGACGCTGTCGTCGATCACCAGATGGCCGGCCAGCGCCTCGCCATACACGCGCTGGCCATTGGCGCGGGCGCGCGTGATGGCGTCGAGCGATTCGGCGCACGATACATGCACGATATAGACAGGCGTGTTGAGTACATTGGCAATCGCGATGGCGCGGTTGGCCGCCTCCGCTTCCACGGCCGGCGGGCGCGACAGCGGGTGGGCCTGCGGCCCGGTGATACCTTTCTTCAGCAGTTCCTGCTGCAGCTGGAACACCAGCTCGCCGTTTTCCGCATGCACGGTCGGCAGCGCGCCCAGTTCCAGCGCGCGGGTAAAGCTTTTCACCAGCGTTTCATCGTCGGCCATGATGGCGTTCTTGTAGGCCATGAAGTGCTTGAAGCTGTTGACGCCATGCTCGCGCACCAGCACGCCCATCTCTTCCCTCACCTGCTCGCTCCACCAGGTGACGGCCACATGAAACGTGTAGTCGCCAGCCGATTTGGCCGACCAGGCGCGCCACTGGTGATAGGCCTCGAGCAGCGACTGCTTGGGCGCCGGGATCACGAAGTCCATAATGGTGGTGGTGCCGCCGGCCAGTCCGGCGGCGGTACCGGTAAAGAAGTCG
Organism: Janthinobacterium aquaticum; assembly: GCF_009208565.1. GTDB lineage: Bacteria > Pseudomonadota > Gammaproteobacteria > Burkholderiales > Burkholderiaceae_D > Janthinobacterium. The sequence goes on along the minus strand of NZ_WFLK01000008.1, from coordinate 47,124 downwards.
TCGGAGGTGACCGTGCCCATGAACGGCAGGTTCATGTGCGTATGCGTGTCGATCCCACCCGGCATCACATACAGGCCGCCGGCATCGATCACGGTGGCGCCGGGCGGCGCGTCAAGCTGCTCGCCGACGGCGACGATCTTGTCGCCAGCGATCAGCACATCGGCGCGAAAGGCACGGTCGGCGTTGACAACGGTGCCGCCGCGTATCAGCGTATTTGCAGCCGGGTTTGCAAATGCGTTTGCGGACGAACTGTCGGACATGGTCATGCTCTGCCTCCTTGGTTATCGGTCAGGCTCCTGACGGCTGCACCAGCGCGCCTGCCTTGCCTTTCATCATGACGCCGTAAACAACAGCGGCAATGGCCACGCCGACAAACCAGGCGTAGGTGTAAATGGTCTTGAAGCCTGCCGATACGTCCGGGAACGAGGCTGGAAACGCCGCGTTCAGAAAACCCGGAATATTGGGCAGCACCGCAATCACGAACGCGATCAGCGCGGCCATGTTCCAGCCGCCCCGATACGAGTAGACGCCGTCGTCGCGGTACAGCTGGCCCACATCCAGGCGCGTCTTGCGCACAAAATAGTAGTCGACGATAAGGATGCCGGCGATCGGCCCCAGCAGCGCCGAGTAGCCGATCAGCCAGGTAAAGATATAGCCCTGGGTCGATTCCAGCACCTTCCACGGCATCATCACAATGGCAATCGAGGCGGTGATATAACCGCCCATCTTGTACGAAATCTGCTTGGGCGCCAGCGCCGAAAAGTCATATGCCGGGCCGACCAGGTTGGCCGCAAGGTTGACGCTGACGGTATCGATCATGAGGATGATCAGTGCGATCAGCACGGCTGCGCCGGTCATGCGGCTTGCCAGGTCGACCGGGTCCCAGATGGCCTTGCCGTACATGACGACCGAACCGGCCGTCACGATTACGGCCAGCATAGCCAGCAAACCCATCGGTACTGGCAGGCCGACCGACTGGCCGATAATCTGGTCGCGCTGGGTCTTGGCAAAGCGTGTGAAGTCGGGAATATTCAATGCCAGCGTGGCCCAGAAACCGACCATCGCCGTCAGCGACGGCCAGAACACCACCCAGAACTGGCCGGCCTTCTTGCCGCCTTCGCCGAACTGCGATGGCTGGTCGAGCAGGGAACTGACGCCGCCAGCCTTGCTGTGCACCCAGTACAGCAGCACGAAGCAGATCAGGATTTTCAGCGGCGCGGTATAGGTTTCAAGCTTGCGGATCGACTCCATGCCGTGCAGGATGTAATAGAACTGGATCGCCCAGAACGCCAGGAAGCACAGCAGCTGGCTGAAGTTGATGCCGAGGCCTGCGATCTTGTCGCCACCGAGTTCATGGCCGACCAGCACGCCCATCAGCGTATAGATCATCTGCCCGCCAAACCAGGTCTGGATGCCGTACCAGCCGCAGGCCACGATGGCGCGCATCAGCGCCGGCAGCTTGGCGCCACCGGTGCCGAACGAGGCGCGCGCCAGCACCGCATACGGAATGCCGTACTTGGTGCCGGCATGGCCGATCAGCAGCATCGGCAGCAGTACGATGGCGTTGGCCAGGAACACCGTGACGACCGCCTGATAGCCCGACATGCCGCTGTCGATCAGACTGGCCGACAGGGTATAGGCAGGAATGCACATCACCATGCCGACCCACAGCGCCGCGAAGTGATACCAGCGCCAGGTACGCTGGGCCGCGGTGGTGGGCGCCAGGTCTTCGTTCCATAGCTGGGTGTTGCCAGAGTAGTCGTGGTTCACAGGAGAGGCTCCGTAGATGGGGTGGATGGGTGGCGTCCTAGCTTACCGTAAAGACGGCCGCATGTTGACAAAAAACAGATGCAAAATGCATGCCGTCCGCCATACCACAGAAAACCGGCTAAACCGTTTCCACTACCGCCCGGGGATTGCGCGGGTCCTGCGTCCAGTTCATGTAAGGCTTGCCGGTGGCCTGCGGCACCATGGTGATGCAGCCCTGCACCGGACAGGTGATTTCGCACAGGTTGCAGCCCACGCATTCATCCTTGATGACCTCATAGCGGCGCGTACCGAGCGCATCGATGCTTTGCGCAATCGCCTGGTGCGAGGTGTCTTCGCAGGCCACATAGCATTTGCCGCACTGAATGCAGTCGTCCTGATTGATCTGCGCGATGACCTGGTAGTTCATGTCCAGGTATTTCCAGTCGGTGGTATTGGGCACGGCCTTGCCGGCAAAGTCGCTGATGCGCTCATAGCCCTTCTCGTCCATCCAGCGCGACAGGCCATCTTTCATCTCGGTCACGATGCGAAAGCCATGAAGCATGGCAGCCGTGCAGACCTGCACGCAGCCGGCGCCCAGCGCCATGAATTCGGCCGCATCGCGCCAGTTGCCGATGCCGCCGATGCCGGAAATGGGCAGGCCGCGCGTCATCGGATCGCGCGCAATTTCCGCCACCATATTGAGCGCGATGGGTTTGACGGCCGAACCGCAGTAGCCGCCATGGGTGCTGGCGCCGCCGACAATCGGCAGGGCCACCATGCGGTCCAGGTCGAGCGAAGTGATCGAATTGATGGTGTTGATCAGCGAGACGGCGTCGGCGCCACCGGCCAGCGCCGCGCGCGCCGGCATGCGCACATCGGTGATATTGGGCGTGAGCTTGACGATCACGGGCAGGCGGCTGTGCTTCTTGCACCAACTTGTCACCATCTGCACATACTCGGGCACCTGGCCGACAGCGGCGCCCATGCCGCGCTCGGGCATGCCGTGCGGGCAGCCGAAATTGAGTTCGATGCCGTCGGCGCCGGTAGCTTCGACCTTGGGCAGGATATCGGCCCAGTAATGCTCTTCGCACGGCAGCATCAGCGACACGATCATGGCGCGGTCGGGCCAGTCCTTTTTCACCTGGGTGATCTCGCGCAGATTGATCTCCAGCGAGCGGTCGGTAATGAGCTCGATATTGTTGAAGCCGACCACTTCGCGGTTCTTGCCGTACAGCGCCGAATAGCGCGATGACACATTGACGGCGGCCGGGTCCTCGCCCAGCGTTTTCCACACCACCCCGCCCCAGCCGGCTTCAAAGGCGCGCACCACGTTATACGCCTTGTCGGTCGGCGGCGCGGAGGCCAGCCAGAACGGATTGGGGGCCTTGATGCCGCAAAAGTTGATGCTCAGGTCAGCCATTATGCAGCCTCCACATTGGACAGAAGATCGTGATGAATGGCCAGTGCGGCCAGCTTGCCGTGCTGTACCGCCTGCACCGTCAGGTCCTGCCCCGGCGCCACGCAGTCGCCGCCGGCGTAGATGCCGGGCAGCACCGTGCGAAAGCCCGCATCGACCGCGATCTTGTCGCCCTCGCGGCGCAGCAGGCCGGCCATCGGGTCCTGCAACACGTCGGTGTCGAGGCTCTGGCCGATGGCCTTGAAGATGGCGTCGGCCGCTACCTCGAATGTCTCGCCGGTGCCGGCCAGGCGGTTGCCGTCAAGCCGTGTTTTTTCAAAGCGCATGCCGGCCACATGGCCAGCGGCGTCGACCAGCACCTGCTGCGGCTGGGCCCAGGTCAGCATGCGTACCTGGTTGGCCTTGGCGATTTCCTGTTCATGGTGGGTGGCGGTCATGGCGTCAAAGCCGCGCCGGTACACCAGCGTGACTTCTTCGGCGCCCAGGCGCTGGATCTGCACGGCCATGTCGATGGCGGTATTGCCGGCGCCGATCACGATGGCGCGCCGCGGCACCGGCAGCGTGGCCAGGTCGTCGGCCTGGCGCAGCGCAGCGATATAGTCGACCGCTGCCAGCAATCCTGGAGCGTCTTCACCGGTCAGCCCGAGCTTGCGGCTGGCGCCCAGCCCCAGGCCGAGAAACACCGCATCGTATTGCGCATGCAGATCGCGCAGCTGCAGATTCTCGCCCAGCACCTGGCGACATCGGATGGTGATGCCGCCCACTTCGAGCAAAAACGCCACTTCCTTCTGCGCGAAGTTATCGGTCAGCTTGTATTTGGCGATGCCGTATTCATTGAGGCCACCGGCCTTGTCTTCCTTTTCAAAGATCACCACCTCGTGGCCCAGCATGGCCAGCCGGTGCGCGCAGGACAGTCCGGCCGGGCCGGCGCCGACGATGGCAACCGTCTTGCCGGTGGACGGTTGGCGCTTGAACGGATGACTGGCAAAGCGCATATGGTCGACCGCGTAGCGCTGCAACAGGCCGATTTTCACCGGCTGGCCCTCGGCGTCGTGATTGCGCACGCAGACGTCCTCGCACAGGATTTCGGTCGGACAGACGCGCGCGCAGCTGCCACCCAGGATGTTTTGCTGCAGGATGCCGGCGGCAGCGCCGTTGATGTTCTTGTCGTGCAGATTGCGGATAAAGCTGGCCACGTCAATTTCCGAGGGACAGATGCGGCTGCACGGCGCATCGTAGCAGTACAGGCAGCGGGCGCTTTCGATGGCCGCCTGGCGAGCCGTCAAAGGCGGCGCCAGGTCGGTAAAGTGGCCTGCCAGCTCCGCGCTGGGCAAGGCAGGATGCGGCAGATAATGCAATGAAGTGATCATTTCGCGTTCCTTGTCGGTGCTGCAGTGGAGAGAACTACCGGGCACTTACTTCATCTGTGGAAAAGCAAACTCTGCGCCAGCACTGGCAGTGTTGGGCCAGCGTTGCATGACGGCCTTGTGGCGCGTGTAAAAGCGCACGCCTTCGGGGCCGTAAGCATGGTGGTCGCCAAACATGCTGCGCTTCCAGCCGCCAAAGCTGTTGAAGGCCATCGGCACCGGCAGCGGTACGTTCACGCCCACCATGCCGACCTGGATCTGGCGCACGAATTCGCGCGCCACGCCGCCGTCGCGCGTATAGACGGCCACGCCGTTGCCATATTCGTTGGCGTTGATCAGGTCGACCGCATGAATGACGTCAGGCACCCGCATCACGCACAGCACCGGGCCGAAGATCTCTTCCTTGTAGATGCTCATGGCCGGCGTCACATGGTCGAACAGCGTGCCGCCGACAAAGAAGCCGTTTTCGCGCCCCGGCACCTGGAAATTGCGGCCATCGACCAGCAGAGACGCGCCCTGCTCGACGCCTTCATCGATCAGTTTTTCTATCCGGGCCTTGGCTGCGCTGGACACCACCGGCCCCATTTCAGCGCCCGCTTCCATGCCGTCGCGCACTTTCAGTGCGGCCGTGCGCTGCGCCAGTGCGTCGACCAGCTTGTCACCGGCGTCGCCCACCGCCACCACCACCGAGATGGCCATGCAGCGCTCGCCGGCCGAACCGTAGGCGGCGCCGATCAGCGCGTCGACGGTCATGTCCATGTCGGCGTCGGGCATCACCACCATATGGTTCTTGGCGCCGCCCAGCGCCTGCACCCGCTTGCCATTGGCACTGGCGCGTGCATAGATATACTCGGCAATCGGCGTGGAGCCGACAAAGCTGATGGCCTGCACGGTGCGATGGTCGAGTAGCGCGTCGACAGTGATCTTGTCGCCCTGGATAACATTGAAAACGCCATCGGGCAGGCCTGCTTCTTTAAGCAACTGCGCGTGCAGCAAGGACGCCGACGGATCGCGTTCGGACGGTTTCAACACGAAGGTGTTACCACAGGCGATGGCCAGCGGGAACATCCACATCGGCACCATCACCGGAAAATTGAAGGGGGTAATGCCGGCCACCACACCGAGCGCCTGGCGCATCGACCAGGCGTCGATACCGCGTGAAATCTGGTCGGTAAATTCCCCTTTTAGCAGCTGCGGTATGCCAACGGCAAATTCAACCATCTCGATGCCGCGCGCCACTTCTCCCTGGGCGTCGGCAAAGGTCTTGCCGTGCTCGCGCGTGAGCATGGCGGCAAATTCATCGGTATGCTGCTGGCACAGCTGCAGGTAGCGAAACAGCACGCGCGCCCGCGTCAGCGGCGGTGTGGCCGACCAGGCCGGAAAGGCGGCAGCGGCAGCCTGCACGGCCGCATCGACTTCGTCGCTGGTGCCGAGCGCCACGCGCGCTACCGGCTCGCCCATGGCCGGGTTATACACGTCGCCATAGCGGCCGCTGGTGGTATCGACTTTGGCGCCGTTGATGTAATGGGTAATGGTATCGAGATCGTTCATGGTTATCCTCATTCGTCGCTGCCGGGGCCACGCGTATCTGGTAGGTCGGATTAGGCCCCGCAGGGGCCGTAATCCGACAACACCTGCGTCGCCAACAAAGTTGTCGGATTACGTGGGGCTTTGCCCCACTAATCCGACCTACCCAAGATTCTTCAGCACTGTCGCCAGCTTGCCGAACAGCTCGTCAATATGCTGCTTCTCCAGCACCAGCGGCGGCGACAGCGCGATAATGTCGCCGGTGGTGCGGATCAGTACACCATCGGCAAACGCCTGCTTGAAGGCGTTGAAAGCACGCACGCCGGGTTTGCCGGCAATCGGCGCCAGCTCGATGCCGGCGATCAGGCCGATGCAGCGCAGGTCGATCACATGCGGCAGGCCCTTGAGCGAATACACGGCATCCTGCCAGTACTGCTGCATCTCTTGAGCGTGCTGCAAGATGCCCTGCTCCTCGAACACCTGCAGCGTGGCCAGCGAGGCGGCGCAGGCCAGCGGATGGCCGGAATAGGTATAGCCATGGAACAGCTCAATGCCGGGTGGCGCCTCCATCAGCGCATCGTGGATAAACGCTTTGCTGAACACGGCGCCCATCGGCACCATGCCGTTGGTCAGGCCCTTGGCAGTGGTCATCAGGTCCGGCTCGACGCCGAAATAATCAGCTGCAAATGGCGTCGTCATGCGGCCAAAGCCGGTAATGACTTCATCGAAGATCAGCAGGATACCGTGCTTGGTGCACAGTTCGCGCAGGCGCTTCAGATAGCCTTGCGGCGGTATCAGCACGCCGGTCGAACCGGCCACCGGCTCGACGATCACGGCGGCGATGGTGGAAGCATCATGCAGCGCGACGATGCGCTCGAGTTCATCGGCCAGGTTGGCGCCATGTTCGGGCTCGCCACGCGTATAGGCGTTTTTTTCCAGGTTGTGCGTATGCGGCAGATGGTCGACGCCGGGCAGCATCGGGCCAAAGCTCTTGCGGTTGCCGCCGATGCCACCGACCGAAATGCCGCCAAAGCCCACGCCATGGTAGCCGCGCTCGCGGCCGATCAGGCGCGTGCGCCCGCCTTCGCCACGCGCCTTGTGGTACGCCAGCGCCATCTTCAGCGCCGTATCGACCGCTTCGGAACCGGAGTTGGTATAGAACACATGGCCGAATTTGTGGCCCGTATAGTCCATCAGTTTTTCGGCCAGGTCGAAGGCGGCCGGGTGACCCATCTGGAAGGTCGGTGCAAAGTCGAGCTGGCCGACCATCTCGCGGATGGCGCCGACGATCTTCGGCTGCGCGTGGCCACAGGGCACGCACCACAGGCCGGCCGTGCCGTCGAGCACGCTGTTGCCGTCGACATCCTTGTAGTACATCCCTTCGGCCGAGACCAGCAGCCGCGGATGGGCCTTGAAGTCGCGGTTGTTGGTAAACGGCATCCAGAATGCCGACATCGATTCCGGCCTTGCTGTGTTCATGGGCTGCTCCTGTAGGCGGTGGCGTGTTTGGGAAAGCGTTTTTTACAAAGCGTAAAATAATTTACCAGTTGGCAAAAAGCTGATCTAATCATAGTCAGGCCCAAAGGCACGGCACAGATACACAAACGGCAAAGTGTTCCAACCGTACAGGCCAAAAAACCAATACAGTTTTGTGCAAGGCAGCATGGGAGCCACCACGATGCACAAGGAAAACGACAAGGAAAATGACGACGCGCCCGCCCTGCCAGGCTGGCCGGTGCTCGATATCGGGCGCGAAAAAAAAGGTGCGCTGGTCGAGCAGATCGTCGCCGCCGTCAGCGTAATGGTGGGCAGCCGCGCCCTGCGCATCGGCACGCGCATGCCGTCGGTGCGCCAATTTGCGCGCTGCAATGGCGTATCGACCTTTACGGTGGTCGAATCGTATGACCGGCTGGTCAACCTGGGCCTGCTGTCGTCGCGGCGCGGCTCCGGCTATTTTGTGGCCCGCCATGAGATTGCCGGTACGCCGCAGGCTGCCGTGCCGGCCAGTCCGACGGCCATCGATGCGCTGGCGCCGGATTTATATTCGGGCGTCTCGGAAGCGCTGCCGGTCGGCGCCGGCTGGCTGCCGCCCGAGATGTATGGCGAGGCCACCGTGCTCGACGCCGTGCGCCAGGCCATGCGCGTGCCGGCCAGCCGGCTGCGTGGCTATGGTCACCCACTGGGGTTTCCGTCGCTGCGCCAGCACCTGGCATTGACGCTGTCGGAAGAACTGTTCCAGCTGGAAGCGGACCAGGTGCTGCTGACCCATGGCGCCACCCATGCGTTCGACCTGATCCTGCGCAGCCTGACCAAGCCGGGCGACACGGTGCTGGTGGAAGACCCCGGCTACAGCAACCTGCAGTCGCTGATACGCCACCATGGCTGCATCCCGGTGGGCGTGGCGCGCGGCGAAAACGGCCTGGACCTTGATGCGCTGGCGGCGCTTGCAGCCGAACGCCAGCCCAAGCTGATGTTCGTCAATACGGTGCTGCAAAATCCGCTCGGCACTTCGCTCAGCCAGGCCCAGGCGCACCGCTTGCTGGCGCTGGCCGAGCAGTTCGATTTCTGGCTAGTGGAAGACGATATCTACCGTGAGCTGGCGGCGCGCGGCGAAGCATCGCTGGCGGCCATGGACGGCCTGCGCCGCGTGATCCGTGTCGGCAGCTTTTCCAAGACGCTCTCGCCGGTGCTGCGCGTGGGCTCGATCTGCGCGTCGCCCTCGCTGGTGGCCGAACTGGTGCGCGTAAAAATGCTCGCTGGCCTGACGACCTCCGAAATCAATGAGCGTGCCGTGTATCACGCCATCTCGGCGCGCCCCTACCGGCGCATGGTCGAGCGGCTGATTGCCCAATTGGCCGATGGCCGCGAGCGCAGCATCGAGCTGCTGGTGCAGGCCGGCATGGCACCGCTGGCGCGTCCGCGCGGCGGCATGTTTGTCAGCGCGGGCTGGCCCGACCGGCAAACGCCGCAATGGCACGGCAAGCTGGTGGCCGATCTGGCATTAAAGAGCGGCATCCTGCTTTCGCCGAACGAATTTTTCATGCTGCGCGCGCCCGATACCGTCTGGTTCCGCTTTAACGTGGCCTACACCGACAATCCGGTGCTGCTGGCCTTTCTGCAATCGATACGCCCTGTGAGGTAATGCCATGGACAGCGAGCAGTCTTCAAGCGTGAAAAACGGCAGCCAGCGGCGCCTGCAGAACCGCGACCGCGTGCAAAGCGATATCCTGCAGCAGGCCGTGCGGGTGTTTGCGCAAAGCGGTTACGAGGGGGCGTCGGTGGCCGCGATTGCCTCTGCTAGCGGCATGTCCAAGCAGAACCTGATGTACTATTTCCCGTCCAAGCAGCTGCTGTACCAGCGCGTGCTCGACGATGTGCTCGATGAGTGGCTGGCGCGCATGGACACGCTGGCGCGCGAGGAGCAGCAGCCGGCCGACGTGCTGCGCGCCTATATCGGCGCCAAGCTGCGCTTCTCACGCGAGCAGCCATGGGCCTCGCGCGTCTATGCACTTGAAGTGATCAACGGTGCGCCGCTGTATGGCGAACAGATACGCGAGCGCGTGGTGCCGCTGCTGCGCAAGGATATCGCCGTGTTCGAGCGCTGGATTGCCGACGGGCGCATCGCCCCCGTCAACGCCACCCATCTGATGTTTGCCATCTGGGCCATGACGCAGTCGTATGCCGACTTTTCAACCCAGATGGCGCTGGTGCTGGACCGCGCACAATTGACCGATAACGACTATGCCGACGCCGAACGGCTGGTCACCCAGATGGTACTGGCCGCCGTCGGCGTGGCGCCGGCAGGCGAAAAAAAACCGCCGTGATGGCGGTTTTTCATGGAGCCGGCAGCGCTTAAGCTGCTGCAGCCTTGTTCTTGCGACGGCGGGCGGCAAAACCGACCAGGCCCAGGCCAGCTAACAGCATGGCGTAGGTTTCCGGTTCCGGCACGGCCGAAACAAAGCCTGCCACGTCGCTGGCAACAAAGGCTTTGTTACCCAGCGTCAGGGTGGAGTTCCAGTCGCCGGCGACCACAGTGCCGGTGATACCGCCGTTGCCGCCACTAATCAAGGCATTGGGCGCCAACACGCTGCCCAGCACCTGGATACCATTGAAATTGACGCTGGTCGCGTCAGTGAAATTGAACAGCACGTTGTAGCCACCCAGGACACCCATGCCCATATTGCCCCAACTGGCATTGCCGCTCACATTGAAAATCAGCGACTTGGTGATGCTGCTGTCCAGCGTCGACTGCAGGTTGTTGATCGATGCAAACTGGCTTGCCGTCATATTGAATACTTCCACCGACTTGGCGCCACCGGCACCACTGGACAGCGTTACTTGCTGTGGCGCATAGGGATTGAGTATCCGGGCGTTGCCGGTTGCCGCCAGGGCGCCAATGGCGCTCGATGTCTTGACCACTTCGCTCGATGTGCTGGCAAACGACATCGCTGGCGCAGCCGAGGCCGGCGTATTGGGCAGGTTGATATTCGATGAAATGGTAGCGGTGCCGCCAGCGTAATAGCCGCCAGCCAGCGAACCATTGGAATAATTAAAATTATTGCCAGCAATGACGGAATAATTACCGTATGCACCTGTGCCGACACTGTGCGAGCTGACAGAAATATTGCCAGCAGCAGCAATGCCGCCACCGATGCTGTTGTTGCCAACAACGATATTGTGCAGGGAATACAGATTGGCATTGCCCACCAGGCCGGACAGGTCTAGCACGTCTGCCTGGGCGGTGCCGGTGGCAAATACGGTGGACATCAACAGCAGCGCTGGTACTTTGGACAAGGTGATCATTTTAATTTCCAAATTGAACATTAACTTACCATCAGGATATCATACTTAAGGGCATTAAATTGTCGTGTAAACAGCACAAAATATAATAAATAAGCAATATTCATTTGCCATAAGGCAATAGTATAAATCTGCCTGGCAGAATGAAATTTACAAACAGCAATATTCCAGTGATAGCATGGCGCGCTGCAGGCTTATACCGACATCACACAAGAAGGACAGGCATGAAACAGATCAAACAGCGCGCGTGGGCGCGCCGCGTCGCCATACTGAGTCAGGCAACAGGCGCAGTCTTGCTGGCGGCGGCGTCGACGGCGCAGGCGCAGACTTTCTCCATGATCGAGAACCAGCCCTTGAGCGAAACCTGGCTCAACGCCGGCTTTTACTCGTATCACTTCCAGCGCGACAAGAACCTCAACGACAGCAATCCTGGTCTGGGCGCCGAGTACCGTTTTTCCACGGTTGCCTCGGCCACGGCCGGCCGCTTCTATAACAGCGACCGCGCCTACTCCAATTACCTGGGTGTGTACTACCAGCCGTTTCGCGTCGGTCCGCTGCGCGTCGGTGCGGTAGTCGGCGGCTTTAACGGCTACCCGAAGATGCGCGATGGCGGCTGGTTCCCGGCCCTGATTCCAACTGTCAGCTATGAATACGAGCGCGTCGGCCTCAATATCGCCATCGTGCCCTCCTACAAGGACCGCCTGTATGGCGCACTGAGCTTCCAGCTCAAATTGAAGATATTTGAATAACGTCTTGTCGCTTCCAGCCGTGGTTCAGGGGCGCAATCGTGCAGTTTGTCGCAAGCCAACTGCCGTTTGACTGGTGTCACGCTACAGTAGACACATCAACTCACCAGGAGAACGGCATGAAAGACATCAACGACGCACCGGGCAAAAGCACCTTCAACGACCTTTGGCAAACGCTGTGCTCACTGGCGCGCCAGGGCATGCAGGCCATCGGCGCCATGTCGTGGCCGACGCTGCTGGCCTGCGCCATCGGCCTGGCGATCTTCATGACCATTTTGCCGCTGGTGCTGACCCTGTTTGTCTTCTTCCTGCTGTTCAAATGGGCCAGCAACGCCGATGGCTTTTGCTGGAGCAAGAAAACCACCCCGCCACAATAGGAAACCGCGCTTGTGGGATGGCAGCGACTCGCTTATGCTGGCGATCCACGCTGCTCCCACCTTGCCAGGAGTTTCCTCATGAGCTCGACTGCAAAAGCAACCCGCGCCACCACCATCACCTGCCTGCGCTATGACGATGCGCCTGCGGCCATCGACTGGCTGTGCGCTGTATTGGGCTTTGAAAAACAGCTGATCGTGCCCGACAACGATGGCGGCATCGCGCATGCCCAGCTCAGTTTTGGCAACGGCATGATCATGCTCGGCTCGGCGGTCGACAGCCCCTACGGACGCTTGATGAAACAGCCAGCCCAGATCGGCAACGCCAATACGCAAAGCTGCTATCTGGTGGTGCAGGATGCCGATGTGGTGTATCAGCGTGTGCTCGCTGCCGGCAGCGAGATCGTGCTTGATATCGAAGACCAGGACTACGGCGGGCGCGGCTTCACCTGCCGCGACCCGGAAGGCCATCTGTGGAGCCTGGGAACCTACGATCCATGGTAAAACGTCGCACCATGATCATTACCGCCTCCCTCTCTGCCGCCGCCATGTTCGGCGCCCTGCTCGCTGCGCCGACGCTGGTTGATCGCCAGATCAACCAGGTGTATCCGGCCACGCCGCCAGCGCCGTCAAAACAGGCTTTGGCGCTGCACCAGAGCCTGTGGATCGCCGACCTGCACGCCGACAGCCTGCTATGGCAGCGCCAGTTGCAGCAGCGAGGTGCCGGCCATGTCGACTTGCCGCGCCTGGCCGAGGGCAATGTCGCGCTGCAGGCATTCTCGGTGGTCACCAAGACGCCGCGCAAGATGAACATCGAACACAACGATGACGACAGCGACAATATCACCGCGCTGGTGATGGCGCAGGGCCTGCCGCCACGAACCTGGAACAGCCTGCTGGCGCGCGCCAGCTACCAGGCGCAGCAGTTGCACCAGCTGGCCGGCGCCAGCGACGGCGCGCTGCGCGTGATCGGCAGCCGCGCCCAGTTGCGCCAGCTGATTGCCGATCGCGACAAGGCCACCGGCAGCCAGGCAAAACCGATAGGCGGCTGGCTGACGCTGGAAGGCGCGCATGCGCTCGAAGGCAAGCTGGACAATATCGAGGTGCTGTACCGCGCCGGCTACCGCATGGCTGCCCCCACGCATTTCTTCGACACCGAGCTGTCGGGCTCACAGCACGGCATGAAAAAAGGCGGCCTGACGCCGCTCGGCAAACGCTGGCTGCGCGCCATGGAACAGCGCAAGATGATCGTCGACCTGGCGCACGCCTCGCCGGCCACCATCGACGAGGTGCTGTCGCTGGCCACGCGGCCGGTGATCGTCTCGCATACGGGCGTGCGCGGCACCTGCGCCAACGGTCGCAACCTCAGCGACAGCCAGTTGAAACGCATTGCCGCACAAGGTGGGCTGGTGGGCATCGGCTTCTGGCAGACGGCTGTTTGCGGCAAGGATGTCAAGGCGATTGCGCGCGCCATCAAATATACGGTGTCGGTGATCGGCGCCGAACACGTGGCTTATGGTTCGGATTTTGACGGCGCCGTCACCACCGCCATCGACGCCGCCGGCCTGCCGCGCCTGACCCAGGCGCTGCTCGATACCGGCCTGACAGCCGATCAGATACGCCGCATCGCCGGTGGCAATGTGCGCGACTTCCTGTTGAAAAACCTGCCTGACGACGACGCCTAGGCCAGCGCTGCAATCAATGCCGCATCGGCTACCTGGCGCGGTTGCACGCGGATCAGATGACGGTACAGCGGCGGCAGCGCGGCGCACAGCGCCAGCAGATCGGGTTCCGGCATGGCGGCGCGCGCATACTGCAGCGGCGCCAGGTTGGACGCCGGCAGCGCGCCCTCCATGGTCGAGCCAAAGGCGCCCAGCTGCATGAAGCTGGCGGCGCTGGCGTCGGGTCCGTTGACCAGTATGAAGGTGCCATATTTGGGATGCGCCAGGTAGCGCGCGATCTGCTCCTGCTCCTGCTGTGGGGCCGATGCGCCGGCCATCAGTTCATGGCGCAGCTGCGCATACTGGCGCGTGCATTCCATAAAGGCCGTGCGGATCGGCGAGACGGCCAACTGACCCGGCACGCACAGCAGCAGATTGCCGAAGGCATCGAGCAGGGCCGCTGCATCGCCGGCGCCGCCGTGATCGCGGTCCTGCTTGATCGCTGCCTGCAAATAAGGCGCCAGGCCAGCGTCGGGCCGGCCGGGTGCGCAGCGGTAAGTCAGCGCATCGCGATAGCGGGCGCGCAGCGCGCGAACCAGCGCATGGTCGGCAGGCAGCGTGGCGGGGTCCGACAACGGCGTGTCGCCGTCGGCGTTTGACAACGCCATCACCTGCTCGCAGGTCGATTCAAACACCAGCGAACACAGGGCCTGCGTGGCCTCGCTGATGTTCTTGCCGATAAAAAAAGTAGCTGGCGCCGCGCCGCTGGCCGCACGTGCATAGGGGCTCTCGCCATGCACGGCCGGGTAGCAGAAGTTTGCCGCAGCCCTTGCCGCCAGTGGCGCCGGCAAGGCGGCAAAGCTGGCCGACTGATCGTAATTGATGCCGGCGCGTGCGTCCGGGGCCGCCACCACCACGCGAAAGCCGGCGGCCAGCAGCGCGCCGGTACACATGCAGCAGGGGTCGAGCGAGGTGACGATGGTCAGTTCTGATGGCGGCGGCAGCGCCCTGCCCTGGGCCTGCTGCGCAAAATACCAGTCCACCAACTGGCGTTCGCCATGGGCGGTAGGATCGGCTACCAGGCCATCCTTCACCACATTGTTATGCATGGCCTGCAGCACATTACCGGCGCCATCAAGCAGCACGCCGCCGACGCCAAAGGTGCCTTGCGTCCTGGCTGCCAGCGCCTGGGCGGCGGCAATGGCCACGGCAGCCTGGATGTCGATGGTACGGTTCAAGACCGGCTCCGGTTTTACTTCATGTCCAGGTCGGAGCTACCGAAACCATGCGGCAGCAGCCAGCCGGCCGTGACCGCCATGATGTCGTTTTTCTGGTTGGTCAGCACCACCGGCAAGTCGGCGCCACCGAGTTCGAAGATCACCTGGCGGCAGGCGCCGCACGGCGAGATCGGCTCGGCCGTGTCGCCGGTGACGGCCAGCATGGCAAACTCGCCCGGCTTGCAGCCCTGCGCCACGGCGCTGAAAAACGCCGTTCGCTCGGCGCAGTTGCACAGGCCATAGGCGGCATTTTCCACGTTACAGCCCCGGAATACACGGCCGTCTTTTGCCAGCAGCGCCGCGCCTACTTTAAAACGCGAATACGGCGCATAGGCCAGTTCGCGGGCAGCGTTGGCTTCGTTGATCAGTTCTTGTTGGTTCATGTTTTATGCTTCGATGTATAGGTGTTCGTAGGTCGGATTAGGCGGAGCCGTAATCCGACAACATTGTTGGCCTTAATCCGACAACATTGTTGGCGTCAGCGATATTGTCGGATTACGCGGGGCTTTGCCCCGCTAATCCGACCTACGTGCTTATTCAAGGCCGGATGGTACGATAAATCACCGGATTCGGAGCCAGCGCCACCGGGCTGATCTCATACGCGGCCTGGATTTCCCGCACCGCCTGCTGCGCTGCCGCTTCGGTGCGTGCGTGAACCATCGCCAGCGGCTGGCCCTTCGCAACCTGCGCGCCCAGTTCCACCAGTTCGGTCAGGCCGACGGCAAAGTCGATCTCGTCTGTGGGGCGACGGCGTCCGCCACCGAGCGATACCACGGCCAAGCCGATGGCGCGGCAGTCGCGTACATTGGCGTAACCATCGCTCAATGCTGGCGCCGGCACCACGAACGGCGCCTGCTCCAGGTGCTTGTCGGGCTGATCGAGCAGGTCGGCCGGGCCACCGAGGGCCGACACCATGCGCGCAAAGCGCTCGGCCGCTTCGCCCGAATCGAGCGCCGCCACCAGCTTGGTGCGCGCTTCTTCTTCGGTGGCGGCCAGGCCGCCCAGCACCAGCATTTCGGCGCACAGCGCCAGCGTGACTTCATGCAACCGTGCCGGGCGCGCGCGGCCGGTCAGGTAATCCATCGCACCGCGCACTTCGAGCGCATTGCCGGCATACGGCGCCAGCGATTCGTTCATGTCGGTCAGGATGGCCGAAGTCTGCATGCCGGCGCCATTGCCCACCGCGACGATGCTCTCGGCCAGCTCTACCGATTTGTCGTAGGTCGGCATAAAAGCGCCGCTGCCCACTTTCACGTCCATCACCAGCGCATCGAGCCCGGCCGACAGCTTTTTCGACAGGATCGAGCCGGTAATCATGGCCACCGATTCCACCGTGGCGGTCACATCGCGGATGCTGTAAAAGCGCTTGTCGGCCGGCGCCAGTTGCGCCGTCTGGCCAATAATGGCCACGCCCACGTCCTGCACCACCTTGCGGAACAGTTCATTGTCGGGCACCGTGCTGTAGCCGGGAATGGCGTCGAATTTGTCGAGCGTGCCGCCAGTGTGACCCAGGCCGCGGCCCGAGATCATCGGCACATAGCCGCCGCAGGCTGCAATCATGGGGCCCAACAGCAGGGAAACCACATCGCCCACGCCGCCGGTTGAATGCTTGTCGACCACCGGGCCTGGCAGGTTGAGCGCACGCCAGTCGAGCACCTGGCCCGAATCGCGCATGGCCAGCGTAAAGGCCACGCGCTCGTCCATGTTCATGTCATTGAAAAACACAGCCATGCCCAGCGCGGCGATCTGCCCTTCGCTGACGCTGCCATCGGTAATGCCGCGCACGAAAAACTCGATTTCCTCGGCGCTCAGCACACCATTGTCGCGTTTCTTGCGGATGATTTCCTGGGTTAAAAACATGGATGCTCCCTTCACAACACGTTATGGCCGTTGGCCAGCGGCGCCACGCCCAGATGGTGCGCCAGCGTCTGGCCGATATCGGAGAAGGTTTCCGAGATGCCCAGCGCGCGCGGCGCCACGCCCGGGCCGAAGAAGATCATCGGGATATGTTCGCGGGTATGGTCCGAGCCGTGCCAGGTCGGGTCGCAGCCATGGTCGGCGGTGATGACGACCAGGTCGCCGTCCCTGAGCTTGGCCATGAATTCGGGCAGGCGCGCATCCATTTCGCGCAGCGCGTCGGCGTAGCCTTCGGTATTGCGGCGATGGCCGTAGGCCTGGTCGAAGTCGACGAAGTTGACAAACGTGAGCGACTTGTCGCCCACTTCATCGGCCGTTTTCAGCAGCGCTTCGAACAGCGCCATATTGTCGACGCCCTTGACCACGCGCGAGATGCCCTGGGTGGCGAAAATATCGCTGATCTTGCCCAGGCCGACGACTTCGCCGCCGGCGTTCTTCACATGGTCAAGCAAGGTCTTGCTTGGTGGTGCCACCGCATAATCGTGACGGTTGGTGGTGCGCGTGTAGTTGCCGTTGCTGCCCTTGAACGGGCGCGCAATCACGCGGCCGATATTGTACGGTTCGACCAGCTTGAAGGCCATTTCGCACACTTCATACAGGCGCTCAAGGCCAAACGATTCCTCGTGCGCGGCGATCTGCATCACCGAGTCGCCCGAGGTATAGATAATGAGCTTGCCGGTGGCCACGTGCTCGTCGCCGTGCAGGTTGATAATGTCGGTGCCCGACGCGTGGCAGTCGCCCAGGAAGCCCGGCACGCCGGACATGGCTTTGAGTTTGTCGGTCAGGTCCTGCGGGAACGATGGCGTGGTGCGCGGGAAGTAACCCCAGTCGAATTCCACCGGCACGCCGGCGATTTCCCAGTGGCCGCTCTGGGTGTCCTTGCCGGTCGAGCGTTCGCGCGCGGCGCCATAGGCGCCGGTAAAGCCGTCGCGCTGCTCGAAGCCGGCGGCCCATTCGCCGCTGGCCTGCTGGGCGGCGGCGGCCAGGCCCAGGCGTTCCATGTTCGGCAGGCTCAAGGTCTTGCCGCTTTTGGCGACAGTGCTGGCAATATGGCCAAAGGTATTGGCGCCTGCGTCGCCGTATTTGGCCGCGTCGGGCGTGGCGCCCAGGCCGAAGGAGTCGAGCAGGAGAATAAATGCGCGTGACATGATAAGGCTCGCTTTAGAATAATACGGAATGCACAATGCGGTCAGTGTAGGCCAGATACGAACGGCCTGCCGCGCGCAAGCGCCAGTCGGCTTGCGCGCGGCACAAAGTGAAACTTAGGCTTGCGGCTTGGCGGCAACGGTAGCCAGGAAGGCCAGGATCAGCTTGACCAGGTCCTTGGCGCCGATGGCGGCGTATTTCAGGGTCTGCTCGTGCGACAGCGCAAACGGCGACAGGCCTTCTGCCAGATTGGTGATAACCGACACGCCCACCACTTTCAGGTCGCAATGGCGGGCCGACACCACTTCCGGCACCACCGACATGCCGACCGTATCGGCGCCCAGGCGCGACATCATGCGAATCTCGGCGGCGGTCTCGAAGTTCGGGCCGGGGTAAGCGACAAACACGCCTTCATGCAGCGTGATGCCGTTGGCGGCTGCGGTGTCCTGCACCTGCTTGCGCAGGTCGGCATCGTAGGCATTGGCCATGCTGAAGAAGCGCGGGCCGAAACGGTCGTCGTTCGGGCCGACCATCGGCGTACCTGGCAGCAGGTTGATATGGTCGCTGATGGCCACCAGGCTGCCGGCATCGACTTCAGGACGCAGCGAGCCGGCGGCGTTGGTCACGAACAGCATTTCGCAGCCCAACAGCTTGAGGGTACGGATGGCGCTGGTCATCACGCCCATGCCGTAGCCTTCGTAGAAATGGCCGCGGCCCTTCATGCAGACCACCGCCACGCCCGACAGCGTGCCCACCACCAGTTCGCCGGCGTGGCCGTGCACGGTGCTGATCGGGAAACCTGGCAGCTCGTCAAAGCCGATGGTCACCGCGTCGGTCATCTGCTCGGCCAGCACGCCCAGGCCCGAGCCGAGGATCATCGCCACGCGCGGCTTGAAGTTGGCGGGAACGCGGGCGCGGATGATTTCGGCGGCGTGGAAGGGAGCGTTGTTCGACATGGTTATCCTTGTGGTGTCCGTGTAGGTTCGGTGATGGAGTCTGGTAAAGCGTGCTGGGCAGACGGGTGTTGCCACTGGTGGCCGCTACTATGCATCAACGGCCAGATGGTGAGCAAATACCATTTTTCTTGCCCATTTATTCAAACCAGATATAAATGGCCGACATTATAGTGCAAGCACCAAGCCTCCTGTTATCGCCATACGCCGTATTGTTGACACCATAAAGACAAATGTTTACAGTATCGGACAATTGTTTAAAACAGGCAGGCCGTGACCGATATCAATAAAAAAGATCAGCTGTATGCACTGATCCGCCAGAATCCGTTTATCTCACAACAGGAACTGGCCGACCAGCTTGGCCTGTCGCGCTCGGCCGTGGCCGGCCATATCGCCGGCCTGATCCGCGAGCGCCGCCTGCTGGGACGCGCCTATGTGCTGCCCGACAGCCGCCCGGTGCTGTGCCTGGGCGCGGCCAACCTTGACCGCAAGATGCGCACGCTGGCCAGCCTGCAGATGGGCACCTCGAACCCGGTGCGCACGCAGGAGGTGTTTGGCGGCGTGGCGCGCAATATCGCCGAGAACCTGGCGCGCCTGGGCCTGCCCACGGCCCTGTTGACCGCGCTGGGCGACGACGCGGCCGGCCACGCACTGCAGGCGCACGCCGAAGAAGCCGGTATCGACCTGCGCGGCAGCCTGCACCTGGCGGGCACCAGCAGCGGCACCTATACCGCCGTACTCGACGAGCACGGCGAAATGCTGCTGGCCATGGCCAATATGCAGCTCTATGAAGAACTGACGCCGGCTTTTCTGCACAGCCGCCAGCCCCAGCGCGCACAGGCCGCTCTGACTGTCTGCGACCTCAATCTCGGGCACGACAGCGTGGCGGCCCTGCTGGCCGATGCACGCAGCGCTGCCAGTCCGGCAGCACCGCTGGTGATCGTGGCCGTGTCGCAACCGAAAATGGCGCATCTGCCGCAGGACCTGACGGGACTGCATTTGCTGATCCTTAACCGGGGTGAGCTCGAAACGCGCGTGGCGCGCACCCTGCCCACTGCCGCCGATCTGCAGGCAGCCTGCCAGCAGGTGCAGCAGCAAGGCGCGCCCCAGGTGATCGTGACCTGCGGCGCCGACGGCGTGTATTTTGCCAACGCCGATAGTGCCGCCTTTGGCCATCTGCCGGCGCAAGCAGTCGATGTGGTGGACGTAACGGGCGCCGGCGACGCCTTTTCCGCCGCCGTCTGCTGGTCGCTGTGCCACGACAGCGACGACCTGGCGCTGGCCTGCCGACGCGGCCAGCAACTGGCCGCCCTGACCATTGCATCGAGCGCAACCGTTTCGCCCCAGGTTGGCCCGGGCTTGCTTGACACCATCGGCACGGCCACGCCGGCGCCCTCCTCCCAACCTTGATACATCACTGGAACCGACCATGACCCAATACCAATCTTTCCTTTCGTTCTCGCAAGAAGTGCTGGACGCACGCACCGCCGGCAAGGCCATCGTGGCGCTGGAGTCGACAATTATTTCGCACGGCATGCCGTATCCGCAAAACGTTGCCATGGCGCGTGAAGTCGAGCAGATCATCCGCGACGGCGGCGCCGTGCCGGCCACCATCGCCATTATTGGCGGCAAGATCTGCATCGGCCTGTCCGATGAACAACTGGAATTGCTAGGCACCTCGCCCGACGCCATGAAAGTGAGCCGCCGCGACCTGCCGTTCGTGCTGTCGCAAGGCAAGTTGGGCGCCACCACCGTGGCTGCCACCATGATCTGCGCTGAACTGGCCGGCATCGAGGTGTTCGTTACGGGCGGCCTGGGCGGCGTGCACCGCGGCGCTGAAACCAGTTTCGATATCTCGGCCGACTTGCAGGAACTGGCGCAGACCTCGGTGGCCGTAGTGTGCGCCGGCGTCAAGTCGATCCTCGATATCGGCCTGACACTGGAATACCTGGAAACCCACGGCGTGCCGGTGCTGAGCGTGGGCCAGCAAGGTTTCCCGGCGTTCTTTACGCGCGAAAGCGGCTTCAACGCCGATTTCCGCCTCGATACGCCAGCCGAACAGGCCGCCTTTATCAGCACCAAATGGCAGCTGGGCCTGAAAGGCGGCGTGGTCGTCAGCAACCCGGTGCCGCTCGACCAGGCCATGCCGAAAGAAGAGATCGACGCCATTACCAGCCAGGCGCTGCAGGAAGCCGATGCCGCTGGCATCAGCGGCAAGCGCGTGACGCCGTTCCTGCTCTCGCGCATCAAGGAGCTGACCGACGGGCGCAGCCTGGCCACCAATATTGCGCTGGTGAAAAACAATGCGCGCGTGGGCGCCGCATTGGCCATTGCCATGCCGGGCGTTACGGCACGATAATAGGCCTGCTGTAACGACAGGCGGCCGGCCTGGCAGACAGCGCCCTGCGCTTATATGCCAGGCAACGCCAAGGACCGCATGTCGATCGACCTGAAACAGTTAAAGTATTTTCTGGCTGTCGCCGAAGAAAAAAGCTTCAGCCGCGCCGCCGAACGCCTGCATATTTCGCAGCCGCCGCTGAGCCAGCAGATCATGAAACTGGAAAGCGAACTGGGCGTGCGGCTGTTTGCACGCACCACGCGCACGTTCGAGCTGACCGTGGCTGGCAAGGCGTTGATGAGCGAAGCGACCGAGCTGCTGGCGAAGATGCGCATGACCATCGACACCATCCGCCAGATCGACCGCGGCGAGGTGGGCCGTTTGCGGGTCGGCATCGTCGGCTCGGCCATGTGGGGCCCCATCCCCAGCCTGCTGGAGCAATTCCAGACCCGTTTTCCACGCGTGACCTGGACCATCCACGAACTTGGCCCCACGGTGCAGTACGAAGCGCTGCGCGCCAGGCAGATCGACGTGGGCTTCTGGCGCGAGCCGCGCCTGAACGATGACGAGCTGCGCCACCACAATCTGCGCCAGGACTTGTGCTACCGGGAAAACGTCTGCGTGGCCGTCAACGAACACCACCCGCTGGCCAGGCAGGCCGCCATCGAACTGCTGGACATTGCCCACGAGCCCATGCTGACGCTGGCGCTCGACAAGTCGGCCTTTCCGCGCTACCTGCTGCAATGCTGCGTCAACGCCGGCTTCGAACCGGTGATTTTCCAGGAAGCCAACGAGCCGCAAACGCTGCTGGCCATGGTCGGCGTGGGCCTGGGCGTGACGCTGGTGCCTGAGACGACCAGCCGCATCGGCTGGCCCGGCGTGGTATTTCTGCCAATCAAGACCAATCCGCCTTCGGCCAATCTCTATATCAGCTATGCCACGCTCGATGATGCGCCCGTGGTGCGCGCCTTCCTCAATATTCTGAAGCCGGGAATTTAAGCTCGTTTATATTTTCAACATATAAATCGTCAAGCTAAAACGTATTTGCCTCCACCTCTGACATGGTGCATATTGCTTCCAACGTCAGAAGACGGGGGCGTGCGTGTTGTTGTATCGGTAGCACACTATGGCCAGAAATGCATTCATGACCAGCAATGTTCTTGTGGTTTACAGTGCTAGCTTGACAAGAAACCATCGGCAGCTGCATGAAAAACAGGCTAAATCGCCCCCAAATTATTTGTTTCTCCTATAAAAAATATACAATATCGATCTTCCAGGAGCCAATTCATGAAACTTACACAATTTAGTTTGACGATCGCAGCCGCTTTGCTGGCTGCTCAAGCGTCCGCGGCAAACCCTAAGCTGGGTGTCGTGTATGACGCGGGCGGCAAGTTCGACAAGTCGTTCAACCAATCCGCTTTCGAAGGCGCAGAGCGCTTCAAGAAAGATACCGGCATCTCGTTTATCGAAGTGCAGGCCTCCAGCGACACGCAGGCCGAGCAGGTCATGCGCGGCCTGGCCCGCAAAAAACTCGACATGATTGCCGCCATCGGCTTTGCGCAAACGCAAGCCGTACAAAAGGTTGCCAAGGAATTTCCCAACGTGAAATTCGTGCTGATCGACGGCCAGGCTGCCGGCGCCAACGTCAACTCGGTGGTGTTCAAGGAAGAAGAAGGCTCCTATCTGGTGGGCGTGGCTGCAGCCATGGCCAGCAAGAGCAAGAAAGTCGGTTTCATTGGCGGCATCGATATTCCGCTGATCCGCAACTTTGCCTGCGGTTACGCGCAAGGCGTCAAAGCCGTCAATCCGAAAGCGGAAGTGACGCAGAACATGGTCGGCACCACCTCGGCCGCCTGGAACGACCCGGCCAAGGGCGGCGAACTGGCCCGCTCGCAATTCGAACGCGGCGTGGACGTGGTGTTTGCCGTGGCCGGCGGCAGCGGCATGGGTACGTTGCAGATGGCCAAGGAAAAAGGCAAGCTGGCCATCGGCGTCGATTCCAACCAGAATCACCTTTACCCTGGCAGCATCCTCACTTCCATGGTCAAGCGCGTCGACAACACCGTCTATGACAGCTTCATGCAAGTGAAAAACGGCACCTGGAAAGGCGGCACCAGCTACAAGGGCCTGAAAGAAGGCGGCGTGGACTGGGCGCTGGACGCCAACAACCGCAAGCTGATTACGCCGGAAATCGAAAAGCGCGTACTCGGTGCGCGTAAAGACATTATCGACGGCAAGATCAAAGTGATCGATTACCGCGTCGGCAGCAGCTGCCCGGTCTAAGTCCACACAGTATCTCTAAGCGCGCCGCCGGGGCCAGTCTCCGTGCGGCGCGTTTCCATGAAACTATCCATAACGAGCCTATGCAGCCAGCAGTAGAATTTCGCAGCATCTCCAAGCACTTTGGACATGTGAAGGCGAACACCGACGTCAGTTTCTCCATCGCCAAGGGCAGCATCCACGGCCTGGTGGGCGAGAACGGCGCCGGCAAATCCACCCTGATGAGCATCCTGTACGGCTACTACCGTGCCGATGGCGGAGAAATCCTGCTCGACGGAAAAGTACAACCGATCCGCAACAGCCAGGAAGCCATCAGTCTCGGTATCGGCATGGTGCACCAGCATTTCATGCTGGTCGAAAACTTCACCGTGCTCGACAATATCATGCTGGGCACGGAAGGCGGTTTTCGCCTGGCCAGCCACCGCGCCGAAGCCGAAGCGCAGTTGCGCGACATCTGCGCGCGCTACCGGCTCGATGTCGACCCGCTGGCCAAGATCGAAGACCTGTCGGTCGGCGCGCAGCAACGCGTGGAAATCCTCAAGCAGATTTACCGCAGCGCCAATATCCTGATCCTCGACGAGCCAACGGCCGTGCTGACGGCGCAGGAAACGGCGTCGCTGTTTGAAATCCTGCGCCTGTTCAAGGAACAGGGCAAGACGATTATCCTGATCACGCATAAATTGCAGGAAATCCTGGAAATCACCGACAACGTCACCGTCATGCGTGGCGGCACGGTGGTCGGTGCGGTGGCGACTGCCGGCACCTCCAAGGAAGAGTTGGCCAACATGATGGTGGGCCGACCGATCCAGAGCCATCTGCCGCGCGCGCCTTACAATCCGGGCGAGACCGTGCTCGAAGTCGATGGTCTGCAACTGGCCGACGACCAGCAGGTCAAGCTGCTGGCCGATATCGGCTTCAATCTGCGCGCCGGCGAGATCGTGGCGATTGCTGGTGTGTCGGGCAATGGCCAGAGCGAGCTGATGGAGATTTTGTCGGGCATGCGCCTGCCGACTTCGGGCAAGCTGCGCTTCCAGGGCAAGGACCTGCCATTCGGCAAGCGCCATGACGCCGACGGCCTGCCATTGACGTTTCGCAACCTCGGTATTGCGCATATTCCGGAAGACCGCCTGCGCGATGGCGTGGTGAAAAATTTCTCGGTGATGCAAAACACCATCCTCGGCTACCAGGACCACCTGAAAAACCGCTGGGGCCTGTTCAACTTCAAGGCCATCGGCGCGCGCTGCGCCGAACTGCTGAAAACGTTTGACGTACGCCCGGCCAATCCGGACCTGCGCATCGGCCTGCTGTCAGGCGGCAACCAGCAAAAGGTGGTGATTGCACGCGAAGTGCTGGCCAAGCCCAAGCTGATGCTGGTCGGCCAACCCACGCGCGGCGTCGATATCGGCACTATCGAAAGCATCCACACGCAACTGCTGGCCCTGCGCGACGCTGGCGTGGCCATTTTGCTGGTGTCGGTGGAACTGGAAGAAGTACGGGCGCTGGCTGACCGTATCCTGGTCATGTGCGGCGGACGCATCACTGGCGAACTGAACATTGAAGAATTCGATACCACCCGCATCGGTCTGTTGATGGGGGGAATGCATAAATCATGAATAACGACTTGCCACGCTGGGCGACAGCCTTTGTCATGCCCTTGTTAAACCTGATGTCGGCCCTGCTGGTGGCCGCGCTGGTTATCTATATGCTCGGCGAAGACCCGGGCGAATCGCTGGGGATCCTGGTCAACAGCGCCATCCTCAATCCGGAAGGCCTGAGCTACACCCTGTTCTACGCCAGCACCTTTATCTTTACCGGCCTGTCGGTATCGGTGGCGATGCAGGCCGGCCTGTTCAATATCGGCAGCGAAGGCCAGATGTATATCGGCGGCCTGGGCCTGACAGCCGCCATGCTGGCGTTCGACCAGACCCTGCCGGCCTGGGTGCTGATTCCCGTGGCCATGATTGGCGCAGCGCTGTTTGGCGCCTTATGGGGCTTTCTGCCTGGCTACCTGCAGGCAAAACGCGGCAGCCATATCGTGGTCACCACCATCATGTTCAACTTCATCGCGGCCAGCCTGATGAACTTTGTGATCGTGAAATACCTGATCCCGCCGGGCGAACAGAATACCGCCAGCCGCGTGTTTGCGACGAGCGGAGAAATGCCGCGTCTCAATACCTGGTTCCCGGGCCTGGGCGATACGCCGCTCAATATCAGCTTTATTCTGGCCATCGTTGCGCTGGTGATCTACGGCGTGATGGTCTGGCGTTCGTCGTGGGGCTTCAAGCTGCGCGCCACCGGCCTGAACAAGCACGCCGCGCACTATGCCGGTGTATCGATCAGCAAGATGATCATTATCGTGATGCTCATTTCCGGCGCTCTGGCCGGTCTCGGTTCGGTCAACTCGATTATGGGCTCGACCCACTATCTGTCGCTCAATTTTGTCGGTGGCGCCGGCTTTATCGGCATTGCCATTGCGCTCATGGGCCGCCAGCATCCGGTCGGCATCTTTCTGTCGGCCGTGCTGTTCGGTGCGCTGATACAAGGCGGGTTTGATTTGTCGCTGGAAAAACCGAATATTCCAACCGAGACCTTTATCTTTATCCAGGGCCTGATCATCCTGTTCTGCGGCGCGATGGAAAACTTCTATGCACCGGCCATTTCCGCCCTGCTCAAGCGTAACAAAGGCTAAACCATGACACTCGACGACTTTCATTTCGCCAGCATCCTGGTGTCGACCGTGCGCAATGCGCCGGTACTGATCTTTGCCGCCATGGCCGGCCTGTTTGCCGAACGCAGCGGCATGATCGATATCGGCCTGGAAGGCAAGATCCTGGCCAGCGCCTTTGCCTCGGCGGCGGTGGCCTACACCACGCAAAATCCGTATTACGGCATGGCTGCCGGCATGGTGGTGTGCGTGGCACTGGCGCTGCTGCAGGCCTATGTGAGCATTACGCAAAAGGGCAATCAGCTGGTGGCCGGCATGGCCATCAATATCGCCATGAGCGGCCTGACGTTCGTGCTGGCGCAGTTTTTCTTCCAGCAAGGCGGCCGCACGCCCGACCTGGGCACCGCGCGCCTGTTCGATGTGGTGCTGCCCGGCACGCAATATGTGGAAAACATTCCGTTTATCGGCTGGGTCTACGCGCACCTGATCGGCGGCCACTCGATCCTCGTGTATGTGGCGTTCCTGCTGATTCCGCTGGTGCACTGGCTGCTGTACCACACGCGTTTCGGCCTGCGCCTGCGCGCCTGCGGTGAAAACCCGCACGCGGCCGACTCGGCTGGCGTCAGCGTGGAGGCGACGCGCTATATGGCGATGCTGGTAGCCGGCATTCTGTGTTCGTTCTCGGGGGCATACCTGGCCATCGTGCAAAGCGGCTTTTTCCTGCGCGACATGTCGGCCGGCGCCGGCTACCTGGCGTTGACGGCGATGGTGTTCGGCAACTGGCGTCCTGTCTATACCTTCCTGGGCTGCCTGATGTTCGGCTTCTTTGCCGCCATCCAGATCCAGATCGAAGGCGTCGACCTGCCGGTGGTAGGCCGCATCCCCGGCTCGCTGATCCAGATGGTGCCGTATGTGGTGACCGTGATCGTGCTGGCCGGGTTGATGGCCAAGTCGGTAGCGCCGAAGGCGATTGGTATTCCGTTTGTGAAGTCGCGGTAATCTCTTAATGCCTCAATGACGAGAAATCGTAGGTCGGATTAGGCCCTCCGGGCCGTAATCCGACAACACCTCTAGCGCCAACAATATTGTCGGATTACGGCCTCTCCGGGGCCTGCGCGGCGCGGCCTAATCCGACCTACTCCGTCTTTGCAACCTCCTCCAGCGAGTAATACACCGGCAAGCCCAGCTTGCGCGCTACCTCTACCATCAGGTCGGCGCCGCCCGACGCTCCACCTATCCGCAACACCGCATCGCAATGGCCCAGCAGGCGCGTGGCATGGGCGTGGAACAGTTGCTCGTAGACGGCGTCGCCCACCGCTTGCGATCCGGCCAGCGCCAGCATCGGCAGGGCCAGCCATTCGCCCAGCACCGGCAGATGGCCGGCCAGGTATAGCGGCAGGCACAGCGCTTCCATGGCCGCCACATTGGCTGCCATCAGCAGCGGATCGTCACCGGTGCCGGAGCGGTAGGGCCCGGCAATCAGTATCTGCAGGCCACGCTGGCGCGGCAGCAGATGCAATTGTGCATGCTGCAGCAGCATAATGGTCTTGCCGTCGCAGATGCGCCCGTCCTGTACCATGGTCATGGCGTGCGCGATCGGCAGTTCCAATACTTCGATATCCTCGCCTTCATGCGCCAGGCCGCCGCCATCGCTGACGCGGCTGGCCGGATCATATTGGGCAACAAAGAAATGCAGCCGTTCGGTGACGGAGCCGGGGCTCATGAAGGCCTCGAATACCTTGTGCACCTTGCCTACCTTGTAGCCGGTTTCCTCTTCTACTTCGGCGCGGATGCGCTGCTCGGGACTGGCTTGTTCGAGCAAGCCGGCGGCCGCCTCGATCAGGAAGCCATCGTGGCCGTCGCGCCAGGTGGGAAAACGGAACTGGCGGATCAGGATCACCGTGCGCCGCTCACGGTTGTACAGCAAGATGGTGGCGCCATCGCCGCGGTCATAGGTCTCGCGCGTCTGCGTCTGCCACTGACCATCGCGGCGCAGATAATCAAACGTGGTTTTTTTCAGTACATACCAGTCATCGGACAGCGTTTCGACGCGCTCGATGCGAACTCGTTCAATCGGGTTTTCCTGTCGCATAAGGTCTCCTTGGGCTTGCGTGCGCCGACTATATCATGCAAACTTATGCAATATCATGCAAATTCAAGAAAATACGTGAAAATATGCTGACACACCAACGCAAACAATTTCTGCTCGATCTGCTGGCACGCGAAGGCCAGATCGTCGCCAAGCCGCTCAGCGCCAGCCTGGGCCTGTCGGAAGACACGATCCGGCGCGACCTGCGCGAACTGGCTGCCGAGGGTCTGTTGCAGCGCGTCCACGGCGGTGCTCTGCCGATGTTGCCTGTCCTGCCGGCCTCGCCGGCGCTGGCGCCGTTTGCGGGCCGCGAACAGCTGGCGCAGGACGCCAAGGCCGCCATCGGGCGCGCAGCTGGCGCCATGATCAAGCCGGGCCAGCTGGTGTTTATCGATGGCGGCACCACCGCCGTGCAGCTGGCGCGCCAGCTGCCGCGCGACCTGCAGGCCACCGTGGTTACGCACAGCCCGTCGATTGCGGTCGAACTGGTGCAGCATGCGCTGATTGAAGTGGTGATGCTGGGCGGGCGCCTGTACAAGCACTCGATTGTCAATGTGGGCGCGGCCACGGTGGAAGCGATCGGCCGCATCCGGGCCGACTGGTATTTTATGGGGGTATCGAGCCTGCATCCGCAGACCGGCATCACTACCGGCGACTTCGAGGAAGCCGCGGTCAAGCGTGCGCTGTGCGCGGCATCGGCGCGCACAGCGGTGCTGGCGTCGCCGGAGAAACTGCAGACGGCGTCGCCGTTCCAGATCGCGCCACTGAGCGAGGTCAGCGATATCGTGACCTCGCAACAGGTTGATGAGGTGCTGCTGGCGCCCTATCGCGAGCTGGGTATCACGATTACTTTGGCGTAGGCCAGATCGCCTGCAGCAGTGCGGTCAGGTGATAGCCGGCCTCGGTCAGCTGCTGGCGCGCGAGCGCCGAGCTCGGTACCGGGTAATTGTCCGGCACCGTCAGGGACCACACTTTGTAGACGTCGCCTTTGCGGCTGGTCTGCTCATAGGCCGGGCCGGCCACCACACCGGCGTAGGCGATCTTTGATGCAGCCAGCGAGGCATCGGCCCACTGGTAAGGCCAGCCGAGCGGCTCGCCCGTATTGATAATGACGGCCGGCGCGCCGGCGATCATGGCCTGCGCAAACTGTTGCGGCGTGCGGGTGCTGGAGCGGCGAATGGCGTAATCGACCACCGTGCTGTCCCAGTAGGAGTGGAACGGTTTGGTGGGCGACTTCAGTGCAGCGGGTTTGGCGTCCGGTCTGGCATCAAGCTGCGCCGGCGGTATCACCGCGTCGGACGCTGCAGTCATGGCGGCATCGTCCAGCAGCAGATTGTTGCCGCCGCGCGCATCGAACATGGCAATGCCGTCGATCTGCGCCTGGCTCGTTGGCACCACATAGCTGCCGTCTTTCGCCACATAGGCGGCGCCCACGTGCAGCGGCTGGTGGATATCGCCAACCAGATGCGTGACCAGGATCAGCGCCTGGCGCTGGCTGAAGTCATGCGGATTGCTGGCCGCATCGGCTTTTCCCTGCAGCACCAGGATCGCCTGTTTGAGCGTTTGCACGATATCGTCGTCGGCCGTACCCACGCCATGGTCGTGGTAGTGGGCATCCTGGAACGGCACATCGGTGTAGTGGTACTCGCTGTGCTTGGGGTTCGCTGTCACATAGGCCAGCATTTCCGGCGTTTGCGGACCGCAATACGTGCCCTTCACGCAGTCGGCCCAGGTAGCGATTTTTTCCAGGCTTTCACCGGGCAGCAGCAAGGCGGCTACCTGCGCCTGGGCGGGCGTGCCCTTGAGCAATTGATCGGCCATGGCGCCGACGGCGCGGTGACCGTCATTGCCCCAGGCCAGCGCCTGGCCGGAGGTAAACGCTGCCGACAGCGCCAGCGCGCAAGCGAGTTTTCTGTGCATCATTCCGGTGTGCCTTTCGCTGGTTTCGGATAGGGCTTGTTGATATCGATCGGCTGGGCGTAAGACGAACTCCAGGTTTGCTCGTGCAGGGCGGCAATGCGCTGCGCCATGGCTTCGCTGCGCAGCACCACTTCCAGGTTGCGCGACAAATCAAGATAGCCGCCGGCCCAGTTGCTGGTGCCGACCCAGGCCAGCTTGCCATCGATGCTCATGGTCTTGCTGTGGATCACGCGGGCAAACGGAATAAAGCCGGTCGAGGCCACTGGCAGCGTAACGATGCGAATTTCCACGTTCGGCACCAGCGCCAGCGATTTGAGGTAGGCAATCGCCGGCGCTTCGGTATTCCAGTTCGACACCATCAGCTTGATCTTCACGCCGCGCGTGGCGGCTGCGCGCACGGCATTGTCGATCACCGCATAGTAGGGACGCGTGCGGTTCGGGCCGTACGACAGCGGCGCATAGTCGAGCAGCTGGATGCGCACCTCGCTTTTGGCTTCGGCCAACAGCGCCGGCAGGCCGCTTTGCGAGTCGCCCACGCCAGGCGGATTGTAGGCGTTCGGGCTGGCCAGCAAAAAGGCATTCTGCGCGTAGTTGGCCGGCACGGTGGTGCTGTTGCGCACGGTGGCTGGCTCGCCTTTTGCGGTCAGGGCCTGCGCCTGCCAGTCCTGCTCGAATATCGCCTGCACCTGCCCTACCATCGCCGGCTCGGTGATTTTCAGGCCGGTCTCATGGATATGCTCGAACGAGCGC
The DNA here is from genome assembly GCF_009208565.1 of Janthinobacterium aquaticum. Lineage (GTDB taxonomy): Bacteria > Pseudomonadota > Gammaproteobacteria > Burkholderiales > Burkholderiaceae_D > Janthinobacterium. The sequence continues at coordinate 16,148 of NZ_WFLK01000008.1, read as the reverse complement.
CAGTCGAAATTCTGGCTGCCGATATAAGCGACCTTGCCGTCGACTGCCAGGTATTTGGCATGCACGATGCCGTTGCCGGTGACCTTGTTGAAGTCGATGATGCGCAGCTCGAGGTTGGGAATCGCCTTGAGCTGCGCAATGGTCGATGCTTCCGACAGGCCTACGCCCTTCTGGTCGAGCAGGAAGCGGATTTTGACGCCGCGCTGGCCGGCCGCAGTCAGACTGGCCAGCACTTTTTCAAACGCCGTGCCAGGTTTACTGACGGCATAGAACTGGGCAATCACGATCTCGGATTTCGCTCCATCGAACAGCTCGCTCCAGACTTGCAACGGCTCGCGCAGGTCGGGGTTGGTCAGCGTGGTTTCCACCGGCGAAGTATGCACCAGCTCGTAGCCAGGAATAGTGAAATCGGCATGGGCGCTGCCGGCAAACAGGCTGGCAACAAGAACGGAAAAGTAAAGACGACGCATGGGTATTCCTTTGCTGTTATTTGACGCGCAAGATGCGGCCCAGCGCGGCGCTGCTGCCGGCCGGCTTGCCGGCGCGCGCGCGCTCGATCAGGTAATCGCTGAAGGCATCGATATCGCGCACGCCGGTGTCCAGGCGGCGCGTGCCGTTGGCCAGTACGGTAAAGCGGTCGCCGCCGCCGGCCAGAAAACTGTTGGCCGCCACGCGGTACTGTTGCTGTTCATCGACAGGTTTTCCATTGAGCATAATGCTGCCCGCGACCACGCGCTGGCCTTGCGGCTTGGTGCTGTCCCAGCGATATGAAAAGCCTTCCGACACCTGCAGCAGATTGCCTTCATCGGCCTCGGCGCCCGGCCACTGCTGCTCAAGCAGCGTGCGGATTTGCGCGCCGGACAGGCTGACCACGATCAGGGTATTGCCAAACGGAACCACCGCCTGGTTCTGGCCGACATTGGTCATCAGATCGGCGTCCGACTCCAGGTCCTTGCGGATGCCGCCATTATTCATCAGGCCAATTTGCGCACCGGCAGCACGCGCGCCAAACAGCGTGCTGTCTGCCACCAGGTCGCCCAGCGCCGACTCGCCGCTGCCCTTGGTGCTGCGCCCGACCAGCGGCACGGCAATTTTCGCCACCGGACGCGACAGCTCGGCCGCACTGCGCTGCTTGACCGCCGCCAGATAGGCGCTGACCGCCGGGTCAGGCTCATAGACGCCAGGCAGCATCACCACGTTTTGTGCCTGGGCATCGATCAGCGCATTCTTGCCCGGATCCACGCGCAGCTTGATGCGCGTCATCATATGCCCGCCCATCTGCGCCTGCGTCACCAGCCGGCCATCGACGCGGCACAGATAGCCCTGGTGAGAATGGCCGCTGACCACCACGCGGATGGCCGGATCGAGCCGTTTGACGACATCGACCACATCGCCCTTGAGCGCGCTGCAATCGGGCTGGTCGACATATTCCTTCGTTTCGCCGCCCTGATGCAGCAGCACCACGAATACGCCGACGCCCTGCGCGCGCAGCGCCGGCAAGGTGGCGTTGATGGCGTCGGCTTCATCGATAAACTGCAGGCCGGCAATACCAGCGACCGTCACCACCGATGGCGTATCTTTCAGCACGGCGCCGATCAGGCCCACCTTCACGCCATTCGCTTCTTCGATGCGATAGGCTGGCAGCAGCGGCTTGCCGGTCTGGCTGTCGATCACGTTGGCGGCCATATAGGTGTAGCTGGCGCCGGCAAAATCAGGTGCATATTTGCAGGCCTTGTCGGCGCGCAACGACTCGCAGCCGCCGCGCTGCTGGCGCAGCAACTCCGCCTTGCCCTGGTCAAATTCATGGTTACCGACCGAACTGGCTTTCATGCCCAGCATATTCATGGCCACGATGCTCGGTTCGTCCGCCCACAGCGCCGACATGGCCGGGCTGGCGCCGACCAGGTCGCCATTGCCGACAAAAATCAGCTGCGCGTCATCCTTGCGCCAGGCCTTGAGCGCCCCGGACAGCACATCGATGCCGCCGGCCTGCACCGTCACCTTGCGCGCCGGATCGGCCACGCTGATATAGGTAAATTTGCTGCTGTCGAGATTGCCGTGGAAATCATTGAGCGCGACCAGATTGATGTCGACCGGCGCGCGTGGCGCGGTAGCGCAACCGCCCAGCACAGCCAGACTCATGATCAGGGCGGCCTGTGCCAATGGGGTACGTGGTAAGTGGACCATGGATTTTTTACTCTGGAGAAAAAGGGAAAGGGTAAACCATCTTGCGCAATAAAAAAACGGCTGGTGTCGCCACCAGCCGTTTTTCAGTTTGCAGCTACGCTGTCATCACGAATCAGAATTCGTATTTGACGGTTGCCTGCAGTGCCCATTGCGATTCGCCTTTGACCTGACGCGTTTCCAGGCCTTCCACGACCGCACGGGTGTTGTACACATACTTGCCGTTTTGCATACCGACATAGTCAACGAAGCTGCGTACCTGGCCGCCTGCACTCTGGAAGCCCACTTCATCAATGCGGCCCCATTTGCGGTTCAGCAGGTTGCCGAAGTTCAGGATATCGAAAGTCAGGATGCCTTTGTTACCCTTGAAGAAGCCTGGCACTTCCTGGCTCATGCGCACGTCAAAGCTGTTGGTCCATGGAGCAAAGCTTTCGTTACGTCCGATGACGCCACCCTTGGCTTTACGCAGGTCGCCATTGGCGTTGACCACTTTCCAGAACGCTGCCTCGTTGGCAGCGCGTGCTGCTGGCGTGGCACCGGCAAACACCACTTCGCCCGAACCTGGCGCGCTAGGAATGTACATCAGGTCGTTACCAGCCAGGCCGTCACCATTCAGGTCGTTGTTGATGGTCCAGCTGTACGGCTTGCCGCTGCGGCCTTCATAGAACAGACCGAAAGTGGTCTTGTATTCGCCGAAGAAACGCTTGGTCCAGTTGACGTTGGCGGTAAAGCGGTCCTTGACCAGGTAGTTCGAGTTCGACGCCACGTTTTCGTTCGGATTGAACACGGCGCGACCACCCCAGTTCGAGCTCGAGGTCGACGACGTCAGTGGCGACACTTCCGTGCCGTCGGTATAGGTGTACGACGAACCCCACGACAGGCCGTCACGGGTCGGGCTGCGCACCGACAGGGTCACGACATTCGACTCGCCCTTGTCGGTATTTTTAGCCATCAGTACCTGGCCAAACGCCGCATTGCTGCCGGCCTTGGTCAAGGCGCTGCAACTAGCGCCGCCGATAAGGCTGCCGTTGGAATTCCAGCAAGCGGCATTGTAGGCGTTAGGACCGTAGTACAGAGGACGACCGTCGCTGCCGGTCGCCGTTGGCGCACCCATGTTCAGCTCTTCGTAATAGATCGCGCTCTTGGTTTGGAAGCGCAGGTACTCAGCGCTGACAATCAGACCCATCCATGGCAGTTCATGTTCGATGGCCAGGTTGGCTTTCCACACCGAAGGCTGGGCCAGATCATTGCTCAGGGCATCAACCTTCATCGCAGGAATCACTGCAGGCACGCTCGTTGGCTGCTTGGTCGGATCTGGATTGAAGAAACCATCGGTGGTCGGGCAGGTGCCGGCCGACGAGGTGCAGGTAATGTTCTGCGTTGCCATACCGGTATTCTGGTATGGATTACCCAGCCAGACGCTCATGGCTGCGCCCTGGAACAGGCCGAAACCACCACGCACCTGGGTCGGACGTGCCGACTCGAGCTTGTAGTTGAAGCCAAAGCGTGGCTGATACAGATTCTCGCCATCAATGGTGTGCGAGTTATCGATACCGAAGCCGCCGGTCTGGCGACCGGTTGGCGTGGTACGGGCGATGGTTGCCTCTGCTGCACGGGCGTTGTAGATCGGCTTTTCACCGATACGGGTGCCATCGACGCGCAGGCCGGCCGTCAGCGTCAGCTGCTTGTTGACTTCCCATGTATCTTGCAGGAACAGGCCGATGTTTTTCAGCGAGAACGTTGCAACCGCGTCATCGAGCGTACGGCCAGCTTGTGGCACCTGGTAGGTGTACGAGCTAGGACGGCCACGGCTGAAGTTTTCCAGCACGGCTGCCTGGATTTGCGCCGCCGTCGTCGTGGTCGCGCCGCAGTTGATGGCGCCGAACGAGTAGGCTACCGTTGCGCTGCTGTTGATACAGCCAAACGTGTAGTTACCATTGACGTTTTGCAGGAAGGCATTGTAGATGTCGTTCTTGCTGTAGTCGGTACCGAACTTGACTTCATGGTCGCCCAGCGACCAGGTGCCGGCTGCGTAGAAATCCTTGGTTTTGGTGCCCAGAATGTTGCGCTGACGACTCTGTTCGGTACCGAAATTGAGGAAGCGGTTACCGGTAGCCAGACTAGCCGGTGCGCCAGCTGGCAATGCGCCGCTGAACTGCAGGCCGATTGACGGCAGATAAGCGTTGTTGCGCGGCACGCTGTCATAGTCGCGCGACGAAACTTTGACTTCGGTCGAGAAGGTTGGGGTCCACTCGGCGGTCCATTGGCCTACCAGCGTTTCCAGGCTCTTGTTCTGGTCATACCAGTACGAGCTCAGCGACAGACCGGTACCCGAGAAACCGGTATAGATCGGCTCGGACTGCTCGGTTTTGGTGTAACGCAGCATCAGGCGCTGGGTATCGGTCAGATTCCAGTCCAGTTTGAGCAGCTTTTCCGTCGCCGTGAATTCGGAGCCGGAAGGCACTGCCGACGTACCGGCATCGATGCCGTAATTATTCTTGGCAATGGCAATTGCGCTGTCGATCGCGGCCTGGGTAATGGCAACGTTAGTCTGTGCGCTGCCGACAGGACCGAACGCTGGCGCGCCGCGCGAACTGGAGGTCTTTTCGTAGTTGGCAAACAGGAACAACTTGTCTTCGATCAGCGGGCCGCCCAGGGTAATACCCTTGGTGGTGTCTTTCGATTTTGGCGGCGCGTAGTAGGTGTCGTTCGTGCTGTTAAAACGGTCACCAGCGGTGCTGTCGTTACGGAACGTGTAATAAACGCTGCCCTTGACCTTGTTGGTACCCGATTTGGTCACGGCGTTGACGTTCGCGCCGGTGTAGCCTTTTTGCGTCACGTCGTAGTTGGCAACGTTGACCTGCACCGACTGGATCGCCTCGATCGAGATCGGCTGCTTGCCGGTGGCGGTACCCGATGCTTCCAGACCGAACGTGTCGTTCACGGCCACGCCGTCAATCGTCATCGAGTTGTAGCGCGAGTTTTGGCCGGCAACGGAAATTTCACCGCGCTCTTTGTCGGTTTGCGACAAGCGTGGGTCGGCACGGGCGTAGTCTTGCAGGCTGCGCGAGATCGATGCCTGGGTCGCCAGTTCGGTCGGGCCGATATTGGTGCCGGCTCCCATGTTGGTACGATTGAAAACCTGGTTGCGAATAGCATTGGTGTTTACTTTCACCACTTGCATCTCAGCGCCCAGCGTGGCGTCGACGTTAGCCGTTTCGGCCAGCGCGATATACACGCCTTCGCGTTTTTCAACCTGGCCATTTTTGGTAATGGTAATGGTGTAAGGACCACCGGCACGCAGGCCGCGCGCAACGTAACGGCCTTCCGCATCGGTAGTCACGTTGCTGGCCGAGCCGGACTCAACGTGAACGATATTCACTTGAGCGCCGGAGGCTGGCTGGCCATCGGTGGAGGAAATGCGTCCGCCAATCGAGGATGTCGTATTCTGTGCGAACGATGGTGCGGCCGCCAGTGCGATAGACAGGCTTAACGCGATTTGCGTCAGCCGAAGTCGTTTGTGATTGATCATCTTGTAACCCCAAAAAAGACTATTATTTTTGAAAATACGGTGATTGCCTCACTGCCCGGCTGCGCCGCACAGCAACACAAACACAACATTTCCTCTTTACTATGCTGCAACTGTTACACCGGCTGGTAACGGCTGCCAGCCTTGACGGGGCCGGCGGCACTGATGTTTCCATGGCTGCCACAGTCATCGATATTCAAGCAAAACTGGACGACGCCCGAGGCTGTCATCCCACTGTCACAAGGCGCTAGCTCCTGTGACATGCAGCTCCCGGCATGAACCGGCCAAACCGACCAAGCCGAGAGTGTAATTGTTAAATATTTCAAGACTGTGACACGGTTGTGACCATCGTTGGATTTCGACACATTTGTCGATGCGCTCGAATTTCACTCTGTTTGTCACATAAATCTCTTGCAAATACCCGCTTGTAGCTCTTGCCAACAACCAAAATTGTGACTTTTTACCATGACTCCATCTCACTATGCATCATCGAAAAATGGATGACAAATACGTTTTATTTTAATTATTAAGACAATAAAAATATAAATGACAGTGAAGTTGCATGCAAAAAACACGCTCTGAGAAGGCGGCGGGTCTATGGCGCGAAATTATAAGTGAGCACTATGTGCTTGAAATTGTTTCATCTTCGAAAAAAGTAAAAGACGCGGATATGCCCGGGATTGTGTCGCTTCGTCGCCACAAAATTATCAGGAAAACATCACGGAAAAGACAGCGCAGCCGGCGCTTGCCGGCTGCGTGAAGACAGTCAGTGAAGACTGAAGAAGGACTTACGGTTGTTGCTTTTTGGCAGCCTGGTCGGCTGCCGCGATGGCCGCTTCGAATTTGGCAAAACGCCCTTCAAGCGCCTTGAGCAAACGTTGTTTATCCGCCTCAGCCAGGAAAGAATAGCGCAGGCTGTTAAACGACAGCTTTTTCACTTCTGCGTAGTCGGTCTTGTACTGGCTGGCAAACAATACGTACTCGTTTGACAAAGTGTTGCGCGAGACGCCGGCGTCATCGGTGGAGATCACGAACGGCACGCCGTACTTGCGGTACAGCGTAATCGGGTGGGCCTGGCCCTTGACGCCCAGGATATAGTCGTTGCTGGTCAGATTGACTTCCACGGGAATACCGCGCTCGCGCATCTTCTGCATGGTCGCCAGCGCATTGGTTTCATACGCGATATCCATGCCGTGACCGATACGGTTGGCGCCGGCCACCTCGACCGCTTCGGCAATATGGAAACTCATGCCTTCAGGCGGCACCATGCCCAGCGCCAGCTCGCCCGCGTGCAGCGCAATCTTGACGTTTGGATACTTCGCCTTGAGGAACTTGAACATCTCCATATGCAGGCTGTAGTCGCGCATGGAAATATTGACGCTTTCCTGGCCCACGATATTGACGCCCACCACCAGCGGATTGAGGCTGGCCGCCTTGAAAGCAGCGAGCATCGACGAATACACTTGTGACGGCGACAGGAAGCGCAGCACATAAGCCTGGTAGCGCATGGTAAAGCTGGCGTCGTCGATGCCGGCGCTGCTGGTATTTACATTGTCGTTGTAGGCAGTCACGCTTTTCTGGAACGACGCATCCTGCTCCAGCTGCTCAGTCCAGTTGGCCAGCACGGCCTGCAACTGCGCCGAAGGCAAGCCCGGCTTTAATACCTGCTGGTCGAACTGCGCATTCGAGACAAACGGCGACAGCTCGAAGATCGTTTCGATATAGCTGAGGTTTTCGGCAATCGCGCGCTGCTTGAGCGTTTGCAGGCCTTCGGCCGTATTGGTGGAGGCAACCGGGCCGAAATAGCCGAAGGTGTCAAAAAAGGTCCGGTCAGGCGGCGTCTGCAGGCCGCTGTGATTGTAGAAATCCTTGGTCGACCAGCGCTGCAGCAGTTCGGCGTACAGGCCGGCATCGGCAAACACTTCGCCGGACGACAGGCAGCTGCGCTGGCCGGCCGGCTTGGCGCGCTCGGCCGCCACCACGTCCTTGTTGCTTTCAATCCGGTAGGTGCTCTTGTTGACGCAGTAGTTTTCCTTGTCGACCCAGTCCAGGAACTGCTCGGCATAGATGGCACCCGAGTAATGGTGATGCAGGTCGCCGCCCTTGGGCATCATGGAAAAAAACAGGCTCAGTTCGGCCGTCTTCGGCGTGCTGCCTGCCACCAGGGCGGCGAAATGGCGCGCCGTGGCTGCTTCATTGCTGTTGCCAGCCGGTTTGGCTGCCTGGGCAGTAGCGGAGAAAGCCAGCGGAATGGTCAGCGCCATGGCCAGCGCGACGCCAGTGAGTTGTTTTTGCATCAGCACTCTCGATCAGGATAAGGTAGTCGGACGAAACAGGCGCTACTGCTGCCGCACATGGACGCACGCGCCACCGGAATAGGTGGCCGCCACCACGCGGTCATCGCCCAGCAGCGCCAGCGCAAACAGCAGCTCTTCAAGGCTCTGGCAACCGGCCGTGCGGCGTTCCAGCAAGGGCGTTGCCTTCTGGTCAAGCACGATGAAATCCGCTTCCGCGCCGACACTGAAATTGCCCAGCGTGCCTTCAAGCTGCATGGCCCGCGCCGCACCCAGCGTTGCCAGGTAAAACATGCGCAAGGCAGGCAGGTAGCTGCCTTTCAAGCGTGCTACTTTATAGGCTTCGTTCATGGTTTGCAACATTGAGAACGAAGTGCCGCCACCCACGTCGGTGGCCAGCGACATCATCATGCGCGCCGCATCGGCCTGCTCGAAATCAAACAGGCCGCTGCCGAGAAACAGGTTCGAGGTCGGACAGATGGCAGCGGCCGCGCCCGTTTCAGCCATGCGCGCGCGGTCGTGCTCGTCAAGCCAGATGCAGTGGCCATACATGGCGCGCGGTCGCAGCATGCCGTACTGGTCATAGACATCGAGATAGCTGCGCGACTGCGGATGGAGCTGATGGACCCAACGGCATTCATCCTGGTTTTCCGATACATGGGTCTGCAGGAAGGTGTCGGGATAAGCACGCGCCAGTTCTCCTGCCAGGTGCATCTGCTGATCGCTGGAAGTGGGCACGAAGCGCGGCGTAATGGCGTACAGCGAACGGCCGCGCTTGTGCCAGCGGCCGATCAGCGCTTCGGTATCGCGCGCGCTCGATTCGGCCGTATCGCGCAGGAACTCGGGACAATTGCGGTCCATCATCACCTTGCCCGCCACCATGCGCAGGCCGCGCGCTTCGCTGGCGGCAAAAAACGCATCGACCGATTGCGCATGCACGCTGCCATACACCATGGCGGTGGTGGTGCCGCAGCGCAGCAGCTCATCGAGGAAAAATTCGGCCACATCGCGCGCGTGCAGCGGGTCTTCAAACGCGCGTTCAGTGGGGAAGGTATAAGTTTCCAGCCATGGCAGCAGGCCCGGTGCTGGCGAGGCGATCATTTCCGTCTGTGGAAAATGCACGTGGGTATCAATAAAGCCGGGCACGATCATCTTGCCGCGATAGTCGACCACGTCGCAGCCCGGTGGCACCGTGGCAAGCAGTTGCGCATAGTCGCCGGCAGCGAGCACCTTGCCATCGGCCACGATCAGCAAGCCATCCTGGTGCCAGGCATGCGCATCGGGGCTGAAGGCCGGATCGGCGTGAAAGTGCAGCAAGCTGGCACGGTAAGCTTGCACGGAGGCAGGGACGATCGACATGACTTCTTTCTATATTGAATAAATTGCGCGCTGCTGTCGCGGCGCTGACGGGGCGACATGAGCGGCATCGGCGGCAGCTTCCCATACCTGCAATAACTGGCAGGCCACCGAGGCGGCAATCACGGCCGGCTCCTTGCCTTTGATACCGGGCACGCCGATCGGACAGACCATGGCGGCGATGCGCTGTTCAGCCACGCCGCGCGCGCGCAGGCGATGTTCGAACTGGCGCCGCTTGGTCAGCGAGCCAATCAGGCCGAACCAGCCGGCATCGTCGCGCGCCATGATAGCCTGCGTCAAGCGCTGGTCCAGTGCATGGCTGTGTGTCATGACCAGGAAACTGGCGCCCGGCGGTGCCAGTGCAACCTGTTCTTCGGGCATGTCGCTGGCAATCACCCGTGCATTATCCGGTATTTGCGCGGGGAACATGTCCTCGCGTTCATCGACCCAACTCACCGTGCACGGCAAATGCGCCAGCGCACGCAAGATGGCGGCGCCCACATGGCCGGCGCCAAACAAAACCAGGTGCGCGCGCGGCGCCAGGCAGGCGTCGACCAGCCACCGCCGGCCTGCGGCATCGTGCATCAGATGCGTGCCACGCTCGCGTGAAAAACTTTGCGGCGAGCCCAAGGACGAACCGGCCAGCCATGCGCCATCGGCATCGTGGAGCGCTGTTGCTTGAGCGCCCACGGCGCTGACGCGCCAGCTGTCTTGCTGGCGGCGCTGTTGCAACTGTTGCCACCATGGCGTACCGGCATGGACTGCTTCAAAGGCCAGATAGACCACGCCGCCACAGCATTGTCCAAGGCTGGGTCCCAGCGCCAGGCGCTCGATGCGGGTAGCTGTGTCGCCCGTCATCAGCATGGTCTTGGCGATCTCCACGGCGCGCAGCTCCAGATGGCCACCGCCGATGGTATCGACCTGGCCATGCAGGCCCACACGCATTTTTGCCCCCGCTGCACGCGGGCCGGAACCTTCAACCATGGCTACTGTCACCAGAATCGAATCTGGCGCTTCGCCGGAAATCGTACTGAGCGCACTGAGCCAGTCGCTCATGCCGGCCTCGCGCCAGCGGCCTGCACCGCCATTACCGCCTTGAGGATTTCCTCGCTGGTGGCTGGCGCATTCAATGGCGGCTGCACCGCATGGCCGGCCACGCTGGAGACGGCGTCGCGTATGGCAAAAAACACAGAAAACGGCAGCAGCAGCGGCGGCTCGCCCACCGCCTTGGAACGGTGGATGCTGTCTTCCACATTGCGGTTCTGGAACAACTGCACGCGAAAATCTTCGGGGCAATCGGAAATGCCCGGTATCTTGTAAGTCGAGGGCGCGTGCGTCATCAGTTTGCCCGCCTCGTTCCACCACAGCTGCTCGGTAGTGAGCCAGCCCATGCCCTGGATAAACGCACCTTCCACCTGGCCGATATCGATGGCAGGATTGAGCGACTGCCCCGCGTCATACAGGGCGTCGGCGCGCAGCAGCTTCCATTCGCCTGTCAAGGTATCGACCACCACTTCGGCTACGGCCGCGCCATACGCGTAATAGCTAAACGGGTGGCCGGTCATGGTCTTGGCATCCCACGACAAGCCTGGCGTGGCATAGTAGCCATCGGACCATAACTGCACGCGCGCCAGATACGCCTGCTGCACCACCTGCTCGAACGGCAGCGCCTGGCCGTTCACATGAATCCGGTTACTGAAAAAGCGCACCTCTTCGGCCACGCCGCCATGGTGTTTGACCGCATATGCGGCCAGACGTTCCCGGATCTGGCGCGCCGCATCCTGCGCGGCCTTGCCATTGAGGTCGGCGCCGGTCGAGGCGGCGGTAGCCGAGGTATTGGCCACCTTGCTGGTATCGGTGGCGGTAATGCGCACGCGTTCCAGGTCCAACCCCAGCTCATGCGCCACCACTTGCAGCACCTTGGTATGGATGCCCTGCCCCATTTCCGTGCCGCCATGATTGACCAGTACCGAGCCATCGACATACACATGCACCAGCGCGCCAGCCTGGTTCAGGTGCGTGACATTGAACGCAATGCCGAATTTCAACGGCGTCAACGCCAGGCCTTTTTTCAGCACCGGACTGGCTTCGTTCCAGGCATCGATGGCAAGGCGGCGCGCGCGATAGTCGCTGCTCGCTTCGAGTTCGGCCATCAGTTCAGGCAGCACATTGTCGACGATGACCTGGCCGTAGGGTGTGACGTTGCGGCCGTCCTCGCCATCGCGGCCGTACAGGTTGAGCAGGCGGATATCGAGTGCGTCGCGCCGCAAGTGGCGGGCGATTTCATCGATGGCGTACTCGATGGCAATCGCGCCCTGCGGCCCGCCAAAACCGCGAAACGCCGTGTTCGACTGGGTATTGGTCTTGCCGCAGGCGGCGCGGATGTCGACATCCGACAGGTAGTAAGCATTGTCGAAGTGGCAGACGGCGCGCGTGGCCACCGGGCCCGACAGGTCGGCCGAATAGCCGGCGCGTAGCGTCATGTCGACGCGCGCTGCCAGTATCTTGCCCTGGTCGTCATAAGCAACTTCGTACTCGTAATAAAAACAATGGCGCTTGCCGGTGACCAGCATATCGTCGTCGCGGTCGGCGCGCAGCTTGACCGGACGCTTCAGCCTGGCAGCGGCAATCGCGGCAGCCGCCGCCCACAGGGCCGACTGCGACTCCTTGCCGCCAAAACCACCGCCCATGCGACGGCACTCCACCGCCACATGATGTGAATGCAAGCCCAGCGCATGGGCGACTACATGCTGCATTTCGCTCGGATGCTGGGTCGAGCACAGCACCTGCATGCCCTGCCCTTCCTTTGGAATGGCATAGGCAATCTGGCCTTCCAGATAAAACTGTTCCTGGCCGCCCACAAACAGCTGCCCGCGCACGCTATGCGGCGCTGTGGCAAACGCAGCCGCTGCGTCGCCGCGCGCCAGCCGCATTGGCGGCAGCACATAAGACTGCGCGGCCTTGGCCGCCTGCGGGGTCAGTATCGCCGGCAGTTCTTCATAGCTGACCTGCGCCAGGCGCGCGGCACGGCGCGCGTGATCGTGACTGTCGGCCACTACCAGGAACAGTGGCTGGCCCACATACTGCACCAGGCCGTCAGCGAGGATGGGGTCGTCATGAATAATCGGGCCGCAATCGTTGGTACCCGGAATATCCTGGGCCGTGTACACAGCGAGCACGCCGCGCGCCGCGCGCACGGCCGACAAATCCATGGCAGTGATGCGCGCATGCGCCTTTTGCGACAGCCCCAGCGCCGCATGCAAAGTGCCCTGCAGTTCGACGATATCATCGGTATAAGTGGCCTGGCCCAGCACATGCAGCTGCGCCGATTCATGTGCGCTGGGCTTGCCGACGGCGCTCCAGTCAGCTGCCTGCAAGGCCTGCATGCCGGGCATGAGAGGATGGTTCATACTGTTTCCTTTCAGGCGCGGCAAGCGTAGGCGTTCAATTCAATGCGCTGCAGCGGTGCAGTGCGGCGCGTTTCCAGCCAGAAGCGGCGCAACAGGTTTTGCGCGGTCGTCATGCGATAGTTGCCGGAGGCCCGCATGTCCGACAGCGGCGCATAGTCGTCGCGCAGCAAGCCCATGGCAATCACCAGATTGTCTTCCGTCCAGGCTTGGCCACACAGGAATGTTTCGGTTTGCGTGGCGCGCTGGGGTGTGGCCGCCATGCCGCCAAACGCGATGCGCGCTTCAATAATCTGTTCGCCCTCAAGCGTCAAGGCAAACGCGGCGCAGACGGCTGAAATATCCTGGTCAAAACGCTTGGCCAGTTTGTAGGTACGGAACTGCACGTTCACGCGTGGCAACGGCACGCGCAAGGCTTGCACGAATTCCGTCGGCTGCAGGTCTTTCTTCTGGTAGCCAAGGTAAAAATTCTCCAGCGGCATCACACGCTGGCCGGCAATACTGCCCAGGACGATCTGTGCACCCAGCGCGATCAGCCACGGCATCGAGTCACCGATCGGCGAGCCATTGGCGACATTGCCGCCCAGCGTGCCGGCATTGCGTATCGGCAGGGAAGCAAAGCGTTGCCACAGTTCCGACAATTGCTCCGGATAATGCTGGCACAGCGCCGCATAGGCATCGTTCAGGCTGGCGCCGGCGCCGATCTCCAGTTGGCCGTCAGCGACCGTGATGGCTTTCAGCTCGGCGATATTGCCCAGATAGATGATTTCTTTCAGCTCGCGTAATTGCTTGGTGATCCACAAGCCAACATCGGTGGAGCCGGCCAGCAGGCAGGCTTGGGACTTGTCGGCACGCAGCTGCGCCAGTTCGGCCACAGTGCGCGGCGCATGAAATTGCTGGCCTGCATAGTCATAGGTCATCAGACGATCACGCTGCAGCGCCTGCAGTTGCTGCGCCAGCGCCTGGCGGTCAAAACTGACGGCGGGCAACTCGCTCATGCGCCTGGCCGCGTCGATAATCGGACGATAGCCGGTGCAGCGGCACAGATTGCCGGACAGGCCATCGTCGATCTCGCAGCGCGTTGGTGCCGCGCCCTCTTTCTTCAGATACATACCCCACAGCGACATGGCAAAGCCGGGCGTGCAAAAGCCGCATTGCGAAGCGTGGCATTCCACCAGCGCCTGCTGTACCGGATGCAAGGCGCCGTCGTGCTGCTGCAGGTCTTCCACGGAAAACAGCGCCTTGCCATCGAGTGCCGGCAGCAACTGGATACAGGCGTTAACGGTTTTCAGCTCGACCTGTCCATCGACCAGGCTACCGACCACCACCGTACAGGCGCCGCAATCGCCTTCGGCGCAGCCTTCCTTGGTGCCGGTGCAATGCAAATCCTCGCGCAGATGCTGCAGCACAGTCTGTGTGGTTGCCGCATTTGACACTTCCTGTACGGCACCACGGTAATAAAAGCGGATCGGATCTGACATGCTGGCCTCGTTCGTGTTCAGTGGTGCAGATTAACACCGGCACACCATACAACTATATGCAAAGGCTGATTTTACTTATCACGATTGATCAATAGCGTCATGCCTGGCAGGGATGATGGACGTGCCAGTGCTCGGCAATATCAATGCGGCGCGTAATCCAAACTTGTTCATGCTGCTGCACATAGTCAAGGAAACGCGCCAGTGCCGCCGCACGCGCGGGCCGTCCGACCAGCCGGCAATGCAGGCCGACCGACAGCATCTTGGGCTGGTTCAATCCGTTCGGATCGCCTTCCGCATACAGCACGTCAAACGCATCTTTCAGATAGTCAAAAAACTGCGTACCCGAGTTAAAACCTTGCATCGCCGCAAAACGCATATCATTGGTATCGAGCGTGTAGGGCACGATCAGCTGCTGTTGGACCGCAGGTTTGCCGGCGGCATCGGTAAAGGCGACCGGCTGCCAGAACGGCAAATCGTCGCCATAATAATCGGCGTCATAGCGAAAGCCGCCATGCTCGACTACCAGACGGCGGGTGTTGGGCGAGTCGCGCCCGGTATACCAGCCTTGCGGCGCCGAGCCGGTCAGCTCACGGATAATCTGCACAGCCTCGCGCATATGCTCGCGCTCGCTTGCCTCGTCCATATTCTGATAGGAAATCCAGCGCAGACCATGGCAGGCTATCTCGTGGCCGAGCTGCTGGAACGCGGCGACCGCTTCCGGATTGCGCTGCAGGGCCATCGACACGCCAAACACCGTCAGCGGCAGCTTGCGCTCTTCGAACATGCGCAGCAAACGCCACAGTCCGGCACGCGAGCCATATTCATAAATCGACTCCATGCTCATGTGACGCGCCGGAAAGGCAGCGGCGCCAATGATTTCAGATAAAAACGTTTCCGAAGCGGCGTCGCCATGCAGCACGCAGTTTTCACCGCCCTCTTCATAGTTGAGCACGAACTGCAGCGCAATCCTGGCCTTGCCGGGCCATTGCGGATGCGGTGGCCGGCGGCCGTAGCCGACCAGATCGCGCGGATAGTTGTCGCCAGTACCCATAACTGCCTGCCTCGCCAATAGGAAATAGTGGTTCAATCATATAGCCGCGCGCTGCCACAGGTATATGATTTGTGCGATAAGCACATTCACCCTCAACGTATAGGAAAGCAAATGGGAAAACTCAGCACGCATGTACTCGACATCGCCCACGGCAGGCCAGGCGCTGGCGTCAAGGTGGCGCTGTTTTCGGTAGCGCCGGAAGGCAAGGTCCTGCTGAAGATGGATGTGACCAATATGGACGGCCGCTGCAGCACGCCGCTGCTCGAAGGCGACAGCATGAAAGCAGGGCAGTATGAACTGGTCTTCAACGCCGGCGACTACTTTGCCGGCCAGGGCGTACAACTGCCGTCGCCGCGCTTTATCGACCTGGTCACGCTGGCTTTCGGCATTGCCCATACCGATGAGAATTATCATGTGCCGCTGGTGGTGTCGCCGTGGTCGTATTCGACTTATCGGGGGAGTTAAAACGGGCTATTGTCGGATTATTGGATGATGCGTCGGTCGGATTATCACGCCAATCGAATCATCACGCCAATCGAATTGGCGCGTAGGTCGGATTAGCGCGCAGCGCGTAATCCGACAACACCGCTGACGCTAACCATATTGTGCCGCCAACAATGTTGTCGGATTACGGCCCGAAGGGCCTAATCCGACCTACCCGACCCACCGACCAACGTGGTTTGCAAAAGTAGCAGACGTAAAAAAACCCCAACCGGATTACCGATTGGGGTTTTTTCGAATAACAAGCCTGACAATAACCTACTTTCACACTGGTTGCAGCACTATCATCGGCGCAAAGTTGTTTCACGGTCCTGTTCGGGATGGGAAGGGGTGGGACCAACTTGC
>NZ_WFLK01000083.1 GCF_009208565.1 Janthinobacterium aquaticum | reverse complement strand
ATTCGTGACTGGGGTGAAGTCGTAACAAGGTAGCCGTATCGGAAGGTGCGGCTGGATCACCTCCTTTCTAGAGTTTGCACGAAGCAGTAATGCTTCACCATCAAATGTTCACACTTATCGACTGTTAATAAAGAAGAACAGCATTTGGGGCTGTAGCTCAGCTGGTTAGAGCACCGTGTTGATAACGCGGGGGTCGTTGGTTCGAGTCCAACCAGCCC
>NZ_WFLK01000082.1 GCF_009208565.1 Janthinobacterium aquaticum | reverse complement strand
CAACGACCCCCGCGTTATCAACACGGTGCTCTAACCAGCTGAGCTACAGCCCCAACGCGGTGCTACTGACGACTACTGTTTCTTCTTCAGCTAACAGTCGATAAGTGTGAACATTTGATGGTGAAGCTTGCGCTTCGTGCAAACTCTAGAAAGGAGGTGATCCAGCCGCACCTTCCGATACGGCTACCTTGTTACGACTTCACCCCAGTCACGAATCC
>NZ_WFLK01000081.1 GCF_009208565.1 Janthinobacterium aquaticum | reverse complement strand
ATTCGTGACTGGGGTGAAGTCGTAACAAGGTAGCCGTATCGGAAGGTGCGGCTGGATCACCTCCTTTCTAGAGTTTGCACGAAGCAGTAATGCTTCACCATCAAATGTTCACACTTATCGACTGTTAGCTGAAGAAGAAACAGTAGTCGTCAGTAGCACCGCGTTGGGGCTGTAGCTCAGCTGGTTAGAGCACCGTGTTGATAACGCGGGGGTCGTTG
>NZ_WFLK01000080.1 GCF_009208565.1 Janthinobacterium aquaticum | reverse complement strand
GTGTGGGCATTTGATGAAGTGCAGCGTCGATCTTCGGATCGGCGTAAAACTTAAAATATCAAATGTTCACAAGAAATAATGAAATAGGCGCTACGAAAGTAGTGGCCTGTCAGTTTTTTGAGTGAGCAAACACCTCGCAATGCGAGGGGTTTGAACCGATTAAAAGGTTCGGCCATGCCGGTAAAACGGCAAAGTAACAGAGATTAAACTGAAGAGTTTGATC
>NZ_WFLK01000007.1 GCF_009208565.1 Janthinobacterium aquaticum | reverse complement strand
CTAAGGGCGGATACGGCATCCAGTTACCCGGTCTTGATATGCCTACCAAGAATTTTGACAGCGGTTAATGTTGTTCGCAACACCATCAACTGCATGAGAGGAATAATACAAGGTCGGATTAGGCCCTTCGGGCCGTAATCCGACACCACCGCATGCGTCAACCATGTTGTCGGATTACGCGGGGCTTTGCCCCGCTAATCCGACCTACGCCGCCCCTACCGGCCCCACATCAACGCCGTCATAGCTGGCCAGCTTCTGCTCGCTGGCAAACGCCATCAGCTCCCCATTGCGCGCGTGCAGGCTTTCAACGTCGTGTACTTCTGCTTTTTCCACGTGCAGCACCCATACCTCGGGCGCTGCCGCGTCTTCCAGTTCGGGCTGGTAAAGCTCGACCGGGCGATAGCCTTGCAGCGCCAGCAGGCCGGCCGCCTGTTCCAGCGACTCTGGCGTCGGATTGGTAAAGTAGTAGCCCCACAGCAGCGGTTTGGACAGATCCCACGGTGCGTTGTCGCGGATATTGTCAAACAGTTCGATCACATCGTCTTTGCTCATCATGGCAGTGTTCTTTCATGGTTGGTTTGCGGCGCGATCTTACCATCGCCCTGTCATGCGCGGCGCTGCCATGCTCAATTCAAGGTCAGGCAGCGGTTGGCTGCAGCGCGCCAAAAACCACGCGCACCATCAAGCCGTGACCATTCGCCGCTGTCTGCAAGGTCAATTGCGCGTGATGCAGATCGGCGATATCGCGCACGATCGCCAACCCCAGGCCGGCGCCGCCCGGGTTGCTTTCCAGCGCTGCGCCGGCGCGGTAGAACGGTGTAAATACGCGTTCGCGCTCGTCGGTCGCCAGGCCGGGGCCGCTGTCTTCCACTTCCAGCAGCACGCCTGCTTGCATACCTTCATTTCGCAGGCATACGCGCAGGATCACGCTGCCGCCTGGCGGCGTATAGCGCAGCGCGTTGTCGACCAGATTGGCCACCAGTTCATGCAGCAGCAGCGCCTGGCCGTGCACCGGTGCTTCATCGGCCGCTTCGAGCGACAGATCGATCTGCTTGCCCACAGCCGTCATGGCCATTTCCAGGCCGACCTGCTGCACCACTTCACGCAGCGACACCGTCTGCATTTCCAGGTGCTCGCCGCCGTGCTCGATGCGCGCCAGCGTCAGCAGGCGGTTGGCCAGCAGCACGGCCGAATCGGTGGTGGCGGCCATGCTGGAAACGATATTGCGCACGGCCGCCATCGACGGCTCGCCGGCGCCCTGGCGGTCGCATTCGCGCAGCGCCATTTCGGCCTGCGTCTTGAGCACGGTGAGCGGTGTGCGCAGCTGGTGCGAGGCGTCGGCAATAAAACGCCGCTGGCTGGCGATCAGTTGCTGCAGCCTGGCCATCGAGCCGTTCATGGCGGTCACCAGCGGACGCATTTCACGGTGCACCAGGCTGGGGTCGACGTCCGACAGGTCCGACAGCGAGCGCGTTTCCACCTCGGTTTTCAGGCGCATCAGAGGCTGCAGTACCAGCCGCACGGCAAACCATACCAGCGCGGCCATCAGCAGCACCATGGCCGCCTGCCACAGCAGGGTATTGAGCAGGATCTGGTTCGACAGGCCGCGCCGTGCGTCCAGTGTTTCAGCCACCTGTATCAGCGCGATGCCGCGCATGGTGTCGTCATAGACTGGCTGCAGCAGGGCGGCAATGCGGATCGGCTTGCCGTGATAGTAGGCGTGGTAAAAGCGCACCAGGGCCGGATAATTTTCCGAACGCGGCACGTTTTTCGGCACCGCCGGCAGGTCGCCATAGCCCGATACCAGCTCGCCGTTGATGCCCGTGACCTTGTAGTAGATGCGCCCCAGCGTATCGGTTTCAAAACTGTCGAGCGCCACATACGGCACCTCGGCCACCACCTTGCCATTGACAATTGACACGCGTTCGGCCAGCGCGCGCGTGGACGCCAGCAGCGAGCGGTCGTAGGCCATGTCGGCCGCATCGAGCGCGTTGCGGTAGACGAAAACGGCGTCGAGCAGCACCAGCATCACCAGCGGAATCAGCAGCCAGCGCAGCAGCTGGCTGCGCAGGCTGCCCAGGCGCTGGCTGGCTGCTGCGCGCTGCAGCCGCTCCAGCCAGGGCACGGCGCGCGCCGGCATCATTTTGCAACTGGCATGGCGCTGCGCGGCTGCAGCAGGTAGCCGATGCCGCGCAAGGTGGTGATGGCGGCGCCGTCATCCTGGCAGCTGTCGAGTTTCTTGCGCACGCGGTGGATCAGCAGCTCGATCGCATCAAGGTTGACATCGTCGGCCAGCGCAAAAACTTCATCGAACAGCTTTTCCTTGGCCACCGCGCGTCCCTGGCGCGAGATCAGCGCTTCGAGCAGCGCATGCTCGCGCGGACTGAGCGACAGCGCCGCACCGCCATAGCTGAACATGCGCGTGACGGTGTCGAAGCTGAGCGCGCCGCAGCTGTGCACCAGCGCTTCGTTGCCCTGGCTGCGGCGCAGCAGCGCCTTGACGCGCGCTTCCAGTTCGGCCAGTTCGAACGGCTTGGCCAGGTAGTCGTCGGCGCCCAGGTTCAGGCCCTGCACACGGTCGTCCAGGCCGCCGCGCGCGGTCAGGATCATCACCGGCGTCTTGCCGCGCGCGCCGCCACGCGCACGCAGGCGGCGCAGCACATCCAGGCCATCCATTTTGGGCAGGGTCAGGTCAAGCAGCACCAAGGCATACTCCTGGGTATGGAGCAGGGCGTCGGCATCGGCGCCGTTGTGGGCGGTCTCCACCGTCAGGTGCGCGTCGCGAAGGGCTTTGGCCAGCCAGTGCGACAACTCCAGATGGTCTTCCACTAATAAAATACGCATGGTCTTCGCCATTCATTGATATGGATGCAGTGTAAGCCACGCTGGCGGCTGCCGCGTAGCTGCGTTGCCGTACCTGTGGCAAGGTGGCGACATCATCGCCACTGAAAGCCAATTGAAAGGAAGCCGAATTTATAGTGGAGTCCTGATTCACGAAAGTGATCAGCCATATCACCAAAAACTATAATCAAGGGACGCTACACCATGAAGAAATCCGCTTATTCCGTTGCCGCCCTGGCCTTGCTGGCCGCTGCCAGTGCTGCGCAGGCGCAGTCCAACGTCACGCTGTATGGCCGCCTCGATGCAGGCGTCAGCAGCACCACCAATGCCGGTCCCAACAAGGACTCGGTCACGCAAGTCAGTTCCGGCGGCATGAACACCTCGCGCTGGGGCATCCTGGGCAGCGAAGACCTGGGCGGCGGCCTGAAAGCCGTGTTCAACCTCGAAGGCGGCATCCTGGTCGATACCGGCGCGGCCGACGGCGCGCTGTTCAAGCGCCAGGCCAATGTGGGCCTGGAAGGCGCGTTCGGCAAAGTGGTGCTGGGCCGTTCGTTTACCACCGTGTACGACTTCGTGCTGCCTTACGATCCGATGGCCTATGCGCCGTTCTATTCGTGGGCCACCTCGGGCAATGCATCGGGCCCGAGCAAATACGGCATGACCACGGCGTTCGACAATCTGGTCAAGTATTCGGGCAAGTCGGGCGACCTGACCTACGGTGTATCGTACGGTTTCGGCGAGCAGACCACCGGCACCTCCGACAGCGCCAAGCTGTCGAGCGCCTTGAACTACAAGGCCGGCCCGGTCAGCGTGCTGGCCACCTACGAGCGCATCAACGGCAACACGATTGCCGGCGGCGCGCGCGACAAGACCACCGTGGTGCACCTGGCCGGGATGTATGAAGATGGAGCCTGGAAGGTGCAGGCGGCAGCGCGCGACTACAAGCTCGATCCGGCAGCGGCCGGCCGTGCCGACGTGCGCGGCACCTTGTACTGGGGCGGCGTCAGCTACAAGACCACGCCTGCCATTACCCTGACCGGCGTGGTGTACTACCAGAACGTGAAGAACGTGGCCGCCAACCTCGACGCCGATCCGGTCATGTACGTGGCGCGCCTGCGCTATGCACTGTCCAAGCGTACCGACCTGTATGTGGCTGGCGCCTACGCCAAGGCCAAGCATGGCCAGCTGGTCAGCCTGTCGCGCGATGACGCCGGCTTTGGCGACACCCAGCGCGGCCTGATTACCGGTATCCAGCACCGCTTCTAACCCTGCGTGCGAGCCTTCGAGATGCTGCGTTCATTGTTCCTGTTATTGGCCAGCCTGCTGTGCGCTGGCGCGCACGCTGCTGGCAGTGTCGAATGCGTGGTGCCGTCCAAGCCGGGCGGCGCGATGGACCTGACCTGCAAGCTGGCGCAAAAAGGGCTGGCGCAGGAGCTTGCCGCAGCGCCAGGGCCGGTACGCCTGTCGTATCTGCCCGGCGGCATCGGTGCGGTGGCGTGGCATTCGATGGGCTCGCAGCGCCGGCGCGCCGAAGCCAATACGCTGGTGGCGTTTTCGGGCGGCTCGCTGCTCAACCTGGCGCAAGGCAAGTTCGGCAATGCCAAACCGGGCGATGTGCGCTGGGTGGCGGCGCTGGGCGCCGACTACGGCATGATCGCCGTGCGCGACGACTCGCCGTACAAGAACCTGGCCGAGCTGATTGGCGCGCTGCGCCAGCATCCGGACAAGGTGCTGATCGGCGTGTCGGGCACCATCGGCAGCCAGGACTGGCTGAAGATGGCGCTGATCGCGCGCCAGGCCGGCATCGACCCGAAGGTGCTGCGCTTCGTGGCACTCGAAGGCGGCGGCGAAGTGTTTACCGCGATGCAGGCCAATTATGTGCAGGTGGTCTCGGGCGACACCTCGGAAGCGACGCTCAATGCGCGCGGCAACCATGCGCGCGTGCTGGCGGTGCTGTCGGAAAAGCGCCTGCCGGGTGTACTGGCCGGCGTGCCGACCGCACGCGAACAGGGCGTTGACGTGGTCTGGCCGATCATACGCGGCCTCTGGATGGGGCCACAGGTGCCGGACGCCGACTACCAGCGCTGGGTCGCTACATTCGAGCGCGCCATGGCTACGCCGCAATTTGCACAGTGGCGCGAACAGGCCGGCCTGTCGCCGTTTGCGCTGACCGGCGCGCCACTGACGAAGTACGTGAACCAGGCCTATGAGCGCTATGTCAGGCAGGCCACGGAACTGGGCCTGATGCGTTGAAAAAAACAGCAAGACATCACATCAATCACAAGACGGAGACAACCATGCAGACCAAAAACATACTCGGCATCACCCTGGCCGCTGCCTTTTCCAGCCTGGCAGGCGCCGCACTGGCGCAAGTGCCGGCCGGCTATCCTGCCGACTACCAGAAGATCATCGACGCGGCCAAAAAAGAAGGCAAGCTGGTGATTTACAGCGCCACCGACAGCAAGGCCGCCGCCCCGTTGATCAAGGACTTCAGCGCGCTGTACCCGGGCATTTCGGTCGAATACAACGATATGAATTCGACCGAAGTGTATAACCGCTTTATTTCCGAAGTCGCTGCCGGCGGCAATACCGCCGACGTGATGTGGTCGTCGGCGATGGACCTGCAGATGCGCCTGGCCTCGGACGGCTACGCGCTCAAGTACAAATCGGTGGAAGCGGCCAAGATTCCCGGTTGGGCCATGTGGGACGACCAGGCTTACGGCACCACGTTCGAGCCGGCCGCCATCGTCTACAACAAGCGCCTGCTCGATCCGAAGGAAGTGCCGAAGAACCACGATGATTTCGTCAAGCTGATCGCCACGCCGAAGTTCAAGGACAAGGTCACCACCTATGATATCGAGAAGTCGGGCGTGGGCTTCATGTTCATGTCGCAGGACGCCAAGGAATACCCGCAGTTCCTGGCGCTGGAAAACGCGTTCGGCACGGCCAAGGTGCGCGTGCAGTCCTCGACCGGCACCATGATGGAGCGCATCTCGTCGGGTGAAAACCTGATCGGCTACAACGTGCTGGGCTCCTACGCGCTGGTGCGCGCCAAGACCGATCCGTCGATCGGCGTGGTGCTGCCGAAAGACTACACGCTGATCCTGTCGCGCGTGCAGTTCATCAACAAGAACGCCAAAAACGTCAATGCCGGCAAGCTGTGGCTCGATTACATCCTGTCGCATCGTGGTCAGACCGTGATCTCGAACGGCGCCAAGCTGTTTGCGATCCGCGCTGACGTGACCGGTGAAACTACCTCGGCTGACCTGATCAAGGAAATCGGCGCGGCCAACGTCAAGCCGGTGCCAGTCCATCCGATCATCCTGCAGTTCCTGGGGCCAGCCAAGCGCATGGCGTTCCTGAAGCAGTGGAAAGAGACCGCCGGTAAAAAATAATACCGCGCCGTTTTCAAGTTTTGCAAGCCGTCCGCAGCGTCCTGCTGCGGACGCATGCCGCACCCTACACACACTGGATTCATCATGCAAACTGCTATCTTGCCGCTGCCTGCACGGTCGCGCTCCGGCTTGTCACGCCTGAACTGGCCGCGCGGCGTGGTCGTGACGATCACGCTGGTCGCCATTTTTCTGCCGCTGTTCCTGATTTTTTATCAGAGCTTTCTCAACGCGCCGTTCTTTATGCCGGTGCGCGAACTGGGCTTTGATTCCTACCGTTTCATCTTCGACGATCCCGATTTCTCGATGGCCTTCAAGAATGGCCTGATGCTGGCCTTTGGCCTGACGGTGATTGCCGTGCCGCTGGGCGGCATGCTGGCCTTCCTGATGGTGCGCACCGACCTGCCGGGTCGCGGCTGGGTCGCGCCGATGCTGCTGGTGCCGATCTTTGTGTCGCCGATGGTGATGGGCTTTGGCTATGTGGTGTCGATGGGGCCGGTGGGCTTCTACTCGACCTGGGCCAAGGAGCTGATCGGTTTCGTGCCCTGGAATATTTATTCCTTTACCAGCATCGTCATTATCGCCGGCCTGACCCACGTGCCGCATGTCTATCTGTACGCGTCGTCGGCGTTGAAAAGCCTGGGCTCGGATGTGGAAGAGGCGGCGCGCGTAGCCGGTGCTTCGCCGGTGCAGGTGATGATGAATGTGTCGCTGCCGATGATCATGCCGGCGCTGGCCTATGCCGGCGTGCTGGTGTTCTTCCTCGGTTTTGAAGTGTTCGGGCTGGTACTGGTGTTGGGCGATCCGGAAGGCCACCTGGTGCTGCCGACCTATCTGTACAAGCTGACCAACAAGCTCGGTACGCCGTCCTACCATCTGATGGCCGCAGTGGCGGTGTGCCTGGTGATGGTGACCATGCCGCTGGTGATGATACAGCGCTGGCTGCTCAAATCGGCCAACAAATATGTGTCGATCAAGGGCAAGGGCGCGCGCAGCAAGGCCATGCCGCTGGGCCGTTGGAAGTGGCTGGCCTTTGCCTTGCTGGCCGGCTGGCTGATTTTCACCATCGTGCTGCCGCTGTCGGGCATCGTGCTGCGCTCGTTCGTGCAGTACTGGGGCGAGGGCGTGCACCTGGCCGACGTGCTGACGCTGCAGCATTTCCGCGATATCTTCGACCAACCGTCGCTGGTGCGCGGCATCGTCAATACCATCCTGATCGGCGTGGTCGGTGGCGCGCTGGCCGTGGCCTGCTACAGCTTTATCGCGCTGGCCATGCACCGCAAGCAGGACGGTATCACGCGCCTGCTCGACTACAGCGTGCTGGTGCCGCGCGCCGTGCCGGGCCTGCTGGCCGGCCTGTCGTTCCTGTGGGTGTTCCTGTTCGTGCCGGCCTGGCTCGATGGCGTATTGAAAGGCATGGACAACGGCGTGGCCCTGTGGCTGAGCGGCCACGTAATTCCGGTGCTGCGTGAAGTGCGCTCGACCATTTTTGCGCTGTGGCTGGCCTATTCGGTGGTGTGGATGGCGTACGGCATGCGTTTGATTTCCACCGCGCTGCTGCAGGTTGGCCCGGAACTGGAAGAGGCGGCGCGCGCCGTTGGCGCCAGCCGCGGCCAGGTCACACGCGACGTCACGCTGCCCCTGATCAAATACGGTTTGCTGGGCGCCTGGCTGATGGTGTTCCTGATTTTCGAGCGCGAATACTCGACCGGCGTGTACCTGCTCTCGCCAGGCACCGAAGTGATCGGCGCAATGCTGGTGTCGCTGTGGGCCGGCGGCTCGACCGACCTGGTGGCGGCGCTGTCGTTCATCAACATCACCCTGGTGGCCATCGGCCTGGGCATCGCGCTGCGCTTTGGCGTCAAGTTACACAACTGAGTTACATAACTAAATAAAAATACACTGAGACCACATCATGAATGAATTGACCGTCAATGAGCTGCACCTGGACTACGGCACCGGCGCCTCGGCCAACCCTATCCTCAAGGGCGTATCGATGCACCTGAAAAAAGGCGAAGTGGTTGCCTTGCTGGGGCCTTCGGGCAGCGGCAAGACCACTTTGCTGCGCGCCGTGGCCGGGCTGGAAAGCCCGAAAGCGGGCACCATCGAGATCGGTGCACGCAATGTGTTCGATGGCGCCAAAAACTTTGAGATGCCGGCCGAACAGCGCAACCTGGGGCTGGTGTTCCAGTCGTATGCGCTGTGGCCGCACAAGACCGTGTTCGACAACGTCGCCTATGGCCTGAAACTGCGCAAAATGGGCAGCAGCGATATCGCCGCGCGCATCAAGGAAGTACTGTCGCAGCTGGGCCTGGGCCACCTGGGCGAGCGCTATCCGCACCAGTTGTCCGGCGGCCAGCAGCAGCGCGTGGCCATTGCCCGCGCGCTGGTCTATAACCCGCCCGTAATCCTGCTCGATGAACCGCTGTCAAACCTCGACGCCAAGCTGCGCGAAGAAGCGCGTGCCTTTTTGCGCGAACTGATCGTGCGCCTGGGGCTGTCGGCGCTGATGGTCACCCATGACCAGGGCGAAGCGATGGCCATTTCGGACCGCATCCTGCTGCTCAATAACGGCAAGATCGAGCAGCAGGGCACGCCGCAGAGCATGTATGAGACGCCCGACACCTTGTTTACGGCTGAATTCATGGGCAGCAACAACCGCCTGCCAGGCAAGGTCCTGCAGCGCAACGGCCCTCAGGTGAGCCTGCAGATCGACGGCACGCCGATGCAGGGCGTGGCGCGCGGCAGCAATACGGGTCTTGATGTGACCACCATGATACGGGTGGAAGAAGTGAAAATCAGCGCCACCCGCGTCGACAATGCCATCGAGCTGCCGCTGCTGACCTGCATGTATCTGGGCGACCGCTGGGAGTGCCTGTTCCAGGGCGCCGACAACCTGAGCCTGCGCGCCTATTCACGCTACAAGCTCGAGGCCGGCAAATACTGGCTGCAGATGCCGGCTGATAAGCTCTGGGTGTTTTAAGCGGGCAGGGTTAGTCGCCGCGCACCACGATCTCTTTGACCTCCGGCTGGCGCTGGCGCACGAAGCTGCTGATCGAGTCGACGGTCACCACATCGATGCGGCGCGTCATGCGCCGTTCGAACGGGTGGTCGTCAAAGGCGATATTGGCGCGGAACATGCGTGCGCCCAGGCGCGTGGCGGCTGGAATGCTCAGCGTCTGGGGCGCGTAGCTGGCGCTGCGCAGCCAGGTCTGTGCTTCAGCGCGCGTTTCGATCTGGCCCGGCTCGGCGCTGGCGGCGGCCAGCGTTTCCAGCACCCACTGGTTGGAATTCTGGTATTTGGTGGAAAAAGGGTAGGCCAGCATATTGTAGTGCGGCTCATGCAGGCGCTTCGGGGTATTGCTGGCCAGCAGACGCGCCAGTTGTTGCTGGGTCTCCTGCGACGGAATCATGATCATGCTTTCATACATGAACACATCGTCCATAAAGAAGTTGCCCAGCCCTTCGTTGTACAGCGACGACTGTGCCGTGCCGCATTCGTTCAGTTCATGCACCACCAGCCAGCGGCCTTTCGGGTGGTCGCGCCAGGCCAGCGCCATATGCGAGTAGCGCACCTGGTATTTCGACAGGTCCTGGCCGGCGCGTGCCAGCAGCGCCACCTGGGCGCCCGAGGCGTCAAGCGCCTGCAGGGTTTTCTGCGCCAGGTTCATCGACTTGATCAGGGTGGCCGCATCGGTCTGCTTTTCTTCGCACGAGCGGCCTGCCTGGGCTGCACCGGTGGTGGCCACGGCGGCGCACAGCACGATCAGTTTGAGGGTACGCATGGCATCAGGCTTTCGAGTGATGCAGCAGCGCCTTGCCCAGCTCGTTGGGAATAAACGCAATCGCCTTGCCGGACAAGACCAGCGCGTAGCCGGTCGACATCGCCACCACGCTCACTACCGTGCCCGCTGCCAGCGACAGGCCCTCGGCTGCCTTGGCGCTCATCTGGATCGAGGCGCCACCGGCTTCCGAGGCGCCTTTCAGCACCACCACGATGCCTTCGCCGACGTTCTCGATACTGGCCACGACGATTTCGCCGGAACCGGCCAGCATCGACAGCGAGCCGGCAACCACAACAGCCGAACCCTGGCTCAGGTGCTCCGAGCCGCGCGACAGGTTTTCCGAGGCGGCGTGGGAGAGGCCGGGCAAGGCCAGGGACAGGCTTAACAACAGGGGCAGCAGGCGTTTCATGGTATCTCCTTCAAATGTGCCAATTGGCAACGTCATGATTGTCGATGGGCGGTTTTTAGTCAATGCTGGCGCTACTCGTCTAGGCAAGGCATACTGCAAGTATCATAATATGCTACTTATTCAAGGGAATCCCATGCAGCAAACCCATGCCCTGGTCAACGCCCTCAAGCGCTTGCTTAAAACGCGTGCCATCACGTATGCCGAACTGGCGCAGCGCATTGGGGTTTCCGAAGCCAGCGTCAAGCGCATGTTTTCGCAAAAGCAGTTCACGCTGCAGCGGCTCGACCAGGTGCTGGTGGCCATCGGCAGCGACTTCGCACAGCTGGTGGCGGCGGTCCAGTCGGCGCAGGCGGCGCCCACGCTGATTACGGCGCTCACGTTCGAGCAGGAAAAGGAAATTATCGAAGACACGCGCCTGTTTATCGTGGCCGTTTCGGCTTTGAACCTGCTGCCGCTTGAACAGATACTGGAAATTTACGATATCAGCGAGGCGGACGCCGTCAAATGCCTGCTGCGGCTCGATAAAATCGGTTTCCTGGAACTGCTGCCCAATAACCGGGTCAAACTGCTTGTGGCGCGCACCTTTGCCTGGATACCGAACGGACCGATCCACAGCTACTTCAAGCGGGAGGCCTACGACGATTATCTCAATTCGCAATTCGATGGCGAGTCCGAACTGCTGCGGCTGGTTAATGTGATGCTGTCCAAAAAGTCGACGGTCGCTTTGCTGGAGCGGCTGAAACAGGTGGCTGTCGAGTTTTCACAGCAGCATCAGGAAGACGCGCGGCTGCCATCGTCCGAGCGGCGCGCGATCAGCTTTATGCTGGCGGTACGCCCGTGGATGCCGCAGACGTTCAAGGCGCTGCTGCGGCAGTAAGGCGGCGCTGGCCTAATTCTGCTCGCGTCCCTGCTCGCGCTCTTGCTGTTGGTCCTGCTCCTGCTTCATTTGCGTCAGCAAGCGCCAGGCAAAAAAGCCCAGCACGACCACGCCGAGCAACAGCGCGCCCCACAGGGCGGCGAGCCGCCAGGGCCGCGCTGCGTCGGCTGACGCCGGTGCTGCGGCCGGTGCGCCGGCCTGCGCAGTGAGCGCACCAACGGTAGCAGCAGGCAGTGCCAGCAATTCAGCGGACTGGAAGCCGGGCGCGACCTGCGACAGGCTGCTTGCCGCAGGGGGGGCCTTGCTGTTGCCAAACGCCAGCTGGTAGGGCGGTTTGCCACTGGCCAGGAAAAATAACGTATCGGGTGTCCAGCCCAAACGCAGTGCCGGCGCCTGGGCCAGGTTCGAGCTGGCGCTGCCCTGCAAGATCCATTGCGTGGTCTGTACTACCGGCATGGACAGGTCGCCCGACACGCGCTCTTTGCCGCCATTGCCGGCATTGCTGATGCGGTAGAACGTGGTATTGAGCAGCGGATCGATATAGCTGCCCTGGGCGGGGCGCGCCTGTCCATGGTGGCGATACAGGCGATGGCGCTGCGTGACTTGTTCAGCCTGGCGTAACACACCCAGCGTGACCGGCAGCACCGTATTGGGCTGGTCGAGTTGCAGGCCGATGCTGTCGGCGGGAATGGCGGGCGGGGTGGCGTACAGCCACTGGCTTGCGTCCTTGCCCGGTTTGCCCTGCAGCGTGATGCTGGCGCGCGGCGGGGCCACGCTGGCCTGGCTGACGGCTTGCGCGCTGATGCTGGCAAACGCCAGCGGCTGGCCGTCCTGCCAGCTCAGGCGTGCGTAGCGGAAACTGCGCGCCGCAAACTCCATGCTGTCGTTGGCCAGCGTTTGCGTGTCGCTGTTGCGCAGCCAGTTGAGGGTGGTGGTGCCGATGGCGTCCCATTGCTTGAGGTCGTCGCTGACCTCCAGCAGCACCTGCGCGCTGTAGTTGCCGGTGCCGCCGGGCAGGGTAAAGCGCAGGCCGGCAATGCGGCTGTGCTGGTCCTGCCGGCCCAGGTCGAGGATCAGCGCCTGCAGGACGTCAGCCTGGTCGCCAGGCCGGCTGCGGACGCTGACCGACAGCAGCCGGCCGTCGCTGGCCGTGCGGATGTCCACATTCTGCAGGCCCTCGCTACTGGCCGATGAACCGCTCAGCGGGAACACCCGTACCGGTAGTTCGCGCTGCTCGGTGTTGCTCTGCACGGCAGGCGCACCGATGGCAAACGCCAGCGCCTTGCCGTTGGCGTCAAACAGGCGCAGATCGGCCAGGGTGCTGGTGCGCGCATGCAGATAAACTTCTTTGGGCAGTGGCAAGCGCGCCACGCCGCCTGTTGCTGGCTGCACCGTCATGCGCCACGCATAGTCCTGCAACCGGTCCGTTGCCATTGCGCTGGTGCTGGCAGCGCATGTCGCCAGCGCAAGGAAGATCGTCAAACGCCTGTTCATGCTGCTCCCGTTTCTGGTTGGGTTGGCCGTTCGGCTGACATGTCGGCCGCCGCCTTGGGAAACGGCGCCAGATAGCCGATCAGCACCATCAGCAGGCCGACGCCGACAAAGGAAACAATGCGCGCAATACCCCCCGCATTGGACAAGTCGATCAGGAACAGCTTGGCCACCACCAGCGCCAGCAGTACGGCGCCGGCGCTCCACTGGCCGCGCCGCTGCGTGCGCGCCGCATGGCGCATCAGCAGCAGGGCGGTGACGCTCCAGACCAGCGACAGCATCGCCTGCACGAACTGCGAAGCGAGCATGGCGTCGAACTGGTAGGGCACGCCCATGTAGTTCGACACTGTGCGCAGCAGCATCAGGTTGAACCATGCGTAGGCAAAGCAGCCTGCCAGCAGCGGCAGGCGCGGCTGCCATGGCGCCAGCCAGGCTGGCGTGCCCACGCGCAGCAAACGATAGGTGACCAGGCCCAGCAGCATGGCAAAGGCGCTGCTCAGGTCCAATGGATTAAGCAGTGGTAGGTAGGGCAGCGGCGCCATGGCGCCATTGTCGGCAAAGTTCCATAGGGCGATCAGCACCAGCGACCAGGCGGTGGCCAGCGGGATCAGATAGCGCTGGTACCAGCTGACAATTGGCGCGACCGGCCAGCCGCCGGCGCGGCAGCGGCGGATCAGCCAGGCCAGTACCAGCATCATGGCCCAGGCCGGCAGGTAGCGCGACCAGGCCGGGCTGACAGCGTCGCCCCGGCCAGCCAGCCAGGCATCGATATGCATGGCGCCCACCGGCCACAGCATCAGCCACGGTGCGGCCGTGCGGATGGTATGGAGCAGGCGCAGCGCGCGCAGGTCGAGGCGCCAGCCTGCGCGCGACCAGCTGCGCATCAGATACTCGTTTGTCGCCAGCAGGCAGGCAAACGCCAGCCATGCCACAGCTGTCGGCAGGTATTGGCGCACATACAGCGCCATCAGCGTGTTCGCGCTCCAGAAGGCCAGTGCAAACCAGGCGGGCACGGCCAGCCAGCGCAGCTGCGGCCAGTGCAGGCGGCGCGCCGCTTGCACAAACAGCAGGGCACTGGCGCACACCGTGATCAAATACAGCGCCGCCCACTGTTCGCCGTTATGAGGCTGCAGCGCGGGATCGCCGTCGACCATGCGCAGCAGCCAGCTGGCCAGCGGCACCAGCACGCCGGCAAACCACAGCAGGCCGCTCCATTGCAGCAGTGGCAGCGCGGCTGGCGCCATCAAAGCATCGCCCTGGAGCGAGCGCTGCTGCGCCAAGCGTGCGCTGGCCAGGGCAGCCGTGGCCAGCAGCAAGGCGCTCAGGAAGGAACCAGCAAACAGGTTGGCAGGGTGGCCATCCCAGCTCCAGCTGGCGCGGCTCAGCATGACCGCGCCGGCTACCACCTGCACGGCCAGCATCAGCGCGCGCGGGCTGTGCCACTGCTCGCGGCGCGCCAGCGCGGCCAGCAGGCCGACCACCGCCAGCGCGCTGACGGTCAGCAAATTGAGCTGCGTGGTGGCCTCGGTACGGATCAGGATTTCAGTCCACAGGCCGCCCAGCAGCCAGGCGGTGGCGGCAACCAGGAACAGCACCGACAGGGGCGCGATCAGCTGCTGCAGCGGCATGGTGTGCTGCACGCCATGCTGGCGGCGGAAGTTGATCGCCATCAGCAGCGCAGCGGCGGCCAGCAGCAAAAAGCCCAGCCACAGGTTCGATTGCAGCGCGACAGCCGTGTCCATGCCGGCCAGGATGCCGACGAAAGACAGCCACGCGCCCACCTGCACCACCAGGCCAAACACCCAGGCCAGCGGCTGGCGCTGGCGCAGGCCGACCCAGACGATGCCGGCGCCTTCGAGCGCCCAGGCAGCCGACGTCCAGCGACCGTCGAGCGCAAACGGAATGGCCAGCGTGCCGAACACAATGCCCAGCGCCAGGAATGCTTCGGCCAGCAGGCGGAAGGCGCCATTGGCGCGGCGCCATAGCGCCACTGCCAGGCCGGTATAGAGCAGGCCGGCGATCAGCGCCGAAAACGCCAGGCCGAAGTGCATGTCTTTGACCAGGCCGTATTGCAGCCCCATGGCGGCCAGCGGCGTGCCGAACACCAGCGTGCCATCGACATAGTGTTTCAGGCGCGGCGCCTGGCGCGCGCAGTAGGCAATCGCGATGCCGATATAAAACAGCACGAACAGCACCAGGAACAGCTGGGTCGACAGATAGTTTTCCGGCGTGTAGCGCAGCACGCCCCAGGTGGTCGATACGGCAAAGGTAAAGCCAAAGCTCAGCACATTCAGGATGCGCCACGAGCGCCTGAGGGCAATCGCAAACACGCCCGCATTGAGCAGCGCGTAATAGCTGAACAGGCCAATATGGCTGCCGCTGCCGGTCGAGACCAGGATCGGCACGGCAAAGCCGCCGACGATGCCGAACACGGCCAGCCAGACGGCGTTCTGCAGCACCGCCAGCAGGCAGGTCAACACGGTCAGCAGAAACAGGATGCCAAAAGCCAGGCCGGCCGGCAGCAATTCGTATAGCCTGAAGGCGCCAAAGGTGACCAGCATCAGGATCGCCATCGCCGTGCCCTGCAGCGGCAGGCTGATGCCGGGACGCGCCAGGCGGATGCGCCAGGCCCAGGCCAGCAGGGCGACGTCAAGCAGCGCAATGCCGGCCAGGCGCAGTTCGATTGGCACCGTAATCTGCGCGGCCACGTATTTGAGCAGGAAGCTGACACCCAGGAACAGGATCAGCAGACCAAGCTTGGCCACCAGATTGCCGGTAAACAGCCACGCCTTTGCTTTGGCCAGCAGGCCATTGCCGCTGTCGATCCAGGCGGGGGTATTGGGCAACGCTGGCTGCGGCGCTGGCGCTGATGCAGGGGCCGCTGCAGGGACGGGGGCTGGAGCGGCTGCGGCGACCGGTTCAGGCACAGCTGCGGTATCGGGAACAGGGGCAGGCGGCGCCGGCACACGCTTGTCGAGCGACATCGTAATGACCGGTGCCATCACCTGGGCAGACCTTGGCAGCACGCTGGCCTGCGCTGGCACCGGCACTGACAGAGGTGCAGGAGGCGTTGCCGGCGAACGATCAGGCACAGGCACAGGCACAGGCACAGGCGCAGTTGAAACTGCAGCAGGACCAGCCGCGTCCACGTTTGCACTGGCCTTGCCCGGCGTTTCAGCGCCTGCAATTGGCGGTGAGGCCGCAATCACCTGTTCGAGCACCTGCAGGCGCTCCTGCATGCTGTTCATTTCCGTGCGCAGGCGCACGGTCATCTGTTCGAGGACAGCGATTTTATTGCGGCCTTTTACCGCCACCACAAAGGCGGTAACAAGCACACCCAGCAATATCAACGGTATCAATGCAAACATGGTTGGTTTCCTGGCAGGTCAGGGCGCGGCAGGATGGCGCCCGTTGCGAGATACATTACCTTATTATCAAGAAGCGGGATTTTCTTTATAGCTGCGTGGCAACGTGAGCGCACGCCAGAGCATGCATGGCCCTGAGGATAGTGAGCTTGATGAAGGGCAATACTTCGACATTCAGATTGTCGTGCGCAGCATAGTGCTGTATTTTAAGCATTCCTTTACAGCCCAGTTCCCTACCATGAGTCAACAAAGCCAGTTTGCCTTATTGTCACAGCGCCGTTTCGGGCCGTTTTTCTGGACCCAGTTCTTTGGCGCCTTCAACGACAATCTGTTCAAGACCGCGCTGATGGTAATCCTGGCGTACGACGCCCTGAGCTGGACCACGCTCGATCCGTCAACCATTACCAACCTGATTCCCGGCCTGTTTATCCTGCCCTATGTGGTGTTTTCAGCCACCGCCGGCCAGTTGGCCGACAAGTTCGAGAAAGCCGGACTGGCCCGCTTCGTGAAATGGATGGAACTGGTCATTATGGGCGTGGCTGCCGCCGGCTGGATGACCCATACGCTGTGGTTGCTGGTGGCGGCAGTGGTCGGCATGGGCGTGCATTCGACGCTGTTCGGGCCGGTCAAATATGCCTATCTGCCGCAGCAGCTCAAACCCGAGGAACTGGTGGGCGGCAACGGCCTGATTGAAATGGGCACCTTTGTCGGTATTCTGTTCGGTGAAATCCTCGGCGCGGTGCTGATCGTGTACAAGCCGCTGGGCGTGGAACTGGTGGCGGGCGCCACCATTGCCGTGGCCGTATTCGGATTGATCGCCAGCTACCGCGTGCCGCGCACGCCGGCGCCCGAGCCAGACCTCAAAATCAGCATCAATTTCGTGGCCGAGTCGTTTCGCAACCTCAATTTCTCGCGCAAGAACCGTTCGGTGTTCCTCGCCATGCTGGGCAATTCCTGGTTCTGGTTTTACGGTGCGCTGATCCTGGCGCAGTTCCCCGTGTACGCCAAGGATTTCCTGCATGGCGACCATAGCGTATTCGTGCTGCTGCTGACCGTGTTTTCAATCGGTATCGGCGCCGGTTCCCTGCTGTGCGAGCGCCTGTCGGGCCACAAGATCGAAATCGGCCTGGTGCCGTTCGGCTCGATCGGCCTGTCGCTGTTCGGCATCGACCTGTATTTTGCCAGCAATGCCTATGCCAATACGCAGATCGTCGATGCGCTGGCCTTTGTCAGCCAGGCCGGCGTGCCGCGCATCCTGATCGATATCGTCATGATCGGCGTCTTCGGCGGCTTTTTCATCGTGCCGCTGTTTGCGCTGATCCAGACGCGCTGCGATCCCAAGCATATTTCGCGCACGATTGCCGGCATGAATATCCTCAATGCCCTGTTCATGGTGGCGGCGGCCGGCGTGGCCATCGTGCTGCTGGGGCAGGGCTTCACGATTCCCCAGCTGTTTTTGATTACCGCCATTTTGAATGCGCTGGTGGCCGCCTATATCTTCTCGCTGGTGCCCGAGTTCCTGATGCGCTTCCTGGCCTGGCTGCTGATCCAGACCGTACACCGCGTCAAGGTGGTCGACGGCGAGCGCATCCCGACAGAGGGCGCCGCCGTGCTGGTGTGTAACCATGTCAGCTATGTCGACGCGGTGGTGATCATGGCAGCCAGCCCGCGTCCGATCCGGTTTGTGATGGATCACCGCATCTTCAAGACGCCGCTGCTGGGCTGGATTTTCCGCACTGCCAAGGCCATACCGATTGCCCCGGCCAAGGAAGATCCTTTTCTGATGGAAAAGGCCTTTATCGATATCGCCCAGGCGCTGCATGAAGGCGAGCTG
Organism: Janthinobacterium aquaticum; assembly: GCF_009208565.1. Lineage (GTDB taxonomy): Bacteria > Pseudomonadota > Gammaproteobacteria > Burkholderiales > Burkholderiaceae_D > Janthinobacterium. The sequence goes on along the minus strand of NZ_WFLK01000007.1, from coordinate 265,913 downwards.
GTATGCATTTTCCCCGAGGGTAAGCTTACGCGTACCGGCCAGATCAGTGAGTTCAAGGGCGGTATCGCCAAAATCATTGAACGTAACAAGGTGCCGGTCATTCCGCTGGCGCTGCGCGGCCTGTGGGGACATCTGCTGAGCAAGCGCAATGGCCATCTGTTCGAGCGCGCCTTCAAGGGCGGGCTGCGCTCGCGCCTGGCGCTGGCGGTTGGCCTGCCAGTGGCGCCGGAACTGGCCACGCCCGAACTGTTGCAGCAAAAAGTGCAGGAGCTGCGCGGCAAGTGGAAGTAATGAAAACTGTAGCGGCGAGTTGCAAGATACTAGCCGTTCCAGCAAGTGCTCATGCTGCCCCGCAGCATAGCCCTCGGTAGTTCATCCCTGCGGTGGCTTTACGCCACCGCAAGTGCCAAGCAAACAATTGAGCAGCCTGTTAAAGTAGGTGTTCAGTCCATTTTTCCCGCTGTACCCTTTGATGCTGTCTGCGTGCCGTTGATATTCATCACGGCCGCATGCTTACTGACTTTCCAGTCATTTTGTTGTCTTATCAATCATAGTTTCTAGAAAAAGTTGTCAAGATTCAATTGTAATTTCGCTTGACGATTTTAGAATGATCGTTCATTCTTTGATCTGCGTTAATAGATTTCCCCATTTCTAACGACACCAGCCAGCTTTTTTTTCCAGAAAGTCCAAGATGCAATCAACATTCTCCTTGCCGTCGCCGCGTACGAGCGGCGCTATTGCCGTGCTGTGCGCCACTGTTATCATGGCCGGCTGCAGTAAAAAACAGGCAGGACCGCCGCCGCAGCAGCAGGCGCCGCAGGTCGTCGTGTTTACTGTTAATCCGGCCGCGTTGCCGATCATGGCCGATCTGTCTGGCCGCACCAATGCCTATGAAGTTGCCGATGTGCGCCCGCAAGTGGGCGGCATTATCAGAAAGCGCCTGTTTACCGAAGGCGCCGATGTGAAAGCGGGCACGCCGCTGTACCAGATCGATCCGTCGACCTTCCAGGCTTCGGCCAATTCGGCCAAGGCCGCACTGGCCAAGGCGCGCGCCAATTTGCTGACGGCCGGTCCGAAAGCGGCACGCTACAAGGAACTGGTGGCCATCGAAGGCGTGAGCCGCCAGGAATACGATGACGCCGTCGCCAGTTACGAGCAAGCCAAGGCCGATGTGGAATCGGCAACGGCAGCGCTGGAGTCGGCCAATATCAATCTGCGCTACACCACTGTGACGGCGCCGATCAGCGGCCGCACCAGCCGCTCGACCGTCACCGCTGGCGCGCTCGTGACCGCCGGCCAGGCCGATGCACTGACCACCGTGCAGCAACTCGATCCGATTTATGTCGACGTGACCCAGTCCAGCACCGACCTGCTGCGCCTGCGCCGCCAGCTGGCCGATGGCAGCCTGAAAAAATCGGGCGATGGCCAGGCCAAAGTCAATCTGGTGCTGCCTGACGGCACCAAATACAGCCAGGAAGGCAAGCTGCAGTTCTCCGGCGTGAGCGTTGATCCGACCACCGGCAACGTGGTGCTGCGCGCGCTGTTCCCGAACCCGAAAGGCGAGCTGCTGCCAGGCATGTTCGTGCGGGCACAACTGGAAACCGGTATCGACGAGAAAGCCATTACCGTGCCGCAAGTTGGCGTCTCGCGCAATCAGAAGGGTGAAGCCACGGCCATGATCCTGAACAAGGAAAACAAGGTCGAGCAACGCATCCTGACCACCAACGGCACCGTTGGCACCAACTGGCTGGTCACGTCCGGCCTGGCTGCCGGCGACCGCGTGATCGTCGAAGGCCTGCAGAAGATCAAGCCAGGCGCACCGGCTGTTGCCGTGCCCGCTGCTGCCCCGGCAGCGCAAGGCGGCGCCCAGGGCGCTGCACCAGCGGCCGCAGCGGCATCGGCCAGCGCCAGTGCCCAATAATTCAGGAGAATATTAATGGCCCGTTTTTTCATTGACCGCCCGATTTTTGCCTGGGTGGTCGCGATCGTCATCATGCTTGCGGGCATTTTGTCGATCTTTACCTTGCCTGTCGCGCAATACCCGAGTATCGCGCCGCCATCGATTTCGATCAGCGGCTCCTACCCGGGCGCTTCGGCCAAGACCGTGGAAGATGCCGTCACCCAGGTGATCGAACAGAAGATGAAAGGCATCGATGGCTTGCGCTACATGTCTTCGTCGAGCGATTCGACCGGTGGCATCAGCATCACGCTGACCTTTACCAACGGCACCAACCCCGATATCGCCCAGGTACAGGTGCAGAACAAGCTGCAGCTGGCCACGCCGCTGCTGCCTTCCGCTGTGACGCAGCAGGGTCTGGTTGTTGCCAAGGCCACCAAGAACTTCATGATGGTGTACGGCTTCATCTCCGAAAACGGCAGCATGAACCAGACCGACTTGAGCGACTATGTGGCTGCCAACGTGCTCGATCCGCTGAGCCGTGTAGCGGGCGTCGGTGACGTCACCCTGTTCGGTTCGCAGTACGCGATGCGCATCTGGCTCGATCCGGCCAAGCTGCAAAGTTACCAGCTGACGCCAGCTGACGTCATCACGGCGATCCAGGCACAGAATGCCGAAGTGTCTGCCGGTGAACTCGGTGGCGCGCCTGCCGTTGCCGGCCAGCAGCTGAACGCGACCGTGTCGGCGCAAAGCCGTCTGCAAACGGTGGAACAGTTTGGTGCGATCCTGCTGAAAACCACCACCGGTGGTGCGATGGTCAACCTGAAAGACGTGGCGCGCATGGAGCTGGGCCGCGAGAACTACAACACGGTAGCCCGCTACAACGGCAATGCCGCCACCGGCCTGGCCATCAAACTCGCTACCGGCGCCAATGCGCTCGATACGGCCGAAGCGGTCAAAGCTGCTGTCAACAACATGAGCAAGCAGTTCCCGGCCGGCATGAAGGCTGTGGTCGCGTTTGACACCACGCCGTTCGTCAAGCTGTCGATCGAAGAAGTGGTGAAAACCCTGGTCGAAGCGGTGATCCTGGTGTTCCTGGTGATGTATCTGTTCCTGCAGAACTTCCGCGCCACCTTGATTCCAACCATGGCCGTGCCGGTGGTGCTGCTTGGCACCTTCGGTATCCTCAACGCCTTTGGCTACTCGATCAATACGCTGACCATGTTTGCGATGGTGCTGGCCATTGGCCTCCTGGTCGATGATGCGATCGTGGTGGTGGAAAACGTCGAGCGGGTGATGACCGAAGAAGGTTTGTCGCCGCTGGAAGCGACGCGCAAGTCGATGAGCCAGATTACCGGTGCACTGGTCGGTATCGCGATGGTGCTGTCGGCCGTGTTCGTGCCGATGGCCTTCTTTGCCGGCTCGACCGGTGTGATTTATCGTCAGTTCTCGATCACGATTGTGTCATCGATGGTGCTGTCGGTGATCGTGGCAATGGTATTTACGCCAGCGTTGTGCGCCACCATCCTGAAGCCGGTTGAAAAAGGCCATCACGCCACCAACAAGGGTTTCTTTGGCTGGTTCAACCGCAGTTTCGACCGCAGCAGCGAAAAGTACCAGGGTTTCGTGGGCAAGATGATTACCCATCGCCTGCCATCGATGCTGATGTATGTGCTGCTGCTCGGTGCACTGGTGGTGGTGTTCATGCGCCTGCCGACCTCGTTCCTGCCGGAAGAAGATCAGGGTATTCTGTTTACCCAGATCCAGCTGCCGACGGGCGCCACGCAAGAGCGCACGCTGGGCGTGATCAAGCAGGTTGAAAACCACTTCCTGACCAATGAAAAAGCCACCGTGGCATCGGTGTTTGCCGTGGCCGGCTTCAGCTTCGGTGGTAACGGCCAGAATACCGGTATTGCCTTCGTGCGCCTGAAAGACTGGTCCGAGCGCAAGGCGGGCGACGCCAAAGCGTCGGCAGTAGCTGGCCGCGCCATGGGCGCGCTGCTGCAGCTGAAAGATGCGATGGTGTTTACGTTTGCCCCGCCAGCGGTGCTGGAACTGGGTAACGCCACCGGTTTCGACATGCAACTACAGGACAATGGCGGCCTGGGTCACGACGCCCTGATGGCGGCGCGTAACCAGCTGCTGGGCATGGCTGCACAGAACCCGGTCATGGTCGGCGTGCGTCCGAACGGCCAGGAAGATACGCCGCAGTACAAGATCGATGTTGACCAGAAGGCAGCCACTGCGCTGGGCCTGAAGATCGATGACATCAACCGCGTGCTGAGCGTGGGCTGGGGTAGCTCGTATGTGAATGACTTTATCGACCGCGGTCGCGTGAAAAAGGTCTACATGCAGGGTGAACCGAACTCGCGTATGGTGCCGGAAGACCTGAGCAAATGGTATGTGCGCAACAGCGCCGGCGAAATGGTGCCGTTCTCGGCCTTTGCTACCGGCAAGTGGATTTACGCTTCGCCACGCCTGGAGCGCTACAACGGTCTGCCGTCGGTCGAGATCCTCGGTACGCCTGCACCGGGCCAGAGTACTGGCGCGGCCATGAACGCCATGGAAGAAATGGTGGCCAAGCTGCCAGCAGGCATCACCCTGTCGTGGACCGGCACCTCGCTCGAAGAGCGCGAATCCGGTTCGCAAACGCCGCAGCTGTACGCCATTTCGCTGCTGATCGTGTTCCTGTGCCTGGCCGCGCTGTACGAGAGCTGGTCGATTCCGTTCTCGGTGCTGCTGGTGGTGCCACTGGGTGTGATCGGTGCCGTGTTCGGTACCTGGTTCTTCGGCCTGTCGAACGACGTGTACTTCCAGGTGGGCCTGTTGACGGTGGTCGGTTTGTCGGCGAAGAACGCGATTCTGATCGTCGAATTTGCCAAGGAAATGCAGGAATCGGGCATGTCGCTGCTGGACGCGACCTTGCATGCAGTGCGTCTGCGTCTGCGTCCGATCCTGATGACCTCGATCGCTTTCGGTCTGGGCGTGCTGCCGCTGGCCATTTCCAGCGGCGCCGGTTCGGGCAGCCAGAACGCCATCGGTATCGGCGTGCTGGGCGGTATGCTGACGGCGACCTTCCTCGGTATCTTCTTCGTGCCGGTGTTCTTCGTGCTGGTGCGCGGTTTCTTCTCGAAGTCCGACGACAAGACTGCGCCAGCCGTCACGCTTTCCAAGGATGCACATTAATATGAAAAAAACGCTGATTTCCATGGCGGCGCTGGCCTTGCTGGCCGGCTGCAGCCTGGCTCCAACTTACGAGCGTCCGGCTACACCGACCCCGGCCAGCTGGCCGACCGGCCCGTCGTACAAGGCCGATGCGGCCGGTGCCAACGCGCAGCCGGTAGCCGACATTGCCTGGCGTGACTTCTTTGCCGACGCGCGCCTGCGCCAGGTGATCGAACTGGCGCTGGCCAACAACCGCGACCTGCGCGTGTCTATTCTGAATATCGAAAAAGCCCGCGCCACCTACGGCATCGAACGCGCTGCGCTGATCCCGAGCCTGTCGGCGTCGGGTGGCCAGAGTGCGACCCGCGTGCCGAACAACCAGAGCCCGAACGGCGAAGGATCGATCACGCGCCAGTACACAGCCAACCTCGGTATTTCGGCTTATGAGCTCGACTTCTTCGGCCGCGTGCGCAGCCTGTCCGATAGCGCGCTCGAGCAATACCTGAGCACGGAAGAAGCCCGCCGCGCCCAGCAGATCAGCCTGGTGGCCGAAGTGGCCAGCAGCTATCTGAACCTGGTCGCTGACCAGCAGCGCCTGGCCGTGGCGCAGCAGACTTTGCAAAGCCAGCAGTCGTCCTATGAGCTGGCCAAGCGCCGTTTCGACGCCGGCGCCACCTCGGGCCTGGACAAGTACGACGCCCAGACCAGCGTGGAGCTGGCCCGTTCCGACGTGGCCACCTACACCAGCCAGGTCGCGCTCGACCAGAACGCGCTGACGCTGCTGGTGGGCAGCAGTGTACCGGCCGAACTGTTGCCGCAAGCCGAATTTGGTGCAGTCACTGCGCTGGCCGATGTGCCGGCCGGCCTGCCGTCGGAGGTGCTGCAACGCCGTCCTGACGTGCTGGCAGCCGAGCGCACGCTGCGCGCTGCCAACGCCAATATCGGCGCGGCGCGCGCAGCGTTCTTCCCGCGTATTTCGCTGACGGCTACCGCCGGTTCGCTGAGCAATAATCTGTCGGGCCTGTTCAAGGGCGGCAGCGGCACCTGGAGTTTCCTGCCGCAGATCAGCCTGCCGATCTTCGATGGCGGCGTGAACCGCGCCAATCTCGATATCGCCAAGGTCAACCGTGAAATCTCGGTGGCGCAGTACGAAAAGGCGATCCAGGTTGCCTTCCGTGAAGTGTCCGATGCGCTGGCCCAGCGCGGCACCATCGACGAGCGCCTGCAGTCGCAGGTGGCGCTGGTCGAGGCGTCGGGCAAGAGCTACACCATCCAGGAAGCGCGCTACAAGCAAGGCGCCGAAACCTACCTGAATGCCCTGATCTCGCAGCGCGCACTCTACAGCGCACAGCAAAGCCTGATCACGGCACGCCTGTCGAAGTCGACCAACCTGGTGACGCTGTACAAGGTCCTGGGCGGCGGTTGGCAGCCTGAGCAAACGGCCGTTGCAACGGCCGGCGGCGCCCAGTAAGCACGGGTGTCGCAAACGCCGGTCCGTTCCATGTCCGCATGGACTGGACCGGCGCGCCAAGGAAAAACATCATGACTCAAGAAAAGAAGCATCCGGACCCGGAGCGTGCGAGCAATCGCCGCAAACAGGTGCTCGATGCAGCGGCCTGCTGTTTCAGCCGCCGCGGTTTTCACGGCGCCAGCATGGCCGAGATTTCCAAGACGGCCGGCATGAGCGCCGGCCATATCTACAATTACTTCGACAGCAAGGACGCCATCATTGCCGCCTTCGTCGAGCAGAACATGGAGCGCGTGTCGAACATCATGCACGACCTGGCCCAGCGCGACGATCCGCTGCAGGCCATGGTCGACGATGTGGAAGAGCGCGTGAAGGAATGCCTGGACCCGGGTATCTGGGCCGTGCCGCTGGAAATCCATTCGGAAGCCGCGCGCAACCCGAAGATCGCCGCCACCATGCAGGCAGCCGACCAGCGCTCGCGCGCCCAGTTGCTCTCCATCGTCATGGCCGCACGCGAAAAGCGCGGCCTGCCGGCAGGCGAGGCGCTGGTGGAAGGACGCATCAACGCCATGATCGCCATGTATCAGGGCCTGGCGGTACGCCATGTGCATAATCCCGGCGTGCTCAATGCCGAACTTGTCGAGGGTATTCGCGTCGCCATGCGCGCACTGGTGATGGGCGAGTAAGGGCCTTGCCGGCAGCACTTGATCCAGGCCACGCCACGCAAGGAAAACATGGCAAAAACCCAAACGCCTCTGCTATAATTCTTGCCTTGTCGGGGCGTAGCGCAGCCTGGTAGCGTACGTGCATGGGGTGCACGGGGTCGGAGGTTCGAATCCTCCCGTCCCGACCAAAAAATAAGTATTGAAATCAAAGGGTTACGGAAACGTAGCCCTTTTTTTCGTCTACCGCTCTTGCCATTGGCTTGTCGCTTGGTAAGAGGTTTGGTAAGAAAAAATCGTCGTCCTATCGCGTATTCGCACGAACTAATGCGGATAATTAGCCTTGTAAATTAGTAAACTTAACGTTGTTAATATTTCATATAATCAAGTTGGGTTGCATACAGGATGCGGCCCCGCAGCCACACCGTGCTGCGCCACAGAACTTGAAAAGGTATAAGATATGGCAACCCGTCCGTCGAATCCACAACCTACGCAGCAACGCCCTCCAGCAAACCCAGGCAGCCAACAGCGTGGGCATGTTCCGAGGCCTGCCAGTCCGCCTCCTCCGCCACCACAGAAAAAATAGCCATGACTGAATTCGAGTACTTATGGAGCCGCAGAAGTGATGTGCGTTTGCGCGCGCTTACGAATCGCATCTACTATCAAGAGCGCCAGCGTATTTTTGAACTGCGTGAGGGGATCATCAAAGTCATTTCAATTTTCGGAGGTTCTTTGGCATTCGCGAAGATGGCCAGTCCGGACTGGGTTGGATGGTGCGCAGCTACAATTACACTCTGCACGGCGGCTTCATTAGTTTTCGGGTTCGGCACCAAAGCTCGGGATAGCGCGAAGCGGAGCTCGGAATGGGCGCTGCTTGAACGTGACATCGAATTGGCTGGAGAGAGGGAATTTACTGAGCTTAACCTGTCGACTTGGCGTTCGCGTTGCAACGAAATAGAAGCTGGCGAACCTTCAGCCCATCCGGGCATGTTCGAGAAGGCGTATCTTCGCGCCTGCGCAGCTCTATCCTGTACGCCAACAGGACCAGCGACCTTGGGTTTTTGGCACCGCAACTTTCCGCCGTTCTTCATACCCTAACCCGCCCTGAGCGGGTTTTTTTACGCCTAACCCAAAGGAGCTGGCAAACTTGCCCGGATTTGAAGTCGGAGCAAGTCTGCCGGGTTCGTGGTCAGCACGAGCGGTTTGATCTGCTGCAGTGCAGTGCCGAGCGGCATCGGTGTCAGTTGCTGGCTCAAAACCTACGCCGCGTAGGCTTTGCCCTGGCGCCGAGCTGCTGGCCGGCCAATACCGGCGATGCGCCGGGTTTGCTTCCGTCGACGTGCTGCAGCGCCAGGCCTTGGAGCGATTTCAAATCGGAGCAAGCGCCGCCGGTTTGCAAGGGACTTGAAGTCCCTTACAAATTTGCAACCCTCTTAAAGAAGGTCGCAAATCTGCGCCATACTCAAAGTAAGCCGCAAACCGAAGGGGGTAACGAATCGTCATGCCCTTGCCGCCGCGCGCCTGGCCGCCGGTGGAGTGCTGGTGCTGCGCCGCATGCGGTACCGGCCGGCGAGCCGTATCAAGCGCCGCGCGAGGTCGCTACTGTCGGAGCGTTCTTGCTCCAGCCATCCTTGAAGCCTGCTGAGAAATCATCCCAAGTTCCAGCCGCAAGCCAGAGGAAGGCCGCGGTCACAAGCAGAGTGCGGTTGCTTTTAATGAATCCGAACGAGAGAACAGCAGCACCGGCAACTAAGCACAACATGGGAACAACTTGCATCGGAAATCTTTCAATAGGATTGCTGGGGGGGGGGGCTGTCGGCAAGGAAGAATTGCCCGCTAGACGCGACAAGAGAATAGCAGACTGACAAGGTTAAAATCTCACGAATTGTCACGAAATGGCTCCCTAGGCCACAGCACCCGCCAGACATTGATGCCCCCGCCGCAATGCGTCGAATGCGAGCAGGACGGCAGGCGGGGGAATGCCTGGGCATAGTCTTGGCCGGCCGCATCTCTTCACGGCGAATAGATACGCTGAGATTTGAGCGCATCTCAGGCAAGCAGCGCGGCCGTCGACAGCACCAGCAGGGCGTCCAAAAGCTGGACACCCTTACGCCGACACTCCAGAGAATTTTGGAACGCAAGCGTACCGTGGCACTTGCGTGGGGTGAATATTTAGCTGACGTTGCGCACCCCGCCGACCGCGCGCCGCCGCGCGACGATGGCTCAAAAGTGAGCCGTCCTCGTCTCAAGTCAGGCGTTGCGCCGGTGCCGGCCACGCCGACCAGGCGCCAGGCCACCACCAGCAAGCCCGTCTTGGAGAAGGCCATGCGCGATGCCGGCCAGCCCGACGAAATTCGTCGCCTTGCCGATGACAAGCAGTGCGGCGCCAACTGGCGTAAAACCGGGAAAATCCCGGAATTACACGAGCACAAACCAGCCGGACGAAATTCGTACGCTTGGCCTGGCGGGATGCAGCAGCATGAGCAGTGCCAGTCACTCGGCTGAAATCTCAGCTCAGTGCAGCTGGCCTAAATTTTTAGGGCAGTGCTCGCCAGCATATTCTGGCCAGCTGCAGGTCGACCAGCAAGGCAGCCAGCGCGCCAGCGAGAGTGACCGCGACGCCGGATAGAATTAGCCGGGGGCCGACGCCAGAAAAATTCCTGGCGTCTTCGCAGCACGCGCTGATGCCAAAGGGGATGGCGAATCACCACCCCCTTGGTGCAACTGGTCGCGGCGACACCATTGCGACCAAGTGCGTGTATTCAAATGCCACTGGCCCAAATTCTCGGGCCAGCGCTCGCCATCGGCGCGGCGCAAGGGTCAGATTTGGAATCTAACCCTTCGATGCCGGCATCGAGAGCGGCAAGTGCACTACCTGAATTCCGGCAGCGGTCAGCGGCTGGCAGGATGCTAGGCCTTCGGCTTGGGCAGTGCGCGCGCAGGCTTCGGCTTGCTCTCAACGAGATGCTCTGGAATTTCAACCTCGATCGGACCTTCCCCGCCATTAGCAATAGTGAACGTGTAGCGCAGGTCGGGATTTCGCTTGGCCATGCGTCCAAGAATATCGAAGACCATCGCCAGATCGGCATCATTTGACCCTGCGTTGAGGCTTTGTTCCAGGCGCGCAACAAGTTCGCCGTTCACGCTGCGCCCCGCCTTGTCGGCCTCGACCTTCAGCTTTTCATAGAGCCCATAGGGCATTCGGAACTGACTTCGATAAATATCTTCCATGTCACTATCTTGACACTGCCGAACGGAAGCGTATAGTGACCGTAAGGCACTAAAATAGTGACAAAAATTAGAAAGTTAAGCATGGACGAAGAAATCGTACGCATCACCATCCGCATGCCAAAGTCGGTACACGCTGATGCAGACCGTCTGGCGAAAGAACAAGACCGCAGCCTGAACGGTCAGCTGGTCCAGCTGATACGCCTCGGCGTGGCAGCGGCAGAAAAAGCAAAGAACGAGTCCGCTCGCGAAAAGCGCGAATAACAACAGGATCTGGATACGAAGAGAATTTATAGGATGGCCAGAACGGCCAGAAGTTTGAAGTGACTCGCGGGAGGAAGGCTGGCAGGCCAACCTCCCGGGTCATGCAACACCGACTCGGCGGAACCGAGTGGAAGTGGCGCCGGATGCTTGGAACATCTGGATGCCGCGTGGATCAACACACCCTTTTGAAAGAAGATATGAACCAACAGGCAAATGTTAACACCGAGATTTCGGATGCGCAAGCGAATCATGCAAGTTTTACATTGTTGCGGATCAATGAAATCGAGCAGTTGTCCAATGACATCGCGGCCCAGGCCGTCGATGCGAAAATCCTGCTCGATCAGGCTTGCATCCAGTTGGATGATCTGGACGACTCGACGCCCGATGTTCGCAAAGTGGCGTCCATCATCAACTGCTTCCTGACCTGTGCGATGCGCAACGTGGCGCTGATCGCTGAGGAAAATGAAGCCGTGCTGCGGTTGACATTGAAGGACGGTGCGGTATGAGCGCCCACATCCACACCACCGCGCCGGCCTTATCTGTCGATCAGCTTTTCCGGACCGCGTTTTACAACGGCCGCACGCCGCGCAGCACCGAATACCAAGCCGGCACCCGTGCAGCATTGGCCTTCCGCATCGAGCGCAAGGATATCGATCCACCGTATCGGGCCGGCACGGCTGCCGCTGACGCCTACTTTGCCGGCATCGCCGAAGGGCATGCACTCTGGCGCTCGGCCGTGGCCAAGATCGGCGGTGCCGCATGAGCGCCGCATTCGATCTGGATCCAAACAGCTCTGGCAATGAGCCTATGTACAACGTCCTCACCGCGCAATACGAGCCGCTGTATTACATGCTCACGCACGCCGACGCGGAGCGCATCATCAAGGAGCGCCAGGCCATGCCCGACTTGTATCCCAGTTGGCAGGGCGTCTTGATTATCAAGCGCGTGATGCCGCATCGGGAAGAGGCGAAATATCCTGCTGCAGCACGGCGGAAGGCCTGGCCAGATGTGCTGCCAGCGGTACCACCAGGCGCTTCCCATCCGAAAATCTACTATCGCGGCGGCAATCTTGGCCTCGGGTTTGATGAAGTCTTCATCGCAGTCGAGTGCGGCGAATGGCGCGGCCACATCAGCCTGGAAGAAGCGCTGTTCAACATCGACCACTTTACCGAGGAAGGGCGGCAGCGGATTCTGCTGTGCCTGCCGTGCCAGTTCGAGATGGCTGGACCGCGAAGCTAATCTTTAATCGCGCGGGCGGCCGCCGTTAGGCGCATGCGAGTTGGTGGCGCCGCCCAACGTTAAACGGGATGGCATGACGTATGGTGACGAGCGTTCGAGTATTTCTTGCCTAGTTGATGCGGGTGGATATTTTCTAATCGGCGCTCGGGTTCTCGGATATGACGCCAATCCCATGATGTTGTATGTACGGGGCGGCGGAATGAATCGTGGCGACGTCAAGCACCAGTCGTCCGTGCTGTACCAAATACGACCGTTTCACGTGTTAATCTTGCTCAACAATCACGAGCGTTAAAATTATCTGGAGTTGCGTTATGTCAGACATGAGCAATATTCTTCGCTTCGAGAGCGATGCGAAACTTATTGAAAAAAATGCATCGGTTGCAGCGAGCCGCACTGCCATTGCACTCGAATCGCCCGAGGAGGAGCGCGATCGCCTGGGTCGCCTGAACGAGGTCGCCGGTCAATTTTATAAAGACAACATGACAGCACGACTTCCGGCTCCGTCAGCAAGCTCAAGACTTGCAGAAGAGCGCGCCAGGGTGCGGCAAAATATGGAAATGCTTATCAAAAATCAGCACCCGCCAAAGGAATTGCCTTACTGGCTTCAGCTTGATAGTTGGACGGCTGATCAAGGTCTTCCTGTGTTGTGCGGATATTGCCAAGATTTCGATTGTGACGAAGGTTTTGAAGGTAGTTATATCCGGCTTGATGGACTTCGTCTTTTTGATGATGCCGCCATGGGATTTCTCGACGGTTCTGAGTTACTTCGAATACGACGCGAATTCACCGGTCGTCATCGGCGAATGGTCGTCCAGTGGGAAAGCGGCAGGCGTGACGATGGCCCGCTTCCACCTGGCACGTTTATCGAATGGGCTTTAAAAAAGGGAATAGAAATTCCGTGGCTGGAATGGGCTCAGGAAAATGGTTGCTATCGTGCCAAACCAATTGTTTCTGGCAAATCCGACTCTGATCGCGCAGATAGTGATTTAAACCCGAAGGAGCGCGGAACATTTAGTGTGATTATCGCTGCACTATGCAGCGAAGCAGGAGTCGACTATAGCAGCAGGGAGGCGACAAGCGAGATAGGGCGGCTTGTAAATGGTATTGGTCACTCCCTCCACCCTGACACTATCAGGCCGATCCTCAAGGGTATCCCCAGTATTCTTAGTGCTAGGGTGAGGTAGCACTATTTACCCGAATTCGGTTTCTAAATAGCCGACTTCGGACACTTATGCCCGCCCAAGAATAAAGATACATCCATCGGCCACAAGCGGCCTCAACTGGATGGATGTATCTCAAAATGGCACAACTCCCTGAAACTGGTTTTCTCCGCATCAAACAAATTATCGGCGACCCTAAATCGGTTCCGCCGGTCCCTCCTTTAATCCCCGTTCAAAAGACCTGCTGGTGGCAAGGTGTTGCCTCCGGTCGTTTTCCGCAGCCTGTGAAAATGGGCCGGAAATGCACCATGTGGCGCGTCGAAGATATTCGCGCTTTGATTGCCTCGCTTTAATCGGGGAGGTGGTCATGCGTGAATTAATCGAAGACTTTGAGAATGAGCGCCAAGCATGGCTTGCTGGCGTTGTATGTCGGCAGTTCATTCCGGCGCTGGAGCTTCCCGAATTTTCCGTCGCTGTTATTTACATGGTTGGCAGCTTATCAACCGGCGGTATTGAGGCTGATTCCGAGACGATGTCCAATGCCAAGCGCATTTACAGCGGCTTGGTTCAAAAGGCCGAGGCCGGTGGCTTTCAGGAGGCCGACATTCTCTCGGTCTATTTCCACAAACATCGCTGGACTCCAGTGGCAGCAGAACTGGCCGCGGAATTAGTTGAGTGCGCCGGCGGCATCGATGCATTCCTCGACTTATTTGACCTCTTGGCGCGCGATACAGAATCGATGGGTCTTGTCCAATGAACGCGCGCACCCTCCTCAAGCGTGCACTCATGTGGCTGCACGGCCGTGGTTTGGTTTCCGGCGCTACCGTTACCCGCGCCTTCGCGCGCTTCGATCTGTGGAGCGCATGATGGCTGAAATCTCAAACCTGCCGATCGCCACCATCAGCATTGACGGCGGCACGCAATCCCGCGTCGCCTTGAATGAGGCTACCGTCGCCGAATACGCGGAGGTGATCCGCCTGGGGGGAGAGCTCCCGCCGGTGGTCGTGTTCAACGATGGCGCCAGCGACGGCCTATGGCTGGCGGACGGCTTCCACCGCTTCCATGCGCACCGCGCTGCCGGCGCCATGGATATCGCCTGTGACGTGCGAGTCGGCACCAAGCGCGATGCTATCCTTCATTCTGCCGGCGCCAATGCGTCGCACGGCCTGCGTCGCACGAACGAAGACAAGCGGCGCGCCGTCATGACCTTGCTGGCCGATCCTGAATGGTCGTCTTGGACGCAAGGCAAGATCGCCGAAGCTTGCGGGGTAAGCCGGGAATTTGTCTCGCGACTCTCTACTTCTGCCCCTTCATCATGCGTTCGGTCACAAGATGCGACGCGTACCGTCGAGCGCAACGGCGTCACCTATCAGCAGAACACCGCCAACATCGGCAAGGCCACCCCCAAGGGCGAGCTTGCGACAGCATCGTCGGCCCGCTCGCCTGAATCGACTTCGAACGAAATTCGTACGCAGTCGGCGCCGACCGCCCAGGCCAGCATGCAGGACGAAGCGCCGGACCTGGCGCAACTGGCTGACGAACTCCAGAAGGAAAACGAGGCTTACCAGCGCCAGATATTGAGCCTGGAGGCCGACGATCCCAAGGTGGAGCTGGTACGCCTCAACCAGCACCTGGACCAACTTAACGGCCGACTGCAGGGGGAGATCAATACGCGCAACGAGGCGCAGAAGATGGTGAAGCGCTACGCTGCTATCTTGGAGAAAATCCGCAAGGCGCTCAACGTCGAGAACAATCGCGACATCCTGGCCGCATTGGGGGCGCGATGAACCAGATCGAACTCCGTGACTACCAGAATGCGTCCATCGACGGCCTGCGCGCCAATATTAAGGCTGGCGTGCGCAATCAGATACTGCTCGCGCCCACCGGCGCCGGCAAGACGGTGCTGGGCGCCTACCTGCTCCACGAAGCGCACGGCAAGGGCCGGCGCGCGATCTTCGTGTGCGACCGCATTTCGCTGGTGAACCAGACCAGTGCGACGCTGGATCATTACGGTATCCCGCACGGGATCATGCAGGCCCAGCACTGGCGGTTCAAGCCATGGGAAAAGGTCCAGATCGCAAGCGCGGCCACGCTGGCGCGCCGCGGCTGGCCGGACGCCGACCTGATCATCGTCGACGAATGCCATGCCCAGGTGAAAGACACGATTGCGCGCATCGCAAAGCGGGACGTCATCACGGTCGGCCTGACGGCGACACCTTTTTCGAAAGGCTTGGGGAAAATCTACGACGCAATGGTGGCGGTGACCACAACGAACAAGCTTATCAAGAGCAAGTTTCTGGTGCCGTTCCGTGTGTTCGCCGCCAGCGAGCCTGACATGACCGGCGCCAAGGTGGTTGGCGGTGAGTGGACGGAAAGCGAGGCGGCCGACCGGGCCATGCCGATCATCGGCGATTGCGTGGCCGAATACCTCAAGCATGGCGAGAACAAGAAATTCATCGCCTTCGGCTGCAATGTCGCGCATGCGGCCGAAATGAAGCGGCAGTTCGCTGACGCCGGCGTGGTGTGCGAGCTGTACACCTACAAAGAAGGCGATGAGCTGCGCAATGAGACTGTGGAGGAGTTCCGCAAACCGGACAGCTACATCCGCGGCCTGATCAGCGTCAGCGCGCTCAGCAAGGGTTTTGATGTCTCCGATGTCGAGGTCATCATCATGGCCAGGCCGCTCAAGTCGAGCCTGGCCGAACACATCCAGATTTTGGGGCGCGGCCTGCGCATCCACCCCGGTAAGGAGTCGTGTTTGATCTTGGACCATGCCGGCAACTGCATGCGCTTTTGGGATGCAATGTCGGAGTTTTTCGAGACTGGCGAGGTGGAGCTGGACGACGGCGCCAAGAAGGAAAAAACCAAGCCCAAGCCGAAGGAGCGCCAGGCGACAAAGTGCGCCATCTGCCACCACATCCATGAGTGCGCGGCGTGCCCATCGTGTGGCCACGTCCCGGAGCGAAAAAGCGGCGTGCAGCATGTCGCCGGCACCCTGAAGGAAATGATCCACACAGGCGACCAAGTGAGTCTCACACAGACCCTGTGGCCGCAGTTGTGCCACTACGCCATGGGTGCCTGTGGCGATGACCCTGTGCGGGCCGAAAAACGGGCTCTGGGCATGTTCAAGGGCATGACAGGCCAATGGCCAGTGCACGCAAATTTTTCCAAGGTCCAACGCGTTAAACCGACGCGCGAGACGATGAACCTGATCCGGCGCAACCAGATCGCATTTTCGAAACGACCAAAATAATGGATTTCAGAGCACAACTTGAAGCAATCGGCTTCATGCCGACTACGGTCGAGCCGGATGGGAAGTGGCATCGTTGCAAGACGGTCGACCATCCGAAGAAGCGCAACGGTGCCTACCGTCTGGCCACTTGCGGCACGATAGGTTTTTACCAGAACCATGCCACTGAAAGCGAGGTCACGACCTGGCGCGCGGGCAGTGAAACGGAGCGTCCGGATCCTATGATTTCCCAGGCGCGCATGCGGGAGGCGCTGAACGAGCGTCGCCGCAAGGCAATCAAGGCCACGGAGGATGCGCGCGCCTACTGGCGCGCCTGCAAGCCACTGCGCCACGGCCACCCTTATCTCGATGGCAAGCTGCTGACCATGCAGGGCTGCGCCGGCTTGCGCGTTGACGATGAAGGATGGCTGATTGTGCCAGTCGACATAGGTGGCGCTATTGTCAGCCTGCAGCGCATATCCCCTGACGGCTCCAAACGGTTCTGGAGCGGCGCCAGCGTCAAAGGCGGGTGCTATGTGCTCGACACGCCACGCGCATCAATGACGGCCCTTGTCGAGGGGCTGGCGACCGGCCTGGCTGTGTTCCAGTCGGTGCCGAACTGCCGGGTGATCGTGGCGTTCGACTGCGGAAACATGGACCCGGTCGCGCGGCGCCTGGTCATTGCAGGCCTGGCTGTGGTGGCCGCCGACAATGATTACGCTACCGAGGCACGCACTGGCAGGAACCCCGGTCTGGTACACGGCCGCAGCGCCGCTGAGCTGATCGGTTGCGGTATCGCCTGGCCCGAGGGGATTGTGGGCACCGACTATGCCGACATGCTGGCCGAGCTGATCGCGAGTGGCCGACAGGCGAACGACGCCGCGCCGCGGCGCGACCAGGTGCGTGACGAAGCAATCATCAAGGTGGCGAAACACCGCGTAGCGCAGAGCATCAAGCGGGCGATGAAATTCGTTGCTCATCGCCGCAAAGGGGAGTGTGATGGCAGTCGTTGAATTTTTGGCGATAAAGAACTGGGATACGTTCCAGCACTACAGCAAACGCAATCCACCCTGGATCAAGCTGCACAGGGCCATCCTTGATGATTATGCGTTTTGCTCGCTACCTGATGCTGCGAAGGGGCACTTGATGATGCTGTGGCTCTACGGCAGCCAGAACGATGGCAAGGTGCCGAACGATCCAGTATTCCTTGAGCGAAAGCTGTCGTGTCAAAACCTCGACTTGGATATCTTCATCCGAACAGGTTTTTTGATTCCGATGGATCGCGGAAAGATAACGCTAGCGCCGACGCATGCAGCTCGCTAGCACCAATGCTAGCGCCGTGCTAGCAACTGACAAGCATCTCAATGTCTATTCTCAGAAGAGCACGCTAGCAGCTTACTTGCAACTCAGAAGATGTTAACGGCAAAAGCAACCCCAAAAGCCGCCATGCGCAGCAAGCTGCTTAAAACCAAAATCAAGGGCAAACCCAAAGCGTCTGACGCGACGGATACAGGCCCGAAAAATCAAACTTGAGGAAGTGAAAAAATGACCAAGCAAGCAATGTTTACCCCAAACGCAGACGGCTATGACATCAGCCCGGCCGGCGTGCTGCTCCTGTGCGCCGATACTGTCTACGGCGACCCTGCCGAGACGACGCCGGAGGGCATTCGCAATGCGCGCGCCATGATGGAATCGTTGCTCTCTGCTGCGCGTGCTGGTGGTTACACTCAGGGCGATGTGTTGCACACGCTACTGGCGCGCAAGCAGCTCAATCGGCGCGTGATGGATATGGCCCAGGCGGCCTGTGACGCTGCTGGCGCTGAACGCCTCGCGATGGAAATGCGGGATGCTGGCTTGCAAAAAGGTGGTGCGCATTGAAATCCATCCGGAAACACACACGTCGCCTTATCTCCAAGCGCGCCGCATACACCACGGCCACCTTTGCCGCCGGCATCTTCATTGGCTGGTATGCCGGCGTGGACTTGCTTGAGCGCGGGCTCTATCCAGCTTTGACGCTTTACTCGGCTCTGAGCGCGGCATTGATCGTCTGGACTTTTCCAGGCTGGAACCGGGCTGGTGGTGACCAGTGAGCGCAAGGCGGCGAAAGAAAGCCTCTGTCGCAAAGCGACAAAGCACATGGCGGCGGTTGACAAAACAGCCCGAAATTACCAGCAGGTTGTCACCGCCCTTTGACAACCCGAAGCACTCGAACAGGAACGAAATGAACGTAATCCAGAAATACACCAGCGCCCTTGGTTCATCGAACCTGCGCGACGACGCGCACCATCACAGCACCGAGGTGCTGGCCGCCGTGGCGCTGTGCCGCGACCTGGGTACCAAACTTTACCGCGTGAAGTACGCCGGCGACGCCAGCAGCTACCCGGCGCTGCTGGAGGCCTGGC
The DNA here is from genome assembly GCF_009208565.1 of Janthinobacterium aquaticum. Lineage (GTDB taxonomy): Bacteria > Pseudomonadota > Gammaproteobacteria > Burkholderiales > Burkholderiaceae_D > Janthinobacterium. The sequence continues at coordinate 247,199 of NZ_WFLK01000007.1, read as the reverse complement.
GCGAGATCGTCAAGACCAAGGCTGGCCACCGCACCTGGCCGGTCGACGTGAGCTCGGCCAAGGTGGCGCGCCTGTCGCTGGATCACTGGCTGAACGATGTTTGCCCGGCCTGCACAGGGCGCGCCTACGAGGCTGTGCGCGGCCAGCCCACGGTGCTATCCGATATCGCCTGCAGGGCATGCGCCGGCACCGGCACGCGCTCGGTGCAGGCGCAGCACAAGCTGCTGCATTTGGTCGAGGATATGGTCGAGGCGCTCAATGCGATGGCGGCGCATGCTGCTGGCCAGACAATGAAGCGCATGGCTAGCGACATGAATTTTTAATGCAGAATGCGTGCACTGTTCGTAAACACAGGTATATAATCGACCCACTGCGCGCTTTACGATCCACCCGGCCGCATAATTCAAGCCAAGCGCTACGGCGCGACGCAGGGCAGCGGCCAACCTGAAGCCGAGACCATTGATGTCCTGTTACGCCTGAACGAAAGCCCGCCTCTTTGCTGACGCGGGCTTTTATCTTTTAAGCGAGCTTATTATTTATTCGGACGGCAGTGAGATTCTACAATTTTGCACGTATTCGGCGTACCGCCTGTTTGGGCTGCATTCTTTCGGCATGCCGCAAGCGCATTATTTCTAGCCGATTGGATATCATTCGCCCAATCGTGGCCGCCGTGTCCTTTTGTGGGAAGGGCCTTTGCGTAACAGCTTCCATTACCAGCTGGCTGCGCGTGAGCGATATGAGGCCATGTTGTAGCGGATGAAGCGATAGAAATACTTGTGAAAAATAAAAGTAATTTTTTCATGCTAGCTCCAGATTTATTTTTTGCCAAAAGGCATTTCAATGTAAATCTGGCCCGAAAAATTAGCAACATTTTAATTAATTTTCGTTGCTTAAAACGCACTATATTTTTAGTCGAAACTTAAGCCATCCGGGCAATGCTTGCCATCCGAGCTGGCTACAGCGTTAAGGCGCCACGTTAGCGCGCACGGGTCAAAAATCGGCCGATGAGTTCCGGAGCACCCACCCGGAGATACTCAGGGGACGCCACAAAGCGAAGCTATCGAATTCACGGCCTTCGGGCCACCACCAGCCGGGCGCGTCTTCGGGCGCGTGCCAAACCGGCGCCAGACGCTGCAACTGGCAACCACACGCCTGCCGACTGCGACAATGCCAGGCCGCGGCCTGAAATCGCGCACCCTCAGTCGGCAGCCGTTTGGTTCGCTGTACCTGCGTTAATCCCGAGGCTTCGGCAGAGGATGAGACCGCAGGGCGGCAAATGCAGTTTCGCGGGCGTAGCTCAATGGCAGAGCTGCTGCCTTCCAAGCAAACGACGAGGGTTCGATTCCCTTCGCCCGCTCCAGTTTCACCGCACGCTTGGCCGCGCGGCCCAAGGCGCCGGGCCGCAACCCCAGGCAACCGCAATCCGAAAGGTCTGTTATGCAAAACGCTGTTGGAAGTGATGAGGGTGTCGCTGTCGAACGCGTCGGCTACGTTGGCCGTCTGGATACTCCGCTTGAGGTGAGTGTGATAGACCCGGCATCACTGGAGGCACTGCGCCAGGCCCTGCCGACCAGCCAAATACCGGCCAGCCAGGACGACAAATTGCGCGCGCTGGCTGAGTCATGGCGAGCATGTGCTCGCGCACGTTACCGATGCGCAGATATGACGAGCGACCCGGAAGGGAAGCGCGCCATGAATAGCGCGGCGATGATTTATTTCAACTGTTCCGAGGAGCTCACGGCAGCCCTAAACGTGTCTTCGCCTCCGTTACCGCCCACTCCTTGATGACGCTGAAGGCGACACCGCCGACCGGTGCGATAACATTCTTTTTAGCCTTCTCCCATAGAGTTGGATCCTTGATGGAATCGATAAAATCGTGCCCCTCCCAAGTAAGGCGAACTGGGTATGCGCGCTTCGGGCTGCTGGTTGTGGCAAGTAGCGTGCCCTCTAGAAGTCCGGCCTCAATGAGCAAGACCATGTGCTCGTTGATAATCTCCGGATCGTAGTCGTCGTGCTTGAACTTCAATGGAATATTGCTTGGTGGTCGCGCTTCAAACTCCAGCAGAATTGTTCGAATAAGGTCAAAGTCTCGTTTCATTTTCTCTTCCGTAGTTGATGAATGTGCCTACTGCCGGGAAGCAATCGGGCGCTCCTCATTGTAGCGAAATTGATAATTTGAAATATCACCAATGGTTACGCTGCTGGTGAGTGTCCGCCCGCTCCAGCTTCCCCCGCCCGGCACGCCGGGTTTGGCCGCCTGCCGCCTGCCGCATCACTGCGCTGGCGGCTTTTCTATTTGAGGTTGCATATGCAAGCACTGCACTGGCGTGACGAGATCATCCGCGCCAGCCGGGCGGGCGATATGCACCGCATCGACCAGCTGGCCGCGCAACTGGCCCAGGCCGAAGAGGCGCGCCGGCTGCTGCGGGCGCTGACGCACTGCCCAACATGCGCTGCCAGTGTGGCAGCCGGGCTGATGTCTAAAGCCACTACTACCTGAAAGGCAATACCATGCTTACCGCCACCAGCAAGCAATCCATGCTCACCGGCATGATCGAGAAACATATCCGTCGGGATGCCGAGCCTATGGCACGTGCCGATGCTGACGCGCTTAAAGCGGTCATCTTGGCGGAACTGGAAAAGATCGGCGTAAACCATCAGTACACCAGTTTGCACAGCTTCATCGATGATGTGGAAGCTTGCCGCCTCGGTGCGCTTATCGAGGCCCGTACCACAGCAGTGGCCGACCGCATGGTCGCCGATAGTCAGCCGGTCAGCGTCGCCCGCAAAAGCGAGTACATTGCTGCTGCAGTGGCTTCTGGCGTCAGCTCCGGCCTCGATGCCAAGTCGCCCGAGTTCCTTGGTGCGACCGACACCGTGCCTGCTGCTGTTACGCCGCAGGTGGCGAGCTTGGCCATGGCGCATGGCGATGCGCTGGTGTTGACTACCCCGCACCAATTGAGCCGCGAGCAGTTGGCCGCGATGAAGCAGCGTATCCGCTCTGATCTGGACGCTGACGTTCGCATTCTGATCATTGATGGTGGCGTCAGCCTGGCTGTGCTGACCGGCCTGCCCGCTGCCGGCGATGGTGTTACTGGCGACTGATGGCTACGCGCCTCACAACCCTCAAGTCAAAGCTGCAAACGCTGCCGGGCCGCATGGTGACGGTAAGCGCGGACTCGTGGCGTTCCGGTAAGGAGGGCAGCACGGCGCGCGGCTACGGTTACAAGTGGCAGCAGGCCCGCGCTGCCTACCTGGTGAAGCATCCCTTCTGCGCTTACTGCCTGCGTGACGCTGGCATCAGTTACGACCAGGATGCGGTGGCCATCGGCCTCGCATGCATGAACAAGGGCATTGGTCTGCCGCACGCCCAGGTGGTGGATCACATCGAGCCGCACCGTGGTGACATGAAGATGTTTTGGGACTCGACCCGGTGGCAGAGCCTTTGCACGACGCACCACAGCCGCGATAAGCAGCGCGAGGAGGCGGCAGGACGAGCGATCGATGGTGCTGCGCTCATTCGCGAGGTCCGCTGAAGCTATAGGGAGGGGCGGGGTAAATCTCTGGGGCATCGAAAGCCCTAGACCACCTGCTTTCTCACGCGCAGAAAATTTTCCCATTTTCAAACGGAATTCAAATGGCAGGCCAACCTGGAAAAAGTGGCGGGGCTCGCGTCGGCGCTGGCCGAAAGCCGAAGCCGCCCAATTTAAGTACGTCGACTGCGCTGCTGACGAAAGACCCGAAAGATTTTTTAGTGGCGGTGATGAACGATCCCGCTACCGAAATGAAGACTCGGACCGACGCTGCAAAGGCGCTCATGCCATTCGTGCACAAGAAGCTGGGCGAAGGCGGCAAGAAAGATCAGAAGCAGGAGGATGCGAAAACGGCGGCGAACATGTTCGCACCCATGGCGCCGCCGGCGCTCAAAGTTGTGAAGAAGTGAAGAGGTAGTAATGGAATGGTCAACTGCATGCTTGGACTGGGAAGAGCGTCTATGCGCGGGAAATCCAATTATTCCGCCACCGATTTTCCCTGACAAGGCTGATCAGGCGCTGGCCATCTTCAAGGAACTGCGGGTGGTCGACCTTCCCGGCAAGCCTACGTTCGGGGAGTGCAGTGAGCAATGGGTGTTCGACTTCGTGGCCGCCATCTTCGGCGGCTACGACGGCGAGACCGGCAAGCAGTTGATCCGGGAATATTTTCTGTTGATCAGCAAAAAGAATTCGAAATCGACTATCGCGGCTGGGATCATGCTGACAGCGTTGATCCTGTGCTTTCGCGAGGAAGAGGAGCATTTGATCCTGGCGCCGACCAAGGAGGTGGCCGACAACAGCTTCAAGCCGGCCGCCGGCATGATCCGCGTCGACGATAGGTTGTCGGCGATATTCCATATTCAAGACCATGTGCGGACGATTACACATCGTGTCACGCGCAACAGCCTGAAGGTCGTCGCTGCCGATACTGACACCGTCTCGGGGAAAAAGTCGGGCCGGGTGCTGATCGACGAGCACTGGGTGTTTGGCAAGCGCGCCAACGCCAGCGGCATGTTCATGGAAGCAACTGGTGGCCAGGTGTCGCGGGAAGAGGGTTGGGTGATCTACCTCACCACGCAGAGCGAGGAACCGCCAGCTGGTGTGTTCAAAGAAAAGCTGCAGTACTACCGGGATGTGCGGGACGGCAAAATCGACGACCCCAAATCGCTGGGCGTGATCTACGAATTTCCGGAAGCGATGATCAAAGCCAAGGGCTACCTGGACCCGGCGAACTTCTACATCACCAACCCGAACATGGGGCGCTCTGTCAGCGCCGAATGGCTCGCAGACAACCTCAAGAAAAATCAGGCCAAAACGGACGGATCGTTTCAGCAGTTTTTGGCCAAACACTTGAATGTCGAAATCGGCATGAACCTGCGGTCGGACCGCTGGGCCGGTGCTGACTTTTGGGAGGGGGCTGCTGAGTCCGGCCTGACCCTCGATGCGCTGCTTGATCGCTGCGAGGTGGCGGTGGTGGGTATTGACGGCGGCGGCCTGGATGACTTGCTTGGCCTGGCAGTACTGGGGCGCGAAAGCGAAACCCGGCGCTGGCTCCTTTGGGCGCATGCCTGGGCGCACGAGATCGTACTGAAGCGCCGGCTAGAGATTGCGCCGCGGCTTCAGGACTTCGCTGCTGCTGGCGAGCTCACCTTGGTGGAGCGCCCAGGGCAGGACGTTGCGGCCGTGGCCGATATCGTTTGCAGAGTACGGGACGCAGGCCGCCTGCCGGAAAAACAGGGAATTGGCGTTGATGGCGCTGGCATTACCGATGTGATTGATGAGCTGGTGGCGCGCGAATTTACCACCGATGACATCGTGGCTATCTCGCAGGGCTGGAAACTGAACGGCGCCATCAAGACCACCGAGCGCAAGGTGGCTGGTGGCGAGCTTGTGCATGGCGGCCAGGCATTGATGGCCTGGTGCGTTGGCAATGCCCGCACAGTGCAAAGCGGAAACGCGATATCGATCACGAAGCAAGCCAGCGGCACCGGCAAGATCGACCCGCTGATGGCGGCTTTTGATGCGGTGACGCTGATGGCGCATAACCCCATGCCCAACGGCAAATCTTTCTGGGACAACTAGTGAATTTTTTCAAGCGAATCTTGGGTAAGAAATCCAAGCAGCTGGACTATGACCAGATTGCGGACCTGCTCGATGGTGGAAGTGTCAGCCATGTGGCCGGATTGCCGGTCAACAGCCAGACAGCGCTGCAGGTCTCCACGGTACTGGCATGCGTGAAGGCTATTGCCGACGGTTGCGCCACGCCGGATCTGCACGTCTACCGCGAGGATAGTGCTGGCCGTCGGCAGAAGGCCACCGGCATCCCGGAATATCGTTTGTTGGCGCGCCGGCCAAACGAGTGGCAGACCTCCTTCGAGTGGCGCCGCCAGATGACGATCCACGCAGCGCTCACCGGCACGGGCCTGTCGATCAAGGTGCGAGGTGATGATCGGCGTGTGCGCGAGTTGATACCTGTCCAGCCAGGGCAGTGGAGCGTCACCAGGACGTCGCGGTACGAGCTGGTGTATCGCTGCTGGGATGAGTTCGGCTTGATCGGTGAATTCGCACCGGACGACGTGTTTTTGCTTAACGGCGTGCAATGGGACTGGGTGACTACCCTGGACGCAGTGAAGTTGGCGCGCTCGGCCATCGGCCTGGCCATGGCGACCGAGCAAAGCCAGACAGCCATGCATGAGAACGGGCTGCGCACCAGCGGCGCCTATTCCGTTGAGGGCAACTTGAACAAGGAACAGCACGAACGCTTGTCACAGTGGCTGCGCGACAAGGGCGGGGTGCGGAATACGGGCGTGCCCCTGGTGCTGGATCGGGCCGCGAAGTGGGTAAGCACGGCGATCAGCGGCGTTGACGCGCAGCATGTTGAAACGCGGCGCTTGCAAATTGAGGAGATTTGCCGGTTTTACGGCGTGTTTCCGATCATGGTAGGTCATTCTGACAAAGCTGCAACATTCGCCAGCTCCGAGACGTTCTTTTCAGCGCACGTGAAGAACACGCTGGCGCCATGGCATGAAGCCTGGATGCAGCGGCTCGATGAAACGCTGCTCGATGGTAACGGGGCGCTGTTCACCGAGTTCGACACGCGCTACCTGCTGGCCGGATCTATGGCAGATCGCTCGCAGTGGGCGCGGACCATGGCTGAGACGGGCATCTATACCCGCAACGAGATCCGCGACGAAGAAGGGAAGGATCCGCTGCCGGGCCTGGACGAGCCGCTTACCCCTATGAATATGAGTACTAACAAGAAAGAAGGCGGCAATGACACGAAGAAGTCTTGAGCGACGTCACACGAGTGGCGGCCGCGTGGTGCGGGCCTTTGCGCTGCAGATCAAGTCCACCAGCGAAGATGGCTCCATCGAGGGCTACGGCTCGGTCTTTGGCGTGCGCGATGACTATGGCGACATCATCATGGCCGGCGCGTTCGAGGCCTCACTGGCGGCGCACAAGGTCGCCGGCACCTTGCCGGCCATGCTGTGGCAGCACGACGCGACCGAGCCGATCGGCGTCTGGACCGAGATCGTCGAGGACGCAAAGGGGCTGCGCATCAAGGGCCAGCTGGCCCTCGAAACCGCACGCGGCCGCGAAGCCCATGCGCTCTTGAAGATTGGTGCGCTCAACGGCCTGTCCATCGGCTTTGAGGCAATCGAGTGGTCGTATGACGGCGAGTTGCGAATTCTTGCCGTGGTCGACCTGTGGGAAATCTCGCTGGTTACCTTTCCAGCCAATCGCCAGGCGCGTATCACCAACGTAAAGGCGGCTGATGTGGCCGCCATCAAAACCATTCGTCAAGCCGAGCAAGCCCTGCGGGATGCGGGCGTCTCGGCGGACACGGCCAAGGCATTGATTGCCGGGGTCAAGCGCATCACCCTTGCTGAGCGGGACGCTCATGGGGCGGCTGCAGCCATGAAGGCGGCCAACCGGCTGCTCCATAACCTCAAAAACTGAAAGAAGACCATGAAACGTAAAATTCTGCTGGCCACCATGGCCATTCACTTTGCGGCCTTTCAGGCCAAGGCGGCGCGCCCGTATGAAAAGCGCGAAGAGCCGACGCTGGCCACCGTCGCCGAAGCTATCGAACAGATCGGTGCTGCGTTCGAAGAGTACAAAAACACCAACGACGAGCGCATCAAAGCGGTCGAAGAAGGCAAGTCCACCTCCGATCTGGACGCCAAGATGGAAAAGATCGAAGAATCGATGGACGACCTGTCGGAACAAAAAAGCCGCCTGGAAAAGCTGGAAACGAAACTGGCACGCCCGGGTGCGTTCAGCGGTGCCGGCCGCGAGCAGCGCGAAAGTAACGAGGATCTGGCTTACAAGGCAGCCTTTTACGACTGGATTCGCGCGCCGAAAGACCCGGGCCGCGAGCATCGCCTCAGCCAAACGTACAAAGCACTGGAACTGAAAAACGCGGCCGATAGCCGCGAGAGCCGCGCTGCGCAGGCGATGGTGGGCGTCAACGCTGCAGGCGGCTACGCCTTGCCGAAGATCGTTGAAAACGCCATTGCGGCACTGTCGCTCGATTTTTCGCCGATCCGCCAGATCGCCACCGTTCGCACCGTGGGCTCGACCAACTACAGCGAGCTGTTCGACGTCAACGGCGCCGGCTTTGAATGGCTGGGCGAGGGCGACACGCGCAACCAGACCAACACCTCCGACCTGGCTGAAATCGTGCCGACCTTCGGCATGGCATCGGCAAAGCCGCAGGCGTCGGAAGAATCGCTCGATGATCTGTTCTTCAACGTCGAAGACTGGCTGATCAATTCGGCCAGCGAAGCGATGGCCACTGGCGAAGGCGTTGCATTCATTTCCGGCAATGGCGTCAAGAAGCCAACTGGCATTCTGGCTGGCCCGGCACCTGTGGCGACCGGCGACAATTCCCGCGCCTTCGGCACGCTGCAGTATTTCGCATCCGGCCAGGCTGCAGGGCTGCCGACCAATCCGGATATCTTCTTTGACATGATCTATGGCGTGCGTGCCCGTTACCGCAACAACGCGCAGTGGTTGACCTCGAAAGCCGTGCTGGCCGATCTGCGTAAATACAAGGACGAAAATGGCCAGTACCTCTGGCAGCCGGCACTGACCGCTGGCCAGCCTGCCACCTTCCTGGGCTTCGGCATCACCGAAGCGGAAGATATGCCGGCCGTGGCAGCAAACGCTTTCCCGCTGGCTTTCGGCGACTTCAAGGAAGGCTACCTGATCTGTGACCGTGTCGGCATGCGCGTCACTCGCGATGAAATCACCACACCTGGCTTCGTGAAGTTCTACGTGCGCCACCGCGTGGGCGGCAAGCTGCGCAATACCCAAGCGATCAAGCTGCTGAAAATCGCCGCATCCTAAAAACTCAAGGGGAGGCCTGACGGTCTCCCCGCAAGGAGAGTGCTTTGAAACTGATTGCCAAACAAGATTTCTCCTGGGCGCACGGCGGCTCGGATGTGCGCCAGTATGCCAAGGGTGATCGCATCGAGACCGATGATGCCGACATGACCCGCGTCGCGCTGGATGAAGGCTGGGCCGAAGTCGGCGATTGGGAAGACCCGATCCCGGTGCGCGAGCCGACCAAGGAAGAGCTGCTGGCCGCACGCGACGCGCTGCTGCGCCGCGAAGCCGAACTGCAGGAGCAGGCCGAGCGCCTGGACAAGCAAGCTGCTGCCAACCAAGCCGAAGCTGATCGCCTGGCGCAGCTTGCCGACAGCTACGCCGCCGACGGCGCGCGACTGGCCGAGGCTACCAAACAACTGGCTGCCGACCGTGCTGCTTTTGACGCGGCCAAGGCCGCTGCGCCGGCGCCGACGACCGGCAAGGGCAAGGATAAGGCTGCTGCGTAATGGCCATCTGCATCACGCCACCGAGCGTCCTGGCAGTCGACCTGGATATGATCAAGAAGAATATGGTCATCGATGGCGACCACATGGATGATGTGGTCAAAGGCTGGGCGACCGGCGTGATATCGAAGCTCGAGCACGAGCTCGATCAGTGCCTGATGGCGCAGACTTGGCGCGTGACGCTGGACGCCTTCGCGCCTGAGATCGCCTTGCCGCACCCGGTGCTCGATATCGTGTCGGTCAAGTACTTTGATCCGGACGGCGCCGAGCATCTGCTGCCCGCCAGCGGCTATCGCGTCCGCGCTTCCCGCTATGCATCGGCGCTGGTGCCGGGTCGCGGCGCGCGCTGGCCGGCGACGCTGGATGATACCGACGTGGTGACCATCGATGTGCAATGCGGTTATGGCACGACGTCCGAGGCGACGCCTGACAACGTACGGCTCTACATCCTGGCCAAGCTGGTTGAGCAATTCGATCCCATCACGCGCACCGAGCGCGACACCGTGCAGTCGGCATTCATCGACCGCCTGCTGGACGCCTGCAAGGGCTACGCATGAGCGCTCTTAAATTCCGTGACCGTATTCGCATCGAGGCGCCGCCGGAGATCGACCCTGATACCGGCAAGCCGGCTGGCGGCTGGACCCTGGTGGCCGAGGTTGGCGCCAAGATTGAAGATGCCAGGCCGGGCAACACGGACGCCACGCAGCAAGGCCTGCGCCTGGCGCATGACAGTGCGACGGTATGGATCCGGTACCGCGACGGCATCACGTCGGACATGCGCATCGTCGAGCTGACGAAGCGCCGCCGCACGCTGTCCATTACCGGCGGCCCGGCCTCGATCCTGGGCGGTCGCGAGCTCGAATTCACGGTCGAGAAATTCTCGTCATAGAAAGGGCGAACATGAAGATCAAAATGACCCAATCCTTGCCCGGTTCTCTGGATGGCGTGACCGTCATCGACCTGGCGGCAGGTCAGGAATACGAGACCGTCGACAGCGCGCGCGGCACACGCCTGGCGCTGGCCCATATCCGCAAGGGCGTGGCCGTTGCGGTAGCGGTGCCGGACATTGAGCCGGTGCGCAGTGAGGTCGCGCCGGCGGCGGTTACGAAGAGCAAGGCCAAGCCGGCGCTGGCTAAATGAGTTCGGTCGACGTGATCCGTGCGCTGCTGATGGCACATGCGCCAGTTCGCGCACTGGTGGAGGCCAAGAACATCGTATTGGGTACGGTGCCGCAGCGCGCCGAATTACCGGCCATTGGCATCCGTGAAATCAGTCGCGTCGAGCTGGCCACTGCCTCACTCAGCCAGGCGGCGGTGCTGGTGCGCGCCCGGGTGCAAGTGACGGTACTGGCCAAAACCTACGATAGCCAGAAGGCTGTGCTGCAGGCAACTAAGCTGGGCCCAGGCCCGCATACCGGCGAGGTCGCAGGCATCGCCGTGCGCAGCGTCATGCGCGAGCAGGTCGGGCCGGATATCAGCAACGACGATGCCGACATCTTTCAGCAGTCGCGTGATTTTCTTGTCAACTACGTCGAGCAGAACTGATCCAGCACCACTTCCGCTCTTCCCGAGCCACATATTTTGCAGCCCGCCCGTATCGCATTCCAGCGAGCGGGCTTTTTTTTGAAAGGTAACATCATGGCATTTGAAGATGACTTCGAAACAGTCGCCGGCACCAAGCTTTATGTCAGCGCGACGCGCCCAACCGCCGATACGGCCGTTGCATATGCAGCACTCACCTGGGTTGAGGTGGGCCTGATCACCAACGTCGGCAGCGTCAACGGTCGCGAATACAGTACCGCGACGCTGTCAACCGTCGGCAATGCGCACGATCGCGAGAAGAAGGGCAGCTACAAATTGCCTGACGCTGCGTTCGAATGCGCATGGAATGAGGCCGACGCTGGCCAGATCATCATCGCTGCCGCCGCCAATGACTACAGCATTCCGGCCTTCAAGCTGAAAAAGCAGGGTACTGCGGAGCGCTTCTTCACCGCCCAAGTGAAGAGCTTTATCGAAAACAACGGTGCCAGCAATGACGCCGTCAAGGGCAACTTCGTCCTGCTGCGCCAGAGCGACACCATCACCGCTTAACCGTCCCGGCGCGGCGCCAGCCGTAGCCATCACCATCACTGGCCTGGCCGTCTTCTCTATGGAGAGGCGACAGGCATGGTGCACATATCCCACCTATAGAAGAAAGGTAACACCATCATGACCTTCAATATCAAGCAACTGGCTATCGCCGCAGCAGCAGAAATGATCGTGCGCGACGCGGCCGGTGAGCCGCAGGCCGACGAGCAAGGTAACGCGCTGACCATCACGCTGCACAGCCCCGGCACCAAGGAATTCCAGAAGGCCCGCCACGCTGCCGAGGAGCGTAACAGCGCGCGCGTCTTCAATCGCATGCAGGGCAAGGCGGACGCCAAACAAAGCGCTGACGACAAGATCAAGGAACGTGCCGAATTCCTGGCCGCCTGCACGATCAGCTTCAACAATTTCGGCGACGGCCAGGGCGCCGGCTATGAGCTGTTCAAGCGCACCTATTCCGATATCGAAATCGGCCACATCGCCGACGACGTCGAAAAATTCTTGGGTGAGCGGAGCAATTTCAAAAAAAAATTGCTGACCAGCTCGCCGACTACGTCCGGCACGCTGCCTGGCTAAACGCAATTCCGGATGCGCCGAAGCGGCCTGCCGGCGCGCCGCCGGCGCCTCCCGAGGTGTCGCGCCGCGAGGCGTTGCGATTGAACAAGACACCCATCGAAATGCCGCCGCTGGAGTGGGGCGGTTACCTGGTGGATTACCTATTTGAATTCGGCCCGACAGTAGCAGCGGGCATGGGTAACGGGCCTATCACCGGCGTCGAGCTGCTGGCTTGGCAGGAGCTTCTCAGTGTTGAGTTTCAGCCATGGGAGGCGCGACTGCTGCGCCGCCTGTCTAACGAGTATCTGGACGAATCGCATAAGGCGACGGCGCGAGACTGCCCGCCGCCATTTGCTGCCGCTCCAGTGCTCAAGCAGGCGCGAGCGGAAAACATGCAGCGCAGCATCGATCAGTTCCTGGCGTAATTTCACCACAACCGCTATTTCTAAGAGGGCCGGCATGACAAATTCAATCGTGGTCGGCCTGGATGACTGGCTGAAATTTCTGGATGACTCGTCGAAGAAAATGCAGCAGGGCGCGCGCGCCGGCCTGTATGCCGGCGCCAAGGTGATCGAGGCGCAGGCGAAGGAGAACTGCCCAGTGGGCAAGCCAGCTGGCGAGAACGCGAAGATGTACGGTGGCTATCCCGGCGCCCTTCGCGACACCATCCGCGCAACGGTATGGGAGAAGGGCGACCGTGTGTTCGCCTCAGTAAAGGCTGGTGGCAAAACGCCGAGCGGCGCGATTGTTTATTACGCACACATCATCGAGTTCACCGGTGCGGCCGCGCACGTTATCCGCGGTCGAAATGGCCGGCGCCTGTCATTTGGCGGCCGCTCGTATTTGGCGCTGAACCATCCAGGCATGCAGGCGCATCCTTTTCTGCGCCCGGCGCTGGACGCTCGCACCCTCGATGCAATCGCGTTGGTCGAGGAAGAAGTCAAAGCGGTCCTGAAAAAATAAACTGGAGTTGCGCATGTTTCATGGCATTGAAGTTCGCCTGATGGCTGATATTGAAAAATATAAGCAGGGCATGGCCGAGGCCAAGAAGATCGGCGGCGAGTCCATGGGCTTCATTGCGTCCATTTTTGACAAGCTCAAGAGCTTGGCCGGCGGTATGTGGGATTCGCTGAAGTCAGTATTCTCGGGTATCGGTGAAAAATCCAAGGGGGCATTCAGTTCGCTCTCGGATTCGGCATCGAGCGCATTCGGGAAGGTCATTGGCGTGCTGCCTGGCTTCAACAGCGCCATGAGCAAGACCAAAGACAAGATGGGCGAAACGGAAGAAAAGTCCGACAGCCTGATCAAGAAAATAGGTATTGGCCTTGTCGTGGCCGTTACCGCCGCTGCAGCTGCCATCGCCGTGCTGGTGAAAAAGGGCTTGGATGCCGATTCGGCGCTGGCCGGCCTTGCCATCTCAAGCGGCATCACGGCGTCGCAGATTTCGCGCTTTGAGGCTACGGCTGCACGCTCAAACGTTAGCGCCACGGAGTTTGGCAGTTCGATGGTCAAACTGCGCGACAAAATGAAAGAAGCTGCGGCAAGCGATGGCAGCACGTTTTTCAGTAAGCTCGGCGTCGATATCGTCGATGCAAACAACGCACTGCTCAAGACCGACGACGTGACCATCGCGGTGGCGAAGAAGATCGCCGCCATGTCGAGCGAAGCCGAGAAATATGCTGCTGCGTCGAAGGCAGGCTTTGAGGGCAAGGTTCAGGTACTGGAAGACATTGCGCGCGCCAGCGACCTGTCGGCCACTACGACCGATGAACAGGCCGCTGCCGTGGTGCGGCTGGGAAAAATCTGGCATGACATCCTGCCTGGTGGGAAGAGCATGTGGGCCCAGATCAGCACTTTCCTGACCAGCAGCCTGACCCCGGCTGTGACAGAAGCGTCGCTGACCATCCTGAAGTCAAAAAATACCATCGTCAGCGCGTTCAACGATATCTATGGCAGCGGGTCAAGCCTGCCGAGGTTCGGCGAGCAGATCAAGGAGTGGGGGCAATCCGCATCGCAATGGTTTGATAAGGTCGCCGAGGCCGCGACGAAGACGACGGTGTCGATCCTGAAATACGTGGCCATCAAAACTGGCTTTGGCGATCCGAGCGCGCTTGGCAAAGGCGCCGCACCAGCGCCGGTACCAGGTGCTGTTCCCCTGACCGGCAGTGGCAATCCATCGATCACCAAGGATTCGGAGAAGGAGTACGACGCCCTTACCAAAGCTATCGAGCAGAAAATTGCAGTGCAAAAGATGGAAATTCAGACAGGCGCTGCGCTGACGGAAGGGCAGCGGCTGCTTATCAAAATGAATGCCGAATTGAGCGACGGCACCATTACGATGACCGGAGCGCAGAAAGCCAAACGCACCGAAGAGCTGAACCTGCTGATCGCGCAGGAGAAATTGAACCGGCAAGCGCAGGAGGCGCGCGCCAAGGGTGATGCTGCCGCCAGCAAGGAAGTCGCCGGCCTGACCACGCTGATCGCGGCCATCAAGGCAAAGACCGCTGAAAACGAGATGGAGCTGGCCACCGGCCTGGCGGCGACCGAAAACCAGAAATTCGCCATCAAGTTGAACCTGGAAGAAGAGCGCAGCAAAAAGAATCTGTCCGGTGCCGACCTGGCGCGGCTGAATGCCTTGAAGGCTGAGGCCGTCGCTCAACTTGCAGCAAACAAGGTTGCAGAAGAGGCAGTCAAGGCGCAGCAGACCGAGAGGGATGTAGCGAAGTTCATCAACGAGAGCACGCTGGCACGCCAGGAGTCCGCCGCCGCCCTGACCGTCGAATCTCAAATGCTGGGTAAATCGGCCGATGCCCGCGAGCTGGCCATGGTGGCGGTGCGCGAGCAGACGGCGCTGGAAAAGTTCCTGCTGCAGGAAAAGGTAGCGGGCAAAGTGGTCGAAGAGGGCCAGATCAAGCGCCTGAAAGCGGAGGCGGACGAGCGGACACGCGTAGAGCAGGCCACACTGGCGCAGACCAAGGCGCTGGGCTACGCTGCCCAGTTGGCTGAAGAAAACCGCCGCTTTGCTGCTGAATCGCTGTTCGATGAAAAATCGCGCGCTGCTGCGCTGCTGAAAATCGACGCGGCCATGTGGCAGGAGCGCATCGCCCTGGCCGGCGCCGGCACCGATGCGCAGAAGCGCTTGCAGGAAGAATATTCGACCTGGTACAGCAACCAGCTAGCTAAACCGGAGATTGAGGCCAACCGTAAAATGTGGGAGTCGATCGACAGCACCGCCCACGACACTTTTGTCTCGATTTTCGATAGCGGAAAATCCGCATTCGATCGCCTGCGCGACACGCTGAAAAACGGCCTGCTCGACCTGCTCTATCAGATGACCATCAAGAAATGGATCCTGAACATCGGCGCATCGGTGTCTGGTACCGGCGTCGCTGGCCTGGCATCTGCCGGCGGGCTGGGCGGTACCGGCGCTGCCGGTGGCCTGGGTGGCGTTGGCAGCCTGGTGCAAAGCGCCAAAACCGCCTACACCATCGCGACGCAAGGTTTCGCCGGCCTGACCGCCGGCCTCGGCACCAGCGTGGTCAGCCTGGGCACGCTATTCGGCTCGACCGCCATCGAGGCATTCGGCGCTGGCCTGGGTAGTACCGGGCTGGTGGGCGCAGCAGATGCTGCAGGCCTGTATGCCGCCTCGGGCGGTGTAGGTAGCGCTGGCGCAGTGACGGCCGGTGCCTACGCTGGCGCCGCTGTCACTGCGGCTGCTGGCATCGCTGCTGGCGTGCTGGGTGGCAAACTGATCTCCGGCCAGTTTGGCAGCAATGCCACCGTGATCGGCGGTACCGGCATCGGTGCGGTCGCCGGCGCGTTCTTGGGCGGTCCGGTGGGCGCGGCCATCGGCGGTGCGCTGGGCGGTGTGATCGGCGGTATCGGCAATCGCCTGTTTGGCATGGGCGATAAAAAATACGGTGAGACGGGCATTACCGGTACGCTGACCGGTACCGGCTTCACGGGTAACGATTACGCGAAATGGTCGCAAAAGGGCGGCTGGTTCCGCAGCGACAAGTCGGGCACGGACACCAGCGCGGTTGACGCTACCACCTCGGCAGCGTTCGTCGAAACCTACGCTGCTATCCGCAATGTGTCGGCTACGCTGGCCAACACGTTGGGTGTGGATACGGCCAGCCTGGCCACGCGCGCGCAGGCGCTGAACATCAACCTGACCGGCCTGAAAACTGAGGCCGAGCGCCTGGACGCGGTGACCACGTTTTTCGAGGGAGTCGGCAACACCATTGCGGCCGAGCTGGTGCCGGGCCTGTCCCAGTTCCAGCTGAAGGGGGAGGCGCTCAGCACCACACTGCAGCGTGTGTCGCAGGACTACGCCGGCGTCGATGCTGCGCTGCAGCTGATAGGCCGCACGTCGCAGCAGGCGTTCGGCGCCGTGGGCGTGGCCACCATCGGCGCGCGCGAGAACCTGATCAAGCTGGCCGGCAGTCTGGATGCATTGACTTCAGGCACCAGCTTCTTTGCCGAGAACTTCCTGACCGAGGCCGAGCAGATGGCGCCGGTGCTGTCGAGCGTGGCCGACACGCTGGCGGCGTTGAATATGTCCGGCGTGAAAACGGTCGACCAGTACAAACAGATTGTGCTGGGCCTGGACCTGTCCAGCACGAGCGGCCAGGAGATGTACATCAAGCTGTTGGCTCTGGCGCCGGCGTTCAAGGCGGCGACGGACTACACCAGCCAGCTGGCAGCGGCGACCGGCGATTACGCGGCAGTGGCAAAAACCGCCAGCGAGATCGCCAGCGAGCACCGCGACCTGCAGCAGCAGCTCAACGAATTGACGAAATCCGAAACGGAGTTGCTGGCCATCCAGCGCGCCGGCATCGCCGACGTCAATAAAGCGCTGTTCGATCAGGTGCAGGCGGCCAAGGCGGTGGTAACCGCAAAAGACGCTGTAGCCAAAGCGTATGAGACTGAAGCGGCGGCAGCCAAAACGCTGCAGGGGACTTGGAAGGCGTTTGGCGCCTCGCTGGTCGGTATGAATGCGAGTTTGGCGCTGGGCAATCAGTCGATCCTGACGCCCGAGCAGCGTTATGCCGAGGCGCGCGCACAGTTCGAGAAAACGCTGGCCGCAGCCAATGCCGGCGACACGACGGCGCAGTCTGGCCTGTCTGCCGCCGAGCAGGCGTTTCTGTCGGCCTCGCAGGTGGTCAATGCGTCGGATGCGAAATATGCGTCCGACTATGCCCGCGTGATGGCGGCCAATGATGAGGCGCTGAAATGGGCATCGCAGCAGGTCGACGTGCAGCAGGCCAGTCTGGATGCGCTGACGACACTGGTGTCGGGTTTGGTCACGGTCAACGACAGCGTGCTGACAGTACCGCAGGCCATCGCCAATCTGCAGGCGGCGATGGGCGTGGCCAATGGCCAGGGCGTGCAATTTACTAATGCTCCTGTGGTGGCGCCCGTTGCGCCAGCACCTGCGGTGGCGATGTTCGACACGGCGCGTTATTCGGCTGCGTCGAATGCAGGTTCCGAAGCGCTGGTGGCCGAGGTCAAGGCGCTGCGCGAGGAGCTCAAAGGTTTTCGCGGCGATCAGGTCGCACAGACCAAGGGCCTGGTGCGGGCCACGGTCGAGTCGAACGCTGGCGCCGCAAAGACCATTGTTGCCGGCGTTGAAAAATCTGCCCAAACATCGCCATGGCGAAAATCAGTGGAGTATGCAGAATGACGGATGTACAGTTTTTGGCCTGGCTGCAGGATGCTGCTGCCGTTCGGGTAGTGCTGATCGAGGCGCAGGCCAACGTTGCCGGCGTCGAGGTCACGCGCTACATTTCCTCGCGGCTGTACATCACCGGTCCGGCCGATGTGCCGGCCAACGTGGAATATCAGCCGCTGGCCACCGGCGGCCTGGCATTCACCGAGCAGGTCAGCCTGACCGGTGAGGCAGGCCTGTCGGGCGGCGATATCGAGCTCGACAACGCCGACGGCGCGCTCGACAGCTGGCTGGCCGACGTTTGGGTCAACCGGCGCTGCCGCGCTTGGGTCGGTGATGCCGCCTGGTCGCGCGCAGATTTCCGCCTGATATTCGACGGCGTGATCGCCGACCTGGCCGTGTCCGGACGCGAGTCGGTCAACCTGACGCTGCGCGATAAATTGCAACGCCTGAACACACCGATCAGCGAGGCCAAGCTGGGCGGTACCAGTCCAAACAGCGACGCTGTGCTGCCGGCACCGTTCGGCGAATGCCACAACGTGACGCCGTTGCTGACCAACCCGGCCACGCTGGAATACGGGTTCCTGGGCGCTGTCGAGCAGATCGCCGAGGTGCGCACCAACGGCAAGCCGGTGCCATTTGACCTGGCCGGGCCTGGCCGCTTTACGCTGCCGATTAACCCGCTGGCCAATGCCGTGACAGTCAGCGTGCAGGGCGATAACGTGAGCGGCTACGCGCCGCGCATCGCCCCGCTGGTGCAGCGCATCGCCACCGGCTATGGCAAATCGTCCGACCGTTTCACGCTGGCCGATATCGACCAGGCCAATTTTGCCGCGTTCGATGCGGCGCATCCGCAGGTGGTGGGCCTGTATGTCGCCGACCGCACCAACGCGGCGCAGGCCATCCAGCAGCTGGCGGCCAGCGTCGGCGCGCAGGCGCTAATGTCACGCACCGGCCAGTTGCGCCTGGTGCAGGTCGCGCTGCCTGGTACCGGTGCGCCGGTGGAAATCGGGCCGGACCAGATGCGTGAGGGCAGCCTGCGCCCTGTGCAGCGCCTGCCGGTGGTGGCCGCCGTCAAAATCGCCTACGACCGCAATTACACCGTGCAGGCCGGGCTGCAGACGGGCATCCCGCCCGAGCACGCGGATATGTACGCCACCGAATGGCTGACAGAGACTGCTGTCGACGATACGGTGCAGGCGCTGTACCGCCTGAGCGACGATCCGGTGCAGGTCGAAACCTGCCTGAAAACGACGGCTGACGCGCAGGCCGAGGCCGCGCGGCGCCTGGCACT
This sequence comes from Janthinobacterium aquaticum, assembly GCF_009208565.1. Classification (GTDB taxonomy): domain Bacteria; phylum Pseudomonadota; class Gammaproteobacteria; order Burkholderiales; family Burkholderiaceae_D; genus Janthinobacterium. Next base: position 228,225 of record NZ_WFLK01000007.1, on the reverse strand, counting down.
GAACAGCGTGCCGCGCACCATTTACGAATTTGACGGAGAACCCGAGATGATGATGCTGGAACTGGGCCAGGCCGTGTTGCTGCGTGACGAGCGCTACGGCCTGCAGGATGGCGTGCCGGGCGTGGTGGTGCTGCTGGCGCACCAGTGGCTGACTGGCCGTGTAACCGTCGGGGTGATGGTTTGAGCGCCCTGGTAGGCGCACGCGATGTGCGCATTATGAATACGGTACCGCGCTATGCGGCGCCGACCGACCGCGCGCTGCTGCTCACGCCCAGCGCCACGCTGTTCGAGGTGTCGGTGGGCGGCGCGCCCACGCCCGAATCGATCACGTTCGCGGCGCTGATGCTGGGCGCTGTCGGCGATATCACGTTTTCCAGTAAGCCGGCGGTACCGCTGGCCGTCGCCAACGGCAATGCCGTGCTGCGCTACGCCGACATGAGCGCCAGCGTGGTGACGGTGACGGCCAGCGCCGTAATCGACGGCCTGACCTATTACGCCCGGCAGACCGTGGCGAAACAGCAGGCGCTGGACCTGACGCCGCCGCCGGCGCCGACGGGCCTGGTGGCGACCGGCACGCCGGCCACCATCGTGCTGCGCTGGGGCGCGGCGCCGGCCAGTTACAGCAACCTGTCACACACAGAGGTATGGCGCGCCACAGTCAACAGCCTGGCGCAGGCCGCGTTGGTCGGCCGGGCCGATGGGCGTGAGTATGTCGACCCGGTCGGCCCTGGTGCCACGCGCTACTACTGGATACGCTACGTGTCGCGCGCCAGCATTCCCGGCCCATTTAACGCCAACGGCGGCACGGTGGGCGCGTCTGATGTCGAGGTCGAGCACCTGCTGCAGGTGCTGACGGAGCAAATCACGGAAAGCCAACTGCATGCCGAGCTGGGCCAGAAAATCGAGCTGATCGAGCCGATGCAGGATGCGATCGTTGATCTGCAGCAGGCGTATGGCGATACCGCATCGGCCGCTGCCTCCGCAGCCCAGGCGGCGCAGGCCGCCGCAGAGGCGCTGCTCGATGCGGCGCGGGCAGATGCCGCCGCCGGCGGCGCCAGCCAGTACGCCGGCCAGGCGAGCCAGTCGGCAACCAATGCCAGCACGGCAGCGAGCGCAGCATCGACGGCTGCCGGCCAGTCATCGCAGTCCGCCACTAATTCCAGCGGCAGCGCAGCGGCTGCCGCCAACTCGGCCAGCACTGCCGCTACCGCAGCTGGTGCCGCCGGCGCCAGCGCCACTGCAGCATCGACCAGCCGGGATACTGCGGCCGGCTCGGCGACCGCAGCTGGCGTGCAGGCAGCTGCGTCCTCGCAGTCGGCGGTTGAGGCGAAGGCAGCGCGCGATGCGGCCAGCGGCTCGGCCAGCGCTGCGCTGCAATCGGCCAGTACCGCGAGCGCGTCGTCCACGGCTGCCGGTGATGCTGCCAGCCAGGCGGCCAGCAGTGCGCTATTGGCGGTGGAATCGCGCAATGCGGCTGACGGGTCCGCTGCCGCTGCTGCTGGTTCGGCCAGCACTGCCGGCACGAAATCGACCGAGGCCGGCCAGTCAGCCGAGGCTGCGCGTGTCGACCGCATAGCAGCCCAAGCTGCGCAAGGGCTTGCTGCCGGTTCGGCCCAGGCTGCCAGTGGCTCAGCATCGACCGCCGACGCGCGTGCGACAGCAGCCGGGCAGAGCGCTGCGGCTGCGAGTAATTCCGCCAGCACGGCCGGCACCGCTGCCAGCCAGGCCGGCGTGTACCAGCAGCAGGCCGCACAGTCTGCGACCAATGCCGACGGCAGCGCGTCGTCGGCCGCCTCGTATCTGCAGCAGTCGCAGGCGTTGCTGAATGATCCCATTACCGGGCTGCAGGCGTCGTATGCGGCTGTCAAGGTTCAGGCTGTCGCAACGGCAAACAGCCTGGCTGGCACGCAGGCCAAATACTCTGTCCAGCTCGATGCCGACAATGTGGTCGGCGGCCTGGAATTGCTGGCAGGCGGTGGTCGACTCGATTTCGGCGTGCGCGCCACCACATTCTTCATTGCTGCGCCGGCCGGCAGCGGTATTGCCGCGGCCGTGCCGTTTATCGTGCGCACGATGGAAACCGTGATCGGCGGCGTGACCATCCCTATCGGCATGTACGTCGCCGATGCGTTTATCCAGAACGCGAGCATCACCAATGCCAAAATCGGCGGCGATATCTGGTCGAGCAATTTTGTGGTCGGCCAGTCCGGCTGGCGCCTGTATCGCAGCGGCGATATGGAGATCAATAATTTGCGCGCGCGTGGCTATGTATTAGGGGGCGCATTTGTCGATGTCAACTGGCCAACTACCGGAACCGGTTATTACTTGGGCCCGGATGTTTTTCGTATGGGCAGCTATGCCAGTGGTAAATATTTTGAGGTGGCCGGCAACGGTAACGTAATCGCCCCGGGTTTTACTATCATCAATGGGAGGGCAACATTTTCGGGCAGCGTGGTTTCTGGCGTCGCCCCCGGATTTCGAATTGAGCAGGGGCCAGACGACCCGGTGTACGCGATGTGGGCCGGCAGCGGTGCCAAAACCGATGCCAACGCTATATTTTTTTTGAAACGCAGTGGCGCCGGTTATTTTGGCGGCTCACTGTCGGCCGGGACGCTCAGAACAGCAGTGACCAATCCGTCATACGACCCGGCCGCCCAACTGGTCGACGGCCCATTCGGTTCCAACGGCGGCACGATCAACGTGGTGTGTAGCCTGTCGTGGCAGCATGGGCGCTCGTCACGCGGCGATAACTACGTAGCTGGCAGTGGCAGCAACGCCGTGACGATTTGGCTATATCGCACTATCGGCGCTGGCGCCGAGGCGCTGGTGCAGACGGCGACGTTTTCGGGGGCAACCAGTATTGTTAATTCGAGCGACCCCGATACGCAGTCGACGTGTTCGCAGAGTATTGACGGGTCGTTCACCTATACCGATACGGCGGCCAGCAACCAAAACCGCATCTATCGTGCAGTGGTGGCGATCACTCAGCAGAACGTGACAACGACGCCGCGCCCCGGCGGCGGCAGTGCCGATCCAGACGTCCTGTATCAGCGCCTGACTCTCATTACCACGGAATAACGCATGCCAAATCTCCGCATCATCCACGATAACGTCGCCGACCGTGCCACCCTGACGGCATCGAGCCAGGCCGCCTCGCTCGGGCCGGCCAATCTGCAGTCCCGGCGCAAAACGGCCGTGCTACGCGCCACCGGTACCGCCCAGACGATTACTGCCACCTGGCCCACACAGGAGGTGATCGCCTGCGTCGCGCTGTTCTATACCAACCTCACCAGCACGGCCCGCATGCGCGTGCGCGCCTACGCCCAGCCCGGCGATGCGGTGCCGGTGCTCGACACCGGCTGGACGCGGCCGTGCTGCGAGGCGCCGCTCGGCACGTATCCGTTCGGCGAACTGCCGCTGGGCTGGAATGCGTACAAATGGGGCGGCGCAAACACTTGGGCGCGCGGCGGCGGCAGCAACCTGGTGAGCTGGTTCGCTGCCGTGCTGGTGCGCCGACTGGTCATCGAGGTGACCGGCGACGGCACGCCAGAGGGCTATATCGAAATGTCGCGCCTGGTGGCCGGCAATTACTGGGCGCCGGAATACAACGCCTCGTATGGCGCCTCGCTGCAGCTGCAGGACAGCAGCGAGGCCTACCGCACCAGCGCCGGCACGGCAAGCGCCACCGTGGGCACGACCAGCAACCGGCTGAGCGTCGACCTGGAACACCTGACGCCGCCAGACCGGGCGCGCCTGATGCGCATCCTGCGCGAGTGCGGGCCGCTCCGCCCGATGCTGTTCAGCCTGTTCCCCGAAAACGCTGATCCACTGCTCGAGCAGGACCACATGATTTACGGCCGCGTCGCCAACCTGGACGCGGTCGCCACGCCGTACTACGACGGCTATTCCGCACCACTAGAAATCGAGGGGATTTGAATTATGACAATGAAATTTTTACCGGGCATGACCAACGTGCTGGAGGTGCTAAACCAGATGTGGGAGGCGTTTGCGGCCGGGCCGTATAACGCGTTGCCGTTGACGGGCGGGACGATGACGGGGCCGCTGACGGCGCCACAGGTTACTGCGACCAGCAGCCTCTCGGCCCGGGTTGTCGGCGTAGCGGCGCAGGAGGTGCTGAAGTTGAGCGTCATCTCCCAGACGACAGGCAATACTCGCACCGTGATAAAAATGGGCTATTCCGGCGACGGTTACGGCACGCGCATTGTGAGTGGTGGCGACCCGACAGTCGGCTATTCTGGATATACTGCGTTTGAGACAGGCGACGGTCCGTCTGGGTATCTGGAGCGGATGCGAATTACGAACCGCGGCTCGGTTCTGGTCGGGACTGAGGCGGATAATAACGCCGATCTGCTGCAGGTCGCCGGCTCGGGCGGGTTTTCCCCCGTCGGCGCCATGGGCACCGCGCTGATGCGGGCCGGCCTGTCAGGTAGTGTAGAGACCCTGGTGCTGCGCGCCGGCAATGGCGCACTATTGCCAACAGCTGCGTCCGCAATGTATCTGGGAAAAAATTCTAATACTGATCGCGGCATTTCCACGCTCGGCACGGTCAATACGCTGGGCAACGATTATGCCGAGTACATTTTCAAATGCCTCCTATGTGGCCTGATCGCCAAGGGCCAGATCATCGGAATCACCGCCGACAACACCATTACCGACCGCTGGGCCGATGCCGTCATGTTCGCCATCAAATCAACAGCGCCGTCGTTCGTTGGCGGCGACTCGTGGGCAAGTAGCGCTGGACCACGACCAGAGCCACAGGCCGGGCCAGTACCCATCCCAGCACCTCGGCGCATCGACGTGTTGGAGCAGTTGCCGGTGCCCGATACCAATCCGCCCGAATATCGGGACGTGGTAATACCTGGCGATACCGATGCCGAGTGGGCTGCCAAACAGGCGGCCTACGCTGCAGCGCGCGCTGCCTACGATGCAGCCGCGCAGCTGGATGCCGATGCGCTGCATGCATTCGAGACGGCGCTCGAGGCTGCGCGCCAGACGGTCGACCGCATCGCCATTGCTGGCCGTGTGCCCGTGAACGTGTTGGGCGCGCAGCCTGGCGACTATATCGTGCCGGTGCAGGATGGCCAGGGCATTACAGGCATTGCCGTGCATGCGGACGATATCAAAATGCCTCAGTACCTGCGCGCCGTCGGGCGCGTGATCTCGATCGAGCCGGACGGCCGGGCCTATGTGATGGTCAAGGCGGTGTGATATGGAGACTCAAAATCATCCTGCCCCCGACCGCGCCAGCACTGTGTTCCGCCTGTACGTTGGAGGCAACGCCATCGTGACCTGGTATGTGGCCATGACAGACCCGCGCTCGCTGATGCACCTGGTGGCCTCGACGCGCGACGGCGCCATCCTGATCTGGATGCTGATGGGCGTCGGCCTGGCCGCGCTGCTCGATGCGCTGGTCAACGACGTCCTGCCAGCCCGGTTTCACTGGCGGCTGGGCCGGCGCCAGCGGCATTATGTACTGGCCGCGCTGGCGTTTTGCTATATCGCTCAGCTCTATGTCGAGTTTTTCAACATGCGTAGCGGCGGCCTGCTGGCCTATTACCTGTGGAACGCCGCCACGATCATGACCATCGCGTTCATCGACGCCCACCAACGCAACCAGGACGCCCAATGCTCGACCGTATGCAACTGAAAAAAATCTGCTGGACCTGGCTGGGCTCGTTCTGGAGCGCCGGCGCAGCAGCAGCGCAGGCCACGTTTGGCAGCGATCTGTCGAGCATTCCGCCGGCGGCGGTGGCGGTGGCCGTGGTGCTGGCCCTGATCGGCGGCGCTGCAGCGACACTGCGCAAGATCGCCAGTCCGACCATCGTTATTAAATCGGTCCCGCTGGAAGTGTCGAGCGATCTGCTGCTGTCGCTGCTGGCCGGTCTGGTCACCTATTTCCTCTGCGCCTGGCAGGAAGTGCCGATCCTGCTGCAGGCGGGGCTGATTCCGCTGGCCGGGTTCGGCGGTGCGCGCGTGCTCGAGGCCTATCTGGCCGCCGGCTTGGCCAAGCTGTCCCGCTTCGGCGGCCCACCATCACCACCACCTGAAAGCACACCATGATCACACTGCAGCAACTCAACAGCATCATGCCCAATGCCCGCTCCAAAGCGGGTATTTTTTTGCCCGCGCTCAATGCTGCTATGGCCGAATTTGGTATAACCACGCCGGCGCGCCAGGCCGCGTTCCTGTCGCAGATCGGCCACGAGTCTGGCCAGCTGCTCTACGTGCGTGAGCTGTGGGCCCCGACGGCGGCGCAGCTGCGCTATGAGCGCGATTTCTCGGCGACCTGGCCACCTCGCGTGCGCACCGACCGCAACCAGCTGGCGTACGACCTGGGTAACTCCGTAGCAGGCGACGGCAGCCGTTATCGCGGCCGTGGCCTGATCCAGATCACCGGCCGCACCAATTATGCCGCGTGCGGCAAAGCGCTGAGCCTCGACCTGCTGGCGCAGCCGGCGCTGCTGGAGCAAACCATCAATGCTTGCCGCAGCGCCGGGTGGTTCTGGCAGTCGCGCGGGCTCAATGCGCTGGCCGATGCCGGCGATCAGGTGGCGGTAACCCGGCGCATCAATGGCGGTACCAACGGACTGGCTGATCGCCAGGCGCTGTTTGCGGTGGCGCAGCGGGTGCTGGCGTGAGCGCGCTGTCGGTTGTGGCCGGCGGCGCCTGGCGCGTGGCCGCCATTGTGCTGGCCGCGCTGCTGCTGGTGGTCGGTACCGGCGCTGGCACGGGCTGGTGGCTGGCCACCGGCGCGCGCGATCTGGCGCGGGCCGACCTGAAGGAGCGGCAGGGCGTCAACACCGAGTTGCGCGCCTCAATCGCCGAGCAAAACCGCGCGGTTGACGGCATGGCTAGGGAAACGGCTGCAGCCCAGCGGCGTGGCGAGGAGGCGCGTGCGCTGGCAGCACGGCGCGGCCGCAAACTGGACGCGGCGCAGCAGCAGCTGGCTGGTGTGCGCGCCACCACCTGTGACGAGGCTATGCCGGCGGTGCGGGCGATGCTGGAGGCGGTACGATGAAAACCCACAATCAGCCCGGATTGGTAATTTTAGCGGTGCTGCTGGTCGTGCTGCTGGCCGGCTGCGCCAGCGTGCCGCCAGCGCCAGTGCATGTCGAGGTGCCAGTGGTGGTGCCGTGCATCGGGGAGGTACCGCAGCGCCCGGTCTACGAATTCGACCAGCTGCCGGCCAGCGCGGCGGATGGTGAGATCATCCTGGCGCTGGCGCGGGACTGGACGCGAGGGCGCGCTTACGAGGGTGTGCTGGAGGCTGTTGTGGCGGGGTGTCGGTAGCCGAAAAATATTACCACTTTCGTGGCAGCAGCGACGTATACGATAAGATATATCGAGTGGCCGGTATCGGCCAGAAGCGGCCGGTCGTGCAAATGGCGCCGACAATGAAGCCTGGGACGAAGTCGACGCCTATCATCAGCGAACAACACCACCTGCCCTTACAGCAAAGAGAAGAAAGAATCCAACAATGCCCGATGATATTGCTGAACGCTTCAGGTCATTCGCTGACCAACACAATTATTACCGGCGCCTGCGAGGGGCCGAAACGCATTGGTTTTTCGTGGAGGCCGAAAAGGCTTTGCGTCATGGTCTGTACATTGCAGCCGTACTGTCCTTTATAAACGGTATCGAAGCCAGTATCCGCACTAATGTTCTTTACCACCAAGGCAAGTTTGACGAAGAGTCCATGAGCAAAGTGAACATCATGAAGAACCGGTTGTTACACGAAGCTCGAGCAATCGGATTGAAGGTCGAAATGCTAGCGTTCCCAGGCGAATTAGATTTCGAGGAAAAGCTCAAGGACAATGTTACGGTTGAGCTCGTAAGGGTGCGAAACAACCTGTGCCACGGTAATGTGTTCGAATACTTTCAGAAAGTTACTGGTACAAGCGAGACTATTTTTACCTCCGAATGTTTGCAAAATCTCGCTTTGACTCTCAAGGATGTAAGCGAGAAATGGACAAAGGAGATTGAGCGTTTCAAGGAATCGCAGGGCCGCTGAGCGAGGCGCGTTAGGATTGCTTAGGACGGCCGCTTCGGGGCGAAAGCGGGCGCAGCGCTTCACTGCCGAAATGCCTGCCAAAACGGTATTTGGCGACACTGAATTGTGCCACCAGAATCTCGGGAGTCTTGCTTTACTCGTGAGATGCATCCAGATTTGGCGACATCGCACTGGCCTAACTTTTCAGGTCAGCACCGCCGCCAAGCTTTCCCCCAGCGCCGACCATGCCGCTCGCTTCTCGTTCGCATAGTCGTGCAGCATGTAATGCCGTCGCACCTTACTGCCCGGCAGAACGTGGTTCTGGCAGCGGTCGATTTGCTCAAGCGATATACCCAGCGCCTGCATCATCGTCGCGCCCGTGCGGCGCAGGTCGTGCGGCGTCCAGGAGCCATTCTTGCCGCCGGCCAGAACCAGCGTATCGTCGCTGCGGCGATTCTTCAGTGGCGCGCGCGGCGTGCCGTCCCTGTTCTTCTTGAACATCGACTGGCGGTCGCCGACCTGCTTGCTGATCGACTTTCCCTCGATGCTGCCAGCGTTATTCCGGGCAGGGAAGCACCAGGCGCTGTGGCCTGTGTGTGCATGCAGCTGCTTGAACTGATCAAGCGCGAACGCTGACAGGTACACGGTCAGGTCGGCGATGTTGTCCTTCACGTTTTCCTTCGGGATAAACCAGGTGCCGGCCGCCAGGTCGACGTGCTCCCATCGCGCCATGGCCGTCTCGCCGACGCGGCACATGGTCGACAGCATGATCCAGATCGCGCGCTCGGTCGTGGCCTCAAGCGGCTGCCGTGCGACGCGCTTGTCCGGCGCCGCTTCGTATTCGGTATGCATTGCGGTGATGATGGCGTTCAGCTCGCGGATCTCGTCGGCCGACAGGATCCGGTCGCGCATGTTGTCGAGGTCGTAGTCGGGGCTGACGATCTTCTCGATTTCGATCAGCTCCATCGGGTCACCGTCAACCAGCAGCTTGCGCCATGGCTGCCGCTTGCGGGCCCAAGCAAACATCTGCGTTAAGCTGTTGCGCTGCATGACGGCTGATCTGTTGACGCCGCGCTCGACCATGGCGCGCAAGACGGCGCGCAGGTGGTGCTCAGTCACATCCTTGATGGCCACGGCGCCGATGGCCGGCAACACGTCGGCGGCGAACATGCGCTTGAGCATAGCGTTGCCGTCTTTGCGGCGAACGCCGTCGGTGGTCCAGACCTCGAACATGTCTTGGACGGTGAGGCTGTCGGTGGCGGCCTGTGCGCTCTGAGCCGCCGCGACCTGGGCGCGCGCATCAACCTCGGCCGCTTGCCTCAATATTTCAGATTGCATAAACTCCTTCGGCTGCAGGCCTCGTTTTCGCCAGTCCGAAATTTCAGCGGCGATACGGCGCGCCGTCTCCAGCGTCAAGCGCGCAGCCGGCGACAGCTTATACAGCGCGATGTCGAACTCGGGCAGGCTGGCTTCATGGTCACCCAGTGTGATATAAATCGACTTGCTTCCTATCTTATACGCATACATCCATACCCGCGAAAGGGTGCCGGTCTGACCCCGTCGAAACCGCAGATACAAGCCGTTTCCATCGGCGAGGCTCTCATCATTTTTCGTGGGGCGGTACTTGTCGATTTTCGTTGCGGTGAGCTTCTGCGCTGCCATGGTCCAGACCCTTTGCTTTTCTCACCAGCGGACGCTTTAGATAAGCTGGTAAGAAGTTGGTAAGAAATATTCGTCGGATTGAAGTGTACAGCAGCGGAGTAGTGCGAACAAATAATTCGCCAAGTCATTGATATTTATGAGGAATGCGCGGGGGTTTTGGCCTTCAACGGATTAATGCGGATCGGTAGAGAGTCACATGGGGTGCACGGGGTCGGAGGTTCGAATCCTCTCGCCCCGACCAAAGAAATCAAGGACTTAGGCCAATCTTCGGATTGGCCTTTTTCTTGTCTGGAGGGTTCGTGCCTTAGCCGTGCCTTAAATAATCTGGGCTTTCGCCGTACATTGGCGTACTTAATCGGCTTTTCCACGCTCGTCGCGCACCTTTTTCTGCCATGCGGCGATTTCGTCAGCGTCCCACGCAATCGACCTTGGACCGATTCGTACGGCCTTCGGAAACGTGCCCGCCTTCATGTTGTCGTAGATGGTCTGGCGTGCCTTGCCGGTGGCCTCGATCACCGCCGGCATGCGCATGAATTTGGTCACTTCGTTCATATCGCTCATATTTCGCTTTCAGTTGATTTCAATTCTTTGATCAGGTCGACCTGGCTCGGGTCGCTCTTGTCCTGCACGTAGATATAGGCCTGGCCACCTGGTGCGCGCGCTTCGCAGTCCGGTAGGCCCAGGCTCACTGCAATCTCGCCAGCCTGGCGGCAGGTCGCCGCGCTGTTGCTCTCGAACAGGCAGCCGGCGCACTCGGCACCCAGGCCGGCAACCGCCTTCTCACGCCAATTCAAATTCCACAAACTCCGTAGCAGCGCCCATTTCCACCAGCCATTACAATCGGCGTTCAATTCATGACGGAGGTTGTAATGAGCGATTCAGGTCCAGCAAACAAAGCGCGCCGCAACATGCTTGCCGCGGCCCTGGCCGCCGGCGCAACGGCGCCAACGATGGCCGGGATCATTTCCACCAACTCGTCAGAACCCAACATGGCAGCAAGCCTACTATCCCAGCCCAAGCAGCTATTTCAGGAGGCAAACCGGAATCCGATGGTTGGTGGACAGTTTTTTACCTATGCTGCCGGCACGTTGACGCCGAAAACAACGTATCAGGATGCTGCGTTGACCATCGCCAACACCAATCCGACGATCGTCAACGCCAGGGGGGAGCTGCTTATGTATGGCGCCGGCACCTACCGCGTAATACTGAAAGACGCTGCCGGCAATACGATTTATGACGTCGATAACATTGAGAGCTCACAGTCAATTGTAGATTCTCTACGTGGCGATCTTGCAGCGGCGACCGGTACCACTTTGGTTGGCTATGCATCGCCTTCGAGTTCAATTCCCGCCAAGCGGACCACGCGGGAAAAGTTGTCCGAGCGCATCTCCTTACTCGACTATAACGGCGCCGATCGATACGGCAACAACGATAACGGCGATCTGATTCAACGCGCTGTGAATGAGGCCGTTGAGCACGGAATATATGGCGTGGATACGCCTGGCGTATTTCGCACCGACCGCGCGATCGTGCTGTCAGGTGGCGTCATATTCGACGGCCGCGTTACGCCAGGCTATTACGCGGGCATGCCTTACTACGCCTACCCTGTCAACGCAAAAGACGGGCCAAAGGGGCGCATCATCGCTGGCACCGCCATCACTGGCGGCATGATTCAGTTTGACGACGCGCTCTATAGCGCCCACGGTTTTGGCATCCGGAACATTATCATCGACGCCAATAAGATGGCCGAGAACGGCATCTCCATGAATCCTGCCGTGCTGACCGAACGTGTCTGCCGGCTGACTGATGTGTTGGTGCAGGGGACTGTGAAGGACGGTATTCGCATGCAAAACGTCCTGGTGCAGATGTGGCGCAACGTCACCATTGCCTCCTGTCATGGTTTCGGATTGAACTTTGCCTCTGGCGTCTCCGATTCACAGATCGAGAATTTGTATGTCCACGCGTGTGATGGGGGCGGTGTTCAAATCGGAGATGGTTGCACGAATATCCATTTCAGGGGCGGAAAAATTGAGGACAATTATGCCAACGGCATGCAGTTTTCCACGCTTACACCAGGCAATTCGCTTATTTACCTGACCGATTTCAGCGTCAACACCAACAATGGTGACGGCCTGTCAAACAATGGCGCCAATATTTTTGCGGATGGCTGCACGTTCTACGGGCACGATAAATCAGCGGGCTCGGCGGCCATCTATAACGCCGCAGGCAACATCATCGTGCGCGGTGGCAGCATCTTCGGCAATACCTGCAACTTCCATCAGAATGGCGGCGTCATTGATGTCCAGGGTACTGAACTCAATCCCGGGAAATCACGCAATGTCGTGCAGGTAGCTGGCTCCCTGAGTGTGCAGGGCGATACGATTGGCGGTGTGCCATCGATGCGCAACCCCGGTGCCCGGCGCCGCACGATAGGCATTGGTGGCTCATCATCAGCATCTGTGACGTTCGCCAACGCGTTGGATGGCGGCCTGGGTGGTGCATATTTTGATATGAAATCGTTTGATTTATCGGTCACGTATGCGCAATACCCCCAGGCACCCGACCCATCACACAGTTTTATTGGTCAAGTCATCGTCGGCAAGGCCGGCGCCGGAAACGGTGCAACTATTCGTGTTGTGGCGGCCTCCAATGCTGCATTTATCGCCAGCGTGACGGCCGCAATAGTCGGTAACGATATCGTCATCACCATCAACACTGGCGCATCGTGGGGTAACGGCTCAGGCCACACCACCGCGTATGTGAGCCTGGTTGATATTGGCCATAACGTGTACGGCTAAAAAACTTCCGGTCAACGCTTACACCAACGCCGGTGCGCCAAGCCGCGTTCCTGTCGCAGATTGGCCACGAATCCGGTCAGCTGCTCTACGTGCGCGAGCTGTGGGGGGCGACGTCGGCACAGCTGCGCTACGAGCGCAATTTCTCGGCAGCCTGGCCACCTCGAGCGCGCCTAGACTGCAACCAGTTGGCGTTCGACTTGGGCAATGCGCAGGCCGGCGACGGCAGCCGTTATCGCGGCCGTGGGCTGATTGAGATCACTGGCCGCACCAACTACGCCGCATGCGGCCGCGCGCTTGTCCATTGCCCTATGGCGGAAGGGACGGGAATATTGGCTTCGCCTTCAAGCATCAGCTCAACGGCTTCCTGCGCAGCGTTGTTCAAATCTTGCAGATTGTCGGCGGCAGTATTGACGCCAGGCAGATCGGGGAAAGAAGCGCCATAAGCGCTGTCTGTGTTCTTCCATACGTAGAGTGGATATAACATTTTTGATCTCATTTCAGGTCGGCTTGTTTCAGGATCGAATTGACCGTACCTGTTGGCAGGTCCTTTTTCGGGGGCGGAACGATCACCGATTTCCCCGTTTCAGGATGCCGGTACTTGTGATGGCTGCCGCGGGTAGAAACGTGTTCCCTGCCAGCGGAGCGTAATTGCTTGATCAGGCTCGCGCTGTTCATTCTGCTAATTTCACACAAAAACTACTTAAAAATTTATTTTTAGGTGTAATTTTTGTGTATTTATTGGGGACGGTATTCCGAATTTTTCTAAATATCGCAATATCCGGTGTAGACGCCAGCCGATCCGGTGTCGGCGGCTTCATTGTTCACCATGTGCCGTTGCAGATGTAGCTCTGAAGTGCGCCTGCGCACGGTGTAGAAGCAACATTCTGATGAGCAAGCACGGCTTGCTGGTACGTCCGTCATATAATGGGGCGCTGTGCGCAACTGCCACACTCACCTCTCCTGGCGAAAGCCTGTCATTATGTCCCTTATCCACGCTGCTGTTCCCCCCGTTAATCACGACTTAAGCTGGCTTGCCGGCGGCGGTGAAATGGGCGCCCTGATCCGCTCCATGGACTGGTCGACAACTTCGCTGGGGCCGCTCGAGAGCTGGCCGCAAAGCCTGCGCACGTCGGTCAGTCTGTGCCTGTCGTCGACCTTTCCGATTCTGGTGGCGTGGGGACCGCAGGACGTGCAGATCTATAACGACGCCTACCGTCCCATCTGCGGCGCCAAGCATCCGGAGTCGATGGGCGAACCGTTCAAGGTGTGCTGGGCCACGGCCTTGCCGGTGGTGGGCGACGCGTTCGACCGCGCGCATCAAGGCGAGGGCGCGTATATCCGCGACCAGCGCATGTTCCTCGACCGCTACGGCTATCTGGAAGAAGCCTTCATGACCTTTTCGTTTTCGTCCATCCGCGACGAATCGGGCAAGGTTGGCGGCGTGTTCCATCCGATTACCGAGTCGACCGGGCAGGTGCTCAATGCGCGGCGCACGCAGGGCCTGCGCGACCTGAGCGCGGCTATCGGCACGGCGCGCACGGTGGCCGAGGTGGGCGTGCAGATGGCCAGCCAGTACGACAGCATGGCGCTCGATGTGCCTTTCCTGCTGTTCTACCAGATCGATGCGGACGGCGACGGCGTAACGCTGTGCGGCCACGCCGGCATTCCGGTCGGCAGTGCGATGGCGCCTTTGGCAACGGGCGTCGACGACGCCGTCTGGCCGTTTGCTGCGGTTTCACGGGCCGGAACGATGCAGCAGGTGGCAGGCCTGGCCGCGCGGCTGGAGCTGGCCGCATGCGGCCCTTATGAGCAGTTGCCCGACAGCGCAGTGGTGCTGCCGGTGGCGCTGCCGGGGCAGGAGGCGCTGTTCGGTTATCTGGTGGCCGGCGTGAGCGCCTGCCGCGCGCTCGATGACGACTACCGGAACTTCTATGCGCTGCTGGCCGGCGCCGTCAATACGGCGGTGGGCAATGTGATGGCGTATGAGCGCGAGCAGCGGCGCGCCGAGGAACTGGCTGAAATCGACCGCGCCAAGACCGCTTTCTTTTCCAATGTGTCGCACGAGTTCCGTACGCCGCTGACCCTCATCCTGGGCCCGCTCGACGAGGCGCTGGGCGACACGGCGAACCCGCTCGATGCGGTGCAGCGCAAGCGCATCGAAGTGACGCACCGCAATTCGCTGCGTCTGTTAAAACTGGTCAATTCGCTGCTGGACTTTTCGCGCATCGAGGCCGGCCGCGTGGTGGCCAATTATGTGGCCAGCGATCTGCTGCAGGTCACGGCCGACCTGGCCAGCGTGTTCGAATCGGCCATGGAGAGGGGCGGCCTGGCGTATGTACTCGACTTGCACGACTTGGGCGAACCGGTTCATATCGACCGCGACATGTGGGAAAAAATCGTCTTCAACCTGCTGTCGAACGCGTTCAAGTTCACGCTGCAAGGCCAGGTGACGGTGGCGCTGCGGCGCCACGAGGGCATGGCGCGCCTGTCGGTGATCGACACCGGCGGCGGCATCCCGGCCCATGAGCTGCCGCGCATGTTCGAGCGCTTCCACCGCATCGAAGGCGCGCCGGGCCGCACGTATGAGGGGACCGGCATCGGCCTGGCGCTGATCCAGGAACTGGTGCGCCTGCATGGTGGCGCGATTGCCGTCCATAGCGTCGAGGGTGAGGGTACGCGCTTTGACGTCGACCTGCCGTTTGGCAGTGCGCATCTGCCGCAGGATCGTCTCAGCGGCAACTTCGACGACGCCGGTTCGCAGCAGCACGGTGCCTCCTTTGTCGAGGAAGCGCTGCGCTGGCTGCCCGATGCGGCCGATGGCGTCGGTAGCGCCGACGCCGCGCCGCGCGCGATGCCCGACATGCTGCCTACGGCCGATGCGGCGCCGCTGCAGCGCCCGCGCATCCTGGTGGTAGACGATAACAACGATATGCGCGCCTATATCAAGTCGCTGCTGAGCGTGTATGCCGATGTCACCGCCTGCGCCGATGGCGAGGAGGCGTTCGCGCTGCTGCAGCGCGATCGGCCCGACCTGCTGGTCAGCGACGTGATGATGCCCAAGCTCGACGGCTTCGGCCTGATAGCACGGGTGCGCGCCACCGAAGCGCTGCGCTACCTGCCGGTCATGCTGCTGTCGGCGCGCGCCGGCGAAGAGGCCAAGATCGAGGGCCTGCGCGCCGGCGCCGACGATTACCTGGTCAAGCCGTTTGCGGCCAGCGAGCTGCAGGCACGCGTGCAGCGCCAGGTCGAACTGGCGCAGGAGCGGCGCGTGCAGCGCCATGAGGCGCTCAAGCAGGAAACCTATTTCCGCCGCCTGATCGATGCCTCTTCCGTCATGCTGTGGACCACCGATCGCGATGGCTACTGTACCTATCTCAGCAAGCGCTGGTTCGACTATACGGGCCGCACGCCGGAACAGGATATCGGCTTTGGCTGGCTGGAAAACGTGCATATCCACGACCTGCCGCACACGCGCGAGCAGTTCCTGAGTGCCAATGCTGCGCACCGGCCGTTTTCCATCGACTATCGGCTGCGCGGGCGCAACGGCCAGTACCGCTGGGCGATCGACGTGGGCGTGCCGCGCTTCGGCGATGACGGCGAGCCGCTTGGCTATGTCGGCACCGTGGTCGATGTGCATGATCTGAAAATGCTGCAGGAGCGCAGCCAGACGCTGGCCAATGAACTGGGCGAGAAAAACCGCCTGCAAAGCGAGTTTCTGGTCACGCTGGCGCACGAGCTGCGCAACCCGCTGGCGCCGATCCGCAGCGGCCTGGAACTGCTGCGCGCCGGCGTGCCGGCGCCGGTGCAAGACGATGTGCGCGGCATGCTCGAGCGCCAGGTTGGCCATATGGTGCATCTGGTCGACGACCTGCTCGACATGGCGCGCCTGACCAGCGGCAAGCTCGCGCTGCGCCTTGACGTGGTGCTGCTCGACGCCATCGTCAGGCAGGCAGTGGAGATATCGATGCCGCTGGTGCAGGCGGCCGGCCATCAGCTCAGTATCAGGCTGCCCGAGCAGCCGATTGCGCTGCAGGTGGACCGCCACCGCATCGCCCAGGTGCTCAGCAACCTGCTCAACAACGCCGCCAAATACACGCCGCACCAGGGCCGCATCGTGCTGTCGGCGCGCATCGAGCCGGCGCAGCTGGTGATCGAGGTGGCCGACAATGGCGTCGGCCTGGCACCCGAGGCGGTAACCGGGGTGTTCGATCTGTACGCGCAGGTGGCGGGCAGCGAGGGCATGTCGCAAGGGGGACTCGGCGTCGGCCTGAGCCTGGCGCAGCGCCTGGTGCAACTGCATGGCGGCCAGATACTGGCGGCCAGCGAAGGGCTGGGCCTGGGCAGCTGCTTCAGCATCTGCCTGCCTTATACGCCGGCCATCGGGGCAGCTGCGCTGGCGCAGCCGACACCGTCCACTGAGGCAGCCAATATCACAGCCAATGCGGCAGCCAGCGCGCCTGGCGCACCGCGCCGGGTGCTGCTGGTCGATGACAACGTCGATGCGGCCGAAACGCTGGCCCAGCTACTCGAACTGACCGGCTACGAAGTGATGCTGGCCTATGACGGCGCTACGGCGCTGGCGCGCGCCGCGCAGTTCCAGCCGCAGATCTTGCTGCTCGATATCGGCCTGCCCGACATGGACGGCTATGCGGTGGCGCAGGCGCTGCGCGCAACGGACGGTTTTGCCAGCGTCACGCTGGTGGCGCTGACGGGCTGGGGCAGCGAACAGGATCGCCTGCGCTCGAGCGAAGCGGGCTTCGACCTGCACCTGACCAAGCCGGTTGATTTCATGGCGCTGAAAGCGGCCCTGGAGCAAGTGGAGACCAGGCAGTAAAGACGACGCTATTTCAAAGGCTGCCCGATGTTTTTTTCAAACGGGCACAAATTGGGGAGAGGCAGGGGCAGGCTGGCTGGCATCAGCTTGGTGTTCCTGTGGCTCTCTATCGGCACCATCATGCACTTCGTTGCCACCGACACCGGCCACGAGCGGCCGTGCAAGCTAAATCAATTGTCACATTCCCAGTGCGTCTTCCTCAATGAACTTCATGACGGCGCGGCAGGCCAGTGTCAGCTGGCCATGGCGCGACATGGCCAGTGCGATATGGCGTGACAGTTCGGGTTTGATCACGCGTGAAGCCTGCAGGCGCAACTCTGTGTTCGCGCCGGAAATCGCATAGGGTCCAAGCAGCGCATAAATCCCGCCATCGCTGACGATGCGCGTTTGCAGCGCCAGCGAATCGGCTTCTGCCGCTACATCGAGCGTGATGCCGCGCTCGGCGGCGACCTGGTCGAGCCGGTCGCGCCACGAGTTCGGGCGGCAAAACAGCACCAGCGGCAAACGGTGCAGAGCGTCGAAGCTGACCGTCTCGGCACGCGTAAGCGCGTCGCCCGGCGGCCCCACCAGAAAAGTCGGTACCTGTGCCAGATAGATGTCGCCATGGTTCGGTGTGGCGCTATGCCGGTATAGCACCGCCAGATCGACATCGCCGTTGTCGAGCCAGGTTTCAAGCTGGGCGCCCTGGCCTTCGCGCACGATCAGCTGGATCAGCGGATGGCGCTGTTTCAACTGATGGTACAGCGTGCTGGCCAGCGGATGAGCCGTCGATGGCAGGATGCCGATGCGCACCGCGCCCACCGGCGTGCCTGCGGTGGCGCTGATATCGTTGGCCAGCTGTTCGGTCTGCGTGATCCAGCTACGGATGCGCGGCGCAATGCGCCGCCCCAGTTCGGTCAGCACAACGCCACGCCCGGTGCGCTGGAACAATCGGCCACCGCATGCGCGTTCCAGCTCGCCGATCTGACGGCTGATGTGCGGCTGCGTGGTGCCATGAACGGCGGCCGCCTTGGTCAGGCTTCCCAGCTCGCTCACGTCGATAAACAGTTTCCATGCTGTGTAGTCCACTGCGCTCTCCGTTATGCAAAATATGGCATATCTGAAATGCCGGATTGATGACTTCTCGCATATCGTAGCATGTCCTACACTCATCTTTAACACTGGTCAAACCAGCTTACTGATGACAAAAGGAGACATGCAATGAAACTGGTCGCATACAAATACAATGGCGTCGCCACTTACGGCGTCCTGTCCGGTTCGCAGATTATCGAAGCCGATGCCAGCATGCTGGCGCGCTATCCCGATATCCGCGCCGTGCTCGACGCGCAGGCCTTGCCGGAACTGTCCGCCAGCGTGGCAGGCAAAGCTGCCACGCTGGCGCTGTCCGACGTGGAGCTGCTGCCACCGGTGGGCAATCCGCGCAAGATCTTTTGCGTCGGCCTCAATTACAAGTCCCATGTGGCTGAAACCAAGCGGCCCGATGCAGCGCACCCGGCCATCTTCGTGCGCTTTGCCGATTCGCTGACCGCTGACGGTGCGCCGATGCGCTTTCCCGGCGCCAAATCGGCCATGTTCGACTATGAAGGCGAGCTGGCGGTCGTGATCGGCAAAACCGGTAACGATATTGCCGAAGCCGATGCGTTCGACCATATCGCCGGCTACGCCTGCTTCAACGACGGCACGGTGCGCGACTGGCAGCGCCATACCCACCAGTGGACCCCGGGCAAGAATTTTGCCGGCACCGGCGTTTTCGGCCCGGCCCTCGTCACGGCCGACGAGATCGCCGACATTACCCAGTCACAGCTGACCACGCGCCTGAACGGCGAGATCGTCCAGCAGGCGCCGATCTCCGATCTGATCTTTACGCTGCCCGTCATCATCGCCTACCTGTCGAGCTTTACCACCCTCTACCCCGGCGACATCATCGCCACCGGCACGCCAGGCGGTGTTGGCGACCGGCGCGATCCACCTGCCTACATGAAAGCAGGCGACGTGGTCGAAGTGGAAATCAGCGGTATCGGCCATTTGCGCAATACGGTGCACGTCATCTGAATCAACCAAACGGAGAATTTTGCATGACTAGCCCAAGCAATCCAGGCAAACGCAGCGCCGGCCATCTGCGCATCGCAGTCGATATCGGCGGTACCTTTACCGACCTGGCAATCCTGAACGAAAAAACCGGCGAACTGTCCTTTGGCAAGGCGCTGTCCACCCACGGCCAACTGGTCGACGGCATCCAGAACACGCTTGACAACGCCGGCGCGCATGTCGAGAACGGCGGCCTGTTCCTGCACGG
Source organism: Janthinobacterium aquaticum (assembly GCF_009208565.1). Lineage (GTDB taxonomy): Bacteria > Pseudomonadota > Gammaproteobacteria > Burkholderiales > Burkholderiaceae_D > Janthinobacterium. The sequence continues at coordinate 208,624 of NZ_WFLK01000007.1, read as the reverse complement.
CTCGACCATCGCCATCAATACGCTGCTCGAGCGCAATGGCGCCAAAACCGCGCTGCTGATTACCCAGGGTTTCCGCGACATTTACGAGATCGGCCGCGTCAACCGCCCCGACGCCTACAATCTGTTTTTCTCCAAGCATGATCCGCTGATCCGCCGCTCGCTGCGCTACGAAGTGCCCGAGCGCCTGCTGGCCGACGGCAGCGTCCATGTGCCGCTCGACGAAGCACGCGTGCGCGAACTGGCGCGTGAGCTGAAGGCTGAAGGCGTCGACGCCGTGGCCATTTTGCTGCTGCACTCGTATCGCAACGCGGCCCATGAAATCCGCGTGCGTGAAATCGTGCGTGAAGAATTGCCGGGTGTGTTTGTCACCGCTTCGCACGAACTGTCGCAGGAGTACCGCGAATTCGAGCGCGTTTCAACCGTGGCGGCCAATGCCTATGTGGGCCCGAGGGTGTCGGCCTATCTGGGCGAACTGGAAACCCACCTGACCGAGCAGGGCTTTCCGGGCGACTTTTACGCCGTGCAGTCGACCGGTGGCCTGTTCCCGCTAGAGCATGCACGCCGCGAATGCGTACGCATGCTCGAATCGGGTCCTGCTGCCGGCGTAATCGGTGCGCAGGCCATCTGCGCCCAGCTTGGCCTGGGCGACGCCATCGCCTTCGACATGGGCGGCACCACCGCCAAGGCTGGCGTGATCAGCGAGGGCAAGCCGCTCACCAGCAGCAGCGCCCTGATCGGCGGCTATGAAAAGGCGCTGCCAATCCAGATTCCGATGATCGACATTTTCGAGGTCGGTACGGGCGGCGGCAGTATCGCCCGCCTGGAGGGTGGCAAGGCGCTGCGGGTGGGCCCACAAAGCGCCGGCTCCAATCCGGGACCGGCATGCTATGGCCGCGGCGGTCTTGAGCCGACCGTCACCGACGCCAACCTGCTGCTGGGCCGTCTGGACGAAAACAACTTCCTCGGTGGCGAAATGCTGCTCGACAAACAGGCCGCGCACAGCGCCATGGCCGAGCGTATCGGCAAGCCGCTCGACCTCGATCCGATCAAGGCTGCCGATGGCATTCTGCGCATCGCCGTTACCTCGATGTCGCACGCAGTCAAGGCAGTGACGACCGAACGCGGTCTCGATGCCGGCCGCTTCACGATGGTGGTCTACGGCGGCGCCGGCCCGCTGCATGCGTCGGCCATCGCCCGCGAACTGGGTATCCGCAAGGTGCTTATTCCATATGCGCCCGGTTATTTCTCGGCATACGGCATGCTGTTTTCCGACCTGCGCTACGACTATGTGCGTTCGGTGTTCCGCAAGCTTGACGAGGTGTCGTTCGAAGACATCGAGGCGATCTACGCCGAGATGGAAAACGAAGGCCGCGCTGCGCTGGCACAGTCCGCCGTCACGCCCGAGTCCATCGTCATCGAGCGTGCCGCCGACATGCGCTATGTGGGCCAGGAGCATGCAGTGGCGGTTGATCTCGAGACTGAATACTTCGAGCAGCAGGACCGCAGCGCCATCAAGCAGCGTTTCGACGCCGTTCATGCAGTACGTTACGGCACCTCGGCGCCGGCCGAGCCGGCCGACCTGGTCAGCCTGCGCGTGACGGTGCTGGGCGTGATGCGCAAGCCGCCGCGCCACGCGGTCGAAGAGGGCAGCGCCACGCCGCCGTCCGAAGCGCTGCGCGCCAAGAAGCCGGTGTATTTCCGCTCGGCGCAGGGTTTTGTCGACGCCAGCGTCTACAAGCGCCACCTGCTGCGCAGCGGCAACCGGATCGACGGCCCGGCGCTGATCGAGGAACACGCCTCGACCACCGTCGTACAGCCGGGTGACTCCGTGCTGGTCGATACCTGCGGCAACCTGCAAATTTCCATCGGGAGCGAACTGTAATGAAGGCCACACAAACGGTTGACGCCGTTACCGTCGAAATCATCCGCAACGGCCTGATCGCCGTGACGGAGGAAATGAAGTCCAATCTGACCCGCACCGCTTACAACCTGATCATCTACGAAGCGCTCGACTTCACAGTCGGCCTGTTTACCGTCGAGGGTGATTCGATTTCGATCGGACTGGGCCTGCCAATGTTTATCCGCGGCATGAGCGAAACGGTCAAGGCCAAGATCCGCCACTTCGGCCTGGACAATATCGAGCCGGGCGACATCCTCGTCACCAACGATGCCTACACCACCGGCAGCCACCTGAACCACTTCACGTTCACCATGCCGGTGTATCACGAAGAGCGCCTGATCGGCTTTACCTGCTGCATGGCGCACTGGCTCGACGTGGGCGGCACGCTGGGCCAGATCACCACCGACATCTATTCGGAAGGGATCCAGATCCCGATCGTCAAATACCGCAAGCGCGGCGTCGTCAACCAGGACCTGGTCGACATCATCGCCATGAACGTGCGCCTGTCCGAACGCGCCATGGGCGACCTGCGCGCGCAGATCACCGCCATCACCACCGGCGAGCGCCGCTTCCTGGAACTGGTGCAGCGCTACAGCTGGCCGGCGGTGCAGGGCGCGGTCGCGCAGATCATGGATCACTCCGAAGCACTGGCGCGCGCCAACACGCTGACCATTCCGGACGGCGTGTACGAAGCCGAATCCTTCATGGACGACGATGGTCTCGAAGTGGGCAAGCGCATTCCGATCCGCGTCAAGGTCATCGTCAGCGGCGATGAAATGACGATCGACTTCAGCGACGTCGCCAAGCAGGTGCGTGGCTTCTACAATTCCGGCTTCACCACCGGCATTGCCTGTGCCCAGGTGGCCTACAAATGCCTCACTACGCCGACCGATTATCCGGTCAACGACGGCAGCTTCCGTCCGCTCAAGGTCATCATGCCGATGGGCACCGTGATCAGTGCCGAACGGCCATTCCCGATGCGCGTCTGGATGACCTTCCCGATGACGGTGATCGACACCATCTTCAAGGCGCTGGCACCGGCCATCCCCGACCGTTCCATTGCCGGCCACCACGCCGACCTGGTCTTCCCCAACATCCACGGCATCTCGCCGGAGGACGGACGCCTGTTTATCGTCGGCATCGGGCCGCTCGGTGGCGGCTGGGGCGCCAAGTCGCGCGAGGACGGTGTCTCGGCCACGGTCTGCATCAACGATGGCGACACCCACAACAGCCCGACCGAGCAGCTCGAAGCGAAGTATCCGGTGCTCGTCGAGAGCTATCGTCTGCGCGAGGACAGTGCCGGTCCGGGACGCCAGCGCGGCGGCCTGGGCGCCGAAATGGTGGTGCAGGCGCTCTCGCCATTTGCTGTTACCACCCGCATCGACCGCGTCCACTGCAAGCCATGGGGACTCGATGGCGGTCACGACGCTGCAGGCAACGGCATCGGCATCCGCCGCAATGGCGTGTGGGACGAGGAGCTGCCGAACGCCAAAATATTCAACGTCCGGCTGGCGCGCGGCGATGCCTACAAGATGCGTTCGGGCGGCGGTGGCGGCTTCGGCTCACCGGCCGAGCGCGATCCCGAACTGGTGGCGCACGATGTGCGTGAAGGCTACGTCAGCGCTGCGCAGGCAGCAGACGCCTACCGCGTTGCACTGACTGATCAGGGGCAGGTGGACGTCGACGCCACCGGCCGCCTGCGCAGCAGCCAGGCCGTGGAGCGCTGAGGCCATGGCGCCGGCCCACACTGTCTCAGCGGCCAGCGATGCGCAGGAGCTGCTCGATATCTGGCAGCGCCTGTCGAGTCAGCACGTCGCCCTGGCGACGGGCTGCGCTTGCGGCATTGGCGGCGTCACTTTGCGCCTGCAGGACTTCGAGCAGGACATCGCCGATTACCTGCTGGCGCAGGCCGAGCGCGGCCAGCGCGCCGATATCGTCGCCTTTCTGCGCTGCCATGGCTTTGACGAAGCGGCCGGCGTCTGGCATCTCGACACGCTGCTGGCCGCACTGATCGCGGCGCCGACCGTCGCAGCCGCAGACCCGGGCGTCGCCGATTTCATCCTGTCGCGGCTGGGCAAGACCTTGCGTTCGTTTGCCAAACTGCACGGCTAAAAAAAGGAAACGATATGAACCAGGCAAACCACCCTGCAGCAGCGACGCTGCCGGTGACTGTGCTGACCGGTTTTCTCGGCAGCGGCAAGACCACCTTGCTCTCGCACATACTGCGCGACCCGGCCTTTGCGCGTACTGCCGTGATCATCAATGAATATGGCGCGGTGGGGCTGGACCATGAACTGCTGGAACAGACCCGCGAAGAACTGGTGCTGCTTGCCAACGGCTGCGTGTGCTGCACGGTGCGCGGCGACCTGCTGGCGGCATTGAACCGTCTGCGCGTCGATGGCGGTGCGCTGGGCGTGAACCGGGTGCTGGTGGAAACTACCGGCCTGGCCGACCCGGCGCCCATCCTTCACACGCTGATGTCGGACGAAACGCTGCGCGAGCACTTTCATTTCGACCGCCTCATCACCACGGTCGACGCGGTCAACGCCGGCTCCACACTGGATCAGCACGCCGCCGCCGTCAATCAGGTGGCGCTGGCTGATCGTCTGGTGCTGACCAAGGACGACCTGGTGAGCGAAGCAGCGCTGCAGACGCTGCTGCAGCGCCTGCAGCGGCTTAACCACGGCGCGCCGGTGAGCGTGGTGCGCCATGGCGAGATCACGCCGCAACTGCTGTTCGGCGGCGGTGCGCCGGAGCATGATCGCGGCCATGACGCCGGCCATCAAGCCAGGCACCAACACGACCACGACTCCGCTCATGAGCATGAGCATGAGCACCGGCACGGCCAGGCGCATGCGCATCATCACGACGACGGTATCCGCTCCTATGCGATAGTGCTCGACGAGGCGATTTCGCGCCAGGCTTTTGAATCCTGGCTGGCACTGGTCACCGCCATGCGCGGACCGGACCTCCTGCGCATCAAGGGACTGGTCCAGGTGCGCGAGCATCCGGACCGGCCGGTAGTGATCCATGGCGTGCAGCATGTGTTCCACCCACCGCGCACGCTCGATGCGTGGCCCAGCGAAGACCAGCGCACGCGCCTGGTGTTCATCACGCGCGGCATCGAACAGGAGGAGATCGACGGCACGCTGGCCATCTTTACCCAAAAATAAAAAACCGCCGCGCAGACGGCGGAACAACACCAATAATGGAGACAATATGAGCATTGCATCATACCCGGCCGGATCTCAGCAAAAAGATCTGGCTGCTACACCATCGGGCGTATCCGGTACCCGCGCCGCCGGCCTGCTGTTCCGGCTTGAAAATGTGCACATGTGCCGCTGGCACACCAAGGCGCGCATCGTCATGGGCACCGCCACCTTTTTCGATGCCTTCGACGCTCTGTCGCTGGCCTTTGTGCTGCCGGTGCTGATCGGCCTGTGGCATATCACGCCGGGCCAGGTGGGACTGCTGATCGCCGCCGGTTATCTCGGGCAGGTAGTCGGCGCGCTGTTCTTCGGCTGGCTGGCCGAACGGATAGGCCGCGTGCCCAGTGCGGGCATTACCATCGGACTCATGTCGGTAATGAGCATCGTCTGTGCATTCACGGGCAGCCTGCATATGCTGTTTCTGGCGCGCTTTATCCAGGGCGTCGGCGTTGGCGGCGAAGTGCCGGTGGCGGCCACGTATATCAACGAACTGTCCCAGACCCACGGACGCGGGCGCTTTTTCATGCTGTATGAAATGATCTTTCCGATCGGTCTTCTGGGCGCGGCGCAGATCGGCGCTTTTGTGGTGCCACGTTACGGCTGGGAGTGCATGTTCCTGGTTGGCGGTTTGCCGGGGCTGGTCATCACTTGGTTTGTCTGCCGCCTGCCCGAATCGCCACGCTGGCTGATCGCGCGTGGCCGCTACGACGAGGCGGAAAAAATCGTCGCCAGCGTTGAAGCGAAGTCGCCGGGGCGCCATATCGACCCGGCCGACAGCAGCGCCATCGAGCAGCGTGTCGCCACGATTACCAGCAACCTCCAGAAGCAGCGCAAGAGCTCCTGGAAAGAGCTGTTTTCACCACTGTATCGGCCCCGCACGCTGATCGTCTGGGTGCTGTGGGCCAGCGCCTATTTTATTGCCAACGGCATCAACAACTGGCTGCCCAGCCTGTATAAAACGGTGTATCACCTGCCGCTGCAGGAAGCGCTGCGCATGGCCTCGATGTCCAATGTGCTCAGTACCTGCGCCGTCATCTGCTGCGCACTGGTTATTGACCGCGTCGGCCGGCGCCGCTGGGCCATCGGCAGTTTCTGTGTCGCCGGCATCTTGCTCGTCACGCTGGTTGTGGTCGGTACCGATAGCGCCACCAATGTGATGATACTGGCCTCGGGCGCCTATGCGGTGATGGGCACGACCACCGTCATGCTCTACCTGTACACCTCGGAAATCTATCCGACCCGGATGCGTGCCATCGGCACCGGTCTGGCGACGTCGTGGCTGCGCGCAGCGTCGGCGGCGGCACCGGCAATGGTTGGCCTGGTGCTGGACAAACAGGGCATTGCCATGGTGTTCCTGGTGTTCGCCGGCGTTACCATCGTCGGCCTGGTCGGAAGCTGGCGCATGATCGAAACGAGCAATCGCTCACTCGAAGAGATATCTCCCTGACCTGCAGCCATTTCGATACTGCAGAGACACATTGTTTGCGTCAACAAGCTCCCGGGCCTGGCCCGGGAACGCAACGCGATAACGCACCAAAATAAAGGAGATATCATGTCCAGAATCTGTTTTCCCATGATGGCCGTTGCAGCCCTTGCCGGCGCTGTCGCCATCGACGCCCGTGCCCAGTCATCGGTCGAGGTGTATGGCCTCGTTGGCGCGTATGCCGGAAAAATGCAGCGCAGCGGCGACGCGGCGGCTGTACAGCAAATCAATGGCGGTGGCCTGACCACCTCGTTTATCGGCTTTCGCGGCAAGGAGGACCTGGGGGGCGACCTCAAGGTGATCTATGCGCTCGAAAGCTTTTTTCGTCCCGATACGGGCGAACAGGGCCGCAGTGCGGCCGATCCGCTGTTCTCCCGCAATGCGTGGGTGGGCCTGGAAGGAAGCTGGGGCCGCCTGACGCTGGGCCGCCAGACCAATCCGGCCTATCTCGCGATGACCCAACTGAGCCCCTTCGGTTCTTCGGTCGTGTTTTCACCGCTGGTGCTGCAGACCTTTGTCGCCAGCTATGGCAGCAATGTGCTGGGCGACACGGTCTGGAACAACGTCGTCCAGTACACGACGCCAACCGTCAACGGCTTTCGCGGTACGGCGCAGTACGGACTGGGCGAAGTGGCCGGCCGTCCCGGGGTGGCCAATCTTGGCCTGCACGGCAGCTATACCAGTGGCGCGTTCGTGGCCTCGCTGTCGGCACAGCGGCTGAGGGTCAATGTGCTGACGCCACTGGCAGCCGAGCAAAATGCCCTGCTGGGCGGCGCCAGCTACGATTTCGGCCTGTTCAGGCTGTATGCCAATGGCAGCCGGACCAGCATTGATCGCGGCCGCTCCACGCGTACCGGCGACCTTGGCGTTTCCGTTCCCGTCTCGGCAGCCGGATCGCTGCTGGCCGAGACCGCCCGCTCGCGCATTGAAACGCCGGGCGCGGCCGATACGCACCGCACGACTTCGTCCTTCGGCTACGGCTACCGGCTGTCCAAGCGCACCGATGTCTATGCGATCTATTCGCGTGACAAACGCAGCGGCGCCAGTTCCGCAGGCAGCGAAGCGGTCGGTTTGAGGCACGCCTTCTGACCGGGGCATCAACTGAGGCGGCGCGGTGGCGCAGGATACAGCCCGCCGGGTCGCCTGCATATATATAACAAAAACTAAAGGGGACAGGGCATGCGCTGGTTCTATAATCTGAAAATCGCCACCAAGCTGTTCGTCGCGTTCGGCCTGGTTCTTCTGCTGACGCTGGCGATGGGTATCAGTTCCATTCATGCGCTGGGCCGCGTCAACCAGGCCAGCCATGACCTGGCGAAGGACTGGATGCCCAGCGTGCAAATGGCCATGAGCCTGCGCACCGACCTGGCAGAGATGCGCCGCTGGGAGCTTGCCCACCTGCTGGGAACCGAAGACAAGGATATGGCCAGCTACGAAAAGCGCATGGACGAGATCGCGGCGCTCACCAACGCCGACCGCGCCGCGCTCGGCAAGCTGGCCACCAGCGCCGAAGAACGCGCCCTGGCCGCCGACTACGACCGCGACTGGGCCACGTTTATGGCGGAGCATGCCAAGGTGATGGCCTTGTCTCGCCAGCATCAGAAGGCCGAGGCGCGCGCCTTGCTGATCGGGCCATCGGCCAAGGCGCTGGCCGGCATTTTCACCACCGTCAACAAGCTGGTCAAGCTCAGTATCGACGGCGGCGCCGCTGCCAGCGACGCTGCCGCCGTCACCTATGACAACGCCCGCCTCACCACCGTCGTGCTGCTGGCCCTCAATATCGGTATCGGCGTTGCCCTTGCGGCCGGCATCGCGCGCGTCGTCTCGGCGCCGTTGCAGCAGGCGGTGACGCTGGCGCGCGCGGTGGCCCGCGGCGACCTGACGCAGGCTATTGCGGCAAAGTCTGCGTGTGAAACCGGGCAGCTGATGCTGGCGCTGAGCGACATGAACGGCAATCTGGGGCAACTGGTCAGCCAGGTGCGCGGCAGCACCGAGGCCATCGCCACTGCTTCGGCGCAGATTGCAACGGGTAACCTGGACCTGTCGTCGCGTACCGAAGAGCAGGCCAGTTCGCTGGAGGAAACGGCAGCGTCGATGGAGCAGCTGACGAGCACCGTCAGACAGACCGCAGACAATGCCCGCCAGGCCAACGAGCTTGCGCTGTCGGCTTCAGGCATCGCCGTACGCGGTGGCGATGCGGTGGCAAAAGTGGTTGCAACCATGGAGTCGATCAACGCTTCGTCGGCGAGGATCGTCGACATTATCAGCGTGATTGACGGCATCGCCTTCCAGACCAATATCCTGGCCTTGAACGCGGCAGTCGAAGCGGCGCGCGCTGGCGAACAGGGGCGTGGCTTCGCGGTGGTGGCGAGCGAAGTGCGCACGCTGGCGCAGCGTTCTGCAGTGGCGGCAAGCGATATCAAGGCGCTCATCAGCGACTCGGTCGATAAAGTCAGCACCGGATCGCAGCAGGTCACTGTGGCTGGAGCAACCATGGATGAAGTGGTGAGCAGTATTGCTCACGTGACGCAGATCATGCGCGAGATTACTTCGGCCAGCGTGGAGCAAAGCCAGGGTATCGAGCAGGTCAACCAGGCCATCACGCAAATGGATCAGGTCACGCAGCAGAATGCCGCTTTGGTCGAGCAGGCCGCCGCGGCCGCCGAATCGCTGCAGGAACAGGCGGTCAGCCTGAGCGACGTGGTGCGGCAGTTCAAGCTGACGCAAGCGGCCGGCCAGCCGCCCGCACTTGCGGGAGCAAATTCCCTGGCGCTGATCGGCCAGAGCGCGTGAAGCCTGCCGGGATGCTCGTGACGCGGTAGGTGCCCGTCACCCGGCGCGGGCTTCACATATTGCGCTGCGTCAGAACTTCGCGCGCAGCGTCACCATTACATTGCGCGGGTCGCCGTAGTAGTACGACAGGCCGGTCGGGCCGTATTTCTTGTAGTAGACCTTGTCGGTCAGGTTGTTGACGTTGACCTGCACCGAATAGCCGTTGCGCAGCTCATAGGCAGCCATGGCGTTGAAGATCGAATAGCCGCCCTGCCTGGCCGTCAGTGCGCCCGAGCGCACGTACGAGTCGTCCTGCATCGCCACGCCGCCGCCAAAGCTCAGGCCTTGCAGCGCGCCGCTGGCGCGGTAGCTGGAGAACAGCCGCAGCTGCTGGCGCGGATCGATACTGCGCAGCGGCTGGCCCACGTTGGCCTTGGTCGCATCGACCAGGTATTTGGTACGGGTATTGGTGTAGCCGCCGGTCAGCTGCCAGCCGGGCATGATTTCACCGGCCACTTCCAGTTCCCAGCCTTCGCTTTGCGTCTTGCCGTCGGCGATGCGGCAGTAGCCGGTCGGGTTGGACGGACCGCAAGGATTGTTCGAGGTGGTGTCGTCCACCGCGCGGCCTTGGTTGTTGATGCGGAACAGGCCGGCCGAAGCGGTCAGCTTGCCGCCGAAAAAATCACCTTTCAGGCCGGCTTCATAGTCTTCACCGGTGATCGGCTTTAACAGCTTGTTGTTGGCGTCCTTGACGTTTTGCGGCGTGAAGATTTCGGTGTAGCTGAGGTAAGCGTTGATCTGCTGCGTGATGTCGTAGGTGACGCCGGCAAACGGCGTGATCTCATGTTTGATCTCGTAGTTGCTGGCCGGCGTGGCCGGCGCTTTGTAGTCCCACCAGCTGGCGCGCGCGCCGACGATGACCGCCAGCGGGTCGGTAATCGACAGGCGCGCGGTACCGAACAGCCCCTGCTGGCGCGTGTAGGTTGGCGTAAGGTTGTTGACGGCGTTGGCGTCCTTGTCGATATAGCTGGTGTACGGGTTCCAGTTGCGGATATCGACATTGGTCAGCGGATTGAGGTTGAACACGCCGGCGGTGGCGCGCGTCTTGGTGCGCAGGCTTTCACCGCCGAATACCAGCTGGTGCTTGCGGCCGAACAGCGTGAACGGGCCATTGGCGGTCAAGCCGGTTGCTTCCTGGTCGCCGGCGTCGCCCGTGTATTGGGAGGTGGTTACGCCGAACAGGTAAGGATTGGTGGTCGAGGAGCGCGTGAAGTAGCTTTGCTTGAAGCCGTTGTCATCCATGCGCATGCGCGTGTATTCGCTGCTCAGTTTGACCGTCCATTCATTTTCAAAGCGGTGTTCCAGCTCCACGTACGCCTGCTGGTTATAACGGTTCCAGCGATTCCAGTCGGCGCCCAGATAGGTGTTGCGCGGCAGGTTCAGCGAGGAGCCGTCGAAGTTGCCCGGCAGGCCGCCCCAGGCGCCGGTGGCATCCAGCTCGGTATGCTGCAAGCTGGCAGTCAGGGTGGTGCGTGGGCTGAGGTCGATGGCCAGCGCGCCGTACAGCACCTTGCGGTTTTCGTCCTTGGCATCCTGGAAAAACTCCTTCTTGTCCTTGACGGCCACTATACGCCCACGAATGCTGCCGTCCTCGTTGAGCGGCCCCGAGACATCGGCCTCCAGGCGGCGCCGATCCCACGAGCCGACCGTCAAGCCCAGATTGGCCTGGAAGGTTTTGGTGGGGCGCTTCCTCACCATATTGACGGTGGCCGACGGGCTGCCCGAGCCGCGCAGCATGCCCGAGGCACCGCGCAGCACTTCCACATGGTCGAGCACGGCGGTGTCGGGTTGAATAAAGATTGAGCCACCTTGGGTGATCGTCAGGCCGTCGACCTGCATGGCGTCGATCGAATAGCCGCGCGAAAAATACTGCACGCGTTCGCTGTCCACATAATCGACCGTTACGCCCGGCGTATTTTGCAGCACCTCGTTCATGTCGAAAAAGGCCCGGTCATCGAGCAGCTGGCGCGTAATCACGGTCACCGGCTGCGGAATCTCGCGGTTCGATTCAAAACCCTTGAACAGCGACGATTTGCCCGAGGCCAGCGAGCGCGAGTTTTCGGTGGACGTGCCCTTGTCGGCGGTGCCGGTAATGGTAATGGCCGGCAGCGTGGCGTCGGCCTGGCTGGCGGCATCGGCCGGTGGCGCCTCGGCATGAACCGGCGCGATAACGGCGGCGCTGGCGCACAGCAGGCTGGCCTGGATGGCGCGTCGCAGAGGAGGGAAGACAAAGGCAGGGTGGACGTGAACGCGGTGGCGGGGCATAGATTTCCTGGTAAGCAAATGGACTTCTTGTTGTAAAACAAGATTGAACATTCAAATCGTAATGAGAATATAAATGAGAATCACTCGCAATTATAGCTTTCAACCAGTTGACAAGTCCATACTGATAATGCGTTGGCAATATTGAAAGGGCACCATCCTATACCTGAGGATGAGTCGTCCTATACGCATGTGGCAGTGACTTTTCCTGCCATGCCGCTATGCTGTTTCCTGTGTGAGCGCCGCTGCCGGGCGGCCATTTTCAGGAGAAAACCATGCAATTGACTTTGTCACAGGCTGTTATTGTTTCCCGCCACCAGGTGGCGCCATGAGCGCCGCCCGGCCACGCGCCCTGATTATCGGCGGCTCCCTGGGCGGCCTGTTTGCGGCAGTGTCGTTGCGCGCCATCGGCTGGGACGTAAAGGTATTCGAGCGTTCGGCCGGCCTGCTCGACAGCCGTGGCGGCGGACTGGTGCTGCAGCCAGAAGTCGAAGCCGTATTCGATGCGGCGCAGGTGCCGCATGTCACGCCGCTGGGCGTGCGTTCGCGCGAGCGCATCTACCTGGACCGGCAGGACCGCATCGTCAGCCAGGCCATGATGCCGCAGATGCAGACCTCATGGAACACGCTGTACGGCAGCATGCACCGCGCGCTGCCCGATGGCGTGATCCATGCTGGCGAAAAGCTGCTGCACTTCGGGCAGGACGGCAAGACGGTGAGCGCGCATTTCGCCAGCGGCCGGGTCGAGCAGGGCGACCTGTTGATCGGCGCGGACGGTTCACGCTCGACCGTGCGCAGCCAGCTGCTGCCCGATGTGCAGTTGCACTATGCCGGCTATGTTGCGTGGCGTGGTCTGGTGGCCGAGCGCGATGTGCCGCCCGAGGTGGAGGCCAAGCTGAGCGACAGCTTTGCCTTCCAGCAGGGCGATGACCATATGTTGCTGCAGTATCTGGTGCCGGGCGAGGACGAATCGCGCACGCAAGGGCAGCGCCGGCGCAACTGGGTCTGGTACCGCAAGATCGCCGCCGGCGCCGCGCTCGACGCCGCGCTGCTGGACCGCCATGGCGTCCGGCATGCGTTTTCGCTGTCGCCGGGCAGCATGCGCGACGATGCGATCGTGGAACTCAGGCGCGACGCCGAGCGCCTGCTGGCGCCCAGCTTTGCGCGCCTGGTCGAGGCGACGGCAGAGCCGTTCATGCAGGCCATTCTCGACCTGCAGGTGCCGAAGATGGTGTTTGGCCGTGTGCTGCTGCTGGGCGACGCCGCATTTGTGCCACGCCCGCACACGGCGGGCGGCGCAGCCAAGGCGGCCAGCAATGCGCTGACGCTGGCACGCAGCCTGCGCCATGCCGTCACGGACGATGGCGACGGCATCGATGCCGCACTGGCGCGCTGGCAGGGCCAGGCGCTGCGCCAGGGCATGCGGCTGACGCAATGGGGCATGGCACTGGGCGAGCGCATTATGGATCTGCCGCCATCGGCTGGTGAGGCCGACGGCGCGCCGCGCAGCGGCATGTTCTGAAAGGCTAGCCTATCGCCAGCGCTGGCGCCGGGACTGCGGCTGCGGTCGGGATGGCAGCTGCCACCTGCAGCAGCGTATCGCCAAAGCCGCCTCTGGCCCTGGCGTCGCGGCGCGCACTGGTGGTAACGCGCGGTGCGGCGCTCCAGGCGATGCGCGCGCCGCTGGCCTGCAGCGCCGTGACCAGCGCCACATCTTCACTGCAGGCCAGCGACGCAAAGCCGCCGGCGCGCAGGTAGGCGCGCGCGCACACGCCAAGGTTGGCGCCATGGATATGGCGGTGGCCGTCGGCATCGGTATAAGTGCTGGCAAAGTGCTGGCGCAGGGCCTGTGCATGCTGGCGGTGCGGCGACCAGTCTTCGACGGCGACGGTGCCGCACACCACTTCGGCCTGTTGCGCCAGCTGGCTGCACAGCCAGTCGGGCGCTACCAGCGTGTCGGCGTCGGTAAAGGCCAGCCAGCGTGCGCCGCGCGCCAGCAGCACCCGGGCGCCGGCGGCGCGCGCCGCACCCACATTGCGCTGGTCGATGGCGATGCAATCGAGGCGCCAGCGCACATCGGCGTTCATGGCGTGCTGCAGCACGATGCGCTGCGAGCGGTCGCTGCAGGCGTCAAGCACCACCAGGATCGATACGGCTTCGCCCGCCAGATCGGGGCAGGTTGCCGCCGCCTGTAGCGCCGCCAGGCAGGCGCCCAGGCAAGCCTCTTCGTTATGTACCGGAACCACAATGCCGATCATGCAAAACCCTCCCGCTGCGCGACCGAGCGCGCGTCATTGGACCAAATTCCCAGCAAAAAATCGGGTTCTTCATGGCGCACCAGGCAGTGCAGGCCTGGCCGGTTCTGGAAGGCGGCGTGGACCCGCACGGTCGACTGCACGCGCTCGGCAAACGGTGCGCGCCAGTGGCACAGTGCGATGCTGCCGCCCGGCGCCAGGCTGGCGCTGGCGTGTTCAGCCACCTGCGCCAGCTCTTCCGGCGACAGGTAATAGCCGATTTCACTGAGCAGTATCAAATCGAAGCGCTCGGCGCCGTTGCCGGTGCGCGGCCAGTCTTGCGGCAGGCGCTGATGCAGCAGCGTGACCTTGTGCTCCAGGCCCTCGTCGCGCAGGCGCTGCTGCGCCGCGTGCAGCGCCTGGCTGGACAAGTCGGCGGCCAGCAGGCGCTCGCAGCGCTGTGCCAGCGCGACGGTCAGTTCGCCGTTGCCGCAGGCCGGCTCGTAGGCATTGCGGTAGCGCGCCTGCGGCAGGCAGGCCAGCAGCAGCGCGCGTTTGCGCGCCTCGTACCAGCGCTGGCGCACCAGCCAGGGGTCGGCGTCATGCTGGTACAACTGCTCGAAGTAGGCGGCGCGCGCCTCGGGCGCAAGGGGGGCGGTAGCGGGCGTCATGAAAAATAGATCTCGTAAGGATGCAGCAGGCGTTGCAGGGCGGCCGGCGACACGATGGCGTCCTGGCCGGTGGAAGGATCGGGCTGCAGCTGGCTGGCAAAGCAGGCAAGGGCGGCGCGCTTGCGCGCCAGGACCTCGGGCGGCAGCGCCAGCCGGTGCGCGCGATGCCAGGGCACGCGCGCGTCGCCGGGGGCAGCCCAGTGCCAGCCCCAGACCGGCATTTCCACCAGCCTGGCACCGCAGCTTGACGCCGCTGCCGCGCTGGCCCAGCCGCAGGCTTCATGGTCGGGATGGCCGTCCAAGCGCCAGGTGGTCAGCAGCGTGTCGCCGGGGCGCAGCAGCGTTTCAAGCATGGCGCGCAGCAGCGTTGCATGGGCCTGGACGGCGCCGTCGGGCAGTTGCAGCCGCTGCCAGGCCGGTTGCTGCCAGCCCAGTGCGGCCAGCGCCTGCGCCGACTCCTGTGGCCGCACCTGCCGCAGGCGCTCGCGCGGCCACAAGGTGGAGCCGGGGTGGCTGGCGTCGCCGTCGGTAACGGCCACCAGCAGCACTTCGCGGCCCAGGCCGGCCAGCAACTGCAGCAGGCCGCCGCAGGCCAGCACTTCATCGTCGGGATGCGGTGCCACAATCACGGCGCGCGCGCGGTCAGGCCCGGCGGGCACCAGTTGCTGTGCGCTGATGGCAGGCAGCGCGGCCAGGCCGCCCCAGTCCTGCCACAGCTGGTCGGGCGTACCGGCGCCTTCGATCCGGCGTTCGCCGGGCGTGGTTGGCGCCTGCATCAGAGCGCCCATGGATGGTCGCTGACGCCGGCCACGATGCCGCCCAGCGTTGCCTGGTCGCGCTCGGCGTGGCTCTGGCGCAGGAACACCGGCAGGTCGGCCGCCAGTCGTGCAAAGCGCGCATCGCGGCACAGCGGGCCGGCGCCCAGCGCGCGCGTGGCCAGTTGCAGTACCTGCGTGGCGCAGTCTTCTACCGTCAGGCGCAGACGCAGCGCCAGTTCCATCGCATCGTGCCGAGGCTGACGGTCGATTTCCTGCGCGCCTTCGCGCAGCAGTGCGGCGCTGGCGCGCAGCAGGCAGTCGATCTGGCCCAGTTGCGCCAGGCGTACCGGGTCCGGTGTGGCCTGCTGCGCCCGGGCATGCAGATGGCTGGCCACCGCGCAGGCCGCGCCATGCCAGGCGGCGGCAATGCCGGCGCCGCCGTGCCAGAAGCCGGGCCGCGCCAGGTAGGCGCCAGGTGCACCGACGGGCAAGGCGCGCGCACCGGAAAACACCACCTCGACACTGGCGCTGCCGGCCATGCCAACCGCCTGCCAGCCGTCGCCGGTGACCTGCACGCCAGGCTGATTCATGGCCACCGAGGCCAGGCAGGCTTCACCTGCCTCGTTCCAGCAGCTGACCAGCGCATGGCTGAGGCCTGCTGCGCCCGAACACCAGGCCTTGCGGCCATCGAGCACATGGCGTCCGTCCGGCAACTGGCGCAGCGCCACGCGGGCACCAGGCGCCTCGGCGCACCACACGCCCCAGCTGCTGCCGGCGGGCGCGCCAGCGCTGTCGATTTCAGCCAGGATGGCCAGCGCATCGGTATGGCCTTCAAACAGCTTGAGCAGCGACAGGTCAATGGCAGCGACGGCGGCCAGCGCCTGCCAGCGCTGCAGCGTGGCGCCATGGCCGGGCAGGGGCAACTGGTCGAGACCGGCGTCGATCAGGCGGCGCAGGCCCTGATGCGGCGTCGCGTCAGCGAGACAGGGCAGCAGCGCGCCCAGCGATGCGCTGTGGGTACTTGGTGACAGGGAAACGATTGCATCAGACATGGCCAGCTCCTTTGCAAGCAGTCTAGCTTTCTGCTTTGGCAATGTATGTTCGATTCTGCACACAGCCGCGCTGCGCGCCGAGGCGCGCCCATGCCTACGGCTGCTGCCTTTTCACGGCACGGTGCAGTGCGTCGATCAGGCCGGGCAGCGCCTGCTGCAACGCTGCCACGCTGGCCTCGGCCAGCTCGGCGCGCGCTTCGACTTTGCCCGACGGCTGTCCCCAGGCCACCTGTGCCTGCAGCTGCGCCCGGGTTGCCAGATTGCTGACGCTGACCAGCAGCGCCACTTCATCGGCAGCGTTTTCCTGTGCTGGCTCAAGCAGGCAGGAAATACCGAAGTGATAATCCTCGAAGGCGCTGGCGGTGCCGCTGGAAAAAGCAAACACGGAGGCCAGCACGCCTGGCGCGCTCGCCGTCAGTTGCGGCAGTGCAGCCTGGAAAAGCGGCAGCAGGGCGGCCTCGATCTGGCTGGCCAGTGGGTGGGTGTGGGCAAGAACGTTCATGGCTGGTGCGCGCTGGTATTGATAAGTAGTCGGGGCCGTATTATAGGAGCGGCAGCAGGGCATCAGCAGAAATCGGGCGCCATGATGGCCTGGCGTGCAATCACAGGAAAGGAGCGGCAATGTTGCGACGATGGTGGAACCGGCTCTGGGGAGGGCGCAATGCTTATGTGGTGCAGACCGACAAGCCTGGCGGCAAGTCCCGCTTCGGCAGGCAGCAGCGCGAGAGCAGTGTGGCCGATGGCAACGTCAACTGGACTTTAACCGGTGGCGATGGCGCGCACGGCGGCAGCTGTGGCAGTCAATCTGGCAGTGGCGGCGCTTCCGGTGACTGGGGGTGCTCGTCAGACAGCGGCGGCTCCTCCGATGGCGGCGGTGGCGATGGCGGTGGGGGCGGCGGTAACTGAGCGCCCTCGCCGCTCAGGGCGTGGCATCGTCGACAGCATGTGCGCGCACGAAGTCGATATGGTCCTGCATGGCGTCGCGCGCCAGTTCCGCCTGGCCGTCGCAAATCGCGCTGCATAGCGTGCGATGCTGCGCCAGCAGCGACTGCGAGGCTGCCTGGTCGTGCAGGCGCAGGCCGGTGCCGCTTTGCGCAATATGCTCGCGCAGCATGCCCAGTACGCTCGCATGCAGGTGCAAAAACATGGTGTTGTGCGACGCCTGCGCGATGGTCTCATGCAGCCGCGCATCGTGGCGGGCTTCGGCCGCCATGTCACCGTCCTGGCGCGCCTGTTCCAGCTGCGCCAGTTGCGCCATGATCAGCGCGCGCTCTTTATCAGTGGCGCGCTGCGCCGCAAAGTAGGCGGTGGCCCCTTCCAGCACATGGCGAAACTCCAGGATGTCGCTACGCAGCGCCGGGTGGTCTGCCACCAACTGGCTCCACGGCGAGGCGATGCCGGTGCGCAGCTGGTCGGTCACGAACACGCCTGAGCCGCGCCGGCTGCGCAGCAGGCCGCGCGCGGCCAGTCGCTGCACCGCTTCGCGCACCGTATTGCGCGATACGCCGTGCCGTTCGGCCAGCACGCGTTCGGCCGGAAGACGCGCGCCCACCGGCAGGCTGCCGTCGAGCAGCGCCGTCTCCAGCGCCCGCATTACCATCTCCACGCGGTTATGTGCCATCTGTGTAATGTCGTCGATACTCAATTGGTTGGGCCAATTTGTGTTTTGTGCGGCCAGCGGCGATTATGCGCCAGCCAGTCGCCGTTCACAACTTGATGGAGTATCCCCATGCAGCCAGGCCCCCGACAGTACCCAGCCGATTATCCAGTCCCCACGCAGCACGTTTATCTGTTTGCCACCTGCCTGGTCGATCTGTTCGTGCCGCAGGCAGGTCTTGACAGCGTGCGCCTGCTCGAGCGCGAAGGCTTGCAGGTACATTATCCGCGCGGCCAGAGCTGCTGCGGCCAGCCCGCCTACAGCAGCGGCAATCCCGAACAGGCACGCGCGGTGGCGCGCGCCCAGCTCGGCCTGTTTGGCGAACCGTGGCCGGTGATCGTGCCATCCGGGTCGTGCGCCGGCATGATGCGCCATCACTGGCCGGCGCTGTTCGAAGACGATCCGGTCGACGGCCCGCGCGCGCGCGAACTGGCCGGGCGCGTCTACGAGCTGGCCGAGTTTTTGGTCTGCGTGATGGGTTGCGATTTCAGCGCCGGCGCGGTTGCCGGCCAGCGCGATGAAACGGTGGTGCTGCACACCTCGTGCGGCGCGCGGCGCGAGATGGGCACGCGCGGCCACGGCGTGGCGCTGCTCGACCAGTTGCCTGGCGTGACGCGGGTGGAGCACCAGCGCGAATCGGAGTGCTGCGGCTTTGGCGGCACGTTCTCCTTGAAACACCCCGATATCTCGGGTGCCATGGTGGCCGACAAGGTCGCCTCGGCCTGTGCCACCGGCTGCGAGCGGCTGGTGTCGGCCGACTGCGGCTGCCTGCTCAATATCGGCCATGCCGCCGCACAGCGCGGCGCGCCGCTGCCGGTCGAGCATATGGCCAGCTTTCTGTGGCGCCGCACGGGAGGTGCAGCATGAATGGCATGAACAACGCGCGCGAGCGCATGCTGGGCCGTCTGCGCGCCAGTGCGCCGCAGCAGGGCACGCCTATTGCCGATATCGACGCCAGTATCGACGCGCACTATACGGCGCGTCGCATGGCAGCGTCGCCGCGTAGCCTGTTGGAGAGCATGCAAAACGCCTTGCGTGCGGCGCAGGCCCAGGTCGATTGCGTCAGCGCGCATGCCTGGCCGGCTTTGCTGGCCGCGCGGCTGGGCGCGCAGCAGGTGCGCCGGCTGTTGATGGACACCGCCAGCGCCGAAGGGCGCGCACTGCAGGCGGCGCTGCCGGCGGAAATTGAAGCGCTGCCGTTTGCGCGTCCGCTGGCCGAGTGGAAAAGCGTATTGTTCGACAGCGTCGACGCCGGCTTTACGGTGGCGCGCTCGGGCATTGCCGCCACCGGCACGCTGGTGATTGCGCCCGATGCCGGCACGCCGCGCACGGTCTCGCTGGCGCCGCCGCTGCATGTGGCGCTGGTGTATGCGAGCACCCTGCACGCCGACTTGCATGCGGCTGCGCGCACGGAGCGCTGGGCCGACGGCATGCCGAGCAACCTGGTGCTCATTTCCAGTCCGTCAAAGACGTCCGATATCCAGCAGACGCTGGCCTATGGCGCGCATGGTCCGCGCTGGCTGTGGGTGCTGCTGGTTGATGATCTGGCCGACGGCTTGAACAATCGTGAAGGAGAGCAGCCATGAAGGCGCACAATCTGCAGTTTGTGGCGCCAGCCGATTTTCATGCGCGTGCACGCGCCGCGCTCGATGACCCCAAGCTGCGCCAGAGCTTTCGCGGCGCGATGGATTTTTTGCAGGACAAGCGCCGCGTGCAGTTTCCCGATGGCGAAGAACTGGAGCGCCTGCGCGACCTGGGCGAAGCGGTGCGCCAGCACGCGCTGTCGCGCCTGCCCGATCTGCTGGTGCAGCTCGAAGACAAGCTGGTCGAGGCTGGCGTGCAGGTGCACTGGGCCGAAGATGGCGAGCAAGCCAACGCGATTATCCATGCGATTGCCGAGCGCAACGGCGCCAAGCGGCTGATCAAGGGCAAGTCGATGGCCAGCGAGGAGATCGAGCTCAATCACTATCTGGAAGCGCGCGGCGTAAGCTGCCTGGAGTCGGACATGGGCGAATATATCGTCCAGCTGGCCGGCGAGAAGCCATCGCATATCGTAATGCCGGCCATTCACAAGACCAAGGCCGATATCGGCAGCCTGTTTGCCGAGCATATTGCCGATACGCCCTATACGGAAGACGTCGACAGCCTGATCCAGGCCGGCCGGCGCGCCTTGCGCCAGGCGTTTGTCGACGCCGATATCGGCCTGTCCGGCGTCAATTTTGCCGCCGCCGACACGGGCACGCTGTGGCTGGTGGAAAACGAGGGCAATGGCCGCCTGACCACCACCGTGCCGGACGTGCATATTGCGATCATGGGCATGGAAAAGGTGGTGGCCAGGCTGGAGCATATCGTACCCCTGTCGAGCCTGCTGACGCGTTCGGCCACCGGGCAAGCCATTACTACTTATTTCAACCTGATCTCGGGACCGCGCCGCGAAGGCGAACTGGACGGGCCGCGCGAAGTGCATCTGGTGCTGCTCGACAATGGCCGCAGCCAGGCCTATGCCGACGAACAGCTGCGCGCCACCCTGCAATGCATACGCTGCGGCGCCTGCATGAACCACTGCCCGGTCTATACACGCATCGGTGGCCATGCCTATGGCACCACTTATCCGGGGCCGATCGGCAAGATTATTTCGCCGCATCTGCTGGGGCTCGAATCGACGGCCGACCTGGCCACGGCGTCGAGCCTGTGCGGCGCCTGCGGCGAAGTGTGTCCGGTGCGCATCCCGATACCGCAGCTGCTGGTGCGCCTGCGCACCGAGGCCAACCGCCATCCCGACGAGCAGGTAGCCCACCCGCTGCGTGGCCAGGGGGCCAAGTTCAACCGTGGCGAAAACCTGGTGTGGCGCTTCTGGAGCGGTGCTTTTGCGCATCCGTCGCGTTATCGCGCCTTCCGCTGGGCCGCCACGCGCCTGCGGGCGCTGACACCGGCGTCGCAGCTGGGATGGACGCAGCACCGGCTGCCGTTGACGCCGGCGCCGCGCAGCCTGTCGGACCTGCTTAATGAAAAGGGACAGCAGGAATAGCCACAAAGGCGGCTGCGTCTGTGGTCGTAGTAAAACTAGAAAAACTTGTACATTTATGTATAAAACCGCTTGATGCGTTGCAGCATGATGCTGCCTGGGTTCTGTTTCCGGCGCCATGCCGGAATAGACCTTCAGAGAAAAGATCGGGCAGGCGGCGTTGTGGCCTGGCCCGGTATAGCCCATCCTGTGCTCAAGCGCGGGGCGAGCAGGATGGTGCTATCGATACCGCGCAAGGCGGTTGAGACTGGCGACTGTCACAAGCTTGGATGATGGCTTGCGTCGCGTTTGATACGACTTCACTTCATTTGCAACTGACTTCCACTTGCCTGGTTCTGATTAACGCGACAGGCCGCTCATCCAGCTTGGATGCGGGTTGCTGCGGGACAATTCGCGCATGCGGTATTCCAGATCGTAGCGGTCGGTCGACTCGGCCAGGTAGGCTTCTTCGTAAGCGCGTTCGCGGTGGTCATCGCTTTGCAGCAGGTAGGCGCTGGCGCGTTTGAGGACGGCTGCCAGGGTGGCGACGATGTTGTTGCTGTTGGTTGTGTGATAGCTGAAAGTGGTGGTGGCAGACATGACAAGCTCCTTGTAAAGTGGGCGTTGCATCAAGTGGTGCAGCGCAACATAAGTATACTATTCTCAAGATATAAGTACACTTTTGTTTTCAAATGTCAGCTATTCAATTATCAAATAACAGGCGTGAAAACTGCGTAAACCGGGCCTTTCGGGCATAATGCCGTCGCGGGATGGTAGTTTTACTACGCTGCTCAGTTACTTGTTGGTGTTGTTTTCAAACAAGATCTCCGCAGGCATCCCAACGCAACAATCGGCAATGCAATCGCAGTACAAGACGATCCTGGAATTGAACATTGGAGAATGTATGGAACACGTAAAGCAGGGCCTGGGCGCGCAGCGCAGCCAGGCCGGCACGCAAAACAACACTGGCGCCCTGATCATTGTCACGGTGCTATTTTTCATGTGGGGTCTGCTGACCTCGCTTAATGATGTGCTGATCCCCCATCTGCGCTCAATCTATACCCTGACGTATGTGCAGGCGATGCTGGTGCAGTTCTGCTTCTTTGGCGCCTACGCCATCGTGTCCTTGCCTGCCGGCATGCTGATCAAGCGCATCGGCTATCAGAGTGGCGTGGTCACCGGTCTGCTGATCGCCGCGGCCGGCTGCGCCATGTTCTACCCGGCCTCGACCGGCAGCTACGCGCTGTTCCTGGTGGCGTTCTTTATCCTGGCGGCCGGCATCACGGTGCTGCAGGTGGCGGCCAATCCGTATGTCACGGAACTGGGCGACCCGCAGACGGCGTCGAGCCGTTTGACGCTGACGCAGGCCTTCAATTCGCTGGGCACCACGGTGGCGCCGACGCTGGGCGGCATCCTGATCCTGTCGGGTACGGTATTGACGGTGCAGCAGTTCGACCTGCTGCCGGCAGCCGAGCAACTGGCTTACCGCGCCAAGGAAGCGGCAGCCGTGCAGGGCCCGTACCTGGCGCTGGCCGCCACGCTGGTGGTACTGGCGGTGCTGTTTGCACTGGCCAAGCTGCCGAAAATCTCGCACGCCGATGATGTGCAGGAAACACGCGATGGCCACAAGGTCTCGATCTGGTCGCACCGCCACCTGGTGCTGGGCGCCGTGGCGATCTTCCTGTACGTGGGTGGCGAAGTCAGTATCGGCAGCTTCCTGATTAACTTCCTGGGCGAGAGCCATATTGCCGGCCTCAATGCAGCCGATGCCGCGCACTTTGTCAGCTACTACTGGGGCGGCGCCATGCTCG
Organism: Janthinobacterium aquaticum; assembly: GCF_009208565.1. Lineage (GTDB taxonomy): Bacteria > Pseudomonadota > Gammaproteobacteria > Burkholderiales > Burkholderiaceae_D > Janthinobacterium. Next base: position 185,751 of record NZ_WFLK01000007.1, on the reverse strand, counting down.
GCCGTTTTGTCGGCTTTGCCGTGATGCGCTATGTCAGCCCGGGCAAGACGCTGGCCTTCAATGCAGCCGTGGTGATCGCACTGATCCTGGTGGCAGTGTTTGCCAGCGGCCATACCGCCATGTGGGCGTTGATCGCAGTCGGCCTGTTCAACTCGATCATGTTCCCGACCATTTTCAGCATGGCCTTGAACAAGCTGGGCGCACAGACGGGACAGGGCTCGGGCATCCTGTGCATGGCGATCGTGGGTGGCGCCATCGTGCCGTTTATCCAGGGCTTCCTGGCTGATCACATGAACCTGCAGCTGTCATTCATCGTGCCGGCGCTGTGCTACACCTTCATTTTGTACTTCGGCTGGAAATATGCGTCGATGTACGAAGCGGGTACAGAGCTGAAATAAGGCATTGGCCTGCGTGTTTCATGCGCCGTCGTGGCGTCGCGTAGGTCGGATTAGGTGGGGTCGCCGAGGCCCTTCGGGCCGTAATCCGACAAACACCCGCAGCGCCAACAATGTTGTCGGATTACGGCCTGCGGCCTAATCCGACCTACGTGTTTGACACGCCGTCGCGTTGTCGCGTAGGTCGGATTAGCGCGCAGCGCGTAATCCGACACCCCCATCATCCGTTCCCAGCACTTCAGAGCACACCTCCAGCCACGCGCGCGCCGCATGCGACAGATACTGGCCGCGCCAGATATGGGCGACCTGCCAGGCTATTTCCGGCTCGACGATGCGCACCGCCTCGACCTTTTCGCCGGCCAGGCGGTGGATCAGCGGCTCGGGCAGCAGCGCCACGCCCAGTCCTGACGCAGCCATCGCCACCAGCCAGTCCCACTGGCCGCTCTGGGCCGCTATCTGCGGCGTGAAGCCGGCCTGCGCAAAGTGCTGGCGCAGGCTGCGCGTGAGTGCAAATTCATCTTTCAGCAGTACCAGCGGCAGCTCTGCCAGCGCCTTGAAGGGCAGGGTGGTGCGCTGCTTCTGGAACGTGCCCGGTTCGGCCAGCGCCCAGATCGGATAGCTGGCCACCGGTGCGCTAACCAGTTCCAGCGTGGGCTCGGCCGGCAGCACCGTCATGCCGATTTCCAGCTCGCCTGCGGCGACCTTGCGTTCGATCTGCTGTCCCGTATCTTCCAGCAGGCGCAGTGCGATCTGCGGATGGCGCGCGCGAAACGCCTTGAGTACCGGTGTAAACAGCACATTGATCATCGGCGGCACGCCCACCGTCAGGCTGCCTTGCTGCAGGGCCTGGGTGTCGCGGATTTCCAGTGTCAGCTGGCGCATGCTGGCCAGCATGTCCTGGCCATGCTGGTAGACGATGCGGCCGGTGTCGGTCAGCGACAGCTTGCGGCCATCGCGCACCAGCAGTTGCGCACCGACTTCGTCCTCGAGCTGGCGCACCATCTTGCTGATGGTCGACTGGGTCAGGTGCAGCGCTTCGGCCGCCTGCGTAAAGCTCGACAGGCGCACAGTTTCAACAAAATAACGCAGGGATCGGATATCCACGACAGTAACGCTCCTGAAAGCATGAAAATATCGACTGAATCCGGCGAATTTAATTCATGCAATCCATGTGACGGCGATTTTATACTGAAGCCACTTATGGCGCTGGTGTATGACCGCCATGTGGTTTGAGAATATAAAGAAGAACGGAGCAAAGATGCATCAGGATCATTATCAGGATCGAATTCGCCACCCCGGCCTGCTCGGCAAAGTCATGAGCGCCGCCGAGGCAGCCAGCTTGTTTCACAGCGGCATGCGCGTGGGCATGAGCGGCTTTACCCGCGCCGGCGACGCCAAGGCGCTGCCGCGCGCGCTGGCCGAGCGTTCGCAGCAGGAACCGTTGGAACTGACCTTGATCACCGGCGCTTCGCTGGGCAACGGCAGCGACGGCCTGATGGCCCAAGCCGGTGCACTGGCGCGCCGTATGCCGTTCCAGGTCGACCCCATCTTGCGCGGCAAGATCAACCGCGGCGAAGTGCTGTTTATCGACCAGCATCTGTCGGAAACGGCCGAGCAGCTGCGTTCGGGCAACCTGCCCGGCATCGATATCGCCGTCATTGAAGCGGCGGCCATTACCGCCTCCGGCGCGATTATTCCCACCATGTCGGTCGGCAACTCGGTGGCCTTTGCCCAGCAGGCCGAGCGGGTGATCGTGGAAATCAACCTGTCCACGCCGCTGGCGCTGGAGGGCTTGCACGATATCTATACGCCGCAGCCGCTGCCGGGCCGCGAGCCGATTCCGCTGACGCGCGTCGACCAGCGCCTGGGCGGCACCGCCATTGCCATCGACCCGGCGCGCATTGCCGCCATCGTCATCACCGACAGCCCCGACAGTCCGTCGAACGCCCTGCCGCCCGACGCGGAAACGCAGGCCATTGCCGGTCATGTGATCGCCTTCCTGGAAGGCGAGGTCAAAGCTGGGCGCATGGGGCCGCAGCTGCTGCCGCTGCAGGCCGGCATCGGCACGATCGCCAATGCGGTGCTGCATGGCCTGATCGGCTCGCCTTTCCACGACATGACCATGTACTCGGAAGTGCTGCAGGACAGCGCCATCGAGCTGCTCGACTCGGGCCAGCTGAGCTTTGCCTCGGCCTCGTCGATCACGCTGTCGGAAAAAGTGCACCAGAAGCTGATGGACAATATCGACCATTACCGCTCGAAGATCGTGCTGCGTCCGCAGGAGATCAGCAACCATCCCGAGATCGTGCGCCGGCTGGGTATTATTGCGCTCAATACGGCGCTGGAATTCGATATCTACGGCAACGTCAATTCCACCCATGTGTGCGGCACGCACATGATGAACGGCATCGGCGGCTCGGGCGACTTTGCGCGCAACGGCCAACTGTCGCTGTTCGTGTCGAAGTCGGCCGCCAAGGGTGGGCGCATATCCAGCGTGGTGCCGATGGTGTCGCATGTCGACCATACCGAGCATGACGTCGATGTGCTGGTGACCGAGTTCGGCTACGCCGACCTGCGCGGCCTGGCGCCGCGCGAACGCGCGCCCCTGATCATCGAACGCTGCGCCCATCCCGACTACCGCGAGCAGTTGCGCGCCTACTACGCCAAAGCAGCCGCGCGCGGCGGCCATACACCGCACGTGCTGCAGGAAGCGCTGGCCTGGCATGTGCGCTACCAGGAAACGCAAAGCATGTGCGATGCCTGAAACCTGGGGTCAGGTCTTAATGCCGCTAAGTTAAGGAAAACGCCTGGCAAACTAAGTAGGTCGGATTAGCCGCATAGCGGCGTAATCCGACAATATCAGCTGCCAATTGTCGGATTACGCTACGCTAATCCGACCTACTGTCCTGATGAGCTTGTGTAGCAATGGCCGACCTGACCCCGATTTTCGTCGATGGCGCAAAGCGCAGCCGTATGCCTTCCGTGACCACGCTCAGCAAGTCTTCGGTATGCGCATCGAGTGCCATATACGGCGTCCACGGGTCGCCTTCGTCCATCACGATGCGCAGCGACACCAGCCCGTGCAGGGACTGCCAGAATATCTGCGTCATCGCATGCAGTGCCGCTTCCTCCGCCTGCACCTGGCCGGCTTCGGCCAGCGCGGCAAACTGCTGCAGCGCGTAAGCGTACGGGTCCTGCTCGGCATTGCCATGTTCGACCATCGCCGCGTCGACTTCGGCGTGCGGGCGCAGCTCCATGAAGATCAGCGCATATTCGTCCGGGTGGGCAAAGCCGTACTGGATATAGGCGCGGCCCATGCTGCGCACGCGGTCCCACGGATCGGTTTGCGCTTCGCTGGCGCTGCGCATGGCCCCCACCAGGTCGAGCAGGTCCTTGTCCATCGCCTGCGCAATCAGCGTGGCCTTGTCGCGAAACAGCGCATACACCACGGTGGTGGAAAAACCGGCCGCTTCGGCCACCTTGCGGATCGATACGGCGCGTGCGCCGCCCTGCTTGATCAGGCGCTTGACTACCTCGATGATATGTTCGCGTCGTGCGTGGGCTTCCCGGACTTTTCGTTCTTGTATATTGCTTAGCTTTTTATCCACGACTCTTTCTGGCCACTTATTAAAAGCAGCGATTATAGGGCGGCATCACCCCTGAAAATGTTTCAGAGCCTGTTACAAATCAGATTTTTGTCCGGTGCAGCCCGCCACTGGCCGTTTTTTGTTGCCGGCTACGCCAGCTCTGCCGACGATGCCCCGGATTGGTGCGAAAACGCGGTGCCCAGCCTTTGCTAACGCGGCCAAAGGGCGGAAAATAGCGAAAGGGCTTACACTGGCCGCACTTGTCCGGCAAGTGCTCCGGGACGCTTAATCAACATCACAGGAATCCACCATGACCATTAAAATCAGCCAGAATTTCGACTCGGGCGCGATCGACGTTGTCAGCGCTGCCAGCGCCAACGCGATCGACCTGAAACTGCGCAAGGACAGCCACGCCGATATCCATCAGTGGTTCCATTTCCGCCTGCAAGGCGCGCGCGACCAGGCCTGCACGCTGCGTTTCCTGAACGCTGGCCAGGCCACCTATCCGGCCGGCTACGAGGGCTATCAGGCCGTGGCCAGCTACGACAGCGAAAACTGGTTCCGCGTGCCGACCACTTTTGACGGCCAGGTCATGACGATTTCCCATACGCCCGAACTCGACAGCGTCTACTACGCCTACTTCGAGCCGTATTCGTGGGAGCGCCACCTGCGATTGCTGGGCGAAGTGGCCGAGCATCCGCTGGCGCGCGTGACTGATCTGGGCTCGACGGTCGATGGCCGCGACATGAATCTGGTCACCATTGGCGACCCGCAGGCGGAAAAGAAAATCTGGGTCATCGCACGCCAGCATCCGGGCGAATCGATGGCCGAATGGTTTGTCGAAGGCCTGATCGACGCGCTGCTCGACGACGCCAACCCGATCGCGCGCAAGCTCTTGCAGCGCGCCGTGTTCCATATCGTGCCGAACATGAATCCGGACGGCTCGATCCGTGGCAATCTGCGCACCAACGCCGCCGGCGCCAACCTGAACCGTGAATGGATGACGCCGTCGCTTGAATCGAGCCCGGAGGTTTTGTGCGTGAAAAACAAGATCCATGAAACCGGCGTCGACATGTTCTTCGACATCCACGGCGACGAAGCGCTGCCGTACAACTTTGTGGCCGGCAATGAAATGCTGGAAAACTTCACGCCGGCCCAGGCCGCACACCAGAAGGCCTTTATCGAGCGTTACAAGCAGGCCAGCCCCGACTTCCAGGACAAATACGGCTATGCCGCCAGCAAGTACAAGTCGGACATGCTGACGCTGGCCTCGAAGTATATCGGCCACCATTTCGGCTGCCTGGCGCTGACGCTGGAAATGCCGTTCAAGGAAAACGCCGACCTGCCGCATCCGGCAGTGGGCTGGAACGGCGCGCGCAGCGCCACCCTGGGCGCGGCCATGCTGCAGCCTATCCTGCTGTCGCTCGACTGACAGGCGCAGCATGGGCGTCGAGATCGAACGTAAATTCCTGCTGTTCGGCGACGCCTGGCGCAGCCTGGGCGAGCCGGTGCTGCTGCGCCAGGGTTACCTGTCGTCGACCCGCGAGCGGGTGGTGCGCGTGCGCATCGAAGGCGAGCAGGCGGTGCTGACCATCAAGGGGGCCAGTGTGGGCGCCACGCGCGGCGAATGGGAGTATCCGATCCCGCTGACGGACGCCGCCGAATTGCTCGACGGCCTGTGCGAGCAGCCGCTGATCGAGAAATACCGGCGCCGCATCACGCATGCCGGCATGGTGTGGGAAGTCGACGAGTTTTTAGGCGCCAACGCCGGCCTGGTGGTGGCCGAGATCGAACTGGAATCGGAAGACCAGGCCTTCGACAAGCCGGAGTGGGTGGGCGAGGAAGTGTCGGATGATGCGCGCTATTTCAACGCCAACCTGATACGGCATCCGTATTCGCGGTGGTGATGAGGTGAATGTAAAAAAGGCGGAGCTGCGGTTCCGCCTTTTTTACGTCATGGGTTGGTGATGTCTGCCGCGCAAACAATGTTGTCGGATTACGCGCTTACGCGCTAATCCGACCTACGGACGGGGCGGCAACGTAGGTCGGATTAGCGCGTAGCGCGTAATCCGACACCACCGTTGACCCATCAATGAAAATGCTCGGTACCTTGCGGGGTATCTTCCGGCATTTCCGGATGCGCCAGCTCGCCTGACGGATCGGCAAACAGCGGGGCGCCGCAGTCGTCGCAGTATTCGCCGACAAAGCGCTCGCTGTGACGCTTGATCTGCGTCACGCCGGCCGCTTGCAGGTGTTCGACGATTTCATCGACCGGGGTCTTCTGCTTGCCCTGGGCGGCGATGCCGACCTGGATCAGGCCTTCGATCGGCGTACCGTCTTCATCTTCCTGGCCATACAGCGGCCAGACGATGCCATAGATCACTTCCGGCGCCTGGCGCAGCGTGAAGGCGATGCGGTATTCGTCGACCTGGCCTTCGGCTGATTCTTCGCCAAAGCCGGCCACTACCGCGCGCAGTTCGGACGGTTCGATGGCCAGCGTGTGCGTCAGGTAATGCACGGCGGCGCGTACCGAGACCGGACGGATCAGCTTGTCCGCTTCGCGGCAGGCCACATAGTATGCTTCGGGCAGCAGCAGTTCGATGCCGCAGCCGGGCAGCATGCGCGCCAGCGTCGGCGCAGCCTGGGTGCGCCATTGTTCGAGCGCTGCGCTGCGTTCGGCAACAAAGTCGGTTTGCAAGGCAGGCACCTGCCAGCGGAACAGCGGCGCGCCGGCAGGGGCCACCACGGCCACCAGCAGATAGCGCGTATCGGCCAGGAACGGCGCCGTTTCAGCTTCTTTTGCTGATGGCTTGACGGTCGTGCCTTTCAGGGCCGCCAGCGCCAGTTTCTGCGTCTTGGCATAGGTCTCGACATGGCTGCGCGGCAACTGGTCGATCGAATACAGCGTGGGCGCCATCGCCATCTTCACGCCATCGGCCAGCAGGTGGGCCGCAAAATGGGTCGACAGCACATTGACGGCGTCGGTGGCCAGCGGGCCGGAGGCAATGGAAAAACGCGTCCAGGCCAGTACCGGCACGGCCACCAGCAGCGCGTCGTAGCGCACCTCTTCATGCACGATGGAAGCCGATTCGCTGACCGCTTCCACGCTGTCCATCAGCACGTCATAGGCGTTCAGATCCTGCCTGAACAGGCTGCCCAGGGTGTTGTCGATGGTGTCCTGGTGTCCGGTCCTGAGTAATTTCTGGAGCTGCGTATCGAGGCTGTGTTCCCAGGAACGCTCTTCGAGACGGCTGGCTGCCTGTACGACCGCCTGGGCAAAGGTGACCAGGCGCTGGCTGTCGGCAGTCAGTTTATGGGATGAATCTTTGGAAGGACGACGCATAGCGGAATAAGAGTCTCTGAAAGTGAAAAAAATGGATCAGTCAAAACGATGATCAACCCTTATAACCGTATTGTAGTGGATTAGGCCACACGGATGCACAAGCTGTTTCCAGATCATGGCGCAACGGGCAAATTTCAAGCGCGCGCTGGTGGCGCCGGCCAAAAAAAACGCCGGTCGGAACCGGCGTTTTTTCATTGCGGCAAGTCGCCGGCTTATTCGGCCAGCAGCTGGCGCAGTACGAATGGCAGGATGCCGCCGTGCTTGTAGTAATCGACTTCGATCGGGGTGTCGATGCGCAGCAGCACCGTCACATCCTGCGAGCTGCCGTCGGCGCGGTGGATCACCAAGGTCGCCAGTTGTTGCGGCTTGATCTCGCCGTCCAGGCCTTTCAGGTCGAACGTCTCGTTGCCGGTAATGCTCAGCGTCTGCACGCTGTCGTCGCCGATAAACTGCAGCGGCAGCACGCCCATGCCGACCAGGTTGGAGCGGTGGATGCGCTCGAACGAACGCGTGATCACCGCTTTCACGCCCAGCAGCTGGGTGCCCTTGGCAGCCCAGTCGCGCGACGAGCCGGTGCCGTACTCTTCGCCGCCGAAGACCATGGTTGGCGTGCCTTCGGCCACATACTTCATGGCCGCGTCGTAGATCGACATCTGTTCGCCCGACGGCTGGTGGATCGTGATGCCACCTTCGACCGCCGAGCCGTCGGCCTTGGCCGGGATCATGCGGTTCTTGATGCGCACGTTGGCAAAAGTGCCGCGCATCATGATTTCATGGTTGCCGCGGCGCGAGCCGTAGGAGTTGAAGTCCGCTTTCAGGACGCCGTTTTCCTTCAGCCATTTGCCGGCCGGGCCGCTTTCCTGGATCGAGCCCGCTGGCGAGATATGGTCGGTGGTGATCGAGTCGCCAAACACGCCCAGCGCGCGCGCGCCGGTAATGCTGGTGGCGGCAGCCTTTGGCGTCATGGCAAAGTCGTCGAAGAACGGCGGCTCGGCGATATAGGTCGACTTCGGCCAGTTGTAGACCTGGCCCGACACGGTCGAGACTTTCTCCCACAGCTTGCCTGGCGCGCCCTTGACGTCGGCGTAGTTGTTCTTGAACACCTCGGCGTTCATGGCGAACTTCATCATTGCCGACACTTCGGCCGAGGTTGGCCAGATGTCGCCCAGGTACACATCGCGCCCGCCCTTGCCCTTGCCGACCGGCTCGGTCATCAGGTCGCGCGTCATGTTGCCGGCAATCGCGTAGGCGACCACCAGCGGTGGCGACGCGAGGAAGTTGGAACGGATGTTCGGGTGGATGCGCGCTTCGAAGTTGCGGTTGCCCGACAGTACGGCCGAAGCCACGATATCGTTGGTGTTGATGGCCGCGTTCAGCTCCGGCGTCAGGTCGCCGGCATTGCCGATACAGGTGGTGCAACCGTAGGCGGTCACGCCGAAGCCCAGTTTTTCCAGGTAAGGCAAGAGGCCGGCAGCGGTCAGGTATTCGGTTACCACGCGCGAGCCGGGCGCCAGCGAGGTCTTGATATGCGGCGCTACCGTCAAACCGGCTTCCACGGCTTTCTTGGCCAGCAGGCCGGCCGCCAGCATCACGCTCGGGTTCGAGGTGTTGGTGCACGAGGTGATCGCAGCGATCAGCACGTCGCCGTTCGATACTTTGACGCCATTGCTGGTTTCATACACGGCAGCCAGGTCGGCCGGGTTCTTGTTGAAGCCGTTTTCCGAGGTCGGCTTGGCGAACAGTTCGGCAAAATTGGCTTTCACGTTGCCGATTTCAATGCGGTCCTGCGGGCGTTTCGGGCCGGCCAGCGACGGCGCCACGGTGGCCAGGTCCAGCTCGACCACGCGGGTGTAGTCGATCTCGCCTGCCTTTGGCACGCCAAACAGGTTCTGCGCCTTGAAATAGCCTTCGAAGGCGGCGATCTCGGCCTTGCTGCGGCCGGTGCCCTTGAAGTAGTCGATGGTGGCGTCGTCCACCGGGAAGAAGCCCATGGTGGCGCCGTATTCTGGGGCCATATTGGCGATCGTGGCGCGGTCGGTCAGCGTCAACGATTCGGTGCCTTCACCGAAGAATTCGACGAACTTGCCGACCACTTTTTCTTTGCGCAGCAGTTCGGTAATGGTCAGCACCAGGTCGGTGGCGGTGCAGCCTTCGCGCAGCGCGCCCGACAGGTTTACGCCGATCACATCCGGCGTCAGGAAGTAGACCGGCTGGCCCAGCATGCCCGCTTCGGCCTCGATACCGCCCACGCCCCAGCCGACCACGCCGATACCGTTGATCATGGTGGTGTGCGAGTCGGTGCCGACCAGGGTGTCCGGGTAGTACACATCGCCGGCTTTCTTGCCGCTGTGGTGTACGCCGCGCGCCAGGTATTCCAGGTTGACCTGGTGCACGATGCCGAAGCCCGGCGGCACCACGCCAAAGGTGTCAAACGCTTGCATGCCCCACTTCATGAACTGGTAGCGCTCGTTGTTGCGCGAGAATTCCAGCTTCATGTTCAGGTCCAGCGCTTTCTTTTCGCGGTAGTGGTCGATGGTGACCGAGTGGTCGACTACCAGGTCGACCGGCACCAGCGGCTCGATCTTCTTGGCGTCCAGGCCCATCTTGGCGGCCACGTTGCGCATGGCGGCCAGGTCGGCCAGCAGCGGCACGCCGGTAAAGTCCTGCAGCACCACGCGCGCCACCACGAACGGAATCTCGTCGGTGCGCTCGGCGGTCGGGCCCCAGTTCGCCAGCTGGCGCACATGTTCTTCGGTCACTTTCTTGCCGTCGCAGTTGCGCAGCACCGATTCGAGCACGATGCGGATCGATACTGGCAGGCGCGAGATATTGACGCCCAGGCTGGTTTCCAGCGCCGGCAGCGAGTACAGCTTGCCAGTCTTGCTGCCTGAAAGTTTGAAATCCTTGAGCGTATTGAGCGTGTTGCGAGACATGACTTCTCCTGGTTGGCTATTCAGCTGCTATGGCTAATTTGATGTTGTTCGCTGGGGCCGCGAAATATAAGCGGCATATATAACATAAAAGGCCCCATCGGGGCCCTGGCTATTGGATCAGCTGCCGCTTGGTGCGACCACGCCCAGCCCAGCCGGCGCTTCGATTGCGACGGCCGGTTTGGCCTGCTCGGCATCCTTGCATTCGTTGGCCAGCTGGCGGTTCTGCTTGGAATCGAGCAACATGCCCTTGGCCGGAATGCCGATCCAGATCAGGCCGTACAGGCGGTTTTCAAAACGGTTGGCGCCGGTGGTGGTGCCGACGCGGCTCAGGCGATGCAGGCGCTTTTGCCAGCGCAGCGCGATATGCGAATCATCGGTGGCGTTGCTGTAGATGGTAATCTTGTTGCCCAGTTCGCAATGGAACTCGGTGGTTGCCGAGCCGGTGGTGTCCGGTTCATCGGCCTCTTCATTCGGTTCTGCCGGCATGGCGGCAGGCTTTGCCGCAGCCTTGGCCGGCGTCTTGGCTTTGGTCTTGGCCGTTGCCTTGGCCTTGACGGTCTTGACCTTGGCCGGCGCCTTGGTGTCGGTGGCGGCAAAGCTCGCCGGCGCCAGGGTCAGGGTCATCGCGCCCAGCGCGACGCTGCAGGCAAGGGCTAATTTGGAGAGGGACATCGTGGTATTCCTGTCAGTTTTCGGTGGAGCTGGTGTCGGGCGGATTAAGTAATGCGACCGCTGCCTCGGGCAGGCCCAGGCCCGCCAGTCTGGCGCGTTGCAAAACGGTCCAATAATATCGGTAGCTGGCGCGGTCATGCAAGCGGCCATTTTGCGCAATCGGTCCCCAGTGGGCGCGTTGCGCTTCGGTGAGGATGTTGGTTGCTTCATTGACCTCGGACAGGCGCGGCGTGAAGGCCTTGATGATCGGCTTGATCTGGTCGGGGTGGATGCTCCACATGCGCGTGTAGCCGAACTCGGCCGTCGCGCGCTGGGCGTCGTTGGCTACCACGGCCGAATCGCGCACATCGGTGGTGACGTTATGCGAGGCGACCTTGCCGTGTGCGTGGCAGGCGCTGGCCACTTCGAGCTTGGCGCGCACCACCAGCGGATGGGTAAATTGACCTGGCGTGCGCATGGCGGCGGCCGGTACGGCGCCGTAGTGCGACGAGACGAAATCCATGATGCCGAACGACAGGCATTCGACCTGAGGCAGGGCGGCGATCGCGTAGGCGTCGTGCAGTGCGCCATGGGTCTCGATCAGGATATGCACCGGCAGGTTGTCGCGTCCGGCCCGTTTGGCGTGCAGGTTGATCAGGTCGATGGCCAGCATCGCGTCCTGTACGCCGCCGACCTTGGGCACGGCAATGTAGGCCAGGCGCTGGGCGGCTGCGGCGCAGATGATTTCCACGTCGCGCGCGAAAAACGGGCTGTCGACATCGTGCACGCGCACGCCGATGCGGTTGAACGCGTTGGCGTCGCTGGCGATCAGGCCGGCGACCAGTTGCGCATGGACTTCTTCGTTGCCGGCGCTGGCGCCGTCTTCGCAATCGAAGGTGATGTCGAACAAAGGACCAAGCTCTTGTTGCAAAGCAATCGATTTACGCATCAGCTTTTCGGAGCCGGCGTAATGGTCACAAGCGGCGAGCAGCAGCGGCTGGCGTTTGCCTTGGAATAAAACCTCGGAAGGATGCATGTAAGGCTTTTCTCTTCAGGTGAAGCTATCGAGTGAATCTGCAGATGCACTGTTTGATGAAGCGGCGAGGCCGCCCGCGACCGGCGCGGACGGCCCAGATACTGACAGCGGACGCCACGCGGCGCCCGCACTGGCTGCACTGACTTAAGGCAGCAGGTGTTTCACGCCTTCGCGTTCTTCGGTCAGTTCTTTCAGGGTCAGGTTGATGCGCTCTTGCGAGAATGCATCGATTTCCAGGCCTTGAACAATCGTGTACTCGCCGTTTTCGGTGGTCACAGGGAAGCCGAATACGGTGCCTTCAGGGATACCGTAGGAACCGTCCGATGGCACGCCCATGGTGGTCCACTTGCCGTTGGTGCCCAGCATCCAGTCATGGATATGGTCGATGGCGGCGTTCGCTGCCGACGCTGCCGACGACAGGCCGCGCGCTTCGATAATGGCGGCGCCACGCTTGCCGACGGTTGGCAGGAAGGTGTTGGCGTTCCATTCCTGGTCGTTGATCAGGTCCTTGACGTTTTTGCCGTCCACGGTGGCGAAACGGTAGTCAGCATACATGGTTGGCGAGTGATTGCCCCACACGGTCAGCTTTTCGATGTCTTTGACAGCGGTGCCGGTCTTGGCAGCCACTTGCGACAGCGCGCGGTTGTGGTCCAGGCGCAGCATGGCGGTGAAGTTTTTCGCTGGCAGCGATGGCGCCGATTTCATGGCGATGTAGGCGTTGGTGTTGGCAGGGTTGCCGACCACCAGCACTTTCACGTTGCGCGAAGCAACAGCGTCGAGCGCCTTGCCTTGCACCGTGAAGATCTGGGCGTTTGCTTCCAGCAGGTCCTTGCGTTCCATGCCAGGGCCGCGTGGACGCGCGCCAACCAGCACGGCAACGTCGACATCCTTGAATGCGGTCAGCGGATCGGAGTGGGCGGTCATCTCGGTCAGCAGCGGGAACGCGCAGTCGTCGATTTCCATCATCACGCCCTTCAGGGCTTTCTGTGCTTTTTCGTCCGGAATTTCAAGCAATTGCAGGATGACAGGCTGGTCTTTGCCGAGCATGTCGCCGTTGGCGATGCGGAACAACAGAGCGTAGCCGATCTGGCCGGCGGCGCCGGTCACTGCAACACGCATAGGGGTTTTAGCCATGATGAATCTCCAAAAATGGGAAAGAAAACGGGCTGGAAGCTGGTCGTACGCTTGTCCGGAAAAACTGTAATGATACCAAAAGCGACAGTTGCCAGCCAATTGCCTGTGCCAGCGGCCGTCTCCTCATTTTCATGCTGCGCCAGAGTGGCTGGCGAGCAACAAAAATGCATGGTTCACCAGTTTTGTCGGGGGCAGTGTAGGCCTCCGGTTTGTATCTGTCAATCGTATCTTATGTCTTATATAAGACAGATAAGTTGTCGGTTTTTACTGGACGCGAAACTTGATTTGTGTTGAAATGACGGCCTATGAATTCCGCCTCGACCAATCTGACCAACAATGCCACTGCTGCAAGCGGGGCGGTCAGTCCGAGCGCCGATGTCCCTGTGGCGCCAGTTGCGCCTGTCGCTGCGGCTGCGGCTGTGACTGCTACTCAGGCGCCGCCAGCGGCCCCTTCGGTCCCAGCCGTCTCTCCCACTTTCAGTCCACTGTATCAGCAGATCAAGGCACTGATCACGCAAAGCCTGCAGTCGGGCGAATGGAAGCCGGGCGAACTGATTCCCAGCGAAGTGGAACTGGCCGGCCGCTTCAAGGTCAGCCAGGGCACGGTGCGCAAGGCGATCGACGAGCTGGCGGCGGAAAACCTGGTCATGCGCCGCCAGGGCAAGGGCACGTTCGTGTCGACCCACCACGAGGCGCGCGCGCACTTCCGCTTCCTGCGCCTGGTGCCGGACGAAGGCGTGCCGCATTATCCTGAAAGCAAGTTCATCGAAGTCAAGCGCGTGCGCGCGCCGGCCGACGTGGCGCGCCTGATGGACCTGAAGTCGGGCGACGCCGTCATCTTTATCAAGCGCGTGCAGTATTTCGACGGCGTGCCGACCATTGTCGAAGAACTTTGGCTGCCCGGGCAGATCTTCAAGGGTCTCACGGCCGAGCGACTGGTCGAATACAAGGGCCCGATGTACGGCCTGTTTGAAACCGAATTCGGCACGCGCATGATCCGCGCTTCCGAGCAGATCCGCGCCGTGTGCGCCGACGCCGGCGCGGCGCAATTGCTCGATATCGACGTCAATACGCCGCTGCTCAGTTCGGAGCGGGTCTCGTTTACCTACGGCGACAAGCCGGTCGAACTGCGCCGCGGCTTGTACCTGACCAGTCATCATCATTATCAGAATGAACTCAGCTGACAGCAGCGCTGCACTTTGTACAGTGTGCCTGCGCTCGGCTGAAGTTCGTCGTTTGAAATGCGCTTGCCGCGAGGCGGGCGCAGGAGACAGCAGGCAGGGTGGCAAAGCCGATGAAGCCAGGCGGTTTTGCCAGCCTTCCTGTAATTAAATTACGTGAACCACGGAAAGTGGCGCGGTGTTGTGTAGTAAAAAACCATTTTGGTTATATGTAACAATAGATATTGGTGCCGCCTGCGAAAATCGGCGAAAATCGCGGCTTCAATATTTATTGAAATTCAAAGGGGAGGTTTTTCTTATGTCTGAAGCCGTAAAGGAAGTACCAAAAAAAGAACGGCCGCAATTCCGTAACATCCATGTTACGGAACTGTCGAACTACCGCATGGCCGTTGGCGCCATCGTCTCGATCTTGCATCGTATCAGCGGATGCATCATGTTCGTGCTGCTGCCATGCATGCTGTACATGCTCGAACTGAGCCTGCGCTCCGAAATGTCCTACGCTTACTTCCAGGGCATCGCCTCGCACTGGTTCGTCAAGCTGATCACGCTGGGCCTGGTCTGGGCGTTCCTGCACCACTTCTGCGCCGGCATCCGCCATCTGCTGATGGACGTGCACGTGGCCATTGAAAAGCAGCCAGCACGCAAGACGGCGTCGTCGGTGCTGATTATCAGCCTGGTTCTGACCGCCCTGGTCGGCTTGAAACTGTTTGGAGTATTTTAATGGCAGACAATAACATCGGACCGAAACGCCTCGTCGTCGGTGCTCACTACGGCCTGCGCGACTGGCTGGCACAGCGCGTGACCGCCATCGTGATGGTGGCCTATGTGGCCATCCTGCTGATCTCGTTCCTGACCGGCCAGAACTTCAGCTATGAAGGCTGGGCCGGCTTGTTCGCGCAGCAATGGTTTAAATTGTTCAGCCTGGTAACGTTCCTGGCATTGTTTTACCACGCCTGGGTTGGCATGCGCGATGTCTGGATGGACTACGTGAAAAGCACGGGTCTGCGTCTGACCCTGCAAATTGCCACCATGCTGTGGTTGATCGCTTGTGCCGGCTGGACGGTACAGATACTCTGGAGTGTGTAATCGTGGCAGCATATAATTCTGCAATTCCTACCCGCCGCTTTGATGCGGTGATCGTTGGCGCCGGCGGTTCCGGCATGCGCGCGTCGTTGCAACTGGCTGAAGCCGGTCTGAACGTCGCTGTTCTGTCCAAGGTTTTCCCGACCCGCTCGCACACTGTTGCGGCGCAGGGCGGTATTGGCGCCTCGCTCGGCAATATGGCCGAAGACAACTGGTTCTGGCATATGTTCGACACCGTCAAGGGTGGCGACTATCTGGGCGACCAGGACGCCATCGAATTCATGTGCCGTGAAGCACCGAAGGTCGTCTACGAGCTCGAACACTTCGGCATGCCGTTCGACCGCAATCCTGACGGCACCATCTATCAGCGTCCGTTCGGCGGCCATACCGCCCACTTCGGCGAAAAACCGGTGCAACGCGCTTGCGCCGCCGCCGACCGTACCGGTCACGCGCTGCTGCACACGCTGTACCAGCGCAATGTGCGCGCCCGTACCCATTTCTTCGTTGAGTGGATGGCGCTCGACCTGATCCGTGACGCCGACGGCGACGTCGTTGGCGTGGTGGCGCTGGAAATGGAAACCGGCGACTGCATGATCCTGGAAGCGAAAACCACGGTGCTGGCCACCGGCGGTGCCGGCCGTATCTTTGCTGCATCGACCAACGCCTTCATCAATACCGGCGACGGCATGGGCATGGCGGCACGCGCCGGCCTGCCGCTGCAGGACATGGAATTCTGGCAGTTCCACCCGACCGGCGTGGCCGGCGCGGGCGTCTTGATCACCGAAGGCGTGCGCGGCGAAGGCGGCATCCTGATCAACTCGGAAGGCGAGCGCTTCATGGAGCGCTATGCACCGACCCTGAAAGACCTGGCGCCGCGCGACTTCGTGTCGCGTTCGATGGACCAGGAAATCAAGGAAGGCCGCGGCTGCGGTCCGAACAAGGACCACGTGATGCTGGACCTGCGCCATATCGGCGCCGACACGATCGCCAAGCGCCTGCCATCGATCCTGGAAATCGGCCACAAGTTTGCCAACGTCGACGCCACCAAGGAACCGATCCCGGTCGTGCCGACGATTCACTATCAGATGGGCGGTATTCCAACCAATATCCACGGCCAGGTCGTTACCCCAACCGGCCCTGAAAAGTCGCCTGAAGTGGTCAAGGGTCTGTACGCGATCGGCGAATGCGCCTGTGTGTCGGTGCACGGCGCCAACCGCCTGGGCACCAACTCGCTGCTCGACCTGGTGGTGTTCGGCCGCGCAGCCGGCAACCATATCGTCGGTAGCGGCCTGAAAGCGAAAGAAAACAAGCCATTGCCAGCCAATGCAGCCGATTTCGCCATGGGCCGCCTGGCGCGCCTGGAAAACTCGACCGGTACTGAAACCGTGCAGGGCGTGGCCAACGACATTCGCGCCACCATGCAGAAATACTGTGGCGTGTTCCGTACCGACGCGATGCTCAACAAGGGCGTCGAAGAAATCCTCAAGCTCGACGAGCGCCGCAAGCACGTGTCGTTCAAGGACAAGTCCAAGGTCTTCAACACCGCCCGTGTCGAAGCGCTGGAACTGGACAACCTGATCGAAACGGCGAAAGCGACCATCATCTCGGCAGCAGCGCGCAAGGAATCGCGCGGCGCGCACGCCCAGGATGACTACCCGCACCGCGACGACGACAACTGGATGAAGCACACTTTGTGGTACTCGGCAGACAATCGTCTGGAATACAAGGCAGTCGTGACCAAGCCGCTGACGGTCGACACCTTCAAACCGAAACCACGTACATTCTAAGGCTACAAAATGGCACGCACTCTCAAACTGAAAATCTACCGCTACGATCCGGATCAGGATGCCAAGCCGTACATGCAGGACGTTACCGTCGAGCTGAAAGACACCGACAAGATGCTGCTCGACGCACTGCAGCGCATCAAGTCCGACGTCGATGACTCGCTGGCCCTGCGCCGCTCGTGCCGTGAAGGCGTCTGCGGTTCGGACGCCATGAACATCAACGGCAAGAACGGCCTGGCCTGCACCACCAACCTGAACGAATTGTCCGAGCCGATCGTGCTGCGTCCGCTGCCAGGCCTGCCGGTGATCCGCGACCTGATCGTCGACATGACGCAGTTCTTCAAGCAGTACGATTCGATCAAGCCGTTCCTGATCAACGAGTCGATTCCGCCTGAAAAAGAACGCCTGCAGTCGCCTGAACAGCGCGAAGAACTCGATGGCCTGTACGAATGCATCCTGTGCGCCTGCTGCTCGACGTCGTGCCCATCGTTCTGGTGGAATCCCGACAAGTTCGTCGGCCCGGCTGGCCTGCTGCAAGCCTACCGCTTTATCGCCGACTCGCGCGATGAAGCGACCGGCGCGCGCCTGGACAACCTGGAAGACCCGTACCGTCTGTTCCGCTGCCACTCGATCATGAACTGTGTCGACGTTTGCCCGAAAGGGTTGAACCCGAACAAGGCGATTGGCAAGATCAAGGAATTGATGGTTCGCCGCGCGATCTGATTTTCATCTGATCGCGTCCCGCCGGCGCGGCCGGCAGCAGGGGGAGTGGCCCTCGGCTGCCGGTCGCGCCGGCAAGCAGTACTGCGCCTGCAAGGGCGCAACCGAAAGCGTAGAACCAATGACAGAATCAATTTTGTCCACGCATCAGGCCGATCCGGCCAACCGCGCCCGCCTGCGCTGGCGCTCGCGCCGCGGCTTGCTGGAAAACGATATCATCCTGACTCGTTTTCTCGATGCGTATGAAACCGAATTGACCGACGAGGAAGTCGACGCGCTGACGCGTTTGCTCGATTTGTCGGACAATGCGTTAATGGATCTGGTACTGGCCCGTAAAGAGCCGGAAGGCGAAGTCGATCTGCCGCATGTGCGTGCACTGCTGCAACGACTGCGCATTGCCTAGACGCCTGGGCGATAGTTTGCAAACGGTGCGAGTGGCGCGCTGTAGCTCTGCCTGAGTGCGGAGCGAATTGCAGCCAGAATTTTTGTTTTTAATTTCGACTCACTCCCGAGAAGGAAGAGCCCATGAATACCTCAGACACAAAAGCTACCCTGTCGTTCTCCGATGGCAGCCCATCGCTGGAATTTCCAATCTACAAAGGCACGGTTGGCCCGGACGTCATCGACATCCGCAAACTGTACGCCGGTAGCGGCAAGTTCACCTACGACCCAGGCTTTATGTCGACCGCCTCGTGCAATTCGTCGATCACCTACATCGACGGCGACAAAGGCGAGCTGCAGTACCGCGGCTACCCGATCGAACAGCTGGCCGTCAACGCCGACTTCATGGAATCGTGCTACCTGCTGCTGAACGGCGAACTGCCGAACGCAGCGCAAAAGCAGCAATTCGTCGACACCGTGACCAAGCACACGATGGTGCACGAGCAGATGCAATTTTTCTTCCGCGGCTTCCGCCGTGATGCGCATCCGATGTCGGTACTGGTTGGTACCGTTGGCGCGCTGGCCTCGTTCTACCACGATTCGCTCGACATCAACGACGCCAAGCAGCGTGAGATCTCGGCCATTCGCCTGATCGCCAAGATGCCGACCCTGGTCGCCATGGCGTACAAATACTCGATGGGCCAGCCATTCATGTATCCGCGCAACGACCTGTCGTACAGCGCGAACTTCATGCACATGATGTTCGGTAACCCATGCGAAGAGTACAAGGTCAACGACGTGCTGGTGCGCGCGCTGGACCGTATCCTGATTTTGCACGCAGACCACGAGCAGAACGCTTCGACCTCGACCGTCCGCCTGGCCGGTTCGTCGGGCGCCAACCCGTTCGCCTGTATCGCTGCCGGTATCGCCTGTCTGTGGGGCCCGGCCCACGGCGGCGCCAACGAAGCGGCACTGACCATGCTGAAAGAAATCGGCAGCGTCGAGAACATCCCGGCCTTTATCGAACAGGTCAAGGACAAGAACTCGGGCGTCAAGCTGATGGGCTTTGGCCACCGCGTCTACAAGAACTTCGACCCACGCGCCAAGCTGATGCGTGAAACCTGCTACGAAGTGCTGGAAGAGCTGGGCCTGCAGGACGACCCGCTGTTCAAGCTGGCGATGGAACTGGAAAAGATTGCACTGAACGACGAATACTTCGTTTCGCGCAAACTGTACCCGAACGTCGACTTCTACTCGGGTATCGTGCAGTCGGCACTGGGCATCCCTGTGTCGCTGTTTACCGGTATCTTCGCGATGGCCCGCACCATCGGCTGGATCGCCCAGTGGAACGAAATGATTGCCGATCCAGAGCAAAAAATCGGCCGCCCACGCCAGCTGTTCGTCGGCGCAACCACCCGCGACGTGCTGCCGCTGGACAAGCGCGCGTAAGTAACGTGGTTGTCGGACGGTAACGTTGTTGTCGGATTACGCTACGCCTGCGCGGCCCGGCTAATATGACCTGCGGCTGATCCGACTTACACTGCGTGTTCAACGCTAACGTTGTTGTCGGATTACGCTACGCTAATCCGACCTACGGGTACGGCGCAATGCGTAAGAGTAGGTCGGATTAGCCGGAACGGCGTAATCCGACATCAACCGCAGCGTGATCCGGCAAACATCTATTCAAAAGCGAGCCCGCGTGCTCGCTTTTTTTTCAGCTTTCGGTGTCAGGAGCCGCTGATGGACCGTATCACCGCCGCGCGCGTCTTTGTCGCTATCGCCGATCGCGGCAGCATGGTCGCGGCCAGTGAGGCGCTGGGTATGTCGCGCACCATGGTGACACGCTATCTGGCTGAAATGGAGCAGTGGGCCGGGGCCCGCTTGCTGCATCGCACCACGCGTCGCCTGAGCCTGTCGGACGCGGGCGAGGCCACGCTGGCGCGCTGCCGCCAGATGTTGGAGGTGGCCGGCGCCATGCCGGTAGTGTCAAACGAGAGCGAGGACTCACCGCAAGGGCTGCTGCGCATCACCTGCTCGCAGTCGCTGGCGCAGGCCGCGCTGGCCGAGGCAGTAACCGCTTATCTGCAGCGCTACCCGCGCGCCGCCGTCGATCTGCAGATCGACAACCGCGCCGTCAACCTGGTCGAGCAGCGCATCGACCTGGCCATCCGCATTACCAATGCGCTTGAACCGAACCTGATCGCGCGCCAGCTGGGTAGTTGCGATTCGGTGGTGTGCGCTGCGCCGGCCTACCTGGCTGTGCACGGCACGCCGAAGCGGATCGAAGATCTCGCATTGCACCATTGCCTGACCTATACCTATTTCGGCAAGAGCCTGTGGCAGTTCACGCACAATGAGCAAGTACTGACTGTGCCGGTCAGCGGGCGATTGTCGGCCAACGAGTCGCTGGTGCTGCTGCAGGCCACGGTGGCCGGCGCCGGCATTTCCATGCAGCCGCGCTTTTCTGCCGCACCGTTCATTGCCAGCGGCCAGCTGGTGCCATTGCTGCCGGCCTGGCAGCCGCAGGCGCTGGGCATCCATGGCGTGTATGTCACGCGCCAGCATATGTCGCCGCTGCTGCGCACCATGCTCGACTTCCTGCGCGACTGGTTTGCCCGTGATCCCGGCTGGCTGGCCGCCGCCGGTACTATCGCGTAAGCGCAACACAAGCAGGCGGGCAGGGCGCGCCGCCTTACATTTGCTTGCCAAATAAAAGTCAGGAGTCGGTTGTTACGTTACAATACCGCGTGCTATTCTAAATGACGTATGCAGAAATGCTGGCGCAATAAAAGCCCTTCCCCCACAACTTGATGTGCAATCCGCTAACCGGTCAGGCCGTGTCGCGGAAGGTTAGACTAACCCGCTAATTCCTCGCGAAGCGCGAAGAAAGGTGAGCAATATATGCAACAAACTACGTCCAACTCCTACCTGTTTGGTGGGAATGCTCCGTACGTGGAAGACCTGTACGAAGCGTATCTCAACAACCCAGGTTCGGTGCCCGACAACTGGCGCTCGTACTTCGACGCCATGCAGCATGTGCCTGCAGTCGATGGCAGCAACAAGCCTGACGTGGCCCACGCCTCCGTCGTCGCCTCGTTTGCCGAGCGCGCCAAGGCCGGTCCGATCCGTACCGTTACCGCCTCGTTCGACGCTGAAATGGGCCGCAAGCGCGTTGCCGCGACCCAGTTGATCGCCGCTTACCGCTACCTCGGTTCGCACTGGGCCAACCTGGACCCGCTGCAACGCCAGGAACGTCCGATGATCCCGGAACTGGAGCCGAGCTTCTACGGTTTCAACGATGCCGACATGGACACCGTGTTCAACATCAGCAATACCTATTTTGGCCCCGAGACCGCCACCCTGCGCGATCTGCTGAACTATCTGCGCGACACCTACACGCGCTCGATCGGCGCCGAATTCATGTACATCTCCGACCCGGCTGAAAAGCGCTGGCTGCAGGAGAAACTCGAATCGATCCGCTCGACCCCGAATTTCACCCCAGAAAAGAAAATCCACATCCTTGACCGCCTGACCGCGGCTGAAGGCCTGGAACGCTATCTGCATACCCGTTACGTCGGCCAGAAGCGCTTCTCGCTCGAAGGCGGCGAAACGTTTATCGCCTCGATGGACGAAACCATCCAGCGCGCCGGCGAAAAAGGCGTGCAGGAAATCGTCATCGGCATGGCCCACCGCGGCCGCCTGAACGTGCTGGTCAACACCCTGGGCAAGGCGCCACAGGAACTGTTCGAAGAATTCGAAGGCAAGCATGGCGACGACCTGCCGGCCGGCGACGTGAAATACCATCAGGGCTTCTCGTCGGACATCTCCACCGCAGGCGGCCCGGTCCACCTGTCGCTGGCGTTCAACCCGTCGCACCTGGAAATCGTCAACCCGGTGGTTGAAGGTTCGGTCAAGGCCCGCATGGACCGCCGCGACGACGTGCACGGCGCGCAAGTGCTGCCGATCCTGGTGCACGGCGATGCTGCATTCGCCGGCCAGGGCGTGGTCATGGAAACGTTGAATCTGGCGCAAACGCGCGGCTACGGCACGGGCGGCACGGTGCATATCGTGATCAACAACCAGATCGGTTTCACCACCTCGGACCCGCGTGATGCGCGTTCGACCCTGTACTGCTCGGACGTCGTGAAAATGATCGAAGCGCCGGTACTGCACATCAATGCCGATGATCCTGAAGCCGTGGTGCTGGCGACGCAGATTGCGCTCGACTATCGCATGGAGTTCAAGAAGGACATCGTGCTCGACATCATCTGCTACCGCAAGCTGGGTCACAACGAGCAAGATACGCCGGCACTGACGCAGCCACTGATGTACAAGAAGATCGGCCAGCATCCAGGCACCCGCAAGATGTACGCGGACAAACTGGCAGCCCAGGGCGTGATTCCTGCCGATGGCGGCGACAAGATGGTCGCGGCCTTCCGCGACGCCATGGACGCCGGCAAGCACACGATCGACCCGGTCATCTCGAACTTCAAGAACAAGTACGCGGTCGACTGGCTGCCGTTCCTGAACAAGAAGTGGACTGACTCGGCTGATACCGCCGTGCCGATGACCGAACTCAAACGCCTGGCTGCGCGCATCACCACCGTGCCGGAACAGTTCAAAGTCCACTCGCTGGTTGAAAAAGTGCTGGGCGACCGCGCCACCATGGGCCGCGGCGAAATGAATCTGGACTGGGGCATGGGCGAACACTTGGCATACGCCTCGCTGGTATCGTCGGGCTACGCCATCCGCCTGACCGGCCAGGATGCAGGCCGCGGTACCTTCGTGCACCGCCACGCCGTGCTGCATGACCAGAACCGTGAGCGCTGGGATGCCGGCACCTACATTCCGCTGCAAAACGTGTCGGAAAACCAGGCACCGTTTACCGTGATCGACTCGGTGCTGTCGGAAGAAGCGGTACTGGCCTTTGAATACGGCTATTCGACCGCCGAGCCAAACACGCTGACCATCTGGGAAGCCCAGTTCGGCGACTTCGCCAACGGCGCGCAAGTGGTGATCGACCAGTTCATCAGCTCCGGCGAAGTGAAGTGGGGCCGCGCTTCGGGCCTGGTGATGATGCTGCCACACGGCTACGAAGGCCAGGGTCCTGAGCACTCGTCGGCCCGTCCTGAGCGTTTCCTGCAGCTGTGCGCTGACAACAACATGCAAGTGGTGCAGCCAACCACGGCTTCGCAGATTTTCCATCTGCTGCGCCGCCAGATGGTGCGCCAGTTCCGCAAGCCGCTGGTCATCATGACGCCGAAATCGTTGCTGCGTAACAAGGACGCCGGCTCGCCGCTGACCGAACTGGCCAAGGGCAGCTTCCAGACCGTGATCGGCGAAGTCGACGAGAAAATCGACGTCAAGAAAGTCAAACGCGTGATCGCCTGCTCGGGCAAGGTCTACTACGACCTGGTCAATGCACGCAAGACGCGCGGCCAGACCGACACCGCCATCGTGCGCCTGGAGCAGCTGTATCCGTTCCCGCACAAGTCGTTCGCTGCTGAACTGAAAAAGTTCCCGAACCTGGTCGAAGTGGTCTGGGCACAGGATGAGCCACAGAACCAGGGCGCCTGGTTCCAGATCCAGCACAGCATCTTTGAAGGCCTGGAATCGGGCCAGCGCCTGGCCTATGCCGGTCGTCCTGCTTCGGCGTCGCCAGCTGTCGGTTACTATGACAAGCACTACGCACAGCAAAAAGAGCTGCTGGAAACGGCGTTCTCCAAGCTCAAGGGCTTTATCCTGACCAAGTAAGCGGTCGACATCTCGTCACGGAGCGCCGCCACTGCTACGCAGCGGCGGCGCCGCAATAACAAAATAAACGGAGTTTCACATGGCACAAATCGAAGTTAAAGTTCCCCAGCTGTCGGAGTCGGTAGCAGAAGCAACCCTGTTGGCATGGCATAAAAAAGTCGGCGAGCCAGTCGCGCGCGACGAAAACATGATCGATATCGAAACCGACAAGGTCGTGCTGGAACTGCCGGCACCAGCTGCCGGTGTGATCGTGCAAATCATCAAGGACAACGGCGCCACCGTAGTGGCCGGCGAAGTGATCGCCATTATCGATACCGATGGCACCGCCAAAGTGAGCCCGCTGGAAGTGTCGGCCATTCCTGCACCAGCCCTGGCTGCTGCTGCACAAGACAGCGCTACCGCTTCGGCGCCAGCTGCTGCCACCAAGGGTGACGTGGCGATGCCTGCCGCTGCCAAGATACTGTCGGAAAAAGGCCTGGCTGCCGGCGACGTTGCCGGTTCGGGCAAAGACGGCCGCGTGACCAAGGGCGACGCCCTGGCCGCATCGGCAAAACCAGCCGCTGCTGCGCCTGCGCCAGCTGCTGCCAAGCCAGCACTGCAACAAGTTGCCACCCCGGTTGCCGCCAACCTGGGCGACCGTCCGGAAGAGCGCGTGCCGATGAGCCGCCTGCGCGCCCGTATCGCCGAGCGCCTGCTGCAATCGCAAGCGACCAACGCCATCCTGACCACGTTCAATGAAGTGAACATGGCGCCAGTGATGGAACTGCGCGCCAAGTACAAGGACAAGTTCGAGAAAGAGCACGGCGTCAAGCTGGGCTTCATGTCGTTCTTCGTCAAGGCTGCCGTTGCTGCCCTGAAAAAATACCCGATCATCAACGCCTCCGTTGACGGCAACGACATCGTCTACCACGGCTACTTCGACATCGGTATCGCTGTCGGTTCGCCACGTGGCCTGGTGGTGCCGATCATCCGTAACGCCGATCAGCTGTCGATCGCCGACATCGAGAAGAAAATCGTTGAATTCGGTAACAAAGCCAAGGAAGGCAAGCTGACCCTGGACGACCTGACCGGCGGCACGTTCTCGATCTCGAACGGCGGCACCTTCGGTTCGATGCTGTCGACCCCGATCATCAACCCGCCACAATCGGCCATCCTGGGCGTGCATGCGACCAAGGAACGCGCTGTAGTGGAAAACGGTCAGATCGTGATCCGTCCGATGAACTACCTGGCGATGTCGTACGACCACCGCATCATCGACGGCCGCGAAGCCGTACTGGGCCTGGTTGCCATGAAAGAAGCGCTGGAAGATCCAGCCCGTCTGCTGCTGGATCTGTAATACCGGCATGATGTCACCCCGGCCCTGGCCGGGGTCGTGTAAGCCGCACTGTCGTACCCCGTGCCAGAAGACGCAGCTGGCTGATCTCATCAATTAGAGGGTTCACATGAACATCTCTGAAGAAATCAAGCGTCTGCATGAGCTGCATCTGGCCGGTGCCCTGAGCGACACCGAATTTGCGCAGGCCAAGGCCAAGCTGTTGGCCGGCGTCAATCTCGACAAGCAAGGCCCGGCCCGCAGTACCGGCGATATCGGCGGCAGCGAGCTGGTGCAGGAGTTCAACCGCCTGCGCCGTTCGCGCCGCGATCGCTGGATCGGTGGTGTATGCGGTGGCCTGGCCCAGGCTTCCGGCATGGAGGCGTGGATCTGGCGCCTGGTATTCGTGCTGTTTACCACGACCTTCGGCTTCGGCGTGGTGATTTACCTTCTATTGTGGATTTTCGTCCCGGACGAAGAGATTGGAATAACAAAATATGAGCACTAAACAATTTGACGTTGTCGTCATCGGCGCCGGTCCTGGCGGCTATATCGCTGCCATTCGCGCAGCCCAACTCGGTTTCAACGTGGCCTGCGTCGACGAATGGTCGAACGCCAAGGGCGGCGCTGCACCTGGCGGCACCTGCACCAACGTCGGCTGCATTCCATCGAAAGCGCTGCTGCAGTCGTCGGAGCACTATGAGCACGCCGGCCACAGCTTTGCCGAGCACGGTATCGATGTATCGGGCCTGAAGCTGAACCTGGGCCAGATGCTCAAGCGCAAGGACACCGTCGTCAAACAAAACAACGACGGCATCCTGTACCTGTTCAAGAAAAACAAGATCGCTTTCTTCCACGGCCGTGCTGCCTTTGCGGGCGCCGCTGGCGAAGGCTACGAGATCACCGTGACCGGTGCTGCCAACGAAACCATTTCGGCCAAGCACGTGGTGATCGCCACCGGTTCGAATGCACGCGCGCTGCCTGGCGCACCGTTTGATGAAAAACTGATCCTGTCGAATACCGGCGCACTGGCCATCGACGACGTGCCAGCCAAGCTGGGCGTGATCGGCGCCGGCGTGATCGGCCTGGAAATGGGCAGCGTATGGCGCCGTCTGGGTGCTGACGTGACGGTACTCGAAGGCCTGCCGGTGTTCTTGGGCGCGGTCGACGAGCAGATCGCCAAGGAAGCGTCGAAACTGTTTATCAAGCAGGGCCTGAAAATCAATCTGGGTTGCCAGATCGGTACCATCACGCCAGGCAAGAAAGACGTGACGGTGGAATTCGTCGACGCCAAGGGCGAAGCGCAGAAAGCCGTGTTCGACAAGCTGATCATCTCGATCGGCCGTACGCCGAACACCAATGGCCTCGGTGCTGACAAGGTCGGCCTGCAACTCGACGAGCGCGGCTTTATCGCCGTCGACGGCGACTGCAAGACCAACCTGCCGAACGTATGGGCAGTGGGCGACGTGGTGCGCGGCCCGATGCTGGCGCATAAAGCGGAAGAAGAAGGCGTTGCCGTGGCCGAGCGCATCGCCGGCCAGCACGGTCACACCAACTTCAACACGATTCCTTGGGTGATCTACACCTCGCCGGAAATCGCGTGGGTCGGCAAGACCGAGCAAACCCTGAAGGCAGAAGGCATTGCCTACAAGGCCGGCTCGTTCCCGTTCATGGCCAACGGCCGTGCACGCGCACTGGGCGACACCTCGGGCATGGTGAAATTCCTGGCCGATGCCACCACCGATGAAATCCTCGGCGTGCATATCGTCGGCCCGATGGCTTCCGAACTGATTTCGGAAGCCGTGGTAGCGATGGAATTCAAGGCTTCGGCCGAAGACATCGCGCGCATCTGCCACGCTCACCCATCGCTGTCGGAAGCGACCAAGGAAGCGGCACTGGCCGTTGACAAGCGTACCTTGAACTTCTGATTTTTGTAGTTTTGCAGGGGCGCTGGCGGAAGTTTTTCCGTCAGCGCCCCTGTGCGTTAGAGCCTTAGCCCATGAATGTAGAAGAGTTTTACCAGAACGCGTTGCAGCAGCGCGATTTCAAGCCCGACGAGGCCCAGCGCCGCGCGGTGGACCGCCTGCAGCGGTGCTATGACGAATGGGTGACCTACAAGGGTCAGCGTTCAAGCACCTTCAAGCGCCTGATCAATCGTCCCAGCGTGCCCAAGGGCGTGTATATGTGGGGCGGAGTAGGGCGCGGCAAGTCGTTCCTGATGGACAGCTTCTATTCGGTGGTGCCGGTGGTGCGCAAGACGCGCCTGCATTTCCATGAATTCATGCGCGGCGTGCACCGCCAGCTCGATGAATTGAAGGGCGTAGCCGATCCGCTCGATGAAGTAGCCAAGCGCATCGCCAAGAAATACCGCCTGATCTGTTTTGACGAATTCCACGTCTCCGACATCGCTGATGCGATGATCCTGTACAACCTGTTGTCGGCGCTGTTCGACAACGGCGTGTCGTTCATCATGACTTCGAACTACGACCCCGACCTGCTGTATCCGGACGGGCTGCACCGCGACCGCATGCTGCCGACCATCGCGCTGCTCAAGGAAAAGCTCGACGTGATGAATGTCGACGCCGGCGTCGATTACCGCGGCCGTGCGCTGGAGCAGGTCGAGAGCTACTACACCCCGCTGGGCGCGGCCACCGACAAGGCGCTGCGCGACGCCTATGCGCGCATTGCCGAAACGGCCGACGAAGACGCGCGCATCCGTATCGAGAACCGCGAAATTCATTGCCTGCGCCGCGCCGGCGGCATTATCTGGTTCGACTTTGCCACCCTGTGCGGCGGCCCCCGTTCGCAGAACGATTACCTGGAAATCGCCAGCCGCTTTCATACCGTGATATTGTCGGGCATACCGGCGATGTCGGCCGCGCAGTCGTCCGAGGCGCGCCGCTTTACCTGGCTGATCGACGTGTTCTATGATCAGAAGGTCAAGCTGATCATGTCGGCCGAAGTCGAACCCGAAGAACTGTATACGACCGGCGTATTGTCGAACGAGTTTCACCGCACCGTCTCGCGCATCGTCGAGATGCAGTCGCGCGAATATATGGAAAAAGAACAGCGCGGCGCAGCCGACGCTCTGGCCTGAGGCAAACAACATGACACCAAGCGCAAAAACCATCGTTCAACTGGCGGCAGGCCCGGTACTGGCCTTGCTGCTGTCGGCCTGCGCCCATCAGGCGGTGCACCTCGATGAAGTGGGTGCGCCGCAAGTGCCCCTTACCACCTCGGTGGAAGAAGCCGACGCCAAGCTCAAGGTCGCTGCCAGCGAGCGCGAAGCTGCTGAAGCCACGTTTGCCGCGCGTGAGCAGGAATGCTACACACGGTTTTTCGTCAACAATTGCCTCGACAAGGCCAAGGAACAGCGCCGCGTGACGCTGGTGCGCCTGCGCGCGGTCGAAGCCGAAGCCAACCATTTCAAGCGGGCCGAATCGGTGCGCCTGCGCGACCTGGAGCTGGCGCGCACGCAGGAAGACGCGCGCGTGGACCTGGAACAGCGCACGGCCGCCACGCCGACGCCGCTCAAGGTGGTGACGCCGCCCTCGCAGCCGGCCGCGCCCGCTGGCAAAAGCCTGGCGCAGCGCCAGGCCGAACATGATGCCAAACTGAAAAAAGAAGCCGCGCAGGAAGCGGCCGACGCGCCGCGTCGCACCGCAAGTGAAGCGGACTTTGCGCGCAAGCAAGCCGAGGCGGCCAAGCGCCAGGCGCGCGTGGCCCAGCGCCTGGCCGAGCGCCAGGCCGACGCCGCCGCCAAGGCTGCCAAGGCTGCTGCAGCTGCCAGTGCGCCGCCACCGCCAATGCCAGAGAATTGATGCGGGACAGGCCGGCGTCGTTTGCCGCCGGCTTGTCCCCGAAATGACGTGCCCCAAAGTCGCGCGGCAGGTTAAACTACGGTCTTTGCAGGCCATCTGCGGAACGACATTTTGGAATTTGAACATGAGTGATGCACAGCAATCGCAACATATTGAGCGGCGCCTGGTCGAACTTGACGTTGAACATCGCGATCTCGATGCCGTCATTGAACTGCTGGTACTCGATGGCCACCATGATGAACTGCAGCTGCGCCGCTTGAAAAAGCGCAAGCTGCAACTGAAAGACCATATCACCTTGCTCAAGATGCAACTGGTGCCCGATGTACCGGCCTGAGCATGCCTGCCCAGTCCCGCTTTTACCGTTAAGTATATTTTGACCGATTCCCAATTAGTGCCAGCCGAGGCTGAAGTACAGGCCGAGCCCGGCAAGCACGACGCCGATATCGAGCGCCTGTTCGGCGCCGGCGGTCCGCTCGGGCCTGCCGTAGGCAGTTTCAAGCCGCGCCGTTCGCAAACCGACATGGCCAAGGCGATCGCGCAGGCGATCGACAAACAGACCACCTTGATGGCCGAGGCCGGCACTGGCACCGGCAAGACCTTTGCCTACCTGGTTCCCGCGCTGATGTGGGGCGGCAAGACGATTGTTTCCACTGGTACCAAGAACTTGCAGGATCAATTGTTCCTGCGCGATATTCCGACCGTGCGCGCAGCCTTGCAGGCGCCGGTGTCGGTGGCGCTGCTCAAGGGCCGCTCGAACTATGTCTGCCACTATCATCTCGAGCGCACGCTGCAGAACGGGCGCATGACCTCGCGCGACGATGTGGGCCACTTGCGTGAAATTTCCCGTTTCCTGAAAATGACCAGTTCCGGCGACAAGGCCGAACTGACCAAAGTGCCGGAAAACGCCTCGGTATGGAATCTGGTCACCTCGACGCGCGACACCTGCATGGGCGCCGAGTGCCAGTATTATCAGGACTGCTTCGTGATGAAGGCGCGCAAGGAAGCCCAGCAGGCTGACGTGGTGGTGGTCAACCATCATCTGTTCTTTGCCGATGTGGCGCTGAAAGACACCGGCGTGGCCGAGCTGCTGCCGTCGGCCAATACCGTCATTTTCGACGAGGCGCACCAGCTGCCCGATACCGCGACGCTGTTTTTTGGCAATACCGTGTCGACCTCGCAGATACTTGAACTGTGCCGCGATGTGCTGGCCGAAGGGCTAGCGCATGCGCGTGGCATCGACTGGGCCAAGACCGTGACGGTGGTGGAAAAAGCCGCGCGCGACCTGCGCCTGACGTTCCCGCAGGATATCGTGCGCCTGTCGCTGCCGCAGATTGCGCCATCGAGCGACTTTTTCCCGGCGCTCGATACCCTCAAGGACGAGCTCGATGGCATGGTGGCGGTGCTGGAAACCCAGGCCGAACGCGCTGAAACGCTGGAGCAGTGCCGCGTGCGCGGCGTCGAGTTGGCGCAGCAACTCTCCAGCTGGAAGTTCGACCCGAAAGCCAAAGTGGCGACCGGCGAAGAGGCCGTGCTGTGGGTCGAGGCGTTTTCCAGTTCCTTGCAGCTGCACAAGACACCGTTGTCGATTGCGCCGATTTTCAACAACCAGCGCGAAGGCGCGCCGCGCAGCTGGATTTTTACTTCCGCTACCTTGGCGGTCAAAAACGACTTCAAGCATTTTTCCGAGCAGATGGGGCTGACGGGCGAACCGTCGCATACCTGGCCGAGTCCGTTTGATTACGCCCAGCAGGGCCTGCTGTTCGTGCCGCAGAATCTGCCGCAGCCCAATTCGCTCGGCTATACCGACGCCGTGATCGATTGCGCGCTGCCGATTATCGAAGCGGCTGGCGGCCGTACTTTTTTCCTGTGCACCACGCTGCGCGCCGTCAAGCGGGCGGCCGAACGCCTGGCCGAAGAGTTCAAGGCGCGCGGCCTGAACTTCCCGCTGTTCGTGCAGGGCGAGCGCGGCCGCACCGAATTGCTCGACCAGTTCCGTGCCGCCGGCAATGGCGTGCTGATCGGCAGCCAGAGCTTCTGGGAGGGCGTCGACGTGCGCGGCGATGCACTGTCGCTGGTGATTATCGACAAGCTGCCGTTTGCGCCGCCCGACGATCCGGTGCTGGCAGCCCGTATCGAGGTGATGGAAAAGCAGGGCAAGAACGGCTTCATGCACCATTCGCTGCCCGAGGCAATCATCAACCTCAAGCAGGGCGCCGGGCGCCTGATTCGCGATGAGGGCGACCGTGGCGTGCTGATGATCTGCGATCCGCGCCTGATCTCCAAGCCGTATGGCCGACGCATCTGGCAAAGCCTGCCGCCGTTCAAGCGCACGCGCGAGGCGGCCGAAGTGGTCGAATTCTTCCGTAACCTGCCGCCGCGCAGCGCCTGACCTTGTTTTGCCGGGCCTTGGCTCGGCCTGCACGCGTACCAGCCATGCCAGATTCTGGCGAGTTCAGGCCAGTTTTTGTCATGAAAAATGCGCGAGAACAGGCACAGGCTTTGCGCCAGCGCAAAGTGGTGCGACCTGAGCCGTCTAGATTGAAGTCATGTCCTGCCTCTATGCGTGCCAGGTCTGGCTTGCAAGCAGACGCGACATTCAAGAATCGGGAAGGAGCATGCCATGCAAATCCGCTACGGCTGTTTCTTGAGTTATGCGCACGGCCAGTACGCATATATGAACAAATTCAAGAATGACTTGATCGAGGCACTGGCCTGCTATCTGGAGCCCCACCTGGACTGCGAAGACGCGCTGTTTATCGACAGCGAACAGTTGGGTGGCGGCGACGATCTTGACCGGCGCGTGGCGCGCGCCATGTGCGAAAGCGTCACCATGATCGTGCTTTACACGCCAAAGTACGAAGCGCACGGTTATACGCGGCGCGAGTTTGCCGGCATGCAGCTGATCGAACGCGAGCGCAGCAGTTGGTACGAATTGCCCAGCCACCTGATCATTCCCATTATCATGACACCGCACCCGGACGGCTTGCCGTTGCCGATTACCGGTCCCGGCTTTTATCTCGATTTTTCCGGTTACACGCTGGCCAGTGGCGACCTGAAGTCCAATCCGCGTTATCTGCCCGATATACAAAAAATCGTGCAGCGCATCGCCACCCATTATCATCTGCTCAAGCATGCTATGCCGGTCGGCCACGACTGCAGCCGCTTCGTGCTGCCGGCGATGGCACCGGCATGGCGCAATGAGGCCTCTTTGTCGGCGTTGCGGTGATTTTCGCTTCCTTGAGCTTCATCACATAGGAGCGACGGCGTTGCTTCGGGTAAAATCCCGGCATGAGAATCCTTATTAGCAACGACGATGGCTACCTGGCGCCAGGCCTGGCGGCGCTGGCCGATGCGCTGGCCAGTATTGCCGAGATCGTGGTGGTGGCGCCCGACAGCAACCGCTCCGGCGCGTCCAATTCGCTGTCGCTGGACCGTCCGCTGTCGGTGGGGAAGGCTGGCAATGGTTTTTACTACGTGAACGGCACGCCCACCGACTGCGTGCACGTGGCGCTGACCGGCATGCTGATGGAACGGCCCGACCTGGTCGTGTCGGGCATCAACAATGGCCCCAACATGGGCGACGACACGCTGTACTCGGGTACGGTGGCAGCCGCCACCGAAGGCTATCTGTTCGGCATCCCGGCCATTGCCTTTTCGCAGTCCGAGTTTGGCTGGCCCAACCTCGATGCGGCCGCGCGCATGGCCAGGGACATCGTCGAGCGCCATTTCGACGCCTTGCCGGCACCCTACCTGCTGAACGTGAATATTCCGGCCATCCCCTATGAGCAGATGCAGGGCGTGGCCGCCACGCGCCTGGGCAAGCGCCATGCGGCCGAGCCGGTGATCCGCGCACTCGATCCGCGCGGCCGTGAAATTTTCTGGATCGGTCCGGTCGGCGCCACCAAGGACGCCGGTCCCGGCACCGACTTCCATGCGGTTGCGCAAGGCCAGGTGTCGGTGACGCCGCTGCAGATCGATCTGACGCATGTGACGGCGCTCGATGCGCTCTCCAGCAGCCTGGCCAGGGGGGGGCAGCATGAGTGACAAGCCGCGCACCTTTCCGCTGACGCTCGACTCGCTGGCCGGCAAACCGTCGCGCCAGGGCGCAGCGCCTGCCAAGGCCTGGGTGGCCACGCCGCAGACGGCGACCCAGAATGCGGCGCAAAGCGCAGCGCGCAATCTGCGTGCGCCGTATGGCGCCGCGCCGGTGGCGGCGCCGCAACGGCAAAATCCGCTGGTGTCGGACGCCGTGCGGCGCGCCATGGTGGCGCGGGTGGCCAAACAGGGCGTGCGCGACCAGGTGGTGCTCGATGCGCTGCAGGCCGTGCCGCGCCATCTGTTCATGGATGAAGCGCTGGCCTCGCAGGCGTATATCGACGCCTCCTTGCCGATCGGCCACCAGCAAACGATTTCGCAGCCGTATATCGTCGGGCGCATGATTGAAGTGATGCGCAATGGCGGCAGCTTGAACAAGGTGCTCGAGATCGGCACCGGCTGCGGCTATCAGGCCAGGGTGCTGTCGCTGGTAGCGAAGGAAGTCTATTCGATCGAGCGCATCAAGCCGCTCCATGAGCTGGCCAAGTCCAACCTGCGCGCCTTGCGCGTGTCGAACCTGCGCTTGCAGTACGGAGATGGTATGCTAGGTCTGCCGCAGGCGGCCCCGTTCGACGGGATCATCCTGGCCGCAGCCGGACTGGAAGTGCCACAGGCGCTGCTCGATCAACTGACCATCGGCGGACGCCTGGTAGCGCCAGTGGGCGCCACGTTGCAGCGATTACAACTGATTACCCGGGTTGGGAAAATGGAATGGACCAGTGAAACGCTGGAAGATTGCCATTTCGTGCCCTTGCGCCCGGGCGTCATCTGATCCCCGGATCAACCAGCAAGCAGGACAGATAACACATGCAAATGATTAATAATACAAAGCGACTTCTTGGCACTCTCGGCCTTGCGGCCATCTTGAGCGGCTGCGGCACCACCGGCGTGCAGGCGCCCGTGGTGGAACGCCAGCCTGTTACCGGCAGCGCAGCCGCACCTGATGCGCGCGACCGCGATCCGGCCTTCTATACCGTGCGCCGTGGCGACACGCTGCTGCGCATTGCGCTCGAGCACGGCCAGAACTACCGCGACCTGGTGGTGTGGAACGAGCTGACCAATCCGAACGACATCAAGGTCGACCAGGTGCTGCGCGTGCTGCCACCCACTGGCGAGAGCGGTAGCAGCGGCGGCGCGCAAACGTCGGCCATTGCCGCACCGGTGATTACCGAGGTGCGTCCGAGCGCGCCGGTGGTGCCGAAGAAAAGCGGTCCGCGCGGCGAGAAAAAGCCGTATTCCGACGCCACCCTGGCCGAACTGCGCAGCGACGCCGGCGTGACCGAGACCAAACCTGCCCCGGCACCGGCGCCTGCCGCCGTGCCGGCCGCACCGCTGGCGGTCACGCCGGTGCCACCGGCAACTGCCGCCGGCGAGGAAAAGCTGGTGTGGATCTGGCCCACCGAAGGCAAGGTGATCGCGACGTTTGACGAAGGCAAGAACAAGGGCGTCGATATCGCCGGCAAGGCTGGCCAGCAGGTGGTGGCGGCTGGCAGCGGAAAAGTCATGTACGCTGGCAGCGGCATCCGTGGTTATGGTAATCTTGTTATCGTGAAGCATAGTAATAGTTTGTTGTCGGCGTATGCGCATAACCGCAGCATCCTGGTCAAGGAAGGCCAGAATGTGAACCGCGGCCAGGCCATCGCTGAAATGGGTGATTCCGATGCCGACCGGGTCAAGCTGCACTTTGAAATCCGCCAGCAGGGCAAACCTGTGGATCCGTCGAAATTTCTGCCTAACCGTTAGTTCAATCAGGTAAAGCAATGACCAACGCGCCGCACGACCAGAAGGATGATGAATTCGATCCGCAGGACGAGGCGGCCGATGACGTGATGGCGGACGAACCTGGCGAAGCGGATGGCGAGGACGGCGCCAGTGATCCGGCTGTTGCGGCCAGCGTGGCCGTCGACAGCGTCGATGAACTGAAAAAAGTGCTGGCGGCCGAGCTGTCGACCGATACTACCCAGCACTATCTGAATCAGATCGGCACGCGCCCGCTGCTGACGGCGCCGCAGGAAGTCCATTACGCCACGCTGGCCAAGCAGGGCAATTTCGAAGCGCGCCAGACCATGATCGAGCACAACCTGCGGCTGGTGGTGTCGATTGCCAAGCATTACATCAACCGCGGCGTGGTCTTGCTCGACATGATCGAGGAGGGCAATATCGGCCTGATGCGCGCCATCGACAAGTTCGAGCCCGAGCGCGGTTTCCGCTTTTCCACTTACGCCACCTGGTGGATACGCCAGAGCATCGAGCGCGCCATCATGAACCAGGCGCGCACGGTGCGCCTGCCGGTACACATGGTGCGCGAACTGAACCAGGTATTGCGCGGCAAATATCACCTGGAAGCGCAGCAGCACGACGGCAAGGACGCCTCGGTTGAAGACATCGCCCACCTGGTGGGGCGGCCAGTGGAGGAGGTGCAGGATATGCTGGCGCTGTCCGAACACGCCACCTCGCTCGACGCGCCGCTCGACAACGATCCGCAATCGTCGCTGATGGACATGCTGCCTGGCGCGGCCGAAGACAGTCCCGACGCGCGCGCCGAGCACCACGAAATGACGTTGCTGGTGCGCGACTGGCTGGGCAAGCTGCCCGACAAGCAGCGCGTGGTGATCATGCGCCGTTTTGGCCTCGACAACGACGATCCGGCTACGCTGGAAACGCTGGCCGAAGAAATGGGCGTCACGCGCGAGCGCGTGCGCCAGATCCAGCAGGAAGCGCTGATCAAGCTCAAGCGCGCCATGGCGGCGCGCGGCGTGGTCAGGGATTCGCTGCTTTAAGGCGCCTCGCCGCGGCTGCACCGCCTTGGCATCTGCTATCATACGGCCCGTTCGGCGCCGTTCGACCCTGCTCGCGGCGCCCGGCCCACTCCCTTCCAGACAGCAGTTCCAGCGCGGCCCTGCATTTTGGCCCGTTTTTACCTATTGATTGCTATGCAAGATAATATTCTCGAAATCAAATCGCTCGACATGGACGCGCGCGGCGTCGGCCATATCGACAATGAAGACGGCACGCCGGGCAAGGTGGTGTTTGTCGAAGGCGCCTTGCCGGGCGAACGCGTCAGCTTTGTCACCTTCAAGAAGAAGAAAAACTGGGAAGCGGCGCGCATGACCGCGCTGCACCGCGAATCGTCGATGCGCGTGACGCCCAAATGCAAGCATTTCGATAACTGCGGCGGCTGCTCGATGCAGCATCTGGAGCCGTCGGCGCAGGTCGCGATCAAGCAGCGCGTGCTGGAAGATAACCTGTGGCATATCGGCAAGGTGCGCGCCGAGAGCATCATGCGCCCGATGTACGGCCCGACCTGGGGCTACCGCTACCGCGCGCGCCTGTCGGTGCGCCATGTCAAGAAAAAGGACGCGGTACTGGTTGGCTTTCATGAAAAGAAATCGGCGTTCGTGGCCGATATGGATAGCTGCGAGATCCTGCCGCCGCACATTTCTGACATGCTGCTGCCGCTGCGCGCACTGGTCGCTTCGCTGTCGATCTTCGACCAGATGCCGCAGATCGAGCTGGCGGTGGGCGAAAACGTCACCGCCATGGTGCTGCGCATTATGGCGCCGTTGAGCGCCGACGATGAGCTCAAGCTGAAAGCCTTTGCCGACCAGTACGGCGTGCAATGGTGGCTGCAGGTCAAGGGTCCGGAGACGGCCGTGCCGTTCTATCCGCTCGACCAGCAACTGCACTACCTGCTGCCCGAGTTTGGCGTGAAGATGCCGTTCAAGCCGGTCGACTTTACCCAGGTCAATCACCATATCAACCGCGTGCTGGTGGCCAAGGCGCTGCGCCTGCTGGAAGTGCAGCCTGAAGACCGCGTGGCCGACCTGTTCTGTGGCCTCGGCAACTTTACCCTGCCGCTGGCCACCCAGGGCAGCGAAGTGGTTGGCATCGAAGGCAGCACCACGCTGACCGAACGCGCACTGGAAAACGCCAAGGCCAACGGTTTGTCGGCCAAGACCTCGTTCTTTACCCGTAACCTGTTTGAAGTCACCACCGAAGACCTGATCGCGCTGGGCAAGTTTGACCGCATCCTGGTCGACCCGCCGCGCGACGGCGCCATGGCCCTGTGCCAGGCGCTGGCCGGCTTGTCGCAAGTGCGCCCGGATTTGCTGCCCAAGCGTATTGTCTATGTTTCCTGCAGTCCATCAACGCTGGCGCGCGACGCTGGTATTTTGATGCTGGAAGCCGGCTACAAACTGTCCAAGGCAGGCGTGGTCAATATGTTTCCGCACACCTCGCATGTCGAATCGATGGCGGTGTTTGACCTCGTTTGAGGGGCGTTGGTGGTGATGTCGGGTTACGCCCTGGGGGCTAACCCGACCTACGGCCTGTGCAACATGTGTACGTCGGATTGTCACGTAGGTCGGATTAGCCGCGCAGCGGCGTAATCCGACAACACCGCAGTCACATTACAGGCGTAAAAAAACCGGCCGAAGCCGGTTTTTTTGTTGCTGCATCAATCTTAGTCGCGGCTACCGCCAGCCAGGCCCAGCAAGGACAGCAGGCTGGTAAAGATGTTGTACACATCGAGGTAGATGCGCAGAGTGGCCGAGATGTAGTTGGTCTCGCCGCCGTTGATGATCTGCTGCACGTCATACAGGATGTAGGCCGAGAAGATTGCAATGGCCACCATCGAGATGACGATCGACAATGCCGACAGGCCCAGGAAGATGTTGGCCACTGAAGCCAGGATCAGCACGATCACGCCGGCAAACAGCCATTTGCCCATCGCCGAAAAATCGCGTTTCGACACGGTGGCAATGGTGGCCATCACAGCCAGGATGGTGGCGGTGCCGCCGAAGGCGGTCATGATCAGCATGCCGCCGTTCGAGTAGCCCAGGGTGCGGGTCAGGATCGGCGTGAGCATCAGGCCCATGAAGAACGTAAAGCCCAGCAGTACGGCTACGCCCAGACCCGAATTCTTGGTTTTTTCAATCGCGTACATAAAGCCGAACGCCACCACCATAAAGATGATGAAGCCCATGCCGCCGGTCAGCATCGGCAGGTGCATCTGCACGCCGATAAACGCACCCAGCACGGTCGGTATCATGGACAGTGCCAGCAGCCAGTAAGTATTGCGCAAGACCTGGTGGCGTACTTGCTGCATGCCCCCCGACAGGTCAAACGTGCGTTGCATGTTCTGATTCATAATGCCTCCGTGATGTCAAATCAAGTAATTGCTTTCTGCAAGGATAGCATGACCCCCGTTTTTTACAAAAAAACCAGCTTAAGATTGCATTAAACGCAGCATGGTTGCAAAGAAGGGGACTGCTTGTCTGGGGATATGGGGTGGAGTATGGTAAAATCGAAGGTTGATTGAACTATCAATTATTGTTTTAAACCTTTCTTTTTATTGGAGTTTTCACAAATGGCAATCGAACGCACCCTGTCGATCATCAAACCAGATGCAGTTGCAAAAAACGTCATCGGCCAAATCTACACCCGTTTTGAAAACGCTGGCCTGAAAATCGTTGCTGCCCGCATGACCCAACTGTCGCGCGAACAAGCTGAAGGCTTCTACGCTGCGCACAAAGAGCGCGGCTTCTTCAACGACCTGGTGACCTTCATGGTTTCCGGTCCAGTCATGATCCAGGCTCTGGAAGGCGAAAACGCCGTTCTGGCTCACCGTGACCTGATGGGCGCAACCGATCCGAAGAAAGCAGAAAAAGGCACGATCCGCGCCGATTTCGCCGATTCGATCGACGCCAACGCCGTACACGGTTCGGACGCCGTTGAAGCAGCTAAAGTGGAAATCGCTTACTTCTTCCCGGAACTGGCCTAATCGCCCAGGATAACGTTATTTCATGGCGTTATCCATGAAATGACTTTATCACCCCCTGTTCCCGCGGCGCCGCCCATTGGGCCTGGCGCGCGGGGACGGATTTTTGGAATTGACGACATGACCACGACAACACTCACCAACTTGCTGGACCTCGATCCCGCGCAGCTCATCGCCTATTGCGCCGAGTTGGGAGAGAAACCGTTCCGTGCAAAACAATTACAGCGCTGGATACACCAGTTCGGTGCGTCGGACTTCGATGCCATGACCGACCTGGCCAAGTCCCTGCGCGACAAACTCAGGACGCGCGCCGAAGTACGCGCGCCGGCCATTATCAGCGACCATACCTCAACCGATGGGACGCGTAAGTGGCTGGTCGACGTCGGCAATGGCAATGCGGTCGAGACCGTATTCATTCCGGAAGAAAATCGCGGCACGCTGTGCATTTCGACCCAGGCTGGCTGCGCCGTCAACTGCCGTTTCTGCTCGACCGGCAAGCAGGGCTTCAACCGCAACCTGACGGTGGGCGAGATCATCGGTCAGCTGTGGATGGCCGAATTCGAACTGCGCCGCACCAAGGGTATCGAGCCGGGCCCGAAAGGCGAGCGCCAGATCACCAACGTGGTGATGATGGGCATGGGCGAGCCGCTGCTGAACTTCGAGCCGACCGTCACCGCCCTTAAATTGATGCTCGACGATAACGCCTACGGTCTGTCGCGCCGCCGCGTGACGCTGTCGACTTCGGGCGTGGTGCCGATGATGGACAAGCTGTCGCAGGAAGTGCCGGTGGCGCTGGCCGTGTCGCTGCATGCGTCGAATGATTCGCTGCGCGATGGTCTGATTCCACTGAACAAGAAATACCCATTGAAGGAACTGATGGCCGCCTGCAAGCGCTACCTGGAATTTGCGCCGCGCGACTTCATCACCTTTGAATACTGCATGTTGGACGGCGTCAACGACAGCGACGAGCACGCGCGCGAACTGTTGGCGCTGGTGCAGGACCGCGAATTTGGCGTGAACTGCAAGTTCAACCTGATTCCGTTCAATCCCTTCCCCGAGTCGGGCCTGTTCCGCTCGAAAAATCCGCGCATCAAGGCGTTTGCCCAGGTGCTGATGGACGGCGGCATCGTCACCACCGTGCGCAAGACGCGCGGCGACGATATCGATGCCGCCTGCGGCCAGCTGGCCGGCGAAGTCAAGGACCGCACGCGGGTGCAGGAACGGATGGAAAAGATGTCCGAATACCAGCAGAAGTTTGGCGCCAATTTCGGCAAGATCGTGGAAATTCGCACCTGATGCAGGAAGGCATGGCGATCCATTGCTCACGCGCTGTGGCTGCCTTCAGCCTGGCTGGGGCGCTGGTCGGCTGTGCTGTTGCGCCAGACCATGCCAGCGAAGGCGCCAGCAGCGCCCAGCGTGCGCAATTGCGTTTGCAACTGGCCAGTGCCTATTATGAGCAGGGCCAGCTCGAAGTCGCTTTGCAGGAAGCCAATCAGGCGATCACGCTGGCGCCGACCTTGCCACAGGCACATGGCATGCGCGCGCTGGTCTATGCTGCATTGCGAAAACCTTTGCTGGCAGAGCAAGATTTTCTTTACGCCTTGCGCCTTGCGCCTCACAATCCGGAGTTGAGCAATAATTACGGCCAGTTTTTATGCCGGAGCGGGCGTGCTGCCCAGGCGCTCGGCTATTTTGAGGCAGCGTTGCAGGATGCGTCGTATGACACGCCTGAGAAGGCGCTGCTCAATGCCGGACAGTGCAGCTTGAACCTCGGTGATGATCGCCGCGCCGGCGCGTATTTCACGCGCGCCCTGGCACTGGCGCCCGACGAGGCTGTGGCGCATGCCGGCCTGGTGCGTGTGTATTACAAGCAGCAAGATTACCGGCAAGCCGCCCTGCATCTGGGACGGCTTGCAGCAGCAGGGACTATGGAGAGCCAGCCGGCCGATGTGCTGTGGCTCGGGATCAAGGTGCAGCATAAGCTCGGAAATACAGAAGCGGAAGCTGGCCTGGCGGCGCTGCTGCGTCGTCACCATTTCGCTTCGTCCGAATATGCTGCTTATCAAAGTGGGGCGTTTGATGAGTGAGACAGGGGTACCAATGAATTCAGAGCGGGCAGAAACGCCTC
The DNA here is from genome assembly GCF_009208565.1 of Janthinobacterium aquaticum. Taxonomy (GTDB): domain Bacteria; phylum Pseudomonadota; class Gammaproteobacteria; order Burkholderiales; family Burkholderiaceae_D; genus Janthinobacterium. Next base: position 144,634 of record NZ_WFLK01000007.1, on the reverse strand, counting down.
GGGCAGAAGCACCTCAGCAGCCGCAGGGCAACCTTGCGCTGGCGGGCGCACAACTGAAGGCGCAGCGTGAGACGCTGGGCTGGCAGGTGGGGCAGGTGGCTGAACAGCTCAAGCTGGCGCCGCGCCAGGTGGTGGCGCTGGAAGAGGGCGACGTGGCGGCCTTGCCGAATCTGGCCGTGGTGCGTGGTTTCGTGCGCGCCTACGCCAAGGTGCTGCGGCTGGACGCAGCGCCGCTGGTGGCGATGATCGAAGTGCCGCAGGCGCCGACGCAGGAGGCAGTAACGCCGGTGCGCCGTGAAATGTCCGGCACCACGTTTTCGGAGTCGAAATTTCCATCGATGACGCAGCGCTCAAGCAATCCGGCCGTGTGGATTGCCGGCGCGGTGGTGGTCGTGGCCGTGGCGGCCTTTGGCGCCTACAAGCTTGGCTATGTACCCGAGAACCTGCTGGCGCATGCCGACAAGCCGGCCGAACACACCGGCGTCACGGCGCCGGTCGAAACCACGCTGGTCAAGCCGGGCGAACTGGCACCGGTGCAAACGCCGTCGGTGCCGTTAATTTCGGTGCCGCCGCCAGCCGGCAGCGACAGCGCCGCGCAGACGGCAGCTTCGGTAGTGACACCAGCAGCGCCGCCGGCAACACCGCCAGCAGCGGCTGCTACCACGCCGGCACCGGTGACAGCGACAGCCGCTGCCGCGCCAGCTGCGGTTGCAGCTGAAGCGCCGGCCGCAGTCCCGGCAGCAGCAGGTGCAAACGCACTGGTGCTGAAAGTGGAACAGGATTCGTGGGTTGAAATTCGCCGTCCAAACGCCTCGCCGCTCATTTCGCGCCTGGTCAAGGCCGGCAGCACCGAGACATTCGACATTACCGGTCCGGCCACGCTGGTGGTCGGCAAGCCCGGTGTGGTGCAAGCCACCCTGCGCGGCGCAAAGCTCGACCTGCCGACGGTGGCCGGTGGCACGATTGCCCGCGTCAGCATCAAATAACACGGTTTGACTATTTTCTTACAGACGACAACGAACATGGCTTCCTCGAATACAGCAATTGCCTCCGGCCCCTCGGATCGGCGCGACAGCCGCAAGGTGCTGGTGCAGTACGGCCAGCGCCAGATATGGGTTGGCGGCAACGCCCCGGTGGTGGTGCAGTCGATGACCAATACCGATACGGCCGACGCGATTGCCACTGCGATCCAGATCAAGGAACTGGCGCGCGCCGGCTCCGAAATGGTGCGCCTGACGGTCGACCGGCCCGAAAGCGCTGCGGCCGTGCCGTATATCCGCGAACAGCTCGACAAGATGGATATCGATGTGCCGCTGGTGGGCGACTTCCATTACAACGGCCATACGCTGCTTAACGATTACCCTGATTGCGCGCGTGCGCTGTCGAAATACCGCATCAATCCGGGCAATGTGGGCAAGGGTGCCAAGCGTGACACGCAGTTTGCCCAGATGATCGAGGCGGCCTGCCGCTACGACAAGCCGGTGCGCATCGGCGTGAACTGGGGTAGCCTGGACCAGGCGCTGCTGGCGCGCATCATGGATGAAAACGCGGGCCGCGCCGAACCGTGGACGGCGCAGGCGGTGATGTACGAAGCGCTGGTCACGTCGGCCATTGAAAACGCCGTGCGTGCCGAAGAGCTGGGCCTGGCGCGCGACAAGATCATCCTGTCGTGCAAAGTCTCCGGCGTGCAGGATCTGATCGCCGTGTACCGCGAACTGGGCAAGCGCTGTGACTATCCGCTGCACCTGGGCCTGACCGAAGCGGGCATGGGCAGCAAGGGCATCGTTGCCTCGACGGCGGCGCTGTCGGTACTGCTGCAGGAAGGCATCGGCGACACCATCCGCATTTCGCTGACGCCCGAGCCGGGCGGCGACCGTACGCGCGAAGTGATCGTCGGCCAGGAAATTCTGCAGACCATGGGCCTGCGCAAGTTTGCGCCGATGGTGATTGCCTGCCCGGGATGCGGCCGCACCACCTCGACCACGTTCCAGGAACTGGCCGACAATATCCAGACCTATCTGCGCGAGCAGATGCCGGAATGGAAAAAATCGTATCCCGGCGTCGAAGCGATGAACGTGGCCGTGATGGGCTGCATCGTCAACGGTCCCGGCGAATCGAAGCACGCCAATATCGGCATCAGCCTGCCCGGCACCGGCGAATCGCCAGCCGCACCGGTATTTGTCGATGGCGAAAAAGTCGTCACCCTGCGCGGCGAGCGCATCGTCGAGGAATTCCAGGACATCGTCCTGAACTATGTTAAAACCCATTACGGCACCGCAGCGTTGGCTGGAGCGGTCGGGGTGGTCGGGTAGGTCGGATTAGCGCTCCGCGCGTAATCCGACACCACAGTTAAAGAAAAGAAAAACATTATGTCCGAAAATAAAAAAGCAGAAAAAATCACCGGCGTCAAAGGCATGAACGATGTGCTGCCCGCCGACGCGCCGCTGTGGGAATTGTTTGAAAACACCGCCCAGTCGGTGCTGCAGAGCTATGGCTTCCAGCAGATCCGCACCCCGATCGTGGAAGAAACCAAGCTGTTTGCACGCGCCATCGGCGCCGTGACCGACATCGTGGAAAAGGAAATGTATTCGTTTACCGACTCGATGAACGGCGACAACCTGACGCTGCGCCCTGAAGGCACGGCCGGCGTGGTGCGCGCCGTGGTCGAGCACAATCTGGTGTACGAAGGCCCGAAACGCCTGTGGTACAAGGGCCAGATGTTCCGCCACGAGCGCCCGCAAAAAGGCCGCTATCGCCAGTTCCACCAGTTCGGCGTGGAAGCGATCGGCTTTACCGGACCCGATATCGATGCCGAGCTGATCATGCTGTGCCGCCGCCTGTGGGACGATCTGGGCCTGGAAGACATCCGCCTGGAACTCAATTCGATCGGCGACGCCGGCGAGCGCCTGCGCCACCGCGCCGACCTGATCGCTTACCTGGAAAGCCACAGCGAGCTGCTTGACGAAGAAGCCAAGCGCCGCCTGCACAGCAATCCGCTGCGCATTTTAGATACCAAGAATCCGGCCATGCAGGAACTGGTGAACAATGCGCCGAAGCTGCTGGAATACCTGGGCGAAGAATCGCTGGCGCATTTCCATGGCCTGCAGAAGATCTTGAATCACAACAATATTCCATTTACCATCAACCCGCGCCTGGTGCGCGGCCTCGACTATTACAATCGCACCGTGTTCGAGTGGGTCAGCGACAAGCTGGGCGCGCAAGGCACGGTCTGCGCCGGCGGCCGTTATGACGGCATGGTGGAAATGTTTGGCGGCAAGTCGACCCCGGCGGTTGGCTTTGGCATGGGCATCGAACGCCTGGTGCTGCTGATGAAGGAAGCGGGCGAGCCGGTGGCGCCAGCCCAGTGCGACGTCTACCTGGTGCATCAGGGCGAGCAGGCCGGCCTGCAGGCTTTCGTGCTGGCCGAGCGCATCCGTGACGCCGGCCTGGACGTGGTCTTGCATTGCGCGGCCAGCAATGGCGGCGGCGCCTTCAAGGCGCAGATGAAAAAGGCTGATGCCAGCGGCGCTTCGTTTGCCGTGATCCTCGGCGACGACGAAGTGGCCAATCATGTCGCCAACGTCAAGGCGCTGCGCGATGCCGAAGGCGGCGCGCAGCAAAATACGGTGCCGTTCGACGAGGTGGTCGATTACCTGGTCGACCAGATTATCGGCGCCCACGATTGCGGTCACGACCACGGCGCCGACGGCCACGTGCACCACCATCATTGATATTGATGGCAGCAGCAGGCATTTTCGATCAACACCTTTCAAACTGAACTCTCATGGCATACGATCACGAAGAACAAGAACAACTGGCAACCCTCAAGGCCTGGTGGCAACGTCACGGCAATCTGACCTCCTGGGTCCTGATCGTGGCGCTGGCAGGCTACAGCGGCTGGGCCGGCTGGCAGTACTACCAGCGCAACCAGGCTGCGCAGGCAGGCCAGCTGTATGAGGAGCTGCAAGGCGCGATTGCCGCCAAGGATGCGGCCAAGATCCAGCGCGCTGCCGGCGACATGCAGTCGCGCTTTGGCGGCACCGCCTACGCGCAGATGAGCGGCCTGGCTGCCGCCAAGGCGGCGTTCGACGCCAAGGACCTGAAAACGGCCAAGGCCCAGCTGCAATGGGTGGCGGAACATGGCAGCGAAGAATACAAGGCGATTGCCAAGCTGCGCCTGGCTGGCGTGCTGCTCGATGAAAAAGCCTACGATGAAGCGCTGAAAGTATTGTCCGGCGACACCGTGGCGCAGTTTGCCGGCGCCGTGGCCGACCGCAAGGGCGATGTGCTGGTCGCGCAAAACAAGCTGGCCGATGCACGCACTGCGTACCTGGCGGCATGGAATGCCACCTCGAAAGACAATCCGGGCCGCCAGCTGATCCAGGTCAAGCTCGAAGCAATCGGTGGCAGCGTGCCCGAAGAGAAAAAGGCTGAAGCGGCCGCTGCCTGAGCGGCAGGCTAGTTCTGCTGCGCGGCACCGGCTGCCGCCTGCCTTACACTGACAAGTACAACAAAGGTTGGATAACACATATGCGCATCACTGAAAAACTGCTTGCTGCAAGCCTGCTGGCCCTGATGGCCGGTTGCTCGTCCTGGAATCCGTTTGCCTCGAAAGATCCGAAAACCGAGCCGGCCAAGCTGGTCGAGTTAAAATCGAGCATGGCAGTGCGCGATGCATGGAAGTATTCGATTGGCAAAGGCGGCGTGTATGCGTTTTCGCCGGCGCTGTCGGGCACCAGCCTGTACGTGGTCAATGCCGACGGTGCGCTGGCGCGCATCGATGCGGCCACGGGCCGGGAAACCTGGCGTATCAAGGCTGGCGCCGACATTACGTCGAGCCCGGGCACGGATGGCAATGTGGTGGCAGTCGGCGCCATAAAGGGCCAGATCCTGGCGTTTGATGCTGACGGCAAGTCGCTGTGGAAGGCCCAGGCGTCCAGCGAGGTGCTGAGCGCGCCGGTGGTGGCTGACGGCATCGTTGCCGTACGCAGCATCGACAACCGTATCGTCGGCTACGACGCAAAAACGGGCGAGCGCAAATGGACGGTGCAGCGCGCCACGCCGGCTTTGACCTTGCGCAATGCGCCGGGCATGGTCGCTGGCGGCGCCAATATCTATGTGGCCCAGCCAGGCGGCAAATTGCTGGCGCTGACAGCGGCCACCGGTGTGGTACGCTGGGAAGTAGTGGTCAGCGAGCCGCGCGGCGCAACCGAACTGGAGCGCGTCTCCGATATCGCCGGCACGCCGGTGGTGTTTGAGAGCGAAGTGTGCGCCGCAACGTACCAGGGCAAGGCCGGCTGCTTCGACGCCGCCACCGGCGTGCCGCGCTGGACCAAGCCGATCTCGACGGACGTGGGCGTGGCAGTTGACCAGCGTTTCGTGTTTGCCGCCGACGACCAGGGTTCCGTGCTGGCGTTTGCCCGCGACGGCGGCCAGGGCGCGTGGAAGAATGACACGCTGGCGCGTCGTCGCCTGTCCACGCCGGCCTCGTATGGTCGCAGCGTGGCGGTCGGCGACTATCAAGGTTATATCCACTTCCTGTCGCGGGAAGATGGCGCATTATTAGGTCGGGTCAGCACCGACGGCAGCCCGATTGTGTCGGTGCCGGTGGTGGCAGGTTCGAATTTGATTTTTCAAACCCAATCAGGGACAGTGACTGCCTTGGCAGTCGAGTAATACAATGAAGCCGGTAATAGCACTAGTAGGTCGACCCAATGTTGGGAAATCGACTTTATTCAATCGTCTGACCCGCTCGCGCGATGCGCTGGTGGCCGATTTGCCTGGGTTGACGCGCGATCGTCACTATGGCGAAGGTCGTGTCGGCGAACGTCCCTTCCTGGTCATCGATACGGGTGGTTTCGAACCCGTGGCCAAGGAAGGCATCATGCACCAGATGGCACTGCAGACCAAGCAGGCCGTGGCCGAGGCCGATGTGGTGGTGTTCATCGTCGACGGCCGCCAGGGCCTGACGCCGCATGACAAGACCATCACCGACTTCCTGCGCAAGAGCGGCCGTCCGGTCATGCTGGTGGTCAACAAGAGCGAAGGCATGCGCTACACGGCCGTGGTGTCGGACTTCTACGAGCTGGGCATGGGCGATCCGTACGCGATCTCGTCGGCGCATGGCGACGGCGTGGCCGACCTGGTCGAAGTGATGCTCGATACCGCGTTTGCCCAGCGTCCGGAAGAGCCGGAAGAGCTGGAAAAAACCGATCGCGGCATCCGCATCGCGCTGGTCGGCCGCCCCAACGTGGGCAAGTCGACGCTGGTCAATACCCTGCTGGGCGAAGAGCGCGTGATCGCCTTCGACATGCCGGGCACCACGCGCGACTCGATCGAGATTCCGTTCGAGCGCGACGGCCAGCAATATACGCTGATCGACACGGCCGGTATCCGCCGCCGCGGCAAGGTGTTTGAAGCGATCGAGAAATTCTCGGTGGTCAAGACGCTGCAGTCGATTTCCGAAGCCAATGTGGTGATTTTGCTGCTCGACGCGCAGCAGGATATTTCCGAGCAGGATGCGCATATTGCCGGCTTTATTCTCGAATCGGGCCGCGCGCTGGTGGTCGCCGTCAATAAATGGGACGGCCTGCAATCGCATGAACGCGATGAAATCAAGATCGATCTCGACCGCAAGCTCGATTTCCTCTCGTTTGCCAACATGCACTTTATTTCGGCTTTGAAAGGCACCGGCATCGGTCCCTTGATGAAGTCGCTTAATGCGGCCTATGCGGCCGCCATGTGCGACCTGTCCACGCCAAAACTGACGCGTGCATTGATCGAAGCGGTGGAAAAGCAGGAGCCGCGCCGCAAGGGTTCGATCCGTCCGAAGCTGCGCTATGCGCATCAGGGCGGCATGAATCCGCCGGTGATCGTTATTCACGGCAATGCACTTGACGCCGTGGGTGAGCCCTACAAGCGTTATCTTGAAAAGCATTTCCGCGATACCTTCTCGCTGGTCGGCACGCCATTGCGCATTGAACTGCGCACCGGTAAAAATCCATTTGCCAGAACGCCGAGCAAGTAAATCACATTGTTATATTAAGCTGCAATTAAGGCGCCGCCATCATAATGCGGCGCCGGTAGCCATGTAATATGGGATAGCGCACAGTTATAATAAATCGTTAATGCGCGTTGCGCGACAGCGAGCGCGAAAACAGGTTACAGTAGCTATAACAACATTCTGTCTTGAGAAGAATGTTGCATGGGCACTTGAAATCAAGCGCGTCGCCTCCAATTCTTACACAACAACATCAACAAACGGAGCTGTTATGAGCAACAAAGGGCAACTGTTACAAGACCCATTCCTCAATGCATTACGCAAAGAGCATGTTCCTGTCTCGATCTATCTGGTCAACGGCATCAAACTGCAAGGCCATATCGAATCGTTCGATCAATACGTCGTATTGCTGCGCAATACGGTCACGCAGATGGTGTACAAGCACGCCATCTCGACAGTGGTGCCGGCCCGTGCCGTCAATCTCAATATTGAATCCGAAGCGGAGTAAAGCGTTGAGCTTGACGGCCCTGCGCCTTGCACCCTTCTTCGCTTTCGCCCGCGCCAGCAGCGCTGATGCCCCGGCATCGGCGCGCGCCTCAACACGTTTGCCTTCATCATGCGCGCGGCACTAGTCGGCGTTGACTTCGGTCACAGCGATTTTGCCGCCAGCATGGAGGAGCTGATGCTGTTGTCGCGCTCTGCTGGCGCGGACCCGATTTCCACCATCACGGCCAAGCGTTCGAGTCCCGACTCGGCCTATTTCGTCGGCAGCGGCAAGGCTGACGAAATTGGCGACGCGGTCGTCAACGATGGCCTGGAAATTGTCATCTTCAATCATGCCCTTTCGCCTGCCCAGCAGCGCAATCTGGAAAAGCGCCTCAATGTGCGCGTGCTTGACCGTACCAGCCTGATTCTCGATATCTTTGCGCAGCGCGCCAAGAGCCACGAGGGCAAGCTGCAGGTTGAGCTGGCCCAGCTGCAGCATCTGGCCACGCGCCTGATTCGCGGCTGGACTCACCTTGAGCGGCAAAAAGGCGGTATCGGCTTGCGCGGTCCCGGCGAGACGCAGCTTGAAACGGACCGCCGGCTGATCGGCGAACGCGTCAAGGCGCTGCGCGCACGGCTGGAAAAGCTGCACAAGCAGCGCGAAACCCAGCGCCGCGCACGTGGGCGCAATCACACGTTCTCGGTCTCGCTGGTCGGCTATACCAATGCTGGCAAGTCGACCCTGTTCAATGCCGTGACCAAGGCCGGCGTGTATGTCGCCGACCAGCTGTTCGCCACGCTTGATACCACCTCGCGCCGGGTCTACCTGGGCCAGGAAGTGGGCAACGTGGTGATCTCGGACACGGTTGGTTTCGTGCGCGAATTGCCGCATCAACTGGTGGCGGCGTTTCGCGCCACGCTCGAAGAAACCATCCATGCCGACCTGCTGCTGCATGTGGTCGACGCCGCCTCGCCGGTGCGCATGGAGCAGATCGAGCAGGTCAACCTGGTCCTGAAAGAGATCGGCGCCGATCATATTCCGCAAATTCTCGTGTGGAACAAGATCGACGCCGCTGGCCTGGAACCGGTGGTCGAGCGTGACGAAGAAGGCGTGATCAATCGCGTGTTTGTCAGTGCACGCACCGGCAGCGGCCTCGATCTGCTGCGCGAGTCCATCGTCGAGATGGCAAAAAATGCACCGCGCTCGGCGCACCTGTACCAGGGTGGCGGCGACACGCAGCAAGACGATGGGCTGGCCGATGATGAGCCAGCCGATCAGCAGGACCAGAAGGACCAGCACGATGGCGCCGCCCCCGACCAGGCCACAGAGCCCGGCGCGGACGACCGGTTTTCCACCCACTCCAAAGTCGGAATACGATAGTTATGCTTGTCTCCCTACTCAAGAAAACAGGCTTGAAGTTGTCCCTGAACGACCCCCGCTGGGGCAATCGCAAGGATGACGGCCAGAAAGCCCAAGAAGGCAAAAAGCCGGGCGAAGGTCCTCCCGACCTCGATCAGATCTGGCGCGATTTCAATCAGCGCCTGAATGCCTTTTTCGGCCAGAAAAACCGTCCCGACAACGGCGGCAATAACAACAATGGTGGCGGCAATGGCGGCGGCCAGCGTCCCGACATGAAGGGCGCCGGCATTACCGCTGGTGTAGTGGGCGGTATTGCCGTGCTGATCTGGCTGGCCAGCGGCGCCTTTATCGTGCAGGAGGGCCAGAACGGCGTGGTGCTGACGTTCGGCAAATACAGCCATACCACGCCAGCCGGTTTCAACTGGCGCTGGCCGTATCCGTTCCAGACTGACGAAACGGTCAATGTGTCGCAGGTGCGTACGGTGGAAGTCGGTTACCGCGATTCGCTGCGCAACAAGCAGACTGGTGAATCGCTGATGCTGACCGACGATGAAAACATTATCGACATTCAGTTTGCGGTGCAGTACACCTTGAAGAGCCCGGTTGACTGGCTGTTCCAGAACCGCGACCAGGAAGACACCTTGCGCCAGGTGGCCGAAACGGCGATCCGCGAAGTGGTCGGCCGCAGCAAGATGGACTTCGTGCTGTACGAAGGCCGTGAAAAAGTCGCGTATGAAACGCAGCAGCTGATGCAGCAGATCCTCGATCGCTACAAGGTCGGCGCCGTCATTACCAACGTGACGATGCAGGCGGTGCAGCCGCCGGAACAGGTGCAGGCCGCGTTTGACGATGCCGTGAAAGCCGGCCAGGACCGCGAGCGCCAGAAAAATGAAGGTCAGGCCTATGCCAACGACGTGATTCCGAAAGCGCGCGGCGCCGCCTTCCGTTTGCTGGAAGAAGCCGAAGCGTACAAGGCGATGGTGACCGAGAACGCCGAAGGTAATGCGTCGCGCTTCAAGCAGGTGCTGGTCGAGTACCAGAAGGCGCCAGGCGTGACGCGTGACCGCATGTATCTGGACACTATGCAGCAGGTATTTACCAGTGCCAGCAAGGTGATGGTTGACGCCAAGACGGGCAGCAATCTGCTGTATCTGCCGCTCGACAAGCTGATCGCCCAGACTGCCGCTACCGACGCTGCTGCCCGCACATCGGCCGCACCGGCAGCCAACACCGTTTTGCCACAGGATGCCATGCCTACAGTTGAAGTCAATACGCGCCGCGAACGCAGTGTTTCGCGTGAACGGGAGAGCCGCTAATGAACCGCATCGTTGCCGCCCTGATCGCGGGCTTTATCGCGCTCATGCTGCTGTCTTCGACCGTGTTCGTGGTCGACCAGCGTAAATATGCCGTGGTGTTTGCGCTCGGTGAAGTCAAGGAAGTCATCAGCTCGCCGGGCCTGTACTTCAAGCTGCCGCCGCCGTTCCAGAATGTGCTGTACCTGGACAAGCGCATCCTGACACTCGACACGCCGGAGCCGGAACGCTTCATTACGGCCGAGAAGAAAAACATCCTGGTCGACGCCTACGTGAAATGGCGCATTGCCGATCCGCGCCTGTATTTCCGCAGCTTCGGCGGCGATGAAAAGCCGGCCCGCAACCGCATGTCGCAGATCGTCAAGGCAGCGCTGAACGATGAAATCACCAAGCGCACCGTGCGCGAAGTGATCTCGGGCCAGCGCGGCAAGGTGATGGAAGCGATCCTGGCCAAGGTCTCGGCCGAAGCGAAAGCGATCGGCGTGGAAATCGTCGATGTACGCCTGAAGCGCGTCGACTATGTCGACCAGATCAACAACTCGGTGTACGAACGCATGAAGTCCGAACGCGTACGCGTGGCCAACGAGCTGCGTTCGACCGGTTCGGCTGAATCGGAGAAGATCCGCGCCGACGCCGACAAGCAGCGCACCGTGATCCTGGCTGAAGCCTACCGCGACGCTGAAAAGCTGCGCGGTGAAGGCGACGCGCAGGCATCGCAGGTGTATGCCGAAGCGTTTGGCAAGAATCCCGAGTTCTACAAGTTCTACCGTAGCCTCGAAGCCTACCGTGCCAGCTTCAAGGACAAGGGCGACGTGATGGTGGTCGATCCGAGTTCGGAATTCTTCAAGTACTTCAAGAGCACCGGCGGCGCCAGCGCCGCACCGAAGAAGTAAGCGCTGTCATACCTGATGGTCAGGGCAGGGCCGGCAGCGATGCCGGCCCTGTTTTTTTGTGTGCCAGCCTGTGGCGTGCCGGCAAAAAGTGCTGATTTTTTACCACTGGCAAAGGTTCGCGGCCAGAAGTTATCCCAAAAGTCACACGTTTTCGCGTAAAATGCCAGGTTCGGCCTCTTGCCTGGCACGCCCGCCGCTGCCTCGCCTGAAGCATTTTTCAACTTTCTTCCGTATCACGCTCCCTCATGCCGAATTGGCTTTTGCCTGAAAATATTGCCGATGTATTGCCGTCGGAAGCGCGCAAGATCGAAGAGCTGCGCCGCCTGATGCTCGACAATTTCCGTCTGTACGGATACGAACTGGTGATGCCGCCGATGCTCGAGTACCTCGAGTCGCTGATGACCGGCGCCGGCAAGGACACCGACCTGCGCACCTTCAAGCTGGTCGACCAGCTGTCGGGCCGCATGCTGGGCCTGCGCGCCGACATGACCACGCAAGTGGCGCGCATCGACGCCCATCTGCTCAACCGCGCGACCGTCACCCGCCTGTGCTATGCCGGCAGCGTGCTGCATACCCGTCCGTCGGGCTTGCACGCAACGCGCGAGCCGCTGCAGATCGGCGCTGAAATCTACGGCCACGCTGGCCTGGAAGCCGATGCCGAAATCCAGGAACTGGCGCTCGCATCACTGGCGCTGGCCGGTTTCGACGCCGTGCGCCTCGATTTGTCGCATGTTGGCCTGCTGCGCGCTATCATTGCGCCTGATGCACAGGCCGTGCGCGACGAGTCGGCCCTGTATGGCCTGCTGCGCGCCAAGGATGTGCCGGGTCTGCGCGCCCTGACTGCCTCGTATGACGCCGTGACGCGCGACGCGCTGCTGGCGCTGCCGAACCTGTATGGCGATATCGATGTACTGGCGCGCGCGCGCGAAGTGCTGCCGGCGCTGCCGGGCGTGCAGAAGGCGCTGGCCGAACTGGCCGCACTGGCTGGTTCTGCGATTGGGCGCGCCGAAGTGGCGATCGACCTGGCCGACCTGCGCGGCTACCAATATGAAAGCGGTGCGATGTTTGCGCTGTATGTACCAGGCTTGCCGAACGCAGTAGCGCGCGGCGGCCGTTATGACCACGTCGGCGAAGCGTTCGGCCGGGCTCGTCCCGCGACCGGCTTCTCGCTCGATTTGCGCGAACTGGCGCGCCTGTTGCCTACCGCGGAGCGCAAGCATTCGATCCGTGCACCATGGGGCAGCGCGCCGGAATTGAAGGAAAAAATCGCCGAGTTGCGCAAGGCGGGCGAGGTCGTGATCCAGAGTCTGCCGGGTCACAGTAATGAACAAGACGAGTTCGAGTGCGATCGCGCGCTGGTACTTGCCGATAATGGTAGTAGCTGGATTCTTAAAAACTTAGGTTAAGTATGTCAAAGAAAATTATGGCAAAGAACGTCGTTGTCATCGGCACCCAATGGGGCGATGAAGGTAAAGGCAAGATCGTCGATTGGCTGACCGATCACGCCCAGGGTGTGGTGCGCTTCCAGGGCGGCCACAATGCTGGCCACACGCTGGTCATCGGCGGCGTCAAAACCGCGCTGCAGCTGATCCCGTCGGGCATTATGCGCCCGGGCGTGGCCTGCTACATCGGTAACGGTGTGGTGGTGTCGGTGCCGGACGTGCTGCGCGAAATCGACAAGCTTGAAGCTGTCGGCGTGGAAGTGGCGTCGCGCCTGAAAGTGTCGGACGCCGCACCCGTGATCCTGCCTTACCACACTGCCATCGACCTGGCTCGTGAAGCGGCCCGTGGCGCAAACAAGATCGGTACCACCGGCAAGGGCATCGGCCCGGCCTACGAAGACAAGGTGGCGCGTCGCGCCATTCGCGTGGCCGACCTGCTTAACGAACAGCGCTTTGCCGAAAAACTCGGTGAAAACCTGGACTACCATAACTTCGTGCTCGAGCACTATCTGAAGGCACCGCGCATCGACTACCAGAAGACCCTCGACGACGCGCTGGCCTATGTGCCACGCCTGCGTCCGATGGTCACCGACGTATCGAGCGCACTGTACGCCGCCCATAAAGCCGGCGCCAACCTGCTGTTCGAAGGCGCGCAAGGCTCGCTGCTCGACGTCGACCACGGCACCTATCCGTTCGTCACTTCGTCGAACTGCGTGGCCGGCAATGCCGCCGCCGGTTCGGGCGTCGGTCCTGGCATGCTGCACTACATCATGGGCATCACCAAGGCCTACACCACCCGCGTCGGTTCCGGCCCGTTCCCTTCGGAACTGCCAACCGATGCTGGCGTCGGCCACCATCTGGCGCAAGTGGGCCACGAATTTGGCACCGTGACGGGCCGCGCCCGCCGCTGCGGCTGGTTCGACGCTGCCCTGCTGCGTCGTTCGGTACAGATCAACGGCGTATCGGGCATGTGCCTGACCAAGCTGGACGTACTGGACGGTATCCAGACGCTGAAACTGTGCACCGGCTACACCATCGATGGCGTGGCCGTCGATATCTTCCCGTCGGGCGCCGAAGAAGCAGCGCGCTGCATCCCGGTCTACGAAGAAATGCCAGGCTGGACCGAAAGCACGGTCGGCAAGAAATCGCTGGCCGAACTGCCAGCGACGGCGCGCGCTTATATCAAGCGCATCGAAGAGCTGGTCGGCGTGCCGGTCGACATGGTTTCGACCGGTCCGGACCGCGAAGAGACGATCGTCCTGCGCCATCCGTTCGAATAAACCTGCTGGACACAATCCGCCGCAAGGCGGATTTTTTCAATCAAGCTATCAGTATCACTTTCAAGAACAAGACTATGACTACGCCACAATCGAACGACCAGCACCTGTGGGTGAACTGGGAAGAATACCACCGCCTGATCGAGCGCCTGGCGCTCAAAGTCCATGAGTCGGGCTGGAAATTTGACCAGGTGCTGTGCCTGGCGCGCGGCGGCGTGCGCCCGGGCGACGTGTTCTCGCGCATTTTTGACCTGCCACTGGCGATCCTGTCGACCAGCTCGTACCGCGAAGACAAGGGCACCACCCAGGGCGACCTCGATATCGCCAAATACATGACCATGACCAAGGGCCCGCTGGCCGGCCGCATCCTGCTGGTCGACGACCTGGCCGATTCGGGCGTCACGCTCGACAAGGTCACGCGTCACCTGAAGGACAACTTCCCTGGCGTGACCGAAGTCAAATCGGCCGTGATCTGGCTCAAGGGCTGCTCGGTGGTGCGTCCTGACTATTACATCGAAGAGCTGCCACACAACCCGTGGATCCACCAGCCGTTCGAAGAATACGACGGCCTGCGCCCGCACCAGCTGGCCGCCTGGATCAAGAAAGGCGAAGCCGGCAAGTAATTTGCCCTTTCGTGCACCTTCGTGCAGCAGAAAAAAAGACGATCCTGTATCGTCTTTTTTTTTCGCCCAAGCGCACCGCGCAGTAGCGGCCGCTTCGCAACGATTGTCGCCTAGTCCAGGTTTGCCAGGTAGCGCAGTCCGGTGATGCTGGGGAAGAAGCAATACACGCCGCCACGCGTGATGACGCTGCGCGAGAAATGCTGCAGCTTCTTGTTGCCGCTGCCTTTGGGGCCCGTGCCGGGCAAGGTAAAGGAACTGGTGGCCGGGTCGTTGACTCCCAGGAAGATGTCCTGGCCGCTGATATTGAGCGTGGCATTGCCCGCCGAGGGGCCTGCCGGGCCGACCGCCGATTTGACGAAAGTATCGTCATCGTTCCATTGCTGCATCAGAAATTCGAATTGATTGCGCAGGTTGGCATTGATGAAATAGCCGACCAGGCCGCGTTGCTCCGCAATGGGTTGGTTTGCATCATATTCGCTGCCATAGGGCATGGCGCGCCGCACGATGCGATGGTGGCGCGCCGAGGTGCCCACCACTGCCTCGTCGCGCGGATTGTTGCGCCGGATATGCGAGCCGATCGGACATTTCAGGCCCAGCGTGTCGTCCAGTTCCGGCTGTGCGTCGACATAGTGAAAGTGGTTCAGGCTGGCGTCCGGCAGTACCGGGCCGGCTTCGTCAGGCCGCAGTACCAGCGGATTGCCATTGCGCCAGCGCCCGCACATCTTGGCGGCCACCATTTCGGTGCTGAGCCCGGAGCTGGCCGCAGCCTCGCTCAGAATGGTGTCGAACAGGGCGACGTCCTGCTCCAGGATGCGGAAGGCGGCATAGCTGCCATTGGTGGACAGCTGTGCCGGCTGTACCTGGTAAGTGCCGCCGTTTTCATTCGGATAGCCGAGCAGGAATTCGCCCGTCTTGACGCTGTTGAGCGGGTCGGGTTCGGCCAGCGGTTCGTGCTTGCGTGGTGGAGCGCCTTCGACGTCGGGCTGGGCGATGTTGTCGCGGTAGCCGAAGTGCACGCGGTTGCCCGGCAGGGCCACGCTGTCGTGTGCATACAGTTCATGCCAGCCATCGGCGAAGGCGCGCCGCAGCGTGACCGAAGTCGACTCCAGCACCTCGCTCGATTCGCTGACCCACAGGCTCAGCAGTGCGTGCACCTGGCCAGCTTCGGTGGCCGCTCCCAGGTTGCCCAGCCAGTGCTCGGGGGCGCTGGTGCCGATGTCGCCCACCGCCGCAACGCTGGCCGGATCGGCCGCGCCACGCTGGAACGCCTGGTCAAAGGTGGCCAGGTCGGCCGCCGCCACGCCCAGCGCAGACAGGCCGGGTGCAGTAAAACTGAGGTTCAGGAAGCAGGGCGGCTTCGGATAGATATGGCGCGCGGTGGTAATGGGCGGCAGTGCGCCGCTGCCGTCAAGCAGGGCCGTGATGGTAAGCCGGGCCTGCGCGGCGTCGGTAATGCTGAAGATGAAATGGCGCGCCAGGTTGACGCGGTAGCCGCGCAGGATCGTGCCTTGCACGTCGTCGTAATCGATGGTGACATCTGCCATGCTGTCTCTCCGGGGGACTGGGGCAAGGTAGCGGGGCCGCTTGCGCTGCCCCGGCGTGGCAATCGGTTCAGCTCAAGGCGAGGATTTGCTGGACTGTCTGCGTATAGGCGCTGTAGAGGCCGGTATTGGGCAAGTGCTGCGCGGCGTCGTTGGCGGTAATGAAGGCTTCAAACGCACTGACATGGTCGGCAACGGGAATCACTGCCTTGCCGCCGACGACAAACTGTAGCAGCGCGTCAAACACCACGCCCAGTCGCGCCACGAAATCTTCGATATAGCTGTTGAAGTCACCGTCATATTCAGTGATCACGCCGATAATCAAGGTGTCGGAGGGGCCAGTGGCGCCGGCCTTGGGCAGCAGATTGGGCTGGGCACGGTCGAGCAGCGTAAAGCGGGCAAAGTGCACGGTACCGATACCGGTCAGTGCCTCACTGATTTTCGGTTGATACTCCTGCAGCGTCGCAGCAATGTTCATCGGATCGGTGCCAGGGAGTACCGGCATCATTAAGCACAGCGGATTGGCCATGAATGGCTCCTCATACGTGGTAGTCGGGAAGACCGACACTACGCGGTGCCACCAGCGGCGTCAAAAGCTATATTTTTGCACTTATTGCCAAGTTAATACAATTGTCGGATGATAATTGATATGAAATATGATTTCATATCGATAGTTACTTATACTGGCCGCCACGGCCCTGCGCTGTGGCGCGTGGCGGCTGCAGGATGTTTTCAAAAATACAAGTGACGGGCTGCGCCGCGACCTTTGTCCAAACCAGATTGCCCTTTTTTACCTGGCTGAATTGACCATGACCATACTGACTACACAGCGGCTGCGGCTGGAGCCGATTACCGAAGCGCACTACGAGCGCATGCGTGAGCTCAATACCGATCCGGAAGTAATGACCTATCTGAACGGTGGCCAGCCAGAGACCGAGGATGTTACGCGCGCCGCCCTGAAACGCATTACTACGCGCTGGGCCGAGTGGGGTTATTCGTGGTGGATACTGCTGGACCGCCACGACGGCCGGATGATCGGCATGGCCTGCCTGCAGCATCTCGATGGCGACCGCAGCAAACCCCATGAAATCGGCTGGCGCCTGGCGCGCGCCGGCTGGGGCCAGGGCTATGCCAGCGAAGCGGCGCAGGCGATTGTCGCGCATGCGTTCGGCGTGGTCGGCGCCCCCGAGGTCATTGCCGTGGCCGACCCGGCCAATGCCGCCTCGATCAAGGTCATGACGCGCCTGGGCATGCAGTATGCAGGCCAGGAGCGGCACTACGATATGGACTGCGTGGTGTACCGGCTGGCACGGCCATGAGTACGCCTGCCAAGCCGCTCAATCTGGGCTGTGCCTACGGCGTGGCGTTTTCAGCCAATGGCGCCACCTTGCTGGTGCTGGGCCGCGATCTGGTGGCGTGGGACGTCGCCACGCGCCAGAAGCGCTGGCGCGGCAAGTTCATTGCCCACTGCTCGAACATGGCCTTGTCGCCCGATGGCAGCCGCGTCGCCATCAAGAGCACCACCGGACAGATGGCGGTGGTGGACGTGACCAGCGGCGAGCTGCTCGTCAACTTCCAGAATAAAAAAGACGGTGAAGGCTGCGCCCCGGCCTGGTCACCGTGCGGTCAGTATCTGGCCGATGGCGGCTGGAATGGCCGCCTGCAGGTGCGCGAGGCTGCCACCGGCAAGGTGGTATTCATGCACGAGCATGCAGGCGAGATGCTGCGCGGCTTGCAGACGCTGGGCGCAGGCCAGCTGCTGCTGCAGCATGGCGTGAAGACGGTCGAAGAAGGGCAGGCGCAGCCGCCTGACTACTGCACGCTATGGCAATGGCCTTTGCAGGCCGGTGGCGCACGGCGCGTACTGGAACTGCCGAAGTTGAATTCGTTGATGGCGACACCCGACGGCACGCTGCTGGCCACCTTGCACTACGGGGATGGCGCCCAGCGTTTGTCGATATATTCAGTTGCCGACGGCCTGCTGTTGGACACTCGCGTGGTGCCGCCGGGCGGTGGCACCGGCAATACGCTACGCTGGCTACCGGACGCCAGCGCGGTGGTGCGTATCGGCAAGGGACAGCTGGAATGCTATGGCTGGCCAGGCCTGGAAGAGCGCGGCGCGCTGCCGTTTGTCTACCCGTGCGCGCTCGATTTTTTGCCTGGCAGCGATCTGGCCGCAATCGGATCGTGGGAGAAGGGCAGTTTGCAGGCGCTGCGTTTTAGGACGGGCAAGAGCGCGTAGGTCGGATTAGCCGCGTAGCGGCGTAATCCGACAATACAGCTGATGTCAACAATGTTGTCGGATTACGGCCCGAAGGGCCTAATCCGACCTACGTTACTCTTCCTGAAACTCGGTTGCCGAAGCAAACAAATCCCACGACGCAATAAACAGCGCTGCCACCACCGGGCCGATCACGAAGCCGTGCAGGCCCAGCAGCGCCATGCCGCCGATGGTCGACAGCAGCACCACATAGTCGGGCATCTTGGTGTCTTTGCCGACCAGAATCGGGCGCAGCACATTGTCGACCAGGCCGATCACCAGCACGCCATAGGCGGCCAGTCCCGCGCCTTGCCAGATGGCGCCGGTGCTGAGGAAATACACGGCCACCGGCCCCCACACCAGCGCCGCGCCAACGGCCGGCAGCAGCGACAGGAAGGCCATCAGCACGGCCCACAGCAGCGGCGCCGGAATATCAAGATACCAGAACGCCAGCCCACCCAGCGCGCCTTGCGCAATCGCCACCAGGATATTGCCCTTGACGGTGGCGCGGATCACGGTGGTGAAGTTGTTGAACAGGCGCTGCTTGTACTTGCGGCTCAGCGGAATGGACGCACGGATGCGCGCCGACAGCGCTGCGCCATCGCGAAACAGGAAGAACAGCAGATACAGCATGATGCACAGGCTGGTCAGAAATTCAAACGTGTACATGCCCACATTGATGGCCTTGACGGCCACCACCTGACTGACCTGCGAGGCGCCGGCCGTCAGTTTGTCCTGCAGGCTGGCCAGCGTGGTCAGGTCGAAACGGTCGAGCAGATTGACCAGCCACTGCGGCAGCACCGACATGATCTTGCTGAAAAACGTGGCCACTGAAAACTGCCCCGAACGTACCATTTCCACCACGCCAGCCGCCTGGTTGACCAGCGAGGCGGAGATCAGCGACAGCGGCAGGATCACCATCACGATAATGAGCAACAGCGTCAGCATCGCCGCCAGCGTCGCGCGCCCCTTGCTCTTGGCCAGCAACCAGCGGTACACCGGTGCAAACAGGATCGCCAGCACCAGCCCCCAGAAAATGGCGCCGGCATAGGGCGCCAGTATCCAGCCAAAGCCAATGGTAACGAGCGCCAGCAGCAGCAAAAACACTTTCTGGTGCAGCGTGAGTTGTTGCATGATCATAATAGTTTGCCAAGTAGTGGGGTTGCCTCATCATAAAGCACAGGGCTGGCTTGTCGCCACACAAATGTCGCGCCTGTGGCGCCGCGGTAAATCCGTTAAGCTTGCCCCTGCGGCGCTTGCCCCGAGCGCCATCCACACCACATGAACAGATGACAGACGACCTTCATTTTTATGAGCCAGGCCACGGCCACGGCCTGCCGCACGACCCGTTCAACGCGATTGTCGGGCCGCGCCCGATCGGCTGGATCGCCTCGCGCAGCAGCGCCGGCGTGCTGAACCTGGCGCCGTACAGCTTTTTCAATGCCTTCAACTATACGCCGCCGCTGGTCGGTTTTTCCAGCATCGGGCGCAAGGATACGCTGCGCAATATCGAACAGACCGGCGAATTCGTGTGGAACCTGGCCACGCGGCCGCTGGCCGAGGCGATGAATGCCAGCTGCGTGGCGGCGCCGCCCGAGGTCGATGAATTTGCGCTGGCCGGGCTGACCCCGGCCGCGTCGCGCGTGGTGAGCGTGCCGCGCGTGGCGCAAAGCCCGGTGTCGTTCGAGTGTCGCAGCACGCAGATCATCGAGCTGCAGGGGCTGGACGGCAATGGCGTGGGCAGCTGGCTGGTGCTGGGCGAAGTGGTGGGGGTGCATATTGCCCGCCATCTGCTCAAAGACGGCGTGTACGACACGGCCGCTGCCGCGCCGATACTGCGGGCAGGCGGCCCGGCCGATTATTTTGAAATCACCGCAGACCGCCTGTTCAAGATGCGCCGCCCGGCCTGGCCGTAAGCGGCGCCTGCTGCCGGACGTCAGTTGGGCCAGGCAGCGTCGGTCCAGTCGCGCCAGACTTTCAGGCGTGCCGGATCGGCGCCCAGCTGGGCCGCTTTCCACAGTCCGTATTGCTCGACCTGCTCGGTGGTGCTCTGGTACAGCGCGTTCGAGTTCATGAAGCGTGAACCGTCGGCGCGCACACCCAGCGGCTTGCGGGCAACATCGAGGCAGTAGCGAAAGCCGGCCACGTCTTCAGGCTCGCCGAGCATGGTATTGGCAGGGTCGCAGCGGCGCCAGTTGGCAATCGGCTGGTTCACGTAGAGCGAGTTGAACATCAATATCGAGCCATTGATGACCTTTAGATACATGCCGTCGGCCACCTCGTCAAGAAAGTGAAAGCGCGTGCGACCGACACCATCGCGGTTCGAATTGTCGAGGTAGTTGGTGGTGCTCAAGTGCTTGAGTACCTGGCCCCGCCCGTAGCGTCCGGCATTGGCGACCAGGTCGGGCTGGTTGGGATCGTACAGCACGATATCGTTGTTGACGTACTGCGCCGACTTGATGCGCGCCTGCAGCAGGCGCACGAAATGGGCGCTTTGCGCGGCACGCGCCGCTGGCGTGGCGTCGCCGACTTTCTGTGCGATATAGTCGTCGAAGGCGGTCAGGTATGGCCAGTCCATCGGGAAATTGACCCAGTTGCTCTGGCCGCCAGGATTGACGCTCATCTGCAACTGATACCACTGGTTGCTGCGGTAATAGGAGCCCACGATATTGTCGGTTTCCCACGCCGTGACCCATTCGCGCGTGACATGGCCGTCGGCCTGGCGGTCTTCCTGGTAGACCATGTGCGGCGCCAGGAAAAACAGGCTGACCGAGTTGAATGGCCAGCCATGCGCTTCGCCGCGACCCTTCCAGGCGCCGGTGGTCTTGTCCTTGTCGCCGATAAACCATTGCTGGTTGCCTTCAAGCGAAAAGTCCTGTGCCATTTCCCATTGTTTGACGCTGTTCCAGTGCAGCATGCTGGCCACGGCGCGTTCGATAAAGGCATTGGTGCTGAACGCGTTCGGCTTGCCCCAGGCATCGGTGGTCGTGCTGGCCGCCAGTTGCTTGAGGTTCGCTCCGCCCACCTGCGCGCCGGTCTGGCCGCTGCCGGCGATATGGTTGCCGCGCCCGCCACCCAGGTAGTTATAGCCTTCCCATCCGGCGATATAAAACATCTCCATGATCTGTGCGCGCTGGTCTGGCGTCAGGTGGCTCCAGTCAGCCATATTGCCGTTCGGATTGCGGTGTGCGGTCAGCCAGCTGATCAGTTCCTTGTATTTGCCGTTCGGATTCTTGGTGCCGCCCTGGCCAGGAAACGCCGCGCCGTTGGTGAATCCGGAGCCATCGGCACTGGTGGGCCAGACGTCAAGCGGGTGGATGGTTGGCAGCCAGGCGTTCCAGTCGGGGAACTGCAGAGGCACCGGAATTTCCCGTGCATTCATGGTGGCGCCGGCATTCATGACGGCGTCGACATCGTTTTGCGAGATGGACAATGGCTGTTTGACATCGCGTCCAAACAGCGCTTTCAGGGCATCGGCAGGAGAACTGAGCACGGCTTCCAGGCCGGCGCCGGCCGACCAGGCGGTAGCGCAATCGTCCGCGTGGCAATCGAGGCCCGGGCCGGGCTGGTAGGGCGGATTCCATGGGCGTGCTTTTGCCACATACGGCACCTGGTCGAGCGAGGTGCGCAGGAACGCGGCAACCTGGCGGCCCTGCGTGTCGCTCAGGCCGTGAAAGCGGCTGCGCTGCACGATGGCGTTATTGGAATAATTAAAGTACTGCAGGTCGCGCCCGTTTTCGGCATGGCAGGAGGCGCACGCCGCCTGCAGCTTGCGCGTGACGATGGACGACTTGTCGAGCACGCCATGGCCGTACCACAGGGCCTTGCCGGCAGCCACATCGGTGTCGCTGGCGCTGGCGCCGCGCTCGCTTTGCGGGTCGAAGCGCACAATATTGTTGTTGCCAACGTCTTCGGCGGCGCTGTTTTGCAGTTGCAGGTCCAGCACACGGTAGCCGTTCGACTCGCCATCGGTGCCGTTGAAGCGGAACTGCACGCGATTGCGCGCAGGCAAAGCCACCAGACGCGCGCGCGTGGCCGCATCAAGGGCAATCGTGACGCGCGTGGTGTACAGGCCGCCATTGATGCCGCCGTGCAGGCGTTCGTCGTCGGCCAGCGTGACGTTGGCATCGGTGATGTCGATCCACGGCACGTTGGCTTCATCGGCGCTGCCGACGCCGCCAAGTATGCGCACACTGGCCTTGATCCTCACGGGCAGGTCGGTAACTGCCTCGTACTCGGGCGCACCGTAGAAGCCGCAGCGGTGGCACTGGAACCACAGCTTGCTGACGCTGCCCAGCTTGCCCGCTTCCACGCCCAGGCCGGCATCGACAATCACCGGTGCACGCGGCGAACCACTGCCCAGCACTTCGAGCGGCAGCATCAAGACGCCCGTGTCTGCGGCAGCGGCGTTGCTGCTGAGCGATTGCGGCGCATAACTGGCGGCCGCGGCCGGGGCGTCGCTGCCGCCACCGCCACAGGCTGTGAGGATGGCTGCACTGGCAAGCGCCGCCATCATCTTCAATCGTTCCCTGTATTGTGTTATTTTCATGATTCCTCTCTGTTTAAACGGCGTTGTTGACAGAACCTGGCTCGAAGTGCCTCAACGCATCATCATTCCAGTTCAATTTATTTCCATATGGAAATAGTCGACCTGTCAATGTTACCAGCGGCGTGTATCGTGCCACCCTGCCAAAGGTTGGGGAATGTGTCGTGAAGGTTGCTGATTGGCGTATCATCGGTAACAAATCAAGCCACAGCTGGTTTGCCCACCAGGTCAGGAGAGTTCATGCCCCGTTTCGCTGCCAATCTCAGCATGCTGTTTACCGAGCTGCCTTTCGCGCAGCGTTTTGCCGCTGCGGCTGCGGCCGGTTTCGAGGGCGTCGAGTTTTTGTTTCCGTATGAGCATGCGCCGCACGACGTTGCCGGCTGGCTCCAGGAAAACAAGCTGGTCAACGTGCTGTTCAATCTGCCGCCAGGCAACTGGGCAAGCGGCGAGCGCGGCATGGCCGCTTTGCCGGGGCGCGAGGCCGAGTTTCGCGAAGGCGTGGCGCGCGCCATCGACTATGCGCTGGCGCTGGGCACCCCGCGCCTGCATATGATGGCCGGCCTGCTGCCCGCTGGCGCCGATCCGGCCCTGCACCGCGCGACGTATCTGGCCAACCTGCGCTTTGCCGCGCAGGCGCTGGGGCAGCACGGACTCGAGCTGATGATCGAGCCGATCAACCCGCGCGATATGCCCGGCTATTTCCTGTTGACCCAGCAGCAGGCCCATGCGCTGCGCATCGAATGTGGCGAGTCGAATGTGAAAGTGCAGATGGATTTTTACCATGCACAGATCGTTGAGGGCGACCTGGCCAGCACATTCAAACAGCATCTGGCCGGTATCGGCCATGTGCAGATTGCCGGCGTGCCGGGCCGCCATGAGCCCGATACCGGCGAGATCAACTACCCGTATCTGTTTGGCCTGCTCGATGAGCTTGGCTATAACGGCTGGGTGGGCTGCGAATATCGTCCGCGCGCGGACACTGTCTCGGGGCTGGGCTGGTTTGCGCCGTACCGTGCGCTCAGCCAGGCTGCTGTAAGTGGCGGTATGCCAGCGGGGTTTGCCCGACCAGATCGGTAAAGTGCCGGCCAGACGGCATGCTCAGCAGCGTGTCGGTGCCGCCGCCCCCTGCGGGTCAACAATGCCCATGGGTGCCTGTGCTGGCGCATGCAACAGATTATTGCTATTGTCGGGTTTATCCAATGCTGGTCTTTCATGACACGCTAAGCTGGGTTTCACTTCATCACGGGAGCCGCAATGCAGTTGAGAAAAGTCCATGGCCTGGCGCATCTGTTGCTTGCCATTTGCACTCTGTCGATGGCGGCAGTGTCCGCCGCACCCCTATCACCAGGAGATCATCGCATGAGCACACACGTTTCGGGAAGTTTCAGCGTTACCATGACACCGCTGCAGGAGCCGCAGCGCACCGGCCGCAGCACGCTGGGCCGCATGGGCCTGGACAAGGTCTACAGCGGTGAGCTGGCAGCGCAGGGCAAAGGTGAAATGCTGAGCGCCATGACCGACACCAAAGGCGCAGCTGGCTATGTTGCGATCGAGTCCATTACGGGCACCCTGCAAGGGCGCAAGGGCAGCTTTGTGGTGCAGCATAGCGGCACCATGGGCGATGGCCAGCAGTCGCTGACGATCACCATCGTGCCGCATTCAGGTACGGATGAACTGGCGGGGATCAGCGGCAAGATGGCGATTCGCATCGAGAACGGCCAGCATTTTTACGACCTCAATTACGCCTTGTCCGAACCCCGATAAGATTCGTGGCGACAGCATAAGCGGGGGGAGCGGATCAACTGGAAATTGACTGAGGGGTAATTGTGATGATGCAATGGGTAATGGGCATGCTGGTCCTGATGCTGAGCTTGCCGGCAGGTGCCGCTGGCGAACAGGAGGTCACGCTGGCAGTAGAGGGCGGTGTGCTGCATGGCACCTTGTCGCTGCCAGCAGGTGATGGCAAGGTGCCGGTGGTACTGCTGCATGCCGGTTCCGGTCCCACCGACCGCAATGGCAACAGCGCCATGCTGCCCGGCCGTAATGATGCGCTGCGCATGCTGGCCGATGCGCTGGCGCGCAATGGCATCGCGACATTGCGCTATGACAAGCGCGGCATCGGCGCCAGTGCGCCGGCGGGACTGCGCGAGGCTGATCTGCGCCTGGACCACTATATCGACGACGCCACGGCCTGGCTGCGCCAGTTGCGCGCCGATCCGCGCTTTTCACGCGTGCTGATGGCCGGCCATAGCGAAGGCGCGCTGATCGCGGCGGTGGCTTGCCAGAGAGCGCCGGCAGACGCCTGCATCTCGATTGCCGGAGCGGGCAGTTCGCTCGATGAGATCTTGCGCGTGCAATTGAAGCCACGCCTGCCGCCTGAACTGTATCAGCAGAATGAACATATCCTGCAGTCCCTTGCCAGAGGCGAATTGGTGGCGGACGTGCCTGCGGCCCTGCTGGCGCTGTACCGGCCATCGGTGCAGCCGTATCTGATCTCGTCGCTCAAGTACCCGCCGCGCGCAGCGGTGGCGGCCTTGTCGATGCCGCTCCTGATCGTGCAGGGCAGCACCGATCTGCAGGTATCGGTGGACGACGCCCGGGCGCTGGCCGCCGCCGCGCCAAAGGCAAAACTGGTAATCGTGCCAGGCATGAACCATGTGCTCAAGCTGGTCAGTGGCGAGCTGGCGCAGCAGATGCCCTCGTATGCGAATCCTGATCTGCCGCTGGCGCCTGGACTGGTCGATGCCGTAACGGCGTTTGTTCAGGGGCCTTGAACAGGGGGCATGAAAAAAGCCGCGTCGGCTGGCTGCCGCGCGGCTTTTTTAGGTTGCAAGCGGTTGCCGTGAGGCCTACTTGCCCAGTATCGATACCACATTGTCGCTGCCCGGCGCGCCGAACAGCTGCTGCTTGAGGATATGCAACTGGTCGCGCACCTGCGCGGCCTTTTCGAATTCCAGGTTCTTGGCGTGGTCGACCATGAGTTTTTCCAGGCGCTTGATTTCCTTGCTGACCTGTTTCTCGCTCATCGACTCGAACTTGGCCGCTTCCTGCGCCACCTGCAGCGTTTCGCGTGCCTCCTGCGGGCTGTAGACGCCGTCGATCATCTCGCGGATGGTTTTCTTCACGCCGATCGGCACGATATTGTTGGCCGTGTTGAAGGCGATCTGCTTGGCGCGGCGGCGCTCGGTTTCATCGATGGCGCGGCGCATCGAGTCGGTGATATTGTCGCCGTACAGGATGGCTGTGCCATTGAGGTTACGCGCGGCGCGGCCGATGGTCTGGATCAGGCTGCGTTCCGAACGCAAAAAGCCTTCCTTGTCGGCGTCGAGGATGGCCACCAGTGATACCTCGGGCAAGTCCAGGCCCTCGCGCAGCAGGTTGATGCCGACCAGTACGTCAAACGTGCCCAGGCGCAGGTCGCGCAGGATTTCCACCCGTTCCACCGTTTCGATATCGCTGTGCAGGTAGCGCACCTTGATGCCATGGTCGCCCAGGTATTCGGTCAGCTGCTCGGACATGCGCTTGGTCAGCGTGGTCACCAGCACCCGCTCATCCTTCTTGATGCGATCGACGATTTCCGACATCAGGTCGTCGACTTGCGTGCGCGCCGGGCGCACGATGATCTGCGGGTCAACCAGGCCGGTCGGGCGCACCACCTGTTCCACCACCTGGTCCGAATGCTGCTTTTCATACTCGGCCGGCGTGGCCGAAACGAAGATCGTCTGGCGCATCTTCTGCTCGAATTCCTCGAATTTCAAGGGGCGGTTATCCAACGCCGATGGCAGCCGGAAGCCGTAGTCGACCAGATTGGTCTTGCGCGAACGGTCGCCGTTGTACATGGCGCTCAACTGGCCCGTCAGCACGTGCGATTCGTCGAGGAACATCAGCGCGTCGGGCGGCAGGTAGTCGACCAGGGTCGGCGGCGGCTGGCCGGGCAGGGCGCCGGACAGGTGGCGCGAGTAGTTCTCGATGCCCTTGGTAAAGCCGATCTCGGCCATCATTTCCAGATCGAAACGCGTGCGTTGTTCCAGGCGCTGCTCTTCGATCAGCTTGTTTTCCTTGCGGAAAAATTCCAGCCGGTCGCGCAGCTCTTCCTTGATGGTTTCCACTGCGCGCAGCACGGTCGAGCGTGGCGTCACGTAGTGCGAACCCGGATAGACCGTAAAGCGCGGAATCTTCTGGCGCACGCGCCCGGTCAGCGGGTCGAACAGCTGGATCGACTCGATCTCGTCGTCAAACATTTCCAGGCGCACCGCCAGTTCGGCGTGTTCGGCCGGGAAGATGTCGATGGTGTCGCCGCGCACGCGGAAGGTGCCGCGGCCAAAGTCGACTTCGTTGCGCGTGTACTGCATCTGGATCAGGCGCGCGATCACGTCGCGCTGGCTGACCTTGTCCTTGACGCGCAGCGTCAGGATCATCTGGTGGTATTCGTTCGGGTTACCGATACCGTAAATCGCCGACACGGTAGCGACGATCACCACATCGCGCCGCTCCATCAGCGACTTGGTGCACGACAGGCGCATCTGCTCGATATGTTCGTTGATCGAGGAGTCTTTCTCGATAAACAGGTCGCGCTGCGGCACATAGGCTTCAGGCTGGTAGTAATCGTAGTAGCTGACGAAGTATTCGACCGCATTTTGCGGAAAAAATTCACGGAACTCGCTGTACAGCTGCGCGGCCAGCGTCTTGTTGGGCGCAAAAATGATGGCCGGGCGGCCCATGCGCGCAATCACATTGGCCATGGTGTAGGTCTTGCCCGAGCCGGTTACGCCGAGCAGGGTCTGGAAGGCCAGGCCGTCGGATACGCCTTCGCACAGCTGGGTAATTGCGGTGGGCTGATCGCCGGCTGGCAAGAAGGGTTGATGCAGCTTGAAAGGGGAGTCCGGGAAGGAGATAATTGTGTTTTCCGCCTCACCGGCGGTAGATAATTCGGACATGTGAATCAGACCTTTGCTAGAATAGTGCTCTGCTGGCGGCCCTGTCGCAGTATTCCAGGGGTGCCCTTCGCTGTGAACCTGCTTCCAAACGACTTCAATCTTATCATGACGAACCCAACTGTTTCTGCCAGTCTGTTTAGCGCCATCGAGATGGCACCACGCGACCCGATCCTGGGCATCACTGAAGCATTCAACGCGGATCAGAATCCTGCGAAGATCAATCTCGGTGTCGGTGTCTATTATGATGACAACGGCAAAGTGCCTCTGTTAGCTTGCGTACGCAAGGCCGAAGCTATCCTGATCGCACAGGAAGCGCCGCGTACCTATCTGCCGATCGAAGGTCTGGCTGCTTATGATAAAGCCGTGCAGGAACTGGTATTTGGGGCCGACAGTGCCGTAGTTCAAGAGCGCCGCGCCGTCACCGTGCAAGCGATTGGCGGCACCGGCGCGCTGAAAATCGGCGCCGACTTCCTGCAGCGCTTTGCGCCAGGCGCCCAGGTCTACATCAGCGACCCGAGCTGGGAAAACCACCGCGCGCTGTTTGAAAGCGCCGGCTTTGTCGTCAACAACTACACCTATTACGATCCAGCCACCCATGGCGTCAACTTCGACGGCATGCTCGCTGCACTGAACGCCATGCCTTCCGGCTCGGTGGTGGTGCTGCATGCGTGCTGCCACAACCCGACCGGCGCCGACCTGTCGACCCAGCAATGGGACGAGATCATCAAGGTGGTCACGTCGCGTGGCCTGGTGCCGTTCCTGGACATGGCCTACCAGGGCTTTGCCAACGGTATCGCCGAAGACGGCGCCGTGGTGCGCCGCTTTGCCGACGCCGGCGGCCCGCTGCTGGTATCGAACTCGTTCTCGAAATCGTTCTCGCTGTACGGCGAGCGCGTCGGTGCCCTGAGCGTGGTGGCCTCTTCCGCCGAAGAAGCCGGCCGCCTGCTGTCGCAACTGAAACGCGTGGTGCGCACCAACTACTCGAACCCGCCGGTACACGGCAGCAAGGTGGTGGCTACTGTGCTGTCGACGCCGGAACTGCGCCAGCTGTGGGAAGAGGAACTGGCCGGCATGCGCGTGCGCATCCGCGAAATGCGCAATGCCTTCGTGGAAAAACTCAAGCAAAAAGCGCCAGGCCACGACTTTGAATTCGTGCGCCAGCAGATCGGCATGTTCTCGTACTCGGGTCTGACCAAGGAGCAAGTCGCTTCGCTGCGCGAGCAATCGATCTACGCCGTCGATACCGGCCGTATCTGCGTGGCAGCATTGAATTCGCGCAATATCGACACGGTGATTGACGCCATCGCCAAAGTCCTTTAAAATCTTTGCTTCGGGTTGCTTGAGAAAGTGGCCCGATGGCAGGTGTATGCGACCTCGACAGTATCTGCGATGTGTTGCAGAAATATTCGATACAGCATATAATATTGCCTCTTTTCCCTGATAGCTCAGTTGGTAGAGCGACGGACTGTTAATCCGCAGGTCCCTGGTTCGAGTCCAGGTCGGGGAGCCAGAATACGAAAAAAGCCCAGCCTTACGGTTGGGCTTTTTTTATGCATCTTTCCGATTTGATGCATACTGCGGTTTTTCTACCGTAGCCAGGCAAACTCCATGCGTACCATCAAGCAACTTCATGCCGCTTATCGCGACGATATCGGCGACCTCACCACACGCCGGCCCGTGCCCGGCCCAGGCCTCGATCGTATCGGTCCATTTTTGTTCCTTAATCATCACGGCCCGCAAGTGTATCGCCCTGGCAATAATGGCCTGCCATTCGGCCCGCATCCGCATCGCGGTTTTGAAACCGTCACCTTCATCCTCGACGGCGTGCTGGCGCACCACGATACCGGTGGCCATGAAAGTGTGATCGATGCCGGTGGCGTGCAATGGATGACAGCCGGTTCCGGGCTGATCCACGCGGAAGTGTCGCCGCCATCGTTCAAGCGCGACGGTGGCTCGCTGGAAATCCTGCAGCTGTGGCTGAACCTGCCGGCGCGCCTGAAAATGACGGCGCCGCGCTACTCGGGCGTGCAGAAGAACGATCTGGTGCGCGTGCCGCTGGCAGGCGGGCAGGGCGAGCTGGAACTGGTTGCCGGTGCATTCGAGGGGCAGCGTGGCCCGATCAGCTCGCTCACCGGCGCCTTTATGTCCGTGGTGCGCCTGGCCGCTGGCGCCAAAGCGGTATTGCCGGCGCCGGCTGCCCGTGCGGTGTTCCTGTATGTGGTCAAGGGTGATGTGCTGATCGCCGGCAAGCCGGTGGCGCAGTGGCATCTGGTCGAACTCAATGACGATGGTGATACGCTTGCCCTGGAAGCGCTGGGCGACTGCGTGCTATTGTTTGGCCACGCCGATGAGCTGAACGAGCCGGTGGTGGCGCACGGTCCGTTCGTGATGAATACCGCCGAAGAAATCCGCCAGGCTTTTGCCGACTACCAGGCTGGCGCATTCAACGGCACCGGCCCCCTGAAGGGCCTGGTCGACTGATAACGGACGAGGAGTGTGAGCATGACGGGTTTGCGACATATCGTATTGTGCGCTTTTCAAAGTGAAGCCACGCCAGAGACCATCAGCCTGCTGACGCGCGAGTTTGCGCAGCTCAAGCAATGCATTCCCGGCGTGCTGCATTTCGAGTGCGGCAGCAACGTCAGCCCGGAAGGGCTGGACGATGGCTTTACTCATTGCTTCGTGCTCACCTTTGACGATGCCGTCGCGCGTGACGTCTACCTGACGCACCCGGCCCACCTGGACTTTGTCGACCAGCTCAAGCCGTGGCTGGCCAGGGTGCAGGTGTTCGATTACTTCCCGCAGGAAAACCCGAGCTGACCGCTTTTGCGCCTGCGCGCTCGCGCGGAAGATAAAATTTTTCCCGTGAGAATCTGGACAAGTACATAAGCGCCCTATACAATGCGGCCTCTTTTCCCTGATAGCTCAGTTGGTAGAGCGACGGACTGTTAATCCGCAGGTCCCTGGTTCGAGTCCAGGTCGGGGAGCCAGAACAAGCGAGATGTTATCGCACCACCAGGCAGCGTGATCGAACGCAGCCTGTTGACGCAAGAGTTGTACCTTTCCCTGATAGCTCAGTTGGTAGAGCGACGGACTGTTAATCCGCAGGTCCCTGGTTCGAGTCCAGGTCGGGGAGCCAGAACATGCAGTATCGAAAAGCCCAGCCTTGACGGTTGGGCTTTTTGCTTTCTGTGCCGGTTTTTGCATGCCGGTTTGAGGCGGCAGCGCAACTTGCAGTAAAATACGCACTGAAAATATGGTTACGAGCAATCGTAGCCATTTTTTATTCCCTCTTCAGCCCGCTCTTGACGAAATCACCATGTCCCATGCCCTGCATCATCAGTTCCTGCGTTTTGCCGCTGTCGGCGCTTCCGGCACGGCCGTGCAGTACAGCGTGCTGTGGGCGGGCGTGGAGTGGCTGGGCGCCAGCGCGGCGGCCGCTTCCGGGCTGGGCTATATACTCGGCTCGGTGGTCAATTACATCCTCAATTACTTTTTCACTTTCAAGAGCGAGAAGGGCCATGCCGAGGCGGCCACCAAGTATTTCAGCCTGCTGGGCGTGGGCTGGTGCATTAATACCGGCCTGATGTGGCTGCTCGTGCATCAGTTGCACTGGTACTACTGGCTGGCGCAGCTGCTGGCTACCGGCATCGGCCTGGTCTGGAATTTTGCCGGCAGCCGCTGGTGGGCTTTCAAGCCGGCCAAGTCATAAGAAAACACCAAAAACAAGGGGTAAAGCATGCAGTTCCTGGAACGCTATTTCAAACTGAAGGACAACGGCACCAATGTGCGCACCGAGCTGATGGCCGGGCTGACCACATTTTTGACGATGGCCTATATTATCTTCGTCAATCCCAGCATCCTCGGCGACGCCGGCATGCCCAAGGATTCGGTGTTTGTTGCCACCTGCCTGGCCGCCGCCATCGGCACGCTGATCATGGGCCTGTATGCTAATTACCCGATCGCGCTGGCGCCGGGCATGGGCCTGAATGCGTATTTTTCCTATACGGTCGTCAAGGGCATGGGCATGAGCTGGGAAGTGGCGCTGGGCGCCGTGTTCATTTCCGGCTGCCTGTTTATCCTGGTCAGCCTGTTCAAGATCCGCGAGCTGATCATCAACAGCATTCCACCGGCGCTGCGCACGGCCATCACGGTTGGTATCGGTCTGTTCCTGGCGATTATTTCGCTCAAGAGCGCCGGCGTGGTGGTGTCCAACCCAGCCACCATTATTGCGCTGGGCGACTTGCACCAGCCGGCGCCGATCCTGGCCATTATCGGCTTTTTCATCATCGTGGCACTGGACCGCCTGAAAGTGCCGGGCGCCATTCTGATCGGTATCCTGGTCATTACCGTGGCCAGCTTCTTTGTGGGCGGCAATGTGTTCAATGGCGTGGTGTCGGCGCCACCGGCGATCGAACCGACCCTGTTCAAGCTCGATATCATGGGTGCGCTGTCGTTCGGCATTATCAATGTGGTGCTGGTGTTTTTCCTGGTCGAGCTGTTTGACGCCACCGGCACGCTGATGGGCGTGGCCAACCGCGCTGGCCTGCTGAAAAACGGCAAGATGGCGCGCATGAACAAGGCGCTGCTGGCCGACAGCACGGCGATTGCCGCCGGTGCCTGCCTCGGTACGTCAAGCACGACCGCGTTCGTGGAAAGCGCCGCTGGCGTGCAGGCCGGCGGGCGCACCGGCCTGACCGCCGTGGCGGTGGCGATCCTGTTCCTCGGCAGCCTGTTCTTTGCGCCGCTGGCCCATACCGTGCCGCCATATGCTACCGCACCAGCGCTGCTGTATGTCGCCTGCCTGATGCTGCGCGAACTGACCCATATTGACTGGGAAGACAGCACCGAAAGCATTCCTGCCGCGATTACCGCGCTGATGATGCCGTTTACCTATTCGGTATCGAGCGGCGTTGCGTTCGGCTTTATCACCTACGCCGTGCTCAAGCTGCTGACCGGCAAGGGCAAGCAGGTGACGGTGGTGGCCTATGTGATCGCCGCCATTTTCCTGTTCAAGTTCATTTACCTGGGCGCTGAATAAGCTGCTGGACAGGCATCAGACGGCTGTATATAATACGGCCTCTTTTCCCTGATAGCTCAGTTGGTAGAGCGACGGACTGTTAATCCGCAGGTCCCTGGTTCGAGTCCAGGTCGGGGAGCCAGAACACGTAGTAATCAAAAAGCCCAGCCTTTATCGGTTGGGCTTTTTGCATTGTAAAGCAGGAATGGCCGTTAAATTTCTCGCCAGTCATGCTGGCGCTCGCTACACTGGCGCCATGACAACACACTCCTTCCTGCAGCAAGGCTGGCGTTCGCTGTGGGAACTGCGTGCGCATCACGATGTGCCGCTGTCTGCGCGACTGCTGGCGGCGTCGTTGGTGGCCATTGCGCTGGCGCTGGGCCTGATGAGTTTTGTCGGTATTTTCGGCCGCATCGACCGGCCCGGCTGGTGGTGGGCTTCGCTGCTGCCCAATATCGGCATCTGCCTGTGCATCGTCCATACGCTGTTTGGCGCGCTGCGCCTGGCCGAACGGTGCCTGCCGGCGCACCTGCTCGAGCGCATGGCCAATGTGCGCGACATGCGCGCCGGCATGGCGTTGAGCATGCTGGCGCTGGGCGCCATTATCGTTGGCATGACCATCGGCTTTACCATCGTGCCGCTGCTGGTGGGCTTCAATGTGTGGGGCATGTTCATTTCGCTGCCGGCCGCACTGACCAAATTTGCCGTATTTATCCTGTTCGTGCTGGGCGTCAACTGGGCCTGGTGGCGCGCGCGCTTGCGCCAGCAGCAACTGCAGGGCGAAGTGACGGAAGCGCGCCTGCGCCTGCTGCAGGGGCAGATCGAGCCGCACCTGCTGTTCAATACGCTGGCCAATGTGCAAAGCCTGATGGATTATGACCCGCCGCGCGCCAAGCGCATGATCGAAACGTTTTCCAGTTATCTGCGCGCCAGCCTGTCGCAACTGCGCCAGACCGACAGCACGCTGGAAGCCGAACTCGATATGGCGCGCAACTACCTGACTCTGCTGCAGATCCGCATGGACGACCGGCTGCAGTTTCGCATAGAGGCCAGCGACGATGCGCGCCAGGCCTGCATGCCCACGCTGATGCTGCAGCCACTGGTCGAGAACGCCATTCACCATGGCCTGGCGCCCACGCTTGATGGCGGCAGCGTGCTGGTACGGGCCGAGGTGCATGAGGGGCGGCTGGCAGTGCGCGTGCACGATAACGGGGTGGGGCTCGATGCGCCGGCCACGCAATTGCGCCCCGGCAGCGGCATGGCGCTGGCCAATCTGCGTTCGCGCCTGCAAACCCAGTTCGGATCTGACGCCAGCTTGCAGCTCAATGCGCTGGCAGAGGGCGCCGAAGCAGTGCTCGATCTGCCTTACCGCCGCGCCGGCACGGCTGAACCATGACGGCCGCACCACGCGTGCTGATCGCCGATGATGAACCGCATCTGGCACTTTACCTGCGCGACCAGCTACTGCTGCTGTGGCCGCAACTGCAGATCGTGCATATGTCGCGCAATGGTGTGGATGCCGCCGCGCGCATTGCCGAGCTGTCGCCGGACCTGGCCTTTCTCGATATACAGATGCCGGGCCTGAACGGCCTGGAAGTGGCGCAGTCCATCGAGGGGGCCACGCGGGTGGTGTTCGTGACCGCCTACGATGAATTTGCACTGCAGGCGTTCGAGCATGCGGCGCTCGATTATGTATTGAAACCGGTCAGCGAAGAGCGCCTGGCGCGTACCGTGGCGCGTCTGCGCGCAACGCTGTCCACGCCGCCACCCGACGCGGCCATGGCGCAGGCCTTGCGCCAGTTGCTGGCGCCAGCGGCCTTGCCACGGCTGCGCTATATACTCGCTTCGCAAGGTGAGCGCACGCATCACCTCGATGTGGCCAGCGTGCGTTTCTTCCAGTCCGACGACAAATACACGGTGGTGGCCAGCGAGCAGGGCGAGTTCCTGATCCGCACACCGATTGTCGAGCTGGCAGCGCAGCTCGACCCGGAGCAGTTCTGGCAGGTACACCGCTCCACGCTGATCAACCTGGCCTGGTTGGAAGGCACGCGCCGCGACGAGGCCAGCCGGCTGTTCCTGCGCGTGCGTGGCCATGCCGGCGAGCTGCCGGTCAGCCGCGCCTATGTGCATTTGTTCAAGGCCATGTAGCGGCGCCGCCGGCTTGCCATTCATCGGCCGTGCTGTCGATTCGTCGCAATGGCCGTGCGCTGCAAGGCCGCGACAGCCATGCTGCGTTTTTCTTCAGTGAGACGCCCATGTTCAAATCTTTTTCCTTGCTGCTGGTTTTTTCCCTGGCTGCCTGCGCCGCTGCCGTGCCAGGTTCTGCCCGTCTCGACCGTATCGATGGCCGCCAGCTTGAAACGCTGACTCTTCGCCATGCTGCTGGCGCGCCGGTGGTGGTGTTCGAGGGTGGCTCGCGCGGCACCATCGACAAATGGGGAACGGTGCCGGAACTGGTTGCCGCGCATGCCACGGTGTTTGCCTACAACCGGCCCGGCTATGGCCGCAGCAGCGTTGCCGATACGGTGCGCGATGGCGCCACCATTGTCGAAGAGCTGCGCAGCACGCTGCGCCAGAAAGGCCTGGCGCCGCCGTATGTGCTGGTCGGCCATTCGATGGGCGGGCTGTACATGCAGCTGTTTGCCAGGCGCTATCCGCAGGAAGTGTCGGCGCTGGTGCTGATCGATGCGCTGTATCCGGGCATGATCAAAAAAATGCAGGATTTTCCGTGGACCACGCGCTTGGCTGGCCAGCTGGCATTTTCACGTTCGGTGTGGCGTGAAATCGAACAGATCGATGCCACCGGCGAGATGGTGCTGGCGCTGCCCGCTATCGATAACAAGCCCATTGTGCGCCTGGTCAATCAACCGGTTTCCAGTACCGCCATTGCGGTTGATTTCGGCGCCTTCAGGCTGGACCAGGCAACGCGTGACGCGGCGCGCGCACTGTATCCGAAGGCCACTAACATCGTCGTCGATTCCAGCCACCAGATGGCGCTGACCTCGCCAGAGATCGTTACCAGCGCCATTCTGCAGGTGCTGCCGGTCAATCGCGGCAACACCGTGATGTCTCAATGACGGCGTGCTTCAGGGATCGACAAACACATCGAAGCGCACATTGAGCGGACTGCCCCACGAGATTTCCACCCAGGCGCGAAAGCCGCCGTTGTAGGGCGCGATATTGTAGACGGCCATGCGGGCCGAGCCGACAAAGCGGTCCTGCGCATTGGCGGCGTATTCGCTGATATTGACGAACACGCGTGAGTTGGCCTTGACGTTGGCGTTGCTGAAATTTACCGGATGAATCACGCCGTTGGCGCGCCAGGTGTAATAGGTGGTAAACGAGGCCGCGCTGACGCCCAGTTCCTGTGCCGAGGCATCCTGGGCGGTGTTCTCGCCCTGTTGCATCGGCTCGTCGCCGATTTCCTGTTCCTGGTCACTGCCGCGACTTTCTGTTTGCATTTCCATGGTGTACTCCTGATCAAGTAGTTTGGACACCTTGCCGTTGAGCGCGACGCTGCCGTCGCGTGCCGGCTGGCAAGGAAGCCGGCGCAAGCCAGATCGAGCCTTTATTCTAGGTGGGCGGCACGCCAGGAAAGCGTCACGGCAGGCTGAAAACCGCGCCAACTTTGCGGCAGAACAAACTTGCTGCGGGTGAGCGATGGCGAATTTTCCAAAGGGATATTTTTAAGAGTCAGAGGCGTGGGCCTGCAGACAATGGCACAATGCACGGGCCGACAGACTCAGCAGCCAACTGCTCCAGCCCATGCCATTTTTGAACCTGAATGCCGATGATGATCTGTATTACGAGCTGATCGAGGGCGACCCTGCCCGGCCTTGGCTGGTGTTCCTGCATGAAGGCCTGGGCAGTTGCGCCATGTGGAAGGATTTTCCGGCCCAGCTGTGCCAGCTGACCGGTTGCCGTGGTCTGTTGTATGACCGCCTCGGCTATGGGCAGTCGTCACCGCTGCGCGCGCAGCGGCAAATCCATTACCTGCACGACTACGCGCTGCGCGAACTGCCGCAGGTGCTCGATCACCTGCTGCCGGGCCAGGAGTATTTTCTGATCGGCCACTCCGACGGCGGCAGCATTGCGCTGATCCATGCGGCCCAGCAGCCGCCACGCCTGCGCGCCATCATTACTGAAGCGGCCCATGTGTATGTCGAAGCTGTCACGCTCGACGGCATCCGCGCGGCCGACGCCGCGTTTGGCGCCGGCAAGCTGCGCGCTCTGAGCAAATACCATGGCGAGAAAACCGAGGCCATCTTCAAGGCCTGGTCGCAAACCTGGCTCAGCTATGGCTTCCAGTTCTGGAATATCGAGTACCTGTTGCCGTCAATCGAATGCGCCGCCCTGATCGTGCAGGGCAGCGAAGACCAGTATGCCAGCGCAGCGCAGGTCGATGCCATCGTGGCGCAGGCGTTGAACGCCATGCCGGCCATGATCGAGCAGTGCGGCCATGCGCCGCACCATGAACAGCCGCAGGCATTGCTGGCGTTGATGGACGGTTTTCTGCAGGGGCGCATGAAGACCTGCGCCTGAGGCCGTTCAAGGGCGCGGTTGATCGCGCGCTGCCGGGTTGATTGCGTGGCCATGCGCCACCATGGCGCGCAGCAAGATCACATCGGGGTCTGTCGGGGCGGGGGTCTTGCGTGGCGGTGATCGCCTGGCAGGCTTGTGCGCGGATGGTTGTCGCGCCGTTGCCGGCATGGCGGCCAGTGGCGCTGCCGGCACGCTGATGATGGTGGCCGGCATCTGCACCGGCTGCGCAGGTGGCGCGGGAGTGGGCGATGCTGGCGGCGCAGATGTTGCCGGCGCGCGGGCAATGGCGGGTGGGGCGTTGACGGCTGCCATGCCGGTTTCGGAACTGCGCCAGTGTTGCCAGGCGACTGCCGCGCTCACCAGCACGGCTATCGCCGCCAGCAAGGCGACCGGCAACTTGCGCAGCCGCAGGTGTGCGCGCATCGGCGCAGTTGGCATGGTTCGGCCCTGTCCCTGTTCGAGCTGCGCCAGGATCGACGGCCCGCTCGCTGGTGCGCCATGGCTGGCCAGCAAATCCGGCCTGCCTGGCGTGTGGTTCGATATGTGTCGTGCCATGCTGTACCTCCCGAGCCAGTCGAATTGATGAAGTATTGATCCATGCCGCGTTGGCGGCTGCTTTGCGCCCCTACGATTTGACGAAGCCTGCCGGCCATGCCGTCAGTCGCCCTATCCACGCAGGAGGTCGCCATGTTGATTGCGCTGATACTGATGTACTTCCTGCTTGCCTCGTTTGCCTGCTGGCTGCTGCTGTTTCCAGCCGGCCGCACCGTGCTGCTGCAGGCCATGCTCAACTTGGGCTGGCGCCTGCACCGCCGCACGCGGCGCGTCCGGCACGACGGCGTCATGCACTGGCGCAGCATGCAGCGCAACAGCGGTCATGGCCTGGCCTGGCTGTGGCAGTTGCTGCGCCAGCACCGCTGGCTGGCGCTGGCCGGCGCGCTGCTCATTGCCGTGCCGCCGTTGCTGGCCTGGCTGTCCGGCGAGCGCATGGAACTGGGCGGCTACGAGCAGCGCCAATATGTCAGCAACGAACAGGTCAGCCATCTGCTGCGCGGCGAACAGCTGGTGCCGCCACCGGCCTTGCCGCCGCTACTATTTACCACCGCTGAAGTGACGCAGTTGCGCCCGCTGCTCGGTGGCGCCAGCCGTAACTGGGAACTGCTCGACGCCGGCTTTGCGCAACGATTGCTGCTGGTGTTCAAGATCATGAAAGACATGCACGGCTACGACATGGTGCTGCTTGAAGGCTACCGCAGCCCGGAGCGGCAGAATCTGCTCGCTGCCAGCGGAGCGCAGGTGACCAACGCCAGGGCATTCCAGAGCTACCATCAATACGGCCTGGCGGCAGACTGCGCCTTCATGCGCCAGGGGCAAGTCATTATTTCCGAAAAAGACGCCTGGGCCATGCGCGGCTACCGGTTGTATGGCGTCACGGCCGAGTCGGTGGGGCTGCACTGGGGCGGGCGCTGGACCATGATGGACTTTGGCCATGCCGAACTGCGCCAGCCCGGCGTGCTTGGAAAATAGGGCGTCGCTGGCCATTCTAGCGCGCGCTCGCGCACTGTTGGCATCGGCGTCAGTCGAGCTTGTGCAGCGTCAATGCGCCACTTCAAACCTTGTCGAACATCAACAAATCCCGGGCAGCTTGCTGTCAGCATGGACAGGCTGCGCCACCGCGCGGCGCCTCCATTGCTGACACCACCGACGGGACCGATCATGTTGCGACGCATCTGGCATTTCGTGAGCGACAGCCGCCACCTGACCATCGCCGGTTTCGTGGCGCTGGCCGTGCTCCTGACTGTCGGCGCCGACGCGCTGGAACTGGCGCTGATCTGGGTGGTGGCGCTGATGTCGCTGGCGCTGCTGGCCTGGCTGGTGGTGTGGCTGCTGCGGCGGCGCCGGGCACGGCGCGATGCGCAGGCGCTGGGGCAGGCCATCATCAACCAGGCCGAAGCTGCCGAGGCTGCTGCCGCTGCCAGGACGATGCACGCTGGCGGCGCTGGCCATGGCGAACTCGATGCCGTGCGTACCGGCCTGCTTGGCGCCATCGACACCATCCGCAGCTCGAAGCTCGGTCTTAAATCGGGCGCCGGCGCGCTCTATGAATTGCCGTGGTATCTGATTATCGGCAATCCGGCAGCGGGCAAGAGCAGCGCCATTTTGCATTCGGGCCTGCAGTTTCCGGTAGCAGGGGCCAGCGTGGTGCAGGGCGTGGGCGGCACGCGCAACTGCGACTGGTTCTTTACCACCGACGGCATCGTGCTCGATACGGCCGGGCGCTATGCGGTGCAGGACGAGCATCGCGGCGAGTGGTTCGGCTTTCTCGACCTGCTGAAAAAATACCGGCGCAAGGCACCCATCAACGGCATCCTGATTGCCGTCAGCATTGCCGAACTTGGCGCCAGCCCCGACAGCGCGGTGCAGCTCGCACGCAGCCTGCGCAAGCGGGTGCAGGACGTGATCGAGCGCCTTGAAGTGTTTGCGCCGCTCTATGTCATCTTTACCAAGGCCGACCTGATTGCCGGCTTCGGCGAGTTCTTTGCCGATGCCGAGCGCAGCGAGCGCGAACGCGTGTGGGGCGCCACCATGGCCTACCAGCGCAAGCAGCCCAGCGCCGGCGTGCTGGCGTTTTTCGACCAGAGTTTCGATGAACTGCAGGACGGTTTGAATCAGCTGAGCCTGGCCAATATGGCGCAGCGCCAGCGCAAGACCATGGCGCCGGGCGTATTTACGTTTCCGCTCGAGTTTGCCGCCATCAAGCCGGCCCTGCGCGCGTTTATCGCTACGCTGCTGGAAGAAAATCCGTTCCAGTTCCAGCCCGTGTTTCGCGGCTTTTACCTGACCAGTGCGCTGCAGGAGGGCACGCCGGTCAGCGCCTCGTTGCTGCAGGTGGCGCGCCGCTTCGACCTGGCCAGTGCTCCCGCGCCGGCCGCACTGCCCGGACAGGCGCCGCTGCCCCAGCACGGCTATTTTTTGCTTGAGCTGTTTCGCAAGGTGATTTTTGCCGACAAAGCGCTCGTCTCGCACTACGCCAGCCGCGCCAGGGTGCGTCTCAAGTATGCGGTGTTTTTCGGCGCCACCATCGCCCTGGGCGCCAGCCTGGCCTTGTGGAGCTGGTCTTACCTGGGCAACCGGCAGTTGCTGGCCAATGTGGCGGCCGACATGGACAAGGTGGTACGGCTGCAAGCGCAGCGGCTGGACCTGCAGTCGCGCCTGGAAGCGCTGGAGATACTGCAGGACCGCATCGAGCAGTTGCAGGCCTACCGCGCTGGCAAACCGTGGTCGCTGCGCATGGGCCTGTACCAGGGCGAGCTGCTCGAACGCAAGCTGCGTGCAGAGTATTTCGCAGGGGCGCGCCATGTGATGCTCGAACCGGTTACCGCCAGTCTCGAAGAGCTGCTGACCGAGATGAATGCCCACGCCGAGCTGCTGCAGCCGGCCGCGCGCTCGCCCGTGCTGCCGGTCAGCGCGCCAGGCGCACCGTACCAGGCAGCCAGCGCCACCAATGTGGAAGACGCCTATAACGCGCTGAAAACCTATCTGATGCTGGCCGATAAAACCCACGCCGACAGCAGCCATCTGAACGACCAGCTGACGCGCTACTGGCGCGGCTGGCTGGAGGGCAATCGCGGCAATATGCCGCGCGAGCAGATGATACGCAGTGTCGAGCGCCTGATCACGTTTTACCTGGCGCAGACGGGCGACCCGGCCTGGCCGCGCGTGGCGCCCCGGCTGGCGCTGGTCGATGCGGCGCGCGAGAACCTGCGCCGCGTGGTGCGCGGCATGCCGGCGCGCGAGCGCGTCTATGCCGATATCCGCGCGCGCGCCGCCACCCGTTTTGCCGGCGTGACGGTGGCGCGCCTGGTCGGCGAGCAGGACCAGGCGCTGATCGCCGGCAGCCACGCCATTTCCGGCGCCTACACGCGCGAGGCCTGGCAGCAATACGTGCAGGGCGCTTTTCGCGACGCTGCCAACCGCGAACTGAGCAGCGCCGACTGGGTGCTGAAAAGCGCCAGCACCGATGACCTGACGCTCGAAGGCAGCCCGGAGCAGATCGAAAAGAACCTGGTGGCGCTGTACAAGGCCGACTATGCGCGCGAATGGCTCAAATTCGTGCAGGGCGTAACGGTGGCCGACATGCAGGGTCTGGACGGCGCCGTGCGCGCCATGAACCGCCTGGGCGATCCGCAAACCTCGCCGCTTGCGCGCCTGCTCACGCAAATCGCACAGCAGACCGCATGGGACAATCCGGCACTGCATAACGCACAGTTGCACCAGGTCGAGCGTGGCGTCATCGCCTGGTTCAAGGATACTTTTTTGCGCCGCGCGCCGTCGCAGCTGACCGGCAATGCCGGCCTGAACGCGCAGCCGGGCCCGGCGCGGCTGGACCAGCCAAGCGGCCCGGTGGGCAGCGAATTTTCCGGCGTGGCCAGGCTGGTGGCCGCGCGCGACAAGGACGCGTCGCTGCTGCGTAGTTATCTTGAGGCGCTGTCCAGACTGCGCAGCCGCCTGAACATGCTGAAAAACCAGGGCGACCCTGGCCCCGGTGCGCGCCAGCTCATGCAGCAAACGTTAGAGGGCAGCGGCTCGGAGCTGGCCGATGCGCTCAAGCTGGTGGACGAGCAAATGCTGACCGGCATGAGCGAGGCGCAAAAGCAGGCCATCCGGCCCATCCTGGTGCGACCGTTGATGCAGACCTTTGCCGTGATCGTGGCGCCGGCCGAACGGGAGGTCAACCAGACCTGGGCTGCGCAGGTGCATGAACCGTTCCAGCGCTCGCTCGCGCATAAATATCCGTTTACGCCCAGCGCGCGCATCGAGGCGAGCAACCTGGAGATCGGCCAGTTCTTCGGTCCCGATGGCCTGGTCGCCAAATTTGTTACCAGCGCCATGGGGCCGCTGGTGGTGCGCCGTGGCGATGTGCTGGCGCCGCGCACCTGGGCCGGCATGGGCATCAGCCTGTCGCCGCAGGTGGTGGCGCGCTTTCCCGGCTGGATTGCACCGCTGGGCGCCGGCGGCGTGGCGGCCACCTCGAGCGCGGCGCAGACGGTGTTCCAGGTGCAGCCCTTGCCGTCGCCGGGCACGCAGGAAACGATGCTGGAAATCGATGGCCAGCAGCTGCGCTACCGCAATACGCCGCCGCAGTGGACCAATATGGTGCATCCGGGACCACTGGGCCCGCCAGGCGCGAAGATCAGCGCTGTCACCTTTGACGGGCGCACGGTGGAGCTCTTCAACGAAGCGGGGCAGTTCGGCCTCAAGCGCATGATCGATGCGGCCAGCAAGCAGCGCAAGGACGGTGGCGTGTATGCGCTGCGCTGGACGCGTGGCGAGGTGAGTGTGGCGCTGGAGCTCAAAATCATCAGCAGCGCCGAGACCTCCGGTGCACCGGCCGATGCAGCGCTGCCCGAACGCGGCTTTCGCGGCATGCAGCTGCCCGTGACGATAGTCGGCCATGACGCCACCCCGGCCGCCACTGCCGCTACTGCCGTGGCGGCGGCGCCATGACGCGCCTGGGCTACTTCGGCAAGCTGCCGGCCCATGGCGACTTTGTCCGGCACTGCGACAACCATCTGCTGGTGCAACTGCTCGACGCCTGGCTGGCGCAGGTCATGCAGGCGCTGCCGGTGTCGCCGCGCTGGAAGCGCCATTACGACGCCATGGCGCCGCTGCGCTTTGCCTTTGTCGGTCTGCAAAGCCGTCTTGCGATTGCGGGGCGCATCGAGGCCAGCTGTGATCTGTCGCAGCGCCGCTTTCCCTTCGTGACCATGGGCGCCGTTGCCATCGACGATGCTGCCGCCTTTGTGCCGTGCAGCCCGCTGGCGCTGGCACCGCTGTGGCAGCGCATCGGGCAACTGGCCGATGGGGTAGTGGATAGCGCTGAGCCGGCGGCCGCCTTGCTGGCGCTATCCTGTGAGGAACTCGCGCTGGCGCCTGGCGATGCCGCCCACGCGGCGCGCCTCAATGCTTTTTTGCAGTCGCACGGCGTCGGCGAGCTGCAGGCAATGCTGTCCACTCCTGCCACTCTGCATGAGCTGCTGCTGGCGCTGGGCGTGCTGCTGCGTCCAGTATGGAGCAGCGGCTGTGCCCGGTTGCAGCAAAGCCTGGTGCTGCCGCTGCCATCGTGTGTGCAGGAGCAGGCGCTGGTGGCGAGCTTCTGGCTGCATCTGATCGCGCCGTTCCTGCGCGCGCAGCCGTTCGAGCTGGCGCTGTTCATGGCCACGCTGAACGATGCACCGGTGCTGGCCGTCGGCTTTGGCGGCGCCGACCCGCATCTGCTCCATGCGCTGATTGATCCGCAGGCTGCCGGCGAGCGGCTGATCGTGCTCGACCAATCTGGCTGGCTGGCGCCGCAGCTGGAACAGGACGCGCCACTGCGCCAGCTGTCAGCCTGCCTGCAGCAGCCGCAGTTGTCGCTGCAGACGGCCTGCAGTTTGTTTTTCGACGCTTTTGCCTGCAAAGGAATGCCATGAAACCGGTCTGGCTCGCGCCCTTGTGTCTGTTCTCGATCCTGCCGGCCATGGCGCAGACGCCTGTGCCGGCCACGCCGCAGCCGGGCCAGATACTGGTCAGCGGCATGGTGGCCGACGAGGCGGCCAAGGCGGCCGTGCTGGCCCGTTTGCGCGCCTTGTATGGTGCCGATCTGGTGGTGGACCAGCTTGCGATCGGCGCGGTGGCGGTGCCGGCCAACTGGAACGCCCATGTGCAAAAGGTGCTGGCGCCGCAACTTAAAATGATTACGCGCGGCCAGCTCAGTATCGACGGCACCACCGTCAGCCTGCGCGGTGAAGTGGCCAACGAAGCGCAGCGCCAGCAAATTGCCAGCGACATGGCTACCAGCCTGCCGCCCGGTTATGTGATCAGCAATGCCTTGCGCATCAAGCCGGCC
This sequence comes from Janthinobacterium aquaticum, assembly GCF_009208565.1. Taxonomy (GTDB): domain Bacteria; phylum Pseudomonadota; class Gammaproteobacteria; order Burkholderiales; family Burkholderiaceae_D; genus Janthinobacterium. The sequence goes on along the minus strand of NZ_WFLK01000007.1, from coordinate 100,505 downwards.
CAGGCCGAGCAGCAGCTGCTCGACGCCACGCTGGCCAGCCGCATTATCGAATTTGACAGTGGCCAGGCCAGCATCACCAGTGCCGGCCTGGCCATCCTTGACGAGATGGCGGCCGCACTGCTCAAGCTCAAACAGCGCCAGGTGGAAGTGATCGGCCACACCGACAACACCGGCCTGCGCACCAGCAACCTGGCGCTGAGCCTGGCGCGCGCTGAAGCCGTGCGCAACTATCTGGCCACGCGCGGTATCGCCAGCACCTCGGTGCTGGTCGCCGGCCTCGGCCCGGACCGCCCGGTCGCCAGCAACGCCAGCGCAGAAGGACGCGCCAGGAACCGGCGCATTGAGTTTCGGGTGGTGCAGTAGGGCTGGCCCCAGTCATGCATCAAGGCAGCGTAATGGTCACATGCGCCTGGCGTGGTGCCAGCTTGACCAGGTCAGCATAGGCTGCCAGCGTGGCTTGCGTATTGCGCGTCAGATGGGTTTTCAGTCCCACATAGGCGCACAGGGCCAGCATCGAGAACATGCTGCACAGGGCCCATAGCGGCACGTCGCTGCGGCGCTTGTTGATGACCTGGTCGGGGCGCTCTGCGCGCGGTGCGAAACCGCGGCTGCGCCCTTTGATGTGGGCGATCTCGTCGCCCAGGCGTCCCGTCAGGTAGCTGAGCTTTTCGCCGCCATCGATGGCGTACTTGCCCTGGAATCCCAGCAGCAGGCACAGATGAAATACCTGCAGTGCCTGGACCCGCATGGCGCCCTTGCCGCGCAGCGCATCGAGACGGTCAAAAAAATGTTCGCCGGCCAGCTGGTCGCCAAAGATCAGCAACTGCAGCGGACGGCGTTCCCACTGTGCGCGCAGCGGGTAGGGCGACGCGAGGACGATTTCATCGACGGCGGCGCAGAACGCATATTTGGCCGCGTCGATGTCGTCGGTATCGACGCGCATTTTCCTGGCGGTGCTCTCAAAATCGGCCAGGAAAGCGCTGATGCGGTCGATAAAACCCTGTTCATCGCCGGGCGCCGAGCCATTTTTAAGCAGGAAGAGCATGTAGAAGCCTTCATGCATCAGGTCGACCAAAGCGCTGCCTGGCTGCGGCGTGGCGCCGCTACGCGCGTTGGGTCCGGACGCGGCACTGCGCCGCTCGATCAAGCCGCCGGGCTGGTTCATGCCGCCACCGCGATCAGTTCGAGCTGCAGGTCGCGGATGCCAGCCGGCACATAGACCGAGATCGACTGCGCCTTGAGCATCTGTTCATACAGGTGGCCGCGATTGTCGAGCGCAAAGTAGTAGGTATCGGGGCGCACGGCGATGGCGGCCGGCACCTGCGGCGCATGCGCCAGTTTCACGCCGGGCAGGGCCGACAGCACGCATTGCTCGACGTCGTCCGGTGCGCCGACCTTGATGCGCAGCGGCGCCACGTCCACCAGTTCAAGCGCCGGCATGGCGGCGCGGATGGCCAGGTACAGCGTGGTGTGCTGGTCGATCCTGTCCGAATCGAGCTTGCCCAGGTGGTAGCACGGTTTGTCTTCGGTCAGCGTGATGGCAAAGTATTTCGACGAGATGACCGTATCGAGCAGTTCGCGGATCACGCCGTCGATGGCCTCGAAGCAGGCGCCTGGGCGCGCGTGATCATAGGCGGGCAGGCTGGCCAGCGTGTAGTGGCGCGAATAGCTGAGCAGGCCGCCGGCCAGCATCAGCAGCGTCTCGTACAGCCGTTCGGGATGCAGCAGCGGGTGGCGTACATAGTGCATCAGCGCAGCGGCGGCCGTGCTGGCCGTGTGCAGCAGCCAGAACGACGAGACATCGCCGGAGCGAAATTCAATCACATTGCGGCTCGGCTCGCGGTGGTGGCCATGCAGTGCGCTGACCTTGGCCTGCAGCGCTTCGAGCAGCAGTTCAAGCAGGTGCTGCAGGCGCGGCGCCGCAGCGATCGACAGGCTGGGCGCCATGAAAGACGGCGCCGGCTCGAAGGCGCCTGTGACGCTGCGACGCAGGGCAATCAGCGGCAGGCAGTCATGGGCGCCGCGCGCTTCGGTATCGGCGATCAGGCGCACGGTTTTTTTCAGGTAAGCCACCTCGGTTTCGGCGGCTTCGGTAAACAAGTCGGGCGTGGCGCGCAGCGCGTGCTGGTAGCGCGCCTGGCTGGCTGCACCGTCGCCGGCGGACGCCAGCCGATAGTTGCTGCCCTCGCTGCTGAGCAGCGGCAGCGCCGCGTAAAACGTTACCTCCTGTACCGTCGGCGGCAGTGCTTCCAGATCGACCGGCGGCGGCAGCAAGTCGCTGCCCGGTGCGTCGAAGACTTCTCCATCGCGAAAGATGGCCGACAGCGCGTTCACGCGCAAGCTGCCATTTTTCAGCGCCGCCAGGTCCCAGTCCAGCTGCGCCACGCCCCACGAGTAGGGCTGCAGCGCTCTGGCGGTCTGATGCAGGCGCGCTTCATGGTACTGGTCCTGGCGCTGGAAGTGCTGCGGCCGCAGGAACAGGCCTTCACCCCACAGGACTTTTGATGCAAGAGCCATCGTGTTCTCCTTGTCGTGACGTTGGAACCGGCTACTCGCAGCGCGGCAGGATGCTATCCATGCCGGCCACGCTGATGGCGCACGCATGCAGGCCGATGGTGAGGCCGTCGCTTTCGGCGTCTTGCGCGGCGACCGTGGCGCGCCAGCGCTGCGCGGCCGGTGCGCGAAACAGGGCGACGACGCCGATAAAGCCCGCTTCGCGGCTCACTTTTTCCTGCAGGTCCAGGCGCTGGCCCGGCACCAGCAGCACCTCCTTGACTTCCAGCAGATCAGGCCCCAACAGCGCTTTTTCCTTCTGCGCGTCGAGAAAGCTGGCATAGGGCGCCTGCTCGAAAGCGGCGCGCTGGCGCAGCTTGTAGATGCGCGCGACCAGCGCCAGCGACTGGCCCTGGGCATCGGTATTGAGGCGCTGGCCTGCATGGAGCTGCAGGTGGACCGTACGTGGCGGCTTTTGTGCATCTGGCACCTCGGGCGGCGGCTTGGTCAGGCCGACCATCTGCAATGCGGCACTGGCCAGGCCGCCGCCGGCGCAGCCCACCAGCAGCAGGCAGGCCAGGGCCGCTGTAAAAGCCAGGCGCAGCGCAGGTGACATGGTCAGTTGCTCCCAAGGATGACGATTGACGCAAAGAAATCGGCTCCCGTCATTTAAGCGCATGGCACCAAAGGCTGCTTGTGCTGGCGCAAACACCAGCGGCGAGGGTGCCATCTCCCTGCGCCAGATCAGCAAGGCACAAGGACTGTGCCAATGGCAGGAAGCCGGCGGCGGTTTTGCTGATCTGGCGCAAAAAGCCAAAGACGGGCTGGTCAATAATGGCCTCCACCACGGCGCCGCCCATCTTTCCCAGCGGTAGCGTCCTGCACATGAAGGAATCGCGATGAAGCCAGAAACTGTCCTGTCCCGCCTGGCCGCCATGGCCTGCGCTGCCTTGCTGAGCGCCTGCGCCACGCCGCCCGTGCCAGCGCCCAAGCCACCTGCCGCGCCCACGCTGGCGCAATGGCTGATCGAGGCCGATGCTGCCGCCAAAATGGGCCAGTACGATCAGGCGACAAGCCTGCTTCAGCGCGGCAGCGCCGCCTATCCCGCCGACAAGGCGCCGTGGCTGCAGCTGGCGCAGATGGCGTTTGATCGCGGCCAGTACGGCCAGGCCGTGCTGCAGTCGCAGCAGGCGCTTGAGCGCGATCCGGAAGACAAGGTTGCCAGCAGCATTATTGCCGTCAGCGGACTGCGCCTGTCGGGCAAGGCGCTGGCCGATTTGTCGCGCCAGAATAATCTCAACGGCACGGTGCGTTCGGAAGCGCAGGAGCTGGCCAGGCTGCTGCGCGCTTCGCTGGGCGAAGAGGTGCTGGTGCCACCAGCCAGGCGTCCGGCTGCGGCGGCGCGGCGCGCAGCAGGCAGCGCCAATGCCGGCACAGCGCCGGCAGCACCGGCAGCGAAGAGCGGCAATAGCGCCGACCCGTTCAGCGGCCTGAAATAAGCGGCCCGCATCCGACTTTCTCACTTTGCAAAGGAGATCCCATGGCCAAGCCTGACAGCGTGCAAAAACGCCTGCAGCAGGTGCGCGCACCGCGCGTGCAGATGACGTATGACGTCGAGATCGGCGACTCGGTGGAAAGCAAGGAGCTGCCCTTCGTGGTCGGCGTGCTGGGCGACTTCGGCGGCAAGTCCGGGGTGGAGAAAAAACGCCTGAAGGACCGCAAGTTCGTTGCCATCGACATGGACAATTTCGACGAGGTGCTGGGCAGCGTGGCGCCGGCGGCGCACTTTCGCGTGCCCAACCGGCTGGGCGAAGAGGGTGGCTCGTTCGAGGTTGATTTGCGCTTTCGCGCCATGAGCGACTTTCGCCCCGAATCGGTGGTGCAGCAGGTCGAGCCGCTGCGCCGCCTGTTGGAGGCGCGCACCAAGCTGGCCGACCTGCGCAACAAGCTGGCCGGCAACGATCGGCTGGAAGACCTGCTGACGGAAGTACTGAACAATACCGACAGCCTGGCTGCCCTGCAGCTGCCACGCCCGAGCCAGGAGGACTGAGATGAATGCACCAATGGCAGCACTCCAGGCTGCACCCGCCGCAGCAGAAGCTGGCGGCGTCGATCTGCTCGACCGGATCGTCGAGCAAAGCCGGGTGGCCAAGTCGGACGTCGAGCATGCGCGTGCGCGCGACCTGATCGCCGAACTGGTGGCGCAGGTGCTCGATGGCACGGTGCTGATGTCGAGCAGCCTGTCGGCCACGCTCGACGCGCGCGTGGCGCAGATCGACCACCTGATCTCGACCCAGCTCAGCGAAGTGATGCATGCGGCGCCGTTCCAGCAGCTCGAGCAGAGCTGGACCGGCCTGCACTACTTGGTCGGCAATTCGGAAACCGGCACCCGGCTGCAGATTCGCATGTTCAACGCCACCAGGCGCGAACTGGTCAAGGACTTCCAGTCGGCGCTCGAGTTCGACCAGAGCAGCATGTTCAAGAAAATCTATGAAGAGGAATTTGGCACCTTCGGCGGCGCGCCGTTTGCCGCGCTGCTGGGCGACTACGCCATTTCGCGCCAGCCCGAAGACATGTATTTCATCGAGCAGATGTCGCATATTGCCGCGGCCGCCCACGCGCCGTTTATCGCCTCGGCCGCGCCCGAGCTGTTTGGCTTGGAAAGCTACGGTGACCTGGGTAAACCGCGCGACCTGGCCAAGGTGTTCGACACCATCGAATACGCCAAGTGGAAGGCGTTTCGCGAGTCCGAAGACGCGCGCTACGTGGGCCTGACGCTGCCGCGCTTCCTGGGCCGGCTGCCGTTCAATCCGGTCGACGGCACCACCGTCGAAGGCTTCAATTTTGTCGAGCAGGTCGACGGCAGCGACCACCAGCAATACCTGTGGTGTAACGCGGCGTATGCGTTTGGCAGCAAGCTCACGCGCGCCTTTTCCGACTATGGCTGGTGCGCTGCGATCCGCGGCGTGGAGGGCGGCGGCCTGGTCGACGACCTGCCCACGCATACCTTCAAGACCGACGAGGGCGATGTGGCGCTCAAGTGCCCGGCCGAAGTGGCCATTACCGACCGGCGCGAAAAGGAGCTGTCGGACCTCGGCTTTATCTCGCTGGTCCATTGCAAGAACACCTCGTATGCGGCCTTCTTTGGCGCCCAGTCGACGCAGAAAAGCCGCAAGTACAACAGCGAAGCGGCCAACGCCAATGCGCTGCTGTCGTCGCAGCTGCAGTACATCTTTGCCGTCTCGCGCATCGCCCACTACATGAAGGCGATGATGCGCGACAAGATCGGCAGCTTTGCCGCCGCCTCCAACGTCGAAGACTTTCTCAACCGTTGGCTGATGAGCTATGTGCTGCTCGACGATAACGCCAGCCAGGAGCAGAAGGCCCAGTTTCCGCTGCGCGAAGCGTCGGTGCAGGTGCATGAAGTGGCCGGTCGGCCCGGCGTGTACCGCGCTGTGTCGTTCCTGCGTCCGCACTTCCAGCTCGATGAATTATCCGTATCGCTCCGACTGGTCGCGGAGCTGCCCAAGTCGACCAATTCCTGATGTTTCATGAAGTCCAACCGAGGAGCACACCATGGCAATCGATGTATATCTGCAGATAGACGGCATCAAGGGTGAATCGACCGATGACAGGCACAAGGACTGGATCGAGTGCAAGTCGGTCAGCTGGAGCGTGGAGCAGCCCAGGTCGGCCACCGCGTCGACCGGCGGCGGCCACACGGCCGAGCGCTGCGAGCACAAGGATATCGTGATCTCCAAGCTGGCCGACCTGTCTTCGCCGGTGCTGCTGCAGACCTGCTCGGCCGGCAAGACCATCCCGAAGGCGCGTTTCGAATTCATGCGCGCCGACGGCCAGGGCGAGCGCGTCAAGTATTTTGAAATCGAAATCGAGAATGTACTGATCGGCGCCGTCACGCCCAACGTGGAAGAGGGCGATATCCTGGGCGAGCATGTCGGCTTCAAGTTCTCGAAAGTGAAGTGGAAATACACGCAGCAAAAGGTCACCGGCGGCGCCGGCGGCAATACCTCGGGCGGCTGGGACCTGGCCGCCAACCGCGTAGCCTGATGCAGCGTGGCGGCGCACCGGGCCAGGTGCCGGTGCGCCGCATTTTTTTGGAGCGGCCCATGCAAGGCTATCTGCCAGGATTGTTCGACCGATTGATGGGTGGCGACAGCGCACCGGCCACGCGCCTGTCGGTCGCGCAGCTCAAGGACGCCATTGCGCGCGACCTGGAAGAACTGCTCAACACGCGCATGGCGCTGCCGGCCGGCGCGTTAGAGCGCTATCCCGAGTGCGCCGCCTCGATTGTCAATTACGGGCTGATCGATTTTGCCGGCATGTGCCTGTCGAGCAGCGACGACCGCGTCCGCATCTGCGCCGCCCTGAAGGCAGCCATCGAGCGCCATGAACCGCGCCTGCGCCATGTGCGCGCGCGGCTCGAACGCGAAGCCGGCACCGTCAACCGCGTGAACTTCGTTATCAGCGCCACGCTGGCTGTGCCGGGCGCCGGCGACACCGTCAGTTTCGACGCCGTGCTGCAGCCGTCGTCGCTGCGCTATTCGATCAACCGCAAGGGAGCCGCCGGATGAGCAACCACCACCTCAAGACCCTGATCTCCAAGCTCAACGACACCAGCCGCGCCGCCGCCACGCGCGCTGCCGCCATCTGCGTGAGCCTGGGCCAGTATGAAGTCGAGATCGAACACCTGTTGCTGGCGCTGCTCGAACAGGAGCGCTGCGACTTTGCGCTGATCGTGCGCGCGAGCGATATCAGCCCGACGGCGCTGCAGGCGGACCTGCAGCGCGAAGTGGCCACCTTCCGCTCCGGCAGCGCACGCACGCCGGTGTTGTCGCGCCGCCTGCCGCTGCTGCTCGAGCATGCCTGGCTGATCGCCTCGCTCGCTGCGCAACCGGCGACTATCCGCAGCCGCCACCTGCTGCTGGCGCTGCTGACCGAGGCGGAGCTAAGCCAGCTGGCGCAGCGCTGTTCGCCGCTGTTTGCGCGCATCAGCATCGAACAGCTCAAGCACCATCCGGACAAGCTGACGGCCGGCTCGCAGGAGCAGGACAGCTCAGCCATGCCATCGAGCCCGCCTGCCGATCCGCTGGCCAGCCTTGCTGGCGCGGCTCGCAGCACGCCGGCGCTGGACCAGTTTACCGCCGACCTGACGCAGCTGGCGCGCGACGGCAAGCTCGATCCGGTAGTCGGGCGCGAACGCGAGATACGCCAGGCGGTCGATATCCTGCTACGCCGGCGCCAGAACAATCCCATCCTGACCGGCGAGGCGGGTGTGGGCAAGACGGCGGTGGTGGAAGGGCTGGCGCTGCGCATTGCGGCCGGCGATGTGCCGGCGGTGCTGCAGGGCGCGCATATCCACACGCTCGACATGGGCCTGCTGCAGGCTGGCGCCAGCGTCAAGGGCGAATTTGAAAGCCGGCTGAAAAACGTGATCGACGAAGTGGCCGCCAGTGCTCATCCGGTGATCCTGTTTATCGATGAAGCGCACACCATGATCGGCGCCGGTGGCCAGGCCGGCCAGAACGATGCGGCCAATCTGCTCAAGCCGGCGCTGGCGCGCGGCGCATTGCGCACGATTGCCGCCACCACCTGGAGCGAGTACAAGAAATACTTTGAAAAGGATGCGGCGCTGGCGCGACGCTTCCAGGTGGTCAAGGTGGAAGAGCCCGACGCCGACATCGCCTGCGCCATGCTGCGCGCCATGGCGCCGCTGATGGAGCGCCATTTCGGGCTGCGCGTGCGCGATGACGCCATCGTGGCGGCGGTGCGCCTGTCGCAGCGCTATCTGAGCGGCCGGCAACTGCCCGACAAGGCCGTCAGCGTGCTCGATACCGCCTGCGCGCAGGTGGCGCTGGGCCAGAACGCGACCCCGGCGCAACTGGAAGACTGCGCCTGCCGGCTGCAGCGCCTGGGCGTGGAGGTGGCCGCGCTGGAGCGCGAGGCGGCCAGTGGCGAAGGCAATGGCGCGGCGCCCGCCCGCCTGGCGCTGCTGCAGGCGCAACTGGCAACCGGGCGTGCCGAGGCCGACGCGCTGGCGCAGCGCTGGCATGCTGAAAAAGCGCTGGTGGCGCAGATTACGGCGCTGCGCGCCGAATTGCGTCACGAGCGTCCGGGCGAGGCCGGTGCGGCGCGCCTGCTGGCGCTGAAAAATGAGCTGGCTGCCTTGCAGGGCGCCGCGCCGCTGGCGCCGCTGGAAGTCGACGGCCAGGCGGTGGCCGGCATCGTGGCCGGCTGGACCGGCATCCCGCCGGGCGCGATGGCCGGTGCGATGGCGGATGATGAACTGCGCGGCGTGCTGTCGCTCGAAGCGGCCTTGCGTGAGCGCGTGCTGGGCCAACAGCATGTTATCGAAGCGGTGGCGCAGCGCATCCGCACGGCGCGCGCCGGACTGGGTGATCCGGACAAGCCGCAGGCGGTGTTCCTGTTTACCGGCCCGTCCGGAACCGGCAAGACCGAGACTGCGCTGGCGCTGGCCGAGCTGCTGTATGGCGGCCAACGCAAGCTCATTACCATCAACATGAGCGAATACCAGGAAGCGCACAGCGTGGCCGGCCTGAAAGGCTCGCCGCCCGGCTATGTCGGCTATGGCGAGGGTGGCGTGCTGAGCGAAGCAGTGCGGCGCCAGCCTTACAGCGTGCTGCTGCTCGATGAAGTGGAAAAGGCGCACCCGGACGTGCTCGAGCTGTTCTACCAGGTATTCGACAAGGGCGTGCTGGACGACAGCGAAGGGCGCCAGATTGACTTTCGCCATACCGTCATTATCGCCACCTCCAACCTCGGTTCGGCCGCCATCATGGCGGCCTGCCTGAACCAGCCGCCGGAAACCCTGCCGACGCCGGCCATGCTGCAGGAACTGCTGCGCGCGCAACTGGTCAGGCATTTCAAGCCGGCCCTGCTCGGGCGCATGACGGTGCTGCCGTTCTATCCGCTGGACGACACAGTGCTGGCGCAGATCGTCGAGATGAAGCTGGCGCGCATCGGCCGGCGCCTGGCGGCCAGCTGCCAGGCGCGCTTCAGCCATGATGCGGCGCTGGCCGATGCCGTGCTGGCGCGCTGTACCGAGGTCGACTCGGGCGCGCGCAATATCGATCAGATTCTCGAGGGCAGCGTGCTGCCGGGCATGGCCTCGGCGCTGCTGGCGCGCCTGGCCGATGCGCTGCCGGTCAGCGAGGTCCATGCCGGCGTCGACGCCGGCGGCCAGTTTGTATGCACGCTCAACTAGCAGACGCGCGGAGGCCCCATGTTCAATCTCGAGCAATTGCTGCAACCGGTCAGTGCAGTCCATCCCTGTGGCGACGATATCAGCTTCAGCCAGGAGCTCGACGCCATTGCGCGGGCGCGCGTCTATGACGAACCGGGTCTCGACCAGGGCGCATGGGTGGCGGCCCTGAAGGAGGCCGACTGGCCGTTCGTGGCGACGCGCTGCGAGCAGCTGATCGCTTCGCACAGCAAGGACTTGCGTCTGGCGGTGTGGCTGGCCGAGGCGCATGCCAGGACGCGCCATTTCCGCGGCCTGGGCGACGGCTACGCGCTGCTGGCCGGCTTGTGCGAGCGCTACTGGGATGGCCTGTATCCGGCGACCGACGACGGCGACATGGAGCCGCGCATCGGCAACCTGTCCTGGCTGCTCGCACGCACGCCGCAACTGGTCGGTGCCATGCCGCTGACCGATGGTCGGGACGGCGCCTGCAGCCAGCAGGACTTTATCGCTGCGCGCCGGCGCGCAGCGGCGAGTCTGGCTGCGGGCGAACAGAACTGGGGCGCGGCGCCGCCCGATGACGCGCCGACGCTGGCCCAGCTGGAGGCGGCGCGCCAGCGCAATACGCGCCAGTTCAACGAGGCGCTGCTGGCGGACGCACAGTATTGCATGCAGTGCCTGCTGGCGTTCGAGCGCTGCGTCGATGCGCGCCTGGGCGCCGACGGGCCGAGCTTTCTGGCGGCGCGCGAAGCGCTGGAAAACGCCATTCATTTTATCGCGCCGCTGTCGCCCGACCAGGTCGCGGCGCACGACCTGCCCGTTGCCGGCGTCACGGCGCATGGCGCCAGCCACAGCGGCGCCATCGTGCAGCGCCAGCAGGCGCTGGCCCAGTTGCGCCAGGTGGCCGATTTTTTCCGCCGCACCGAACCGCACAGTCCCGTTGCCTACCTGGCCGACAAGGCGGCCAGCTGGGGCGAGTTGCCGCTGCATCTGTGGCTGCGCGCCGTGGTCAAGGATCAGGGCACGCTGGCGCAGCTCGACGACATGCTCGGTACCGGCCAGGCCGGCACGTGAGAGCGTGCTGTGCAGGGTGCGCAAATGCTGCGACAGTAAAGCCGCGCCTGCCTTATGATCTTGCTTTGAGCGACGCCTCACTTGCCTGGAGAACCAGATGAAAAAACTGTTAATGCTGTGCGCAGTGCTGTCTGCTGCGCTGCTGGCCGGCTGCGTCAGCCGTCCCGATAACGTCCACCCGGTCGGCAATTTCAATACCACCAAATACCTGGGCAAATGGTATGAAATTGCCCGCCTCGACCATTCCTTCGAGCGCGGCCTGAGCCATGTAACGGCCGACTATTCGCTGCGCGAGGACGGCGGCCTGAAGGTGCTCAACCGTGGCTACAAGGACGCCGATTCTATCTGGAAAGAGTCCGAGGGCAAGGCCTATTTTGTCGACAAACCCGATGTCGGCTACCTGAAGGTGTCGTTCTTCGGCCCTTTCTATGGTTCCTATATCGTGTTTGACCTGGATCAGGAAAACTACAGCTATTCCCTGATCAGTGGACCCGACAAGTCGTATCTCTGGCTGCTGTCGCGCACGCCGACCATGGACGCCGCCGTGCAGGCGCGCCTGATTGAAAAGGCCCGCAGCCTCGGCTTCGATACCTCGAAATTGATTTACGTCAATCAACAATAAGATTGTTCCTGCCCCCTTCGTGCCGCCCGTTCGCGGCGGCACCTGACCTTCCTGATAATGTTCCGGCGGTGTTGCTTTTCTGCATGTGAGTTTCTGTGATGATTCTTGCGTTGCCTCAACGATTGGCACACAATCGGACACAGCGCAGTGCTTCTTACCAGGGACTTTGACCATGAAAAACCTCAAGATCGGTGTACGTCTGGGCGGCGGTTTTGCCGCCGTTCTGTTGCTGTTGACCAGTCTGACGGTGGTAGGCATCGTGCAGATGCAAGATGCCAGCCGCGAGACCGATGCGCTGGTCAACGTCAAGGTGCGCAACGAGCGCCTGATCGGCGAGTGGGCCAAGGTGATCGAAGTCAATGCGGCCCGCACGGCCGCCGCCTGGAAGGTCAGCGACGCCGGCCATCAGAAACAGTTTGAACAGGAAATGGCGGTCTCGTCCGCGCGCGCTACCGAAATCCAGAACGAGATCGGCAAGAGCGAGCTGAACGAGCAGGAGCAGGCCTTGTTCCAGCAGGTGCTCAGTACCCGCAAGGCCTACACGGAAGTGCGCAAGGAAGTCTTCAAGGCCAAGAATGCGGGCGACCTGGAACTGGGCAAGCGCCTGTATGAAGGCGATATGGCGGTCAAGCGCGATGTCTATCTGGCGACCCTGAACAAGCTGGCGCAACTGGAAACGCAGCTGCTCGATGTGGCGGCCGGAGAGATCCGCACACGCTATGAAAACGGCCGCCTGCTGCTGGTGTCGCTGGGCCTGGCCGCCATCGCGCTTGGCATCGCCTGCGCCTACTGGATTACGCGCTCGATCACGCGGCCCATCACGCGTGCCGTGGAAGTGGCCGAAGCGGTCTCTACCGGCGACCTGACCAGCCATATCGTGGTGGAGAGCCGTGACGAGACCGGGCAACTGATGCATGCGCTCAAGAACATGAATGACAAGCTGGTGGGCATCGTCGGCCAGGTGCGCGCCAGCACCGATTCGATCAGCACGGCGTCGAGTGAAATCGCTGCCGGCAACCTGGACCTGTCCTCGCGCACCGAGCAGCAGGCCAGCTCGCTGGAAGAAACCGCCTCGTCAATGGAAGAGCTGACCTCGACCGTCAAGCTCAACGCCGACCATGCGCGCAGCGCCAACCAGCTGGCCATCGACGCCTCGCAGATCGCCAGCAAGGGCGGCGCTGTGGTGTCGGAAGTGGTCAGCACCATGGGCTCGATCAACGATTCCTCGCGCAAGATTGTCGATATCATCAGCGTGATCGATGCGATTGCCTTCCAGACCAATATCCTGGCCCTGAATGCGGCGGTAGAAGCGGCGCGCGCCGGCGAACAGGGGCGCGGCTTTGCGGTGGTGGCCTCGGAGGTGCGCAACCTGGCGCAACGCTCCAGCCAGGCGGCCAGGGAGATCAAGGACCTGATCAACGACTCGGTGCAGAAAGTGGAGGCCGGCTCGCAACTGGTCGACAAGGCCGGTCGCACCATGGATGAAATCGTGCAGAGCATTAGCCACGTGACGCAGATCATGAACCAGATCAGCGACGCCAGCGACGAGCAGCGCACCGGCATCGAACAGGTCAACCAGGCCATCGGCCAGATGGACCAGGTAACCCAGCAGAACGCCGCGCTGGTCGAGCAGGCTGCCGCGGCGGCCGAATCGATGCAGGAGCAGGCCAGCCGGCTGACCGACGTAGTGGGCCTGTTCAAGCTCGATGCGGCCAGGCTGGGCGCCGTGCAGCCCGACAGCGTTGTAATGCCGACCGCCGCGCCGCTGCGCCGTGCGGCAGTCGGCGTTCGCGCCATGGCGCCGGTGGTGCGCCCAGTGTCTGCGGCGAAAGCGGGCAAGGCGCCGGTAGCTTCCGGCCAGGATGAATGGGAAGAGTTTTAAGGTGACGCAGCTGGCGCTGCAGGCGCTACAATCGCGGCCCCGATTGAAGAGCCGCCACCATGACCTTGAGTAATATTTCATCCTCTTTGGCGCCAGCCCGGCGCGCGCGCTGCCAGGCCTGCCTGCGCGCCCAGGCCAGCTGCATCTGTGCGTGGATTGCGCCGGTGTCGCACAGCGTGGAAGTATTGATTCTTCAGCATCCGCTGGAAGTCATGAACGCCAAGGGCAGCGCGCGCTTGTTGCACCTGAGCCTGCCGCACAGTCGCCTGCTCACCGGTGAGCAGTTCGATCCGACCGAGCTGGCCTCGCTGCTGGCCGGCAAGCACAATCTGCTGCTGTATCCCGACACGCCCGACGACCGCTCACTGGGCATGGCGCCGCCGCCGGTGCTCGACGCGGCCCTGCTGGCCGAGCCGTCGCAGCTGCGGCTGGTGGTGCTGGACGGCACCTGGCGCAAAAGCCGCAAGATGCTGTATCTCAATGCCGCCCTGCAGCGACTGCCGCGCCTGCCCTTGCGCGCGGTGCCCCCTTCGCACTACCTGATCCGCAAGGCGCAGGCGCCGGACCAGCTGTCGACGCTGGAGGCGACCTGCTACGCCCTGATGCAGCTGGAACACGATACGGAGCGCTTTGCCCCCTTGATCACCGCGTTTGACGGTTTCGTGGCGCAGCAGTTGAGCTATATCAGACCATTGCTGGAAAAAGACTGAAACGCGGCGCAGACACCGCTTGATATTGCGTCGGCGGCAGCATAGTATACTGTATGTATATACAGTTATCGAGGCTGCCATGAAAGCATTTTTCCCCAAGCATGATGACGTCAGTCCCCCCTCCTACAACCTTACCGCAATATTTCCTAGCCGATTTACGTATCAATTTAGCTTTTTTCGATCTATTCGCAGGATCAGACATCGTCGCCCTAACGGTCATGGCGGATTTTCCGCCACCCCATATAATGAAACATGTAATTCCCGCCGGTCTAGTTAGAGGCGTCAGGGGTGACGCTTGGTAAGATGACGAGAATTACACTACCATTTTCTTGCATCGCTGCAATATATTGCTGGCGAGGGGGCAGCCTTCGCCATCACTACGGTTGTTTCACGTTAAAGCAGCGCGGAAGCTTGTAAATCAATAGTAATCAGTCAATAAATTTGCTTTCCGTTAATTAGTATGGCAGTCTTGAAATTGCACACCATGTCATAGTGTGTAAATTACAAAAGGGGTGCCATATGCCATTTGATCCGCAGATGTATAACAGCAATGCCGTTTACCAAAGCTGGGTAGATCACCCATTTCGTTTTGTTGAACCAAGTGACAGAAATGAGCAACGGGGGTTACGTCGGCCACAACTCGGCGCGTTATATACCTTGCTTGCCCACTTAACCTCATCTTCCAGAGAGGGGCCGGTGACTGTCGTCATGCCTACTGGGACGGGCAAAACCGATACTATCGCGGCTTTATTGCTGGCAGGGCCATTCCCGCGCACCTTCGTGATCGTGCCATCAGATGCACTGCGTGAGCAAATTAGCGGAAGTTTAGCCATGTTAAAAAATTTGCGAGCAATGGCAGCAATATGTGCTGAAGTTAAGGCACCTATCATCCGAAAAATCGACACACGGATGACGGTTGACCAAATAAAGACTTTGAATGAGGCCAATGTAATTATCGCTACCCCTCAAGCTCTTCAAAATTTTTCCGAGGTCGAGTTAGAAGCTTTAGCATCATTCTGTTCACATTTGATCTTTGACGAAGCACATCATGTGGCTGCGCATACGTGGTCAAAAGTTCGGGCCGCTTTTGATGCAAAGCCATGTATTCAATTTACTGCGACCCCATTCCGAGAAGATAAGAAGAGTCTGGATGGTAAAATAATTTATCAATATGCTTTGCGGGATGCTCAAGCTGATGGATATTTTAAGGAGATAGAATTTCACCCAGTTCGCGAATACAATCCCCTTTTTGCAGATGTGGCAATAGCTAAAAAGGCAGTTGAACTCCTGCGGGCGGATTTGGCTGACGGAAGGGATCATCTGATGATGGTCCGCGCAAAGTCTCAGGCAAGAGCAAAAAAGCTCTACGATATTTACAAAGAATTTGATGAAATTCCCTCGATTCTAATTCATTCCAAAGTAAAGAATAAAGATGAAATATTGAAAGATATAAAGCTAAAAAAATATAAAATTATTGTATGTGTAGATATGCTGGGAGAAGGCTTTGATTTGCCTGAGCTGAAAATCGCTGCGATTCATGATCAACATCAAACTCCGGCTGTTACACTCCAGTTTATTGGGCGCTTGACACGAGTTAACGATAATCTGGGAACAGCCAAATTTGTCGCGAATATCGCAAACCAAAAAATGGGTTCTCAAATGGCTGCGCTTTATGAGGAAAGTGCTGATTGGAGCGCCATTATTCGGGAGGTAAGTGAAGAAAAAATTGATCGAGAAATCTTACGTGAGGAGTTTGCAGAGCAGTTTGATGATCAAGGCGGCAAGTCTATATTGGCATTAAATCCAAGTCCTAACATAAGTGCCAGAGCATATAAGTTAAGGAGGGATGATTGGTTGCCCGGAAATATTCAATATTTTTCAGGTTTTAATGAAGACGTGGAATTTTATTCAGTTAGCGATAAGAAGAATTTAGTTATCCTTGTTACTAGGGCAGATGTTTCAGTTCCTTGGGCAAATACTTCGGAAATATCTAATGTGGTCTGGGTTCTGTATTTGGCTTATTACCACGAAAAAAAGGCAACCTTATTTATTCATTGTTCCGGTGATGATGGTCAGGCAAAAAATTTTCGCTCTCTTATATCCAAGAATGCTCAATTAATTGCTGGCGAAAAAACATTCCGGACTTTAGATGGATTGAAGCTCTTAAAATTGCAGAATGTTGGGCTATCTAGAAATCAAAAAAATATAAGGTTTACGATGCATGTTGGGCGAGATATTAATTCAATTATCGGTGATCTCGAAAACAATACTGCTATAAAATCTAATATTTTTGCGGCTGGCTATTTGGACGGCGAAAAATCCAACGCAGGCTGTTCGCACAAAGGGAAAATTTGGGAGATGGATTCGGGGCCCATAGATGATTGGGTAAATTGGTGCGATAGAGTTGCAATTAAACTCAATGACGACACTATTGATGTTCAGAATATAATTAATAATGTCATGCGTTCTGAGCAAATAGTAAACACCTGGCCTACCGGTTTATTTTATGCGGATTGGCCCGAAAGTTTGCTCATTGAGAATGAGAGCAAAATAGTTATAAAATCAGGAGAACTATCTTACAATTTACTTGATTTGGAATTGGGGTGTCCGACGTTGGCTTCTCCTACCGAATTAAAGATTCCATTGCTTTTTGAGAAAAATTCTGATGAAAAGATAATTTTGTCAATTATTACTCTACGGTTGGTTAAGGATGACTTTTCTTATTCGTGTGGGGATTTAAAAATATCTGTTCAAGGAGAGATTAATCTTTCTGATTATCTTTATGAGAATCCTATTAAACTTTTGAAACAGGATGGGTCTATGGTTTTTGGGAACTATAGATACTACTCACCCGCCACGCTAAATATTCTTCTTCCGCAAAGATTGCTTACTGTCTGGGACTGGAAGGCGACCAAAATCCAAGCTGAATCAATGAGGCGGGATAGAGATCTAGATACCGTGCAGGGCTTCACATTTCAGAAAATTTCAGAAAAATATACCATTATTTTCAATGATGATGGCGCTGGCGAAATTGCTGATTTAGTCGCAATAAATGTGCGTGGTGGCGTAATCGAGGTGGATTTATATCATTGTAAATATTGCGTGGCAAAGGATGGTATTGCAACGCCAGGCGGGAGGGTAGATGACACATATGTGGTATGTGGTCAAACTTCCCGCTCGACCAAATGGATGCACTCCGGAGAAGCTCTGTTTAATCGATTAATTGGTAGGTATCAAAAATCAATCGTGTCAGGATTTGATCGGATGCTTAAGGGTAAGATAGACGATGTTGATTTGGCGCGCCATAAATCCGTTGACCACGAAATGATTCTGGGCTTTTATATTGTACAGCCAGCCATTTCTAGAGCGCAGATTACAGATGAACAACTTGCAGTTTTGGGGACTAGCTATACTTACGTAAAAGCAATTTCCGGTTCGGATCTTAATGTAATTATTAGTAAATAATATTTTAAATTTTACTGACGTAGATTGTCTAACCAAAAGGGGGGGGCTGTTATGGGAAAATCGGCGACTACTCTTAATTCCGGAGCAAACTGGTAACGCTAGGAGCCTCATGTGCATGCCCCAGGCACAATTTTAAATGATCAGTTTAAAGGAGATTGGGCCTGGTTACCTTGATGCGCTTGAAAATGCTGAACCTCCAATCAGAGTCATCGGCTGTAACTGATTATTATGTGTTTGATACTTACTAACCTTCAAGAAAGTAGTCCCAGTTCCTGTATACTGCTTGAATGAAATGTAAACGAGCTTCTGACGGCCGCAAACTGGATCACCACACGCTTCAAGTGCTACGCCAACAAGCGGTGAAAGTTGTGTGCGGGGGCCAAGCGGTAGCGGACGTGGCCCATGCGTTTGTTCTGAACATCCGCACTGTGTATGAATGGTTGGCGAAGTTCGCGGATGGTGGCCAGAACGCCTTGCTGGCAAAGCAAATTCCAGGCCGTCCGCCGAAAGTGAGCGCAGAGGAAATGCGGTGGATTGCCCAAGTGGTGAAGGACAATACGCCGCAGCAGTTCAAGTTTGAGTTTGGTCTGTGGACGCTGTCGATGTGACGCCAACTGATCAACCGCGAGTTTGGCAAATCGCTGTCGTTGGAGTCGGTTCGGCGCGTGATGAAATTGCTCGGCTTCTCCGCGCAGAAACCGCTGTACCAGGCTTGGCAGCAAGATCCGGCGCGTGTCCAGCAGTGGGAAGGAGAAACATACCCAGCCATCAAAGCGGAGGCGAAAGCCATCGGTGCGAGTATCTATTTCGCTGACGAGGCCGGCATTCGCTCCGACTATCATACAGGCACGACATGGGCGCCAGTGGGCGAAACGCCGGTCGTGTCGGTAACTGGGCGTCGATTTTCCTTCAACATGATTTCAGCGGTCAGTCCACGCGGCGACTTGCGATTTATGATCCATGAAGGTACGGTCGATGCTGTTGTGTTCAAGGAGTTCCTCAAGCGCCTGATGGTTGGCGCTACCAAGCCTGTCTTTGTCGTCGTCGATGGTCATTCGATTCACAAGTCCAAGCTGGTCCGTGAGTATGTCGACAGCCTCGTCGGCATGCTCAAGCTGTTCTGCTTGCCGCCGTATTCGCCGCACCTCAATCCGGATGAGCTAGTGTGGGCTCACGTAAAGCGCCAGGTCAGCAAGCAATTCGTGCAAGAGAAGGCTGACATGAAGAAGCTCGCACTGAGCGCCTTGCGCCGTATTCAAAAATTGCCGGATCTGGTCAAGTCGGTTTTCCGCCAGCAAGAGATTCGGTATGCAGCTGACTAATGGGGCTACTTTCTAGAAGGTTAGTAACTGAAAATTTCGGAATCCGCGCCGAGCTAGCTGAGGTGTTGACGGCAATGCTGCTGCCTAGGCTTTGTTGCATAGCGCTTGGCTTGTGGCGCAGCAGTTGAGCTATATCAGACCATCGCTGGAAAAAGACTGAAACGCGGCGCAGACACCGCTTGATATTGCCTCGGCGGCAGCATAGTATACTGTATGTATATACAGTTATCGAGGCTGCCATGAAAGCATTTTTCCCCAAGCATGATGACAACGACGCCAGCCAGGTCATGCTGCCGCCGGCGTCGCTGAAGGCGCAAAAGGGACGTGGCGCCGTTTCCAACCTGCAGGGCCGCCATGAAGTCCATGCGCGCAGCAGTTTCGACGACGGCTGGGGCGCGCCTGACGACGCGGTTGGCAGCAGCGACACGGCAGCGTGGAAAACGCAGGTCAGCGAAGAGATGGCGCGCAGTATTTTAAGCCGCAACAGCTCGCCGGATTTGCCGTTTGGCGTCTCGCTCAATCCCTACCGGGGATGCGAGCACGGCTGTATCTACTGCTTTGCGCGCCCCACCCACAGCTATCTGGGCCTGTCGCCAGGGTTCGATTTTGAAAGCCGCATCGTGGCCAAGGTCAATGCGCCCGAGTTGCTGCGGCGCGAACTGGCCAGGTCTGCCTATGTGCCCGAGCCGATTGCGCTGGGCGTCAATACCGACGCCTACCAGCCGTGCGAACGTGAGCGCCAGCTGACCCGGCGCGTGCTTGAAGTGCTGCATGAATGCAATCATCCGGTTGGCCTGATCACCAAGTCGTCGCTGATCGAGCGCGATCTCGATCTGCTGGCGCCGATGGCGGCGCGGCGCCTGGCGTCGGTGGCCATCACCTTGACCACGCTGGGCCCGGCCATCTCGCGCACGCTTGAACCGCGCGCGGCGGCGCCGGCACGGCGCCTGCGCACCATCCGCACGCTGACCGACGCCGGCATCCCGGTGGGCGTGAGCATTGCGCCGATTATTCCTTTCGTCACCGAGCCTGAAATCGAACGGCTGCTCGAAGCGGTGCGCGACGCCGGCGCCATCAATGCCCATTACGTGGTGCTGCGCCTGCCGTGGGAGGTCAACCCGTTGTTCCGGCAATGGCTCGAAGCGCATTTTCCCGAACGCGCGCAACGGGTGATGAACCGCGTGCGCGAAATGCGCGGCGGCAAGGATTACGACAGCAGCTTCGGCTCGCGCATGCACGGCGAGGGCGTGTGGGCCGATCTGATACACCAGCGCTTCGACAAGGCCATGCGGCGGCTGGGCATGCATGGCAGGGGCGGGCGTTTCAGGCAGCTCGACTGTACCCAGTTCCGGCGGCCACTGGCAGTGCCGGCGCCGGTGCCCACGTCCCGTGATCGCAATGCGGGTCAGCTCGACCTGTTTCAGAGCGGCTGACGGCTGCGTGGCGAGGGCGCCCACCAATAATGGCTACTGATATAATACCTTCATCGACATTCACACGACTTTACCGACCCGGTAGCTCTCGCCCTTTTCCGCGCACTGCAAGTTCCGCCCATGAGCTCCCTTTTCGACTACGAGATCATCGAACAACTGCACAGCGGACCGCGTTCGCAGGTCTGGCGCGCCAGGGCGGCCGATGGTGCGGCGCTGGTTGTCAAGGTACCCAATCAGCAGTTTCTTTCGTTTCAGCAATTGACCAGTTTCAAGCGCGAGTATGCCGCAGCGCGCCGTTGCCGCCACCCCGGCGTGGTGCAGCCACTGGCGCTGCAGCGCCATGGCGGGCGCTGGACCATGCTCCTGGAAGACGGTGGCGGCAGCGCGCTCGACGCCTTGCTGCGCGAGCAACTGGCGCTGCGTGGCGCGCCGTCGCAACCGGTGCTGGCGCTCGATGACTTTTTCGAGATCGCGCTGCAATTGTGCGCGGCGCTGGAGGCGGTTCATCTGCAGGGCCTGGTGCACCGCGATATCAATCCGTCGAATCTGGTCTGGAATGGCCAGCGCCGCCAGTTGCAGCTGATCGATTTCGGCATCGCCTGCGAACTGCCGCCGGCAAGCCAGGCAGAGCACACTGAGCACGGCGGCCACCCGCCTGAGGGTACGCTGCGCTATATGGCGCCGGAACAAACCGGGCGCATGAACCGGCGCATCGATTACCGTGCCGACTTTTACGCGCTGGGCGCGACGTTCTACGCGTTGCTGACCGGCCATGCTCCGTTCGAGGCCGACGACGAGATGGAACTGGTGCATTGCCATCTGGCGCGCAGCCCGGACTGGTCGCATCCGGCGCTGGCCGCCTTGCCGGGACCGTTGTTGCCGATCATACAGCGCCTGCTGGAAAAAAATCCCGAGCAGCGCTACCAGAGCCTGCAAGGCTTGCGCGGCGACCTGGCCGCTTGCCGCGCGCCGCTGCCTGTCCCGCAACGCACGCTGTCCGCGCATGATGGCCGTTTTGTGGTGCCCTCGACGCTGCGTGGACGCGACGAGGCCGTCGCCAGCGTGCTGGCGGCGTTTGAGCGCAGTACGGCCGGCGCATGCGAGATGCTGCTGGTGTGCGGTCAGTCAGGGATAGGCAAGTCGGTGCTGGTGGCCGAAGTGCAAAAGCCGGTGCTGGCCCGTGGCGGCTATTTTTTGTCCGGCAAGCTCGACCTTTTGCAGCGCGACGTGCCCTATGCGGCGCTGGTGCAGGCTTTCCAGGCGCTGGTGCAGCAGTTGCTGGGGCAGCCGGCAGAAGCGCTGCAGCAGTGGGCCGGCAAGTTGCGCGAGGCGCTGGGCAGCGGCATGGCCGCCATGGTCGAATTGATTCCACAGCTGGAACTGGTGGTGGGCGAGGCCGAGGCAATGCCGGAAACCAATCCGGTCCAGCTCCAGTCGCGCCTGGATCGTCTGTTTCCCCGCTTCGTTAACGTCTTTGCTTCGGCAGGGCCGCCGCTGGTGCTGTTTCTGGACGACCTGCAATGGGCCGATGCCGCCACGCTGAGGATGCTCGAACTGCTGTTGGTGGCGTGCGACCAGAGCGGCATGCTGATTATCGGCGCCTATCGCGACAACGAGGTCGATGATGCGCATCCACTCGCTGCGCTGCGCAGCAAGCTGCTGGCCCGCGGCGCGCGCGTGAGCACGCTGGCGCTGCAGGCGCTGAGCGAGCAGCAGGTGGCGCAGGTGGTGTCGGCCGCCGTGCGCGTGGACATGCCCCGCTGTGCCGACCTGACCCGCATTTGCTATCGCAAGACCGCCGGCAATCCTTTTTTCCTCAGGCAGTTTCTTGCAGCGCTTCATGACGACGGCCATTTGCGCTATCGCGCACCTGACGATTGCTGGGAGTGGGATCTGACAGCCATCGAGCAGGCCAGGTATACCGACAACGTGGTCGAGGCGCTGCTGGGCAAGATCCGCCGCCTGCCGCTGGCAACGCAGCAGCTGCTGCAACTGGCCGCGTCCAGCGGCAACCGCTTTACGCTCGGCACGCTGGCGCTGGCAGTGGCGCGCACGGCCGCCGGCGCGCGGCAGGACCTGGCGCCGGCGCTCGACGCCGGCCTGATCCAGCCGCTGCCCCATGCTGACGAGGCGCCCGGACACGATGCGCGTTACCAGTTCCTGCACGACCGGGTGCAGCAGGCGGCCTATCTGGGCGTGGATGCGCCGGCGCGTGCGGCCAATCATCTGCTGCTGGGCCGCTTTCTGCTGGCGCAGGGCGACGGCCGGCAGCGCGACGGCAGGCTGTTTGAAATCGTCGAGCAGCTCAACGCCGGCCGCGCGCTGATTGGCGACCGGCACGAGCGCCTGCAACTGGCGGCGCTGAACTTGCAGGCCGGCGCCAAGGCGCGCCGCTCGGCCGCGTTCCAGGCGACGCTCGAGCATATGCGCACCGGGCTTGCGTTGCTGCCGACCGATGCCTGGCGCAGTGACGCCAGCCTGTGGCTCGACTTGCAGCTGGGGGCGGCCGAAGCAGGCTACCTGTGCGGCCAGTTCGACGCTGCCGAAGCGATCTACGCCCTGCTGCGCGCGCGCCCGCTGGCGCCGTGCGAGCAGCTGCGCTGTATCGCGATCCAGGCGCACCAGTATCAGTTGCAGGGCCGCCTGCCGGACGCGATTGCCGTGCAGCGTGAAGCGCTGGCGCAACTGGGCATGCCGGTGCCGCACGAGGTGGCGCAGATCAAGGCGCGCTTCGATGCCATTCGCGCCGAAATCGCACACCTGCCGTGCGCCCGTGCGCCGGGCGTCCTGCTGGCGGCCGTCGAGATGGACGATCCGCTGGCGGTGGCCGCGATGCAGATGATGCACGGTCTGTGGATGGCCAGCTACTATGCCGGCCAGCAGGATCTGAGCGCGCTGATGGTGGTGTCGATGACGCGTTTGTCGATGCAGCGCGGCAGCAGCGATTTCAGTGCTATCGCCTATGTCGGCTATGCCTATATGGTGGCGCTGTACGAAGGCGACGCCGCGCGTGGCTACCAGATCGGCGCCATGGCGCTGCAACTGGCCAGGCGCCGTGCCAGCCTGCAGGCGCGCGCGCAGGTCGGCCTGATGTTTGCTGCGCTGACCAGCCACTGGACGCAGCCGCTGCGCCATTCCGATGCGCTGTACGAAGAAGCGCTGGGCTGGGCGCTCGAGATCGGCGACTTCGTCCAGGTCGGGCTGGTGGCCGCCGTGCGCGCGACCGAGCGGCTGATCCTCGGTGACCATCTGCCGCACCTGCTGCTCGATATTGAGCACGATTTGGCGCTGATGCGCGCCAACGGCCAGCAGGCGATGGCCGATTGCTGCGTGGCCGGCGCCGTCGCACCGATCAGGTGCCTGATGGGTCTGTCGCCGCGCGCCGACAGCTACGACGATGCGGCGTTCAGCGAGGCCGCCTTTCTCGCGCAATACGGCCACTCGCAGCTGTACCACGCCTATTTCCTGCAAGGGAAAATCCGCAATGCCTATCTGTTCGACAGCGCCGACGCCGAGCAGCTGGCGGCCCGGCTGCACCTGGTGACCGGCATCATGCGCGGCCAGGCCAAGGTGGTCGAATCGAGCTTTTATGCGGCGCTGACCTGGCTGCGCGCCTTGCGCCGCGACCCCGGGCGGGCCGATGCGGCCGAGCTGCTGGAGCAGATCGCCACGCTGTGCACCAGCCTTGCCGCCTGGGCGGCGCAAGGCGCGGATCATAGCGGCGCCAGGCATCTGCTGGTGCAGGCCGAACTGGCGCGCCACCACAACGATGTGCAGGCAGCGACCGATCTGTACCGGCAGGCGATCACTGCAGCCGGCCTGGCCGGCTATGTCAACGTGCAGGCGCTGGCCAATGAATTGTGCGGCGAATGCTGGCTCGATCAGCAGCAGCCGCGCGTGGCGGCCGTGTTCCTCGACGACGCCATCGCCCATTACGAGCAATGGGGCGCGCACGGCAAGGCAGCACAGCTGCGCGCGTGCCATGCCGCGCCGCTGTCGGCAGCGCAAGCGCATGCCGTGCGAGCGCATGCCGGCGTGCGCACCAGCGGCGTGGCGGCGCTCGATATGGTCTCGCTGATGAAGGCGGCCACCATCCTGTCGAACGAAGTCGGGTTGCGCAACGTGCTGGCGCGCCTGATTGCCATCGCCTGCGAAAACGCTGGCGCTCAGGTGGCGCGCTTGCTGCTGCTGACCGATGGCGCCTATCAGGTCGAGGCCGAGATCGACGGCGCCGCGATTGCTGTGCTGCAGTCGCGCCGGATCGACCTCGACGCTGCCAGCGACCCGCAGTTGCCGCTGTCGCTGTTGCGCTACGTGATCCGCACGGGCATCGAAGTGATCGAAGACAGCGCTGACGGTGCGGCGCGCTTTGCCGCAGACCCTTATCTGCAGCAGCACGCGCGGACCGTGATGTGCCTGCCGATCCGGCACGGTGGCCGGATCGACGCCATCCTGTATTTTGAGAACCGGCTGGCTGCTGCATCGTTTACCCACGAGCGCGTGACCTTCCTGCGCATGCTGGGCATCCAGGCCATGATCTCGATTACCAGCGCCAGGCTGCACGACAATCTGGAGTTGCGCGTGGCCGAGCGCACGCAGCAACTGGAAGAAGCCAACCGCAAGCTGGCCACCCTGTCGATTACCGACGGCCTGACAGGGCTGGCGAACCGGCGCCATTTCGACGAGGTGCTGTTGCGCGAACAGGCGCGTTCGGCGCGCGCCGGCCAGCCGCTGGCGGTCATCATGCTCGATGTCGATCATTTCAAGCAATATAACGACCGCTATGGGCACCAGGCCGGCGACGCCTGCCTGAGCCGTATTGCACAGGCGCTGCAAGCCGGCATGCGCCGCGCAGGCGACCTGGCGGCGCGCTATGGCGGCGAAGAGTTTTCCATCGTGTTGCCCAATGTCGGGGCGCAGGAGGCGCAGCAGGTCGGCGCCGCGCTGCGCGCCGCCGTCGAGGCGCTGGATATCGTCCATGATGCTGCGCCGGCGGGGCGAGTGACGATCAGCGTCGGCATTGCCGTCCAGCCGGCGCCGGGCGGCGCCGATGGCGACGCGCTGATGCGCCTGGCCGATGCCGCCCTGTATGGCGCCAAGGGGGCCGGGCGCAACCGCGTGGTGCTGCGCGAGCTGCTGCCTGGCTGAATCTGTGCCGGCCGCGCTTTCGGTACTGTTGCGGCGTCAGCGAGGCAAGTTGCTTGCGGGCGCCAGCTGCGCCAGGTGCTGTTCGATGGCAAACACATGCGCATCAGTCTTGCCCAGTTCGCGCAGCGCGCTGGCCAGGTGCAGCAGGTATTCGCTGTTAGGGCCGCTTGGGCCGCTGGCGCCGGCAATCTGGCGCGCGATATCGGATTCGGATGCGGCGCCCAGGAACGCGGCGTTTTCTTCGTTGGCGATATAGACCAGGCCTTCGGCGCTGTCGCCGTCGTCAAAGGTGATGTGCGTCGCCAGGCGCAGGTAGCCGTTTTTTTCCCGATGATCGAGGTGGGCAAACACCTGTGGCGTGATCAGGTAGGCCATGCCGTCGCAAACGGCGCCCGCTTGCGGCACCAGCGTGGCCACGCGGCCGGGCGCGGCCGGCGTGCCGCGATGGTCGTGCGAGCCTTGCCAGAAGCGCCGCGTCCAGCCATGGATGCTGGCGGGGCGGCGTTCGATAAACGCAAAGTCGGCTTTGTAGATCAGCGAGCCATAACCGAACAGCCAGACCTGCTCATGGCCGTCGAAGCGGTGCATGCGCTGGTTGCGGGCAATGGTGGCGGCGTCCTCGGGCGTCAGCACATAGGCATGCTCATCGGTCGCGGCGGGCGTGGCATCGGAAGGAAAGGTGTCTTTCATGGGGGCTTTGCGAAAACAGTCTGCCAGCGATTATAGCGGCGTGCCGGCCACGCTGCTGCCGATGTTCCATTCGTGCGTTTCCACGTATTTGAACAGGAAAGCCATAAAGCTTTCGGCGGCCGGCGACAGCGAACGGCCGGTCTTGGTGTAGACAAAAAAGCGCCGCGTCAGCTCCGGTTCGTGCAGTCTGCGCATCTGCAGCCGGTAGAGCTTAACCATCGGTTCGGCGTACGGCAGGCAGGCGGTAATGCCGAGATTGGCGCTGACCATCGCCAGCGCGGTGGTCATGAACGTCACTTCGTTGTAGGGATTGAGCGACAGCTCGCGAAAGCTCACATGCATGTCGCGCAGCAGCCGCTCGGTAAATTGGCCCTGCAGCGAAATGAACGGGTAGTTGGCGACGTCGGCCCAGGTAACACGCGGCTGCGATTGCAGCGGGTGATCCTGCGGATAGACCAGCACGAAGGGCATCTCGAACAGCACCTGGGCAGCAATTTCCGCCGTCGGATCGCGCTCGGGGCCGATACCGAAATCGACTTCGCCGCTGAACACGCGACCCGATACGCTTTCCACCGGGCAGTCGACCAGGCGCAGCTGCACATCGGGATGCGCCTGGCGGTAGGCGGCAATCACTTCCGGCAGCAGGGTGCAGGCCATCATCTGCGGCGCGGCAATGCGCACCAGGCCGGTCTTGAGCGCCTTGCGCTGGGCGATGCCGGCCATGGCCCCATCGAGGTCTTCGATCAGCTTTTCAAACAGCGGAAACAGCTCGCGGCCGATCTCCGACAGTTGCGCCTTGCGCGTGCTGCGCTCGACCACGCGCACGCCGAGCACGCTTTCCAGCTCCTTGATCAGGCCGCTCAAAGCCGATTGCGTGACATGCAGGTATTCGGCGGCCAGCGTAAAACTGCCGGTCTTGGCCAGCGCGACCAGCGCGCGCATCTGGCGCAAACTAGGACTCATAAGATTATCCGATAAATCAACCAATAAATATTGTTTGCATGATAGACCCATCGGGATTCTAATGGTGAAAAAACCGCTACCGGAGACACCGCATGAAAATCAAGCAGATCCACCACGTTGCCTACCGTTGCATCGACGCCAAGCAAACCGTCGACTGGTATGTCAAGCACCTGAACATGAATTTCGTGCTGGCCATTGCCGAAAACGAAGTGCCGTCCACCAAGGCACCCGACCCGTATATGCACGTGTTTCTCGACGCCGGCCACGGCAATGTGCTGGCTTTTTTCGAGCTGCCGACCCAGCCGGCCATGGACCGCGACCGCAACACCCCGGCCTGGGTGCAGCATCTGGCGCTGGAAGTGGCCAGCATGGACGAACTGCTGGCAGCCAAGGAGCGCCTGGTGGCAGCCGGCATCGACGTGATCGGCCCGGTCAATCACGCCATCTTCAAGTCGATTTATTTTTTCGATCCGAACGGCCACCGGCTGGAACTGGCGGCCAATATCGGCACGCCGGAAATGATGGAAAAACTCGATGCCGTCAAATGGGACATGCTGGAAGAATGGTCGCAAACGCGCCGCGCGCCCAAGCATGCCGCCTGGATGCACGCACCAGAGCAGGCGTAAGCCGCCGCCCCGCACACTATAGCTAAGGAATTGCCATGAAATTTGCCACCTTGAAAAACGGCAGCCGCGACGGCGCGCTGGTCCTGGTCAGCCGCGACCTGCAGCATTGCCTGCCGGTGCCAGCGATTGCCGTCACCCTGCAAGCCGCGCTCGACAATTGGGACGCGCTGGCGCCGCAGCTCGAACACGCGTATGCCGCCCTGAACGCCGGCCAGGCAACTGGCGCACAGCCGTTTGACGAAACGCGCTGCCATTCGCCTTTGCCGCGCGCCTACCAATGGGCCGACGGCTCGGCCTATATCAACCATGTGGAGCTGGTGCGCAAGGCGCGCAATGCCGAAGTGCCGGCGTCGTTCTACACCGATCCGCTGATGTACCAGGGCGGCTCGGACAGCTTTATCGGCCCGCGCGACCCGGTCTTTGCGCTGTCCGAAGAGTGGGGCATCGACCTGGAAGCGGAGGTGGCGGTGATTACCGGCGACGTGGCGATGGGCGCCAGCATTGCCGAGGCGGCCAGCGCGATCCGGCTGGTGATGCTGGTCAACGATGTGTCGCTGCGCAACCTGATTCCGGGCGAACTGGCCAAGGGTTTCGGCTTCTTCCAGTCCAAGGCAGCCAGCGCCTTTTCGCCGGTCGCCGTCACGCCCGACGAGCTGGGCGCCGACTGGTCCGATAGCAAACTGCACCTGCCGCTGCTGGTCGAACTGAGCGGCCGCCCGTTCGGCAAACCGAATGCAGGCGAAGACATGACCTTCAATTTTGCCCAGCTGGTGGCGCATGCAGCGAAGACGCGCGAGCTGGCCGCCGGCACCATCGTCGGTTCGGGCACGGTGTCGAACAAGCAGGGCAACCTGTTCGGTTCGAGCATCGAGAACGGCGGCGTCGGCTACTGCTGCCTGGCCGAAGTGCGCATGTACGAAACCATCGAGCACGGTGCGCCGAAAACGCCATTTTTGAAGTTCGGCGATACGGTGCGCATTGAAATGCGCGATGCGCAGGGCACCAGCATTTTTGGCCGCATCGAACAGACGGTGGTGAATTATGCCGGGGCGGATCACGGCAGCCGGCGCGGCTAGGGAGCGCGCATGAAGCTTCATACCTATTTTCGCAGTTCGGCCGCGTATCGCGTGCGCATCGCCCTCAATCTCAAGGGCCTGGCTTACGACAGCGTGCCGGTGCACCTGCTGCGCGATGGCGGCCAGCAACTGTTGCCGGCCTATCGCGCGGTCAATCCTGCGGCGCTGGTGCCCACGCTCGATGACGATGGCGCATTGATCGGCCAGTCGCTGGCCATTATCGAGTATCTCGATGAAGTGCACCGGCAGGTGCCGCTGCTGCCATCCGATGCACTGGGCCGTGCGCGCGTGCGCATGCTGGCGCTGACAGTGGCGGCCGACACCCACCCGCTGGGCAATCTGCGCGTGCTCAAATACCTGACCGGCGAAATGGGGCAGGGCGAGCCGGTCAAGCTGGCCTGGCAGCGGCACTGGCTGCAAACCGGCATGTCGGCGCTGGAGGCCTTGCTGGCCAGTAGCAGCGACACCGGCCGGTATTGTCACGGCGATACGCCCACGCTGGCCGACTGCTGCCTGGTGCCGCAGGTGTTTTCGGCGCAGCGCTTCGGCGTCGATACGGCGCCGTATCCAACCATCATGCGCATCCACGCGGCCTGTTCGGCTTTGCCTGCATTCGAGCAGGCGCATCCGGCGCAGCAGCTTGATGCCGAGTAAGTGCGGGGCTGCAGTTCGACGGTACTTTCACCCCAAATGCAGTTCGCCGTTGGGGGTGAATTTGTAAATGCCACCAATACACCGAGTGTGGTGCAATCAGTTCATGCAGCCGCCTCCACCCGATCGCGCCCCCCATTCTTGGCGCGATACAAGGCCTGGTCGGCGCGGATCAGCAGATCGGTCAGCACATCGGGCCCCAGCCGGGCGGCGGTGCCGACGGTCGGTGTGATGGCCGCCACGCCTACGCTGATGGTCAGGCGTATTGCCTGGCCGTTGCCGGCGTCTACCTGCAGCGAGGCAACCGCCAGGCGCAGGCGTTCGGCGGCGTCCAGCGCCACTGCCAGCGGCGTCTCGGGCATCAGTAGCACGAATTCCTCGCCGCCAAAGCGCGCGGCCGTATCCATGCCGCGCGTGGCCTTGTGCAGTACCTGCGCCACGGCCACGATGGTGCGGTCGCCGGCGTCGTGGCCGTGGCGGTCATTGATGCGCTTGAAATAATCGATATCGATCATCAGCAGCGACAGCGTATGACCGCCGCGCTGGGCGCGCTCGATCTCTTCGGCGATGCGCAAGGTCATCTTGCGCCGGTTGCCCAGCTCCGTCAGCGGGTCGGTGGTGGCCTGCTGTTCCAGCCTGGAATTGGCTACCAGCAGTTCCAGCGTGCGCTGCAGCACGCGCTCTTCCAGTTGTTCGCGCTCTGCGTTCAGGGTGCTCAGCATGCTGCGCCGGCCGCGCAGCGCCAGCACCAGCGCCGTAATCAGGCCGGCCTGCAGCACGATCAGGGCCAGGCCGGCGATAATCTGCCAGTGATAACGTTGCCATAGATCCTGTGGCCGGTTCAGGATGCGCGCATCGGGTGGTAGATGGTGCAGGGCGAAGCGTTCGATGGCGCTGTTGTCGATAATCGTTTCCTGCATGCCGCCCTGGTCCGGCACGCGTCCCTGCAGGATGCGCGCAATGGTGCGCCCGACCTTGTCCGCGCTGACCACATGGCCGCCGACCACGCCCGGCAATATCAGCGACTCCACGCTGGTAAAGATCGGTACGGCGCTGCGCGCGCTGATATCGCGCGTCATCTCCGGCGGCGCCACGCGCACGCCCAGGGCGTCGCGGTAATAGGGCAGCAGCAGGATGGCACTGCCGGCGCCGAGCGCCTCGGTGCGCCGCAGCACTTCCTCCAGTCCCAACTGGTCCCAGTATTCAAAGGCAATCGTGTGTTGATAGGGCGTCGCTGCCGCACGCACGGCCCGCAGCCAGGCCTGGCCGCGTTCGCTGCCATCGACGATGACCGCAATGCGGCGCAGGTCCGGCGTGATCTGCGCCATCAGTGCCAGGGCGCGGCCGAAGTCGTGCGGCGCATCGAGGTTGGCACCATCGGCTGGTTGCCAGTCGCGGCGCCCATGGTTGACGTAAAAGCGTGGCACGCCCGGAAACAGCTTCGGGTGCTCGCTCAGGAAACGCGCCGCCAGATAGTTTTCGGTAATGATGGCGTCGAGGCGCACATTGGCGTACTTGGTGCGCAGATAAGCTTCCAGCCCGGTCACGGCGGCTTGCTCGCCGACCCGCCAGGAATCGAGCCTTTCCTCGAAGATGCCTGGCGTCACCTGCCACGGTTGATTGCTCAGTTCGGCATTGAGGCCACGCCGTATCAGCGTTTGCCACAGCGAAGAAGCGTCGCTGCCAAGCGAATACAGCACCAGCACCTGGCGCGGCGGCTGGCGCTCCGTTGCGCCAGCGCCATCCTGTGCCTGCGCAAGCGGCAGCATGCCGCAATACAGCAGCAGCGGCAGCAGGAGCCGCAATATCAGCAACAGCAGCAGGCGGGCGGCGGGGCGTAACAAGGTAAGGGAAGTGGGTAGGGTGGCTCGGTTGGCAAGCGCTTGCTGCCACTTGCATTGCTGCTGGCAGTCTATCACCACTAAATTACCTTGCCGCACGAAGTCTGCATTTTTTGCTAA
The DNA here is from genome assembly GCF_009208565.1 of Janthinobacterium aquaticum. Classification (GTDB taxonomy): domain Bacteria; phylum Pseudomonadota; class Gammaproteobacteria; order Burkholderiales; family Burkholderiaceae_D; genus Janthinobacterium. Next base: position 69,170 of record NZ_WFLK01000007.1, on the reverse strand, counting down.
TTGTGTTGCAGGCGTGCTATTGGTTTTCTGGACTTCAATTTTGCCCATTCTGCAACGGATGGCCGCGGTGCGCTACAATTTCCCTTTTGCCCGGCCCGGTGTCACTTGCGCACGTACTGGCAGGAACCCGATATGGGCGCTCTTCCTGAAAATATGCTTATTAGTAATATTGAACAACTGACAGCATGGCTGGCCACTGGCGGCCAGCCTGATTACCTGTACTTCTGGGGGCATACTCCGGCGCAGCCGCAGGTGGCCGATAAAAGCTGCCTGAGCCAGTGGTTTCCTTCCACTTTGCACCTGGGCGGAGTCAGTTACCCCACTGCCGAGCACTATATGATGGCGCAAAAGGCCGCGCTGTTTGGCGACCGCGCGGTGCAGGCGCGCATTATTGCCGCCGAGCGCCCGTCTGAAGTCAAGCAACTGGGGCGCGAGGTGGCCAATTTCGATGCGGCGACATGGGCTGCGGCACGCAGCAATATTGTGTTCGAAGGCAATATGGCCAAATTTTCACAGAAGCCGGCGCTGCGCAAGTTCCTGCTCTCGACGGGCGAGCGGGTGATTGTCGAGGCAAGTCCCGTTGACCGTATCTGGGGCGTGGGCCTGGCGGCCGACAATCCGCGCATTACCGATCCGGCCAGTTGGGATGGGCTGAACCTGCTGGGTTTTGAATTGATGAGAGTGCGCGCCGCGCTGCGTGGCCAGGGCCGCTGAGTCGTTGGCTGAGCTCGACTGTTGTTTTCCTGCCGCCGCAGCGTCGCCTGCGGCAAGCTGCCTGCCGCTGTGGCCTGGCCAAACCGGGGGCGCTCTGACAAACCCCGCCGAATTTGATATACTTGACTAATTCATTCAACTACTCGGACTTTGATGCTCTCATCGAGGAAATGAGGAAGTTGAAAAACCGCAATATTTTAAACCAGATTCACCGGTTCAGCAGAGGATGTATGCGTCTGACTACAAAAGGCCGTTTTGCCGTCACAGCCATGATTGATCTCGCCCTGCGCCAGGGCAAGGGTCCGGTCACGCTGTCAGGCATCAGCCAGCGCCAGTCGATTTCCCTGTCTTACCTGGAGCAGTTGTTTGGCAAGCTGCGCCGCCACGAGATCGTCGAGTCGATCCGCGGCCCTGGCGGCGGCTACAGCCTGGCGCGTCGCGCCGACAAGGTGACGGTGGCCGATATCATCATCGCCGTCGACGAGCCGCTGGACGCGACCCAGTGCGGCGGCAAGGATCATTGTCACGGCGCCGACGCTTCGACCGGCGCGCGCTGCATGACGCATGAGCTGTGGTCCACGCTCAATGAAAAAATGGTTGATTATCTGGATTCTGTGTCGCTGCAGGACCTGGTTGACCAGCAGAGACAAAAGAACGCCGAGCAAAGCGTGATGGTGATGCCCCGCAGTCACGCCGCCCTCGGATAAAAAGACAAGAATTAGTTGCTGATCGCATTGGAGTTATTGATGAACGCCCCAGAAAAAAACGTAGGCCAGGTGCATTTCGAGACCGCGCCGCATTTCCCGATCTACATGGACTATTCGGCCACCACGCCGATCGATCCACGCGTCGCCGACAAGATGATTCCTTACCTGCGCGAGCAGTTCGGCAATCCTGCGTCGCGCAGCCACATGTATGGCTGGACCGCGGAAAAGGCCGTGGAAGAGGCGCGCGGCCATGTTGCCGCCCTGGTCAATGCTGACCCGCGCGAGATCATCTGGACCTCCGGCGCCACCGAAAGCAACAACCTGGCGATCAAGGGTGCAGCGCAGTTCTACAAAACCAAAGGCAAGCACATCATCACCGTCAAGACCGAGCACAAATCGGTACTCGACACGGTGCGCGAACTGGAACGCATCGGCTTTGAAGCGACCTACTTGGAGCCGCAGGACAATGGCCTGATCACGGTCGAACAGCTGGCTGCTGCCGTGCGTCCGGACACCATTCTGGTATCGGTGATGTTGGTCAACAATGAAATCGGCGTGATCCAGCCGATCGATGAAATCGGCGTATTCTGCCGCTCGAAAGGCATCATTTTCCATTGCGACGCTGCCCAGGCAACCGGCAAGGTGGTGATCGACCTGCAAAAGACCAGGGTCGACCTGATGACCTTTACCGCACACAAGACCTATGGCCCGAAAGGCGTCGGTGCACTGTACGTCTGCCGCAAGCCGCGCGTGCGCCTGGAAGCGCAGATGCACGGTGGCGGTCACGAGCGCGGCCTGCGTTCTGGCACCTTGCCGACTCATCAGATCGTCGGCATGGGCGAAGCGTTCCGCATCGCCAAGGAAGAGATGGACAGCGAAATCGGCCGTATCCTGGCATTGCGCGACCGCCTGGCCAAGGGCCTGCAGGAAATCGAGGAAGTCTATATCAACGGCGATATGGATCACCGCGTGCCGCATAACCTGAACGTCAGCTTCAACTACGTCGAAGGCGAGTCGCTGATCATGGCGATCAAGGACATCGCAGTGTCATCCGGTTCGGCCTGCACCTCGGCCAGCCTGGAGCCATCGTACGTGCTGCGCGCGCTGGGCCGCAGCGACGAACTGGCGCACAGCTCGATCCGCTTTACCATCGGCCGCTTCTCGACCGAGGAAGACATCGACTTTGCGGTCAACCTGCTGAAATCGAAAGTACACAAGCTGCGCGAACTGTCGCCGCTGTGGGATATGTTCAAAGATGGAATCGATATCAACTCCATTCAATGGGCAGCCCACTAAAAGTACCTGTCAAACCTACTGCGCGGCGCGCTTTGCGGCCTGCGATGCTCGCTGTGCTCAAGCACAGCTCCGCTTCTCGGCCACAAATCACTGCCGCTCGCGACGGTTTTACAGGCACTTTGTAACATTTTGACCCCATTCGGGTCCGCAAGAATATTAAAGGAGCAGCAAAATGGCTTACTCGGACAAAGTACTCGATCACTACGAAAATCCACGCAACGTGGGTGCTTTCGACAAGGGTGATGAAACCATCGGCACCGGCATGGTGGGCGCGCCTGCCTGCGGCGACGTGATGAAACTGCAGATCAAGGTCGGCGCCGATGGCCTGATCGAAGATGCGAAATTCAAGACCTACGGCTGCGGTTCGGCCATTGCGTCGAGCTCGCTGGTGACCGAATGGGTCAAGGGCAAGACGCTGGACCAGGCGCTGTCGATCAAGAACACGCAGATCGCCGAAGAACTGGCGCTGCCACCGGTCAAGATCCACTGCTCGATCCTGGCCGAAGACGCCATCAAGGCGGCCGTGCTGGACTACAAAACCCGCCATCCAGCCGCCTGATTTTTGCCGTACCAGATAGCTGCTGCGCCCGATGGCGCGGCAGCGGAGAACTCAATGATTACACTGACCGAAAAAGCGGCAAAGCATATCAACCGCTATATCGAACGGCGCGGCAAGGGCCTGGGCCTGCGCTTTGGCGTGCGCACCACCGGCTGCTCGGGACTGGCCTACAAGCTCGAATATGTCGATGAAGTAGCCGATGAGGACAGCGTGTTCGAGTCGCACGGCGTGAAAGTATTTGTCGATCCGAAAAGCCTGCCGTATATCGACGGCACCGAGCTCGATTTCGCGCGCGAAGGCCTGAACGAAGGTTTCAAGTTCCACAATCCTAACGAAAAAGACGCCTGCGGCTGCGGCGAATCCTTCCGGATTTAAGCAACCCTGCTGGCTGGTCGGTGCGCCGTACTCATTGCGTGGTACCCATCGCGCGGTACATCGATGAGGCCCGGCAGGCACCGACACTCTATGCAAAACCACTTCGATCTCTTCCAGCTGCCGGCGCAATTCGCGCTTGACCAGTCCGCCCTCGACGCCGCCTACCGCGACGTGCAGAGCCAGGTCCATCCCGACCGCTACATCAATGCCGGCAGCGCTGAAAAGCGCGTGGCGATGCAGTGGGCCACGCGCGCCAACGAAGCCTACCAGACCCTGAAAAGCCCGCAAAAGCGCGCGCAGTACCTGTGCGAGCTCAATGGCGTGGACCTGCAGACCGAGTCCAACACCGCCATGCCGGTCAGCTTCCTGATGCAGCAGATGGAGTGGCGCGAAGAGCTTGGCGACGCGCGCGCGGCCAAAGACGGTGACGCGCTCGACGCGCTGGACCGCCAGTTGCGCAGTGAGCGCAAGAGCCTGCTTGCCCAGGTCGAGGCGCAGCTCGATGCGCTTGACTATATCAACGCCGCCCAAAGCGTGCGCGCCCTGATGTTCCTCGACAAATTCGGCGAAGAAGTCCGCTTTGCCTTCGAGGCCATCGAATAAAAAGCGGGGTCAGTTCCGCCAATGCGACACAAGCTCGTCAATGACGCTGCATTCCCTGGTTCGACGGCAGGGGCTGTGTAGCAACGGCCGACCTGACCCCGGATTTGCATCTTATAATGCGGGCTGAAATCAGCAGTAATACGCAATAAATTAATCGAGGCACGAATACCATGGCACTTCTGCAAATTTCCGAACCGGGCATGTCGACCGCGCCGCACCAGCATCGGCTGGCCGTCGGCATCGACCTGGGCACCACCAATTCGCTGGTCGCCACCGTGCGCAACAGCATTCCCGAAGTGCTCAACGATGACGAAGGCCATTCGTTGCTGCCGTCCGTGGTGCGCTACCTGCCCAACGGCCACGCCAATATCGGCTACAAGGCGCTCGCTGCGCAGACCACCGATCCGAAGAACACCATTGTCTCGGTCAAGCGCTTTATGGGCCGCGGCCTGGGCGATATCGCCTATGCGGAAAACCTGCCGTACGATTTCCAGGATACGCCCGGCATGGTGCAGCTGAAAACCGTGGCCGGCGTGAAAAGCCCGGTCGAAGTGTCGGCGCAGATCCTGGCAACCCTGCGCCAGCGCGCCGAAGATTCGCTCGGTGACGACCTGGTCGGCGCCGTCATCACGGTGCCCGCGTATTTCGACGACGCCCAGCGCCAGGCCACCAAGGATGCGGCCCAGCTTGCCGGCCTGAACGTGCTGCGCCTGTTGAGCGAGCCGACTGCCGCTGCGATTGCTTATGGCCTCGACAACGCCTCCGAAGGCCTGTACGCCGTGTATGACCTGGGCGGCGGCACCTTCGATATTTCCATCCTCAAGCTGTCCAAGGGTGTGTTCGAGGTGCTGTCCACCGGCGGCGATTCGGCCCTCGGTGGCGACGACTTCGACCGCCGCCTGTTCTGCTGGATCAGCGAGCAGGCCAAGCTGGCGCCGCTGTCGGATGAAGACACGGCGATCCTGATGGTCAAGGCGCGCGAGATCAAGGAACTGCTGTCGACCAAGCCGGAAACCTCGATCGACGCCAAGCTCAATTCGGGCGAGGAAGTCCACTTGCGTATTACGGCGCTGGACTTTGCCGCCATGACCCAGCATCTGGTGGGCAAGACCATGAACGCCATCAAGAAGGCCTTGCGCGACGCGCAGGTCGATAGCGATGATGTGGACGGCGTTGTCATGGTCGGTGGCGCCACGCGCATGCCGCATGTGCAGCGCGCCGTCAGCGAGTTTTTCCATACCATCCCGCACGCCAATATCGACCCGGACAAAGTGGTGGCGCTCGGTGCGGCGATCCAGGCCAATCTGCTGGCAGGGAACCGCGCCGCCGGCGACGACTGGCTGCTGCTGGACGTGATTCCACTCTCCCTGGGCATCGAGACTATGGGCGGCCTGGTGGAAAAAATCATTCCGCGCAATTCCACCATTCCCTGCGCGCGCGCACAGGAATTTACCACCTTCAAGGACGGCCAGACCGCGCTGGCCGTGCATGTGCTGCAAGGCGAGCGCGAACTGGTGTCGGACTGCCGTTCGCTGGCACGGTTTGAACTGCGCGGCATTCCGCCGATGGTGGCCGGTGCGGCGCGCATCCGCATTACTTACCAGGTTGACGCCGATGGCCTGCTGTCGGTCTCGGCGCGCGAACTGCGCTCCGGCGTGGAAGCGTCGATCAGCGTCAAGCCGGCCTATGGCCTGGCCGACGACGAGATCGCGCGCATGCTGCAGGACTCCTACACCTCGGCCGACGTCGACATGCTGGCGCGCGCGCTGCGCGAAGAGCAGGTCGAAGCTGAACGCATCGTGCTGGCCACCCAGTCGGCGCTGGACGAAGACGGCGCCTTGCTCAGCGACGAAGAACGCGTCGCCGTCGATGCACTGATGCAGCAGGTGCGCGAGGCGATTGCCGGTTCACAGGCCGGCAGCGTCGACCACCAGGCATTGAAACGCGTGATCGAGCAGCTGGCCGACGGCACCGAGGAATTTGCTTCGCGCCGCATGGACCGCAGCGTGCGCTCGGCACTCACAGGTAAAACACTCGACCAGGTCGGGTAAGAAAATCAGCCTGGCGCAGTTGCTGCGCCGGCAATTATTGAAATCAGAGGAAATATGCCACAAATCGTTATTCTGCCGCACGCCAAGCTTTGCCCGGACGGCGCCGTACTCGAAGCCCCTGCAGGCAAGTCCATCTGCGACGTCCTGCTTGAAAACGATATCGATATCGAGCACGCCTGCGAAAAATCGTGCGCCTGCACCACCTGCCACGTGCTGGTGCGCGAAGGCATCGAGTCGCTCAACGAGGCAACCGAGCTGGAAGAGGACATGCTCGACAAGGCCTGGGGCCTGGAAGCGGTATCGCGCCTGTCGTGCCAGTCCATCGTGGCTGACGCCGATCTGGTGGTCGAGATTCCGAAATACACCATCAACCAGGTCAGCGAAGGCAGTCACTAAGATGGCCAGTGCAACCAAGCGCGCCAGGGCGGGCGCTCCTGCCGCCGCTGCAGCAGCTGCGCCGAAAGACGTGATCACGGCAGCCAGCAATATGCCCGAGATCAAGGATGGTCAGTCGATCGCGCTGCTGCAGGAGCTGCATATCCTGACGCGTGACGGCAAGATGAACCAGGACAGCCGCCGCAAGCTCAAGCAGGTGTATCACCTGACCCAGTTTATCGAGCCGCTGCTGCGCGAACTGCAGCAGGACCATCCCAACGTGTCGCTGGTCGACCATGGCGCGGGCAAGTCCTACCTGGGTTTTATTCTGTACGACCTGTTCTTCAAGAACGGCAATGACGGTTCGCATATCTACGGCATCGAAACGCGCGAAGAGCTGGTACAGCGCTCGCAGGAACTGGCAAAGAAATTCAACTTCCCCGGCATGTCCTTTTTGCCGCTGTCGGTGGCCGAATCGACCGAGTCGACGCTGTTGCCGGAACAGATCGATATCGTCACCGCGCTGCATGCCTGCAATACCGCCACCGATGATGCGATTCATTTTGCGCTTAAGAAAAAGGCGAAATTCATGGTGCTGGTGCCATGCTGCCAGGCCGAAGTGGCGTCGGTGCTGAAAAAGAACAAAGGCAAGAGCCTGGGCAAGAACGTGCTGACCGAGCTGTGGCGCCATCCGCTCCATACGCGGGAATTTGGCAGCCAGATCACCAACGTGCTGCGCTGCCTGCAGCTCGAAGCGCATGGCTACCAGGTCAGCGTGACCGAACTGGTGGGCTGGGAGCACTCGATGAAAAACGAGCTGATTATCGCCAGCTACAAAAACCTGCCGCGCCAGCGTCCCACCGAACGCCTGCAGGAAGTGCTGCAGACGATGGGGCTGGAAGAAATGGGGCATCGGTTCTTTGCCGAGCAGCTTGCCAACGCACATATTGCGTAGGTCGGATTAGGCCCCAAGGGGCCGTAATCCGACAACACCGCTCGCGCCAACAATGTTGTCGGATTACGGCCTGCGGCCTAATCCGACCTACCGCCTAATCCGGCATGCCGCCTCGGTTACAATACTGCCTTTCCTCTCCGTTCCTTCCGCGCCATGACCTCTTCCATCGAACTGCCCACCATCCGCCTGGCCAAGCGTCTGTCTGAAGACCTGCCGTGCTCGCGCCGCGAGGCCGAGCTGTATATCGAAGGCGGCTGGGTGACGGTCGACGGCGAGCTGGTCGAAGAGGCGGGCGCGCGCGTGACGGACAAACAGCAAGTGGTGCTGCTGCCCAACGCCACGCTCGATGAAATGCCGCCGGTGACGATCCTGCTGCACAAGCCGGCTGGTATCAACGCCGGTGTCGGCAGCGACGGCAAGCCGGCCTTGAGCTGCCTGAAACCCGAACAGATTTATGTGCCCGAGAACGTACAGGAGAGCGCAGCGACGCGCTTTTTGAAGCGTCACCTGATCGGCCTGAAGCTGACCAATCCGCTGGAAACCATGGCCTCAGGGCTGGTGGTGATGACGCAGGATTTCCGCGTGGTGCGCAAGCTGGTCGACGATGCGCGGCTGGTAGAGCAGGAATTCGTGGTGGAAGTGAGCGGCCAGATTGCCCCCAACGGGCTGGCGCTGCTCAATCATGGCTTGAATTTCAATGGCAAGCCTTTGTCGCCGATCAAGGTCAGCTGGCAAAATGAAACGCGGCTGCGCTTTGCGCTCAAGGATCCCAAGCCGGGCCTGCTTGCCCATATGTGCGAGCAGGTCGGCTTGCAGGTGGTGGCCATCAAGCGCCTGCGTATCGGCCGCATGTCGATGGGCGCCCTGCCGGTCGGCCAGTGGCGCTACCTGCAAGGTTACGAGCGGTTTTAAGCGGCCGGCGCGTCTTCCAGGGCGCCGTGCGGCGTTTCGTTTTCCGGAAAATGGTTCTCCGCAAAGCTCTTCCACAGGCGCTCGGCGATGCGCAGCGCAATGCTGTCGGCCTTTTCTTGCAGGGCGGCATTGCCCATGCTTTCGGTGGTGGCAAAGAACAGCGTCAGCCAGCGACGGAACATGCACGGCGTCAGGTTTTCCATCTGCGCGTGCTGCGCCAGCGGCTTGCCGTGGTAGCGCATGGTGCCGCGCAACAGGCCTGACCAGAAGTCGACCAGCGTGGCCAGGTGTTCATCCCAATTCTTGACTTCGCGGCCAAAGACGGGCCCGAGCATGGCGTCGTCGCGGGCGGCGGCGTAGAAGGTGTGAACCAGGCGCGTGACTTCTTCTTCGGTGCAGATGTCGGTACGCGATTTGAGGACGTGGACGTGGGATGGGGGAGCGGTTTTCATGGTGAGCCATGATCGCAGAGCAGGGCCGGATGCTTCAATGACGCAGGTCAAGGCAGGCGAAAAACGCTGAGTAGGTCGGATTAGTCGAGCCGCGCAGGTCGCGTAGCGGCGTAATCCGACAATGCGGCTGCGTATTACGTCGGATTACGCCGTTCCGGCTAATCCGACCTACTTGTTAATGGCTAGGCCACTACCTTCCGCGATTTCTTTGTCGGCGCCGCCAACTGCACGATCTGCGTGCCGATCAGCTTGTCATGCAAAAACTGACCATTGCCGGTGAACAGCGCCGTGGCTGACCACAGCAGCCAGCCCGCGCCCAGCGCCGACAGGGCGCTCCAGTGTTGCAGCTCGAATGCCCAGGAGACGATCAGCGCCGGCAGCAGCCACATCCAGGCCAGCACGTAGCGGCAGGCCGCCACGCGCAGCGGAACGTGGGCGTGGCCCGGCATGACCAGTTTCAGGCGCCAGGTTTTCATGGCCAGGGTCTGGCCCTCGCGGCTCCATTGATGAATGAAGTACGCACCCATCACGAGGAAAGCCAGGCACTGGCGCAGGTGCTCGGTCAGCGGCGTATGCGCGCCCTGCACGGCCAGCTCGAACAGCAGGAAGGGCAGGAACAGCACGGCCAGCGCCAGCAGCGACTCATACACCATGGAAATCAGGCGGCGCTTGATGGTGGGCGTGGCCGGGGCGATCGTGCTGGCGGATTTATTTGACATCGTTGACAGCCGGTGGCGTGGTAGCAGGAGCAGGCGGAACAGCAGCGGCCGGCGCTGGCGCCGGCACGGCAGGGGCCGCCGGCACGGGAGCCGGCAGCGACAACGGCAATTTGCGCGTGGTCGAATCGACTGCCGGTATCCGGTTCAGCGGTTTCTTTGCCGCCGCTTCGGCCGCCAGTTTCTGTTTTTCCTCGTCGGACAACTGCTGGTACTGTTGCCATTGCGCCGATTTCTGGCCCGGGTCGATGCGTTTGCTGCGGGTATAGTTCTCGCGCACCTGGCGGCGCTGTTCAGGCGTGAGCTTGACCCAGTCCCGCATGCGCTCCTGCACCCGCGCCTGTTCGCCGGGTTTCATCGATGCATAGCGATTGGCAATATCGAGCCATTTCTGACGGCGTGGCGCATCGAGCTTGTCCCATTCGCCGGCCAGCGGCTGCAGGGCGGTTTGCTGGGCGCGCGTCAGCTTGTGCCACGGCGAGTTTTTTGTCGATGCGGGCACGGTCGGTGCCGCAGCCTTGGGCGCGGCGGCCGTCGCTGGCGGCGGTGTGCTGGCCGGATGCTGGTCGGCATACACCCAGGCGGCGCCGGCCAGCGCGCAGGCGCAGGTGCCGGCGGCCAGGGTGGCGGTCAGCCAGCGTCTGCGCACGGGAGAGTGGGCCATCGGGGTAGCCATTACTGCGCGCGTTCCGTCAGGTAGGTGTTAAAGCCATGGTCCATATAGGCCGACAGCGGCAGTTCGTCCGACAGCACGGCGGCGTCCAGTTCGGCCAGTTCGGCAATGCGCTGCTCCTGCTCGAAGTGGTACAGGCCGGTGGCGCCGGCTACCAGCAGCAACAGCGGGATCATCACGCTCATGCGGCCCAGCCAGGCGCGCGGTGTCAGGAAGAACTGGCTGGCAAAGCCGGCAAAGACTTCGCCCTGGACGGTGGCGCGCGCCGGCGCATCGGCTTTCTTGCGCGCCATGGCAGCCTTGCGGGCGGAAGCCAGGCGGTCGGCCGTCGACGCTGGCAGGTCGTCGAGTTTTTCGTTCAGTGCGTGACGCACCTTGTAGGCGAAATTGAGATCGTCGGTATTCATAATTGTATTCCCCTGGCTTTCAGCGATTCAGCGAGCGTGTGCGTCGCTCTGGAGCAATGTGTCTTGACGCTGCCCTCGGAGCAACCCATCGCTTCCGCTGTTTCAGCCACATCCATATCCTGCCAGTAACGCATGAGGAACGCTTCGCGTTGACGCGCAGGCAGTTTTTGCACTTCTTCGTCAATCAAATCAAGGATTTGCGCCCGCTCGACCTGGTCAGCCGACGATTCGGCGCCGGCGGAGCCCTGATCCGACTGATAGGTGTCGAGCAATTCGAAATCGTCGTGCTCGTCGCCGGCCGGTTTCAGGCCGGAAAACAGTGTAACCCAGGTATTGCGGACTTTTTCACGCCGGAAATAATCGAGTATGGTGGTCTGCAAGATGCGCTGGAACAGCATCGGCAATTCGGCTGCCGGCTTGTCGCCGTATTTCTCGGCCAGCTTGATCATCGCGTCCTGCACGATATCGAGCGCCGATTCTTCCTTGCGCACGGCGTAGACGGCCTGCTTGTAGGCGCGCCGTTCGACATGCTCGAGGAAATCATTTAATTCTTTGTCTGTTGCCATGCGGTAGAGAGCGAGCTGACGGCCTGCGGGTGGGCGAAAGGAAAGGCTTATGCTTTGAAAAACTGTGCGCATGCTAGCAAAGAATGTGCATTTATGCAGGTTTTTTGCACCCCAATCGCGCAAAAAAGCACTGTCCATGACATTTTCCTTGACCATAATGGTGCGACGCGATAACGTATGGAACGCTTTGAACACCCCAAAGCCCTATGGTCGACTTGACACTGGCACACAACGCCAGCGGCGACGAGACGCGCTTTCATTTGTAGGCAGTTTGTTCTAACCCGCGCCACAAGCGCGAGAGGTTCGTACGATCGCTACAGAAACTCCGCCGAACGAGTTGCGTCCAGCGTCATTTTGCAAGGTATCTATGGGTGCCCGAATCTATGCCGTGACCGCATGAAAAGGGAAGCAGGGAAACTGTCGCGCAAGGCGTACTTCGTCAGGAAAGAGCATCCGATCAATCTCCAATGGACCTTGAAAGGAATGTTGCATGAATACCGACGCAAGAGGACCTGCAGCAGGTTCGGCATCGGGCCAGCCCACCGGGCCCATCACTGGCGCAGAAATTGTCGTGCGCTGTCTGGCTGAAGAAGGCGTCGAGCACGTCTTTGGTTATCCGGGCGGAGCCGTACTGTATATCTACGACGCCATTTTCCAGCAAAATAAATTCCAGCACGTACTGGTACGCCATGAACAGGCGGCCGTGCACGCTGCTGACGCCTATTCGCGCAGCTCGAACAAGGTTGGCGTGGCCATTGTCACCTCCGGCCCGGGCGTGACCAATGCCGTGACCGGCTTGTCGACCGCGTATATGGATTCGATTCCGATGGTGGTGATCTCCGGCCAGGTGCCGAGCCACGCCATCGGCCAGGACGCCTTCCAGGAATGCGACACCGTGGGCATCACGCGCCCGGTGGTCAAGCACAACTTCCTGGTCAAGGATGTGAAAGACCTGGCGGCAACCATCAAAAAAGCTTTCTTTATCGCCAAGACCGGCCGTCCAGGCCCGGTGCTGGTTGATATTCCGAAAGATATCAGCATGCACAAATGCCATTTCGACTATCCGAAGGAAGTTGAAATGCGCTCCTACCGTCCGGTCGACAAGGGTCACTCGGGCCAGATCCGCAAGGCCGTGCAGCTGCTGCTGCAAGCCGAACGTCCGATGATCTACACGGGCGGCGGCGTGATCCTGGCCAATGCTTCTGACGAGCTCAACAAGCTGGTCGACCGCCTCGGCTTCCCGTGCACCAACACCCTGATGGGCTTGGGCGGCTACCGCGCTTCGAGCGAGCAGTATGTCGGCATGCCCGGCATGCACGGCACCTACGAAGCGAACATGGCGATGCAGAACTGCGACGTGCTGATCGCTATCGGCGCCCGCTTCGACGACCGCGTGATTGGCAATCCGAAACACTTCGCCTCGCATCCGCGCAAGATCATTCACGTCGATATCGACCCATCGTCGATTTCCAAACGCGTCAAGGTCGATATTCCCATCGTGGGCAACGTCAAGGATGTGCTGATCGAGTTCCTGGCGCAGCTGGACGCGGCAGAAGCGAAGCCGAACGTCAATGCGCTCAGCAACTGGTGGAAGCAGATCGCCGACTGGCGTGGCCGCGACTGCCTGAAATACCCGGGCTCGGACCTGGTGATCAAGCCGCAGTCGGTGGTCGAAAAAGTCTGCCAGATTACCAATGGCGACGCCTTTATCACGTCCGACGTGGGCCAGCACCAGATGTGGGCTGCGCAGTACTACCGCTTCAACAAGCCGCGTCGCTGGATCAATTCGGGCGGCCTGGGCACCATGGGTGTCGGCCTGCCGTACGCCATGGGCGTTCAGATGGCCAATCCTGACGCCACCGTGGCCTGCATCACGGGCGAAGGCTCGATCCAGATGTGCATCCAGGAGCTCGCCACGTGCAAGCAGTATCACCTGACGCCGAAGATTATCATGCTCAACAACCGTTTCCTCGGCATGGTGCGCCAGTGGCAGCAGATCGATTACGGTTCGCGCTATTCCGAGTCCTATATGGATTCGCTGCCGGATTTTGAAAAGCTGGCCGAGGCCTATGGCCACGTGGGCATGAAGATTGAAAAACCGGGCGACGTTGACGGCGCCCTGAAAGAAGCATTTGGCATGAAGGACCGGCTGGTGTTCATGAACTTTATTACCGACCAGTCTGAAAACGTGTGGCCAATGGTGAAAGCCGGCAAAGGCTTGTCCGAAATGATGCTCGGCTCGGAGGACCTCTGATCATGCGCCATATTATTTCTGTCTTGCTGGAAAACGAAGCCGGCGCCCTGTCGCGCGTGGTCGGCCTGTTCTCGGCCCGCGGCTACAACATCGAAACGCTGACCGTGGCGCCGACCGAAGACGCGACGCTGTCGCGCATGACGATCGTCACCAGCGGCTCAGACGACATCATCGAGCAGATCACCAAGCACCTGAACCGCCTGATCGAGGTGGTCAAGGTGGTTGATCTGACCGAAGGCCAGCATATCGAACGCGAACTGATGCTGATCAAGGTGCGTGCGGTCGGCAAGGAGCGCGAGGAAATGAAGCGCACCGCCGATATTTTCCGTGGCCGCATTATCGACGTGACCGAAAAGAGCTACACGATCGAACTGACCGGCAACAAGGTCAAGCTTGACGCGTTTATCGATTCGATCGACCGCGCCTCGATCCTGGAAACGGTACGCACCGGCGGCTCGGGTATCGGCCGCGGCGAACGCATCCTCAAAGTATAAAAGCGTAGTACTGCGGCACGTGCCGCACCACAGACAAACACAACAAAATATTAGATAGGAAATACCATGAAAGTTTTTTACGACAAAGACGCTGACCTCTCCCTGATCAAAGGCAAAAACGTGGCCATCATCGGCTACGGTTCGCAAGGCCATGCCCACGCGCAAAACCTGAACGATTCGGGCGTCAACGTGACTGTCGGCCTGCGCAAGGGCGGCGCTTCGTGGAACAAGGTTGAGCAGGCTGGCCTGAAAGTGGCGGAAGTCAATGACGCAGTCAAGAACGCCGACGTCATCATGATCTTGCTGCCGGACGAAAACATTGCCCAGGTCTACAACGAGAACATCGCCCCGTTCGCCAAGCAAGGCGCGGTGCTGGCGTTTGCCCACGGCTTTAACGTGCACTACGGCCAGGTCGTGCCACGCGCCGACCTCGACGTGATCATGGTTGCGCCGAAAGCGCCGGGCCACACCGTGCGCGCTACCTACACCCAGGGTGGCGGCGTGCCGCACCTGATCGCCGTGTACCAGGACAAGTCGGGCGTGGCGCGCGATATCGCGCTGTCGTACGCTTCGGCCAACGGCGGCGGCCGTGCCGGCATTATCGAAACGAACTTCCGTGAAGAAACCGAAACCGACCTGTTCGGCGAACAAGCCGTACTGTGCGGCGGCGCCGTCGAACTGATCAAGGCTGGCTTTGAAACCCTGACCGAAGCCGGCTATGCACCGGAAATGGCCTACTTCGAGTGCCTGCACGAACTGAAACTGATCGTCGACCTGATCTATGAAGGTGGTATCGCCAACATGAACTACTCGATCTCGAACAACGCCGAATACGGCGAGTATGTGACCGGCCCGAAAGTGGTGACCTCGGCCACCAAGGACGCCATGCGTCAATGCCTGAAAGACATCCAGACCGGCGAATACGCCAAGTCGTTTATCCTGGAAAACAAGGCCGGTGCACCGACCCTGATCTCGCGCCGCCGCCTGACGGCCGAGCACCAGATCGAAGAAGTCGGCGCCAAACTGCGCGCCATGATGCCATGGATCGCCAAGAACAAAATGGTTGACCAGTCGAAGAACTAAGTTGTTTCTTGATAGCTAGAAGCCGGCGCAAGCCGGCTTTTTTGTATCTGTGCAGCCCGGCATGCATCCAGGCACGCGAACATCGGCTAGAATCAGCATCGTTAAAAATTGCCGGTCACACCATGCTTGTTTTTTCAAAAGTTGTCGTAGGAAACCTCAATCTGGTCAGGCGGCCGTTTTCCGTCGCCATCAGCTGCTGGTTTCTGATTATCGGTTCGCTGGCCTCGCTGGCGTCGGCTTATCTCAGCCGCAACGATCCGGCCATGCATGCATGGATGGCGCGCAGCTTTCTGTCGGTCCCGGTGCAATATGCGATCCTGCTGGGCGGCCTGGGGCTGACGCTGGTGACCGCGCTGGCCATGCTGCAGGGGCATCGCAGTGCGCGCACCGTGTATGTGCTCTGGAGCGTGATCGATATCGGCCTGGCGCTGGCCACGGTGCCGGTCAAAAGCGGCGTGCTGCCCGGTGCGGTGGCGTTTGTGGTGATCTGCGCTTTGTTGTTCAGCCCAGGCGCCAACGGTTATTTCTCGCCGCGCAAGGCGGCCAATGATGCCTGAACAAGATGTCTGACTGACTAGCAGCCCTGGCGTGCGCACGCTTTTGGTGCGTTTGCTGTAAAATTCCGCCCTTCCTTTGCAGTTGCGCCCGCAACTGCATCTGTTTCGGTTTCTGCCGACCGCAACGTGCATTACCCGCGCCGTAACAATTCCGGCAGCACGCCAGGCGCCAAGCCTGCGTCTTCAGAAAGACCCACATGACTGACCGTTTTACCGCCACGGTGCCCCTGACAGGCGCTGACAGATTTTCTATTCCTCAACGCTTCCCGCTGGCCGGCCTGCTGGCGTTGGCCATGACCGCCTTTATCGCCATCCTGGCCGAAACCCTGCCGGCCGGGCTGCTGCCGCAAATCGCCCAGGGTCTCGGCATTTCCGAAGTGATAACCGGCCAGCTGGTGACCGCCTACGCGGTCGGCTCGATCCTGACCGCCATACCGCTGACGGCCATGACGGCCAGCTGGCGCCGCCGCAAGGTGCTGCTGCTGGCCGTTGGCGGCTTTCTTGTCTTCAATACCGTAATGGTATTTGCACCCAATTACACCGTGGCGCTGGTGTCGCGTTTTTTTGCCGGCATGGCTGCCGGTTTGGCATGGGGACTGATGGCCGGCTACGCGCGGCGCATGGTCAGCGTCGACCAGCAGGGCAGGGCGATGGCGATTGCCATGATCGGCACGCCGCTGGCGCTGTCGCTGGGCGTGCCGCTGGGCACCCTGATGGGTGGCGTGCTGGGCTGGCGTGCGATTTTTGCCGTGATGTCGGGCCTGGCCGTCATCCTCGTTGGCTGGATACTGGTGGCCGTGCCCGATTATGCAGGCCAGAAGCAGGGCGAGCGCCCTGGTATTGCCCAGGTATTCATGACGCCGGGCGTGCGCCCCATCCTGGCGGTGATCGTGGCGTGGATGCTGGCGCATAATATTCTCTATACCTATATCGCGCCGTTCCTGGCACCGTCCGGTCTGCGCGCACGCGTCGACCTGGTGCTGCTGGTGTATGGCGCAGGCTCGCTGGCTGGCATCTGGCTGGTCAGCCGCCTGATCGACCGCTGGCTGCGCAAGCTGGTGCTGGGCAGCATCGCCGCCTTTGCCGCGATTGCCGTGGCGCTGGGGCTGGCGATGGACCAGCCACTGGTTATTTACTTCGTCATGGTGATCTGGGGCATGACTTTTGGCGGCGCCGGCACGCTGCTGCAAACGGCTTCGGCCGACGCGGCCGGCAATGGCATGGATGTGGCGCAGGCGATGGTGGCCACCATCTGGAACGTGGCCATCGCAGGCGGCGGCCTGGCCGGCGGCATGCTGCTCGAGCATCTTGGCGCAGCTTCCTTTCCTTGGGCCATGCTCGCTTTGCTGCTGGTGGCGTTGATGATCGCCTGGGGCGCACGCCGCAGTTTCAAGCCGGGCCGGCGTACCGGCGGCGTGGTTGGCGGTCATTGAGTTCACCGAATGTGAGCAGACTGTGGCAATTGTGACGATTTGTTAATTTGCGCCACAGGAAAGTTCTGGACGTTAGAATCTACCCAGTTTGACAAGTTTCTAAAATGAAATAGGGCGTCCAGAAGACCCTGTTTGTATCCAACCACCAAGGAGAAGTATCCATGACCGTGATGAAATCCGTACTGGTTGCCGCCGCAGCCACCGTTGCCCTGTCCGCACAAGCGCAAAGCCTGCCGACCACTGGCACACTGGTAGTGGTGCCCGCGTTTGGCGAAGTCAAGCATGTCAACGATCAGGTGGTGGCCACGCTGGCCATCGAAGAGCAGGACAAGGACAAGGCTGCCGCCGCCTCGCGCGTCAACCAGAAGATGAACAAGGGTGTGTCCATCGTCAAGCAGGCCGATCCTTCGGCAGTGCTGAAATCGTACGGCTATTACACCTATCCGGTCTATCCGGAAGACCAGCCGCTGCCAGCTGGCGCCGTGGCCAAGCCGCGCGTGCCGACTTCGTGGCGCGTGGGCCAGTACCTGGAAGTGAAAACCACCAACCTGACCGCGTTGCCAAAAACCGTGGCAGCGGCGCAGAACGTGCTGACGTTGAACGGCCTGAACTTCGGCCTGAAGCCGGAAACCATCCGCCAGCTCGATGATCAGCGCATTGCCGCGACCTACAAGAATCTCAACGAGCGCATCGCCTCGATCGCACGCGCCATGGGCCGCAATGTGTCGGACGCCGTGCTCGATACGGTTGACTTTGAAGGCTCCGGCAACTATGCCAACGAATCGCGCGCCGCTGCCGCACCGATGATGATGCGATCGAAAATGGCTGACGACAACGCCGTGGCCGAACCAAGCTTCGAGCCGGGCGAGACCACGCTCGATATGCGTGTGGTAGGCAAGGTGAAATTCAAGTAATCAGTTTTTGCACAGATGCAATCATGGGGCTTTCGGGCCCCATAATTGTTTCTGGTATCGGATCTGACGCCTGATCTGCCGTTTCGCGCCGGCTCCTGTTGGTTGCAATCGACTTGCACCTGGCAGAGGGCAGTAATATTGTCAGGAAGGTTGTGGCGCGCTATTCTTTGGCCTTGTCTCCTCTATAATGGCGAGATCGGCGACTGCCATTGCGTGCAGCCGCCAGGCCCGATTACCAGCAGTACACAAGAAATGGATCAACATGGCAAACTTTCCCCGTCGTCGCGGCAAGAACGGCGCACCCGCAGTCTCCAAAGCGTCGCGCTTCAGTAAATTCGTGCGCCAGCCGGTGGCCGATGGCGCCGGCAAGAAAACCTTGCGCCGGCGCGGCATCTACCTGTTGCCCAACGCCTTTACGACGGCGGCCCTGTTCTGCGGTTTCTACGCCATCGTGATGGCCATGAACCAGCGCTTCGAGCATGCGGCGTGGGCCATCTTTATCGCCATGATCCTCGATGGACTCGATGGCCGCATCGCGCGCCTGACCAATACCCAGAGCGAGTTTGGCGCCCAGTACGACAGCCTGTCCGACATGGTCTCGTTTGGCGCCGCGCCGGCGCTGGTGATCTATGAATGGTCGCTGCGCGGCATGGGCAAGCTGGGCTGGCTGGCCGCGTTTGTCTATTGCGCCGGCGGCGCACTGCGCCTGGCGCGCTTCAATACCAATATCGCGGTGGTCGACAAGCGCTTCTTCCAGGGCCTGCCCAGCCCGGCAGCTGCTGCCATGGTGGCCGGTTTTATCCTGCTGATGAACGACCTTGACGTATCGGGCAAGCAACTGGGCTGGGTCTCGTGGGCCATTGCCCTGTTTGCCGGCCTGACCATGGTCACCAACGTGCCGTTCTACAGCTTCAAGGACGTCAATTTCCGCAAGTCGGTGCCGTTTATCGTGGTGTTCCTGCTGGCGCTGTTCTTTGCGCTGATCTCGATCGACCCACCCAAGGTGCTGTTCCCGATCTTTGTGGCCTACGGCCTGTCCGGCTATGCGGTGTTCTTCTGGCGCATGGCCAAGGGCAAGCCGGTCAGCATTGTGCAGGTGGATCACGAGCATTGAGGGCACGCCTGATCCTGGTGCAGCAACGTAGGTCGGATTAGGCCGCGCCGCGCAGGCCCCGCAGGGGCCGTAATCCGACAACATTGTTGGCGCCGCGGGTGTTGTCGGATTACGGCCCGAAGGGCCTAATCCGACCTACGCTCTTCATGCGCGCTGCCGGTCACCAGAAAAACCTCTTCTCCTCCCTGTCCGGATCGGGCCCATTGAGCATCTGGCGCACGATACCGGCATCGTCAAAGTGCACATGCATCATCGAATCCCATACGCCTGACTCCTTGTAGCGATACGACCATACGTGCAGCCGGGTCAGCGACAGGTAGGATTTCTCGGTCGGCTTGCCCAGCAGATGCAGCACATCTTGCTGATTGGAAACGCCAATCTTCACGCGCGCAAAGCCGGTCGTGTCGAGTACCTGTTCGTAGGAAGTCAAGCGCTGGTCGGGGCCGAAACGCACCATCCAGGTCTTCTGGCCATAGGGGCCGGTGGCGTATTCCAGTTCCGGGCCTTGCGGCAACTGATAGATATTGGTAGGCGGCCCCAGCCGCGCTTCGACAGCGGCACGCGGCTCGCCCACTTGCGGTGGTGCGCCATCCAGACCTGCGCAGGCAGCCAAGCTGGCTGACAGCGCAAGTGTGGCCAATTTGCTTGAAATGTTCATGCTGGGCTCCTGAAATGCGGTAAAACGCCATCATGCGCCAGAAAAGCGCGCATCGCAGGATACACACGCCACTTTTTCCGCTATACTTGCGCCTCTGGGTTTTTGCCCAGGTTTTTTTAATCGTAGTTCACGGTGGATAGGGTCGAGACTCTTTGCACCGCATGTGAAAGGTTTATCATGACAGTAGAGAACATCAACAAAGCCGCTATCATCGCGGACAACGCCCGTGGCCAAAACGACACCGGCTCGCCTGAAGTGCAAGTTGCACTGCTGACCGCTCGTATCAACGAACTGAACGGCCACTTCAAAGCCCACTCGAAAGACCACCACTCGCGCCGCGGCCTGATCATGATGGTCAACCGTCGCAAGAGCCTGTTGTCCTACCTGAAGGCTAAAGACGCTACCCGTTATCGCGACCTGATCGCTAAACTCGGTCTGCGCAAGTAATTCTTGCCGTACAAGGTTTAACCAGAAATGCCTGCGCCAGTTCGCTGACGCGGGCATTTTGTCATTTGAAGATCGGTTTTCTGCCAGTAAAGTATTGTGTGCGGGCGGAATTGTGTCAGCATCCGGTAGCAAAATGGTAAAGTAGGAAAGGCGGCAACCCCTGGCGCCTGTGGTGAGGTGAACGACAGCTCCTGAAAATCTGTCGGCAATTAAAAAGGGATACCCCAATGTTTAATAAAGTTACGAAAACCTTCCAGTACGGTCAACATCAAGTGACCCTGGAAACCGGCGAAATCGCGCGTCAGGCATCGGGCGCCGTGCTGGTGTCGATCGAAGATACCGTTGTGCTGGCAACCGTGGTGGCGCGCAAAGACGCCAAGCCAGGCCAGGACTTCTTCCCTTTGACGGTAGACTACGTCGAAAAAACCTACGCTGCCGGCAAGATTCCAGGCGGCTTCTTCAAGCGTGAAGGCCGTCCTTCCGAAAAAGAAACGCTGACCTCGCGCCTGATCGACCGTCCGATTCGTCCGCTGTTCCCTGAAGGCTACCTGAACGAAGTGCAAGTGATTATTCACGTGCTGTCGGTCAATCCTGAAATCGATCCTGATATCGCCGCCATGATCGGCGCTTCGGCTGCCCTGTGCGTGTCGGGCGTGCCATTCAATGGCCCGATCGGTGCTGCCCGCGTTGGCTACGCCAATGGCCAGTACATCCTGAACCCGACCGTCCAGCAACTGAAAACGTCGCAAATGGACCTGGTGGTTGCCGGTACCGAAACGGCCGTGCTGATGGTTGAATCGGAAGCGCAACAGCTGTCCGAAGAAATCATGCTGGGCGCCGTGGTGTTTGGCCATGACCAGATGAAAGTGGTGATCGATGCGATCCATGATCTGGTGCGTGACGGCGGCAAGCCGGAAGTGGAATGGGCGCCTGCGCCGAAGAACGAATCGCTGATCGCCCGCGTTGAACACTTCGCCAAGGCCAAGATCAACGACGCGTATCAAACCAAAGACAAGCAGGAGCGTACGGCCAAGCTGAAAACAGCCACCGCCGAAGTGATCGCCGACCTGACGGCTGAAGCGGCTATGGCCGGCGGCTCGGTCGACAGCGCTGAAGTCAACAACATCCTGTTCGATATCGAAGCGAAAATCGTGCGCACCCAGATCCTGGACGGCGAGCCACGCATCGACGGCCGTGATACCCGCACCGTACGTCCGATCTCGATTCGCACCAGCGTGCTGCCACGTACACACGGTTCGGCCCTGTTTACCCGCGGTGAAACGCAGGCACTGGTGGTCGCTACCCTCGGTACCGCACGCGACAGCCAGAAGATCGATGCACTGATGGGCGAATTTACCGATTCGTTCATGCTGCATTACAACATGCCACCGTTCGCCACCGGCGAAACGGGCCGCGTCGGTACGCCCAAGCGTCGTGAAATCGGCCACGGCCGCCTGGCCAAGCGTGCGCTGATCGCTGCACTGCCACCGGAAGAAGAATTCAGCTACTCGGTGCGCCTGGTATCGGAAATTACCGAATCGAACGGTTCGTCGTCGATGGCTTCGGTCTGCGGCGGCTGCCTGGCGCTGATGGACGCTGGCGTGCCGATGAAAGAGCACGTGGCTGGTATCGCCATGGGCCTGATCAAGGAAGGCGGCAAGTTTGCCGTGCTGTCCGACATCTTGGGCGACGAAGATCACCTGGGCGACATGGACTTCAAAGTAGCCGGTACCCGCAACGGTATCACCGCGCTGCAGATGGACATCAAGATCATGGGCATCACCAAGGAAATCATGCAAGTGGCACTGGCGCAAGCCAAGGAAGGCCGCGAGCATATCCTGGGCGAAATGCAAAAAGCCATGCCAACGGTGAAAACCGAACTGTCCGATTTCGCACCGCGCCTGATCACCATCAAGATCAACCCGGAAAAAATCCGTGACGTGATCGGCAAGGGCGGCGCCGTCATTCGCGCGTTGACCGAAGAGACCGGTACCCAGATCGACATCAGCGACGAAGGCGTGGTCACCATCGCTTCCGTCGATGCTGCCGCCGGCCAGGAAGCCAAGCGCCGCATCGAAGAGCTGACCGCGTCGGTTGAAGTGGGCAAGACCTACGAAGGCACCGTACTGAAATTGCTGGACTTCGGCGCCATCGTGCAAGTAATGCCAGGCAAAGACGGCCTGCTGCATATCTCGCAGATCGCCAACGAGCGCGTCAACGCCGTGGCCGACTACCTGAAAGAAGGCCAGCTGGTGCGCGTGAAAGTGCTGGAAACGGATGACCGCGGTCGTCTGAAGCTGTCGATGAAAGCTGCCGAAGGCGGCGAAGCGCCAGCTGCTCAGTAATCGTTCTCAGTAGTACTGCTTACTACCGGCCAGTCCGGTATTAGCGAGAAAACCGCCAGTGCGCAAGCCTGGCGGTTTTTTTATTTGCTTTTGTTGTTTCGTGGTAATTTTTGGTTGGTATTTCTTGACGACAAAATTTTATTCCGTAAGGATGGTGCATCTCCTCAACTTTATTTCTTACAGGGTGCGCCATGCTGTCATCTCTTAAGGCGCGGCTGATTGCCATCGCCGTCTCCATTGTCGTGCTGGCCATGCTGGCCGTGGCGATTGCCAACTTCTTTACCACGCGCAGCAGTACCCTGGCAGCGCTCGATACACAGATGCTGCAGCTGTCGCACAGTCATGCGGCGGCGATTGGCGAGTGGCTGCGTGCCAAGCAGGCCATCGTCACCTCGATGAAAGAGGGCGCACAGCTGCCCGACCCGTTGCCGACGCTCAAGATGGCGGAGAAAGCCGGCACCTTCGATATCGCCTATGTCGGCCTGGCCGACAAGCGCTACTTCTTTTCGCAGGAGCGCAAGCGCGCCGCCGATTACGATCCGACCGCGCGCCCCTGGTACCAGCAGGCCGCCACTGCGGGCGCGCCGGTGATTACGCCGCCGTATATCGGCGCCAGCACCGGCAAGCTGGTGGTGACGTTTGCCGAACCGCTGGGCGGCAAGGGTGGCGTGGCTGGCGTGCTGGCAGCTGACGTAATGATGGACGCTGTCGTGCAGAACGTGGCCTCGATCAAGCCGACGCCGGCCAGCTACGCCTTCCTGATCGATGGCGGCGGCAAGATCATCGCCCATCCGGACAGCAAGCTGACCTTGAAGCCGCTGGCTGACCTCGATGCCGGCATGACGCCGCAGACCCTGTCCGGCATCGAGCAGAGCGGCGCCGGTGGCGACGTACGCCTCGATGGCCGCGCCGGCATTTTGCATGTCAGTAAAGTGCCGGGCAGCGACTGGCTGCTGGTCACCGTGCTGGACCGGGCCGAAGCGACGGCAGCGCTGTCGTCGATGCTGCGCTCTTCCGTACTGGCAGCGGTGCTGGTGCTGGCGCTGGCGTCGTTTGTCTTGAGCGTGCTGGTGGCGCGCGCGCTGCGCCGCCTGGGCCTGGTGCGCGATGCGATGGAGGCGATTGCCGTCGGCGATGGTGACCTGACCAGCCGCCTGGACGCCACCGGCCAGGACGAGCTGGCGCAGATCGCCAGGGCCTTCAACCAGTTCGTCGAAAAGATCGCCACCGTGCTGGTGCAGATTCGCAGCATCAGCACGCTGGTGCGCAGCGAATCGGCCGATATTGCCGCCGGTAACGCCGATCTGTCTTCGCGCACGGAAGCGCAGGCCGGCGCGCTCGAGCAGACGGCCAGTTCGATGGACGAGTTGACCTCGACCGTGAAACAAAATGCTGAAAACGCCCAAGCCGCCAATGAACTGGCGCTGTCCGCTTCCAGCGTGGCGGCCAAGGGCGGCCAGGTGGTGCAGCAGGTGGTGGGCACGATGGCCGATATCCAGGAAAGCTCGCGCAAGATCGTCGATATTATCGGCGTGATCGACGGCATCGCCTTCCAGACCAATATCCTGGCGCTGAATGCGGCTGTCGAAGCGGCGCGCGCCGGCGAACAGGGGCGCGGCTTTGCGGTGGTGGCGTCGGAAGTACGCAACCTGGCGCAGCGCTCGGCCGGCGCTGCCAAGGAGATCAAGCAACTGATCGGCGACTCGGTGGCCAAGGTCGACGCCGGCGGCCGCCTGGTCGATGAGGCGGGCCAGACCATGGGGCAGGTGGTGGCGTCGGTGCAGCAACTGACCGCCATCATGAGCGAAATCACGGTGGCCAGCCGCGAGCAGAGCGCCGGCATTGGCGAGATCAATACCGCGGTCACGCATATGGACACCATGACCCAGCAAAATGCAGCGTTGGTCGAGCAGGCTGCGGCGGCCGCCGAAAGCCTGCAGGAGCAGGCGGTGGATCTGGCGCAGGCGGTAGGCATGTTCCGCCTGGGCGATACACCGGCGGTGGTGGCAAGCAAGCCGGCACCGGTCCGGGCCGCAGTGGCCGCGCCAGCGTCGCCGGCAGTCAAGGCCAGAGTGCTGCCCAAGCCTGCGCCTGCAGGCAAGACCATCAAGGCCACCAAGGCCATCAAGACCGCCAAGCCTGCGGCTGATGAGTGGGAAGAGTTCTGACGAGCCAGTAACGCCTGGGCTGGCGATTTTGTCAGGCCATGCCGTCAAAATTGCAGTTCGTCGCAATCGGCGCCCCGTCCTGGGGCGCTATGATTATAGTGAACACATTGCCAGCTGGCCTGTCGTTGCGGCCAGCTGTTCCCTATCAGATTTCAAGGAAGTAATATGAACAAGACCCTGCAACTTGCGTTTGCGTTCCTGGCCACCTTCGGCCTGCTTGCCGGCGCTCGCGCCGAGACGCGTTTGCTGGAAATGCGGCCGGTCGACGGCCGCGTGGTGCGCGTCAAGCTCGATGGTGTGATGGAAGTGCGCATACGCCAGGGCAATACGGCATCGCTCAGCATTACCGCCGACAAGCGCTATATTGCCGATATCAGCACGGTGCAAAGCGGCGATACCTTGCATATTGAAACGGAAATACGCGGTTTCAAGGTCAGCCCTTCCTCGATCCGCGCCGAACTGGTGCTGCCCAATCTGCGCGAACTGAGCTCGGAAGGCTTCGGCACCACCGATATTGCCGGCTTTGCCGGCGAGCAGCTCGACCTGTCGCTCGAAGGCGCGGGCAGCATGAAGATCGTGGGCGACTATCGCCGCCTCAATGCCACGCTGGGCGGCGTGGGCAGCATGCAGATATGGGTCGGCAACAACGAGCGCGCCGATCTCGACCTGCAGGGCGCCGGCTCGGTGGTGCTGGGTGGTCGCGGCAAGCTGCTTAAAGCCACCCTGGGCGGCCTGGGTAGCCTGAACGCGCAGCAGTTCCAGTCCGACAGCGTCAATGTGGAATTGAGCGGCCTGGGCAATGCGACCGTCAATGCCGTCAACAATGCCAAACTCAATCTGAGCGGCCTCGGTTCGGTGGTGGTGTACGGCAAGCCGGCCACGCGCGATGTCAGTGTCGACGGCCTTGGCAAAGTCAGCTGGAAATAGACTGAGTCGGCAAATAAGGGCGTCCTGCAAGTTGCCAGGATAAGTATCAACGTCAGAGACCATCCTCAACCCGATGAAAAAACTGATCATTGCACTATTGATGCTGTACGCGATACAGCAGCCGGCCTGGGCCGGTTTTACCGAAGGCGCCAGCGCCTACAATAACAAGAACTATGCACTGGCCTACAAGGAAATTTTGCCGCTGGCCAAGGCCGGCAACGCCGACGCCCAGCATCTGCTGGGCCTGATGTACTACATGGGACGCGGCTTGCCGCAGGACTACAAGCAGGCCATGTTCTGGCACCGCAAGGCGGCCGACCAGGGCAAGGCCGACGCCCAGTATGTGGTGGGCGCCATGTATTACACCGGTAACGCGGTGTTGCAGGACCACAAGCAGGCGGTGGCCTGGTTTCGCAAGGCAGCCGAACAGAACCATGCCGATGCGCAGCAGGTGCTGGGCCTGATGTACCGCTATCAGATGGGTGGGGTGCAGCAGGACAACGTGATCGCCTATATGCTGTGGAATCTGTCGGCCGCCAGTGGCAACGCCAACGCTGCCGAACAGCGTGCGGCCGTGGTGCGCAAGATGACCCATGAGCAGGTCGAGGAAGGCCAGGCCTTGTCGAGCAAATGGAAGCCGGGCACGCCGTTGCCGCGCAGCTCGAAAACCGGCGCGCCATAGCCGCTGGCGTGCGCCGGCAGGGTGGGGCGGCTTGGCGTACAATCGGCCTTTTGCATGAAAGAGGTCCGTATGCGCGCAGTTGAAATCACCGAACCAGGCCCGTCCGATGTGCTGCAGATCGCCGAGCGGCCCGCGCCGCAATGGTCAGCCGGCCAGTTGCTGATCCAGGTGCAGGCGGCCGGCATCAACCGTCCCGACGTGCTGCAGCGGCTCGGCAAGTATGCGCCGCCTGATGGTGCCTCCGATATTCCGGGTCTGGAAGTGGCTGGCGTCGTGGTCGATGGCGACCTCGACGGCTCGCCGTTCAACAAAGGCGACCTGGTCTGCGCGCTGGTGCAGGGCGGTGGCTATGCCGAGTATTGTGTTGCGCCGATTGGCCAGTGCCTGCCGCTGCCCAAAGGGCTGACTGCGCTCGAAGGCGCTTCCCTGCCGGAAAACTTCTTTACCGTCTGGAGCAATGTATTTGACCGCTGTGCATTGTCTGACGGCGAGACGCTGTTGGTGCAAGGTGGCACCTCCGGCATTGGCGTGACCGCCATCCAGCTGGCCAGCGCACTCGGCCACCGCGTGTTTGCCACGGCAGGCAGCGATGACAAGGCGCGCGCCTGCGAAGCGCTGGGCGCCGAACGCGGCATCAATTACCGCAGCGAAGATTTCGTGGCGGTGGTCAAGCAACTGACCGATGGCAAAGGTGTCGATGTGATCCTCGACATGGTGGGTGGCGACTACCTGCCGCGCGAGATCGAGTGCTTGGCCAACGATGGCCGCATCGGCCTGATCGCCGTGCAGGGCGGCACCAAAGCCACGCTCGACATGGGCCAGCTGTTGAGCCGCCGCCTGACCGTGACCGGTTCGACCTTGCGTCCGCGTTCGGTGGCGTTCAAAACCGCAGTGGCGCGGCATCTGCTGCAAACGGTCTGGCCGCTGATCGAGGCAGGCAAGATCAAGCCGGTGATCTACAAGACTTTCCCGCTGGAAAAAGCCAATGAGGCCCATGCGCTGATGGAATCGAGCACGCACGTGGGCAAGATCATGTTGCAAGTTGCCTGAAATGCGATGCCCTTCGTTTGACCGGCCACAATGGCGGCGGTAGAATGACGGGTTATTAAAATTTAGGCTACTACCATGCGTCGCAAGCTCGTCGTAGGAAATTGGAAAATGAATGGCAGCCTGGCCGCCAACGCGGCCCTGTTGTCGGAAGTGGTGGCCGGACTGGCTGGCGCCAAAGCGGCCAGCGCAGTGTGCGTGCCGGCGCCGTACCTGGCGCAGTGCCAGGCGCAGCTGGCCGGCTCGGCCCTGGGCTGGGGCGCGCAGGATGTCTCAAGCCACGCCAGCGGCGCCTACACGGGCGAAGTGTCGGTATCCATGTTGCAGGATTTTGCCTGCAGCCATGTGATTATCGGCCACTCCGAACGCCGTGCTTACCATGGTGAAACCGATGCCCAGGTGGCCGCCAAGACGGTGGTGGCGCTGGCTGCTGGCATCACGCCGATTGTCTGCATCGGCGAAACGCTGGCGCAGCGCGAAGCAGGGCAGACCGGCGCGGTAGTGGCCGAACAGCTGGGCGCCGTGCTGGACGCCATCGGCGCCGACGATATTGCAAAAATCGTGCTCGCTTATGAGCCGGTCTGGGCAATTGGTACCGGCAAGACGGCCACGCCGCAAATGGCGCAGGACGTGCACCAGGTGCTGCGCGAGCAGTTGGCAACAAAGAATGCAGCAGCGGCTGGCGGCGTACAGATCCTGTACGGCGGCAGCATGAAGCCGGACAACGCCAAAGAATTGCTGGCCATGCCAGATATCGATGGCGGCCTGATTGGCGGTGCGGCATTGAAGGCGGGCGATTTCCTGGCGATTATTCGCGCCGCTGATTGAATTACTTTAAACTGAGAATGGAATTGCAATGAACATGATGTTCAATCTGGTAGTGGTAGTACAGGTTATTTCGGCATTGTCGATTATCGCGCTGGTGCTGCTGCAGCACGGCAAGGGCGCCGATATGGGTGCGGCTTTCGGTTCGGGCGCTTC
Organism: Janthinobacterium aquaticum; assembly: GCF_009208565.1. Taxonomy (GTDB): domain Bacteria; phylum Pseudomonadota; class Gammaproteobacteria; order Burkholderiales; family Burkholderiaceae_D; genus Janthinobacterium. The sequence continues at coordinate 40,705 of NZ_WFLK01000007.1, read as the reverse complement.
GGGCAGCCTGTTTGGCGCCACCGGCTCGTCGAACTTCATGTCGAAGTCGACCGGCGTGGCCGCCGCCATCTTCTTCGGCGCCACGCTGGCGCTGTCGCTGATGGCCAATCAGCGCGCCACCACGGTGGGCGGCGGCGTGATGGATAAAGTCACCAAGCCGGTACCAACGACCGGCGCTGGCGCGATTCCTTCGACCGCACCTGCGCCAGCTGCGCCTGTCACGGGCGTGCCTGCATCGACCCTGCCAGCAGCACCGGCCGCAGCAGCACCAGCAACGCCAGCAGGTACGATTCCTAAATAAATAGTGATGAATTGCGAGTAATTCTCATTACGAGCAGATTATTGCTCAATGTTTTAGCAGTAGAGTAGGAAAAAGCTGTACAGGCTGCAAGAATGTAAAAATTTCTCGTTTTTATCTGCGATTTAATGCATTTGTGCATTAACTTTAGCAACAAAGCAGAGTAGAATACGGGCCTTACCGCCGACGTGGTGAAATTGGTAGACACGCTATCTTGAGGGGGTAGTGGCGCAAGCTGTACGAGTTCGAGTCTCGTCGTCGGCACCAGAAATCAGAAGCCAGCAACGGCGCATGAGCCATGGCTCATACAAAGTTGCTGGCTTTTTTTACGAGGATGTGTCGTTCGATCCTGGTCTAGCCTTTGATTGGGGTCGGGCGTTAAATACGCTGCAGCTGATCGCAGCGTCCTCATTTAACCGATCGTTCAACATAAGCGTATCAATCGTGAACCTCGAAAATTACTTCCCCGTCCTGCTGTTCATTCTTATCGGCCTTGGCGTCGGTATCGCCCCCCAGGTCCTTGGGCGGCTGTTAGGGCCTCACCGTCCTGACGCAGCAAAACTCTCCCCGTACGAATGTGGTTTTGAAGCATTCGAAGACGCGCGCATGAAGTTTGATGTGCGCTACTATCTGGTCGCAATCCTGTTTATTTTGTTCGATCTGGAAACGGCATTCTTTTTCCCATGGGGCGTGGCAATGCGCGACCTGGGCTGGGCCGGTTTCGTCACAATGATGGTGTTCATCGCCGAATTCGTGGTCGGATTTTGGTACATTTGGAAGAAAGGTGCCCTTGACTGGGAATAAGCCATGGCTATTGAAGGCGTATTAAGCGAAGGTTTCATCACCACCTCGGCCGACAAGCTGATCAACTGGGCGCGTACCGGGTCGATGTTCCCGATGACGTTCGGTCTGGCCTGCTGTGCGGTTGAAATGATGCACGTGGGCGCAGCCCGTTACGATATGGACCGTTTTGGCGTCGTGTTCCGTCCGTCGCCACGTCAGTCCGACGTCATGATTGTTGCCGGCACGCTGTGCAACAAGATGGCGCCGGCACTGCGCAAGGTCTACGATCAGATGTCCGAGCCGCGCTGGGTCATCTCGATGGGTTCCTGCGCCAACGGCGGCGGTTACTATCATTATTCCTACTCTGTGGTGCGCGGTTGCGACCGCATCGTGCCTGTCGACGTGTATGTGCCTGGCTGCCCTCCAACAGCTGAAGCGCTGCTGTACGGCATCATGCAGCTGCAGAACAAGATCAAGCGTACCAGCACGATCGCACGCTAACCGGGCCGCTTCAGATTATGACTACACATTTAGAAGTTTTGCAAAACGCCCTCGGCACTGCCCTGGGCGAACGCGTTACGACCACCGTGACGCTTGGTGAAGTCACGCTGGTCGTGAAAGCCGAAGACTACCTGGCCGTGATGCAGACCCTGCGCGACGATCCGAGCCTGCATTTCGAGCAGCTGCTCGACCTGTGCGGCGTCGATTATTCGACCTACGGTGATGGTATCTGGGAAGGGCCGCGCTTTGCGGCCGTTTCGCATTTGCTGTCGGTCAAGCACAACTGGCGCGTGCGCGTGCGCGTGTTCGCACCCGACGACGACATGCCGCTGCTGCCATCGGTGGTCGGTATCTGGCGCTCGGTCAACTGGTACGAGCGCGAAGCGTTTGACCTGCTGGGCATCCTGTTCGAAGGCCATAACGACTTGCGTCGCCTGCTGACCGATTACGGCTTTATCGGCCATCCGTTCCGCAAGGACTTCCCGGTTTCCGGCTATGTCGAGATGCGTTACGACCCGGAACAGAAGCGCGTGATCTATCAGCCTGTGACCATCGAGCCACGGGAAAACGTGCCGCGCGTGATCCGCGAAGAACAATACGGGATGAAATAATGGCTGAGATTAAGAATTACACCCTGAACTTTGGGCCACAGCATCCGGCCGCGCACGGTGTGCTGCGCCTGGTGCTCGAGCTCGATGGCGAAGTCATCCAGCGCGCCGACCCGCACATCGGCCTGCTGCACCGCGCTACCGAGAAGCTGGCCGAGCAGAAGACTTATCTGCAATCGGTGCCGTATATGGACCGTCTCGACTACGTGTCGATGATGTGCAACGAGCACGCCTATGTGATGGCGATCGAGAAGCTGCTGAACGTGGAAGTGCCGCTGCGCGCGCAATATATCCGCGTGATGTTCGACGAGATCACCCGCATCCTGAATCACCTGATGTGGCTGGGCGCGCATGCGCTCGACGTCGGTGCGATGGGCCCGTTCCTGTACTGCTTCCGCGACCGCGAAGACCTGTTCGACTGCTACGAAGCGGTCTCTGGCGCGCGCATGCACGCAGCCTACTACCGTCCGGGCGGCGTTTACCGCGACCTGCCGGACGCCATGCCGCAGCACAAGGCCTCGATCATCCGCAACGCCAAGGCGATTGCCAAGCTGAACGAAAACCGCCAGGGTTCGCTGCTGGACTTTATTGAAGACTTCACGCGCCGTTTCCCGACCTATGTCGACGAATACGAAACGCTGCTGACCGACAACCGTATCTGGAAACAGCGTACCGTCGGCATCGGCGTGGTTTCGCCGGAAGATGCGCTGGCGATGGGCTTTACCGGCGCCATGCTGCGCGGTTCGGGCGTCAAGTGGGATCTGCGCAAGCAGCAGCCGTACGAAGTGTACGACCTGATGGACTTCGACATTCCTATCGGCACCAACGGCGACTGCTACGACCGCTACCTGGTCCGCGTGGAAGAGCTGCGCCAGTCGAACCGCATCATCAAGCAATGCGTCGAGTGGCTGCGCAACAATCCAGGTCCTGTCATGACCAGCAACCGCAAGGTGGCGCCTCCGGGCCGGGTCGACATGAAGACCAATATGGAATCCTTGATTCACCACTTCAAGCTGTTTACCGAAGGCTTCCACGTGCCGCCAGGCGAAGCGTACAGCGCGGTCGAGCATCCGAAGGGCGAGTTCGGCATCTACCTGGTGTCCGATGGTGCCAACAAGCCGTACCGCATGAAACTGCGCGCGCCCGACTTCGCTCACCTGCAGTCGCTCGATGAAATGGCCCGCGGACACATGATTGCCGACGCCGTGACCATTATCGGTACGCAAGATATCGTGTTCGGCAGTATTGACCGCTAAGAGGCAAAACAATGTTGTTATCAGAGCAGTGCTATAAAAAGATTGATCGCGAACTGGCCAAGTATCCAGCCGATCAGCGTCAGTCGGCCGTGATGGCCGCGCTGGCCCACGCCCAGGATGAACTGGGCTGGCTGGCGCCTGAAACCATGAAGGAAATCGCCGACTATATCGGCATGCCGGCCATTGCCGTGCAAGAAGTGGCGACCTTCTACAATATGTACAACGTCAAGCCGGTCGGCAAGCACAAGATCACCGTGTGCACCAACCTGCCATGCGCCCTGTCGGGTGGCGTGCGCGCTGCCGAATACCTGAAGCAAAAGCTCGGTATCGATTTCCGCGAAACCACCGCCGATGGCCAGTTCACCCTGGTTGAAGGCGAGTGCATGGGTGCTTGCGGCGATGCGCCTGTCCTGTTGGTCAGCAATAAAACCATGTGCAGCTGGATGTCGAACGAGAAGATCGACGCCATGCTGGAGGAACTCAAGAAATGACGTCACTCCACAACCGCCATATCGATCCACTGATCCTCAAGGGTCTGGATGGCAAGAACTGGCATTTGCAAGATTATGTGAACCGCGGCGGCTATTCGGCCCTGCGGCGTATACTGGAAGAGAAAATCACGCCGGAACAGATCATCGCCGACCTCAAGGCTTCGTCCTTGCGCGGCCGTGGCGGCGCGGGTTTCCCTACCGGCCTGAAGTGGAGCTTCATGCCGCGCCAGTTCCCGGGGCAAAAATACCTCGTCTGCAATACAGATGAAGGCGAACCGGGCACGTTCAAGGACCGCGACATCATTCGTTACAATCCCCATGCACTGATCGAAGGCATGGCCATTGGCGCTTATGCGATGGGCATTACCGTGGGTTACAACTATATCCACGGCGAGATCTTCCAGGAATACCTGCGTTTCGAAGAAGCGCTGGAAGAGGCGCGCGCCGCCGGCTTCCTGGGCGACAAGATCATGGGCAGCGAATTCTCGTTCCAGTTGCATGCGCACCACGGTTATGGCGCCTACATCTGCGGCGAAGAAACCGCGCTGCTCGAGTCGCTGGAAGGCAAGAAAGGCCAGCCACGCTTCAAGCCGCCTTTCCCGGCCTCGTTTGGCCTGTACGGCAAGCCGACCACCATTAACAACACGGAAACGTTTGCAGCCGTGCCGTTCGTGCTCAACATCGGCCCGGAGAACTATCTGGCGATGGGCAAGCCGAACAACGGCGGCTCGAAGATCTTCTCGATCTCGGGCGACGTGGAACTGCCGGGCAACTACGAAGTGCCGCTCGGCACGCCGTTTGCCAAACTGCTGGAACTGGCAGGCGGCATGCGCGGTGGCAAAAAGATCAAGGCCGTGATTCCTGGCGGCTCGTCCGCACCGGTAATCCGCGGCGAAATCATGATGCAGACCGATCTGGACTACGACTCGATCGCCAAGGCTGGCTCGATGCTGGGTTCGGGCGCCGTCATCGTGATGGACGAAACACGCTGCATGGTCAAGGCGCTTGAACGCCTGTCCTACTTCTATTTTGAAGAGTCGTGCGGCCAGTGTACGCCTTGCCGTGAAGGCACAGGCTGGATGTACCGCATGGTGCACCGCATCGAGCAGGGGCAGGGCCGTCCGGATGACCTGGACATGCTCAACTCGATCGCCGACAACATCCAGGGCCGCACCATTTGCGCGCTCGGCGATGCGGCTGCCATGCCAGTACGGGCCTTCATCAAGCAATTCCGTGAAGAATTTGAATATCATGTCGAGCACAAGCATTGCTTAGTGCCCGCTTACATCTAAGCTGCGTCAGGTAACGATCACCATGGTTGAAATCGAAATAGACGGCAAAAAAGTCGAAGTCCCTGCTGGTAGCATGGTGATGGACGCCGCCAACAAGTTGGGAACCTACATTCCGCACTTCTGCTACCACAAGAAATTGTCCATCGCAGCGAACTGCCGCATGTGCCTGGTCGAAGTGGAAAAGGCGCCCAAGCCTTTGCCCGCTTGCGCGACCCCGGTCAGCGCTGGCATGATCGTGCGCTCGTCGAGCGACAAGGCTGTGCAGGCGCAAAAGTCGGTCATGGAATTCTTGCTCATTAACCACCCGCTCGACTGCCCGATCTGCGATCAGGGCGGCGAGTGCCAGTTGCAAGATCTGGCAGTCGGTTACGGCAAGAGCGAATCGCGCTACAAGGAAGACAAGCGCGTCGTGAAGCCGAAAGAAGCCGGTCCGCTGGTCTCGATGCAAGAGATGGCGCGCTGCATCCAGTGCACCCGTTGCGTACGTTTTGGCCAGGAAGTGGCCGGCGTAATGGAGCTGGGCATGATCGGCCGCGGCGAACACTCGGAAATCGTCTCCTTTGTCGGTCAGACGGTCGACTCCGAACTGTCGGGCAACATGATCGACCTGTGCCCGGTCGGCGCACTGACCTCCAAGCCATTCCGCTACAGCGCCCGTACGTGGGAACTGTCGCGCCGCAAATCGGTCAGCCCGCATGACGGCTTGGGCGCCAACCTGATCGTGCAAGTGAAAGCTGGCAAGGTCAAGCGCGTGCTGCCGCTGGAAAACGAAGCCATCAACGAGTGCTGGATTTCCGATAAAGACCGTTTCTCGTACGAAGCGCTGGACAGTGCCGAGCGCCTGACTTCGCCAATGCTGAAACAAGGCAACGAGTGGAAAGAAGTCGATTGGCAAACCGCGCTGGAATACGTGGCGCACGGCCTGAAAAACATCAAGCACGAGCACGGCGCTGACGCCATTGCCGCGCTGGCTACGCCGCATTCGACGGTTGAAGAACTGGTACTGCTGCAAAAAGTCGTGCATGGCCTGGGTTCGGCCAATGTCGACTTCCGCCTGCGCCAGACCGACTTTGCACTCGGCGCCGATGTGAAACCTTGGCTGGGCATGCCGATCAGCGAATTTGGCCAGATCAAGCGCGCCTTCGTGATCGGTTCGTTCCTGCGCAAGGATCATCCGCTGCTGGCAACGCGCCTGCGCGCCTCCGTCAAGGGCGGCGCCAAGCTGTCGATCCTGCACGCAGCCGATGACGAGCAACTGATCAATATCGCCAACAAGATGATCGTGGCGCCAAGCGACTGGCTCGCTGCCCTGTCGCAAGTGGTGGTGGCGGTTGCCAAGGCAAAAGAGATTGCCGCGCCTGTCGGTTTCGAGTCCATCGAAGCGTCTGACGTGGCCGTCAATATCGCCGCGAGCCTGATGGCTGGCGACCATGGCGCCGTTCTGCTGGGCAACGCTGCCACGCAGCATCCGCAAGCCTCGCAGCTGCACGCTGCCGCACAGTGGATCGCCGACCAGACCGGTGCTACGCTGGGCTATTTGACTGAAGCGGCCAACACCGTTGGCGCGCACCTGGTCATCAAACCAGCGGCCAACGCACAGGCAGCTTTTGCTGCGCCGAAGAAAGCCTACGTGCTGCTGCACGCCGAGCCGGAATTGGATGCCGCCAATCCACAGGCAGCGCGCGCTGCGCTGGACGGCGCCGAGATGGTCGTTGCCATGTCCGCCTTCAAGCACGGCATGGACTATGCCGACGTGCTGCTGCCGGTGTCGCCGTTTGCCGAAACCTCGGGCACGTTCGTCAACTGCGAAGGCCGTGCACAAAGCTTCAATGGCACCGTCAAGCCGCTGGCTGAAACGCGTCCGGCCTGGAAAGTGCTGCGCGTACTGGGCAATATCCTGGGCCTGGGCGGTTTCGACTATGAAACCTCCGAGTCGATCCGCGACGAAGCCTTTGGCGCCGGCGTGACCGACCTGTCGGCACAGCTGTCGAACAAGGCTGTTCACGCACCGGTTGCCGCCGCCTACGCTCCGGCGTCGCCAGCACTGCAACGTCTGGCCGATGTGCCGATCTACTTTGCCGATGCACTGGTACGCCGCTCCGAGCCACTGCTGCGCACGGTCGATGGCGCCGCGCCGCAAGCGCACTTGTCGGCTGAGCTCGCTGGCAAGCTGGGCGTCAAGGCCGGCGACAAGGTCAAGGTTGCACAGGGCAATGGCAGCGCCATCTTGGTGGCGGCCATTCATGCCGGCCTGCCAGCCAATGTGGTGAAAGTGTCGGCGGCGCATGCCTCGACAGCCCAACTTGGCAGCATGTTCGGTACTATCACAGTAGAAAAAGCAGAGGGGAACATCTGATGGCGCTGCCTGAATTTGTAAACGCCATCAACAGCGGCGGACAACAGCTGCTGGGCGTGACCTGGCCGTTCTTCTGGACCCTGATCAAGATCCTCTGCGTGCTGCTGCCGCTGATGGGTCTGGTTGCTTACGCTACCCTGTGGGAGCGCAAGCTGATCGGCTGGATCCAGATCCGCGTCGGTCCTAACCGCGTCGGTCCGCTGGGCCTGCTGCAGCCGATCGCCGATGCACTGAAACTCTTGTTCAAAGAGATCATCATCCCGTCGAAAGCTGCCAAAGGCCTGTTCGTGATCGGTCCGATCATGACCATCATGCCGGCACTGGCTGCCTGGTCGGTGGTGCCTTTCGGTCCTGAAGCGGTGTTGGCCAACGTCAACGCCGGCCTGCTGTTGCTGCTGGCGATTACCTCGATGGAAGTCTACGGCATCATCATCGCCGGCTGGGCCTCGAACTCGAAGTACTCGTTCATGGGCGCCATGCGCGCTTCGGCACAGATGATCTCGTATGAAATCCCGATGGGTTTCGTGATGGTGATCGTGCTGATGGTGTCGGGCAGCCTGAACTTCATCGACATCGTCGGTGGCCAGCAGATCGGCTACTTCGCTGAAAAAGGCGTGAACTTCATGTCGTGGAACTGGCTGCCGCTGCTGCCGATGTTCGTGATCTACCTCGTTTCCGGCCTGGCCGAAGCGAACCGTCATCCATTCGACGTGGTCGAAGGCGAGTCCGAGATCGTTGCCGGCCATATGGTCGAGTACTCGGGCATGGCCTACGCCATGTTCATGCTGGCCGAATACGCCAACATGATTTTGATCGGCGCTCTGGCTTCGATCATGTTCCTGGGTGGCTGGTCGGCACCGTTTGCCTTCCTCGAATTCTGGGGTGGTTTCGGCGGCTTCTTCTGGCTGTTTGCGAAAACCTTCTTTATCGTCTCGGTGTTCGTCTGGGTTCGTGGTACCTTCCCGCGCTACCGTTATGACCAGATCATGCGCCTGGGCTGGAAAGTGTTTATTCCGCTGACGCTGGTCTACCTGGTCTTCGTCGCTGCCTGGATGCAGACATCCTGGAATATTTGGAAGTAAGAGAGCATACGAATGGATAAGGTTAAAGATTTTTTCAGCAGCCTCCTGTTAGGCGAGCTGATCAAGGGCATGGCGCTGACAGGCAAGTACATGTTTTCGCGCAAGATCACGGTGCAATTCCCGGAAGAGAAGACACCGATCTCGCCGCGTTTCCGTGGCTTGCACGCACTGCGCCGCTACCCGAATGGCGAAGAGCGCTGCATCGCCTGCAAACTGTGCGAAGCAGTCTGCCCGGCAATGGCCATCACGATCGAATCGGAACAGCGTGACGACGGTTCGCGCCGTACCACGCGCTACGATATCGATCTGACCAAGTGCATCTTCTGCGGTTTCTGCGAAGAGTCCTGCCCGGTCGATTCGATCGTCGAGACGCACGTCCTGGAATACCACGGCGAGAAACGCGGCGATTTGTATTACACGAAAGAGATGTTGCTGGCCGTGGGTGATCGTTATGAAAACGAGATCGCCGCTGCACGCGCTGCCGACGCTCCTTATCGCTGATGGATGCGCCGCAGCCCCCGGGCTGCGGCGCGCCCCTCGTTCATCTGTACGTCTATTGGGTTTTTTATGGACTTCAAAACAATTTTGTTTTACGCCTTCTCGCTGATTCTGATCATCGCAGCGACGCGCGTCATCACGGCCCGCAATCCGGTCCACGCAGTGCTGTTCCTGGTACTGTCCTTTTTCTCGGCAGCCGGCATCTGGCTGTTGCTGCAAGCTGAATTCCTGGCCATCGTGCTGGTGCTCGTGTATGTGGGCGCGGTAATGGTGCTGTTCCTGTTCGTGGTCATGATGCTCGATATTAATATCGACCGCATGCGCGAAGGCTTCTGGGGCTACCTGCCGATGGCAGCGACCGTCGGCGCGATTATCGTCGCTGAAATGGGCGCCGTGTTGTGGCTGGGCTTCCGCGATTTCGCACCGAAAGTGGTCGCCGATGGCGTCAACCTCGGTGGCACCAAAGAGCTGGGCCTGCTGATCTACACCAAGTATGTATTTGCTTTTGAAATTGCAGCAGTCGTTCTGCTGGTGGCCATCGTTGCCGCCGTTGCGCTGACGTTGCGCAAGCGCAAGGACACCAAGCACTTTGCACCTGGCGATGCAGTTCGCGTCAAGCGCAATGACCGCCTGAAGATCATCAAGATGGACCCGGTCGTCGAGCGTCCTGCAGCACCGGAAGTCAAGGAGACACCATGATACTTACGCTAACTCATTATCTGGTCCTGGGCGCGATCCTGTTCGCAATCTCGATCGTCGGTATTTTCCTGAACCGCAAGAACATCATCGTATTGCTGATGGCAATCGAACTGATGCTGCTGGCGGTGAACATGAATTTCATCGCGTTTTCCCATTACCTGGGTGACGCGGCCGGTCAGATCTTCGTTTTCTTTATCCTGACGGTTGCCGCTGCTGAATCGGCCATCGGTCTGGCTATTCTGGTGGTGATGTTCCGTAATCTGGATACCATCAACGTCGAAGACCTGGACAGCCTCAAAGGCTGATGTTTTTCAGACTCGATCTCTCGAATAATAACGATTAAGGTTCATCATGGCGGGGCAACTCCTCAACCCTAACCTCCTACTTGCCGTACCGCTGGCGCCGCTGGCCGGTGCCGCGATTGCAGGTTTGCTTGGCACCCAGTTCCTGGGTAATTTGGTCGGTCGCAAGACGTCGCATACCGCGACGATCCTGGGCGTACTGATTGCTTTCATCCTGTCGGTGCAGACGCTGCTGGCAGTGATCGACGGCGCGTCGTTCAATGGCACCATCTATAACTGGATGACCATCGGCACGCTGAAGATGGAAGTGGGCTTCCAGATCGATTCGCTGTCGGCGATGATGATGTGCGTGGTCACCTTTGTTTCGCTGATGGTGCACATCTACACGATCGGCTACATGAAGGACGACGAAGGCTACAACCGCTTCTTCTCGTACATTTCGCTGTTCACGTTCTCGATGCTGATGCTGGTCATGGCCAACAACTTCCTGCAGCTGTTCTTCGGCTGGGAAGCGGTGGGCCTGGTGTCGTACCTGCTGATCGGTTTCTGGTACAAGCGCCCGACCGCCATCGTGGCCAACATGAAGGCCTTTTTGGTCAACCGTGTCGGCGACTTCGGCTTTATCCTCGGTATCGGTCTGCTGCTGGCGTTTGCCGGCACCATGAACTACCAGGAAGTATTTGCCAAGAAAGACGAACTGGCGCTGTTGACCATGCCGGGTACCGACTGGGCGCTGCTCACGGTTGCCTGCATCTGCCTGTTTATCGGCGCGATGGGCAAGTCGGCGCAGTTCCCGCTGCACGTCTGGCTGCCTGACTCGATGGAAGGCCCAACCCCGATCTCGGCACTGATTCACGCCGCGACCATGGTGACGGCCGGTATCTTCATGGTCTCGCGCATGTCGCCGCTGTTCGAACTGTCGGACACCGCGCTGTCGTTCATCCTGGTGATCGGTTCGATCACGGCGCTGTTCATGGGCTTCCTGGGCATCATCCAGAACGACATCAAGCGCGTGGTCGCGTACTCGACGCTGTCGCAGCTCGGTTACATGACGGTCGCGCTCGGTTCGTCCGCCTACTCGGTAGCGGTATTCCACCTGATGACCCACGCGTTCTTCAAGGCACTGCTGTTCCTGGGCGCCGGTTCGGTCATTATCGGCATGCACCATGACCAGGACATCCGCAACATGGGTGGCCTGCGCAAATACATGCCGATCACCTGGATCACGTCGCTGATCGGTTCGCTGGCCCTGATCGGTACGCCACTGTTCTCGGGTTTCTACTCGAAAGACAGCATTATCGAAGCGGTGGAAGCAACCCATATCTGGGGTGCAGGCTTTGCCCAGTTCGCTGTTCTGGCTGGCGTGTTCGTGACCGCTTTCTACTCGTTCCGCATGTACTTCCTGGTGTTCCATGGCAAAGAGCGTTTCGGCCAGCCGCACGCACATGGCCATGACGATCATCACGCACCAAAGGCAGCCCATGGCGCCCACGATGCGCATGATGACCACGCGCACCATGAAGAAGAGGAAGACGACCATGGCCACCACGGCCTGGAGCCTGGCCAGAAGCCGCATGAATCGCCATTCGTGGTGTGGTTCCCGCTGGTCATGCTGGCGATTCCTTCGCTGATCATCGGTTATCTGGCCATCGGCCCGATGCTGCATGGCGACTTCTTCAAAGGCGTGATCTTTGTCGGCGAAAACCATCCAGCGATGGAAGAGCTGTCGCATGAGTTCCACGGCGCGATGGCAATGGCGCTGCACGGCCTGTCGACTGCACCGTTCTGGCTGGCCCTGTCGGGTGTGGTAGCGGCTTACTACTGCTACATGATCAATCCGCGCGTACCGGCCTGGTTCTATAACAAGTTCCATGCGATTCACACGCTGCTCGACAACAAGTACTACATGGACAAGTTCAACGAAGTGGTGTTCGCCGGTGGCGCACGCCTGTTGGGCAATGGCCTGTGGAACTTCGGCGACAAGAAGCTGATCGATGGCTTGCTGGTCAATGGCAGCGCCAAGCTCGTTGGCTGGGTGTCGTCGCTGTCGCGCGTGCTGCAGACCGGTTACATCTATCACTACGCGTTCGTGATGATCATCGGCGTGCTCGCCGCCCTGGTCTATTTCCTGCCATTCTGGCCCGCTAAGTAAGCTGACCTGATAAAAGAATACTGAGAACCATGATGCAGTCTACGATTTCTACACTACCTCCTTACCTGAGTCTGTCGATCTGGGTGCCGATCATTTGCGGCATCCTGGTCCTGGCTCTCGGCCGTGACAGCAAAGCGGGCTTTACCCGCTGGCTGGCACTGGCTGGCGCGGTGCTCAGCATGCTGTGCACCCTGCCGCTGATCCAGCATTTCGACAATGCCGCGCACGGCATGCAGTTCGTTGAAAAAGCGCCCTGGATTGAAACTTTCAATATCTGGTACTCGCTCGGCATCGACGGCCTGTCGCTGTGGTTCGTGCCGCTGACCGCCTTTATCACGGTGATCGTGGTGATTTCGGCCTGGCAGGTGATCGAAACGCGCGTTGCCCAGTACATGGGCGCGTTCCTGATCCTGTCCGGTCTGATGATCGGCGTGTTCTGCGCGCTCGACGGCCTGCTGTTCTACTTCTTCTTTGAAGCTACCCTGATCCCGATGTTCATCATTATCGGTGTGTGGGGCGGTGCCAACCGCGTGTACGCGTCGTTCAAGTTCTTCCTGTACACCTTCTTCGGCTCGCTGCTGACGCTGGTTGCCATCATCTATCTGCGCACCGTGTCGGGCTCGTTCGACATTTTGCAATGGCATCAGTTCAAGCTGTCGCTGAACGAACAGATCTTTATCTTCCTGGCGTTCCTGATGGCGTTTGCCGTCAAGGTGCCGATGTTCCCGGTCCACACCTGGCTGCCGGACGTTCACGTTGAAGCGCCTACCGGTGGTTCGGCTGTGCTGGCTGCGATCATGCTGAAACTGGGCGCATATGGGTTTCTCCGCTTTTCGCTGCCGATCACGCCGGACGCCAGTCATTACTTGTCGGGCTTCATGATTGCGCTGTCGCTGATCGCCGTGATCTACATCGGCCTGGTGGCACTGGTGCAGACCGACATGAAAAAACTGGTTGCTTACTCGTCGATCGCCCATATGGGTTTCGTCACGCTGGGCTTTTTCATGTTCAACGACATCTCGGTGCAGGGCGGTATCGTGCAGATGATTTCGCACGGCTTTATCTCCGGCGCGATGTTCCTGTGCATCGGCGTACTGTATGACCGCATGCATACCCGTAACATCGCCGACTACGGCGGCGTGGTTAACCGCATGCCCAAGTTTGCTGCCTTCTTCGTGCTGTTCTCGATGGCCAACTGCGGCCTGCCAGCGACGTCCGGCTTTGTCGGCGAGTTCATGGTGATCCTGGGCGCGGTGAAATTCAACTTCTGGATTGGCCTGCTGGCTGCAACGGCACTGATCTGGGGCGCGGCGTACTCGCTGTGGATGGCCAAGCGCGTGGTGTTCGGCAAGATCACCAACAAGCACGTGGCCGAGCTGACCGACGTCAACAAGCGTGAATTCTTCATGCTGGCCGTGCTGGCGATTGCCGTGCTGGTCATGGGCCTGTACCCAGCGCCGTTTACCGACACGATGCAGACCTCGGTTGCCGATCTGCTGGCCCATGTAAAAGCCGGCAAGCTGACGCCTTAATTAGAAGATCCAAAACATGACTAATTCACCCAATCTGGTACCGCTGTTTCCGGAAATCTTTCTGCTGATCGCCACCTCGGCGATCCTGCTGGTCGATATGTTCTTGCCGGCGGCCAAACGCAATATTACCTATGTGCTGTCGCTGCTGACGCTGGCCGGCTGCGCCTTGCTGACCGTTGGCGACTTCAACGCCGGCGCTACCGTCTACACGTTCAACAATATGTTCGTGTCGGACCCGATGTCGCACCTGCTGAAACTGTTCTCGTACGGCGCGGTGGCCATGACACTGATCTACTCGCGCAGCTATGCTACCGACCGTACCATGCTGTCCGGTAACCTAGGCGGCGAGTTCTACGTACTGGCACTGTTCGCACTGCTGGGCCAGATGATCATGATCTCGGCCAACAGCATGCTGATCATCTACCTGGGCCTGGAACTGATGTCGCTGTCGTTGTACGCGCTGATCGCGCTGCGCCGTGACAACAGCAAGGCAACCGAAGCGGCCATGAAGTACTTCATCCTGGGCGCACTGGCTTCCGGCTTCATGCTGTATGGTATTTCGATGCTGTACGGCGCCACCGGCACGCTGGACCTGGGCGAACTGCGCCTGGCGCTGGAAAACGGTACCGCCAACGGCACCATCATGATCTTCGGCCTGGTGTTTCTGGTCGCTGGCCTGGCCTTCAAACTGGGCGTGGTGCCATTCCATATGTGGGTGCCGGACGTGTACCAGGGTTCGCCAACGGCCGTCACGCTGCTGCTGGGTGCGGCGCCGAAGCTGGCCGCCTTTGCCATTACCTTCCGCCTGCTGGCCGAAGGCCTGCTGCCGATGGCGCGCGACTGGCAACAGATGCTGATGTTGCTGGCGGTGGCCTCGCTGGCCATCGGTAACTTTACCGCCATTGCACAGACCAACCTCAAACGCATGCTGGCGTATTCGACCATCGCGCAAATGGGCTTCGTGCTGCTGGGCATGATGGCCGGCACCGTCACGGGCGAGGGCAATACCCTGAACGCCGCCGGTGCGGCTGCCGCCTACGGTTCGGCCATGTACTACGTTGCCACCTATGTGTTTACCACGCTCGGTACTTTTGGCGTGATCATGCTGCTGGCACGCAGCGGTTTTGAAGCCGAGGAACTGGCCGACTTCAAGGGCCTGGCCAAGCGCAGCCCGATCTTTGCGCTGATCATGACCGCGTTCATGTTCTCGCTGGCCGGCGTGCCGCCACTGGTCGGTTTCATGGCCAAGTACTCGGTGCTCGCTTCGCTGCTGGGCGCCGGCCACCTGTGGCTGACGATCGCTGCCGTGCTGTTCTCGCTGATCGGTGCGTTCTATTACCTGCGCGTGGTCAAGACCATGTGGTTCGACGAGCCAGCCGACAGCAATGCGCTGGTAGTGCATGGCGACATGCGCGTGGTACTGGCACTGAACGGCGTGCTGGTGCTGGTACTGGGCGTGATGCCTAACAGCATCCTGGCCGTGTGCGCCAGCGCCATTACCAAGACCCTGGCGTCGTAAGCATGGATGCCGCTGCCGCAAGCTGGCTGGTGATTGCCATGGGCATCCTGGCAGCGAACTTGCCTTTCTTTAATGAAAAGCTGTTTGCCGCCGTGCCCCTGAAGCGTGCTGCAGGCACCGGTGAGGCAGGACGCAGCTGGCGCAAGCCGCTGGCCCTGCGCCTGCTGGAAATGATCGTGCTGTACTTTATTGTCGGTGCGCTGGCCTTTATGCTTGAAGCGCGTATCGGCAACGGTTTTCCGCAGACCTGGGAGTTTTACGCCATCACCGGCTGCCTGTTCCTGGTGCTGGCTTTCCCCGGCTTCGTGGCGCGCTACCTGCGCAAACGGCGCTGAACTACATGACCGAAAGCGGCGCCTCTGGCGCCGTTTTTTTTTACAAGGAAATCAGATGAGCACGCAATTGAATGAAACGAAGGTCGACGGCGAAGTGGTGTATGACGGCGGCTTTCTCAAGGTACGCAAGGACCGCGTCAGCCTGCCGGACGGCAAGATCACCAGCCGCGAATATATTTTGCATCCGGGTGCGGTCGTGATCCTGCCGCTGCTCGACGACGGCACGGTACTGATGGAGCGCCAGTTCCGCTATCCGCTGAACCAGGTGTTTATCGAGTTCCCGGCCGGCAAGATCGATGCCGGTGAAGCCCATCTCGATTGCGCCAAACGTGAATTGCTGGAAGAAACCGGTTACACGGCCAGCGACTGGCAGTTCGTCTCGACCATCCATAACGCGATTGCCTACTCCGACGAGCACCTGGAACTGTTCCTGGCGCGCGGCCTGGTGGCGGGCGAACGCCAGCTCGACGAAGGCGAGTTTCTGGAGACCTTTACGGCGACCGTGCCGCAGCTGCTCGACTGGGTGCGCGACGGCACCATTACCGATGTGAAAACCGTGATCGGCATCTTCTGGCTCGACAAGATTACCAGCGGCGCCTGGCAGCCGGGCTGATTGCAGCCATGCGCGTGCTGCTGTTTCTGCTGCTGGCCTGCTGCGGCTTCAGTGCGCAGGCGCAGACACGCACGCCGTTCCAGATCCGCTGCGAAGACAGCATCAGCAAAACCGTGTCGGTGCTGACGGCGCAGCAGAACGGCTACAGCATCGACAACCATCTGCCCTACAAGGCGCTCACGGTGATGAAGGGCGAGGCGCGCCGCAATGCCTTTGTGCTGGGGCTGACAAAGACCGAGTCGCAGGTCAGGATCGCGCTGGCCGGCCCGATGCTGCAGGACCCCGCCAGCGGCTACGAATGCGTGGCGCCGCAGATCAGCGTCAGCATTACCTATGTGCCGGTGGTGATTTACATCGGCCGCGAATTTGCGCCCGACAGCTGTGCCTATCGTGAGATACTCACGCATGAGCTGCGGCACCTGAAAACCTATATGGATCATCTGCCGCGCGTGGAAAAGACCGTGCGCGCCGCGCTGGCCAAACGCTTCGAGGCGCGTCCGCTGTATGCGCGCAGCGGTACCGCCAAGGCCCAGCTGGCGCGCGAGATCGATACCGGCTGGCTGCCTTATATCAAGGCCGAAATGCGCAAGGTGGAGGTGCTGCAGGCCGCCATCGATTCGCCGCAGGAATATGCGCGCCTGGGCAAGGCCTGCAATGGCGAAATCCAGAATAGTTTGGCCGGCAAGGCGCCGCCGGCCGGCAAGCAATAAGAAAGCAGCAATGACCGAACACATACCAGCGGCGCGTTATATCGCGCTGATTCCTGCTGCCGGCGTGGGAGCACGCATGGCTGCAGGCAGCCCCAAGCAATATCTGCCAGTGGCCGGCAAGCCGATGCTGCGCCACGCCATCGACGCCTTTCTTGCCAGTCCCCGTATTGCGCATACCTATGTGGTGGTCAGCGCCGACGACGGCATGATTGCCGGGGTAGTCCCTGCGCACGGCGTCACGGTGCTGCGCTGCGGCGGCGCCACCCGCATGGAAACCATTTTGAACGCGCTCGTTGCGCTGCAAGGCGTACTGCAGGAGCATGACCAGGTGCTGGTGCATGATGCGGCCCGCCCGGGCCTGACGCCGGCGCTGATCGCCAGACTGATCGATGAAGTCGGCAACCATCCGGCCGGTGGCCTGCTGGCCCTGCCGGTGGTCGATACCGTCAAGCGAGCAGCGACAGGGATCGAGCAACTGTCGCAGGCCACCGTGCCGCGCGACGGCCTTTGGCTGGCGCAGACGCCGCAGATGTTTTCCTGTGCGCTGCTGCGCCGTGCGCTGTCGGAAGCGGCTGATCCCGCCGCGATTACCGACGATGCCTCGGCCATCGAAGCGCTGGGCCTGTCGCCACGGCTGGTCGAAGGGCATCCGCGCAACCTGAAAGTCACGCTGCCGCGCGATATCGCCATTGCAGAACTGTATCTGAACCACGCCTCATTTTGAAAGACCGTATGACAAGCACTCCTGTGACAAGCACTCCTGTATTACCGTTCCGTATCGGCCAGGGCTACGACTGCCACGCACTGGTGGAAAACCGCGACCTGATCGTTGGCGGCGTCAAGATCCCGCACCACCTGGGCCTGCTGGGCCACTCGGACGCCGACGTGCTGCTGCACGCGATTACCGACGCCATCCTGGGCGGCGCTGCACTGGGCGATATCGGCCGCCATTTCCCCGATACTGACGCGCGCTTCAAGGGCGCCGACTCGCGCACGCTGCTGCGCGAGGCCGCTGCCCGCGTGCGCGCGGCCGGCTATGTGGTCGGCAATATCGACGCCACCATTATCGCCCAGCGTCCGAAAATGGCACCGCATATCGGCGCCATGTGCGCCAACGTGGCCGAAGACCTCGGGGTGACGGTGGGCCAGGTCAATATCAAGGCCAAGACCAATGAAAAGCTCGGCTACCTGGGACGGGAAGAGGGGATGGCGGCGGAAGCGGTCGCGTTGTTGTTGATGGCGTAACGAATTTCGATCAACCGCCACGCGCGAGACATTCACGCGTCGGATTATATGGACAACCTCGACCCATTCACGCGTAGGTCGGATTAGCGGCGGTACGCCGCGTAATCCGACAACATTGTTGGCGCATGGGTGTTGTCGGATTACATGGCCACCCGTGGCACATTCAGGCACAGCACCGCCCTTAACCCCGGCGCATTGTCTTCCAGCCTCAGCACCCCGCCATGCAGCCGCGCCACTGACGACACCAGCGCCAGGCCCAGGCCCACGCCGGGCGTGCCGCGGCTGGCGTCGCTGCGATAGAAGCGCTCGACCACGCGCGCGCGTTCGGCTTCGGGCACGCCGGGGCCGTTGTCGGCCACCGTCAGTTCGATATCGAGTTCACCGCAGCGCCGCGCGCCGATCATGATCTGGCTGTGCGCCGGCGCGTATTTCAGCGCGTTTTCCACCAGGTTGCCCAGCGCCTGGGCCAGCAGCAGCGGGTCGCCGACGGTGTGCAGCATGCCTTGCGGTGCGAAGGTCAGGCCGACATCATTGAGTTCGGCCACCGGCAGGTAGAATTCCGTCACCTCGGCTGCCAGGCGCGCCAGGTCGACCGGCACGAAACCGCCGCGGCGCGTGCCGCTGTCGATTTCGGCCAGGCGCAGCAGCGCGTTGAAGATCGCCATCACGCGGTCGACGTCATTGATTGCCGCATCGATTTCCTGGTAGGTTTCTTCTTCGGCAGGGCGCGTGACGGACAGTTCTTCAAGCCGCGCGCGCAGCTCGGTCAGCGGCGTGCGCAGGTCGTGCGCAATCGCGTTCGACACATCCTGCACGCTGTGCACCAAGTGCTCAATCTGGTCGAGCATGCCGTTGACGGTATGGGTCAGCATTTCCAGTTCATCGCCACGGTGCGGCGCAGGCAGGCGTTGGGTAAGCTTGCCGGCCATGATGGCGCTGGTGGTCTGGCTGATGCTGTCGACCTTGCGCAGCATCACGCGCCGGAACAACAGTGCGCCCAGTACGGCCACCAGCAGCACGGCAGCGGCGCAACCGAGCAGGCCGCGCACGAACAGCTTTTCCAGTTGTTCAAAGCGATTGAGATTGCTGGCCACCAGCAGCCGATAGCCGCCGGGCAAAACGGTATGAATCATCTCCACGCGCTGCGGCACGCCGTCGACCATGATATTGGCGGCGCAGGGGCTGGTGTTCTCGGGCGCGCCTTTGGGCCAGCCATCCAGATTGCCGGCCAGCTTGACGCCATTGGGCGCCATGAACAGCATCAGGCGGCCCACGCCCTGATAGGTGCCGCTGGTCTGCGCTTCGATCGCTACCGACAGCGCGCCCGGGCCATTGCTGGCAAACAGCCTGCTCAGGCGCTCGGTATCGGTCTGCAGCAGTTCCGTGCGCACGCCTTCGACCGTGATTTTCCAGGTGTACCAGAGCGGGCCGGCAAACATGGCCAGCACCAGCAGGCTGACGGTAACGTAGCCGACGGCGATCGTGCGCGCTGAAAAGCCGGGCAGCCTGAACAGGCGCAGGCGCTCAGGCATGGTCGCTCAGCATATAGCCTGCGCTGCGCACGGTGCGCAGCAGCTGGGTGGGAAAACCGGCGTCGATCTTCTGGCGCAGCTTGCTGATATGCACGTCGATCACATTGGTCTGCGGGTCGAAATGGTAGTCCCACACGTTTTCCAGCAGCATGGTGCGCGTGACCACCTGGTTGGCATGGCGCAGCAGGTATTCGAGCAGCTTGAATTCGCGCGGCTGCAGGCTCAGGGTGCGTCCGTCGCGCATCACCTTGTGGGTCAGCAGGTCGATCGACAGGCCGCCCAGCGCCAGGCTGGTTTCCACGCTTTTTTCCTGCGAGCGGCGCAGCAGCGCGTCGAGGCGCGCCAGCAGTTCGCCAAAGGCAAACGGCTTGATCAGGTAATCGTCGCCGCCGCTTTTCAAGCCACGGATGCGTTCGTCAACCCCATCGAGCGCGCTCAGGATCAGGATCGGCACCCGGTTGCCGCTTTTCCTCAGCGTCTCGACAATGGCCAGGCCGTCAATGCCGCCGGGCAGCATGCGGTCCATGATAATGGCGTCATAGGTGGCGCTAACGGCGTGGTACATGCCGTCGCGGCCATTGTCGGCATGGTCGACCGTGTGCCCGGCCTCGCTCAGGCCCTTGATGACGAAGCGCGAGACGCGCTCGTTGTCTTCCACTAAGAGTAATTTCACTGCCCGCCTCGTCCAATATCAGCTTGCGCCGTGCTCGCGCCAGCCGCCGCCCAAGGCGCGATACAGTTCCAGCAGGCTGTTCCAGCGGTTCAGGCGTGCCGTGACCAGCGCGATCTGTGCATTGTACAGGTCAGTCTTGGCGTTAAGCACGCTCAGGTAGTCGTCCACGCCGTTGTCGTAGCGCAGTTCGGCCAGCGCCAGCCGGCGCTGCTGCGTCTCGCTATAGGCTTGGCGTGCCGCCAGTTCCGACTCGTACGTGCCGCGCGCAGCCAGGCCGTCGGCGACCTCGCGAAACGCCACCTGCACGCTTTTCTGGTACTGCGCCACGCCGATATCCTTGCCGATGCGGGCCGCATCGAGATTGGCCTGGTTGGCGCCGCCGTCAAACAGCGGCAGCAGCAGTTGTGGCGCAAACGACCAGGAGCCGGAGCCGGCCTGGAACAGATTGCCCAGCGAGGAACTGGCCGTGCCGGCTGTGGCGGTCAGCGAAATGCGCGGGAAGAAAGCGGCGCGCGCGGCGCCGATACGGGCGTTTTCGGCGCGCAGCTGGGCTTCGGCCTGCTGCACGTCGGGACGGCGCAGCAGCAGCTCGGACGGCAGGCCGGCCGGAATATCGGTCAGCAGCGCCAGCTGGCGCAGCGGCGTGGCCGCTGGCAGGTCGGCTGGCACGGCTTGGCCCAGCAACAGCTCCAGCGCATTTTTCGCCTGCGCCTGCTGGCGCGTGAGCGCGGCCTGGTTGGCCTGCGCCTGCTGCAAGGTGCCTTGCGCCAGCGTGGCGTCAAGCTCGGAGCCGGTGCCGGTGTCAAAGCGTAGCTTGACGATGCGCAGTGACTCCTGCGCCGCGCGCGCCGTCTCGTTGCTGACAGCCAGCTGTTCGCCATAGGCCAGCATCGCCAGATACTGTTCGCTGACCTGCGCCACCAGCGCCAGTTGCGCTGCCTGGCGTGCATAACCGGTGGCCAGATACTGTTCGCGCGCCACGTCGTTCAGGCTGCCCAGGCGGCCGAACAGATCGAGCTCCCACGAGCTTGACAGGCCCACGCTCTGGTTATGCGTGACGCCGTGATTGCGGCTGGCATCGCTGCTGCTGGCCGAGTTGTTCTTGGCAGTGCTGCTGTTGGCCGCCAGGCCCACTTGCGGCAAGTTGGCAGCGCGCTGCAGTTGCAGCTGGGCGCGCGCCTGCTCGACGCGCAGCATGGCCACGCGCAGGTCGCGGTTGTTGTCGAGCGCAATGCGCACCAGCTGGCGCAGGGCCGGGTCGCCCAAAAATTCTGCCCAGCCGGTATCGGCCGCTGCCGCGCTGCTGCTGTCATTGGGCGCATAGGCGGCGCCGCTTGGGTAGCTGTCGCGCGCCGCTTCGGGGCGCTGGTGGGGTTCCTGCAGCGAGCAGCCGGCAAGCAGCAGCGCACTGGCGACCGCCACGGTAATTTTCAAACGGTTCATCAGTGTGCTCCTTCAGCTGCTGCTGCAACTGCAACGGGTTGCGGCTTGGGCTTGCCCGCCACCAGCACGTAAAACAGCGGAATCATGTAGGTGGCCAGGAAGGTGGCGGCCAACATGCCGCCGATCACGCCGATGCCCAGCGCCTTCTGGCTGGCCGCGCCGGCGCCAGACGCCAGCGCCAGCGGCAATACGCCCAGCACAAACGCCATCGAGGTCATGATAATCGGGCGCAGTCGCAGCTTGGCCGCTTCCATGGCGGCAGCGAACGGCGTGGCGCCGTGCTGCTGCAGTTCGCGCGCAAATTCAACGATCAGGATCGCGTTCTTGGCTGACAGGCCGATGGTGGTCAAGAGTCCCACCTGGAAGTACACATCATTGGACATGCCAAACAGGCTGGCCGCACCAAGCGCGCCCAGTACACCGATCGGCACCACCAGGATCACCGAGACCGGCACCGTCCAGCTTTCATACAGCGCGGCCAGGCTCAGGAACACCACCAGGATCGACAGTGCATACAGCAGCGGCGCCTGGGCACCGGCTTTTGATTCCTGCAGCGAGATGCCGCTCCACTCGTAGCCGATGCCCTGCGGCAGCTGCTGTGCCAGGCGCTCCATCGCCGCCATCGCCTGGCCGGTACTTTTTCCCGCAGCCGGCTTGCCAAGGATCTCGGCCGACTCGACGCCGTTATAGCGCTGCATGGCCGGCGAACCCCATGACCAAGTGGCCGTGGCAAAGGCCGAAAACGGCACCATCTGACCTTGCTTGTTACGCACGTGCAGCAGGCGGATATCGTCGGGATTCATGCGAAACGGCGCGTCGGCCTGCACATAGACGCGCTTGATGCGGTTGTCGGTGTCGAAAAAATTGTTGATGTATTTCGAGCCCCAGGCGGTTGAAAAAGTCTGGTCGACGTCGCTCAGCGACACGCCCAGCGCAGCCGCCTTTTCATGGTCGATATTGATCTTGTAGGTCGGGTTGTCGGCCTGGCCGGTAAAGCGCACCTGCATCAGGTCCGGGTCTTGCCTGGCCAGCTCGAGCAACTGGTCGCGCGCTTTTGCCAGCGCTTCGTGGCCGAGATTGCCGCGGTCCTGCAACTGGAACGAGAAGCCCGAAGCGGAGCCGAGGCCACGGATAGGCGGCGGCTCGATCGGCTGGATCAGCGCGCCCTGGTAGCTGGCGTAGCGCGCAGCGATGCGCGCCGTCAGGGCCGATACCGACAGTTTGGCGTCTTCGCGCTCGCCCCAGGGTTTGAGGCGCACGAACAAGCGGCCCAGGTTCTGGCCACGGCCGTTGGAGTTGGCACCATTGATCATCATGGTGGCGTCGACCATCGCCGATTCATCCTTGAGCAGGTAGTTCGACACTTCATCGAGCACGGCGCCGGTACGCTCCAGGGTGCTGCCGGCAGGCGTTTGCACCTGCACGAACATATAGCCCTGGTCTTCATTGGGCAGGAAGCCGCCGGGCAGGCGCAGGAACAGCCACAGCACCAGCGCGATCAGTGCGCCATAGACCAGCATCCAGCGCCCGCGCTTGTGCACGATGGCGGTTACGCCACCCAGATAGCCGTCGCGGCGTTTATCGAAGGCGCGGTTGAACCAGCCGAAAAAGCCGCGTTTTTCATGGTGGTTCGGGTCGGGTCGTTTAAGCACCATCGCGCACAGTGCCGGCGTCAGCGTCAAAGCCACGAACACCGACAGCAGCATCGAGGCAACAATAGTCAGTGAAAATTCGCGGTAGATGGCGCCCACCGTGCCGCTGGAAAAGGCCACCGGCACGAACACCGCGCACAGTACCAACGCCACGCCGATCAGCGCGCTGCTGATCTGGCCCATGGCTTTTTGCGTGGCCTCGAACGGCGCCAGGCCATCTTCATGCATCACGCGCTCGACGTTTTCCACCACCACGATGGCGTCGTCGACCAGAAGGCCAATGGCCAGCACCAGGCCGAACATCGACAGGGTATTGATGGTAAAGCCCATCGCTGCCATCACGCCGAAAGTGCCCAGCAGGACCACCGGCACGGTAATCGACGGTATCAGCGTGGCACGCAGGTTCTGCAGGAACAGATACATCACCAGGAACACCAGGATGATCCCTTCGATGAGCGTCTTGACCACTTCATGGATCGACACTTCGATAAACGGCGTCACATCGTTCGGATACACCACGCGCAGGCCGTGCGGGAAGAACGGCGCCAGCTCCACCAGGCGCGCGCGCACCGCGTCGGCGGTGGCCAGCGCATTGGCGCCGGGCGCCAGCTGGATGCCCAGGCCCGAGGCGCTCTTGCCGTTGTAGCGCACGTCCACATTGTAGTTTTCCGGGCCCAGCGCAATGCGCGCCACGTCACCCAGGCGCACGCGCGCGCCATCGGGCTGGACTTTGAGCAGGATACGGCTGAACTGCTCGGGCGTGCGCAGCAGCGTAGCCTGGGTAATGGTGGCGCTCAGCGCCTGGCCGGCCACCGACGGCGAGCCGCCCAGCTGGCCGCCCGAAATCTGCACGTTCTGCATCTGGATCGCCTGGTTCACGTCCAGCGGCGTCAGTGCATAGCTGGTCAGCTTGACCGGATCGAGCCAGATGCGCATCGCATACTGGGTGCCGAACAGATTCATGCTGCCCACGCCGGGAATGCGGCTGAGCGGATCCTGGATATTGGAAGCGACATAGTTTGAAATATCGAACTTGCTCATCGAGTTGTCGTCCGACACAAAGCCGGCCACCATCAGGAAGTCGCTGGTGGACTTGGTCACGCGCAGGCCCGCTTGCTGCACTTCGGCCGGCAGGCGCGAGGTGGCCGACTGCAGCTTGTTCTGTACCTGCACCTGGGCGATATCGGGATCGGTGCCGGGAGCAAAGGTGAGGGTGGTGGTCGACTGGCCGGTGTCGTCGCTCGACGACGACATATACAGCAGGTTGTCGATCGCGCTCATCTGCTGCTCGATCACCTGGATCACGGTGTTCTGCATGGTTTCGGCCGAGGCGCCGGGGAAGGTGGCGGCAATCTGCACCACCGGCGGCGAGACGGGCGGGAACTGCTCGACCGGCAGCTTGAAGACGGCGATGCCGCCGACCAGCATAATGATCAGCGACAGGACGATGGCAAAGATGGGGCGGCGGATAAAGAAGTGCGACATGCGGCCGTCCTTATTGTTGGGCCACGACAGGCGCGGCTGCCGTGGCAGGCGCCTCCTGCACCTTGACCGCGATACCGGGCTTGAGCTTCTGGATACCGCTGACGATTACCCGGTCACCGTCTTTCAGACCACTCTCGACCAGCCACTGGCCGCGCAACAGGGTATTGGCCACCACCGTGCGCTGCTGCGTCTTGCCGCTGGCGTCGGCCAGCATCACCGTCGCTTCGCCCTGCGGATTGCGGGTAATGGCCGGCGCCGGCACCAGCATGGTGTTCTGGCGCACGCCCTGGCCGATCTCGGCGCGCACGAACATGCCGGGCAGCAGCAGGTGCTGCGGATTGGGGAAGCGCGCGCGCAGGGTCACCGAGCCGGTGGCCGGGTTGACCGTCACGCCGGAGAATTCCAGCGTGCCTTGATGCGCATAGCTGCTGCCGTCTTCGAGTTTCAGGCGCACGCTGGCTTCGGCAGCACCGCCCTTGGTCAACGCGCCCGAGGCCAGCGCCTGGCGCAGCGCCAGCCCTTCGGCGCTCGACTGCTGCAGGTCCACATACATCGGGTCGATCTGCTGCACGGTGGTCAGCAGCGTGGCGGCGCCGCCTTGCACATAAGCGCCTTGCGTGACCTGCGATACGCTGGAGCGCCCGGCGATCGGCGCCGTGACTTTGGTGTAGCCGAGGTTGATGCGGGCGGTGGTGGCGGCGGCCTTGGCGGCAGCCACGTCGGCCGCCGATTGCAGCTGCGCAGCGAGCGCATTGTCATACGACTGCTGGCTGACCGCATTGCCCTTGATCAGGATTTTGTAGCGCTCAAGCTGGGCATTATTGCTGACCAGATTGGCCTGCGCTTTTTGCAGCGCCGCTTCGGCGCTGGCCAGCGCGGCCTGGTAGGGCGCCGCATCGATCTGGTACAGCGCCTGGCCGGCGCGTACATCGGCCCCTTCCGTGTAGCTGCGCTGCAATATCACGCCATCGACGCGCGCGCGCACTTCGGCCATCAGATAGGCAGAAGTGCGCCCGGGCAGTTCGACCGACAGCGGCACGGCGCCATGGCGCACCGTCAGCACTTGCACTTCCGGCGTGGCGCTGGCGGCAGGCTTGGGCGTGGGGCTGCAGGCAGCAAGGGACAGCAGGGATAGTGGGAGGGCAAGGCGAAGGCAGTGCTGGGACAGGTCGGGCATGGCGCAATTCCAAAGACGTGGCAAGGGCAGGTTTGTTGCACCGCACTATGCCAGTACGCCGCTTACGCCAGCCTTTGCAGAACATTAAAGTTTTTTAATATAAGTCTTTTTTTGCAAAGATATATTTCCAAAATGCAATTTTAATGTTGCCTCTGTGATATTATTGATTCGTTATGCCCGGCGCATCAAGACGCCTTTTATAAAACCACGGGAAATGCCTGATAGAACGGAATGTCATGAAACAGATTAAGCAAAAAGCATTGATGCGCTGGCTGGTCGCCAGTGTGTTTGCAGTGTCGGCGCTGGCCGGTTGCGGAGGGGGCGGCGATAGCAGCACAGCTACGCCACCTGTGACGACCACGCCGCCACCGCCAGTGCCGGTAGTGGTGGTGCCGCAGGCGTCCATCCTGTTCGCCGGTGCTGTAGCGGCTGGCAGTGAAGGTGCCGACGCCACCGGCAGTATCGGTGCGCCGATCGAACTCGATGCCGGCAGCAGCAGCGACAAGGAAGGTAATGCGCTGAGCTATGCCTGGAGCATTGTCTCCAAGCCTGCGGGCAGCGCGCTGGAAGTCAGCGGTGCGACCGCCAAGCTGAGTTTCCTGGCAGACACTATGGGCACCTATGTGTTCAAGTTGCGTGTCAGCAACAGCAAGGGCGGCGTGGCCGAGAAAAACGCCAGCGTGCTGGTCAATAACACCGTACCCAATGCAGTGATTGTGGTCAACGCAACCTTTGCAGCTCAACCCGTGACCAAGGCGCCACTGGTGGTGTCGGCCGGATCGAGCATCGTGCTGGACGCGTCCACCAGTACTGATGCCGATGGCGACAAGGTCAGCACGACTTGGGAGCTGATCGCCAAACCGGCCACCAGCAAGGCTGCGCTGTTCGTTACCGGCCAGAGCGCCGGCTTCACGCCTGACGTGCTGGGCATGTATCAGATCCGCGCACGCGGGGCCGATGGCAAGGGTGCGTATGCCGAAACAATTTACCAGGTCAACGCGGCTAACCAGGCGCCGGTCGGCGTGATCCGTGGCACGGTAGCGGTGATCAGCGGCAGTAATCAGACGGTGCCGAGCGGTCAGCCAGTTGCCGCCAGCGGCATACTGAGCTATGACGAAGGCGGCGCCGGCCTGACCTTCAAATGGGCGGTCGACAGCCGTCCTGCCGATTCCGTGGCGCAGGTGGTGACGCCGGGTAATCCGATACTGTCTTTCACGCCTGACAAGGCTGGCGCCTATGTTTTGTCTTTGTCAGTGAGCAATGGACGCCAGACTGTCGTCGCGTATCTCAATCTGAACGTCTACCTGTCCACTTCCAGCGTGCTGGCGCTGCCATTTACACCACTGGAGGCCAAGTACAACAAGGCGCTGGACCGCCTGATGGTGGTGACGGCCGAACCGGATGCACTGCAGCTGATCAAGCCGGCCGATGGCGTCACGACCAGCATCAGCCTGCCTGCTGGCGTGAAAACCTTCAGTTTCAGCCCTGACGGCAAACTGGCCGGCGTGCTGCACGAAGGCGTGGTCAGCCTGGTTGATCTGGTCGAAGGCAAGGTGCTGCGCTCCAGCCGTACCGGCGGTGCGCAGACCGAAATCATTACCACCAATGACGGCGTGGTGTTCCTGACTGGCCAGTCGCTGGGTTCATCGGTGCGTCCGGTCGTTGCAGTCATGAATGCGGCAACCGGCGCAATCCTGCCGGGGCTCGACTATTCCAACGGCAGCTTTGGCGGCACCGTGCGCGGCGTCTATGCGCATACTCTGAACAAGGTGATCGTCTCGTCCAATTACACCTACGGTTCACCGTCCTACTTTACCGTGGACCCGAAAACCAATGCGATACTGACCAGCGGCTACAACTATTCCAGTGAATACCCGATGGGCGGTCCTTACTTCCTGTCTGCCAAGGAAGACCTGCTGTTTACGGGCGGCGGTACTTACTTCAATACCGATACATTGAAGTATGTGGGACGCTTCGTGCTGACCAGTACCGGCCACAGCGTGATATCGATGAGCTATTCGCCGGTCAAGGAAGAGGCGCTGGTGCTGGAAGGCCAGTATGTCAGTGGCGTGCCGGTGACCGAGGCGACTTACCAGACCAGCTACAAGCGCTATAGCGGCGAGTTCCTGTTCCCGGCAGGCCAGGTGAGCCTGCCGTTTATCGGCGGCCAGGCCAGCTACGGCATCGGTGTCTACCATACCGCGGCTGGCGATCCGCTGGCGCTGGTGCAAACCGGTGGTGCGCAAAAAACGGCGACGCGCGTCAAGTACTATCTGGTCTATCGCTGATGCGTATCAGGTCGGCGGCGCGTGCGCCTGCTGATCTGTGCTATGTTAAAAAGCGGCAAGGTGGTGATCAACCACCCTGCCGCTTTTTTATTCAGACAGGAGAAACGTACGATGCCATCGACCAGGACGAAAAAACTTGCCGTTACGCTGCTGCTGGGCGTTTGTGCGGCTTCAGTCATGCCAGCCCATGCCGAACTGGCCCCGAGCGGTGAGCCGCCCGCTGCGAAACAGGGCTGGAAAGCCGTCACGGTGGCCGACGGTGTGCGCCAGCCGTGGGGCATTGCCTGGCTCGGCGACGGCCGCGCGCTGGTCACCAGCAAGGAGGGCAGCCTGCATATCCTGAACGGGCAGAAGTTCGACGAGGTGACGCTCGAAGGCATGCCGGCGGTGTTTTCCGGCGGGCAGGGCGGGCTGCTCGATATCGTGCTGCACCCGCAGGATGCGGCCAAGCCCAATCCGCGCGTCTACATGACGGTGTCGACCGGTACCAATGCAGCGAACCGCACGACGCTGGTGCGCGGCGTCTTCGACGGCAAAAAGGTCACCGGCATCACGACCCTGTTCAAGGTCGGCATCGACAAGAGCGGCGGCCAGCATTTCGGTTCGCGCCTGCTGTGGCTGCCTGATGGCAGCTTGCTGATGAGCGTGGCCGATGGCGGCAATCCGCCGCTGCGCATCGGCGACCGGCTGGCGCGCGAACAGGCGCAGAACCCGGCCACCCATCTCGGTTCCATCCTGCGCCTGACCGATGAAGGCAAGCCGGCACCGGGTAACCCGCTGGCGGCCAAGGGAGCCTTGCCGGAAATCTGGTCGATGGGCCACCGCAATGTGCAGGGGCTGGCGCTGGACCCGCAATCGGGCCGCGTCTGGGCTACCGAACATGGACCGTATGGCGGCGATGAACTCAATCTGGTGGTTGCCGGCGGCAATTACGGCTGGCCGCTGCAGGGTTATGGCGCCGACTACAAGACCCATGAACCGGTCGGCAAGCATGAAGTGGCCGGCATGATCGCTCCGAGCGTGGCCTGGGTGCCGTCGCCGGCGCCGTCGGGTCTGGCTTTCTACACGGGCGACAAGATTGCCGCCTGGCGCGGCAGCGTGTTTAGCGGCGGGCTGGCGGCCAATGACATCCGCCGCGTGGCGCTCGACGCCAGCGGCAAGGTGACCGGCCAGGACCGGCTGGCGATCGGCGCGCGCGTACGCGATGTAAAGCAGGGGCCGGACGGCTATTTGTATGCGTTGACCGATGAAAGTAATGGGCGCTTGCTGCGGATCGTGGCTGAATGAGCACCTGTTTGCTTTAAGATACTGCCTTTTCCGACAAAGAGGCAGCCAGATGGCGCGTGATACTTATGCATACCGGCAGGTAGCCGTCGAATCGCGCCTGATCGATGGCAAGGTGGAGATTCGCCCGGTGCCGGGGCAGGCTTTTTCACCGGAGCTGGCGGTGCAGTGCTCGCGCCGCCTGAGCGACCTGCAGCAGCATGCGCTGGGTACGCGTTTCCTGCTGTTTGCCAAGCTGACCGACCGCCTGGGCGGCACGCCTTATCTGTATGCCTGGCATGGCGACGCCGATGTGCCGATGACGCCGGCCGAGGTAAGCAAATTTCTTGGGGAATTCCGGCGCGGACGGATCTGAAGCTGGCGTGGCTACCTGAGCGCGTGAAACAGTTCTGTCCTCAGCTGCTGCTCCTGTTGGGGAGACAGGTGCAGTAGTTCAACCCAGCCTTCAATGGCCCGTTGCCCGAGGTCCGGCGCCATGTTCAGGAAGTCGACCGCAGCGCCC
This sequence comes from Janthinobacterium aquaticum, assembly GCF_009208565.1. Taxonomy (GTDB): domain Bacteria; phylum Pseudomonadota; class Gammaproteobacteria; order Burkholderiales; family Burkholderiaceae_D; genus Janthinobacterium. The sequence continues at coordinate 10,397 of NZ_WFLK01000007.1, read as the reverse complement.
CGGAAGTGCGCCGTCGAGAAGGTCCCCAGTTTGGCCAGCAGCTCTGCCAGCAGCGCTGCATGGGCGCGCGCCGCTTGCCGGTAGGCGCGAAAGAGCGTCGACAGCGTTGCCTGGCACAGCGCCAGTGCTGGTTCGCCGGGCTGTTCAGCAGCGAGTATCGACGTCAGGCTGGCAATCACGCGCTCCGGAATCAAAAGGGGGACTGCTGGCGCGTGCCATGCTTCGCTTGCAAGCCAGTCGTGCAGTACTTGTTGTGCTTGGTCCATGGTCTCGTGATTTTCTTATGAGGCACTTGTAGGCAGCCGCGCGCCGCTACTGTGGCGCTATGCTGTCGGCCAGGTCGCGTGGCGCCTTGCGCCGCCAGGCTGCCGTCAGGGCCATGGCCAGCATGTCCAGTTCGGCGTCGGCCAGGCTGACGGTAATACCGGCCAGGCGCTCGCCCCACCATAGTTCCTTGCAGCCGTCCGGCGCGATGGCCGTGGCGATTTGCGCCGCTTCGGCGTCAAGCATGACGTTGATATGCTCGTCGTCGGGCAGGGTGGCGAAAATCTTGCCGCCCACGCGAAACGCCGGCCGCTCATGGTGTTCGTCCTCGGTCGTGTCGGGAAACGACAGTGCCAGATAGCGGGTTTCGTCCAGGTCGACCATGTCTCTTGCTCCCTCGTTTCAACGGATAACAGTGACTGCATTTTGCCATGCTGTCGCAATCTGTGGGGCGGTGCGATACGAAAAGTTCGTGCTTATTTTCCACAACCTTGCCACACCGGTCTTTCGGCCTGTCGCAATGGTGCGACGCTTTTTCTTGTCTTCGATGAATTTTTCATGGCGAAAAGAAAATGTCTTTTCTTGTTGGGAATTTACGCTAAAATACACACATAGATTTTCTGAACCGCCAACCGTTCGATTTTGCCTGGGAACCCGAACCCTTTCCAGGAAGCCTGCAGCGTGCATCGCGCCGCCGCAGGTCCGCCATCAAGTGCGGAAGTTGACACCACCGGCCGCTCATCCTTGCAGTTACTGCCCGCGCACCGCCGACACGCCTCAATGCAGCGTGAATTCAGCTGAAGCGCCCACACGCCTTTAAATCTGGATCCATCATGAAAAACCTGTCGAACATTGCATTGTCCCTGATCGTTGCCGGCGCATTTGCACAAGCCAACGCCAGCACCATCACCATCTCCACCGGCTATTCGGAAGCCGGCGTGCAGGCCAGCGCTGCGGCGTACCAGGCCGTTGTCAACGCGGCGGTGGCCACGCCGGGCGCCGGTTATGGCAGCACCAGCTTGACCAGCTATGACAATGTCAGCAACCACAGCCTGTTCGGCAGCAACAGCAATATCGCCTCGAAGTCGGTAATCAGCTTTGGCGTGAGCGCAGCCGACGCCGGCCTGTGGTCGTTCCGCAGCGGCGTGGACTTCGGCCGCGGCGGCGCCATGTTCCTCGACGGCGTGGCGCTCGACAGCAAGAGCAGCGACATGTGGTGGGCCGGCAGCTACAGCAGCACCAGCCAGTTCCTGGCCGGCTCTGGCACGTTGGCAGCGGGCAACCATACGCTGTCCATCTATGGTCTGGAAGGCTGCTGCGACGGCGGCCAGCAGGTGCAGTTCAAGTCGGCAACCAGCAACTTCACCAGCTTCAGCAGCACCGACGGCCTGGTGTCGGCCGTGCCGGAGCCAAGCGCCTACGCCATGCTGGTGATCGGCCTGGGCCTGCTGGGCTTTACCGCCCGCCGCAAGCAGGCGGCCGCTTTCACCGCCTGATCTGCCGCTTCCCCGATTGTCCAATAAAAAGCCCGCTGGCTCCTTGCAGAGCCAGCGGGCTTTTTTCTGTGCGGGCAGCTTCGGCGCAGCGCTGCCTATTCTTCGCTGTCGTCCTCGGCTTCCTCGTCGCCGCCACCTTTGCCGCGTTCGGCGTCAGCGCCGGCCTGCAGCGCCTGCGCTTGCCTGAAGAAGGCGTCGGTGCTGTGATTCGGACTCAGGCGCAGCACCGGCGGATACAGCACTGCCATATACGGCTCGTCGGCCAGGCGGCCCGACGATTGCAGATTGCCCAGCAAGACCATGGTCGAGCCGATGATCGCCAGCACCGTTGCCGTCACGGCAAAGCGGCGCGCATGGCGCGGCTTGATGGTGCACAGGTGGAAGTAAATCATGACGGCGATAATCACGATATACATGTGCTTGCCATAGCGCGTGAGGAACTCCAGCGACAGGCTGTAGGCCAGCGCCGTGCTGCCCATTTCCCATGCCTCCATCACTGCCAGGCCGCAGCCGATAATGAACAGGTGGCGGCCAAAGCGCGCCACCTGGCCAAACAGGCGATTGGCCACGCCCCACACCGAGGCCCACACCAGGCCGCCTGCTAGCGCGTAGGCAATGATCATCAGGTACGCAATCGGCTCGAAGTTGTCAGCGTCGCCGAGCCAGTTGCTCAGCGCTGCCGACAGGCCGATCATGCACAGGCCGGCAATCGCCGGCCGCGTGCCTTCCCAGCCGTGCATGGCGGTGTCGGACAGTTCGGCCGCCACCGGCTGGTCGGCGCCGCGCACGCGCAGGCGGGTATGGCCCAGGCGCACCACGGTATTGCCGGTCATGGCCACTTCCTGCTGGCGCCGGCCGCGGTGGATCACGCCGTTGCGGCTGCCCAGGTCGCGCAGCAGCAAGCCGTCTTCGCCGTCGGTGTCGATGATTGCGTGCGAGGCCGCGGTATGGGCGTCATCGAGGATAAAGTCGTTGTCGTAGCCGCGGCCGATACGGATCGGCAGGCTGTCCACGCGCTGGCGCTGCAGGATATCGCCGTTGGCGGCCAGCGTTTCGATATGGTAGGGCGCTCTCATGGCTGCTCCTTGCGTTCGCGCGCCAGCGCTTCAAGGAAGGTGCGCGTGACGCGCATGCCGTTGGCGTAGGACACACCGCGCGCATCGATGCGGCTTTGCAGGCTCATCAGAGGCGCGTCGGTGCTGGCGGCCAGCAGCGCGAAATCGTACAGGCCGGCAAATTTGCGGTAGGCGCGCACGCACATGACGGCGCGCAGCGGCAGGGTCTTGTTCTTGACGAACTGCTCGGTGCAATGCGGACCGGTCAGGTGCGCACTCTTGTAGCTGCCAAAGCTTTCGTTTCTGAACGAATTGCTGGCCAGTTCGGCGAAGCGCAGCGCGCCCAGGTCGCTCGAGCGCAGGAACTCGTGGCGCATCGACACCTGGCCCGTCTGCAGTGCACCCGAGATAAAGATGGCTGTTTCCATGGCGCAGCTGGTGCTGTCAACCGTATAGGGTTTGTCAGCCTTGACGTTCGAGCTGCCCCAGCAGCGCATCTGCTCGGACTCGCGCACCGGCACGCGGTACGGTCCCATGGCCTTCAGGCTCAAGGGCGTTTCCAGCAGCCGTGCCAGCATCGCTTCCTGGTGCTGCAGCAGTTGCGCCGTGACTACCGGTTTGAAGTCTTTCGGCGCCTTGGCCTGCAGCGCTACCTGGTTCAGCAGTTGCTGGGCGTAGCGGGCCGGCACCAGAAAGCTGACCAGCTCACCGTCGAGGCGTTTCGAGACGTTGACGCCGGCCACGTCTCCATTGGCGGTGACGCTGGGGCCGCCGCTCATGCCCGAGTTGATCGGGCCGGTAAACATCAGCTGGTCGTAAAAGCTGCGCGTGACGACGCCGTTGTAAGAGCCTTCGGAAATGGCAAAGCCCAGGTCGAGCGGGTTGCCCATCGAATACAGGTACTGGCCCTGGGTCAGCGGCGCCAGCGGCGCTTGCCCGGCCGGCATCCTGAAAAAGCCGGTGCCATGGCGGCTCACGCGCACCACGGCCAGGTCGTGCAGCACATCGACGGCCAGCAGTTCCACATTGCCGCGCTGGCCGCTGGTGTCGACCCATTCGCCGACATAGGTGTCAGGGTCGAGCGCAAACTGTGACACCACGTGGTAATTGGTGACCACCAGGTCGCCGGTGCCGATCAGGAAGCCCGACCCGACCGACGACTGCGTGCGGCCGTTTTTCAGCAGCACCCGTACCTGCAGGATATCGGCGCGCGCCGCCGTATAGAGCTTTTGCGCGGCCGACGACGGCGGTGGCAGTGCCGCGTGCTCGCTGGCGGCTGGCGCCGCTGCTGCTGGCGGCTTGGCCGGCGTGGTGGTTTTCGGGATGGCGGGAGCGGCGCCCGCCGGCACCGGTACGGCAGGCCCGGCCGCGCGTACGCCAGTGACGGCGCACAGGCCGGCGAGCAGCAAGGCAGATTTAGATAATTTCATGCAACCTTTATGCGTGAGCAGGGGAGGCCGGTACCGGGGCGCCATGCGCCGGCGCCGTTCATCTTACAGGGCGCCGTCTTCCAGCGCAGGCGCGGCCGCTGGCGTCATCATGTGGCCAAGCTTGCTTTCCTTGGTATTGAGGTAGTGGTGGTTGAACGCATTGCGATTGACCAGCAGCGGCACGCGCTCGTCGACGGTCACGCCCAGCGCCTCCATGGCGGCAATCTTGCGCGGGTTGTTGGTCATCAGGCGCAGGCTGCGGATATTGAACTGGGAAAACATCGGCTTGCACAGCGTGTAGTCGCGCGCGTCGGCCTTGAAGCCCAGCTGTTCATTGGCCTGCACCGTATCGGCGCCGGCTTCCTGCAGGCGGTAGGCGCGGATCTTGTTGATCAGGCCAATACCGCGCCCTTCCTGGCGCAGGTACAGCAAGATGCCGCGGCCCTCTTCGGCGATGCGCTTCAAGGCGCCTTCAAGCTGGGCGCCGCAATCGCAGCGCTGGGAAAACAGGACGTCGCCGGTCAGGCATTCGGAATGGACGCGCGCCAGTACCGGCTCGCCGTTGCCGACATCGCCCAGCACCATGGCCAGGTGTTCCTTGCCCGTTGCGTGCTCGACAAAGGCGTGCAGCGTAAATTGCGCCCACGGCGTTGGCAGGGCGCAGGAAGTGGTGTAATCCAATTGGCCTGTTGCCAGGATTTCTGCGCCGCTTTGCATGGTTGTGCTCATATTAGTCAGTAAAAAAATAAAGGCGCGCCACACCACTGCGGTGTCGCGCGCCTTGCCATCATACCAAAAAGCAGGACTTTGATTTCCCCGGTTGCTATTTTTGGGAGGACATGTCAAGTGATAGCAGTCTATCTCGGGACATTTCCTCCTTTTGCAAGCAAGCCGGTGCCTTCCATGCTTAGTAAGGCAGGTCAAACAGCAGCACTTCAGCGTCTTCGGCCTGGGTCAGCGTGACTTCAGCTTCTTGCGTCAGTTTCAGCGCGTCGCCCGCTTTCAGCGGCGTGCCGTTGACCACCAGGCTGCCGCGAATCAGGTGCACATAAGCGGTGCGGCCTTCATCGAGTGCATGTTTCGCGCTGTCGCCTTCTTTCAGGATGCTGGCGTAGATCGACGCGTTCTGGTGGATCAGCACCGAACCTTGGCGGCCGTCGCTGGACGCGATCAGGCGCAGCTTGCCCTGTTTGCTTTCCGGCGTGAAGTGTTTCTCTTCGTAGCTCGGTGCAATGCCGGTCACGTTCGGCTGGATCCAGATCTGCAGGAAATGCAGGCCATCGGTCTGCGAGTGGTTGAACTCGCTGTGACGCACGCCGCTGCCGGCACTCATGCGCTGTACATCACCGTAGTGCAGGACCGAACCTGTGCCCATGCTGTCCTTGTGTTCGAGTGCGCCGTCGAGCACATACGAGATGATTTCCATGTCGCGGTGGCCGTGGGTACCAAAACCCTGGCCTGGCGTGACGCGGTCTTCATTGATGACCAGCAAAGGACCGAAGCCCATGTGTTTCGGATCGTGGTAGCTGCCGAACGAGAAGCTGTGATGGGATTTGAGCCAGCCGTGGTTGGCGGCGCCGCGTTCTTCGCTATGACGGATTTGCAACATGATGATCTCCAATTCTATAAAGGTTAATGTGCGATAATTTCGAAGGACCGTTGCCACCGCTGGCGGGGCTTTCTGTCAATCGCTGTTCGATGAAAGAAGTATAGGCCTCTGTTCAGCGAAAGAAAAACGGAAAATTTGCCGTACTATTATCGAAAAATTCGAATGTTAAGACTGAGCCTCGAATCACTGCAAATCGTTGACGCCATTGACCGTTGCGGTTCCTTTTCTTCCGCCGGCAAGGAGCTGCATAAAGTGCCGTCGACCATTTCCTATACGGTGGCCAAGCTCGAAGACGATCTGGGCGTACAGGTGTTCCAGCGCAACGGTCCGAAAGTAACGCTGACGGCGGCCGGCCAGGAACTGCTCAAGGAAGGCCGCTACCTGCTCAAGGCGGCGCTGGACCTCGAACACCGCGTGCGCCGCGTCGCTTCCGGCTGGGAGACCGAGCTGGCGGTCGGTCTCGACTCGGTGTTTTCGGCGCTGGCGCTGTCAAACGATATTAGCGCCTTCTATGAAGTGGCGCAGCAGACCCGTCTGCGCCTGGTGCAGGAGACTTTGTCGGGCACCTGGGAAGCGCTGCTCGAGCGCCGCGTCGACCTGCTGGTGGGCGCGGCCGGTGACGGCCCGCCAGGCGGCGGCTATATTGCCCAGCCGCTGGGCATGGTCGACTTCGTGTTTGCCGTGGCGCCCACGCATCGGCTGGCCGCCGTCACGCATCCGCTGTCGCGCAGCGACCTGCAGCATCACCGCGCGGTGGTGGTGGCCGATTCGGCGCGCCAGCTGGCGCCGCGCACGGTGGGCCTGCTGCTGGGGCAGGACGCGCTGACGGTGCCGAACATGCAGGTCAAGTTCGATTACCAGGTCATGGGACTTGGTTTCGGCTTCCTGCCCGGGCCGTGCGCGCGCGCTGCCATTGCCAAAGGGCTGCTGGTAGAAAAAGCCGTGGAAGAACCGAAGCCGTCGGAAACCTTTTACCTGGCCTGGCGTGTCGGCGAAGACGGCGCTGCGCTGCGCTGGTGGCTGGCGCGCATGCGCGAGCCGGCTTTGTTCGCCCGTCTGCTCCAATATTTGCCCGGCAATACTTGAGCCAGATAAAGCGCTGGCCTTTCATTCTGCGGTGCAGACAAAATGTTGACACAGGCCAACAAATTCACGTTACCATATTCGCAGCATTTTGTACCGACTCCAGCCCCGACAGCGGGATTTTGATGATGATAACGACAGCAGCATCCCTGGCCATGTCCTTCCGTTCCCCTTGTGCGTGGAGGCGGCGTGCTTGAGGCGCGGGTTGAACAGTGCTTGCGCCTGAGCCATGACGCGCAGCAGCAGGACGGTGCGCAACTGGCCGCCACTTTGGCGCAACTGCAGCAGGAGCTGCAGCAGTTGCGCGGCGCCAGCCGGCCGCAGATCCGCGTGGCGCCGCCCGATGCGCTGTTTGAAATCGATGACGACGGCTTTCTGATCGGCTGGAGCCATGGCGCCGAACAGATGTTCGGCTATTCGGAAACCGAGGCGCTGGGCCAGCACATCCTGTTTTTGTATCCGCCGGGCCAGAGCCAGGCCAAAGTGGCCGAGCTGCAGTTCGACCAGGGCGATATCGCCATCGATGTATTGCGGCGCAAAAAGTCCGGCATGCTGACCTGGTTGCGCATGCACCGCCATGTGATCAGCAACCAGGCCGGCCAGGCTTGCGGCACGGCCGTGCGCCTGTCGGCGCTGAGCGAGCCGCTGTCCGATGTCGACAAGGTCAAGTTGCATGCCCGTATCATCGAAGACAGCGACCAGGGCGTGATGATTACCGACGCCCAGGAACGCATCGTCTCGATCAACAGTTCGTTTTCACGCATTACCGGCTATTCGCCGTTTGAAGCCATCGGCCGCACGCCAGACTTGCTGCGTTCGGGCGTGCACGACCCCGACTTTCGCGCCAAGGTGCGCGCCGCCATGCGCGGCTACGGTTCCTGGCGCGGCGAAATCATCGGCCGGCGCAAGAATGGCGAACTGTTTCCGCAGGATGTGACGCTGAGCGTGGTGCGAGATGAATACGGCGAGATCAGCCATGTGTTTTCGCTGTTTTCCGATATCTCCGTGCACAAGGACGCCGAAGCGCGCATGCAGCGCATGGCCAACTACGACACGTTGACCGGCCTGCCCAATCGCTGCCTGCTCAACCAGCTGGTCGACCAGGGGCTGGCCGAGGCGAAGCGCCAGTCCACGCACGGCGCGCTGCTGGTGATCGATATCAGCCGCATCGGTTCGATCAGCGACACGCTGGGCCATGAGGTGGGCGACCAGTTGGTGATCGCGATTGGCAAATTGTTCCGTGGCGCGCTGCGTGACGCCGATATCCTGGCGCGCGTCGACAACAGCAAGTTCGTGGTGGCGCTATTGCATATCGAAAAGCGCGAGCACGCGGCCAACGTGGCGCAAAAGCTGCTGCACCTGCTCGAGGCGCCGATCCAGATCGACGCCCATGCGCTGTATGTGGGCGCCAGCATCGGCATTACCGTGTATCCGGAAGACGGCATGGAGGCGCCGGCGCTGTTCCGCTTTGCCGACGTGGCCGTGGCCAAGGCCGCGCAAACCATCGAATCGACGTTTCTGTTTTACCGCGAAGACATGAACCGGCGCGCCAAGGAGCATTTGCGGCTGGAAAGCGAAATGCGCCTGGCGCTGGGCGACAAGGAACTTGAACTGCATTACCAGCCCAAGGTCAGCCTCGATACCGGTCGCATCGTCGGCGCCGAAGCGCTGCTGCGCTGGAAGCATCCAAGGCGCGGCATGGTCTCGCCGGGCGTCTTTATTCCGGTGGCCGAAGAGACCAGCCTGATCCTGGAACTGGGCACCTGGGTGCTCGATGAAGCGTGCCGCCAGATCCGCGCCTGGGAAGACCGCGGCCTGCATATGCCGGTGATCGCCGTCAACCTGTCGGCGCGCCAGTTCGACGCGCATTTGCCCGAGCGTATCGCTGCCGTGCTGGAACGCTACCGCGTGCGGCCCGACCAGATCATGCTGGAAATCACCGAAAGCCTGCTGATGCGCGGCGCCGACAATGTGATCGCCATCATGGATCAATTGGTAGCGATGGGTCTGTCGCTGGCGCTTGATGATTTTGGCACCGGCTATTCCAGCCTCGCCTATCTGAAAAAGTTCCCGATCAGCACCCTGAAGATCGACCGCGCGTTTGTGATCGGCCTGCCGTTCGAGGAAAACGATTGCGCCATCGCGCGTGCCATCGTCACCATGGCGCAGCAGTTGCGCCAGGAAATCGTTGCCGAAGGCGTGGAGACAGCCGAGCAGATGCGCTTTTTGCGCGAACTGGGCTGCGACCAGCTGCAGGGCTACCTGTTCAGCCCGGCAGTTACGGCCAGCGAATTCGAAGCCATGCTGGGCGAGGACCGGCGCCTGCTGCTGGCTGCGCTGACCTGATCGCCTAGCTGTGTACGGCTGCGGGCAGGCGCGCGCGCCGCTGCGCCATCCATGAACTGCCCATCGAGGCGGCCATGATCAGCGCAATGGCCAGCCATTGCACCAGGTCCAGCCGTTCGTCCAGCAGCACCAGCGCCAGCAGCGCCGCCACCGCCGGCTCCATGCTGCTCATGATGCCGAACGCCTGCGGCGGCAGGCGCTTTAACGCCACCATTTCCAGCGAAATGGGCAGCGCGCTCGACACCAGCGCCACCCCCAGCCCCACCAGCAATACAGCCGGCGAGAGCAGCGCGCTGCCGGCCTGCGCCACGCCAACCGGCACCACCACCAGCGCCGCCATCGCCAGGCCCAGCGCCACCGAGTGGCCAGCATGCAAGTGGCTGGCGCGCTTGCCAAACACAATATACGTGGCCCAGAACACGGCGGCGGCCAGCGCAAAGGCAACGCCGCCGGGATCGAGCGTGCTGACGTCATGGCCGAGCGGCAGCAGCAGGCCCAGTCCGCCAGCGGCCAGCAGTACCCAGACAAAGTCGAGCGCACGGCGCGAGGCCAGCAGCGCCACCGCCAGCGGCCCGGCAAATTCGATGGCCACCGCCACGCCGAACGGAATCGTTTGCAGCGACAGGTAAAAACACAGGTTCATCGCGCCCAGCGCCGCACCGTACAGCGCCACCGTACGCGCATCGCGCGCACTCAAGGCCCAGCGCCAGGGCCGCCAGAACGCCAGCAGCAACAGCGCGGAAAAACCGACCCGCACCGCGCTGGTGCCGGCCGCGCCCACCAGCGGAAACAGCGTGTGCTTGGCCCATGAGGTACCCAGCCCCAGGCAGGTAACGGAGCCGAGGATGGCCAGGAATGGAATCAGTGCGGTGAGGCGGGAGTGGGGCATGTAGCGGTTGATTGTGCGGATGGGGGCTTATGATACTTCATTCAGGCATAGCGAAAAACGGGGTCAGGTCGGCCAATGCTACACAAGCTCATCCAAAGGGTAGATACTGTTATCCCCGTCAAGCGGCGTGCAAGGTCGGATCAAATATTTTTCCTGACCTGAGCACGCCGAATGCCACGTGTACCAGTTTGCGCATCATGGCGCCGATGATCAATTTCGGCGCCT
>NZ_WFLK01000079.1 GCF_009208565.1 Janthinobacterium aquaticum | reverse complement strand
CGGTAGGATTCGTGACTGGGGTGAAGTCGTAACAAGGTAGCCGTATCGGAAGGTGCGGCTGGATCACCTCCTTTCTAGAGTTTGCACGAAGCAGTAATGCTTCACCATCAAATGTTCACACTTATCGGCTGTTAATAAAGAAGAACAGCATTTGGGGCTGTAGCTCAGCTGGTTAGAGCACCGTGTTGATAACGCGGGGGTCGTTGGTTCGAGTCCAACCAGCCCTACCAGA
>NZ_WFLK01000078.1 GCF_009208565.1 Janthinobacterium aquaticum | reverse complement strand
AGCTGTAGCTGCCATCCGGATTGACGGTAACCGTGCCATGCGACGGATCGCTGGCCTTGGTGTAGGTAACGGTGTCGCCATCCACATCACTCGCGGGTGGCAGATTGCCGGTCTTGACCGTGTCTTCAGGCGTGGTAATCGTGGTGCCGCTGCCGACTGGTGCATCGTTGACCGGATCAATGACGATATTGACCACATAGGTATTGCTGCCGCCCTTGCCATCGCTGATGGTGTAGC
>NZ_WFLK01000077.1 GCF_009208565.1 Janthinobacterium aquaticum | reverse complement strand
GCACCGTCACCCTATACGACACCAACGGCACCACCGTGCTCGGCACGGCAGTGGCCACCGGCGGCACGTGGAGCATCACCAGCAGCGCGCTGGCCTCCGGCACGCACAGCTTGAGCGTCAAGGCGGTGGATGCTGCAGGCAATAGCAGCGTCGCCAGCGCGGCGCTGTCGATCAATATTGACAGTGCGGCACCGGCAGCGCCAAGCGCACCGGTATTGGCGCTGGCTTCCGATAGCGG
>NZ_WFLK01000076.1 GCF_009208565.1 Janthinobacterium aquaticum | reverse complement strand
TCGTGGTGCCGCTGCCGACTGGTGCATCGTTGACCGGATCAATGACGATATTGACCACATAGGTATTGCTGCCGCCCTTGCCATCGCTGATGGTGTAGCTGAAGCTGTCGTTGCCGTTGTAGTCGGCTTTTGGCGCATAGCTGTAGCTGCCATCCGGATTGACGGTAACCGTGCCATGCGACGGATCGCTGGCCTTGGTGTAGGTAACGGTGTCGCCATCCACATCACTCGCGGGTGGCAGAT
>NZ_WFLK01000075.1 GCF_009208565.1 Janthinobacterium aquaticum | reverse complement strand
TCGAACGGACCAAGCCGCACGTCAACGTCGGCACCATCGGCCACGTCGACCACGGTAAAACCACGCTGACCGCTGCAATCGCAACGGTACTGTCGAAGAAATTCGGCGGCGAAGCCAAAGCATACGATCAGATCGATGCTGCTCCAGAAGAAAAAGCACGCGGTATTACCATTAACACCGCTCACGTTGAGTACGAAACGGCTTCGCGCCACTACGCTCACGTTGACTGCCCAGGCCACGCCGACTACATCAAAA
>NZ_WFLK01000074.1 GCF_009208565.1 Janthinobacterium aquaticum | reverse complement strand
TGGGGAGTACGGTCGCAAGATTAAAACTCAAAGGAATTGACGGGGACCCGCACAAGCGGTGGATGATGTGGATTAATTCGATGCAACGCGAAAAACCTTACCTACCCTTGACATGGATGGAATCCCGAAGAGATTTGGGAGTGCTCGAAAGAGAACCATTACACAGGTGCTGCATGGCTGTCGTCAGCTCGTGTCGTGAGATGTTGGGTTAAGTCCCGCAACGAGCGCAACCCTTGTCATTAGTTGCTACGAAAG
>NZ_WFLK01000073.1 GCF_009208565.1 Janthinobacterium aquaticum | reverse complement strand
GTTGGCTTAGAAGCAGCCATCATTTAAAGAAAGCGTAATAGCTCACTGATCGAGTCGTCCTGCGCGGAAGATGTAACGGGGCTAAGCCAGTCACCGAAGCTGCGGATATTGTTCTGTGATTTATCACAGATAGATATGGTAGGAGAGCGTTCTGTAAGCCTGCGAAGGTGTCTTGTAAAGGATGCTGGAGGTATCAGAAGTGCGAATGCTGACATGAGTAGCGATAATGGGGGTGAAAAGCCTCCACGCCGTAAG
>NZ_WFLK01000072.1 GCF_009208565.1 Janthinobacterium aquaticum | reverse complement strand
TTGCTGCCGCCCTTGCCATCGCTGATGGTGTAGCTGAAGCTGTCGTTGCCGTTGTAGTCGGCCGTTGGCGCATAGCTGTAGCTGCCGTCCGAATTAACGGTGACCGTGCCGTGCGACGGATCGCTGGTCTTGGTGTAGGTGACGGTGTCGCCATCCACATCACTCGCGGGTGGCAGATTGCCAGTCTTGACCGTGTCTTCAGGCGTGGTAATCGTGGTGCCGCTGCCGACTGGTGCATCGTTGACCGGATCAATG
>NZ_WFLK01000071.1 GCF_009208565.1 Janthinobacterium aquaticum | reverse complement strand
CCCCGGAAGGGGAGTGAAATAGATCCTGAAACCGTGTGCATACAAACAGTAGGAGCGGACTTGTTCCGTGACTGCGTACCTTTTGTATAATGGGTCAGCGACTTACATTCAGTGGCAAGGTTAACCAGATAGGGAAGCCGTAGAGAAATCGAGTCCGAATAGGGCGATCAGTCGCTGGGTGTAGACCCGAAACCAAGTGATCTACTCATGGCCAGGATGAAGGTGCGGTAACACGCCCTGGAGGTCCGAACCCAC
>NZ_WFLK01000070.1 GCF_009208565.1 Janthinobacterium aquaticum | reverse complement strand
CCCCGGAAGGGGAGTGAAATAGATCCTGAAACCGTGTGCATACAAACAGTAGGAGCGGACTTGTTCCGTGACTGCGTACCTTTTGTATAATGGGTCAGCGACTTACATTCAGTGGCAAGGTTAACCATATAGGGAAGCCGTAGAGAAATCGAGTCCGAATAGGGCGATCAGTCGCTGGGTGTAGACCCGAAACCAAGTGATCTACTCATGGCCAGGATGAAGGTGCGGTAACACGCCCTGGAGGTCCGAACCCAC
>NZ_WFLK01000006.1 GCF_009208565.1 Janthinobacterium aquaticum | reverse complement strand
ACACGGAACGCTTCGACAATGCCAAGCAAGCTGTAGCATTTGCCGGTCTCGATCCGCGTCAGCATGAGTCGGGATCAAGCGTACGGGGTAAGCCACGCATGTCAAAGATCGGCCATAGTTTCCTGCGTAAGGCTCTTTACATGCCGGCCATGGTGACCGTCCACAGGACCGCTTGGGGAAAGCAGTTCGGTCAACGACTTAGCGCTGCTGGTAAGGCGCCGAAATTGATCATCGGCGCCATGATGCGCAAACTGGTACACGTGGCATTCGGCGTGCTCAGGTCAGGAAAAATATTTGATCCGACCTTGCACGCCGCTTGACGGGGATAACAGTATCTACGGGATATTCAGCGTGCTGGCACCGGGCACGCCGCCGCCAGCCATGTCCCCGTGCTGTTGACCTTTACCTGCTCGGGCGTGCCACGCGCGCTGGTGACCACGTTTAACTGCATCGTAAAAGCGCGCTCGCCCTGCAACGTCAGCTTGCCTTCGCCGCTGGACTTGGGATTGCTGCAGCTGAAAGACACATCGAGGCCATCTGGCGTGGGGGCGTTGTTCGAACTGCAGTTGCCAGGCTGGCCGGTAGGAATCTGGCGGCGGGCGGCCATTTCGGGCGTGACGCAAGCGGTGACGCGCACGGCGCCGTCGGCGTTTACGGTGGGCATGGCCATGCCATTGCTGGCGGCCATGCTTTCCAGCTGCTTGCGCTGTTCCGGCGGCAGATTGCCCAGCTGCTGCAGCACCATCGACATGGCGCTGTCGGTAGCCACGTCAGGCGAGGCCATCTTGCTGTCGACCTGCCACCAGCCGGGCTTGATCAGCGGCTTGGCCGGTTCTGCATGAGCGGGCGCGGCGAGAACGGCGCAGCACAGCAGGCCAAGTCGCAAGAGGGGAGAGAGGGGGGAGTTGGTCATCGGGGCGTCTCCTGGTGGCTGCTCGAAAGTAGCCACCAGCATACGCCACGACAGGCGGCGCACGTTTGCCGCCTTGTTACAAACTGTGAACTGCAGGCATCACACCGCGGCTCACAATGACGGGCTGCAGTTACAGGCTCGTGTCTGGCTCGATACGGCGCACGTCAACGCAGGCGATGCGCCGTTCGTCCGCTTCCAGCACCTCATAGCGCATGCCGTCGAGCTCCAGCACTTCGCCCACGGCCGGCATGTTTTCAAAGTGTGCCAGCAGGAAGCCGGCCAGCGAGTTGTATTCGCCGTCTTCGCTGACAAGGGTTTCCTTGTCGAACACCTGCTCCAGATAATGCAGGTCGGTGGCGCCGTCGACGCGCCAGTGGCCCGTTCCCAGCAGTTGTACGTCGGGCTGCTCGTCTTCGTCCGGGAACTCGCCGGCAATCGCTTCGAGAATGTCGATCGGCGTCAGCACGCCCTGCACGGTGCCAAACTCATCGACCACCAGCACCGGCTGGCCATGCGAGCGCCGCAACGTTTCCATGGCCCTCAGCACGCCGGCCGCTTCCGGCACCACGATCGCTTCGCGCATATTGGCCGTATCGATCTGGCCGCGCGAAACCAGGTCTTCGATCAGGTCCTTGCTGCGCGCCAGGCCGACCACATTGTCGAGGTCATCGTGGCAGACCGGAATCATGCTGTGCGGCGTGTCGCGCAGCAACTGCAGCATTTTTTCCTTGCTGTCGTTCAGGTTGACCCACGACACATCGCCGCGCGGCGTCATCACCGAACGGATCGAGCGTTCGGCCAGCGTCAGCACGCCCGACACCATATTGCGCTCGGCCACGCCAAAGGCGGACACATCGGGCACGGCTGGCGCTTCGTGTTCTTCCACCGCCTCATGCTTCCTGCGGCCGCCAAGCAGGCTCAGCACAGCTTGCGCGGTGCGGTCGCGCAGCGGCGTGTTCGACTGCAGTTTCAGGAAGTTGCGGCGCGCCAGTTGGTTGAAGAACTCGATCACCACCGAGAAACCGATGGCCGCATACAGATAGCCTTTCGGAATATGGAAGCCCAGGCCTTCAGCCACCAGCGACAGGCCGATCATCAGCAAAAAGCTCAGGCACAGCACCACCACCGTCGGGTGCGCATTGACAAAGCGCGTCAGCGACTTCGAGGCCAGCATCATCACGCCGATCGAGATAATGACGGCGGCCATCATCACATACAGGTTTTCCACCATGCCCACCGCCGTGATCACGGCGTCGAGCGAAAACACCGCATCGAGCACCACGATCTGCGCCACCACCAGGCCAAAGCCGGCGTAAACTTTCGAGCCCGGTTCGGTATGGGTCACGCCTTCGAGGCGCTCGTGCAGCTCGGTCGTGGCTTTGAACAGCAGGAACAGGCCGCCGACCAGCAGGATCAGGTCGCGTCCCGAGAATGTAAATTGCCAGACTGAAAACAGCGGCGTGGTCAGCGTGACCAGCCACGATATCAGCGTCAGGAGGCCCAGGCGCATCACCAGCGCCAGCGTCAGGCCCAGCACCCTGGCCTTGTCGCGCTGATGCGGCGGCAGTTTTTCGGCCAGGATGGCGATAAAGATGAGGTTGTCGATGCCCAATACGATTTCCAGCACGACCAGCGTCAGCAGGCCGACCCAGATTGTCGGGTCAAGTAACCATTCCATTGTGTATTACCTTGTCAGATCAAAAAATTTTCAAGCTTGCCGGGGCAGCGGGGCGCCCGGCGCGTAAGTGAAGCAGGGTGACTCAGATGCGAACGCGTGGCGGCCGCGTGGCGGGCCACACGTCCGCTTCGGCAAGTGCGCCGGGTCCCGCCTGCCAGATGATGGCGCAGAAAGGCGCGGCCTGGCGCGAGGATGGGTACAGCGTAATGGGGTCGTTGTCGCATTCCTCCACATCGTCCGGGTCCGGTGCGGAATCGGCGGCATGCGCCGGGTCGCCGGGCAGATCGGCGCTGGCGGCTGTGTCGGCGAGCAATGGGAGGGGGCTGGCGTAGGCCATGCTGGCGAACGCTTGGGGCAGAGCGATGAAAACAAACAGGCAAAGCAGGACGAGTGCTCGTCTCATATACAGGCAGATAGTTCTGGAGCGACCGAGTATAGCACGCGATCATGACACGTTGATGATCTGGCGGCCTGAGGGGCTTGCGTTATTGATAAGTAGAGCGTAAATTGCATGGCAGTAATTATTTCTCTGACCGGCGAAGACGCAGCGCCAGGGCAGCGGCATCGTTACGTCAGCCGTCAGGGCCGGCGCTTGCGCCAGCCTTTGCTATCAACCACGTACTGTTATCACCTCGTGAGGATCTTGCATTGAAACCCATAACCGCTCTTCTGCTTGCCGCCGGCATCCTGTCTCCTGCACTGGTGCTGGCCGCCACCCCTGTCACGCCTCCGGTCAGCGCCGCCAAGGTCCAAAAGGCTGGCGCCCTTGCTGCACCGGTCAAGGTGACCTCGGTAGAAGGCATTACCGAATACCGGCTCGGCAACGGCCTGCGCGTGCTGCTGTTTCCGGACGCCAGCAAGCCGGTGCTGACCACCAATATCGTCTATATGGTCGGCTCGCGCCATGAGAACTATGGCGAAACGGGCATGGCGCACTTGCTGGAACACCTGCTGTTCAAGCCGAGCGCCAATTTCGGTATCAAGAAGGGCAGCAAGACGCCGGTCGAGATCCTCAATTCCACCGGCGCGCAGTTCAACGGCACCACCTGGTATGACCGCACCAATTACTATGCATCGTTCCCGGCCAACGACGACAACCTGCGCCAGATGCTGGCGCTGGAAGCCGATCGCATGGTCAATGCCGCCATCGACCAGAACGATCTGTGGAACCCCAAGACCAACAAGGGTGAAATGACGGTGGTGCGCAACGAGTTCGAGATGGGCGAGAGCAATCCGATCCGCGTCACCGCCGAGCGCATCCAGGCCGTCGCTTTCGACTGGCACAACTATGGCAAATCGACCATCGGCGCGCGTTCCGATATCGAGCACGTCAATATTCCACGTCTGCGCGCGTTTTATCACAAGTACTACCAGCCCGACAATGCGGTGCTGATGGTGGCGGGCCGCTTCGACGAAGCCAAGGTATTGAAGCAGATCAGTGATTTGTTCGGCAAGATACCCAAGCCTGCGCGCGTGATCGAGCCGACCTACACGGCCGAGCCGGTGCAGGATGGCGAGCGCTCGGTTACCGTGCGCCGCAGCGGCGGTACTCAGTTCGTGGGCGCCGGCTACCATGTGGCGCCGTCGGGCAATCCGGACGCGGTGGCGCTCGACGTGCTGAGCCATATCCTGACCGATGCACCATCGGGCCGCCTGCACAAGGCGCTGGTGGAAAACAAGCTGGCCAGCAAGGTCATGTTTAACTCCGTCAATAATCTGGAACCGGGCTTCAATCTGTTTGGCGCCATGGTGCCGCTCGACGGCAATCTTGACGCCGCGCAGGATGCCATGCTCAAGGTGCTGGAAAACCTGAAGTCGCAACCGGTGACCGAGGCCGAGGTGGCGCGCGTCAAGCAGCAGCTGAACAAGCAGATCGAACTGGCGCTGGCCAATACGCCGCGCCTGACCATCGAGCTGACCGAGTCGCTGGCCGCCGGCGACTGGCGCCTGTTCTTCCTGCAGCGTGACCAACTGGACAAAGTCACGGCCGCGCAAGTGCAGGCCGCTGCCGAGAAATACCTGAAAAGCTCGAACCGCACGCTGGGCCGCTTTATTCCGACCGATGCGCCCGACCGCACCACCGTGCCGGCCTACGCCGACGTGGCACCGCAACTGCAGGGCTATACCGGCCGCGCCGTGGTGGCGCAGGGTGAAGTATTCGATCCGAGCCCGGACAATATCGAGGCGCGCACCGAGCGCTTCACCTTGCCAAACGGCCTGAAAGGCGCGCTGCTGCCGAAGAAAACCAAGGGCAATACCGTCAGTGTGGTGATCAAGCTGCATTTCGGCACTGCCGACAGCCTGGCTGGCAAGTCCAGCGTCGGCACCTATACGGCCGCCTTGCTGTCGCGCGGCACCGAGAAACTGTCGCGCCAGGAAGTCAAGGACAAGTTCGACCAGTTGGGCATGCAGGTCGGCATCAGCGGCGGCGCCGAAGGCGTGACGGCCATCCTCAATGGCAAACGCGACAAGCTGCCGGCCGCCATGGACCTGCTGGCGCAGGTGCTGCAAACGCCGGCCCTGAGCGAAACCGAGTTCCTGGAACTGCAGCGCGAACGCGTCGGCCGTGCCGAACAGGATCTGCCGGAGCCGATGCCGCTGGCCTCGAACGCATTTACGCGCCTGATCGACGCCACGCCGGAAGGCCATGTGCGCCACGTGAAAACCCTGCCGGAACAGCTGCTTGACTGGAAAGCGGTCAAGGTGGCGGACGTCAAGGCATTCCATGCAGCCTATTATGGTTCCGCCGACGCTGATTTTGCCGCCGTGGGCGACTTCGATCCGGTGGCCCTGAAGGCCCAGGTGGCCAGCCTGTACGGCAACTGGAAAGCGGCCCAGCCCTATGCGCGCATTGCCGATACGGTCAAGCAGGTCAGCGGCCAGAAGGTCAGCCTGGAGACGCCTGACAAGGCCAACAGCGTGCTGTTTGCGATCCAGCCTTTGTCGCTCAAGGATGATGCGCCGCAGTATCCGGCGCTGGTGATGGCCAACCATATGCTGGGCGGCGGTGCGCTGCGCAGCCGCCTGGCCGACCGCATTCGCCAGAAAGAAGGCTTGTCGTATGGCGTTGGCTCGCAACTCGATGTGCCGTCGCGCGATGCTGCCGGCTACTGGCTGGCCTATGCCATCAGCGCGCCGCAAAATAGCGTCAAGGTGGAGGCGGCGCTGCGCGAGGAAATCGCCAAGGCGCTGGCCGAGGGCTTTACCGAAGCGGAACTGGTCGAGGCGAAAAAAGGCTGGCTGCAATCGGAAGAGGTCAGCCGCAGCCAGGATGCATCGCTGGCGCGCACCCTGGCCGGCTACCTGGAAGATGGCCGCACCATGGCTTACGACAAGGACGTGGAAGCCAAGGTGGCGGCGCTGACGCTGGCGCAGGTCAACCAGGCCCTGCGCGACTACGTCAAACCGGCCGCTGTCTCGGTGGTCAGTGCCGGTGACTTTGCCAAGGTGGCCAAGGACGCTGCAGCAAAATAATTAAGCAGGTCGCGATGTAAAAAAGCCGCCAGCAAGGTAACTTGCTGGCGGCTTTTGATTTTTTACAGCATCACGACGTCGAACCGCGCCGTCGCAGCAGGCGCGGTTCGATGTCATCATCGAGGCGCCATTTCTGCTACGTAGATTTCCACGCGACGATTGCGTGCACGGCCGGCATTGTCGGCGTTCGAGGCAATCGGCTCGCGTGCGCCGCGGCCTTCAACCACGATGCGCGTTGGCGATACACCGCGCATGGCCAGGTAGTCGCGCGTATGGGCGGCGCGTTCAACCGACAGCGGCTGGTTGATCGAATCGCTGCCGGTGCTGTCGGTGTGGCCGATAATGCTCACGGTAGTATTCGGGTTTTCATTGAGGGTGGAAGCAAAACGGTCCAGGATAGGACGGAAATTGCCCTTGATGTCGGCGCGGTTGGTGTCGAACGAGATATCGCTGGGGATTTCCATTTTCAGGCGGTTATCGGCCGTTTGCGTCACTTGCACGCCGGTGCCTTGGGTTGCCTGTTCCATGGTGCGCTTCTGGTTTTCCATGCGGTTCGACCAGATATTGCCGGCAACTGCGCCAGCGGCCGCACCGATCAGCGCGCCGCCGGCTGCACGGCCGCCGCCGCCACCGCCGGTGGTCGCGCCGATCAGTGCACCGAGGCCAGCGCCCACGCCGGCACCGGTAGCGGTGCCGCGCTGGGTGCCGGACATATCGGCGCAGCCGGACACGGCCAGGGTCAGGGCCAGCACGCTGGCAATGGTTTTGATGCCAGGAGCGGTTTTGAATGGATTCATGGATTTTCTCCTTGTGTTGTTATGGGACATACTCGGGGAAGACATTACTTGCATACGTTACTGCAAAAAACGCACACTGGCCAGTGCATGCAAAGACGGCGCCCGTTTGCACGTGCGCCGCCGCCAGCTATTGCTGTGTTATTGCTTCAGTCTGCTGGCGACCGAGCGGTCTATAAACCGCGCCCGCTAATCAGACGCAACAGAATCATGATCACTGCCACGACCAGCAGAATATGGATGAAGCCGCCGATGGTGTAGGAAGTAACCAGGCCCAGCAGCCAGAGAATAATGAGTACTACTGCGATAGTGTAGAGCATGATATTTCCTCCGTTGGTAAGTGGTGATGGCGGCAGCTGTATCGCTGCTGTCATCGATTGATATCAATCGTTTGTGCCATCATTCAGCCGTTTGCACTACCATTTGAAGTGGTGGTGCTTCACGTTGATGCCATGGTTCGATTGTCTACTTTGTTTCCCAAAAACTCTGTTCGCTGCCGTACACAACGCTTAATTAGCCTGATGTTTGGCAGTGCCACTGACATGTGCCGGCGCAGGCTCGAGCTCGGCCATGCCGGGAATCCAGGCCAGCATGCCGGCCAGGCCGACCGTGCCGGCCAGGCAGCTGAGCATGCCGCCGGTCAACAGCATCATTACCCCGTACACGGGCGCGCCGGCATTGCCAGGCGCCAGGTCCAGTGCGCAAAAACCCAGGATGGTGGCCAGCATGCCGCCGCCAATAAAGCACAGCCAGATTTTTTTGCTGCCGATTCTGTCTTGATCCATATCGCCCCCTGTTGGTGAGTCTGCATCGTTATAAATTTCCTGAGTGCATAATCTCCTGCCAGCAAGGTTTGATCTGTGCGCCAACGAACATGATCAAAAAGAAAAGGCTCTGTCACCAGCGAGTGTGGGATACCTGTATGCAGCGCTGCCTGCCTGCCGCAGCAAAACCCACACGTTTCAGTGACAGAGCCAAAGAAAACGCCCGGACCAGCCGGGCGTTGTGCTTGCTCAAAGCGTTACCTTAACCGGCGCGCAAGCCGCCATTGACGATGCGCACGCGGTCGCCCTGGCGCCAGCCGGGCGCGGCGCTCTGGTGCACGGTACGCGTCTTGCCGTTGTCCAGGCGCACCACGATGTTGTAGCTGCGCGTGGCGCGCACATTGCCTTCGATCTGGTTGCCGGCGACCGCGCCGCCAATCGCGCCCAGCACGGTGGCCACCTGCTTGCCGTGGCCGCCGCCAACCTGGTTACCCAGGAGGCCGCCTACCACCGCGCCGCCAGCCGCGCCCACGCCGCTGCCCGAGGCGCGCGTGTTGACTTCATGGATCGCTTCGACCACGCCGCAGTTATTGCAGACCTTGGGCGCCGGTGCCGGCGCAGCAGCATATTGCGGCTCAGGCTGTGGAGTCGGGGCAGGGGCCGGCGCGGGTGCGCGCACTGGTGCTGGCGCCAGCGCGTTGGCCGTAACGGGTGCTGCTGCAGCTTGCGCCGCCAGCGGCTGTGGCGCAATGGTCTGCAGGCTGGCCAGCTGTTCGTTAGAGGCCGCGCTGTCGAGGCGCTGGCTGTCGCCGTTCGACGAGGGCAGCCAGCCCAGCAGGGCGGCCGTGCCGACGCCGCAAAACAGCAGCACCGCGACAGCGGCGGCAAGCATCAACGGGTGCAGAGGTTTGGTGGTGGTACTCATGATGGACTCCTTTGTTGACAGGTCTGTCATATGTTATGGGTTATGAAATCGTTCTGGAAATCTGTATTGGCGCCTTGCAAGCGGCGCTTTATCCGGGCGTGTTCGCAGTTTGCGTTGCGGTGTCGTTCGCTTCCGTGCGTCACCGTACATACAGGCGCAGGGTAGCCCCTTACTCTTGGTAAAAATTATGTCGAGATGTAACGACACCAAGGAAAAAGGCAATGCCATCAATGACCGCCACCATTAACCTGCCGCGCGATGCAGGCCGTTCCAGCGTGGCCCATTACGCTGCCGGCAACCGCCTGCTGGCCAGCTTGCCGGAGTCCGACCTGCGCCATCTGTCAGCGCAGATGCAGGCCGTCACGGTTGACGTGGGCGAGGTGCTGTATGAACCAGGCCGGCCCATCGATTATGTGTATTTCCCGGGCGACTGCCTGGTTTCGCTGCTGGCTGTTGCCGAAGGCCGCATGACACTCGAAGTGGGCTCGGTCAGCCGCGAAGGCGTGCTGGGCGCGTCAGTCGCCCTCGGCAATGACCTGGCGCAAGTGCGCGCCGTGGTGCAGCGCTCGGGCAGTGCGCTGCGCATCGCGCGTGCCGACTTCTGCGCCGAGTTCGCCCAGATCGAATCGCTGCAGCGCCTGCTGTACCGCTATACCGACCGTCTGCTGGCCCATGCCATTCAGATCGCTGTCTGCAGCCGCTTCCATGTGCTTGAAGCACGCCTGGCGCGCTCACTGCTGATTACGCGCGATCGCCTGCAGTCGGAAAAATTTCATCTCACGCATGAATTCCTGGCCCATACACTGGGCGTGCGGCGCGTGGGCGTGACCAAGGCAGCGAGCGCGCTGCAGCAGCAAAAACTGATTACCTACAGCCGCGGCAATATCGAGATCCTCGATTCAGCCGGGCTCGAAGCGGTCTCGTGCCGCTGCTACGAACTGGTCAAGGACAGCGACACGGCCGGCATGGCCAATGTATTTGTCTGAATTGCATCATCGATCATCGCGTACTATGCCATGCGCGATGGTGCTGCCACTGCCACTACCATTGCAGGCGTAAAAAAGCGGGGCGGACACCGAAATGTCCGCCCCGCTTTTTTACTGCCCGGCAAGCCGGGCAGTACGAATTACTTAGGCTTGACCTGGTTACCGATCACGCCGCCAACTGCTGCGCCGCCGACTGCGCCGACAGCGCTGCCGCCGGTCAGTACGGAGCCGGCAACGGCGCCAACGCCTGCGCCGATGGCGGTGTTTTTATCCTGGCCGGACATATTGGCGCAAGCCGTCAGGCTCAGTACCAAAGCGGCGAGGGAGGTGGTAGCGGCGAGTTTTTTGATCGTTTGCATGATAGTTCTCCTATAGATTCGGTCTCTGCGGCGCCGGCGTGGACTGGGCCGGAAATAAGTTCATGGAAATGCTGTGTTGCGGTGCGCCGCATTCTTGTCAGGCACGCTTGAAGATTAATGCAGGAGCGCAAAAAGGTCTGTTCGACAACGCACATACGGCTGTAACAAATGTAAATGCCAGGTAGCTACCTGCGTGGAATGGCCAGCCGGTTTTTCTCGCGCAGATTGCTGCGCAGGACGGCGCAATCGGTGTCTTCGCCGGTGCCGCCTTCGACCAGCGGCAACAGCGCAGCAAACGGCGCCACGCCGGCCAGCGCCAGTGCACTGCCGGCGCGCAGCGCCACGCCGCCGGTGTCGACACTCACTTGCGGACGGCTGAAGCTGCCATGCACCTGCAGTGGCGAGCGCAGCGAAAACAAGCGCCAGCTTTTGCTGTCAGGCTGCAGCGTCAGCGCCAGGCGTTCGTTGGCCAGATTGATATTGCCGGTGACATCAATCACGGCGTCATCGGTATCGACTACGAACTGGCGTGTTTGCATCAGGCCTTTTTTGACGGCAAAGTCGGCGGCCATGCAGTTGAGCCTGACCTGCTTGTCGCCGGCCAGCCTGGCCATGATCACGCTGCCCAGGTTCAGGCCCATTTCTTCGAGCAACACCTTGCTGATGCTGCCGTGCTGGACCAGCGCGCTCACTTCACCGTTGGACTGGCCCAGCACGCCGGCGATCGAT
The DNA here is from genome assembly GCF_009208565.1 of Janthinobacterium aquaticum. Classification (GTDB taxonomy): domain Bacteria; phylum Pseudomonadota; class Gammaproteobacteria; order Burkholderiales; family Burkholderiaceae_D; genus Janthinobacterium. The sequence goes on along the minus strand of NZ_WFLK01000006.1, from coordinate 287,921 downwards.
GTGCCGTTGCCGGCAAGCTTGACTTCGGCATGCAGCACGCCCTTGCTTGACTTGAGCGCGGGTACGCGCGGAAACAGTTCGCGCACCTGCAGCCGGCGCGCACTGGCCTGTATCTGGCCGGCCACGCCCTGGCCCGTGGCTTTGCTGCTGGCGTCAAGGCGCAATTGCGCGCGCAGGGTGCCGCCAGCAATATTGAAGTTCAGCGGCGACAGCGCCAGCACACCATCTTGCAGCACGATATGTGTCTCGACCTGGCTGATCGGCAGGCTGGCGTCGCGCGTGATGCGCTCGGCCGTGTAGCGTACGTCGGCATGCAGGCTGCGCCAGTTTTCGGTATTGAAGGTTTTATCAGGCAGCACGCGACCGGCAGCGCGCTTGCCCTGGTTTTTATCGACGCCGACCAATGGCCCCAGGTCGCGCACTTGGAGCAGCTTCGAGTGCACGGTGCCCTCTAGCGTGTTGTGTGGCTTGCCGCCAGTATAGGTGACGCTGCCGCTGATATCGCTGGAGCCGACCTTGCCGCTGAAGCGTTCATACAGCCACTTGCCGCCGCCTTTGTCCGGCGTGCCGCGCAGATGGCCTTCGGCGCTGAATGGCGGCGTTTCGGGCAGCAGCACGCCGGTCAGCGCATACAGGCTGGCCATGCTCGGGCCCGATACCTTCAGGCGGGTATCAATCACCGGTTTCTTGTTTGCATTACGCTCTGCTGGCTGCAGTTCGCCGTCGATGGCCAGCGCCGTATCGCCCACGCGCAGGTCGGCCAGCAGCGGGAAGGGCTGGCCGGTTTTCAGTGCCAGCACGCCGCCCGATTTGCCGCTGCCACTGACCGCTTTGCCGTTGTAGCTGCCCGTGATGCGCCAGGCCAGGCCGTAGCGCTGGTCGTTCGCCAGCGGATCGACATCGGCACGCACTTGCGCCTTGCCGTCGATATCGTTGAAATAGGCCGTGCCTTTGCCAAAGACCACGCCCTGTATATCGACATGCCATGGCGAATCGGGGTGCTGCTGGGTAAAGGTCCAGTTATTGCGGCCGTCGGCACTGTGCAGCAGATGCAGTACCGGCTGCTCGAAGCGCAGCTGCGGAATCGTCACCTGCTTGCCCAACAGCGCCAGCGGATCGAGTGCGAATGACACCTGCCTGGCGCTGGCGGAAGCCTGCAGCGGCTGGCCGATACCTTTTGGGTTGCCCATGCGCACGTCCTGCGCCTGCAGATGCGGCCAGGGCAGGGCGGCACGCCAGCCGCGGCCGGTGTCGCCATCCGGCTGGCGCCAGTGCAGCGTCAGGTCGCCGGCAATCGTCAGGGGCCGGCCCAGCGCCGCGCCGACCTTGTCGCCCAGCCATGGCCGGGCGCGGTTCCAGTCTGCCACCGATAGGGCCAGCACCGCGCAAGCCGGTATGGCAAGCATAGCACTGGCGCAGACGAGGGCAATGGTGCGGCGGCGTGACAAGGGCATGCGGTGCTTTCAGGAGTATGAGGATGACAAGTTATAACACGGCGATGCTACAGCAAAGCGCCTGCAGGGCGCGTCTTGCTCGCGGCCAACGTTCGCTGGCGCACACTCGAACGGCCAGTATTGTCGATTCTTTACCGTATGTGCGGCAGCGTACTGATAGCGCCGGGTGGGTGGCCTATAACGTCTACATCGAGCTTGAATCTGCAACAGCTTGAACAACAGGCAGTCCCCGAAAACTTTACTCAACATGTTCTCCAGGAGAAAAAAAATGAAAAACAGAGATCCTTTGAAATTCCCCCTGAGCGCCCTGGCTGCATGCGCCGCCGCCGTCGTGCTGATGACCGGCTGCTCGAGCATGAAAACGCCGGCCACGGCCGATGTGGCCGTCTCGCGCGCCGCTGTCGATAACGCCGCCAGCGCCGGTGCGGCCGAACTGGCGCCCGATGAAATGCGCGCTGCCCGCGAAAAAATGATGCGTGCCAACCAGGCGCTGAAAGACCGTGACTACAAGCTGGCACGCGACCTGGCCGACCAGGCACAGGCTGACGCCAAGCTGGCGCAAAGCAAGGCCAACTCGGTCAAGGCTACCACCGCCGCCAACGAGATCAATGAAAACATCCGCGTGATGCGCGAAGAGCTGGACCGCGCCAACAGCCAAGCCCCTCAACAATAAAAACAGGAAACCACGATCATGAAAAAATCGACCTACACCACCGTGCCTGGCCTGCTGGCCATGGCTGCCCTGGTTGCTGCCTGCAGCTCCGCTCCGACCACCACCAGCCTGCTCGACCAGACCCGCGGCGACTACATGGCGGCCCAATCGAATCCGATGGTGTCGACCTACGCCGCGCGTGAATGGCGCGAAGCGAGCAGCGCGCTGGCAGCCGCCAATGACGCCGCCACGCGCCAGGAGCCAAGCGAGCAAGTTGACAAGCTGGCCTATCTGGCCAAGCAGAAAATCGCCACCGCCCAGGAAGTAGCGAAACAAAAAGCAGCTGAAGCTGACGTGGCCAACGCCGGCAAGCAGCGCGACCAGCTGCGCCTGGACGCCCGTACCCAGGAAGCGAACCAGGCGATCGCCCGCGCCCAGGCAGCCCAGGCTGACGCCGAGGCCGCCAAGGCACAGGCGCAAAGCGCTGAAATGGCCACCCGCGATGCGCAGGCCCGCGCTGCGGCGCTGGAAGTACAGCTGGCCGATCTGGCCGCCAAGAAAACCGAGCGCGGCATGGTCATTACGCTGGGCGACGTGCTGTTTGGCACCGACAAGTCGGACCTCACGGCCAACGGCATGAGTACCGCGCGCAGGCTGGCCGAGGTGCTGAAAAACAATCCGCAGCGCACTGTGCTGATCGAAGGCTTTACCGACAGCACCGGCAGCGCTTCGCACAACCTGGATCTGTCGCAGCGCCGCGCCGAGTCGGTGCGCAATGCGCTGCTCGAGCAGGGCATTGCACGTGACCGCATCGCCACCCACGGCTATGGCGTCGCCTATCCGGCCGCCAGCAACGATACCGCGTCGAACCGCCAACTGAACCGCCGTGTCGAGATCGTGCTGTCGGAAGACAATACGGCCATTCCGGCACGCCGCTAAGCCATCACCGTTGAAACGGCGGGTGCCAATTTTCAAGGCGCCTGCCACACCAGGCAGCGCCGGCTGCAGCACAGGCCGGCGGATACCCAAGCAAGCAAAGAGAGGAAATCATGTCCGATACATCAGTTGCCAACCCATCGCAGGTTCCATCGGGAATCGATACGGCCGCCATCCGTGAAGCAGCCCGCAATCTTGACGACGGCGCCGTCACCGCCGGCTACAAGGGCAACCGCGAAGAAGTCATCCGCATGCTCAACAATGCACTGGCAACCGAGCTGGTCTGCATCGCGCGCTACAAGCGCCATTACTATACCGTCAGCGGACGCGACAACGGCACCATCAAGGCCGAATTCCTCGAACACGCCGAACAGGAACAGGAACACGCCGACTGGCTGGCCGAACGCATCGTTCAATTGAACGGCGCACCAGATTTTAATCCGGCAACATTGCTTGAGCGCAGTCATGCCGAGTATGATGACTCCGACGATGTGCAAAGCATGGTGCGGGCCAACCTGATCGCCGAGCGTGTGGCGATCGAGTCGTACCGCCAGATGATCGAAAAGATCGGCGACAGTGACCCGACCACGCGTCATTTGCTGATCAAGATCATGGCCGTCGAAGAAGAGCACGCCGACGACATGCGCGATCTGATGGAATAAGCATCCGTCACCAGCCGTCAACCATTACATTCATCCACAGCTAAGGAGCCATACCATGTTGGAAAACAGCATTACTACCGTCAACAACGACGTTAAAACCCTGGTCAAGGATGCCCAGGCCCTGTTCAGCGCTGCCGCTGCACTGACCGGCGAAAAAGCTGACGAAGTGCGCGTCAAGGGCATGAAAACCCTGGACGCGGCGCTGGTCAAGGCCCAGGAAGCGCAAGCCACGGCCATCGTTGCCACCAAGCAGATGGCTGCCCAGGCTGACGGCTACGTCAAGGAAAATCCATGGCGCACCGTGGCCGTGGCTGCCGGTGTCGGCGTGCTGGTCGGCTTTATCCTGGGCCGCAAGTAATCCGGGCCGGGAGCGATATGGACAAGTCTGCTTCGTCTCACCAGGGCCCTGGCCTGATCGCCTCGATCGCCGGCCTGGCCAAAAACGCGGTCGGGCTGGTACTGTCGCGGCTGGAACTGGCCAGCATTGAGCTGTCGGAGGTGCGCAATCACCTGGTGCAGCTGGTGGTCATGTTCGCGCTGGCGATGGTGGCAGGCTTGTTTGCCATCGCTTACGCCAGCGTCACGGTAGTGTTTCTTGCCTGGGATAGCCTGGGCTGGAAGATCCTGCTGATCATGACGGGCGTGTTCGCGCTGCTGGCCCTCGGACTGGTGCTGTATGCGCGCGCAATGCTGCGTCAAGGCAAGCTTTCCTTGCCGGCCACCATGGCCGAGCTGAAGGCTGACCGCGATATGCTGATGTAAGTACAGCGAGGCTGGCGGCTTGCAGTCGCCGGCCTGGTTGCCTAGGGTTCAACGAGGAGTATCATGCCGGATCTGGATAAACTGAGCACGCAGGCGCGCAAGCAGCAACTGATTGCCGAAGGGGAGCTGTATCGCGTCAGTATCATTCACGCGCGCGCCAACGTCGGTCATGCATTGCGTCCTGAAACGCTGCTGCAGGGCGTAGTCGACACCGCCAGGGGCTTTGCCGGCCACCGTGTCGAAGCGCTGCTGGCGCCCGGCGGCGCCCACCTGCAGACCGTGATGCCGTATGTGCTGACGGCGCTGTCGTTTATCGGCCGCAAGAAGCTGGTCAAGCCGGCTTTGGTACTGGTGGCGGCCGCTGCCGGTGCTGCTGCGTGGTTCAGGCGCAAGCAGTAGAAAGGCTGTACTGCCGGGGCAGGCCCTGCTGTGCCCTGCTGCATGACCGGGGGCGGCCCTTTTTCAGGGCGCGGCCCCGGCGCCCCTGCCTTGCGCGATAAAAGCGCGGCACCCCACATTTACACATCGCCCATATCCCGTACAATGCTCCCACCGTGCCTTTGCGCACGCCAGACCCCGGAGCCATCTTGAGCAAGATCGACAAACCTGTTCATCCCCTCAATCCTGCCGGCATGCGCATCGTGCTGGTGCTGCAGGGCGGCGGCGCGCTCGGCGCCTACCAGGCCGGCGTGTTCCAGGCGCTGCACGAGCATGAACTCGCGCCCGACTGGGTGGTGGGCACCTCGATTGGCGCCATCAATGCCGCCATCCTGGCGGGAAACCGGCCACAGGATCGGCTGGTGCGCCTCAAGCAGTTCTGGCAGCGCATCGCGCACCGCGACAGCATCGACCTCAATTTTCTCAGCGACCAGCAACGGCGCTCGAACAGCTGGCTATCGACGTTTGATACCCTGCTGCGCGGCGTGCCCGGCTTTTTCAAGCCGCGCCATTTCAGCCCCTTTGCGACCGGCCTGGCCGTGCCGCCCGAAGAAGCGAGCTTCTACGATACGGCCGAACTGGCCGCCACGCTCGATGAACTGGTCGATTTCGATTATCTGAACCAGCCTGGCGCCATGCGCCTGTCGGTCAATGCGCTGCGCGTCAAATGCGGGACGCTCGCCAGTTTTGACAGTGCCCGCCAGCGCCTTGGCGAAGAACATATCCGCGCCAGTGGCGCCTTGCCGCCCGGCTTTCCCGGCGTGCGCGTCGATGGCGATCTGTACTGGGATGGTGGCCTGTATTCGAATACCCCGCTTGAAAGCGTGCTCGACGATACACCGCATGTCGACACGCTGGTCTTCATGGTCGACTTATGGAGCGCCGACGGGCCCGAGCCGACCACGCTCGACGAGGTGCAGACGCGCCAGAAGGACGTGACGTTTGCCTCGCGTTCGAAGCGCCATATCGAAGACTATGTCAGCACGCATACGCTGCAGCGCAAGCTGCGCCAGCTGTACGCAAAGCTGCCCGACGACGCGCAGAATCGCCGCGACACCGAGGAACTGGTGGCGCTCGGCTGCGACAGCACCATGCATATCGTGCGCCTGCCGTACGCGGGGCGCGACTGGCATATGGCGGCCAAGGACATCAATTTTTCACAGGGTTCGATCGAATGGCGCTGGGAGCAGGGCTACCAGGATGGCTTGCGCGCGATCAAGGCGGCCGGCTGGCTGGCGCTGGTCGCAGACGATACACCGCTGGTGGTGCATGAGCTGCCGCCCTATGAGCGCAACGCGGCGTAAGGCAGTGTTGCGCCAGATGCAAAAAAGGCGCCGTAGCGCCTTTTTTTATAACCTGCCGGTCAACAGCAGCAGGATCAGTATGACCACGATCAGGCCCGCGACGCCGCTGGGGCCGTAGCCCCAGTTGCGGCTGTGCGGCCAGGTTGGCAGCACGCCGACCAGCGCCAGGATCAGGATAATCAGAATAATGGTGCCCATGTTTTTCTCCCTGTATTAATTATCGTGGTGTGATCAGTAGCGGTACACGCGGCCGTCGATGACGCGCACGCGGTTGCCCGGATTGAGGTCGTAGATGCTGTCTTGCACCACGCTGCGGAACTGGCCGTTGTCGAGCCGCACATTGATCTGGTAGTTCTGCGCATGTTGCTGGCGGCCTTCGACCTGGTTGCCGACCACGCCACCGGCCACGGCGCCAGCCACGGTGGCGGCCGTGCGGCCGCTGCCCGAGCCGATGGTATTGCCCAGCAGGGCGCCGGCAATCCCGCCCACCACGGCGCCTGCGCCGCTGGTCTGGCTTGCGCCTTGTACTGCTTGGATCGAGTCGATGGTGCCGTAGCTGGCCGATTCAGGTTGCGAATAGCCGTAGTTTTGCGATGGACTGGTATTGGCGCAGCCGCTCAAGACGGCGGTGGCAGCAAGCATCAGTGCGGCCAAGGTGGCATTGCTTTTCATTTTATTCTCCTGACGGGGTGAAGTTGTGAGGCCATCTTAGGCAGCGGCGCCAAACCGGTCTGTACGCTGCCGCACGCACTTATTTATTGCCTGGCTTCCATAACAACAGCGAACTTTGTTGTTATTTGCCCTATCGATCAGGACGTCGGTGGTTTTGCTTCGCTTGTGTACGGCAGCGTACAGAAGCGAGGGGGTGAAGCGCGGGACACTGTAGTCATGCCAGCAACACGGGCAAGCTTAATGACCAACAGGGAGCTGCATATGAAAAAGAACAACCAGATCAAGATCATCGCCAGCGTAGTAATGGCCATGGCCGGCGCCGCGTTTGCCGGCCAGGCCGGTGCTGCCACCGCCGAAGCAAAAGCCGCCTACAAGACCGCCAAGGACCAGGCAGCCGTTAACTACAAGGCATCGCATGCCGAATGCGAAAAAATTACCGGCAATCCGAAAGACGTCTGCGTCGCCGAAGCCAAAGCCGTGCGTACCTACGACGAAGCAGTCGCCCAGGCACAGTACGACAACACGCTGAAAGCCTACACCAAGGCGCGGGAAAAAATTGCCGATGCCAACTACGACGTCGACAAGACCCGCTGCGACGCATTGACCGGCAACGACAAGGATGTGTGCGTCAAGCTGGCCAAGTCGACCAAAGTTGCTGCAATGGCTGACGCCAAGGCCGACAAGAAAGTGATCGAAGCGCGCAGCGATGCACGCGAAGAAAAGCGCAAGGCCGAGTACAAGGTCGCTACTGAAAAGTGCGATGCACTGGCAGGTGCAGCCAAGGATGAATGCACAAAGGCTGCAAAAAACCAGTTTGGCTACTGAACACCGGCGCCCCCGGTGTCTGGCGGGCAAGCTGTAAAAAGAAGCTCATTGTGAGCATATTTGATTGACCTCTCCTAAGGAAAATACCATGAAATTCACCAAATCTATCGCTACTGGCCTGTTCGTTGCTTCCCTGTTCGCTGTCGCTGGCTGCGCCTCGACCCCAACCAAAGAAGGCACCGGCGAATACGTCGATGACGCACTGGTCACCACCAAAGTCAAAGCCAGCATCATCAACGAGCCTACCCTGAAAGCCACCGAAATCAACGTGGAAACCTTCAAGGGCGTGGTACAGCTGAGCGGCTTCGTGGCCCAGCCAGGTGACGCTGCCAAAGCAGGCGAAATCGCACGTGGCGTCAAAGGCGTGAAATCGGTTAAAAACGATATCCGCGTCAAATAATTGAGCGCATGTTAGCTACCGGGCCCGCTATCAGGCGGGCCTGGTGGTCATAGACCGACCGTCGCGGGAGCCACATGAGTCAGCAGCCAGCCGATGTTTCACCGGAGTCGGCCGTGGCCGGCCCGTCTCCAGAATCACCATCCACACCTTCCACGCCTCACCAGTCCGAACCTGCAGAGCCTGCTGCGCGCACTGCGCAAGAAACGCTTGATCCTGCGCTCCGGCTGCCGCTGCATGTCAATGCGCGTGGCCTCGCACTGGGCATTATCGCCACTGTCAGCTTTGTCTATGCGCTGCAATGGGCGCAAAAATTCCTGATTCCCGTTATCTTCGGCATCTTTATTGCCTATACGCTTAACCCGGTCGTGGCCTGGCTGGAAAAGCTGCGCCTGCCGCGTTCTATCGGCGCCACGCTGGTGACCGGTCTTATCCTGTTCGGCTCGATTGCCGTGATCGAGCGCGTGCAGGGCGAATTCGAATCCATCGTCGAGGAGCTGCCAGCGGCCACGCACAAGCTGTCGCGCCTGATCGCGGCCAGCACCGGCGGCAAGGAAAGCACCTTCCAGAAGATGCGCGCGGTAGCCAACGAGATCGAGCAGGTGGCGGCCGGCGCCGAAGCGCGCCGCAACGTGCGCCGCGCCGCTGCTGCGGCAGAAGGTCCCAATTTCAAGGTGATGGACTGGGTCTGGGCAGGTTCGCTGGGCCTGGTCGGCTTTGTCAGCCAGGCTACCATGGTGATCTTCCTGGTGTATTTTCTGCTGCTGTCGGGTGACACGTTCAAGCGCAAGCTGGTCAAGCTGACCGGGCCATCGCTCAGTCGCAAGAAGGTGACCGTGCATATTCTGGAAGACATCAATATCTCGATCCAGCACTATATGTTCATGCTGCTGGTGACCAACGTGCTGCTGGCGCTGCTGATGTGGATAGCGCTGCACCTGATCGGCCTGGAAAACGCCGGCGCCTGGGCCATCGTGGCCGGGCTGCTGCATATCATGCCGTATTTCGGCCCGCTGCTGATCACCATCGCCACCGGTCTGGTCGCCTTTTTGCAGTTCGAGTCGCTGGAAATGGTGCTGCTGGTGACGGCCACCTCGATGGGCATTGCCACCCTGGTCGGCACCTTTGTCACCACCTGGATGACCGGCCGCATCGCCCGCATGAACCCGACCGCAGTATTCATCAGCCTGCTGTTCTGGGGCTGGCTGTGGGGCGTATGGGGTTTGCTGTTGGGCGTGCCCATCATTGTCATCGTCAAGGTGGTGGCCGAGCGGGTGCAGGGGATGGAGGTGGTGGCGGAGTTGCTAGGGGAGTAGCGTTCTGGCTCGATAAGCCCACTAGCAAAGGTGGCAGCACTCCAGGCATCGGCACAGGAGTGCCGGGCCAAGCTCGCGTCTCTGGCCCGCCGTTTTTCGATTTGCGACTTTCAATGCCTGAAAAACTTAAATTACCCCAACATTTTTAACCCATCTATGATTGATGCCGCTTCAATATCTTGTGCACCACATCACCATCTTCGGTTTTTTCCAGATGCTGCATACTGCCCATCTGCAGTGTGAACTGGCGCGTGAATTCGGCGCCGAGGAAGAATATCTGGGCCGAGTAGTACACCCACAGCAGCAGCGCCACCAGCGAGCCGGCGGCGCCAAAGCTGCTGGCTACGCCGCTGTTGCCGATATAGACGCCAATTGCATATTTTCCCAACGCAAACATGAACGCCGTGCCCAGCGCACCGATGCTGACGTCGCGCCATGACAGGCGCACGCGTGGCAGCATTTTGTAGATCACGGCGAACAGGCAGGCGATCACGGCAAAACTGATCAGGTTGGAGAGGATGGAAAACAGCACGGCGGCGTCTTTCCAGTGGCCTTCCCAGTAATTTTCCATAATGGCCATGGCCGCGCTGATCACCAGCGACACCATCAGCAGGAAGGCCAGCACCAGCACCAGCCCGAATGACAACAGGCGCGTGCGCAGCATATCCCATGCGCCGGACTCCTTGAGCGCCGGCACTTGCCAGATCTCGTCGAGACTGGCCTTCAGTTCGGCAAATACGCTGGTGGCGCCGAACAGCAGCAGGGCGCCGGCAATCAGGGTGGCGATGCGGCCCTGTTCGTGGTTCTGGGCGCCGGCCAGCACCAGCTGGATGGCTTCGGCGCCTTGCGTGCCCAGCAGGTCCTGCAGCTGGGCCATCAGTTCGCCGCGCGCGGCGGCCTGGCCATAGAAAAAACCGGCGATGGCAATCACCAGCACCAGAATCGGGGCGACCGAAAACAGGGTGTAGTAGGCGAGGGCGGCGCCCTTGCTGGACGCGCGGTGCTCGAGCCATTCAGTGACGGAACAGACGATCACCTTGCGCATCTGCTTGGCAAACGGCAGCAGGTTGCCCAGGCGAGGATAGCGGGTCAATAGTGTCATAAAGTGGCTTTCAATGAAAAAAAGGGGCCAGGGCCCCTTTTTTTTGTCCAGTGGCGTACCACCAGGTTTGTTGCTTAGCGTACGCGGCGCTCGATGGTGATCTGCTCGACTTCAACGCGACGGTTAGGTTCCAGGCACTTGATCAGGTCAGCACGTTTCTTGTTGTCGCAGGTAACGACCGGGTTGGTCGAACCCTTGCCTTCGGCCGTCAGGCGGCTGGCGGCAACGCCGTTGGCAACCAGATATTGCTTGACAGCGTCAGCACGTTCTTGCGACAGCTTCAGATTGTACTTGGCCGAACCGATGCGGTCAGCATAGCCGCTGATGACGACGTTGTTGACGTCCGGTGCAGCGTTCAGCACGCGTGCCACTTCGTCCAGCTTGGTCTGGGTTGCGCCCAGTTTTGCGCTGTCAAAGGCGAACAGTTCGGTTGCCGACATCGTGACTTTTTCAAAGCGTGGTGCTGGTGGCGGCGGTGGTGGTGGTGGAACCACGACAACTTCTTCACGCACTGGCGGCGGTGGTGGAGCTGGTTGTACTGCGACTGGCGGCTTGTCGAAAGCATAGTTCAGGCCAACGTTGACCATCCAGTTGCTCGATTTGCTTTGGTCGAAGGTGTTACCGCGCAGGAAGCCGTGTACGTTGCGCACATCAACCTGAGTCGACCATTGGTCGGTGATTTTGCTCTGGAAGCCCAGACCCAGGTTGACGTATGGGGAGCTCTTGCTGCGTTCGCCCTGGATTGGGTTGGTATCCTTGTCGCGCTGCATGCCGGCGCCCATCACCACGAACGGGCTGAAGCCAGGGTTACGGTTGAACATGTACAGGCCATCAACGCCCAGCGTGTTTTGCTGGTAGCGGGTGCCGTTGTCGCCTTTCGAGCGAGCGTAGGTGGTGCCGAACTGAACGTCCCAGTTTGGCGACACTGGCTTACCGAAACGCAGGCCCGCGCCGTAGCCGGTTTTGTCGGTAGAGAAATCCGAATCTGGCTTCATTGCATTGATGCTAGGTTGAATGTACCAGGATGGGTTGATTTCCTGGGCCTGTGCTGCAAAAGAGGAGCACAGAACTGCGGCGGCGACGGCGATTTTCTTAATATTATTCACAAGTAACTCCCAACGTTAATAAGAGATTTTCTCTACAGCGACAAAAACATATTTCGGCAACATGCGCATGTCTGCGATAAATGCACTGCTGTTGGACTGAAGATTACGGTGCCTGGTTCATCCAGTCAGTGCGCTAGCGCACAAAGCATTGTGACATATCAATTGTGTTGCATTGAAACGACAATATTTGTACAAACAGCACAACATTTGTTCTGACATCTTTGCATCGATGACCAGAGGTATATTAGCAACAATAGCGGGCTTGGCAACTTATACATGGGTGTTAGAGCGTGCGTGCCAGTCCTGCTGACTGGCCGCATCACGGCTTTCCAGTTAGAAGTTACTGGTGTCTTTGCGCTGTGCTCGTTACAGGATGATGTGGTGGGTGCGGGGCGCGCCGGGCCTTATGACCGTTTGGCGATGCGCTTGTCAGCGAGGTGGGGCGCCATCCACAAGACCAGCAGCCAGCCGGCAAATGACAGGCTGCGATAGATCGCTGCCCAGCTCAACATCATCAGCACGAACGCTGCAATATTGTCGAGAGGGTAGAGCTGCAGACCTGCCGCGCGTATCAGGAAGATGTTCAGAAAGCTGGTGAAAAAGCAGATGATTGCTACAAACCACAATTTTTGCTCGATCGGATACATGGCAGCCTCGAAGATGGTGATTCTTCGATAGTACTACAGCCTTGCCAGACCGGAAAAGCCGGGCAAGGCAAGGCAACTTACTGCATGGTTGCCGGGGTCGTTGGCGGCACTTGCGGCATAGGCGGCAACGGCTGTAATGGCACGCTCGGGTGCGCCGGGCGCTCCGACGGCGGTTGCACGTCGGTGTTGCCCGGCGGCGCTTTCGGGCTGGCATGGCGTTGCTGCTGCTTGTGGTGTTTTTCCGTCACTGCTTTGCGGTTCTGTTCTTTTGGCAGCGGGCGGATGGTCTTGCCCTTGCTGTCGACCTTGTCGGCATGGTCGGTCTGCTGGCCCGGATCGCGCTGGTTATTGACGTGGTTGCCGGTCTGGTTGACATTGGTGGTTGACTGGGCCTGGACCCAGGCGCCACCGACGGTCATCAGCATGGCGGAAAGCAAAAGGGCGGCAGATTTCATGGTGTGCTCCTGTAAGTGCATGATCGATGCCGCATTCTGGCATGGCGCCAGACGCCTGTGAGTAGGAGTACACCTCATGATTTTGTGAGGATATTGCCGGTCGTTATCGGAATTGTTCGGTCGAGATATCGAAGCGCTTGAGCTTGTCGTACAGAGTTTTTTTCGGAATATTGAGGCTGCCGGCGGCGTCGATCACGTTGCCGCCATGGCGGCGCAGCGCTTCTTCGATAATCGAAATTTCAAACGCATCGACCTGCTCGGCCAGCGACGCTGCGCGGCAGTTGGCCGGGTTCAGGCTGTCGTCGAGCAGGCCCAGCACGAAGCGGTCGGCCACATTGTGCAGCTCGCGCACATTGCCGGACCAGCGCTGCGCCATCAGCGAGGCCAGCAGTTCGGCGCTGACCAGCGGCGCCGGCTGGCCGTAGCGCACGGCAGCTTGCAGCACAAAATATTCGAACAGCAGCGGGATGTCTTCGCGCCGGTTGCGCAGGGCCGGCAGGGCCAGGCTGGCCACGTTGAGGCGATAGTACAGGTCGGCGCGAAACCGGCCCTGTTCGGCTAGCACATTGAGGTCGTCCTTGGCGGCGGCGATCACGCGAAAGTTGACCGAGATCAGCTTGTTCGATCCCAGCCGTTCCACCTGGCGCTCCTGCAGCACGCGCAGCAGCTTGACCTGCAGCGCCAGCGGCATGCTTTCTATTTCATCGAGAAACAGGGTGCCGCCGTTGGCATACTCGATCTTGCCGATGCGCTGGCGCTGCGCGCCGGTAAACGCGCCTTCCTCGTGGCCGAACAGTTCCGATTCAAAGATCGCTTCGGGCAGGGCGCCGCAGTTAATCGCCACGAACGGGTGCTCGCGCCGCTCGCTGAAGTCGTGCAGGCAGCGCGCGATCAGCTCCTTGCCGGTACCCGTTTCGCCGAGGATGATCACGTCGGCCGACTTGGGCGCCAGGTTCAGCACCAGATGGCGCACTTTGGCCATGGCTGCGCTGCGCCCGACGATGCGCGCTTCGATGCCGACGCGCTGTTCGAGCTGGCGCCGCAATGCCAGGTTTTCCAGCACCAGTCGGCGCTTGTCGAGCGCGCGCCGGCACACTTCCACCAGCAGGTCGGCCGAGAACGGCTTTTCAATAAAATCGTAGGCGCCGCGGCGCATGGCGCCCACTGCCATCGACACATCGCCATGGCCCGTGACCAGGATCACCGGCAGGCTGGCGTCCTGCGCCACGGCGCGGTCGAGCAGTTGCAGGCCGTCGATGCCGGGCAGGCGGATATCGCTGACCAGTACGCCGGCAAACTCGGGCACCAGCAGCGGCAGCGCCTCTTCGGCGCTGGCGCAGGCGGTGACGGCCAGTCCGGCCAGCTCCAGCGACTGCCGCGCGCCCTTGCGCACCACGGCGTCGTCCTCGACCAGCAGTACTTGCAGGCCGTCAAAAGTGTTTTCCTGCATGGTTGTTGTCGTCCTCTATTCGTCCCTGCCTTTATGATGGTCGTGGCAGGTGAGCGTGATTGTAAACTGTGCGCCGCCGCCTTCGGCAGTCGAACGGTTGCGCGCGGCCAGCGAACCGCCGGCGGCGCGCACGATGCCCGCGCTGATCGACAGGCCCAGCCCCAATCCTTCTTCGCGGGTGGTGTAGAACGGATCGAAAATGCGCTCGAGCGCCGTGGTGGGAATGCCGGGGCCGTTGTCGGTCACGGTAATGTATGCCTGCCCGGCCTGCGCGCCATCGCGCCGCACCGCCAGCCACAGTTGCACTTCTTTTTCAGCCGGCACCGCCTCCATGGCGTTGCCGATCAGGTTGGACAATACCTGCTCCAGGCCGATGGCGCTGCACAGCACCACCAGTTCTTCCTGCGGCCATTGTTCATGCAACTGCAGCCGCTGCGCGCCCGGACGCGTGCGGATCTGCAGCATGGTGTGGGCAAATGCCTGGCGCACGCTGACCGGCTTGCGCGCATCGTCGCCGCGCCGCGCAAAGCCTTTCAATTGCGAGGTGACATAGCCGAGTCGCGTGACCAGGGCGGAAATCGTCGTCAGGTTGTCGAGCGCGTCGTCGATGCGCCCGCGTTCCAGCAGCACCCTGGCATTGTCGGAAAACGTCTGCAGCGCCGCCAGCGGCTGGTTCAGTTCATGCGTGACGCCGGCCGCCATCTGGCCGATGGCGGCCAGCTTGCCGCTTTGCACCAGCTCGGCCTGGGCGTAACGCAGCGTCTGTTCGGCCCGTTCGCGTTCGGCCACTTCGGCCTGCAGGCGCACATTGGCGTGCAGCAGGTCGGCCGTACGCTGATCCACCTTCAATTCCAGCTGTTCATAGGCGCGCGCCAGCGTCTGCTGCGCGTGCTGGCGTTCGTCGAGGCGGCGCCGGCGCTGGCGCGCGTACATCAGCGCCAGCATCAGCAGTGCCCAGGCCAGTGCTGCGCCAACGGCGCCACTACGCGCCGCCTCTACCACCTGGTCCAGTTCGGCCAGCACCGTGATCTGCCAGTGCAAGGGCCCGAGCGTGCGGTTGACGGCCAGGTAGTCGCCGCTGCCCGGCAGCGCGGCCGCCTCGCTGCTTGGCGGACGTTCCAGCGTCATCACGCTGGCGCCGTCGGCAAAGCGGCGCTGTAGGCGGTGCGGCAGGATTGGCAGGTTTTCTTGCAGGAACTGGCGCTGCTCGCTGATATCGCGCTTGGCGGCGCTGCCCAGCGCACCGAGCGTCCTGAACTTGAAGGCCGGCGTGGTGGCCAGGATAATCACGCCGTTGGCGTCCTTGAGCCAGATCTGCTCGCTGGCGCTGGGCGAGCGCCACGACTGTTCAATCCAGTCCAGGTTGACCTTGGCCGCCACGATGCCGATGACCTTGCCGTTGCGCAGCACCGGCTGCGAAATAAAATAGCCGGCCTCGAAGGTCGAGGCGCCGATGCCGTAGAAGCGGCCGATGCCGCCGGCGATGGCCTGCTTGAAATACGGCCGGAAGCCGTAATTGACGCCCACGTACGAGCTGCGGTCCTGCCAGTTGCTCGACGCCAGCGTGGTGCCCTGGCTGTCGAGCACGTAGACGGCGAAGGCGCCGGCGCGCCGGTTGATGTCGACCAGGTAGGCGTTGATCTGCGCCACCCTGGCGGCGTCGGGATGCTCGAGCAGCTGCGCCACCGCCTCGCTTTGCGCCACCGCCAGCGGCAGGAATTCGTATTTGTTGAGCGCGCCGCCGATCGACGCCGCATACAGCTCGGCGCGCGAATCGAGCGTACGGTGCAGCTCGTCGAGCTGGCGCTGCCAGACCCAGGCGTACGATGCCCAGGCCAGCAGCGCCAGCGACGCCACCGCCAGCAGAACCGGCAGTAGCGGCCCGGAAGGGCGCTTGCGCAGCAGCATGCAGCGCGTCAGTCGGCAGTGCTGGCCATGGTTTCGGCATGATGATGACGCTGCTGCTCTTCCATCACCATTTCCCCCAGCATGCGTTTCAGGCGGTTGAACTCGGGGTCGCTCGGGTCGCGTGGGCGTGGCAGTTCGATGGCCACATCGCGCTTGATGGTACCGGGGCGGTAGGTCATCACGATGGTGCGGTCGGCCAGATAGATCGATTCCTCGATCGAGTGAGTGACAAACACGATGGTGGTGCCGAAGACTTTCCAGATTTTCAGCAACTCGTCCTGCAGGTTGCGCCGGGTCAGCGCGTCGAGCGCACCGAAAGGCTCGTCCATCAGCATGATCGGTGAATCGAGCGCGAGCACGCGGGCGATTGCCACGCGCTGGCGCATGCCGCCCGACAGGTCTTTCGGATAACGCGCGCGAAACTCGGACAGGCCCAGCATCTTGAGCAGCATATCGACCCGTTCCCTGATTTCAGCCGGGCTCTTGCCGGCGATCTCCAGGCCGAAAGCGATATTGCTTTCAATCGTCATCCATGGAAACAGCGCGTACTCCTGGAACACCATGCCGCGGTCTGGTCCCGGCGCGGTAATCAGTTTGCCGCCGGCCGTGATCTGGCCCGAAGTGGGGTGGGAAAAGCCGGCAATCGCATTGAGCAGGGTCGATTTGCCGCAGCCTGACGGTCCCAGCAGGCAGATGAATTCGCCGCTGGCGATATCGAGGTTGATATCTTTCAGGGCAACGACTTCATTGCCGCCGGTGGCAAAGATTTTATTGACGGCATTGATATTGATGGTGGTCATGGCGTTCTCTCAGTGTTCCAGGCCGCGATGCCACTGCAGCAGATGGTTGTTCAGGGCATTCATGGCGATATCGATGGCCAGGCCGAACAGGCCGATGGTAAACATACCGGCGATAATTTTGTCGGACCAGAAGTATTCGCGCGCTTCCAGGATGCGGAAACCCAGGCCGCTGTTGACGGCGATCATCTCGGCCACGATCACCACGATAAACGCGGTGCCCATGCCGATGCGCGCACCGGCCAGAATATACGGCGTGGCCGCCGGCAGGATGACGCGGCGGAACATGGTCATCTGGCTGGCGCCCAGGTTGCGCGCGGCGCGGATGTAGATGCCGTCGACCTGGCGCACGCCGGCAATCGTGTTCATCAGCACCGGGAAGAACGAGCCGATGCTGATCAGGAAGAAGGCCGGCGGATTGCCCAGGCCAAACCACAGGATCGCCAGCGGAATATAGGCAATCGGCGGAATCGGGCGCAGCACCTGCACCAGCGGGTCGAACAGCTTGTAGATGGTCTGGTTGGTGCCCATCAGCAGGCCCAGCGGCAGGGCCAGGCCGGCGCCGATGGCAAAGCCGCCCAGCACGCGCGACAGGCTGGCCCAGGCGTCATGCGGCAATTCGCCCGAGAACATCCAGGCCAGGTAGCTGCCTGAGCCCGGCGTATAGGCTTCGAGCGGCATCAGATACTCATACCATTTGACCACCACCGCCACCGGCGAAGGCAGGATTTGCGGATTGATCCAGCCGAAGGAGGACAGCGCCTGCCACAGCAGCAGCACGGCCACCGGCACGATGGCGCCGTGGGCGAAGCGTTTCATCATCTGTACATTCATCGTCAGGCTTTCGAAGTTAGCGGGGTGTGTAGGACTTCTTGGCTTTTTCCAGCAGATCGAGCTTGACCCAGTCTTTGGCTGCTGGCGCTTTGGTCATGCGGCCCACGCCGAACTTGATCATGTAGTCGGTGGTCAGTTGCACATGGCTGACGCTGATGTCTTCGGTGAAGATGGCGTTGTCGATCGCATCGCGGTAGTCTTCGGACGTGATCTGGTTCTTGAACATCGACTCACGCACATATTTTTCAGCCAGCTTCGGGTCCGCCAGGAACTGACGCGTGGCCGCCACGAAGCAGTCCATGAAACGCTGCGCCACGGCCGGCTTTTCCCTGTACATTTTTTCCGACATGACCAGAGCGCGCACCGGTTCGCCCAGCGGCGTGTCGTAAGGCTTCAGAATGGCCGAGCCGTATTTTTTGTGGATCGCCTGGGTCGAGTACGGCTCGGACTGGCTCATGGCGTCGATATCGCGCGTCAGCAGCGCCTGGTTCAGGTCGGGGTAGCCCATGTACAGGATCTGCACATCCTTGCCCGGTTTGTCCGACCAGGTGAGTCCCACCTTGGACAGTTCGGCAAACAGCAGGATTTCCTGCGGGCCGCCGCGCGTGACGCCGACTTTCTTGCCTTTCAGGTCGGCAATGGTCTTCAGATTGAGGTCGGGCCGGCCGACGATCTGCACGCCGCCTTTGGCGAAGCCGCCCACCAGGTAGACCGGCAAACCGCTGGCGCGACCGGTAATGGCCGCTTCCAGTGCGCTGGCCGAGACGTCCATTTCACCGGCGATCATGGCCGGTACGATATCGAGGCCCTTGGCGAAGATGCGCTCTTCGATTTTCAAATCGTATTTGGGCGCGATTTCCTTCATGTAGGCGACTGCGCCATAGTGGGCGAACTTCAGGTTGCCAAGGCGCACCACATCGGCGGCCTGCGCGGCAAGCGGCCATTGCGCCGCGAACGCCACGACAACAGCCAGCGCCCTGGCGTTGAACAAGGACGAAACAAAGGACGTGCTACGGGTGAAAGTACGGGCCATGCTGTGTCTCCAATCGTGAGATGGTTTATGTGATCCGGCTGCTCTGACGGCGGCCATAAAAATATAAAAGCATCTTCCATGCCAGTGGAACGCATTTTTTGCTTGCTGACAAGTGATTGTTTCTAAAGCTGAATTTGTACGTGCGCAAAAGCAGGTGGCACGCGTGATTCTGCCTTTCCGCACGCAGGGCGAAAAAGTGGTGCGGATTATCAGATCGGGAAAAAGAGGCTTTGAGCTGCATCAAACAGCCCAGCTGGCATTGGGGTGAACTAAGCCTTCAAGGCTTACTCCAATAGAAAAAAGCGCGTTGCATAACCTTCGCAACGCGCAACTCCCCCGAGGAGTAGGGGAAATGCCGCGCAATGGGCACGATCAGGCACCCGGCCGCTGGCCGGGGTGCTGATGCGGTGCCGCTGTTGTACCGTTGTTGTAACTTTGGTACTCAGCTGTCTGCATTGCGCGACATCGCTGGGATGAACCAGGGTATCGGCTTATTTGGCTGGTTCGGCTGGCGGTACGGCCGGCGTGGTGGCCGGGTCGGTCAATGGTGCCGCAGCGGGCGTGCCAGGCGCTGCGTCTGGCGTCGTGGCCGGCGCCGCCGGGTCGGTTGGCATAGGCGCTGGCGTGACCGCTGGCGCGGTCACGGCCGGGGTGGTTTCCGGCATGGGGGCGTCAGCCGGCTTCTTGCAGGCGGAAAGGCTGATCAGGGCGGTGGCGGCCAACAGATAAGTGATCTTCATGATAGTTCCTTTGCAAATAGTAACTAGTAAGTTAGCGAGGCTGACGCTGATTAACTCCTTGCCGGTAGCGCCTGTGCGTATCCGATAAGGTTGAAAACCGACGGAAAGCCGGCGGGCGGTGCCATATGCATGGCAGGCCATGCCAGGGCCAGACATCGAACGGTGTCGGCAGGAGGTGAAGCTAACGATAAAGCGCAACCATGAAATAGTGAACCAAAAATTCATGAAACAAAGCGCCGTATCGGGTTCCTGACGTTCGGATTAATTTTATGTTAACGAGCGTGGCGCTTCTGTTCGCCATTTCACGTTTAGCCAAGTTTGGTCTTTCGACATGCATGTGCCTGGCACGCTGCATTTTGGCAAACGGTGCGGCAGCAAGTGTTCTGATAATTGGTGCTTGATGGAATATTTTTACTTTCTCAGCAAAAAACCGTCAGCAATGTTCGTTAACGCACAGACCAGCATCGTCCAGGACGGCATTCTGTGGTCAGACGCCTGGAATTAGCGGTCTCTTGGATGAAAAATGCCAAAAACCCAATAATTCGGGCTACCTGCAATCGTTAATTTAGGAGTATTCAAATGCATGCAATGACTCAATCTCACGTCAAGAGCGACATGAAGGCAGCGCACCAGGAACTTCGTGCGACCGGTAAAGCTTCTTCAATGACCATGGTGGAACGCGCCGCCCCGATTCCTCCGGAGCGCATGAATCCAATTTCCATGGCGCCGATCGAACGTGTGCGCTCCACTTCCGCCACCCTGCGCCGGATCGAGAACATGCAAAAGCTGATTGGCGAACTGTCCAATCATGAAATGCTGGCAGATGAAATCGCCTGGTTCCTGAAATTTTCGCCATCGGGCGCCCGCAAATACATCCGCGACCTGCGCGAAGCCGGCGTGATCGAACTGGCCCGCTATATCGAAGGCACCGCCACCTATCTGGGTAAGGCAGTCTACCAGCTGACGCCAGACCCTGAACGTGTGAAAGCCTTCCTGGCCGCCATCGTGCAGCCAAAACGCGAAGGCGCGCCACCGCGCAAAGACCGTCCGGGTCTGCGCGAGCAAAGCATGGCAGGCAGCGGCCGTCACTTCCATATCCTGGCCGATGACACGCATTACGCCATTCGCGTCAACCGCGGCCCGGTGACCCGCGATCCGCTGGTTGCCGCCCTGTTCGGCGCACCGCAGCAGAAGGCGCAAACCACGGCCTGAGCAACACCGTAGCAGGGTTTGCCGTGCATTGGGGCGGTCATGCTCTGATACTCCCAGTAAAGCCGGGCCAATGCCCGGCTTTTTGCTGTCTGCCTGGAAAGGATTGAAACCCTGTCAAGCATCCCCATGTGGCTGGCATAGCCCGCCGATATGCGGCGGTGACCTTGAGGAGCGTTCCTTGCCAGCCTGTCATATGATTACCATCCGCCATGCCACCGTCCCTGCACCGGGTAGTTCAGGGTGGCCCGCATGAACCCGTTGCTGTGGATTGCCCTTGTCACGCTGGCCATCGTGTTTTCCTTGTGGTTCCCGCGTTGGCGCCTGAAGCGCGCCCTGTCGCGGCCATTGTCCGCTGACGGCCTGGCGATATTGGAAAAAAACATTCCCGTCTATGCGCGCATGCCGGCGCCGCTGCAGCAGCAGTTGCAATCGCTGGTGGTGCAGTTTTTGTACCAGAAGAAGTTTGTCGGCTGCGCCGGCCTGACTATCACCGACGAGATGCGCTACACCATTGCCGGCCAGGCCTGCTTGCTGCTGCTCAATCGCCAGAGCGCCGTCTATCCCGAACTCGACACCATCCTGGTCTACCCCGATGAATTCGTGGTCACGCGCAATGAAGTGGGGCCGGGCGGGGTGGTGACGCCGTCGGCCAATGGCCTCTTGGGCGAGTCGTGGGGCGATGGCCGCGTGATCCTGGCCTGGAACCATGTGCAGCGCGGCGCCGCCGACTGGACCGACGGCCACAATGTAGTGCTGCATGAATTTGCCCATCAGCTCGACAGTGAATCGGGCGCCGCCAATGGTGCGCCGTATCTGCCGAACGTCAGCAGTTACCGCAGCTGGGCCACCGTGCTGTTGCGTGACTTTGACAATCTGCGCCACGACGCCATCTATCACCAGAAGAGCGTGATGGACCATTACGGCGCCACCAACCCGGCCGAATTTTTTGCCGTGGCCACCGAAACATTCTTTGAAAAGCCGTACCAGATGGCCGAACACCACGAGGAACTGTATGCGCAGTTCCTCGGCTACTACAAGGTCGATCCGCGCGACTGGATGTCGCCGCCGCCCGATGATGCGGCACAGGAGCCGGTGTTTGCCAACTATGCCCCGCGCTGGTAAAACTGCTCAGGCCGGCCCGAACTCGGCCACCAGAAAGTCGATAAAGGCGCGCATCTTGGCCGGCAGGTTGTTGCGCGACAGGTAGTACAGATACAGGTCGGCCGAGGGCAGCGTGTAGCCCGGCATGACTTCGCGCAGGCGCCCGCTGGCCAGGTATTTGGCCACGTCCCACTCCGAGCGCTGCACGATGCCGTGGCCGTCCAGCGCCCAGTTCATCACGATATCGCCGTCATTGCTCGACACTGCCCCGCGCACTTTGACCAGCTCCACCGCGCGTCCCTTTTGCAAGCGCCAGGTGCCATACACATCGTCGTTCTGGCGGTGCAAAATGCAGCGGTGGCGGTGCAGCTCTTCCGGCGTCTGCGGCTCGCCCGCCGCTTTCAGATAGGCTGGCGAGGCGCACAGGAAACGCCGGTTGGCCATCAGCCGGCGCGCCGTCAGGCGCGTGTCGGGCAGTTCGCCGAAGCGGATCGCCAGGTCGTAGGCTTCCTCCACCAGGCTGATCGGCCGGTCGGTCAGATGCAGTTCCACTTCCACTTCCGGGTAGGCATGGGCAAAGCGCGAGACAATGGGCGCGATGCGGGTGCGGCCAAAACCGGGCGTGGCGTTGACGCGCAGCAGGCCCTTGGGTGCGGCGCGTCCGCTGGAAACCGATTCTTCCATGTCGCGGATCTGATGCAGGATCTGCGTGGCCTGCGCCAGGTAGAGTTCGCCTTCATTGGTCAGGCTGATGCGGCGCGTGGTGCGGTTGACCAGGCGCACGCCCAGACGCTGTTCCAGCTGGCTCAGGCGTTTTGTCACCGCGGGCGGCGTCAGGCCCAGTTCGCGTGCGGTAGCCGTCATATTGCCGAGCTTGGCCAGCAGGACAAAGAAATCCAGATCGGGTGCAGTTTTCATTTAAAGTGAATAATGGTTTAAATTTCAGTGAATTATAAGTGCTGGTTTCAAGAGTAAGCTGTGTTTTATCAGTCACGCACCGCACTCAAAGGAGACCCGCATGAAAATCGTTGAAATCCGCGAAAAGACCGTACCGATCAGTTCCCCTATCCGCAACGCCTATATCGACTTCAGCAAAATGACGCTGAGCCTGGTCGCCGTGGTGACCGATGTGATCCGCGACGGCAAGCCCGTGATCGGCTACGGCTTCAACTCCAACGGCCGCTACGGCCAGGGCACGCTGATGCGCGAGCGCTTTATCCCGCGCATTCTGGAAGCCGACCCGGCCAGCCTGATCGACGACGCCGGCACCAATCTCGATCCGCACAAGATCTGGAACTGCATGTTTACCAATGAAAAGCCGGGCGGTCACGGCGAGCGTTCGGTGGCCATCGGCACCATCGACATGGCGGTGTGGGATGCGGTGGCCAAGATCGAAGGCAAGCCGCTGTTCCAGCTGCTGGCCGACCGCTACGGCAACGGCCAGGCCGAGCGCAAGATTTTCGTGTATGCGGCCGGCGGCTACTACTACCCGGGCCAGAATCACGACAAGCTGAAAGACGAGATGCGTAGCTATATCGACCGCGGCTACACGGTGGTGAAAAAGAAAATCGGCGGCGCCGACCTGGACGAAGACCTGCGCCGCATCGATTCGGTGCTGAGCGTGCTGCAGGACGGCCAGAAGCTGGCGGTTGACGCCAATGGCCGCTTCGACCTCGATACGGCCGTCAAATACGCCAAGGCGCTGTCGCAGTACGACCTGTTCTGGTACGAGGAACCGGGCGATCCGCTCGACTTCGAGCTGCAGGCGACCTTGCGCAACTACTACAAGAACCCGATGGCCACCGGCGAAGACCTGTTCTCGATGCAGGATGCACGCAACCTGATCCGCTACGGCGGCATGCGCGCCGACCGCGACTGGCTGCAGTTCGACTGCGCGCTCAGCTACGGTCTGGTGGAGTACCTGCGCACCCTCGACATGCTGCGCGAACACGGCTGGTCGCCTGCGCGCTGCATTCCGCACGGCGGCCACCAGATGTCGCTCAATATTGCGGCCGGCCTGGGCCTGGGCGGCAATGAATCTTACCCGGACCTGTTCCAGCCGTACGGCGGCTTCCCCGATGGCGTGACGGTCGACAACGGCCATATCGTGCTGCCGGAACTGCCCGGCATCGGCTTCGAAGGCAAGGCCGACCTGTACCGTGAAATGCTCAAGCTGGCCTGATCGCTGCTGGCACCGCTGCGTTTCAAATGGCTGCTGCGTGCGCAGGCGTACAGTCGGCGCGCGCCGGCGGGCGCATGCTGCGCAGCATGCTATTCCACGACCAGGAGCCATCATGTCACGCATACTTGCAGGCCATTTCCAGTTGCAGGATGAGGTGGCGGCCGCGCGCGCCGCCCTGAACCGCGCCGGCTTTGCCGACCAGCGCATCAGCGATTTTTTTGTGAACCAGCCGGGCCAGCATGACCTGCATGCGCTGGGCGGCGACCGCGACATGTCGCCGGGCGCCAAGGAAACGCCGGAAGGCGTGGCCGGCGGCGCGGCAGTGGGCGCCGCCGTCGGCGCTGGCGTGGGTGCGGCCACGGCGCTCGCTACCGGGCCGCTGGGGCCGGTAGTCGGTGCGCTGGTGGGCGCCCATGTCGGCTCGCTCTACAGCCTTAACAAGATGAAGGGCGCCGGCGAAGGCGAAGACGTGGCACCGGAAGACCGCGACAGCGTGCCGCAGGAAAACCGTCATGCGCCGCGCCAGCCCGGCATGCTGCTGGCCGTCGCCTTTGACGGGCCGGCCGAGCGCGAGGCGGCGCTGGCCACGCTGCGCGGCGAAGGCGCCTGGCAGATCGAAGAGGCAGAAGGCGAGATCGTCGACGGCGACTGGCGCGATTTCGACCCGCTGAGCCTGCCGGTACTGGTTGCCTGAACGGCGTTTGCAACGCCCAACCCAGCTTGCGTGATTTTCGGTATCATCGCTGTTAAGATTAGTAGGACTAATGTACCGGCCAGCGGTATCGACCGGTACAGACAGGGATGGCGCCAGCGCACAGGTACGGCCGTATCGCCGCCACTATTGCTTGCACTTGCCAGCCTTACGCTAACGAGCGGTGACAGGGAGCGATACATGACACAAGCCTGGTTTATTCTCACCCGGCCCGATGGGCGCGACGTCAGCGCGCCCACGCCGTCGCAGCTGGCCGAGACGCTTGCCGAGCTATACCGTGGCAAAACGGACACCGCCGATGGCAGTCCCGCCAGCGCCTTGCTGCGCTTTGGCTACGACGACGGCCTGATGTACCAGGTCGAAGTCGCTAGCGGTGGCGAAGTCACTTTCGAGGAATGGTCGGACCGCGATTGCGAAATCGCGCTGGCCAGCCCGCGCCGCATGTCGGCCCTGTGCCAGGACGATGCGCTGCAGCTGTGGCAATGGCTGGCGCAGCGCCAGGTGGCCAAGATCCGCAGCCAGCCGTGGCGCGACTGACCGCAGGCGCAGTGGCCAGCCGCTGTCAGTGCGCCATCAGCACCGGCATCGTCATGCTTTGCAGCACCGTGCGTGTGACGCCACCCAAAATGGTTTCACGCAGGCGCGAGTGGCCGTAGGCGCCCATCACCAGCAAGTCGGCCGACACGTCCGACGCATGCGCCAGCAGCGCCTCGCCGATATCGCTGCGCCGGTTGCCGCCGCCGTCGAGCAGTTGCAAACGTGCCTGCACGCCATGGCGCGCCAGGTATTGCACGATATCGGCGCCCGGATGCTCGCCATACTCGGCGCCATGCATCTGGGCGTCAAATACGGCCACATGCACGGTACCGGCGCGCTGGAGCAGGGGCAGGGCGGCGCTGACGGCGCGCGCCGATTCCTTGCTGCCTTTCCATGAAATCAGTACATTACGTGCGCTGGCAGGCTGCGCCGGCGCGGTGGCCTGCGCCGAATGAGGCATGATCAGCACCGGTTTGCCCGAGTGCAGCAGCACATAGGCGGGAAAATCGCGCATCACTGACGGCGACTTGTCCTGGGCGTTGTACTGGCTGATCACGACCAGGTCGGCGTAGCGCGCCAGCAGGCTGATGCCGCCGGCCGCCTCATCGTCAATTACGCGCTCTTCAAACGAGGCCACGCCGGCCGCCGCAGCCTGGGCGCCGAAGCCGTCGAGCGCGCGCGCGGCGCGTTCACGCAGGAAGTTGAGGTGCAAGGTCAGGTTGGGATCGGCGTCGAGGTCGGGCTGGTTCTGGTACAGCAGGCGCGACACGCCGGTCAGCGCCACGCCGGTCAGGTGGCCGCCGCAGGCCTGCGCCACGCTGGCGGCAGCGGCAATACGCGCGTCGCGTCCGGCCCCGTCGTCCACATGCAGCAGGATGGTTTTATAAGTCATGAGATCACCTTTCACGATGCAGTGCCTGCATTCTGGCACAGTCTGGCAGGTGCGCTGCGCACGCAAGCGGCGACAAATGGCTTGGCGCGATATTCAGGGCAGCCGTTCGCGCAGCCGGGCGAGCTGGGTCAGGATGCGCTCGGGGTTGCCCGACAACACGGCGCTGCCCAGGTTGAGCACGCCCGTGGCCACGCTGATCCAGCCGCTGGCGTCATCGTGGCGTTCCATCGTGCGGCGCACCGTCAGCAGCAGCGATTGCAGCTGCTGCTGTTCGCCGGCCAGCACCGCCAGCACGCTGCCGGCGGCACGCGCATACAGGGTATTGGCTTGCTGGCGCAGTGCCACCTCCATCGCAAAGATGGTTTGCACCTGCTGCTGGCTGATCGCATTGGCGCCGTCTTCGCCACGGCGGGCGATGGCGCGGCGCAGCGCCGCATGCAAGGTGGCGGCAGTCAGCGTCAGCTCGTCGCCCAGCTGTTCGGCCAATGGCTGCTCCGGCAATCCATCTGCCAGTACCGGCTGGTTCGGCGTTACCATAACGGCGGCTCCATGCCGGCCAGCAAGGCATGCTGGCGCGCCAGCGCACTGAGCTTTTGCCGCGCCAGCGTATGGCGCAGCCCATACAGCCGGTATTCTTCCTTCTTGCTTTGCTGCACGGTTTTTGCCAGCACCGCCAGCAGCCGCTGGGCTGGCGCTTCGGCAAAGGCAATATCGGTTTCCAACAGTCCCAGCACGATATCGCGTTCATTGTCGCCGGCGCGGTCGTACAGGCTGAGCAGATGCTCCAGCGTGGCCAGCAGCGTTTGCACGGGAAGATTGCCTTCTTGCAGGGTTTGTGCCAGCACGGCGCGCTGGCCCGCTTCGCCCTGCAGGCGCGCCAGCAGGCGCAGCACGATGGTGGCGGCAGTCACGGCCTCGTCGTTGATGCCCGCGTCGGGCCAGGCACGGATCGCCACGCCGGCACTGTTGATTTCGGCAGTCATGGCGTGCCGGTCCTGCTTGGCCAGCTGGGCCAGCGCCTGCAGGTATTGGCTCAGCGCCAGGCTGATTTGGGCCACATCGCGATACATGTCGCGGCGCTGGCGGTCCAGCCGCTTTTCCAGCGCATCCTGCTGTGCATCGAGATACGGTTGCAAGCGCTCGTAGCTGTCGCGGTAGCGCAGCGCCAGGGCAGAAAAATCGGCGATGGCGTCGTCCTGCGCTGCCAGTGCGCGCACCTGTTGCGTGGACGGTGAGGCGCCGGGCGCCACCACGCAGCCGCACAGACACAAGCACAGGCAGAACGAGAGCGTGACCTGAACAGTACGCATGATGCACCGTGGAAGAAAATGAGCATCCAGTGTCGCGCTGTTCTTGCTTCAATGCATTGCGTTGGGGCAAATGGTCGACTGAAACGACGGACGGAAAAAAGCCGCTCCGGAC
Source organism: Janthinobacterium aquaticum (assembly GCF_009208565.1). GTDB lineage: Bacteria > Pseudomonadota > Gammaproteobacteria > Burkholderiales > Burkholderiaceae_D > Janthinobacterium. The sequence continues at coordinate 260,373 of NZ_WFLK01000006.1, read as the reverse complement.
CGAAGTCGGGAGCGGCTCTTGTCAGGCGGGCAGCTGCTTAGCGGCCGCGACCGCCGGAGCGGTGATTGGCCGCCGAGCGTGGCTGGCTGTTGCCGCTGCGGTTACCACCACCGCCACCGCCGCCATTACCACCACCACCACCGCCGCTGCGTGGCTTGCTGCCGCCACCGCCGGTCTTCACACGCACCACCTGGCCAGCAGGGCGCGGGTTGCGGTGGCCTGGGTTGCCGCTGCGCAGCTGGACTGGCTGGGCACGCGCGTTCAGGTCCGGCTCGAAGCCTTCGATCACTTCACGCGGCAGCGTTTGCTTGATCAGCTTTTCGATGTCTTTCAGCATTTCGTGCTCATCGACGCACACCAGCGACACCGCTTCGCCCTTGGCGCCGGCGCGGCCGGTACGGCCGATACGGTGCACATAGTCTTCCGGAATGTTCGGCAGGTCGTAGTTGACCACGTGTGGCAGCTGGTCGATATCGATACCGCGCGCGGCGATGTCGGTGGCCACCAGCACCTGCAGCGTGCCGTCCTTGAATTCGGACAGCGCGCGCGTACGCGCCGACTGGCTCTTGTTGCCGTGAATGGCCAGCGCGCCGATACCGTCGGCGCCCAGTTGCTCGACCAGCTTGTTGGCGCCGTGCTTGGTGCGGGTAAATACCAGTACCTGGGTCCAGTTATGGGCCTTGATCAGGTACGACAGCATCGGGTGCTTCTTGTCGCGGTCGACCGGATGGATCTTTTGCTTGATCACTTCCACGGTTGAATTGCGGCGCGCCACTTCAATCATGGCCGGCTTGTTCAGCAGGCCATCGGCCAGCGCCTTGATTTCATCCGAGAAGGTGGCCGAGAACAGCAGGTTCTGGCGTTTCGGTGGCAACACTGCCAGCACTTTCTTGATGTCGCGGATAAAACCCATGTCAAGCATGCGGTCGGCTTCGTCGAGGATCAGGATTTCCACTTTCGACAGGTCGACCGTGCCCTGGCCCATATGGTCGAGCAGGCGGCCAGGCGTGGCCACCAGGATATCGACGCCGTGTTTCAGCTGCTTGATCTGCGGATTGATGCCGACGCCGCCAAAGATCACGGCCGAATTCAGCTTGGTGTATTTGCTGTAGGCACGCACGCTTTCTTCCACCTGTGCTGCCAGTTCGCGCGTTGGCGCAAGGATCAGGGCGCGGATCGGGCGGGTCGAGGTATTGCTGGTGATGGCCGCGCCGTTAGCGTCGGTCGACAGGCGGTGCAGGATCGGCAGCGTGAAGCCGGCCGTCTTGCCGGTGCCGGTCTGTGCGCCGGCCAGCAGGTCGCCGCCAGCCAGCACGGCAGGGATCGCCTGGGTCTGGATCGGGGTTGGCACAGTGTAGCCATGTTCGGTAACGGCACGAACGATAGCATCGGACAAGCCGAGTGAGGAAAAGGACATGATAACTTTATGGTGAGATCGGCCTGTCGCCATCGTGAGGCGCCAGTCGCAGGCAATCAGATTAGTGTCGAAAGACAGCGGCAAGGGGACTGGTCAGTGTGCCGCACCGGCGAAGTATAACAGCATGCATGCAAAGCGCTTCAAACTGATTGACATGGAGGCGTTGCGGTGGTGTGTGACAGTTGTCGCAAATAATGCTTGCAGGGTATGTGACAATGGTCGCATAATTGTGTCATTCGTCACAGGAGCACGCATGTCCACCTCATTGTCCACCCCATCGGTTACCGAACTGTGCCTGCTCAAGGCACTGTGGAAAGATCAGCCGCAGTCGGCGCGCCAGCTGCACGCCAGCGTGCAAGCCGAGCTCGACTGGTCTTTTTCCTCGACCCGCAAGACCGTCGAGCGCATGCTGGAAAAAGGCCTGCTGTCGCAGCGCAGCCTGCATGGCGTGCTGGTGTATGAGCCGCAGGCCGACAAGGTGGCCACGCTGGCCGCCTTTGCGCATGACTTTGGCCGGCGCGTGATGGAAATCGATACGCCTTTGCCCGTCAGTATGTTTACCGGCAGCAAACTGGTGGACGGCGCAGAGCTGGCCGAACTCGAGCAGCTGCTGCACGACTGGCCGCAAGACGGGAAGGAGTAAGCGATGCCGCTAGTCGCCTATCCGCTGCTGCTGCTCCAGGCCAGCCTGGCCAGTGTGGTTGCCGGCCTGCTGCTGTGCGCCATGTTGTGGCTGGCGGTTCGCCGCTGGCCTGCACTGGCTGCACGGCGCAGCCCATGGCTGGCTGCCCAGTTGCTGCTGGCCGGTGTTTTCGTGCTGTCGCTGCTGCCGCACAGCCAGGTCGTGAGCGTGGTGCCGGAAATGCGCTTGCCCGTGGCCGTCTCATTGCCGGAGCAGGCCATGACTGCCGACACGCTGCTGCCAGCTGCTAGGCCGCTGCCGGCGTCGGCGGCGCCAGCAGCTGCTAGGCCGCTGCCGGCGTCGGCGGCGCCAGACTGGCCACCGCTGCTGGCGCTGTTGCCCTGGCTCTGGCTGGCCACATATACGGCGGGCATGGCGCTGGCAGCATGGCGCCAGTGGCGCGGCCATGCACGGCTGGCGCAACTGTTGAGCCTGGCGCGCGCCATCGACGCGCCGTCCGGGCATCAGCAGCCACGCTTGAAGTGGCTGGAAGTCGATGCGCCGGTGTCGCCCATGCTGCTGGGTTTGTGGCGCCGCCGTTTGTTGTTACCGGCGCACCTGGCGCAGTTTTCACCTCAGCAGCAACAATTGATGATTGAGCATGAGCTGACCCATGCGCGTCGCCACGATCCGCTGTTGCAGGCGCTGTCGCTGGCCCTGCAGGCACTGCTGTGGTTTAACCCGCTGCTGCACTGGCTCGGCCAGCGCCTGGCCTGGGCGCAGGAACTTGGCTGCGATGCGCAGGTACTGGCCGGCCGTCCGCAAAGCGAGCGCAAGCAATATGCTGCCGCGCTGGTGGCCCAGTTGCGCCAGCAGCGCCAGCAGCAGCGGTTGCCCGCACTGGCCTTTGCCGGCCAGCGCTGTTCGTCGATGGCCGATCGCCTGCTGCGCATGCGTGAGACGCAGCCAGCGCGCATGTCGTGGCCGATGCGCCTGCTGGGCGTGCTGGCGATGGCCGCCGCCGCCGCAGCCAGCCTGGCGCTGCAGCCTGCGCTGGCCTGGAGCGTGCCCGTGCAGCCACAGCCGCCGGGCAGCCAGGCCACAGCGCCCGCCAGCGCATTGCCTGCCTGGCGTAATCCACTTGAGCAAATGCGCGTGACCGGTTTTTTTGGCGTGGTCCGGCCGACCAATCTGGGTGGCCTGAGCGGACTCGATCTGGCGGCAAAGCGTGGCACGCCGGTGCATGCAACGGCAGACGGCATTGCCACCGCCAGCGAAGATGCGCGCCTGGGCAAGACCGTGCGCGTCGACCATGGCGGCGGCTGGCAATCGTGGTATGTGCATCTGGACCGCGTCGATATCAGCGATGGCGAAGCCGTCGCCAGCGGACAGGTGATAGGCACGGTAGGCGATACCGGTTTTGCCACCGGCCCGCACCTGCATTTCCAGGTCTGGCATAACGGCCGGCTGCAGGACCCGCAAAGCCGGCTGGCCGGCCTGGACGCCAATGCCAGCGCCCGTGCGCTGCGCATGCGGCGCGAACAGTTTGGCCGATAAACTTCCACTAACTGACCACCACACCCGATGCGATTGACCACTTTGCTGTGCAGCCTGGTGCTGCCGTTGACGGCGCACGTCCGTGCCGAAGAACCCATGTCCACCGTGACAGTCACGGCCAGTCCCGACACTACCGCCCAGCGCCGCGATGAATCGGTCGCCACCGTGGTGGTGGGGCATGCCGAGCTGGTGCGCCAGGGCGACCGCACGTTGACCGATGCGCTGCGCCGCGTGCCTGGCGTGACCGTGGGCCCAGGCAAGGGTCAGGGGCAGGGCAGCCAGCTGCAACTGCGCGGACTGGGCCAGGGCTATACGCTGGTGATGCTCGACGGGGTGCCGGTGCAGCCGGGTTTTTCGCTCGATGCGCTCGACCCCGAGCTGGTTGAGCGGGTGGAAATCCGCCGCGCCGCCACGGCCGAGTTTTCCACCCAGGCGATTGCCGGCGCCATCAATATCGTGCTGAAAAAAGCCGGCAGCAAGCGCCAGCGCGAGTTCAAGCTGGGCGCCTCGGAAAGCGCCGGCAGGCCATCTGGCAGCGCCACCTTGCAATGGTCGGACCGGCAGGGCGGCGGCGCCCAGGCGCTGGCCGCCACGCTCAGCCAGAGCACCAGCACCATGCAGTTCGACGAGTGGCAGCGCGACGCCGACCTGCAGGGCGCACCGGTGCTGGTGCGCCATACGCCGCAGCAGGAAATCGTGCGCAGCAAAGGCGTGGAACTGGCGCCGCGCCTGTCGTGGGCGCTGGCCGGCGAGGGTAGCCTGGCCTGGCAAAACCTGCTCAGTTTCAAGCGCCAGAGCAACCGCCACCATGGCGTGGAAACGGCCGAACTGGGCGAGAACAGTGCCTACCCGGACAACCGCAGCAACTTCGACCAGGACAGCAGCGTGCTGCGCACCGATCTGCAGTGGCTACGCAAGCTCGACGGCGGCGCCACGCTGGAAGTCAAGCTGGGCGCCGGGCGCAACCACCGCCGCAGCGATTTTGTGTTTCTCGGGCGCAGCCGCGATGGCAGGCTGCTGGCCACCAACCTGGTCGACAGCGGTGTCGATGAAGTCTCGGCCGGCAGCAGCGGCAGTTACCGGCGCAGCCTGGGCGCGCAGCATACGCTGGCCGCAGGCTGGGATGGCGAATGGCGCCGGCGCAACGACTTCCGGCGCGAGCAGCAGGTCGATCTCGGTGTGACAACGCTGCGCAGCGATGAAGATTACAGCGGCACGGTACGCCGGCTGGCCCTGTTTGCGCAGGATGAATGGACTTTTGCACCGCGCTGGTCTGCCTATCTGGGCTTGCGCTGGGAGCAGCTGCAGACGGCCAGCAGCGGCGACAGCACCATGCAGGACAAGGTGGCCTCGCAACTGTGGAGTCCGCTCTTGCAACTGCTGTGGAAGCGTACCGAAAAAGACCAGCTTCGCCTGGCGCTGACGCGCACCTACAAGGCGCCCACCCTGTTCCAGCTGATACCGCGCCGCTATACCATCAACAATGGCAACAGCAGCACCAATCCCGATACATTGGGCAACCCGGCCCTGCGCCCCGAACGCGCCTGGGGCCTGGACGCGGCCTACGAGTTCTATCCGGTCAAGGACGCCATGCTGGGCGTGAGCGGTTCGCTACGCCGGATCGACGATGTGATGCTCGACCGCCTGTATTACCAGGACGGGCGCTGGCTGGCGACGCCATCGAACCAGGGCGGCGCGCAGGTGCGTTCGCTGGAACTGGAAGCCAAACTGCCGCTGTCGGCCTTGCTGCCCACTTTGCTGCCCACTGCACCTGCCATCGACCTGCGCGCCAATCTGGCGCGCAACTGGTCGCGCCTGGACGCCGTGGCCGGCCCGGACAACCGGCTGGCCAGCCAACTGCCGTGGAGCGCCAACCTTGGGCTCGATTATCGGCTGGCGCGCTGGCCCCTGACGCTGGGCGGCAACGTCAATCTGCAGGGTGGCACGCGCATGCGCGTATCAAGTGCGCTGCTGGAAACGGCGGGTGCTGCGCGCACACTTGATGTGTACGGCCTGTGGCGCTTCAGCGACCAACTGCGCCTGCGCGTGTCGGGCGCCAACCTGCTGGCGCGTGCGCGCACAGAGAGCAGCATCTATTCCGACGATACCGGCCGCATGCTGCGCACGGTCGACACCCGCGGCTGGCGCAGCTGGCGCCTGATGCTGGAGGGGGCGTTGTAAGGGCGTCAGCCGTCCACTTCCTGACCCCGTTTTTGTACGGGACTTATTTGGAAATGCGCAGAATGGCCGACGCCAGTCGCGTAAAGCACGGGCTCAGATCGGTTTCGGTGGCGGCGTAGCAGTATAGTCCCTGCGGCTCGGCCGGCTTGCGGCAGGCTGGCCTGGCGTCGGGCGCATTGGCCAGGCAGCGCAGCAGATCCTCGCCCTTTTCCAGATCCGGTCCTTCGCCCTTGACCAGCGAAGCGCCCATGCCCAGCGTAAAGATATATATGCCTTCCTGACGTGCCTTGCTGGCAAAGCTTTCAGCCAGGTTGCGCGAGGCGCGGTGCACATTGGTCCACTGTTTGAGCGCCGTATCGGCCTTTTTGCTGACCACGCGCGGCGCACCGGTGACGACGGCAAACGCGCGCGCGCCCGCGTCATGGGCGTTATACCAGTCGGGAAATTCGCTTACACCGGCGGTATTGCACTGCCCGTTCTTTTCGTTGCTCTTGTCCATTTTATACAGGCCATCGAGGGCCGAACTGCTGCGGTAGTCCGGCTTGTCGGTGGGTGTGGCAACGGCGCCGGCACTGCGACAGTTGCCACTGCCGGTCGGGAAAAAATGCGAAGAAAAGGCTGCCGGCGAGCCGTCGGAAAACAGCACGATCACACGCAGGCTGGAGCGGTTGACGATACCGATGGTATTGAGCTGGTCGCGCGCCTGCCACAGGCCTTCGGCGGTGTTGGTGCCGCCGTCAAAAACATAGTTTCCTATCAGGTTGCTGGCGCTGGCGCGGTCGAAACCACGGCTGGTCGCACGGATGGCGATGTCTTGCACCGCATTGCTGGCAAAGTGCAGCAGGCCGAGCCGGTCCACATTGGGGTTGAATTTGTCGAGGAAGTCCTGGCCGGCCTGGCGCACGGCGTCCTGGTTCGGCTTGAGCGAACCGGAGGTATCCATGGCCAGCACCATGTCGAGGTCCTTGCGGATGGTCTGTGCGCTGGCCGCGACCTCCAGCGTCCTGAAGCCCAGCACGCCCATCAGCGATACCGGCAGGCTGGCGCTGGCCGCCACGTCGATGGTGACCGTGCCGGCGTCAAAACTGACCTGCGTGGGCGCCAGCTGCGGGGTCGACAGCAGGAAGCGGTCAGGATAGTTGATGTTGAAAAAGTGCCGGGCCGCCTCGCGCGCGTGGGCTTTCTGCTCGGCTTCGTTATTGCCCAGCGTAACGGCGCGCGCCGCCGCCAGGCTTGCCGCATCGACTGCAGCGTTCAGCCTGGCCTTGACCAGGTAGCCGAGCGCCGAGTCGATCGCCAGGCCCACCGAGCCGATCAGTACAACGGCCGACAAAGCCATCATCACCAGCACCTGGCCGTGCTGTTTTCTGCATGGAATGCGCATCAGAACACCGTCATCGAATAGAGGTCAGGGCCCAGTGCGGGCCCGTTGGCGCCGCCAGGCGCCAGCGCGCCGAACAGCATGTCGAAACGATAGAAGGTTTCCACCGCGTAGATCAGCTCGCCCCTGGCCAACTGCCCTTGCATCAGGGGCGCGTCCGGAGCCATCTCACCGGCCGGTATTTTGCTGCAGGCGCCGTCGTTGTTCCAGTTATTGCAGTGCCATACCTGGCTGCGCGGCGCATAGCCGCTGCTTTGCACGCCATCATTCCAGCGGTACTGCTCCAGCACCACATTGCGTACCGGATCGCTGGCTTTGGCGGCGTAACCGGCGATCTTGGTGATATAGACCATGCCGCGCGCGCGCATGTCGAGCGGCGGCGTGGTGGCGGCCAGCGCATTCATGATGGTCTGGCTGGAGCCGTGCAGGTCGGCAGTCGAGCGCGACGCCAGGTTGGCGCCTTCGCGGCTGATATTGAGCAGGATGGTCCTGGCCTGGATCGCGCGCGACAGGTCGACAGCAATCAGCAGCAACAGCGCCAGCAAGGGCAGGGCCAGTGCAAATTCCATGATGGCAATACCGCGCTGGCGGCGATGGTGGTGAGAAACGCGCATCACAGGCCGCCGAAGCTCTCGTTGCGCATGGTGGCCGCGACCACGAAATGCGCTTTGCCGTCCCGAAACAGGGCGCGCACCATGGGCGTGGCAAAGGTCCAGCTGCAGGCAATCGTCACCACCACGATGTCGCCGCCCTGGCCAAACATGCCGGCATTGCTCTGGCTGCTGCCATTGACCGACAGCACCGGGTTGACCTTGTCATACAGGCCCATGGAACTGTCGCGGATTTTCTGCGTGACGGCCTGGTAGCGGTGCCGGTTGGCGCTGTCGGGATCGAGATCGCTGTTGCCGGTCACGGCGTAGCGCACGCCTTCGCGCACCGCATGCTGCATGGTCATGTTGGCAAAGTAGGCCATGCTCATTTCAATCACGCCGATCATCAGCAATAAAAACGCCGGCGTGATCAGCGCCATTTCAACCAGCGTGGCGCCGCGCTGAGCGTTGGCCGGTATGGCCTTGATTTTGGTCATGTCTATAAATCCGGGCATTCCGGCATAAGTGGAAAAGAAAATTCCTGCAAGGCGGTGATTATGGTCGGAATAATATATTGAATCGTTTTTTGTGAAATTTTCTCAAATCAATTATATGAAAGTTTGATGATGAAAATTGATCGTGCGGCTGCGTGGTTTGATATTGAAAGGGTAATATGTGCCGTAATTGAAAAAAGTGATGGAATTTGATCTTAATAAATTGATGCGGATCAATAATATCAAGTAAAGAGGTAATGCATGTCGATTCAAAAAGTCATCCGTGTGATGCTGATCTCCGACCACAAAAGCCTGTCATGGGGCCTGGAACAACTGCTCAGTAACGCCGAGCCCGCCATGGAAGTCGTTGCCAGTACCGGCGACATGGGCAGCGCGCTGTTGCTGGCCAATACGCTGTGTCCCGATGTGATTGTGCTCGATATGGAAACCGAACTGGATCAGGAGTCGGTGGTGGTGTATCTGCCGGCCTTGCTCGACAACGGCGTCACCCGCATCGTGCTGTTCAGCAGTGTGCCCGACCGGCAACTGCTGGTACAGGGGGTGCGCAGCGGCGCGCGTGGCGTCGCCGGCAAGGACACGGCGGTGGAGCAACTGATCGATACGGTGGTGCGCGTGCATCAGGGCGAGCTGTGCCTGGATCAGGAGCTGATCGACAGCATGATCTGCGCCTTCAGCCAGCCGGCCAGCGCACCCGATCCGGAAGAACTGCGCATTGCCAGGCTGACCGCCAAGGAACGCAAGATCATTGCCATGATGGTCGAAGGCAGCGGCGCGCTGAACAAGGCAATTGCCCAGCGCGCCTTTATTTCGGAACAGACCCTGCGCAATCATTTGACTTCCATTTACAGCAAGCTTGGCGTGACCAACCGGCTCGAATTGTATGTCTATGCCACGCGCAACAAGCTGGCAGAGCCGATGAATGCTTGATGCCGGGATAAATGTCATGGCCGGTAATAAAAAAATAAGGCGATATGTACTGTGCATAAAATGACTTTTCTCTGATTTAATTAATTTTATATTTATATAAAATACATGTATCAGAAATTGAGCGAGGTAATTCTCGTCATTCAACTGAATACCGGTTTTATCGTGTTTTTAAATTAAATGTAAATGGAGCGGATAATGAATGCTATTAAAAAATTCCTGGTGGAAGAAGACGGCGTGACGGCAATCGAATATGGCCTGATTGCAGCGCTGGTGGCGGTGGCTCTGGTCGCTGTGCTTAGTACACTTGGTGGCGAAATCAAGGGCGCTTTCCAAAAAGTCTCCGACGCTGTCGGCGGCAAAGCACCTTAACTTGCAGCGGCGCGCAGTGTCTTGGCGCCGTACGAACACATGACAGGCCCGCATCCCGCGACGGAATGTCGGGCCTGTTGATTTTCTGCATCCTCTCGGCCGTTGCGCCAGGATTACGATGAACCCCGAATCTTTCTGGATGTTTTCCCCCGCCCTGGTGCTGTGGGGCCTGCTTGGCGCGGCTGCCTGGCACGATGTGCGCAGCCGGCGCATCCCGAACCGCCTGGTGCTGCCGGGCGCCTTGCTGGGCTTGCTGCTCAATACCTTGCCGCTGCCCGACCTGGCGCCGGCCGGGCTGCTGATGGCGCTGGCCGGCATGATGCTGGGCCTGGCCCTGCTGCTGCCGATGTATGCGCTCAAGGCGCTGGGCGCCGGCGACGTCAAGCTGATGGCCATGGTGGGCGCGTTTCTCGGGCCGCAGCCGGTATTGCTGGCGGTGTTGTTTACCTTGCTGTCCGGCGGCGTGCTGGCGCTCGCGGCGGCGGTCTACAGCGGCGTGCTGCGCAAGGTGCTGACCAATACCGGCCAGATGCTGCTCGGCGGTTTTCTGCAGGGCACACTGCGCATGACGCCGCCAGCGGCCTCCAGCGGCAAGCTGCCGTATGCGCTGGCGATTACTGCCGGCACGGCCAGTTACCTGGCGCTGGCAGCCGGCGGCCGACTGGGCGTGCTGGCATGACCGGCATGACCGGCATGCCTGAGCCAGTGCTGACGCCCGATCTGGCGCCGGCCCATGCGCGTGCGCCGCGCACGGTGGAAGAAACCGGCATGCCCTTTCTGTTTTTGCTCGAGTTGCTGGTCAAAGTGCTGTTCCAGCGCGGCCAGATGCATTTGCCGGAACTGGCGGCCCACCTCAAGCTCAGCCTGGCGGTGATCGATCCGGTGATCAACTTCATGCGACAGGAAAAACTGTGTGAAGTGACGCGCCGTGGCGCCAGCGGCACCGATGCCGACATTCATTATCAATTGTCCGACAGCGGCCGCCAGCGCGCGCTTGCCTGCCTGGCGCGCAACGCCTATGCCGGGCCATGTCCGGTGCCGCTGGCCACCTACAACGCGCAGGCGGCGCTGCAAAGCGTGGCCGGCATGCATGTCACGCACGAACATGTGCAAGCGCAGTTTGACGGCATGGTGGTCAACCCGCGCGTGCTTGGGCAGCTTGGTGCGGCGATGAATTCAAACCGTGCCATCTTTATCCATGGCGCCGCCGGCAGCGGCAAGACCTGGCTGGCCGAACGCCTGGCCGGCCTGCTGCAAGGCGCTATTGCGCTGCCGCACGCGATCATGGTCGACGGCGAAGTGCTGCCGTTCTACGATGCGCAGCAACATGGCGCCGGGCAGGAAGCGGCTGGTGCGTGCAGCCTGGGCGTGCCGCGCCAGCCACTCGATATGCGCTGGGTACGCGGCCTGCGCCGCCCGGCCATCCTGACCGGTGGCGAACTGACGCTCGACATGCTCGACCTGCGCTTCGATCCCGTCACGCGCCTGTATCGCGCGCCGCCGCACCTGAAGGCCAATAACGGACTCTTCATTATCGACGACCTGGGCCGCCAGCGCTGTTCGCCGCAAGAGCTGATGAACCGCTGGATCGTGCCGATGGATCGCGCCGTCGATTACCTGTCGCTGCATAACGGCCATGTCTTTGCCGTGCCGTTCGACGTACTGGTGGTGTTTTCATCGAACTTCCTGCCCGAGCGCCTGTCTGATGCGGCCTTTCTGCGCCGGCTCGGCTACAAGATCGAAGTGCCGGCGCTCAGCGTGGCCGAATATGCGCAGGTATTTCGCGCCGCCTGCATCGCCCATGGCGTGCCCTTCAATGCCCCGGCGTTTGCCTTTTTGCTGCAGGAGCTGCATGCACGCTGGCGCGTGCCGCTGCTGGCCTGCCATCCGCGCGATTTGCTGCGCCAGGTGCGCGATCGGGCGCGCTATGAAGGCGGTCCTGCCAGGCTCGACGCGGCCGTGCTCGAGTGGGCCTGGCATAACTATTTTGGCGCCGCACCGCGCCGCGCCGCCAATCCGACTCCTGCGCGCGAACGCCGCGCAAGAGTCGACCATACACTGCATACCGAGGAAACCTGATGAGCAACAGCCGTACTGTAATCGTGTTGATGCTGGCCCTGCTGCTGGCAGGCGGCGCCGTGCTGGCCGCCGCCCGCTGGATGGGCGGGCAAACCCCGCCAGCCGGGCAAAAACTGGTGCTGGCCACCAGCGAAATAGCGCCCGGCGTCAAGATCAGCGCCAGCATGCTGCGCGTGATGGACTGGCCGGCTGGCGCCTTGCCGCCGGGCGCCGTCAGCGATCTCGCTGCGCTTGAAGGACGCATTACGCGCAGCGCCATCAGCATCGGCGAGCCAATACTGGAGAGCAAGCTGGCGCCACCCGGCGCTACCGGCGGCCTGTCGTCGATCGTGGCCGACGGCAAGCGCGCCATGACGGTGCGCGTCAATGACGTGGTCGGGGTAGCCGGTTTTGCACTGCCCGGCAATTATGTCGACATCCTGGTCAGTACCCAGGACGACCGTGCCAAGGAAGCGGGTGCGGCAGCGCCGGCGATTTCCAAGATCGTGCTCGAGCGCATCTTGCTGCTGGCCGTGGCGCAGGAATCGAGTCGCGACGACAGCAAGCCCAAGGTGGTCAACGCCGTCACGCTCGAGCTGACGCCGGCGCAGGTGGAAACGCTGGACCTGGCGCGCAGCGTGGGCAGTTTGTCGCTGGTGCTGCGCAACCAGATCGATCCGGCGCCGGCCAATACCGATGGCGCCACCAAGGACACCATGCTGGGCCTGAAAACGCCGCCGCCACGCGCTGTCGCGCCGCCGGTGCGCACGGCAGTACGCGCGGTGGCGCGTCCGGCGCCACCGCGCGACAGCGTGACGGTCATCAAGGGCATGGACTCGGTTGTCCAGCAATTTTAAGCAAGCAGGGAACTCATGAGCACATCATTACTTCGCATTTTGCCACTGTCGCTGGCAGTGGCTGCCTGCCTGGCCGGGGCTTCACCGGCTGGTGCTGCGGCGTCCGTCGCCAGGCAGCCGGCAGCGCCGGCGCTGTCTTTGGGCGGCGAGATCGCCCGCCTGGGGCCACCGATTCGTATTGCCATCGGCAAATCCACACTGCGCCAGCTGAACCGGCCGCTGGCGCAGATTGCCGTCAATGACCCCAAGGTGGCCGGCGCGCGCCTGCTGGGCACATCGAGCCAGCTGTTTGTCTGGGGCGTGGCGCCGGGCAGCACCAATCTGATCTTATGGGACAAGAACCAGCAGCCGGTCATTGTCGATATCGAAGTTGATATCGATGTCGATGGCCTGCAGGCGCAGCTGCAGCAGGCCTTTCCCGGTGAAACACAAGTTAAAGCCAGTGCGGCCGGCGGCGCGATCGTGCTGTCGGGCATGGTGAGCGACAGCGTCAAGGCCAGCCAGATACTGGCCATGGCCAGCGCCTATGCACATCGCGGCAGCGGCAGCGGCGGCGAGGGCGCCAGCGCCGCTGCTGCCACCACAGCCACTGCGCCGGCCAGCGCCGGGGTGCAGGTGATCAATATGCTGTCGGTGGCGGCGCCGCAGCAGGTGATGCTGGAGGTGAAAATTGCGGAAGTCTCCAAGACCCTGGTCGACCAGCTGGGCGCCAGCGTGGGCCTGAGCGGAGTGACGGGCAACTGGAGTTACGGCTTGCTGTCCAATCTGCTGTCGGGCAACGCCAGCCAGATCGGCGCAGTGCAGGGCAATAATGGCAATCACCTGACGCTGGACGCGCAAAAACGCGATGGTCTGGTGAAAGTGCTGGCCGAACCGAACATCATGGCCATCAGCGGCCAGGAAGCCAGTTTTCTTGCGGGTGGCAAGATTTTCATTCCGGTGGCGCAAGACAGCACCACCAACAAGATCACGCTGGAAGAAAAGGAATTCGGCATTGCCGTGAAATTCACCCCGACCGTGCTTGAAGGCGGGCGCATCAACCTGAAGGTGGCGCCGGAAGTATCCGAGCTTAACCGTGAAGGCATCGGCATCAGCGCTGGCGGCGCGGGTACGGCCGGCAGCGCCGTGCTGCCGGCGTTTACCACGCGCCGCACCACCACCACGGTGCAGTTGTTCGACGGCCAGAGTTTTGCCGTTGGCGGCCTGATCAAAAATAACGTCACCACCAATATCAAGGCGCTGCCGTTCCTGGGTGAAATTCCGGTGCTGGGCGCGCTGTTTCGCAGCAGCGATTTCCAGACCGACCGCACCGAACTGGTCTTCATTATTACGCCGCACCTGGTCAAGCCGCTGCCGGGCGCGCCCGTGTTGCCGACCGACGCCTACGTGGCGCCCAGCCGCAGCGAATTTTTCCTGCAAGGAAAAATGGAAGGCCGCGCCAACGTACCGCCGCAGCCAGGCACGCCGTCCAACGGCGCCATGATTGAACAGGAGTAATTCATGCAAGCTCGTTTTCCCATGTTTTTACGCTGCCTGCTCACTGGCGCCGTGATCGCCCTGCTGGCCGGCGGCTGCGCCAGCCACTCCCGGCTCGACCGCGAATTCGGCCACAGCGTGGCGCAGTTGCGCCAGCAGCAGTTGATGGCGCCGCAGGCCGCGCCGAACCGCGATCCGGCGACCGGCATCGATGGGCAAGCCGCCAACGCGGCCATCGCGCAGTACCACAAGAGCTTTACCGCGCCGCCGCCGCAAGCCGGCGCGTTTACCATCGGCATCGGCGCGCGTTAGCGGCCCGCACACAAGGCTTACCGTGAGAATAACCGTCATATCCAACCATGCCGCAACGCTGGCCGACCTCGAGCGCCTGCTGCGCCACCATCCGCGCGTCGACGACGTCGACGTGGCGACTTTCGATCAACTGGCCGGCAGCAGGCAGTGGCCCGATATCCTGATCGTCGACCGCCCTGACCAGGATCGCGGCGAACTGGCGGCGATTGAAAAACTGGCCAACCTGGCGCCGGCGATGGCCATCATCGTGCTGTGCCATCAGCAAAGCCCGCAATTTCTGCTGCAGGCCATGCGCGCCGGTGTGCGTGAAGTGCTGCCGTTTCCACCGGTCTCGGCCAGCCTGCTGCCGGCGCTCGAGCGGCTGGCCAGCAAGTTCGAGCAGCGCAGCAGTGCTGTGAGCGGCGAAGGCAAGGTGCTGGCCTTTATTTCCTGCAAGGGCGGCAGCGGCGCGACCTTTATCGCCAGCAACCTCGGCTATGCGCTGGCGGCCAGCGGCAAGCTGCGCGTGGCGCTGATCGACCTGAACCTGCATTTTGGCGACGCTTCGCTGTTTGTGTCCGAAAGCAAGCCGCTGGCCACGCTGTCGGACCTGACGCGCGATATCCACCGTCTCGATCCGTCCTTCCTGGCCTCGAGCATGCTCAATATCCTGCCCAATTACAGCGTGCTGGCCGCGCCCGAAGACCCGGCCCACGCCAGCGAGGTGCTGCCCGAGCATATCGACGCGATTATCAAGCTGGCGCGCCGCCAGTATGATTTCATCGTGCTTGACGTGGGCCGCAATCTCGACGCCGTCAGCGTGCGCACGCTCGACCATGCCGACATGATCTTCCCGATCCTGCAGACCACGCTGCCGTATATCCGCGACGGCAAGCGCCTGCTGGGCATGTTCCGTTCGCTTGAATACGACAAGGACAAGGTGCACCTGATCGTCAACCGCCACGACAAGGGCGGCGAAATCCGCCTGCAGGATCTGGAAGCGGCCTACGGCACCACAATCTACCGCACCGTGCCCAATCACTATGCGTCGGCCGCCGCCTCGGTCAACCAGGGCGTGCCGATCCTCAAACTCGACCAGGCCAGCCCGATTACGCGCTCGCTGCGCGAATTTGCCACGGTGCTGTCTGGCCACGGCGAACCGGAACACAAAAGCTGGCTGCAAAGGCTGCGCCAGCGCCACTGACAGACGAAAGACATATGCATATGGCTACCACGCCCTTATCCATCCGCGAACGCCTCGGCAGCGCCAAGGTCTCGGCACTGGCGCCGCAGCGCAGCCCGGTCATCGACAACCGGCTTTACCAGGATTTGAAGCTGCGCATCCATACCCTGCTGCTCGAGCGCATCGACCTTGAAAGCATGCAGCGCCTCTCGCAGGAGCAGATCCGCGACGAACTGCGCAGCCTGGTCGAGCGCCTGCTCGATGAAGAAGCGGTGGTCATCAACGACAGCGAGCGCAAGAGCCTGACGCGCGATATCCAGAACGAAATGCTGGGCTTCGGGCCGCTTGAAACGCTGCTGGCCGACCCGTCGGTGTCCGATATCCTGGTCAACGGCCACAAGCAGGTATATGTCGAGCGGCGCGGCAAGCTCGAGTTGACCGACGTGGCCTTCAACGACGACGCGCATCTGATGAAAATCATCGACAAGATCGTCTCGCGCGTGGGCCGGCGCATCGACGAATCGAGCCCGATGGTCGATGCGCGCCTGCCCGACGGCTCGCGCGTGAATGCCATTATCCCGCCGCTGGCCATCGATGGGCCGGTGATGTCGATCCGGCGCTTTTCGGTCGATCCGTTGCGCCTGGCCGACCTGGTGGCCTACAACAGCATGACGGCCGAGATGGCCGAGGTGCTGCAGGGGCTGGGCAAGGCCAAGATGAATATCCTGATTTCGGGCGGTACCGGCAGCGGCAAGACCACCATGCTCAATGTAATATCGGGCTTTATCGGCCACACCGAACGGGTGGTCACGGTGGAAGACGCGGCCGAACTGCAGCTGCAGCAGCCGCATGTGGTGCGGCTTGAAACGCGCCCGCCCAATATCGAGGGCAAGGGGGAAGTATCGCAGCGCGCGCTGGTCAGAAATGCGCTGCGGATGCGCCCGGACCGCATTATCCTGGGCGAGGTGCGCGGCGCCGAGGCGCTCGATATGCTGGGGGCCATGAACACCGGCCACGAAGGCTCGATGGCGACGATCCACGCCAATACCCCGCGCGACGCCATTACGCGGCTGGAAAACATGATCAGCATGGCGGCGGCCAATCTGCCGAGCAAGGCGATCCGCCAGCAGATCGCCTCGGCCGTGTCGGTGGTGGTGCAGGTATCGCGCCTGATCGACGGCAAGCGCAAGGTCACCTCGATCATGGAAATCACGGGCATGGAAGGCGAAGTGATCACCATGCAGGAGATCTTCAGCTTCAAGCAGACCGGGGTGGGCGAGGGCGGTGCAGTGGTCGGGCATTTCTCGGCCAGCGGTATCCGACCACGCTTCCTGGAACGCCTGAACAGCTTTGGCATCGGCGTGTCGAGCAGCCTGTTCGAGCCACAGGGCGCCGCGCGCGGCAAGGCGGCGGCATGAACGGCGCAACTGGACTGTTGAGCCTGAGCACGCTG
Source organism: Janthinobacterium aquaticum (assembly GCF_009208565.1). Lineage (GTDB taxonomy): Bacteria > Pseudomonadota > Gammaproteobacteria > Burkholderiales > Burkholderiaceae_D > Janthinobacterium. The sequence goes on along the minus strand of NZ_WFLK01000006.1, from coordinate 243,496 downwards.
GTGTATCTGCTGGTGTTTTGCTCGGTACTGCTGCTGGCCTGGGGACTGTGGCAGGGCTGGCAGAGCCGGCACAGTCCCGGCGCCGGACGCGTGGCGCGGCGCCTGCGCGCCATGCAGACGGCCAGCGACGAGCATAGCGCCGCCGTGTCGATTACCAAGCAGCGCCTGTATAGCCAGCATGCGCAATGGCAGCGCGTCTTGCAGCGCATGCCGGGCGTAGACAGCCTGGACCGGCTGCTGCTGCAATCGGGCAAAAGCTGGAATGTGGCCCGCTTTGTGGCCTGGACGTTGCTGTGCCTTCTGATCGGCGTGGTGCTGGCCAGCCTGTTATCTTTGCCATGGCTGATGCGCGTGCTGCTGGCGCCTGCCTGCGCCGCACTGCCGTACTGGCTGGTGACGCGCGCCAGGCACCGCCGCCAGGCCCGCATCGAACAGCAGCTACCCGATGCGCTCGATCTGATGGCGCGCGCCATGCGCGCCGGTCACGCCTTTCCCACCGCGTTGAAGATGGTGGGCGAAGAAATGACGGCGCCGCTGGCCGATGAATTTCGCGCCGTGTTCGACGAGGTCAACTTCGGTGTCGGCATGGCCGACGCACTGGTCGGCCTGGCTGCGCGCGTGCCCAGCACCGACTTGCGCTATTTCGTGATCGCCGTGCTGATCCAGCGCGAGACGGGCGGCAACCTGACCGAACTGCTGGCCAGCATCAGCGCGATTATCCGCGACCGCTTGAAGCTGATGGGGCAGGTACGCGTGCTGTCGGCGGAAGGGCGCATGTCGGCCTGGGTGCTGGGGCTGCTGCCGTTTGGCGCGGCGCTGATGATGCAGCTGATGAATCCGCAGTTCCTGGCGCTGCTGTACCAGGACCGGGGCGGACGCAAGATGATCATGATGGCGGCCGGCATGCTGCTGCTGGGCGTGCTGGTGATCCGCCGCGTGGTGCGCATACGGATATGAGCTTGAATCTGACAAGGAAAGGAGCGGAACCGTGAATCTGCTGCAAATGAGCTTGCTGCTGCTGTTGTTCCTGATCGTGTTTGCCATGGTAGTGGTGCTGGCGCGCGCCGCGGCCGGCAACCGCGTGCAGCAGCGCCTGGCTGCACTCTATGATGCTGGCGCCACGGCGAAAGCGGCCGTACGGCCCGCTCAGTCGCGCTGGCTGGCGCAGCTAGCTGGCCTGATGCAGCCGCTGGCCAGGCTGTCGCTGCCCGAAGATGGCTGGGATGAATCGCCGGCGCGCTTGCGCTTTATCCATGCCGGCTGGCGCAAGAGCAGCACGCCGGTGCTGTTTTACGCCAGCAAGACGGCGCTGGCCGTGCTGCTGCCCCTGGCAGCGTATCTGGTGCTGCGCGACGGCCGGCATAATGTGCTGCTGTGGATGGCGGCGCTCGCTGCCGCCGGCTATTATCTGCCTGAACTGTGGCTCAGGCACTGCCTGCAGCAGCGCCAGCGCGAGGTGTTTGAAAGCTTTCCCGATGCGCTCGACCTGATGACGGTCTGCGTGGAAGCAGGGCTGGCGATGGAAGCGGCGCTGGCGCGCGTGGCGCAGGAAATCGGCCTGAAAAGCACGGTGCTGGCTGAAGAGCTGCAGCTGGTCACGCTGGAAATGCGCGCCGGCAGCGCCAAGGACAGGGCGCTGCGCAATCTGGCGCTGCGCACCGGCGTGGACGATGTCGACGCACTGGTGACTCTGCTGATCCAGGCCGAACGCTTTGGCACCAGCATCGCTGCATCGCTGCGCGTGCAGTCCGACCTGTTGCGCACCAAGCGGCGCCAGCGTGCCGAAGAAACGGCCGCCAGGATTGCCCTGAAGCTGCTGTTCCCGCTGATTTTCTTTATTTTTCCGACCTTGATGGTGGTGCTGCTGGGCCCGGCAGTGCTGCAGATTTACAGGGTGCTGCTGCCTTCCATGAATGGCAGCTGAGGCAGCCGCTTATTTGGAAATGCGCAGGATGGCCGAAGCCAGCCGCGTAAAGCACGGGCTCAGGTCGCTTTCGGTGGCCGCGTAGCAGTACAGTCCTTGCGGTTCGGCCGGCTTGCGGCAGCTGGCTTTGGCGTCGATGGTATTGGCCAGGCAGCGCAGCAGGTCTTCGCCTTTTTCATTGTCCGGTCCTTCGGCTGCGGTCAGCGAGTCGCCCATGCCCAGCGTAAAGACATAAATGCCTTCCTGGCGCGCCTTGGCGGCAATCGCTTCGGCCAGGTTGCGCGAGGCGCGGTGCACATTGGTCCATTCCAGCAGCGGCGTGGCCAGCGAATTGGTAACCACGCGCGGCGTATTGGTGACGATAGGAAACTCACGCAAGGACGCATCATTGGCGTTGGCGGCCGGGTTATGCGGGTTGTACCAGGCTGGCAGGGTGGTCAGCAGGTCGACATCGCACGAGGTGGTGGGCGTCAGGTCAGTATTGGTCAGGTCCATGCGGTACAGGCCGCGCAGCGGCGAGGCGCTGCCGGGTTTGTCGGTCAGCGTGGCGATCGAGCCGGGCGTCCTGCAGGTGCCGCTGGTGGCAGGGAAGAAATACGAGGAAAACGCGGCCGGCGAACCGTCGGAAAAAAACACGATCACGCGCAGGCTGGAGCGGTTGACCTGGTCGATGCTGTTCAACTGGTTGCGCGCCTGCCACATGCCTTCCGAGGAATTGGTGCCGCCGGTAAAGGCAAACAGGTTGATGGCAGTGGTGGCCACGGTGCGGTCAAAGCCGCGGTTGACCGGCTTGATCGGCAGGTCGACCTGCACCCCGGTGGCAAAGTGCAGCAGGCCCACGCGGTCGACTGTGGAATTGAACTTGTTCATGAACGACACGCCGGCGGCGCGCACGGCGGTGGCGTTGCCCGACAGCGAACCGGAGGTGTCCATCACCAGCACCATGTCGAGGTCCTTGCGGATGGTCTGCGCGGTGGCTGCCACATCGAGCGTCTTGAAGCCGAGGATGCCCATCAGCGTGACCGGCAGCGAAGCGGTGGCCGACACGTCGACCGTTACGGTGCCCTTGTCGAACGTCACGCCGACCGGATTGAGCACCGGCGTGGACATCAGGTATTTGTCGGGATAGTTCACGTCGAAAAATTCGCGCGCGGCCTGGCGTGCATTGGCCGCCTGCGCCGCCTGGTTGTCGCCCAGCGTCACCCCGCGCGCAGCGGCCAGGCTGGCCGAGTCGACGGCGGCATTCAACTTGGCCTTGATCAGGTAACCGAGGCCCGAGTCGATGGCCAGGCCGACGGCGGCAATCAGCATGACTGCTGACAGTGCCATCATCAACAGTACTTGGCCGCCCTGGCGGCGTGAGGGAAATGGCATGTGCATCAGAACACCGTCATCGAATACAGGTTGGGCCCCAGGGTCGGCAGGGTCGAATCGGCCAGGCGCGCCGCGCCAAAAACCATGTCGAAGTTATAGAAGGTCTCCACTGAGTAAATCAGTTCGCCATCGGCCAGCTGACCCTTCATCAGCGTGACTACCGGCGCGCTTTCACCCTTGCCGATGCTGCTGCAGGTGCCGCCGCTGTCCCAGCTAGGGCAGCTCCACACCTGGCTGGCCGGCTGGTAGCCGCTCGATTTTGCACCGGTGTTCCAGCGGTACTGTTCCAGCACGATATTGCGCAGGCCCGACTTGCTGGTGTAGCCCATGATCTTGGTAATGTAGATCATGCCGCGCTTGTTCATGTCCAGCGGCGGCGTGGTCGTGGCCAGCGCATCCATGATGGTCTGGCTGGAGCCGGACAGGTCGGAGGTCGAGCGCGAGGCCAGGTTGGCGCCTTCGCGGCTGATATTGAGCAGGATGATCTTGGCCTGGATGGCGCGCGACAGATCGACCACCATCAGCAGCAACAGCACCAGCAGCGGCAGCACGATGGCAAACTCGACGGCGGCAATGCCGGCCGCAAGCCTGCCTCGGTAGCGTGGCAGTGGCATCATAAGCCGCCGTAGCTTTCGTTGCGCATGGTGGCCGACACCACGAAGTGCGCTTTGCCGTTGCTGAAAAAGGCCGCCATCATCGGCGTGGCCAGGGCCCAGTTGCAGTCGAGCGAGATGACGATAATGTCGCCGGCGCTGCCGAACGTGCCGGCGCCGCTGTTGCTGCCGCCGCTCATATTGGTGACCGAAACGGTCGGGTTGACTTTGTCGTACATGCCCATCGAGCTGTCCTTGATCTTTTGCAGCACCGCCTGGTAGCGCTGCTGGCTGGAGGTGTTCGGATCGAGATTGCTCTGCCCGGTCACCGCGTAGCGCGCGCCTTCGCGCACCGCATGCTGCATGGTCAGGTTGGCGAAATACACCATGCTCAATTCGATCACACCGATCATCAGCAGCAGGAACGCCGGCGCAATAATGGCAAACTCGACAATCGTCGCGCCGCGCTGGCGCACGGGGCGTTGCCCGTGGCGAGGCAGGAATACGGGCGGGAGTGTTGTCATGTCGAGTCGGGTGTTTTGGCCGGTGGCAGCGTGCAAGGGATATCAGGAACCATGTGTTGGCGGCATGGGCATTTTTATTCTATCTTGTTTTAAGTCAATTTAGCACCGATACTTACTACTTTTTCGATACTCTCAAGATAATAGTGTTGCATGTATGATATGGTCTGGTCGGGTGTGCACGCCACTGCAAGCGATTAAGATAGGCTATCGGGCATGGCTTTTCACGTTTTTCGTAGCAAGCCGGAAAACTGATTTTTTAAACAAGATGGATGATCATTTATGCTGCTGGCCCACCTACAATCGATCGAAGCAGGCAACACGCCTTCGACTGGCAATGCCGATGTCGCCATGATCTCGGGCATGCGCCTGCTGCTGTCCGTGACTGCCTTGCTGACTTGGTTTGTCAATCCTGGTCAGATCGGCGTGCCAGCCCATCTGACCTGGTCGGTATTGCTGCTGTATGTGCTGCATAGTGCGGTGCTGTTTATCCTGGCGCATTTCAATCAGCCTTTTTCGCATGGCAGGCTGATTTACTGGCTCGATGTCTGCTGGTCGGGTCTGTTGGTGTTTTGTACCGGCGGCAGCGAGAGCTATTTTTTTCCGTTTTTCTTCTTTGCCATTCTCACTTCGTCGTTCCAGCACGGGCTCGACACGGGTACACGCATTACGCTGGCCTCGTCGTTATTGCTCGGTGTCGCTTCGCTGTTTGGCGGCGGCCTGGTCGATCAGCCCGATTTGTTGCTGAGGGTGATCTTTGTGATGGCGCTCGGCTATATGTTTGCCTACTGGGGCGGCCTGGGCCTGCTGCAAAAACGCCGCCTGGCGCTGCTGCACGATATCAGCCAGCAGTCCAACCCACGCTTTGGCGTCGATCATACGCTCAATTCCATCCTGGAAAAGACCCGTCAGTTTTTCCATGCCAGTAGTTGCACCCTGATTATGCGCGGCACCGGCGAACAGTGGCTGCTGCGCACGGCCGTTGCCGGCACGCCAGCGCGCAGCACCATCATGGGGGCCGCTGCGGTGGCGCCGCTGATGGCTTTTGGCGCGCGCACCAGCGTGCTGTATGCGGCGTCGCCGCTGGCCAGGCTTGGGAGGGACGCCCGCTTGCAGTGTTTCGAGCAGGGCAGCTTGCGCTGGCAGCACCTGGACGGGGCGACCGGACAGACGGGAGCGGCGGTGGCCGAACTGCTCGATGGCGACAGTTACATCAGCGTGCCGCTGCCGCTGCGCGAAGGCGAGGGCCGTATTTACCTGGCCACCTCAAGCCAGCGCTATGCGCGCGCCGATACGCGCTTTTTGCTGCAGATCGTCTCGCAGGTGTTTCCCCTGATTGAAAATATCGAACTGGTCGACCGCCTGGCCTCGGGCGCCGCCTATCGCGAGCGGCAGAAAATTGCGCGCGATCTGCATGACACCACCATCCAGCCGTATATCGGCCTGCGCCATGGCTTGAGCGCACTGCGCAACAGCGCCGCGCCCGACAATCCGCTGATCGGCGAACTCGACAAGTTGATCGAGATGAGCGGCCAGGTCATCGGCGACCTGCGCCAGATGGCGCAGTCACTGCGCACCGGCGCCGCGCCCGAAGAAGCCGAACTGCTGCTGGCGTTGCGCCGCCAGGCCGAGCAGATACGCAAGTTCTTTGGTCTGGAAATCGATATCGTGGTGCAGGGCGAGCTCCATCTCAGCGACCGCTTGGCTGCTGAAGTGTTCCAGATCGTCAATGAAGGCATGAGCAATATCCGCAAGCACACCACGGCCCGCAGCGCGCGCATCGTGCTGGGCAAGCGCGCCGGCATGCTTCATATCGCGATGGAAAACGAACGCCAGGGCAGTGCAGCCAGTTTTCTGCCGGTCTCGATGGCCGAGCGTACGCAGGCGCTTGGTGGCACGCTCGAAGTGGGCAATACTGGCGGCGCCCTGACGGTCGTCTCGATTACTATTCCCGTGTAGGGTTTGCTTTAGTTAATAGGAGTGATGGGAATGCAGGACAATGCCATACGCGTCATGCTGGTTGACGATCACAAGACCATGCTGTGGGGCTTGGAAAAACTGCTGGCCGGCGCACAACCGGCCATGCGCGTGGTTGGCAGCGCCGGCGATATCGAAGCGGCGCTGGCGATGGCGGCCGACAAGCTGCCCGATGTGGTGCTGCTCGATATCGACCTGGGCGGCGTCAGTTCGGTTGACTTTTTGCCGGCGCTGCTCGCTGGCGGCGCTGCGCGCGCGCTGATGTTCAGCGGCACGCGCGACCAGGATGAATTATGCCGCGCCGTGCGCAGCGGCGCGCGCGGCGTGGTGGGCAAGGACGCGTCGGCTGAACAGCTGATTGCCGCCATCGCCAAGGTGCATTGCGGCGAAATGGTGCTCGAGCCGGCGCTGTTCGAGCGCATGCTGGGTACCATGATGCGCCCGGTGGCGCCGGTGGTACAGGATCCGCAGGCGGCCAGGGTAGCGGCGCAGATTGCGCAGCTGACACCCAAGGAGCGCAAGATTATCGCCATGATGGCCGAAGGCAATGGCGCACTGAACAAAACCATTGCCCAGCGCGCCTTTATTTCCGAGCAGACGCTGCGCAATCACCTGACCACGATTTACCAGAAGCTCGATGTGGCCAACCGGCTGGAACTGTATGTGTTTGCGGGCAAGCATGGCCTCGACAAGCTGCCGGATTAACCGGATCAGTACAAATGTACTGGCATGAAAAGGCGTTTTGTACTGGTGATTAAGTACTTTTGTTTGATGCAAATCAAAGGGGCCATCGGTAAGATACCTACATCAGCACTCGACAACAACAACGAGTCAGCCAGACTGATGGAACAGTCAAGGGGCAGAAACTTACCCCGCCGGCAACGCTGAATTGGTCATGTGCCTGTTCGCACGACATACCATTGCAAGGGTCCTTAAAGCTGATCCAATTCCTGAACGTGAACAAATAACCTTTTGTTAAACTAACTCTGAATGGATCTATCATGAACTTCATCAAAAATTTCATCGCCGAAGAAGATGGTGTTACCGCAATCGAATACGCACTGATCGCTGCCCTGGTCGCCGCTGTCCTGGTGACTGCAGTTGCCTCTTTGACGGGCGGTATCTCGGCTGCTTTCACGAAAATTGCTGGCTACTTCCCCAAGTAAATCAGGCAGGTGCGCCTCGCGGCGCGCAATGAGTGGTCCGGCCAGCTTTAACGGCACCGGGCCATTTTTTATGTCGCCTTGACTTGCGGGTATCTCATGAACGAGTCGTTTTTTGCTGGCCCGCTGGTGCTCTTGCTGGCTTTGCTGCTGGTGCTGGCCGTCTGGCATGATGTGCGCAGCCGCCGTATTCCCAACTGGCTCGTTGCGATCGCGGCGTTGATTGGCGTGGCGCTCAATGCGTCTGCCTTGCCTGGGGCGATAGGACTGTGGCCGGCAGTGGGTGGTTGGGCGTTGGGCCTGACACTGCTGATGCCGATGTATGCGCTCAAGACGCTGGGCGCCGGCGATGTCAAGCTGATGGCCGCCATTGGCGCCATCGTTGGCCCGCAGGCAGTGCTCGGTGCCGTGCTGGCCAGCCTGCTGGCCGGCGGTGTGCTGGCGCTGGTCGTCAGCGCGTGGCATGGCAGCCTGCGCCAGATGACAGGCAACACCTGTCAACTGCTGCTGGGCAGCCTGATGCGCGGCATTTCCCGCCAGCGCCCCGATATCGATGCACCTGCCGCACCGAGCGGCAAGCTGCCGTATGCGATTGCAATTGCCGCCGGCACCATTATCTATCTTGCGCTGTTGCGGGCAGGCGTATTGCCGGAGCTGTTTTGAGCTCCGCTATTGATACCGGGCCGGCCGGCCTGCGCGCGCCGCGCAGCGTCGACGACACCGGTTTGCCCTTCCTGTTCCTGGTCGATTTGCTGGCCAAGGTGCTGTTCCAGCGCGGCCAGCTGCCACTGCCCGAACTGAGTGCCCATCTCAAGCTGGGGCCCGGCGTGATCGAGCCGCTGGTGGCCTTTATGCGCCAGGAGAAAATGCTGGAAGTGACGCGCCGCGGCGGCAGCGGCACCGACGCCGACCTCCATTATCAACTGAGCGAGAGCGGCGGCGCGCGCGCCGTGGCGGCGATGGCGCGCAATGCCTATGCGGGACCGTGTCCGGTGCCGCTGGCTGCCTACAACGCCCAGGTAGCGGCGCAAAGCGCTGCCAGTACACCGGTCACGCGCGCGGCGCTGCTGCGCCATTTCGACGGCGTGGTGATCGATCCGCAAGTGATGAATCAGCTGGGTGCTGCCATGAATTCGGGCCGCGCTATCCTGCTGCACGGGGCCGCCGGCAGCGGCAAGAGCTACCTGGCCGAGCGCCTCGGCGGCCTGCAGGGCGGCACTATTGCCGTGCCGTATGCGCTGATGGTCGACGGTGAAGTGCTGCCGGTTTACGATCCGCTGGTGCACCAGGCGCTGCCAGAGCCGGTCAGTGCCAGCGCGGCCTCCTCGTTGCTGACGCTCCAGCCACTCCAGCCACTCGATATGCGCTGGGTACGCGGCCTGCGCCGCCCGAGCGTGCTGAGCGGCGGCGAGCTGACGCTCGAGATGCTCGACTTGCGTTTCGATAGCGTAACCAGGCTGTATCGTACCCCGCAGCATCTTAAGGCGAACAACGGTCTTTTCATCATCGACGATCTGGGGCGCCAGCGTTGTTCCGCACTGGAACTGATGAACCGCTGGATCGTGCCGATGGATCGTGCATCGGACTATTTGTCATTGCATAATGGACACACCTTTCAGGTGCCGTTCGATGTGCAGGTGGTGTTTTCCTCGAACTTCCTGCCAGAGCGCTTGTCGGATGCGGCTTTCCTGCGCCGTATCGGCTACAAGATCGAGGTGCCGGCGCTCGATACAGCGCGCTATGAGCAGGTGTTTCGCCAGGCTTGCACGGCCTGCGGGGTGCAGTTCGACGCGACCGTTTTCGAGGCATTGCTGCAGCGGCACGCGCGCCAGAACACGCCGCTGCTGGCGTGCTACCCGCGCGACCTGTTGCGCCAGGTGCGCGATCTCGCACGATACGAAGGTGTGGCGCCAGTCCTGAACCTGGACATGCTAGATTGGGCCTGGGAAAATTATTTTGCTGATGAGCACAAGCGCGGCAAGCCGGAAGCACTGGCAGAGGCGCCGCACGAGCGGCTGTCGCAGCGGCGCGGCCACACCCTGTTGCCCACGTCGGAGGAGAATTGATGAGAAATACGCGTGCCCTGATGATGTTGTTGCTGGCCCTGGTGCTGGCCGGCGCGGCCGTGCTGGTAGCGGCGCGCTGGATGGGCGGGCAAACCGGCGCCTCGAACAAGAAGGTAGCGGTGGCGCTGGTCGACATCCATGTCGGCGTCAAGATCACCCCGGAAATGCTGCGCCTGATCGACTGGCCGGCGTCCGAACTGCCGCCGGGCGCCACCGGCGATGAAAAAACGCTGGTCGGGCGCATTACGCGGGCACTCGTCAGCGTCGGCGAACCGGTGCTCGACAGCCATCTGGCGCCGCCCGGCGCCACCGGCGGCCTGTCGTCCATCGTGGCCGACGGCAAGCGCGCCATGACGGTGCGCGTCAATGACGTGGTGGGCGTGGCCGGCTTTGCGCTGCCAGGCAATTTTGTCGACATCCTGGTCAATACCGACGACAGCGCGCGCGGCGGTGGCGGTGGCCAGGCCATTTCCAAGATCGTGCTTGAACGCATATTGGTGCTGGCCGTTGCGCAGGAATCGAGCCGCGATGACAACAAGCCCAAGGTGGTCAACGCGGTGACGCTGGAACTGTCGCCCGAGCAGGTGGAAAAGCTCGACCTGGCGCGCAGCGTGGGCCAGCTGTCGCTGGTGCTGCGCAATCAGGTCGATCCGGCGCCGGTCAACACCAGCGGCGCCACCAAGGCCACCTTGCTGGGCCTGCCTGAACCGGCGCCGGTGGCCGTCGCCCCGGCCGCCGCGCCGGCAGCGCCACGCGCGCCTGCCAGGCAGCTGGCGCCGCGCCCCGCCGCGCCCAAGGCGCCGGATGGCGACAGCGTCAAGGTCATCAAGGGCATGGACAGCAGCGTCCAGCATTTCTAAATCTCGCCAGGAAGAGTCGATGAGCATGATTTTTCGCACCGTTGTACCTGCAAGCCTGTTGTTGCTATTGTGTAGCCCGGCCGCCGTACAGGCCGCCCCGCCAGCGCCGGCAACCGAGGCGCCGCTGGCGCTGGGCGCCGATATCCCCCGCCTGGGCGCGCCGATCCGCATTGCGGTGGGCAAGTCCACCCTGCGCAGCCTGAGCAAACCGGTCTCGCAGATTGCCGTCAACGATCCGAAAGTGGCCGGTGCGCGCATGCTCGGCAGCGCCAGCGAACTGTATGTGTGGGGCGTGGCGCCCGGCAGCACCAATCTGATTTTATGGGACAAGCAGCAGCGCCCGGTGATTGTCGATATCGAAGTCGATGTCGATGCCGATGGCCTGCAGGCGCAGCTGGCCGCTTCCTTTCCCGGCGAGACGGCGGTCAAGGCCACCGCGGCCGGTGGCGCTATCGTGTTGTCGGGCATGGTCAGCGATAGCGTCAAGGCCAGCCAGATCGTGGCAATGGCCAGTGCCTATGCGCAGCGCGGCCTCGGTGAAGCTGCTGCTACCACCTCCGCTACCGCCGCTGCGCCAGCAACTGTGGCCGCGCCCACTGCCGCCGCGCTGCCCTCGGCTACCGCAAGCGTCAAGGTAATCAATATGCTGTCGGTGGCCGCACCGCAGCAGGTCATGCTGGAAGTAAAAATTGCCGAAGTCTCCAAAACCCTGGTCGACCAGCTCGGTGCCAGCATCGGTGCGCGCGCCACTGGCGGCAACTGGACTTACACCTTGCTGTCGAACCTGCTGTCGGGCAACCCCAGCGTGGTGGACGGTTTTAACGGCAAGAACGGCAACTTCCTGACGCTGGACGCGCAAAAACGCGACGGTCTGGTCAAGGTGCTGGCCGAGCCGAACATTATGGCCATCAGCGGCCAGGAAGCCAGTTTTCTCGCAGGCGGCAAGATCTTTATTCCGGTAGCGCAGGACAGCAGCAGCGGCACCAATAAGATCACGCTGGAAGAAAAGGAATTCGGCATAGCCGTGAAATTCACGCCGACCGTGCTCGAAGGCGGGCGCATCAATCTGAAGGTGGCGCCGGAAGTGTCGGAACTGAACCGCGAAGGCATCGGCATTACCGCCAGCGGCACCACCGGCAGCGCGGTATTGCCGGCCTTTACCACGCGCCGCGCCACCACCACGGTACAGCTGTTCGACGGCCAGAGCTTTGCCGTCGGCGGTCTGATCAAGAATAACGTCACCACCAATATCAAGGCGCTGCCGTTCCTGGGCGAGATCCCGGTGCTGGGGGCCTTGTTTCGCAGCAGCGACTTCCAGACCGACCGCACCGAACTGGTGTTCGTGATTACCCCGCATCTGGTCAAGCCGCTGGAAAGCAACTTCCCGCTGCCGACCGATGCCTACGTGCCGCCGTCGCGCGCGCAATTTTTCTTGCAAGGCAAAATGGAAGGCACGCCGCCTGCCCAGTCGGCGCCGGTTGCTCCTTCCGCGCCGCCCGTGAAATAGGAGAGCGCCATGCTGAAATTTCCCTTGAATCGCGCTGCTGCCTGCTTGCTGGGTCTGGCTGTTTTGCTGGCCGGTTGCGGCACCACGCCGCGCCTGGACCGGCAGTTCGGCAGCAGCGTGGCTGCCTTGCGCGTGCAGCAAAGCGTGCATGCAAACGCGCCGCTCAACCGCGATCCGGTTGCGGGCATGGACGGCCAGGCCGCCAGCGCGGCTTATGACAGCTATCAGAAATCGTTCAGTGCGCCGACGCCGCAGCCGGCCGCTTTTACCATCGGCGTGGGCACGCGCCCTTGAATCGGATCCCAATTGAAAATCACCATCATCTCGCGTGACGACCCGACACTGACCGAACTGGTGCGCCTGGTACGCGCGCGCAATGCCGACGATGAGGTCGAAGCGAGCGCCGGCCCGGTCGAGCAGCTCTATTCGGCGCAGCAACTGCCGGACGTGCTTATTTTTGACCGGCCCGGCCAGGAAGGCGCCGATCTGGCCGCCATCGAGCGCCTGTCGGGCCTGTATCCGCAACTGGCCTTTATTGCCCTGTGTCCGCAGCAAACGCCGGAGTTTCTGCTGCAGGCCATGCGCGCCGGCGTGCGCGAAGTGCTGCCGGCGCCGGTGACAGCGCCAGCTCTGCACACATCGCTCGACCGTATCGCCGAAAAACTGGAACGCCGCAGCAGCGGTGACGGCAATGGCAAGGTGCTGGCGTTTATCTCGTGCAAGGGCGGCAGCGGCGCGACCTTTATCGCCACCAACCTCGGCTATGCGCTCGCTGCCGGCGGGCACAAGCGCGTGCTGCTGATCGACATGAACCTGCATTTCGGCGACGCCTCGCTGTTTGTCTCGGAAAGCAAGCCGCTGGCCACGCTGTCGGATGTGGCGCACCAGATCCACCGGCTCGATCCGTCGTTTCTGTCGTCAAGCACGCTCAGCATCCTGCCCAATTACAGCGTGCTGGCCGCGCCCGAAGACCCGGCCCACGCCAGCGAGGTGCTGCCCGAGCATATTGACGCCATTATCAAGCTGGCGCGCCGCCAATATGATTTCATTGTGCTTGACGTGGGCCGCAACCTCGACGCCGTCAGCGTGCGCACGCTCGACCATGCCGACATGATCTTCCCGATCCTGCAGACCACGCTGCCGTATATCCGCGATGGCAAGCGCCTGCTGGGCATGTTCCGCTCGCTCGAATACGACAAGGACAAGGTGCACTTGATCGTCAACCGCCACGACAAGGGCGGCGAAATCCGCCTGCAGGATCTGGAAGCGGCGTACGGCACGGCAATCTACCGTACCGTGCCCAATCACTACGCGTCGGCCGCCGCCTCGGTCAACCAGGGCGTGCCGATCCTGAAGCTCGACCAGGCCAGCCCGATCACGCGTTCGCTGCGCGAATTTGCCGCGGTACTGTCGGGCCATGTGGAACCGGTGCGCAAAAGCTGGCTGGACCGGCTGCGCCAGCGCGACTAAGTTACTGAAGAACAGGATTTCATCATGGTGACTACACCTTTATCCATCCGCGATCGCCTTGGCAGCGGCAAGATGGCCAGCCTGACGCCGCAGCGCACGCCGGCCATCGACAACCGCGGCTATCGCGATTTGAAACTGCGCATCCACGGCCTGCTGCTGGAACGCATCGATCTGGAAAGCATGCAGCGCCTCTCGCAGGAGCAGATCCGCGACGAACTGCGCAGCCTGGTCGAGCGCCTGCTCGATGAAGAAGCGGTGGTCATCAACGACAGCGAGCGCAAGAGCCTGACGCGCGATATCCAGAACGAGATGCTCGGTTTCGGGCCGCTTGAAACGCTGCTGGCCGACCCGTCGGTGTCCGATATCCTGGTCAACGGCCACAAGCAGGTGTATGTCGAGCGGCGCGGCAAGCTCGAGCTGACCGACGTGGCCTTCAACGACGACGCGCATCTGATGAAAATCATCGACAAGATCGTCTCGCGCGTGGGTCGGCGCATCGACGAATCGAGCCCGATGGTCGATGCACGCTTGCCGGACGGCTCGCGCGTGAATGCCATTATCCCGCCGCTGGCGATCGACGGGCCGGTGATGTCGATCCGGCGTTTTTCGGTCGATCCGCTGCGCCTGGCCGACCTGGTGGCCTACAACAGCATGACGGCCGAGATGGCCGAGGTACTGCAGGGCCTCGGCAAGGCCAAGATGAATATCCTGATCTCGGGCGGCACCGGCAGCGGCAAGACCACCATGTTGAATGTGATCTCGGGCTTTATCGGCCACACCGAACGGGTGGTCACGGTGGAAGACGCGGCCGAACTGCAGCTGCAGCAGCCGCATGTGGTGCGGCTTGAAACGCGCCCGCCCAATATCGAGGGCAAGGGGGAAGTATCGCAGCGCGCGCTGGTCAGAAATGCGCTGCGCATGCGCCCGGACCGCATTATCCTGGGCGAGGTGCGCGGCGCCGAGGCGCTCGATATGCTCGGTGCCATGAACACCGGCCACGAAGGCTCGATGGCGACCATCCACGCCAATACGCCGCGCGACGCCATTACGCGGCTGGAAAACATGATCAGCATGGCGGCGGCCAACCTGCCGAGCAAGGCGATCCGCCAGCAGATCGCCTCGGCCGTATCGGTGGTGGTGCAGGTATCGCGCCTGATCGACGGCAAGCGCAAGGTCACCTCGATCATGGAAATCACGGGCATGGAAGGCGAAGTGATCACCATGCAGGAGATCTTCAGCTTCAAGCAGACCGGGGTGGGCGAGGGCGGTGCGGTAGTCGGGCATTTCTCTGCCAGCGGTATCCGTCCCCGTTTCCTGGAACGCCTGAACAGCTTTGGCATCGGCGTGTCGAGTTCGTTGTTCGAGCCGACCGGCAGCGGGCGCTGAACACAGGCATGGACATGCTCGATCTTTCCTACCTCGTCTATTCGCTGGTGTTCCTGGCCGTGCTGCTGCTGTGCGGCGGCGCCTGGCTGGCCTGGCAGGCCGCGCGCGGCCCTGGTGCGGCGCGCGTGGCGCGGCGTTTGCGCGCCATGCAGACGGCCAGCGGCGAGAGCGAGAAGGCGGTCTCGATTACCAAGGATCGCCCGCTGAGCGACAATCCGGTGCTGCAGGGGCTGCTGGCCGACTTGCCGGGTGTGCAGAAGATCGACCAGGTGCTGCTGCAGTCGGGCAAGCACTGGAAAGTCGCCACCTTCCTCGGCTGGTCCAGCGTGGGCTGGATGATCGGCCTGCTGCTGGCCAGCGTACTGCCGCTGCCGTGGTTTTTCCGGCTGGGGCTGATGCTGGCCGGCACGGCGCTGCCGTATCTGCTGGTGCTGCGCGCCAAGGCCAAACGGCTGGTGCGTATCGAACAGCAACTGCCCGAAGCGCTCGATCTGATGGCGCGCGCCATGCGCGCCGGCCATGCTTTTCCCACGGCGTTGAAGATGGTGGGCGAAGAAATGACGGCGCCGCTGGCCGAGGAATTTCGCACCGTGTTCGATGAAGTCAATTTTGGCGTGGCCATGTCGGATGCGCTGATGAACCTGGCCGCGCGCGTGCCCAGTACCGATCTGCGCTACTTCGTCATTGCCGTGCTGATCCAGCGTGAAACGGGCGGCAATCTGACCGAACTGCTGGCCAGCATCAGTGCGATTATCCGCGACCGCTTGAAGCTGCTGGGCCAGGTACGCGTGATGTCGGCTGAAGGGCGCATGTCGGCCTGGGTACTGGGCCTGCTGCCGTTTGGCGCAGCGCTGATGATGTATGTGATGAATCCGCAATTTATCGCCGTGCTCTATACCGATTCGGGCGGACGCAAGATGGTGGGCGTGGCCATGGGCTTGCTGGTGATTGGCGTGCTGGTGATCCGCAAGATCATCAATATCCGCGTATGACAGGAGGGGAGCGAGCATGAACGGCATGAATCCGATGCAACTGGCCCTGCTGGCCGTCTTTTTCCTGATCGTCTTTGGCGTGATCCTGGTGCTGCTGCGCCTGTTTGCCGGCAGCCCGGTGCAGGAGCGGCTCGACGCGCTCGATGGCGTCAAGGTCGATGTCGACAAGCGGCGCAATGCCAAGCGGCGCTGGCTGGCGCGCGTGATCAGTCTGACCAGTCCGCTGGCCAGACTGTCGCTGCCCGAGGAAGGCTGGGAGAATTCGCCGATCCGCAAGCGCTTTATCAACGCCGGCTGGCGCGGCCATTCGGCGCCGGCGCTGTATTACGCGGCCAAAACCGGCCTGTTTCTGGGGCTGCCGCTGATTACCTACTTCACTTTGCGTCATGGCCAGCACAATATGCTGCTGTGGCTGGTGTCTGCCGCCGCTCTTGGTTACTACCTGCCCAATCTGTGGCTCTCGCGCAGCCTCAAGCAGCGCCAGCGTGAAGTATTTGAAACTTTCCCCGACGCCCTCGACCTGATGACGGTGTGCGTGGAAGCGGGCCTGGCAATGGATGCGGCACTGGCGCGCGTGGCGCAGGAAATCGGCCTGAAAAGTGAGGTGCTGGCCGAGGAATTGCAACTGGTCACGCTGGAATTGCGCGCCGGCAGCGCCAAGGACAAGGCGCTGCGCAACCTGGCCCTGCGTACCGGCGTGGAAGACGTCGATGCACTGGTCACGCTGCTGATCCAGGCCGAGCGCTTCGGCACCAGCATCGGCGCGTCCCTGCGCGTGCAGTCCGACCAGCTGCGCACCAAGCGGCGCCAGCGCGCCGAGGAGCGGGCTGCCAAGGTGGCGCTCAAACTGCTGTTTCCACTGATCTTCTTTATTTTCCCGTCGCTGATGGTGGTGCTGATGGGACCGGCTTTCCTGCAGATTTACCGCGTGCTGTTGCCTGCGATGAGCGGCAATTGAGGATGCTTAGGCCACGCAGTGGTTTGAAAAAAGCCTGTCAGTCAGTGCCGGATGGGGTTGAAACGCACAGTATTTAAAATATTCATACAGGGAGAAGTGCATGTTTGAAACAACAAGAAATAACCGGCCGGTACATCTGGCGCATTACCTTGCCGCTTGCAGCGCTGCCGTGCTGCTGGCCGGATGTGGCGGCGGCGGTACCAGCAGCAATGGCTGCACCACGCTCGACCCGAGCCGCGATCCCAGTCTGCCTGGCTGCGCGGCGCCGGTCACGCCGGTTACGCCGCCAGTGACGCCGGTGGCACTGCCTACGTTGGTACTGAGCCTGAAGGGCGCTGATGGCAATGCCACCACCAAGGTCGGTCCCGATGCCAATGCGACGCTGCAGGCACTGGTCAAGGATGCCAGCGGTAAAATTTTACCTGGCGTGTTGCTCAGCGTGACCAGCAGCGACAAGGGCGCCGTATTTACGCCGGGCGCTGCCAGTGCCCTGACGGACGCGAATGGCGTAGCGACCATTACTGTCGCACCAGGCAGCCAGAGCGGCGCTTTTGTGCTGACCGCCTCGGCTACGGTCAATGGTACGGCCTTGACCGCAACGACCAATTACAGCGTCGAGTTCCCTGCGCTGACCATGAGTGCGATGGGTATTTCGCCAGCCAGTCTGTCAGCCAGCGGTACGGCAGGCCTGGCCGTTACCGTGCTTAATGGAACGGCCTACGCACCGGTGCTGTCGGTTGCATTCAGTTCGCCGTGCTCGATCGCTGGCAAAGCCACGATCAGCAGCCCGGTCAACACGGTCAATGGTGTAGCCAGCACCTCGTATATCGACAAAGGCTGCGGCGCGGCCGACGTGATTACTGCTAGCACCTTATTCCATGGCAATACGATCAGCCAGACCGGCACGGTGACGGTGCAGGCAGCCAGTGCCGGCCAGATCGCGTTTGTTTCGGCACTGCCACAAAATATTGCGCTCAAAGGTACCGGCGGTGCCGGCCGGCAGGAAACCTCGCTGGTCTCGTTCAAGGTGCTTGATCGTAATGGCAATCCAGTCAGTGGCCAATTGGTCGACTTCAGCCTGAACAGCAACGCAGGCGGGCTGGTGATCAATCCGATACAGGCCACCACCGGCACGGATGGTTCTGTCAGTACCACAGTTGCTGCCGGCACGGTAAATACTCCTGTGCGTATTACCGCCGTATTGCGCGGCACCAGCCTGACGACGCAGTCTGATCAGCTGGTAGTGTCGACCGGCCTGGGCGAGCAGAACAGCTTTACGCTCAGTAGTGCAACATTCAATACCGAAGGCGGCGATTTTGCCGGTTGTGCAGCGCCCGTCGGTTCGCTCATCACGGCACGCCTGGGCGATCATTTCCATAATCCGGTACCGGACGGCACGGCAGTGAGCTTTACGGCTGAAGGCGGCACCATCGACGCGTCCTGCCTGACTGGGCTCGACAATACCACGCTTACCGATGGCACGGTGATTACGCAAAAAGGCACGCCGGGTTCGTGCTCGGTGCGCTTTTGTGCCGGCAATCCAAAGCCCGCCGATGGCCGTGTGACGATCATGGCCTATGCGCTTGGCGAAGAAAGCTTTGTCGATGCCAACGGTAACAACCGCTTTGACGCTGGCGAGCAGTACACTGAACTCGGTGAGCCGTTCCGCAATGACCGCGCCATCACCAGTGCCAACGCCAACTATATCGATGATGCTTATAGCGTTGGTAACACGGTACGCGTGGGCAATGAAATGTATATCGATTCCAACGGCAATGGTCATTGGGATCAGGCTGGTGATGGTCAGTACAATGGCGTGCTGCGGGCGCAGACCAGTGTCAATAGCTCGCCTGTCAACACTGTGCATATCCGCCAGTCCCTGGTGCAGGTGTTGTCGCTGAGTACGGCGAACATCACGCCACTCGATGCTGTGCCGGTGGCACTTGACCAGTGTGTCAATGGTGCAGTATTTGAAAACAAGCCGCGTACCTTGCGCCTTGCCATTCGCGACACCAATGGAACGCTGTTCGCCATTAACAGCGCCAATGCAACTGGTTTGCCCGATCTTCCAGGCAATCCGCTGCCGGCTGGAACTGTGATCACTTTTACGACAACCAACGGCACCATCATCAGCGGTAGCAGTTTCACGGTACCCAATACGTCCAATCCTTCGGCAGCTGGCTGGATTTATCCGGTGCAGATGATCAGCGATGTGACGCAGGTGGGCACCGTCTGCCAGCCTAACACGGTGCGCAACGGACTGTTGAGTGTATCGGTACGCACGCCATCAGGTATTGTTACGAACGCAAGCTATGGGGTCAGCGACTGATAATTTGTTGCTTCTTTTGTAGCCTGTCGGTTTGATCCGGCAGGCATAAAAAAACCGGCCAGCTGGCCGGTTTTTGCTGTGCAAGACCGTTTTATGCAAAGGGTTTCAGCAACGCGACCATCTGGCCAAACACTTTCGGGCTGGCGGCAATCACGTCGCCCTTGTACAGGTAGTCAGACTCGCCCGAAAATTCGCCGACGATGCCGCCCGACTCGGTGATCATCAGGGCGCCGGCGGCGATATCCCAAGGCTTCAGGCCTTTCTGATAGTAGCCGTCCAGGCGGCCGCAGGCCACGTTGGCCAGGTCCAGCGCGGCCGAGCCGGCGCTGCGCACGCCCTGGCTGCGTTCGCCCATGATGGCGTACATTTTCAGGTATTCATCGAGTGCGCGCGGGCCGGCGCCGTGGCCGGTGCCCAGCATGGCGTTGGCAACACGGTCGAGCTTGGTGACGCGGATGCGTTTTTCGTTCAGGAAGGCACCGGCGCCTTTGCTGGCGGTAAACAGGTCATTGCGCACGGGATCGTAGATCACCGCTTGCGTGATCACGCCGCGCTGGGCCAGCGCGATCGAGATGCAGTATTGTGGGAAACCGTGGATAAAGTTCATGGTGCCATCGATCGGGTCGATGATCCACTGGAATTCATTCTCGTCATGGCTGTTGGCGGAAGCGCCCGACTCTTCGCCCAGGAAGGCGTGGTCAGGGTAGGCTTTGGACAGCACCTCAATGATGGCTTGTTCGGCCGCCTGATCGACATCGGTGACGAAGTCGTTATGTTGTTTTTCCGTAACGACGATGCGGTCGACGTCGAAAGAAGCGCGGTTGATGACGGTCGCGGCGCGGCGGGCGGCCTTGATGGCCGTATTGAGCATTGGGTGCATATCAGTTTTCCGTTAAAAGCACGCGAGCGCCCATCGTACCGATTTGTACTGGAGCGCGAGACGAGCAAGAATGAATTAAAGAGCGGGGCGGTGCCGAACTGGTTAAAATCCGGGGCTGGCGTCAGCGTTGTGTGACGTCGTGCCCAACATTTCCTTGTATCGATACCGCGCAATGGCGCTATTTTAAATGAATCTGCCCGAAATCAACACGTCTCTTTTCAAACGCCTGCGATTTATCCTTGTCGAGACCAGCCGCGCCGGCAATATCGGCGCGGTGGCGCGGGCCATGAAAACCATGGGTTTTTCCGACCTGGTGCTGGTTAATCCGCGCTTTGCCGATGCCGTGAGCGATCCGGAAGCGGTGGCCTTTGCCAGCGGCGCGCAGGATATTCTGGCCAATGCGCGCATTGTCGGCTCGATCGCCGAAGCGCTGGAAGGGTGCAATTATGCGGCCGCCGTCTCGGCCCGGCTGCGCGAATTTTCGCCGCCGGTCACCACCCCGCGCGCGATTGCCGGACAGCTTGCCGCCAGCAGCGAGCTGCATGCGGCCGTGATTTTTGGCAATGAGCGCTTCGGCCTGCCCAACGAGATCGTGGCGCAATGCAACGTATTGATCAATATTCCCGCCAATGCCGAGTATTCTTCGCTCAACCTGTCGCAGGCGGCGCAGGTGGTCGCTTACGAATGCCGCATGGCGGCGCTTGATGCGGCACCGGTGGCGCAAATGACCAGCGCCATCGGTTTCCAGGGCGAGGCGGCCAGCCTGGCGCAGATCGATGGCATGTACGATCATCTGCAGCAGGCACTGGTGGCCGTCGGGTTTCTTGACGCCGACAATCCGAAAAAGCTGATGCCGCGCCTGCGCCGGCTGTTTTCGCGTACCGGCCTGGAAACGGAAGAGGTCAATATCGTGCGCGGGATTGCGCGCCATATTCTGGCCGCCAACAAAAAATAGGAAGGTTCAATGACGATTTCCCTGGAAAGCCGCTATCTTGGCACCATGCTGGGCCTGGCGTGCGGCGACGCGGTCGGCACCACCGTGGAGTTTTCGCCGCGCGGCAGTTTTGCGCCGGTGATCGGCATGACCGGTGGCGGCCCGTTCGCGCTCAAGCCGGGTCAGTGGACCGACGACACCTCAATGGCGCTGTGCCTGGCCGAAAGCCTGATCGTCAAGCAGGATTTTGATGCGGCCGACCAGATGGTGCGCTATCTGAACTGGTGGCGCTGGGGCTACCTGAGTTCAACCGGCAATTGCTTCGATATCGGCATGACGGTCAGGGATGCACTCGACCGCTTTGAAAGCACGGGCCAGCCCTACAGCGGTTCCACTTCACCCAATACCGCCGGCAACGGTTCGCTGATGCGCCTGGCGCCGGTAGTGCTGCATGCGTGGCCCGACGTGGCGCAAGCGGTCCAACTGGCCGCCGACAGTTCGCGCACCACCCACGGCGCACCCGAAGCAGTGCAGAGCTGCCAGTGGTTTGCCGCCTTGCTGTGCGGCGTGCTGGCGGAGCAAGCCAAGGCCGATCTGCTGCGCCTGTGCGCCTGGCAGCCGCTTGAACCAAAACTGGTGGAACTGGCCAGCGGGCACTTTCTCGACAAGAGCGAAGCGCAGCTGCGCGGCAGCGGCTACTGCGTGGAGTCGATCGAGGCGGCTTTATGGTGCTTTTTTCATACCGACAGCTTTGAAGCGGCCGTGCTGCGCGCAGCCAACCTGGGCGACGATGCCGACACCACCGCGGCGATTGTCGGCCAGATCGCCGGCGCCTACTACGGCGTGGAAGCGATTCCACCCGCCTGGCGTGCGCCGCTGGCCATGCGCGGCGATATCGAAGAGATGGCCGTCAAGCTGCTGGGCAGCCGCGCCGGCTAGACGCCGCGCTCTAGTTTTTGCGCCGTTCGCCTGTCTTGCATCGCTTACACTGGCGTGTAAAAAATGGAGACATGGTGATGCAGCGCAGATCGTTCCTGAAACTGGGCCTGATGGCCGCCGCCGGCGTGGCTGCAGGTGGGGGGCTGTATCGCGTGCTGCATCCGGCCGCGCCCGGCCGTTTTACGCTCGATGGCGAGGCGCACCTCGTACTGGCGGCCATCGCGCCGGCCATGCTGGGCAGTGCGCTGGCCGCTACCGAGCCACAGCGCAATGCCGACATCGCCAGCCTGGTGCGTGGCGTGCAACTGGCCATTGCCGGCCTGCCGCTGGCGCAGCAGCAGGAAGTGCAGGATCTGTTCGCCCTCTTGGCGCTGGCGCCGGCGCGCCGCCTGCTGGTCGGTATCAAGGGCGGCTGGGGCGAGGCTAGTGCGGCCCAGGTGGCGGCCTTTCTGCAGGACTGGCGCCTGCACCGCTTTGCCACCTTGCAGACGGCATACCTGGCCCTGCATGACCTGATGCTGGGCGCCTGGTATGGCGATGCGCGCCATTGGGCGGCCATCGGCTACCCGGGGCCGCTGCCCGAATTGAGTCCTGCGCCATGAGCACTTCGCCGATTCCCGATCCGATTGCCGCCGGCCTTGCCGCTGGCTGGCAGATGACCGATTGCGCCACGCTGCAGCGCGAGCTGACCCTGGAAGCCGATGTGGTGGTAATCGGCAGCGGCGCCGGCGGCGGCGTCACCGCGGAAATCCTGGCGCAGGCCGGTCTGGCCGTGCTGATCGTGGAGGAGGGCGCGCTGCATTCCTCGCGCGACTTCAAGATGCGCGAGGCCGACGCCTATCCGGCGCTGTACCAGGAATCGGCGGCGCGCAAGACGCGCGACAAGGCGATCAATATTTTGCAAGGGCGCACCGTGGGCGGCTCGACCACTGTCAACTGGACCTCGAGCTTTCGCACCCCGCCCGACACGCTGGCGTACTGGCAGCGCCAGCACGCCCTGTCCGGCTACACGGTGGCGTCGATGGCGCCCTGGTTCGCCATGATGGAACAGCGATTGCAGATCGGCGACTGGCCCGTGCCGCCCAATGAAAACAACGATCTGTTAAGGCGCGGCGCACAGGCGCTGGGCATACTGACGGCTGCCATACGGCGCAATGTCAACGGCTGCTGGAATCTCGGCTATTGCGGCATGGGCTGTCCGACCAATGCCAAGCAGTCGATGCTGGTGACCACCATTCCGGGCGCGCTGGCGCTGGGCGCGCGCCTGCTTACCCATGCCCGTGCCGAGCGCTTCGTGCTGCAGGGTGATCGCGTGGCCAGCCTGCAGGTGGCGGCCATGGATGCGCACGGACTGGCGCCGACCGGCGTGCTGGTGACGCTGCGTGCGCGCCACTATGTGCTGGCCGGCGGCGCCATCAATTCGCCGGCGCTGCTGCTGCGCTCGAAAGCGCCCGATCCACATCAGCTGCTGGGCAAGCGCACCTTTCTGCATCCGACCGTGATTTCCGCCAGCCTGTTTGCGCAGCGCGTGGACGCGTATGCCGGTGCGCCGCAAACCATTTATACCGATCATTTTCTGCATGCCCAGCCCATCGATGGCGCCATCGGCTACAAGCTTGAGGCGCCGCCGCTGCATCCGCTGCTGATGGCCACCACCATGGGCGGCTTTGGCGATGCGCATGCGCACACCATGCGCCAGTTCCCCCACGTGCATGGCCTGCTGGCGCTGCTGCGCGACGGCTTTCATGCCGATGCGCCGGGCGGCAGCGTGACGCTGGACCGTAACGGCGCAGCGCTGCTCGATTATCCGCTGACGCCTTTTATCTGGGACGGCGTGCGCCGCGCGCTGCTGTCCATGGCGGAAATCCAGTTTGCCGCCGGCGCGCAAAGCGTCTATCCGGTGCATGAGCTGGCGCAGCACTACACCAGCTGGCACCAGGCCAGGCAGGCCATCGAAGCGCTGCCCATGAAGGCGCCGCTCACGCGCGTTGTGTCGGCCCATGTAATGGGCGGCTGCGCCATGTCGGACGATGAACGGCTGGGCGTGACCGATGGCCACGGGCGCTATCGTGGGCTGGCCAATCTGTCGGTGCACGACGGCTCGCTGTTTCCAACCTCGCTGGGCGCCAATCCGCAACTGACGATCTATGCACTGGCCGCGCGGCTGGCCAGCGCGCTGGCGCAGCAGCTCGCTGGCCAGCCGGCGAAGGCTGCAGGAGTGGCGGCATGATCGCGCGTGCGCTGCGCGCGCTGATGCTGCTGCAATTGCTGGCCATGCTGGCGCTGGCCTGGCAGCTGCACCACGCCGGCATATGCTGGCCGCTGGCTGGCCTGGGCGGCGTTGCTGCGGTGCTGGCGGCGCGCGCGCTGATCGTGGCGCGCAATATCTGGCACAGCCGGCGCGCCGAAGCGGGGCAGCAGGCCATGGCGCCGCTGTCGATGCGGCAGGCGGTGCGGCTGTTCGGCAATGAATTGCGCGGCAATCTGTGGACGTCGTCGTGGGGCATGCTGCGCCCGCGCCTGGCTGTTGCCTGCCAGGCCGCCGATGGACTGCTGCCGGTGCTGCTGGTGCATGGCTACGTCTGCAATCGCGGCTTCTGGGGCGCCATGAGCGGCGCGCTGGCCAGCGCTGGCGTGGTGCATGCGGCAGTCGATCTCGAACCGCCGTCGGCCAGCATCGATGACTTCGTGCCGCTGGTGGCGCAGGCGGTCGATGCGCTGTGTGCGCGTAGCGGCAGCGAACGGCTGATCATCGTGGCCCACAGCATGGGCGGACTGGTGGCGCGCGCCTACCTTGCCAGGCACGGCGAGGCCAGGATTGCCCACGTGATTACGCTCGGCACGCCGCATCACGGCACGGCGCTGGCCAACCTGGGCGTGGGCAGCAATGCGCGCCAGATGAGCCGCCAGGGTGGCCAGCCCAGCGCCTGGTTGGCGCAGCTCGCTGCCAGCGAGACGCCGGCGCGGCGCGCCATGCTGACCTCGATCTGGTCGCGCCACGACAATATCGTGGCGCCGCAGGCATCGGCCGAACTGCCCGGCGCAAACAACCTGGTGTTTGACGGCGTCGGCCATGTGGCGCTGGCCTTCGATACGCGGGTGCAGCAGGCCGTGCTGTGTGAAATTACTATCGTTTCCAAAGTCGCTCAATCCGCAATTTTGCGCAGCAGCCTGCCGGCTTGAAGTGGGCGGGCAGGCGTTGCCCCGTCAATTTGCCCCGTGTCGCCGCTCCTGGTTGTGCAGTTCGCCCACTTCGAGAAAGTCTTGTGGCGCCTGTGCACACTGGTTTAAGCTAGTAGCGTGCATCGGTGGCCGGCAGCCGCACGGCTGCAGGCGGTCTGTAATTATGTTGCATGATTGATTTATACTGGCACCTTGCTGCAACGTTGCTGCCTTTGCACCATGGCATTGGCGCAGTGCCGCCGATAGCGATTCTTTATGGTCCAAGTGCTCAGGTGCTTTAGCGCACAGACGCTGGAAGTTAAAAAACGTATAAATGATTCAACGTCCTTTTTGGTGGGAGTGCTAATTGTCCGCACGTATCCTGATTATTGAAGATAACGCCACCAACATGGAGTTGATGGTGTACCTGCTGCGGGCTTTTGGCTATACGCCGCTGGCCGCTTATGATGGCGAGGAGGGGGTGCGCATGGCGCGCAGCGAATTGCCCGACCTGATCATCTGCGACGTGCACCTGCCCAAGCTCGATGGCTACGGTGTCGTTGCGGAGCTGAAAAAAGATCCTGCGCTGCGCAACATTCCGGCGCTGGCGGTAACGGCGCTGGCCATGGTGGGCGATCGCGAACGCTTGCTCGAGGCGGGCTTCAACGGCTATATCGGCAAGCCGATCGAGCCCGATCTGTTCGTGACGGAACTCGAATCTTTTTTACCCGGGGCGCCGTCGACGCCCGCTAAAAACGACACTGCCACTATCCTGATCGTTGATGATCATGTACTGAACCGCGAGTTCCTGACGGCGCTGCTCGGCTATGACGGCCATCGCCTGCTGCAGGCGGCCAATGGCGCCGAAGGGCTCGAACTGATGCGCACCGAGCGGCCCGACCTGATCATCTCCGACATCCTGATGCCCAATATGGATGGCTACGAGTTCGTCACGCGCGTGCATGACAATCCCGCGCTGGCCGACGTGCCGATCATTTTCTACACCGCCACCTACCGCGAGCAGGAAGCCATTGTGCTGGCGCAGGCCTGCGGCGTGCGCTGGGTGCTGCCCAAGCCGTCCGATCCCGAGGTGATCGTGCGCACCGTCAACGAAGCCTTGCGCGGTCTGCAGGCCGGCAGCACGCCTGCCGGCACGCCGGCCAGGTCGGAAACGCCCGAAAACGACAGTCCGCTGGTGGCCATCGGCGACCAGGTCAGCGGCTACCTCGATGCGCTCGAGACCAGCAGCCAGCAGATATCGCAGCTGGCCGTGCGCGGCGATGGCCAGGCGGCGGCGCCGGAAGACCTGGCGATCATGACCGAGCGGCTGTCACGCTCGCTGGGCAGCCTGCAGGCGGTCAGCCTGCGCCTGACAGCGCTGATCGAACTGGGTATCGACCTGGGCGTCGAGCGCGATCCGCGCAAGCTGATCGAGGCTGGTTGCAAGGTGGCGCAAAACATCTGCGTGGCCCGGTATGCGTGCATCGGCGTGCTCGAGGAGGGCGCCGACAAGCTCAGTTATTTCTCCGCCTGCGGCAGCGAGAAAAACATCGAACAGATCGCCACGGCGCCACGCACGGGCGTGCTGAGCCGGCTGATCGAGCAGCGCGAGCCGGTGCGCGTAAGCGGCGTCGATGGCGACCCCACGGTGCTCGATCTGCCCGCCACGCACCCGCCCATCCATTCCTTTCTCGGCGTACCGGTTGCTTCGCGCGAGCGCAGCCACGGCTGGCTGTACCTGGTCGACAAGCTTGGTGCACAGGAGTTCTCCGAGGTTGACGAGCGCGTGGCCGTCACCGTGGCCGCGCAGATCGCCGTGGCCTACGACAACCTGCTGCTGTACGACGAGATCAAGCGCAACCATGAGCAGCTGACGCTGGACATGGCCGCGCGCATCCGCCTCGATGAAGACCTGCGCCGCTTTCGCCTGGCGATGGACGCCACCGCCGACGCCATCTTCCTGGTCGACCGCGCCGGCGTGTGCTTTGTCGATGTCAACCAGACGGCCTGCCGCATGCTGGGCTTCGAGCGCGAGGATTTCCTGCATGTCGGGCCCAGCCATGCGCACGAGGGCGAAGCGCAGCTCGAAGACCTGTACAACAAGCTGCTGGCCGGTGACCAGAACGGCGCCATGGCCGAACTGCAGCTGCACCGCAAGGACGGCTCGCTGCTGGCCGTCGAGGTGCAGCGGCGCACGCTGCGCTCGGGCCAGAGCTGGATCCTGGTGGCAGTGGCGCGCGATATCACCGAGCGCAAGGAGTCCGAGCAGCGCCTGCTCAAGCTGGCCCATTTCGATACGCTGACCGGCTTGCCCAACCGTAGCCAGTTCTATGATTCGCTGACCCATGCGCTGGCGCAGGCACAGGAGCATCAATGGGCGCTGGCCGTGCTGTTCCTCGATGTCGATCGCTTCAAGAACGTCAACGACACGCTGGGCCACACCATCGGCGACGATCTGCTGCGCCAGTTTTCCAGCCGCCTGGTCGATTGCCTGCGCGTGCGCGACACCGTCGGGCGCTTTGGCGGCGACGAGTTTGCCGCCATCCTGATGCTGCCCGACGGCGCCCAGCATTCGGTCAGCGTGGTGGAAAAGATCCGCGAGGCGATGCGCCGGCCATTCGACCTGCAGGGCCACGAAGCGACGGTCACGGTCAGCATCGGCATCGCCGTCTATCCCGATGACGCTGCCGACGCCGATACCCTGATCCAGTATGCCGATACGGCCATGTACCGCGCCAAGGAAGCCGGGCGCGATGCCTACCGCTTCTTTACGGCCGAGATGAATGCGCAGTCGATGGCCCGGCTCGATATGGAAAACGCCCTGCGGCGCGCCATCGACAACGAAGAATTCGTGCTGTTCTTCCAGCCCAAGGTCAATATTTCAACGGGTCGCATCAGCGGCGCCGAAGTGCTGATACGCTGGCGCCGCCCGGGCCACGGCATGGTCTCGCCGGCGCTGTTTATTCCGCTGCTCGAAGAAACGGGCCTGATCGTGCGGGTCGGCAACTGGGTACTCGACCAGGCCTGCAAGACCATCAGCGCGTGGTGCGCCGGCGATATCGGTCCGGTGCATCTGTCGGTCAATGTGTCGGGCATCCAGTTCTTTGTCGGCGGCCTGGAAGAAGAGGTGCTCAAAGCCACGCGCAAATACGATATCGCGCCCGAGCTGCTCGAACTGGAGCTGACGGAAAGCTCGCTGATGTCGAACGCCGAAGAAACCATCGAAGTGCTGCGCAACCTCAAGGCGCTGGGCATCCAGATATCGATCGACGACTTCGGCACCGGCTACTCGAGCCTGGCCTATCTCAAGCGCTTCCCGCTCGACAAGCTCAAGATCGATATCGCCTTCGTGCGCGAAGTGACCAGCAATCCCGACGACGCCGCCATCGTGGTGGCCATTATCAGCATGGCGCACAGCATGAAGCTGCAGGTGATTGCCGAAGGGGTGGAAAACGATGCGCAGCTGGCCTATCTGCGCCGCCATGGCTGCGACGAAATGCAGGGTTATTATTTCAGCCGTCCCTTGCCGCAGGAGGAGTTCGAGCAGATGCTGTCGGCCGGCAAGCTGCTGCCGGCGCCGCGCGATTCGGGCAGCGAAGAGCAGCAGACGCTGCTGATCGTCGACGACGATGTGTTCATGCTCGATGTATTGAGCGACTTCCTGGCGCAGGATGGCTATCGCATCCTGACCGCGCAGACGGCTGCCGAGGGCTTCGATATCCTGGCGCGCCACAAGGTGCAGGTGATCCTGTGCGACCAGTGCATGCCGATGATGAGCGGTACCGAGTTCATGGAGCGCGTCAAGCAGCTGTGCCCCGATACGTTCCGCATCATGCTGTCGGCCTATGCCGACCTGACGCCGATCATGGCGGCGATTAACCGCGGCGCGGTTGACCGTTTTTATACCAAGCCGTGGAAGGGCGCCGTGCTGCGCGAAAATATCCGCGAGGGCTTTCGCCTGCACGGCCTGCTGCATGGCCAGGTCAAGGCGGCGGCGTAGGCTGGCAAAGCACAGGCTTGGAGCAGGCCAGGCTTGGGGCAGGGCAGGCGGTTGGGTTGCATGGGGCGAAGATGGTATGCTTGTGGCAGAATAGAGAGAGACTGCCCGCCATGCTACAGAAAGCACCACGCCGCACCCGCGAACGCATCCTGGAATTGTCCTTACGGCTGTTCAATGAATTTGGTGAGCCCAATATCACGACCACCGTGATTGCCGAAGAAATGCAGATATCGCCCGGCAATCTTTACTACCACTTCCGCAACAAGGACGATATCGTCAACTCGATCTTCGTGCAGTTCGAAGCCGAGATCGAGCGCATCCTGACGGTGCCCAGCGGCCGGCGTTCCAATATCGAGGACGTCTGGCTGTACCTGCGGCTGATGTTCGAACTGATCTGGCGCTATCGCTTTTTCTACCGCGATCTCAATGACCTGCTGTCGCGCAACCGCAAGCTCGAACTGCATTTCAAGCTGATCCTGGCGCACAAGATCAAGGTGGCCACGCAGCTGTGCGAAGACCTGCGCAGCGAGCAGTCGCTCGAGGCCTCCGACATGGAAATCGGCGCCATGGCCACCAATATGGTGGTGGTGGCCACCTATTGGCTATCCTATGAATATGTGCGCAATCCACGCAAATACAGCGAGCAGCAGTCGATGTCCGAGGCGCTGGCGCGCGGCTGCTACCAGGTGCTGTCGCTGATCGGCCCCTACCTGCGCGGCGAGACCCATGCGCTGTTTCGCAAACTGTCCGAAGAGTATTTGACGACGCTCAAGCCCGATTGATTCTTACCTGAAGGAGGCATGCCATGGCCTGGAATTCCTACCCCTATCCGCAAGACGCCTGGCGTTACACGCCAGAGACCCTGCAGGTGCACTGGCAGCGCCTGCACGCAGGCGATGTCGAGCCGTGGCCGCAGCGCGCGGCGCTGGTGCAGGCCTGGCTCGCTTACCATGCGGGCGACTTTGAAAGCGCGGCGCGCCAGGGGCTGGCCGTTGGCGTGCCCGGCTACAGCGTGGCGCACAAGGCCACCTGCGTCTACGCCACGCATCTGGAGCCGGACGAGGCGCGCAAGCTGGCGCTGTTCGAGGAGGTGGCCGAGCGCTGCGAGCGGCAACAGGCCGAGCAGCCCGACGATGCGGCCGGTTATTACTGGCATGCTTACAGCCTGGGGCGCTATGCGCTGGGCATTTCGGTGGTCAAGGCGCTGGCGCAGGGCGTGGGTGCCAAGGTACGCAACAGCCTGAACCGCGCCGTGACGCTGGCGCCGCTGCATGCCGACGCCCATATTGCGTTCGGCATTTATCATACGGAAATCATCGACAAGGTCGGTGCCATGATCGGCAGCCTGACCTATGGCGCCAACAAGGATGACGGCTACCAGCACTTCAGGACCGCGCTGGCCTTGAATCCCGAATCACCATCGGCGCATGTGGAGTTTGCGCGCGCGCTGACCATGCTGGACGGCGACAAGAAGCTGGCCGAAGTGCTCGCCTTGTACGAGCAGGCCGCCGGCTTGCAGGCGCAGGACGCCAAGGAGCGCCTGGAGGTCGAGGATGCCGTCGACGAATTGAAGTAACGATATGAAACCAAATGAAATGATGAGGATGCTGTGATTAAAGCTTTATGTGTTTACTGTGGCGCCAACGCGGGCATTACGCCGCAGTATGCGGAAAGTGCGCGCGCACTGGCGCGTGTGCTGGTATCGGAAAATATTTCGCTGGTATATGGCGGCGGCAACGTGGGCCTGATGGGCGTGATCGCCGACGAGGTGCTGCGCCTGGGCGGCGAGGTGACGGGCGTGATCCCGACCGCGCTGGTCGAGCGCGAAGTGGGGCATACGGGACTGACACGCCAGTTTGTGGTCAAGGACATGCATGAGCGCAAGGCCATGATGGCCAGCCTGTCCGATGCTTTTATTGCCATGCCGGGCGGCTATGGCACGCTGGAAGAACTGTTTGAAATGCTGACCTGGGCGCAACTGGGCATCCATGCCAAGCCGATCGGCCTGCTTAATGTCGACCACTTTTACGATGGCTTGCTGGATTTTGTCAACAATGGCCGCGAGCAGGGTTTTATCCGGCCCCAGCATGCCTTGTTTCTCAATGCCGACGCCGATCCGGCAGCGCTGGTGCAGCGCCTGAAGTCGCTGCCGGCCTGAGTTGGCAGCGGGTCCTGTTATTATTTCCACAAGGAAAAATTCATCAGGGCCAGTGTTGTAATTGGTGACAATATGTTCATAAGGTTTCCTCGAAAACATGATTTTTTGAAAATTTAGATGCAATTTGACTATGAATGTGTTTTACTGACACATATCAAATTCAGGGCCGAAAAAGTTGCAAACGCGAAATTAGTCGCCGCACGCCGGTTCTGCTCCATTCAAATGCCGCTTGTTCTAAAAGGATCGTTATCTTGAAACCTATGTCATTGTTGCGCACTGCCGCCATTGCAGCCCTGTTTGCCGCTGGCGCCGCCCAGGCGCAAACGACCGTTATCAATTTCAACGGCCTGGAACAAAGAGGGGTAGTGACCAATCTGCTCGACTCGTACACCGAGAGTGGCTACAGCTTCAACAATAACTACTGGTACGGTCTCAGCTATGCCGAAAAAAGCAACCTTGCCTATGCCGGCTCGGCTGGCCTGGGTGCAGTGGCTCTGAGCACCACCACGCTCAGCCGTACCGATGGCGCAGCGTTTTCGCTGGGCTCCATCAGCCTGGCCGATTACATCGGCTGGCCAGGTGCCTACAACGTCACGCTGGTCGGCAAGCTCGCTGGCGGCGGCTCGGTCAGCCAGACTTTGTCGCTCAGCGGCAGCAATTCCTTCAGCAACTACACCCTGAACGGCTTTACCAACCTGGTTTCAGCCTCGTGGCAGCAAGGCCTGGTGCATACCTATCAAGTCGATAATATCGGCGCCTCGGTCAGCGCCGTGCCGGAACCGGCTACCTATGGCATGCTGTTAGGCGGCCTGGGCCTGATGGCGTTGATGCTGCGTCGCCGGAAAACGATTTGATCGCTCAGGATGTAAAGAAGCCGCGCAAGCGGTAATGGCGTTCAGTTAGCATCCTTACTCGACCGGTCAAGCTGCAAACCGGATTAGGGCCCCAGTTGCCAGAACGGGCGTGCCGGGCCAAGCGGGCCCGCCCTTACGTTTTTACGCTTTTAAATGCGTCGGGCAGATTAACTGAACGCCATTTTTTTACGTCCACAAGCGCTGGCCGGACAGGTCAAGCTGGGTCAGATAGAGGCGCACATCGAACTCGTACTGGTGGTATTGCGGCTCCATATACGTACACAGTTTGTAGAATGCCTTGTCGTGCTGCTTTTCCTTGACGTGCGCCAGTTCGTGTACGGCGATCATGCGCAGGAACTCCAGCGGCACGTCCTTGAACATGGTGGCCACGCGGATTTCATGCTTGGCCTTGAGCTTGCCGCCCTGGACGCGCGAGATCGAGGTATGCAGGCCCAGCGCATGGTTGATGACATGGATCTTGCTGTCGAACGCGACCTTGTTGATGGGCTCGGCGTTGCGCAGGAACTCGCTCTTCAGGTCCTGCACATATTGGTACAAGGCCCTGTCGTTGCGCACTTCATGGGCAACCGGGTAGCGCTTGAGCAGGGCTTCTCCCAGTTTATCCTGCGCAATCAGTTGCCGCACTTGCGCCTGGGTCTGGTCGGGGTAGGCACTCAGGTATTTCAGGGGAGACATTGCGCAGTGGTCGGGGAATTGGGGAATCGGGGACGAGAATGTACCATATCGCAAAGATGTCCGCGCAAGGACATCCGCGCAAAGCGATGCGCCGGTGATTGCCCGCGATGGCTGGCAGGCCGGCGCCTGCACCACAGGCGGCGCCAGCCTGTGCGCTGCGGTGCTACGGTTGCTTGTCTGCGTTCTTGCGGCTGGCGCCGCCTTTGCCCGGCTCTGTGGTGCGGTTGCCGGCCTGCCGGCTTTCGCCGCCCTTGCGGCCGATCTCGGCCATGTGTTCGCGGTTGCGGCTGACCGCTTCGCCGCCTTTTTGCCCGGCCCGGCGCGCTTCTTCCGAGTCGAATTCATGCGCCGTGCCTTTCTGGTGCGCAGCCTGGCCACCCTTGCTGGCGATTTCGCGCTGCTGCGCTTCGTTCATGGCGGCAAAGCCGCGCTTGACCGTGCTTTTCTGGCTGCCGCTTTTACCCTGCTGATCCGCATTTTGATCCTTGTGCTGCTGTTCGTCGCGCTGATTGGTGGCCATGGTGTGCTCCTGTCGATGTCTGGATGGGTGATGCGTTTCAACGGCCTTGCTGTGGCGCTGGCAGGCCGGCGCCGTCGTTGCCGGGGATGGAAAACTGCAGTTGCCCCAGCAGCGCGCGTTGGCGCTGTGCGGCTTTCTCTGTTTCTTCCGCGCTCTTGCGCACCAGTTCGTCGGCAAAGGCTGCGGCCGTGCACTGCGTTGCCGGCAGATGTGCCTCGGCCGTGGAATGGATGTCGCGGCTGGCGCCGGCCAGCAGTTCGGACAACTGTTGCTGATAGTCGCGCAGCTTGTCGATGCCGGGCTGGGGATGGCTGGCCGTCAGCGACAGCATCTGCGCCGTGTCGCCAGCTGCCAGCAGGCGCTGGTTGGCCGCTGTCATTTCCGCGATCAGATCCTGCGCCAGGCGCATATTGAGGGCATTGAGCCCTTGCGCCGTGTCGAGCATCTTGCGCGACAAGTCGGCCATGAACTGGCATTGCGCTTCCAGGTGCGATTTCAGGGCGGGGGTAAGGCTGTTGGTGGTCATGGTCTACCTCAAGAGGTTGGTCAGGTTGGTCTGGACAGCATCCGGCCAGGCGGATGCAAGGTATGCAGCAAACACAGAGATAGACGCCGGACGACGCCTCAGGTTCCGCAGCGGCGAGGTTTTTTATGCAGCCAAGCGCAAGTGGGTGCGGAAAAGACTGGTGTTTTGCGCCAGATCAAACAAATCGTGGCGCTGGCCAGGCGGCCAGATCAGGAAAAGTCGCGGTGTCGCAGCCCAGCCGTGCGACAATACCGGCCTCGCAGTAGCGCAGTAGCGCAGTGGCGCCCCAGCGGCCCGCGCGGCGCGCTGGACACCGCTTATTTGTCACCTTCTTTATCTGATTTTGCGACCATGACGCATCCTGAATATATTCTGACCCTGTCTTGCCTGGACCAGCGCGGCATCGTGCATCGCGTGTCAGGTTTCCTGGCCGAACATGGCTGCAACATTCTCGATTCGGCCCAGTTCGGCGACCAGGAGTCGCAACTGTTCTTTATGCGCGTGCATTTTGCGCTGGAAGACGCAGCCGTTGGCGACGCCCAGCTGCGCGCCGACTTTGCGGCGCTGTCGCAGGCGATGCAGCAAAATGGTCCGTTCCACGGTCAGTTGCACGACGCGCACGTCAAGCCGCGCGTGATGCTGATGGTGTCGAAGATCGGCCATTGCCTGAACGACTTGCTGTTCCGCTACAAGAGCGGCCTGCTCAACGTGGAAATTCCGGCGATCGTCTCGAACCACATGGAGTTCTACCAGCTGGCGGCCAGCTACAATATTCCGTTCCATTACCTGCCGCTGGCAGCGGGCGCACCCGAGTCGGCCAAGCTGGCGCAGGAGGCCAAAGTCATCGAGCTGATGAACACGCACCAGATCGACCTGGTGGTGCTGGCGCGTTATATGCAAATCCTGTCGCCGGGCCTGTGCCAGGCGCTCGAAGGGCGCGCCATCAATATTCACCATTCCTTCCTGCCCAGCTTCAAGGGCGCCAAGCCGTATGCGCAGGCGCATCACCGCGGCGTCAAGCTGATCGGCGCCACCGCGCACTTCGTCACCGGCGACCTCGACGAAGGTCCGATCATCGAGCAGGATGTCGAGCGGGTTGACCATGCGATGGATGTCGAGACGCTGACGGCCATCGGCCGCGACGTCGAGTGCGTGGTGCTGGCGCGTGCCGTCAAGTGGTTTGTCGAACATCGCATCTTGCAAAACGGCGACAAGACGGTGGTGTTCCGCTGATTGCGGCTGCAAGTGCGGCGGCAGTTCATTAATCTCAATACATAACAATACGATGGCTCTTAAAGCAACCATTTTCAAAGCCGATCTGCAGATCGCCGACATGGACCGCAATTATTACCAGGATCATGCACTGACCCTGGCGCGCCACCCATCGGAAACCGATGAGCGCATGATGGTGCGCCTGCTGGCCTTTGCCATCCATGCCGACGAAGCGCTCACGTTTACCAAGGGGCTGTTCGATACGGAAGAGCCCGATCTGTGGCAAAAGGACCTGACCGGCGCGATCCAGTTGTGGATCGAAGTGGGCCAGCCTGATGAAAAGCGCATCCTCAAGGCCTGCGGCCGCTCGGAGCAGGTGATCGTCTACAGCTATGGCGCGACCAGCCATATCTGGTGGAAACAGATTGCCAATAAGCTCGAGCGTGCGAAAAACCTGACCGTGATCAATCTGCCGTCGGAAGCGGCGCAGCAGATGAGCAAGCTGGCGCAGCGCACCATGCAGTTGCAGTGCACCATCCAGGACGGCCAGATCTGGCTGACCGACAGCGTCGACACGGTGCTGATCGAGCGCGAGCCGGTCAAGCCGGCACGCTGATCAGTTTGGCGCCGCGCCCAGCCGCTTGATACTGCCGGCGCGCTGCACGGCGCGGCTGATGGCCGGCTCGCCGTAATAGCGCACCTCGCCTGAGCCGCCGATACTGACGCTGAGCGCGTCGGTGGCCCATACCTCGGCCGTACCCGAGCCGCCGATGCTGACCTGCGCGGTGCGCGCAGCCAGACGGCCCGCCTCGATCTGGCCGGAGCCGCCGATCGAGGCGCTGAACTGCCGGGTTTTGCCGCTGGCGCTGAAGTTGCCCGAGCCACCGATGGCGACCGTCACGGCGTTGCTGTCGATGTCGCTAGCGGTGATATTGCCCGAGCCGCCCACATCAAAGCGCAATTTGTCGCTGCGCAGGCCGCGCGCTTCGACGTTGCCCGAGCCGCCGACGCTGATGCGCTCGATCTGGCGCGCCGTCACCACGATCTTGAGCGCCGTCTGGCGCAAGCTGGTGTTGCGTTTGGCGGCGCGGATGCGCAAGGTGCCGTTTTCCACCGCGGTTTCAATCAGCGGCAGCAGATTGTCGTCGGTTTCGATGCTGACGCTTTCGCGCGGCCCCTGGCGCAGCGTCACCTGGCCCGGCAGGCTCAGCGCCAGGCCGTTGAACTGGCCTACGTCGCGCGTTTGCTGCTGCAGCCTGCCGCTGCCTTGTACGCTGTGGCCGCCGGTGACCCAGTCGAGCGCAGAAGCTTGCACCGGCGCCAGCGGTGCAGCCAGCGCGCACAGCCCCAGCGCGAGGGTTGCGCTGCGAACCAGTGCAGCAAGGGAAGAGTGGGCATTGCGCGGCGATACCGTCATGATAGTTTCCTGTCTGATGAACTTGTTGGACTGCCTGCATGGTAATGCTGCCGATCCGCCTGTGCTAGCGCCATGCGACAGGCCGCAGCATCGGGGGCCTGAGATGCAGGCGCAGCGTCAGTATGGCATCGGCCCCTTGTGTGGGCTATTATGCGGGCATTGACTATCCGTACCGATTACTGAAAAAAATATGCTTATTATTACCATCAAACAGGGCAAGGAAAAAAGCTTGCTGGGCCAGCCGTGGATCTATGCTTCGGCGATTGAAAAAGTCGACGGCAAGCCGCAGGAAAAAATGAAGCCCGGCTCGACGGCCATCGTGCAAAATTCCGCGCGCCAGTTCATCGCGCGCGCGGCCTATAACTCCAAGTCGCAGATCCGCGCGCGCATCTGGAGCTTCAAGGAAGACGAGCCGGTCGACCATGCGCTGATCAAGCGCCGCGTCAAGACCGCCATTGAAAAGCGCCTGCCGGCGATCAACAAGGCCGGCGCCAACCAGCTGCTGACCCTGATCAAGGGCGATGATGTCGGTTTGTCGGGCCTGGAAGTGCAGCTGTTCGGCGGCGTGGATGGCTATCTGATCTGTGAATTCAACGCCGGCGGCGTCGACGCCTGGAAAGTGGCCATCGTGCAGGCGCTGATGGCCTCGACCGGCTGCGCCAATGTCTACGAGCGCTGCAACGACCTGATGCGCAAGGGCGAAGGCCTGCCGCTGATCGACGGCACCCTGGCCGGCGAAGAGCCGCCCGATGAAGTCATGCTGACCGACAACGGCGTACGCTTTGCGCTTGATCTGAAGACTGGGCACAAGAGCAAGTTCAGGTAGGTGGCGGGGGGAGCTGTTTTACCCCAAAGCAAATTCTGGGGTTGGTATCAGAGGCGTCATCACTCCAGCGGCACATTGCGATAACGGTTCACTTCCAGCGCCGATACTTCAGGCGCATGGTTTCCCCACGACGCCCGGATGTAAGTGGCCACTGCCGCTACTTCAGCATCGTTGAGCGCATGGCTGAACGGTGGCATGCCGTACGGGCGCGGATTGCCGGCGGTAGCGGGCGCGAAGCCGCCGTTGAGGATGGCACGGATGGCGTTGACGGCCGATGTTGTCGTCACCGCGCGGTTGCCGGCCAGTGGCGGGTAGGCTGCTGGTGCGCCGCCGCCATCGGCCTGGTGGCAGCTGGCGCAGTGCTTGTCGTACAGTTTTTCACCGAGCGCCAGCTGCGCTTTCACCGCTGCGGACGGTGCCGGCAGCGGCTGGCGCGCCACAGTGCCGGCGCTTGCCGGCAAGTGCTTCAGGTACACGGCCATCGCCTGCATGTCCGTATTGTCAAGGTATTGCAGGCTTTGCCGCACCACGGCTGCCATCGGGCCGGTGGTATTGCCACGCGGCGACACGCCGGTTTGCAGCAGTTGCACGATCTGCGTCACCGGCCAGTCACCGAGGGCGGCTTCATCATTGGTGACCAGCGAAGGCGCGTACCAGCCCAGCATGGGGATCATGCCGCCGGTCAGTGCGCCGTCGCTGCCACCGAGCGCGTTGCGGCTGCTATGGCAGGCGCTGCAGTGCCCCAGACCCTGCACCAGGTAGGCGCCGCGATTCCATTCCACGCTGTGCCTGGGATCACCCTGATAGACGCCGGGTCGGAAATACAGCGCGCGCCAGGCCGCCAGCGCCAGTTGCGTATTGTAGGGAAAGCGCAGTGCATGCGGCGTATTGGGCCGGTTGTTCGCCGGCACGCTTTGCAGGTAGGCGTACAGGGCGTCGCTGTCTTCGCGCCGCACCCGCGTGTAACTGGTGTAGGGAAAGGCCGGATACAACAGGCGGCCGTCGCGCGACTTGCCGTTATGCAGGGCGCGCCAGAAATCATCGCCGCTCCAGTCGCCGATGCCATGCTGGCGGTCGGAGGTGATATTGGGCGCCGCCACGGCGCCAAACGGCGTCTGCAGCAGCGCGCCGCCCGCATAGGCCGCGCCGCCGCGCACGGTATGGCAGGTCATGCAGTTGCCGGCCCTGGCCAGGTAGGCGCCGCGCGCCACCAGCTGTTGCTGGTTCAAGGTGCCTGGCGCAGCCGGTGCACCGGCATCGTCGGCCGGCCATAGCCATGCCCTGGCGGCAAGCGCGGTCGCGAGCAGCAGGGCAGTTGCCAGCACGATTTTCTTCATGGCGCCACCGCAGGCGAGCTGACGCTGCCGCATTGCAGCGGCAGGGGCAGGGCGATGCTGCCGGCCGGGCGCGCATCGGCCTCGGTTGCCTGCGTGGACAGCCAGCCGGACACGGCGCTGACATCGGCATCGGACAACTGCTGCGCGATCTGCGCCATGCAGTCGGGCGCGTGGGCGCGGCGCACGCCGTTCTTCCAGGCGCCGAACTGGGCATTGATATAGTCGCGCGGCAGACCCAGCAAGCCTGGAATAGCTGGCGCTACGCCGCCCAGGCGCTCGCCGTGGCAGCTGACGCAGGCAGGGATTTTTTTTGCTGCATCACCCGTGTACACCAGTTGCCGGCCGCGCGCCAGCACGGCGGCGCCTGCAGTACTGGCCTGGGCAGGCGGCGGCGCGGGATGCTGTTCGGAAAAATACACGGCGATCTCGTGCAGGTAGGCGTCCGGCAAGTGCTCGACCATATACGTCATCAGCGGATACTGGCGGCGGCCGTCACGAAAATTGAGCAGTTGGTGGTACAGGTAGCCGGCCGGCTTGCCGGCGATGCGCGGAAAAAACGCGTCATGGCGATCTTTCGGGGCGTGACAGGCGGTGCAGGCCTTGAGGCGCTGTTCCAGTGTGTCGGACACCGTGGCTGGTGCCGCATGGGCCGGGTGGAACATCAGGCCGGCGCCGGCCAGCAGGGCCAGCATGGTGTCTTTGCTGCGCATCGATGGTTCCCCTGTGCTGCCCGGTTGTTCTCTCTTAAGACCTCAGTGCGTCAGCCGTACCTGATTGCGCCGCCGCGTTCGCTGTCGCCATGACACCGGCGCGCGGCGTTTTTTGTGGCGGCAGCTTGCCGCCGTCGGCGATCCAGCGGCGGTACACGCGCAGGGCCACCTGAGCGTCGTCGGCCGCGTACAGGATCTGCTTGTCCGTCAGGCGCGCTGCCGCCCAGTTGGTGGTGGAAATTTTCTTCGATTTCTGCAGGTGCTGGCCGAAGAATTTGGCCACGGCAGTCTTGGCGCCGAGGTCGTTGCGCTGTCCGCCGCGCAGGGCGACCGACAGGTCGAGCACCTGGGCCGGGTTGATGCCGAGCTTGCTGCGCAGGCGCTTGACATCGTCCGACAGGCCAAAGCCGACCTTGAGCGTGGTGGTTGATTCGAGAATGGCAGTCAGTTCGGCCAGCGCCGGGGTGGGCGCAGCGCCCACCTGGAACAGGTAGGCAACCTCGTCGGTGGCCAGCTGGATCAGATGCGGGCCGGTCGACGATTCTCCCTTGACGAAAGTGGGCTTCGATTCGGTGTCGAAGCCGATGGCGTCGGCGGCCAGCAGCGCCGCCATGGCGGCCTGCGCCTCGGCGCTGGTGCGCACCAGCCTGACCTGCCCGAGTTCGATGCCGCGATAGGGCGGCAGCGGCGCAGCTGAGTCGGTATCCATGCGACCGGGTCAGCCCTTGCGCGAAAACTTCGCGGTCAGCAAATTGAGCTTTTCCTGGCGCAGGCGGTTCGCTTCCTCGGCGGCAGCCGTTTCGCGCTCGGCTTTCTTGCGCTCGGCTTCTTTCTTGGCGCGCTCACGCAATACCTGGGTCGCGTGGTCGCGGTGGGTTTGCGTCACTTCCGCGCCGGGCTGGCCGTCGAGATCGTGGCGCACCTTGGCTTTTTCCATCACGCGCAGGTAGCGCAGCGAACCGGTATGGATGCCCAGCGCCGCGCGCATGAGCTTGCGGTCTACTTCGGGCAGGCGCGCCAGGATCTGCTTGTCGATGCCGATCGCCAGCGGCAGGCAATCGCGGAAGGACGGAAATTGCTGCTGGAACTGCTTGAGCAGCGCGCGCGCGGTCAGGCCAGCCGGCGCCGGAACGGCAGGGGCTGGCGCAGGCGCACTTGCTGCGTCCGCTTGCGTGTCGGGAGTGGTGGCTTGCTGGTCTGGCGTGGAGCTGGTCATCGACTTCATTGGTTAGGCTATAAAAGGGGAGCATAGCACGCGGCACCAGCAAGTGCATTGTCTTTTTTGGCAACTTGACATGCTGCAATGCGGGTGGGGGCAGCGCAAAAACATGAAAATGTGTATAATGTCGCCTTGCGCTGATGACTGGGCCGTGTTTTTAACGGTGCAGCCAAGGTTAAACAGGGGATAAGAGCAGCACATGAACGAGCTAAGTTATTGAGCATTTTGATATCGGCTATGGCGATGATCAATTATTCAAATAAGCGGCTTTCATGGATAATCTTGCTCTCCACTGTGTCTTCACTGAACAACACAAGCCCGCGAGCCCATTCTGGTACGGGCTTTTTTTCATTCCGCAAGGTATATCGCTGACTTACATCACTGCCCGTCTGACGCTGTTCCGGTCCTGCTGCCGCCGTTTTCATGGCGCCATG
Organism: Janthinobacterium aquaticum; assembly: GCF_009208565.1. Classification (GTDB taxonomy): domain Bacteria; phylum Pseudomonadota; class Gammaproteobacteria; order Burkholderiales; family Burkholderiaceae_D; genus Janthinobacterium. The sequence goes on along the minus strand of NZ_WFLK01000006.1, from coordinate 202,552 downwards.
CGCGGCCCCGGCAGTTGCTGACAGGCAGGCGCCGCTGCCGCTAGACGGCCGCCGCAACAATACGCTCCATCGAGTCCGGTTTCGCAGGCTTAGGTGGAATCATTCACTTCGCGCCGACACCATCTGGTCTCGCATTAAGAGATATCTATGAAGAATACGCCAAAAACTTTAACGTTGTCCGCCAAAGCGCCGCGTCCTGCACCGGCTCAGCTTGCCGTGCCGAAAACGACTTTATCGTACTATATCGATAATGCGCAAGCAAATCCGGAAGCCGCCGTGGCAACCGTGACTACACCAACCGTGGTTACGGTAGTCAAGAAGAGCCGTTCGCGCCTGGCCGCCATGGCGCCGTCAGAGGCCGCAGCAGAAGCGCCGGTCGTGGCGCCAGCGGCCGAGATGGCGGCCGAGACTCATGCCGAGGCACCAGCAGCGCCAGAGGCAGCAGAAGCATCGCGGGCGCCAAGCGTGAAAATTGCACCGTCCGTCAAGATTGCCGCTGCCCCGCGCAAGCTGGCCGACAATGCGTCGTCGGCCAAGGTGAGTGCGCCGACCCGTTCCAAAGTCGTGCGCGCCAAGGTCGAGCAGGCGCCGGTGACCGTCATCAGCGGCGCGCAGGCGGTCAGCAAGACCACCGATGCCGATGCCCTGGCTGCCATCGATACCTCGAATTATTTCCTGCCGACCGTCAAGGTGCCAGGCCGCCGTGGCCGCAAGCCGAGCGAATTTACGCCGGAAAACGACGAAGTGGCAGCACTGAACGCGGTCGAGCGCGCCGAACTGAAGGCGGTCTCGAAAGCGCGCGACCGCAAGGCCAAGGGCGCCATGGCCGACGCGCTGGGCGATCCGGAAGCATCGGCGGCCGACCTCGAGCGTCGCCGCAAGCAAATTACCGGCCTGATCAACATGGGCAAGGAGCGCGGTTTCCTGACCTATGCCGAGATCAATGACCAGTTGCCGGAAAATATCATCGATCCGGAAGCGATCGAAGGCATTATCGCGACTTTCAACGACATGGGCATCGCCGTCTACGAGCGCGCCCCTGACGCGGAAAGCCTGTTGCTGACCGATAACGTCGCCACCGTCACCAGCGACGACGAAGTCGAAGCGGCTGCCGCCACCGCGCTGTCGACGGTCGATTCCGACTTCGGCCGCACTACCGACCCGGTGCGCATGTACATGCGTGAAATGGGCGCGGTGGCGCTGCTGACGCGCGAAGGCGAGATCGAGATCGCCAAGCGTATCGAAGGCGGCCTGAAAGACATGATCCAGGCCATTTCGGCCTGCCCGACCACCATCGGCGAAATCGTTGCGCTGGCGCAGAAGATCGAGCGCGACGAAGTCAAGGTCGATGAAGTGGTCGACGGTTTTGTCGACCTCAACGAAAGCAATGCGCCCGCTGCACCTGCGCCCGCTGCGCCGGCCGCTGCCAGCGAGAATGGCGACGACGAGGAAGAGGAAGAAGAAGTCGAGGAAGAAGACGGCGACGCCAATGGCGGCGCGGCCGGTTTCTCGAGCGAGCAACTGGTGCAGCTGAAGAAAAGCGCGCTGGAAAAATTCGACGTCATCGCCAGCCAGTACGAAAAAATGCGTAAGGCGCCGGAAGGCTACAACTCGAAAGCCTATGTCAAGGCGCAGGAAGCGATCTCGCAGGAACTGCTGGGCATCCGCTTTACGGCCAAGGTGGTTGAAAAGCTGTGCGACACGCTGCGCGGCCAGATGGAAGAAGTGCGCCATATCGAGCGCGCCGTGCTGGAACTGTGCGTCAACAAATGCGGCATGCCGCGCGCGCACTTCATCAAGGTCTTCCCGGGCAATGAAACGGATCTGGAATGGGTCGACCGCGAAGTCGATTGCGCCTATCCGTACAGCGCCATTTTGGGCCGCAACGTGCCTGCCGTCAAAGAGCTGCAGAAGAAGATGATCGACCTGCAGGAACGCGTGGCCATGCCACTGGCCGAACTGCGCAAGACCAACAAGCAGATGGCGGCCGGCGAGAAGCGCGCCCGTCACGCCAAGCGTGAAATGACGGTAGCCAACTTGCGCCTGGTGATTTCGATCGCCAAGAAATACATCAACCGCGGCCTGCAATTCCTCGATCTGATCCAGGAAGGCAATATCGGTCTGTTGAAAGCGGTCGACAAGTTCGAGTACCGTCGTGGCTACAAGTTCTCGACCTACGCCACCTGGTGGATCCGTCAGGCCATCACGCGTTCGATCGCCGACATGGCGCGCACCATCCGCGTGCCGGTACACATGATCGAGACGATCAACAAGATGAACCGCATCTCGCGCCAGATCATGCAGGAAACCGGCAGCGAGCCGGACCTGGCGACGCTGGCCGTCAAGATGGAAATGCCGGAAAACAAAGTGCGTGAAATCATGAAGATCGCCAAGGAGCCGATTTCCATGGAAACGCCGATGGGCGAAGATGGCGATTCGCAGCTGGGCGACTTTATCGAAGACAACGCCACGCTCGCGCCGCTGGACGCCGCGCTGCACGCCTCGATGCGCAACGTGATCAAGGAAGTGCTGGACTCGCTGACCCCGCGCGAAGCGAAAGTGCTGCGCATGCGCTATGGCGTGGAAATGTCGAACGACCACACGCTCGAAGAAGTGGGCAAGCAATTTGACGTGACGCGCGAGCGCATCCGCCAGATCGAGGCAAAAGCCATGAGCAAGCTGCGCCAGCCGTCGCGTTCGGACAAGCTGAAAACGTTCCTGACGCAAAACTGAGGTACAGTGGCTTGACCGCGACGGCAACGGCGCGGCAGGACATGCGACACACCGGAACGCCGCATTCGATGCGGCGTTTTTTTTGCCTTTGCGCAACGAACACCATGCCTGCATGAGGTAGTATCAATGCCGATTTACCTGTCATATTGCTGCCTGGCCGCCATGGCCCGGCGTGAAGCATCTTCTTCGGGAGTCGTTGATCCATGCTTGACCGCAAGAACCTTGCCCGTACGATAATGGCGGCGCTGATTGTCAACCTGGCTGGCCAGGCCTTTGCTGCTGCCGATACCGGTGCGGTGCCACCGCCTGGCGTGCGCGATGCGCTGCAAGGCCAGCGCCTGGGCCTGTATCCGGGCTCGGACTTTCGCCTGGCCGATGGCCAGTGCAAGGACTGTGCAGCACTGCCGCAGGCGCTGTTTTATTTCCGTGACGAAGTCATTGCCGTGCCCAAAGCTGGCTTGCCCGTCTCGGGATTTTCCACTACCGAACGCGGCCGGGATGACGTGCAGGCCTGGGCTGCCAGTGGCGCGCAAGCCTTGGCCTACCCGGGGCTGGTCTGGCTCGGGGCGCCACAAACGGTCGAGGCCGCCATTGCACCCGATGGCGCCAGCCTTAAGCTGCCCGGCGGCGCGCTGCTGCCGTGGCAGCCAGTGCCGAAAATTGCCACCAACCTGTCTTACTTCGACGCCAGTACACTGGCTTTTTTTGGCGCCGGGCCGGTGCGCATGCGGGGCAGCGCGCAACAGCATGACGGCCAGCCGCGTTTCGTGGCGCGCACCATCTGGCCCAGCGACTATGTCATCAAGGCGCAGTCGCTGCGTCTTGCGCCGCTGGCCGGCAAGAACGCGCTGGTCGACTATGTCCGTGCGCACGATGGCGGCGCGAAAAGTGCCTATGACAACCGGCTGATCTGGGAGCGCCATCCGGGAGCGGGGCGCCAGTGGCAGGGCCGTCCCGTGCTCGGCATCATGCTCAATGGCGCCCAGGGCGACGATGACGAAGCCTATGGCGGCCACTTTGCGATTGCCACCGGCACCATGGGGCCGGGCGGCGAGATGGCCGACTGGATCGTCAACAATTTTTATGCGCTCGATGCGTATGGCGAAAAGGGCATCCTGGCCGCGCCCGTGCCGATGGATAACTATCTTGCCGACCTGAATAGCGGGCAATCGTATTACCGCCCCTCGTATATGCTGGTGGCGGTGCTCAATCAGGCGCGCACGGCTGCAGCCTATCAGGGCGGCGTGCAGCGTATCTACAACCAGTATTACCGGCACGATATTGCCTATGACGGCGCGCTGAACAATTGCGCCGGCCTCAGCATGGACGTGTTTGCCGCGCTGGGCTGGCATATTCCGCAGCGCGGTCCGACCCACGCGCTGATGGCGCTGGCCGGCTATCCCTACAAGGCGATCAGTACAGGCAAGCTGACCGAAGGGCGCAAGGCTTACGAGTATCTGAATGAAGAGCAGACCCGGCTGTATCCGGCCGTGGCCTTTGACGCGGCAGGCCAGGATCTGCTGCAACTGGTTAGCGGCAAGCCGGGCAGGGTGCTGACGCCATTCGAGCAGCAGCTGCAAAGCGATGTCGAGGCGCTGATCCTGGTGCGCATTCCGCAGTTTCCATCGAGCCGCGCCTTCGGTTCGGCGCCGGTATTTTCCTATGACGAATTCATGGCGCGCGCACCGGCCGATCACGCCGACTGGAAGATCGTGCCGGTCGAGCCACGGCCTTTCCCGGCATCACTACGCGACGGCCTGGCCAGCGCGCTGCCACAGCGCAGCGTGCTGCCGTTGCCGGTGGGGCTCGCTGGCGGCGGCTTGCTGGCGCTGCTGGTCGGCGGCGCCCTGCTGGCGCGCCGGCTCTGGCGCAAAAAGCGCAAGGACCGTAGGTCGGATTAGGCCCCAAAGAGGCCGTAATCCGACAACATTGTTGACGTTCGCGGTGGTGTCGGATTACGGCCCGCAGGGCCTAATCCGACCTACGATGCATGCCCATCAGCCCGTATTACGCAACCCCGCCGCCACGCCGTTGATCGACAGCTGAATGCCGCGGTGCACGCGCTCGTCGACGTCGCCGCTGCTTGATAGTGCGCGGTGGCGCTTGATCAGTTCGACCTGCAGATGGTTCAGCGGATCGAGGTAGGCAAAGCGGTTCTGGATCGAGCGCGCCAGCATCGGGTTGCCGGCCAGGCGCTCGGCCTTGCCGGTGATCAGCTCCAGGCATTGCAGCGTATGGCCATGCTCCTGCGTGATGCGCTTGTAGATGCGCTCGCGCAGTTCGGTATCGGCCACCAGCTCGGCATAGCGCGAGGCGATCGCCAGGTCGGTCTTGGCCAGTACCATGTCCATGTTCGACAGCAGCGTGGCAAAGAACGGCCACTGCGCATGCATGGCGCGCAGCGTGGCGATGCGCTCGTCTTTCGAGCCGCCTTGCGCGTCGTTGATCCAGGCGCCGATGGCGCTGCCAAAACCGTACCAGCCCGGCAGCAGCAGGCGGCACTGGCCCCAGGAAAAACCCCAGGGAATGGCGCGCAGGTCTTCGATGCGCTGGTTGGCCTTGCGCGAAGCGGGGCGCGAACCGAGGTTCAGTTCGGCAATTTCGGCAATTGGTGTGGCGGCAAAGAAATACTCGGTAAAGCCCGGTGTTTCATAGACCAGGTTGCGATACGCCTTGTAGGCCAGCTGCGACAGTTCGGCCATTACGCTTTCAAACTGCGCCAGCGTACTGCTGCGCGCCGCATCGTCTTCCTGCGGCGTCAGGCTCGCCTCCAGCGTGGCCGCTACCAGCAGTTCCAGGTTGCGCCGACCGATTTCCGCATTGGAGAACTTCGAGGCGATGATTTCGCCCTGTTCCGTCAGGCGGATCTGGCCATTGACGGTGCCTGGCGGCTGCGCCAGGATGGCCTCGTAGCTGGGGCCGCCGCCACGTCCGACCGTGCCGCCGCGGCCATGGAACAGGCGCAGCTTGACGCCGGCCTGGCGGAAGTCCGCCACCAGCGCCAGCTCGGCCTTGTACAGTTCCCAGTTCGAGGTCAGGAAACCGCCGTCCTTGTTCGAATCCGAATAGCCGAGCATGACTTCCTGCAACTGGCCCTGGCGCGCGATCAGCTGCTTGACCAACGGCAGCGCCATGGTGCGGCTCATGATGCCGGCCGCGCGCTGCAGGTCGGGGATGGTTTCAAACAGCGGAATGACCATCAGTTCGCAGGTGCTGTCGCCGCCTTCGGTGCGCAGCAGGCCGGTTTCCTTTTGCAGCAGCAGCACTTCCAGCAGGTCCGACACGGTTTCGGTATGCGAAATGATGTAGTTGCGTATCGCCCGCGCGCCATAGCGCTGGCGGATCTCGCGCGCGGCGCGCAGGATGGCCAGTTCCGAATTGGTTTCATCGCTGTAAGTGATATACGGCGAATAGAGCAGGCGCGGCTGCGCCAGTTCCGCCAGCAGCAGCGTTTCTTTTTCTTCTTCGGACAGCGCTGCGTAGTCGGGCGCCACGCCGCTGTGGGCAAACAGCTCGGCCAGCACGCGCTGGTGCACATCGGAGGTCTGACGCATGTCGAGCGACGCCAGGTGGAAGCCGAAAATCTCGGCCGCGCGCAGCAGCGTCGACAGGCGCGGACGCACCAGCGCGCCGCCGTGGTGTGCTTCCAGCGAAGCGACGATCACGCGCAGATCGGCCACAAACGCGCCAGCGTCAGGGTAGGGCGCGGCGCTGCCCACTTCCTTGCGCAGGATGTTGGTGGCGCCCAGGCTGCGCGCGGTAGCGGCCAGGCGTGCATAGACGCCGATCAGGGCGCGCCGGTACGGTTCGTCGCTGCGGTGCGGCGAGGCGTCCGGCGACTGTTCAGCCAGCGCCAGCAGCGGCGCGCTGGCCGGCACCATCAGCGTCGAGACCGACAGTTCGGCGCCCAGCGCATGGGCTTCATCGAGATAAAAGTCGAGCACGGTGGTGGCGTGGCGCACCAGCGCGTGCTGCATGGTGCCAGCGTTCACATTCGGGTTGCCGTCGCGGTCGCCGCCGATCCAGCTGCCCATCTGTACGTAGGCGGCATTGATCGCCTCGGTTGTGCCGTCGGCGTTCGGGTATTCGGCGGCGATATCGTCCTCGATATCGTCGTACAGGGCCGGCAACTCGCGCAGGAAGGTGATGCGGTAGTACGACAGCGCATTCTCGATTTCATCGGCCACCGTCAGCTTCGAGTAGCGCAGCATGCGCGTCTGCCACAGCGTCGAGACGCGCGCGCGCAGCAGCTGCAGGTTGGCGCGCTGCTCCTTCGGTGTTTGCGGCAGGTCGCGCTCGGCCAGCAGGCGCGCGATATCGTGCTCGGCGTCGAGAATGCTCTTGCGCTGCACTTCGGTCGGGTGAGCCGTCAGCACCGGTGCGATCAGTGCGTCGTCAAAGAAGCGCTTGATGGTCGCGCGCGGCACGCCGGCGCCATGCAGTTTTTTCAGCGCAAAGCTGATGCTGCCTTTTTGCGCCGGCGAGCCGGCCAGCAGGTGGGCGCGGCGGCGGCGGATATGGTGCTGGTCTTCGGCAATATTGGCCAGATGCGAAAAATAGGAAAAGGCGCGCACCACCGAGATGGTCTGGTTGCGCGTCAGGTCCTTGAGCATGGCGTCGAGTTCCATGGCGGCTTCGGCATCGTCTTCGCGGCGGAAACGCACCGACGTCTGGCGGATGGTTTCCACCACATTGAAGACAGCATCGCCCTCTTGCTCGCGCAGCACGTCGCCAAGCAGGCGGCCGAGCAGGCGGATATCTTCTTTCAGCGGAGCATCTTTATCAAGCGTGGCCGGAGCGGCCGTCTGGGGTGCATGGACGTCATTGAGCATAGTTGTAACCAATATAGGTGTAAAAGCAAGGAAATGAGGATCGCACCGGGCGTTTGGCCGCAGTTGGGTAGGGGCGCATGATAAAATTTGTGGTATTTAGCATGGACGCTGGCCTTGGTTGGATGTCATTGGCCGTAGAGGCAAAGGCAACACGATTATAGCGACGGCCGGCGCGATGACGCCATTAGTGTGAATAAACATAGCGAAAGAACTTGTTTTGAATGCATCCGAACTGAACCAAGAACAGAATTACACCGTGCCTGCCAGGCTGATTATTGCATCGCGTGAAAGCCGCCTGGCCATGTGGCAGGCCGAGCATGTGCGCGCGCGCCTGGCCGCCCTGTATCCGCAGTGTAGCGTGGAGATCCTCGGCATGACCACACGCGGCGATCAAATCCTTGACCGCGCGCTGTCCAAGGTCGGCGGCAAGGGCCTGTTCGTCAAGGAACTGGAAGTGGCGATGCAGGAAGGCCGTGCCGACCTGGCCGTGCATTCGCTGAAAGACGTGCCGATGGAGCTGCCCGACGGCTATGAACTGGCCGCCATTCTGGAACGTGAAGATCCGCGCGATGCGTTTGTCTCGAATGACTATGCCAGCCTGGACGAGCTGCCGCACGGCGCCGTGGTTGGCACCAGCAGCCTGCGCCGCCAGTCGCTGATCGCGGCGCGCTATCCGCACCTGACCATTTTGCCGCTGCGCGGCAACCTCGACACGCGCCTGGGCAAGCTGGACCGAGGTGACTATGCAGCCATTATCCTGGCCGCCGCCGGTCTCAAGCGCCTGGGCCTGGAACAGCGCATCCGCGCCGTGCTCGATCCCGAATACAGCCTGCCGGCCGCCGGCCAGGGCGCTATGGCAATTGAAATCCTGGCCGGGCGCAGCGATGGCGTCGACCTGCAGCGCCTGCTGGCGCCGCTCAACCACACGGCCACTGCCCAGGCGGTGACGGCCGAGCGCAAGGTATCGAAAATCTTCGGTGGCAGCTGCCAGATTCCGCTGGCCGCGTTTGCCACCGTCGATGGCAACCAAATGCGTTTGCGCGCGATGGTGGCCACCCCCGACGGCGCGCGCATGGCCAGCGCCGACGTGGCCGGCGACGCGCAAGCGCCCGAACAGCTGGGCGAACAGGTGGCCGAACTGCTGCGCCAGCAGGACGCCAGCGCCATCCTTGCGTCGTGCATCGTTACGCCCGACCAGCACGAGGGCCTGGCGCCGCATGCCTGATACGGTGGTCATCACGCGGCCGGCGGCGCAAGCCGGGCCGCTGGCGGCCAGCGTGGCGGCGCTGGGCTTGCCGGTACACGTGCTGCCGCTGCTGGAAATCCATGCGCTTGAAGGTGAACAGCTTGACGCACTGCTGGCGGCTCTGGCGCAGTTGCAGCGGCACGAGTTGGTGGTGTTTGTTTCGCCCAATGCGATCGACTGCGTATTTGCCCATCTGCCCGCCTGGCCGCCCGGCGTGCCACTGGCAGTAGTGGGCGAGGGCAGCCGGCTGGCGCTCGCTGCGCATGGCGTGACCGACGCCACCGCCTTGATCCATCGTCCGGCCGCCAACATGCCCAGCGACTCCGAGCATCTGCTGCAGGCACTCGACCTGCCGGCGCTGCGCGGCCGGCGCGTGCTGATCGTGCGTGGCGATGGCGGGCGCGACTTTCTGGCCGACGCCTTGCGCGAGGCCGGCGCCGAGGTCAGTTTTGTGACCGCCTACCGGCGCGCGCCGCCAGTCTTGACCCCGGCCATGCGTGCCACGCTCGAACAGCTATTGCAGCAGAATAATGACTGGATCATCACCAGCTCGGAAGCGTTGCGCGGCCTGTTGGGCTTGCTGGGCGAGATCGACCTGGCCAATGGCGATGGACAGCATGGCATTGTTGCGAAAATGCAACAGCAACATTTGATCGTACCGCACGCGCGCATCGCGCAATCGGCGCAGGCGCTGGGCTTTGTGCGGGTCACCCTGACACGATCTGGCGACGCAGGCGTGCTTGCCGCGTTACAATCACGAGCATGAACGAAATGCCTACACACTCCGAACCGAATGCCACGCCTGGCAGCACCGTCACGACGGCGCCGCAGGCTGCCGATCAATCCGGTGCGCGCGCGCCTTCCTTGCTGACGCAATTGCAAAAGCCCACCAGCATTGCCATTATCGTGCTGGCCGTGCTGCTGGCCGCGCAAAGCTGGTCGAGCAGCAGCAAGATACGCAATCTGCGCGAGGAAGTGGCCAAGCGCCTGCAAAAAGGCGACGTCAGCAACGCCGAAACGGGCGCGCTGGCGCGCAACGTGCAAGAAGGCACGAAAGAGCTGCAGATCAAGGTCGGCGCACTGGAAAACCGCCAGAGCGAGACGCAAAGCCAGCAACTGGCGCTCGAGCAGCTGTATAACGACCTGTCGAAGAACCGCGACGAATGGGCGCTGACCGAGATCGAGCAGGTACTGTCGACCGCCAGCCAGCAGCTGCAGCTGGCCGGTAACGTGCCCGGCGCGCTGATCGCGCTGCAAAATGCCGACCGCAGCCTGTCGCGTTCGGACAAGCCGCAATTCATTACCATCCGCCGCGCCATCGGGCGCGACATGGAAAAACTCAAGGCCCTGCCGAGCGTCGATTCGACCGGCGTGGCGCTGCGCCTGGACGCCGTGATTGCCCAGATCGACGCCTTGCCGATGCTGTCGGACGAAAAGCCGGCCTTGCCAGCCGCGCCGGTCAAGCCAGGCAAGGTGCAGGCGGTCAAGGACGCCAATGGCAAGCTGGTCGGCCCGCCCGCGCCGGAACCGCTGTTGCAGCAGGTGCGCGAAGGCTGGAACAGCTGGAGCGGTGACATGTGGGACGACGTGCGCCAGCTGATCCGCATCCGTCGCGTCGATACGCCCGAGGCGCTGATGCTGTCGCCGACCCAGTCGTACTTCCTGCGTGAAAACGTCAAGCTGCGCCTGCTCAATGCGCGCATGGCCTTGCTGTCGCGCAATGAAACCGCATTCCGTAACGATCTGATCGCGGCCCAGGATGCGCTGGCCAAGTATTTCGATACCCGCGCCAGGGTCACGCAAACGGCGCAGGCGCTGCTGCGCCAGGTGCAGGCGAGCAATCTGGCGATTGAAATGCCGACCTTGTCGGACAGCCTGACGGCTGTGCGCAACTACAAAGCGAAGTCATAAGTCATGCGTTTATTTCTTTGGTTACTCGCCTTGATGGCCGCGGCGATCGGCATCGCCGTGACAGCCCGTTTCAATCCCGGCAACGTGGTGCTGTTCTATCCGCCGTATCGCATCGACCTGTCGCTCAATTTCTTCGTGCTGATGCAGGTGCTGCTGTTCGTCGCGCTGTATCTGCTGGTACGTGCCGTGCGTGCCACGGCGCGCATGCCGGCCGAAGTGGCGGCATACCGCCTGCGCAAGCGCGAGCGCGACAGCAACAAGGGCCTGCGCGAAGCGCTCAAAGCGCTGTTTGAAGGGCGCTTTGGCCACGCCGAGAAAGCCGCCTTGCGCGCCGCCGACCTGCCCGACAACGCCGGCCTGGCCGCGCTGATCGGCGCGCGCGCCGCGCACCGCATGCGCCAGGCCGAGCGCCGCGACAGCTGGTTGGCGCGCATCGAAGACGATAACGCCCTGAAGACGGCGCGCCTGATGACGGTCACCGAGCTGCTGGTCGATGATCACCAGCCCGAGGCGGCGCTGGCGGCCGTACGTGAACTCAACGCCAGCGGCACGCGCCATATCCATGCGCTGCAATGGTCGCTGAAAGCCGAGCAGCAGGCCAAGAACTGGCCCGAAGTGCTGCGCCTGGTGCGTTCGCTCGACAAGCACCGCGCACTGCATCCGGCGCTGTCGTCGCGCCTGCGCGAGCTGGCCTACGAGCATCTGCTGTCGGACAAGTCGCACGACGCCGAGTCGCTGCTGCGGGTCTGGTCGACCGTGCCCACGGCCGACCGCATCAAGCCTTATATCGCCTGCCGCGCCGCCACGGCGCTCAACGCGCGCGGCCTGCACGACGAAGCGCGGCTGGTCTGCGAAGAGTCGCTGGCGGCCGACTGGGACGAGCGCGTGCTGCGCGCCTACCGCGAAGCGGCGGCGCCAGCCGGCACGCCGGCGCTGCTGCTGCAGATCGAACACTGCGAACAGTGGCAGCGCCAGCATCCGCTGGACGCCGAACTGGCGCTGACGCTCGGTTCGCTGTGCCTGAAGCAAAAGCTGTGGGGCAAGGCCCAGCGTCATCTGGAACAGGCGCTGTCGGACGCTGGCGAGCCGCATATGGTGCGCGATGCGCACCTGAAGCTGGCGCAGATGCACGAGGGGCTGCAGCAGGACGAACAGGCGGCCGCCCATTACCGCCAGTGTGCGCTGGCAACAATTCTATAAGCGCTGCAGGCAGCCCGTTTTTCATTGAAAGGCGGGCTGTTTTTTTATCTGTTGCGCCGCACAAGCCATGCCGACTTCACTATAATTACGCCGTTAAACAATCTGCACATAAGGACTTGCCATGAGTTTGAATAATGTTTCTTCCGGCCGCGACCTGCCGAACGATTTCAACGTGGTCATCGAAATTCCGATGAACGCTGATCCGATCAAGTATGAAGTGGACAAAGAGTCGGGCGCGATCTTCGTTGACCGCTTCATGGGCACCGCCATGCACTACCCATGCAACTACGGCTATGTGCCGAATACGCTGTCGCCGGACGGCGACCCGGTCGACGTGCTGGTGATCACCCCGTTCCCGCTGATTCCTGGCGTAGTCGTGCGCTGCCGTCCTATCGGCGTGTTGAAAATGACCGACGAATCCGGTGAAGACGCCAAGGTGCTGGCCGTGCCGGTCGATAAAGTATTGTCGATCTACAGCCACTGGCAAAAGCCGGAAGACCTGAACGAACTGCGCCTGCGCCAGATTCAGCACTTCTTCGAGCACTATAAAGACCTGGAAAAAGGCAAATGGGTCAAGATCGACGGCTGGTACGGCGTTGACGAAGCCCGCGCCGAGATCCTGAACGGCGTAGCCGCTTACAAGGCCGACGCAGAAAAAGCCGCTTCGTAATTTGTTGCAGGCAAAGAAAAAGCCCCGCTCCTGTTACTAGGAGCGGGGCTTTTTTATATGGACATGCTTTTAGTGCGGCTGGATGACGCCCATGCCCAGCAAAGCCAGCACAAACACGCCCAGTACGATGCGGTAGGCCACAAACGGCCAGTAGCCGCGGCTGCTTACGATGCGCAGGAACACCATGATCACGCCGTAACCGACAAAAAAGGCGATTGCCGTGGCCAGCAGGGTAGGGCCGGGTGCGACCGGGCCGGCTACGCCCCAGCTCTTGTAGAGCTGGTAAAAGCCTGAGGCCAGCACGGCTGGAATGGCCAGCAGGAACGAGTAGCGCGCTGCCGCTTCGCGCGTATAGCCCATCAGCAAGCCGGCCGTAATGGTGCCGCCCGAGCGCGAGACGCCAGGAATCAGCGCCATCGCCTGGGCAAAGCCGAAGATGATGCCGTCGCGCCAGCGCATGCTCGACAGCGATAGCGCATGGCGGCCATGGCGGTCGGCCGCGCCCAGGATCAGGCCGAACACGATCAGCATGACGGCTGTCAGGTACAGATTGCGCAGATAGGTTTCGATTGCATGCTGGAACGCCAGTCCCAGGATGGCGATCGGCAGCGAGCCGATAATCACCAGCCAGCCCAGGCGCACATCGGGATTGTTTTTCTTTTCAGCACTGGCGCCGGTACCGGGCAGGGCGGCAAACCACGCCAGCGCTATGCGCAAAATATCTTTGCGGAAGTAAATCAGTACCGCCAGCTCGGTGCCGATCTGGGTAATGGCGGTAAACGCCGCGCCAGGGTCGGTGCCGGAAGGCAGGAAGGGGCCGATAATGCGCAGGTGCGCACTCGACGAGACAGGTAAAAATTCGGTCAGGCCCTGGATCAGGCCCAGCAGGGCCGCTTCCCACCAGCCGATCACGCCCGTCATGCGCGGCTCCCGCGGCGCGCCACACGTGCGCCAGTCAATTTAAATGCTTGCAATTACACCACCAAGTAGAAGTTGAATATCCGGTTGTTGCCCGCTTGAAAGGCGGGCGGATGGCAGCTTAACACAAGCGCTTTGCTTGTAAAACAAACCATTGTTGCAGTGTGGCGTCAGTCTGCAGGCGGTGCGCGAAACGGACTATGCTCATGCAACTCATCGAGATAGGCGTCGATGCCGCCGCGTTCGCGCTCGAGAAAGCGCTGCACGGCGTCGGCAAAGGCCGGATGGGCCAGCCAGTGCGCCGACCAGGTCTTTTGCGGCAGGAAGCCGCGCGCCATCTTGTGCTCGCCCTGGGCGCCGCCTTCAAAGGTGGCGATGCCTTGCGCGATGCAGAACTCCAGCGGCTGGTAGTAGGCGGTCTCGAAATGCAGGCAGGGTACGTGTTCGAGCGCGCCCCAGTAGCGCCCGTAGAGCGTGTCGGCCGTGTGGATCAGCAGCGAGGCGGCAATCGGGCGGCCTTCGCGTTCGGCCAGCACCAGCAGGATATTGCCCGGCATGCTGCTGCCTATACGCTGGAAAAATTCCAGGCTCAAGTAAGGCGAGGAGCGGTGTTCGGCATAGGTATTGCTGTAGCAGCGGTGGAAGAACTCCCACTGTGCCGGCGTGATATCGGCGCCGCGCACCTGGCGCATGGTCACGCCGGCATCAAGCACCTTGCGCCGTTCGGCGCGGATATTCTTGCGTTTCTTGTGTTCGAGCGTGGCCAGGAACTGTTCAAAATCGGCATAGCCGGGATTGATCCAGTGAAACTGCACGCCGCTGCGCAGCAAAAAGCCGGCCTGCCCAAGCTGCCGCGCCTCTTCTTCGGGTGGGAACAGGATATGCGTGGACGACACTTCGGCCGCCTGCTGCTGTTGCTGCAAAAAGCTGAGCAGGGCCGCACGCGCATAATCATCGCGCGCCAGCAAGCGCGTGCCGCTGACCGGTGTAAACGGAATGGCCGACAGCAGTTTCGGGTAATATGCAAGGCCATGCTCCGCGTAGGCGTTGGCCCAGGCCCAGTCGAATACATACTCGCCGTAGGAGTGCATTTTCAGGTACAGCGGCAGGGCGGCGGCCAGCGTGTCGCCTTGCCACAGCACCAGATAGTTGGGCTGCCAGCCCGATTCGATACTGGCACAGCGCGACTCGTGCAGCGCATGCAGGAACGCATAGGAGAGAAAAGGATTGGCTTCGGCTTGCTGCGCCAGCAGTCCGGTCCAGGCAGCTTCGCCAATTTCAGCCAGAGTCGAGACGATACCCGTGCGATAATTCATCGTTGTCGTGTGCATTCTTCACTTTCGGCCCGCCGCCATCGGCCTGCGCACCGCCGGGGCCAGCTCCGCTTGCCCGCTTGTTTAATAAAATTAATAAACGAAATAGCCATCATCATGACAGTCAAAGTCGCAATTGCTCAAATGAATAGTACGGTCGGCGATCTGGCCGGCAACCGCGCCCGCATCTTCGATCTGGCGCGCCGTGCCCATGAACTGGGCGCCGATATCGTGCTCACGCCGGAATTGTCGCTGGTCGGCTATCCACCCGAGGATTTGTTGCTGCGCAATGCATTCTACGCAAAAACGCAGCAGACGTTTGCCGCCCTGGCCGCCGACCTGGCGCAGTTCCCCGACCTGCACGTGGTGGTCGGCCTGCCGCTGCAGGATGAGAGCGGCGAACACCGCTACAACGCCGCCTCCGTGCTGTGCAATGGCGAAGTGCTGGGCACCTACCGCAAGCATGATTTGCCCAATACCACCGTGTTTGACGAAAAGCGTTATTTCACCTCCAGCGACCAGGCCTTCGTGTTTGCAGTCAAGGGCGTGCGCTTCGGCATCAATATCTGTGAAGACACCTGGTTCAGCCACGCCCCGCAGCGCGCCCACGCTGCCGGCGCGCAAGTGCTGCTGGTGCCGAACGGCTCGCCGTATCACATGAACAAGCAGCATCTGCGCTACGAAACCATGCGCAAGAATGTGTGCGCGCAAGGCATGGCGCTGGTGTATGCCAACCTGGTCGGCGGCCAGGACGAACTGATCTTCGACGGCGATTCGTTTGTGATGGATAGTGAGGGCACCATCTGCGCGCAGCTGCGCCATTTCGAGGAAGACTTGCAGATCGTCGAGTTCGATGGTGCCCGTCCGCTGGCGCAGTCGGTGGCGCCGGCGCTGGCGATTGAAGCGCAGGTCTACCAGGCGCTGGTGCTGGGCGTGCGCGACTATATCGTCAAGAACGGTTTTCCGGGCGTGCTGATCGGCATGTCGGGCGGCGTCGACTCGGCCCTGACGCTGGCGATCGCCGTCGATGCGCTGGGCGCCGACAAGGTGCGCGCGGTGATGATGCCGTCGCAGTTCACCGCCGATATTTCCTGGATCGACTCGCGCGACATGGTCAAGCGCCTCGGCGTGCGCTACGATGAAATCCCGATCAAGGCCACCTTCGACGCTTTCCGCGCCACGCTGGCCACCGAATTTGCCGGCCTGCCGGAAGACGCGACCGAAGAAAACCTTCAGGCGCGCATCCGCGGCACGCTCTTGATGGCGCTGTCGAACAAGCACGGCAGCATTGTGCTTACCACCGGCAACAAGAGCGAGATGGCGGTCGGCTACTGCACGCTGTACGGCGACATGGCCGGCGGCTTTGCCGTGATCAAGGATATTGCCAAGACGCTGGTGTACCGCCTGTGTGCGTGGCGCAATAGCGTGGCCGAGGTGATTCCCGAACGCATCTTGACGCGCGGCCCGTCGGCCGAACTGCGCGCCGACCAGCTCGACCAGGATTCGCTGCCGCCGTACGACATTCTCGATGGCATCATGCAGCTGTATATGGAAGAAAACCGCCCGGTCGACGAGATCATCGCCGCTGGCTACCCGGCTGCCGACGTGGCACGCGTCACGCGCCTGATCAAGATCAACGAATACAAGCGCCGCCAGGCCCCGGTCGGCATCCGCGTGACCCACCGCGGCTTCGGGCGCGACTGGCGCTATCCGATTACGTCAAAGTTTTATGAGTAGGTCGGATTAGCGGGGCAAAGCCCCGCGTAATCCGACAACATGGTTGGCATCGCGATAAAAACCAGCCAAAAAAATTATTGCATCAATATGTTCAAGACCAGGAGAAAACCATGAAACAGATTACCGCCATTATCAAACCATTCAAGCTCGACGAAGTGCGCGAAGCGCTGGCCGACGTGAACGTCACCGGCCTGACCGTCACGGAAGTGAAGGGCTTTGGCCGCCAGAAGGGCCACACCGAGCTGTACCGTGGCGCCGAATACGTGGTCGACTTTCTGCCCAAGGTCAAGGTTGAAGTGGTGGTGGACGACAGCGTGTCCGAGCAGGTGGTCGACGCCATTATCAAGGCGGCACGCACCGGCAAGATCGGCGACGGCAAGATTTTCGTGCGCGACGTCGAACAGGTGATCCGCATCCGCACCGGCGAAACCGGCCCGGACGCAGTCTAATCCGCCCATACCCTGCAACTCGGGGTCAGTTCCGCCAATCAGACACAGCCTCATCTGTATGAGCAAGAATATGTCTCCGGTTGCAAAGCCGTGATTGCTACAGCCCAGCTTGTGTCCAAATGGCGGAACTGACCCTGCGTTGTTGTTACTACCCGCTCAGCCGCATATCGAATTTCCAGCTCACCAGCCGCATGATGGTGATGCTGGCGGCGCTGGTCCACAGGGCAAAGTCGTGCTCGGCGCCGAAGTGCATTTGCAGCAGGTAGGCCCAGCAGCCGATAAAGGCGCAGATGGCGTAGGGCTTGCCGTCGCGAAAGACCATCGGCACTTCGTTGCAGATAATGTCGCGCAGCACGCCGCCGAAGATGCCGGTAATCACTCCCATCATCGAGGCGATAAAGATCGGCATGCCGGCGCGCATGGCTTCGGCCACGCCGGCAATGGCAAACATGCCCAGGCCGATGGCGTCGGCCACGATGATCAGGCGTTCTGACACGATCTGGCGCAGGTGCTGGATCAGCGGCGCGGCGATCAGGGCCAGCACGAAAATGAGGATGGCATATTCCTGGTGCGAAACCCAGAACAGCGGGCGCTTGTCGAGCAGGATATCGCGCAGCGTGCCGCCGCCAAACGCGGTAATAAAGGCCACCACGAATACGCCGACCAGGTCCATGCGCTTGCGGCGCGCCTCGATAAAACCGGAAAACGCACCGACCAGGATGGCGATCACTTCAATCAGTTTGATCAGCGAACCTGGTGTCAGTTGCGGTAGCAGCATGGAGTCGTGCGTGGTAGCGGGAAAAGTAGCCACAGGTTAACATGACACGGCCCCGAATGGTGACAAACGGGGCCGTGGTGGTGTAACTTAGGTATAACTTTTACGAGGGGCTGAACGTGCGCCTAGCGCACCGCCTGCAAGGCTGAGGCCAGCAACACCACCAGCGCGCCATCGCCGCCTTCGGAGCGGCGCGCCTGGCAAAAGGCGATCACTTCGGTTTTTTGCACCAGCCAGCTGTGCACCATCGATTTCAGAACCGGTTCCTGGCCTTTCGAGCCGAAGCCCTTGCCATGAATCACGCGCACGCAGCGCAGCTTGCGCCGCGTGGCGTGGCCGAGAAAGGCGCCGATGCTGTCGCGCGCCTCGTCGCGGCGCAGGCCGTGCAGGTCGAGTTCGTCCTGGATCGGCCAGTGGCCCTTGCGCATCTTTTTCACCACGTCCGGGCCAATGCCGGGCGCGGCGTAATTGAGCGCCGGATCGTTCTCCAGGTAGTGGTCGACCTCGAACAGATCCGACAGCGACTCGCGCAGCACGGCCGCATCGTCTTCTGCCTGGCTCAGCTTGCGCGCCGGCGCGGGCGCCGCAGTGCTGGTCTTCGGCGCGCTCGGGACATACCGGTCGCTTTCCGGCAGGCGCTTGACGCCGCCGATACTGGCCTTGAACAGATTGCCTTCCAGTGCCTGCACCTTGGCCGTGCGTGCGCGCTCGGCCTCGGCTTGCGCGCGCGCTTCGGCCTGCTCGCGCAATTGCTTGCTGACCGCTTTCAGGTCAGCAAAGTCTTTCATCGAGGCCATGGCGCTGCTTACTCCTGGCCTTCCAGATAGCGCTGGGCGTCCAGCGCGGCCATGCAGCCGGTGCCGGCGCTGGTGATGGCCTGGCGGTAGATATGGTCCTGCACGTCGCCGGCGGCAAATACGCCCGGCACGCTGGTGGCCGTGGCCATGCCTTCGAGGCCGGTTTTGGTCTTGATATAGCCGTTGTGCATATCGAGCTGGCCTTCGAAGATGCCGGTGTTGGGCTTGTGGCCGATGGCGATAAACACGCCATGCACGCTCAACGACTCGATGCTGCCGTCGATGGTCGACTTGATGTTCAGGCCCGTGACGCCGCTTTCGGTGCCGGTCACTTCATCCAGAGTGTGGTTATATTTCAACACGATCTTGCCTTCGGCAACCTTGGCGTTCAGGCGGTCGATCAGGATGGCTTCGGCGCGGAACTTGTCGCGGCGGTGGATCAGCGTGACCTTGTTGGCGATATTGGACAGGTACAGCGCTTCCTCGACAGCGGTATTGCCGCCGCCGACCACGGCCACTTCCTGGTCGCGGTAGAAGAAGCCGTCGCAGGTGGCGCAGGCCGATACGCCGCGACCCATGAATTCGGACTCGGTCGGCAGGCCCAGGTACTGCGCCGAGGCGCCGGTGGCGATAATCAGCGTATCGCAGGTGTATTCATGGCTGTCGCCTTTCAGGCGGATCGGCTTTTCATTGAGGAACGTGGTGTGGATATGGTCAAACACGATTTCCGTATTGAAACGCTCGGCGTGTTGCAGCAGGCGCTGCATCAGGTCCGGACCCTGTACGCCCATCGGGTCGCCTGGCCAGTTTTCCACGTCGGTGGTGGTCATCAGCTGGCCGCCCTGTTCCACACCGGTGACCAGCATCGGTTTCAGGTTGGCGCGGGCGGCGTAGACGGCAGCGCTGTAGCCGGCAGGGCCGGAGCCGAGAATCAGTACGCGGGCGTGTTTGGTAGTTGTCATGAGAGCTTCTCTATAATGGAATCTAAGCGAATTTGGGGGCAATCACGCCAGGCACAAGATGGTGTTGTTCTGACGCAAGCAATGCCTGATTATAGACCAAGGCGACCAAGCAGACGTATCGTGAGATGGTCTGGAGCTTATATGTCTTAGAATACTTGCTTATAATGGGAAATTCCCTGACAGAAACATTTTCCACCTTGCAGTACTTCCCAGAATGACTAAACCAGCCCAGGCCACTTCCAATAGCTATACCCGCAAACCGGTCGTCCGCCGGCCCCTGCCTAACCGGCTGGTACGGCTGCTGAGCGAGGCGCGCTGGTTCGCGCTGGCTGCCTTTGCGCTGTATTTCGTGCTGATACTGGCCAGCTTCAACAAGCTCGACCCGGGCTGGTCGCACGCCACCAGTGTCGACCGGGTCGCCAACTTGGGCGGCCGGCTGGGCGCGACTTTTTCCGATCTGCTGCTGTATATCTTCGGCTTTTCCGCGTGGTGGTGGTGCGTGTGGCTGCTGCGCACGGTCTGGAACGGCTACCGCCGGCTGAGCCGGCGCTTCCTGCTCGAGCAGGAGGAAGAGGTCGAGCGCGAACACCATATCGAGATGCTGATCCGCATTGTCGGCTTTTCCATCATGCTGATCGGCAGCATGGGCCTGGAATACCTGCGCATGGCCAAGAGCCTGCATGTGCAACTGCCGCGCGATCCCGGTGGCGTGCTGGGCCAGTTGGCCGGCCACAGCGCTCACGTGGCGTTCGGCTTTACGGGTGCAACCTTGCTGCTGCTGTTGCTGTTTGCCCTCGGTTTTTCGCTGTTTTTCCATGTGTCATGGTTGCAGGTGGCCGAGCGCATCGGCGCCACCATCGAAGGCACGTTCAACTGGTTTGTGCTGCGCTACCATGACCGTGAAGACCGCCGTCAGGGCGAAGTGGCGGCCGTACGCCGCGACGAGGCGGTGGTAACGGAGCGCGCCAAACATGTGGAGAAGCATGTGGCTGCGCCGCCGGTCAAGATCGAGCCGCAGGTGGTGACGGTCGTCAAGTCAGAGCGGGTGGAAAAAGAGCGCCAGACACAATTGTTTGAAGTCAATGGCGACGGCAAGCTGCCGCCGCTCTCCCTGCTCGACGAAGCGCCAACGGTGGTCGAAACCGTGTCGCTTGAAACGCTGGAATTTACCAGCCGCCTGATTGAAAAGAAATTGTCCGACTTTGGCGTGGACGCCAAGGTCGTGGCCGCTTACCCCGGCCCGGTGGTCACGCGCTATGAAATCGAGCCGGCCACGGGCGTCAAGGGCAGCCAGATCGTCGGCCTGGCGCGCGACCTGGCGCGGTCCTTGTCGCTGACCTCGATTCGCGTGGTGGAAACCATTCCGGGCAAAAACTACATGGCGCTCGAATTGCCCAACACCAAGCGCCAGATCGTGCGCTTGACCGAAATCCTCGGCTCCAAGGTGTATAACGACGGCGTATCGAGCCTGACTATTGCACTGGGCAAGGATATCGCTGGCAAGCCAGTGGTGGCTGACCTGGCCAAGATGCCGCACTTGCTGGTGGCCGGTACCACCGGTTCCGGCAAATCGGTGGGCATCAACGCTACCATTTTGTCGCTGCTGTACAAGGCCGATCCGCTCGATGTGCGGCTGATTCTGATCGATCCGAAAATGCTGGAAATGTCGGTGTATGAAGGCATTCCGCATCTGCTGGCGCCGGTGGTGACCGATATGCGCCAGGCCGGCCATGCGCTTAACTGGGCCGTCAACGAGATGGAGCGCCGCTACAAGCTGATGAGCAAGATGGGCGTGCGTAACCTGGCCGGCTATAACGCGAAGATTGCCGAGGCCGCCAAGCGCGAAGAACATATCCCGAACCCGTTCAGCCTGACGCCCGATTCGCCCGAGCCGCTGGAAAAACTGCCGACCATCGTGATTATCATCGACGAGCTGGCCGATCTGATGATGGTGGTGGGCAAGAAGGTGGAAGAGCTCATTGCGCGTATCGCGCAAAAGGCGCGCGCCGCCGGCCTGCACTTGATTCTGGCCACGCAGCGCCCATCTGTTGATGTGATTACCGGTCTGATCAAGGCAAATATCCCGACCCGGATTGCTTTCCAGGTGTCGTCCAAGATCGACTCGCGCACCATTCTCGACCAGATGGGCGCCGAAACGCTGCTGGGCATGGGCGACATGCTGTATATGCCGCCCGGCACCGGTTTGCCGATGCGCGTGCATGGCGCCTTTGTGTCCGATGATGAGGTGCACCGCGTGGTCAGCCATCTGAAGCTGCAGGGCGAGCCGAACTATATTGACGGCATCCTTGAAGGCGGCACGCTCGAGGGCGACGGTGCCGAAGGGGCGCCAGCCGGCGAGGGCGGTGGCGAAGCCGACGCGTTGTACGACCAGGCCGTGGCGGTGGTGCTGAAAAACCGCCGCGCTTCGATTTCGCTGGTGCAGCGGCATTTGCGGATCGGCTACAATCGTGCCGCGCGCCTGCTTGAACAGATGGAAAACAGCGGCGTGGTGTCATCCATGCAGTCCAATGGCAACCGGGAAATCCTGGTGCCGGCTACCAGTAGCGAATAAAGGTACAAGATGCAGAAAAACTCAATCAGACAAATCGTTTTGGGCGTGGCCGGTCTGGTACTGGCCGCCGGCGCCTCGGCCAGCGCGCTGGAGCAATTCAAGGCGTTCGCCGCCGGCACCAAATCGGCCAAGGGTGACTTCGTGCAGCGCCAGGTGAAAAAAACCGAGGCCGGCTCGAAAACCAAAACATCGACCCCGGCCAGCGGTACGTTTGAATTTGCCCGTCCAGGCAAGTTCATCTGGACTTACAAGAAGCCCTACGAGCAGCTGCTGCAGGCCGATGGCGACAAGCTCTATATCTACGACAAGGACCTGAGCCAGGTGACGGTCAAGAAACTGGGCGATGCTTTAGGCTCCTCGCCGGCCGCCATCCTGTTTGGCAGCAACGACCTGGAAAAGAATTTCACGCTGGCCGAGGCCGGCACGCGCGACGGCCTGGAATGGCTGAAAGCCACGCCCAAGGCCAAAGACACCACGTTTGACGAAATCAATATCGGCCTGCGCAATGGCACGCCGGAAGCGATGGAACTGCGCGACTCGTTCGGCCAGACTTCGGTACTGTCGTTTGGCAACTTCCAGAAAAACCCGTCGCTGCCAGCCGATCACTTTAAATTTGTCATGCCCAAAGGCGCCGACGTCATCAATAATTGATCCTGCCGCAACCGGCGTATCAAGCGGCCTCGCAGCGATGCGGGGCTTTTGTATTCTTACGGGGTAATCTTATGGCTGACCTGTTTTCCACCGAACCGCGCCAGCCGCTGGCCGAGGCACTGCGCCCGAAAACGCTCAATGAAGTGATCGGTCAGACCCATCTGCTGGGCGTCGGCAAGCCGCTACGCCTGGCATTTGAAGCCGGCAAGGCCCATTCGATGATCTTGTGGGGCCCGCCAGGCGTGGGCAAGACCACGCTGGCGCGCCTGATGGCCAATGCTTTCGACAGCGAATTTATTGCCCTGTCGGCCGTGTTTGCCGGCGTGAAAGATATCCGCGCCGCGATGGACCAGGCGCGCCATAATCTCGACCAGTTCGGTAAGCATACCTTGCTGTTTGTCGACGAGATTCACCGTTTTAATAAATCGCAGCAAGATGCGCTGCTGCCGTTTGTCGAGTCGGGCCTAGTCACGTTTATTGGCGCCACCACCGAGAATCCGAGCTTTGAAGTCAATTCGGCGCTCTTGTCACGCGCGCAGGTGTATGTGCTGGAATCACTCAATGATGACGAGATGCGCCAGCTGCTGGCCAAGGCACAAGGCTCAGCCCTGCAGCACCTGGAATTCGATGCGCAAGCAGCCGATACCCTGATCGGCTACGCCGACGGCGATGCGCGGCGCTTTCTCAACCTGCTCGAACAGGCCGAGACGGCCGCCAGTTCGACCCGCACCACCAAAATCGACGCGGCCTTTGTCGACAATGCATTGACGCTCAATTCGCGCCGTTTCGACAAGGGTGGCGACAATTTCTACGACCAGATCTCGGCGCTGCACAAATCGGTGCGCGGTTCCAACCCCGATGCGGCGCTGTACTGGTTCTGCCGCATGATCGATGGCGGCGCCGATCCGCGCTACCTGTCGCGCCGCATCGTGCGCATGGCCTGGGAAGATATCGGCCTGGCCGACCCGCGCGCGATGACCATGGTCAACGATGCAGCCGCCACCTACGAGCGGCTCGGTTCGCCCGAAGGCGAGCTGGCACTGGGTCAGGCGGTGATCTACCTGGCGATCGCCGCAAAAAGCAATGCCGGCTACAACGCCTTCAATACGGCCATGGCGTTCGTCAAGAAAGACAAGTCGCGCGAAGTGCCGGTGCATCTGCGCAATGCACCAACCAAACTGATGAAGGAACTGGGCTACGGCCACGCCTACCGCTACGCGCATGACGAGCCTGACGCCTATGCGGCTGGCGAGACCTATTTCCCCGATGGCATGCCGGAGCCAGGCTGGTACAAGCCGGTACCGCGCGGCATGGAAAGCAAGATCGCCGACAAGCTGGCCTGGCTGCGCGAACTCGACCGCAAGGCGGGCAAAGGCTGACCGCCGTTTCGCTTCAATCCGCATTTTTTACCGTTCGCGCCGCGTTTTTTGCGGCTGGTCGCAAGCTGGTGGAATTGGCAAGGGCAGCTGGTTAAAGTAACACCATACCAGCTGCACTCAAGCAGTCAAACCCACCAGGAGAACCGATCATGAACGCACTGAAAAACATGGAAATCACCTTTATCGCCGCCGCTACCCTGGCCATTGCCGCCAGCTTCGCCAGCGCCGATGCACGCACCGTCGATGTCGCCGCCAGCAGCGCTCTGGTAGCCCAGGCAGCCGACAGCAGCATGCCGGTGGTGACCGTCAGCGCACGCCGCCTTTCTGCCGAAGAGAAAGCCGCAATGATCTGATTGGTGTTGCTGCACTGCCTGCAAAACACATAATGAAGTGAACGGGTCGCGGTACAATGGCTGTTTTCGATACACCAGCACCGACACGCACCCATGATAGATATCCAATTACTCCGTAAAGACATCGACACCGTTGCCGCCCGTCTGGCAACACGCAAGTTCAAGCTCGACGTGGCCGCCTTCAGCGCCCTCGAAGCCGAACGCAAGGCGATCCAGACGCGTACCGAAGAACTGCAGGGCAAGCGCAATGCGCTGTCCAAGCAGATCGGCATGTTGAAAGGCAAGGGCGAAGATACCTCGGCCGTGATGGCACAAGTATCGGGCCTGGGCGATGAACTCAAAGCCGATGAAGCCGCCCTGAGCCTGGTGCAAGCCAAGCTGAGCGACTTCATTATGGCGGTACCGAACCTGCCGCACGAGTCGGCGCCGGTCGGTGAAGACGAAGCGGGCAACGTGGAAGTGCGCAAGGTCGGCACGCCGCGCAGCTTTGATTTTGAAGTCAAGGACCATGTCGACGTCGGCGCCCCGCTGGGCCTGGACTTTGAAGTGGCCACCAAACTGACCGGTTCGCGCTTTTCGGTGATGAAGGGCGGCATTGCCCGCCTGCACCGCGCGCTGGCGCAGTTCATGCTCAATACGCACGTTGACGAGCATGGCTACACCGAATGCTATACCCCATACATGGTCAACGCCGATTCGCTGCGCGGCACCGGCCAGCTGCCGAAATTCGAAGCCGACCTGTTCTCGGTGAAAAAAGGCGGCGCCGAAGGCGAGGGCGAGACCTTCTACCTGATCCCGACTTCGGAAGTCACGCTGACCAACCTGGCCCGCGATGAAATCCTGGCGGCCGACGCGCTGCCACTGAAAATGACCGCCCACACGCCATGCTTCCGCTCGGAAGCGGGAAGCTATGGGCGCGATACGCGCGGCATGATCCGCCAGCATCAGTTCGATAAAGTCGAGATGGTGCAGGTGGTGCATCCGGAAACGTCGTACCAGGTGCTCGACGAGATGGTCGGCCATGCCGAAACCATCCTGCAGCGCCTGGGCCTGCCATACCGCGTGATGTCGCTGTGCACCGGCGACATGGGCTTTGGAGCCACCAAGACTTACGACCTGGAAGTATGGTTGCCGGCGCAGAACACCTACCGTGAAATCTCGTCGCTGTCGAACTGCGAAGCCTTCCAGGCCCGCCGCATGCAGGCGCGCTTCCGCAACGCCGCCGGCAAACCGGAACTGGTGCACACACTGAACGGCTCCGGCCTGGCCGTGGGTCGCACGCTGGTGGCCGTGCTGGAAAACTACCAGCAGGCCGACGGCAGCGTCGAGATCCCGCAAGTGCTGCGCCCATACATGGGTGGCCTTACGCATTTGAAGCCATAAAATATCGCTTCCCTTTTCGCTGCGGGCTGCTATAATCTTGCCTTCTCGCAGCGATGTGAGGAAAGACCGCAATAGCGAAGCAGTACCTGGAGAGGTGGCAGAGTGGTCGAATGTACTTGACTCGAAATCAAGCGTACGTTAAATCGTACCGTGGGTTCGAATCCCACCCTCTCCGCCAGAACAAATAAAAGCTCCCGCAAGGGAGCTTTTTTATTTGTGTCGGCGGAGAGGAGCCCGCCCCCTGCGGGGCGGGCGCGTGGGATTCGAAGGGCTGGGCATATTTGCCCAGCCCTCTCCGAATCGCCCATTCTGCAGTTAAAAAAATCCCCCAAAGCGCGCAGCGCAAAGGGGATTTTTTTGGGGTAAAAGCCAAGATACCGAAAGGTTTGAGAGTCAAAGCAAGCATAATGCCGCTAAGTTAAATTTTTTCAGATATGCAAAGCCCTAAGACGAAAAACAGCGGGCCAGAGACGCGAGTCTGAGAAAATGCCGATGGCTGCGTTGCAGCTCCTCGCCGTACATTCGTACTGTCTTCGTCGCTGCGCCTTGCCCTCGACATTTTTCAGCCCCGCTTGGCCCGATGTTCCTGTGCCGGCGCCTGGAGTGCTGTCACCTTTGCTGGTGCGCTTGTCGAGCCGGTACGCCAACTTGGCGGCTTGAAGGTCAGGTCACAATGGTTGTGACCCAAAAAACCCTTCCATTTCCCCATCACCCCCTATATAATCTTGCCTTCTCGCAGCAATGCGCAGAAAGACCGCAACAGCAAAGCAGTACCTGGAGAGGTGGCAGAGTGGTCGAATGTACTTGACTCGAAATCAAGCGTACGTTAAATCGTACCGTGGGTTCGAATCCCACCCTCTCCGCCAGAATAAATAAAAAAGCTCCCGCAAGGGAGCTTTTTTTATTGGCCGCGATAAAAATCCCCAGGCATCTTCCCTCCTTGCACCTGCATGGCCTATGGTAATCTAGCTCTCGCTGCATTCCCACCCATCTTCCGACTTTCAAGTAAAAGCAATGAGCCGATTCTGGAGTAATATCGTCAGCGAGCTGACCCCGTATGTGCCTGGCGAGCAGCCTAAACTGCCTGGCCTGATCAAACTCAATACCAATGAAAATCCGTATGGTCCGTCGCCGCAGGTGCTGGCGGCCATCAGTGCGGCAGCCAACGAACAGCTGCGGCTGTATCCTGATCCTTCGGGGAGCGCGCTCAAGCAGACGCTGGCCGACTATCATGGCTTGAGCACGGCACAGGTGTTTGTCGGCAATGGCTCCGATGAAGTGCTGGCGCTGGCCTTTATGGCGCTGCTCAAGCACGAGGCGCCGCTGCTGTTTCCCGATATTAGCTACAGCTTCTATCCGGTCTACTGCAAGCTGTATGGCATCGACTATCGCACCGTGCCGCTCGACGAGACCATGCACATCCGTCCGCAAGACTACAGTGGTGCTTGTGGCGCAATTATTTTCCCGAACCCGAATGCGCCAACTGGCATTGGCCTGCTGCTCGATGGCGTCGAAGCGATGTTGCGCGCCCATCCCGATGCGGTGGTGGTGGTCGACGAAGCCTATGTCGACTTTGGCGCCGAGAGCGCGGCCAGCCTGGTTGAGCGCTATCCGAACCTGCTGGTGGTGCAGACCTTGTCCAAATCGCGTTCGCTGGCGGGCCTGCGCGTCGGTTTTGCGCTGGGCCACCCTGACCTGATCGAAGCGCTTGAACGCGTCAAGAACAGCTTCAATTCGTATCCGCTGGACCGCCTGGCGCTGGCTGGTGCGGCTGCCTCGTTCGAGGACGAGGCGTATTTCCAGCAGACCCGCGCCGCTGTGATCGCCAGCCGCGAACAGCTGACGCAGGAACTGGAGGGGCTGGGTTTCGAGGTGCTGCCGTCGCAGGCCAACTTCGTGTTTGCCCGCCATGACGCGCATGACGCGGCGCAACTGGCAGCAGCCTTGCGCGCCCGCTCGATTATCGTGCGCCATTTTACGGCGCCGCGCATCAGCCAGTATTTGCGTATCAGTATCGGTACCGGGCAGGAGTGCGCGGCACTGGTGCAGGCCTTGCGCGCGATCCTGCCGCAAGCGGACAACTGATTTTATTTCACAGGACGGACAAGATGGCAAAAGTAGCTTTTATCGGTTTGGGCGTGATGGGCTTTCCCATGGCAGGACACCTGTCCGCTGGCGGTCACGAGGTCACCGTCTACAACCGCAATCCGGCACGCGCTGCGGCCTGGCTCGAGCAGTACCAGGGCAAGAGTGCGCCCACGGCAGCCGAGGCCGTGCGCGATGCGCAGTTCGTGCTGACCTGCATCGGCAACGACAACGATCTGTACCAGGTGATACTGGAAGAGGGTGGCGTGCTGGCGGCGATGGCGCCGGGCAGCATCCTGATCGACCATACGACCGCTTCGGCCGAAGCGGCGCGCACCATTCATGCAGCAGCGCAGGCGCGCGGCGTGCCCTTTCTCGACGCGCCCGTTTCGGGCGGCCAGGCCGGCGCCGAGAATGGCAAGCTGACGGTGATGGTAGGCGGCGAGGCCGATGCCTACGCTAGCGCCGAGCCGGTGATGGCGCTGTTTGCGCGCGCCGTCACCCATATGGGCGCGTCCGGCTCCGGCCAGCTGACCAAGATGGTCAACCAGATATGCATCGCCGGCCTGGTGCAGGCATTGAGCGAGGGGATCGCCTTTGCCGAGAATGCCGGGCTCGATGCGTCACTGGTCATTGATGTGATTTCCAAGGGCGCGGCGCAGTCGTGGCAGATGGAAAGTCGCGGCAAGACCATGATCGAGCGCAAGTTCGACTTCGGCTTTGCGGTCGACCTGATGCGCAAGGACCTCGGTATCTGCCTGGCCGAAGCGCGCCGCAACGGCAGCGACCTGCCGGTGACCGAATTGACCGACCGGTTTTATGGCGAAGTCCAGCAAGCCGGCGGCAACCGCTTCGATACTTCCAGCCTGATTACCCGCCTTGGCCGCAAGTGAGCGCTACTTAATCAGCGCTGTTCAATAAAATCCATTCTCTGGCAGGCCAACGCGCCTGCCAGTTTTCTGCCGGTTTGCATGCCGCGCCCCTCTTCTTTTCCCTTCCCCCGTAGGCTTCACTTTTTTCAACCAGTCAGAAACCATCGGTTTGCGACTATCAGTAAATATTATTTATATATTTTAATATTTCAACAATGAATGAAAAACATATATTTATATAAATGTTTCTGAGGTAATTTGCTAAATAAAATATATTTTCAATGTGTAAAATTGTATTTTATATAATGGTATTCGTATGCGAATATTTTTTAAAATCTGAAAAACAACGCTATTTATGGCGCTAACGCTATATTTGTTGCGTAAAAAATACGGTCATTAGCTATTTATGCAATTTTCTTCAACTATCAAAGCGATTGTGATTATTCGATGGAGTTACTGGTTAGAAATACTTTAAGCTTTAAAGATAATCGATAAGTGTTGTCTTGCTAAATGTAACCGTAAGTAGTTATTGCTGTTTTCAAGATAATGCAAAGTAATGCTGAATTGATACGGTCAGATATCTGATAATTTGCATTGGCTAAGTGGCCTATGATTGAAAGGAACGTTGTGAGCGTCAACAAATTCATTCCGCTGGCTATGCTGGTCATGATAAATAATGCCTATGCAGTCGATCCACCGAATGCCGGTTCGCAATTGCAGCAGATTCCTGCTACGCCACAACTGAAAAAAGCCTTGCCCGAGATTCGCGTACAGCAGAACAATGCGCCCGCCAGCGTGGCTGGCGACACCACCCGCATTACCGTACAAAAACTGCGCATCGACGCGCCGCCCGTGTTTGCGGAAAGCGAACTGGTCGCCGCCAGCGGCTTTGTGCCCGGTAGCGAGCTGACGCTGGCCGAACTGCGCGCGCTGGCCAACCAGATTGCCGGCTACTACCAGCAGCGCGGCTACTTCCTGACCCAGGCGTATCTGCCGGCACAGGACATCAAGGACGGCGTGGTGCAGATTGCCGTGCTGCCAGGCCAGTATGGCCAGGTTACCGTGCGCAACCAGAGCCGGCTGTCCGATGGCCTTGCCAGCAATATCGTTGCCGGACTGGACGGGCAGGTGATTGCTACGGCGCCGCTGGAACGGCGTTTGCTGCTGCTGTCCGATATGCCGGGCGTGCAGGCCTCGTCCACGCTGGCGCCGGGCGCCTCGCTCGGTGCGTCCGATCTGTTTGTCGATTTGTTGCCCGGTTCGCGCGTCAATGGCAGCATCGATGCCGATAACCAGGGCAACCGTTATACCGGCCGCAACCGCATCGGTGCGACGCTCAACGTCAATGAGCTGGCCGGCATCGGCGACGTGGCCACCTTGCGTGCATTTACCTCGGCAGACGGCCTGAACTATGGCCGGCTGGCTTACCAGGGCCAGATCGGCGCTGGCCGCCTGGGCGCCGCCTATACCTATATGGACTACAAGCTGGGCAAGGAGTTTGCCGTGCTCGAAGCGAAAGGTACGGCCAAAATCGCCAGCGTATATGGCAGCTATCCTCTGATACGTTCGCGCGCGCACAATCTGTACCTGCAACTGAACTATGACAGCAAGAAATTCCAGGACAAGACCGAGTCGACCGGCAGCGTCAACGACAAGGACGCCCAGATCTGGATGCTCAACCTCAATGGCGACGTGCGCGACAGCTTTGGCGGCGGCGGCAGCAACACGTATTCGATGACCTACACCAACGGCAAGATCGATATCAAGACGCCGGACGCGCGCCGGATCGATCTGCTCACCGTCAAGACCCACGGCCAGTTCCACAAGCTGGGCGTGACCGGTGCGCGGGTGCAGGCACTGGCCGAGAATACGTCGCTGTTTGCGCTCGTCAATGCGCAATGGGCCTCGAAAAACCTCGATGTGTCCGAAAAAATGGGCCTGGGCGGCGTCGGTGGCGTGCGCGCCTATCCGGGTGGCGAAGCGTATGGCGACCAAGGCTATGTACTGAACCTGGAGCTGCGCCAGAACCTGACGGCGTTTACCGCTTTCCCGGGCCAGTTGCAACTGGTGGGCTTTGCCGATACCGGCACGGTCAAGCTCAACCGCGACGTCTGGAGCGCTGGCGAAAACCGCCGCACGCTCAGCGGTGCAGGACTGGGCCTGACCTGGGCCGGCGCCAATGGCCTGCTGCTCAAGACCTATTACGCACACAAGCTGGGCAACGCCAAGGCCACCTCGGCCCCCGATGCATCGGGCCGCTTCTGGCTGCAGGCCGTCAAGTATTTCTAATCCCAAAAAACACACTGTCGCCACTTTCAGGACCACCAGGACACCGCCATGAATCATATCTACCGTTCAATCTGGAACAAAGCCACCGGCGCCTATGCCGCCGTTTCCGAAAACGTCAAGTCGGCCGGCAAGAGCTCCATTCCTGGTTCGAGTGGTGGCGGCGCCGCGTTCGCCCTGAAAGCGCTGGCCGCGTCGCTGATGCTCGGGTTTGGCTCGCTTGCGCTGGCCGGGCCGACCGGTGGCACCGTGGTGGCCGGCCAGGCGCAGATCGTCGGGGCGCCCGGTTCGACCACCATCAACCAGGGCAGCCAGAACGCCGTCATCAACTGGGCCAATTTCAATATTGGCGCCAATGAGTCGGTCCGCTTCAACCAGCCCAACAGCAATTCGGTAGCGCTGAACCGGGTGCTGGGCAGCGACGGCACGACGATCCTGGGCAATCTGTCGGCCAACGGCAAGGTGTTTATCGTGAACCCGAACGGCATTCTGTTCGGGCAGGGCGCCTCGGTCAATACGGCTGGCCTGGTGGGTTCGACGCTCGATATCAGCAATGCCGACTTCATGTCGGGCAATTACAAGTTTACCGGCAATGGCGCCGGCCGCGTGCTGAACCAGGGCTCCATCAGTGCGCCGGGCGGCTATGTGGCACTGCTGGGGGCCAATGTGTCGAATGAAGGCACGATCCAGGCGCGCCTCGGTTCGGTGGCGCTGGCTGCCGGGCGCGCCATCACGCTTGATGTCGCCGGTGACGGTCTGCTCAATGTGACGGTGGACCAGGGTGCAGTTGGTGCGCTGGTCAGTAACGGTGGCCTGATCAGGGCCGATGGCGGTAACGTGCTGCTCAGTGCGCAGGCCGCAGGCGACCTGCTCAAAACAGTGGTCAACAATACCGGCATTATCGAAGCGCAGACGATCGATACGAAAAGCGGCACCATCAAACTGCTGGGCGACATGCAGAGCGGCACGGTCAACGCGGCCGGCACGCTCGACGCCAGCGCGCCGACCGGTGGCAAGGGCGGCTTTATCGATACCTCGGCGGCGCATGTGAAACTTGATGACGCCTTGAAAGTGACGACGGCATCGAGCAAGGGCGCGAGCGGCACCTGGCTGATCGACCCGACCGACTACACCATCGCGGCCACCGGCGGCGACCAGACCGGCGCGTTTTTTACCAATGTGCTCAAGAGCACCAGTGTCCAGATTCAGAGCATCTCGGGCGGCAGCGGCACGCTGGGCAACATCAACGTCAACGACACGATTTCGTGGTCGGCCAACCAGCTGAAGCTGACGGCGCAAAACAATATCAATATCAACCAGCCGCTGCGCGGTTCCGGCACGGCCAGCCTGGCGCTGGAATACGGGCAACAGGCGGCTATGGCAAGCAACCTGTCCACTTACAATGTCAAGGCCGAAATCGACTTGCCATCGGGGCTGAACTTCAGCACCAAGCTGGGCAATGACGGCACGGCGACCGTCTATACGGTGATCAACTCCCTGGGCGCTGCCAACAGCACCACCGGCACCGATTTGCAGGGCTTGAGAAATACGCTGAACGGCAACTTCGTGTTGGGCGCCAATATCGATGCGAGCGGTACGGCGAACACGGTAATCTGGGGTGCCAATGGCTTTACGTCGATCGGCACCAACACCGTGCCATTTACCGGCCAGTTCGATGGCCTGGGCCATGTGATTACCGGTTTGAACAGCTCCACCACCGCCTCGGCCGGCGTGGCGGGCCTGTTCGGTGCCAATGCTGGCAGCATCCGCAATATCGGCCTGGTCGCGCCTGTCATCGCCGCCAATATCAGCGGTACGCAAGGCAATATCGGCGCACTGTCTGCCTTCAACAGCGGCACCATCAGTAATACGTATGTCAGCGGTGGTACTGTGACAGTCACGGTTGGCGCCGCAGCAGGCGGCCTTGTTGCACGTAATAGTGGGTCGATCAGCGACAGCCGCAACAGCAGCACGGTGACCGTGACAGGAGACACTGACCCCTGGCTGGGAGGGCTGGTTGCTGCCAATACGACCAAAGACAGCAAGATTGAAAACAGCTATAACACGGGCGTAGTGAGCGCACCATATGTTGCCGCTGGGTTGGTTGGCGATAATTATGGCAGCATAATCAACAGTTTTAATAGAGGAAATGTGACAGCGGGTACTGGTGCCGGCGGCTTGGTCAATCAAAATCGCGCGACTGGTGTAATTAGCAATAGCTTCAACATCGGTGTCGTGACGGGCTCATCTTGGACTGGCGGTTTGGTAAGCAATAATCTCACCTCGGGCCAAATCCTCAATAGCTACTCGACTGGTGCAGTGACCGCCAATAAGCTCGTCAACAGCGGTATTGGGGGCTTGGTGGGAGGCAATTCTGGCATCATCAGCAACAGTTATGCGACTGGCACGGTAACGGGCGGCACGATCGTAGGCGGCGTGGTTGGCAACAATTCAGCCTCTAGTTCGGTCAGCAATGTCTATTCGTCCGGCGCAGTGACACTGCTTCCAGGCGCCACGGGAGACATCGGCGGCGTTATTGGCAAAATCGCTTCTGGCTCAAATCCGGTGATTGGTGGCGGGTATTACAACAAGACTCTGAATCCGACCTTGAACGGCATCGGTGTCAATTCCGGCAGCACCTTCCCTACCTCGATTATCGGCCTGACTTCGGCTGAAATGCAAGTCGCGTCGAACTTCTCCACCTTTACTTTCACGAGCACCACCGGCGCGGCGGGCAACAACTGGGTCATGGTCAATAACGACGGCACGCTCAACGGCGCGGGTAACGCGACAGGCGCCACCGGGCCGATGCTGGCGGCCGAGTACAGCACCAATATCTACTCGTCGCACCAGCTGCAATTGATGGCGATGAACCTGGCCGGCAACTACACGCTGAAGCAGGATATCAACGCGGCCAGCACGGGTACCACCAACGATGTCTGGAATGGCGGCACCTTCGTGCCGGTCGGCGCCAACACCAGCAGGCCGTTTACCGGCACTTTTGATGGCACCGGCCATGTCATTTCCGGTCTGGTGATCAACCGACCCAGCAACAGTTACGGCGGCCTGTTCGGTGTAACCTCGGGTACTGCGATCGTGCGCAATGTCGGTCTGGAAGGCGGCAGCGTTATCGCCGGCGATGCCGCAGGTGCGCTGGTCGGGCTGAACCAGGGCCTGGTCGACGGCAGTTACAGCACGGGCAGCGTGTCGGGCGGCACCCAGGTCGGCGGCCTGGTCGGCGGGAACGGCGCGCCTGGCATCGTCAGCAACAGCTACGCCAGCGGTGCTGTCAGCGGTACGAGCTACATCGGCGGCCTGGTTGGCACGAGTTCCGGCACGCTGACCAACAACTATGCCAGCGGCACCGTCACCGGCGGCAATAGCATCGGCGGCCTGACTAGCTTCAGCAACGGCGCCGCCAGTGGCAATTTCTGGGATACCACCACTAGTGCCGTGCCGAACAGCGCTGCAGGCACCGGCTTGAGCACGGCGCAAATGAAGCTGCTGTCGACCTACACCGGGCCGGGCTGGAATCTGGCCAGCACGTGGATCGTCTACGACACCAATACCTACCCCTTGCTGCGCGCCTTCATGACGCCGCTGCAGGTGACGTTTGCCTCGAACGCCACCAAGACCTATGACGGCACCAGCAACTGGACGGCGCCGGGCGCCACCTACTCGAACCCGAATGCGGTGCTGCAAGGTAGCCTGAACTATGGCGCGGCGGGCAGCGCGGTCAACGCCGGTACCTACGCCATCACGGCCGGCGGCCTGTATTCCGGCCAGCGCGGGTACGCCATCAGTTCCAACGCGGCGACCCTGACCATCGACAAACTGGGCGTGACATTGAGCGGCGCGACGGTGGCCACCCGCGACTATAACGGCACCACCGCCGCCACGCTGGTGGGCGGCTCGCTGTCGGGCGTGCTGTCGCAGGATACCGCCAACGTGACGTACAACACCGGCACCTTCAACACCAAGGATGTGGGCACCGGCAAGGCCGTGACGGCAACTACCACCGGCAGCGCCAGCGGCAACTATATCGTCTCGGCCACCGGCCTGACCGGCACCATCACGCAGAAAGCCCTGACCGTCACCGGCCTGGCCGCGACCACCAAGGTATACGACAATCTGGCGTCGGCAACCGTGACTGGCGGTACCTTTGTTGGCCTGGTAAGCGGTGAAACCCTGAACCTCGGCACCTCGAGCGGGACTTACCAGGACGCCAACGCCGGCACCAACAAGACGCTGACGGTAACGCTGGGTACCGTGTCGAATGGTTCTGGCCTGGCCAGCAATTATTCGATCACCTCGCCCGGCACCATCACCGGCACCATCACGCCCAAGGCCCTGAGCTGGGCCAGCCTGTCGGTGGGTGACAAAGAATATGACGGCAACACGACGGCCAGCATCAGCAAGGCGACCATCTCCGGCCTGGTGGGCAGCCAGGAGCTGACCACCAGCCGCACTGCGACATTCGCCGACCAGAACGCCGGCAATAACAAGACGGTCACCGTCCACGCCACCCTGAGCGATGGCGGCAGTGGCGGCACCACTGGCCTGGCGTCCAACTACACGTTTGCGGATGCCACCGTGACGGCCAGCATCACGCCCAAAGCCTTGACGGTGAGTGGCGCCGTGGCCGGCAACAAGACTTACGACGGCACCAAGGCGGCCGCGATTACGGGCGGCACCCTGGGCGGCATGATCGGCAGCGAAACGGTTGGCCTGGGCGCGCTGTCGGGCAGCTTTGCCGACCAGAACGCCGGCAATGGCATTGCCGTGACGGTTACCGGTGGCACCTTGAGCGATGGCAGCAACGGTGGCCTGGCCAGCAACTACACGGTCGGCAGCGTGACGGGCCTGTCGGCCAATATCACGCAAAAAACCCTGACGGTCAGCGGCGTGACCGTTGCCAGCAAAGCCTACGACGGTGACACCAAGGCCACCATTTCGGGCGGTACCCTCAATGGCCTGGTGAGCGGCGAAACCCTGACCCTGTCCGGCCAGAGCGGGACATTCAACGACCAGAACGCTGGCAACGGCAAAGCCGTGACGGTGACCGGCGCCACCCTGGGTAACGGTAGCGGCCTGGCCAGCAACTATACGGTCAGCAACGCCACCGGCGCGACCGGCAATATCACACGCAAGGCGCTGACGGTGACCGGCGCGACAGCCAGCGACAAGGTCTACGATGGCAGCACGGCGGCCACCATCAACGGCGGCGCCCTGTCCGGCCTGGTCGGCTCGGAAACGCTGGGTCTGTCCAGCCTTGCCGGCACCTTTGTCGACAAGAACGCCGCCAGCGGCAAGACCGTGACGGTAACCGGCGGCACCCTGTCCGACGGCACTGGCGGTGGCCTGGCCAGCAATTACACGGTCGGCCCGGTAACGGGCCTGACGGCCAGCATTACACAAAAGGCCCTGACGGTGAGTGGCATGACGGTCAGCGCTAAGACGTATGACGGCAATACCAAGGCCAGCGTGACTGGCGGCACCCTCAATGGCCTGGTCACCGGAGAAACCTTGAGTGTGTCCGGCCAGACGGGCACCTTCAACAACAAGGACGCCGGCACCGGCAAGGCCGTGACCGTTACCGGCACGACTCTGGTCGACGGCAGCGGCCTGGCCAGCAATTATTCGGTGACCAATCCGACCGGCGTGACTGGCGACATCACGCAAAAAGCCTTGACGGTCACCGGCGTGACGGGCACCGGCAAGGTCTATGATGGCACCACCAAAGCCACCGTCAGCGGTGGCAGCCTGAGTGGGCTGGTCGGCAGTGAAACGCTGAGCCTTTCCGGCCTTTCGGGCGCCTTTGCAGACAAGAACGTGGGGACCGGCAAGGGCATCGTCGTCACTGGCGCGACCCTGAGCGACGGCACCGGACTGGCCAGCAACTATAGCGTCAGCAATCCGACCGGCGTGACGGCCAATATCACCCAGGCCAGCATCAGCGCGGTCAGCAACATCGTGGCCAGCGACAAGGTCTATGACGGCAATACCAAGGCCACCGTCAGCAATGCCGGCGCCACCTTTGCCGGCATGGTCAATGGCGACGCGCTCACGGTCAGCGCTACTTCGGCTGCCTTTGCCGACAAGAATGCCGGCAGCGGCAAAACCGTCAACGCCAGCGGCCTGACGCTCGGTGGTACCGATGTGGCCAACTATGTTCTGACAGCAACTACTGGCAGCGGCACGGCGGCCATTACGCCCAAAGCCCTGACCATTATTAACATGACTGCCGGTAGCAAGGTCTACAACGGCAACACCACTGCCAGTCTGCTGGGTGGTTCGATCAGTGGGCTGGTCGGTACGGAAAGCGTGGCCGTGAGCGGTTTGACGGCAGCGTTTGACAACGCCAATGTCGGCACCGGCAAAACGGTGACGGTATCGGGCGCAACGCTGGGCAATGGCGGCGGCGGTGG
The DNA here is from genome assembly GCF_009208565.1 of Janthinobacterium aquaticum. Taxonomy (GTDB): domain Bacteria; phylum Pseudomonadota; class Gammaproteobacteria; order Burkholderiales; family Burkholderiaceae_D; genus Janthinobacterium. The sequence continues at coordinate 165,000 of NZ_WFLK01000006.1, read as the reverse complement.
CCTGGCCGCGAACTACACGATCAGCAACCCGACCGGCCTGACGGCGAACATTACGCCGAAAGCACTGACGGTGACGGGCATGACGGCCGGCAGCAAGGTCTATGACGGCACCACCGCAGCAACGCTGGCCGGCGGCAACCTCAGCGGCCTGGTCGGCAGCGAGACGCTGGTGATATCGGGTGGCAGCGGCGTATTTGTCGACAAGAACGCCGGCAACGGCAAGGCGGTAACGGTGTCGGGCGTCAGCCTGCTCGACGGCACGGGTCTGGCCAGCAATTACACGGTCAGCAATCCGACCAGTGTTACCGGCAATATCACGCAAAAAGTCCTGACTGTCACCGGTGCGCTGGCGTCTGACAAAACCTATGACGGCGCGCTTGGCGCCACCATTACAGGCGGCAGCCTGAGCGGCACGATAGGCACGGAAACGGTGGGCCTGAGCAGCCTCACCGGCACGTTTGTCGACAAGAATGCCGGCAGCGGCAAGGCCGTCAGCATCACCGGCGGGGTCTTGTCCGATGGCAGTAATGGTGGCCTGGCCAGTAATTACTCGGTTGGCACAGTTACCGGCCTGTCGGCCAGCATCGCGCAAAAAGCATTGACAGTCACCGGCGTGGCGGGCACCAGCAAAGTCTATGACGGCACCACCAAGGCCACCGTCACCGGTGGCAGCCTGAGTGGCCTGGTTGGTGGCGAAACCCTGGGCCTGTCCGGCCTGGCGGGCGCTTTTGCAGACAAGAACGCAGGCATCGCCAAGGGCGTCATCATCACTGGCGCGACCCTGAGCGACGGCACCGGACTGGCCAGCAACTATAGCGTCAGCAATCCGACCGGCGTGACGGCCAATATCAGCCAGGCCAGCATCAGCGCGGTCAGCAACATCGTGGCCGGCGACAAGGTCTATGACGGCAATACCAAGGCCACTGTCAGCAATGCCGGCGCCACCTTTGCCGGCATGGTCAATGGCGACGCGCTCACGGTCAGCGCTACTTCGGCAGCCTTTGCCGACAAGAATGCCGGCAGCGGCAAAACCGTCAACGCCAGCGGCCTGACGCTCGGTGGTACCGATGTGGCCAACTATGTTCTGACAGCAACTACTGGCAGCGGCACGGCGGCCATTACGCCCAAAGCCTTGAGCATTATTAACATGACTGCCGGTAGCAAGGTCTACAACGGCAACACCACTGCCAGTCTGCTGGGTGGTTCGATCAGTGGGCTGGTCGGTACGGAAAGCGTGGCCGTGAGCGGGTTGACGGCAGCGTTTGACAACGCCAATGTCGGCACCGGCAAAACGGTGACGGTATCAGGCGCCACCCTGGGCAATGGCGGCGGCGGTGGCCTGGCCGCGAACTACACGATCAGCAACCCGACCGGCCTGACGGCGAACATCACGCCGAAAGCACTGACCGTGACGGGCATGACGGCCGGCAGCAAGGTCTATGACGGCACCACCGCAGCAACGCTGGCCGGCGGCAACCTCAGCGGCCTGGTCGGCAGCGAGACGCTGGTGATATCGGGCGGCAGCGGCGTATTTGTCGACAAGAACGCCGGCAACGGCAAGGCGGTAACGGTATCGGGCGTCAGCCTGCTTGACGGCACGGGTCTGGCCAGCAATTACACGGTCAGCAATCCGACTGGTGTTACCGGCAATATCACGCAAAAAGTCCTGACCGTAACCGGCTCGCTGGCGCTTGATAAAACCTATGACGGCACGCGCGATGCCACCATTACGGGCGGCACGTTGGGCGGTTTTGTCGGTTTGGAAACTGTCGGCCTGACAGGCTTGAGTGGCGCGTTCGGCGACAAGAATGCCGGCAACGACAAGGCTGTCAATATTACCGGCGCCACGCTGGCCAATGGCAGCAACGGTGGCCTTGGCAGCAATTACACGGTCGCTGGCAGCCTGACTGCCAGCATTGCGCAAAAAGCCTTGAGCGTCACCGGCGTGACGGCCGGCAACAAGGTCTATGACAGCACCACCAAGGCCACCGTCACCGGTGGCGCCTTGAGCGGCCTGGTCGGCTCGGAAACCCTGGGCCTGTCCGGCCTCTCGGGTGCTTTCGGCGACAAGAACGCCGGCACCGACAAAGCCATCATCGTCAGTGGCGCCACGCTGGCCGACGGCAGCAACGGCGGTCTTGCCAGCAACTACACGGTCAGCAACCCGATCGATGTCAAAGCCGATATCGCCAAGGCGAACATCACGGGCGTGACCGGCTTTGTGGGCGGCACCAAAGTATATGACGCGACCACCACAGCCACCGTCAGCAACGCCGGCGCCACGTTTGCCGGCATGTTCGGTGGCGACGCCTTGACTGTCAGCGCCACTTCGGCCGACTTCATCGACAAGAACGCCGGCAGCGGCAAGGTTGTCAACGCCAGCGGCTTGTCACTGGGCGGTGCCGATGCCGGCAACTACAATCTGACGGCGGTGACTGGCGCAGGTACTGGCAGCATCACCCAGGCACAGATTACCGGCGTGACGGGCATCATCGCTGGCAGCAAGACCTATGACGCCACGACCACGGCCACGGTCAGCAGCGCTGGCGCGACGTTTGCCGGCATGTTCAATGGCGACGCCTTGAATGTCAGCGCCACCTCGGCCAACTTCACCGACAAGAACGCCGGCAGCGGCAAGGCCGTTAATGCCAGCGGCCTGTCACTGGGCGGTGCCGATGCCGGCAACTACAATCTGACGGCGGTGACTGGCGCAGGTACTGGCAGCATCACCCAGGCACAGATTACCGGCGTGACGGGTATCATCGCTGGCAGCAAGACCTATGACGCCACCACCACGGCCACGGTCAGCAATGCCGGCGCGACGTTTGCCGGCATGTTCAATGGCGACGCCTTGAATGTCAGCGCCACCTCGGCCAACTTCGTCGACAAGAACGCCGGCAGCGGCAAGGTTGTCAACGCCACTGGCTTGTCACTGGGCGGTGCCGATGCCGGCAACTACAATCTGACGGCAGTCACCGGCAGCGGCACGGGTACCATTACCCAGGCGCAAATTGCCAGCGTCAGCGGCATCACGGCCGTGACCAAAACCTATGACGGAAGCGACGCCGCCACCTTGAACGCCGGTGCCACCTACAACGGCTTGCTGGGTAGCGACAGCCTGTCGTTCAGTGCCACCAAGGCGACCTTCAGCGACAAGAACGCCGCCACCGGCAAGACCGTCAATGTCGAAGGTATCGTGCTGGGCGGCACCGACGCGGGCAATTACACCCTGGCCAGCACTATCGGCACCGGCACCGGCGATATCGCCAAGGCCGTCATTACCGGCGTAAGTGGTATTGCTGCTGGCGACAAGGTATATGACGGCACCCGAGGCGCCACCCTCGATACCAGCGGCGCGACTTTTGCAGGCATGGTCGCTGGCGACCAGTTGAGCGCGAGCGGGGCAGGACTGTTTGCTGACAAGAATGCGGCTACTGGCAAGACCGTGACTATCAGTGATATCGCGCTTGCTGGCGCGGACGCCGGCAACTACACCTTGAGCGCCAATACGGCCAGCACCAAGGCCAGTATCAGCCAGGCGACCATCACGGGCGTGGCCGGCATTACCGCCGGCGACAAGGTGTATGACGGCACCCGGGGCGCCACCCTCGATACCAGCGGTGCGACGTTTGCAGGCATGGTCGCCGGCGACCAGTTGAGCGCCAGCGGGGCAGGGCTGTTTGCTGACAAGAATGCGGCCACCGGCAAGACGGTGACCATCAGCGATATCGTGCTCGCTGGCGCGGATGCCGGCAACTACAGCTTGAGCGCCAGTACGGCCAGCACCAAGGCCAGTATCAGCCAGGCGTCCATCACCGGTGTGACCGGCATTCTGGCCGGCAGCAAGGTCTATGACACCAGCACCAAAGCCACTGTCAGCAATGCGGGCGCAACCTTTGCCGGCATGGTCAATGGCGATGCCTTGAATGTCAGCGCGGCCTCGGCCACTTTCAATGACAAGAATGCCGGCAGCGGCAAGGTTGTCAACGCCAGCGGCCTGTCACTGGGCGGTGCCGATGCCGGCAACTACAATCTGACGGCAGTCACCGGCACTGGCACGGGCACCATTACCCAGGCGCAAATTGCCAGCGTCAGCGGCATCACGGCCGTGACCAAAACGTATGATGGCAGCGACGCCGCCACTTTGAACGCCGGCGCCACTTACAATGGCGTGCTGGGCAGCGACAGCCTGTCATTTACCGCCACCAAGGCCACGTTCAGCGACAAGAACGCGGGTACTAAAACGGTGAACGTCGAAGGCATCGTCCTGGGCGGCACGGACGCGGGCAATTACAGTCTGGCCAGCAGCATTGCCAGCGGCACGGGCGCCATCACGCCGAAAGCGCTGACGGTGACGGGCGCGACGGCGGGTAACAAGGTGTATGACGGCACGCTGGCAGCAAGCGTGACGGGCGGCGCCTTGAGTGGCCTGGTCGGTGGTGAAACCTTGTCGTTGTCCGGTTTGACGGGCACTTTTGCATCACAAAATGCGGCCAGCAATATTGCCGTAACGGCAAGCGGCGCGACGCTGGCTAATGGCACCGGTCTGGCCAGCAACTATACGGTCAGCAACCCGACCGGCCTGACAGCCAGCATAACGCCAAAAGCGCTGACGGTCACCGGCCAGCTGGCTGGCAACAAGGTCTATGACGGCAATGCGGTTGCCAGCCTTACCGGCGGCGTGCTGAGCGGCCTCGTTGGCGGCGAAGCGCTGAACTTCGGCGGCCAGGTCGCCAGCTTCGGCGACAAGAACGCGGCCAACGGCAAAGCGGTCACAGTCACCGGCACCACGCTGGTCGATACCGCCAGTGGTCTGGCCAGCAACTATACGGTCAGCAACCCGACCGGCTTGACGGCCAGTATTACGCCCAAAGCGCTGACGGTAAGCGGTCAGCTGGCTGGTAACAAGGTCTACGACGGCAATACCGTCGCCAGCCTGTCCGGTGGCGCCCTGAGCGGTCTGGTCGATGGCGAAACCCTGGGCTTTGGTGGCCAGAGCGCCGTGTTCAGCGACAAGAACGCCGCCAATGGCAAGACGGTCACGGTAACGGGCACCACGCTGCTCGATACGGCAAGCGGCCTGGCCAGCAACTACACGGTCAGCAACCCGACCGGCTTGAGCGCCAGCATCACGGCCAAGGCCCTGACGGTGACTGGTCAGCTGGCGGGCAATAAAGTCTACGACGGTAATACCGTCGCCAGCCTGTCCGGCGGCGCCCTGAGTGGTCTGGTGGGCGGCGAAACCCTGGGCTTTGCGGGTCAAACCGCCGTGTTCAGCGACAAGAACGCGGCCAATGGCAAAACCGTCACAGTCACCGGCACCACGCTGGTCGATACCGCCACTGGCCTGGCCAGCAACTATACGGTCAGCAACCCGACCGGCTTGAGCGCCAGCATCACGGCCAAGGCTTTGACGGTGACCGGTCAGTTGGCCGGCAACAAGGTCTACGATGGCAATACCGTCGCCAGCCTGTCCGGCGGCGCCCTGAGTGGTCTGGTGGGCGGCGAAACCCTGGGCTTTGCGGGTCAAACCGCTGTGTTCAGCGACAAGAATGCGGCCAACGGCAAATCTGTCACAGTCACCGGCACCACGCTGGTCGATACCGCCACTGGCCTGGCCAGCAACTATACGGTCAGCAACCCGACCGGCTTGACGGCCAGCATTACGGCCAAGGCACTGACGGTGACCGGCCAGTTGGCCGGCAATAAAGTCTATGACGGCAATACCGTCGCCAGCTTGTCCGGCGGCGCCCTGAGTGGTCTGGTGGGCGGCGAAACCCTGGGCTTTGCGGGTCAAACCGCCGTGTTCAGCGACAAGAACGCGGCCAATGGCAAAACCGTCACAGTCACCGGCACCACGCTGGTTGATACCGCCACTGGCCTGGCCAGCAACTATACGGTCAGCAATCCAACCGGCTTGACGGCCAGCATTACGCCAAAAGCGGTGACGATCACTGGCCAGCTGGCGGGCAACAAGGTCTATGACGGCAATGCGGTTGCCAGCCTGACTGGCGGCGTGTTGAATGGTCTGGTCGGCAGCGAAGCGCTGAACTTCGGCGGCCAGGTCGCCAGCTTCAGCGACAAGAACGCCGCCAACGGCAAAGCGGTCACGGTCACCGGTACCACGCTGCTCGATACGGCAAGTGGCCTGGCCAGCAATTACACGGTCAGCAACCCGACCGGCTTGACAGCCAGCATTACGCCAAAAGCGCTGACGGTCACCGGCCAGCTGGCTGGCAACAAGGTCTATGACGGCAATGCGGTTGCCAGCCTGACCGGCGGCGTGCTGAGCGGCCTCGTTGGCAGCGAAGTGCTGAACTTCGGTGGCCAGGTCGCCAGCTTCAGCGACAAGAACGCCGCCAATGGCAAGGCGGTCACGGTAACCGGTACCACGCTGCTCGATACGGCAAGCGGCCTGGCCAGCAACTACACGGTCAGCAACCCGACCGGCTTGACAGCCAGTATTACGCCCAAAGCGCTGACGGTCACCGGCCAGCTGGCAAGCAACAAAGTGTATGACGGCAATGCGACTGCCAGCTTGTCCGGTGGCAGCCTGAACGGTCTGGTGGCAGGCGAGACGCTGGGGATTGCCGGCCAGAGTGCAGCTTTTGCCGACAAGAATGCGGCCAATGGCAAGGCCGTGACGGTGAGCGGCACCACGCTGGTCGATGGCACGGGATCGGCATCGAACTACACGGTCAGCAATCCCACTGGCTTGAGCGCCAGCATTACACCGGCCAGCCTGGTAATCAGGGCCACCGGTGCCTCGCGCGCTTATGACACCACCACCAATGCCAGCGTTACACTCAGCGACAACCGCATTGCCGGTGATGTACTGACGATCAGTAATAGTGGCGCGCGCTTTGCCGACAAAAATGCCGGAGTCAACAAGACGATCACGGTCAATGGCATTGCGCTCGCTGGCGCCGATGCGGGGAACTATGTGGTCAGTTCCACGGTAAGCACCACGGCGAGCATCAGCCAGGTAGCGCTCGGAGTGAAGGTTGACAACGCCGAGAAGGACCAGGGCCGCGCCAATCCTGATTTCAGCGCCACCTATACCGGCCTGCTGGCCGGCGATACCTTGGCCAATGAAGTCAGTGGCAATCTGGCCTATGCCACCAATGCCAGTACCGCTTCGCCTGCGGGTAACTATCTGGTGTCGGCCTCGGGCCAGTCCTCGGTCAACTATGCGCTGACCTATACGCCGGGGGTACTGACCGTCCAACCGACCGAAGTGCTGCAAAGCGCGCTGGCCAGCGTGATCGGCACCGTCAACGTGGCGCCGTCGCAGGGCAATATGGTACAGGCTGACATGGTGGCCACAGGTGAACGTGCTGACAGCAAGGCCGATGTGGTCGCGGTGGCCACTGGCGAGTCTAATAACGGCAATACTGGTGCCACCAGCAGTACCGGCAATGGTCCGACGGTGCAGCTGACCGGCGCGGTGACGCCTAATGTGCTGCCAGGGCTGCGCCTGAACGTGATCGATACGGGGTTGCGCCTGCCGGGTGGCAATAGCAATACCAGCCTGGAAGCGCAATAATGTCTTGAAGTTTATCAAGGCCAAATCCGGGCTTTGATCGAATGCCGCCGCGTGCCTTGCATGCGGCGGCATTTTTTTGCCGGCGTAGCCTATCGTCCTATAATCGTAAAAAGTTCAGCTCCCAGACCATGGTTTGATTTGATATGAAAGACCGATTTTCATGACAGCACGATTTATCGGTGTCGCGGGCTTGCCGCGTGCCGGCTCCACCTTGCTGTGTCAGTTGCTGGCGCAGCATCCGGATTTGCATTGCGAAAGCAATAGTTCGCCTTTGTGCCACCTTGTGACAGGCATGCGGCACATGGTCAGCGATGACGCTTTTTTCTGTCCCAGCTGGACCAGGCATTTGAGACCGGCTATGCCCATTTGAAAGGCGGCATGCAGGGTTTCGTGCGCGGCTGGTACCGTGATTGCGGCAAGCTGGCCGTGGTCGACAAGAACAATAGTGTTGAGTTGCTGCTGGAACTGGCGCCGAAGGCTAAACTGGCGATCTGCGTGCGTGAGCTGGGACAGATCTACGGCTCGATCGAGGCGCAGCACCAGCGTACCATCCTGCTTGATTTTATCAATCATCTGGCCGACCACGACCGCATGGGACGCGCTGATCTGTTGTTTGCCAAAGACCGCACCATCGGTGCGCCACGCCGTGGTTTTACGAGATGTACTATCCCAAAGCTGGCCAGTAAGACCGGCAAAAGAAAAGGGCGGAACCGCAGTTCCGCCCTTCGATGCAACAGCTCAGGCCCGGTGCGGGCCTGCAACCATCATCAGAACCAGGTTTCCACCTGGAAGCCGTACGAGGTACCGCTGGTATTGTTGTTGTAGATCGGGCCGCCGTTGTTGGACGCGTTGACCGAAGCGGTCGCCGCATCGTTCCATTTGCCGTAGGTCACAAAAGCGCGCAGTTCAGGACGCGACCACAGGCCAGGACCGGCCGAGATGGTCGGTGCAATGGTCAGCTTGGTCAGGCGCTTGGCCGGGCCACCCGATTGCGTCACGCGGTCCGTGCCCAGTTCGCCAACGAGTTTGAAGTTGTTGGTGAAGGCGTACACAGGACGTGCGCCGATCGAGGTCCAGGTCGACGAACCGGCGTTCGATTCATCTTTTTGCCACAGGGCGACAAATTCCATGCCGAAGTTTTCCATCGGCTGGATCGCCATGTCATTGAACACGCGGGTACGCTTGCGGTCCGAACCGTAGCGGGTGTCGCCGGAAGCGCCGAGCTGGCCGCCGCCATCCTGGCCGATACCAGGGCCGACGCCGTACTGCACGCCGAAGGTGTTGCCGCCGCCATACACCTTGCCTTGACGGTGGAAGGCCGATACTTGCCAGCCGTTATGTTTCGGGCCAAAGATATCGTTGTCCTTGCCTTCGGCAATGATGTAGGTGGCAGCCAGGTCCAGCGTGCCGTTGGCGTTAACCGGAATGTCGCCCCAGATAAAGTTCTGGCGTGCGGCCGAACGGGTGCCCAGGATCGCGCCGGTGACCGGATCGCGGGTGTTGATATCGTTGTCCTTGAAGAAGGCGTACGAGAATTTGCCTGGGCCCATCGGGATGCGGTCCAGACCGGCGCCGGTACCGTTCATGTTGATGTACTGCAGGTCCAGCATATGGATGTCAGGACGGTAGTAGAAACGCTTACCGATCCAGGCCGTGCCGCCGTTCAGGAAATCGAGGCCTTGTGCTTCGACGTAGGCTTTGACGATGCCCAGTTTGTTGTCGCCGAAGTCCGAGTTCGGTGCGTAGGCGTTGACCCACACGGTGGCCAGGTAGTTGACGTTGCCCGACTTGGCGACCGACTTGGTGTAGCCGAATTCGGCGTAGGCGTCGCACTCGTTACCGAGGCGGTATTTCATGGTGTTGCCGCCCAGGCCGAAGCAGCCTTGCGAACCGCCATCGCCCGAGGTGTTGCTGCCGGCGCCAGCGCGCAGGTAGCCGTGGAAGCCTTCGGAATCGGATGGGTACATCGGGTCTGCCATGGCGGCGCCGCTGGCAAATGCAACGAGGGCCAAAGTCAGGGCGGCCGGCAGGGATTTCAATGCAGTGCGATTCATACTGTCTCCAGAATAAGCTATGTGTTGAAGCGCCAGCGTCAGGAGTGTCCCGCGACCGGCACGTGCGGTCTAATGCCGCAGGAGCAAGTCTAGCAGTGCTTTTTTTACTGGGACGATAGAAAATGAATGAAAATGAACAATTCTTCGCACTTTCTTCAAAAGTGTTGTTTTTATCCAATACTGATACTCTGGTACGTCAAGCCTGTGCAATAGAGTATCGAATTGCGGTTTTGGAGTATCAGGCCGCCTGAAAATCCGGTGATACATTGATGAGGTGGTGCCAGCAGCCGCATCGCCCAATAAAAAAACACACCGGAGACATTCAATGAAACGCTTTCCCCTGGCCGCGCTGTGCGCCGGCTTGTTTTTCATCGCCCCTGCCGTTCACGCCGCCACCGACCTGGTGATTGCCACCGTCAACAATGGCCATATGATCGAGATGCAAAAGCTCAGCAAGTTCTTCGAGCAGGCCAATCCCGACATCAAACTCAAATGGGTGACGCTGGAAGAGGGCATCTTGCGCCAGCGTATGACCACCGATATCGCCACCAAGGGCGGCCAGTTCGACGTGATGACCATCGGCCTGTATGAAACGCCGATCTGGGGCAAGAAAAACTGGCTGATCCCGATCAAGCCGGACGCCAAATACGAGGTCGACGACCTGCTGCCGGCGATTCGCGAAGGCCTGTCCGGCGACGGCAAGCTGTATGCGTCGCCGTTCTACGGCGAAAGCTCGATGATCATGTACCGCAGCGACCTGGTGAAAAAAGCCGGCATGACCATCGAAGACCGTCCGAGCTGGGACCATATCCGCGACGTGGCAGCCAAGATCCACGATCCGGCCAACGGCGTGTATGGCATCTGCCTGCGCGGCAAACCGGGCTGGGGCGACAATATGGCACTCATCACCACCATCGCAAACTCCTACGGCGGCCAGCTGTTCGACATGAAATGGAAGCCGCAATTTACCAGCAAACCGTGGAAAGACGCGGTCACGATGTATGTCGACCTGATGAAAAAATACGGTCCGCCGGGCGCCGCCGCCAACAGCTTCAATGAAAACCTGGCGCTGTTCAACCAGGGCAAGTGCGGCATGTGGATCGACGCGACCATTGCCGCGTCGTTCATCACCGATCCCAAGCAAAGCAAGGTGGCCGACAAGGTGGCCTTTGCCCAGTCGCCGGTCGGCGTGACCGAGCGCGGCGCCAACTGGCTGTGGATCTGGTCGCTGGCCATTCCATCGAGCTCCAAGCATCCGAACGAAGCGCAGCGCTTTATCAACTGGGCCACCTCGCCTGACTATATCAAGCTGGTGGCCAAAGAGACCAGCTGGGCCAATGTGCCGACGGGCACGCGCAAGTCGACCTACGCCAATCCCGAATTCCAGAAGGCCGCGGTATTTGCCGCCGCCGAAGGCAAGGCGCTGGCCACCACCCGCAACGTGCAAAGCACCTTGCCGCCATCGCCATACGTGGGCGTGCAGTTTGCCTCGATCCCCGAATTCCAGGTGATCGGCGTGGCTGCCGGCCAGCAGATGGCCGCTGCCTTGCTGGGCAAGGTGACGGTCGAGCAGGCGCTGCAACTGTCGCAGCAGACGGCCGAGCGCGAGATGCGCAAGGGTGGCTATTACAAATAGAGCGGGTCTGTTTTTAACTCGCCGTTTGCGCTGTTTTAACCCCAGGGCTACACCTGGGGTCGAACCCTGAGGGTCCGACCCCAGCCTGTTCGCCTTGCGGGTTGAATTGATTTCCCTCGCCCCAAGAGACTCCTATGAACCGCATTATCCCCCGCGCCTTGCTGATGCCGGCGGTGGTGGCCGTGTCCATCATTTCGGTGGTGCCGCTGCTGATCACGCTGTTCTACAGCTTCGTGCGCTATTCCATGCTGGACCCGAGCGGCCATCCTTTCCATGGCTTCGACAATTTTCACTTTTTCTTTACCGACGCCTCTTTTTTGCCGGCGCTGCAAAATACTTTCACGCTGCTGTTTTCCGTGATGCTGATCACGGTGGTGCTGGGCACCGCGCTGGGTCTGCTGATCAATGAAGCGTTTCCCGGCCGCGCGGTGGTGCGCGTGCTGCTGATTTCACCGTTTCTCGTCATGCCGGCAGTCAATGCACTGATGTGGAAAAACATGCTGCTCAACCCGATCTACGGCCTGTTTGCGCAGATCAGCATTTTCTTTGGCGCCACCCCGGTCGACTGGCTGTCGGCCCATCCTCTGGTGTCGATCATCATGATGGTGTCGTGGCAGTGGCTGCCGTTTGCCTGCCTGATCTTCATGACGGCACTGCAGTCGATGGACCGCGAGCAGCTCGAAGCGGCGCGCATGGACGGCGCCACCTATCTGCAGCAGCTGCGCTATCTGTATATCCCGCACCTGGGCCGCGCCGTGTCGGTCGTGCTGATGATCGAGATGATCTTTTTGCTGTCGGTGTTTGCCGAGATCTTTACCACCACCGGCGGCGGGCCGGGTTTCGACACCACCACCATCACCTTCATGATTTACCAGCAGGCCTTGCTGTCGTATGACATCGGCGCTGCATCGGCTGGCGCGCTGTTTGCCGTGCTGATCGCCAATATCGCCGCATTCTTCCTGATGCGCGTGATTGGCAAGAACCTGTCGAAATAAGGAATCACCATGCATAGCAAACTCAATCTGTATGGCCGCACGGCCGCCGCCTGGCTGTGCGCGCTGCTGCTGTTTTTTCCGATCTTCTGGCTGGCGCTGATGGCGTTCAAGACCGAAGGGCAGGCCATCACCACGCCGCCGCTGCTGTTCTTCACGCCGACCTTGGACAGCTTTAGCGAGGTGCTGGCGCGCGATAACTACTTCGGCTACGCCTTCAATTCGCTGTTTACCAGCGTGGTGTCGACTGCCATCGGCCTGCTGATCGCCATCCCGGCCGCCTATTCGATGGCGTTCTTTCCGACCGGCGGCACCATCGGCCTCTTGAAATTCATGCTCAGTTCACGCTATATGCCGGGCGTGGGCGCGCTGATGCCGATCTATATCTGCTACCAGTACTTCGGCCTGCTCGACACGCGCATTGGCCTGACCATCATGTTCATGCTGATGAACCTGCCGATCATGATCTGGCTGCTCTACACCAGCATGAAAGAGCTGCCGCGTGAAATCCTGGAAGCGTCGCGCATGGACGGCGCCAGCGTGTGGGAGGAATTTCGCTACGTGGTGCTGCCGCTGTCGGTGGGTGGCATCGCCTCGACGGCGCTGGTGTGCATGGTGTGGGCCTGGAACGAGTCGTTCTGGTCGCTCAACCTGGGCGCTTCGAACGCCGGCACGCTGGCCTGGCTGATCGCCTCGTATTCGAGTCCCGAAGGGCTGTTCTGGGCCAAGCTGTCGGCCGCCTCGCTGATGGCGATTGCGCCGATCATGGCGCTGGGCTGGTTCTGCCAGAAGCAGCTGGTACAAGGCATGACCTTCGGCGCTGTCAAGTGATGACGGCAGTAACCTGCTGCGCAGGTACTGCCTCCATCGAAACATATTTAGGATGACACCATGGCTTATCTCCAACTAAAAAACATTGAAAAATTTTTCGGCGAGCACCGCGCCATCAAGGGCATCGACCTGGAAATCAAGCAGGGCGAATTTGTGGTGTTTGTCGGGCCGTCCGGCTGCGGCAAGTCGACTTTGCTGCGCCTGATCGCGGGCCTGGAACCAATCGACAACGGCACGCTGTCGCTCGACGGGCGCGATATCACCAGCCTGCCATCGTCCAAGCGCGACCTGGCGATGGTGTTCCAGTCGTACGCGCTGTATCCGCACATGACGGTGTACCAGAACATGTCGTTTGCGCTGAAACTGGCCGGCGTCGACCCGAAGATCATCCGTGAAAAAGTCGACAAGGCGGCCGCCATTCTCGATCTGGCGCGCTACCTGGAACGCACGCCCAAGGAACTGTCGGGCGGCCAGCGCCAGCGCGTGGCGATCGGCCGCGCCATCGTGCGCGACCCCAAGGTATTCCTGTTCGACGAACCGCTGTCGAACCTCGATGCGGCGCTGCGTGTGCAGACCCGCATCGAGATCGCCAAGCTGCACCGCGAACTGGGCGCCACCACCATTTACGTCACCCATGACCAGGTCGAAGCGATGACGCTGGCCGACCGCGTGGTGGTGCTGCGCGACGGCCAGATCGAGCAGCATGGTTCGCCCCTGGAGCTGTATGACCGGCCGGCCAACCGCTTCGTGGCGCAGTTTATCGGCACGCCGAGCATGAATGTGGTGCCGTTGGACGCGGCGCCGCAGCTGCTGTCCGGCGCCAGCCAGGCGCCATCGGACGGCTTTGTCGGCGTTCGCCCCGAGCATGTGCTGCTGGGTGATGTGCAGCCGGGCAGCGTGCCGGTCACGGTCGAACTGGTCGAGTCGCTGGGGGTGGAAACGCTGACCTATGTGCGCCTGCCCAACGACGTGCAACTGGTCTCGCGCGGCGCCGAGCGCAGCCGCCTGCAGCCTGGCCAGCAGACGCACGTCGCTTTCGATCAAAACTTTATCCATTATTTTGACGCTGCAGGCAAGAGCCGCGCGCCAGCACCGGGAGTATCGGCATGACCGAATTGAAACTGAACCAGGCAGCGCTGGCGCAACTGCCGGCCAACGTCACCGGCCCCGCTTATCCGCGCCAGTCGCTGGCGCCTTCCATCGTGCATATCGGCGTGGGCGGTTTTTACCGCGCGCACCAGGCGGTCTACCTCGATGACCTGCTGGCGCTGCCCGATACCGAGGCCGGGCAGTGGGGTTATTGCGGCGTAAGCCTGCTGCCGCACGACGCGGCCATGCGCGACGCCATGCAGGGCCAGGATGGCCTCTATACGGTGGTCGAGCGCAGCGCCGCCGGCGATGTGGCGCGCGTGATCGGCTGCGTGGGCGCGTATCTGTATGCACCCGACGACCCGCAGGCGGTGCTGGAAAAAATGGCCCATCCGGCCACACGCATCGTCTCGCTGACGATTACCGAAGGCGGCTACTATGTCAACCAGGGCACCGGGGAATTCGACGCGCAGCATCCCGATATCGTCTACGAACTGGCGCACCCGCAGGCGCCGCGCAGTTCGTTCGGCTATCTGCTGAACGCGCTGGCGTTGCGGCGCGCGCGCGGGCTGGCGCCATTTACCGTGATGTCCTGCGATAACCTGCAAAACAATGGCGAGGTCACGCGCCAGATGCTGCTGGCGTTTGCCGCACTGCGCGATGCGGACCTGGCGCAGTGGCTGCGCGAGCATTGCAGCTTCCCCAACAGCATGGTCGACCGCATTACACCGGCCACCACTGATGAACACCGCGCGCTGGTGCGCGAACAGTTTGGCCTGGTCGATGCGTGGCCGGTGGTGTGCGAGCCGTTTCGCCAGTGGGTGATCGAAGACGCGTTTCCGCAAGGGCGCCCGGCCTGGGAGCGGGTCGGCGCGCAGATGACGCACGACGTGCTGCCGTATGAAAAAATGAAGCTGCGCCTGCTCAACGCCAGCCACCAGGCGCTGTGCTATATCGGCATGCAGCTGGGCTATACCTACGCGCATGAAGCGATGGCCGATGACGCGATCCGCGCGCTGGTGCGGCGCTTGATGGATGACGAAGTCACTCCCCTGCTTGATTCGGTACCCGGCGTCGACCTGGAACAATACAAGGCTACCTTGATCGAGCGCTTTTCCAATCCGGCCGTGCGCGACCAGCTGGCACGCATCGGCACCGAAGGCTCGGCGCGCATACCGAAGTTCGTGCTGCCGTCCGTGCGCGAGGCGCTGGCGCAAAACCGGCCGATCCGGCTGCTGGCCTTTACGGTGGCCTGCTGGTTTCGCTATCTGGAAGGCCATGACGAAGCGGGGCGTGCGATGCCGCTCAACGATCCGTACGCCGAGCGGCTGCGGGCGCTGGCCGTGCAGGGCGGTGCCGATGCTGCCGCCTTGCTGTCGCTGCGCGAGCTGTTTGGCGAACTGTCTGACTCGCCTGCCTTTACCGGGGCGGTGGCGCAGGCGCTGGCCGCGCTGTACGGGAACGGTGCACGCGCGGCGCTTGAACAGGCAGTAGCCTGAGGCGGCCATGGCAAGCCGGGCACCCCAGGTCGAGCACGAGCAGCAGCGCGACGCCACGCCTGGCTTCGAACCCAAGGGCAGCTTTGGTTTTATCCGCTATCTCGAGCATGGCTTTCCCAACGCGCTGGTGCGCTGGCATTACCATGACGAGTACGAGCTGCACCTGATCGTTGAAAGTAGCGGCAAGGTCTTTGTGGGCGACTATATCGGTCAGTTTGCACCGGGCCACCTGGTGCTGACCGGACCGCGCGTACCGCATAACTGGGTCTCGCTCGACACCCCGCCCGAAGGCGTGGCGCTGCGCGACATGGTGGTGCAGTTTGCGCATGCGCCGCTGGTCTCGATGGCCAGCGCGATTCCCGAAGTGAAAAGCATCCTGCCGCTGCTGGCGCGCGCGCTGCACGGCGTGGAATTTTTCGATGTCAGCGAGCTGGCGCAGCGGCGCCTGCAGCGTATCCGCGACAGCAGCGGCCTGCCGCGCTTTATCGAGTTCCTGACGCTGCTGGGCGAGCTGGCGCAGACCAGCCGCTTCCAGCTGCTGTCGACCGTGCCGATGCAATCGAACGATGACGATGTCTCGCTGGCGCGCGTCAGTTCGGCCATCAACTTTATCGTCCATAACTACAGCAGCCAGTTTACGCTGACCCAGCTGGCCAACCAGGTGGACATGAGCGAGCGCACCTTTTCGCGCTTCTTTCGCAGCGCCACCGGCAACAGCTTTACCGACTTCGTCAACCGCCTGCGCATCAACAAGGCCTGCCAGCTGCTGATGGAAACTGAACGCTATGTCAGCAATATCTGCTACGAGTCGGGTTTTAACAACGTGGCCAATTTCAACCGCCGCTTCCTGGAGCTCAAGGGCATGACGCCCAAGCAGTTCCGCCAGCAGGCGCTGGGGCGCTTCGGACAGGGCTAGCCCGGACGCGCCGTTGTGGGTTACATTGGCAGTTAAAAAAGCAGGAGACCAGCATGGATTACGCAGGCTACAAGGACATCGAACGCAAGCCGCCCGAGCTTGAGCGCGAAAGCTACGACGGCATCATCAACTATCTCGAACACGGCTATCCCAGTTCGCGCGTGCGCTGGCATTGCCATGAAGAGTATGAACTGCACCTGATCGTGGCCACCAGCGGGCGCCTGTTCGTGGGCGACTATATCGGCGAGTTTTCACCGGGCCACCTGGTGCTGACCGGGCCGCGCCTGCCGCATAACTGGATTTCAACGGTGGTGCCCGAGGGCGGGGTGGCGCTGCGCGACATGATCGTGCAGTTTGCGCATGCGCCGATGGCCGGCGCGGCGCGCGTGATTCCCGAACTGCGCGAGCTGCTGGCGCTGCTCGAGCGTTCCAGCTATGGCGTCGAGTTCTTCGGCCTGTCGCACGAGGTCGAGCAGCACCTGGCGTGCATCCGCGCCACCCATGGCGCCGAGCGCTTTGCCCATTTCGTGCAGATGATGAGCAAGCTGGCACGTACCGCCGATTACCGCCTGCTGTCGAGCGCCTCGCTGCGCTCCTACGATGACGACGCCACGCTGGCCAAGGTCAATGCGGTGCTCAACTACATTACGGAAAACTACCGCGAGCCGATTTCAGCCGAGATGCTGGCCGAGCAGGTCGGCATGTCGCTGAGCAAATTCTCGCGTTTCTTCCGCAAGGCCACCGGCAACAGCTTTACCGATTTTCTGAGCCGGCTGCGCATCAACAAGGCCTGCCAGTTGCTGATGGATACCGACCAGTATGTGGCCAATGTCTGCTATGACGTGGGCTTCCAGAACGTGGCCAACTTCAACCGGCGCTTTTTGCAGGTCAAGGGCATGTCGCCCAAGCAGTTTCGGCGCCAGGCCGAAGGGCGTTTTGGCGGCATCGGTGGGCCGCCTGCCTAAGCGCTGTCACTTCGTTACAACATCGTTGTAACCGTTATTGTGACATGTCACGCGCTTGTCATTTTGCTACTTTAAGCTTCCCGGCTTCCCTTACCCCTTTAGCCGAGGAATGCATGAACGCTGCCGTAACGACTGTCCCGAAACTGACCCTGCTGGCGCTGGCCGCCTGCCTGTGCCTGTCCGCCTGTGGCGGCAGCGACAGTGACCATGCCGAGCCGGCCAAGCCAGTGGCCGTGACGGGCGTTTTCCTTGATGGTGCCGTGGAAGGTCTTGAGTATGTGGCCGGCAGCGCAGCCAAGGCCAAGGCGACCACCAGCGCCAAAGGCGAATTTTCCTGCATGCCAGGCGACACCGTCACCTTCAGCGTGGGCGGCCTGGCGCTGGGCAGCACCCTGTGCGCGCCGCTGGTCACGCCGATGGCGCTCGCTGCCGCCAACAGCGTGCAGGATGAAAAGCTGATCAACCGCCTGCTGGCGCTGCAATTGCTCGATGAAGACAGCGACCCGTCGAACGGCATCAGGCTGACGGCGGCAGTTCGCACGGCACTGGCCGGCAAGACGCTTGATTTTTCCGCGGCGCCAGCGGCGTTCAATACGGCGCTGGCGGCACACCTGGCCACGCTGGGCGGCAATTATGCGGCGCGCAGCGTGGACGCTGACCGCCGCGCGCTGGTGCGCGAGCATTTTGAAGATACGCTGGCCTCGAAAGCCGGTGCGCCGGTCAATGAAACGCTGACGCAGACCAATCCGGTGGGCGAAGTGAATGTGACGGTTACGCGCTACCAGATCCAGGCGGCCAGCAGCTTCTATGTGCCGTACGAAGGCAGCAATGCGAAAATCAAGGGCGAATTTCCAAACGGCTTTTTGCCATCGTACGGTTCTGGCCTGGCCTTCAAGGGCACCACCGCCACCGGCGACCTTGAGTTTTACGGCCTGACCGACCGCGGCCCGAACGGCGACGGCCCACTGGTTCCCAATCCCTTCGGCAGCGGCACGGTTGGCAGCAAAATCTTCCCGTCGCCTAGCTTTGCGCCATCGTTTGGCGTGATCACGGTAGGTAAAAATGGTGCGGTGCTGACCTCGTCCACGCCGATCAAGGTCTCGGCCAGCGTGGCCACCTCGGGCTTGCCGGTACCGGTCGGCACGGTCGGCAATTCGGCCGAGATTCCGGTGATGGACGCGATGAAATACGACCCTGCCGGCAAGGCCGTGTTCAATGCGGGCGGCCTCGATTCGGAAGCCATCGTGCTCGACAAGAAGCGCAATGCGCTGTGGGTATCCGACGAATACGGCCCGTTCGTGATCAAAATCGATGCGGCGACCGGCATCATCCAGGCCAGATATGAGCCGGGCAAGGGCCTGCCTGCGCTGTTTGCCAAGCGCCGCGCCAATCGCGGCATGGAAGGCATGACGCTCGACACTTCCAATGACAAGCTGTACGGCTTCCTGCAAAGCCCGTTGTCGGACGGTACCGCCATGTATTCGGTGACGAAAAAAGCCGAGCAGGTCGAGCGCTTTGCCCGCTTTACGCGCTGGATCGAGTTCGATCCGACCAATGGCACCAGCGGCAGGATGTTTGCCTATCCGCTCGACGCAGCCGACTACCAGGATGGTCGCACCGGCAACGCCAAGCTGGGCGACATGGTGGCTTTGGGTGGTGGAAAATTCCTGGTGATCGAGCAGGGCGCCGCGCCCAGCGGCAAGGTGTTCAACAAGCTGATGCTGGTGGACCTGAACGGCGCCACCGATATTTCAGCTGCGGCCTATAACGCGGCCACGTCGGATCTGGAGAAAAGCAGCATGGCCGGCAACGCCGTCAATGGCGCCGACTGGGCTGGCGTGAAGGCGATGAAAAAGACGCTGTTGCTGGACTTGAACGCGATTGGCTGGGCGGCGGAAAAAGCCGAAGGCCTGACGCTGGTCGACGGTTCGACCATCGCGCTGGCCAACGACAACGACTTCGGCATGAAAACCAAGGTCTATGACGCGAAAGGTGTGGAAGTGGCTGACGCCGATGTGACCAAATGTACCGTGGATGCAGCCGGCGTGATCGTTACCAGCAGCAACGCCGGCTGCAACGCCGCCAACACCATCCGCGTGGCCCGCGGCGAAGACCGCGAGCGCCCGAGCCGGCTGTGGATTGTGAAGTTTGCCAAGGCGCTCAATAGCTATTAAGCGGCGGCGGTATCGCGGGTGTTTGTCGGATTACGCGGCGCGGTGCGCCGCTAATCCGACCTACGGTTAATCGCAGCCATGTAGGTCGGATTAGGCCCTGCGGGCCGTAATCCGACAACATTGTTGGCGTTACAGTCTTACTTTTTCGTGTAAGTATTGAGCCAATCCAGCACCGTGTGATGCCACAGCAGCGAGTTTGCCGGTTTCAGGACCCAGTGGTTTTCGTCCGGGAACATCAGCAGCTTGCTCGGGATGCCCTGGCGCTGCAGTGCGGTGAAGGTGCCCAGGCCCTGGGTGGTCGGGATACGGAAGTCCAGGTCGCCCTGTACCACCAGCATCGGCGTCTTCCAGTTCTTCACGTAGTTGACCGGGTTGAACTGCTCGTGTTTGGCGGCGGCGTCGTAATAGGTACCGCCGTTTTCCCACTCGTTGAACCACAGTTCTTCGGTCGAGTAGTACATGGCGCGGTTGTCGAAGACGCCGTCATGGTTGACCAGGCATTTGAAGCCATCCGGCCAGTTACCGGCGATCCAGTTCATCATGTAGCCGCCGTAGGACGCGCCCAGCGCGCAGCTGCGTTCGCGGTCCAGCCACGGGAATTTCTGGACTGCTGCCTCCAGACCCTTCTGCAGGTCGACCAGTGGCTTGCCACCCCAGTCGCCGCTGATCGAGTCGGTGAACTTCTGGCCATAGCCGGTCGAACCGTGGAAGTCGATAAACACGGTGGCGTAGCCGGCGCCCGCATACACCTGCGGATTCCAGCGGTAGCTCCAGCTGTTGCCAAAGCTGCCTTGCGGGCCGCCGTGCACCAGGAAGGCGATCGGATACTTTTCACCGGCCTTGGCGTTCCATGGCTTCATCACGTGGCCGTACACGGTCTCGCCATTGGCGCCGGCAAACGAGAACTGCTCATACTCGCCAAAACGCACATCGGCCAGGGCGGCAGCATTCTGTTTCGTCAGCTGCACCATCGGTGCCGTCTCGGACCTGGCGTCGAGCTTGCGCTGGTACAGCTGCGCGCCTGACGCCAGGTTGGCCTGGGTCAGCACGATGGTGTTGCCGCGAACGTCAAAGCCGCCGACGGCGCCCTTGCCGGTCAGTGGCGCAACCTTGCCGCTGGCCGCGTCGATATGGAACAGGCGATGCTGGCCGATATCGTCGGCGGCGGCCAGGAAGCCCTTGCCGTCCGGCGTCCAGCGGAAGTCGGCCACCGAGCGATCCCAGTCATGGGCCACGGTGCGTTTCTTGCCGGTGGCAACGTCCATCAGCACCAGGTGGAAGCGGTCCGCCTCAAAGCCCGGTTTGTCCATCGCTACCCAGGCCAGCGTGCGGCCGTCAGGCGAATAAGTGGCCTTGGCATCCCAGGCCGGGTTGTCGGCCGTCAGGTTGCGCGGCGCTTCGCCGCCGGTAGCGGCAATCGTGTAGACGTCGAAGTTGGTCGACCACGCTTCCGTGCGGCCGGCTACGCGCACCGAGAAGGCCACCGTCTTGCCGTCCGGGCTGAAGTTGTATTCGCTGTTGTCGCCAAATGGTTTTGATGGCGCATCGCCATTGAGGGTGCCCGACAGGCTGACTGGCGTGGCGCTGACCTTGCCGCTGGCATCGATCGGCGCCGAGTACAGCGCATTGCGGCGGCCATCGGCCCAGGTGTCCCAGTGGCGCACGAAGAGTTCGTTGTAGACTTTGCCGGAGGCCTTGTTGGCAGCCTTGTCGTCCAGGCGTTTTTTGCTGCAGGCGATGTCAAGGCAGTCGAGGAAAACGCCCATGCTGAAAGCCAGGCGGTCGCCCTGCGGCGACACGCGGAAGGTGTCGATATCGAGCGGCTGGTCGGTCACGCGCACCGCTTCGCCGCCATTCATCGGCAGTTGCCACACTTGCGAGGAGCCTGAGCGGCCGGACAGGAAGTAGATCGCGTCGCCTTTGGGCGACCATTGCGGATCGCTGGCGCTGGCAGCGCCGTTGGTCAGCTGGCGCGGCGCGGCATTGGGGGCGCGCAGGTCGATCAGCCACAATTGGGTATTGCCGCGATTCTTGTCGAGGTTGGTGCTGCGCACTGTGTAGACCACGCGCGTGGCGTCCGGCGACAGCGCCGGGCTGCCGACGCGTTCCATGGCAACCATGTCTTCGACGGTAAAACCGCGCGGCGCAGCCAGCGCCGGCACGGCGGCAGTGGTGGCCATGGCGGCACTGAATGCTCCCAAGAGCAGCATACGTAAGCTCATTCAAACTCCCGTTGTTATAGAGTGGGTATCGAGGGTGCCGAGGGTGTCGGCATCGGCCGGCGGGTTGCCGGCAGGGCGTCATCATAGCAACAAAGTTGCCGGCGCTGGCAGAAGCGGTTGCCTCCAAGGCCATCATGGCACTTGCGATTCAGGAAATGTTTCTATCGTGACAGATGTTTTTTTATGAGGTGATAGACTCGCGAACCTGATCAACTTTCCTTCTTTTTCCTATGCGCCTGTCCTTACTTGCCTTCGCCACCCTGTTTGCCGCTTCGGCCGTACACGGTGCCACCATGCCGACCCAGCAGCAGATCCAGGCGGCCGTCGATGCCGGCGTTGCCAAAACCGGCGGCACCATACCGATGGCCTTCAAAATTACCAGCCTGAAGGGCTGCCTGCCGTCGCAGGAAGTCGATGGCGAAGTGGCGTGCCTGGTTGGCATGAGCGCCGGCATGCGCGATGGCTTTACCGTGCTGCCACTGCGCCAGAATGGCGGCAACTGGATCGGCGTGGAACGCAAGAAAGCCAAATTTCCAGGCCCTGCGCCAGAAGTGGCCCAGACGCTGATACGCGACTGGGCCAACAAACTGGCAGCAAGCGATCCGCAGGCGGCCAAGGACCCGCAAGTACAGGAAGCGCAAACGGTCATGCAGGTCAAGACGATCGAGCAGTGCGAAGTCAAACGCCAGAGCGGTTATGTTGCCTGCAACGCGGTGCTGACAGTGCCGGGCAAGCCCGATATCAGCACCGATCTGCAATTTGTCTATGAGGACGCAGCCTGGCAGTACGTGCCGCGCTAGTATCTGTGGCAGGCTGCAATATTTCTACCTTTGCAAGCAATTGCGCCTGCAAAAAAATCCCCGTTCAGGCAAGTCAGCACTATTACAATAAATGTATCGGTTGCCCGCTGCCTGGCGTTCCAGCGCCGGCGGCGCGCCCGCTCCCGTCTGCATACAGACTACAGCCAAGGATACGACCATGCGCTTGAACCTGCCTGTTACCGATGTTGAAATCAATCTCAGCGATACCGAGACCATCGTCTCGACTACCGACTTGCAAGGCAATATCACGTACGCCAATCCGTATTTCATTGCCATCAGCGGTTACAGCGCAGAAGAGCTGATGGGCGCGCCGCAAAATATCCTGCGCCACCCCGATATGCCGGTCGAGGCGTTTGCCGATTTCTGGGCAACCATCCGCTCAGGCCGTTCCTGGAGCGGGATGGTGAAGAACCGCTGCAAGAACGGCGATTATTACTGGGTGCTGGCCAATGTCACGCCGGTGGTGGAGGATGGCGTAGCGGTCGGCTATATGTCGGTGCGCACCAAGCCGTCGCGCCAGCAGGTGGCGCAGGCGGCAGCGCTGTATGCGCGCATCAAGGCCGGGCAGGCGGGCGGCATTGCCATCAGCCAGGGCGCAGCGGTGCACACCGGGCCGCTGGCAAAGTTGCTGAGCATGCGTGACATGGCGTTAGGCAAGCGGGTCGGCTGGAATATGGGCTTGCTGAGCCTGGCGCTGCTGCTGCAACTGGCCTGGCATGCCGGCCTGATACCCAAATCGGCTGACGGCTGGCTGACGGCATTGTCGGTAGCGGCGCTGGCGGCCACGCTGTATTTCTGGCATGCGCTGCACCGCACCGTGCTGCAGCCCTTGCAGCAGGCGCGCCAGGCCTGCGACGTGATGGCCGGCGGCGATTTGACCGGCGAAATCGACACGACCCGGCGCGACGAGATGGGCCAACTGCTGCGCTCGCTGCGCCAGTTGCGCGTCAATCTGCATTCAATCGTCGGCGATGTGCGCGGCAATTTTCTGCACATCAGCACGGCCAGCCACGAAATTGCCAGTGGCAATATGGATCTGTCGAGCCGTACCGAAGCGCAGGCCTCGGCCCTGCAGCAGACGGCGTCGAGCATGGAGCAACTGGCCGCCACGGTGCAGCAAAACAGCAGCAATGCGGTACAGGCCAGCGATATGGCGGGCCGCGCGCGCGAACTGGCCGGCCACGGCGGTGTAGTGGTGGGCCAACTGGTGGCGATGATGGATGAAATTAACGCGTCGTCGAAAAAGATCGGCGACATTACCGGCATTATCGAAGGCATCGCCTTCCAGACCAATATCCTGGCCTTGAATGCGGCGGTGGAAGCGGCGCGCGCTGGCGACCAGGGGCGCGGCTTTGCGGTGGTGGCCGGCGAGGTGCGCAGCCTGGCCCAGCGCAGCGCGGCCGCCGCCACCGAGATCAAGCAGCTGATCACCGCCTCCCTGCAGCAGGTGGAAGAAGGCGCGCGGCTGGCCGCCCAGGCCGGCGCCAGCAGCAGCGACATGCTGGGCGCCGTGCAGGGCGTGCACGGCATCATGAGCGAGATTGCTGCCGCTTCGCGCGAGCAGAGCCACGGCATTGCCCAGGTCAACCTGGCCGTCACGCAGATGGATGAGGTCACGCAGCAAAATGCAGCACTGGTGGAGGAATCGGCGGCCGCCTCGGGCGCGCTGCAGAGTCAAACGCAGCAGCTCGAACAGGCGATGGCCTTGTTCAAGCTGGAGCGGCGCGCGGCAAGAGCCGCTCAGACAGGGCGCGGAACGCCACGGCCGGCACCAAAAAGGCAAAAGGCGCTGACACCGGCGGCAATACGTCATCCAAACCATAGTCGGCCAGCCGCGGTGACAGCGCGCGCACTTGCGTCAGGTCAACCGGCAGGCTGATTTCGCCATAGGCCAGGCGGCCGTTGCGCGGCACAGGCGCCACGGCCGCATCCTGGCAGGCCAGAAACGCGACGGCGTCGCGCCAGCTGCCAAACATCGCCTGCCAGTCGCCATCGAGTTGCTGCTCGCCGAAACGGCAGTCGATATCGAGGGCCGGCGCACTGCCGCTGCCGGGCGTAATGGCGCAGCGCACCTGTGTCGCGGTGACCTCATGGGCCATGCTTGCGGCCAGGTGTGTGGGCAGCAGGTCGCTGAACAGCCGCGTGCCCAGCGCATAAGGCAGCGAATCCATCACGTTTTTCAGGAAAAATACACACGCCACGTCGGGCGCGCCGGGTGGCGTGTGCGCCAGATACAGGCGCCAGTTGCTTTGCAACGGGGAAGGCAGAGCGCGGCGCAGCGGCCCCAGCAAAGCAGGACCGAAATGGCCGTGGCGATAGGTCAGTACGGTAAAGGGCGTCTTGCCGTTGCGCTGCCATAGCGGTGTGCCGGGCGGCAGCAGCGCTTGCGCCGCTTCGGCGTCGACCAGCCAGCTGACGTAGATCACGTCGCGCACCTCGCTGGCCAGCGTCAGGAACGGCAGGCGCGACAGCACAGCCTGGCGCGCATCGGCCAGCCGGCTGGAATGGGCCAGCCGTTCAAACAGGCGGCCGATACGGCCCGGATGCGGGTGGCGATAGCGGTTATCGTGCATGGGATAGAGACAGCGGCCCGGGCGCGCTGCTGCATGGCCCGGGCGTTACTGCGATGTGAGTTATTGCATGTACCAGCCGTGGCTGACCACGATCGACTGGCCGCTCAGTGCGTTCGACGGGAAGGCCGCCAGGAACACGGCCGTCTGCGCCACGTCTTGGGTGGTGGTGAATTCACCGTCGATGGTGTCTTTCAGCATGACTTTCTTGATCACGTCTTCTTCGCTGATATTGAGCTGGGCGGCCTGCTCGGGTATCTGCTTGTCGACCAGCGGCGTGCGCACGAATCCCGGGCAGATCACGTTGGCGCGGATATTGTCGGCTGCGCCTTCCTTGGCCACCACTTTGGCCAGGCCCAGCAAACCGTGCTTGGCTGCTACATAGGCGCTCTTGAACTTCGAGCCTTCATGCGAATGGACCGAACCCATGTAGATAATGGCGCCGCCGCGCCCGCCCTTGACCATGGCGCGCATGCAGGCGCGGGTCGTCAAAAAGGCGCCGTCCAGATGGATGGCCAGCATTTTTTTCCATTGATCGAACTGGAAGTCGACTACCGGGCTGATGATCTGGATACCGGCATTGCTGATCAGCACATCGATACCGCCAAAGTGGGCGACGGCATCGTCGACGCCCTTGTCGACCTGTTCTTCGCTCGACACATCCATGGCCACGGCAAACGCCTGGCCGCCCGATTGATTGATTTCACCGGCGGTCTTGCTGGCCGCGTCGAGCGACAGGTCGGCAATCACGACTTTTGCGCCCTGTTTGGCGTATTCGATGGCGATTTCCTTGCCGATGCCGCTGGCGGCGCCGGTAATGAGTGCGACTTTATCTTTGAGTTGCATAGGGATCCTTGTGGGGTGGAAGATTCACAAAAACTTGCCGCTGCCAGTATAGCCAGAAAACGCCGTCTGCACCGTGCACGTGCGTCAAGCCTGCGGCATCGCGCTTTGCTCGCGGCAGCAAGGCTGGCAGAATGGAGCAGACGCAGTTACATAGGCCGATTTGAACGCAATGACCATGGCGCGCTGATAATGGAAAACAAAGAGTACGTGCTGGCCATCGACAACGGCACGCAAAGCGTGCGCGCGCTGCTGTTCGACGCGCACGGCAACCTGGCGGCCAAGGCGCAGGTATTGATCGACGCCTACGAAGCGCCGCAGCCCGGCTGGGCCGAACATGACGCCGAAGGCTATTGGCAGGCCGTGTGCGAGGCTTGCCAGCAATTGTGGCGCACCAGCGGCGTGACGCCGGCGCAGGTCAGGGGCGTGGCGGTGACCACCCAGCGCGGCACGGTGGTCAATCTTGACGCCGACGGTGCGCCGCTGCGCCCGGCCATTACCTGGCTCGACCAGCGCAGCACGCAGCAACTGCCGAAGCTGGCGCCGTGGTGGCGCGCTGCGTTCCGGCTGGTGCGCCTGGACGGCACGGTGCGCTACTTCCAGCGCGAAGCCGAGATCAACTGGATACATGCCGAGCAACCCGATCTGTGGCGCCGCACCGCCAAATTCCTGCTGCTGTCGGGTTTTTTGAACTACCGGCTGTGCGGCAGCCATATCGATTCGACCGCTTCGCAGGTGGCCTATATTCCGTTCGATTACAAGCGCCACCGCTGGGCAGGGCGGCTGGACTGGAAATGGCAGGCGCTGGCGATCCGTCGCGCCATGCTGCCCGAACTGATGGCGCCGGGCAGCCGGATCGGCGCCATCAGCGACGCCGCCGCCGAGGCGACCGGCATCGCGGCCGGTACGCCGCTGTTTGCCGCCGCTGCCGACAAGGCTTGCGAGGTGCTGGGCGCCGGCTGCAGCGCGCCGCATATGGCCTGCCTCAGTTATGGCACCACGGCCACCATCAATACCACCAATCGGAACTACCTGGAAGTGACGCGCTTTATTCCGCCGTATCCGGCCGCCATGCCGGGCGCCTACAGCACCGAAGTGCAGATATTTCGCGGCTACTGGATGGTCAACTGGTTCAAGGAGCAGTTTGGCGACCGCGAGCGGCAGGCCGCCGCCGAGGACGGCAGTGGCCAGTCGCCCGAAGCGCTGTTCGACAGGCTGGTCGAGGTGGTGCCGCCCGGGTCGATGGGGCTGATGCTGCAGCCTTACTGGAGCCCCGGCATCAAGGTGCCGGGGCCGGAAGCGAAGGGCGCCATGATCGGCTTTGGCGACGTGCATACGCGTGCGCATATGTATCGCGCCATCCTTGAGGGGCTGGCCTATGCGCTGCGCGAAGGCAAGGAGCGCATCGAGCGCAAGAGCGGCGTGCCCATTACCGTGCTGCGCGTGGCCGGCGGCGGCTCGCAGAGCGATGCGGCAATGCAGCTGACGGCCGATATTTTCGGCATGCCGGCCGAGCGCGCCCATGTGTACGAGGCGTCCGGCCTGGGGGCGGCCATCGCTGCCGCCGTCGGCCTGGGCTGGCATGCCGACTTTGTCGGCGCAGCACAGGCCATGACGCGTCGCGGCAAGGTATTCCAGCCGCAGCCGGCGCACGCAAAGATTTACGATCAGCTGTACCGGCGCGTGTACCGCAAGATGTATGCGCGGCTGCAGCCGTTGTATCGCGAGATTGCCGACATTACCGGTTATCCCGAGTAAATGCTGCAGATGATATTGCGAATCATTATCATTCAGTATATGATGTGCTCCGCATTTCACCTAGGCAACTGATCCCGGTGACTGCGTTGCGCCGCCGGCTATGTGCCAGCGGCGTGTCCGCGCGGGCAGAGCACCGCTGCAATGCCAGTTTCAACGCCGCCGCTTGAATCACACTCGCTTGCCTGACCTCTGCTCCAGCGTTTTTTCATACCAGAAGCATGAAAACCCAGGCAAGGAACGCAATGAATTCAAGCAGCACTGTGCAACCATCGACTCCACGCGCACTGACCCCGATCGCCGCCGCCGTGGCGCTGGCCGTCTCGCTCGGCTCCCTGTACAGCGCCAGCGCCCACGCTGCGGCTACTGCGGCTGCTACGGCTGACACCTCGAACGATACCCAGATGCCGACCATCAGCGTGTTTGGCGACGCCATCAACGCCGCCACTGCCGGGCGTTCCTATGTCACCAGCGCCGATATCGAGCGCCAGCAGGCCGACAACGTTGCCTCCCTGCTCGACACCCTGCCTGGCGTGGACCTGGCCGGCACCGCGCGTCCGAGTGGTCAGAGCCTCAATATCTGGGGTTTTAACAAGGTGCAGGACGTCAAGGTGATCCTCGATGGCGTGCCCAAGGGCTTCGAGAAATACCGCCAGGGTTCGATCTTTATCGAGCCCGAACTGATCAAGCAGATTGAAGTGAACAAGGGCGCCCATACCAGCCTGTACGGCAATGGCGGTTTTGGCGGCGTAATCACGGTCGAAACCAAGGACGCCAAAGACATGCTCGAAGGCGATGAAAAAATCGGCGCTTTCGTCAAATATGCACGCCACAGCAATAACGCCGAGAACGACGCCACCGTGGCCGTGTATGGCCGCACCGAAGACGGCCGCTTTGACGTGATGGCCTTTACCACCGAGCGCAAGTCGGACGATTTGCGCAAGCCCGATGGCAAGCCTTTCCGCTTTTCCGCCATCGACGCGCCTTCGAGCATGCTGAAACTGAATGTGCGCCTGACACCCGAGCAACTACTGACGCTGACCGCCATGAAGAGCGGCAGCACCGGCTGGGGCCCGTTTGCCGCCATGGGCGAGGACGTGCCGACGCCGACCGAAGCCGAGATCAAGCGCTATGGCCTGGACGAAGCGTGGCAGCGCAAGGCCGTCTACCGCGACCAGGATGACGACACCTATTCCATCAAATACCAGTACGCACCGGAAAACAATCCCTGGGTCAAGCTGACGGCCAGCATCGGCTATTCGCATACCGACCAGCACGACAAGCGCCTGGCCTCGGCCTCGCAAGGCTCCTACCTGGGTTCGCTCGGCAATGAAAGCTGGGCCTCGTATATCGACCGCATCGCCGACCTGCGCAATGAAAGCGTATTTACCACCGGCGCCTTGTCGCACGTGCTGCAGACCGGCCTGCAATGGCACAAGAATGCGCGCGACACCCTGATGTACTACCCGTCATCGACCGCGCTGAAGGATCCGAGCTACAACTACGGCTACTTTCAGCCTTACTATATGCCCGGTGGCAAGCAGGAAACGCGTGGCCTGTTTATCCAGGATGCCATCAGCTATGGCACGCTGACGATGACGGCGGCGCTGCGCCACGACCGCGTGGTGTCGGAAGGCACGCCCAACCTGGCGCCGCGCTACAACAGTCCGCTGCCGGCGGCCGGCCATGACTTCAGCGAAAAAACCCACGAGGACTGGTCGCCGCGCCTGGGCCTGTTCTGGAAGGCTACGCAGGAAGTGGCGCTGTTTGGCGACCTGAGCCGCACCTGGCGCGCACCGACCATCGACGAAATGTATTCGAACGAATATTATGTCTCGGCGCGCCTGGGTTCCAGCACGCCTGGCACCAGCCGCAATCTGGCGGTCGAGCGCGTGACGGCGGCGCGCCTGGGCGTGATGCTGCATCGCCAGGGCCTGTTTCTTGAGCGCGACGATGCGCAACTGCGCCTGACAGCCTACCAGAACCGCGTGACCGACAATATCGGCCCGCGCCTGGGCATCCTGGTCGAAGGCTATGTGCCGGGCAGCGGCGTGGGCTTGCCGCCAGGGTTGTCGTCTTACCGCAACCTGGCCGGCTTCCGCACCGAAGGGGTGGAGATCGAGTCCTACTACAACACGCCGCGCCTGTATGCCAGCGCGTCGCTGTCGATGCAGTACGGCACGCGCCACGGCGCCCAGCGCGATCCGTGGGGCAAGGATGAGCCGGTTTCTACGATTGCTCCCGACAAGCTGATGACTGGCCTGGGCTGGCGCTTCCCGGCGCAGGGCGCCACCATCGGCTGGCAAGGCCGCTTCGTGGCCAGGCAGGACCGCGTGCTGCCGGTCGGTAACGTGTATCGCCTGCCGCCATCGAAAGGCTACGCGCTGCACACGCTGTTTGCTTCCTGGAACGGCACGCAAGGCATCTGGCGCGGCACCGAAGTGCGACTGACGGTCGATAATGTGTTCAACCGTCACTATATGCCGTACCTGAGCGAAGCGGTGACTGGCGTGGGACGCAATGCCAAGCTCAGCATCTCGCGCAAGTTCTGATGCGGCGTAGGTCGGATTAGGCCCCGAAGGGGCCGTAATCCGACAACATTGTTGGCGTCAGCGGTATTGTCGGATTACGCGCTTGCGCGCTAATCCGACCTACGCAACACCAGGAAGCTGCTTACATTTTGGCTTTGATCAGTCTGCCCAGAATGGCCACGCCTTCGCGGATGCGCTCGGGTGGCACCGTGACAAATGAAAGGCGCAGGGTGTTCGTTTCCGGCGTGTTGGCGTAGAACGGCGCACCGGGCACGAACGCCACCTTGTTGGCAATGGCTTCATCGAGCAGCTGCATGGCGTCGATATGTTGCGGCAAGGTGACCCAGATAAACATGCCGCCTTGCGGGCGCGTCCAGCTCACGCCAGCCGGAAAGTGCGTTTCCAGCGCCGCAAGCATGGCCTGGCACTGGTCGCCGTACAGCTGCCGGATGCTCGGGATATGCTGCTCCAGGAAGCCATCCTTGACCACTTCATGCACCACCATCTGCGTCAGCTGCGAGGTATGCAGGTCGGCCGCCTGCTTGGCCAGTTCCAGGCGGCGCGCCAGCGGCAGCGGCGCCACCACGTAGCCGAGGCGGATGCCGGGCGTGAGCACCTTGGAGAACGAACCCATGTAGATCACACCGTCCGGGTTCATATTGAGCATTTTCGGCGACGGCGCGCCGTTGTAGCTGAGGGCGCCATACGGATCGTCCTCGATCAACGGCAGGCCGTGGCGCGCACATGTTTCCACCAGTTCAAGGCGGCGCGCCACCGACAGGCTGCGCCCGGTCGGATTCTGGAAGTTCGGCAGCGCATAGAGCAGGCGCGCACCATCGGCCAGCGGCGTGACCGAATCCGGCACCAGCCCTTCGTCATCGGTATCGACCGAGGCGAACTGCGGGCGATAGACGGAAAACGCCTGCAGCGCACCCAGATAGCTGGGGGTTTCCACCAGCACGCGGCTGCCTTCGTCGATCAGCACCTTGCCCAAAAGGTCCAGCGCCTGCTGCGAGCCCGACGTCATCAATATCTGTTCCGGTGAAATCGTGCTGCCTTCGATCGACAGCGAGTCGGCAATCCACTGGCGCAGCGGCAGATAGCCGTCGGTCGGACCGTACTGCAGCGCCACCTTGCCATTGTTGGCCAGTACCTTGTCAAACGCCGCCTGCATCTTTTCGACCGGGAAGGTGGCGGGCGAGGGCAGGCCGCCGGCAAACGAGATAATCTCCGGGCGCTGGGTGATTTTCAGGATTTCACGGATAAACGAACTTTGCAGTTGTTGCGCGCGCTGCGAAAAACGCCATTCGATGGGGGGGGACGGATTGATTTTCATGCGGGTCTCTATGGAAAAATGCCGAACTGCGCCGGCTGGTTGCCTGGCCGCTTGTGGCGACGCTGGAAAAGCGCAGCCGGATAGGCCGCGCCAAAGTTGCTGCGCCTTATTGTACGCCGGCGCCACCAGCCTGCCCATTATTTCAGCTTGCGCCCGATGGCCACCACGGCAATCACGGCGGCGGCAAACAACGCGCTGTCCGGTGTCAGCTCTTCACCCAGCAGCAGGGCGGCGCCCAGCAGCGTCAAAAACGGTTGCAGCAGTTGCACCTGGCCCACGCGCGCCACGCCGCCCAACGCCATCGCGCGGTACCAGAAGAAAAAGCCGATCAGCATGGAAAACACGGAAATATAGGCAAACGCCAGCCAGGCCTGGCTGCTGGCCTGCGCCATCAGCGCGCGCTGCGGCCACGCCACCGAGAGCACCGGCAGCAGCAAAAACGGAGCAGCCAGCACCAGCGCCCAGCAGATCACCTGCGCACCCGGCATGCTTTGCGCCAGGCGTCCGCCTTCGGCATAGCCCAGCGCGCCCAGCAGCACGGCGCCGAACATCAGCAGGTCGGCCTGGTGCAGGCTGCCGCCGCCCTGGCGCAGGGCAAAGCCGACCACCAGTGTGCTGCCGGCCAGCGCCATCAGCCAGAAACCCGTTGACGGGCGCTCTTTGCCGCGCAGTACGGCAAATACGGCCGTGGCCAGCGGCAGTATGCCGACCAGCACGGCGCCGTGCGAGGCGGGCAGGCTGCGCATGGCCAGCGAGGTCAGCCAGGGAAAACCGACCACGCAGCCGGTGGCCACCAGCCCCAGCGGCAGCCATTGCTCGCGGCGCGGCAGCGGCGCCTTCTTGATCCATAGCCACAGCGCCGCCAGGCAGGCTGCCGCCAGGGCACGTCCCAGCGCCTCGAAGGTGGCGTCCAGTTCAGCTACCGCCATGCGGGTAAACGGCAGCGTCAGGCTGAACATGGCGACGGCGACCAGCCCCAGCATCAGGCCGCGGCGGTCGTTGTGCAAGCGGGTAACGGAAATCTGGCGGGTATGGCTCGATGATAAAGACATGGCTGCACTTTGCTGGTAAAGGAGATGACGCTATGCTAGGCTGCTTGAGCAGTACAGTACAAATACACTTTTCCATTTAATCACCCACACTGTTATGGTCTGATGAGCAATACACCCGCCCCGGCTTTGCTGTCGCGCTTTTCCGGCGAAACCCTGATCGAGCAGATCGTGCGTTCGTTCGCCGCGCGCATCGACGACAAACTGCTGCGCGGCGGCGCGCGCATGCCGTCGATCCGCCAGTGCGCAGCCAGCCTCAATGTCTCGTGCGCCACAGTAGTGGCCAGCTACGACCGGCTGGTGGCGCTCGACTACCTGGAGTCGCGCCGCGGCGCCGGTTTTTTCGTGCGCGAGCGCTCGGCGCTCAATGTCGCCGCTGCCGCCGCTGTGCAAGCGGCGCCGGCGCAGGCAATGGACGTGGTCTGGCTGATCCGTCATACGTTTCGCCCCACGCCGGCGTCCCCCGGCGATCCGCCGCCGCCGGGCGTGGGCACCTTGCCCAATGACTGGCTCGATGGCGAGCTGCTGGCGCGCGCGCTGCGCGACGTGGGGCGTCAGAGCGGCTTGTCGCTGCTTGGCTATGGCGCGCCGCAGGGCTTCTTGCCGCTGCGCCAGCAGTTGCAGCTCAAGCTGGCTGGGCTGGAAATTGCCTGCCCGCCCGAGCAGTTCGTCACCACGGCCGGCGTGATGCAGGCGCTCGACCTGGTGGCGCGCGAATTTGCCCGCCCTGGCGACACCGTGTTTGTCGACGATCCGGCCTACTGGATGATGTTCGGCGCCTTTGCCGCTATGGGCCTGCAGGTGATCGGCATCCCGCGCCTGGCCGACGGGCCCGACCTGGCGCTGCTGGCCGAACTGGCGGCGCTGCACCGCCCCAAGCTGTATGTCATCAATTCGGTGCTGCACAATCCGACCTCGACTTCGCTGTCGGCCGCCAAGGCGTTCCAGGTGCTGCGGCTGGCCGAGCAGCATGACTTTATCGTGGTCGAGGACGATATTTACTGCGATCTGCATCCGGGCGGGGGTAGTGCGGCGCAGCCGGCCACGCGCCTGGCCGCGCTCGACCAGTTGCGCCGCGTGGTCTACCTGGGCGGCTTTTCCAAGAGCCTGGCGGCCAACCTGCGCGTGGGTTTTATTGCCGCCTCGCCCGAGCGCGCGCAGCGCCTGGCCGATCGCAAGATGTTGTCCACCCTGACTTCGAGCGATATCGGCGAGCGCATGGTGTACAAAATCCTGGCCCAGGGGCAGTACCGCAAGCATGTCGAGCGCCTGCGCGCCCGGCTCGACCGCGTACGCGCACCCACGCTGCGCAGGATCGAGCAGGCCGGGCTGCGCTTCGAGCCAGCGCAAGCGGGCATGTTTGTCTGGGCCGATGCCGGCTGCGACACCAATCTGCTGGCTGAAAAAGCGCTGCATGAAGGACTGGTGCTGGCGCCGGGCAGCCTGTTTTCGCCGCGCCAGCGCCCTTCGACCTATATGCGGTTGAACCTGGCGACGGTGCAGGATGAGCGCTTCTGGCGCTTCCTGGCGCAGTCGCTGGGGAGTTGACGATAGAAATTTGCATGTTGGCATCTTGAAATGGCTGACGCCATCCCCAATTGCCCGACATTCGTCCGATCCACCAGACTATGAGGTAAATATGGCTGTCTCCGAAAAACAAACACTGGGCTTTCAGACTGAAGTCAAGCAGATGCTGCATCTGATGATTCATTCGCTGTACTCGAACAAGGAAATTTTCCTGCGCGAGCTGATCTCGAATGCATCCGACGCGGCCGACAAGCTGCGCTTCGAGGCGATTGACAACGACGCGCTGTATGGCAACGACCACGAGCTGAAAATCAAGGTCAGCTTCGATAAAGAAGCACGCACCATCACCATTTCCGACAACGGCATCGGCATGACACGTGACGAGGCGATCTCGCACCTGGGCACCATCGCCAAGTCGGGCACCAAGGAATTTTTCGGCAAGCTGTCGGGCGACCAGCAGCAGGACGCGGCCCTGATCGGCCAGTTCGGCGTGGGCTTCTACTCGGGCTTTATCGTGGCCGACAAGATCACCGTTGAAACGCGCCGCGCCGGCGTGGACGCCTCCGAAGGCGTGCGCTGGGAGTCGGCCGGCGAGGGCGACTACAGCATTGAATCGATCGACAAGCCATCGCGCGGCACCGACATCATCCTGCACCTGCGCGAAGGCGAAGACGAGCTGCTGTCGAGCTGGAAGATCAAGTCGATCATCCGCAAATACTCGGACCATATCTCGCTGCCGATCGTGATGCAGAAAGAAGAGTGGGACGACGAGAAAAAAGAAACCGTCGTCAAGGACGAGTTGGAAACGGTCAACCAGGCCAGCGCGCTGTGGGCCCGCAACAAGTCCGACATCACGCCCGAACAGTACGAAGAATTCTACAAGCACGTGTCGCACGACTTCCAGGCGCCACTGACGCACACGCACAACCGCGTGGAAGGGCGCAGCGAATACACGCAGCTGCTGTATATCCCGGCCAAGGCGCCGTTCGACATGTGGGACCGTAACAAGCGCGGCGGCATCAAGCTGTACGTCAAGCGCGTCTTTATCATGGACGACGCCGAACAGCTGACGCCAACCTATCTGCGTTTCGTTCGCGGCGTGATCGATTCGTCCGACCTGCCGCTGAACGTGTCGCGTGAAATCCTGCAGGAATCGCGCGACGTGAAAGTGATCCGCGACGGCTCGACCAAGCGCGTGCTGGGCATGCTGGAAGAACTGGCCAACGCCGACGAGCAGGACAAGAAAGACAAGTACGCCACGTTCTGGAAAGAATTTGGCCAGGTGCTCAAGGAAGGCATCGGCGAAGATGCTGCCAACAAGGAGCGCATCGCCAAGCTGTTGCGTTTTGCCTCGACCGCCAACGACAGCGACGAGCAGATCACCTCGTTTGCCGACTACCTGGCGCGCATGAAGGAAGGCCAGGACAAGATCTATTACGTCACGGCTGACAACTACGCTGCCGCCAAGAACAGCCCGCACCTGGAAATCTTCCGCAAGAAGGGCGTTGAAGTGCTGCTGCTGACCGACCGCGTCGATGAATGGATGCTGTCGTTCCTGCAGGACTTCGAAGGCAAGGAACTGGTGTCGGTAGCCAAGGGCGGCCTGGACCTGGGCGCGCTTGAAGACGAAGCGGAAAAGAAAGAGCACGAAGAAACCGAAACCTCGTACGCCGAACTGGTTGGCAAGATGAAGACCACGCTGGCAGACAAGGCCAAGGATGTGCGCGTCACGTTCCGCCTGACCGATTCGCCAGCCTGCCTGGTGGCCGACGAGAATGAGCTGTCGGGCAACCTGCTGCGCATGCTCAAGGCGGCCGGCCAGAGTGCGCCGGAATCGAAGCCGATTCTGGAGATCAACCCGAACCACCCGCTGGTCACGCGTCTGAAATATGAAGATGCAGAAGGCGGCAAGTTCGGCGACTGGGCCAATATCCTGTTCGACCAGGCTTTGCTGGCCGAAGGCGGTTCGCTGGCCGATCCGGCATCGTTCGTCAAGCGTTTGAACGAGCTGCTGCTCAATACCGCTAAATAATTGGGTAGGTCGGATTAGGCCCCAAAGGGGCCGTAATCCGACAACATGGTTGACGTCTGAGGTATTGTCGGATTACGGCGCTTCGCGCCTAATCCGACCTACGTACTTGCCACACGTGCAAGCTGCAGCAAGCCTGCAAGACGCATGCTAGAATCCGCGACGGTACCATTGGGTCCACCCGAGCAGACAGAATCATGAAGAACACCTTAACCACCATCAGCCGCTTTTGCCAGCATGTGCGTCACACCGCCTTGCTCGCTGCCATGGCTGCTGCCTGCGTGGCCGCTCCATCGGCAGCGCTGGCCAAAGCCGTGTCTGTGCCGGAAAAGTCGCTCAACAGCCTGTTATCGGATAGCGTCCTGCCGCGCCTGAGCGATGCACCCGAGGTGCGCGCTGCGCTGTTTGACTTTTTTGGCTACGCGCGCGGCAGTTATACCGAGGTCGATGAGCTGTTGTTGACTCAGGCTTTGGAATCAGTCAGCGAGCGGCGCGAAGTGACGCGCACGGTGCTGCCGGACGGGCGCCAGCTGCTGGCTTCGATGAATGACCGCAGCCAGGGCCGTGAGCGCGGCGCCATGCTGCTCGACAAGCGCGGCGTGCTGATCGCCTTTGGCCTGGTCAACGGCCATTGCCGTCTGCAGGGCCAGCCGCAAGCGAAAGTCTGTAACCCCGACCCGCAAACGGTGCTGACGGTGTTCCACAAGAAGGGCATGCTGGTTTCCGAGGCGGCGCCGCTGCTGGCCTGGGCCAGGCAACTGCCGCCGATGCTGGCGCTGATTGCCGCCGACGACGAGGCCGGCGCCAACGGCCAGAAAATCGCCAGCGTGGAATATGTGCTGGCCCAATCGCCGCTGCCGGGCTGGAACCGCGCGCAGTTGCCGTCCGGCTATCCTAGCGCCTTGCTGCCGCTGCTGCTCGATTCGGCCACCGTGCTCAGTTCAGCCGATAGCGGTGTGTTTTCCTTCCCCGCCACGCTCAAGGGCAAGAAGCAGATCAATGTGCTGGACCAGGCCGAAGGTCGTCCGCCGCGTGACCTCGAGGTGGCGCTGCGCAGTTATGCCAGCTTTGACAGCGTGGTCGAGCGCTATCGCAAGGCCATCAAGGGCGCCCGCTTCCAGCGCAACGAGCGCACCGCCTATCTGCATGGCGACATGGGCCAGGGCAGCTACCGCGTCTATATCCGCAATACCGGCAGCGACGGCGTCATGATCGACGTGGCGCTGTGGCAGCGCCGTTTGACGGCGTCCAAATAGGTTGCGGGGATTTTTAATTTAAGAAGGGTCAGGGTCAGTTCCGCCATTTGTACACGGACTGTTCAATAGCCTTGCACGCATTCGTTTAGTAGGTGCCGATTTGTCTGCTACGGCTGAGGTCGTGTCGCAATGGCGCAAAGGGTCGGGGTCAGTTCCGCCATTTGTACACGGACTGGTCAATAGCCTTGCACGCATTCGTTTTAGTGGGTGCCGATTTGCCTGCTACGGCGGAGGTCGTGTCGCAATGGCGGAACTGACCCCGGGTTTGTGACCCCGGGTTTGCGGTTGAGGTCGTGTCGCAATGGCGGAACTGACCCCGGGTTTGCAATGGCGGAACTGACCCCGGGTTTGTGGTTTAGAGGCCCAGTGCTGCCAGTTGGGTGCTGATTTCCCTATCCCGCTTTGCCTTGCCGGTACGAAAGCGCATTTCGCGCAGGCTGGCCGGCAGTGCCTGCGCCAGCAGCGCATCGGGCTCTAGCGCAGTTTCCGATATCGACAGTTTCTGCAGTGCTGGCAGCGCGGCCAGGCTGGTGAGGCTGGCCAGGCTTTTGCAGGTGAGCAGATGCAGCGTCTCCAGTGCGCTGTTGCCGGACAGGTCCAGCTGATCGAGCTGGGTCTGGTCTTCCACCCACAAATGGCGCAGCAGCGGAAAGCGCTGCAGCGGGCCCAGTTGCGCCAGGCCGCGCACGCGGATCAGTTCGAGCTTGTGCAACAGCGGCGCTTCGATGGCGGCTATCGACTCGCGCCCGCCCAGCTGCAAACGCAGCTCTCGTAGCTGCGCGACGCTGCCCAGGAAGTCGAGCGCCACCTTATTCTTGATGCGAAACAGCGACAGCGTCTGCAGCGCCGGCAACTGCGCCAGCGTGTCCAGATGGTGGCTATGGCCATCGATGGTCAAGCTAGCCAGTTTGCTGTAGTGGCGCAGCGGCGACAGATCAAGCTTGTCATGCGCGGCCTCACCGAGCGACAGCACTTCAAGCTGGCGCAGGTTCTCCAGCGCCAGGATATCGTGCTGCGCCAGTTCATAGACACCCAGCGACAGCTGCTTCAGGCGCGTCAGCTCGCCCAGGGCCTCGAGGTTGACGGCGCGCCGGTGGAAGTCGAGCGCCAGGCTGGCCACGTGGGGCAGGGCGCGCACGATGGCCGCGTCAAACACGCGTGACTCATAGCCATAGATACGCACCGTCAGCGCCGTGCCGTGGCGTTTTGCTGCAGCGTCGAGGTCAGCAATCAGTGGCGCCGGCTCGCCCAGCGTATCGAACTGCACGATGACCTGGCGTCCTTCGGTCACTGCCGCATCGATGGCGGCCATGTCGAGCTGCTGCGGGTTTTGCATGCAAAGGGTGTCAGCGCTCATTCATTCTCCAAATACAAATGGGGTTTTCTTTGCGGCTGGACACTCTTCCGGGCCGGGGAAGATCTGCTTGCCGGTGTCGTCGAACTGCTGGCCGCAATCGACGGCGATGCGCTGGCGATAGCTGCGCCGGCTGGCCAGCTTG
Organism: Janthinobacterium aquaticum; assembly: GCF_009208565.1. Lineage (GTDB taxonomy): Bacteria > Pseudomonadota > Gammaproteobacteria > Burkholderiales > Burkholderiaceae_D > Janthinobacterium. The sequence continues at coordinate 125,860 of NZ_WFLK01000006.1, read as the reverse complement.
CCGTTCGGGTGATAGCACAGCGCTTCGCCGTCGCGGTCGGCCGAGGCGTAGCTGAGATAGGTCTGGCCGTTGACGGTGCGCTTGCTGTGGCCGCGTCGCGGTTCGGTGCAATGCAGCTGGCCGTTCTCGAAATAGGTGTTGTAGACCGAGGTGTCCTTGTCGCGGTCGACCAGCAGCTCGTCCTGCACCTGGCCGTTTGCATACCAGGAACGGCCTTCCTGGCGCTGGCCGAACTGGAAGCGGTAGTCGTACTGCGGCTTGCCGTTGGCGAAATTGAGGCGGTGGTAATCGCATACGTCGTTGCGCTCGCTGCCGCCTTCGGTAAAGTAGCAGCGGTGGATGTCGTTGACCAGCAGGCCACCCTCGGCATATTCGCGCAGGTGCGTGACCAACTGCTGGCCGTACTGGCCCAGGCCGATCACGGCCAGGCGCTCGGGCTTGCCGTCGGGATAGTAGCGCGCGTCGAGGCCGACTTTCTTGCCTTTGTCCCACAGCGTATCCATGCGCAGAACCTTGGTCGCCTCGTTTCCCGTCTCGTCAAACGCCTGTTCGCGCCCCTGCAACTGGCCCTGCTCAAAGGTGGCAATATACACCAGCACTTCCTTGCCGGCGTCACCCAGATAGCGCGTGCGCTCGCCCTGCAGCATATCGGCCTGGTAATGCTCGCGCAGGCGCAGCGCGCCGGCAGCGTCGTGCTGGGTGAGTTCGCCCTGGCGCTTGCCCTTGATAAAGCGCACGTTCTCGATCACGCCGTCTTTTTTGTAGAGCTTCCATGGACCGTCGCGCAGGCCGTCGACATAATTGCCTTCGCCTTCTTCGCTGATCCATGGTCCCTGACGCGTGCCGTTGGCGTAGCTGCCGCGCGCCAGCAGTTTGCCCTGCATACTGCGCTCGGACGGCCCGTTCAGCTGGCCGCCGGCATAGGTGTCAAAACCGGTGACTTCGTCTTCATCGGCAAAGTTGGTGACCGTCCAGCGGCCTTCGCGCTTGCCGGCGCGATAGCTGCCGTCTTCGATCTGTCTGGGCTCTTCGATATGCCATGGCCCTTCGCGCAAACCTTTGGCAAAGCGTCCCCTGGCCATGCCTTCATGCATGCCCTTGAGTTGCCACAGGCCTTCGCGCAGGCCGCCGCTGTACTGGCCGCGCTCGATGACTGCGCCGTCATCCCAGGCCAGGCTGTAGATGACGGACGCGCCTTCCTGGCTGCCCGTGTAGCGCTGCGGCGTTTTTTCCCAGCTCACCTGCCACAAGCGGTAGTTGGGCAGTTCCGCCGCGCCGGACGTAGCGTCGCCAAAGCGCGTATAGCTGGCCGTCAGCGTCAGTTCGCTTTTTTTCTGGAATGCTTTCTTGTAGACGGCCGCGTCGGCGCTGGCGGCGGCCACGCTGCGCCCTTGCAGGTCGAAGTAGCCGACGACGCTGCCCTGGGTGTGGTCAATCGCATCAAAGTGGGCGTTGCCGCTGTTTCCCCGTACCACGCTGTAGTCGAGCGGCGCCAGTCTGGCCAGCGCCTGCTTCGCCTGGGCGGCATTGGGGTTTTTATTGGCCGCGACAAACCGGTCCAGTGCCGGCTGCAGGCCGTCCAGGTACCGGTACTTGCCCGAGTTTTTATCGTGGCGGTAGGCGCGCAGGCCATCTTTGCCATCCTGGCGGAACAGCACCAGCATGGTCTGGTTTTCAGGCGCAATCGCGCTGTCCAGCGGCGCATAGAAGACAGCGCGGATCACGGCGTTGCCATAGCCATCGAGCTGCTGCTGCCTGACGCTGGCTTTGCTGCAGTCGCAGGTATAGAGCGCCACGCCGGCCGCTTCGCGGATAAACACCAGATCGAGGCCGCTGTCCTGCGAGGCGGCAATCACCGGGTGGGCCAGCGGCTTGCCCGTGTAGAATGGCGCAGCGTGGGCGAGAGCGCTTGCAAACAGCAGCGACAGGCAAAGTCGTTTCATGGAGGCGCCTTTATGCAAAGGCCATGATTTTGCCTGTGATGTTTGCCATGGGCAAATCAGCGCCGCCTATCGTGCGCCAGTCGCCTACAGTTCGGTGCGCAGTGCAAACAGTTCCGGGAACAGCACCACGTCGAGCATCTTGCGCAGATAGCTGACGCCGGCCGTGCCGCCGGTGCCGGTCTTGAAGCCGATAATGCGCTCGACGGTGGTGACATGGCGGAAGCGCCAGAAGCGAAACGCCGTTTCCAGGTCGACCAGCTTTTCCGCCAGCTCGTACAACGCCCAGTAGCGCGACGGGTCGCGATACACTTCCAGCCAGGCGGCCTTGACCGATTCATCGGGCTGCGTCGGCTGTGTCCAGTCGGCCTCCAGGCGCTGCGGGTTGATGGCCAGGCCGCTGCGCGACAGCAGCTTGACCGACTCATCGTAGACCGACGGCGCGCGCAGCGCCGCATCGAGCACGGCAAACGGTTCCGGCGCGGTGGTGTGCACGTTCAGCAGCGCCGCGTTCTTGTTGCCGAGGATGAACTCGATCTCGCGGTACTGGTAGGACTGAAAACCCGACGAGGCGCCCAGGTAAGGGCGGATGGCCGTGTATTCGGGTGGCGTCATGGTGGCCAGCACGTCCCACGCATGGACCAATTGATCCATGATGCGCGCCACCCGCGCCAGCATCTTGAATGCCGGCGGCAGGTCGCCGCTTTGCAGGTTGGCGCGCACCGCATGCATTTCATGGAGCATCAGCTTCATCCACAATTCGCTGGTCTGGTGCTGCACGATAAACAGCAGTTCATTGTGGTTGGGCGAGAGCGGATGCTGGGCCGTCAGGATGCGGTCGAGCGCCAGGTAGTCGCCATAGCTCATCGATTCGGAAAAGTCCATTTGCGCGCCATGCCATTGGGCGTCGCCCTGGGCTTCTCGTTGTGATGCATGCATGGGGCAGCCGCTGGCCGTTTTGTTCTCGTTCATATTCTGGTCTCAGGTAACGGCATCGCGCCGGGCGTCGATGTCATAGGATTGCTGGTCGAGGATGTCGCGCAAAATTTCCACGGCATCCCACACGTCGGCAAAGCTGGTGTAGAGCGGCGTAAAACCAAAGCGCATGATGGCCGGCTCGCGGTAGTCGCCGATCACGCCGCGCGCGATCAGCGCCTGCATCACCGCGTAGCCGTGCGGATGGGTAAAGCTGACCTGGCTGCCGCGCTGCGCATGCTCGCGCGGCGTGACCAGGCCCAGCGGATGGTTGGCGCAGCGCGCTTCGACCAGCGCGATAAACAGGTCGGTCAGTGCCAGCGACTTGTGGCGGATCGCCGCCATATTGGTCTGCGCGAAAATATCGAGCCCGCATTCGACCAGCGCCAACGACACGATGGGCTGGGTGCCGCACAATGCGCGCGCGATGCCCTTGGCTGGCGCAAAAGCCGGGTCCATGGCAAACGGCGCCGCATGGCCCCACCAGCCCGACAAAGGCTGGCGAAAGCGGCCCTGGTGGCGTTCGGGCACCCAGATAAAGGCTGGCGCACCGGGGCCGCCGTTCAGGTATTTGTAGGTGCAGCCGACGGCCAGGTCGGCGCCAGCGCCGTTCAGGTCCAGCGGCACCGCGCCGGCCGAATGGGCCAGGTCCCACAGCGCCAGTGCGCCTTGCGCATGGCAGTGGGCCGACAGCGCCGCCATGTCGTGCTGGTAGCCGCTGCGGTAATTGACGTGCGTGAGCATCGCCACGGCGCAGTCAGCGTCGATCGCCTGCGCCAGTTCGGCCGGATCGTCGACCAGGCGCAACTGGTAGCCACGGTCGAGCCAGGCGGCCAGTCCCTGCGCCATATACAGGTCGGTCGGGAAGTTGCTGCGTTCGCTGACAATCACGCGCCTGCCGGCATGTGCGGCGTCCTCGGTCTGCATCTGCAGCGCGGCAGCCAGCGCCTTGAACAGGTTGACCGAGGTGGTGTCGGTAATGACGACTTCGCCCGCATGTGCGCCCAACAGCGGGGCCAGGCGGTCGCCCAGGCGGCGCGGCAGGTCGAACCAGCCGGCGCTGTTCCAGCTGCGGATCAGGTCATGGCCCCATTCGGCGGCAATCACCTGCTGTGCGCGCGCCACGGCGGCAACCGGGCGCGCACCCAGGGAGTTGCCATCGAGATAAATCACGCCGGGCGGCAGGTCGAACTGCTGGCGCAGCGGGGCCAGCGCATCGTCGCTATCGCGCGCCAGGCAATCTTGTCTGGAAATCATGGTTGCTTTCAAGTTGATACTGGTGGAAATGCCAGGCTTGCTGTCACCGGCCAGGCAGGCGGCAGCGGTAGCGGTGTTGCGGCAGTGTAGCAAGCCTGCGTCCGCGTGCGTCTTTTTCCGAAATTTTTTGACGGTCCGGCAGCCACTTTGTGGGGCGTAGACGAACTTTTTTGAAGTTTTTTCACATTTTTTTCAAATCGCCCTAAAGTTCGGTGCGCCAGCGCCGATAAAGACTCCATGCAGGAAATTTCGCGCTTTTCTCATTTTTTTTCAAAATGACCCTAAAGTTCCTGTTTTTGCTGCCGTTACACCTGTTAGTACGCTTGATTTCGATCAAGCTGTTGTAAATAAGAGATAGCCGGCCTTTTTTAAAAGTCAGGAAAAATCGTATTTTGCAGCAACTTTCTTTACATCAATTTGCACGCTTTTACAGGCGTGCAGCCCTGGTCGTGCTGTGTTTGTAAGACAAACACCTACGGCCCGTCTTCCTATTCCCCGACCAAAAATACAGCGCTGCACCTCTGTTGTATTTGATGTTGCTCCTGCAGAATGTATCTCACTGGAAACACAAAGTGTGCCAGGTGAAGAATTCAACGGATTGAGGAGATGGAAATGACTGCTAACGATATGATGGCCGAGATTCGCGACGCAAACCTGAGCTATCTGATGCTGGCACAGCAAATGATCCGTGCAGACAAGGTTACTGCCATCTTCCGCCTGGGCGTGTCGGCTGAAATCGCCGAGCTGATTGAAGGCATGAGCAATGCGCAGATCCTCAAGCTCGCTGGCGGCAACATGATGCTGGCCCGCTTCCGCTTTGACGACAGCGCCATCCTGTCGATGCTGACCAACTACAATAAAGACCGCTCGCTGGCGCAGTCGCATGCCGCCATCCTGATGGCAGGCCAGGGCGTCGAAGAAATCGCCTGATGGTCGCATCTCACTGTTTTCATGCAACGGAGTAAATCCATGGCCAAGAAAAGTGTCGTATCGGAAGCACAGGAGATCGGACTGGCGATCGAACTGATACAGCTTGGCGCCCGTTTGCAACTGCTGGAAACGGAAGTGTCGCTGTCGCGCGAGCGCCTGCTGAACCTGTACAAGGAATTGAAGGGCGTCTCGCCGCCCAAGGGCATGCTGCCGTTTTCCACCGACTGGTTCCTGACCTGGCAGCCCAATATCCATTCTTCGCTGTTTATCAATATTCATCAGTTCCTGGTCGAGCACGCTGGCGCCACCGGTATTGAAGCGGTCATGAAGGCGTATCGCCTGTATCTCGAACAAATGCCGCCCGAGCCGGGCGAAGAGCCGCTGCTGTCGCTGACGCGCGCCTGGACGCTGGTACGTTTTTTCAGCAGCAAAATGCTGGCCATGGCGCCGTGCGGCAAGTGCAGCGGCAAGTTTGTCGTCAACTGCCTGGACCTGAACGCCGATTATGTCTGCGGCCTGTGCCATATGCCTTCGCGTGCCGGCAAGACCCGCAAGGCCCGCGATGACGCCGCCGCTGTCGCGCCGGTCGTCGCCAACGCCTGAAAATCCACGCCTGTCTGCCGGAACGACAGGGTAAGCCGGAGCCGGTCGCCGTGACCGGCTTCGGCTTTTTGCTGGCGGTTTCGCTTACACTGCGCTTTTTCCTTCCCGATAACGTTCATGCTGCAACAAATTTTGCGCGCGCCCGCGTTCAGGTCAATACTGATACAGCTGCTGGCCTTTCCGCTGATGCTGCTGTCGGTGTATGGCCTGGCGCGCGCCGGCCTGACCATGTCGCTGACGGGCGTGGCGCTGGCGCAGGGTATAGTGGCGGCGCTGCTCACGTACTGCACGCGCCTGGCGCGCTGGTGGTGCGTGATCGGCCTGCTGTTTGCGCCGGCGCTGCTGGCGGTGCGCCAGCTGGAACTGCCGCCCGTGCTGTTTTTGCTGGTTTTTGTGTTTTTGCTCAGCCTGTACTGGTCCACCTTTCGCACCCAGGTGCCGTTTTATCCCTCGGGTCCTGCCGTCTGGCGCGAGGTGGCGCAGCTGATTGCCGACCGGCCAGGCGTGCGCCTGGTCGATATCGGCAGCGGCCTGGGTGGTTTGGTGCTGGCGCTGGCGCGCAGGCGTCCTGATGGCCGGTTTTGCGGGATCGAACTGGCGCCGCTGCCGTGGCTGGTCAGCCGCCTGCGCGCGCGCGTGGGCGGCAGTGGCGCGCATTTTCTGCGCGGCGACTATGCGGCGCTCGACCTGGGTGGCTTTGATGTCGTGTTCGCCTATCTGTCGCCAGCGGCCATGCCGGCTCTGTGGCGCCAGGCTGAAACGCAAATGTTGCCCGGTAGCATGCTTGTTAGTTACGAATTCACGATAACGGGCCGCGCACCCGACCGCGCCATCGCCGCCACGGAACGTGGTACTTTGCTTTACGTATGGTGCTTTTAGGCAATTGTCTGCGTTATTTGCTTGCCCAGAGGACAATCTCACGTTATTGTAGTTCTGCACGGCATTTTGTTAAAAAAGGTCCGGTCGGACGGTCGTTTTTCGCTACCTTCGGTTACTTTTTGCTGTCGCCCTGCGTCCGGTGCAGGCAGATCAAATTTGGGAGTTACAGCACTTGTTAGTCATACTCGGATACATCATCGTTTGCGCTTCCGTCTTCGGCGGTTTTGCGCTGGCGGGCGGCCATCTGGCAGCGCTGTTCCAGCCGCTCGAACTGCTGATGATCGGCGGCGCGGCTGTGGGCGCGTTCCTCGTTGGTAATAACAACAAAGCCATCAAGGCCACGCTGGCGGCACTGCCCAGCCTGCTCAAGGGCTCGCGCTACACCAAAGAGCTGTACATGGAGCTGATGTCGCTGCTGTTCGAGGTGCTCAGCAAGGTGCGCAAGGAAGGCCTGATGTCGATCGAAGGCGATATTGACAAGCCGGAAGAAAGCCCGCTGTTCTCCAAATACCCGGCGGTGCTGGCCGACCACCATATCGTGGAATTCATTACCGATTACCTGCGCCTGATGGTGTCGGGCAATATGGATGCGTTCCAGATTGAAAACCTGATGGACAACGAAATCGAGACCCATCACCACGAAGGCGCGGTGCCGGCCCATGTGATCGCCAAGGTGGGCGATGGCCTGCCGGCATTCGGTATCGTGGCCGCCGTGATGGGCGTGGTGCACACCATGGAATCGGTCGGCATACCGCCGGCCGAACTGGGCATGCTGATTGCGCACGCGCTGGTCGGCACTTTCCTCGGCATTTTGCTGGCGTACGGCTTTGTCGGCCCGCTGGCCAGCCTGCTCGAGCAGAAGCTGGAAGAGTCGAGCAAGATGTTCCAGTGCGTCAAGGTCACGCTGTTGGCCAGCCTGAACGGCTATGCGCCGGCGCTGGCGGTGGAATTTGGCCGCAAGGTACTGTTCTCGACCGAACGTCCGACCTTCAACGAGCTTGAAGACCATATCAAGAAATCGAAAACCAAGTAAGCAGTGAAGACGAGTCTGGATATCATGATGCAAGCGCTGCATAGGGAAGGGAGATGCCATGGCTGACGAAGGCATGCGCCCGATTATTGTCAAGCGCATCAAGAAAACTGCCGGTGGCCACCATGGCGGGGCGTGGAAAATCGCCTACGCCGACTTTGTCACGGCCATGATGGCCTTTTTCCTGCTGATGTGGTTGCTCGGTTCGACCTCCAAGGGCGACCTGAACGGCATTTCGGAATTTTTCAAGACGCCGCTCAAGGTGGCCATGGCTGGCGGCACCGGCAGCGGCGAGAGCGACTCGATCCTGCAGGGCGGCGGCCAGGACCTGACCCGCAAGGACGGCCAGGTGCGCAAGACCGAGCAGGAAGCGCAGTCGAAGGCCTTTGATCTCAATACGGCCAAGGCCGCGCTCGAGCGTGAAGAGGGCAAGCGCCTGCAGGCATTGAAGGCGCGCATCGAGGCGACCATCGACGCCAATCCGCTGCTCAAGAAATACAAGAACCAGCTGCTGCTCGATATTACCAGCGAAGGGCTGCGCATCCAGATCGTCGACGAGCAGAACCGCCCGATGTTCGCGCTGGCCAACGCCAATCTGCAGCCCTATACCAAGGAAATCCTGCACGCGATCGGCTTCGTGCTCAATGAAGTGCCGAACCGCATCGGCCTGTCCGGCCATACCGATTCGACGCCCTACATGAGCGACGCCGGCTATAGCAACTGGGAGCTGTCGGCCGACCGCGCCAACGCCTCGCGGCGCGAACTGGTGATCGGCGGCATGAATGAAGACAAGGTGCTGCGCGTGGTGGGCCTGGGTTCAGCGGCCAACCTCGACAAGCAGGATCCGTTCAATCCCATCAACCGACGCATCAGCATCATCGTGATGAACAAGCGCACGGAAGAAAACGTCTTGCGCGACGGCGCGGCCATCGAGCTGCCGGTCAACGATGCTGCTGGCGCTGCTGCCGCAGCCGGCCAGGCTGCCGCAATGCCAGCCGTAGCGCCCACCCCCGGTCCGGCAGGAGCAGCGGCCAAGAAATAGGCTGGCGTGCTGCGGGAGTCGCCAGCCCATCATGTAGTAAAACAATGAGACCTTTATGACAAGAAAGAAAATACTTGGCTCGCATGTAAAGCGCCTGTTGTCCGGCGTGTCGGACCATGGCCGCAAGCACTTGACGGAGGTGGAAACCGACCTGGTGCAGACGGGCATCTTGCTGGAAGAGGCGATAGAAAAGCTGTCCTTTAATTTCATGGCCATCCATGCGGCCGTGGCGGCGCAGCACGATACGATTGCCCTGCTGCTCGACGGCGGTGCGCCGACCGCCGAGCAGCGCGCGACATTGCTGGGACTGCAGGACGAGGTGGGCGGCTATGTCAATGCCGCCATCACCAGCATGCAGTTCCAGGACATGACCAGCCAGCTGATCGACCGTACCCTGAAACGGGTGACGGGCTTGCGCGAATTTCTCGGCACGCTCGGCTCGCATGGCGCAGAAATGACGCCGGAGAGCAATAACGAGGAAATCGTGGCCCAGCTCGGGCGCGTCAGCATGGCGCTGGCGATCCAGAGCCTGGAATTGCGCAGCGTGCTGCGCAAGGCGGTCAGCCAGCAACATCTGGAAAGCGGCGACATCGAGCTGTTCTAGCCATCGTGCGGAACGCTTGCAGTTGCATGGATTACTAACTAATACATATCCGGGCGCGCAGCCCGGGAAACAGTGGGAGCAAAGATGGCCAAAACAATACTTGCAGTGGATGATTCGAGCTCATTGCGCCAGATGGTGGCATTCAGCCTGAAAGCCGCCGGTTACCAGGTGGTGGAGGCCGTCGACGGCCAGGACGGCCTGGAAAAGGCCAGGAACCAGACGGTCGACCTGGTGCTGACCGACCAGAACATGCCGCGCATGGACGGCCTCGAACTGATCAAGCTGCTGCGCGAGCTGCCGACCTACCAGAAGGTGCCCATCCTGATGCTGACCACCGAGTCGTCCGACGAGATGAAGGCCAAGGGCCGCGCCGCTGGCGCCAACGGCTGGCTGGTCAAGCCCTTCGATCCGCAGCGTCTGATCGAGGTGGTGAAAAAGGTGATCGGCTGATGCCAGCCGCCGCGCGCAACGTTGCAATGGACGGAGTCACCTTATGACCATCGATATAAGCCAGTTCTTCCAGGTCTTCTTTGACGAAGCCGAGGAGCTGCTGGCTGAAAAAGAACGGCTGCTGCTGGCGGTCGATATCGCCGCGCCCGATCCGGAAGACCTCAATGCGATCTTCCGCACCGCCCACTCGATCAAGGGCGGTGCATCGACCTTTGGCCTGTCCGACATGAGCGAGGTCACGCATATCCTCGAGTCCTTGCTTGACCGCATACGCCAGGGCCAGATGGCGCTGACGGCTGAACATGTCGACGCCTTTCTGGCGGCCAAGGATGTATTGAAGATGCAACTCGACGGCCATCGCCTCGGTACGCCGGTCGACCAGGATGCGGTGGCCGACGTGCGCATGCTGCTGCAGTCGTTCTCCACCGACGTGCCGGTAGCGGCACTGACGCCAGTGGCGCCGGCCTTCCATACGGCTGAAAAGGAAACGGTCAGCCATATCGGCGGCGAGCGTTACCGGCTTGAACTGCCGGCGATGGATGCGCGCGAAGTCGAGGCGCTGGCCGCCGAACTGGGCCTGATGGGCGACGTGGCCGTGTCCACGCTGCCCGACGGGCGCAAGGTGCTTGACGTCACCACCCATGAAAGCCTGGACGATATCGTGGCGATCTGCTCGTTCGTGCTCAATCCGGACGATATGGTGGTCACGCATCTGCCACCGGCTGCCTCGCTGGACGCGGCCCGCGCGGCGCAGGAAAAAGCCCAGGGCTACGGCTTCTTCGAGCCGCTTGAGGCCGGCGTGAAAAGCGACGCCGAGCAGGGTTATGGTTTCTTCCAGCCACTCGAGGAAATCCGCGCCGCGGCCGGCAACCAGAGCGATGCCGAACGCGGCTATGGCTTCTTCCAGCCGCTCGAACAGATCCGCGCCGACGCCGCCCAAGTGGTGGCGACGGCGCCGGTAGCAGTGGCAGCGGTTGCTGCACCTGCCGAGCACGAGAAAAAGCCGGCCAAGAAGGAAACCGACAAGGCCGGCGCCGAATCGTCGTCGATCCGCGTGTCGATCGAGAAGGTCGACCAGCTGATCAATCTGGTGGGCGAACTGGTGATCACGCAGGCCATGATCGAGCAGCGCGCCGGCGCGCTCGACCCGATGCTGCATGAAAAGCTGCTCGACAGCGTCAGCCACCTGACGCGCAACACGCGCGACTTGCAGGAAGCGGTGATGTCGATCCGCATGATGCCGATGGACTTCGTGTTCTCGCGCTTCCCGCGCATGGTGCGCGACCTGGCCAGCAAGATGGGCAAGAAGGTCGACTTTATTACCAATGGCGCGGCAACCGAACTCGATAAAGGTCTGATCGAGCGTATCGTCGATCCGCTCACGCACCTGGTGCGCAACAGTATCGACCACGGTGTCGAGCTGCCTGCTGCGCGCGTGGCCGCCGGCAAGACCGAAGCGGGCCGCCTGTTCCTGTCGGCCAGCCATCAGGGCGGCAATATCATTATCGAGGTGTCCGACGACGGCGCCGGCCTCAATCGCGAACGCATCCTGGCCAAGGCCGCCCAGCAGGGCATGGATGTGTCGGAATCGATGACCGACGCCGAAGTGTGGCAGCTCATTTTCGCGCCAGGCTTTTCCACCGCCGAAGCGGTCACCGATGTATCGGGCCGCGGCGTGGGCATGGATGTGGTCAAGCGCAATATCAGCGCCATGGGCGGGGTGGTCGATATCCGCTCGGCCAAGGGCTTTGGCACCACCATTTCGATCTCGCTGCCGCTGACGCTGGCGATCCTGGACGGCATGTCGATCCGCGTCGGCGAGGAAGTGTACATTCTGCCGCTGGGCTTTGTCATCGAATCGCTGCAGCCGGCCGTTGAAGACATCAAGGAGATCAGTGGCCGTGGCCAGGTGGTCAAGGTGCGCGGCGAATACCTGCCTTTGATCCCGCTGTACCAGATGTTCGACATCACGCCGCGCTTTACCAACCCGTCCGAAGGCATCTGCGTGATCCTCGAGACGGAAGGGCGCAAGGCCGCGCTGTTTGTCGACGACCTGGTCGGCCAGCAGCAGGTGGTGGTGAAAAACCTCGAATCGAATTACCGCAAGGTGGTGGGCATTTCCGGCGCCACCATTCTCGGTGACGGCGGCGTGTCGCTTATTCTCGACGTCGCCGCCCTGATCCGTTCCTCTCGCCAGCTTGCTGACGAGTCCATTTTTTCGTAACACAGATAGCAGATAGGAAAACACATCATGTCAGAACTTCAACAAACTACCGCAGGCGACGGCAAGGACATCGCCGGCCGTGAATTCCTCGCTTTCACGCTGGGCTCGGAAGAGTACGGCATCGATATCCTGAAAGTTCAGGAAATCCGTGGCTACGAAGCGGTCACCCGCATCGCCAATGCGCCAGAATTCATCAAGGGCGTGATCAACTTGCGCGGCATCATCATTCCGGTGGTCGACATGCGCATCAAGTTCAATCTGGGCACGCCCGTGTATGACCAGTTCACCGTGGTGATTATTCTCAACATCGGTGGCCGCATCGTCGGCATGGTGGTTGACAGCGTGTCCGACGTGACCACCCTGACGCCCGAGCAGGTCAAGCCGGCGCCGGAAATGGGCACCGCGTTTTCGACCGACTACATGATTGGCCTGGGAACCATCGACGAGCGCATGCTGATCCTGGTCGATATCGACAAGCTGATGTCAAGCAGCGAGATGGGCCTGATCGACAAGCTCGCCGCTTAAGGTGACAGAAACGTAGGTCGGATTAGCGGGGCACAGCCCCGCGTAATCCGACCTGCACAGGCCACAAGGTCCACAGAGACCAGGCCAAAACCAATAAAACGGGGAGACTGCAATGGCATTGCGCAATTTTAAGATTGGTACGCGGTTAGGCATTGGTTTCGGCAGCATCCTGGCCATTTTGATGATCGTGGTGGTCGCGGCCAACACGCTCAATTATCGTAACAAAGCGCAGCTGCTGACGGGGCTGGAACTGGCCAGCGAGAAGAACACGCAGGCGGCGGCAATGAAGAGCGCAATGCTGGAAACTGGTATTTCCATGCGCAATATCGGTCTGCAAAGCGACGTGGGCCTGATGCAGGCCGAAGAAGGCAAGGTAGGCAAGTCGCGCAAGCTCTACGAGGGCGCGCGCGACAAGCTGGCCACGCTGGGCCTGTCTACCAGTGAAAAGACACTGCTGGCCAATATTGCCGCGCTTGATCGCGAGGTCGACGGCGCCTTCAAGGAGGCGATGAGCCAGGTGCTGGCCTTTAACAGCGAAGGCGGCGCCAAGATTATCGCCAAGCGCATCGACCCGCTGAACCAGAAGATGCTGGCCGATATCAACCAGCTGCTGCAGTTGCAACAGCAGGCGCAGCAAAGTTTCATGGCCAGCTCGCTCGAAGGCGACAAGCAGCTGATGCTGGTGCTGCTGGTGCTGGGCGGCGTCGCCGTGCTGCTTGGCGCCTGGTGCGCGGTGTTCATCACGCGCTCGATCACGGTGCCGTTGTCGGGTGCGGTGGCGGTGGCGCAGCAGGTGGCCGCTGGCGAACTGACGGCGCATGTGGCTGTACAGGGGCGTGACGAAACGAGCGCGCTGCAGCAGGCGCTGCGCGACATGAACGACAGCCTGGTGCGCACGGTGAGCGCCGTGCGCCAGGGCACGCAGGCCATTACCGTGGCCTCGGGCGAGATTGCCAGCGGCAATGCGGACCTGTCGGCGCGTACGGAAACGCAGGCCAGCTCGCTCGAAGAGACGGCCTCGTCGATGGAAGAGCTGACGTCGACGGTCAAGCAGAACGCCGACAATGCGCGCCAGGCCAACCAGCTGGCGGTGTCGGCGTCGTCGGTGGCGCAGCAGGGCGGCAGCGTGGTGTCGCAGGTGGTTGACACCATGGGCGCAATCAAGGACAGCTCGCGCAAGATCGTTGATATCATAGCGGTGATTGACGGCATTGCGTTCCAGACCAATATCCTGGCGCTGAACGCGGCCGTGGAAGCGGCGCGCGCCGGCGAGCAGGGCCGCGGCTTTGCGGTGGTGGCCACCGAAGTGCGCAACCTGGCCCAGCGCAGCGCAGCGGCGGCCAGGGAGATCAAGGGCCTGATCGGCGATTCGGTCGAGAAGGTCGATACCGGCAGCCGCCTGGTCGACGAGGCAGGCCAGACGATGGAGCTGGTGGTGACGTCGATCCGCCAGGTGGCCGATATCATGGGCGAGATCACGGCCGCCACGCAGGAGCAGAGCCATGGCATCGAGGAGGTCAACCAGGCCATCTCGCAGATGGACGAGATGACGCAGCAAAATGCGGCGCTGGTGGAACAGGCTGCGGCAGCGGCCGAAAGCATGCAGGAGCAGTCGCTGCGCCTGGCCGAGGCGGTCAGCGCCTTCAAGCTGGCCGGCGATGGCGCCATGGTGCAAAGGGCGCCACTGCCAGCGGCGCCGCCGGTAGCGGTTGTTGCCAGGGTCGCCGTTGCGGCCCCGAGGCCAGCGCCGAAGGCGGCGCTGCCGGCAGCAGAGAAAAAGCTGGCGGCGGCCGGTGGCGACGATTGGGAAGAGTTCTGACGGCGCCAGGCCCCGCCAGATGAATTGCAAAGGCATTGTTCAGCGTAGTGATAGAAAGGTAATAACAAATGCCGCAAACAAAAACGGATTCAGTCAAGGAATTTGACTTTACCGGCAAGGATTTTGAGCGGGTCCGCGCCATGATTTACAAGCGTGCCGGCATTGCGCTGGCCGACAGCAAGCAGGAAATGGTCTACAGCCGCCTGGCACGGCGCCTGCGCGCCACCGGCATCTCGTCGTTCGTGCGCTATCTCGATGAACTGGAGGCGGGCCATATGGCCGATGAGTGGGAGGCGTTTACCAATGCGCTGACCACCAACCTGACCTCGTTCTTCCGTGAAGCGCACCACTTTCCGCTGCTGGCCGACCATGTGAAAAAACTCAGCGGCCCGATCACCATCTGGTGCTCTGCCAGCTCGACCGGTGAGGAGCCGTATTCGATCGCCATGACGGTGTGCGAAGCGTTCAATACCCTGACGCCGCCGGTGACCATTATTGCCACCGATATCGACACCAATGTGCTGGCCACGGCCGCCAACGGCGTGTATGGCCTCGACCGGCTCGATAAAATGCCGCCCGAGCGCGCGCGCCGGTTTTTCCTCAAGGGCAAGGGCGACCGCGAAGGCCAGGTACGGGTGCGCCCTGAACTGCGCCAGATGATCACCTTCAAGCCGCTCAACCTGCTGGCCGACAGCTGGCCGCTGACTGGCCAGTTCGATGTGATCTTCTGCCGCAATGTGATGATTTACTTCGACAAGGCCACCCAGCGCAAGATCCTGTCGCGCTTCGTGCCGCTGATGAAGCCCGATGCGCTGCTGTTTGCCGGCCATTCGGAGAATTTCCTGTACGTGTCGGAATCGTTGAAGTTGCGCGGCAAGACCGTCTACGAGCTCGACCAGCCTCGCGCCAGCGCGTCCAAAGCACCGTCGCATCGTATCTAAGAGTCAATTATGAGCCTGGAACCCAGAGAGCAATTCGCCACCAACGTCTATTACGACCGGACGTTCAATTGTGACGCCGCCAAGATCCTGCCCGGGGAGTATTACTTCACCAACAAGGACATGCTGATCGTCACCGTACTGGGCTCTTGCGTGTCGGCCTGCATCCGCGACCGCGTAACGGGCCTGGGCGGCATGAACCATTTCATGCTGCCCGACGGCGGCAGCGACGCCAGCAGTCCGATTTCGGCCTCGATGCGCTATGGCACCTACGCCATGGAAATTCTGATCAATGATCTGCTCAAGGCCGGCGCGCGCCGTGAAAACCTGGAAGCGAAAGTGTTTGGCGGCGGCGCCGTGCTGCGCGGCTTTACGGCCATTAACGTGGGCGAGCGCAATGCCGCCTTTGTGATCAATTACCTGAAGGCCGAGCGCATGCGCGTGGTGGCCGAAGACCTCAATGACATCTATCCGCGCAAAGTGTACTTTTTCCCGCGCAGCGGCAAGGTACTGGTCAAAAAACTGATGCAGTCGCATAACGATACGCTGGTCCGCCGCGAACTCGATTACGCGAGCCGTCTGAAAGTGGCGCCGGTCGGCGGCGCCGTCGAACTGTTTTAATCAGGATAGTTAGGCGGGCTGTTTGTCCGCAAGGGGAATGCATGAAAATTAAAGTACTGATCGTCGATGATTCGGCGCTGATACGCAGTGTGATGTCTGAAATCGTCAATAGCCAGCCCGACATGGAAGTCGTCGGCGTGGCGCCCGATCCGCTGGTGGCGCGCGACCTGATCAAGCAAACCAATCCCGACGTGCTGACGCTCGACGTCGAGATGCCGCGCATGGACGGCCTCGATTTCCTGGAAAAGCTGATGCGCCTGCGCCCGATGCCGGTGCTGATGGTGTCGTCCCTGACCGAGCGCGGCTCGGAAATCACCATGCGCGCGCTGGAACTGGGCGCGGTCGATTTTGTGACCAAGCCGAAGATTTCAATCCAGAGCGGCATGCGCGAATATACCGACATGATTTCTGACAAGATCCGCGCCGCCTCCAAGGCCCGCATCCGCGCCCGTACCATCGCCCCGCACGGCGCGCCGGCCGCGCCAGGCACGGCGCCGCTGCCGATCCTGCGCAATCCGCTGCTGTCGTCGGAAAAACTGATTATCATCGGCGCCTCGACCGGCGGCACCGAAGCGATCCGCGAATTCCTGATGCAGATGCCGTCCGACTGCCCCGGTATCCTGATCACCCAGCATATGCCGGAAGGCTTTACGCGCTCGTTTGCCAAGCGCCTCGATTCGCTGTGCAAGATCTCGGTGCAGGAAGCAGCCGGCGGCGAACGCGTGCTGCCGGGCCACGCCTATATCGCTCCTGGCCACTCGCACCTGACCCTGACCCGTAGTGGCGCCAACTATATGACCAAGATCGACCAGGGTGAGCCGGTCAATCGCCACCGTCCGTCGGTCGATGTGCTGTTCCGTTCTGCGGCGCAGTTTGCCGGTAAAAACGCGGTCGGGGTGATCCTGACCGGCATGGGCAAGGACGGCGCACAAGGCATGCTGGAGATGAAGAACGCAGGAGCGTATAATTTCGCACAGGATGAAGCCAGTTGCGTGGTGTTTGGCATGCCGCGCGAAGCGATTGCGGTGGGTGCCACGCACGAGGTTGGCGCGTTGACGGCGCTGCCTGGCATGGTGCTGGGTTACCTGGCAGCGCATGGCATGCGCGCATTGCGCGTGTAAGCCACGTTTTACTATGATATGGGGCAACTTTGTTCGCCTAAAAGCAACGAAAATGCTATCCTACGACTTGCTGCCGTAGTGTCGACCATAATGTCGGCATTCATGTCGATATTATTAACAAACCGCTACAGAAACAACGGAGTTATTCATGGCTGATCCAAAGATGAAATTTTTAGTCGTTGACGATTTTTCGACGATGCGTCGCATTGTCAGGAATCTGTTGAAGGAACTGGGTTACGCCAACGTCGACGAGGCAGAAGACGGTGTGATGGGCCTGGCTAAGCTGCGCGCGGAATCGTTTGATTTCGTGGTGTCGGACTGGAACATGCCCAATATGGACGGCCTGACCATGCTACAGCATATCCGCGCCGACCCTGCGCTGGCGAAGCTGCCGGTGCTGATGGTGACCGCGGAAGCGAAAAAGGAAAACATTATCGCTGCCGCGCAAGCTGGCGCCAGTGGTTACGTGGTCAAGCCGTTCACGGCCGCCACGCTTGATGAAAAGCTGAACAAGATTTTTGAAAAACTGGAAAAAGCCGGCGCGTAATTCGTCAGGCTTGACCAGAAAAAACGCCGCCGGTTTGCACTGGCGGCGTTTTTGCTTTTATATTACTGATGAGCTTGCTTGCCTAGACCAAGCCGCCATTGGCGCGCAGCGTCTGGCCATTGATCCAGCGCGCGTCCGGGCCGGCCAGGAAGGATACCGCTGCGGCAATGTCGTCGGGCGTACCCAGCCGTTCGAGCGGCGCCATATTGGCCAGGCGCGCGATGGTTTCCTCGGTTTTGCCATCCAAAAACAGGCTGGTGGCGGTCGGGCCCGGTGCGATGGCATTGACGGTAATGTTCTTGCCGCGCAGTTCCTTGGCAAAGATATTGGTCATGGTTTCCACCGCGCTCTTGGTGGCCGCATAAATCGCGTAGCCGGGCAAGGCCAGGCCGATCACGCTGGTGGAAAAGTTGATCACCGCGCCGCCCTGGTGCAAACGTGCAGCGGCCTCGCGCATGGCGTTGAAGCTGCCCTTGACGTTGATGGCGAACAGGCTGTCGAAGGTGGCGTCATCGGTTTGTGCCAGCGTCGGCAGCGAGGACGGCAGGATGCCGGCGTTATTGACCAGCACGTCGACGCTGCCAAAGGCTGTTTCGGCGGCATCGAACAGGGCCTTGACTTCGGCGGACCTGGCCACATCGGCCTTGACGGCGATGGCCGCGCCCCCATCAGCCTTGATGGCCGCCACCAGCTCTTCGGCCTGCTGTGCGCTGCTGGCGTAATTGATGACGACCTGCATGCCGTCGCGCGCCAGCCGGCGCGCAATGGCTGCACCGATACCGCGCGAGGCGCCGGTGATAATCGCTGTCTTGCCTGGTTTCATGGATACTCCCGTTTGCGTGTGGATAAGGGCTTATTGTCGTCTTTATCGGCGGGGCGATAAAGACGGCGGCGCTGGTATCACTGTGCAATGGGGCATAACAATGAGGGGAGATGAGCCCGGCGTAGGTCGGATTAGCGCTGCGCGCGTAATCCGACAATACCCGCGGCCGTGGCAACGCCCTCAAGCGTCAACAGTGTTGTCGGATTACGGCCCGAAGGGCCTAATCCGACCTACCGTCCTATGCAATGGGCAATAGCAATGGGACGGGTTTGACGCCGGAAATCGGTGGCCGTAATCCGACAACACCGCGCCCTGTCAGATTTCCAGATTATCGATCAACCGCGTCTGGCCCAGCTTTGCTGCAGCGAGCACCACCAGCGGCTCGCCGGCAACCAGTTCGGCGCTATCGGGCGCTTGCAGATTGATGCGCTTGCGTACCGAGATATAGTCGGGCGTCCAGCCGCGACCGCTCAGGGCGGCCATGGCGGCCTGTTCCAGCTCCGGCACGGCCAGGTTGCCCTTGCGTACTTCTTCAGCGACAAAGTTCAGGCCTTTGTACAGCTCGGGGGCTTCGGCGCGTTCGGCTGGCGACAGGTACATATTGCGCGACGACAGCGCCAGGCCGTCGTCGGCGCGCCAGGTTTCGGCGGCGATAATATCGGTCGGCATGGCCAGCTGGCGCGCCATGTTACGGATGATCATCAGCTGCTGGTAGTCCTTCTTGCCGAACACGGCCGCGCGCGGCTGCACGCAGGAAAACAGCTTGGTCACCACCGTGCAGACGCCCTCGAAGAAGCCGGGACGAAACTCGCCTTCCAGCGTATTACCCAGGCCGTCAGGCGGGCGCACGCGGTATTCCTGCGGCTCCGGGTACAGATCTTTTTCAGTGGGCGCAAACAGTACATAGACGCCTTCCTTTTCCAGCTTTTCCACGTCGGCCTGGAAGGTGCGCGGGTATTTGTCGAAGTCTTCGTTGGGGCCGAACTGCAGGCGGTTGACAAAGATCGAAGCGACTACCGGGTCGCCATGCTTGCGCGCCAGGCGCATCAGCGACAGATGGCCTTCATGCAGATTGCCCATGGTGGGCACAAAGGCCGTGCGCAGCTGTCCGCTGAGTTGGTCGCGCAATTCTTCGATGTCGGAAATAATTTTCATGGATTGCTTTCGCTAAAACCCCGTTGTACGGTGGTCAGTGACAAAGGGAGAGGGTGTCAGGCCGGCGAATAGGCCAGCCGGACGTAGATGGGGGCAAATGGTTCGGCCTGGGTAATTTCAATCAGCGTTTCCTTGGCCAGCTCCAGCAGCGCGACAAAGTTGACCACCAGTACCGGCACGCCGCCGGCCAGGTCGAACAGGTCGCCAAACTCGACAAAGCGCGCGCTTTGCAAATGGCGCAGGATGCTGGTCATGTGTTCGCGCACCGACAGCTCCTGGCGGCTGATGCGGTGATGCTGGGTCAGCTTGGCGCGCTTGAGCAGGTCGAGCCAGGCCTGCTGCAGGTCGACGGCATCGACCTCGGGCCAAGTTGGCGTCAGGCTTTGCTCGATAAAGATCTGGGTGCGCACGAAGTCGCGCTCGAACTGCGGGATGGTGTTGAGGTCGTAGGCAGCCAGCTTGATCTGCTCGTATTCGAGCAGGCGGCGCACCAGTTCGGCGCGCGGGTCGCCGCCATCTTCCTCGACATCGCTCTTGCGCGAAGGCAGCAGCATGCGCGACTTGATCTCGATCAGCATGGCCGCCATCAGCAGGTATTCGGCCGCCAGTTCCAGATTGCTGACGCGGATCTGGTCGACATACTTCAGGTATTGCAGGGTCACCTGCGCCATCGGAATATCGAGAATATTGAAGTTCTGCTTGCGGATCAGATAGAGCAGCAAGTCGAGCGGACCTTCAAACGCTTCCAGGAAGATTTCCAGCGCATCCGGTGGAATATACAGATCCGTCGGCATGCGCAGCAGCGGCTCGCCGTACAGGCGCGCTATCGACTGCTCTAGCGGATCGGCCTTTGGTGCGGCCTCAACGGTAGCCGTGTTGCCTGCTGCGGCGGGTTCGGTCCCGCCTGCAGATCCGACTACGGCCTCGCCTGCGGCGAGCGCCGGCTCTTCAGGCAACATCGTACCGGTCCGGGCAATCAGTTCTTGTTCTGGTAGACGTAAGCCTGTTGCTTGATGGCCGAGGCCATCTGGCGCTGCTGCTCATCGAGGCTCACTGGCGGCTTGTCCCACAGCAGGGCGCGGCCGGCGCGCTGGCCTTCTTCGATGGCAGGATTCTTGGCCTTCAGTTCGTTGATGAACTGAGTATGGTCCGAAACATAGTTCATGTGTTTTGCAGGCATTTTCATAGTGGCTTTTCAGTAAGGTCAGCAGGCCACATTTTACCGCGCCGACAGGGCAAGGCGTTACTTTCTCTGCCTGTCGACCGGGAAATTGTGGGAAATAAGCAATAAATCTGTGGATGCCGTCAGTAGCGCAGCAAACGCCGCATCACCGATGGTGCCGGTTCCGCCGGATTGGCGTGCGAATAATCGAGCTCTTCGGCCAGTTCAAAGCCGAAAGCGGCGTAAAAATCGATCAGCTTGCCTTGGTCGGCGCGCACGGCCAGGCGCAACTCTTCGGCCTGGCAGGCCAGTGCGTGGTGGATCACCGCTTCGAGCAGATGCTGCGAACAGTGCTGGCCGCGCCAGGCCGGCAGCACGCCCATGCGCGAGATTTCCCACACGGCAGGATCGCTGTCGAGCGGGGTCCAGCGCAGCGAACCGGCTGGCGCCTCGTCGATCAGCAGCACGAAGGCGCCGCCGTGGCGCAGCTGCTGCGCCACCTGCTCGGCCGTTTCGCGGTGGCCGCTGGAGCTGGCCGCTACCTTGCCAGCCCAGGCGGCGCGGGTCATGTCGGCGATCAGGGTGCAATCGTCCAGCACCGCTTCGCGCACCACGATCTGCATCATCGCTCCTTAACGGATGCGCATGCCAGGTTCCGCGCCTGGCCATGGGTTGAGAATGTAGATGCCCGGGTTGGCTTTCTCGTCCGCAGCCGAGGCTGCCATCACCATGCCTTCGGAGACGCCAAACTTCATCTTGCGCGGCGCCAGATTGGCCACCAGCACGGTCAGCTTGCCGACCAGCTCTTCCGGCTTGTAAGCCGAGCGGATGCCCGAGAACACATTGCGCAGGCGGCCTTCGCCGGCGTCCAGCGTCAGGCGCAGCAGCTTGTCGGAGCCATCGACCAGTTCGCAGTTGACGATTTTTGCAATCCGCAGGTCGACTTTCAAAAAGTCGTCGATCTTGATTTCCGGCGCCAGTTCCTCGATGGCTGAAGCCGGCGTGCTGGCTGTCAGGGCCGGCGCTGCCGGCTTGGCGTCGTTGGCTGCCTCTGCTGCCGGGGCTGCCACGGCAGCTTGCGGCGCATCGAACAGCGCTTCGATCATCTTGGCATCCATGCGCGTCATCAGGTGGCTGTAAGCGCCGATGGTGCGGCCCAGCATGCGCTGCGAGACGGCGTCGCCAAACACCTGCGTGTCGGCCCAGGTGTAGGCTTCGTCGTTAAGGAAGGTCGCCACATTGGCGGCCACGCCCGGCAGCACTGGCGAGAGCAGGATGGTCAGCTGACGGAACAGGATCAGCGCCGTGGTGCAGACGTCATGCAGCTCGGCGGTTTTTTCGGCGTCCTTAGCCAGTATCCAAGGCTTGTTTTCATCGACATACTGGTTGGTAATGTCGGCAATTTCCATGATTTCGCGCAGCGCCTTGCCGAACTCGCGGTTCTCGAAGTGCTGGGCGATGCTGTCCTGGCGCTCGATGACCACGCCATTGTGTTCGTGCGTCAGCGCGCGCGCAATCCACGACTGCGAGTGTTCCGACAGGCTGTCGGCCAGCTTGCCATCGAAGCGCTTGGCGATAAAGCCGGCGCAGCGGCTGGCGATATTAACGTATTTGCCGATCAAATCGCTGTTGACGCGGGCCACGAAGTCGTCGCCGTTGAAGTCCAGGTCTTCCACCTTGGAATTGAGCTTGAAGGCGATGTAATAGCGCAGCCATTCCGGGTTCATGCCCAGGTCCAGGTAGCGCAGCGGCGAGATGCCGGTGCCGCGCGACTTCGACATTTTTTCGTTATTGACCGTCAGGAAGCCGTGTACGTTGACTTTCAGCTTGTCGATCACCGGGTGGCCGGCAAATTTGAGCATCGCAGGCCAGAACAGCAGGTGGAACGACACAATATCTTTGCCGATAAAGTGGATCTGTTCGGTCGACGGATCGTTGAGGAAAGCGTCAAAGTCGATGCCGTGCTTGTCGCAGTAGTTTTTCAAGCTGGCCAGATAGCCGACCGGCGCGTCCATCCATACATAGAAGAACTTGCCCGGTGCGTCGGGAATCGGGATGCCGAAGTAGGGCGCATCGCGCGAGATATCCCAGTCGGCCAGCTTTTCACCGGCTTCACCCAGCCATTCGCTGACCTTGTTGACCATTTCCGGCTGCAAACGGCCAGGCGTGTTGAGCCAGGCTTTCAGAAACTCGAAGCAGCGCGGGTCCGACAGCTTGAAGAAATACTGTTCGGACGGCTTCATCACCGGCGTGGCGTTGGTAAAGACCGAGAACGGATTGACCAGGTCGGTTGGCTGGTAGGCCGCACCGCATACTTCGCAGTTGTCGCCATACTGGTTCTTGGCGCCGCATTTAGGGCATTCTCCCTTGATATTGCGGTCGGCCAGGAACATGCCCTTGACCGGGTCGTAGAAACGGTCAACGGTCTTGGTGACGATCAGCCCGGTATCGCGCAGCTTGCGGTAGATCGATTGCGACAGGTCGACGTTTTCCGGCGAATCGGTCGAGTACCAGTTATCAAAAGCGATATGAAAGCCATCGAGATATTGTGCGCGGCCGGCGGCGATATTGGCCACGAACTGCTGCGGCGTGATGCCTTCTTTTTCGGCGGCAATCATGATCGGCGTGCCGTGCGTATCGTCGGCGCCCACAAAGTGCACTTCACGCGCAGCGTCGCCATCGCGTTGCATTCGCTGGTACCGGACCCAGATATCGGCCTGGATATATTCCATGATGTGGCCAATGTGAAAAGCGGCGTTTGCGTAAGGCAGGGCAGTGGTGACGAACAGCTTGCGAGTCATGATTGATGCACTTTTGGTTAGAGAAACAGCCATTTTACCAGCGGAAACGACATAAGAGCAGATGGCCGGCGCATAAGGCTTGCCTGCAGCCGCATCGCGGCCGGCAAATATGCGCTAGACTTCGGGCATTACACATGGAGAATGTCATGAGCATCACTGTAGAAGACGTCAAAGCGGCACTGTCGCAAGTCATCGACCCCAATACCCAGAAAGATTTTGTATCGAGCAAGACTGTCAAAAACCTCAAGGTGGACGGCAATGATATCTCGCTCGATATCGAGCTTGGCTATCCCGCCAAAAGCCAGATCGACCTGATCCGTAAAGCCGTGCTGACGGCCCTGCGCGCCTTGCCTGGCGTGGGCAATGTTAGCGTGGGTGTGTCGTCGAAGATCATCTCGCACACGGTGCAGCGCGGCCTGAAACCGATGAGCAATGTGAAGAACATTATTGCTGTCGCTTCCGGCAAGGGCGGCGTGGGCAAATCGACCACCGCCGTCAATCTGGCGCTGGCATTGGCCGCCGAAGGCGCCACCGTCGGCATGCTCGACGCCGATATCTACGGCCCGTCGCAGCCGATGATGCTGGGCATTAGCGGCCAGCCGAAAACGCTGGACGGCAAGAGCATGGAGCCGATGGAAAACCACGGCCTGCAGGTGTCGTCGATTGGCTTCATGATCGATCCGGACGAGCCGATGGTCTGGCGCGGCCCGATGGTCACCCAGGCGCTGCAGCAATTGCTTGACCAGACCAACTGGCGCGACCTCGACTACCTGATCGTCGACATGCCGCCAGGCACCGGCGACATCCAACTGACGCTGTCGCAAAAAGTGCCGGTGACCGGTGCCGTGATCGTCACCACCCCGCAGGACATCGCGCTGCTCGACGCGCGCAAGGGCCTGAAAATGTTTGAAAAGGTCGGTATTCCGATCCTGGGCGTGGTGGAAAACATGAGCACCCATATTTGTTCGAACTGCGGCCACGCCGAAGAAATTTTCGGCGCCGGCGGCGGTGCGAAAATGTGTGCCGACTTCGGCGTCGAATTCCTGGGCGCCTTGCCGCTGACCATGGCGATCCGCCAGCAGACCGATTCCGGCTCGCCGACCGTGGTGGCTGAACCCGATGGCCCGGTTGCCGTGATCTACAAGCAGATCGCCCGCACCATCGCCATCAAGGTGGCGGAAAAGGCCAAGGATATGACCAGCAAGTTCCCGACCATCGTCGTCAAGAACGACTGATCAGGTCGGTAGGTCGGGTAGGTCGGGTTAGCGCAGCGTAACCCGACAACATCTCGATATCTCCCCCTCAGCAAACCCCAGTTTCCGCACTGGGGTTTTTTTACGCCCACCGCATAAGCAATAACACGTAAAAAACAAAAAAAGATCAGTTTCCACAGTTAAGCAGTAACATCTTTGCACGGATTTACATATAATAATAAGAATCATTCGCAATTAAGGATCCCATGTTGTTGTCTCTCCGTCCCGTTCCTGCCGCCGCCCGTCTGCTGTGCCTGACTCTTTCCTCTACCCTGTTATGCAGCCCCGCCTTTGCCGATGAAGCTGCCGCTATCGAGGCCGACGCCACCACGATCCAAACCGTGCATGTCGCCAGCAGCCGCGAGGAAAACTCCGGCTTTGGCGCCACCCGCGCCAGCGCCAGCACCACCAAGTCCGATCTCTCGCTGTTCGAGACGGCGCAGTCAATTTCGGTGCTGACGCGCGACTTGCTCGATACGCGCCAGGTCACCACGCTCAATGAAGCGATCCAGAGTTCGGCCGGCGTCTCGTCGGGCAGCTGGGGCAAGCGTGGCTGGGACGACTTTTCCATTCGCGGCCAGCGCGCCTCCGAGTCGATCTATGTCGATGGCCTGAAGCTGAACCAGTCCAATTACGTGGCGCAGGAAGTGTTCGGCGTCGAATCGATCGAGATACTCAAGGGGCCGGCTTCGATCAACTTCGGCCTGGTGCAGCCGGGCGGCATGGTCAATATGGTCAGCAAGCGCCCGCGCGCGGAAAGCTTCAACCAGGCCGGCTTTGCGATAGGCAATTACGGCTACAAGCAGGCGACATTCGACCTGGGACGGCCTATCAGCGACAGCGGCAAGGCTGCATTTCGCGTCAATGGCCTGTGGTCGTACTCGGACGATCAGACCGACCAGGTTTACTTCAAGAACAAATATATCGCGCCATCGCTGTCGCTGGACTTCGGCGCCAACACCGATTTCACCATCCTTACTTCCTACACCACGCGCGAATATCTGCGCAACCAGGGCGTGCCGCTCAAGGGCAATCTGCTGCCCAACAGGAACGGCAGCCTGCCGCGCGATCGCTATTACGGCGAGCCGGGCTTCGGCCCCTATCATTCGCGCCAGGGGCAGATCGGTTACAGCCTGGTCCATCGTTTCGACAACGGCTGGCGCGTGGCGCAGAACTTCCGCTGGCAGGATATGGCCATGGATGGCCGCTTCGTGACCCTGAACCCGATGCAGGCCGGCGACGTGCTGCTCAATCGCGCCGCGCAGATCCAGGATGTCGACGGCAATAACCGCGGCCTCGACACCAACGCTGCGCGCACCTATGAACTGGCCGGCATGGCGCATGATGTGATGCTGGGCCTGGACCTCAATAGCGACCAGGTGCGCAACGCCAACCAGGCCTGCCGCATCGTGCCATTGAATGTCTTTAACCCGGTCTACAACACCAATGTGGTGTGCCCGCCGGTGACCCGCCTGACCACCACCAAGGTCTCGTCGACGGGCCTGTATCTGCGCGACCAGATCAAGCTGAACGAGCAGTGGCGCCTGAACCTGGCCGTGCGCCACGACCGCGCGCGCAACCGCGAGAACAATGGCTTGAGCGGCATCACGCAGCGCCATGATACGTCGTCGACCACCGGCAATGCGGCGCTGTCGTATGTACTGACGCCGAACATCATCCCTTACGTCAGCTATGCCACCTCCTTTTTGCCGGTCAGCGGCAGCGACTTTTTCGGCGTGCAGTTCAAGCCGGAAGAGGGCCGCCAGGCAGAAATCGGCAGCAAGTTCCAGTTTGCCGGCGGGCGCATCAACGGCGCCGTGGCGGTCTATGACCTGACGCGCCAGAATGTCACCACCGCCGACCCCGACCCGGCGCATATCGCCGTCCTGTCGAGCGCCCAGGTACAGACGGGCGAACAGCGCACGCGCGGTATCGAGGCAGAAATCAGCGCCGACCTGCGCAATGGCTGGAGCGTGCAAAGTGCATTGACGCTGCTCGACGCGCGCGTGACCGAAGACAATGGCGGCACGGTCGGGCGCCGCCTGCTCAATACGCCGCGCCAGAGCGCCAATGTGTGGGCCAACTACCGCTTCCGTGGCGGCGTGATGGATGGCTGGACGGCGGGGCTGGGCGCGCGCTACGAAGCACCAAAGACGGCGCCGACGGTCAACTATACGGTTGGCAGCTATACCGTGGCGGACGCCAGCCTGGCCTACCAGGGGCGCGGCTACCGGGTCAGCCTGAACGTGAAAAACCTGTTCGACAAACAGTACTACGCAGGCGTATTGAACGCCAATGTGCTGCCGCTGGGCGACCCGCGCACGGCCATTGCCAGGGTGGTGTTCGACTTCTGATCTGCCGGCGTTGTCATGCTTTTGTCATGCTTCTGTCATCTGCGTCCGGTATGCTGCCTGCCAGCGGCATACCGATCAACTACTTACCATGACAGACATGACTTTTCCTGACGCTTCTTGCCGTACACTTCTCTGTTCTCTCGCGCTGGCGCTGGCGGCCTTGCCGGCGCATGCTGCCTCCGTGGCCCCCAGGACGGCCCAGCCCAAGCTGGTGGTGGTGCTGGTGGTCGACGGCCTGCCGCAGGAGCAGGTCACGCGTTATCGCGACCAGTTCGGCCAGGGAGGCTTTCGCCGCCTGCTCGAGCAGGGCGCGTGGTTCAGCGATGCGCATCAGGCGCATGGCATTACCGTGACTGCCATCGGCCACTCGGCGGTACTGACCGGCGCCTATCCTTATCAGCATGGCGTGATCGGCAATAACTGGATCGACCCTGTCACGAAGCAGTCGGTGTACTGCACCGAAGACGGCAACTTTCATTACATCGGTGAAGAAACCAAACCGGACGATGGCACCTCGCCGGCCAAACTGCGCGTGAGCACGCTGGGCGACGAGCTGCGCTACAGCACCGGTAACCAGGCCAAGGTCGTGACCGTGTCGGGCAAGGATCGCGGCGCCATTCTGTTGGCGGGCAAGACCGGCACCGCCTACATGTATATGGAAAAAACCGGCAACTTTGCCAGCAGCACCTACTATATGCAGCAGCATCCGCAGTGGGTGCAGCGCTACCAGGCCGGCAAGCCGCAGGATCGCTACTACGGCAAGAGCTGGACGCCGCTGCTGGCCGACGCCGCCTACGCCCATGATGCGCGCGACGACCTGGTGCCGGCCAAACCGGGCCTGCGCAATACCTTCCCGTTCTCGTATTACAGCGACAGCGGCAACCTCGATGGCGATTACTACAGCCGCCTGAAGTCCGGCCCCTTCCTCGACCAGCTGACGCTGGACTTTGCGCAGGCCGCCATCGACGGCGAGCAGCTGGGTCGCAATGCCGGCGGCGTGCCCGATATACTCGGCGTGAGCCTGTCGGCGCACGATTACGTGAACCACGCCTACGGCCCGGAAAGCAAAATGTCGCACGACCATCTGCAGCGCCTGGACCGCATGCTGGCCGGCTTCTTCCTGGACCTCGATAAGAAGGTCGGCATGGACAATGTGCTGGTGGTGCTGACGGCCGACCATGGCTTTGCCAACGTGCCCGAGTTTTCGGAAGCGCGCGGCATTGCCGCCAAACGCATCGACGGCGCCGAGCTGGTCAAAAAACTCAACCAGCACCTGGCCGCCACTTTTGGCGCCGACAAGCTGGTGATGACGCAGTCGCTGCCCAATATCTACCTCGACTACGAACTGGCCGCCAAACAGGGCGTCAAGCGCGCCGACCTGGAAGACGCCGCTGCGCGCTTCCTGCTGCAGCAGGACGGCCTGGCGCAGGTCTACACGCGTACCCAGATGGAAGCGGGCGCGGTGGCCACCCGCATGGACCTCTTGATGCGCCGCGCCTGGAACCGCCAGCTGTCGGGCGACCTGATGGTGGTGACCAAGCCGGCCTGGTACTTCGGCAAGGGCGTGGGCGGCACTTCGCACGGCACGCCCTACACCTATGACACCAACGTGCCGCTGATGGTGTACGGCCCACGCTGGATCAAGCCGGGCAGCTATGGCCAGTATGCCGAAGTGGTCGATATCGCACCGACCCTGGCGCATCTGCTGCGGGTGCGCCAGCCGTCGGCGTCGGAGGGGAGGGTGTTGATGGAGGTGGTGAAATAACGTTCGTTGGTCAAAGGGCCGTAGGTCGGATTAGGCCCTCCGGGCCGTAATCCGACAACATTGTTGGCGTCGCGGGTGTTGTCGGATTACGGTTCCTTCGGGGCCTAATCCGACCTACCCGACCTACAACAACCAATCAATCGGCAACACCGACAAAATCGCCACACCCATGCGCTTCCATACGCTGGTGCCCGGTTCGGTGTCATAGCGCGTGACCTTGCCATTGGCGTCGCGTGCGATCCAGTACAGCGCGCCGTCGGGGTCGAGCAGCACCTGGTAGGCGCGCTGGGGGATGGTGCTGCGCATGGCCTGGCCCAGTTTGCCGGCCAGTTGCGGGCTGTCGATCACCAGGCCCATTTCGGTATTGAGGTCGATCGAGCGCGGATCGAAATTGAACGAACCGACAAAGATGCGCTGGTCGTCCACGCCGAAGGTTTTCGCATGCAGGCTCGAGGCCGAGCTGCCGAAGCGGCCCGTCTGCTCGCGTGCGTCGCCTTCTTCCCAGGTGCGGCGCGACTCATACAGCGTTACGCCAGCCTGCAATAACGGCTTGCGCCATTTGGCGTAGCCGGCATGGACGGCCGCCACGTCGGTCGCTTCCAGCGCGTTGGTCAGGATGCGTACCTTGACCCCTTGCTGCGCCAGTTCGCTGAAGGCCTGCGTGCCGTCCTTGCCGGGCACGAAGTAGGGCGACACCAGATCGAGTTCCTGTGCCGGCACGCCCAGCAGGTTTTTCAGGCCGGCCGCCACGCCGGTGCCCGCGTGCGCCTTGCCCAGCACCTTGGCCGGATCGTCGCTGACCATGCGCGTGGTGGCCCACTCGAACGGCAACTGGCGCGCGATCAGTTGCTGGAAAAACGGCGAGCTGCGCATCGCCTGCAGATACGCTTGCGCGGCCTGCTGCTGGTCGAGCTGTTTCGCGTCGCCTGCCAGCGTGCTGCTGTCGGCATCGTCAGGCTTGAGCAGCAGCGCAGCCGGATAGGCCGAGGCGCTGTTCCAGTAGCGGTCGAAATCCTGTGACACTTCGCTGACCACCGGGCCGATGGCCAGCACGTCGAGATCGGCAAACAGCACGTCGCCGGCCGCGCCGAAATACTCGTCGCCGACATTGCGCCCGCCGACGATGGTGGCCTGGTTATCGGCCGTAAAGGACTTGTTATGCATGCGCCGGTTCAGGCGCGAAAAGTCGGTCAGGTAGCCCAGCACGCGCGGCGTGCGCAGGGTGAACGGGTTGAACAGCCGTACTTCCAGGTTGGGCTGCCGGCCCAGCTGGAGCAAGACCTGATCCAGTCCCGAGGTATTGTTATCGTCGAGCAGCAGGCGCACGCGCACGCCGCGCGCGGCAGCCTGGCGCAGCGCGTCGAACAGCAGCGTGCCGGTAATGTCCTTGTGCCAGATATAGTACTGCACGTCGAGCGTGCGCTGGGCAGCGGCGGCCAGCAGGGCGCGCGCAGCAAACGCATCGCGCCCGTCCGACAGTGCATGGATGCCGGAGCGGCCGGGATGCAGCGCGGCCATGGGGGCGATTGCCTGCCCCAGCTGGGTGTCGGCGGTGTCGGTAATGAGGATGCTATGGTTGCGGGTATCGAGCGAAGGCAGTTCGGCGCAGCCGGCAAGCAGCGCCATCGACACGGCAACTGCCACGGTCAGGCGCAAAGATACAGTAGGCAGGGGCGTGCGTGGCATGGCGCTCTTTCATCAGGATGCGCCGATGTTAGCAGAAGCGCCCGCCACAGCTGTGTCCGTTAAGAAATGCTCAGACCGATTCCAGCGCAATTAGTTCGGCCACCGTCTGGCGGCGGCGGATCAATTGCGACGCATCGCCATCGACCAGGTATTCGGCCGCGTGCGGGCGGCTATTGTAGTTCGACGACATCGACGCGCCGTACGCACCGGCGCCTTCAAACACCACATAGTCGCCCACCTGCGCGGCCGCCAGCAGGCGCGTTTCCACCACGCCGCCATCGCGCTGGGTAAACACGTCACCGGACTCGCACAGCGGGCCGCCGACCACGGTAGCGCGCTCCACGTCGAGTGGACGGCCATCGTGCGCAATCACCGACATGGCATGGTAGCTGCCATACATGGCCGGGCGCATCAGCTCATTGAAGCCGGTATCGAGCAGCGTGAAGTGGTTGCCGCCCATCTGCTTGGTGGCGCGCACTTCGGCCACCAGCAGGCCGGCGTCGGCCACCAGGAAGCGGCCCGGTTCGATTTCCATATGCACGGCGTGACCAAGATGCGCTTCGATCTGCTTGCGCGCCTTGTCCCACAGTTCGAAATAATGGCTGGTGTCGACCGGCTGCTCGCCGTCGCGGTAGGGTACCGACAGGCCGCCGCCAGTGGAGAATGCTTCGATATCGTGGTCCATGTTTTTCACCAGCTCGACCATGGTGCCGCACACCGTTTCCAGGTGGCTGTAATCGACGCCCGAGCCGATATGCATATGCAGGCCGACCAGGTGCAGGCCGTGCTCGCGGATTACCGCCAGCGCTGCCGGCAGTTGCTCGTGCCAGATACCATGCTTGCTGTTTTCGCCGCCGGTATTGGTCTTGTTGCTGTGGCCATGGCCAAAGCCCGGATTGATGCGCAGCCAGACGCGGTGGCCGGGCGAGACAGGGCCCAGCTGGCGCAGCATGTCGATCGAGCCGCAGTTCGTTTCGATCTTCGCTTCTACCACGCGCGCCAGCGTGGCGCGGTCGAACAGGTCGCAGGTAAACACCAAGCCGGCGGCGCCGTTGGTCTGCGCCGGGGTAAAACCGGCCTGCAGCGCGCGTTCGATTTCACCGAGCGAGACCGCGTCCACATGCACGCCGGCTTCGCGCATCAATTTCAGCAGGTGAATATTTGAATTGGCTTTCTGTGCAAAGCGCACCGTATCGAACTGCGCCAGCTGGGCTATGCGCGCGCGGATAGTGGCGGCGTCATACACCCACAGCGGGGTGCCGTGCTGGGCGGCCAGTTGGGCCAGGGTCTGGTCGGATACGGGTTTCATCAGTACTCTTTCAGTAGGTTGGATATCAGCATGATGGAGCCTTGCGGACCGTATATAAAATATCTGTTTGGGCCTACCTTATTCATTTATGATATGGCTATGTCTATTACCCTGCGCCATATCGAGGTGTTCCGCGCCATTATGACCAGCGGCAGCGTCACGGCCGCCGCCGCCATGCTGCATACCTCGCAGCCGACGGTGAGTCGCGAGCTGGCGCGCCTGGAATACCTGACCGGGCTGGTGCTGTTCGAGCGCGAGCGGGGGCGCCTGCGCCCGACTGCCCATGCGCTGCAGCTGTTCGAGGAAGTGCAGCGCGCCTATTTTGGTCTGGAGCGCATCGTCAGCACCGCTACCGCGCTGCGCCAGTTCGACCAGGGGCAGCTGTCGATCGCCTGCCTGCCGGTGTTTTCGCAGTCGCTGCTGCCGCAGGCCTGCAAGCGCTTCGTGCTTGACTATCCCAATGTCAGCATCAGCATTACGCCGCAGGAGTCGCCGCTGCTCGAAGAATGGCTGTCGGCGCAGCGTCACGATATCGGCATTACGGAAGTGGGCAATGCGCCGCCGGGCACGGCGTTGCACAGCCTGATGTCGGTCGATGAAGTGTGCGTGCTGCCGGACGGCCATCCGTTGGCGGCGCAAGCCGTGCTCGCGCCGCAGGACTTTGCCGGCCAGCCCTTTATCAGCCTGGCGCAAGTGGATCCGTACCGCCAGCAGATCGACGAGATATTCCGCCAGGCTGGCGTGGAGCGGCGCCTGGCGCTCGACACCCATAGCGCCGCCTCGGTCTGCGCCATGGTGCGCGAAGGCATGGGCGTGGCCATCGTCAACCCGTTGACGGCGCTCGACTTTGCCGGCCAGGGCCTGCAGATACGGCGCTTTGCGGTGGCGCTGCCGTTTACCGTCAGCCTGGTCAGGCCGCTGCACCGGCCGCTGTCGCAACTGGTGGCGCCGTTCGAGCAGGCCCTGAAGGCGCAGGCCGATATCGTCAGGCAGCGCTTGCAGCGGCTGTAGGGCCGACCCCCTCCCGGTGTAAAATGGCGTTTTATTCCTATACGCCAGATGACTTCAATGACCACTGCACCAGCTACTCCCGTCCGCACCCGTTTTGCTCCCAGCCCGACCGGCTACCTCCACCTGGGGGGCGCCCGTACCGCCCTGTATAGCTGGGCGTTTGCCCGTCACTTCGGCGGCACCTTCGTGTTGCGTATCGAAGACACGGACCTGGAGCGCTCCACGCCGGAAGCGGTGCAGGCGATTATCGACGGCATGAAGTGGCTGGGCCTGGACCACGACGAAGGCCCGTTCTACCAGATGCAGCGCATGGACCGCTACCGCGAAGTGCTGGCGCAGATGCTTGAAGCGGGCACCGCCTACCAGTGCTACTCGTCGCCGGAAGAAGTGCAGGAAATGCGCGAGCGCGCCACCGCAGCCGGCCAGAAGCCGCGCTACGACGGCACCTGGCGCCCGGAAGAGGGAAAGACCCTGCCGGCCATACCGGAAGGACGCAAGCCGGTGCTGCGCTTCAAGAATCCGCTCGATGGCGACGTGACCTGGAACGACTTCGTCAAGGGTTCGATCACCATCTCCAACCGCGAACTTGACGACCTGGTGATCGCCCGTCCGGACGGCACGCCAACCTACAACTTCTGCGTGGCCATCGATGACCTGGACATGCAGATCAGCCACGTGCTGCGCGGCGACGACCATGTCAACAATACCCCGCGCCAGATCAATATCCTGCGTGCCATTGGTGCACCGCTGCCCCAGTACGGCCACCTGCCGATGATACTGGGTTCGGACGGCGCCAAGATGTCCAAGCGCAAAGACGCCGTCAATGTGATGGACTATCCGGCACAGGGCTATCTGCCGGAAGCCATGCTGAATTACCTGGCGCGCCTGGGCTGGAGCCACGGTGACGAAGAGGTGTTCTCGATGGAGCAGATGACGTCGTGGTTTGACGGCAGCCATCTGTCCAATTCGGCCGCGCAGTTCAATGTGGAAAAACTGAACTGGCTCAACAACCACTATATCAAGCAGGCCGATAACGAACGCCTGGCCGGTCTGGCGCGCGAGCAGATGATCGCCGCCGGCGCCGTGTTCGAGGGCGCGCCGGAGCTGGCGCTGGTGCTGGGCATGATGAAGGAGCGCGCCAATACCATCAATGAACTGGCCGCCGCGTCCATGCTGTTCTTCCGTGCGCCGCAGCCTGAGTCCGCATTGGTTGCGCAGCACATCACCGACGCCATCAAGCCAGTGCTGGCGCAATTTGCCGAGCGCATCGCCACCGTGGAGTGGAGCAAGGAGGCGGTTGCGGCCATGATCAAGGAAGTGCTGGCGGCAAACACCATCAAGATGCCGCTGCTGGCCATGCCGCTGCGCCTGATTCTGACGGGCCAGCTGCAGACCCCGGCCATCGACCAGGTGGTGGTGGTGTTCGGCCGCGAGACCGTGCTGGCGCGCCTGGCAAAGTGGTTGTAAAGCGGCTTGAAAAGCCGGTGCAGCAATTGTCCCTGTGAAAAGTGTGTCACGGGCTAAAAAGAGTATTTGCAGAGTGAAACTTCTTTGCTATACTCTTGTTTCTGCACCAACGGGGGTATAGCTCAGCTGGGAGAGCGCTTGCATGGCATGCAAGAGGTCAGCGGTTCGATCCCGCTTACCTCCACCAAAAAACCGCAGTCTGGTTTGTTGTGGCTTGGTGCAGTAGCTGTAGAAGTTCCGAGGTCCCCATCGTCTAGAGGCCTAGGACATCACCCTTTCACGGTGAGTACAGGGGTTCGAATCCCCTTGGGGACGCCAGGTAGTTGTGTTATAGTAGTGGCAGTTGTTTGTACTGATTGTTGTAAGTTCGGTCCGGTAAAAAGCTGGAGTGAATGGAAAGCAAGTAGTGAAAACAAAGTCGCCAAGTGCGGCTTTTATTATTTCTGCGCCCGGGGGGTATAGCTCAGCTGGGAGAGCGCTTGCATGGCATGCAAGAGGTCAGCGGTTCGATCCCGCTTACCTCCACCAACAGCGCAGAGATAAAGTAGCAAACTGTAGTTCCATGGTCCCCATCGTCTAGAGGCCTAGGACATCACCCTTTCACGGTGAGTACAGGGGTTCGAATCCCCTTGGGGACGCCAGTTCGGTCTGGTGTTGTTAGTAGCAAAAAGTAGTAGCAGTGTTTCTGCGCCCGGGGGGTATAGCTCAGCTGGGAGAGCGCTTGCATGGCATGCAAGAGGTCAGCGGTTCGATCCCGCTTACCTCCACCAATAGCGCAGGAACAAAGTGGTAATCAATTAAAGTCGCCTTGAGCGGCTTTTTTTATTTCCGAAGCAAAAGCGGGCGTAGAGCGTGGGTCGTAGGTCGGATTAGCCGGAACGGCGTAATCCGACGTCACCGCGGTCGCAGCCAACCATGTTGTCGGATTACGCGGGGCTTTGCCCCGCTAATCCGACCTACGGTTTTTCCTGGTTTGCGGTGAAATGCGAAATAAACGCCCCCGCAGTTGCTTTCGCAAATTACTCCGTGCTATACTTCGCGCACGCTTTTTTGAGGGGTTAACAAAAACCTTCAACGAAGAGTCCGCTGAGAGTCAAGCCAGCACAGGTCCCCATCGTCTAGAGGCCTAGGACATCACCCTTTCACGGTGAGTACAGGGGTTCGAATCCCCTTGGGGACGCCAGGATTCGTGTAGTAAGTAGTAGAACGTTGCAGTGCTGAATCGGCCTGACAAGTCAGGCTTTTTTTGTTTCTGCAACATCGAGCAGTACCAGGTCAGGACGTGCTTTGCGCGTTCAGGACAGATTTCTGTCCCCATCGTCTAGAGGCCTAGGACATCACCCTTTCACGGTGAGTACAGGGGTTCGAATCCCCTTGGGGACGCCAGTTTTGCAGGTAGTACAGCAGCAAGCATTATCAGGTCAGGATGCAAAACATCGCATGCTGGACAGAGTTTCTGTCCCCATCGTCTAGAGGCCTAGGACATCACCCTTTCACGGTGAGTACAGGGGTTCGAATCCCCTTGGGGACGCCAGACCGGCTATTCTTAGCCAACAAAAAAGCCGCCTGGTAACAGTGCGGCTTTTTTGTTTTTATCGAGATCGGAAAGTCATGACATTAGCATCGCTGGCCATCTTCTGCAAAGTCGTCGATAACTACGGCGATATCGGCATTTGCTGGCGCCTCGCGCGTCAATTGCAGTGCGAACATGGCGTCGCGGTCACGCTGTGGGTCGATGACCTGGCCAGCTTTCAGCGTATCTGTCCGGAAATCGAGCTGGCGGCCGACAGCCAGCTGGCGCAAGGCGTCACCGTGCGTCACTGGCGCGACCAGGATGGCGCTTTCAAGCCAGACGATATCAGCGATATCGTGATTGAATTTTTTGCCTGCGATATTCCGCCCGGCTATATTGCCGCCATGGCGCAGTGCCAGCCGCAGCCCGTGTGGCTGAACCTGGAAGGCTTGACGGCCGAAGAATGGGTCGAAGGCTGCCATGGCTTGACGTCGCCGCGTCACGGCATGATCAAGCATTTTTTCTTTCCTGGCTTTACGGCAAAAACCGGTGGCCTGCTGCGGGAAAGCGCGCTCGAGCGCCAGCGCCAGGCGTTCCAGGCCGATCAGCACCAGATGACGGCTTTTCTGGCGCGTTTGGGTCTGACGCCGGAAGAGCGCGATAGCCTGAAAGTATCGCTGTTCTGCTATCCGCATGCACCGGTGGGCGAGCTGCTCGCGGCCTGGCAGGATGGTCGTGAAAAAGTGACCTGCCTGGTACCCGAAGGCGTGGCGTTCGATGCCGTTAGCGCCTTTATCGGCGCAGATGGCGTGGCGGGCAGGGTAGCCACGCGCGGCGCGCTGACCGTGCGCGTGCTGCCTTTCGTGCCGCAGGACGATTATGACCGGCTGCTGTGGGCCTGCGATATCAACTTTGTGCGTGGCGAAGACTCGTTTGTGCGCGCGCAATGGGCCGGCCGGCCGTTTGTCTGGCATATATATCCGCAGGATGAAAACCTGCATCACGTCAAACTGCGTGCGTTTTTGCAGCGTTATGCGCAAGACGGGGATGGCGCACTAGCCAGCCTGGTTCAGGCCGCCGAA
The DNA here is from genome assembly GCF_009208565.1 of Janthinobacterium aquaticum. Taxonomy (GTDB): domain Bacteria; phylum Pseudomonadota; class Gammaproteobacteria; order Burkholderiales; family Burkholderiaceae_D; genus Janthinobacterium. The sequence continues at coordinate 88,974 of NZ_WFLK01000006.1, read as the reverse complement.
GCCTGGAATGGCGTGCCGGGGCAGCCGCAGGACTGGCGGCAGCTGTGGCCAGCGCTGCTTGCCGATCGGGTGCGCATAGCCGCGCGCGCCGTGCAGTGGCAGCAACAGATGCTGGCCCATGGCGATCTGGCTGGCAATCTGCTGGCCTTTGCGCGTACCTCAAGATAGGCGTGAGCCTGAAACTAAGGTAAAATGCGCGGTTATTTCTGAATTACTTTTTAACCGATCAAACGCAAGTCCGGGACGCTGAAGGCGCCAGGGCGGCAGATGGTCTTCATGCAACCCACTTTTTACGTACACTTCTATGAAACCCGCAAAAGAAATTCGTGTTGGCAATATCATCATGGTCGACAGCAAGCCTATGATCGTGCTGCGTTCTGACGTCAACGGTTCGAGCCGCACGGGCTTCACCTACAAATGGAAGATGAAAAATCTTCTGACCAACACCCCGATGGAAAACGTGTTCCGCGGCGACGACAAGTTTGACGTCGTCGTTCTGGACAAAAAGCCAGTCACCTACTCGTACTTCGCTGACCCACTGTACGTATTCATGGATGCTGAATACGAACAATACGAAATCGAAGAAGAAAACCTGGGCGAAGCGCTGAACTACCTGAAAGATGGCATGGAATGCGAAGCCGTTTTCTACGACGGCAAGGCCATCTCGGTTGAACTGCCAACCACCATCGCCCGTCAGGTGGTGTACTCGGAGCCTGCAGTCAAAGGCAACACCTCGGGCAACGTCCTGAAAGAAGCCAAAATCGAAAACGCCATCGAAGCGCACCGTCACACCGTGCAAGTGCCGCTGTTCGTGGCACAAGACGACGTGATCGAAATCGACACCCGCACCAACGAATACAAGCGCGTTGTACGCAACTAATCAGCCATTGCTGATGGTTGGTCGGTAGACCAGAAAACGCTGCCCTGGCCGGCAGCGTTTTTTTTCGTCCAAAAATTAATTTCTTCGTAATAGCGGCTTGGTCACCACTATTATCTTGCAAGCGCTGCTATGCTGTAGGCCAGATCTTTTTTATCAGCATCGCCATGCTTGCAATCTTGCTGCTCAGTGCGGCCGCCGTTGCCGCGCCACCCGTTTTCGATGATGACCAGCTGAGCGGCAGCTGGTCCGAAAGCGTCAATACCAACGCCACCTGCAGCGGCGAGCGCCGCCTGACACGCATGCAGCTGTCCGATGACCATCAGCGGCTGGCCATTTTCAATGATCGTACCTGGACCAGCAAGCTGGGCGTGACCAATCACTTTGCTGCCACGGTTACCGCTGAAACAGAGCACAGCCTGACGATCGTCTATGACAACGAAACGCGGCACAATTCAACCGGCAAGCTGGTGGAATGGCAGATCGTGTTTGTTGCGCCGGGGGTATTTCGCTGGCGCGAGACCAGCTGGGTCGAAGGCAGGGTCAATGGCGTGGTCGGCATACGCTGCTCACCCTGACTGTCCCGTGCGCCCACTCTGTTATGCTGGACTGGTTCCTGTCATAGAGGAGGTTGCATGTTGCAAAGGTTACTCACCATCTGTTTCGCCACATCCGCCATGGCCCTGGCGGCGTTGCCAGTCCAGGCTGGCACCGCTGTCGCCGCCGTCATGCCAGCCGCTTCGCCCGTCGAGCGCGCCATGCAATGCAGCGACGCCACCGATTGCCCGTATTTTCCCGAACTCTACGACAGCGACCGCGCTTTTCGCCAGGCTTTCCTGACCGAGCTGAAAAAGGCCGATATCCGTCGTCCCTCCTGGGTGCCCAATGGCGTGACCACGCCGCTGCGCCCGGTTGATATCGATGGCAGTACGCGCCTGCTCAGCAGTGTGTGCGAGCCGCATAACTGCGGTCATTATTTCCTGGTGCTGTACGACCCGGCCAATTCCGCCGTCACGGGCCTGTATACCGGCCGCGACAAGACCGGCGCCGTGCAGACGCGCTATTTTGGCCGCCCCAGCATCGCCGAAGCGGCGCTGCTCAAGAACAACTGATGCCTCACTCCACGTTACGCCATTCGCCCAGATAGTGTTGGGGCGTGCGCCCCAGTATGCGGCGAAACATGGCGCTGAAGGCGCTGGGGCTGGCGTAGCCGAGCGCATGGGCAATCGCCGCCACGCTTTCGCCCTTGTCGAGCCGGCAGAATGCTTCGGCCAGATGTACCTGCTGCAGCCATTGCCGGTAGTGCAGCCCGGTCTCCTTGGGAAACAGCCTGATCAGCGTGCGCGCGCTGGCGCCGGCTTCATGCGCCCAGTCTTCGATACTGCGCCGGCTGCCCGGTGCGGCCATAATGGCGTTGCATACGGCCACCAGCCGGCGGTCGCGCGGCCAGGGAATGGCGATCGGTACCGTGTCGGCGCGCGCCAGTTCCGACAGGATCAGCCGCGTCAGCCAGTCGCCGCGCTCGTCCAACGCATACTCCACCGGTTCATCGAGCAGCGCCAAAATCATTTCGCGCAGCAGGCGGCTCACTTCCACCACCTTGCAGCTGGCGCCAAACGACGCGGCCGCGCTCGCTTCAATATAAATTGTGCGCATGCTCAGTGCGCTCAGAATATCAAGTTCATGCACCACGCCGACCGGAATATACAGCGCGCGCCTTGGCGGCAGTATCCATACGCCGTGCTCGGTGCTGACCCGCATCACGCCCTCGGTGGCAAACAGCAGCTGCGCGCGTACATGGCTGTGCGGCGGCGTATAAGCTGCTGTCGCATATTGCTTTGACAGCGCCGTCACCGGCCGTGGCACATGCTGATAATCGGCAGACGAGGTGCTGCGGGGGAGGGGGCTGGAATTGACCATAGTAAATTTTGTCACTTACGCGACGATTATTGGAAGTTCGTGTTTGTGCGACCATACTATACTGGCTTTCCTGCCGGGCCGCCCTGTGCCCGGATATTTGCGGATGCTTATGAATACCACCACCACTGATCCCATGACCGCGACCATCGCGGCGCCTCAGCCCATCCATACCAGCCAGCAGTCGGGCCTGGCCATGAATATCCTGGGCGCTGTTGCTTTTGTGCATTTGCTCAATGACCTGATTCAGGCGCTGCTGCCGTCGATCTACCCGATGCTGAAAGCCGAGTTTTCGCTGAGCTTTACCCAGGTTGGCCTGATTACGCTGACGTTCCAGTGCACGGCGTCCCTGCTGCAGCCGTGGATTGGCCTGTACACCGACCGCCGACCGCTGCCCTTTCTGCTGCCAGTGGGCATGTGTTTTACGCTGCTTGGCGTGCTGATGCTGGCCGTGGTGACGAGTTTCCCTACGCTGCTGGTCGCGGCGGGTCTGATCGGCGTGGGTTCGTCGACCTTCCATCCTGAAGCGTCGCGCGTGGCGCGCATGGCCTCGGGCGGGCGCTACGGCTTTGCGCAGTCGCTGTTCCAGGTCGGCGGCAACGTCGGTTCGGCCTTGGGGCCCTTGCTGGCGGCAGCCGTGATTGTCGGCCGCGGCCAGGGCAATATTGCCTGGTTCAGCCTGCTGGCCATGCTGGCCATCGCCGTGCTCTACACGGTCAGCCGCTGGTATAGCAGCCACCTGGCCAGCTTCAAGCCCAAAACAGGCGGCCACGGCGGCCCGAATCTGTCGCGCAACAAGGTGATGGGGGCGCTGGGCGTGCTGGCGCTGCTAGTGTTTTCCAAATATATCTACATGGCCAGCCTGTCGAGCTATTACACGTTTTACCTGATCGACAAATTCCATCTGTCGATCGGCTCGGCCCAGCTCTATCTGTTCCTGTTCCTTGCCGCCGTGGCCGCCGGCACCTTTATGGGCGGCCCGATCGGCGACCGTATCGGCCGCAAGCGTGTGATCTGGATTTCGATCCTGGGTGCGGCGCCATTCACGCTGCTGCTGCCGTATGTCGACCTGTTCTGGACAGCGGTGCTCACGGTGATTATTGGCTTCGTGATTTCGTCGGCGTTTTCCGCCATCGTGGTGTTTGCGCAGGAACTGGTGCCGGGCAAGGTCGGCATGATTGCCGGCATTTTCTTCGGCCTGATGTTTGGCGTGTCGGGCATTGCCGCCGCTGCCATGGGGCATCTGGCTGACGTATCGGGCATCGCTTATGTCTACAAGCTGTGCTCCTACCTGCCGCTGCTGGGCATTCTGACGGTGCTGCTGCCGCATATCGAGCAGCCGAAGAAAAAATGAGCCGGCGCCGGCAGGCTTGACGGCCTGCCGCCCGCCGTGCGATAGTCAAGCCATGAACGCTTTTATCCTCCACTCCATGCTTGCCACCGGCGCTGCTGCTGCGCTGTGTCCGTGCGCCTGGCCCCGTGAGGAGACGGCCCGGCGCCGTTAAGCTTTTACTTCCTCATTCCGATGGCCACAGTGTTGAAAAACCTGTGGCCATTTTCTTTTTCTGCGCCACTTCCGAAAGACTTGCATGACACTCCATCTGTACGACACGTATAGCCGCAGCCTGCGCCCTTTTACCGCGATCGAAGAGGGCAAGGCGGGCCTGTACGCCTGCGGCCCGACCGTGTACGACTACGCGCATATCGGCAACCTGCGCACCTATCTGTTTGTCGACGGCCTGCGCCGCGCGCTGGCCTTCAATGGCATTGAGGTGCGCCATGTCATGAACATTACCGATGTCGGCCACCTCACGTCGGACGCCGACAGTGGCGACGACAAAATCGAAGCGAAAAGCGCGCGCAGCGGCAAGTCGGCCTGGGATATTGCGGCCGAATTCACGCGCGCCTTTGAAGCGGACCTGCAGCAGTTAAATATCCTGGCGCCCACCGTCTGGTGCCGCGCCACCGACCATATTGTTGAGCAGATCGCGTTTATCCGCGACCTGGAAACGAAGGGCCATACCTACGCCACCTCGGACGGCATTTACTTCGATACCGCGCGCCAAAGCAGCTATGGCAAGCTGGCGCGCCTGAACCGCGCCGGCCTGCAGGCGGGCAAGCGGGTCGAGCTGGGGGAAAAGCGCGATATCTGCGACTTCGCGCTATGGAAGTTCAGCGGCACGCCCGGAGAGCGCCAGATGGAATGGGATAGCCCGTGGGGCCTGGGCTTTCCCGGCTGGCATATCGAATGCTCGGCAATGGCCGAAAAGCACCTGGGAACTTACTTTGATATCCATTGCGGTGGTGAAGACCATGTGGCGGTCCACCACAGCAACGAGATCGCCCAGACCGAAGCGCGCCACGGCACGCGGCTGGCCAACTTCTGGTTGCATGGGGCTTTTTTGAAAACCGGTGACGCCAAGATGTCGAAATCGTCAGGCGACTTCCTGCGCCTGCAAAGCCTGGTCGAGCAGGGCGTCGATCCGCTGGCCTACCGCTACCTGTGCCTGGGTGCACATTACCGCAGCAGCCTCAATTTTACCGACGAAGCCTTGCGTGCCGCCGCCAGCGGCTTGAGTCGCCTGCGCACCAGCGTGCATGCGCTCGGGCCAGCCGAGGGCGAGGCCGACGCCGCCTGGCTGGCGCGTTTTGCGGCCATGCTCAACGACGACCTCAATTACCCGCGTGGACTGGCCGTGGCGTGGGATCTGCTCAAAAGCGAACTATCGGACGGCGTGAAAAAGGCCACCATGGCACGCTTTGATGAAGCGCTGGGGCTCGATCTGCTGGCCTGGCAGCCACTGGAGGTGGCGGTGCCGGAAGCGGTTGTGGCATTGATGGCGGCGCGTGAACTGGCGCGGCGCGAGCGGCGTTGGCACGATGCCGACATGCTGCGTGCGCAGATGCGCGAGGCGGGGTATGAGATTGAAGATACTGCGGGTGGCACTGTAGCGAAGCGCGTGCGTAGGTCGGATTAGGCCCCAAAGGGGCCGTAATCCGACAACACCGCTGACGCCAACAAATTACGACCTGCGGCGTATCCGATAACACCGCTGACGCTAACAATGTTGTCGGATTACGGCCCGAAGGGCCTGGGCGGCCCCGCCTAATCCGACCTACGCGATATGTGCCGGTGAATAATCACGCTTCGATAAAGCGCATCTTGAAGCTGCGGCCCTTGATATTGCCAAAGTCGCGGCCCAGCGCATTGCCGTTGTTGAGGCGGCGGAAGGCGGCGTCGGCCACTTTGCGGTCCAGCGCCACATAGGTCATGAACTCGAATACATTGATTTTGCCTACCTGTTCCTTGGTCAGGCCGGCGTCGCCGGTCAGGGCGCCCAGCAGGTCGCCGGGGCGCAGTTTGTCCTTCTTGCCACCCATAATGCACAGCGTGACCATCGGCGCCGGCTGCGCTTGCCCACTGTCGTCGTCATCGAGTTCTTTCAGATCGTGCCACTGCACCGCGCTGTTCTGGTACTGCTCGATCAGCTTGACCCATTTCTTTTCGTTCGGTGCGCACAGCGACAGGGCCAGGCCGCTTTCGCTGCCGCGCCCGGTGCGCCCGATGCGGTGGATATGCACTTCGGTGTCTTTCGACACATCGACGTTGATTACGGCGCCCAGGTTGGCGATATCGAGCCCGCGCGCGGCCACGTCGGTGGCCACCAGCACCGAGCAGCTGCGGTTGGCAAACAGCACCAGGATTTCATCGCGCTCGCGCTGTTCCAGTTCGCCGTACAGCGCCAGTGCGGAAAAGCCCTGCTGGCGCAATTCGTCGGCCAGTTCACGGCAATGGACTTTGGTGTTGCAGAAGGCCAGCGTCGACTCGGGCTGGTAGTGCTTGAGCAGCTTGGCTACCGCACTATTGCGCTCGTCAAAGCCGATCTCATAGAAACGCTGCTCGATCTTGCTGTTGTCGTGCTGCGCTTCGACCGTCACTTCCAGCGGATCGACCAGGAACGAGGCGGTCGCCTGGCGGATATCGTCGGGGTAGGTGGCCGAGAACAGCAACGTCTGGCGGCGTGCCGGGCAGGCGCTGACGATGCCGGCGATTTCGTCGTAAAAGCCCATGTCGGTCATGCGATCGGCCTCGTCGAGCACCAGCGTCTGCACGTGATCGAGCTTGATGGTGCCGCGGCCCAGATGGTCACGCAGGCGGCCTGGCGTGCCGACCACGATATGGGCGCCATGTTCGAGCGAGGCGATCTGCGGGCGCATCGGCGCGCCGCCGGTGAGCGTGAGGATCTTGATATTGCCGGCCGCGCGCGCCAGGCGGCGCAGCTCATTGGCCACCTGGTCGGCCAGTTCGCGCGTCGGGCACAGCACCAGACCCTGCACGGCAAACCAGGCCGGATTGAGCTTGTGCAAAATGCCGATGCCAAAGGCGGCGGTCTTGCCACTGCCGGTCTTGGCCTGGGCGATCAGGTCGCGCCCGGCCAGCACCGCCGGCAGACTTTGCGCCTGGATGGTGGTCATCTGGTGGTAACCGAGCGAGTCGAGGTTGGCGAGAAAGGCAGGCGTCAGCGGCAGGCTGGCAAAGGAGGTGGTGATGGTGTCGGTCATGGGGCGGGCCGGTAAGAAAAGCGATGAGCACAGTCTACAGGCGTTTTATGCGCCCTGGTGCGAATGGTGTGTTGTGCAGGCGGCAGACAAAGGCCGCCGGCGGGGAGGTCAGTGATCGGGCGCCCAGATCGGCAGGCCGGTCAGATCCAGCCCTTCGTCGCGCTGCCAGACCGGCAGACCGGTGGCGTCGGTCGGTTCCAGCAATTCGAGCTGGACCTGTTTCAACGCCACCTTGCGCGTGCGCACGCGGCGCTTCGGTTCGGCCTCAGGTTCTGGCACCGGCGCTGGAGGCGGTGGCGCTAAACCTGGCAAGTCGATGGTGGCGTTATCTTTTTTATCTCTCATTTCTGAACCTCGGGTCCCGGCTGCATCCGAAGGCACTGCCGGGAGCGGGCAGAAAGCTGTCCGCAGTTTGATGACGTGTGATGACTATAGGCGCTTGCCCCACAAAACAAAAGCCCGGCTACGGGAGTCGGGCTCATTGTTGTTGCAAGCGTCAGGAAAGCTGAACCTGCGGAGTTAAGTGCGGCACGCAGTGTATCACAGGCGCGCCGCCCCGTGGGAAGCTTAACGGAAGCTCAGGGCGCCCGTCAGGTCACCCGGTGGCAGCGCGCCACGGGCGGCAAACGCCTCGTTGCGCACTTTCAGGCCTTCGAGCAGCGGCAGGCCGTGCAGGCGGGTGATCAGGCGCAGGATCGACGTGGTGTCGTAGAAGCTGTGGTCGACCGCGCCTTTTTTTGCGTGCGGCGATACCACGATGGCCGGAATACGCGTGCCTGGACCCCAGCGGTCGCCTTTGGGCGGCGCCACGTGATCCCACCAGCCGCCGTTTTCGTCAAAAGTGATCACCACAATCATGTCCTTCCATTGTGGCGACTCCTTCAGATGCTGGATCACGTTGGCCACGTGCTGGTCGCCCGACTCGATATCGGAATAGCCGGCATGCAGGTTCAGGTTGCCCTGCGGCTTGTAGAAGGTGACCGCCGGCAGCTTGCCGGCCACCACGGCGGCGAGGAATTTGTTCGAGATCGGGCTGTCGCCGGTGCCGCCGTCGCGCAGGTGTTCGGCGCGCGCTTGCGTGCCGGGTGCGAACTGCTTGAAATAGTTGAGCGGCTGGTGGTGGTACTGGAAATTCGGTTTGCTGCCGCCGCCCTTGTGATCGAGCGCCGCCTGCCAGCCGCCGCCATACCAGGCCCAGCTCACGCCTTTGCGCGAGAGCAGGTCGCCGATGGTGTCATAGGTTTGCGGCGGCAGCGTGTTGGCGTCTGCCGGGTCGGCATGCAGTGGATCGCCATCATAGGCCGGGCGGATATAGCTGGGCTGATACGGCGGCGCCATGGTATTGACCGCGTAGCCGTCCGGCGTGATGGCGCCGTCGTTGACGTATTTCGGCTTGCCATCGAGCGCTGACTTCGGGCAGTCTTCAGCGATCGCCAGGCGCACACCCTGCGGACCGTCGGCCAGCACGGCGATTTTTTTCTTTGCCGCCGTCTCGGCTGCATTGAAGTATTCGTTGGCGCGACCCGTCACCAGGAACTGGTGGTTCATATAGGAGCCGCCGAAAGCGGCCATGAAGAAGTTGTCGCACAGCGTGTACTGCTGGGCGATCTGCCACAGGTTGAGGTTTTTCGACGTCTCGCCGTAGTGACCCATCACCAGGCCGCCGCTGTCGGCCCAGGCGGCAAAGCCGTCGTTCTTGCCACCGTTGATCTGCATCTGGTTGTTGTAGAAGCGGTGTACCAGGTCGCGCGTGATCAGGCTTTCCGGCAGCGGCTTGTCGGCGGCGTCGCTGAGTTTGTAAGGTGCATTGGCCAAGCCGGTGATCTGGTCTTCCTTGATCTGGTAATCAGTGCCGCCGATATTTTGCTGGTTCGGCACCAGGCCGCCCCAGATCTTCGGCAGCGTGGCCAGCGGCGTGCCGTCGCGGTCGAGCTGCTGCGCCTGCGCCGGCGTGACGCTCGATAACGGCGCACTGGTGCCGGGGAAGTTGGCGAACAGGTTGTTGAAGCTGCGGTTTTCCAGGTAAATCACCACCACGTTTTTCACGTGCGCCTTGAGCTTGGCGTCGAGCGACCCTTTGACCACGGCCGGCTTGGCCGCTGCCACGGCAGGCAGGCCGCTGCTGGCCAGGCCGACGGCGGTGGCGGCCTGGAAGATGCGGCGACGCGCAGGATTGGCTGGCAGGTCGGTGGACGGGGCTTGCGGGTCGTTGGGCTTCACTGGGCTCTCCGGAATAAACAAAGGGGAAATTGTAGCAGTTGCTCTGTGGCTAATTGAAGTATCTGCGACATGGGCCTGGCTGTTGCACGCGCGCTGATGCTTCCGTTGCCGCTTTCAGTCCAGCGCGCCGGTGCTGCGGTGGCTGCGCCAGACCTGCCCGCTGCCAACGCGGCGCACTTCCAGCACGCCGCGCTGCGCCAGTTCCTGCAAGGCCGTTTGCGTCGCCGCCAGCTGCAGCGGTGCGGATGCATCGCCAGCCGCATCGTCCCAGCTGATCCAGCCAAGATAAATGCCTTCGAGCGTGTCGGCTGCCTGCGGATGCTCGGCGATGTGGCGGCTGATCGCAGCGAGGGCGAAATCGTGCAGTTTCTGTTTCATGGGATATGCCTGCTGCAGATTCAATTTGTAAATTGTTCGATGGAACGGTTTTTGAGCACGCTCCAGCCAGTCGTCTGCGCAGCAACGCCCTTGCTGCGCGACTGCTGCGCGTCGTAGGTCCACAGTATTTCAGTAAAGCTCAGCTTGAATTGCTCGGTTGGCATGTCGTTGGGATGGGTTTGAAACTGGATTTCGCTGATGATGGCGTCGCGCAGCGCAAAGGTAATGAGGCTTGCTGGCTGCTCGCCCGCGGCGCGCATGATGTGCAATCTGGTCGGTGCGCTGGCACCTTTTCCGAGCGGTTCGGCGCGTAGGCAAAGACCGTATAAGTTGACCGATGTCCTGTCGATGTATTTGGTCAAAGTAAATTCGCTCAGAATCGGACGCCCGGACGTGCGTGCCGAGTTGCTGACGTCGGTGCTAACTTGCTGCTTCATGCCCTGGTGGACGGAGATCAACTCGATGCATGGGCCGCAATCGGGAAGCATGCCTGCCCATTTGCTACGGTCCATATCGCCAACGTCGCTGAGTGCATCGAGCAGGGCAGGATTGCCCGGCTGCAGAAGTATCAAATTCATTCCGCCTCCTGAAAGATATCGGTCATCAAACAGCCACCAGGCATGAAGTGGCGCCTGGCGATTGTACCGGCACCAGCCATGGTGGTCTATCTTTCGATATCGCTCAGAAGGTACCCATCGCGAAGAATCAGAACTGGTACTTGAGCGTCAGCGACGCATTGCGCCCCGGACCATACATGCCCGAATACCACCAGTCCGACACCGACGCCGTGTACTTTTTGTCGAACAGATTGCCGACATTGAGCGTGGCCGTCAGTTTGTCGTTGACGTCGTAGCGCGCCATCAGGCTGGCCACCGAGTACGATTTTTGTGTCCAGTGCAGCGTGCGTTCGATCTGCCACGCTTCGATATCGGAATACACGCGGCTTTGCCAGTTGACGCCGCCGCCGACCGTCAGGCGATTGAGTTCTCCAGGCAGGCGGTAGGTGCTCCACAGTTTGACCAGGTGGCGCGGGAAGGTAGTCTGGATTGCCTTGCCGTCAGCGTCCTTGGTCTGGCTGTACGACCATGACGCCGACACGTTCCAGCCAGTGATGGGCGCGCCCGTCACTTCCAGGTCCAGCCCTTGCGTTTTGGCGCCCCTGATGGTGCGGTAGGCCGGGAATGTTGTGCCGGGCACGGTGTAGCCGGGGTCCGATTCGGCCAGGTTGCTCTGGCGGATCTGGTACAGCGCCACGGTGGTATCGAGGCGGCCGTCAAACCAGCCGCTCTTGACGCCGACTTCGTAGTTCTTGCCTTCGCGCGGCGCCAGCAGGGCGCCGTTGCGGTCCTGCGAAGCCTGCGGCTGGTAAATGGTGGAGTAGCTGGCGTAGGCATTGTGGCTGGCGTCAATCGCATAGACGAGACCACCGTAAGGCGTGAAGACGCGGCTTTCCGAGGCCGGCGTCTGGCTGTAGTAATCGATGCTGGGCGCCTTGGTGACATAGTTCTCGTCATAGCGCATGACCTTGGCGCTGACAATCGCCTTGAGCTTGTCGGTCACGGCAAAGCGGCCGGCGGCGTAGGCGCTGGCCTGGCGGCGCGTGCTGTCGTAGGTAACGTAAGGGCCGCCGTAGACTGGCACCTCGTCGCGCGCCCAGGTGTACAGATTGCCTTTCTTGCGCTGCACGTCCCAGTCGTAGCGGCCATCGGTCTTGCTTTCAAATTCGCTGTAGTCAAAGCCGAACACCAGTTCATGCTGGCGCTCGAACAGCGTGAAAGGGCCGCTCAGTTTCAGGTCGGCGCTGTTGACCTTCAACTGGTAGTCGCGAAAATTGGCTTTGAGCGGCAGGCCGTCGCCAGTGGCCTGGTCGGCAAAGCCGTCGCTCACGCCCAGGTAGAGCGAACGCTCCGACTGCGATGACTGCACGTGGTTGGCGGTCAGCTTGATCTTCCAGTCGTTGGCCAGCTGGTGTTCGAGCGCAGCAAAGGTGTCGGTGGCGTTGATATTGAAACGGTTCGATGGCGCTGCCGGATTGAATGAGCGTGGCAGGTCGGTCATCTGGCCATTGCTGAAAAATAGCGGGAAGCCCAGGTAGGACAGCGAACCTTTCGAGCGGTTGCGCTGGTGCGTGACGCCAGCGCTCAGCAGCGTGCCCGGTGCAAGATCGGCTTCTATCACGCCGTACACTACTTTGCGGTTGCGCTGGTAATCGTCGATGCTGCCTTCGTCTTCTTCGCTGACGGCCACCACGCGACCGCGCAGCGTGCGCGCTTCGTTCAGCGGGCCGGCCGCGTCTGCCACGGCGCGCTTCTCGTGCCATGAACCGAGCGCGCCTTCGACCGATGCCTGGAACTGCGCGGTCGGCTTCTTGCGCACCATATTGAGCGCGCCCGACGCGTCGCCGGCGCCGGTCATCAGGCCCGAGGCGCCGCGCAGCACTTCGATGCGGTCGTACAGCGCCATGTCGGCCAGGCTTTGCGAGGGCAGTGCGTTGAGGCCGAGGTTTTCCGAGTGGGTACTGACGCCATCGAGCTGGTAGTTGGTGATGGCGTAGCCGCGCGAGGTAAAGCCGGTGCGCTCGCTACCGAGCTTGAACAGGGTAATGCCGGGCGCCTGCGCCATGACCTGGGCGATGGTGTTCAAGCCCTGGTCCTGCATGCGAGCGCTGGTGATCACGCTGACCGATTGCGGCGTATCTTTCAGGGCCAGGCCCAGTGGCGTGGCAGTGGTGAGCGCCACTTTCGATACATAGCTGGTGCTGCCTTCGGTGGCGTCCTGCTGCGCCATGACCGAAATTTCGGGCAGGGTGGCGGCCACCGGTACGGCTGGCGCTGCGCGCAGCGCGTAGCTGCCATTGGCGCTGCGTTCGGCCTGCAGGCCGGTGCCGCGCAAGACGCCGTTCAGCGCTGCATGCACGCTGTGGCGGCCCTCAAGGCCGGCGCTGTTCTTGCCGCGCGTCTGCTCGGGCGTGAAACTGAGAATGACGCCACCCTGGCTGGCCACCTGGCGCAATGCGCTGGCCAGGTCTCCGGCCGGCACGCGAAATTCGTGCGTGATTTCCTGTGCGGTGTTTTCCTGCGCCAGGGCCGGCGTGATGCACGCGGCGCCGGAAGTGAAGAAAGCAAGCGCCAGGGCGCGCGCCACGAGGGTGCGCCGTGGCGTGGCGCGGGGAAGAGAAGCAGACATGGTGTCCTTGTGTCGAGTCAGAAGAAAAGTGCTTTGCCTGTACAGGACACGCGGGAAAACAAATCGGGTAAGTTTTTTTTGAATTTTTTTTCAGGATGCGGCGTGTGCTTCCACCTGCACCCAGTAGCGGGTGCGGAAGCGGATGGCGACCGGCAGCGAATTGGGCAGCGAGGCCAGCACCGCGTCGGTATCGGCCAGCGGGAACACGCCGGAAATGCGCAGTCCCGCCACGGCGTCGTCGCAGCCGAGCAAGCCGTGGCGGTAGCGGCTCAGCTCATGCAGAAAGTCGCGCAGCAGCATATCGTCGGCCAGCAGCAGGCCGTGGCGCCAGCCCCAGATATCGCCCGATACGCCATGTGCAGGCGCTGCCGCCTGCGCCGTCATGCTGCTGGCCTGGCCGGCCTGAACCAGCACGCTGGCGTTGCCATGGCGCGGCGTCAGTCGCACCGCGCCCTGTTCCACCGCCACGCTGGTATGTGCATCGTCCTGGCGCACCGAATAGCGCGTGCCAAGCGCCTGCGCCTGGCCATGCACGGTGTCGACCAGGAACGGACGGTAGGGTGTGCCAGCTTCGCGTGCGGTGCTGATGAATATTTCGCCGCGTACCAGCTCTAGCCGCCGCTGCGCGCCGTCAAAGCGGATATTGACGGCGCTGTCGCCATTTAACTGCAGCACGCTGCCATCGGCCAGCGTCACGCTGCGGCGCTGGCCCAGCGGGGTAGAGATATCGGCCAGCAGCGTGCGCGCCGCCTGCGTGCGTGCGCCGCCCCAGGTGGCCAGGCCGATGGCGGCCACCCAGCCCAGCATGCCCAGGGCCTGGCGCCGTGTGGCTGCGCGCGGACGCTGTATCAGCGCCTGGCGGCTGGCTTTTGCGTCGAGCGCCTGCAGGCCGCCGCTGACTTTTTCTATATGCGTCCAGGCCCGTTCATGGTCGGGATGGGCCGCACGCCAGGCCTGCCACTGCTGACGTTCGGCGGGCGTGGCGTCGCCGCTCATTAGGGTGGTCAGCCATTCGGCTGCCTGCATGGCCACATGCAGGTCGATCGGCTGTCCTTCTGCATACACTTTGCTGGCAGCGTGCATGTCAAGGCGCTGCAAAATCAGGCACGGCAAAAAAGCACAGCAGATTGGCGTGGCTCAGGTATTTCTTGACCGAGTGGGCAGTAACCCCCAGTTCGGCGGCAATGTCCGCATAACGCATGCCGTCCAGGTGGGCCATCAGAAACGCGGCGCGCGCCTTGGCCGACAGTTTGTCCAGTGCATGGTCGATGCGTTGCAGCGATTCAAGCAAGATCGCCATCGTCTCAGGCAATGGCGCCTGGGCTTGTGGCTGGTGCAGCAGCGCCTCGATATACGCCTGTTCCAGCTCTTCGCGCCGGCAATGGTTGGCCAGCAGGCGCCGGGCAATGGTGGCGAGAAACGGGCGCGGCTGGATAATTTCGCGGCTGTTGCCTACCAGCAGAATCTTGATAAACGTATCCTGCGCCAGGTCGCCGGCCAGGCCCGCATCGTGCAAGCGACGCTTGAGCCACTGCAGCAACCAGCCGTGGTTCTCGGCATACAGCGTCTGGAAGTCCGGCGAAGAAGGGGAGGCGGCAAGCAAGATGGTCAATCTAAATGAGAATTGTTCTCATAATAGCCGAGCGGACGGTGCGCGGCAATCGGCAACCGCGTGGCGTTGTGGAAATGCGACTTTACAACGGGCGATGTGCGAGAATGCCTGCTGTCGACTGGTCGTGGAGAAAACAATGCTGTGGTTGTTTGGCGGTGCCCTTGCTTTAGTATTCGCCAGATATTTTTGGCTCAGCCATTTCAGCCGCGTCAATGTGATGCGCCGCCAGGCTTTAAGCATGAACTGGCTGGTGATCGGCCAGGTTGCCAATGTGGAAGGCGGCAGCGATATCCTGCTGGGCCGCAGCGGCCAGGGTGCCAAGATCGACTGGCGCAATGGCGACGTGCGGCTGGTCAACCCCAAGCTGGCCGAAGTGTTTGAAGACTTCCTGGCTGTCGAGCGTTGGCTGGTGCGTAACGACATGCTGCCGCTGCAGGAGGCCGAACCCCGGCCGGCAGCGCCGGCGCCAGCACCTGAGTCGGTGGCAGAGAGCGTGGCACCGCCCGTAGCGACGATGGACGATGTGCCGCCAGCCGGCATTGAAACGCTGCTGACGTTCCAGCAGCGCGTCGACGCCTGCCTGCAGCAGGGCGAGGGCGGGCAGGAATTGCTGGAGACCAAACAGGCATTCGAGGCGGGCAGCGACAGTTACCTGGCCGCGTCGAACGAACTGGCCGGTGCGGCGCTGGAGATGGGTGTTGCACCGGGTATGGTGGCCATGTTCCATATCAGTGCCTTTGCCGCCATGGCCGAGCAAAAGGACGAAGACAGCCTGGCGCGCGCTGCGGCCAGCTTGCAGGCAGCTGCAACACGCATGCGAGCCGATGCCCAAAGTGTGCCGACGGTGGCAGCCTGAGGCGCCACCGGGCAGCCTTGTGGGGCAGCGCGATAATCAGCGCGATAACACGGCTTCACCGATCTTGCCTGGGTAATCTCCCTGTTTTTCCGCTTCAATAAAGGCGTTCAGAAAAAATTTCATTTCCGTATTGTCCTTGGCAAAGCTGAGTGCGGTGTCACCCTTGCTGTCGGGGCTGCCAGGGCGGATGGCGGCTGCTGCCAGGAACAGCCGTACCGTCAAAAAGTCGTTGCGGCGTGCCGCATCGACAAACTGGTCCTGGTCGAAGAATTTGAAGCCCATGGCAGTGAGCTCCTTACGGGCGCCAATCAGCGACAGGTCCACGCCGCCGTCCATATGGCGCTGCGCTGCCGGCTTTGCCGGTGCGGAAGCCTGGACTGGTGCTGCCTGCTCCGGCTTCGCTTGTGCGGCCGCCAGTTCTGCTGGTGTCGGTGGTGGAATGATCTGCGCAACGGCATCCTTGTCAGGTTCCTCAACTGCCATGCCTGGCGCTTCGATGCGCGCCACCAGCGCTGTGGGCAATACCTTGCGGATGGCCTCGATGTTTTCCTTGAGCTGGCCGCTGATACGTTCGCCATCGCTGCCGCGTATCGATTTCGTGATGCTGTTGAACAAGCCGCCGGTCAGAGATTCGGTCTTGCGGATCACGTGGAAAATGATGTCGATCCTGACCCCGCCCTGGAATGCATACATGCATGAGCGCAAAGCTTCACGGTTGAAGTAAAACGCATTCTGTACCGGTGGCGGCATTTTGGTCAGTTCCGCATAGGCGCCGTCGCACACGTAATCGGTCGCAGGGCTGCCCTGGATCAGCACCGACTTCTCTGTCGGCGCGCCGGGCCTGGCTGGCAGCGGTGTAGGAATAGTTTTGAAGTTGAGGTTGGTTGGAATGGCAAACTGCGACAGGGCGTCTTTGACTTTTTCCGCAACTTGCTGCGGTGGCAGGTCGCGGATCACGAGTTGCGCCTTGCCTGTCTGGATATTAAGTTCGTCGCGTATATCCTTGGCGTGGGCCTGGGAAAGCGTTGCGATAATGATGGCGCTCAGGAGCGCCGTTCTGGTTGTATTGATGTGCATAGCTCGTTGTGGGCGGTAAATAATGTCAAAAATGATTGCCACTTATCATACACAATTTCCACAGAACAACAAGCGTATGGTTGGGGTAAGTGATTCGATGGGAGCAGAATGTAAAAATGCTTGATGCAATGCAAAAAGGGCCTGTCGCAAAGCGACAGGCCCTTTTTAGTATCTGGTTGCGGGGACAGGATTTGAACCTGTGACCTTCGGGTTATGAGCCCGACGAGCTGCCAGACTGCTCCACCCCGCAGGCGAATTATATACCAAGTTCATGCCAATAGCAAAGCGGGTGAAAAATGTGGCGACTTGCGCGCGCTGGAATGCTGCGCTGCAATAGAAAAAGCCGTTGATCCTTTGCAGGACTCAACGGCTTTCCGGTATCTGGTTGCGGGGACAGGATTTGAACCTGTGACCTTCGGGTTATGAGCCCGACGAGCTGCCAGACTGCTCCACCCCGCGGGCGAATTATAGCGCAGTTTGCTGCATTGCGCAACGGCGCTCGCCTGAGCAGCCTGCCAAACGAAATGCCTGCCTCCCTACCTTCCTATAGAGGTGGATTGATACGCAATTGTCTACACTGCTTCTTGTCGTGGCCAGGCGGCCTGCCCACGTGGCGCTGCCTGGCGTCTTTCACAAGGCTAGTCCAATATCAACCCGTTTTCAGGAGCATCAGATGGAATCGAACAATAATACCAACAGGGATACCAACACCACGCCAGCCGATCCGGTGGCTTCGCGCCGTAGCGCCATTTTTGGCGGCCTGGGCGTAGCTGCTGCTACTGCCGTGGCGGCCATGCCGAGCCTGGCGTCGGCAGCCACGCGCGCCGAGCAGGCACGTCATCCGGACATGACCGACATGAACACCGGCATGATTATCGTCAAGGACGGCGCCCGTATCTTCTACAAGGACTGGGGCCCGAAAGACGCGCCGGTGATCTGGTTTCACCACGGCTGGCCACTGACCTCGGACGACTGGGACAGCCAGATGATGTTCTTCCTGCAGCACGGCTATCGCGTGATCGCGCATGACCGCCGTGGTCATGGCCGTTCGACCCAGACCGATACCGGCAACGACATGGATACCTACAGCTCCGACGTCGCTGCGCTGGCGACCGAGCTGAAAGTGACGAAAGCCATCCACGTCGGTCACTCCACCGGTGGCGGCGAAGTTGCCCGTTTCACGCGCCAGTATGGCAAGAAGCATGTCATCAAGGCCGTGCTGCTGAGCGCCGTGCCACCGATCATGGTGCAATCGGCCACCAACCCTGACGGCGTGCCGCTCAAGGTGTTTGACGATATCCGCCAGGGCACCGCGTTCAACCGTCCACAGTTCTATATGGACCTGACGATCCCGTTCTACGGCTACAACCGTCCGGGCGCGAAAGTGTCGGAAGCGATCCGCCAGAACTGGTGGCGCCAGGGCATGATGGGTGGCGTCAAGGCTGCCTATGACTGCATCTTCCAGTTCGCGCAAGTGGACTTCAGCGATGATCTGCGTGCGATGGACATGCCGGTGCTGGTCATGCACGGTGAAGACGACCAGATCGTGCCGTTCGGTAACAGCGCCGCCAAGTCGGTCAAGTTGCTCAAAAAAGGCCAGCTGATTTCCTACCCGGGCTTCCCGCACGGCATGCCAACCACGCATGCTGATGTGATCAATGCTGATCTGCTGAAGTTCTTCAAGGCTTGATGCAGCTGTAGCTGTGCTGGCTGATGTCGGATTACGCTACGCTAATCCGACCTACGCTCATACAAAAATGCCAGGTGAAAACCTGGCATTTTTGCTTTATGCCGCCGCGAGGCGCCACAGCGAAGTGACTTCCTGCGAACGCGCTGCATGCAGGCTGTCGCTGGCGTCCTGCGCACGTGGGTGGGTCGGTTTGACGTCGTGGCGCTCGATCACTTTCAGGCCAGCTTGCGCTATCCAGTCGAGCAGCTGCGCGCGCGGGCGCAGGCCCAGGTGTTCGGCCAGGTCGGACAGGATCAGCCAGCCTTCGCCGCCCGGCTCCAGATGCGCGGCCAGGCCCGCCAGGAAGCCGCGCAGCATGCTGCTTTCCGGGTCGTAGACGGCGTATTCGATGCGCGAACTGGGGCGTGCCGGCAGCCATGGCGGATTGCACACGATCAGCGGCGCGCGTCCCGCCGGGAACAGGTCGGCCTCGATCACCTCGACCTGCTCCAGCAGATCCAGGCGCGCCAGGTTGTCGCGTGCGCAGGACAAGGCGCGCGGGTCCATATCGGTGGCCACGATGTGCTTGACGCCGCGCTGCGCCAGCACGGCCGCCAGCACGCCGGTACCGGTGCCGATATCGAATGCCAGGCGCGTACCGGCCGGCAGCGGCGTGTCGGCCACCAGTTGCACATACTCGCCGCGTATCGGTGAAAACACGCCGTAATGCGGGTGGATACGCTGGCCCAGTGCCGGCAGTTCGACGCCATTGCGGCGCCATTCATGGGCGCCGATCAGGCCCAGCAGCTCGCGCAGCGAGGCCACGAACGGCTCCTCGCCACGGCCATAGGCTTCATTGCAGGCCAGTTTCACGTCGGGCGCGCGGCGCAGGGCAATCGTGTAGTCGGCCTCGAACGGCAGCAGCAGCATGGCCAGCGTGCGGGCGCGCTGCGACTGCGCCTGGCGGTGCAGATGGAATGCTGCGCCGGGGCTGGCCGGCTGATCGTCGGCCGGGTTGTTTTTTTTGCCAGTTTTTTTGCCGGGTTTTTTCTGGTCGTTACGGCGCGCCAGTGCCTGCAGCAACTGGCGCGCGTTCTGGAAGTCGCCGCGCCACAGCAGTGCCGTGCCTTCGCAGGCCAGGCGATAGGCCTGGTCGGCCGTCATGCGGTCGTCGGCAATCATCACGCGCTTGGGCGGCGGCATGCCGCTTTCGGAGCGCCAGCGGGCGCTGTGTGCGACGCCGTTCTCGGTCCAGTGGATCTGCGGGTGGTCGGCAAGGGGTGTGGTGTCGGGCATGGCGTTCAATCGATAGAAGAGGGCGCGCGGCGTGCTGCCTGCGCAGGCGGTCTTCCATTATACGTGGCTGCCAGCCCGCCTGGTTGGCATGTTGCTGCGCGCTCAGGCCGATGGCTTGAGCGGACCGTCCGGCGCGCCATAGGCCTGCGCCAGCGCCTTGGCCTGGCTTTGCGCCCTGGCCTGTTCTTCCGGCGTGGCATTGGTTGTTGATGCTGGTGCCGGCGTTGCCTGCGCTTTCGGTTGCTGCACCAGGTCGAGCAGGCGCAGCGTCAGGCTGCCTGCTTCATTGGCGGCACCGGCTTTTTCGTCCTGCGCTGCCTGGGCGTCGTAGATGCTGCTGCGCAGCTGCTGGCCCAGCATTTTGAACAGGTCACTGAGGCTGCCGGCAAAATCCATCTTCGGCAGGTCGACGGAGGGCAGTTCGCTGCCGTCTTCGGCCTCGTCGCCAGCCCCAGCCGCAGCGGCCTGCGACTGGTACTGCGCGCTGGCGCTGATCTTTGATTCGTACTGCACTTCGATTTCGAATTCAAAGCTCTGGCCATCGGCCGTGGTAATGGTGCCCTTGCCGATAAAGTGCGCGTTTTCGGCCAGGCTGAAGCCGGCCATGCCGGCGCGGCCATTGGGGCCGGCATAGCTGGCCATCTGCGCCGCATAGCCGCTTGATGCCGACAGGTCGACCGAATCGAAATTGATGCTGGCACCGTCGCCGAACAGTTGGCGTGCCATATTGCCCAGCAAATCCTGCGCCACGTCGACGGTGGCGTTGCCCAGCGCGTCGGTACGATCCGACAAACCCTGTGCCGACAGGTCCAGGCCTTTTTTCGACAGGGCGACCATGTCTTGCGAGGTGCGCTGCATCAGCGCATTGGTCGCGCCACTGCCACTGCCGCTGCCGGCGGCTTTTGGCGCTGTCTGGGACAGCGTATTGGCGGCGCTCTGGCGGTTAGCGATGGCAGGCAGCTGGGACATGGCAATTCCAATCAGTAGGTAGTAACTGCTGTATCGGCGGTTGCGCCCAATTCTTTAACCATCAGTGGTGGTGCGACCAGCTACCGTCTGCCGACTCCAGGTAGGCCTTGACGGTTTCTGCCTGGCCGGTGGCGTGGCGTTTGACTTCGCCGCACTGGCAGATGCCCTGGTAAGGCGTGATATGCGAGCAGGCCGATACTTTCTGCAGATAGACCTGCATCGATTTCTGGCATTTGACGCATTTGAAGGTAAGGCTGCGGGCGGCTTTCATGGGTGTCCTTGATCAGTTGGATGGTGCAAAGGGGGCGATTTTAACCCAATCGCCCGCGCGCCTCATCAGCGCACCGTCACCACGCTTCTGCCGCCGGCGCCCGGCTGCACCAGGATGCGGGTGGCGATGCGCTCGGTCATTTCGCGCACATGCGAGATCACGCCAACCTTCCTGCCCATCGCCTGCAGGCCGTCGAGTGCATCCATGGCCACGCGCAGCGTTTCGGTATCGAGGCTGCCAAATCCCTCGTCGATAAACAGCGACTCGACCCGCACCCGGTTCGACGACAGGGAAGCGAGGCCCAGCGCCAGCGCCAGCGACACCAGGAACGACTCGCCACCCGACAGCGAATGGACCGAGCGCAGCTCGCCGCCCATGTCCTGGTCGCGCACCATCAGGCCCAGCGACGGCTGGCCGGGATTGCTGATGCGTTCGAGCTGATAGCGCCGCGCCAGCTGGGCCAGATGCGCGTTGGCATAGCCGAGCAGCACCTCCAGCGTGAACTGCTGGGCATAGTTGCGAAACTTCTTGCCGTCGGCCGAGCCGATCAGATCGGCCAGGCTGGCCCATCGGTGTTCGACGCTGGCCTGCTGCTCGATCTGCTTCAGCACTTCCTGCGCACTGTGGCGGCGCGCATCGTCCTGCGCCAGCGCCAGGCGCAGGCGCGTCGCTTCCTGGTTGGCGGCGCCGCGCTCTTCGCCCAACGTATCGAGCGCCTGTTGCAGCACCTGTGGATCGTCCTCCAGCTCGGCTGGTCGCAGCGCCAGATGCGCGAGCTGGCGCTGCTGGCGTTCGGCCAGCACCGACGCCGCTGCCGTCACGCGGTCGGCGATGGCCTGCAGCGCCGCGCGCTCGGCGCGCATGGTGTCGGGCGTGACAGCCAATTGCGCGCGCAGTTGCGCGAGGTCGGCAGGCGCCTGATCGCCTTGTGACTGCTGCAATTGCGCCAGCCAGTCCTGTAGGGCGCAAGCTGCCTCGGCCTGCTGTTGCTGGAGAGTGGCGATGCGCGCGTTCGCTTGCGCGCAGGCTTCGTCGAGCCGCGCACGCTCATGGCCTGCTGCCTGCACTGCCTGCTGGGCGCGGGCCAGCGCAGCCTTCGCCGCATCGACGTTTTGTGCCAGCTGCTGCTCGACTTGCGCCACGTTTGCCCCTTGCCAGAGGGCGGCGCGCTGCGTTTGCAAGCTTTTGAGCTGGACGTCGAGCTGGGCAAACGCCGTCTGCGCCTCCTGCGCCAGTTGGCGCGCCTGGTCAGCCTGCGCGTGCGCGTGTTGCAGCTGCACGGCCAGCGTGGCGAGCTGGCCGGTACGCTCATCCTGCGCCTTGTTTTGCGCCAGCCACTGCGTACTTTGCGCCTGGCGCGCGGCACGGAAATCGGCCGGACCCTGGCGCCAGCCGTCTTTCCAGTCGCCGGCTTCGTCCATGTCGGCAAAGGCGCGGTTCAGCTGCGCCAGCACTTCGCCGAGCGACTGGCGCGCCGTTTCCTGGCGTTCTGCGGCAGAAGCCAGGCGCGACTGGCATTGCAGCAGCTGCGCCTGGGCTTCGTTATGCAACACGCCCAGGCGCGCGTGGTGCGCGCTGGCCTCGTCATAAGCGGCCTGCGCCTGGTCGCGCGCGACGCCGGCCTGGCGCAGTGCGGCCAGTTGCTGCAACAGGGCCTGCAGGCTGGCCATATTGGCGGCCAGCTGGTCGGCCAGCCACGCCGTGCGCAGCGCCGGCTCGGGCAAGCCGGGCAGCGCACTGTGCTCTATCCATTGTTGTTCCAGGGCGGCCAGCAGCGGCGGCAGACGGGTCAACTCGGCCTGCGCCGTGGCCTGCTCGCGCGCCAGGCTGGCCAGCGCCGCTTTGTGCAGGGCCAACTGGTCGCCATGGCTGCGCAGCTGCGCGCGGCAGGACAATACGCCATCTTGCAAGCTGGCCAGCATCGCATGCAGCGCCGTTTCGGCCTGGCTGTAAGGATGCTCAAGCGCGCCGCACACGGGGCAGGGCTCGTCCTCTGCCAGGTTGGCGCGCATCTGCTCCACGCTGGCGCTGCAGGCAGCCTGCGCACCGGCCAGTGCTTTTTCAGCTTGCGCCAGCGCCGCTTCCAGGCCGGCCGTCTGCGCCGCCAGTGTCGCTTGGGCGGCGCTTTCCTGCTGCACCGACTGCGCCAGTTGCGTGGCCGTGTCCTGCCATTGGCGCAGTTGCTGCTGATGGTGAGCCAGTTCGGTCCAGCTTTTTTCTGCCGTGGTGAGCTGCCGCGCCTGGTTTTCCAGCTGTTCGCGCCGCTGTTCCAGTTGCGCGCCATCGAGCGCCTGCAGCGTCGCCAATGCGGTGGCGCGTTGCTGCTCGCGTTGCGCCAGCTCACTGGCGGCCTGTGCCAGCGTGGCCTGCAGACTGGCGGCATCGTCAGCGGCCTGGCGCGCTGTCAGCTTAGCCTGCGCCAGGCTGGTATCGAGCGCATCGGCCTGGGCTGCGTGCTGGCCGGCCTGCTGCAGCAACTGATCCCACAGCGGCCACTCCTGCGCCAGCGTGCGCCAGTGTCGGTGCTGTTCCAGCCACTCGGCGCCGCTTGCCTGCTGCGCCTCCAGCGCCTGCTGGCGCTGCTGCACGGCCAGCAGTTCGGCGCGCGCCGTATCGTTGGCAGAATCGGCTGCCTGCATGGCAGTGCTGGCTTGCTGGTGCGCCGGCAGGCGCGCGGCGATGCCGGCGTCGAGCGCCTTGGCCTGATCGAGCTGTGGCGCCGCCGCACGTTGCGCCGCTTCCTGCGCCTGCAACTGTTCGCCGGCCAGTTGCGCACTGGCAGATGCTTGTTGTTCGCCGGCCAGCGCCTCGGCCGCCTGCTGGCGCGCCAGCGTCAATCGTTCGCTGGTCTGCGCCAGTTCGCCCGCCAGGCGCGCCGTATCGTCGAGCAGGGGGCGGGCCGGCTGCAGCAGCTCCCATTGCGCCAGCGTGGTGATGCGTGGCTGCGCCTCGGCCTGCGCCAGCCTGGCCGCTTCCATGTCCTGGCCGGCACCCGCCACGCTGTCGTGCAACTGCTGCGATTGCTGGTGCCAGCGCTGCTGGCTTTCCAGCACGCTCTTGCGCGCATCGAGCTGATGCAAGGCCGCTTCGGCCGCTTCGGCCTGCGCCTGCGTTTCCTGGCGCAGTTCGGGCGCCATCGGTTTCTGGTCTGCCAGCTTGTCGCTCAGACGTTCGAGCAGCTGTTTTTCCTTTTTTGCCCGCTCGAAAGCGCGCATCGAGATGTCGCTGTAGATGGTGGTGCCGGTTAGCGTTTCAAGCAGCTCGCCGCGTTCGTTGTCTTCGGTTTTCAGGAAGGTGGAGAACTCGTTCTGTGCCAGCAGCACGGCGCGCGTAAACTGGTCAAACGACAGGCCGATGCGCTGTTCGATCGCTTCCTTTACTTCCGTCTTGGTGCCGCCGATGGGCTGCAGCGCAGGCAACTGGTGCAAGCTCATGGCGGTGGCCTGCAATGCGCCTTCGGCCTTGGTGCGCGAGCGGCGCACGCTCCAGCGCGCGCGGTAGCGGCCACCATCGTTGCCGACAAAATCGACCTGCGCATAGCCCTCCGGCGTGCCGCGCCGCAGCAACGTGCGCGTATCTTGCGCATTGACCGTTTCCTTGCCGACGTCGGGCAGTGCATTGCGCCCGGCCACGCGCAGCAGGCGCGGCGTGGCGTCATACAAGGCCAGGCACAGCGCGTCGAGCAGGGTGCTTTTTCCGGCACCGGTCGGCCCGCTGATGGCAAACAGGCCGGCAGACGCCAACGGTTCCTGTTCAAAGTCGACCAGGAATTCACCTGCCAGCGAGGCCAGGTTCTTGCCGCTGATGGCGAGGATTCTCATGCTTGCACCTCAGTGTCGGGCAGCAGCAGTTCGGCCAGTGCGCTCAGTTGATCGGGCGGCGCCTCCTTGCCGAATTTTTGCTGGTACAGCCGGCGGAAGATTTCATCGGGCTGCAGTTGCGCCAGCTGGTCGAGCGTCATGGCAGCCGGCGCATTACTGGCTGCGGCACTCGAGGTCTCGATTTTTGCCAGCCGTACCGGCTTGCCGTCCAGCGCTGCTTCGATGCGCGCGCGCAGGCCCGGCTCGGGGGCGTCCAGCCGTACCCGCACTTCCAGGTAGGGCTGTGCTTCAGGCGGCGCTTCAGGCATGGCCAGTGCGGCCAGCTGCGCCAACACCTCAAACACCGGCGCCGGTTTTTCGGGCACGCGCAGCAGCGGCACGGCGCGCGGGATATCGAGTACGCGCAACTTTCCCAGCTGCGCGCCGTCCAGTTCCAGGCACAGCACCTGGTGGCGATAATGCACTTCCGCAAACGACAGCGGGATCGGGCTGCCGCTGTAGCGGATATGTTCATGGCCGCCCACGGCTTGCGCCTTGTGCAGGTGGCCCAGCGCCGCATAGGCGATGGCCGGGTCAAAGATCCCGGCCGGCAGCATTTCGGCGCCGCCGATCACGATGCGCCGCTCGGAGTCATTGGACATATCGCCGCCGACCATATGGCAGTGGCCCAGCGCGATAATGGCCTGGCCAGGTGTGCGGCGCGCCAGCGCCAGGTCGGTCAGCTGGCGGTACAGCAGGGCGATGCCGCCCAGGTAAGGCTCCTGGGGGCTGTCGGGCGCCAGCTTCGGCACGTCGCCGGGGCGCAGAAACGGCACGGCCAGGCACCAGGCCGCCACATTGCCAGCGTCGTCATGCAGCGGCAGCAGCAGGCGCTCCAGGTCGATCTGGCCGGCCTCGTCGCGCAGCACATGGCCGATCACATGCGTTCCTTGCGCAGCCAGCAGCGGCCCCGGTGCTTCCAGGCGGCCGGCCGAATCGTGGTTGCCGGCGATAACGATGATCTGCAGCGCCGGCAGGCGCGCGCGCGCCTGCTGCAGGAAACCGTACAGCTGCTTTTGCGAGGCGGCCGAAGGGTTGGCGTTGTCGAATACGTCGCCGGCCACCAGCAGCACATCGATGCGCTCGGCCACCAGGGTTTCCAGCAGCCAGTCGAGAAAGCACTGGTGCTCGTAGTGGCGCTCGTAATTGTGCAGGGTCTGGCCCAGGTGCCAGTCTGAAGTGTGCAGCAGACGCATGGAGATCGGTCGGGCGAAGGTGGGAACAGGCGTCAATATAGCAAATCGGCGCTCAGGGTTCGACCGCGCCTGCACGGTAGCCGTTGCGCCCATCCTGCTTGGCCTGGTACAGCAGCACGTCGGCCTGCTGCAGCAGCGCCGCTGGCGTGATGTCGGCGCCGCAGTAGAAGGCCAGGCCGATGCTGGCCGAAATACTGACCACCGTGCCATCGAGATCGAACGGCTGCTGCATGGTGCTGACGATCTGCGCCGCCAGCACGGTGGCGTCGTCGGGCCGGTGCAGATGGCTCAGGATGATCGTAAATTCATCGCCGCCCAGGCGCGCGATGATATCGGTGGCGCGCATGGTGTGGGTGAGGCGCTGGGCAAAGGCGCGCAGCAGCGCGTCGCCCATGGCGTGGCCGTAGGTGTCGTTGACAGGCTTGAAGCGGTCGATATCCATGTACATGGCGGCCATCAGATGTCCCTGGCGGCGGCTTTCCTGCATGCAGTCGCTGAGCTTTTGCAGGAAGCCGGCGCGGTTGGTGAGGCCGGTCAGCGTATCGACCTGGGCCAGCGCCAGCAGGCGCTGCTTCTCGCGCTTTTGCACCGTAATATCCTGGCGCATCACGTGAAAGCCCACCACCTGCAGCTGGTCTTCGCCGATCTGCGGAATGTAAATGACCTCCATGCAGCGCGCGATATCGTCCTTGATGTCCTCTTCCTCAAAGCTCAGCGTCTCGCCGGCCAGCGCGCGCAATATATACGGCACCAGCATGCGGTAGCGCTCTGCGCTGACGGTGTCAGGTATGCGGCGCCCCAGCACCTGTGCTGCCGGCATGCCCAGTTCGCGCTCGTAGGCAACGTTGAGGAAGCGGTAGACCTGGTCGGCGTCGATATAGGCGACCATGGCCGGCAGCGTGTCGGCAATGGTGCGCAGGCGCGCTTCGCTTTCCAGCAGCGCCACTTCCGACAGGCGCAGGGTGGTAATGTCGTCCAGGCTGCCGACCCAGCCGTCGACGCGGCCGTCGACCAGGATCGGCGCCAGCTTGAGCGAAACCCAGACCAGCTTGCCGTCGCGGTGCACCCAGCGCAGCGTGGCCTGGAAAGCGCTTTGTTCTCGCTTGAGCCGGTCCAGCGCCCCGTGCATCTGCGGATAATCGTCGCGATGCAGCGCGCCAGTCCAGCCGGCCCCCAGCGCAGCGGCGCGCGGCAGGCCGGTGATGGCTTCGAAGGTGCGGTTGACATAGGTGCAGCGGCGCTCGCGGTCGAGGCGCACCAGTCCCAGCGGCGAGGAATCGGTGACGGCAGCCAGTTCGGCCTGGTGTTGGCGCAGCGCCAGTTCCTGCTGGCGGCGCTGCGAAATATCTTCGCCGATGCACAGGATATATTCCACCTGCTGGCGTTCGTCGAACACCGGCACCGACACCACGTGCAGATAACGCGTGGTGCCGTCGGCCAGGCGCAACGGCTTTTCCACATGGTCGATCACGCCGCGTTCGGCCAGCACCGCGCGGTCGTCTTCAATGTCATGCAGGCCGAAGTCGGGCGGAAAAGCCACGCTGTCGGTCTTGCCCAGCACGTCGACGGCCAGGTAGCCGGTGACCAGTTCGGCCGCCGTGTTCCATACCACCATCTGGCCGAAATTTTCCGGGCGCGCGCTTTTGACGTACACCAGCACCGGCAGATGTTCGACCAGGGACTGCAGAAAGCTGCCCTTGTCGCGCACGGCCAGCTCGTCGCGCTTGCGCGCGCTGATATCACGCGAGGTCAGCGCCACGCCGTCGATAATCGGCACCACCTGGTGGCGCAGCCAGCGCGTGGCGCCCGAGGCCAGCTTGAGCTCGAACTCTTCCTCCTGCGGCTGGCCGCTTTGCATCACCTGCACGAAGCGCTCGAAGAAACGCTCGCCGCGCATCAGCGGCAGTACCTGCAGCAGGCGCTGGCCCAGCAGTTCGGCGCGTGGTTTGCCCAGCATATCGGCGGCGCTTTCGTTGATATCGGCCAGGATAAAGTCCTGCGGCGATGCACCGGGAGCTGGGCGCCAGGCCTTGAGCAGCATGATCGAATCGAGGCTGGCCTGGTGCGCCGCGCGCAGCAGCGCCTGCGCTTCCCTGGCCTGGCGCGAACTGCGGCGCAGGCGTGCGCTCTGGCGCGTCAGCAGTGCGCCGAAACCCACGATCAGGAGGCTGACGCCGACCAGCGCGCCCAGGTACAGGCGGCGCCGGTGTTCGAAGTGCTCCAGCGCGCTGGAGCGGCTCACCCCTACCACCGCCAGCAGCGGATAGCGCGCCAGCTCGCGGTAGCTGTAGATGCGGTCGGTGGCGTCGATGGCCGGCACGATCTCGATTTCTTCCGGCGCGCGCGCGGGCGGGCCGGGCGCGCGAAAGTCGATGCGGTCGCTGATGATCTGCTGTTCGCCGATGCGTCCTACGGTCAGGCCGCTGTCGCGCGCCACCAGCATCAGCGCGCCGTGTTCGTCAAGGTCGAGGCGATCGTAGTCGTCGACAAAATAGGTGGGGTCGACCAGCACCACGATGGCGCCGGCGAAATTGCCGCCGCTGTCATTGAGGCGGCGCGCCAGGCGGATGGTCCACTGCTTGCTGGCTGCATCGAGCACCGGCGTATCGACCAGCGCCACATCGAGCGCATTGCCGGCCAGCGCCTTGAAAAAAGCCTGCCCGCCCGGATACTCGGGCAGATAGGCATTGCTCGTGTCAATGATACTGCCGTTGGCGTCCACCAGTGCAATGGGCAAGGCCAGCTTGGATGGCAGCACGCTGTCGAGCAGGCCGCGCGGCCGGGTAAATTCTTTCAGGCGCAAGGCGCCGCCGGACTCCTCGAACTTGAGCTTGAACAGCTGCGTGGCGTGGTCGGTCTGGCGCAGGATAGTGCTGGTGTGGTCAGCCAGCGTGCGTGCCAGCGACTCGCTGCCGGCGACCGCATCGCGCATGCTGCTGGCGCGCTCCTGGCGTATCTGCGCCAGCACCGCGCCCCATAGCAGCGCCAGCAACAGCAGCGCAAACAGCGGCACCAGGCTGAGACGGTAAAGGCGGCTGAACAGGCGTGGCAGAGGTCTCGTCATCGTGATCGCGAAAGGAGGCAGGCGCTGGACCCATTTTGCTTTAAATCAAGCACGCACGGCGAGAAAGATGGCAAAAAAATCCATGCCGCGCGCATGGCGGGCCGATAGTGCGATGAAAAACAGCCAGTTTGACGGTGACTGTCATTAAAATGGCTATTTATTCCACCGATATTGAAGGCACATATGCAAGCGAAGAAACCTGACGCCGCCAGGCTCGATAAAATCGTGGCCGAGGCACGGCGCGCCGCCGATCAGCGCGAGAGCGGCTATCGCGAACGGTCGCTGAAGATGTATCCATGGGTGTGCGGACGCTGCATGCGTGAATTCACGCGCGCCAACGTGCAGCAGCTGACCGTGCATCACCGCGACCATAACCACGACAACAATCCGCCCGATGGCAGCAACTGGGAGCTGCTGTGCCTGTACTGCCACGACAACGAACACTCGCGCTACCTGGAAGCGGACCGCGGCGCCGGCTTGCTGTCGGCCGAGGTGGCGCCGGCGACGCATAATCCGTTTGCGGCGTTGGCGGGGTTGATGAAGAAAAAAGAATGAAGGTAGGTCGGATTAGCCCGCAGGGCGTAATCCGACAACATTGTTAGCGTCAGCGGTATTGTCGGATTACGGCCCCTGCGGGGCCTAATCCGACCTACGGCGGCATCAGGATATTTACAGCGATTTGAGTCAAGTAGGTCGGATTAGCCCAAAGGGCGTAATCCGACAACATCGTTGGCACACGAAGGTATTGTCGGATTACGGCCCGAAGGGCCGGCGATGCTTACAGTGATTTGAGGAATGCCAGCAGCGATTCCCGCTCCGCTTTGGACAGCGCCTCGAAACGCTGGCGCGAGCGGGAGCCTTCGCCGCCGTGCCACAGGATCGCTTCGGTCAGGCTGCGGGCGCGGCCGTCATGCAGGTAGCCGGCCTTGCCTTCCTTGCCCAGCACTTTTTCCGTGTAGCCGATGCCCCACAGCGGGGCGGTGCGCCACATGGCGCCTTGCGCCTGGCCTTCGACAAACTTGTCGGCCAGGCCCGGGCCCATGTCGTGCAGCAGCAGGTCGGTGTAGGGGCGGATGGTCTGGTTGCGCAGTTCGGCAAACAGGTGGCCGCTGCCGGTTTTCATTTCCACCGTATGGCAGGCAGCGCAGCGCATGCCCTGGAACAGTTTTGCGCCGGCCGTCACCTGCTGCGGGTCGACCTTCAGTTCATCGATAGGCGCCACGCCCTTGGGGAAACCGCTGGCGATGCTGCGCTGGGCCGGCACGGCGACCAGCGCCAGGTAGTGCGAGATCGACTGCAGGTCCGCCTCGGAAATGCCGGCCTGTTTGCCGCCGGCAGCGCAGGCGACGGGGCCTGCCGTGCAGGCGCGGTTCGGATACACCGGCGAAGTCACGGCCATGTCGAGCAGCAGCGCCTCGGCTGCCTGCTGGCGCAAGGTGGCTTTGGCCGCCTTCCAGCCGAAGCGGCCCAGGCGCACGGCGCCGCTTTCCGGGTCGTACACGAAGTTGGCCTGGCCCTTGACGCCGTCGGCGTCGGCCGTGCTGCGCACGCGCGCCAGGATGTCGGCTTCCGGCACCGCTTCAAGCAGGCCGGTGCCGATCATCGGCGGGGCGGCGCGCAGCGAGACGATAGATGGCACCGGGCCCTCGAAAGCAAGTTTGGGCTTGCGCAGTTCGACCACGCTGCCATCGGCCAGTGTCACCTGGCTGGTCTCGAAACCACCGACGGCCACGCTGTTGCCCCAGTTTTGCGGCACACCGGCGCCCGAGACGGCATTCATCTGGATCGCCGTGCCGTATTGCGGGTGCGGCACCTGCATGCCGGCCGCATCGAGCGCGGCCACGCGCACGGCCATCATGTCGAGCCGCTGATTGATCGAGGCGGGCGCCGGGCTGCGGCCATTGTTGACGTGGCAGGCGATGCAGGCCGACTGCGTATAGCGCTGCCCCTGCAGGCCGACGGCTGGCGCATAGCGGTCGTTGCCGCCTTCATTGTGTTCGCCGGTGCGGAAGTTGGTGTGCACCAGGCGCCGGCCTTCGACAAAGCGCTGCATGTTCTGCATGCCGGTATGGTTGTGCGGCTGCTGAAAGATGAACAGCGCGTTGTCCGAGTAGTTGTAGGACACCGAACCCAGGCCGCCCGACAGCGTCTCGGCCGGCAGCGGCGCCGCATTGAGGCGCGGCTGCACGCCATACCATGGCCGCAGGCCGGCGCCCACCACATAAGTCCATTCGTAGGAATAGTAGCGGATGCCGCCATCGTCGCCCTGGGCCGCCATCGCCTCCTTGGTGGAAAACATCGACGGCGATACTTCGACCACGTCGCCCGACACCAGCGCGCGCGCCTTGACATCCTGGCCGTTGGGCATGCCGTTGGCATCGAGCCCGCCGTGGCCCGGATACTCCCTGATCAGCATGGTGCAGGCGCCGTTGATGCCGTTGGCAGTATTGAGCTTGCCGGCGGCCGGGTAGGCCAGCGGTTTGCACACCGGTACATTGCGGTCGACCAGTTCGCCCGGCGACATCCAGCCGTAGCCGGTCACGCCAGGGCGGTCGAAACCGCGAAAGAAGGCCACGCCGCCGGACAGGAAGTCGACCGTGGTGTACTGGTTGACGATCAGGGTGGGCTTGGTGACGCCCGCCACGCGGCTGTTGTCGATAATCTCGACACCCCAGGTGCGGTTCTTGAAGTACTGCGGCACGAACGTCAGGTAGTTGCCCGGACCCTTGTCGACCGGCAGGCCGGTGACCGGATCGACCGTCTCGTTCGGGCCGTAGCCGATTTCGTTCCATTCTTCGCCGCGTTCGCGGCCATGACGGGCCAGGCCGCGCGCGCCAAAGCGCGTGACCAGGGTGCCGTCGGCCAGCGAGAACTGCAGCGTTTCCAGCGGTTCCCGGGCAGCGGGCAGCGGTGCAAAGGCGCTGCCATCTAACGGGAATTTGAGTGCCGAGGTGGCTTGTTGCGGCAGGCTGTTGTCGCTGCCGGGCGACTTGAACACCGCTTCGAGCAGCGAGTAGCCATACTGGGTAGCGCGTGCCACGCCTTGCAGGCGGATATAGCGCGCGTTGACGCCAAGATTGAAAAATTCCTCGGTGCCGCCCTTGCCGTTGCTGACATAGCGCACCTGGGTCCAGCTGCTGCCATCGTTCGAGGTCTGCAGCGCATATTCCTTGCCGTAGGCGTTTTCCCATTGCAGCTGCAGGTAGCCGATGGCGGTTGGTGCGCCGAAGTCGAACTGGATCCAGGAGCCGTCTTCAAAAGTGCTGGCCCAGCGGGTGGCGCTCTTGCCGTCGATGGCCATGGCGGCCGACATGCCCGGGTTTTCCACCGGCGAGGAGGTGGCGGCGACCGGCTTGATCAAGACGCCCGGTTTGGTCGGATCACCAGGGGCAGGTTCTGCCGGCGTGACCGGCGGGGTGTCCGGCACGGTCGCTGGCGTGCCCGAAAACGCCTGGATTTCAAAAATCGAATAGCCGTACTGGCCGGCGCGCTTGACGCCCTGCATGCGCAGGTAGCGGCCCTGGCCGGACAGGCCCGTGATGTCCTCGACGCCGCCGCTGCTGTTGTCGACGCTGCGGATGGTGGTCCAGTTATTGAGGTCGTCGGATACCTGCAGCAGGTAGGCGCTGGCATGCGCGTTTTCCCAGGCGATGCGCACGCGCGTGATCGTCTTCGATGTGCCGAAGTCGATCGTCAGGTTTTCAGCATCGGTAAAAGCGCTGCCCCAGCGCGTGCTGTCGTTGCGGTCGATGGCGGCCGCTGCCGACAGGTCGCCGCGTTCGGCCGAACTGGCTGTCGCGCCGATGGGCGTCAACACGGTTTCCGACGACACTTGCGAGCCAAACTGCGCCGCGGTCGCCAGGGCGGGCGCGCCAGGCTGTTCACTGCCGCCGCCACCGCAGGCTGCCAGCGCCAGTGCCATTGCGAGCGGCAGCAGTGGAGCTGCCCTCAGGCCATGCCGAAATTGATTTATCACACGCTTCCTCGTTGATTGTTATTGATATAAGAAGTTGGCCTGCCGCCCATGCAACAATGCACCAGTGCACCGCCTGCAATGCAGAACAGTGTTTGGTCATGATGAAGGAAGCAGGGGATTTTAATTTCCGTATGGAAATATTTCCCACGTTATCGCAGCTCAGTTGCGCTGTCAAGCAGACAATGGCCTCTGTGGCTGGCGCTGCAAACATGCGTGGCGCAGGCCAAAAATGCGCTATCTTTAGCCGATGATGACTATCTTGATCATTGACATGTCCAAACGTTATCGTCGGCAGCGCACCATGGCAGCCACCGCCCACAAACGGTGCCGCGCATGACCTTGCCGACAGCGCCAGCAGCCGTTATCGATGCCAGCGGTGCGCCGCTGGCTGGCCGCTATGCCGGCCTGGTGCACGGGTTTGCCTGGGCGCGCTTGGCGCCACCGCATGCGCGCGGCCGGCTGTGGCGTCTGTTTCATCACAAGCGCTGGCATTATGTGGCGCTGGCCACGCCGGAGCTGTTTTGCGCGGTAGCCATCGTCGACCTGGGCTGGACCAGCACCGCCTTTGCCTACGCTTTTGACCGCAACAAGGGCAAGCTGGTGGCGGCGTTTTCGCAACACGGCTTGCCTGGACTGGGCGCGCGCGTGGCTGGCCATGCAGGCGGCGCCAGCGTCTTTCGCGGGCCTGGCAGCCGCATCGCCATCGAAGCGTTGCCGCAGCAGCGTTACCGTTTGCGGCTCGACTGCGGTCAGTTCGGCATCGACGCCGAATTCGGCGCGCCGGTGTCGCCGATCCTGCTGGCGGTCGGGCAGGCAGACGGCGGCAGCGTGCATGCCACGCAAAAGTCGGGCGGCTTGCCGTTGTGGGGCGCGGTGCGCTGCGGCGCACACGGCTACAGCCTCGATGGCGGCGTGGCCAGCTTTGACTATTCCAACGGCCTGCTGGCGCGCGAGACCGAATGGCGCTGGGCCTCGGCGCACAGCCTGGAGCTGGGGTTCAACCTGCAGGCCGGCTACTTTGGCGCACAGGAAAACGCGCTGTGGCTCGACGGCCAGCTGTACCCGCTCGGGCGCGCGCATTTCGACTTCAATCCCGACAATCCGCTGGCGCCGTGGCATATATGGACCGACGACGACCTGCTCGACCTGCACTTCCGGGTGGAAGGGGCGCGCCGCGAGGAGCGCAATCTGTGGCTGGCGGCCAGCCGCTATGTGCAGCCGATCGGCACCTTCAGCGGCTGGGTGCGCGCCAGCGTGCAGGCGCCCAAGCGCATCGTCACGCAATTGGCCGGCGTGACGGAAAGCCATTTTTCACGCTGGTGAAAGAGCGGTTTTTTTTGTAAAAATCGCCACGCCGTCAAGTTTTTTCAGGAGCGCATCCGATACACTGGCGCTGCACGTTTCCTCAAAAGGCAGAGCATGAGTATCCGCAATCTCGACAAATTGTTCAAGCCGGCCTCGGTGGCCCTGATCGGCGCTTCGGCGCGCGAACACAGCCTGGGCGCCATTGCCCTGCAAAATCTGTTGATGGGGAGCAGCCAGGGTGGCGCCGGCGGCTACCAGGGGCAGATCTGGCCGGTCAATCCCAAGTACGACGAGCTGCGCGGCGTGCGCTGCTACCACAAGCTGGCGCAACTGCCCAAGGCGCCCGACCTGGCGCTGATCTGCACCCCGCCGGCCAGCATTCCCGGCATTATCCAGGAGCTTGGCGCCATGGGCACGCGGGCGGTGGTGGTGATGACGGCCGGCATGGAGGCCGGCGGCGAATACGGCAAGCAGCGCCATCTGATGCTCAAAGCGGCCAGGCCGCATGTGCTGCGCATCCTGGGGCCCAACAGCATGGGCCTCCTGGTGCCGAAACTGGGCCTGAACGCCAGCTTTGCGCACCTGGGCGCGGCCAGCGGCAAGATCGCTTTTGTATCGCAGTCGGGTGCGCTGGCCTCGGGCGTGCTGGACTGGGCGCATGCGCATGGCGTGGGCTTTTCCAAGTTCGTTTCGCTGGGCGGCAGCGCCGATATCGATTTTGGCGACCTGCTTGACTACCTGGCCGGCGATATCGATACCGCCGCCATCCTGCTGTATATGGAAGACATCCAGGCGGCGCGCAAATTCATGTCGGCCGCGCGCGCCGCCGCCCGCAGCAAACCAGTGATTGTCTTGAAAGCCGGGCGCGAAGCCGAGGGTGCCGCCATGGCGGCCTGGCACACGGGCGCGCTGGCCGGCTCGGACGCCGTGTATGACGCAGCGATCCGGCGCGCCGGCATGCTGCGCGTGTATTCGGCCGAAGAGCTGTTCGATGCGGTCGAGACGCTGACCCATGTGCGGGCCCAGCGCGGCGAGCGCCTGGCGGTGCTGTGCAATGGCGGCGGTCTGGGCGTGATGGCCACCGATGCGCTGGTGGGCAGCGGCGGCAAGCTGGCCGAGCTGTCGCCCGATACCGTAATTGCGCTGGAAAAGGCGCTGCCACGCGGCTGGTCGCACGACAATCCGGTGGGGTTGAAGGGCGACGCGCCGGCGCAGCGCTATGTCGACGCCATCAAGCCGCTGCTCGATGAGCCGCAGGCCGACGCCTTGCTGCTGCTGCATGCGCCCACCGCCATGGTGTCGTCGACCGAGATTGCCGAGGCGGTGGCCCCGCTGGTGCGTTCGACCTCGCGCACGGTGCTGTCATGCCTGCTGGGTGGCTCGGCGGTGGCGCCGGCGCGCCAGGTGCTCAACCGCGCCGGCATCCCGACCTACGATACGCCGGAAAAGGCGGTACACGGCTTTATGCAGATCGTGCAGTACCGGCGCAACCAGGAAATGCTGATGCAGGTGCCGGCGCAGCTGCCCATGTCGAGCACGCCGCGCCGTGCGCGCGTGCGCGAGATCGTGGCGCTGGCGCTGGCGGCCGGCCAGACGGTGCTGGGCGAATGCCGCTCGAAGGAAATCCTGGCCGCCTACGGCATCCCGGTGGCCACCACGCGCATGGCGGCTGACGTCGAAGAGGCGCTGGCGGTGGCGGCGGACATCGGCTATCCGGTGGCGCTGAAAATCCACTCGCCCGATATCGCCCACAAGTCCGACGTGGGCGGCGTGGCGCTCGACCTGGACAGCCCCGATATCTTGCGCTCCGCCTGCGCGGCGATGGAGCGGCGCGTGCGGCGCATGCGGCCCGACGCCCTGATCGACGGCTTTACCGTGCAGCAGATGGCGCGCCGGCCGCAGTCGCATGAACTGATCGTCGGCGTGACCACCGATGCCGCCTTCGGTCCGGTGATCCTGGTGGGGCAGGGCGGTATTTCGGTCGAGGTGACGGCCGACCATGCGATCGGCCTGCCGCCGCTGAACATGGTGCTGGCGCGCGACATGCTCTCGCGCACGCGCGTGTCGAAATTGCTGGCCGGCTACCGCAGCCAGCCGCCAGCCAATGTCGACGCCATCTGCTATGCGCTGATCCAGGTGGCCGAGCTGGTGGCCGATATCGGCGAGCTGGCCGAACTCGATATCAATCCGCTGCTGGTCGACGCCAATGGCGTGATTGCGCTCGATGCGCGCATCCGCCTGCAGCCCGGGCAGGACGCCGACCGGCTGGCGATCCGCCCCTATCCGCAGGAGCTCGAAGAGCAGGTCACGTGGATGGACCAGTCCATCGTGCTGCGCCCGATCCGCCCCGAAGACGCGCCGCAGCACCTTGATCTGTTCAATGCGCTCGACCCGGACGACGTGCGCCTGCGCTTTTTTACTTCCATGCGCGAGCTGCCGATGTCGCAACTGGCGCGCCTGACGCAGATCGATTACGACCGCGCCATGGCCTTTATCGCCACCCGCATAGGCGACGATGGCGAACCGGAAACGCTGGGCGTAGTGCGCGCGGTGGCCGACCCGGACAATATCACCGCCGACTTTGCCATTGCCGTGCGCTCGAAACTCAAAGCCCAGGGCCTGGGCCATATTCTGTTTGAGAAACTGGTCGATTATTTCCGCAGCCGCGGTACCGAAGAACTGGTGGGCGAGGCGATGGCGCGCAACAAGGGCATGCAGCGGCTGGTCAAGAGTTTTGGCGGCAGCGTCACGCCGTCGGAAGAGCCGGGCGTGGTCGATTTGCATATCAGCTTGCGTCCGCATGCCTGAAAAGCCGCTCGATGCACATGCCGCCAAGTAGGTCGGATTAGCCTGGCGCAGCCAGGCGTAATCCGACAATCTCACCGCCGCCAACAATGTTGCCTGGCGCAGCCAGGCGTAATCCGACAATCCTACACCCGCCAACAATGTTGTCGGATTACGCCGTTCCGGCTAATCCGACCTACGGCCCTCTTAATTTAGCGGTATTACCGCCCGATGCGCGTTTGCGCGGGATCAAACCGGCGCACGCCGGCACTGCTTACACTCGTGTTTTTTACTTTGCGTGACCGGCGCAATCGAAGGAGTGAGTGCATGCTGACTGCAACGTATAGTTTGGTGTCCTTGTCGGTGGAGCAGGCCAGCGTGCGCGTCAGCCTGCTGTCGTTTCAGAAATACATGCAGCTGCAGCTGCGCCATCAGCAACAGCTGAGCCTGGTGCAGCTGCAGTTTGCCGGCGAATGGCTCAGCCATTTTTACCAGAACGGCTACTGGCGCAAGATCGATCAGTACCTGATTCCTGCCGTTCGCCAGGCGGCGCCGCAGGCTGACCGCTTGCTGGCCGAGCTGAACAGCTTGAACCTTGCCGCGCTCGACAGCGTGAACATGGTGCAACAGCGCGTGCTGACCAGCCTTGGCAGCGCCATGCAGCAACCGGCAGCCCTGAGCGCCGCCATCGACAGCTTTTGCGCCGCCCTGATGGCGCGCCTGGAAAAGGAAGAGCGCGAGCTGTTTGCACTGGCGCGCCAGGTAATCGCCGGCGACGCCTGGTTTGCGATTGCTCACCAGCTGCTGGCGCAGGATGCGCAGGCGCGCGAGAACCGCCGCGCAGGCGCCAAGGTGTTGCCCTTCGTTTTGCCGGCAGACGGTGCGCCGCTTGCTACGTTGATGCCGGCGCCGGCAAAACGCCAGGCCTGAGCTTGCACCGACGATATTGCCTTTAATGTATTTATTTATCTGTTTGTCGGCTTGCTTGATTGTTAATTTTAAAATTGCTCGATGATGCAATCTTGCCGGCTTTGTTATGATGTTGGTTTTGATCCACGCGAAACCCGTCATGTTCGATTTTCTTTTCAAGCGTTCTGCCAGCAAGTCTTCCGAACCGGCCCCTGTCGTGACGGAGCAGGCTGCCGCCACCGCGCAGAGCGCCACGCGCCGCGCCGAGCAGGTCGCGCGCGCCCACGCTGTCGCTGGCGATGAGCTGGCCGCCGTCGATTTCCTGATTGCCAGTGAGTTTGCCGAAGCCCGCCTGATCGCGGCCGAACATGTCCACAGCCTGGCGCTGCTGGAAAAAGTCCATCAGGCCATGCGCAATACGGATCGCCGCGTGGCCAAGCTGATGCAGGGACGCATCGACCTGTTGCGCCACCAGGCGGCCGAAGCGCAGCGCGCGGAAGCGGCCATTGCGACCGCGCAGCGCCTGCTGGGCGAGGACAATCTCAGCCCCAATCAGGTGGTGGAACTGGACCGTCAATGGCAGGTTATCAAGGTTACGCCGGAACTGGCCGACAGTTTTGCCGGCACCCGCGCCGCGCTCGGCGCGCGCCTCGAAGCGCAGGTTGCGCTGCAGCGCGCGGTCATCGATGCGGTCGCTGCTGCACGCGCCCTGGCCGCGGGCGGCCAGTCGGCGCAGCAACTGGCGCAGGCGCTCGAGCAACTTGATGCCGGGCATGCGAGTCACCTCGTTTCGCCGGAACGCGCGTCGCTGCCCAAACATCTGCTCGCTGACTTTGCTGCAGCGCGCAGCGTTGCGCAAACGGCGCTGGACGCCTTGCAGCAGCACCAGGCCGTTTTCGATGCGCGCCAGGGCGCACTGGCCGAATGGCAGGCGCAGGACGCCGCCACGCTTGACGTTGCCGCGCTCAGGCGCGCCTGGCAGGCCCTGCCGCGCTTGCCTGAATCGACGCTGTCGGACAGCCTGCAGCAGCAGTTTGCTGCGCTGCTGGCGACCGCGCCGGCGCCGGTCGTGGCTGAAGCTGTGCCAGTGCCGGTGGAGGCAGCGCCGCGCAAGCCGCGTCCGGCAGCCGAGCCGGTCTCGAAAGCGGACAGCGAACAGTTTTTCAAGGCGCTCGACGGCATGGAAGCGGCCTTGCAGGAAGGGCTGCTGCATCTCGCGTCCGAGCATGACAAGACGCTGCGCGACAGCAAGCACGGCCGCCTGACGCCAGCGCAAGCCGACCGCCTGGCCCATGTGCGCGCCGAATTCAAGCGCCTGGCGGACTGGGCGCGCTGGGGCGGCAATGTCTCGCGCGAAGAGCTGGTCAAGGCCGCCGAAGAGTTGCCGGCGCAGCAGTTGCCGATGAGCGAATTGGCGCGCAAGGTGGGCAGCCTGCGCGAGCGCTGGAAGTCGCTCGACACCCTGTCCGGTTCGGCGCCAAAATCGCTGTGGGAACGCTTCGACGCCGCCTGCAGCACCGCCTATGCGCCGGCCGCCCAGCATTTCAAACAGCTGGCCGAAGAGCGCCAGGGCAATGCCGGCAAGGCACAGGAACTGATTGACGAGGCCGCTACGCTGGCGGCGCAGGACAGTACCGACTGGAAGCAGGTGGCCTCGCATGCGCAGCGCCTGCGCCAGGCCTGGATGCGCCTGGGCACCATAGACCGCAAGGAAAAGAAACGCCTCGACAGCCAATTCAACGCCGCGCTCGACGCCTTGTCCAAGCCGCTGGAAACCCAGCGCCAAATCGAGACGGCGCGTCGCGAGCAATTGATCGTCGAAGTGGGCCTGTTGAAGCCGACCGAGCGCAATACGGTCGACATGCTGCGCGCGCTGCAGGACAAATGGCAGGAACTGGCCAAGGCGCTGCCGCTGGAACGGCGCGCAGAACAGGCGTTGTGGCAGCGTTTCCGCGCCGCCTGCGATGATATCTTTGCCAAGCGCAAGGAAACCGCGCATGCGGCCGACCATGAGCGGCGCGAGCACCTGCATGCGCGCGAGGCGCTGTGCAGTGCGCTGGAAACGGCGGTCATTGCCGACGGCGATGACAAGGCGCGTATTGCCGCCATTAACCAGTTGCTGCGTGACACGCGCGCCGCCTGGAACGCCAGCGGCCCGGTGCCGCGCGCCAGCGAAGCGAAGATCGAGCAGCGCTACCAGGCTGCCGTGGCTGGCCTGCAGGCGCAGGCCGAAGCGATTGCAAAGCAGGCTGGCGCAGCCCAGGCTAATGCCTTGCGCGACAAGCTGCGCCTGGCGCAGGCGCTCGAAGCGGCGCTGGCTGGCGATGCGCAAGAAATCGATGTACAGGACTGGACGGCACGCTGGGCTGCTTTGCCGCCGCTGGAAGCGCAGTTCGAGCGCCAGCTGCAGCAGCGCTTTGCTGCAGCGAAACAGGCTGCCGGCGATGGCCGCACAGCCTATGTCGCTAAGCTGCAGGGCAATGTGGCAAAACTGCTGGAAGAAGTGTTGCGCCTGGAAATTATGGCCGGCATCGACAGCGGCGCCGAATTTGCCCGCGAGCGCTTGAAAATGCAGGTCGAAGTGCTGCAGTCGTCGTTGAAATCGGGCCAGAAGCCGCTGTCGCAGCTGGACCAGCTGATCGCCCTGTGCGCGATTGCCGCGCTGACCGATACGCGCACGGCCAGCCGTATCGACGCCTTGCTGCGCCGCATCGGTGGTGCGGCATGAATCCGGCAGCCAGCGTACGTATCCAGCACGGCGATTTTGATCTCTCGACCGAACTGGCGGCGCTGCGCGCGCACGACCCCAAGGTCGGCGCGGTGGTCGGTTTTGTCGGCACGGTGCGCGACATGAACGAGGGGCTCGACGTGGCGGCCATGGAGCTTGAGCATTATCCGGGCATGACGGAAAAATCCATCGAGGCCATTGTTGATCAGGCGAAACAGCGCTGGCCGCTGGCCGGCGCACTGGTGATCCACCGCGTGGGGCCGTTGCTGCCGCAGGAGCAGATCGTGCTGGTCGCGGTGTCGTCTGGCCACCGTGGCGAGGCCTTTGCCGCCTGCGAATTCATTATCGACTACCTCAAGACCGAAGCGCCGTTCTGGAAGAAGGAAAGCACGCCGCAAGGCGCGCGCTGGGTCGATGCGCGCGTAACCGACGAAGCTGCACTCGACAAGTGGAAAACCCCGGCACGGCCGTAGGTCGGATTAGGCCCTTCGGGCCGTAATCCGACAACATGGTTAGCGCCTGCGAGTGATCGGATAGCGCAGCAGCTCTGCGGCAGCATTTCCTCACATTATGTATGCTTGAAAAGTACCGGCTCACCCCAATTTGGTTCTCAACTAATTAATCCGGGAGCACTTTTCATGCGACAAGATAAACTCACTACCAAGCTGCAAGAAGCCCTGGCCGACGCGCAAAGTCTGGCCGTCGGCAACGACAATCCCTATATCGAACCGGTGCATCTGCTGACGGCTCTGTTGAACCAGGACGACGGCGGCGCCCGTTCGCTGCTGCAACGCGCTGGCGTCAATGTCGGCGGCCTGTCCAAGGCCCTGACGGCCTCGCTCGAACGCCTGCCCAAAGTATCGGGCACCGGCGGCGATGTGCAGATCAGCCGTGAATTTGCCGGCCTGCTGAATCTCGCTGACAAGGAAGCGCAAAAGGCCGGCGACCAGTTCATTTCCAGTGAAATGGTGTTGCTGGCAATGACCGAAGACAAATCCGATGCAGGCCAGCTGGCGCGTGAAAATGGCTTGTCGCGCAAATCGCTGAGCTCGGCCATCGAGGCCGTGCGCGGCGGCAACAAGGTCGATTCTCAAGAGGCCGAAGGCCAGCGCGAGGCGCTGAAGAAATACACGCTGGACCTGACCGAGCGCGCCCGCAAGGGCAAGCTCGACCCGGTGATCGGCCGCGACGATGAAATCCGCCGCGCCATCCAGATTTTGCAGCGCCGCAGCAAGAACAATCCGGTGCTGATCGGCGAACCTGGCGTGGGCAAGACCGCGATTGTCGAAGGACTGGCGCAGCGCATCGTCAATGGCGAGGTGCCCGAGTCGCTCAAGGGTAAGCGCGTACTGTCGCTCGATATGGCCGCCTTGCTGGCCGGCGCCAAGTTCCGCGGCGAATTCGAGGAGCGCTTGAAGTCGGTACTGAAAGAACTGGCCATGGATGAAGGCCAGACCATCGTCTTTATCGACGAGATGCACACCATGGTCGGTGCCGGTAAGGCCGAAGGCGCGATGGACGCTGGCAATATGCTGAAACCTGCACTGGCACGCGGCGAGCTCCACTGCGTGGGCGCCACCACGCTCGACGAGTACCGCAAATATATCGAAAAAGACGCCGCGCTCGAACGCCGCTTCCAGAAAGTGCTGGTGGACGAGC
Source organism: Janthinobacterium aquaticum (assembly GCF_009208565.1). Classification (GTDB taxonomy): domain Bacteria; phylum Pseudomonadota; class Gammaproteobacteria; order Burkholderiales; family Burkholderiaceae_D; genus Janthinobacterium. The sequence goes on along the minus strand of NZ_WFLK01000006.1, from coordinate 46,602 downwards.
CGACCGTGGAAGCCACGATTGCCATCCTGCGCGGCCTGCAGGACAAATACGCGCTGCATCACAAGGTGGAAATTACCGACGCGGCCATTATTGCAGCCGCTGAATTGTCGCACCGCTATATTACCGACCGCTTCCTGCCCGACAAGGCGATTGACCTGATCGACGAAGCGGCCGCCAAGATCAAGATCGAGATCGATTCCAAGCCGGAGGTGATGGACCGCCTCGAGCGGCGCCTGATCCAGCTGAAAATCGAGAAGGAAGCCGTCAAGAAGGAAAAAGACGAAGCGTCGCTGCGTCGCCTTAGCCTGATCGACGAGGAAATCGTCAAGCTGCAGCGTGAATACAATGATTACGAAGAAATCCTGAAGGCGGAAAAAGCCGTGGTGCAGGGCAGCACCCACATCAAGGAAGAAATCGAGCAGATCAAACTGCAGATGGAGCAGGCTACGCGCGAGAGCAACTGGCAGCGCGTGTCCGAACTGCAGTACGGCAAGCTGCCCGAACTCGAAGCGCAACTGAAGCATGCCGACAGCAGCGTGCCCAAGCTGAACCCGGACGCGCCCAAGTTGCTGCGCACCGAAGTGGGCGCCGAAGAGATTGCCGAGGTGGTCTCGCGCGCCACCGGTATTCCCGTCTCGCGCATGATGCAAGGCGAGCGCGACAAGCTGCTGCATATCGAAGAAAAACTGCACGAGCGCGTGGTGGGCCAGGATGAAGCGATCACGGCCGTGTCGGACGCGATCCGCCGTTCGCGCGCCGGCCTGTCCGACCCGAACCGTCCGTACGGCTCGTTCATGTTCCTGGGGCCAACGGGGGTCGGCAAGACCGAACTGAGCAAGGCGCTGGCCGGCTTCCTGTTCGACACGGAAGAATCGATGATCCGCATCGACATGAGCGAATTCATGGAGAAGCATTCGGTGGCCCGCCTGATCGGCGCGCCGCCCGGCTATGTGGGCTACGACGAAGGCGGCTATCTGACCGAGGCGGTACGCCGCAAGCCGTACAGCGTGATCCTGCTCGACGAGGTGGAAAAAGCCCACCCTGATGTGTTCAATGTGCTGCTGCAGGTGCTCGATGATGGCCGCATGACCGATGGGCAGGGGCGTACGGTGGACTTCAAGAATACCGTCATCATCATGACCTCGAACCTGGGTTCGCATAAAATCCAGGCGATGGAAAGCGATGATCCGGGCGTGGTCAAGCTGGCCGTGATGGCCGAGGTGCGCGGGCATTTCCGCCCCGAGTTCATTAACCGTATCGACGAGATCGTGGTGTTCCATGGCCTTGACGAGAAGAACATCGGCGCGATTGCCAAGATCCAGCTCAAAATCCTGGAACAGCGCCTCGCTGCGATGGACATGCAGCTGTCGCTGACCGACGCCGCGCTGCAGAAGATCGCCGAAGCAGGCTACGATCCGGTGTTCGGTGCGCGGCCTTTGAAGCGTGCAATCCAGCAGCAGATTGAAAATCCGCTGTCCAAGCTTATCCTCCAGGGCAAGTTTGGACCGAAGGATGAGATTCGTGTCGACGCGAACAATGGCGGGCTGGTGTTTTCGGAGGCAGTGCAACTCGACAAGGCCTGATCCCGCGTAGATCGGGGCTGGGTCAGTGAATAAGGGCGCAATCAGCTAGACCTGATTGCGCCCTGTTTGTTATGATCGGCACTATTTTCTGATGACTCTGGAGGTTGGGATATGGCAAGCAAATGGCAGGCAGGACGACGCATCGTACTTGGAATGAGTTTGGCGGCGGCCGTGCTGGCGCTGCCCGCGCATGCGCAGGAGGAAAAAGTCCTCAATATCTACAACTGGTCCGATTACATCGGCGACGAGACGATCAAGAATTTTGAGAAGGAAACCGGCATCAAGGTGCGCTACGACGTTTTCGACAATAACGAAATCCTCAATGCGAAACTGGTGGCCGGCAAGTCGGGCTATGACATCGTGGTGCCGACCGCCCAGTGGGCGCGGCTGCAGATCGACGCGGGCCTGCTGCGCAAGCTCGACAAGAGCAAGCTCAACAACCTCGGCAACCTTGACGCCAACCTGCAGTCCAAGCTGGCCAAGATCGATCCGAACAATGACTACCTGGTTGACTGGCTGTGGGGTTATACCACCGTCGGCATCAACGTCAACAAGGTCAAGGCGGCGCTCGGTACCATGCCGATGCCGGACAATGCCTGGGAACTGATTTTCGATCCAAAGTATGTATCGAAACTGAAATCGTGCGGCGTCTCGTTCCTCGACTCGCCGTCCGAAGTGCTGCCGGCGGCATTGCAATATCTGAACAAGCCGGCGTATTCCAAATCGGCCGCCGACTACCAGGAAGCGGGCAAGGTGCTGCAAGCGATTCGCCCGAGCGTGACGCTGTTCAGCTCGTCAGGGTATATCAACGACATGGCCAACGGCTCGATCTGCGTGGCGCTGGGCTGGTCGGGCGACATCAATATTGCGCGCCAGCGCGCGCTTGACGCCAAGAACGGCAATGTGATCCAGGTGCTGGTGCCGAAATCGGCCGCGCTGATGTTCGACACCATGGCCATTCCGGCCGACGCGCCGCATCCGAACAATGCGCACCTGTTCATCAACTATATTCTGCGTCCGCAAGTGCATGCCAGCCTGACCAACAAGGTGTTCTACGCCAACCCGAACACGCCCAGCCTGAAATATGTACGCAAGGATATTGCCGAGAACAAGGCGATCTTCCTGTCGGATGCCGACAAGCAACGCATGGCCGCACCGGAAGCGATCACGCCCGATATCCGTCGCCTGATGACGCGGATTTATACCAAGTTCAAGACGGGACTGTAAAAACGTCAATGGCGCGAGAGGCGGGTACGTCACCCGTCGCTGGCGCCATCAGTGACGACAGAGCGCTATTCGTGGTAGCGGTCCACCAGTTTGTGGCTGCTGCCACGCATTTCCTGCACCAGTTCAAAGGCAATAAAGCCGATGATGGCGGCAAAGATGGCCATAAAGAGCAAGACAAGCAAGGTTGACATGATCCTTCAGCCGCCGTTGGACGGCTGTCCGCTAGGTTACCGGGATACCAGGGTTGTTGCCATTTCACTCTAGCAGATCGCTTGCGGTTTTCAATGCCGATAAGCCCTACCACGTCTGATACAGGGAGGTAGGTCGGAGTAGGTCGGATTAGCGGGGCAAAGCCCCGCGTAATCCGACAACATTGTTGGCGTCAGCGGTGTTGTCGGATTACGGCCTGCGGCCTAATCCGACCTACGGTAACATCATTTCACCACCAGATCATGCGCCATCACCGCCTTCAGGTAGACGCTCAGCGCGTCGCCCGGTTCGCGCTGGGAAAACCACCAGGCGCTGGCCTTGCGCATTTCCCAGTCCTGCACTTCACCGGTCAGCAGCAGCGCGGCGGCCTGGCCCAGCGTAGGCTGGTGGCCGACTATCAGCACGGTTTCCTTGTTGCCGGGCCAGTTCGCTGCTGTCAGGATGTCCTGCGCTTCGGCGCCGGGTGCCAGTTCCGGCATCAGTTTGAACTTGCGCCCCAGCGCCTCGGCCGTTTGCAAGGTGCGCACGGCCGGGCTGACGAGGATGCGGCAATTGTCGGACAGCTGCGCATTGAGCCACTCGCCCATGCGCCGCGCCTGTTTCTGGCCCTTGGCGGTCAGGGCGCGTTCGAGGTCCGGCGTACCGGCTTCCGCTTCGGCATGACGCCACAAGATAAGATCCATTGCTGCTCCTTTGTGTCGAACGCTGGTTCGCTTATTCGCTGACCTCCGGCGCCGGCGTACCCAGCGTCTGCATCAGGTATTGCTGGGCGCTGAACAGGGCCTGCTTGGCGCGTGGCTTGCGGCGCGCGTAATTGCCGCTCGGCTCAAGCTCCCACGCATTAGTATTATCCTTCAAATACGGGTTGAGGCCTTCGGCAATCACGCGTCGCTTGAGAGCACGATCAAAGATCGGGAAGGCTACTTCGACGCGCCTGAACAGGTTGCGGCTCATCCAGTCGGCGCTGGCCAGGTAGACATCGTGCGCCAGGTCGTTGCGGAAATAATAAATGCGGCTGTGTTCGAGGAAGCGCCCGATCACCGAACGCACCTTGATGTTTTCCGACAGGCCGGGCACGCCCGGTTTCAGGGTGCAGGCGCCGCGCACGATCAGGTCGATCTTCACGCCGTCGCACGAGGCCGCATACAGCGCGCGGATGACCGATTCATCGACCAGCGCATTGACCTTGACGATAATGCGGCCGCGACGCCCGGCGCGGGCGATCTTGGCTTCGTTGCGGATCGCCTTGATGATCTCGCTTTGCAGGCCGAACGGCGCCAGCCACAGGTGGTTCAGGTTATGCGGCTTGGTCAGGCTGGTCAGATGGATGAATACTTCGTTGACTTCCACCGCCAGGTCCTGGTTGGCCGTCAGCAGGCCGAAGTCGGTATACAGCTTGGTGGTGGTCGGATGGTAGTTGCCGGTGCCCAGATGGGCGTAGAAGCGCAGCGCGCCTTCTTCGCGGCGTATCACCAGCGCCACCTTGGCGTGGGTTTTCAGGCCCACTACACCGTAGACCACCTGTGCGCCGGCCTGTTCGAGCTTGTCGGCCCAGTTGATATTGGCTTCTTCATCGAAGCGCGCCATCAGTTCGACGATCACGGTCACTTCCTTGCCCTGGCGGGCGGCGGCAATCAAGGACTCCATCAGGTCCGAATTCATGCCGGTGCGGTAGATCGTCTGCTTGATCGCCACCACGCTCGGGTCGTAGGCGGCGGCGCGGATAAAATCGATCACCGTCTGGAATGACTGAAAAGGATGGTGCAGCAGCACGTCGTGCTTCTTGAGCGCGGTGAAAATATCGGTGCCGACCGCCTTGTTGGCCTGGCCCGGCACGAACGGGGCAAAGCGCAGCGCCGGCTGCTTCACATGGTCGATCATTTCCGACAGGCGCACCAGGTTGACCGGGCCGTTGACACGGTACAGACGGCTCTGGTCGAGGCTGAACTGGTCGAGCAGGAACTGCGACAGTTCTGGCGGGCAGTTGCGCGCCACTTCCAGGCGTACCGAGGTGCCGAACTGGCGGCCGGCCAGCTCGCCCTTGAGCGCCTGGCGCAGGTTTTTCACTTCGTCCTCGTCGACCCACAGATCGCTGTCGCGGGTTACGCGGAACTGTGAGTAGGCAATCACTTCGCGCCCGGCAAACAGGTCCGAGATATGCGCGTGGATGACCGAGGACAGCAGGCAGAACGACACGCCGTCGGAAATCTCGTCAGGCAGCTTGATCACGCGCGGCAAGACGCGCGGCGCCTTGACGATGGCAATTGCGGTGCCGCGGCCAAACGCATCCTTGCCGTTGAGCGAGACGATGAAATTGAGGCTCTTGTTGACCACCTGCGGGAACGGGTGGGCCGGGTCGAGGCCGATCGGGGTGAGCAGCGGGCGCACTTCGCGCTCGAAATACTCCTTGACCCAGGCGCGCTGCGCATCATTGCGGTCATGGTCGCGCAGCAGATGCACGCCGGCGTCGCGCAGGGCGGGCAGGACGTCATTATTGAGTATCTCGTACTGGCGCTCGACCAGCGCATGGCATTCCTTGCCGACGCGCTCCAGATGCGCGATCAGCGCAGGGTGGCCGGCCATCGAGCCGCCGGCGCTGCCGGCCGCCAGCAGGCTGGCTACGCGCACTTCAAAGAACTCATCCATATTACTGCTGACGATGCACAGGTAGCGCAAGCGCTCAAGCAACGGTATGCCCGGGTCTTCGGCTTGCGCCATCACGCGGCGGTTAAACATCAGTTGCGACAGCTCGCGGTCGAGCAGGGTGGCCGATTTCGTCACTTCCATATGCAGTTCAGGTTTCATATTCTTTTGTCTTTGCAGATAGTTAATTCTAGACGTATTTCCATCAATGTGACGCGCTGTGAGTGTAATGATGAAATATGACACAAGCATGACAAAGGCTGTCATAAATGGCCTGGCGGCTTGTCATTTTTGGTTACTCAAAATAGCGATTCCCGGGGCGTAGGGGATTATTTCAAGATTTTCCGGTCATGTCATAAAGCTGTCACATTCGCTTGCTAGACTGCGCAGCATTCAACCGGGGCTTACTGCCCTAACAACCCTGAGGACTTGATATGCAAATGAAGCAAATGTTCAAATTTATCGTCGTGGGTGCTTCGGCAGCGATGGCATTTTCTTCCGCTTCCGTCATGGCGGCAGATATGACAGGTGCTGGCGCAACGTTCCCGTACCCGATCTATGCCAAATGGGCTGAAACTTACAAAGCCAACACCGGCAACGGCCTGAACTATCAGTCCGTCGGTTCGGGCGCAGGGATCAAGCAAATCAAGGCCAAGACCGTCGAATTCGGCGCCTCCGACATGCCGTTGAAAGCAGAAGAGCTGGACGAAGCCGGCCTGATGCAGTTCCCGGCCATCATGGGCGGCGTGGTCACCATCGTCAACCTCGACGGCGTGACCCCAGGCCAGCTGAAAATGACCGGTAAAGTCGTTGCCGACATCTATCTGGGCAAGATCACCAAATGGAGCGCGCCGGAAATCGCCGCACTGAACACCGGCGTGAAACTGCCAGACACCGAAATCACCGTGGTTCACCGCGCTGACGGTTCGGGCACCTCGTTCCTGTTCACCGACTTCCTGTCGAAAACCAATCCGGAATTCAAATCGAAGATCGGCGCCGGTTCGGCTGTGAAATGGGTGGTTGGCGTGGGCGGTAAAGGTAACGAAGGCGTGGCAGCAAACGTCCAGCGTATCAAGGGTTCGATCGGCTACGTCGAGTGGGCTTACGCCAAGAAAAACAAAATGTCGCACACCCAGCTGCAAAACAAGGACGGCAACTTCCTGCAGCCTGACGACGACAACTTCAAGGCCGCAGCAGCTTCGGCTCCTTGGGCACAAACCCCAGGCTTCGGCGTGGTGCTGACCGACCAGGCTGGCAAAAACAGCTGGCCGATCACCGGTGTGTCGTTCATTCTGATGCACAAAGTACAACCTGATGCAGCCAAAGCCAAGGAAGTACTGAAATTTTTCGACTGGGCTTACAAAAACGGCGGCCCAGCTGCTGTTGAACTGGACTACGTTCCAATGCCAGCGTCGGTCGTGAAACTGGTGCAGGACTCGTGGAAAGCCAACCTGAAAGATTCGTCGGGTAAAGCCATCTACTAATCCCTGTGATGCGTTTGTAAAGAACGATTTCCTTGTCCCGCAGCAGGTCGCGGGGCAGGGAGTTAGCCAGGACCGCCCGCAACCATGCTGGCGCTCCTGGCTAAGCGAACAAGAAAAACAGCCCTGATTGCCCATTCAGTACTACAACAAACGGCCCATTATGAGCGCACAATCCACTTCCTCCACGATCCCCATGTCAGGCGGCAGCATGACCGATTCCATTAGTCACACAGCAATGATGTCGGTGATGCGCAAGCAGCGCATCCAGGACTTCCTGTTCCACAAGGTAACGATGTTGTTTGCCATGTCGGTACTGGTGGTGCTGGTTGGCATCATCATTTCTCTGATTCACGAGTCCATCCCTGCCTTCCGCACCTTTGGCTTGCATTTCATTGTGTCGGCCGAATGGGATCCGGTCAACGACCAGTATGGCGCGCTGATTCCGATTATCGGCACCCTGGTGACCTCGGTGATTGCGCTGTTGATCGCTTTTCCGGTCAGCTTCGGCATCGCCCTGTTTCTGACTGAAATCTGCCCGGCCTGGCTGCGCCGCCCGCTGGGTACCGCCGTTGAGCTGCTGGCCGGCGTGCCCAGTATCATTTACGGTATCTGGGGCCTGTTCGTGTTTGCACCGCTGTTTGCCGACTATGTGCAGCCGGTGCTGAAAGCCACGCTGGGCAATGTGCCACTGATCGGCCCGCTGTTCAGCGGCCCGATGATGGGCATCGGCCTGCTGACGGCCGGCCTGGTGCTGGCCATCATGATCATCCCGTTTATCGCATCAGTGATGCGCGATGTGTTTGAGATCGTGCCGGCCGTGCTGAAAGAGTCGGCGTATGGCCTGGGCTGCACTCGCTGGGAAGTGGTGCGCAAGATCGTGCTGCCTTACACCAAGACCGGCGTCGTGGGCGGCGTGATGCTGGGTCTGGGCCGCGCGCTGGGCGAGACCATGGCCGTCACGTTCGTGATCGGTAACGCCAACAAGCTGTCGTGGTCGCTGTTTGCTGCCGGTAACAGCATCACCTCGCTGCTGGCCAATGAATTCGGCGAAGCCCAGTCGGCGCTGCATGTGTCGTCGCTGTTCTCGCTGGCGCTGATTCTGTTCGTGATTACCTTTATCGTCTTATCCGCCGCCAAGCTGATGCTGGCTGGCATGTCCCGCAAGGAAGGCACCAAATGAGCCAAGCAAGTCAAACCAGCCCGGTCGATGTGATGGCCAATGCGGCGCAGAACCCTGTCTACCGCAAGCGTCTGCTGACGCACCGTATCGGCATCGCCCTGTCGGTGGCCGCCATGGCGCTCGGTCTGACGGTACTGGTATGGATCCTGATCACGCTGATCGTCAAGGGCTTCGGCGCACTGTCGATCGACTTGTTCACCAATACCACGCCGGCCCCCGGCAGCGAAGGTGGCGGCCTGATCAATGCGATTGTCGGCAGCGGCCTGATGGTTGGCCTGGCCACGCTGGTCAGCACCCCGATCGGCATTCTGGCCGGCATCTACCTGGCCGAATACGGCGAAGAAAACAAGCTGGCGCAGCTGACGCGCTTCGTGACCGACATCATGCTGTCGGCCCCGTCGATCGTGATTGGCCTGTTCGTGTACGCGCTGTATGTGGCGCAGGTCAAGCATTTCTCGGGCTATGCCGGTTCGATCGCGCTGTCGCTGATCGCCGTGCCGGTGGTGGTGCGCACTACCGACAATATGCTGCGCCTGGTACCGAACAGCCTGCTCGAAGCGGCCTTTGCCCTCGGTGCGCCGCGCTGGAAGGTGGCCACCCTGGTGCGCCTGCGCGCCGTCAAGGCAGGCGTAATCACCGGCGTGCTGCTGGCCCTGGCCCGTATTGCCGGCGAAACCGCACCGCTGCTGTTTACTGCGCTCAACAACCAGTTCCAGAGCTTCAACATGAATGCGCCGATGGCCAACCTGCCGTCCGTGATTGCCTCGTTTGCGATGAGCCCGTATGACAACTGGCGCTCGCTGGCCTGGGGCGGCGCGCTGCTGATCACCTTCAGCGTGCTGGCTCTGAATATTTTGTCGCGTACCGTGTTCAGCCAAAAAGCACCACATTAAGTCGCATCAGTCGACCGTATCAGTAAAAATAATTGTTATCAGCTCACTACCATAGCGAAGCGAAACCATGAATACCCAAATGAATCCTGCTGCAGACCTGGCTCCAAAGAAAAAAACCATCGAGATCTCGGGTCTGAACTTTTTCTACGGCAAGACGCAAAGCCTGCATAACGTCAATCTCGATATTCACGAAAAGAAGGTCACGGCCTTTATAGGCCCGTCGGGCTGCGGCAAGTCGACCCTGCTGCGCACGCTTAACCGCATGTACGACCTGTATCCGGGCCAGCGCGCCGAAGGCTCGATCATGTACCGTGGCCGCAATGTGCTCGACGCCGACCAGGACGTCAATATGCTGCGTGCCAAGGTCGGCATGGTGTTCCAGAAGCCGACGCCGTTCCCGATGTCGGTGTACGACAATATTGCTTTCGGCGTGCGTCTGTATGAAGACCTGTCGAAAGGCGAGATGGACGAGCGCGTCGAGTGGGCCCTGAAAAAGGCTGCGCTGTGGGGCGAAGTGAAGGACAAGCTGACCAAGAGCGGCCTGTCGCTGTCGGGCGGCCAGCAGCAGCGCCTGTGCATCGCGCGCGGCGTGGCGGTGAAACCGGACGTGCTGCTGCTCGACGAGCCGACCTCGGCGCTGGACCCGATCTCGACCTCGAAAGTGGAAGAACTGATCAGCGAACTGAAACAGGACTACACGATCGCCATCGTCACGCACAATATGCAACAGGCAGCGCGCTGCTCCGACTACACCGCCTATATGTATCTGGGCGAACTGGTGGAATTTGGCGAAACGGACCAGATTTTCATGAATCCTGCCCGCAAGGAAACCCAGGATTACATTACCGGCCGCTTCGGCTGACCGGCGCCCGGCGCCACCACGACACCAGACAACAGATACGGAGAGACAGCATGCTAGGCGAACATTCATCCAAACAATACGACAACGAACTCGAAGCCATCCGCTCGAAAGTGCTGCTGATGGGCGGCATCGTTGAAACCCAGTTCCTCGATGCGATGACCTGCTTTCGCATTGGCAACCCGGAGCGCGCCGACCGCGTGATGCGCGAAGACGACACCGTCAACCAGCTCGAAGTGTCGCTCGACGACGCCTGCAGCCACCTGATCGTGCGCCGCCAGCCGACCGCCAACGACCTGCGCACCATTATGGCCACCATCAAGGTAATTACCGACCTCGAGCGCGTGGGCGACGAAGCAACCAAGATTGCGCGCGTGGCGAAAAACCTGCACAAACGCGGCAATCCGGTGGTCAACCACTACGAAATGGTGCGCGGCGTGGCCAACACCGCCACCGACATGCTGCACGATGCACTGGACGCGTTTGCCCGCAACGATGAAAAGCTGGCCTTGCAATTAATTGCCCAGGACGCCATCATTGACCATGAGTTCCGTTCCATCATGCGCAACCTGATTACCTTCATGATGGAAGATCCGCGTACAATCTCGGCCGCGCTCGATACGTTGTGGGTGGCCAAGGCCATCGAACGCATCGGCGACCATGCGAAAAATATTGCCGAATACGTGATCTACGTGGTGGAAGGCAAAGATATTCGTCACACCAAAACTGCGACTCCGGCTATTTCCGAGGAGCTCCCTGAGTAAGCTTTATGGCATCCGATAAAACCACGGTATTGATTGTTGAAGATGAGCCGGCCATCGTTGAACTGGTGACCTATTCGCTGCGCGAGTCCGGCTGGAATTGCTGTTCTGTACAAAACGTCGCCGATGCCTGGGAATTCATCCAGCACCGCACCCCGCATCTGATCCTGCTCGACTGGATGCTGCCTGACCAGACCGGGCTGCGGCTGCTCTCGCGTATCCGCGCCGACCGCAATTTTGCCGCCATTCCGGTGATTATGCTGACGGCGAAAAGCATGGAAGAAGACAAGCTGGCTGGCCTCAACAACGGCGCCGATGACTATGTCACCAAGCCGTTTTCGCCGCGCGAGCTGCTGGCGCGCGCCAAGGCATTGTTGCGGCGCAAGAGCCCCGAGCATGCGCAGGCGCCGATGCGCGCCGGCAATGTGGCGCTCGACCCGGTCAGCTGCACGGTGATGATGGATGAACAGAAGATCGATATCGGTCATGCCGAATACAAGCTGTTGAAATTCCTGCTGGCGCATCCGGAGCGCGTCTTTTCGCGCAGCCAGCTGCTCGACAAGGTGTGGGGCGACCATGTGGTAATCGAGGAACGCACGGTCGACGTCCACGTATTGCGCTTGCGCAAAGCGTTGAAAGAGGCAGAAAGCCTGATCAAGACGGTGCGCAGCGTCGGCTATATGTTGTCCGAAAAGTAAAGCCCGAGTTTATGAATCCGAAATTGCTGTTCTGGGTGCCAGCCGCGCTGCGCATGGTGCTGGCGCTGCTGGGCGTCGGTGTGGTCTGGTATCTGTTCGGCGCCACCTATGCGCTGGGGATTGCTTTTGTGCTGACAGCCATGATGGTGTTCGTGCAGCTGTCGTATCTGTTCCAGCTCAGTAACTGGCTCGACAATCCGCAGAGCGGCAAGCTGCCCGACGGCTGGGGCGCCTGGACCAGCATTTTCGCGCGCCTGTACCGCATGCGTCGCGATGATGAAAAAAACCAGGCCGAACTGACCGAGTGGCTGGCGCGCTTTCGCCAGGCCATGCACCTGTTGCCGGACGGCGTGGTCATTATGGACGACGTGCTGTTTCTCGAATGGTGCAACCCGGCTGCCGAGAAGCACCTGGGCCTGACCCAGGAGCGCGACCGCGGCATGCGCGTCACCAACCTGATCCGCAGCCCCGAGTTTATGGATTACATTATCCTCGGCCGCTACGAGCAGCCGTTGACGATCACGTTTCGCAACCGCAAGCTGATCGTGCAGATCATCCCGTTTGAAAACCGCCGCCAGATCCTGGTCACCCACGACGTGACGGAAACCGAGCGCATCGAGCGCATGCGGCGCGACTTTATTGCCAACGCCTCGCATGAATTGCGCACGCCGCTGACGGTGATCGTGGGTTTCCTTGAGATCGCTTCGACCGAACTCGATCTCGATACGGCCACGCGCTGCGCCCATATCAAGCTGATGACCGAGCAGGGCCACCGCATGCAGCACCTGATCGAGGATATGCTGACGTTGTCGCGGCTGGAGTCGGTCGACTATCCGCTGCGGCCCGAACCGGTCGATATCAAAAAACTCATGAACCAGGTGGCGCGCGACGCCAGGGCGCTGTCCGGCGGCAAGCACGAGATCGTGATGGAGTGCGACGGCCCCAACGTGCTGGGCAGCTACGATGAGCTGTACAGCGCTTTCGGCAACCTGGCCTCGAATGCGGTGCGCTACACGCCCGCCGGCGGCAAGATCACGTTGCGCTGGCAGGACGGCGTCAACGGGCCGCAGTTCGTGGCACAAGATACCGGCATCGGCATCAGCGAAGAGCATCTGTCGCGCCTGACCGAGCGTTTTTACCGCGTCGACAAGAGCCGCTCGCGCGAAACCCAGGGTACGGGACTGGGCCTGGCGATTGTCAAGCATGTGCTGCTGCGCCATGGCGGCACGCTGGCGATCCAGTCGGTGGCCGAGCAGGGCAGCAGCTTTATCGTCAGCATGCCCAAGTCGGTGACCACGCCGGTGGCTGGTGAGCTGGCGATTAAATAGTGAAGAGCGTAAAAACGTAAAAGCGGGCCGGAGTGGTGTTGTCGGGTTACGCCCTGCGGGCTAACCCGACCTACGCCTTGCCCTCGACATTTTTCAGGCTCGCTTGGCCCGGGACGCCTGTTCTGGCAACTTGGGCTTGAATTAGGGCAGCGCGGGGCAGCGGGGGACGGTATTTCTCGTCCCTTTAGAAATTAGTGCAAAGTTGGCAAAAGTCGTTACAATCCGCCCATGACTTTGATCAACGCTTCTCTTCGCCAAGCCGGCGCGCAGCAACTGGCGCAATCGCTGCTGGCCGCGCGCCAGACCACACTGGCCCTGTTTGACTGTTATGCCGCCGCCGGCTACGACGTGGTGGCGCGCGTGCCACGGCAGATCGAGCTGACGCCGCCGCTCTGGCAGCTCGGCAATATCGCCTGGTTTGCCGAGTGGTTTATTCTGCGTGAGGCGCCCAGCAGCCATCCGGCCGACGCTGTTTATAACGGCCTGCTTACGCGTGGCGACGACCTGTTCGATGCCAGCCTGGTGCCGCATCGCGCGCGCTGGAGCCTGGACCTGCCCAGCGTGGGCGCCGTCAAGATGTATTGCCACGAAGTGCTGGACCGGGTGCTCGACAAGCTCTCGCGCGAAGCCAATATCGACAGCGCGCTGTTGCCCTACCGGCTGGCGCTGGCGCATGAAGACCTGTGCCGCGAACAGATGCTGGCCGGCTTGCAATGGCTGGGTCTGGCAGCGCCGCCTTCCATGCCCACCGGTCACGCGCCAGGTGGCGGCGGCCAGATTGCTTTTCCTGGCGGCACCTTGCAGCAGGGCTCGCCGCGCCAGACCGGCTTTGTATTCGACAACGAAACCCCGCCTTACGCCTGCTACGTGGCGCCGTTTGCCATCGACAGCACGCCAGTCAGCAACGCCCAGTTCGCCGACTTCGTCGACGATGGCGGCTATCAGAACCGGCAATTCTGGAGCGGCGCCGGCAGCGCCTGGCTGATGCAGCAGGAACGCTCTTCGCCGCTGTATTGGCAGCGCGACGGCGCGCAGTGGCGCAGCCAGCGTTTTGGCCAGGTCGTCACGTTGGCGCCGCAGGAGGCGGTGCGCCATCTGAACCTGTACGAGGCGCAGGCCTATTGCGCCTGGATCGGGCGGCGCCTGGCAACCGAGTCGGAATGGGAGTATGCTGCGCTGTCCGGCCATCCGCTGTTTCAGTGGGGCCAGGTGTGGGAGTGGACGGCCACGCCGTTCGAGCCGTATCCCGGTTTCGAAGCAGGCGCCTGGCGCGGCTATTCCACGCCGCATTTCCTCGAGGCCCAGGTGCTGCGCGGCGCCTCGTTTGCCACCTCGCTGCGCCTGGTTTCGCCACGCATGCGCGGTTTTCAGGCGCCGCAGCGCTGCGACGGCTTTGCCGGCCTGCGCACCTGCGCCTGGTAATGACTTTTTCAGATAGCCGATTTTGAACCACGACAACGCAGCACAATTTACGCCCAAGCGCATTACGCCAACGCAGGAACAGCTGGCGATCCAGACGGCGCAAAAGAAAATCATTGTGATCGACGCCAATGCGGGCGCGGCCAAGACCACCACGCTGGCACTGCGCCTGGCCGAGGCGCTGCACCGCGGCCGGCCGCCCGAGCGCATGCTGGCACTGGTCTTTACGGAGGCGGCGCGCGTGGCGCTGCGCCAGCGGCTGCTCGATATCGGCGTGCCGCTGGGCGTGGTCAAGCGCCTGACCATCGATACCTTTGACAGCTTTGCCGGCAAGGCGCTGCTGCAGTTCGAGCACGCGCCGGTCGCCGCGCTGCGCAACAACGAGGCCTTGCTGCCGATGGTGCGCGAGGCGCTCGAGATCACGGCCGACAAATATGGCCACCGCCATGTACTGGAAATCAATACCACCAACGCGGCGATGGCCGAGTTTCTCAAGCTGCAGCTGCGCACCAAGGCGCGGCTGGACTTCGCGCGTCCGGAGATGGACAGCAACAGCCTTGACGACAACCTGGAGCTGTTGGGCATGTCGCGCACGCATTACCTGTGGCTGCGTGAATACGAGTCGCTGCGCGGCGCCGAGGCTGGCGAGATCCAGTTTCGCGGCCCGTTCGACGCCACCTACGATCTGGTACGCCTGCTGGCCGACGACGAGCCCTTGCGCCAGCTGCTGCCGGCGTATCAGATTATCGTGGCCGACGAGCTGCACGACCTGAACGAAGCGTCGTTTCGCCTGCTGACCATGCTGATTCGTCGCGGCAATGCGTTTTTCTGCGGCGCCGGCGACAAGGACCAGGTCATCTACACCTGGTCGGGCGCCGATCACCGCTTTTTGCGCCAGCGCTTCGAGCAGGAGTTTCCCGCCTTGCAGCGATTGCCGCTGACTGCGTCCTACCGCTATGGCCCGCAGCTGGCGCGCGCCGTTGGCGTGCTCAAGAACAAGCCCAGTGTCTCGGCGCTGACGCGCGCCACCGTGATCGAATTGCTGCCCTACGATCATGCCCAGCCGCAGGCGTGCAGCGCGCAACTGATTGCTGCATTGGAAGACGCCGGCGCCGCAGGCAGTGGCGGCACGGCGATCCTGCTGCGTGACCGCGACCAGGCCATCCGTGTGGAAACGGCGCTGTTCCAGAGCGGCATCGCATATGGTCTGGTGGACATGAACAGCTATCTGTTGAGCCAGGAAGTGCTGATGCTGCGTGGCATGGTGGCCATGGCGCGCAAGGATTTGCATGCCATTCCTGCTGGCCCGCGTCGCGGCGAAATTCTCGAAGCGCTGGTGGCGTTTGCAGAAATTCCGTTTACCCAAAGCGAGCTGCAGCAGGCCAAGGCCGATGTTGCCAATTATCCCGATCTGCTGGAAGGTTTTCTCAGCAATCAGCTGGCCAGGTCCAGCAACCGCGACCGGGCTGCGCTGACGCAGGCTGCCGTCGATTATCTGCGTGGCCTGCCGGCCACGGCGCCGGCCGGGCCGGCCTTGCAGCATATCTTCGTCCTGCTGGGGCTGGAGCAGACGGCGCGCCGCATCCATGTCGACCCGGCCCAGGCGCGGGTAGTGGCGCGCGCGCTGCATGGCTTTATTGCCGTTTGCAGCGAAGCGCAGGTGACGCTCGACGAATTTTCCGGCTGGCTGGGCGAGATGGAGGAGGCGGTCTCCGTTACCAGCGGCAAGGCCAAACTGGTGATCGCCTGCATCGACCAGATCAAGGGGCTGGAATACCAGCACGTGATCCTGCCTTACCTGGCCATCGATGAATTTCCGCGCAGCCAGAGCGATGCGCTGGAAGAGGAAAACCGTTTCTATGTGGCCGCTACCCGCGCACGCGAGCGCCTGACGCTGCTGATGCCCGAGAACCCTGCCTATCAAAGCCGTTATATTGCTGCGCTGCAAGCAGCATTGGGGTAGCGGAGGCCAAGCCTGCTACTGTTGCTGTGCAAGCACAAATCTTTTGCCGCACGCGCTCTTTTTGCGATAACGCATTTGCGCCATACTGTTCTGCTGATTTCAACGAACAGCAAAGGAGCAGGCCATGAAAGTATTTCTGACAGGTGCAGCAGGATTTATCGGCAGTTCGATTGCGGCAGGCCTGGTGCGCGCCGGCCATCAGGTCACCGGCCTGGTGCGCAAACCGGAGCAGGTGGCCGAACTGGCCAGCATCGGTGTATCTGGCGTGGTGGGTTCACTCGATGACCGCGAACTGATTATCGAACAGGCGCGCGCGGCCGACGCCGTCATCAATGCCGCCAGCAGCGACCACCGTGGCGCCGTCGAGGCCATTATCGAAGCGCTGGCTGGCAGCAACAAGCCGTACCTGCATACCAGCGGCTCGTCCATCGTCGGCGACGCCTCGGGCGGCGAGGGCACCGACCAGGTGTATTTCGAAGACGCGCTGCCTGAGCCGACCGAAGACAAGGTGGCCCGTGTCGCCATCGACAATCTGGTGCTGGCCAGCGCGCAGCAGGGCGTGCGCGCAAGTGTGCTGTGCAATACCCTGATCTATGGCCACGGCGCCTTGCCGCGCGACAGCGTGCAACTGCCGCGTCTGCTGAAACAGGCGCGCAAGAGCGGCATCGTGCGCCACGTGGGGCCAGGGCGCAATATCTGGTCGAACGTGCATATCGACGACGTGGTCAGCCTGTACCTGCTGGCACTGGAAAAGTCGCCAGCCGGCACGTTCTACTTTGTCGAGTCGGGCGAAGCGGCATTCCGCGACATGACGGCGGCCATCGCCGAGGCACTGCAGTTGGGCCCGGCGCAAGACTGGCCGCTGCCTGAAGCAATCGCCGAGTGGGGCTACGAGATGGCGTCCTATGGCCTGGGTTCGAACAGCCGCGTGCGCGGTGAGCGCGCCCGCAAACTGCTCGGCTGGCAGCCGCAAGGCCCGTCGGTGATCGAGTGGATCAGCCGCGATATGCTCGATCGCTGATCCTTTATTGGATCTTATGTGCGCAAGCGAACGGAGCAGCGCGGCAAACTGGCGTATGATGGCTCTGCTTGGTTGAGGCGCACTGCTGTGTAGTAGACGGCATGTTCGATCTTCCAGCAGGTGAGCCGGTCGCCTCAAGGATCGGCACCAGAATTCGTCATACATCTGCCGATTGGCAGGCGTAGGGCAGGCGTAGGTCGGATTAGGCCGCAGGCCGTAATCCGACAACATTGTTAACGTCTGCGTCTGCGGTATTGTCGGATTACGCCGTTCCGGCTAATCCGACCTACAATACAATACGACGCCCAACACGCTAACGCAATATTCTCCCAAGCCGGCATCGCCGGCTTTTTTCATTCTGGCGCTATTGTTTGCGCCATTCACCGCCTCTTTTCCGCCTTTCGCCGAATGCCGGTTTGCCGCTGGCGCAAAGCCGGGTATCGTTAGCAGCATCAACACTCACGGAACCATCATGAAACCTGACCATGCGTATCACCGCCGCCATCAGTTGCTGTGGGGGCTGCTGTTGATCGTTGTCGGCGCCGCCATTCTGCTTGACCGGCTCGATATTATCGTGTTGCACGACTACTATGCGATGTGGCACTACTGGCCGATTATTCTGGCCGCTTTCGGCGTCAACAAGCTGCTCTATCCGGTATCGGCCAAACAGATATTGAGCGGCCTTTGGCTGATCTTCTTTGCTGCCTGGTGGTATGTGTCGTATGAAGAGCTGTGGGGCATGCATTTTTATAACAGCTGGCCGGCGCTGCTTATTGCCTGGGGCGTGGGACTGGTGCTCGAACCGCTGCTGAACAAACACTTTATTGCTTATCGGGAGTCCGAACATGAAAAATAAGCCGCAGCCACATTCATCGACGCAAATTTTGCTGGGCGTGATCGTGATCGGCCTGGGCTTGCTGTTCCTGCTCGATAACCTGGGTTTTATCAACGTCCGCTACAACATCCGTTTCTGGCCCACTATCCTGATCGTCGTTGGCCTCTTGAAACTGTCGCAAAGCCGCACCACGCGTGGCCATGTGATCGGCGGCGTGATCCTGCTGCTGGGTCTGGTTTCCAGTCTCAAGCACATCGGGCTGTTTTACGTCAGCTGGGACATGTTGTGGCCCTTGTTGATTATCGCTGCCGGTGCGGCTGTGGTGGCCAAGTCGCTGGGCAACAATCGACATCGCCGCGACGCCGGCCAACCGCGCGCCGAGCCACCCCAGCCGCCACCGCACTCAGCATTCGTACCGCCGTCCGACCCATCCGACCCATTCGGCACACCGCGCAACGGTGCCGTTTCGCTCGACAAGGAGCCGGCGCCGGCAGGGAAGGGCGCTGCGGCGGACGACGACAGCATTATCGAAGTGAGCGCCATCCTGGGCGGCTATGTGCGGCGCGTGTCGTCGCAGCGGTTCAGGGGCGGCGATATCAACGCCGTGCTGGCCGGCTGCGAAATCGATCTGCGCCAGGCCTCGATCGAAGGCGAAGCGGTGCTCAATGTGTTTGCACTGTGCGGCGGCATTACCATCAAGGTGCCGCCGGACTGGAGCGTGGTCCTGCAGGGCACGCCTATTCTCGGCGGCTTCGAGGAGAAAACCATCGTGCCGCCCAACCAGAACAAGCGCCTGTATGTGAGCGGCTACGCCATTATGGGTGGCCTGGAAATTCGCAACTAAGTCATGAGCGTGTCCTTGCCCAAGCGGCGCGGGGCGGTCGTGATGCTGCTGGTGTGCCTGGCGCTGGGGCTGGTTTTTGCCCTGGCGCTGGCCATCATGACGCAAGTGCCGTTGCTCAACGCCGTGCTGCTGGTGCTGCCGGCCACGCTGGTGTATGCCATCGGTACCGGCTTTTCCGCGTTTTACCTGTGCCGCGCCTATCCGCTGCATGGGCGCCCGCCCTTGACGATTATCGGCGTCATGACGGTGGCCGCGCTGTTTGCCGGCCTGTTGTGGGCAACGTTTCTGCAGTTTTCCAATAGCGTCAGCCTGCTGTTCGATGTGCCGTGCCTCGGCTTGCCGCTGAGCCAGACCGTGCTGGCAGCGTTTTTTTGCCTTGGCGTCCTGCTTTACTGCCTGGCCGTGGCGGTGCACTATCTGCTGCATGAATTTGTGCGCGCCAGGACGGCCGAGCAGCGCGAGCTGCAGGCGCAATTGATGGCGCAGCAAGCCCAGTTGCGCATGCTGCGCACGCAGATCGACCCGCATTTCCTGTTTAACAGCTTGAATTCCATCAGCGCCCTGACCACCGTCAACCCGGCCGGTGCACGCGAGATGACGGTGCAGCTGGCCAGCTTTTTCCGCCTCAGCCTGGGGCTCGATGCGCATCGCCACATCACGGTTGGCCAGGAGCTGCAGCTGATCCGGCACTTCCTGGCGATCGAACAGGTGCGCTTTGGCGAGCGGCTGCAGGTGGAAGAAGACATCGATGCCGCAGCGCTGGACTGCCTGCTGCCGCCGATGCTGATCCAGCCGCTGGTGGAAAACGCCGTCAAGCATGGCGTGTGCGGCATGCTTGACGGAGGCTGCATCACGTTGCGCATCGGGCGCGCAGGCAGTTTGCTGCAGATCACGTTGCACAATCTGCTGGAAATCGGGCAGCCCGAACAGCGTGGCAATGGCATGGGGCTCGACAATGTGCGCCAGCGTCTGGCCAGCGCCTACGGCCATGAAGCGAGCGTTCACTGGCTGCGCGAAACGGACCATTTTGAAGTCAGTATTTCCATGCCGGCACAGACCGGCCAGACGGAGCAGGGATGACAACAATGCGGGCAGTGATCGTGGATGATGAAGCGCTGGCACGCATGGTGCTGCGCGAATTCCTGGCGCGCCATGACGATATCGAGATCGTTGCCGAGTGCGCCAACGGCTTCGAGGCCGTCAAGGCCATCAGCGAACTGGCGCCCGATCTGGTGTTTCTCGACATACAGATGCCACGCCTCGATGGCTTTGAAGTTGTCGAGCTGATCGGCGCACAGGCGGCCGCCACGCGCTTTATCTTTGTGACCGCCTATGACCAGTACGCGCTCAAGGCGTTTGACTGCCATGCGCTCGACTACCTGTTGAAACCGTACAGCGAACAGCGCCTGGCGCAGGCGTTGGCGCACGCGCGCACGCAGCAAGGCAGCCCGGCACAGGCCGTCGATGCTGTTGCGCGCGAGGCCGCGGCGCGCGCTGCACCGGTGCACCGCGTGCTGATACGCGACGGCGCCAGGGTGCATGTGATCGCCAGCAGCGCGATCGACTATATCGAGGCCCAGGACGATTACGTCAGCATCCGGTCAAGCGGCAAGTCGTACCTCAAAGCACAGCGCCTGGCCGAGCTGGAAAGCCTGCTCGACCCGGCCAAGTTCCTGCGCGTACACCGCTCCTATCTGCTCAATATCGACGGCATCTGCCGCATCGAGCAGGCCACGCGCGACAGCCATGTGGCGATCTTGCGCGACGATACCAGGATACCGGTCAGCAAGGCTGGCTATCAGAAACTGCGATTGCTGGTCGGCTAGCCGTCTGCACATCCCACCAGGCTGGCAGCAGCTGGCGCACTTCGGGGCGTGCAAAGCGGTCGTCGATCAGGTAGACCACGCCCTTGTCGGTCTGCGTGCGGATCACGCGCCCGGCCGCCTGTACCACTTTCTGCATGCCCGGATACAGATAGGTGTAGTCGTAGCCGGCGCCAAACAGCGCGCCCATGCGCATGCGGATCTGTTCGTTGACCGGGTTGATCTGCGGCAGTCCCAGCGTGGCAATAAAGGCGCCGATCAGGCGCGCGCCAGGCAGGTCGATGCCTTCGCCAAACGCGCCGCCCAGCACGGCAAAGCCGATGCCGCGCGTCTCCAGGCCGAAGCGGCCCAGAAAATCGCGCCGCGCCGCATCGTCCATGCGGCGCGGCTGCTGCCAGATGGGCACGTCGGGGAAGTGCTGCGCAAACAGCGTGGCGGTCTTTTCCATATAGTCAAAGCTGCTGAAAAAGGCCAGATAGTTGCCCGGCGTTTGCTGGTACTGCTGCGCCATCAGCTGCGCGATCGGCAGCAGCGAGGCGCCGCGATGCTGGTAGCGCGTGGAAATGCCGTCGGCCACGCGCACGGCCAGCTGTTCGGCCTGGAATGGCGAGTCGACATCGACCCAGGCCGTGCCTTCTGGCATGCCCAGCGTGTCGCTGTAGTAATTCCATGGACTCAAGGTGGCCGAGAACAGCGCCGTGCTGCGGCTGGCCTCGAAACGTGGCTTGAGAAACGGCGCCGGCACGATATTGCGGATGCACACCGTGCTGCCGCCAGCGGTTTTGCTGACATCGAACAGCGAATGCCCGCCGAAGCTCTCGGCCAGGCGATTGATCAGCAGCACATCGAAGTAAAAGCGCTGCAGGTCTTCGTCCAGGCTGGCCGGATGCTCGGCCATATAATCGCCGATGGCGGTGGCTACGCCCTGCAGCGCGCTGAAAAACTTTTCGGGCAGCGCCGCATGTACCAGGTAGTCGCCATCCTGCTCCTTCAAGAGCGCCGTCCACTGGCGGGAAACCCGGTCCAGCGGCTTTTTCAAAGGCTCGGGCGCATATTTGCGCAGCAGCTTCAGCTGCCCCTGTTCCAGCTCGGCCGTATACATGCCGCGCGTGCGCGCCACCATATTGTGCGCTTCGTCGACCAGCACATTGACCTTCCAGTCATAGGCCAGCGTCATGCCGTACAGCATGGCTGACAGGTCGAAATAATAGTTGTAGTCGCCAATGACGACATCGCTCCAGCGCGCCAGTTCCATGCCCAGGTAATACGGGCAGACGCCTTGCTGCAGGGCGATGGCGCGCACGGCTTCCTTGTCAAGCAGCAGGCCGCTGGCCAGCGCCGCGCTGCGCGCCTGCGGCAGGCGGTCATAGAAGCCGCGCGCCAGCGGGCACGATTCGCCGTGGCAGGCCTTGTCGGGATGCTCGCAGGCGCTGCTCTTGGCGCTTAGCTCAAGCACGCGCAGCGGCAGCAGCGGTGAACTGGTCTTGAGGATGGCACAGGCATCGAGCGCCATCTGCCTGCCCGGCACCTTGGCGGCCAGGAAAAACAGCTTGTCGAGCTCATGCGCGGCCATCGCCTTGAGCATCGGAAACAGGCTGCCCACGCTCTTGCCGATGCCCGTCGGCGCCTGTGCCAGCAGGCAGCAGCTGCGGTTGCTGGCCTTGTACATGGCTTCGGCCAGCTGGCGCTGGCCGGCGCGAAAGTCGGCATAGGGAAACTTCATCGCTGCCAGCTGCGCGTCGCGGCTGGCGCGGTGCGCCAGTTCCTGTTCGGCCCAGTCGATAAAGAGCGTGCACAGCTGTTCGAAATGCGTGCGCAGCGCCTCGGCCGTGCACTCTTCGTGCAAGATGGTTTCCTTCTGGCTGGCAATGTCGAAATACACGAGTGCCACGCGCAGCATCGGCAGCTGCAATTGCTGGCACAGCAAATGGCCATAGACGCGCGCCTGCGCCCAGTGCAACTGTCTGTGGTTGGCCGGCATGGCCTCAAACTCGCCGCGGTAGGTCTTGATTTCTTCGAGCTGGCGGCGTTTCGGATCGTAGCCATCGGCGCGCCCGCGTACATGCAGCGGGCCGAAGTCGCCGCATAGCGTGATTTCGCGCTGGTAATCGTCGTCGCGCCGGCCGGTAACGGTAGCGTGGCCGGCCATGCCTTCCTGGGCCGTGGGCGAGGGCGTAAAGCGCAGGTCCAGGTCGCCCACCTTGGCCGTGAATTCGCACAGCGCGCGTACTGCCACCGTATAGGCTTGCGGCTCCGTCATGGTGCAGGCGACCATTGCAGATAGCACACGCTGACCGGCATGGCGTGCTCGGCGCAGTAAGCGATCCAGCGCTGCTGGTTGTCCTGCAGCCGGTCGCCCGGACCTTTGACCTCGATCATGCGGTAGCGCTTTTCGCGCGGCCAGAACTGGATCAGGTCGGGAAAGCCGTTGCGGTTGTTGCGGATGTCGGCCAGGATGCGCTCGAACGATTTTTTCAGGTGGGCGGCCGGCATGCAGGCCAGCGCCAGTTCCAGCAAGTCTTCATCGAGCACCTGCCAGCTGACAAACGGCGAGGTGATACCGGCCTTGGCTGCATAGGTTGCGCGCATGCTGGCGTGGTAGCTGCCATTGTCGAGCTCAGCCAGGCAGGCAGCAAATTCGCTGGCGCGGCGCAGCGAAAAATCGGCGCTGTGCAGGTCGCTCGGGCCGCGATGGAAAGGGTGAAAAAAGGCACCCGGAATGGCCTTGAAGATGGCCGGCCAGCACAGCAACCCGAACAGCGAATTGATCAGCGTGTTTTCCACGTAATAGACGGGCGCATCGTCCTGCGCCAGATGCTGCTGCACCACGCCTTCCACATACCAGGCGTCGGCCGGCAAGGGCAATTGCAGGTCGATGCGTTCGACGGCGGCGCTGGCGGCTTTTTGCTCCCTGGCGTGGCCCAGCTTGCGTCGCAGGCGCGGCGCCATGCGCAGCAGCAACTGGCGTTCTGCCTCGCTTTCAGGCGCCTGCATGGCGACCTGCAGCTGTGCGTAGGCCAGTTGTGGCTGCTCGTCCTTTTCCAGCACGCGTATGGCGCGCCCGCGCGCGCCCGGATAGCGGCAATCGGCATAGGCGCGGTAGGCGGCCAGCCAGTCCTGGCTCTTTTCCAGATGCTGGGCAATCTGGTATTGCAGCTTTTCACGCCGTCCGGCCAGCCAGGCATTGTGCGCATCGCTGGCGGCCAGGCCGGTCAGTTGTTCAAGGATGGCCTGCGGCGCTTCGGCCTCGTTGAAACGCTCGCGGCACTGATGCAGCGCTTCGTAGTGCTCGATATCCTGGCGCGTGCCGAAACCGCGCGACTGCGCCGAAAATTCGACCTTTTCATACTGGTAGATGCCGAGGTCAGCCAGCACGAATTCGGACCAGTCCTGGTGATAGTTGCCAAAATAAATCAGGCGCAGCCGGTCGCATAGTGGCTGGTTGTCGATACGGTACAGCACGTCACTGGAAGCGGGATGCCACGCGGAAAAGCAGCGTGGCTCACTGTACTGCTCGCGCAGCGCCGCAAGCTGGTCGGCCTTGCGCGCAGCCTTCAGGCTGGCGCCGAGGGCAAACGCCTGCGCCACTTCCGTCTTGAGCAGCAGCTCGAATACCTCGTCGATGGTGATAACGGGGTCTTGCTGTACCCAGCCAGCATCGAGCAGCGGCAGGGCGGCGGCGCGCGGGTCGCCGATTTCCGCATACTGAAGCTTGCTGGCCCGAAACAAACAGCCTTTACGCATGACGAGCCGCACAAACAGCGCGCGCGATGCTTGCGGCAGGGTGTCAAAGTGGCCGATAAACTGCTGCTCCTCCTCGCTCAGCAAGTCGCCATAGCGTGTGCTGATCCAGTGCAGTACGCCCTGGAAGTTCTCCAGATAGTACAAAGGATTGTCGAGAATACGGGACATGGTCAAGGATTGTTGCAAGGCTGATAGGCTTTTACTGTGTTTATATACAGTCTAAACCCTGCGATGGTGCTTGCACAGCGATTTCTCTGTCGTTTGTGGCTAAATTCTATATATAAATCATTTTGTTTACTTATTTGTGAGGGCGCCGTATAGTGCTCACATGCAAACATAACAAGAAAGTCCAGCCAGGCCGCATGAAGAACCTTATCCTGATTACCGCAGCCTGCCTTCTGGGGCTGCTCTCGACCATAGGCGCATCCTTGCCGTACCCAATCCTGCCGCCGCTGTTTGCGGCCGAGGCGGCTAACAGCTTCAACCATTTCCTGGGCCTGCCATCGAAGCTGCTGTTTGGCCTGGCGCTGACCATCAACCCGTTGGGCTTGTTGATCGGTTCAGCCTTGCTGGGGCCGCTGTCCGACCGCTACGGCCGCCGTCCGCTGCTGCTGTATACCGCGCTTGGCGCCGGCCTGGGCCACGCGATCACGGCCTGGGCTTTGCTTATCCAGTCTTATCCGCTGTTTATTGTGGCGCGCTTTATTACCGGCCTGCTTGAGGGCAATGGTTCGGTTGCGCGCGCCATGCTGGCCGACCAGCTGCAAGGGCCGCTGCGCCTGCGCGCCATGTCCTGGCTGAACGGCGCTTTCTACCTGGGCTGGCTGGTGGGGCCGCTGCTGGCCGGCGCTACGCTGCACTGGGGCGTGGCGGTGCCGTTCTGGATCGCCGCCATTGCCTTGCTGCTGGTGGCCGTGCTGGTGGCTGTGGCCTTGCCGCGCGAGGCGCCATCGCACTTGAGCACGCCGTGGTGGCAGGTGGCGCGCGAACGCCATTCGCTCAATCTGCTGCGCCATGCCGACCTGCGCATGCTGTTCGTGCTGCAGCTGGCGCTGACCTGTGGCGTCGCCAGTTTTTACGAGTTCTATCCGCTGTGGCTGGTAGAGACGGCTGGCTACAATGCCCAGCAGATTGCCTGGGTCAATGTCGGCCTGTGCGGCACCATGACGCTGACGTCCTTGCTGGCGGGCGGCCCCAGCCGGCACGCACCGCTGTTGCGCGCCAGCTGGTATGGCGGGGCCGTGGCGCTGGCGGTAGCCACGCTGGCGATGGGTAATATCTGGGTCGGCATCGCAGCCATCGTGCTGTTCGGCATACCGAATGCGCTGTACAACACGGTCATCCAGGGCTGGTGCGCCGAGCGCTTCAGCGTGCACGGGCAGGGCGCCGTGATGGGCCTGCTGTCGACCACGTTTTGCATTGCCAATATCGTGGTGGCGCTGGGCGGCTCGCTGCTGATACTGCTCGATACGCGTTTGATACTGCTGGTGGGCGCCGTGCTGGCGGCCTGGTCGGCATGGCGCATGTGCAGCTGGCGCCGGCAGCTGGCGCTGGCCGACGCGCAGCCGCCTGCGCTGGAGGCGGTGGCATGAGCACGCCCGCCTCGACCTTCGAGCAGGTGCTGTTTTTGCTCAAGATGCGCGGCGCGCAGACGGCCCAGCAGGTAGCCGCGCTGCTTGATCTGACCTCGATGGGCGCGCGCCGCCAGCTCGAAATGGCACAGGAAAAAGGGCTGGCCGACTGTGCCGACACGGCCGACAAGGTAGGCCGGCCAGCGCGGCGCTGGTCGCTAAGCGCCAGCGGCCACGCGCGCTTTCCTGACCGCCATGCCGAGCTGACGCTGGAGCTGATTGCACAAGTGCGCAGCCTCTTTGGCGAAGCCGGGCTGGACAAGCTTATTGCAGCACGCGAAGCATCGAGCGAAGCGGCCTACCGCCGCCAGCTTGATCCTGGCACCAGTTTGCTGCAGCGCGTCGACAGTCTGGCCCGCGCGCGCGACAGCGAAGGCTATATGGCGCAGGCAGAGGCGCAGGACGATGGCAGCGTGCTGCTGGTGGAGAATCATTGCCCGATTTGTGCGGCGGCATCGGCTTGCCAGAATTTTTGCCGCTCCGAGCTGGCCATTTTCAAGAGCGTGCTGGGTGATGACTGCACGGTCGAGCGCAGCGAATATTTGCTGGGGGGAGGGCGTCGCTGCGTGTATCGCATCAGGCCGGCGTAGGTCGGATTAGTCGGGCCGCGCAGGCGTAACGTAATCCGACATGCAGAACTGTTGTCGGCTTACGCCCTTTGGGCTAAGCCGACCTACGCGGCTAATCCGACCTACTCCTTGGGTTACTTCTTGCGCGTCTTCGGCGCCGCCTTTTCCACCGTTTCAGCCACCGTGTCGGCAGCCTTTTCGGTATTTTGTGCTACCTGTGCCGAAGCCTTGGCGATCTGCTCTTCCACTGTCCTGACCGCTTGCTTGGTCGCCTTGGTCACCTGCTCGTAGCCGAGGAAGGCGTTGTCGATGGCGGCCTTGACGATGGCGACCGCGTTTTCCGAGCCAGGTGGCACGTTCTTGGTCACGTCATAGATCAGTGCGCTCAGATTGCTTTTGGCTTCGGCCACGTGGGCTTCGGCAGCGGTGGTAAATTCGGTATGGATGTCGCGGATGATCTCGTCGAGCTGCTGCTTGTAGGC
Source organism: Janthinobacterium aquaticum (assembly GCF_009208565.1). Lineage (GTDB taxonomy): Bacteria > Pseudomonadota > Gammaproteobacteria > Burkholderiales > Burkholderiaceae_D > Janthinobacterium. The sequence goes on along the minus strand of NZ_WFLK01000006.1, from coordinate 19,405 downwards.
CTTGGCGCCGGCCACGCCCGGCTGTACCTGGGCTGCTGCGGCGGCCAGTGCGGCCTTGGGATCCTTGGCGGCGCTGATTTCCTTGCCGGCGGCAATGCTCTCTTCCATGCCGGACCTGGCGGTGGCCATGTTCAGCGCCAGTACCTGCTCCACGCCTTGCACCGCCTTGGTGGTCAGCGTATTGAATGTCATCAGCTGGAATTCAAACAAAGCCTTGGTGGCCGATGCGAATTGTTCGGGATTGGTAAACATGCTGTCTCCTCATTGTGGTTGGATAATGTTTATCGTTTTTGCCTGCTCGCCTGCCTGTCCACGAATCTATTATTTAACACGCCCGGGTTTTTCGCAACGGCTATCTTTGTACGGTCCCGAGTCGAGTTCCCAGCCGAAGCCCAGCGTCGACTGGGCGCATGACAGCGTGCCGTCGACCTTGCTGCGCCATTTGTACCAGGGCGCGGGGGCGGCAAGGGCAGCCGTGCAGGCGGCCAGCAGCAGTGCTGCAATCCATGTTTTCATGATGTACTAATTGCCTCTTGTCATGTTGCGGGAGCCTGCGGCGCCACCACCGGCAGCAGCAGGGTAAAGGTGGCACCATGGCCGTCGCTGCTGGCGCTGATCTGGCCGCCGAGCACGCCGGTGACGATATTGTGCGCCACATGCAGGCCCAACCCCGAGCCGCCCGAGCCGAGCTTGGTGGTGAAAAAAGGATCGTAGATGCGCGCCAGGTCGTCGGCGGCGATGCCCACGCCATTGTCGCTGACGGCCAGCAGCACCGACTTGCCGTCCTCGCTGGCGCGCCCGGTGATGCTGATCACGCCGTTACTGCGCCCGTCAAAGGCGTGGCGCAGACAGTTTTCAAACAGGCTGCTCAGCACCTGGCCCAGCGGCCCTGGATAGCTGTCGAGCGCCAGATGGCCGGCGATGTCCTGCTGCAAAGTATGGCTGCTGCCCTTGAGCGTGGCCGACAGCGGCAGCATCAGTTCGGCAACGAACTGGCGCAGCAGGAAATGGCGGCGCTGCGAGCTGGCGCGGTCGACGGCGATCTGCTTGAAGCTCGACACCAGGTCGGCCGAGCGCTGCAGATTGCGCAGCACGATGGCGTCCGCTTCGCTGGCCTGGGCCAGGTAGGTTTCCAGTTCGGAGCGGCGCAGGCCATCGGGCAGGCTGGCGCGCAGCGCCTGCGTGCGTTCGGCCATGGTGGTGGCAACCACCAGGCCGTTGCCGATCGGCGTATTGAGCTCATGTGCAATGCCGGCTACCAGTGCGCCCAGCGCCGCCAGCTTGTCGCGCCGCACCAGCTCGTCCTGCGTGATCGACAGGTGCGACAGCGCCGCCGCCAGTTCGCTGTTGGCCAGCGTCAGTGCGGTCGTGCGTTCGACCACCAGCTCCTCCAGATGGGTGCGGTGGCGTTGCAACTCTTCTTCGTGGCGCGCGCGGCCAATGGCAATGCCGGCCAGGTCGGTGGCCATGTCGATCAGGCGCATGTCCTGCACCCTGGGACTGCGCACTTCGCGGTAGTACATGGCAAAGGTGCCCAGCAGCGTTTCGTCCTGGCCAAAGATCGGCTGCGACCAGCAGGCGCGCAAGCCGAATGATGCGGCCAGTTCCCGGTAAGGCGCCCACAAGGGATCGTGTTCGATATCGCTGACCACCACTGCTTCACGCAGAAACAGCGCAGTGCCACAGGAGCCGACGCCGGGGCCGATCTCGACACCGTCGAGCAGGGCCATATAGGCAGGTGGCAAGCTTGGCGCGGCAGCGCTGCGCATGGTCTTGCCGTCTTTGCTCAGCAGCATGATCGAGCACAATACGCCGCGCGACTGGCCTTCGATCATCAGCAACATGCGTTCGAGGGTGGGCTGCAATGGCGCGCCACGGGCAATCATTTCGAGCAGATTGTTCTGCCCGGCACGCAGCGCGTCGGCCAGGTTGCGCTCGGTCAGGTCGATCACGCGCGCATGCACCAGCTGGCGTCCCGACGCGGACACGCGCATCAGCCGTACTTCGCAGGCAATCGCGTGGCCGTTGCGGTGGCAGCAGGCAGCGCGAAACACCACGATTCTGCCTTGCTGGGTGGCGTGCATTTTTTCCTGCAGCAGTTGCGGCGAGGTGGTGCCGTCTGCCTGGCGGGCAGGGAACAATTGCTCCATGCCGCCCTGCAGCAGCTCGGCCAGCGGGCGTCCGAACAACTGCTCGGCCAGGTGGTTGGCGTCGATCAGCACGGCATGATCGATATCGAACAGCAATACCGCGTCAGGCGAGCCGGCCAGGACGGAGTGGTAATCGACCGCCAGCGTCTGCGGCGGCAATGGGCGTGCGGTGCCAGCTTCATCGGCTGGCAAACCGCTGGCCTGGGCCGCGTCGGTGCTTGACTGTTTCATGGCAGCGCGCTGCCGCGCAGCATCCCTTTGATCTGTCATAAAGCTAGTATTACATCAAGGCAAGCAGGAGTAAACGACAAATCTACGCTGCCTGCTCGCCAGCCGCCGACTCGGCCAGTGCCGCGCGCGCCTGTTCGATGCGCGGATAGTTGTCCTCGATCCAGTCGACCAGCATCGCCAGCCGTTCGGCCGCTTCGCGCCCCAGCGGCGTCAGGCTGTATTCGACCTTGGGCGGTATCACCAAGTAGGCATGGCGCAGCACAAAACCATCGCCAGCCAGCGCTTCCAGGGTTTGCGCCAGCATTTTTTCGCTGACACCGCCCACTTCGCGGCGCAGTTCGCTGAAGCGGCGCGTGCCGCCAAGCAGCAGCACCAGCACCAGTACCGCCCAGCGGCTGGTCAGGTGACTCAGTACGGCGCGCGAGGGGCAGGCAGCAGCCATCAGCTGTGCGCCCTGATTCTGGCGGGCCAGGGCGGCGCGCAGGCTGGCGCCCGGTGCTTCGATATCCATGTTGTGCTCCATGTTGTGCGTCAATACATACTTACCAAAAGGTACGTACTTACAAAAAGTTAGTGGCGGGCTTATTATAGATTTTTACCCGCAACCATCCAAGGAGAAATCATGATCGTTATCACCGGCGCCACAGGCAACCTGGGCCAGCACGTTATTGCCGAGCTGCTTGAAACTGTTGCTGCATCGAACATCATTGCCGCCGTGCGCAATCCGGCCAAGGCAGCCAGCCTGGCAGCGAAGGGCGTGCAGGTGCGCCAGGCCGACTACAACAGTGCCGCCAGCCTCGATGCCGCTTTTCAGGGGGCGAGCAAAATATTGCTGATCTCGTCGAGCGAGGTTGGCCTGCGCATCGCCCAGCACCAGAACGTGGTCGATGCGGCCAAGCGCGCCGGCGTACAACTGCTGGCTTACACCAGCGTGCTGCACGCCGATACGTCGCCGCTGGGCCTGGCCGTCGAGCATGTGGCAACGGAGGCGGCGATCCGCGCCTCGGGCCTGCCGTTCAGTTTGCTGCGCAATGGCTGGTACCTGGAAAATCACACCGAGCATCTGGCGCCGGTGCTTGAACATGGCGTGGTGCTGGGCGCGGCGCAAGAGGGGCGCTTCTCGTCGGCCTCGCGCGCCGACTACGCTGCCGCCGCCGCTGCCGTGCTGACGGCGTCTGCCCCGCAGGCGGTGTACGAACTGGCTGGCGACACCAGCTTTACGCTGGCCGACTATGCGGCCGAAGTGGCGCGCCAGTCGGGCAAGGTGATCGTCTACAAGGATCTGCCGGAGGCAGACTACAAGGCGGCACTGGTGGGTGTGGGCGTGCCCGAAGGTTTCGCCGCCATGTTGGCTGACTCCGATGCGGGCGCCGCCAAGGGTGGCCTGCACGATGCAGGCAAGCAGCTGAGCGGCCTGATTGGCCGTCCGACCACCAGCCTGGCCGATGCGGTCAAGGCGACGCTGGGCAAGCAAGCTTGATCGCAATGGCGCTGCGGCACCATTTTTTCAGGCGGAAATGAAAAAAGCCGCAAACTTGTGAAAGTTTGCGGCTTTTTTGCGAATCCGGTAATGGTGCCCACGGAGGGACTCGAACCCCCACACCCAAAGGCACATGGACCTGAACCATGCGCGTCTACCAATTCCGCCACGTGGGCACTGATGCTGCTGATACTGTTACTTCTTACTACTATTTGCTACTGCGGAGCACAACGAAAACAAACGTTGCTGGTAGTTGGTGCCCACGGAGGGACTCGAACCCCCACACCCGAAGGCACATGGACCTGAACCATGCGCGTCTACCAATTCCGCCACGTGGGCATATTTTACTGCTTACTACCTTGACACTTGTTACTGCGACTACTGCGGAGCACAACGAAAACAACCGTTGCTGGTAGCTGGTGCCCACGGAGGGACTCGAACCCCCACACCCGAAGGCACATGGACCTGAACCATGCGCGTCTACCAATTCCGCCACGTGGGCATATTTGCTGCTTGCTACATTTCGCTGCGTGTTCTGCAGCGAGGACAAAATCATAAGGGCTGGCGGCCAATCGGTCAACAGGCATTTCACGATTTCTTCAAGAAAACAGGTTTTTGGGTAGAAAAACGCGGTTTCCCTATGAAGGAGGGTGGATTTTGCCTGTTTTTTGAGCGTTATTCGAAGGCTGGGGCGTAGCAGGGGTGTATGCAAACGAGCCCAACGGCGAACTGCCGGGGGCGGACGGGGTCGCCGAGACCCTTTGGGTCCGACCCCAGGGTCTGCTTTGGGGTGAAAAATGAAAAAAGCCGCAAACTCCTGAAAGTTTGCGGCTTTTTTGCGAATCCGGTAATGGTGCCCACGGAGGGACTCGAACCCCCACACCCAAAGGCACATGGACCTGAACCATGCGCGTCTACCAATTCCGCCACGTGGGCACTGATGCTACAACTGCACTATACAGCAAGTCTGCTATTATAGCGACTTGAAGAGTTTTGCGCCAGATGAGCTTGCGCTCCATACTGCACATCGACCCGGTACTGCATCTTTACTGCATTCCTGTCGCCGCATGCCCGAAGGTTTGCCGCTGCAAGAGACGAGGATTATAGAGTAATACCAGGCGATGTCAAAGGGCTGGCGCAATTTCTCCAACATTTTTCATGGGCTGGTTGCCGGCTGGCTTTTTGTGGCATTCCGTTCAGGCAAACTTTTAGGCAAACCTGGGCGTCGTCCGGTACACTATCGTCTATCACCGTGTCAATATTGACGGTGATGTCATCGGTAAGAGTCTAGTTTGATCACTATTCGTGTTGATCACCGTTTGATCACTGTCAATAAATAACCATAGAAATACTTTTGAACCAAAATACCCACACCATTCCCAGCCGGGAGGACATTCTCGGCATATTCCGCAGTGTTAACGCGCCCATCGATCCACAGTCGCTGGGAAAAACGTTGCATGTGCATGCTGATTCCATGGATGTCCTGGTCCGTCGCCTCAAAGCGATGGAGCGCGATGGACAGCTCAAGTCAGACGCTGGCGGCATCTTCCGCCTGGCCGACCAGAGCGCACTGGTGTCCGGCCGCGTGACCAGCCACCGCGATGGCTTTGGCTTTGTCATTCCCGACGAGCCCGGCGCCGACCTGTTCCTGCCCGAGAAAGAAATGCAGAAAGTGCTGCATGGCGACCGCGTGATGGTCCGCGTGGTGGGCACCGACCGCCGCGGCCGTCCGGAAGGCACCATCGTCGAGGTAACGCAGCGCGCCAATACCCACGTGATCGGCCGCCTGATGCAGGAAAGCGGCACCTGGGTGGTGGCGCCGGAAGACCAGCGCATCAGCCAGGATATCCTTATTACCGGTTCAGTCGGCAAGGCCACCGCTGGCCAGGTGGTCAGCGTCGAGCTGACCGAGCAGCCGCAGCGCTTCAAGCAGCCGGTCGGCAAGATTGTCGAAGTGCTTGGCGCGCTGGACGATCCGGGCATGGAAATTGAAATTGCCGTGCGCAAGTTCAATGTGCCGCATATTTTTTCGGCCGCCGCGCTCAAGCAGGCTGAAAAGCTGCCGTTCGAAGTGCGCGCCGCCGACCTCAAGGAACGGGTCGACCTGCGCGATGTGCCGCTGGTCACCATCGATGGCGAAGATGCGCGCGACTTTGACGATGCCGTCTATTGCGAGCCGGTCAAGCTGGGTCGCGCCAAGGGCTACCGCCTGATCGTCGCCATTGCCGACGTCAGCGCCTATGTCAAGCCGAACGAAGCGCTCGATATTGATGCGCTCGAACGCAGCACCTCGGTGTATTTCCCGCGCCGCGTGATTCCGATGTTGCCTGAAAAACTGTCCAACGGCCTGTGCTCGCTGAACCCGGCCGTCGATCGCCTGACGCTGGTGTGCGACGCCGTGGTGACGGCCAAGGGCGAACTGAAGGCTTACCAGTTCTATCCGGCCGTGATTCACTCGGCTGCGCGTCTGACGTACAACCAGGTGGCCGACATGCTGGCCAATCCGAAAGGCGAGGAAGCTGCCAGCCGCCCCGAGATCATGCCGCACCTGCTGCACCTGAACGAGGTGTATCGCGCCTTGCAGCAGGCGCGCAACGCGCGTGGCGCGATCGACTTTGAAACCACCGAAACGTATATCGTCAGCAACGGCGCTGGCAAGATCGAAAAGATCATTCCACGCACCCGCAACGATGCGCACAAGGTGATCGAGGAGTGCATGCTGGCCGCCAACGTGTGTGCGGCCGATCTGCTGCTGCGCCACAAGCATCCGGGCACCTACCGCATCCACGCCAGCCCGACCAAGGAAAAGCTGACGCAGGTGCGCACCTTCCTCAAGCAGGTGGGCCTGAACCTGACCGGCGGCGATACGCCGGCCGCTTCCGATTACGCGTCCATGATGCAGCAGATCAAGGAGCGCCCCGATGCACAGCTGCTGCAAACGATGCTGCTGCGCTCGATGCAGCAGGCCGTCTACAGCCCGGACAATATCGGCCACTTCGGCCTGGCCTATGAAGCGTATGCCCACTTCACCAGCCCGATCCGCCGCTATCCCGACCTGCTGACGCACCGCGCCATCAAGGCCATCTTGCAGGGCAAGAAATACGAGCCGAAACTGTCCGACAAAGTGGTGCTCAACACCAATGTGTCGAACGCCACGCGCAAGCAGCAGGCCAGGGACAAGGCCGATGGCAAGCCTGCCAAGACCGACCTGACCGTGTGGGACGCGCTGGGCGTGCATTGCTCGGCCAACGAGCGCCGCGCCGACGAAGCGTCGCGCGATGTCGAAGCCTGGCTCAAGTGCTACTTCATGCAAGACAAACTGGGCGAGCAGTTCACCGGCAAGATTACCGGCGTGACTACTTTCGGCGTGTTCGTGCAGCTCGACGAGCTGTTTGTCGAAGGCCTGGTGCATGTCACCGAGCTTGGTACCGACTACTTCCAGTACGACGAAGCGCGCCATGAACTGCGCGGCGAACGTACCGGCAAGCGCTATCAGCTGACCGACAGCCTGACCGTGCAAGTGGCCAGAGTCGACCTGGAAACGCGCAAGATCGACCTGCGCCTGGTGACCGATGCTGAACTGGCTGGCGAGGCGCCTGAAGTCGTCCCGGCGCCGGATCGCAGCGGCAGCAAAGGTTTTAATGGCGGCCAAGGTGGTAACAGTGGTAAAGGCGGCAAGGGTGACAAGGGTGACAAGGGTGACAAGGGTAATAGAAGCGGCAAGGGTGGCAAGAGCGGCCGCGGTGGCCGGGGCGGCCGCAATGACCGTGGCGACCGCAGTGACCGTAATGGAAATGGCAACCCGGCCAGGCCTGCTGCCGCAACCGAACCGCGCCATGAAGTCAAAACCAGCGTCCAGCCAGCGCCAGTGGCGCCTGTGATCGCGCCGGTGGCGCCAGCGGTGCCAGTCAAGGCTGCTGTGCCGGTTAAAACTGCCGCCAAGCCGGCTGCCAAGACAAAGGCCAAAGCAGCGGCCAAGCCGGTTGCCGAACCGGTTGCCAAATCAGCTGAAAAGTCAGTTGCCAAGCCATCGGCAAAAGCAGTTGTCAAGCCAGCTGCCAAAGCAGTTGAAAAAGCAGCGCCAAAAGCGGCTGAAAAGGCCGCCGTCAAACCTGCTGCCGACGCAGTAGCCAAGCCTGCCGCCAAGCGCAGCAAAACCACCGCCGCAGCGCCTGCTGCGGCAGCAACAGCAGCAAAAACTGCATCAAAATCAAGCAAGAAGAAGCCATAACACATGAAGAATAAAATGATTTTCGGCTTCCACGCCGTGACCTCGCGCCTGCGTCATGAAGCGTCGTCGGTGGAAGAAATTTTTGTCGACGCCAGCCGCGTCGACGGCCGCATGAAAGACCTGATCGCCGCCGCCAAGTCGGCCAATGTACGCGTGATGCCGGTCGATTCGTCGCGTCTCGACAAGATCGTCGGCACCCGCCGCCACCAGGGCGTGATCGCGTTTGCCTCGCAGCTGGCGCTGGCACGCAACCTCGACGAGCTGCTCGACGCCGTCGACGGCCCGCCGTTGCTGCTGATCCTCGACGGCATTACCGACCCGCACAACCTGGGCGCCTGCCTGCGCGTGGCCGACGGCGTCGGCGCACACGCCGTGATCGTGCCGAAGGACCGCGCCGTGGGCCTGAACGCTACCGCCGCCAAGGTCGCCAGCGGCGCTGCCGAAACCGTGCCTTACATTACCGTGACCAACCTGGCGCGCACCATGCGCGAACTCAAGGACCGCGGCATCTGGCTGATCGGCACCTCCGACGATGGTGAAAAAGGCCTGTATGAAGCCGACTTCACCGGCCCGACCGCACTGGTGATGGGTTCGGAAGGCGAAGGCATGCGCCGCCTGACGCGCGATACCTGTGATATTCTGGTCAATATTCCGATGTTCGGTTCGGTCGAGAGCCTGAACGTGTCGGTGGCGTCGGGCGTGTGCCTGTATGAAGCGCGCCGTCAACGGATGGGCATTTCCGCGTAATCCGACAATACCCGCCGCGTCACCAATGTTGTCGGATTACGGCCTGCGGCCTAATCCGACCTACATCTGCTTTTCACATACCCAGTTTCCCATCATGTTCCACCACCTGCGCGACGATATCAACAGCATCATTGAACGTGACCCGGCCGCCCGCAATGGCTGGGAGGTGCTGACCTGTTATCCGGGCCTGCACGCGATCGTCATGCACAGCTGGGCGCACTGGTGCTGGACGCATGGCCTGAAGTGGGCAGGGCGCTTTATTTCCTATATCGCGCGCATTATTACCGGCATCGAGATCCACCCCGGCGCCATCATTGGGCGGCGCGTGTTTATCGACCACGGCTTCGGCGTGGTGATCGGCGAGACGGCGATCGTCGGCGACGACTGCACCATCTATCAGGGCGTGACCCTGGGCGGCACGTCGCTTAACAGCGGCACCAAGCGCCATCCGACCTTGTCGCGCGGCGTGATTGTCGGCGCCGGTGCGCAGGTGCTGGGCAACTTCACGGTCGGTGAATACGCCAAGGTGGGCTCGAACGCGGTGCTGTTGAAACCGGTGCCGGCCGGCGCCACGGCGGTCGGCAATCCGGCCCATATCGTGCAAAAAGACCTGAACGCCCTGCGCGAAGGCAGCACCGCCCATCTGTTTGCCGCCTATGGCGTGACACCGAACGGCGACGATCCGCTGTCGAAGGCGCTGCAGGGCCTGATCACGCATGCGGTGGCGCAGGAGCAGCGGCTCGATACCATGCTGGCCAGCCTGAAGGCGGCCGGCATCTGCTGCCAGGGCGTGCCGGAATGTGATAAATTCGACTCCGAACAGATGAACAAACTGGTTGATTAAGGATCGATGCATGAATACAGATGTAACGGCAACTGACAAGGCGAACGACAATCCCAACCTGCTCGACCCGTTCGAGATCCGCGTGCTGGCCGTGCTGGCCGAAAAGGAAGCGCTGACGCCGGACAGCTATCCGCTGTCGCTCAATGCCCTCACCAACGGCTGCAACCAGTTGTCGAGCCGCGAGCCGGTGATGTCGCTGTCGGAAGAAACCGTGTATGACGTGCTGCAGCGCCTGATGCAGCGCAAATTCGTCAACGGCATTACGCAGGCCGGCGCGCGCGTGGCCAAGTACGAGCACCGCATGCGCATCAAATGGTCGCTCGAAGCCGACAAGCTGGCCGTGCTGACCAGCCTGATGCTGCGCGGCCTGCAGACGGCCGGCGAAATCCGCAGCCGCAGCGGGCGCATGCATGAATTCAAATCGGTGGCCGAGGTGGAATCGGGCCTGCAGTTTTTGATCGACAAATACCCGCCGCTGGTCGCCAAGCTGCCGGTCGCGCCCGGTGCCAAGGAGCCGCGCTACGGCCATCTGCTCGGTGGCGAAGAAGCGCTGGCGCGCAGCGAAACGGCCGCTGGCTACGCCGGCGCCGTCAGCAGTCCGCAGCAGGGCAGCCGCGTGGCCCAGCTGGAGCAGGAAGTGCTGCAGCTGCGCAGCGATTTCGACGGCCTGGCGGCGCAGTTCGAGGCGTTTCGCAAGCAGTTCGAGTAAATGCGATAAATACGCCGCAGACACTGGCGGCGCATAGCGCCAGTGACGATGTTGCGCCGGCAGGCGTCAAGCGCCGCGCACCACCCGCACACTATTGCGACCGTCGCGCTTGGACGCATACAGGGCGGCGTCGCCCAGTTCAAGCAGCTGCGCCAGGCTGGCCGGCGGCTGCTCGAACAGCGTGCCGCCCATGCTCAGGGTGACCGCCTTGGGCGTGGCAAACGCCTGCTGCGCCATCTGGCTGAACATGTCGCGCAGCGCATTGCCCAGCGCCTCCACGCTTTCGCTGCTGGTGCCAGGCAACAGGATGACGAACTCGTCGCCTCCCAGCCTTGCGGCGAGCGCGCCTTGGGACAGGGTATTGCAGATCATTTCACTCAAGGCAACCAGCAATTTGTCACCGGCGCTGTGGCCGTGCAAGTCATTGACCTGCTTGAAGTTGTCGATATCGATCACCAGCAGGGCACCGGGGCTGTGCGGCGAGGCTTGCTGCAGCAGCGCAGGTGCGCGCTGGTCCAGTGCGCGGCGGTTGTACAGCGCCGTGAGCGGGTCGCGCGCGGCAAGCTGCTCGATGCGCTCTTCGCGGCGGTGGCGTTCGGTTCCTGTCATTGACAGCGCGATCAGCATGATGGCCATGGCGCCTTCCACCAGCGAAACCTGGATCACTTCGCCACGGAAGGCCGCCAGGTCGACAACCGTATTGAGCGCAATGATGGAGGCGGCCTTGGCAAAATAGAAGATGCCGTGCAGCAGCAGCACGTAGCGCAGCTGCACCGCACCCACGCTCAGCGATACCCCATGTGGGCGCAGCAGGAAGCTGGCGCGCAGGCAGATGCCGGCAATAAACAGAGACTGGATGACCAGCATCGCCTTCGACCACCACGCCTCGCCTGGCACCAGCAGCATGGCCAGCCAGGCGACGCCAATCAGATACCACGCGCGTGACAGGCGCACGTCGGTAAATCTGGCCACACCGGCCAGGAACAGCCCGTGGGCAGCGATCAGCAGGCCATTGGCAAACCAGATCCCGACCAGCAGAAAGCCGCTGCTGCGAAGCAAGGCCAGCACGCACCCGACGGTGATGACGGCAAATCCCGCGCTCCAGTACAGCAGCGATTTCTCGCGCACGCTGCGCCATTCCACGGCCAGATACAGTGCGGCAGCAGCGGCCAGCGCTGTCGTGAGAATGAGGATAGTGGACGGATCGAGTGCCATGGGTCAGGAGGGAACGTGAGCTTGCTTGAATCAAGCGAGGAAAATCAACCTGCTATTTTAGCGCTCCCGGCGCCACAGTTGGTTGCTCATTGTTGACTAAAAGTATAAAAAAAGCAACTCACTCCACTGTGCCGTGGCATAGCCTGGTAATTTTTGCAAGCTTAGTTCGGCCGATGGCCTTTCAACGCTCCCCCAGCGACTCCGAAAACGTCTTGGTAATCGGCTTGGTCAGGTAACGCAGCACGGTTTTGCTGCCGGTATTGATTTCCACCGTGGCCGTCATGCCGGGCTGGATCAGGATCGGCTCGCCGTTCTTGCCGACCAGGTTGCGCCCGCTGGTCTTGATCTGCACGCGGTAGTAGGGCTGCTCGTTGCCCTTGTTGTCTTCGTTCAGGGTATCTGCGCTGATATAGCTGACGGTGCCGCGCAGGCGTCCGTAGATGCCGTAGTCGTAGGCGTCAAGCTTGATGGCGGTCGGCAGGCCGGGCTTGATAAAGGCGATATCGGCCGGTTTGACTTTTGCCTCGATAATCAGGTCGTCTTCGGTCGGCACAATCTGCAGGATTTCCTCGCCCGGCTTGGCCACGCCGCCCAGGGTAGTGAGGCGCACATTGCGCACGATGCCGTCGGTGGGGGCGTAGATATCGGTCGAACCCAATTGCTCCTTGCGCTGGGTGACCATCTGCTGCACGCTGGCCAGGTCTTCTTGGGCTTTCACCAGGTCGGTCTGCGACTCCTGCAGGTATTTGTTGCGCCGGTTGGTGATCTGCGCCTGGATATCGACCACTTGCCGCTTGAGTTTGAGGATTTCTGCACGGCTTACATCGCCCGTCTCGAGCAGCGGCAGATTCATGTCCAGTTCTTCCTTGATCAGCTGCATGCTGCTGTTGAGCGCACTGACTTCGGCCTGCACGGCGCCCTGGCGCTTGTTGAACAGGGCCAGCTGGTTGTTGCGGAACTCAGGATAGTCGTGCAGCTCGGGCGGGAATTTGGGCGACCCGCCAAACACCTCGGCCTGCAGGCGCGCCACCGCTGCCTTCAGGCCGGCCGATTTGGCGGTGCTTTCCAGGTAGCTCGCTTCGGCGCGCGTGCGGTCGAAGCGCGCCAGCAGGGCGCCGCGCTTGACCACGCTGCCTTCATGCACGCGCATTTCGGCCAGCACGCCGCCATCGGCCACCTGGATAATCTGGTTGCGCGAACTGGCGATCACCTGGCCGTTGGCGCGCGTGACCTGGTCCAGTTCGGCCCAGGCGGCCCAGGCGATTACGCCGACCAAGGCGGCGCTGCAGCTCCAGATCAGTACCCGTCCGCGCCGCGCTTCGCGCCGGCCCTGCTTGCGTTGTTCGTGTTCAATCATGCAACGGCTCCCTGGTTACCTGGTGCCATTGCTGCAGCCGGCGCTACCGTGGCGACCGGCGCCACCGCCTGCGGCTTGCCTGCCAGCCTGGCCAGCACGGCGTCGCGCGGACCGTCGAGCAGTACGCGGCCTGCCTGCAGCACCACCAGCCGATCCAGCAGCGGCAGCAGGGCGTTTTTATGGGTGGTGGCGATCATCGTTACGCCCTCGGCCGCCAGTTCGCCCAGCAGGCCGACGATGCGTGCTTCGGTTTTCGCATCCATGGCGCCGGTGGGCTCGTCGAGCAGCCAGATCTTCGGTTTCGCCAGCAGCAGGCGCGTCACGGCGATCAGCTGGCGCTGGCCGCCCGACACCCCGCGCCCACCTTCGGTAATGGCCAGCGCCAGGCCGTGCGGCTGGCCCAGCACCAGGTCGATCAGGCCGGTGCGTCTGGCGGCCGCCAGGATCGCCTCTTCACCGGGATCAGCCAGGCCAAGCAGCAGGTTGTCGCGCAGCGAACCGCTGAACAGCCGCGTCTCCTGCGGCAGGTAGCCGATGATTTCACGCACCACCGGCGGCGCCAGCAGGGCAGTGTCGACGTCGCCAAGGTAAATCTTGCCCTCGGCCGGCTGGAACAGGCCCGACAGCAGTTTCAACAGCGTGCTCTTGCCCGAACCGATGGCGCCCACCAGGCCGACCCGTTCGCCGGGCCTGATCGCCAGCGCATCGACTTCCAGCGCGGTCTTTTGCGCGCCGCCGTAGGTAAAGCGCACGCGCTCGGCGCGCAGGCCCGCATCGAGGCTGCGTGGCGTGAGCGCAAAGGCGGCGGTATCGGCTTCATTGGGCAGGCTGATCACCTGTTCCAGGCCGTCGATCGAGGCGCGCGCGTGCGCCCACTGCACCATCACGCCTGGCAGCTGCACGATCGGCATCAGCGCGCGGTTGGCGATAATGGTGCAGGCCATCAGCGCGCCCATGGTCATCCGGTTTTCCGCCACGAACCAGGCGCCCAGCGAGATCAGCGCCACGTTGGTCAGCTGCTGGAAGGCGGCCGTGATGTTTTGCGACAGGGCCGCATAGTCGCGGATATTCTGCTCGGCGTGGCTCGATTCGGCTACCAGCTCGCCCCAGCGCGCCTGCATCATCCATTCGGCGCTGCTGCCCTTGAGCGTTTCAACGCCGTCGACCGCTTCGACCAGCAGGCCGGCCTTGCGGTTGCTGGCGTTGAGGTTCTTGCGCGTATGGCTCTCGATGGCGCGCTGGAACATCAATCCGCATACCAGCGCCAGCGGCAGGGCCACGAGCGGCACCACCACCAGCGGCCCGCCGATAATGGTAATCATCACCAGGAACAGCACGGCAAACGGTACGTCCGTCAGCACGAACAGCGAAGTGGAGGTCAGCACGCCGCGCACCATCTCGAAGCCCTTGACCTGCGCCGCCAGCGTGCCCACCGAGGCGGGGCGCGCTTCCATGCGGATGCCCAGCATGCGCTGGAAAAACCATTCCGACAGTTCATGATCGACCTCGTTGCAGGAGTGGTCGACGATGCGGCTCCTGACCTGCTTGAGGATGAATTCGAGTCCGATCGACAGCGCCACGCCCACCACCAGCACCCACAGCGTGCTGAAACTCTGGTTCGGGATCACGCGGTCATACACCTGCATGGAAAACAGCGAAGTGGCCATGGTCAGCAGCGTCACCAGCGCAGTAGCCAGCACGGCGTCGACAAACACGCTTTTTTTCAGCCACAGCGCCTGACGCACCAGGCCCAGTGCGCCGGGACGGGCAGCGCTTTTCTCGCTGCGCCGGGGCAGCCTGAGGCAGACCAGGCCGGCCAGGCTTTGCAGTTCGAGCGGCCGGCCGTCCATGCCGGCGCCGCACCAGGCGCCGCTGCTGCTGCGCGACTGCAGCAGGCCCCAGCCGGTGCTGGCGCTGTAGGTGGCAAACGGCAGTTCGCCCGGCGTCGGGTCGTGCAGCGGATGCGCTGCGCCATCGAGGCCGGCGGCGCGCCAGACGCTATTCAAGGCCGCTTCCGGCCCGCCTTGCTCGTCGACGTCATCGAGCTGGCGCTGCAAATCGGCCAGGCGCGCACCGGCCAGGTGCTGGCCGGTCAGGCGCGCCGCCTGTTCCACCAGCGGCAGCAAACCATGTTTGAGGGAGTGGTCCACGGTCTCTCCTGATAGGGTGTCGGCTAGTTGGGCGGCGCGCTGGCGGCCGGCGCCGTGCGCCCGCCAAGGATGCCGGTTTGCGCCGCCAGGCGCAGGCTGGCAGCAATCGCCTGCGCGCGCGTGTCTTCCAGCACGAACTGGGCCTGGGTGGCTTCGCGCACGGCGTTAAGCACGTCGTTCCAGCTCTTGCGACCGATCACATACTGGCGCGCATAGGACTCGAACACCTGGGTCGAGGTGGTGCTGGCCTGGTTGGCGTTGCCGAGCCGTTCGCGCGTCGCTTCGGCTTCGTTCCAGTCGATGGCAAAGCGCTCGCGCACTTCGCGCTCGGCCGTGTCGTGCGCGGCGCGTGCGCCTTCGCGGCGCGCCACGGCCGCGTCCACGCCGGCCTTGGCCGACAGGCCGGCGCCGGGCTGCGCCTGCAGTACCAGCATGGCGCGCGTGCTGTTGTCGGTATTGATGCCGCCGGTCGGCTTTTCCATGCGCAGCACCAGCTTGGGCAGATAGGCCGAGCGCTGCAGCGTGATTTCCGAGTCGGCTGCTTTCGCTTCAAAATCGAGCCGGCGCAGCGTCGGCGAATAGGCGACAGCCTGGCGCGCCACCAGCTCCAGGCTGGCGCCAGGCAGCGGCTCGGCCACGCCGATACCGGTTGGCGCCACCAGGCGTACCGGTTTGCCGGCCAGTTGCGACAGCTGCGCCAGCGCATTGGCCAGCCCCTGGCGCGTTAGCGATACATCATTGGCAGCCTGGTAGGCGCGCGACTCGGCCAGGCGCTGGTCGGTCTGCGAGCTGACCGACTGCTCGACGCGGCGCCGTATCATGTCGAGCAGGCGGTCGTGTTCGGCCCGGCCCGCTTCGGCCGCCGCCAGGCGCGCCGTCTGGCGCAAGGCTTCGGTAAATGCGGCAATCACGCGCAGCGACAGATTCAGCCGTTCTTCCTCGATGCCGGCGCCGGCCGCGTCGAGCCGGCTGCCTGCCACGCCGATGCCGGCGTCGATGCGCCCGCCGCTCCATAGCGGCTGCTCGACCCGCAGCACGCCGCCGGTCTCGCGCGAGCCGGCCGGCAGTTCGGCCGACACGCTGGGAAAGCGCTGCCACTGCGCCGCGTCGAGGTCGGCCAGCGCCGCCGCCTGCAGCGAGCGCTTGCCGAGTATGGCAGGGTGGTTTTGCAGCGCCTGCTGCAGTACCTGGTCGAAGGTCCAGGCGGTGGCGCTCTGGGCGTGTGCCACAGGCGCGCCGGCCGCCAGGCAGAATGCGGTGAAAGCGGCCGCCAGGCACGGCAGCAGGCCGCGCCGGGGAGCGGAAAGGGAGGTTTGAGCTGGCAAGAAAGTCTGTAGTTTCATCCAATTTTCCGATGAGGGCCGGACCCGCAGGGTCCGACCCCTTTCCTGTTACACCAGGAAGTTCGCCGCCGTCAGCTGCGTGATATTGACGTTGACGTTGCTGAGCAGGACTACCGCCGTATCGATCGACTGCGTGGTGCTGAGGTCGCTCGAATGGTAGACCGTCACTGCGCCGCCATTGTTGATATCGCGGATCACGATATAGCCCTGGCCCGACAGGACGCTGTCGTCCGCTGCAATGGCTGCTGCTGCCGCCCCGATCGACACCGCCGTCTCGTTGAAGATAAAGACGTTGTTATTGGCGAAGTCGGTACCCAGTCCCACGCCGACGGCCACCGAAGCGTTCAGGTCGGCAAGCGCCGACAGGTCGATCACATCACGCCCGACAGTGGCCGAACCGATCTGGAAGTCACCGATCACCAGCGGGTTGTTCAGCGCCGCCTGGCTGATGGCGAACAGCTGCGCCGCATCGGTCAGGTCGGCCTGCGCCTGGGCCGCAGCCGCGGCGGCGGCAGCAGCGTCGGCTGCCACCGTCAGCGAACCGGCGTCGGTCAGGTCGGCCTGGGCCTGCGCCTGCAGCGCAAGGGCCGCTGCTGCGTCGGCTGCTGCGCTCAGCGCCTGCGTATCGGTGCTGGCGGCCAGACTGGCGGTGGCGGCGGCAATCGCCGCATCGGCTTGCGCCTGCAGCGTCAGGGCGTTGGCGTCGGTCAGGTCGGCCGTGCTTTGCGCTGCCGCTGCTGCCTGGGCGTCGCTGGCGGCAATCGCGGCCAGGGCGCCGGCGTCGGTTTGTGCGGCCACAGTCATGGCTTGCTGCATCGCCGCCTGGGCGTCGTTGTAGGCGGCCAGGGCCTGGGCTGCCGCCGCGTCGTCGCGTTGCGCGGCGTTGAAGGCTGCCAGTGCGACAGCGGCGTTCTGGCTGGCGAGCGCCGCTGCCGTGTCGTCCTGCAGCGCAGCCTGCCAGGCCGCTTGCGAGGCGATTGCCTGGTTGGCGGCGAGCACGGCGGCGGCGTCGGCCGCCTGCGCCGCATTGGCCGCGGCCAGCGCATTGCTGGCCACCTGGGCAGCGGCTGCTGCGGCGGCATCGTCGGCCAGCGCGGCATCGCGTGCTGCCAGAGCGGTCGCGGCGCTGGCGGCGGCGTTGGCGGCAGCGATATCGTCATTCTGCGCCGAGCTGGCAGCGGCCTGGGCAATGGCAACCTGGGCGGCGGCGGCAGCGGCCGCCTCGTCGTCTGCCTGGGCGGCGTTGGCGGCCGCTTGCGCGTTGGCGGCCGCCTGCACGGCGTTGGCGGCGCGGATATCGTCGGCCAGCGCGGCATTGTAGGCAGCCTGGGCCGCTGCAGCCTGGGCAGCCGCCTGGGCTGCGGCAACGTCGTCGGCCTCGGCATTGTTGACGTTTGACAGCGCCAACGCTGCTTGCGCGGCGGCGGCCAGGGCGGCGGCATCGGCTGCCTGCGCCGCCTGCGCAGCGGCCAGGGCGTCGGCCGCAGCTTGGGTGGCCACAGCGGCGGCGGCGTCGGCCGCCAGCGCTGCATTGAGCGCCGCCAGGGCAGTCGCGGCGTCGGCTACCGCCTGGGCGGCGGCAGCATCGTCGTTCTGCGCCGCAGTAGCGGCAGCGACAGCAGCGGCGGCGTTGGCGGCAGCGCTTGCTGCCGCCGTATCAGCCGCCTGTGCCGCCTGCGCTGCAGCAGCCGCAGCGAGCGCCACTTGCGCGGCATTGGCGGCCGCCGTGTCGGCGCTCAGGGCCGCATTGAGCGCGGCCAGGGCATTGGCGGCATTGTTGGCCAGCGCAATATCGCCGGCGTTCTGCGCATTGAGCACGGCAGTCAGCGCGGCCGCAGCGGCGGCTGCAGCGGCCAGGGCGGCTGCATCGTCGTTTTGCGCCGCCTGCGCCTGTGCGCTGGCGCTAGCGGCCGCAGCGGCAGTTTGCGCGGCCAGCGCGTCGGCGGCCAGCGCCGCATTGAGCGCGGCCAGCGCCGCGGCGGCGTCGGCGTTGGCCTGTTCGGCGGCGGCGACGGCCGAGCGCGAGTTGAGCAGCACCAGCGCGTCGGCGTTGGCCAGGTTTTGTTTGCTCAGGGCGTCGGCGTCGGCGGCAATCGCCAGGTTCAGGTCGCCCAGTGCGACATTGGCCGCCAGGTTGGCGGCAATCGCCGCAGCGTCGGCATTTTGTGCGGCCAGGGTGGCGGCCAGCGACAGGGCGGCCACATGGGCTGCGTTGGCGGCGTCGTTATCGGCGGCCAGTG
The DNA here is from genome assembly GCF_009208565.1 of Janthinobacterium aquaticum. Classification (GTDB taxonomy): domain Bacteria; phylum Pseudomonadota; class Gammaproteobacteria; order Burkholderiales; family Burkholderiaceae_D; genus Janthinobacterium. The sequence goes on along the minus strand of NZ_WFLK01000006.1, from coordinate 708 downwards.
CGGCATTGGCGGCGGCCAGGGCATTGGCCGCTGCAGTTGCTGCTGCCAAGGCGACGGCGTCGTCATTGAGCGCTGCCTGGGCCGCCGCGGCGGCTGCCACGGCCGTTGCTGCCGTGGCGATAGCGGCGGCGTCGGCGGCGATGGCGGCGTTCAGCGCAGCCAGGGCAGCCTGCGCATTGGCCGCTGCCTGGGCGGCGGCAGCGTCGTCGTTTTGCGCTGCCGTGGCGGCAGCCTGGGCGATGGCTGCAGCGGCCAGCGCTGCATTGGCGTTGGCGTCGGCACTCAAGGCAGCCTGCAAGGCTGCCTGCGCCACGGCGTTGTCGGCAGCGGCCTGGGCGGCGGCTGCGTCATCGGCCAGCGCATTGTTATACGCGCTCAGCGCAGCGGCGGCGTTGGCAGCGGGCGTGGCGGCAGAGGTGTCGTCGGCCAGTGCGGCGGCGGCGGCGGCCTGCGCCACGGCAGCGGCAGTTGCGGCGGCCAGTGCTGCGGCGTCATCGTTCTGTGCAGCCGTCGCCAGTGCCTGCGCATTGGCTGCTGCCGTTTGCGCCGCTGCGGCAGCGGCGTCGTCGGCCAGCGCCGTATTCAGGGCTGCCAGTGCGTTAGCGGCCGCCTGTGCGGTGGTGGCGGCGGCGACGTCGTCGTTTTGCGCGGCGGCGGCGGCAGCAGCCGACAGCGCCGCCGTGCTGGCGGCAGCCGCTGCGGCCAGGT
>NZ_WFLK01000069.1 GCF_009208565.1 Janthinobacterium aquaticum | reverse complement strand
GAGTGCCCTTTCGTAGCAACTAATGACAAGGGTTGCGCTCGTTGCGGGACTTAACCCAACATCTCACGACACGAGCTGACGACAGCCATGCAGCACCTGTGTAATGGTTCTCTTTCGAGCACTCCCAGATCTCTCCGGGATTCCATCCATGTCAAGGGTAGGTAAGGTTTTTCGCGTTGCATCGAATTAATCCACATCATCCACCGCTTGTGCGGGTCCCCGTCAATTCCTTTGAGTTTTAATCTTGCGACCGTA
>NZ_WFLK01000068.1 GCF_009208565.1 Janthinobacterium aquaticum | reverse complement strand
CAACGGCAACGACAGCTTCAGCTACACCATCAGCGATGGCAAGGGCGGCAGCAATACCTATGTGGTCAATATCGTCATTGATCCGGTCAACGATGCACCAGTCGGCAGCGGCACCACGATTACCACGTCGGAAGACACGGTCAAGACCGGCAATCTGCCACCCGCGAGTGATGTGGATGGCGACACCGTTACCTACACCAAGGCCAGCGATCCGTCGCATGGCACGGTTACCGTCAATCCGGATGGCAGCTACAGCT
>NZ_WFLK01000067.1 GCF_009208565.1 Janthinobacterium aquaticum | reverse complement strand
TCGCAACGCAGTACATGCAAGTGACTGTGAAGCGAGTGAAAAAAGAAGGTTGACGAAATGCTGCAAACGCTTCATACTCTTCCTTCTTCGCAGCTGACAAACACAACGCTTTGTCGATAGCGCGAAAGCAGTGCCGAATACAGTTCTTTAACAATTAACAGTCGATAAGTGTGGGCATTTGATGAAGTGCAGCGTCGATCTTCGGATCGGCGTAAAACTTAAAATATCAAATGTTCACAAGAAATAATGAAATAGGCGCT
>NZ_WFLK01000066.1 GCF_009208565.1 Janthinobacterium aquaticum | reverse complement strand
CAACACCGACGGTGTCACCAACGTCACCACGCCTACCGTCACTGGCACCGCCGAAGCGGGCAGCACCGTCACCCTATACGACACCAACGGCACCACCGTGCTCGGCACGGCAGTGGCCACCGGCGGCGTGTGGAATATCACCAGCAGCGCGCTGGCGTCCGGTACGCACAGCCTGAGCGTCAAGGCGGTGGATGCTGCAGGCAATAGCAGCGTCGCCAGCGCGGCGCTGTCGATCAATATTGACAGTGCGGCACCGGCAGCG
>NZ_WFLK01000065.1 GCF_009208565.1 Janthinobacterium aquaticum | reverse complement strand
TGGGGAGTACGGTCGCAAGATTAAAACTCAAAGGAATTGACGGGGACCCGCACAAGCGGTGGATGATGTGGATTAATTCGATGCAACGCGAAAAACCTTACCTACCCTTGACATGGATGGAATCCCGGAGAGATTTGGGAGTGCTCGAAAGAGAACCATTACACAGGTGCTGCATGGCTGTCGTCAGCTCGTGTCGTGAGATGTTGGGTTAAGTCCCGCAACGAGCGCAACCCTTGTCATTAGTTGCTACGAAAGGGCACTC
>NZ_WFLK01000064.1 GCF_009208565.1 Janthinobacterium aquaticum | reverse complement strand
GGCTAAAACAGTCAGGATGTTGGCTTAGAAGCAGCCATCATTTAAAGAAAGCGTAATAGCTCACTGATCGAGTCGTCCTGCGCGGAAGATGTAACGGGGCTAAGCCAGTCACCGAAGCTGCGGATATGTCTTTGACATATGGTAGGAGAGCGTTCTGTAAGCCTGCGAAGGTGTCTTGTAAAGGATGCTGGAGGTATCAGAAGTGCGAATGCTGACATGAGTAGCGATAATGGGGGTGAAAAGCCTCCACGCCGTAAGCCCAA
>NZ_WFLK01000063.1 GCF_009208565.1 Janthinobacterium aquaticum | reverse complement strand
GGCTAAAACAGTCAGGATGTTGGCTTAGAAGCAGCCATCATTTAAAGAAAGCGTAATAGCTCACTGATCGAGTCGTCCTGCGCGGAAGATGTAACGGGGCTAAGCCAGTCACCGAAGCTGCGGATATATCTTTGATATATGGTAGGAGAGCGTTCTGTAAGCCTGCGAAGGTGTCTTGTAAAGGATGCTGGAGGTATCAGAAGTGCGAATGCTGACATGAGTAGCGATAATGGGGGTGAAAAGCCTCCACGCCGTAAGCCCAA
>NZ_WFLK01000062.1 GCF_009208565.1 Janthinobacterium aquaticum | reverse complement strand
GACAGCTTCAGCTACACCATCAGCGATGGCAAGGGCGGCAGCAATACCTATGTGGTCAATATCGTGATCGATCCGGTCAACGATGCGCCAGTCGGCAGCGGCACCACGATTACCACGCCTGAAGACACGGTCAAGACTGGCAATCTGCCACCCGCGAGTGATGTGGATGGCGACACCGTTACCTACACCAAGGCCAGCGATCCGTCGCATGGCACGGTTACCGTCAATCCGGATGGCAGCTACAGCTATGCGCCAAAAGCCGACT
>NZ_WFLK01000061.1 GCF_009208565.1 Janthinobacterium aquaticum | reverse complement strand
GAGACCGTACCGCAAACCGACACAGGTGGGCGAGATGAGTATTCTAAGGCGCTTGAGAGAACTCGGGAGAAGGAACTCGGCAAATTGGTACCGTAACTTCGGGAAAAGGTACGCCCCGGTAGCTTGACTGGTTTACTCCAGAAGGGTGAAAGGGTTGCAATAAACTGGTGGCTGCGACTGTTTAATAAAAACACAGCACTCTGCAAACACGAAAGTGGACGTATAGGGTGTGACGCCTGCCCGGTGCTGGAAGATTAAATGATGGGGTG
>NZ_WFLK01000060.1 GCF_009208565.1 Janthinobacterium aquaticum | reverse complement strand
GAGACCGTACCGCAAACCGACACAGGTGGGCGAGATGAGTATTCTAAGGCGCTTGAGAGAACTCGGGAGAAGGAACTCGGCAAATTGGTACCGTAACTTCGGGAAAAGGTACGCCCCGGTAGCTTGATTGGTTTACTCCATGAGGGTGAAAGGGTTGCAATAAACTGGTGGCTGCGACTGTTTAATAAAAACACAGCACTCTGCAAACACGAAAGTGGACGTATAGGGTGTGACGCCTGCCCGGTGCTGGAAGATTAAATGATGGGGTG
>NZ_WFLK01000005.1 GCF_009208565.1 Janthinobacterium aquaticum | reverse complement strand
TATGCCTGATGACCATAGCAAGTTGGTCCCACCCCTTCCCATCCCGAACAGGACCGTGAAACAACTTTGCGCCGATGATAGTGCTGCAACCAGTGTGAAAGTAGGTTATTGTCAGGCTTGTTATTCGAAAAAACCCCAATCGGTGATCCGGTTGGGGTTTTTTTACGTCTGGGGCTTTTGCAAACCACGTTGACTCGTAGGTTGGATTAGGCCCTGCGGGCCGTAATCCGACAACATTGTTGGCTCCAACCCGACAGCATTGTCGACCCCTGCGGTGTTGTCGGCTTACGCGCTTGCGCGCTAAGCCGACCTGCGATATAATTCGTGCCTTCAGATCAGACGGCTTGCTGCCCCATTGGGAGCAGGTTGTTGAAAAAGTTATGCCTGATGACCATAGCAAGTTGGTACCACCCCTTCCCATCCCGAACAGGACCGTGAAACAACTTTGCGCCGATGATAGTGCTGCAACCAGTGTGAAAGTAGGTTATTGTCAGGCTTGTTATTCAAAAAAAACCCCGCGAGCGCGGGGTTTTTTTTCGTCCTTGATATCACTTCAGATGCCCCAGACGATGCTTTCGTTTTCAGCCTTGGCCGAGCGCAGCATTTCCATCAGCGGGTAGGCGCGCTGCGAAAAATGGACTTTTTGAGCACGCGCATGGGCGCCGGTTTCGCCATCTTCCAGGGTTTCCGGCGTATGCACATCATGCTCGATATCGTTTTCCGGATGCAGTTTGGTTTCGGCGACTTCCTTTTCCAGCACAGCCAGCGCCTCGCCGGCTTCAGCCGGCGTAATCACGCCGCGTGTCGGATTCTTGTGCAGCAGATCCAGGATACGTTGCGCATGTTCCTGATACATCAGCACTTCAGGGGATGACTTGGATTTGAATGAGATCAGCATAATAGGCTTTCTGAAACTTGTTGTTGTTAGTGTTGAAACGATATCACGACTTAAGTTTTTTCACAGGCGATCTGTTTGTCTCGCTGGACTGTTTGCAAGTGAGACATTGTCATCTGTTAGCCAGGCAACAAATTTACAAGAGCTTCGAATCAAAATTCAAGCGGCCTTTAAGCGAAAGCTAAGCAATATTGTCTGTCATTCAATTTTTACGCCATCCATGAAGGTATCGATATTGTCACGCGACAGCTTGCTGGCGTCGCCAACAATCACAATCTGAAAAATGCGCGTGTCGCGCGCAACAAAACGTCCGATCAACTGCACCGCCTGGCCATTGCGGCTTCCAGTGGCCTCGACCCTGAGGCCACTATCGCTGCTGCCAGATTTCTCTTTTGTAATCTGTCCGTTAATATTGCGTAGCAGGGCAGCCTGCATCGCCGGCAGGGCGGCTTGCGCCAGGCCGGGGTTGGCCATGACGGCAGTGCCGATGGCAAACGTATTGCCTTCGGCCTCGCTGGCCGTCATGGTCAGCGCAGTTTTCTGGCCATCGAGATCGATCTGGCGTGTCAGCACTGCCGGCTTGCCTGGAAACAGTGCTGTAAATGGCGCGTCGGGGCTGCGGTACTCGCGCCAGTCGAAAGCCGGACTGCAGGCCGCCAGCATGAGAGCCAGGGCCAGGGTATAAACAACAGCTGATGTTTTTTTCATCAGCCGATGGTAGCAGCGCCTTTGTTGTCTGCCAACTAGAATTCCTGTAACACGCGCCGGTACTGAATGGCTTCAGCCATATGTGCTGCGCCAACGGTATCGCTGCCGGCCAGGTCGGCAATGCTGCGTGCCACGCGCAATAGCCGATGATAGGTGCGAGCCGACCAGTGCAGGCGTAGCATGGCGCCGTTCAGGAGCCGCTCGCCCGCCTGGTCGAGCTTGCAGTACTGCGCAATCTCATGGTTGCCGAGCTGCTGGTTTTGTTTGCCCTGGCGAACCAGCTGAATTGCATGCGCGGTCGCCACGCGACTGGCGATGGCCTGCGTGCTTTCGATTGCGCCATTCTGCTGGTTCAACGCAGCCGGCGGCAGGGCTGCAACTTCAATTTGCAGATCGATGCGATCAAGCATGGGGCCGGACAGGCGCGCGTGATAGCGCTGCACGGCTTCAGGTGTACAGCGGCAGCGGCCCGATGCATGGCCGAGATAGCCGCATGGACATGGATTCATGGCAGCGATCAGCTGGAAGCGCGCGGGAAAATCGGCCTGCCGTGCGGCGCGTGAAATGGTGATACGCCCCGCCTCCAGCGGCTGGCGCAGCACATCGAGCACTTTGCGGCTGTATTCGGCGATCTCGTCAAGAAATAATACACCGCAGTGCGCCAGAGAAATCTCGCCCGGACGCGGCAGATTGCCACTGTCAATTCCATTTAAACCGACGACTGAATTTTCCTTGACTCCCTCTGTAGCCTTAGGGCAAGATTCAGTTATAAACGCGACTGAATTCAGGAATAAGGGCGACTGGTTATGGAAATTAACGAAACTGAGCGACTGGATTTTTTGGCTCCAGTGAGGAAGGAGAGAACAAGCCGCCGTGCGATCACTGGGCGCCTGAGTATGGCCAACTCTGATCGCGTTGGGTTTGAGTCCTCCCTCGAGCGGGATTGGCTCATCTGCCTGGATTTTGATCCAGACGTCGTCGTCATTCGGGAGCAGCCATTTTCGCTCTACTACGAAGTAGACGGTCGCCAATTGCGTTACACGCCGGACGTGTTGGTTCAGTTTCGTTTGCCTGATGGCCGGCTTCGTACTGAGGTGCACGAGGTCAAGCCGCTTGAAGATCTGAAAGCGGATTTCCAGCTATTTCGTCCTCGCTTCAAGAAGGCGATCAGGTTCTGTCGCGAGCAAGGATGGCACTTCAAAATTTGCACTGAAAAGCATATCCGTACTCCCTATTTAGCGAACGCGAAGTTCCTGCGTAAGTACAGGCGTATGTCGACGCAGGAGCTCTATCGGGACCAATTGATCTACAGCATGCGCGCGCTTGGCCCCACCACGCCGCAAGCGCTTTTGGCGCTGGCGTATACCTATCATGAAAAGCGCATGGCAGCTTTAACGGAACTCTGGCGGATGGTTGCGAATCGAGAAATCTGCGTCGATCTGACGTCGCCGTTGAATATGCATTCGCGTATCTGGTTGGGAGAAGTTAATGAATAAGATACCTAAGGGTTTTCTCACTGCAAAACCAGGCCAGCGCGTTAGCAGTGGTGGAAAGAACTACCAAATTTCGCATCTTGTCACTGTCAGTACTGTCTTTGCAGTTAATGAGGAGACCAAGGAAAGTACTCGCTTGGACATTGAATCATTGAGACCTCCTATTGATGTTGCAGCGGATGCGGACGGGGATAGTGAGGATAAGGATATCCTGCTGTACAGCAAAGAGGACTGGGCTATCGCTCAGCAGCGGCTGCATGCAATTAAGCCACTTCTCCAAATACCCGTTCGTACGCGCGCTAATGTTGAGCAACTTGCCCAGGAGCGCGGCCTGCATGTAGCCACGCTGTACAAGTGGCTTAAGCTGTACCAGAGTGCCGGTCATGTATCGGCCTTGGTCCCCACTAAACGTGGTCGCCGAATTGGTACGTTCATGTTGAATGCGGAGCAGGAAAAGCTGATCGAGGAAGTTATTAACGATGATTATCTGACGAAGCAACGTAAGAAGCCGCAGGACATTATCGATGAGGTCCAACGCCGGGCGCGCCTGGCGAAAATCGATTCGCCGAGCGGTAACACCATCCGTAAGCGCATTCAACTGCTTCCCCAGGCAGAGACGTTACGCCGGCGTGGCCAGAAGGAGAAGGCACGCAATATGTACGACCCGATCCTGGGCGAATTTCCTGAGGGAGAATTTCCACTCCAAGTGGTGCAATTTGATCATACTCCCGGAGACATTATCCTGGTCGACGAAGTTCACCGTCAGCCGATTGGACGCCCATGGCTAACCGTAGCAATTGATGTTTATAGCCGAATGATCGTAGGTTTGTATGTGACTTTCGAACCTCCAAGTTCTACATCTATAGGCCTGTGCGTCGCTCACGCGATATGTCCCAAGCGAGAATACCTTGCTAATCTTGGCGTTAGCGGGGAGTGGCTGGTTTGGGGGATGATGAACTCCATCTATGTAGATAACGCAAAAGAATTTCGTGGTGCAGTTTTGGAGCGTGGCTGCGATGAATACGAGATTGATTTGCAATGGCGCCCAGTGCAAAAGCCCCACTACGGCGGCATTATTGAACGCTACATGGGAGTCTTGGCCAATCAAATTCGCAAGTGGCCTGGAGCAACCTTCTCTAATCCTGCGCAACGCAAAGGTTACGACTCGGAAGCTGAGTCCGCGCTGACCTTAAAGGAATTTGAGGCTATGCTTGTCGACTTCATCGTCAATGTTTATCACCAGCGAATGCATTCTGAGTTAGGAATGCCGCCTCGGAAAAAATGGGAGCTCGGAATACTTGGAGATGCGACGACACCTGGAGTCGGTGTTCCGCCACTGACCGTAGATCCTTTGAGGTTGCAGCTAGACTTTATGCCATTCTTCGAGCGTTCAGTGCAGCAATACGGGATTCAGATTGAGCTGATCAATTATTACGATCCGGTGTTGATTCCTTACATTAATTCGACGGACCCAGACAATCCAAACCTGCGCCGCTCGTTCATTATTCGCCGTGATCCGCGCGACATCAGTAAGGTATATTTCTTTGACCCCGTTGAGAAGTCTTACTTCCCTATCCCATATGCAAATGTGGGACGTCCTGCCATGAGCGCGTGGGAACTCAAGGAAGTAAAGCGTCTGTTGACTGAGCAAGGCCGTAAAGATGTTGACGAAGATACGATCTTTGAGGCGCTTGGGCGGATGCGCGAAGCAATCGAAGGCGCGCTTGAGAAAACAAAGGCCGCACGACGTCAGGCAACGCGAACACCGAAGGCCGCACCACGTCAGGAAAAACTAGCTGGGGGCGATGTTGCTGTCCCTGGCGAAAGTAGTAAACCGACGCGCGCAATGGATGATGATGATGATCCGTTCGCACAACCTATTCAACCATTTGAAAATGTGTCGTTAATCCGATGATCACTGTAGAGCACTTAGATTCCGAAGTGGTTCCTGTTCTCGAATTGCCAAAAGACGAGAGGATTGCTTATTGCAAAACCGATCGATGGATTGGCTATTCGCGCGCCCAAGAGATCATGGACAAACTCGACCAGTTGCTGGTTTATCCAAAGTCGTTGCGCATGCCCAGCATTCTTCTCGTTGGACGGCAAAATAATGGCAAGAGCTCGATCGTTGCGCGCTTTTCTTCTCGCAACCCTGTTCAGGTGAGCGCCACCGGTTCACCGATCGCTCCAGTTCTGAAGATATCGATGCCAGAGACGCCGAGCGAATCGGACTTCTGGTCAGAGATTCTTTGGTCGATGATGATCTCTCACGGGGATCGTGACACTGTCGCCAGTAAAAAGAAAGAGGCAAAGTCGATACTCATCTACGCCGGCATTCGTGTCCTGGTGATCGATGAGTTCAACAACCTCACGACCGCTGGTAAAGCAGCCGGCGATTTGCTGACTGCGATCAAGATGCTCAGCAATGATCTGAAGATATCGATTGTCGCGGCCGGAACGCAAGCGGCGATCAATGCCTTGAATCTTGAGCCTCAAATGAAGTCTCGCTTTGAGCCGGCGGCTCTGGATCGCTGGAAGTTAAACGTCGAGTACCTGCGCTTTCTTACGAGCTACGAGAAACTACTTCCGCTAGCCGAGCCATCGAATTTGGCCTCCCGCGAGATCGCGCCTTTGATTTACGCTATGACCGGAGAAACCATTGGATCTACCGTCAAGCTCTTGAAGGAAGCGTCAAGCTTTGCGATATCTTCCGGCAAAGAGCGCATTGACGAGAAAGTGCTGAAGGCGATGACGTGGACACGAGAGGACGAGTGGGACGAGATATCCCGCCGGGTGTAGACCAAAATCAGTGGCAGTTTCGGATAGTTCCGGCAAACGATGAGCTGCTAAGCACGTACTTAGTGCGTCGCGCTCATTGTCAGGGATTGAGTCCACACAGATTCATGGAGCGAGGGTTACCCGGCGTCCAAATCTGGAATCGTGATATCGATTCTTCTCTCAGCGCTCCCGTATCAGCACGGATTGCGCAGTACTGCAATCTTGCAGAGCAAGACGTTAAGGCAATGACCTTATACGATCTGGTCGGCTTCGATTCCCCTGCCTCTCCAGATTGGCTGCTCTACCAGAGTTGGATAAACGCAGTTGGCATTTATCATCGGCTACGTCGTCGATTTGGACTGCAGTATTGTCCGCTTTGTTTGCAAGCTCAGCCTGTTTTTCAGAGAGCCTGGCGCCTGGCATTCGTGTTTTGTTGTCCCGAGCATGGAGTCTTTCTTCGCAATTGCTGCCCATCGTGCGGCACGGCAGTCATGCCTCATCGAGCGCGAATTGATATGACCCGGTGCTGGAAATGTGGCGCATTGTTAAGCGGCGGCACAGTCGTTGAGAGTACCGCTGTGCCGGTTGCGCTGGAGACGCAACGCCTTATGATGCGCTGTATCGAAGACGACGAGATTAGCCTCGGGTCGACAAACGTGGCGCGCAGCGAGTATTTATGTGCAGCAGTGACAGTATTGCGGGTCGTGAAGGAACATATGCACAGCCATCCCAGTTTATGGAGTTTTGATGTGCCCATTGATGCAGTCCATGCTCAAGTGAAGTTTTTGGGTATGCCGGAAAGACTGTCATTGTTCACGATGCTGCTGGAAGTCATGGATGATTGGCCAGCAAACTTCCTGCATTTTTCGTCAGTAGCAGGTATCACTCAAATCGCTTTTGGTCGCCGGCGCAATGTGCCGCAGTGGATGAACGAAGTCGTGGCGCAGCTCCCTGCGCGTCTGCGATCTCGCACAGGCGCAATGGAAGCGAACTTTGTGAGATATGTGCGTCGACTCGAAAATGAAGGTGGAACAAAATGCCGCGCCCTTCGTGCGCAAGCTTTGATGTTGGCTGCAAAAGGAAAGTATGGGAATTGATAAAAAAGGTGTGAGGTTTTGTGATGAATGTGGCCGCGGAATCGTGAAGGCGCACAAGATCCACAAATCCCATGAATACTGTGATACCTGCTATCCGAGGGTTTTCCCCTCTGTTCCTTGCACTAAATGCGGCGCGAGTGCGCGCCCGCATCGCAATGACCCGCAGCCACCGGTATGTAAAGCTTGTGAGATCGCTGAACGTAAATGTATTCGTTGCGAGAAGAGTGTGCCGCGCGCGGCTCTGGTTCTGGATGGTAAGGCTGTTTGCCCTTCATGCGTGCCGTACTTCCGTGAGCCTGCTGCATGCGCACATTGCAAGCGCGAGACGACACGCTTGTCGTCTGTTCCATCCCACGGCATTACTGAAAAAGTATGTGAGTCCTGCCGAAACAAGTTGACGCATGCGACGTGCGTCGGATGTGGAAAGTACAGGAAAGTCGCGCAGCAGTCCGAACAAGGCGCGTGCTGTGTTCGCTGTGCAGATAATCCATATAGCGAGCATGCCTGTCCAGACTGCGGTTGCGCCGTGTCAGGTTCTGGAAGGTCACGCTGCCGCAGCTGTGCAAACCTGGTAGCTATGACGCGAGAGTTGAATTTGACCGCAGCTATTTTCCGGCATGAATGGGCGGCGCCCCTATGGACTCGCTTTGGTACATGGCTGCATGACCAGAATCCTGCGAAGCCTAATCTCATCACTGTGCTACGCAGCCATCAGGTCTTTTTCGAACGCATTGATGCAGCGTTCGTCTCAGTGCTAGACATGACGCAGGCCTCGTTATTGGAGCAGTTCGGTACCGCCACGCTGAGAACACATCTTCTGCCAACCCGATTCCTGGCCGAACAGTTGAATATTCAGATATCCGAAGAAGCGAAGCTTCAATCTGCCGAACAGAGCCGGATTGATGAAACCCTGATCGCCGCCAATCGAAAGCCTTGGGGTGATTTACTTCGGTCTTATCGTAAAGATATCGATGCAGCTGAACTCTCACTTCGCAGCATCAGGATGTATCTGGCGACCGCAAATCAGTTCGCATCCTATGTCGACCTAGGTGCGGCACCATGGTCTGTTGGTCAGATTGAACGATTCCTCGTTGAGCATTCTGGTGCGCGAAATAACCTATCGCGATTTGTGTCCTTCTGCCGGCGTACGCAAGAGTGGGACGTCTCTATGCCGCCCAAGGGAGGCGTTTCACTTGCTCCGATTAAGGACCCGCTGGCGACGTCTAACAGGTTAGCCGGGCTGATGACGAGTGTGGAAGAGGCAGGGATTGAAAATGCCAACAGAATGACAATCCAAAAAATCCTTGCCACAGCCCTTGGCATTTCGTTGAACGCGATTAAAGCGCTGTCAGCCAATGAGTTCACTTCATCCAAGGCTGGCCTTTCGGTATGCATTCAGCACGAACAAATCCACTTGCCTGAGGAACTGATTCCATATGGCCAGCGATTACTGAGGTTTCTTCAGTGATTGGATTAGACTTCCATGTCCGGAGCTTGCCAGACTAAGGGCCTGACAATACCTGTTGCGCGCTCGGCTCCGGGCTGGCCGCGCTGGCCACTTTCTTGCTCGGCAATTTCGTCACCGCGATTTCACTTAGCTACGTGCTGACGCTGGCGGCCCGGCTGTGCGTCGGACTGGCCACCGGCGTCGCCTGGAGCCTGCTGGCCGGCTACGCCCGCCGCCTAACGCCGCCCGGGCAGCAAGGTCCTTGGTCTTCTTCGGGGGAGGGATAATTAATCAAGCGCTTACGCCTGCAGAGGCACCTATTCCGCCGGTAGAAGTTCGTCGGCTTGACGGATCGACGCTATTACTTAGTAGTTTCGTCGGTCGTCCCATGGTCGTCAATCTGTGGGCTACGTGGTGTCCGCCATGCCGCAGGGAGATGCCCGTTTTGAAGTCTGCGCAGCAGGCCCATCCGGAAATCGAATTTGTGTTTGTGAACCAAGGTGAGTCAGGTGAGACCGTAGAGCGCTACCTCGCAAATCAGGGATTGCAAATGCGAAACGTAGTCATCGATCCCGCCAAGCAGGTCAGCGCTCGTACGGGTTCTTCCGGATACCCTACTACCCTGTTTTATGATGCAAGAGGGCGCCTGGCCACCAGGCACATGGGGGAACTTTCCGCCGCTACCCTGGAACATAAAATCGACCAACTGCGCAGTGCACCGTAAGCATCAAATGATCATACCCTCGATAAGAAATGAGGTGCGGGGCTGAATTAGGACTGATTAAAAGGCGCTTTGGAAAATGCGCTTATTGGACGTGAGAAGTGACAGCTTTCTGGGACCGGCAGGAAGCAGTTGCGCATCGAGACTCTGGACAAGATGAGCGCCTACCGTACCGGTGAGCAGCCCTGGCAGCATGAGACGGAAATCCGGATAGCGTGCTTGTCGGAGTTACTTTCGCTTGTTTCTTTTTCATCCTCTATCAATAATAAGCGCATATTTGCTCTTTGGCGAATTCAGCTCGCCCTCAATTGGTTATAGGTAAAAGTGTTCTGCAAGTATGGTCAGCCAGGTTGCTGCAGCAAGCACACAAGTCAGGAGTACTGCAGCGCTGCCGATGTCTTTTGCATTTTTTGACAGCGGGTGATATTCGAGTGAAACCCGATCAACCACTGCTTCAATCGCAGAGTTGATGAGCTCTACAATCAACACTAGGAGCAAGACGCCGACCAACATGAGCTTTTCGATCAGGAGCACGGGCATTAGTAAGGCAGCGATGGTGCCGCACACAAACAGGGCACCCTCTTGGCGAAATGCGTGCTCTTGCGACCACGCTGTCTTTAGTCCGGCAACGGAGTAGAAGAATGCCGAGAAGATTCGTTTCAGTCCGGATTTGCTTTTGAATTTGCTGACTGGTTGCATAAAGATGTCTTTAAAGTGAGTGGCTGCCATTATCAGGATGGCCTTGGTAAAAATGATGGAGCCCGGCTTTACTTGGCCGGCTATCACTCCATCGCGAAATTCTTAATCGAACCATTAGCTGGTCATGTCGCAATACGCTCCGTGTCGCCAGTTTTACTTGTTGCTGCGGCGCGCTTCACGAACCACTGATAGATCGAGTCGACAATGAGGACGCTGATCCACATCGACCATAAGGTGTGTGTCAGGAAATGCGCACCGCGCAGTTGCTGTACCCAACCGACGGCGAAGCCAAATATCAGCAGCGTGCATGCAGCGACTGCTGCCTTGCGTGGTCTATGTGGGAGCCAGAACACTGCCAGCGCTACGAGCCACAGTGCGCTCGATGCGTGGCCGGCCGGCAGACAGTTGCCGGCAGAGACGCCGCTTGGCACCCATTCCAACAGTCTGACGAACGGAGAGTCCCCGCCATAGCGCTGTAGATCCCAGGGGCAGTGAGAGCTGCTAAATTGCTTCAGGGTGCTGATCACCAACGGCACGCTGATCGCCGACAGCGCCAGCACGCGCATGCCAATGCGTGTGCTGGCACGCCATGCGTTAAAAGGCCGTATCCAATCCCATGCCGCCACAGCGATCACGCCGATTGCCGCGGCGATCAGTACGCCCTTGAGCAGAACGTGGTTAAATCGCTCAGCAAACCATGTATGGCGCCAGGGGAAGGTTCTACTGGTTTGATCAAACATGGCATCGGCCAGATTGAGATCGATGTCCGTGTAGTTGCCAATCCATAGAATGAGCAATGCCGACGCCAGGAGCAATTTGTGGACAGGCCGGATCGATTGGAAGCGCTTAAGGCTACTTTGGAGCGGTGCAGGCATTGAACAAATCCAGTTCAGGTTTATAGACTTTGGTTTTGATGTTCATCATCCCGAGTACAGAGTGGAAGACGTTGTCATGTGAGTAGTTCAGGGTCCGCCGGGATGCCAGGCACTCACGCTTGATGGCAAAGCGATCGCTATAGCGGTCATCGAGCCAGAGCATCATCGGAACATGCCGCTGCTCTTCCGGCGACATGATGTAAGGTGCGCCATGCAGGTACATATTTTTTTCGCCTAAGGACTCTCCGTGATCGGAGAAGTACAGCATCGCGGTGTCGACGTTATCTTCGGCACCAGCTTTGCGCAGAAGGTCGATGGTCTTACTCAGGAAGTAGTCGGTGTAAGCGATGGTGTTGTCATACGCTGCGACGATCGATTCGCGTGAACATTTGCCCACTTCATTGGTGGTGCATACCGGACCAAATCGTTGGAATTCGGCCGGATAACGTTTTCTATAGGCGGGACCGTGGCTACCTTTCTGGTGGAGAACGATGACCAGGTCGCGCTTGGCGTTACGGATCACGCCAGGAAGTCCTTGGAGAAGGCGTTCGTCAAAGCACTCTTCGGTATTACAGAACGGATCGCCTGGTTTGGGGCGCGACAGATCTTCGTAATAGACCCTGTCGCATACACCTTTGCAGCCCGAGTTATTGTTCCGCCACAGGACGTCGATGCCAGCGTAGCTGATGACATCGAGCAGACCTTCCTGGGATCTGGCCTTTCCTTCAGAATAGTCTTCACGGGTAAAGCCGGAGAAAACGCAAGGCAATGAGATTGCCGTGGCTGTCCCACATGATTGGACTTGTGTGAAATTGATTAGCCCCTCTTGCTTGGACAACATTGGATTCGTATCGCGCTCGTAGCCATTGAGCGAGAAGTTCATCGCGCGCGCGGTCTCGCCGACCACGATGATGGTGACGGTGCGACGTTTTTTGCCATTCCATAAATTCCCTTTGGACGCGTCGGTCCCCATTGGGGTGACGGTCAGTGGTTTTTCGAACTTGCGGCGGACGAACGTTTTGCTTGCCTGGATCACGTTCGTCGGCGTGAGCAGGAAGCGCATCTGCCGGTTCTCCCGCACGGTCGGCGCCAGCGTCTTGAAGAACGACATGAGCAAGGCTGTAGCGATGAACGCGGACATCAGTAAGAAGCCCGTATTGGTCAGTACAGCGCGCACTATGGATGGGTATTCGACTTTGATGCGATAGACCAGAACCGACGGGAAAACACCGAGTAGGCTGATCGTCAGAAACAGATTCAAACTCAGCAGATCTTTGGCTTCACTCACATCGGTTTCGAATACGTTCTGAACCATCGATGCGTCGATGGCGATGCCGTAGCGATCAATAAAGTAGCTCGCCGAAGCGGCCAGCATGAACAGCACAATCAATACCGGTTTGAGTAAAAAGCGAAAGCTGACTATGCACAAGAACGCATTGAAGATGAAGACGAGCGCCAGAAACGAGCCCAAATACAGAGGCACGTGGGCCAGTTGCACGCCGCCTGTCGCTGCAATGAATAACCTCCAAAAACTTTGGTTATAAAGCAGCACCAGCAAGGTCGCGCTGATCAGCGCCAGTTGCCAAGGACGTATGCTGGGCAGCCGAAGTTGAGTGCCCGTGGCTTTGGGAAAGAAGTTCTGGATGATGGGAATCATCACGCCGCCTCCCCAACCAAAATTGAAGGACGCGATGTAATGAAAATTTTCCTTAAAGAGCCGCTATGTGGAGACGGCCCAGATGAAACACTGGGATGAGTGTGAAACAGACGCATGGAATTCTCCGTTAAATTAAAGGAAGAATTCGGCGGGATGCATTAACTACGCAAAGCTGCCTGAGCTGGATATAAACGTGTGATGATCGACGCCGAACTTAAGCGGCGTGTATCCATTTGGGGCGCTCTGGTAACTTCAGATAGGGTGAGGAAGGAGCAAGCTCCGCGGCCTCTATATGCGAGAGCAGCGATTCATTGATTGGTGGTGGACATTGTGCATCGCCCGTACCCAGCGAACCGTGGTGGCTGCAGGTAGCGCAATCGGCGTGCGGTGCCGACTTCTTGGTGGAAGATGATTTTTCCGAGATGGATTTTGCATCCTCAGTCTTGTGCTCATGCTCATGATGGCCGAAATGTTTGGCGCCTACTCCCTGCTCATGCAGGCAATAGGCGGTCACCGTCGCCCAGCTCAACTGGCCGGCGATCGCGATGATCAACATGACGACAAAACGCTTGAACATATGACAGTACAAACCTAACCTGGGATACGAATACCCGATTAACCCGTATTACCGTTGTAGCGGAATAGACGAGCCAGTGTTCCTGAGCATGGGCCCAGGAGTCGTTTGACGAATTGAGGCGCGCGCGTGTTTCGCCGGCATGTAGGCAGTAATGCCTTGGCCAGTGGTACTGCGTGCTCAAATCAACTTGGAGAACGAAAGCCGGTGACGAAATCTATCCTTGCCCGAATGGACTCAGGCACAAGTCAATAAAGACTGGCGAAAGATAGAACTGTTACCGGAATCAAACGACGGTTTGCCACTGAGGGCGCTCTGGGGGAGGTGTATAGGAAGAGGAAGGGTGAACTACGTCCTCCATTGGGGCCATGCCCGCTAACAGAGGATGAAAAACGCTTTCCGCAATGCCGTCGAGTGAATGCACGCCGTGCGCGCAGACGGAGCAATGCGTATGCGCGGCTGTCTTTTTCGACAGGTTTGGCTTATCTTGCGATGCGTCTTCGTGACGATCAGAAGCGGCTGTGTGCTGATGGTGACCGAAGTGTTGTGGGCCCTGGCCCGCCTCGTGCAGACAATAGGCGGTGATCACACTCCAGCTAAACTGAAGTGCGATCACCGTCATCAACATGTAGAGAAATCTGCGAGCCATTGAACTAGTATAACATGGCAATTTCGGCGTGGTGCAAAAGTAGGCCAATATCTACAAGGCTCGCCGCGATTTTACTAATGTTTATCTATTGGCAGTTTTGTCCGCAATATCACTCAAGATATCGAAAATAGGCCTGCTTTCATGCGTCGCTGGTCTTATCTCTGTACGCTAACAAGCGCAGTGCGTTGGCGACCACAATCAGGGTCGAACCTTCGTGAAACAGCACTGCTGTACCGATATTGAGTCCGAAGATCGTGGCTGGAATAAGAACGGCCACAACGCCAAGACTGACCCACAAATTCTGTTTGATGATGCGGCTGGTTTGACGTGACAGGCCGACGACAAATGGCAACTGGCTTAGGTCATCTCCCATCAAGGCCACATCGGCCGCTTCCAGCGCGACGTCAGAGCCGGCCGCGCCCATGGCGATGCCGACAGTCGAGTTGGCCATGGCCGGCGCATCGTTGACCCCGTCGCCGACCATCGCGACTTTGCCATGATCCTTGCGGAGCTGCTTGATGGCGTCGACCTTCTGATCAGGCATCAGGTCGCCTTTTGCTTCTGTCAGGCCAACCACTTTGGCCACCGCGTCGGCGACTTGCTGGTTGTCTCCGGAAATCATGATCAGTCGCTCGATTCCCAGAGAGCGCAATCTGGTCATTACATTGGCTGCTACATCCCGCGGCGTGTCCATCACCCCGATCACGCCCATATAGCGATCACCTTTGAGCACGACCATGGTGGTGCGGCCGTCGGTCATGAGCTGCGCATTTGCCTGCTCCTGCTCGGTCGGTAGGTTGGCGCCACCGAACTCCGAGAAGAACACGGGCTTTGCGACATAGACCGTCTCGCCATCGACTGTGGCTTGAATACCCCTGCCAGTAATGCTCTTGACATCCTGGGCCGCAGGTAGCGCTGCTTCTGCTCCCAGGCGCTCCTGCGCACCTTCTACCAGCGCGGACGCGAGCGGATGATCGCTATGGGATTCGACAGCCGCCACTAAAGCCAGCAACTCCGTTTCTGTGACACCGGTTGCCGGCACGACGTCGGTAAGTTTGGGCTTGCCCTCGGTCAATGTGCCGGTTTTGTCGAACGCGATGGAGGTCAGCGTCCCGAGATTCTCAAGGGGGCCACCGCCCTTTACAAGCACGCCACTGCGCCCTGCGCGTGCCACACCGGAAAGTACGGCGCTGGGGACCGAGATGGCGAGAGCGCATGGGCTGGCCGCAACGAGCACTGCCATCGCACGGTAGAAACTTTCGCTGAATGGTTCGTCTACGATCACAAAGGCGAACATCAGCAGTGCAACGAAGCCCAGCACCGAAGGCACGAAGATACGCTCGAACTTGTCGGTAAATTGCTGGGTGGGTGAACGTTGTGCTTCCGCTTCGGCCACCATCTGCACCACGCGCGCCATGACAGATTGTTTTGCCAGGCGCGCGACCATCACCTCGATAGCGCCGGCGCCATTGATTGTGCCCGCAAATACGCGGTTGTTCGCAGCAACCTTGTCGAATGCCGCGATGGCGGCACTCGCGTCGTCGACCGGCTGTTTATCGACGGGGACACTTTCCCCAGTCACCGGCGCTTGATCCACGCTAGTCGTACCTTTTATCACAACGCCGTCGGCCGGCATTCTTTCGTTCGGCTTTACCAGGACAATATCACCTGGCTGGAGCATCTCGACACCAACTACCTCGGTGCGATCGTCTCGCCTCACTGTGGCAGTTTCCGGGGCTAATTTAGCGAGTGCCTCGATGGCTCTGCGCGCACGTCCCATCGCAAAATGCTCAAGCGCGTGGCCGAGGCTAAACAGGAACAGGAGCAGCGCGCCTTCGGCCCATTCCCCAAGCGCTGCGGCGCCGGCGGCTGCGACCAGCATGAGGGTATCAATCTCAAAGCGGCGTGCGATGAGGTTCTGGATTGCTTCTTTGGTGGTGAAGAAGCCACCAAAGAAGTATGCGCCAATGAACAGGCACAGTGCCAGCCACCCAGGCCCATACTGGTACTTTTCCACTAGCCAACCAGAGAGCAAAAGTGCTCCCGTCAGTCCAACGAAAACCAGTTCTGCCTTCTCGCCCAGAAAACCGTCGTGATTGTGCTCTTTGCTGGCGCCATCGCTTTTCTCATGGCTATGATCGTGACCGTCCTTATCGTCGTGTTTCATCTGCACTCCTTCATCTATTCAAATTGGGTGTTCGCATCACGTCGAGCGTGGCTGCGCGATGGCAATTCAAATCAGTGCGGAGCGATCAGGTCGTAAGGGACATTCGGGGATGTGAGATGTGTAGTGTACCGCTGCGGAAGGGGCGAGAATTTCACCAGGAGTGAATCCCCAAACATCTGATGGCTG
This sequence comes from Janthinobacterium aquaticum, assembly GCF_009208565.1. GTDB lineage: Bacteria > Pseudomonadota > Gammaproteobacteria > Burkholderiales > Burkholderiaceae_D > Janthinobacterium. The sequence goes on along the minus strand of NZ_WFLK01000005.1, from coordinate 289,704 downwards.
ACTAAATAATGCGGAACCTGCGCCATGGCAAGCGCCACAATCGGGGTGCGATTTCGCTGACTTTACGTTCGACTGGCTCTTCTCGGCGCCATCCTGATGTTGGTGGACGTGATGACCGAAGTGGATGGCAGAACGCCCTGATTCGTGCTGACAATAGTCCCCCGCAGCAGCCCAGGAGAACTGGAACGGCACGATTATGAGAAGGAAAATCACCAGTATTCGTCGCATGAAGCAATAGTAGCATGATGCCAAATTGGAAGACTGTACGGCAGTTCTCGCTCACGCACTATGGCAAGATTGCCTTTAGGTAAAGGCTGTATGAATCGCTAACTATCAAGCGAAGACTGTTGGATCTGATAAAAATTTTGTGCACGCAACAAATTCAAATGTATTCATCATGATATACTTCCGCCATGGTCCGTCGAACTCTCATCATGCTCATCACCTTACTCGCGCTGCAGTTTAGCTGGAGCGTGGTGTCGGTCTATTGCACGCATGAGACGGGCCGAGCAGCCAATCACTTCGGCCATCACCCTGATGGTAACTCCGCAGATGATGTTGCCTCGCTGCTGAAAGAAAAGCCATCGGACACGAAGAAATCGTCGGTGCATTCGCATTGTTCTTCTTGCGCTCACGGTACTTTGTGGATCGACAGCTTCGAAGGTATGTCGCATCCGCAAGTCGCTGAAATCGCTCCGGTGTCTATCGATATCATCCTTTCTTCTTACTACGTTGCTCCTCCAGAGCGCCCTCAGTGGGTAGTCGCCGCTTAACTCCGGCGGTTGGTGTAGTTCGTCTCATAGTTATGTAACTTTTGCCAGTCACTTGGCAGGTTTCTGCACGCCGTCGGATTTCTTCGTTTCTTAATTTCGGAGTTATCCATGCAATCCAAACGTTTAGTTATGGGTGCGGCTGTACTATTGGCGCAGCTCATCCCATTTAGTGCCCAGGCAGTTGGGCAGCAATCCACTGCGTTTACTGTTGGTCAGCAGGCCAAGACAGTAGATGCTAGCAGTGCCCCTTTAACATTAGAGCAAGCCATCGCCATGGCTTTGGCAACGAGCCCTGAACTGCGTTCGGCCGCGCAAAGTGTGGCGATCGCAGAAGGTGCGCGCGTTCAGGCCGGCTTGTTCCCCAATCCAGAGATTTCCCTGCTGCGTGAGGGCATGTCCTCGACCAGCGGCCGTACCGATACCTATCAGCTGAGCCAGGCGCTTGAGCTGGGCGGGAAACGTGGCGCACGCATCAAGCTGGCGGACCAGGATCGTGCTCTGGCGCTGGGCGATGTCACCATCGGCAAGGCCGATCTGCGCGCCGATGTGATCGCTGCCTATTTGGAAGCTCTCACGGCTCAAGAGCATGTGGCGCTGGCCAAAGAGTCGCTGAGCCTCGCCGGAAGCGCTACTAACGCCGCTGGCCGCCGCGTCGCTGCCGGCAAGATATCTCCACTGGAGAAAACCCGTTCCAGCGTTGCCGAGGCAGGAGCGCGCCTTGAACTGTCGCAAGCGGTCGCTGACGCAGCACTGGCCAAACGGCGCCTATCGGCCCTCTGGGGCAGCATCCAGCCCGAGGAGCGTCCTTTACAGACGCCTGATATCGATCTGGCGGCAATTCCTTCGCTGGCAGACCTGCAGTCGCGCCTGGAGTCGTCGCCGCAGATGCAACGAGCAAGGATGCAGATCGCACGCCAGGAGGCACAGGTTAATCTTGCGAAGGCCGATCGCATTCCCGATGTCACCGTAACGCTGGGTCAGAAGAAGGACCGCATGACCAACGTCTCGCAGACCGTAGTGGGTCTGGCCATTCCTCTTCCACTGTTTAACCGCAACCAAGGCAATCTGCTGTCCGCCCTGCGCAGCGTCGATAAGGCAAAGACCGATGCCGAGGTCGAATACCTGCGGGCGACACAGGCGATCGCCGACGCGCATCAGCGTGCATCCGTTGCCCAGGAGCAGATCGATAGCATGCGTAGCGAAATCCTCCCAGCTGCGCAAAGCGCCTTTGATGCGGCTGTGACCGGCTTCGAGCTGGGTAAGTTCGGCTTCATCGATGTGCTCGATGCACAGCGCACGCTGTTCCAGAGCCGTGCCCAATATCTGAGCGCGCTTTCGGCTCGCTATCGCTCCCTCGCCGATCTGCAACGCTACACCGCCGTGGATGAAAACGCAGGCTCCATACCGACCTACAGGAATGCAAAATGAATTTCAATACTGATAAACAATCTAAGAAGTCTGCGCTGGTCATCGTACTGATCGGCGTCGTCCTGGCAGCAGCCATCATGTTCTGGAAAAAGGACAGCGGTGGTGGCGCCGCTTCGGAGGCGCCGCGCGCGGAAGAAGGTAAGGAAGGCGGCCATGCTGAGAAAGAAGGTGATCATGCCGAGAAGGAAGGCGGCAAGGAAGAAGACCACGGTGAAGAAGGAATTCTCAAAATGGATGCTCAGCAAATCCAGACCGCCGGCATCACTGTGGCGAAGGCCGCCCCGGCGTCAATGGGCAGCGTGGTGCAGTTGCCAGGCGAAGTGCGGTTTAACGAAGACCTTACGGCGCACATCGTGCCACGCACACCGGGTGTGGCCGAATCGGTGTCTGCTGATCTGGGCCAGAGTGTCAAAAAAGGTCAGGTGCTTGCTGTGATTTCCAGCCCCGCGTTGGCAGATATGCGTAGTGCATCGCTCGCAGCACAGAAACGCTTGGGCCTGGCACAGATCACTTTCCAGCGTGAGAAAAAACTGTGGGAAGACAAAATCTCGGCCGAGCAAGACTATCTGCAAGCGCAAGCTGCCTTACGTGAAGCTGAGATCGAAGCCCAGAGCGCGAAATCCAAACTCTCGGCATTGGGTGCCGGTGACACTGACGGCGCCATCAACCGTTATGTGCTCCGCGCGCCATTTAATGGCGTAGTGGTCGAAAAGCATATCGCTCAAGGCGAAGCTGTGAAAGAAGACGCCAATGTGTTCCTGCTGTCGGATCTGTCGAGCGTTTGGGTTGAGATCGTCGTGACGCCAAAAGATCTTGAAACGGTACGTGTTGGCGAGACGGTTCGCATTACTTCCGCAGCCAACGACACCAGCGCAACGGGCAAAGTGAGCTACGTGGGCAATCTGCTCGGTGAGCAAACCCGTACCGCCAAGGCACGTGTGGTCATCACCAATCCAAAACTGGCATGGCGTCCAGGTCTGTTTGTCAACGCAGCGGTAGTGCGTGGCGAGAAGAACGTTCCGGTCGCAGTCGCAGCTGATGCGGTGCAGACGGTCGAAGGGAAAACGGTGGTGTTCGTCAAGGTCGACAAAGGCTTCAAGATGCAGCCCGTCAAGACCGGTGATAACGACGGCAAACTGGTGGAGATCGTTGATGGTCTGTCCGCCGGCGCCGTATATGCCGCAACGAGCAGCTATGTCTTGAAAGCCGAACAGGGCAAAGGCACTGCAGGCCACGACCACTGATCGAGGAACCAGATATGTTTGAACGCATCATACAATTTGCCATCGGCCAGCGATGGTTGATCATGCTGGCCGTGATCGCCATGGCCGCCATTGGCGTCTACAGCTATCAGAAGCTGCCGATCGACGCCGTACCGGACATTACTAACGTACAGGTACAGATCAACACCAGTGCCAGCGGATATTCTCCGCTGGAAGTTGAGCAGCGCGTTACCTTCCCGATTGAGACGGTGATGTCGGGTTTGCCCAATCTTCAGCAGACACGTTCGTTGTCGCGTTACGGCCTGTCGCAGGTAACGGTGATCTTTAAAGATGGCACCGATATCTACTTCGCCCGCCAGCTGGTCAACCAGCGTATTCAGGAGGCGAAGGACAACCTGCCGCAAGGCGTTGTACCAATGATGGGCCCGATTTCGACCGGCCTGGGTGAAATTTACCTCTGGACTGTCGAGAGCGAACCAAATGCGAAAAAGCCGGACGGTACCCCGTACACGCCGACCGACCTGCGCGAGATCCAGGACTGGATCATCAAGCCGCAGCTGCGCCAGGTACCTGGCGTGACCGAGATTAATTCCATCGGCGGCTTTGCCAAGGAATATCACATCACTCCGGACCCGGTGAAGCTGAGCTCGTACGGCTTGACCCTGAAAGACGTTGTCGCAGCAATCGATCGTAACAACAATAACGTCGGCGCTGGCTACATCGAGCGTAAGGGCGAGCAATTCCTGATCCGTGCGCCTGGTCAAGTTCTTACACTGGAAGACATCCGCAACACCATCCTCAATAATGTGCAGGGTGTGCCGATTCGTGTTCGTGACGTTGCGGAAGTGGCCATCGGCCGCGAACTGCGTACCGGTGCCGCGACGGAAAACGGTCGTGAAGTCGTGCTTGGCACGGTCTTCATGCTGATCGGTGAAAACAGCCGCGTGGTATCGCAGGCTGTGGCCAAGAAGATGGTCGAGGTCAACCGCACGCTGCCAGCCGGCGTGAAGGCTGTGCCTGTCTACGACCGAACCGTGCTGGTCGACAAGGCCATTAACACCGTCAAGAAGAATCTGCTGGAAGGCGCGATCCTGGTGATCGTCATCCTGTTCCTGTTCCTCGGGAATATTCGTGCGGCGATCATCACCGCGATGGTCATCCCATTGGCGATGCTCTTTACCTTTACCGGTATGGTGCAATACAAGGTCAGTGCCAACCTGATGAGTCTTGGTGCGCTGGACTTCGGTATCATCATTGACGGCGCCGTTGTGATCGTTGAAAACTGCGTTCGTCGCCTTGCACATGCTCAAGAACATCTGAAACGTCAGCTTACCCTGCGTGAGCGCTTTGATGAAGTATTTGCTGCGGCCCAAGAAGCACGCCGTCCACTGCTGTTCGGTCAATTGATCATTATGGTGGTGTACCTGCCGATCTTCGCCCTGACCGGCGTTGAAGGCAAGATGTTCCACCCGATGGCGTTTGCCGTCGTCGCAGCGCTCCTGGGCGCCATGATCCTGTCGATGACCTTTATTCCTGCCGCTGTTGCCCTGTTCATTGGCAAGCGCGTAGCGGAAAAAGAAAATCGTCTGATGGTCTGGGCGAAGAATGCATACGAGCCGCTGCTGGGAAAAGTGATGCGTAACGGCGCCACGGTCTTGACCGCTTCCGCAGTTCTGATCGTACTGTGCGGTTTGCTTGCTACCCGTATGGGTAGTGAGTTCATTCCTAACCTGAATGAAGGCGATATCGCCATCCAGGCGCTGCGCATTCCGGGTACCAGCCTTACCCAGTCGCTGGAGATGCAGAAGCGTCTGGAAGCTGGTCTGAAAGCCAAGTTCCCGGAAATTGACCGCGTCTTCGCTCGTACTGGTACTGCTGAGATCGCGTCAGACCCGATGCCGCCGAATATTTCGGACGGCTACATCATGTTCAAGCCTGAAGCGGAGTGGCCTAAGCCGAGGAAAACCCGAGACGAATTGGTCGCGGCAATCAAGGAAGAGGCAGAAAAGTACGTGGGTAACGCCTACGAATTCTCGCAGCCAATTCAGCTGCGCTTCAACGAACTCATTTCCGGCGTGCGTAGCGACGTAGCGGTGAAAGTCTACGGCGACGACATGGACGTGCTGGCCAAAACCGGCCAGGAGATTGCTGAGGTCCTGCAGCGCATACCTGGTGCAACCGAGGTGAAAGTTGAGCAAACCGGCGGCCTGCCGATGCTCACTGTCAAAATCGATCGCGAGAAGACCGCACGCTACGGCCTGAACATCGGTGATGTACAGGACGCGCTCGCAATTGCCACGGGCGGCCGTGAAGCCGGCACCATGTTCGAGGGCGATCGTCGCTTCGAGATCCTCGTGCGTATGCCTGAAGTCATGCGTAGCGATTTGGACGCATTGCGTCGTCTGCCGATTTCGTTGCCAGTGCCTGCGGGTTCTGCAACGTCGTTCATTCCACTCGGTGAAGTGGCAACGCTGGAGTTTGCACCTGGTCCAAACCAGATCAGCCGCGAGAACGGCAAACGCCGCATCGTCGTCAGCGCCAACGTATCGGGCCGCGACATCGGTACCTTTGTGCCTGAGGCTGAGCAAGCCATCACAAAAAGCGTGAAGATTCCAACAGGTTACTGGATCAGTTGGGGTGGAACGTTTGAGCAACTGCAGTCGGCTACGCAGCGCTTGCAGATCGTTGTGCCTTTGGCGCTCTTCCTGGTGTTCACGCTGCTGTTTGTCATGTTCAACAACGCGAAAGATGGTTTCCTGGTGTTTACGGGGATTCCGTTTGCGCTGACTGGCGGCATCATCGCGCTGACGATGCGAGGTATCCCGATGTCGATTTCGGCAGCGGTTGGTTTCATCGCGTTGTCAGGCGTGGCTGTGCTCAACGGCCTGGTGATGATCTCGTACATCCGCTCCCTGCGTGAGCAAGGCATGGGCCTGGATCAAGCCGTGACCGTCGGCGCGCTGACTCGCCTTCGTCCAGTCTTGATGACCGCGTTGGTCGCTTCTCTGGGCTTCGTGCCGATGGCGCTGGCCACCGGTACCGGCGCCGAAGTGCAGCGTCCACTGGCAACGGTTGTTATCGGCGGTATCTTGTCGTCGACCGCATTGACCTTGCTGGTGCTCCCTCTGCTGTACCGCCTCATGCACCGCAACGACGAAGTGAAGGAGCCCGTCGCCGATGACCCACAGCCAGCTCACTAACTCAATCTAATCCACTACGCATAGTGGCCGACAACTGTCGGCCAGCTCTCCCGGCTCGCTGAAAAGCGAGCTGGCGGGGCTCTTCACGCCTAAAAAACGTGCCATCAAGCGAGGATATTCATCATGACACCTGAATCAACACACGAGCAGCTTCAGACATACCTCATCTACGGCTCAATTTTGATGCTTCTGGTATTGGGAGGCTTCATCTTGTGGATGAACTACAGCTACAAGCGGCGGCTCAAGAAACATCGAAAGCCGCACCTGGAGCTGGTCAGCCCTCCGGCTAAACCTCATGGCCACCGGCGCCACAATAAACATAGAAAGTGAGGCGCTGCGATGAGTTCCAATCACGCAAACGAAGTCACCGAAGGGAAAAGCGAGCGTCCCCTCTGGATTGCTCTGATACTGACCACCACCTTTTTGATCGCCGAAGTAGTGGGCGGTGTGCTGACGAACAGCCTGGCGCTGATCTCCGACGCGGCCCATATGTTCACCGACTCCGCAGCATTAGCGGTGTCCCTGGTGGCGATTCGTATTGGCAGGCGTGCGGCCGACAGCTTGCGCACCTTTGGCTATTACCGCTTCGAAATTCTGGCTGCGGCGTTCAACGCGGCGCTGCTGTTTTTGGTGGCGATGTACATCCTGTACGAAGCCTATCAGCGGCTCAATAATCCGCCGGAGATACAGACCGGTGCGATGCTGGTTGTGGCAACACTAGGCCTTTTTATCAATCTCATCAGCATGCGTCTGCTCACCAGCGACAAAGACAAAAGCCTCAACGTCAAAGGAGCCTATCTGGAGGTTTGGAGCGACATGCTTGGCTCGGTTGGCGTTATCGTCGGCGCCATCATCATTCGGTTTACGGGCTGGCCTTGGGTCGACTCGGCCATCGCGGTGCTGATCGGTTTGTGGGTACTGCCGCGAACCTGGACGCTGCTCAAGGAGTCCATGAATGTCCTGCTGGAAGGCGTTCCGGAAGGATTGAATCTCGTTGAGATATCCGACACATTGGCACAAATTAATTGCGTATCCAGCGTCCATGAACTTCACGTATGGGCAATCACGAGTGGAAAAGCCAGCTTAACTGCGCACGTGGTCACTGAGTTGGTAACACCTGGCCAGTACGTATTACTGCGCAAGATACGCGAGACGATGGCGGAAAAGTTCGACATCCATCATGTGACGATTCAGTTTGAGGCCACACCCTGCATCGATGCCGGGGCGCACAGCTTTGAATCGCAGACATCTCAGTCTGGGAGTGCGAAATGAGCTTGCAATCCAAAGTGAGGCTCAGTCGTCGATGCCGGCGGCGCTGCCACGTCGTTGACGTGTTAGGAGGGCATGATGGTTGACCAATCTGATAGCAAATCCGAGCACGACGAAACGGATATGACTGAGATGCTCAACGAATTACGCATCTTGCTTCCTGGCGCGCAGCTGCTAAACGGATTCCTCATCACCTTGCCATTTAACTCCGGATTCCAGCAGATTGTTCAGGTGGAGAAATGGGTTTTTATGGCGACCTTCCTATGTTCGCTGTCGAGCCTGATCCTGTTTACCACGCCTGCGGTTCAGCATCGCGTGCTCAGACCGCTGGATGATCGGGAGAAGTTCAAAAATGGCGCGAGCAAGCAAATGCTCGTTGGTGCGATGTTTCTGTCTCTCGCATTAGTCCTTTGCGCCAATTTGGTGACCGCCGAAGTCGTAGGCCATCCACTCGGCGGTGGAGTCGCAGCGCTTGTTTCGTCAATGATTCTGGCGCTGTGGTGGGTGTCTCCATGGTGGCGTCGTCGAACGCGCAAGAAGGTCAATGCCTAGCAGTTCATCATCCCATCGGTCTGTCGACGGACCGATGGTTTCACATCACGGTCTTATTCTTTTCAGGAGAACGAAATGGACAGTTTGAAAGGCGCCGGCGCAAAAACGATTGCAGGTCAGGCCAACGATGATTTCTGGGAGAAAGCGCTAAAAATTTCGGAGCAACGCCTCACCGTGTTGGCGTCGAATATCGCCAATTCTGACACGCCCAACTACAAGGCGCGAGATATCGATTTTAGGACATCGCTGCAGCAAGCGCTTGCCGCGAACTCTGGAACAGTGACCAAGGTAAAGGTCTCTGGAACAAAAAACAAGGAAGCTCCCTTCGCGGCAACGCTGCTTTATCGGATACCTAGTCAAGGTGCACTTGACGGCAATACCGTCGAAATGGATACCGAGCGATCTGCCTTTACCGACCAGGCGATCAGGCATGAATTCCTGACGCAACAGGCGCTCGACGAATACAAGGAAATTAGCACGTTGTTTAAGTCCATGACTGGATAACGCTTGAAGGAGAACGAAAATGAAACTGAGAAATATGCTGTGCGCGCTGTTGATGCTGATTGCGGTCGCAGGCTGTAGCATCAACCGTCCCGACGATCTCGGGACGCAGGTTGGTATTGTCACCGACATTATGCCTGCTCAGGCCGAACCTGATATCAATACCAGCTGTCGTGTTGAGATGACGCCTGAAAAGCGTGCTGCGGGGCGCTATGTGGAACTTCAATTCCATACCTATCGACTGGTCCGCTACACCTATGCCTTTGTTCCAACTACGATGGAATTGGAGAGGGGAGATAAGGTCGTGGTAAAGCATCCTTATTGCGTAGGATCGCACAGCCCTGAAATTGTCGGCTTTTCAGCTAAGTGATGCTCGCACTGTCGACCCCATGACCGACTTCTTACCAAATGCCAGCGGGCGAGCGATTGCTGCAGCCGCGATTACCGCCGCACTGGCTATTACCGCCATGTTCATCGTCGCGGGCCACTCGGACCGCCGCATCATCCAAATGCTGCTGCTGGCTGTGCCGGCATTCGCTACACTCTTTATACGCATTAGTAATCCTGCCTGGCGTGCTGTACGAGCCGTTGTCGTTTGGATGATTGGGATGGCGTTTATTGCTGACGGCGCCACGCGGTTCTATCTGGAGCTGTTGTACCAGGCGCCGCCAGATAGCTCGGTGGTATTGACCGCCATAGCCAATGCGAGCGCGAGTGAAACTTCGGAATACCTCCAAACGTCGTGGCGGCCGCTCGCTACTGCGGTTGCATCCCTGGTCGTTGCCGGATCGTTGCTTGCCCTTGCTATCTATACTGCTACGCAGGCGACAGTCATATATGACGAGCCAAAGCCTAAGAAAAGCTACGGTGGTGCGCTCAAGTTCATCCTCGTATTAGTACTTCTGATTTGTGCCTTGGCCTATTTGAGTAAGCCCTGGCGTCGCCTGCATCCAGTCGTTTACTGGACAAACTGGCATGCTGCCTATAGTGGACCCCGAATCTGAGACGGTGGTTTAAGCTGTCGTCCGTGAAAGGATGATGGCGCATGAGTGAAGGCAAAAAACGCAGGGTGCATACGGCGGAGTTCAAGGCGAAGGTCGGCTTGGAGGCGGTACGCGGGGTGAAGACGGTGACGGAGATCGCGCAGGAGTATGGCGTGCATCCGGTGCTGGTCGGGCAGTGGAAAAAGGAAATTCTGGAAAACGCCGGGGCGCTATTCGACGTCAAGCGTGGCCCGAAGCCTGTTGATGAAAGCAGCCCCGAGGATAAGCTGTATGGCGAGATTGGGCGTCTGAAGATGCAAGTGGATTGGCTCAAAAAAAAGCTCGGGGAATGAGCCCGGCCGAACGGGCACAGTGGATTGAACGAGGCGACGAGGTGCCGTTGGCGATGCAGTGCGAGTTGGCAGCTGTGCCGCGCTCCACGGTCTACCGGCGACTGGAAGCGGCGGCACGCCCACCATGTGTAGACGAGGAGGATGGCCAGCTGCGGGCGTTGATCGACGAGGAATACACCAACCGGCCGTTCTACGGTAGTCGGCGTATGCTGGTGTTTTTGCGCGGGCGTGGCTACTGCGTCAACCGCAAGCGCGTGCAGCGCCTGATGCGGGAGATGGGCTTGGCTGGCATGGCACCGGGGCCAAACACGAGCAAGGCGCATCCTGGGCATAAGGTCTATCCGTACCTGCTGCGTGGCGTAGCGGTGACGCGGCCGAATCAGGTGTGGTCGACAGATATCACTTACATCCGCTTGGCGCGGGGCTTTGCCTATCTGGTGGCGATCATCGACTGGTACAGCCGCAAGGTGCTGTCCTGGCGCATCAGCAACAGCATGGATGCCGCGTTCTGCGTGGACTGCCTGGAAGACGCCTTGCGCCACCATGGCAAGCCCGAGGTGTTCAACAGCGACCAGGGCTCACAGTTCACCAGCAGCGCCTTCACCGACGTGCTCAAACGTGAAGGCGTGACGATCAGCATGGACGGGCGCGGACGGGCATTGGACAACATCTTCGTGGAGCGCCTGTGGCGCAACGTGAAGTACGAGGACGTGTATTTGAAGGGCTACGCCAACATGGCCGAGCTGACGGTGGGACTGGCTCAATACTTCGCGTTCTACAACAACGAGCGCCCACACCAGGCACTGGGCTATGAGACGCCGAGCCGCGTCTACAGCGCGGGTACTGGTGGCGGTGCGCTGATCGTCGACAAATTCGGCGACGCGGACCAAGACGGAGAAAAACTGAGTGGCACGGGGCAGCGCCGGGCAGCTGCAGAAGTGGGAATGGGCACAGCTTAAATTAACCGGCTGAGTGTCTTGACTAGTGGGTCCACTTTAGCCGTCAACACGTTGAGAGAGAGCTGGTTAGATCAGGAAATTGCGATTGTTAAAGCGATGGGAGCGGCGCGCAAGATTGGTCCGACGCTATCGTTCGACGGTCGATCAACTGTGGTACTGGTCATTGCTGACAGCATCAATCGCGATAACCTCGGCATTTATGGTTATCAGTCCTTTGCGGACCATCTGTTCCGCCATGCATGCCTTGACGATGCCGGCGTCGACCTCTCCCTCCATGATGGCCTCGATGGCCCTGAACATAGGCAGGCCGATAAACCGACGCTCACCCAAGTCAGTTTCGGGATCGACGCCCGCATCGAGCATTTCCCGCGCCGCGACTAGGTAGCCGGCAAAAGCGTCCGGCGAAACGGCAGCTATGCGCTTTCCTTTTAGATCAGACAGTTCGCGCAGGTCGGCACGGTCAGCGCGCGTCAGGATCACTGAAGCAATTGCAGGCACTGTTGGCGAGGACAAGGTGGCGATGCGGCTGACCCCCACTTCTGTTTCCAGTGCGATGTAATAACCAGGATTTGTGATCACCAAATCGACCTCGCCAGTGGCCACAGCACGCCGTAGGCCGGCCGCATCGTAATTCTTTAGGAGGAAGCGATGCTCTGGAATTTCGCGATCCAGATAGGTCGCCAGATCACGCCAATCCGATGTGGCAGTACGTTCACCCTGATAGGCAAAAACGCCGATCGTAACGTCTTTTCGATTCGCACCTTCAGCGCCAGTACCAATGATGCTTAAAGATAGAAATAGCGAGGCGCACCAATGTCTCCACATCATTAGGCGCATCTAGATTATTACAGTCATGGGACGTGGCTTTTGCAAAAAACAATAAATAGCGGTTATAGCTCCAACAACATCATGCCATATCTCGTATTTTTCCGAATTTAGGAAATGAAGTTGCGTATACTTTTCAAGCGATACATTTTTCTAATAGGTTTCGAACACCAAATTTATGTGCAACTGATAAGCCCCGCTGGGTAGCTGCGTTTATTGCGGTGGGAAGATGTTCGGCGGTACAGTAGTAACACCTAGCGATACAAAGAAAGGAACAACTATGTTTAACTTCTTGGTGACTGGTGCGGACATCTCTTCGCCGCGTGGTATGGTCGCATTGGGGGCGGACCGAGTTTTTAATTATACGAGCGCCGATGTAGAGGAGAAGTATGCCCCCGGAGGCGTGCTTGATCGGGCTGCTCTGATGTCGATTCCATTGGTTATCACTAACGAATCCAGTAGCGACCCTGATTTCCGGGCTTTTGCTCGGGTTGGCACGATCACTAAGATCACACGCGGCCATTCGGAGTACCACATTGAGTACGCACTCGATTCTGACATCCCTCCGATTGCCAATGATGTCCTTGAGTCGCTTGCCCCCCAACTGAACTTCGTACTTCGTCGAAAGCAATTCTGGGGCGATTTTCACACCAATCATTGGGCAGTAAAAGACGCTGATCTTTTTCGTGTTTTGTACACTGAAGGCTTGGGGTATCGGCAGCCGACAGTCTTTACCTTACCCCGAGGATCAGTCGATCCAAATCTGGTCTCGGTGATGATGCCATTCGATGGCGGGTTTAATGGGGTCTTTGCTGCGCTGGAAAATGCAGTAAGTGCCGCCGGCCTGCGATGCCTACGTGCCGACAAAATCTGGGAGCACCATTTGCTTATCGAGGATGTTGTGAAGCTTATTGCGAGTGCGAGAGTTGTGATCTGCGATCTGACCGGCAAGAACGCGAACGTTTTCTATGAAGCTGGTATCGCACATGCGCTGGGGCAGGATGTGATCCTGATTGCACAACATGAGAGCGATATTCCTTTCGACCTTCGCCACATCCGCTACGTTAAATATCTTAATAATGAAGAAGGTTTGAGGGTGTTGGCGGAAAGCGTAGGAAAGCGGTTGCAAAGCCTGGTCAGTAAATGACCCAGGCTTGCATAGATGGGTATAACGCCGGGCGTCAAATGGTGCCGCCTGGTAGTTTTTCTGCCGATGCGCCAGCTTTGAGTCTCGCGCCGTCATCATAGAGGCACTTGACCAAGTGCCCTATGCAAGTGATGCATCCAAAGTTTGTTCAAAATCCGATGCTTGATCTCTAATCCTGTGGTCGATTCTTCTGAACACAGTTCTGAGCTCTACACGATAAGATAAAGTTGTCTCGGAAGTTGTACCCAAGATCACAGCAGTCATGAATGAGGATGCTACATCGGCCAGAGCGGGATCCCGCTGAAGGGTAATGTGACTGCGGATAACTACTTCCAATAAATATATCTTAAAGGCGGTGGATAGCTTCTCAGTTGGAATGACATCTTCCAGCATCAAGCCAAGTACGGTGGCGGCTTCTTTAGAAATATAGTGTCGATCAAACCCGTCGGCAGTGCGCACTGCCTCTGAAATCTCCGAGGACTTCAACCGCGCGCATTGTTCGGCCCAATCTGTGGCGATGCTGATCAGGCGGTAGAGAAGGTAGTGAAAAGGTGTCTGCCACTCCTCATGCGATTCTTGATTAACTGCGACTGGCATCTGCTTCAGAATTTTCTTCGCGAAGTATCCAAAGTAATGCAACCACATATGGTCTTGTAAGCCCTGATGGATGCCCTCGTGGACCATGATCTCAAAAAGCGTGATACCCGAATTTATAGGGCAGCGAAATCTTCTTGTCTCGTAGTACGAGCCCAAGGGTTCGTTCAAGCTCCCGGCCAGTTGTGCGTCTTCATCCAAGCGCCTGCATACCGCTTCACCAATGGCCTTATCCATACCGTACTTCAACGCCGCATCTGCGTCGGCGAAGAAGAATCGAAGCAATCGATTGTTCTCCGGAAGGTGCAGGCGATTGCCGCCGTTCAGATTTTGGTTGTTTCTTAATTCTACGTAGAGGCGGCTTCCAGGTGTATCCAGTAGCGCGTCGATGTAGTGTTCAATGAAGTCAGACTGTATCGCTTCGTCTGTTCCAAGGAGCTTGAGGCAGAAATGCGGGTGGGCTCCTGCAAGGTGGGTGGTCAGCTTAGGGGAGGTGACGAGATTTAATAAAATTTCGTGGGCTTGAATGCTAGCCCTTGAGTGAGCCGAGTTCCAGTGCTTCAAAAATCGAAGTAGCGAACTCAGGTACTTGCTCCAACTCGACTGTGCTTTTGGTGCATCTCCACGCAACAGCGAAGCTACATCAATATGTGGATGGTTGAGACGATCAATCAAGCTACTTAGCCAGGACTGCTGCCTGGTCAAGGAAATAAGTTTCAGTAATTGGGGTTCGACCAGCAGCACCAAATCGTCGTACCGATTGGTGAGGTGTAAGTTCTCAATTAACTCAAGAAAAATGGCGACCCGGCCTCTGGCTAAGGTAGGAAATCTTGTGCGCCAGAAGAAGTAGAGGGCAACGAAGAGGAGGAGTAAATAGACAGCACTCCCGCTGTCGAGTCCCCACTTCCATGGCCCCAAACTATAGTACAGCCCAAGACTTTGAAAAGTTGGAGCAAACACCAAGTAATGGATAATCAGAAAGACCAAACTCCCGATACCCCAGTCCCACCATGTCATGCAGAAGCGAAGTCGAAGTCTGTTTGTTGGAGAGATCAGTGCCCACACTGCGGCGATGACACCCAGTATGGTTAGCAAGCTAGTGGTGTCAATTGGCGCAGTAGCTGTCATAGCGTGTCTTGGTAGAGGGGCGCTAGAGCGCAGGGGGAGCCTGCGAAACATATTACCGGTCGGCTTCCGTGGTTCGGCTCAAGGTCCAGTGTGAGTTAGCACAACTCACACTGGCCTGATTGTCTTCGCTAAGCGAGGACTATGCGCATGCACGCACTTGATTTTGGATTGGCTGCGTTCTTATCCGTACCACTTCTTGCCACTCGATGGGGTCAGGTTCGCGTGCTACACTGCTATTGGGGTCCGGTACAAAAATTTCTTGTTCAGCCGGCCGAAATTCGGCTTCCCCAGCTAGTGCGGATTTGAGGCGCTGTCGTCCGATTTCGATGTACTCTGCCATTACTTCAGCGCCCAGAAAACGGCGATCAAGGGCTAGGGCGGCAACTCCAGTAGAAGACACGCCGCAGAATGGGTCGAAGACTAGATCTCCTGGCTTGCTCAAAGCGCGAACAAGTCGGTGCACTAACCCGACGGGGAACTGACACGGGTGAGTAGTTTTCTCAACATGGCGTGCTTTGACATTAGGGATGTCCCAAACATCGCCCGGGTTTTTCCCTAACGGGTTTCCGCTTAACTTGCCTTTCTTTGGGCCACTGGCATATCGCTTTCCAGGATATTTTTGCTTAACTCGAACCGCATCTAGATCGAAATTGTACGTATCACCTTTGGTGAACCAGAGCAAAGTTTCGTGTCTACCGCTGAAGCGATTACTGCAATGCAAACCATGACCGAAGGTCCAGACGATGCGGTTTCTCAATTTCATCTCTGGCATGGCGCGCATGCAGTCCATGACCAGATAATCGAGCGGGGTTACAACACCATTCTTAACGTGCGAGCCTACCTGCCAGCACAGGCTACCGCCAGGTTGCAACTTTGAGACTAATTGGGGAAGAAGTCTTTTATGCAGGTCCAAGAAGCTATCGATGTCCTCAGTGTTCTCGTAGTCTTTACCGATGCTGTACGGCGGTGAACTTATGGCTAACGGAATGGACTCATCAGGAATCTCGTTGATCAACCTCATACAGTCACCATGGAACACTACAGCGTCAGCGGCCTGGTGTAGAGCATAGTTGGCAGCGGTACTAGCTGTTTTTAAAATTTTAGGAGAGGTCATATGAGACGGACATGGTGTAATTGTTGACTATGATAGATCTTATCTTGTTTTAGATCTACTCATTTAAGAAATTTTTGTGCTTTGCTCCGTCTTCTGGCGCTCAGCGCTCTCAATCTCCTTAATAAGATCGTCGATGTCGAGAGGGTCAATATCCTTATCGACAGCGGATGGGGCCGACTGTTCATCTAAAGAAAGCTGATGCAAATCTTCGTCATCCAGTAGCCGCTGTAAGTTCGATATCTTGGTCTCCAGACGGCGTGCAACTGCAGTGTCGATGGATGGCTCAAATGCAGGAAGGAGATTACGCAAGATGTAGATGTGGGTCTCAGTTCCAGGCAACAAACCGAGGCGGTGGATTCGATCAATCGATTGAAGATAGTGGGTGGCATTGTAGCTGCGATCAACATATATCGCGTGATGACAATGCATATGCAGACTGATACCCTCAGCTGCGGCAGCAGGATTTGCAACCATCACCCAACAGGAAGGGTCGTTCTTGAATTTATTTAGATTCCCTTCTTTGGATTGCGGATCGGTATCAGGCCGTTGCCCATTTTTTCCATAAAGGACGGCAGGATTGAGGTCTCTGAGGAGCACCAGAAGGGTTTCGACGGCGGCAGTGAAGATTGTCCAGATCAAGACCTTCTCCCCTTTTTTTGCCAGCTCCCTGGCCATCTCTACAGCATGCAATATGCGCAGCGAAGGACCTGCATCGATAGCAGCTTGAAGCAGCGAGATATTTTGTGGCTCTCCTGATCCGAAGGCGTTAATCAAAACTTCGGGCACCGTTGCCGCTTGGAGTACACGCATTACGGATTTTCGCGCACTGGCTAAATGTAACCCTGCATTGCCCCGCCGTAAATTGCTAGCCCTCGACCGCACCTCGTTACAGAGCACCAGATAGAGCGCTAAATGTTCGCGGTGCATAGGGACATTTACGAAATTGAGAATGCGATCAGGGAGACCCAAATCACTTTTTGTAGTGCGGACATAAAGGTTTCCGAGTACAGAACGCGGCGCCTCACCGCGATCAATGCGCGCGCCCAGACCCACTCCGGGCCACAGAAAATCGAGCTGGGACTGCATATCACTAGCACTCTGCGGCATCGGGGTGCCTGACAGAATGTCTCTACGCTTGGCAAGGTGGGCCATGTCCATCAACATCCGTCCTCGTTTTACGAGGTATCCTTCCTTCATCCGATGCGACTCATCAAGAATCAAGTGCGTAGCGTTTGTACTCAAGAACTGGGCAATGATCTGATCGACTTTAACAAGCTGTTCATAGGTAATGAAGAATCGCCGATGGTTGGTCTGAAGCAGCTTCTCAATTTTGTTTTTTCCACCTGTCAGATGGCAAAATGGTGCCCGGATATGGGTTGGAGCATTTTCTCGCAGGCACTCGCTCATTACGCTTTTCCAAGCGGGATAGGCACTAGCGGGGCCTACGACAATGAGGAAATCCACTTTGTCCTGTAAGAGCAAATGCAAAGCGAAGGAAACGGTTGTTTTGCCTGCGCCTGGGACCGAAAAGTTAGCTCCGTTGGCAAGTCGGATCAGGTGGTTAAGATTGGCGCTCTGGTAAGATCGCAGTTGCCGCTTCTCGTGATCCCAGCCCACATTACTAAGTGCCTGATCTATCCCGGCTATTGAACTAAACTCTTGTGTCGCAGAGTCCTGCCGCGCAACGGAGCGGAAGTTATCCAAGAATTGTTTTACGCGCTCTTCTGATGAGCTATCGGTAACGAATCTGAAGCCAAGCTTTAGCTGTAAAGACGACATTGTCCTTAACAGATTCAAGCAAGATGGCCAGGGCATGCTCAAGCTGCGCTCACCGTACTGGACGCCGCTGCCCAACATGCGCTGTGCCTGCTGCCGAATTCGTATCCAGACTGTCATCGGGATATCGGCTGCATGAGAGTAAAGCCCGCGGCCCGAGACGGGATCGTAAGATAATGTGACGACAGGATGTTCCATTATTTCCCCGCCTGAGCATGACGCTCGATGTCTCGATGTATCTGATCAATGCGGCTGATCATCGCACCAAGCGTATCGATGATGTCGGGTATCGTAGCGGCCGCTGCTGTAGTGATGTCAATGGCATTGAGTTTGTTGAGGGCATCGATAGCGAACTTCTTCGCTGCCCCCCCTTTGTTTTTGCCTTGCTCAGAAACGTTCATGCACACGTTCTGAATCGTCGCAGTCACTCCGACGACCAAATCTTTATCGAGCCTAATTTGACGAAGCCTATCTATCAACGGTTGATAGTCTGGGGTCACTAAGTCATGCTCATCGAGCTGAATGTACAGCTGCCCCATTGGCAAAGCAGCTGACTTATTTTCTATAGGAACACCGAGCTCCTTAGCAATTTGCTCTAAGAAAATCTCCGGATTCTCCTCAATATCATTGATGAACTTGTAGGCGCGGTCGGCTAGCAATGCTCTTTGTTCGATCAGGAAGAAATCAAACGCTAACGTTGCCTCGCGCTGATCGGTCTCCCTACCTCCCGCGATGTTTCGTGTAGCAACTTGATGGAAGGCCTGTTCTGTCGCGTCTAGGAGGCTATAGTCCTCAGGGAAGCATATCCACTCGGTCAGATATATGTCAGCCGCATCGAGCTTGGAAATAAAGCGTTCAACCTCCTTCTTCTCTCGATTCATTTGAGCAGCAATTTGCTCATCAGTATGACCACTGATGCGAAGATCTCTTGCAGCACGCCCAACCGCAGTCCAATCGTATGGGAGCTTCGTATCTGGCTGCATCTGAAGCGTGATCTCAATGGCGCGCATCTCAGGAGGTGTGATGTCATCAGGTAGAACAGCACAAACAACTTCCTCAAACGATTGATACATCGACGGGTCTTGAGCGTAGAGCTCTCGCATTGCACTTAAACGACGATTTCCATTAAGGACAATGCCGTCATGGGTGATCAAGAGGTCTTCTGTTTGTCTTCTGACGCGTTCGAACTCGTTGAAAATTGGTTTGATGGTTTCGCCTGAGCCGCGCTTGGCCTCCCCAACAAGAATTTCGTGTTGTGCCTGCTGTGCAGGTTGTTCTTCCGTACGCTCCACATTGAAGAAGCCGGCGCCATGCTTGTGTTGAGCCTGCAGGCTCAGCTGAATACTCCTTGTCCGGTAGTTCTCTAACCGATATACCAAGGCGTCGATTGGTATGCTAATGATCTTTAATCGAGCCCGTCCCTTCCTGACTGCGTGGTCAATCCGGGCATCTCTACTCTGTGATACTAATTCCCCAATGAGCAAGTTTCGCTGAACTTTATCTATGACAGTAATTTCATATGCACTCATGCCACAAAACTCCTAAACGTTAATTTTTCTTCGGAATAATTCACAAAATAGGGAAGTATTTTAAGGATATATTTTGCCATCAAAGTTGCAATGTGATAATTTATTATTTCCTTATCTCTTACTTTCTTGATTCCTATGCGTACCTTGTCTTTGTCAGCTCTTAACATTGTTCTGCCCCCACCTCATGCGGCGTCACGCTACGAGGAGCTTTGGGTCGAGGCTTTCCGCCATCAGCAGCCAGTGCGCCTGCGTGGTGATGTGGGTGGATTAGTGCGCAATGTGGTCAGAAGTCGAGCAAAGGAAGCTATATTTGGAGACCTGCTGAAATTCGTTAATATTGCGGAAAGTCGCTGGCTTGATTTGACTACGAAAGAGCGCGTGAAACAGGATGAGGTTGATGAAAGGGTTTCTATTCCTGATTCATTCCGTCCAAATCTTCATAGCGTTTTTTATATTTTCTTTCCCAAAGTTCACAGACTGGTTTTTGCTACTAGGGTGGATCAAAATAATACGCTATCACCTTTAATGGCACAGGCCTTGGTATCTAAATATCTGAATTGCCCTCAAAATCTGGCTAAATACGGCGAGGTAAAGGTAACGATTGAGCCTGACCGCGAAACTCTTGAGCGTATATTTAAGCTTAAAAGGTTAAAACAGATCGAGTTGGAAATTCGCCCTCCGAATGCATTGGGAGACGTCGAGCGCGAACTTATGGAATTTCTGGAGCAACAAAATGCTAGCGTTTACCGCCAAGAATTAGTCAGTGATGACCCAGCCGGATTGCAGCTTTCGGAACATACTCAACTAGCAGCGAAAGTTGCTCAGTCAAATGGATATGTTGCCGCAAAAGGGGAAAACGAAAATGGCCGAGTTGAGGAGCTATCAACGCGTAGTCATCCCTACCAGAACAAGGTTACTTACGAATCTAATGTACACTTGGCGCAAGACGTTTTTGAAGAAGCGGCCAATAGTGTTATTCACGACGTCACTAGGCCTATAAGTAAGCGTAAATGAAATGACATCTACTGAACCCAAATTTTCGTGGCAACAATATCGCGATCTGGCTAGCGGGGTGGCCGGCTATTGGCGTTCGTACGGTGCTTGGCGTGAGGTCATCTGCTCGCCCTTTGTTCATATAGCAATTTTCGTCACGGTACTGTCTTCAGGCTATTGGATGAGCAGCCCTTGGCATGCGACCGCTGTGAGTTTGCTGCCTAATCTGCTGGGCTTTGGGGTCACCGGATATGCGATATGGATTGGTTGGGGGGACGAGAAGCTGCGCGAAGCTCTGATGGACATCGGAAAGGGCGAAAAAGGCTCTGGATACGTTCAGATAAGTGCGATTTTTGCCCACTTTGGAATGGTGCAATGCATAGCTCTAGTTCTTGCATTAGTTGCCAGTGCACTGGATTATCAGCTAAGTCCCAAGAGTGGACTCGCATGTATATTCCATTCCTTGAGTTTGCCGACAGATACCATGTCCTATTTACGGCCTTTTGGTGCCGCAGTAGGTTACTTCTTTTTTGTATATGCCATTTTTACTGCGTTAGAAACTACCTTGGCGTTATTCCGCCTCGCCGGCTGGGTGCAGAAAATGCGTAAGATGCAAAAAACAAAGCCTACACCGCAAAACCAGCAGTAGATGTATTTAAAAATATATTTAAGTATTCAAATCATAAAGCTGTAGGAGTAATTTTCAGGAGCGCCGAGTGTCCCATCTTGAAAGTCTTATTGTTGAGTTTTACGACTGGCGCGGGTATTTAGTTAAACGAAATGTCAAAGTCGGTAAGCGCTCTGCAGGAGGATGGGAAATGGAGCTTGATGTTGTGGCTTATCATCCGCATACACGCCACTTAATCCACATAGAAGCGTCTCTTGATGCACATTCCTGGGATCGCCGTGAGCAACGGTATGTGAAAAAATTTCATAGCGGGGAGAAATTTATTCTCACAGACGTCTTCACTTGGCTAGAAAAAGATACGCCGCTTGTGAGGCTGGCTATTTTTCCTTCGGTTCCCCCATTTCGTAAAAATTTCGCCGGTGCGAACGCCGTTAGCATTGACGCATTTATGGCAGATATCCAAGCTGCCATTATTCGGCAAGGATTGGTGTCGAGGTGTGCAATTCCTGAACAGTACCCACTTTTAAGAACACTTCAATTGGCGTTGAATGGTTATTTGCGGATTGGGAAGCCTTCGTCCTGACATGATTTACATTGCATTTTCTTTCTTTCGAAACCCTACGATCAGGTTGCGGTGTGAGAATTGGTGAGTTTTGGAGATTGCACTAGTGATATTCTATTAACGATTAATCAAATACTTTTCTGATCTACTAATGTGTAATGGATGATATGAAACCAGAACCTTTTGATATCGCAAATGCACTTGCAAGCACGTTGGATTTGCTTCCGGTTACGATAGCTGGCGACACCCAGGCGTTTGTTTATGACCAAGAGCAATGGGTTTTTGTGGATCGTCACTCCATCGCCAGTCCAGATGATCTGAGGCTAGCGAGTGATATTTGCGATGTGTTATTGCAAGAGGTGTCTGCAGTTAGATATGTCCTTCTAAACTGGATTCCATTGGGGCAGGCTGCGAGCAAGGCCTCAGAGACAGACCACGTCGCTTTGACGTTAGGGAAGACGGCAGTGACGGCAAATTTCGCCGTGCGAAAGCTGCTTGATATCCCTGCTACGTTTGAAAAATCCCAGCAAAACCTGATCGAGGAGGCGCTCTCGCCACTGAAGTTGCTTGATGCCCATCCTATCGCGATGCAACTAGTGAACGAGCATAAAGAGACGTATCCGAATGCCGGGGAAAGACTTTCTGAATTAATCAACGACTCCACCAGAAAGGAAGGAAAGCTTGTTTTCATTGAGGCTGAGGCTGGGAGAGGTAAGACTATCCTTCTTGCATCTCAAGCGCAAAAAATGCGGTCACAGCCCAACAACAAGTTGCCAATCTTTATTCCTCTTCGAAAATTGCCACTTGATACGGGTGTGGCTTGGGAAAGTATTACACAGCTTATCGGCATTGTTGGGGAGGGGGCTGAGCGTCTGAGCCGTGCTGTCAAGTCCGGGTTGGTTACCCTTTTCCTCGATGGCATCGACGAAGTCTCTGGGCGTTACGATAAAAGCCTTATTGTCAGCTTGTTGGCGCTGATGACCGGGCGCTTGCGTTCTGATCAGTCGGCCGTGGTTCTATCTGGACGTCGCACAGAGGCACGCCATTTAAGTCCCGATGAGTGGTCCGTTTTTAGCGTTGAGTTACCGAGTTTGGAAACGGATGATTTCCGAGTGTATGTAGGTGCGGTGGTCGATGGAATCGTAAAGCAGCGTGCGAGTTCCGTTGACATTCCAGAAGAGTACGTCGGACTTGTCGGAGAGCGCTTGGCAGATGATCAAGTTAAGCGCGAACGTGATGACATTGTGCAGTGGATTATCGATGTCCTTCCTGAGATCGCACAAGAGCCTTCGCTCTTTTTTGTGCAAGGTTTGGCAGCGATTGCCGCAGGCCGGAGGGCCGGGAACAGAGCAGCGCTACGCCTGCCAGATGGACGCCTGGATGTTCCTCCGATATTAGATGTTTGCCTAATTGCAGCGCTGTATGCTTGTCTACGCGAATGTACAAAGATTGACGCTGTCGCTAAGCCTAAATACACCGTATTGGGACAGATGACCGTACTGCAGGGCTTAGCTGCGATTGCATCTGCGCCGACTCTCGCGAACATACCAACCCCATATGAACTAATCCCGCGCGCTTTTGATGTAGATCCGGTCAACTCGCCTGAAATTAATGTGGCCATCGTAAGACAGAATGCGAAGCACGCTCTGCTCTACGCAACCGAGGCTGCGGGGGCTTACCGCCCTCAATTTTTGAGCGATTGGATCAGGTGCTCTTTGCTGGCGCAGATGTTTAAGAGCAAACCGCCTGTCGGACAGCTTAGTCGGGCAGATGTACTCAAGTTAGCGGCTTCAGCTACTCGTGCGAAATATACTTTCGAATTACTGCTACCTTCTATTTTGGAAGACATGCAGATGTATGACGAGCTCGGCGAAGCCCTCAACGCTGCTGTTAATGACAATATCGAGGCCGCAAGCGCCAATCAGTGGGCTCTGCGGGCTGCAATCGGTGATGAAAGGCTGGGCGCACGAGTTCTAAATCCACTTCCTCTGGCAGAAATCACTGATCAAGAGTTCGTTGGATTCGAATTCGCAGACGAGCTGAGCGGTAGTGACTTCATGTTGGATGGATCGGTATTTGTTAACTCGACTCTCTCGAATGCTCAGTTAAATGGCGTTTCCATGCGAGGAGTTATCTTTACGAGTTGTGAGTTCTTCAATATCTCATTGGTCGACTGCGAAGGTCCTATCACCTTTGATAATTGTCTATTTAGGGACATTTCTATTAGAGATATCCGGTCTAAATTTAAGCCTGCGCTGATGTTCCGCAATTGCTCTTTCCTGGCGGCGGGAAATGTTGTGCAGCAGACTAAGTCTGCTTTCGGAGATGCTGATTATGGAGCGGTAGTTGCATTCGACAACTGCTTCACCGAGGGGGAACTCGGCACTTTGTTGCAGGGAGATTGGACTGGAATAGAGAAACCTGTGGCCGGGATTGTTCAGAAGAAAGAAGCACCGTCTCCGAGCCCAGGCGAGGCATGCCTGCGCCGTGCACTTCGCGCTTTCTTCCCCTCACATATCGGCGACGGACGCTCGGTTCAGGCGAGAAAGTATATTCGTCTTTCCGCCTTGGGGCGCGGAAGTTTGCCGCCAGGCTCTCCAGGAGAAGAGGAGTTGCAACAGATATTCGAGAGCGTTGGGTTCAGCACAGGGGGGCGATCCGATCACCTTTATGGACCGTGGTCGCAAGTAGCCGGCGCCAGTGCCTCAGGAATTGCTCTGAGAAATGAGTTGGTCGATTTTCTTCTGGATGGAAACAACCGCAGCGAAACCGTTCAACTGCTAATTCAAAAGATTGAAGCTCAATTTTCGTAATCTTTTGTGTCCTCCTTGGGGGAGATGTTCGCTATGCGAGCATCCAGCCTCTTGAGTATCAAAGGTGTGAATCGACGCAGAGGGGACGAATATGAAAATCCGAGCTCGTAAGAAGCAGCTACAAATGCAGCGGCTCCGACAATCTAAATTCATCAGAGACACTCTTCTTGGTCTCGCGGAGGCCAAGAAGGGGACGCTGTCCTCCTACAAATTCAACAGCGAAGATCGTGCGTGGCTGGACATGGCTCCAGTTGGGCGTGAATTTGCAGCATCCTCGTTATAACCGCCGCGCCGAATTAAAAATCGGCTTCGGCAGCTACAATGTGTTCATGAGCCAGCGTGAATCCGACTTCTTAGACCCAACTAAACGAGCATTAGCTTCGCGTGCTGGTTGGTGCTGCTCATTCACTGGTTGTGGGAAGCTGACTATCGGGCCGAGTGACGAGTCTCCCGAGTCCTCTGCCAGCATCGGAGTAGCCGCGCATATTTGCGCGGCCTCTAAAGGGGGACGGCGTTATGACGCTGGCATGAGCCCTGAGCAACGCCGCGGCATCGGTAACGGCATCTGGTTGTGCGCGGATCACGGTACCTTAATCGATAGGGATGATGTGACTTATTCCCCTTCGGCTTTGCACGCGATGAAAAGAGACCATGAAGCGACGTGTGCAAAAGCTGTCCGTAGTGGCACAGGCGTTGACTTCGCTGTGCAACTATTCGCTGTGGGCCCAGAGCTGGTTTTTACAGGTGGGTTCGAACGGGTCGATGCAGGTTCTTGGACATTGAAGATAAAGCATTTTCTAATCGGGAACTTCCAAGAACTAGTTCTCTTTGTAAGTGACTTTGAAAACAGCTCAACTGACAGACACTACATTCTTAGCAACGAGCTTGGAGAGGGCCGGCAACTGGCCTCTGCTCCAAGCCTGAACAGGCAGCAAAATGGATGTTCCCTGGTCTGCTACGTTGCGCCAAGTGCGTCACGCGTGAACGCGCAGAAGATAGGAAGTGGCATCGCAAACCATCCGGAAACCAATGACATCTATCCTGATGAGACCCGGAACATCGCAAGGGTTTCAGGACTAGATTACTTCCCACAACGGGTGCAAGAGCTATTGTCAATGCAGCGCGGTGAAAGTATATACGAGCCTCATTGGGGCGTATTATTTTTCGAGTATTTCTCTGAGTTCAATGACTCCCCCTGGCTTGACCCGCTGATGAAGCTCGAAGTCATTCGGCAAGCATCTATACCATTGAAGACAAGCAGCTCCAATGGGGCGCGTACACCACTTCAATGCGTTACTCGCGTTTATGATGTGGTACTTCTTTCGAAACTTGCTACCCAAAATAGGTTGCCCATTCGATTGGACTTTGAAGTCCAAGGGTATGGGCGTTGGCAGCGAGAGGTCTCGATTTACATGCCGACTGAGGAGCAGATGATCGAGGTCAAACAGCGGTTGGAGGCACATCCCTATAGTGCATTGCGATCTGATTGAGAATACTTCTTACTGGGTGGTGGTAGCATCAGTTAGGAAGTTTTTCACGGACTCTTCCGTCAGGTGCTTCCTGGTCTTATCGTAGCTATGTATGTAGGTCGCCACTTTGACTGATTCGTGCGAGAACGCACGGGCGATTTTTTCTTTAAGAGCACGGCCCTTTGCCTCCGCGATAATATCCAGCGTAGCCTCTAAGATTGCGAAGGTGCCGGCTCCGCTTCCAGACAACAGCACTGAGCGGAAGCCTGGATCTTTAGGTCTGCACTCGATCTCGATCCAGTAATGGTCGGCGCCGTTGATGGTGAGGCAAAGAATCAGCGCACTCCGATAAACGGCACCGAGACTACTCCTGCCGTTCTGGTATATCGCACGCCAGCCTATGCTTGGCGGGCGTTTATTTTTTAATGATTCCTGGTCGATAAATTTCCAGCAGCGGCGACCATTTCGATCCGACATTTGACCCGGTTCCAGCGGGGCGACTTCCGCGATCTCGGAGATATCTCCATTCTTTTTAAGTTTTTCCAGAACTTCAATGGCGCGTTCAAATCGCTCGTTTGATACCCTCACCAGGGTCACTGCTTCAGCTTTCGAAACGGCGTCTTTCTCGTGCGTGTGCGCTCCGGTTGATACGCGTGTCTCATCGTCAGTTTTAGGCGTTCCGGCCGATCCTAAGTACCGCTTGCTAAATAGTTTTTCGAGTTTTATGGTGACGGGTGGGGTATGAAGCCAATTCCATTCGCCACCTCTCATGGTGGTCGTACTTGATTGTGCTTTGGCGTCTTCTCCCTGCGTTAGGGTAGTCGTTGGATCTCCATCTCTAGGTTTGCGTGGCTGTGGATAAGGCTTATCGAGTTCTACCGGCACTGGATTTTGTGAATCCAGTGCGTCATTAGTGCGGGAATGCCCAATGATGGGGTAATGCTTTGGCCAACTACCACCCGAAATTTCCGTGACAAGAAACTTGCGGTGTTCCCGCCGCACCCCGGCGGCGTCAAAAAAGAAGCGTGGTTTGAGCGCAATACATCTTGTCTCAAGAAGAAGCCGCTCGTTCACCGCCTGCAAAGGAATTTCCGCGCTGGCATACCAAGGCTCGCGAGGATTGCCGCCCATATCTTGTAGGCTTTTCGCGTACAGGGACTCTGCGCGGGCTCTACCGTACTCATCAAATAAAAGTACGGCTAAGATGGGGGCGTAATTATCCGGCACGAGAGTGCGCAGGATAATGTTCCATTGTCGGCCGCCCTCGATAATTTCTGTCCGCAGGCCAGACTCTATGTCGTTCAGGCAAATAATTTCTTCTAGATATTTCCCCCACGAACGACCGCACGTTACCTTCGCGATTTCAGTGTGCTGCGCGTAGAACGCTTTTAAGATCGTGGTACGCGGTACAACGTATGTTTCTTTATCCTCGCCATGATCTCGGGTGTGCACCCAAAGGCGTGATTTGCTAAAGAAAACGTTGCGTAGCGTATGGTCAGTTACACCCGCATACTCCCCAATGTTCAGCGTGCGGTGGCGTGAGTTTTCGGGCCAGCCTTGTGGTGGTGGAGTATCTTCGCCAGCCTTAAACTCCATCGAGTCGAACTCGCCTGGTGCGAGCACTATGACCTTTCGACAGCGCGGCAGTTGCCCTACCTTAACGCCGTTCTTAAAAACAAAGCCCACGGTAACCAATGGGAGGCTGCCCACTAATATCTCGACGAATTCGAACCGCGGCCATGGATCGTCGCGGCGTTTGCCGATGACGTCTTGGCAGGCCTTCTCTGTCATCCGAGCTAGCTGGGCGACGCTCATGGGAGGCAAGCGCTGCAGCATGACTTTCACTGCCGCCGATCTCGTGCCTTCGTGCGCCTGGTGGAACTGGTCAATGTGCTTAACTGCCCAAAGACCGTCATCTTGAGGGAAATTTTCGAATGGTTCTTGGTTACTGGACATGATTTACCGTAGGGCAACTGATGCCCTAATGTAACTCAGTCGTCGATTTAAATGGCCTTCATTTGAAAGTAAACAGCCACAATGCGCCTATTTTTTACATAAAGCTAACGCATTCCTTTCGAAGGAGCAACGAATTTTGTATTTTTGTTTTCTTTTTGTTGTTTTTACGAAACATCGTCTCTTGCCAGTCCAGGTGCCGCCCGCCTTTTCCGTCTCCGAAATAGGCGTTGTGAAGTTATTTGGGGCTTGTCGTTTAGAAAGTTATGCCAAGATAATCAGGGGACTGGGCAGTTGGCACGCCGAACATCACATCAATTAGGTATACATCCCTTGCTGATCGAAACTTCTTTGGTTGCAAACGATGGCTCCAGCAAGGAGTCCGTGTCTTTCGACATTCCCGATAATGAGTGGGAACAATTTCTTCAGTTTCGCCGGCATGCCGATAATCTTCGCGCGACGCGGTTTGTTCAGGAGCGACATGGCGGCAGTATTAGTCTCAGGTGGGGCGCCGCTGGGAGTGCTCATGTGACCACCAAGCACGTTGATGAAGAAGCTGTATGGGCAATGCTACTCAAGTTGCGCCCGTTTGTGCTGCAAAACGAACTCAGCTTTGTACCTTCGACAATCGGTGCGTTAAAGAGGCGGTTGACTCATGTGGCATTCCACCGGCACCTCGATTTGCTGCGTGATGCATATACGCTCAAACAGTTGGAGCGGCGCCTAAATCTGCAAGGAGTGGGGCGGCCTCCGCTTTCATATCAAGTGGTGATGGACTGGCTAAATTCGTATCAGTATCACTTTGACTCAACTAAACGTGCGGCCGTTGAACGGGACATGGGCTCACTCGGTAATGTCCAGAATGGCGTTGGTGCGGTTCTTATCGCTCTTGTGGAAATGATACAGTCGTCGTTATCAACCGGAGACTTTATCGAAACCCTGGAGCGATGTGTGGAAGGAACTATGCCGGAGATTTCCTGCCCGATTGAGTATTTTGAGGTCAGTCGAAAATAGCGTGCAAACGGCTATTGAATGCCGAGCAAGACCGCTCGGCGAAGTGAGCGGTTTAAGTGAGCTTACTGCCAAGCGCAGAGAACATCTCCGGATCAACCAGGTCTTTCAGTGGGACGCCAAGAGCATCCGATAACTGCCCCATATTGTCGATCGAGACATTGCGAATTCCTCGCTCCACTTCACTGACGTATGTTCTGCTGAGGTTCGAGCGAAATGCCAACTCCTCCTGAGAAACGTCTTTCAATCTACGAGCCCGTCGTAAATTGGTGCCGAATATCTGCCTCGGAGTTGGGGTGAGTGGGGGCTTTTCCATACCCCACAGCATCAGTGGCCTAGCTAAGGACGTCCACCAACTTAATAATTCATTTAGTTAACTTTAAGTGACATTTGGGTTATTCTTGGATGTGCTCTGCCGTCTATAGTTGGAAGTTATCTATGAGATCTACCGTAAATTGCCCAAGCTGCTACAGTTCTGTCGTCCCGCGTCTATGGCACTTCCCGTCCAGAATTCCCGGGCGATATATGAAGACTCAGCACATTTGTCCGATTTGCGGATCTTGTATGTATGAAAGTGGCGGAGAGATACACTGGACCGGGCACGTTATGATCGTGTTCGGACTCATGTGCGTGAGTGTGGTTGCTACGGTCATGCGGTGGCACCAGGATTTGATGGCCTTGCCGTGTTTTCTGTACTTGGGATATTTGCTTTTTAAACTAATCCTTCGAGCAGCTCGATTCATTGGGCGTATCTTCCGCCGGTGACGTTGGTTCACTGTCGCCAGCGATTTTCATAAGTTGCCGCCGCCCATTCTGGTGCCCTGCCTAACTGGCAAATGAACATGCGAAGCCAGCCATCAGCGCTATCCCTACTTTGGCATTTGCTTGTGTGCGTGTTGAACCGCGCAGCGCTGCTAGATAGCAGCTTGTTGCCGAATGCTGGGACGTCCGAAGTTACGCCGAGGCTCACACTATATGCAATTGCTAACAGCCGCATACAGCTGTGGTTTTGTTCAGTTCCTTCGCATGCTTAACCCCGCTGTAGAAGCCGCGTGACTGCCTCATTAGCTAGCCAGCCACCGCGCACTTTGGTAGTCGCCGATTTAGTTGCAAGTCGCCGATTTAGCTGGATAGTCGCTGATTTAACTGCAATTGACAGCCACCGCCAACCAGCGCCACGCCGGAAGCTGTGTGGTGCGGCGAGCGGAACGGACGTTGTTTCCAGTTTTCAACCTTGAAGTTGCCGTTCAATGAGTATAAAGCGGCAGATTCAAGCGCTTCCTGTTCGCTCATCGGCGGCAAGATGCCGGGAAACCGGCTGGCCAGCATGGTTTTGCCGGCGCCAGGTGGGCCGATCATCATCACATGGTGACCGCCGGCGGCGGCAACTTCAAGGGCGCGGCGCGCCTGTTGCTGTCCGTGCACGTCGGCAAAGTCGGGGTAGGGGACAGCTGTCGCCAGCGGTTGCGGCTGGTAGCGCTGCAAGCGGCACTGACTGTCGCGCGCTGCAAAATGTGCGCACACGTCGAGCAAGGTATGCGCCGGGAAAATGGCGGCCTGCGCCACCAGCGCGGCTTCATTGGCATTGGCATGCGGCAAAATGAAAGCGCGTTGACCGCCACCGTGCTGCTGCATGGCAAACGTCATCGCCAGCGCGCCCCGTATCGGCCGCAGCTGCCCCGATAACGACAGTTCGCCCGCAAATTCATAGTCGCATAAGTGCTCGGCCGGCAGCTGGCCGGAAGCGGCCAGGATGCCAAGCGCGATAGGCAGGTCGAAACGACCCGATTCCTTGGGCAGGTCGGCCGGCGCCAGGTTGGCGGTAATGCGCCGGGCCGGCATGTCAAAGCCGCAATTTTGCAACGCGGCGCGCACGCGGTCGCGCGACTCCTTCACTTCCGTGTCTGGCAGTCCCACTACCGTAAAAGAAGGCAGGCCATTGGCCAGGTGGACTTCGACACTGACTTCGGGCGCTTCCATGCCGGCCAGCGCACGGCTTTTCAGGACTGCCAGGCTCATCGGTTCTCCCTGCACCGCGGGCGCGGGCAGGTTCAGTCTAGCCGGTGACAGCTATCCGGCGTTTGCGGTGCGCCAGCAAGCACCGATTCAGTTACAGCGGCTTGCCTTCGTTCAGGCGTGCTTCCAGCTCGATCATGCGCAGTTCCAGTGCGTCGAGCTTGGCGCGGGTCTTGGCCAGGACTTGTGCCTGGATATCGAATTCCTCGCGCGTGACCAGATCGAGGCGGGCAAAGCCCTGGGTCATCATTGATTTGACATTTTTTTCAATATCCTTGGCGGGCGAGTTTTCGATGGCCTGGTGGATCTTGCCCTGCAAATCATTGAAGAAGGTATTCATGTCCATGGTCTTTCCTTTATATATGCCGCACCATTAAGGTGCGTGATGGCGTTAATCTGGTGCGAAATCGGGCGCTGCAATGGCCTTTATTACTACATTTCCATAACACTTGCGGCATGCAAGCCATGTATGGACGGAAAGTCAGCTGTCAAGCTGTCAATTCGATGAAATGTTAGCTGGCACGCATTCTGCTAAAGAGTAGAGGAACGCTTTGTGATCTCCAAGACCAGATTTTAAACCTCAACCGCTTTAAAAGTTCAATAAAAGGGAATCGCCATGAAGAATCTGTCCAAGAACATGACTTTAGCTGCTGCCGTGACGCTGGCCCTGGCTGCTTTTGCCGGCAATGCCATGGCCCAGGAAGCGGCAAGCGCCCCTGCGGCCGAAGCCGTTCCCGACAATGTAGTCAGCTATAACGTGGCGCTGACCAGCGATTACCGTTATCGCGGCGTATCGCAAAGCCGTTTGAAACCGGCCGTCAGCGGCGGCGCCGACTACACCAATAATCCGACCGGCTTGTACGTTGGCACCTGGCTGTCGAGCATCAAGTGGATCAAGGATGGCGGTGGCGATACCAATTTTGAATGGGATGTCTACGGCGGCAAGCGCGGCGAGTTCGGCAACGGCTTCAGCTATGACGTGGGCGGTCTGTATTACTTCTATCCATCGAACGGCCTGTCCACCAATGCCAATACGTTCGAACTGTATGGACAGCTCGGCTATGGCCCGGCCTATATCAAGTACTCGCACTCGACCACCAATCTGTTTGGCGTGGCCGACAGCAAGAACAGCGGCTACCTGGACGTAGGCGCCAATTTCGACATGACCGACGGCTATATGCTGAATCTGCATGTAGGCCGCCAGAAAGTCGAGCATAACGACAGCCTTAGCTACAACGACTACAAGCTCGGCGTGACCAAGGATTTTGGCGTGGTCACCGGCTCGGTCGCTGTCGTCAAGGCCAACATCACATCGCTGGCGCCTAACGGCAAAAACCTGGCGAAAACCGGTCTGGTCGTGACCGTTTCCAAAACCTTTTAAGCGAGACCTATCATGAAAATGATTACCGCAATCATTAAACCGTTCAAGCTCGACGAAGTGCGCGAAGCGCTGTCGGCTATCAATGTACAAGGCATTACCGTGACCGAAGTCAAGGGTTTCGGCCGGCAGAAAGGCCACACCGAGCTGTATCGCGGCGCCGAATACGTGGTTGATTTCCTGCCCAAAACCAAGATCGAAGCGGCGGTCGATGACGCCGTGCTGGACCAGGCCATCGAAGCGATCGAAGGCGCGGCGCGTACCGGTAAAATCGGTGACGGCAAGATTTTTGTGTACAACCTGGAACAAGTCATCCGTATTCGTACCGGTGAAACCGGCAACGAAGCACTCTAAGGGGAAGATTGATGCGTAAAAATATAACAAAAGTATTAGCTGGGGTTGCCTGTCTGTTTGCCTTGGGCTTTGCCGCGCCAAGTTTTGCCGATGCGCCAGCCAAGGCCGAGCCTGCTGCCGCGACCGCCACGGTCGCCACGCCGGAAGTCGCGTCGCTGGCCGTCCCTGCCGCCGCTCCTGCTGCTACTACGGCTGCTCCTGCAGCACCGGCCGCAGCACCAGCGCCAGTTCCCAACAAGGGCGATACGGGTTTCATGATGATCTGCGCGCTGCTGGTGATTCTGATGACGATCCCTGGCCTGGCCCTGTTCTACGGTGGCCTGGTGCGCGCCAAGAACATGTTGTCGGTACTGATGCAGGTGTTTATGGTGTTTTCGCTGGTGGTGGTGCTGTGGTGCATGTACGGCTATTCAATCGCCTTTACCGAAGGAAACGCCTTCTTTGGCACCTTCGGCCGCGTCTTCCTGAACGGTATCTGGGATCCGGTTGCCGGCACCTTTGCCACGGCTGCGACCTTCAGCAAGGGCGTGGTGATTCCTGAATTCGTGTTTGTCGCGTTCCAGGGCACGTTTGCCGCCATTACCTGCACGCTGATCGTCGGTGCCTTTGCCGAGCGCGCCAAGTTTTCCGCCGTGCTGGCCTTTATCGTGCTGTGGTTTACGTTTGCCTACCTGCCAGCGGCCCACATGGTCTGGTTCTGGACCGGTCCTGACGCCATTACCAGCGCAGCAACGGCTACCAGCGAAGCCCTCAAGGCAGGCTGGATTTATCAGAAAGGCGCGCTGGACTTTGCCGGCGGTACCGTGGTGCATATCAATGCCGCCGTGGCTGGCCTGGTTGGCGCCATCATGATTGGCAAGCGCGTCGGCTACGGCCGTGAATCGATGGCGCCGCACTCGCTGACCATGACCATGATCGGTGCGTCCTTGCTGTGGGTGGGCTGGTTCGGTTTCAATGCGGGCTCCTCGATGGA
This sequence comes from Janthinobacterium aquaticum, assembly GCF_009208565.1. Taxonomy (GTDB): domain Bacteria; phylum Pseudomonadota; class Gammaproteobacteria; order Burkholderiales; family Burkholderiaceae_D; genus Janthinobacterium. The sequence goes on along the minus strand of NZ_WFLK01000005.1, from coordinate 256,200 downwards.
AGCCGGCGACCTGGCAGCACTGGCCTTCGTCAACACCATGCTCGCTACCGCAGCAGCTACCGTGTCGTGGGTTTTCGGTGAGTGGATTACCAAAGGCAAGCCTTCCATGCTGGGCGGCGCCTCCGGTGCAGTAGCCGGCCTGGTAGCCATCACCCCGGCCGCCGGCTTTGTCGGCCCGATGGGCGGCCTGGTCATCGGCCTGCTCGCTGGCGTGGTCTGCCTGTGGGGCGTAACCGGCCTGAAACGCCTGATCGGCGCCGACGACTCGCTCGACGTCTTCGGCGTGCATGGCGTAGGCGGCATCCTGGGCGCCATCCTGACCGGCGTGTTTGCTGCGCCGCAATTGGGCGGCCAAGGTACGTTTGACTATGTCACCAACAAAATGGCAACCGAGTATTCGATCGGCCATCAAGTGTGGGTACAGATTCAGGCAGTCGGCACCACCATCCTGTGGTCGGCCATCGTTTCGGTGATCGCCTACAAACTGGTCGATATCGTGATCGGTCTGCGCGTACCGGAAGAAGAAGAGCGCGAAGGCCTGGACATCACCAGCCACGGCGAACAGGCTTATCACATGTAATGTCTGATTTTCCGGTCTGACCGTCCAAAAGGCGCCTCATCGAGGCGCCTTTTTTTGTTGATGCGGATGGAAAAGGCCTTTAAAACGGGGCTTTTGCCCCGATTTGGGGCACTTACACGGTAATATAGTCGGCAGTTCTGTGTGCTTTTTCTAAATACTGCACATAATTTAAGGATGTAACTATGGTTCCCCATCTCGTCACGGCCCTGACCGGACCGCTGCTCGACCTCGAAAAAAAGATCCTGGCCGCCACGCCGGCCATTGAGCGCTGGTTCCGCATGGAGTGGCAGGAGCATACGCCGCCATTCTATTGCTCGGTCGATTTGCGCAATGCCGGCTACAAGCTGGCCCCGGTCGACACCAATCTGTTCCCTGGCGGCTTCCATAACCTGGCCACTGAAATGCTGCCGCTGTCGGTACAGGCCGCCATGGCCGCGATCGACAAGTATTGCCCGGATGCCCGCAACCTGCTGATCGTGCCGGAATTGCACAACACCACGCCGCAGTACCTGCAGAACGTGGCGCGCCTGATGCAGATCTTCCGCCAGACCGGGCTGCATGTGCGCTTCGGCTCATGGTCGCCCGAGATTACCCAGCCGACGCCACTGGCGCTGCCTGACGGCAATATGCTGGTGATCGAACCGCTGGTACGCCTGAACAATGGCCGCCGCCTGGGCCTGAAGGACTTCGATCCGTGCACCATCCTGCTCAATAACGACCTGTCGGATGGCATCCCCGATATTTTGCAAAATATTCATGAGCAAAGCCTGTTGCCGCCGCTGCATGCGGGCTGGGCCTTGCGCCGCAAGAGCAATCACTACACGGCCTACGATGAAGTGGTGAAAAAGTTCGGCAAGATGATCGATGTCGATCCGTGGATGCTCAATCCCTTCCACGCCAAGTGCAGCGACATCAATTTCCAGGAAGGCGAGGGCGAAGACGCGCTGGCCGCCAGCGTCGACGTGCTGCTGGCCAAGATCCGCAAGAAGTACAAGGAATACGGCATCAAGGAAAAGCCGTTCGTGATCGTCAAGCCCGATGCCGGCACCTATGGCACCGGCATCATGACCGTGCGCGACGCCAGTGAAGTGCGCGATTTGTCGCGCAAGCAGCGCGACCGCATGTCCATCGTCAAGGACGGCAAGGTGGTCACCGACGTGATTATCCAGGAAGGCGTGCCGACCTTTGAAAGCATCAAGGAGGCGGTGGCCGAGCCGGTGGTCTACATGATCGATCGCTATGTGGTGGGCGGCTTCTACCGCGTGCATGCCGAAAAGGGCGTGGACCAGAACCTCAACGCGCCGGGCTCGCAATACGTGCCGCTGGCGTTTGCCCAGCAGCATGCCGTGCCGGATCTGAAGGCCAAGCCGGGCACGGCGGCGCCCAACCGTTTCTATGTGTACGGCGTGGTGGCGCGTCTGGCCCTGCTGGCCGCGTCGCTGGAAATGGAACGCACCGATCCCAACCCCGAAGTGTATTGAGCGGTCACGACGGGCGCCGCTCAGCCGCGCCCGCCGATCTCGGCTAGAATCAGGCATTCCCAAAAGTATTCCGACTGGACCGATTCATGAAAATTGCATTCCTTGCCGACCCGCTGGCAGGCTTCAAGACCTACAAAGATTCCACCTTTTCCATGATGCGCGAAGCGGCCCGCCGCGGCCACGCCGTGTATGCGTTCGAACAAAAAGACATGGCGCTGGAAGAAGGCATCGTCACGGCGCTGGTCAAGCAGATCGAACTGACCGGCGACGAGCACGACTGGTACAAGGTGGTGTCGAGCGAGGAAGTGCGCCTGACCGTGTTTGACGCCATTATCGAGCGCAAGGACCCGCCGTTCGACATGGAATATGTGTACGGCACCTATCTGCTGGAGCTGGCCGAAAAGCAGGGCGCGCATGTGATCAATCGCCCGTCGGCAATCCGCGACAACAATGAAAAACTGGCCATTGCGCAATTTTCGGAATTCACCTCGCCCACCCTGGTCACGTCGAACGAAGCGCGCCTGCGCGCCTTCCACTCCAAGCACCAGGATGTGATTTTCAAGCCGCTCGACGGCATGGGCGGCACCGGCATCTTCCGCGTCAAGGCCGATGCGCTCAACCTGGGTGCGATTATCGAGACGCTGTCGGTCAATGGCACGCAAACGATCATGGCGCAGCGTTTTATTGCCGATATCGTCAAGGGCGACAAGCGCATCCTGGTGATCGGCGGCAAGCCGGTGCCGTTTTCGCTGGCGCGCATTCCACAGGGCACGGAAGTGCGCGGCAACCTGGCTGCCGGCGGCCTGGGCGTGGCGCAGCCGTTGACGGCGCGCGACCTGGAGATTGCAGAAAAGCTGGGGCCGATTCTGGCCGCCCGTGGCCTGTTGCTGGTAGGATTGGATGTGATTGGCGACTATCTGACGGAAGTCAATGTCACCAGCCCGACCTGCTTCCAGGAAATCACGCAGCAGACCGGTTTTGATGTACCCGCCATGTTTATCGACGCCGTCGAGGCCAGCATAGCGGCAAAGCAATCGTAAAGGCAGACAGATGATGGTAGGGATATTGCTCATGACCCACGCACCGCTCGGGCAGGCGTTTATCGCCGCCTGCGCGCACGTGTTTCGCGGGCCGACCGAGCGTTTCGAGGCCATCGACGTGCTGGCCGACCAGGACCTGGCCGAGGTGCAGAAGCTCGCTTCGGCCGCCATCTGCCGCCTTGACGATGGTTCGGGCGTGCTGGTCATTACCGACGTCAAGGGCGGCACGCCGTCGAACTGCTGCAACAAGCTGGCCGATGCGGGGCGTGTGGAAGTGATCGCCGGCATCAGCCTGCCGATGCTGCTGCGCGCCATCACGTATCGCCGCGATACGCTCGATGTGGTGGTAGAAATGGCGCTGGCCGGCGCGCAGAGCGGCGCCGTGCGGGTCGACAATCGTATCAGGGTGGGCCAATAGCGTTGCAGGCCATACCGATTAGCGTAATTCAGGCATAGAGACTAGATAAAAATGATTCAAAAAGAACTCGAAATTATCAACAAGCTGGGGTTGCATGCACGCGCATCGGCCAAATTTACGCAAATGGCCGCCAAGTTCAAGAGCGATGTCTGGCTGACCCGCAATGCGCGCCGCATCAACGCCAAGTCGATTATGGGCGTGATGATGCTGGCAGCCGGCAAGGGCGCCAAGGTGACGCTGGAGGCCGATGGCGCCGACGAGCAGGCTTGCGTCGACGCCTTGAGCGCTCTGATCAATGACAGGTTTGGCGAAGGCGAGTAATGCCCGTCGAACGCAGCCGCAGCCGCCCCTCCACAGGTCAACCCATGGCATCTTTCACGCTCCACGGCATTCCGGTCTCGCGCGGCATCGCCATCGGCCGCGCCCATCTGCTGGCGCCGGCTGCGCTGGACGTCAAGCATTACCTGGTAGCCCAGGAGCAGATCGAAGCCGAAGTACAGCGTTTGCAGAACGCCATTGCCGCCGTGCACAAGGAACTGCAGACGCTGTGGAACGACCTGCCCAAGGATGCGCCGACTGAACTGGGCGCCTTTATCGATGTGCATGCATTGATCCTGTCGGACCCGATGATCTCCGAAGCGCCGCTCGACATTATCCGTTCGCGCCATTACAACGCCGAATGGGCGCTGCTGACGCAGATCGATGAGCTGTCGGCGCAGTTTGACGAAATCGAAGACCCTTACCTGCGTGAACGCAAGGCCGATATCGAGCAGGTGGCCGAGCGGGTGCTGAAAGTCCTGCTGGGCACCGAACAGAGACTGCCGGTAGTGGCGGCCGAAGACGAGAAAATGGCGCAGATGATCGTGGTGGCGCACGATATCTCGCCGGCCGACATGCTGCAGTTTCGCGACCGCTCCTTTGTTGGCTTCATTACCGATATGGGCGGACAGAACTCGCATACGGCCATCGTCGCGCGCAGCCTCGATATCCCGGCGGCGGTCGGCATGTCGCAGGCCTCGACCCTGATCGAGCAGGACGACTGGCTCATTATCGATGGCGATGCCGGCGTGGTCATTGCCAATCCCAGCACGCTGGTGCTGGAACAGTACCGCGAGCGCCAGGCGCTGCTCGCGCACGCCAAGAAAAAGCTCGGCAAGCTGAAAAAAACCCGGGCCGTGACCAAATGCGGCACGCCGGTCACGCTGCTGGCCAATATCGAACTGCCCGAAGACTGTGCGTTTGCGCTGGAGTCCGGCGCCAGCGGCGTGGGCCTGTTCCGCTCCGAATTCCTGTTCATGGGGCGGGCGCACAAGATACCGTCCGAGGACGAGCAGTTCGAGGCCTACCGCAATACGGTGGTGTCGATGAAGGGGCGCGTGGTCACCATCCGCACGCTCGATATCGGCGCCGACAAGCCGCTCGACCAGGCCGACCAGACGGCGCTCAATCCGGCGCTGGGCCTGCGCGCGATCCGCTACTGCCTGGCCGAACCGCAGCTGTTCCTGACGCAGCTGCGCGCCATCCTGCGCGCTTCGGCTTTCGGCAAGGTACGCATTTTGATCCCGATGCTGGCGCATGCGTTTGAAATCGACCAGTCGCTGGCGATGATCGCCCAGGCCAAGGCCAGCCTGCGCGAGGAGGGCGTCAAGTTCGACGACGACGTGGAAGTGGGCGCCATGATCGAGATCCCGGCCGCCGCGCTGGCGCTGCCGATGTTCGTCAAGCGCATGGACTTCCTGTCGATCGGCACCAATGACCTGATCCAGTACACGCTGGCGATCGACCGCGTCGACTACGAAGTGGCGCACCTGTACAACCCGCTGCATCCGGCCGTGCTGCAGCTGATCTCGATGACCATTGCGGCCGGACAGAAGGCCGGCATTGACGTCGCCGTCTGTGGTGAAATGGCGGGCGACGTCAAGCTCACGCGATTGTTGCTGGGCATGGGCCTGCGCGAGTTCTCGATGCATCCGGCCCAGCTGCTGGCGGTCAAAAACGAGATCCTCAACAGCGATCTGACGCAAATTGCGCCACAAATGCGCAAAATCATGCGCTCAATGGAGCCAAATGTGATCGCCGAAGCAGTCGAACAGCTGCAGCTCATGTAAACTAGCGCTGGAAGAAGCCCGGTGTCGCGCGCGGCAAGACACGGGCTTTTCTTCCAAGTTGCAGCGCCTATCATCGCGGCGCCGCATCGATCATGGCCCGTGGGGCCAACCCCCCTCTGATAAACCGACACACTCATGTCATCGATTGGAATCGTCTCACCGCAAACCATGTATTTTGCGGAACCCCTGCAGCTGCAGAGCGGCGCCTCGCTGCGCGACTATATGCTGGTGTATGAAACCTACGGCACCCTCAACGCCGACAAGTCCAACGCGGTGCTGGTCTGCCACGCGCTGAACGCCTCGCACCATGTGGCCGGCGTGTATGCCGACCAGCCGAAAAGCACCGGCTGGTGGGACAATATGGTCGGTCCCGGCAAGCCGCTCGACACCGACAAATTCTTTGTTATCGGCGTCAACAACCTCGGTTCCTGCTTCGGCTCGACCGGTCCGATGCACACCAATCCGGCCACCGGCAAGCCCTATGGCGCTGCCTTCCCGGTGGTGACGGTGGAAGACTGGGTCAGCGCGCAGGCGCGCCTGGCCGACCAGCTGGGCATCGCGCAGTTTGCGGCCGTGATGGGCGGCTCGCTGGGCGGCATGCAGGCGCTGTCGTGGAGCATCAAGTATCCGGATCGCCTGCGCCACTGCGTGGTGATCGCCTCGACCGCCAAGCTGTCGGCGCAGAACATCGCCTTCAACGATGTGGCGCGCCAGGCGATTTTGTCCGATCCCGATTATCGCGGCGGCGACTTTTACGAGTATGGCGTGGTGCCGAAAAACGGCCTGCGCGTGGCGCGCATGGTCGGCCACATTACGTATCTGTCGAACGATGACATGGCTGAAAAATTCGGCCGCAAGCTGCGCGATGCCGCGCAGACGGGCGACTACAAATTCGGCTTCGGCATCGACTTTGAAATCGAATCGTATCTGCGCTACCAGGGCGACAAGTTTTCCGAATACTTCGACGCCAATACCTATCTGTTGATTACCAAGGCGCTCGATTACTTCGATCCGGCGCGCGCGCATGGCGGCAACCTGGCCAAGGCGCTGGCCGGCACGCGCGCCAAATTCCTGCTCGCTTCGTTTTCCACCGACTGGCGTTTTTCGCCCGAGCGCAGCCGCGAAATCGTCGAGGCGCTGGTGTGCAACCGGCGCCAGGTCACCTATGCCGAGATCGATGCGCCGCACGGCCACGATGCTTTCCTGCTTGAGGACGCGCGCTATATGAATATGGTGCGCGCCTACTACGGGCAGGTATGGAACGAGATCGCCGCAGGCATTCCTGCGGTGGCACAGCAACCGGCAAACAGGGAGGCCGCATGAATTTCGAAGAACTGAGCGCGCTGCGCCCCGACCTGGCCTTTATCGCCCACTGGGTGCCGAAGTCGGCGCATGTGCTGGACGTGGGCTGCGGCGACGGCGTGATGCTCGAGTATCTGCAAAGCGACAAGGCCTGCAGCGGCTACGGCATCGAGATTGCCGATGACAAGGTGCTGGCCAGCACCCGCCGTGGCGTCAACGTGATCCAGCAGGACATGGAAAACGGCCTGTCGATTTTTGGCGACAACAGCTTTGACACGGTGCTGTGCCTGTCCTCGCTGCAGATGATGAAGCAGGTCGAGCCGCTGCTACGCGATATCGTGCGTGTCGGCACCGAGGCGATCGTCTCGTTTCCCAACTTTGCCTACTGGCCGCATCGGCTGGCGCTGGCCAAGGGCCGCATGCCGGTCTCAAAATCGCTGCCGTATCAATGGTACGACACGCCCAACGTGCGCTGCGCAACCATCAACGACTTCCGCGAACTGGCCGAGGAATGCGGCCTGGAAGTGATTGACTGCGTGGCGCTGGCCGAAGGCAGGATGGTGTCCGTGCTGCCCAATCTGCGTGGCGACCTTGCCGTGTTCAGGCTGCGCAAAAAGGCCGCGCATTGATGAAAGCGGTTTGCGTGCGGGGACCGATCGTTTATGGTTTATCATCGTCGGCTTTTCGCCGTCCAACATCGTCCATGGAGGTCTGACCATGATACAAACCCGCCCCGCCCTGCAACGTTACGCCGTCATGGCGAGCCTGTGCGCCGCCACGATCTTCTCGCCCCTGTCCGCCACCGCCCAGCAGGCAGTGGTACAGGATGGCATCAAGGTGCGCCCGCTGTCGACCAGCCGTATTTTTGCCGGCGGCACGGACTTCAATCAACAGTCCAAGCTGCAGTATGCGCAGCTGGTCAACGAGGCCAAGCAGAAAAACGCGCTGGTGCCAGACAGCGACCCGCAGGTCAAACGCCTGCGCGCCATCGCCCAGCGCATTATTCCGTTTGCCACGCGCTGGAACGAAGCGGCCGCCAACTGGGACTGGCAGATCAATCTGCTCAATTCGGACCAGGTCAACGCTTTCTGCATGCCGGGCGGGCAGATCGCCTTTTACAGCGGCATCATCACCAAGCTTAATCTGACCGATGATGAAGTCGCCGTCGTCATGGGCCATGAAATTTCACATGCGCTGCGCGAGCATTCGCAGGCGCAGGCCGGCAAGGGCAACCTGGCCGCCATCGGCTCGAAGCTGGCCGGCGCCGGCCTGTCGGCCTGGTTGGGGGTGGACCCGAACGTCACCAGCACGGTCACCAATATGGCGGCGCAGGGCGCCATGCTGAAATTCTCGCGCGACGACGAACGCGAGGCCGACCTGATCGGCATGGACCTGGCAGCGCGCGCCGGTTTCGATCCGCGCGCCGGCGTGGTGCTGTGGCAGAAAATGGCGGCCATCAGCAAAGGCGCGCCGCCGGAATTCCTGTCGACCCACCCGTCGGGCAGCGACCGCATCTCGCAGATGAACAAGCACATGACGCAGGTGCTGCCGCTGTACGCGCGCAGCAAGGGCGTGTCCGTCGACGCCTTGCCGCCGTATCGCAGCAACACCGTCGCCGCCCGATAAGACCATGGCCGCTGCACCCTTGCCGATGCGCGACGGCGTGGCGGCCAGCTATCTGTGGCTGCCCGAAGGCGGCTGGCCTGACCTGCTCAGTTTTCTGCTCGAGCGCTACCCGCAGATCGGCGAGGCGCAGTGGCGCGACCGCATGGCGCGCGGCGAAGTGGTCAGCGGCGAGGGCGAGCAGCTGGTGCCGCACAGCCCTTTCCGGCGCGGCATGCGCATTTTCTACTACCGTGAAGTCGAGCACGAAACGCCGATTCCGTTCCAGGAGCAGATATTGTTCCAGGATGCCCACCTGGTGGTGGCCGACAAGCCGCATTTCCTGCCGATGACGCCAGGCGGGCGCTTCGTGCAGGAGACTTTGCTCACGCGGCTGAAGAAAAAACTCGATTGTCCGGAGCTGACGCCAATCCACCGTCTCGACCGCGAAACGGCCGGCGTGGTGGTGTTTTCGCGCCAACCGGCCAGCCGCGGCGCCTACCAGACGCTGTTCCAGCGGCGCGAAGTGCGCAAGGTCTACGAGGCGCTGGCGCCGCAGCTGCCGGGCCGTGATTTTCCGTTTACGCACCGCAGCCGCATGGTCGATGGCGACAAGTTTTTCATTATGCGCGAGGAGGCGGGCGAGCCCAATTCCGAGACCCTGGTCGAACTGATCGCCTTGCGCGGCGCGCTGGCGCTGTACCGCCTGCATCCGCATACGGGCCGCAAGCACCAGTTGCGCGTGCATCTGGCCTCGCTCGGTATTCCCATCGTCAACGACGCTTTCTATCCGGTAGCGCTGCCGTGCAAGCAGGACGACATGACGCAGCCCTTGCAGCTGCTGGCGCGGTCGATTGAGTTTGCCGATCCACTCACAGGCGAGCTGCGGCGATTTGACAGCCGGCGCGAGCTGACCGGGGCGGGATAAAACCGCCTGAACCCGACACCACCATAAACGTGTCAACAATGGTGTCGGATTACGGTGCTTCGCACCTAATCCGACCTACGGTATGACTGCGCACGGTTACGTAGGTCGGGTTAGCGCGAAGCGCGTAACCCGACATCACCACAGGCGTATCAATAATCCGGCTTAGCGCGAAGCGCGTAACCCGACACCACCGCAGACGTGTCAATAATGATGTCGATTACGTTCTGATGGTGTAATCGATAATCAGCGGCGCATGATCGGAAAAGCGTTCGTCCTTGTACACGCTCACGGTATGGGCCTGCGCGGCGATGCCAGGGGTGGCGACATGGTAATCGATGCGCCAGCCGACGTTCTTGGCGTAAGCCTGGCCACGGTTGCTCCACCAAGTGTATTGTTCTTCGCGCTTGTCCAGGCCACGGTGCACGTCGACAAAGCCCACTTCATCGAACACGCGCGTGAGCCAGGCGCGTTCCTCGGGCAGGAAGCCGGAATTTTTCTTGTTGCCTTTCCAGTTCTTCAGGTCGATCTCGTTGTGGGCGATATTCCAGTCGCCGCAGATCACCACTTCGCGGCCCAGGGCCTTGAGCATCAGCAGATGGGGCAGGAACAGTTCCATGAAACGGAATTTGGCTTCCTGGCGCTCGGGGCCGGACGAGCCGGACGGGCAGTACACCGAGATCACCGACAGGTTGCCGAAGTCGCAGCGCACATAGCGCCCTTCGGCATCGAATTCCGGGCTGCCGAAACCGATATGCACGGCGTCCGGCTCGACCTTGCTGTACACGCCGGTGCCCGAATAGCCTTTTTTCTCGGCGTAGTGGAAGTGGCCATGGTAGCCGTGCGGATTAAGAAACTCTGGCGTCATGTCGGGCAGTTGTGCCTTAAGTTCCTGCACGCAGATGAAGTCGGCCGTTTGCTTGCCCATCCAGTTGAAAAAGCCTTTTTTGGCGGCGGAGCGGATGCCATTGAGGTTGGCGGAGATAATTTTTGGCATGTGAGGAGACAGATTGAATGCAGATGGGCGGCAAACGCGGCGATTGTCTCGCCGCAGCGCGCAGATTAAAATACAGGCACTTTAAAAAAATGAGGCCAATGTGACTAATTTACGCCAGCAGTTTATCGCGTTTTCCGTATCCAAGGGCGTCTTGCGCTTCGGCGAGTTCACCACCAAGGCCGGCCGCCAGTCGCCGTATTTTTTCAATGCAGGCCTGTTTCATGACGGCGCCACGCTGGCCGAGCTGGCGCAGTTCTACGCGCAGACCCTGCTCGATTCGGGCGTCGAGTTCGACATGCTGTTCGGCCCCGCCTACAAGGGCATCACGCTGGCCTCGGCTACCGCCGTGGCGCTGGCCGGCAAGGGCCGCAACACCTCGTTTGCCTTCAACCGCAAGGAAGCCAAAGACCACGGCGAAGGCGGTACCATCGTGGGCGCCAAATTGCAGGGCAAGGTCGTCATTATCGACGACGTGATCTCGGCCGGCACTTCGGTGCGCGAATCGGTTGACATGATCCGTGCGGCAGGCGCCGAGCCTTGCGCCGTGCTGATCGCGCTGGACCGCATGGAGCGTTCGGGCCCGGACGGCCAGCTCTCGCCAAGTTCGGCAGTACAGGAAGTGAGCAAGCAATACGGCATCCCGGTCATTTCAATCGGCAACCTGGACGACCTGTTTGGCTACCTCAATGGCGACGGTGCCGATCCGAATCTGCTGCAGCACAAGGACGCCGTTTCGGCCTATCGCAGCCGTTACGGGATCTGATATCAACGTCCTGTTTGTCTGCAGCCGCAACCAGTGGCGCAGCCCGACGGCTGAACGCATGTTCCGCCGTCATCCGGGCATGGCCGTGCGTTCGGGTGGTACCAGCCCGAACGCGCGCCACCCGGTCAACGCCGGCGACCTGGCCTGGTGCGACGTGATCTGCGTGATGGAAGAAAAGCACAAGTCGCGCCTGCGCGCGCAGTTCGGCCGCCTGCTCGAACACAAGACCATCCATGTGCTGGACATTCCCGACGACTACCAGTTCATGCAGCCGGAACTGGTCGAGCAGCTGGAAGCTTCGGTCGCAGCCATACTCGGCCTCGATTAAGCCAGCGTACCTGTGCATGGCGTCGCAAGGCGTCGCGCAGCAGCGCCCTGGCCACCCCGAGATGGCGAAACGGCGGCTTGACGAAGACCATATTGAGCGTGGCCTGGCCGTTGTCGACGCTGAAGTCGAGCATGGCTACCTGCTGGCCGTCGATGGAGGCTGACAGCGCATGCTCGCCCCATGGCGCCACTTCGATCCTTGCGGCCATCACGCCAGCCATGGCTTGAGCGCCGAATGCAGGCCCAGTGCAAACAGGCCGGCAAAAAAACACTTCCTGAACAGATCCTGGCTGATGCGCGCGCGCAGCCACTGGCCGGCCAGCATGCCGCCCAGCGCCGGCAGCAGCGCCCAGGCCGAGGCGCCGGCGGCGCCCATGCTCCATTGCCCCTGCAGCGCCAGGCTGGCGGCCAGCGCGATGGTCGAAGCGGTAAACGCCAGGCCCAGCGCCTGCACCAGTTCGTCGCGCGCCAGTCCCAGTCCCTGCAGATAGGGCACGGCCGGAATCACGAACACGCCGGTGGCGGCCGTGACCAGTCCGGTCAACAAGCCGATCACGGGCGCTAGCCAGCCCTCGTGCTGTGGCGCCACCTGCAGGCGCAGCGCAAACCAGCCGGCCAGCGCATAAGCCATCAGGGCAAGTCCCAGAAGCACCACCGGCCACTGGCCACCATCGCCGCCATCGAGCGGCAGCAGCATGCCGCCCGCTACCGTGCCCGCCATGCAGGCAGCCAGCAGCGGCCACAGTCGGCGCAGCAGGGCGCGCAGCGCCGGGCCGGCTGCCAACTGCCAGATATTGGTGACCATCGACGGCACGATCAGCAGGCTGGCCGCCTGCACCGGCGCCATGGCCAGGCTCAGCAGACCCATGGCCACGGTAGGCAGGCCAAGGCCGACTACGCCTTTGACAAAGCCTGCCAGCATAAAACTGGCGCCGATTGCCAGCATGGTGGATGTTTGCACGTTCTTGCCATCAGAGTGAACAGGCGGTGATTGTGCGCGCGCATGATTGAACTGCAAAGCGCGATGATGCGCAGCCAGACTCTGCCAAATCCACAGGCTGTTATGATGGGTCGGAAAGGAGGCGCCATGCGCTTTGATCTGGTCGATCTGCAGTTGTTTATCCATGTGGTGGAAACGGGCAGTCTGACGGCTGGCGCTGCACGCAGCCATCTGTCGCTGGCATCCGGCAGTGCGCGCGTGCGCGGCATGGAACAGGCGCTGGGCATGCCGCTGCTGCTGCGCGGGCGGCGCGGCGTGGAAGCGACGCCGGTGGGCCAGACGCTGCTCCATCATGCTCGACTGGTGGGCCAGCAGATGGAAAAAATGCGCGGCGAACTCGGCGAATTTGCCCAAGGCCTGAAAGGGCAGTTGCGCCTGTTGTGCAATACGGCGGCGCTCAGCGAATTCCTGCCCGAAGCGCTGGGCGCCTTTCTCGACCGCCATCCGAACATTTCAGTGGATCTGGAAGAGCGCCTCAGCGACGATATCGTCAAGGCCGTCTCGCAAGGGCTGGCCGACATGGGGATCGTCTCGGACTCGGTCGACATGCGCGGCCTGCAGACTTTTCTGTTCCGGCCCGACCGGCTGGTGGTGATTGCCGCTGCCGACGGCGTGCATCACCGCGCGCTGGGCGAGCAGGGCACGGTCGATTTTGCCAGCGTGCTCGAGCACGACTTTATCGGCCTGGCCGACGACAGCGCCATGCAGCAGTACCTGGGCCTGCATGCGGCGCGCGCCGGGCGTCCGCTCAAGGTGCGCGTGCGCCTGCGCAGTTTCGACGCTGTCTGCCGGATGGTGGCCAGCGGCGTGGGCGTAAGCGTGGTGCCGCTGGCTGCGGCGCGGCGTTGCCAGCAGACGATGGCGCTGCGCTGCATGGAGTTGAGCGACCCCTGGTCGGTGCGCAACCTGACCATCTGCGTACGCCAGTTTGGCGAATTGCCGCTGTATGCGCGCCAGCTGATCGAGCATCTGAAGGCCTAGCAGCGCCTGGACCGGCTTTCGCTGCCGTTGGTGCGCTAGCGCTCAAACGCGCTTTCTTGATGCATCTATAATCGTTTCCAGATAAAGTCGTCGGCAAGGCATGCTTGATGCAGCCGATGCACCAGCCGGACCCCGCGGCACAGGGGCAGAACATAAGGAACAACATCATGCGTTTACTGATTGCCCTGATCTTACCGTGGCTGACTTTTTTCACCATCGGCCGTCCGATTGCCGGCATTATCTGCCTGATACTGCAGGTCACTCTGATCGGCTGGCTGCCGGCCGCCATCTGGGCCGTGTATGCACTGAGCCAGTTCAAGACCGACCAGAAGATTGCCGACGCTACCCGTCGTTATTGAACATTGATCGATAAAGGAGGTTCACATGCAAAACCGAAATCATGGCAAGCGTGCAGTATCCCTGTTGGCAGCGAGCTTGCTGGCTGCCGGATTGATGCACGGTACGGCAGCACTGGCGCAGGCGGACAGCGCGCTGCCGGCCGTTAAAACCAGCGGCAGCATCGAGTATCTGAGTGGCGGCATCGGCATCGATGAATCGACCGCGATCAAGAATGTGGCCGGCCAGTGGCCATTGAGCCTGGTGTTTTCCGTCAAATCGGGTGCAGGCGCCGAATATGCGTCCAACGTCACGCTGGTAGTGCGTGACGCCAAGGGCGCCGTGGTGCTGGAAACGACCGGCAGCGGACCGTACCTGCTGGTCAAGCTGGAGCCGGGCACGTATGAGCTGCATGCTACGCTGTCGGGCAAGGTGCTCGAACAGCAGGTGCAGGTCAAGGCGCGTACCTCGACGCGCCTCGAACTGGTCTGGCCAGCCGGTACCAACAAGAACTAAGTTTTCAGACTACTGGCAGCACGCGGCCTTCGGCCGCGCTTTGCTGCGCCAGCTCGATCAGGCGAATGGTCGCCAGCGCGTCTTCGGCGGCCACCGGCGCCGGTGCGCCATGGGCGATGGCGTCATGCATGCCCTGGTAAAAATCCTGGTAGCGCCCCGGCAGCAGATCAAGCTGTTCGGCGTGGCCATCAGGCTGCGTACCGGCATACAGCTGGCCGCCAGCCGCATCTACGCCCCAGCCGCTCTGGCCCGGACGCCCGCCTTCCTTAAGTGCATCTTCCTGCGGATCGAGCCCGAATTTCACAAAACTGCCTTTGTCGCCATGGATGGCGAAACGCGCCGTCGGCGCCTTGACCAGGCAACCGGCCTGCAGCACCACGCGCAAGCGGTCGTAGTACAGCACGATATGCACGTAGTCGGTCGCCTCGGCACCATCGCGCTGCAGATCGATATCGGCATACAGTTTTTGCGGCATGCCGAACAGCTGCACGGCCTGGTCCAGCATATGCGGTCCCAGGTCGTACAGCAGCCCGCCGCCGGGTGCTGCGGACTCGCGCCAGCGCTGGCGGATTTCGGGGCGGAAGCGGTCGAAATGCGACTCAAAACTGGCCACGCGGCCCAGCGTGCCTTGCGCCAGCAAGGATTTGATGGTCAAAAAGTCGCCATCCCAGCGGCGGTTGTGGTACACGCTCAGCACCAGTTGGCGCGCCTTGGCCAGTTCGATCAGCGTCTGTGCTTCGGCACTGGTAATGGTAAACGGCTTGTCGACCACCACATGCTTGCCTGCCTCCAGCGCCGCTTTCGCCAGGCTGAAATGCGCTTCATTAGGGGCGGCAATCACCACCAGTTCAATCGAGGCGTCGGCAAACAGCTGGGCCGGTTCGGCGTAGACGATAGCCTGCGGCCAGTCCTTGTGCACCAGTTCGGGTTTGCTCGATGCGACTGCCGCCAGTTCCAGGCCTTCGACGGTGGACAGCACGGGAGCGTGAAAGGTGGCGCCGGCAAAGCCGTAGCCGATCAGACCGGTTTTGATTTTTTTCATGGCATTTCTAAAGGTGAACAATGCCATGATCATACCTGCAAGCGGCCGGCAGCACTGTCAATCAAGACGCTGCCGGCCAGCTTGCATCAGCCGTGCTTATTCAAGCGTCCAGACATACTGCACCTGCACTGGCGAGCTGATCGTCTTGCCTTTGGCGAGCGCCGGCTTGAACGAGCACTTGGCAATGCCGCTGCGCGCCGCCTCGTCAAGCGCCGGATGGCCGCTGCTTCGGGCGATGCTGGAACCTTCGACCTTGCCGGCAGCGGTGACCTGGAACGACAGTGTGACCGTACCGGTTTGTTTTGCCTGCAGCGCCTCGGCAGGCCAGACCGGCTTGGCGCAGCTGGTAAAGTCGAGTACCGGACGGCGGTCGGCTTCGCTGTTGCTGTCAGCTGCCACTGCCTGCCCGTAAATACCGAGGCAGGCGCCGGCAAGAGCCAGCAGCGGTACGGCTGCTTTCCAGTTCAATGCTTGTGGTGCAGGGCGCAGCAGTCGTTTGATACGTGACATAAGATTTCCTCCATTGGCCGCCAGGGCCAGGTCGTGGTGGGAGAACTGGAGACGCTCCAGTTCGGAAAGTGCAAGAGCCAGACGCCGCGGTTCGCCCAGTTGTCTTGCTGCGAAATCATCTGCAATATGTTCGCGCTCGATGCGCACGCTGCGTGAAATCCACCAGACGGCAGGGTGGAAGAACAGCAGCGCCTCGATGGCGTTTTGCAGCAGGTTGATCAAATAATCGTGGCGGCGGATATGCGCCAGTTCATGCGCCAGCAGCGCGGCCAGCAGATCCGGCGGCATGCCGCTAACAAGCGACGCCGGTACCAGTACCACCGGCCGCCAGATGCCGGCCGCCAGCGGGCTGGCGATGCCGTCGACCACGCGCAGCCGGATGGTGCGGGTGATGCCGGCGTCCAGCGCCATGCCGGACAGGCGCGCCTGCCACTGCGCGTTGCGGCCCGCCGGCGCGCTGGCGCTGCGCGCTATCCACAGCATGCCCAGCGCCATGCGCGCGGCAAGCAGGGCGGCGCACAGGGCCCAGATGCCGACCACGGCGCGCAGCAGGGTGGAGATGTCGGGCAGGCTGTCGGGTGCCAGCAGCGCCGCTGGCAGCAGCCCGCCCGCATACATGCCTGTGGCGTTGACGCCGTCCGTCAAACGCAGGTACAGGCCCAGCGCTGGCCACGCCAGGCAGGTCAGCAGGGCGCCGCAGCCCACCGCATAGCGCGCTTCGGGCCGCGCATTGCGCAGGGCGGCCAGCGCCAGTGCCGTGGCGCCGGCTATCAGCAGTCCTTGCCACAAAAAGTGCAGCAAGGTCCAACCCAGTGCCTGCACGAAGGCGTTCATTGTTCGTCCTTGAGCATTTTTTCAATCTCCTCGCGCTCGGCGCGCGACACGCCGGTGCGCAGCGCCGCCAGCACCAGCGCCTTGGCCGAGCCGGCAAAGGCTTTTTGCATCAGGTCTTTCAGCAGGTTGGTCTGCAGGCTGTCCTGCGCCTGCGCCGGCGCATAGATATGCGAGCGGGCGCTTTCATCGCGGATCAGCAGGCCCTTGCCATGCATGATCTGCATCAGGCGCAGCACGGTGCCGTAGGTGATGGCCGGCTTGGCAACCGCCATCGCTTCATGCACCTGCTTGGCCGTGGCGGCACCCAGCGGCCACAGTGCCTGCAGCAGATCGAGTTCGGCTGCGGTGGGTTTGGGAATGTGGGGGGACCTGGCCATGCTTTTTTCCTTTGCCTGAAATTCAACAAGCTCAGGTTAAACGTTGTAGACAAAAATGTATACTAAAACTTGCAATGAGCAGAAAAGCCTTTGAATGCTCAATCATTGATCCAGACAGATTTGTTTAGAAGGCGAAAAAAAAGACGCCCGAGCGTCTTTTTCGTGGAGCAGGGATAATCAGCCCGCCAGCTTGGCTTTCAGCATTTCGGTCAGCTGGGCCGGATTGGCCTTGCCTTTGGACGCTTTCATGGCCTGGCCGATCAGCGCGTTGATGGCCGCTTCCTTGCCGGCGCGGTACTGTTCGACCGACTTGGCGTTCGCCGCCAGCACTTCGTCGACAATGGCTTCGAGCGCGCCCGAGTCCGAAATCTGTTTCAGGCCCTTGGCGTCGATAATGGTGTCGACCAGGTTCTCGTCGTCGGACTTCGCTTCCCACATGCCGGCAAATACTTCCTTGGCCGCCTTGTTGGAAATGGTGCCGTCGGCAATGCGCTTGAGCAGAGCGGCCAGTTGCGCGGCCGATACCGGTGCCTCGTCAAGGTCCACGCCTTCGCGGTTCAGGGTCGATGCGACGTCGCCCATCAGCCAGTTGGCGGCAGCCTTGGCGTTTTCCTTGCCGGCTTTTTCCACCACGGCCACAAAGTAGGTGGCCATGGCTTTCGACTGGGTCAGCACCAGCGTGTCGTACTCGGGCAGCGCATAGTCGCTGACAAAGCGCGCGCGCATGGCTGCTGGCAGCTCGGGCATCGACGCTTTCACGGTGGCGATCCACTCCGGCGAAATGGCCAGTGGCGGCAGATCCGGGTCGGGGAAGTAGCGGTAGTCCTGCGCGTCTTCCTTGCTGCGCATTTCGCGCGTTTCCTTGCGGTCCGGGTCGTACAGGCGTGTGGCCTGCACCACCTTGCCGCCGTCTTCGATCAG
This sequence comes from Janthinobacterium aquaticum, assembly GCF_009208565.1. Classification (GTDB taxonomy): domain Bacteria; phylum Pseudomonadota; class Gammaproteobacteria; order Burkholderiales; family Burkholderiaceae_D; genus Janthinobacterium. The sequence goes on along the minus strand of NZ_WFLK01000005.1, from coordinate 238,140 downwards.
TTCGATCTGGCGGCGCACTTCGACATGCACGGCCTCTTCGATAAAGCGGAACGAGTTCAGGTTCTTGATTTCGCAGCGGGTGCCGAATTCCTTCTGGCCGACCGGACGCACCGAAACGTTGACGTCGCAGCGGAACGAGCCTTCCTGCATGTTGCCGTCGCAAACGCCCAGCCACATCACCAGCGAATGCAGGGCCTTGGCGTAGGCCACCGCTTCGGCGGCGCTGCGAATTTCCGGTTCCGAGACGATTTCCAGCAGCGGCGTGCCGGCGCGGTTCAGATCGATGCCGCTCATGCCGGCATAGTCTTCATGCAGCGACTTGCCGGCGTCTTCTTCCAGGTGGGCGCGCGTCAGGTTGACGGTCTTGGTGACGAATTCGCCGTCCTTTTCGTAGCCGAAAGTGAGCGCGCCGCCGATCACCACCGGGTCTTCAAACTGGCTGATCTGGTAGCCTTTTGGCAGGTCGGGGTAAAAATAGTTCTTGCGCGCGAAGACCGACTGCGGCGCGATGGTGGCGCCGACGGCCAGGCCGAAACGGATGGCGCGGTCGACCGCCTGCCGGTTCATCACCGGCAGCACGCCCGGCAGCGCCAGGTCGACCGGGCTGGCCTGGGTATTGGCGTCGGCGCCGAACTTGATCGGCGAACCGCTGAAAATTTTGGAGTCGGTCGTGAGCTGCACGTGGTTCTCAAGACCGATGACGACTTCCCATTGCATAGTGTTCTCGCTTATTTTTGATGGCGCCGCCACTGGCGGCGCAAGATATTCTTAGTTGCCGCTTACTTGCAGCTTACTTGCCGGCCGGGGCGCGGGTATGCCAGTCGGTCACCAGCTGGTACTGGTGCGCCACGTTGAGCAGCTTGGCTTCGCCAAAGTAATTGCCGATGATCTGCAGGCCGACCGGGCGGCGGCTTTTCTTGTCGCCGGCGCCGAAGCCGCATGGAATCGACATGCCGGGCAGGCCAGCCAGGCTGGTCGACAGGGTGTAGATGTCGGCCAGGTAGTTGGCAACCGGGTCGTCGGTTTTTGCGCCCAGGTCCCATGCCACGCTCGGCGCGACCGGTCCCATGATCACGTCGCACACGGCGTTCGGGCCATTCAAGACGGCCTCGAAGTCCTGCGCGATCAGGCGGCGGATTTTCTGCGCCTTCAGGTAGTAGGCGTCGTAGTAGCCGTGGCACAGCACATAGGTGCCGACCATGATGCGGCGCTTGACTTCGGCGCCGAAACCTTCGGCGCGCGACTTCTTGTACATGTCCTGCAAGTCCTTGTAGGCGCTGGTGCGGTGGCCGTAGCGCACGCCGTCATAGCGCGACAGGTTCGACGACGCTTCGGCCGGCGCGATCATGTAATACGCCGGGATCGACAGCGCGGTGTTCGGCAGCGAGATATCGACCAGGGTCGCGCCCAGCTGTTCATACTGCGCCAGCGCGGCGCGCACGGCGTCTTCCACGTCTTTCGACAGGCCCTCGCCAAAATACTCGCGCGGCACGCCGATGCGCAGGCCGTTCAAGGGCTGCTCCAGCAGGCGCGAGAAATCTTCCGTCACGCCGCCCTGGGCTTCGGTGAGGCTGGTCGAATCGCGGTCGTCGAAGCCGGCCATCGCCGACAGCAGCAGCGCGCAGTCTTCGGCCGAGCGGGCCATCGGGCCGCCCTGGTCGAGCGACGAGGCAAACGCGATCATGCCGAAGCGCGATACGCGGCCATAGGTGGGCTTGATGCCGGTAATGCCGCAAAATGCGGCCGGCTGGCGGATCGAGCCGCCGGTATCGGTGCCGGTAGCGGCCGGCGTCAGGCCGGCAGCCACGGCGGCAGCCGAGCCGCCCGACGAGCCGCCAGGCACGGCACTGTGGTCCCACGGATTTTTCACGGCGCCAAAAGCCGAGTTCTCGTTACCCGAGCCCATGGCGAATTCATCGCAGTTGACCTTGCCCAGGCTGACCATGCCGGCGGCGAGGAATTTTTCCACCACGGTGGCGTTGAACGGGCTGACATAGTCGGCCAGCATCTTCGACCCAGCGGTGGTGCGCCAGCCCTGGGTGACAAACAGGTCCTTGTGGGCGATCGGCACACCGGTCAACGGTGTGGCGGTGCCGGCGGCAATGCGTGCATCGGCCTCGGCGGCTTGCGCCAGTGTCAGCGCACGGTCGACGTGCAAAAAGGCGTTGCTGGTGTCGGCTTCGATGCGGTCGAGGAAATGCGTCGCCAGTGCAACGGCGGAAATTTCCTTGTTCTGCAAAAGCGTGGACAACTGTTTGATGGATTTTGTATGCATGGCGTTTCTAGTGTGGGATTCAGCGGAAGGACAGCGGCGCGGCAGTGGCCTATTCGATAACTTTCGGCACCAGATACAGGCCATCCTGTACTTTTGGCGCCACGGCCTGGTAGGCGTCGCGGTGATTGCCTTCGGTGGCGACGTCTGCGCGCAGGCGCAGCGCGATATTGTCCATATGCGCCGCCAACGGGTGGCTCAGCGGCGCGACGCCATCGGTATCGACCGCCTGCATCTGCTCGGCCAGGGCAAAAATCTTGTTCAATTGTTCGAGCGAAGTGGCGGCCTGGTCGTCGGCCATATCGAGTTGTGCCAGATGGGCAATGCGTTTTACGTCGGATAGTGTCAGGGACATGGCATGGGGCGCGCAGTGAGCGCTTGATATTAAGTTGGCGTTCTGATAAAACGCAGGTATTTACTGCTCTTTTGCTCACAAAAACTCGGGAATGCCGCGTAATTCGCGGCGCCAGGATGCGCACTTTTCCATGGTTTTTGAGCAAATCGCATTCAAATTATAAGGTAGAATGGCGGGTTAATGCGTTGTCGGCGCCGATGGACTGCTGCCGCAGCATAGAAAAGATTGCGCAAGCGTCAAGCACACCCCGGAAAAGTCGCCGCGATGGATTTTTCCAGGTGTTTTGCAGCGCCCGCTTTGAAACTCCCCATAAACAGCTTTTGCGCAGCTCGATGCGCTACAGGACACTCATGTTTGGTTTTTTACGCAGGTATATCTCCACCGATCTGGCCATTGACTTGGGCACGGCCAACACCCTGATCTATGTACGCGGCCTGGGCATCGTGCTCGACGAGCCATCGGTTGTTGCGATCCGCCAGGAAGGTGGCCCGAACGGCAAGAAGACCATCCAGGCGGTCGGCAAGGAAGCCAAGCAGATGCTGGGCAAGGTGCCAGGCAATATCGAAGCGATCCGTCCGATGAAAGACGGCGTGATCGCCGACTTCACCGTGACCGAGCAGATGCTCAAGCAGTTCATCCGCATGGTGCATGACTCGAAATTTTTCCGTCCGTCGCCGCGCATCATCATTTGCGTGCCGTGCGGTTCGACCCAGGTGGAACGCCGCGCGATCCGCGAATCGGCGCTGGGCGCAGGCGCCTCGCAGGTCTACCTGATTGAAGAGCCGATGGCGGCAGCCATCGGCGCCGGCCTGCCGGTGTCGGAAGCGACCGGTTCGATGGTAGTCGACATCGGCGGCGGCACCACCGAAGTGGGCATCATTTCGCTGGGTGGCATGGTCTACAAGGGTTCGGTACGCGTGGGTGGCGACAAGTTCGATGAAGCCATCGTCAATTACATCCGCCGCAACTACGGCATGCTGATCGGCGAACAGACCGCCGAAGCGATCAAGAAAGCCATCGGTTCGGCTTTCCCGGGTTCGGAAGTGAAAGAGATGGAAGTGAAGGGCCGCAATCTGTCCGAAGGCATTCCGCGCTCGTTTACGATTTCTTCCAACGAAATCCTGGAAGCCTTGACCGACCCGCTCAACAACATCGTGTCGGCCGTGAAGAACGCGCTGGAGCAGACGCCGCCGGAACTGGGCGCCGATATTGCTGAAAAAGGCATGATGCTGACCGGTGGCGGCGCCTTGCTGCGCGACCTGGACCGCCTGCTGATGGAAGAAACCGGCCTGCCGGTGCTGGTGGCCGAAGACCCGCTGACCTGCGTGGTGCGCGGTTCGGGCATGGCGCTGGAACGTATGGACAAGCTCGGCTCGATCTTCTCCTACGAATAATCTGACTGTACCAAGGCCGGCACCTCGTTCCGGCCTTTTTTTGGATTCTGGCGCCGGCACTGGCCGGGCGCCCGCACGTTGGCGCTCTGCGCCTGGCCTGATCATTGGAAGTCATGGAATACAGTCCTCCGCCACTTTTCAAACAAGGCGCCTCCGCCCGCGTCAAGATGATGGTGTTTGCCGGCATTTCGATCGGCCTGCTGCTGGTCGATTCGCGCATGCACGCTTTGACCGCCGTGCGCCAGGCAGTCGGCACGGTGCTCTACCCGGTGCAGATGGCCGCACTGGTGCCGCGCGATGTGGTGCTGGGCGTGGGCAATTATTTTTCCTCCATTTCAGCGTTGGAAAAACAGGTGCACGACCTCAAGCTCGAGCAGATCGCCTCGGCCCAGGTGCTGCAGCAGGCGCAGCTCAATATTGCGGAAAACAACCAGCTGCGCAAGTTGATGGAGGCGCGCGAACGCGTGCCCGTCAAGACCAAGCTGGCTGAAATCCTGTACGACACGCGCGACTCGGCCACGCGCAAGATCGTGCTCGACCGTGGCCTCCAGGACGGCGTGGAACTGGGCCGGCCGGTGATCGATAACCAGGGCGTGGTAGGCCAGATCACGCGCGTTTTCCCGTTTACCTCGGAAGTGACGCTGCTGACCGACGAAGAGCAGGCGATACCGGTGCAGGTGCTGCGCAATGGCGTGCGCAGCGTCGCTTATGGCCGCGGCAAGTCGGGCGCCATGGAACTGCGCTTTACCGAACCGAGCGCCGATATCCAGATCGGCGACATCGTGATCACTTCCGGCCTGGACGGCCTGTACCCGGCTGGCCTGGCAGTGGCGCGCGTGACGCTGGTCGAGCGCAATGCGCACGGCCCGTTTGGCCGCGTGGTATGCCAGCCGCTGGCCGGTATCGAGCGTAACCGCCAGTTGCTGATCTTGATGACGTCGCCCGAGATGGCGCCGCGCCCGCCGGTTGAAGATGTCAAGGTCGGGCGCAAGATCGCCGGCAAGATGGCGCCGATCAAGGATACGGCCACTGCCGAGAAGCCGCCTGCCAGTACGGATAAACCAGCGGCAGCCAGCCCTGCTGCTGCCAAACCGGCCACGACGCCCGCGGCCAGGCCTGCTGCTCCACCAACTGTCACGCCGGCGGCGCCAGCAGTGGCGCCAGCGGCCACGCCACCGAAGGAGGCAACGCGATGAGCCGCCCGCATTACATATTGCTGCCGGTCAGCCAGGTGTTTATCGGCTTTTCGCTGCTGTGCGCATTTTTGCTCAACCTGCTGCCCTGGGGGCATTTTGTCGGCGCACCCGACTTCGTGGCGCTGGTGCTGGTGTTCTGGGGCATCCATCAGCCGCGCAAGGTCGGCATCGGCTTGGCCTTTTTCATGGGCCTGATGATGGACGTGCATGATTCGACCCTGCTGGGCGAGAACGCGCTGGCCTATACCTTGCTGTCCTATCTGGCCATCATGGTGCACCGCCGCGTGATGTGGTTCCCGATCATGACACAGGCGCTGCACGTGCTGCCGCTGCTGCTGCTGACGCAGGCGCTGCAACTGCTGACGCGTTTTATCGTCTCGGGCCGTTTTGCCGGCTGGCTCAGTTTTATCGAGAGCGTGGTGGCCGTCATCCTGTGGCCCGTGATTACCTGGATTCTGCTGGCGCCGCAGCGGCGCGCCGTTGACCGCGACCATAACCGGCCGATCTGATTTCAACCATGACTGAACTTAAGAATACCGAGCGCGAACTGCATCGCTTCCGCAGGCGCCTGACGGTCATAGGCGGCCTGGTTTTCGTCTGCTTTTCGCTGCTGCTGGCGCGCCTGGTCTGGCTGCAGATCATCAAGCATGAAGACTATGCCACCAAGGCCGAAGACAACCGCATTGCGCTGGTGCCTATCGTGCCCACGCGTGGCCTGATCACCGACCGCAACGGCGTGGTGCTGGCGCGCAATTACTCAGCCTTCACGCTGGAAATCACGCCATCCAAAATGAGCGCCAGCCTGGACTCGGTGATCGACGAGCTGTCCAAGCTGATTCAGATCGACGTCAAGGACCGCCGCCGCTTCAAGAAACTGCTGGAAGAGTCGAAGAATTTTGTCGGCGTGCCGCTGCGTACGCGCCTGACCGATGAAGAAGTGGCGCGCTTTTCGGCGCAACGTTTCCGTTTCCCGGGCGTCGAAGTGCAGGCACGCCTGTTCCGCCAGTATCCGATGGGCGAAACGGCCGCCCATGTGGTCGGCTATATCGGCCGCATCAACCGCAACGAGGCCAAGGCGATCGAAGAGGGTGACGATGCAGCCAATTACAACGGCACCGACCATATCGGCAAGGAAGGCCTGGAAAAAAGCTACGAGAAGCAGCTGCACGGCACCACCGGCTACGAAGAGGTGGAAGTGTCGGCCGGCGGGCGCGCCATGCGCACGCTGTCGCGCACGGCCGCTATCCCGGGCAATAATCTGGTGCTGTCGGTCGATATCGAACTGCAAAAAGTGATCGAGGAAGCGTTTGGCGAGTGGCGCGGCGCGGCCGTGGCGATCGATCCGGCCACCGGCGATATCCTCGCTTACGTGTCCAAGCCCGGCTACGATCCGAACCTGTTTGTCGACGGTATCGATCAGCAAAGCTGGAACGAACTCAATACCTCGCTGGACCGGCCGATGATCAACCGGCCGCTGTCGGGCACCTATGCGCCCGGTTCCACCTTCAAGCCCTTCATGGCGCTGGCCGCGCTGGAACTGGGCAAGCGCACGCCGAGCCAGGCGATTGTCGATCCGGGCTTTTTCATCCTGGGCGGCCATACCTTCCGCGACGATAAAGTCGGTGGCCACGGCATCGTCGACCTGCACAAGTCGATTGTGGTTTCTTGCAATACTTATTATTACCAGCTGGGCCGTGACATGGGCATCGATTCCATCCACGACTTCATGAAGCCGTTCGGCTTCGGCCAGCTGACCGGTATCGACCTCAATAACGAGAAGACCGGCGTGCTGCCGTCGACCGAATGGAAGCGCAACCGCTTCAAGACGGCGCAGCAGAAAAAGTGGGTTGGCGGCGACACCATCTCGGTCAGCAACGGTTCGGGCTACAATTCCTACACGCCGCTGCAGATCGCCCACGCCACGGCCAACCTGGCCAACAACGGCGTGGTGATGAAGCCGCATCTGGTCAAGATCATCGAAGATGCGCGCACCCGCGCACGTACGCTGACGGTGCCCAAGGAAAGCTATCGCATTCCGCTCAAGCAGGAAAATATCGATATCATCAAGCGCGCGATGGTCGGCGTGACCAGTGAAGCAGGTGGCACGGCCGCCAAGATCTTTGCCGGCGTGCCTTACACGGTGGGCGGCAAGACCGGTACCGCGCAGGTGGTGGGCATCAAGAAAAACGAGAAGTACAATGCCAAGCTGCTGGCCGAGCGCCTGCGCGACAACGCACTGTTTACCGCCTTTGCGCCGGCTGACAAGCCGCGCATCGTGCTGGCCATCGTGGTGGAAAACGCCGGCTTCGGCGCTGGCGTGGCCGCGCCGATTGCGCGCAAGGCGCTCGATTACTACTTGCTGGGCAAGCGTCCCGCCGACAAGGACCGCGACACCACCAAGGTGCCCAAGGAAGACGTCGACGAAGTGCGCACCCTCGAAGAGATCAATGACGAGCAGGCCGCGCCGCCTGCCAGGCAATAAGGAAATGCATGTCCATCAATGAAAGGCGCTCGCTGTGGCGGCGCGCCAAGCCTTACCTGACGGTATTCGACGGCCCGCTGCTGGTCATTATCATGATGCTGTTTGCCACCAGCCTGGTCACGCTGTATTCGGCCAGCATCGGCATACCCGGCAAGATCGAAGACCATCTGCGCAATATCGCGCTGTGCTTTTTCGTCATGTGGGTCGCCGCCAATATCACGCCGCAAATGATGATGCGCATCGCCGTGCCGGCCTACACCATTTCGGTGATGCTGTTGATTGCGGTGGCGCTGTTCGGTACCATCAAGCTCGGTGCACGGCGCTGGCTGCATATCGGCGTGATCGATATCCAGCCATCGGAGTTCCTGAAGATCGCCGCACCGCTGATGCTGGCCTGGTTCTTCCAGCACAATGCCGGCACCCTGCGCTGGCAGTCCTTTTTGATTGCCGCCGTGCTGCTGTTTGCCCCGGTCTACCTGATTGCGCGCCAGCCCGACCTGGGCACCTCGCTGCTGGTGGTGGCGGCCGGCTTTACGGTGATTTTCCTGGCCGGCCTGTCGTGGCGCGTGATGCTGGGCGTGGTGCTGGCCGTGGCCTGCTATGCTCCCATCGCGTGGTCGCACATGCATGACTACCAGCGCGACCGCGTGATGATGCTGATCGACCCGACCAAGGACCCGCTGGGCAAGGGCTTTCACATTATCCAGTCGATTATCGGCATCGGTTCGGGTGGCATGACCGGCAAGGGCTGGACCCACGGCACCCAGGCCCATCTGGACTTCGTGCCCGAGCGCACCACCGACTTTATTTTTGCTGTGTATTCGGAAGAATTCGGCCTGATCGGGAACCTGATCCTGATGCTGATGTATCTGCTGCTGATCGGTCGCGGCATGATGATCGCGGCCAATGCACCGAACTTTTTTACTCGCTTGTTTGCAGGAGCCATCACCATGATTTTCTTTACCTACGCCTTTGTCAACATGGGCATGGTCAGCGGCATCGTGCCGGTGGTCGGCGTGCCTTTGCCTTTCCTCAGCTACGGCGGCACGGCGCTGCTGACGCTGGGCATCGCTTCGGGTCTCCTGATGAGCATCCAGCGCCACCGCAAGCTGGTGCAGACGTGATGCGCGCGCCGACCAACATGCTGCGCACGCGCGGCGCCAATGCGGCCATCTCGCTGGCTGTACTGGCCCTGCTGGCCGCCTGCGGCACCACGCCGCAAAAGCCGGTCCACGTGCCGATGCCGTCAGGCGGCAAGGTCAAGGTGCCGGTGCGCCAGGACCCGACCTTGCCGGCCTTGCCGGCTGCCGGTTCCGGCCGCGGCGGCTACTACAAGGATGACGGCCCGGGCGACAACCCGCCGGCCAACCTGCGCGACGTGCCTGACGCCGAAGTGCGCAACGAACCGTATTCGACCCGCTCGAACCGCCCGTATGTGGTGTTTGGCAAGACCTATACGCCGATCACCGACAACCAGCCGTTCACGCAGCGCGGCACCGGTACCTGGTATGGCAAGAAGTTTCATGGCCAGCGCACCTCGTCCGGTGAAATCTACGATATGTACAAGATGACGGCGGCCCATCCGACGCTGCCGATCCCGTCGTATGCGCGCGTGACCAGCATCGACAGCGGCGAACAGGTGATCGTGCGCATCAACGATCGCGGCCCGTTCCATGCCACGCGCGTGATCGATGTGTCGTACACGGCAGCGCTCAAGCTGGGCTTTCTGGGCAAGGGTAGCCACCAGGTGATTGTCGAGCGTTTGCTGCCGGCCGATATCGACGCCATCCTGGCCGCGCGCGCTGCGCCCAAGGCGCAGAACCCGACGGTACAGGCCATCTCGATCGACACGCCGCCCGAGACGGGGGCGGTGATCGAGCCGGAAATCACCGCCATGGCGGTGGACCCGACCGTGGCGGCGCCGGCGCCCACCGCGCTGGCCACCGGCTTTTACCTGCAGCTGGGTGCCTACTCGCGCGCCGACAATGCCGAAGCGGGCAAGCAGCAACTGGCGCCGTATTCGTCCACCCTTGGTGAATTGGGCGTGGTGCAGGCCGGCGCGCTGTTCCGCCTGTATGGCGGCCCGTTTGCCAGCCGTTCCGACGCCGCGCGCGCCGCGGCCAGCCTGCCGGCATCGGCGGGGATCAAGCCGATTGTGATTGAGCGGTAAGGTAATCCGGAAGAGGGTAGGTCGGATTAGGCCGCAGGCCGTAATCCGACAACACCACTGACGCCAACAATGTTGTCGGATTACGGCCCAAAGGGCCTAATCCGACCTACGCACCTTATTTGCAGCTGCGCACACTCTGTTCGTCAAACTTCGCTGCAATCGCGTCGAGCCGTTCGCGGGTGGTGGCATCGAGGTCGCGGAACTGGTAGGCCAGCTGTTTGCTCGAACTGTAGCGCGGCGCCACGCGGGCGCTGTGCACGCCCTGTTTATTGAGCGAGGCCAGGTGATTCTGGGCGCTGGTCTCGGACTTGAACACGCCCAGTGAAATGCCCCAGCGCGTCGGGCTGCCTTCGCCCATGATGAAGTAGTTGGTCACGCCCAGCTGCTTGAGTTCACCGGCCTTGCGGTCGGCGCCTTCCTTGCTGCCCTGTGGCGGGATATACACCATATAACTTGAAATATCCTGGCTGGCGACGTTGCGGCGCGACTGGCGGTCGCCCAGGTCCAGCGCGGCCACCTGCGCTTCAAAGCGGCGCGCGTCGGCCAGCACGAAGTTGCCCACTTCGGTGCAGGCATAGGTTTTCGGTGGCGGCGGTGCTGCCGGCGTTGGTGCTGGCGCTGGTTCAGGTGTGGCTGCCGGCGGTGGCGGCGGGGCGGTGGCCTGGGCTTCGCTCAGCAGCTTGAACTGGTCGGCATGCAGCTGGTTTTTCAGGCGCGCCGGCTCGCGCGTCTCGCCGCGAAAGCTGCCCAGGTAACCCTGGCCGATGGCCAGCACCAGCAGGTTGACGGCGGCCAGCAACCAGAAGACGAATTTAAGCATGCGTTTCTCCGAGATCAAGCGTGCGCGCGGCCGTTTGCAGGCCGATCATGACGATATTGTCCACCAGCCGGAATGGCAGGGCCAGCGCCTGGGCGATGCGCGGCGCGGCGCCGCCCGACAGCAGGCAGGCGCCGGCGCCATGCATGCGCACGGCGCGCTCGATGGCGCCGGCCTGCGCCGCCAGGCAGCCTGACAGTATGGCGTCGGCGGTGTTGTCGGCAAAGCCGGCCGGCAGCGGTGCTGCATCGGCGATCTGCGGCAGTAGCGCCGTATTTTTCGCCAGCGAACTGGCCATCAGGCCCAGGCCGGGCAGGATCATGCCGCCCAAAAAGACGCCGTCGGCCGTGACGGCGTCGATGGTGGTGGCGGTGCCGCAGTTGGCCACGATCACGGCCTGTCCTGGCGCCAGCGCATGCGCGCCGATGGCGGCGGCAAAGCGGTCGCAGCCCAGTTGCGCTGGTTCGCGATAGCCGTTGCGCACGCCGGCCAGTGCGGGCTGCGAGCGGAAGTCATGCGGCGCGACCGGCAGCATGGCGCGCAGGCGCGTGCCGATGGTCTCGCCGGCCACGTTCGACAGTAACACTGTGCTGATCGGCAGGCGCTGCCAGGCGCCAGCTAATGTGCCGAGTTGCTCATGCGTGACGGCGCCGCTGGCCAGCCAGTGACCGCTGGCGGCCGAGGGGGCGGCCAGCGCCCATTTGATGCGGGTATTGCCGGCGTCGATCAGCAGTAGCACGCGCTTACTCCTGCGCCAGGCGCAGCGAGACGTCGCCCGACATCACTGCGGCCAGACCGTTGTCGGTGCGCAGTTGCAAGCGGCCCAACTGGTCGACGCCGGCGGCTATACCTTGCTGCAGCAACTGGCCGTTGTCGAGGATTTTCACCTGCTGGCCCTGCCAGGCGTGCAGCCCGTTCCAGCGCTCGACAAACGGCGCAAAGCCGGTATCGTCAAATTCAGCCAGCACGCCGGCCAGACGGCTCAACAGGGCTGCTACCAGTGCATTGCGATCCATTTGCGCCAGCCACGGCACGGCCGACACACTGCGCCCGATCTGCTGCTCGAGCGCGTCGGGCATCAGGAGGTTGATGCCGCAGCCGATCACTGCCCATACGCCATCGGGCGACTGCTGGGTTTCGACCAGGATGCCGGCCAGCTTCTTGCCATCCCTGAGCAGGTCATTGGGCCACTTGAGCTGGACCGGCATGCCCAGCGCACCCATGGTCTCGGCCAGCGCCATGCCGACAGCCAGCGGCAGGCCGACCATGTGCTGTAGCGGGCCCTTGAAGCGCCAGGCCAGCGAAAACATCAGGCTGGCGTCGGCCTGCGACAGCCAGGGGCGTCCTGCGCGTCCGCGTCCGGCCGTCTGCTGGCCGGCGATGCGCAGGGTGGGGCCGGCCAAGGTGGTGCAGCGCGCCAGCAGGTCGGCGTTGGTCGAGCCGGTTTCGTCGACGATCTCTATCGCCACATGGGCTGCGCCCGTGGCGCACTGCGCGGCAATGGCGGCGCTGCTCAAATCGGAATGCTTGGTCATGGTGTTGTTCTGGCCGTCAGGGGTGGGGCTGGCGCGCCTTGTGCGGCGCCCTGGCAAAGGCCAGGTCGTACAGGAAGTTGGGCAGCAGGCGCAGCACCTTGGCCACGATGCCCATCTGCCAGGGAATCACGCGGTAGCTGTCGCCCTCGTCGATGGCGCGCGCCGCGCGCGCGGCAAAGCGTTCTGCCGGCATCAAAAATGGCATGCGGTAGGCGTTATGGCGCGTCATCGGCGTATCGATGTAGCCTGGCGTGATGGTGACCACGCCGATTCCCGATGGTTTCAGTTCCAGGCGCAGCGATTCGCAATAGCTGATGATGGCGGCCTTGGAGGCGCTGTAGGCTTCGGCGCCAGGCAGGCCGCGTATGCCGGCCACGCTGGCAATACCGACCAGGCGCCCGCTGCCTTGCTGCTGCATGGCGGCGATAAATGGCGCAAAGGTGGCCACGGTGGCTGTCACGTTGATGGCCATCAGGCGCGCAAAAGCATCGAGGTCTTCGGCGTGTTCGGTCAAGGTACCGTAGGAAACGCCGGCGCTGGCAATCACCACATCGATGCGCCCGGCATGGCGCAGGAAGTCGCTGGCAGCCTGCGCCAACGCCGCATGGTCGCACACGTCGAGCGCATAGGCGCGGTGCAGTTCGGGATTGGGCAGCGAGGCGATCAATTGCTGCAGCTTGTCACTGCGGCGCGCCAGCAGGCCCAGACGGGCGCCCTGGCGCGCGTACTGCAGCGCCAGTGCGGCGCCCAGGCCGCTCGACGCACCGGTGATAAAAACGGCCTGCATCAGGCAGCGCGCGCGGGCAGGGCGGTCATGCTTATTTCTTTTCTGCCCGGGCCTTGGCCACCAGGATGTCCATCACGGTCAGCGCCTGCGCATTGAGCTGCTCTTCATTGCGGGCGGACTGGCTGCCCTTGTCGGCCTGCGATGGCGAGGTGATGTAGCGCCCGTCGATGGCGATCATCGGCCAGAAGGTGACGTTATAGGCCTGCATCATGGCGTCGGCCTTGCGCACGCGGCCGGCTACGCCGAACGAGCGGTAGGTGTCGATGAATTTCTGGCGGTCGACGCCGTTTTTGGCCACAAAATCAAACACGGCTTCATCGGTATTGAGGCGGTTGTGTTCAACGTGCATGGCGCGGAAGATCTTGCTGTGCAGTTGTTCGGTCAGGCCCATCGCCTGCAGGGTGAAGTACAGGCGCTGCTGCGGCGCCACGGCTTCGTTGGCAGATACATGCACGCGCTTGAACGCGATATTGTCGCCCTGCTTCTTGACCCAGGCGGCCAGCTGCGGATCGAGCACATTGCAATGCGGGCAGTAATAGGCGAAAAACTCGGTCACTTCGATCTTCTTGCCCGATTCGGTCGCCTGTGGCGTGGCCAGGGTTTCGTACTCGACGCCGTTTTTCGGGTCGGCCGGCGAGGCCGAGGCACCGGTGGCAGCGACGCACAGGGCGGCGGCAAACAAGACCTTTTTCATGAAGCGCATGCTGATTCCTTATTTTTGGTTGCGAACGACAGCGACATCGATGCCGCTTTCAGACAGTTTGGCGCGCGCGCGGTTCATGGCGTCGAGCTGATTGAACGGGCCGATCCGTACGCGGTGCAGCACGCCGGCATCGGTGCTGCGGTCGCTGATGGCCGCTTCAAAGCCCAGCAGGGCCAACTTGCCGCGCGTGCTTTCGGCGTCCGCCATGTCACGGAAGGCGCCGGCCTGCAGATAATAAATCCATTTGTCGGACGCTGCATCGGCCTTGGCCTGCGGCGGCACTGCCGCTGCCGGGGCCGCAGCAGGTGCAGGGGCGGGCGCGGCCGCCGGGGCCGCCGGAGCTTTCGGCGCCGGCTTGTCCTTCAGGCTGCCGATCAGCTCCTGCAATGCATCAGGCTCTTCCTTGGGCGCCGTCGGCTGGCCAGGAATGACCGTCTCGCGCGGCTCCTTGGAAAAATCGCGCGCCGCTTCCCGCGCCGCATCGCGGTTGCCATACATCGGCTTGTTCGGGTCGGCGATCTGGCCGCCGGCCGTATCGGCCGACTTGGGCTTGGCGGTCTTGTCGGTAAATGGCGAGGCGCCCTTGGAGATGACCAGGGCCACCACCACGGCGATGCCCAGGCCGACGACCAGGCCGATAATGATGCCGACCAGCGTATTGCCTTGCTGGCGGCGCGACGAAGTAAAGCGGGTGGTGCGGGAAACTGGTTTCATGGACAAAGGCGCCTTGACGGTTACATTTTTTCTGGCGCGGAAACGCCGATCAGCGACAGGCCGTTACGCAGCACCTGGCGCGCAGCGAGCACCAGCGCCAGGCGCGCCAGTTTGAGCGCTTCGTCCTCGACCAGCACTTTTTCGGCAAAGTAGAAGCTGTGCAGGTTGGCGGCCAGGTCGCGCAGATAGAACGCCACCTGGTGCGGTCCCAGTTCGCTTTGCGCGCGCGCCAGCATTTCCGGGTAGGCCGCCAGCGTGGCCAGCAGCGTTGCCTCGGTCGGCGCGGTCAATGCAGACAGGTCGGCACCAGCGATGGAGGACACGTCGCCGCCCCAGTTTTCCAGGATGCGGCAGATGCGCGCATGCGCGTACTGCACGTAATAGACCGGGTTTTCATCGGTGGTTTTCAGCGCCACATCGACGTCGAACACGAATTCGGTATCGGCCTTGCGCGAGATCAGGAAGAAGCGCACCGCATCGCGGCCCTTGGCGATATCGCCGCCGCCCGACCATTCGATCAGATCGCGCACGGTGACGTAGGAGCCGGCGCGTTTCGAGATCTTGACCTCTTCGCCGTCCTTCATCACGGTGACCATCTTGTGCAGCACGTAGTCGGGATAGCCTTGCGGGATGCCCATGTCGAGCGCCTGCAGGCCGGCGCGCACGCGCGCGATGGTGCCGTGGTGGTCGCTGCCCTGGATATTGATGGCCTGACCGTAGCCGCGCTGCCATTTGACCAGGTGATAGGCGACGTCCGGCACGAAGTAGGTGTAGGTGCCGTCGGTCTTGCGCATCACGCGGTCCTTGTCGTCGCCATACTCGGTGGTGCGCAGCCACAGCGCGCCGTCCTGCTCGTAGGTGTGACCGGCCTTGACCAGGTTCTCGACGGCGCTGTTGACCTTGCCGTCCGCATACAGCGAGGACTCGAGGTAGTAATTGTCGAACTTCACGCCAAAGGCCTGCAGGTCGATATCCTGCTCGTTGCGCAGGTAGGTCACGGCAAACGGGCGGATCGAATCGATGTCCTCGACATTGCCGTTGGCCGTGGCCGGCTGGCCGTCGCTAGCCGAGACGGTCTTGCCGGCCTTGAAGTCGTCAGCGATATCGCTGATGTAGTCGCCGTTATAGGCCGACTCGGGCCATTCGGCGTCGCCCGGCTTGAAGCCGCGCGCGCGCGCCTGTACCGAATTGGCCAGGGTCTGGATCTGCACGCCGGCGTCGTTATAGTAAAACTCGCGCGTGACCTGGTAGCCCTGCGCATCGAACAGCGACGACAGAGCGTCGCCCAGCGCCGCCTGGCGGCCGTGGCCCACGTGCAGCGGGCCGGTCGGATTGGCCGAGACGAATTCGAGGATCACCTGCTTGCCGGCGCCAGCGCTGCTGCGGCCATATTGATCGCCTTGCGCCAGGATGGTGTTGACCACCGCCTGCTTGGCGGCGTTCGAGACGCGCACATTGATAAAGCCCGGACCGGCGATTTCCACTGCCTCGATCAGGCCTTTGCCAGCCGGATTGGCCAGCACGGCTGTGACGATGGTTTGCGCCAGTTCGCGCGGATTCTGTTTCAGCTGCTTGGCCAGTTGCATGGCGATATTGCAGGCGGCGTCGCCGTGCGATGCGTCGCGTGGTCGCTCCAGCACCACCGACGGCGTCAGCGAAGTGCCGGCCAGGATGGGGGCCAGGGCGGCCTGGAACAGGGCGATGATTTCTTGTTTCTGTTGGGCGAGCATGAGCAGGATGGCGGCGTTGCCGCATTAAGATTGAATAGAGTAAATCGGGATGCACAAGGGACGGCGTATCCTCCGGCCGCCCGGTCAGCGTTAATTATACTGGTTTGCTGCCGGGAACAATACGCCACGGGCGTAGCGTTTCTTGCATGCTTGTCCACCGACGCAAGTGGGGCGACGCCCGTGTTTTGTGCGCGAAAACATCATCGTGTCTTGTTCCAGTTGCATATGTGCACTTTTTTGCGGCGAATCGCCGCGATCATGGTATTCGCTTGGTGCAGAAGGCCTGACAAACGCTACAATCGACCCTTTAGATTACGCGCGCTTGCAAAGTGTTGACACCTTTGCCATCTTTGCGCGCTGCCACACCGGATAACTATGAACAAGCGCCCTACGCTGAAACTCAAACCCAAAGCCGCGCCAGGCGCGCCGACATTGCGCCCCAGCTATCACCCTGCCGTCAAGCCCGTACTGCAGCCCGGCTACCAGGCCGACCTGCCAACGGACTCGCTGGCCTTTTATCTGCTGGGCGCCGCCAATGCGGTGGCGCAGGTGCGCACCGGCACGGCCCTGCCGCAGGCGCTGGCCAAGGTCTTTACCCAGTCGAACGCCAATCCGCAGGCGCGCGGCGCGATCCAGGATATTTCCTACCGTACCATGCGCCAGCTGGGCCGCAGCGATACGCTGATCAGCCTGATGACCTCCAAGGCGCCCGAGCCGCCGATGCTGGCCGGCTTGCTGTGCGGCGCGCTGGCGCTGATGCTGGTCGAGCCGCAAGAGCGGCCCTACGAAGAGTTTACGGTGGTCGACCAGGCCGTCACGGCTGCGACCGCTCACCCTGACCTGGCGCATGCCAAGGGCATGGTCAACGCCGTGCTGCGCCGCTTCCAGCGCGAACGCGCCAGCCTGCTCGAAGCAGTCATGAAGCAGCCGCTGGCGCAATGGAATTATCCGCAGTGGTGGATCGATGCGCTGCGTGCAGCCTATCCGCGTGACTGGCAGGCGATCCTGACGGCCGGCAATGCGGCGCCGCCACTGACCTTGCGCGTCAATCGCCGCAAGAGCACGGTCGAGGCCTACCTGGCCGTGCTGGCCGAAGCCGGTATTGCCGCGCGCCAGGTCGGGCCGTTTGCCGTACGCCTGGACAAGCCGATCGGCGTGCAGCTGATTCCCGGCTTCGAGGCCGGCGTGGTGTCGGTGCAGGATGCGGGCGCGCAACTGGCCGCGCCATTGCTCGATGTGCAGGACGGCATGCGCGTGCTCGATGCGTGCGCCGCGCCTGGCGGCAAGACCGGCCACCTGCTGGAACTGGCCGATGTGCAACTGACGGCCATCGATGCCGACGCCAAACGCCTGACGCGCATCGCTGAGAACCTTGACCGACTGGGCCTGTCAGCGACCCTGAAGGCGCAGGATGCCCAGTCGAACGTTTGGTGGGATGGCCAGCAGTACGACCGCATCCTGGCCGATGTGCCGTGCACGGCTTCGGGCATCGTGCGCCGCCACCCCGATATCCGTTGGCTGCGCCGCAAGGGCGATGCACTGCAACTGGCCACACTTTCTGCCAAAATCCTGGACAATTTGTGGCAGATGCTGCGTCCCGATGGTAAATTGTTGTTCGTGACTTGCTCCTTGTGGCCGCAGGAGTCGGAAGCGCAGGCTGCTGCCTTTGCGGTGCGCAATAATGCAACGCGTCTGCCTGCGCCCGGCCAGCTGTTGCCAACTGGCAGTGCGGAGCAGGACCATGACGGCTTGTTCTATGCGCTGTTTCAAAAAAATGCGGCCTAGATCCGGTTTTACACCGGGCATGCCCCCTTTCTTTACGGACTACACTCGCACGCTTGTGACTTTTTTCCGCCTCCTGTTCCTGACGCTGCTGCTGGCCTGTTCGATGCCGCGGGCGCATGCCGCCGATGTGGTCGACATCACGCGCGCCTATATCGAGTCCGGCGAAGAGGGCTACAAGCTCGCTGCCAGCTATGCGTTTGACCTCAATCACGACCTCGACGATGCGGTACAGCATGGCGTGCCGCTGTATTTCACGACCGAGATCGAATTGACGCGGCCGCGCTGGTACTGGTTCGACGAGAAAGCCATCGTGGCGCGCCAGACCAGCAAGCTGTCCTACAACGTATTGTTGCGGCAATATTATGTCTCGGTTGGCGGCAGCGTGCAGCAGACCTTTTCCACGCTCGACGATGCGCTGTTCCTGATCCGCCGGCCCAGCCGCTGGCTGGTGGCGGCGCGCGGCGCGCTGAAAGTGGGGCAGACCTATAACGTCACCTTGCGCATGGGCATGGACCGCGATTACCTGCCCAAGCCGATCCAGGTCAACGCCTTCAATAACAGCGACTGGCGCTTGTCCTCGAACAAGAAAACCTTTTTGTATACGGCCGAGTAGTGAGTCAGGCCTTGCGTTATTTACTGGTCGTCGCCGGCGGCATCGTCAGCATCCTGCTGTTCCTGCTGGCCTCGGCCTCCGACAATTCCGGTTTCTTTGACCGCTACTATTCCTGGCTGCTGGGCCTCAATGCGGCCGTCGCCGTATCGCTGCTGGCGCTGGTTGGCATTTCGCTGGCGCGCCTGTATGCGCGCTACAAGAGCGGCAAGTTCGGCTCGAAGCTGATGGCGCGGCTGGTGCTGCTGTTTGCCGCCGTCGGCATCTTGCCCGGCCTGGTGATTTTCATGGTGTCGGTCAACTTTGTTTCCCATTCGATCGAGTCCTGGTTTAACGTCCGGATCGAAGCGGCGCTGGAGTCGGGCCTGGAGCTGGGCCGCGCCGGGCTCGATTCGGCGCTGGTGGAACTTGATCGCCGCGGCAAGCGGGCGGTCGAAGAGATGCGCGACGATCCGGTGGCCGGGCCGGCAGTGCTGACCAGCCTGCTGCGCGAAGAAGGCATGCAAAACGTCATGATCGTCAGCGGCGACGGCGTGCTGCTGGCCAGCGCCGGCTCGCACAGCGGAGCCGATCTGCCGACCGCCGCCATGCTGGCGCAGGCCGCCACGCCGGCCGGCTATGCCTCGGCCGAGGGCGGCGCCGAATTGCATGACAACGGCATGGAGACGGGCGGCGGCGCCCACGCCACGCCGCCGTCTTCGCTTGAGGCGGCGACCAGCCTGCGCCTGCGGGTGCTGGTGGGCGTGCCCGGTCCTTCCGTTTCACCGCGCTACCTGCAGTTGCTCAAATCGGTGCCGCCCAAGCTGGCCACCAACGGCGAGATGCTGCGCGCTGCCTACAGCGAATACAAGGAACGGTTTGTGGCGCGCGTGGGCCTGCGCAAGATGTATATGGAGATACTCACGCTGACCCTGCTGCTGGCCATCTTCGGCGCAATCGGCAGCGCTTTCCTGATCGCCAGCCATTTGGCGCAGCCGCTGCTGGTGCTGGCCGAAGGCACGCGCGCGGTGGCAGGCGGCGACCTGTCGCCGCGCCCCATCGTGGCCACGAAAGATGAGCTGGGCACGCTGACGCAGTCATTCAACAGCATGACGCGCCAGTTGCTCGATGCGCGCACGGCGGTGGAAAGCAACCGCGCCGCGCTGCAGAACGCCAAGGCCCACCTAGAGTCGGTGCTGGCCAATATGTCGGCCGGCGTGATGGTGCTCGATGGCGACTTCCGTCTGGTCACCAGCAATGAATCGGTCGAGCGCATCCTCCAGCATCCGGGCGCCAGCATGACCGGTCAGCCGTTGAATGGCATCAGCGGCATGGAAGAGTTTGGTGAGGCCATCGTCAGCGCCTTTTCAGCGCAAAGCGCGCAAACGGCGGCCGGGCGCAACCTGCAGCGCCTGCACTGGCAGCGCCAGATTGAAATTCCGCGCCGCGCCGGCAGCAGCGCCGACGAGCACGACATCACCTTGCTGGCGCGCGGCTCGCGCCTGCCGCTCGAATCGGGCAGCGGCTATATCGTGGTGTTCGATGATATTTCAGACGTGATTTCAGCCCAGCGTTCGATCGCCTGGGGCGAGGTGGCGCGCCGCCTGGCCCATGAAATCAAAAATCCGTTGACGCCGATCCAGCTGTCGGCCGAACGCCTGCAGATGAAGCTGGAAAGCAAGCTTGAAGACGCTGACGCCGCCTTGCTCGAGCGCGCCACCACCACCATCGTCAAGCAGGTCGACGCCATGAAACGCATGGTCGACGACTTCCGCGACTATGCGCGCACGCCGCCGGCGGTGCTGTCACCGCTGCGTCTGAACGAGCTGATCGAGGAAATACTGGGCCTGTATCTGCGCGGCGATGATGGCGATATCATCCACCCGCAGCTGGCGCCGAACCTGCCGATGGTGATGGGCGACCCGACGCAGTTGCGCCAGGTCATCCACAATCTTTTGCAAAATGCGCAGGACGCGATGGCCGATCTGCCGGCCGACGCTCCGCATCCGCGCATTGACGTACGCACCGAAGCAATTCATTATCGCAGTGCAGACGGTGGCGTGAATATTGCAGTACGCATGGCCATCACCGATAACGGTCCCGGCTTTGCGCCAAAAATCCTGGCGCGCGCGTTCGAGCCTTACGTCACCTCGAAGGCGCGCGGCACGGGCCTGGGCCTGGCAATGGTGAAGAAAATCATCGATGAACATGGTGGCCGCATCGATATCGAGAACCGTAGCGACAGCAGTGGCGCTTCGGTTGTCATTTTGCTGTTAAAGTTGGCACCAGATGCGCTGGCATAGCAATTGCTGGCGTAACAGTCTGGTTTAGTATTTAAAACACTAATAAGATCATAGTGACCGCAGCGCACAGTGAGTGTGCGCAGGGCGGCGAAATGAGGAAGGCAAAACACGCATGGCAAACATACTCGTAGTGGATGATGAAATGGGTATCCGTGAGTTGCTCTCGGAGATATTGGGCGACGAAGGGCATGCCATCCAGCTGGCCGAGAATGCGCAGCAGGCGCGCGAAGCGCGCGCCGCCGGTGCGCCTGACCTGGTGCTGCTCGATATCTGGATGCCCGATACCGATGGCGTCACCCTGCTCAAGGAATGGCAGCGCGATGGCTTGCTGACCATGCCGGTAATTATGATGTCGGGTCACGCCACCATCGATACGGCAGTCGAGGCGACGCGCATCGGCGCGCTGAACTTCCTGGAAAAGCCGATTGCCCTGCAAAAACTGCTCAAGGCAGTGCAGCAAGGCCTGACGCGGGCCCAGGAAACGGCGCGTGCGCCAGCGGCTGCACCGCGTCCGGCAGCGCCGGCCCCGGCCGAGGAGTCCAGCAGCCATCCGGCACCCACCTTTGGCGGCAGCGCGCCGCAGCAGATGATGGTGCGCCCTGGCATTGCGCCGGTTGCGCAGGCCGAAGGCCACGGCTACAACCTGTCGTTCGACCTGCCGCTGCGCGAAGCGCGTGACGCGTTCGAGCGCATGTATTTTGAACACCACCTGGGCCGCGAAGGCGGCAGCATGACGCGGGTGGCGGAAAAAACCGGTCTCGAGCGTACCCATCTCTATCGCAAGCTCAAGCAGCTTGGCGTCGAGCCAGGCAAGCTGGCCAAGAAAAACCTGTGACGCCAGCCCCCCGGCGCGCCACGCTGCTGACGCTGGTCAGCGGCGGGCGTGCCAACGAGCGGGAGGCGGCTATTGCCTCGGCCTTGCGGCCCGGGCAAAGCACGGCCGCGATACTCGAAGGCTTGGCTAGCGGCAATTCCATATTGACCGAGCTGGCTGCAGCACAGATCGCTACCGATACGTCCACCTTGCAAGTGCTGCGCATCGCGCCCGGTTGCCTGTGCTGCAGCGGCAATCTGGTATTGCGTGTAACATTGAATCGTCTCCTGCGCCAGCCGCCGGCGCGCCTGTTCATCAGCCTGGCAGACGCCACGCATATCGAACAGCTGCGCAGCTGGCTGTCCGCCAGTCCCTACGACGGCTGGCTGGCGCTTGAGCCGGACCTGTTCGTGTCCTGAATGACGTCCTTGGTGTACCGGCGCGCAATTGCATCTGCTTACAATTGCGTTGCTGCCTGAGTGTGGGGAGCGCTTGAATTGGCGCAGCCTGGTCCCCATTTCTGTTCTGAAACCGCAGCGGTGGCTCCCACTGCTGCCTGAGCGAAGGACGCACAATGAACCTCATCTACAATAGCGAGCAGTACAGCGTGGTCGAATTTGGTGCCGACCGTGATCTCGAAGCGTTGCGCTTCGGCGGCTACGAAATCGTCGACAAGAGCGGCAAGCGTGAAACCTTTATTGCCGGGGAACTGGCGCAAAACTTCCGCCGCGATGTCAGCGAACTGATCGCCAGTGAGCCGAGCATGGAGGAAATCGATGAATTCCTCGGCAATTACGACACGTTGATGAGCCAGCCGGTGCTGCTGCACTGATCGGTGAAGCGGCATTGCCCGGGCGGCAGTGGCAATCGGGATCGCCAAGCTGCCCGGGGACATGGTAAGGTGGCTGGCATCAGCCTCTGTTTCTTTTTGCCATGTGTCAATTACTTGGAATGAACTGCAATGTCCCCACCGACATTGTCTTCAGCTTTACCGGCTTTGCCATGCGTGGCGGCCAGACCGATACCCATCACGATGGCTGGGGCATCGCTTTTTTTGAAGGCGCCGGCGTGCGCCATTTTGTCGATCACCAGGCTGCCGTCGCGTCGCCGATTGCCGAGCTGATCAAACGCTATCCGATCAAGTCGCGCAATGTGATTGCGCATATCCGCAAGGCCACCCAAGGCCAGGTGGCGCTGGAAAACTGCCATCCTTTCGTGCGTGAACTGTGGGGCCGTTACTGGGTATTTGCCCATAATGGCGACCTCAAGCAATTCAATCCCGTCCTGACCGGCAGTTATCGCCCGGTTGGCAGCACCGACAGTGAACTGGCGTTCTGCTATCTGCTGCAAGAGCTGCATGCGCGCTTTGGCGATGCGCCGCCGGGCTTGCAGCAACTGCACCAGGCGCTGGACGAGCTGCTGCCCGGCATCGCTGCCCACGGCACCTTCAATATGATGCTCTCTTCGGGCGAAGCGCTGTTCGTGCATTGCTCGACCAGCCTGCATTATCTGGTGCGACAGCATCCGTTCCCGACTGCTAAACTGTCCGACGACGACTTGAGCGTGGATTTTTCGCAGGTGACGACACCGCAGGACCGGGTGGCCGTGATCGTGACCCAGCCATTGACCAACAATGAACAATGGACGGCGCTTTCACCCGGCGAATTGAAATTGTTTGTCGACGGCGCGGTGCAGGATTGGCCTGCCGATTGATATTTTGACGACAAAACCGGTAATACCTGCAATACTGTGTTACCAAAATAGGCCGGCAGGGCAAACGAAATTCCGCTAAAGTATTGTCAATAGTGAACCTTGATGCGGGCGCCGCGCCGCCCTTGTCACTTGACGTGATTGATGAAGACTTAATGATCGATATTTCCAGCAACGATATCACCCCCAAACCCTTGCGCGTGCGCGAGTTTTATCTGGGGCGCCAGCCTATACTTGACCGTAATCAGGGCCTGTTCGGCTATGAGTTGTTATTTCGCAACGCTCCGGTCGGCCCTGCCAATATTACCAGCGACCTGTCGGCCACCGCGTCGGTAATTGCCCATGCCTCGCAGCTGGGCATGGAAAAAGTCGTCGGCGACGCTTTGGGCTTCGTCAACGTCGACGCCGACGTGATCATGAGCGACATCTTTGTCTTCCTGCCGCGTGAAAAAGTGGTACTGGAAATTGTCGAATCGATGCAGGTCACGCCCGAACTGCGCGCGCGCATCAGCGAACTGGTCGGCCATGGTTTCCGCTTTGCACTGGAGAACGTGGTGTCCGATACGGCCCAGGTGCAGGAACTGCTGCCGCTGGTCGAATATGTGAAGATGGATATGCGCAGCGTCGATCCCCTGACCCTGGCCAGCCTGGCGCCGCGCTTCAAGCGCGAACAGAAAAAGCTGGTGGCGGAAAAGGTGGAAACGCGCGAGGAATTCAAGACCGGCCTGGACCTGGGCTTCGACTATTTCCAGGGCTATTACTTTGCCAAGCCGGCCATTATGACCGGCAAAAAACTGTCGCCATCACAACTGGCCGTGATGGAGCTGATGACACTGGTCACATCCGACGCCGACAATGTCGACATCGAACGCGCCATCAAGCGCGACGTGTCGCTGGCGCTCAATCTGCTGCGCCTGGTCAATACCCCGGCGGTGGGCGCGCGCCAGCGCATCGATTCGCTGAGCCAGGCGGTCAGCGTGCTCGGCCGTCGCCAGCTGCAGCGCTGGCTGCAGATCATGCTGTACGCCGAACCGAGCAAGCGCGGCCACAGCATGACGCCGCTGCTGATGCTGGCCACCACCCGTGGCCGCCTGCTCGAACTGCTGGCACACAAGCTGCGCCCTGCCCATGCCCATTCGGCCGATGTGGCCTTTACGGTCGGCATCATGTCGCTGATGGATACGCTGTTTGGCGTGTCGATGTCGGAGATTTTGAAACAAATCGAAGTCAACGAGGAAGTGGCCGAAGCGCTGCTGACGCGCAGCGGCTTCTACGGCGACCTGCTGCGCCTGGCCGAATGCATCGAGCGCATCGAAGAGCGCGAAGGCGAGATCGTGCCGACGCTGCGCGATCTGGCCATGTCGCCCGACGATCTGGTGGAGCTGGAGATGGCGGCCTATGAATGGAGTGATAACGTCGTCCGTTACGCTTTGTGATGACACCTGCACAAACCTGCTGCGCGTCGGTATAGGCGGCCTGCGATGCTCACCGTACGTGCGTACGGTTGCGCTTCTCGGCCACCTCTCCCTTCCGCTCGCGACGGTTTGTGCAGGTGTCGTGACGTTTGTGTGATGCTTGGAAAGGGCGGCCCCTGATGCCGTTGAGCTGTAGGTCGGATTAGCCGCGAAGCGGCGTAATCCGACAACACCGCTGGCGCTAACAATGTTGTCGGATTACGGCCCGAAGGGCCTAATCCGACCTACATTTTCCCCTCTTTACGACAAATTCGGCGCCAGCCAGCGCTCGATGTCTTCCTTCGGTACGCCGCGGCGTGCGGCCATGTCGTCGACCTGGTCCATGCCGATTTTGCCGACCACGAAGTATTTCGATTCGGGATGGGCAAAGTAGAAGCCTGATACGGCCGCGCCCGGGAACATGGCGTAGGACTCGGTCAGCTGCATGCCGATTTCTTCGGCCTGCATGACCTCGAACATCTCTTTTTTCACCGTGTGCTCGGGACAGGCCGGATAGCCTGGGGCAGGGCGGATGCCCAGGTATTTTTCGCCGATCATCTCGTCGTTGCTCAAGTGTTCGTCCGGCGCGTAGCCCCACAGGTCCTTGCGCACGCGCTCGTGCAGGTATTCGGCAAACGCTTCGGCCAGGCGGTCGGCCAGCGACTTGAGCATGATGGACGAGTAGTCGTCATGCGCATCTTCAAAGCGTTTCTCGTACTTTTCAATCCCCAGGCCCGAGGTCACGGCAAACATGCCGATATAGTCCTTCACGCCCGAGGCTTTGGGCGCGATAAAGTCCGACAGGCACTGGTTCGGGCGCTGCACGCCGTCGACGATCGGTTTGACGCCTTGCTGGCGCGCACCGTAATAGGTAAAGGCCACGGTGCTGCGCGTGTCGTCGGTATAGATCTCGATATCGTCATCGTTGACGGTATTGGCCGGCAACAGCGAGACCACGCCGTTGGCCGTCAGCCAGCGCCCGTCGATCAGCTTTTTCAGCAGCGCCTGGCCTTCGGCATAGACTTTGCTGGCCGCTTCGCCGACCACGTCATCGGTCAGGATGGCGGGGAAGGGACCGGCCAGGTCCCAGGTCTGGAAGAACGGGCCCCAGTCGATATAGTTGGCAAGCGTGGCCAGGTCGACATTCTTGAACACGCGCCGGCCGATAAATTTCGGTTTGACTGGCGTGCCGGCACCATCGAACGGCACGATCATGCGGTTGGCGCGCGCCTGCACCAATGGCAGGATCGGCAGCGCCTTTTTGTTGGCGTGCTGCTCGCGGATGCGCGCGTAGTCGATCTCGATCTCTTCCACGTATTTGTCGCGCTGCTCGGGCGTCAGCAGCGACTGCGCCACCGACACCGAACGCGAGGCGTCCGGTACATAGATCACCGGGCCTTCGTAGTTATGGGCGATTTTCACGGCCGTGTGGGCGCGGCTGGTGGTGGCGCCGCCGATCAGCAGCGGGATCTTGAGCATGCGGAAATGGTCGTCGCGCTGCATTTCCTTGGCCACATAGGCCATTTCTTCCAGCGATGGCGTAATCAGGCCGGACAGGCCGATAATATCGGCGTTTTCCACCTTGGCGCGCGCCAGGATTTCGGAGCAGGGCACCATTACGCCCATATTGACGACTTCAAAGTTATTGCATTGCAAAACCACGGTGACGATATTCTTGCCGATATCATGCACATCGCCTTTCACGGTGGCCATAATAATCTTGCCTTTCGGTTTGGCGACAATCCCGGTGCGTTTTTCTTCGGCCAGTTTCTCTTCTTCGATAAACGGAATCAGATGGGCCACCGCCTGTTTCATCACGCGCGCCGATTTCACCACCTGCGGCAGGAACATCTTGCCCTGACCAAACAGATCACCAACCACGTCCATGCCGGCCATCAGCGGGCCTTCGATCACATGGATCGGGCGCCCGCCGTTATGCAACAGTTCCTGGCGCGCTTCTTCCGTGTCTTCCACGATCCACTGCGTAATGCCGTGCACCAGCGCGTGAGACAGGCGCTGCTGCACCGTGCCTTCGCGCCAGGCCAGGTTCTGCACATCGGCCTTGCCGCCACCGGCTTTCAGGGTGCCGGCAAATTCGATCATGCGTTCGGTCGAGTCTTCGCGGCGGTTCAGCACCACGTCTTCGACGCGCTCGCGCAGTTCCGGATCGAGATCGTCATACACGCCGACCATGCCGGCGTTGACGATGCCCATGGTCATGCCGGCCTTGATGGCGTGATACAGGAACACGGTGTGGATCGCTTCGCGGGCCGGGTCGTTGCCGCGGAAGCTGAACGAGACGTTCGACACGCCGCCCGAAATCTTGGCGTGCGGCAGGTTTTCCTTGATCCAGCGCGTGGCGTTAATAAAGTCGACCGCGTAGTTGTTGTGCTCTTCGATACCGGTGGCCACCGCAAAGATGTTCGGGTCGAAAATAATGTCTTCCGGCGGGAAATCGAGCGCGTCGACCAGCAGGTGATAGGCGCGCGCGCAGATCTCGATCTTGCGCTCGAAGGTATCGGCCTGGCCTTTTTCATCGAAGGCCATCACGATCACGGCCGCGCCATAACGGCGGCACAGGCGCGCCTGGCGCAGGAATTCCGCTTCGCCTTCCTTCATGGAAATGGAGTTGACGATGGCCTTGCCCTGCACGCATTTGAGGCCGGCCTCGATGACCGACCATTTCGAGGAGTCGACCATAATCGGCACGCGCGAGATATCGGGCTCGGATGCGATCAGGTTCAGAAAGCGCGTCATGGCGGCCAGCGAATCGAGCATCGCTTCGTCCATATTGATGTCGATCACCTGCGCGCCATTTTCCACCTGCTGGCGCGCCACCGACAAGGCCTCGTCATATTGCTCGTTCAAAATCATGCGTGCAAACGCTTTTGAACCGGTCACGTTGGTGCGCTCGCCCACGTTGACGAACAGCGAGCTGTCGTCGATCACGAACGGTTCCAGGCCGGACAGGCGCAGGTCGGTCGATGGCGGCGGCACCGTGCGCGGCGTGTTTTTCGACAGCAGTTCGCCGATGGCGGCAATATGCTCGGGCGTGGTGCCGCAGCAGCCGCCGGCCATGTTCAGGAAACCGGCATCGGCAAATTCGCGCAGCAGCGCCGAAGTATCGGCCGGCAACTCGTCAAAGCCGGTGTCGCTCATCGGGTTGGGCAGGCCGGCATTCGGATAGATACAGACAAAGGTATCGGCAATTTTTGCCAGCTCTTCGGCGTAAGGGCGCATCAGCGCTGCGCCCAGCGCGCAGTTCAGGCCGATGGTCAGCGGACGCGCATGGCGCACCGAATTCCAGAAGGCCGGCACGGTCTGGCCCGACAGGATGCGGCCCGATGCATCGGTCACGGTGCCCGAGATCATCAGGGGCAGGCGCACCACGTCCGGGTTCTGTTCGTAGAACAGGTCGATGGCAAACAGCGCTGCCTTGCAGTTGAGGGTATCGAAGATGGTTTCCACCAGCAGCACGTCGGCGCCGCCTTCGACCAGGCCGCGCGTCTGCTCCAGATAGGCAGTCACTAGCTGATCGAAAGTCACGTTGCGCGCGGCCGGATCGTTCACATCGGGCGAAATCGAGGCGGTTTTTGGCGTTGGTCCCAGCGCGCCGGCCACGAAACGCGGCTTGTCCGGGGTCGAATATTTGTCGCAGGCGGCGCGCGCCAGTTTGGCTGCCTCGACGTTCATTTCATAGGCCAGGTGGGCCATATGGTAATCGTCCTGGGCAATGGTGGTGGCGCCAAAGGTATTGGTTTCAATCAGGTCGGCGCCGGCTGCCAGATAGCGTTCGTGGATCTCCTGGATGACGTGCGGCTGCGTCAGGGTCAGCAGCTCATTGTTGCCTTTGACGAACAACTCGCGCGCACCTGAATCGGCCGGTGCGGCAAAGTCGATAAAGCGCCCCTGCGGGCCGCCGCGATAGGCGGTTTCGTCGAGTTTGTACTGCTGGATGATCGTGCCCATCGCGCCGTCGAGAATCATGATGCGGCGCGCCATGATGGCGCGCAAGGTGGCTTCGGTCGGGGACATGGCAGGGGTCACGGTATCGTTCATTTCTTGCTTTCAATAGACAAACTGGCGGCGGCGCGGCGAGCAGGACGGTGGCAGCGGCGGTTGCAAGTCAGCACGGTCAGCTGACGGAGAGCGCCGGCCGGGTAGGCTGGCAGAGGTGGCAATCGCTTCAATTCACCGGGTCTAAAATTATACGGCATCGCGCTGCTTTGGTTCTGGCCAACAGCCCTGGCGCGACGTTTTGAGCCTGATTTATGACCGCCTGCGCAACACTGCTATTCCTCCCCGATCATTGTTTCAGATGCAATTTTTCACATGATGCATTTAGGCAATACTCGCCATCATTGTTAATTCTTTCACCGAAAATCACACATTCTTTAACGGCATTGCTGTGTGGAAAAATCCCTACACTTTTTTTAAATCGGCAAAATTATTTTTCATGTATCAACTGCCAATATTCTCACCAAAAATCACATCTGCTTTTTAGCGCTACAGAGTGAAAGCCGATAATGCCTAAAATTAACGTTATCAAGAAAATATTTTGATTCTTGCCAGAGCCAGTTAAACCAAAAGCATTAATTGTTGTTCTTGGGAATTTTATTAAGAGATAATGACGCTTCTTTCAACGCACATTCTCTCTAAAAGTCACCGATATGTCACATACCACCTCCAGCTACGCTGCGCGGAACCGGAAGTCCGCCATGAAAACGCCATTGCTTCTCGCACTGTTTGTCATGCTCGGCCTGTCCGCCTGCGGCGGTGGCGGCGGTGGTGGCAGCACCGGTGAAACCGTGGTGGCGTCCAACGCCAACACGCCGGCCATCGTGGCCAGCGTCAGCACGGTATCGGCCAATAACGTGGCCGTTGGCGCCAGCTTCACCTTGACCGGTGCCAATCTTGATCGCGTCACCGCGTTCCAGGTCAGCGGCGTGACGCTTGTTGCCAGCGGCCAGAGCGCCAGCGGCGTGACCCTGACAGCGCCGGCAGCACCGGTTGCCGGCGCCCTGACGCTGGTTAGCGCCAGCGGCAGCAGCGCCACGGCGCACGGCATCACCGTGTACCAGCCATTGACGGTCAATGAAGTGACGCCCGGCAGCGGCGCGGTCGGCAGCAGCGTGACCGTGACCGGCGCCGGCATGGCCGATCTGACGGCGGTGGTGTTTGCCAACGGCACGGCCGCAACCGTGCAGAGCCGTACCGACAGCAGCGTGACCTTTGCCGTGCCAGTGGGCGCCACTTCGGGCCAGCTGACGCTACGCGGCAGCTTCAACGAAGTGGTCAGCAGCGCCGCCTTTACGGTCCTGCCTGCCGTGAGCGTGACCTCGATCAGTCCGAGCTACAGCGGCGCCAATCTGTTGATCACCGTAGCGGGCACCAATCTGGACCAGGTCAGCAGCGCCACGGTCGGCGCCACGGCTGCAACCATCGTCAGCGCCAGCGCCACCGAACTGCGCCTGTCGGCACCAAGCTCGGCCACCGGCAACGTGATGCTGTCGGCCCCTTCGCGTGCGGCCGTCAACGCCGGCACCGTGTCGGCCTTTACGCTGGGCGCCATTGATTTCTCGCAAGTGCTCAACCTGAGCGCCAGCGACACCGCGCTGCGCCTGACGCGCGGCAAGGCCGCCGCCGTGCGCGTTACCGTACTGGGCACGCTGGCCGGCCGCAGCAGCCCGGTCGTGACGCTGGCAGCCACCTCGTCCAGTGGCACCAGCCTGGGCAGCCTGACCCTCACCGGTCCGGCCACCTTGCCGACGGTAAAAAACACCTATAGCTTCGACGGCAACTTCAGCGCCGCCCTGCCAGCGGCCTGGATCCAGCCTGGCCTGCAGATCCGCGTCACCGCCGTAGGCAACGATGGCACGCAGGTAAGCCAGCAGGCGACGCCAGCCATTTCGTCTGCTGCCAAGATCCGCCTGGTGCTGGTGCCGCTCAAGTCCGATGACGGCACTTCCGTCACGCCAGACCCTGAAGTGGTGCGCGCGGCCATGGTGCGCGTCTATCCTTACGCCGCTGGCGACATCACGATTGTCACGCGTGCGCCCCTGAGCGTGCCGGGCAGCAGCACCTCGGACAACTGGTGGAACACCACCCTGCCACTGATCGAAGCGGCCCGCAGCCAGGAAGACAATACCGCCTTCTATTATGGTTTCGCTTCGCAGATGTCGTCGAGCCGCACCGCCGGCCTGGCCTATATCGGTTTGCCGGCAACCGGCCAGACCACGCCGTCGGCGTTGGGCCTGGACGCCACCAATACGCGTATCGCCTCGACCGACTCGTTCGGCAACGCCTGGCCTGAAT
This sequence comes from Janthinobacterium aquaticum, assembly GCF_009208565.1. GTDB lineage: Bacteria > Pseudomonadota > Gammaproteobacteria > Burkholderiales > Burkholderiaceae_D > Janthinobacterium. The sequence continues at coordinate 207,015 of NZ_WFLK01000005.1, read as the reverse complement.
GGCTGACCACGATGATCCACGAGATCGGCCATAACCATGCGTTGCAACACGTGCCTTGCGGCTCGCCAAGCAATCCGGCTACCGATTATCCGTACGCCAACGGCGACCTGGGCCAGCAGCCTCTGTATAACAGCAGCTACGGCGCCACCATCGGCCAGCTGGGCCAGCCGGCTTATGCCAGCGGCAGCGGCAGCAAGCAGATGAAGGATGTGATGAGCTATTGCAGCGGCGCCTGGTTCTCGGACTACAGCTATACCCGCATCCAGCAGTTCCTGGAAAAGCGCAGCGCCCTGAAACTGACCGGTGCCAGCATCGGTGCCAGCGTGGCGGCGCCTGAAAACGGCTACCTGACCATTTCCGGCCGCATTACCGCCACCGGCGTGTTCTTGCAGCCAGCCGTGGCCTCGGCCACTGCGCGTCCGGTAGCCGCTTCGGCGGGCGCCACCTACAGCCTGCGGATCGCTACTGCGTCCGGGCAAACTATCAACGTGCCCTTCGATACCATGCAGCTGGCCGATGCACGCAGCGACCTGAGCCACTTCCGCGTCAGCTTTGCCAACCCTGGCGATATCAGCGATGTCGATGTGCTGTCCAATGGCCGCGTCGTTGGCAAGCTGCAGCAGCCGGCCACCCGCCGCGCCGTAGTGGCCAGCACCACCGCTGCCTTTGACGCCACGCAAACTGCAGGCAAGCTTGCTGTGACCTGGGATGCGCAGGCTGAACCGTTTGTCAGCGTGCTGCACGTGGCAGCCGATGGACGCAGGACCGTGGTGGCCAGCGGCCTGACCGGCGGCACTGCTTCGGTCGATGTCAGCGCCCTGCCAGCCGGCGGCCGCTTTGAAGTGAGTTTGTCGTCGTCGGTACGCGGTCGCATGGTCAAGGTCGCGCGCTGATCGATTGCCGTTGTTGCAAATGAAAAGAGCTTGCCGCGGCAAGCTCTTTTTGTTTTGGCGATAATTTGTGCAGAACGCGCACAAATCATGTGTGGCGCCAGGGCTGCCCAGGCGCAGGCCGGCTGCCTAGAATGGGGTCTTTCTATCAAGGAGACTGTCATGCCCATCCTGAAACTGCAATTGTCCGGCGCAGCCGATGCGCCGCTATCTGCCGCGCTGGCCGCCACGCTGAGTCGGCTGACCGCCGACTTGCTGCACAAGGCGCCCGAACTGACGTCGGTAGCGATCAGCCATATCGATCCGGCCCACTGGTTTGTTGGCGGAGCGTCGCTGCAGGCGCAGCAAAAGACCAGTTTTTTCCTCGATATCCTGGTGACCGACGAAACCAATACGGCGGCTGAAAAGTCAGCGTATGTGGCGGCCGTGTTTGCCGCCATGCAGGCGACGCTGGGCGAACTGCACGAGGTGAGCTATGTCCACGTGCATGATGCACGCCCGGCAGCCTGGGGCTATGGCGGGCTGACGCAGCAGTTTCGCGCCGTGCGCAGGCAGTTGCAGCAGTGAACCCTCACGCCCAGGGCGTGGCTGCGTAGTGCTGAGCGGCAAAGTCGATAAAGCAGCGTACCTTCGGCGACAGGTGGCGGCTGGCCGGGTACAGCGCGTACAGCGCACGCGGCGCCAGCCGGTAGCCGGGCAGCACTGGCGCCAGTGACCCGTCCTGCAGGGCCTTGCGTACGATAAAGTCGGCAGTGGCGGCAATGCCCATGCCGCCGACCGCTGCCGCGCACAGCGCCACGCCGGTGTTAGCCTGCAGGCTGCCGCGCACGGCAACTGCGTGGCTGGCGCCATCGGCATCCTGGAACGTCCAGACATCGGGTTTCTCGGCCAGCGTATAGCGCAGGCAATCGTGGTGTGCCAGTTCCTGTGGCGTGCGCGGTGCACCGTGGCGGGCAAGGTAGGAGGGCGCTGCTACCGCCAGCACGGCGCTCGAAGCGAGCTTGCGCACCACCAGCGTGGAGTCGGGCAGGCCATGGCTGATGCGCAGCGCCACATCGAAGCCTTCATCGATCAGGTCGACCATGCGGTCATTGCAGACCAGGTCGATCTGCAGCAGCGGGTAGCGTGCGGCAAAGCGCGGCAGCCAGCCGGCCAGCTCCAGCGTGCCCAGCGCCATCGGCGCATTGATGCGCAGGCTGCCTGCCGGCTGCAGCTGATGGCTGGTAACAGCACGGTCGGCCGCGTCGAGTGCATCGAGGATGTCGCGGCTGGCCAGGTAGTAATCCTGGCCGGCGGCGGTCAGCGCAAAGCGCCGTGTGGTGCGGTTAAGCAGCTGCACGCCGAGCTGGTTTTCCAGCTGGCGCACCTGGCGCGAGACGATGGAATGCGAGATGCCCAGCGCATTGCCGGCCGCCGTAAAGCTACCCAGTTCCACCACGCGGCGCAGTGCGCGCAGGGCCGTCAGCTGGTCCATGGCGGGCCCGGGTCAGATGGCCTCGAAGCGCTTGCCTTCGAGCGCAAAGCCCTTGATGAATTCGCGCGCCGGCAGGCGCTTGCCGCCCGGCTTTTGCAGCGAGGTCAGGCGCAGCGAACCGCTGCCGCAGGCCACCACGATGCCGAGCTGGGCGTCGGCTGCCAGGATCTGGCCGGGCGGCTGATCGCTGCCGGCGTCGATCACATCGGCCGCCCAGATCTTGACGGTCACGCCGTCGATCTGGCCGCAGGCGCCGGGGAAAGGATTGAAGGCGCGTATTTTCAGGCCCAGTTCCAGCGCCGGCAGGCTGAAGTCGAGCAGCGCTTCTTCCTTGGCAATTTTTGCTGCGTACGTGAGGCCCGCCTCGGGCTGCGGCACTGCCGGCACCGCTTGCTGCTGCATCTGGCGCAGGGTTGCAACAATCATGCGTCCGCCCAGGGCGGCCAGCTTGTCGTGCAGGGTAGCGGTCGAGTCGCCCGCTTCGATGGCCACGCGCTCGATGGCGAGCATGGGGCCGGTATCGAGCCCTTCTTCCATCTGCATGATGGTCACGCCCGTTTCATCGTCGCCGGCTTCGATGGCGCGGTGGATCGGTGCGGCGCCGCGCCAGCGCGGCAGCAGCGAGCCATGGATATTGATGCAGGGTTTGATGTCGAGCGTGCTGCGCGGCAAGATCAAGCCGTAAGCGGCCACCACCATCACGTCGTAATCGGTGGCCAGCAGGCGTTCGTGGGCGGCTTTTGCTTCGGCCGCGCGCTGCGCATCCTTGCTGTCCATGCGCAGCGACAGCGGCTGCAGCACTTCGATGCCATGCTGCTGCGCATACTGCTTGACGGCCGAGGCGTGCAGCTGCATGCCGCGTCCGGCCGGGCGGTCGGGCTGGGTCAGCACCAGGGGAATCTCGAAGCCTGCCTCATGCAGGTCTTTCAGGGCGATGGCGGCAAATTCGGGCGTGCCTGCGAAGATCACTTTCATGGCGGTCCTTGAGGTGAAGGGCGAAAGGCGCACGCCCGAAGGCGCGTCGCTGGCAAAGTGTAAGCGACTGTCCTGCAAAGGCACAGCACGCAGGTTCAGAAACGGCGGTTCTGCGCGCGCAGGGCGGCTTCGCGTTCGAGGCCGCGCTGTTCCTTGACCAGCTTGGTCTTGATGCGGTTGCGCTTCAGTGGCGACAGGTATTCGACAAATACCTTGCCCAGCAGATGATCCATTTCATGCTGGATGCATACGCCCAGCAGGCCGTCGGCTTCCAGTTCGAAGCTCTTGCCATGGCGGTCCAGCGCGCGCACCTTGATGCGCGAAGGGCGCTCGACGCCGTCATACACGCCCGGCACCGACAGGCAGCCTTCGTCGTAGACCTGCTTTTCCTCGCTGGCCCAGGTGATTTCCGGGTTGATGAAGACCTGCAGCTGGTTTTTTTCTTCGGTGACGTCGATCACCATCATCTGGATATGCTGGTCGACTTGCGACGCCGCCAGGCCTACGCCAGGCGCGTCATACATGGTTTCAGCCATGTCATCGATCAGGGTCTGCAGTTTGTCGTCAAACTCCGTGACGGGCACGGCCACCGTGTGCAGGCGCGGATCGGGGTAACGCAGGATATTTAATATGGACATACGGATTTGACTAGGGTTAGTGGGCGCGATGCGCGCTCGATCAGTGCTGCCTGGGCCATGCGCGCGGACGGTTCAGGCTTGTTGGGTTGTGCCAGAAATGGCAGCTGTAAAATGGCAGCTATAAACAGAAATTTTATCACAGACGCCTGGCGCGCTGTCGCCGGCGGGCAGTTTTAACGGCTGCGCGCACGCCGTTTGCGCAGTTCGGCATCGCCGCCTCGCCATGGCGCTAGCATGCAGGGATGAATCCATCTGCCGCCAGCAGCGACAAGGAGGCCATCATTGAACTGGCGGCCTGGCTGCGCCTGCAATATCTGCCGGGTGTGGGGCCGGTGGCAGCGCGCCTGCTGCTGGCGCGCTTCGGCTTGCCCTCGCAGCTGTTTGCCGCATCGCGCGAGGCCCTGTGCGAGCTGGTTCCGGCGCGGCTGGCGCGCGTCATTTGCGCGCCGCCCGGCCAGTTGGCCAACAGCCAGCTGGCGTTGACGCTGCAGTGGCTGGCGCAGCCGGGCAACGCGGTGCTGACGCTGGCCGACGCCAGCTATCCGCCTTTGCTGCTGGAAATACCCGATCCGCCACTGTTGTTGTATGTGCGTGGGCACGCCGAGCTGTTGTCGCGCCCTGGCATTGCCATTGTCGGCAGCCGCAACGCCAGCGTGCAGGGCAAGCAGAACGCCGCCGCTTTTGCCGAGGCGCTGAGCGGCGCCGGGCTGACGGTGATTTCCGGGCTGGCGCTGGGCATCGACACGCATGCGCACGAAGGCGCCTTGCGCGGCGCCGGCAGTACGGTGGCAGTGATCGGCACCGGTGCCGACCTGGTCTATCCGAAGCGCAATACCGAACTGGCGCAGCGCATTGCACAGCATGGCTGCATTGTCAGCGAATATGCGCTGGGCCTGCCTGCCATGCCCGGCAATTTTCCGCGCCGCAATCGCCTGATCAGCGGGCTGGCGCGCGGCGTGCTGGTGGTGGAGGCGGCCGCGCAATCGGGCTCGCTGATCACGGCGCGCCTGGCCGGCGAGCAGGGGCGCGATGTGTATGCGGTGCCCGGTTCGATTCATTCGGCGCTGGCCAAGGGCTGCCACAGCCTGATACGGCAGGGCGCCCGGCTGGTCGAGTCGGTCGACGATATCTTGCAGGAAATGGGATGGCCCGGGCAGCATATCAGCACCCCGACCGCCGCCGCCAGCGAGACGCCGCTGCTGGCCGCGCTTGGTTTCGACCCCTGCGACGCCGGCACCCTGGCCATGCGTTGCGCCATGCCGGTCGGGGAAACCATGGCGGCCTTGCTGGCGCTGGAACTGGCGGGACAGGTGGAGCGCTTGCCCGGCGCACTGTTTCAACGCTGCAAATGCTAGTCTGACACTTGTGTGGCGGCCTTGCCGCACTGGCGGTCTTTGCGGCTGCACCAAGCTTGTGCGCTAGCGAACTTAGCTGATAAAGTAGAGCCATGTTCGATATCCTGGTTTATCTCTACGAGACTTATTATCGCCCCGACGCCTGCCCCGAGCCGGAGGCGCTGGCGCGCAAGTTGTCGGCCGTCGGTTTCGACGACGTGGAGATCTCCGAAGCGCTGGTCTGGCTGACCGATCTGACCGCCATGGCCAGCGTCGACCATGCGCTGACCGCCAGTTCGACCGGCACGCGTTTCTACGTGCAGCAGGAAAGCGATGTGCTCGGCACGGCCGCCATCGGCTTTATCCAGTTCCTTGAAAGCGCGCGCGTACTGACGCCGCTGCAGCGTGAAATCGTGATCGAACGCGCGCTGGCGCTCGACGACACGCCGGTTGCCCTGGGCAAGCTCAAGGTCATCGTCCTGATGCTCCTGTGGAGCCAGGGCAAGGAACCGGACGCCCTGATGTTCGATGACCTGTTTGTTGACGACGCCGATATCGCGCCCCGGCTGCTGCATTAATTTTCCTGTCGTGCTGCCTGTGGCGCCAGCACTGTTTTGTGGCGCCAGGCTTGAATTTTCCCCACGCATCTATACGTGCAGATAACTTGCCGAACCCTTCATTCGGCGCTTATCATTGGTTGCTTGACAAGACTGCAAGTCACGGCGCGGTGCGCAGACAAAAGCGTCCGCGCCCGGCAATGCCATGTATGATGCGCATGCTGAACCACTCCCAGAGCATTTTTCGAGACTAATAAATATGACAAAAACCCTCATCATCGCCGAGAAGCCTTCTGTCGCGAACGATATCGCGAAGACGCTTGGCGGCTTTACCAAGCACGATGAGTACTTTGAATCGGATGAATACGTCCTGTCGTCAGCAGTGGGTCACCTGCTGGAGATTGCCGTACCGGAAGAATACGATATCAAGCGCGGCAAATGGAGCTTTGCGCACCTGCCGATGATTCCACCGTATTTCGCGCTCAACCCGATCGCCAAGACCGAAGCGCGGCTCAAAGTATTGAACAAGCTGATCAAGCGTAAAGACGTCACCACCCTGATCAACGCATGCGACGCGGGGCGCGAGGGCGAGCTGATTTTCCGCCTGATCGCGCAAAACGCCAAGGCCAAGCAACCGGTCAAGCGCCTGTGGCTGCAGTCGATGACGCCGAACGCGATACGCGACGGTTTTACCCATCTGCGCAGCGATGAAGAAATGATGCCGCTGGCCGATGCGGCCCGTTGCCGTTCGGAAGCGGACTGGTTGATCGGCATCAATGGCACGCGCGCCATGACGGCCTTTAACTCGAAAGAGGGCGGCTTTTACCTGACCACCGTGGGCCGTGTACAGACGCCGACGCTGTCGATCGTGGTCGAGCGTGAAGACAAGATCAAGAAATTCGTGCCGCGCGACTTCTGGGAAGTGCGCGCCGAATTTGTCTGCGCCGCCGGCATCTATGAAGGCCGCTGGCTCGACACCAAGTTCAAGAAGGACGAGAACGATCCCGAAAAGCGCGCCGAGCGCCTGTGGAGCAAGGCTGCGGCCGACTCCATCGCCACCGCCTGCCGCGGCCGCCAGGGCGTGGTCACGGAAGAATCGAAGCCGACCACCTCGATGTCGCCGGGCCTGTTCGACCTGACCAGCCTGCAGCGCGAAGCGAACTCGCGCTTTGGTTTCTCGGCCAAGAACACGCTGGGCCTGGCCCAGGCACTGTATGAAAAGCACAAAGTGCTGACTTACCCGCGTACCGATTCGCGCCACCTGCCGGAAGACTATATGCCGACCGTGCTGCAGGCGCTGGAAACGGTCAAGGGCAACAGCAACTACCACCAGTTTGCCAAGCAGATTATCGACAAGGGCTGGGTCAAGCCGAACAAGCGCATCTTCGACAACACGAAGATTTCGGATCACTTTGCGATCATCCCGACCACGATTGCGCCAAAGAACCTGTCGGAGCCGGAACAGAAGCTGTACGACCTGGTCACGCGTCGTTTCATGGCGGTTTTTTTCCCGCCAGCCGAGTTCCAGGTCACCACCCGCTTTACGGAAGTGGCCGGCCATCAGTTCAAGACTGAAGGCAAGGTCATGACCAATCCGGGCTGGCTGGCCATCTACGGCAAGGAAGCGTCGACTGACGGCGACAAGGAAAGCAACGCCGGCGGCAATCTGGTGCCGGTGGCCAAGGGCGAGAAAGTGCAGACCGAAAGCGTGACAGCCAACGGCCTGGTGACCAAGCCGCCTGCGCGCTATACCGAGGCGACCTTGCTGTCGGCCATGGAAGGCGCCGGCAAGCTGATCGACGACGATGAACTGCGCGACGCCATGGCCGGCAAGGGCCTCGGTACGCCAGCGACGCGCGCCGCCACCATCGAGGGCCTGCTGACGGAGCGCTATCTGCTGCGCGAAGGACGCGAGCTGATGCCGACGGCCAAGGCGTCGCAGCTGATGACGCTGCTGCGCGGACTGGGCGTCAATGAACTGACGGCGCCCGAGCTGACCGGCGAATGGGAATACAAGCTGTCGCAGATGGAGAAGGGCAAGATTTCACGCGATGAATTCATGCGTGAAATTGCCCAGATGACGCAAATCATCGTCAAGCGCGCCAAGGAATACGACAACGATACCATCCCTGGCGACTACGCCACCATGCACACGCCGTGCCCGAATTGCGGCAGCGTGGTCAAGGAAAATTATCGTCGCTTTGCCTGCACCAAGTGCGATTTTTCGATGAGCAAGACGCCTGGTTCGCGCCAGTTCGAGATTGCTGAAGTGGAAGAATTGCTGAAGGAACGCACCATCGGTCCGCTGCAGGGTTTCCGCTCAAAAATGGGCCGTCCGTTTGCCGCCATTTTGCGTATCGTGCGCGATGAAGAGATCAAGAATTTCAAACTGGAATTCGATTTCGGCCAGAACGACGAGAGCGAAGACGGCGAAGGCGTCGACTTCACCGGCCAGACCCCGCTGGGACCTTGCCCCAAGTGCAACGGCGGCGTCTATGAAATGGGCCTGGCCTACGTTTGCGAACACAGCGTAGCCAAACCGAAGACGTGCGACTTCCGCAGCGGACGCATTATCCTGCAGCAGGAAATCCTGCCTGAACAGATGGCCAAGCTGCTCAACGACGGCAAGACCGATCTGCTGCCAGGCTTTATCTCGCAGCGCACGCGCCGTCCGTTCAAGGCCTTTTTGGTACGCGGCAAGGATGGCAAGGTGAGTTTCGAGTTTGAAGAGCGCAAGGCCAAGGCGCCAGCCAAGGGCAAGGCAGCTGCCGAGCCGGAAGGCGACGAAGCGGCCGCACCGGCCAAGAAAGTCGCGGTCAAAAAAGCGCCGGCCAAGAAAGCTGCCGCAGTGAAAAAGCCGGCCGCCAAAAAGGCACCAGCCAAGAAGGCGGCAGCCGAGTAAGTCAGTAACCACGTAGGTCGGATTAGCGGGGCAAAGCCCCGCGTAATCCGACAACATTGTTGGCGCCTGCAGTGTTGTCGGATTACGGCCCCTGCGGGGCCTGATCTGGCGATATTTTTGGCGCCTGCAGTGTTGTCGGATTACGGCCCCTCTGGGGCCTAATCCGACCTACGTGCACGTCTGGGTTTAATCAAGATAATCCGAATACTCGCGCTGCGCGAAGTTCTTCAAATTGCTCCACGGTTGCCCCTTGCTGAGTGGCTCCTGCTTCACATCGACGCGGCGGTAGAAGGTATTGGCCAGGTCGCCGCTTTCGATCATCAAAGGTATCTGCTTCTGCTCATCCCACAGTACGCGCTGGAAGTTGCCGTTTTTCTGCACTTCGCGCCAGCGCGCGCCAGGCACTGTCGAGGCTTGCTTCGACAGTGGCATGGCGGCCACCTGTTTCGGATCGAGCAGGTAGTAGCTGTTTTCCCATGAACCGTCAAAGTTGACGTTTTCAAATTCCACCTTCGGGATCGACACCACCACCTTGTCATGCGCATCGATATATTCGACGCGCACGGTGTCTTTTTCCAGTATCACATGGCGCGGGATCAGCACCGGGTTGAAATGCTTGTGCTCATGCGCCACTTTCTTGTTGGCGGGCGCCCTGGCGCCGTGATCGTGGCCGGCATGGGCGTCGGTGGCCGGCGCCAGCACGCGCTCGACCCACACATGGCCCGGGCGGCGCAGCATTTTTTCATCGTAGCGGCTTTCGCGCGTCACGCCTTCGGGCGTCAGCACGCGGCTGTAGTAGGTAATGCGCAGGTCGAGGTCGGGTGCGGCCGGGGCAGCCTGGGCATGCGCGGCAAAGCCGGTAGCGAGCAAGATGGCAAGCAGGGTCGATTTCATTGTGGTTCCTTGAAATGTACAAATGGGCCGATGGCATTGCTGCCATCGGCCCCGGTGAGTCGGCGCGGGAGGATTACAGGCCCAGCGCCGTCTTCAGCAGTTCAAACACTTTGGTGTTATCCATGGTGCCCTTGAAGGCTTTCGAGCCGGCGCCGGTCGACAACAGCTTGACGTCGCCGCCGCCATGCGTTTCGCTGGCCAGGCGCACGCCTGTTTCCTGCAGGTAGTTGTCGGCCTGGGCCTGCACGCTGCTGATGTCGGCGCGCATGTCAGGACGGTTCGGGCCATTGCCGAATACCAGCGTGGTATAGGTCTTGCCATCGGCGTCCTTGGCCGGCAGGCCGTCGCGATAGCCTTTGCTGATATCGAGAATCGGATTGCCCAGCTTGGAGTAGCCGTTAATCGCCATCGTATGGTCATGGTCAGCCGTGACCACGATCAGCGTGTTGGCCAGGGTCGGATCGGTTTCCTTGACCTTGTCGATGGCGGCCTTGATGGCGTCGTCAAAGGCAATCGTGTCGGCCAGCGCGCGCTTGGCGTTGATGCCGTGCAGCGCATGGTCGATACGGCCACCTTCGACCATCAGGAAGTAGCCGTTGGTGTTGGCCGACAGCATGGCCATGGCCTTGAGCGTCATGTCCGTCAGGCTCGGCTGGGTCGCGCCTTCACCGGTGGGCGTGGCGGCGGTGCGGTCCAGTTCATATTCCAGGTGGCTGCGCGTGCTGTACAGGCCGATGAATTTCTTGTTGTTCGGCGCGGCAGCCATCTCGGCCTTGGTGGCGGCCACCGTATAGCCTTTGGCAGCAAATTCGTTCAGCAGGTTGCGGCCATCGGCGCGGCCATTGCGGTTGCTGGTCGACCATGGCGTGAAGTGGTTGCGCCCGCCACCCATCAGCACATCGACGCCATCGCCCAGTGCCGTGTTGTAACCGGTGCCGCCGGGCACGGTTTGCGCGGCAATTGCGTATTGTGCATTGCGGTTGCAGATATGCGAGAAGGTGGTCGCTGGCGTGGCGTGCGTCAGTTCGGTGGTGGTAATGGCGCCCACGGCCTTGCCTTTGGCCTTGGCCAGTTCCAGGATGGTGGTGGCGCTCTTGCCGCCGGCCGGGCAGTTGTCCACGCCCAGGTTGCCGTTGGCGTCGCGGCCCGGTTCCTTGGCGATGGTCTCCTGCGCCATCGAGATGACTTCGTTGTTCATCTTGACGCCGGTCATGTAGGCGGCCATCGATGGCGCGCTGTCGGTCGTTTGTGCATCGTTGGCAAACGTCTTGATGCGCGCCGTGCGTTCGAGCTTGTCCATGTTCAGGCTGCCCGCTTCGCCGTATTTGTAGATGCGTGCAGCGGTCACGACCGACGGGCCCATGCCGTCGCCGAGGAAGAAGATAACGTTCTTGGCGTCGGCAGCCTGGGCGTTGGCCACGCTGGCGGCCACCAGTGCGCCCAGCAGGGACAGTTTCAGTGCGGATTTCATTGGAGCGGGTTTCAGTGAAGATTTCATGTGCGTATCCAGTTCGTATGTCAGTTACAGGCCGCCGGCGGTCTTGACCAGGCCAAAGACCTTGGTGTTGTCGATGGTGCCCAGGAAGGTGTCGGCGCCCATGCCGATGGCGCCCAGGAACACGTCGGTGCCACCGTGGGTTTCGCCGCCGACGCCCATGCGGATCACCGCTTCCTGGTGGAAATCGTTGGCGCTGGTGTTGGTCTCGGTCAGGCTGGCCATGGCGGCGCGGCTCGACTGGATGCGTTTTTCGCCATTGCCGAAGGCGATGATCGGATACGGTGCGCCGTCCAGGTCTTTTTCAACTGCGCCGGTCACGTAGTTTTTCACCACGCCCAACACGCCAGGGTTGGTGGCGGTGGTCTTGCCGGTACGCTTGGCGTAGCCGTTCAGCACCAGCGTGTGGTCATGGTCGGCAGTGACCACGATCAGGGTGTTTTTCAAATCCGGATCGGTCAGCTTGGCCTTGTCGATGGCAGCCTTGATGGCGGTGTCGAAGGCTACCGTGTCCTGCAGCGCTTTCTTGGCGGTGGTTTCATGCAGCGCATGGTCGATGCGTCCGCCTTCGACCATCAGGAAGTAGCCCTTCTTGTTCTTGGCCAGCACGTCCATCGCCTTGGTGGTCATTTCTGCCAGGCTTGGTTCCTTGGCCGCATCGCGGTCCAGGTCGTAGCTCATGTGGCTCGACGTAAAGACGCCAAACAGGCGGTCGGTCTTGGCAGCGTCAACGGCCTTGAAGTCGGCGCCGGTGTTGGCGATGGTGTAGCTCTTGGCTTTCAGTTCGGCCACCAGGTCGCGGTTGTCCGAGCGCTTGCCGCCGTTCTTGAACGGGGTAAAGAACTGTGCACCGCCGCCCAGTACCACTTCCAGGCCATTGGTGCCCAGCGCGCTGTTATAGCCGGTGCCGCCTGGCACCAGCGCTGCAGCGATATCGTTTTCCAGGTCGCGGTGGCAGATATGCGAGTACGTTGCGGCAGGCGTGGCGTGGGTGACGCGCGCGGTGCTGACCACGCCCGCCGAGTAGCCCTTGGCCTTGGCCATTTCCAGCAGGGTAGTGGCCGGCGTGCCGTTACCGGTGCCGCAGTTGTTGGCCAGCTTGTTGCCGTTGGCGTCGTTGATCGGGTCTTTGGCGACCGTATTGGCCGACATCGAGATCACTTCATTGTTCATCTTCACGCCCGTCATGTAGGCGGCCATCGACGGTGCGCTGTCGGTCACCTGCGCGTCGCCCGAGAACGTTTTGACAAACGCCATTTCCGGCAGCGTGTCCATGGTCAGCGAACCTTCTTCGCCCACCGAATAGATGCGCGCCGCAGTCATGGTGGTCAGGCCCATGCCGTCGCCGAGGAAGAAAATCACGTTTTTTGGCGGCGTTGCAACGGCCACGTCGTCGTTGTTGCTGCTGCCGCAGGCGGCCAGCATCATGGAAATGGCGACGCTGCAGCCAGCGACGGAAAGTTTTCTGCGAGTCATGTGGTTCATCCGGCTAGTGTTGAAAGCTAGCAAGATAACGGTGGATTATTACAGGGTCGTGACGAACTGACATGTTTTGAAACATTGCGAAACATTGGAAAGGTAAGGTCTGATTGATTGCGGCGAATCAAGCAACAAACCATTGCACTTTGAATGGTTTTTCTTCCGGAAAAAGCAACGTAAGATGGCTTTATCCTGACCACTTTGAAAGACCTTCATCATGTTCAAGCCCTCATGGCTGTTTGCTTTTCTGCTCGGTGCCGGTGCTGTCCAGGCGGCTCCCTTGCAGCTCGATGTGTTCAATCCGGGCGAGGCCGCGATTTTTCCCGTCGCCTCGGTGCTGGTGACCGGCCAGCACGATGCCGTGCTGATCGATGCGCAGTTTGCCCGTGCCGATGCGCAAAAGCTGGTAGAGAAAATCCGTGCCAGCGGCAAGCAGCTGCGTACCATCTATATCAGCCATAGCGACCCGGACTTCTATTTTGGGCTCGAGGTGCTCAAGGCGGCGTTTCCCAAGGCAGAAATCGTGGCCACGGCCGAGACGGTGGCGGCCATACGCGCCAACAAGGACGCCAAGCTGGCCTACTGGGGGCCGATCCTGAAAGCCAATGCGCCGGCCAGCCTGATCGTGCCCGATGTCTTGACAGGCAAGCGCATGACGCTCGAAGGCCAGACGCTGGAAATATCGGGCCCGACACCGGAACGCACCTATGTGTGGATTCCATCGATCAAGGCGGTGGCCGGCGGCGTGGTGCTGTCGAACCATATGCATGTATGGATGGCCGATACGCAAAGTGCGCAGTCGCGCCGGGACTGGATCACCACGCTCGATGGCATCGCCGCGTTGAAACCGGTCACCGTCGTGCCGGGCCACTTCAAGCCCGGTTCCAGCTATACGCCCGACAGCATCGGCTTTACCCGCAACTATGTGCAGACGTTTGAGGCCGAAGCGGCCAAAGCGGCCGATTCGGCAGCCTTGATTGCTGCCATGCAGCGCCACTATCCGGCCCTGCCGGTCGATGACGACCTCAAGCTCAGCGCCAAAGTGGCCAAGGGCGAAATACAGTGGTAAGCCGCTGAAACAACGTTGCAATTTCAAGGAGACGGCCATGGCCGAAGCAGTCCTGCATTATATTTACGATCCCCTGTGCGGCTGGTGCTACGGCGCCGCGCCGCTGGTCGAGGCGGCGCGCAGCGTGCCTGGCTTGCGCCTGGCGCTGCATGGCGGCGGCATGATGAGTGGCAATAACCGCCGCCCGATCACGCCTGACTGGCGCAACTATGTGCTGCCACACGACGCGCGCATCGCGCAAATGACCGGCCAGCCGTTTGGCGATGGCTACCGCGACGGCCTGTTGAACGATCTGGGCGCCATGCTTGATTCTTCGCCGCCGATTACCGCCATCCTGGCCGCCGAAGCTGTCGAAGGGCAGGGCGCCACCATGCTTCATGCCGTGCAGCATGCACATTATGTCGATGGCCTGCGCATTGCCGAGTTGCCAGTGTTGCTGGCGCTGGCGCAGCAGCTGGGACTCGACGGCGCCGCCTTCGAGGCGCGCTATGCCGAACTGGCAGGCGAGGCCACGGCGCGCCATATTGCCGACAGCCGGGCGCTGCTGGTGCAGGTACGCGGCCAGGGTTTTCCCACCTTTGTACTGGACGATGGTTCACGCCAACTCAGGCAGATCGATGCCGGAAGCTATCTGGGCCAGCCCGGCAAACTGGTGGCCATGCTGGGCAGCAGATGTGATGCGTCAGGCTGTTCATTGTAATTATCTATTGATTCGATAAAATCAATTATCTTTTCCTTTTTTGCTTGACTGGTTAAACTGAACTCATCAGTCAACAACGAAGGAAAAGCATCATGAGCCAGCCGCCAATTACCACCGCTTCGGGCATCCCCGTCGCTGACAACCAGAATTCCCTGAGCGCCGGTCCACGCGGCCCCTTGTTGCTGCAGGATTTTCACCTGATCGAAAAGCTCCAGCATTTCAACCGCGAGCGTATTCCCGAGCGCGTGGTCCATGCCAAGGGTTCGGGCGCGTATGGCACTTTTACCGTTACCCATGATATTTCGCGCTACACCAAGGCAAAACTGTTTGCCGAAGTGGGCAAGCAGACGGCGACGTTTGCGCGCTTTTCCACCGTCGGCGGCGAGCGCGGCAGTGCCGACACCGAGCGCGATCCACGCGGTTTCGCCCTGCGCTTCTATACCGAAGAAGGCAACTGGGACCTGGTCGGTAACAATACGCCGATGTTCTTTATCAAGGATCCGATCAAGTTTCCGGACTTTATCCATACGCAAAAGCGCAATCCGCAAAGCAACCTGAAATCGGCCGAGATGATGTTTGATTTCTGGAGCCATGCGCCGGAAAGCCTGCACCAGGTCACCATGCTGTTTTCCGACCGCGGCACGCCGGACGGCTACCGCCATATGGACGGCTTCGGCAGCCACACCTACAGCCTGATCAATGCCGAAGGCCAGCGCGTGTATGTGAAATGGCACTTCAAGACGCGCCAGGGCATCAAGAACCTGAGCGCCGAAGAAGCGGGCCGCCTGGCCGGCAGCGACCCCGATTACTCCCAGCGCGACCTGTTTGGCGCCATCGAACGCGGCGAGTTTCCACAGTGGGAGGTCAAGCTGCAGGTGGCGACCGAAGAGCAGCTCGACGCCTGGAGCACGCGTACCGGCTGGAATCCGTTCGACCTGACCAAGGTCTGGCCGCATGGCGATTTTCCGCTGCTGCCAGTCGGCGTTTTCGAACTGAACCGCAACCCGGACAACTACCACGCCGAAGTCGAGCAGGCCGCGTTTTCACCGGCCAACGCGGTACCCGGTATCGGCTATTCGCCCGACAAGATGCTGCAGGGGCGCCTGTTTGCCTACCATGACGCGCAGCTCTATCGCGTCGGCACCAACCACCAGCATCTGCCGGTCAATGCCGCACGCTGCCCGTTCCACAACCAGCAGCGCGACGGCAGCATGGCGATCAACAACGGCGGCGCGGCGCGCAACTATGCCAATGTAGTGGCCAGCGGCACGGCGCCAGGCGGCATGGGTCATGGCGAGCAGGGCCTGGCACTGCACGGCGACGCCGGCCGCTTTGACGGGCGCGGCGCAGAGGACGATTACACGCAGGCCGGTAATCTGTTCCGCCTGCTGACGCCGGTGGGCAAGCAGAACCTGTTCGATAACCTGGCCGGTCCGCTGAGTCAGGTGCGTGTGGAAACGTTGCAACGCCAGCTCGCGCATTTCGACCGTGCCGATTCCGCCTACGGCGACGGTGTACGCGCCGCCCTGCAGGCGCGCGGCGTGCAGCTGTAAGGTGCCAATCCCGGCTGCTTGCAACGGCCGGGATTGATGCTGCGCAAGCATCAGTTTGATAATAAATATTGCTGTGTGGACATATTTTGCTTTCCTGCGTAGACTCGATGATCTGAGATTGCGCTGCCAGCCTGGCGGCATCCTGAACCGGAAAGTGCTGCAACATGAATATGGCAAAGTTGAACGTGCATGGCGATGACACGACGCTCAGGTCCATCCTGGACGTCCTGCCGACCGAGCCCGAACGCCAGTGGCGCAAGGGTGAGCCGAAGGAGGCCGGCCGCGTCTATCTCGATTCCGGTTTCGAGGTCCTGATTGCCCAGGCGGCGCAGGCGCAGACGCTGTCCTCGCGCATGCGCAGCTACCTGGCCG
Organism: Janthinobacterium aquaticum; assembly: GCF_009208565.1. Lineage (GTDB taxonomy): Bacteria > Pseudomonadota > Gammaproteobacteria > Burkholderiales > Burkholderiaceae_D > Janthinobacterium. The sequence continues at coordinate 190,683 of NZ_WFLK01000005.1, read as the reverse complement.
AATGCGATTCGCGCGGCGTGTCTTTCAGCATGCCGCGCATCGTGGCCGAACTGCAATTTGAATTGCAGGGCGATGCACAGCAGGCCGCCTCGCTCGATCTGTCGCTGGCCGATCTGGGCGTGCTTGGCGAGATGGGCATCAGCCTGAGCGTGGCGGTGCGCGAGGGCGGCGCGTCCGCTCCTATCTCTGCCTGATCTTAATGCCGTTACGTTAGCGTCTCAGGGCCACAAGCACACCAGTAAAGGTTGGCAATATTCCAGACGCCAGCACAGGCGCGCCGCTTGGCGCGCCATTTTTTCGCCTTACTACTTTCAATGCCTGAAAAAGCTTCACTTAGCTGCATTTATTGCCACCTAGCCCTAATGCGGCTAAGTTAAGGAAAAATCTTGGCAAACTAAGTAGGTCGGATTAGCCGAGCCGCGCAGGCCGCGTAGCGGCGTAATCCGACAATATCAGCTGCCAATTGTCGGATTACGCTACGCTAATCCGACCTACCGTCCTCTTAACTTAGCGGCATTTATTGCCATCTGACCCGCCTTATGGTTCGCTGATACTGACGGCCACCATATTGTCATCAGGCTTGCGGTCAATCAGCTTGTTGTCCGGATCGATACCGGCCCTGGCCGGACGTGCCTTGACCTGCACCACATAGCTGCCCTGTTTTGCCGTCATGCGCAGTCGTTCGCGCAGCAGCGGCTGGCCATTCCTGTCATCGACCCCAATCTCGATCAGATCGTCGAGCGGCACTTCGCGCTCTTGCCCCTGTTCCCCCGCGTTGAGCTTGCTGGCCTGCACATTGATGGTCACTTCATAGCGTCCGTCGGGCAGCTTGCGCGCCTTGGCCGATAAAGCGCGGTTATCGAACAGCACGATTTTTTCAAACAGGTCGTCGATCAGATAGGCCTGCGCCGGCGGCGTGACCTTGCGCAAACCGTCGATCAGGGCCGTCACGCTGGCGTATGGCGGTACTTTGCCGCCATGCGTTTGCAGCAGCTCGCGCAATACGCCGTTGACCTTGTCTTCGCCGATGATGTCCTGCAGCAGATACATGGCCAGGCTGCCCTTCTGGTAATGGATATAAGACTGGTTTTCATCGTCGGCCAGCGGCATTTCCTTCTTGATTTCGCTGCTGCGTCCGCGCAGATAGCCGTTCAGGTCGTGGCGCAGGAAGCGGCGCATCTTGTCTGCTCCCATGGTTTTTTTCATCACCATCAGCGCCGAGTATTCGGCCAGTGTTTCGCTCAGCACGGTGGCGCCGCGCGTATTGCCGCCGATCAGTTGGTGCGCCCACCACTGGTGCGCCACCTCATGGGCGGTGATATAAAAGGGATAGTCGAGATCCTTGGGATTTTTTTCGTCGACTTTGGCAATAAAGCCCAGGCCTTCCGAAAATGGAATGGTGCCGGGGAACGACTGCGCCTGGCTGGTGTAGCGCGGGAACTCGACGATGCGCACCATTTTGTGCTGGTAGGGGCCGAAGTTGCTGGTGTAATAGTCGAGCGCCTCGCGGGTGCCGCGCACGAAGCGGTCGAGGTTGACTTCGTGTCCGCGCTGGTAGTACACATCGATTGCCACGTCGTGCCAGCGCTCATGGCGCACGGCATAGCGGGCTGACTGGATGGAATAGAAATTGAGTATCGGCTGCTCCATCTTGTAATGGAAATAATGGCGGCCATCGGCGACCCAGTCATTGTCGAGCGTGCCCGGTGCAATGGCCGTCTGGCCGTCGACGGTGCTGACGGTGGCCTCGAAGCTGATGAGATCGGCGTCGTTGCTGATGTAGTTGTTGGCCAGCCCGCGCGCATCGTCGCGCGCCAGCGCCCGTTCCTTCTGTGGCAGGCCGTGTTTCTTGCGGTCGCGCGGGTCCTGCAGTTCCAGCCGTTGCTGGTAGCCGATATGCGGCAGCACGGCATTGGTAAAGAAGGTGCCGTTGGCCACCACCGGCGTTTCCTGGCCCAGGCCGAAAATGCCGCGCGGCGCGTAGTCGACATCGAAATCCATGCCCAGCGTGGCGCCCGGGGCCAGCGGCGTTTCCAGGCGATAGCTGTAAAAGCCCAGGCGGGTATCGTCGAGGCCCGGATGGACGCGCGTATCGAAACGCAGGCGCATGCGCGAGGTCGGATCCTGCTGCACCAGGATCAGGCTGAGCGGCGCACTGGTTCTGTTTTGCAGCAGATAGCGTCCCTTGACGACCAGCTTGCGCTGCGCCGGATGGATCGCCACGTCGAGCCTGACGTCGGCAATGCGCGGCTGCGGCGTGGCCGCATAGTGCTGGTACTGGCGCTCCATGCTGGCCAGGTCGGCGTCGCGCGCATAAGCCGATTTGGTGTCGTTGGCGATATGAAAGGTGTAGAACAGCACGCCGCCAGCGCCCAGCCAGATGGCCAGTCCCACGCCAAAGCTGGCCAGCACCGGCTGGCTCAAGCCGTGGCGCGCCAGGCGCAGCCGGATACGCCAGCTGTCCTGCGCGCCACGTGGCCAGAGCAGCAGCGCCAGCACCGTCAGCATCAGCGCCGCGCCGCTCCAGTACAGCAGATACCAGCGTTCGCGCAGCAGGTAGTGGCCGGCGCCATTCATGGCCGAGTAGAGAAACTGCGGCGTATTGCCGTACAACAGTAGCGGGTCGCCCAGCCCCAGCGCCGGGAAGGCAATGCTGGCCAGGTAATACAAAATAGTGGCGAAATAGGCCAGGTATTTCTGGTTGAGCACGACCTGCAGGAAAATCGCCAGTACTGCGGTCAGTGCATAGCCGGGCAAGTGCGTCAGGAACAGCGACTCGAGATACAGGCCAGGCTCCAACCGGTAATAGCCCATGGCCACCTGGATCGACATGCCACACAGCATGATGACCAGGCTCAGTAGCGCTTGCAGGCCGATCAGCGCAAACAGCTTCGACAGCAGCGGCAGCCAGTTTGGCACGGGCAGGGCGTCGAGCATCAGCTGCAAGCCGCTTTCGCGTTCACGCCACACCAGTTCGCCCGCATAGAAAGCGGTGATCACCAGCATGAACAGCCCGAACGAGTCGCTGACCATTTCCAGCACCTGCGGCGTGACCGGATAGGTGTTGGTGCCAAACAGCGAGCCCAGGTCGAGCGCGCCGGCATACATGGTCAGCACGCCGGCCAGCACGATCACTGCAAAGTAAATATTCTTGGCGGTTTCACGCAGGTTCAGCCAGCTCATCTTGAGCAGCAGAAAGGCCAGGCTGCGCTGCTGGAAGTCGGGCGCCTGCGTAGTAGACTGCGCGGTGCTGCTCAGACGCTGCACTGGCGTCCCTTCACCCTGGCGCTTGGCGGCGCCGAGGTCGGCGGTGGCCAGGAACTGGAAGCGCCAGTAGCCGAGCAGCAAGGCCACCAGCGCAAAGCCGGACCAGATGGCGCGGTTAAGCAGGTAGACGCCTTCCAGCAGCACCAGTTCGCTGTTGCGCTCGGCATTGGTCCAGTATTCGGTCAGGCGGATCACGGCGGTGGTGCCGAACGGATCGATCAGTGCGGCCAGCGTTTTATAGTCGAGGTCGCGCGCCAGCGAGGGCGCCACCAGGTAGCCGATCAGCATCACTACCGAGCTGATGTAGACCGGCAGCATGCGCCGCGTCAGCGCGGCAATCACAAAGAAGATGGCACCAAAAATAAACAGGTTGGGCAGCAGGGTAAAAAGATAAGGCAGCAGGTAGGCCAGCGCCATGTGCGGCCCCAGCCGTTCCGGATCGATGCCGGGCAGCCAGGCGCCCAGCCAGGCGCCCAGCGGTATGCTGGCAAACACCACCGCCAGCACGAACGCGGCGCCGAGGAAGCGGCCAAACACATAGTCATGCTTGTGTATCGGCGCGCTGAAGAAGAAATGCTGCATGCGGTGTTCGAAATCCTGCTGCACCGAGCGGCCCATCATGGCGGCGACCACCACCACGCCAAAGCAGCCGAGAAAACTGCAGGTCAGCGCCACCGAGCGCGGCGCATTGATCAGCGACTTGCCACCGAAACTGATGGTGGCTTCCTTGAAGACGCCGCCGACGGCAGCCATCCACAACATGGCCAGCGCCAGGAACATGGCGAAATACACCCAGGTCGACAGCAGCTTGAGACGCTGTCTGGCTTCAAACGCTGCGATGGCAAACATGGGCTGGCCTTAATCGCAGGTCGGGGCCACGCGGTGGCGCCCGGCAATGGTGGCGAAATACAGGTCCTCCAGGTCGCCGATGGCCTCTTCGAAACCGTCGCCTGGATCGTTGTCGCTGTAGACATGGATCAGCGTGCGGCCCGACAGCAGGCGCGTGGAAATGACGGCATGGCGCTGCTGGAACGCCGGCAAGTCTTTCTTGTCGACAAAGCGCGCCCAGATCTTGTAGCTGACTTCATCGATCAGGTCCTGGGTCCTGCCGCACAGCAGCAGATGGCCCTTGTTGATAATGGCCATGTTGGCGCACAGGTCGGCCACGTCCGACACGATATGGGTCGACAGGATCACGGTCTTGTCTTCGCCGATGTCCGACAAGAGATTGTGGAAGCGCACGCGTTCCTGCGGGTCGAGTCCGGCCGTGGGCTCGTCGACGATAATCAGTTTCGGGTCGCCCAGCAGTGCCTGGGCAATCCCGAAGCGCTGGCGCATGCCGCCCGAAAAGCCGCCCAGGCGCTGGTGGCGCACGTCGAACAGATTGGTTTGCTGCAGCAGGCCGTCGACCACTTCGCGCCGCCGGGCGCGGTTCGACAGGCCTTTCAACATGGCAAAATGGTCGAGCAGTTCGTAGGCCGTCACCTTCGGATACAGGCCGAAGTCCTGCGGCAGGTAGCCGAGCAGGCGGCGCACCTCGTCCTTGTCATCGAGCACATCATAGTCGCCAAAGAAGACCGAGCCGGCGTCGCATTCCTGCAAGGTGGCCAGCGTGCGCATCAGGGTCGACTTGCCGGCGCCGTTGGGGCCGAGCAGGCCGAACATGCCTGGCGGGATCGTCAGCGAAATATCGTCGAGCGCCACCACGCCATTGGCGTAGGTTTTCGACAAGTTGCGAATTTGCAATTCCATACCACTCCTTGCTGATGCTGGGCAGCCCGGCGCCGCGCAGGCGCATCAGGGGTTTCATATGGTGGCATTGTAGTGAATTTGAGACATACTGGGCAGTTGCATGCGATAGCCGGCATGTTTGCGTGCCCAGAGTGCAGCCTGCGCGGGCGGATGGCGGCCGCGCGGGCCGTCATCCTAGCAGAATCAGTTGCGAAACAGCACCGCTTCGCGCGTAAACCACCAGCGGCACAGCAGCAGCAGGGCGCCGGCAATGATGCTGCTCGACGCCATGATCACGCCGAACATGCGGTAATCCATGGTGCCCTTGACCAGTTCCTTCATGGCCAGCGAGACGTTGGTCAGCGGCACCATCGACCACAGCCAGTTCAGTTCGACACCAGGCAAGATCGCCACCAGCGTCGGCAGGATCACCAGTAGCATCAGCGGCGTAATCATGCCGGCCGCCTCTTTGTAGCTCTTTGCGTAGATCGAGATCGACAGCAGCAGTGAAGCAAAGATGGCGGCCGTCGGCACCAGCATCAGCGTGACCATGGCCAGGTCGGGCAGGCCGATGCTGCGCACCAGCACCGCCATCACGCCGTCAAGCGAGCTGCCGAACACCACCAGCAAGGTGGCCATGCTGCCCACCATCAGCACGGCTGACGTGAGGCCGACCGTAAACAGCACCAGGAATTTGGCCAGCACGATGGTGCCGCGCGGTACCGGCGCCAGCAGCAGCGTTTCCAGCGTGCCACGCTCCTTTTCACCGGCGCCCATGTCGATGGCCGGATACATGGCCGCCGTCAGGCACACCATCAGCAAAATATACGGCAGCAGGCCGCCGATGGCCGCGCCCATTTGCTCGCGTTCGTTGGCGGTCGATTTTTTCTCCAGCACCACCGGATTGAGCGCGAACGCCAGCTGGCCGGCGTTCAGGTTCAGCGCAGACAGGGCGTTTTCGCGCAGCACGCCGTTATAGCCTTCGACGATTTCGCGCACGCGCTGGTGCGTGAGGTCGACCGTGCTGGCGCTGTTGTAATGGAGCTCGATATGCGCCTGTTTGTGCTGCTGTAGGGTTTGCTCGAAATCAGGCGCCACGATTACCGCAAATTTGATGCGCTCGTCGCTGATGGCCTGCCGGATCTCGCCTTCGGACGCCAGCGGCACTTCGCGCAGATTGGCCTGCGCGCTGAAGCGTTCGGCCAGGCCCGGTGCATGCTGCTTGCCGATCATGGCGTAGCGCATTTCCGCCGATTTGGCGTTCTTGAACATATTGTTCGAGACATAAGCAAAGCCGCCAAAGATCAGCGGCATGGCAAAGATGGGAATCAGGATGGTAAAGATCAGCGTCTTGCGGTCGCGCGTCAGTTCCAGCAGTTCTTTCAGGTAAATTGTCCACATGCTTATATTCCCCGGTTGATCACGTCGACAAAGGCGTCGTACAGGTCGCTGCTGCCGCCAAGCATGCGCAGTTCGTCCAGCGTGCCGTTAAAAGCGGTGGTGCCATGATTGATGATGCAGACGCGGTCGCACAGTTTTTCCACTTCGTGCAGATGATGGGTGGAAAAAATCAGCGGCACGCGCAGCGCCTTGTAGCTGGCAATGAAGTCGAGCAGGATCTTGGCCGACATCACATCGAGGCCGGAAGTCGGTTCGTCCAGGATCACCACCTGCGGCTCATGCACCACGGTGCGGGCAATCGCGCATTTCTGCTTCATGCCGGTCGACAACTGGTCGGCGCGCTTGTCGCCGTATTGCTCCATTTGCAGCAGGGCAAACAGCTCGTCGCAGCGCCGCTTGAGCGCCTCCGGCGTCATGCCGTGCAGGCGGCCGAAGTATTCGACGTTTTCACGGGCCGTCAGGCGGCCGTACAATCCGGTCGAGCCGGACAAAAAGCCGATGCTCTGGCGCGCCACCAGCGGCTGCTGCAGCACATCGACGCCATTGACCAGCGCGCTGCCGCCGTCGGCCTGCAGTGCGGTCGACAGCAGGCGCAAGGTGGTAGTCTTGCCGGCGCCATTGGGGCCGAGCAGGCCCAGCACTTCGCCCGGCGCGCAGCTGAAACTGACATCGCGCACGGCATGGAACCAGCCGTCGTGTTCACGCGGATCGGTGCTGGCCGGAGCCTTGCCACGATGCTTGGGCATGCGGAAACGTTTCGCCAGATGCTTGACCTCTATCATATGCTCGTCCATTCTTATAGGATGCTCAGAGTAACATGTAAAAAATGTAACTTGCAAGGTGGAAATATTGAACAGGCTATTGAAAAAGGCAGCATCTTCATGCACGCTGACAAGCTGCTATGGGGGAGGCGTGCAATGAGAAGCATCGATCAGGAGACGCAGGACAAGGTCATGGCCGTCGGGCGTGCTGGCATGACCAGCCCCGAAGCCATCGGTTTTTTTCGCGTCAGCCTGGGGCTGTACTATCTGGCCGGCCTGATGACGAAGGAGGAGCTCGATTTCAAGAAAATCGACGCCCAATACAATCGCTTTATCTACCATACGCTGGGCGGCGGCCACAGCATTTCCAGCCTGCTGCAATACATGAGCGGGGTCAAGGTGCTCAAGGTGCTCGAGTCGCCGCGCTTCCTGGCGGCCTTTGCCCGGCATTGCACCGATATTCCCATCGACAGTATCCACTTCCTCATTTCGCTCAACCTGGGGGTGGCAAAGAACCTTTCCGGCCTGGACGCCGTCGGCCCGGTGGTCGACTGGATCGAAAAGGAAAAAGCCCGCATAAATCAACAAAACCCGCAATAAAGCCGTTTCGTCCTGTTAGCGGCGCGGGTACGCCTGGCAGTGATCGTCCTATAATTATGTTTTTTCCCTACAAGACGAGCTACGATGACAGCGCACCGCTACCTTCCCACCCTGGATCGTTTGATTGTTGATGCCGACAAGGCGCTGCGCGTGATCGCCGGCGTTGCCCATGCTTCGCGCCCGACGCCGGCAGTCCAGGCGGCCGATGCCACCCTGAGCGCGGCCGAGCAGCGCCATAGCGCCGGCCTGATGCGTGTCAATCATGTGGGGGAAGTGTGCGCGCAGGCGCTGTACAACTCGCAGGCGCGCCATGCGCACAGCCCGGCCATCCGCGCGCAGTTTGACGAAGCCGGTCGTGACGAGGAAGATCACCTGGCCTGGACCGCGCAGCGCGTCAATGAACTCGGTTCGCGTTTGAGCTTGCTCAACCCGCTGTGGTACGCCGGCGCCTTTGCGCTCGGTACGCTGGCCGCGCGCGTGGGCGATGGCCAGAGCCTGGGGTTTGTGGTGGAAACGGAGCGCCAGGTCGAGGCGCACCTGGCCAGCCATCTGGTGGACCTGCCGCCGCAGGACGCCAAGTCGCGCGCCATCGTGCGCCAGATGCAGATCGATGAAATCGAACACGGCGCCGCCGCCCAACGCCTGGGCGCCATCGACACTCCGGCGCCGGTGCGCGCGCTGATGGGGCTGATGGGCAAGGTGATGACCAAAACCGCGTATTACATATAATACGTAGGTCGGATTAGGCCCTTTGGGCCGTAATCCGACAACATGGTTGGCGCCAGTGGTGTTGTCGGATTACGCGGGGCTGTGCCCCGCTAATCCGACCTACCCTTAAAATTTACTCTTCGATAATTTCAAACGAGTGGGTAATCTCCGCCGTCTTGGCCAGCATGATCGATGCTGAGCAATACTTGTCGTGCGACAGCGCCACGGCGCGCTCGACTACGGTGGCTTTGAGGTCCTTGCCGCGCACGGTAAAGTGAAAGTGAATCTTGGTAAAGACTTTCGGGTCGGTCTCGGCGCGGTCCGCCTTGAGCGTGACTTCGCAGCCCTTGACGTCGGCGCGGCCGCGTTTGAGGATCAGCACCACGTCGTACGCAGTACAGCCTCCGGTGCCCAACAGCACCATTTCCATCGGACGCGGGGCCAGATTGTGACCGCCGCCTTCCGGTGCGCCATCCATATTGACCATATGGCCGGAGCCGGTTTCTGCCCGAAAACTCATGCCCGACGGGCCATTCCAGCTGACTTTGCATTCCATCGTACTTCTCCGAAAATAAATAGGCGTTCCATATTGTAATGTAAGCGGGTCGCGATTGTGGCTTGACCGCTTGGTGCGAAGTCGCTTATACTTGTCGGCTTTCCGTTCGCTCAGGAAAAGTATACAAGGCAGTGTCCGCATGTTGTACAAGGCGGAACCACCATTTGAGCGTGTAATCTATTAGGAAGTCAACATGAAAACATTTTCCGCTAAAGGACATGAAGTCCAGCGCGATTGGTTCGTGGTTGACGCGACGGACAAAGTCCTCGGACGTGTTGCCAGCGAAGTGGCACTCCGACTGCGCGGCAAACACAAACCGGAATTTACTCCTCACGTCGATACGGGCGATTTCATCGTCGTCATCAACGCAGGCAAACTGCGCGTGACCGGTACCAAAGCTACCAACAAGATCTACTACCGTCACTCGGGCTATCCAGGCGGCATCTACGAAACCAACTTCCAGAAAATGCAACAGCGTTTTCCAGGTCGCGCGCTTGAGAAAGCGGTCAAAGGCATGCTGCCTAAAGGCCCACTCGGCTACGCAATGATCAAGAAGCTGAAAGTGTACGCTGAAGGTTCGCACCCGCACGCTGCCCAGCAACCTAAAGCACTCGAAATCTAAGGAACTGACATGATCGGTAACTACAATTACGGCACCGGCCGTCGCAAGAGTGCAGTAGCTCGTGTGTTCATCAAAGTTGGCACTGGCCAAATCATCGTCAATGGCAAACCAGCCGCTGAGTACTTCTCGCGCGAAACCGGTCTGATGGTCATCCGTCAACCGCTGGAACTGACCGGCAACGTCGAGCGTTTTGACATCAAAGTCAACGTTCACGGCGGCGGCGAGTCGGGCCAGGCTGGCGCCGTGCGTCACGGCATCACCCGCGCTCTGATCGACTACGATGCAGCGTTGAAACCGGAACTGGCCAAAGCCGGCTTCGTTACCCGCGATGCACGTGAAGTCGAGCGTAAAAAAGTTGGTCTGCGCAAAGCACGTCGCGCAAAACAATTCTCGAAGCGTTAATTTTCGCTGCAGCGCCCTGGTGGCGCTGTTCAAAAAGCCGCCGGCCTTTGGTCAGGCGGCTTTTTTCATTTCTGCGTGACTTGGCGTTGCGCTGTAAAATACGCGCAAAACCCATCCGGGTCAGGCGCAGCATCCTCTCTATCTATATATACACAAGGAAAAAACATGATCAAAGTTGGCATCGTCGGCGGCACTGGATACACTGGCGTGGAGCTGTTGCGCCTGCTGGCAACCCATCCCGACGTCGAGTTGACGGCGATTACCTCGCGCAAGGAAGACGGCCTGCCGGTCGCCGACATGTATCCTTCGCTGCGCGGCCATGTCAAGCTGGCGTTTTCCTCGCCCGACAAGGCCAATCTGGAGCAGTGCGACGTGGTGTTTTTTGCCACCCCGCACGGCGTGGCCATGGCGCAGGCGCCGGCCCTGCTGGCCGCTGGCGTCAAAGTGATCGACCTGGCTGCGGACTTCCGCCTGAAAGACCAGGCCAAGTTCGAACAGTGGTACAAGATCCCGCACACGGCGCCCGAGCTGATCGAGCAGGCCGTGTACGGCTTGCCGGAACTGAATCGTGAAGATATCAAAAAGGCCAGCCTGATTGCCAACCCGGGTTGCTACCCGACCACCATGCAGCTGGGCTTTTACCCACTGCTGAAAGCCGGCCTGGTCAATGCCGGCGGTCTGATTGCCGACTGCAAGTCGGGCGTGTCGGGCGCCGGCCGCAAGGCCGAGATCGGCATTTTGTTCTCGGAAGCGAGCGACAGCTTCAAGGCCTACGGCGTGGCTGGCCACCGCCACCTGCCGGAAACCACGGCCCAGCTGCAGCGCTTTAGCGACGAGAAAGTGGCGCTGACCTTTACGCCGCACCTGGTGCCGATGATCCGCGGCATGCATTCGACCCTGTACGCGCAGCTGAACAAGGATGTCAGCAACGAAGAACTGCAAGCCTTGTTTGAAGAGCAATACAAGGACGAGCCCTTTGTCGATGTGATGCCATTTGGCTCGCATCCTGAAACGCGCTCGACGCGCGGCTCGAACATGCTGCGCCTGGCGCTGCATCGTCCAGAAGGCGGCAATACCGTGATCGTGCTGGTGGTGCAGGACAATCTGGTCAAAGGCGCTTCGGGCCAGGCTGTGCAGTGCATGAATCTGATGTTTGGCCTGAAAGAAACGGCTGGCCTGCAACATATCGCGTTGCTGCCGTAAGCGGCCCGGATAACAACGCTGCGGCCCTCGTAAATCGGCCGGTCGCAGCGCGACTTGCAGCAAACGTCTATAATGGACGCATGTTTTCTGAGGAGTATGAAATGAATGCTGTCGCTGAAATGCAAGATGTGATTCCATCGCCGATCATCTTTACCGATAGCGCTGCTGAAAAAGTCGCGCAACTGATCGAAGAAGAAGGCAATCCCGACCTGAAACTGCGCGTCTTCGTGCAGGGCGGCGGCTGCTCCGGCTTCCAGTACGGTTTCACCTTCGATGAAATCGTCAACGAAGATGACACCACCATGGTCAAGAACGGCGTGCAACTGCTGATCGACTCGATGAGCTACCAGTATCTGGTCGGCGCAGAGATCGACTACAAGGACGACCTGGAAGGCGCGCAGTTCGTGATTAAAAACCCAACAGCTACTTCGACTTGCGGCTGCGGTTCGTCTTTTTCCGTATAAAGCAGGTAAAACAGTCGCGTAGGTCGGATTAGCCGGAACGGCGTAATCCGACAAACACCTGCAAGAAGAAAATAGCGGATCCATGGATCCGCTATTTGCGTTTCGGCGTAGCGTCAATGCGGATACAGCGCGCCCAGTATGCGCAGGCCGCGCGCGCCCGTCACCGCCGGCAAATTGCCCGGCTTGCGCTGGGTAAAGCGCCAGGCCAGCCAGGCAAAAGCCAGCGCCTCGACCTGGCCGGGCGCCACGCCCAGCGCCTCGGTCGAGGTCACCGTCTTGCCTGGCATGGCCTGCGCCAGGCGCTGCATCAGGCTGGCGTTATGGGCGCCGCCGCCGCATACATACACGGTTTGTGCCCCGGCGCCGTCGCGCAGTATGGCTTGCGCCAGGCTGGCGGCCGTCAGTTCGGTCAGCGTGGCCTGCACGTCGGCCGGCGCGATGGCGGGAAATGCCGCCAGCTTGGCCAGCAGCCAGTCGGCATGGAACAGGTCGCGTCCGGTGCTTTTCGGCGCCGGCAGCGCAAAATAGGGTTCGGCCAGCATGGCCGCCAGCAGGCCGGCATGCACGCTGCCGCTGGCGGCCCAGGCGCCGTCCTTGTCATAGTGCTGCCCCATATGCTGCAGCACCCAGCCGTCCATCAGAGCATTGCCAGGGCCGGTATCGAAACCGGCAACCGCGCCATCGGCATGCAGCACGCTGATATTGCTGATGCCGCCGATATTGGCCAGCACGCGCGTCTGGCCAGGCTGATTGAAGATGGCCTGGTGAAAGGCCGGCACCAGCGGTGCGCCCTGGCCGCCGGCGGCCACATCGCGGCTGCGCAGATCGGCCACCACATCAATGCCGGTCAGTTCGGCCAGTAGCGCCGGGTTGTTGAGCTGGCGCGTAAAGCCCAGTTCCGGGCGATGGCGGATGGTCTGTCCATGGGCGCCGATGGCCGCTACCGCGTCGGCGCCGATGCCGGCCTGGGCCAGCAGCTGCGCCACGCACTGCGCATACAGGCGCACGACCTGGTTGGCCGCCAGCGCCTCGCGTTCGATTTCATTGTGCCCTGCTGCCTGCAGCGCCATCAGGTCCTGCCGCAGCTGGGCTGGAAAAGGCACATGGGCGTCGCCCAGGCTGCGTAGCTGTTCACCGGAGGCGTCGAGCAGGGCGCCGTCCACGCCGTCCAGGCTGGTGCCGGACATCAGGCCGATATACAGCATGTGATTCTCCTCACGAAAGTATTGCAGATAAAACAAAGGCACCGGCCGTTGAAACGGGCGGTGCCTTGTACTTGCCCACCCAAGAGGGCGGGGCAGTATGCTTAGCGTGCAGCCAGTGCCGTGTCGTTCGGACGCAGCAGGGTAAAGCGATGCATCATGTCGGCCGAAACCATGCGGAAGCGCGACAGTTCGGCTGGCGTCAGCGGGGCTTGCGCCATCACGTTGAGCTTGGCCGGATCCTGCGCCACGCCGCCAACGCGGAATTCATAGTGCAAGTGCGCGCCGGTCGACCAGCCGGTGGTGCCGACGTAGCCGATCACATCGCCCTGGCTGACCTTCTGGCCTTTTTTCAGGCCGGAAGCAAAGCGGCTCATGTGAGCGTACGCGGTGCTGTAGTTGGACCAGTGTTTCAGTACCACTACATTGCCATAGCCATTTTGCATGCCGACCGAATCGACTACGCCATCGCCCGAAGCGCGGATCGGCGTGCCGGTCGCGGCAGCAAAGTCGATGCCTTTATGCTGTTTCCATTGACCGGAGATCGGATGGCTGCGCATCGAGAAACCGGACGAAATGCGCGAGAATTGCAGTGGGGATTTGAGGAAAGCTTTTTTGAGGGCCTTGCCGTCGAAGCTGTAGTAGCCGCCGCCTTGCTTGGTGGCCGGGTCTTCAAACCAGACCGACTGGAACGTCTTGCCGCGGTTGGTGAATTCACCAGCCAGAATGCGGCCCGCTCGGACAAATTCGCCGTCTTGCCAAAATGTCTCGTAGACCACATTGAACGAGTCGCCGCGCTTGACGTCGGAGCGGAAGTCGATATTGGTGGAGAACATTTCCACGATCTGCGCCGAAATCGTGTCTGGCAGGCGGGTGCCGTCCAGGCTTGAATCGGTGGCGGCAAACAGGGTCGAGGTAATCTTGCGTGCGTGCATTTCTACGCGGCGTTCGAGCTGGGCAGCTACTTCGCTGGCCACGAACTTGTCGCCCTTGCGGGTGATCATGATGTTCTTGACCGACTTGTCGGTGCCGTCAACCATGGTGGCGCGCAGCCAGTTCAGTTCGCCGTTTTCGGTGGTCTGTGCCTGCACGCGTTTGCCCGTTTTCAGCAGCATCACATTGCGCGCGACCTTGTCGGTCTTGATGAAGTTGGCCGCGGCCGCATCATCGACGCCAAGGCGTGTCAGCAGCGTCGCCAGCGTATCGCCAGCACGGACTTTTTCTTCGTGGGTGAAATTCTGGTCGACCTGTTCCAGCGCGGTGATTTGCGAGGACAGATCCGGCATTTCCAGATTCTGGTCAATCGAACGGACCGGCAGGTCCGACGCATCAGGGGCCATAGGCGCCACAGCGACAGCGCCAAAAGCAACCATCGTCAGCATGACCGCGGACGCGCCGACGATACGTGCTTTGCGACTGGTCGCCAGCTGGGTGTACAAGTGTGAGCTTGTGATTTTCTGTATAGGGTTCATGCAATCAGTTAAAATTTGCCCTTGAACGCTTCGTGAACTAGTGTCCTTTTTTATTGTTATTTTGGTGCGTTTTCATGCGGCAAGATTGATGGAATCGAGCATTATATCAAATTCTGCTACTTACTACTACATTTAAGATTTTATGGATATTAATACATCATCTGCTAAGGGGCCTAACGCACAGACAGCGTTGCCGCTGTCCGATAGAGTACAAGAAGCGCTTGCCATTACCAAGCGCGGCGTTGACGAACTGTTGATCGAAAGCGAATTTGCGCAAAAATTAGCGCGCTCCGAACAGACCGGCGTACCGCTGCGCATCAAACTGGGTCTGGACCCGACCGCTCCCGACCTGCATCTTGGCCACACCGTGGTGCTGAACAAGATGCGCCAGCTTCAAAACCTCGGCCATCAGGTGATTTTCCTGATCGGCGACTTCACCTCGATGATCGGCGATCCATCGGGCCGCAACGTCACGCGCCCACCGCTGACCAAAGAACAGATCGAGATTAACGCGATGACGTATTTCGCGCAAGCTTCTTTGGTGCTCGACGCCAGCAAAACCGAAATTCGCTATAACTCCGAGTGGTGCGATCCGCTGGGCGCGCGCGGCATTATCCAGCTCGCTTCGCACTACACGGTCGCGCGCATGATCGAGCGCGACGACTTTACCAAGCGCTTCCAGGGCGGCGTGCCGATCTCCGTGCATGAATTTCTATACCCGTTAATGCAAGGCTACGACTCGGTCGCGCTGAAATCGGATCTGGAGCTCGGTGGCACCGACCAGAAGTTCAATCTGCTGGTCGGGCGCGAGCTGCAGAAGCAGTATGGTCAGGAACAGCAATGCATCCTGACCATGCCGCTGCTGGAAGGGCTGGACGGCGTGGAAAAAATGTCCAAGTCGAAGAACAACTACATTGGCATTACCGAACCGGCCAACACCATGTTCGCCAAGGTGATGAGTATTTCGGACGTGATGATGTGGCGTTATTACGAGCTGCTGTCGTGGCGCTCGATTGCCGAACTGGCGCTACTCAAAAGCGAAGTCGAGGGCGGGCGCAATCCGCGCGACGCCAAAGTGGCGCTGGCGCAGGAAATCGTCGCGCGTTTCCACTCGCAGCAGGCGGCCGAAGAAGCGCTGGCCGACTTTGTCAACCGTTCCAAGGGCGGTATTCCGGATGACATTCCTGAGGTCACGCTGGCCGGTGCACCGCTGGCCATTGCCCAGTTGCTCAAGCAGACCGGCCTGTGCCCTTCCGTATCGGAAGCAACCCGCATGATCGACCAGGGCGGCGTGCGCATCGACGGCACGGTGATTTCCGACAAGGCCTTGAAAGTGGACGCCGGCGTGCTGGTGCTGCAAGTTGGCAAGCGCAAGTTTGCGCGCGTCACCTTGAGCGCATGATTGCGCTGCTGCAACGCGTGACGCAAGCGAAGGTGGAATTCGATGGCGCCGTGATTGGCGCCATCGACAGCGGCCTGATGGTGCTGGTCTGCGCCGAGCGTGGCGACACCGAAAAGGAAGCCGATGCCCTGTTGGCCAAGCTGCTGTCGTACCGCGTCTTTGCCGACGAGGCCGGCAAGATGAACCGCAGCGTGACCGACGTGGCCGGCGGCTTGCTGCTGGTGCCGCAATTTACGCTGGCGGCCGACACCAAATCGGGGACGCGCCCATCCTTTACGCCAGCGGCCAGTCCGCAGGACGGCCTGCGCCTGTTCAGTCATTTCGTCGACCAGGCGCGCAGTCGCCATGCGCTGGTGCAGACGGGCCAGTTTGGCGCCGACATGCAAGTGTCGCTGACCAATAACGGGCCGGTCACGTTCTGGCTACAGGTCAATGCCAAGCCGGCCCAGCCACAGGCATCGCCGTGAAACTCTGGATTAAAAAGGCAACATGAGTACCACGATTCTATTGATACGCCACGGCGAAACGGCCTGGAATGCGGCGCGCCGCCTGCAGGGCCATATCGATATCGCACTGAATGACACCGGCCTGCAGCAGGCGCAGGCGCTGGGGCAGGCGCTGGCCGGTGCACCGTTGACGGCCGTGCTGGCCAGCGATCTGCAACGCGCGCAGCAAACGGCGCGGGCCGTGGCCGACCTGCATGGCTTGCCCGTGCAGACCGATGCACAGTTGCGCGAGCGCTGCTACGGCGCCTTTGAGGGCTTGCTGTACAGCGAGATTGCGGCGCGCTATCCGCATGAGTATGCACAGTGGCAGGCGCGCCAGATCGACGCCGTGATGCCGTCCGGTGAGCGCCAGGCAGAGAGCTTTCGCCAGTTCTACCAGCGCACCAACGCTGCCATTGCGCACTGGGCGCGCCAGTATGACGGCCAGACGATTGCCATCGTGGCCCATGGCGGTGTGCTTGAATGCGCATACCGCGAGGCGGTTGGCATGAGCCTGGAAAGCCCGCGCGATTTTGCCGTGAAAAACGCCAGCGTCAACCGGTTTTCCTACGCCGATGGCAGTCTGCATCTGTTGCATTGGGGTAATGTCGAGCATCTGGCGGCGCCTGCGATGGACGAGCTTGGATAGCAAAGGCGCCGCTCCTGGCGCAAGCGCCTGAAAAATAGTGCTTATTATTTAGGCAGGGAATCGGTTAAAATAGCAGGTTCCCCCGTTCTTTCAGGTTCCCTCAGTGCAAATCGGTCCTCACATTCTGCGTAACAACGTTTTCGTCGCTCCCATGGCCGGGGTGACGGATCGGCCGTTCCGCCAGCTGTGCAAGCAACTGGGCGCCGGCTATGCCGTTTCCGAGATGGCGGCCTCCAATCCGCGCCTGTGGGCGACCGAAAAAAGTTCGCGCCGCACCGACCACGACGGTGAAATGGAACCGAAAGCGGTGCAGATTGCCGGCGCCGATCCGCAGGACCTGGCCGACTGCGCCAAATTCAATGTCGACCGTGGCGCGCAGATTATCGACATCAATATGGGCTGCCCGGTGAAAAAGGTCTGCAACAGCTGGTGCGGCTCGGCCCTGCTGCAAAACGAAAGCCTGGTTGAAAAAATATTGCACGCGGTGGTGTCGGCCGTCGATGTGCCAGTGACACTGAAATTTCGCACCGGCTGGAACCGCGAAAACAAGAATGCGCTGACGATCGCCCGCATCGCCGAGCAGGCCGGCATCCAGATGCTGACCCTGCACGGGCGCACGCGCGCCGATGGCTACAAGGGCGATGCCGAATATGAAACGATCGCCGCCGTCAAGGCCTCGGTCGGCATACCGGTGGTGGCCAATGGCGACATCACCAGCCCGGAAAAGGCGCGCTACGTGCTCGACCAGACCGGCGCCGACGCCGTCATGATCGGCCGCGCGGCGCAGGGGCGGCCGTGGATCTGCCGCGAGATCGACCATTTCCTGCGTACTGGCACCTTGCTGCCGGCCCCGTACGTGGACGAAGTGCGCACGCTGATGGACGAGCACCTGCGCGCCCACTATGCGTTTTATGGCGAATTTCTCGGTGTGCGCACGGCGCGCAAGCATATCGGCTGGTATGTGAAAGACCTCGAAGGCGGCGAACAATTCCGCCAACAAATGAATCTGCTGGAATCGACGGACGCGCAATTGCTGGCGGTCGATCAATTTTTTGAGTCGCAATGGAAGTTCGGCGAACGGTTACAATACCGCCTCTCCCAAGATGACAAGAGCGGCCTGGAAGTGGCCACGGCAGTATAGAAAGGCGCAAGCCTCAACATCATGCAGCGCGCAGCAGGCGCCAGACATATCAAGAAGCAGGTTGAATCATGAGTAAAGAAAGCATACAGGAAGTCGTTCAGAAGAGTCTGGAAGATTATTTCAATGACCTGGGCGAGCAGCAAGCATCGAATATCTATGACATGGTCGTGCTGACCGTGGAAAAGCCCATCCTCGAAGTCGTGATGACGCGCGCCGATGGCAACCAGTCGCATGCCGCGCAAATGCTGGGCATTAACCGCAACACGCTGCGCAAGAAACTGCAGGAGCACGGCCTGCTGTAAGGCCGGCGTGCAAGTGACGCCAAGATTTGAATTTTCCACAGCGCCAGGTATTGCTGCGCGCTGCGCATTCGCCAAGAACACTTAACCACCTAGCCACAGCCATGATCAAACAAGCCCTTATTTCCGTATCCGACAAGACCGGTGTGCTCGACTTCGCGCGTTCCCTGTCCGCCCTCGGCGTCAATATCCTGTCGACCGGCGGCACCGCCAAGTTGCTGGCCGATAACGGCGTGCCGGTCACGGAAGTAGCCGACTACACGGGTTTCCCGGAAATGCTCGATGGCCGCGTCAAGACGCTGCATCCGAAAGTGCACGGCGGCATCCTGGCGCGCCGCGATTTTCCCGAGCATATGGGCAAACTGGTCGAGCATGACATGCCGACCATCGACATGGTGGTGGTGAACCTGTATCCGTTCCAGGGCACGGTAGCCAAGGCTGACTGCACCTTGGAAGACGCGATTGAAAACATCGATATCGGCGGCCCGACCATGCTGCGTTCGGCGGCAAAAAACCACAAGGACGTGGTGGTCATTTGCGACCCGACCGATTATGAAGTGGTGCTGGCCGAAATCAAGGCTGGCGATACCGCCGGCGACGTCAGCTATGACACCAAATTCATGCTGGCCAAGAAGGTCTTTGCCCACACCGCGCAATACGATGGCGCCATTACCAACTACCTGACCAGCCTGGGCCCGACCAAGGTTCACGCCGAGCGCGGCGCCTACCCGCAGATTCTCAACGTGGCGTTTGAAAAAGTACAGGACATGCGCTACGGCGAAAACCCGCACCAGAGCGCTGCGTTCTACCGCGACCTGGCGGCAACCGATGGCGCGCTGGCCAATTACCGCCAGCTGCAAGGCAAGGAACTGTCGTACAACAATATCGCTGACGCCGATGCGGCCTGGGAATGCGTGAAAAGCCTGGGCGGCTTCGAGCAAAGCGCTGCCTGCGTGATCGTCAAGCACGCCAATCCATGCGGCGTGGCGCTGGGCACTAACGCGGCCGAAGCGTATGCGCGCGCGCTGCAGACCGATCCGACCTCGGCCTTTGGCGGCATTATCGCCTTCAATACCGAACTCGACGGCGCCACTGCCGGCGAGATCGCCAAGCTGTTCGTGGAAGTGCTGATCGCCCCGTCATTCTCTGCAGAAGCGAAACAAATCCTGTCGAGCAAGCAGAACGTGCGCATGCTGGAAATTCCGCTGGGCGCCGGCGTCAATGCGATGGACTTCAAGCGCGTCGGTGGCGGCCTCTTGGTACAGTCGCCGGACGCGAAAAACGTGGCCATTGGCGACCTGCGCGTGGTGACCAAACTGAAACCATCGCCACAGCAGCTGATCGACCTGATGTTTGCCTGGAAAGTGGCGAAATTCGTCAAGTCGAACGCGATTGTTTTCTGCGGCGGTAATATGACGCTGGGCGTGGGCGCCGGCCAGATGAGCCGTATCGACTCGGCCCGCATCGCCTCGATCAAGGCGCAGAACGCTGGCCTGAGCCTGGCCGGTTCGGTGGTGGCGTCGGACGCTTTCTTCCCGTTCCGCGACGGCCTCGATGTGGTGGTGGACGCTGGCGCGACCTGCGTAATCCAGCCGGGCGGCTCGATGCGCGACCAGGAAGTGATCGATGCAGCCGATGAGCGTGGCGTCGTCATGCTGTACACCGGCACCCGTCATTTCCGCCACTAAAATCGCGTTGATCGCGTTGATCGCGTAGGTCGCGTAGGTCGGATTAGTCCGCAGGACGTAATCCGACAACACTGTTGCGCCGGCATACACCACGGCAGGCCCCAGTTATCCACTTGGGCCTGCCGTATTCATTATAAAATCTGGCGATGATTATTCTCGGCATCGATCCTGGCTTGCGCACTACCGGCTTCGGGGTGATTGAAAAACACGGCAGCAAGCTGCGCTATATTGCCTCTGGCACGGTCAAGACGGCGTCCGAGGGCGATTTGCCGCCGCGCCTGAAGATTATTTTGCAGGGTGTGGGGGAAATCGTCGCCACTTATCGGCCGACCTGCGCGGCCATTGAAAAAGTCTTTGTCAACGTCAATCCCCAATCGACCTTGCTGCTGGGCCAGGCGCGCGGTGCGGCCATTTGCGCGCTCGTGCATGCCGACCTGTCGGTGGCCGAATATACGGCGCTGCAGGTCAAGCAGGCCGTGACCGGGCACGGCAAGGCGGCCAAGGAGCAGGTGCAGGAAATGGTTGCGCGCCTGCTGTGCCTGCCTGGCCTGCCCGGCAGCGATGCTGCCGATGCGCTCGGCGTGGCCATCTGCCATGCCAACAGCGTCGACACCTTGGCCATGCTGAGTTCACTGGCGCCGCAACTGCAGGGCCTGCGCATGAAGCGCGGCCGGCTGGTTGGCTAATCGCTGCACCAATACGCTACACTGCCAGTCAACCATAGGAATCCATCATGATAGGCCGTCTCTCCGGTATTTTGCTTGAAAAAAATCCGCCCCAATTGCTGGTCGATTGCCAGGGCGTCGGCTATGAAGTCGATGTGCCGATGAGCACGTTTTACAACCTGCCCAATGTGGGCGAGAAAGTCGTGCTGTTTACCCACCAGGCGATCCGCGAAGACGCGCACCTGCTGTTCGGTTTCGGCAATGCGGCCGAGCGCGTGGTGTTTCGCCAGCTGATCAAGATTACCGGCGTCGGTGCGCGCATGGCGCTGGCCATTCTGTCGGGCATGACGGTAGCCGACCTGGCGCAGGCGATCACCCTGCAGGACTCGGGCCGGCTGGTCAGAGTGCCTGGCATCGGCAAGAAAACTGCTGAGCGCCTGCTGCTGGAACTGAAGGGCAAGATCGGCGCCGATCTGGGGCCGCTGAGTGCACACGCAGCGCCGGATGCGCAGTCCGATATCCTCAACGCCCTGATGGCGCTGGGCTATTCGGACAAGGAAGCGCTGGCCGCCGTCAAGAACGTGCCGGCAGGTACCGGCGTGTCGGACGGCATCAAGCTGGCGCTGAAAGCGCTGTCGAAAGGCTAACGGGAACACGGCATGAGTATCCAGACCGATATCTTTACGGAACAGCGCATTATCGATGCAGCGCCGATCTCGCATAACGAAGAAGCGATCGAGCGCGCCTTGCGCCCCAAGCAGCTCGACGAATATGTAGGCCAGGAAAAAATCCGCGACCAGCTGGAAATTTTCATCACGGCGGCGCGCCAGCGCCAGGAAGCGCTCGACCATACGCTGCTGTTCGGCCCGCCGGGCTTGGGCAAGACCACGCTGGCGCATATCATTGCGCGCGAGATGGGCGTGAACCTGCGCCAGACTTCCGGCCCGGTGCTGGAACGCCCGGGCGACCTGGCGGCCATCCTGACCAACCTCGAAGCGAACGATGTGCTGTTTATCGACGAGATCCACCGCCTCTCGCCGGTGGTCGAGGAAATTCTGTACCCGGCGCTGGAAGACTACCAGATCGACATCATGATCGGCGAAGGCCCGGCGGCGCGCTCGGTCAAGCTCGATCTGCAACCGTTTACGCTGGTGGGCGCCACCACGCGCGCCGGCATGCTGACCAATCCGCTGCGCGACCGCTTCGGCATCGTGGCCCGCCTGGAGTTCTATAACACCGCTGAGCTGACGCGCATCGTCACGCGCAGCGCCGCACTGTTGAAAGCGCCGATCGATCCCGATGGCGCGCAGGAAATTGCCCAGCGCGCGCGCGGCACGCCGCGCATTGCCAACCGCCTGCTGCGCCGCGTGCGCGACTTTGCCGAAGTCAAAAGCAATGGCGAGATCACCAAGGTGGTGGCCGACCGCGCGCTGGCCATGCTCGACGTCGACTCGGTCGGCTTTGACGTAATGGACCGCAAGCTGCTCGAAGCGGTGCTGTTCAAGTTCGGCGGCGGCCCGGTCGGTATCGGCAACCTGGCAGCGGCCATTGGCGAAGCGGCCGACACCATTGAAGATGTGTTGGAGCCGTATCTGATCCAGCAGGGCTTTTTGCAGCGTACGCCGCGCGGACGCGTCGCCACGCCGGCTGCCTATCTGCACTTCGGCGTGTCCGCGCCGCGCCTGAATCCGAGCGGCGAAGCATGGACGCTGTAAGCGAAGTCGCCGGCCAGCCGCCCATGCAGATCTGGGTCGACGCCGACGCCTGCCCGGGCGTGATCAAGGAGATTTTGTACCGCGTGGCCGAGCGCTTGCAGTTGCAGGTGACGCTGGTGGCCAACCAAGGCCTGCGCGTGCCGCCATCGCGCTTTGTGCGCACCGTGCAGGTACCGTCGGGACCGGATGTGGCCGACCAGGAAATCGTGCGGCTGTTGCAGCCTGGCGACCTGGTCATTACAGGCGATATTCCGCTGGCATCCGACGTGCTGAAAAAAGGCGGCTACGCGCTCAACCCGCGCGGTGAGTTCTACACGGTGGACAATATCGCCCAGCAACTGACCATACGCGCCTTTATGGAAGAGCTGCGCAGCGGTGGCGTCGATACCGGCGGCCCGCCCGCCTTCAGCCAGGGCGACCGCCAAAGCTTTGCCAACAGCCTGGACCGGCATTTGCAGAAATACCGGAGCCGGCATAGCGGTAGGTCGGATTAGGCCCTTCGGGCCGTAATCCGACAATGCCGCACACGTCAACAATGTTGTCGGATTACGCCTGGCTTTGCCAGGCTAATCCGACCTACTCCTCCCGCACCCACGTCTGCGAGCGCCCGAACATCGGCACGCCCACATAGCCGCGCACTTGCAGCTTGGTGCCGCCATCGGTCAGTTCAGCCTTGCTCTTGTAGACCTTGCCGGTGGCCGGGTCGGTGATTTCGCCGCCGGTCCATTCCTTGCCGTCATATTTCAGGCCCGACAGCATGACCATGCCGATAATCGGCTGGTCTTTCCGGGCGTCCTTGCAGCTGACGCACTTGGGGTTCTGGTCTTCGTCCGGGCCACGGAACAGTTTTTCGATTTTGCCCTGCAGGACGCCATTCGACTCCGTAATGACCACCAGCGACTTGGCTTTGCCGGTGGTGTCGTCGATGGTTTTCCATGTGCCGACCGGGGTCAGGTTGTCGCCGCGTGCGGCGGCGCTGCCGCCCATGGCCAGGGTTGCCAGCATGAGGCTGGCCGAGAGGGTGGTTTTCAATACAGTACGCATCGCTAGTCTCCTATTGGTTTTTTACTTGTTACGCGAACAGCTACGATACCAAGGCAAGACCAGCGATGATGCGCGGCGCGCCAGGGCGCCGCGCCATCTTTCCAAACTTGCCTATGCGGGCAGTTTAGCAAACTGTTCGCGCAGTTTTTCTATTGTGGCTGAAAAACTGAGCAAGCGCTCGTTTTCTTGCGCAACCACCGCAGCAGGCGCACGCGCGACGAAGCTCTCGTTGCCCAACTTGCCATTGACCTTGGCAATCTCGGCTTCGATACGGGCGATTTCCTTGCCCAGGCGCGCACGTTCGGCTACCACGTCGATTTCCACTTTCAGCATCAGCTTGGTGGTGCCAACGATGGCCACCGCTGCCGGCGAGTCCGGCAGGGCGTCGACGATCTGCACTTCGGCCAGCTTGCCCAGCGCCTGGATATACTGGGCGCACGAAGTCAATGCGGCTTTTTCAGCAGCATTGCCCGCTTCGACGATCAGCGGCACGCGCAGCGACGGAGCGATTTGCATTTCGCCGCGCAGGTTGCGCGTGGCGTCGGTCAGGGCTTTGAGTTGCTGCATCCACGCTTCGGCGCCTTCGTCGATCAGGCCGGTGTTGGCGATCGGGTAGGACTGCATCATGATGGACACGCTTTCGCCTTCGGCCTTGGACACCTTGCCGGCCAGCGGCGCCACGCTTTGCCACAGCGCTTCGGTGACAAACGGAATCACCGGATGGGCCAGGCGCAGCACCACTTCCAGCACGCGCAGCAGCGTGTGGCGGGTGGCGCGTTGCTGGCCTTCGCTGCCGTGCTGGATTTGCACTTTGGCTACTTCCAGATACCAGTCGCAATATTCGTCCCACACGAACTTGTAGATGGCGGCGGCGATATTGTCGAAGCGGAAGTCTTCAAAGCCCTTGGCCACGTCCAGTTCGGCGCGCTGCAGCAGCGAGATGATCCACTTGTCGGCCTGCGACAGGTCGGCATCGTTGGCGCTGCAATCGTGGCCTTCCGTATTCATCATCACGAAACGGGTGGCGTTCCACATCTTGTTGCAGAAGTTGCGATAGCCTTCGCAGCGACCCAGGTCGAAGTTGATATTGCGACCCAGCGAAGCGTAGCTGGCCATGGTAAAGCGCACCGCATCGGTACCGTAGGCAGCGATGCCTTCCGGGAATTCCTTGCGCGTGGCCTTGGTGATTTTTTCGGCGTCGCGCGGGTTCATCAGGCCGGTGGTGCGCTTGACGATCAGGTTTTCCAGGTCGATGCCGTCGATCAGGTCGATCGGGTCGAGCGTGTTGCCTTTCGACTTGGACATTTTCTGTCCGGTCGAATCGCGCACCAGGCCATGCACGTAGACGGTCTTGAACGGCACCTTGCCGGTAAAGTGCGCGGTCATCATGACCATGCGCGCCACCCAGAAGAAGATGATGTCAAAACCGGTCACCAGCACCGACGATGGCAGGAAGGCCTGCATGTCCGGCGTTTCTTCCGGCCAGCCCATGGTCGAGAACGGCACCAGCGCCGACGAGAACCAGGTGTCGAGCACGTCGTCGTCGCGCTTGAGCGCACCGGTGCTGCCGGCAGCCTGGGCCTTGGCTTGCGCTTCGGCTTCGGTCTTGGCCACGAAGATATTGCCGGCGTCGTCGTACCAGGCCGGGATCTGATGGCCCCACCACAGCTGGCGCGAGATGCACCAGTCCTGGATATTGTTGAGCCACTGGTTGTAGGTGGTGCTCCAGTTTTCCGGTACGAACTTGATTTCGCCAGTGGCGACTTTTTCCAAAGCCACTTCGGCAATCGACTTGCCCGGATTGTAGGTGCCTTCCGGGGCCGGTTTGCTCATGGCAACGAACCACTGGTCGGTCAGCATCGGCTCGATCACCACGCCGGTACGGTCGCCGCGCGGCACCATCAGCTTGTGCGGCTTGACCTGTTCCAGCAGGCCTTGCGCATCGAGGTCGGCCACGATCTGCTTGCGCGCAGCAAAGCGGTCCATGCCACGATACGCTTCCGGTGCGTCGTCGGTAATTTTTGCGTCCAGGGTCAGGATCACGATCTGCGGCAACTTGTGGCGCTGGCCAACCGCATAGTCGTTCATGTCGTGCGCCGGCGTGATCTTCACGCAGCCTGTGCCGAAGGCCTTGTCGACATATTCGTCGGCAATCACCGGGATTTCGCGGTCTGTCAGTGGCAGCTTGAGCATTTTGCCGACGAGCGCTGTATAGCGCTCGTCGGTCGGGTCAACCGCCACGGCCACGTCGCCGAGCATGGTTTCAGGACGCGTGGTGGCCACCGTCAGGGTGCCGCTGCCGTCAGCCAGCGGGTACTTGATGTACCACATCGAGCCGTCTTCTTCTTCCGACACCACTTCCAGGTCGGACACGGCCGTGCCCAGCACCGGATCCCAGTTGACCAGGCGTTTGCCACGGTAGATCAGGCCCTGCTCGAACAGGCGCACGAACACATCGGTCACCACTTTCGACCGTGGCTCGTCCATTGTGAAATATTCGCGCTTCCAGTCGGCCGAGGCGCCCAGGCGGCGCATCTGGCCGGTAATGATGGAACCTGATTTTTCTTTCCACTCCCACACTTTTTCCACGAACTTCTCGCGGCCCAGGTCATGGCGCGAAATTTTCTGCGCGTCGAGCTGGCGCTGCACCACGATCTGCGTGGCGATGCCTGCGTGGTCGGTACCGGGAACCCAGGCGGTGTTCTCGCCCAGCATGCGGTGATAGCGCGTCAGGCCATCCATGATGGTCTGGTTGAAGGCATGGCCCATGTGCAGGGTGCCCGTCACGTTCGGCGGCGGCAACTGGATGCTGAAGCTCGGTTTTCCGGCATCGAGGGTGGCGCTGTAGTAACCGCGCGATTCCCACTCGTTGCGCCAGAATTGTTCAATGTCGGCAGGCTCGAAAGACTTGGCTAATTCCATGATTTGGCGTGTGTTTGGCAAAAGAAACCATTATAAATGACTGGCTCTGTCCTGCACTGCGGCAAGGGCCATTTTTGCCGGTTTTACTGGCCTGGCGCGCCGCCGGCGGCCTATCGAACGCGGAATAATGTTGCACCGATGCTATACTGTCGCCCTCTCTGCCGCATTCGATTGCATCGGCAGTGCCTGATGCGGTGCAGCTTTATCCAGCTCTCGCCCGTCAGATGCCAGGCGTCCGTGACGCCGGCGCCTTGCTGGCCCCTGTTGGCCAGCTTCACGCGCACCGCCAGCGGTGCACCATTCACGGCGAATGTGCCGGCCTCGAAGGCCGCGTCGCCATTGCTTAGCCAGGATCGTTGATCTGGCCCGTCGTTGATCGATACGGCAATGCTGCCTGGCCTCTCAGTGCCGGTGGCAGCGCCATGGCCGCCAGCGTTCCCGGTTTCGCCTCATAAGGAAACCACCATGAAAAAAATCTGTCTTGCGCTTGCCACGATGGGCGTGCTGCCCGCTGCTGTTGCCCAATCATCCGTGCAGGTCTACGGCCTGATGGATGCTGCAATGGTACAAGAGGGCGGCCTGAGCAAGCTGACCAGTGGTGTCTCGGCCGGCTCGCGTCTCGGTTTTCGCGGTACCGAAGCGCTCGGCCAGGGCGTTGACGCGGTATTCACGCTCGAAGCGGGCCTGTTGACCGATACCGGCCGCTCCGACCAGGCCGGCCAGCTGTTTGGCCGCCAGGCTTTTGTCGGCCTCAATGGCCCGCTGGGCATGCTGACCGTGGGCCGCCAGTACAACCTGCAAAGCCAGGCGCTGACCGATGTGTCCGATCCTTTCGAGGGCGGCATGGCGGGTGCTTCGACCAACGTGGCCGGCTACTCGGCCACCCGTATCGACAATACCGTACGCTACAGTACGCCCGAGTTTCGTGGCCTGTCGGCAACCATCCAATACGGCTTTGGCGAAAAATCGGGCGCCGCCGGCGACCAGCGTTCGCTGGGTCTGGGCTTGGGTTACGTCAACGGGCCGCTGACGCTGCGCCTGGCGCGCCAGAGCCGGGGCGGCGAAGCCGGCCGCGCCGACGCCAACAACACCTACCTGGCTGCCAACTACAACTTTGGCGTGGCCACCGCCTTTGGCGGCTATGGCCGCAATACGGGCGAGGGCAGCTCGATGTTCTTTGCCGACAATCCTTACGGCGCACCGGTGGCACCAACTGTTTCGACCGACAGCCGCGATGCCATAGTCGGTGTGTCGGTGCCGCTGGGCGCAGCAACCTTGTTGGCGTCGGTGGTGCGCAAGGATGACCGTAATGCCGCCAACCGCGATGCGCAGCAGCTTGCCATCGGCGCCACCTATGCCTTGTCCAAGCGCAGCAAGATCTATATGGCGTATGCGCATATCCGCAACCACAACGGCGCCGCCTATATGGTCGGCAACGCCACGGACGTGGGAACGGGCAACCGCGCCTTCAACCTGGGGCTGCGGCACGCCTTCTAAGCCGCTATACTTGTCTTGCGCTATTCCGGCGTTTTTTCAGGAGCATGCATGAACAAGTCCACGTCGCCCAAATACTGGTTTCCCGCCAAGAGCTATGGCTTTGGCTGGGGCCTGCCGATTACGTGGCAGGGTTGGCTGGTGTTCCTGGGAGCGCTGCTGCTGTTTGCCTGCGGCGCTTTCCTGTTCCCGCCGCAGCAGATGCTGGTTGCCTATATCGTCTATGAGGTGGCGGTGTTTGCGCTGCTGCTGTTCATTTGCCAGCGCAAGGGCGAACCGACGCGCTGGCGCTGGGGCAAAAAGTAAGAGTTTTTCAAGATAAATTCAATAATTTCAAGTTAACTGGCTAATTTGCCTGATAAATTCAGATATATGAAGTTGTAGATGGCGTGTTGTTTGACGTTTAAATGCTAATATATTGAAATTATCAGCCTTATTTGGGGATAACTTCAGAATGATGGATTTTACGTTTGCCAGTCCGTCGGAGCTGGGCAAGGAGATGGCGCGGCGTATCAAGATGCAACGCATGCGTCTCGATATCTCTCAGCCTGAACTGGCGCTGCGTGCGGGGGTGGCGCTGGGGACGGTGTCCGGTTTTGAAAAAACCGGCAAGGCCACGCTTGAAACCGTGTTGCGTCTGATTGTTTCCCTGGGCCTGACAAAAGAACTCGAACCGCTGTTTTTGCAGAAACCGATGTCGATCAGGGAGCTGGAACAGACCAGCATGCCGGTTCGCCAACGCGTTACGCGAAAAAAGATGTCATGAAAAAGCTCGATGTGCATTTTTGCGGATGGGGGCAAAACTGGCACCTTGGGACCCTGGCCCATGAAGGACGCGTGCTGTTATTTGAATACTCCGATGAGGCGCTGCAGCGTGGCGTGGAGTTGTCGCCCATTTATCTGAAGCTGCGTCAAGTTGCCTATGTGGGTTTTCCCGGCACGCAAGACTATTTGCCGGGACTGATAGCCGATGCATTGCCTGATGGCTGGGGCCGGATACTGATGGACCGTTGTTTCCAGAAAGTTGGGCGCAATCCGGCCGGCATCTCGCCGCTTGAGCGTCTGGCGTTCATCAGTGATCGTGCAATGGGCGCGCTACTGTTTGCCCCGCCCGATGAACTGAGCCATGACCCCGAATATCAGGACTTGCGGGTGCTGGCCGAGGGCGCCCAGGTGGTGCTGGCCGGCCATGAAACGACGATCCTGGAGCAACTGGCGCTGACAGGCGGCTCACCGCACGGCGCACGGCCGAAGGTACTGGTTCAGTACGATATCGCCACAGGCCAGGTCAGCACTGACCGGGTGGCGCCAGGTGCGCCATGGCTGGTCAAATTCCAGGCCCAGGGAGAAGTAAAGGAGGTCTGTGCCATCGAGATGCTTTACGCCACGATGGCAGAGCGGTGCGGCCTGGACATGCCCGCCACCCACTACTTTGACCTGACGCCGAAGCTGGCCGGTTTTGGCATTGCGCGCTTTGATCGTCAAAACGGCATGCGGGTACCAACCCTGAGCCTGGCCGCGCTGCTCGACGATAATTTCCGCCTGCCGACACGCGATTATGAGGTGTTGCTCAAAGCAACAAGAGCGCTCACCAGGGATGAGCGGCAAGTGAAGAAGGCGTTCGAACGATGCGTGTTCAATGTCGTTTTTAATAACCGGGATGACCACACCAAAAATTTCGGTTACGTGATGAGCCAGTCGATGCAGTGGCAACTGGCGCCGTGCTACGACCTGACGTACAACGTCGGTGCGGGCGGTGAGCATCAGATGACGATCAGCGGTGAAGGTCGCAATCCGGCGCGCGAAGATTTGCTGGCGCTGGCAAATGCAGCCGATCTGCCGCTGGCATGGGCTGGCCACACGATCGAACGGATCGCGGCCGTGGCCGGGACGTTCGCCACCCATGCACGCGGAGCCGGTATCAGGCCGGCCACGCTGCGCACCATCAAAAACGCGATCGAAGCGAATCGCAAGCGCATGGCCTGAACCGGACCGGCATCGGCAGGCATTACCATTTTAAAAAATAAGGCTTATAATTGGCCCGCTGCCGCAAGGCGGCAAATGCTAGGGGTCCTGCACCGGCGGTGAAAACCGTCGGATGTGGGTGAGAAATACCCTCTGAACCTGATCTGGATAATGCCAGCGAAGGGAAGCTCAGGCTGCTGCACACCCATGCTCCATCTGTCATTGCGTGGAGGTGCACACCCGAATCTCCTTGGCTGGCTCCAGGCTATACCGAGCCAAGCCAAGGAGCCACATGAACGCCCAGCCGCACTTTCTTTCTGCTACCGCCACGGTCGACCAGGCCGCGATCGCACCACTACCAAATTCCCGCAAGATCTATGTCACCGGCAGCCGGCCTGATATTCGCGTGCCGATGCGCGAGATCAGCCAGTCCGACACCCAGGCGTCGTTCGGTGGCGAAAAAAATCCCCCCATCTACGTCTACGATACCTCCGGCCCCTATACCGACCCTGACGTCGCCATCGATATCCGTTCGGGCCTGGCCACGCCGCGCCTGGACTGGATACGCGAACGCGGCGACACCGAAGAGCTGTCCGGCCCGACTTCCGATTACGGCCGCGCGCGTCTGGCCGATGCGAAGCTGGCCGAACTGCGCTTCAATCTGCAGCGCAAGCCACGCCGCGCCTTGCCGGGCAAGAATGTAACGCAGATGCATTACGCGCGCCAGGGCATTATCACGCCGGAAATGGAGTTCGTGGCGATCCGTGAAAACATGCGCCGCCAGCAGTATCTGCAGCAGCTGCGCGAGGCCGGTGCCATGGGCGCACGCCTGGCCGATGTGATGGGGCGCCAGCATCCGGGGCAGTCGTTTGGCGCCAGCATTCCTCTGGAGATCACGCCCGAGTTCGTGCGCGAGGAAATTGCCCGGGGCCGTGCCATTATTCCGGCCAATATCAATCACCCGGAATCGGAACCGATGATTATCGGGCGCAACTTCCTGGTCAAGATCAACGCCAATATCGGCAATTCGGCCGTCACCTCGTCGATCGGCGAAGAGGTGGAAAAGATGACCTGGGCCATCCGCTGGGGCGGCGACAATGTGATGGATTTGTCGACCGGCAAGCATATCCATGAGACGCGCGAATGGATCGTGCGCAACAGCCCCGTGCCGATCGGCACCGTGCCGATCTACCAGGCGCTGGAAAAGGTCAATGGCAAGGCTGAAGATTTAACTTGGGAAATATATCGCGATACCCTGATCGAGCAGGCCGAGCAGGGTGTCGACTATTTCACCATCCATGCCGGCGTGCTGCTGCGCTATGTGCCGCTGACAGCCAAGCGCCTGACCGGCATCGTCTCGCGCGGCGGCTCCATCATGGCCAAGTGGTGCCTGGCGCATCATCAGGAGTCGTTCCTTTATACGCATTTTGAAGAGATCTGCGAGATCATGAAAGCGTATGACGTGGCCTTCTCGCTGGGCGACGGCCTGCGCCCTGGCTCGATCTACGACGCCAACGACGAAGCGCAGTTGGGCGAGC
The DNA here is from genome assembly GCF_009208565.1 of Janthinobacterium aquaticum. Taxonomy (GTDB): domain Bacteria; phylum Pseudomonadota; class Gammaproteobacteria; order Burkholderiales; family Burkholderiaceae_D; genus Janthinobacterium. The sequence continues at coordinate 159,287 of NZ_WFLK01000005.1, read as the reverse complement.
TGAAAACGCTGGGCGAGCTCACGCAAATTGCCTGGAAGCACGATGTACAGGTGATGATCGAAGGCCCCGGCCATGTGCCGATGCAGCTGATCAAGGAAAACATGGACCTGCAGCTCGAACAGTGCGGCGAGGCGCCGTTCTATACGCTGGGGCCGCTGACCACCGATATCGCCCCTGGCTACGACCATATCACGTCGGGCATCGGCGCGGCCCAGATCGGGTGGTACGGCACGGCCATGCTGTGCTATGTCACGCCCAAGGAGCACCTGGGGCTGCCCAACAAGAACGACGTGAAAGACGGCATTATTACCTACAAGATTGCCGCCCATGCGGCCGACCTGGCCAAGGGTCATCCGGGCGCGCAGATACGCGACAACGCCCTGTCCAAGGCACGTTTTGAATTTCGCTGGGACGACCAGTTCAATATCGGCCTGGACCCGGACAAGGCGCGCGAATTCCACGATGAAACCTTGCCCAAAGATTCGGCCAAGGTGGCCCACTTCTGTTCGATGTGCGGCCCGCATTTCTGTTCTATGAAGATTACCCAGGAGGTGCGCGACTACGCGGCTGGCATTGGCTTGGCCGACGAGCAGGCGCTGCAGCAGGGGATGCAGGTCAAGGCGATTGAATTCATCAAGGACGGCGCCGAGCTGTATCGCAAGCTGTGATCGACATTACGCTGAACGGCGCGCCCCATGCAGTGCCGGCTGGCCAGACACTGGCTCAACTGATCGAAACCCTGCAGCTGCAGCATCAGTCGCTGGCGCTGGCCGTCAACCGCAGCGTGGTACCTCGCCAGCTCTGGCCTGCGCGCATGCTGGTGCCACAGGACCAGGTCGATATCGTGCGCGCCATCGGCGGCGGCTAATGGCGGCTAATTCATAACAGGAAAAAATATGCAAAACCCGAACGACCTGCTGACCATTGCAGGCAAACAATATCAATCGCGCCTGCTGGTAGGCAGCGGCAAATACCGCGACCTGGCGCAAACGCGCGAGGCCACCGATGCGGCCGAGGCCGAGATCATTACGGTGGCGATTCGCCGCGTCAATATCGGCCAGGACCCGAACGCACCGAGCCTGCTCGATGTACTGCCGCCAGACCGCTACACGATCCTGCCCAATACGGCCGGCTGCTATACGGCAAAAGACGCCATTTACACGCTGCAACTGGCGCGTGAGCTGCTCGGTGGCCACAAGCTGGTCAAGCTTGAAGTGCTGGGCGACGAGAAGACGCTGTTCCCGCATATGCCGGAAACGCTGGTGGCGGCCGAGGCGCTGGTGAAAGACGGCTTTGACGTGATGGTGTACTGCAGCGATGATCCGATCCAGGCAAAAATTTTAGAGGACATCGGCTGCGTGGCGGTAATGCCGCTGGCCTCGCTGATCGGCTCGGGCATGGGCATACTGAACCCGTGGAATCTGTCGCTGATTATCGAGCAGGCCCGCGTACCCGTGCTGGTCGACGCCGGTGTCGGCACGGCCTCGGATGCGGCCATTGCCATGGAGCTGGGCTGCGACGGCGTGCTGATGAATACCGCGATAGCCGGCGCGCGCGATCCGGTGCGCATGGCCCACGCCATGAAGCTGGCCGTGCGGGCAGGGCGCGAAGCGTATCTGGCCGGGCGCATGCCGCGCAAGTTTGCCGCATCGCCATCGTCGCCGATGGCCGGCCGGCTGGCGTGACGGTACCTCGCTTGCCAACGGTGCTGGTGTTTGCCGGCCTTGACCCTTCGGGCGGCGCCGGGATTGCAGCCGATATCTTGGCCATTGCTGCGCAGGGCGCGCATGCGTTGCCGGTGATCACGGCTTTGACCGTGCAGGACAATAACCGCGTGCACAGCGTCCATCCGGTAGAGCCCGAGCTGGTGCGCCGGCAGGCGCAGGCGCTGATCGATACGGTGGCCATCGCTGCCGTCAAGATCGGCATACCGGGCAGCGCCGCCAATGCTGTGGCCATTGCGCAGCTGATCGTGCAGTTGCGTGCTGGCCAGCCGGCCTTGCCGGTAGTGCTCGACCCGGTGCTGGCCAGCGGCCATGGCGACCTGTTATGCCGCGACGATGCGGTACTGGCGCTGGCGCCGCTGCTGGCAGTGGCTACCGTGATAGTACCGAACGGCCCGGAAGCGGCCAGCCTGGCCGGCACGCTTGAGGCGGCAGCGCAAGCGGCGTATCTGCAGGCGCAGGGCTGCCGCGATGTGTTGATTACCGGCGGCCATGGCGAAGGCGAAACCGTGCTGAACCGCTGGTTCGAGCAGGATGGATGCCAGCAGGACTGGCGCTGGCCGCGCCTGCCTGGCCAGTTCCATGGCAGCGGCTGCACGCTGGCGGCCAGCATCGCCGCGCGCCTGGCGCAGGGCGACGCCATGTCCGAAGCGCTTGATGCTGCCCAGCGCCATTGTTATGCCGCGCTCAGCAGCGCTTACGCCATTGCGCCGGGGCAGTTGATACCGCAGCGCCTGGCCATACTTTTATAAGGAACAGACGATGCGCGGACTTTATCTGGTCACGCCCAACTGGGACGACACCGAACAACTGCTGGCCGTGACGCAGCAGGCGCTGCAGGCTGGCGTAGCGCTGCTGCAATACCGCCACAAGAGCGCCGATGCGGCCCTGCGCCGCAGCCAGGCGACAGCGCTGCTGGCGCTGGCGCGCCGCCATGGCGTGCCCCTGATTATCAACGACCATCTCGACCTGTGCGAGGAGCTGGACGCCGATGGCCTGCATGTGGGTGGCACCGATATGACGGTGGCCGAAGCGCGCGCGCGGCTGGGCCCGGGCAAGATCGTCGGCGCCTCATGCTATGGCGAGCTGGCGCTGGCGCATGCAGCCCAGGCGGCCGGCGCCAGCTATGTGGCCTTTGGCGGCTTTTATCCTTCGCAAGTCAAGCAGTATCCGGTGACCACGCCGCCAGACATCGTGGAGCAGGCCAGGTGCGAGCTTGCCGTGCCGGTGGTGGTGATCGGCGGCATGACGCCGGACAATGCGGCGCCGCTCGTTGTGCGCGGCGCCGACATGGTGGCGGCAATCAGCAGCGTGGTGCAGGCCAGTGATGTGGTTATTGCAGTGCGGAAATTTAACGCCTTGTTTTGACGGCGGACCAGTGCTGCTGGCGTCCGTGGTTTTACGAAAAAGTCGGCTTATAATGAGACCATATTTTATTACCACTGACTAACTAAGAGGTTTACCGTGCCCATGACTCAGCCTGCCGCCAAACGCCTGATCCTGATCGTTGACGATGACCAGCTGCTGCTCGAATTCCTCGGCGAAGTGCTGCGCCATGCCGGCTACGAGACGGCGCTGGCCAGTTCTGCCGAAGCGGCGCTGGAACTGGTCGCCCAGCGTGAGCCGGACATGGCGCTGCTCGATATCCATATGCCGGGCATGTCCGGGCTGGACCTGGCCAAGCGCCTGCATGCCGAAACGGCCGTGCCGTTCATGTTTCTGTCGGGCAGTGGCGACAGCGAATCGGGCAAGCAGGCAGCCGCTTATGGCGCTGTCGGCTATGTTGTCAAACCGGTCGACGAAGGCCGCCTGATGCCGGCTTTTGAAGCAGGCCTGGCGCGCGCCGACGAAATTCGCCAGCTGCGCCGTACTGAACTGAACCTGAACGCTGCGCTCGCTGCCGGCCGCGAGACCAGCCTGGCCGTGGGCCTGTTGATGGGCAAGTTCCAGACCGACCGCAATACCGCGTTTGAAGTACTGCGCGACCATGCGCGTTCGAGCCGCCGCAAGATCAATGAAATCGCCAGCCAGTTGCTGCTGGCCGAAGAAACGCTGAACGGCTTGCATGGCGCCTTTTTGAACCGCGCCAAAACCACCAAGTAAAGACAGGATATCCATGAAAACCAAAGCAGCGATTGCCTGGAAGGCCGGCGCACCCCTGACGATTGAAGAAGTCGATCTGGCCGGCCCGCGCGAGGGCGAAGTGCTGGTGGAAATCAAGGCCACCGGCATCTGCCATACCGATTACTACACCTTGTCGGGCGCCGATCCGGAAGGCATTTTCCCGTCGATACTCGGCCATGAAGGCGCCGGCGTGGTGGTCGACGTTGGTCCTGGTGTAAAAAGCCTGAAAAAAGACGATCACGTCATTCCGCTGTATACGCCGGAATGCCGTCAGTGCAAATTCTGCCTGTCGCAAAAGACCAATCTGTGCCAGTCGATCCGCTCGACCCAGGGTCGCGGCCTGATGCCAGATGCTACCTCGCGCTTTTCCATCGACGGTAAGCCGATCTTCCATTACATGGGCACGTCGACCTTTTCCAACTACATCGTGGTGCCGGAAATTGCGTTGGCCAAGATCCGCTCCGACGCGCCGTTCGACAAGGTCTGCTATATCGGTTGCGGCGTGACCACCGGCGTGGGCGCCGTCTTGTTTACCGCCAAGGTCGAAGCGGGCGCCAATGTGGTGGTGTTTGGCCTGGGCGGTATCGGCCTCAATGTGATCCAGGCTGCCAAAATGGTCGGCGCTGACAAGATTATCGGCGTCGATATCAATCCGGCGCGCCAGGAAATCGCCCGCAAGTTCGGCATGACGCATTTCGTCAACGCCAACGAAGTGGAAAATGTGGTCGATACCATCGTGCAGCTGACCGATGGCGGCGCCGATTACTCGTTCGAGTGCATCGGCAATACCACCACCATGCGCCAGTCGCTCGAGTGCTGCCACAAGGGCTGGGGCCAGTCGATCATTATCGGCGTGGCCGCTGCCGGCCAGGAAATTTCCACGCGTCCGTTCCAGCTCGTGACCGGCCGCGTCTGGAAGGGTTCGGCCTTTGGCGGCGCGCGCGGGCGCACCGATGTGCCGAAGATCGTCGACTGGTATATGGAAGGCAAGCTCAATATCGATGACCTCATTACCCATCGCCTGAAGCTTGACGATATCAACCAGGGCTTCGAGCTGATGAAGAGCGGCGAGTCGATCCGCTCGGTGGTGCTGTACTAAGTTGATCCGGGCTGGCGCGCCATGCGCCAGCCTGTTCCTGTATTTCTGCCGTTTATCGCATCAGCGATGTCTGCCGACATGGTCCGCGCTACAGTGCAAGCTCCACTATTTCCTGTTGCGAGGTTTTCATGTCTATCCCGTCGCGTCTGTCACTGTGCCTGGCCGGTGCCGTCCTTTCCTTTAATGCATTGGCCGCTACCGGCGCGGTCAATATCGTGCGTGGCAGTGGCGACGGCGAGCCGTATGCCTTGGTACAGCAGGAAGGCGCCGGCATCTCGGTCAGCGGCAACTACGCCGATAACGCCGCGCTGGAACGTGCGAAACGCAGCCATCGCGCCCCCTTTATCTGGTTCCGCGATCATGGCGAGTCCTATCTGATCGACGACCGCGAGCTGCTGGCGCGGGCCGACCAGGCCTGGCAGCCGATGCGTGCGCTGGGGCAGGAAATGACCAGCCTGGGCAAGGAAATGAACGGGCATGGCCAGCAGATGGGCAAGCTGGGCCGCCAGATAGGCCAGCAGGCCGTGCGTGGCGAACAGAGCGACGCGACGCAGCGCAAGATGGAGGCGCATGAAAAACCCATGGCCAGCCTCAGTGAACGCATGGGCAAGCTGGGCGAGCGCCAGGGCAAGGCCAGCAAGCAGGCCGAACGCACCACGCGCAGCCTGATCGGGGAAGCGCTGCAAAATGGCAAAGCCAAACCGGTGCCTGGAGACTGAACGCGTTACTGCTGGACAAATCCACAGTAGATTGCGCGCTGCCGGTATAATCGGGACATGGCTAATCTTCTGCACAATCTCAATACCGAGCAATACGCCGCCGTGACCTTGCCGGCGCAAAACGCTTTGATCCTGGCCGGCGCCGGCTCGGGCAAGACCCGCGTGCTCACTACCCGCATCGCCTGGCTGATCCAGACCCAGCAGGTGTCGCCGCCCGGCATCCTGGCCGTGACCTTTACCAACAAGGCGGCCAAGGAAATGCTGACGCGCCTGTCGGCCATGTTACCGATCAACACGCGCGGCATGTGGATCGGCACCTTCCACGGCCTGTGCAACCGCTTGCTGCGTACGCATTACCGTGACGCCGCCTTGCCGCAGACGTTCCAGATTCTCGACTCGCAAGACCAGCTGTCGATGATCAAGCGCCTGCTCAAGGCCAATAATATTGATGATGAAAAGTTTCCGCCGAAAACGGTGATGTACTTCATCAACAACGCCAAGGACCAGGGCCTGCGCGCCACCGATGTCGAGGCCCATGATGCGCACGAGCGCAAGATGGTCGAGCTGTTTCAGCTGTATGACGACCAGTGCCAGCGCGAAGGCGTGGTCGATTTTGCCGAGCTGCTGCTGCGCACCTACGAGTTGTTGAGCCGCAACCAGCCGCTGCGCGAGCATTACCAGGCGCGCTTCCGCCATATCCTGGTCGACGAGTTCCAGGACACTAACAATCTCCAGTACAACTGGCTCAAATTGTTGGCAGGACACGGCACGCGCGACGGCGGCGCCCTGTTTGCCGTCGGCGACGATGACCAGAGCATCTATGCTTTCCGCGGCGCCAACGTCGGCAATATGAGCGCGTTCGAGCATGAATTCCAGGTGAAAAACCTGATCAAGCTCGAACAGAACTACCGCTCGCATGGCCATATTCTCGACAGCGCCAACTTGCTGATCGCGAACAACAGCAAGCGCCTGGGCAAGAATCTGCGCACCGACGCCGGCCATGGCGAGCAGGTACGCGTGTATGAAGCGAGCTCCGATCTGCAGGAAGCGCAGTGGATCATCGAAGAAGCCAAGACGCTGATTGCCGAAGGCGCCTCGCGTAGCGAGATCGCGATTTTGTACCGCTCCAATGCGCAGTCGCGCGTAATCGAGCACGCGCTGTTTTCAGCGGCCATTCCGTACCATGTGTACGGCGGGCAGCGCTACTTCCAGCGCGCCGAGGTCAAGCATGCGATTGCCTATTTGCAGCTGATGGACAATCCGCACAACGATTCGGCCTTTCTGCGCGTGGTGAACTTCCCGACGCGCGGCATCGGCATGCGCTCGATCGAGCAGCTGCAGGCAGCCTCCGAGCAATACGGTATTTCGCTGTACGCGGCCGTGCCGTATGTGACCGGCAAGGCTGGCACCAGCCTGGGCGGCTTCGTGCGCCTGATCGAAGGCGTGCGCTTTGAAACCCAGCAACTATCGTTGCCGGAAATGGTGCGCGTGGTGCTTGAAGCGAGTACTTTGCTCCAGCATTACCAGAACGAAAAAGAAGGCGCCGACCGTATCGAGAATCTGGAGCAGATGGTCGGTGCGGCCACACAGTTTGTGTCCGAAGAAGGCTTTGGCCAGGCTGCTCCCGCCCATCTGGGGCCGGCGGCCCAGGCGCAGGCTGGCGAAGCAGTGCTGAACCAGGATGGCATCGAGATCCTCGATGCCGATGCACCGCTGCCAGCCGTAATGTCGCCATTGTCGGCTTTCCTGTCGCATGCGTCGCTCGAAGCGGGCGACAACCAGGCCCAGGCCGGTCAGGACGCCTTGCAGATGATGACCGTGCACTCGGCCAAGGGCCTGGAATTTGACAACGTGTTTATTACGGGTCTGGAAGAGGGTCTGTTTCCGCACGAAAGCAGCTCCAAGGAAGACGGCGGCGTGGAAGAAGAGCGGCGCCTGATGTACGTGGCCATTACGCGTGCCCGCAAGCGTCTGTATATGAGCTTTTCGCAAACGCGCATGCTGCACGGCCAGACCCGCTACAACATGAAGTCGCGTTTCTTTGACGAATTGCCGGAAGAATCGCTGAAGTGGCTCTCGCCCAAGGTGCAGGCCAACTGGTTCGGCAACCGTAAATCCGCCTGGGACGAAGCACCGCGCACGGTCGGCAGCCTGGGCTCGGACAATGCGATTGCCCAGAAGATCGCGCAAAAGTCGCCAGGCGGCGGCTGGCGCATCGGCGAATCGGTAGCCCACGCCAAGTTTGGCGAAGGCGTGATCGTCAATATCGAAGGCGGTGGCGGCAATGCGCGTGCGCAGATCAACTTTGGCCAGCATGGCATGAAGGTGCTGGACCTCGGTATTGCCAAGCTGGAAAAACTGGGACGGTAAGTCGGATTAGGCCCCGATGGGGCCGTAATCCGACAACCCCGCGGACGCCAACAATGTTGTCGGATTACGCCGCGCAGCGGCTAATCCGACCTACGCGGCGAAAAAACCGTAGACAACACTTGCTTAGTGCCGTAGGTCGGATTAGGCCGCCAGGCCGTAATCCGACAACACCGCTCAGTCTTTATCGAGCGATACCGTCTTGGCAGTATCCACCGGCAAGCCGAAAATCTGCCGGTACGCCGCATAAAACGAGCAATGCATAATCACGGTCAAGATCATCGACAGCGGCATCATCAGCTGCATGGCGATCGGTGTGCGGCCGGCGATCATGAACAGCAGCTGGCTGGTCACGATGCTGATGGCAAACCAGGTGGCGGCAAACACCAGGAAGGCGCGCAGTGAGCGCCAGACGGCGAAAAAGCTGAAGAACAGCGCCTTGATCAAGCTGGTTTGTTTCCAATAGATCAGCGGTGCGGCAAAGCAGAACGCCATGGCGGCCGGCACATACAGCAAAATGGTCAGCAGCAGCGCCGAACCCATATTGGAATTGCGGATCACATCGGCGGCGTCGTCGCGCGCCAGCTGGCCGCTGACCAATTGCCACAATACGCCGCCGTCCACCAGCGACGAAGCGCCGATGGCGATAATGGCGGCGCCCAGATACAGCAGGCCCAGCGAAAACAGCATCGGAAAGGCCGGTTTGCGAAAGCCCGACAACAGCAGGCTGGGAAACACGCGCTTGCCCTGGTCGATATTGAGGCAGGCTTGTACAAAGGCCACCGAAAACACCGGCACCAGGATCACTGGCAGCAATTGGCCCAGCAAGGGAATAATGCTCACTGCCAGCATGCAGAACATATAGCCGAGAAACAGCATTGACAGGCCGCCTGGCTGCTTGCGAAACAGGCCGAAGCCTTCCTTCACCCAGTGCCAGCCTGTGACTGCAGGTAATTTTTCCATTTTTTAAAACAATTCCGGTGCGGGTGTAGCAATGCGTTCGCGCAAAATGCGTTCGAAATGCGTGGGGTCGTGCGGCGTGAGCATCTCTGCTGCGCGCGGCTGATAGTAATCGTACAGGCGCGACAGCCAGAATCGCAAGGCGGCAGCGCGCAGCATCGGCTGCCAGGCGGTCTGTTCTTCTGCAGTAAATGGCCGCACAGCCTGATAGGCATCAAGCAGGGCGCGTACGCGAGCAATGTCCAGTACGCCGGTATCGAGGTCGATGCACCAGTCGTTGATGGTGACGGCCACGTCAAACAGCCAGCTGTCGCAGCCGGCAAAATAAAAGTCGAAAAAGCCGGTCAGCCGTTCACCGTCAAACATCACGTTATTACGAAACAGGTCGGCATGTACGGGGCCGCGCGGCAAGGCCTTGTAGCTGGCGCACGCTGCAAACGCATCCTGGAAATGGATTTCCGCTCGCAGCAGGTGCGCCCTGGCGTCATCGAGATGCGGCAGCACCGTGGGCGTGGTGGCGTTCCACCAATCGAGGCCGCGCAGATTCGGCTGCTGCAACGGAAAGTCCTGCGCTGCCAGGTGCATCTTTGCCAGCATGGCGCCCACGGCGGCGCAGTGGACGGCTTGCGGTGCCATCTGCGATTGGCCGTCGAGCTTGCTGACGATGGCGGCCGGTTTGCCCTGCAAGGCGCACACCAGTTCGCCATCGGCGTTGGCAATCGGCGCCGGCACCAGCACGCCGCGTTCGGCCAGGTGGCGCATCAGCTGCAGGTAAAACGGCAGTTGCTCGAAGCTCAGGTTTTCAAAGATCGTCAGCACAAACTCGCCACGCTCGGTGGTGAGGAAGAAATTGCTGTTCTCAATGCCGGAAGCAATGCCTTTGAGCGCCAGAGGTTTGCCGAGTGGAAATTGCTGCATCCACTGGCCGATATCGTCCAGGTTTAGCGCGGTAAAAACTGCCATGGGAAGTAGGATTAAGGTCTAACGGTCAAAAAAAGCCCGTGGCCCCGCGAAAAGCGCGGGAACCAGGGCGGCAGGGCAGACTTACTTGGCCGGTGGCGGCGCCGGTACGTCAGCGGCCTCTTCTTCGTTTTGCTTCTGTTTTTTCTTGCCCAGATCAAATTCCAGCACTTTCCACTGCGGGCCGCGCAGGGTGCCGCTGTTGGCCAGGTCGCCGCCGGCCGACGGCTTCATGTAATAAGTGCTGCCGCCGGTGGTGACCTTCACTTCGGTGACGGCGCCGCCTTCGCGTTTTTCGGTGATTTGCTGTTTGGGCGCCTGCGGCGTCACGGTAATGGGCGCTTCGCCCATTTCGTCGATACGTTCGAGCTGCGGTGGCGCATCGCTCGGTTTGGCAGGCGTCTGGGCGCCCGCAACAGCTGCCACTGCCAGCAGGGGCAGGGCCAGGATTTTCCAGAGTGTCGGGGTACGCATCATGATGGGCTCGCTTCCATGTAGTGAACTGCAGCCATTGCAGTTTTCATGCCGTCTGTATCTGAAAGCATTGTAACAAACTGGTCAACATGCTGTGATGAAAGCGCAGAAATAGGGCGTGGTGCGCTCAGTGGGGCGCGGGCAAACTCTGCGATAATGAATCATCCTGCCCGCCGGCTTTTTCTGTTTGCCAGCGCGGCTCACCTTATTCATCAGTAAATGATCAGTCTTATGCAAAATACCCTGCTGTTAGTCGACGGTTCCAGCTATCTTTATCGCGCCTTCCATGCGCTGCCCGATTTGCGCAGCCCGGATGGCTATCCGACTGGCGCCATGCACGGCATGGTCAATATGCTGCGCCGCCTGCGCGCCGACTACCCGGCTGCCTATATTGCCTGCGTGTTTGACGCCAAGGGCAAGACCTTCCGCGATGATATGTATGCCGATTACAAGGCCACGCGTGCGCCGATGCCCGATGATTTGCGCCTGCAGATCGAGCCGATTCATGAGGCCGTGCGCGTCATGGGCTGGCCGATCCTGATGGTTGACGGCGTGGAGGCCGATGACGTGATCGGCACGCTGGCCGTGCAGGCCGCGCAAGCGGGCATGAACGTGGTGGTATCGACCGGCGACAAGGATCTGGCGCAGCTGGTCAACAGCCAGGTCACGCTGATCAATACCATGAGCAATGAAAAGCTCGACGAAGCGGCCGTGCTGGCCAAGTTCGGCGTGCCGCCCAACCGCATTATCGATTACCTGTCGCTGATCGGCGATACGGTCGATAATGTACCAGGCGTATCGAAATGCGGCCCGAAAACGGCCGTCAAATGGCTGACCCAGTATGACAGCCTGGACGGCATTATGGAAAACGCCGCCAGCGTGGGCGGCGCGGTTGGCGAAAACCTGCGTACGGCCTTGCCATGGCTGCCGAAAGCGCGCGAACTCATTACCGTGAAAACCGATTGCGACCTGTCGGACCATATGGCCTCGATCGGCGAATCGCTGGTGGCCAAGGGCGAAGACAAGGAAGCGCTGCTGGCGTTTTTCCAGCGCTATGGCTTCAAGGCGCTGCTGCGCGAACTCGGTGCGGCGCCGCCGCCGATGTCGCCTGTTGGCGCTCCGGTGCTGGCAGCCAATACCACCGGCGATATGTTTGCCGACGCCGCCCCGGCCGTTGAAGCGGAATATGAAACCGTGCTGACCGACGCCCAGCTCGATAAATGGATCGCCCTGATCATGGCCGCGCCATTGACGGCAGTCGATACGGAAACCACCTCGCTTGAACCGATGGCCGCGCAAATGGTCGGCATCTCGCTGTCCGTGGCCGAGCACGCCGCCTGCTATATCCCGCTGGCACACGATTACGCGGGCGCACCCGATCAATTGTCACGCGAACATGTACTGGGCAAGCTGCGATCCTGGCTGGAAGACGATACAAAGCCAAAACTGGGCCAGAACCTGAAATACGACAGCCATATCTTCGCCAACCATGGCGTTACGCTGCGCGGCATCGTGCATGACACGCTGCTTGAATCTTATGTGTTCGAGTCGCACAAGAAACACGATATGGACAGCCTGGCGCTGCGCCACCTGAACTACACCACCATTCCTTTCGAGGATGTGTGCGGCAAGGGTGCCAAGCAGATCACCTTCAATCAGGTAGCGATCGAACAGGCGGCAAAATACGCGGCCGAGGACGCCGATATCACGCTGCGCCTGCACAACACCATGTGGGGCAATGTGGCCAATGATGAAAAGCTGACCTTTATCTATGAAAAGATCGAGCTGCCGACGGCTACGGTGCTGCAGAAGATCGAGCGCAATGGCGTGCTGATCGACGATGCGCTGCTCAATGTGCAGTCGGCCGAACTGGCCATCAAGATACTGGACCTGGAAAAGCAGGCCCATGAACTGGCCGGCCAGCCCTTCAACCTCGGCTCTCCCAAGCAGATTGGTGAAATCTTCTTTGACAAGCTGAAACTGCCGGTGGTCAAGAAAACACCGACCGGCGCGCCGTCAACCGACGAAGAGGTGTTGCAGAAGCTGGCCGAGGATTATCCGCTGCCCAAGGTGCTGCTCGACTACCGCGGCATGGCCAAGCTCAAGTCGACCTATACCGACAAGCTGCCCAAGATGATCAATGTGACCACCGGCCGCGTGCATACCAACTATGCGCAGGCGGTGGCGGTGACGGGGCGCCTGGCCTCGAATGATCCCAATCTGCAGAATATTCCGATCCGCAGCGCCGAAGGGCGCCGCATCCGCGAAGCGTTTATTGCGCCGCACGGCAGCCATATCGTCTCGGCCGACTATTCGCAGATCGAACTGCGCATCATGGCGCATATTTCCGGCGACGAAGCGATGCTGCGCGCCTTTGCCGAAGGCGTCGACATTCACCGCGCCACGGCAGCCGAGATCTTCGGCGTGGAAGCGAGCGAAGTGCAAAGCGAACAGCGCCGCTACGCCAAGGTCATCAACTTTGGCCTGATCTACGGCATGAGCGCCTTTGGCCTGGCCAGCAACCTGGGCCTGGAGCGGGCCGCCGCGCAAAGCTATATCGACCGCTACTTTGCACGCTTCTCGGGTGTGAAGCAGTATATGGAAGATACGCGCCAGCAAGCCAAGGCGCGCGGCTATGTGGAAACCGTGTTTGGCCGCCGCCTGTGGCTGCCTGAAATCAATTCACCGAACGGCCCGCGCCGCCAGGGCGCCGAGCGCGCCGCGATCAATGCGCCAATGCAGGGCACGGCCGCCGATCTGATCAAGCTGGCCATGATTGCCGTCCAGAACTGGCTCGAAACCGATGGCCTGCAGACCAAAATGATTATGCAGGTACATGACGAACTGGTGCTTGAAGTGCCGGACGCCGAACTCGAACTGGTCAAGCGCCGGCTGCCCGAACTGATGGCCGGCGTGGCCGAACTGAAAGTGCCATTGATTGCCGAAGTGGGCGTGGGCAAGAACTGGGACGAGGCGCATTGATTTTCAACCTAATCACAAAGGAGCGGCAATGAAGGATTTGATTACCGATGGTGAAAGTTTGCTGGGACCGAGCACGCTGTCCGGTCCTGATGGCCGGCGCGGCTTTTTGAAAGTGGCGCTCGGCACCGGTTTTGCTGTGGCCGTGATGCCGGTGGTGGCGCAAAACGTGATCAAGACCGACAACGTCGGCTTGGTTTCGGGCACCATCACGGTCAAGGTCGACGGCCAGGATATTCCTGTGTATGCGGCGCAGCCTGAAGGCAAGACCGGTTTGCCGGTGGTGCTGGTCATTTCCGAAATCTTTGGCGTGCATGAGCATATCGCCGACATGGCGCGCCGTTTTGCCAAGGAAGGCTACCTGGCACTGGCGCCAGACCTGTTCGTGCGCCAGGGCGACGCCACCAAGGTGGCCAGCATTCCCGAGTTGATGAAAAACATTGTCGGCAAGACGCCCGATGCGCAGGTCATGACAGACCTCGATGCGGTGGTGGCCTGGGCCAAGCAGAATGGCGGCGATATCAGCCGCCTGGGCATTACCGGTTTTTGCTGGGGCGGGCGTGTTACCTGGATGTATGCAGCGCACAATCCCCAGGTCAAGGCCGGCGTGGCCTGGTATGGCCGACTGGTCGGCGAATCGACGCCGGTCACGCCGCAGCACCCGGTCGATATTGCCGCCAGCCTGACGGTGCCGGTGCTGGGCCTGTATGGCGGCAAGGACACCGGCATCCCGCTCGACACGATAGCCAAAATGAAGGCTGCACTGGCCAAGGGCACGAGCCGCTCGGAGTTCGTGGTGTACGACGACGCCGGCCACGCCTTCAATGCCGATTATCGCCCCAGCTACGTAGCCGCTGACGCCAAAGACGGCTATGCGCGCTGCCTGGCGTGGTTCAAACAGCACGGCGTGGCGTCCTGATGGCCTTGCCCTGAGTCAAGCCGGCCAGGCAGCAAATGCCCGGCCTGTCACCAGATGCAGTACAATTGCATCTTGTAGATTATTGTTTGCACCGCGCCGCCGCCAGGTTGCATCGTTCATTCACTCAAGCAACACCGTATTTGCAGGCTCCAGCATCGCGGGCGCCAGTACTTTGACGCCCATTTTGAGGTAAGACATCATCGATCCCGTCCTTATATCCATTTTGCTTGCGACCACCGTCGCAGGTGTCGTCAGCATTACTGCGGCGGCGATCTTTTCGTTTGCCTTCCTGTCCAAGGTGGTCGAGCGCATGGTCAGCCTGTCGGTCGGCATCATGCTGTCGACTTCCTTGCTGCATGCATTGCCTGAGGCATTCGAGTCGCAGGCCGACCCGCGCAGCCTGTTTGCCACCTTGCTGGCCGGGCTGCTGGCGTTTTTTATGCTGGAAAAGTTTGCCATCCTGCGCCATTCGCACCATCACGAAGGCGACGGCCACCACCATGCGCATGGGCATGACAAGCATGAAGCGGGCAAGGCCGGCTGGATGATCCTGGTCGGCGACGGCATGCACAATTTCACCGACGGCATTCTGATTGCCGCCGCTTTCCTGGCTGACCCGAAACTGGGCATTGTCACGGGGCTGGCGATTATCGCGCATGAGATTCCGCAGGAAATCGGCGACTTCATCGTGCTGCTCAACGCCGGCTTCTCGCGTTTGCGCGCGTTTGTGTTCAACCTCTTGTGCAGCCTGATGGCGGTCGCTGGCGGCCTGCTCGGTTACTTTACGCTCGACCGCGCCAGCAACCTGATTCCCTATGTGCTGGTGTTTGCCTCATCGGGCTTTATCTATATTGCCCTGTCCGACCTGATGCCGCAGATGCAACGCCGCGCTACCTTGCGCGAAACCATTCCGCAGGTGATTTTGATTGCGCTGGGGGTATGTATTGTGCTGTTTCTGACGCGTCACCGGCACGGCTGAGGCATCAATAAAAAAGGCGAACTTTCAGGTTCGCCTTTTTTTTTCAGTGTCCGGTCGCCACCGGCCGCGCCGGATCGGCGCACCATTCGCTCCAGGAACCGGGATACAGCGCTGCGCCCGGCAGGCCCGCCACTTCCATTGCCAGCAGGTTATGGCAGGCCGTGACGCCCGAACCGCATTGCAGCACGGTTGCTTGTGGTGTGGTGATCAGTCCGGCGAACTCCTTTTCCAGCTCATCGGCGCTCTTGAAACGGCCGTCAGCCTGCAGGTTGTCCTTGAAAAAGCGGTTTTTTGCGCCGGGAATATGGCCGCCGACCGGGTCGATGGTTTCGTTTTCGCCACGGAAGCGGTCCGGCGCACGCGCGTCGAGCACCTGCAGCGCCTGCGTTTCCAGATTGGCGACCAGGTCCTGCACGCTGACGGTGCGCGTCAGGCTCGCTTGTTCGGTAATATTGCCGGGTGCGCGCGGCGCCACCGGCGTGACCAGTGGCAAGCCTTGTGCCTGCCAGGCGGCCAGGCCGCCGTCGAGCACGGCTACCTGCGCGTGGCCGATCCAGCGCAGCAGCCACCACAGGCGCGCGGCAAACATGCCGCCCTGCGCATCGTAGGCCACCACTTGCGTGTCGTGATTGACGCCCCAGGCGCGCAGCGCCGCAATCAGCGCCGTGCGTTCGGGCAAGGGATGGCGGCCGGTAAAGTCCACGCCGGCCGGCGCCTTGGGGCCCGACAATACGGTATCGATATCGGCAAACTGTGCGTTCTGGATATGCCCGGCGGCAAAAGCGTCGCTGCCGGCGGCGTGATTCATCAGGTCATGGCGGCAGTCGAGGATGACCCAGTTGTCGTCGCCGAGGTGGCTGGCCAGTTCGCTGGCGCTGATCAGGGTGGTCAGATGGATATTGGGCAAGGCAGTCTCCTTATACTTTACACTTCGCTGGCAATCGGGTCGGTGCGTTCGACGGCCACGCCACGTGCAGTCTTGCGTGTATTGTAATAGGTTGCCGCCAGGCCGGAGGCAAGAATAATGCCGATGCCAAGCCAGCCGTGCCAGTCGAACAGGTCGCCAAAGATCACCACGCCCCAGAAGCTGGAAAACACGATGCCCGTATATTGCAGGTTGGCCACCACCAGCGTCTTACCGAGGCGATAGGCGCGCGTCATGGCCACCTGCGCCATGGTTGCGCACAGGCCGATGGCCGCCAGCAGGCCCACGCCGTAGGCGCTGGTATGGGCGTGCCAGACCACGGGGCCGCCGCCGGCGCTGGCCACATGGCCGATCACGCCGGCGAGGAAGTTGACGATCGAGAAATACAGCACCACGCGGTATTCCGGTTCGCCCAGCAGGCCCAGCTTGCGCACCTGCAGGTAGGCCAGCGCCGACAGCATGCCGGAGACCAGGGCGGTAATCGCGCCGGCAGCCTGGTCGGTTTCAAACACCGGCTGCAGCAGCAGCGTTACGCCGACAAAGCTCATGGCAATGGCCACGGTCAGTGGCCATTCGACCTGCGCCATGCCTTTCCACCAGCCGCCGACCAGCAGGATCACGGCAATCCAGATCGGCGCCATGTAGTTGAGCGTCATGGCAGTGGCCAGCGGCAAAATGGAAATGGCGTAAAACCACAGCCATAGCGCCACCACGCCCACCACGCCGCGCCACAGATGCTGCAAGGGCATGCTGGTCTTGAAGCTGCCGCCCTGGTACAGCACGGTACAGGTCATGATGGTCGTGCCGATAATGCCGCGATACATCACGATCTCGGAAGTGGAATACAGGTCGGAGGCAAGCTTCACGCACACGCCCATAATGGCGAACATGAAACTGGCAAATAACATCCAAAGTGATTGCATGGGCTAAGCTGAAAAAGGCTGGAATAAAAAAGGGCCGCAAGGCGGCCCCGGGATTACAGTGCGATATTGCTGCGGTACCATTCGTGGAAATGCTGCATGCCGTCTTCCATCGGCGACTGGTAAGGGCCCACTTCGCTGGTGCCGCGCAGCATCAGCGCGCGGCGGCCGGCATCCATGCGCTGGCCGATTTCATCATCCTCGACGCACGTTTCCATGTAGGCGGCGCGTTCTGCCTCGACGAATTCGCGCTCGAAGAGCACGATTTCTTCCGGGTAGTAGAACTCGACCACGTTGCGTGTCTTTTGCGGGCCGTCCGGCCACAGGGTCGACACCACCAGCACGTGCGGATACCATTCGACCATAATGTTCGGATACAGCGTCAGCCAGATCGCGCCATACGGCGGCGGCTCGCCGCCACGGAACTGCAATACCTGCTCCTGCCACTTTTTATAGGCGGCGGAACCGGACTGCTGCAGGCCGCGGTGCACGCCCACCGTTTGCACGCTGTAATCCTTGCCGAATTCCCAACGCAGGTCGTCGCAGCTGACAAAGCTGCCCAGGCCCGGATGGAACGGTTCGACATGATAGTCCTCCAGGTAGACTTCGATGAAAGTCTTCCAGTTGTAGTTGCATTCGTGCACTTCCACATGGTCGAGCATGTAGCCGGAAAAATCGAGATCCTTCGAGACGGACAAATCTTTCAATTTTTCCATCACGTTATAGCCGTTCTGCTCGAACAGCAGCCCATTCCAGCTTTGCAGCGTGGTCTTGGCCAGGTTCAGGCACGGCGTTTCGGGGAAATGCGGTGCGCCGATCAATTCACCCTTGAGGTCATAGGTCCAGCGGTGCAGCGGGCAGACAATATTGTTGGCGTTGCCGCGGCCGTTGAACATCAGCGCCTGCCGGTGACGGCATACGTTCGACAGCACCTCGATGCCATTACTGTTACGCACCAGCATGCGCCCCTCGTTCTCGGACGCCAGGGTTGCAAAATCGCCGGTTTCCGGCACCATCAGTTCATGGCCAACATAGCGCGGGCCGGCCTGGAATAATTGCTTTATTTCACGCTGCAACAGCGTTTCGTCAAAATAGACGTGGACCGGAAGTTGCGCGTTTGAACGCGCCAGCTTGGCTTGCGTAGCCAGATCGGACATCCCAACCCCCCATAATAGGTACAACGGTCAGCAGCTTGCCCGGACCATCCACGGCAAGCGCTACAGAGAGAAAGAATCCGCAAAGACCTGAATTCAAAACAATTGAAACGGTATTTCGGACAGAACCGGAGATTATAGCGCGAATCGGCACCGGCATTGCCGACCTGCCTGCAAAAGCTTGATCGCACCGCCAGATTCAGGCGAAATAGAGCCAACATCATGCGATTTTGTTCAATTGGGGTCGATTTCATCACAATCGGCAGCTTCACGGCCGTCAATCCTTGCTTTGAGCACAGCAGAAGCGCTTTAGTTTTCACGCTGCTGGTGGTTTGTTCTAAAATAACGCTTCCGTGCTGGCCGGGGCTGCCCTGGCGTCTCCCGGCAAGTCACTCGTGCCACGAAAAGATCTGAGTTTATGTCTAAGAAATTAACTGCTGCTGACGCTGCGCCGGCCTCGTTTGAAGAGGCCATGGCTGAACTGGCGCAGCTGGTAACGCAAATGGAAGCTGGCCAGTTGCCGCTGGAAGCCTCGGTCGCCGCCTATCAGCGCGGCTCCGGGCTGGTCAAGTATTGTGCCGCACAGCTCGACAGTGTCGAAGCGCAGGTCAAGGTGCTCGAAGGCGACATGCTCAAACCGTTTTCCGACGCCGGCGAGGCCGCACAATGACGGCCATCGATCACGGCGTGACCTTCAGCGACTGGATGCAGGCTACCCAGGCCGGCGTGGAAAGCGCACTCGACCAGTTCCTGCCGTCAGCCGACACGGTGCCGCACAAGCTGCATGCGGCCATGCGCTATGCGCTGCTGGGGGGCGGCAAGCGCGTGCGCCCCTTGCTGGTGTTTGCCGCCGGCGAGCTGTTTGACGCCGATCCTGACACTGTGTCGCGCGCTGCCGGTGCGCTGGAAATGATCCACGTCTATTCGCTGGTGCATGACGACATGCCGTGCATGGATGACGATGCCTTACGCCGTGGCAAGCCCACCGTGCATATCGCCTATGATGAAGCCACTGCGCTGCTGGTGGGTGACGCGCTGCAATCGCAGGCCTTCACGCTGCTGGCCGAAGGCGCGGCAATTCCCCCGGCGCGCCAGATGGCCATGCTGCGCCTGCTGGCGCAGGCATCAGGATCAAGCGGCATGTGCGGCGGCCAGGCGATCGACCTCGACAGCGTCGGCCTGCCGCTGACGCTGGCGCAGTTAGAGCAGATGCACCAGCTCAAAACCGGCGCCCTGCTACGCGCGGCGGTGGTGTTGGGTGCGCTGGCCAGCAAGGACCTGGAGCCTGGCGAGATGGCCGCGCTGAACGCCTATGCGCGCGCGGTCGGCCTGGCGTTCCAGGTGGTCGACGACGTGCTTGACGCCACGGCCGATTCGGCTACGCTGGGCAAGACGGCAGGCAAGGATGCGGCGGCCAACAAGCCGACGTATGTATCGATACTGGGCCTGGAACCATCGCAGGCCCTGGCAGAACAATTGCGGTGCGACGCCCATGCGGCGCTGGCGCCATTCGGGGACAAGGCACGCCGCCTGCGCGAGTTGGCAGACCTGGTTGTGCAGCGGAAGGCATAAATGAAACTGTTAGAAACCATCAACGAGCCAGCACAGGTACGCCAGCTTCCACGTTCGCAACTGGTGCCGCTGGCGCAGGAGTTGCGCAGCTTTCTGCTCGATTCCGTCTCCAAGACGGGCGGCCATCTGTCGTCCAACCTGGGCACGGTCGAGCTGACCGTGGCGCTGCACTATGTGTTCAATACACCGCACGACCGCATCGTGTGGGATGTAGGCCACCAGACCTATACCCACAAGATACTGACGGGGCGACGCGAGCGCATGCCGACGCTGCGCCAGCAGGGCGGCATTTCGGGTTTTCCGAAGCGCGATGAAAGCGAATACGACACCTTTGGCACGGCCCATTCGTCGACCTCGATTTCCGCGGCGCTGGGCATGGCGCAGGCCGCCAAGATCAAGGGCGACCCGCTGCATGCGATCGCCGTGATCGGCGACGGTTCGATGACGGCCGGCATGGCCTTTGAAGCGCTCAATAACGCCGGCGTGCAGGAAGACCTGAACCTGCTGGTGATCCTGAACGACAACGACATGTCGATTTCGCCGCCAGTCGGCGCACTGAACCGCCACCTGGCGCGGCTGATGTCGGGCCAGTTCTATGCGGCGGCCAAGAACGTCGGCAAGTCGGTGCTGCCGGCGCCGGTGCTGGAACTGGCCAAGCGCTTTGAAGAACACGCCAAGGGCATGGTGGTGCCGGCCACCATGTTCGAGGAGTTCGGTTTCAACTATATCGGCCCGATCGACGGCCACGACCTCGATTCGCTGATCCCGACGCTGCAGAACATCAAGCAGCTCAAGGGCCCGCAGTTCCTGCACGTGGTGACCAAGAAAGGCCAGGGCTACAAGCTGGCCGAGAACGAGCCGATCCTGTACCACGGCACCGGCAAATTCAACCCGGCCGAAGGCATCAAGCCGGCCACGGCGCCCGCCAAGATGACCTACACGGAAGTGTTCGGCAACTGGCTGTGCGACATGGCGGCCCATGACAAGCGCCTGGTTGGCATTACGCCGGCCATGCGCGAAGGCTCGGGCATGGTCAAGTTCGAGCAGCAGTATCCCGAGCGCTACTTTGACGTTGGCATTGCCGAGCAACATGCGGTGACCTTTGGCGCCGGCCTGGCCTGCGAAGGCCTCAAACCGGTGGTGGCGATCTACTCGACCTTTCTGCAGCGCGCCTACGATCAATTGATCCACGATGTGGCGCTGCAAAACCTCGATGTGACGTTTGCGCTCGACCGCGCCGGTCTGGTCGGCGCCGATGGCGCGACCCACGCGGGCAACTACGACATGGCGTTTTTGCGCTGTATCCCGAACATGGTCATCATGGCTGCCTCGGATGAAAACGAATGCCGCCAGATGCTCACTACCGGTTACTACTACCCCGGTCCTGCGGCCATCCGCTACCCGCGCGGCGCCGGTGCCGGCGTGGCCGTACAGCCGCAGCTCGACACGATTGAAATCGGCAAGGGCGAAGTCAAGCGCCAGGGCAAGAAGGTCGCCATTCTGGCCTTCGGCTCGATGGTGGCGCCAAGCGTGGCCGCCGGCGAACAGCTGGGCGCGACTGTGGCCAATATGCGCTTTGTCAAACCGCTCGACGTGGCGCTGCTCAAGCAGCTCGCTGCCGATCACGATTACCTGGTGACGGTGGAAGAGGGCAGCATCATGGGTGGCGCCGGCTCGGCTGTCGCCGAGGCGCTGGCTGCCGAAGGCCTGGTCAAGCCGATCCTGATGCTGGGCCTGCCCGATACCTTTATCGACCATGGCGACCCGGTGCAGCTGCTGAAAAACGTGGGCCTCGATGCGGCCGGCATTGCCGCTTCGATCCGCCAGCGCTTTCCACAGGACGCAGCCGAGCCGCGCCTGAGCGTGGTGTAAATCGGGGTTGTGCATCGTTGATCGTTGACCGTTGATCGTGATCGTTGGCCGTGATCGTAGGTCGGATTAGCCGGGCCGCGCAGGCGGGGCAAAGCCCCGCGTAATCCGACACCACCACAGTCAGTGCCAACACAGTTGTCGGATTACGGCCCGAAGGGCCTAATCCGACCTACGCTTAAGTCTGCGTTTTGGCACCACCGCCGTCGACGCCCGTACCACCAGCTGTGGCGCTTCTGCCGTGCGCATCGGTGAGCCCAGGCTCGGGTTGGCAATCAGTTCAAGCAGCAGTGCAATGCTCATGGCCGCGGCCTGTTCGGTTGGCAGTGCCACCGTGGTCAAGGCCGGGCGGGCCTGGCGCGCGCTCTGGATATCGGTAATGCCGATTACCGACAGCTGCTGCGGCACTTTGATGCCAAGGTCGGCTGCCGCATGCAGCATGCCCAGCGCGGGCAGGTCGTTGGTGGCAAACACGGCCGTCACCAGGCCGTCGGCCAGCATCTCGGCGCCGGCGCTCAAGCCTCCTTCGACCGAATCATGGACATGCATGATGCGCACCACGGCGTCGCTGTGGCCCAGTTCGGCCAGCGCATCGTGAAAGCCGCGTTCGCGCTCCGAGTGGATGCAACTGGCGCCACCACCAAACAGTATGCCAATCTTGCGATGCCCGAGTGCGATCAGGTGGCGCGCCGCCAGCGCACCGGCCAGATGGAAGTCGACCGCCACGCACGGCAGGCCAGGCGGCTCATGCGGCTTTTCCCACATGCCCAGCACCACCGGTGCGCCGCGCCGCTGGGTCATTTTCAGATCGTCCACGCGCAGCTTGGCATTCATCACCAGCACCCCATCGGATAGCGTGCCGGCAATCTGGTCGAGGTAGGCGCGGCCGATATCGGGATCGTCATTGGTGTTGCAGACGATCAGAAAGCGGCCATGCTGGCGCGCCGCCTGTTCGGCCGCCAGCGCAAATTCAGGATAAAACGGGTTGGCTATGCTGGCCACCATCAGCGCCAGCGTCGGCGCGCTGCCCTCGGCCAGCGCGCGCGCTGTCAGGTGGGGGCGATAACCGAGCGCTTCGACGGCCGCCAGTACACGCGCGCGCGTCTCCTCGCCAACCTTGCCGCGCTGGCGCAGGACGTTCGAGACGGTGGCGGAGGTAACGCCGGCATGCTGGGCAACTTGGCTAAGGGTGGTCATGGGTCTGGTCAGGTGAAGATGCGTGCATTCAACAGCGTTAGCGTGCTCCTGTCAATGGCCGTCCGGCAGAAGCCTGACGGCACGAGCTATGCTGCAATGCCTATGCTGCAATGCATCACAAGAATTGATTGCATGCGCAAAAATCCTTTGTTATATTCCGTGTCAAGCAAGCGCTACAAGAATAAAAAAACCGCACCGGAAAACCGTGTCTGACTGACAGACACTTTTTTTTGAGTAGGAAGGTTAAGCGCTTAACCTACTGCTGGATGGAGACAAAGATGGCAAGCATTACCTTGAATGCGGTGCAAAAGTCGTATGGCGGGGCGACGGCGGTGATCCGCAATGTCGACCTCGATATCGGCGAGCATGAATTTTGTGTTTTCCTCGGGCCCTCAGGCTGCGGCAAGTCGACCTTGCTGCGCATGATCGCCGGCCTGGAAGATGTGACCGGCGGCGAACTGCGCATCGGCGGCAAGCTGATGAACGATGTGGCGCCGGCCGACCGCGGTGTGGCGATGGTGTTCCAGAGCTATGCTCTGTTCCCGCACATGACGGTGTATGACAATATCGGCTTCGGTCTGAAGCTGGCGAAAACCCCCAAAGATGAACTTGACCGGCGCGTGCGCGAAGCGGCGCGCGTGCTGCAACTGGACGAGCTGCTCGAACGCAAGCCTGGCCAGTTGTCGGGTGGCCAGCGCCAGCGCGTGGCGATCGGCCGCGCTATCGTGCGCCGCCCTGGCGTGTTCCTGTTCGATGAACCGCTGTCGAACCTGGACGCCACCTTGCGCGGCCAGACCCGTATCGAGATCGCGCGCCTGCACAAGCAGTTTGCCGACGCCAGCGTGGTGTATGTCACGCATGACCAGGTTGAAGCGATGACGCTGGCCGACAAGATCGTGCTGCTGCGCGCCGGTCCTGACGTGCAGCGCCTGGGCAGCATCGCCCAGGTCGGCAGTCCGCTGGAACTGTATCACCGCCCGAACAGCCGCTTCGTGGCCGGTTTTATCGGTTCGCCGCAAATGAATTTCCTGCCCGGCAAAGTGTCGTCGGCTGGCGCCTACATGGTGCGCGTGACGCTCGACCATACGGGTGAAACGCTGTCGGTAGCGGCCGATGGCCGCACGCTGCGCGACGGCGAAGCCGTTTGCGTGGGCATCCGCCCTGAGCATCTGCTGCTGTCTGCGCAGCCGGGCAACGCCATGACGCGCCGCGTGATGCTGATCGAACGTTTGGGTGAGCAGACCTATCTGCATTTCGAGCAGCCTGGTGGCGAGTCGCTGCTGGCCAAGGCGCCCGGCAATGTGGCCATCGAAGCCGGCGCCGAGCTGACGCTGGGCATGCTGGCGCAGCACTGCCATCTGTTCAGGGAAGACGGCAACGCCGTGCCTGCCCCCATTCAATCATCCCCTCAGGAGTGACGCCATGCGTTTAGGAGTTTGCTATTACCCGGAACATTGGTCCGAATCGATGTGGGCCGACGACGCCCGCCGCATGAAGTCGCTCGGCATCGAACAGGTGCGCATCGGCGAATTCGCCTGGAGCCGCATCGAGCCTGAACCAGGCAAGCTGCAGTGGGAGTGGCTTGATCGTGCCATCGATGTACTGGGCGCTGCCGGCCTGCAGGTGGTGATGTCGACGCCGACGGCCACGCCGCCAAAGTGGCTGATCGACCAGCATCCCGATATTTTGCCGGTCGGTGCCGATGGCCGCACGCGTGGTTTCGGCTCGCGCCGCCATTACGATTTTTCGTCGACCGCCTATTTTGAGGCGTCGCAGCGCATCGTCACCCTGCTGGCCGAGCGCTATGGCCAGCACGCCGCCATCTCGGCCTGGCAGACCGACAATGAATACGGCTGCCACCAGACGGTACTGAGCTACTCGCACGATGCGGTAGTGCGTTTCCGTGGCTGGCTGCAAGAGCGCTACGCCACCATCGAAGCCTTGAATACGGCCTGGGGCACGGTCTTCTGGAGCATGGAATACACCAGCTTTGACCAGATCGACGCACCGGTCGGTACCGTCACCGAAGCGCATCCGGCGCACCGCTTCGATTACCACCGATTCGCGTCGAGCGAAGTGGCGCGCTACAACCGCATGCAGGTCGATATCCTGCGCGCCCATGCACCGGGCCGCGTGATGGTGCATAACTTCATGCAGAACTTCTTCGAGTTCGATCACTATCCGGTTGCCGCCGACCTTGACGCCGCTACCTGGGACAGCTACCCGCTGGGCGCGCTGGAAGAATTCTGGTTTGCACCGGATGTGAAAGCGCGCTGGCTGCGCACCGGCCATCCTGACTTTGCCTCGTTCAACCACGACCTGTATCGCGGCATGTCGAAGCAGCCGTTCTGGGTCATGGAGCAGCAACCGGGTCCGGTCAACTGGGCCAAATGGAATCCGGCGCCGCTGCCGGGCATGGTGCGCCTGTGGAGCTGGGAGGCGTTTGCCCACGGCGCCGGCTGCGTGTCGTATTTCCGCTGGCGCCAGTGCCCGTTCGCACAGGAGCAAATGCACGCGGGCTTGAATACGCCAGACAACGTGCTCGATATCGGCGGCAGCGAAGCGCACCAGGTTGCGCAGGAGCTGGCCTCGATTGCCGTGCCCGACGCCAAGGTGGCAACCAAGGTCGCGCTGATTTTCGACTACGAAGCCAAGTGGCTGTTCCAGATTCATCATCAGGGTATCGACTTTGAATATGGCCCGCTGGTATTTGATTATTACTCGGCCCTGCGCACACTGGGCTTTGACGTCGACGTGATTCCGGCGTCGGCAGCGCTGGACGGCTACGCGCTGATCGTGGTGCCGCCGCTGCCGGTGATGTCCGGCGAACTGGTGCAGCGTTTGCACGACAGCGGTGCGCACGTGATTGTCGGTCCGCGCAGCGGCTCGAAAACGGTAGAACTGAGCATACCGGCCAACCTGGCACCGGGACCACTGACAGCGCAACTGCCGATGCGCGTCTGGCGTGTCGACTCGATGCGTCCGACCACTGAAGTAGCGGTACAGCGCGGCGCACAGCAGGGCGTGGCCACAAAATGGCGCGACCTGATTGAAGTGCAGGGCGCCACGAAGGTGGTCGCCAGTTTCGATGACGGCCATCCGGCCATCGTGCGCCACCAGCAGTTTCATTACCTGGCCAGCGTGTTCGATACTGACTTCATGCGCGACTATTTTGCCGAAGTGGCGCAGGAAGCGGGGTTGACGGTACTGCGCCTGGCCGACAGCATGCGCATCAGCCGCCGTGGCGGTTTGACTTATGTATTCAATTACGGCGATACGCCCGCTGCGGCGCCAGCCCAGGCAGGTGCACGCTTCGTGATCGGCGCGCAGCAGGTGCCGCCGCAAGGTGTGTCGGTATTCGAGGATCAACAGTGAGCGGGCGGCAGATCCGACTTTGTGTAGCAGTGGCTCTTCCCTTATAAAAAACCAAGGAGACAAAATGAAACGCACGATCAAGACTGTAATGCTGTCGGCAGTGGCTTCCGCTGTCATGCTCAGTGGTATCGCCCAGGCCGGCACGCTGGCCATTAATATCGCCTACAAGGGTGCCAGCCAGCGCACGGTATGGCAATCGACGCTCGACGAATTCAAAAAGGCCAATCCCGATGTGGAACTGAAGGTGGCGTTTGTCGACGAAGAAGCCTACAAGATCCAGCTGCCGAACTGGCTGTCGTCGGCGGCGCCCGATGTAGTGACCTGGCACAACGGCGAGCGCATGGCGTACTACGCCAGCCGCGGCCTGTTTGAAGACCTGAGCGGCGACTGGGTCAAGAACAACTGGAACGAAACCTTTGCTTCGAGCAAGGAAGCCTCGTCCTACAAAGGCAAGCAGTATGCAATGCCGACCGTGTACTACTCGTGGGGCATGTTCTACCGCAAGGACCTGTTTGAAAAAGCAGGCATCACTGCCGAGCCGAAAACCTGGGCCGAGCTGCTCGACGCGAGCAAGAAGCTCAAGGCTGCCGGCATTACGCCATTTACCGTCGGTGGCCGTGATGCCTGGACCCTGGCTGGCTGGTTCGACTATCTGGACCTGCGCATCAACGGCTACGAGTTCCATCAAAAGCTGATGAGCGGCGAAGTGCCGTACACCGATGCGCGCGTGAAAAAGGTCTACACCACCTGGAAGACGCTGCTCGACAGCAAATACTTTATCGACAATGCGCTGTCGTATGACCTCGACGCGGCCCAGCCGTTCATGTTCCAGGGCAAGGCTGCCATGATGTTGATGGGCACCTTCATTGCCAAGGGCTTCCCGGCCAAGCAGGCCCAGGTGATGGGCTACTTCCAGTTCCCGACTATCGACCCTGCCATTGTCGGTGCCGAAGAAGGCCCGATCGAGTCGCTGCATATTCCTAGCCGCGCCAAGAACAAGGTCGATGCGCGCCGCTTCCTGGCCTTTGCCGGCTCGCCCGCGATCAGCGCCAAGCTGGCCGAAGGCCTGGGTTCGCTGCCGGCCAACAGCAAATCGGCCCCGCCGGAAGAACCGATCTCGCGCATCGGTTTTGAGATCCTGTCCAATACCAAGGGTGGCATTGCGCAGTTCTACGACCGCGACATGACCAAGGAAATGGCTGATGAAGGCATGAAAGGCATGCAGAAATTCATCAACAATCCGGCTGCCATCGATGAAATCCTGGCGCAGCTGGAACAGGCCCGCAAACGCATCTACAAGAAATCGTGATGAATTCGCCGGCGTTCAAGCGGCATCGCGCCGCCTTCCTGTTCCTGGCGCCGGCCTGCCTGCTGGTTGGCCTGTACGTCGTCTACCCGATCCTGTCCACGATCTACCTGAGCTTTTTTGAATGGGATGGTCTGGCGGAAAAGAGCTTCGTCGGGCTGGCCAACTATGTCGAGCTGTTCCACGCGGAGACGTTTTTTACTGCGCTGAAAAACAACTTCCTGTGGCTGGTGCTGTTCCTGCTGGCGCCGCCGGCAGGGTTGGCCGTGGCGCTGTACCTGAACCAGCAGGTACGCGGCATCCGGCTGGTCAAGTCGCTGTTTTTTGCGCCGTTCGTGCTCTCGGGCGTGGTGGTCGGTCTGATCTTCAGCTGGTTCTACGACCCGACCTTTGGCCTGCTGGCGCTGATCCTCGGCCATGGCGTGCCGGTGCTGGGCGACCCGCGCTACGTGACCTACGGCATTATCTTTGCCGCGCTGTGGCCGCAAACAGCGTATTGCATGATCCTGTACCTGACCGGCCTGACCTCGATCAATTCCGAGCAGGTGGAGGCGGCGCGCATGGAGGGCGCCAAAGGCTGGAAGATGCTGGTGTACGTCATCTTGCCGCAACTGCGCCCCAGTACCTTCATGGCGGTGGTGGTGACGATTATCGGCGCGCTGCGCAGCTTTGACCTGATTTCGGTAATGAGCAGCGGCGGTCCGTTTGAAAGCTCGACCGTGCTGGCCTATTACGCATATGACCAGGCCATCAAGTATTACCGCCAGGGGTATTCGGCAGCTGTTGCCGTGGTGTTGTTCGGGTTGATGCTGATCTACATCGTGTACCACCTCAAGCGCATGCTGCGCAACGAAAAATAAGGGGAAACCATGTATCCGATGCCCGTTGCCAAGTGGAAGCCGTTCAATCGCGGCCTCTACAAACTGTCCCTGCCGCTGGCGCTGCTGGTGTGGCTGCTGCCGATGATCGCCGTACTGGTGACGTCGGTGCGCTCGACCGAAGAGCTGATGGAAGGCAATTACTGGGGCTGGCCGAAAGACCTGTCGCTGTGGGCCAATTACCACGAGGCGCTGACTGCCTCGCCCATGCTGCATTATTTCTGGAACAGCATCCTCATTACCGTGCCTTCGGTGGTCGGCTCGATTGCGCTGGCGGCCATGGCCGGCTTTGCCCTGTCGACCTACAAGTTCAAAGGCAACATCTTGCTGTTTGCGACCTTTGTAGCGTGCAACTTCGTGCCGGTGCAAATCCTGATGATCCCGGTGCGCAATATGTCGCTCGAGTTTGGCGTGTTCAACACAGTGCAGGGACTGATCCTGTTCCATGTGGCTTTCCAGACCGGCTTTTGCACGCTGTTCCTGCGCAACTTCATCAAGCAGCTGCCGTTCGAGCTGATCGAGGCGGCGCGCATTGAAGGCGCCGGTGAGTGGACGATTTTCACGAAAGTGATCCTGCCGCTGATCCGGCCGGCGCTGGCCGCATTGGGCATCCTGGTGTTTACGTTTGTGTGGAACGACTACTTCTGGGCGCTGGTGCTGACGCAAGGGGACGAAGCGGCGCCGATCACGGTTGGCGTGGCCGGCCTGAAAGGGCAGTGGACCACGGCCTGGAATCTGGTCTCGGCCGGCTCCATCCTGGCGGCCTTGCCATCGGTGATCATGTTTTTCCTGATGCAGAAGCATTTTGTTGCCGGCCTGACCTTTGGCGCGACCAAGGGTTAAGTTCGCTACGTAGTTCCCCCCGCTGCATGGCGGGCGTTGCGCCCCTTACAATATCTGCAGGTCAATTCGCAGAGACGGCAAGGGGCGCATGAAACTGAAACAACTGCAGCAGATGAGAGTGCGTGCCAGCGAACGCTGGGCACAGCGCCGTCCGGCCTGGCTGGCGGTGCTGGCTGTCGATGAAACCAATCTGTCCGAAGGCTTGCGTGCGGCCAGCGCGGCCACCGCCATGCTGCTGCTGGGCTGGCTGTTTGACCATCCCGATTTTTCCTGGGCCGCCATCGGCGCCTTCTGGACCTGCCTGGCCGATGCGGCCGGCACGCGGCGCATGCGCTTTGCCTCGATGCTGGGCTTTGCCGCAGCGTCGACCGTCGCTGGCGGCGTTTCGGCACTGGCCGCCGCACAGGGCATCTGGCCGGCGGCGCTGGCGGTGCTGCTGTTTTCCTGGCTGGGCGCGCTGGCGCGTATCTGGGGCGCGGCGGCCGGCCTGGTGGCTATTTTGTCGGCCACCGCCTGCGTGGTGATGGTCACGCATCCCTTGCATGACGCGCGCCAGGCGCTGTCTTTCCTCGGCATTTACCTGTCGGGCTGTCTGTTTGCCACCCTGCTCAGCTTTACCGTCTGGCGCATCGATCCGCTGCTGCCGGCGCGGCGCGCCGTGCGCAGCGCCTATGCGCGCCTGGCCGCCATTGCGCGTGACAATGCGCGCTTCCTGGCACGCACGCCGCTGGCCGGTACCACAGGCGAGGGCGTTGCCCATGGCGCCGTGCATCGCGCACGGGCCCGCGCCGCACTGGAGGCCGGACGCGTGGCGCTCGCTGCCGTGCCGCCGTCGCAGGCCGCCCGCCATCATCAGTACGAGCAATTGCTGCTGGCGCTGTCGGACGCCGAGCGCCTGTTTGCCTACCTGATTGCCGTCACCCATACCTGCGAGCACGAACGCCAGAGCCTGCATGCGCAGCCGCGTGCGCGGCGCAGTCTGGACACCATGGCGGTGCTGCTGCGCCGTTTTGGCCGCGTGGCGGGCGGCGCCGATATGCGCGAGGGCGAAGTTGCCGTGCTGCAGCAGCGCCTGGCCGCCTGCGGCCGGCGGCTGGAGGCGGCGCTGGGCGCGCTGCTGCCCTTGCGCCTGCATGTCGACACTATCGAACTGGACGCAGCCCCAATGGTCGAGCTGCCTTGGCCCGAAGCTGCCAGGCAAACCCTGCTGCAGGCCTGGCAGACGCTCAAGAACAACGCCACCGTGCAGTCGCTGGGCTGGCGCCATGCGGCGCGCGTGGCGCTGGCCACCACCACCGGTTTTGCGCTGGTGGCCTGGCTGCAGATTCCATTTGGCTACTGGGCTACCATGGCCACGTTGCTGATTCTGCAGCCGTCGGTGGCCAGCACCTGGCCGCGCGGCATCGAGCGCGTGACCGGCAGCGTGCTGGGCGCCCTGCTGGCGGTGCTGATCGGGCTGGCGATCCAGAGTCCGCTGGCCATTTCACTGATCGTGTTTCCGCTGATCGTGGCGACCATGGCGCTGCGCCGCGTCAGCTACAGCCTGCACGTGCTGTTCATGACGCCGGCCTTTGTGCTGGTGGCCGACTACGCGGCGCCGGCGAACGAGGCCATGTATGCGATCAGCCGCCTGGGCAACAATGTGCTGGGTTGCCTGCTGGCGCTGCTGGCCACTTTTTTCCTGTGGCCCGACCGCGAGGCCGACGACCTGCGGCCGCGCCTGGCGCAGGCCGTGTCGGCCAATTTGCAGTATTTGCTGGCCGTGATGGCGGCCGGCGGCAAATGGGATCGCACGATCGCCGGCGTGCGCCGCGAGGCGGGACTAGCCAGCAATAATGCCGAGCAGGTGCTGCAGCGCCTGCGCATTGAACGCCGGCTCGAACGCCATGGCCTGGCCTACCGCGCCATGCGCTTGCTGCCGCTGCTGCGGCGCGTGGCCGGCAGCGCTGCGCGCATCAGCCTGAGTCCTTTGGCCATGCCGGCGCCGCCGGCGCTGCAGCAGTGGCTGGCGCAAGCGGTGGTGCAGATCGAAGCCTTGCTGCACGACGGCGCCGACGCGAAAGCGTTGCCGCCTTGCGCGCCAGAGGGCCTGACGCCGCTGCAGCACGATGCCGTGGCGCAGTTGCAGGCCTTGCATGGCCTGCTGTGGCAGGTCGCAGCCGAAGCATGAATTGAGCACTGTTAAAAAAGCTGACAAACATGGCCTTCGGCATTGCAAATGGAAATGCAACTATCTATCATTTCGGGTTGCCAAAGCAGAACTCGCTGCTTGGCTTAACCAGACGGCCTATGACCATCCGATTTCATCTGAAGAAGACTTTTTTTGCTTGCGCCGTGCTGCTGGCTGCCGGCGCGACCTTGCCTGGCAGCGACGGCCAGGCCCGTGCCGCCGCCAGGGTTGCGCCAGCGGCGCCGGGCACCGATGCGTGCGCGCAGGGCACTGGCTGGAACATCGCCTGCCTGCGCCAGGTGTATGCCGGGCCGATTGCCAACTGGCCCAAGCCGCAGGTGGCCGATGGCATTACGCCGGTCGAGATGGCACCCGTGTCGTCATTGCCGCAGCCCAAGGTTGATCCCAAGGTAGTGGCGCTGGGCCAGCGCCTGTTTGCCGATCAGCGCCTGTCGGGCTCGAACGCGATTGCCTGCATCAGCTGCCATAGTCCCGCTTACAGTTTTGCCGACAACAAGCGTTTTTCGATTGGCGATGGTGGCCGCGCCGGCGTGCGCAATACGCCGGGGCTGCTGGGCGCGGGGCAGATGAAGTCGCTGTTCTGGGATGGCCGCGCCGCCACGCTGGAAGAGCAGGCGCTGGGGCCGCTCAGGCATCCCGATGAAATGGCGATGGATATCGAGGCGCTGCCAGCCAAGCTGGCCAGGCTCGACGACTACATGCAACAGTTCGATGCTGCCTTCGGCAAGGAGGGGGGCGTGACGTTGCCGCGCATATTGACGGCGCTGGCCGATTACCAGCGTACCCTGATTCCGCCCGAGACGCGGTTTGACACGTTCCTGGAAGGCCAGCGCACGGCGCTGAACGACCGTGAATTGCTGGGCCTGCACTTGTATCGCACCAAGGCGCGCTGCATGAGCTGTCACAGCGGCGTGCTGCTGACCGACCAGCAGTTCCATAACCTGGGGCTATCGCTGTATGGTCGCAAGTTTTTTGAAGACTGGGGCCGCTACCAGGCCACCAACGCCGATGCCGATGTGGGCAAGTTTCGCACGCCCGGGCTGCGTGGGGTGTCGCATTCAGGCCCGTGGATGCACCATGGCCTGATTCCATCGCTCAATGAAGTGCTGATCATGTACAACACCGGCATGCCCAAGCCCAAGCCGCGCACAGCCGCGCAGAAAGCCGATCCGAAATTCCCGATATCGTCAGATTTGTTGCAGCCATTGAAACTGACGGCAGACGAACTCGATGCCATGAAGAGTTTCCTGGAAGTGCTGTAACTGCCGGTGCGTCAGGCTGCCGGTTCGGCAGCCGCACCGGCTTTCTTCGGGCGTCCGCCCAGTTTGCCATTTTCACGCGATGCAGCAGCCTTGGCGCTTGAGCGCGCCTGGCCGCCCTTGCGACCGTTTTGCGCCGCTGCCCAGCGTTGCGACCCCAGAAAACCTTCGAGCAGGGCAGGCAGATACAGGTCGGCGTCAACCAGCGGGAAATGCACGCCCAGCCCCGATGGGCTGATTTCGCTGATGTCGAGTTGTTCCGGTGTGGCCTGTGCCAGCGCCTCCACATCGCCCGGTGCAAAAGCCAGCTGCAGTTTTGACGCCAGCGTAATGACCACGCGCGCCAGATGCCGGTCGTAGTGCACGGCCACGGCCGCAGGAAAGGTGGCAGCCTTGTCGGCCGCGCGCTGGTTAGCCAGCAGAAAATCGTTATCGGTCAGGTCCATGGATTTGCCTCCAATGCCAGCACAGATCGGTCAATACGGCCAGCAGGGCCGCAACGATCCGGTTCAATTGTTGTCGTGCGTAGCCGTAGTTCTCTCGCAATTGCGGTGGCCCATGGGGACACGACAGGACAAACACAGCCTCACACCCGCGCCCGATCACATGCACATGGGCCGGCCGATGATCATTGGAATAAATGACAACGCGCAGGCCTTGCAAGGTCAGGATGGTAGGAATTTTAGCGTAAACCTAAGTGATTGGGTTATTTTTTACTATTTTTTAGTAGCAGCGGTCATCTTAGGCCGGCCTGCGCTGGTTGTCCGTCGTGATCGATGGTTTGGTTGCGCTATCGCAGAGTCCTCAATTATCTGGTGCGGTCGTGCCGCCACAGCACATCGCCGCCGCCGGCAAAGCGGTTGAGCACGCGCGCAAGCACGAACAGCAGGTCGGACAGGCGGTTCAGGTACTGGCGCGGATGGGCATTGATGGTTTCGCTGCCGGCCAGCGCCACCAGCTGGCGTTCGGCGCGCCGGCAGATGGTGCGGCAGACATGGGCCAGCGAAGCGGCGCGCGAGCCGGCTGGCAGGATGAATTCGCTCAGCGCAGGCAGGTCAGCGTTGTATTTGGCCAGCAGGGTGTCGAGCCGCAGCACATGCTCTTCCTTGATCAGCTGGTAGCCAGGGATGCAGATTTCGCCGCCCAGGTCGAACAGGTCGTGCTGGATCGCCATCAGCTCGTCGCCCAGGGTGGCCGGCATGTCTTCGCACAGCAGCAGTCCCAGATGGGAGTTGAGCTCGTCGACGTCGCCCATGGCGTGGATGCGCGCGCTGTCCTTGCCGACGCGGCTGCCGTCACCCAAGCCGGTGGTGCCATCGTCGCCGGTGCGCGTGGCTATTTTCGAGAGTCGCTTGCCCATGGTTGATCCTTCAATGAAAAGGGGCAGCATACGACACTGTGCGCCTGCCAGCCAGCGGCCGCACGGCCAATCGCGCCAAAACTTGCAGTGCAGCGCCAAATTGTGCTTACAATCGTGGCAATGCCATGCCAGGACACGCTTTCATGCTTACTGCTGCATCCACCGGATTTTCCCTCTCGCGCCAGCAGCAAGTGCTGGCCGCCTTGCTGGCAGTGCTGCCGGCGCGCTGCGTGCTGTCGGCTACCGAAGACACGCGCCCCTACGAATGCGACGGTCTGGCCGCCTACCGGCAGTTGCCGATGATCGTCACCTTGCCCGACACCGAACAGCAGGTGCTGGCCATCCTGCAGGTGTGCCGCGAGCTGCAGGTGCCGGTGGTGCCGCGCGGCGCCGGCACCGGCCTGTCCGGCGGTGCGCTGCCGATTGCCGACGGGGTGGTGCTGTCGACGGCACGCCTGAACCGCATCGTGCGCGTCGACGCTTATGCGCGCCTGGCCGTGGTACAGCCGGGCGTGCGCAACCTGGCCATTTCCGAAGCCGCCGCGCCCCATGCGCTGTACTATGCGCCCGATCCGTCGTCGCAGATTGCCTGCACCATCGGCGGCAACGTGGCGGAAAATTCGGGCGGCGTGCATTGCCTGAAATACGGCCTGACAGTGCACAATGTACTGCGCGTGCGCGTAGCCACCATCGACGGCGACATCATCGAACTTGGTGGCGAAGCGCTCGACGCGCCCGGGCTCGATCTGCTGGCCGTCTTTATCGGCTCCGAAGGCATGCTGGGCATCGTCACCGAAGTCACGGTGCGCCTGATTCCCAAGCCGGCCACGGCGCGCGTGATCATGGCCTCGTTTGACGACGTCGTCACCGGCGGCAATGCAGTGGCCAATGTGATTGCCGCTGGCATTATTCCGGCTGGCCTGGAAATGATGGACCAGACCTCGTCGCGCATGGTCGAGCCGTTTGTCAAAGCCGGCTACGATATCGATGCAGCCGCCATTTTGCTGTGCGAAGCCGATGGCACGCACGCCGAAGTGGCCGAGGAAATCGCCCGCATGACATCGGTGCTGGAAGGGGCGGGCGCCAGCGCGATTGCCGTGTCAAATACCGAGGCCGAACGCATGCGCTTCTGGTCGGGCCGCAAGAACGCCTTTCCGGCAGCCGGACGCATCTCGCCCGATTACTACTGCATGGACGGCACCATCCCGCGCAAGAAGCTGGCCGAGGTGCTGACCGGCATTGCGCGCATGGAGCAGACGCATGGCCTGCGCTGCGCCAACGTGTTTCATGCCGGCGACGGCAATCTGCATCCGCTGATTCTGTTCGATGCCAATGTGCCGGGGGAATTCGAGCGCGCCGAGGCGTTTGGCGCCGATATCCTGGCGTTGTGCGTGGCCGTGGGCGGCACCATTACCGGCGAACACGGGGTGGGCATGGAGAAGATCAACTCCATGTGCGTGCAGTTTGCGCGCGCCGAACTCGAGGCCTTTTTTGCCGTCAAGCGCGCCTTCGATCCGCACGGCCTGCTCAACCCGGACAAGGCGATACCGACGCTGCACCGCTGCGCCGAATTTGGCAAGATGCATGTGTCGGGCGGACGGCTGCCGTTTGCCGGCCTGCCGCGTTTTTAATGGAGCGTACAGTGGAGACCATAGCGGCACAATTCAAAGAGCGCATCATCGAAGCGAGCGCCAGCGGCACGCCGCTGCGCCTGCGCGGCAGCGGCAGCAAGGACTGGTACGGCCAGCAGCTCGAGGGCGAAGTGCTCGATACGCGCGGCTACACCGGCATTATCGACTACGAGCCGACCGAACTGGTGATCACGGCGCGCTGCGGCACGCCGTTGGCCGAGATCGAAGCAGCGCTGGCGGCGCGCAACCAGATGCTGGCATTCGAGCCGCCGCATTTCGGCGCCGGCGCCACCATCGGCGGCACCGTGGCCTGCGCGCTGTCGGGGCCACGCCGCGCCAGTGCCGGCGCACTGCGCGACTTCGTGCTGGGCGCGGTGCTGCTTGACGGTGCCGGCCAGCGCCTGGCCTTTGGCGGCCAGGTGATGAAAAACGTGGCCGGCTACGACGTGTCGCGGCTGCTGGCCGGTTCCATGGGCACGCTGGGCCTGATCCTCGAAGTGTCGCTCAAGGTGTTGCCACTGCCGCTGCGCGAAGCGAGCTTGCGCTTTGAATGCGAAGAAGTGGCGGCGCTGCGCCGGCTCAATGAATGGGCCGGCCAGCCTTTGCCGATCTCGGCCAGTTGCTGGCATGACGGCGTGCTGACGCTGCGCCTGTCGGGCGCCGAGGCGGCGGTGCAGGCAGCCGCGCAGTCGCTGGGAGGAGAGTTGCTCGACGCCGTAGCGGCCGGCGCTTTCTGGCTGACCTTGCGCGAACAGACGCACGCCTTTTTTGACGGCGCCGGCAGCCTGTGGCGCCTGTCGCTGCCGCCGCACGCCAGCAGCCTGATACTGAAAGGGCGCCAGCTGATCGAGTGGGGCGGGGCGCAGCGCTGGCTCAGGCTGGACGGCGCTGCCGATGCCGAGGCGGCGCAGCGCATCCGCCAGGTGGTCTCTGCCGCCGGCGGTCATGCTACGCTGTTTCGTGGAGGCGACAAGGCGGTCGGTGTATTCCAGCCGCTGGCGCCGGCCGTGGCGCGCATCCACCAGCGCCTGGCGCAGGCGTTTGATCCGGCCGGCATTTTCAACCGGCACAGAATGTACTGAGGACGCATGCAAACCAACCTTGCCGATTTCATTAAAAACACGCCGGCTGGCGACGAAGCCGAAGCCATTTTGCGCGCTTGCGTGCACTGCGGCTTTTGCACCGCGACTTGCCCGACTTATCAGTTGCTGGGCGACGAACTCGATGGCCCGCGCGGGCGCATCTATCTGATCAAGCAGGTGCTCGAAGGCGCACCGGTGACTAGCAAGACGCAAAACCACCTCGACCGCTGCCTGACCTGCCGCAATTGCGAGTCGACCTGTCCGTCCGGCGTCCAGTATGGTCGGCTGGCCGATATCGGCCGCCAGGTGATCGAGCAGCGCGTGCCGCGCAGCCTGCGCGAGCGCGCGCTGCGCTTTGCGCTGAAAGAAGCGCTGCCGCGCCGCTGGCTATTTACGCCGCTGTATAAAACCGGCCAGGCGCTGCGCCCGCTGCTGTCGAAAAGCTTACAGGACAAGCTGCGCCCGGCCGCAAAACCTGGCCGCTGGCCGACTCGCGCGCATGCGCGCAAGATGCTGCTGCTCGACGGCTGCGTGCAGCCGGCCATGTCGCCCAATATCAACGCTTCCACCGCACGCGTGCTCGATGCGCTGGGCGTGAAGCTGATCGTGGCACCCAAGGCCGGCTGCTGCGGCGCGCTGCGCCATCACCTCAATGATCAGGAGGCGGCGCTGGACGACATGCGGCGCAATATCGACGCCTGGTGGCCGTATGTGGAGCAGGTTGAAGCGATCGTGATCACGGCCTCGGGCTGCGGCGCCACGGTCAAGGAATACGGCCATCTGCTGGCGCACGACGCGCGCTATGCGCTCAAGGCCGCGCGCATCACCGCGCTGGCGCGCGACCTGTGCGAAGTGATTCCACCGTTTGAAGCACAGCTGGCCGGCCTGCTCAGGGGACGCATTGACGGGCGCGTGGCGTACCACCCGCCCTGTACGCTGCAGCATGGCCAGCAGCTGCGCGGCCATGTCGAGCAGGTGCTGCGCGCGGTCGGCGTCGATGTGCGCCTGTGCGCCGACAGCCATCTGTGCTGCGGCTCGGCCGGCACCTATTCGCTGCTGCAGCCGGCACTGTCGCAGCAGCTGCGCGACAACAAGCTGGCCCATCTCGATGCCTGCGCACCGGACATGATCGTGTCGGCCAATATCGGCTGCCTGTCGCATCTGCAGTCGGGTACCGAAACGCCAGTGCGGCACTGGATCGAATTGCTCGACGCGGCCTTGCCGCCAGCGCGGGCTTGATGCTTCAGGCCTGAAGCTGGCCGTCCGAGTGATGCAGCGCCGCCTGCCATTGCGGCGCCGGCACGAAGCTCCCGGCCCAGTCGAGTACCGTTTCGGCCGGCATCGGGTGGGCAATGCCGTAGCCCTGTGCCAGGTCGCAGCCCAGTTCGAGCAGGCGCGCGCCGTGTTCGACGCTCTCCACGCCTTCGGCGATCACGGTCAGCGAGAACGAGCGTGCCAGCCCGATCACGGCGCGCACCAGGTGCAGATCGTCGGGATCGTTGAGCATATTGCGCACAAAGCTCTGGTCGATCTTGACGATATCGGCCGGCAAACGCTTCAGATAGGACATCGATGAGTAGCCGGTGCCGAAATCGTCGAGCGCAAAGGTAATGCCCAGCGCCTGGCAGGCGCGGATAATGCGGCGCACGTGCTCCAGGTCGTGCAGCGCCGACGATTCGAGAATTTCCAGCTCCAGCATGTTCGGGCGCACGCCGGGAAACTCGTCCAGGATGGCTTTCAGGCGCGGCACGAAATCGGGGCGCTGGAAATGGCGCGCGGCGATATTGACGCTTACCACCCAGTGCTGGCCGGCGGCGCTCCAGCGGCGTATCTGCCACAGCGCCTGGCGCAGCACCCATTCGCCGATATCGATGATCAGGTCGGTCTGCTCGACCAGCGGCAGAAACTGCGCCGGCGACAGCACGCCGCGGCGCGCATGCTGCCAGCGCAGCAGCGCTTCCATGCCGACCACCACACCGGTGCGCATATTGACCTTGGGCTGGTAATACAGGCGCAGTTCATTGTTGATCAGCGCATGGCGCACCTCGGTGCGCTGGTTGTGGTGGGTGCGCACTTCTTCATCGAGATTGGTGTCGAAGAAGTGGTATTGATTGCGCCCGGTCAGCTTGGCCTGGTAGACGGCGTGGTCGGCATGGCGCAGCAGGCTCTCGGTATTGAACTCCTTGCCGGCATACACGGCGATGCCGACGCTCGACGTCATGTCGAGCGCCTGCTGGTCGCAGACATACGGCTCATTGAGCGCCCGCATCAGCGTCGTGACATTGTGCTCGATGGTGGCGATACTGGCCTGGCCGCACAGCAGGATAACGAATTCATCGCCGCCGAGGCGCGCCACGTAATGCACCTGGCCGGCAAAGTCCTGCAGCCGTGCAGCCACCTGGCGCAGGATATCGTCGCCGGCCTCGGCGCCAAAGCGGTCGTTAATCTGCTGGAAGTGATCGAGATCGAACAGGCACACGGCCAGCAGGCGCTGGCGCTCGCGCGCCAGGAACAGTTCCTGTTCGAAGCGCGCCGCCAGCGCAGCGCGGTTGGGCAGCCCGGTCAGTACATCGTTATAGTTTTGCCAGGACATCTTTTGCAGCGCCTGTTGCATGTGCACCGTTTCGTCGAGCTGTTCACCGAGGCGGCGCTGGCTGGCCTGCAGCGAAGCGAGCATCTCGCCGACCTCGTCGACCATGCCATTGAAAGCGAGCGACAACTGGCCGGTCTCGGGTGTGACGCCGCTGGCCATGCGCACCGTAAAGTCGCCGCTGCGCAGACGTACGATGGCCTGTGTCAGGCGCGCCAGCAGCCGGCGATACACCAACAGCAGCAGGCCCAGCATGGAAAATACGATCATGATATTGACGGCGCTGAGCAGCGCCTGCTGGCGCACGGCCTGCCATACCTGCAGCTGCGGCAGTTGCGGCGCATAGCGCGCCTCGAGCGTGCCGTCTTCGCCGCCCGGTAGCGACACAGTCATGCGGCTATGGATGGGGGCGATGCCGGTCAGGCGGGCAAACCAGTCCGGCACACGCGCTGGCGCAGTATCGTCAGCTTCGCCAGGACGCACCTCGATCTGCGTATGGGCGGTGTGCCAACGCAGCAGGTCGAGATTGCGGTTGAGCGGCAAAGCGCCGCGCAGCGCCTGCTGCACGCTGGCGGCATCGCCGGTGCGTACGGCCTGCGGCAAGACCGTATTGGCCAGATACAGATTGAGCTGGCGCGCCTCGTATTGATAGCTGGTGGCAGCTGCATTTGTTTCTGCATTGAATAAAATATGGTAACGCACGGCAGAAACAATCAATATCAGCAGCAATACCGGAATAAACAGACGGGAATATGTTCCCATCTTGAGCCATGGCGATAAGAGTTTCCTTAAAAGTGGCATCGCTGTTTTCTTGATCGTGTTGGAACGATATTCTTAATAAGGAAACATTATCGCTGAAAAATTGTTATTTGCGACATGAGATTGAAAACTTGTCCTTAAATACAATAAACTGATCAAATAAGATACGAATGTTGTTTCAAATTAAAGCCTGATTGTATTGTTACTACAACAATCTGCTACAGCAAGCCCAGTGGTCGCCCGCCTGCCGCCGGCTCGCGCCCGGCATCGGCCTTGCCGTGCAATTTGATCGACAGCCGCAAGTCGTTGACGGAATCGGCATTGCGCAGCGCATCTTCATAGCTGATGGCGCCGCTCTCGTGCAGGTCGAACAGCGACTGGTCGAATGTCTGCATGCCCAGTTCGCGCGATTTCTTCATTAACTCCTTGATTTCATGAACCTGGCCTTTGAAGATCAATTCGCTCATCAGCGGTGAATTGAGCATGATTTCCATCGCCACCGTGCGCCCGCTGCTTTCCTTGCGCGGAATCAGGCGTTGCGAAATCATGGCTTTCAGATTAAGCGATAAATCCATCAGCAATTGCTGGCGCCGTTCTTCGGGAAAGAAATTGATGATACGGTCCAGCGCCTGATTGGCATTATTGGCATGCAGCGTGGCCAGGCACAAATGGCCTGTTTCAGCAAACGCAATCGCGTGATCCATGGTTTCACGGTCGCGGATTTCACCGATCTGTATCACGTCGGGCGCCTGGCGCAGGGTATTTTTCAGCGCCGTTGCCCAGTCTTCCGTATCGACGCCCACTTCGCGCTGGGTCACGATGCAGTTGCCGTGCGGATGGACGAACTCCACCGGGTCTTCGATGGTGATGATATGGCCGTGGCTGTTGGCGTTGCGATGGCCCAGCATGGCTGCCAGCGTGGTCGACTTGCCGCTGCCGGTGGCGCCCACCATGATCACCAGCCCGCGCTTGCTCATCACGACCTCCTGCAAGGTGGCTGGCAGGCCCAGCGTGGACAAGTCGGGAATGGCGGTATTGATTACGCGCGCCACCATGCCTGCCTGCCCCATCTGCACAAAGGCGGAGATGCGAAAGCGTCCCAGGCCGGGCGGGCTGATGGCGAAATTGGCTTCTTTTTCAGCCTCGAACCCCAGCGCCTGTTTGTCGGTCATGATGGCGCCTACCCAGGCAGCGCTTTGTTCGGCGCTGCACGGCTCGCTTGCCAGGGGCGTGACTTTACCGTCGAGCTTGATGGCAGGTGGAAAGCCGGCAGTAATGAACAGGTCCGAGCCGCCCAGTTCGCGCATGCGCGCCAGCAGCGCGTGCATGCTGTCGAGATGATGGTTTTGCATGCGCTTATCCCGGGAAGTTTTCAGGCGACTTGGCGGCCGTGCGCGCGGTGTCGGCCGAAATGACGCCGCGCCGCAACAGGTCCGTCAGGCACTGATCGAGTGTCTGCATGCCGACATGGCTGCCGGTCTGGATGGCCGAATACATCTGCGCCACTTTCGCTTCGCGGATCAGGTTGCGGATCGCCGGCGTGGCCAGCATGATTTCATGCGCGGCCACGCGGGTGGTGCCGTCCTTGGTCTTGAGCAGGTTCTGCGAGATGACGGCCTGCAAGGATTCGGACAACATGGCGCGTACCATCTCTTTTTCCTCGGCCGGGAAGACATCGATAATGCGGTCGATCGACTTGGCGGCCGACGAGGTATGCAGCGTACCGAACACCAGATGGCCAGTTTCGGCCGCCGTCAGCGCCAGGCGGATGGTTTCCAGGTCGCGCAGTTCGCCCACCAGAATCACGTCCGGGTCTTCGCGTAGCGCCGAGCGCAGCGCATTGCTGAACGAATGCGTATGTTCGCCCACTTCGCGCTGGTTGATCAGGCAT
Source organism: Janthinobacterium aquaticum (assembly GCF_009208565.1). Lineage (GTDB taxonomy): Bacteria > Pseudomonadota > Gammaproteobacteria > Burkholderiales > Burkholderiaceae_D > Janthinobacterium. The sequence goes on along the minus strand of NZ_WFLK01000005.1, from coordinate 117,181 downwards.
TTTTTCGGCTCGTGCACGAATTCGATCGGGTCTTCGATGGTGAGGATATGGTGATTCAGGCGTTCGTTGACATGGTTGACCATGGCCGCCAGCGTGGTCGACTTGCCCGAGCCGGTCGGCCCCGTCACCAGCACCAGCCCGCGCGGGCGCAGCGCCAGTTCGCCAAAGATGCGCGGCGCATTGAGTTCTTCGAGCGTCAGTACTTTTGATGGAATCGTGCGCAGTACGGCCGAGGCGCCGCGTTCCTGATTGTAGGCATTGACGCGAAAGCGCGCCAGGCCGGGAATTTCAAACGAGAAGTCACATTCAAGCGCTTCCTCGTACGCCTTGCGCTGGCCGTCGTTCATGATGTCATAGATCATGCGGTGCACTTCCTTGTGCTCGAGCGGTGCCACGTTCAGGCGGCGCACATCGCCGTTGACCCGTATCATCGGCGGCAGGCCGGCCGACAGATGCAGGTCAGAGGCCTTGTTGGTGACGGAGAATGCGAGTAGTTCGGAGATGTCCATTTATAATCCCTGTGCCGTATCCATTAGAAAATGATTATGTCCACAATCGAACAGAACTTGCAAGCCGTGCGGCGCAGTATTGCCCAGGCCGCTGACCAGGCGCAGCGTCCTGCCGCCGACGTGATGCTGCTGGCCGTATCGAAGACTTTTGGCGCTGACGCCGTGCTGGCCGCCGCTGATGCGGGACAGACGGCGTTTGGCGAAAACTATCTGCAGGAAGCGCTCGACAAGATTGCCGCCGTGCAGGCAGCGCAGCCTGATGCAGGGCTCGAATGGCACTTTATCGGCCCGATCCAGAGCAACAAGACGCGCCCGATTACCGAACACTTCGACTGGGTGCATACGGTCGAGCGCGAAAAAATCGCGGTGCGCCTGTCCGAGCAGCGTCCTGCCGAGCTGCCTGAACTCAATATCTGCCTGCAGGTCAATATCAGCGGCGAAGCGAGCAAGAGCGGCGTGGCGCCAGCGGACCTGCCGGCGCTGGCGCATGCGGTAGCGCAGCTGCCGCGCCTGCGCCTGCGCGGCCTGATGGCGATTCCCGAACCGGAAACCGACCCGGCACGCCAGCGCGCCGCCTTTGCGCAATTACGCCAGTTGTTCCAGCAGTTGCGTGACGGTGGCCTGGCGCTCGATACCCTGTCGATGGGCATGTCGGCCGACCTGCAGGCGGCGGTGCTGGAAGGCGCCACCATCGTGCGCGTGGGCAGCGCCATTTTTGGTTCCCGCAACTATTCCTGATCTTTCGAAAGACACACATGACGGCATTGAAGATAGCATTTGTAGGCGGCGGCAATATGGCGGCGGCCCTGATCGCCGGACTGGCCAACAAACTGACGGCAGGCGCGAATATTCACGTGATCGATCCGCATGCGCCAGCGCTTGAAAAGCTGAAGGTGCAGTTCGGAGTCAGCACGGCAGGCGCAGCCGATGTCGCCTTGCGCGATGCCGACGTGATCGTGCTGGCCGTCAAGCCGCAAAGCATGCGCGAGGTGGCGGCGCAGCTGCTGCCGTTCCTGGACGCAGACAAGACGCCGCTGGTGCTGTCGATTGCGGCGGGCATCCGCGCCGTCGATCTGTCGCGCTGGCTGGGCGACTATCCGTCCATCGTGCGCGCCATGCCCAATACGCCGGCGCTGATCGGCATGGGTATTACCGGCCTGGTGGCCAGCAACGGCGTCACGGCGCAGCAGCGCGAACAGGCCGATGCCATTTTAAAGGCGGTCGGCAGCACCGTGTGGCTGGCTGACGAGGCGCAGATCGACCCGGTCACCGCCGTGTCAGGCAGCGGCCCGGCCTATGTGTTTTACTTTATCGAAGCGATGCAGCAGGCAGCGAGCGAACTGGGGCTAAGCCCGGAGCAAGGCACGCAGCTGGCGATTGCCACCTTTACCGGCGCAGCGCAACTGGCGGCGCAATCGAACGAGCCGGTAGCGCTGCTGCGCGAGCGCGTGACCTCCAAGGGCGGCACCACCTACGCCGCCTTGACCAGCATGGAAGAAGCCGGCGTCAAGCAGCGCATCGTCGACGGCATCAAGGCTGCAGCCGCGCGCGGACGCGAGCTGGGCGAGGAGCTGGGCAAGTAGGTCGGATTAGGCGGGGCCGCCGAGGCCCCAAAGGGGCCGTAATCCGACAATATTGTTGGCGTTTGCGGTGTTGTCGGATTACGGCGCTACGCGCCTAATCCGACCTACATCACCTTGACCGCGCGCCCGATATACAGAATCGGCCCGGTCGGCCGGCCCGTGGGGGAGCCGGCCTGCGGTTCAAGTGTGATCTCGAACAGCTGGTCGGCCTGCATCGGCGGCAGTTTGTCGAGATTGACTTTCAGGCTCTGGCCGGCCTGCACCAGACCCAGCGAAACAGGCGCCTTCCAGTCCTTGCCCTTGGTCCAGAACTGCAGCGATTTTTGTTCCGGCACCGCCGTTGGCCCCAGCGGTATCAGGGCCAGGTCGGTATTGGGTTTACCCAGCGCGTTGCGGTTGCCGGCCTGCACGATCCAGCCGGGCGCCTTGTCCTGCGGCGCCACCAGTACCACCAGGTAGCCGGGGCCGGTGGGCGATTGCAGTTGCAGGCCCAGTACCACGGCCAGCACGGCGGTGCAGGCGACGGCGCCGCCAGCCAACACGCGCCAGAAAGCCAGGTTGTTCCACCATGCCTGCCAGCCGCCGACCTGGCGCACGGCGGCCGGTGTCAGGCTGGCGCTGATGCGCGGCCATAGCTGTGCAGACGGCTCGGCTGGCGGCGCCAGCGCTGTCAGCGGCAGCAGGCGCAATTCCCACGCGTCGACCGCCTCGCGCAGGGCCGGCTCGCGTGCCAGGCGCTGCTCGACCTGCATGCGTTCGGCCGACTCCAGCGTGCCCAGCACATATTGGCTGGCCAGTTCTTGCAGTTCGTCGTCGTTGTTATCCATATTCATCCCAGGCACTGGCGCAAGCTGGCCAGGCCGCGCTTGACCCATGCCTTGATGGTGCCCAGTGGCGAGCTGAGGCGCTGGGCGATTTCGCTGTGCGAGCAGCCATCGACATACGCATACAGGATGCAGTTGCGCTTGGCCTCGTCGAGGTGCCCGAGGCAATCGTGCAGCCGGCCCATGTCGGCCTGCAGCGCATACGCGTCGCTGCTGTCGCCGCCCTCGGCCTGCCGCTCATGCAGCAACGCTTCCACGGTGTCCTCGTCGGCGCCCACTTCACGGGTGCGGGCACGCGCCACGTTAAGCGCCTGGTGCCGCACCACCACATAGATCCAGCCCTTGCCGCTGCCGCGCGTGGCGTCAAAACTGCCGGCGCGGCGCCAGATGCTGAGGAAAGCGTCGTGCAGCACGTCTTCGGCCAGTGCGCGCTGGCGCACGATGCGCAGCGCCACACCGAGCAGGTAGCGGCTTTCCTGCTGGTACAGGCCGTGCAGCGCCTGCTGGTCGCCGCGGGCACAGGCGCGCAGCGCGGCGTCGTAGTCAAAAGTGGCAGTTGGCGCAGGCAAGGGTGGCCTTATCGTCAGGTTGGCAAATTTTCAATCTCCAATCGATTATAGGGCAGAAAAAGCGCACTCTTGCCATCCGTCATGAAAAAAGCTCAGGCTGCTTTCCAGAAAATATAATCGGCCTGGTAGGACACCCATTGCTTCGCGCCCAGGTTCTCTGCGCTGCAGGTTGCCGACGGCGCCACGCCGCCACGGGTGGCCACGCGCTGGATATAGGTCACGCCCTGCATGGCGCCGCTGCCGGTGGCCGGATTGGCTTTGACCAGCTGGCTGGGGATATTGCCGGCGCCCGCTGGCGCCACGGCCACTTGCGTGGCAGTGACGGCCGAACCGTCGCGGCTGGCCCAGGTGGCAGGTGGGCCGACATAGGTGCCGACCTGCATGCCGCCGCGGTCATTGAGTACCGCGTCAGGGCCGCCAAACACCCATTCGTGACCGCTCATGTCTTTTTTGGCCTTGCATTCGTAGACGATCTTGCCCACGCCCACGGTTTGCATGGTCACCTTGTGGCCGGCCGGCACCTTGACCGCGTCGGCCAGGGCGTCCTGGGAATAGGGGGTGTTCATCGGCATGGGCGCACAAGCGGCCAGCAGCAGGGAGGAACACAGGATGGTGGCGGTGATGGCAGGGCGTTGCATGGCAGTCTCCTCAGGTGGGTAGCATCGCAGCCGGCTGGCTGTTACCGGTACTACCCACGGGGACGGCGTTTGGATGCAGCAAAAAAAATTTATTTTGCTGGCGGCACCTGCCGGTGCTTGTCCATGCGCTGCAGCAGGGTGCGTATCAGCGGCATCGCGTGCCGGCCATGGCGCAGCAGGGCGCTGGCCTTGAGCAGCAGCGGGAAGGTGCGTCGCGGGCGCAGCAGCATCACGCCCAGCACGGCGGCGCCGGCAATCAGGGGCACTTTCAGGCGCGCCATCAGATTCTGGCGCAGCTTGCCGCCGCTGATCGGTTCGAGCAGCTGGCGCGTTTCCACGCCCAGCGCGCTGCGCTGCAATGCGCATTCGGCCAGCAGCGCGTCGCGCCGCTGCGCCGGGGTCGCGGCTTCGCGTACGGCCGCCAGTTTGGTCGGGTGCGTGGTCATGGCTGCTCCGGTGTGCGGTGAACGACATGCTGCAGGCTGTCGAGATCCTTGCTCAGCTCGTTCATGGTGAATGACAGCAGCTTGGGCTTGTTGCGAAAGCTGGCGCGCACGCCCACCAGGGTGCCGATGGCGGCAACGATAAAGGCGGTCGAGGTAATCGCAATGGCGGCAATGCGGTGCGTATCCCAGAACAGCACAATAATCAGGAACACCAGCAGCACCAGGCCGACAAACAGCAGCAGCAGGGCCAGCATGGCCAGGCCGAGATAGGTAAGATAGCGCAGCGACTCTTCTTCCATCTCCACTGCCGCCAGCTTCAGGCGGGTCTGGACGATGGCGGCCAGGGTCGATGCGACCTGGGCAGCATGTTGAATGATAGCCATGAGCTGCCTTTCAAGTGATTGCAGGCAGCGTGCGCTGCCTGCGGTCGGGCGGAGTTAGCGTCGCGAGGAGGCGAGCAGCAGACCAAACAGCACGCCGATCACGGCGCCCGCGCCAACGGCTTTCCAGGGATTATCCTGCACATACTCGTCGGTGACCTTGGCCGCCTTCTTGGTGCGGTCGACCAGGTCTTCTTCCAGCTTGATCAGGTCTTTTTTCGCGGTAGACACGGCAGCGATGAATTTTTCCTTGACGGCGCGCACGTTTTCGCTGGTCTGGCCGCCAGCGTCGTCAAGCCAGCCTTCGGCTTCGTCGATCACGCCTTTCAGGTCACCCATCAGTTTTTCGCGGGCCTTGTCGGCTTCTGCCACGATGGTATCGCCGGTTTTGCTTGCTTGTGTCGAGCTCATGTATTACCTCATCGATTAGAACAGCACAGTGAAATACCCAGTGTAAGCAACAGCGCCCGGCCGGTGTTGTGCCGCATCAACGGCTATCTGCATCCTATCGGAACGCAAAATCCAATACCACGCCGGCAAAAACCGCTGCTCCTAGCCAGTTATTATGCCGGAATGCAGCAAAACAAGGCATCCGTTCGCGTGCGCGGATCAGCGTGTAATGATAGATGGCGCACCCAGCAGCAACGATCAGGCCTGCCACGTACCAGTAACGCAGGCCCAGCTGCCAGCCGCAGACCAGCCACAGCAGCAAAAACAGCGCGTAGCACAGCATAATAATGGCCACGTCATAACGCCCGAAAGTGATCGCCGACGTCTTGATGCCGAGCTTGAGATCGTCGTCGCGGTCAACCATCGCATATTCGGTATCGTAGGCCACCGCCCAGAACACATTGCCCAGCAATAGCAGCCAGGCCACCACCGGCACCGTACCCGTAATGGCGGCAAAGCCCATCGGGATGCCGAAGCCGAAGGCGATGCCCAGATAAGCCTGCGGAATGGCAAAGAAACGCTTGAAGTAGGGATAGGTGCCGGCAATGATCACGGCTGCCACCGACAGCTGTTTGGTCAGGGTGTTGAGCGGAATGATCAGCAAAAAAGCCAGCACCGTCAGCACGCCGGCCACGGCCAGCGCTTCCTTGCCGCTGATCTTGCCGCTGGTAATCGGCCGGTCGACGGTGCGCTTGACGAACTTGTCGATATCCTGGTCGGCGTAGTCGTTGATGGCGCAGCCGGCCGAACGCATCAGAAAGGTGCCGAGAATAAAGATGACCAGCATGCGCCAGTCGGGCACGCCCTGCTGCGCCAGCCACAGCGCACACAGGGTCGGCCACAACAGCAATACGGTGCCGATCGGCTTGTCGAGCCGGATCAGGCGGAAATACAGCGCCAGCTTGTTCATGGAAGACTCAATCTTGTTGAAGAGAAATACCGATTATCGCAAATAGTCTGCAAATGAACTATCCGGCGGGCATGCCGCGCTTCAATCTTCGGGGTAGTAGGTGCCGACACCGGGTAGCTTGCAGCTGGCAATGGCCGCGCACAGCGCGTCGATGGCGGCCTTGCGCGTAAAGCTCTTGCGCCACAGCATGACGACGCGGCGCGACGGCGCCGGGTCTTCAAACGGCCGGTAGGCCAGCATGCCGTCGGCAGCGTTCATATCGGGCACCGAGGCGCGCGGCAGCACGGTCAGGCCGATGCCGCTGGCCACCATATGGCGGATGGTTTCCAGTGACGAGCCTTCAAACGTGCGCTGCATGCCGTTGCCGGGCGAGGAAAAACGCGCCATTTCGGGACACACTTCAAGCACCTGGTCGCGGAAGCAATGCCCATTGCCAAGCAGCAGCATGGTTTCCGATTTCAAATCCTGCGCGGCGATCTGCTTGCGCGCCGCCCAGGGGTGGTGGCGCGGCATGGCCACCACGAAGTCTTCGTCGTACAGCGTCTGCACCGCCATGCCGTGCTCGGGCAGCGGCAGCGCCATGATGGCCACATCGAGTTCGCCCTGGCGCAGCAGTTCGAGCAGCTTGACGGTAAAGTTTTCCTGCAGCAGCAAGGGCATCTGCGGCACCTGGTCGATCATGGCCCTGACCAGCGGCGGCAGCAGGTAGGGGCCGATGGTGTAGATCACGCCCAGGCGCAACGGCCCGGCCAGCGGGTCCTTGTTCTGCTTGGCCAGCTCCTTGATGGCGGCCGTCTGTTCCAGCACCCGTTCGGCCTGGGCAATGATCTGCGCGCCCAGCGGCGTGACGGAAATTTCCGCGCCGCCGCGTTCGAACAGCACCACGCCCAGTTCGTCTTCGAGCTTCTTGATCGCCACTGACAGCGTAGGCTGGGCCACGAAGCACGCTTCAGCCGCGTGGCCGAAGTGTTTGGCGCGCGCAACGGCCACGATATATTTCAGTTCAGTCAGTGTCATAGTTTGATTGAAACACAGCTAGTGTCCGCTTGCAATGCATGAAGGAGTGCGCGCCTGGCCAACTGTCGCGCCGTTGGTCTATTGTAGAGGATCGCCCTCTATAATAGGCGCTCGTGGCGGCGCCTGAACGGTCGCCTGCCTACCGACTTACGCAACTTGAGCAAAACGGACAGCCATGCCAGACTTTGAAACCAAATTATGCAGCCGCGCGCAATTGCAGGCGCGCGTCGCGGCCTTGCCCAAGCCGGTGGTGGTCACCAACGGCGTGTTCGATATCCTGCACCGCGGCCATGTGACCTACCTGGCGCAGGCGCGCGCGCTGGGCGCCTCGCTGGTGGTGGCGGCCAATACCGATGCGTCCGTCAAGCGCCTGGGCAAGGGCGACGACCGGCCTCTGAACAGCTGCGATGACCGCATGGCCGTGCTGGCTGCACTTGAATCGGTCAGCCTGGTGGTGGCGTTTGATGAAGACAGCGCGCTTGAAGTGGTGCAGGAAGTCCGTCCCGAAATCTATGTCAAGGGCGGCGACTACGACATGGCGGCCATACCCGAAGGCCAGGCCGTGCTGGCGTATGGCGGCCAGGCGGTGGCCATCGACTTCGCGCATGACCGCTCGACCACCAAGCTGCTCAACAAGGTGCGTGGTCAATAAGGCCATGGCGCACGCTTGCGCCTTGCGTTTATACTATCATGTCGGGTGTTGCCGGCATCGGGTCAGCCTGCCAATGTTTCCACAAGGATAAAAAGGCGTTACTATGAACAACCTGCCGAAGCTGATTGCGCATCAGCCGCAGCGCGTAGTGCCGCCTTGCCATTTACGCCACATCCCATGGCGGTCATCGTTTGCGACAGAAGAAATCAATGGATCATAAAACCACGGGAGAATGGCAGCTGCAATCGGGCGCCTGGATTGCCGACGAAGCACAATGCGGCATGTTGCTACAGCGCAGTGCGGCCGGCGCGCCAGTATCGCCGCGCCTGAGCAGCGAGGATATCAGCCAGCTGATGCGTACCAAGCGTCTGCCTGGTGAGGCCAGTCTGCAATTTCCGCCCGAATTCAAGTTCAGCCCTTTTAATGGCGACGCCTTGCAGGCGGCGCCACAGAGTGGCCAGGCTGGCGCCTGGGTGCCGCCGTTTGGCGCGCGCCCGATCAACAGCAGCGCCTTGCCGGGTGCCACCGGCCTGCGCCAGACCGGCCAGGTGCTCAAGCTGGCGCGCGGCAGCGCGCCCGGTGAGGCGGCCGATGCGTCGATCCATATCGATCCGGACGCTACGCTGCCGGCTCCGCCGCCAGGAGAGCATGCGTTTTTTTCAGCCCGCTTTGGCACTACGGCTGCGGCGCTGCTGGCGCTGGACGCACGCAAGGGCGCACTGTATGGCTGGATGCCCGGCTCGCAGCACTGGCTGGCGCTCGAGTCGTCGGCAGGCGGCCTGCTGTCCGAATGCCAGCTCGATGAAACGGCCTGGCGCGCCGAAATGGCGATCGACTGGAACAGCCGCCTGTACGTGCCCAGCGATCATGGCCTGGCCTGTATCACGCCCGATATCACCGCATTGACCTACCGGGTCGAGCACTTCGGCGATGCGCCTTCGGTGGCGGCGCCGATCTGGTTTCAGGGACGCTTGTGGGCGCCGTTGCAGGATGCCGGTGGCGCTATCCGGTTTCTCAATCTTGATTTGCAACACCAGGCCGGTGACGAAGTGCGCCTCGACGGCGCCATCGTGCCCGGCCGCGTCAGCGCACCGGTGGCCTATGGCCGCAACGTGTTCTGGCCTTGCGAGCATGGCCAGTTGCGCCTGCAGCAGCGCCAGGATGGCAGCATGGCGGCCTCCTGGACGCAGTGGCCGGCCGGAATCGTGCCGCAATTCGATTTCGGCTGCCCGTACCTGTCGCTCAATGGCGATCTGTGGCAATTATGCTTTGACGCGGGCGCCGACCGCTACCTGTACCTGCGGCTCGGTACGCTCGATGAAACGGCCGAAGCGATGGAGCCACGGCTTTGTTCGGGCAGCATCAACTACCGGTTTTCTACCAAGCTCAAGAGCGCACCGTGGCAGGAGCCGGAGCAGGGCGACGACAGCGGCAGCAGCAAATCGGTGATGCCGGTGCTGGAAACGGGCAACAGCGTGCTGGGCGTGCGCTTCGATACCCGCATCAGCCTCGATGGCGTACTGAACTCCAGGGAACGCATGCATGCACAACTGCTGCAGGACGACAGCCTGCGTGAATTGCCATTCCATACTTTTGCGGTCGTCGAACCGTGGCGCATGCGGCTGTTCGCGCACCAGGGGATGTTGTGGGCCTGCCATCCCCTGCTTGGTCGTATCGATGGCTGGAAATTGCAAGCATGAAACTGATCGCGCATATTGTGCGCCTGCTGGGCGTCATCACGGCGCTCGCCGCCTGCCTGCCGCTGCAGGCCGCAGGCATACAGCAAGCGTTCCTGGTGCAAAATTCTGGCTGGATGGAACCATTCTATGCAGACCAGCAGTCGCAGCTGAAGGCGCTGGTCGGCGCCGTCGCGCAGGCCGCAAGCACGCCTGACGACACCGTGTACCTGCTGGCGTTCAGCCAGAGTAGCGGCAGCCATGTGTCGCCATCGTTGCTCGGACAAGGGCGTGGTGCGGCCGCGATCAGCACGCAACTGGCGCCGCTGGGCCTGGCGCGCAAGAACAGCAGCGGTGCGCTGGCCGACACCGACTTCCAGGAAGCGGTCACCAAGACCATTACCGGCCCGTTCCGCTCGGCGCCCGGCATTATCTGGATTTTTACCAATAACAGGAACAGTCCCAACAACGACAGCCAGACCGCCGAGCGCAATCGCGACTTTTATCGCCTGCTGCATCTGGAGCCGTCGATTACCAAGACACTGGTGTTTCCATTGCGTATGCCGGTTCAGGGCAAGCTCTACAGCGCCAAGGGGCTGATGGTGTATGCGCTGGCGTATGGCCAGAGCGCTGCCGACGCCTTGAGCCGCATCCAGGCCGAAGGACGCCTGTCGCAGGTGCTGACGCGCGCGCCGGCGCGGCTCAAACCGGTCGACCAGGATGCCGTGCGCATCGTGCCGCAGGCGGTCAAGAACAGCGCCAATGTGCATGCCAGCCTGGGCGGCGACGGACGCACCGTCGTGCTTGATGTGGAAGCGGCCAGCCTGGTGCCCAGCGTGGTGCTGCAGGCATCGCTGCAAAACATGTTTTTTCCGTATGTAATCGAGCACGCCACGGTGCACGCGGCGCTGGCCGGCCAGGCCGCGCCGCTGCAAGTGAGCCCGGCCTCGATCAGCGCCTTGCAGCCAGGCGCCAGCCAGAAGGTTGAAGTGCGCTTTGACTTGCCGATGGCGCAGATTCCGTCGGCTTGGTCGGCGCAGGCGCTGGGCGCGATGGGCAAGCAGGTGCTGCTGCCGATGAAAGCCACGCTGGGCCTGTCGGAGCAGCGCCTGGCCCTGTCTGCCAGCTTTGCCGCCGAATTGCAGGACCTGTTTCCCGGCGATCCGATCTCTGAAGTGTTTACGCCGCCGGACAGCGTACGCGCCTCGCAGGCAACCATCCCGCTGCTGGTGCGCATACAGTATCCGCTGCTGCCGGTGCTGTTGATGGTTGGCGCCATCCTGGCGTTGTTGTTGGCGCTGGTGGTGTTTGGCCTGCTCGGCACGCGCAGCACGCGTTACCGGCTGCTGGTCGATGGCCTGCCGCGCCAGGTGCTGCTCAAACCGTTCAAAAGCCTGCGCATTATCGACGCAGCCGGACAGGACATAGGCGAGATCCGGCGCGGCATGGGCAAGCCGTCCATCGTACGCGTTGCCGATGGACATACGCTGGCGCTGGGATGACCGCGGTAGCGGACTGATTGATTTCGTTTTTACACTTATTTTTCGAGGCAGACGATGGCACAAGATACTCCAAAAGACAACGCAGGCTTTACCTTGCCAGCGCCGACAGGCACGCCGGCCGAAGCGGCGCCGGCCGCCACCACCGCCAGTGTTGAAACAGTGCCAGCGCTGGATCCGGTGCTGGCCACCGACACCTCGTCGCGCGACACGCTGATCGGCGGCGCCGTCCTGCTGGTGCTGTTTATCGCCTTTTTCTTTGCCAAAAATGCTTACGCGAATGGCCTGGTGGCCAAGCGCCTGCCGCCGAACCGCGCCAATGCCTCGGGCTGGTGGCTGTTCATTTTTCTGGCCAGCGTGGCAACGGCGGTGGTGCTGGCCGCGGTGAATGCGCATAAATTCCTGGCGCCACTGTTCATGGGCCCGCTGTTGCTGGTCGCGCTGGTCGCGCTGGTGCTGACCTTTACTTCGAGCAAAAATTAAACGACGGCGCCAGCCATTGCACTCCCGTTAAGGAATGACCATGTCAGACAGTTTGAACCAGACCATCGGCGCGTCGGGCGCCCGCCAGCCGGAAAAGCTTATCGATTTGCGCCCTACGCTGTTTATCGGTGTCGGCGGCACCGGCATGCAGGTACTGATGCGTGTGCGCAGGCGCATCCTCAATACCTTGTGGGGCAGCGCCGGCAAGCGTACGCGGATTGAAAAACTGACTGACTTCCCGGTGGCGCAGTTCATGCATTTTGACCTCGACAGCGGCGCCGTGGTGGAAAGCGGCGAATCGCAGGCGCGCGATCTGCAATTTGACCTGCTGAAATTTACCGATGATGAAAAAGTGGTCGGCTCCTTCGATGCAGACAAGTACAGCCGCGATGACGATGCGCTCGAACGCTATCCGCACATCAAGGAGTGGCTGCCGCTGACGCCGCAGAAAATTACCGAACTGCGCTTTGACTTTGGCGCCGGCGCCGGCCAGGTGCGGGCCGTCTCGCGCCTGTATTTTTTCGACAAATACACGCGGGTGCGCGACAAGATGCGCGAGAAGCTGAAAAGCCTGAAAACCGGCCTGTCGCATGAGCCGAAGCTCAAGGAGCTGGGCCTGCGCACCGAGCTGGGGCGATTCCGCATCGTGGTGCTCGGCTCGGTGGCCGGTGGTACCGGTTCGGGCGCTTTCCTCGATATGGGTTACCTTGCGCGCTGGATTGCCAAGAATGAAGTCGAGCGTGCCGATGTGGAATTGATGCTGTTCCTGCCGACCGGCTACACCAAGGCCAACAAGGACCGGGTCGAGGCCAATGCCTATGCTGCGCTGATGGAGCTGGAATCGGCAATGATGGGCAACAAGAACCATATGGGCCGCTGGGACGCCTATGACCGTCCCGAACTGGCGCGCGAACCGTATGAACAGGTGTTCCTGGTCGACTCAGGCAACCTGGCCCAGCAGCACACGAAAGATGTGGACGATGTCTACCAGATGGTGGCCGATTCCCTGTTCGAGGACTTTGCCTCGGCCGACTTTGCCCGCGCCAAGCGCTCGGTTGCCGTCAACCAGGCCGCACACAAGAATTCGCTGTACCGCGCGCTGGTGCCGCAAAACCGCTTTGGCGACATGCAGCTGTATTTTTCCAAGCGGTTTTCTTCGTTTGGCATGGCCGTGCTCGATACGCGCCAGGAAGCGGCGCGCGATGTGCGCGCTCACCGCTGGGCCGGCGCCATGCTGCAGGCCTTCTTTGGTGTCGGCGGACAGGATGCCGGCGCCAACCGCGCCAACGATGCGCAGCGCAATGACTTCCTGGCCTCGCACATGAGCCTGCGGGCGATGCCGTTCCATGACTTCCCCTTATTTTCCGACAAGAGCATCGAGCTCAAGCGTTCAAACGGCCCGTTTGACGACTTTCAGCTTGTCGATGAATTGCTGGGCGAACGCCAGGGCAGCCTGCTCAGCGGCGTGGAAGACCGCGTCAATCGCCGGGTCGAAGAGATCCGCAGCGGCTACGACCGCAAGGAGTGGCCGGCACAATTGCGCGAGGCCGTGCGCCAGCTCGAACGCGACGCCGTGCGCGACCAGGATTCGACCGCCGACACCACCGAAGACCGGATTGCCAAGCGGCGCGCCGAATTGTTTGGCGAGATCAAGCAGAACGTGCGTGACCAGCTGTACGGTTATCTCGACAACAAGGAGTTTGGCGGCCTCGAGTATGTGCTGTCGCTGGTCGAACAGATCAAGGACCGCATCGAGGCGCCAGGCAGCGGCCTGCTCACGCAGATCGACACCAATGCCGAGCGCTATCGCGAAATCAAGGAGGCGGTGCGTTCGCGCGAATACGAGCGCCTGTTGAATAACTTGGAGCAAACCCGCGGCGGTTTCTTCGGCAGCGGCGAAAAGCAGGCCGGCGTGGTGATGGATCATTTGCGTACCGAGATTGCCAATGCCCTCAAGTTCCATCTGCGCGCCCGCGCAGCCGACGAGGCCGTGCTGTTGTTGCGCGATATTTCGCGCTGGCTGGGCAACCGCACCGGCGTCGATGGTGACGGCCGCGCCGTGTGGAATGGCCTGGTCGGCGAATTGCAGGCAGGGCGCGCCGGCGTGCTGGAAATGCTGACCCAGCTGCAGCTGGCCAATGAGATCGTGCAGAAAGACCTGCAAAAAGAGCACGCCACGTTGATCGTGGTGCCGGTTACCGTGCGCGATATTGCGATGCCTTCGCCCGTCGTGCTGCGCGAGTGGGCCGATGAAGCGTTCCAGGACATGGGCGGATCGAAGGCGTTGTTCCCGATGCTGGCCGAGCCGGCCGAGCGTAGCCAGATACTGCTCAAGGTCAAGCGCATGGCCGAAAATCGTCTGTCCCTGCTGGGCGCCGACGACCAATCGACGACGCTGGGCGATCCGCTGTACGAAGCGCTCGAACAGATGGAACCGGCACGGCGCCAGGAATATTTCAGCAAGCTGCTGGCCTGCGCCATGCCGTGGATCGACGCCAATATGGTCGGTGAATTCACAGTCAATGCCGACCAGTACAAGTGCATGATAGGCGTGGCCGGTGCCAAGGCCTTCAAGACCAGGTTCAGCGCGGAGATCAACGCCTGCGTGCCGACCCAGGCCGGTATTACCAGCAACCAGGTCGATATCGTCGAAACCGGGATTGCCGGAAGGGCTGTCTGTTACTGTGAGCTGGCCGGCGTGCCGTTGACGGTACTGCGCGGCCTGGAAGGTTGGCGCACCAATTACCGCAAGGAAAGCGACAACAAGAAGGCGCCGACCCACACCCATATCGACACCACCCAGTTCTCGCATCCGGTGGCACCGAGCACCGACGACATGCGCCGCCTGGCCGAAGAATTCAGCCTGTTCCTGAAAGGGATCATGCTTGGCGTGCTGACGCGCCATAGCGGGCGCGTGGTGCCGCCGGGACAATATCTGATCTCCATGGGCCGCGGCGACTTGCGCCGTATCGGCAATGAGCGCGCCATTCGCCAGGGCAGCTTGCCGCCAGTGTTTCGCGATCTGATCGACGAGCGCGTCAGCGAGCTGCTGGCACAGGGCGATGAGGTGCAGACGGTGGCCATGGCTGCGCTGGCCTCGTATTACGCCACCGATGTCTACACCACGCAACTGGTGGCGCTTGAGGGTGGCGCCGAGATCGAGCACAGGGGTTTTGGCCATACCATCGCCAACGAGATTGCCAGCGACATGCGCGACAGCGCCCGCCGCAAGGGGCTGGGCGAAGCAGAAGTGAAGCAACTTGAAGAGCGCATGCTGGCGCAGTTCAGGGAATGGACCACGGTCATTGCCGACTCCGATGCCGATGCTTACGACTGGGAAGTGCGCGCCGTGGGCAAGGACGACATGCCGCGCCTGAAATTTGCCTTCAAGCCGGAGATGCTCAAGCCGGGCGTTCTGAAGGCGCTGTTTGCAACGGCTCCGGCAGCAACCTTTGCCGCCGCAGCGCCTGCCGCAGTGTCGCCTGCCGCCGTATCGACTGGCGCCGCCTCTCCGTTCGCCGCTTCACCATTTGCATCGCCGTCGCTGAGCCCGGGACTGGGCGCGCCGCAGTACCAGTATGAGCTTGGCATCAACGGCCAGAAGCATGGCCCTTTTACGGCCCAGATGATTGCGCAGTACGTGCAGGCCGGCCAGGTCGTGCCAGCCAATACCAAAGTCTGGCGCGCCGGCATGGCCGACTGGGCCTTGCTGTCGGAATTTGCGGAGCTGGCGCCATTGCTGTCGAACGCTTCGCCAGCGCTGACATCACCGCCGCTTTAATGAAGGAATTGCAGTGAACAAGTGTGTCAAATGTGAGGAGGTACTGGCAGGCGCTGTACCGTTCTGTCCATTTTGCGGCCACGCTGTGGCAGGCGCCGCCAGGGCGCCAGCGCCGAAGGCCGAAATCAGGCCGCTGCCTGTGCCAGTACCAGCACCTGCGCCCAGAGTAGAAGCGAAGCCTTTGCCAACGCCAGCGCCTGTGCCGACGCCGCGCGTTGAACCGGTGGCTGAGGTCAAGCCTGAAGTCAAACCCGCCGCTGTGCCTGAAAGCAAGGTGGAGCCTGGTTTGTCGTCAGGCGGCATTTCGTCCAAGCTCGATGGCGTGTTTGCCGGTGGCGACGAAACCCGGCCACCGCCTAAGACGGGCAAAAAATGGCTGCGCTGGCTGATCGGTGCGGCCGTGCTGGCCGTGGTGGTGGTGTATATGAACGGCAAGCCCGGCGGCAAGAGCGATTCTGCCTGTAATGATGCGATCGACAGCGGCCTGAAGCTTATTGCCGACGGCAGTCTCGACGGCGCGCGCGGCAAGCTGGCGACCGCCAAGCTGGCCTGTACCGGCAAGTCCAGTGCCAAGACCGAAGATTTGCAGGCCGCCATCAACAAGGCAGGCGCGGCTTCGCCTGCCTGCCAGCGCAGCGTGCGCAACATCGAGCGCGAGCTCGACGGCCAGCGCCTGATGAGCGCCGGCAAGGCGATCGACAAGCTCGACGCCGACTGCGCCGGCGCCGCCACGGTCGAACAGTTGCGCAAGCAGCTGGCGCGCCAGCAAGCCGCCGCCGCTTCGGTACAGGTCGGCGTGCGCCAGGCGCTCGATGCAAAAGACGCTGGCGCAGCGCAAAACGGCATTGCCAAGCTCGAAGCGATCGACCGCGAATACCCGGAACTGAAGCAGCTGAAAGCGGATTTGCAAGCCCTCACTGCGGCGGCTGCCCCTGCGCCTGCGCAAGCTGTCATCCCGGCGCCGGAACCTGCGCCGACGCGCACGGTCGAAAGACCAGCACCAGTCGAGCGCGCACCGGTTCAGGCGGCACCGGTTGACAATGGCGCAGCGATGCGCAACGAGATGGCGCAGGGTTTCCTGCGCGACGCCGAGCGTTCCCTGCTGGAAGGAAAATTCGATGCGGCCAAGACTTATCTGGACAGTGCGCGCCGCGTCGATCCGAACAATGCACGTATCGACAGCCTGGCGCGCCGCGTGCGCGAACGCGAACGCCAGGTGCTGCAGACCGAAACCACCATCAAATAACCTTTGGGGAATACCATGATGAACAAGATCACGCTGCGCACTGCCGCCGCCCTGACCCTGACGGCCATGCTGGCCGGCTGCGCCACGGCGCCGATGAATCCGAACGGCGTGCGCCAGAACAGCGGCTATGCAGACGGCACTTCACAGGGCAGCAACCCGCAGGCTGCCACCAGCGACGATCCTTGCAGCGTCGGTGTCACAGCCGCTGCCGGTGCAGCGGTAGGCGCCTTGCTCGGTGGCTTGATCAGCGGCAAGGGTGGCATCGTCAAGGGCGCCGCCATCGGCGGCGGCCTGGCGGCTGCCGGCTGCCTGGCGATCAACGTCAATTCGCGCCAGACCAAGACGGCGGCGCAGGCCGACCGCGACTATATCCGCGCGCGCGGTTCGCTGCCGCGTGAACCGCAGGTGGTGTCGTACACGCCGCAGGTAAGCTCACAGACCGTCAAGCGCGGCCAGCCGTTCAAGGTCAACTCGGTGGTCGAACTGGTCAACGGCAGCGCGCAAAGCGTCAATGACGTGCGCGAGGAACTGGTGGTGCTGGACCCGCAAGGCCAGCCCTTCAAGTCCGGCTCGAAAGCGCTGGCCAGCAACAACAGCTCGGGTGGCCGCTTTGAAAACTCGTTCGAACTGACGCTGCCGGCCGGCGTCTCGCAGGGCGTCTACGGCGTCAAGACCAATCTGTACGTCAACGGCAAGCTGGCCGCCACACGCGATTTGCGTACGCAGCTCGTCATGATCGATGCCGCACCGGTTGACGCACCACGGCTGGCGCTACGCTGAATAGACGCGTAGGTCGGATTAGGCCCTTCGGGCCGTAATCCGACACCATTGTTGGCGTTAGCGGTGTTGTCGGATTACGCGGGGCTTTGCCCCGCTAATCCGACCTATGCCCCGCCCTGGTAACCATGTTGCCGCCACGCCTCATACACCACCACCGCTACCGTATTGGACAGGTTCAGGCTGCGGTTGTCGGGGCGCATCGGCAGGCGGATGCGCTGTTCGGCGGGAAAGCCGTCGCGCAGGGCAGGGTCGAGGCCGCGCGTTTCCGAGCCGAATACAAACACGTCGCCAGGCAAAAAGGCCACCTCGCCAAACGGGCGCGAGCCGCGTGTGGTCATGGCAAACATGCGCGCCGGGTCGGGCTGGGTCGCGTCGAGGAACGCCTGCCAGTTCTTGTGCACCTTCATATTGGCGTAATCGTGATAATCGAGGCCTGCGCGCTTCATCTTGCTGTCGTCGAGCGGAAAGCCGAGCGGCTCGACCAGGTGCAGCTGCGCGCCGGTATTGGCGCACAGGCGGATGACGTTGCCCGTATTGGGGGGAATTTCCGGTTCGACCAGTACAACATGAAACACGATGTTCTCCTTGAACTTATAAAAACTTATTGTAAAAAATTTATCAATGTGGCGGCGTGCGCGCCGCCACCAGGATGCTGACCCGCGCCGCGCCATGGCGCTTGAGTGCGGCGGCCAGCGCGTTGACGGTATGGCCGCTGCTCATCACGTCGTCGACCACGCCGACATGGCAGCCGCCCAGTTGCCAGGCATAGGCCGGCGCCACGTCAAATGCGCGTGCCAGATTGGCGCGCCGTTCGCGTGGCGCCACGCCGCTTTGCGCCGGCGTCTCGCGCACCCGCACGGCCAGCTTCGGCAGTAACGGCAGGCCCAGCAGGCGCGCCAGCGGCCGGGCGATTTCCAGCGCCTGATTGTAGCCGCGCTCGACCAGGCGGGCGCGGCCCAGCGGCACCGGGCATAGCAACTGCGGCGTTTGCCAGTCCGGCTGTCTGTCTGCCGCCTGCGCCAGCAGCTGCGCAAACAGCGGCGCCAGCTGCAGGCGCGCCGCAAATTTGAGCTGCAGCAACAACTGGTCGACCGGCGGCGCATAGTCGCTCGCCGCCAGTGTGGCGTCAAACACGGGCCGGTGGCGCTGGCAGCGCCCGCACAGCAGGGCAGTCTCGTGCATCGACGCCAGCGGATTGGCGCACTGGTGGCAGCGCAGGCGCGCAGGCTGCAGCAGATACTGCGCATGGCAGTCATCGCACAGCGCCTGGCGGCAGGCGGCCGCGCACAGTGCGCACTGGGCCGGCAGCAGCGCGCTGCCCCATAGGCGCAGCATCGTCCAGTCAGGCTGCCTGATCGCCATGGCCTCGTTCCATGTACACTGCCGGCATTATCTCACTCCGCCGATTCATTATGTCTGTTCCTGCCAATCCGCCCAAAATGAGTGCGCCCATCGATGCGGTGCATGTCCGAGAACTGTTTGCCGAGCCGGCGCGCATTGCACCGTCCGATTTCCTGCGCCGCGAAGTGTCCTCGCGCATGCATGAGCGCCTGGAGCTGGTGAAGATCGCCCCGCTGCGCGTGCTCGACGCCGGCTGCGGACCGGGCGCCGACTTGGCGCAGCTGCACAAGGATTATCCGGCCGCGCAGATTATCGGCCTCGATGCGGCGCAAGCGATGGTGCAGGCGGCGCGCGCGCCGGCCTCGAAGCTGTCTGGCCTGAATCAGTTCCTGAGCAAATTATTGCCATCGAAAACCGGTGTCGATCTGCTGTGCGGCGACCTGGGCGATTTGCCGCTGGCAGCCAGCAGCGTGGACCTGATCTGGTCGAACCTGGCGCTGCACTGGCATGCGCAGCCCGACCGCGTGTTTGCCGAATGGCGCCGCGCGCTGCGGCTCGACGGCCTGCTGATGTTTTCCTGCTTTGGCCCCGACACCTTCCGTGAGCTGCGCGACGCCTTTGCCGAGGCCGACCTGCATCCGCACAGCCTGCCGTTTGTCGACATGCATGACTTTGGCGATATGCTGGTCGAAGCCGGCTTTTCCACGCCTGTGCTCGATATGGAAATCATTACCGTCACCTACGACACGGCCGACAAACTGCTGCAGGACGTGCGCGCCTTTGGCGGCAATCCGCTGGCCACGCGCCGGCGCGGCCTGATGGGCAAGGCGGCCTGGGCCCGCATGCTGGCGGCGCTGGAAAAGCAGCGCCGCGCCGATGGCAAGCTGAGCTTGAGTTTCGAGGTACTGTACGGCCATGCCTTCCGTCCCGCGCCTCGCGTGACACGCAACGGCGAAGCGATTATCCGCTTCGATCTGCCGCGCAAGCCAAAGTAAGCGTAGCCGCCGGATTTTCGCCTGCACGCAACACAACGGCACCACAAAGCCAATATGGGCCGCATGTCTTGACGCATGCGGCCCATATTGCTTGATGCATCGAAGTTTTCTTGATTATAATCGTTGATTGTCCGCCGCTTTTTTCCTCTGGAAAAGCCGCGCGGCATAAAAAATTTAAAACAAAGCAAGACTTTTTCAAAGAGACTGCATTAGTATAGTAACCATCTTGCTTGCAGGGCGATCTGCAGGCAGACGGAAAAAACAGGATGGCAGCATGGCGACCCGCACCGGCTTTTGTGTGGAAACCGCCAGCATGACATCGGCTGATGCGAGGTTGTCGAGATGCTTGCGGCAGTATCCGAACCGCGGTGCTCTCTTTGGAGGAGCGGCAGCGGTGCAGTACGGAGGTTTCCGCAGCCGTTTAAAATATCACTATTTTTTGGGTGGTTGGGGAAAACATGATACATGCAAAGCGACTGCTATCGTCGATGCTTTTGCTGTCGTTGACAGCGTTTGGCAGCGCGCGATGGGCCATGGCAGCAACTGCCTCGACCTATCCTGGCACCGGTGGACCGGTGCCGCGCGAGTTGAATTTGCAACCACCGGCGACCGAGATCGCGCAGCAGATCTACGATCTGCATACCTGGATGATGATTGTCTGCCTGGTGATCTTCGTGGCCGTGTTCGGCGTCATGTTCTACTCCATCCTCAAGCACCGCAAGTCGCTGGGCCACAAACCGGCCACCTTTCATGAAAGCACGACGGTGGAAATCGCCTGGACGGTGGTGCCGTTCCTGATCGTGATCTGCATGGCGCTGCCGGCCACGCGCACGGTGGTGGGCATGAAGGATACGGCCAATGCCGACATCACCATCAAGGCCACCGGCATGCAGTGGAAATGGGGCTACGATTACCTGAAAGGCGAGGGCGAAGGCATTTCCTTCCTGTCCAACCTGTCCACGCCGCGTTCGCAAGTCGGTGCGCCGGGCGCGCCGGCCACTGAAAAGCGCGGTGAAAACTACCTGATCGAAGTCGACAACGAAGTCGTGGTGCCGGTGCATAAAAAGATCCGCATGGTGCTGACGGCCAACGACGTGATTCACGCCTGGTCGGTGCCGGCCTTCGGCGTCAAGCAAGATGCGATTCCCGGCTTTGTGCGCGACACCTGGTTCAAGGCCGAGCATATCGGCACTTTCCGCGGCAACTGCGCCGAACTGTGCGGCAAGGAACACGCCTTTATGCCGATCGTGGTCAAGGTGGTGTCCGCCGATGATTACAAGGCCTGGGTCGATGTGAAGCAGAAGGAAATGGCGGCGCTGGCTGACGACCCGACCAAAACCTGGACCATCGACGAATTGAAGGTCAAGGGCGAGAAAGTATATGCCGCCAACTGTGTGGTCTGCCACCAGGCCAACGGCAAAGGTGTGCCTGGTGCATTTGCACCGCTCGACGGCTCGGCGGTCGTCAATGGCCCCAAAGCCGATCAGATCCATGTCTTGCTGAACGGTCAGAAGAGCGGCAAGTATCCGGCGGAAATGCCTGCCTGGAAACAGCTGTCCGACACCGATATCGCGGCCGTCATTACCTATACGCGTAATTCGTGGTCGAACAAGGCCGCAGAAAACATCGTTCAACCAGCCGAAGTCGTGGCTGCACGCAAGTAATCAGGAGCTTTCATGAGCACGAGTACTTTGGACCACGCTACCCACGATCACGCCCACGATCACCACGACCACCACGACCACCCGACGGGCTACCGCCGCTGGCTGTTTGCCACCAACCACAAGGATATCGGCACGCTCTACCTGTGGTTCTCGTTCATCATGCTGCTGTCGGGCGGCGTGCTGGCGCTGATGATACGCACTGAGCTGTTCCAGCCCGGCCTGCAGTTCTTCCACCCCGAATTTTTCAACCAGCTCACCACCATGCACGGCCTGGTGATGGTGTTCGGCGCCATCATGCCGGCCTTTGTCGGCTATGCCAACTGGATGATTCCGCTGCAGGTGGGCGCTTCCGACATGGCCTTTGCGCGCATGAACAACTTCTCGTTCTGGCTGCTGCCGCCGGCCGCGCTCCTGCTGGCCACCTCGTTCCTGGTGCCGGGCGGCGCCACCGCGGCCGGCTGGACGCTGTATGCGCCGCTGTCGACCCAGATGGGGCCGGGCATGGATATGGCGATTTTTGCCATGCACCTGATGGGCGCCTCGTCGATCATGGGATCAATCAATATCATCGTCACCATCCTCAATATGCGCGCGCCGGGCATGACGCTGATGAAAATGCCGATGTTCTGCTGGACCTGGTTGATTACCGCCTACCTCCTGATCGCCGTGATGCCGGTGCTGGCCGGGGCGATTACCATGACGCTGACCGACCGCCACTTCGGCACCTCGTTCTTTAACGCCGCCGGCGGCGGCGACCCGGTGATGTACCAGCATATTTTCTGGTTCTTCGGCCACCCCGAGGTCTATATCATGATCCTGCCGGCGTTCGGCATCGTCTCGCAGATCCTGCCGGCCTTTGCGCGCAAACCGCTGTTCGGCTATGCCTCGATGGTGTACGCGACCGCCTCGATTGCGATCCTGTCGTTTATCGTCTGGGCGCACCATATGTTTACCACCGGCATGCCGGTGACCAGCCAGCTGTTCTTCATGTACGCCACCATGTTGATCGCCGTGCCGACCGGCGTGAAAGTGTTCAACTGGATCGCCACCATGTGGAAGGGCTCGATGACGTTTGAAACGCCGATGCTGTTCTCGGTCGGCTTTATCTTTGTGTTTACCATGGGTGGTTTCACTGGCCTGATCCTGGCGGTGACGCCAATCGACATCCAGCTGCAGGATACCTACTACGTGGTGGCGCATTTCCACTACGTGCTGGTGGCCGGTTCGCTGTTTGCGCTGTTTGCGGGCTTTTACTACTGGTCGCCGAAATGGACCGGCCATATGTACAACGAAACGCGCGGCAAGATCCATTTCTGGCTGTCCCTGATCACGTTCAACGTCACCTTCTTCCCGATGCACTTCCTGGGCCTGGCCGGCATGCCGCGCCGCTATGCCGACTACCCGGCGCAGTTTACCGACTTCAACATGATCGCGTCCATCGGCGGCTTCGGTTTCGGCCTGATGCAGGTGTATTTCCTGGTATTCGTGGTGATTCCGACCATTCGTGGCGGCAAGGCTGCGCCAGCCAAGCCATGGGAAGGCGCGGAAGGGCTGGAATGGACCGTGCCGAGCCCGGCGCCGTTCCATACGTTTGAAACGCCGCCGACCGTCAAGTAATCTGTCATGGGCCGGCATGGGCTGGCCCGCTTTGCATAAAGTGCCTGTCATGACCGAGCGAAAAAAACCGAACAACCTGCGTACCGGACTGATACTGGCCGCTTTGGCAGCCTTTTTCTTCCTGTCCGTATTTGCCAAGCGCCTGTGGCTGTAACATGAGCACGCCGAGCCACCAGGAAACGCGCGGCCTGAACCGCAAGATGCTGGGCAAGCTGATCGTGATTGCCGTGCTAATGTTCGGCTTTGGCTATGCCCTGATTCCCGTCTATCGGCAGATATGCGAAGTGATGGGCATCAATGTGCTGACGCAAAAGGACGGCACGGTGACCTATGACAACAATACCCAGGTCGATACTTCGCGCAGCATTACCGTTGAATTCGATGGCAATGCGCAGGGTCCATGGCGCTTTCGCCCGGTGGTCTCGTCGATGCAGGTGCATCCGGGGGAACTGGTGACGGTCATGTACGAAATCGTCAATACCCAGCCGCGCACCATGCATGCGCAGGCCATCCCCAGTTATGCGCCGCAAAGCGCCACGCCGCATTTCAAGAAAGTCGAGTGCTTCTGCTTCCAGCAGCAGACGTTGAAGCCAAATGAGGCGCGGCAGATGCCGGTGGTGTTCTTCCTCGATCCGGCGCTGCCGAAGGACGTGAAGACCATTACCCTGTCGTATACGTTTTTTGAAATTGCCGGCCTGAACCAGACGGCGGCTGCGCCAGCCGAAAAGCCGCTATGAACAAGCCGCCGCGCGCCTCGTTTCTGTATTCGCTCAAGGCCGTGGTCTGGGCGTTTACCGGACTGCGCCGCAAGAGTGATTTCGATACCGATTCTGCCAAGCTCAATCCCGTGCATATCGTGATTGCCGGCCTGCTGGCGGCGGCCTGCCTGGTCGGCCTGTTGATCACGATCGTGCACTTCGTCGTTCCATAACAGCCATAAAAAACTACCGATGTTTTCGAGGAGATGATGATGAGTTCCAACCACGCTGCCGCACCGTACTATTTCGTGCCAGGGCCGTCGAAGTGGCCGATGCTGGCCGGCCTCAGCCTGCTGGTGACCATGATCGGCGCTTCGGCCTGGGTCAATGACGCCGCGTGGGGGCCGTACGTTAATTACGTGGGCCTGGCCGGCATTATCGCGGTGCTGTATTTCTGGTTTGGCGACGCCATCGGCGAATCGGAAAAAGGCCTCTACAGCGAACGCATCGACCATGCCTACCGCTGGAGCATGAGCTGGTTTATCTTTTCGGAAGTGATGTTTTTTGGCGCCTTCTTTGGCGCACTGTTCTATGCGCGCAGTATTTCCATGCCGTGGCTCGGTGACCTCGATCACAAGCTGATCTGGCCCGACTTTGCGCCGCACTGGGGCGGTACGGGGCCGGCTGGCACGGTGCAGGAATTTACCACCATGACGCCGTTCTGGATTCCCACCATCAATACCGGCCTGCTGCTGCTGTCGGGCGTCACGCTGACCATCTCGCACCATGCGCTGCGCGCCGGCCACCGTGCCATGACCGCGCTGTTCCTGTTTGCCACCATTGTGCTGGGCGCCGTCTTCATGGGTTTCCAGGTGTATGAATATATCCATGCCTACAGCGCGCTGAACCTGAAACTGACGTCCGGCATCTACGGCGCCACCTTCTATATGCTGACCGGGTTCCACGGCTTTCACGTGACGATGGGCGCCATTATGCTGTCGGTGATTTTGTACCGCGTGCTCAAGGGACACTTTACGCCCGAGCACCACTTTGGCTTTGAAGGCGCGGCCTGGTACTGGCACTTTGTCGATGTTGTCTGGCTGGGGCTATATGTTGTCGTGTATTGGTTATAATCGTGGGCAGTCCCTGATGCCGAATGGCGGGCCGGAGACGCGAGCCTGAGAAAATGCCGATGGCGGCGTTGCAGCTCCTTGCCGTACTAACGTACTGTCTGCGTCGCTGCGCCTTGCCCTCGACATTTTTCAGGCCCGCTTGGCCCGGAATGCCTGTGCGGGCGTCTGGAGTCCTGATACGCTTTGCTGGTGGCACTAGGACGCTGACTAATCCGACCTGCGTGATATAGGCTAGCCTGGTATTGTCAGCGTATCCCGGTCGGCTGTATATACCCGAGCTTGTGTGCCAGCAGGATCAGCAGGAACAGCATGATCGACAGGCCCACGCGCAGCGCCAGCGCGTGGACGGTGCGGTTGCTTTTGCCGCGGTCGCGCATCAGGAAGAACAGGGCCGAGCCCAGGCTGGCCAGGATCAGGATAAAGGCGATGGCAACGGCAATTTTCATGGGTGAACAATGCCCTTCTAAGGAATCTCCATTGTAATGCGTATCGGCTTTCGTTTTCGATGGATTCCTTTTGTTGTCATGCTGCTGCTGGTGGCGCTGGGCATGTCGCTGGCGCGCTGGCAGGAGCGCCGTTTCGACGAGAAAACCGCCCGCGCGGCGCGCCTTGAAGCCGGTAACCGGCAAGCCCCCTTGCAACTGAGTGCGCAGCCCTTGCTGGCGCAGGACGGCGCAGCCATCGAATACCGGCGCGTGCGCATCAGCGGGCACTTCTTGCCCGCCTGGACGGTTTACCTCGATAACCGTCCCTACCGTGGCCAGGCCGGCTTTCATGTGCTGACGCCATTTCAGATCGACAACTCCTCCATGCATGTACTGGTGGCGCAGGGCTGGCTGCCGCGCAATAACCAGGAGCGCACGCGTATTCCCGACTATGCCACCCCAAGCGGTACGGTGACCATCGAAGGCGTGGTGCGCCTGCATGCCGGTCATGTGATGGAGCTGGGTCAGGCAGCGCCCCTGGCGCCGCAGGCGATTGTGCAAAATATCACTATCGGCCAGCTGGCCAAAGCCAGCGGCCTGGCGTTCCAGCCGATACTGGTCGAGCAGACGGCGCCGGTGAGCAGCGCGCTGCCGGTACGTGACTGGCCTGCGCCCGACTTGGGCGCCGACAAGCACCGCGGCTACGCCTTCCAGTGGATCGCGCTGGCCGCCATGGCTTTTTTATTTTTTGTCCTGACAGGAATTCGACGTGCAAACAAACAGCCCTGAAACGGTGAGCAACGCAGATGGACGGCGTGCCCAGCAGCGTGGCCGCCTGAAACTGATGGCTGTGCTGGCCGTATGCGCCTTTCCGATTGTCGCTTCGTATCTGACCTATTATGTGATCAAGCCTTCCGGGCGCAACAACTACGGCGCGCTGATCGATCCGCGCCTGCACCCGATACCGGAAGCCAGGCTGCATGTCACTGAACTCGATGGTGTAGCGTCGCCGCTCAGCCAGTTCAAGGGCAAATGGATCATGCTGCAGACCGGTCCCTCGGACTGCCAGCAGGCCTGCAAGGATCTGCTGTTTGCCATGCAGCAGCTGCGCCTGACGCAGGGCAAGGAAATGGAGCGCATCGAACGGGTCTGGCTGATTACCGACAAGGAACCGCTCGACACGCTGGTCATGCGTGAATTTGACGGTACCAATATGCTGCGCGTCGATGGCGCGGCCCTTTCTGCATGGTTGCCGGTCGAGCAGGGCGGCAAGGCCGAAGACCATCTGTACCTGATCGACCCGCTGGGCAATTTGATGATGCGCTTTCCGAAACACGCCGATCCGGGCAAGGTGAAGAAGGATCTCGCCAAGCTGCTCAAGGCTTCGGCCATCGGATAAGGAAACTTCAATGCCTGCAATGCATCTCTCCGCCCTCGCACAGCTGGGCCTGACCGGCTTATTGGTCGCGCTGCTGCCGCTGACCATGGT
The DNA here is from genome assembly GCF_009208565.1 of Janthinobacterium aquaticum. Taxonomy (GTDB): domain Bacteria; phylum Pseudomonadota; class Gammaproteobacteria; order Burkholderiales; family Burkholderiaceae_D; genus Janthinobacterium. The sequence continues at coordinate 90,376 of NZ_WFLK01000005.1, read as the reverse complement.
CTGGGTCTCGTCGGACGCCAATAAATACCGCAAGCTGGTGTGGGTGGCCGTGTTCCTGACGGTCGACCTGATCATGTTTGGCGGCTTTACTCGCCTGTCCGACTCGGGCCTGGGCTGCCCGGACTGGCCCGGCTGCTACGGCTCTGCCAACCCTTTCCTCGCGCATGAACATATCGTGGCGGCCGAAGCGCTGATGCCGACCGGCCCGGTGACTGTGGTCAAGGCCTGGATTGAAATGACGCACCGCTACCTGGCCATGGCCATTGGCGTGCTGATCGTGGCGATGATGGTGCAGGCCTGGCGTCAATGGAAAAAGAATCGGCGCCAGGAGTTTGCACCGGCGCTGCCGACCGCACTGCTTTTCTTTGTCTGCCTGCAGGGAGCATTTGGCGCCTGGACCGTCACGCTCAAGCTGCAGCCGGTGATCGTCACCATCCATCTGCTGCTGGGCATGGGCCTGCTGGCGCTGCTGGTATGGCTGGGCGGGCGCCAGGATCATGCGGTTGCACCCGTGCTGCGCGCCGATGCACCAGCTTCGATGCTCGCGCCGGTGCGCACGCTGGCGATCCTGTCGGCCATTGTGTTGACGGTGCAAATTGCGCTGGGCGGCTGGGTCAGCACCAATTACGCCACGCTGGCCTGCACCGACTTTCCGCTGTGCGGCGGCAAGGTGATCCCCGAGATGGACTTCGAGCATGGTTTTCATCTGTGGCGCGAACTGGGCAAGACAGCCGCCGGCCACTACTTGCCGTTCTCGGCGCTGACGGCGATTCATTGGGTACACCGCAACTTTGCGTTGCTGGTGCTGCTGGTTATCGGCTATACCGTCTGGCGCGCCTGGCGCCTGCCGTCGCTGCGCGGTACGGCGCGCTTGATCGCGCTGGTGCTGGTGTTGCAGGCCGCCACCGGGCTGGCCACCATCTACCTGAACTGGCCGCTGGCCATTGCCGTCATGCATAACGGCGGGGCGGCGCTGCTCGTATTATTGCTGACCATGTTAAACTACAAGGCTAAGTTCCAACTCGATGCGGCGCGCCACAGCGCCCCCGGCTCCGCTACCATTCCCCTGGCCGGCGGCAGCAACGCACCTCTTTCACCATGAGCACTCAGACCATCAGCAGCAAACCGACCCCTCGACTCGCCCAATACTGGGCGCTGACCAAACCGCGCGTGACGCAACTGGCTGTTTTTTGCGCCGTGATCGGCATGTTCCTGGCCAGCGAGACCTTGCCCGCGTGGGATGCCGTGGTGTTCGGCACCATCGGCATCTGGCTGCTGGCTGGCGCCGCGTTTGCCGTGAACTGCCTGGCCGAGCGTGAAATCGACGCACGCATGGCGCGCACGGCGCGCCGTCCGATGGCCATGGGCGACATCAGCGTGAAGCAGACGGTGGTGTTTGCGCTGGTGATCGGCGGCCTGGGCATGGGCATCCTGTATTACCTGGTCAATCCGCTGACCATGTGGCTGACCTTTGTCACCTTTGTCGGTTATGCGCTGATCTACACCATGGTGCTCAAACCGGCCACGCCGCAAAACATCGTGATCGGCGGGCTGTCGGGCGCCATGCCGCCGGCCCTGGGCTGGGCGGCAGTGGCCAATGACGTGCCGATGCAGGCCTGGCTGCTGGTGCTGATCATCTTTGTCTGGACGCCGCCGCATTTCTGGGCGCTGGCCATGTACCGCCGCGACGACTACGCGCGCTCGGGCCTGCCGATGCTGCCCGTCACGCACGGCATGCAGTTTACCCAGTTCCATGTCTGGCTGTACTCGATCGCGCTGGCGGCCACCACGCTGATGCCGTATGCGGTGCGCATGAGCGGCCTGATCTATCTGGCTTCGGCCGTGGTACTCAATGCCGGCTTTTTGTATTATGCGTGGAAGATGTATCGCCACTACACCGACCTGATCGCGCGCAAGGCGTTTGCCTATTCCATCCTGTATCTTGGCCTGCTGTTTGCTGCGCTGCTGGTTGACCACTATATTCCTCTCGGCTCATGAAAAAACTCTTCTGCCTGCTTTTCACTACCTTGTTGACGACGTTCGTGCTGGCCGGTTGCGGCAAGCCGGAAGCGCCCAAGCTGGCCTTCAAGAACACCGATGTGACCGGCCTTGGCTATGCGCGCGAGTTTGCGCTCACTGACCATACTGGCAAGCCGCGCACGCTGGCCGACTACAAGGGCAAGGTGGTGCTGATGTTCTTTGGCTATACCCAGTGCCCCGATGTGTGCCCGACCACCATGGCCGATATGGCCCAGGTGATGAAAGACATGGGCCCGCTGGCCGACAAGGTGCAGGTGCTGTTCGTGACCGTCGACCCCGAGCGCGACACCCAGGCGCTGCTGGCCGAATATGTGCCGGCTTTCGACAAGCGCTTTGTCGGGCTGTACGGCGACGCTGCCGCCACCGCCAAGGTAGCCAAGGAATTCAAGGTCTATTACGCCAAGGTCGAAGGCGAAACCGACGACAGCTATACGGTTGACCATACGGCCGGCACCTATGTATTTGACCGTGACGGCAAGATCCGCCTGTTCGTACGCCACGGCGAAAGCCCGGCCGCCATCGCGCACGACCTGAAACTTCTGCTATCCTGAGCGCCAGCCCGGGCGTTGCCAGGGTAACTACCTGATGGCAGCGCATGGACAAACGTTTTGAACCCGTAGCCCGCCTGGCGGCCGTCATCTTCCTGCTGATCGGCTGCTTTTTCGTGCTGCGCCCGTTTTTGCCGGCGATGCTGTTTGCCATCTGCGTCAGCATCTCCAGCTGGCCGCTGTACCTGCTGCTGCTGGCGCGCCTGAAAGGGCGGCGCAACCTGGCCGCCGCCATCATGACCGTCTCGCTGGTGCTGGTGATCGTGCTGCCGCTGGTGCTGGTCACCTACAACCTGGCCGACAATGTGGCGCGCATCTATGAGCAGTTGAGGAACGCGCTGGAAACGGGCAATCTGCATCCGCCGGCCTGGCTGATCGACATTCCCTTGATCGGCGACACACTCGACGGCTATCTCCAGCGCATTATTGCCGACCGCCAGGAGCTGCTCAACCTGGGCAAGAACATGCTGGAACCGGCGCGCCATTTCCTGACCGCCGGCGGTATCGTGCTCGGCAGCGGGGTGGCGCAGACCAGCCTGGCGGTGTTTGTCAGCTTCTTCCTCTACCGCGACGGCCAGCTATTGCGCGACGCCGTGCTGGCCGGCAGCGTGCGCATTATCGGCGACAGTGCACCGGGCGTGGCGCTGACCGTCAGCCGTACCGTGCGCGGCGTGATGTATGGCCTGCTGGGCACGGCGTTGGCGCAGGCGCTGGTGGCGGTGATCGGATTTTTGATTGCCGGCGTGCCCGCCGTGGCGCTGCTTGGTATTGCCACCTTCATTTTGTCGCTGGTGCCGGTGGGCCCACCGTTGATCTGGGGCGGCGCGGCGATCTGGCTGTTCAATGACGGCCAGACCGGCTGGGCAATTTTCATGGTGATCTGGGGCGCGGTGCTGATCAGCGGGGTCGACAATGTCGTCAAGCCGGTGCTGATCAGCCGTGGCAGCAGCCTGCCGTTTCTGCTGGTGCTGCTGGGGGTGCTCGGTGGCGTGCTGGCGTTCGGCTTTGTCGGGATATTCCTGGGGCCAACGCTGCTGGCTGTGCTGTACAGCCTGCTGCAGACCTGGACCCTGGGCGACACCACGGTGCCGCAGGGCAAGGACAGGCTGGGCGCGAAAAAACCTTAATCGCGCAGGTCGTCGTCGAGGTCGCGTTCCTGTTTCGGAATCACCTTGATCAGCACGATGCGCGGGCCGTTCATTTTCTTGACCACGATATCGAAGTCGACAAAGGTGATGCGCTGACCCTGCTTCGGGATATCGCCAAGCTTGACCATGATCAGGCCGCCTACCGATTCCACATCGTCCAGTCCCAGCTCCTCGTTTTCAATATCGATACCGAGAATGCGCTCGAGCGAGAAGATCGGCAGGCTGGCCTTGCCGATCAGCGTGCCGTCGCTTTGCTTGAGCCAGTCATTGTCGTTGCGGCGGAATTCATCGCGAATTTCCCCCACCATGGCGCCGAGCAGATTGTCGAGCGTGAGAAAGCCGACCGGGCGCTTGCCTTTTTCACCGATCAGCGCAAAGTGCGGCGCACCGTCGCGGAAGCGGCGGAACAGTTCCAGCGCCGGCGTGCGCGCGGATATAATCTCGACCGGGCGCAAAAACGGCATCAGCGAGCTGATGGTCTTGCCGGCCTGCTGCGCAAAGAACAGGTCTTTCAAATGCACCACGCCCAGCACATCGTCTTCATTGGTATCGAAATACGGATAGCGGCTGAAACGGTTGCGCAGCACTGTGTCGAGGTTCTGTTCCAGCGTTTCGGACGCATACAGGGCAACGACTTCATTTAGCGGGCGCATCAGGTCCAGTACCGTCATCTGCTCGAAGTCGAGCGACTGGGCCAGGATATTGCGCTCGTCGCGCGTGAATTTCTCGCCAGGCTGGCTGGTGCGCAGGATCAGTTTCAGTTCTTCCGACGAGTAATGCGCATCGTGCCCGCCCTTGCCCGACAGGCCGGCCACGCGCAGCACCGCATTGGCGCTGGCGTTGAGCAGGTAGATGGCCGGATACATGGCCCAGTAAAAGCCGTACAGCGGGATCGCGCTCCACAGACCGACCGCTTCCGGATTGCGGATCGCCATCGACTTGGGTGCCAGCTCGCCGACCACGATATGTAAAAAGGAAATCACGCTGAAGGCAATCACGAACGATACGCCGTGGATCAGTTCCTGCGACGTGACGCCGACTGCGGAAAACAGCGGCTCGAGCAGGCCGGCAAAGGCCGGCTCGCCGACCCAGCCCAGGCCCAGCGAAGCGAGCGTGATACCGAGCTGGCAGGCCGACAGGTAAGCGTCGAGCTCGCCATGCACCTTGGCCAGGATGCGGCCCCGGATGCCCTGCGTTTTGGCAATCGCGCGGATGCGGGTGCGGCGCAGGGTAACGATGCCAAATTCGGCGGCAACAAAAAAACCGTTGAGCGCGACCAGGAAAAAGGCCAGCAGGACAAGCAAAACATTATGCATGGGGCGCAAACAAGATGGACTGTAAAAACGTCATCTTAAACGACGCGGCCGGCGCATGCACATTTTGCGCATGCGCCGGCCCGGCCACGCTGCTTATTTCTTGCCGGTGGCAGCCTCGCCACGCATGCTCATCACCATGACTGCAGAGACCACGGCGGGAATCGCCACCACCAGAAAGATGGTGCTGTTGGGCCAGTTCATGCGTATCAGTTCGCCGCCCAGCACCGGGCCGACGATGGAGCCGATGCGGCCCACGCCCAGGCTCCAGCCGATGCCGGTCGAGCGCAGCGTGGTCGGATAGTAGCTGGCCGCCAGCGCATTGACGGCCGGCTGGCCACCGACCACGCAAAAGCCGGCAACAAAGATGGTGATGAACAGGAAGGCCAGCGACACATCCGGGCGGCCGATCAGGGCAATCGCCACGGCCGCGACCAGGAAGCAGGGCAGCAGGATGCGGCGGAAACTCGAACGGTCGATCAGCTGGCCCATCACCAGCGTGCCGATGGTGCCGCCCACCTGCAGCGCGGTGCCGGCCAGTACCGCGTTGGCGGTCGACAGGCCGGCATCCTTGGCAATGGTCGGCAGCCAGTTCGACAGGAAATACAGGTTCAGCAGGTTCATGAAGTTCATCACCCACAGTAAAATCGTCATGCGCGCACGTCCGCCCTTGAACAGCTGCAGCACCGGCGCACCCTTGTGCTCTTTTTCATGCACTACATAGTGTGTGTCGGCCGTGATGGTCACGCTGGGATCGATACGCTTGAGCCAGAGGGCGACCTTGTCCAGGCTGCGCTGTTTGAGCACCAGGAACTGCATCGACTCGGGCAGCAGGAAAAACATCGCCACGCCAATCACCAGTGGCACCACGCCGCCGACATAAAACACCGACTTCCAGCCAAACGCAGGAATCAGCGCCGCCGACAGCAGGCCACCGAGCACGGCGCCCAGCGTAAAGCCGCACGACACCAGCATCATCAAGGTGACTTTCTTGCGCAGCGGACTGTATTCGCCGGCCAGCGCCATGGCGTTGGGCATCACCGCGCCCAGGCCCAGGCCGGTAATGAAGCGTATCAGTTGCAGCTGCTCGATCGTGCTGGCCAGCGGCGTGACCAGCATGCACAGCGAAAAAAAGATGGTCGAGCCGATCAGTACCGGACGACGGCCAAACTTGTCGGCGGTAATGCTGAACACCAGCGAGCCGACCAGCATGCCGAAGAGACCCGCGCCAAACACCGGGCCCAGGTTGGCCTTGCTCACGTTCCAGTCCGCAATGATGGCCGGCGCCACATAACCCATGGCCTGCACGTCGAAGCCATCCATGATCACGCACAGGCCGCACAGGATCAGCATGCCGATCTGGAAAGAGCCGATTTTATTGTTGTTGATCAGATCGGGAATATCGATCGTCCTGCCTGCTGCCGTTGCCGCTGTCATGCTGTGCTCCTGTCTGACTGTTGTTATGGTGGCGCGTCCGCTTGCGCCGCGGCGCGCCAGTCTCGACAGTTATTACAAACGTTTTTGTTTATTTGTTCAAACGTTATTTCTTGCTGGATTTATCGGATTATCTAATGAGTGCTGCCCGTTCGCTGCACGGCGTCCAGAATCACCTGCAGCGCCGGATGGGAAATCTTGCGCTCGTTGGAGATCACATAAAACTGCTCGCGCAGGGCCGAGGCGTCGCCGACCAGCACGGCGCCAAACTGTTCGGCAATCTCGGCCGCCAGGCTGGCCGGGGCAAAGAACAGGCCCAGGCCTTTGCGGCCGAACGCATTGAGCATGGCGTTGTCCTCGAATTCGCCGACCACGTCGGGCCGTACGCCTTGCTGCACCATCCATTCGTCGATACGCCCGCGCAGGGCGTTATTGCGCGTAGGCAGCAGGAACGGGGCGCCGTTCAGGCTGCGCGGAAAGTCCTGCTGGTAGCGCGCCGCCAGGCCCGGCACGCCGAACAGCTTCATGCTGCTTTCGCCCCACAAGTGGCTGGCCACGCGCAGGCTGGCGCCGGCCGGCACGGCGCGGTCTGTCAGCACCAGGTCGAGCTTGTGCAGCGCCAGGTCGGCCAGCAGCGAGGTGAATTCATCTTCCAGGCAGACCAGCTTGACCGCCACGTTCATGCTGCGCGTGGCGTCAAGCATGCGGTAGGCCATCAGCTTGGGCAAGGAATCCGAAATGCCGACCGTCAGGCGCATCTTTTCGGCATCGGCGTCGGCCAGCGCATCTTGCAGCTGCTCGCCGAGCAGGAAAATCTGGTCGGCATAGCCGAGCGCCAGCCGGCCCGCTTCGGTTGGTACCAGGCGCCGGCCCTGCGGCTGCAGCAGCGACTTGCCCAGTTCCTTTTCCAGCAGCGCCAGCTGGGTGCTGATGGTCTGCACGGCCAGCCCCAGCCGCTCGGCCGCGCGCGTCACGCCGCCTTCCTTGGCCACCACCCAGAAAAAATACAGATGGCGGTAGTTGAAACCTGTAGTTTTCATCGAATCTTCCGTTTTTACGAAGTAATGCTTCCATTATCTTCTATTTTTAAATCAATCGCGCGACCCTATACTGCTCTTCGTTGTCTGAGCATTAACGACGATTTGAAGAACATAAAGACAAGGGAGCATGGATGAAGCATTTCAGGATGTCATTTCTGGTGACATTTATCTGCCTGGGCGTTGCCGCCTGGTGGGGTTATACGCATGGCGGCGTGCCGGCGATGTTTGCGGCGCTCGGTATTGCCGTTATTTTGAGCATTATGGAAGTGTCGCTCTCGTTCGATAACGCGGTAGTGAACGCTTCGGTACTGAAGAACTGGGACAAATTCTGGCAGAACCTGTTCCTGGGCCTGGGCATGATCATTGCCGTGTTCGGCATGCGCTTGCTGTTCCCGCTGGTCATCGTGGCGCAGGCTGCCGACCTGGGGCTAATGGAAGTGTGGACGCTGGCGCTGAACAACCCGGACCAGTATTCGATGCACCTGACCAATCACCATGCCGAAGTGGCAGCGTTTGGCGGCATTTTCCTGCTGCTGGTGTTCCTGAACTTTATCCTGGACGCCGAGAAGGAAACGCACTGGCTGGGCCGCTTTGAAGAAAAGCTGGGCGCACTGGGCAAGGTCTCGTCGATCTCGGTAATGGTGGCGCTCGGTACGCTGATGGCCAGTCTGACGATGATTGCCGAAGGCCAGAAACTGGTGGTGCTGACGGCAGGCGTATGGGGCATTTTGACCTATGTCGGCGTGGATGTGATTAGTGGCCTGCTGGAAAACGATGATGGCAGCGGCAACGTGGGCGACATCGTCAAGCGCGGCGGTATCGGTGGTTTCCTGTACCTCGAAGTGCTCGATGCTTCGTTCAGTTTTGATGGCGTGATCGGCGCGTTTGCGATCACCAAGGACGTGGTCATCATCATGCTGGGCCTGGCCATCGGTGCGATGTTTGTGCGTTCGATGACGGTGTTCCTGGTACGCAAGGGTACGCTTGATGAATTCGTTTATCTGGAACACGGTGCGCATTATGCGATCGGCATCCTGGCCGTGATCATGTTGGTCAGCATGAAGTACCACGTACCGGAACTGTTCACCGGCCTGATCGGGGTGGCCTTTATTCTTGCCTCGCTGTGGTCGTCGGTACGCTACAAGCGCCGGATGGCGCTGGAAGAAAATACAACCTCTGCGCTGGAATCAGTGAAGGCGTAGCAGGTCAAACAATACGCGGCAAACGCCCACACCCGTTTGCCTGCGTGATGCAGCAAAGGTGTCAGCAAGTAATTATTGATTCTTTTTCTAGGAGAAACACATCATGGCAATCAGTCTGCAAAAAGGCGGCAACGTCAACCTGAGCAAAGAAGCACCTGGCATCACCAAAATGACCATCGGCCTGGGCTGGGATGCCCGCGTTACCGACGGCGCCGCCTTCGATATCGACGGCTCGGTATTCCTGTTGAAAGCCGACGGCAAGGTGCGCGCCGACGTCGACATGGTCTTCTACAACAACCTGAAATCGAGCGACGGTTCGGTTGCCCACTCGGGCGACAACACCACCGGTGCCGGCGATGGCGACGATGAAACGGTCAGCGTCGACCTGTCCAAAGTGCCGGCCGACGTCGACAAGATCGCCGTCTGCGTCACCATCCATGACGCCGAAGCGCGCAAGCAGAACTTCGGCATGGTCTCGAAAGCCTATGTGCGCTGCGTCAACGATAGCGGCAATACCGAAATCGCCCGCTTCGATCTGTCCGAAGACGGCTCGACCGAAACGGCGATGGTGTTTGGCGAAATCTACCGCAACGGCGGCGACTGGAAGTTCAAGGCTATCGGCCAGGGCTACAAGGGCGGCCTGGGTCCGTTGGCAGCCTCGTTCGGCGTCGGCGTTTAAGGTTGCTGGTCACCACCATCGGGAAGGAAAGCAGATGCCAGTTTTTAACCTGACAGGCGATAACGATCCGTTTTTGCATGTGTCTTTGGCCAAAGGCGAAAAGATTTATTGCGAATCGAACGCGATGGTGATGATGGAAACCAGTCTTGAACTCAAGGGCAAGATGACTGGCGGCATCGGTGCGGCGCTGATGCGCACCTTTGCCAACGGCGAATCGTTTTTTCAGCAGCATATCGAAGCCGTGCGTGGCGACGGCGACTGCCTGCTGTCGCCGACCTTGCCCGGCGCCATGCAGGTGCTTGAGGTGGGCGCCCAGCAATATATGATCAGCGACGGCGCCTTTGTGGCAGCGACCGCCAGCGTGGAATTGAAGGTGCGCACGCAAAGCCTGGGCAACGCGCTGTTTGCGCAGAGCGGCGGCTTTTTCATTACCGAGACGGCCGGCAGCGGCCAATTGGTAGTGTCGGGCTTTGGCATGATCTCGGAACTCGAGGTCGCGCCCGGCAAGGACATCGTGATCGACAACGCCCACGTGGTGTGCTGGGACAGCCGCCTGCACTATGAAATATCGATGACGACCGGTGCCTCCGGCGGTTTCCTGGGCAACCTGATCAACAGCCAGACCAGCGGCGAAGGCATGGTGCTCAAGTTCAGCGGTGCCGGCAAAGTACTGATCTGTTCGCGCAATAGCGCAAGCTTCATGGCCTGGACACAAAGCAAGCCGGCTTGAGGCAACAAACTAACTGAGGAGTAAAGCAATGTCTGTCAATTTGAGCAAGGGCCAGAAAATCTCTCTGGACAAGGAAGCTGGCGCCAGCCTGACCCGCATCACCATGGGCCTGGGCTGGGATTCGATCAAGACCAAGGGTTTCCTCGGTTTCGGATCGAAAACCGAAGCCATCGACCTCGACGCCTCGTGCGTGCTGTTCGATGAAGGCGGCAAGCTGGCCGATATCGTCTGGTTCCGCCAGCTGAAAAGCAAAGACGGCAGCGTCAATCACACGGGCGACAACCGCACCGGCGCCGGCGATGGCGACGACGAGCAGATCGAAGTCGATCTGTCGCGCGTGCCTGCCAGTGTGAAAAGCCTGGTCTTTACCGTCAACAGCTTTACCGGCCAGAATTTTTCGCAAGTGGAAAACGCCTATTGCCGCATTGTGAATGCCAGCAATAGCCAGGAAATCGCGCGCTTCAACCTGTCCGTGCAAGGCGCCCATACGGCGCAGATCATGGCCAAGCTGTACCGCCATAACGGCGAATGGAAGATGCATGCGATCGGCGAAAACGGCAACGGCCGCACCTTTGACGACCTGATGCCGCAAATTTCCGTTCATTTGTAAGGAGCAGTACGCAGCAGGCGGGGACGGACCGGATACCGGCCCCTGCCGGCTGCATTTGAATTGAAGGAGTGCTTGAGATGATGCGTTTGCTGACAGCCTTGCTGCTTCCCTGTCTGACCTTTTTCATGCTGGGGCGTCCGCTGGCCGGGATTGCCACCTTGTTGTTGCAGGCTACTGTGATCGGCTGGGTGCCAGCGGCCCTGTGGGCCCTGCACACGGTCAACCAGCATAAAAGCGAACAGGAACTCGAAGGCGCACTGGGCCGCAGCTACCTGCGCCGGCGCAGCCGGATTATCTGATCAGGCACCACCTTTTGAAAAGCCCGCACAGCGATGCGGGCTTTTTTACGTCATCGCAAACTGGCACGCCAGAATCGCCGTGTTATAGCCGGCATGCACCAGCATCGGCGCGGCCAGCGTACCGCTGCGCTCATAAGCCCAGCCTGCAGACAAGCCCAATACAAACACCGGCAGCATCGATAAAGGCGGATGGACGATGGCAAACAGGGCGGAGCTGAAAACAATCGCCTGCCAGGCCGGCAGCGAGCGGCGCAGGCCGCCTTGTAGCAGGCCGCGGAAAATGAATTCCTCGCAGAGCGGCGCGGCCAGCACCGTCAGGCCGATCAGCCACAGCCAGTGCCAGTCCTGCGCCAGTGCAATGGCCGGTGGCGGCAGCTGGCCGCTGTGTTTCAGCAGCACGGTGTAAGCGATGCCGCAGGCGGCCGCGACGGCGGCGCCGGTCAGTCCATGGCGCCATACATTACGGCCGTGCCCGATGCGTGGCACGCCGCTGGCCTTGCTGCGCCAGTAGACCAGGCGCGTCAGCACATAGGTGGCCGCGCCGGCAATGCCGAAGGCCAGTGTGATGTCCGGCAGGCTGGCTTCGCCCTTGCCCTTCAACACCAGCAAGGCCAGCACCTGCAGCACGAAAAACAGCATGGTGGCGATCAGGCCGTCGGCGGCAGACACGCGCGCCGGCGGCGAAGCGGCCGGATCGAGCAGAAACGGTATCTCGTCGCGCGCTTTTTGCCACAGCGCCACGGCCAGCGCGCCGGTCAGCACCACGAACACCAGTTGCTGCACCAGGCTGCCTGCAGACAGCGCGGCAATATACAGGCCGGTCAGCAGCATGTACAAGTACAGATAGGTCGGGCGCATTTTTGCCGCCGCCTCGACTGCCAGCGGATCGCTGGCAAACACGCCCAGCGCCACTGCGATGACGGCATACAGCGCAATGCCGGCCAGCGCCAGCAGCATCAGGCCTGCCATCTGCCAGTGCCAGCCGGGCAGTACGGCCAGCGCCACGCCAAAAAGGATCGCCGGATAGAGCATGGCCAGCGCCGCCCACAGCTGGGCTTTTTGCCGCAGTGCCTGTTCCACGCCCAGCGGAAAAGTATAGAGCAGCCATAATGCGCCGCCTTCCTTGTTGAGATTCTGGAAGGCCGACATCATCAAGGTGTAGGTGCCAAGAAAAAAGCCGGTCGAGGCCAGCAGGGCAGGGCTGTCCAGCAGCTTTTGCATGTCCTGTAGCTTGCCAGTGACCGCGAACTGGCCGCCCAGTATGACGATGGGCAACAGCATGGTCTGTACCAGGAAATTGCGGTCGCGCAACAGCAGCGTCAGCTCGCGCCGCTGGATGGCCGTGCCAGGACGCCAGCGCTGCGCCGCTGCCGATGCCTGCACTGGGCTGGCATGGCGCACGCTGGCGCGCTGGCCCTGGCCGACCACGCCGTGGCGCAACTGGCGGCGCAGCAGCGCCATGCCGAGCGCCAGTACCAGCGCCAGTTGCGCCAGCAACAGGGCCGCAAGGATCAGCGCCGTCAGCGCATCCGGGGCGTTGATGCCACGGATGGCCAGGCCAGGCGGGGTCCAGCTCAGCCACGCCGGCGCGGCGGCGGCCCATTCAAATGCAAAGCCGCCCGTACCCATGCCAAACGACATGCCGATATACATAGGCAGCATGGCCAGCAGGGAAATGATTGCCTGCAAATTGCTCAGCCTGGCCGGTGACAGCGACAGGCGCAAACCCGTATCGACGATGGTGCGCAGCATGGCGGCAACCACCAGCAGCGGCCAGCACGCCAGCAACGCCGGCAGCAGCGAAAGCCAGCCGTAGCCTGAATACCACGCCAGGACGACCGTGGTCGGCAGCAGGGCAATCAGGCCCGCCGGATTGGCCACGCTGCGCTCAAGCACGCGTGCCCATAGCAGCGTGCCGTTCGATACGGGCAGGGTCACCAGCCACTCCAGGTCCCAGTCCGGGCGCGACAGTTCGCCGGCCGCCAGCGGCAGCAGCAGGCTGACCAGCCATAGCAGCGCAAGCTGGAACGTCAGCGCGCCGATCAGGGCGCCATCGAACGGGGCGCTGCGCAGTTGCACAGCTGCCGACTGCATGAAAGCATCGGTGCTGCAACTGTGGGCGGCGCCCAGCTGGCAATACAGATTGAGTACGCTGCTGCGCGCCAGGTGGCCAAACGACAGCAGCATCGGCACCATCAGCAGCAAGCTCAGCAGCGCGCGCAAGCGCCGCTTGCCTGGCGTGGCAGCGCGGCGGCTGGCCGTCCTGTTGCGTTGAAAAGCCAGGCCGCGGCCCAGCATGTTGAGCAGGCGGCGCAGGCGCAGGCCGATCAGCAGGCCGACCGTGCGCAAGGGGGCAGGCAAGGTGCTCATGCTGCGTTGCCGGCTTTGTCGGTCAGCTGCAAAAAGAGCTCTTCCAGGCTGCCTTCGCTGGCCAGCTGTTGCCGGATTTCCTGCAGGCTGCCGGTCGCGGCTAGCGCCCCATGATCGATAATGGCCATGCGGCTGCACAGCTTTTGCGCCATGTCGAGCAAATGGGTCGAGACAAAGATGGTGGTGCCGGCGGCAGCAATGCGCAGCAGGCGATCCTGTACATCGCGCGAGGCGCGCGGATCGAGCCCGTTGATCGGCTCGTCAAGGATCAGCACCTTCGGTTCGTGGATCAGCGCGCAGGCCAGCCCCAGTTTTTTCTTCATGCCCAGCGAATAGTTGACGGCAAACTCTTCACTGGCTTCGTCCAGGCCGAATTCGGCCAGCAGCTGCGCCGTGCGCTGCGCGGCTTCGCTGCGCGTAAAGCCATGCATTTCAGCGACGAACTGCAAGATCTCGCGGCCGCGCAGATAGTCGTAGAAAATCGGATTGTCGGGCAGGTAGCCGACCTTGCGCTTGACGGCGGCGCCGTCGCGCTGGCAATCGAGGCCGTCGATCAGCACCCGCCCGCCGCTGGGCACCAGGATGCCCATCATCATGCGGATGGTGGTGGTCTTGCCGGCGCCGTTGGGGCCGAGAAAGCCAAATACTTCACCGCGTGCCACCTGCAGATCGAGCGGGTGGACAGCGTTGAAGCTGCCGTAACGTTTGCTGAGAGCCTGGAACTGTATCATCGAATGCCTTGAAAGGAGGTTGCACGATCATACGCGGGTTGACTTGCTGCTGAGTTAACAATGAGCAAAAGCAGCCAGCAAGTCATGGCGGTTTTTTTCCGTGACCCGCAGCGCGCGGCTGTCGAACTCGCGTTCTGCCCAGCCCCGGCGCAAAGCCAGCTGCAAGATGGCCGCACCGAGGGCGCCACCGAGATGGGCACGCCGCTCGCTCCAGTCCAGGCAGGGGCAGGCAAAGCGCCGCCGTTGGCGTGCCAGTGCCGGCGCATCGATTCCCAGCGCCGCCATGCCGGCCGTGCCTGCTTCCGACAGTACATAGTTGCCGTCGTCCTCATGCAGCCATTGCTGCGCCATCAACTGGTCGTGCAAGGCCACCGCCACGGTGCCGGCCATATGGTCGTAGCAGGTGCGTGCGTGGCGCAAGCGGTCTGGCGTCGATGGCACGAAAGGCTGGCGCGCCACGCCGGCGATGACCAGCAGCGCTTCCAGCGCCTGCGCCACTTCGCTGCCAGCCAACCGGTAATAGCGGTGCTTGCCCTGCGCGACCACCGACAGCAGGCCGTCATCGCGCAACCGCGCCAGATGGGCACTGGCGGTCGAGGCGCCCACCTCGGCCAGCGTCGCCAGTTCGGTTGCCGTGCGCGCATGGCCGTCGAGCAGGCATGCACAGCATGCGCGCGCGTGCCGGCTCGGCAATCGCACCGGCCAGTTGCGCCAGGCGAGCATCGGCAGTGATTACGGTCTCAGCATTCATGATTCGTCCGTGAGCGAAGTGTTGTGGTTGATGCGCCAGCATACTGGCAGGCCTTATTCATTGCAATGGAGTTGCCATGCACGCCCACGACCCTGACCACGCGCTTGCTGCCGTCACGCACGGTTCACCCTACGATTATTACCGCCGCCTGGCTGCCGGTCCGGTGTTGCTGTTTGATGCCGCACTTGGCTGCTGGCTGGCCAGCGGCCACGGCGTGGCGGCGGTGCTGAACCATCGCGATTGCCGTGTGCGTCCGCTGGCCCAGCCAGTGCCGCCAGCGCTGGTGGGTAGCGCCAGCGGCGCCATTTTTGCCGAACTGGTGCGCATGAATGACGGCGCGCGCCATGCCACGCAGAAAAAGATCCTGCAGCAAGGCGCGCTAGGCGCCGGGGCGTTGCAGGCGCAGCTGGCTGCGCTGTTGCAGCATGAGCCTGCAGCAGGCAGCCTGCTTGCCACGTTGCGCCAGATCGATGGCACGGGCGAACTGGCGCCCGCCAATATACTGGGCCTGCTGTCGCAAACGTGTGAAGCCACCGCCGGCCTGTTGGGCAATGCGGTGCTGGCTTTGATAAAAGCTGGCAGTAGGGAAGCCGCGCCGCCAGCCGGCTGGGCCGCCATGGTGGCCGAGGTGGCAAAACACGATCCCGCCATTCATAACACGCGCCGCTACGCCGCCTGCGCGTTCGATCTCGAGGGCGCGGCCATCGCCGAAGGGCAGATGATCCTGGTGCTGCTGGCAAGTGCCGGCATGCCTTACGGCCATGGCGTCCACCTCTGTCCGGGGCAGGCGCTGGCGCACACCATCGTGGCGGCCACGCTGGAACAGTGGCAGCCGGCATTGTCCAGGCTGGCGCTTGCGTGGCGCTATCGGCCGTCGCCAAACGCCCGTATCCCGGTATTTTCCGATGGCGGTGCGCCATGATTGCCGTGATTTTTGAAGTCTGGCCCAGTGCCAAGGGGCGCCAGCAATATCTTGACCTTGCCGCGGCCTTGCGCCCCTTGCTTGACAGCGTCGATGGCTTTATTTCGATCGAACGCTTCAGCAGTCTCAGCGACCCTGGCAAGCTGCTGTCGCTGTCATTCTTTCGCGATGAAGCGGCCCTGGCGCAGTGGCGCCAGCTCGAAGCGCATCGCGCCGCCCAGTGTGCAGGCCGGGCAGGCGTGTTTGACAACTACCGGCTGCGTATCGCCGGCGTGGTGCGCGACTACGGCTTGAATGAGAGGCTGGAAGCGCCTGGCGACAGCCGCCGGCAGCATGGCGCCGGGGCGGGCAACTAGCTTTTCAGCGCGCCTTGCGTGATCTTGACCTTGACCCGGTACAGCGGGTTGATCGCATCCTGCGGTGGCGGGGTGGCTGGGTCGACGTCCAGCAGGGTGAAAGTCAGGTGGCGCACGGTCACGGAACTGGCGGCGCCGGGCATGGCGTCCGACAGCACGATCTCGGTACTGCCTACGTTGTCGACCAGCGTGAAGCTGTAGCTGACATAGCCTTTCCAGACGCACACGGCGCCCTGGCGGCAGCGGCTGTCGTTGACGCGGTCAAACTTGAGCGTATCGGTGGCGGTAATGGCTACCTGCTGGCCGGGCGACAGCACATGGGTCACGCTGCGCGGCGTATTGTGGGCGTCGCCGACGCTGCTGGTGGCGCCGCAGCCGGCCAGCAGGGCCAGGCAGGCAAACAGCCAGATCAGGAATGGTGAGCGGCGGGTAAAGCGGATGGAGGACTGCATATTTTCCTTTCAATAATATCCTTGGTATGACATGAACAGATGAGTCAAGAATAACAAAATGTCATTTTCATGGCGCGCAATTGACCTGCAGGGCGGCGCACCACAGGTGGCGCGATTCTGCGTAAAATGGCTGCTTTGAAAATCAGGAAACAACCATACAGAAAATTTACTTTTTAGAATTCGTAAGTCATTGATTTTAAATAGAATTAAGTTCTATGTTGTTTTTAAAAGCTTGTCAAAAACTGATTCTCGGCCTAAAATATTTCCATAAAATTGTCAAATTTTGGGGAAATAGATGGCTACGTTGCCGCGCGGGATCACAGCAGTTAGCTGGAAAAATAGCACAAAGTCAAAAGAGAAGATTGTCAAGTACAGAGTGCGAGTACAGAAAAAAGTTGATGGCCAGCAAGTCAAGCTTGACAGCCTTTTTGATACACTTCAACAAGCTGTAGACGAACTGAATAATTTCAAGTCTAAAGCAGGTAGCTATTTTTTAAGCACACTTGACAAGCATAAAGAAGAAGAAAGAAAAAAAGTAAATGAGTTCTTAGTCGCTCCGCCACTTTCTGTATACATTAGAAGATATATTGCAGAAAAAATTGACACAAGAAAAAAAGAAACTCAAACACAACAAAGAAATACAGCAGTAATAAAATCTTTTTTTAAAACAATTCTCAAGACAAAAATTCCAAACCGTCACCACTCTACAACAGCCCCACTCTTACAAGCTGGTGGTATGCTTGCTTTGATAGCGAACAATACACTTTCACAGACAGAAGAAAAAAAAGAATTCGGCACATTTAAAGTTCAAGAAATTTCATATATTGAAATTAATGACTACATAAAAGAACGACTAAAAACAGTTAAAAAAATATCTGTAGCTAGAGAGCTTTCATTCATTAAAAAATTATTCGATGAACTGAAGTATTACGATAAATCATTTTTTCATTTTCAAAATCCTGTACTTGCTCATGATAAAAGCTTATTAGTTAATAGTGATATTTCTTCAAAAAATAGTTATCGCTTATCAACAGAAGACAAAGATATTTTATTCAAAGCACTTGATACATATAGTAATTGGGAATTGAAAGCTATCTCGTTACTTTCATATTACTGTGGTTTTCGTAGAAGTGAGATCGTCCCGTTAACTTGGGCCCAAGTTAATTTAGCTGAAAACTATGTGCAACTTTATCAAACAAAATCAGGACAACCTCGAAAAGTTTACATATTAAAAGAAGCAAAAGAAATCTTTGAAAATATGCCAAAAACAAACGGCGACAGGCTTTTTAGTTACGGTGTTTTAGGATTTTCGGGCTCATTTGATAAGCTTATTGAGAAATTGGGTTTAAGAAAAAAAGGCTTTCGTTTTCACTTTTTTAGAAGAGAAGCTATATCAAATTTAGTATTCAATTTAAGTCAAGCAACTGGAAGTACTGGACAAGATTTTTCTATTCTTATAAGCGAAATACTAGGCATTGAGAATATAGCTTCACTTGAGAGAAATCATATAAATCAATTGCCACCAACAGAAATAACTTCACAAAATCAAGTTATGAAATCTGTGGGTCATAGCAACAAGCAAACAACAAAACGATATTCCAGAATTAAAATCCGATAGGAAAATATGAAAAATAAATTATCTTTCACTCTGCTTTTTCTCATTTCTATGAGTGCAAATGCAGAAGAAAAAATTCTTGAATGTAACGGTTTTTCAGAAGATGAGGGAATAAATCTCCCGAAAGTTGACAAGCCAATTATTCGAAAAAAAGAAAAAGTTTATGAGCAATTTATAGTTAATGAGAAGTCTATAACTATCGTCAGTGGAACATATAACATTAAAGACGAGAATTTTCAGCTATGTGAAAAGACTACTAATGCTTATGTATATGCTTTAGATTGTGCTATAGCTGAACCTCGAAAAATGGCTATTGATTGGACACAAGAGAAAAATGCAGATTCACCCAATAGTGCATTTTATAAAAAATGGATACCAACCAAAAAATCATATTTTGGAGCAAGATTAATTTATCTTGACAGAGTAAATTTGACGATTATCGACGACGATTATCAATTGAATACAAAATATATAAAAGATAAGAAATCAATTTTAGATTTGCAAAATTATGCAATCGTAAATCATTCAAGTTATCAGTGCAGAATAGCAAAATCAAAAATTTAACACGATAATAAAA
The DNA here is from genome assembly GCF_009208565.1 of Janthinobacterium aquaticum. Classification (GTDB taxonomy): domain Bacteria; phylum Pseudomonadota; class Gammaproteobacteria; order Burkholderiales; family Burkholderiaceae_D; genus Janthinobacterium. The sequence continues at coordinate 71,559 of NZ_WFLK01000005.1, read as the reverse complement.
AAAGCCCCAGCAATGGGGCTTGATTTTTTTGTATTTCCTGTTTTAATAATTAGTGCTAACTATAAAATTAAAAGGGAAATCTTATGTCTTTAAATATAAATAATAAATCTGCTGTTGTCAATAACTCAAATGAAGAATTTGACTATTTCTCATTAAATAAAAAAGTCTTCAGGGAATTAGTCTTAATACCTCGCCCAAAAAACACACTCTTCAATATTATGGTTAACTTGGCTTGTAAAGTCACTTACAAAAACGGGCTTGTAGGTGTTCATAGTGAAATCTACAAGACAGGTTTAGCTAAAGAATTAAAAATTAACGACGGTGATATTTCAGGATACTTAAAACAGCTTGAAAAATTAAATTACATAAAAATATTCAATGTAAGCCCCCTGGTCTTGCAAGTGTTGGAAGTTCCACAAGTCACTCATTTTAACGATATTAAAGCTGTATTATTGTATGTCCATATGAATGCACAACAATTTAACTTTCATAGAAATTTGAAGAGAAAAACGGCATTTTTTGAAACATTCAAAGAGTACAACAGTCAAATTCTTGTAGAGAAAATTAAAAAAGCTACTGTTCCATCAAATCATCCAGATATGCCAACAGATGAGGAAGTAGAAGATATTTTCGGATACAAAAAATAATCCCTATGGGGATTATTTTACGACTGTATATAAATAGAACAGCAATAAGTCAATAGTAAGAAAATCTCACCCCACCCCTTTAACCAAGCCCCTGAGAGCTTATTAATCAAGCCTTCACGGCGCGGCGTCCAAGCCCCTCAACCAAGCCCCTTAAAATCTCAACCAAGCCCCTGAGGGCTTATTAATCAAACCTTCGTGTTATGTCGTCCAAGCACTTTTTGTATGTTTGATAAAGAATGCTTGACATACAGCAACATATATCAATCATTACTATATCTAATACATAGTACAAAGTAGTTTATATTAAACATTACTAACATAGAATAAAGAATAAAATTCCCCGCGTCGAAAAATTACACTATTCCAATGCAAAAGACACTCATTGAGTGTCTTTTTTTGTTTTAGAAGACTGAGCGAGTCAGTCATTCTTTTCACTATCGTGATCTGAATTTTGTAATTCTTCTTCTTCAATTTCTTTAAGAATTTCGTCATAAACAGACTCCCAGTCTTCATATGTGTGCAATTCATTTTTGAGCTCTTTAAATGTTTCTTCACTCACTAATTTTTTAACTTCAAGTATTACATTAAACATTTTTATACTCTCCTATTTTTATACCTTCCAATCGAACTGATCAATTATTACTTTTTTGTTTTGTGCATTAGCTGAAAAATTTAGCTCAATAAGTTCAATAATTGTAGCTTCAATTTCTTTCTCATATTCTATTGATAGCTGACTAAGTTTTTCATAAACATCGTTGCCAATAATTTTTTTTAGCACAGCTAATTTTTGCTTTTTTTCTTTTTCAATAAAAACATCTACAGCATTACGAACGACTAAAGACATATTTGAATTATTGAGTTCAATGTGTTCTTTAGTTAAATATTCGATCTGATCAAATCTCAAAAATACGGAAATTTTCAAATGCTCTTTTATAGCTTTAGTTTTTGATTTTTGATTTTCAGCTATTTCTTGTTTTTGTTTTTTCATAAAAGTCTCCTGGTTTTTCTTATCTTAGCAATCATAAAAAAAAGAACAAGAGTTCAATGATATCGACTTGTCCGAAAAAAGAAGACAATCATAAATTTTTTACTTGTCGGATTTTATCCGATATCGACTTTTAACTATGCTATTTACAAAGAAAAATAAAAAGCTATGATTAAAACAAGAACAAAAATAAGGTCAAGCAAGGCTACTAGCTGATACGGGCTAAAATAATTTTCAATTATATTTAGCTCTCTCAACTAGACTTTTCTGGGGTTTCCCCAGTCCCCTTAAAACAATAAAAATAAAGGCAAAAAAAATGCAGAAAAAAATCAAATCAGGAAGAACAAACGACGACCATATCTATAAGAGAATATACAGCTTAGACATTAAGTTAAGTCCATACGAGAAAGAACTCATTGAAAATAAATTCAGTCAAGCAGGTTTTAACTCAATGTCAGCATATGTTAGAAATTGTATTTTCGACGGCGCAGAAGAAAGAATTGATAATTTTTTGACTGAAAGATTTAACTTCAAAATATTGCAACAACCATTTTTGACCGAGCTAAATCGAATCGGTAGCAATGCAAATCAGTTAGCGAAAAAAGTAAATTCTAATAAATTTTTTACAAAAGAAGAAAAAAATACAATCAATAGTCAGCTTGAAAATTTGCTTGATGAGATGAAATCTATAAGAAATTTAATTGAGTCACAGACAGAAAAAAATAAAAATATGTGAGAATATTATGGCAATAATTAGTTTTAACAAATCTTCAAAATCAATAATGAGTGCGATAAATTATTTTGAGTCAGATACTGATCACACGAATACAGTAAGAAAATTTAAGCCAATTGCAATTTTTGGCGATAAAAATAGTATCGAGAAAATAGAAAATTTAGCGAGAGAATCTGGCATTGAAAACACCCATTCTTCTTTGACAATTTCATTTCGTGACAATGAATTTTCTGAATTAAAAAATCCAGACGGTTCATATAATGAAGAAAAATTAGTCGTAGCAATGAAAGAAATCGTAAAAGATTTTAGAGAAACTTGGTTCCCTGGTTTGAAAAACCCAGAAAATTTTCAAGATTTTTGGAACATACATACAGACAAAGACAACATAGAATTAAACTGTGCTTTTGTCAAAATGGAATTGACAACAGGAAAGTCATTTAATCCTTTCCCTCCTGGCGAGCTCAATCAAGATATGAGGGATAACTATGTCGATTTACTCAATGACAAATTAGGTTTTGATAGAGTTATAAGAAACCCATTTTCTGTTGCTCATAATGATTTAGAGCTAAAAGATATACAAAACCCAAGCGAAACGGCATTGCGACAAAAAAACTTCGTTAAACCCAAAAAAGATAAAATACAAAATTTTCTCACTGCTCAAGTTTTAGATAAAAAAATTAATTCAAGGGAAGAATTAATCAGGGTTTTACAGAAAAATGGAGAAGTCAAATTTTTAGACAAAGAGAATGATAAAGATAAATATAGCTATATTTCATTTATTCCGACTGGCTCAAAAAAAGCTATGAAACTGATGGGCCCAATGTTCAAGAAAGATACTAATTTTGACGAGCTAAGAAATGAACACAGAAATAATCAAGCTATCGAAAAAGACGACTCATTGAAACAATTATCGAATGAAGAGAGAGAAACAAAGCAAGAAAAATTGAGTAAGCATATTGATATACAAAAATCTTTTAATGAGAAATTGAAAAATTCAGGTATCAAAAAAATCAAGAAAAATAGCACTAGAAAATATTTACCAAAAAGTAAAAAATTAGCTACAAAAAAAGCTACTTTTTCAAATGAGAAAGTAGCTCAAAATAAACAATCAGTAGAAAGAAAAAATGATAATGATAAATCTGTTGATGCAACAAAAGACATAAAAAAAGTAACTGAAAATAAAGCAAGTACAGAAGAGAAAAAAACGACTCAATCGTCAAGTCAAATAAGAATAAAATCTATTACAGCAAACAAAGAAGAAAGCTCAAAAAGTACCACAGCTTCAATATCGTCATTTAGTGCAGTTGCTGTTAACTCAAGCTATGCATTAATTAGTGTACAAATCAATACAGTATTATTTTCAAAGCAAAATCTTGAAATGCAAATGAGTCAATTGAATCATTTCAAAGAAAGCGACATTAAGAAAATTTTTGAGCTAAAGCAAAAAATTGCAGAGCTTCAGCAACAGATCGAAACATTGAAAGCAAAGCAAGAACAATCAGCAGAAGCAGCATTGATAGCTAATGCTAAAAGGTTCAAAAGTAGCAGTTCTACAGCGCACATCTGAAAAACTGTATAAATAGTATAAATCGTTTATATCATTTCAAGCACAAAAAACGGCTTAGAACGACCGTAAAGCAATTTTTAGCATTGAGTGCTACATACACACTAGATTGCTCAAAAAGTCGCTCTGCGCTCGTTCTAAGCCGTTTTTGCTGTTGCTTTTGACTGACTCGCTCAGTCTTCTAATTCACGCTGTTGCTGTTGTTGTTGCTGTTGTTCTTGCTGTACTGAATTCTGCACGTACTGCCTCGCGTTGACCCCTTAAAAAAAACCCTGGCTAGGACCGTGGGAACTACTTTCCCACACCCTTGTAGTTCTTGTGTTACAAGTCTTCACGTTGTGATGACTTGCAACACAAAAACTTTGACAAAAAATTGTCATAGATAGATTTGGCAAAACATTTTTGTCTTATTTATCAATGACTTATGCTAATATGTAGTTTTGAAAATCAGGAAACAACCATGAAAAAGACCGACCTGGCTAAAAGCGATGCCAAGAAACTGATGGGGAAGATGAATGTTCCCGGCGCCGGTGCTTTCGGCAAGGAGGCGGTCGTCGTTGACCGCCGTGAACAGCGCAAGCGCGACCAGGCGCTGGGCCTGGTGCCATTCGCTGTCAAGCTCAACAGTGAGCTGGTACTACAATTGCAAACCCTGGCCAAAGAGCGCGGCGCCGACCTGAACGACGTCGTGGCCGAGGTGCTGGCCAAGGGTTTGGCAGCCTGACCAAGTATCAGGCTTACAAGCTCAGGCTTGAATGAGAAAGGCGCCTTGCGGCGCCTTTTTGCTGCGTGCTGCCTGTGCCTTTACATATAGGCAGCCAGCGCGCCCTTCATTTTCTTCAGTGCCGCCACTTCGATCTGACGGATGCGCTCGGCTGACACGCCAAACTCTTCAGCCAGCGTGTGCAGCGTGGCGCCCGAGCCGTCGTCGTTGGCCAGCCAGCGCGCTTCGACGATGCGGCGCGAACGGGCGTCAAGCTTGCCCAGCGCCGTTTCCAAGCCTTCCGATTGCAGGCGCGTGACCTGTTCGGCTTCCAGCACCTTGGTCGGCTCGCTTTGCTCCGACGACAGGTAGGCGATCGGCGAAAACTTGTCGTCTTCATCGTCGTTCGGCGATTCGAGCGCAATGTCACGGCCGCTCAAACGCGTTTCCATCTCGATCACTTCCTCGCGCTTGACGTCAAGCAACTTGGCCAGCGCATCGATCTGTTTCGGCGTCATCGCGTCCAGGCCAGTCTTGTGGCTACGCAGATTGAAGAACAGCTTGCGCTGTGCTTTAGTGGTAGCCACTTTGACCAGGCGCCAGTTTTTCAGGATGTACTCGTGCATCTCGGCTTTGACCCAGTGCATGGCGTACGACACCAGGCGCACGCCCTGGTTCGGGTCGAAGCGCTTGACCGCTTTCATCAGGCCGATATTGCCTTCTTGAATCAAGTCGGCGTGCGGCAGGCCATAGCCCAGATAGCCGCGGGCAATCGACACCACCAGGCGCAGATGCGACAGCACCAACTCTTGCGCGGCGGCCAGGTCATTGTTTTCGCGCAAACGCGTTGCCAGCGAAATTTCTTCGTCATGGGTCAACATCGGCAGACGATTCACGGCAGAAATATAGGCGTCGATATTGCCCAGGTTGCCAGTGAAGCCAAGGTTCAGTGCGTTATTTTTGGTGGGAACCAATGCGGACATCGTCGTCATATTCACTCCTCGTAGTCTTGCTTGTTCCAACAATCATGCCGCTCGTCGAGCCGGCATGACCATCAAATTTTGCTTATCCGGTCTTGCAGTTGCAACGCGTGGCGCCATCTATATCTGGCCGCCATGGCGCTTTTGTCGATCTAGTATGCCACAGTTTAGCACTCTGTGATGGAGAGTGCCAATTGCCTGTTGCTATCGTTTTCATAGCCCTAATGCTATGAAGTTAAAACGCTTGATAGCCAGTTATCTGGGCTTTTCCATGCTGTCAATGTACCGGAATTATCTGAAACGAGACTTAAGAAGCTTGTCAAACAGCACTTTCGCCCCATAGGGGCACCATGCCGATAGCACAAGGGAAAAATATAAGGAAGACCGGGCGGCGCGAACGGCCGCCCGCAGGGGTATCAGTTCAGGCGCGCCAGATAGCGCTGTACGCACAAGAAGGCGCCGATCAGGCCCAGGCCGGCGCTGACAGCCAAGAGGCCGGCCATCGGCAGCGGGTCGAGCAGGGTCAGCTGGAATTCCGATGCATACAGGCGGGCAAATTCGGCAATCGCCGTATTGAGCGGGCGCAGCGCCAGCGCCACCGCGCCCAGCGCCAGCGCCCCGGCGCACAGGCCCAACAAGGCGCCTGAATAGTAGAACGGACGGTGGATAAAGGTATCGGTGGCGCCGATCAGCTTGGAGATGCTGATCTCGTCGCGCTGCTGCATCACCTGCAGGCGGGTGGTATTGAACACTACGGCAATCACGGCCACGCCCAGCGTAATGGCCAGCAGCAGCAGCACCAGGCGCAGCACGCCGAGCAGGGCAGCAAGGCGCTTGACCCAGGCCGAATCGACCTGCGCCGACTCCACACCGGGCAGTTCGCGCAGTTGCGCGGCCACCAGATCGACATCCTGCGCTTCTGTTGCGCTATTGAAGGCGTTCAGTTTCAGCACATAACTGTCGGGCAGCGGATTGTCGCCCAGCGTATTGAGTACGTCGGCCAGCCCGCTTTTGCTTTTCAGGCTGTTGAGCGCATCCTCGCGCGGGATAAAGACGATTTTTGCTTTCGGATCCTGCACGATCTTGCGCATCTCGCCGGCCAGGCCTGTTGCCTGGGCGCGCGGCGTGTCCGCTTTCATGAAGACGCTGATTTCCGGATCGACCGACATCTGTTCGGACATCGGGCGCACATTGTCGAGCATGGTCAGGCCGGCAAACGGCAGCGACAGTGCAATCGCCACCACCACCACGTTAAGCAGAAAGCCGCCTGGCGACTTGCGCAGGTGAATCAGCGCCGAGCCGAGCGCAAAGCGGTGTTGACGAAACCAGCCTCTCATGGCGCCTCTCCCGCATCGGCGCCGCGATCGGCATCGGGTGCAAAGTCAGGGTCGGGCGGTGCAAACACCGGTGTTTCGGTGGCCTTGTCGATGGCCACCAACTGGCCGTTTTTCAGGTGGATCACGCGTGCGGCGGCATCGAGCATCTGTTCGTCATGGCTGGAAATAAGGCAGGTTACGCCCACCGAGTGAAACGCCTTTAATGCATCGAGCACCTTGTCGGCGCTGGCGCGGTCGAGGTTGGCGGTCGGTTCGTCGGCCAGGATGATCTGCGGCCGGTTGACAATCGCGCGCGCAATCGACACGCGCTGTTGCTCGCCGCCGGACAGCGACAGCGGCCGCGTCAGTGCGCGGTCAAGCAGGCCGACCTTGTCGAGCGCGGCGCGGGCGCGCTGCTCGGCAGCCGCCTTCGGTGCGCCGACCACCAGCAGCGGCAGCATCACATTGGCCAGCACGCTGCGGTCGTTGAGCAGCTTTTGCTGCTGGAAGATAATGCCGATATTGCGGCGCAGAAAAGGTACGCCGGCAGGCTTGAGTTTACTCATATCCTGGCCGTTGACGATCAGCTTGCCGGAGGTGGGGCGCTCCATGGCCGCGATCATTTTCATCAGCGTGGACTTGCCGGCGCCCGATGGGCCAGCCAGGAACACCAGTTCGCCCCTGGCAATATTGAGCGAGATATCGCTGAGCGCGACGGCATCGGTGGCGTATTGCTTGGAGACGTGCTGAAATTCAATCATGTAGGCTTATCCGAGCAGCGCTTCGACAAATTCGGCAGCCACGAACGGCTGCAAGTCCTCGATTTTTTCGCCGATGCCGATAAAGTACACTGGCACCGGGCGCACGCGCGCAATGGCGGCCAGTACGCCGCCCTTGGCAGTGCCGTCGAGCTTGGTGATCACCAGGCCGCTCAGCTGCAGCGCATCGTCAAACGCTTTTACTTGCGTGAGCGCATTCTGGCCCGTGTTGCCATCGATCACCAGCAGCGTTTCATGCGGCGCGCCTTCCATGCCCTTGCCGATCACGCGCTTGATTTTCTTGAGCTCTTCCATCAGGTGCAACTGGGTCGGCAGGCGCCCGGCCGTATCGACCATCACCACATCCATGCCGCGCGCTTTGGCCGACTGCACCGAGTCGTAGGCCACGGCGGCCGGATCGCCGGACTCCTGGGAAATCACGGTGACATTGTTGCGTTCGCCCCAGACCATCAATTGCTCGCGCGCGGCGGCGCGGAAGGTGTCGCCGGCCGCAAGCAGCACCGACTGGTTGTTCGATTGCATGTGCTTGGCCAGCTTGCCGATGGTGGTGGTCTTGCCGGCGCCGTTGACGCCCGAGATCATCATCACCAGCGGCTTGTGGCGGCCCAGCTCGAACGGTTTTTGCAGTGGCGTGAGCAGCTCGATCAGCAACTCTTTCAGGGCGGCCTTGACGGCGGCGGCGTCGAGCAGCTTGTCTTCCTTGACCTTTTTCTTGAGCGCCGTCAGCAGGTAATCGGTGGCGTCGATGCCGGCATCGGACATCAGCAGCGCCGCTTCGAGCTCTTCATACAGTGCTTCGTCGATCTTGGCGCCGACAAACAGTACCGACAGCGTGTTCGAGGTTTTCGACAGGCCGGCCTTCAGGCGCGTCATCCACGATTTCTTTTCGGGCTCGATCGCCACGATAACCGGCACGATAGCTGGCACGACTGCGGCCGGTGCGCCGCTCAGGGCTTCCGTGGTAGGCGTGACGGGAAGTGCAGGCGGCGCAGCAACAGGCGGGGCGCTGTCGGGCACGGCTTCAGGAGCAGGTTTTTTCTTGAAGAAACTAAACATGGATAGTGGGGGCGGGTGCTGACGCTTGGCCCGGCGGCGCCGGACGCTGAACAACTATTCTACCAGAGCGCGCCGCCCGCTTCATGATGCACTGTTCGATTGGCAACATTGCGATGATATCGTTGACGTGGGTTAATGTGGCGCTGCCGTCTCGCGCTGATGGCGGCGTCGCCAGTCGGCCAGCGTGCCTTCCACGTCGCGCAGGTCCAGCACCTGCAGAAAAGCCGGTGGCCGTTTGTAGAGCACGGGGCTGCGTCCGCCGGCCCAGATTTCCACACGTGCCGGCAAGGCATCGCGCAGTTGCTGCAGGCTGTCGCGCGCCTGCCTTTCCTTGCTGCCGCTGGAAAACGACAGCGCCACGATATCGGCATGCTGGCCGCGCGCCGCAGCGGCAATATCGGCCAGCGGCGTTTCCACACCCAGCGACTGGCAGTGGGCGCCGCCGGCCACGCACAGCGCTTCGGCCATCAGCAGGCCCAGACCATGGCGTTCATGCGGCAGGGTGGTCAGCAGGATGCGTGGCGTGCGCGTGCTGGCGCGGCTTGCTTCCGGCAGCGAAAAAATGGCGTGGCGCATTACCGTTTGCAAGGTTTCACTGTACAGATGCTCTTCATACACGGCCAGGTCGCCGCAGGCCCAGGCTTCGCCGACCAGGCCGGTCAGCGGTGCAACGAGGTCTGTCGTGAATTTTTTCAGGCCCAGCATGGCCAGCGAACGGCGCATGGCTTCACCCAGTTCGCCCATGCGGTGACTGCGGCACATGGCCAGATAGGCTGTCAGTTCTGGCGCAGTGGCGCGTGGCGCCGACGCGCCGCCGTTGGCCATCTGCTGCAGTTCGCCAGTACTGTGCTGCATGATTTTGCCCGGGCGATAGCCCATGTCGAGCAAATGCTTGACCATGCGCAGCTTTTGCACTTGATCAAAAGGGTAGCTGCGTTCGCCATAGGCGTCGCGCTGCGGCTGGGGAAAGGCGTAACGCCGCTCCCACACCCGCAGGGTTTCTTTGGCCAGTCCGGTATCGCGCTCGACGTCGCTGATACTGAAAGCCTGAGTGTATTGCAAGTCAGTAGACATATCAGGGGCCTGCGCAGGCCTGTATCAAACGTGAGGGTATTTTACGCTTTCCTGCGCCTTGGGCCACACACATGAATCCGACGACAATCTTTCTGCGTATAAGTTTCCGAACTCAACAGTGCGTCATTGACATGAGTCAATATTTGTTTGACTATGCAACAGCATTTTTTGTCCAGGACAAACATACACAGGTGTTTTATGAAGATCGCCGTAGTAGGAGCAGGAATTGCCGGATTGTCATGCGCCTATCGCCTGGCGCAGGCCGGCCAGGACGTCACGCTTTACGAGGCCGGCGATTATTTCGGCGGGCATAGCCATACGGTCGACGTTACGCTGGACGGCGTCACGCATGGCGTCGATACGGGTTTCCTGGTGTTCAACCACGCCACTTATCCGAATCTGGTGCAGCTGTTCGAGGAGCTCGGGGTTGAAGCAGCAGACAGCGACATGTCGTTTTCCGTGAAACTGCCGCTGGGGCTGGCCAATGGCGCACGCGTGCTGGAATGGGCTGGCGCGAATCTGGACACCGTATTTGCCCAGCGCAGCAACCTGCTGCGCCCGTCGTTCTGGCGCATGCTGCGCGATATCGTGCGCTTTAACCGCCAGGCCAGCGCCATGGCCATTTCCGGCGAAGCGACGGCCGTCTCGCTCGGTGATTTTCTCGACGCGAACGGCTATGGCGAGCAATTCCGCCATTGGTATCTGTTGCCGATGGCCGCCTGTATCTGGTCCTGCCCGGCCAACCAGATGCTGGCCTTTCCACTGGCGACCTTCGTCCGTTTCTGCCATAACCACGGTCTGCTGCAGGTCAATGACCGGCCGCAATGGCGCACCGTGCGCGGCGGTTCACGCGTGTATGTGCAGAAACTGCTGGCCGGCATCGCGCAGCAGCGCCTTGGTTGCCCGGTATTGGCCGTGCGCCGCCAGGGCCATGCCGGTGCGCGCATGGTCGAGCTGCAGACCGCCGCTGGCGTCGAGCATGTCGACCATGTGGTGCTCGCTTGCCATAGCGACCAGGCGCTGGCCCTGCTGGGCGACGCGCGCGACGACGAGCGCAGCGTGCTGCAGGCGGTGCGTTATCAGCCCAATCGCGCTGTACTCCATACCGATGCTGCCTGCCTGCCGGCGCGCCGGCGTGCATGGTCGGCCTGGAATTACCAGGGCAGCGCCGCCGCTGCCGGCGAAGCGCCGCAGGTCTGCGTGCACTATCTGATCAACCAGCTGCAGCCGGTACCATTCACCACACCGGTAATCGTTTCGCTCAACCCGATCGACGAGCCCGATCCGGCCAGCATCATCGACGAATTTTCTTATGCGCATCCGGTTTTCGATGCGGCCGCTATTGCTGCGCAGCAGCGCCTGCCTGGCTTGCAGGGGCGCCAGCACACCTGGTTTGCCGGCGCCTGGACCGGCTACGGCTTTCATGAAGATGGTCTGAAGTCGGGCTTGATGGTGGCCTCGGCCATCAACGCCATTGCAGCGGAGCTCGACCGTGCCGCGTGATCCGACCCAGGTTGCACTGGCCCAGCCGCAGCTGTGCCTGGGGCAGGTACGCCATGCGCGGTTGCGTCCGGTGCACCATGCTTTCAGCTACGGCATCTATTATCTGCGCCTGCCGGTGCGCAGCATGGGGCAGCGCGATTTTGCCGCCCGCCTGATTTCGCGCAACGGCCGCAATATCCTGTCGTTTCGCGACAGTGACCATGGCGATGGCCGCACCCCCTTGCTGCAATGGATTACCGGCTTGCTGGCAGAGCAGGGCGTGCACGATGCCGATGGGGAAATCTGGCTGCAAACCATGCCGCGCGTGTTCGGCTACGTGTTCAATCCCGTCAGTTTCTGGTTCTGCCACCGCAGTGACGGCGCCTTGCGCGCGGTGCTGTGCGATGTGCGCAACACCTTTGGCGAACGCCATTTTTACCTGCTCGACCACGGTGCGCCCATCGTCTGGGGCAGTGAGTTGACGGCGCGCAAGATCTTTCATGTGTCGCCGTTTTGCCAGGTCGAGGGCGGCTACCGCTTTCGCTTCATGCGCAGCAAGGATGAGCGCAATGGCAGCGAGCGACATCTGGCGCGTATCGATTACGACGACAGCGAAGGCACGTTGCTGCAGACCAGCCTGGCTGGCGTGGCCTTGCCCTTGCAGGACCGGCTGCTGGCCGCTGCGCTGCTGCGCTATCCCTTGATGACTTTCGGCGTGATGGCGCGCATCCACTGGCAGGCTCTGCGCCTGTGGCTGCGCCGCGTGCCCTTCTTCCATAAACCGCTGCCTCCCTCAGAAAAGGTGTCACGATGAGTTCCAATTCCCTGCCCACGCGCTTGCAGCCGGGCGCTTCGCGCCGCCAGGAAAGTGCACCGGCGGCAGCGCGCATGCTGCTGTCGCTGCTGGAGAAACTGCAGCATGGTGCGCTGCGCCTGCATTTGCCGGACGGCCGCGTGCTGCTGTTCGGCGACGCCAGCACACCGATCACGCTGGAACTGCATGACTGGCGCCTGTGCAGCGCGGTGCTGCGCGCGGGCGACATTGGCTTTGCCGAAAGCTATATCGCTGGCGACTGGCAGACCGATAACCTGCCGGGGCTGATTGAATTGATGATACGCAACCGCGCGCAGCTCGAGTCGCTCATTTACGGCAACTGGTGGGGCAGCCTGCTGTACCGCGTCAAGCATCTGCTGAACCGCAACTCGCGTGCCGGCAGCAAGAAAAACATCCACGCCCATTACGATATCGGCAACGCCTTTTATCAGCTGTGGCTCGACCCGTCGATGACCTATTCCAGCGCATTGTTCAGCGAGGGCGCGACGCTGGAACAGGCGCAGCAGGCCAAATACCGGCGCATTGCCAGCCAGTTGCAGCTGAAGCCGGGCGCGGCGGTGCTGGAAATCGGCTGCGGCTGGGGTGGCTTTGCCGAGGTGGCGGCGCGCGAACATGGCGCCTACGTCACGGGACTGACGCTGTCGACCGAACAGCTGGCCTACGCGCGCCAGCGCCTGCAGGACGCTGGCCTGGCGGCGCAAGCCGACTTGCGCCTGTGCGACTACCGCGACAGCGCCGGCCAGTATGACGCGATCGCCTCGATCGAAATGTTCGAGGCGGTCGGCCAGAGCTATTGGTCGGGCTATTTCGAGTGCGTGGCGCGCAATCTCAGGCAAGGTGGACGCGCTTGTATACAGACCATCGTGATTGCCGACGAGCTGTTCGAGCGCTACAGCAAGAGCACCGACTTTATCCAGCAGTACATCTTCCCGGGCGGCATGCTGCCGTCGCCTTCGGCATTTCGCCAGGCTGCCGCGCAGCACGGCCTGCGCATGGAAGACGCCTTCTGTTTCGGCCTGGACTATGCAGAAACGCTGCGCCAGTGGCGCATCAGTTTTTTGCAGCAGCGCCTGGCGCTGGGCTTGCAGGGCTTCGATACGGCTTTCCTGCTGACCTGGGAGTTTTACCTGGCTTATTGCGAAGCGGCGTTCCGCGCCGCCAATACCGATGTAGTGCAATTTACGCTGGTCAAGGAGTAGAAAATGATCAAACGGTTTTTGCTTGCCGCCAGCCTGGCGCTGGTGACCCTGACAACCCTGGCCGCGCCGCCGATAGCTGAACCGCCGCCGGCCTATATCAGCAGCGACGTGCCCGAGGCGCGCCTGGCAGGCGAGGGCGACTTCAGCTGGTTCGGCCTGCGGCTTTACCACGCGCAGTTGTGGGTGGGGCCGGCAGGCTATCAGCCGGCCATGCCTGATACGGCGCCGTTCGTGCTCGAATTGCGCTATGCGCGCGGACTCGATGGCCAGAAGATTGCCGAGGCCAGCTACGAGCAGATGCAAAAGATCAAGGCCGGCACCGAGCCGCAGCGCCTGGTCTGGCGCGACACCATGCTGCGCATCTTTCCCGATGTAAAACAGGGACAGCGCATTGCCGCTGCCTGGCGCGCGGGCGTGGCGCCGGGCGTGCGTTTTTATCTTGACGGCAAGGTGATGGCCGACGTGCCCGATGGCGATTTTGCGCGTGCCTTCTTTGCCATCTGGCTGTCGCCAGCCACTACCGCGCCCGCCTTGCGCAGCGCCCTGTTGCGCGACGCGCAGCCGATGGCCGCCTCGCCGCCATGAAACGCGGCGCTGATGCGCTGTCGCTGGCCAGCCTGTTCAGCTATGGGCTGTTCGGTTTGCCGCTGGCCATGCTGGCGCTGCCCATTTATATCTATGTGCCGCAGTTCTATGCCCAGCGCACCAGCTTGAGCCTGGCGCAAATCGGCAGCGTGCTGCTCGCTGCGCGGGTGGCGGCAGCGTTTGTCGACCCGGTGCTGGGTGGGTGGATGGCGAACGGCCGGCGCAGCTACGCTGGCTGTATCGCCTGGTCGCTGCCTTTGCTGTTGCTGGGTTTTGGCGCGCTGTTTCATCCGCCTTCGCTGAGTCAATATGGCGCGCTGGCGTGGTTTCTGGTGACCTTGCTGCTGGTGTATGGCGGCTATGGCCTGGCCAGCATTGCGCACCAGAGCTGGGGCGCGGCGCTGTCACAGACGCAGGGGCTGCGTGCGCGCCTGACCGGCGTGCGCGAAGGCTGTGCGTTGGTGGGCGTGATGACGGCCGCAGCGCTCACGTCGCTGCTCGGTTACGACGGTCTGTCGCTGGTGTTTGCCGCTTGCCTGCTGGCCGCTGGCGCCTTGCTGCTGATGCGCGCGCCGCGGGTGCAGCCTGTCGCTACCGCCGCCAGCGCGGTGCAACAATGGCGTTTGCCGTTTCGCCAGCGCGCTTTTCGCCATCTGTTTGCCGTACTGCTGGTCAATGGCGTGGCGGCCGCCATCCCGGCCACGTTGTTCCTGTTTTTTGCCGGCGACGTGCTGCAACTGGGCCACCTGGCCGGCGCCTTCCTGGTGGTCTATTTCCTGGCCGCTGCCGCTTCGATACCGCTGTGGGTGGCGCTGGCGCGCCGTTATGGCGAAGCGCGCGCCTGGCTGCTGGCCATGCTGATGGGGGCATCGGTGTTTGTCTGGGCCTATGGCCTGGGGGCGGGCGATGTCCGGGCTTTTGGTGCCATCTGCGTGCTGTCGGGGCTGGCGCTGGGCGCCGACCTGGCGTTGCCGTCGGCCTTGCTGGCCGGACTGATCGGCAGTGCCGGCCATGCCCGCCAGCATGAAGCTGCCTATTTCGGCTGGTGGAACTGGGGTGTGCAGATCAGCCTGGCGCTGGCGGCCGGCCTGGCCTTGCCACTGCTGGGCTGGTTTGGCTATGTGCCGGGCAGTAACCATGCGCTGCCTGCCTTGTCGGCGGTCTATGCCCTGTTGCCCTGCGCCCTGAAACTGCTGGCCGCGCTCATGCTGTGGCGCGCGCCCCTGCAGTCCATTTACAAGCAGCCATTGGAGAATCCGGCATGAATTGCATGACCTGTCTGAAACGCGCCGTGCCTGCAGGCCTGCTGGCGCTGGCGCTGCTGGGCTGCGCGGCCCCGCCCACGCCGGCCACCTATGCGCAGCAGACACCGCAACTTGATCTGCAGCAGTATTTCAACGGCACGCTCGATGCCCATGGCATGTTCCAGGACCGTGCCGGCAAGGTGGTCAAACGTTTCACGGTGGTGATGGTGTGCCACTGGGACGGCGATGTCGGCACGCTCGATGAAGACTTCCATTATGCCGATGGCACCCGCGAAAAGCGGGTGTGGACCTTGCGCAAGACGGCGCCCGGGCGTTTCGTCGGCACCGCTCCCGATGTGATTGGCGAAGCGGTCGGCGAGGTGGCCGGCAACGCCTTGCGTTGGAAGTATGTGCTGGCGCTGCCGGTCGATGGCACGGTCTATCACGTCAATTTTGACGACTGGATGTTCCTGATCGATGAGCAGGTCATGCTCAATCGCGCCAGCATGAGCAAGTTCGGCTTTGACCTGGGCGCGGTCACGTTGTCGTTTCGCAAGCGTCACAAGGATGGGCAATGAACCGCAAGATTGACAGTTGGGCCGGCAAGCATGTGTGGATTATCGGCGCATCGAGCGGTATCGGCGCGGCCTGTGCCAGCATGCTGCTTGAACAGGGCGCCTGCGTGGCCGTGTCGGCGCGTAACCTGGCTGGGCTGGAGCGCCTGTGCGAGGGGCAGCCGCTGGCGCAGGCGCTGCCGCTCGATATCACGCAGGCCGAGCAGGTGCGCGCCGTCTGCGCGCATCTGATGAGCCAATGGTCGAGCCTGGATCTGGTGCTGGTAGTGGCCGGCGGCTACCAGGCCATGCGCGCCGACAGCTTTGACCGCGCTGCCGCCACCGACTTGCTGGCGCTGAACGTCGGCGGCGTCTTCAATTGTCTGGCGCCGGTGCTGCCGGTGCTGCTGCGCCAGAAAGCCGGCGGGATCGGCATCGTGGCCTCGGTGGCTGGCTATGGCGGCCTGCCCAAGGCGCTGGCCTATGGCGCCAGCAAGGCCGCATTGATCAACCTGACTGAATCGCTGTATCTTGATCTGCAGCCGCAGGGCATCGGCGTGTACCAGATCAATCCGGGCTTTGTCGATACACCGCTGACCGCCAGCAACGACTTCAAGATGCCGGCGCTGATATCGGCCGAAGAGGCCGCTGGCGCCATGCTGCGCGGCATCGAGCAGGGACACTTCCATATTCACTTCCCCAAACGCTTCAGCAACTGGCTGCGCCTGGCGCGGCTGCTGCCTTACCGCGCCTACTTCTGGCTGATACGCAAGGTCACTGGCTTATGACTCAACTCACTGCCGATCCCGACATGGCCACGGCGCTGGCGCGCCTGGTCGCTTTCTATGAAACGCTGACCGTGCAAAGCCTGGCGCAACTCGGCGCCGTCTATGCGCCCGACGCCAGCTTCAAGGACCCGTTCAACGAAGTGCAGGGGCATGCCGCCATCCTGGCCATTTTCGAGCGCATGTTCGTGCAGGTCGATACCCCGCGTTTCGTGGTGACCAGCAGCGTCGGGCAGGGGGGCGAGGCTTTTCTGGCCTGGGAGTTTCGTTTTCACATGCGCCGCCATGTCAAAGGTGAGCAATGCATACGCGGTGCAACCCAGGTGGTTTTCGACGCCGAGGGGCGGGTGCTCTCGCATCGCGATTACTGGGATGCAGCCGAAGAGCTATACGAAAAACTGCCGGTTATCGGCGCGCTGATGCGCTGGCTCAAGCGGCAGGCTGCACACTGAGCAAACTGCCGCTTTGTTTTGTCGTCTTTTTATCGGGATGATCCGCAAAAGAAAAAGCGAATAATGTCGAATGGACAGTAAACTCTCTTGATTTTTATCAATCTGTCGTTTTTATACAACGATTTAATGAATTTATTGAGAAATTAACATTGTAAGAAATTGTTTCAATTCATGCGCAATTGACATGCAGAATTGCCAACTTGGATCGGCTGCCTTTTATTCGCAACTGCTTTTTACACACTTCAATTTGCTTGTACAAGAGTAATTTAAATTACCGAAGAGTCAGTAATTTGATTGTGACATCGCTTGGCCTGATTTGTGACATGCCGCACGCCAAACTTTCTCCTACGCCCCACAAAACCTGCATCAATGCACCAATTGAGGGCGTTGCGTGCGCGTTTTTGTGCGCTGCGCAGCAAGGATTTGCGAGGAGGTGTATGCTTCGTTCCGTTTTGCCATTATCGCCTTACAAATTGTCCGCTTTGTCGTGTAAATCAGTAAGGCAAAATGATGGCTGTAACATGTTGACGTTTTACCTAGTCGCCTGATACTGTTGCGCTAATACAACAGGCTCCAAAGTGGCATGCGCTATGATGAAACAGTCAATCAGGCCTATGCATTGATTGGCAAAGGGCAATGGCTCTGTTGCGTAGTACGTTTAGCAATGGTTGAGTGTCTTGAACAAGGCCTTGACTTGGTACTGGAAGTAACATGTTGGAACTTGATGGAATGTGAAACGGTCGTTATAGTGCCGCTTCCGGTGCCAGTGAGCACCGAACCCGGCGCACGAAATACGGTCGTTATGCAGCCTTCTCGCTTATCGGTGCAATAGCGTCCCGATACCAACATGACTGTTCCCCTGATCGGAACAGCAGTGGCAAGTGGAGACCTTGCCCTCACTCATAAAAGCGCTCTGCTAGAGCGTCGCAAGAGATGCATAAGGCTGTATTACTTTTTGCTTGAAAAAATTAAAGGAAATTGCAATGAAAAAGACTCTGATCTCCCTGGCAGTTCTGGCCGCCGCCACCACTGGCGTAGCACACGCACAATCGAGCGTCACCATCTACGGTATCGTTGACGCTGGTTTCGTCAGCGAGCGCGGTGGCGTGAACGGCAATGTCAACAAGCTCGACAGCGGTATTGCTTCGGCTTCGCGCATCGGCTTCAAAGGCACCGAAGATCTGGGCAGCGGCCTGTCGGCTCTGTTCCTGCTGGAATCGGGTTTCAACGTTGATAACGGTAATCAAGACGTTCCTGGTACTCTGTTCAACCGTCAAGCTTACGTTGGCCTGAGCAGCAAAACCACCGGTACCCTGACCCTGGGTCGTCAATACACCCCGATCTACAACACGCTGTCGAAAGTTGCTGATCCATTTGCAGCTGGCTACGCTGGTTCCGCAAAGAACCTGTTCCCGAACAACACCCGCACCAGCAACACCGTGCTGTACACCTCGCCTAGCTACAATGGTTTCGACGGTGACGTGGCTTACACCTTCGGCGAAAACGCTGAATCGAACAAAATCGGCCGTAAATTCGGCGCGTCGGTTGGCTACGCCAACGGTCCTCTGAACGCCCGTGTTGCTTACAACAACACCAGCAACGACACCGCTGCCATCGAACAAGGTAGCGGCCGCAACTGGCTGGCTGCAGCAAACTACGACTTCGCAGTTGCTAAAGCATACGTAGCCTACGGCGTGAACAAAGGCCTGAACAGCGCTGTGCGTAACAATGCATCACTCGGTAACGCGTTCAACTACCAGTCGGCTGGTTTCAGCACCGACAGCACCACCGCCCTGATCGGCGCAACGGTACCGCTGGGTCAAGGCACCGTGATGGCTTCGTACATCCACGTGAACGACAAAAACCAAGCTGACGCTGACGCAAACCAGTTCGCTATCGGCTACTCGTACGCTCTGTCGAAGCGCACCAGCACCTACGCTTCGTACGCCAAGATCTCGAACAAAAACAACGCAGGCTACACCGTTGGCAACAACAGCAATGTTGGTACCGGCGATAAAGCTTTCAACGTTGGCGTTCGTCACTCGTTCTAATCTGACTGACGCGCAAGCGTAAGCAGAAAGCTGCATACCAGGCCTTCCGCAGGGAAGGTCTGGTCGGAAACGCGCTGTCAGACTTTGTCTGGCGGCGCGTTTTTGCATCTGCGGCATCAGTTACAATGTTGCTGTTACTAAAGTTGAGGAAATGCCATGAGCCAGTTGAAATCACCGCGTATGACTGTTGTGCTGGCAGCGCTGCTGCTGGCGAGCGCCACGGGCGCCTGGGCCGCAACGAGCGCCAAGGGCAAGAAGCCGGCCGGTCTCGAGCGTTACGGCGTGGCCGTGTATTCGGATCTGTGCCTGCAGAAGGATCGCGGGGAGATCGGCGGCCAGCGCGTGACCCTGCATCGCTTTGCCGAAGCCGATAGCGTGGTCTATGAATTTACGGCAGGCGCCCTGAGCATGCCCATCGTCGCCAGCGACGTCAATATCAATGACGCCACCGGGGCGTTCGACTTCACCATCGAAGGCCCCGACAGTGAAGAGCGTACTTTTAACGGCACCTTTTCCAAGGACGGCAAGACGCTGACACTGGCCGGCGATTACTGCGGCGGCAATGCGCGCATGCCGATGAAGCTGTCGCGCATCAGCGACTTCGGCCGGCCCCTGAAGGCTTGCACGCCTTGCCCTGCTACGCCGGCGGCACCGGCAGAACCGGCGGCGCCACCAACCCCGGGTCCGGCATCGGGCAATGAAACGCCGGTGAGCTGACAGCGCTCAAGCCACCTTATGCCGTGCGCGCCTTTTCCGCATTGGCGCGGATGGTGGCCAGCGTGGCGCCGGGCGTGATCAGATTGCCGTCATAACGCAATTCGATCAGCGCCGGCAGCCTGTGCCCGGTCGCATGGCTCAACGCGCGCTGCAGGGCAGGCGCAAACTCTTCGGTGGTATTGACCACTTCGCCATGCGCGCCATACGCGCGCGCCAGCGCCGCAAAATCCGGGTTGTGCAGGCTGGTGCCGGAAATACGGCCCGGATAATCGCGTTCCTGGTGCATGCGTATGGTGCCGAACATCTGATTGTTGAACACGATAATGACCACGCCAGCGTTGTATTGCACGGCCGTGGCCAGTTCCTGGCCGTTCATCATGTACTCGCCATCGCCGGCAAAGGTAATTACGGTACGTGCGGGATCGACAATCTTGGCGGCGATGCCGGCCGGCACGCCGTAGCCCATGGCGCCGCTGGTGGGCGCCAACTGCGTGCGCATGCCGCCATAGCGGTAGAAGCGGTGCGCCCAGGTTGCGTAATTGCCGGCGCCGTTGGTAATAATGGTGTCATGCGGCGCCTGCGCCATGATCTCCTGCGTGACCTGCCACAGATCCAGCGGCGCCTGGCCGTCCTGGAAGATCGGCGGGCGCTGTTGGTAGGCGGCCAGCTCGGCCTTCGCTTCAGGCGCGGTATGGCGCCAGGCGCTGGCGTCAACCGGTTGCATCGCAGCGAGCATGGTGCACGCTTGGGGCATGCCGCTGGCGATCATCAGCTCGGCCTGGTAGACGCTGCCCAGCTCGAGCGCATCGGTGTGGATATGCACCAGGCGCTGGCGCGGTACCGGCGACTCGAACAGGGTATAGCCGCCGGTGGTCATCTCGCCCAGGCGCGGACCGATGGCGATCACCAGGTCGGCGTCTTTCACGCGCGCCGCCAGTTTCGGATTGATGCCGATGCCGACGTCGCCGATATAGTTGGGGTGATGATTGTCGAGCAGGTCCTGGAAGCGGAAGGCGCAGGCGACCGGCAAATGGTTGGCTTCGGCAAAGCGTTGCAGGTCGCTGCACGCCTGTGGCGTCCAGGTGGCGCCGCCCAGCAGCAGCAGCGGGCGGCGTGCTGCGGCCAGCATGCCGCGCAGCTGATCCATCTGCTGCTGCGAGGGCGAGGCCTGCACCGGCTGGAAAGCGCGCGTGTCGCTCGCCTCGGCCAGCGAGACCAGCATGTCTTCCGGCAATGCCAGCACCACCGGGCCTGGGCGTCCGCTGGTGGCGACCTGGAAGGCGCGCGCCAGGTATTCCGGTATGCGCTCGGCGCGGTCGATCTGCGCTACCCACTTGGCCATCTGCCCGTACATGCGGCGGTAGTCGATTTCCTGGAACGCCTCGCGGTCGACGAAGTCGTTGCCGACCTGGCCGATAAACAGGATCATCGGCGTCGAGTCCTGGTAAGCGGTATGCACGCCGATCGAGGCATTGGTGGCGCCGGGGCCGCGCGTGACGAAACAGATGCCGGGCTTGCCGGTCAGTTTGCCGTAGGCTTCGGCCATGAAGGCGGCGCCCCCTTCCTGGCGGTTGATGATGAAGCGGATGTTCGAGTCATGCAGGGCGTCGAGTACATCGAGATAGCTTTCGCCTGGTACGCCAAAGGCGGTGTCGACGCCGTGGATATGCAGGGCGTCGACCAGAATCTGGCCGCCGGTACGAGGTTGTTGCGTCATGGTTGGCTCTTTATAAGTGTGGGAAGGCAGGCGCGCTGTTTATTCTATGTGAGCCGATTTGGCCCGGCTTTTGAAATGGCGACACGTAATTTCACAATTGCCCGGTAGCTGCCATGCTTTTTGCCCCATCGATGCTGCGGCGCGGTACAATGTCGGGTGAAGCAGGCCAGACAGTCGCTGGCCGGTGCAGCAATGCACTGGCGGGAGGAAGGTCCGGACTCCATAGAGCGGGGTGACGGTTAACGGCCGTCCGCTGAAAATCCGGGTTGGCGTACTTGTACGGCAGCACGGTATAAGGCGAGGAACAGGGCCACAGAGACGAGCGTATTAAGTTACGGTGAAACGCGGTAACCTCCACCTGGTGCAATTTCAAATAGGCACGCGATGATGTTGCTCGCGGAGCGTGCGGGTAGAAAGCTTGAGCGCCGGAGTAATCCGGCGCCTAGAGGAATGACTGTCATAGCGCCGACCGCAAGGAAGGCGCCGTAACAAAATCCGGCCTATCGGCCTGCTTCACTTGAATTCTGGCGTGCCCGCAAATCTGGTACGCAGCAAAAAAGCCCCGTGATCGGGGCTTTTTTTGTTTCCAAAAACATACTCTTAACAAATAAGTTGTATAGACAGATTGATCTATTTTTCGGTTCGCGACTTCTTTTTTTAATAGTTCCTGTTGGGAAATTAAAAATGCTTGATGGCTTGCCAGCCGCGAAATATGCGGCTTGCTCCGCCAGGGTCGGTTTGTTTAACTTTAAAACAAGGTATTTTTACTAACTGACAAGGTTATGGCTGCATAACGAAACTATTGTCCCACATCAACTAACTGCAAAAAATTTAATTTTTCCATTTTGTAATTTTGAATGTTTACGGTAACAAAAAACATGGGTGCAGATGAGGTAGCACATTCACTATCGTTCATAAGTCTCTAATTTATCGATATTTTTTAATTTGAGGCTCCTTCAACGATATGCGCTAAGTCCTTAATTTCATTACTAAAATTCGTATTTTTCCAATCGGAAACCGCTTGACCACCCTCTTTCCATCCTCTAAAGTGGGCAAGTGTGTGAAAAAGTGTTTTTTTGTGGGAGATTTTCCCCATCCAGCGTGACGCAAAAGCGTCGCAACCCAAGCTCTAAAAAAGGTCTTTCGTGTTTCAAGGCGCGTCCGCTATCAGTCTCGATGCCAAAGGCAGGATGTCTATCCCTGCCAAGCACCGTGACGCGCTGGCCATACAATGCGAAGGTCGCTTGACTCTGACCCGCCATCCCGATGGCTGCCTGCTGTTTTTCCCCCGTTCCGTGTGGGAAAGCCACCGACAGCAAATCGCCAGCTGGCCAATGTCGGCGCGCGCCTGGCAGCGCATCTTCCTGGGCAGCGCCGTCGATGTCGAACTCGACTCGGCAGGGCGCGTGCTGATCGCACCGGAGCTGCGCAATGCAGCCGGCCTGTCGCGTGAGGTGATGATGCTGGGCATGGGCAGTCATTTTGAAATCTGGGACGCCGCCCGACTGGCTGAAAAAGAACAGCAGGCAATCGATGCCGGCACCCCCGATGTACTCTCCAATTTTTCTTTTTAAGGCTCCGTAATGACACTACTCACGGTGCCGGAATTTCAGCATCGCACGGTGCTGCTTGATGAAGCGGTCGACGCACTCGACCTGACGGGCGCGCGCGCGCATGGCATCTATGTCGACGGCACGTTTGGCCGTGGCGGCCATAGCCGCCTGATCCTGTCGCGCCTGGCCCAGGACGCGCGCCTGATCAGCTTTGACAAGGACTTGCAGGCGATTGCCACGGCAGGGCAGATCGATGATCAGCGCTTTGCCATCGTGCACGACAGCTTTGCCACCATGACCGACAGCCTGGCTGCGCGCGGCGTGCAGCAGGTGGACGGCATCCTGCTTGACCTGGGCATCTCGTCGCCACAAGTGGACGACGCGGCGCGCGGTTTCAGCTTCCGTAACGACGGACCGCTGGACATGCGCATGGATACTACGCGCGGCCAGTCCGCCGCCGAATGGCTGGCGGTGGAAACCGTGCAAAATTTGGAAAAGGTGATACGCGATTATGGGGAAGAACGGTTTGCTTTTCAGATTGCAAAGGCGATTGTTGCTGGCCGGGCAGTGCAGCCAATTTCAAGCACACGACAGCTTGCCGGCATCGTGGCAGGCGCCGTCAAAACCCGCGAGAAGGGCAAGGACCCCGCTACCCGCACCTTTCAGGCCATACGCATTTTCATTAACAAGGAACTCGAGGATCTCGAGACCGGGTTGAATCAGGCGTACGCCTGCCTGGCGCCCGGTGCGCGCATGGCGGTGATCAGCTTTCATTCGCTGGAAGACCGCATGGTCAAACGCTTCTTTGCGTCCAAGGCCAATGTGGAACAGCCTGACCGCCGCCTGCCTATCCGCGCGGTCGACCTGCCGCAGCCCGAGATGAAGCTGATCGCCAAGATGAAGCCGTCCGACGCCGAGATCGAGGCCAATCCGCGTGCCCGTTCGGCCGTGATGCGCGTGGCGCAGCGCCTGCCGCTGGCCGGCCATGCCGATGGCGGCGCGCGATGACTGGCAAGCTGTGCATCGTGCTGTCGGCGCTGCTGGTTGGCTGCGGCCTGTCGCTGGTCAACGCCCAGTACCAGGCGCGCCACCTGCTGATCGACCTGGAGCGGGCGCAGGCCTTGTCGCGCCAGCTCGATATCGACTGGGCGCAGCTGCAGCTGGACCAGTCCACGCTGGGCAAGCATGAGCGCATCGAATCGATTGCGCGGCGCGACCTGAGCATGACGCCGCTGACGGCGGCGCGTACCCAATACCTGACGGAGGGCGAGTAATGAAGCTGGGCAGTAACAGCAACGGCCGGGTGGCGGCGTCCAAGGGCGTGCCATTTTCCAAGAACCCTGTGCTGGCGGTGCGCCTGCCGGTATGGCGCTCGCGCGTGGTGCTGTTCCTGCTGTTCTTTGCCTTTGCCGGCCTGGGCGCGCGCGCCATGTGGCTGCAGGGCGTCTCGACCCAGTTCCTGCAAAAGCAGGGCGCGGCGCGCTACGAGCGCACGCTCGAGCTGCCGGCCACGCGCGGCAAGATCACCGACCGCAATGGCCAGGTGCTGGCCTCGTCGGTACCGGTCAAGGCCATCTGGGCGATACCCGACGATGTGCTGCAGGCGCCGCCGGAAAAAATCAACGCGCTGGCCGCCTTGCTCGACATGAACGTCAACGATTTGCGCAAAAAGCTCGATTCGGACCGCAGCTTTGTTTACCTGAAACGCCAGGTCGAGATGGATGTGGCCGACAAGATCAACAAGCTCGGTATCGACGGCATCGACGAGCGCAAGGAATACAAGCGCTTCTATCCGCAGGGCGAAGTGATGACCCACGTGGTGGGTTTTACCAATGTGGAAGACGTGGGCCAGGAAAGCATGGAGCTGGCGCAGCAGAAAACCCTGGTCGGCACCACCGGCAGCCGGCGCGTGATCAAGGATCGCCTCGGCCATATCGTCGAGGACATCGGTTTTATCCATGAACCGCACGACGGCAAGGACCTGACGTTGTCGGTCGACAGCAAGATCCAGTACATCGCTTTTACGCAGCTGAAGGAAGCGGTGGAAAAATTCAACGCCAAGGCCGGCGGCGCCGTGGTGCTCGACGTGCATACGGGCGAAGTGCTGGCGCTGGCCAACTACCCGAGCTACGACCCGAACGACCGCAGGAAACTGACCGGCCAGCAGCTGCGCAACCGCGTCATGACCGATACCTTCGAGCCCGGCTCGACCCTCAAGCCGATTACCGTGTCGCTGGCGCTTGACACCGGCCGCGTCAAGCCCAATACCATGATCGACACCGGCGCCGGCCGCTACACGATTGCCGATCGCACCATTACCGACACCAGCGCGCATGGCGTGATCAGCGTGGCCGAGGTGATCGAGATGTCGTCCAATATCGGTTCCTCGAAAATCGCGCTCGGCATGCCGGCCCAGGAAATGTGGGAGATGTTTACCAAGGTGGGCTTCGGCCAGCAGCCGAAATGGGGTTTCCCCGGCGCCGTGGCCGGCCGCGTGCGTCCGTACAAGTCGTGGCGTCCGGTCGAACAGGCCACCATGAGCTATGGCAACGGCATTTCCGTTTCGCTGATCCAGCTGGCGCGCTCCTACATGATGTTTGCGCGCGATGGCGACACCATTCCGCTGTCGTTCCAGAAGGTCAAGGAGCTGCCGGTCGGCCAGCAGATCATCAAGCCCAAGACCGCTGCCGACATGCGCGCCATGCTGGAACTGGTAGTGTCCGGCGCACACGGCTCGGCCAAGCGCGCGCAGGTTGCCGGCTACCGCGTCGGCGGCAAGACGGGTACCGCCTACAAGGTGGAAAACGGCCGCTATGCGATGCCGCGCAAATATATCGGCTCGTTCGTCGGCATGGTGCCGATGTCGGCGCCGCGCTTCATTATCGCCGTGATGATCGATGAACCGACCGGCCTGTACCACTATGGCGGCCAGGTGGCCGCCCCCGCTTTCGCGGCGATCGCCACCAACGCGCTGCGCGCGATGAACGTACCGCCCGATTCCTCCGTTACCGAAATCGTGGTCCCGGCCAATGCCGGCCCGGAGGCCATGTGAAGTCACTCATGAACATACAAGAGATCAGTTTGTGGATCAAGGCAGCTGCGCCGAACGGGCAGCTGACCGCCGATTCGCGTCGCGTGCAGCAGGGCGACGTATTTTTTGCCTATGCAGGAGCCGCCCGTTTTGTCGACGCCGCCATCGCCCAGGGCGCAGCAGCGGTACTGCACGATGCCGGTGATGAGTGGAACGCCGCCGGCGCCGTGCCGCACCTGGCGCTGGCCGAACTGAAACGCCAGGCCGGCCCGATTGCCCATGCGTTTTATGATATGCCCGACGCTGCCATGTTCAGCGCCGGCGTGACCGGCACCAATGGCAAGACCTCGTGCGCGCTGTGGCTGGCGCAGGCGCTGGCCCATCTGGGTCAGGTCTCGTCGGTGATCGGCACCCTGGGCGTGGGCCTGTGCAAGCCGCGCAGCGAGATCGAATTTGATGTGACCGGCTACACCACGCCGGACGCGGTGCTGCTGGCGCGCAAGCTGGCTGCCATGCGCGAAGCTGGCGCCCAGGCTGTCGCCATCGAAGTATCGTCGATCGGCCTGGAAGAGCAGCGCGTGGCCGGCATGCATTTCGATGTGGCGATGCTGACCAACCTGACGCGCGACCATCTCGACTACCACGGCACCATGGCAGCCTACGAGGCCGCCAAGACCCGCCTGTTCGACTGGCCGGGCCTGAAAACGGCCGTGATCAACCTGGATGACGCGATGGGCCTGCGCCTGGTGCAGCATGTGCTGGCCAGGCCGGAGGGCCTCACCGGTCAATACCCGGTGATCGGCTACACGCTCAAGGATGCCGCCAGCCAGCCGGACCTGCCGGGCGTGCTGATGCTGCGTGCCAGCCAGTTCCGCAGCCGCCACGCCGGCACCGATTTCCATCTCGATTGCCCGCTGGGCATGGCGCTGATCAGGACGCAACTGGTGGGCCACTTCAATATCAGCAATGCGCTGGCGGTGCTGGGCGCCTTGCTGGCCCATGGCACCGGCCTGCGCGCGGCCATCGACGCCATCGAGTCGCTGGCACCGGCGCCGGGACGCATGCAGCAGCTGGGCGGCCAGGAAGCGCCGATGGTGGTGATCGATTACGCCCATACACCCGACGCACTGGAAAAAACCCTGTCTGCCTTGCGCCAGGTGGCGCAGGAACGCCATGGCCAGCTGTGGTGCGTGTTCGGCTGCGGCGGCGACCGCGATCCGGGCAAGCGCCCACAGATGGGCGCCATTGCACAACTGGCCGACCATGTGGTGGTCACCAGCGACAATCCACGCAGCGAAGAGCCGCACGCGATTATCGAACAGATCATGGCCGGCATGCGTGCTGACGGCCCGCAGGCGCAGGCGATTGAAAACCGCGCCGCCGCCATCCTGTCGGCCATCAAGCATGCCGCCAAGCCCGATGTGATTCTGCTGGCGGGCAAGGGACATGAGCCGTACCAGGAAATCAAGGGCAAGAAGCTGCCGTTTTCCGACGCCGAACATGCGCAGCTGGCGCTGTCGGCGCGCCTGACCATGATGAGGACCAACTGATGGAGCAGACCGTGCACGCGACGCTCGCACAAGTGCTGCCAGGTCTGGCAGCGCTCGGTGCACGCCTCGAAGGCGCCATCGCCACGCCATTTGCCGGCGTCTCGACCGACAGCCGCCAGGCCGCGCCAGGCTCGCTGTTCGTGGCCCTGCGTGGCGAACGCTTTGACGCGCATGACTTTTTGCACGACGTGGCGCGCCAGGGCGTGGCCGCGGTGGTGGTGGGAACGCTGCCCGAAGGCTGGGACAGCGCAGCGGTGCCGGCCATCGTGGTTGACGACAGCCTCGTTGCGCTGGGCCGCATCGCCAACTTCTGGCGTCGCCAGTTTGACTTGCCGGTGATCGGCGTGACCGGCAGCAATGGCAAGACCACGGTCAAGGAAATGCTGGCCGCCATTCTGGCCGCCGCTTACGGCGAGGAGGATCGGCTGGCCACACGCGGCAACCTCAATAATGAAATCGGCGTGCCGCTGACGCTGTTTCGCTTGGGCGCACGCCATGGCGCAGCCGTGATCGAGATGGGCATGAACCATCCGGGCGAGATCGCGCGCCTGGCCGCCATTGCCGAGCCAACCGTGGCGATGGTCAATAACGCCCAGCGTGAGCACCAGGAATTCATGCACACCGTCGAGGCTGTGGCGCGCGAAAACGGCGCCGTGCTGGCCGCCTTGCCGCCAGACGGCGTGGCCGTGTTCCCGCATGGCGAGCAATTCACGCCAGTATGGCAGGCGCTGGCCGGCAGCCGACGCGCGATCCGTTTCGGCCTGTCGAAAGAGGCCGAAGTGAGCTGCACCCATCGCGCCGCCGAGGATTTTGGCAGCGACCTGTTCATTACCGTGCGCGACGCGCAGGGCGCAGTGCAGCAGTTTTTTGTCGGCCTGCAGGCGGCCGGCGAACACAATGTGAAAAATGCGCTGGCGGCAGTGGCCTGCGCCTGGGCAGCCGGCGTGACGCTCGACGCCATCAAACGCGGCCTGGAAGCGTTCGCACCGGTGGCTGGCCGCCTGCAGAAAAAACGCGCCTTGAATGGCGCCACCGTGATCGACGACACCTACAACGCCAACCCCGATTCGGCGCGCGCCGCCATCGATGTGCTGGCGCAGGCTGGCGCGCCGCGCATCCTGGTGCTGGGCGAGATGGGTGAAGTGGGCGTGCAAGGGCAGCAGTTCCACGAAGAGATCGGCGCGTATGCGGCCGCCAAAGGCATCGAACGGGTGCTGGCGACGGGCGAACTGACGCGCCATATGGCAACCCCACAGGCAGCCGGCGGTACGGGCACGGTGGTGGAATATTTCGAACAGTTCGACGGTTTGCTGGCGGCGCTCGATGCGCACCTGGCGGCCCAATCGGATGCAACAGTATTGATCAAGGGCTCCCGCTTCATGAAGATGGAACGGGCCGTGCAGCATTTGATTGGTTCAAACAATAACAACAAGGAAGCTCACTAATCATGCTGCTCTGGCTCGCTCATTATTTCCAGGACGACCTGGGCCCATTGCGGGTCTTTAACTTCATTACCTTCCGCGCGGTGTTTGCCACGCTGACGGCGATCCTGATCGGCCTGTGCGCCGGTCCGGCCGTGATCCGCATGCTGACCCGCCTGAAAGTGGGCCAGGCCGTGCGCACCGACGGTCCGCAAACGCATCTGAAAAAACACGGCACGCCAACCATGGGCGGCGTATTGATTTTGCTGGCCATCGGCATTTCCACGCTGCTGTGGGCCGACCTGTCGAACCGTTTTATCTGGCCGGTGCTGATTGTCACGCTCGGCTTTGGCGCCATCGGCTGGGCCGACGACTACCGCAAGGTGGTGTACCAGGACCCGGAAGGCATGCGCTCGCGTGAAAAATATTTCTGGCAGTCGCTGATCGGCCTGGCCGCCGCGTTCTATCTGGCGTTCTCGGTGTCGATCTCCGAACCGAATGCCGGCCAGGTGTGGAAGCTGATCTACGACTGGGTGCAGTCGGGCTTCTCGATGGACCTGCCGCCCAAGGCCGACCTGATCGTGCCGTTCTTCAAGACCGTCAGCTATCCGCTGGGCGTGTGGGGCTTTATCGCGCTGACCTATTGCGTGATCGTCGGCAGCAGCAACGCCGTCAACTTTACCGACGGCCTCGATGGCCTGGCCATTATGCCAACCGTGATGGTCGGCACCGCACTGGGTCTGTTTGCCTACCTGACCGGCAACGTCACCTATGCGCGCTACCTGTTTATCCCGCATATTCCGGGCGCCGGCGAACTGGTGATTTTCTGCGGCGCGCTGGCTGGTTCCGGTCTCGCCTTCCTCTGGTATAACACGCACCCTGCCAAAGTGTTCATGGGCGACGTCGGCGCACTGGCGCTGGGCGGCGCGCTGGGCACCATTGCCGTGATCGTACGCCAGGAAATCGTGCTGTTCATTATGGGCGGCATCTTCGTGGTCGAGACGCTGTCGGTGATTATCCAGGTCGGCTGGTTCAAGTACACCAAGAAGCGCTACGGCACCGGTCGCCGCGTTTTCCTGATGGCGCCATTGCATCACCATTTTGAACAAAAAGGCTGGAAGGAGACGCAAGTGGTGGTGCGTTTCTGGATCATCACCATGATGCTGGTGCTGCTCGGCCTGACAACCTTGAAGCTGCGCTGATGATGTACGACGCAAAAACCGCACTGGTGCTGGGCCTCGGCGAATCGGGGCTGGCGATGGCGCTGTGGCTGGCCCGCAGCGGCGCCTGTGTGCGCGTGGCCGACACGCGTGAAGCGCCCGAACGCCTGGCCGCCTTGCGCGCCGCCGTGCCTGATGCACAGTTTATTGCCGGTCCGTTTGACTCCAGCCTGCTCGATGGCGTCGACTTTGTTGCAACCAGCCCCGGCCTGGCGCCGCAGCGCGAGCTGGCGCAGATTGCGCCGGCCGCCGCAGAAAAAGGCATCCCCGTCTGGGGCGAGATCGAACTGTTTGCCCAGGCGCTGGCGGTATTGAAGGAAATCCGCGGCTATGCACCGAAGGTGATCGCCATTACCGGTACCAACGGCAAGACCACCGTCACCAGCCTGGTCGGTCTGCTGTGCGAGCGCGCCGGCCTGTCCACGCGCGTGGCCGGCAATATCAGCCCGGCCGCGCTCGACGTGCTGCGCGAGGTGCTCGATAACGAGCCGCCGCCGGCCGAAACGCCTGCCGAGGGCGAGGCGCCCGCCATCGTAGCCAGTACGCTGCCGCAGGCATGGATCCTCGAGCTGTCGAGCTTTCAGCTCCATACCACCTTCAGCCTGCAGGCCGATGCGGCCACGGTGCTGAATCTGTCGCAGGACCATCTGGACTGGCATGGCGACATGGCCGCCTACGCGGCGGACAAGGCGCGCATCTTTGGCGCGCAGACGGTGCGCGTGCTTAATCGCGACGATGCGGCCGTGATGCAGATGCGCGACGCGCTGGTTGACACGGTGACCTTTGGCACCAGCGAGCCGGCGGAGCTCGACAGCTTCGGCCTGGTCAACGAGCGCGGCGTATTCTGGCTGGCGCAGGCGGTGGCCAGCGAAGAAGTGATCGAGAAAAAACGCCGCAAAAACGACCCGGCGCCCGAGCCGGTGCCGACCATGGCGAAAAAACTGATGCCGGCCGATGCGCTGAAAATCCGCGGCCAGCACAATGCCTCGAACGCACTGGCAGCGCTGGCGCTGTGCCGCGCCATCGGCCTGCCGTTTGCGCCGCTGTTGCATGGCCTGCGCGAATACCAGGGCCAGCCGCACCGGGTCGAACTGGTCACGGCGGTCAACGGCGTCGAATACTACGACGACAGCAAGGGCACCAATGTGGGCGCCACGGTGGCGGCATTGTGCGGCCTGGGCAAGGCTTTTGGCGGCCAGGACCAGCGGCTGGTCTTGATTGCCGGTGGTGACGGCAAGGGCCAGGATTTTTCGCCACTGGCCGAACCGGTATCGCGCTACGTGCGTGCGGTGCTACTGATCGGTCGCGATGCACCGGCGCTGCGCGAAGCGCTCGAGCCGTCGGGCGTCGAACTGATCGACTGCGCTACGCTGCAGGACGCCGTCAAGCGCGCCAGCACACTGGCGCAGGCCAACGACGCGGTGCTGCTGTCGCCGGCCTGCGCCAGCCTGGACATGTTCAGGAATTACGCGCACCGCGCGCAGGTGTTTGTCGACGCCGTGCGTGAAATCGCGCTCGATAACGGACAGGATATCTGATGGCCTTCCAACTGCCCTTTGGCTTCGGTTCCGGCTCGGCTGCCCAGCCGCTGGACGGCCGCGCGCGGCAGTCGAAGATGATGGACTACGACAAGCCGCTGGTCTGGGTGGTGCTGCTGCTGATGTTGCTGGGCATGGTGATGGTGTATTCGGCCTCGATTTCGCTGTCTGACGCGCGCAAGTTTGCCGCCTACACCAACAACTACTTCGTAGTGCGCCAGGCGCTGTTTATCGCCGTCTCGGTGGTGGCTGGCGCCGTGGTGTTCCGCATCCCGGTGGCGCGCTGGCAGAAGATGGCGCCGTGGCTGTTTATCGGCACGCTGGTGCTGCTGGTGATGGTATTGATTCCCGGTCTGGGCGTGTCGGTCAACGGCGGTCGCCGCTGGCTCAATCTGCCCGGTCTGCGCCCGCAGCCGTCCGAGCTGATGAAGGTAGTGATGGTGCTGTACGCCGCCGACTACACGGTGCGCAAGCAGCAATACATGCATAAGCTGACCAAAGGCTTCATGCCGATGGCGCTGGCGGTCAGCTTTGTCGGCCTGCTGCTGCTGATGGAGCCCGACCTGGGCGCGTTCGGCGTGATCGTTTGCATCGCCATGGGCATTTTGTTCCTGGGTGGCGTCAATGCGATCTGGTTCGGCGGTATCGGCGCCATGCTGACGGCCATTTTCGTGACCATTATCGCGCTGTCGAAATTCCGCCGCGAGCGCTTCTTTGCCTACCTCGATCCGTGGCAGGAAGACAATGCACTGAACAAGGCCTACCAGCTGACGCACTCGCTGATCGCTTTCGGCCGCGGCGAGATCTTTGGCGTGGGCCTGGGCGGCAGCGTGGAAAAACTGCACTACCTGCCCGAAGCGCATACCGACTTCCTGCTGGCGGTGATCGGCGAAGAACTGGGCCTGGTCGGCGTGCTGGTGGTGATCGGCATGTTCTACTGGATTATCAAGCGCGCCTTCGACATCGGCCGCCAGGCCATCGCCATCGACCAGACCTTTGCCGGCCTGACCGCCAAGGGCATCGCCATCTGGATCGGCGTGCAGACCTTCATCAATATGGGCGTGAACCTGGGCCTGCTGCCAACCAAAGGGCTGACCTTGCCGTTAATGAGCTATGGCGGCACGGGCGTGCTGATCAACTGCATCGGCCTGGCGATTTTGCTGCGTATCGATTATGAAAACCGGATCCTGATGCGCGGAGGCCGGCTATGAACCACGTGAAAACTGTGAAGACAAACAAGAAACTGATGATTATGGCGGCCGGCACCGGCGGCCATATATTCCCCGGCCTGGCCATCGCGCAGACCATGCGCGCGCGCGGCTGGGAAGTGAGCTGGCTGGGCACCACCCACGGCATGGAACAGGAACTGGTGCCCAAAAGCGGGATTGCGATGGATGCGATCGCGTTTTCAGGCATGCGCGGCAAGGGCCTGGCGCATACCGTCAAGGGCGGCTTCAAGATGCTGGCCAGCTTTTTTGCCGTGCGCCGCTTTATCGCGCGCCGCCAGCCCGATGTGGTGCTGGGCATGGGTGGCTATGTGACGGTGCCGGGCGGGATCATGGCGCGCCTGGCCGGCGTGCCGCTGGTGCTGGTCAATGCCGACGCAGCGCTGCTGCTGTCCAATAAAACCCTGGTGCCGCTGTCGCAGCAGGTGTGCTTCGGCTTTCCGGCCGACTTTGGCCCTGCTGCCGGCAAGGCGGTGGTGACCGGTAATCCGGTGCGCGAAGAAATCCTGGCCATGCCGGCGCCGGCCGAGCGCTTTGTCGGGCGCAGCGGCCCGCTGCGCATCCTGGTGGTGGGCGGCAGCTTGGGCGCGAAAGCGCTCAATGACGCCCTGCCGGCGGCGCTGGCGCTGATGCCGCAGGCGTCGCGTCCGCAAGTGACGCACCAGTCGGGCAAGAAAAATATCGATGCGCTGCATGCAGCGTATGCGCAAGCGGGTGTAACGGCTAAAGTAGTCGACTTTATCGACGATATGGCGCAGGCATATGCGCAGGCCGATGTAGTGATCTGCCGCGCCGGCGCCATCACGCTGTCCGAACTGACGGCTGCCGGCGTGGCCAGCGTGCTGGTGCCGCTGGTCGCTTCGACCACCAGCCACCAGCGCAATAACGCGCAGTGGATGGAAAGCCAAGGCGCGGCCATCCATCTGCCGCAAACAGAGATGAACCCGGCGTCGCTGTCGGCGATGCTGGCCTCGCTCACGCGTGAGCAGTGCCTGCAGATGGCACAGGCGGCGCAGGGAGCGGGCAAGCGCGACGCCAATTCGGCGATCGCACACGTATTGGAAAAACTGGCATGAGGTATGGTCTGTGAAGCATAAAGTAAACAATATCCACTTTGTCGGCATTGGCGGCAGCGGCATGAGCGGCATCGCCGAAGTGCTGGTCAACCTGGGCTACAAGGTGTCCGGTTCGGACCTGGGCAGCAATGCGGCCACGCAGCGCCTGGCCAGCCTGGGCGCGACCGTGATGCTGGGCCACGCCGCTGACAACATCGGCGACGCCGACGCGGTGGTGACCTCGGGCGCGGTGCCGTTCGATAACCCGGAAGTGGCGGCAGCGCGTGCGCGCAAGATTCCGCTGGTGCCGCGCGCCGTGATGCTGGGCGAACTGATGCGTTTGAAGCGCGGTATCGCGATTGCCGGCACGCACGGCAAGACCACCACCACCAGCCTGGTGGCCTCGGTGCTGGCGCAGGGCGGCCTCGATCCGACGTTTGTCATCGGCGGGCGCCTGACCAGCGCCGGCGCGAACGCCAAGCTCGGTTCGGGCGACTACCTGGTGGCCGAAGCCGATGAATCGGATGCCTCGTTCCTGAATCTGGCGCCGATGATCGAAGTGATCACCAATATCGACGCCGATCACATGGACACCTACGAGCACGATTTTGAAAAGCTCAAGCAGGCGTTCGTGCAGTTCACGCACCGTTTGCCGTTCTACGGCCGCGCCATGCTGTGCATCGACGATCCGCATGTGCGCGCGATTATCCCGCACGTGACCAAACCAGTGACGACCTACGGCTTTGCCGAAGACGCGCAGGTACGCGCCATCAACGCGCGCGCTGTCGGTCTGCAGATGCATTTTACGGTGCTGCAGCAAGGCTATCCGGACCTCGACATCGTATTGAACCAGCCCGGCATGCACAATGTGCAAAATGCCTGTTCGGCAGTGGCCATTGCGCGTGAAATCGGCGTGGCCGACAGCGCCACCCAGCAAGGTCTGGCCGAGTTTTCCGGCGTGGGCCGGCGCTTTACCCGCTATGGCGACATCGCGCTGCCGGCCGGCGGCAGCTTCGCGCTGGTTGACGACTTCGGCCACCATCCGGTGGAAACCGAAGTCACGCTGGCCGCCGCGCGCGCCGCCTATCCGGGCCGCCGCCTGGTGCTGGCGTTCCAGCCGCACCGCTACAGCCGCACGCGCGACCTGTTCGAAGACTTCGTCAAGGTACTGGCTGTGCCGGACGTGCTGCTGCTGTCGGAAGTGTATGCGGCCGGCGAAGCGCCGATTGTCGCTGCCGACGGCCGCTCGCTGGCGCATGCACTGCGCGCGCGCGGCAAGGTCGAGCCGATTTTTGTCGAATCGATGAGCGACATGGCCGACACCATCATGAGCGTGGCGCGCGATGGCGACGTGGTGCTGACCATGGGCGCCGGTTCGATCAGCGGTATTCCCAACCAACTTACCAAGTACTCTGTAAAGGCCTGACCGTGAACCAAGCTTCCGCTATCGATATCAAACAATTGGGCAAGGTCGGCGTCCTGTTCGGCGGCCGTTCGGCCGAGCGCGAAGTGTCGCTGATGTCCGGCAGCGGCGTGCTGGCCGCTTTGCTGAGCCGCGGCGTCGATGCACACGGCTTCGACACGGGCGAGCGTTCGCTGGCCGAACTGGCCGCTGAACGTTTTGATCGCGTCTTTATCGCGCTGCACGGGCGTTACGGCGAAGACGGCAGCCTGCAAGGGGCGCTCGAACAACTGGGCATTCCCTATACCGGCAGCGGCGTGATGGCCTGCGCGATCGGCATGGACAAGGTGTATACCAAGCTGATCTGGCTGATGCACAAGCTGCCCACGCCGAACTACGCGGTGCTCGACGATCAGTCCGATCTGGCCAAAGTAGTGCAGCAACTGGGCCTGCCGTTGATCGTCAAGCCACCCCATGAAGGCTCGAGCATCGGCATCACGACGGTTCGTGCGGCAGAAGATTTCAAGGCGGCCTATGATGTCGCCGCTGGTCTCGATGATGCGGTGCTGGCAGAGGAGTTTGTGCAGGGCCGCGAGTTCACGGTCGCCATCCTTGGCCACGGCGCCGGCGCGCGTGCGCTGCCACCCATCGAGATCGTCGCGCCGCAAGGCAATTACGATTACCAGAACAAGTATTTCACCGATGTGACGCAGTATTTCTGCCCGCCGCAGCTCGATGAAGCGATCCTGGCCGATATGTCGCGCATTGCGGTCGAGGCCTATCGCGCGCTCGGTTGCGAGGGCTGGGGCCGCGTCGATGTGCTGATGCGCGAGTCCGACAGCAAATTGTTCCTGCTGGAGGTCAATACCTCGCCGGGCATGACGAGCCATTCGCTGGTGCCGATGGCGGCGCGCGCGGTCGGCATCAGCTATGAAGACCTGTGCCTGGAAATCGTGGCGACGGCGCGCCTGAAACTGGCCAAGGCAGAGGGCTGAGACGATGTGGCATGACGCTAAAAGCCTCAATACGACAGCCAACGGCCTGCTCGCCTTTGTGCTGGTCGTGTGCGTGGCCGCCGGCGTCTGGTGGGTCTCGCAGCGCCCGATGTTCGACCTGCGCACCGTGAAGGTGGAAAGCGCGGACGGGCAGGGCCTGCGGCACGTGAATATCCTGACCCTGCGCGGCGGCGTACAAGGGCGCATCAAGGGCAATTTTTTTACCGCCAATCTGGACAGCGTGCGTTCGGTGTTCGAGTCGGTACCCTGGGTGCGCCGCGCCAGCGTGCGCCGCGAGTGGCCTAACCAGCTGATCGTGGCGCTCGAAGAGCACGATGCGCTCGGCACCTGGGGCGAAGACGGGCGGCTGCTGTCGGTCAAGGGCGATGTGTTTACCGCCAACGTGGCCGAAGCGGAAGACGACCATGAGCTGCCGGCGTTCTATGGACCCGATGGCAGCGAGAAGGAAGTATTGAGTACCTACGGGCAGTTGCAGAAGTGGTTTGCGCCGCTGAAGATGAAGCCGGCCACGGTGTCGCTGTCGAGCCGTTATGCGTGGACCGTCACGCTCGATAACGGCATGAGCGTGGCGCTGGGACGCGAACAGAATCACACCACGCTCAAGGCGCGCGTGGACCGGCTGGTGGGAATTTATCCGCAGCTGGCCAGCCGCCTGGAAAATATCGACACGATCGATATGCGTTACCAGAACGGCCTGGCCCTCAGTTCTGCCGGATTGGTGATCCCGGCAGAGGGCAAGAATGGCAAGCCGATCATGAAGAAGAAACCAGCTGTTCCTATTAAAAAACCGGCTTGATGGTCGACAGACCGAGCCAATTAACAATAGCCCAAAAAATTAGGCGACAGAAATGACAAAAGACGCGAAAAACCTGATCGTCGGTCTCGACATCGGCACCTCGAAAGTGGTGGCGGTGGTGGCCGAAGTGATGTCCGATGGACGCCACGAAGTGATCGGGCTGGGCCAGCACGAATCGAAGGGCCTGAAAAAAGGCGTGGTGGTCAACATCGAGGCGACGGTCGAATCGATCCAGCGCGCGCTCGAAGAAGCCGAGCTGATGGCCGACTGCAAGATCCGCAATGTCTATGCGGGCATTGCCGGCAGCCATATCCGCAGCTTCAATTCGAGCGGCATGGTGGCCATCAAGGACAAGGAGGTGACGGCCACCGACGTAGCGCGCGTCATCGAGACGGCGAAAGCGGTTAACATTCCGACCGACCAGCAATTGCTGCATACGGTGCCGCAGGAATTCATCGTCGACAGCCAGGAAGATGTGCGCGAGCCGATCGGCATGAGCGGTATCCGCCTGGAGGTCAAGGTGCATATCGTGACCGGTGCCGTGTCGGCCGTGCAGAACATCGTCAAGTGCGTGCGCCGCTGCGGCCTGGAAGTATCGGACCTGATCCTGCAGCCGATGGCGTCGGCCGACGCGGTGCTCACGCCGGACGAAAAAGAGTTGGGCGTGGTTTTGATCGACATCGGCGGTGGTACCACCGACGTGGCGGTGTTTTCCGATGGCGCGATCCGCCATACGGCCGTGATCCCGATTGCCGGCGACCAGATCACCAACGATATCGCGATGGCCTTGCGCACCCCGACTGCCGAAGCTGAAGAGATCAAGATGCGCTATGGCGTGGCCAAGCAGGTGCTGGCCGATCCGGGCGAGTCGCTGGAAGTGCCAGGCCTGGGCGACCGCGGTCCGCGCAACCTGTCGCGCCAGGCGCTGGCCGCCGTGATCGAGCCGCGTGTCGAGGAACTGTTTGCGATGGTGCACCAGGTGGTGCGCGAATCCGGTTATGAAGGCGTGCTGTCGTCGGGCATCGTACTGACCGGCGGTACGGCCATCATGCCCGGCATGGTGGAAATGGCCGAAGATATCTTTTTGAAACCGGCGCGCTTGGGCACGCCGGAGTATCGCGGCCAGCTGGCCGACGTGGTGCGCAGTCCGCGCTACGCCACCGTGCTTGGCCTGTTGCTCGAAGCGAAGAAGCAATATCTGCGCGGCCATATCGTGACGCGTCAGGACGGTTCGGTGAAGGCAGTCTGGCAGCGGATGAAAGAATGGTTTTTAGGGAATTTTTAAGGGCCTGCAGTTTGCCCGGCAGCACAGATTTTCGGTAGCACAGATACAACACAGCAAGTACAACATTCATTTAATATTTACTTGCGGTTTTCAATCTCCAGATCTCCTACACATATGAGGCCTGGCGCTTGGAAAGCGCATTCTGATAGGAGCACATCATGGAGTTCGATATGGTCGATAACACAGCTTTAGGTACCGTCATCAAGGTGGTCGGCGTCGGCGGTGCGGGTGGCAATGCAGTGCAACACATGATCAACAAGGGCATGTCGGGCGTGGAGTTCATTGCCGCCAATACCGACGCCCAGGCCCTGTCGACTTCCAAGGCCGACAATATTATCCAGATCGGCGATACCGGCCTGGGCGCAGGCATGAAGCCGGCCGTCGGCCGCCAGCTCGCGGAAGAGTCGCGCGGTCGCATCGCCGATTCCCTGCGCGGCGCGCACATGGTGTTTATCGCTGCAGGCATGGGCGGCGGCACCGGTACCGGCGCTGCGCCGATCGTGGCCGAAGTGGCCAAGGAACTGGGCGCGCTGACCGTGGCCGTGGTCTCGAAGCCGTTCTCGTACGAAGGCCAGAAGTGCATGGACATCGCCGACGAAGGCCTCGAACAGCTGTCCTTGCACGTCGACTCGTTGATCATCATCCTCAATGAAAAACTGGAAGAGATCTACGAAGACGAAAGCATGCTCGAATGGATGCAGCATGCCGACGATGTGCTCAACAACGCGGTGGCCGGCATTGCCGAGATCATCAACGTGCCTGGCCATATCAACGTCGACTTCAATGACGTGAAAACCATTATGGGCGAGCAGGGCAAGGCCATGATGGGTACCGCTACCGCTTCGGGCGTGGACCGTGCGCGCATTGCAGCCGAACAGGCAGTCGCTTCGCCGCTGCTCGACGGCATCGACCTGTCCGGTGCGCGCGGCGTGCTGGTCAACGTCACGGCCAGCCGCGGCCTGAAGGGCAAGGAGATCAAGGAAGTCATGGCGGCCGTGCGCGCCTTTGCCGCACCCGATGCATCGATTGCACAAGGTATCGCCTACGACGACGCCATGGGCGACGATATCCGCGTGACCGTGGTGGCAACGGGCCTGGGCCGCGCCAAGAAAAACATCCAGCTGGTACCGCAGCAAGTGCTGCGCACCGGTACCCACAACACCCCGCTGACGCCATCGGCGTCGCTCGGTGGCGCGCAGGCTGTTGCCGCCAGCGTCGGCGTGGCAGCACCGGCGCCAGGCTTTGACGGCATGAAAGCGCCAGCCGTATGGCGCCGCGAATCGGCTTCCGAGCAGGTGCGTGCGATGGAAAAAAATGGCATGGAAACGTACGATATTCCGGCTTTCCTGCGCAAGCAGGCCGATTGATCTGGCAGCAGCAGACAACAGTGAACGGCGATCTTCGGATCGCCGTTTTTTTGAGTGGGAGCTTTGCCTTTTTTGCTGGCCTGTGCATAAACCAGGCGAGTCAGGCATACTGTCGCGCAGTACCGGCCGCGCGCCGGTCTCCCCCCAATCACCGCATAAAAAAGGAGTCCATATGACCATCAAGATCGGCGACACCCTGCCTGAAGGCACCCTGGCAGAATTCATCGAAAACGAAACCGAAGGCTGCGCGCTGGGCCCGAACACGTTCAACGTGCAAGACCTGGTCAAGGGCAAGAAAATCGCCATCTTCGGCCTGCCAGGCGCCTACACGCCAACCTGCTCGGCACAGCACGTGCCAGGCTATGTGCAGCACGCCGAAGAACTGAAAGCCAAGGGCGTCGATGAAATCTGGTGCATCTCGGTCAACGACGCGTTCGTGATGGGCGCCTGGGGCCGCGACCAGAAAGCCACCGGCATCGTACGCATGATGGCTGACGGCAATGCCGCCTACAGCAAGGCGCTGGGCCTGGACGCCGACTTCTCGAAATTCGGCATGGGCACCCGCTCGCAGCGCTACTCGCTGCTGGTCGACAACGGCGTGGTGACGCAGCTGAACATCGAGCAGGGCGGCAAGTTTGAAGTGTCGAATGCGGAAACGCTGCTGGGTCAGCTGGCGTAAACACCGTAATCCGACGACATTGTTGGCGTTGCGGGTGTTGTCGGATTACGCGCTTGCGCGCTAATCCGACCTACCCGCCCCACCCGACCTACCCGGCCGACGATCATTGAGCACCGGATTTATTGCACCTGCGGCTTGGTCGCCTCGAACAAGGCGGCATCTATGCTGAACGAGTAATCGTCCTGCACCGCAAAGTAACGGCGCGCTTCTTCTGGTGCGCCGTCGAACAGGTGGCGGATCGCCGCCACGCGCTCGCTTGGTGTGCGCATGCGCGCCACCCACTGATCGAACTGCATCGGCAGCTTCCATACGCTGCGCAACTGGTGCGTGAATCCCGCATTGTCAAATTTGGCGCCCCATTCGCAGGTGCGGTAGTCGCGCACGTGCGAGGCGTCGCGCAGCATTTCCACCGCCTGCAAGGTGGTGTCGTAGAGCGCGGTTTTCGGCGCCACGATATCGACTACCAGCAAAGTACCGTTCGGACGCAGCACGCGCCACGCTTCGCTGAGCGCTCCGGCCACATCGTTCCAGTGATGGGCTGAAAAACGCGTGACGACCATGTCGAAGCTGGCGTCGGCAAACGGCAGGCTGGCCACGTCGCCCTGTTGCGTGCTGATATTGTGCAGGCCGCGCTGCGCCATCGCGTGTTCGACCACATCGAGCATCTGCGGCGCGATATCGTAGGCCACCACCGATTCGGCCACGGGCGCCACGGCAAAACTTGCGTGGCCGGCGCCGCAGCCCAGGTCCAGCACTTGCGGCCGGCCGTGGCGGCGCGCACATTCCTGCATCACTACCAGGTCCAGCCCTTGCGCATGGATAGCGCTGCTGAGGTAGGCATTGGCGGTCTTGCCGAACTGTTCGGCGACGACATCTTGCTGGTGCATGGTGTTCTCCTGGCGGTGAAATGATGGTGTTGCTGCAGAATAGTGCTTCTCTTATCCTGTAACAAGACAAGAACTTATACTGGTATATTTACTACCCTGCTACCACCTTCAAGGCTGCCATGTCGCACAAGCTTGCTGAATTTATCCGCGCCCGGCGCGAGGCTGTCACGCCTGCCATGGCCGGCCTGCCTGGCGGCGGACGGCGCCGCACGCCGGGCTTGCGCCGCGAGGAACTGGCGCAACTGGTCGAAGTCAGCCCGACCTGGCTGACCTGGCTCGAGCAGGGCCGTCCCGTATCGGCCTCAAGCCGCTTGCTGGCGCGCCTGGCGCAGGTACTGCAGCTGAGCGCTGCCGAGCGCGCTTATCTGTTCGAGGTGGCCGACAAGGCCGATCCCAGCCATGGCGCGGGCGAAAGCGAAGGACCGGCAGCGGCCGAACTGGCCGGCATCGTGGCCGCCATCGATGCGCCCGCGTATATCCTGGACCGGCAATGGAATGCGGTGGCCTGGAACGCGCGTGCCACCGAACTGTTTGCCGGCTGGCTCGATGGCGAAGCAGCGCCCAACCAGCTGCGTTTCATGTTCCTGTCACCACAGTCGCGCGCGCTGGTAATCGACTGGCCCGAGCGCGCGCGCCGGCTGGTCGCCGAGTTTCGCGCCGATATCGGCCGCCACGCCGACCAGGCGCCGCTGGCCGGGCTGATTGCCGAACTGGCCGATGCCAGCACCGAGTTCCGGCTATGGTGGGATGCACAGCAGGTGCAGGGCCGGGATGGCGGCTTGCGCAATTTTAGCCATCCGGCGCTGGGCGCGCTCAGCTTTCACCAGGTCACGCTGCACCTGGCGCGCCAGCATGAGCTCAAACTGGTGATGCTGCTGCCTGCCTTGTAACAGGAGAACGCTTGCTATAATGGCAGCGATCGCTTGCTGCCTGCCCCGGCTGCCCGGTCCTGGCTCCGGCCGTCGCCATGATGACGGTTTAGCTCCCGCCAGGAGTCTGTTCTGCATACTTCCAATCCCAATCTGCGCAGCATCTA
Source organism: Janthinobacterium aquaticum (assembly GCF_009208565.1). Taxonomy (GTDB): domain Bacteria; phylum Pseudomonadota; class Gammaproteobacteria; order Burkholderiales; family Burkholderiaceae_D; genus Janthinobacterium. Next base: position 29,039 of record NZ_WFLK01000005.1, on the reverse strand, counting down.
CGCGATGCTGGCCGCTGCCGGCCTGTTTTCCCTGATGGACACGGCCATGAAGCTGCTGTCCGAAACCTATCCCGCGATGCAGGTCACCGCCTTGCGTGCGCTCACTTCCCTGCCGCTGGTATGCCTGTATCTGTTCTATCGCGGCGCTTTTGGTCGCGTGCTCAAGGTGCGCTGGTCGCTGCACCTGTTGCGCGGTGCGCTGGGCGTGGCCATGATCACGCTGTTTGCCTATGGCCTGAAGCGTTTGTCGCTGGCCGAAGCGTATTCGCTGTTCTTTATCGCCCCGATGTTGATTACCGCGTTGTCGGTGCTGATCCTGAAAGAGCGGGTAGACCTGGCGCGCTGGTGCGCGATTGCCGTCGGTCTGCTGGGCGTGCTGGTGGTGCTGCGCCCCAGCGGCGGCGAATTTTTTTCACTGGCTGGCCTGGCCGTGCTGGCCGCTGCCGCCTGCTACGCCATTTCAGCCATTGCCGTGCGCATCCTGAGCCGTACCGATGCCAGCGAAAGCATGGTGTTCTGGCTGATGGTCATGATGGCGGCCGGCGGCGTGGCGCTGGCCTGGCACGAGTGGCTGCCGATCCGGCGCGCAGACTGGCTGCTGCTGGCGGGCCTGTCGGTCAGCGGCTTTCTGGGACAGCTGGCGATTACCGAAGCGTTCCGCAGCGGCAAGGCGTCGAGCGTGGCGCCGTTCGAATACTCGGCGCTGGCCTGGGGCATGGGGCTGGACTGGCTGCTGTGGCAGACCTTGCCCGACCAGTACACCCTGATCGGCGCGGTCATTATTATCGGCAGCGGCATTTACCTGGTGCGGCGCGAAGCGGTGCATGTGGAAAGTGAGCATCCCTGAGCCGGCATTTTTTGGAGCGGCGCAGCATGCCGGGCTGCAACTGGCTATAATCTGGGCATGTTAAAACAACGCACTATCAAACAATCGGTCCGCACCATCGGTGTCGGTTTGCACTCGGGCACCAAGGTCGAGCTGACCCTGAGTCCGGCCGCGATTGACACGGGCATCGTGTTTCGCCGCGTCGACCTGTCGCCCGTGGTGGAGTTTCCCGCCAGCGCGATGGCCGTGGGCGATACACGCATGGCCTCGGTGCTGATCAAGGACGGCGCACGCGTCTCGACGGTGGAGCACCTGATGTCGGCTGCGGCCGGTCTCGGCATCGACAACATGTATATCGACGTGAATGCCGAAGAAATTCCCATCATGGACGGCTCGGCTTCCTCGTTTGTATTCCTGCTGCAGCAAGCCGGCGTGGAAGAGCAGGCGGCGGCCAAGAAATTCATCAAGGTGATCAAGCCGGTCGAAGTGCGTCATGGCAAGGGCGACGCCGAGAAGTGGGCGCGCCTGACGCCGTACGACGGCTTCAAGCTCGACTTCTTTATTGAATTCAATCACCCGGCCGTCGATGGCACGATGCAGCGCGCCTCGGTCGATTTCGGCGACGTATCGTATATCCACGATGTGGCGCGCGCACGCACGTTCGGCTTCATGCAGGATGTGGAAAGCCTGCGCGGCATGGGCCTGGCCCGTGGCGGCTCATTGGAAAACGCCATCGTGATGGACGAGTACCGCATCCTCAACGCCGATGGCCTGCGCTACGAAGACGAATTCGTGCGCCACAAGATCCTCGACGCGATTGGCGACCTGTACCTGGTCGGCCATCCGCTGCTGGCCTATTACACTGCCCATAAATCCGGCCATGCCCTGAACAACCAGCTGCTGCTGGCGCTGCTTGAGCAGCCCGATGCCTACGAGATCGTTTCGTTTGCCACCAATGAAGCGGCGCCGCAGTCTTATTTACGCCAGATGGAACGCGAGTGGTCGCTTACGTGAAGACGTAGGTCGGATTAGCCTGGCGCAGCCAGGCGTAATCCGACAACACCGCTGACGCCAACAATGTTGTCGGATTACGGCCCCTCGGGGCCTAATCCGACCTACCTTCTCGGTGATGGCGCACCAAGCGCTGCAGCGCGGCAATCAGATCCTGATTCTGTTTTGACGCCGGCAGAACGGTGCTCAGTTCCTCGAGCGCTGTCATGGCTTTTTCCGGCAATACCAGCGCGCGCGTGTGGACAATCGGCGCAATGCTCTTGATGACTTGAACTTTCAGCTTGATGGCGGAAATCTGCCAGCCCTTTCTTTCCAGTTCTGCCTGCAGCTTCGGCAGTTGCTGCTTGAGCTTGGCGGCCAGTGCCGCGTTGGGTATGGCCAGCACCAGCTGGCCCCCTTCGAACTGCAGAATATCGCAATGCTCGAACATGGCCGGCAAAGCTAGGGCGCAGTCTTTCTGCAGGGATGCCAGGCGCCGCACGGTCGGCATCAATGCGGCCATCACGGCATTGCTGCGCAGCAGGTCGGTGGCGCCGGTCACGCTGGGCCCTGCGCGGTAAAAGCCATAGCTGCGCCGTGGCGCCGGTGTATAGGTGGGAGTTCGCATGGCCGAAACATACCATATTCGCCCAAGGCTGTCGGCATGCCGGTGGAACTTACTCCATGGAAAATGTCCGTATTTTCCAGCATTTGTTTGTCTTAAAGCTATTGTTATATAGTGCATAGTCCCAACCTTCCGGGGAACGCATGATAAAATCATCGTCTTTTGCCATAGTCGAACTCCGTGCGGTCATGCGAACAGTTACTCGCGGTCCGGTTACCGAGCTTTTTTTAACGGCGTTTTTTCAAGAATTCAAGCATGTCATTACTGACCCAGATTTTCGGTAGCCGCAACCAGCGGCTGCTCAAGCAATACCAAAAAACGGTACGCGAGATCAACGCGCTCGAGCCGGTCATCGAAAAGCTGTCGGATGCCGAGCTGCAAGCGAAGACGCCTGCCTTCAAAGAACGCATCGCCGGTGGCGAATCGCTCGACTCCCTGCTGGTCGAAGCATTTGCCGTCTGCCGCGAGGCCAGCAAGCGCGTGCTGCGCATGCGCCACTTCGATGTGCAGATGATCGGCGGCATGGTGCTCCATTACGGCAAGATCGCCGAGATGGGCACGGGCGAGGGCAAGACCCTGATGGCAACCCTGCCAGCCTACCTCAACGCGCTGTCCGGCAAGGGCGTCCATATCGTGACGGTCAATGATTACCTGGCCCAGCGCGATGCCGAAACCATGGGCCGCCTGTATGGCTGGCTGGGTTTGACGACCGGCGTGAATATGTCGCAGATGGAGCACAGCGCCAAGCAACAGGCGTACAACTCCGACATTACCTACGGCACCAACAACGAATTCGGTTTCGACTTCCTGCGCGACAATATGGTCTACGAAGCGCGCGACCGCGTGCAACGTGCTCTGAACTTCGGCATCGTCGATGAAGTCGACTCGATCCTGATCGACGAGGCGCGTACGCCTTTGATCATTTCGGGCCAGGCTGAAAGCCATACCGACATGTATCACAAGATCAATGAAGTGCCTAGCCTGTTGACCTTGCAGATCGGCGAAGAAACGCCGGACGGCAAAGGCAAGGTGGAAGTGCCGGGCGACTATACCAAAGATGAAAAAGCGCATCAGGTGCTGCTGACCGAAGCCGGCCATGAAAAAGCCGAACGCATCATGACCGAACTGGGCCTGCTGCCGGAAGGCGCCTCGCTCTACGACTCGGCCAATATCACGTTGGTGCACCATCTGTATGCTGCCCTGCGCGCCCATGCACTGTACTTCAAGGATCAGCACTATGTGGTGCAGAACAATGAAGTAGTGATCGTCGATGAATTTACCGGCCGCCTGATGACAGGCCGTCGCTGGTCCGACGGTCTGCACCAAGCTGTCGAAGCGAAGGAAGGCGTCAAGATCCAGAACGAGAACCAGACGCTGGCCTCGATCACCTTCCAGAATTACTTCCGCATGTATTCCAAGCTGGCCGGCATGACCGGTACGGCCGATACCGAAGCGTACGAGTTCCAGGAAATCTATGGCCTGGAAACGGTGGTGATTCCACAGAACCGTCCGCTGCAGCGCAAGGACCGCCAGGATCAGGTCTACAAGTCGTCGGCCGAGAAATACAACGCCATGGTAGTCGATATCCGCGATTGCTACGAGCGCGGCCAGCCGGTGCTGGTGGGTACCACCTCAATCGAGAACTCGGAACTGCTGTCGGGTATTCTGGACAAGGCCAAGCTGCCGCATAACGTGCTCAATGCGAAACAGCATGCACGCGAAGCGGAAATCATCGCTCAGGCCGGTCGTCCGAAAGCCATTACCATCGCCACCAACATGGCCGGTCGCGGTACCGACATCGTGTTGGGCGGCAATGTGGAAAACCAGGTCAAATTTATCGAAGCCAATGCCGAACTGAGCGACGCCGACAAGGCAGCGCAAGCGAAGCAGCTGCGCGATGAGTGGCAGTCGCTGCATGACCACGTGGTCGAAGCCGGTGGCCTGCACATTATCGGCACCGAACGCCACGAATCGCGCCGCGTCGACAATCAGCTGCGCGGCCGCGCCGGTCGCCAGGGTGATCCGGGTTCGTCGCGTTTCTACCTGTCGCTCGACGACGCGCTGCTGCGCATCTTTGCCGGCGACCGCGTACGCGCCGTGATGGACCGCCTGAAAATGCCGGAAGGCGAGCCGATCGAGGCAGGCATCGTGTCGCGTTCGATCGAATCGGCGCAGCGCAAGGTCGAGGCACGCAACTTCGATGTCCGCAAGCAGTTGCTCGAATACGATGACGTGGCCAACGACCAGCGCAAAGTGATCTACCAGCAGCGTAACGACCTGCTCGAAGCGACCGATATTTCGGAAATGATCGCGTCCTTGCGCCACGGCGTATTTACCGACCTGGTACAGGCTTACGTGCCGCCGGAATCGGTGGAAGAGCAGTGGGACATCAAGGGCCTGGAAAAAGTGCTGGCCGGCGAATGGCTGCTGGACATTCCGCTGCAGGCCTTGCTGGATGCCGAGCCGAACCTGACGGACGAAGAGATCGTGGAAAAAGTGCTGGCCGCGGCCGACGCCGTGTACCAGTCGAAGATCGATATCGTCGGCAAGGAATCGTTTGGCGGCTTCGAGCGCAATGTCATGCTGCAAAGCGTCGACACGCACTGGCGCGAACATCTGGCGGCGCTCGACCATCTGCGCCAGGGTATCCACCTGCGCGGCTACGCACAGAAAAACCCGAAACAGGAATACAAGCGCGAAGCGTTTGAACTGTTCGGCCAGATGCTCGACATGATCAAGAACGACGTCACCAAGCATGTCATGACGGTGCGTATCCAGTCGCGCGAAGAAGTCGACGCGGCCGAAGCGGCCATGCAGCAGTCGCACGTGGAAAACGTGCACTACCAGCATTCCACGTTCGACCCGAACGCGGCGCCGGAAGAGCTGCTGGCGCCGGCAAGCGGCGACGCTGCCGATTATGTCGACGACATGAGCGTGAGCATGGGCGTCAAAGTGGGCCGCAACGACCCATGCCCTTGCGGCAGCGGCAAGAAATACAAGGCGTGTCACGGCAAGCTCGCCTAAGCATGATGGCCTGAAGCAAGAACGGAGACTGCGGTCTCCGTTTTTTTGCGCGGCGCTCAGGGAAACGCCCAGTATAACGGTGCGGTAGCCGGCATGCCGCGCAAGCCGCCGCGCTTGCTGGCGCGCTGCCCAGTCTTGAACAGGGTGGCGATATCGGTCAGCAGCGCACGGTTGCTGGCGAAATAGTCATGGCCCATGAAATTCATTGTCACCGAGGAGGCATCGATCAGTTCCAGGCCGTCGATGGCCGTCACGGGCGGGCTGATATCGCCGATGCGGCGCCAGTCGGCAAAGCCGTAGGAGGCACGCATGGCCTTATCGTTGGCGGAGGCATACAGCGTCACCGGCAGCTTCAAGTTGGCAAAGCGGGGCGCGATCTGTTCGCGAAACACATCGGCATTGATGTCGGGCGCGGCCAGCACTATCTGCCTGAAGCGTGGCAGCAGATCGGCGCGCTGCTCGAGCAGGCTGGCTAGCGCCAGCGTCATCGGACGGTTGCCCATGCTGTGGGCGATGATGTAGATGTCGGTGACGCCCGTATGATCGGCGAAGTCGCTCAGGAACTGCTGCAGATGGGCTTGCGTCCATTCAACCGAATTCTGGTCATAGGCATAGCCGGCCAGCGTGCCCTTCGAGGGCCAACTGTAAAACACGGGGATGGCGTCGATATCGAGGTCGACCGCCATCTGTGCTGTGCGGCTGGCCGCCTCATCGAAGGTGTTGCTGTAGCCGTGGATATAGATAAAGGCGGCCCGGCTCGTCGGATCTGCCGCCAGCCCCGCCTTGACTGCACGCAGGAAGGTGCTGCGCGACCAGCGTGCGATTTGCTTTACCAGTACATATTGTCCGGCGTCGTTGCTGGGCACCATGTCGTACCAGGGGCGCAGCGGCAGCGTGCCGGGCACACGCTCGATGGGGACGCTGACCTGTACGCTGCCATAGCTTAGATGCGGTGCGGCCCGATTCGGCTGCCAGCCATATTTCTTGTCGGCTGGCCGGTACTGCCGGTCGGTGGCATAGTACACGGTCAGCAGCAGGGCATTTTTTTCGCGCTTGGCCATGCCGCCGGCCACTGCGCCGGCCGCCGCCGCACTGCTGCTGAAAGATGCTTCAGCGCCGCCAAAGGCATCGGGCATTGCTGATCTTGGGGCAGGCGCCGGCGGCGGTTGCATTGCTCTCGCTGCTACTTCTTCGCTGATTACACGTTCTGCTGCGCCAGTCAGGGCAAATGGCCCTGTTGTGGTGCAGGCTGCCAACGCACCCAAGCATAGCGCGAGGCTTAACATCAGGTATAAACGCAGCAAATGTAAAAGGTGTTGGTGCATGGCATGCTCCGGTCGGCGATGGCGTAGATTTTTACCTTAATCGCGCTGCCAGGCCGCGCTTTGATGCGCCGCAAGCGAGTTGGCGATCCATGCGCGATGGTCACCGCTGGCGCGAAGGCGCTACAATAGCGCTTCCTTTTTCCCTAGCAGAAGAGCTCCCATGGCCGTCAATTCTCCCAAGCCCGTCGCCGCCGACCTGAAAGCTGTCGCCGGTATTGAAATCGGTGTTGCCGAAGCCGGCATCAAGAAACCCAACCGCAAGGATTTGCTGGTACTGAAATTGGCGCCGACGGCCACCGTCGCTGGCGTATTCACGCTCAACCGCTTCTGCGCCGCGCCGGTGCAGATCTCAAAAGCCAACCTGGCCGCCGTGACCGCTGGCGCCGCGCCGATCCGTGCGCTGCTGGTCAATACCGGCAACGCCAATGCAGGCACCGGCGAATCGGGCCTGGCCGATGCACAGGCCAGCTGCGCCGCACTGGCCGAACTGCTGGGCTGCACGCCGCAGCAGATCCTGCCGTTTTCCACCGGCGTGATTCTCGAGCCGCTGCCGGTACAGCGCCTGGTGGCCGGTTTGCCGCAGGCGGTGGCTGCGTTAACGAACGACAACTGGTTCTCGGCAGCCGAAGCCATTATGACCACCGACACCCAGCCGAAAGCCGGCTCGCGCACGGTCACCATCGGCGGGCACAGCGTGACCCTGACCGGCATCAGCAAGGGCGCCGGCATGATCAAGCCGAACATGGCCACCATGCTGGGCTTTCTGGCATTCGACGCCACCGTGGCCCAGCCGGTGCTCGATCAATTGGTCAAGCAGGCCGCCGACAAGTCGTTCAACTGCATCACCATCGACGGCGACACCTCGACCAATGACTCCTTTATGCTGGTGGCCACCGGCGCGGGCAGCCTGGTGATCGACTCCATCGATTCGCCGCATTACGTCGAACTGGCCGCCGCCGTCACCGAACTGTCGACTTTCCTGGCGCAAGCCATCGTGCGCGACGGCGAAGGCGCGACCAAGTTCATGACGGTGACCGTGGAAGACGGCCGCAGCGTGGAAGAATGCCGCAAGATCGCCTATTCGATCGCCCACTCGCCGCTGGTGAAAACCGCCTTCTTTGCCTCGGACCCGAACCTGGGCCGTATCCTGGCCGCCATCGGCTACGCCGGCGTGGATGATCTCGATGTGGGGCAGCTGAATCTGTACCTGGACGATGTGTGGGTAGCCAAGAACGGCGGCCGTAATCCCGACTACCAGGAGCAGGACGGCCAGCGCGTGATGCAGCAAAGCGAAATCACCATCCGCGTCAAGCTGGCGCGCGGCGATGCTGCGGCCACGTTGTGGACTTGCGACCTGTCGCACGACTACGTGTCGATCAACGCCGACTACCGCTCATGACCGGCCTCGAGCAATTTTTGCTCCGCGCGGAAAGCCTGCTGGCGCGCGTGGAGGCAATCTTGCCGCAGGCAGCGCCGCTGCCGGATTGGAACAGCTTTGCCTTCCGCTGGCGTCGCCGCCAGGGCGTTGTCGGCTATCTGCAGTCGGTGGCCCATGTGTCGCAGATCACGCTGTCGGACCTGCACAATATCGGCGCGCAAAAGCAGCAGATCGAGCAGAACACGCGCCAGTTCGTCAGCGGCCGTCCGGCCAACAATGTGCTGCTGACAGGCGCGCGCGGCACCGGCAAGTCATCCTTGATCAAGGCTTGCCTGAACCAGTTTGCCGACCAGGGCCTGCGCCTGATCGAGGTGGACAAAGCCGACCTGGCCGACCTGCCCGACATCGTCGATCTGGTGGCGGCGCGTCCCGAACGCTTTATCGTTTTTTGCGACGACCTGTCGTTCGAGGAAGGCGAGAGCGGCTACAAGGCGCTCAAAGTGGCGCTCGATGGCAGTATCAGCGCGCAGTCGGACAATGTGCTGATCTATGCGACCTCGAACCGGCGTCACCTGATGCCCGAACGTATGTCGGACAACACCAGCTACAAGACCGATGAAGATGGCGATTTGCATCCAGGCGAAACGGTGGAAGAGAAAATCTCGTTGTCGGAGCGTTTCGGCCTGTGGCTGTCGTTCTATCCGTTTCGCCAGGACGACTATCTGGACATCGTGTCGCACTGGCTCGCCTCCTACGGCTGCACGCCGGCGCAGATTGCCGAAGCGCGTGGCGATGCCCTGCGCTGGGCGCTGCAGCGCGGTTCGCGTTCGGGCCGCGTGGCGTGGCAGTTTGCACGCGACTACGCCGGAAAGCTGCCGCAATGAGCGAAGTGAAACCGAAACCGGTGGACGTTGCCGTCGGCATCCTGATGAAACCGAATGGCGACGTGCTGCTGGGCCAGCGGCCGCCCGGCAAGCCCTTCGACGGCTACTGGGAGTTCCCGGGTGGCAAGGTTGAGCCGGGTGAAGCCATTCTCGATGCATTGAAGCGCGAGTTTGTCGAGGAGCTGGGCCTGCAGATCGTGAGCGCCGAAGCGTGGTGCGGCGTGGAATACGTGTATCCGCATGCCCATGTGCGGCTGCATTTCTATATCAGCCGCGATTGGCAGGGCGAGCCGCAAAGCCTGGAAGGGCAAGCGTTTGCCTGGCAGGGCACGGTGGGCGTCGAGCCTTTGCTGCCGGCCACCATTCCGCTGCTTGAATGGCTGGACGAGGTACGAGCCCAGGCTTGAGCCTGATGCCGCCAAGTTAAGAGGACGGTAGGACGGTAGGTCGGATCAGCCGGGCCACGCAAGCGGGGCAAAACCCCGCGAAATCCGACAACATTGTTGGCGCCGCAGGTGTTGTCGGATTACGCCGCCAAGCGGCTAATCCGACCTACTTCAATGCGGTTTGGGTTCATGATCGGCCAGCGGATCTTGCAACGGATCTTCCAGCGGATCAGCGGCGGGAATCGTGTACTTTTCTTCGGCCCAGGCGCCCAGGTCGATCTGCTTGCAGCGTTCCGAGCAGAAGGGGCGGTATTTGTTGGCCTCGGTCCATTCGACCTTGGCGTGACAGGTGGGGCAATTTACAACTGGCATGATAGCGGTACTTTACAACATTAAAAGTTACAGAGCGTCAGCTCGAATGGTACATCTTCTTCGAGCGGCTTGGGTTTCAGGTCGCCGCCCTGGGTGGTAAAGCGCACCCACAGCATATATTTATTGGCTGAAATTTCCGGAATCGCGCCGCTCGTTTCATCGATCGACAGGCGCAGCATCTGGTAGACCTTGCCTTGCAGCATTTGCTGGTAACTGCCGGCGTTGGCCGTCAGCGTGACCGGGCGGCCCGAGTCGCGCAGCAGGCGCAGCACCAGCGCCAGCGCGTCGAACAGCGGCGCCAGCGGTGCAAACCAGGCCTGGATATCGGCCAGGCGCTGCGCGCTGCTGCGTTGCTGCCAGGCGTAGTACGAAGGCAGGTCGAACTCGCAAGCGCCGCCGGGAATAATGGTGCGCCCGCGGATGCTCATCAGCCATTCGTTGTCGCGGATATTCTGGCCGGTCTTGCCCTGCGCCGCCACCAGCGCCCCGCTGATGCTATCGAGTTCGCCGAGGATGGCGTCCAGTGTTTCCGGCTCGACATTGGGATTGCTGCGGTAACCCAGCAGACTCTGGCGCTGGCGCTCGAGTTCCTGCAGCAGGTCGGACTTCAGGTCGGCGCGGCCTGCCACTTCCAGCATATCGAAAATAGTTGCCAAGGCAACATGGTGCTGCATGGCGTGCTCTTGCTGGATAAAGAACTTGAATTTGTCGTACAGGTCTTCCAGCCGCAACAGTGTCCGTATGCGTTCGTTGAAAGGGTATTCGTAGACAATCAAAATGATATCCCTTAAGTAAGGATCGGCAAGCAATCCCGTGATTTTGAACCAAGCGTCGACAAATTACAAATGCTGAGACGCCATTCCAGCCATTCTTTTTGAAAATGCGAGGTATACCTCGTGCAGCGCGGCGATCTGCGGCTCCAGCGCCGCCACGGCGCCATTGTTATCGATCACATCGTCAGCGGCTGCCAGGCGCATGGCGCGCGTGGCCTGGGTGGCCATAATGGCTTTCACCTGCGCTTCGGTCAGCCCGTTGCGCGTCATCACCCGTTCGATCTGGCGGGCCTCCAGGCAGTCGATCACCAGCACGCGGTTGACGCGCTCGACCCAGCCGCCGGACTCGACCAGCAGCGGCACGGCAAACATCACATAGCTGCCGGTAGCGTTCTGTGCCGCCGCCAGGGTGGCGGCGCGGATGCGCGGATGCAAAATCGCTTCCAGCCTGGCCTTGGCCTGTGGATCGGAAAACACCAGTTCGCGCATTTTCGGGCGGTCCAGCGCGCCGCGCGCATCGGCATAGGCGGCGCCAAACTCGGCTACCAGCGCCGGCATGGCTGCGCCGTTGGGAGCCGTCAGGCCGTGGGCGATCTGGTCGGTATCGACGATGGTGGCGCCGCGCGCGGCAAACAGGTCGGCTACCGTGCTCTTGCCGCAGCCGATGCCGCCGGTCAGGCCGACGCTGAAATAAGGCGCTGTGGGTCTTTCCATGCTTCCTTCCGGATAATCATCAATACGGGCCAAACAGGCCCTGCGTCAGTTGCGACAGCGGCGTGCCGTACAGCAGGGCAATCATGCCCGCAGCAGCCAGATAGGGACCAAACGGAATGGGCTTGTCGCGCCCGCGGCGGGCAAACACGATCAGGCAGATGCCGACGATGGCGCCAACCACCGATGCCAGCAAGATAATCGTCGGCAACATGGTCCAGCCCAGCCAGGCGCCCAGCGCGGCAAGCAGTTTGAAGTCACCATACCCCATTCCTTCCTTGCCTGTCGCCAGCTTGAACAGCCAGTACACGCTCCACAGGGCCAGGTAGCCGGCCGCCGCGCCGATCACGGCGTCAGCCAGCGGTACAAACGTGCCATTGAGATTGACCAGCAGGCCGGCCCACAGCAGCGGAAAAGTCAGGTCGTCCGGCAGCATTTGCGTGTCGGCGTCGATAAAGGTCATGGCGATCAGCAGCCAGGCAAACACCAGCGTGGCAAGACCGGTCCAGCCGCTGCCGAAATGCCAGACCAGCAGGGCCGACAGCGCGCCGGTCAGCAGTTCGACCAGCGGATAGCGCATGGAAATGGGCGCCTTGCAGGCGCTGCACTTGCCGCGCAGCAGCAGGTAGCTGATGACGGGGATGTTTTCCATGGCCGTGATGCGGTGGCCGCAGCAACTGCAATGCGAATGCGGCAGCATCAGGTTGTAGCGCTCGGTATGGGGCGGCGGCTGGCCGCTTTCCACCGCAACATAGTTATCAGACTCGCGCTGCATCATTTTGGGGATGCGGTGGATCACCACATTGAGAAAGCTGCCGACCATCAGGCCGAACAGGGCGGCAACGAGGGTGACGAACAGCGTGCCGGGGGCGGCAAACAGCAGGGTATCTTGCATGGTGTTCCGGTAACAGGGAAAAGCGGCGCATGGCTGCGGCAGGCATTGCAGTGTAAGACATCCGCGCTGCCAGTGGAATGTTTTGCAACACAGAAAGATTCAAAACACCGTGCCCAGCTTGAAAATGGGCAGGTACAGGGCAATCACCAGCGCCCCTACCAGCGTTCCCAGCACCAGCATCAGCAAAGGCTCCATCAGGGACGAGAGCGTACAGACGGCGGCGTCGATTTCCGCTTCGATCATCTCGGCCGCGCGCGTCAGCATGGCGTCGAGCGTGCCGGACTCTTCGCCGATCAGCGCCAGTTGCGTCAGCAGCGCGGGAAACACGCCGCTATGCTCCATGGCCAGCGCCAGGCTGCCGCCGGCGCGGATTTCCCGTTCGATGCGCCCGGTTGCCTCGTGGTACAGCACATGGTTGGCCGCCGCGCCGACCAGTTCGAGCGCATCGAGCAGCGGCACGCCGGCGGCAAACAGGGCGGCCAGGGTGCGCGTCCAGCGTGCAATGGCGGCGCGCCGCAGCAGCGCACCGAACACGGGCAGGCGCAGCATCTGCAGTTGGACCTGGCGGCGCAGCAGCGGCCAGCGGCGCCAGGCCAGACGCCCCAGCAGCACGGCGCCGGCCAGTCCTGCCAGCAATGCAAGCCAGTAGCGCGTCAGCAGCGCCGACAGGGTCATCACCACCAGCGTCGGCAAAGGCAGCGGTGCGCCCACGCTGTCGAATACCTGGCGAAAGGCCGGCACCACCACTGACAGGATCACGGCCGTCACCAGCACGGCCACCAGCACGACGGTAGCCGGGTAGGCCAGGGCGCCGCGCAACTGGCGGCGCAGCGCCAGCGCCTTTTCCTGGTGGCTGGCCAGGCGCGCCAGCAGCTCCTGCACGATGCCGGCCTGTTCGCCGGCCGCCACCAGATTGCAATAGAGCGTGTCGAACAGCGCCGGATACTGGCGAAATGCCTGCTGCAGGCTGCTGCCGGCCTCGACCGCCTGGCGCAGTTCCTGCATCAGCTGCTTCATGGCGGGTTTGGGATGGCCCTTGCCGGCGATATCGAACGCATGCAGCAACGGCACGCCGGCTGCCATCATGGCTGCCAGCTGGCGCGTAAACAGGGCGATATCGCTGGCGTTGATGGCCTTGCCTGGCGGCGCACGCGCAGCTTGCACGCGGGTCGACAAGATACCCTGGCGGCGCAGCAGCAGACTGACCGATTGCGGATCGGCAGCGCGCAGCTCGCCATGCGTCTGCCGGCCGTGGCGGTCCTTGCCTTCCCATCTGAATTTGCGCTCGACCGGCATCTGTGCCCCCTGCCACCTGCACGCCAGCTTTCACACTAGCAGCAGTTGGCAGCGCCGCCAGGGCGGCCTGCAAGAGGCTTGATGCAGTTCAGTTTGCGGTCATTTTTTTGCGATTGGCGGCGTGACGGGAGCGGATTCGTCGCTGCTGCTGTCGCCCTTGCTGATGCTTTCGCCATCGTTGCGGCGCAAGCCCCAGAAACTCAGCGAAGACAACATGGTAACGGCGGCCAGCGTCAGGAACGCATGATGCAGCGCATTACTGAGCGCGGCGCGGTCGGACTGCGGCAAATCACCGAGGAACCAGCCGGTCACCAGCGAGCCCATGGCCAGGCCAAAGCTCATCGACAGCTGCTGCATCGAGCTCGACATGGTGCTGGCCATGCTGGAATCGGCATTATTCACATCGGCGTACGCCAGCGTGTTCATGCTGGAAAACTGCAGCGAATTGAAGAAACCCTGGCACAGGCCGATGGCCACGATCACATACAGCGGCGTGCCGGCATTGACCTGCGAGAACATGGCAATCGTCACGCCGATCAGCAAGGTGTTGACGATCAGTACCTGGCGATAGCCGAAGCGCGCCAGCACGCGCGCTGAAATGAATTTCATGCCCATGGCGGCCGCTGCCGACGGCATCATCAGCAGGCCCGACTGCCAGGCCGGCAGGCCCAGGCCGATCTGGTACAGCAGCGGCAGCAGGAAGGGCAGGCCGCCCACGCCGAGACGCGTGATAAAGCCACCCATCACGGCGGTGCGGAAAGTGCGGATCTTGAACAGCGACAGGCGCAGCAGCGGATGCAGCACTTCGCGCGAGTGCCAGCCGTAGGCAGCGAGCAGGCTCAGTGAAATAAGCAGCAGCACGCCGGCCGAGGTCGGATCGATCTTGTGCTCGCCAAAGATTTCCAGCAGCCACGACAGCAGCGCGATACCGGTACCGAACAGCACCAGGCCGATCAGGTCGAGCGGACGCGGGCTGTCGCCGTAGTAGTCGGGCATATGGCGGTGCGCCAGGTACAGCGCGGCCAGGCCGACCGGTACGTTGACAAAGAAAATCTCGCGCCACGACAGCCAGTGCACGATCAGCCCGCCCACGGTCGGCCCCAGCAGTGGGCCGATCAGCGCCGGGATAATCACGAAATTCATGGCAGCGAGTAATTGCGACTTGGGGAAAGTGCGGATAATGGCCAGCCGGCCAACCGGCATCATCATGGCCGCGCCGATGCCCTGCAGCAGGCGCGAGGCCACCAGCATCGGCGAATTGACCGACAGGCCGCACAGCACCGAGGCGATGGTGAAGATGGCAATTGCGGTGGAAAACACGCGTCGCGTGCCAAAGCGGTCCGCCATCCAGCCGCTGATCGGGATGCCGACTGCCAGGCTCAGGATATAGCTGGTAACGACCGCCTTCAGGCTCAGCGGCGTCACGTTCAGGCTGGCGGCCATGGCCGGAATGGCGGTATTGACGATGGTCGAATCGAGCTGTTCCATGAACAGTGCGGTGGCGACCACCCAGGGAAGAAAAGCTTTGACCGATGGTGTGGCAACAGTTGGGGGACTGGACATAAGCTGGGCCGGTAGAGGTGGTGCCCGAATTGTTACATAAATGCGTGTGCCATGCCGTCAGCCTGCTGTTTTCAAAAAGTCCATGGAACATTTGTTCTATGGAAATGACTTACTGCTAACGCTAGTATCGCTTGTCCCTGCGCATGCGAGCGCACCCTTTTGATACGGAAAGTTATCCCATGAAAAAATCCCTGGCCATCGTCCTGTTGGGCGCCACCCTGTCTGCTTGCGGCGGTGGCAGTGACCATGACGACGCACCTGTTGCACCGGTGACGCCGCCAGTCGTGGTGACCCCACCAGTTACCACGCCAGCACCCGATGCCGTCACTGCCGCCTCGCAGGCGGTGGCCGCCCAGGCTGGCCTGAGCCTGCTGGCCGGCGCCAGTGCCGATGAAGCCGTGTATGACGTGGCAGCCGATATCGGCGATACCTGGCGCATCACCTTCGATAACGTGAAAAAGACCTTCAGCATCAAGGTGCTGTCGACGCAGTTCGGCCTGACTGACCGCAGCGGCACCTTTACCTCCACCACCAGCGGCAGCGTGACCACCTATACCGGCGCCGACCTGAATGTATCGGTCGATGCGCGCACGCGCTTGTTGACGGGTAATGTGAAAGTGGGCGGCAAGGCCAGTACCGTCAGCGGCACCGGCTACGCCGTCAGCGACGTGACCAAGCTGGCCGGCAGCTATGTTTTTATCGGCACCATGCGCAATGCCTCGAACGGCGGCAGCCTGTTCAATCCCAAAGGCGTGCTGAAGGTCGCAGCCGATGGCACGGCGCAGCTGTGCAACGGCGGCAGCTTCAATGCGCAGGGCGTCTGCAGCGCCGTGTCACCATCGCTGGCAGCAGAAAACGCCAGCCTGACGCTGGCCAAAAATGCCAGCGGCCTGGTGATCGCACGCCAGGGCAATCTGGACTTCGGCGTGGTACATGTGCATGCCGGCGACCGCGGGCTGGCGCTGTTTATCGACCGCTACGGCGTCAACCAGGAAAACGTGCTGCGGGTCGGCACCATCGTGGCGGCCAAACAGCAGAAAATTGGCAGCGAACTCAATGGCAGCTATGCCTGTGCAACAGGCGGCGGTATCGGCGGCAAGATCGACATTGCCGGCAGCACGGCCACCGTCACCAACCTGACGAGTGGCAAATCGCATAACGAGACCATCACCGTCAACAAGCTGGGCCTGGGTACGCAAGCGGTCGACTTCGATGGCATTGCCGTGTTCAAGGACCCGGCCGATGTGCCCGCCGATTATTCGATGTTCATGCCGGTGTCGTCGAGCATGGCGGTCGAGTTTTCCACCGACCGCGCCTATATGGGCATGTGCCTGAAAAACTAGGCCGGCCAGGCCAGGCGGTCCAGCGCATCGAGCAAAGGCTGGGCCGCATCGGCAATACGCTCCAGGCTCGCTTCGCGCAGGGCCGCCGTATCGACCACATGGTTTGATTCGAGCCCGGCCCAGCGCAGCAGCGCGCTGCAGGCGCCGGGCGTATCGAACATGCCATGCAAATAGCTGCCAAGGATTTTCCCATCTAGGGAAATCGCCCCTTCCGGCCTGCCGCCGAGCACAAACGCGGGCTGCGCCAGCGCTGCACCGCTTGACACGCCCATGTGAATTTCATAGCCCTTGACGGACGCGTCGGCAAACGCGCACTGGCCTTCCACCAGGACTAGGCGCTTGTCGGGCGTCAGTTCGGTTTCCAGTTCAAGCAGGCCGAGCGCCTGCGACGCCCCTTTCGCCCCTTCCACGCCCAGCGGATCGTGTACCGTGGCGCCCAGCATCTGGAAGCCGCCGCAAATGCCGATCACCTTGCCGCCGTAGCGCAGATGCCTGGCCAGGTAAGCGGGCCAGCCCTGCTGCTGCAGCCAGGCCAGGTCGCCACGCGTGTTTTTACTGCCGGGCAGGATCACCAGGTCGGCCGGCGGTATCGGCTGGCCCTGTTTGATGAACTGCAGATCGATGCCGGGATGGGCGCGCAGTGCGTCGAAATCGGTATGGTTGCTGATGCGTGGCAGTTGCGGCACCACTACCCTGAAGGCGCCGCGCTCGGCCTGCATCGCTTCGACCGCATCTTCGGCATCGAGAAACAGCCCTTGCAGATAGGGCAGCACGGCCAGCACCGGCTTGCCGGTCTGCTGTTCCAGCCACTCGATGCCCGGTTCGAGCAGGGAAATATCGCCGCGAAAGCGGTTGATCACAAAGCCCAGCACGCGCGCGCGTTCGCTGTCGGACAGGCAGGCCAGCGTGCCGATAATATGGGCAAACACGCCGCCGCGGTCGATATCGGCCACCAGGATCACCGGGCAGTCGACCGCCTCGGCAAAACCCATATTGGCAATATCGCGCGCACGCAGATTGATTTCAGCCGGGCTGCCGGCGCCTTCGACGATCACGGCCTGGTACTGCTGGCGCAGGCGCGCATGCGATTCGAGCACCGCGCCCATGGCGATGGTCTTGTATTGCTGGTAGTCGCGCGCATCCATCTCGGCGCGTACCTTGCCGTGAATGATCACTTGCGCACCGGTGTTCGACGACGGCTTGAGCAGCACCGGATTCATGTCGGTATGCGGCGCCAGGCCGCAGGCCAGCGCCTGCAGCGCCTGCGCGCGGCCGATCTCGCCGCCGTCGCTGGTCACTGCGCTGTTGAGCGCCATATTCTGCGGCTTGAAGGGCGCCACCGTTACGCCGCGCCGCTTGAGCAGCCGGCACAGCGCCGCCACGATGGTGCTCTTGCCGGCGTCCGAGGTGGTGCCTTGCACCATCAAAGTTGTGTACAGCGACAGCTGGGTCAAGGTTTGCTCCGGCGCTGGCGCGCCATATCGAGCTGCTCGCACATGGCGGCCGTGCCGTCGATCATGCGCGGGCCGGCGCGGTTGAGCAGGTCGCCATTGAGGCGGAACAGGTTGTTCCTGCGTACCGCCGTGATCGATGGAAAAGCGCGCCACATGGCCAGGCCGCCCTCGCTGTCCGGGTCGCTCTTTTCACTGGTGCCGAAAATGGCTTCCGGGTCTTCGGCCAGCACGCCTTCGGGCGTGACCACGGGCGCCACCACCTTCATCGCGGCAAAGATATTCTGGCCGCCGCACACGCGCATCGCGTCGCTGATAATGCTCGCGCCGCTGATGGTATACAGTGGCTTGTCCCACACCTGATAGAACACGCGCACCGGCGCGCGCTTGCCGTACTGGCTGGTCAGGCCAGCCAGCCGGGTGCGCAACTGCGCGGCGGCCGGTCTGGCGACATTGTCGGTCCCCATCAGCTGGCCCAGGCGCTCCACGCCTTCGGGGATGTCGGCCAGCTTTTTCGGATCGCTATGGTAGATCGGCACCTTCAACTGGCGCAGCATGGCGATCTGGCGGTCGGCACTGCCATGGCGCCAGATCACGATCAGGTCTGGCTTCATGGCGATAATGCGCTCCATGTCGAACTGGCGGTTGTCGCCCACATGCGGAATCTTTTTGGCCGCTTCCGGGTAGTCGCTGTAGCTGACCGCACCGACTATTTTTTCACCGCCGCCGGCTGCAAACAGCAGCTCGGTAATATGCGGCGCCAGCGCCAGGATGCGCTGCGCCGGCTTTTGCACGGTGACGGTATTGCCATCATCGTCGCGCACCGAAATGGCGGCCTGCGTCGGCAGTGAGAGCAGGCCCGCCAGAAGGACGGGCAAAGTCAGAGCATTCATGTGTTTTCCTTGTTCCATGCGGTCAGTGCCTGCTGCAGGCGCAGCCAGGCTGGTTCATCGGGCGGCAAGCCCAGTCGGATGCCGTGGGCGGCGTGGCGAAACAATCGTACCCAGATGCCATGCTGCGCCATATGGCGCCAGAATTGTTCGGCGCGTGGCTCGGGCCACCATTGAAACAGTGCCGTGCCGGCGCTGGCAATGCCGTGCGCGGCCAGCAGCTGGCGTAGCCATGCGCTTTCCTGCCGCAGCCGTGCACGCATGGCCGCCTGCCAGGCAGTATCGCTCAAGGCTGCCAGCGCCACCTGCTGCGCCGGGCCGCTGACGGTCCACGGACCCAGCAGATCGGCCAGCGCAGAAAGCAGCGGCGGCTGCGCCGCGACAAAGCCCAGGCGCAAGCCGGCCAGGCCAAAGAATTTGCCGACCGAACGCAGTACCACCAGGCCGGGCCGGGCGCTATGCGCGCCGAGGCTGGCCGCGTCTTCGGTATCGCCAAACGCTTCATCGACCACCAGCCAACCGCCGCGTGCAGCCAGCCGGTCGGCCCAGTCCAGCAGCACGTCATGGGCGATGCGCTCGCCGGTCGGATTGTTGGGATTACAGATCACCAGCACGTCGCAGCTGTCGATAGCCTGCGCCAGATCGGCATAGGCTACCTGGCGCAGGCTGTGGCCATGCTGGCCCCAATGATGCGCATGCTCGGCGTACGAGGGCGCGGCCACCACCACGCGCGATGGCGCGCGCAAACGGGGCAGGGCCTGGATGGCCGCCTGGGTGCCGGCCACCGGCAGCATGGCGGGGGCGCCATAGTAGCGGCAGGCGGCCAGCGCCAGGGCCGGGTCGGCTTCAGGCAGCCGGTGCCAGGCGTTGGCGCTGGCGCTGGAAGGCGGCACCGGATACCAGTGCGGGTTGATACCGGTCGACAGGTCGAGCCAGTCGTCGAGTGGCCGTTCAAAAGCCAGCGCGGCGTCGCGCAGGTTGCCGCCATGTTCAAGCATAGAGTTGTCTTTGAAAAAGCAGTCCTTGAAAAAGCAGCCCTTGCAGGTAAAACAGGCCGGCTGCCAGCGCCACCCAGATGATCCACAGTACCGTGGTTTCGGCCACCAACCGCCAGGCGCGGTCGATGTCGCTGGCTTCGGCTGGCCTGCCACTGCCCAGCATCGGGCGATATTCGATTTCTCCGTCGTAGACAGCCTCGCCACCCAGCGCCAGGCCCAGCGCGCCGGCGCCGCTGGCCATCACCGGGCCGGCGTTCGGGCTGCCCCAGGTAGGGGCCTGGGTGCGCCAGCAATGCCAGGCGCGTTGTTTGTCGGCCATGGTCTTGCCCAGCACAACATAGGACAGCGCGGTCAGGCGCGCCGGCAGGTAGTTCAGTATATCGTCGATGCGCGCGGCGCAGCAGCCGAACCAGTCATAGCGTTCGTTGCGGTAGCCCCACATGGCATCGAGTGTATTGGCCAGCCGGAACAGCACCGCGCCCGGGCCGCCGGCCACGGCAAACCAGAACAGCGTGCCAAACACCGCGTCGTTGCCGTTTTCCAGCAGGGATTCGGTGCTGGCCTTGGCCAGGCTGGCCGCATCGGCATTGGCTGTATCGCGGCTGACGATACGCGCGGTCAGCAGGCGCGCCTGGTCAAGGTCGCCGGCAGCCAGCGCTACGGCAATCGGCTGGTTATGGTCGCGCAGGCTGCGCAGGCCCAGGCACAGATACAGCAAGAACACATGCACGCAGAGATTGATGGCGGCGCCGCCCAGACCGCACAGCCACACGGCCAGTGCGGTAACCGGCAGCACCGCCAGCATCCACGCCAGTATGCCACGCACGAAACGGCCTCGCCCACGGTTAAGCAGCCGTTCAAGCAGGCTGGCCAGCCGCCCAAAGCCGACCAGCGGATGCCAGCGGCGCGTCTCGCCCAGCAGCAAATCAAGCAGCACGCCGGCCGTCAGCAAACCGGCCAGCAGCGCACAGGACCAGCCCATCAGCATGGTCTTCCTTTCACGGTGCACCCTTCAGATACAGCGGCAGCCCGGCAGCGACAAACACGGCGCGCTCGCACAGCGCCGCCACCGCCTGGTTCAGCCGTCCGGCTTCATCGAGAAACGCGCGCGAAATGGCGCCATAGGGCACGATGCCCATGCCGACCTCATTCGAGACCAGCACCACGTCGCAATCGATTTCGTCCAGCACCGTCAACAGGTGCGCGCGCTCGTGATGAAACTGTGCCGGCAGCTCGATGGCGCCGACCTCGGGGTAGGCCTCGCCCGAGCAGAACATCAGATTGCTGAGCCATAGCGTCAGGCAGTCCACCAGCAGCAAGCGGCCTGGCGCGGCGTGCGCGCGCAGCACCGCACCGAGTTGCAAGGGCTCTTCCACGGTGGGCCAGCTGGCGGGGCGCTGCGCCCGGTGATGCGCAATGCGCGTGGCCATTTCACCGTCGCGCGCCTGTGCGGTGGCGAGATACACCACTTCCTTGCCGGAAGATTGCGCCAGTTGCTCGGCAAACGCACTCTTGCCGGAACGCGCGCCGCCCAACACGAGGGTACGCATCAATGCATTACCACTCGGTGCCGGCCTGCGCGCCGATGCCGGCCGCATACGCATGCTTGACCACGGCCATTTCCGTAACCGTATCGGCAATCGCGATCAGTTCCTCCGGCGCGCCGCGGCCGGTAATGACCACATGCTGCATGGCGGGGCGTTCGAGCAGGTCTGCAATCACCTTGTGCACGTCGAGGTATTTGTATTTGAGGGCGATATTGAGTTCGTCAAACAGCACCAGGCCGTAGCTGGGGTCGGCCAGAAAGGTTTTGGCCTGTTCCCATGCCAGTTCGGCTTTTTCAATATCGCGCTCGCGGTTCTGGGTTTCCCAGGTATAGCCTTCGCCCATGGCGTGAAAGCTGATTTCGTCGGGAAAGCGGCGCAGGAATTTCTCTTCGCCGGTTGACATCGCGCCCTTGATAAACTGCACCACGCCCACTTTCATGCCGTGACCCATGGCGCGAATCGCCATGCCAAAGCCGCTCGAACTCTTGCCCTTGCCGTTGCCGGTATTGACGATAATGATGCCGATTTCCTTGTCGGCCTTGGCAATGGCCGCATCGATAATGGCTTTCTTGCGTTCCATGCGCACGCGGTGGCGTTCGTTGATGGCGGCTGTGTCAGCGTCGATGATTTTGTTCTCGCTCATGCTATGTCCTCTTTCGGTATGAATATCTTGCGCTGGCCATGTTCGATGATCTCGATCGGGTGGCCCAGGTAGTCCGACAGGGTGTCGGCTTGCATCACCTCGGCCACCGGGCCGGCCAGCCAGCCGCCGTCGCCCATCAGCAGCAGCGCATGGCTCGACACGCTGTGCGCGAGGTTCAGGTCATGGCCGACCATCACCACGGTTTTGCGCTGCTCGCGGCACAGGCGCGCCAGCAGGTTCATTACGCTCACCTGATGCGCCAGGTCCAGCGCATTGGCCGGCTCGTCGAGCAGCAGCAGCGGGGTATCTTGCGCCAGCATGGCGGCAATCGCCACGCGCTGGCGCTCGCCGCCGGACAGGCTGCGCACATCGCGCTCGGCCAGGTGTGCCACTTCCATCGACGCCAGCGAAGCGAGGGCGATCTGCTGGTCGTCGCTGCCTTCCCAGTAATGCTGGTCGTGGTAAGGGTGACGCGCCGACAGCACGGTTTCAATCACGCGGTAGGAAAACGCATCATTGCGCGCCTGCGCGAGGAAGGCGCGCTGGCGCGCCAGGTCTGTCAAAGGCCACTCATGCAGGTCGCGGTTCTGTATCGTGACGTGGCCGGCGTCAGGCTGGCGCAAGCCGGCCAGCGTACGCAGCAAGGTGCTTTTGCCGGCGCCGTTGCGCCCGATCACGCTCCAGCATTCGCCATCGTCGATCTGCCAGTTCAGATTGGCGATCAGCTTGCGGCTGCCAGCGTGCAGGCCCAGTTGGTAGGTACGTATCATGGCGTTAGTATCATGGCGTTACTTTCGGCGCAGGCGATGCAGCTGGTACAGAAATACCGGTGCGCCGATCATGGCCGTAATCACGCCAACGGGCAACTGCAGCGGCGCCAGCACGGTGCGCGCCATGGTATCGGCCAGCACCAGAAAAGCGCCGCCGGCCAGTGCTGCAGCCGGTATCAGCACGCGGTGGTCGGGGCCGCAGGCAAAGCGCAGCGCATGGGGCACGATCAGGCCGACAAAGCCGATGCTGCCGGCGCTGGTCACGGCGCTGGCGGTCAGCAGGCCCGAGACAAAAAACAGGCCCTTGCGCAGCGCCCCCACGCGCACGCCCAGCGTGCTGGCCGCCTCGGCATGCAGCGCCATCACATTGAGCGAACGCGCGCAGCGCAGCGCAAAGAGCATGGCGCCGGCCAGCACTACCCACGGCATCAGGCGCACCGGCGCGCCGGACAAATCACCGATCATCCAGAACACCATGGTGCGCAATCGTCCTTCAGGCGCAATCGACAGCATCAGGGTGACCAGCGCCATGCTGGCCGACGACAGGATCACCCCTGTCAGCAGCAGCAAGGAGGCGCCGCCTTCGGCTGCCGTACCGCCGCGCAGGTCGCGCCGCGCCAGCAGGTACAGCAACATGGAAATGATGACGGCGCCGGCAAAGGCGGCCGCATCGACCGCCCACAGCGAATACATCAGCAGTAAAGCGAGCAGGGCGCCTACCGAAGCGCCCGAGGACAGGCCCAGCACATACGGATCGGCCAGCGGATTGCGCAGCAGCGCCTGCATCATTACGCCGGCCAGCGACAGTGCGGCGCCGGTCACAAAGGCGGTTGAAGCGCGCCCGAGGCGCAGCTCAAGCAGGGTGGCGGCAAGGGAATCGGGATTGCCCTGCACCAGGTGCAGCAGGGCTGTGGGCATGTCGGCGAGCGGAATCGCGATCGAGCCGATCATGCCGGAAACAAGCAGGCTGGCAATTGCGCACACGAGCAGCGTGGTGATGATCACCGTGGCACGGTGGCGCATATTGCGAAAAAATGGGTGCATCGACTACCCTTAAAAGACACGACACTGCGGACGGCGGCATGGTGCCGCCGCCCGCAGCTTACCTCAACAACGTGATTACTTCATGCCGTAGCGCAGGCCAACGAAGAAGTTCGAGCCTGGCGTGGCGTAGAAACGCGCCAGTTCGTAGTTCTTGTCAGCGATATTGTTCCAGCGCGCCAGTACCGACCAGTCGCGGTTGACCTGGTAGGTGCCATACAGATTGACCAGGCCATAGCCGCCCAGCGTGGTGGTGTTGGCAGCGTTTTCAAAGCGCTTGCCCGACAGTTGCCATTCGGCGCCGCCGGTCCAGGCACCGACCGTGTAGTCGGCAGCAAAGTTGGCATGGCGCTTGGCGCGGCGTACCAGTTGCTTGTCTTTTGTTTCGTCGCGTGGGTCTTGCAGGTCGATGTTGCCGGTCACATTCAAGGCGCCGAATTTGCGCGCGCCAGCAATCGTGATGCCTTCCAGCAGGGCCTTGTTGACGTTGTAGGCGCAGCCAAACGTGCCGGTAAAGGTCGGGTCCGGGCAAGGCGTGGTGTTGACCAGCAGGTCGGTCACCTTGTTATGGTAGTAGCTGGCGCTCAGCAGCGAGGCGCCGTCGTCGTAGCGTACGCCCACTTCGGCGTTGCGTGCGCGTTCAGGCTTGTTGCTGGCCAGGCCATAGCCAGGGTAGTACAGCTCATTGAAGGTCGGTGCGCGGAAGCTGGTGCCGTAGCTGGCGGTCGCGCGCAGGGCGTTGGTGAAGCGGTAGCCGTAGGCCACGCTGCCGGTGTTGTGCTTGCCGAATGCCGAGCTGTCGTCGCGACGGCCGCTGACGCTCAGCAGATGCGCGCCGCGGACCAGGTTGTAGGACGCCGCAAACGATTTGGTATTGCGCGAACCGGTCACTTCAGGCGTGCTGCTTGAGGTGACGTCTTCGTCACGGTAGCTGGCCAGCAGTTGCAGGTTGTCGCGGCCGAAGCGGATGTCATTCTGCCAGCTCAGGTCGGTCTGCTTGGTGTCGATCTGGCTCTTGCCCCACGATGCGGCAGCGCTGTCGTCGCCCGACTTGTCGCGCGCTTCCGCGTAGCGCAGTTCGCTGGTCCAGTTGGGCGTGAATTCATTGCGGGTAAATACCGAGATGTTTTCCAGCTTCTGGTTGCTGCGTGCATCGTAGCCAGGACCGGCATCGTATTGCGCATCGAGTTTGCTGTTCATGAACGCCAGGCCAACCTGGTGGCCCTTTGCCATCTGGTAGCCGATCTGGCCGCTGACGCTTTCCTTGTCGTAGCCGTCCTTGTCCGGATTGTAGGTAAACGACGACGCGCCCAGCTTCGATGCCGAGTAGCCGTCCGATTTTTCCTTGCCGGCGCTCAGAGCGTAGCTGAAGCTGTTGGCGCCGCCAGTGGCGCCCGAGACATGCGCTTCGACCTGGCGCGTATTGTCGCTGCCGTAGCCGACCGAGCCGCTCAGTTGCACGGGACCGTCGCCTTTTTTGGTAAAGATCTGGATTACGCCGCCGATGGCGTCGGCGCCGTACATGGTACTGGCCGGGCCGTAGACGATTTCAATATGGTCGATGCTCGACAGTGGCAGGGCGCTGAAGTTGGCCGTGCCCAGGGTCGAGGAGCCGATGCGTACGCCGTCGACCAGCACGATGTTCTGGTTGCTGTTAGCGCCGCGCATAAAGACCGATGCCGAGGTTCCCGGGCCGCCATTGCGCGCCACTTCGATGCCGCGCTGTTTTTGCAGCAGGTCGACTACCGAGCTGGCGCCCGAGCGCGAGATGTCTTCCGAGCTGATGGTCAGCGTATCGCTCAGTACTTCGCTCAGGTGTTGTGGATAACGGCTGGCGGTAACGACAACAGGGTCATAAGTGTCGGGAGTGGCTTGCGCAAAAGCGGAAGGCGCGGCAATGGCCAGCGCGAGCGAAGTGAGCGCCGCGTGGCGCGAAACAGCATGAGTCATGATAATTTTTCAGTAAGAATAATAAGCAACCAGCCGACGTCCCCGTGGGCCAGATTGAACAGAAGAGGGAACTGAAGATGACGATCAAAGACAGCCCGGATGCCAGGCCAGTCGGATCGCGAACATCCCCGTTCGCACGCTTCCACCTGTTCTGGCCGGTATCCGGGCTGCAAGTAAAGCCATCTCACCTTCCCATGCCGCATAGGCACAGTGGTTGTCAGAGATCGCCTGCCAGTCGCTTTCGTGTTGAAAACGAGGGCACTTGTTTACCGTTGCGGGGGCAGCACACGTTGGCTATCGATCAGCATCGTGTTTCCCGTTTAACTGCGTTCATGGACATGAACGCGGGCACCAAAACCTGTCCATTATACGTGCAGCAGGCGTGGAACTGTAATGGCCTGTCTGGTGAATGTCGCTCAAAAGTCAATTGTGGTGCTGCTGCCATAAGCGATTTTGTGCGCAGATGAGGCCGCCAGCAATGCGGCTTTTTCCAGTGAACATGCGCTCTGCAGGGCAGTGATCAGGCGGATGGTGCCAGCATGGCAGACCACGATGACGGTAGCGTGTTGTTCGCGCAACAGATGCTGCAGAAACGACTGAACGCGGGTCGCCATGGTCAGCACATTCTCGCCGCCACCGGGCCGGTAATGCACCAGATCGGCGGCCCAGGCGTCGATGGCGGCGTGCTCGATATCGTGCCAGGTTTGCATTTCCCAGGTGCCAAAATCCATTTCCATCAGGCGGGCATCGGTTTGTGGGGTGCCTGCGTGCAAGTCCTGCGCAAGGAGCGTAGCCAGCTGCAGGCAGCGTGACAGCGGACTGGAATAGACCGGTACCTGGCGCGGCAAGGAGTTTTGCAGGCTGGCGCGCACCCTGTTCAGTTCCTGCGCTGCTACCGGCACATCGCTGCGCCCGTAGCACAGGCCGCTGGCAATGTCGGGCGCCGGATGGCGTATCAGGATCAGTTGCATCTAATACAAACGCAGCGGCGGCTGAAAGCTCGACAGGATCGCCAGGTAAATGGCCACTTCCGACAATTGTTGCACGGCGCCCAGGCAGTCGCCCGTATAGCCTTGCAACCGGCGCTGGCATTTGCGCGCCAGAAACCAGGCCGCCAGCGCAGCAGCCACCACAGCAAAAGCCAGTGCGCTCCAGTCGAGCATGCCCAGTACCGCACAGGCGGCGCCGGGCAGCAAGCCGCAGGCGGCGGCAATCGCAAATTCGGTGCGGCTCATGGTTTGCGCCATCGGCTTGGCCTTGCCTTCGTCGCGCGCGTAGTCCATCAAGCGGATCAGCGAGGCGGCTGCCAGGCGCGACAGTGGATGGGCGACCAGCAAGGCCGTCACGATGGCAGCTGGCGGCAACGACGCCAACGCTGTGCACTTGATACCCAGCAGACACATTATGCCGATTGCGCCATAGGCGCCGATGCGCGAATCCTTCATGATCTCCAGCACGCGCTCGCGGCTCATGCCGCCACCGAAGCCGTCGCACATATCGGCAAAGCCGTCTTCGTGGAAGGCGCCGGTTATATAGATGCCGGCCGCCACCGCCAGCAGCATGGCCAGTAGTGGCGGCAGCAGCCAACTGGCCGCCATATACACAGCGCTGCACAGCGCACCCACCACC
The DNA here is from genome assembly GCF_009208565.1 of Janthinobacterium aquaticum. GTDB lineage: Bacteria > Pseudomonadota > Gammaproteobacteria > Burkholderiales > Burkholderiaceae_D > Janthinobacterium. The sequence continues at coordinate 1,729 of NZ_WFLK01000005.1, read as the reverse complement.
AGCCCGACCAGCGGGAAATAGCGTGACGACTGGTGCAGCCAGGCCGACTCGAAGCCGACCCAGCGCGGGATCGGCAGGCGCGTAAAGAACTGCAGTGCAATAAAGAACAGGCGGAGCTGGTGCATGGGCTTAGTCTGCTGACTTCTCGCTGACCTGCGCCGAGTCGAAAGTGGCCATCTCGCGCAGGAAATTGACGGCCGCATGCAGCAGCGGCAGGGCCAGTACCGCGCCGGTGCCTTCGCCCAGGCGCAGGTCGAGTTGCAACAGTGGACGCGCCTTCAAGTGCGTTAACAGATGCGCCAGCAGCAGGCGATGGCCGCTTTCGTCCGAACAATGTGAAAACACGCAGTAATCAAGTATCGCCGGCTGCAGGCGCGCCGCCACCAGCAGAGCGCTGGTAACGATAAAGCCGTCAATCAGCAGCACCTTGCGCATGGCAGCCGCCTGCAGCATGGCGCCGGCCATCATGGCAATTTCAAAGCCGCCAAAGGTCGCCAGCACATCGAGCGGTTCATTCGCACTGGCATGCAGCGCCACGGCCGCCTCGATCACCTGCTGTTTGTGCCGCACACCGTCTTCCGACAAGCCAGTGCCGGCGCCCACGCATTGCGCTACCGGAATACCGGTGAGCTTGTGCATCAGCGCCGCAGCGGAGGTGGTATTGCCGATGCCCATCTCGCCAAAGCCCAGCACGTCGCCTGTCAATGTGTCGGCCAGCTTCATGCCGACCAGCATGGCGTTTTCGCATTGCTGCATGGTCATGGCCGGCTCCTGCGCAAAATTACGCGTGCCCGGACCTTGCTTGAAATCGAGCAGGTTTTCACGGGCACCGAAGTCATGTTTGACACCCGCGTCGACGATATACAGGCCGCAATCGTTCTGGCGTGCAAACACATTGATGGCCGCGCCATTGGCCAGGAAGTTCTCCACCATCTGCCAGGTCACGCTTTGCGGATAGGCCGAAATGCCTTCGTCGGTCACGCCATGGTCGGCGGCAAATACCAGCACGGCAGGCAGGCGCAGTTGCGGTTCGATGGTTTGCTGGATCAAGCCGACCTGGCGCGCCAGCGGTTCCAGCATGCCCAGACTGCCTAGTGGTTTGGTCTTGTGATTGATGGCGTGATCGAGCTTGCCGGCCAGGTCGGCATCGGCGATAGCGGTAATGGTGGGTATCAGCATGGGGAGGTGAGCGGTGTGGATGGTGTTGCTGCTACCTTAGCACAGCTTTAAAAGGCCTTGCATCCGGCATCAGCCTTGGCTATAATTCGCCTCCTCGCAAAACGGTGCACACAAAACAAGCTGTTGCACAGTAGAGTGAAGGAAAAAAAGAAGGTTGACGAAATGCTGCAAACGCTTCATACTCTTCCTTCTTCGCAGCTGACAAACACAACGCTTTGTCGATAGCGCGAAACACGTAGTACCGAATACAGTTCTTTAACAATTAACAGTCGATAAGTGTGGGCATTTGATGAAGTGCAGCGTTGATCTTCGGATTGACGTCAAACTTAAAATATCAAATGTTCACAAGAAATAATGAAATAGGACGCTACGAAAGTAGTGGCCTGTCAGTTTTTTGAGTGAGCGACCCGTCAGCAATGACGGTGCCGGTAAAACGGCAAAGTAACAGAGATTAAACTGAAGAGTTTGATCCTGGCTCAGATTGAACGCTGGCGGCATGCCTTACACATGCAAGTCGAACGGCAGCACGGAGCTTGCTCTGGTGGCGAGT
>NZ_WFLK01000059.1 GCF_009208565.1 Janthinobacterium aquaticum | reverse complement strand
GTGTGGGCATTTGATGAAGTGCAGCGTCGATCTTCGGATCGGCGTAAAACTTAAAATATCAAATGTTCACAAGAAATAATGAAATAGGCGCTACGAAAGTAGTGGCCTGTCAGTTTTTTGAGTGAGCGACCCGCTAGCAATAGCGGTGCCGGTAAAACGGCAAAGTAACAGAGATTAAACTGAAGAGTTTGATCCTGGCTCAGATTGAACGCTGGCGGCATGCCTTACACATGCAAGTCGAACGGCAGCACGGAGCTTGCTCTGGTGGCG
>NZ_WFLK01000058.1 GCF_009208565.1 Janthinobacterium aquaticum | reverse complement strand
ACTGCATGAAGTTGGAATCGCTAGTAATCGCGGATCAGCATGTCGCGGTGAATACGTTCCCGGGTCTTGTACACACCGCCCGTCACACCATGGGAGCGGGTTTTACCAGAAGTAGGTAGCTTAACCGTAAGGAGGGCGCTTACCACGGTAGGATTCGTGACTGGGGTGAAGTCGTAACAAGGTAGCCGTATCGGAAGGTGCGGCTGGATCACCTCCTTTCTAGAGTTTGCACGAAGCAGTAATGCTTCACCATCAAATGTTCACACTTATCG
>NZ_WFLK01000057.1 GCF_009208565.1 Janthinobacterium aquaticum | reverse complement strand
TCCTCCGTTACACTTTAGGAGGAGACCGCCCCAGTCAAACTGCCTACCATGCACTGTCCCCGACCCGGATAACGGGCCAAGGTTAGAACCTCAAATGAACCAGGGTGGTATTTCAAGGATGGCTCCATGAGAACTGGCGTCCCCACTTCAAAGCCTCCCACCTATCCTACACAGATTGATTCAAAGTCCAATGCAAAGCTACAGTAAAGGTTCATGGGGTCTTTCCGTCTAGCCGCGGGTAGATTGCATCATCACAAACATTTCAACTTCGC
>NZ_WFLK01000056.1 GCF_009208565.1 Janthinobacterium aquaticum | reverse complement strand
TCCTCCGTTACACTTTAGGAGGAGACCGCCCCAGTCAAACTGCCTACCATGCACTGTCCCCGACCCGGATAACGGGCCAAGGTTAGAACCTCAAATGAACCAGGGTGGTATTTCAAGGATGGCTCCACGAGAACTGGCGTCCCCGCTTCAAAGCCTCCCACCTATCCTACACAGATTGATTCAAAGTCCAATGCAAAGCTACAGTAAAGGTTCATGGGGTCTTTCCGTCTAGCCGCGGGTAGATTGCATCATCACAAACATTTCAACTTCGC
>NZ_WFLK01000055.1 GCF_009208565.1 Janthinobacterium aquaticum | reverse complement strand
TCTGTTACTTTGCCGTTTTACCGGCACCGTCATTGCTGACGGGTCGCTCACTCAAAAAACTGACAGGCCACTACTTTCGTAGCGTCCTATTTCATTATTTCTTGTGAACATTTGATATTTTAAGTTTTACATCGATCCGAAGATCGATGCTGCACTTCATCAAATGCCCACACTTATCGACTGTTAATTGTTAAAGAACTGTATTCGGTAAAGCTTGTTTCGCGCTATCGACAAAGCGTTGTGTTTGTCAGCTGCGAAGAAGGAAGAGTATGAAG
>NZ_WFLK01000054.1 GCF_009208565.1 Janthinobacterium aquaticum | reverse complement strand
GAAGACACGGTCAAGACCGGCAATCTGCCACCCGCGAGTGATGTGGATGGCGACACCGTTACCTACACCAAGGCCAGCGATCCGTCGCATGGCACGGTTACCGTCAATCCGGATGGCAGCTACAGCTATGCGCCAAAAGCCGACTACAATGGCAACGACAGCTTCAGCTACACCATCAGCGATGGCAAGGGCGGCAGCAATACCTATGTGGTCAATATCGTCATTGATCCGGTCAACGATGCACCAGTCGGCAGCGGCACCACGATTACCACGCCTG
>NZ_WFLK01000053.1 GCF_009208565.1 Janthinobacterium aquaticum | reverse complement strand
ATCTGCCACCCGCGAGTGATGTGGATGGCGACACCGTTACCTACACCAAGGCCAGCGATCCGTCGCATGGCACGGTTACCGTCAATCCGGATGGCAGCTACAGCTATGCGCCAACGGCCGACTACAATGGCAACGACAGCTTCAGCTACACCATCAGCGATGGCAAGGGCGGCAGCAATACCTATGTGGTCAATATCGTGATCGATCCGGTCAACGATGCGCCAGTCGGCAGCGGCACCACGATTACCACGTCGGAAGACACGGTCAAGACCGGCAATCTGCCA
>NZ_WFLK01000052.1 GCF_009208565.1 Janthinobacterium aquaticum | reverse complement strand
GACAGCTTCAGCTACACCATCAGCGATGGCAAGGGCGGCAGCAATACCTATGTGGTCAATATCGTGATCGATCCGGTCAACGATGCGCCAGTCGGCAGCGGCACCACGATTACCACGCCTGAAGACATGGTCAAGACCGGCAATCTGCCACCCGCGACTGATGTGGATGGCGACACCGTTACCTACACCAAGGCCAGCGATCCGTCGCATGGCACGGTTACCGTCAATCCGGATGGCAGCTACAGCTATGCGCCAACGGCCGACTACAACGGCAACGACAGCTTC
>NZ_WFLK01000051.1 GCF_009208565.1 Janthinobacterium aquaticum | reverse complement strand
GTTGTTGCTTGTTTGTTGATACATACAATCATTACCCATCGATCTATCTTTTACGATAAACCGATCATAAATAATCTTTACTTCTTCCAGATTGTTAAAGAACGAAACAGCAATGATCTCTAAAAGACCAAACCTAAATCTGACGACTTACGTTTGAGCTTTTTGGTGGAGGATGACGGGATCGAACCGACGACCCCCTGCTTGCAAAGCAGGTGCTCTCCCAGCTGAGCTAATCCCCCAAGGGTATTACAGGCTACAGATACTGGCAGGGTTGGCTGGACTAGCGTCCA
>NZ_WFLK01000050.1 GCF_009208565.1 Janthinobacterium aquaticum | reverse complement strand
TCGACGACGCAGAACTGCTGGAACTGGTTGAAATGGAAGTGCGCGAGCTGTTGTCGAAATACGACTTCCCAGGCGACGATCTGCCGATCATCAAAGGTTCGGCCCGTATGGCGCTGGAAGGCCAAGAAGGCGAAATGGGCGTTGACGCAGTTCTGCGTCTGGCTGATGCGCTGGATGCTTACATCCCAACCCCAGAGCGCGCAGTTGACGGTGCGTTCCTGATGCCAGTGGAAGACGTGTTCTCGATCTCGGGTCGCGGTACCGTTGTAACCGGTCGTATCGAGCGCGGCA
>NZ_WFLK01000004.1 GCF_009208565.1 Janthinobacterium aquaticum | reverse complement strand
TACTACCTTGTTGCGATGCTTGCCGTTGGTCAGGCGCAGCGCGCAGTCCAGCTTTGCCTTGGCAACGTCGATTCCTAAATGAAACATGTTGTGGTCCTCTTGCGATCTACCTTGTGAATGCGGGCTATCCGGCGTGCCGGTGCCAAAGATACTGTCCGATCTTGACATTGAGGGGTGGGTAACTGGTGCGAGATCTACGATGCTGGCTTTGAGCCTAAGGGCGGATACGGCATCCAGTTACCCGGTCTTGATATGCCTACCAAGAATTTTGACAGCGGTTAATGTTGTTCGCAACACCATCAACTGCATGAGAGGAATAATACAAGGTCGGATTAGGCCCTCGTCCGTAATCCGACAACATTGTTGGCTTGGGCCGGTGGTGATGTCGGATTACGCCGCTGCGCGGCTAATCCGACCTACCGAGATCCCATGTATCAGTTGATGTAATTAAACAGCGACAATCCCGACACCTGGGTAAACGACTTCTGCGCCGCCTGCAGCGTGATCTGCTGCTGGGTAAACAGCGACACGGTCTTGACCATGTCCAGGTCCTGCAGATCGGACAGCGTGGCCGAGTATTGCAAGTCAAGGTCGTCGCCGGAGCTGGCCAGGTAATCGAGTTCCTTGGTGCGTGCGCCCACTTCGGCGCGCACCGACAGCACGTTGTCGTAAGCGGTGCTGAGGATGCTGCTGGCGGCGCTGAGGTTGTTGGCCAGGCGCGCCTGGCCGGCGTCGCCGTTGCCCGAGGTGCGCAGCGCACCGATCAGGTTGGTCATGGTGGTAAACAGCGACTCCTTGGCGCTGGGCGCGACGCCGAACTTGTCCTGGTCCGACGGCTTGCCGTTGAGCACGATCTGCTGGCCGTCGAAATTGATCGCCTGCCCTGCCGTAAAGGGCAAGGGCGTGGCCGGGTTGGGCACGGTCTGGCCCAGCGTCAGGTCGTTGACGGTATAGGTGGTGACGGCCGCGTCGCCGGTGCCGGTCACGGCAAAGCTGATCTCGTACTTGTGGCCGGTCAGCGCGGTGGCGTCGGTGACGGTGCTGCTGGTCACGATGCCGGCGCCGCCGCGGCCGTAGTTGCCGCTGTCGGGCGTGACGGTAAAGGTGCCGTTGCCGGTCATATTGTTCTCGAACACGGCCGCGCCCGAGTCGCTGACGGCCAGGTAGCGCGCGGAACCGACCTGCAGTTCGCGCTGGCCCTGGTCGCCAGCGTAGGCAGCGCCGGTCGGCGTCTGGCTGAACGGCTGGGTGGTCGATTTATAGCCGCCAAACAGATAACCGCCGGAACCATCGGCCGTGTTGGCAATGCCCAGCAGGTCGGTCATGCGCCCTTCGAGTTCCTTGGCAATGGTGGCGCGCTCTTCGTCGCGCAGGCCGGGATTGCCGGCCTTGACCACCAGTTCCTGCACATCGGCAATCAGGTTGTGGGTGCTGCCCAGCGCCAGCTCTTCCTGCGACAGGAAATTGGTGGCGTTTGAGCGGTTGGTGGCAAATTGCGTGTTGAGCGACTGCGACTGCGTCACTTCCAGCGCGCGCGCCGAAGCGATCGGATCGTCGGCTGGCGTCAGGTTCTTGCGGTTGGTCGACAGCTGCATCTGCGTGCGGTTCAAGGCGCTTTGCAGATTGTTCAGCTGCGTGCTGCCCTGGTCATAAATCATTCGTGTGCTGATGCGCATAAGATGTCCTTGTCTGCGGCATCATTGCCGCACGAGAATAATTAACGACCCAGGCCGATGACCACGTCAAACAGGGTACTGGCAATCTGCATGACCTTGCCGCACGCCTGATAAGCCTGCTGGTAGCGCAGCAGGTTGGCCGCCTCTTCATCGAGATTGACACCGGACACGGCCTGCTGCTGGTTGGTAGTCTGGTCCAGCAATGCCTTGCTGGCCAGCCCGGCCACCTGCACTTCGCGCGTCTTGTTGCCGACAAAGCTGACTGTCTCCGCGTACGAGCCCTGGAAAGTGGCTTTGCCACCGTCCATGATGTTCTTGGTTTGCAAACTGGCCAGCGCCACCGCATTGCGGTTGTCGCCCACGCCGCCGGTATTGGGGGCAATGGTAAATTTGTCGCCATTGGCCGGCGTGCCGGTCATGCTGACATTGATGCCGCCAAAGCTGAAACTGTCGCCTTCGGCATAGGGAATGCTGGCGGTGCCGGCCGGGTAGGTGGTGCTGGCGCCGTTGACGCCCTTGACGGTTACGGCCTGGCCGGCCGGAAAACCGCTCAGGGCGTTGCTGGCCTTGTCATACGTGAGCGTGATGGTCGAGCTCAACTGGTTGCCCGCCGCCAGATAGGCGCTGTCAACCGAACCGGCCGACAGCTTGCCGTTGCCGGTATTGGCCACTGGCGCACCGGTGGCAATCGGCGCAGCGGCGGCCAGCTTGTTGCGATCGGTAATCGCCACTTGCAGGCCCGCAGCGCCGTTGATGGTCGGGCGAATCACATAGTTGTCGCCTTCGGCGGCGGTGCCGGAGATCGAAAAATCGACGCCATCGATGGTTTGCGGCCCGGTCTGCGGATACGGGTCGATCACCGTACGCGCGCCATCGCTCTGGCGCGTCACCACATAATTGCTGCCGTCATAGCGCAACCGGTAGTCGCTGCCGGTCAGTTTGGACGGATCGCTGATCTTGGCCGACAGCTCGGTGGTGCTGGTCGGACTGTTGTTGCGGTCGCCACCGATGACCGGCTCGGGAATTTTGAAAAAGTCGCCGCCCAGGTCGCCGTTCAGGTCCAGGCCCAGCTTGTGCTGCTCATTGAAGGTGGTGGCCAGCGCAATGGCCACCTTGCCCAGCGAATTTTGCACGCGATCGAGCGTGCCGCTGCGAAACTCCAGCAAACCGCCCAGGGAACCGCCCGTCAGGGCGTTGTCCGGCAGCACCGTGACGGTCTTGCCGGTAACATAACCGACTTCCACCCGGTTCGGGTCGGTCAGCGACGGCGTGGCCGCCAGCTCGAAGCTACGGTCGGCCACCACCAGCGGCTGGCCGGAGCCGATGGAAATGGTCAGCGTATTGTTCGAGCCCGGCTGGGCCGTTGCCTTGACGTATTTATTGAGTTCCGTCACCAGCTGATCGCGCTGGTCGAGCAGGTCGTTGGGCGCCAGGCTGGGGTCGACCGTCAGTTGCGAAATCTTGGTATTGAGTTCGGCAATCTGCTTGGCGTAGGTGTTGATGACGTTGACGTGCGAGGTGATCTGCGAATTGACGCCATCGCCGATTTCGGCCAGGCGGCCATCGAGTCCCTGGAAGCGTGAGGTGAGCGAACTGGCGCTCGACAGCAAAGCCTGGCGCGAGGAAACTGATGACGGATTGGAACTGAAATCCTGCACGCCCTTGAAAAAGTCCTGCAGCGAAGGCGACAGGCCGGCCGTGCTGTCGGCCAGCAGATTGTCGATCTGGCTGATCTGGGTGTAATAGGCGTCGAGCGAACTGGTTGAGCTTTGCGCGGCATTGACCTGGGTCGACATGAAACTGTCGTACTGGCGCTTGATCTGCGACACTTCGGTACCGGTGCCCACATAACCATAACCGGCATAGTTGGCATTGGCCGTCTGCTGCTGCACCGTCTGGCGATTGTAGCCAGGCGAGTTGACGTTGGTAATGTTATGCCCGGTCGTGGACAGGCCCACCTGTGCTGCAAGCAGGCCGCTTTTGCCGATAGCGAGTAGATTCGAGGTCATGATAGCTGTATGGGTTCCTGTCCAGATTATTTACGGCAGTATCGGCGAAAACTTGAAGCGGCAAGATCGGATCGCTCAGCCCACCAGCGAGCCCTTGATGATTTTTGTCAGTTTGGCAGCATAGTTCGGGTCGGTGGCATAGCCGGCTTTTTGCAGGCCATGCGCGAAACTGCTGGCGTCGCCGGCGTTGGCCAGCACTTTTTCATAGCGCTTGTTGGTGGTAATCAACTGCGCATAATCCTTGAAGCTGTCGGCATAGCTGTCGTAGGCGCGGAATTTCTCGACCTTGCGCTGCGCCTTGCCGTTCACGTATTCCGTGGTGACGGCGTCGACCACCTTGCCCTTCCAGTCGGCGCTGGCCTTGATGCCAAACAGATTGTGGCTGCTGCTGCCATCGCGGCTGATGATTTCGCGCTTGCCCCAGCCCGTTTCCAGCGCGGCCTGGCCCAGCATGAACTTGGCTGGAATGCCGGTGGCGCGGCTGGCCTCTTCGGCGTGTACGCCCAGCTTTTCCTGGAATGCGCGCACATGCGGCGCCTGGCTGGCATTGGCCTTGTCCGACAGGCTCTTGCCGTCGGCCGCGCCAGTGCTCTCAGTACTACCGGTGGCGGCGGCCTGCTGCTGGCGAAACGCGGCCAGTGCGGAGGCCATGCTCGAGGCGCGCGGCGAAGCGGCGGCGTCTTCGGCGCTGAACTGGGTGGTGTTCGACAACTGACGCATCAGCACATCGGCCAGACCAGTGCCGCGCTTGGCCAGATTCTGGCTGGTTTGCTGGTCCAGCATCGAGGTATACATCTTGCTTTGCTGACTGTCGAGCACGCCATCTTGCGGCGTGGCGTCACGCATGCTTTTCATCATCATATTGATGAACATGGCTTCGAACTGCGTGGCTGCTTCTTTCAGCGCGGCCGGATCGCGCGACTTGGCGGACTGGCGCAGGCCGTCCATGCCCTTGACGTCGTAGGCGGCGGTATTGCTGAGGTCGGTCTGGCTGATCATGGCGTCCCCAATCAAATAATTTCAAGTTCGGCGCGCAGCGAACCGGCCGCCTTCATTGCCTGCAGGATGGCCAGCAGGTCTTGCGGCGAGGCGCCGATCGCATTGAGCGCCTTGACCACGTCCGACAGCGAGGCGCCGCCTTTGACCAGCATCACCTTGCCCGGCTCCTTCTTGATATCGATCTGCGCCGTCTGGGTGGTCACGGTGCGACCGCCCGACAGCGGCGCCGGCTGGCTCACCTGCGGCTCGGTATTGATGGTTACCGACAGATTGCCGTGCGAAATGGCGCACGTTTCCAGCGTAACCGACTGGTTCATCACCACCGAACCGGTGCGCGCGTTCATGATGACTTTGGCGGCCAGCCTGGCCGGGTTGACTTCGATGCTTTCCAGCTGGCCCAGGAAGGCCACGCGCTGGTCGCTGCCGGCAGGCGAACGCACCTGGATCACGCGTCCGTCAAGTGCGGCGGCGGTGCCAGGGCCGAAGCGGCTGTTGACGGCGTCGACCACGCGGCTGGCGGTGGCGAAGTCGGTGGCATTGAGTTCGAGGCGGACAATATCGTTCGCACCGAGCGCCGACGGCACGCTGCGCTCGACGGTGGCGCCGCCGGAAATGCGGCCCACGCTCAGGTGGTTGACAACCACCGAACTGCCGGCCGCCTGCGCGCCCACGCCGCCGACCAGCACATTGCCCTGCGCCATGCCATAAATCTGGCCATCGGCGCCCTTCAATGGCGTCATCAGCAAGGTGCCGCCGCGCAAGCTCTTGGCGTTGCCCATCGACGACACGGTGATATCGAGCAACTGGCCGGGCTGGGCAAACGCCGGCAGCGAGGTGGTGACCATCACGGCCGCCACGTTTTTCAGCTGCAAACTGGTGCCTTGCGGCAAATTGACGCCCTGCTGCTGCAGCATCGCCGCCACGCTCTGGATGGTAAATGGCGTCTGCGTGGTCTGGTCGCCGCTGCCGTCCAGGCCCACCACCAGGCCATAGCCCATCAACTGGTTGTCGCGCACGCCGGCAATGCTGGCCAAATCCTTCAGGCGCTCGGCATGCGCGGCCGGCGCCAGCATGGCCAATACCACGGTGCAGGCGGCCAGCAGGCGGGAAAGAGTGTTGGTCGCCATGATCAGAACGGCAGGATGCTGAGGAAGAAGCGCGAGGCCATCGAGGCCAGCTCGGCGCGGTCGATCTGGCTGTTGGTGCGGTATTCCACGCGTGCGTCGGCCACCTGGGTCGACGGCACCACATTGCCGATGCCGATGGTGTCGGGATTGACCATGCCCGAGAAACGGATGAATTCGGTGCCCTTGTTCATGGCAATCTGCTTTTCGCCAGCCACGATCAAGTTGCCGTTTGGCAGCACTTCAATCACCGTCACGCCGATCGTGCCGGAAAAGGTATTGCTGGCCGACTGGTTGTCGCCATCGGCATGCTTGAGCGCGCCTTCCACCGCCACCGAGCTGCCGAAGCGCCCCTGCAGCAAACCCGGCGTGCCGAAACTGGCGCTGCCGGTCTTGTTGCCCGAACTGGCGCCGGCCTTGACGGCGTTGGTGCGTTCGGTAATGGCGATGATCATGGTGTCGCCCACATGACGCGCGCGGCGGTCTTCAAAAGCCGGACGGTAGGTCGACGGCTGGTAGATCGAACCGTTGGCCACCACTACCGGCTCAGGCATGGGCGCGCGCGTGGTGGTTGGGTACTGCACGATGGAGGTGGGAGTGATGGCGCAGCCGGACAACAGAGCGGCGGCAAGAACGGCAAGAATCGGGGTGTGCATGACAGGTCTCCGCAGCCAGCGCCGCGCACGGCGCTGGCTGCTGGCGTGATGAGTAAATGAAAAATCAGAGTTGCGACAGTTTTTGCAGCATCTGGTCAGAGGTGGTAATGGCCTTGCTGTTGATCTCGTAGGCGCGCTGCGTCTGGATCATGTTGACCATTTCCTCGGCGACATTGACGTTCGAGGTTTCGATATAGCCCTGCATCAACAGGCCGGCGCCGTTGGTGCCTGGCGTATTGTTTTGCGCCACGCCCGAGGCGCCCGTTTCCATATACAGGTTTTCGCCTTTGGACTCGAGGCCGGCCGGATTGACAAAGGTGGTCAGTTGCAGCGCGCCGATCTGCGCCGGCGCCACCGTATTGGGCAGGGTCACCGAGACGGTGCCGTCGCGCGCGACCGTAAGGCTCAGCGCATTGGTCGGCACCGTAATGGCCGGCTGGATCACGAAGCCTTCGGAGGTGACCAACTGGCCGTTGGCGTCGGTCTGGAACGAGCCGTCGCGCGTATAGGCGGTGGCGCCGTCGGGCAGCAGCACCTGGAAAAAACCGGTGCCGTTGATCATCACATCGCGCGAATTGCCCGATGCCTGCGGATTGCCCTGGGTATGGATGCGTTCGGTAGCGACGGTGCGCACGCCGGTGCCGATCTGCAGGCCCGAAGGCAGCTGGGTTTGCTGCGACGACTGCGCACCGGGCTGGCGCACGTTCTGGTACAGCAGGTCTTCGAATACGGCGCGCGACTTCTTGAAGCCGGTGGTACTGACGTTGGCCAGGTTATTGGCGATCACGTCCATCTGCGTCTGCTGTGCTTCCAGGCCGGTCTTGGCAATCCAAAGGGAACGAATCATGATTTTCTCCGATAAACAGCGCCGCTGGCCCTGTCGACAATTTCTATGTGACCATTATGCGGCCGCTCCTATCAATTCAAAGCGAGGATCTGGGTGGCTTTCGCCGCGTTATTCTCGGCATTCTTGAGCAGACTCATTTGCGTTTCAAACTGGCGCGCCAGCGCAATCATGGTCACCATCGAGTCAACCGGGCTGACATTACTGCCTTCGAGCGCGCCGGTGGTGAGCTTGACGGCCGGGTCGGCCGTCGGCACGCTGCCGTCTTTCAGGCGAAACAGGCCGTCGTCGCCGCGCACCAGGTTCTGTTCGGGCGGGTTGACCAGCTTGATGCGGCCCAGCACCGTTGACGGTCCCGGCGGCACATCGGTGGAGATGGTGCCGATGGTGCCGTCGCTGGCAATCGATACCGTCACGCCCGGCGGCACGGCCAGCGGCCCGGTATCGCCCTGCACCATCAGCCCGGACTGGGTCTGCAGCATGCCGTTTTCATTGAGCTTCAGGGCGCCGTTACGGGTGTAGGCTTCGGAGCCGTCGGCCGACTGTACCGCGATCCAGCCGGCGTTTTCCACCGCCACATCGAGCGCGCGCCCCGTATGCTGCATCGGTCCTTGCGTAAAATCGGAACCGACCGTCGAATCGACCACAAAGGTGCGCGTCGGCATCATGCCGTCGGCCACCACCGGCACCGCCCGAAAGCTGTCGAGCTGCGCACGAAAGCCGGTGCTGGTCGCGTTCGCCAGGTTGTTGGCCGTGGTCGCCTGCTTCTCCATGATGTGCTTGGCGCCGGAGCTGGCGGTGTAGATAAGACGGTCCATTTTTTTCTCCAGGGGGCGGAGCCCCCAGCATTAACGCAGGTTGACCAGGGTTTGCAGGATCGAATCCTGCGTCTTGATGGTCTGCGCATTGGCCTGGTAGGCGCGCTGGGCGGTAATCATGTTGACCAGCTCGGCCGTCAGGTCGACGTTTGACACTTCCACCGCCGAGGCGCGCAGGTTGCCGGCGTTGCCGGTGCCCGGCACGTTGGTAATCGGACCGCCAGAATCAGGCGATTCCGACCAGGCATTGTTGCCCAGCGGCTGCAAACCGTTCGGATTGGTAAAGCTGGTCAGCACTACCTGGCCCAGGTCGCGCGTGCGGCCGTTGCTGTATTGCCCCTGTATCACGCCGTCCGAGCCGACCACGAAACGGCTCAGCTGGCCAGCCGCATAGCCATCGGCCACGGTTTTCTTTTCACTGGTCGCAATACCGAGCTGGGTCGAATTGCTGAAATCAACCTTGATCGACAGGGTATCGTTGGCGCCGGTAGCCGGGAAGATCGGCAGGCTGACGGTCACCGGCAGCGTTTGCGGCGGTGTCTGCGCCAGCATGGCAGCCTTGTCCAGGCCGCCCAGGCTGTTGAAAATCAGCGAACCTGTCTTGACCGCAGGCACCACGGTGGCGGAAGCGATGGCAGCGTCGATCTGGTCGGGCGTACGGCTGGAATTGACGCCGTTGGCGACCGCCGAACCATAGGTTTCGGCAATCGCACCGAGCTGGGCCGTGCTGGCGCCGGCAGCGGCTGCGGCACTGCTGACGGCGGCGCCGGCCGCATTGGCATAGGCCACGGCGGCGGCCGACACATTGGCCGGCACCTGCGGCACGGCAGTCACGGCCGCCTGGTAGGCGGCGCGCGCAGCGAGCGCCGCCGGATCGGTCTGCAGGGAAGCGGCAGCCTTCATGCTGGTCACTTCCATATCGTCGTTGGCCGTATAGACGTCCCAGGTATTGGTACCGGTCTTGACATAGAACATCGACATGGTGTGCGCATTCCCGAGCGTGTCGTAGACCGCCACCGGGATCTGCTTGTTGTACGACTTCGGATTGGTCATCGTAAATGGCGTATCGGTCGGCATTTCCGAATTAGAATTGAGATTGACTTGGGTATCGACCGTGGTGGTGGCTTGCGGGCGCATGTCGGACGGGTCGATCTGCAGCGGCACAATCGCGCCAGCGAGAATCTTGCCATTGACATCGGCCGAATAACCGGTCAGCTGCGCATTCTGGGCATTGATGACAAAACCGTTCTTGTCGACCTGAAACTGGCCATTGCGCGAATACTGGACGGTGCCGCCAGCCAGGGTGCGGAAGAAACCGCCGCCGTTGATCGCGATATCGAGCGGATTGGACGAGGTTTCCAGATTGCCCTGGGAGAACGACTGCGTGACTTGCGAGACTGCCACGCCGATGCCGGCCTGGTTGCCCGATACGCCATACAGCGAGCTGGCATAAATGTCGGCAAACTGCGCCTGCGACTGCTTGAAGCCGACGGTGCCGGAGTTGGCAATATTGTTGCCGATCACGTCCAGCGATTTGGCGGCGCCATTCAAGCCGCTCAGGCCTTGTTGGAAAGACATTGTATGCTCCTGGAAAGGATATTTCTTAAGTAAAAGGTCGTACTTACAAAATCTGTTTTACATCGGCCATGGTGATGCTGCCCACGCCCGGCACATTGAGTTTCACGCCGGACGAGCTGGTCGACACGCTGGCCACCGAACCAAAGGTCAGGCCGACCGCATCCTTGAGCTTCTCGCCGCCGCGGGTGGCCACCACCTCGAAGGTATAGTTGCCATCGGCCAGCACGACCGCCTTGCCATCCTTGTCGAGCTCGCCTGTCTCGCCATTCCAGCCCATCGGCACGGCGCCGGCGTCCTGTGCGCCCAGGTCGATCGAGTGTACTTCCTTGCCGGAACTGTTGTAGATCACCACCTTGACATTGTCGGCCGGCGTCGCCAGTTCCACCCCCAGCAGCGAGGCGCTCTTGGTGAGCGTCAGGTTCTTGCCTGGCGTCAATACACCGTGGCCGATAATATTGGCGGCCTGCATCGACTCGGCCTGCTGGTAGCTGGTTTTCAGCGTTTCAAGCGTGGCGTTAAGCTTGTTGACGCCGGTTACCGTCGACAGCTGGGCCAGCTGGCTGGTCAGCTGCGCATTGTCGAGCGGATTCATCGGATCCTGGTTTTGCAGCTGCGTGACCAGCAGCGTCAGGAACTTGTTGGTGTCCGCTTCCACGCTGCCGTCGGCCGCCGTGGTTTTCTTCGGATTCATGGTTGCCATCAGATCGGTCGTGATGGCGGGAGCGTTGGTGTCGATGGTTGCCATAAGGGTCTATCCGGCTTACTGGCCGAGGGTCAAGGTTTTCAACAGCAGCGACTTGGCTGCATTCATGGTTTCCACATTGGTCTGGTAGGAGCGCGAGGCCGACAGCATATTGACCATCTCATCGACGGTATTGACGTTGGGCATGGTGACATAGCCCTTGTCGTCGGCCAGCGGATTTTTCGGGTCGTACACCAGTTTCATCGGCGACGGATCCTCGATCACCTTTTGCACCTTGACGGCCGTGCCGCCATTGGCCAGCGGCACCGCTTCAAACACCACCTGCTTGGCGCGGTAGGCTTCGCCGCTGGCGCTGGTGGCGCTGTCGGCGTTGGCCAGGTTGCTCGCGACCGTGTTGAGGCGCTGCGCCTGGGCGCTCATTGCCGAACCGGAAACATTAAAAATATTAAACAGCGACATGATTATTGTCCTCCCTGTATCGCGTTGAGCATGCCCTTGATCTGCGAATTGAGCAGCGTGATGCCAACTTCATAACGAATTGAATTGTCGGCAAAGGCGTTGCGTTCCAGGTCCATGTCGACCGTATTGGCGTCGACTGCGCCCTGCGCCGGCGCGCGGTACAGCAATGGCGTGCCGTCTGGCAACGTTTCCGGACGCCCGGGACCGGCCGTCTTGCTGTCCGGACCCACGCCCTTGCCCGGCAGATGCTTGTTCGCCGTCGCCATCAGGGCCGCAGGCGCGCCTTCGGCCTTGGCCAGCGCGCCTTTCAGGGCGCTGGCAAAATCGATATCGCGCGCCTTGTAATTGGGCGTATCGGCATTGGCAATATTGGACGCAAGCAGTTCCTGGCGCGTCGAGCGCAGGCTCAGCGACGTTTCATGAAAACGCAGGTAATCGTCGAGTTTTCCTATCATGTCCGGCTCCGCAAAATATCCGCCACTGGCGCTTCGATCAGGCAAGCATGGCGACAAGACTGTTTACTAATGATGACAGGAAGCATGGTACGGTTCAGCGCGGCCGATTCATCGCCCGATCAGACCTGGCTTTCCCCCCTTAATCAGCGCTTCAATGGGTTTGTGGGCGACTATCATGGCAGTATTCCGGAGGTCCATCATCATGCAAACACCGCGCATCCTGCCCTTATTTTTTGCTGCACTGGCAATACTAACCCAGTTGCCGGCGCAGGCCCAGGCTGGCCGCCAGTCGCCGGAGGCGCTGCGTCAGACCGTACAGCAATTTTTGCAGCTGCAAAGCAACGGCCTGCCCGGCCAGGTCAAGGTGACTGTGGGCGCCGTCGATCCGCGCCTGAACCTGGCCGCCTGCCCGGCGCCGCAGGCGTTCATGTCGCCCGGCAGCCGCGCCTGGGGCAAGACCACGGTGGGCGTGCGCTGCACGGCGCCGGCCAGCTGGACTATTTACGTACAAGCGAACGTGGCCGTGATCGGCGACTATATCGCCAGCGCCGTACCGCTGGCGCCCGGCCAGGAAATCGACGCCAGCCAGCTTGTCACCATGCAGGGCGACCTGGCGGCACTGCCGGCCGGCGTGGCCAACGACATGGCGCAGGTGGTCGGCGCCAGCACCATGATGTCCTTGCCAGCAGGCACGCCGATGCGTGTCGATACCTTGCGCCGCAAGCCCGTGGTGATGCAGGGCCAGCTGGTCAGGGTAGTATCAAGTGGCAATGGTTTCCAGGTCGCCTCGGAAGGGCGCGCCATCGGCAACGCCGGCGAAGGCCAGACAGTACAGGTACGCACCCAGGGCGGCGCCCAGGTCAGCGGCGTGGCGCGTGCAGGCGGACTGGTGGAGGTTGCCTTCTGAAGATAGGCAGAGCGCAAGATAGACAGCGAATTAGTAGTCTGGCACACTAAAGTTTCGGCGTAATGCGCCGATAAGAAGTCATATACCGGAGTTTCCTGACTTCGACCAGACGAGGATCACGCTGTGAAAATTACCGATAACATTAAAACCAACCTTGGTTTGCCCGTCACGCCGACGGCAACCAATGGTGCGCGCAACGCCGAGAAGGCGCAAGCCACACCGACTTCGTCGGATAGTGTACGCCTGTCCTCGCAAGGACAGGCACTGGCGACCAGTGCAACGACCAACAGCGCAGCCGTGTTCGACACCAAAAAAGTCGAACGCATCAAGCTGGCTATCGCTGACGGACAGTTCCAGGTCAATTCTGAAAAAGTGGCAGACGGTCTGCTCGACACAGTCAAAGACCTGCTGCACTCCCGAACCCGATAGGTTTTCCCATGCAATCCGTGACGCCATTTTCCAGCCTGCGCAATGAACAAGAACTGATGAGTTGCCTGCTGGTGCTGATGAAACAGGAACAGCTGCATCTGGTTGTAGCTGATATTGAGGCGATCACGGAGCTCACGGTAGAAAAAACTGCACTGGTCGGACAATTGAGCCAACTGGCATCGCAACGCCACCAGGCGCTTGCCGCCTGCGGCTTTGCACCAGCCGAGTCCGGCATGGACGCCTGGCTGGCAACCACCGACGAGGCCGAAGCGGCGCCGCTGTGGGCCAGCCTGCTGGAAACCACGCGCGAGGCAAAAGAGCTGAACCGCCTCAACAGCCTGCTGGTCAACAAGCACATGCTGCACACGCAAAGTGCACTGGCGGCCATGCGCCCACCGGCCCAGAGCGGCAACTTCTACGGCCCCAGCGGCCAGACCACCAGCAATACCGCCAACCGGCGCGTGGTGATCGGCTAGCTTCCAGCGATCGTTGTACCAGCCTGGCCGGCGAGCTGCTGGCGGCGCTGCAGGTGTTCGCGCCAGCGCAGTCCCGGTCTTTCAACCAGTACATGCAAGCCATATGCGGCCAGCAGCGCGGCGCCCAGGTAGACGCCAAACGCGGCCAGCGGCAGGCCGTCCAGGCTGTCGCCCAGCCAGGCTGAGACCACATGAAATACCTGCTTGTGCGTCAGATACAGGCAAAACGCCAGCGTGGCCAGCAGCTGCACGCCTGGTACACGCACCGGCCAGGTCTGCCTGCTGCTGCAAGCGACCAGCAGGCAGGCAAAACTCCAGGCCAGCAAGGGATAGCCGAACACGATGCCGGCAAAGCCTGGCACGCCCTGCATCAGCCACATCACACCAGCCACGCCAAGCAGGCCGGCACACAGCAACAGCCAGCCGTGCGACTGCAGTACGCTCCAGGCGCCGGGGCGAAAGGCGCGCAGGGCAGCAAGCAAGGTGCCGGCCAGCAGGCCGTCAAGCCGGGTTGGCGTTGGAAAATAAATCAATCCCACGAAGCGCTCGAAGTAGTCGGCCGTGCCCTGCACCGGCGCCAGCTCGTGCTGCCACAACCAGGCGCGCAGCAGCATGCCGCCCAGCAGCACGCCGATAGCCAGCAGCAGGCTCTTGCCGATGCCGGGCCGGCGTGCCAGCAGCCACACCACAAGCGGCAGCAGCAGGTAGAAATGCTCTTCCACGCATAGCGACCAGGCATGCGAAAAGGCGCGCTGGTCCAGATCAGCGGGCAACAAATTGACGGTAAAGCTTAAAAACTGCCAGACAGGGCGCATGCTTTCGGCCTCGCTCCAGGCCGGCAGCAACAGATACAGCGCCAGCACGGCCAGATAGGCCGGCAGGATGCGCAAAGCGCGGCGCAGCATAAAGTCCTGCCACCACGGCCACCAGGCTGGCCGCGCGCCGGACGTCAACGGACGCAGCACCTGCCAGCCGATCAGATAGCCGCTCAGCACGAAAAACAGGTCGACGCCCATCCAGCCATAGGCTACCAGCGGCCCCGGCAGGCGCGGACCCAGGCTTTCCAGGTGGTACAGCATGACCCAGGCGATGGCCAGCGCACGCAGCAGATCGAGCCCCGGCAGCCGCCGGGCCGCACCCTCAGCCACCGGCCTGTTTCGGCTGGTGCCCCAGCTTGACCAGCGCCGCCATCAGCGTGGCCACATGGTCGCCCTGCACTTCGATCACGCCATCCTTGACGGTGCCGCCCGAGCCGCAGGCGCTGCGCAGCTGCTTGCCCAACAGCGCCAGCGCCATGGCGTCCAGTGGCAGGCCTTTGACAACGGTGACGCATTTGCCGCCGCGTCCCTTGGTCTGGCGCGCCACGCGCACCCGGCCGTCACCGATCGGCGCGGCGTTCGCGTTGGCCTTGCACGCGCATTGCGCCAGCGCCTTGCGGCAATCGGGGCACATGCGGCCGGTTTCGGTGGAATACACCAGGCTGCTGGAGGAGTTGTGTTTCATGCTGTTGGATAAATTTAAGGTATTTTCACGTATTTCACGTAGGTCGGATTAGCGCTACGCGCGTAATCCGACAACACCACTGACGCCAACAATGTTGTCGGATTACGCGGGGCGTTGCCCCGCTAATCCGACCTACGAGGAGCCGGGGGTCGGCACTTCCGTCACCGTTTCCGGTATGCCCGACAGAATGGTGACAGCCACGCGCCGGTTGCGCGCGCGCCCGTCTGCAGTGTCGTTTGGTGCGACCGGGATATTGTCGGCGTGGCCGACGGCCGTCAGGCGTGCAGCCTGCACGCCGCTGGCGATAAACAGGCGCACCACGGCGCTGGCGCGCGCCGATGAGAGTTCCCAGTTGGAGGCAAAGCTGGAGTTGCTGATCGGTAAGATATCGGTGTGGCCCTCGACCTGCACGTCGTGGCTGTCGTCCTTGAGCAGCACGGCCACCGCGCGCAGCGCCTGGTCCGATTCGGGCGTGAGGCCGGCCGCGCCGGGATCGAACAGCACGCTGGCGTTGATTTCCACGCTCACGCCGCGGCTGGTCTGCGTCACGCGCACCTTGCCCTCTTTCACCAAAGGGGCCAGGGTCGAGGTCAGGTCCTGCGCCAGGCGCGTCATGTGTTCGCGCTCGCGGCGGATCGCTTCGGCGCGCCGTTTCAGGGCCGGATTGGGCAGCTGGATCGATTGCGGCGCATGCATGATGATCGGCGGCGCACCCTTGTCGAGGCTGAACGCCTGGCCGATGGCGTCGGAAAACACGCGGTACTGGCCGGTATTGACCTGCGCCAGCGCATACATCACCACGAAGAAGGCAAACAGCAGCGTGATAAAGTCGGCATACGAGATCAGCCAGCGGTCCTGGTTGTCCGGCTCTTCGTCATACTTCCTGCGCGCGCGCCGCATCATGCTCAATGCTCGTGCAGCAGGCTGGCCACGCGCTCTTCGATAATGCGCGTATGGTCGCCGGTGGCGATATCGTAGAACACGGCAGCGGCAATTTCATACTGCACCACGCGGCGCGAGACGATGGCCTTGAGTTTGTTGGCCACTGGCAGGAACAGCAGATTGGCCAGCCCCACGCCATAGATGGTCGAGACAAACGCCACCGCAATGCCGCCGCCAAGCTTGCTGGGGTCGGCCAGGTTTTCCATCACGTGGATCAGACCCAGCACGGCGCCCAGAATACCAATGGTGGGCGAATAACCGGCCGCCGACTCCCACACCTTGACGGCCTGGCGCTCGGCCAGTTCATAGGCGGTGATTTCCACATCGAGCAACTGGCGCAGCTTGTCGGGCGCAATGCCGTCGACGATCATGCGCAGGCCCTTGGCATTGAAGCGGTCGCTGGTATTTTCCATCAGCTTTTCCAGCGCCAGCGGACCGTCGCGGCGCGCCGTCAGGCTCCACTGCGCGATATCGCGGCCCAGCTCGACGCGCGTGTCGGCCGGTGGAAAAAACACCCAGCGCAGCATCTCCAGCCCGCGCACAAAGGTGCGCAGGCGCGTCTGCAGCAGCACCGCACCGAAGGTGCCGATCACCACGATGGCAAATGCGGCCGGCTGCAGCAGCGAGGCCATCTTGCCGCCCTCGAGCGCCTGGCCGACCAAGAGGCCGGCCAGCGCCAGCGCCAGCCCGATTACGCTGGACCAGTCCACGCCTGCTCCCGTAAAGTTGCGCGCAGGCGCGCGACGGCTTGCGTATGGAGCTGCGAGACGCGCGACTCCGATACGCCCATGACCGCGCCGATCTCTTTCAGGTTCAGCTCTTCCTCGTAATACAAGCTCATCAGTATTTTCTCGCGTGGCGGCAAGGCATCGATGGCGTCGATCACGCACTGGCGGAAATCGGTGTCGAGCAGGGAGCGCAGCGGATCGCTTTCCTCGTCCACGCAATGGCGGTCGAGGAAACTGTCGTTGCCGTCCGGATCATGGAAGTCTTCGTAGTAGACCAGCTGGTGGCCGCCGCCTTCGCCCAGCATTTCCTGGTAGTCGTGCAGCGACATCTTGAGCAGCTTGGCCACTTCCGATTCGGTCGGCGGCTGGCCCAGGCGCTGCTGCAAAATGCTCATCGCCTCCTCGATCTTGCGCATGTTCTGGCGCATGCTGCGCGGCAACCAGTCGCTGGTGCGCAATTCGTCGAGCATGGCGCCGCGGATGCGCAGCACGGCATAAGTCTCGAACTGCGCACCATGGGTTTCTTCATAACGGGTAATCGCGTCGAGCAGGCCGATCATGCCGGCCTGGATCAAATCATCGACCTCGACCGACGGAGGCAGTTTCGCCTTCATATGGTGCGCCAGACGCTTTACCAACGGAATATGCTCCGTCAGCAAATGGTCCTTGTTCGATTTCCCTTTTACCGTGTACATAGGCTGCTTGTTATTATCTTTATCAAGTACTGCTGCTTATTCGTCAGGCGCTGAAATGGTGCGGGCTCCCCGTCTGGTACAAGGTGGAACCCAGCACCGGCGCCGCCGAACGGGCCAGCCGCTCGGCCAGACCGCGAAACGCCACCGACGCACCGGCCAGCGGAAACGCATCGACCACGCTGCGGCCCAGCCGCGCTGCCCGATGCAAATACTCGTCGGCAGGCACCGAGCCCATCGACGTCAGCTTGACGGCAAGATAACGACTTGCCGCTTGTGCCATATTATCGTATACCACTTTCGCTTCATTTTCGGAAGCGCCGGTGACCAGAATACCGAACGGACGGCGGCCCAGTTCCTGGTTCAGGCGCTTGATCAGGCTGTAGGCAGCCTTGATCGAGGTGGCGCTGGTCGACACCTGCACCACGATATCGGACGAGGCCATCAGGGGCACCGGGAAGCACACGCCGCCCTGGCCGCCTTCATCGACTTCGCCGTCGACCAGCACGATGCCGCTCTGGCGCGCCAGCACGTCGAAGGTCTTGGCCAGGCGGCGCGCATCGTCGTCGCTGGCGTAATCGGGACTATCCATCAGATAGTTCGGCAGGCCCAGGCTGGCCACGCCGAAGCCTTGCGGCACCTGGTGGATCACCTGGTTCAGGCCGCACTGCTGGCGCGCCACGTCGCGCAGGGTGGCGCCGTGCGCCAGGCCCAGGCGCGAGGCGACGCCGTCGCCGCTGGAGCTGGCGTCGACCAGCAGCACTTCATTGCCCACGTGCGCCAGCGAGGCGCCCAGATTGATCAGCATGGCGCCCTTGTCGTCCTGCGGCGTGGCCGACAGGAACGTCATCACCCGCGGTTTCGGGCCGGCAAGCATGCGGCGCAGGCCTTCGGCCTGGTCGAAATCGAAATTAGCCAAGATGCCCCCCACGCGCTTCGTTGTTACGGGCCGCCGCCTGCGCCATCAGCAGCGGCAGTTCGGCGTCGGAATACTGGGTGGCGGCGCTGTCGCGCTTGAGCTTGAAGGCGCGATCGATCAGGTAGGCGCGGTCGGCCAGGTGCAGGTCTTCCGGTACGCGCTGGCCATTCGAGACGTAAAACAGGTTCAGTTTCTGGCGGATGATGACGTCGATCACATTGCCGATCGAAGCTGCTTCATCGAGCTTGGTCATGATGCAGCCGGCCAGGCCGCTACCCTGGTAGGCGCGCACCACTTCGTTCAGCGTTTCCTGGGTGGCCGTCGAGTTGAGGCACAGCAGGCGCTTGACGTCGGCGCCGGCGCCCGACAGCATCGCCACCTGCTCGGTCACCATCTGGTCGCGCTGGCTCACGCCGACCGTATCGATCAGCACCGTATGCTTGTTTTTGAGTTCTTTCAGGGCAATGCGCAGGTCGGCCTCGTCCTTGACCGAATGCACCATCACGCCGAGGATCTTGCCGTAGATGCGCAGCTGCTCATGGGCGCCGATACGATAGGCGTCGGTGGTGATCAGCGCCAGTTTTTCCGGGCCGTGGCGCATCACGCAGCGCGCGGCCAGTTTGGCGGTGCTGGTGGTCTTGCCCACACCGGTCGGGCCGACCAGCGCAAACACGCCGCCCTGCTCGAGCATCGCGTCTTCGTTGGCGACCGAGTTCAGGTTACGACTCAGGACGGTTTTAATCCAGCGCAGGCTTTGCGCACCGTCCAGGCCGGCCGGCAGCTTGTCGATCAGGTAGCGCGCCAGGCTGGCCGAAAAACCGGCCGCCAGCATTTCGCGCAGCACCACGTTCTTTTGCGGCTCGCGCTGCTGGGTCGAGCCCCACGAAATTTCGGCCAACTGGGTTTCCATCATGCCGCGCATGGCGCGAATTTCATTCATCATGCCGTTCATTTCGGCAGCGGCGTTTTCTTTGACGTGCGCCAGCGCGCTGGCCATCATCTGCTGCATGCGCGCCATATCGACCGCTTCAGCGGCCGGCGCAGGACGTGCTGCCGGCGCGGCGCTCGGACGCTGCGGCACGGCAAACTGGGTCTGCAGCTGCGGGCGCGGCTGGGCCATGTCCGACGCTGCCGGCGGCGACGCCAGCGAAGCGGCATCGTCATTGGCCAGCGCCAGGATTTCCACCACGCCGTCGGCCTGGCGGTTCGACAGGATCACGGCGTCCGGCCCCAGCGCTTCGCGCACCTTGCGCAAGGCATCGCGCGACGTTGCGCCGATAAATTTTTTCACATTCATGGACGCCCTCCCGTCATCGGGACTGCACGCTGTGAACTGGACTGTGTGACCATCTTCGACTCCTGTTGCATGAGTGCGGTCTTCAAGATGAGACGCAAATCACTCTGACAGTCTTGATTATCGACGATGCACTGAGGAAATGATCGAAAGAAAAGGCGGGGAAAGTGGGCTTATTTCGAGGAGGTAGGTCGGATTAGGCCCCAACGGGGCCTAATCCGACCTACGGTCTTCATCGATACCACCCTTACTGAGCGCCCACCAAACTGGTCACGCGAATGGTCTTGGTTTCCGGCACCTCGGCGTGCGACAACACTTTGAGCTGCGGCAAGGCGCGGCGCAGGAAGCGCGCCAGCAGTGCGCGCAGCGGGGCCGGCACCAGCAGCACCGGCGTCAGGCCCAGCGCTTCCTGCTGCTGCGCGGCCAGGCTGGCCTGGTGCGCAATCGTGTCGGCCAGGCCCGGCTCAATGCCGGCGCCGTCGCCGCCGGCGCTCATGGCCTGCATCAGCAGGCGTTCCAGGCGGTTGTCGAGCGTCATTACCGACAGTTCGGCAGCGCCAGGGAACAATTGCTGCACGATGGCGCGGCCCAGCGAGACGCGCACCAGCGCCGTCAGGTCGTTGGCGTCCTGGGTATGCACGGTATGTTCGGCCAGGGTTTCAATAATGGTGCGCATGTCGCGGATATGCACGCCTTCCATCAGCAGGTTCTGCAGCACTTTTTGCAGCGTCGACAGCGACAGCATCTTCGGCACCAGGTCTTCCACCAGGCGCGGCGCTTCCTTGCCCAGATGGTCGAGCAGCGACTGCACTTCGGCGCGGCCCAGCAGTTCGGACGCGTGCGAGGTAATCAGATGGTTCAAGTGAGTGGCCACTACCGTACCGGCGTCAACCACCGTGTAACCCATCGACTGGGCCTGGTCGCGCAGGCTGGCGTCGATCCAGGTGGCGGGCAGGCCAAAGGCCGGGTCGCTGGTGGCCACGCCGGGCAGGCTGCCACTGGCCATGCCGGGGTTGATCGCCAGGAACTGGCCGTTGAACGCTTCGCCGGTGCCCACTTCCACGCCCTTGAGCGTGATGCGGTAGGCCGAGGGTTTCAGTTCGAGGTTGTCGCGGATATGCACGGGCGGCGCCAGGAAACCCACTTCCTGGGCAAACTTCTTGCGGATGCCCTTGATGCGCTTGAGCAGCTCGCCGCCCTGCGACTTGTCGACCAGCGGAATCAGGCGGTAGCCCACTTCCAGGCCGAGGGTGTCGACCGGCATGATGTCCTGCCAGCTGGCCTCCTCCTGCTCCGGCGCCACGGTGGCCTGCGGCGCTTCAGGCGGCGCTTCGGCGGCAGCCTGTTTCTTTTGCGCGGCCTTGGCGGCCAGGTATCCGGCGCCCCCCAGCAAACCGGCCAGCAAAATGAACACCAGATTGGGCATGCCGGGAATCAGGCCCATGCCGCCGATAATGCCGGCAGTGATATACAGCACTTGCGGCTTGGCAAACAGCTGGCCGACCAGTTGGGTGCCGATGTCCTGGTCGCTGGCCACGCGCGAGACCACGATACCGGCAGCGGTCGAGATGATCAGCGATGGAATCTGCGCTACCAGGCCGTCACCGATGGCCAGCAGCGTGTAGTTCTTGACGGCGTCGGCAAAGGGCATGTCATGCTGGATCAGGCCGACCAGCAGGCCGCCGACGATATTGATAATGGTCACCATGATGCCGGCAATCGCATCGCCGCGCACGTATTTGCTGGCGCCGTCCATGGCGCCGTAGAATTCGGCTTCCTGTGCTACCTCAAGGCGGCGGCGGCGCGCTTCGTCTTCGGCGATCAGGCCGGCGTTCAGGTCGGCGTCGATCGCCATCTGCTTGCCCGGCATCGCGTCAAGTGCAAAGCGGGCGCCCACTTCGGCGATACGGCCGGCGCCTTTGGTGACCACGGTGAAGTTGATGATGGTCAAAATAATGAACACCACGATACCGACCGTGTAGTTGCCGCCAATCAGGAAGTGGCCAAACGCTTCGATCACTTTACCGGCCGCATCGGCGCCGGTATGGCCTTCGGTCAGCACCACGCGGGTGGAGGCCACGTTGAGCGACAGGCGCAACATGGTCGACACCAGCAAAATGGCCGGAAAGGCCATGAAGTCGAGCGGCTTGACGGTATACAAGGCCGTCAACAGCACGATAATCGACAGCGCGATATTGAAGCTGAAGAAAATATCGAGCACAAAGGCCGGCAGCGGCAGGATCATCATCGCCAGCAGCATGACGATCAGGATCGGCGCGGCGAGTCCCTTGCTGGCGCTGCCTTTGAGTCCGCTGAGCCAGCTGGGCATGGTCAGGCCGTTCATGGGTTACTTCCTTTATCGTTCTTGTTCTGCTCGGCAGTGTTTTGTGAGGCGGGGTTGTGCGGGTCCAGTTCAGGCGGCACATCGAGTTTGTTCGGCTTGTCCGGCCGCTGGCCGTGGCCCTTGCCATAGCTGCGCAGCTGGAATACATAGGCCAGCACTTCGGCCACGGCGCCATACAGCGCTTCGGGAATCTCGTCGCCGATCTCGGTATGCTTGAACAGCGCGCGCGCCAGCGCCGGTGCTTCCAGGATCGCCACCTTGTGCTCGCCGGCCAGTTCGCGGATCTTGGCGGCCACCTCGTCGGCGCCCTTGGCCACCACCTGCGGCGCACCGCGCGAGTTTTCACCATACTTGAGCGCCACCGCATAGTGGGTCGGGTTGGTCACCACCACATCGGCCGTCGGCACATCGGCCATCATGCGCCGGCGCGACATCTCATGCTGCATCTGGCGGATCTTCTGCTTGATCTGCGGATTGCCGTCGGACTCCTTGGCTTCCTGCTTGACTTCCTGCAACGTCATCTTCATCTTGTTGGCGTAATGCCACATCTGGTACGGACCGTCGATGGCGGCAATCAGGCCCAGTGCGCCGACGATAAACAAAAAGGCACTGATCAGCATGCTGATCATATGGGCCGAGCCGCTGCGCAGCGCTTCGACCGACAGGCCGATCACGGCGTCCTTGTGGTACTGCATCACCAGATAAGCCACGAAACCGACCACGATGGTCTTGCCGATCGCCTTGATCAGCTCGACCAGGGCGTTTTTCGACACCATATTGCCCAGGCCGCGTATCGGGTTGAGCTTGCCGAACTTGGGAACAAACGCCTTGGAGCTGAACAGCCAGCCACCTACCAGCAACGGCGAAGCGAGCGCCACGATCATGATGGCAATCGCATACGGCAGGCAGGTCAGCAGCACCGAGCCGACATCGTGGCCCACGCGCAGCAGCATCACATTGGGATTCATGATCTGCTCGCGGTCCAGGCTCAGGCCCGACACCAGCACCGCCGACAGGCGCCGCACGATCGATTCGCCGGCAAACCACAGGCAGCAGCCGGCCGCCATCAGCACCGTAAAGGTCGCTACTTCACGCGATCGCGGAACGTCGCCTTCCTCACGCGCCTGCTCGAGGCGCTTCGGTGACGCGGATTCGGTCTTTTCTGCGTCGCTGTCGTCCGACATCAATCAACTCCGGTGAAGTCCTGCGCCTGGCTAGGCGCAATGGGACTGGGCAAGCTGTATTATCGGCGCACCGCAGGGGCGCCCATCAGGCGAACAGCAGGCAAAACCCCCTGCATTTCACGGATGAAACGTCAGGCCGGGCGCGCACGCCGACCGTCGAACTGCCTGACGTTCTGCTCGATGGCGCCGAACACCGACTTGCCGTCGTCGCCCAGCATCTCGATGCGCAGGCTATCGCCAAACTGCAGATAGGGCGTACTGGCAGCACCATCGGCAATGATCTCCTGCGTACGTCGGTCAACGATACTGGAAAAACCCTTTTTGACTTCCTTGTTGGCGACGCCGCCAGCACTGATCACGGCGCCGGCCCTGACCGGACGCGTGCGGCACAGATGGGCCAGCAGTTGCGGATAATTGAAGGTCATGTCGGCGCCGGCGTTGGGCTGCCCCGCCAGCTTGCCGTTCACGCTCGAGCGCAGTGGCAGGTGCACCCTGCCGCCACGCCAGGCGTCACCCAGTTCATCAGGTGTAATGGCCACCGGCGAACAGGCCACGGCCGGCTTGGCCTGCAGGAAACCGAAACCGGTACCGGCCTCTTCGGCGGCCACGTTGCGCAGCGTAATGTCGTTGAACAGCATCAGTAGCTTGATGCCCATCTGCGCCTGGTCGGGCGTGGCGGCCATTGCCACATCGTCGGTAATCACGGCCAGGCCGGCCTCGTAATCGATGCCCCACTCCACATGGGCCAGTTCGATATCGGCGCAGGCGCCCAGGAAATTGTCGCTGGCGCCCTGGTACAGGCGCGGCGTCTCGCGCAGGTCGGCCGGCACCTCGCGTCCGGCGGCCTTGCAGGCGCGCTCAATCTGTTGCAGGTAAGACACGCCAGCCACGCGCGCACTGCTGCGCGGCAACGGCGCCAGGCAGTTGGCGGGATCGAAGTCAAAGGCGCGATGGCCGCGCCCACTGTTAATGGTCTGATACAGCAGGTCGAGCTGGGGCGCGATAAAGGTCCAGTCATCGAGCGCCTTTTGCAGCGTGGGCGCAATGCCGTCGGCCAGGTGCGCCGTCTTCAGGTCGCGCGAGACGACAGCAAGCTGGCCATCGCGCGTGCCGTCATTTAATGTAGCTAACTTCATGGTTTCAAATGATGGGGTCAGGCCAGCAACGCCAGTTGCTCACGCGTCAGGTAGCACCATTCGCCTTCGGCTATGTCCAGCGACGCCAGCGTCAGACTGCCGATGGCGGAGCGGTGCAGTGCGCTGCAGTGGTTGCCGGCGGCGGCCAGCATGCGCTTGACTTGGTGGTATTTGCCCTGCTCGAGCACGATTTCCAGCTGGTGCTCGCCGCGCTTGATGCAGGTCAGCGCAGCGAGCGGCGCCGGTTCGTCATGCAGTTTCACGCCGGCCAGCAGTTGCGCCACCAGCTCATCGGTCACCGGGTCTTGCGTGGTGGCCTGGTAGATTTTCGGAACATGGCGCTTCGGCGACGATTGTGCATGGATAAAGGGGCCATCGTCGGACATCAACAGCATACCGGTGGTATCGTGGTCAAGCCGGCCGACCGGCTGCACTTCGCGCCAGCTGAACTGCTCGGGCAACAGCGTCAGCACGCCGGGGTGATGGCTGGGCTTGCGTGAGCATTCGAAATTGGCCGGCTTGTTGAGCGCGATATACACATGCTCATGGTAGACCCACTCTTCATCAAATACATTGAGCACCAGGCCGTCGGTTTCAACGGTGGTGCGGTAATTGGTCTGGGTGACGCCGTCGATCACGACGTCGCCGTCTTCAATCAGGGAACGACAGTACTTGCGGGTGCCAAAACCCTGCGATTGCAGGATGCGGTCTAGGGATAATTTGCTCATGGGCGTGACTTTACCAGATGCGGCAGGCAGCGGGAAGTCGCGCTGCTGCACAGTTACTGACGAGTTCAAGGACTGTTTTTGGCCTGGCAGGCCATTTCTTTTGAGATATGTCAAATAGCAGGAAATTTGCTTGGCTAGACTGAAAACCTCATTAGGAATTTGCCTACTGAGCATTAGGAATATCGACCTGAGCCGCTAGTTAGCCAAGAAAGATTGCCATGACAAACCCTACCCGTTCACTGGAAAGCTGTGTCGCCGAGATGCGGACACGCATTGCCGCCGAACACAACGCCATGCACCTGGCCCAACTGACCCTGGCGCGCTGGCGCGCTCCGCTTGCTGGCGCCAGTGCCGTCGCCAGCACCATGCCGGCCAGCCAGTCGCGCTGGTACGCACAGACGCAACAGCACTTTCATGCCTGGCTGGCCGACGGCGGCTTTGCCCGCACTGGCGCCAGCGAACCAGGCACGGCGCTGACAAGCTGTCGGCATGAGCAGGAACAAACAAAGTGATCAAGTCGGCAGCCAAAAGGAAACGGCGGCATTGCGCCGCCGTTCCCAAGTCCCATCGGGACTATAGTGAGGAATATAAATTCACTCAGAACCGCATCGTCGATGCGGCAAGTAGTTCAAGACCTGCATTCAAGTTCGTACCGACCACTTGTGAAGATTGTCGTCTGATTTATCTCATCCTCCCTTGAAGTGAACTACGATACCAATATAGCTCACCTGACAGTATTTTCAAGTGAAAATTATTCAGCGTAATAACGGCTGGGTTTGCTGCGCAGCAGCCTTGATGGCGCCCGCGCCCATGGCCGCGCCAAATTTTTTCAGCACCCGCTCCGGCAAGCCTTCATGCTGGGTATAGTCGACGATGTCTTCGGCCTTGACGATGTCGCGCGCCACGCTGTCGACCGTGCCAAAATCATCGGCCAGGCCCATTTCCACGGCGCGCGCGCCGGTCCAGTACAGGCCGGAGAAAGTGTCGGCAGTTTCTTTCAGGCGCTTGCCGCGGCCGCTGCGCACCACCTCGATAAACTGGTCATGAATTTCGTCCAGCATGCCCTGGGCATAGGCCTTCTGCTTGTCGCCCATGGGGCTGAACGGGTCCATAAAGCCCTTGTTGACACCGGAGGTGAGCAGGCGGCGTTCGACGCCGACCTTTTCCATGGTACCCGTGAAACCAAAGCCGTCCATCAGCACGCCGATCGAGCCGACCACGCTGGCCTTGTTGACATAGATGCGGTCGGCCGCTGCCGCTATATAGTAGCCACCCGAGGCGCACATCTCGTCGACCACCACATACAGCGGCTTGTCAGGATAGCCTTTGCGCAGGCGGCGCATTTCATCAACGATCATGCCGGCCTGCACCGGGCTGCCACCCGGACTATTGATATGCAGCACCACGGCCACCGAACCGCTGTCGGAAAACGCCTTGTCCAGCGCCGGGATCACCACGGCGGCCGAGCCGCTGCCTTCGGCCTCGATGCTGCCGTTGATATCGATCAGCGCCGTATGGCGGCCCAGCGTCTCGCTGTCGTCGGTATTGTTATAGTCATAAAAGACCCACAAGGCGAACAGCACGATCAACAGGCTGAACAGCTTGAAGAAAATGCTCCAGCGCCGGTGCGCGCGCTGCTCCTGCAAGGTGGCAAACACCAGCTTTTCCAGCACGTCCCGTTCCCAATGGCCGGCCGGCGCGCCGCCGACGGGCTTGTCATTCGTGTTATCGCTCATAATTTGCCTTGCAAGAATCTACTATTTTTTTACCGGCGTAACATAATCGTCGGGCTGCCAGTACAACTGGCCGTCGCGCTCGCTGACCAGGATCGGACGCAGTCGCCCGCCCTTGCAGGGGCCGCCTGCACACAGGCCACTTTCCGGCACATACACGGCGCCATGCGTCGAACACATCAGATACAAGCCGCTCGATTCGAAAAATTCGCCTTCGGCCCAATCGAGTTCGATCGGCACATGGGCGCAGCGGTTCAGGTAGGCATACGCCTTGCCTTCGTGACGCACCACGAAACCGGTCGCGGCCTGGCCGCCAGCGAGCACGGCAAAGCGCACACCCTTGCCGCCGCTGGCGACCGCATCGGCCGGGCCAATCAACAACTCTTCGGGCGCGTCCATCATGCGTGCTCGCTCAGCCATTGATGCAGCTGCGCCACGCTCGGCGCCGAATACAGGGCCGGACAGGTTTTGAGCTCGTGGACCGGATGGGCGCCATATTCGACGGCAATACCGGCCGCCCCCGCGTTGCTTGCCATCTGCAGATCATGCGTGGTGTCGCCGATCATCACGGTGCGGCGCATGTCCTGCCCCAGTTCACGCGTCAGCTCCTGCAGCATGGCCGGATGCGGCTTGGAAAAAGTTTCATCGGCGCAACGCGTGGCATCGAACAGCGACAGCAATTTGACGGCGTTGAGCGAACGGTTCAGGCCCACGCGGCTCTTGCCGGTGGCAACGGCCAGGAAATAGCCTTCGCCGGACAGCTCCTGCAGCATTTCCTGTACACCCGGAAACAGCGTCATCTCATGATCACGCGACAGCGCGTGATAGCGGTAGCGCTCGGCCATGCGTGCGTGGAACTTCGGCTCGAGACCGGGCATGGCCAGCTGCATCGCTTCGAGCAGGCCCAGCCCGATCACATGCGAGGCCAGCAAATCGGTCGGAACCGGCAAGCCCAGATCCCTGGCCGCGGCCTGGATGCATTTCACGATGGTCGAGGTACTGTCCATCAGGGTACCGTCCCAATCGAAGACGATCAGATCAAATTGCTTTCTTGCCATGTTTCCCGACGACCCAGCCGCCGGCTCCTTGAAGTAATGTTGGCCGCCAGCCGCCTTGTGAGCAGCTGCTGCGGCAATTAGCGTGCAGCCATGGACAACGGTTTGCCCAAGCTTACCAAGAAACGCTGGCACTCGGCGGCCAACGGTGCATTGAGCGTCATCGGCCGGCTGCTGTCCGGGTGGATGAACGTGATCTGGTGCGCGTGCAGGAACATGCGTTTGAGCGCGCCGCGCGTGGCGTCGGCCTTCAACAAGGCGCGATTGAGCGCAAAGTCACCGTATTTGTCGTCGCCGACAATCGGAAAGCCCGACGACGACAGGTGCACGCGGATCTGATGCGTGCGGCCGGTCTTCAGTTCAGCTTCCAGCAAGGCAAAGTCATTGTACTTATGCAATAGCGAAAACACCGTATGCGACGCCAGACCATCGGCCTGTACCGAAACGCGGCGCTCACCATCCGCAGTTGTATATTTATGCAATGGCAACTTGATATGCTGGCGCGCATTCTTCCAGTCGCCAGCCACCATCACCAGATAGCGCTTGTCGGTCACGCCGTCGCGCATCTGCTCGTGCAGATTAGTCAGCGCCGAACGTTTCTTGGCCAATAACAACAGGCCCGAGGTGTCGCGGTCGAGCCGGTGTACCAGTTCCAGGAACTTGGCGTCCGGGCGCGAAGCGCGCAATTGCTCGATCACCCCGAACGACACGCCCGAGCCGCCATGCACGGCCACGCCGGCCGGCTTGTCGATCACCAGCAGGTGGGCGTCTTCAAAGATGATAGCGAATTCGGCGGCCGGCGCGCCGGTATGGGCCTTTTCGGCCACGCGCACCGGCGGTATGCGCACCACGTCGCCGGCGGCCAAGCGGTACAGCTGGTCGATGCGGCCCTTGTTGACGCGCACCTCACCGGAACGCAGGATGCGGTAGATGTGGCTTTTAGGCACGCCCTTGCATACTCTTAGCAAGTAGTTATCGATGCGCTGACCGGCCTCTTCTTCGGCGATCGTGACGAATTGTGCTTGCGGTTGAACCGGGGGTGTTGAAGGGGGAACAACATCATTTTGACTCTTCATTTACTATGTCTTCCCAGAAATCTCTCTAAGTCCTTCATTTTGAATATATAATCATTTCGCTGCGGCCCTGGCTGCTGCTGGTGTAAGAATAAAAGCACATTTTACACAGGGGCGTCTCCACCGGCCCCGCCAAATTGCAAATTCGGTGGAAAAAAATGTATACGCACCAGCCTCGCGTAGATCAAGGTTGCACCGTAGTTGTAATCGGATAAGGCGCGGGGATGCTGAAGAGAGTGACCTGGATTATAAGGATAAGTACCCGTTAGCGAGGCTGATCGAGCCGGGCTCGCGGGTTGATGAAGTTGATAACGCTTGCCGTTTTCGCCAAACCCCGTATGAAGCCACAGTATTGAGGGTTGTCGATGAATAGGCTGAGGCTCGGGCCTCGCCATCGCGATTCCAGTATGTGAGCCTTACGATTTGGCTCTGAATTTGCTGACCGCTTGCATTCTCTGCACCTGACACGGGTGCATCAGATGAGTGCAGGTGTCATGTCACTCGGCATGTCGATCGACCTCATGCGCCACGTTGCGGCCGTAACGTCATCACGTTATTGCGCCGCACGACCCGGCATTTCCCCCGCCATCACTCCCGTTCTCGCGTATATCCCTGTACTTTTGCTGTTTCTCCGGAAACAGCTTTGAGACGGCCTACGGGTCGCGGAGTTATAAAAATGAAACGCATGTTGTTTAATGCAACGCAGCAAGAAGAATTGCGCGTTGCCATCGTCGACGGTCAGAAACTGATCGACATCGATATCGAGACCGCCGGGCGCGAACAGCGCAAGTCGAACATCTACAAAGGCGTGATCACCCGCATCGAGCCTTCGCTCGAAGCCTGCTTCGTCAGCTACGGCGAAGACCGCCATGGTTTCCTCCCCTTCAAAGAAGTTGCCCGCACGTATTTCCGTGAAGGCGTCGATGTGCGCAATGCGTCCGTCAAGGAAGCGCTGCGCGAAGGCCAGGAAATCATGGTCCAGGTGGAAAAGGAAGAGCGCGGCAACAAGGGCGCGGCGCTGACCTCGTTCGTGTCGCTGGCCGGCCGCTACCTGGTGCTGATGCCGAACAACCCGCGCGGCGGCGGCGTATCGCGCCGTGTCGAAGGTGAAGAGCGCCAGGAATTGCGCGAAACCATGGACAAGCTCGACTTGCCAGCAGGCATGTCGGTGATTGCCCGCACCGCCGGCATCGGCCGCAACGTCGATGAACTGCAGTGGGACCTGAACTACCTGATGCAACTGTGGCGCGCCATCGAAGGCGCCGGCAAGTCGGCCAACGGCGCGTTCCTGATCTATCAGGAAAGTTCGCTGGTGATCCGCGCCATTCGCGACTACTTCCAGCCAGATATCGGCGAGATCCTGATCGATACCGACGAGATCTACGAACAGGCACACCAGTTCATGAGCCACGTGATGCCCGATATGGTGCACCGTGTAAAACGCTACAGCGACGATGTACCGCTGTTCTCGCGCTTCCAGATCGAACACCAGATCGAGACGGCCTACTCGCGCACGGTGCCGCTGCCATCGGGCGGCGCGATTGTTATCGACCATACCGAAGCGCTGGTCTCGGTCGACGTCAACTCGGCACGCGCCACGCGCGGTTCCGACATCGAGACCACCGCCTTCAACACCAACTGCGAAGCGGCCGAAGAAGTGGCGCGCCAGCTGCGCCTGCGCGATCTGGGCGGCCTGATCGTGATCGACTTTATCGACATGGAAGTGGCCAAGAACCAGCGCGAAGTCGAACAGCGCCTGAAAGACGCGCTGCACCATGACCGTGCACGTGTACAAATGGGCAAGATTTCGCGCTTCGGCCTGATGGAACTGTCGCGCCAGCGCCTGCGCCCTTCGCTGTCCGAAGGCTCGCACGTGACCTGCCCGCGCTGCTCGGGCACCGGCCATATCCGCGATACCGAATCGTCCGCCCTGCAGGTGCTGCGCATCATCCAAGAAGAGGCGATGAAGGAAAACTCGGCCACCATCCACGTGCAAGTGCCGGTGGACGTGGGCGCCTTTTTGCTCAATGAAAAGCGTGGCGAAGTGCTGAAGATCGAAAGCCGCCACCGCATCACCGTGATCCTGATCCCGAACAAGCATCTGGAAACGCCGCACTACAAGCTCGAGCGCATCAAGCATGACGATCCGCGCCTGGAAGACGCGCAAGCCAGCTACAACCTGGCCGAGCACGCTGAAACCGATATGGCCTACAGCAAGCGCCAGAAGGAAGAAGCCAAGCCGCGCCAGGAAGCCATGGTCAAGACCATTACGCCTGAGGCCGCACCTATCGTCGAGCGTAAACCGGTCGACGTGGCGCCAGCACCGGCGCCAGTGCCAGCGGCACCGGAAGGCATTATTGCCAAAATCATGCGTTTCTTCAGCGGCGCGCCAGCACCGGTGGCGGCAGCGCCTGCACCCGTAGCGCCGGTCAAGCCGGCAGCGACGACAGACCGTGGCGACCGCAACAGCCGTGGCCCGCGTGGCCGTGGCCGCAACGGCAAGCCGGGCCGCGACGAACGCGAACCTGGCCAGGCGCGTCCAGGCCAGGAAGAAGCAGCCAAGGAAACCGACGGCCAGGACAAGGCAGCACGTCCGCCACGCCCGCCGCGTCCGCCACGCGAGCCGCGTGAAGCACGCGACCCGGCAGACGCAGCAGCACCACAACGCGCAGAGCGCGAGCCACGCGGCGAGCGTCCTGAGCGCGGCGAGCGCGGTGAGCGTCCTGCACGCCAGCCACGCGAAGCGCGCGAACCACGCGCCGACAAGGCCGCCTTTGAAGTCAAGCCGGAACTGAAAGCCGACGTCAAGGCCGAAGAGCTGGCCGCCGTGGGCGTCACGGCCACCGCCATCAATGTGGTGGTGCCGTCGGCAGGTCCGGCAACGGATGCACCAGCGCCAACGAGCCTGGTCAAAGCCGAGGGCAATTCCGGTCCGGAAGGTGAAGAAGGCGAAGAAGGCGAAGGCGAAGAGCCGCGCCGCCGTCGTCGTCGTGGCGGCCGCAACCGCAATCGCCGTGACCGTGAAACCGGTGAGTTGATCGAATCGGCAAACGGCGAAGGCCAGGACGCACCGGTGATCAGCTTTACGGTTGCCCCCGCGCCAGAAACCTTGATCGCCAGCGTGGCAGTGGCCGTGGAAACGACCGAAGTTGCCGCCACCGACACCACGCCAGCACTGGTGGTCACGGAAGTGGTGGAAGTGACCGATGTGGTCACGGTCACGCCAGTGCAGGAAGTAAAGCCAGCATCGACTCCTGCAGCGGCCGCCGAAGCGCCTGTTGCTGAAGCACCTGCTGCTGAAACCGCGCCAGCCGTGGAGACGCCAGTACAGGCACCAGTACCGATGCCTGAAGCAGCTGTTGCCGATACCGCTCCGGCAGCCGAAGTCATCGTGCCTGCCGCTGCCACGGAAGCCGTGATTGCTGCAGCCCAGGCCGTGCCGACAGAAGCGGAACCGGCACCAGCGGCCGAGTACAGCTTTGCTGCACCAGTGGAAGCGGCGCCGGCAGTGGTTCAGGAAGCTGCACCAGTGGCTGAGCAAACCAGCGCTGCGCTCGCCGAGCCTGCGCCAGTGGCAGCAGTAGCTGCAGAGCCTGCAGTTGTCGAGCCTGTCAGCGCACCTGTGACGGCACCGGCAGCAGTGACCGAGGTGGCTGCTGCCGAGCCGGCACCCGTTGTAGCCGACGTTGCAGCACCAGCATCGGCGCCAGTGCCAGTGCCAGTGCCAGCAGCAGCGCCAGCCGTTGCCGCGCCGGTGGACCTGAACGCCGTACTCGGTTCGGCTGGCCTGACCATGGCAGCGACCGACCCGGAAAAACTGCGTCTGGCGCGCGAAGCTGCCGCCAATGTCGTGAAGCCGGAGCGCAAGCCGCGCGAACGCAAGCCTTTGCCGCCGCAATCGGATGAGCCGCTGATCCAGGTCAATACGCTCAACAAGTAATCAGCGCCGGGTTCGCCCTACGCAAACCAGCCAAAAGGGAAGCGTGAGCTTCCCTTTTTTCATGCCGCCAGCAAACACGCCGCCAGCCATGTCCACCACACTGCCTCCCGACCACGTCACCTTGCGTACCGCCTTCTGGTACTGGCTCAAACTTGGTTGTGTCAGTTTCGGCGGCCCGGCCGGGCAGATCGCCATGATGCACGCCGAACTGGTCGAGCGGCGGCGCTGGATTTCTGAACAGCGATTTTTGCATGCACTCAATTACTGCATGCTGCTGCCCGGGCCCGAAGCGACCCAGCTGGCCATCTATATCGGCTGGCTGTTGCACCGCACCGCTGGCGGCGTGCTGGCCGGGCTGCTGTTCCTGCTGCCTTCGCTCGGCGTACTGATCGCGTTGTCCTGGCTGTATATGGCCTACGGCCAGCTGGCCGCGGTGAGCGCCATCCTGTACGGCGTCAAGCCGGCAGTGGTCGCCATTGTGGTGGCGGCAGCGTGGCGCCTGGGACGGCGTACCTTGCGCAGCCCGGCCTTGCTGGCCCTGGCTGGCGCTGCTTTTCTCGGCATCGCCGTGCTGCATCTGCCATTTCCCTTGATCGTGTTGGGTGCGGCCCTGCTGGGCCTGATCGGCGGCATGCTGCTGCCGCAACAGTTTGCCCCTCCTGCCGCCCCTTCTGCCGCCCCTGGCACCGCTGCGCAGCCGCATGCGGCAGCGCTGATCGACGACCATACGCCAACGCCATCGCATGCCAGGCTGAGCTGGCCGCGCCTGCTGCGTACCTGCCTGCTCGGGCTGTCGCTGGCGTTGCTGGCCTGGGCCCTACTCGCCTGGGCCGGTGGGCGCCATCACCCGCTGTCGCAGATGGCGGTCTTTTTCGGCAAGGCCGCCTTGCTGACCTTTGGCGGCGCCTACGCCGTGTTGCCTTATTTATACCAGGGTGCGGTCGAGCATTTCCACTGGCTCACTGCTGCCCAGATGATGGACGGCCTGGCGCTGGGCGAGACCACGCCGGGGCCTTTGATCATGATCGTGGCCTTTATCGGCTTTGTCGGCGCCTGGGGCCAGGCCGCTGTCGGTGTGCCACTGTGGCTGGCAGGCTTGTGCGGCGCGCTGGTCACGGCCTGGTTTACGTTTCTGCCATCGTTTATCTTTATTCTGGCCGGCGCGCCGCTGGTCGAAGCCACGCGCGGCAACCTGCGCCTGCAGGCGCCGCTGACGGCCATCTCGGCCGCCGTGGTCGGCGTCATGGCCAGCCTGGCCGTATTTTTCGGCCGTCACGTGTTTGTACCGGGTGCCGATCCGGGCGGCATCGACTGGCTGGCCGTGGCGCTGGCCGGCACGGCTTTGCTGGCGCTGTTACAATTTCGGGTGGGCACCATCAAACTGCTGCTGTCCTGTGCCATTTCCGGCCTCGTGCTATCGTACCTGCCTTGACCTTCCTTACCGTGTTCTACCTTCATGCCTGACAAGATCATCTACCTTGCCGACGCCCGCCATGGCGCGCTGTCGATACCGAAGCTGCTGGAGCCGGCAACCGGCCAGCTGTCGGACCGGCGTGGGCGGCCGCTGCATGACTTGCGCATTTCCATCACGGACCGCTGCAATTTCCGCTGCGTCTATTGCATGCCGAAAGATGTCTTTGACAAGAACCATGTGTATCTGCCGCATAAGGATTTGCTGTCGTTCGAGGAAATCACCCGCATTGCGCGCCTGTTCGTGGCGCACGGCGTGGAAAAAATCCGCCTGACCGGGGGCGAGCCGCTGCTGCGCAAAAACATCGAACGCCTGGTCGGCATGCTGGCCGAACTGCGCACGCCATCGGGCCAGCCGCTGGACCTGACGCTGACCACCAACGGCTCGCTGCTGGCGAAAAAAGCGCAATCGCTCAGGGACGCCGGCCTGAACCGGGTTACCGTTTCGCTCGACTCGCTCGACGAGACCACCTTCAGGCGCATGAACGACGTCGACTTTGCGGTAGCCGACGTCCTGCACGGCATCGATATGGCGCACCAGGTGGGGCTGGGGCCGGTAAAGGTCAATATGGTGGTCAAGGCCGGCATGAACGATCAGGAAATCGTGCCGATGGCGCGGCACTTCAAGGGTACGCCGACCATTTTGCGCTTTATCGAATACATGGATGTGGGCGCCTCGAATGGCTGGGACCTGAAGGAAGTGATTGCATCGGGCGAAGTGGCGCGCCGCATCGGCGCACACATGCCGATCGAGCCGATCGACCCCAACTATGCGGGCGAGACGGCAGCGCGCTGGCGCTACAGCGACGGTAGCGGCGAAATCGGCCTCATTTCCAGCGTGACGCAGGCGTTTTGCGCCGACTGCAGCCGCGCCCGCCTGTCGACCGAAGGCAAGCTCTATACCTGCCTGTTCGCCACCGGCGGGCACGATCTGCGCGCACTGCTGCGCAGCAGTCATAGCGATGCAGAAATTTCTACCGCCATCGGACGGCTGTGGCGCGTGCGCGGCGACCGCTATTCCGAATTGCGCGCCAGCCAAAGCAGCAAGGATGGCACGGCCCTTGACGCCGGTAAAAAGAAAGTGGAAATGTCGTATATCGGCGGCTGAATCGCGCCAGCAGATCGCCGGCCGCATGCCGGCACTGCTAACATGACGGCTGGCGCCATCAACCGCACGACTTTCGCATGATCGAACAACACTCCATTACCGGCCTGGTCCTGGCCGGCGGCCTGGCAACACGCATGGGCCGGGTCGACAAGGCCATGCTGCCACTGCACGGCCAGAGCCTGCTGCAGCACATCGTGCAGCGCCTGGCGCCGCAGGTTGGCCTGCTGGCCATCAACGTCAATACCCCTACTGAACAATATGCAGCGCTGGGCCTGCCGCTCTGGCCCGATGACCTGGCCGATCACTGCGGTCCGCTGGCCGGCCTGCAAAGCGGGCTGCGTCGCGCCGCCACGCCATATGTGCTCAGCGTGCCATGCGATACGCCGATGTTGCCGCCTGACCTGGTGCAGCGCCTGGCCGCAGGGCTGGAAGCGGCCGGGGCCGACCTGGCCATCGCGGTGACCGAAGAAGTCGATGCCGGCGGCCAGCGCCTGCGCCGCCGCCATCCGGTATTTTGCCTGGTAGGGACGTCGGCCCTGCCCCAGCTCGACGCCTATCTGGCCAGTGGCGAGCGCAAAGTCAGCGCCTGGCACGGGCCCTTGCGTGTGGCCGAAGTGCTGTTCGAGAACGAACTGGCCTTCCGCAATATCAATACACCTGAACAACTGGCGGCACTGGAAGCCGAAGGCCTGTCGGTCGACAGCGCGCAGGCCATGCTTGCGGGCGCAGTCGCACCGGTTGCCGAAGTCGAACAATTGCCGGTGCAGCAGGCGCTGGGACGGATACTGGCCAGCGATATCATTTCACCGATCAGCGTACCGGCGCATGACAACTCGGCCATGGACGGCTACGCACTGCACGGCGCCGACCTGGCTGGCGGCGGCAGCGTCAGCCTGCAGGTCGCCGACACCATCCTGGCCGGGCGACCCGGCACGGTGGCGATTGTGCCGGGCCAGTGCGCGCGCATCATGACCGGCGCGGTAATGCCGACCGGCTGCGACAGCGTGCTGCCGCAGGAACTGGTGCGCCAGGCCGACGACGGCCGGATCGTGTTCGACGCAGCAGCCATCCGGCCCGGCGCCAACCGCCGCTTCAAGGGCGAAGACCTGATGGCCGGCCAGCCGGCGCTGCTCGCAGGCAAGCTGCTGGGTCCGGCCGAACTGGGCCTGGTCGCCTCGCTGGGCATTGCCAGCGTACCGGTGCGGCGGCGCCTGCGCGTGGCGTTTTTTTCCACCGGCGATGAATTGCGTTCGCTGGGCGAAGCGCTGACGCCTGGCGCCATCTACGACAGCAACCGCTACACCCTGCTGGGCATGCTCGAGCGGCTCGGCTGCGAACTGCTCGACATGGGCATCGTGCGCGACCATCCCGACGCACTGGAAGCGGCGCTGCGCCAGGCCTGCGCGCAGGCCGATGTGATCATTACCTCGGGCGGCGTGTCCTCCGGCGCGGCCGACTTTACGCGCGAGGTGCTGGCGCGGCTGGGCCAGGTGGCATTCTGGCAGCTCAATATGCGCCCGGGCCG
Source organism: Janthinobacterium aquaticum (assembly GCF_009208565.1). Lineage (GTDB taxonomy): Bacteria > Pseudomonadota > Gammaproteobacteria > Burkholderiales > Burkholderiaceae_D > Janthinobacterium. Next base: position 404,872 of record NZ_WFLK01000004.1, on the reverse strand, counting down.
GCCAATGGCGTTCGGCACCATCGGCACCGACGGCCACCAGGCGCTGCTGCTGGGATTGCCGGGCAACCCGGTGGCAGTGATGTCGACTTTTTATTTTTTGGCCCGCCCTACGCTGCTGCGCATGATGGGCGCCGATCCGGCCGCCACCGCGCTGCCGCGCCTGCGCGTGCCGGCGCAGGCGGCGATCCGCAAGAAACGCGGCCGCACCGAATTCCAGCGCGGCATCGTCAGCATCGACGGCGATGGCCGCCAGCAGGTCAGCGTGACCGGTGCGCAAGGCTCGGGCATCCTGCGTTCGATGAGCGAAGCGAACTGCATGATCGTGCTGCCCGAAGCGCAAGGCAACGTGGCTGCCGGCGAACTGGTCGATATCGTGCTGTTCCATGGTTTGACCTGACCGCATCGCGCTTTGCCGACGCCACCGTCCTGCTTGCAGGCGGTGGCGTTTTCATTGCAGCTGGAAAAGTAAGTTTTTGAGAGGAAACATCAATCAGATTCTTATGTAATTTACCTAACATTTATTATAATAATTTTATTTATTTCTTGAGACTTTAATTTCTTCGGTGATAACATCGAATCTCATCTTCTGGATAGATTTCGATATGATTTCCTCTAAGAAACTGGCAGTCCAACGCATCGCTTGCCATAGCAACGGTTATCTCCTTACCATGCTTTGCCTGCTGATGGCGTGCTTCCTGGCGTCTCTGCCCGCCCCCGCCTACAGCGCCAGCCGCGCTGCCGTGCTGGAAAACTGCAACTGGAACCGCCCCGGCGTCGACCCTTTCATGGGAGACGTGGTGGCCGCAGTGGACCGGTATACCGAGATTGCCCCCGCCGTGCGGGAGGAGCTGAAACAGCGCATGCGCGATCGCCAATATGACGAGATCGTGGTGATCAGCCGCGACGCGATCACAGGCAAGGAACGTTACGACGCCCGCATCAGCCAGATGCATTTTGGACAGGGCCGGGTATGCAAGAATGTGACACGCGCTGGCTGGAGCGACACAATGCGCGAGCGCGGACTGGTCTACTGCGTCAAGGGCGAATGCATCCTGGTGCCGACCATCTGCCGCAATGTCAGCCGCATTGCGCTGGCCGGCGGCGGCATGCCTGCCGGTGGCGCTGGCGGTGCAGGTGCTGGCGCTGCAGGCGAAGGCGGCGCTGCCGGCCCCGGCGGCGTGGTACCCATCGGCGCCTGGCCCGAAGGGCCGCCCGGCATGCATGCTACCGAACTGGGCGTACCCATCATCGATAATCCGGACGCGCCGCGCGGCGGCATCGCGACCGGCGGCAATACGGCCTCGAGCACGCCGCTGCCTTCATTTATACCGGGCTCGACCGTGTATATGGGCGGCGGTGGCGGCGGCGGCTCCCGCGGCGGCGGCGGCATGATCAGCCCGCCGGTGCAGCCCACCGTGATCGTGCCGACGCTGCCAACCGAACCGAGCGTGATCCCGGCAGTGCCCGAGCCGCAAACCTGGGCCATGCTGGCGGCCGGCCTGCTGCTAGTGGCCGGTGCCGCCTGGCGCCGCCGCGGCGCCTGAATGCAGGCTATGACGGTAATGCCGCTAAATTAAGCTTTTTCAAGCATTGAAAGTCGCAAGGCGAAAAAATGGCGGGCCAGCGACGCGAGCCCGAGAAAATGCCGATGGCGGCGTTGCAGCTCCTCGCCGTACTGGCGTACTGTCTTCGTCGCTGCGCCTTGCCCTCGACATTTTTCAGGCCCGCTTGGCCCGGTGCTCCTGTGCCGGCGCAAGGCGTGTTGTCACTTTTTAGTGGTGTGCTTGTGGCGCTGGGGCGCTAACTAGCGGCATCAGGCTATGGCGGCGGATCGCCGTCGGCGCTGTCGCTGGCAGAACCGAGCAATAGCGCCGCCGCCTCGCCCGGCAGCGCTTCGACCGACTTGAGCTTGCGTGTCATCTGGCGGCTGCGCACTTCGGCGCTTTCGATATTGCGCGCTGCTTTTTCCAGCGTCTGCCGGGTTTGCGACAGCACGTCGCCGAATTTGGCAAACTCGGTTTTCACCGCGCCCAGCACCTGCCACACTTCGGACGACCGCTTTTCCAGCGCCAGCGTGCGAAAGCCCATCTGCAGGCTGTTGAGCAAGGCCGTCAGCGTGGACGGGCCGGCAATGCTGACGCGATGAACGCGCTGCAGTTCATCGGCCAGCCCCGGGCGGCGCATCACTTCGGCATACAGGCCTTCGGTCGGCAGGAACAGGATGGCGAAATCGGTGGTGTGCGGCGGCGCCAGGTATTTGTCAGCAATAGTTTTGGCTTCGCCGCGCACCGCGCGTTCGAGTTCGCGCCCCGCTAGCAGCACGCCCTCGGCGTCGGCGCGTTCGGCCGATTCGACCAGGCGTTCGTACTGCTCCTTGGGAAACTTGGCATCGATCGGCATCCACACGGGCGCTCCGCCATCGGTCAGGCCCGGCAGTTTCAGCGCAAACTCCACGCGCGCGCCGCTGCCGGCGATAGTTTCCACGTTCTTGGCGTACTGGTCGACGGTCAGTACCTGTTCCAGCAGCATTTCCAGTTGCACTTCGCCCCAGGTGCCGCGCGTCTTGACGTTGGTCAGCACCCGTTTCAGGTCGCCCACGCCCAGCGCCAGCTGCTGCATCTCGCCCAGGCCCTGGTGCACTCTTTCCAACCGTTCCGACACCTGCTGGAATGAGGCGGACAGGCGCGTTTCCAGCGTGGCGTGCAGCTTTTCATCGACTGTCTTGCGCATTTCTTCAAGGCGCGCGCCATTGTCGCTTTGCAACTCGCGCATCTTGCTTTCCAGCGTGGCGCGCACTTCGAGCAGGCGCTGCGCATTCGATTCGGTCAGCTTGGCCAGGCTCTGATTGGTGCTGTCGGCAAAGCGCGCCAGGCTTTGCGCCTGCTCTTCGCGCCCCACTTTGCCTTGCGCCTGCATCTGCGCACGCAGGCTGTCGAGCTGCTGCAAGGTGGCTGCCTGGAACTGCGCCAGGCCGCTGGCCAGGTCCTGGCGCGTGGCCTGCGCCGACGCCTGCAGCTGCAGCCGCACTTCGCGTTCGACGCGGTCGATGCGCTCCAGGCTTTGCTGCTGGTGCTGCTGAACCAGCGCCAGCGTGGTGGCGCCGTCGGTGCCACCGCCGCGTGGGCGCAGCAACAGCAAGACCAGCAGCGCCATCACCACGACCAGCGCGCCCAGCAACATATAGAACTCGGTTGAAGTCATGATCAGTCGGGCTTGTTGCGCATCCAGTCGGCGGTCTGATAGAACGATTCCATCAGGCGCACGCGCAGGGATTCTTCGATGCCGGTGTCTTCCATGGCCCAGGCCATGGCGCGCAGCCACTGGTCGCGCTCGCTGGTGCCGATCGCATACGGCAGGTGGCGCGCGCGCAGGCGCGGGTGGCCGAACTTTTCGATATACAGATCGGGCCCGCCCATCCAGCCGGTCAGGAAGAAATACAGCTTGTCGCGCGAGCCATCGGTGGCCGGCGGATGCATGGCGCGGATGCCGGCAAACTCCGGCTCGAGCTCCATCAGGTCGTAAAAGCGGTCGACCATCTGGCGCAGCACGGACGCGCCGCCGATGGTCTCATACAGGGTAGTGGTGGTATCGGTCATGGCCGCCATGATAGCGCAAGCGGCCATCGACTGTTTTCATCAGCTGCCACTAGACCAGCGCCAGCTTGCGCAGGCGCCGCGTCGATGGCCAGCGCGCAAGCTCGACTTCATCGCGGATGGCTGCGCACGCCGCCAGCACGCGCGCAAGTTCGTCGTGGCGCAGGCCGGCATTGATGGTCAGGCGCACCAGTGAGCGGTTCTTCGGCGTGGCCGGCGCGCAAAATACGGCGCCATACACGCCATGGCGCTCGAGCGCCTTGCGCAGCCTGAGCGTATCGGGCTCGATACCCGCTTCGAGCGCGATAATCTGCTCGCTACCCTCGCGCATGTTATAGCCCAGCTCGGCCAGGCCCGCACGCAGCACGGCGCTGTTGCGGTGCAGCGCAGCGCGGCGCGTATCGGCGACGGGCGAGGCGATGAAATCGAGCGCGGCGTCGAACCAGGCCAGCTCATGCTCGAGCAGGCAGGAACTGAAAATGGCCGGCCGTGATTCTGACAAAAAATAGCCCTTGAAACGCTCGGAGCAGGTGATCAGGCCGGCGCGCCCGCCAAACGCCTTGGCCAGCGAGGCGGTGCGAAAATGCACGCGCGACGCCAGTGCCTGCTCAACCACCAGCCCGGCGCCCTGTGGGCCATGCGTGCCCAGCGAATGCGACTCGTCGACGATCAGCATGCTGTCGCTGCGCTCTGCGATCTCCACCATCGCGGCCAGCGGCGCCACGCTGCCGTTGGTGCTGTACAGGGCGTCGATAACGATCACGCCCGGGCCATGCCGCTCGAGCAGCCGCTGCAACTGGGCCACATCGTTATGCAAAAAGGCGTGCGCCTGGGCTTGCGCCGACTGCGCGCCCTCCCACAATGAGGCGTGGGCCTGCATGTCGAGGTAGACCGGCATGCCTGGGCCGGCCAGGCTTTGCAGCAGCCCGACATTGGCGGCCCAGCCCGATTGCGCCAGCACGCACGCTTCGCTGCCCAGGAAAGCGGCCAGACGGCGCTCCAGACGGTGCTGTCGGCTGCCTTGCTGCAGGAACACCGATGACATCAGCATGGCGCCGCCGCCCGACAGCACCTGCGCCTGCGCGGCCAGCAAGGCCGGCTCGGCCGCGATATTGAGGTAATCATTACCGGCAAGCATGACCGCATGGTCCGGCATCGCCTGCCATTGATGCAGGTGTTCACCGCCGAGCAGCTTGCCGATGCGTTCGACGTAATGCGCATCCATGCGCTGGCGCACCAGGGCCGGCAGATGCTGCTCGGCGTGCATGACGGTAGTTGTCATCAAGTTGGAAGACAGCGAAGAAGACAGTGGCTGGTTCATAAGAGCTCCATCAGTGGTTGTGGGGGAAATACCGCAACCAACATGCGTGAGCACCGGGCCTGCCGATTGATATAGCGCAAAGAAGCGCGCAATCGTCCTTTTTCCAAATGGAAACGGGCCGATCATGTGGTACCGACCTCCCGACCAGCCTGTCCACCACCCTTGAACCCAGTGATGCAAGCGCGCTCTCCCTCAGGAACATTCTGGCAAGGCACGCTGCTGCGGCCCTTCCTGCAGTTCCACGACACCATGGAACACATGCCAGTGCGGCGCAACCAGGTGCGCGCGCTGGCCGTGATCGGCGCCATCGGCATGCCGCTGTACTACACGCTGTGGCATACGCTGTTGCCGCAGCCTTACGAGTCGCCCATCCTGCGCATCGTTGCCGGCCTGCTGTTCCTGCCGGCGCTGTGGCCGGCGCGCTTTAGCAACCGCTGCTTCAGCATCTACCTGTTTATCGGGCTGACGTTCGAGCTGCCGTTTTTCTTCACGCTGATGTTCCTGATGAACCACGCCTCCACGCTGTGGGTGCATTCGCTGCTGGTGGCGCTGATCGTGCTGTTTCATTTCGACACGCGCATTGCCGCACTGGCCTACCTGGGCGGCACCGTGCTGGCCTGCGCGGTCTTTGCGCTGATCGGCGATCCGGCCTTTCTGCTGCAGCGCGAAGTGTTGCAACAACTGCCGGTACACTGGTTTGCCATCGCCGTGCTGTCGGTGGTCAAGGCCGGGCGGCAGGTGGGCGAACAGCAAAAGCTGGCCGGCCTGGCGGCGGGTCTGGGCAGCGTGGCGCACGAATTGCGCACGCCGTTAGTGAGCGTGGAGGCCAATGTGCGCGGCCTGCAGCGCCGGGCCGCCATGCCCGAGAACGACACCAGCGACCATGCCGCCGCCACGGAAGCGCTGGCGCGCATCCAGTTTGAAGTGCGCCATATGCATCATATGATCGATCTGTTCCTGCTCAGCGCCAGCGCCGTCAACCAGAAAATGGAAGCGAACGAAACCGTTTCCATGCATGCCAGCGTGCTAGCCGTGCTGGCGCGCTATCCGTTTGCCAGCAGCGCGGAGCGCGACAGCGTTAGGCTCGAACTGCGCAGCGACTTCCGGTTTGCCGGCCAGGGCGAGCTGTGCGTGGTTATCCTGCTGAACCTGCTGCGCAATGCGCTCAAGAGCCTGCAACGCGCCGGCAAGGGGCGCGTGCGCATCATTATCGACGGTGCACGCCGCACGCCACGCCTGTTGGTCATCGATACCGGCAGCGGCATTGCCGCCAGCCGCCTGCCGTTGATCTTCGACCGCTTTTACTCCTACCCGGCCCACACCGGCAGCGGCATCGGCCTGGCGCTGTGCCGGCAAATCATGCAGGCCTGGCGCGCGCGCATCGCCTGCGTGTCGCGCGAGCACGGCTACGCCATTTTCATCCTCGAGTTTCCCCAACCTGCAAGGTGACGCATGCCCCTGCCCGTCTACACCCATCCCACGCTGACCGTACTGGTCGACGACAGCAGTTCCTTCCTGAAAAGCCTGTCGTTCCAGCTCGACCCGGCACTGGCGCGCAAGACCTTCCACGACGCCGGCGCCGCGCTGCAATGGCTGCATCAAGCCACGCGGGCGCACGCCGGCGACAGCGCGCTGCATGTCAACTTCGATACGCAGAACCTGCCGCCCGACCAGTGCAACGTGGCGCTCGACGTCGAGCGCATCTGGCGCATCAGCGGGCAGGCGCAGCGCTTTGCCACGCCCTCGGTGCTGGTGGTGGACTATTCGATGCCGCAGATGAACGGACTGGAATTGTGCCAGGCAGTGCGCGAGCTGCCGTGCAAGAAGATATTGTTTACCGGCGCGGCCGATGAAAAGGTGGCCGTGTCGGCCTTCAACCGTGGCCTGATCGACCGCTATATCAAGAAGAGCGACGACGATGCGCTCGACATCCTGGAACGTGAAATAGTCGCCTTGCAAGGCGAGTACTTCCAGCAACAGTCCGACACCCTGCGCGACCTGCTGGTGCTGCACAACTACCCATTCCTGCAGGACGAGGCGCTCACTGCGCTGGTGCACGCGCTATGCCGCCAGCACGGCTTTGTCGAGCACTATATTTTCCCCAATCCCGGCGGCATCCTGTTTTTCACGCGCGACGGCCGGGCCCAGCTGATGATCATTGAAACCGCGCACAGCCTGCACACGCAATACGAAATGGCGCGCGACAGCGCCGCACCGCCGGCGCTGCTCGAAGCGCTGCTGGAAAAACGCCTGATCCCCTATTTTTCAGGGCCCGACAGCGATGGCATGTATAGCGCCAGCATCGGCGAGAACTGGTTCCGCTACTGCGCCCCGCCGCAACTGTGCCGTGGCCAGGAAGACTATTACTGGGCGCTGTTCAACCTGCCACCGCATCTGCTGGCGCAGCCGGTGCTGTCGCATGCGCAGTTTCTGAAAACGGCGCCGTAGGTCGGATTAGGCCCCAAAGGGGCCGTAATCCGACACCATTGTTGGCGTCTGCGGTGTTGTCGGATTACGGCCCAGAGGGCCTAATCCGACCTACGCCACATCCCCTCACCCCTCGCGCAAGGTCTGCAGCGGCGGATGCTTCAATACATTGCGCAAACCCAGCCAGCCGCCGGCAATCGCGCACAGGGCGCCGGCCAGCAGGCCAAACACCCACACGCCCGGTGCAAAGCTCCAGGCAAATTTGAACTGGTAAGTGGCCAGCGCCCAGCCCATGGCGGCCGCGCCACTGGCCGCCAGCAGGCCGGCCAGCGCGCCGACCAGCGAAAACTCGATCAGCTGCGCCTGCGCCAGCTGGCGCCGGGTGGCGCCCAGCGCACGCAACAGGCCCGCTTCGCGCGTGCGTTCGTCCTGCGAACCCATCAGCGCGGCGTACAGCACCAGCAGGCCTGAAGCGAGCGTAAACGCAAACAGGAATTCCACCGCCGTGACCACCTGGTCGAGCACCGCCTGGATCTGCTTGAGCACGCCACCGACATCGACCACCGTCAGGTTCGGGTAGTCGCGCAGCAGCGCATTGCCCAGGCCAGCCTGCGCTGCAGGCAGATGGAAGGCGGTGATCCAGGTCTGTGGCGTGTCCTTCATTGCATCGGGGTTGATGATGACAAAGAAGTTCACGCGCATCGAACCCCATTCGAGCTTGCGCAGGCTGGTGACTTTGGCCTCAACGGTTTCTCCGGCAATATCGAAGCGCAGGCTGTCGCCCAGCTTCAGGCCCAGCGTTTTGGCGATGCCTTCCTCCACCGACGCTTCGGCCGGTGCGCCCGGCGAGTTGGCGAACCACTGGCCGGCGACCAGCTGGTTTTCCTGCTGCATCTGCGCCATGGTCGACAGGTTGAATTCGCGGTCGGCCAGGCGCTTGGCGCGGTCGTCCTGGTAGGTGTCTTCGGTAATGGTCTTGTCATTTACCGCCACCAGGCGCCCGCGTATCATCGGATACAGCGGCGCCTCGGCCACGCCGACTTTGGCCAGGCGCGCCGCCAGCGGCTCTTTCTGCTCGGGCAGGATATTGATAATAAAGCGGTTGGGCGCATCGGGTGGCGTGGCGTCGCGCCAGGCATGCATCAGGTCGCCGCGCACCACGGTCAGCAACAGCAACGCCATCAGGCCCAGCGCCAGCGACACCACCTGGATCACGGTGGCGCCCGGACGGCGCTGCAGGGAAGTCACGGCAAAGCGCCAGCCCTGGTGGTTGACCAGGCCACGCAGGCTGCGCAGTGACCTGATGCCCAGCCAGCCAGCCAGGCCGAATACGGCAAAGCCGCCCAGAAAACCGACAGCCGTCAGCAGCGCCAGTTTGAGATCGCCCGCCTGCCACAACAGCAGCAGCACAAACACCGCGATGCCCATGCCATAGGTGGCCAGCGCCAGCGGTTGCGGCGACGCCTGTTCGCGGCGGATCACGCGGTTGTGCGGCACATTGCGCAGTTGCAAAATCGGCGGCAGCGCAAAGCCCAGCAGCAACAGCATGCCGGTGGCCACGCCCTGCAGCGCCGGCAGGATCGATACCGGCGGCAAATCACCCTGCACCAGCTTGCCCAGCAGTTCGAGCAGCACCAGATGGCCACCAAAGCCGACCACCACGCCGATCACGCTGCCCACCAGCCCGACGATCAGGAACTCGAGCACATACATGGCAGTGACCTGGTTTTGCGTCAGCCCCAGGCAGCGCAGCATGGCGCACGCGTCGAGGTGGCGCAGCATGAAGCGGCGCGCCGCCATCGCCACGGCCACCGCCGCCAGCATGGCCGACAGCAATCCCACCAGCGACAGGAAACGGTCGGCGCGCTCCAGCGTCGACTGCATCTGCGGGCTGCCCGACTCAAGCGACTCGACGCGCACGCCCTTGATATTTTGCGTGCTGATCTGCTGCTCGACCCAGCCCTGGAAACTGGCGATCTCACCCGCTCTGGCCGGCGGCGCCGACAGCAGCAGCCGGTACGACACGCGCGAGCCGTCCTGCACCAGCGCGGTGGCCGGCAGGTCGGACAGAGGCAGCATCACACGCGGCGCAAAGTTCAGGAACGAGGCGCCACGGTCAGGTTCACTGGCGATCAGCTGGGTCACGGTAAATGCTTTGTCGCCCAGCTTGAGCGTATCGCCCAGTTTGGCGTTCAGGGTCGATAAAATAGCCGCATCGACCCACAGCGTGCCGGGCGCCGGCACCTGGTCCGTGGGCTTGCCGACAGCATCGCTGGCCTCGGTAATATTGGTGGTGATTTTCAGCTTGCCGCGCAGCGGATAGCCGGGCGAGACGGCCTTGATGGAAGCCAGTTGCGAGAGCGACTGCTCGCCCTCGCCGGCCTGCGCCATGCTGGGAAAGGTCACCGTATCGGCCAGCAGCAGGCCGCGCCTTTGCGCCTCGGCGCGCCAGGCGGGGTTGACGGGCTGGTCGGCGCTGATCACCAGGTCGGCGCCCAGCAACTGGTGCGCATCGCGGTTCAGGCCCGAGCGCAGCCGGTCGACAAAAAAGCCCACCGCCGACAGCGCGGCCACGGCCACGATCAAGGCGATCAGCAAGAATCGCAGTTGTCCGGCGCGCCAGTCACGCCCGGTCATGTTCAGGGAAAGGCGTAGCATCGGCGGCGGAGAACTTTCAATCAGTTGGTTGGAAAGTGTGGGGCGAAATAGGCGTCAACGCGGGCCAGTAACGCATCTTTTTGCGCCTGTGGCAGGAAGGCGGCAACAAAGCCGTTGCGCGACAGCTGCCTGGCGTGATCCAGCTCGAGCGGCAGTGCCTCGAAAATGGCGTCGTAGTTGTCGTTCATATAGCCGCCAAAATAGGCCGGATCGTCCGAGTTGACCGTCACCAAGAGGCCGGCAGCAAGCAGTTCGGCCAGGTTATGGTCGTGCATCTGGTCAAACACGCGCAACTTGGTGTTCGACAGCGGGCACACCGTCAACGCGATCTGTTCGCGCGCCAGGCGCGCCGTCAGTTCGGCGTCTTCCAGACAGCGCACGCCATGGTCGATACGCTCGACTTTCAGGTCGTCCAGCGCGGTGCGGATATACGCCGGCGGGCCTTCTTCGCCGGCATGCGCCACCAGATGCAGGCCCAGCTCGCGGCAGCGCGCAAACACGCGCGAGAATTTTTCCGGCGGGTTGCCCACTTCCGAGGAATCGAGGCCGATTCCGATAAATTTGTCGCGGTACGGCAAAGCCTGTTCCAGCGTGGCAAACGCATCTTCCTCGCTCAGGTGGCGCAGGAAGCACAGAATCAGCGTCGCACTGACGGGGCTGTCCTGGCAGGCGCGGTAAATTCCGTTGATCACGTCGGCCATGGCCACGCCGCGCGCCGTATGGGTCTGTGGATCGAAGAAAATTTCCGTGTGCAGCACATTGTCTGCTTCGGCGCGTGCCAGGTAGGCGCGCGTCATGTCGTAAAAGTCCTGTTCTTTCAGCAGCACGCTTGCGCCGGCATAATAAATGTCGAGAAAGGACTGCAAATCGGTAAAAGCATAGGCGCTGCGCAACTGTTCGACCGACTCATACGCGAGCGCCACGCCATTGCGTTCGGCCAGTGCGAAAATCAGTTCCGGTTCGAGCGAACCTTCGATATGGATATGCAGCTCGGCCTTGGGCATGCCGCGTACGACCGCGCGCAATTGCTGGTTCATCATGGGGACTTCCTTTTTGATCTTGTTCATCACATGCTGGCGGGCGCACAGCGCACCACGCCATCAAATATGCACGCATCTTAGCGCAAGATGGTGCAGCGCATCGACCGGCAGCGCTTTTTGATGCTGGCAAACGCGGCCCGATGCGGCGTCGGCGCGCCCAGCCGAATTGTCGTATGATGGTCACAAGAGGAGCGAAAAACTTCTGCAGAGCGGCATTAAAAAAGGTGAATTTATTCAATTAAATCAAGCGCTTGCAGACTGGTTTTAAAGATATGAAGAAACATGTTTTGACTTCCTCATCCTTTAGAGCAATAATTATTTTCAAGGATCAAGGCGGCAGCAAACACGGCAGCACGATGGTCGATTCACGCGCTATTTTCACAAGACAGAAAGCCGGCTGACCCCATCAGCACACGGCATCAGGCGCCAGTTTTTTGGTCCGGGCAAGCCGGACTGCACAAACAGCTGGGCACACTTTATCCGCATATATAAAAAAAACAGTACGGAGGCAAGCAGACAGGCGGCGAGCGTGGCATAGACCAGGTGGGCCCGCACGGTGACAGGCAAGCTGGTTTTACATTAAAGGACATGGAACATGACCATTTTTGACAACTACGCAGCACGTTACGAGCGCACCCGCGAAGAGGAAATGTCGCTCTCCGAGTATCTGGCCCTGTGCAAGAAGGACAAGCTGACCTATGCCAGCGCGCCCGAACGCATGCTGGCGGCCATTGGCGAACCGCAACTGATCGATACGCGCAACGATACGCGCCTGTCGCGCATCTTCGCCAACAAGGTCATCAAGATTTATCCGGCCTTCCGCGAGTTCTACGGCACCGAGGAAGTGATCGAACAGGTGGTCTCGTATTTCCGCCATGCGGCGCAGGGACTCGAGGAACGCAAGCAGATTTTGTATCTGCTGGGGCCGGTGGGCGGCGGCAAGTCGTCGATCGCCGAAAAGCTCAAGTCGCTGATGGAGCATGTGCCCTTCTATTGCCTGAAAGGCTCGCCCGTCAACGAGTCGCCGCTGGGCCTGTTCAACGAGGAAGAAGACGGCACCATCCTCGAAGAAGACTACGGCATTCCGCGCCGCTATCTGCGCAATATCCCCAGCCCGTGGGCAGTCAAGCGACTGCATGAATTCAATGGCGACATCAACCAGTTCCGCGTGGTCAAGCGCTACCCGTCGGTATTGAAGCAGATCGCCATTTCCAAGACCGAGCCGGGCGATGAGAATAACCAGGATATTTCATCGCTGGTCGGCAAGGTCGATATCCGCAAGCTTGAAGACTATGCGCAGGACGACCCCGACGCCTACAGCTATTCGGGCGGGCTGTGCCTGGCCAACCAGGGCCTGATGGAATTCGTGGAAATGTTCAAGGCGCCGATCAAGGTGCTGCACCCGCTGCTGACGGCCACCCAGGAAGGCAACTACAAGGGCACGGAAGGATTCGGCGCGATTCCGTTCGACGGCATTATCCTGGCCCACTCGAACGAGTCGGAATGGAAAACGTTCAAGAACAACCGCAATAACGAGGCTTTTCTCGACCGTATATATATAGTGAAGGTGCCGTACTGCCTGCGCGTGTCCGATGAGATCCGTATCTACGACAAGCTGATCGCCAATTCCTCGCTGGAAAGAGCGCCGTGCGCGCCCGGCACCCTGCGCATGATGGCGCAGTTCGCCATCCTGTCGCGCCTGAAGGACCCCGAGAACTCGAGTATCTTCTCCAAGATGCTGGTCTACGATGGCGAAAACCTCAAGGACACCGATCCCAAGGCCAAGTCCATGCACGAGTATGTCGACTATGCAGGCGTGGACGAAGGCATGAACGGCCTGTCGACCCGCTTTGCCTTCAAAATATTGTCGAAAGTCTTTAACTTCGACAACTCCGAAGTGGCGGCCAATCCCGTGCATCTCTTATATGTACTGGAGCAGCAGGTCGAGCGCGAACAGTTTGCGCCCGAACTTGAGCAGCGCTATTTCTCGTATATCAAGGAACATCTGGCGCAGCGCTATGTCGAATTCATCGGCAAGGAAATCCAGACCGCCTACCTGGAAAGCTATTCCGAATACGGCCAGAACATTTTTGACCGCTACGTGACGTTTGCCGACTTCTGGATACAGGACCAGGAATACCGCGATCCCGATACCGGCGAGAGCTTCGACCGCGAATCGCTCAATAACGAACTGGAAAAGATCGAGAAGCCGGCCGGCATTTCCAACCCCAAGGATTTCCGCAACGAGATCGTCAATTTCGGCCTGCGCGCGCGGGCCTCGAATGGCGGAAAGAATCCGGCCTGGACCAGCTATGAAAAGTTCCGCACCGTCATCGAGAAAAAAATGTTTTCCAATACGGAGGAATTGCTGCCGGTGATCTCCTTCAATGCCAAGGCCAGCGCCGACGACGCCAACAAGCACGCCGACTTCGTGGCCCGCATGGTGGAAAAAGGCTATACGGCCAAGCAGGTGCGCCTGTTATGCGAGTGGTACTTGCGGGTACGCAAGTCGTCATAGCGGGAGCGCAGGCGCGTGCCGCCGGACCGGGTTCGGCAGCACGCGCGAGACCCAAGTGAAGGAGGCACCCTTTGACTTACCTTATCGACAGGCGCTTGCAGAGCAAGAACAAGTCGGCCGTCAACCGCGAGCGCTTCCTGCGCCGCTACAAGGGCCAGATCAAGGACGCCGTCGGGCGCGCCATCAAGGGACGCTCGATTACCGATGTGGAAAACGGCGAAAAGGTCAGCATTCCGGTCAAGGATGTGGGCGAGCCGGCGTTTGGCCATGCCCACGGCGGCGTGTGGGAAGTGGTCAACCCCGGCAACCGCGAATATCTGAAAGGCGACCAGATCGCGCGGCCCAAGGGCGGCGGCGGCAACGGGCGCGGCCAGGCTGGCAACAGCGAGGAGACCTCCGAAGACGATTTCATCTTCGAGCTGTCGCGCGAAGAATTCATGAACTACTTCTTCGAGGACCTGGAACTGCCGCATATGGTGAAAACCCAGCTGACGGCCACCACCGACTGGAAGAACCAGCGCGCCGGCTACAATATGTCGGGCACGCCATCGAATATCCACGTGCTGCGGTCCTTGCGCGGCGCGCTGGGCCGGCGCATTGCCGTGGGCGGCGGTTCGCGCAAGCAGCTGGCGCTGGCCGAAGAGCAACTGGACGGGCTGCTGGACGACGGCGCGCCTGACGACAACGGCGATGTGATCGAACTGCGCAAGCTGATCCACCACCTGCGCACGCGCCTGCTGGCGATTCCCTTTATCGATCCGTTCGACCTGCGCTATACCAACCGCATCAAGGTGCCTAAACCGTCCACGCAGGCGGTCATGTTCTGCATTATGGATGTGTCGGGCTCGATGGATGAAACGCGCAAGGATACGGCCAAGCGCTTCTTTATCCTGCTGTACCTGTTTCTCAAGCGCGTCTACGACAAGATCGACGTGGTATTTATCCGCCACCATACGGCCGCCTCCGAAGTCGATGAACATGAGTTTTTCAATTCGCGCGAATCGGGCGGCACGGTGGTGTCGTCGGCGCTGCATCTGCTGAACAAGGTACTCGACGAACGTTATGGCGGCGGGCAATGGAACAGCTACGTGGCGCAGGCGTCCGATGGCGACAACTGGGACAACGACTCGGTGCTGTGCCGCCAGTTGTTGATCAATACCATCATGCCCAAGGTGCAGTACTACACCTATGTGGAGATTACCGACGGCCCGCAGCAGAATCTGTGGGAGCAATATGCGGGCGTGCTCGACCACCATGCCCATTTCGCCATGCAAAAGATCGTCACGCCGGCCGACATCTATCCGGTGTTCCGCGAACTGTTCAAGAAACAGGTGAAATAATGAGTGCAGCCTTTGACCGTGCCAGCAATACCCCGGGCGAGCCGTTCGAGCGGGTGCGCCATCCGAACGCCCTGCCGGAGCAGTCCGAATGGACGTTCGAGCTGATCGAGCAGATCCACGAGGAAATCGCCCGCGTCGCCCGGCAGTTTGGCCTGGATACTTATCCAAACCAGCTGGAAATCATTACCGCCGAGCAGATGATGGATGCCTATACCTCGGTCGGCATGCCGGTGTCCTATAACCACTGGTCGTTCGGCAAGCATTTTCTGTCCACCGAGAAAAGCTACAAGCGCGGCCAGATGGGCCTGGCTTACGAGATCGTCATCAACTCCAACCCCTGCATCGCCTATTTAATGGAGGAAAACAGCCTGACCATGCAGTCGCTGGTAATTGCGCATGCCGCGTACGGGCATAATTCCTTCTTCAAAGGCAACTATCTGTTTCGCGCCTGGACCGACGCCGACGCCATTATTGATTACATGGTGTTTGCCAAGAACTATATCAGCGACTGCGAACAGCGCCATGGCGTCGAAGCGGTCGAACTGTTGCTCGACTCGTGCCACGCGATCCAGAACTATGGCGTAGACCGTTACAAACGCCCGGCCAAGCTGTCGATGGCCAAGGAATATGCCCGCCAGAAAGAACGCGAAGAATACGTGCAGTCGCAGATCAACCAGCTGTGGCGCACCCTGCCGCGCCGCGACGACGATGATGAAGAAGAGGAACAGCGCCGCAGCGCGCCGCGCTTCCCGCCCGAACCCGAAGAAAACCTGCTGTACTTTATCGAGAAATATGCGCCGCTGCTCGAACCATGGCAGCGCGAGATGGTGCGCATCGTGCGCAAGATCTCGCAGTACTTCTATCCGCAGCGCCAGACCCAGGTCATGAACGAAGGCTGGGCCACGTTCTGGCACTACACGATATTGAACCAGCTGTACGACGAGGGCGTGGTGGGCGACGGCTTCATGATGGAATTTCTGAAAAGTCATACCAATGTGGTCTACCAGCCGCCCGTCGACAGTCCTTATTACAGCGGCATCAATCCGTATGCACTGGGTTTTGCCATGATGAGCGATATCCGCCGCATCTGCGAGCATCCCACCGACGAGGACCGGGCCTGGTTTCCCGACCTGGCCGGCAGCGACTGGCGCAAGAGCCTGGACTTTGCGATGCGCAATTTCAAGGACGAAAGCTTTATCGCCCAGTACCTGTCGCCGCGGCTGATCCGCGAGTTTCACTTCTTTGCCGTGCTGGACGACGACAAGAACGACAAGCTGGCCATCTCCGCCATCCACGACGAAGCGGGCTACCGCTATGTACGCCAGCAACTGGCCGAACAGTACAACCTGGGCAACCGTGAACCGAATATCCAGGTCTGGTCGGTCAATACCCGCGACGACCGCGCGCTGACCTTGCGCCATACGCAGTTCCTGCGCCGCCCGCTCAACCAGCAGGCCAACGAAGTGCTCAAGCATGTGGCGCGGCTATGGGGTTTCGACGTGCATCTGGATACGGTCGACGCGCAGGGCACCGTGCTGGGCAGCCTCAACTGCCGCCGCGAGAAGCGTAATCGCCGCGACGATCCGGCGGGCCGGCCATGAAATTTCGCTGCGCAAAACATAAGTGCGCCGTATGGCGGCATAGTAAATTAATATGGCTGATAGAGCGGCTGCGCGTCGGCGTTTGCTTCGCAGCCACCGTAAAGGGTCGGCAAGCGCACCGGTTTGGTGCGTATCAACATGAAAATGGCTTGTTGGGAGCGCAATATTTTCCCAAAAAGAAAGATTTCTATCCAAATTTCACAGTTTGCATCGATCATATGACGAAATTTAATTTCGCCGGATGGGGACATCGATAAACTTAGCCTCCGTGAGTTGAAAGAGGGGTAAAAATCCGACAAGACTGCCTTTTTTTCTGCCCGAAAGCGTGCAAAGATGGCATAAGCAAGTACGATTTTGGAGCGTAAAAGGGGTAAAAATTTAACCGGTTTTAGGCGTTAAAAATCTGTGTAAAATAAAGAATTCGTATGTATAATTCGGCGACGTCCCGGATACGGCTGGAGCTTTGTGTCGTCATTTTGGGGTTCAGTTGCAACACAAGTGAAGGTATTTGGAGAAAGCAGGCATGAATTTTTCGAACGAGAAAAGTCAGAAGAACTACACAGGGATTACGATCGTCGTCCTGCTGCACGTTCTCGCGGCTTACGGGATTGCGACGGGCTTGGGCAAGCGCTTGGTCACCAAAATGATGGACCCGGTTGAAACCAAGATTATCGAGGAAGTCAAACCGCCTCCACCAAAGGATCTTCCACCGCCACCACCGCCGCCAGAAATGAAGGCGCCACCGCCGCCATTCATTCCGCCAGTCGAGGTGAACGTGCAGCAGCCGCCGCCACCACAGAACGTGATTGCCAACACCACCCAGGTGAAGCCAGCCACCAATGTGCTGACACCTCCAGCGCCGCCGGCACAGCCTGCGCCAGCAGCGCCGCCTGGACCAGCCAAATCGGTACGTACTGCGGCTGTGGTTGATTTCAGCGTCTGTGAAAAACCGGCCTACCCGAAATCGTCGCAACGCAATGAAGAAACCGGTGTCGTGACGCTGTCGTTCCTGATTGGTGTCGACGGTAAAGTTGCTGATTCTAAAATCGTGAAGTCGAGTGGCTTCCGCGATCTGGACAAAGCTGCGGTAACAGGTATCAGCCGCTGCACATTCAAGCCTGCCACGGTTGACGGCAAGCCGGAGCAAGGCTGGCAGCAAATGCAATACGTTTGGTCGCTGGATTAAAACCCGAGGCAGTTTTCTGCCTCACATTATGATTTCGTTGTCGTCACGTTCAGCGATCTGTTATTTTTAATTTTGGAGGAAGCATGTTTAAGAATACCCGTTTGTCCGCATTTTTTGCCGCGGTTCTGTTGTCCGTTACCGCTACTACCGCTCTGGTAGCAGCGCCAGCTTACGCTGACGCGCCAGCATCGGCAGCCGCCACGGCCCCTGCGGCAGACGCACCAGCAGCACCAGCAGCTGACGCAGCAGCCCCAGCAGCCGATGCCGCCGCTCCAGCAGCAGAAGCAGCAGCTCCAGCCAAAACCGAAGAAGTCCACAACCCGTTCGGCCTGTCGGCTGTGTGGGACGGTGGTTTCGTACCACGCGCTACCCTGATCATCCTGGCCATCATGTCGATCGGCAGCTGGTACATCATCATCACCAAACTGCTGGACCAGATGAAGATCTTCAAGCAAGCCAAAGAAACGGCTGCCAAGTTCTGGAAAGCTCCTTCGATCGCTGCCGGTTCGGCAACGCTGGAAGAAGGCTCGCCATTCCGCTTCATCGCTGAATCGGGCACCAAGGCTACCGCTCACCATGACGGCGCCCTGCTGGAACAAATCGACCTGTCGACCTGGGTGACGATGTCGATCCAGCGCGCTTCGGACAAAGTTCAGTCGCGTCTGCAAGATGGCCTGTCGTTCCTGGCAACCGTTGGTTCAACCGCACCGTTTATCGGTCTGTTCGGTACCGTTTGGGGTATTTACGGCGCGCTGACCGCTATCGGCATGACCGGTAACGCATCGATCGACAAAGTGGCAGGTCCAGTTGGTGAAGCACTGATCATGACCGCATTCGGTCTGCTGGTCGCTGTTCCTGCCGTTCTGGGTTACAACTGGCTGGTTCGTCGTAACAAAACCGCTATGGAAGACATCCGCTCGTTCAGCGCCGACGTTCACTCGGTTCTGGTTTCCGGCGCAATGTCCACCAGCGAAGCTGGCCGTGCTGCCGGCGCTAAAAAGATCGGATAAGAATCATGTCGATGTCCGTCGGCTCCGACAGCGGAGATGAAGATCAGGTAATGTCAGAAATCAACACGACGCCGCTCGTCGACATCATGTTGGTTTTGCTGATCATTTTCTTGATCACCAGTCCGGTTGTTCTCAAGCTGCAGAAAATCGATCTGCCGATTGAGGCCAACCAAGCCCTGCAAACCAAGCCACAGAACGTTAACATCGTTGTTAACAAGGATGGCGAGATTTACCTGGGCCAGACCAGACTGAAAGACACGAACGAACTGTTCGATTATCTTAAAGTTGAAGCAGTGAAAGTACCGCAGCCGGAAGTACACGTTCGTGGCGATCAGGAAGCACGTTACGAAGCGATCGGCCGCGTTATTTACACGACCCAACGCGCCGGCATCCAGAAGGTTGGCTTCATCACCGAACCACCTGACAAGAGCTGATAGCAACTGACTGCGGCGCCCTGGCAACAACGGGGCGACAAGGTCAGAAGCTTGCCGGGCGGCAGTATCGCCCGGCGCTTCGTTGGACTTCTTAAAGGAAACACTATGAGTATGAATGTCGGTTCGGGAAGCGCAGCAGGCGCGGATCCGGAACCAATGATGGAACTGAATATGACGCCCCTCATCGACGTGATGCTGGTGCTGATTATCATGTTGATCATTACGATTCCTAAACAAAACCACTCGGTGAACCTGAACATGCCGGTCGGCACCCCGCCACCGCCAACAACGGAACCAGTGGTCGTCACGATCGATGTCGATTTTGACGGTACCATCTTGTGGGACAATCAGGTCGTTCCTGACCGTGCCGCACTGGAAGCCAAGCTGAACAACGTTGCTGCGCAAGCAGACCAGCCGGAAGTGCATCTGCGTCCGAACAAGCTGGTGGAATACAAAGTCGTGGCCGGTGTCATGGCAACGGCGCAGCGTTTGGGCGTGACCAAAATCGGTCTGGTCGGAAACGAGCAATTCCAGTAAGCTGTACCATCAGGTTCTCTTTACATCCGAATAGGCAGGACTTCCTGCCTATTCGCTTTTTACTGAAAGACTTTCTTATGTCCAAGTTTCGTCTCGCTCATCTCGGCCTCGTCATGGCCGCAATCGGTTTTACCGCAGCAACGCCTGTCATCGGTCTGGGCTCGTTGGCCTATGCTGCCGACACCGTGCGCGCCGAAGTCGGCAAGCCACTGCAAGAAGCGCAAAAACTCACGAGCGCCGGCAAAAACAAGGAAGCACTGGCCAAGCTGCGCGAAGCTGACGCCGTCGGCAACAAGACCGCCTTTGAAAGCTACCAGATCGAACGCGTGCGCGCCTCGGCCGCTGCTGGCGCCGGCGATAACAACGCCGCCATCAAGGCTTTTGAAGCCGTCATCAATTCCGGCCGCCTGAGCGCCGCCGAAGCACCGAAATTCACGCAAGGCCTGGCCGGCATGTACTACCGTAACAAGGACTGGCCAAACGCGATTACCTGGTTCAAGCGCTCGCTGAAAGACCGCGAAGATCCACAGACGCGCGACTACCTGATCCAGGCTTACTATTCGAGCGGCAACTACGCCGAAGCGGCAAAAGAGCTGCAGGCCAAAGGCGGCAACTCGGAAGCGAGCCTGCAGATGCTGGCCAACATCCAGCTGAAACAGAATGACAAGGCCGGCTACGTGGCCACGCTGGAAAAACTGGCGTCGAGCTATCCGAAGTCGAGCTACTGGGCTGATCTGCTGAACCGCGTATCGGGCAAGCCTGGCTTCTCGCAACGCCTGGGTCTGGACGTTCAGCGCCTGCGCCTGGCCAACGGCCTGTTTACCAAGCCATCCGAATACATGGAAATCAGCCAGCTGGCCCTGCAGGCCGGCAATCCTGGCGAAGCGCTGTCGATTATCGACCAGGGCTACAAAAAAGGCGTGCTGGGCACCGGCGCCGATGCAGCGCGTCACCAGCGTCTGAAAGATCTGGCCCTGAAAACCCAGGCTGACCTGAAAGCCGGCGCTGCCAAATCGGAAGCCGAATACGTCAAGAACAAGGACGCTGACGCTCTGAGCAAACTGGGCTTCGCACTGGTCTACGACGGTCAGACCGACAAGGGCCTGGCGCTGATGAACGATGCAGTCAAGCTGGGCACGGCCAAGTATCCTGAAGAAGCCAAGCTGCACCTGGGCATCGCTTACATCCACGCCGGCAAGAAAGCCAACGCCAACACCACCTTGAAAACTGTCAAGGGTACCGATGGCGCGGCTGACCTGGCCCGTTACTGGACACTGATGAATAAGTAATCCAGTATCAGCTGACTGAAAAAGCGTTGCCGGCAGACTTGCCGACAACGCTTTTTTGTCATTTCAGCAGTGAAATTTGCAGCGATGCCACCGGCCCGGGTGTGCATAGTTGAAACAGTCCGTATAATCCCCCTTTTGGCACAGTTTTCATCCCATTCCCATGAAGGTATTTCGCGGACTTCCCAATGCCGCGTCACGCGCGCCCTGCGCGCTGACCATCGGCAATTTTGACGGTGTCCATATCGGCCATCAGGCCCTGCTCGCGCGCGTGCGCAGCGCAGCGACCGAGCTTGGCGTCGAGGCCGCGGTGATGACGTTCGAGCCGCATCCGCGCGAATTCTTCGCCCGCCGCACCGGCGACCTGTCGAAGGCGCCGCAGCGCATCGCCAACCTGCGCGACAAATTGCAGTCGCTCGACGACGCCGGCATCGACCGCGTGATCGTCGAGCACTTCAGCGCCCAGTTTGCCGCCTTGACCCCGCAGGAATTCACGGAAAAAGTCCTGGTCGAAGGGCTGCACGTGAAATGGCTGATGGTGGGCGACGACTTCTGCTATGGCGCGCGGCGCGCCGGCGACGTGGCCATGCTGCAGGAAGCGGGCCGCCAATACGGCTTCCAGGTCGAAACGCTGCCTACCGTCATGAACGGCACGACCCGCATTTCCTCGTCGGCCGTACGCCTGGCGCTGGCGGCCGGCGACTTTGCGCTGGCCAAGCAGCTGCTGGGCCATGCCTATGCCATTTCCGGCCATGTGATCCACGGCCAGAAACTGGGCCGCACGCTGGGCTTTCCGACCCTGAACCTGCGCGTGGCGCATCGCCCGGCCCTGTCCGGCATCTTTATCGTGCAGGTGCACGGTCTGGCGCCAGAGCCGTTGCCGGCCGTGGCCAGCCTGGGCGTGCGCCCGACGGTTGACGACAGCGGGCGCGTCCTGCTTGAAGTGCATCTGTTCGACTTTGCCCAGTCCTGCTACGGCAAGCTGGTGCGCGTGGAGTTCCTGGAAAAGCTGCGCGACGAAGAAAAGTACGATGACCTGCCGACCCTGACGGCGGCCATCGAACGCGATTCCAATCAGGCGCGCGCGTATTTTCAGCAGCGCAGCGGCGCCGTCACGGCAACCGACCGAATTTGATCCTGGCCAGCTCCGCCTCCGGGCGGCCTTGATCGCCTGATCCTTGCCGCCACACCTTATTCAATACAAGTAAAGAAGATTATGTCCGATCAAAACAAGCCAGCGGCACCAAAACAGAACAAGAAACCTGAAAGCAAGTACCCGGTCAACATGACCGAAACCACCTTCCCGATGCGCGGCGACATGGCCAAGCGCGAGCCGCAATGGGTACAGCAATGGCAGGACAAGAAAATCTACGAGCGCGTGCGCAAGGCCGCTGCCGGCCGTCCGAAATTCATCCTGCATGACGGCCCACCGTACGCCAATGGCGATATCCACCTGGGCCACGCCGTCAACAAGATCCTGAAAGACATGGTCGTCAAGTCGCGCTCGCTGTCGGGCTTTGACGCACCTTACGTCCCTGGCTGGGACTGCCACGGCATGCCGATCGAAATCCAGATCGAAAAACTGTACGGCAAGAATCTGCCAACCGCCGAAGTGCTGGAAAAGGCGCGCGCCTACGCCAATGTGCAGGTCGAGCGCCAGAAGAAGGACTTTATCCGCCTGGGCGTGCTGGGCGAGTGGGACAATCCCTACCTGACCATGGCCCATGGCAACGAGGCTGACGAACTGCGCGCGCTGGGCAAGCTGCTGGAAAAAGGCTATGTCTACCGCGGCCTGAAACCGGTCAACTGGTGCTTCGACTGCCAGTCGGCGCTGGCCGAGGCGGAAGTGGAATACGCGGAAAAACGCGATCCGTCGATCGACGTGGGCTTCCCGTTTGCCGAGCCGGAAAAAGTGGCGGCCGCCTTTGGCCTGCCATCGCTGCCGACCAATAACGGCTTTATCGTGATCTGGACCACCACCCCGTGGACCATCCCGTCGAACCAGGCGCTGAACGTCAATCCGGAAGTCAAATACGCACTGGTACAAGCCGAGCGCGATGGCCAGCCGCTACTGCTGATCCTGGCGCAGGACCTGGTGGTGGCCAGCCTGGCGCGCTTCAAGCTTGAAGGCACCACCATTGCCACCTGCGACGGCGCAGCGCTGGGCGGCATCAACTTCCGCCATCCGCTGCATGCCAGCGACGCCTTTTACGACCGCCTGTCGCCTTTGTTCCTGGCCGACTACGTGACCACCGAAAGCGGTACCGGCGTGGTGCACTCGGCGCCGGCCTATGGCCTGGACGACTTTATCTCGTGCAAGGCGCACGGCATGAAGGACGACGACATCATCAAGCCGGTGATGGCCGACGGCAAATTTGCCTCGACGTTGCCGCTGTTTGGCGGCATGACCATCTGGGAAGCGTCGAAACCGATCTGCAACGCCCTGAAGGAAGCGGGCGCGCTGTTTGAAGTGAAGATGTTCGACCACAGCTATATGCACTGCTGGCGCCATAAAACGCCGATCATCTACCGCGCCACCTCGCAGTGGTTTGCCGGCATGGATGTGACGCCGAAAGACGGCGGCGCCACCCTGCGCGAGACCGCATTGCAAGGCATCGCCGACACCGAGTTCTTCCCGGACTGGGGCCAGGCGCGCCTGCACGGCATGATCGCCAACCGTCCCGACTGGACCCTGTCGCGCCAGCGCCAGTGGGGCGTGCCGATGGCCTTTATCGTGCACAAGGAAACGGGCGAACTGCATCCGCGCACGCCGGAACTGCTGGAACAGGTAGCAAAGCTGATCGAAAAGAGCGGCATCGAGGCATGGCAGTCGCTGGATCTGGCTGATCTGATCGGCGAGGAAGCGGCGATCTACGCCAAGAACAAAGACACGCTCGACGTCTGGTTCGATTCGGGCGCCACCCACCAGACCGTGCTGGGCGGCCCGCAAGGCCACGGCTCGCATTCGACGCAGCTGGCCTTCCCGGCCGACCTGTACCTGGAAGGCTCGGACCAGCATCGCGGCTGGTTCCACTCGTCCCTGCTGGTGTCGTCGATGCTGAACGGCCGTCCACCGTACAAGGCGCTGCTGACGCACGGCTTCACGGTTGACGGCGAAGGCAAGAAAATGTCCAAGTCGCTGGGCAATACGCTGGCGCCGCAAAAGATCTCCGACACGCTCGGCGCCGATATCCTGCGCCTGTGGATCGCTTCGACCGATTACACGGGCGAGCTGTCGATCTCCGACGAGATTCTCAAACGCGTGACCGAATCGTATCGCCGCATCCGCAATACGCTGCGCTTCCTGCTGGCCAATACCTCGGACTTCAATCCGGCAACCGACGCAGTCGCCATCGAAGAGCTGTTCGAGATCGACCGCTATGCGATCGCCAACATGGCCTCGCTGCAGCAGCAGATCGAGAACAACTATGCGCGCTACGAATTCCATCCGGTGGTGTCGAAGCTGCAGACCTACTGCTCGGAAGACCTGGGTGGCTTCTACCTCGACATCCTGAAGGACCGCCTGTACACCACCGGCCTGACCTCGACGGCGCGCCGCTCGGCGCAGACAGCGCTGTGGCATATCACGCAAAGCCTGCTGCGCCTGATGGCCCCTGCCCTGTCATTTACCGCCGAAGAAGCGTGGGCCATCTTTGCCGGCCCGGAAGCCTACAGCGCCAGCGACGAGACCATCTTCACGCAAACCTGGTGGCAGCTGCCGGCGGTGGCCGATGCTGAAGCGCTGCTGGAAAAATACACGGCCTTGCGCGCCGTGCGCACCGATGTGACCAAGCAGCTCGAGGACCTGCGCACTTCGGGCGCGATCGGCTCGTCGCTGCAGGCCGAACTGACCATCAAGGCCGCACCGATGAAGTACAAGCTGCTGGAATCTTTGGGCGATGACCTGAAGTTCGTGTTTATCACCTCGCAGGCCAGCGTGACCGAAGTGGCCGATGAAGCGGCTGAAGAAGTGGTGGTTGCCGCCTCGACGGCAGCGAAGTGCGAGCGCTGCTGGCACTACCGCAGCGATGTGGGCAGCGATGCCGCCCACCCGACCCTGTGCGGCCGCTGCGTCAGCAATTTGTTCGGTGCGGGCGAGAAACGCCGCTTCGCTTAAACTGTCGCCCCGCAGGCAGTAACATGCCTGCATTCTGCCCGCCGCCAGCGCTCCCGCTGGCGGCGGTTTATCTTTCCCTGGAAAACCATGGCCACTAAAAACCGTGTAGTGTCGAAATCGTCGTCCTCGTCGTCTTCCCTGATTCCATGGCTGGGTATTGCCGCCATCGTGATCCTGTTTGACCAGATTACCAAGATCACCGTCCTGCGCACCTTCCGTTATGCAGAGGAGCTGGCCATTACCTCGTTCTTCAACCTGGTGCTGGCCTTTAACAAGGGCGCAGCGTTCAGTTTCCTGTCCGACCAGGGCGGCTGGCAGCGCTACTTCTTTACCGCCATTGCGCTTGGCGCCGCCGGCTTCATTCTCTACCTGCTGAAAAAACACGCGGGCCAGCGCATGTTCTGCTGGGCGCTGGCACTGATCCTGGGCGGCGCGCTCGGTAACGCCATCGACCGCCTGGTGTACGGCCATGTGGTCGACTTCCTCGACTTCCACTGGAAAAGCTGGGGCCATTTCCCGGCTTTCAATATCGCCGACACCGCCATCTGCATCGGCGCAGCGCTGTTCATCATCGATGAACTGCGCCGTGTCAACAAGAAGTAAGCCAACGAAATAAGCGAACTACAAGCGGAGAACAGCATGGAATTGTCCGGCAAAAAAATCGTCCTCGGACTCTCCGGCGGCGTGGCCTGCTACAAGGCGGCCGAACTGTGCCGGTCGCTGACCAAAGCCGGCGCCTCGGCGCAGGTGGTAATGACGGATGCGGCCAGCCACTTCATTACGGCGGTCACCATGCAGGCGCTGTCGGGCCATCCCGTGCATACCAGCCAGTGGGATGCGCGCATCGCCAACAATATGGCCCATATCGACCTCACGCGCGGCGCCGACGCCATTCTGGTGGCACCGTGTTCGGCCGACTTCCTGCGCAAACTCGCCCACGGCGCCTGCGACGACCTGCTCTCGACCCTGTGCCTGGCCCGCCCAAGCCAGGTGCCGCTGCTGGTGGCGCCGGCCATGAACGTGGAAATGTGGCAAAACCCGGCCACGCAACGCAATGTACAGCAGCTGCGCGAGGACGGCGTGCACTTTTTCGGCCCGGCCGCCGGCGAGCAGGCCTGCGGTGAAGTGGGCCTAGGTCGCATGCTTGAACCGGAGCAATTGCTGGCCGAACTGGTGGCCTCGTTCCAGCCCAAGGTCCTGGCCGGCAAGCGCGTGCTGGTCACGGCCGGCCCGACCTTTGAAGCGATCGATCCGGTACGCGGCATTACCAATCTGTCGTCCGGCAAGATGGGCTATGCGGTGGCGCGCGCGGCGCGCGAAGCGGGCGCCGAGGTGCTGCTCATTTCCGGACCGACAGCCCTCGAAGCGCCATTCGGCGTGCGCCGCATCGACGTGCAAAGCGCGCAGCAGATGCATGATGCGGTGCTGTCGCAGATCGACGGCCAGCACGTCTTCGTCGCGGTGGCCGCCGTGGCCGACTGGCGCGTGCTCAACGCCAGCGAACAGAAAATGAAAAAGCAGGCCGACGGCTCGGTACCTGAACTGAAATTTGCCCAGAACCCCGACATTCTCGCCACCGTGGCGGCGCGCACCAACCTGCGCGGCTACCCGTATTGCGTGGGCTTTGCGGCCGAATCGGAAAACCTGGTGGAATTCGGCTCTTCCAAGCGCGAGAAAAAAGGCATTCCGCTATTGGTCGGCAATATCGGCCAGAACACCTTTGGCCAGGACGACAACACCATTATCCTGTTCGACGAAGACGGCCACACCGTGCTGCCGCGTGCATCGAAACTGGAACTGGCGCGCCAGCTGATTTCGGAAATTTCCAAGCGCGTCAGCAAGCTCTCGCTCCTGAAATAATTTTTATCCGCCTGACAGAAACAGCATCAATGAAAACCATCGACATCAAAATTATCGACCCGCGCATGCAAGACCAGCTGCCGGCCTATGCAACCCCCGGCAGCGCCGGCCTCGACCTGCGTGCCTGCATCGATGCGCCGCTGACCATCGAAGCGGGCCAGACCGTGCTGATCCCGACCGGCCTGGCGATCCATCTCGCCGATCCCGGCTACGCCGCCATGATCCTGCCACGCAGCGGCATGGGCCACAAGAACGGCATCGTACTGGGGAATCTGGTAGGCTTGATCGACTCCGATTACCAGGGCCAGCTGATGGTCTCGACCTGGAACCGGGGCGCGAGCGCATTTACGCTCAACCCGATGGAGCGCTTGGCGCAATTGATTATCGTGCCGGTGCTGCAGGTAGGCTTCAAGGTTGTCGAGGAGTTTGGCGACAGCGAACGC
This sequence comes from Janthinobacterium aquaticum, assembly GCF_009208565.1. Taxonomy (GTDB): domain Bacteria; phylum Pseudomonadota; class Gammaproteobacteria; order Burkholderiales; family Burkholderiaceae_D; genus Janthinobacterium. Next base: position 377,501 of record NZ_WFLK01000004.1, on the reverse strand, counting down.
GGCACGGGAGGCTTCGGCAGCACCGGTAAAAACTAAAGCATTCAAGGAAGACACTATGACAGGTACCCGCCAATTGACCTCAGCCCCGCTGCGCCAGCTGGCCATGCCCCTCTTGCTCGCTGGCGTAGCCATGCTGAGCGCCTGTACCACCCCGACCGGCAGCGTCAGCGGTCCGTTCAATATCGTGCCGCCGCCCGATGGCGCACCTGCCTACACGGCGCAGCAAAAGGCGGCGCAGGAAGAACTGGTGCGCATGGTGGCGCTGCAGGATCGCCTGTCGAACGTGTCGGCACCGCTGCTGATCAACAACGCCGACCTGTGCAAGAGCTATGCGCGCAACCTGCTTGGTTTTACGGCGCAGAACAAATACTCGTACCCTAGCATCTATGCCGACGCTGCGCAGGCAGCACTGGGCTATGGCGAGCAGATGCAGGTGTCCAATGTGCTGCCGGGCAGTGGCGCGGCGCGCGTCGGCCTGCGCAAGGGTGATGCGCTGCTGGCAGCCGAAGGCCGGCCATTGCCGTCCGGCCCGCGCGCCGAAGCCCCGTTTGGCGCCATCGTCGGCCCGCTGGCAGCGAAAAGCGCCAATATCAGCATGAAGATCGATCGCCAGGGCAATCAGCAGGACCTGAATATCCCCGTCACGCGCGCCTGCGCGTTTCGCGTGGCGATCGGCAATGCCGACAATATCAACGCCTATTCCGACGGCAGCCGCATTATGCTCACGCGCGGCATGCTGCAGGCGGCACAGAACGATGAAGGCATTGCCTTTGTAATAGCACGCGAGATGGCGCACAACATTCTCGACCATGCGCGCAGCCAGCGCACCGGTGGCAGCGCCGGCAGCGTGATCGACAGCCTGGGCGCGGTACAACCGGACACGGGCATGCTGACCGGCGCGGCCGGCATCAAGGCCATGCCGCAGGATCTCGACGTGCAGGCCGACACGCTGGCCATCTACCTGCTGGCACGCGCCGGCTATAACATCAACAATGCGGCGAGCTTCTGGCAGCGTTTTTCATCGCAGACGCCAGCAACCGTGACCAACGGCTACACCGCGTTGCACCCGGGCGTGACCGCGCGCGTGGCAGCGATCAACCGCGCCGTGGCGGATGTCAAGGCCAAGCAGGCTGGCAAAAAGCCGCTCAAGCCCTGAATGCTTGCTTGCATCAAACCCGGGGCTATCCCTGATGCCGTAGGTCGGATTAGCGGGCAAAGCCCCGCGTAATCCGACAACACCACTGACGCCAACAATGTTGTCGGATTACGGCCCGAAGGGCCTAATCCGACCTACTCCGACCTACCTCCACTTGCTGATATTGGGAAAATCCGGGAAGTAAGTCCCCATGGTCCACGTCAGCACGCCGCAAAATATCACTGACAGAAACAATGCGACGAGCAGCTTGCCGAACTTCGGGATGCCTTCTTCCTGAGTCTTGTTTTGATCGATCATGTGTGTCTCCGCAGGCGATGGGGATAACATAGTATAGTCCAATGTCTGCCGCCATAGCGCGGCCTATCTTTCAAGCGTACATGGACAGCCTCGACCTCGAAGTACTCAAAACCAGCGCCGGCTGGATCGCCGACGGCCACCGCTGCCAGCTCGTCACCGTGGTCAAGACCTGGGGTTCAAGCCCGCGTCCGGTCGGCGCCACGCTGGCCATCTGCGACGACGGTACGGTAGTCGGTTCGGTCTCGGGCGGCTGCATCGAGGACGACCTGATCGAACATGTGCGCCAGCATGGCATCGTGCGCCAGTTGCCCGAAATCGTCAGCTACGGCATCAGCGCCGACGAAGCGCACCGTTTCGGCCTGCCCTGCGGCGGCACCATCGAACTGGCGATCGAGCCGCTGCATGCAGCCAGCGGCGTGGCCGAACTGCTGGCGCGCCTGGCAGACCATCAGCTGGTCGAACGCCGCCTCGACCTGCGTACCGGCGCCGTCAGTCTGCAAACGGCCGTACCGAATGCGGTGCTGCAGCTCGATGCCGATAGCCTGGTGACCCAGCATGGCCCGCGCTGGCGATTGCTCATTATCGGCGCCAGCCAGCTGTCGCGTTTTGTGGCGCAGATTGCCATTGCCATGGACTACCATGTGATCGTGTGCGATCCGCGCGAAGAATACCGCGGCGGCTGGAATGTGCCCGGCGTGCAGCTGCTGCACGCCATGCCCGACGACCTGGTGCTCGACTTGCAACTCGATAGCCGCAGCGCTGTGCTGGCCCTCACGCACGACCCGAAACTCGATGACCTGGCGCTGATGGAAGCGTTGAAGTCGCCGGCGTTTTATGTCGGCGCCATCGGCTCGCGCGTCAACAACGCCAAACGGCGCGAACGGCTGCTGCAGTTCGATGTCAGCGCCGAGCAGCTGTCGCGCCTGCATGGTCCGGTCGGCCTGTATATCGGCAGCAAGACGCCGGCTGAAATTGCCATTTCCATCCTGGCCGAAATGACGGCCGTCAAAAATGGCGTGCCCGATGCCCTGCAGATCCAGCACGCCGACGCACTGAACCAGGCAGCATGACGGCGCTGCAATGGAATGTGGCGCTGCCGCCCGGCTACCGGCGGGGCGATGTGCTGGCCTTCCATGGCCGCGACCAGCAAGGCGTGGCCGAGCAAGTGAGTGCCGACCGGCTGCGCAAAGGCATCATGCACGACGGCCTGTGCGTGGCGTTCGAGATCGCCTTCGGGCCGCAACAGGCAAGCTGTACTGCCGACATCGACGGCGCGCCCGCCCCCGGCATGGCAGCGGCCCTGCACGCTGCCGTGCGCAATATGCTGGGCCTGCGGATCGACCCGCAGCCGTTTGCCCAGCTGGTGGCAAACGATGCACTGATGGCGCCGCTGGTGGCGGCCAACCCTGGCCTGCGCATCGTGCAGTCGGCCACGCCATTCGAGGCGCTGACCTGGGCCATTATCGGCCAGCAGATCAACCTGGCCTTTGCGATTGCACTGCGCCGTACCTTTATCGAACAGGCCGGACGCCGGCACAGCAGCGGCCTGTGGTGCTACCCCGAGGCGCAGCAGGCGGCGCAGCTGAACCCGGAAGAACTGACCAGCCGCAAATTCTCACGCGCCAAGGCCGAGACCGTGCTGCGCCTGGCCGCGCTGGTGACCGATGGTTCGCTGGTGCTGGCACTGCCTGCCGGCGGCGACGTGGCTGGCATTTCACAAGCGTTGCTGGCGGTCAAGGGCATCGGCCCGTGGACGGTCAACTATGCGCTGCTGCGCGGCTATGGCTATGCCGACTGTTCGCTGCATGGCGACGTGGCGATCCGCGCTGCGCTGCAAAAGCTGCTGGGCGAAGACAGCAAACCCGATATGGCGCGCACCGAGCAGTGGCTGCGCCGCTATGCGCCACAACGCACCATGGCTTGCGCCCACCTCTGGGCCAGCCTGCAGAACTAAGGCAATACTTCCACTTTCTGGAATACTGAAATCCAGATATTGCCACACCCTTTTCCCCGCAGCAGCGCTACCATCCCCTACTGAAGAGCTAATCCCAAAGACGGATGGCCTTCCCGCTCCCCATTCCCCCTTCCGAGGAAAAAATAATGACATCCCTCACCATCAACGGCAAACAGCATACGGTTGATTTGCCCGAAGACACACCGCTGTTGTGGACGCTGCGCGACGAACTGGGCATGACCGGCACCAAATTCGGCTGCGGCATGGCGCTATGCGGCGCCTGCACCGTGCACCTGGACGGCGTGGCGATCCGCTCATGCGTTACGCCAATTTCCGCTGCTGCCGGCAAGCAAATCACCACCATCGAAGCAGTCGGCCAGGACCAGATCGGCCAGGCCCTGCAGCAAGCCTGGCAAGAACATGGCGTGCCGCAATGCGGCTACTGCCAGTCCGGGCAGATCATGTCAGCCACCGCGCTGCTGCGCGAAACGCCCAAACCGAGCGACCAGCAGATCCGCGAAGCGATGAGCGGCAATATCTGCCGCTGCGGCACCTATACCCGCATCCATGCGGCCATCAAGCAGGCAGCCGGCGTTGTCAGCGCCAAAGGAGCGGCCAAATGACCATCATGGAAAACCTGCCTGCCTCGCCGGCGCGGCGCCACTGGCTGAAAGCGGCCGGCGCGATTGCCGGCTTGAGCCTGATTGCCGGCCCGAGCGGCCTGGTGATGGCGGCCGAAGAGAAAAAATACGGCGGCGACGGCATGGCCGGCGGCGTGATCGACAACCCGCTGGTGTTCCTGTCGATTGCCCCGACTGGCGTGGTCACCATCATGATGCACCGCTCGGAAATGGGCCAGGGCATCCGCACCAGCCTGCCGATGGTGGTGGCCGATGAACTGGGCGCCGACTGGGCGCAGGTGGCAGTGCAGCAGGCGCCGGCCGACGAGGCGCGCTACGGCAGCCAGGATACCGACGGTTCGCGCAGCATGCGCCACTTTTTCCGCGCCATGCGCCACGTGGGCGCTACTGCACGGCTGATGCTGGAAACGGCGGCGGCGGCGCGCTGGAATGTGCCGGTTGGCGACGTGAAGGCCGACAACCACGCCGTGCTGCATGCAGCCAGCGGACGCAGCCTGTCGTTCGGCGAGCTGGCCGAAGTGGCGGCCAAGCTGCCGGTGCCGCAACGCAGCAGCATCGTGCTGAAGCAACCCGAACAGCTGCGCTATATCGGCAAGGACAACAAGCGCGGCGTCGACCTGCACGATATCGTGACTGGCAACACGCATTTCGGCATCGATACGCGCCTCGATGGCATGCATTACGCCGTGATTGCGCGTCCGCCCGTGTTTGGCGGTAAGCTCAAAAGCGTCGACAAGACGGCTGCCCTGAAAGTGCCGGGCGTGCTGCGCATCGTGGAACTGGCTGGCAGCCCGCCGCCGGCGATGTTCAATCCGCTGGGCGGCGTGGCCGTGATTGCAAAAAATACCTGGGCCGCCATCAAGGGCCGCGAAGCGCTGGTGCTGGAATGGGAAGCTGGCCCGAACGGCACCTACGATTCCAAAGCCTACCGCAAGACGCTTGAAGCTTCGGTACGCAAGCCGGCCAAGCCGGCGCGCGACCAGGGCAAGACGGTGCAGGTGCTGGCCGCAGCACCTGCGGCGCGCAAGCTCAGCGCCGAATACTATCTGCCGCATCTGGCGCACGCCACCATGGAGCCGCCGGCCGCAACCGTGCGCGTTGCCAATGGCAAGGCCGAAGTATGGGCCTGCGTGCAAGCGCCGCAGGCCACGCGCAGCAACGTGGCCAAGGCGCTGGGGCTCGGCTTTGACGACGTGACGGTGCATGTGACGCTGCTGGGCGGCGGTTTCGGCCGCAAGTCCAAGCCCGACTTTGCAGTGGAAGCGGCGCTGCTGTCGAAAGCCATGGACGGCGCGCCGGTCAAGCTGACCTGGACCCGCGACGACGACCTGCAGCACGACTACCTGCATACAGTCTCGGTGGAACGCATCGAAGCGTCGCTTGACGCCAAGGGCCGCCCGACCGCCTGGCTGCACCGCACGGCGGCGCCCAGCATTACCTCGACCTTTGCGGCCGGCTCGAAAAGCCCGGCGCCGTTCGAGCTGGGCATGTCGGCCATCAATGTGCCTTACGCGATCGACAATATCCGCGTCGAAGTGCCGGAAGCCGAGGCCCATACGCGCATCGGCTGGTTCCGTTCGGTATCGAATATTCCGCATGCGTTTGCGATCCAGTCGTTTACGGCCGAACTGGCGCATGCGGCCAAAAAAGACCATCGCGACTATCTGCTGGAGTTGCTGGGACCGGCGCGCAAGATCGATCCGGCCGCGCTGTCGGATAACTGGAACTACGGCGAAGACCCGGCAAAATACCCGGTCGATATCGGCCGCATGCGCCATGTGATCGAGCTGGCCACGGCCAAGGCAGGCTGGGGCCGCAAGCTGCCCAAGGGACGCGGGCTGGGGCTGGCCGTATCCTACAGCTTTGTCACCTACGTGGCGGCGGTGATCGAGGTGGAAGTCAATGCGGCCGGTGAAGTGAGCATACCGCGCATCGATATCGCCATGGACTGCGGCCCGCAGATCAACCCGGACCGCGTGCGTTCGCAGATCGAGGGTGCCTGCGTGATGGGTGTGAGCCTGGCCATGAGCGGCGAGATCAGCTTCAAGGAAGGCCGTGTCGAGCAAAGCAATTTCCACGACTACGCGGTGCTGCGCGCTGCCGACGCGCCGCGCGTGATCCACACCCATCTGGTACCGGGCACGCTGGACATGGAACTGGGCGGCGTGGGTGAACCGGCCGTGCCGCCGATCGCGCCGGCGCTGTGCAATGCCATCTTTGCCGCCACGGGCAAGCGCATCCGTGCGCTGCCGGTGGGGATGCAGCTGGCGAAGAAGGCTTAGGGTTCAGGGTTAAGGGTGTCGTCGGATTACGCCGCTACGCGGCTAATCCGACCTACGCCGGCTTTTCCGTTGAACATAAAAAAAACCGCTGACCCTTTTGCGAGGAATCAGCGGCTTCGAATTGGTTGCGGGGACAGGATTTGAACCTGTGACCTTCGGGTTATGAGCCCGACGAGCTGCCAGACTGCTCCACCCCGCACAAGAATTATATACCAGATTGTGACGCGGCGTAAAGGGTAGCGTTGACATATTGCCCGCAATGCAAAAGGCCGCTGACACTTTGCAGTATCAGCGGCCTTTCAGGTATTGGTTGCGGGGACAGGATTTGAACCTGTGACCTTCGGGTTATGAGCCCGACGAGCTGCCAGACTGCTCCACCCCGCACAAGAATTATATGCGCAACACAGGGGTTTAGGCAATAGCTATCTTTGCACCGCCCGCAATAGCGCCATTTGATGGGCAGTCGGTGTACAGTAAGCGTTACACTCATGACTAAACCAATACACTCTTTTCCCTAGCCGCCCATGAAATTCTGCTCCGAATGCGCCCATCCCGTCAGCCTGTCGATACCGGACGGCGACAACCGCCTGCGCCATGTCTGTCCACAATGCGGCACCATCCATTACCAGAATCCGAAAATGGTGGTCGGCTCGATTCCAGTGTGGGAGGTCGACGGCAAGGCGCAGGTGCTGCTGTGCACGCGCGCCATCGAGCCGCGCTACGGCTACTGGACGCTGCCGGCCGGCTTTATGGAAAACGATGAGACCACCGCCGAGGCGGCAGCGCGTGAAACGGTCGAGGAAGCGGGTGCACATATCGAGTTGGGCAATCTGTTCTCGCTGCTCAACGTGCAGCGCGTACACCAGGTGCATTTGTTTTACCTGGCGCGCCTGCTCGACCTCGATTTTGCGCCCGGCATCGAAAGCCTGGAGGTACGCCTGTTTGCCGAGGAAGCCATCCCCTGGGAAGAGCTGGCCTTCCCCACCGTGCGCACCACGCTCGAACTGTTCTTTGCCGACCGCGCCAAACTGCGCGAAGGCGGCAGCTATGGCGTGCATACAGGCGACATCACCCGTCCGATGGCCATTCCTGCAGACTGAGGCGCGATGATTCCCTGGCTCGACCTGCATACGCCGTTTCCCGACGTCTCGCGCGCGCTGACGGCCACCGACGAGGCGCCGGGCCTGCTGGCGGCCGGCGCCGACCTGTCGCCCAGGCGGCTGTTGGACGCCTACCGGCACGGCATCTTCCCGTGGTTTTCCGAAGGCCAGCCGATACTGTGGTGGAGCACCGATCCGCGCATGGTGCTGATGACGGAAAACTTCAAGGTTTCCGACAGCCTGCAGAAAGCCATCCGCAAGGTCGAGCGCAGTGCCGCCAGCGACGGGCGCTGGCAGCTGCGCTTCGACGGCAACTTCGAGGCCGTCATGCGCGCCTGCGCGGCGCCGCGCAAGGATGGCCCGGGCACCTGGATTTCCGAGGAAATCGTGGCCGGCTACACGGGCCTGCACAAGCTCGGCTATGCGCATTCATCGGAGCTGTGGCTCGATGGCGAACTGGTCGGTGGCGCCTATGGTGTGTCGATCGGGCGCATGTTTTATGGCGAATCGATGTTTGCGCGCGTGAGCGACGGCTCGAAGATCGCGCTGGCGCAACTGGTGCGCTTTCTCAAAGAGCGCGGCGTGGCCATGATCGACTGCCAGCAGGAGACGCGCCACCTGGCGTCCTTGGGCGCGGCGCCCATTTCGCGCAAGCAGTTCCTTGATCATCTGCGCTTGGCGATCACGGCGCCGCAGATCACCGACTGGCACGCTGCGCCCGGCGCCTAGCTATGCTATGGTTATACCGAATATCGCTGCCTGCGCCGCCTGATACTGGACCGACATGACGCACCTGAACGAACTACCGTTTGCCACGCTGCAGTTCTATACGACGGCGCCCTACCCGTGCAGCTATCTCGATGACCGCCAGGCCAGGTCGCAGGTGGCCACGCCTTCGCACCTGATCAACAGCGATGTGTATTCGGAACTGGTACGCAACGGCTTTCGCCGCAGCGGCATCTTTACTTATCGCCCGTATTGCGACGGCTGCCAGGCCTGCATTCCGGTACGGGTGGCAGCCGAGCGCTTTGCGCCCAGCCGTACCCAGCGGCGCGCCTGGAAACGCCATGCCGACCTGCGCGCCGGCGTGGCCACGCTGTCGTTCCTCGACGAACACTACGAACTGTACCTGCGCTACCAGAGCACGCGCCACGCCGGTGGCGGCATGGACCAGGACAGCCGCGACCAGTACGCGCAGTTTTTGCTGCAAAGCCGCGTCAATACGCGCCTGGTCGAGTTCCGCGACCCCGCCGGCACGCTGCGCATGGTCAGCATTATCGACGTGCTGGCCGACGGCCTGTCGTCGGTCTATACCTTCTTCGATCCCGACGTGGACGGCGCCTCCTACGGCACCTACAACATCCTGTGGCAGATCGAGCAGGCGCGCGAACTGGCCCTGCCCTATGTCTACCTCGGCTACTGGATCGAGCAAAGCCCCAAGATGGCCTACAAGATCAACTACCGCCCGCTCGAAGCGCGCATCAAGGGCTTGTGGGTGGAGCTGTAAACCCGTAGGTCGGATTAGGCCCTTCGGGCCGTAATCCGACAACATTGTTGGCGTCAGCGGTGTTGTCGGATTACGCGCGTAGCGCTAATCCGACCTACGGGATCCACCTCATTTGCTCTTGTCCGGATAAGCCGGCCGCACCGGCTTGACCGGCGGATTTTTCGCCAGCTCTTCCTGGATCACGGCAATCGCTTTCTCCAGCTGCGGGTCGCGCCCGGCGATCACGTCGGCCGGCGTTTGCTCGACTTCGATATCGGGCGCCACGCCTTCGTTTTCCACGCCCCAGCCGTTTTCACGGGTCCAGAAGGCCAGGTTGGGCGCAGTGATCGTGCCGCCGTCCATCAGCACCGGAAAGCCCAGGATGCCGACCAGGCCACCCCAGGTGGCCTTGCCGATTAATGGCCCCATGTTGTTCTTGCGGAACATCCATGGAAGCAGATCGCCGCCCGAACCGGCCGTCTCGTCGATCAGCATCGCGCGCGGCCCCTGGATCGAGGCTGACGGCGTCTTCATGTCGGCGCCGTAGCGCATGGCCCACCAGGCGATTTCCTTCTTCTGCAGTATCTCGATATAGTAGTCGGCCACGCTGCCGCCGCCATTGAAGCGCTCGTCGATAATGATCGCCTGCTTGTCGGCCTGCGGGAAGAAGTAGCGCTTGAAGTAGGTGTGGCCCAGGCCCGCCGTATTGGGCACATACACATAGGCAACCTTGCCGCCGGTAGCAGCATTGACCTTGCGCATATTGCCTTCGATCCAGTCGCGATTGCGCAGCGCCTCTTCGCCGGCCACCGGCACCACCGTGATGGTGCGTGCGCCCTTGCCGTCGGGGTTCGGACCGACGGTAATATCGATGGCTTTGTCAGCCGTGTTTTCAAAGGCGCTGTAGAGGTTGGTTGGCGGCGTCAGGGCACGGCCATCGACAGCCAGCAGGTATTCGCCGGCCTTGACGTTCAGGCCAGGCTCGGTCAACGGCGCGCGCAGCTTGGGGTTCCAGTTCAGGCCGCCATATACCTTGCTGAAACGATAGCGGCCATTGCTCACGTCATAGTCGGCGCCCAATAGGCCGCCCGGCACTTTTTTCGCGTCGATAAAATCGTCGCCGCCACCGCCGCGATGATGGCCCACCGCCAGCTCGCTGCACATCCACTGTATCAGCCGGTTCAGGTCGGCCCGGCTCGACAGTTCGGGCAGGAAAGCCGCGTACTTGTCGCGCATGGCCTGCCAGTTGACGCCGTGCATGCCCGGATCATAAAAGTAGTCGCGGTTGATGCGCCAGACCTCGTTGAAAATCTGCGTCCATTCGGCGCGCGGATCAGCCTTCACTTCGATGGCGTCGACCTTGACCTTGCCTTCGCCCGGCGCCAGCATTTTTCCGGTGGCCGATCCCATGGCCCAGTTGTCCTTGCTGCGGTACAGCAGCTTCTTGCCATCGGCCGACACCTCGAAATCGTCGGCATCGGCCACCACGGTTTCGGCCTTGCGCTCCTTCAGGTCAAAGCGCTGGACGGCTTTCTTGCCGTCGTTCTCGCGCAGCAGGAATATCTGGCCAGCAGCGCCAGCGGCCAGGCTGGAAAACTGCGCGGCCGTCAGCGGCAGGTCGACGATGCGCGTAGCGATGCCGTCAAAATCGATGCTGATTGGCGCTACCGGCGCCACCGTCACTTTCGGATCATCGCGCCCTGTCTTCGGATCGATCTTCGCTTCGGCTTTGCTGTCCGTCTCGACCCTGGCGCCGTCTTTTTTCTGCTCGCTTGCGGCTGCCTTTTCCTCGTCGCTTTCCTTGATCAGCGGCGACGGCAGGTCGCGCCGAAGCACCGCCATCCAGACCGTGCGCGTGACCAGGTTGTCTTCGTTCTGCTGCGAGAACCAGTTATTGCTCGGACCGGCATTGGTCGAGGCAAAGAAGTACAGATATTTGCCGCTCTTGTCGAAGACTGGCTCGGCCACGTCCGACAGGCCGTCGGTGACCGGCATCGACTTGTGCTGCTCGACCGAGTAGATATAGGCACTGCGCGTATAGGTGGGCGAATTGAGGGTGTAGGCCAGCCAGCGCGAATCGGGCGCCCAGGCCGCGCGCAGGCTCTTGTCGACACCGTACATCGGCTCGGTGGCGACTTTCTGTTGCTTGCCGGTGTACACGTCGATCATATACAGGCTCCAGCCGTTGTCGGCAAAAGCGATCTTGCTGCTGTCGGGCGACCAGACGGCGCTGTCGTAAAAGCCGCTGCCATTGAGCTTGAATTTTTTCACCGGCCCCTTGCCGTCCTGCGCGCGCACGTGCAGTGCGTACTCGCCCGACTCGTCGGAAAAATACGCAACCGAGCGGCCGTCGGGCGACCAGATTGGATTGCGTTCATGCACGCCAGCCGTCTGCGTCAGGTTGCGCACATCGCCCTTGTCGGCCGGGATGGTGACGATCTCGCCGCGGTACTCGAACGCCACGCGCGCGCCCGATGGCGAGATCGACGCGTCGCGGATATATTTTGGATTCTTGACCCAGCGCGGGCGCGTCTGGCCCAGGTCGGCTGCCACGCCGATGGTCAGCTTTTTGCTCTGGCCGCTGGCCAGGTCCAGCGAGTGCAGGTAGCCGGCCTGCTCGTAGATGAGCTTGCCGCTGGTGGCCGAGGCCGAGGCATTCAGCACCGGGAAATCGGTATGCTGCGTCAGCTGGCGCACTGCCTTCGTCTTGAGATCGTAGGCGTACAGATTGAATTCGCCATTGCGGTCGGAGCGGAAATACACGGTGTCGCCCAGCCAGATCGGATCGACATCGTTCGAGCGCGTGGCAGGCTGCGGGATTTTTTCAATCGACTTGTCTTTGGACGAGAACAGCCACAGCCAGGAATTGGTACCGCCGCGATAGCGCTTCCACTGTTTGAAGGCCGGCATCAGCGGGTTGTAGGCAATGCGCGTACCGTCGGGCGAATAGGTGGCGCGCGAGGCGTTGGGAATCTCGAGCTGGGTTTCCACGCCGCCGGCCACCGGCACCGTAAACAGTTTTTGAAAGCGGTTATTGAAAGCCGCGCGCGGCGACGTAAACATCACCGCCTTGCCGTCTGGCGTAAACGCCTGCGCCAGGTCCACGCCCGGATGGAAGGTCAGCCGGCGCGGCACGCCGCCGGCCGCCGCGATCACATACACATCGATATTGCCGTCGATATTGGCGCTGTAAGCAATCAGGCTGCCATCCGGGGAAAACACCGGATTGGACTTGTCGCCCAGGTCGGAGGTCAGGCGCCGCGCACCGCCGCCATCAAGATTGGTCAGCCACAGGTCGCCGGCATAGATAAAGGCGATATGCTGGCTGGACACGGCCGGCTCGCTGATCATGCGGGTGTCTAGCGTATTGGGCAGGGCATAGGCCGGCTGGCTGGCCAGAAGCGTTAAGGCGCCGGCGGCAGCCAGCGCTGCCAGGATACGGTTCTTTTTCAATGATGTCTCGCTTTTCGGGGTTGAGGAAAATACGCGCACAACAGCTGCCTCGCGCCGTGTGATGGAGAAAATTGGCAAAAGGCAATGAAATACTATACATGGATGCACCATGCGAACACGGTAAAATATGCGAAAAATCTTATTAAGCGCCCATGTCCGAAAATTTCCTGTATTCCCTTGCCCGTCCGCTGCTGTTCTCGATGGATGCCGAAGCGGCCCACCATTTCACCCTGCCGGCCCTGAAACGCGCCGCCAGCCTGGGCCTGACCAAACTGGTCGGCAAGCCGGCCGCCGACCCGCGCACCGTGATGGGCATTACCTTCCCCAATCCGGTCGGCCTGGCCGCCGGGCTCGACAAGGATGGCGCCTATATCGATGCGCTGGCCGACCTCGGTTTCGGCTCGATCGAAGTGGGCACCGTGACGCCGCGCGCGCAGGCCGGCAATCCCAAGCCACGCATCTTCCGCCTGCCGCAGGCGCAGGGCATTATTAACCGCATGGGTTTCAATAACGGCGGCGTCGATGCATTTGTCGCCAATGTACAGGCTTCGAAGTTCTATCAGAACCGCGCCGGCGTGCTGGGCCTTAATATCGGCAAGAACGCCGATACGCCAATCGAGCGCGCGGCCGACGACTACCTGCTGTGCCTGGAAAAAGTCTATCCGTACGCCAGCTATGTGACGGTCAATATCTCCTCGCCCAACACCAAGAACTTGCGCCAGCTGCAAGGCGCCTCGGAACTCGACGCGCTGCTGTCGCAGCTGAAACAGGCACAGGCACGGCTGGCCGACCAGCACAAGCGCTACGTGCCACTTGCCTTGAAAATCGCACCGGACATGGATGGCGAGCAGGTGAAAAGCATCGCCGATTCGCTCACACGCCATCAAATCGACGGCGTGATCGCCACCAATACCACGCTCTCGCGCAGCGCCGTCGAGGGCATGCAGCATGGCGCGGAAGCCGGGGGTCTGTCCGGTGCGCCGGTGTTTGAACTGTCCAATACCGTGATCCGCCTGCTGAAAGCCGAACTGGGCGACGCGCTGCCGATTATCGGCGTGGGCGGCATTATGCGCGGGCAGGATGCGGTGGCCAAGCTCGACGCTGGTGCGCAGTTGGTGCAGCTGTATAGCGGCCTGATCTACGCTGGACCGGGTCTGGTCGGCGACTGCGCACGCGCCCTGCGCGGCAAGAAGGCGGCCTGATGGACAAGATACTGCTTGGTTCGAGCCCGCTTGAGGTCAGCAAGATATGCCTGGGCACCATGACCTTTGGCGAGCAGAACAGCGAAGCCGAAGCGCACAGCCAGCTCGACTATGCGTTGGAGCGCGGCATCAACTTTATCGACACCGCCGAAATGTACCCGGTGATGGCCAGCGCCGAGACGCAGGGCAGCACCGAGCGCTATATCGGCAGCTGGCTCAAGAAAAGCGGCAAGCGCAGCGAAGTGGTGCTCGCCAGCAAGGTGGCCGGTCCGAACGCGCAGATGCACTGGATTCGCAGCGGCAAGAGCAACCATGACGCGGCCAATATCCGCGCCGCCGTTGAAGGCAGCCTGCGCCGCCTGCAGACCGACCATATCGACCTGTACCAGTTGCACTGGCCCAGCCGCAACCTGCCCATCTTTGGCGCCAGCGTGTTTGAGCCGCGCAAGGAGCGCGCCAGCGTGGCCATCGAAGACACGCTGGCTGTCCTGGGCAAGCTGGTCGAGGAAGGCAAGATCGGCCATGTGGGTGTCTCGAACGAATCGTCGTGGGGCGTATGCGAATATATCAAGCAGGCCGAACTGCATGGCCTGCCGCGCATCGCCAGCATCCAGAACCTGTATAACCTGACGGCGCGCCACTACGAGACCAGCCTGCTCGACGAAACCTGCCACCGTGAAAACGTGGGCCTCTTGGCCTACAGCCCGCTGGCGTTCGGCCAACTGACGGCCAAGTATCTCGACGACCCGCAGGCGCGCGGGCGCCTGACGATCTTCCCGGCCGGCTGGAGCCCGCGCTATATCCGCCCGGCCACCATCGAAGCGGCGCGCCAGTACGCGGCGCTGGCGCGCGAGCATGGATTGACTCCGGCGCAGCTGGCGCTGGCGTGGTGCTACTCGCGCTGGTTCGTGGCTTCGACCATTATCGGCGCCACCAGCCTGGAGCAGTTGCAGCACAATATCGACGCTTACGACATCAAGCTGTCGCACGAGGTCATCAAGGCGGTTGATGCGATTCATGCCGTATTGACCAATCCAGGCCAGTAGGTCGGATTAGGCCCTTCGGGCCGTAATCCGACAACACCGCAGACGTCAACAATGTTGTCGGATTACGCGGGGCTTTGCCCCGCCTACGCGGCCCGGCTAATCCGACCTACCCGACCTACCCGACCCACCATCCGCCGTTGGGTTTCCGCAACACCTTCCAACTTCCCGCAGCGCACCATTGCCCCCCTCCCCATGCCCGCCGTATGCTGGCAAGCAGGTCATATGCGGTACAACCGCAAATTTCCCACGCATCAGCTGTTTATCGCATAACGATAGGCGGAACCATTCGTCGGCACCGCGCGTGCCCAACTGTTAATCTGTTTGCATCGAGCCTGTGGCTCGCACAAGCGCACAGCGTCAACCAGACAGCCCAACTTACTGAAGAGATACAAGTCGATGAGTTCATTGCCCCGTACCCCCGTTAAAACCGTTCTTGCCGCCAGCCTGGTGGCGTGCTTTGCCCTGCCCGCCCACGCCCAGCAGGAACTGCCTGCCGAAGGCGAATTGCAGTCGGTGGTTGTCACCGGCACCTTTGCCAAGAACCGCCGCACCATCGACTCCGAATCGCCGATCGATATCCTGACCTCGCGCGATCTGCAAAGCACCGGCTCGGCTGAACTGGCCACCGTGCTGGCGCGCCTGCTGCCGTCGCTGAACTTTGCGCGCGCCACCGGCGCCGACGCCAGCGACGCCGTGCGCCCGGCGCAGCTGCGCGGCCTGTCACCGGACCAGACGCTGGTGCTGGTCAACGGCAAGCGCCGCTATACCTCGGCCGTGGTCAACGTCAACGGCTCGCTGGGCCGGGGCTCGGCACCGGTCGACCTCAATGCCATTCCGCTGGCCGCCATCGACCATGTGGAAGTGCTGCGCGATGGCGCCGCCGCCCAGTACGGTTCGGACGCGATTGCCGGTGTGATCAATATCATCCTGAAAAAAGGTGCAGCCGGCGGCGATGTGGAAGTGGGCTACGGCCAGACCCAGGAACGCGACGGCAAGCAAAAAAGCATCAAGGGTTCGGCCGGTTTTGCGCTCGGTGAAAACGGCTGGCTGCGCCTCTCGGCAGAAGTGGCCGACCGCGATCCGACCAACCGCGCCGGCGCCGACTTCCGCAATCCGCTCGAACCGCGCTACGGCAAGGTCAACCAGCGTTATGGCGATGCCGAAAGCAAGCCCGCTACCGTCTTCTTCAACAGCGAATACCATCTGAACGACAATATCGACTGGTATGCGTTCGGCAACTACGGCAAGCGCGATACGTCGGCTGCAGCAACCTGGCGCACCGCCTACAACGGCACGGCGCTACGCACACCAGTCTATCCGGAAGGCTTCCTGCCGCTGCAAAACAGCACGTTGACCGACCAGTCCATCGTCACTGGTCTGCGCGGCGAAGCTGCCGGTTGGCGCTGGGATGCCAGCCTGAACTACGGCAGCAACAAGTTCGAACTCGACCTCGACAACACCATCAACCTGTCGATCGGCAATCTGGGCGTGGACAGCCCCACGCATTTCTATGCCGGCTCGCTGAAAAACGAACAGAGCGTGTTCAACCTCGATGCGGCGCGCGAGTTTCCGGTCGACTTTTTCTCCGGTCCGCTGACGGTGGCCGTCGGTCTTGAAGCGCGCCATGAGAAATACAGCATCGGTGCCGGCGACGCCGCCTCGTACTTTGGCGGCGGCTCGCAGGGCTTTGCAGGCTTCCGCCCGGCCAACGCCGGCAGCCACTCGCGCCATAACGAATCGGTGTACGTGAACCTGGAAGCGGAAGTGACGAAAAAGCTGTCGGGCGGCGTAGCGCTGCGCCATGAACGCTACAGCGACTTCGGCAGCACCACCTCGGCCAAGGGTTCGGCGCGCTATGCATTCAACGACGCTTTCTCGCTGCGCGGCACGGCCTCGTCGGGCTTCCGTGCCCCATCGCTGGCGCAGCAGTACTACACCATTACCACCACCAACTTCCAGGTGGTCAATGGCGTCAATACGCCGATCGAGACCGGTACCTTTGCCGTCAATACGCCGCAGGCACGCGCCTTGGGCGCGCAGGACCTCAAACCTGAAAAGGCACGCAACTACAGCCTCGGCGTGCAGTTCCAGCCCAACCGCAACTTCACCACTTCGGTTGACGCTTACCGCATCGATATCGACAACCGCATCCTGTTCTCGGCCAACCTGGCACTGAACGATGCCTTGAAGGCGCAGCTGGCCGCACAGGGCACGCCAGTGGGCGCAGCGCGCTACTTTACCAACGCCGTCGATACCCGCACCGAAGGCGTCGATATCGTCAGCACCTACCGCATCGAACTGCAGGAAAAAGACCGCCTGGACCTGACAGTGGCGTATAACCACAACAAGAGCTCGGTAGAAAAGATCGCCGACAACCCGGCCCTGCTCACGGCCAACAACCTGCTGCTGATCGACCGCCAGACCGTAGCCCGCGCCACCGTGACGGCGCCAAAAGACAAGTTCAGCCTGGCTGCCGACTACGTTGTCGGCAACTGGAACGCCCATGGCGTGGTCACGCGCTATGGCAAGTTCACGGTGCCGCAGAACAATGTGGCGCTGGACCAGAACTACGATCCGCAGTGGGTACTTGACGTGTCCGGTTCGGTCAAGCTGGGCCAGAACTGGCGCCTGGTGGCCGGTATCGACAACGTCACCAACCGCTACCCGGCCCAGGTGACCAGCGCCGGCAACCTGAACGTCGGCGGCACCCAGCCCTACAGCATCTTTGCGCCGAACGGCTTCAATGGCCGTTATTACTACGCCAAGGCTGGTTATAGCTGGTAACAGTCTGACGGGCACCGCCATGTAAAAAGCCCGGAACGCTTTGCAGCGTTCCGGGCTTTTTTATGATTGAGGCGTAGGTCGGATTAGGCCCCCTCCGGGGCCGTAATCCGACAACATTGTTAGCGCCAACAATGTTGTCGGCGCAGTTACAACGTCTCTTCCCCCGCCATGGCACGGTCAATATCGTCGCGCGTCAGGTCCGGCGCCAGCTGCAAAATAAACTCGTAGGCATACGAGCGCAGGTAAGCGCCACGGCGCACGGCCAGGCGGGTGGTATTGAACGCAAACAGGTGCGATGCCTCGACCGCACGCAGGCCCTTGTCGCGGCCGTGGTCGAACGCCATTGAGGCAACAATGCCCACGCCCAGCCCCAGCGCCACGTACTGCTTGATCACGTCCGAGTCCATGGCGGTCAGGACGATATCGGTGGTCACGCCGGCCTTGGCAAAAGCGTCGTCGATATGGCCGCGGCCGGTAAAGCCCTTGTCATAGGTGATCAAAGGATACTTGGCCAGGTCTTCCAGGCGGATCGGTGAGCTGTCGAGCAGCGGATGGCCATCGGGCACCACGATCAGATGGCTCCAGCGGTAGCATGGGAACGACACCAGGTCAGGGAACTGGCTCAAGCCCTCGGTGGCAATGCCGATATCGGTCTTGCCCGACAAAACCCATTCGGCGATATGCTCGGGCGCGCTTTGCTGCAGCGCGATGCGTACCTCGGGAAACGCAGCGCGAAAGCTCTGCACCACTTTCGGCAGCGCATAACGGGCCTGGGTATGGGTGGCGGCCACCGACAGCGTGCCGTTGGTCTGGCCACTGTATTCAAGGCTGGCCTGCTGCAGGTTTTCCGCCTCGATCAGCAGGCGGTCGATGATTTTCAAAATGCCCTTGCCCGGCTCGGTCAGGCCGGTCAGGCGCTTACCGTTGCGTTCGAAAATCACCACGCCCAGCTCGTCTTCGAGTTCACGGATTTGCCGGCTCACGCCCGGCTGCGAGGTAAACAGGGCATTGGCCACTTCGGTCAGGTTATAGCCGCGGCGCGCTGCTTCGCGGATGGAGCGCAGTTGTTGGAAATTCATGGCGATCCAGTGTCAGTATTCAATCAGTTTCTTGCCGAAGGTTCGACGAAAACGTGCAAACGTTTCGGGCGCACCACCAGCGTCTCACCCTCTTTCAGCGCCAGATGGCTGAAGCGCTCGTTCGACATTACCGCTTCGATCAGCTCGCTGTTATCGACGCGGTGCAAATCGAGCTGGGCCAGCGGGCCGATCGCATGGGCACGGCTGAGCTTGACGACGATGCCTTCGGCGCCCGGCGTATAGCGGTCGATTTCCAGGTCGTGCGGGCGCACATAGGCGGTGCCCTTGCTGTCGCTGACGTTGGCGTAGTCGGGCACGTCGAAGCTGGCGTCGCCGGTGGCCATCACGCCGTCATGTACGCGACCGTGGAACAGGTTGACGTTGCCCAGGAAGCCGTAGACGAATGGCGAGGCCGGCTGGTTGTAGACCTGCTCGGGCGAGCCGAGTTGCTCGACCGTGCCCTTGTTCATCAGCACGACCTGGTCGGCCACCTCCAGCGCCTCTTCCTGGTCATGCGTGACGAAAATACTGGTCACATGCAGGTCGTCATGCAGGCGGCGCAGCCAGCGGCGCAGCTCCTTGCGCACCTTGGCGTCGAGTGCGCCGAACGGTTCGTCGAGCAGCAGCACGCGCGGCTCGACCGCCAGTGCGCGTGCCAGCGCGATACGCTGGCGCTGGCCTCCCGACAGTTGCGGCGGATAGCGGTCAGCCAGCCAGTCCAGCTGCACCAGTTCCAGCAGGTCTTTCACCTTGCGGCGGATCTGGTCTTCGGAAGGACGCTCGCTGCGCGACTTGACGCGCAGGCCAAAGGCCACGTTTTCAAACACGGTCATGTGCTTGAACAGCGCATAGTGCTGGAATACAAAGCCGACCTGGCGCTCGCGCACATGGCGACTGGAGGCGTCTTCGGCGTCGAGCAGCACCTGGCCCGAGTCCGGGTGTTCGAGGCCGGCAATAATACGCAGCAAGGTGGTCTTGCCGCAACCTGACGGGCCCAGCAGCGCGGTCAGCTCACCGGCAGGAAAGTCGAGCGAAATATTGTTGAGGGCGACGAAATCGCCGAAACGCTTGTTGATATTCTTAACTGCGATAGTCATGATCAGTGCTCCGTAGAACGTAAGGCGGAATCGTCGGCGTCGTTTTCGTTGAGACGCCATTCAATAAAAGCTTTCAGGGCCAGCGTCACCAGTGCCAGCAGCGCCAGCAGGGAAGCGACGGCAAAGGCGGCCGAGAAGTTGTACTCGTTGTACAGAATCTCGACTTGCAGCGGCATGGTGTTGGTTTCGCCACGGATATGGCCCGACACCACCGACACCGCGCCAAACTCGCCCATGGCGCGTGCATTACACAAAATCACCCCATACAGCAGGCCCCACTTAATGTTCGGCAAGGTCACGCGGCGGAAAGTATCCCAGCCCGATGCACCGAGCACAATGGCGGCTTCTTCCTCTTCGCTGCCCTGCGACTGCATCAGTGGAATCAGCTCGCGCGCCACGAACGGGAAGGTAATGAAGATGGTGGCCAGCACGATGCCCGGCACGGCAAACAGAATCTTGATATCGTGCGCCGCCAGCCACGGGCCGAACCAGCCCTGGGCGCCGAACATCAGCACATAGATCAGGCCGGAAATGACGGGCGAGACCGAGAACGGCAGGTCGATCAGCGTCAGCAAAATGCTTTTGCCACGGAACTCGAATTTGGCGATACACCACGATGCGGCCACGCCAAACACCAGGTTGAGCGGCACGGCAATGGCGGCCGTAATCAGCGTCAGCTTGATGGCGGAAATCGCATCCGGGTCGATAATGGCGGCCACATAGGCTTCCCAGCCTTTCTTGAACGCTTCGACAAATACCGCGACCAGCGGCACGATCAGAAACACCGTCAGGAACAGCAGCGCGATGGAAATGAGCACGGTGCGCACCCACAGCGGTTCGAGCACCACCGGGCCGACCGACGGCTCGAAGCGGCGCGCCTTGGGCAGCGCGTCTTCGGTGGCTGCGACGGCAGAGACTGTATTACTCATGATTTCTTGGCCTTTCCGCGCGTCCACGCTTGCAGCAGGTTAATCGTCAATAACAGCAGGAAGGACACCACCAGCATCACCACCGCAATCGCGGTGGCGCCGGCGTAGTCGTATTGCTCGAGCTTGGTAATAATGAACAGCGGCGTAATTTCCGACACCATCGGCATATTGCCGGCGATAAAAATGACCGAGCCATACTCACCGGTGGCGCGCGCAAAGGCCAGCGCAAAACCGGTCAGCAGCGACGGCATAATGGTTGGAAAGATCACGCGGATAAACGTTTGCAGTGACGAAGCGCCCAGGCTGGCGGCCGCTTCTTCGAGTTCGCGCTCGGCGTCCTCCAGCACCGGCTGCACCGTGCGCACCACGAAAGGCAGGCCGATAAAGGTCAGCGCCACCACCACGCCCAGCGGCGTAAACGCCACCTTGATGCCGAGTACGCCTTCGATAAACTGGCCGAACCAGCCGTTCGAGGAATACAGCGCCGTCAACGTAATACCGGCCACGGCGGTCGGCAGCGCAAACGGCAGGTCGACCAGTGCATCGATAATGCGTTTGCCGGGAAACTTGTAGCGCACCAGCACCCAGGCCAGGATGCCGCCAAACACCACATTGAACAGCGCCGCGATCAAGGACGCGCCAAAGGTCAGGCGATACGAAGCCATCACGCGCTCGGAAGTGACGGCGCGTACAAAGCCTTCCCAGGTCATGGTAAAGGTATTGAGAAACACCGACGACAGCGGGATCAGGACGATCAGCGCCAGATAGAACAGGGTAAAGCCCAGTGATAGTTTAAAACCCGGCATGACCCGAAACGGCGCCCCCCGCGCCTTGATCGGTGCTGCTGCAGACATAGACACTCCTTGTTATTACATTTTCGAGTAACAGGACGCCATATTCACATGTTATCGTTATAAAAAGAACTAACCTTTTCTCATTTGCTTAGATGGGATTTGCATGTAGTATCAATGCCAGCGGACGAAAAAAAACGCACCGGGCAGGTGCGTTTTGGCCAGATCGGCGTGAACCGCGCCGTTTATTTGTTCGGCTGCGGCGTCAGGCGCAGATACGGCTTGGCGGCCGTATAACCTTTCGGGTATTTCTGCTTGATCACTTCCGGATCCTGCACAGGCAGCGGAATGATCACATCGTCGCCGTCTTTCCAGTTGCCCGGCGTAGCCACGGTATAGCCGTCGGTCAGTTGCAGCGCATCGATCACGCGCAGGATTTCATCAAAATTGCGGCCGGTGCTGAGCGGATAAGTCAGGATCAGGCGGATCTTCTTGTTCGGATCGATAATGAACACCGAGCGCACGGTAGCGGTGACCGACTGTTCCGGATGGATCATGTCGTACAGTACCGATACCTTCTTGTCGACGTCGGCAATGATGGGGAAGCCAACCACGGTGTTCTGCGTCTCTTCGATATCCTTGATCCAGTTCTTGTGCGATTCGGCAGCGTCGACCGACAGGGCCACGGCCTTGACGTTGCGCTTGTCAAATTCAGGCTTGAGCTTGGCAGTCAGTCCCAGTTCGGTGGTGCAGACCGGCGTAAAGTCGGCCGGATGCGAAAACAGCACGACCCAGGAGTCGCCTGCCCATTCGTGGAACTTCAGTTGGCCGATCGAGCTGTCTTGTTCAAAATCAGGGGCGACATCGCCCAGGCGTAAGGTCATGGTGATCTCCTCGACAAAAGTGTATGGTTTTTATGCTGCAAAACGGTGGCGGCGGTCCAGCGTGGCCAGGTCGGACAGCGTCTGCAATTGCGCCTGGCCGTAGATCCAGTCGCCGAGCTTTGACTCGGCGTTGATATGACCGAGCGCGCCACCGTCAATATACTTGCAATTCCAGCGCCGTGCCCACTGCGCGGCATGTTCAAGCGTCATCCACGGGTCGGTCTGGCTGGCAATCAGAATACCCGGGCAAGGCAGGCGCTTGTGCGGCAGCTGCGCCGCCACGCCGAACTTGTCCGGATCGGCCGGCCCCACCAGCAGCACGCCGGCCACGCCGTCCGGATCGCGCGCCAGGCTGTGCGCCGTCGTCAGGCAGCCGAAGCTGTGCGCCACGATCAGGGTCGGACGGCGCTCTTCGCGTCGCACCCGGTCCAGCTTTGCCGACCAGGCCGCCAGATCGGGCGTTTCCCAGTCATCCTGTTCCACGCGCTCGAACTGCGGATACAGGCGCTGCCAGCGGCTTTGCCAGTGTTCCGGGCCGCTGTTGTGCAGGCCCGGCACGATCAATACCCGGTAATCGGAAAAGCTGCGCAGCGCCATCATGGCTCCCTGGATCAGTCTGGTTTATTTTGGCTGCTTATTTTGGTTGATAAATGCTGTCAAAAATGCCGCCGTCGGCAAAGTGCGCCTTTTGCGCAGCAGTCCAGCCACCTGCCACCTGGTCGATGGTAAACAGATTGACCTTGGCAAACTGGTTGGCGTATTTCTTGGCGGCCTTTTCGCTGGTCGGACGGTAGTAGTTCTTGCCGATAATGTCCTGTCCTTCATCGGTATAAAGATAGTTCAGATAGGCTTCAGCCACCTTGCGCGTGCCATGCTTGTCGGCAAACTTGTCGACCACGGCCACCGGCGGCTCGGTCAGGATACTGACCGACGGCGTGATGATGTCGAACTTGGTCGGGCCCAGCTCCTTGACGGCCAGATAGGCTTCGTTTTCCCAGGCGATCAGCACGTCGCCGATGCCGCGTTCGACAAAGGTGGTGGTGGCGCCACGCGCGCCGGAATCGAGCACCGGCACGTTTTTATACAGTTTGGACAGGAATTCCTTGGCCTTGGCTTCGTTGCCGCCCGGCTGGCGCAGGGCATAGCCCCAGGCTGCCAGATGATTCCAGCGGGCGCCGCCCGAGGTTTTCGGATTCGGGGTAATGACGGATACGCCTGGCTTGATCAGGTCGTTCCAGTCCTTGATGCCTTTCGGGTTGCCCTTGCGTACCAGGAACACAATGGTCGAAGTATAGGGCGAACTGTTGTGCGTGAGCTTTTTCTGCCAGTCCGGCGCCAGCAGCTTGTGCTCGGCCAGGGCGTCGATGTCATAGGCCAGCGCCAGCGTCACCACGTCCGCTTCCAGGCCGTCGATCACGGCGCGCGCCTGCTTGCCCGAGCCGCCATGCGATTGCTTGATCTTGACGTTGTCGCCGGTCTTGCCTTTCCACTCCTTGGCAAAGGCCGTATTGACATCCTGATACAGCTCGCGCGTCGGATCGTAGGACACATTGAGCAGCGTGATATCGGCAGCTTGCGCCGTTTGCAGGACTGCGAAGGCGCTGATGGCGGCGGCAATAATGAGTTTTTTCGACAACATCCAAGTTCCCCGTATGGTTAAGCTTTCAGAACCATCAGGTTACGGCCAGTCGCTCATTAAGAGAACGAAGCGTTTCACCGTTTGATATGCAATTTTCGCATATGCACACTGCAACAGACGCGCTCAGTAAAACCGGTTGAACAGCACCACGACCCAGGTCGCTGCTGCCAGCAGACAGGTCAGCAGCACGGCGGCGCTGCCGAAATCCTTGGCGTTTTTCGACAGCGGATGGCGCTCGAGCGAAATGCGGTCGACCACTGCTTCGAGCGCGGAATTGATCAGCTCGACGATCAGCACCAGCACCAGCACGCCGATCAGCACCAGCTTTTCAAAGGCCGAGATACGCAGCAGCAGCGCGATAATCGTGCCGACCACGAACAGGCCAAGCTCCTGGCGAAACGCATGCTCATGCTGCCAGGCCGATTTCAGGCCGTCGATCGAATAGAAAAAAGCCGAGTAGATGCGCTTGAGACCGCTCTTGCTCTTGAACTCACTTTCAGGGGGCGTAGCTTGCATGGGAATGATAGCGAACAGCGCAGTGCGCAGGGAGCGGCCATTATGCCGCCAGGCGTAGGAATTGTGACAATATTTTTCAACCGTGCCCGGCAAACATTCACTATTTTTTCACATCATGGTATAAAGTACAGCATGAATACTGCATTGCACCATATCCATCATGAAAATTGAACCTGTCACCGGCCCCAAGACGACGATACAGGTAATCGAGCGCATGACGGCCCTGCTAGACGCGCTGGCAAAATATTCCGATCCGGTCAGCCTGAAGGAACTGTCAAAAGTTTCAGGACTGCATCCGTCGACGGCGCACCGCATCCTTAACGACCTGGTGCTGACGCGTTTCGTGGACCGCATCGAGCCTGGCACCTATCGCCTCGGCATGCGCCTGCTGGAACTGGGCAATGTTGTCAAAAGCCGTTTGAGCGTGCGCGAAGCAGCGCTCGACTTTATGCGCCAGTTGCACAAACGCACCCAGCAGACCGTCAACCTGTCGGTACGCCAGGGCGATGAAATCGTGTATATCGACCGCGCCTATTCCGAGCGCTCGGGCATGCAGGTGGTGCGCGCCATCGGTGGCCGCGCCCCGCTGCATCTGACTTCCACCGGCAAGCTGTTCCTGTCCATCGACGAGCCCAAGGCCATCCGTGCCTATGCCACGCGCACCGGCCTGGCCGGCCACAACAAGAATTCAATTACCGATCTGGCCAAGCTGGAGCGCGAACTGGGCCAGGTGCGCAGCACCGGCTATGCGCGCGACAATGAAGAACTGGAACTGGGCGTGCGCTGCATTGCGGCCGGCATCCATGACGACTCGGGCAAGCTCATTGCCGGCCTGTCGATCTCGGCGCCAGCCGACCGCCTGCAGGACGACTGGCTGAAAGACCTGGTGGACACGGCCCGGCAGATTTCCGTCACGCTGGGCTTTATTCCACTCGACAGTATCAACTGACTCAGCCCAACTGACTCAGCCGCCAGGCAGGCTCATATTGGCAG
Organism: Janthinobacterium aquaticum; assembly: GCF_009208565.1. Classification (GTDB taxonomy): domain Bacteria; phylum Pseudomonadota; class Gammaproteobacteria; order Burkholderiales; family Burkholderiaceae_D; genus Janthinobacterium. The sequence continues at coordinate 352,172 of NZ_WFLK01000004.1, read as the reverse complement.
GCTTGAGCGCTTCGAGCCATTTGCGCATGCGCCCGGCGTCGGCCGTGCGCGACTGCTTGCCCTTGGAATCGAGAAACACCATGATCACCGAGCGGCCTTCGATCACCGCCTGCATCAGCAGGCAGCGCCCGGCTTCATTGATAAAACCGGTTTTTTGCAGGCCGATCTCCCAGCCCGGATTGGCCACCAGGTGATTGGTGGTGCCAAACTGCATCGGATGACCGCTGGCCTCGACGATGGCCTTGGCGTCGGTCGAATACTGGCGCAGCAGCGGCTGCTGGAAAGCGGCCATGGCCAGCTTGGCCAAATCGTGCGCACTGGCCACGTTCATTTTTGACAGCCCGTTGGAGTCGACATAATGGGTGTCCTTCATACCTAGCTGGCGCGCCTTGCGGTTCATTGCATTGACAAAGGCCGGCAGGCCGCCCGGATAGTTGCGGCCCAGCGCCGAGGCGGCGCGGTTTTCCGAGCTCATCAGCGCAATATGCAGCATATTGGCGCGTGTCAGTTGCGCGCCCACCTTCAGGCGCGAACTGCTGAACTTGGCACGGTCGACATCGTCGTCGGTGATCGTCAGCAGCTCATCCATGTCCTGTCCGGCTTCGACGACCACCAGGCCGGTCATCATCTTGGTAATCGAGGCGATCGGCAGGGCCACGTTGGAATTTTTCTCGAACAGCACTTCCGCATTGCTCTGGTCGAGCACCAGCGCCACGCTGGACTTCAGGTCGAGCGGATCGCGCGTCAGGTTCAGGCCGGCCAGGTCGCCCATGGTGGGCATCGGCGCGGCCATCGGCACGGCGGCGCTGGCCACTTTCTGGTAAATCACCTTGCGCTTGCCACGCACGGTCACCACGCGGCGCACGGTCTGTTCACGCGCTGTCGCCGTCGGGCGCGCTTTGCGCACCACAACCCTGGCTTTTTTGGGTGTCTGTTTTTTGGTCGTTTGCTTTTTGGCAGTCGAGGATTTGCTGCCTGCTTCTTTGGCTTGCACGGCCGGAGCCGGTGCCAGCGCAAACAGCAGGGAAGCCAGGACGCCGAGCGCCAGTGTAAACTTAGCCATTCAATATTTCCCCGTGTAGCTGATGCACAGCTGTTGCATTATCGTAGTGTAGCGAAATGCAGAGTAATCGCAAGCCATTTAACAGTCTGGGCAGCTTTTAGTGCGCTAAGGGAACACAAAGCATTGACACTTGTCCAACTTCAGTTGTCCTGCCATCACACTTCTTTGCGCATGCGCGTAGACAATCCTACTTTCTTACCACGAACAGCACGCCCAGCACGGCCACCAGCATGCCGGCCACGCCGAGCAGGTTGAACGCTTCGCCAAACATGATCCACGCCATCACGGCAGTGGTGGGCGGCGTCAGGTACAACAGTCCCGTGACCTTGGTGGCGTCGCTGCGCCGTATCAGCGCAAACAGCAGGAAGATGGCGCCGATCGACAGCACCAGCACCGACCACAGCAAGGCGCCGATAAAGTTGCCGGTCCACTGCACCTGGCTTAACTGCCAGTCCAGGCCCTCAAAATACCAGGCAAACGGCAGCACCACCACGATGGAGGCGGAAAATTGCACCACCGTGCCGGTGCGCAGGTCAAACTGCGGACAATGGCGTTTCTGGAACATGGTGCCGGCCGTCATCGACAGCAAGGCAAACACGCACAGCAGCACGCTGGTCACGCTCAAGCCCACCAGGTTGATCTTGGCATACACCACCATCGCCACCCCGAGCAGGCCAAAAAACAGGCCCAGCCACTGGCGCGGACGCACCGATTCGCCGATCAGCGGCGCCGCGCAGGCCGTCAGCACCGGCTGCATGCCGACGATCAGCGCCGACAGGCCGGCCGGCATGCCCAGCTTGATGGCGCACCAGACGCCGGCCAGGTAGCCGGCCTGCATCAGAATGCCGGCCACGGCGATCTGGCGCAACTGCCCGACCGGCCACGGTGCGCGCAACAGCAGCACCAGCGGCAACAGGATCACCAGCACGCCCAGGAAACGCAGCAGCAGAAAGGTCAGCGGCGGCGCATAGGGCAGGCCGAACTTGGCCACGATAAAGCCGGTGCTCCAGAGCAGCACGAAAAAAGCTGGCAGGGCCATCGGCGCCATTGTGGCAAGCAAGCCGGACTTGCTACTGGTGGAAACATTGGACATGAATGAACTCGGAGAAATGGCAGACGACAGGCAGGCACGCCGAAGTTGCAAGTTTAACATGGCACCAGAAGTGGCGTCAGGACAGCCTCGATACCATTATTCTGAATAGAAATATTTCTCTTCAGTAATTAAGTATTTCCCTTTAGAAACAAAGACTTTTGACTCAAATCTATTCAATTGTTGCATCGCACAAGATTCGCTTGACTTCAGATTTTTTCACCGTAAAATGAGGTTTGTTGCGTTGCACAAATCCTTGTTCAGCTTGAAAAGTTAGAAATTCCCTGCTTCCCCCTATCGGTAAACGCAGCATCAAATTAACCAGATTTCAATATTTTGGAGATTCATATGTTTTCAATCCCTGAGCAGTTTTCGTCCGCCACCAAAGCCAACCTGGAAGCCCAGTTTGCCCTGTTTTCGTCGCTGACCGGCAAGGCCTTCGAAGGCGTTGAAAAAATCGTCGAACTGAACCTGACGGCTGCCAAAGCAACGCTGGAAGAATCGACTGCTACCGCCAAGCAACTGCTGTCGGCCAAGGATCCACAGGAATTTTTCTCGCTGACGGCTGCCCAGGCTCAGCCAGGCGCTGAAAAAGCCATCGCCTACGGCCGTCACTTCGCTGCCATCACGTCGGGCACCCAGGCTGAATTCAGCAAGGCCGCCGAAGCGCAGATCGCTGAAACCAACCGCAAAGTCATTTCGCTGGTGGAAGAAGTGAGCAAGAACGCGCCAGCCGGTTCGGAAAACGCTGTTGCCATCTTCAAGACCGCGATCGGCAACGCCAACGCCGGCTACGAGCAATTTGCCAAAAGCAGCAAGCAAGCCGTTGAAACGCTGGAAGCGAACTTTGCTTCGGCCGTGAACCAGTTCACGCAAGCTGCTGAAAAAGTCGCGCCACGCGCTGCTCAGTAATTGCTATTACGGACCGCCGCCGGCGGTCCCGACCAGCTCCTCCAGGCATCCATCCCGGTTCTCCCTCGTGGATGCCATTATGCCCCGCTCAAGCGGGGCATTTTTTATGGGCGCCAGCCTGGCTTATTCGCCCAGGTAGGCCGCCCTGACCCGGGCATCGTCAAGCATGTCGGCCGCATTGCCGCTCATGGTAATGAGGCCGCTGTCCATCACATAGCCGCGGTCGGCCGCCTGCAGCGCCAGGCGCGCATTCTGTTCCACCAGCAAAATCGTGATGCCTTGCGCCGACACGGTGCGGATCACCTCGAAAATCTTTTCCACCATAATCGGCGACAGGCCCATCGACGGTTCGTCCAGCAGCAGCAGGCGCGGGTGACTCATCAGCGCGCGCGCCATGGCCAGCATCTGCTGCTCGCCGCCCGACAGCGTGCCGGCCATCTGCGCCGCACGCTCCTTCAGGCGCGGAAAGACATCGAACCAATGCGCGATATCATCCTCGATAGCGGCCTTGTCGGTACGCGTATAGGCGCCCATCATCAGGTTTTCCCGGATCGACATGCGGGTAAACACGCCGCGCCCCTCCGGCACCATCGCCAGCTTCTTTTCAACCAGGTGAAACGACTTGCTGCCCTTGAGCGTCTCGTCCAGATAGTGGATGCTGCCCTCGACCTTGCATTGCGGCAGCGTACCGGTAATTGCTTTCAGGGTGGTGGTCTTGCCTGCGCCGTTGGCGCCGATCAGCGCGATCAGTTCGCCTTCGCGCACCTCCAGGTCGATGCCTTTGACGGCCTTGATGCCGCCATATGCAACGCTGAGGCCCGCCACCTTCAATACTGCCTTGCTCATGCGTGCGCTCCTCCCAGGTAAGCTTCAATCACGGCCGGATTGCGCTGGATCTCGGCCGGCAGGCCTTCGGCGATGCGCTTGCCGTATTCCAGCACCGTAATGCGGTCGCACAGGCCCATCATCAGCTTGACGTCATGCTCGATCAGCAGCACGGTCTTGCCTTCAGCCTTGATTTTCACCAGCAGTTCGCGCAGTGCCAGCTTTTCGGTAGCGTTCATGCCGGCCGCCGGTTCGTCCAGCGCCAGCAGCTGCGGATCGGTGGCCAGCGCGCGCGCAATTTCCAGGCGGCGCTGGTCGCCATACGACAGGAAGCGCGCCGTGCGGTCGGCAAACCGGGCGATGCCGACAAAGTCCAGCAACTCCATCGCGCGCCGGCGTATCGACGCTTCCTCCTCGCGCGCCGCCTTGTGGCGAAAGATGGCGCCAAACACGCCCTGGTGCGAACGCACGTGGCGCCCCACCATCACGTTTTCCAGCGCCGTCATGTCGCCAAACAGGCGGATATTCTGGAACGTGCGGGCAATGCCGGCCTTGGCCACCTTGTGCGGTGCCGACGGCGAATACGGCTTGCCGGCCAGTTCGAAGGTGCCGGTGTCGGGCTGGTACAAGCCCGTGATGACATTGAAAAAAGTGGTCTTGCCAGCGCCGTTGGGCCCGATCAGGCCGACGATCTGGCCTTGCCGGATCGTGATACCGACATCGGTCAGGGCCTGCAAGCCGCCAAAGCGCTTGTTGACGCCGGCAATATGCAAGATGATCTGTTCGCTCATGCTGACTCCTTACGCCGACATCACGCCGGTGGACTTGTTGGGCTGGTCCACATCGTGGTCAGGACGGTCTTCGCTTTTCGGCGACGGCCACAGGCCGGCCGGGCGGTTGAGCATGATCAGCACCATCGCCAGGCCATACAGCAGCTGGCGCAGCACTTCGGCCTCGATCACCACGCGACCGAACAGCGCCTGCTGGGCCGGCTCGACCACATGGCGCAGCAGTTCGGGAATCGAGGCGAGGATCACGCCGCCAAGGATCACGCCAGGAATATGGCCGATGCCGCCCAGCACCACCATCGCCAGCACGGCAATCGACTCGGTCAGCGAGAACGATTCGGGCGACACAAAGCCCTGGAAGGAGGCAAACATGGCGCCGGCCACGCCGCCAAACGACGCGCCCATGGAAAAGGCCAGCAGCTTGACATTGCGTGTATTGATGCCCATCGCCTTGGCCGCGATCTCGTCCTCGCGGATGGCCACCCAGGCGCGGCCCAGGCGCGAATGCTGCAGGCGGCTGGTGACGAACACCGTGACGACGCACAGGAAGAGGAACAGGAAATAATAGGCGTTCACCGACGGCATGGCAAAGCCGCCCAGCATCACGGTGCTGTTGGAGCCCGGTTCGCCGGCCAGCGAGACGCCGAAGATGCGGATCGGATCGATCAGATTGATGCCCTGCGGCCCGTTGGTAAAGTTGATCGGGTCGTTCAGGTTGTTCATGAAGATGCGGATGATCTCGCCAAAGCCCAGCGTGACGATGGCCAGGTAATCGCCGCGCAGCTTGAGCGTCGGCGCACCCAGCAGTGCGCCGCACAGACCGGCCATGCAGGCGGCCAGCGGCACGATGGCCCACAGCGACAGATGAATGCCGTTCTCGCGGATTTCCGGCCCCATCAGTTGTACCAGCGATTCACCCAGCAGCGGATACTGGTTGACCACCGATTCGAGCAGCATCGCAAACTGTGGCGAGGCCAGCAGCGCCGTCAGGTAGGCGCCCACCGCATAGAAAGCGATATAGCCCAGGTCGAGCAGGCCGGCAAAGCCCACCACGATATTGAGGCCCAGCGCCAGCATGATGTACAGCAGCGCCATATCGATAATGCGTACCCAGGAATTACCGAACTGAGCCGCAAAAAATGGAAAGATCAGCAGCAGCGCAGCGAGTCCCAGCATGCCGGCATACGCCTTGGCCGGGTTCTTTTTGGCGTTAAAATCAAGCAATGGCATGGTGTGTTCTCCGGATCAGGCGCGGTCGGCCACGCGTTCGCCCATGATGCCGGACGGACGCAGTGTCAAAACGATAATCAATACCACGAAGGCAAAGATGTCCTGGTAATGGCTGCCCAGGAAACCGCCCGTGATATCGCCGATATAGCCGGCGCCCAGGCTTTCGATCACGCCCAGCAGGATGCCGCCGATCATGGCGCCATAGATATTGCCGATGCCGCCCAGCACGGCCGCGCAAAACGCTTTCAGGCCGGGAATGGCGCCCATGGAAAACTGGATCGACGCATAGTTGGCGCCCCACATCACGCCGGCCACGGCCGCCAATGCAGCGCCGATGGCAAACGTGGCCACGATGACCTTGTCCGAGTCGACCCCCATCAGGCCGGCCACGCGCGGGTTTTCGGCCGTGGCGCGCATGGCGCGGCCCATCCGTGTTTTTTCCACCAGCAACACCAGCGCGCCCATGGCCAGTGCGGCCAGCGCCAGCAGCAGTATTTGCGTCTGTGAAATGACAGCGCCGCCGATATTGATCGGCTCGGTTGACAGCAATTGCGGGAACGGCAGCGGATTGCGGGTCCAGATCATCATGGCAAAGGTTTGCAACAGGATCGATACGCCGATGGCGGTAATCAAAGGCGCCAGGCGCGGCGCATTGCGCAGCCGACGGTAAGCGACGCGCTCGATGGTGATATTGACCAGCACGCAAATGGGAATCGCCCCCAGGATGGCGGTGGCCAGTTTCAGATAGCCGGGCCAGTCCGGCACATAGATTCCCAGCAGCTTCAGGATGCTCAACCCGACCATGGCGCCCACCATCAGCACATCGCCATGGGCAAAGTTAATCAGGTTCAACACCCCATAGACCATGGTGTAGCCGAGCGCGACCAGCGCATACATGCTGCCCAGCACCAGCCCGTTAATGATTTGCTGGAGGAATATATCCATCGTCAGATTGCCCTCTTGATCTGTGTATTATCGGGAACACCATCTGCTGGTCCATGCTGCCGATACAAAAACGGCACCGGAGGAAATAGTTTCCTGCAGTGCCATCCTTCGATCATTTTCACCAAAGCGGTGCACGCACCAAAATGGGCGTGACCGCGCTGAGTCATAACGACAACATATTCAAGCTCTGGACAATCATAACGATCTTTTGCAAAAACTAAACTTGGAATATATCGATATTTACTTAATTAAATTCAGTTTTACCCGTTAAGCCTCGGCCACTGTGCGGCGTATGCCGTCCAGGCCCTTGGGCATGGGGAAAGTCACCGCTTCCTGCACGCCGTCGAGCGGGCGCACGCTTTTCACGCCGCACTCTTTTAGACGGTCGATCACGGCCTGCACCAGCACTTCAGGCGCCGAAGCGCCGGCGGTCACACCCACGCGCAGCTTGCCTTCCAGCCATGCCGGGTCGATCTGAGTGGCATTGTCGACCATATAGGCCGGCGTCCCCATCTTCTCGGCCACTTCGCGCAGGCGATTGGAGTTCGAGCTGTTCGGGCTGCCCACCACGATCACCAGTTCCACCTGTGGCGCCATGAATTTGACGGCTTCCTGGCGGTTGGTGGTGGCGTAGCAGATATCGCCCTTTTTCGGCTCCGAAATATTCGGGTATTTCTGCTTCAGTGCGGCGATAATGTCGCGCGTGTCGTCAACCGACAACGTAGTCTGTGAAACATAGGCCAGCCCATCGGGATTGACGACCTGCAGTGCAGCCACATCATCGAGCGTTTCCACCAGATGCATGCCCTGCTCGGCCTGGCCCATCGTGCCTTCCACTTCAGGATGGCCGTCGTGGCCAATCATGATGATCTCGAGCCCTTCGCGGCGCATCTTGGCCACTTCCATATGCACCTTGGTCACCAGCGGACAGGTGGCGTCATAGATGCTCAGGCCGCGCGCTTCGGCTTCGGCGCGCACCGCCTTCGATACGCCATGGGCAGAGAACACCAGCGTATTGCCAGCAGGTACATCGTCGAGCTCGTCGATAAAGATCGCGCCCTTGTTGCGCAGGTCGGCCACCACATAAGCGTTGTGCACGATTTCATGGCGCACATAGATGGGCGCGCCAAACTGCTGCAAGGCGCGCTCGACGATCTCGATGGCGCGGTCGACGCCGGCGCAAAAGCCGCGCGGCTGGGCCAGCAACAGTTCCTTGTCCATATTGTTATCCATGCGCTACTCCTTACAACACCGAGATCAGTTTGACTTCAAAGCGCAACGGCTGGCCTGCCAGCGGATGGTTGAAGTCGAACAGGGCGGAATCGTCGCGCATTTCGCGCAACACACCGGCAAAGCGCCCGCCGCCCGGGGCGGCAAAGTCGACCAGGTCGCCAACCTTGTAGTCGGCGCCAGGCACCGAGTTTTCATCGAGCGTGGCACGCGATACCGATTGCACCATATCCGGGTGGCGCTCGCCAAAGCCTTCGCCGGCAGCCAGCTCGAAAGTCGTGTGCGTGCCTTCGGGCAAGCCCAGCAGACGCTGCTCGAGGAACGGCGCCAGCTGCCCCTGCCCCAGCATCAAGGTGGCAGGATTGCCATTGAAGGTGGTCACGATATCGGTGCCGTCAAGCTTGGCAAGGCGATAGTGCAAAGTAAGGTAAGCCGCTTCGGTGACGACTGCTGGTTGCGCGTTAGACATAATGATTTTTCAGGTGGCCGATACAAAGCGATATTGTAAGCCACCCTGAGCTTGCGCGCCCCATCGCCCTGTCAAAGAAGCGGCAAGAGCGCGCAGTGCCTGCCATGCGCCTTAATTGGCGGCGACGGTCTCGGCTACATTGGGCAAGCTGTCCAGCAAGGCCAGCACATCCTCGCGCGTCTCGCTGGAAAAGCCCATCTGGGCGGTAACATTGATCTTGCCATTGGCCTCATAGGCGCTTTCAAACGAATCCTCAGATCACTTTTGTCAATTTGCTGTGCTTTTCTCGCCACTGTTTGCGCAAAACCGTACCGCTGCCCGGGCCTTGGCGATATGAAGAGCATAGAGATGACAAACGTCATGGAGGAGATGGCATGGCGATCAAGGACTGGCCCGAACGGGAGCGCCCGCGCGAACGGCTGATCGAAGACGGCGCGCAGTCGCTGTCGGACGCTGAACTGCTGGCCGTTTTCCTGCGCACCGGCGTGCGCGGCAAGAGCGCGGTGCAACTGGCGCGCGAGACCGTGGAACATTTTGGCTCGCTCAAGGGCTTGTTTGGCGCCAACCTCGATAGTTTCTCTGCCGTACATGGCATGGGCAGCGCCAAGTTTGCGCAGTTGCAAGCGGTGCTGGAGCTGGCGCGGCGCGCCATGGTGGAGGAATTGCAGACGGGCCAGGTGCTCAATTCGCCGCAGGCCGTCAAGGACTATCTGCGCCTGTGTCTGGCGCACCTGACGCATGAAGCCTTTCATGTCTTGTTTCTGGATGTCAAAAACCGTCTGATCTGCAGCGAAGAAATGTTTCGCGGCACCTTGACGCATACCAGCGTTTATCCGCGCGAAGTGGTCAAGCAGGCGCTGCAACACAATGCCGCCAGCATCATGCTGGCCCATAACCACCCTTCCGGCTCGCCCGAACCGAGCGACTCGGACCTGCTGCTGACGCGCGCACTGGCGCAGGCGCTGTCGCTGGTCGATATCCGCGTGCTCGATCATTTTGTGGTGGCAGGCCATCGGGTGCACTCTTTTGCCGAACATGGCCAGCTTTAAGGCTCCCCTCGTTCCAAAGTTAACCCATTGTAAACAAGGACATAGCGCAACTTCACCGACTCTGAAAATCATGTTTTTGCACTTGATATCCGAAATTGTTAAATTTTTTAAATACAACAAGAAACAATTGTTTTTCGCAAGTCATTGATAAACCTGATTTTTTTAGATATACTCTCGTTTTTCCAATTGTGGAATGTCTTTAAGGAGTGCGCCATGGCACGTGTTTGCCAAGTCACTGGGAAGAAGCCGATGGTCGGCAACAATGTTTCCCATGCAAACAACAAAACCAAACGTCGTTTTTTGCCTAACCTGCAAAATCGTCGTATTTTTGTTGAATCTGAAAACCGCTGGGTCTCCCTGCGTTTGTCCAACGCCGGTCTGCGCGTCATCGACAAAGTCGGCATCGACGCCGTATTGACCGATATGCGCGCTCGTGGCGAAAAAGTCTAATTAGCAGAACAAGGGAGCTATCATGGCAAAAACAGGCCGCGACAAAATCAAGTTGGAGTCGACTGCTGGTACGGGTCACTTTTACACGACTACCAAAAACAAGCGTACGACGCCTGCAAAAATGGAGATCATGAAATTTGATCCTAAAGCACGCAAGCACGTAACGTACAAAGAAACCAAGATCAAGTAATTGAGATTGTGTTTGCTTTAAAAAAAACCGCTCGATGAGCGGTTTTTTTTTTGGTCAAACCAAGCGGCAATGCCGCTAGTAGGTCGGATTAGCCGCGCAGCGGCGTAATCCGACAAGATCGGCTGCGCATTGTCGGATTACGCCTGGCTATGCCAGGCTAATCCGACCTACATGCCATGTTGACGAGCTCGTCTGAGCGCGCTTACGCGTAACTGCGCAAGCGCAGCGAAAACTCCTGCAGCGACTTGATACCCGACCCTTCGGCGCGGTTGCACCAGTCTTGCAGCTTGTGCAGCAGTTGCTCGCGTGTAAAGTGCGAACGCTCCCAGATGGCGCCCAGTTCCACGCGCATATGGTGCATGGTTTCGAGTGCCTTGCTGTGTTGGAACAATTCCGACAACTGTTCGTGATGGACCTCGGCCAGCTTGGCCGGTTCGCGCTGCAGGAGCTTGCGCGACGATTTGAGGAACGGCTTTTCCAGTTCGGCCTTGTGCTTCAGGTGTTCCAGCTCTTCCTTCCAGGCCAGCTTGATTGACTTGGCATATTTGGCCATCACATCATAGCGGTTGGCAATCACTGACTGCAGCGTCTCGAAATCGGCTTCCAGCTTGCCATCCAAGAACTTCGGTTCGGGCGCCAGTTTTTTCACCTTGGCCAGGCGCAGGATTTCCAAAGTGCGGATATAGCCCCAGCCAATATCGAACTCATACCATTTCGACGACAGCTTGGCCGACGTTGCATACGTATGATGGTTGTTATGGAGCTCTTCGCCGCCGATCAGGATACCGAAAGGGATGATGTTGGTGGCTGCGTCAGCGCAGTCATAGTTGCGGTAGCCCCAATAGTGACCGATACCGTTGATGATGCCGGCCGCAGTCAGCGGTATCCACACCATCTGGACAGCCCAGACCGAAATGCCGAGCACGCCAAACAGGGCAAAGTTCACGAACAACAGGATCACCACGCCCAACCAGCTGTATTTGGTGTACAGATGACGTTCGATCCAGTCGGTTGGCGTACCATGGCCGTATTTGGCCATGGTTTCCAGGTTTTTCGATTCGGCGCGATACAGTTCAGCGCCTTCCCAGAACACTTTCTTGATGCCGCGCGTGACCGGGCTGTGCGGATCTTCTTCGGTATCGCACTTGGCGTGATGCTTGCGGTGAATCGCGGCCCACTCCTTGGTCACCTGACCCGTGGTCAGCCACAGCCAGAAACGGAAGAAATGACTGGGAATGGCGTGTAACTCCAGCGCACGGTGCGCCTGGTGACGATGCAGGTAGATCGTGACACTGGCAATCGTGATATGCGTGACGATCATGGTGTAGAGGAAAATTTGCCAACCCGACAAATTCATCAAACCCGTATCCATAAACTGCAGAACGTCGTGTAAAACGGAACTCAAGGTCATTAATACTCCAGATAAGCGAGCCAGGCTCACAATTGCTCCAGCGCGGCTGAAGGCGGGGATTTGAATAATTCAAACGTCATTGTACCCCCTAAAAGGCAGGGGCCGCAAAGGTGAAGAAGTGGCGCGAAGGCCCGAATCAGGCGGGGTTGGCAGCTTGATCACTGTCTGCGACGGCTGCTAAAGCCGGCGACGCCGCGCCGACGATCCGCAATTCGCGCTGCGGGAACGGCACAGTGACTTTATGTTCCTGCAATGTACGCCAAATGGCCCGGTTCACATTCGATTTCACCCCGCCCGTGCCATTTTCCGGGTCGGCAATCCAGAAACCTATCTGCAGGTCCAGACCATCGGCGCCAAAGCGCACCAGCGTGGCCGACGGCGGCTTGCTCTGTACCACACGCGGCACGCTGGCCGCCGCCTGCTCCAGCAGCGGGAAGATAAAGTCGATATCGGTTTCATAGCCTACCGATACGGTCGTCGACAACCACACCATGCGATTCGACAACGACATGTTCTGCACGCCGCCGGAGATCAGCATCTCGTTGGGCACGATCGATTCCACGCCATCGCCGCCCAACAGCACGGTATAACGCGTATTGATCTGCGTGACCTTGCCGCTGAAGGCGCCAACCGTAATCATGTCGCCGATGGTCAGGCTGCGGTCGAGCAGGATAATGAAGCCGGAGACAAAGTTGGCGGCAATTTTCTGCAGGCCAAAACCCAGTGCCACGCCAAAGGCGCCGCCAAAGACGGACAGCACGGTCAGGTCGATGCCCACCAACGACAGGCTGACCAGCACCGACACCAGCACCAGCACGGCGCGGCCCATGCGCGACATCACCACCCGCAAGGATGAATGCAGGCCCTGCATTTTCATCAGGCGGTCATCGAGCGCCGTGCCGGCCCACATGGCCAGCACCATCAGCACGGCCACCGAAATGGCCGCCTGCAAAATGGTTGCCAGCGACACCTTGTTGCGCCCCAGCGGCACGATCACGCTTTCCAGGAATTCATGCAGCTCCGGCCACAAGCCCGTGATATACAAGGCCATGCCGAGCCAGACCACGATGGTAAACACCTTTTCCAGCATATGCATGGTCGGACTGACTTCGCCGTGCCGCGCAAAGATGCGGCGCAACACATAAAAGCCGAAGCGCACCAGCGCCATCGAAGTACACAGCGGAATGGCAATACTGATCAGGTTGACGCTTTGCCACTTGGCCAGGAAATGCTGCGACACGCCCAGCAGCAAAGCCGTCAGCACCGGCGTCAGGATGCGGATAAAGCTTTCGGTGCGAGCGCGCACTACGGCGCTGACCGGCGGCGTCGTCGTATCGGCCCGCTGCTTGAGTACGCTGCGCAGCTGGCGCACCATCAGCCAGCTCAGCACCAGGCAAGACACGATCACCAATGCCTGCCACAGAATGGCCGGCTGACGGAAGTCGTCGACAAAGTCGGTAATCAGATTGAGCAGCGGCGTTTCATTCATGGCGGTCGGGAGGGGTAGTAAAAACAAAGCCAGCCGCGAACGGGCTGGCTGGCAAGACAAACGGCCGCTTCAAGCGGCCGCTGGGAACAACTTACTCGGCGCTATCTTCAGCAGCTTCGGCCGGCTTGGCTTCGGCAAACACTTTTTTTGGCATCGGCTTGCGCTCGAAGACGGCAGCAAAGAAACCATCGGTCTGGTGCTGGTGCGGCAGCAGTTTCAGATAGTCGCCCATTTCCAGTTCGATCTTCTGCTCGGCCAGCACCTTGTTCATCGGCACCAGCACGAAGTCAGGATGCGCAGCCAGGAACTGCTCGGCGATCACATCGTTTTCTTCATTGAGGAAACTGCAGGTCGCATACACCAGGCGGCCGCCGCCCTTGACCAGACGCGCCGCGCCAGCCAGGATGCCGGCCTGCTTGGCCTGCAATTCGGCAATCGCGGTAGGCTGTTGGCGCCATTTCACGTCCGGATTGCGGCGCAGGGTACCCAGGCCGCTGCACGGTGCATCGACCAGCACGCGGTCGATCTTGCCGGCCAGACGCTTGATCTTGGCGTCGCGCTCATGCGCGATCTGCACCGGATGCACGTTCGACAGGCCGCTACGGGCCATGCGCGGCTTGAGCTTGGCCAGGCGTTTTTCCGATACATCAAACGCGTACAGGCGGCCGGTATTGCGCATCAGCGCGCCCAGTGCCAGCGTCTTGCCGCCGGCGCCGGCGCAGAAGTCCACCACCATCTCGCCGCGCTTGGCGCCGACGATCTGCGACAGGATCTGGCTGCCTTCATCCTGCACTTCGATGGCGCCGCTCTGGAACAGCGGCAAGTTTTGCAGCGACGGCTTTTTCACCACGCGCAGGCCCAGCGGGGCAAACGGTGTCGGCGTGCTCAGGATCGGTGCTTCGGCCAGCGCCAGCATCACGTCTTCACGCGTGGACTTGAGCGAATTGACACGCAGATCGAGCGGTGCCGGCGAATTGAGGGCGTTACACAGCAGCATGGTTTCTTCTTCGCCAAACTGCGCGATCAGCTTGTCGAACAGCCATTTCGGCACGTTGGCGCGCATGGCGGCCGGCATCAGGCTGCGGTCGATCTGCTTGATGCGTTCAAGCCATTCGGTTTCTTCTTCCGTCAGGCCGCCCAGCGAGTCGGCGCCCATCGCTTCGGCCAGACCCAGAATGGTCAGGCGGCGCATGGTCGGGCCGTTGCCCGCTTCGGCAAAGTCGGTAAAGAACGATTTGTTGCGCAGCACGGCATAAATGCCTTCGGCAACAGCACCGCGTTCGCGCGCACCGAGGCGCGGATGGTCGCGGAAATAGCGCGACAAGGTGGTATCGGCCGGGGCCGTGAATCGTAAAATTTCGCGCAATACTTCTTCAGCATTGGCAAGTATCGCTGGAGGCAATCTCATTGTTGTTCTTCCTGTAAATTATTGAGGGTCCACGCGGACCTGGCCATGCTCGATCAACAGTTTATCGTCGATAAACAGGCGGATGGCGCGCGGGTAAAGCAGATGTTCCTGTACCAGCACGCGCGCCGATAAGCTGTCTTCCGTATCGCCCGGCAGGACCGGCACCACCGCACTTGCCACGGCCGGGCCATGGTCGAGTTCGGCAGTAACGAAATGCACGGTGGCGCCATGTTCGCTGACGCCCGCTTCAAGTGCCTGGCGGTGGGTTGCCATGCCCGGGAACAGCGGCAGCAGCGACGGATGGATATTGAGCATGCGTCCGGCGTAATGCTCGACGAACGGCGCCGTCAGGATGCGCATGAAGCCGGCCAGCACCACCAGGTCGGGGGCAAAACCGTCGATCACTTCCTGCAGCGCGGCGTCGAACGCCTCGCGGCTGGCATAGTCCTTGTTGGCCACCACGGCGGTCGCTATTCCCTGTTCGGCAGCAAATACCAGCCCCTGGGCGTCGGCACGGTTGCTGATGACAGCGGCAATACGGGCAGGCCATTGTTCGGCTTGCGCGGCGCGCACGACCGCTTCCATATTGCTGCCGCGTCCGGAAATGAGAATAACGATATTTTTCATAGCGCGCATTGTACCCGCTATAACAGGTGGTACCAAGAAAGGCAGGCAGGATTGTTGCGTCGCAACATACGACCGGCAGCAGGTAGTTGGCCGGCGCGCCGCACTTCCAGCAGCCTTCAAGCCATGATTTCAGGCCATAACAGGCATAGCAAGCATTTACTCAAACGAATAGAAGACGCGGAAAGGCACTTTTTTCTCGGCCCAGTAGTCGGCAGCGTCGCGAAACACGTCGAGCAGGGTCTCGCGCGCTTCCTTGTCAAATTTCTGGGTATTGGGCAATTGCTCAAGCACCACCAGGAAACCGGTTTGCGTACCGGCCTTGAACATGGTGTCCGTCAGGCAAACGCGCAGCGCATCGAAATTCTTGGCCAGGCTTTTAGGAAACTGAAATGCTTCTGCGATAATACCGATGACTTGCTGTTTGGTGAGACCGGCGTTGCAGTGGGCGTATAAGAAATGCTGCCCGAGGCGACTCGCCTCTTCTTGTAACTCGGTCACGCGAAAGGCGCGAATGGACTGGACAAGGTTGGGCGGCACGGTTATTAACAAACTCATTTTTCCCTCAAATCGACCGGTTATGTATGGATCTGTTCTGACCAGCATTCTTATTACATCCTCGCACGCGGGTCAATGCGCACGCAGAGGCTCGATCTGCATTGTGATGCGATTACGATTTTATAAGCCATACGCGTATTAGGGTAACTTGTTGTCCTGCACGAATCAACCCGAATATGATATCGAACGCAAGATTTGTTACAAACGATGATCTTCCAGCCATTACATCATCTTGTATCGAATGCAAGCGCATGTTACAGGCTGAGGGGTAAAGGCCGCTGGCTGTTACATTTTGTTGCCACGCATTTTGCTTCGCTGGCGACAAGCGCATTACACTGGACTCACATTAAAGCAATACCCGCAAAGTCAACATCAACGAGGCGATAAAATGAACCTGCAAACCAAACTGATCATGTCTGCCCTGTGTCTCGGCGCGCTGCCAATGGCGCAAGCTACCGACTTTGAGGACTTCGGCAAGGTCGTGCGCGTAGTACCTCAGGTGGAGCAGATCAATCGCCCACGCCAGGAATGCCGCACGGAATATGTACAGGTTCAGGCGCCGCCACAGCAGCGCAGCGCCGGCGGCTCGATTGTCGGCGGCATCGCCGGCGCCCTGCTGGGCAGCCAGGTCGGTGGCGGTAACGGTCGCACGGCCGCCGCCGCAGCTGGCGCGATTGCCGGTGCCGTGGTCGGCGACCGCGTCGACAACCAGAACAATTACCAGGGCGGCGTGCAGGAACAGGCCGTCAAGCAATGCCGCCAGGTCGATCACTGGGAGTCGCGCAACAATGGCTACCAGGTCACGTATGATTACCGCGGCCGCAATTACACGAGCCTCATGTCCTACGATCCGGGCGAACGCATCCGTTTGCGCGTTTCCATCGAGCCGGCACAGCAATAAGCTGCCGCGCAATCAGACCATGCCAGCCTTCGGGCTGGCTTTTTTATGGCGTCTTGCCTGGTTGGGCAAGCTATAATGCGGCACTCTTTCCAGGCCGTGCCATGCTGATCAAACGTAAATCCATCGAACAAGTCGAATCGTCGCGCCCGGCGCGCAAACCCCGTTACGCTCCCGTGACCCTGTCTGAAATGGATGGCGTGCGCTATCTGCATTTCGGTACTGAATGGGTACAGGGCGCCATGCGCATCCGCAAGCCGGACTGGCCTGAACTGGAATATGCGCAGCAGATGATGGCCTGGATGCTGTGGATCAAACAGCCGCAACGCGTGGCGCAGCTGGGCCTGGGCACGGCCGCGCTGACCAAGTTCTGCTACCGCCAGTTTCCGCAGGCACAGGTCGAGGCCATCGAGCTGAATCCGGCCGTGATCACCATCTGCGCCTCGATGTTCAAGCTGCCGCCCAACGACGAGCGCCTGCAGGTGCAGGAAATGGACGCGCTCGACTACGTCAACAACCAAGCCAACCACGGTACGCTCGATGCGCTGCAGGTCGACCTGTACGACGCCACCGCGCGCGGTCCGGTACTCGACAGCGCCGAATTCTATACGGCCTGCTGCGCCTGCCTGGCGCCGCACGGCATCATGACCGTCAACCTGTTCGGCGACCATCCGAGCTATGCCAAAAACCTCAAGGCCATGAAGTTTGCGTTTGAACAGGTAATCTGCCTGCCTGAAGTCCATGATGGGAACGTGGTGGCGATCGCCTTTAAAAAGAAGGTCGCGCTCGATGCCGAAGCGCAAGCTGTCCTGCTCGACCGCGCCAAAGAAATCGTGACCGACACCAAGTTGCCGGCCAAGTCCTGGCTCAAGGGCATCCAGAGCACACTGTAACCGCCGCCTCCCCTTCCCTGCTGCCGGCGGCCATGAAAGGCGCCGGCCATGCCTGTTTCCGATGCTGCTCCGCTCGATCTGCAGGAACTGATTTCCTGGCTGCTGGCCGATGGCTGGCTGTCGCAGCAGGACGCGGCTGCCATCCGCACCCGCGCGCAGCTCATCTTGCAGCAGAGCCAGGCAGTCCATCCGCTCTGCGCGATTGCCGCCTGCCAGCTGCGCTCGAACCTGGCGCCGCATGCGCCGCTCGACCTCGACAGCCTGTGCGCCTGGCTGGCCGCCCGCGCCCAGCTGCCCTATTTGCGCATCGATCCGCTGTCCATCGACTTCAGCCAGGTGGCCGACGTGATGACGGCCAGCTATGCGGCGCGCTTCAATATCCTGCCGGTGGAAAGCACGTTTGAACGCATCGTGATTGCCACCGCCCAGCCCTATGCGCTGGGCTGGCAGGCCGGCATGGGTCCGCTGGCGCCGCGCAAGCTCTGCCTGGTGATCGCCAACCCGCAGCATATTGCCGATTATATTACCCAGTTCTTCAGCCTGGCCGGCTCGGTCAGGGTGGCGCGCCAGTCGACGGCGCAGGACTTGTCGCTGCGCCATAACTTCGAGCAACTGGTGGAACTGGGCCGCCAGAAAAGCAGCCTCGACGCCAACGACCAGCATGTGGTGCGCATCGTCGACTGGCTGTGGCAGTATGCGTTTTCCCAGCGCGCCTCCGATATCCACCTGGAGCCGAAGCGCGATTGCGCCCTGGTGCGCCTGCGCATCGACGGCCTGCTGCACCAGGCCTACCAGGTGCCGCCGGTAGTCATGCTGGCCATGACGGCCCGCATCAAGCTGCTCGGCCGCATGGACGTCATCGAAAAGCGCCGCCCGCAGGACGGACGCATCAAGACACGCAATGCACAGGGCCAGGAAATCGAGCTGCGCCTGTCCACGCTGCCGACAGCGTTTGGCGAAAAACTGGTGATGCGCATTTTCGATCCCGAAGTGGCCGTCAAGAGCCTGGCCGAACTGGGCTTTCCGCCCCTGGAGGCCGAACGCTGGCGCCAGCTGACCGCGCACACGCACGGCATCGTGCTCGTTACCGGGCCGACCGGCTCGGGCAAGACCACCACCCTGTACAGCACGCTGAAGGCGCTCGCTGGCAGCACAGTCAATGTCTGCACGGTGGAAGACCCGATCGAAATGGTCGAGCCAGCCTTCAACCAGATGCAGGTGCAAAGCCAGGCCGGGCTGGAACTGACTTTTGCCGACGGCATACGTGCGCTGCTGCGCCAGGACCCGGACATTATCATGGTCGGTGAAATCCGCGACCTGGCCACCGCCGACATGGCCGTCCAGGCCGCCCTGACCGGCCACCTGGTGCTGTCGACGCTGCATACCAATGACGCGCCGTCGGCCGTGATGCGCCTCTTGGAGCTGGGCGTGCCCGGCTATTTGCTCGAGGCGAGCCTGATCGGCGTGCTGGCGCAGCGATTGCTGCGCTGCCTGTGCGCCGATTGCAAACAGCAAGGCGTAGCGCCCGACCCGCGCCAGTGGCACGCCCTGACCGGCGGACAATTGCCCTGCCCACCGGCGCTGTGGACGGCGGTCGGTTGCCCCGCTTGCCGCCACAGCGGCTATCGCGGCCGCGCCGGCATCGTTGAACTGCTGTGCGTCACCGACGCTTTTCGCGAGCTGATACGCTCTAGCGCCCCATTGCAGGCACTGCACCGCCAGAGCATCGCCGACGGCATGACGCCGCTGCGCCTGGCCGGTGCAAACAAGGTTGCCGAGGGCGCCAGCACCATCGACGAAGTGCTGCGGATGACGGCGGCGCTGCATTGACGCGGCGGCATGCAGCAACCAATGCCAAAACACGGCTGACAGACAGGGTTTGCATTCTTTCCAAAGTCATATATAATGCGGCCTCTTTCGGGTCGTTAGCTCAGCTGGTAGAGCAGCGGACTTTTAATCCGTTGGTCGCAGGTTCGAATCCCGCACGGCCTACCACGAATGCGCAGCACAAAAAAGCCCATCCTCACGGACGGGCTTTTTTCGTTAACCAGGCGCTGCGATGGCGCCCGGTGCTACCATGCGCCTTCACTTATCCGCATCAAAAGCCTTATGAACCTTGCCATGATTGTGCTGCTCGGCAGCGCCCAGCTCTACAGCCAGGCACCGGCCACTATAACGCTGGACGGCCAGTACAGCTTGCGCACGGACGAGATGAGCCTCGACGTTATCGGCCCGCAGGTCTGCTTCGCACCGGACAAGGCGCAATGGACTCGCCTGCCGCGCCCGGCAAGCGGGCATGACGCATGGTTCTGCTTTTCCAACGATGAGCAGGCGCGCGGTTTGCTGCACGTGCCTGCACCCAAGGCCAAGCACTGCGGCTGGCAGGCGCGCGCCACGATTACGGTCGATACCTACCGGCCGTATGTCGAACAGGGCGACGGCAACGACATGGCGCGCCTGGCATCGGTCATCAAGGCAGAACCGCCCCAGGCGATTGCCTGCGAGTAAGGTCAAGCGCACTTAGTCCAGCTCGTACTCCTGCAAATAACGCGCAAACAGCGCGCGCTCTGCCAGCGGACACGCCAGACCCGCATTCCAGTCGGCCAGCAGCAACTGCTCGCGTTGCGGCAGCAGCTGTAACGCCGCCATGCCGTCGCTGCACCACATCTCCACCACCACGCCATCGTCATTGATAGCGGCAAACAGCGTTTCAGTATCCTCGCCGCCAAACGCCAGCACGTTCTCGCACGCAACCCGATAGCTGCCGTAGCCGGTAAATACCGCATCGTACGGCGGCAGCACTGCGCCGAGCGCCTGCTGCAATTGCGCGGCCGTGATGCCCAGCGCGCTCAAGGGCGACGGCGGTGCGCTGCGCACATACATGTCGGTCCAGCCGGCGCCGCTGGCATGCGTGTCGGCAAAGACCTGCTGCTCACCCATTTGCTGCAGGCAATGCTGCAAATTATCGACCGGCAGCAGTTCGATCTGGCAGTAATCGTCTTCGTGGAAATAAGCTTCGGGCATCAGTTCTCCAGCAAGGCGTTCAATTGCGCATTGCGCCGCGCCGTCAGCATGGCGGTCCAGGCATCGGCGGAGACCGATGGATAGCGCGCCGCGCCAAAGGCCACCCACGCGTCGCGATATTTGAGCCACAAACGCTGGGTATCGCGGATGCCATCCTTCTCGACTGCGCCCGCGTAATCGGGCTTGGGCTGCTTCATCAGCTTGCCGTAGATCAGGTTCAGCTGCTTGTCCTGCGCCTGGGCCTGCGCCGGCGTGGCTGCAGGCGGCAGCTTGCCCGCTTCGTACTGCTTGATGTCCTGCGCCAGCAGGTCCAGTTCCGCCGTGCGCGCAGCAATGCTCATGGCCGCGCGCGCCGTACCGCTGAGATCAGTTTCCTTGCCGGCGCGGGCCTCGGCGAAATTATTTGTCGCCGCTTCGAGCTTCTTGTACGACGCCTGCACCGCTACAGGCCACGCTTCGGCAGTCTTGCCGCTGGCCTGGCTGCGCACGTGCTGCTTCTGGCGCGCTTCGATGGCCGAGCACACGCCCATCATGTAGCCGCTGGTAATATCATCGCACTGGTCGATATTGCCGCCAGCCTGCAGTTTTTGCAGGTGTTCAACGCGTCCGCTCATCTCGGCTGGCGCCGCATCCATGCTGCATGCGTATTTGAACGCCAGCGCCGGATTTTTCTGCACCCCGCTGCCATTCTGATACAGCATCATCAGCACGGCGCTGTCGTCCTGCGCCACGGCGCAGTGTCGCACCTTACGCCAGTCCTCCAGGGATGGCGCCGGCATGGCTTTGGTGTCGTAATACAGGTCCGATGCCTTGCACTGCGACAGGCCGGCTACGGCCTTGGGCGACGGCAGGTCGGCTGGCGGCGGCGCCACTTTGGCCACTTTCATGCAGGCCGCGTACCAGGCCGTGCTTTCCGCATGGCCCACGCCCATGGCGCTGGTATTGGGATAGATGGCGGGGGCGGCAGCCAGTGCCTGGCCTGCCACCAGGCTGGCCGCCAGCGCGGCAACTTTCAGTAAGGATTTTTTCATAAAGCGGTGCGTCAGCATAAGCAAAACACAAGTTTAACTGATCAGTCTTACAGGGCGCCGTCCGGCATGGCAGTGCCTGCCTTGGCACCAGCAAGTTGATGGGCAATAATATTGCCCGCAATACTCTTTCAACTTTACGGACCCAGCCTCATGACCCTCCCCCGTCTTCGCCGTGCCCTGCTGCCGCTGCTGATCGCAGCGGCCTGCATGCCACTTGCTCACGCTGCCGATACTGTAGCGCCTGTCAATGCCAACGTCAGCCAGACTGCAAGGCATGCCATTACCCACGAAGACGTGTGGCTGATGAAACGCGTCGGCGCGCCGGTGGCCAGCCCTGACGGCCGCTGGGCCGTCTTCTCGGTGGTCGAGTCCGCCTACGAGAGCAAAGATCAATGGTCGGACCTGTGGATCAAGTCGCTGACCGATGATGCGCCGGCGCGCCGGCTGACGTCATCCAAGGGCGGCGAAAGCGCGGTGGCCTGGTCGCCCGACAGCCGCCAGCTGGTGTTTGTTGCCAAGCGCGATGGTGACGAGGCCGGCCAGCTCTACCGTCTTGACGTGGCCGCCGGCGGCGAAGCGCAGCGCCTGACCACGCTGACCATGGGCGCGCGTTCGCCGAAATGGAGTCCGGACGGCAAGCAGCTGCTGTTTGTCAGCGACATCTATCCTGGCAACAAGACCGAAAGCGACGTCAAGCAAAGCGCGAAAGAACGCAAGGAGCGCAAATACAGCGCACGCGCGTACGACACTACGGCGCCACGCTATTTCGACAAATGGCTGACCGACAAGCAAGTGCGCCTGTTCGTGGTCGACGCGCAAGCCGACAGCGTACCGCGCAATATCCTGGCCGACACACAACTGGTGGCCCTGCCCGGCTTTGGCGGCAGCCAGGGCGATGAAGGCCAGTCGCTCGACGCCATCTGGACGCCGGACGGCAAAGGCGTGGTGTTCAATGCCGCTACCAACCGCGATGCGTTCCAGCGCGCGGCCGTGCCGGCGCAGCTGTATCTGGTCGGCACCGCCGGCGGCGAACCGCAGCGCCTGACGCAGGATGCGCACAGCTATGGCGCGCTGAAATTTGCTGCCGACGGCAAGACCCTGTTTGCGCTGTCGGACGCCGAAACGCCGGGCAAGGTCTACGATGTGAAGCGCCTGGCCAGCTTTTCCTGGCCGCTGGTCAACCCGGCGCCAACTATCCTGACGGCCAAGCTGGACCGTTCGATCTCGCGCTATGTGCTGCCGGAGAACGGCAAGCGCGTGATCTTCAGCTACGAACACGCGGGCCTGGAAAAACTGTACTCGATCGATGTCAAAGGCGGTGAAGTGCGCGATGAACCGTCCCTGCCGACCGGCAGCATCAATTCGCTCAGCAGTGGCGGCAAGGCCGTGGTGGGCGTGTGGGAGTCCAGCATCAATCCACCGGAAGTCTATGCCTTCAATGGCAAGGCACCGAAGCGCCTGACCGACTTCAATACCGACAAGGCCAGCAAGATCGACTGGCAGGCGCCCGAGCATTTCTGGTTCACCAGCACCGATGGCCGCCAGATCCACAATATGATCGTCAAGCCGGCCAATTTTGATCCGAACAAGAAGTACCCGCTGTTTACCGTCATCCACGGCGGCGCGGCCAGCATGTGGCGCGACCAGTTCGTGCTGCGCTGGAACTACCATCTGCTGGCCAAGCCCGGCTATATCGTGCTGCTGACCGACTACAAGGGCTCGACCGGCTATGGCGAAGAGTTCTCGCGCGCGATCCAGTTCGACCCGTTGAAAGGCCCGGCCGACGAGCTGAACGAAGGCGTCGATGAAGCCATCAAGAAATATCCGTTTATCGACGCCAGCAAGCTGGCGGCCGGCGGCGCCAGCTACGGCGGCCACCTGGCCAACTGGCTGCAGGCGACCACCACCCGCTACAAGGCGATCGTCTCGCACGCCGGTGAAATGGATCTGATCATGCAATGGGGCACCAGCGATGGTGGCTTCGGGCGCGAAGTCAATGCCGGCGGCCCGGTCTGGTCGAACCTGCCCGTATGGCGCGATCAAAGCCCGATCATGCAAGCTGGCAACCATGAAAAAGGCACCGGCTTCGTCACGCCGATACTGATCAGTGTGGGCGAACTCGACTACCGCGTGCCGGCCAACAATGCGCTGATGAACTTTGCCGTGCAACAGCGCCTGAACGTGCCTGCCAAGCTGCTGGTATTCCCGGACGAGAACCACTGGATCATGAAGGGCGAAAACAGCCGCTACTTCTACAGCGAAGTGGAAGGCTGGCTGGCGAAGTACCTGAAATAAAAAATACCTGAAATATTGGCTGCGGGCCCGGCTGGCCGCATATGTCGGATCAGCCGCATATGTCGCATCAGCCGCGTAGGTCGGATTAGCCGCGCAGCGGCGTAATCCGACAACACCGCGTAATCCAACAATATTGTCGGATTACGCCGGGCCTAGCCCCGCTAATCCGACCTACCGGCAATGCCGTGCAATGCCGGGCCAATGGTATTCGAAGAAAGTGTTTACTTCACTTTCAAGCCATTTTTCACTTCTGTTACGCCTTCCACGCCACGGGCCAAGTCAGCTGCTTTGTCGATCTGGGCTTGAGAAGGCACGAAGCCGCTCAGCATGACCACGCCGTTGGTGGTTTCCACATGCACGTCCATGGCTTTCAGGTCATTGTCCTTGACCAGGTCGGCCTTGATTTTGGTCGTAATGACGGTGTCGGCCACCACGTTTTTGGTGGTGCCGGCGGCGTTGCGCGACATGCAGGCGGCTTTGTCGGTCGCTTCCATGCCGTCACAGCTCTCGGTTTTGGCCGGCATCAGATTTTGCGCCACATTGGTGCCGGCCTTGGCGCCCATCTTCGCGTCGGCAATCGCGGCTTTCTGCTGGGCCTTGGCATCGTTCATGCAGCTGGTCTTGGCCGCGCCGCTGCGCTCGCCGCACTGGGCCTTGGCCAGGTCATATTCGGCATCGGCCACATCCTTGCGGGCCTTGGCCAGTTCGCGCGGCGTATTGCGGTGCTGGGCCACGGCGTCGGAGTCCGCCTTGGCTCGCGCGACCTTGGCTTGTTCCACGCAAACTTTTTTTGCATTGCCGGACTGGCTGTCGCAGGCATCCTTGGCCTGCTTGTAGGTGGTGGCAGCCTGGTCGGTCAGGCTTTTGTACGAGGTATCCTGAGCATAAGCAGGTGCAGTGGCAAGCAAGGCACTGGCGCTGGCGGCCAGCACCAGTTTGAGCATGTTGTTCATGATGGGTCCTCCTGGTGGAATAAGAAGTCGAGGCCCCGATTAAACGCCTGTCGGGCTGCACGCACTGTGCGACAACACACACCCAATGCCGATCCACCGGCAAGCAATCACTTACTTTCCTTGACGCAAGCCCTGCTGCCACAGCTTCTGCGCCTGCTCAAATGGCGTGTCGGCATCGTCAAAAACAGCTGGTACGGCAGCCAGCGCCAGCCACGGTGCTGTGTCGTGCGAACCGCTGGCCATGCTGGCGCGCACCGAACCCATCCAGTCCAGTACGGCGCGATAGTTGGCAAGATGATGCTGGTGCATCCAGGCCAGCGCCACCAGGTCGGCATAGCCTTCCTCGCGCCGGGTGGCGGCCAGTTCCTGCGCCAGCGTCGGCATGCGCCTGGTGCGCGGCTCGACAAAACCGGCCGGCATCTGATGCCAGTCCCCTTGCGCATAGCGCTGGCAGTGGCCGATCTCGTGCGCCGTCATCGCTTCGATCATCAGGCTCTTCTGATCTGCCCGCACGCTAGCGAGCACCGCTTCGGCCTGGGCGTTGCCGCGCATCGACAGCACCAGCTTGCAGCGCCCGTTCGCAAAGCCCAGCGCCAACGGTACGGCGTCGGGCGTCGTTTGCGGCTGTACCACGATATCGAGCGGCAGGCCCTGTGCGCGCGCATAGGCGATCACGGGCGCGCCGGCCTTGAGCCAGCGCGTTTCAAGCGCGGTCAGTGCAGAAGAAGCCAGGACGGGAAAAGAAGGTAAAAACAGGCTGAACAACAATAGCAATCTGGACATGTATACCGCAGCAGGTAAAGGGCAGGATACTGCAGGGTAGTCCAGAGAGATGTTTCCGCAAGGAAAAATCGACAACTTTTACCGAATAAATCAGCAAGCGTCGGATGTGGCCCACCGGGCCGTAATCCGACGCAAAATCAAAGGTCTATTTGACACCAACAGGGTCAAGCGCACGCGCCGTCACGAACGCCGGACGGATATCGTTCGGGATCGACTTCATTTTGTCGAGCGCGACCTGCACTTCCGGACGGATCACCACGTACTTGTCCATCAGGGCCTTGGCGCGCGTGTAGTCGCCGGTTGCCTCAATGGTCAGGAACTCGCGGTCGAGGTCGATCACGGCCTGTTTGATCTTGCCGAAATCAACGCCAAAGCGGCCGTCGCCCAGCGACACGAAACCGCCCTTGTCGAGGATGTAGTTGAGCTGGATCGCCATGCCGCGCGCGTGCGAATCGGTCAGGCCGAAATGCAGGGTACGGAAAGCCGACGCGAGGAAGGTGTTGTACAGCTTGCGCTCTGCCACCTCGCCACGGCCCAGCGTGCCATCCAACTGACCCTTGTCCATCATGTAGCGCAGCG
Source organism: Janthinobacterium aquaticum (assembly GCF_009208565.1). Lineage (GTDB taxonomy): Bacteria > Pseudomonadota > Gammaproteobacteria > Burkholderiales > Burkholderiaceae_D > Janthinobacterium. The sequence goes on along the minus strand of NZ_WFLK01000004.1, from coordinate 325,985 downwards.
CGTACAGGCCGGTGATGTCAGCCTTGGCTTCCTCGATGGTGGAATAGGTTTCCTTCAGATCCTGGCGCGGCGTGGAGGGCTTGCCATCGACGGTGGTGGCATGCGGGCCCAGACCATGCATGATTTCATGCGCGAGGATATGCGTGAAGAAGGAATTGAAGTCCACGTCCTGCTGCGCATCAGGCGCCAGCACCAGCTTCGAGATGGGCGTGAGCGTCGCGGCAAACTTGGCTTCCTGCACGTTTTTGAGCATCACGCGCTTCGAGCCGCGCTGGCTGATAATGCGCTCGTCATTGGGCAGGTTGTAGGCCGCCGTCTGCACGGCCATATTGCCGTCGCCGGCGCCATACACCTGGTTGACCACCACCATCGGCGCCAGCGCACCCACTTTCGGGTTGCGATACTGCGCGTCGAGCGGCAGGTTGTCTTCCAGCTCCTGCATATGCTTGGCAAAGAAGTCGAGCTTTTGCGTTTCGGCCTGGTCGCGGATATTCACATAGGCCTCGAACGCGGCCTTGTAGCCGAACAGTTCGTCGTTATAGGTCTCGTACGGGCCGATAGTCACGTCGACGGGCGAATCGAGGTCCATCCAGGCAAAATCGGACGGCAGGTAGTCGTTATCGAGGAATGCCTTGGCGCGCAGGCTCAGGAATTTTTTCAACGAGGCATTGTCGGTGGCCGCTGCGGCCTCGTTGAGCAGCCTGGCCAGCTGCGTCAGCTCCTTTTTGTATTCATCCGAATACTTGACCGTGCGGTACTGGCCATCTTTGCCGGCGCGAATGGTGGTAAAGAACCATTGCGCCTGCTGCTTGTCCTGCGGCGCCAGGCCGTTCATCCACTGCTCAAGGCTGGCCTTGGTAGCGCCGGCCGGATAGAAGTTGCCCGCTTCGGGTTTCTTTGCAGGAATGGTTATGCCGGCATAACTGGCCGGCATGAACGAGCCATGGCCGTCGAGCACCGACCACGGTCCCTTGTTGATCCAGAAATAATTGAGGCGCGCCTGGCCCAGCGCGGACTGGTCTTTTTTCAGCGCCGCCCACAGCGCTTCATTGCCGGACCAGCGCTGCCGCAGCTGCAGTACGTCAACCAGCTTGGCCGCTTCGATCAGCTTGGCGATGGCCTTGCGGTCGCCGCTCGACAAGTGTGAGGTATCGGCTTTGAGCTCGACAGGCGCATAGCGTGCGCTCATGGCCGTCAGTTGTTCGGCGGTGGCTGGCGCGCCGGTGGCGGCGCAGGCGCTGCCGACGGCCGCAGCCATCAGCAGGGGAAACAGGAATTTTTTCATGGGGTCTGGCTCTTGAGCCTCGAAACATCGACAAGAGCCAGATTGTACGCCAGCGGCGGCTTAAAATTCTTCCCAGGAATCATCGGCCACTTTGGCCGGCGCCAGCTTTTTGGCTGGCAACTGGCGCTGCGGCCTGGCGCTAACTGCCTTGGCCGGCGCAGGCTTGCGCGCTGGTGCTGGCGCTGCTGCTGCTTTGAACGGCGCCGGCGCTGGCGCCGCCTTGAATGCGTGCTCGTCCGCGCCCAGCTTGAACACGCTGACCAGTTGCGCCAGGCTGCCGGCCTGCTCGTCGAGTGAAGCGGCGGCCGAGGCCGACTGCTCGACCAGCGCCGCGTTCTGCTGCACCACCTGGTCCATCATGCCGATGGCCTGGTTCACCTGTTCGATACCGGACGACTGCTCGCGCGTGGCAACACTGATTTCACTCATGATGTCGGTCACGCGCTTGACGCTGGCCACGATGTCCTGCATGGTCGCGCCCGCCTCGTCGACCAGGCGTGCACCGGCATCGACGCGTTCAACCGAATCGTCGATCAGCCCCTTGATTTCTTTCGCTGCCTGGCTCGAACGCTGCGCCAGGTTGCGCACTTCGGTCGCCACCACCGCAAAGCCACGGCCCTGCTCGCCGGCGCGCGCCGCCTCGACGGCCGCATTCAAGGCCAGGATATTGGTCTGGAAGGCAATGCTGTCGATCACGCCGATAATATCGACGATCTTGCGCGAGGAATCGTTGATCGAGGCCATCGTGTCGACCACCTGCGCCACCACCGCGCCACCCTTGACGGCCACGCTGGAGGCCGATTGCGCCAGTTCGTTGGCCTGCACGGCGTGCTCGGCATTCTGCTTGACGGTGCCGGTCAGCTGCTCCATCGAGCTGGCCGTCTCTTCGATCGAGCCGGCTTGCTGCTCGGTGCGGTTCGACAGATCCTGGTTGCCGGCGGAAATCTCGCGCGCATTAGTGGCGATGGTCTGCGTACCGGCGCGCACCTGGCCGACGATGGCGACCAGGCTGTCGCGCATGCCGCGCATGGCGAACAGCAGGCTGCTCTTGTCGCCAGGGCGCGTATCGATGGTCACGGCCAGGTTGCCGGCCGCGATATCGCCAACGATGGCGGCCGCATAATCGGGCTCGCCACCGAGCTGGCGCAGCAGGCCATGGCTGATGCGCCAGGCGGCCGTCATGCCGATGGCAATCGCACCCACGCACAGCACCACCATGAAAAAGAAGAAGCTGCGCGCCACGGTGGTGGCGCTGGCCGCCTGCTCGCGGCTCATTTTTTCTTCCAGGTCGATCAGCTTGTTGACGGCCGCCAGCCAGTCGACAAACGCCACGGCGCCCTGCTGCTGCAGCAGTGTGGACGCTTCGGCGACATTGTCGGCCTGGCGCAGCGCGATGACTTTGGCAATGACCGGCTGGGCCTTGGCTTCGGCCGCCTTGATGCCGGCCAGCGCATCGCGCTCGTCCTGTGTGACGCCCTTGCCACTGCCGATGATCTGTTCAAGCGGTGTGGCCGCCTGCGCATAGTTGTCGGCCAGCTTGCCGATCTGCGCCACGTGCTGGCTGACTGCCGGCTGGTCGCCCGCCAACACCACATCGCGCAAGGCAATCGCGCGGTCGTGCACGCTGCCGCGGAAATTGATCGCGTGACGCTGCTTGACGTTATTGACCTCGCTGATATTGGTCAGGATGGTGTCGATCTTTTGTACGCGGTTGATGCCGAGTGCTGTAACGATAATCAGCAGTAACAGTACCAGGCCAAATCCTGTGTACAAGCGTGTGCTGATGCTGGTGCTTTGCATATCCGTCCCTGTTATTATAAAAGTTGCCAAAATCAAATATTGAATTGTGGAAACGATAAATTAACACGGATGCCGCATTTGCGTTGGACTTGCTGCTTTTTATGCCGTCAGCGCCGCTGCTGGAACGCTAAGGCCCGGCCACAACGCGCTTTGGTTTGAGGTATATCTGTAACGCTACGGGCCGGCGGCGACACCGCCGCCGGCCACGCTCACGTAATCATTGCACTTGCCTTAGCGCGCTGCTGCCAGCTTGGCCAGTTCGCCCTGCGGCTGCCAGCCGGCGCCCAGCGAGCGGGCCACGGCCACCGTTGCCAGCAGGCGCTGGGTCTTGATCTGCACGGCGGCGCGGTCGGCTGCCAGCGAGCTGCGTTGGGCGTCGGTCACGTCGAGGTAATTCGACACGCCGCGCTCGTAGCGGGTGCGCGCCACCAGATAGGCGCGCGCCGCCGCTTCCTGCGACAGCGCTTGCGCATCGCCCTGCAACTGGCGCTGCTGCACGTCCGACAGGGCGTCTTCCACTTCGCGCAGGGCCGTCAGCAGCTTGGTCTCGTGATTGGCCAGCGCCTCGCCGTAGCGCGCTTTCGACAAGTCCAGATTGGCCTGGTTGCGACCGCCGTCAAAGATCGGCAGCGACAGCGCCAGTGGCCCCACGCTGAACTGGCGCGAGCCGCCCTGCGCCAGGTCGCGCAGCTTTTCCGAGGCGTAGCCAAAGTTGCCGGTCAGCTGCAGCGATGGATAGAATGCGCCTTCGGCCACGCCCACCTGGGCATTGGCCGCGCGCAGGCTGGCCACGCTCGACACCAGGTCAGGACGGTGCGCCAGCAAACTGGCTGGCAGGCCGACCGGAATGGCCGGCGGCTGCGGCAACGCCACGTTCGAGCTGGCTGCCAGTTGCAGCGCCGACGGCGCCTTGCCGGTCAGCGTGGCCAGGCTGTTTTCCAGCTGATTGCGCTGGCGCTGCACTTCATGCAGATCGGCCTGGGCGTTTTGCAATTCTACTTTGGCGCGCGCCAGGTCGAGCTCATTGGTCAGGCCCGCATTGAAGCGTGCCTCGACCAGCTGCGCCGATTCGCGGCGGGTGTCGAGTGCGCCGTTCAGGATCGCCAGTTCGGCATCCAGCCCGCGCAACTGCCAGTAGGTACTGGCCACCTGCGACGACAGCATCAGCAATACGCCGTCGCGGTCGGCTTCGGCCGCCAATGCCTGGGCGTCGGATGCTTCGACCAGGCGCTTGACGCGGCCCATCAGGTCGATTTCATACGACAGCGAACCGCCCACCGAGAAGTTGTTGCCGCTGATCGAGCGGTTGCCCAACGCCAGGCCCTGCGAGGTATTGGCCGAGGTGCGCGAATTGGAAATGCCGGTATTGACGCTCACATTGACGCCCTGGTTGGCGCGCGCCGTGCCGCTTTGCGCCAGCGCCTGCAGCAGCCGTTCGCCGGCCGCCTTCACGCTTGGATTGTCCTGCAGCGCGCTTTGCTCGAGCTGGTCAAGGGCGGCGTCGCCAAACACGCGCCACCACTGGGCCGGCAGTTGCGCTGCGTCCGGCGCACCGGCGCCGTGGCGGAACGTGCTGCCGTCAACGCCAGCCACATTCGCAGGCGCCTTGAAATCCTGGCCGACGGTACCGCAGGCGGCCAGCGCCACGGCCAGCGAGGCTGCTGCGGCGATTTTGGTCAATACTGTTTTCATGATGTACCTTTTATTCTGATGGACGGTCAATGACCGCCGCCACCGCCACCGGGGGCTTTGAGTTTGTCGGCCAGCCACAGCGGCACGATGCAGCCGATCAAAATGGCGCCAACGAGGAAGAAGCCGTCGTTGTAGGCCATTACATACGCTTCGCGGCGCACGATGCCGTCAATCGCCTGCAAAGCCTGGTTGCCGGCCGTGACCGGATCGAAACCCTTGCCGACAAACGACGCCGTCAGCTGGTCGATGCGCAGTTGGGTCGCGCTGGAAAAGGCGTTGATCGATTCACCGAGGCGCTGCGAATGAAAATGCTCGCGGGTGCTGAGCGCCGTGGCCAGCAGGGCAATGCCGATCGAGCCGCCCAGATTGCGGGTCATATTGAACAGGCTCGATGCCGAGGCCATGTCCTTGGGCGCGATGCCCTTCATAGCAAAGTTCGACAGCGTCAGCATCACGAACGGCTGGCCCAGCGCACGCACCACTTGCGACCACAGCAGTTGGTCGTAGCCGGTCGACGCATCCATATAGGCATTCATCAGGCACGAGCCACCGAACAGCAGCAGGCCGAACGAACACAGGATGCGGTTATCGACCACCGCGGACAGCTTGGCCACGAACGGCATAATGAACAGCTGCGGCAGGCCGACCCACATGATCACTTCACCGATCTGCATCGGCGAATAGCCGGCGATCTGGCCCAGGAACAGTGGCAGCAGGAAGGCCGAGCCATACAAGCCCATGCCGGTCACGGCCGACAGCAAGGTCGCCACCAGGAAGTTGCGCTGGCCATACAGCGCCAGGTTGACGAACGGTTCGGCGCGCGTGGCGCTGGTCACGACCCAGCCCAACAGGCCAGCCAATGCCAGTGCTGCAAAGGTGATGATAAAGGTCGAATCGAACCAGTCTTTCGAGTTGCCTTCTTCGAGGAAAATGGTCAGGCAGCCAAGGCCCAGCGCCATAAAGAAGATACCGAGCCAGTCGGCCTTCCAGAACAGCTTGAGATTGACCGGCTCCTTGTCGAGGCCATAGATCATGCCGACGATCAGCAGCACGCCCGGCACCCAGTTGATATAGAAAATCGAAGGCCAGCCATACAGCTCGGACAGATAGCCGCCCAGGGTCGGGCCCATGGCCGGCGCCAGCGTGGCGGTCAGGCCGAAAATGGCCATGCCGGTGGCGCGCTTCGACGGCGGCAGCTTGAGCATCACCAGCGTGAAGGCCATCGGGATCAGCGCGCCACCGGTAAAGCCTTGCAGCATGCGAAACACGATCATGCTTTCCAGATTCCAGGCGGTACCGCACAAGGTCGAGAACAGCAGGAAGAACGAGGTGGTGCCAATCATGTAGCCGCGCAGGCTGAATACGCGCGCCAGCAAGGCGGTCAGCGGAATGACGATAATTTCCGCCACCAGGTAGGCGGTGGAGATCCACGAGCCTTCTTCCTGGGTGGCCGACAGCGAACCGAGGATGTCCTTGAGCGACGAGTTCGTGATCTGGATGTCGAGCACCGCCATAAAGGCGCCCAGCATGCCGGCGGCCACGGCCAGCCAGGTACGCCCGGAGACTTTATCGTCCAGCACGGGGAACGCTGGCGGCCTGGCCAGGGTGGTTGAGGGGCTGCTCATGACAGATTAGCGAGCGGCAGTGGCAGCGGTGGCGGCTGGCGCAGCAGCGTGCTGTGCGGCCGGCTCGGAAACAGGCTCCTTGATATTGACTTCGGCAATCACCGACATGCCCGGCACAAGGCGGCCGTTCATGGCCTTGATGTCTTCCGGCTTGAACACGATCTTGACCGGTACGCGCTGGACGATCTTGGTGAAGTTGCCGGTGGCGTTATCGGCTGGCAGCAGTGCAAACTGCGCGCCCGAAGCCGGTGCAAAACTGTCGACGGTACCGACCAGTTCCTTGCCGGGCATGGCGTCGACCGACACATGCACCTTCTGGCCGCGATGCAGATTGGCCAGCTGGGTTTCCTTGAAGTTGGCAGTCACCCACACATCATCCTGCACGATGGCCGTCAGCTGCTGGCCAGGCTGCACGCGCATGCCTGTTTCCACGTTGCGCTTGCCGATGCGGCCGGCAACCGGCGCCAGGATGCGGTTGTATTGCAGCTGCTGTTCGGCGTCTTTCAACTGCACGCGCAGCACGGCAACCTGGGCCTTGGCCACATCGCGCGCAGCCTGGGCGGCACCGATCTGCGCCTTGGCGGCAGCGGCGCTGTCGCGGCGGGCAGCGAGGTCAGCGGTCGCGCCGGAACGGGCGGCGTTGGCAGCGTCCACTTCGGCTTTCGAGACAGCCTTCATCTGGCTGGTATAGAGCTGGCCAAAGCGCTCGGCATCCTGTTTGGCGCGCAACAATTGCGCATCGGCCTGGGCCACCTGCGCCTGGGCAGCGCTAGCCTGTGCCTGTACCTGGGCGATCTGCGCATCGGCCTGCAGCACCTGCTGCTCGGCGCTGGCGATCTGGGCGGCGATCTGTTCGGTCTTGACGCGCTGGTCAAACGGATCGAGTTCGGCAATCACGTCGCCCTCTTTCACCATCTGGTTGTCATCGATAAACACCTTGGTGACGACGCCGGAAATGCGCGCCGATACCGGATGCACGTGGCCAGCCACATAGGCGTTTTCGGTCTCGACAAAATTATGGCTGCGGTACCACATGCGGCCACCGGCGCCCAGCGCGGCCAGCACGATCAGGCCAGCGATAATTTTGACGCGGTTGTTGGGCCCGGCCGGCGCGGCCGCCGCTGGAGCTGCAGGCGTAATGCGTACAGGGGCTGGGCCTGCTGGGGAAACACTGGCAGGCTGATCGGCCTGGCTGGACTGAGTGGACATACTGCGCTCCAAAATGAAATGATTTAAGTTCATTATTGGACAAACAAAGTCCAAAGTCAAGAAATGAAACGATTGCATTTCATTTTATTTTGCACTACAGTGTCAGCATCGATCACTAACCAGAGACCCCGACCATGTCCGATCCCGGCCTCAACGACGTGTTGCCAAACGACAACGTCGATTCTGAAAACAACGCGCCTGACTTCATGTGCTGCGGCAAGTCCGCCGGCCGCCCGCGCGCGGCCGACAAGGAAGCGCGCATGGAAAACCTGCTGCATACGGCAGGCATGCTGTTCCTGGACAAGGGTTATGGCAAGGTCAGCCTGGAGATGATTGCGCGCGAAGCGCATGTAGCCGTCCGCACCATTTATGTGAAGTTCGGCGGCAAGGCCGGCTTGTTTACAGCGGTGGTCGAGCAGAAGCGTCAAGCGTATTTTTCCAGCATGCCGGCGCTCGAAGACGACATGCGCCCGCTAAAAGACATCCTGGCCGGCTTTGGCCTGCTGTTCATGCAGCTGGTGACGTTTCCGAGCGCGATAAGGCTGAACCGCATGGTCATTGCCGAAGCGGCTGCCCACCCGGAACTGGCCGAATCGTTCTACAAGATCGGCCCCGGCGCCACGCGCGAGACGCTGACGCGCTTTTTCAGCCGCCCCGATATCGCCGTGCTGTTTCGCGACGGCCTGGCGCCGCAGGAACTGGGCTCGCACCTGCTGAACTGCCTGATGGGCGACCAGATGTCGCGCCTGCTGTTCCTGCCCCAGTCACAGCCCGATGTGGCGCAGCTGCGCCGGCTGGTCGAGCAGCGGCTCGATCTGTTTTTGCGCGCGACGTTGAAAGCACCGCACCAAACAGGTAGGTCGGATTAGGCGCAGAGCGCCGTAATCCGACAACATTGTTGGCCGTGACTTGTCAATCGCGCTCGTGGTGGTGTCGGATTACGGCCCGCAGGGCCTAATCCGACCTACGCTCATTTCACCTGCATCGATGTGTGAACAGTACATAGGTGTATAGTTGCTGACTCTTCAATATTGCCTGAGCTATTTATGATCCTCGATACCATAGGAATTCCCGCCAGCCGGCCGGGACGCAAGATCGCCATATGGGCGGTGTCGCTGGTGCTGATGTCGATAGCCTGCTGGATCGGTTTCCAGTCCGATCCGCATCTGGCCGATGAAAACCATCTGATGGAAAATGCCCAGGCTGCCGCCCTGCTGCTGGCCTGCCTGATCCATGGCTGGCGCGCCAGCAAGCTCGAACGCGGCAGCGTGGCCTTCCTGCTGCACAGCGGCCTGTCGCTGCTGATGTACTCGTTTTTCCTGCGCGAGCTGGAAATTCGCGAACTCGATGCGCCGGGCCAGCATTTCTGGGCCTGGACCGAACACACGGTGCGCGCCATCGGCTGGAGCCTGTGGGTGGTCTACCTGGTCTACTTTGCCAAGCATATCCGGCGCGTATGGGCGGCACGCCGCGCGCTGCTGGCCACGCCAGTGATTCTGTGCGCCCTGTGCGCGGCCGTCTTCATGGCAGCCGGCTGGCCGTTCGACAAGGAGAAATTTGCCTCGGTGTCGCCCGCGAACTCGGCCTTTATGGAAGAAATCCTGGAACTGAACGGCTACCTGATCCTGCTGGCCGGTTCGGCTTCGGCGTCGCTGGAGGAAGGGGAAAACAAAAAGCGCCGGCGTGCATGAGTGGTAGCCAGCCATAAAAAAACCCGCAATCGCTTGCGGGTTTTTTGTTGTCTACAAAACCGGCATCAACGCTTGCGCGGTGGTGGCAGGTCGGTGCAGACGCCTTCATACACTTCAGCAGCCATGCCGATCGACTCGCCCAGCGTCGGGTGAGGATGGATGGTCTTGCCAATGTCGGTGCCGTCGCAGCCCATTTCGATGGCCAGCGCGATTTCACCGATCATGTCGCCGGCATGCGTGCCGACAATGGTGCCGCCGATGATACGGTGCGTTTCAGCATCGAACAGCAGCTTGGTAAAACCTTCGGCGCGGCCATTGGCCACGGCGCGGCCGGAAGCTGCCCACGGGAAGTGGCCCTTCTCGACCTTGATGCCCTTGGCCTTGGCTTCGTCTTCGGTAATGCCGGCCCATGCCACTTCCGGATCGGTGTAAGCCACCGATGGAATCACCTTGACGTCGAAGTGCGATTTCTGGCCTGCGGCTGCCTCGGCAGCCACATGGCCTTCATGCACGGCCTTGTGCGCCAGCATCGGCTGGCCCACCAGATCGCCAATGGCGAAGATGTTCGGCACGTTGGTGCGCATCTGGCTGTCGACGTTGATAAAGCCACGGTCGGTCACCTGCACGCCAGCCTTGTCGGCAGCGATCTTCTTGCCGTTCGGGCTGCGACCGACGGCCACCAGCACCAGGTCGTACACTTGCGGCGCAGGCGCGGCAGCACCGGCTTCGGCCGCTTCAAACGTGACCTTGATGCCTTCGGGCAGCGCTTCCACGCCGACCGTTTTGGTCTTGGTCATGATGTTGTCGAAGCGCTTCTCGTTGTACTTCTGCCAGACCTTGACCGCATCGCGGTCGGCGCCCTGCATCAGGCCGTCCATCATCTCGACCACATCGATGCGCGCACCGAAGGTCGAATAGACGGTAGCCATTTCCAGGCCGATAATGCCGCCGCCGATGACCAGCATGCGCTTTGGAATCTGGCGCAGTTCCAGTGCACCGGTCGAGTCGACGATGCGCGGATCTTCCGGCACGAACGGCAGCTTGACCACCGACGAGCCGGCAGCGATGATTGCCTGCTTGAACTGCACCACTTTCTTGCTGCCGTCTTTTGCCGTCACTTCAATATGGTTGGCCGACAGGAACTGGCCGACGCCGTTGACCACTTGCGTCTTGCGTGCCTTGGCCATGCCGGCCAGGCCGCCGGTCATGTTCTTGATCACGCCTTCCTTGTAGCTGCGGACCTGGTCGATATCGATGGTCGGCTTGGCAAACGTCACGCCGGTATTGCCCATGTGCGACGTTTCATCGATCACCGACGCCACGTGCAGCAGCGCTTTGGACGGAATGCAGCCGACGTTCAGGCATACGCCGCCCAGCGTCTCGTAGCGCTCGACGATGACCGTGTTCAGGCCCAGGTCGGCTGCGCGGAACGCTGCCGAATAGCCGCCAGGACCACCGCCCAGCACCATCATGTCGCAATCGACATCGACATGACCGCTGTAGTTGCCAGCCGGGACGATGGCAGCCGGTGCTGCCGGCGCGGCAGCAGGGGCAGCAGGTGCGGCCGCCGCCGGGGCTGCTGCAGGAGCAGCGGCCGGTGCCGCAGGAGCGGCCGCAGCGGCGCCTTCCGACGCCTCCACTACCAGCAGCGCGCTGCCTTCGGCGATCTTGTCGCCGACCTTGACCTTGACTTCCTTGACCACGCCAGCGTGGGTCGACGGAATTTCCATGCTGGCCTTGTCGGATTCCACCGTGATCAGCGACTGGTCGACCTTGATGGTGTCACCCACCTTGACCATCACTTCGATCACTTCGACTTCCTTGAAGTCGCCAATATTCGGTACCTTTACCTCTGTGCTCATAGTGGCTCCTTACAGCAGAATTTTGCGCATGTCGGCCAGCACTTCGCCGAGGTAGACCGAGAATCGCGCGCCCATGGCGCCATCGACCACGCGGTGATCGTAGGACAGCGAGGTGCCCATCATCAGACGCGGCTGGAAGGCCTTGCCATCCCATACCGGCTTGATCGAGGCTTTCGACAGACCCAGGATGGCCACTTCCGGTGCATTGACGATCGGCGTGAAATGCGTGCCGCCGATGCCGCCCAGCGACGAAATGGTAAAGCTGGCGCCCTGCATGTCGGCCGGTTTCAGCTTGCCTTCACGTGCCTGCAGCGACAGTTCGGTCATCTCGCGGGCGATCTGCGAGACCGATTTCTGGTCGGCGTTCTTGATCACCGGTACCACCAGGCCATTCGGCGTGTCGGCTGCAAAGCCGATGTTGTAGTACTGCTTGAGGATCAGGTTTTCGCCCTTGGCGTCGAGCGACGAATTGAACGCCGGGAATTTCTTCAGCGCGGCAACCGATGCCTTGATCACGAAGGCCAGCATGGTCAGCTTGGCGGCATCCTTGTTCTTGGCGTTGGCAGCGTTGGTATCGACGCGGAATGCTTCCAGGTCGGTCACGTCGGCTTCGTCGAACTGCGTCACGTGCGGGATCATCACCCAGTTGCGGTGCAGGTTCGGACCCGAGATTTTCTTGATGCGCGACAGCGGCAGCAGTTCGGTGGCGCCGAACTTGGCAAAGTCCAGCGACGGCCATGGCAGCAGGTCCAGGCCAACACCCGAACCGCCCTTGGCGGCCGGTGCACTGGCTGCGCCCGGCGAAGCGATGGAACCGGACATCACGCCCTTGACGAAGTTCTGCACGTCCTGCTGGGTGATGCGGCCTTTCGGACCGGACCCACCGACACCGGCCAGCTCCACGCCCAGTTCGCGCGCAAATTTGCGGATCGATGGCGAAGCGTGGGCCAGCTTGCCGCTGACGGCAGGGGCAGCAGCGGCTGGAGCTGCCGCAGGGGCCGCTGCAGGCGCGGGTGCCGACGCGGTCGCCGCAGCCGGAGCTGCCGCAGCTTGCGCTGGGGCGGCTGCCGGTGCAGCGGCAGGCGCAGCAGCGCCGCCCGTGCTTTCCACGATCAGCACCAGGCTGCCCTTGGCTACCTTGTCGCCGACCTTGACCTTGATTTCTTTGACCACACCGGCATGGCTCGATGGGATTTCCATGCTGGCCTTGTCCGATTCGACCGTCAGCAGCGACTGGTCGACCTTGATGGTGTCGCCTACCTTGACCATCAGCTCGATGACTTCGACTTCCTTGAAGTCGCCGATATCGGGTACGGTCACTTCGACCGGGCCGGCGGCAGCAGCCGGGGCTGCCGGGACTGCAGCTGCAGGGGCCGCAGCAGGTGCGGCAGGTGCAGCAGTGGCGGCGGCTGGCGCAGCGTCAGCCGCTGGCGCAGCAGCGTCGCCGGCCGTTTCCAGCACCAGTACCAGCGAGCCTTCGGCGATCTTGTCGCCGACGTTCACTTTCAGTTCCTTGACCACGCCGGCGTGGCTCGATGGAATTTCCATGCTGGCCTTGTCGGACTCAACCGTGATCAGCGACTGGTCGACCTTGACCGTGTCGCCAACCTTGACCATCAGTTCAATAATCTCGACTTCCTTGAAATCGCCGATATCCGGGACTTTGACTTCCACAATGCTCATAGCTTGCTCCGTTATTTTATATGTCGGATGGACCCCGGCCAGGGCCGGGATCCATCAACGATGACTGATGATTACTGGGTCACCGGATTCGGTTTGTTGGCGTCGATGCCGTACTTGACGATCGCCTGCTCGACGATGGACACGTCGATCTTGCCTTCGTCAGCCAGCGATTTCAACGCGGCCACGGTGACGTAATAACGGTTCACTTCGAAGAACTCGCGCAGCTTGGCGCGGCTGTCCGAGCGGCCAAAGCCATCGGTGCCCAGCACTTTGTAGGTGCGGCCCTTCGGCATGAAGGCGCGGATCTGTTCTGCAAACGCGCGCATGTAGTCGGTGGTGGCGACGATCGGGCCATCGGTGTCCTGCAGCAGCGACGTCACGTATGGCACGCGCTGTTCCTGGGTCGGGTTGACCATGTTCCAGCGCTCTGCATCCTGGCCATCGCGGGCCACCAGCGTCAACGAAGGGGCCGACCAGACGTCAGCGGCCACGCCCCAGTCGTTCTGGAGCAATTCGGCGGCAAAAATCGATTCGCGCAGGATGGTGCCGCAACCGATCAGCTGCACGCGCAGCTTGGCGTCCGCCGAACCTTCCTGCAGCTTGTACATGCCTTTCAGGATGCCCTCTTCCGTGCCCGGGATCAGGCCTGGCTGGGCGTAGTTCTCGTTCATGATCGTGATGTAGTAGAACACATCTTCCTGGTTGGCGATCATGCGGCGCAGGCCGTCCTGGATAATCACGGCAACTTCATGGCTGAAGGTCGGATCGTACGGCATGCAGGTCGGGATGGTGGCGGCAAAAATATGGCTGTGGCCATCTTCGTGCTGCAGGCCTTCGCCGTTAAGCGTGGTACGGCCGGCGGTGCCGCCCATCAGGAAGCCGCGTGCGCGCATGTCGGCCGAAGCCCACACCTGGTCGCCGATGCGCTGGAAGCCGAACATCGAGTAGAAGGTGTAGAACGGGATCATGATGCGATCGTTGGTCGAGTACGACGTTGCCGCCGCAATCCACGAGCTCATGCCGCCTGCTTCGTTGATGCCCTCTTGCAGGATCTGGCCGGCCTTGTCTTCGCGGTAGTACATCACCTGGTCCTTGTCGACTGGCTCGTAGAGCTGGCCGCGCGGATTGTAGATACCGATCTGGCGGAACAGGCCTTCCATGCCGAAGGTACGCGATTCATCAACCAGGATAGGCACCACGCGCTGGCCCAGGTTCGGGTCTTTCAGCAGCGTCGAGATCACGCGAACAAACGCCTGCGTGGTCGAGATTTCACGGCCTTCAGGGGTTGCGTCAAGCACGTTCTTGAACACGTCCAGTGCTGGCACCGGCAGGGTTTCTTCGGCCTTCTGGCGGCGCGACGGCAGGTAGCCACCCAGGGCCTTGCGGCGCTCTTGCAGGTAGATCATTTCCGGCGCGTCGTCGGCTGGCTTGAAGAATGGAATATCGGCCAGTTTGTCGTCGGCAATCGGCAGCGAGAAGCGGTCGCGCATTTCCTTGATCGCTTCGTCGTCGAGCTTTTTGGTCTGGTGAGCGGTGTTGCGCGCTTCACCCGATTTGCCCATGCCGTAGCCCTTGACGGTTTTCACCAGCAGCACGGTCGGCTGGCCTTTGGTTTCCTGCGCAACCTTGAACGCTGCGTAGATTTTGTGCGGATCGTGGCCGCCACGGGTCAGGCGCCAGATGTCGTCGTCGCTCATGTTGGCGACCATTTCGAGCAGCTTCGGATGCTTGCCGAAGAAGTGCTTGCGCACGTAGGCGCCGTCCTTGGCTTTGTAGTTCTGGTATTCGCCGTCGACGGTTTCCATCATTACCTGTTGCAGGATGCCGTCCTTGTCCTGTGCCAGCAGGGCGTCCCAGCCCGGGCCCCAGATGACTTTGACCACGTTCCAGCCGGCGCCACGGAATTCGCCTTCCAGCTCCTGGATGATCTTGGTGTTGCCGCGTACCGGGCCGTCCAGGCGCTGCAGGTTGCAGTTGACCACGATCACCAGGTTGTCGAGCATGTCGCGTGCGGCCAGGCCGATCGCGCCCAGCGACTCCGGCTCGTCCATCTCGCCGTCGCCACAGAAGGCCCAGACCTTGCGGTTGTCGGTCTTGGCAATGCCGCGTGCGTGCAGGTATTTCAGGAAGCGCGCCTGGTAGATTGCCATGTGCGGGCCCAGGCCCATCGACACGGTCGGGAACTGCCAGAAGTCCGGCATCAGCTTCGGATGCGGGTACGACGACAGGCCCTTGCCATCGACTTCCTTGCGGAAGTTCAGCATCTGCTCTTCCGACAGGCGACCTTCCAGGAACGCGCGCGCGTAGACGCCTGGCGAGGAGTGACCTTGGATGTACAGCAGGTCGCCGCCATGGTCGGCGGTCGGTGCGTGCCAGAAATGGTTGAAGCCAATGCCCAGCATGTTGGCCAGCGAGGCGAACGAGGACAAGTGGCCACCTAGGTCACCGTCGGCGCGGTTGGCCTTGACCACCATGGCCATGGCGTTCCAGCGCATCCACGAGCGCAGGCGCTCTTCGTATTCCAGGTTGCCCGGGCAGTGTGCTTCTTGTTTGGTAGGAATGGTGTTGACGTAGGCGGTGGTGCTGGAGAACGGAATCTGGGCGCCACGGCGGCGTGCCAGGTCAACCAGTCGTTCCATCAGGTAATGCGCGCGTTCCGGACCTTCATTTTCCAGTACGGCTTCGAGTGCGTCCAGCCACTCCTTGGTTTCCTGCATATCCGGATCGGCAGCGATCTGGGTCGTTACCGGGTTCAGTTGATCTGACATCTGTTGAGTCTCCTTAGTGAGCGCCCCACGCCGATTTTCCGGATCGCTGTCGGACGGTATTTCGCTGATTATTTACTATTAAGGTCAATTTGTGTGGAGATTCTAACAGCGTTTCAGTCTTTTTCAAACTATGATATAGCATTTCATATTATGAAATTACCCTATGAAAATTATGCTGCACTGCCGCAAATTCCATTAAGAAATTAAGGCTGGCAGAAGCGCAAAATCGCCGGCTTTGGCCTTGCGGCTTTATAATCTGGCTTTTCCCTCTACCAGCTTCCAGCTCCCACCATGCCAGCACAACTAATCGACGGAATCGCCCTCTCCCAAAAACTGCGCAGCGAGATCGCCGCACGCGCCGCCGCCCTGACCGCCAAGGGCACCCAGCCCGGTCTGGCCGTGATACTGGTCGGGGAAGATCCGGCCAGCCAGGTGTATGTGCGCAACAAGGTCAAGGCGTGCGGTGACGTGGGCTTTCATTCGGTGCTGGAAAAATACGAAGCCGACCTGTCGGAAGCGGACCTGCTGGCACGCATTGCCAGCCTCAATGCCGATCCGGCCATCCACGGCATCCTGGTACAGATGCCGTTGCCGAAACATATCAATCCAGCCAAGGTGATCGAGGCAATCGCCACCACCAAGGACGTCGATGGCTACTCGGTGCTGAGCGCCGGCGAACTGATGACCGGCCTGCCGGGCTTTCGCCCTTGCACGCCGTATGGCTGCATGAAACTGATCGAAAGCACGGGTGTGGACCTGCGCGGCAAGCATGCGGTGGTGATCGGCCGCAGCAATACCGTCGGCAAGCCGATGGCGCTTTTGCTCTTGCAAGCGAACGCTACCGTCACCATCTGTCATAGTGCGACACCGGACCTGGGCCTCTATACGCGCCAGGCCGATGTGGTGGTCGCCGCCGTGGGCCGTCGCAATACACTGACAGCCGACATGGTCAAGCCGGGCGCGATCGTGATCGACGTGGGCATGAACCGCGACGACAACAACAAGCTGTGCGGCGACGTGGACTTCGAGGCCATCAAGGAAGTGGCGTCGCATATTACGCCGGTGCCGGGCGGTGTCGGTCCGATGACCATCACGATGCTGCTGATGAATACAGTTGAAGCGGCCGAACGCATCTAAAAGAGCACCTGAGAAATCGTGGAGCGCCTGCGCGTCCATGGCTGCGTTGCATCCGCCTCGCCGTACTCATAGTACAGTCTAGTACTGTCTTCGTCGATGCGCCTTGCCCTGAACGTTTTTCAGGCACTCTGAAATGAAATATTATCAATAAGGAATCTCGCTGATGACAAGCAACAATCCCCTGCTGGACTTTTCCGCACTGCCACGCTTCGATGCGATTACTGCCGAGCATGTCACGCCGGCCATCGATACCCTGCTGGCCCAGGCGCGCGCGACGGTAGCGCAGCTGGCTGCGCCGGAAACGCCGGTCAGCTGGGATAGTTTTGTTGCGCCGCAAGATGAAATCAGCGAGACCCTGGGCCGCGCCTGGAGCATTGTCGGGCACCTCAGCAGTGTGGTCGACACCCCCGAGTTGCGCGCCGCCTTTAACGAGAATCAACCCAAGGTCACCGAATTCTGGACCGAACTGGGCCAGAACGAGGCACTGTTCGGCAAGTTCAAGCAGTTACGCGCCAGCGACGAATTTGCCGCCCTGTCGCCAGAACGCAAGACCATTATCGAACACGCACTGCGCGGCTTTCGCCTGGGCGGCGCCGAGCTGCCCGACGACAAGAAAGAGCGCTTCGGCGCGATCCAGGAAGAACAGGCGGCCGTCTCCACGCGCTTTTCCGAAAACGTGCTTGACGCCACCAATGATTACAAGCTGCTGGTGACCGACGAGCTGGAACTGGCCGGCCTGCCCGACGACGTCAAACAGGCCGCGCGCAACAGCGCGGAAAAGGACGGCAAAGAAGGCTACCAGTTCTCGCTGCACTTCCCGTCCTTTTACCCGATCCTGCAGTTTGCCGACAACCGCCAGCTGCGTGAAAAAGTCTACCACGCCAACGTCACCAAGGCGTCCGAACTGGGCGCCGGCTTCAGCAAGAAGGATGAATGGGACAACAGCGCCAATATCGTCAAGTTGCTCGCGCTGCGCCATGAGGAAGCGGTCCTGCTCGGCTACCGCAACTACGCGGAAGTGTCGCTGGTGCCGAAGATGGCGCAAAGCCCGGAACAGGTGATCGGTTTTCTGGAGGACCTGGCGCGCCGCGCCCGTCCTTACGCCGAACAGGACCTGGCCGAACTGCGCGCGTTTGCCAAAGAGGAACTGGGCCTGGACGAACTCAAGGCCTGGGATGTGCCCTACGCGTCGGAAAAACTGCAGGAACGCCGCTATGCGTTCTCGGCGCAGGAAGTCAAACAGTATTTCCCTGAACACAAGGTCATTGACGGCCTGTTCCGCCTGGTGCAGCAGCTGTTCTCGGTGTCCATCACACCAGACACCGCCAGCACCTGGCATCCGGACGTACGCTTCTACCGCATCGAGCGCGACGGCGAACTGGTCGGCCAGTTCTATCTGGACCTGTATGCGCGTACCGGCAAGCGCGGCGGCGCCTGGATGGACGATGCACGTGGACGCCGCCGTCACCAGGGCCAGCTGCAAACGCCGGTAGCCTATCTGACCTGCAACTTCACCGAGCCAGCCGTAGTCGATGGCCAGAAGCAGCCGGCGTTGTTTACCCACGACGAAGTCATTACCCTTTTCCATGAATTCGGCCACGGCCTGCACCATATGCTGACGCAGGTGGACGAAATCAGCGTGTCGGGCATTGCCGGCGTGGAATGGGATGCGGTCGAACTGCCATCGCAGTTTATGGAAAACTTCTGCTGGGAATGGGATGTGCTGCAGCATATGACGGCGCATGCCGTCACCGGCGAGCCGCTGCCGCGCGCGCTGTACGACAAGATGCTGGCCGCCAAGAACTTTCAGTCCGGCATGCAGACGCTGCGCCAGGTGGAGTTTTCGCTGCTCGACATGCATCTGCATTACGACTACGACCCTGCCGGCACGCAAAGCGTGCAGCAACTGATCGACGACGTACGGAGCCAGTTTGCCGTGCTGACGCCACCGGCCTACAACCGCTTTCAGAACTCGTTTGGCCATATCTTTGCCGGCGGCTATGCGGCCGGCTACTACAGCTACAAATGGGCCGAAGTGCTGTCGGCCGACGCCTATGCCGCCTTCGAGGAGGCAGCAGCGATGAGCGGTGGCACGATTTCGGCCGAAACAGGCAAGCGCTTCCAGCAGGAAATCCTGGCCATGGGTGGTTCACGCCCGGCACTCGAGTCCTTTACCGCCTTCCGTGGCCGCGAACCGTCGATTGACGCCCTGCTGCGCCACAGCGGCATGGCCGCCTGAAAGCCGGCATGACTGACATGACGCGCGTCGACTTTCATACCAATGTGCCCGACAAGCTGGCCTACGCCTGCCGTCTGGCGCGCAAGGCCTATATGGCTGGCAACAAGGTGGTGCTGCTGGCGGCAGACAGCGCCCAGCTCGACGCGCTCAATGCCGCCCTGTGGACGCTGTCGCCGACCGACTTCGTGCCCCACGTGCTGGCCGGCGACCCGCTGGCCGCGCATACGCCGGTCATCCTGACCCACAGCGAAGACAGCGCACTGCCGCATCACGATATCCTGGTTAACCTGTCGCTGGCCATGCCGGCCAACTACGACCAGTTCCAGCGCGTATTTGAAATCGTCTCGCAGGATGAAGCCGACGCCCAGGCCGGCCGCCAGCGCTTTATCCATTACCGCCAGGCCAAGCTGGCGCCGACGCACTTTGTAGTAGGCAAAGCATGACGACACAGCCGTTCGACCATGGCATACCGCTGCTGACCGAGGTGCTGTCGGAACGGGAGGAGCTGGCCGCAGAAATACCTGCGTCGAAGCCTGATACCACCAAGCCCGGCATGTTTCAGATCCAACCCGACGGCGAAATGCCGGGGTCGGACCCTGAGGGTCCACCCTCAGGGTTTGCAGTCGGGGTAGAAACAAACACTCACCCCGCGCCATCGCCGGTTGCCATCGAGCCCGACTGGGAGGCCATCGAAGCGCGCCTGACCCAGCGCATCCTGCACCAGGTACAGGGCAAGATCGACCATCTGCTCGAAGAGCGCATTGCCCACGTTTTGCAAACAGCTCTGCAAAACGCCCTGATCGGCATGCGGGGAGCACTGCGCGAGGACCTGCAACAATCGCTCGAGCAGATCGTGGCGCATGCGGTCAGCCATGAACTGGGGCATTTGCATCCGCCGCAACACTGATCCAGGCTAAGCAGCTTCCTTTACTTCCTGCATTACATCCTGTACCACCTTGCCCTGGTGCAGCACTACCACCCGCTGCGCCATGGCGATGGTTTCCGGACGATGCGCGACAATCACGCGCGTCAGCTGGATCTTTTGAATCGCCGCATTCACCGCCTGCTCGTTCCATACATCCAAGTGACTGGTCGCTTCGTCCAGTACCAGCAGTTTCGGATTGCAGTACAGCGCACGGGCCAGCAGGATGCGCTGTTTCTGGCCACCCGACAGGCCGCTGCCGATATCGCCCACCAGGGTATTGAAACCCATCGGCATGGCGGCAATTTCCACGTGCACGGCCGCCAGTTGCGCGCAGGCCTGCACTTGCTGCTGGTTCGGCGACGGCGCAAAGAAGCTGATATTGTCGGCGATCGAGCCGGCGAACAGACCGTCTTCCTGCATCACGGTGCCGAGCAGTTGCCGATAGTTCTTCATACCCAGATTAGCCAGGGTCACGCCACCGATCAGGATCTCGCCTTCGGTCGGCTCCAGCAAACCCAGCAGCAGTTTCATCAGGGTGGTCTTGCCGCAGCCGGACGGGCCGGTCACAGCAATACCCTGGCCGGCCGGTATCGTGAGGTTCAATCCGCTCAGCACATATGGTTCGCTGTCGGCGTAGCGGAACGCCAGGTTGCGGATCTCGATTGAGGGCGAAATATGCTCGACGTCGATTTCCACATCGTTGCTGTCTTCTTCAGCGCGGGTCAACACGATATCGGCCACCCGTTCGCCATACAGGCGCAGCATGCGCAACTCAAACAATTTGTCGACCAGGCTGGCCATGCGCTGGCTGAACTGGTCCTTGTAGCTGATAAACGCGAACAGCATGCCGACCGAAAAACGGTTGTCGAGCACTGCCAGCGCGGCCATCCAGATAATGATGACACGTTCGGCGCTGAATAAAAATGTATTGGCAGTCTGGTACGACACCGACAAACGGGCGATGCGCAGGTCGGCGTTGAACTGGTCGGCCAGCGCATTCATCCAACTGGCGCGGCGTTCTTCATTGCGGCCGAACAGGCGGATGCTCTGGATGCCCCGCACCGATTCCAGGAAGTGTGTCTGCTGCTTGGCCGCGTGGATAATCTGTTCGGCGGTCGCTTCGCGCAGCGCCTTGAAGATGGCCCAGCGCAGCAACACATACAGCACCACGGCGATACAGGCCACGCCGGCCAGCAGTGGGCTGTAGATCAGCATCATGCCCAAGGTGGCCAGCACCAGCACGCCGTCGATCGCGCCTTCGACAAATTGCGTCGTCATGCTGCGCTGCATGGTCTGGATCGAATTGAAGCGCGAGACGATGTCGCCCGTGTGGCGCTTCTCGAAGTACGGCAGCGGCAACTTTAAAAGGTGCGCAAACGCGTTTCCCAGCCATTGCAGGTTTAAATTCGTCGCCAGCACGGTGGTGATCCACGAGCGCACGGCACCAATCGCTGTCTGTATCAGCACCAGCAGCAAAAAGCCGCAACCGAGCACCGTAATCAGGTCGCGGTCGGCCGCCAGCAGCGCTTCATCGACCAACCACTGCATATAAAACGGCGCCACCAGCGCGCACACTTGCAGGGCCAGGCCCAGCACCAGCAGTTGCAGCAGCCCGCGCTTCAGGCCCACCACCCGGCCCATCAGCGACAGCAGGGAGAACTGCTGCTTTTCCTCGACCCTCTTGAATGCGGCGGTCGGCGTCAGTTCCAGCGCCACGCCAGTAAAATGCTTCGCCACCTCCGCCAGTGGGAGGCGACGCTCGCCAACGGCCGGATCGTGGATCACAGCATGGCTGCCGGAGACCGAGCGTAGCACCACGAAATGGTTCAGGTCCCAGTGCAAAATCGCCGGCAGTTTCAGCTCGGGCAGATGCTGCATGTCGAGTTTCAGCGGCCGCGTATGCAGCGCCAGGCCCTGTGCCATCGCCATCAGGCCTTTCAGGGTCACGCCTTTCAACGACACCGAAAAGCGCCGGCGCATGCTGGAAATATCAATCTGGTGGCCCCAGTAACTGGCCACCATGCACAAGCTGGCCAGGCCGCATTCGGCCGCTTCCGTTTGCAGCAGCACGGGCAGGCGATTGCTGCGCCAGAAGGACAAATGGGCAAGAGAAGGTAGATTCATCAGGCGCAACCAAAAAAGGAGAATGAAAGGCTTACAGGCGTCCGGAAATACTGAACAGCGGTTCAAGCACCCATTCATACAGGCGGCGCTGTTCCAGCAGCACGCTGGCGTCGACCAGCATGCCGGACTTCAAAGGCAGCGTTTCGCCATAGGCCTGCACGCTCTGGCGCTGCAGGCGCAGGCGAATGCGGTACAGAGGTTCGCCATTGGTGCCGCTGACGGCACCCGGCACGGCCAGGTCTTCCGGCCGCAGCGAGGTGCTGGCTACTTCGCGCACCTGCGCTGGATACTGGCCGAATTTCTGGTACGGATACGCCTGGTAGCGCAGCAGCACCTGCATGCCCGGCTTGATAAAGCCGACCGAGCGCGATGGCGCATAGATTTCCGCTTCCAATTCGGCACCCATCGGCAATACCGAGGCCAGTACGCTGTTGGCCGCCACCGTCTGGCCGATTTCGGTAGTGATTGCGGTGATCTTGCCGTTCTGCGCCGCGCGCACCAGTATCTCGCGGCGCGCCTCGTTTTCCGTCAGATCCTGTTCGATGGCCGATACATTGCGCTGCAGGTTTTCCGCGTCGCGCTGGGCCTGCACCTGCAGGTCGCGCACATCGGCCTCGGCGGTGGCCAGGTCGCGCCCGCTGGCCGACTTGATACGTTGCAGTTCAGCCAGACGCTGATGCTGGTCCAGCAGCTCAGCCTGCTTGTCCTGCAATTGGGCCGACGAAATGTAATTGGTGGCATGCAGGTCGCTATAGCGCTTATACGATTGTTCAGCTAGGGTAATGCGGCGCTGCTGCAGCACGATCTGGTCGTCCATGCGGGCAATCTCGGTTATGAGGTCGCTGGCACGGCGCTGCCCAGCCGCCATGCGCTGGCGCGATTGCAGGCTCGATTGTTTCAGCTCCGCGTCATAACTGTCGCGCCGGCTTTTCAGCAAGGTCGACACCACTTGCTGCGGCGCACCGGCATTGGCGCTGCTGCGCTCACCCGACAGCACGAACAGCACCTCTCCGGCGCGTACGGTCTGGCCTTCTTTTACGCGCGTTTGGGTAATTACCCCGGATTGGCCCGGTATGACGCGAATCACGCCGCTGGTCGGCAGCAGCACGCCTTGCGACTGCGCTTTGCGAGTGGTGCTGAAAAGAATAAAGAAAGCAATGATGGCCAGCGCGATGCCCAAGAACAGCAGGGTCAGGAACACATGGCTCATAGAGCGTGTCAGTATCACAGTTCCGTACTGTCTATCACCCATAAAATCAACTACTTGCTTTCGAAACAAAAGTCGAGAGGATTGAATAGGAATATTCCGTGAATTCATAAAATTTTTAACTTAATAATTTAATTTTACAGAAAAGTAATTTAAATCCAAAAATTTTTATTTCACAAAACTATCCAATACTCAGTAGACTTTTTCTAAGTTTTCTTATCGAAATATATGCCCCATTTAAAATTAAAATATTTCCATCTTTTTTTATTTCAACATTTCCCTCATCCCAACGTAGAAGCCTGGGTAAATTTTGCCTGTATATTATTTTTTTATCAAATCTCTCTTGTTCAACATAGTTCATTTTCAAAAGACGAACTTCAATTTCACTTAAAACAGCCAAGCCATTGTCTACAACAATAAATTTTGCCGGAAAAACAGCCATTAATGAAAAAGTTGACCCTATCAAAGCTCCTGATAATAACCCGCCGAGAGGAGCTTTTGAACCAGTATCCAAGGAGGACAAATAACTTATAAGGACCAGGCAGAAAAGTAATGTGACCGTCCATGATATCGTCTGAGCTACAGATTGAAAAAGAATAAAATAACGCCATTTTTTTAAAGGAAAAGAAATATTAGAAATATTACCTCTAATTTTTTCCATTCTATCTTTTTCAAACTTACTCATAGCTTCTCCGTTTTATAGATTAATTTCATGACACCGTATTCGGCGTCATGATTGCCTCTAAAATCTATTACATATTGAAGTAACCATAGCAAATACCTGCACCAAGCATTGCCCCAGCAACCCCACCAATTGGACCACCAAGGGAGAATCCTATCGCAGCGAAGCCTGAAATAGTCCCGGCAGTAGAGACCGTTTGGGCAAATCCAGCACCGGACACTTCATCAATTTCGGAAAAAGTCAAAGTTTCCATATCTATCTCCAAAGTTAAGATTGAAATTTACGTTCAATACATGGTAGAACGTGAATCTATTTTTCTTTAAAAATAAGATTAAGAAATTGATATTAATCATGTTTTGAATTGCTGATTAATGTGAAATACCGTTCTCTCAAACAGATTGGATTGATGCCATATCGCATCCCGACCTTACACCCATTTGATCACATGGAAATAGATCTCGCTTTCCCAACGCGTCCGGCACCGGGGAATCCAAAAAATATTATAAAATCACCCATGAGTTTACTCATAAAGAAATTTATTCAACCACTTTCTCCAGATCATAAAAGAAATCCAAAAATCTCTGGAACACCAATGTAAATACAACACTATATGAAATACACTCAAAAATACTTGAATTCATCATTACCCTGGCAGATATGCCAATTACCAAGGAAATTACCACAGTATTAATGATCATATTGATTCTTCTTATCTGAAATTTTTTTTTGCAAATTTTGCAAATTCCATACCCTTTATAAATAACAACCGAACATTCTTTAGCAGTGATATTTTCACCGCAATTTGGGCACTTTTTAGCGGGAATCAAATGCATAATAATTACCTTATTAAATTTCAATGGCACTTACGAAAGTGCCATTGTTCCTTTTCCCAAAATTATGATGTAGCGTACTCATAACCAAAAATACCTGCCGAAGTGCTAGCTGCCGCATAAATACCAAGTCTGATATACGGAGCAACCATTACCGCACCACGATATGCGATCATTACTGTCCACGGATTAATTAACACTCCCCCATTGACAGCATCAATTTCAAATTCATTCAGCTCTTCCATTTTATTATCCAATCAATAATTATTATCTCAACATCTTAATGATTTTCCCAGTTAAATAACCTGCACCGAAAGAAAAAACGACAGTTACTGCCAAGCCAGGCAAAAACAAAATACCACCAGAAATCTCGACAATGTCATTATTATTTAATTCCTCCATGTTTCCTCCACAATATAATTAAATAAAAATTAAAATTAAAATTTCTCATTAGGCACAAACAATATTAAAATATTCAAAAATTATATTATTGATTATTATCAAAATCCGTTTCAATATTTTTTTGCAAGCAAAAGCATAAAATTTAAAATTTTACTTATTGTTAATATTTTGACGTTCGATGAAGACAGCAACTCTGCACGCTCTCTGAAAAACGCCATTCTCTGGTGCGTCTGTCACTACAACCCTCGCGCATCGCGCCCTCGTTTGGTGCTTGTTACGACAAAATGCAACAAGTCCCAAACGCAGCTTTGCGCGGTCTGTTTTTTGTTGTACCTTTCTCCACACGTACCGCCTCACGAAGCGGTTTTCACGAGATGCCGCTGTACCTATTCATTGGAGAATGTTTATGCTGCTCAAGACCAAAGTCCTGCCACTGGCCCTGGCCATCGCTTTTGCCGGCCACGCTGGCGCACAGGAAATCATCAAGATAGGCCATGTGGCGCCGGTCTCGGGGGCCAGCTCCCATCTGGGCAAGGACAATGAAAACGCGGCCAGGATGGCGATCGAGGACTTGAACGCCAAGCCCTTCAAGATCGACGGCAAGCCAGTCAAATTCGTGCTGGTGCCGGAAGACGATGCCGGCGACCCGAAACAGGGTACGGCCGTGGCGCAAAAGCTGGTCGACGCCAAGGTCAATGGCGTGATCGGCCACCTGAACTCCGGCACCACCATCCCTGCTTCGCGTATTTACTTCAATGCCGGCATTCCACAGATTTCGCCGGCTGCCACCAACCCCACCTATACCCAGCAGAAATTCAATACCGCGTTTCGCGTGGTGGCCAATGACAACAAGCTGGGCGGCACCCTGGGTGCGTATGCCGTGGGCAAGCTGGGCGCCAAGAAAATCGCCGTGATCGACGACCGTACCGCTTATGGCCAGGGCGTGGCCGAACAGTTCGTCAAGGGCGCGAAAAAAGCGCTGCCGGGCGTGCAGATCGTCGGCAAGGAATTTACCAATGCGAATGCGACCGACTTCAACGCAATTCTCACCAGCATCAAGGCCAAGAATCCCGACCTGGTATTCTTCGGCGGCATGGATTCGGTGGGCGGCCCGATGCTGCGCCAGATGAAGGCGCTGGGCATCAAGGCCAAATTCATGGGCGGCGACGGCCTGTGCACCGAGCCGCTGGGCAAGCTGGCCGGCGACGCCATCGGCGAAAACCTGGTCACCTGCGCCGAAGCCGGCGGCGTGACGGGCGAGCAGCAAAAAGGCATGGACGACTTCCGCGCACGCTACAAGCAGAAATACAATATGGAAGTGCAGCTGTATGCACCGTATGTGTACGACGCGGTGATGACCATGGCTACCGCCATGGCCGACGCCAAATCGTCCAAGCCTTCGGTCTACCTGCCGTTCCTGGCCAAGGTCAAATACCAGGGCGTGACCGGTCCGATCACCTTCGATGCCAACGGCGATATCAAGGATGGCGCGCTGACCTTGTTTACCTACCGCGATGGCAAGAAAACCAAGATGGAAGTGGTCAAGTAAGCGTTCCAGCGGTATAGCTTTGTAGTCCTTCGACCAGCGCATCGAAGGCCTCGCGGCAGCCCAGGCTGCTGCGCAGGTCTTCATGCATGGTGACCCAGGTTTCCAGCGGCAAGGTCAATGCCTGCGGCAGCACGCGCTGCAAGGCGCTATCCCTTGCCGCCAGCAGCACCTGGCAGCCGCCAATGCCGGCGCCGGCACGGATCAGGGCCATCTGGGCCAGGTCGCTGTCGCAGCACAGGGAAAAGCGCTCGCGCGCATAGGCCTGCCACGCGCCGCTGGCGCTGCGCACCACCGGGCCCGGTACGTCGTAACCGATCAGCGCATGGCTTGCCAGATCCGCCACCTCGTGCGGCTCGCCATGGCGCGCCAGATAGTCGCGATGGGCAAACAGCCCTACATCGATCACGCCCACCTTGCGCATGACCAGTCGCTCCTGGCGCGGCGGCACCATGCGCACGGCAATATCGGCTTCGCGCAGCAACAGATCCTGC
The DNA here is from genome assembly GCF_009208565.1 of Janthinobacterium aquaticum. Taxonomy (GTDB): domain Bacteria; phylum Pseudomonadota; class Gammaproteobacteria; order Burkholderiales; family Burkholderiaceae_D; genus Janthinobacterium. Next base: position 298,784 of record NZ_WFLK01000004.1, on the reverse strand, counting down.
ACCCGGTTGCTCAATACCAGCTCCACCACCAGCGCCGGATGGCGCTCGCGCAGCCGTGCCAGTATGGGCGGCAGCACTTCCACACCCACCACTTCACTGGCCGAGATGCGCACCACGCCAGCCACACCGTCTCCCGCATTACCGGCGGCGCGCGCCATCAGGCTGGCCGTATGCGCCATCGCCTGCGCATGCGGCTGCAAGGCCAGCGCCACCTCGGTGGGCAGCAAGCCCTGCTGCGAACGCGTAAATAGCGCCACGCCGAGCTCTTGCTCCAGTGCAGCAATATGGCGGCCCACGGTGGGCTGCGTGATGTCCAGTGCGCGTGCGGCCGCCGATAGCGAACCGTGCATCAGCACGGCCAGCAGCGAACGGTAATACTCCCAGGCGATATTTTTGATCATGCATAAATGTATAGCCAGTAAGCGATGTTCGTCAATTTCCAAATAGCTTGGCAAGCTCGATACTGGGTGCATCAACCACAGGGAGAACGACATGAACAACACGGCATTGATACTGGGCGCAACAGGCGGAATCGGCGGCGAAATGGCGCGCCAGTTGCTGGCGGCGGGCTGGCAGGTGCGCGCCCTGCGCCGCGGCGCGCCACCGTCACCAGGGAGCGATAACATCACCTGGCTGCGCGGCGACGCCATGGTACGCGCCGACGTGCTGGCGGCGGCCAGTGGCTGCTCCGTGATTGTGCACGCCGTCAACCCGCCCGGCTACCGCAACTGGAACAAGCTGGTGCTGCCGATGATCGACAACACGATCGCCGCAGCGCAAGCGTCTGGCGCGACCATCGTGCTGCCCGGCACCGTCTACAACTACGGCGCCGACGCCTTTCCCGTGCTGCAGGAAGACTCGCCGCAGCACCCGGCCACACGCAAGGGCGCCATCCGGGTGGAACTCGAAGCGCGGCTCGAGCGCAGCGTTGCTGGTGGCGCACGCGTGCTGATCGTGCGCGCCGGCGACTTCTTCGGCCCTCAGGCTGGCAACAGCTGGTTTGCGCAGGGGCTGGTCAAACCAGGCGAGCCGGTGCGTACGATACAGTCCCCGGGCGCGCCCGGTGTCGGCCATCAATGGTCTTACCTGCCCGATGTGGCGCGCACCATGGTCGAACTGCTGGCAATGCGCAGCAGCCTGGCGCCATTTGCCCGCTTTCATCTGGCCGGACACTGGGATCACGATGGCAGGCAGATGGCGAACGCGATCGCAAGCGTGGTGCTGCAGGCCACAGGTCATGCGCCGAAGGTCAAGGCCTTTCCATGGTGGCTGATGAGCATGGCGGCGCCTTTTGTTGCGACCTTGCGCGAGCTGCGCGAAATGCGCTACCTGTGGAAGACGCCGGTGCGCATGGACAACGCCAGGCTGCTGGCAGTGCTGGGGCATGAGCCGCATACGCCGCTGGAACTGGCAGTCAAGGCCACCCTGGAAGGCATGGGTAGTGTCTAAAAAAAACGCGCCGGGAAAGCCGGCGCGCTCATTGCGTTACTGCTGTGTCGGCACAGATTATTTCTGTGCCAGGATCCATTTGACCAGCGTGCGCGCTTCCGCTTCGCTCACTTGCGGATTGGCTGGCATCGGGATTGCGCCCCAGGTGCCCGAGCCGCCCTTCATGACCTTGGCGACCAGCTTGTTTTCTGCGTCTTTTTGACCGGCATATTTCGCTGCCACGTCTTTGTACGCAGGACCGACCAGCTTGCTGCCGATGGCGTGGCAAGCCATGCAATTTTTTGCTTTCGCCAGATCCGGATTGGCCATCGCCACTTGCGAGCTCAACGCCGATACAGCCAGTACAGCTACCAACATGGAACGTTTCATTATCTTTTCTCCAAAGTTACTTGCTGCAACATTTTACCGTGTTTCCGCAGCTGTACTACGAGCCCAGATCAAGCGTTCCAAAAAAGCAAACGCATGGGGCAGTTGTATTGTGCCGTATCCAGGCGTTCATTCCCATGTTGTTTGTAAGGCCTTGTAACGACAAGGGCGCATGCCCCGCAAGACATGCGCCCCGTATCAGTCACGCCACAGGCGATCAGCGTTTCTTCAACTGTGACAGATCACGCACGGCGCCACGGTCGGCCGAGGTGGTCAGGGCCGCATACGCCTGCAGCGCCTGCGACACCACGCGTTCGCGGTTCGCTGGCAACCAGGCTGCATCGCCCTTCGCTTCCATGGCGGCGCGGCGCGCAGCCAGTTCGGCCGGCGTGACGCGCAGGTTGATGGTGCGCTCGGGGATATCGATATCGATCATGTCGCCCTCTTCCACCAGGCCGATGGCGCCGCCTTCGGCCGCTTCCGGCGAGGCGTGGCCGATCACCAGGCCCGACGAACCGCCCGAGAAACGGCCATCGGTAAACAAGGCGCACGCCTTGCCCAGGCCTTTGGATTTGATATACGACGTCGGGTACAGCATTTCCTGCATGCCGGGACCGCCTTTCGGGCCTTCGTAGCGGATGATGACCACGTCGCCTTCATGCACGGTATCGGCCAGGATCGCTTCGACGGCCGAGTCCTGGCTTTCAAACACGCGTGCCTTGCCCGAAAATTTCAGGATGCTTTCATCGACGCCAGCGGTCTTGACGATGCAGCCCTTCTCGGCCAGGTTACCGTACAGCACGGCCAGGCCGCCATCCTGCGAATAGGCGTGCGCCTTGTCGCGGATGCAGCCGGTGGCACGGTCGGTGTCGAGGCTGGCAAAGCGTTCGGACTGCGAGAACGCGGTCTGGGTCGGCACGCCGCCGGGGGCTGCGCGGAACAGTTCATGCACAGCCGCATCATCGGTGCATTTGATGTCGTTGCGGGCAATGGCGTCAGCCATGGTCGGCGCATGGATGGTTGGCAAGGTGGTGTTGAGCAGGCCGGCACGCGCCAGTTCGCCCAAAATCCCCACGATGCCGCCGGCGCGGTGCACGTCTTCGATATGGTATTTGTCGGTCATCGGCGCCACCTTGCACAGGCACGGCACTTTGCGCGAGATACGGTCGATATCGGCCATGGTAAATTCCACTTCGGCCTCGTGCGCCGCTGCCAGCAGATGCAGCACGGTATTGGTCGAGCCGCCCATCGAGACGTCAAGCGCCATGGCGTTTTCAAACGCGGCCTTGGTGGCGATCGAGCGCGGCAGCACCGAGTAATCGTCCTGTTCGTAGTGACGCTTGGCCAGTTCCACGATCAGGCGCCCGGCGCGCAGGAACAATTGCTGGCGGTCGGCATGGGTCGCCAGGATGGTGCCGTTGCCGGGCAAGGCCAGGCCCAGCGCTTCGGTCAGGCAATTCATCGAGTTGGCGGTAAACATGCCCGAGCACGAACCGCAGGTCGGACAGGCCGAGCGTTCGATCTCGGCCACGTCGGCGTCGGACACGGTGCTGTCGCCAGCCTTGATCATGGCGTCGACCAGGTCGAGCTTGATGATTTTCTGGTTGCCGTTGACCACTTTGACGACCTTGCCCGCTTCCATCGGGCCACCGGAAATGAACACCACCGGAATATTGATGCGCATGGCCGCCATCAGCATGCCTGGCGTGATCTTGTCGCAGTTCGAGATGCACACCATGGCGTCGGCGCAATGCGCATTGACCATGTATTCGACCGAATCGGCGATCAGGTCGCGCGATGGCAACGAGTACAGCATGCCGCCGTGGCCCATGGCGATGCCGTCATCGACGGCAATGGTATTGAATTCCTTGGCCACGCCGCCGGCCGCCTCAATCTCGCGCGCCACCATCTGGCCCAGGTCTTTCAAATGCACGTGACCCGGCACGAACTGGGTGAACGAATTGACGACGGCAATAATCGGCTTGTCGAAGTCGCCGTCCTTCATGCCGGTGGCGCGCCACAGGGCGCGCGCACCTGCCATATTGCGGCCATGGGTGGTAGTACGGGAACGGTATTGCGGCATGATGCACTCTCGAAAAATGGTTGCCTGGCTGACGCGGCATAGGATACAAGACGGTGCAAGACCCTGCGCGCAGTGGGGATACGCCAGATTGCCTTGCGCGTGGCAGACTGTCAAATATATGATGCACAGGTCTGTGAGTGGTTTTTCATATCACAGCAATAATTCGGCATGGAAAACCATATCAATGACCCATCTGGAACTGCGCCAGTTGCGCTACTTCGTGACCGTAGCCGAAGAGCTGCATTTCGGCCGCGCCGCGCTGCGCCTGCATATGACCCAGCCGCCCTTGTCGCAAACCATTATGGCGCTCGAAGAACTGCTGGGCGCGCCACTGTTCGTGCGCACGCGCCGCGAGGTGCAGCTGACGCCAGCCGGCAGCGCACTGCTGCCCGAAGCGCGCCGGCTGCTGGCGCAGGCCCAGGAGCTGCCGGCACTGGTGCAGCGCGCCGCGCTGGGCGAGGCAGGCCGGCTGAGCCTGGCGTTTGTCTCGTCAGCCGACTACAGCGTACTGCCGCCGCTGCTGCGCGCCTACCAGCGCGCCTATCCGCAGGTGCAGATGGTGCTGCAGGAAGCCACGTCGGACCTGCAGCTCGATGAACTGCTGGCCGGACGCATCGACGCTGGCCTCTTGATCCCGCCGCTGCCCGACAAGGCCAGGCTGGCGCTCGACTACCTGCCGGTACTGGCCGAACCGCTGGTGCTGGCAGTACCAGCCGGCCTGGCGGCACTGGCCCGGCCGGGCCCGGTGCGCTTGCAGCAGCTGCCGGCGCTGCCGCTGATTATTTTCCCGCGCGCCATCTCGCCGGCGCTGCATGACGCCATCCTTGGCGTTTTTGCCGCCGCCGGCATGACGCCGCAGATTGGCCAGCAAGCAATCCAGATGCAAACCATCGTCAGCCTGGTATCGGCTGGCATGGGCTACGCGCTTGTGCCACAATCGGTGTCGAATCTGATGCGCCCCGGCGTAGAATACAGGCCGCTGCAAGACCCGACCCCGCTGGTGGAAACCGGTCTTGCCTGGCGGCGCGACAATACTTCGCCGGTGCTGCAGGGCTTCCTGGCCCTGCTGCGCGGCACCCTGCAATAACTATTTTTAGAAAGAGTACCGATGCTGATCCACCCGATGCCCGACCCGGTCGCCATCCATATCGGCCCGCTGGCCGTCCACTGGTATGGCCTGATGTATGTGCTGGCCTTTGCCCTGTTTATCGCGCTGGGCCGCGTGCGCATCCGGCAGCCGCATATCGCCGCGCTGGGCTGGAAGAAGGAAGACCTCGACGACATGCTGTTCTACGGCATGCTGGGGGTGGTGATAGGCGGGCGCCTGGGCGAAGTGCTGTTTTACCGCCCCGCCTACTTCCTGCAAAACCCGCTGGAGATCTTTATGCTCTGGCATGGCGGCATGTCGTTCCACGGCGGCTTTCTGGGCGTAATCCTGGCCATGTATTTGTGGAGCCGCAAGGCCGGGCGCAACCTGTTCGACGTGCTCGACTTTATCGCGCCGCTGGTGCCGCTCGGCTACGCCTGCGGCCGCCTGGGCAACTTCATCAATGCCGAACTGCCGGGCCGCGTGGCATCCGCAGACTTGCCATGGGCCATGCAGTGGCCAGGCATTCCCTATCCGGTCCATCCATCGCCGCTGTACCAGATGCTGGTCGACGGCATCCTGGTGTTCATTATCCTGTGGCTGTTTGCGCGCAAACCGCATCCGCGCGTGGCTGTCGGCGCGATGTTTACGCTGCTGTACGGCTGCGCGCGTTTCTTTACCGAATACTTCCGTACGCCCGACTGGGAAGTGGTGTGGTTTGGCGTACCGATCACCTCGGGCCAGATGCTGTCGCTGCCGATGATTATTGTCGCCATCGGTCTGCTGATCTGGACCTACAGGACCCGCACCATGGCCACGCCGCCGAGCAAGGCGCGCGCCAGCTGAATTATCTGAATTGCCATTACGCGGCTGCCGATCAATAGCGGCAGCCGCTTACGCTGGCTGCAGCAACGCCGTGATCGCCTGCCACTGCTCAAGCGTAACCGGCGTAATCGACAGCCGGCTGCCTTTTTTAAGCAGCAGCATGTCTTCCAGCGCCGCCATCTGGCGCATCTCGGACAGCGGCAGCAAGGCGGTCTTTTTCAAGCCATGCACGTCGACGCTGACCCAGCGCGGCTGCTCCTGCGTGGCCTTGGCGTCAAAGTACTTGCCGCCGTCCTCGAACTGGCTGTGATCGGGGTAAGGCGTACTGGCCACCTCGGCAATGCCGGCCACGCCCGGCTGGGCGCAGCTCGAATGATAGAACAGCACGCCGTCGCCGACCTGCATGGCGTCGCGCATGAAGTTGCGCGCCTGGTAATTGCGCACGCCAAACCACGGCAGCGTCTGTTTGGGCGCGGCCATCAGGTCGTCGATACTGACCTCGTCCGGCTCGGACTTCATCAACCAGTATTTTTTCATCAGGTATCCCGCAAAAAAAAGTGACAGGCGTAAAAAAACGGCTGCGCAGGTGAATGCAAGCAACCGTTCTTTCGTATTTAGGCCCCGCCTGTGCCGCTATGCCGGCATCCCGAACCAAACGGTTCAAGGTGGTCACGTTAGTTCAATTTCGGGTTCGTCGAACGAGCGACGCTCACTCCCATCAAACAAAATTCGCAACCGATGCGCATAAATGGTTCAAGGAATATATGGCAATCGCGAACACCGCAGGGTAGGCCAGAGTTTACTCCTTCCGGCCGCCCATCGCCAAGACAATTCGTAGCGGACGCGGCAAAAATCGCCTTAGAAAACGCTTAAAAAAGATTTTCCTGGGGCGTCAGCGCGCTGTCGAGCACCGTGTGCATCGCCGAAATCTTTTGTTTGACTTCGAGGATGGTCAGGTCCGACAACGGCCCTTGCGGCGACTTGACGGACAAAAATTCAGCGGCCACGCCCAGCGCCGCCAGCACGGCGATGCGGTCGTTGCCCTTGACCTTGCCCGCGTCACGGATGACTTTCATTTTGCTATCGAGATAAATGGCCGCTTCGCGCAGCGCACGCTCTTCGCCATCGCGGCATAGCATGCTATACGACTGGCCCATGATATTGACATCAACACGCGACATCAGACTTCCTTCTCATTCTCGGCAACATGGCTGGCCGCTTCAAGGGCAGCCTGCTCCAGGCCTGCCTGCACCAGCTCGGGGATTTTTTCCAGCAAAGCCTCGACGCGCTCCTGCGCTTCGCGCATGCGTTGCACATACTGCGCGTTGTCGGCGGCCAGGGCGATATTGTCCTTGCGCAGTTGCGCGTTTTCACGGCGCAGCGCATGGGTCATCTCGGCCAGCAGGCTGATTTTATCGGATAATTCGTTGAATTCGGAAATCATCCCGCCACTATAGGGCTGGCCTCCATAGGCGTCAATCGAATCCCGAGGCTGTCACACATATTTACAGTATTGCAGACCAGTTACAGGGAAATGCCGGCACTTTAGCACCGCAATCGCACTGTGTGACATGTTTCAGCCGCGCTTTACACACGTGTTATTTGTCTTCCACGTAGTCCGCTTCAATATCAAGATTGTGATAACGGTCCTCGCAGATGCGCCGCGTCAGCGTCTGCTGGCCACGCTGGCCATCGAGCTGCATGGCCAGGTCGCGGCAGGTACGGTAGGTGCCGGGCTTGGCATCGGTGCCCGACACCGTCAGGCGCACCTGCAGCGCGGCCGGATTGCCCAGGCCGCGATTGCTCCAGGTGCGCGTGGCGCCCTCTTCGTCATCGCTCACGGCGCGCACCGCTGCCTCGAGCAGGCTTTTCTTTTCAGCCGCATTCAGGTTTGCTACCGTTACATCCGACAGGAACGGCGGATAAGTAGCCGGCGGCGCATCCTTGCCCTGGATATCCCAGCGCCCCGACGACTGCGAACAGGTGCGACGGCTCAGGTCCTGCGTCTTGCCCGCGGTCGACACTTTCAGTTTCAGGTCGCGGCACACATGCGCCTTCAGGCTATGTTCGGTCATGCCGGAATTGGTGAAGTGATAAGTGACGGTCACGCGCCCGGCCTGATCGGCGCCGTTGTTCCAGACATGCGCTTCCTGGTCGTCGTCGTCCTTGTTCAGGTCGTTGAACAGATCATTGAGCAGCGTTTCTTTTTCCAGCGGCGTCAGGGTGGCAATGGTGACCTCGTCAAGCAGGGTCGGCGCAGCAGCGTGCGCAATATTCAAGCCAGCCATGCCAAGCAAGGCGGCAACAAACATGGAACGTGGTGACATGGTGATCCTTGATCAGATAAAAATTACAAATGAGAAATGTTATTTATTTTATCCGACCTGCCCGCTGAAAGCCTTTCCTGCACGCACATGGTGCACAGCACACCGGCTGCCATGCTAGAGTCCCGCCTGCTGTAAAAGGGAAAACCTGCCCAAGCCATCCCGGCTGATTGCTTGCGCTAGCGCAAAAGCGTGTGCGACTGCAGTTTGCAAGGAAGGCATGAGCATATGTTTCTCTTGAATATGCCCCACTGCGTCCCTATAATTAGCAGGCGTTAGCACTCGTCAACCGAGAGTGCTAACAAAGCTTTCCTGGCCATTCAGTCAAGATTGCATTGCCGGAACGATCATGACAGACCAGTGCCAACGGTGGGCGACGCCGTAGTGCACGACTGTCCTGGCAACTGGCAGCAAGACTGGCGGGATGGCAAGACCGTTGCGGGCAGCCTTCACACGGCAGTCATCGAAGCGGACCTGGCATGCGTGCCGGGGACGTTTTGAACGGCAACACCTATCCATTGAACTTTAAGGAGTTTTGCATGAATCTGCGCCCATTGAACGATCGCGTTATCGTCAAACGCCTCGACCAGGAAACCAAAACTGCGTCCGGCCTCATCATTCCTGATGCAGCTGCTGAAAAACCGGATCAAGGCGAAGTCCTTGCCGTAGGCAATGGCAAGATTCTCGACGACGGCAAAGTCCGTCCTCTGGATGTCAAAGTGGGCGACCGCGTGCTGTTCGGCAAATACGCCGGCCAAACGGTCAAAGTTGACGGTCAGGAACTGATGGTCATGCGTGAAGAAGACATCATGGCGATCGTCGTTCAGTAATCGTTCCCACGTTTCAATAGAATCATCCCGAAATTTCTGGAGAATTAAACATGGCAGCTAAAGAAGTAGTATTCGGCGACGCAGCGCGCGCCAAGATGGTCGAAGGCGTCAACGTCCTGGCCAATGCAGTCAAAGTGACCTTGGGTCCTAAAGGCCGCAACGTTGTTCTGGAGCGCTCGTTCGGCGCCCCGACCGTGACCAAGGATGGTGTATCGGTTGCAAAAGAAGTCGAACTGAAAGACAAGCTCATGAACATGGGCGCGCAAATGGTCAAGGAAGTTGCTTCCCGCACCAGCGACAACGCCGGTGACGGCACCACCACCGCCACCGTGCTGGCACAAGCGATCGTGCGCGAAGGCATGAAATTCGTGGCCGCCGGCATGAACCCGATGGATCTGAAGCGCGGTATCGACAAGGCTGTGGCCGCAACCGTGGAAGAGCTGGTGAAAATCGCCCGTCCATGCGACACCACCAAGGAAATCGCTCAAGTTGGTTCGATCTCGGCCAACTCCGACACCTCGATCGGCGAGCGTATCGCTGAAGCGATGGAAAAAGTCGGCAAGGAAGGCGTCATCACCGTTGAAGACGGCAAATCGCTGAACGACGAACTCGACATCGTTGAAGGTATGCAGTTCGACCGCGGCTACCTGTCGCCATACTTCATCAACAACCAAGAGAAGCAAGTTGCGATCCTGGACAATCCATTTGTCCTGCTGTGCGACAAGAAAATCTCGAACATCCGTGACCTGCTGCCAGTACTGGAGCAAGTTGCCAAGGCCGGCCGTCCACTGCTGATCATCGCAGAAGACATCGAAGGCGAAGCACTGGCAACCCTGGTTGTCAACAACATCCGTGGCATCCTGAAAACCTGCGCAGTCAAGGCGCCAGGCTTCGGCGACCGCCGCAAAGCCATGCTGGAAGACATCGCTGTCCTGACCGGCGGCCAGGTCATCGCTGAAGAAGTTGGCCTGACCCTGGAAAAAGTCACGCTCGAAGAGCTGGGCCAAGCCAAGCGCATCGAAGTGGGCAAGGAAAACACCATCGTGATCGACGGTGCTGGCCAGGCTGCTGCCATCGAAGCACGCGTCAAGCAAGTGCGCGTACAGATCGAAGAAGCAACTTCGGACTACGACCGTGAAAAACTGCAAGAGCGCGTAGCCAAACTGGCTGGCGGCGTTGCCGTGATCAAGGTTGGCGCTGCCACCGAAGTCGAAATGAAGGAAAAGAAAGCCCGCGTTGAAGATGCACTGCACGCAACCCGCGCTGCCGTGGAAGAAGGCATTGTGCCAGGCGGCGGCGTAGCCCTGCTGCGCGCACGCGCCAACATCACGGTCAAAGGCGACAATCCTGACCAGGACGCCGGCATCAAGATCGTGCTGCGCGCGATGGAAGAGCCACTGCGCATGATCGTGCAAAACGCTGGCGAAGAAGCATCGGTCGTCGTGGCAGCCGTACTGGCTGGCTCGGGCAACTACGGCTACAACGCAGCAAACGGCACCTACGGCGACATGGTTGAAATGGGCGTGCTGGATCCAGCCAAGGTAACCCGTTCGGCTCTGCAAAACGCAGCGTCGATCGCGTCCCTGATGCTGACCACCGACTGCATGATCTGCGAAATCGCCGACGACAAAGCCGGCGGCGGCATGCCAGGCGGTATGGGTGGCATGGGCGGCATGGGTGGCATGGACGGCATGATGTAATGTCCGGCGGCCAGGCGCGCAGGCGACGGCGTCGCCCGGCCGCATAGTCTTGCCAGCTTGCTGACGGGCCAAAAACTGCCAGCAGCCAAACAAGACGCCCAGGGCAACCTGATAAGCCATCTTCCTCGTGAAGATGGCTTTTTTTTCGTCCGCAGCCCCCACTGCCCGGCGATTTTGCTTTAGCATGGCCGCCATCACCATCCTCTCTACGCCATCATGCAGCCACGCTCCTCGTCTTCCAGAACCCCGATCATTGCCGGCATCCTGGCCGGCCTGCTCGCTGCCGGACTGGGCGCTTATTACGTCTACCAGCCGCCGCAGTCTCCAGGTGGCAGCAGCAACGCGCCGACAACCCAGGACGCCGACGCCAAAGCCGTCGACGCCTTGATGGCGCTGCCGGAAATCAAGGCCTGGTCCAGCCATATCGAAAAAGCCTCGAAAGGCCGCGCACATGGCGCTGTGATGGAAACGGCGCCCGAGCAGCGCCTGGTCGATGGCAAGCCCTACTACCAGCTGAGCTTTTTTGAAAGCACGCCCGACGCCGCGCACCGCTGGGAAAGTTTCCTGGTATCGCCCGACGGCAAGCGCATCCTGGTCGAAGACCTGGCCAGCGACGAACTGTTCAGCCTGGAGCGCTGGCGCAAGGAAAGCAAGCCGATGGAGCGTGCCGGCAACTAAGCAGCGGCAACGCTGCGCACGCGCGAGGCCCACCATACCATCAGCAGCGACAGGCCCGCGGCCAGATAGCCGTTGACGCCATAGCCGCTGATATGGCCAGCCGCATCGGTATGGAGCAGCAGGCCACCCAGCCAGGCGCCCAGGCCATTGCCGACGCTTTGCAGCGCCGCGTTGGCGCTGAGAAACGCCCCGCGCTGCTGCGGCGCCGGTATGGTCGTCAACAATGCCTGCAGCGGAATGGTGCGCCCCGATACCAAAATCATGAACAGCGCAAACGCCAGCATCAATAGCGGCAAGGGCAGCGGCGGCAGGTGCGTGATCAAGAGCATGGGCACGATGGACAACAGCGCCAGCCAGCGGTACACCTGCTGCTTGCCGGCGCGGTCGGCCCAGCGCCCGACCAGGCGCGCCGACACCAGCGTGGCGCAGCCGCCGGCCAGATACACCCACGTTACATCGGCTGGCGCCAGTCCCTGGTTGCCCACCAGCACCGGCGACACAAAGGGAATCAACAGCATGCCAGCCGCCATATTGACCACCGACAGGCCGAATGCAGCCAGGTGGCGCCGTTCGCGAAACAGCGCCAGCAGATTGGGCAGCACCTGGCGCAGCGGCGTGGGCTCGTTGGCCAGATGCGCCGTCAGCGACGGCAGCACGCGCATGCCGGCCAGCCAGATCAGCAGCGACAGGATTACCAGCATAAAGAACGGCGACGCCCAGCCATAGTGCGCCGCCATCACCACGCCAATCGGCACGCCGGCAATGGCCGCGATCGCAAACGAGGTCATCACGATGCCGGTGGCCGCGCCGCGCCGCTCGGCCGGAATCACGTCGCCGATGATGGCCATGGTCATGGCGCCCAGCACGCCGCCGGTCAGGCCGGCAAAGGCGCGCGACCACAGCAGCACATGGAAGTTGGGCGCCAGCGCGCAGGCCAGGTTCGACACCGTAAACAAACCAAACATGGCCAGCAGCAGACGCTTGCGGTCAAAGCGGTCGATATAGGTCGCCGCCAGCAGGCCGGACAAACCAGCGCACCAGGCATAGGCCGAAACCGCGCCCGAGACGGCTGCCGGGCCGATCTGGAAAGCCTGCATCAGCTGCGGCGCCAGCGGCATCATCACCATGAAATCCATAATGACGGTAAATTGGGTCAGCGCCAGCAGCCACAGCATGATGCGCTCGCGCGCCGGGCTGAGCACGGCGGCCGTCATGGCAGCACCTCGATCGCGCGGCGCGCTTCGCGCAAGATGGCGCGCATGGCCGCCAGCCGCGCTGTATCGGCATCTTGCGCCAGGCCGCGCGCAATAACGACTGCTTTCAATTCATGCATCAGCTGGCGCAGATCGTCGGCCCGCTCGCTGGACGATACGCGCGCGGCTATCGCGTCCACATAGCCGCGATTGGCGTCCAGGAACGCCAGGCCTTCGGGCGTAATGCTGTGCAGCTTTTTGTTACCGTCGCGGCTGACCGCCACATACCCTTGCCCGACCAGGCCGTGCATCAGCGGATAGATGGCGCCAGGGCTCGGCGCATAGCCGCCGCCGGCGCGCTCGCCGATGGCCTTGATAATGTCGTAGCCATGGCGCGGCTGGTCGGCAATCAGTTGCAGCACCAGATAACGCAAGGTACCGGCATCAAACATTTTCGGGCCACGCAGTACGGGAGCTGCGTCGGCAGCAAAAGGTTGGTTCATGGCTGCTCATTAAGATATATCGTAATAAGATATATCTTAATTAAAACCCGGCAACAACTCAAGCTTTACTTTCATGCAGCCCGGGCCGATACTCGCTGCATGCCAGCAACTTTCCTCCGCGCCCTCACTGCCGACGATGCACCCGCCTACCGCGCGCTGCGCCTGGCCGGCATCAGCGAACTGCCGCAGGCTTTCTGCACCACGTATGCGCTGGAAAGCAGCTTGCCGCTGGGACAGATCAGCCAGCGCCTGCAGCACACCCCACTCCAAAGAATATTTGGTATTTTCAACGATATACAGTTGATTGCCATTGCTGGCCTGCGTCGCGAACCAATTGCCGTCGTGCATGACAAGGCCACCATCTGGGGCGTGTATGTAGCGCCGCAGGCGCGCGGCCAGGGGCTGGGCCGGCAACTGATGCACGCTAGCATCCACCATGCCTGCACCATCCCCGAGCTGGCGCGGCTGCGCCTGGCCGTGGCGCACGACAATCAGGCGGCGCTATCGCTTTACCTGAGCTGCGGCTTCGTGCTCGACGAGACAGCGGCACAGGGCGATATGTTGCAGCTGCAATTGCTGCTGCCGCGCCCTGCCCTCACCACCGCAGGCGCGCCGACTTTCTTGAAAATCAATACCTTACAATTTCCGGCGAAATAAGCACAAAGCCGTTTTTTCTGTTGCCAGCAAACGCAACAGGCCTTAGCATCGCGGCTTACAAAAATCACTTGGGGGAGAGCCTATGTCAACGGCCGGGACACAAACTGCCAACGGCAAGATGCCGCGACAGATACCATATATTATTGCCAACGAGGGCTGCGAACGCTTCAGCTTTTATGGCATGCGCAATATTCTCACGCCGTTCCTGATCAGCACCTTGCTGCTGATGATCCCGATCGACCAGCGCACCGGCGAAGCCAAGCATGTGTTCCACACCTTTGTCATCGGCGTGTACTTTTTCCCGCTGCTGGGTGGCTGGCTGGCCGACCGCTTCTTCGGAAAATACAACACCATTTTCTGGCTGAGCCTGGTTTATTGCGCCGGCCACGCCTGCCTGGCCATCTTTGAAAACAGCGTCAACGGCTTTTATTTCGGCCTGTTCCTGATCGCCTTCGGCTCCGGCGGCATCAAGCCGCTGGTGGCGTCGTTTGTGGGCGACCAGTTCGACCAGACCAACAAGCACAAGGCCAAGCTGGTATTCGACCTGTTCTACTGGATCATCAACTTCGGCTCCTTCTTTGCCTCGCTGCTGATGCCGGTGTTCCTGCGCGACTACGGCCCGTCGGTTGCGTTCGGCATTCCCGGCCTGATGATGCTGGCCGCCACCATCGTATTCTGGATGGGCGCCAAGAAATACGTGCACGTGCCGCCGGCACCACCGAATCCGCATTCATTTACCCGCGTGGCGCGCACCGCGCTGCTGGCGCATGTCGAAGGTGGTTCGCGCCCGGGTCTGTATGTTGCCTATATTGGCGTGCTGGGCGCGCTGTATGCGTTCTACAGCATTCCTGACTGGGGCTTTGTGATTTCCGCCTGTACCGCACTGGTGCTGCTGCTGGCCTTTGGCAGCATCGGCACGGCCATGCAGCTCGAACGCGCACGCGGCATCCATCCTGACGAAGCGGTCGAAGGCGTGCGCGCCGTGCTGCGCATCCTGGTGATCTTTGCGCTGGTCACGCCGTTCTTTTCGCTGTTCGACCAGAAAGCTTCGACCTGGATCGTGCAGGCCAACACCATGGAAAAACCATCATGGTTCCTACCGGCGCAGATGCAGGCACTGAACCCGATGCTGGTGATGCTGCTGATCCCGTTTAACAACCTGGTGCTGTACCCGCTGCTGGCGCGTTTCGGCATGGAAGCAACGGCGCTGCGCCGCATGACAGCCGGTATCGGTTTTTCCTCGCTGGCGTGGATCGTGATCGGCCTGCTGCAACTGTCGCTCGACAGCGGCAACGCCGTCTCGATCATGTGGCAGATCCTGCCGTACGCGCTGCTGACGTTTGGCGAAGTGCTGGTCTCGGCCACCGGCCTGGAGTTTGCCTACAGCCAGGCGCCCGTCTCGATGAAGGGCGCCATCATGAGCTTCTGGAACCTGTCGACCACCGTGGGCAACCTGTGGGTGCTGATCGTCAACAAGAGCGTGATGAACGAAGGCGTGATCGGCAAGATTGCCGAAAGCGGCATCAGCGTGACGGCATTCCAGATGTTCTTCTTTGCCGCCTTTGCCGCGGTGGCGATGCTGGCTTTTGGTCTGTATGCCAAGCGCTACAAGATGGTCGATAACTATCGCAAGGCTGAGGTGGGCAAGGTTTAAGCCTGCTGTATGCGTGTCGGGTTACGCTACTGATTGTCGGATTACGCTACGCTAATCCGACCTACCCGACCTACTCTGAAAGGCAATCTGCGTAGGTCGGATTAGCGCAGAGCGCGTAATCCGACAATATTGTTGGCCACATTTGTCGGATTACGTCGTCACCGTCGGTGCATCGCGCCCCGTGCGCTCGCGGATCTGCGCGAGCTGTTCGGCCACCGCAATCAGGCCGGCCAGCGCTTCCTGCGTGGGGATGCTGTGATGGGCAGGATCGGCTTCATAGCGCTCCAGGTACAGCCTCAAGGTTGCCCCTTCGGTGCCGGTACCCGACAGGCGCAGCACGATGCGCGAGCCGTCGGTCATGACGATGCGCACGCCCTGCTTGTGCGACACCGAGCCGTCGACCGGATCGGTATAGCTGAAGTCGTCGGCCAGCGCTACCGTATAGTCGCCCAGCTGCTGGCCAGCCAGTCCTTCCAGTTGCCCGCGCAGCGCGTCCATCAATGCGTTGGCCACGGCGCTGTCAATGGCTTCATAATCGTGACGCGAATAGTAATTGCGCCCGTAGGTGGCCCAGTGCGCGCGCACGATCTGTTCCACCGATTGCTGTTTGGCCGCCAGCAGATTCAGCCAGAACAGCACCGCCCACAAACCGTCTTTTTCGCGCACGTGGTTCGATCCGGTGCCATAACTTTCCTCTCCACACAAGGTCGCCATGCCGGCGTCAAGCAGGTTGCCGAAGAACTTCCAGCCGGTCGGCGTTTCAAAGCATGGAATGCCCAAGGCAGCTGCCACGCGGTCGGCCGCGCCCGAGGTGGGCATCGAGCGGGCGATACCGGCCAGGCCGCCCGCATAGCCGGGTGCCACGCTGGCGTTGGCGGCCAGGATGGCCAGGCTGTCCGATGGCGTCACGTCAAAGCGGCGGCCCACGATCATGTTGCGGTCGCCATCGCCATCGGAGGCGGCGCCGAAGTCGGGCGCATTGTCGCCTGCCATGATGGCAATCAGTTCATGCGCATTGACCGGGTTGGGGTCGGGATGGCCGCCGCCAAAGTCTTCCAGCGGCACACCGTTGATCACACTGCCCTTTTTTGCGCCCAGCATGCCTTCCAGAATCGCCGTGGCGTATGGCCCCGAGACGGCGTGCATGCCGTCAAAGCAGATGCGCAGGCCGCCGGCAAACAGGGCGCGGATGGCGTCGAAATCAAACAGCTGCTGCATCAGTTCGGCATAATCGGCCACCGGGTCGATCACTTCAACCACCATCTGCTCGACATGCACGATGCCCAACCGGTCGAGATCGATATCGGCGCTATCGCTGATGCGATATTGCGTGATGGTTTCGGTGCGCGCAAACATCGCCTCGGTCAGCTTTTCCGGTGCCGGGCCGCCATTGCCGGTGTTGTACTTGATGCCGAAGTCGCCATCGGGGCCGCCCGGATTATGGCTGGCCGACAGGATCAGGCCGCCGCTGGCGCCATGCTTGCGGATCACGCAGCTGACGGCCGGGGTCGACATAATGCCGCCCTGCCCGACCAGCACGCGCGCATAGCCATGCGCGGCAGCCATGCGCAATACCGTCTGGATCGCAGTGCGGTTGTAGTAACGGCCATCGCCACCGAGCACCAGCGTCTGTCCGTGGCAGTCGCCCACGGTGTCGAACACGCTTTGCACGAAATTTTCCAGGTATTGCGGCTCGCTGAACACGCTGACTTTCTTGCGCAGGCCCGAAGTACCCGGACGCTGGCCGGCGATCGGCGCCGTATTGATGATCTGTACCGCCATGATGTCTCCAAATTAACTAATGACTAATTTTACATCATGCAGGACTGCCATTCTGTGCGGTGACACGCCCCCGCAGCGGCGCCATGCATCGATTGTCCTGTCGATTGCCCTGTCGATTGTCGGCTTGCTCTATCCATAACGCCCCACTATAATAAGAATGGTTCTCATTACTATTTATCGTGGCAGCGCTTTATTCACCCACCGCAAGTCATCCCGCCAGCCAGGTTTCGCGCCAAGCAAGCATCCATGCCGAAGCAGCGCCACTACATGCCTATAACAAGATAAGGGATATACCATGCAATTGACTTCCATCGCGCGCGCCAGCGCCCTCGTTGCCACGATGCTGGGCGCAGCAATGCTGTCGGCGTCGGCTGGCGCGCACCAGATCTGGCTGGAGCAGAATGACCAGCACGCCAGCGTGTATTTTGGCGAATTCGGCGACAACCTGCGGGAAGTCTCGCCCGGCCTGCTCGATAAATTCAGCCTGAAAAACGCCAGCCTGGTGGCGCCCGGCGGCAGCAAGACGCTGCAGGCCAGCAAGAGCGCCGCCGCATTTGCACTCAATGGCAAGGTTGCCCCTGGCGAGACCATCATCGTGGAAGAAAACAGCTATCCGGGCTGGGAAAACAAGAAAGACGGCAAGGTGACTTACGCCATCTGGACGCCGGCAGCACGGCTGGTAGCCGACCATAGCGCGCAGAAAGCGGCGCTGACGCTGGACCTCGTACCCACCGGCATACCGGGCCAGTTCCAGCTCAGCTACCGCGGCCAGCCGCTGGCCGGCGTCAAGGTCAACGCCGTGGTGCAGTCGGGCTGGTCGCGCGAAGCGTGGAGCGACAAGCAGGGCCTGGTCAGCTTCGCGCTGCCATGGCAGGGCCGTTATGTGCTGGAAGTACACCATGAAGACAAGACCGGTGGCGAGCGCGACGGCAAGTATTACGACCAGGCCAGCTACGTCACCACGCTGTCGCTGGTGCAGCCGCAGGGCGTGGCGCCGTTGCCGGCACCACCTGCCGCAGAACCAAGCAAGGATCACGGCTAAGCATGTCCGCCTCCGCTCAAACTGAAAAACTGCAGCGCCTGCGGCTGCCGGAGGCGCTGCGCTACCGCCTCGGCGTGGCCTCGCGCAGCGTAGCGGCCATCGTCGGCGGCTATCTGCTGGCCGCCCTGTCTACCATGCTGCTGTCGGTATGCCTGCCGATGGCGCGCGTGGAGGCCGTGATGACGGCGACGCTGCTGTCGTTTGCCATCTATACCTGCGCCGTCATGTGGGTGTTTGCCACCGGCAGCGCGCTGCGCGCCTGGCTGGGCCTGTTGATCCCCT
This sequence comes from Janthinobacterium aquaticum, assembly GCF_009208565.1. Taxonomy (GTDB): domain Bacteria; phylum Pseudomonadota; class Gammaproteobacteria; order Burkholderiales; family Burkholderiaceae_D; genus Janthinobacterium. Next base: position 280,329 of record NZ_WFLK01000004.1, on the reverse strand, counting down.
GCGCTGTCATGGCCGCCATCCTGCAATGGATGGACGCGCTTTCCTGGAGTCTCGCATGAAAGAAGGTTTCCGCCAGTCGATGGCGTGGCTGCATACCTGGTCCGGCCTGCTGGTATGCTGGGTTTTGCTGCTGGTGTTTTGCGCCGGTACGGCCAGCTACTACCGCAATGAAATTACCCTGTGGATGCAGCCCGAACTGCATGCCGCCGCCGGTCAACCTGTCAGCAGCGAACAGGCTGCCACGGCAGCGCAAACGGCCATGCAGGAACGCGCGCAAGGCGCCACGCGCTGGTTTATCACCCTGCCCGGCGAGCGCAATCCTGCGCTGCAGCTGGGCTGGAGCAAGCCGTCCAAGCCGGGCGAGAAGAAAAAGGGCCGGCGCGGCAACTTCCACAGCGAAAAAGCCGATCCGTCCACCGGCGAGGTGCTGTCCAAGCCGCGCGAGACGCGCGGCGGCGAATTCCTGTATCGCCTGCATTTCGACCTGCACTATATGTCGGCCCTGTGGGCGCGCTGGATCGTCGGTTTTTGCGCCATGTTCATGCTGGTGTCGATCATCAGCGGCATCGTCACCCACAAGCGCATCTTCAAAGACCTGTTTACCTTCCGTCCGAAAAAAGGCCAGCGCTCCTGGCTCGACGCGCACAATGTGACGGCGGTGCTGGCGCTGCCCTACCACCTGATGATTACCTATACCGGCCTGGTCACGCTGATGTTCATGTATATGCCGTCGGGCGTGACGACCGCCTACAAGGGTGACCAGGATGCCTTTTTCTCCGAAGCCTTCCCGGCCCGTGCCGGCGAAACCAAGGCGGCCGGCGTGGCCGCGCCATTGACGCCGTTCGCGCCGCTGGTACGCCAGGCAGAGCAGCGCTGGGGCGCGCAGGTGGGCTTTGTCTCGGTCAACCTGCCGGGCGACGCCAACGCTACTGTCACGCTGCGCCGCGCTGGCGGACGCGACATGACATCCAAGCAGCCCACCATGGAATTCGATGGCGTGAGCGGCAAGCTGCTGGCCACCTATGGCGATGAACCGGGCGGCGCGTCCAGCACGCATGGCGTGATGGTGGGCCTGCATATCGCCAACTTTGCCAGCCCACTGCTGCGTGCGCTGTTCTTCCTGTCGGGCCTGGCCGGCTGCGCCATGGTCGCCACCGGCGCGCTGCTGTGGGCCGTCAAGACGCGCCAGAAGCAGGCCAAGGCGCTGGCGGCCGGCAAACGGCCCAGCTTTGGCCTGCGGCTGGTCGAGGCGCTCAATATCGGCGCCATTGCCGGCATCCCGATTGCCTTTGGCGCCTACTTCTGGGCCAACCGGCTGCTGCCGGTCGGACTCGAAGAGCGGCCGAAAGAAGAGATCGCCTGCTTCTTCGGCGCCTGGGCGCTGGCCGCCATCGTGGCCCAGTTGCGTCCGACGCGCGCCATGTGGCGTATTCAATTGTCTGTCGGCGCCTTCCTGCTGGCGTCGCTGCCGGTGCTGAACGCGCTGACCTCGGGTTCGCACCTGGGCGCAGTGCTGCTGGGTCGCGGTCCGGTGGCCGTAGCGGCATTTGACTTGGTGGTGCTGGTGCTGGGCCTGGGACTGGCCTACGCCGCCTTCAGGCTCAAGCCCTTGCCATCCAAATCAGCCAAGCCAACCAGACCGGCCGCCAAGGCCGACGTCACGCCCGATACTGCCGCAGGAGCCGCATAATGGAATGGATAAGCAACTTCCTGGTTTTTGCGCTGTGCTATGCGGGCCTGTCATGCCTGTGCCTGGCGATGGACCGCCACTACGCCGACCTGCACGGGCGCGGTGCCGAGCCGCCTTTGCAGCTGCGCCGGCGCCTGCGATGGGGCGGCTGGCTGGCGCTGGCCTTTGGCCTGGCCTGGGCCATGCACAGCAGCGGTGCCGGCTACGGCACGGTGGTATGGGTCGGCAGCCTGACCTGCTGCGGGCTACTGCTGATCTGGCTGCTGCCGTATGCCCCCAGACACGCGATGCTGCTGGCGCGCGTGGCTGGCGTGGCGGCGCTGCTGGCGGCGCTGGTACTGGCAGTACGATAATGCAGTTCGACAGCTGCTACAGCGCCAACCATGGCTGGCTGACCCACTGGCTGCAACGGCGCCTGGGCAATGCGTTCGATGCGGCCGACCTGATGCAGGACACCTTTGCGCGGCTGCTCGCCGGTTCACCAGCGCAACCGCAAACGGCTGCGCTGCGTTCGCCCAGAGCTTATCTGGCCACCGTGGCCAAGCACCTGCTGATCAACCATCTGCGCCGCCAGTCGCTGGAGAACGCGTGGCTGGACGTACTGTCGACGCTGCCCGAACAGCATGCGCCGTCGGCCCAGCAGCAGGCAGAAATGCTGCAGTCGCTGCAAGCGGTTGACGCCATGCTCGACGGCCTGAAGCCGAAAGTGCGCGCCGTTTTCATCATGGCGCAGATCGAAGGCCATACCTGCGCCGAAATCGCGGCCCGCCTGCATATCGGCGAGCGCTCCGTCAAGCGCTACCTGGCCGAAGCGCTGACCGAATGCGTGCTGCTGGCATGAAAACCGACACACTGCCGGCGCCACCCTTGCCGCGCAAGATTGCGCGCCAGGCCGTCGAGTGGTTCCTGCTTGAGCAGTCGGGTGAGGCTACGCCGGACGAACTGGTGGCCAGTGCGCGCTGGCGCGCACGCGACCCGGAACACCTGCGCGCCTGGCATAAGGTGCAGCAGGTCAGCGGTCAGTTTGAGCAGACAGCCGCCCTGCTGCCGCCGGGCGTGGCGGCGCCCGTGCTGCGCCGACCGCAGCGCCGCGCCGCCATGCAGGCGCTGCTGGCTTTGATGACGGTGCCTGGCGCCTGGATGCTGTACCGCCACGATCTGCTGCCCACCTATCTGCTGGCCGAACTGCGCAGCGACGTCGGCCAACGGCGCGAACTGGCCCTGCCCGATGGCGCCCGCCTGCTCCTTAACAGTAACAGCGCGCTCGACGTGGCCTATGGCGCGCACGAACGCCTGCTGACGCTGCGGCGCGGCGAAATACTGGTCGAAACCCGCCCAGACCATGCGGGCAGGCGGCCGTTTATCGTCGCTACCCGCCATGGCCGCATCCGCGCGCTGGGCACGCGCTTTATCGTGCGCGTGGAAGACGATGACAGCCGCGTAACGGTGCTCGAACACGCGGTGCAGATCGCGCCGCGCGCAGCTTCGGCCGCCATACGCCGGGTCGAAGCGGGCCAGCAGGCACGCTTCGACGCCAGCTACGCTGCGCTGCCCACGGCCGCCGCGCCGCAGGCCGACGCCTGGACGCAAGGCATGCTGCTGGCGCAAAACATGCGCCTCGATGCGTTTGCCGCCGAACTGGCGCGCTACCGCCCCGGCCTGCTGCGCGTCGAATCGCAGGTGGCTGGCCTGCGCCTGAGCGGCGCGTTCCGGCTCGACGACACCGACAGTGTGCTCGACAGTCTGACGCGCATGCTGCCGGTCGATGTGCTGTACCGCAGCCGCTACTGGGTCACCATCACTGCCCACGTAAAATAATTATTTTTTTCTGGCCCCTTTTTCACCGCTCGGCTGTCCTGTGGATGTCGCTTACTTGATTCCACTGGAAAGGCTATACCATGCATCTGCACCATCTGAACCTGTCTCCCCTCGCCCGCGCCGTTGGCAGCGCGCTGTTGCTGCTGTCGCTGGCACAGCTGCCCGCCATGGCGGCCGATACTGCCAGCGCCAGCACCAGCGCAACGCATTACAGCGTGCCGGCCGGCGACCTGCCCACCGCGCTTGCCGCCTTTGCCATTAACGCCAGGGTCAACGTGGGCGGCGCGGCCGAACTGCTGCAGGGCTTGCGCTCGCCCGGCCTGCAGGGCAGCTATACGGTGCCGCAAGCGCTGGCGCAACTGCTGGCCGGCACCGGCCTTGAAGCGGTGCCCGGCGCCGAGCGCAGCTATGTGCTGCGCAAAAGCACGTCTGCCGCGCCGATTGCCGCCACGCTCGGCGAAGTGGCCGTCAGTTCCAGCGCACTGCGCGACGGCACCACCGAAGGCAAGCGCAGCTACGCCGGCCTGACCAGCGCCACGCGCCTGAACCTGTCGCTGCGCGAAACGCCGCAAGCGGTCAGCGTGATCACGCGCCAGCAGATCGAAGACCAGGGCCTGCGCACCTTGCAGGACGTGCTGGTGCAGTCACCCGGCATCACGGTTGACCGCTCGTCGAGCACGCGCGAATACGACCAGGTGTTCTCGCGCGGCTTTGAAGTCACGTCGTACATGTTCGATGGCATACCGACCAGCAAGAACCTCGAAGCGCGCACCTATGACGCGGCCATCTATGACCGCGTCGAGATCATCCGCGGCGCCACCGGCCTGATCAGCGGCACCGGCAGTCCGTCGGCGGCCATCAACCTGGTGCGCAAGCGCCCGGGCCGCACGTTTGCCGCCTCGGCCGGCGTGCAGGCCGGCTCGTGGGACCGCTATCGCATCGATGGCGACCTGTCCACGCCGTTGAACCAGGACGGCAGCGTGCGCGCCCGCATCGTCGCCGCACATGAAGACCAGCATTCGTTTATCGAGCGCTATCGCCAGAAAAAAGACGTGCTGTACGCCATCGTCGAAGCCGACCTGTCGCCATCGACAGTGCTCAGCGCCGGCGTGAACTACCAGAAGGAAAAGCTGAATGGCGCCGGGCGCGAATTTCCCGCCTTTTACAGCGATGGTTCGCTGACCCATTTCAAGCGCTCGATGAACGGCACGGCTGCATGGAGCACCTACGACCGCGAACAGAGCATGCTGTTCGCCACGCTCGACCATTATTTTGACAACGGCTGGATCGCCAAGCTGGCCGTCAGCCGCAGCAGCAACCGCTATGACGCCCTGCAGGGTTTTGCCGGCAACGGCTATGCCGATCGCATCAGCGGCGCCAACCTGAAACTGTGGCTGGCCAACTGGCACAGCAAACCGCAGCAGACCGCGCTTGACGCCTATGTCAGCGGACCGTTCCAGGCGTTCGGGCGCCAGCATGAACTGGTGTTCGGCGTGAGCACGTCGGAACTCGAAACCAACAGCCCGATCTACCCGGGCTGGCGCCTGGACGGCTATGACTACAGCATCCCCGACATCAATGCCTGGAATGGCGCCATGCCGGTACCTGACTACCGCGGCACGCGGCTCGGCACTTCCTATGACAAGGAGCGCGAAAGCGGCCTGTATGCCACGCTGCGTCTGCGCCCGACGGAAGCGCTGTCAGTGATCCTGGGCGCGCGCCTGTCGTACTGGAAGCGCGATATCCGCAGCGATTACGACGCCGACACCGACCTGTATGACGCGATGCGCGAAAACGGCAAGATCACCCCGTATGCGGGGCTGGTGTATGACTTGGGGCCACACTGGTCGGCCTACGCCAGCTACACGAGCATTTTCACGCCGCAAAGCCAGCGCGATGTCAACAGCCGCTTCCTGCCGCCGCTCGAAGGCAAGAACTACGAGGCCGGCGTGAAGGGTGAGTTCTTCAACGGCGCCTTGAACACCAGCGCGTCCGTGTACCAACTGCGCCAGGAAAACCTGGCCGAAGCCGATCCGGGCAATATCTGGATCATCGGCACCGGCGGCGGCTCGTACGCCTATCACACGGTCAAGGGCGCCACCACGCGCGGCTTCGAGGCGGAAGTATCGGGCCAGTTGCGCCCGGACTGGCAACTGACGGCCAGCTATGCCTACAGCCGCATCCGCAATGCGCAGGGTGAGCGTATCCAGACCAACCAGCCGCAATCGCAGGTCAAGCTGTGGAGCACCTACCGCCTGTCGCAAGGCCTGCCCGGCCTGGTTCTGGGGGCCGGCGTGAACTGGCAAAGCGGCATCTACATGGACGACCGCGGCCCGAACGGCGAGCGCTTCACGCAGGACAGCTATGCGGTGGCCGGCCTGATGGCGCAATACCCGCTCAACCCGCGCCTGACGGCTACCCTGAATGTCAACAACGTGTTCGACAAACGCTACCACTCGACCGGCATGGGCGGCTACTATGGCGACCCGCGCAACGCCATGCTGTCGCTGCGTTACCGGTTCTGAACCGGCTGCCGTGAGCGAAAGCTGCTACAGTGCCGTGCACCGCAATAAGCTGACCGATGAACATGACAGAGCCTGAACACAAGAACGATATCCCGATTGCAGACGGCGTCTGGATTGAGGTCAGGGATCTCGATGGCTGCTATGCGCACGCGCATGAAGTTGATCCGTACCTGCACGGCCTGTGGGAGCTGCTGGCGCGCCTGGAAACCCAGTGCGTGGCCGGCTGCTGCGGCTTTGACGCCTATGACTTCAGTTGCGCAGCGGTGCATGCCGCCCTCGACGCTCCCGGAGCCGATGCAACAGCCTGGCGCACGGCGCTGAAAGAGGCCACGCAAGCCGTGGCAAAGGCGCCCGAAGTGCTGGTCAGCAGCACCATGAACAACTATGTCGACCGGCGCGCGCTGCTGCAGCTGCTGGGCCATCTCGACAGATGCATCAGTTCGCACCAGCGCTGATGGCGTTGCCCGGCAGGGGCGCGATGTCGGCCGGCGTCATGGCGCGGCCCAGCAGATAGCCGAACGCCTCATCGCAGCCCATGTCGGAGAGCAGCGCCAGCTGCGCGGCGTTTTCCACGCCGCTGGCAATCGTGCGCAGGCCCAGCGTACGCGCCATTGCCACGATGGCGCGCGCCATGCTGGCGCCATCTTCGCTGTCGCGTCCCAGCTCATCGACAAAACACTTTTCGATCCTGACGGCGTCGGCCGGGAAGCGCCTGAGCAGCTTGAGCGACGCCTCGCCGGTGCCAAAGTCGCTGATGCAAATCGTCATGCCCAGCTGGCGAAACTGCTGCAGTATCTGCTCGCAATTGTAGTTGCGATCGATCAGGATGCCGGCAGCGATATCCAGTTCGATGCAGTGGCCGGGCACGCCGGCCGCTGCCAGTGCGGCGCCAACATTGCGCGCGATATCGCGCTGGTAGAACTGGCGCGCCGACAGGCTGACCGACACCGTCAGGCAGTGCCCTTCCTGTAGCCAGCACCTGGCCTGCTCCACCGCCGTGGCCAGCACCCAGGCGCCGACCGGCAGGATCAGGGTGCTTTCTTCGAGCACCGGCAAAAAATCGAGCGGCATCATCAAGCCCTGCTCCGGATGCTTCCAGCGCAGCAGCGCCTTGACGCCCGTCATGGTGCGCGTCTGCAGATTGATCCTGGGCTGGTAATGGAGCATGAATTCGTTGCGCTCAAGCGCATGGCGCAGCGCCGTTTCCAGGATGGCGCGCGAACAGGACTGCACCTGCATGCGCGGCGCATAGCGCAGCAAGGTGCCAGGCGCGCGCCGCTTGGCCGCGTACATGGCCAGGTCGGCCTTTTCAATCAGCGCCGGCACATCGTCGTCATCGTCCGGATACAGCGCAATGCCGACGCTGGCGGCCACCGACAGGCTGTACTCCTTGACGACAAACGGCGCGGCAATGGCGGCGATGATTTTTCCAGCCACCCGTTCGGCGTCCTGCGCCGCATGCAGTTCGGTCAGCAGGATAATGAATTCGTCACCGCCCTGGCGCGCCACCGTATCGACCTTGCGCACGCACTGCTGCACCCGCTGCGCAAATTGTGCCAGCACCGCGTCGCCCACGTCGTGGCCCAGGCTGTCGTTGATGGGCTTGAAGCGGTCGATATCGACAAACAGCACGGCCAGCAGGGAACGGTGGCGCCGCGCATAGGCGATGGCGTGCTCGCAGCGGATCTGGAAATGCAGGCGGTTCGGCAGGCCGGTCAGGCCATCGTGGTGGGCGATAAATTCAAGCTGCTGCTCGGCATGCCGGCGCGCCGACACATCGTGCAGCAACAGGACCGCACCATCGCCGTGCGCCAGCGGCGCGCAGCTGTACTGCACATCGACGCGCGCGCCGTCGGACTGGCGCAGCAGCACGGCGCCGCGCGACACGTCGAGCAGCGCCTGTTGCGTCACGCAGTCGCGCACCTGGCACGCCATGTCGATGGGGGCGCCGTCGTGGAACAGCGGCAGCAGCTGCGCCACCGAGGCGCCCACGCCCTGCCCCGACGGCAAGCCGCCCAGGCTGGCGGCACGCGCGTTCAGATAGCGCACCACGCCATGCCGGTCGGTGCCGATCACGGCAGCAGGCAGGGCCTGCAGCAGCGCCGCCGCGCGCGCGTTGCCTTCGCGCCGGCGGTACCGGCGCTGCGCCGCGCACCAGGCCAGCACCGTACTGAGCAACAGCGATAAGAGCAAGCTGAGCAGCGAGCCGAGCAATATGCCCGGCAGCAGCCAGGACGCGCTCACGCGGCACCAGGCAGGCGAAAATGGGTGGCCATGAATTTCCTTTGCAAAGCGCGCCTTGCAGCGCCAGTCGACACTGCTGGAGCTTGCGGAAAGGAAATAATATAAGAATCAGCGCACTATTTTCACCTGTTCGTGACCTGCTTGAGCGCCATCAATCAGCGCGCTGCCTCGGCCGCTGCGGCAAACTCCTCGCGCAGCAAGGGATACAGGCGGCGGTAGCGCGCCAGGCGGTCGGCCAGCACGCTGTCGGCCTGCGGCGCAATGGCTTCGGCCACCGGTGGCCGCGTGCACACTTCCACTGGCGGACGGCCTGTCACGGCCATCTGCGCCAGGCGCGCCGCGCCCATGGTGCCGCCGGCTGCGCCATGGTCGTGGCGCAGCACCGTCATGCCCGATGCACTGGCGCACAGCTGGGCCCAGAAGCGGCTGCGCGAACCGCCGCCGACAAACGAAGCCTGCGACAGATGCGTGCCGGCGCTGCGCAGCGCCTCGTTGCCATCGGCCATGGCAAAGGCCACGCCTTCCATCACGCTGTAGGCAAGTTCGGCACGGCCATGGTCACTGGCCAGCCCGAAAAACACGCCGCGCGCATTGGCGTCATTGTGCGGCGTGCGCTCGCCGCTCAGGTAAGGCAGGAACAGCGGCGCCTTGCGCGCTTCCACATTGGCAGCCTGCGCCACCAGTTCGCCGATATCGGTTGACTGCGTCAGCTGCGCCACCCAGCTCAGGCTGGCTGCGGCGCTCAGGATCACGCTCATCTGGTGCCAGCGTCCGGGCAGGCAGTGGCAGAACGCATGCACGCCCTGGCCCGGATTGGGCGCAAAGCCGTCGCTGCCGGCAAACAGCACGCCCGAGGTGCCCAGCGACAGCAGGCCGGCGCCTGGCTCGACCACGCCCAGTCCCACGGCGGCAGCCGCATTGTCGCCGGCGCCGCCGGCCAGCAGCACCGGGTGGCTGATGCCCCACTCGGCGCACAAGGCCGGGCGTACCTGCGCGGCCGGCGCGCTGCCTTCGACCAGGCGCGGCATATGTTCGCGCGACAGCCCGGTGGCCGCCAGCATGCGATCGGACCAGTCGCGTTTGGCCACGTCCAGCCACAGCGTGCCCGAAGCGTCCGACATATCGGTCACAAACTCACCCGTCAGGCGCAGCGCCACATAATCCTTGGGCAGCAGCACCTTGGCGGTGGCGCGAAACAGCGCCGGCTCGTATTTTTGCAGCCACAGCAGCTTGGGCGCGGTAAAGCCGGGCATGGCCTGGTTGCCGGTAATGGCGCGCGATTCGGGTACCAGCGCTTCGAGTTCCACGCATTCGGCAAAGGCGCGCGTGTCGTTCCACAAGATGGCGGCGCGCAGCACGTGCTGCTGCTTGTCGAGCAGTGTTGCGCCGTGCATCTGGCCCGACAGGCCGATGCCGCGCAGGCCCGAAAACGCCACCGGCTGGGCCGCGCGGATGGCCGCAATCACGTCCAGCGTGGCATGCCACCAGTCCTCGGGATTCTGTTCGGACCAGCCGGGATGCGGGCTGGCCACGCGCAGCGTCACACCGCTGGTTGCCAGGATGGCCTGCGCGTCATCAAGCAGGATGGCTTTGACTTCGGAGGTGCCGATATCGATGCCGAGATAAGTCATGGGGGTCCGTTAGAAAGGTGAAGGGCAGGATAAAAGATGGCCGTCAGGCGGCCGGTTCGTTCAGGTTCATCAGCAGGCAGGCGCGAAACTTCGACGGCGACATCTGCTTATAGGCCAGGAACTGGCGGTTGAAATTGGACAGGTTGTTAAAGCCGGTGCGGTAGCAGATTTCGGTTACCTTCAGATCGGTGTTCATCAGCAGCTCGCAGGCCAGCGCTATGCGTTCCTGGTTGACATAGTGGATAAACGACATGCCCGTGTGCTTGCGAAAAAAGCGCGTGAATTTGAGCGTATTCATCTCGGCTACGTCGGCCACGTCCTGCTCGCAAAAATCGAGCGTGATGTTCTGTTTGATATAGGCCAGCACCTGGTTGATGGTCGAGGACATATAGCGCCCTGCCTGCGCCAGGTAATTGGCGCTGGCCAGCGGCCGGCGTTCGCGGCAGTCGCACAGTGCACCCAGCACGCGTGCAAACAGTTCGACCCGGCGCGGTCCCTGCGCCGTGGTCAGCTCCTGCATCAGCGGTGCCAGCTCCAGGCCCAGCGCATCGGGAAACTGCAGCCCGCGCGCCGCATCCTGCATCAGCACCCCGACCGGCGCCAGTTCCGGCAGCAGCTGCGCGCAGCGCTCGATAAAGTCGCTGGAGAACTGCAGCACCAGGTCGCGCTCGGCCAGCCGCACGCCCTCGGCCAGTTCGCTGATCCAGTTGTGCGGCAGGTTGGGACCGGTCAGCACCAGGTTACCCGGCGCATGGTTGCCGATATGGTCACCGACAAAAAACTTGCCGGTCGACTCGGTAATGATGTGCAGTTCGTACTCGGGATGGAAATGCCATTTGGCCACCGCATGCGGATAGCCGTGCGCCCAGGCACGGAACGATTCGTGCATTGGTTTATGGATCAGTTCCAGGTCAGGCGTCACGGCAGTCCCTTGCGCGTTGTGGTGGACTATTCTACCGCTGCCAGCACCAGGCCGCTATCGGCGTCGAACAGGTGCATATGCGCTTCATCGAAGGCCAGCGCCAGCGCCTGGCCCGGCTGCGCGTCGCCACCGGCGCCATGCGCCGGCAGCAGCGCCGACAGATTCACCTGCCCGCACTGAAAGCTGATCAGCGCTTCGGCGCCCAGCAGCTCGACCAGGTCGACCACGCAGCGCAGGCCATGCACCCCGGCCGCGCCGGGCGTATCGGCTGCAGCAGCGCGCAAATGGTTGGGGCGCAGGCCGAATACCACCTTGTGGCCGGCAGCGAGCGAGGCAAAGCGGCTCGACGCCAGCGGCCAGCGATAGCCGGCGCAAGCGAGCACGGTCTGTCCGTCCACCTTTTCAATCACGCCGTCGATGAAGTTCATGGCCGGCGTGCCGATAAAGCCGGCTGCAAACAGCGTGCGAGGATGGTTGTACAACTCGGCCGGCGTGCCGATCTGCTCGATATGGCCGCCCTTCATCAGCACCACGCGGTCGGCCAGCGTCATCGCTTCGAGCTGGTCGTACGTGACGTACAGCGTGGTGGTGCGCAGGCGCCGGTGCAGCCGCTTGATATCGGCGCGCAGCTGCGCGCGCAACTTGGCGTCCAGGTTCGACAGCGGTTCGTCGAACAGGAACACCTGCGGCGTCTTGATCATGGCGCGTGCGATGGCGGTGCGCTGCTGCTGGCCGCCGGACATGGCGCGCGGCTTGCGCTCGAGCAGCGCATCGAGGCTCAGGATGGCCGCCACCTCGCGCACGCGGCGGTCGATCTCGACGGCCGGCACTTTCAGCCGGCGCAGGCCAAAAGCGATATTGTCGTACACCGTCATGTGCGGATAGAGCGCGTAGTTCTGGAACACCATGGCCACGTTTCGCTCGCGCGCCGGCAGGTCGTTGACAACGTTCTGGCCGATCAGCAGCTCGCCGCTGCTGATGTCTTCCAGCCCTGCCACCATGCGCAGCAAAGTGGACTTGCCGCAGCCCGAAGGGCCGAGCAGGACGATGAATTCGCCATCGTCGATTTCCAGGTCGAACGGCTGCAGCACCGCCGTTTTCTGGTCATAGGTCTTGTGCAGCTGCCTGCAGGCGATGCTTGCCATGTTCTGGTCTCCTTGACGGCTGGCTCAAGCCAGCTCGATCTGTATTTTCACGTCGCCGGGCTGGCCCTTGGCCGCCTCTTTGAACGCCTGCACGCCATCGGCAAAGCCGAAGGTGCGCGAGATGAAAGGTTTGACATCGATCTTGCCGGAAGCGAGCAAGGCGATCGCGCGCGGGAAGATATTGGCGTAGCGGAACACCGACTCGATGCGCACCTCCTTGGCCTGGATGGCCACGATATCGAATGGCACTTTTTCCGGTGGCATGCCGACCAGCACCAGGCAGCCGTTCGGGCACAGCAGGTCGATGATATTGTCATAGGCGCGCAGGCTGCCGCTCGCCTCGAACACGACGTCGGCGCCCCAGCCTTCGGTGGCCTGTTGCACCACCTCGGACAGGCTGGCATGGCGCACATCGACCGTGGTCACGGCCGGATTGCCGGCAAACAGCGCCAGCTTTTCCGGCACCAGGTCGGCCAGGATCACGCGCGAGCAGCCACCGGCAAGCGCCGCGAGCGCCGTCATGGCACCGATGGTGCCGGCGCCGATCACGACCGCCACGTCGCCCGGCTTGATGGCCGCCTTGGTCGCCGCCTGCAGGCCGATGGCCAGCGGCTCGACGATGGCGCCCTCTCCGAAGCTGACATTGTCGGGGAGCTTGAAGGTAAAGGCAGCCGGATGCACCACGTAGGGCGTGAGGCAACCGTGGATCGGCGGAGTGGCCCAGAAGCGCACGGCCGGGTCCAGGTTGTACAGCCCGCGCATGGTGGCCGGCGAATCGAACTGCGGCACGCCCGGCTCCATGCAGACACGGTCGCCCACTTTCAGGTGCGTGACCTGTTCGCCCACTTCGGCCACCACGCCAGACGCCTCATGGCCCAGCACCATCGGCTCTTCGACCACGAACGGGCCGATTCCGCCGTGCTTGAAGTAGTGCACATCGCTGCCGCAGATGCCCACCGTGTGTATTCTGATTTTCACGTCGCGCGGCCCCACTGCCAGCGGCAGGTCGATCTCGCGCAGCGTGATGTTGTCGATTTTTTCCAGTACCAGTGTTTGCATGATGATGTCCTTGATCGGTTGTGATATGGCTTATTTATGTTTGAGCATGGAGTTGAGCAGCCGCCCCAGGATGCCGACAAACAGCAGTGGCGGCAGCGCCAGCAGGACGGTGGAGGCGTTGACCACGCCCCACGGCACCTCCTGGCCCATCGAGGTAAAGGCCGAGGCAATCACCGGCAAGGTGACGCTTTTCGACGAGGTCAGCGCCAGCGCGATCATCAGTTCATTCCAGACCAGCACGAAGCTGAACACGATGCCGCCCATCAGCGTCTTGGACGCCACCGGCAGCGCCACGCGCCAGAACACCTGGTACGGCCCGTAGCCGTCGAGCGCTGCCGCTTCCTCGATCTCTTTGGGTATGCGCGCAAAGGCTGGTATCGACAGCCAGATAATGGTCGACAGCGTCACCAGCAGATAGGTGACGATCATCGACAGGCGCGAGTCGTACAGTCCCAGGTCGATCCAGATCGAGATGAGCGGAATGGCCACTGCTACCGGCGGCAGGAAACGCAAGGACAGCAGAAAAAACTGGATGTCCTTCTTGGCCGGCACCGGATAGCGCGCAATCGCGTAGGCAGCCGGCACGCCCAGAACGGCCCCCAGCAGCACGGCAATGCCGACGATGGCCACGCTGTTACCCAGACCCGTCAGCACTTCGGGGCTGGCCAGCACCTGGCGGTAGTTGGCCAGCGTGGGGCTGAAAACAAAGCGCGGCACGGGCGTGACGATATCCATCAGCTCCTTGAATGAATTGAGCACCGCCCACAGGATGGGAAACAGCGCCACGAGCACAATCAAGGTAGCAATGGCAGTGGTGGAGATGGCGTCCACAGGACGGCGCAGGGTCAGTTTTCCCATTTGGCGACTCGCTTCCAGAGCAGGGTAAAGATGATGGTGGTGGCCAGCATCATCAGCACGGCCATGCTGGACGCGTACGACACCTTGCCCATCAGTCCGATGCCTTGCGCATAGGCGTACATGTCCAGCGTTTCGGTGGCGATGCCGGGGCCGCCCTTGGTCATCACGTAGATCAGGTCGAACGAGCGCAGCGACTCGACCATCTTGATAAACACCAGGCTCATGATGGGCACCTTGAGCATCGGCAGCGCGATATACGCATATACCTGCAGTGTGCTGGCGTAATCGAGGCGCGCCGCCTCCAGCGGTTCGTGCGGTAAGGTTTCCAGCAGTTTCAATATCACGGCGCCAAAGAACAGGCCCCACTGCCAGATATCGACCAGCGCCACCGCATACAGGGCAGTAGCCGGATCGGCCAGCAGCGCGCTGCCGCCCAGCCCCACGATTTCCAGCAGCCAGTTGAGAATGCCCATCAGCGGCGAATACATGAACTTCCAGATAAAGGCCGCCGACACGCGCGGCATCAGCACCGGCACGATCAGCAGCAGTGCAATGACATCGCGTGTACGGCCCCTGACTTTTTCAAACAGGAACACGGCCAGCAGCACGCCGGCGATCAGCGAACCGGCTACCGTCACCACTTCCCACACGGCAGAGACCTGCACGGCGTTCAGGAAGCGGCGGTCGCCAAACAGGCGCGCGAAGTTGGCCAGGCCTACATAGTCGCTGTCGCTGTAGCGCAGCACGCGGTTTTGCAGGGCCAGGTTGATGGCGGCAATGGTGGGCACCAGGCCCAGTACCAGCAGCACCAGCATGGGCAGCGTGAGAAACACCGCCGGCAGCCAGGTATGGCGTTTTTTATGAGAAGAATGCGGCATGAGGATGGCTTTCAGGCGTCATTTTTACCCCAGCGGCGAACTACCGGGGTCGGACCCGGCGGGACCAGACGTCCCCGTCCGACTCCGGCTGTTCAGATGCTGGGTGGAAGAAGGTTACTTGCGCTTCTTCGCGCGCTGCACGACGTCCGTTGCATACTCGTTCGCCTCATCGAGCGCACTTTGCACGTCGCCGCGGGTACCGGTAAACACTTCTTCGAGCACCACGCCCAGGTTGTCGCCGATATCCGGCCATTCGGGGCTAGGCCAGATGGTCACGCGCGAGACTGGCGTGGTGTCGGTCAGGCCGGCCTGGATCTGCGGCTTGACGTGCTTGCGGAAGTAGTCGCTGTTGACGGTGCTGCTGCGGTTGTAGTCGCTGAACACGCCGTCCTTCAGGCGCGCCTGTTCCTGCTCCTTGCCGGTGGCAAAGGCAATGAACTTGCCGGCCGCCTGGCGCGTGCATTCGTCTTTGGCGCCCGAGGTGGAAATGGCCAGGCCATGGCCGTAGGCAGCTGACGCCAGCGGTGCCGGCGGACGCGCATAGCCGACCTTGTCGACCACCGACGATTTTTTCGGGTCTTCCATCCAGTCGGCAAACGGCGTGGACTCAATCATGAAGGCAACCTTGCCGGACCTGAACGCTTCGAGCGCATTGCTCCAGTCATAGGTGGCGCCGCCCGGTGGCGCATACTTGAACAGATCGCGGTAAAGCGTGGTTGCTTTCACGGCCTGCGCAGAATTGAAGGCCGGCACGCCATTGTTTTCCCATTTGCCGCCGGCAGCGAGCATGAACGGCGCCCAGCGCCACACATTCATGCCCGAGCCACGCTGGCCGCGCGCCGCCCAGCCATAGATGTTCGGCGGACTGTGCATTTTTTTCACGGCTGCGACCAGTTCGTCGAGCGTCTTGGGCACGGCAACGCCGGCCTTTTCCAGCAGGTCGCGGCGGTAGAACAGGAAGTCGCTGCCGCCGATCAGCGGCGCGAAATAGGCGACGCCGTTATAGCTTGCCACGGCGCGACGTCCCGGCAGGAAGTCATCGTAGTCGGCGTCCTTGGGCAAATACTTGAGCAGCGGCTGAACCCAGCCGGCGGCGGCAAATTCAGCCACGTTGGCTTCATCGATATAGTAGACCTGGTAGGAGCCGGCCTTGGTGGAGGCGTCCAGGCGCGCCTTGGCGCGGCGGTCGTTCTCGCCAAAATAGCTGATCTGCACCTTGGTGCCGCTGGCTTTCTCATAGTCGACCAGGGTCTTTTCCATCACCGTCAGGCCCAGGCTCTTTTGCGCGAGCACCTTCAGTACGGGTACCTTGCAGCTTTGTGCCGACGCCATCGGCACGCTCATCAAACCGGCGGACGCGAGAGCGCCGCACGCAACAGCAGTTACGATTTTCATTGATGGTCTCCATTTTTATAGTCCGGCGGTTCTCCACCGGTAAAGCCACTATAAAAACAAAGACCGGCCGCCACCACTGCAAAAGCGGCCAGTTTTCAAATACTATTTTTCAACTGGACGGCCACTGCATCGGATCGACCAGCAGCTGGTGCATCACATACGCGTCCACATAACCGAGCTGCGCATGGCGATACGCGAGCGGCAGCGTGCCGACGATGGTAAAGCCCAGCTTTTTCCACAACGTGACGGCGGCCAGGTTGGTGCTGACGACAAAGTTGAACTGCATCGCCAGAAAACCGCTGCGGCGCGCCTCATCCATGCAGTGCACGCCCAGCAGGCGGCCCACGCCGACGCCCTGCGCGGCTGGATCGACCATGAACGAGGCATTGGCCACATGGTTGCCATGGTCAAGCTGGTTGGCCACCAGTTTATACATGCCCAGCAGGCGCTCGTTGCCCATCATGGCCACGAAACTCTGCACGCCGGGACCGAACCAGTAGGCGTGGCAGGCTTCGCGCGTGGTGCCGGCGCCAAACACATAGGTGTCGCCATTGGCCACCAGCGTGCTGAAAATGGCCCACATGGCCTCGAAGTCAGCCTCCTGGGCCGGGCGGATGGTAATGTCGTCCAAATCGGGTCTCCTGAAAAAATGGCCTGGGGCTTTCAACGCCCCAGACGAAAATTGATGTGCTGCGGGCGCCCGGGCAGCGCCAGGCGCGCGCTGGCTGGCGGCGACTCGCTGACGATTTCACCGCGCCGCATCACCAGCCGGCGCACCGCACGCAGGCGCAGCGCCTCAACGGTACTGGCGGCATCGAGCAGCACCAGGTCGGCATGGCAACCCGGCGCCAGGCCATAGCCTTGCAGCCCCAGGATGCGCGCCGGCGTTTCGGTCACGGCGATAAAACATTCGTGCATGGCTTGCAGGCCCGTCATCTGCGCCACATGCAGGCCCATGTGCGCCACTTCCAGCATATCGCCCGAACCGAGGCTGTACCACGGGTCCATCACGCAGTCGTGGCCGAACGCCACCGGGATGCCGGCGGCCAGCATCTCGGGCACGCGCGTCATGCCGCGCCGCTTGGGATAGCTGTCGTGGCGCCCTTGCAGCGTGATATTGATAAGCGGATTGGCAATCGCCGCCACGCCCGCTTCGCGGATCAAGGGCAGAAGCTTGCTCACGTAGTAATTGTCCATCGAATGCATGGACGTCAGGTGCGAGCCGGTCACCCGGCCCTGCATCCCAAGGCGCTGGCTATGGTAGGCCAGCGTTTCGATATGGCGCGATAGCGGATCGTCCGACTCGTCGCAGTGCATGTCGACCATCAGCCCCTGCTCGCACGCGTATTCGCACAGCAGGCGCACCGATTCGGCGCCGTCGGCCATGGTGCGCTCGAAATGCGGAATGCCGCCCACCACGTCGACGCCCATGGCAATCGCACGCTTGAGGTTGTCGAACGCGCCGGGGCTGCGCAGGATGCCGTCCTGCGGAAACGCCACCAGCTGCAGGTCGAGATACGGCGCTACCTGGCGCTTGACGTCGAGCAGCGCTTCGACGGCCAGCAGGCGCGGATCGCAGATATCGACATGGCTGCGGATAGCCAGCAGCCCGCGCGCCACCGCCCAGTCGCAATACTGCAGCGCGCGCTCGACCAGCGCATCCTGGGTCAGTTGCGGCTTGAGTTCGCCCCACAGCGCAATGCCCTCCAGCAAAGTGCCGGAGGCATTGACGCGCGGCAGGCCAAAGCTGAGCGTGGCGTCCATATGGAAATGGGCATCGACAAACGGCGGCGTGACCAGGTCGCCGCCGGCGTCGATCTCGCGCGCGCCGGTAACCGGCAAGGCAGGACCAACTTCGGCTATGCGGCCATGGTTGATGGCAATATCGATCCCGGTGCGCCCGTCGGGCAGGCTGGCGTTGCGGATAACGGTTTGCATGTAACTCCTGTCTAGATAGTGACCATGTTGCAGTGCACGCAGCATGGCCTGCCACAATTTTTCCGATCTAGCCTTGCGCTGGCTCAAAGCCCCTGCACTTAGCCACACAGTACGGGAAATGGCGGCAGGCAGACCACAGCACGATACAAAATAACTTTCAAACAACGCCAAACGCCGCTAGAATGGCCATATTGCATCGCATCAAAATCCAGCTGTCGCCAGCCTTGCGATCATTTGCCGGCAGCGCATGAGCCAGACAAAACGTCCGCTGCACTGCAGCGCGTCTTGCCAGCATTTTAATCCCGACAAGGAGTAAATATGTTTTCGCTTCCACAGGAATTTTCCAGCGCCGCCAAATCGCACCTTGATACGCAGTTGCAACTATTTGGCAAAGTTGCCAGCACCGTGCTCGATGGCGCCGAAAAAGTCATCGCCCTGAACCTGAACGCCGGCAAGGCCGCCCTGTCGCACACGGCCGCTACCGCCCAGCACCTGCTTGAAACGCAAGACCCACGCGAATTTTTCAGTTTTGGCGTGAACCAGGCCAAACCGAATATCGACAGCCTGCTGGCCTACGGCCGCCAGTTGTACGGCATTGCCTCCTCCACCCACGCTGAACTGCTGGCTTCGGCCAAGGCACGCCTCGACCTGCCCGAAGCGACGCCGTACACAGCTGTGCCGGTGCAGGTGCAACTGATTGCCGCGCCCGCTGTCAGCACGACCGAAGCGCCAGCGCAACTGGCGCCTGTCATTATTGTTGCCGACGAGCCGGTCGAAGCACCGGCTGCCGTACTGTCAGTGCAGGACGAAATAAAGCCGGCACCGCTGCCGCTGGCCGCCTCGGCACCGGTGGCGCCGCCAACAGAACCGCTCAAGCTCGAAGTGCCGGAATCGGCCGTGCTGGCCGCCGCCGAGGCAACCGAGCTGCCGATATCGCGTATCAAGGCACCGGTCAGCAAGACTGGTCCTGTGCCGGTGGTCAAGGGCGGCAAGAAAAGGTAAAAGTAAGAGTACCGGCCTGCATCCACGCAAACGGGCTACGGCCCGTTTTTGCTTTTGGTTGCCGAAGCGCATTTTCTTGCCTTGTTGTATGCTACGGCTCTCCCGTCCGCGCTCGCGCTCCCGCCCCGCGGCTCTCCGACTACAAGCAAAGGCAACCATGAGTTTATCGAGGCTAATCGCCAGCTTCGTGCGCCAGCATTGGCCATCGTACGCCGCCGCCGCCGTGATGCTGACCGGCGTGGCCACCCTGACGGTGTGGATACCGCGCCGCGTCGGCGCCATTATCGACGCGCTGGCCGCACATACCATGAGCACGCAACAGCTGTGGCTGGAACTGCTGACCCTGCTCGCAGTGGGCGTGATGATCTATTTCCTGCGTGTCGGCTGGCGCATCACGCTGTTCAAGGCGGCCTACCAGCTGGGCGTGATGCTGCGCACGCGTTTCTACACGCGCATGGCGCAGCAAGGCGCATCGTTTTACCAGGGCCAGCGCACCGGCGACCTGATGGCGCTGGCCACCAACGATATCGATGCGATTGAAATGGCGGCCGGCGAAGCCATGCTGGCCGGCTTCGACGGCACGCTGACGCTGCTGATGGTGCTGGGCATTATGCTGCTGGGGGTGGACTGGCGCCTGGCCTCGATTGCGCTGCTACCGTTCCCGCTGATGGGACTGGCTTTCTGGCGCATTTCCAGCCATATCCATACCGCCTCGACCGATTCGCTCAAGCGCTTTGCGGCGCTCAACGACCATGTCCAGGAAACCGTGACGGGCGTGCGCACGCTGCGCGCGCTGGGCCTGGAACAGCGCAGCAGCGCGCAGTTTTCCACGCTGGCCGGCCATGCGGCCAACGCCAGCCTGACGGCGCAGCGCTGGGAGGCGGCCTACGAGCCGGCGGTCGGACTGACGCTGACGGCGGCCACCGCACTGACGCTGGGCCTGGGCGGCTACCTGGTCTGGCACAACCAGCTGACGGTCGGCGCGCTGACCAGTTTTTCAATGTATCTGGGCCAATTGATCTGGCCGATGTTTGCAGCCGGCTGGGTGCTGTCGCTGATCGAGCGCGGCCGCGCCGCCTGGCAGCGCTTGCAGCCGATGCTCGACGCGCCGCTGGCCATTGGCGACCATGGCGCCATCGCGGCCGTCACGCCCGGCCCGCTGCAACTGGCGCAGGTCGGCTACGCCTATGCTGGCCAGACCGTGCCGGCGCTGTCGCAGATCGACCTGCAGCTGCAGCCGGGCCAGACGCTGGGCCTGGTCGGCCCGACCGGCAGCGGCAAGACCACCTTGCTGCGCGTGCTGCTGCGCCAGGTCACGCCGCAAACGGGCAGCGCCACCTGGAGCGGCCAGCCGCTCGACGCCTACACCCTGCATGCGCTGCGCGCAGCGATCAGTTGGGTGCCGCAGGAGTCGTTCCTGTTCTCGGCCAGCATCGCCGACAATATTGCGCTGGCGCGCCCCGAGGCGAGCCGGCAGGATGTCGAACGCGCCGCGCGCCTGGCCGATATCCATGACGATATCGTGCAGTTCCCGCAGGGCTACGCCACCCAGGTCGGCGAAAAAGGCATTACCCTGTCGGGCGGCCAGCGCCAGCGCGTAGCCATTGCACGCGCGCTGCTGGCCGACAACGGCCTGCTGCTGCTCGACGATGCGCTGTCGGCCGTCGATACCGGCACCGAAACGCGCATCCTGCAGCACCTTGAAGAACTGCGCCGTGCGCGCCCCGAGCGCAGCGCCATTATTGCCAGCCACCGCCTGAGCGCGGTGGTCAACGCCGACCTGATCCTGGTGCTGCGCGGCGGACGCATCAGCGAGTCGGGCAGCCACCAGCAACTGCTGGAACGCGACGGCTGGTACGCCAGCCAATGGCGCTATCAACAACTGGAGGCCAGCCTTGAAGACAACTGACACCGCCAACGGCGACGGCGCCTCGGTGCGGCGCCAGGCCATGCAGGCGCTGGCACTATTGCGCCGCGCCGCCACGCCCGACCTGCGCCACCTGAACTGGGCCACCTTCTGGCTGATCCTTGCCGCCGGCCTGGAAGTAATGGGCCCGATCCTGGGCAAGGCGCTGATCGACCAGCATCTGCTGCCGCGCCAGCTGGACTGGACCCGCATGTCGCTGCTGCTGGGCGGCGTGCTGCTGACCGGCTGGGCCGCCAGCGGCCTGCGCTACCTGCAACTGGTGCGCCTGTCCGGCCTGGCCATGCGTTCGGTGCAGCGCCTGCGTGAAAACGTCTACCAGCATGTGCTGAAACTGCCGATGGCGTTTTTCGACCGCGCCATTACCGGCCAGCTGGTCAGCCGCGTCACCAACGACACCGAAGCGGTCAAGTCGCTGTATGTGCAGGTACTGTTCGTGATCCTCGACAGCTCCATCGTGCTGATCGGCACCATGGCCGCGATGGCGTTTCTCGACTGGCGCCTGATGCTGATCGTGCTGGCACTGCTGCCGGCCGTGCTGGTGATCGTGTTCCTGTACCAGCGCTGGAGTGCGCCGGCCGTGACCCACGCGCGCGCGCTGCGCAGCGAGATCAACGGCCAGGTGGCCGAGTCGATTGGCGGCATGAGCGTACTGCAGGCCAATAACGCCGAGCGCCGCTTCGGCCAGCGTTTTGCCGGCATCAACCAGGACCATTACAAGGCGCGCATGCATGAACTGCGCGCCAACGCCTGGCTGCTGCGCCCGGCGCTCGATATGCTCAATATCGTGTTGCTGGCGGTGGTGATTTTCAGCTTTGGCCGGCGCGAACTGGGCGCCGTCGAAGTGGGCGTGCTGTACGCGTTCATCAGCTATATCGCACGCGTGATCGAGCCGCTGATCCAGATCACCATGCAGTTCAGCCAGCTGCAGCAGTCGGTGGTAGCGGCCGCGCGCGTCTCGGCCCTGCTCGACGAAGCGCAGGCGCCCGAACATGCGCAGCAAAGCGCGCGCCAGAGCAGCGCTGTCACGGCGTCGGCCGATACGCCGGCCGTGGCCATACGCGACCTTACGTTTGCTTATGTGGAAAAACAGCCGGTGCTGCACGATCTGTCGCTGACCATCCCGCAGGGCGCGTTTTTCGGCATCGTCGGCCATACCGGCAGCGGCAAGTCGACCCTGCTGTCGCTGCTGCTGCGCTTTTATCCGGTTTCGCAGGGCAGCATTGCCATCAACGGCATGGCGCTCGACAGCATCGACAATGCTCACTTCCGCGCCGAAGTGGGGCTGGTGCCGCAGGACCCGTTCCTGCTGGCCGCCTCGGCGCGCGAAAACATCGACATGGGCCGCGGCTACACGCAGGCGCAGATCGAGGCGGCCGCGCGCGCGGCGCATGCGCACGACTTTATCGCCGCGCTCGAACACGGTTACGACACCATGCTGGGCGAAGGCGGCTCGCGCCTGTCATCAGGGCAAAAGCAGCTGATCGCGATTGCCCGCGCACTGGCCGGCCAGCCGCGCATCCTGCTGCTCGATGAGGCCACCTCGCGCATCGACAGCCAGACCGAGCAGATCGTGCAGCAGGCCCTGAACGAGCTGCGCGGCAAGGTCACCATTATCGCCATCGCGCACCGGCTGTCGACCATTCGTGAAGCCGATACGATTATCGTGCTCAACCATGGCCGCATTACCGAGGCCGGCTCGCACGATGAACTGATGCAAATCGAACAGGGCTTGTACCAGCGCCTGTACCTGCTTCAGCAACTGGCCGCATAAGCTTGAGCGCTCCATGTTGTGAAATGTGCACTTTTAAGGAAAACTCCACGCGGCTTGATCTTTCCAGCTTGCAACGGCATATAATCCTTGCAGTGAACATGGTCATGCAGTAACAGCGGGAGCGGTGCATTGGCAGGCGGAGTCAAGACGACATCACGGTGGCAAGTCCGGTGCGGCGCACGCTGGCTGCTGGCCGCTGCATGCCTGTTGCCGCTGGCCGCCAGCGCCAGCGCCGAACTGGCGCAGCGCCTGGCCGATGTGCGCGAGGACGGTCGCTTCGCACCGGCGCGCGCATTGCAACGCCTGCTTGATGTCGAACAACAGGCACGCAGCGCCGAGCTGTCACTGCGCGCCGAATTCCTGACGCAACTGAGCCACGCACGCATGCGCCTGGGACAGACCGAGGCCGCCATGCAACTGGCCGACGAACTGATCGCCGACGGCAGGCAGCAGCACGACAACGTTACGCTGGCCAAGGGCGTGCTGAGCAAAGCCTATATCACGTTTGCCCGCAACGAGCGGCGCGCCTCGCACCTGCTGGCCTTTGAAGCGGAAAGCATCGCCAGCCGCACCGCCGACCTGCCGCTGCGCGTGCAGGCCACCATCAGCGCCGGCCAGTCGTGGGCCGAGGCAGGCGATTTTCCTGCCGCGCTGGCCAAGCTGCAGGCCGCAGTCGACCTGGGCCGGCAATCGGGCTCGCAAACCAGCCTGGCCTCGGCGCTGAACGCGCTGACGCTGCTGTACACGCAGATGCGCGAATACGACAAGGGCTTTGCAGTGCTGGACGAGCTGCTGGCTGTGACGAAGAAGCTGGGCTCGCCCGGGCGCATGGCGCAGGCCAAGAATACCGAATACGGCCTGGCGCTCGATGCGCAGCAGCCGGTACGCGGCCAGCGTGCCCTGCTCGTCGCGCTGGCGCTGGAGCGTCAGCTGGGCGCCAGGAGCATGGTGGCCACCACGCTGGTCAACCTGTCGGACAGCTATCTGAAGCAGGAGCAGTTCCAGCAATCGCTGCGCTACGCCAACGAAGCCATTGCTGCGGCGCGCCTGGTGAAAAACGAACAGGTCGAAGCGACCGCCTACCTCAATATCGGCCTGGCGCAAATTGGCCTGGGCCGCCTGGCCGAGGGCCGGCAAAGCGTGGAAAAGGGCCTGGCCTATTACGACCGGCAGGGCAGCTTGCCCGATATCCAACCGGTACTGCTGGAATACGGCATGGCGCTGGAAAAAGCCGGCGACATGCCAGGCGCTGTAACAGCCTACCATCGCGAGCGCGCCATCTCGAACCAGCTGTTTGAAAAGCAGCGCCAGCAGACCGTCTACGAGATGCAGGAAAAATACGAGACGGAAAAAAAGCAGCGCCAGATCGAATTGCTCAGCCATGAAAACCAGGTCAAGAGCACAGAAATCGACAATCGCCGCCTGCAGCAACGCGTCTGGTGGCTGCTGGCGCTGGTGCTGGCGCTGGCGGCCGTGATCGTCGGCCTGCTGTACCGCAAGGTGCGCCACGCCAATGTGCAATTAAAAGTCAGCAACCTGGAGCTGCAGCACCAGAGCACGCGCGACCCGCTGACGACGCTGTACAACCGGCGCCACTTCCAGGAGTTCATGCGCAGCCATGCGCCAGTGCGCAATCCCGCCGGCACGCACACCGGCGCCATGTTCCTGCTCGACGTCGACCATTTCAAGCAGATCAACGACAGCTGCGGCCATGCGGCCGGCGACCTGGTGCTGACCACCATCGCCGACACGCTGCACGAGGTATTGCGCGAAACGGACATGATCGTGCGCTGGGGCGGCGAGGAATTCCTTGCTTTCCTGCCGTCGATTACGCACGACGGCCTCGACGATATAGCGCGCCGCCTGCTCGACGGCGTGGCCGCGCAGACGGTGCATTATCAGGGCCAGCCAGTCAGGGTGCAGGTATCGATCGGCTATGCGCCGTATCCGCTGACGCCGCACGACCAGCCGCTGTCATGGGAGCGCAGCGTCAATCTGATCGACATGGCGCTGTATCTGGCCAAGGCGCATGGACGCAACCGCGCTTATGGCTTGCAAGGCTTTCATGGATTGGAAAAGACCACGCTCGAAGCGATCGAGCAGGATCTGGAACGCGCGTGGCGCGATGGCTTTGTGGACTTGCAAGTGATTTTGGGTGGCAGCACGGCGCTCGGGCCACCGTGCAGGGCGATTGGCTGAGGCCAGCATTAGCCGGCCTCGCCACTTATTGCCCCATCAGCCGGACTTACTTGGCCGATTCCTGGATTTTCTCTCCGGCGCGCTCGACCTTTTTGCCTACCGCATCGGCCGCTTCGCTCATTTTCTTGTCAGCGTCGGCAGCGACCTGATCCATTTTGGCATCGGTCTTGGCAGCCGCTTCGCTCATCTTGGCGTCGGCATTGGCAGCGGCGGCTTTCAGGTCAGCTTCGGCCTTGGCAGCGGTCGCATCGATCTGCGCACCGGCCTGCTCGGCAGGACCCTTGGTCGACATGTCATCTTTTTTCTGGCAGGCGGCCAGTGCGACCACCATCATGCCAGCCGCGCACAGCGTCATCAGGTTGTTACGTACTTTCATGATATTCCCTTTCATTGTTATTAAAACCAGCAGATCAGGCTTCAATATACACGCGGGAAATATTTTGAAGAGTACGCTAACGCACATAAGAACTGGCGTTTTGGCACGCAATTGTAAGCAGGCGTTTCTGCTGCGTTTTTGCCTCGTTATTGCCCCGCCGGCGCGTCCAGCAAGGCGCTCTCAAGCAGCTTTGACAAGGCCGCCCGCGTCGCCTGCGTGCGCGCCGCCAGCTCGGGACGCTTGTAGCGCTCGGCGGCCAGCAAACTCTTTTCTGCGCAGCCATGGTCGGCGCGCGCCAGGCAGGCGTCGGCAGCGTCGAGCTGTGCGCTGGCCAGCGCCACCTTGATGCGCGCGTCCAGTTCCAGCGTATCGGCGTCGTCGCCCCAGCGCTTGACATGGGTAGCCAGGCGGGTGGCGGCCTGCGCCGGCTTGCCGGCGTCCAACGCCTGCGCTACATCGAGCGTCAGCTGTTCGCGCGCCTGCTCGCGCCGCTGCTGTTTGCCGCAGTTGGTAGCGGCATTACTGATATCCGCTTGCACCTGCTTCACTTGCGCCGACGGCGCCTTGGCCGCCTTCAATTGCGCCAGCACCGCGCGCGCGCCATCGAGATCGCATTGCCGCGCCAGTACGCCAGCTTGTTTGACCTGATCGGCCACGCTGGCCGGCTTGTCGGCCGGCTTGTTGACAAACCAGATGCCGGCCAGCGCAGCACCCGCCAGCAGCCACGTGCGCAAGCGCACCGGCGGTCGCGGCGGCGGCACCGAGCGGGCCGTGGCCGGCCTGGGCGGAGCCGCTTTGGCCGGCGCAGGCTGGTCGATGGCGACAAATGCTTTTTCCGCTGCCGCCGGCGCCTCGCCGGGAGCGGCAGCGGCCGGCATCGGCGTTGGCGCCGGCCTTGGCACGGGCGGCGGCTTGAGCGCTGGCGCTGGCGTGGGTACAGGCGCCGGCGCAACCTGGGGCGTGCCGCAATATGGGCAATACGCCACGCGCAGCAGCAAAGGCCGGCCGCAGGCGGCGTTAATGCAAACTTGAGTTACTTTTTCCAACACGTTCCAACCTTTTCCTGGATGTGTCCGGCTTGCCTGCCGGACTCACCTGCCATCTTACCCCAGCCTGGCGTGGGCACGGCGCCGGTTCAGGCGCGCCGGAATTTACCGTCGCTGGCGTTGCCTCGGCCATCGCCGTGGCCTGCTCCGAACTGGCCGACCCGTGCTGGCGCGGCCAGGAAGCCACATCGCCAGCGGCCGGCGAACTGAGGATGGGTGAACGCGTGGTGGCTGGTCACGTAGGTCGGATTAGCCGGGCCGCGCAGGCGGGGCAAAGCCCCGCGTAATCCGACAACATTGTTGGCCGTAACCGTGGTGGTGTCGGATTACGCCAGCGCCTTACACCTTGACAGCGTCAGCCTTGGGAATCACCGTGCGCGGCACGATCTCGTTTTCCGGGCACGACGCCAGCGCGTCGGAATAGGCGAGCCAGCGCTTGAGGCTGTCCATGCGGCGGATGGTGATGCCCTTGCCGTTGATATAGCCGATCTGTTCGAAATTGGCCGGGCTGGTGGTCAGCTTGGAGACGGTGGGGGCGTTGTCGACCAGGCGGTCGTAGGCCTTGCGCGCCTTGTGCTCCCATTTGGCCAGCACCGGGTCGTCAAAGCGGTTGCTTTCAAAATAGATGGTGACGGTGCGGTCATGATTGGCAAAGCCGACAATGGCGGCACCTTTGCGTATCGTCATCAGGACATCTTCCTTGATGCCGTCTACCGGCACCAGCAAGGCTGCGCGGCCGTCCGCATCGGGCCGCTCCATGGGAATATCTTGTCCTAATAGACTCATCGCATCACACTCTTTCTGCTTGCTGTTCTCGTGCCTGGCTTCGGCTTTCGCTATGCTTCAAATAATACATTGCCGTAAAGCACTATACAAGCATACCAGTCACCACCACGACGGCTGGCCACAGCTGCGCCAAATGGAGAATGGCTGCTGCGCCGGCGCCGGCTTATAATGCGCAGCTTCCCTGACCGCACCAGCACCTGATCATGACGCTTCCAGAACCCGATACCAGCCGGCTTGACGCCATCAATGCCGCCGCCACCGATGTGGCGGCAAGCAATGTGGCGGACTTGCTGGCGCTGGCCATCTGTCACCGCCCTGACGAGCCGGCACTGGTGGTATGCGACACGCGCAGCTGGCTCAATGTGGTGCTGACCGAAGCGTACCGGCGCGCGCTGCCGCAGGCCAGCGTGATCGACTTTGACGCAGTCACGCCCGACACCGTGCTGGCAACGTTTGCGCAACTGCCGGCCGGCAGTCTGGTGGTGCTGATCCAGTCCACCAGTTTTCGCCTGGAAGCGTTCCGCATCCGCATCGAGTTGTTCAAGCGCGGCCTGAAAGTGATCGAGCATGTGCATCTGTCGCGCATGCCCGGCGTGCAGGGCCTGCACTATATTGCCTCGCTCGCTTACGATCCGGCCTACTATCGCGGCGTTGGCCATGCGCTCAAGGCGCGCATCGACCGTGCCCGCCACGGCATGGTGGACAGCGGCGGCGAACAGCTGGTGTTTGCCTCGCCGTTCGAGTCGGCCAAACTCAATATCGGCGACTACAGCGGCATGAACAATATCGGCGGCCAGTTCCCGCTGGGCGAAGTGTTTACGGAAGCGCAAGACCTCGAAGCGGTCAACGGCCGCGTGCGCATCTTTGTGTTTGGCGATACGCACTTCATGGTCAACCGCCCCGAGTCGCCAATTACCCTGATCATTGAAAAAGGCCGCGTGACCGGCACCGAAAACGCCACCCCGGCCTTTTTGGAAATGCTCGACATTATCCGCGCCCATGAGGGCGAAGTGTGGGTGCGCGAACTGGGCTTTGGCATGAACCGCGCTTTTTCACGCGAGCTGCTGGTCAACGATATCGGCACGTACGAGCGCATGTGCGGCATTCATCTGTCTCTGGGCGCCAAGCATGGCGTCTACACCAAGCCGCAGTTCAAGCGCAAGGATGCGCGTTACCACGTCGATATCTTTGCCGTGACCGAAGCGGTCTATCTGGACGACGAGCGCGTCTACCAGAACGGCGCCTGGCAATTGCAGCCTGACTGAGCCAACACGGCACTTTGTCGCATCTGCAGATAACCGCACCGAAATAACACTGTTCTGTAATGAACTTCGGCGTACATACAACAGTTAATTGCCAATAATGCATTCATTTTGAATAAATTTTTCTCTGTGGAAAGTACTTAATATATATTCGCGGCACGCTGTTTTCCTGCCGCCATTTCACCATGATGCTACGGTCGGGTTTTCAGCATCCTACTGACCACACCTGGAGAAATCTGTCATGCCCACCTGGATCAACAACATGAATATCGGCCGGCGCCTGCTGCTTGGTTTTGCAGTCGTGCTGCTGTGCTCGATTTTCGCCATCGGGATAGGCATCACGCGCTTGAGTGCGGTCGCCGACGCGAGCAAGCAGTTGCTCGAAGAGCCGCTGGCCAGCGAGCGCTATATCAGCGACTGGTACCGCAATGTGTTTTCAGGTATCCGCCGCAGCCTGGCCATCGCCAAGAGCAGCGATACGTCGCTGGGCGACTTTTTTGCTGCCGAGGTAGTGGAATCAACAAAAGGCTCGTCCGAACTGCAAAAGCTGATCGAACCTTCCATCAACACCCCGGAAGAAAAAAGGATCTGGGCCGAACTGATGGACCTGCGCAAGCAATACCTGGCCTCGCGCGATGAAATCTTCGCATTGAAAAAACAGGGTGAAGCCGAGCGCGCCTCGGCACTGGTCGATAGCAAGTATGTCCAGATCGCCAAAGGCTATTCCGACAAGATCAAGGAACTGCTGCAATACGAGCGTGACGATATCAACCGCCGCGCCGAAGAAATCCAGCAGATCTACAAACAGAGCCGCAACCTGATGCTGGCGCTGACGGGGCTGATGGTGCTGTTCGTGTTTGCCTGCGCCTGGCTGCTGGCGCGCTCGATCACGGTGCCGCTGGCCAAGGCGGTGCAACTGGCGCGCCAGGTGGCCGACGGCGACCTGACCTCGACCCTGACCAGCCATGCGCGCGATGAGTCGGGCCAGTTGCTCCATGCGCTGGCCGACATGAACGGCAAGCTGGCCAATATGGTCAGCCACGTACGCACCTCGAGCGACACCATCAATACCGCTTCGCAGGAAATCGCCGCCGGCAATGCCGACCTGTCGAGCCGCACCGAAAACCAGGCCAGCTCGCTCGAGGAAACCGCCAGTTCGATGGAAGAACTGACCTCCACCGTGCGCCAGAATGCCGACAATGCACGCCAGGCCAATCAGCTGGTCATTACCGCCAGCGGCGTGGCCGGCCGCGGCGGCAGCGTGGTCGAACAGGTCGTGGGCACCATGAACGGCATCCGCGACAGCTCGCGCAAGATCGCCGACATTATCGGCGTCATCGACGGCATCGCCTTCCAGACCAATATCCTGGCGCTGAACGCGGCAGTGGAAGCGGCGCGCGCCGGCGAACAGGGGCGCGGCTTTGCGGTGGTGGCTACTGAAGTACGCAACCTGGCCCAGCGCAGCGCTGGCGCCGCCAAGGAAATCAAGATCCTGATCAACGATTCGGTGCAGCAGATCGAGCAGGGCGGCGCGCTGGTCGACGAAGCCGGCAAGACCATGGGTGAAATCGTCAGCAGCGTGCAGCAGGTGGCCGACATCATGAGCGAAATCACCGCTGCCAGCGCCGAACAGAGCGCCGGTATCGAACAGGTCAATATGGCCATTACGCAGATGGACCAGATGACCCAGCAAAATGCGGCGCTGGTCGAACAGTCGGCGGCCGCTGCCGAAAGCATGCAGCAGCAGGCCGGCGACCTGGCCCAGGCCATGAGCGTGTTCCGCACCCATGCGGCAACGGCCGGTGCACAGCGCCTGGCCAGGCCAGCCGCACGCAAGCAGCTGGCCATCGCCTGAGTCAGATCACGGCCAGCAGGCCGGCCGCTGCCAGCTCACGGTCCCAGCTCGGGACCGGCTGGTATTCGGCCACCAGGAAATCGATCAGCGCGCGCACCTTCGGTGACGGCTGGCGGCTGGCCGGATACAGCGCGCTCAGGTAATTGAGCGGCAGCGACCAGTCGGCCAGCACCGGCACCAGACTGCCCTCGAGCAGCGCGCGCCAGGCCAGAAAAGTGGTGCTGTAGACAATCCCCAGCCCCTGCTGCGCGGCCTGTTGCAGCACCAGGCCATTATTGGCGGTAAATCCCGCCTGTACGCGCACACTCACTTCTTCGCGCTGCGCGCCCTGCCCCCGTTCAAAATGCCAGTTGGTGCCGTTCGTCAGGTGGCTGAAATGCAGGCAGTGATGCTGCAGCAGGTCTGTCGGCGCTTGCGGCGCGCCCCACTGCGCCAGATAGGCCGGACTGGCGCACAGCACCGCGCGGCACGGCGCCAGCGGCCGCATGGCCAGCGCGCTGCTGTCGGGAATGCCGCCAACGCGGATGGTCAGGTCGAAACCGTGGCGTATCGGGTCGAGCAGCGCATCATCGACCAGCAGTTCGGCCTGCACCTGGCGGTGCAGCAGGCAAAAACGCGCCACCGCATCGGCCAGCCAGGCGCTGCCAAAGCTCGATGGCGCCTGGATGCGCAGCGGCCCGGCCAGCGCGGCCCCGGTTTGCGCCGCATGGGCCACCAGCCGCGCCGCCTCCTGCGCCTGGCTGACCGCCGTCATGCACGGCGCCAGATAGGCACGGCCGGCGTCGGTCAGGCTCACCTCGCGCGTCGAGCGGTGCAGCAGGCGCGCCCCCAGCTTTTCCTCCAGCTGCATGACCATCTTGCTGACCATGGCGCGCGTCATGCCCAGGCGCTGACCGGCCGCCGTGAAGCTGCGCTGCTGCGCCACCTCGACAAATACTTCCATTGCACGCAATTGATCCATATCAAGATTGTCTGTTTTTTGACGACAATCTGTCAACCGCCAGCCGATTGTTTGGCTCGCCGCTGCCGCCTACAATAACGGCTTCTTATCATAGACGGAGCCGTTGCCATGCTGACCACTGCACAACAAGAACAATATCAACGCGACGGCTACATCATTCTGCCCGACTTCAAGAGCGCCGCCGAGATTGCCGCCCTGCGCACGCGCGCCGAGGAGATTGTCAACCAATTCGATCCCAGCGTCAGCCAGTCGATCTTTACCACGCGCGACCAGGCCAAAAACACCAACGATTATTTTCTCGCCTCCGACAACACCATCCGCTGCTTTTTCGAGGAAGAAGCGTTTGGCGCCGACGGCCAGCTGAAACAGGCCAAGTCGCTGTCGATCAACAAGATCGGCCACGCCATGCACGATCTCGACCCGGTCTTCCGCCAGTTTTCCAGCGACGCCAAACTGGCCGAAGTCGCGCGCGACCTGGGCCTGCTTGATGCGCAGGTATGGCAGTCGATGTATATCTTCAAGCAGCCCGGCATCGGCGGCGAAGTACGCTGGCACCAGGACGCCACCTATTTTGAAACCACTCCCATCAGCGTGACCACCTTCTGGTTTGCGCTGGAAGACGCAACGCTGGAAAACGGCTGCCTGTGGGCCGAGCCGGGTGGCCATCGCGGCCCGCTGCGCGAGCGCTTTATCCGCAACGGCGACCAGGTGCGCGTGGAAAAACTGTCCGACATGCCCTGGCCCGACAACAGTACCGCCGTGCCGCTGGAAGTGAAAGCCGGCGCACTGGTGTGCTTCCACGGCCTGCTGCCGCACTACAGCGCGCCGAACCGCTCGCCCGTCTCGCGCCACGCCTACACGCTGCACGCCACCGATGGCCGCACCGAATACGCGGCGCACAACTGGATACAGCGCGACCCATCGCTGCCAGTACGGGGCTTTGTCTGATGCGCATCGAGATTTTCGCCCCGCACTGGGGCAGCAACCACCTGGCGCCCGAGGTCTTTATCGAACAGGTGGTGGCCGCCGGTTTTGACGGCATCGAGATGTCGCTGCCGCTGGACGCTGGCGCGCGCGATAACTGGACGCACCGCATCGAACGCGCCGGCCTGAAACTGATCGCCGCGCAATGGGAAACCGTATTCCACAGCGATTTTTCCGCGCACCGCAGCGCGCTGGCCGAACTGCTGGACAACGCCTGCCAGGCGCGCCCGCTGCTGGTCAACACGCATACCGGCAAGGACTATTACACGCAGGCGCAAAACAGCGAACTGATCGCGCTGGCCGCCGCCATCTCGGCGCGCCATGGCGTGCCCATCGTGCATGAAATCCACCGCAGCCGCTTCAGCGGCCACCCGATGCTGCTGCTGCCGTATCTCGCGCAGTTCCCGCAACTGCCGCTGACGGCCGACCTGTCGCACTGGTGCTGCGCCTGCGAGTCGCTGCTGGAAGACCAGCCGCACACGCTGGCGCAGGTGCTGCCGTTGGTACGCCATATCCATGCGCGCGTCGGCCATGCACAAGGCCCGCAGGTAGCGGACTTCCGCGCACCCGAATCGCAGATGGCGCTAGAACAGCACCTGGCCTGGTGGGACCAAGTGGTGGCGCTGCGCCGCGCGGCCGGTGCCGAAGTGCTGACCTTCACGCCCGAATTCGGCCCGGCGCCCTACACCCAGACGCTGCCCTATACCCAGCAGCCGGTGGCCGACGCCTGGCAGCAGAACGTGGCCATGCTGGCGCTGCTGCGCGCACGCTACAAGTAGGAGCAGCGGCACCAGCAGCAGTTCGCTTGCAACAAAATAGCGCACTATATATACTGTGGTCATGACTACCTCACTGCCCACCGACCCGCAACAGGCGCTGCGTCTCGATAACCAGCTGTGCTTTGCGCTGTATTCGACCTCGCTGGCGATGAACAAGCTGTATCGCAAGCTGCTGCGCAAACTCGGTCTGACCTACTCCCAGTACCTGGTGATGATGGTGCTGTGGGAGCGCGACGGGCTGACCGTGTCGGAGGTGGGCGAACGGCTGTTTCTCGATTCGGCCACGCTGACGCCGCTGCTCAAGCGCATGGAAACGGCCGGCCTGCTGACGCGCGCGCGCGCCGCCAGCGACGAGCGCCAGGTCATCATTACGCTCACGCCCGAAGGCGACCAGCTGCGCCAGCAGGCAGCGGAGCTGCCGCAATCGATCCTCAACGCCAGCCAGTGCAGCCTCGATCAGATCGTCGGCATGAAGCAGCAGCTCGATGCGCTACGCGACAGTTTGATGAAAAGCGCCTGACAGCTGCGCGGCAGATCAAGAAAATCCGCAATCGCGGCGCAAACTGCGGGCTGCTCCCGCACAAATGCCGGCCAGGGCTTAGAATGCCTGCCTGGACCAACTGACAGCGGCCGCCGCGCCGGCACCACCATGAGCATCTCTGCCCCCATCTTTACCGATCCGTCCCGCGTGACCGAAGCGTTGCGCGAAGACGGCTATGCCGTGCTGCGCCCGCAGGACGTCGCTGCGCTGGCCGGCTGCCCGCTCGAGGCGCTGCAAGCACTGGTATCGAGCTGGGACACACTGGCGCCCGACAATTATCTGAAAGACGGCGGGCGCTATCGGCGCCGCCGCCACTCCTGCTTCGTGCAGGACGGCGCACAGCTGGCCCAGAGCGCACACCGTGCGCACTGGCAACCGGTCGAATACAACGCCCTGCATGGCGGCATGCACCGCCTGTTCGAACCGGTCAGCGCACAGGTGGTCGCGCAAGCGGCCTGGCAGCAACTGATTACCGCGCTGGGCGACGCCTGCTCCGCCGTCAAAGGCCAGCAGCCCTGGTTCATTGAAGCGCACCAGTTCCGCATCGACACCACCGACGGCATCGGCCGCCCCACGCCCGAGGGCGCGCACCGCGACGGCGTCGACTTCGTGGCCGTGCTGCTGGTCGGGCGCCACCAGATCAAGGGCGGTGAAACACGCATTTTTGAAGCCGATGGCCCCAACGGCAAGCGTTTTACGCTGACCGAGCCATGGTCGCTGCTGCTGCTCGACGATGCAGCCGTGATTCACGAGTCGACGCCGATCCAGCCTATCGGCCCGCACGGCCACCGCGACACGCTGGTGCTGACCTACCGCGCCAAGGCCTTCCAGGGCGAAAACTGAGCGGCTTCGCGAACCGGCAGGGGCGCGTCGCCGCCTGCCAAAAAAGTTACCCACAAGTTACTTTTGCAGGACTAAATCCGATATAGTCTCAAGGATGCCGATCTTGCGCGTCCCCTTGCGCCCAACATCCAATACCGTGCAATCTTAGGAGAGGTCTGTGGACTCCATCAATCAAATCAAGCCTGACGAAATCGAGATCCTGATCGTCGAAGACAGCCCGACGCAAGCCGAGCGCCTGCGCCGCCTGATCCAGTCGCTGCACTACAATGCGCGCGTGGCCGGCAACGGCCAGCTGGCGCTCGAGGCGATTCGCATCCACAAGCCGCACCTGGTGCTGTCCGATATCGTCATGCCGGAAATGAATGGCTATGAGCTGTGCCGCGCCATCAAGTCCGACCCGACCTTGCGCGACATTCCGGTGATCCTGGTCACCTCGCTCAACGATCCCAAGGACATTATCCGCGGTATCGAATGCGGCGCCGACAATTTCATCCGCAAGCCCTATGCGGAAGACTATCTGCTCAACCGCATCAGCCATATGCTGATGAACCAGAAGCTGCGCAAGAACCAGAACGTGGAAATCGGCATTGCGCTGTACCTGGGCGACCAGAAGCACTTCATCAACGCCGAACGCCAGCAGATCCTCGACCTCCTGATCTCGACCTACGAACAGGCGG
Organism: Janthinobacterium aquaticum; assembly: GCF_009208565.1. Lineage (GTDB taxonomy): Bacteria > Pseudomonadota > Gammaproteobacteria > Burkholderiales > Burkholderiaceae_D > Janthinobacterium. The sequence continues at coordinate 245,217 of NZ_WFLK01000004.1, read as the reverse complement.
TGCAGGTCAATGGCGAACTGCAGGCGCGTGAGCGCCAGGTAATCGAACTCAATATGCGCCTGGCGCATCACGCGGCCGAACTGGAAACGACCAACCGCGAGATCGCCCTGAAAAACCTGGAACTGGCCGAAGCGAGCCGCATGAAGTCGGACTTTATCGCCAATATGTCGCACGAGCTGCGCACCCCATTGAATGCGATTATCGGCTTTACCGGCGCCCTGCTGATGAAACTGCCAGGTCCGCTGACGCCCGACCAGGACAAGCAGCTGACCACCATCCGCGCCAGCGCGCGCCACCTGCTGTCGCTGATTAACGATATTCTCGACGTGGCCAAGATCGAAGCGGGCAAGCTGACGCTGTCGATCGAAGCGGTGGCCTGCCATGACCTGCTGGGCGAAGTGGCCGAGACGCTGCGTCCGCTGGCGCAGCAGAAAGGCCTGACGCTGGATGTGGAGATCGGCGACCGGCCGGTCGTGATCAACACCGACCGGCGCGCGCTGACGCAGATTTTGATCAACCTGCTTAACAACGCCATCAAATTTACCGACACCGGCAGCGTGCGCATTGCACTGCAGCAGTGCGACGCCAACGGTGCGCCAGTTACCGAAATCAGCGTGACCGACAGCGGCGCCGGCATCCGCCAGGAAGACCAGGCCAAGCTGTTCCAGGCCTTCTCGCAACTCGACTCCACCTCGACCCGCCATGTCGAAGGCGCAGGCCTGGGGCTGTACCTGTGCCAGAACCTGGCACACGCTATCGGCGGCAAGCTGTCGCTGCAAAGCGACTACGGCGCCGGCAGCACCTTTACCCTGAGCATGCCTGGAGCCTGACCCGGGAGGAGACAGTGCAGTGCAATATAAATCCGGCAATATGACTACTCTGTCACCGTAATTCTACGGTATTGCACTGCACCATTTTTAGCGCTATAGTGGAACTGTCTCCTCCAAGTCGTTCTCCGAACATTTGGATTTAGCCCGCGCCGCAAGGTTCGCGGGCTTTTTTTTGCCTCGGCTCAGCGGGTCTTGTCGGATTACGCCGCTGCGCGGCTAATCCGACCTACCAGGCACCGGCAAGGCGTAGGTCGGATTAGGCCCTTCGGGCCGTAATCCGACAACATTGTTGGCATGTGCGGGAATTGTCCGATCACGCCGCAGAAAATTTAAGTAAAACAAACGCTTCAGTTATATCGCGCGTTTGATTTATGTGTTTTAATCATGGCATGATTGAGAAAACACTACCGCACCCCACTGAAGACGCCCGCAAGCCGCGCTCCGATGGCGAACAGTCGCGCGAGCGGCTGCTCCATAGCGCCATCCGGCTGTTTGCCGAACAGGGCTATGCACGTACCTCGACGCGTGAGCTGGCGCAGGCGGCCGGCACCAATGTCGCCGCTATCAGCTACTACTTTGGCGACAAGGCCGGCCTGTACCGCGCCGCCTTTGCCACGCAGTCCATCGATCCGCAAATCAATATCGCGCAGTACGACCAGCCGCACTTCACGCTGCGCCAGAGCCTGGCCGGCTTCTACACGCAGCTGCTGGCACCGATGCAGCAGGGCGATCTGGCCTGCGACAGCATGCGCCTGTGGTGCCGTGAAATGCTGGAGCCGACCGGCCTGTGGCAACGCGAGATCGAAACCAATATCCGTCCCGAACACGAAGCGCTGACCCGCGTGCTGGCGCGCCACCTGGGCACCACTGCCGACAGCGACGACATGCACAGGCTGGCGTTCTCGATCGCCTCGCTGGCCCTGCAGCATATGGTGGGCGCCGATGTAGTGCGCACGCTGCGCCCGCAACTGCTGGCAACGCCGCAGGCTGCCCACGACTGGCTCGAACGCATGACCGATTATGCCATGGCGATGACGCAGGTCGAACGCGCGCGCCTCGCTTCCCCTCCAACCATCGATACCGCAAAAGGACAAGCATGAGGAAGTCTCCCTACGCCCTGGCCGCCGGCATGCTGGCGCTGGCCGGCTGCACCGTGCAGGGCCCGCCGCCCGGCGTGGCTGCGGCAACGCCGCTGCAATGGCAGGCGCCGCTGCCGCACCAGGGCAATGTGCAGGAACTGCGCCACTGGTGGCAGCAGCAGGGCGACGCGCTGCTGGTCGAGCTGATTGCCGACGCCCAGGAGGCCAGCCCGACCATTGCCACCGCGCGCACCCGCATCGTGCAGTCGCGCGCCGACCGCGTTGCCAGCGGCGCGGCGCTGGCGCCCACGCTTGACGCCACCGGCAGCGTGGTGCGCACCAGCCAGCAGTCGGCGCAGCCTGGTGGCACCACCTCGCAGGCAGCGCTGCAGGCGTCGTGGGAAATCGACGTGTTCGGCGCCAACCGCGCCACGCGTGACGCCGCCCAGGCGCGCTATGACAGCGCGCAGGCCGGCTGGCACGATGCACGCGTATCGGTCGCGGCCGAAGTGGCCAACCAGTATTACCAGCTGCGCGCCTGCCGCCAGTTGCAGGCCGTGGCCGAACAGGACGCCGCCTCGCGCAGCGATACGGCGCGCCTGACCCAGCTGAGCGCCGACGCCGGCTTCCAGCCGCCCGCCAATGCCGCGCTGGCGCGCGCCAGCGCCGCCGACGGCGCCAGCCGCGCCATCGAACAACGGGCAGCGTGCGACAGCAACGTCAAGGCGCTGGTGGCGCTGAGCGCCATGCCGGAACCGCAGCTGCGCAGCAAGCTGGCCGCCAGCGCCGAAGTGCCGTTGTCGCCGGCGACGGTGGCTGCGCTGCCGGCCCAGCTCCTCAGCCAGCGGCCCGATATTTTCAGCGCCGAGCGCGAGGTAGCTGCCGCCAGCTTCGAAGTGGCCGGTGCACAGGCGCAGCGTTACCCGCGCCTGTCGCTGGCCGGCTCGATCGGCGCCGGCAATATCCGCGCCGGCGGCAGCAGCATTTCGGCCAGCACCTGGAGCATCGGCCCGCTGGCCGTCAGCCTGCCGGTGTTTGACGGCGGCCGCCGCCGCGCCCAGGTCGACGCCGCGAAGGCGCGCTATGACGAAGCGGTGGTCAGCTACCGCGCCAGCGTGCGCCAGGCCGTACGTGAGGTGGAAGATGCGCTGCTCAGCCTGCAAAGCACCGAAGAGCGCAGCAGCCATGCGCAAACATCGCTCGAAGGCTACCGCGTCGCTTTCGTTGCAACGGAAGACCGCTACAAGAACGGCCTGGCCAGCCTGCTGGAACTGGAAGACGCGCGCCGCACGCGCCTGGCCGCTGAAAATACCGTGGTCAGCCTGGCGCGCGAGCGCAACGCCGCCTGGGTCGCGCTGTACCGCGCTGCCGGCGGTGGCTGGAACACGACAACTCTTGCCTCGACGGACAACCCATGAAAAATATCGCACTCAAGCCCATGACACTGGCCATTGCCATCGCCTGCGTTTGCAGCCTCGCCGGCATTGCCCTGTACTCCCCTGCCTCGACGGCAGCGAGCGACAAAGACAAGCCAGCCGTGCAAAAGCCGGCCCTCTCCGTCACCGCCGCCAAGCCGCAGACGGCCAGCCTGCCGATCAAGCTGTCGGCCAACGGCAACGTGGCCGCCTGGCAGGAGGCGGTAATCGGCAGCGAATCGAACGGCCTGCGCCTGACCGATGTGAAAGTCAACGTGGGCGATGTGGTGCGCGCGGGGCAGGTGCTGGCCGTATTCTCGAACGACACGGTCAACGCCGATGTAGCGCAGGCCAGAGCGAGCGTGCTGGAAGCCGAAGCCAATGCCGCCGAAGCGGCCGCCAACGCCCAGCGCGCGCGTTCGCTGCAAACAAGTGGCGCCATCAGCGCCCAGCAGATCAGCCAGTACCTGACGGCCGAGCAGACCGCCAATGCGCGCATCGCACTGGCCAAGGCGCAGCTGTCCACCCAGCAACTGCGCCTCAAATACACGCAGGTGACGGCGCCCGACAGCGGCGTCATTTCCTCGCGCTCGGCCACCGTCGGCTCGGTGGTCGGTGCCGGCACCGAACTGTTCCGGCTGATCCGCCAGAGCCGCCTGGAATGGCGCGCCGAAGTAACAGCGACTGAACTGGTCAATATCAAGCCGGGCATGGCCGCGCAGGTCAAGGCCGCCAATGGCAGCGTCTTGACTGGCAAGGTGCGCATGATTGCGCCAACGGTCGACCCGCAGACGCGCAATGCGCTGGTGTATGTCGACCTGCCGACCAGCAGCGCCAGCGCGCCGTTCAAGGCCGGCATGTACGCCAGCGGCGAATTCGAGATGGGCAGCTCGAACGCCCTGACCGTGCCGCAACAGGCGATTGCCGTGCGCGATGGCTTCAGCTATGTGTTTCGCCTCAATGCCGACCAGCGCGTGAGCCAGCTCAAGATCGAACCGGGCCGGCGCCTGGCCGAGCGCATCGAGGTGCTCAAGGGCCTCACGGCCGACACTACCATCGTGGTCAGCGGCGCGGGCTTTCTGAACGACGGCGACCTAGTGCGCAATGTGGCCACCCCTGCAGCACCAGCAGCAGTCAAAAAATAAGGCGGGCGCATGAACTTCTCCTCCCTGTCGATCAAGAATCCGATCCCGGCCATCATGCTGTTTGCCCTGCTGACGCTGGCCGGGCTGATCGCCTTCAAGGCCAATCCGATCCAGGATTTCCCCGATATCGAACTGCCGATCGTGACCGTCAGCGCTTCGCTGCCGGGCGCCGCACCAGCGCAGCTGGAAACCGAGGTGGCGCGCAAGATCGAAGACTCGGTCGCCACCTTGCAAGGCGTGAAAAACATCTACACCAAGGTGCTTGACGGCGTCGCTACCGTCACCGTTGAATTTGTCCTGGAAAAGCAGATTGCCGAAGCGGTCAACGATGTGCGCGATGCTGTGGCGCGCGTCAAGGCCGATATGCCGGCCGAGCTGCGCGACCCCACCGTCACCAAGGCCTCGACGGCTGGCCGGGTGATACTGACTTTTATCGCCTCGCCCAAGGCCGGCGTCGACAATCCGCTCGATGCGCCCGACCTGTCCTGGTATGTCGACAATACCGTTGCCAAGCGCCTGCTGACGGTGCCCGGCGTGGGCGCCGTCACGCGCCTGGGCGGCGTGTACCGCGAGATCCAGGTTGAACTCGACGAAGCACGCATGGCCGCGCTGAAGGTGTCGGCACTGGACGTGTCGCGCCAGCTGCGCCTGGTGCAGCGCGAAGCGCCGGGCGGACGTGGCGACGTCAGCGGCGCCGAACAGTCGGTGCGCACGATTGCCACCGTCAAGTCGGCCGAGGAACTGGCCAGGGTCGATATCCCGCTGCCGGACGGGCGCCATATCCGCCTCGACCAGGTGGCGAACGTGCGCGACACCATCGCCGAGCCGCGCGCCGTGGCCGAGCAGGATGGCAAGCAGGTCGTCGCCTTCGAGGTTTTCCGCACCAAGGGCGCCAGTGAAGTGGCGGTCGCCAATGGCGCGCGCGAAGCCGTGGCCGCGCTGCAGCAGGAAAACCCCAGCGTGGTGATCACGCAGTCGATCGACAATGCGCAGCCGGTCGAGGAAAACTTCGACGGCTCGATGGAACTGCTCTATGAGGGCGCGGTGCTGGCCGTACTGGTGGTGTGGTGGTTCCTGCGCGACTGGCGCGCCACGCTGGTCGCTGCCGCCGCCCTGCCGCTGTCGGTGATGCCGGCTTTTCTCGGCATCTACTGGTTCGGCTATACGCTCAATACCGTCACGCTGCTGTCGCTGGCGCTGGTGGTGGGCGTGCTGGTCGACGACGCCATCGTGGAAATTGAAAATATCTCGCGCCATCTGCGCATGGGCAAGACGCCGATGGAGGCGGCCATGGAAGCGGCCGATGAAATCGGCATGGCCGTCATTGCCACCACCTTTGCGCTGGTGGCCGTGTTCCTGCCAACGGCCTTCATGAGCGGCATCCCTGGCCTGTTCTTCAAGCAGTTCGGCTGGACTGCCGTGCTGGCCGTGCTGGCCTCGCTGGTGGTGGCGCGTCTGCTCACGCCGATGATGGCCGCCTATATCCTCAAGGCGCTGCCGCACAAGGAGGAACAGGACGGCTGGCTGATGACGCGCTACCTGAAGGTGATGCGCTGGTGCCTGAACCACCGCGGCATTACGGCGCTGGCTTCGCTGGCGTTTTTTGTCTGCTCGATCATGCTCGTGCCGCTGCTGCCGACCGGCTTTGTGCCGGCCGCCGACCGCGCGCAGACGCAGATCAACCTGGAACTGCCGCCCGGCTCGACCCTGGCCGAAACCGAGGCAGTGGCCGCGCAGGCGCGCGCCGCAGCCATGCAGGTGCCCGGCATCAAGGGCGTCTTCAGTTCGATCGGCGGCGGTTCGAGCGGCGACGCCTTTGCGCCGGGCGCCTCGGCCGAAGCGCGCCGCGCCGTGCTGACGCTGACCACCGTGCACCGCACCGAGCGTAAGGAATCGATGGCGGGCCTGGAATCGCAGCTGCGCCAGAAGCTCGACAATATTCCCGGCGCACGCTTTACCGTCGGCCCGCCCGACACCGGCGTCAAGATGCAGCTGGTGCTGCGCTCGGAAGACCCGGTGGCGCTATTGAGCGCGGCGCAAAAGGTCGAGCGCGAACTGCGCGGCCTGCATGGCATCGGCAACGTCAATTCCAGCGCCTCGCTGGTGCGCCCGGAAATCATCGTGCGGCCCGACTTTGCACGCGCAGCTGACCTGGGCGTGACGGCCGCCTCCATCGGCGAGACGGTGCGCGTAGCCACCGCCGGCGACTACGACACCGACCTGACCAAGATGAACCTGCCCGAGCGCCAGGTGCCGATCCGCGTCAAGCTGCCCAACAGCGTGCGCGCCGACCTGGCCGCCATCGAGCGGCTGACGGTACCCGGCAAGAACGGGCCGGTGCGCCTGGCTACGGTCGCTTCCGTCAGCATGGAAAGCGGTCCGGCGCAGATCGACCGCCTGAACCGCAGCCGCAACGTCACGCTCGACGTGGAACTCGGTTCGCGCACGCTCGGGGAACTCAATGTCGAAGCGCGTGCGCTGCCGTCAATGAAAAACCTGCCGCCCTCGGTGAAAATCGCCGAACTGGGCGACGCCCAGGAAATGGCTTCGCTGTTTGCCAGCTTCGGCCTGGCCATGCTGATCGGCGTGCTGTGTATCTACTGCGTGCTGGTGCTGCTGTTCAAGGACTTCATGCAGCCGGTAACCATCCTGGCCGCGCTGCCGCTGTCGATCGGCGGCGCTTTCGTGGCGCTGCTTATTACCGGCAGCGCCTTGTCGATGCCGTCGATGATCGGCCTGATCATGCTGATGGGGATCGTGACCAAGAACTCGATCCTGCTGGTCGACTATGCGATCCTGGCGCGCCAGGCCGGCATGGACCGTTTCGATGCGCTGGTCGACGCCTGCCACAAGCGCAGCCGGCCGATTTTGATGACCACCATCGCGATGGGCGCCGGCATGATGCCGCTGGCGCTGGGCTGGGGCGCCGACCCGAGCTTCCGTTCGCCGATGGCGATCACGGTGATCGGTGGCCTGATCACTTCGACGCTGCTGAGCTTGCTGGTAGTGCCAGCCGTGTTTACCTATATCGACGACCTGGAGCACCTGCTCAAGCGTGGCCTGGCACGCGTGCGCCGGCACAAGGCGCCAGCGCTGGCGCGGCAGGACAAGGTGGTGCTCGATAAGCCCTGAGCGGACTTTGTGACAAAAGTACTGCATGGGACAAGAAAGCGGTGTTGCGGCGGTGTGGCCGCGCTACACCGCTTTTGTCTATCTGGCATACTTTACACATTTCCATCCTGCTATCGGCATCACTTATGAACACCCACCCACCACCATCGTCACGCCTGCTCCCCTCACTGCTGCTGGTGCTTGCCAGCGGCTTGATGCTCACTGCCTGCGGCAAGAAAACCGCGCCGACAGAGGCGCAGCAGGCCTATGTCGTTACCGTACCGGCAGCTGCAACGCCAGCGACAGAAAATGCGCCCGACGCGGCCGCTGCCGTCAAGACCGAGGATGAGAAAGACCAGGAGCGCGAGCGCCAGCGCGAAATCGAACGTGAGCGCGAACGCGAGCGCGAGGTACCGATGATGCGCGCGGTGTTCGGCAAGGACTACCGCGCCGAAAGCGAAGATGCGCTGGCCGACCTGACCGATCCCGAAAATCACAGGGAAAAGCTCAGCTATGTGGTCAGCGCCGTCGGCCACAAGATACTGCCGGACGGGCGCGTGATCCTGCTGGCCAATGCGGAAACGGCCAATACCGAAGGCACGGCCGAATCGGCGCACGTTTCGCAGGGCCTGCTCAATGTGTTTTTCCTGAGCCCGAAGGGCAAACCTGGCGACGGACAGTGGCAGGTTACCAAACGCCTGGAAAACGTGGCGGCGTTCGGCTCGTTTGGCCAGCTCGGTGAAATTATCTGGGTTACGCCCGGTGCGGGCAAGATCGGCCTGGCTGTGCGCCACGGCTATACGGGCCAGGGCTACACGATCGAACAACTGGCGCTGTTTGAACTGGGCCAGGACAGCATTAGCGAACTCAATGGCAGCATCGACCTGCATTCGGACAATATGGGCGCCTGTGGCCCGGAAACCGAAGAATGCTGGCAGGTCAACGGCGCCTGGCGCTTTGTGCCAGCCAAGGATGGCGGCCCGTACGACGACCTGGTGGTGAGCTTTTCAGGCGCCACCGAAAAACTCAAGACCGGCGCCGCCGTCAAGCCCGACGAAGACCCGCCCCGCACTTCGACGCCGATCAAGGGTCACGCGCGCTATGCGTTTGACGGCAAGGTCTACAAGCTGGTCGAGGGCAAGAATATTGTGCCGGGAGTTTGACACGAAGAGAGTAGGTCGGATTAGGCCCCGCGGGGCCGTAATCCGACAACATTGTTAACGCTGCGGGTGTTTGTCGGATTACGAGGGGCTTCGCCCCTCTAATCCGACCTACGGCATCAGGATTTTCAGATTTTACCGTCGTACCTTGTCCAGCCTTGCCAGCAGCGGCGCATACATGCTGCGCGTATGGCTGGTCCAGCGCTGCATGGCGCTGTCGATGTCCTGGCACAGGCGTTCGGCCAGCACCTGCTCGGACGGCCCCTGCTGCAGCGCCCAGATCGCGTATTCGGCGCGCGCTTCAAAGCTGCCGTGGCGCGTCAGCGCGTCGTCAAATTCGCCTTTTGCTTCGGCCTGGCGGCCGCTTTGCGCCAGCGCGCGCGCTGTCAGCAGCGAGACGATCTCGGGGCGGAAATGCAGGTCGCTGCGGCGGATGAATTCCAGGTGCGTGAGCGCCTCGGCACCGCGCTCGCATTCGAGATAGGCGCGCGCCGCGCCCAGGCGGATTTCCAGGTCCGAAGCAAATGCCCCCTGCAGGCACGCTTCATAGGTCGCCGCTGCGGCCGGCGCATCGCCCGCTTCAAGCTGCGCGCTGGCCAGGCGCATCTGGTTTTGCGCCGTCGGCGTGTAGTCGTAGGCCTCGCGCGCTTCACGCAGTTCGCGGTGCGGATCGAGCACCTGCACTGCCTTGGAAGCTACCTTGCGCGCGCCCTGCGGCAGACGTGAGCCAGGCAGGACGATGGCAAACAGATACACCACGCTGCCCAGCAGCGGGAACATGAACAGGATCAGCAGCCAGTACAGCGGCTGGCCGTTGCGTACCACGTGCACTGCAAAAAATATCGCGACCAGAATATGCAGGCCGATGCCAAAAATTTCCATTCCCCTACTTCTCCATGCTGTGTGGCGGTAGCCGGCACGATGCCGCTACCTGCCTGATATTACACCGGCAATTTTAATGCTGTCATGGCGACGCTGCCATAGTAAAACACTTAAACGCGTTTCAAGGCATCGCGCTCCAGCCGCCGCCCATGGCGCGGTACAGGTCGACCGAAGCCACCAACAGGCGCGTCTTCAGTTGCAGCAGGCCGACATCGGCGCTGTAGAGCGTGCGCTGGGCGTCGAGCTCCTCCAGGTAGGAGGCGTAACCATTGCGGTAGCGGTTGTGCGCAATGCGCAAGGTCTCGGCTGCCGTGGCGCGGCGCGCGTCGTTTTCCACCGCCTGCTGGCGCAAGCGGTAAATCGCATCGAGGCCATTTTCGGTTTCCACCAACGCGCTCCTCACCACGTTTTCATAGGCATACACCAGTTGGTCGCGCTGGGCGCCGGCGGTATCGGTCTGCGCCTGCACACGCCCGCCATCGAACAAGGGCGCCGTTGCCAGCGCGCTCAATCGCCATAGCGCCGTGGGCGCGTTCAGAAAATCGGTCAGCGTGGTGGCCTGGCCGCCGCCGCTCACGGTCAGCTTGAACGACGGCAGCAGCTGGTCGCGCGTGGCGGCCAGGCTGGCGTTGGCGGCGGCCAGGTTATGTTCGGCGCGCGCGATATCAGGCCGCCGGCGCAGCAGCTCTGACGGCAGACCGGCCGGCACCGGTGGCGCCGCCAGTTGCGCCAGCGGCAGGCCGCGCGTAATCGGTCCCGGATTGCCGCCCACCAGCATGGACAGCGCATTTTCCTGCTCGAATATCTGCCGCTGCAGCTGCGGTATCTGCTCGGCCGCAGCATGGTATTCCGACTGCGCCTGCTGCCATTCGAGCTGCGAACTGTAGCCCACTTCAAACTGCCGGCGCGCCAGTTCGCGCGATTGCACGCGCGATGCCAGCGTCGCTTCGGTCAGCGCCAGCTGGGCATCCAGGCCGCGCAGGTTCAGGTAAGCACTCGCCACGCTGGCTGCCACCGACAGGGCCGCCGCATCGAAGCTGGCCTGCTCGGCGCGCAAGCTCTCGCCGGCCGCATCGGACAGCTTGCCCAGGCGGCCCCACACATCGATCTCGTAGCTGGCCTGCATCTCGGCCTGGAACACATTGGTGACATAGGGCGCGCCAAAGGCGTTCAGGGTGCGCGTGCGGGTGGGCGAGCCGTCGGCACTCAGGACAGGCGCGCGGTTGGCGCCGGCCTGCGCCAGGCGCGCACGGTATTCCTGCACGCGCGCACTGGCCACGCGCAAGTCGCCGTTGTGCGCCAGCGCGCTGGCTACCAGCTCGCTCAATACCGGATCGCCAAAGGCCTGCCACCACTGCTGTTCGACCTGCGCTGCGCCGCTCGCCGCTTGCTGCGGCGCGCGCCAGCCAGAGGGCAGCTGCAGGGTCGACGGCGGCTGCGGCGGCGCGGTGGCGGCGCAGCCCGAGAGCACCAGCACCAGCGCCAGCACGCCAGGCCGGATACAGCGACGGCGCATCATGGCCTGGCCTTTTTCGGTGCCGGCGCCGGTGCCGGATTCTGGGCCGAATCATTGAGTTCGGCCGAGGTGTCGATGCTGACTTCGACCGACATGCCCGGCGCCAGCCGGCGCGCATTGGCCTGGCCCGGATCGATGCGGATGCGCACCGGAATGCGCTGCGCAATCTTCAGGTAATTGCCGGTTGCGTTATCGGCCGGCAGGATCGAGAACTCGGAACCGGTGGCCGGCGAAATGCGCTCAACCTGGCCCGTCAGCTCGGCGCCGTCGAGCGCATCGACGCGGAAGGTGGCGCTCTGCCCTTCCTGCACACCGTTCATCTGGGTTTCCTTGTAATTGGCGATAATCCATATCTGGCGCGGCACCAACGCCATCAGCTGCGCGCCCGAATTGACAAACGCGCCCTGGCGCACCGTCACCTGGCCCAGCTGGCCGTCTTCGGGCGCCACGATGCGCGTATTGTCGAGATCAATTTTCGCGGCCTTGAGGGCGGCCCTGGCGCTGTCCACGGCCGCTTCGAGCGACTGCTTGCTGACCACCACCGAACGCACGCTCTGGTGCGCGATATCGACATTGGCCCTGGCCTGCGCCAGTGCGGCCGCCATCTGCGCCTGGGTGGCGCGCGACTGGTCGTATTCGCGCTGCGACAACGAGCCGTCGGCCACCAGTTGCTCCACGCGCGCCAGGTCGGCCGCCGCCTTGCGCGCCTGCGCTTCGGCATTGGCCAGCGCGGCGGCGCTGACGGCGGTATTGGCCTGCGAGGTAGCGTGCTGCTGCGCCCAGTTCGACAGTGCGGCCTCCTGCGCCGCCAGCTGCGCCTGCGCCTGTTCCAGGCGCTGCTGGTAAATGCGGTCGTCGATGCGCACCAGCAGCTGGCCGGCCTTGACGTCGACAAAATCCTGCACGTGCACTTCGGTGACATAGCCCGACAGCTGCGTGCCGATAATCGTCACCTGGCCGCGCACGGTGGCGTTTTCAGTGGTGACGACGGGACTCGTAAACGGCGGCAGGCGCCACGCATAGAGCACGATCAGCACGCCCACCAGCGCCACCGCGGCAAAGGCGGCCGTCGACAGCCACTGGTAGCGGCGGTCCGGCGGCGGCACTGATGGTGCTGATGGCGCTGATGGCGTTGCAGCAGGCGGGGGTGCCGATGGCGGCGGCGTTGGTGTCGGATTATTTTCTGTCATGTTGAGGTTCCGAATTGGTAATGGGGACGATGGACATGGCCGTCTGCGCATCGTGCACCGGACCGACCAGGCGCCGCGCGCCGACGGTAATCTGGGTCCAGAAGGCGCTGACCAGCATCCAGGCAAACGTGATCATGGCCACGCCGGCAATCAGCAGGAAGACATCGTTATAGGCCAGCACATTGGCTTCGCGCGTGGCGATCGCGCCGAGACGCGCCGCGCCTTCGGCACTGCGCAGGGCCGGGTCGGTAAGCATGCCGCCATAGGCGGCGGCGCCCGACTGCACGCGCGCGGCCACCTGCGGATCGAGCAGGCTCAGGTTCTCGACCAGATAACTGGAATGGAATTTTTCACGCGCCGTCTGGATGGTGCCGACAATGGCCGAACCGAGCAGGCCGCCCAGGTTCTGGGTCATGGTAAACATCACCGAAAAGCTGACCAGATTGCGCGGCTCGGCAATCACGGCGCTCATGCCGGCCACCATGGTGGGGCCGAGAAAATAGGTGCCGCCAAAGGCCAGCAGGAACTGGCTGACATACATGTTGACCGGGCGCGTCTGGCTGGTGGCGTGGCCGTCTATCAGTGCACCGATCGCGATCATCACCAGCGCCAGCATCAGCGAACGGTGCAAGGTGGCCGGATTGATGGTCAGCGCGCTGGTCACCAGGCCGGCCACGCTACCGAGCAGCACCACCATGAACAGGCTTTGCATCTGGTCGGTATTGAGGCCCAGCGCCTGCAGAAAGCCCACCGCGCCGGTCGACTCGGACAGCACCACGCGAAACAGCATCACCGACAGGAACAGCTTGGCGATCTTTGCAGTCGACAGCCAACGCGTGTTGATCAGGGGACGGGCGCGGTTATGTTCAATGGCCAGCGCCGAGGTCACCAGCACGATGGCGCCCAGCAGGTTCAGGCCTACCCACTGCGAGTCCATCCACCAGGCGTTGCGCCCCTGCGCCAGCACCGCGCACAGCAGCGCCACGCCCGGCGCAAACAAAATGAAAGTGAGGAAATCGAGCGGCTCGAATGTTTGCACGCGGTCGCCAGGCGGCAGTTTCAGGGCCAGCACGCAGCCCAGCGCCAGCAAGGTCAGGCCCAGCTCGAACAGATACAGGCCGTGCCACTCGCCCAGCTGCAGCAGTTCCGAGCTGAAAATGCGTGCCAGCGGCAGCGCCAGCTGCGCAAAACCCAGCCCCAGTACCACGGCCTTCAAGCGGTGACGCGCCGGAAATGCCTGCAGCGTGTAATACAGACCCAGAACGCCCAGTGCACCGCCGACCATGCCATGCGCAGCGCGCACAGCGATGGCCGAGGACAGCGAATTGGCATACAGGTGGGCAAAGGTGACGATCGCATAGAGCACCAGAAACGCTTCGGTAAACAGGCGCAGGCCGAACTGCTGGCGGAACTTCACCACCAGCAGATTCATCGACACGATGGTCATCACATAGGCAGCCGGCAGCCACTGCATCTGGTAAATGGTGGCGCCCAGCGAACCTTGCAGATTGTAGATATTGGCGATCACCAGCCCGTTGCCCAGCCCCCCAGTCAGCGCCACGATCAGGCCGACGACAAAGTACGCGACGCGCTTTCGCGTCGAGTGTTCCGGGTTGGAGGGAGAACCTGGCAAGGTCGGGCGTTCTGCCGGACTCCAGGTTCGCGGTGTGTAGGTATCCATGCGGCGAATATGATCTGGTTAGGTCGTGCGCTCACGCATGCACGGCGTTAGCCAGCAGCATATCACTGCCGTCAAAAGAGATGATTTATATTGCCTGGCGCGCTGCGGTGTAAATCAATAGGAAGTGAGCGTCCCAGCGCCACAAGCACACCAGTAAAGGTGACAACACGCCTGGCGCCGGCACAGGAGCTTCGGGCCAAGACAACACCTGCGGCGCCAACAATGTTGTCGGATTACGGCCTGCGGCCTCGGCGGCCCCGCCTAATCCGACCTACAGTTATGTCCGCCATTTTCTCGCCCTGCGACTTTCAATGAATCAGACGGGCCGCCAGGACCCGTCTGATGCCGGTACTACTTACACCCTCGGCGGATCCGTCTCGCGCGTATAAGCGCGGTGGGCGGCAATGGCTTGTTTGAAGGTAGCCAGAGCCTGCGCCACATCGGCAGCGGGCGCCACGATCACGGCCGGGTCAGGCGTGCCGTCCGGCAGGGCGTCCGGTATGCCGGCCTTTTCAAGCAGCGTGGCGCCGGCCTCGATCAGCAACATCGGCTTGCAGTGGCGATATTGCTGGCGCAGGAAGTCGAGCGCATTGGCGTCCGCCGACAGCTGCCGGGCAGCCGCCTCGCCATCGGGCACGATCACTGCGTCGTACAGTACGGCCGGTCCCGCTTCGAGCGATACTTCAACCGCCAGCGGCGCGCCCTTGCCCGTATCGACCTTGCCCAGCTGGCTGCCCACCAGGCGCGGTACGGCGCCGTCGGCCAGCAGCGCATCGTACAGCTGGCGCACCTGCGCGCCGTCGCTGCCCGGCCCGATCAGGATGGCCACGCGGCGCGTGTGAATGCCGGTCTTGCCGGGGCGGAAGGTCAGCGACAGCGCCGGCGACGGTGCATACTCGGGCACCGGCAGCACGGCCATGCTCGGCATGGCCGGCGGCAGCGCCAGACCCAAGTCGTCAGCCAGGCGCTGCGCCAGCGTCTCGTCGACATTGCGCAGCATGGCCACGATGCGCTCGCGGATCGCCACCGTCTGCACGCGCGTCAGCTCGAAGCGGAACGCATGCACGATATGGTCCTGCTCGTGCGGCGTCTGGCTGATCCAGAACAATCGCGCCTGCGCGTAGTGCTCGGCAAATTTCTCGGGCTTGCCGCGCACCTTGTCGCCTTCGCCGGACGCCGGAAAGCTGTTGAAGCCGCGCGGGCCCGCCTGGAACGGCGCGCCGCCGGCCAGCGAATTGGGCTCGTAGGCGACGCGCCCCCGGTTGATGGCCTGGCGGTGCATGCCGTCGCGCTGGTTGTTGTGCACCGGCGCAATCGGCGAGTTGATCGGAATTTCATGGAAGTTCGGGCCGCCCAGGCGCGAGATCTGCGTGTCGACATACGAATGGATACGCCCTTGCAGCAGCGGATCGTTGGAAAAATCGATGCCGGGAATAATGTGCGCGGTGCAGAACGCCACCTGTTCGGTCTCGGCAAAGAAATTGTCGGGATTGCGGTTCAATACCATCTTGCCGACCGGTTGCAAAGGCACCAGTTCTTCGGGAATCAGCTTGGTCGAATCGAGCACGTCAAAATCGAACGCCTCGGCCTGCTCTTCGGTAAACACCTGCAGCGACAATTCATATTCCGGGTACTCGCCGGCCTCGATGGCTTCCCACAGGTCGCGGCGATGGAAGTCGGGATCGGCGCCGCTGATCTTGACCGCTTCGTCCCACACCAGCGAATGCGTGCCGGCCAGCGGCGACCAGTGGAATTTACAGAACACCGATTCGCCCTGGGCATTGACCAGGCGGAAGGTATGCACGCCAAAGCCTTGCATCATGCGGTAGCTGCGCGGAATGGCGCGGTCGGACATCACCCACATCAGCATATGGGTAATTTCCGGCATCAGCGAGGCGAAATCCCAGAAGGTGTCGTGCGCGCTGGCCGCCTGCGGCATGCCGTGATGCGGTTCGGGCTTGACGGCGTGCACCAGGTCGGGAAACTTCATCGCATCCTGGATAAAGAACACCGGGATGTTATTGCCCACCAGGTCCCAGTTGCCTTCATCGGTATAGAACTTGACGGCAAAGCCGCGCACATCGCGCGCCGTATCGGTCGAGCCGCGCTCGCCGGCCACGGTGGAAAAGCGCACGAACACCGGCGTGCGCTTGCCGGCCTTGGCAAAGGGCGCCGCGCGCGTCAGCGTGCTTTGCTCCTTGTAGCATTCAAAATAGCCATGCGCGGCCGAACCGCGCGCATGCACCACGCGTTCGGGGATGCGCTCATGGTCGAAATGGGTGATCTTCTCGCGCAGGATAAAGTCTTCCAGCAGAGTATGGCCGCGCAAGCCCGCTTTCAGCGAATTCTGGTTGTCGCCCACCGGCACGCCCTGGTTGGTGGTCAGGGTGCAGCCGGTATCGTCGGCGCGCGCGCGGTCGAGCGGCGCATTGCCGGCGTTTTCGCCGATCAGCGGCTGGCCGGCGCCCAGCTTGGGTGAGGCCAGCGTTTCGCCGGTGGTGCTGCCGGTGGCCGCTACGTCCGGCGGCGCCACATGCTCGCCTTCCTGCGCCTGTGCGCCGTCGCCATATTGCGGCGCCACGTTGGGATTGCCGGGCATGGCGGCGGACAGGTCCTGGCTGGCAGCAACTTTCTGGCGCAATGCTTCGGCCACATCATTGCCGCCGCCAAGGCTTTTCGGTGGCGGTGCGGAAGGGCCCGCCATGCTGCTCAGTACGGATCCGGCGCCGTCAGTCGGCGCCGCTTTTTTGGTGGTAGCCATATATCTCCTGAAAATGAAAAAGTGAACAATGCGAAACAACCACGCAGGCCACGCGGCCGGAAAAACCAGTAAAAAGGGCGCTGTTCCTCTGCCATGACAGCAAGAAGAACAGCGCCCATCAGAGCATCAGCCGATTCAGGCAGCGCTTATTTGCGCGAGCTCAACAGTTTCGACAGGCCGTAGCCGGCCGCAGCAGCGATCAGCAGCGACACGCCCGGACGCTCGCGCACATAGCCGCGGCCCGACTCGCCCGCTTTCTGGCAGGCGGCGCCCAATTGCTTGCCGCGCTCCATCAGGCGCTCGGATGCTTTCGAGACGGTATCGCTGACCTGGCTGATTTTCTCGCCGACCTGGTCGACGCCTTCGTGTACGCTGGAGGCAACCTTGTCGACCACCGGCTTGGCCTGGTCGGCTACCTTGTCGATGGTTTTATGCACGTCCTTGCTGGCGTCCTGGGCGGTGTCTTTGACGTCGGCGGCAGTTTTTTCAATCGCGTTCATATGGGTTCCTTTTGGTAGTGAATAAACACTGGCGGCGCATCGCGCGCCAGCCGTTGTATCCACCTTAACGCCGCACGCCAGCGCTGACCGTGCGCTGCCTCACGTTGTGCAACAGACCAAAATTCCTGGCGGAAATGAAAAACCCGCCGGCGTTGACCGCGGGCGGGTGCAAACATGGGAATATCGCGACATCCGACAACATTGTTGGCGTCGCAGGTGTTGTCGGATTACGGCCCCGCAGGGCCTAATCCGACCTACGGATATCAGAACTGTCCGCGCAACGTCAGCGTGACATGGCGCGGTGCGCCATACCAGCCCTGGTACGCGCCCTGGTAGTAGCGCTTGTCGAACAGGTTGGCCACGTTGAGCGACGCCTGCCAGTGGGGCGAGATGCGGTAGCCGGCCATCGCGCTCCAGACGGCGTAGCCGCTCTGCTGGCGCAGCGACGGGCCGGCCGGTGCATAGAGGTCGAGGTCCGACGTTTCCGACTGCAGCGACACGCCGCCGCCCAGCGTCAGGCCAGCCAGCAGCGCTTCGGGTTTGTAGGAGGACCACAGGCGCAGCATATGGCGCGGATTGTAGTCGTGACCGTAAGGCTGGCCTTCGTACGGGGTCGGCAAGCCGTTCTCGTCGCGGTTGATCACGTACCTGGCCGCGTTGAAGGTGTAGCCGGCCGACACCTGCAGGTTTTTCAGCACTTCACCGGACAGCTCGGTCTCGAAGCCTTCGCTCTTGACTTTGCCGCCATTAAGCGAGCAGCCGCCCGTTGCCGGCGTGCCCGGGCAATTGAGCGGAAACTGCGGATCGGTGGCCGCCAGGCCGTCCTGCACGGTATGGAACACGGCGGCCGACGCGTTGAGCCTGCCGTCGAACAGTTCGCCCTTGAGGCCCGCTTCATAGTTCTTGCCGATGGAAGGCGAAAGCGGCTTGCCGCTGGACGTATAGCGGCTGCTTTGCGGCGTAAAAATATCGGTATAGCTGCCATACAGCGACCAGCGCGCGTCAAGCCTGTAGAGTGCCGCGACAAACGGCGTGAATTCACGGCTCTGCTTGTAGGCGCTGCCAAC
Organism: Janthinobacterium aquaticum; assembly: GCF_009208565.1. Lineage (GTDB taxonomy): Bacteria > Pseudomonadota > Gammaproteobacteria > Burkholderiales > Burkholderiaceae_D > Janthinobacterium. The sequence goes on along the minus strand of NZ_WFLK01000004.1, from coordinate 226,880 downwards.
CTGGCCGGTGCCGCGATCAACATCCTGGTAGTCATACCAGCTGACGCGTCCGCCCAGTATCAGGCTGAGCGGCTCACTCAAGCTCAGCTTGACGTTGCCATACACGCCCTGCGTGACAGTGCGGCTGTAGATGGCCGGCCCCCATGCCGGGCGCGCAGGCTCGGCCACCGCAGCCGTCGTGAAACGGTTGAAATCGACAGGATAGGCTGGCGAAAAACTGACGCGCACGTCGCGACTGTCGATCTCGTTGCGCTGCCAGTTGGCGCCGACGATCACGCTGTGCTGGCGGCCCAGTGCAGTAAATTTGCCGCTCAGCTGGCCATCCACGCCGGCATCCTCGTACTGATCGTCGCCATACACGACGCTGTTGATCGAGACGCCAGTCAACGTTTGCGGATTGACATAGCCGGCGCGGCGCGTAGCCTTGTCCTGGCGCTCGCTTTTGAGGTAGCTGCTGCTCAGTTTGAACTGCCAGTCATCACTGAAGCGGTGCGACAGTTCGGCAAACAATTCATGGCCCTTGACGTCCAGGCTGGTCCATGAAGGGGCCATCGAAGTCGAGCGCGGCAGGTGCAAATCGCTGCCGTCGGTCGACTGCGGCAGGCCGCCGATCCAGCGGCCGCCATCCTGGTGATAGGACTGGGTGCGCGCGCCGGCCGTCAGCATGGTGTCGCTGCCGAGGTCGGCCTCGATAATGCCGTACAGCAGCGGCGCGTCGATCTCGGTCTGCCTGACCCACGATTGGCGCTGCTCGTACGCCGCCACCACGCGCCCGCGGATCGAACCGCTGTCGTTCAACGGCCCGCTGGCGTCGACATCAAAGCGGTAGTTGGACCAGCGGCCGGCGCGCGCCGTCAGGTTAATCTGCTTTTCCGCCGTCGGGCGCTTGCGCACGAAATTGACGGTGCCGCTGGGGTCGCCATTGCCGACCAACACACCCGGCGCGCCACGCAGCACTTCCACGCGGTCGAAGATGGCCAGGTCGGGCGCAATGCCGATGCCGCCATAGTCGCCGCGCGGAACACCGTCGACCTGGAAATTGCTGATACCGAAGCCGCGCGCGTTATACGTGAAATGGCCGAAATTGCGCTCCTGCGCCGTCACGCCGGTGCTCTGCAGCAGCACATCGGCCAGCGTCAGCATGTTCTGGTCATCCATGCGCTGGCGCGTTACCACCGTCACCGACTGCGGCGTTTCGCGCAGCGACTGCGCACCTTTGCCGATAGTCAGTTGACGCGCCGCGTAAGAGCCGCTGTTTTCAGTGGCGGCATCGGCGCGCGCCGTAACCAGCACCGGCGCCATGGTTGCTTCCTGCGCCACCAGCCGCTGCGCCGCCACGATGGTGACCGCATTGCCGTCGATATTGGCCTGCAGGCCACTGCCCAGCAACAGGCGGTCGAAGGCCTGGCGCACGGTCAGGCGACCGGTCACGGCATGACCTTCTTTACCGGCCAGCAGGACCGGCGTGGCCAGCAGCGTCACGCCGGACTTGCGCGCCAGTTCCGACAAAGCCTGCGCCAGCGGCTGGGCGCCAATCGCAACGTCCAGCGTGGCTTCCTGGCTGGCGGCGACCTGCGCCATGGCCAGCGGCGAGGCGCCCAGCGCCATGGCAACGGCCAGCGCCAGCGGCGCCAGGGAAATGCGGGGTGGTGACATCTGCATACACTCTTCTCCAATAGGGGTGGTGGGCGGCGCCGCGGAAAATGCGCCGTATGCAGAAGAAGACGTAACAGCCAGGGCAACCCTGATGCCGGATAAAAAATTATTTTGCTGTTGCCGCAGCAATCACCTGACCACCGCACCCATCGGGCAGCAGGCGCACCGGCAGCACCAGCGGCAGGCTGCGCGCAAAGCGGTCGATATGGGCCAGTTCCACGCTGGCAGTGACGGGCAGGCCGGCCACGCGCGCGTCGCGCACCGCCAGGCCGCTGTCGCCATAGCGCGCCAGTTCGGCCAGCACGTCGGCCAGCGGCACATTGTCAAAGTTGAGGCGGCCGGCCAGCCAGTCGGCCATGGCGTTGACCGGCATGCTGCCTACCGGCCCCAGCCGGCCAAGCGCATCGGCGCTGATGGTCTGGCCCGGCAGCAATTGCACCGTGACCGGCGGCGCGCCGGGCGCTGTCGACTGCACTTTGACCTGGCCTTCCAGCACCGCCACCTGCACCGCGCCCTGGCCGGACCCGGGCGTGTGGCGCACCACGAAACGCGTGCCCACCACGGTAATGCGGGCCGCGCCGGCCAGCACGTCGAACGGCCGCGCGCGGTCGCCCTGCACCTGGAACAGCACCTGCCCTTCCGACAGGCGGACCTGGCGCCGCTGGCGGTACAGGGTGACGTCGGCGCTGGTGGACGTATCGAACTGCAGATGGCTGCCATCAGGCAAATCGGCAGCCAGCTGCTGGCCGCGCGCGCTGGCGTAATGCTGTTCGAACACGGGCAGGCTTTGCCAGTAGCGCCAGCCGCCCCAGCCGGCAGCGAGCATGCACAGCGCGGCAATACTGGCGGCGGCCTGCGGCAGCCAGCGCGCGCGCCGCGGCGGGAGGCAGTCATGCGCGGTGTCTTCTGCCAGCGCCTTGCGGCAGGCAGCCACGGCCAGCATTACATGGCGTTCGACCATATTGACGCTGATGCCCATTTCGGCCGCCACGTCGGCATGGCTCAGGCCATCGATACGATGGCGTACAAAGGCGGCGCGGCAGCGCGGCGGCAGCGCTTCGATGGTATCGGCCAGCAGGCGCAGACGCTGCATGCCGGCCACCACCTTCTCCGGTTCGCAGCTGGGCAAGGCCGCCTGTTGCTGCAGGACCTCGTCGCTGTCATGCTGGCGCACCCGCAGGTGGCGGTGGCGATCCACCAGCAGGTTGCGGGCGATCTGGTAGAGCATGGCACGCGGATTATCGGTGCGCTGGCCGGCATGCTGGGCCGACAACAGGCGCTCGAAAGCGTTCTGCACCAGGTCCTGTGCTTCGTGTCCATCCCTGACGGCATGCGTGAAAAAATTCAGCAACTCATTGTAGTAATGGACACCCACAGTACCCCGGCAATAACGCAAATAAGATTCATTCTCATTATCGCCGTAAAATGTTTCTTAAGCAAGTTCAACCGTGGACAGCGGTGCGCAGCCTTGCATCGACCGAATAGCGCCCGGCGCCGCTGATGGCAATCGTCCCGAACACAATGATCAGCAGCCAGCCGAACTGCCCATCGGCAATGCTCCAGTCCGGGTGTACCAGCAGCATCGACACCAGCAGCAGGAACAGGAACGGCAGGCTGGCCAGGCGCGTCAGCAGGCCCAGCGCCACCAGGATCGGGCACAGCACTTCGGCAAAGATGGCGCAATACAGGGTCAGTGCGCGGCCCATGTGCAGCGGATCGTCGATATGGGCCAGCTCGTCGGAAAAATGCAGCAGCTTGGGCAGGCCGTGTACATGCAGCACCAGCAAGGCGCCGGTCACGCGGGCAAACAGCAGGCCCGCATCGGGCGTGAAAGGGCCGCACAGGGCGGCCAGCAGACTTCTCAATTTCATGATGGCTCCGGATGATAATGATGATGAGTCCGCGTCAGCATAGGCAAGCGCCGTCACGGCCACACCTGTCAAAAGGCCAGCCCGCCAGCCGCACCAAAACTGGCCATTCGGCAGGAGCCGTTTCCAACGACAGCGGCTAGACTGGCTTTGCTTGTCTCCACAAACGCTTATCCCTACAAAAGGAACGCCATCATGTCGAACAAAATCGCCACCAGCACGCCAAACCTGACCGTCAATACCGTGACCGCCAAAGACGGCACCGTCATCCACTACAAGGACTGGGGCAGCGGCACGCCGGTGGTCTTCAGCCACGGCTGGCCGCTGCAAGGCGACGCCTGGGAAGACCAGATGATTTTCCTGGCCAGCCACGGCTACCGCGTGATTGCGCATGACCGCCGCGGCCATGGCCTGTCGAGCCAGCCATGGACCGGCAACGACATGGACACCTACGCCGACGACCTCGGCACCCTGCTCGACGCGCTCGACGTCAAGGATGCTTTCCTGGTCGGCCACTCGACCGGCGGCGGCGAAGTGGCGCGCTATATCGGCCGCCACGGCGAAGCGCGCGTGGCCAAGGCTGCGCTGATTGCCGCCGTGCCGCCGCAAATGGTGCAGTCGCCTACCAATCCGGGCGGCCTGCCGATGTCGGTGTTCGACGGCATCCGCGCCGGCGTGCTGGCCGACCGCTCGCAATTTTTCAAGGACCTGTCCGAGCCGTTCTACGGTGCCAACCGTCCAGGCGCGAAAGTGTCGCAAGGCCAGCGCGATACTTTCTGGCTGCAAGGCATGCAGTGCGGTATCAAAAATGCCTATGACTGCATCAAGCAGTTCTCGGAAACCGACTTTACCGAAGACCTGAAAAAAATCACCGTGCCGACCCTGGTGGTGCATGGCAGCGACGACCAGATCGTGCCGATCGACGCCGCCGGCAAGGCCTCGGCAAAGATCGTCAAGCATGCCAAGCTGGTGATTTTCGAAGGCGCGCCGCACGGCCTGCCAACCACCCACAAGGATCGCCTGAACGAAGAGCTGCTGGCCTTCCTCAAGTCCTGAACAACACGCTGCCGTTGCCCGGCAAGCGTGTAATCTTGCAGTAATAAAAACGCCGCACTTGCCTGCGGCGTTTTTGCTTTTATCGCCTCGCAATAAGAATATTCCTACCCTCCCCCATTCGTATAACAATGATTTGCTGCATTGCGCGCATACTGTCTTCATCGCGGCTCAGGCCGCACTGACCGACAGGATATGACGATGAACGCCCCAGCACTATGCCGTGCCGTCGCCTGTGCGCTTTGCACTGCGCCACGGTCAGTTTTGCCTTGCCAGCGTGCGGCCACTTAAATGGGCAGCATTCTCTATCAGCCGCTGGCGGGCGGCACACCAAAACACACGCGGCATGCCGCAGCGCCCAGTGCGCCATTGGCATTGCAACCTGACGCCGCACGCACCGCGCGCATCAGCACCATGGGCGAATTTGCCGCCTCGATCGCACATGAGGTCAATCAGCCGCTGTCGGCCATCGCGCTGCATGCCAACGCGGCACTGCAGTGGCTCGATCACGATCCGCCACGCCTGGAACAGGTGCGTGCAGCGCTTGCCCTGATTGCCGACGCCAGCACCGGCGCCAGCGCCATGATCCGCAACCTGCGCGCACTGACCGGCAAGGCGGCGCCGAAAGCCGAGCTGTTTGCCGCCGACCAGGCCATCAACGATATTTTGCTGCTGCTGGCGCCGGAACTGGCATACCGCCAGGTCAGCGTGCATCTGCAGCTGATGCTGGGCCAACAGCTGGTCTGCGCCAACCGCGTGCAGTTCCAGCAAGTGCTGATGAATTTGATCAGCAACGCCATTGCTGCCATGCAGGACCACGGCGACCGGCCGCGCATCCTGCAGATCATGTCCTGCCACGAGCACGACATGCTGTGTTTCAGCGTCGCCGACAATGGTGTCGGCATCGCCCCCGAAGCCAGCGAACATATTTACCACGCCCTGCATTCAAGCAAACCTGACGGCATGGGCATGGGACTGGCAATCTGCCTCGCCGTGGTCCAGGCGCATGGCGGCCACCTGTGGCACGAAGCGGCAGCGCCGGACGGCACAGGAACGGTGTTTCACTTCACCTTGCCCATTACCTGATATTGACGTTGCGCCTTATGCCTTGCCCCTGCATGCGCGCACACAGAAAGGAACCATCATGCATTTTTCTACACCAGAGGTGAGCGGCGCGCATTTTTCAGCCGCCACCATGCACGCCGCCGTGTCGCCAGTGACCATCGTGATTGCCGACGACCATCCCCTGATCCTGGCCGGCCTGGCCTCGCTGATCAACTCGATCCCCAGCCTGAAACTGCTGGGTCAGGCCAGCAATGGCCAGGCTGCCGTCGACCTGTATATGCAACTGCGACCGGACGTGCTGCTGACCGACCTGAACATGCCGGAAATGAACGGCATGCAGGCCATCGAGCAGATCTGCGCACGCGATCCACAGGCAAAAATCGTGATCCTGACCACCTACCAGGGCGAAGAAAACGTCTATCGCGGCCTGCGCGCCGGTGCGCGCGGCTACCTGCTCAAGGACTCCGGCTTTACGCAGCTGACCGACTGCATCCACAGCGTGGCCGCCGGCCGCCAGTTTCTGCAGCCGGAACTGGCCGCGCAGCTGGCCGAACGCATCGACGCCAACCGCCTGTCGAAACGCGAACACGATATCCTGCTGCATCTGTCGGCCGGCAAGAGCAACAAGATGATTGCGCGCAGCGCCGGCATCGAAGTCGGTACGGTGAAATTCCACGTCAATAACATCCTGTCCAAGCTGAACGTATCGAGCCGCACCGAGGCCGCTACCGTAGCGGCCCAGCGCGGCTTGCTGGGCGCGTTTTAAGCGCTTGATCAGCACTCTGTGTCGGATTACGCCCTGGCGGGCTAATCCGACCTACGTGATTTGCGTTAACCTGGCGCCATGATCATCAGGCCGCGCCGTCGCGCGGCTGTTCGTCCTTCGATACCGCCACCAGCGTGGCCGGCTTGGCGTCCACGCCGCTGATCTTCGGCACGCATTCGCTGCACAGCCACGACACCGTAATTGGCTCGCCAGCGACCACGCGCTTGACCACCGGCACGATCTGTTCGCCGATCAGCATGCCCAGCAGGCCGATCAGCGCAATCGCCGGCGGCGCAGGCGAACGCACTTGCAATACAGAGTAAATGATCCCTACCAGCAGGCCCACGGCCAGCGAAACGATATATAACTTCATGTCCAGCTCCATTGAATAAAAAAACCCGCCGCGCACAGAGTCGGGCGCGGCGGGTTGATCGACCACTTCGTGATTACTTGTTGGCAGCCACTGGCGCCAGCGTCTTGTGCTCGCTGGTGTGGCGCGGTGGCGCGTTGTGCACCATGGTGTAAGCGTAGTCGACGCCCATGCCGTAGGCGCCTGAGTGCTCCTTGGCGATGGCCATCACCTCGTTATAGGTGTCCTTGTGGGCCCAGTCGCGCTGCCATTCCAGCAGCACCTGCTGCCAGGTCACCGGCACTACGCCAGCCTGGACCATGCGCAGCATGGCCATGTCATGCGCTTCCTTGGTGGTGCCGCCCGATGCATCGGACACCATGTAGATTTCGTAGTCGCCTTCGAGCATGGCGCACAGCGCAAACGTGGTGTTGCACACTTCCGTCCACAGGCCCGATACCACCACCTTTTTCCGGCCGTTGGCGGCCAGCGCGTCGCGCACTTTCTGGTCGTCCCACGAGTTCATCGAGGTGCGTTCCAGGATATCCTTGCCCGGGAACACGTCCAGCAGCTCAGGGTAGGTGTGACCCGAGAAGGCCAGGGTTTCCACGGTGGTGATGGTGGCCGGAATATTGAATACCTTGGCAGCCTTGGCCAGCGCCACGGTATTGTTTTTCAGGGTCTGGCGATCCATCGATTGCACGCCAAAGGCCATTTGCGGCTGCTGGTCAATAAAGATGATCTGGCAGTTATCGGGGGTCAGAACTTCGAGTTTTGGATTGGTCATGATGGTTATCCCTAAAGGTTGAACAGGTATTGCGCGCAGTGGCGCTGGTACACGGCGCGGCGCTGGCAAGCGGTTCAAAACAGCCTGCCACTGCCTTGCATCGTATGCGTCGCAGCCCCGGCGCACCACTATCTAAATGTATAGGGACGCCCTGCTCCGGAGACCGGGCCTGGCGCCAAAAACCATGCGCCACACAGTGCTGCAAGCTTGCCAGTGCTGAGGTAAAATGCTTCTCACTTACTATTGTTTGCTGACTTTTGATCGCTAGACCGAGCACCGACCTTGATTGACTTATCGCCCCTGCCAGACAACACCAAGCACGACGCCACGCTGCCGATCCGCGTATTGATTGCTGACGACCATCAATTGCTGCTTGACGGCATCGGCTCCCTGCTCTCCTCGTTTCCCGGCGTCGAACTGGTCGGCCAGGCCAGCGATGGCCATCAGGTGGTGGAAAAATTCACTGCACTGCAACCCGATATCACCCTGATGGATCTGCAGATGCCGGGCCTGTCCGGCATCGAAGCGATTGCCGCCATCCGCGCCACATACCCGCTGGCGCGCATTATTGTGCTGACCACTTACAAGGGCGATGCGCAGGTGCTGCGGGCGATTGCCGCCGGCGCCAGCGGCTATATGCTCAAAAGCTCGCTCAGGCACGAATTGCTGACGGCAATCCAGAACGTGCACGCCGGGCGACGTCATTTCACGCCCGAGGTGGAAGCGGAAATGACGCGCTATGCCAGCGCCGATGTGCTGTCGAACCGCGAGCTGGAAGTCTTGCAGTTGGTGGCGCAAGGCAATTCCAACCGCGCCACCGGCACCCTGCTCAGTATCAAGGAAGAAACCGTCAAGGCACACATGAGCACCATCCTGGCAAAACTGGGCGCCAAGGACCGCACGCATGCGGTCACCATTGCGCTACGGCGCGGCATCCTCGACGCCTGAGCGGCGTTGCCTAGCGCCAGCGCAGCCAGTGCGGCAGGCAGCGGGTCAGCCAGTTGCCAGGCTTCCTGTGCACCGGAAGGTGCAGATGCCACTGCGTGCCGCCGCCCAGGCGCGTACTGTGGGTCAGTTGCGCGCCAAGCCGGTCAGCGCGTTCACGCATGCCGGGCAAACCCCAGTGGCCCGCCAGGTGGCCGTCGCTCATCACGTTGGCCGGCATGCCCTGGCCATCGTCGCGCACGGTAATGTCCACGCTGTCGGCATCGTGGCTGACCTGCACCTCGATCAGTTGCGCCCGCGCGTGCCGGAAGGCATTGCGCATGGCCTCGATAACGATGCGGTAAATCTCGTGCGCATCATCCAGCTGCAATGTAGTGGTATCGCCGTGCTCGCCGTAGCGGAAACGCACGCCATGCTGTAATGCCAGACGCTCCCCCTCACGCTGCAGCACGACGCACCAGGGCATGTCTGTTTCCTCGCCCGTGCGCAGGTGATGAACCTGATTGCGCCCCTCCCTGAGCAGGCTTTCTGCATTGTCGAGCGCCTGCTGCATGGCGGCGCGCGCCGGATCGCCAGGCGCCAGCGCCAGGCTGGCCATATGAAAATGCAGGATCATCGCCTGGGTCCCTTGCAACAGCGTATCGTGCAGCTCGCGCGCGATGCGCTCACGTTCGGCCTGCTGCACTTCCAGGCGCGCCTTGAGCTGCGTATCGTGGCGCCGCAAACGCCAGCGCAGCAGCACGAACACGCCGGCAGACAACAGCAGCACGCCCAGGCTGCGGAACCACCAGGTCTGGTGCATGGCAGGCAGCACCCGCAGGGCCAGCTGCGCCGGCTGTTCGCTCGGTACGCCATCGCCGTTGATGGCCATTACCCTGAAACGGTAAGCCCCCGGTCCCAGGCCGGTATATTGCGCCTGGCGCTGGCTGCCGGCATGCTGCCAGTGACGGTCATAGCCTTCGAGCATATACTGAAAGCGCAGGCGCGCAGGCGTTCCCAGGCTGCTGGCGTTATAGGTAAATTGCAGGTCGCGCGTGCCGGCCGGCAAGCGCTGCAGATCGGCCGGCGCCACGCTCACGCCATCGACCTGCAGCGCCAGTATTTCGGCCTGTGGCGGCGGCAGTGGCGGCAGGCGGTTATGCGGATCGAACCAGAAAGTCGCACTTTGCCGTGAAAACCATATCTTCCCATCGCTTGCCTCGGCCACCGAGCGGCCCTGCAGCAGGCTGATGCCGCCATGCAGACCATCGATGGCATCATAGGAATGCGTCTGCATGACATAAGCAGGGTCATGCAGTGCATGCAGCACTTCGCTGGCAGCGATATGCGTGACACCACTGGCGGTATTGAGCCACAAGCTGCCGTCAGTGGCCCTGAGCAGACCGACCACGCCCTGCACAGCAGCGGCAGGCGCGGCCTGCAGTTGCACGAAGCGCTCGCCGCGCCACAGTGCCACGCCCTTTTCACCGCCTGCCCATAGCTGGCCCTGATACTGTGCCAGGCCGCTGATCTTGCCAATATCGAGTCCCTGCAACGGGCCATAGGCATGCAGGCGGCCGGCCCCAAACATGACCAGCGAGCCGTCAGCATAGGAAAACCAGACGCGCCCGCCGCTGTCGGCCAGCAGCATCAACGGCAAGCGCGAGCCTGCGCCGGGCAACAGCAGTTCGCGCCGCCATGTGCCGTCGCGGTATTGAAAAGCGCCGGCGCCACTGAAGATGGCCCAGATGGTACCGTCGGCAGCGACTGCACCTTCGCGCATCGTATTGAGCGCAGCGCTGGCAGCGGGAAATGCGATGCGGCGCAGGCGCTTCCCATCGCTGACGGCAAACTCGTGCAAGGCGCCGTCGCTGGCCGCCCACAGCGAGGCGCCAGCGCCGATCAGTGCGTCGACCCGGCCGATGCGGGGCGCCTGGCGCACCGTACCGTCCGCCTCGACCAGCGTCAATGTGGCCGCGTCATCGCGCCGGCCCAGCCACATAGCGCCATTAGCGCCGGGCAACAGCCGCTGCGCACGGAAAGGGTTGAGCGTGCCGGGCTTGCGATTGCTGCCCAGCACCACCGGGCCGGCTTCGCGAAAACGGTCCAGCCCGCCCGCGGTGGCTACCCAGACATTGCCCTCGTTGTCTTCGCACAGACTGGCTATCACGACATCACTGAGGCCATTGCTGGGCAGGAACGATTCGGTGTCGGCACTGATGCCGCGCTGCTGCGGCCCCAGGCTGCCGCTGCTGCGCGTGCGGTGCAGCCCATACTGACTGTCGAACCACAGGCTGCCGGCACGGTCGACCAGCATGCTGCCGCTGGTGCCGCTGGTGTCGCGATAAATCCACCGGTGATCGAGCCGGTCATAGCGTTCGAGCGAGTCGATAATGCGGATGCCGCGCAGCTCAAGCAGGTAGATGCGCCCATTGCGGTCCTGCTGGGGCGGTGCGCGCAAGTCGAGCCTGCCGATCGGCGGCGCAAAGCGTGCCTGCTGCGGCTGCCAGATAAACAGGCCTTTTTCGCTGAACACGCCCACGCGGCCTGCGCGGTCGGCAAATACAGCCGAAGCCTTCTGCGCCGTGTAGCCCTGCGCTGCGCCCAGCGTTTTCCATTGGTGACCATCAAAGCGTGAAATACCCGAGACGCCGGCCGCCCACACAGCGCCCTGGCCATCGATGGCAAAACCCCAGATAGCGCCAGGCTGCACGCCCTGCGCCTCGCCAAAATTGCGCACCACGCCATGCTTGACATGGCTGATACCGCCGACCTGCCAGCCCACCCACATGCCGCCGTCGCTGGCGCGCTGCATGGCCAGCGGCACCTTGTCGGGGAAGCTGCCTTCGCTCGCCACCAGGGGTGCAAAGCGCAGGCCGTCAAAGCGGCTGATACCGGCGTGCGTACCCACCCAGAGATAGCCATCATTGCCCTGCGTTATAGAAACAATATCCTCAGGCGCACCATCGCGGACAGTCCAGCTGGTGTGCTGCAACTGGTGCAGGCCGCGTCCTGCGTCAATGGCTTGCGCTGCACTGCTCCATAACAGCAAGAGCAGCAGCAGCCATCCCGGCAGGAGCGGCATGCGCATCGCAGCTTACTTGGCCAGCGCGGTTGCGCGCGCAGTACGATGTTCCACCACGATCAGGCTGCCCAGGATAATCAGTGGCAACGCCAGCGCGGCAAAGCCGTAGGCCATATAAGCGAAAGCGGCGGCGATACAGCCGATGGCAAAGCCAACCAGCGGCCACAGGAACTTCACGCAGCGCGCCCGGGTAGCGCCATCGGACATGCCGCGCAGCACATCGACCGTATCGAGCACCATCTGCGTAACGTTACCGGTCATCATCGACGTGGGCGCCAGGTGCGCCAGCAGCAAACGGCTGGTGGCGCTGTGCACGCCCATGGCGGCCGTACCGAGCAGGCCCGAGGCCATCGCCATGTCCGACACATCCTTGCCGATCGGCTCGGCCAGGCAGCCGAAGAACATGAAGCCGGCCAGCAGCAGCCATTGCATCACGAATGCATAAGTCAGCGCCGGCCCCTTGCTGCGCTCGACCGACAATACCATCAGGCGCGTGATGGCAATACCGAGGATAAAGGCAGGAAAGGCCAGAAATTTCAGCAGGATGGACATCTTGCTGTGATCGGCCAGGCTGATGCCGATCATCACAAAGTTGCCCGTGACGTGGGCGGTAAAGAGACCGAACAGGGCAACAAAGCCCAGCGTGTCGACATAACCGGCGAGAAAACCCAGGCTGGGGCCGTACAGACGGCTGTTTGGTGGTACTGCATCCATGATACTGACTCCTGCAAACTGAAAAAAATGCGACAGCGAACATGTCCTGACGCAGCATGTCGCCATGGTAGAACAAGCCTTGCGCTGCCGCACCCGCCATTGGTTCAGTTACAGCCAACTGGTCTTTCGACCCGTGCAGGCAGGCCGGCTTGCCACTACACTCATTGCTGTGATACTGCCTGCCGAAGCCGTGCCCTGATCGCCACCGCGCCGCGCACGCCGGCCCACTTTCAACCTGATAGCATGGAGCTGCATCATGAACCAACCAACCACCAATACCAAGGCCGAAGCGCCGCTGATCCTGTTGAATGGCCGTTTCCATACCGTCGACAGAAGCCGCCCGCAAGCGAGCGCGGTAGCCATTGCCAATGGAAAATTCCTGGCCGTCGGCGACGCTGACGATGTGATGCGCCACCGCACGCCGGACAGCCGCGTGATCGACCTGAACGGGCGTACCGTGATTCCCGGCCTGAACGACTCCCATCTGCACTTGATCCGCGGTGGCCTGAACTACAACATGGAACTGCGCTGGGAAGGCGTGCCATCGCTGGCCGACGCACTGCGCATGCTCAAGGAACAGGCGCTGCGCACACCGAACCCGCAATGGGTGCGCGTGGTGGGCGGCTGGAACGAATTCCAGTTTGCCGAAAAACGCATGCCGACGCTCGAAGAAATCAATGCGGCCGCACCGGACACGCCGGTCTTCATCCTGCATCTGTACGACCGCGCCCTGCTCAACCGCGCCGCGCTGCGCGTGGTGGGCTACGACAAGGACACGCCCAATCCGCCAGGCGGCGAAATCGTGCGTGATAGCGCCGGCAACCCGACCGGCATGCTGATCGCCCGTCCGAACGCAATGATTTTGTACGCCACGCTGGCCAAGGGCCCGACCCTGCCGCGCGAGCTGCAGGTGAACTCCACGCGCCAGTTCATGCGCGAACTGAACCGCCTGGGCCTGACCAGCGCGATCGACGCCGGCGGCGGCTTCCAGAACTATCCGGAAGACTACGCAGTGGTCGACCAGCTGGCCGCCGACGACCAGCTGACGATCCGCATCGCCTACAACCTGTTCACCCAGAACAAAGGCCGCGAGCTGGAAGACTTTGAAAAGTGGACCGAGATGGTCACGCCTGGCCAGGGCAACGACTACTACCGCCATAACGGCGCCGGCGAAATGCTGGTGTTCTCGGCCGCCGACTTCGAAGACTTCCTCGAGCCGCGCCCCGACCTGGCACCGGGCATGGACGACGAGCTGGAAAAGGTGGTACGCCACCTGGTATCGAAACGCTGGCCGTTCCGCCTGCACGCCACCTATGACGAATCGATCGACCGTATGCTGACCGTGTTTGAAAAGGTCAACCGCGATATCCCGTTCGACGGCCTGACCTGGATGTTCGACCACTGCGAAACCATCACGCCGAAAAATATCGACCGCGTCAAGGCGCTGGGCGGCGGCATTGCCATCCAGCACCGCATGGCTTTCCAGGGCGAATACTTTGTCGAACGCTACGGTGCAGAAGCGGCCAAGCTGACCCCGCCGATTCAACGCATGCTGCAAACGGGTGTACCGGTCGGCGCCGGCACTGACGCCACCCGCGTGGCCAGCTACAACCCGTGGACCGCGCTGTACTGGCTGGTATCGGGCCGTACCGTGGGCGGCCTGCGCCTGTACGATGCAGGCGCACGCCTGTCGCGCGACACCGCGCTGGAACTGTGGACCACCGGCAGCGCCTGGTTCTCGAACGAGAAAGACAAGAAGGGCCGCATTCAGGAAGGCATGCTGGCCGACCTGGCCGTATTGAGCCAAGACTTTTTCAGCATCGACGAGGAAGCCATCAAGTCGATCGAATCGGTGATGACCATCGTGGGCGGCAAGATCGTCTACGGCCAGGCAGAATTTACGCCACTGGCGCCGCCACCGATCCCTGTCCTGCCGGACTGGTCGCCGGTAAAAAACGTGGCCGGCCATTACCGCGCCGCGCCGCCGCAAAAAACCAGCGTCCTGCAGCCGCACCAGTGCCAGGGTCCGTGCGGCGTGCACAAGCATGCGCACGACGTGGCGCGCAAGAGCGCCATTCCGGTGGCAGGCAATTCTGGCTTCTGGGGTGCCTTGGGGTGCAGCTGTTTTGCCTTCTAAGGTGCGCTGACAGGTACTATCAGCACAACGCCCTCACGGGTTTCACCATCAACATCCTCAACGCCACCACGTCTTGTCCGACAGGCTCTACCCTGTCGGACAAGACGCTGGGCAGGCAGACCGTAGTGCTGCCAGGTTAGCCAATTTTTCATCCCATAAGCAGACTCTGGGGTCGGCCCTTCAGGGTCCGGCCCCGGCATTTCTGCCGTTGGGGTGAATCCACGAATGTCACCGGCATTCTCGACTTGGCGGCCTTGCAGACAGACCGTCCCTCCCGCCACTGCCAAACAGCTGCCAAACAGCTGCCAAGCCAGATTGCACTCTCAGACAACAAGCCCGGTCCTGCTGAGCCAACGGGCTGGCGGCGCTCACTTTATATTTGCAGCATTGGTCAACAGGCCAAATATGACGGACAGCGGGTGGGCAGCAGATAGACAGCGCCCTGCCTCCACCGCGCTGAACCGACAGGTCACCAAACAGTGCTAAGCAAAGGAAGTTACATGAGCGTCAGTGCATCGAGCCACACCACCAGAACAGCACCCATCGCGGGTGGCGACGGCTATCTTCTTCAGAGCGAGCGCGATCTTGCCCAGGCCGTGGCCTATGCGATCGAACGCAGCGCAGCCATGGGCGCCAGCGAGGCTATCGCCATGGTCAGCGAGCAAGGCGGCATCACCCTCACGGTTGCCGGTGGCAAGGTAGAAACCGCCGTGCGCGAAGGCAATCAAAGCCTGCGCATCACGGTGTATGCGGACGGACGCACCGGCGTTGCATCGACCGAATCACTGAGCCGCAGCGCCATCGACCGGGTGGTGCAGCAGGCAACGGCCATGGCGCGCCAGCTGGAACCGGACCCGGAGGCCGGCCTGGCCGAGCGCGACGCCCTGGCATGGACCACGCCCGAAGTGCCACTGTTCGCGCCCTGCGGCCAGAGTGCCGCGGATCTGACCGAGGCCGCCATGGCCATCGAGGCTGCCGCGCTGGCCAATACCTCGCGTGACAGTATCCGCGTGTCGGAAGCCGGTGCGGCCAGCCAGGACATGCGTTTTGCGCTGGCCACCAGCCAGGGCTTTTGCCGCACCGGCAGCAGTTCAATCCAGCAGCGCTGGTGCCAGACCATCGCCCAGCGTGGCGAAGACATGCGCCAGGGACACTGGGCCTCGGCAGAGCGCCGTCTGGACGGCCTGCTGTCCCATGCCGAGATCGGCCGCATCGCTGCCGACAAGGCGCTCGGCATGCTGGGCGCCGAAGGTCTGACGACGCGCCGCGTGCCGGTGCTGATCGATGCGCCAGTGGCCTCGAGCCTGGTGCGCGACCTGTGCGCCCAGTTGACTGGCAACGCACAGTTTCAGCGCCTGACTTTCCTGCCCAACGCCCTGGGACAGAACCTTGCCGCCACGCACCTGACACTGCAGGAAGACCCGTTCGAGCCCTTTGGCCTGGCCAGCGCCACCTTTGACAGCGAAGGCGTGGCAGGCAAACGCCGCGCTATCGTGCGCAGCGGCGTGGTCGAAAGCCTGTTTCTGGATACGCGCATGGCGCGCAAGCTTGGGCTTGCCTCTACCGGCAACGCCGGCGGCATGCGCAACCTGACCTTGAGCAGCAGCACCACCGCACCGGGCGACGATCTGGTGGCGATGCTGCGCAAGCTGGACACCGGCCTGTGGCTGACCGGCTTCATGGGCGGCGGCAGCAATCCGGCCACCGGCGTGTATTCGCGGGCGGCGGCCGGTTTCTGGGTTGAAAACGGCCTGGTGGTGCGGCCCGTCCACGGCTTCACGGTGGCGGGCAATCTGCAAGACATGCTCAAAGACATCGTTGCAGTGGGCGCCGACGTGCACCGCGAGGGTGCAATCCGGGTCGGCTCGATCCTGCTGCCCGACCTGCAGATCGCAGGCCGCTGAACTAACCCTTTTGCAGAAAGAACCATTGCCATGCCTATTACCATGACCGCTGACGATCGCCTTGCCCTGGCCCAGGACAGGCTGCTTGCCGCCAACGACCTCGATATCCAACAGCTGCAAACCGGCCTGTCCGGCCTGTGGGCGCGCGGCGCCGACTATGGCGACCTGTATTTTGAACTGACCACCCGCGATAGCTGGTCGCTCGAACGCAGCAAGGTGGCGCGCGCCGCCTTCTCGATTTCGCAAGGCGTGGGCGCGCGCGCCGTCAACGGCGACAACACCGCCTTTGCCTATTCGAGCGACATCAGCAACAAGTCCATTACCGCCATCACGGCGGCGGCCCGCAGCATGCAGGCCCAGGGACTGGACGCCGGCGCGACCGGACGTGGCGTGGCCATTGCCGGCGCCGCCCGTGACGCCCAGGCCTATCCGGCCATCGAGGCGGCCGGCGGCATGGACAGCGTCGAAAAAGTGGCGCTGCTGCAGCGGCTTGACCGGATGGCGCGCGCCATGGATGCGCGCATTACCGAAGTCTCGGCCCAGCTGTCGGTGCAGGATGCCACCATGCTGGTAGCGGCCACCGATGGCACGCTTGCTGGCGACGTGCGCCCGCTGGTGCGCCTCGATATCTCGGTGATCGCCGAAAGCGCCGCCAGGCGGACCACCGGCGCGGCCGGCGGCGGCGGGCGCTTTGCACTGAGTGAGCTGACCGACGAGCGGCTGGAAAAAATGGTGCGCAAGGCAACCTCGATAGCGCTGACCAACCTGGCGGCCAAGCCGTCGCCGGCCGGCGAGATGACGGTGGTCCTGGGTGCCGGCTTTCCCGGCGTGCTGCTGCACGAGGCGGTTGGCCATGGGCTGGAGGGAGATTTCCACCGCAAGCGTGAATCGGTATTTAACGGCATGATCGGCCAGCAGATCGCGGCCCTCGGTGTCAACGTCTACGACGACGCTACGCTGCTTGACGCGCGTGGCTCGCTCAATGTGGACGATGAAGGCGTGGCTGGCCAGCGCAATCTGCTGATCGAGAACGGCCGCCTGGTCGGCCTGATGCAGGACAAGACCAGCGCCCGGCTGATGGGCTGCAATGCCACCGGCAATGGCCGCCGCCAGTCGTACTCCGACCTGCCGATGCCGCGCATGACCAACACCTTCCTCGGCAACGGCGCGTACGACCCGGCAGAAATCATCGCCTCGGTGCGCAACGGCATCTATGCGGTCGAGTTCAGCGGCGGCACCGTGGACATTACCTCGGGCCAGTTCAACTTTTCGGCCGAACAGGCGTTTCTGATCGAAAACGGCAAGGTGACCACGCCGATCGAAGGGGCCACGCTGATCGGCGTGGGGAACCAGACGCTGAAAGCGATCTCGATGATCGGCAACGATCTGGCGCTCGATGGCGGCGTCGCCACATGCGGCAAAAACGGCCAGATGGTACCGGTCGGCGTAGGCCAACCGACGATTCGAATCGACAACGTCGTTGTCGGCGGTGCACAAGGATAATCATGCAAGCAAACACAACAACACCGGCATCAACAACAGCACGCCACAGCAAACTCTTGATTATCGGCTCCGGCCCGGCCGGCTACACGGCGGCGATCTACGCCTCGCGCAGCGCGCTTGAACCGGTACTGATCGAAGGGCTGCAACCGGGCGGGCAGCTGACCATCACCACCGACGTGGAGAACTGGCCAGGCGACACCAGCGTGCAGGGTCCCGAACTGATGGCGCGCATGGGTGACCATGCACGCCATCTCGGGACCGAGATCATCAATGACTACATCGTCGAGGTCGACCTGTCCCGGCGTCCGTTTACCGCCGTGGGCGACGGCGGCGCGCGCTACAGCGCCGACAGCCTGGTGATCGCCACCGGCGCCAATGCGCGCTGGCTGGGGCTCGACAGTGAACGCCTGTACCGCAGCAAGGGTGTCTCGGCCTGCGCCACCTGCGACGGCTTTTTCTTCCGCAACAAAGTGGTGGCGGTGGTAGGCGGCGGCAACACCGCCGTCGAAGATGCGCTGCATATGGCCAACTTCGCCAGCCAGGTCTATCTGATCCACCGCCGCGGCAGCCTGCGCGCCGACAAGACCAACCAGGCCCGCCTGCTGGCCAACGGCAAGATCACGCCGATCTGGAACGCCGAAGTGGCTGACGTACTCGGCGACGGCAAGAAGGTCACGGGCCTGCGCCTGCATCACCGCGATAGCGGCGAGACCTCGGAGCTGGCGCTCGACGGCCTGTTCGTGGCGATCGGCCACGATCCGGCGACCAGCCTGTTCAAGGGCCAGCTCGTCATGGACGAAGATGGCTACATCGTGGTCACGCCAGGCTCGACCGCCACCAGCGTGCCCGGTGTGTTTGCTGCCGGCGACGTGCAGGACAAGCACTTCCGCCAGGCCGTGGTCTCGGCCGGCATGGGTTGCATGGCAGCGCTGGAAGCCGAACATTTTCTGATCGACACCCAGGCCGGCATCAGCCAGCCCGGGTGACCTATACCAGCCGCCCTGCCTGCATGGCGGGCGGCGCCCACCTGTAAAGGATACCTGCATGTCCCTGCTTAAAATTACCACCACCAACAGCTTCGAGGAAGACGTGCTGCGCTCGTCGATTCCTGTGCTGATCGATTTCCACGCCGTCTGGTGCGGCCCGTGCAAGGCCTCGGCGCCTGCGCTGGAAGATGCTGCACGCGAGTTCGAGGGCGAGGTCGCCTTCGTCAAGGTCGATATCGACCAGGAACCCCAGCTGGCCGAGACCTATGGCGTGCAAAGCGTGCCGACCTTTATCCTGATCCAGCAGGGCGAGCCGGTCGAGCGCTTCAGCGGCCTGGTCTCGCGCGGCAAGCTGGCCTCGCTGCTTGAACCGTATACCGGAGGCGGCCAGTGAGCACTTTCCACGCCTTTGGCAACGAAGCCACCAAGCAGGCCCTGAAAGCCGATATCGGCAGCAAGGGCCCGGTGTACGCCGCGTGGCTGACCAGCGCCTCGATCGAAGGCGACCTGACACAGGTCTCGCAAGACTACGGCCTGCACCCGGCGCTGGTGCGGCTGTTGCCGTCGCTGGGCGCCTTTGGCGAAGACGATGCAGCGCCAGCGTTTTACGATGCTCTGCTCGAGGCCATTCCGGTCGGCGCCGAAACGGGCCAGTTGGCCCGCCATGCCGTGCTGCTGGCCTGGACCGATCCTGCGTATGGCCGCGCCGGGCGTGTCGAAGCCGGTGCGGTGCGCGACGCCTGTGTCGCCATCGTCAGCCTGGTGCGTCAGTCACTAGCCACCGCCATCGACAAGTCCACCTGGCGCGCCGCCCGCACCAGGCTGACACAGGCCCAGCGCGAAACCCCTGCCAGCGAGCCGGTGGTCGACCTGATGCTGTCGATGGCCTGGGACCTGGAACTGTCGCCCGGCGCAGTGGTGGACGTCATGCGGGCCTGGAACGCGCAGCTGTCGGAAGAGGCCGAAACCGCTGACGACGACAGGTTCACCGAGGCCGAGGTCGCGTTCTTCCAGGCCGCCATGGACCGCATCAACGAGGAATCGTTTATCGCGCTCGGCATGGATGGCGATGGCGACCCGGACTATGAAGAGTTCCTGGCAGAAATGAACAGACGCTGGGATGCGGATCCGGCCACGCACGCCATCAGGGAGCGCGCGCTGGCCAGGCAGGCGCGTGTCAGAGGCAAGCTGGCCATCTGGCGCGCTGCCATGCAACAGCAAGTGCTTGATGACGCCAACAGGCTCGTCAGGTAAGATAAAAGTATCGAGCTCAGGGAGGCGGTCCGGCGATACCCCGGGCCGGTTACATACAGCATGTCAGTGAAGTCTTCGTTTATTGCCGCTGTCTTCGACAACAGCGTTCCCGGTACCCGCGAAGGCGACGGCTGGCGTGTCAGCAGCGTTAGCCGTGACATCGCCACCGTACACCAGGTCTCTGCGGGCGACTTTACCAGCGCCATCGAAGGCACAACCGGTCCGGACGGCAGAAACTTTTGCACCCACGTGATGTTCCTTCGTTCCGGCGAACTGAGCGTGGAGCAGCACGGGTATCGCCACCGGCTGCAGGTCGGCGACATCTTTGTTGCCTGCTCCTGGCATCCGATGACGCTGGCCGGCTCTGGCGAGGTGGACCTGCTGGTCCTTACCTTGCCGGGCTGGTGGGCGCTGCGGCACTTCATGGATACCTTGCAGATCCTGCCCGACCTCTACGTCAGCAAAGACTACTTTGCCGCCCCGATCATCGCCAGCCTGGCCCAGCTGATCACGGATCTCGACGACGAGGTGGCCGTGCCCCAGGCCCTGTCCATGATCTCCGACCTGCTGCGCACCGCACTGGCCGCCAGCACCAGGCCGGACACGCTGATGCCGCGTGCACGCGGGCGCATGGGCGAAATCCTGTGGTTTATTGCCCGCAATATCGAGCAGACCGGCATGTCGGCGCAGGATGCCGCGGCAAGACTGAAGTGCTCGGTGCGCACCATCTACAACACCTGCGCGGCCCATGGCACCAGTTTCAGCGCGGTGCTCATTGAAACCAGGCTGGTGACCGCGCAGTACCAGCT
The DNA here is from genome assembly GCF_009208565.1 of Janthinobacterium aquaticum. Lineage (GTDB taxonomy): Bacteria > Pseudomonadota > Gammaproteobacteria > Burkholderiales > Burkholderiaceae_D > Janthinobacterium. The sequence goes on along the minus strand of NZ_WFLK01000004.1, from coordinate 206,020 downwards.
GCTGCGCAGCGAAGAGCGCATCTCCCAGATTGCCTACGACGTCGGCTTTTCCAGCCTGTCCCACTTCTCGCGCCTGTTTCGCGCGCGCTTTGGCATCACGGCCAAAACGATGCGCGCCAATAACCGAGCCGAAAACGGGATCCTCCCGCCGCGCTGAAGAGGATCCCGCCGTATCAGAAGTGCTTGCGCAGCGACAGCGAGAAGCGGCGCCCGCGTGGATCGGTATACGACGTCGGACCCACCACATAGGCAACACCGCTGGCAATCGCCGACCCCTGGTCGTTGAACACATTGTTCACGGCAAAGCTCGCTTGCGTATTGCTCAACATGCCCTGCTTCGTGCCGAAGTCATAGCTGACATGAACGTCGTGGTACAGCTGGCTTTGCACCTTGCTCGCGCCCTGCCACTTCTCCCACGACTGGCATTCCAGCGCCGACAGGGTGGACTGGCAAATCCGGTAGCTGTGGTAATACTGTGCGTTCCAGCCAGCGCTCCAGCTGTCGTTCGGGCTCCAGTCGATGCCGAAGTTGCCGCGCCACTTCAGTGGTCCATCGGAGTAGCCGGCACGATCCACCGCCGCGTCGTTTGCCAGCACACTGCGGCTCAGCTCCTGCGTGTAGGTGCCAGCGGCATGGAAGCGCACATGGCCAAAGGTTTCGCTGCTGGTCTTGTACTCAGCCTGAAGGTCAACCGCCTTGAGGCGGGTGCTGGCCAGATTGAACGACGAGGCGTCGATCTGCGTAATCGGACCGGGCTGCCCGCCCGAGCTCGGCCCACGCACCACACGCCCGGGGAACGCAGCTTCGTTGGCGATAATATAGCTCAGCGGCAGCGCGCTGACCTCATTGGTCTTGTGGATATCGGTATGGTCCAGGGAAATGCGCAGGCCCGGCGCGAAGCGCGGCGTAATCACCACACCGAGCGACGTGCTGCGCGACGCTTCCGGCTCGAGCGAAGCGTTACCGCCTGCCAGTACCGTCAGTGGCGCAGGGATGGGCGTATTGCCGCGTGCAGGATCGCGCAGACCCAGCAAGGAGATCAGGAACGCCGTGTACTGGGCTGGCGCCGCACTGCGGATCTGGCCCAGGTCGGGCGGCAGGAAACCTGTGCCACGGCTGGCGCGCAAGGCGATATCGCGCGTCGGTGCGTAGCGAAAGCCCAGTGTGTTGTTGGTCGAACCAAAGCTGTTGACCGAAGCGGTCTGCGGCAGGAACGGCCCGTTGGCGCTGTCGACCGGAATCTGCGAACCCGAAAAATCAGTGCGGTAGGCATCATGGCGAACCGAAGCCATCAGTTCCAGCGCGTGCATGTAAGGCACCTTGGTGCCGGGCGATGTGATCGGTGCGCGCAGCTCCAGATACTGCGCATCGACCTTGCGATGGGCAGCAGGCGTCCAGGTGTACCGGCTCTCGCCGCCAATGTCGCTGAAGTTGATGGCGTTGTCGCTGGTTTCACGCCGCTGTTCCAGCGAAGCGGTGGCCGTCAGGTCGCCGCCCGGCAGCTTCATCAGCGGGCCGCTCAGGCGCAAGGACAGGGTCTTGAGCGTGTTGCTCATTTCGCCGCGCTGGTTGTAGAACGAAAACAGCGAGTTCGGATTGCTGAGCGGAGAGGCGACGATATCGCGCAATACCGCGCCCTGCAGCGTTTCGTCGGCGGCCTCGGAAGCTGCGCCAAGAGCGGTGCTGTTGGTGCTGGAGGTGGTGTTGCGCAGCCAGCCGTATTCCGCCACCGCGCTCCAGTGCGCAGGCAGGCGCATGATCGCCCCGAGATGGGCACGGCTGTTCTTGACCACCTGCTGCTGCACCAGGCCATTGGGCACGGTCAGGTAAGACAGCACATCCTGCTGGAAGGGATTGACGCTGGCGCTGGCCGGCACATACTGCAGGCTCTGCGTCGGCATCGTCTGCGAAGTTTTAGACTGGTCATGCGCGAAGTCCAGATAGCCTTCGATATTTTTCGTGAACTCACGGCGCGGGTTGAAGGCAAACGTCGACGTTTCAGGGGCCGACCACAGCGGCAGCGCAGTGTTGTTGAACTGGAGCTTGCCGGCATTGGCTGCCAGTGCCGCGCCGCCATCGCTGGCAGCGCCGGTGTAGCCGGCGGGAACGCTGGTAAGCGCCGAGCCCAGCGATGCACCGCTCTTGAGCTGCAGCGGGTCGGTCGAGCAGGTAAAGCCGTCAACGGTGGAACAGATGTTGGCGCCGCCCATCAAGACGCTGGTATCGGTCGGATCGTTGCGCATTTGCAGTTGTCGACCCCGGCTGTTGAAACTGCGGCGGTTTGACTGCAGCACGCCGGCATCGGCATGCGTGGCTGAAAACAGCACGCGTGTGCGGCCGTCTTCCAGCGTAAAGCCGCCTGTCAGGCCGACACGGTATTCGCCCACGGCACCATCGGTCGCATTGCCATAGCTGACGTCGCCCTCGATACCGGAATACTCGCGTTTCAGGATGATGTTGATCACACCGCCGGTCGCCCCACCGCCATAGATGCCGCTCGCTGTCGCGGGCAGGATCTCGATGCGTTCGATCTGCGACAGCGAAATGCCGTTCAGGCTGGCCTGCTGGAAAGAATCGCCGGTGGAAATGGACGGCAGGCGGCGCCCGTCAAGCAGAATCAAGGTCTGGTTGGCACCCAGGCCACGCAGGTCGAGCCGGCCCGATGGCTGGGTTTGCGGCCCCAGTTGCGAGCTCGTGTTCTGCTGTGCATTCATCGGCAGATAGGTCTGCAGGAAGCCTTCGATGGTTTGCGCGCCACTGCGGGAAATCTGCTCCGCATCAAATACCACGTAAGGCTGGATGTCGTCACGATTACGGTGGATATCCATATCGAGCGTATTCTTGCCGCGCACCAGTATCTGCGGAATGCCGGCCGCGCCGGCGCCGGCGTCGGCATGGGGTCCGGCTGCGGTGACCTGATCCTGCGCATACGTGATGCTGCATAAGGACATCCCCATGGCCAGGTTGCCCAAGCCCATCAATGTACGGAAACGTGCGCCTGTAACGTCAAACTTCATCTGCTGTACCTCTTAATGATAAAAGTTAACCGAGTGGTGAGAGGCTGGCCCTGCCCTTCTCTAGTCTGAGAAGCTGCTGGTGAAATGGCGCCACGCTTTCGCGGTGTGCCACAGAGATCAGCGCCGCTTTGGGCAGACGCTCAACGATGGTCTGGTAGACCTTCGCTTCTGACTGGGCATCGAGTGCGCTTGTACCTTCGTCGATGAACAGGAAGTCGGGTTGGCTGAGAATCGCCCGCGCGGCCGCAATGCGCTGTTGCTCGCCCGGTGACAGAATCCGGCTCCACGGCTGGAAGCTGTGCAAGTGCGGCAGCAGGCGCTCCAGACCCAGGGCAATGAGCAGGCTGATGTACTGCTCGTCCGGGTAGTGATCGGGCCCATGCGGATAAGCCATCAAGCCGGCGATCGTGCCGTCAGGCATGTAATTGCGCTGAGGCAAAAAGGCGATATTGGCGTTGGCGGGCAGCTCCACGGCGCCACCGCCATACGGCCATAGCCCGGCGATGCTGCGCAGCAGCGTGCTTTTGCCCGCGCCGGAGGTGCCCTGCACCAGCACGCGCGCGCCGGCCTCGATCGCCAGTCCATCAAGCGCCACCATCGGCGTGCCATCGGGAAAGGCGATCTTCAGATCACGCACGGCAATACGCGGTGCAGCACTTTCGCTGATCACGATATCGCTGCTCACGGGCTGCGACAGCGCTTCGTCGAACAGGCGCAAACGGGCGATGGACGAGCGCCAGATGGCAAGCTCGGCATATTGCGTCACCAGGGCACCGATACCGTTATAGACCTGGCTGAAGGCGGCCGACACGATCTGGATATGGCCGATCTGCATGCGCCCGTCGAGCACGAACGGAATGCACAGCAGGTAGGGCATCAACATCAGCAGCAGGTCGGGCAGCGCGGTGGAAATCGTGATGCGCATGTTGGCCACGGTATAGGTGCGCCAGTTCAGTACGATCAGCGCGAAGGTGTCGGCGAGGCGCCGGCGTTCAAGCGGCGCCGCGCGGACAAAGGCGATCGATTCGCCGTTTGCCCGCACCGCGTGCATCTCGGAACGGAACTGCGCTTCGAGCCGCTGCCGCACCACCTCGGCACGCGTCAGCAGCGCGCCCACCCAGTGCACCAGCATCGTCATCGCCACTGCAAAGATAAAGGCGAGATAGACCAAGAGGCCTGGGATCGGCTGCGTCACGCCGATGGCCGGCACCGCGATCGGCGGCGACAGGCGCCACAGCTCGGAGGTGTAGAGCAGCACGCCAAAGAACGAACCCAGCACGGCTACGCCGATCTGGGTCAGCTTGTCGACAAACTGGAAGATATCTTCCTGGATACGCTGTTCCGGATAGTCGATGCGGGCGCGCCGTTCGAGGTGGAAGAAACGGTTGTCGTTCAACCACCGGTCGAGCAGCGTGGTGGTCAGCACGCGGCGCATGCGCATGCGCAACGACAGGCGCGACCAGGTACCGATGGCGCCCAGCACCGTGGTGACGACGGCAAACAGCAGGATCTGGGTGATAATGCCTGGAATGACCGCACCATTGCGGGCGGCCAGCGCGTTGACGATGTCCGCAAAGGCCAGCTGCATCTTCAGGAAGAAAGACATGGCCAGCCCGCTGTGGGCGAACTGGTAGGCAATCAGGAGCGAACCCGCCAGTGGTTCGGCCTTGACGTACTGCACGACCAGCGACGCACCATAGCGTATGTCGGCGCGCAAGGACTTGCCGGTGCTTTCCAGCGGCATCTCGGTCTTGACCGCTTCCTCTGCAGAAGGATCGGTAATGGCAACGTCAGTCATGCGAAATTTCCCTTGCTGTAAGTGCGTTCATGCCAGGTTAGACCTGGGCTGGCCGGCGGCCTCGATCAGCCCGCGCAACACGTCCATCAGCTGGCGCAGCACGCGGTCCGATTCCGGCTGGGCTTGCTGTTTGGCTGCCTTGAGACGCGCTTGCATCTCGGGTTGCATCGACGCCAGCACTGCGTCTTTGGTGTGCGGACTGCGCTCCAGCAGGGTTTCGATGGGCAACTCCGCCAGTTCAGGATCGCGCATGGCACGATTGACCTCGCACAGGCCGATCAGCGACTGCATCTGGATCTCCCGGTCTTCAATGCCGAGATAAGGCGCAGCCAGAAACTGGCGCCAGTCCTTCATGAAAACCTGGAAGATCGGCACGAATTCCGGCGCCAGCCCGCGTGCGGGCCAGGCCAACGATTCGACCAGCTCGGCCAAGCTGTAGCTCCACGGATCGCCATGACCTTCGGACGCCCGCATCGCATCGGCCCGCACGCTGCGCCATTCCTTGGGCGCCACCGCCACGCCGTCCATCTCGCGCGTCCACAAGCCTGAAATCCGCTCGGCACAGCTGCGCACGGCAGGTGACAGGTGAGCCGCCATGGCGAAATCGGGCGCCAGCACGCTGGCCAGGAAGCTGTGCATGAAGCGCGGCACCACGCCGCCCAGATCCGCACCCACCGCAATGGCGTCCAGCCACTCCATGGCAAACGCCAGGATCGGTACGCTGCCTTGCATGGACATGCCCCACGGCCCGTTCTCGTCCTCGCTGAACTCGACGCCCGAATAAACCACGCCCTCGCACAGGATCGCCAGTTCGAGCGGCAGGCCGGTGCGTTCGATGAACTGCTCCGGATCCTGGGTTTCAGCGAGGATGCCCGACATCGTTACCATGCCGCCATCGGTACGCCACTTCAGATAAGCCAGCGGAAACACCTGTCCTTGCGACCATTTGGCGCGGACCCGCTCGACCATCTCGCTCTTGCGTGCCGGTTCGCCCCGGAAGGCGCAGTAATGCGTGGCGCCGCTCATGCTTCGCCATCCTGGTCGAGAAAGGCGTCGATCTCGCTGGCCAGGCGCGTGCGGCTGCGGTCGTGCAAAGTAGTCACGGCCTTGCCTTGCCGGGTCAATAACAGGTAGGGGATGCCTCGAACATTGAATTTGTCAGCCAGTTCAGGCGACTCGTCGATATTGACCTTCACAATCTTCAGACTGTCTTCATACATCGGCGCCAGGGCCTGCAGGGTCGGCAGCAGCGTCATGCACGGGCCGCACCAGGGCGCCCAGAAATCAATCAGAACGGGAACCTCGCTGTGCGCCACTTCGGCCTCGAAGTTCGCATCGGTGACAAGGGTAATTTGCTCGGTCATATCTATAGTCCTTGCGGTAATGGGTACTGGGGTAATCGATCATGGCGTCAAGTGCGCCGATCAATCAATTATCTAATGTGACAAGCATATGACCTGCGTGAACCGGCGATGGCTCGACAGAACCCTCGTTTTTGCCTGACAGTGCAAACAACAGGGCGTGCGATGGCGCGCCAGCCGTTTTGCATGGAAAACCACGGTCAATTGGCGCCGTAAAGGCTCAGGACGGGAGGATGGGTGGGGTTTTACAGCGTGACAGCGCTATCGGGCGCATGGCCGGCGCTGCTTGCGGTCCCAAGAGGTCCGCTGGCGGGTATTGATGGCGGGAAGATGCAGTGAAGACCGGTGCGACTGGCGCACCGGCGTGATGCCGCGCAGCTTGCGGCGTTTAACTGGATACAAGCCGGATCAGCGAGGTCGGGCTGATCCGGCAAGCCCTGTTATGCCAGTACCTTCAGAAACGCTGCATTGAACGCTGGAATATCATCGGGCTTGCGGCTGGTCACCAGTGCGCCATCGACCACCACTTCTTCATCGCGCCACTGTGCACCGGCATTGCGCAAATCGGACTGCAGGCTGGGCCAGCTGGTCATCTGCTTGTCCTTGACGGCTTGCGCATCGATCAGCGTCCACGGCCCGTGGCAGATCGCGGCAATCGGTTTGCCGGCCTCGGCAAAGGCTTTCACAAACGCCACCGACGCCTTGTCGATGCGCAGTTCATCGGGGTTGGCCACGCCGCCTGGCAACAGCAGGCCGTCGTAATCGCCCACTTTCGCATCGGCCACCGCCAGGTCGACATCGAACTTGTCGCCTTCATCCTTGTGGTTCATGCCCTGTACCTGTTCGCCCTTGCACTTGGGCGACACCAGCGTCAGCACGGCGCCGTGCTCTTCGAGAAAATCGTGCGGGCCCGTGTATTCCACCTGCTCGAAGCCGTCCGTCAGCAGCACTGCAATGCGTTTGCCGTTCAGTTGTTTGTCGGTATTGTTCGCCATGGTTGCTCCTTGTAAATGAAGCATGCGCAAGCTGGCATGCGTGAACAAGCACCATAACCGGCTGCTGGCCGAGCCTATGTGAGCGCACGCACTTTCTGTTCATTGTTCCAAGAGGCAATGCCCTTGCTAAAGCTCAAAATAGTGCTCTAGAAAGTCGTTGAAGCTGGCCCATTGCGGCGCCAGCCTGCCCTGCCTGAAATCGTCCAGCTGGCTGCCCAGCGACAGTTCCAGCGCCTGGCCGGTGGCACGGTGATAAAAATAGCCGCTTTCACCTTCAAAGCTGTCCAGCGGCAGATAGTCCGATGGCAACCCCAGCGTCTTGTGCGTGAAATCCAGCGCCTGGCGGTAGTTGGTATTCCTGGAAAACCAGCACACCTGCATCATCTCCCTGCCACGCCACATGAAGGTGGGACCATCTTCGACATGCAGGCAAAACTGGCCGAACGGCGAGCCGGCATCCACGTTCAAGCGTTCCAGCTCCAGCGCATAATCGGCACTGGCTTCGGGGTACCACCAGCCCTGCTGCTTGAAAAAGTCGATCAGTTTGTCAGATAGCATGCAACACTCAATTATTCAGTTGGTCTATGCGAGGCTGGTTTTAACAGCAGCAATTGCTTGTCCATCACGCGAAACTCCAGCGGGTTGCTCAGCTGCGTGATTTCGCCATCGGTAGCCACTTTGATATTGCGCCGGCGCGACAGGGTTTTCACCTTGACCTGCATCTGCTTGAAGCTGAACGTGGCCAGTTCGTCGGCCTGGTCCAGCCGCCCCATCCTGCCCAGCGCGCCATGCAACAGCAGCCACAGCATGCCCAGCTTGCCTTTGGTGCGCGGCGCCACGGCAGCCAGATGGCCGTCTTCCAGCGCATCGCTGAGCGGGGCAATGCCGATCTGCTCCATCTGCAGCCGGTTATTGCCGACAAAAAAGGTCGCCGTACGCAGGCGCTGCAGTTTCCCATCCAGATTCAACACCAGGCGCAGCCGGCGATGGGGGCTGAGGATGGTTTTCAGCGCCGACAGTGCAGCAACCAGCCGGCTGCGGCCAAACTGTTTCTTGTCCACCTCCCGCTCCTCCAACAGCTTCGGATACAGCCCGATGCTGGCATTGACCAGAAACACCCGTTCATTGACCATGCCCACCTGCACCGGCTGCAGCGTCGACGCCAGCAGCGCATGCACCGCTTCATCGAGTTCCTCGGGTATGCCGTGGGTGCGGGCAAAATAATTGAACGTCCCCTGCGGCAGCACCCCGAACGCACAACCATGCGCAATCGCCTGCCGCGCCACCGCATTGATGGTGCCATCGCCACCAGCAGCCACCAGCACGCCGCCAGCGTCGGCAGCCTGGCGCGCCAGCCGCGCCGCAATCTCGTCGATGGTGCCCGGTGCATCGATCACCGTCAGATAAAACCGCCGCCCTGCCCCACCCAGCACCGACTCGATGATCGAACGCCGCTCCTCGGTTTCGTTATGGCCGGAACCGGCGTTGAGCGCGATAAAAAACGGGGCGTCGGGTGCGGCAGCGTTGATTGGCATGGCAGGGTCGCCTGGTTGTTATCACGTGAGGTTAGGTGCACGTATCGTATCTTGAAGATCGATGCGAACTGTGGGCGGTAGCGTACGCTGGCGAGCAGCAGGTGCAACTGGCATAGGACGGATAGTTTTTCAACATTTATGACATTCGCTTTGCCATACGATTCCGGATTAACTAACTGCCAAGTAACCATTACACACTATCTATATGTATTTCTAGTAATTGATGAAATTGAGGCTTATAAATAATTATTCGGTCAAAAGCGGACGACTTTAAAAACTCTCCCACCGGCCAAATCAGTTCTTGATCCTGAGCCAAATCCATGAAATCAACTATTAACAGGAGCCATAGACAGTCTGTGAGACAGTAGTTTTTGGCTAATTCATCCTTGATAGCTACAATCTCTCTCAACCTCGCCGGACACAATTGAACGCCTTCAAACGACTGCATCACTGACCATTTCGCGTTATGATACTCGTTGCCATTATGGTAAATCCAGCGTAACTCTGGTATCTCTGCAGATGGTGAATAATTTGTGTAACCTTCAACTTCTCCAGAGATGGCTTTTGCAAAATCCGCTATGGCAACAGCTAATTTTTTACAGTCAGAGATAGCATGCAATGGAGAAAAATCAACTGATAATTCAATCTTGCGCCCGCCTGCTTCGGCGTACAGTTGCTGAGCAATCCTCACCACCTTTTCTCGCAAAGGTCGCTGGCGCTGCTCACTAGTTATCGCGGTTCCGTCTTGCAGATAAAAATTTGTAATTTCAATACCAACTGTCTTACCTGTTGCTTCAACTTGAATCAAAACGTCAGGCTTGTCGTCATACTTGATATGGCCCGCTGGTAGCTCAAAATCGGACCGAAAGAGCTCAAAGTAGTATTGTTCTATTTTCGAGTTAGTTACCGTAGCCATCTAGCGATGCTCCTTCGCGTAATATTCTTTCGATAAGCCATAATTTGTACTATCACTAATATAGACCATGCATTTCTGTACATGAAGTCCAGATAGAAGACGAAGACCAACAGAATAAGCCACTTTGGTGGAGGAATACGACAAACCTTGACAGCACAGACCGAACCTCTGAGCCTCATGGACAACAAAAAACCCGCTTACCTTTGCAGATAAACGGGTCTTTTGATGAATCCTTGGTGCCGCTTGCCGGAATCGAACTGGCGACCTTTTCATTACGAATGAACTGCTCTACCAACTGAGCTAAAGCGGCGAAGACCCGTATTCTACAAACAATGCACAAAATTTGCTAGAGTCAACGCGATCTTTTTTGAAATTTCGGGGTAAACCCCACTTACTCCTGGTGGTAGGCCGTGACGCGGGCTACTTCGTCCTTCGAGCCGAGGAACACCGGTACGCGCTGGTGCAGCTTGTGCGGGGCGATGTCCATGATGCGCTGCTGGCCGTCGGTGGCGGCGCCGCCGGCTTGCTCGACGATAAAGGCCATCGGGTTCGCTTCGTACATCAGGCGCAGCTTGCCGGGCATCGAGGTGTCGCGCAGGTCGGCCGGATACATGAAGATGCCGCCGCGGTTCAGGATGCGGTGCACGTCGGCCACCATCGAGGCGATCCAGCGCATATTGAAGTTGGTGCCGCGCGGGCCGGTGTCGCCGGCCAGCAGTTCGTTGACGTAGCGCTGCACCGGTGGATGCCAGTGGCGCGCGTTCGACATGTTGATGGCGAACTCCTTGGTCGTTGCCGGGATCTGCATATTGCTTTGGGTCAGCACCCACGAGCCCATTTCACGGTCCAGCGTGAAGCAGTTGACGCCGTTGCCGAAGGTCAGCACCAGCATGGTTTGCGGGCCGTACACGGCGTAGCCAGCGGCGACCTGTTTGGTGCCTGCCTGCATGAAATCCTGTTCGGTCGGCTCGGTCATGCCTTCCGGCGCTTTCAGGACCGAGAAGATGGTGCCGATCGAGACGTTGACGTCGATGTTCGAGGAGCCGTCCAGTGGATCGAACAGCAGCATGTATTCGCCCTTCGGATAGCGATTCGGGATCGGATGGATCGATTCCATTTCTTCCGACGCCATGGCTGCCAGATGGCCGCCCCATTCGTTGGCTTCGAGCAGGATTTCGTTGGAGATAATGTCGAGCTTTTTCTGTACTTCGCCCTGCACGTTTTCGGTGTCGGCCGTGCCCAGCACTTCGCCCAGGGCGCCTTTGCTGACGGCGTGGCTGATGGTCTTGCAGGCGCGCGCGACGACTTCGATCAACAGGCGCAGTTCGGCCGGGATGCTATTGTTGGAGCGCTGCTCTTCGACCAGGTACTGCGTAAGACTGATGCGTTTCATGACTTCCCTTTTGGTTTTAATTTAATGGTGAGCGTTTACTCGAAACCATGGCAAAGGCCAGGGTCTGCGCCTGATCCAGCAATGTTGGCTGATACGTCAACATTGTTGGTTTATGCGCCAACAATGTTGTCGGATTACGCCGCTGCGCGGCTAATCCGACCTACGCTGCTAATCCGACCTACGCAATGCATGAGCGTAATCCGACAACAGCGATTAATTTGATAATGCCTTGGAGACGACTTCCATCACGTCGTTGGACAGGTTTTTCTTCGCTGCCACGCGTTCGAGGGCGCGGCGCATATGCTCCTGCAAGGCGGGAGCGTAGCGGCGCCAGCGGTCCATCGAGCGGGCCAGGCGCGCGGCTACTTGCGGGTTCAGGGCGTCCAGTGCAATCACCTGCTCGGCCCAGAAGGCGTAGCCGCTGCCGTCCTGGGTATGGAACTGCGACGGGTTGCCGTTGGCGAAGCTGAAGATCAGGCTGCGCGCGCGGTTCGGGTTTTTCAGCGTAAAGGCCGGATGCGTCATCAGCTGGCGCACGGCAGCCACATCGGTGGTTGGCGCTGCGGCCTGCATGGCAAACCACTTGTCGACCACCAGCGCTTCGCCGCTGAAATCGCGGTAAAAATCAGCCAGTGCGGCCTGCGCAGCAGCTTCATCGCCCGAATGGATCAGCGCGACCAGCGCGGCGGCGCGGTCGGTCATATTGCCGGCGCTGTCGAACTGCTGCTGGGCCAGCGCCAGCTCTTCCTTGCCAGGCGCCACCAGCAGATAGGCCAGCGCCAGGTTTTTCAGCGCACGCTTGCCGGCCGACAGCGCGTCGGGGCTGTAGTCGCCGGGCGTCAGGTTGGCGTGGTATTGCGCCAGCAGTTCGGGTTTGAGCGCCTCGGCGATGGTGCGACGCATGAACTGGCGCGCCGCGTGGATGGCATGCGGATCGACCTGGGCCAGTTGCTCGGCAATAATGGTTTCGGACGGCAGAATCAAGGCCAGCTCGCGGAAGGCCGCATCGAGCGTATCGTCTGCCAGCAAGGCGCGCTGGGCCTCGATAAAGGTGTCGTCCAGCGACAGGGTTTCGCCTGCTGCGTGGGCGGCAGTCAGTTTCAGCAGGCGCGCCATGGCCAGGCGCTGACCCGCTTCCCAGCGGTTGACCGGGTCGCTGTCGTGGCGGAACAGATGCAGCAACTGCGCATCGCTGTAGTCGTACTGCAGCACCACCGGTGCGGAAAAGTCGCGCAGCAGCGAGGGCACTGGCGCTTCTTTTACTTGCGCGAACACAAAGGTCTGCTCGGCCTGGGTCAGTTCCAGCACCACGCTGTTGGTCTCGGCCGCCACGCCATCGACAATCAATGACAGGTCGCATCCATCGGCGCCCAGCAGGCCTACCGTCACAGGAATATGGAACGGCAGTTTCTGAGGCTGGCCAGGCGTGGCCGGGCAGCTTTGGGACAGCGTCAGGGTAAAGGTTTGGGCGGCGGCATCGTACTGCGAGGCGGCTTTCACCACCGGCGTGCCAGCCTGGCTGTACCAGCGCTCGAACTGCTGGAAGTCTCGGTCGTTGGCGTCGGCCATGGCGGCGCGGAAGTCGTCGCACTGCACCGCCTGCTCGTCGTGGCGCGCAAAGTACAGGTCCATGCCCTTGCGGAAACCCTCGCGGCCCACCAGGGTCTGATACATGCGCACGACTTCGGCGCCTTTTTCGTAGATGGTGACGGTGTAGAAGTTATTGATTTCAACGAAAGAATCGGGGCGCACCGGGTGGGCCATCGGGCCGGCGTCTTCCGGGAACTGCGCCTGGCGCAGCGTGCGCACCTGGTCGATGCGGGTTACGGCGCGGCCGGTGTCGGTGCCAATCATGTCGGCCGAGAATTCCTGGTCGCGGAACACCGTCAGGCCTTCTTTCAACGACAGCTGGAACCAGTCGCGGCAGGTCACGCGGTTGCCGGTCCAGTTATGGAAATACTCGTGGCCGACTACCGCCTCGATGCCGGCATAGTCGACATCGGTGGCCACGCGCGGGTTGGCCAGCACGTATTTGGTGTTGAAGATATTGAGGCCCTTGTTTTCCATCGCGCCCATATTGAAGTCGCCGACGGCCACGATCATGAAGCGGTCGAGGTCCAGCTCCAGGCCGAAGCGCTCTTCATCCCAGCGGATGGAGTTTTTCAGCGACTGCATGGCGTAGTCAGTCTTGTCGAGGTTGCCCTCTTCCACCCATACCTGCAGCAGCACGGTGCGGCCATCGGCCAGCTTGAAATGCTCTTCCTGGCACACCAGCTTGGCGGCCACCAGCGCAAACAGATAGGACGGCTTCTTGAACGGATCTTCCCATTTGGCGTAATGGCGGCCGTCGCCGAGGTCGCCCTCTTCGATCAAATTGCCGTTCGACAACAGCACCGGGTACTTGGCCTTGTCGGCGCGCAGCATCACGGTGTAGCGCGCCATGACGTCCGGGCGGTCCGGGAAGAAAGTGATGCGGCGGAAACCCTCGGCTTCGCATTGCGTAAAGAAGTTATGGTTAGACACGTACAGGCCGGACAGCGAGGTATTGTCCTGCGGCGCCAGAATGGTCTCGATGTCGAGTTCGACTTCGTCGGGCGCTTTCGGGATGGTGAGGGTGCTGGCCGTCAGCTTGTATTGCGAAGGTTTCAAGACTTTACCGTTCAGGCGTACCTGCACCAGTTCGATATGCTCGCCATGCAGCTCGATGCTGCGGCTGCTGCTGGCCGGGTTGTGACGCATGCGGATCCGGCTCGCCACTATCGTGCGGGCGGGGTCGAGATCGAAACCAAGTTCAACACTGTCAACCAGAAAACTGGGAGGGGTGTAATCCTTGCGGTAAATCGTCTGAGGGCTGTCTGTGCGCATAGTGATAGTGAAATGAGAGCCGGATAAAGGCCTATTTTACCAATACCGGCCCGGTGCCGGGATGAATTGGCGCCTATTTGGTCACATATGCTTGCCAGCTAACACAGCGGGTAACATTCTGTAATAGTCAATTGCCGTAGCGTGGCGTACCCTTAAACTGACAGTCGAACAATTGCGTCTTTAATTGAGGAGAGCAAGGCATGAAAACCCTGGCTATTGTATTTACCGCGCTGACCGTGATGCTGACCGGCTGCGCCACCACCATCCGCAGCGATGTGACGGCCTTCCATGACTGGCCGGCGCAGCTGAATGACAAATCCTATGTGTTCGAAACGCCAGCGGCGCAGGAAGACACGCTGGAATACCGCAGCTATCAAAACCTGGTGCGCAACGAACTGGCCAAGCAGGGCTTTGGCGAAGCGTCAGGCCCGGCCAGTGCCAAGCTGCGCGTATCGATGCGCTTTTCCACCACCGATGTGCCCGAGCGCGTGCTGCAGGCCACCGACCCGTTCTGGTACGGCCCCGGCTACTGGCCTGGCCGCTACGGCTATCGTTATGGCGCCTGGCCCGGCTATGGCCGCTTTGGCTACAGCCCGTTCTGGGGCGGCCCGATGGAAGTGGAAGAATCGGTGCGCCACAAATTCGAGCGCGACCTGCGTGTCACCATCAACGAGCGCAATGGCAAGAAACTGTATGACGTGACCGTGCATTCGGCCAGCACCAAACGCGCCACGCCACAAGTGATGCCGGCCATGGTGGCCAGCGCCTTTGCCGACTTTCCAGGCCGTAGCGGCGTGCCGCGCCAGGTCGAAGTCAAGGTAGAGTAATTCTCACCACGAGCAATAAAAAAAGCTGACAGCGATGTCAGCTTTTTTTTTCGCCTGCCAGCTTGAGGTTCAAGGCAGCAGAATGCTCGAACCGGTGGTCTTGCGCGCTTCCAGTTCCGTGTGGGCGCGCGCCACCTCGTCGAGCCGGTAGCGCTGGTGCACATCGACTTTCACTTCACCGCTGCTGACCACGCCGAACAGCGAGGCAGCCATCTCTTCGAGATTGCTGCGGTTGCTGGCATAGCTGAACAGCGACGGGCGGGTAATGAACAGCGAGCCGCGCGAACCGAGTTCGGTCAGCGAAAATGGCGGTACCGGACCGGAGGCGTTGCCGAAGCTGACCATCATGCCCAGCGGCGCCAGGCAGTCGAGCGAGCCGGTAAAGGTATCCTTGCCGATCGAGTCGTACACCACCGAGACGCCTTTGCCGCCGGTAATCTCGCGCACGCGCTCGACAAAATTTTCCTTGTTGTAGTTGATTACATGGGCAGCGCCATGCGCGCTGGCCAGCGCGGCTTTTTCATCGGAGCCCACGGTGCCGATCAGGTTGACGCCCAGCACCTTGGCCCACTGGCAGGCGATCAGCCCGACGCCGCCCGCTGCTGCATGGAACAAAATGGTGTCGCCGGCCTTGAGCGCAACTGTGCGGTGAAACAGGTATTGCACCGTCAGCCCCTGCAGCATCATGGCGGCAGCCGTATCGAAGCCGATACGTTCGGGCAGCGCCAGCAGCAGATTGGCCGGAATATTGCGCTGCTGCGCATAGGCGCCATTGATGCGCGCCGCATAGGCAACGCGGTCGCCCACCTTGACTTCCGTCACGCCCTCACCCACCGCCTCGACAATGCCGGCGCCTTCCACGCCCAGGCCGCCTGGCAGCAGCTGCGGATACAGGCCGGTGCGGAAATAGACATCGATAAAGTTCAGGCCGATTGCCTCGTGCCGGACACGCGCTTCGCCGGGGCCGGGCGGCGCCAGTTCCACATCGACATACTCCATCACCTCCGGGCCGCCGGTACGGTGCATACGGATGGCCTTGGTACTGATCAACTCACTCATTGCCTACTCCTTGTTCAGGGAAAATCGGTCAGGCTGTCTTTGCCAGCGCCCTTGCCTGTGCCTGCAATTGCGACAGTACCAGATGCGCTGACGACAGGTTGGTGGCACAAGCAATATTGTGCACGTCGCAGGCGCGCACCAGCGCGTTGATGTCCGGCTCGTGCGGCTGCGGCGTCATCGGGTCGCGCAGGAAAATCACGCAATCGATCAGGCCTTCGACCAGCAGCGCGCCGATCTGCAGGTCGCCGCCGAACGGGCCAGAATGCTTGCGCTCGACCTCCAGCCCCACTTCATTGATCAGGCGCCCGCCGGTGGTGCCGGTGGCTGACAGTTCGCAGGTCATCAAAAAATCGCGGTATTCGCTGGCCAGGGCAATCATGTCATCTTTTTTCTTGTCGTGCGAGATCAGGGCGATACGTGTTTTCATGGTGAGGTCAAGGTGAGGTGGAAAGAGGTTACTTCTTTTTCGACAGCAAATAAATACCAGCGAGTACCAGGCTGGTGCCAGCCAGTTGCCAACTGGTAATAGGTTCGTCGAGGATCATGGCGCCCAGGAACAGCGTCGAAACGGGGCCGATCATGCCGGCCTGCGAGGCCACGGGCGCGCCGATACGCTCGACCGCGATCATGGTCATAAACACCGGCAGCACGGTGCAGAATATGCCATTGACCAGAGACCAGCCATACACGGCCTCGGGCTGTATCAATAGGCTGACCGGGCGCAGGATAAAGAACTGCGCGATGCAGGCAAAGCTGGCCACGCACATCGCATAGCTGACCAGGCGCAGCGAGCCGATACGCTTGACCAGCTCGCCTGAACCGAGCAGATACACAGCATACGAGCAGGCCGCGCCCAGCACCAGCGTGGAGCCCAGCGCCACATTGCTGGCGCCGCCCTGCAGATCATGCACGAACACCAGCACGATGCCGCAATAGGACGTCAGCAGGGCCAGCCACTGCACACGGCTGATGGCGTACTTGAAGTAGACGGTGGTAATTAACAGCACAAAGGTGGGCGTGAGGAACAAAATCAGCCGCTCCAGCCCGACCGAAATATATTGCAGCCCGAGAAAATCCAGATAGCTCGACAAATAGTAGCCAACCAGACCCAGCCCGACCAGTTGCCAGCGGTCACGCCACGACAAAGGCGGCGCCGTGCGCATCTGCCAGCAGGCAATCACGGCAAACACCGGCAAGGAGAAGATCATGCGAAACGCGATCAGCGTGACGGCGTCGATCTGGTAGCGGTACAACAGCTTGGCCACGATGGCCTTGGTGGAAAACAGCACCGCCCCGCCCACGGCAATGGCCAGGCCACCGAGATAGACGGAACGGGAAACAGGAGGTGGTGCGACAGGGGCGGGAGTGGTGCTCATCCCGTGATTGTAATGGAAGTGGCGTAGGTCGGATTAGCGGGGCAAAGCCCCGCGTAATCCGACAACATTGTTGGCGTTACTGGTGTTGTCGGATTACGGCCTGCGGCCTAATCCGACCTACGCCACCGTTACCGCCGCCGTTCCCGCCACAACCGTCGCGGTGGTTACCCGCGCAATCACGCTGGCTGGCGCATTGCTGCCGACCAGCTTGTTGACCTGCTTGAACTGGGCCACCAGCTTGCCGGGGGTCAGCGTGACGACCGTGTAGCCCTGGGCGTCCGTGTTCAGGTGCTTCATCCACGGATTGTTGCCCAGGCCGGCCAGTTGCTGCGCCAGCGCCAGCAGGGTGCCGGAGAAGTCGGTGCTTGCTTTCAGACCGGCCTGCACGGCAGTCACGGTAGCGTCGAGCTGGGCTTCGGGCACGCCCTTGGCGGCCAGCGCGCCGCGCAGTTGCACGCGCAGCTGCTCAAACAGGCTGTCGACGGTCGGTGCGGCCTTGCCCATGGTGTAGTCGAGCAGGTTGATGGCCAGATTGACGGTGCCCACGCCCGGCACAGGAATGGCCAGCGGGTAGCTGACCAGCGTGCCGATATCGCCCTGGGCCGCCGAATTCATGTAGCTGAAGAAGGAGTCGGAACTCACGCCCGCCGACACCAGGTCCACCATCACCGGCGTGCCGCCACCAGCGGCGTCGAAATCATCATTGACGGTGCCGGCAAAGAAGGAATGGATATCGCCGGTAATGGCCACCACGTTACCGATGGCATTGGTCTTCAGGTGCGCCATCAGCGCCTTGCGTTCGCTGTTGTAGCCGTCCCACTGGTCGCAATTGAGCAGGAAACGGTTGAAAAACGGCGCCAGCGCAGCGGCCTGGCCGGAAGCGGTGACAAAAGCCGATGCCGCCTGCCTGGCCTGTACGTCCGGCTTGATCCAGCCAAACGCGATCACCTGCGCAGCGGCCGCCGGCGTGGCGCTGTTGTAGGCGGCCACCGTGATGGCGGCCTGCGCCGCGCTCAGGCCTGCACCCATGGCAGAGCCCGCCTGCGCGGTGGCGTTGGCGGCGGCGCCGGCAATCGCCATGGCGGCGGCCTGCGCCACGCTGTTGCTGGCGCCGGCAGTCGAAGCTGCCACGATGGCCGAAGCGACACGCACATTGCCGCCGGCCAGCAGCACCGTATTGGCAATCGCCGTGCCGATGGTCGAGACTGAACTTAAAGCCACCAGCGTGGCAATCGCATCGACGCCGTTAAAGCCCATGCGCAGCAGCGATACTTCATTGCCCCACAGCTTCCAGGTGGATGTGGCCGACTTCATCTTGCCCTTCCACCATTCGCGCTGGGTCACGCCCAGCATGCTGACGGCGCCCAGGCCATCGGCGCCAGCCTTGGTAGCGGCAGCCATCTTCTGCGCTTCGGCGCCATCAAACAGTTGCTGCGGCACCAGATAGCGGCTGCCGATGCTGCCCAGCGCCTTGCCGGTGGCCGGATTGATCGATGCTTCGGGAATCGCATGGTCGGCGCGGTACAGGCGCTCGTCGGTCATTACCAGCTGCATCAATTTGCCGAACTGGAAGTCGCGATAGATCTGGATATTTTGGAACGTGCTGGCCGACGCGTCGAACGTGACGTCGGCCGGCATGTATTCAAACCAGGCCTGGTTGGCGTTGCGGCGGCGCGATGGCTGGTGCAGGTCGCTGCCGTCAGCGGCCACAATGCCTTCATAGGTCGAGGCATCCTGCCAGGCGTCGTCGGTAAATTCATGGTCGTCCCACACGGCGATAAAGGCAAAGCGCTCGTGCACGGCCTGCAGGCGGGTATCGGTGCGGTATTTTTTGTACAGGTAGCGGTAGTCGGCAGTGGTGGTGGCGTACTTGGCGCCGCTGGTGCCGGACTTGAAGGTGCCGTCCGGCAGCTTCAACTGGTCGTGGCGGCTTTCCACGGCGCCGCTCTGGAACGCTTCACCCACGGTCTCGTAGATATAGTCGCCCAGGTGCACGATAAAGTCGAGCGACTCGTTGGCGGCGATATGGCCGAGCGCGCCCCAGTGGTTGATGCTCCAGTCCTGGCAGGTCAGGTAGGCGAACTGCAGCTGCGCCACATCGGCCGTGGCCGCCGGCGCGGTCTTGAAGCGGCCCACGTTGGAGCGCACCTCGCCGGCAATGAACTGATAGAAATACACCTGGCCCGGCTGCAGGCCGGTAACCTTGTGGCGCAAGGTATTGTCGAATTGCGCCCTCAAAGGCAGTTTGGCGTCGACCACCGGCGTGCCGGTCAGCGCCGCATTGCCCCCCAGGCCGGTCGTATTGTCGGCCGCGACTACGATCAGGCGCACCGACACGTCGGTGGCACCGGCAGCGGGCATGGGCACGGCGGCGACTGCGTCGAGGCTGCTTGGTACTACGCGCGTCCACAGCATCACGCTGTCGGCGCGCGGATCGCCCGAAGCGATACTTTGCGGGAATTTCCAGTCGCGGCCGGCTGCCAGCGGCATGCCGTCGTCGCCGTAGTCGCTGCTGCCGCAGGCGGTAAGGCCGGCAGTGGCCACCGACACGGTAATAAAGCCGCCCAGGCGCAAAAATTGCCTTCTGTCCATTTGTTTTGCCATGATAGTGCGTCCGCCCCGAGTGTTGTGAGAGATGAAAACGCGTCACTTTAACAACAGATTATGTCGGCTTGATGACCTGTCCATGCCGCTTTGCGAGGGGGCGATATGCTAAAATATCGGCCACAATTGAACACCCGTCTAAGGAAATTCGACATGGCAGGACATAGCAAATGGGCCAATATCAAGCATAAAAAAGCTGCCACGGATGCCAAGCGCGGCAAGATCTGGACGCGCCTGATCAAGGAAATTACGGTAGCAGCGCGCATGGGCGGCGCCGATATTCCATCGAACCCGCGCCTGCGCCTGGCAGTCGACAAGGCGGCTGACGCCAATATGCCGAAAGACAACGTCCAGCGCGCGATCAACCGCGGCAGCGGCGGCGTCGATGGCGCCAACTACGAAGAAGTACGCTATGAAGGCTATGGCGTGGGCGGCGCGGCCGTGATCGTCGAATGCATGACCGACAACCGCGTACGCACGGTGGCTGAAGTGCGTAACGCCTTCAACAAGAATGGCGGCAATATGGGCAACGAAGGCTCGGTTGCCTTTATGTTCCAGCACTGCGGCCAGCTGCTGTTCGCACCGGGCACCGACGAAGACAAGCTGATGGAAGCGGCGCTGGAAGCAGGCGCCGAAGACGTCATCGCCGACGAGGAAGGCGGCTTTGAAGTACTGACGCCGGTACATGACTTTGCCACCGTCAAGGAAGCGCTGGAAGCGGCCGGTTTCAAGGCCGAAGTGGCCGAAGTGATCATGAAGCCCGCCACCGAAACCGTCTACACCGGTGACGACGCCATCAAGATGCAAAAGCTGCTCGATGCGCTGGAACTGCTCGACGATGTACAAGAAGTGTTTACCAACGCATTAATCGAAAACTAAGAAACCATCCCATGAAAATTCTGGTAGTCGGCTCTGGCGGCCGCGAACACGCCCTGGCCTGGAAACTGGCCCAGTCCGAACGCATACAGATGGTGTATGTTGCACCGGGCAATGGCGGCACCGCGCGCGATGCGCGCCTGGTCAACCTCGATATCAGCGATCCGCAACTGCTGGCCGACTTCGCCCAACAGGAACATATCAGCCTGACCGTGGTGGGCCCGGAAGTGCCGCTGGCAGCGGGCATCGTCAATCTGTTCCGCTCGCGCGGCATGAAAATCTTTGGCCCGACCAAGGAAGCGGCGCAGCTCGAATCGTCGAAAGATTTTGCCAAGGCCTTTATGCAGCGCCATGGCATTCCAACGGCTGCCTACCAGACGTTTTCGGAAGTGGCGCCAGCGCACGCCTACGTCGATGCGATGGGTGCGCCTATCGTGATCAAGGCCGACGGCCTGGCTGCCGGCAAGGGCGTGGTAGTGGCAATGAGCCTGGAAGAAGCGCACCAGGCAGTCGACAATATGCTGTCCGATAACCAGTTCGGCGACGCCGGCGCGCGTATCGTGATCGAGGAATTCCTGGCCGGCGAAGAGGCCAGCTTTATCGTTATGTGCGACGGCAAGAACATCCTGCCGCTGGCCACCAGCCAGGATCACAAACGCCTGAAAGACCACGACCAGGGCCCGAACACGGGCGGCATGGGCGCCTATTCGCCGGCGCCGATCGTCACGCCGGCCATGCATGCGCGCGTAATGCGCGAGATCATTGTGCCGACCATTACCGGCATGGCGAAAGACGGCATCACGTTTACGGGCTTTCTGTACGCCGGCCTGATGATCGACGACAAGGGCACGCCGAAGACGCTGGAATTCAATTGCCGCATGGGCGACCCGGAAACCCAGCCCATTATGGCGCGCCTGAAAACCGATCTGGTCACTGTGATGGAACACGCCGTCAACGGCACGCTCGACGCAGTGGAACTGGAATGGGACCGCCGCACCGCCGTGGGCGTGGTCATGGCTTCCGCCGGCTACCCGGACGACCCGATCAAGGGCACCTCGATTGGCGCCATTCCGGCCGAGACGATCGAGTCGGTCACCTTCCATGCCGGCACCCGCATCGACGGCGAGCGCCTGGTGACCAATGGCGGACGCGTGCTGTGCGTGGTGGGCCTGGGCGACAGCGTCAAGATGGCGCAAAAGCAGGCGTATGAAACGGTGGAAAAAATCCATTTTGACGGCGCGCAGTACCGCCGCGATATCGGCTGGCGCGGTCTGAAGCACTAAGCGTTTCAGACATCACCACGGCGGGGCCGGCGCGCAGCAATGCGCCCGGCCCCGTTTTCTATGGTGCGCCCAAGAAATGATTTTTATTATAATATTTTCTTCATGCACATTCTTTGCCTGCCATGAAGTCGCCGTCGCGCATTTCCCTGAACAAACAGCCCGTGGGCGTTGCCGCTCCAAGCCGCCTGTCGTGGCTGGTGGCAGCATCGCTGATCGCGGGCGGCCTGGGCTGGTACTGGTTCAGCAGCTACGCGGTGCCGCGCTGCGATGCGCGCGAAACACTGGAAGCGATGACCTCCGGCAAGTTCGTGCTGCACGAGATACGCCAGGCTGGCTATGCGTGGTCACGCAAGATACGCGGCTGCCTGGCCAAGGTCGAAGAGAACGGCAAGCTGCTGCCGTACGCCTACACCATCGAGCGCGTCGAAGGACGCCGCAACAGCCGCCTGGTCTACGACTATGCGCAGCCACGGCTGATCGCGCAGCGTTTTGGCCAGATTGCCTGGCATGGCGACTTTGCCGGGCAGGCCGAGCCGATCGGCCGCGAAGCCATGTTCAAGGCCATGCTGGCCGGCATGGACACGCTGCGTGGCAAACCGCTGACGCATATGAGCCTGGTCGCGCTGCTGTCGCCCCACCACTACCGCGAAATTGGCGATATTGAAGCGCTGGCGCCGTGCCGGGAAGCCTCGCCCGGGCTGTATGCATGCCGCCTGCTGATCGAACGCAATGACCTCAGGCAGAATGGACCGATGACGGTGTGGGCCAGTTCGGTACTGCAGGAAGGCGACATTACCTTCCAGCGCGGCAAAGACAAACACGCCTGGACAGTCACGCCGCAGTTTGGCGAAGAGCTGAGCCAGGCACGCTGAAAGCACCCGCATGAGTTTTGATCGTATTGACACACGAACGCAGCATTTCCAACATCTGCAAGACCTGGGCCTTTTGAGCGCGCAGGAACGCGAGGACGCCATCGCCGAACTCGATATCGCCGATCATGAACTGCTGCATCCGCCCGAAGAAGATGCCGGCGTGCCGCTGCTGGCGCCGGACGCCGATCTGGTATCCACGCTGGCCTGGTTGCTGCTGAGCGATATGCTGCCCAAGGATACCTTCCTGAAACGCGTGACCGACCTGCCGCGCCAGTACCAGGGTGCCGCCCTGCTGGAACGCCAGCAACTGGCCGCGCAGGGCGTGCAGCACTACAACCGCAAGGAGTTCGACGATCTGCACGAGGTGGGCCTGCTCAACAGCTTCCAGCGCGACGCGGCGCATGCCGCCGTGCCCGGCGACCGGCTGCTGCTCTCGCCGTGGATCGCCATGCGCTGGCTGGTGGTCAACCATGTGCTGTCGACGCAGCAGTTCGAGGAACTGGAAGTGCGCACGCGCGCGCACGGCAGCGAACTGGCACGCGAGATCATGCAGGCGGCCAGGCTGCGCCACGGCCATGACCGCATCCCGTACAAGCGCCCGCCGGCCTGGAAAGGCGCGCTGATCGTGCTGGCGATGCTGCTGGTGTTTTCCTTGCTCTACGGTGCAGCCACCGGCAAGCTGGGGGCGCCATGAGTGGCGATACGCGCCTGGCGCCATTGGGCGAGCTGCTGCGCCTGGGCCTGATCACCGTCGAAGAACATGACGACGCACTGGCCGAACTGGAGATCGTCGAACTGCAGCGCGCCGACAATGCGGCGGAAGGCATCGACGTGCCGGAACTGGCGCAAGACGCCAGTGCGGTGCAGGCGCTGGCATGGATGCTGTGCGAACAGCTGGTCGATGAGCCGCGCTTTTTTGCCATGCTGCCCGAAGCGGACAAGTACCCGCTGGCCAGCGCGGCGCTGCAGCTGGCCAACGCCCAGGCAGTCGATACGCTGTACAACGAGAATGTGATCGACCAGTGGCAGCGCGACAGCGCCCACGAGCGCCTGCCGTCAGACCGCCTGGCCGCCACACCGGTAGCGGCGCTGCGCCATATGCTGGCACAGGGCACGCTGTCGGCGCAGCAGTTCGAGGCGATAGCGCTGCGCGTGCGCACAAACGGCACGGAGCTGGCGCGCATGATCGTTGGCGGCGTCGAGCGGCAAACGCACCGGCGCCGTTTGCCGCAATGGCGCCCGTCGACCTGGATGAGCATTGCGATTGTGCTGATTGCACTCTTGCTGGCGGCCAGCACCTGGCACAGTTAGCCGCTGTAAGCCGGGACGGCCCGCCAGCAACAAGCCGGTGGTTTTGCTATCACAAAAATCCGTAACAGGGTACAATCCGTCCTCACTTTTTTATTTTGGCCTGGTTGGCCCACGCGATGGCGTCAATATCCTCCCCTTCGGCCGTCAAAGCCTATTTACTCGATCTGCAAGCGCGCATCGTGCAGGCGCTTGAAGCGCAGGACGGCAAGCCCTTCCTGACCGACAGCTGGCAGCGTCCGGAAGGCGGCGGCGGCATTTCGCGCCTGATCGAAGAAGGCAATGTGTTCGAGCGCGGCGGGGTGAATTTTTCGCACGTGATGGGCGCGGCCCTGCCGCCATCGGCAGCGGCAGCGCGGCCTGAATTGCAGGGCAAGGCGTGGGAAGCGATGGGCGTGTCGCTGGTGCTGCATCCGCGCAATCCCTACGCGCCAACGGTGCACATGAACGTGCGTTTTTTCAGCACCGTCAACGCCGACAACGAGCCGGTCTGGTGGTTTGGCGGCGGCATGGACCTGACGCCGTATTATGGCGACGTGGCCGATGCAAAGCACTTCCACCAGGCCTGCCATGCAGCGCTGGCGCCGTTTGGCGATGAGCTGCATCCAAAATTCAAGCAGTGGTGCGACGAGTATTTTTACCTGAAGCACCGGCGCGAAGCGCGCGGCGTGGGCGGCATCTTTTTTGACGACTTCAACGCGCTGGGCTTTGACGACAGCTTTGCCATGATGCGCAGCGTGGGCGACGCGTTTGTCGCAGCCTATGTGCCGATCCTGGCGCGCCGCAAGGATACGCCGTATGGCGAGCGCGAACGCGATTTCCAGTGCTACCGGCGCGGCCGCTATGTCGAGTTCAACCTGGTGTTCGACCGCGGCACGCACTTCGGCCTGCAGTCGGGCGGACGCACCGAGGCGATCCTGATGTCGATGCCGCCGCTGGTCAAGTGGCGCTACGACTGGCAGCCGGAAGCGGGCAGCGTGGAAGCGGCGCTGACGACTGATTTTCTCGTGCATCGCGACTGGCTGCAGGCGTGACGCAAGCCGCGCAGTCCTGCGTGGCCCTGCTGGGCGGCAGTTACGATCCGGTGCACCACGGCCATGTGGCGCTGGGCGCGCATTTTGCCAGCCTGCTGCGGCCCGACCAGCTACGCGTGATTCCGGCTGGCGCGCCGTGGCAAAAGGGCCGCCTTGGCGCCAGCTGCGAGCAGCGCGCCGAGATGACCGAGCTGGCGTTTTCCATCCTGGCGCTGCCGGTGGTGATCGACCTGCAGGAAATCGAACGCAGCAAGCAGGGACAGCCCAGCTACACCATCGATACCCTGCGCCAGGTGCGCAGCGAGCTGGGGCCACAGGCGTCGATCGTGTTCCTGATGGGGGCCGACCAGCTGCAGCGGCTATCGACCTGGCGCGAATGGCAGCAATTATTTGAATACGCCCATATCTGCGTGGCAGCCCGTCCCGGCTTCACGCTGGAGGGCAACAGCATGCCGCGGGAGGTTGCCGATATCTTTACGCAACGCCTGGGCACACTGGACAATATCCGCAACACGCCGCACGGTCTGACTTATCTGGCACAGGACTTAGCGGTGGATATCTCTGCCACCGAAATACGTGCGGCATTACAACGGGGGACTCGGGCAAACGAGCTTGTTTCTCCGCTAGTGCTAGACTATATTGAACAACATAATTTATACAAAAGCTAAATGGATATCAAAAAACTGCAAACCCTCGTCGTTGACGCCCTGGAAGACGTCAAGGGCCAGGACATCGCCCTGTTCGACACCACTCATCTGACCAGCCTGTTCGACCGCATCGCGATCGTGTCCGGCACCTCGAACCGCCAGACCAAGGCGCTGGCCGCCTCGGTACGCGACAAGGTCAAGCAAGCCGGCGGCGACGTCATCGGCATGGAAGGCGAAGACACCGGTGAATGGGTACTGGTCGATCTGGGCGACATGATCGTCCACATCATGCAAGCACCGATCCGCGCCTACTACCGCCTGGAAGAAATCTGGGGCGACAAGCCGGTCAAGCTGGGCGCTGCCAAGCGCGCACCGAAAAAAGCGGCTGGCGACGAGCCAAAGAAAACCAGCGGCCATCTGGCAGCGAGCAAGGCGCAGGTTGAAGCGACGCCAGTGATCGAGAAAAAAGCACCGGCCAAGAAAGCTGCTGCCACCACCACCGCCGCCAAGAAGGCCCCGGCCAAAAAGCCAGCCGCACCGAAAGCCGTTGGCAAGACCGTCAAAGTAGCGCCAACCAAAGCCGAAACAGCCGCCGTCAAGGCGCTGAAAGCGCTGCCAGAGAAAAAAGTGCGTGCCCCACGCGCCGCCAAACCGGCAGCCGATGCAGCTCCGGCCAAGACGGTCATCAAGCGCATCAAAAAAGTCGAAGAGTAATCGGCAGTGCAGCTGATTATCGCTGCGGTCGGCCATAAAATGCCGGCCTGGATCGAGACGGGCTTCGCCGAATACGCGAAGCGCATGCCGCCGGAACTGCGCATCGTGCTGAAAGAAATCAAGCCCGTCGAGCGTTCCGGCAGCAAGACCGCCGCCACCGCGATGGCGCTCGAACGCGAGCGCATCGAAGCCGCCCTGCCCAAGGGCGTACGCATTATCGCCCTCGATGAACGCGGCAAGGACCTGACCAGCGTCGGCCTGTCGCAGCAGATCGAAACCTGGCAGCAGGACGGTCGCGACACCGCCTTTCTGATCGGCGGCGCCGATGGCCTCGATCCGGCCCTGAAAGCACGCGCCGAAGGCATGCTGCGCATCTCCAGCATGACCCTGCCCCACGGCGTGGTGCGCGTGATCCTGGCCGAACAGCTGTACCGCGCCTGGACCATCACACAGAACCATCCCTATCACCGTGTCTGATTGTCGCCATGACTCTCGCTGACCAACCTATCTACCTGGCCTCGAAAAGCCCGCGCCGGCGCGAGTTGCTGCAGCAGATCGGCGTGCAATTTGAACTGCTGCTGCTGCGCAGCGACGGTCCGCGCGGCGCCGACGTCACCGAAGAAGTGCTGCCGGGCGAATCGGCGCTCGACTACGTAGCGCGCGTGGCCAATGAAAAGGCGGCCTTTGCGCTGAAGGTGCTGCAATGGCGCCGCCTGCCGGCGCGTCCGGTGCTGGCTGCCGACACCACCGTCACCATTGACGGCGAGATACTCGGCAAGCCGGCCGACCGTGCGCAAGCGATTGCCATGCTCGAACGCCTGTCGGGCCGCACGCACGAGGTGCTGACCTCGATTGCCGTGCATGGCAACGGCATTGCCGAACAGCGCACGCAGATTTCACAGGTGCGTTTCGGCATCCTCTCGCCGGCCTCGATTGCCGCCTATTGCGCCACGCCCGAGCCGTACGACAAGGCCGGCGCCTACGGCATTCAGGGCAGCGCCGCGCTGTTTGTCGAGCATATCGAAGGCAGCCATTCGGGCATCATGGGCCTGCCCCTGTACGAGACGGCGCAGTTGCTGCGCCAGGCGGGTTTGCCCCTGCCCTGAAGCCGGGTATGATGTCGTTCATTGTTTCCACTTTTGCGCCTCCATGAACGAAGACATCCTGATCAATATCACGCCGCAGGAAACCCGCGTCGCCCTTATTTTGCAAGGCGCGGTGCAGGAACTGCACATCGAGCGCACGCTCACGCGCGGCCTGGCCGGCAATGTGTATTCCGGCAAAGTGGTCAGGGTCTTGCCCGGCATGCAGTCGGCCTTTATCGACATCGGCCTGGAACGCGCCGCCTTTCTGCACGTGGCCGATATCTGGGAAGCGCGCGGCCACGACGGCCAGAACGCCACGCCCGCACCGATTGAAAAAATCCTGTTTGACGGCCAGGTGCTGACGGTGCAGGTGATCAAGGATCCGATCGGCACCAAGGGCGCGCGCCTGTCGACCCAGATCTCGATTGCCGGGCGCATGCTGGTCTACCTGCCGCAGGACAAGCATATCGGCATCTCGCAAAAGATCGAAAAGGAATCCGAACGCGAACTGCTGCGCATGCGCCTGCAAAGCCTGCTGCCGGCTGATGAAAAAGGCGGCTATATCGTGCGCACCATGGCCGAAGACGCCTCCGACGCCGACCTGAAAGCCGACGTCGACTATCTGCGCAAGACCTGGAGCACGATCTTGCACGGCGCCCGTACGCGCCCGGCCACCAGCCTCTTGCACCAGGACCTGAACCTGGCCCAGCGCGTGCTGCGCGACTTTGTTGGCGATGAAACGGCCACCATCCAGGTCGACTCGCGCGAGAACTACGTCAAGCTGCGCGAATTTGCCGAGATCTATACGCCCAGCGAACTGACGCGCCTGCAGCACTACACTGGCGAGCGCCCGCTATTCGATCTGTACGGCGTGGAAGAAGAGATTTTGCGCGCGCTGGGCCGCCGGGTCGACCTCAAATCGGGCGGCTACCTGATCGTCGACCAGACCGAAGCGATGACCACCATCGACGTCAATACGGGCGGCTTTGTTGGCGGCAAAAATTTTGCCGATACCATCTTCAAGACCAACCTGGAAGCGGCGCACGCCATCGCCCGCCAGCTGCGCCTGCGCAACCTGGGCGGCATTATCATCCTCGACTTTATCGACATGGACAACGCCGAGCACCGCAACGCCGTGCTGGCCGAACTCAAACGCACGCTGTCGCGCGACCGCACCAAGGTCTCGGTCAGTAACTTCTCGCCACTGGGCCTGGTGGAAATGACGCGCAAGCGCACGCGCGAGTCACTGGCCCATATCCTGTGCGAACCGTGCCCGGCCTGCGCCGGCAAGGGACAAGTGAAAACCTCACGCACCATCTGCTATGAAATCCTGCGCGAACTGCTGCGCGAAGCCAAGCAATTCAACCCGCGCGAATTTCGCATTCTCGCTTCGCAGGAAGTGGTCGATCTGTTTTTAGAAGAGGAATCGCAGCATCTGGCGATGCTGGGCGATTTTATCGGCAAGAAGATTTCACTGCAGGTGGAGAATGCTTATCATCAGGAGCAGTATGACGTGATTCTGATGTGACTGGCTCAGTGGGTGCTGTCGGATTACGCGCTTGCGCGCTAATCCGACCTACGCCTGCTCTGGCGCCGCATCCAGGTAAAACACCGCAAATACTTTCAAGGCCGAGGTTTCGGTGGCCTTTTCCGTGCGCACCACGGCGCAGTCGTCGGCCGCCAGGCTGCGCCAGTTCTGTACGCCGGCGCGGGCAAACAGCGCATGCGCGGGAGCGTTGGCGGCCAGGTCCAGCACCAGGCTGGCGTTGCGTGGGCCGGCGCCGTAGTTGACGGAGCGGATCTCGATGCCAAAAGCGCTCATCCACGGCTCCCACAGCGCTTTCTCTTTGCCAGCAACCATGCGCTCTAACATCTCGGCAAAGCTCAGGCCCTTCTTGACGGTGCTACGCAAGGTTTCCAGTGATGGTGCGTAGCGCGGGTCCGGGCTCTTGTTGCCAGCGCGAATTTCAGCAATGGCTTTGAGTTCCTTGATAAAGGCTGCATCACGCTCGGTGTAGTCGCGCATGCGCGCATGAAACTCGGCGTCCAGAAAAGGATTGACGGTCAGCTTGGCAACGCCCTCTTCGCGGCGTTTCGGGGAAGGCGTGTTGGTTTTGGTCATGGCGATGAGGGCAAGAATACAGGGAGGGCCGCCAGTGTATCACCTTGCGGCGACGCCCACACCATCAAACCCGCGGCGGCGCCGTCGATTCGCGCACCACCAGCTCGGGCTTCAGGCGTACGTCCAGCACCGATGCATCGGGCGTATCGATGGTTTGCAGGATCAGCCGCGCCGCTTCGGCGCCGATGCCGTGGTGACGGATGCGGATGGTGGTCAGCGGCGGACGTATCATGTCCATATAAGGCATATCGTTGTGGCCGACTACCGAAATATCTTCCGGGCAGGACAGGCCCAGTTCGCGGATGGCGTCGTAGCAGCCCAGCGCCACCAGGTCGCTGCCGGTGACCACTGCCGTGGTGCGCGGCGACTGGCGCAGCAGTTCGAGGAGCGCGCTGCGGCCACACTCGCGCGAATAACCGCTGCTTTCAAACACGAACGCCTGCGATGCATCGAGTTCGCTGGCCGCGATGGCGGCCAGGAAGCCCAGCCGGCGCACATGGCCGGTCGACAGGTTTTCGGGGCCGGCAATATGGGCGATATGGCGATGCCCGAGCGCCAGCAGATGGCCAACAGCCAGGCGCATACCGACCACGTCGTCGCTGACCACGCACGACGCCACGCCGTTCTCGTCACTGCGGTTGACGGTCACCACCGGCACGTTCTGGTCGATGCACAGCTTGATGACCGGGTCGTCGCGGCGCGCCGTGGCCAGGATCAGGCCGTCAACCTGCTGGCCCAGCAGGCGGTTGATGACGAACAGCTGCTCCTCTTCATCGGCGCCGACATTGGCCACGATGGCCAGGTAACCGTGCTTGCGCAAGCCTTCCTCGATGCCCAGCAAGATCGGCGGAAACACCGCATTGGTAATATCGGGCAGCACCACGCCAATCACGCGCGACTTGCGCGTGACCAGCGTGGAGGCGGCGCGGTTGGGACGATAGCCGAGCCGGGCAGCCTCGGCCAGCACGCGCTTTGCCACCTCCTCGCTGACCTTTTGCCGCGTGGCCGGGTTCATCACGCGCGAGACGGTGGAAAAGTGCACGCCGCTGGCGCGCGCAACATCACTTAAGGTGGGATTCTTGTTTGTCATGGACTGCCCGGATTGCAAGAAGGCGATTTTATCGCACAAGTTGTCTTCTCCGTAAAAAAAGCAAACGCTTGCATTGTTTTTATAAAGCATACGAACGTGCTTTTCCTGATCAGGAGCTTGACAGCGTGCAAACGCTTGCATAACATGGCCCGGACTTACCACTCGGGCTTATTCTGCCCCTCCAAGAATTCCTATGTCTACCGCTCAAAGCAAGCACGCCGACACCGGCGAAGCCTTCAACCTGAAAGAAGCCGCCCTCGCCTATCACGCCGAACCACGCGCCGGCAAGATCTCCGTCACGCCAACCAAGCCTCTGGGCGACGCGCGCGCGCTGACGCTGGCCTATTCGCCTGGCGTGGCGTTTGCCTGCGAAGCGATTGTCGAAGACCCGCGTTCGGCCGGTACCTACACCTCGCGCAGCAACCTGGTGGCGGTGATCACCAACGGCACGGCCGTACTGGGCCTGGGCGATATCGGCCCATTGGCCAGCAAACCGGTGATGGAAGGCAAGGCCTGCCTGTTCAAGCAATTTGCCGACGTCGACGTATTCGACATCGAACTGGCCGAGAATGACCCTGACCTGTTTATCGACACCGTGGTGCGCATGGAGCCGACTTTCGGCGGCATCAACCTGGAAGACATCAAGGCGCCCGACTGCTTCTATATCGAGCAGCAACTGCGCAAGCGCATGAATATTCCGGTGTTCCATGACGACCAGCACGGCACCGCCATTATCGTGGCCGCCGGTATCCTGAACGGCCTGGAACTGGTCGGCAAGGACATCGGCAACGTCAAGGTGGCTGTGTCGGGCGCCGGTGCGGCATCGATTGCCTGCCTGGACCTGCTGGTAGCGCTGGGCCTGAACAAATCCTTGTTGAAAGTATGCGACAGCCAGGGCGTGATCTACCCGGGCCGCGACGCCAAGATGGAAGAAAACAAGGCGCGCTATGCCAATGACACCACCGACCGCGACCTGGCCGACGCCATGGTTGGCGCCGACATCTTTATCGGCGTCTCCAAAGGCGGCGTGGTCAGCGCGCAGATGGTTGAATCGATGGCCGACAAGCCGCTGATCTTTGCACTGGCTAACCCGCATCCGGAAATCGCGCCGGAAAAAGTGCACGCCGTGCGCAGCGACGCCATCGTCGCCACCGGCCGTTCGGACTACCCGAACCAGATCAACAACGTGCTGTGCTTCCCGTACATCTTCCGCGGTGCACTCGACGTGGGCGCCACCACCATCAACGAAGAAATGAAGATGGCCTGCGTACGCGCCATTGCCGCACTGGCCAAGGAGCCGCTGCCAGGCCACGAAACCAGTGCCCTGACGCCGCTGCAACTGATCCCGTCGCCATTTGACGAGCGCCTGCGCAGCTGGGTGGCGCCAGCCGTGTCGCAAGCGGCGATCGATACGGGCGTGGCGACGCGCGTGCCAGTAGCGACCGCCTGATTCCACCACTGCCGGTTACCTTTACTTACAAAAAAACCACGGTGAAAACCGTGGTTTTTTTCTTTCAGCATCGATAATCGCAAAAAATGTCATTAACCCTACACTACCATCAGTCCGGCTTGCGATAAGCCAATCAACCAATGATCGCTTCTCGATTGGCTACCAACGACTGCCTTTTCACCGTCTGGTCAAGGAAATGTAATGCTCCGTTTCACCTCCGTTAGTGTATTTCTTTTTTCAGCTTTGGCTTTGGCAGTCAGCAGTGGCTACTCGCTCGGTGCGTTGGCGCTGCTGTTGGGTAGCGTCTGTTTATTATGGAAACGTCCACGCCTGGAGCTGCAGCAGCGTGACCGTTTGCTGCTTACCGCATTGCTGACGTACTGCCTGGTTTTTGTCGCCAATATGTTCTACCACGGCGATCCAATGCGCGAATTCGACATACCATTGCGCGTCCTGCTGGCGGTGCCGGTTTTGCTGTTGCTGCTGGCATACCCGCCACATCCCGCCGCATGGTGGGCTGGCTTGGCGTTTGGAGCAATCGGCGGAGCAGCACTGGCAATATGGCAATTCGTTGTGCAACACATGCCGCGTCCGGAAGCTGCTACCAGTAATGCCATTCACTACGGTAACGTCAGCATGTTGATGGGGATGCTGGCGCTCTGCGGCCTGGCATGGGCTCGCACGCAGCGCCATCGTATTGCATGGTATGGCCTCCTGATTGCTGGCTGCCTGGCCGGCATCTTCGGCTCAATCATCAGCGGCAGTCGTGGCGGCTGGCTTGCCTTGCCAGTGTGCGTATTGCTGGTGGCAATCGACCATGCGCAGATACATGGCAAGCGCTATATTGCAATAATTTTATCCGCCATGGCACTGCTGATGGCGCTTGCATACTATCTTCCTCATTCACCAGTACATGAACGTACGGCTGCCGCCATAACCCAGGTAGAAAAATTCAACGCGAACGATGATAAAAGCACATCGATCGGACAACGCTTTGAAATGTGGAATATTGCTCTTGTCCTTTCACGCCAGCATCCATTAATAGGGCTGGGGCGTAACGGTTATCTGGAGCAAAAAGAAGCACTGGTAAAGGAAGGAAGGATGGGCCCCTCCACCATGAACGTCACGAATGCTCATAACGACTATCTCGATACACTCGTCAAGCGCGGCGCTGTCGGCGTCCTGGCTCTGCTGCTGCTATTGCTCTGTCCGCTGACGATGTTTGCACTCACGCTGCGTCATGGCACGCTGGCTGGTCGCCCATACGCACTGTCCGGGGTAGTGTTATGCACCTGCTACCTGATCTTTGGCCTGACTACCAGTTCACTGACTCTTAATATAGGCATCATTATGTTGGTGTTTCCTATGGTTATACTTTGGGCACTGCAGCGCCATGCGCAGAAAAGCGCCAGCACAGGGCAAAAGGTTTCGAATTGACAAGCTTAATTGGATGCATGATTGGTAACGTGGTATTGTGCTAAACGAAAATAAGGGCAACCAATAGTTATGTATGGCACCGATTGCCGTTCGTGCCTGTACCATGCTTTCCGACTGATTCAAAACTGATTCAAAACTTGACACTGTACTGTTACATGACGCCTCTGATACCTGCCGCCACACTACACAAATCGGAAAAGATCCTGTTTGTCGCTCATCTGGCTTTAGGCGACTTCACCTATATGCAAAATGGCTTTCGCGCGTTTGCAGCGGCCTATC
The DNA here is from genome assembly GCF_009208565.1 of Janthinobacterium aquaticum. GTDB lineage: Bacteria > Pseudomonadota > Gammaproteobacteria > Burkholderiales > Burkholderiaceae_D > Janthinobacterium. Next base: position 172,077 of record NZ_WFLK01000004.1, on the reverse strand, counting down.
CGCATATTGCAATTCATTTATGGATAGATGAAGTCAGGCGGACATCCGATCAAACCCAGTGGGAGGGATTACGCAACTATTCGCTATACGATTGGGTAGAGCAATCTGGCCTGTTCAGCAAAGTCTATCGAAAGACGTACAGTCCCGCGCTGTATCAGGAGTCAATTCATGAAGCACAGGCCGAAGACTATCCTGTCATTGTTTCGCTAGCGCATATCCGTGCCCCGCGCTATGCAGACCTGGCGCGCGAGATTGGCCCCAACAGCCGTATTATTGGCATCCGCAAGCCAGTTACACTGCTGCGACCATTGCGTTACTTTTCTTATCGGAAGCTCGACGCCACCTTCTCGCCCTATTCTGCCGCTGACGTCGGCAGGCACCACATCAGCAGCGTGTATGCCGACTGGTTCCACCAGCTGACCGGCCTCGAGATTCCCGTGGCAGAGCGCTATCCCTTCGTGCATATCCCCGACAGTGCGCTGCAACAGGCAAAGGCACAGTTGCGCGAATGGGGCGTCGATACGCAAACCACGCCGTTGGTACTGCTCAATCCGTTTGCCAAGTCACACAAGCGCGCCTGGCCGCTCGAACGCATTACCGAACTGATTGCACGCATGCAGCAGCAACCGCAATGGCGCCATGCCTGCTTCCTGGTCAATGCCATGCCGCAGGAACTGGCCAGCGTCAATGCCGCCATCGCGGCAGCCGGCGTGGCTCAGACGCGCGCCTTCAGCGCGGTCGACAACTTTTTCCAGCTGCCGGCGATGCTGGCACAATGCAACCTGATCATTTCAGTGGAAACATCGATCATGCACCTGGCCAATGCCGTGCATGTGCCGGTGATTGCCCTGATGCGCAAGAAAAACCCGGAATGGGCGCCGTTCGACAGCGCCAGCAGCACCATCATTACGGTGGCGCGGCGCAGCGACTGGGTCAAGGCGATTTCGGTTGAACAGGTATTGCAGGCATTGCCCGCCAGGACGACTTAACTGTCGAGCATGCTGACGCGCACCAGGTCGGCCACGTTATCGACGCCCAGCTTGTCCATCAGGCGCGCCTTGTGCACTTCCACGGTGCGCACCGAAATGCCGAGCGCCGGGGCGATATCGCGGTTATGCTGGCCCGTCACCACCAGTTGCATCACCTCGCGCTCGCGCGGCGTCAGCAGCGCCAGCCGCGACTGGCCCTGCAACTGACGCTGCTGACGGCCGCGGTGCTCGGCCTCGCGCGACAGCGCTTCATCGATGGCGGCCAGTAATTTGTCGTGGTCAAACGGCTTTTCCAGGAAATCGCTGGCCTGCGCTTTAAAAGCCTGGCGCGCCAGGCTGACGTCGCCATGGCCGGTGATGACGATCACCGGCAGCAGGCAGCCGTTGTCACGCAGGCGCTGCTGCAGGAACAGGCCATCCATGCCGGACATGCGGATATCGAGCAGCAGGCAGCCGCTCCATTCGGCGCGCCAGCCCAGCAAAAAATCTTCGCCGCTGGCAAACATGGCGGTGCGATAACCGCGCACGCCCAGCAGCAGGCCAAGCGCATCGCGCACGGCAGGGTCATCGTCGACGATATACACCGTCAGGTTACTGCTTGCCATTGTTCCCCCTTACCTCAGCCGCCGCCAGCGGCAACATGAACCTGAACAAACCGCAAGTCCCCACTTCGGCCCACAACTTGCCGCCATGCGCTTCGATAATCGCGCGGCTGAGCACCAGCCCCAGTCCCAGACCGCTGGCCTTGGACGAGACAAACGGCTCGAACAGGCGCGCCGCCACGCTGCCCGACACGCCGGGACCGCTGTCCTGCACCGACAGGCGCAAGCGTCCGCCATCGAGCGCAGCGACCGACAGCGTCACGCGGCGCTGTCCGCGCGGCAAGCCTTGCACGGCGTCGTAGGCATTGGCCAGCAGATTGCGCAAGACCAGTTCGATCTGCAGGCGATCGGCATTGACCAGCAGCGGCGCGCCGTCGCTCACCGTCAGCTCGATATCGTGCTGATGGAACTGCGGTGCGAACTGGCGGCTGATATTGGCGATCAGCACACCGATTTCCAGCGTTTCGAGCTGCATGGCGCCGGTACGGAAGAAGTCGCGCAGGCGCCGCACCACTTCGGCGGCCCGGCTCGATTCGACAATCATGTGGCCGATCGCACCTTTCAGCATGGCGCCGCTCTCGCCGCGTTCCAGCAGGTATTCGCAGGCCTTGCCGTAGGTCGACAGCGCCGTCAGCGGCTGGTTCAATTCATGCGCCAGCGCGGCGGCCATCTCGCCGGCGGCCGCCAGGCGCAGCGTATGCTTGAGCTCATCGGCCACCTTGCGCATTTCATCGACCACGATACCGATAAAGAACCCCACCAGCGCCAGCACGGCGTCAAGCATCTGCAGTTCGTAAAACTCGATATTGATGGCATGCGACCATTTCACCAGCGTAATGATCCCAAGCTGTAATACAAACACCATCAGTGCGGTGCCATACAGGCCCTGGCGCGTAGCTGCCCAGATCACCGGCAGGAACAGGAAGTAGAAATGCTTGAATTCGGAGCGCGCAATCGAACCGAATACGCACCACAACACAAAGATGGCCAGCGCCAGATAGGCCAGGGTTTCCCAGCGCCAGATGGTAGCCCGCAGCCGCTCGCGCCCGCTGCTGCTGGCTAGCATCCAGATCAGCGGCATCGACACGATCAGCCCGACCATATCGCCGATGCCAAAGCGCAGCACGGCCGAGGCCCAGTCGCCGGGCGGTATCCGGCCCGAAAACGACAGCAGGGAAATATACACCAGAGCATTGAACAGGGTGCCGGCCACCACGATAAAGGCCCAGATCGCCAAACGGCGACGGTTGTCAAAGATGTCGCCGCTGGGGAAACGCCGGCGCAGGGCTTCGCCGATGGCGCCATAGCCGATCACCAGCCACAGCGAACACAGTAGCGTCAGCGGCAGGCCGGCAGGCAGGCCGCGCACCAGCCATTCGCCGGCCAGGATAGCGAGCAGCCAGGGCAAGGCGGCACGGCGGCCATGCATCAGCCAGAAGATCAATCCCAGCGCCGGGTCGGGATTCCATGGCGTGATATTCAAGCCATACATGGGATCGATATACGTTGCCCAGTCGAACAGCAGATACAGGCCGACAAAGGCGGAATAGGACGCGACGCGGGAAAGAAGATGGGGCTGGAGCTGGGACATGAACTGGTTTTTTCTGGCTGTCCCGCATTATGCATCGGCAAGACCGGCAACACCATGCCGGCTTATGCGAAAAACAAATATCGTTGCAGTTTTACAATCACTGGCTCAGGCCGGCGTCTGCGGCAGGCGCACCTCGACCAGCAGGCCCTGGCCGCCGCTGGCGCGGTGCAGTGCGATCGTGCCGCCATGCTGGCGCACCACTGAGGCCACGATCGCCAGGCCCAGCCCGCTGCCGGCCTGCTCCTGTTGCGGCGCCCTGAAAAAACGGTCGAACACGCGCGCATGCAGTTCCGGCGCAATGCCCGGCCCCTGGTCGGCCACATGCAGCACCGCCTGGCCCCGTTCGGCGTGCAGCGAGACTGTCACGCAGCTATCGCGTGGACTGTATTTGAGCGCGTTTTCCAGCAGGTTGTCGACCAGGGACACCAGGCTCTCGCGCTGGCCGGTCACGCATACCGGGCCTGATGAGTGCAATTCCAGCTCGATGCCGCGCTGCTGCGCCAGGCCGGCCATGGCCGCCAGCCTGTCCTGCAGCAGCTCGTCGAGCGCCTGCGGCGCCAGCTCGCCAGGCGCTTCGAGCCGCGCCTCATTGCGCGTCAGCTGCAGCAGTTGGCCGACCAGTCGGGCCGCGCGCTGGTTGCTGCCGAGAATGCCATCGAGCAGCTCCTGCTGGCGCGGGTTGTCAGCCTGGGCCTGCAGCGCCTCGACATTGATGCGCATGGCAGCCAGCGGCGTGCGCAATTCATGCGTGGCGTCGCTGATAAAGCTGCGCTCGCGTTCGGCGCTGGCCTGTACGCGGTGCAACAGCGCATTGATATTGTCGACCAGCGAAGCGAGTTCGCCGTGCGGCGGCTTGCCGGCCAGCGGACGCAGGTCATGCGGGCCGCGCGCGGCCACTTCCTGCGCTACCGCCCGCCACGGCCGCATGGCCAGCCAGATCGACAACCAGGCAGGCAGCAGCAAAAACGGCAGGCTGATCAGCAAAGGCAGCAGATAATAACCGTGCGAGTTGAGCGTGACGAAAAACTGCCACGGCCCGCCCGCTTCCAGTACGGTGACGCGCGTGCCGTGATGCGTCAGGGTGCTGCTGCGCCAGGCCTGGCCCTTGATATACACGATTTCCATCTGGTCGGGACCGGCGCTGCGGATGCCGTCGGGCGCATAGGGCGAACGATAAACCAGCTTGCCTTGTTGCCAGACCAGCATGATCGGCGCCACCTCTTCCACCTCGCCCAGCATATAGGCTTCGCGCACCGCTTCGTCGATCAGGCGCAGGCTTTCCTGCTGGCGCACCGGCTGTTCGGCCAGGTTGTCGCTGACGCTGATGATGGCCTGCATCATGCTGCGGTTCGACACCATCGCCTCCTGCGAGCCGTCGATCATCACAAAACCCACGGCCAGGCTCCATAGCAGCGTCAATAGCAGCATCTGCGCCAGCACCATGCGCCGCACCAGCGTCGGCTGGCGCAGGCGTTGCCAGGCGCGCCCGATCACGGCGCCCCCTGGGCAGCGCGCGGATCGTGCAGGTCGATCACGTAGCCCACGCCGCGCACGGTGCGAATATAGCCGTCGCCGATCTTGCGGCGCAAATTGCCCATATGAACGTCCAGGGTATTGCTGGCGTTGGCCAGGCCGCCGGGCAGGATATGCTCTTCCAGCACGCGACGCGTCATGACGCGGTCGGCGCGCATCAAGAGGGTCTTGAGCAGCGCATGCTCGCTGGTGGTCAGCTCGACCGTGCGTCCGTGCACACTGACGCGACGCGTCGGCACATGCAGCTGCAGGCCGCGTACCTCGACCGTATCGCCGTCGTAGCCATAGCTGCGGCGCGCCAGCGCACGCACGCGCGAGAGCAGCTCGGCCAGCGCAAAGGGCTTGACCAGGTAATCGTCGGCGCCACCGTCGAGCCCGCGCAAGCGCTGCTCGAGGCTGTCACGCGCACTCAGGATCAGCACCGGCAGGCGCGCCGCGCGCAAGCGCGCCAGCAACGCCAGGCCGTCGCCGTCCGGCAAGCCCAGATCCAGCAGCACCAGCTCGTAACTGTCCTGCTCAATGCTGCGCGCGGCGTCTTCGAGCGTGCGCACCCAGATAACCTGCATGCCTTGGTCACGCAAGGCGATGCGCACGCCGTTGCCCAGGTTCATGTCGTCTTCAATCAACAATATTTTCATGCGCTTATTAAACCATTGCCGGCTGAAGAAAGACTAAAGAAACACACGGACAAACCGCTTCGCCAGCGCCCGGATAAGGGTTTCCCTTACGTCAGTTCGCCAATTGTCAGGGCAAATGCCGCGTCCTAAGATGCGTCACCAGAGCTCACCTATCTTTCTCCATGCATGCCTGCGCCACCTCACCTGCCATGCCAAGCCAGTTCGTCGCGCCGGCGGTACTGCAGCTGCTGCTGCCGCTCAAGCATCTGGCCGATGTGGTGCACGGTGCGCGTTACGCGCGGCGCCTGCAGGAATGGGGCATAGCCGTCAAGGTGAGCCTGTTGCATGTGCAGCCAGCAAGCCGACGCGAAGCGCTTTACCAGGACGCGCCGCCAGGCGCAGCAGCTGATGCAGCCAGCACCCAACTCATGCAGGAAGCGGAGCTGTATCTGCAGCGCTCGCACCTTGATTTCGCGTCCTTTCTTTTTTCAGGCGAACTGGCCTTCACGATACTGGACACTGCGGAAATGCTGGGCTGCCACGAAATCGTGCTGCCCGACAACGGCCGCAGCCTGTGGCAACGCCGCCTGCGCGGCGACCTGGCCAGCAGGCTGGCGCGCGCCAGCCGCAGCGCCACCATCGTGCTGGCCGCTCAGGACGGCGTCAGCACTCCCGTTTCACCCTGAATACCCTTCCCCTTGCCTTCATGAACATGCCTACTTTGCTACCCTCGATTACCCTTTCCTCCGGCCTGACGGAAACGCCTTCGGGCCTCGCGCGCCTGCGTGAAACGCTCAAGCTGCACTTGCGCGCCGGCGTGCGCCAGCGCCAGACGCAGCGCTGGCTGCAGCTGCTCAATTCGCATCCGGTCTTCCACGACCTGGTGCGCGCCTATCCGCATCTGGTACACAAGATCTATCGCCCGTACCTGAGCCAGGCGCTGAACTGCCGCCAGCGCGTCGAGCTGCTGACCGGGCACTACCAATTCATCCTGAAACAGGGCTGGGCCAGGCTGATGAGCCAGGCGGCCTGCGCCCCGGTACGCCTGGGCACGGTGGCCGGCAAATCCGGTTCGGCCTACCATTTGCAACTGTGCTCCCTGCATCCGATGGACCGCGAAGGCGAAATGGTGTTGCAGCTGACGCATGGCGATGATGTGATCTATTCGATCGCATTCTCGTTTTTTGGCTGCCCGCAGCAGGCCACTCTGGCTGTCGGCATCGGTTGCGTGCAGGGCCCGCGCGGCCAGGAAGGCCTGCGGCGCGTGCGCGAAGCAACCCGTGACCTGCACGGCCTGCGCCCGAAAAACCTGATGGTGCGCCTGGTGCGCCAGTTGGGCCACGATCACGGCTGCCGTCAGATGATCCTTGTTGGCAATAAAAACCGCGCCGTGCATCATTCGGCAAAAAAGGGGCGGCTATTCGCTGATTACAATGAACTGTGGCAAGAGCTTGGCGCACAGCCACGTCCAGATGGCGACTTTGAACTGATGTGCGAAAACCTGGCCATGCCCGTCATGGAAGACATTGCCTCCAAAAAACGTTCTGAAATGCGCAAGCGCCATGACATCACGTTGGCCATTATCGACAGCCTGCGCGATGGCCTCGACGCGTATCGACGCGCAGCCAACGACACGGCTGTGCCGGCGAGCCTGCCCTCTTTTGCGGCGGCCTGAAGCGCCAATCACGGACAGCTTTTGACGCACAACAAAAAAACTCCGTTTGCGCAATCCTGTTACGCTATGACTATCGGTGTGCGCCGGGCGCACGCCGTCTTTCCCAATGATTACTAGGAGGCAAGTCATGCGCGTGGATATTTACCGCCGAGCCGAACACGACGGCATTTTTTCCCATCTGGCCGTACCAGAAGACAAAAATATTCCAGAGGAAGCCACCAGCACCGACTGGGAACTGGAAGTGAAGGCGCATGAAATCGCCGACGATGCCGCCGACCTGCCGGAGTTTCATATCGGCAAGCCGTTGCAACAGATCGCTGAAAAAGGCTATGCCATTACCAGCCTGAAAGACATGTAAAAAAAAGCCAAACCTCTGCGGTTTGGCTTTTTTACTGGCGAGGGGCAAATCAATACTCGACTTCCACCTCGCGCGCACCGAGCTGCTGCACCAGCGCCGTCTGCAATTCGTCGGATGGCGCCACGCGCCATTGTTCGCCAAACTGCAGCACGCACGGCACGCCCTGCGGCGCGACCTTGGCGGCAATAATCAGGCCGGTCTCGGCACGGTGCGGCAGCAGCACTTCGCGGATGCGCCTGACATCGGTGACCGGCAACACCAGCCCCAGCTGACGGCCATACTGCACCCGCGCAGCAATGATATCGAAAGCGCTCTCGGCGGTAATGCGCAGGCCGCCCGAGAAACGGTCTTCCGACACCTTGCCGACCACGGCCAGGAACTCGTCTTCCTTGAAGATTTTCTTGTTCGCATCAAACAGTTCGTTATACACCGTCACTTCCACCGTGCCGGTCTTGTCGTCCAACGTGACGATCAATATCTTGCCGCGCTGCGTCATCTGCGTGCGCACGCCGGTAATCACGCCGGCCATCATGCGCGGCTCGCGCGACGGCGTCAGCTCCGACAATTTGGTACGGGCAAAGCGGCGCGCTTCGGGCGCGTAGGAATCGAACAGATGGCCCGACAGATAGAAGCCGAGCGCAATCTTTTCTTCCGTCAAACGCTGCTTGTCGGTCCAGGGCTGCACCTTGACGTACTCGGGCGGCGCCACCATGTCGCTGTCGTCGCCGCCAAACAGGCTGACCTGGTTGGCCGCCCGGGCTTCCTGGTCGGCGCATTCCATGGCAAACGCCACCGAGGCCAGCAAGATGGCGCGGTCAACCTTCAGGCAGTCAAACGCGCCGCTGCGGATCAGCGACTCGATGGTGCGGCGGTTGATCTGCTTCTTGTCGACCCGCTTGCAGAAATCGAACAGGCTGGTAAACGGGCCGCCGGCCTGGCGCGCGGCAATAATCGCCTCGATCGCGTTCTGGCCCGACCCCTTGACGGCGCCCAGGCCATAGCGAATCTGCGTGACTTTCTTGCCGCTGACGGACGGCGCTTCGCCGCTCGGTGTAAAGCGGTAGTCGGACTCGTTGATGTCCGGAGGCAGCAAGGTCAGCTTGCAGATCTCGATGGCATCTTCCACCAGGATCTTGATCTTGTCGGTGTCATCCATGGCCAGCGACAAGTTGGCGGCCATAAAGGCGGCCGGATGGTGCGCTTTCAGGTAGGCAGTGTGGTACGACAGCAGGGCGTAGGCAGCGGCGTGCGACTTGTTAAAGCCGTAGCCGGCGAATTTTTCCATCAGGTCGAAAATTTCGTCGGCCTTTTGCGCCGTCAGGCCATCCTTGGCGGCGCCGGCGCGGAAAATCTCGCGGTGCTCGGCCATCTCTTCGGCCTTTTTCTTGCCCATCGCGCGGCGCAGCATGTCGGCACCACCCAGCGAATAGCCGCCGACGATCTGCGCCATCTGCATCACCTGCTCCTGATACACCATGATGCCGTAGGTTTCCGACAGAATCGACTCGGTGCGCGGATCGGGATAATCGAACTTCTCGCCGTGCTTGCGCTTGCAAAAATCGGGAATCAGGTCCATCGGACCCGGACGATACAATGCCACCAGCGCAATAATGTCTTCAAAGCGGTCGGGACGGGCATCCTTCAGCATGCCCTGCATGCCGCGCGACTCGAGCTGGAACACGGCCACCGTCTTGGCCTTGGTCAACAGGTCGTACGAGGCCTTGTCATTGAGCGGCAAGGCGGCCAGGTCGAAATCGGCCTGGGCCGGATCGAGCTGCTTGATATAGCGCACCGCACGGTCGAGAATGGTCAGCGTGGTCAGGCCCAGAAAGTCGAACTTGACCAGGCCGACCGCCTCCACGTCATCCTTGTCGTATTGCGAGACCACGCCGCCATCGCCGCCCTGCGTATAGAGCGGACAAAAATCGGTCAGCTTGCCCGGTGCGATCAGCACGCCGCCGGCGTGCATGCCGATATTGCGGGTAATGCCTTCGACCTGCTGCGCCAGGTCGAGCAGCTGCTTGACCTCTTCCTCGTTTTCCTGGCGCTCCTTGAGCAGCGGCTCCTCTTCGATGGCATCGGCAATCGACACTGGTTTACCCGGCTTGAACGGAATCAGCTTGGATACGCCGTCGCAGAAGTTGTAGCCAAAATCCATCACGCGGCCGACGTCGCGGATCGCGCCCTTGGCCGCCATGGTACCGAAGGTGGCGATTTGCGAGACCGCCTCCTTGCCGTACAAATCCTTGACGTGCTGGATCACCAGTTCACGCTTTTCCTGGCAGAAGTCGATATCGAAGTCGGGCATCGATACCCGTTCCGGGTTCAGGAAGCGCTCGAACAGCAGGTTGTACTTGAGCGGGTCGAGGTCGGTAATCTTCAGCGCATAGGCCACCAGCGAGCCGGCGCCCGAGCCGCGGCCCGGGCCAATCGGCACATCGTTGTTCTTGCCCCACTGGATAAATTCGGCCACGATCAGGAAGTAGCCGGGGAACTTCATGTTGATAATGGTGTTGTTCTCGAACTCCAGGCGCGCCTCGTAGCGCGGGCGCTCCTTCTCGCGGCGCTCCGGGTCGGGATACAGCTGAACCAGTCGCTCCTCCAGGCCTTTCTTGGTTTCGGCACGCAGGAAATCGTCGATGGTCATGCCCGGCGTCGGGAAGTTGGGCAGTTGCGGCTTGCCCAGGGTCAGCGTCAGATTGCAGCGCTTGGCTATTTCCACCGAATTGGCCAGCGCAGCGGGCAGGTCGGCAAACAGTTCCTGCATTTCCGCCTGGGTCAGGAAACGCATCTGCTCGTTGAAGCGCTTGACGCGCTTGGCGTTGGCCAGCATTTCGCCCTCGGCGATACAGACGCGTGCTTCGTGGGCAATAAATTCTTCCGGCGAAATGAACTGCACCGGGTGGGTCGCCACCACTGGCAAGCCCAGCTTGGACGCCAGCGCCACCGCATGGCGTACCTGCGCCTCCTGGTTGGGCTGGCCGGCACGCTGGATCTCGATATAAAAGTGGCCGGGAAACAGCGCCGCCCATTTGCTGGCATGGGCTTCGGCCAGCGCCAGATTGCCGTTTTCAATCGCCGTGCCAACATCGCCGAAATGCGCGCCCGATAGCACAATCAGACCATTGGCCGGGTTGTCGTCCGGATACAACTCATAGTGCTTGCTGGTCAGCGCCTGCAGCCATTCGATGCGCACTTCGGCGCGGCCCTTGTACTGATTGCTCAGCCAGGCTTGCGACAGCAGTTCGCTCAATTGCAGATAACCCATGCGGTTCTTGGCCAGCAGCAGCAGCCGCGACGGTTTGTCGCGGTTGTCGTCGTTGGTGATCCACACATCGACGCCCACCACCGGCTTGACGCCTTTGCCGCGCGCCTCCTTGTAGAACTTGACCATGCCAAACAGATTCGACAGGTCGGTCACGGCCAGCGCCACCTGCTTGTCTTTGGCGGCCGCCTTGACCACGTCATCGATGCGCACCAGGCCGTCGACGATCGAATACTCGGAGTGCACGCGCAAGTGCACGAACGCCGGTCCCTGGGGTGCCTGCGGTGCCTGCTGTATGCCGGCAGGCGCGCCGGCCTCTTGCATTACCATTTCCATTCTTGAGCCATTCTTTTGCTAAATTCAATGACGTCTATTTTACCGCGTTGCGGACAACAGACGGCCGGGTATCAGCGCCGGGCCTGCGGGCTTATAATATCGGCTGTTCAGTCTTAGCCCATTCCTAACATGCAAGCCACTCCCGCCGTTTCCGACGCCGCCAGCCCTGCCGCTGCCCTGCCTGCCGACCAGTTTGTCAATATTGCAGCATATAAATTCATCACGCTGGACGATACGCCAGCCATGCGTCCGCTGTACCAGGAGCAAACGCTGGCGCTGGGCCTGAAAGGCACCATTTTGCTGACCCCGGAAGGCATTAATATGTTTCTGTCGGGCACGCGCGAAAATATCGACGCCTTTTTGGCCTGGCTGCGCAGCGACGCGCGCCTGGCCGACCTGGAGTGGAAGGAAAGCCTGTCAAACGAGCAATCGCACAAGCGCATGCTGGTCAAGCTGAAACAAGAAATCATCACCATGCGCATGCCGCTGATCAAGCCCGAGCTGGGCCGCGCACCATCGGTGGACGCCCACACGCTCAAGCGCTGGCTCGACGCCGGCGTCGACGATGCCGGCAAGCCGGTCGTGATGATGGAGACGCGCAACGCCTTTGAAGTCGACGTGGGTACCTTCAACAACACGCTCGACTACCGTATCGACAAATTCACGGAGTTCCCGGCCGTCGCCGCCGCGCACAAGGACGAACTCGAAGGCAAGACCGTGGTCACTTTCTGCACCGGTGGCATCCGCTGCGAAAAAGCTGCGATCCATATGAAAGAAATCGGCTACGACAGCGTCTACCAGCTCGACGGCGGTATTTTGAAATATTTCGAAGAAGTGGGCGGCGACCATTACACAGGCGACTGCTTCGTGTTCGACTACCGCACGGCGCTCAATCCGAAGCTCGAACCGACCGAAACCGTGCAGTGCTTCGTCTGCCGCGCAGTAGTGACGCCACGCCAGCAGCTGGCGCCGGAGTATGTGTATGAGGTGTCGTGCCCGCATTGCTTTGGAAAACACGGTACGCCAGCGTAAGACAACAAGAAACTACTGGCGCTGCTGACATTGATTCAACGCCGTCGGCATCAGCACTCGGGCCTCAAGCGGGCGATCTGGCTGATCACCCGCTGACCCAGTTTTTTCAGGAAGCTACGTCAGTCTCGATGCGCGGCGGCCATGCCAAACTGAAATCACCATGCTGCAATGTCAAATTGGGACTGTATGCCGGATCACGCTGCAGCAATGACTCCCAACGCTCCATCATGTAGCGCACTTCCCTGCCAAAGCGTGCGCTTTTCTCCGCAGTATCGTCAAGGCCGCGCGTGGCCGATTCATAGTGATACAACTCGGCATAAGGTGTCAGCACATTGGTATAACCAAGTTCGCGTACCCGCAGGCAGAGATCGACATCATTGAATGCGACCTCAAGCTCCACCTCATTGAGCCCACCCACTTCATCGTAAATGCTTTTACGGATGACCAGGCAGGCAGCAGTCACCGCGGAGAAAGCGCTGAGCAGGCTGGCACGGCCAAAATACCCACTGTGATGGCGTAACATCCGACTGTGTGCATGACCGGCTACGCCGCCAAGCCCGACAATGACGCCGGCGTGCTGCAGTGTGTTATCCGGGTACCATAGCCGCGCGCCTACAGCACCTATGCCGGGCTGCAATGCATGGCTGACCATCTCGTCGAGCCAGTCGGGGGTAATGACTTCCAGATCGTTGTTGAGCAGGCCCAGCACTTCGCCACGTGCATGGCGTGCAGCACCGTTATTGAGCGCCGAATAGTTGAAAGGTCGGTCATCGCGCAGGACGCGCACACGCTGATCGCTTTGCACGGCGATAAGCCAGGCCAATGTGTCCGGGTCATCGGAACCGTTATCAACAATCAGGATCTCATAATCGGGATAAGTGGTCAGCGCCAGAATACTTTGCACACAGGTACGCAGCAGATCGAGACCGTTACGTGTCGGAATAATCAGGCTGACGAGCGGCAGCTGTGCCGGTAGTGCATAGCGCACGCGATAGCCACCAGTCACTATTTCGACACTGGCGTCTATGCTGCGGCGCAAGAGATGCGCTTTCAAGGCACGCTCGCCAGCAAGCTGCGCATATGGCTTGGCATCACCTGACATGGCAGTGCTATCGCTATGGACACGCCAATGGTACAAGACGCGGGCAATATGATGAATCTGGCTGTCGTCAATGCGCTCAATGCAGCGCAGTGCCAGATCATAATCCTGGGAGCCCTCCATGCCGATCTGGAACCCGCCTATCTCGCGCAACAAGGCTGTCTGATACACGCCCAGATGAGAAATCATATTGTGTGAGTAGAACAGCGGACGGTTCCAGTCCGTCTTGAAGTAGGGACCCGAACGCACGCCATCGGCATCGATTTTATCTTCATCCGAATAAATCAGACGTACATCTGGCGCCTTATTGATCGCCTCGACGACCCAGAACAGGGCCTGCTCGCTGAGCAAGTCGTCGTGATCGAGCAATGCAATCCAATCGCCTGTAGCGATATCAATTGCGCTATTGGAGGCCGCTGAAATATGCCCATTTTCTGATCGCAAGACAATCTTGATGCGACTGTCTTCACGCTGATAACGCTCGAGAATCGAGCGAATTTCCGGATCGCTGGAACAATCGTCGGCGATACACAGCTCCCAATTCGGATAAATTTGCTGGCGCACAGATTCGATTGCTTCAATCAGCCAGGCAGGCTTGGGATTGTAGGTGGGCATGACCACACTGATCACCGGCTGAACGGCGAAAAGCTGCTGCCTCGCCCGTAGCGCACTGCGCTTTTCGTCATCGAGCACATCGTAGCGGCGCAACCATTGCGCATAATTGTTGCGGTCAGGATCACCAACCGTCACTGGCACGCCGTTCGGATTGCCAGTCTGTGCTGCATCGACAATAGCGACACCACGTTTCAGGCCAGTAACGCCTTCGCGACGATAAGCGGTTACCGCTTTGGCGGCCGTTGCCTGCAGGCCGCCACCAAGGCGAACTGCCGAGCGCATCAGGCGAGCCAGACGCTTGGCCCGCAATACCTGGGTTCCCATAAAACGCAAACCGCCAGTCACGCGCCAGCTGGTAGAGGCATACAGTTCGCCGATCTGATTGTCGCGTTGTGTCAGAGTATGCTGGACGTGAGCAACCCGTTCATCACGTTGCGCCAAAGCGTGCAATATATCGGCAGCGTGTTCATCTTTCTGCGCCAACTCATGCCTCAAAGCAGTAAGCTGTTCATCGCGCAGGGCCAATTCACGCTGTATCTCGGCAGCTTTAATGATGCTGCCAGAAAGTTGCTCACGCAAGCTGGCAGCATGTTGCCGCTGCGAAGCAGCATACTGCTGTTGAACCAAAACTTGGTCAGCATGTCGTTGTTGCAACAGCGATAATTGCTGCTCAATGGCAGGCAAAGCTTCATCCGGAGCCTGTTGCCGGATGCTCCATGGATTGGCGCTCTGATCGAATGCAACTCCATGAACGTATTTCATGTTTTTCAGCGCCAATATGCCGGGCACGACACGCTCATCGCTGCCAGCAACGATACGTAAGCCCAACATATTTTCTTCAGCAGCCGCTTTGCGTACGACACATAAGGAATTGATAAACTCGACTGAATGCACCGTAGCAAGCACTGATTCATCGATGTCACAACCGTAGTGTGCAAAAAAACCCTGCAATATGGCCTTGCGCTCCCGTTCTATGCCCCAGTGTTCATGACTGATGACATCAGACAGTCGCTTGAAAAAAGACAAAGAGGAATAAGGATCATAAAGACCCCCTTGATATTGCTCCCAGTAACTGCAGTGCAAATCTTCTGCCACAAACAGACCGCCTTCAGCTACATGCTGGAAATACAAGGCAAAGGACTTGACGATATCGGAAGAGGTATGCGAACCATCATCGATGATCAAATCAAATAACGGCGAGCGTTGCAAAATCTGATCGACCACGTCAGGCTCATTGGCATCGCCAATAATAAAACTGATAGCTGGATTGTCATATGCCAATGCAGCGCAGTCAGGGTTGATATCGCAGCCAATCAGCGTACTGCCAGGCGCGAAATAGTCGGCCCATATATCAAGCGAGCCGCCATTCTGAATGCCGATTTCAAGCAGACGTACAGGTTCTGCACGGTACGAATCAAATAAACGATCATATTCTCGCAAATATAATTGCCATTTATCGGATACTTTGCCTTGGTGGCTGGTAAATACATCGAACAACGTAGGCTTACTCATGAATAACCTCAAGTTCAGCACGGGTGAACGGCAAGCCGACCAATCCATACCGAATTTTACTAGATGAAATATTAACAATCAGGGCATCGTGCAGCCAGTGATGTTGAATATGATTTTGCAAGTCGCCGTCGGCTACCGATGCCATGACGGCATACTGGCCATTCGGCAACATCGGCAGGCGGAACTCAAATATCCCTTCAAACACTTCCCCAGCGGCAATCGGTGTAGGCCGAAGTCCAGTGAAATGGAGGGTGTTTTCTCCGAACAGGTCTTGCCCCAGACGGTCGCGTACGAGAAAACCCAGGATAGGACGCTCCAATGGCTGGTATGCCTTGGCACGCACGGTCATGCGCACGGGTTCGTCGCCCTCAAACACCACATCGCTATTATCAGAAAGGCGAGTCAACTTCACTGAAATGATGTCAGCATCGCCAGTTCTCCAGCCATTGGCATCGCTCAGATTGTTTTGTACCGACGCTTGCGCACCATAGCTGCTTGCCACCGCCAAAGGCGCATCGTCCACCTCAGCAGCGTCGGACTGGCCACCAATCGACTTCAGTTTCGATTCGGCACCATATATTTCCTGTAACGTATATTGCAGATACGCTTCGGAAACGGCCTTGGCCGTACCTAATTGCTCGACCCGGCCATGTTTAAGCCAGATGCCTGAGCGACACAGGTTTTGCACCGACGCCGTATCGTGGCTGACAAAAATAAGCGTACCGTTCTCCTGGAATTTCCGGATGAAACGCATGCATTTCTGTGTAAAGACTGCGTCTCCGACCGCCAGCGCCTCGTCCACCACAAGAATATCTGCATCGACATGGGCGATGACAGCAAATGCTAGCCGGAGATACATGCCGCTGGAGTAAGTCTTTACCGGCTGCTCGACAAACTGCCCAATATCGGCAAAGGCAACAATATCGTCATACCGGGCGTCGATTTCTTCTATTGTCAGTCCCAGTACGGATGCATTGAGATAAATATTTTCACGACCAGTAAACTCCGGGTTAAAGCCGGAACCGAGTTCAAGCAGCGCAGCAATACGGCCACGCGTTTCAATGCTGCCTGATGTTGGCGTCAGCGTGCCGCAAATCATCTGCAGCAAAGTCGATTTACCACTGCCATTGCGCCCAATGACGCCAACTGTTTCACCACGCCGGATTTCAAATGAAACGTCGTTCAATGCCCAGAATTCGCGAAAATACTGGCGTGGCTTGCGGCCGGACAAACGCTGCGTGCGAGGCAGGATAAATTGTTTCAAGCGATCGCGCGGCGTATCGTAAATCTCATAGCGTTTGCTCAGGTTACTGACACGGATAGCAATTTCATCAGAGGACATCAGCAAATCCTTTCCTGGTTTTCTGGAACCAGGCATAGCCCGCCCATGCAAATACGATGGCTACCAGTGTATATAATCCCAGGCCCGACCAGTCAGGCAAATGCCCCCAGAGCAGCACCGCGCGCGACTGTTCGATAATGAAGGTCAATGGATTAGCCATGATAAATACACGCGCCGCTTCAGGTACGGCGGAGACTGGATAAAAAATTGGCGACAAAAAAGTGAGCACGGTGGTCAAGATGGTGACAAACTGCCCTACATCACGCAAGAAAACCCCAAGCGAGGCAAGTATCCAAGCCAGCCCCATGACCAGGATCAGCAATGGCATCAGAACCAGCGGTAATAGCAGGGCTGTCCAATGCAGATAGCCGTTCAGAAGCCAGAATGCACTGAGCAAAACGCCGAGGCTGATGCAGGCATGAAATAACGCTGCTCCCATGACAATGAGAGGCAGTATCTCAAGTGGAAAGACCACTTTTTTGACATAGTTGACATTAGCAAGTACCAGTCCAGGGGCGCGGTTGATGACTTCACTGAACAGGCCGAGTACGATCATGCCCACAAACAATATAATGGCAAACTGCGTCCTGCTTTCTTCAGCGCCACCACCGCCCCAGCGTGACTTGAAAATTTCTGAAAATACGAACGTATAGACTGCCAGCATGAAAACCGGGTTAAAGAACGACCAGGCCAGTCCAAGAGCAGAACCTTTGTAGCGTCCTATGACCTCACGTTGACTCATCTGTGCAACCAGACTTCGGTTATGCCAAAGGCTCTTTCCCAGCGCCAGTA
Source organism: Janthinobacterium aquaticum (assembly GCF_009208565.1). Taxonomy (GTDB): domain Bacteria; phylum Pseudomonadota; class Gammaproteobacteria; order Burkholderiales; family Burkholderiaceae_D; genus Janthinobacterium. Next base: position 154,719 of record NZ_WFLK01000004.1, on the reverse strand, counting down.
ACGATGTAGGCTGGGCAGCGTGCGGGTTGATCGCCGACATATGCTGTTTCATGAAAATTTTTCCGCTTCAGCCAGAAGCTTGCCCAACTGGTCTTTACCTGACAAGGCAGGATCGCCCGCGAGTGGCCATGCGATATTGATCGCTGGATCATTCCAGGCAAGGCTGCGCTCAAACTCCGGGTACCAGTAGTCGGTGGTCTTGTAAAGAAATTCGGCAGTCTCGGACAACACCAGAAAGCCATGGGCAAAGCCCGGCGGAATCCAGAACATCCGTTTATTGTCCGCCGATAGTTCAACGCCGACATGCTGGCCATAGGTTGGAGAACTGGCGCGCAGGTCGACTGCCACATCATAGACGCAGCCTTGCGTGGCGCGTACCAACTTGCCTTGCGGATGCTGGATCTGATAATGCAGGCCGCGCAGCACGTTTCTGGCCGAGCGACTGTGATTGTCCTGAACGAACTGTACAGAGTAGCCGACAGCCTCCTCGAAACGACGTTGATTGAAGCTTTCATAAAAAAATCCACGATCATCACCAAAGACTTTGGGTTCGATGATCAGCAGGTCAGAAATCGCCGTTGATACAACTTTCATGGCATGACCCTTTCCGTCAATAACCGCATTAAATACTGTCCGTAACGGTTTTTTGCCAAGGGTGCGGCTAACCGCTCAAGTTGCTCGGCATCAATAAACCCACGACGATAAGCAATTTCTTCAGGACACGCTACTTTGAGTCCTTGCCGATGCTCGATGGTTTGAATGAAATTGCTGGCCTCGTTCAAGCTTTCATGCGTGCCCGTATCAAGCCAAGCATAGCCACGACCAAGAATTTCCACATCCAACTGGCTACGCTCAAGGTAGATGCTATTGACATCGGTAATTTCCAATTCGCCACGAGCAGATGGTTTTAGCGAACTGGCGATATCGACGACCTGTACATCGTAAAAGTACAGTCCTGTGACCGCATAATTACTCTTCGCCACCGCTGGTTTCTCTTCCAGGCTAGTCGCCCTGCCTGCCTCGTCAAAATCCACTACACCATAGCGTTCCGGATCCTGCACATGATAGGCAAACACTGTTGCTCCTTGAGGCTGAGCACAAGCGCGCTCAAGTTGAACCTGCAAGTCATGGCCATAAAAAATATTATCACCCAGTACCAACGCGCTAGGATGATTTCCTATAAACTCTTTGCCAATGATAAATGCCTGCGCCAGACCATCAGGATTTTCTTGCACTGCATATTGCAAGTTAAGTCCCCATGCACTGCCATCACCGAGTAATTGAACAAATCGCGGAGTATCTTGAGGGGTAGAAATGATCAGGATGTCACGAATACCTGCAAGCATCAACGTACTGAGCGGATAATAGATCATCGGCTTATCGTAAATTGGCAGAAGCTGTTTGGACACAGCTTTAGTGACTGGATACAGGCGTGTACCGGATCCGCCAGCAAGAATAATGCCTTTGCGTTGTGTCATTATTTAATCCCAATAGTTTCACAGAGCATTCGTGCAACACCGTATTGCCATTCCGGCAATTCCAGTGCGAAAGCCGATTGCAGTTTTTTCGTCGACAGCGTCGAATTTTTTGGCCGGATAGCCACCGCCTGAAATGCATCGCTACTTACAGCACTGATAGCTGTCTGTGCAACTTTGATCGGTGCTCCGGACTTCCGTGCCAGATCGATAACATAACTGGCATAACCATGCCAAGAAGTTTTACCGCCAGCGACCAAATGATAAATACCCGACAGGTCAGCCCTTCTGACCGTGCAACGAATCGCATGCGCAGTCACATCAGCAATCAAGTCTGCACCGGTTGGTGCTCCAAATTGATCAGCCACAACTGACAGGCTCTCACGCTCACCAGCCAGTCGCAGCATGGTACTGATAAAATTACTCCCACGCGCAGCATATACCCAACTGGTTCGGAAAATCAGGTGATGACAACCACTTTCCACAATCGCCTGCTCTCCCTCGAGTTTGGTACTGCCATAGACGCTCAATGGCTTCGCGATAGCTGACTCATCGCGCGGCGCGTTGCCGCTGCCGTCAAACACATAATCGGTTGAGTAATGAACAAGTAAGGCGCCGATTTGCGCTGCCGCGGCAGCGAGTACAGCGGGCGCCAAAGCATTGACTGTATGGCAAGCCAAGCTATCGGTTTCTGCCCTATCAACTGCAGTATAGGCAGCAGCATTGACAATCACATCTGGCGCGATGGCACGTACCGTTGCAGCAATACCATCGAGATCTGCCAGATTGCCGCACCATTGCGTGCTATCACTAGTCAGTGCAATAACTTTGCCCAGTGGGGCCAGGCTGCGTTGCAATTCCCAGCCAACCTGACCATTTTTACCTAAGAGTAAAATTTTCATGCATGACGCTCGTTGTAATTTTTTTCTACCCAATCCCGGTAATTCCCGGACTGAACATTTACTACCCAGTCTTGATTATCCAGATACCACTGCACAGTTTTGCGGATGCCCGTTTCGAACGTTTCGGCAGGCTTCCAGTTCAACTCCCGTTGTAATTTGCTGGCATCAATAGCATACCGGCGGTCGTGTCCGGGGCGATCAGTAACATACGTAATCTGGCTACGGTAACTTGCGCCATCAGGGCGTGGACGCAACTCATCGAGCAAGGCGCAAATGGTATGTACGATTTCAATGTTGGGCTTTTCGTTCCAGCCACCAACGTTATAAACCTCACCGAGCTTTCCAGACTCCAGTACGCGGCGAATCGCACTGCAATGATCTTTGACATATAGCCAGTCACGAATCTGCTGGCCATCGCCATAAACGGGCAAGGTCTTGCCAGCCAGCGCATTGACGATCATCAATGGAATCAGCTTTTCAGGGAAATGGTACGGCCCATAATTATTGGAACAGTTGGTCGTCAGCACCGGCAAGCCATAAGTATGGTGGTATGCACGAACAAGGTGATCACTTGCAGCTTTGCTTGCCGAATACGGGCTGTTGGGCTCATAGCGATGAGTTTCGGTAAAGGCGGGCTCATCCTTTGTCAGTGAACCATAGACCTCGTCCGTTGATACGTGCAGCATGCGGAAGTTCTGCCGAGAATCCTCCTCCAGCTCCCCCCAGTAAGCACGCACCGCTTCAAGCAGATGAAATGTGCCGACGATATTGGTCTGGATAAAGTCTTCCGGGCCGTGGATGGATCTATCCACATGACTCTCTGCCGCAAAATTGATGACGGCACGTGGCTTGTATTGAGTAAGCAATTGCGTTACCAATTCAGAGTCGCCGATACTGCCACGTACAAACACATGGCGTTGATCGCCATCAAGTGTGCGCAAGGTATCAAGATTGCCTGCGTAGGTCAGAACATCGAGGTTAACCAAAGGTTCATCGGATTTTGCAAGCCAATCCAGTACAAAATTTGCACCAATAAAGCCAGCCCCACCAGTTACAAGTATCATCACGAACTCCAAATATTGATCTTATAATTATTTAAAAACTTCACACATTAAATAAGATATAAAAAATTAATTTCATAAAATCCAAATTTTCCCAGATTTTTTAATTATAAATTTTCACCAGTATCATTTCTGACAATCATTTTTTTCCTGCCAGCCGATCAAACTGAATTTTCAAATAAACCCCTGAAACAAAGAATTTCATTGCACTTTCCAAATGCCACACAAGAAATTGCAACTTTCTATGACTATCGCGCTGCGCTTCATGTATTACATGAATATCCATATTGACTAGAATCCGAAAACCCGCAAGGCGTGCACGCGCACACAAGTCCACATCCTCAAAATACAAAAAATATCGTTCGCTGAATCCATTCAATTTTGCATAAATATTTCGAGGAACAACCAAAAACATTCCCGCCGCCCAGTCCGGCATCAGGAAATCTCCTTTTTTTGGTACAACCTCACGTGGCAACGGCAGCTTGAACAGTCGTCTGGCCAGCTTACGCAAGAGCAGAAGAGGTGATGGAAAATTGCGGGCACTATCCTCAATCTCACCATTATTACCAATAATCAAGGGAGCGCAAATGCTGTCAGATGCTTGTTCGACCATGGCAAGCAACGAAGGAAATGGGTCCTCAATGAGCCGTATATCAGGATTGAGTACCACAAAATAATTACCAACCGACAACCGAAATGCAGCATTGTGATTGGCAGCAAACCCCTTGGGATTCTGATTAACAATAAGATAAGTTTTGAAAGGCAGAGATTTAAGATCAATCGGCATATCCTCAGCAACATTAAGCGTAAGAATAACTTCAAAATCACGATGCTTCAGGCTCGCCAATTGGTAGAGCAAGGGCACAATATAAGCGTGGTGCCCATGACTCACAATAGATATGGAAAATCTCTTGCTACTCATAACCAAATCCATTGAAAAATAGAGAAAAATTGATTTAACTATGCACAAAATTTATCTGGATAGCAGACCAATATTTATAATAATAATCGAACTACTTCGGCATCAATTAATTATTGCAAACATAACAGTTCACTATAAATTGACAATATCAATAAGATTTCAATTTGACATCATTAAACATGCCACATGGAAACAAGATGACGCATACTTTAAACTGTAGTATAGCAACAGTCTTCACAAAGTCAGCAACAATTGAACTTATTGAAAAATTTTCTTTTTTACATCATTTTAATGGAGGAATATTATCATTCAACAACACAAACATGGCATTATGATAGCTAACGATGACAAGCAGTGAGGGATTTACAAACAGATACACTTGCTGGCAGAGTGCCTATAGTTCAATAAATACGATAGCCTGCCAAAAGCAATTTCTTCTATACAAAAACGGATGCCAAACCTTCATCCATGCGTCGATATAACATTCCTTTATTACTTAAAGCGAATACCATCAAGAATTCCACTCATCAAATACTTTATCTGCTTTTTTTTGTTTTTTTGCGTTGCAATCAGAATAAATTGATGAATTATATTTACGAAAATTTCTCGCAATGCAAGTATTTTTGGTACGTGAGAAAAATGATAGAGAAAAAAAGAGTTTCTTATTCTATAGTAACGCCGCCATTCAGAGTGAATAGCCAAACGCCATCGTATAAAGAGGATAGAACGATCTCCAATTGAGTGCATCATGCTTACAGCTGGCACGGCAAACAAGGAATAACCCGCATGTGCAGCACGCAGGCACCATTCAATATCTACATAATCGATAAAAAAATCACTATGCATGTTGCCCACTTCATTGACTACGGCCATGCTGGTAAAAGTTCCTGATGAAATGACGAAAGAAACTTGAATAGGGAAGTTTTCACTACCGTCGGGAGTAATCCTGCGACGCAATCCGAATTTACGTAAACGAATCAATGGATAGAAAAATCCCTTTTTTTCATCCTTAAATATTGGCGCGACCACGGCAACTTTGCTGGATTCCGATAATTTCAAAAAATAATTTTTTAACAAAAAAACGAAATCTTCTTTTATCGTACTGTCTTGATCAAAAAAAATAAGATACTCTGCCTTAGCATTCCTTGCAAAATCAATCCCACAATTTTGCGCATATGCAATACCAAAATTTTTATCAAAAGCAATAATTTCGATATTTTCAGCAGTCGCACATCCAGCGCGCAATTCAGAGCAATTCGCACTTCCATTGTCGACCACAATAATTTTTTCAACCTGATGATTAAGGATTGAAATCAGACGAAGTATGTTGATTAAATTTGGATTGTAAGCAACAATAATGGCAAAAACACCTTTTCTATTGCATGATGAATTTTTCATATATCAAAGTTGTATAAACTTGACTACCAAAAGCAATTCACCACCTTCCAAGAGGTTAATTGAATTGGGTATTAGAATATTGTTAGCTTGATGAGGGAAGATGAGGACTTGGTGCGTAGGACGCCAGAACTACACCTATCATAGACAAATCATGTCTGAGTTGGCGTATTGTCAGGCGTCCTATTATGCAGAATAACTATCGTTTGTTCAAACCACCCAGGAGAGCGGCGAGTTTTTTTGGAGGTTTACTTACGGAAATATTGGGTGTGGCTGTCGCTAATGTTTTAGCTGGCTCATACGGCTTGAGAAACCAAGGATCAACCTTTTCACGACGGCTACCGGGTCCGAAAGCAGTTCGGCCAGTGCGATCTTGAAAACGGCCTGATGCGCGCATATCCGTGTCGCTGGAGGGCGTACGGACTGGACGCGCTTCACCACTGTCGCTGCGGCGCGGCGCACGGCGCTCGCCATCGCGCGATTCGCGTGCCGGTGCCGGGTTAAAGCCGGCCAGATCGCCACGTTTGACGGTTTGCTTGATCAATTTTTCGATATCGGCCAGCAGGCGCTCGTCCTTGTCGGAATAGATCGAGATGGCGTCGCCGGAAGCGCCGGCGCGGCCGGTACGACCGATGCGGTGCACGTAGTCTTCCGCGTTGTAAGGCAAATCGAAGTTGATCACGCAAGGCAGGTCGGAAATATCGAGGCCGCGGGCCGCCACGTCGGTGGCAACCAGTACATCGATCTCGCCTTTCTTGAACGCTTCGAGTGCCGCCATGCGTTCCTGCTGGGTCTTGTCGCCGTGAATCGCGGTGGCACGCATGCCTTCCTGCTCCAGCACCCGCGCCAGGCGCGAGGCGCCGATCTTGGTATTGGAAAACACGATCACCTGTTTCAGGTCGCGCTGGCGCAGCAGATGCGCAACCAGTGCATGTTTCTGGTCTTCCGGCACCTTGTAGACTACCTGCGTGACTTTGTCGGCCGTCTGGTTGCTGCGCGCCACTTCGATAGTCAGCGGATTGTTCAGGAAGGTATTGGCCAGCTTCTTGATTTCCGGCGAGAAGGTGGCCGAGAACATCAGGTTCTGCCGCTGTTTCGGCAGCAGATTGATAATGCGCTGCAGATCCGGCAGGAAACCCATGTCAAGCATGCGGTCGGCCTCGTCCATAACCAGCATCTGCACCTGGCCCAGGCTGATGTTTTTCTGCTCGATATGGTCAAGCAGGCGGCCCGGAGTGGCAATCACGATTTCCACGCCGCCACGCAGGGTCACTGTCTGCGGCTTCATGTCCATGCCGCCAAACACCACGGTCGAACGCAGCGGCGTATGTTTGGCGTAGGCCTGCACGTTTTCGGCAACCTGCACTGCCAGTTCGCGCGTAGGGGTCAGGATCAGCGCGCGCACCGGGTGGCGCGCTGGCGACATGCTGCTGCTGGCATGGGCAAGCAGCAATTGAATGATCGGCAGCGAAAAGCCAGCCGTCTTGCCAGTGCCGGTCTGGGCGGCGCCCATCACGTCACGCCCTTGCAGCACTACGGGAATGGCCTGCGCCTGGATCGGGGTCGGCTTGGAGTAGCCTTGCTCGGTCAGGGCGCGCAGGATTTCCGGCGCCAGGCCGAAATCGGAAAACAGCACAGTGGGAGCAATGTCGGATGGGGTGGGTGCAGCGGCAGGAGCAGTCGGGGTGGCGGGCGTGGGCGCCGGGCCGGGCGTAGGAGTCAGTTCAATTTCAGACATAAATTTTCTGGTGTGCCTCCGCACTGCGGAAGCCATGCTTTCTCAATAAACAACATTTCGTGGCACTGGCAGCTCCGTTTGAGCAATTTGCAAGCCATCATCAATGCACTTCGGCACCTCTGTGCTCCGAGGCATTCTGTCTTGCGAGTGCGGGAGCGCTGGGGAGATGTGCGGCGGTGGCGGCGGAGAAGAGCGCCGGCGGAACATCGCGCGCAGAAGATACAATATCAGTGCTGTAAACGATACCCTAATTCATCGCCACTGTACACGGAAAGTATGAATTACATCAATTACCAATTACAGCAAAAACCATTCCATCTGCTGCGGCACGGCCGCCATCAATCCGGTTCTGTATTTTATGTCTATCGATTCCCTGCCTCTCGATCCCCCGCCAGAGCCGCCTGCCCCGCCTGACGACAACGCCTGCTGCAATAGCGGCTGCACCTATTGCATCCTCGATATGTACCAGGAAGAACTGGCCGCCTACCGGCTTGCGCTGCATGCATGGCAACAACGCCAGCCGCCGGCCGGCAAGTCACTGAACTAAGCATTCTCTCCTCGCTTTAAACAAGAACAAGCCGGTCCGACAGGATCATGGGCAGGCCCCGTCACGCCCGTACGCCCGGGCACCCCATAAAGCATGCCAATAAGAAATTATCTGACGTAGGAGTGGGATGACAAAGGGCAATGTTCCTAGCCTACACAAGCACGTCAGCTCATCCGATGCCCATGACGGCGGCCAACTTCTATAGTGGAGTCATTGCAGAACACAACGCAGCAGACAGTAACAAGCAGCACAATAAATAACAGACAGCCAATCAACAAGATCAGAAAACGAGGCCATACCATGTACAAAGCATACAGCAACCTGACCCCAGCATCGACCAGCAACGCCGCCGCCCGCGACTGGAGCGCCGCCCCCGTCAAAGCGCCTGCCACGCCGATGATCAGCATTACCGGTGCCCAGCAGAACGAGTTGCTGCGTGCCCTGTCGCGCGCCGATCTGGAACGTCTGTTCTGCCAGCTTGAACTGGTTACCCTGCCCGCCGGCAAACATCTGTTCGACTTCGGCGACAAGATCGAATACACCTATTTCCCTACCAACGCCATCGTTTCGCTGTTGTACGTGATGGAAGACGGCGCCACCACCGAAATCGCCGTTGTCGGCCGCGAAGGCGTCGCTGGCGTCGCCCTGTATGACGGCGAACGCGCCACCTGCACCGCTGTCGTGCAAAGCGCCGGCTACGGCTATCGCCTGAAAACATCGTTCCTGCGTGAAGTCTTCAGCGAGGGCGGCGCGCTGGCCCAACTGCTGATGCGCTACACCAGCGCAATGTTTGCCCAGATGGCACAAAACGTGGTCGGTGGCCGCCACTGCAGCATCGAACAAAAACTGTGCCGCTGGCTGCTTGACCGTCTCGACCGCTCGCTGTCGAACGAACTGAAAGTTACACAGGACACCATGGCCAATATGCTGGGCGTGCGCCGTGAAAGCATCACCGTCACGGCCCGCAAGTTGCAGGACGAAGGCCTGATCCAGTATCGCCGCGGCACCGTGGAAGTGCTGGACCGCGAAGGCCTGGAAGCGGCAGCCGGCAATTGCTACAAGGCTGCCCGCGCCGGCTTCGAACAGTTCCGCCGCGCCATCAATCCAAGCTTGCACAACTAATCGACTCACCTGTCTCCTCCCCATTCAAGCACGCTCCGGCGTGCTTTTTTTATGTGCGGCGCCGGGTGTCGCTACAATAGGGCTTGAACAGGAAAACAGGAAACACGCTGTGGAAGATATCAATTGCCATGAACTGCCGCACATTCAGGTACTGGCAGGCAAAAACAAGCAGGGCCCCGTCTTTGAAGCATTGCCGGCACGCCAGATCGACACCCATGTCTACGAACTGCTGGCCTCGCCCGGCCTGACGCTGAACCTGGCGCGCGGCGACGTCGTCAATATTGAAAACGCAATGGAACCGGCAGTGGTGCTCAAGCGCGGCGGCAACTTTTGCATCCAGCTGTATGCCGACGAGGCGCCGCAGGCAGATGTGCTGCAGCTCGAACATGATGTCAGGACTCAGCTTGGCGGCACGCTCGATGGCCAGTACCAGGGCAACCTGACCTTCAGCGTACCCGGCCATCACGGCCTTGGGAACGTCAACGCCCCGTTTGACGCCTTTCGTGAACGCACCGGCATAGAATGGTATTTCGCCAACATCTACGCCAATCTCGATGACGACAACGACGAGACCTTGCTCGACTGGTGGCGCCAGGACTGACAGGGGCCGCCTTCGTCAGCCAGACTCGGCTGGCCATGCTAGGATGCGGCTGTTCCCAGCCAGCATCCATTTATCATGAAGTATCAACTTTTTCTGTTTGACCTCGACGACACCCTGCTCGATTTCAGGGCCTCGGAAAAACTGTCGTTCGTACGCACCATGCAACAGCTGGGCCTGCAGGAGGCGCCAGACGCCCTGTTCTCGCGCTACCAGGTGATCAATACCGCGCTATGGCGCAGCTTTGAGCTGGGCACCGTTACCAAGGATGTGCTGAAGGTACAGCGCTTTGCCCAGACGTTCGAAGAATACGGCCTGGCGTTCGATCCACAGGCAGCCAGCCGCCTGTACCTGGAGTCCCTGTCGGAAACGGCCGTGCTGATCGACGGCGCACTGCAACTGTGCGCCAGCCTGTCGGCGACCGCCGAAGTGGGCATTATCACCAATGGCGTCGAAGCGATCCAGAACCGCCGCCTCGCCAGCACAGGCCTGGCCCAATATATCTCGTTTGTCGCCACCTCCGAAGCCTGCGGCCACGCCAAGCCCGACGTGCGCTTTTTCGACTACGCCGTCAAGATGGCACGCCCGATCACCAAAGAGCAGATGGTGATTATCGGCGACCGCCTCGACGCCGACATCCTCGGTGCCAACCGCTATGGCATCGACAGCTGCTGGTTCAATCCGGACGGGCTGGTCAATGGTACGCAGGCGGTGCCGACCTATGAAGTCGACAGTCTGGACGCCGTTTTGCCAGTTTTGAATGCAACAAGTTTGCTTTCATCGCGCTGACGATAAATTAAACGCATTGTTTCAAGCAATTTATAGCGATAATAGCGAATTTCGTTTATCGCCAGTGACTTCATGAAACCCCTACTTGATACGCAGGAAGTGTGTACTACCCAGCGCGCAGCAGAAATCCTGGGCATCTCCGTATCATCGGTGCAGCATCTGGTGGAAGCTGGCTCGATCGATGCCTGGAAAACGCAGGGTGGCCATCGCCGCATACCGCTTGCGTCCATCCTCGCCTACAAGGGCCAGCACGCCGGCAATAGCGCCATGTCCGGCGCAGCGCCCAAGGTGAGCGCATCGCAAGGGTCGCCGATTATCCTGATTGTCGAAGACAATCCCATGCAACGCACGCTGTACCAGCGCCACCTGCTGGACTGGGGCATGACGGAACAGGCCGTGTTTTGCGATAACGGCTATCAGGCTCTGCTGGAAATTGCACGGCGCCAACCGGAAATCCTGCTGATCGATATCATGATGGACGGCATCGACGGCTACGAGGTCATCAACACTATTATTGCCGACCCGCAGTTGCGTCCTATGCATATTGCCGTACTGTCGGCCTTGAGTGAAAGCGACGTCCTGGCACGCGGCGGCCTGCCGCCTGGCGTCGTATTTTTCAGCAAACCAGTCAACTATGACGAATTGCGCGGCTACTTGCGTGCAGCTTGCGCCCAATTTACACGCGATACACGCTAACTGTTGCTAAATGCCGTGAATGACTTTCATTCACCGATTAAATTTTCAAAAATAACAATTTTCGTTGTAACATGGCAACCTGAAAAGCCATACTGGCCTTCATCTTATCCAGAGGCTTTTGATGTTGCAGCAGCTCCCCGCGCCATCGCGCCTTGTCGCATCTTCACCGGCCAGCACCGGCTCACAGCAGTTACCACCGTGAAACAGTCGCCCTATCACGACATCGATCCGCAGGTGCTGATGGCGGCCGCTGGCGACAGGGCCACCTTTCTGCTGCTGTCGCAGACCTTTCTTGAGCACGCCCCCCAGCTGGCCGAACGCCTGCACGATGGCTTGCGCCGGCAGGACGCCACTGCCGTTGCCAGCGCCAGTCATGCGCTCAAGGGTATGGCAATGCTGATTGGCGCCACACAACTGTGCGCGCAATTGCAGCACATCGAAAACACCGCGCGCCAGCACCACGCACTGCCGTTGCATCAACCATCATTGCATGCATTGTTTGATCGTGTGCTTAGTGAAGTAAGAACAAGTATCGATGCGCCTGCCGCCTGACATGAACAAGCTGCTCAAACGCCTGATTGAAACGAACTCATCGCAACGCTGGGCAGGCCTGACGGCGCGCCAGGCCACCATGATCATCTGCGTGGTCCTGCTGTCGATGCTGGTACTGACTACGGCCGTGGCAAGCTGGCGGCTGTACGAGCATGAACTGTCCGACTGGCGAGATACTATGGATAACCTGTCCACGGTATTGGCCGAAAATACGGCACAAACCATGACATCGAGCTACCAGGTGCTTGACAGCATTGCCGGGCAGATTGGCGACATGCCTTCGTCCGTCGCGGCACAGCGTGCAGCCTTCGGGACGGCAGCTTTTTACCAGTCCATGCGCGACCGGATCGGCGTGGCGCCGCAAATCGATGTGGCCACCATTATTGCAGCCGATGGCAATGTCATCAATTTCTCGCGCAACTATCCGGCGCCGCAGATCAACCTGGCCGACCGCGATTATTTTCAATATCACCAGCAGCACAAGACCCTGGTGCCTTTCCTGAGCGAGCCGGTGCGTAACAGGGGCAATCAGGAATGGACGTTCTATATCAGCCAGCGCCTTAATGATGCCAAGGGTAATTTTGCCGGCGTGGCACTGGTCGGTGTATCAAGTAATTTTTTCAGCGAGTTTTATCGCCACGTCAGCCTTGGCCGCTATTCGGCCATTTCGCTGTACCGCAGCGACTACACCTTGCTGGCCCGCTGGCCCCGGCACGAATCGATGATGGGAAAACGGTGGCTGGGAGGTCCTACCCACGAAGTGATCAGTTCGGGCAAGCAGCACGACGTCGTGCTGACCGACAGCGTGCGTGCCTACAACAACTTCCAGCCTGTGCTGCGCATGGGCGCCGTGCGCGTGGTGCGCGACTACCCTCTGATTATCAACGCAACCATCACCAAAGAACTGCTGCTCGCTGGCTGGTACGACAATTTGCGCATGCTGTTCCTGGTTGTGCTACCCAGCATGATCGCCGTACTGATTGCTTTCCTGATCATGGCGTCGCTGCTCAAGCGGCGCGAACAGGATGCTGCCGAAGCCATTGCGCTGAAAATACAGGCCGATGCCGCCAATGCCGCCAAGTCGCGTTTTCTGGCCATTACCAGCCATGAAATCCGCACACCGATGAACGGCCTGCTGGGCATGAGCGAGCTGATGCTGGGAACCAGACTCGACCCTACCCAGCGCAGCTACGCCGATAATGTGCACCAGGCCGCACTGGAGTTGCTGCGCATTATTAACGATGTCCTGGATTTTTCAAAAGTCGAGGCAGGACACCTGGAACTGGAGCGCACAGTCTATCAGCCTGAACAACTGATCGGGCAGGTCATTTCCCTGCACAGCAGCAAGGCACACGGCAAGCAACTACACATCGCCACTCGCATCGACACGATACCGGGCCATGCCGAAGGCGATCCGGCCCGCTTGCGCCAGGTGCTGGGCAACCTGCTCAGCAACGCCATCAAATTTACCCCGGCCGGCGACATTACAATCAGCCTGCAGGCCATTGCCCCCACAGCTGATGACAACAGCTGGCGCTTGCGCTACAGCATCCGCGACAGCGGCATCGGCATACGCCCGGAAGCGCAGCGCCATCTGTTCAAGGCTTTCCGCCAGGCAGATCCCAGCATCAGCACCCAGTATGGCGGGACAGGACTGGGACTGGCCATTTGCAAGCACCTCGTTGAGCTGATGGGGGGCACGATCTGGTTTAGCAGCGAAGAGAACAGTGGCTCGACCTTCAGCTTTGAATTGCCAACCAGACTGCTGCAGGCAAGCGAAACGCGCCAGCCGGCAGTCGTTGACACACCCGCCCCTGCACTTGGCAGGCGCGCCCTGCTGGTCGAAGACATGGAAATGAACCGGCAGCTGGCGCGCATCCTGCTCGCCAGACTGGGCTGGACCGTCGATGAAGTCACCGATGGCCGGCAGGCGCTCGAGGCGATGGAAATGACGGCCTATGATCTGGTGCTGATGGACTGCCGCATGCCAGTCATGGATGGCTACGAAGCGTGCCAGCGTCGCCGTGCGCACGAGCAGGCATTCAATCTGCCACGCACGCCCATTATCGCGCTGACTGCCAACGCCATCGAAGGCGAACGCAGCCGATGCCTTGCGGCCGGTGCCGACGAGTATCTGTCCAAGCCCTTCACCGCGCATACCTTTACAGAAGCAATACAGCGCTGCACCAGCAGCGACTGATCACCCTCCCGTTTTTTACCAGCGCTCAGCGCACTGGCTACGTACGCCTGTACGTCGTTGTTCTGCAACAAAATCAAACTGATTCAACGATATTATTTGATAAAATTGCGATATTTGATGCATTCAATAATATTACTACATGTTGAAAAAGATCTCAATTCATGAACTTGCCGTCGGAATGCATGTGCACGCCGTGTGCGGCGCCTGGTTCGACAACCCCTACTGGCGCAACGCATTTTTCCTCAAGGACGAGGCTGACATTGCCAGGCTGCGCGGCGGACGCGTACGCCAGTTGTGGATCGATACCAGCAAGGGCATCGGCCTCAGCACGCAAACTGTCACGCCATTCCGGACGGTGCCAGCCAATGATGCGCACTTCGCCGCGACGGCGCAGCGCCCTGCCCCTTCTTTGCAACCAGCCAGTACGACGCACGAGCTGGCCAACGCTGCCGCTATCATCGCAGCGTCAGCAGGCACGCTGTCGGGCATGTTCGCTGACGTGCGCCTGGGCCGCCAGCTCGATGCGCAAGCTGTACTGGCACTGGTCGACAGCATCCATGCATCGGTCGTGCGGCATGGCAGCGCCCTGGCAAGCCTGGCACGCCTGAGAAAAGCAGACAATGACTGCCAGCTGCATGGCGTGGCAGTGTGCGCCATGATGATAGGCCTGCCACGACAGCTGGGTCTGGAAGAAAGCGAGGCCCGGCTGTGCGGTGTGGCTGGTCTGCTGCACGATATCGGCAAGACAGCAGTCGATGCGAACGCACCATTCCCAGGCAGCCCAGGCGACGCGCGTCAGTATGGCCGCGCCACGGAGCACGCAATGGCTTCCCGCCAGATCTTGCTGCAAGCCGGTATCGATCATCCTGTCATTCTCGATATCTGCCTGAATCACCATGAGCGGATCGATGGCACCGGCTACGCACACGGCTTGCGTGGCGAGGCGGTGAGCCTGCACGCACGCATGGCAGCCATCTGCGATGTCTATGATGGCATGACGTCGGAAGGCCACGGCAGACAGGTGTGGAACCCTGCAGCTGCGCTGAAAAAAATAGCGGAATGGACGCGCAGCGGCCAGCTCGACGTCACCATTTTCTCGGCGTTCGTCCGCTGTACCGGCATCTATCCGCTGGGCACGCTGGTACGCATGCGATCAGGCCATCTGGCCGTGGTGACAGACAGCGAATCGTGCCTGTATGCCCCCGTCGTACGCGCCTTTTTCTGTATCGCTTCGCGGCGCCATATCCCGCCGTTCTCGATTGACCTGTACGAATCCAGGGACAACGGCATCGCCAGTCATGAAGACGCCGCCACGTGGGGACTCGGGGAACTTGGCCACCTCTGGACATAAAACCGTGCTTGCAGACAAGCACTTGCTGACAGATCAATCAGCCTGGTCACCAGGATCACTTTTCATTTTTGGAGACACCATGAATAAAGCAGGTATCAAATTACAGCTCTGGCTTGGATACGGGCTGGTAACCGGACTGTTGCTCCTGATCGCTGCGCTAGCCATCGTCAGCCTGGCCAAACAGAAACATGAATTTGATCAGTTTGTTGACGGTAATCATGCGCGTGCCCAAATGGGCAACCAGTTGTTGCATGCCATCGATGCCCGGGCAATTGCCGCACGGAATCTGGTGCTGGTAACGACCGAAGCTGATCGCGACAAGGAAAAAACGGCCGTATTGCGCGCGCACGCAGCGGTGCTGGCTTCTTTACAGGAACTCGAGAAACTGGCCATCCATCCCGATGCCAGCGAAGGCGTACGCGTGCAGGTGCAAAAAATCGGCTCAATCGAAAAGCAGTATGGAAAGGTGGCCCTGACCATCGTGCAACTGGCGCTCGATGGCGACAAGGACGCAGCCACCGCCATGCTTGTCGAGCAATGCCGGCCCCTGCTTGCCGCTCTGGCTGGCGCCGCGGATGAATTTGACAATGCGGTAAAAAACGAATCGCTGCAAGCGACACGCGATGCCGATGCCCGCTACGTCACCACCCGCAACAGCCTGATCCTGGCCAGCGTGCTCACTTGCCTGGTCAGTATTGCTGCCGGCGTGTTGATCAGTCGTCATACCCTGAAAACACTGGGCAGCGAACCTGCCGTATTGAAAGCAGCAGTCGCCCGGATCGCCGATGGCGACTTGCGCGGCCAGTTGGAGAAAGACGCGTTCGATACCAGCAGCGTGCTTGCAGCCGTGGACCGTATGCAATATGCGTTGATAAGCGTGGTATCGTCAGTGCGCGACAATTCGCTGGCCGTGGCAACGGCTGCGGCAGAAATTTCCGCTGGCAACAACGACCTGTCGCAACGTACGGAACAGCAGGCAAGTTCACTGGAGGAAACCGCCTCGTCAGTAGAAGAGCTGGCTACGACCTTGCGCCAGAACGCCGCCCATGCGCTGCGCGCCAACAAGGAGGCGCATGCAGCGTCCGATGTGGCCAGCAAAGGCGGCCAGCTGGTCGCTGAAGTTGCTGACACCATGCAGTCCATCAACACCGCCTCGCAACAGATCGCGCGGATTACCGGCGTCATCGACAGCATCGCCTTCCAGACCAATATCCTGGCGCTCAATGCCGCAGTCGAAGCAGCGCGCGCGGGCGAACAGGGTCGCGGCTTTGCCGTCGTCGCTGGCGAGGTACGCAACCTGGCCCAGCGCAGTGCCGCGGCATCGAAGGAAATCAAGGCATTGATCGACAATTCGGCCGAGCGCGTACGGCTGGACAGCGAACTGGCCACCAAAGCCGGCGCGACCATGACCGAAGTCGTTGACAGCGTGCGCTTGGTCAGCGGCCTGATCGGAGAAATCTCGGACGCCAGCCAGGAACAGATGCTGGGCATCGAACACATCAACCGCGCCATCACCGAAATAGACGACGTAACCCAGCAAAACGCCGCCCTGGTCGAACAGGCCGCCGCCTCTGCCAGCTCGCTCCATCAGCAGGCAGACGAACTGGTACAGGTAGTGGAAATTTTCCGCATCACCGGCAATGGCGCCACTGCCGGCTAGGCTGCACCACAGGTTGCTCGTAGGAACGTGGCGGCCCTGCTGTAAATAAAAAAACCCTGACGTATGGTCGTCAGGGCTTGATTTGGGCATATCAGAATTCTGGTGGGCCTCCCGTGAGTCGAACACGGCACCAACGGATTATGAGATCCTCTAGCTAACGGAATACGTTTTAAATCAAAGACTTAAAAATTGCTCACAAACCGTAAGTCTTTGATTTTTATTCTTTACGCTACGCAGTTGTAGCCTAGATTGTAGCCTAAAAAACCCCGCTAAACAGAGGAAAGAAAGTCCTTTACTCTAGTGGATTACTGCTTTTCCATTTCAGGCACACGTTCCACCAAGAAACGCCGATTACGGCAACTAAACCTAATTGTCCTCCAAAACCTGAAATTATCCGTAGCCTAGCATCGGTAAATACTTATCTCATTCTCCGATATCATGACCAAACATTCGCGGCCCCAAACCCAACGCCTCTCGCCTTAAAGCCTGAGTCATAAAGTGAACATACTCAGGCATTTCCTCAAGGAGATTTTGTTTCTTGATTGCCCTGGAATGCAATTCCATGAGGACGATAGCATTGAGTTTGGCAGGCATACCGTTCAAATCCAGGTGTTCAAAGTCAGGCAAAACACTCCCATACTTGCCAATCTCAGGCAACATTGCAGCCCATTTCTGAGCCATTGGATCGTCAGGATTGGAGACGGCGAACACAGCAGCCGCAGCAAGCGTGTCGGCGATCTGAATGCCATGCTCAACAGCAGAGCTCGCAAACTGGATAGGACCGGACAGGTTGAAAGTGAGAGGTTGTTTCCCAATGGGGCTGTCCACAAAGATGGTCTCCCCTTTCCTACCTATCATGCCGTCAAAGAAATCGTTCTTTTCCATGAGCGGCTTTGACTCATCACAGATAGCGGTCATTTCGCCATACATAAGGCCCCAATGAGCCAAGAGACTGCCTAAAGCGCTGCCTGTTAAATCAAGTATCCACTTTCCTGTAACTCCACCCCGCAGGCTATCAAGCTCACCACGAATGTCATCAATACGATGAATGGCGAACTCTCGTATTTGGGTAAGTATCGGGGAGTTCTCACGATGTACAGACGACGAAAAAAGACTTGCAAGCCTTGGCTCATCCATCTCCCGCATGAGACTTTCAAACTCGTTGAAAATTTCGTCGGCACCGGCCCCACGTGCAATGAACTCAACATACAAAATGTTCGCTATGAACAAGTGAAAGTTGATGCCATAAAAGAGCGAATTAATCTCAGATAGGGACGGTTCAAAAATATACTCAAAGAACTTGCCTGCTAAAGCATATTTTTTATCTGAAATTGATATTTTTACCCTACCCTCAAAATGAGTAAGGATGTCGTCCATAGCACGCCGACCACGGTTGTATTTGACAAGGTTCTTGCCTTTTAATTCGCCGCCCTGGACACCGTATTGTTTCATTATCCGAGCAACAACCTCCTGTGCCTCATCAGGATTCGTTGCAACTGAACCATAAGCAAAGTAGTTCTGTTTTTCGTTTAGTAGATTGTTGCCTGTAAAACCGGACTCATCAAAGTAAATGTTTTGTGCCATCTTTGTCTCGTTATTGTTTGTTATTCATAAGGTAGTTCACCGAACAAACCAATCATCAAGTCACCATCAAGAACCTCAAATGGCAACTCTAAGTAATAGTCAGGATGCCGAGGCAAAGCTTTGCCGTCCTTGGACGAGTTCTTTGTATGGCCTTGGACAAGCTCACCGTTTTCTTTTATGTAAGGAAGGACAACGATACGACCGTGATTTTTTGAGACGATTTTTCCCTCTTTCCAAAGGGTTTCCCCCTCTTTGCTTACACCACCATTGCCAAGACTCTTGACCGTCCAACCGACCTCTTTACCTGTCTCATACCAGAAAACAAAGGTTCCAATGACAATGACATGCTGACCTCTTGCCAATGCCTCATCGAGCATTCTTTGGACACCAGCAATTTGGAGTAGCTTGTTCGCACGAGGTAAAAGCATGTCACGGATTTTTGCTTTAGTCTCACCCCAATGATCAATGCCCGACAGACCAAAGCCGCTTGCAATCCTTTCACGAAACGCATACATACCCGTTTTGCTATTTGTATTGATCACAGCCGACCAATCAAGCTCACCCTTGCGTTTCAAGGACGCACGATGATTTGTAAGCTGAACGACTTGAACCTTTGGCGACTCAGACAAGCATTTGAACAGGTCATACCTATACTTTTCGCCGTTTTTAGGGAGAACTAAACTTTCAATAGTCGGCCCGGGAAAAGCTGCACTACGCTTGATTGCCTCGCCAAGCATAAGCTGTTCCTCTTGCGCAAGCCTTTCCTCAGCCGTTACCTCTTTCTCTGCTTTAAGAGAAATGGAGAGCTTTAACTCATCATCAAGGTCTAAGACATTGACTCTTTCACGGATAGTCTTATTGAATTCCTTGGCAACCTCATTGGCCTCTTTGAACGTGTTGTAGCCATCACTATGAGCATGACCCGTACCTCTATCTACATAATGCCGATACCATTTCAATGTACCATCAGGCTTGACTTTGAAAGCCCACATAATCCACATGGCCCCGTTCTCATACCAAGCGAAAGGATAGATAGCAATCGTGGGATACGCATACCCAGGCATTTGTATCAACAGCATCTTGTTGCTCCTTTGCAGAAAGCGTTTGCTTGCATCAATTAAGATATTATCGGGAAAGCAAAAAAAAGAAAAGACTAAATCTCAGAATAAGGATTTCTTTTTTTTACAAACCGTCTTGGGTAAAAATAATCCACGGCAACATAAAACTGGACGATGAAAAACAAAAAACCGCAGCGCTTTTCAACACTGCGGTTCCTTTAATTGGGGCGCATCCCGTAGGTCGAACCCGACAACAACGCATCACGCACACCAACTATGGCTCTCGCTAACTCATTCGTAACTGTGCTGTTGACCACCACTCTAAGGGCAGTTCAATAGTTAGGTCGCCATCTACCTCTTGCAAAAGGAGTTTCAATGCAACAGCTTGTTGCGACATTGAAAGATCTAAACTCGAAAAGTTTTGCCAAATCTCATCACTTGGACTCATAGTGCATATCAACCTGAATACCTAACAGTTTTCCACTAGGGGAGTCATCACGGAGTTCCAGGACAGTGTTATCAACGATGAGCCGCTGATATTCGTCGCTCGTAAATTCGTCTGACATGCCGCTAATGAAATCGGGATTTAGAGTTGCTATGTATTGAGCGCCTAAATTGCCTACCACCCTATCAGCCAACGTAAAGACTTGTGCGCGCTGACGCACATCCATGTTGGCAAAGAGTCGTCCATCATGAAAAATGAAATCCACTTTATGATTTTTCCTTAACGCCAACAAAGTTAAGTCATAGCAAAAGATTCTTACCTCATTGATACCATCAGAGCTATCGTTTTCAACTTTAACGTCAAAATCAAAGCGTTTCTGGTTGTTGCCCTCATTATTATGGAATGTAATGCCAGCGGGTGAGTTCGGATAAAAATCAGACACAAAAGATTTAAATACCGAGAAATTGCGCTCTCTATATTCCTTTGTTTCCTCTAAGTAGTTATTGGTTTTTTTAACCTCCTCGCTTAACACCCCATCTAAATCAGCAGCTTGATTGCTATACTTAATATCAATAGCCTTATAGTCCCTGACTTTCTGTGCTTGCGCCATCAAGTCTGAGATTTCGCCAACCAGGACGGTATATTGATCAAGTGCTTGAGATTGGCTCAGTGTGCGTAGCGCGTCATCCAAATCTTTCTGTTTTTTTCTTAGTTCTATTTCAGCTTGACTAATTTTATCAATAAGACGTAATTTTTCACTACTTAACCTTGCAATTCTGTTCTCAAGCATTCGCTTGTGGAAATCAGTCACCTCATCAAGCCGTTTTAGAGCAAATGACTTAAAGTTTTCAAGTAATTCACCGTATAAGGCATTTACACGGTCCAGTGAAATATGGGGCTGTTCTACCATGCTCTCAGAAATATTCTCAACAGCAGAGCGCCACAAAAATATAAGGTTCTTGTCTTGTTCAATTGAAACCGCAAGAGCATCAGCATTTTTTTGTAAGTCGTAGAAATTCTCTGCTACTACAAAGTCATCTCTCTTTTTATTAAGTCCTTGAATTTGTTGATCCAAGTGCGAAAGTAAGATGTCAGAGTCCCGCCCACCAGAATAGAATTCTTTTAGTAGCGAATCCTCTTTAAAGTTTTGGCGCAACTGTTTAAGTCTCGTTATTTCACTACGTACAACCATTTTCTTAGAAATGAGTTCAACATCAATGCCTAGCAAAAAAGCATTCCTGACCAACATTTCGTATTCTGAAAAGTCGCCCGTATCTCTCGGATCTACATATTGTTTAAGCCCACGACGCAGGAATTTTGGCAGTAGCGATCTATAAGTGAGTCCTGATATGTTACTTGGAATACTGAAAAGGCGACTCTCAAACCAATCGTTCAGCTCCGCAAGCTTAATTTCTTTATGGTCAAGATGGACAACGCCTTGCGAGCTAGTATTGCGTGAAACAACGTGAGTTTTTCCATCTATTTTAAAGTCTAAAGAAAATTCCCATTGAGGTATTTTTTTCTCAAACTCACTGTTCTTTTTTGAGCCTAGACAAAAATGTAGCAACTCAACAATCAATGATTTACCAACACCATTGTAGGTTGAACCTTGATTTGTTTTTGCCCCGATGATGAGAGTTAAGCCAGTCTCATTAAAATGGACTGTATTAAAGGTCTCACGATTAGCATAGAGTTTTACTAGACGCATTTTTACAAGGCCCCATTACTTTTCAGCTTGTCGAATTTTTCTAAGGTCCCATTGCTATTCAACTTGACGGCTTGAATAGAGAACAAAAAGTCAACTGCAAGCACAACATTTTCAAAAGAATGTTGTGCCGGATATTCTTTAGCCATGAGAGCCTGGGAAAAAAGATGCCACAGTTCATCAATCGTTTTCGGCACGGTAAGGAGTTCAAGCAAAAAACTACCAAGCCCGAAAAACGACTCAGCCAATTTTACATGTTTGTCAGGCATCAGCACTTAAGGCTCCTCGAAAATGTCGCAAGCCTCAAAGAAATAAGCCATGACAACTAGGGCCGCATCATGCAACTCTTTCTCAGCACGCTTATCATTTGGATCAACGGGCTTTGGCGTTACTTGATTGAGAATATATGCTAATAACTGGTCTTGGGACGATGCTTGGTTAGGAGCACTAGGAAAGGTCAACACTTTGCCAGCCTCGTAGATAGCCTTTAGTTTGTCTCGGACAGCTTGCCTACAGAACGAACCGTTCGCCTGAAAAAACTGCTCTACCGTGCCTCTCCTGTAGTCTGCATCGCGCAACCAGTTTGCGGTAAGGCTTAGATTATTGAAAACAATCTTTTTTTCAAAATCGGGATCAGTCAATGATTGTGTTAACGAACGAATGATTGGATTGTTTATGATGTGACCGACGACCTCTGACACCGAGTCAAGCTTTAAGACTTTGATTTGTGCAGGGTTTGGAATGAAACCTACCACAGAGAAAATTTCGTCGTCAGCGAGGCCGAACAGAACGTTCTCAAGGTCTTTAGTCAGGAAAGGCTTGCACTCTTGCAACGTTTTCTTTCTCTTGAGTTCAGCGAGCGCAGCATAGGTTGTTGGATACGCGCCTGGCGTAACACGGTAGCCATCATTGATAACAAAATAAAACTCTTTAATTCCAACAGGATACACTTTTGTTTGGCCCCACTTTAACGCCAACCCGTCGAAATCCTCTTTGAGCTTTTTGATAGCCTCGGATTCGGTATATGTCTCGGGGGCGTAGACTTGGTAGTACCTACCGTATGTAGGCATGTGGCCGTCATTTTTCCAATCACCCTCGTTGCCTTGGGGCTTGACCGGCGAAAAGTCAGAGTCAGCCAAACTCATGATTTTTGAGAATTCGTTCTGAAAACCCATACCAATCACGCTGGACATACGTGAGCGAAATAAAAGCCTCGCTAAAGTCTTTTCCTCAGTATTCACAGGCACCTCTTGTCTAGATGGCTATAACTTTAACGTACAGAATATGTAAAGAAAAGCCGCAGCATGTTTCCATGCTGCGGCTTGTTGTTTGGTGGGCCTCCCGTGAGTCGAACACGGCACCAACGGATTATGCTTACCAACTATGGCTTTCGCCACCCCTTTCGGGTTTGTGGTCTGGACTGTCTCTTGTCTTTACGACCTGCCCGTACAGTCTCTACACGTCCTCTCTGAAGAGAGTTTCGCTCGGGATTGCCACGCTGCCAAGGCAACAGAGGTTTCCCCGAATTTGAGCAGTTCTACCAAGGAGCAGAGTGAACTTACCCCAAGGCAACCCAATCAATTTTCACCGTCCTCATACGAGTCGTAGGTGAAAATTTGTTAAGTCCGCTGCTCTAACCAAGCATGAGCTAGAGGCCCTAAAACTGTTTTACCGTTATCGCCCAATTTAAAAAAGGCAAACTTGTAGCCTATATGTAGCCTTGGCCTATTTTACCACTTTCAGATCTCCCTAACTCTTTGATTTTATTAAAAAATTAGAATTAGCTAAACCGTTATGAGTCCGCTGCTCTAACCAGGCATGAGCTAGAGGCCCTGAGGTACTGCTGGCGCAAGGGCAATATTGCCGCCTCGCGCTGCCGTTTTGGAAACGGACACGCGAGGATAGGGGTATCGGCCTCGCGCGTCAAGCCCTATTGGCGGCTAGTTTGCTTCGAGGAAGCTTTTCAGCTTGTCGGAGCGAGATGGGTGGCGCAGCTTGCGCAGCGCTTTTGCTTCGATCTGGCGGATGCGCTCGCGCGTCACGTCAAATTGCTTGCCCACTTCTTCGAGCGTATGGTCGGTCGACATTTCGATGCCGAAACGCATGCGCAGCACTTTGGCTTCGCGAGGCGTCAGGGAATCGAGCACGTCCTTGACCACGCCGCGCATCGACGCGTGCAGCGCGGCGTCCGAAGGCGCCAGGGTGTTGTTGTCTTCGATGAAGTCGCCCAGGTGCGAATCGTCGTCGTCGCCGATCGGTGTTTCCATCGAGATCGGTTCCTTGGCGATTTTCATGATCTTGCGGATCTTGTCCTCGGGCATTTCCATCTTGATCGCCAGCGTGGCCGGATCGGGCTCGGCGCCGGTTTCCTGCAGGATCTGGCGCGAGATGCGGTTCATCTTGTTGATCGTCTCGATCATGTGCACCGGGATGCGGATGGTGCGCGCCTGGTCGGCGATCGAACGGGTAATGGCCTGACGGATCCACCAGGTGGCGTAGGTCGAGAACTTATAGCCGCGGCGGTATTCGAACTTGTCGACCGCCTTCATCAGGCCGATATTGCCTTCCTGAATCAGGTCGAGGAACTGCAGACCACGGTTGGTATACTTCTTGGCAATCGAAATAACCAGACGCAAGTTGGCCTCGGTCATTTCACGCTTGGCCTTGCGCGCCTTCATTTCACCGGCGGCCATCTGGCGGTTGATATTGCGCAAGTCCGGCAGCGGCAGCACCACGCGCGCCTGCAGGTCGATCAGGCGCTGCTGCAGTTCCTTGATGGTCGGAATATTGCGTCCCAGAATGGCGCTGTAGGCGTGGCCGGCGTTGACTTCGCCATCGACCCAGTCCAGGTTGGTTTCATTGCCAGGGAACACCTTGATAAAGTGGGCGCGCGGCATGCCGCAGCGGTTGACGGCCACATCGAGAATCTGCTTTTCGATATGGCGCACTTCATCGACCTGGCCACGCAGGGTGTCACACAGCTTTTCCACCACCTTGGCGGTAAAGCGGATGCTGAGCAGTTCGTATGAAATGGCTTCCTGCGCCTTGGCGTAGGGCTTGGAGTTATAGCCTTCTTTCTCGAAAGCGCGGCGCATCTTGTCGAATTGCTGCGAAATGAGGGCGAACTTTTCCAGCGCGGCACGTTTGAGCGTTTCAAGCTGTTCAGCCGAGAAACCGGCCGCGCCCGACGGGCTGGCTTCTTCCTCTTCTTCCGCTTCTTCCTCTTCCTCTTCGGCCTCTTCCTCGTCTTCTTCGACGGGTGCTGCTGCCACGGGCGCCGCTTCCGGCTCGCTTTCATCGACCAGGCCGTCGACGATCTCGTCGATCTTGATCTCGTCGTTGGCGATGCGGTCGGCCGCGGCAATGATCTCGGCGATGGTCACCGGGCAGGCAGAAATGGCCTGTATCATGTCTTTCAGGCCGTCTTCGATGCGCTTGGCAATCTCAATTTCGCCTTCGCGCGTCAGCAGTTCGACCGAACCCATTTCGCGCATATACATGCGCACCGGGTCGGTGGTGCGGCCGAAGTCGGAGTCGACCGTCGACAGTGCCGCTTCGGCGGCCGCCTCGGCCTCATCGTCGCTGGTGACCACGGCAACATTGTCGGTCAGCAGCAGGCTTTCCGCATCGGGCGCGTGCTCGTAGACGGCGATACCCATGTCGTTGAAGGTGCCGATAATGCCTTCGATGGCTTCCGGATCGACGATGTTTTCGGGCAGGTGATCGTTGATCTCGGCGTAGGTCAGGAAACCGCGTTCCTTGCCGAACTTGATCAGGGTCTTGAGCTTCTGGCGCCGGCGCTCGAGCTCTTCCTCGCTCGCTTCTGTATCCGAAGAAAACGCGTCTTTCAGCAGTGCGCGCTCCTTGGCCTTGCGGTCCTTGGCCTTGGCCTTGTCGACCGCTTTCAGTTCTGCCCGTTCGACAGCATTGAGCGCGGCGACCTCGTCATTTTCTGGCTGGAATTCTTTCGGCTTGCGACCACGGCGGCCTGGCACTTTTACCGAAGGCAAGACATAGCTCGAGGTATCGATGGCAGCCAGGGTGGCGGCATCGGTTGTCTGGCTGACCACGGGCGGCGTGCTGACAACCCGGTTTTCGGGGCGGTCGAGCGCCTTCTCGGCTTTCGTGGTAACTTTGGTGGGCTTTGCAGCCGCTTTGGATTCGGGTTTCTTGATTGGCACAGGCGCTTTCGATTACACAACGACTTGCTTTACGGTGGATTAGGATAAAGTTTGCTGCCAGCGACCGTCGTGCTGCACGGGCGCTACCATCTCG
This sequence comes from Janthinobacterium aquaticum, assembly GCF_009208565.1. Classification (GTDB taxonomy): domain Bacteria; phylum Pseudomonadota; class Gammaproteobacteria; order Burkholderiales; family Burkholderiaceae_D; genus Janthinobacterium. The sequence continues at coordinate 128,644 of NZ_WFLK01000004.1, read as the reverse complement.
ATACTGCCGTCATGACACTGTCACGATGACCTTACTTACACCTCGTCGGCCACGATCCGCGGGAACCGCAGCCATTCCTGTCCACCGACTGTTGCCAGCCGGGTGTGCAGAAAGGTCTGCATCCGACCGCATCAAGAAGCGAGAGCCTGGTACGGCTGGCCAGCACCGCCTGATAAGCGACGCCGCACCACCGTTTGGCCCTGGCTGCCGACGCGGTCCGTGCGCCGATCAAGAGCCTAACTTACTGAAAACAAATACTATTTACGAACAGAACTAGCTTGCCAAAGCACACAATACTTAGCATTTAATTATAGCACGCGAAAAATCTTTTTCCAGTGCGCTCCGTTTCAATCGGGCAATATTACCTAATAGACATCTCCGCTTCGCGCTGGCGTTCCAGCTCTGCCTGCTCCTGCATGATTTCGCGGTAGCGTACACCAATTTTGTCCGATGGCAAACCTGACGCGAACAGCTGCTGCAGCTCCGCTTTCAGGGCATTGCCCTTGATCTCGCGGATGGTGCTGATCAGCCAGGATTTCTCGCTGTCAAAGTCCGACTCGCTGCCTGCGGCAATCTCGCCAATGATGTCATCATACTCCGTGCCCAGTTCTTTCAGCACCTGCGCCAGTGCAGCGAAACTGCCGTGCTCGCCCAACGCCTGGCCGGCCGCCACCAGTTGCCCAAGACTATTGGCCGCATCGGGGCCCAGCGTTTCAAAGGCGGTCAGCGCCGAGGCGTCGATGTGCAAGGTCAGCGGCGGATGCGCCACCAGCATGCGCATGATTTTCAGCTCCAATCCCACCGGCACCGGACGACCCGATTTGGGTGGCGCACGGCGCGCCACCGCGACCGGCCGGGCCAGTTCGAACAGCGCTTCAATTTCGGCCGGCGTCGATTCGGTCAGGCTGGCCAGGCCGCGTACGATTTGCAGGCGCAGCGACGATGGCGTCATCAGTTGCAGCAGCGGCTTGGCGTCGAACTGCACGCGCGCGCGCCCTTCCGGCTCGGACAAATCATGCTCACCCGACACTTCCTTGAGCAGGAACTGCGACAGCGGCATCGCTTCATGCACCTGCTGCTCGAAGCCTTCGGGGCCGAATTCGCGGATATAGCTGTCCGGATCGTGCTCGGCAGGCAAAAACAGAAACTTGATGGTTTTATTATCCGACACGTGCGGCAAGGCCGCTTCGAGCGCGCGGCGGGCGGCGCGGCGGCCGGCCTTGTCGCCGTCAAAGCTGAAGATCACGTTATCGGTCTGGCGCAGCAGTTTTTGCACGTGGGTCGGCGTACAGGCCGTGCCCAGCGTGGCCACCGCCTGCGGAAAACCCATTTGCGCCAGCGCCACCACATCCATATAGCCTTCGGTCACCAGCACATAGCCGGCGTCGCGGATGGCCTGGCGCGCTTCGAATAACCCATATAGTTCGAATCCCTTGGAAAACAAGGGGGTCTCGGGCGAATTGAGGTATTTTGGTTCACCGTGATCCATCACGCGACCGCCAAAGCCGATCACCTGGCCCTTGGTATTGCGGATCGGGAACATGATGCGGTCACGGAAGCGGTCATAGCGCTTGCGGTGGTTGCCCTCTTCGTCGACCTTGTCGATCACCAAGCCGGCTTCGACCAGCGCTGTCACTTCATAGTCGGAAAACACGGCGCGCAGATTGTCCCAGCCGCCAGGCGCAAAACCCATGCCGAAGCGCGCGGCAACTTCACCGGTCAGGCCACGGTTTTTCAGATAGGCAATGGCGTCGGGCGCATGGCGCAGTTGGCCGCGATAGTAATCGCAAGCCTGCGTCATCGCTTCGGTCAGCGCCAGGCTTTGCGCCTGCATCTGCGCGCGCTGGGCCGGCGGAATTTTGTCATCGGCCTCGGGCACGACCATGCCCACGCCTTGCGCCAAATCCTTGACGGCATCAACAAAGCCCATGCCCGAATACTCGATCAGGAAACCGATCGAGGTGCCATGCGCGCCGCAGCCAAAGCAGTGATAGAACTGCTTGGTGGGGCTGACGGTAAAGCTCGGCGACTTTTCATTGTGAAACGGGCACAGGCCCATGAAATTGGCGCCGCCTTTTTTCAGCTGCACATAGCGGCCCACCACGTCGACGATATCGACCCGGTTGAGCAAATCGGAAATGAAAGATTGTGGTATCACGGGCTGGAACGGTCTTGTTATAGATCAGACTATACTACCGCACGCGGCCTGAGGTTGAGCCAGATCAACGTGCGGTGCTTGCCAAGGCAATCAGGCTGCCGGCGCCAGCGCTTTCTTGATCAGGCCGGACACCACGGCCATGTCGGCGCGACCGGCCAGCTTCGGCTTGACGATGGCCATCACCTTGCCCATGTCCTGCGGACCGGCGGCGCCCGAGGCAGCCACGGCGGCGACCACTTCAGCGGCCACTTCTTCGTCCGACAGGCCGGCTGGCATATAGCCCACCAGGTGCGTCAGTTCGGCTTTCTCGATATCGGCCAGGTCGGCGCGGCCACCGGCTTCGAATTGCGAAATCGAATCCTTGCGCTGCTTGATCATTTTTTCCACGATGGCCAGCACCTGCACGTCCGTCACTTCGATGCGCTCATCGACTTCCTTGCGCTTGATTTCAGCCAGCAGCAGGCGCACGGTGCCGAGCTTGCCGGTATCCTTGGCGCGCATGGCGTTTTTCATGTCTTCGGTAATTTGTTCTTTCAAACTCATGACGATCCTCGTTTGGTAATATTGGTATGCAGGCGGGCCACAAAAGCGAAAACCCGCTGCGGCGAACCGGAGCGGGTATGCGACTCATCTGAAGCTGTGCTTCAGTCGAATCAAAACAGAACCCGCGGCGAACAAGGCGCCATACTGCGCGGGTTGGTTCTGACTGAACAGTCTTAGAACAATTTTTTAGGCAGTTGTTGGCTGCGGATACGCTTGTAGTGACGCTTGACAGCAGCTGCCAGCTTGCGCTTGCGCTCAGCCGTTGGCTTTTCGTAGAATTCGCGAGCGCGCAGTTCGGTCAGCAGACCGGTTTTTTCGATGGTGCGTTTGAAGCGACGCATTGCGACTTCGAACGGCTCGTTTTCTTTAAGGCGAATAGTGGTCATGTAAAATTCAAACCGTTGAGGTGGTGTATAGGAAGAGATAGATAGTAGCAGCTTTTATCGGGAAATGGAAGCCCTTCCCGCGCCGAGTGCGGACTGCAGAGTTGCAATACTGCCCAGATGTGGCGTAAACCACGCATCGGAGCAGTGTACATCATCAGGCGGCAACGCGGTGGCCAAGCGCCAATTACTGCAGCGCCAGCCCCGCCGCCATGCCCGATGCCCAGGCCCACTGGAAGTTATAACCGCCGAGCCAGCCCGTCACATCGACCGATTCGCCAATAAAGTACAAGCCAGGCACCTTGTTGGCCATCATGGTCTGCTGCGACAGTTCGCGCGTATCGATGCCGCCACGCGTGACTTCAGCCTTGCGGTAGCCTTCCGAGCCGTTCGGCACAATCGACCAGGCATTGATGGCCTGGCCCAGCTTGCGCAGCTGCGCGTCGGGCATATCGGCAAGGCGCGCGTCGGCAGCCAGGCCATGCACGGTCAGCAGGCAGGCGGCCAGACGCTCCGGCAGCCACTGCGCCACGATATTGCCCAGCTGCTTTTTCAGGCTGCCCTTGCCTTCGATCAGCGTCTGCGCCAAATCGACTTCCGGCAGCAGATTGATGATGATCGGCGTACCCGGCTGCCAGAAACTGGAAATTTGCAGAATTGCCGGGCCGGACAGGCCGCGGTGGGTAAATAACAAGTCTTCACGGAAACGTGCACCGGTGGCCTTGCGCCCTTTCAGGCTGCCCGTTTCCACATCGACCTCCAGCGCAATGCCGGACAATTCGGCAAACGGCGCCCAACTGGCAGCATCAAAGGTCAACGGCACCAGCGCCGGGCGCGGCTCGATCATGCCAAGGCCGAACTGCTTCGCAATGCGGTAAGCAAAGTCGGTCGCGCCGATTTTCGGGATCGACAGGCCGCCGGAGGCAATCACCACATTGGCCGCCTCGATCTCGCCGCTGTCGGTCTGCAGGAAAAAGCTGCCATCGTCGCGGCGCTCAAGCTGCTCGATCTTGCACGGCATGCGCCAGTGTACGTCGCCAGCGGCGCACTCGTCCTTGAGCATCTCGATAATCTGCTCGGCCGAGTCGTTGCAGAACTGCTGGCCCTTGTGCTTCTCGTGATAGCCGATGCGGTGTTTTTTGACCAGCGCCAGGAAGTCCTGCGGCGTATAACGAGACAAGGCGCTTTTGCAGAAATGCGGATTTTCCGACAGGAAATTCTGTGGACCGGCATGGGTATTGGTGAAATTGCAGCGCCCGCCACCTGAGATGCGGATCTTCTCGGCCAGCTTGGCCGCGTGATCGATCACCACCACGCGCTTGCCCTGCTGCGCGGCCACCGCCGCGCACATCATGCCGGCCGCGCCCGCGCCGATTACTGCCACATCAAACTGTTTCGCCATATCACCACTCGCCGCCGATTACAAAAGCAGCATTGTAAACGCTGGCGCGCCTTCAGGCGCCGCCGGCAATCTTGCGCGAGGCCATCAGGCACTGTTCCACCTGCTCGGCTATCGATGGCGGCACCGGCACCTCGCCGCGCAGCACGGCCTGTATCCAGGCAGCCGTGGTAGCCGCATCGCGCTCGGCCGGCAAGTCCGGCAATTGCCCGACCAGCGCCTGCTTTTCCACCAGCACCGTGCGTTGATGCGCGTGGAACCAGTCGATCTGCTGGGCCTTGTTGGCGTTGGCCACCGTTTCGCCTTCGGTGCCGCGCATCAGGAAGGCGTCGCCGCGTCCGCCTGGCGCTGCCGTGGTGAAATATTCACCGAGCATTTCCAAGTACTCGGGATGCGTGTACGACACCAGCCGCAGCGCCGGGCCGGCAAACGGCTGCATGATCTTGACCAGCGTATGAGCTGAATTGCGCACACCGAGTATGCGGCGCAGCGACAACTGATGCGCCATGGCCGGCGCCAGCGTGTCGATGGCCATAAACGCGGCCTCGCCGCGCGCCATGGCAGCTTGCGCCTCGGCAAGACTGGCTGCGGCCGGCACGCCCAGTGCGGCCAGCACTTCGGCCGTGGTCACGCGGCCCGGATCGCTGGTGACGCCATGCACGAGCACCGGTGCGCCGGCGCGCACCAGCAGCAGCGCCAGCAAGGCGGTCAGGTTGGCCATCTTGCGCGCGCCGTTATAGCTGGGAATCACGATCGGCGCGTACTGCCCGGCCGGTGCGTGCAATGGTGCAAACGACGCTTCGGCCGCCTCCAGGAAGCCGGCGATCTCGTCAACCGATTCGCCCTTGATGCGCATCGACAACAAAATGCCGCCCAGTTCCAGCTCGGACACGCGCCCTGCCAGCATGGCGCCATACAGCGCGCGCGCATCGTCGCGCGTCATGCTGCGCGCGCCATTCTTGCCGCGGCCGATTTCCTTGATAAAGCGGGCGGCCGGGAAAGGCTCGCCGGCCACGTCGGTATGGGGTATGGATACAGTAGTCATGGCCCGAGCTTACACGCAAACCGGCGCGCCATCAGCGCCAGGCAGCGTGATTTTTGAATCCAGTTGCCAGTCTGCCACGTATCAACGTCAGGAGGGCATCATCATGGAACATTCAAGCGGCGCACAGCATCCGGTCGTGGGCATTGAAACAAGCAGGCTGCACCTGAAAGCGGTGCTGCTGCAGCAGGGCGAAGTGCTGGTCAAGGTGGTGGAAAACGACCTGGCCGGCTACCGCTGGCTGCGCAGCTGGCTGCAGAAAAACGGCGCAGAGGCAAATGGCTTGCGCATCTGCATGCGCTTCGACCAGCCATATGGCGAAGTTGCCGCGCGCAATCTGGTTCTGATGGGCATGCAGGTATGCGCAGTCGAACCGGCTGCGCTGGAACAGTTTGCACACCAGCAAGGACTGGGCGCGGGCGCCGGCCATAGCGCCGTGATGCTGGCCCGCTACGGCGCCGTCGCCCTGCCAGCGCGCTGGACGCCGCCGTCGCCGGCCTGCATGGAGCTGCGGCTGTGGCTGCGCCGCCTGGCGGCGATCGAGGCGGTGCGCAAGCAGGAATGCCAGCGCCTCGACGCCCACCTGGCGACCGGCCAGCAGGCGCTGCATGCGCTGCTGCAGCAGCAGATTGCCTGCCTCGACCAGCAGATTGCCCAGCATACAGCGGTGATCATGGCGCATGTGCGGCGCCACCCGAATCTGCCCAAGCCGCCGGCACTGGCCCGGCGCGGCCAGTGCGTGGCGCGGCAGGACATAAAGGAGCAGGCTGGCGCGTTCGCGCTGCACTGAAAACCGACAGAACGGCGGCGTTTTGAGCCGCTATCGGCTGGCAGGGCGCATTTCCGCTACACTATTGCCTCTTTATAAGCATGCGAACGAAAGCCCAGCCAGATCATGAATACGCCAGACATCGAAAATATCAACGTCACCTCGTTTGCGCCGATGCCCACGCCGGCCGAGCTGCACGCGAAACTGCCGCTGTCGGCCAGCGCCTTTGACACCGTCAACCGTGGCCGCGAAGCGCTGCGCGACATTATCGACCGCAAGGACCAGCGCCTGTTCGTGGTGGTCGGCCCCTGCTCGATCCACGACCCGGTCGCCGGCCTCGACTATGCACGCCGCCTGAAGGCGCTGCAGGAAGAAGTCAAGGACACCATGCTGCTGGTGATGCGCGTGTATTTTGAAAAGCCGCGCACCACCACCGGCTGGAAGGGCTATATCAACGATCCGTACATGGACGATTCGTTCAAGGTCAACGAAGGCATGGAAAAGGCGCGCCAGTTCCTGCTCGATGTGTGCGAACTGGGCCTGCCGACCGCCACTGAAGCGCTCGATCCGATCTCGCCGCAATACCTGGGCGACCTGATTGCCTGGACCGCCATCGGCGCGCGCACCACCGAATCGCAGACGCACCGCGAAATGTCGTCGGGCCTGTCGACGCCCGTGGGCTTCAAGAACGGCACCGACGGCGACATCAGCATCGCCATCAACGCCATCCTGTCATCGGCCCACCCGCACTCGTTCCTGGGCATTAACGGCGAAGGCAATGTGTCCATCGTGCGCACGCGCGGCAACGCCTATGGCCACGTGGTGCTGCGCGGCGGCGACGGCCGCCCGAACTACGATTCGGTGTCGATCGCAATTGCCGAACAGGCGCTGGCCAAGGCCAAGCTGCCGGCCAACCTGGTAGTGGACTGCTCGCACGCCAACAGCTACAAGAAGCCTGAACTGCAGCCTCTGGTGATGGCCGACGTGATCCACCAGATCCGCCAGGGCAACCGCTCGCTGGTGGGCGTGATGATCGAATCGAATCTGGTCAAGGGCAACCAGAAAATCCCGCAGGACCTGTCGCAGCTGACCTACGGCTGCTCTGTGACCGACGGCTGCATCGACTGGGACACCACCGAGACCATGCTGCGCGAGGCGCATGCGCAGCTGCTTAATCGGCCGGCCTGAGCAAGGTCATTCACGCCATCTGCACATGCGGCAGCAGCGCAAACGAGCCGGCCAGCGCCTGCTCGGCTCGGCTGGCCGGGATATTGAGTTCCTTTACATCGAGATAAATGCGTCCGTCCATCAGGCGTACGGCATAGCGGCGCACGGCTGCCTGCACGGGTGCGACCAGCCGGTCGCTGCCGAGATCGACCAGCCAGCTGCCGCACGGGCCCAGCAGCTGCGCGCCATCGAGCGTGCCGCCGGCCAATGAGGCGCCCGGCAGCGGCAGCATATCGAGCAGCGCATGGACGGTATCGTCCGCGTCGCGAAACAGCGCCACGCCCGGCAGCTCCTGCCAGGCCAGGCCGCGCTGCACCATGCGCGCGCCCGCCAGCGGCATGTCCTTCAGGCGGCAAATCATCGTCCATTGTTCCGGCATCACAAGCTCCCTCAAGAAATGCACAGGCTTACTCTAGCAAGAGCGATGCCACCTGCACTGTGCAGGCAAATCAGGGCGCAAGGCGCGTCTGCGCGTGAGCCCATGCACGCTGCAAGTGCAGCTTGCCGCCGAAATGGTGCAGGGACAGGTGCACCGGCTTTCCTTTACAATGTCGGATTACTTCTTTTATCTTCCATCTTCATGATTGTTCTTGGCGTCGAATCCTCCTGTGACGAAACCGGCCTGGCCCTGTATGACACCGAGCGCGGCCTGCTGTCGCACGCACTTTATTCGCAAGTGGCCATGCATGAAGAATACGGCGGCGTAGTGCCGGAACTGGCTTCGCGCGACCATATCCGACGCGCCCTGCCGCTGCTGGATGAAGCGCTGTCCAAGGCCAATATCGCGCTCGACAAGGTCGACGCCATCGCCTATACGCAAGGCCCGGGCCTGGCCGGTGCGCTGCTGGTCGGCTCGTCGGTGGCCTGCAGCCTGGGCCTGGCCATCGACAAGCCGGTGCTGGGCATCCATCACCTGGAAGGCCATCTGCTGTCGCCGCTGTTGGCCTCAGAACCTCCCGAGTTCCCGTTTATTGCGCTGCTGGTGTCGGGCGGCCATACGCAGCTGATGCGCGTCGATGGCGTGGGGCAGTACACGCTGCTCGGCGAAACGCTCGACGACGCGGCCGGCGAAGCGTTCGATAAGTCGGCCAAGCTGCTCGGCCTGGGCTACCCCGGCGGCCCGGCCATTTCGCGCCTGGCCGAATTTGGCGACCCGCTGGCCTACAAGCTGCCGCGCCCGATGATGCATTCCAAGGACTTCAATTTCAGCTTTTCCGGCCTGAAAACGGCGGTGCTGACGGTGGTGAAAAACCACGAAGAAAAGGTGATTGCCAATATCTGCGAGCAGGACAAGGCTGATATCGCACGCGGCTTTGTCGACGCCATCGTCGAAGTGCTGACCGCCAAATGCGTGTCGGCCCTCAAGCATACGGGCCTGAAGCGGCTGGTGATTGCCGGCGGCGTGGGCGCCAATGCACAGCTGCGCGCCTCGCTCAATGCGGCTGCTGCCAAGAAGCGCTTCAAAGTCTACTACCCGGAACTGGAATTCTGCACCGACAACGGCGCCATGATTGCCTTTGCCGGCGCCATGCGCCTGCAGATCAACCCGCAGGCAGCAAAGCGCGACTATTCGTTCAATGTGCGGCCGCGCTGGCCGCTGGACGAACTACGCGAGGTCTGATTGCCAACTTGAGGCGGCGCGCCCCAGCATGGCGCGAAACGCCTCGAACACCTTCTGCATGACAGGGCGCTTGTACGGGTACATCTGTTCGGCGTCCATCGCATGCACGATCATGGCGTTGTCGGCCTCGAATACCAGCAGCTGGCCATCCGGCGTCTCGGCGCAGTCGATGCCCAGATAAGGCATGGCCATGCGCGCGTCGATGGCGCGCAGCGCCTCTGCATGGCGCTGCGCAAACTGCTGCTCGAAGTTCGCCATCACCTGCGCCTCTTCCTCGCGCTTGGCCACGCTCTCGTCCATGCCGGCATTGAGGTAATGGATCATCCAGTGCGACGAGACGGCAAAGTGGCAGATATACGGCAGCCCATCGACCAGCACGATGCGGTATTTGCGGAACTGGCCGTCGCTGCTGCGGTAGTCGACAAAACGGGCCATATAAAAGCGCTCGGCATCCACCCTGTCGAGGTAAGCCAGCAGATCGCTGGCCTTATCCATCTTTTCCAGATCATGCCCGGCGTGCGAGCCAAGCGGACGCACGATCAGCGGAAAATCGTCACCGGGCAGCAAGTCGCCCAGCGTCAGTTCTCCGTTGGCCAGCGCGGCCAGCTGCGCGCGCTCGAGACGCACCGTACGCGGCATCACCACGCCAGGCACATCGTGCAGCTGCGCAAACAGGCCATCGCGCGAGGTATGCGCAATCTGCTGCGGCGGATTGATCACCGGCCGCGGCCAACCTTCAAGGTAAGCGGCCAGGCGCGCCAGCAAGGGCTGGCTGGCATCCGACTCGGCCACGCCGACCAGGAGCACATCATGGTCGGGCACAAGCTCGGGAAACGCCATATCGGCCGTCAGGTACAGCAGTTCGAGCGACACATCGGACTGCTCGACCAGGAATTCGATCGGCGTATTGGACATCAAGTCGCCCGGCCCATTGATCACCAGCACGCGCAGGCCGTTACCGGACGCTTGCTGCGCCGGCAGGCTGTAGTGCTGCTGCAGCTCGATCGCCTGCGCCTGCACCGCCAGCGCCATCTCGCGCTCGCCCTTCAATTGCAGCACGGTGGAGAAATCAAGCCAGGCGTGCGCATCATCAGGAAAAGCCTGCGCGCGCGCCATCAGCGCCTCGCCCAGCGGCGCCAGGTCTTCGTGCATGAAAGCGCGGCGCATCAGCGGCGCCACGCCGATCAAGGGCGCATGGGGCGTGGCCGCCTGCAGCAGCAGATCATTCATATGGGGTTCCATTCAGGCGCGCCGCGCCAAAGCGCAGTACGCCGGCAACGAGCGCATCGATATCGGCGGCGCGCGTGCGGTGATTGACGATGGCGGCGCGGATCGCCAGATGACCATCGATGGTGGTGGACGACGGCGCGGCAATGCCCGATTCATGCAGGTCGGCCACGATTTCGCCATTAAAAGCGTCACTGTCGCCATGCGGGCGGCCACGGTGGCGGAAACACACGATATTGAGCGTGACTGGCGCCATCAGTTCGAGTTCCGGCGTCGCTTCGACCTGCTGTTCCAGGTAGCGCGCCAGCGCGCAGGTGTGATCTATCGCCGCGCCCAGGCGCTCGGCGCCATGCACCTGCAGCGTGAACCAGGTTTTCAGCGCGCGAAAGCCGCGCGACAGGTCAGGACCGAAGTCGCACGGCCACGGTGAACCGCCGGCCAGGCCGCGCACTTCGCGCCGCAGGTAGGCGGCCGGCGCGGCAAACGCCGCCATATGCTGCGCACCATCGCGCACCAGCAGATAGCCGGCGTCATATGGCACCTGGCCCCATTTGTGGAAGTCAAAGGCAATCGAATCGGCCCGTTCGATGCCGGCCAATAGCGGCGCAATTGCGGGCGCCAGCATGCCCAGCGCGCCATAGGCACCGTCGACATGGAACCACAGCTTTTCGCGTGCGGCCAGGTCGGCCAGCGCTGACAGATCATCAATGGCGCCGGTATCGACCGTGCCGGCGGTGCCGGCGATAAAAAATGGCCGCAAGCCGGCGGCGCGGTCGCGCGCAATCGCCTGCGCCAGCGCGGCCACGTCGATCTGCTGGCTTGCGTTGACGGCAATGCGGCGCAGGCTGGCCGTGCCCAGGCCAGACAGATCCATCGCCTGCGCAATGCAGCCATGGGCGCCGGCCGAGGTGTAGGCCACCAGCGGTGCGCCTGCGAGGCCCTGCTGGCGCGCGGCCACGCCGAGCGTCTGCGTGCGCGCCACCAGCACGCCCATCAGATTGGCCATCGAGGTGCCGGTCACGAACACGCCGCTGCTGGACTCAGGAAAGCCGAACAGCTCGCGCATCCAGCGCCCGATCTGACGCTCCACTTCGACCGGCATCTGGTTGCGTCCACCGACATTGGCATTGAGACCGGCAGCGAGCATCTCGGCCAGCATGCCCACCGGCGTGCCGCCGCCATGCACCCAGCCCATAAAGCCCGGATGCACATTGCCGACGGCGTAAGGCAGCACCTGCTCAATAAAGACCGCATGGGCGTCGGCCAGCTGGCCAGGCGCCTGCGGCAGCGGCCGGGCAAACGCGGCGCGCGCCGTCTCGGGCGCGGCCTGCCAGACAGGGCGCTGGCGGATGCCTTGCGCATAGTCGAGCATATCGTCGAGCATGCGATGGCTTTGCGCACGGAAATCGTCCCAGTCTTCCGGGTCGAGTGAGGGCGGATCGGGTGGCAGCATGATGGCGTCAAGGTCTGGTGATAAGCAATTATCGCACTGCCGCCACTGCCCGGGGCGCCATTTACATTATTCCAGGCTGCGCAGCGCGCCTTCCACCTGCGGATAGCGGAACACAAATCCGTCACCGAGCAGCCGGCGTGGCGCCACGCGCTGGCCTTCGACCAGCAAATCGGCCTGCTCGCCCAGCAGCGTGCGCATCACCACGGCCGGCGTCGGCACCAGCGCCGGGCGGTGCAGCACGCCTGCGGCGGTTTTCGCAAAGTCGCGCTGCGCCATGGCTTCGGGTGCACAGAAGTTGTAGGCGCCGTCAACGCGTCCATGCAGGCTGGCGCGCGCAATATGGGCCATGGCGCGCAGCACGTCATGCACATGGATCCACGACAGCCACTGGCGCCCGCTGCCCAGCGGGCCACCAACGCCCAGACGTATCGGCAGCAGCATCTGCGGCAGCGAACCCTGGTGGCCAAATACCAGGCCCAGGCGCATGCAGGCCACCTGCACGCCGTATTGCTGCGCTTCTTGCGCGGCCGCTTCCCATTCGCTGCACAGCTGCGACATGAAGACCGGCTGCGGCGGACTTTCTTCCTGCAACTCGCGGTCATCGCCCTGTGGCTGTACGCCGTAATAGCCAATGGCCGAACCGGACAGCAGCAGGCGCGGCTTGTGCTGCGCGCGCGCAATCCACGCCACCAGCTGCTGCGTCAGCGCCACGCGGCTGCGCCGCAGGGCCGCCTTGCGCGCCGGCGTCCAGCGCTGGCCGACAATGCGCGCGCCAGCCAGGTTGACCACCATATCGATCGGCTGCGCATCGGACAATTCATCGAAAGACGTAATGCAGCGCACCTTGCCGTCGAACTGCCAGGCCGCCTGTTTGGGCTGGCGCGTCAGCACCGTCACCTGGTGGCCATCGGCCAGCAGGGTGGCTACCAGCTGCTGGCCGATAAAGCCGGTGGCGCCGGTTACCAGCACACGTTGCGACGCAGCGCCAAAAGACAGCGCACCCAATTGTTCCTGCGGCGCGCTGGTACGCCGGCCCAGCTGCCAGGCAGCATAGCCGTCGCGCAGGCCCGACAGCCCCACGCCAATGCCGCACAACGCCAGAAACACGCTCAGCAGCCCATACGGTTGCCACACCAGCGCGGTCGGCTGGCCGGCCCAGTCGGCGCTGTTCAGGGCCAGCAGCGCGATAAAGGCGCCGGCATTGATCGCCAGCACCGTGTGCGTGACGCGCTCGGTGGCCGGCAGCAGCCGCGTGCGGTCTTCCACCACGAAGTCCCACAATGTGAGCACGATTTCCACGCTGAAGACGATGACCAGCACCCAGGCCCAGGCCCCATGCCACTCCCAGGCAGACAGGCCGGCAAACAGCACGCTGTAAATCAGTGCACGGATCGAATGGATGGTCAGTTCCAGCCGTGCCGATGCCTTTTGCGGCAGCGCTTCGGTGATCTCGTGATGGTAGATGGTGTCAAAAGCGCCCAGGCAGCCTTGCGCTGCCATCAGCTGCAGCGCCAGCAGATGCGTATTCATGGTGTCTCCTTGGAAGATGCAGGACCGGATGCTTCGCGAAATACGCCCACTTGCGTAAAAGTAGTACCGAACAGCGCGTGGCGTATCTCGATGCGGATATTGAATTGCTGCCGGTTGTCGTTGCGGTGGCAAAGAAAGGTTTGGCCAGGCGTGAAGAGGCCGGGCAGCGGCATGCGCCAGCCGAACAGGTCGAGAAAATAGCCGTCGCTGGTAAAGTACAGATTGCCTTCGCGGACATCGAGCAGCAGCTTCATGCCCAGACCCATGCCCACATATTCCAGCACTTCACCGCGCGCGCTTTCGGCCATATAGGAAGTAAAGCGGATGGCTTTGCGGCCATGCAGGCGGTAATTGCGCTGCTTGAAAATATGCGGGCAACCGGGGCGCGAATAGACTTCGATCTCGACCGGGAAATTGGTGTCATCGTAGGGAATCAGTGCGCCGTCGATAAACGGGCGCGTCAGATGGCCCAGCAGCTTGCCCAGGCGCGAGCTGCTCAACTCACTGAGCTGCCCCTGGTAGTAGAGCGGCTGGCCCGGTGCGGGATTTTTCTCGAAACGGCGACGGATATCGGGATGCAGTTCGAGCCAGCGTGCGCCCAGTACCTTTTTGAACAACTCCCCTTCCGATGGGCCGCTCATGGCTTTGCCGCCTTTCTGGCTTTGGCCGGCTTGTCGGCTTTGTCAGTCTTGTCATTGGGGCTGAAGAATTTGGCCACCTTGCCGCCCATCGACAGCATGCGCTGCAGGGTGGCCGGCGGCAGATTGCTGTAATCGCTGTAGGCGGTGTCAAGCATTTCCAGGAAGGCCAGCACCTCGTCCATGCGCGCCAGCGTGGCCGGTTCGATCGCGGCGTCCTGCGCGCCCTCGATTGCGCATTCGCGCAGCACCGTCAGGGTCGGGTCGATCTCGCGCCGCTTGCGCTGTTCCATAATCACGCGGAAAATTTCCCATACGTCCTGCAGCGCCACGAAATGGTCGCGCCGGTCACCCATCACATGCGTGCTGCGCACCAGGCCCCAGCTTTGCAGTTCCTTGAGGCTGTTGCTGACGTTCGAGCGCGCCACATTGAGGCTGGCGGCAATCTCTTCGGCCGTCAGCGGCGCGTTAGCCAGGAACAGCAAGGCATGGATTTGCGCCACCGTGCGGTTGACACCCCAGCGCGTACCCATCTCGCCCCAGTGCAGGATATATTTTTGCGTGGTCGGACTGAGCTCCATGATTTCCCTTATTTCTGTCATTACAGAAATGTAAGACGATCAAGAAACCAAGTCAAGCACGATACGATTCAATCTTTCAGCGGCCGCTGTCCCATCGCGCGCAGGAACTGCTGCTGCGATGCGTGCAGCTCGCGGTAGCCGATCTTGCGGTAAACCAGTCCATGGCGTGGCGCCAGTTCGGCAATAATGCGCGCCAGCGCCGGGTAATGGCGGTGGTTCCAGGTGGGGAACAGATGGTGCGTCAGGTGCAGGTTCAGGCCCCCCAGCCAGTAACCGAGCCAGCGCAGCGCGCGCGGTTTTGGCGTCCAGTCGCAGGCCGTGTAAAACGTGTGCTGATACCAGTCATGCGGCAGGCTGCCGTCCTGCCCCGGCTGGAAGAACTCGACTTCGGCCCAGTGCGTGCCCAGAATCAGCGCCACCAGCGCGCATGAAGCGAGCATCTGACCCAGCAGGTACGCGCCCAGCACCGTGCCCCAGCCGATGCCGCTACCATGCAGCAGCCAGATCGGCAGCGCCAGCACCAGCGCCACATGCGCCAGCTTCCAACCCAGGAAGGCCGCCCAGCCGCGCCAGCCCTGCAGCCGGCTGTGCACGACCACCGGCGTCTTGCCAAAGCGGTCGAGCCAGTCGCCATACCAGTTCAGATAGGGTAGCGACAGCGCCGCCACCAGCGGCCAGTACAGATACTGATAGCGGTACTGCGGCGACCAGGCCTGGTACGGCGTCTGACGAAGAAAAGGATTGGGTTCGGTATCGAGGTCGTAGCCTTCGACATTGGCGTAGGTATGGTGGAAATGCACATGGCGGATGGTCCAGAAATCGGTATCGACGCCGACCGGCACGCTGACCAGGCGCGTGAGCAAACGGTTCCAGCGACCGGTGCGGAACATGGCGCTGTGGGCACCGTCATGCAGGCTGTTCATGGCCAGTACCATGGCGGTGACCAGGCAGGCGACATAGCAGGCAACAAACATGGCCACGCCCGATGCGTTCAAGGCCAGCACATACAGCAGCGTGGCCAGGCCAGCCAGTGCCAGCGATTTGGCCCACATGCGCCAGTCGGCAAAGCGGTGCGTGGCGGCGCCTGCCAGATAGGCGTCGGCGCGCTCGCGCAGTTCGCGGCGGAACGCTGAATCGCGGGCAGGCTTGAAACGCAGCGGCGGCAAGGTCGTCAAGCCTGGCTCTCCCTGCGCGCCGGCCACCACAGGCGGCGCGCGCCATCGAGGCCGTGCACCAGCAGCAGCGCCAGGAACACCACGCCCCAGGCGTCATACGCGCCATACCAGCCGATAAACAGCAGCGGCGTGGCCGCGGCAATCGCCACCCAGGCCAGTGCTCCCCAGCGGCGCGCATCCGACAGGCCGCCCAGCGCCAGCGTGCCGGCAAAGATCAGTGCAAACAGCAGTCCCTGCTGCAGCCCTGACAACGCCGCCTCATGATTGACGTAGTAGATCACCAGACCAAACAGAATCACGCCGCCGAGACCGATATACAGCTCCGGCACCACGAACGGCGCGCGCTGCTGCCAGTGCGGAAAACGCGCACGCAGCAACTTGAACAGTTTGCCGTTGCTGGCCAACAGTGGGTTATGGGTCGGGGTCATGCCCTTGACGCCGTAGCGCATTTCCACGCCGTCGAGTTCGGGCTGGAAGCTGCCGAACCATTTATCCCAGACCAGCAGGGTGCCGCCGAAATTGCGGTTGATATAGCGCTTGTCGGTGCCGTGATGGACGCGGTGGTGCGAGGGCGTGACCATGATTTTATCGAGGAAACCCGACTTGTTGACCAGTGCGTTGTGGTTGTAGAACTGCACCGAATAGTGCAGCGACGAGACCACCACGAATACTTCCAGCGGCACGCCCAGCACGGCCAGGATGGCGATAAACGGGAAATTGGTCAGCGACGAATACCAGGAATTGCGCACCCCCAGCGACAGGTTGAAATGCTCGCCCTGGTGGTGTACCACATGCACGGCCCACAGCAGCGGAATCTTGTGGTGCAGTCGGTGCATCCAGTAGAAGCACAAATCCCAGGCCACGAAGGCAAACGCCCACTGCGCCGCCAGCGGCCACTGGTCGACGACATGCAGGTTGGCGTAGCGCAGCAGCAGCGCAAAGGCCGCCACTTCCACGCCGCGAAACACCCACATCAGGATATGGCCGGAATTGAGATTGAAGATCACGTCTTTCCATGGCACCGGCTTCTTGCGTACCCATTTGAGTATCAGCAGTTCGGCCAGCACAAAGACCAGCATGATCAGAAAAGTCAGGGCGAAATGGTTCATGGCGCGATTTCCGAGGAGGCGCTGCGCTGCTTGTGCGCGCGGCGACACGGCAAGCTTACCTGTATTTTTGCCAGCATGCCGCCCGCCACACCGACCAGCAGGCCGGCGGCCAGATCGATGCTAACATGGCGGCGCAGCGCAATAATGGCATAGGCGATGCCCAGCCCCAGCAGCACAGACAAGGCAGAGCGCAGTGGGCGCTCACGCTCGGCCAGCGCCCAGACGCACAGCAGCGTCAATGCGCCGTGCAGCGAAGGCAGGCAGTTCTGGGTGGAGTCGGCCGCCTGCAGCAGGCGCAGCATCTGCGTACTCCAGCCCGTGCCCTCGCCCACCGGCGGATAAGCCAGCGTGGTCGGATAGAGCAAAAACACCACGCCACACATCAGGGCCGACAGAGCCATCGCACGCGCCAGCCAGCGCACCCTGTGCGGCTGCGCTACCAGATAAGCATACGGAATCAGGATAAAGAAGGACAGATACAGCCAGATGGCCGAGTCGCTATAGGCAATCGCACGGTCCAGTGCCGTTTCGGGCAGCAGCACGCCCTGCCCTTGCAGCAGATCGCTGGAAAAATACACGAGGCCCACGCTGCCCCAGCCAGCCAGCAGATGCAGCAGGCGCGCCCAGACACTCATGCTGCGGCCTTGCGCACGATGCGGCGCCGTTTCGTGGTGGGATCGAACGGCGGCAGCGTGCTGTCCAGTGTCCATTCGAGGCGCTCGGTTGCCACGCCCAGGGCACCGAGAATTTGTTCTAGGTGCGCGCGCAAGGCAGCCAGGCCAGCGGCATTCTGCGCCGCATGCAGCTGCAAGGCGCACTCGCCGTGCTGCACCAGCCGGTAGTCGCCATCGGGCGGCAGTGCCTGCGCAAAAGCGCGCGTCAGTACATCGGCAAACACCGCTACCGGCGCGCCCGCTGCCGACGGCAGCAGCAGCATATCGTCGCAGCGCCCTTCGATGCCGTCGATGGCGCGCGTGACGCGCCCGCAAGCGCATGGCGTGGCACGCGCCAGCAGGATATCGTCGAGCCGGTAGCGCACGATGGGCTGCGTGGTGCGGGTAAAGTCGGTAATCACCGGCACGAAGCGGCGCTGCTGCGCATCGAGCCACTGTGGCTCGATCTGCACGTATTCCTCGTTCAGGTGCAGCACGCCATGCTCGCAGCTGCTGGCCAGGAAACCCTCGGTGGCCTGGTAGATTTCATGCACGGTGCCAAAGGCCCGTTCGATCAGCGCTCGGTCCTGTTCTTCGAGCACTTCGGCCACGGAAATCACTTTTTTCGGTTCCAGGGCCAGCTCACCAGCGAGCACACGCTGCGCCAGCTGGCGCAGTACCTGGGCAGGTGCCACCACAACCGTTGGCTGGTAGACGGTCAGCTGCGCGCACAGGCTGTCGAAAGGCTGGAACAGGTCGTAAAAGGCAAACGTCAGCCAGGGCGAGCGCACGGCCGTGTACAGATTGCTGTTGGCGCGCAAAAACAGCGCCACGCGTTCGCCGGCAAACAGGCCATTGGGCAGCGCCTTGGCCAGCATCACGCCGGCCCACTGCGCCTTTTCACGCGGGCTGACGGTAAATACGGCGCGCTGCGACGAGGTGCCCGACGACAGCCCCACCGTGATCTCGCCCACGGCCGGCGTAAAGTCGCGGCTGCGCTCAGCCGCCATGGCCGCCGCCATCGCCTCGGCCAGCGTGACGCCGGCCGTATTCATGCGGTCGAAATGCTCGAGCATCAGCGCCTTGTTCATCAACGGCCACTGCGCCAGCGGCAAAGCGGCAAATGGCGCAAAGTAGCGGCTGCGCGTGCACAAGGTGCGCATAAAGCGCGCCAGCTGCCGCTGCTGATGCTGTTCAAGCTGCTCGCGGCTGGCAAAGCGCAGGCGCCGCGTGCGCCAGTACGACAGCAGCAGCCAGACGATGCGCATCATGGACGGCCCGCCAGCGGCACGTAGTCGGCCGTGTCTTCATGCGTAATGCGGATCTGCGCCTGGCCCGCGCCATGCAGCTGGTGCAACTTGTGCAGCGTGTCGTAATACGGCGCGCGCTTGTGCTGGATAATAAACGACAGCTCGGACGGGCCGCGCAGCTGCTGGAAGCTCTCGGGCGTCCAGGCCGCGTCCGAGGCCAGCAGCGTCCAGCCGCTGTCCTGCAGCACAAAAGCACCGATATGGCCATGCGCATGGCCGGGCAGGTCAACAATATAGATTTCACCGGTGCCGCTGATATCGCGCCCGTGGCCAAACGGCTGCAAGGCAGCCGGCAAGGCCGTCTGCGGCACGCTTTCAACAAAGTCCAGCCGCTGTTCGATATCATCGGGCAGCAGTTCGGGCACAAACGCCTGGCGCACGGCGGCAAAGCCGGACAGGCCGCGCACGGCGTCCCAGCCGGTTTGGGACGCCATCAGGCGCGCTGCCGGAAAGTCGCGCAGGCCGGCGATATGGTCCGCATGAAAATGCGACAGCAGCAAAGTGCCGATATCATCGGGCGCCACGCCATGCGCGCGCAGCTGGCCGCGCAGCGATTCTTTAGGCTCGAACGCAATCGGCGTCACCCACGCATACAGGCGATAGACGCCCCTGGCGGTGGCGGCGCGAAAGTGTTCGGCGTAACCGGTATCCCATAAATACAGGCCATTGCGTGTCTCGATCAGGTAGGCGCGCGAAGGGAAGCAGCGGCTGGCCAGTCCGCTCCCCTTCAACACCATGCACGATGGATGCGTGCAGTGGCCCACGCGAAAAGCGGTAATCCTAGCCATTGCGCTCCCTGGGCAGCTGCTGCGCAGCCGCTTCCTGGCGCAGCCACCGGGCGGTGCGCGCAATGCCTTCCTGCAGGCTGACGATGGGCCGGTAGCCGAGCACCTTGCGCGCCTTGGCGTTATCGAGCGTCATGTCAAAGCTCAGCGCGCCGAGACTGTAGGCGGTCAGCGACGGTTCACGCCGCGTCAGGCGCGAAGCCAGTTCCATCGCGCGCGCGGCCAGCGCCAGCACGCGGTACGGCAGGCTGACAATCTCGAACGGCTGCTGCAGCTCATCGCAGAACAGCGCGCGCAAAATATCGCACAGGCGCGCCGGTTCGCCATTGGTGATATTGAAGGCCACGCCTGACACCAGTGACTTGTGGATAGTGGCCAGCCACATCGCATGCACCACATTGTCGACATAGGTCACGTCGATGGTGGCCGCGCCGCCATTGGGCAACGGCAGCTTGCCGCCGCGTTCCTGCAGCACGCGCGCCAGACGCGGGATCAGCACCTGGTCGTGCGGGCCGAAGATGGCGCGCGGACGCAAAATCACGCACAGCATCTGCGGATGGCGTTCGGCGCTGTCCTGCACCAGTTTTTCCGCCATCGCCTTGGTGCGCGCATAGGCGTTCACATAGCGCTCGGGCCGGAAGGTTTCCGGCACCTCGTAGCGGTTGCGGTAATCAAAATACATGGCCGGCGTGGAGATATGCACGAAGCGCTTGACGTGTGCACTGGCGGCAGCGCGCAGCAGTTGCCCGGTAGCGGTGACATTGGCAGCGATAAAATCCTGCTCGCGCCCCCACGGCGACGACAGCGCGGCGCAGTGCCAGACCGTGTCGATACCGCGTACCAGCGCATCGGCCTGCAGCTTTGTTGCCTGCGCCAGATCGAGCGGAAAAAATTCGGCGCCCATGCGTTCCAGCTCGCGCCCTGTTTCCGCATTGCGGCCGGTGGCGCGCACCTGCACACCCTGCTCCAGCAAGGTGCGCACTGCATTGCGACCGAGCCCGCCGGTGGCGCCCGTGACCAGTATGCGCTGCATCCGCTCTCCTATGATCCTATAAGTCGACGATCATGCCGCCCACCGTCAGGCCGGCGGCCGTGCCCATCATCAGCAGGCGCTGGCCCGGCATGGCGCGCCCGGAGCGCACCGCTTCATGCAGCGCGGTGGGCAAGGATGCGGCCACCTGGTTGCCATGGGTTTCAAATATCTTGACGATTTTAGCATCGGGCACATCGAGGATGCGGGCGGCATGGGCCAGGCCCAGCGGACTGGCCTGGTGCGGCACGACGACATCGACCTGGTCGAGCCCCACGCCAGACTCCGCCATCAACTGGTCGAGAAACTCCGGCATCACCTTGACGGCCAGGCGGAACACGCCCTTGCCGTCCATATGGAACAGATAATCGTCAGGCACGCTGCCCTGGCGCGGATTGCGTTCGGTGCCGCCGCCGCGGATTTCGCAGTGGTGGCGCCCTTCAGGATAGGTCGCCATTTTGTAAGCACGGATGCCACTGCTGCCATCGCCGCGTTCGACGATCACGGCGGCGGCGCCGTCGCCAAAGATCATCGACGACTCCGGCTCGCGCCAGTCGACGCCGCGCGAGGCCAGGTCGGACGAGACGATGGCAATGCGGCGGTAACCGCCATCGGCCAGCATCGAGGCGGCCACGCGAAATGCCGCCATGAAACTGAGGCAGCTGGCGTTGACGTCAAAGGCCGGTGTGCCCGGCGGCAGGCCGGCATGCAGCGCGATAAAGCAGGCGGTATTGGGCAGCGCCTGCTCGGGCACGGCGCAGGCGCCGATCAGCAGGTCAATATCGGACGGCTGCAAATTGGCATGCTGCAGTGCGTCCTGCAGCGCGGCGGCGCCCAGCTGGCTTTGCGATTGATCGGGCGCGGCCACGAAGCGCGACTGCACGCCGCTTTTCTGCAGCGTATAGCCGGGCGGGTGGCCGAACTCGAGGTCGATTTCAGCAGAAGTGACGCTGCGCGACGGCACAGCCTTGCCAGTGGCAATCAGGCGAACGGGGATCATTGTCGGCCTTTACAAGACAACTTCAGGTTTCAGGGGCGGCAGTGCGTCACCGCAGTGCTGGCAGAAGCGCGCGTCTTCCGGCAGGTCATCGGCCAGGCAGCCTTCGCAGCGGCGTGCGGCGCTGTCACGGCTGTTGCGGCTGCCGCGCTGCATGGTCATTTCCGAGCTGATGATGCCGGTCGGTACAGCCAGGATGCCCCAGCCGAGCAGCATCATCATCGAAGCAATCGCGCGTCCTATATCGGTCTTGGGCGCGATATCGCCAAAGCCCACCGTGGTCATGGTGCTGACGGCCCAGTATACCGAGGTAGGGATGCTGGTAAAGCCGTTTTGCGGCCCTTCCACGACATACATCACGGTCCCCAGCAAAAACACCACCATCATCACGAACGACAGGAAAATCAGTATCTTGCGCCGGCTGGCCAGCAATGCCCGGCCCAGCATCGTATATTCATGCACATAGGTGGTCAGCTTGAGAATGCGGAACATGCGCAGCAAACGCAGGATGCGCACATCGATCAGCACATGCGCGCCTGGCAGCAGCAAGCCGATATAGGTCGGCACGATCGCCAGCAGGTCGATCACGCCAAAAAAACTTCTGGCGTAGCGCACCGGATGCTGCAGGCAGCACAGGCGCGCCAGATATTCGATGGTAAACAAAACGGTAAAGAACCATTCGAGCGCCATCAGCTCCTGGCCGTAACGGGCCGCAATGGCGCTCACGCTGCTCAGCACCACCACCGTCACGCTGATCAGGATGGCGGCGATCAGCAGCAGATCAAAAGTGCGCCCGGCGCGGGTTTCGGACTCAAAAATGACCGCGTACAGCTTCGCGCGCCAGCCCTGTTCGGGCTTGCCGTATCGCTTCTGTACCTCTTGCGCTGCATTATGTGCTGCTTTATGCGCCGCCTGCTGCTGCGCAGTCAGGGGGCGTGTTCCGGTGCCGGTTTTCATATTGTTAGTAGCTTCATAAGGCGTGATTGTAGCCATAATCGTTGCCACACTGCAGCACGCTTGGCTAGGGCGTTTTTTTGGCCAGCAGCACGGCGTCGCGCCGTTCGCGCTCCAGCTGCACGATGCCGGCGGCGCGCTCTTCGGCGATACCTGCCGTCTGTAGCACGGTGGCCGTCAGCTGCAGCGCCGCTTCCAGCGCCTCGGGCACCACCAGCGTGGCGCCGGCCTGCGCCAGCGCGACCGCATGCGCTTCATCGCGCGCCCGTGCATAGACGGGCAGCAGCGGGTATTCGCGGCGGATCGCGCGCACCGCGTGCAGCACCGACGCCGGGTGATCCATCGTCAGCACCACCGCGCAGGCGCGGTCGGCATGCACCTTCTGCAGCAGTTCGGCGCGCGAGGCGTCGCCGAAATAGACGGGAAAGCCGCGCGGATGCAGCGTCGTCACCAGGCGCGCATCGTTTTCTATCGCTACGTAGCCGATATCGTGTTCGGTCAGCACCTTGGCCAGCAGTTGGCCGACGCGGCCGAAACCGGCAATGATTACCCGGCCGCCCTGCGGCGGCAGCGCGCCGCCGTCCAGGTCGGCCAGTTGATGGCGGTGGCGCTGCTCCCACCAGTTGCCAAAGCCGCGCGCGCCTTTCGCCAGCGCCGGCGTGGCAAACAGGCTCAGGCCCACCACCAGCATCACGAACTGCGCCACTTCCGGCGCAATCAGGTGCGTGCCCAGCGCATAAGCCACCACGATAAAGGCAAATTCACCGCCCTGCCCCAGCAGCACGCCCGATTCGACCGCACGCCCCCAGTGAAAGCCGCCCAGGCGGAAAATCACGCTGATCACCAGCGTCTTGGCGGCAAACAGGCCCAGCACGGCCAGCGGTATCCAGACCGGCGACTTGAGGATCTCACGCACATCGATCTGCATGCCGACCGACATGAAAAACAGCCCCATCAGCAAGCCCTTGAACGGCTCGATGGTCACTTCGACTTCATGGCGAAATTCCGTTTCGGCCAGCAGCAGTCCGGCCAGCAGCGCGCCGAGCGCCATCGACAAGCCGGCCAGATAGGTCAGGCCGGCGATGCCCAGCGTACTGAGCAGTGTCAAGGCCATGAAAACGTCGGGCTGGTGCTTTTTCACGAAAAACTGGAACAGCGGCCGGATCACGCGCCGGCCCAGCAGATAGATCAGCACGATGGCGCCAGCCGACTTGACGGCAGCAAAGCTGAGCAGATAGGCCAGGTCTTCGCTGTGGCCGCTGGCAAACACATCGATCAGGATAAACAGCGGCACCACCATCAGATCCTGGAACATCAATATCGAAAAGCCGGCCTGGCCGGCCGGCGTGGGCAAGGAGCGCTGATCCGTCAGCAGCTGCATCACGACCGCTGTCGACGACAGCGACAGCACCAGCCCAAGCACGATGGCAGCTTCAGTCGACAGGCCGCAATACCAGGCGACAGCGCCAACCAGGCAGGCACTGACGGCCACCTGCGCCACGCCGCCGCCAAACACCCAGCGCCGCAGCGCCCACAGCCGCTCGGTCGACAGCTCCAGCCCGATCATAAACATCAAGAACATCACGCCCAGCTCGGCCAGGCCGCTGACCTGTTCGGCGCGCACGAACGAAAAATAAGTCAGCCAGTGAAAGTCGCCGGCCCACAGGCCGAAGCCATACGGGCCGAACAAGGCGCCCACGGCCAGAAAGCCCAGTACCTGATTGACGCGCAGACGCTGCAGCAAGGGAATAAAAATGCCGGCCAGCGCCAGAAACAGCAGCGTTTCGCGCAGGTAGGGCAAGGCGTGTTGTTCTTCCACCGTCTATTTCCCTTCCGGCAGGCCCAGGATATCGGCGCGCGGATGGCCCCAGCCCGGCACGTAGGACGGGCAGGCGCGGCCCTGGAACTGCGCCATTTCCACCGTGGTAAAGTTGGGCTGCATATCGGGATTGAAGCGCACGTCCGTCAGCTCCTGCGCGCTGACCTTGGGCATGCGGGCAAAGCGGAACCAGGCGTCGACATAGCAATTGCTGGTCTGCATGGCGCGCAGGCTGGCCAGGCTGCCCTTGGCCTGCGCCGCCAGCGCAATTCCCGGCGCCAGCATGGCGCCCTTGCCCGTTTCAGCCAGCCCGGCCGGACAGGCTTTCGGCGCCATCGCACCCGGCAGCAGGTTCAAAGTGCCGCGGCGCAAGGTATAGCTGTCGTCGGCCTTGCTGTCGAGCGAGACATAAATCCAGCACAGCGGATTGCTGGGGAATGCCGTCATGGCCACATCCCACACGCGTACGCCAGGGTCGGCAGTCTGTACGGCTGCAATCACGCGCGCGCGCCCAATGGCCGAGGCCACGCCCTGGGCGCCGATAAACACGGCCGACAGGCCAAACGCCAGCAGCAGGGCGCGGCGCCCGTTTGCGCCAGCGCGCGACTGCAGAGACGCCTGCATAAGCGCCATCAGCGCACCCAGCGCCAGCAGCACGGCCAGCGACAGCGGCGCCAGGTAATGCTTGTAGGTAAAGAAGCACAGCGCCGCCGCCAGGCCGGCCAACAGCACGCCTTTGACCAGGCGGTAGCGCATCGCCATGATCACCGGCACGCCCAGCAGCACCCAGAACATCGGTTCGACAATAAACACCATGTCGCCAAACAGCCAGCGGTTGTCGAACGGATAGAACGGATGGACGCCGTAGGAATTCAAAAAGTCCATGCCCATATGCAGGCAGAAGCCGGCTATCACGCAGATGCCCAGCCCCAGCCGGGCCGGCGCGCTGTCACGCAGCAGGCGCCGCGCACCTGGCCACAGCAGCCAGATCAGCGCCAGCAGCAGCAAGGCCTGCGGTATGGCAAGCAGCAAAGTATGCGTATGGCCGCGATGGTGCAGCATATAGCCAAACGGGCGCGGCAGCAGCCGCGTCAGTATCAGATCCAGGTCGGGCGCATTGCTGGCAAACCAGGCTGAAAACAAAAACAGCGCACGACGCGTGCGCTGGGCAGGCGCTTGCGGCTCGACCGGCAAACTGCGGTGTACCAGTTCGCCCACGCCAAGACCGACCACCGAATGTGTAAGATTATCCATTGGATAATTTTACAGGAGGCAACTGCCACCTGCCCACCAACTCAGGGTCAGTTCCGCCAATCGGACACGAACTCGTCCCTGATACCTACTCCCGGCAGCTGCTGAAAAACCAGCATGCAGCATGCCGCCGGCTTCTTAAAGATGAGCTTGTGTCCAGATGGCGGAACTGACCCCGGGTTGGCGGGTTAGGTACTCGCTACAGCGCTTCCAGGTGTTCGCCGCGCATGCCGACCAGCAAGGCGCGGCCATCGGGCATGACGCGAAACTCGCCATAGCGCGCCTTTTCCCAGCGCGCCGCCTCGCCTTCCTTGAAATACCAGGCGTCGGTGACCAGCGCCCAGCGGCCGTCTTTCGGTGTCAGTTGCATCAGGAACTGGCCAGGCGCCAGCGGCTTGCCCTCATGCAGCCCCTGCACCGTGGCGATGCCGCGCTCGTCGCGCGCAAGTACGATATAAGGGCGTTTGACGCGTTCACCGTGCATGGTCACGGCGTCAAACGCATTCAAGGCCAGGAAATTCAAGCGCATGAAGTCGCCCTGCATCAGCGAACGCGGATCAGCCGGCGCCAGCGCAATAAAGACCGGCTGGCCGTCGCTGATCAGCTTTTCCTTTTGCCAGATGCCGATATTGGCCACCGCCAGCACCACCAGCAGGCTAGCTAACACGCCGGGGCGTACCAGCCGGCCATGCGGCGCGGACAGCTCCATGCCGCCGGCCTGGTCGACCAGCTTGCGCACCGCGCCGCGCGCGGCCAACCAGGACAGCGCCGCCAGCACCAGCCCGGCAACCGCCAGCACCAGCGCCTTGCTAGCCAGGGGCCAGGCCAGCTGATAGTAAAAACCGCCGATAACCCAGGCTGCTGCCAGTGCTGCCGCTGTCGCCACGCGCAGGCGCGCGCTGGTCACGCAAAACGCGAGGATCAGCAGCACCGGCCCCAGCGCCGGCATAAACCAGGCCAGCACGGTCAGCACAATCGCCACGCCCAGCGCCGGCAACTGGCGCAGCGAAGGCCAGCGATGCTGCGCCCAGAACGCGGCAGCAATGGCCAGCGCCACCGAGATGCCCTGCAGCAGCTGGAATTGCCACGGCTGCCTGCGCGTTGCCACCTCGTCGGCCATATCGCTGACCCAGCCGTCGCCCATGCTGGCGCCCAGCAAAAACGTCTTGCCGGACCACATGATCAGTCCTGCCAGCACGGCCAGCACCCAGCCGGTCGAGACCGATTCGATATAGGCCGCCGCTGCCGCACCGCGGCCGTCGCCATAGCTGGCTTTCTGTACCCAGTGTACGCCCAGCCATACGCCCAGCGCCAGCAGCCAGGCAATAAACAGGCTGGTCGGGTCGCTGTTGAAAGACCAGCTCTGATGGCTGCTCACACCGCATAGCGCCAGCAGCGCGCAGGCAGCAAAGCCGAGCAGCACGCGCAGCCAGTCGCGCGCCAGGATCACGGCGAACAGCAGGCAGGTCAGGCCCAGCAGCAGTGCGGCAAGCTGGCTGTGCAGGTCGCGAAACAGCGCATAGCCCAGCAGGCCGCCGCCAACCAGCAGGCCGGGAATGGCCAGTTGCTCGACAAACAGCGACACGCTGCGCAGGCGCAACACCGTGCAGGCAGCAGCAAGCGCCAGCGCCGCCACGATATAGGTACCGATGCCTCTTTCAAGAAAACTGCCCAGCATAAGGCCCAGCATCAGCATCAGGGGCAGCGCGGCCAGCCAGGCGCCAAAAGCCGTCATCAGCACCACCGGCCAGGGCCGCACATCCTGCTCCGGGCGCGCCGCCGTGGCGCGCAACAGCTGAGCCTGGACGGCAGCGTCCATCAGTGTGGATAAGGCATCGGGTTTGCGCGGATTCATGGCGCCTCCTGGCGCGTGCGCCACAGAATGAACTTGACGCTGGCGGCAAGCAGCAGGGCCGCTGTCAGGGCGGTAAAGGCCATGCCGGCAATCGGGTCATCACGCGTGTCGACCATGCGCGAACCCAGTCCGGCAACGAGCACGATATTGATACCGAGCGTGACGGCACTGAGGCCAAACACATCAAACAGGCGGCGCGTCTGCAGCACTACGGCGGCGACCAGCAATACCGCCAGCCCGCCCCAGTACAGCATGCCGATGGCCGAGCTGAACAGCGCGCTGATGGCGGCGCCGACGATCGAGATCATCAGCAGCATCAGACCCAGGCGCAACGGCCACAGGCCGGCCCCGGTCCAGCGCGCCAGCAGCGGCGAGACAAAGGCGCAGGCCAGCAGCCAGGCTGCCCAGCCGGCCATATACAGATCCAGGTCCTCGGGGTCGATCAGCCAGCTGCGGTGCGCATGGGCCTGTATCCAGAGCGTAATGCCGGTGGCGATGATCAGCATCCACGGCGTCCACAGCACATCGCTGCGCGCCACCAGGCACAGCGGCAAGGCCAGTGCGGCCCAGACGGCAAACAACTGCCACGGATCGGCGCCGGTCTGGTAGGTCTGGCCGAAAAAGGCAAACAGGCCACCGATGGCCAGCATGGCGATCAGCAGCAGCGGCGAACGCGCTTTCGGTGCGGCAAAGGCGCCGAGACAGGCCAGAACGACAATGCCCTGCAGCAAAGCAAAGCGGCCGCTACGGCCAAAGTCTGCCCAGTTGGCGGCAACCCAGCAGATCAGGCCCAGCCCCAGCAAGGCGGCACCCAATACAGCCACGCCGCGCGGCAACCAGTACGCCAGGCGCGCCGGTTCCTGCTCGAAGCCGGCCAGCTCGTGCAATTGACGGGTTTGGTGTGTATCAAGCTGATGGGTTTGGGCCAGTTGATAGACGGCAAGACGCAGGTCCATGACTAACGCTCGACCTGCACGCCGCGCCAGAACGCCACATGGCCGGCGATCTGGCGGGCAGCGTCTTTCGGCTCGGGGTAATACCAGGCGGCGTTGGCGTTGACCTGGCCATCGACCACGACATCGTAATAACTGGCCGTGCCCTTCCATGGGCACACGGTCTGGTGGCTGCTGGCGCGCAGGCAATCCTGCTTGACCGCGGCGAGGGGAAAATACACATTGTTTTCAACGATCTGCACCTGGTCGTCGGCAGCTTGCGCAACGACGGCGCCATTCCAGCTTGCTGTTGGCATTTGACTATCCTCCTGTGGAGGCGAGTGTAGCGCAAAAGCAATTTAATGGCGCACGCCTGAGGCGAGTTCAGCTACCGGACGCGATCTGGCGCAAAGCCTGTTCGAATACTTCGGGCGGCTGACCACCGGAGATCAGATGGCGCTCGTTGATAATAATGGCCGGCACCGAATTGATACCGTTCTGCTGATAGAAGCGCTCCTGCTCGCGCACTTCGTCGGCAAATTCGTTCGAGGCCAGAATGGCGGCCGCGCGCGTGGTATCGAGGCCCACCTCGCCCACTACTTTGAGCAGCAAGTCATGCGACGACGGGTTTTGTCCTTGCGTAAAGTAAGCGTCGAACAGCGCCATTTTCAGCGAGTGCTGACGCCCTTCCAGACCAGCCCAGTGCAGCAGGCGGTGCGCGTCGAAGGTGTTGTAGATGCGCCCACGCTTGTCCATTGAAAAGGTAAAACCCAGCTGTTCGCCGCGCGCGCGGATCGCTTCGCGCGACTGCGCCATCTGTTCCGGAGTCGAGCCGTATTTCTCGGCGATATGTTCGCCGATATCCTGGCCTTCCGGCGCCATATTGGCGTTCAGCTCGAAGGGCTGGAAATGGATGTCGGCCTTGACGGTGCCTTGCAGCTTGTCGAGCGCCTGCTCCAGCGACTTGAGGCCCACCACGCACCATGGGCAGGAAACGTCGGAAACAAAATCGATACGGATGGGCGTTGCAGTCATGATGGCAGCCTTTGAAAGTCGGTGGCGGGCGCACCGTGCGCGCCGCAAGCCTTGCATATGCGTGCGGCGACGGCAAATTCAAGTTTACTTCTTTTTGCTGCCGATCTTGCTTTCCTTGCCGGCGAGCAGATTGGCAATATTCTGGCTGTGGCGATACGCCAGCAGCACGCTCATCACGATCACTGCCAGCAGGATCGCGTCCACGCCAAACAGCAGGCCATAGTAGAACGGTGCAAACAGCGCTGCCACCAGCGCCGCCAGCGAAGAATAGCGGAAGGCATAGGCAATCACCAGCCAGGTGGCCAGCGTGGCCAGGCCCAGCCAGGGATTGATGCCCAGCAGTACGCCCAGCGCGGTGGCCACGCCCTTGCCGCCGATAAAGCGGAAAAACACGGGCCACAGGTGCCCGAGGAACACGGCAATGGCCACCAGCGCCACGGCCGTGTCGCCCACGCCCAGCTGCGCGGCAAAGTGATCGGCCAGGAAAACGGCCAGCCAGCCTTTGGCGCCGTCGCCGAGCAGGGTCATGATGGCCGCGCCCTTGTTACCGCTACGCAGCACGTTGGTCGCGCCCGGATTTTTCGAGCCATAGGTGCGCGGATCGGCAATCCCGAACATCTTGCTCATCACCACGGCAAACGATATCGAGCCGAGCAAGTAAGCGGCCACTGTCATTGCCACGGTTGTGATTACTGGATTCATTTCTTCCCTTTGTTATGTTTATTGCAGCAGTGTCGAGACTGACGCTGAGGCTGGGGCAGCAGAATATACACCATCGCGCGCTGGCTCAGTCCGGCAAAGCGCACTGCACGACCTTTGCGCCCAGCAACTCGAACACCACCTGCGGCGCCAGCGACACCAGAAAACCGCGCCGCCCGCCGTTGATATAGATGCGTTCCAGGTCCAGTATGGTCTGCTCGACATAGACCGGCATCACTTTGCGCGTGCCAAATGGCGAGGTGCCGCCTATCATGTAACCAGAATGACGCTGCGCCACCTCGGGCTTGCATGGCTCGACCGATTTACAGCCGATGGCGCGCGCCAGGTTCTTGGTCGAGACCTTGCAGTCGCCATGCATCAGCACGATCATCGGCCGCGCCGCCTCATCCTGCATCACCAGGGTCTTGATGACGGCATGCTCGGGCACGCCAAGCTCGCGCGCCGACACGCTGGTGCCGCCGTGCTCTTCGTAAGGATAGGGATGTTCGTCAAAGGCAACCTGATGCTTGCGCAGCATTTGCGTTGCCGGGGTTTCCGAAATATGCTCTTTTTTAGCCATGCGTGATACGCTGATCATTCAGTGAGGAGTGCTAATTATGCAGGAAGAAATCCGCTTTGCCACCTTCAATGTCTGCAATCTTGCCCTGCCCGGTGCAAAACTGTATGACAACCTCGAACCGTTGACGCCAGCGCAATATGAAGCCAAGCTGCAATGGACGGCGCGCCAGCTCGACCTGCTGAACGCCGATGTGGTCGGCTTCCAGGAAGTGTTTTCGCAGGCCGCCCTGCGCGAGGTGCTGGCGCGCACGCAACTGTATCGCGACGCCGTGCTGGCCGGCTACGACGCCGTCGACGCCGGCGGACGCGCGCTGCCGGCCGTGGCGCTGGTATCGCGCCTGCCGCTGGCCGGCCCCGCCGTGGCGTACGCCAACTTCCCGCTGGGCGTGGCCCTGCCGGCGGAAGACCATGCGGCCGAAGACCAGGCCGCGCGCTTTGCCCGCGCGCCGCTGCATGTGCCGGTGCTGCTGCCCGGCGGCCATGTGACCGATGTGCTGGTGGTGCACCTGAAATCGCGCCGCCCCGATTACCGCCATGGCGACAGCAGCGATGCGCTGGCCTACGCCATGGCCAACCTGCGCTCGCTGCACCGGCGCGGCGCCGAAGCGGTGGCGCTGCGCGTGCTGGCGTGCGAACTGGGCCGCAGCGGCCGGCCGCGCATCGTGCTGGGCGACTTCAACGATATTGCCCAGGCCGTGACCACCAGCATCGTGATGGGCGCCGGCGCACCCAGCCTGCCGGGCCATGAAATGCACGAGCGCCTGTACGACTGCAATGCCATCCAGCAGCGCCGCGACGATCTGCGCCAGCTGCGCTATACCAATATCCACGACAGCAGCAATATGACCATCGACCATGTGCTGGTGTCCGAGCATTTCCACGCCGCTTCGCCGCGCGCCATCGGCGTGGTACAGGATGTGCTGTATCTGAACGACCATCTGCTGCTGGCCATGCCGCAGGCGTCCGACCATGGCCAGGTGCTGGTACGTATCCGCCTGCGCGGCCCCTTCGATTAGATTTTCTGCAGTTCAGCCCCCGTTTTGTGCAATCTGTCGCATGACGGTGGCGGCGGCCCTTGAAAATTCATAAAGTGGCAATATGCGTAGCGCTGTGAACGGCTGCTGGCGGCAGGCGTGCTGCCGGTGGCCCGACACGGCGCCGCGCTACCCGTACGGTCCTGCGCTGCCAGGCAGGATCGAACCGAGCCCAGGCGCCCCAACGGCGCGCCGCC
Source organism: Janthinobacterium aquaticum (assembly GCF_009208565.1). Lineage (GTDB taxonomy): Bacteria > Pseudomonadota > Gammaproteobacteria > Burkholderiales > Burkholderiaceae_D > Janthinobacterium. The sequence goes on along the minus strand of NZ_WFLK01000004.1, from coordinate 96,659 downwards.
ACGCCATCAAAACCATGAAAAACGAGACACTGCCACCGCCCGCCCCCCTTGCCATCAAACGTAGCCGGCGCTGGCGTCCACTGGTGCTGATCCTGATCGGCGTCGCCGTAGCCGCCGGCGGCTGGAGCTACAAGCAATCGAAGCAGCAGGCCGCCAGCGCCGCTGCCGCGCAGGCCAGCAAGAAAAAAGAAGCAGCAAAAACACCGGTGCATGAACTGGCGCAGGGCGACGTGGCGGCGATTGCCGCGCGCGAGCTGAAAGTGAGCCTGCCGCTGTCGGGCTCCCTCATGCCGCTGACGCAGGCCACCATCAAGTCCAAGGTCTCCGGCGAAATCGCCGCCACCACCGTGCAGGAAGGCCAGCAGGTTGCCGCCGGCCAGATACTGCTGCGCCTGGACGCCGCCGACCAGCGCGCCCGCCTGACGCAGCAGCAGGCCATGCTCGACGAAGCGCAGGCGCGCCTGGCAATGGCAGGCAAGAACGAGGCCAACAGCCAGGCCCTGCTCAAGCAGAAATACATTTCGCAAACCGCCTACGACACCACGCAAAACTCGGTCGACCTGGCGCGCGCCGCCGTCAAGTCGGCGGGCGCCATGGTCGATATCGCGCGCATCGCACTGGCCGATACCGTGATCCGCGCGCCGATGGCCGGCATCGTCAGCAAGCGCCATGTGCAGGCAGGCGAGAAGGTCGCGCCCGACATGCCGGTCTATACCATCGTCAATCTGGCGCAGATGACGCTGGAGGCACCGGTACCGAGCGCCGAGATCCCGCGCATCAAGGTCGGCCAGGACGTGCGCTTCAAGGTCGACGGCTTTGGCGCGCGCGACTTTGCCGGCAAGGTCGAACGCATCAACCCCACCACCGAAAGCGGCTCGCGCGCGATGATGGTGTATATCGCGGTCGACAATAGCGACCGCGCGCTGCGCGGCGGCATGTTCGCCAAGGGCAGCATCGTGACCGAGCGCTCGAGCGTGGCGCCGCTGGTGCCGCTCACGGCCGTGCGCCAGGAAAAGCGCGGCACGGTGGTGTATGCACTGGTGAAAGGCAAGGTAGTGGAAACGCCGGTCACGCTGGGCCTGCGCAATGAAGATGAAGGTTACGCCGAAGTGACGGCCGGCCTGGCGCCGGGCGCGCAGGTGATCGTGGCCAGGCTCGATGGCGTCAAGCCGGGCCATGAGGTGACGTTCAATACCGCGCCGGCAGCCGCCGCCGCTGCAGCCAAACCGGCCGCCGCGCCGCAGAAAGGCTGAGCCATGTGGATGACCAAAGTCAGTATCCAGAACCCCGTGTTTGCCACCATGGTGATGGTGGCGCTGGTGGTGCTGGGCCTGTTTTCGTACCGCGGCCTGGGCGTGGAAAGCATGCCCAGCGTGCAGTTCCCGTTTGCCGCGATTGAAGTCAATTACCCGGGCGCTTCCCCGGAAGCGGTGGAAAACGATATCACGCGCCCGATCGAAGACGCCGTCAATACCGTCAGCGGCATCAAGACCATCCGCGCCAATTCCTGGGAAGGGCGCGCCGGGGTCTACCTGGAGTTCGAGCTGTCGACCAATATGGACAAGGCCATGCAGGACCTGCGCGACAAGGTTGCGCTGGTGCGCCCGCGCTTTCCCAAGGAAGCCAAGGACCCGTTTATTGCGCGCGCCGAAGGCGACAACGAGCGCCCGATTGCCACCATCGTGCTGACGGCGACAAGCCACGACCTGCGTGAGCTGTCGACCATGACCGAACAGGTGATCAGCAAGCGCTTCCAGAGCGTGGCCGGCGTCGGCCAGGTCAAGCTGCGCGGCCTGCGCGCACGCCAGATCCTGATCAGCATGAAGCCGATCGAACTCAATGCGCAGGGCATCGGCGTCGATGAAGTGATCCGCGCCATCCAGGCCACCAACACCAACCTGCCGGCCGGCTCGATCAGCCATGGCGCGGCCGAGCAACTGGTGCGGGTCGAAGGCAAGATCAAGGATGCACGCGAGTTCGGCAAGATCATCGTCGCGCGCCGCGCCGTCGGCCCGGTGTATCTCGACCAGGTGGCCACGGTGGTCGATGGCGAGCAGGAAGAACTGTCGATCTCGCGCATGAACGGCCAGCAGGCCGTCACGCTGGAAATCACCAAGGTGCAGGACGCCAACGTGGTGGAAGTAGGTACCGGCATTCTGAAAGTGGCGGCCGAGCTGCAAAAGACGCTGCCGTCCGATATCTCGCTGCGCGTGCTCGACGACGAATCGGCGCGCGTGCAAAGCCAGCTGGACAACGTCAAGCGCACCATCCTGGAAGGCGCCATTCTGACCATGGTGATCGTGTTCCTGTTCCTGCACTCGTGGCGCAGCACCATTATTACCGGCCTGACCTTGCCGATCTCGGTGCTGGCCAGCTTTATCGCCATGAAAGCGTTCGGCTTCACGCTCAACTTCCTGACCCTGATGGCGCTGTCGCTGTGCATTGGCCTGTTGATCGACGACGCCATCGTGGTGCGTGAAAATATCGTGCGCCACCTGGGCATGGGCAAGAACCATGTCAAGGCGGCCAACGACGGCACCAATGAAATCGGCCTGGCCGTGATGGCCACCACCTTTGCCATCGTGGCCGTGTTCGTGCCAGTGGCGTTTATGGACGGCATTATCGGCCGCTTCTTCCTGCAGTTCGGCATTACCGTGGCCGTGGCTGTGATGGTGTCGCTGTTTGTCAGCTTTACGCTCGACCCGATGCTGTCTTCGGTCTGGCGCGACCCGGTCAAGGACCGCTTCAAGTACGCGCCATGGCTGGGCCGCTTCATGGCCTGGATCGAAACCGGTATCGACCGCCTGCATGTCTGGTACGGCAAGGTGCTGGCGGTGGCCCTGCGCTGGCGCAAAACCACGCTGGCGACCGCCTTTGCGCTGTTTGCCGGCAGCCTGATGCTGGTGCCGATGATCGGCGGCGAGATGTTCCCGGAAACCGACCAGGGCTGGGTCAACCTGCGCTTCAAGACACCGGTCGGCTCCAGCCTCGACTACACCGACTCCAAGGTGCGCCAGATCGAGCAGGCATTGAAGGAATTTCCCGAGATCGACAGCCTGGTGGCCAATGTGGGTACCCAGGACGGGCGCAATGCGGCCGAGGTCAATCTCAAGCTCACTGACGTCAAGACCCACAAGCGCCGTTCGCAGCAGGAACTGGAAAAGCTGATCCGCGAACGCCTGGCGCCAATTGCCGGCATCACGCTGTCGGTGGGCCAACGGCCGATCTTTATTGCCATTCTTGGCACCGATGAAGCCAAGCTCGATGCGGTAGCCCACACGCTGATGAACAAAATGCGCGGCATCAAGGGCCTGGCCGACATGGAATACAGCCAGGAAGGCGCCAACCCGTCAACCACCGTCAAGATCAACAACGAACTGGCCAGCGACCTGGGCCTGTCGGTACAGCAGATCGGTAATGCGCTGCGCCCGTTTGTTGCTGGCGACACGGTCAGCCACTGGCTCGCCTCCGATGGCCAGAACTACGACGTCAATGTGCAGCTGCCCAAGTCGGGCCGCCAGAAGGTGGCCGACCTGGCCGACCTGTCGCTGGCTTCAAGCAAGCTTGACGCCAACGGCAAGCCGATCATGATACCGCTGCGCCAGGTGGTCGAATTCGTACCGTCATCGAGCCCGCAGGTACTCAAGCGCCAGGCGCTGCAGCGCCGCGTGGCGATCTATGCCGGCACCGAAGGCCGCCCGGCCGGCGATGTCGACGCCGACGTACAGAAAGCCATCAAGTCGATCGACCTGCCGCCCGGCGTGCGTTTCGATGTGGCCGGCAATGCGCAGCAGATGGCCGAAACCATGGGCGGCGCGATGATGGCACTCGGTATCGCCGTGATCTTTATCTACCTGGTACTGGCCTCGCAGTTCGGCAGCTTCTTGCAGCCGATCGCCATTATGGTGTCGCTGCCACTGTCATTGATCGGCGTGCTGGGCGCGCTGCTCATTACCGGCAGCACCCTGAATATTTTCTCGGTGATCGGCTTTATTATGCTGATGGGCCTGGTGACCAAGAACGCGATTCTGCTGGTGGACTTTACCAACCAGCGCCAGCGCGAAGGGCTGGGACAGTTTGACGCCCTGATGGAAGCGGGCCAGGTGCGCCTGCGCCCGATCCTGATGACCACCCTGGCGATGGTGTTCGGCATGCTGCCGATGGCCATCGGCATGGGCGACGGCGGTGAAACGCAGGCGCCGATGGGGCGCGCCGTGATCGGCGGCGTGATTACTTCGACCCTGCTGACATTGGTGGTGGTGCCGGTGGCCTATACCTACCTGGACAGCCTGGGCAAGCGCGCCGCACGCTGGTTTGGCGGCAGCGCACACGACGATGAGCATGGGCACGATAACCAGGTGACAGCACACTGAAGTAGGTCGGATCAGGCCCCAAGGGGGCCGTAATCCGACAACACCGCTGCTGCCAACAATGTTGTCGGATTACGCGGGGCGTAGCCCCGCTAATCCGACCGACGCCGACCGACGCCGGCCCATGACATTAAACCGCAGCGCCAGCCTGCGGTTCCTCATCCTCTTCTTCATCTTCATCCGGCAGCGCAATGCCGTTCTCGTCGACCGCCGGCTTCGGATTATTCTTTGCTTCGAACTTGCGGCGTGCCTTTTCCTCGGCTTTCTTCTTTTTTTCCAGCTCTTTTTGTCGTTTTTCGTATTGGAAATTTGTTTTTGCCATGGCTTACCTCTTGAGTTGTTTTAACGTTACTGATGAACGCGTAAGACACATTATGACGCAGATAGGGCAAATGCAAATTTTTCAGCCCCGCGGATGATGTGCTGCATGCAGTATCTTCAGGCGCTCGCGCGCCACGTGGGTGTATATCTGGGTGGTGGAAATATCGGCATGGCCGAGCAGCAGCTGCACCACGCGCAGGTCGGCGCCGTGGTTGAGCAGATGGGTGGCAAAGGCGTGGCGCAAGGTATGCGGCGACAGCGGCGCGGTGATCCCCGCACGCAGCGCATGCTTCTTGATAATTACCCAGAACATCTGGCGCGTCATGGCGCCGCCACGCGCCGTGACAAACAGCGCATCGTCCATCTGGCCGTCGAGAATCACGCCGCGCGCATCCTTCAGGTAGCGCTCGATCCAGGCGCGCGCTTCGGCGCCGAACGGCACCAGGCGCGTCTTGCTGCCCTTGCCGGTAATGCGCAGCACGCCGTCGTTCAGGCTCAGCTCGACCGATTTCAGCTCGACCAGCTCGGATACCCGCAAGCCGCTCGCATACATCAGTTCAAGCATGGTGCGTTCGCGCAGGCCCAAGGGCGTGCTGACGTCGGGCGCGGCCAGCAGCGCTTCAACTTGCGCTTCGGACAGCGTATGGACAAAACGCACCGGCTGTTTGGCCGACACCATCTTCAGGCAAGGGTCGGCCTGGACGTATTTGAGGCGCAGCGCGCGCTGGTAAAAGCGCTTCAGTACCGACAGGCGGCGGTTCGACGAAGTGGCCTTGCTGTCGTCATTGCGGGCGACAAAATAGGCTTCGATATCGCCGCTGTCGACATCGAACAGGCTGTCGCGGCCGGGGCGCGTCACTTCCAGGTAGCGCGCAAACAGGCGCATGTCGCGCCGGTAGGCGTCGAGCGAGTTTTTCGACAGACCGTCTTCGAGCCACAGGCTGTCGCAGAATTCGTCGATCAGGGTGGCGTTGTCGGGTGCCAGCAAAGCATTCATTATCAACAGTCAGATTGGCAAATGTGGCAGATATACAACTGGCGATGCACCATCATGAACGCGGCGCACCAGAATCAGGCATAGCGCCCAGTATAAAGAAGACGAAAAAAAAGCGCACCATCTGGTGCGCTTTGAATATTGCTTCACGTTCCCGGTCGTTTGGGTTAGCTGGTGACAGCTCGTGGCCGCAGGCAGCTATGACTCAACAACTTCTGTGAAACGTGTGTCTCCTCACATATCCCCGGTATCAATACCGTTCTTATAGACCACTCCCCCACCAACTTTTACCGCTTGTTCTGTATTGCCTGCCTTGCTACAGGCACGCATATCGATATACGTGTTTCCCCGTAAGGCCGCCCATCATAACGTATTTAATCGGCCGCATCGATTTTTTTTGCACCATGAAAGGGAGTGGCATACACCCCACAGCAGATACTGGCGCAACTGGCCAGAAGTATGGTATGCCGGACTATTTTGCCGTTTCGCGGTTGATCGCCGAAATCCATTCCTTGCCGATGCGCTTTTCCATGGTCTTTTGCACCGGCGCCAGCGCGCGGCGCCACTCGGCCTGCTCCTGCACGCTGAGCGTATAAATCTTCGTCTTGCCGCTTTTGCGGATCGCTTCGAGCGCCTTGTCGTTGTCGCTCTGGGCAATCGCCTTTTCAAAGGTGGTCGCTTCCTTCATGGCCTTTTCCAGCTGGTTGCGGATATCCGAAGGCAGGCCGTCCCAGAACTTCTTGTTGACGATCACCGCATAGCCCAGATAACCGTGATTGGACACGGTCAGGTGCTTTTGCACTTCATGCATCTTCTGCGTGTACATGTTCGATGGCGGATTTTCGGTGCCGTCGACCACTCCCGTCTGCAGCGCGCGATAGGCTTCGGAAAACGCCAGCGCCTGCGGATTGGCGCCCAGCGCGCGCATCTGCTCGTCAAGCACATTGGACGACTGGATGCGCATCTTCAGGCCCTTGAAGTCGGCCGGATGATGCAACGGCGTATTGGCCGACATCACCTTGAAGCCGTTGTCCCAGTATGCCAGGCCCGTGATGCCCTTCGGTTCGAGCTTTTTCAGCAGGTTCTTGCCGATATCGCCTTCGGTCACGTTGTACAGCGCGGTCTTGGTGGGGAAGATATACGGCAGGTCGAATACTTCGAACTCCTTGACGCCCAGCGGGCCGAACTTGGCCAGCGAAGGCGCCAGCATCTGCACCGCGCCCAGTTGCAGCGCTTCGAGTTCTTCCTTGTCCTTGTACAGCTGGCTGTTCGGGTAGAGTTCGACCTTGACGCGGCCGCGCGTGGCCTGTTCGGCCAGCAGCTTGAAGCGCTCGGCGGCCTGGCCCTTGGGCGTATCAGGAGCAACCACGTGGCTGAATTTGATGACGATGGGCGCCTGGGCCAGGGCGGGAACGCCAGCGCCGGCGCCGATCGCCATGCAGAGCATGGCCAGCATGGATTTGATGTGCATTACAATCTCCGTGGCGAAACCAGATGCCTGATTCCTGATCTGCGCCGATAATGTGTGAAACCAATGAACAGCACTATTGTGGATAACCACACTAGTGCCCACCCAACTACGCGCTACCCTGCGAGCCATGAAAAATCCGCCCACCCTCGCGCGCCGCCTGCAGTTTACCAGCCCCGTGCGCTGGCTGCTGCCGGTGATCCTGCTGCTGCTGTTCCTGGCAGTGCTGCTGTGGCTGCCCTGGCAGGCGCGCCAGATGGAAAGCAACGAGCGCCAGGAGCAGCTGATCGCCGACACGCTGTGGGTCGAGCAGACCATCCGTTTCCAGCTGGCGCGCAACGAAGAGAGCCTGTACAACCTGGGCGTCGACATCGCCAAGGGCGTGCTGCCGGCCGCCAATGTGCATGAGCGGCTGCAGCAGATGCTGCGCAACGGGCGCGAGCTGCAGCGCGTGCTGTGGCTCGACGCGCATGGCAAGGTGCTGGCGTCGAGCGACCATGCGCTGTCGCAGCAGACCTATTTTTCCGCCGCCTCGCTGACCACCGGCGACAATGCGCGCCGCCTGCACCGCGGCCAGTATGCCCAGCCGGCGCAGCAAAGCGGCTTTCCCGACGCGCCGCCGGGCGCCATGCTGATGGATTACCATCAGCCGCTGTACCAGGGCCAGCACTATCTCGGCAGCCTGGTGGCGACCTACCAGATCAGCAGCCTGCTCGATGAAATGGTGCCCTGGTGGTTCGCGCAGGATAACCAGATTTCGCTGATCGACCGCGATGACAAGGTGCTGGCGCGGCGCGCCGCCGCCGGCCCCGGCCACGGCGTCTATACCCACAAGCGCGCGCTCGACGTGCCGGGGGCCAGCATCACCTTGTTTACCGACAGCGTGAAAAGCCAGCCCAAGCTGCTGCCCAATCTGCTGGTCGGCTCGGTGATCGTGCTCTCGCTGGGCCTGTTGTGGAGCCTCTTGGCGCTGTGGCGCCATATTTCGCGCCGGCTGGTGGCCGAAGGCGCGCTGCGCCAGCAGATGCTGTTTCGCACGGCGATGGAAAATTCGCTGGTCACCGGCATGCGCGCGCGCGACCTTGAAGGGCGCGTCACCTATGTCAATCCGGCTTTCTGCCAGATGGTCGGCTACCCGGCCGAGGAAATCCTGGGCCGCCTGCCGCCGATGCCCTACTGGGCGCCGGAGGCGATGGACGAATACCAGCAGCGCTTCGTCAAGGCGCTGGCCGGCAACGCCACGCCGCAGTTTGAAACCTATTTCCAGCGTCCCGACGGCACGCTGGTACCGGTGCTGATCTTCGAAGCGCCGCTGGTCGACAAGAACGGCAAGCAGACCGGCTGGATGGGTTCGGTGCTCGATATTTCCGACCGCAAGCGGGTCGAGGAACTCAATCGCCAGCAGCAGGAAAAACTGCAGACCAGCTCGCGCCTGGCCACCATGGGCGAACTGGCCTCGATGCTGGCGCACGAACTGAACCAGCCGCTGGCAGCCATCTCCAGCTATACCACCGGCGCGCTCAACATGCTGCGCCGCGCCGGCGAAAGCGGCCAGCCGCTGGCCAGCGACACGCTCAGGCCGGCGCTGGAACAGGCCAGCGCACAGGCGCAGCGGGCCGGCCAGATTATCCGCAGCGTGCACGACTTCGTGCGAAAGAGCGAGCCGCAGCGCCAGGACGTGGCCATCCGCACGCTGATCGACGGCATCAGCGCCCTGATCGACCTGCAGGCGCGCAAATACTATGTCACCATACAGGAAGATATCGCGCCCGACCTGCCGCTGCTGCATGCCGATCCGGTCATGCTCGAGCAGGTGCTGCTGAACCTGACCCGCAACGCCATCGAGGCAATGCGCGAGGCCGCGCCGGGAAGGCGTATCATGCGCCTGCGCGCCACGCATGATGCGCAGCAGGGCATGGTGCTGGTGGACGTGATCGACCATGGCCACGGCATTTCACAGGAAGTGGCCGAGCGATTGTTTTCGCCGTTTTTCTCGACCAAGGCCGAAGGCATGGGCATGGGGCTCAATATCTGCCGCACCGCCATCGAGTTCCATGGCGGCGCGCTGACGTTCAGCGCCAATCCGGCCGGCGGCACCATCTTTACCTTCAGCGTGCCGGCTGTACCGCGCAAGCGGCAGTAACAATACAACAACATCAGTCACAACGACAGGAAGCCGGAGACACCATGCTGCATATTATCGACGACGAAGAAGTGGTACGCGACTCGCTGTCCTGGCTGGCGTCTTCGCGCGGCATCGAAGCGCGCAGCTACGCCAGCGCCCAGCAATTTCTCGACAGCCTCGATGGCAGTTTTGACGCGGCCGGCGACTGCGTGCTGCTCGACGTGCGCATGCCCGACATGAACGGCATCGCGCTGTTCGATCAGCTGGTCAAGCGCGACCTGGCCGCGCGCCTGCCGGTGATTTTCCTGACCGGCCACGGCGACGTGCCGATGGCGGTGGACAGCCTGAAACGCGGCGCGCTCGACTTTTTTGAAAAGCCGTTCAACGACAACGACCTGATGGACCGCGTGCAGCAGGGCCTGGCCAGCTCGCGCCAGGCCGGCGAACTGGCCGCCGTGCACGCGCGCCTGGCCACCCTGTCCACCCGCGAGCGCGAAGTGCTGGACCTGATTTTGGCCGGCAAAATGAATAAAGTGGTGGCCGACAAGCTCGGCATCAGCATGCGCACCGTCGAAGTGCACCGCGCGCATATCTTCGACAAGATGCAGGTCAAGACGGCGGTGGAGCTGGCAGGATTGCTCAAATAATCCTACGCTGGCAGGTCGGATTAGCGGGGCAAAGCCCCGCGTAATCCGACAACATTGTTGGCGTCCATGGTGTTGTCGGATTACGGCCCGCAGGGCCTAATCCGACCTACGCAGTTAATCCGTTCTCATTCATCATGCGTCTGATGATGTTCAGCCGCGCCATGCTTCCAGTAGCTGGCCACATGCAGATGCTGTTTCGGTACGCCCGCGTCAAGCAGATGGCGGCGCAAATCCTGCACCTGGGCGTGTTCGGTGGCGACCCAGGCGTAGCCGTCGCCGTCTGAGGGCAGGCTGAGCTGGCGCAGGGCGTCAAGCAGCAAGGCACCTTCGCGACCGTCGCGCGCCACCCAGCGCACATCGAGCTGGGCGGCACTGTCGAGCGCAATCTCTTCGCCTGACTCCAGCGTTTCAATCACCACCATCGCGCGCGCGGTGGCCGGCAGTTGCTCAAGCCGGCGCGCGATGGCCGGCAGGGCCGTCTGGTCGCCCACCAGCAGATACCAGTCAAAGTCGAGCGGCACCACCATCGAGCCGCGCGGGCCACCCACGCCCAGCGTCTGGCCCGGTGCAGCCTGCGCCGCCCAACTCGACGCCGGCCCGTCGCCATGCAACACGAAGTCGATTTCCAGTTCGCCGCGTTCGGCGTCGTAGCGGCGCGGCGTATAGTTGCGCGCAATCGGCCGCGCGCCCGGTGCATATTCGATCGGATTGGCGCCCTGGCCCAGCACGGGAAACACCGGATCGATCTGGCCCGGGGCCGGGAAGAACAGCTTGACATGATCGTCATGCGACGGTGAGACAAAGCCTTCCAGATCGGCGCCGCCCAGCGTAATGCGGCGCAGGTGCGGTGTCAGCAGTTCGGTGCGTACCACAGTCAGTACGCGCAGTTTCAGTTCATGGCGCACGCGCTCGATGGCGTGCGGGCGGACAGCCTGGTTTGCTTCAGTCATAACGGCTCCTTTCATTCAGTTGGCTGGCCATCGGCGATGGCGTTGGCAGCCTGCTCCAGCAGGGCTGAAACACGTTCGGCTTCGGCGTCGTTCCAGTTCGACTTGTTGAGCAGCAGCGCATGCTTCAGGGTATGCATGGCCTGGTGCACGCGCTCGGGCAAGGCGCGGCGCGCCTGCATGCGGGCAAACATGTCGAGCCGGGCCAGGATGCCGTCGACCTGGGCGCGGTTTTCCAGCAGGTAAGCGCTGCCCTGCTCCGTGATCGTATAGCGCTTTTTGCCGTTGCCACTGTCGCTTGAAGTCACCTGATCCTGCTCTTCGAGCAAGGTCAGCGTGGGATAGACGGCGCCCGGGCTCGGTGCATAGGCGCCGCCGCAACGCTCTTCGATGGCCTTGATGATTTCATAGCCGTGGCGCGGGCTGATCTCGATCAGCGCCAGCACGATCAAAGGCAGGTCGCCACGACCGAAGACGCGTTCGGCGCGCTCGCCCGGGCCGCCGCGGCCACGGCCACCGGGGCCGCCCGGACCCATGCCGTCACCACGGTCGCCGTGGTCGTTACTGAAGCCGCCGCCGCGCGGGCTGCGGCCATGCATATGGTAATCATGCTGTTCGCTGTAATCACCATGGCCATGGCCGTGGCCGTGGCCATGGCCACCGTGGCCGCGATGGTGGTGGTGATGATGATGGCCTTGCTGGCCTTGTTCTGTGGTTGAAGTGTTCATGGCTTCTTTTTAAAGATATATCGTTAGTAGGTATCGTTATTTTATAACGATATATCGATAAGTCAAGGAGAAAGTTTGAACGTGACAGGTCCTGCCGCAAAAATGGCATCAGTTCAAAGTAAAGGGTGAAAAAATCAGGCCGCGCCGTGCAGCGCCAGCGCCCACTCCACATGTTCGCGCACCACCTCGGACGGGTGCTCGCGGCGGCTCAATAGCGCCGCCACCAGGTCGGGCCGGCCTTTTGCCGTAACAGCGGCATTGCCCAGGCCGACGGCCAGGTTGCGCAGCCAGCGCTCGTGGCCGATGCGGCGGATTGCGCTTCCTTCCATATTGCGGTTGAATTGCTCTTCGGTCCAGGCAAACAGCTCGACCATGCCGGCGCTGCCCAGACTGTGGCGCTCGTCGAAATCGGGCACCACCGCGCGCTGGGCAAACTTGTTCCACGGGCAGATGGTCTGGCAATCGTCGCAGCCATACACCTTGTTGCCGATCAGCGGGCGCATCTCCAGTGGAATCGCGCCTTTCAGTTCGATCGTCAGATAGGAAATGCAGCGGCGCGCATCGAGTTTGTGCGGCGCCAGGATGGCCTGGGTCGGGCAGACGGTAATGCAGGCCGAGCACTGGCCGCAGCGCGGGGTTTCGGGCGGGTCGACCGGCAGCGGCACGTCGACCAGGATTTCGCCCAGGAAGAAAAACGAACCACCCTGGCGGTTGATCAGCAAGGTATGCTTGCCGCGCCAGCCCAGGCCGCCCTTGGCCGCCAGTTCGACCTCCATCACGGGCGCAGAGTCGCTGAAGACGCGGTAGCCGAACTCGCCGATCTGCCCCTTGATGCGATCGGCCAGCTGCTGCAGGCGCGAACGCATCACCTTGTGATAGTCGCGGCCGCGCGCATACACCGAGATCACGGCGGCCGACGGATCGTCGCCACGCGCTGCTTCCTGCTCGCGCCACTGCGGCCCCAGCGCCGGCGGCAGATAGTTCATGCGCGCACTGATGGCGCGCACCGTGCCGGGCACCAGTTCGGCCGGGCGCGCACGCTTCATGCCGTGGCTGGCCATATAGTCCATCTGGCCATGATACCCTGCATCGAGCCAGGCCTGCAGCGGCGCTTCCATGTGCGACAGGTCGACATCGGCGATGCGCACTTCGGCAAAGCCGAGTTCCTGGCCCCATGCCTTGATGGAGCGCGCCAGGGCGGTCAGGTCGGTATCGGTGGCAGACATGGAAACTTTACAAAGATGACAGCAGCGGCGGCGTGGTGAACGATGCCAGGCGGGCGGTTACAATGGGCGCAGCGTTTTTTCGCGCAATTTATTCAGCCTCTATTTTATGCGATACCGATGATGTCCACGACCGAACACTTCAAAGCCCATCTCCATGACGAAGCCGGCACCGCTGCGCTGGGTGCGGCGCTGGCGCGCGCGCTGGCGCCGGGCCTGGCCATCTACCTGCACGGCGACCTCGGTGCCGGCAAGACGGCCCTCACGCGCGCGCTGCTGCATGCGGCCGGCCACACCGGCCATGTAAAAAGCCCGACCTATACGCTGTCCGAGCCGTACAGCGTGCAACTGGATGGCCAGCCGCTCGATATCATTCATTTCGACCTGTACCGCATGGGCAGCCCGGAAGAGTTTCTCGACGCCGGCTTTCGCGAAGACTTCAACGGACACAATATCTGCATCGTCGAATGGCCCGAGAAAGCCGATCCGGTGCTGCCGCCGGCCGATATCAATATCTATCTGAGCGTTGCCGGTACGGGACGTGATGTAGAATTGCAGGGGTCTTCAAAATTGGGTCTGTCATGCCTTCAACGCCTCAAGTTCGCCCCAAACCTTTGATCGCCTCGCCGGTCACCCGCCGCACCCTGCTCAAGGCCGGCGGCACCTTGCTGCTGTCGGTGTTTGCGCCGATGTCGGCCATGGCCGCGCAGATCCTGGCCGTGCGCGTCTGGCCAGCCGACGACTATACCCGCGTCACGCTGGAAAACGACAGCATCCTCAAGGCCACCCACTTTATCGTCAAGGACCCGGAACGGCTGGTGATCGATATCGAGGGGCTCGAGCTCAATCCGACCCTCAAGGGCCTGGTGGCCAAGATCCAGTCGAACGATCCGTATATCAAGCAGGTGCGCGTGGGCCAGAACCGGCCCAATGTGGTACGGCTGGTATTCGACCTGAAGGAAGAAGTCAGGCCGCAGCTGTTTACGCTGCCGCCGGCAGGCTCCTACAACCACCGCCTGATCTTCGACCTGTATCCGGTGCAGGAACAGGATCTGATCGCGCAGATGATAGAAAAAGGCGACTGGTCGAGCGACCCGGGCAAGCCGCTGATGAGCGACACGCATACCCCGCCGCCGGCGCTGCCGCTGCCCGAAAGCGGCAAGCCGCCGGTGGCCGTGGCGCCTGTCACGCCGATCCTGCCCGATGTGAAACCGAACCTGAAACCGGAACAGCGCCCCGAAGCGCGTCCGCTGCCCGGCCAGAAAGTGGTGCGCATGATTACCGTGGCGCTTGACCCGGGCCACGGCGGCGAAGACCCGGGCGCCTCGGGCAGCCGCGGCAGCCGCGAAAAAGACGTGGTGCTGGCCATTGCCAAGCGCCTCAAGACCAAGCTCGAACTGCAGCCCAATATGCGCGTCATGCTGACCCGCGACGCCGACTTCTTCGTGCCGCTCGGCATGCGGGTGGAAAAGGCGCGCAAGGTGCAGGCCGACCTGTTCGTGTCGATCCATGCCGATGCCTTCGTGCAGCCGACCGCGCGCGGCTCGTCGGTGTTCGTGCTGTCAGAAAAAGGCGCCTCGTCGAGCGCGGCGCGCTGGCTGGCCGACAAGGAAAACCAGGCCGACCTGATCGGCGGCGTCAACGTCAAGAGCCATGACAAGCAGCTGGCCAGCGTGCTGCTGGACCTGTCGACCACGGCCCAGATCAACGACAGCATGAAACTGGGCAGCGCGGTGCTGCGCGAGATCGGCGGCATCAATCGCCTGCACAAGGGATCGGTCGAACAGGCCGGTTTCGCCGTATTGAAAGCGCCCGACATTCCTTCGATCCTGATCGAGACGGCCTTTATCTCGAATCCGGAAGAAGAAGCCAAGCTGACCGACAACGCCTACCAGGACAAGATGGCCGACGCCATCGTCACCGGCATCAAGAACTACTTTGCGAAAAATCCGCCCCTGGCGAAAAGCCGCATGACCTGAAACGAAAGCCTGAACCCCGAGCATGAGCAACAGCATCAATCAACATCTATTTGGCCAGCTGCCGGCCGTGACCATCCGCGCCGCCGACGGCGCACAGGCCACCGTGACGCTGTACGGCGGCCACCTGGTATCGTGGCGCACCAGCAGCGGCCAGGAACGGCTGTTCTGCAGCCGCGACTCCTCGCTTGACGGCAGCCGCGCCATCCGTGGCGGCGTGCCCGTGATTTTCCCCCAGTTCGCCGCGCGCGGCGCGGGCATGCGCCACGGCTTTGCGCGTGTATCGATCTGGCAGCTGGCCGACAGCGGCGAGCAGGACGGCGCGGCCTGGGCCGAATTTGCGCTGACCCAGCATGATCTGCCCGAAGCGATTGCCGCTGCCTGGCCGTTTGACTTTACGCTGCGCCTGCGCGTGAGCGTCCACGCCGATACACTCAACCTGAGCCTGAACGTGCATAACACGGGCGCCCAGGCGTTCCCGTTTTCAGCGGCCCTGCACAGCTATTTTGCCGTGCCTGAGCTGGCTGCAGCGCGCGTGCGCGGCCTGCAGCATGTGCGCTACTCGGACGACACGCCGCAGGACGCGCTGCAGGCCGAGGAATGGCTGCAGTTCACCGGCAAGCTCGATCGCATTTACTACCAGTTGCCTGGCGCGCTGACCATGCAGTCGGGCGACACCACGCTGCGCCTGGCACAGCAGGGCTTTACCGACGCCGTGATCTGGAACCCGGGCGCCGAGGACGCAGCCGCCCTGGCCGACCTGGCCGACGACGAATACCAGCGCTTTGTCTGCATCGAAGCGGCGCTGATCCAGCCCGACCTGCTGGCCGCCGGCGCCCAGTGGCATGGCAGTCAGCAGCTGGAAGTGCAGACGAATTAGTTCGACTCTTTGATGATGCGTCCGTTGGCCGGTTGCAGCGGACGTGCATTGAACGGATACAGGCGGCTGAACAACGCCATCTGCGCACCCGACGCCTGCATCGGCTGCTTCATCACCAGCCACAATACGCCTTCGCTGCAAGGCGGCTCGGTCATCGATCCCATGAACGTGTAATAGTCGCGCCGCGCCGGCAGCAGCTTGGCCGGATCGAGCAGGATGGTCGGGCTCATGGTGTCGAATTTTTCCAGCGGCAGGTTGTTCCACACGGTCTGGATGGTCGGCTGCGGCTCGCCGCGCTCGAGCATCACGGCCAGGATCGCCAGCTTGCCCTCGGCGTCGCGATGCACCAGATGCACCACCATTTCATAGGTCTTGCCATTGATGCGGTCTTCGGCCGGGCGGTGAAAATGGAACTGCTGCAGCTCGAACATGCGGTTCTGCACGGTGATGTAGTTGCCGCTGCCCACGCCCACCTGCACCGTATGGCCGTTGTCAACCACATTGAATGACGACGGACGGTAGTCAAAACTGATCTGCTCGAGGTCAACCTTCATACCGTCGCGGATGTCGATCGGCGACTGGCGGTTGCCATTGCTGCATTTGCCCCAGTCGACATTGATCTTGCTCCAGTTGGCCGGCCCGCTGTCGCCTTCATACGACCAGTGGGTACCGCGCGGCACCGGCGGCGGAGGCGGCGGCGCGGCCTTGACGGTGGCCGCATGTTTGGCGCGGGCCTGCGCGCGCGCCGCCTGGGTAGCGCGCATTTCAGCCAGGCGCGCAGCGATGCGCGCCGACAGGTCGACCTCGGCCGACTCCTCCTTCTCGCGCTCGGTGGGCGCAATGGCCACCGATGGCTTGCCCTTGACCGATTCGGTAATGGTTTTCATGGCCGCCGCTCGTTGGGCGGCCGTTGCTGGCGCCGAAGCGGAATGGGATGCGCTGGCACCGGCTGGCGCAATGGCCGGAGTCGGTGCATCTTTGGCGCTGGCCGTGGCCGTCATGACGGCCAGGCTGCAGGCAAACAGGGCGCTCAAATTTCGCATGAAAATCCAGAAAGTAAGAATACCTTCTGGTTTACGGCTTCAAGGCAACAAAACTTGAATGAAAATCTGGGGTCAGGTCGGCCATTGCTACACGGCCCCAACCGTCGGAAGCTACCAAGCTGATCGATGAAACATGAGCTCGTGTAGCTTTGGCCGACCTGACCCCGTTTTTCTGCCGTTTTATGCGGAGCGGGCCGTCATCTTCTTGTACAACTTCCAGATGCCGCCCAGTACCACCGGCACCACGGCGGCGCCCACGCCGATCAGCACGATCAGTGTCAGGTGGTCGCGGATCCAGGGGATATTGCCGAAGAAGTAGCCAGCCGTGACCAGGCCCACCACCCACAGCAGCGCGCCGGTAATGTTATACATCTGGAAGCGTGCATGGGTCATGTCCGAAATGCCGGCCACGAACGGCGCAAAGGTACGCACCACCGGCACGAAGCGCGCCAGGATAATCGTCTTGCCGCCGTGCTTTTCAAAAAACTCGTGCGTGCGGCGCATCGCATCTTTGTTGATCCAGCGGTAATCGTGGGTAAATACCCTTTGCCCGATGGCCTCGCCGATCCAGTAATTGAGCGTGTTGCCGGTAATGGCCGCCGTCACCAGCAGGAAAAGGAGAAAGCCCAGGTGCATCTGGCCGGTTGCGCAGAAAGCGCCGGCAATAAACAGCAAGGTGTCGCCGGGGAAGAAAAACAGCACCACCAGGCCTGTTTCACAAAAAATAATGGCAAACAGCACCGCATAGACCAGCGTGCCGTATTGTTCGATCAAAATGCCGAGCGTCTTGTCGACATGCACAATCATGTCGAGAAATTGCACTAAATCCATAAATTATTTTCCCCAAAGGTAGCGCCGGAATCATACACCACGAGGCCAGTGCGAAGGCAGTCCCACGGCCCATATTTCGTGATTAATTTTTCAGCGCCCGGGCGGCTCTTGCATTTTAAGTCTCGATTAAGGATATGGCGCAAAAACGCCACAATCTGGCCATGTTGCGACCAGGAGGGTATACACTTTCTGCCGGGCGCAAGCCGCGCCGACCAGGAGAATCCATGCATCTGAACGCCCTCAAGACCCTGACCATCGCCGTCGCCTTCGGCTACCCGCTGCTGGGCGCCACGGCCGCCACCATCCGTCCTGCCGCCGAACTGCCTGCCAGGGCCAGCGTGGCCGACGTCGTCAAGGCCAGCAAGCCGTCGGACTGGCGCGCGCTCGACCCGGCCAACACCTTGTATATGGAAACGCCGGCCGGGCGGGTGGTGATCGAACTGGCGCCGCAATTCGCGCCGAAGCATGTGGCCAATATCAAGGCGCTGGTAGCCGAACAGTATTACGACGGCCTGGCCATCACGCGCGCGCAGGACAACTGGGTGGTGCAATGGGGCGACCCCGATGAGAAAAACCCGAAACCGATCCGGCACGCGCAGCGCACGCTGCCCGGCGAATTTACGGTGCCGATGCAAAGCATTACCAGCTTTACCCGCCTGCCCGATGCCGACGGCTATGCGCCGCAGGTCGGCCACTCGAACGGCTTTGCCTCGGCGCGCGACCCGGAAAGCGGCACCGCCTGGCTGACCCACTGCTACGGCACGGTCGGCGTGGGCCGCGACGTGGCCAGCGACAGCGGCGGCGGCACCGAACTGTACGCCGTGATCGGCCAGTCGCCGCGCCACCTCGACCGCGACATCACGGTGGTCGGCCGCGTCGTGTCGGGCATGCCGTTGCTGTCGACGCTGCCGCGCGGCGCCGGCCCGATGGGCTTTTACGACAGCCCGGACAAAAACGTGCCGATCAAATCGATCCGCCTGGCGCAGGACGTGCCGGAGGCCGAGCGCAGCCGCCTGGAAGTCATGCGCACAGACAGCGCAGCCTACCAGGCCGTGCTCGATGCCCAGCGCAACCGCGGCGGACCGTGGAGCAAGGTGGCGGCCGGACATATCGATGTGTGCAATGCGCCGATACCGGTGCGGGAAGTGGGGAAATAAGCACGGCAGGGGCGGTATAATCGCGGCATGAACGCACCGCATACTCCCCATCGCCCGATCCAGGCCCTGCCCGACCAGCTGATTTCACAGATCGCCGCCGGCGAGGTGGTCGAGCGGCCGTCGGCGGTGGTCAAGGAGCTGCTGGAAAATGCGCTCGACTCGGGCGCCACGCAGATCACCGTGCGCCTGGAAGAAGGCGGCGTCAAGCGCATTGCGATTACCGACAACGGCCGCGGTATCGACAAGGATCAGCTGCCGCTGGCCCTGGCGCGCCACGCCACCTCGAAGATCGCCTCGCTGCATGACCTGGAAAACGTCGGCACGTTGGGCTTTCGCGGCGAAGCGCTCGCGTCGATCGCCTCGGTGGCGGCCGTGACCGTGACCTCGCGCACGGCCGACGCCGCGCATGCCTGGGAAATCGTCGGCTCGCACAACGGCACGGTCGCCCCGTCATCGGGCGCACCGGGCACTACGGTCGATGTGCAGGATTTGTACTTCAATACGCCGGCGCGGCGCAAATTCCTCAAATCCGAGCAGACAGAATACGGCCACTGCGCCGAAGTGGTACGCCGCATTGCGCTGGCGCGGCCCGATGTGTCGTTTTCGCTGTCGCATAACGGGCGCACCATCGACCAGTGGAACATCAGCGAACTGGCCAAACGCAGCGCGCATATCCTCGGCAACGACTTTGCCGAAGCGCGCCTGGCGCTCGATGAAACCGCCGCCAGCCTGCGCCTGCACGGCTTTGTCGGCCTGCCGACAGCGTCCAAGGCGCGCGCCGACGGCCAGTTCTTCTATGTTAACGGGCGCTTCGTGCGCGACAAGCTGCTGGTGCATGCGGTGCGCATGGCCTACCAGGACGTGCTGCACGGCGACCGCTTCCCTTCGTACGTGCTGGCGCTCGACCTCGATCCGTCGCTGGTGGACGTCAATGTCCATCCGTCGAAGATCGAAGTACGCTTTCGCGACAGCCGCTCGGTGCACCAGTTCGTCTTTCACGCGGTGCAGCGCGCGCTGGCGCAGACCTCGGCCACCGCCTTTGGCAGCGTGCCAGCGCCCTTGCCGGCCGCATCCAGCCTGGGCGGCGATGCACCTGCCGGCGGCCCCGGCATCTGGCGCCGCGAACAGACGCAGACCTCGTTTGGCGCGCAATTTACCAATACCTACGCGCCGCCAGGCGGTGGCACGCAGCCGTTCTTTGCCGAGATGCCCGGCGTGGCACAAAGCACGGCAGCCTATGGCGCGCTGTTTGCCGGCACGGGTGCGTCCGGTCCCTCCCCGATTACCCAGGTCGAACCGTATGTAGCCACACCCGAGGCGATGGCGCGCGAGGAGTATCCGCTCGGCTTTGCGCTGGCCCAGCTGCATGGCATTTATATCCTGGCGCAAAACACCAAGGGCCTGGTGCTGGTAGACATGCATGCGGCGCACGAACGCATCCTGTACGAGCAGCTGAAAAACGCGCTGCAGGCGCAGGTTTCGGGCCAGGACATGCAGGTGCAGGCGCTATTGATCCCGGTAACGTTCTATGCCGATGCGATCGAAGTGTCGACCGCCAACGAGAACCAGGACACGCTCAAGGCGCTGGGCTTCGACATTGCCGCGCTGTCGCCGACCACGCTGGCCGTGCGCAGCGTGCCGACGCTGCTGAAAAACGCCGACGCTCAGACGCTGGCGCGCGACGTGCTGCGCGACGTGCGCGAATACGGCGGCTCTCGCGTGCTGATCGAGCGCCAGAACGAACTGCTGGGCACCCTGGCCTGCCATACCGCCGTGCGCGCCAACCGCATCCTGTCGGTACAGGAAATGAACGCCCTGTTGCGCCAGATGGAAAGCACCGAACGCGCTGACCAGTGCAACCATGGCCGGCCGACCTGGGTGCAGGTGGAAATCAGCGCGCTGGATAAATTATTCCTGCGCGGCCAGTAGGTCGGGTAGGTCGGATTAGCGCAGCGTAATCCGACATAATCAAAAAAAACCGCGTCTACATCCATCAGCAACGTCGGATTACGCTACGCTAATCCGACCTACGCTGACCGACGCCGACGTACGCTGCAACTTTTACCCTAGATTCAAATATGACCAATAACTCCCCCCTGGCCATCGCCATTATGGGCCCCACTGCCAGCGGCAAGACCGCAGCAGCGCTGGCGATTGCCGCCCAGATTCCATCCGAGATCATTTCGGTCGATTCTGCCCTGGTCTACCGCGGCATGGATATCGGCACGGCCAAGCCCACGCGCGAGGAACTGGCGCAGGCGCCGCATCATCTGATCGACATTATCGATCCGCTCGACGCCTATTCGGTGGCGCAGTTTCGCAACGGTACGCTGCGCCTGGTGGCCGAGATCACGGCGCGCGGCAAGCTGCCGCTGCTGGTCGGCGGCACCATGCTGTACTTCAAGGGCCTGACCGACGGCCTCGATGACTTACCGGGCGCCGATGCGGCGCTGCGCGTACAGCTGGAAAGCGATGCCGCGGCCATCGGCTGGCCGGCCATGCATGCGCGCCTGGCCGAACTGGACCCGGTCACGGCAGCGCGCCTGGCGCCCAACGACGCCCAGCGCATCGGTCGCGCACTGGAGATTATCGCCCTGTCGGGCCAGCCTATGTCGGCCCTGCTGGCGCAGCGCGAAAAGACCGTGCTGCCATTCCGTCTGCTGTCGTTTGCGCTGGAACCATCGGACCGGGCCGTGCTGCACGCGCGCATCGCGGCGCGTTTTGACGCCATGCTGAAAGACGACGCACTGCTCGATGAAGTCGACGATTTGCGCCGCCGTGGCGACCTGCATCCGGGCCTGCCGTCGATGCGCTGCGTGGGCTACCGCCAGGCCTGGGAATACCTTGATGGCCGCATCGACCGCGCCACCTTGCGCGAAACCGGCATTATCGCCACGCGCCAGCTGGCCAAGCGCCAGTTGACATGGCTGCGTTCGATGCCTGACAGAGTCGTCATCGATTGCCTCGGCAACGATCCGGCCGCACAGATGCTGGCGCAGATCAGCGCGCAACAGCCATAAAACTTTTTTGGTGGCGGCATTGACAGAAAAAAGAGAAGACTGGATAATGCTCGCCTGTCGGGTGATATAGCTCAGTTGGTTAGAGCACAGCATTCATAATGCTGGGGTCGGTGGTTCAAGTCCACCTATCACCACCAAAGATTATGGTTCATGTTTTGCGTATCGAACATGAAAAACCGAGCATCCGGTCTCAAGCCGGTCTGTCTGGTGATATAGCTCAGTTGGTTAGAGCACAGCATTCATAATGCTGGGGTCGGTGGTTCAAGTCCACCTATCACCACCAAGAATTCGCCGCACCGAAAACCGCCCCTGCTTCATGCAGCGGCGGTTTTTTCGTTTATAGCGCGCCTGGGCAGTCCGTTGGCCTGTTTGCTCCCAACGGCTGAAAGACAGGGGCCAGACCTGGCGGGTCTGGCCCCTGATTTCTACAGCGGTAAAAACAGCGCCAGCAACCTTATTGCCAAACCTCTTTCCCCGCCCGTGGCTTGCCCACCGCCAGCAAGGCTGCCAGCGTCAGCAGTGCGGCCAGCGACAGGTAGTAGCCCACGTACTGCAAGCCATGGTTGGTGGCCAGCCAGGTAGCGATATACGGCGCCAGCGAAGCACCCAGGATGCCGGCCAGGTTGAACGTCAACGACGCGCCCGTATAGCGCACTTCCGGCGGGAACAGTTCGGACAGCATGGTGCCCAGCGGTCCGTAGGTCATGCCCATCAGGCCCAGGCCAACCGACATGAAGAGCGTCACTTCCCAGGTCACGCCGGAGCCGAACATGGGCGCGAGCACCAGGCCGAAGATGGCGATGGCTACCGACACCCAGATCAGCGTGCTGCGGCGGCCGCGGCGGTCGGCCAGCACGGCCGAGAACGGAATCGTCAGGGCAAAGAACAGCACGGCAAACAGTTGCACGATCAGAAACTCCTTGCGGGTGAAGCCCAGCTTGGTGGTGCCCCAGCTCAGTGCAAACACCGTCATCAGGTAGAACAGCACGAAGGTGGCCAAGGCGATGATGGTGCCCAGGAACAGCATGCGACCGTGCTGGCGGAACACGGTGGCCACCGGCAGCTTGACGACTTCGTTCTTGTCGATGACTTTCTGGAAATCCGGCGTCTCGGTAATTTTCAGGCGCACATACAAGCCGACGATCACCAGCAAGGCGCTGGCCAGGAAAGGAATACGCCAGCCGTAGCTGAAGAACTGCTCGTCGGTCATGGTTTCGCTCAGCAGCAGGAAAATGCCGCCCGACAGGAAAAAGCCGATCGGCGCGCCCAGTTGCGGGAACATGCCGTACCAGGCGCGCTTGCCCGGTGGCGCGTTTTCCGTGGCCAGCAGCACGGCGCCGCCCCACTCGCCGCCCAGCCCCAGGCCCTGGCCGAAACGGCACAGCGCCAGCAGCAGCGGCGCCAGCGTGCCGATGGCGGCGTAGGTCGGCAGCAAACCGATCACCACGGTGGAGATGCCCATCGTCAACAGCGCGGCAACCAGGGTCGCCTTGCGGCCGATGCGGTCGCCGAAGTGGCCAAACACGGCCGAACCGACCGGACGGGCAAAAAAGGCGATGGCAAACGTGGCCAGCGACTGCAGCATGGCGGCCGACGCATCGCCGGCAGGAAAGAACAGTTTGGGAAACACCAGCACGGCGGCGGTGGCGTAGATATAGAAGTCGAAGAACTCGATAGTGGTGCCAATCAGGCTGGCAAACAGCACGGTCCCTGGTGAATTTTTCTTGTGGGTAGTGCTCGGGGTGGTGCTCATTACTGCGCTCCTTGGGGAGGGTGTCTAAAGGCCATTCTCTGGATGTTTTTTCAGGCAGCAGCACAGCACGTTGTCTAGGCGCGTTGTTCATCTATCATAGCGGGGCGCGCGCGGAAATGCTGCGCATTTGCTATATATTGAGCAACCAAAAAACAACGGTTGTGCGCCGTCGGGCAAACCGGGGCGCCGTCAGGGGATGGAAGACGTGCGGCAGCGTCCGGCGTGTTGCCGGGCATTGCGTATGGGACCTGTGCGTGCTGCCAAGGGCGGCGGCGCAACATCGCGGCATCGCTCATTTGTGATGTAGCCTTGCCTGCGCCCGCTCAAGGTGGAGCGGCGTGATGATCAGGTCGATCTTGCTGATAAACCGATCATACGCGCAGTGATGCAGCGCGGCAAGAAAGTTGTATGTTCAATCCAAAGCGGGGTCAGTTCCGCCATTCCGACACGGCCCCATCCTTAATCATCACCACCGGCCTGAAATCGGAGTAACAGATGAGTTCGTGTACAAATGGCGGAACTGACCCCGAGCTTCCGAGTTGAATGTTCAGGTGGCGATCTGCGCCAGCGCCTGGGCGATTTCGGTGCTGTCGAGGGGGCGCACCAGCCGGGCTACCTCCTGGCCGTCTTTCAGGAAAATCAGCGTGGGCCACAACTTGACGCGAAACGAGCGGCCCAAGGGGCGGCCCGGGCCGTCTTCGACGCGCAGATGCGGCACGCCGGCATGCTGCTGCAGTGCGCTGGCCAGCGGTGCATCGGTGGCGCGGCAGTGGCCGCACCAGCCGGTGCCGAATTCGAGCACAGTAGCGCCGGCCAGGGCGTCGATTTCAGCGCGCGTCGGCTGCGCCACGGCATAGATGTTGTTCATGGTTGGTCTCCTGATAAAAAAGCCCGCGCGGCCAGTATGCACCGCGCGGGCCTATCGTGCCGTACGCCAGCGTACTTGCACGACTTTTACACCACTTTGAGGCGCAACTCGCCCAGGCCAGTGATGCTGCCTACCAGCGCGTCGCCGCGCTGCACGGCCGCCACGCCGGCCGGCGTGCCGCTGTAGATCAGGTCGCCCGGCTGCAGCGTAAAGTATTTTGACAGGTCGGCAATTGTTTCAGCGACGTTCCAGATCAGCATGTCGATGGTGCTGTGCTGGCGCACCTGGCCATTGACCTGCAGGCTGATGGCGGCCTTGCCGATATCGCCTGCCTGCGCAGCCGGGGTGATCGGACCGATCGGTGCCGAATGCTCGAACGCCTTGCCGGTATCCCATGGGCGACCGAGTTTTTTTGCTTCGCCCTGCAGGTCGCGGCGCGTCATGTCCAGTCCCAGCGCATAGCCCCACACATGGTCCATGGCGCTGTCCACGCTGATATGGCTGCCGCCCTTGCCGATCGCCACCACCAGTTCCATCTCGTGCTGGTAGTCCTGCGTGTGCTCAGGGTACGGCAGCTCGCAGGTGGCACCAGCCGCTACCGGCAAAATGGCGTCGGCCGGCTTCATGAAAAAGAACGGTGCTTCGCGTCCGGTATGACCCATTTCCTTGGCGTGATCCACATAGTTGCGGCCCACGCAGTAGATGCGGTGAACAGGAAAGGCGGCATCGCTGCCCACGACGGCAACGGCCGGCTGCGCTGGCGCAGCAAATACATACGACATGGCAAACTCCTCGATACAGAACAATAAAAAATGGGACAACCGAAGTTGTCCCATTGTAGGTGAGCTTACTTGAGCAAGCCCGAGCGGGTTGGGTCCGGCATGCGGATGGCCACGATAAACGAGATCAGGCACATGATGGTGACATACCAGTAGAAATACTCTTCCACGTGCAGCGCCTTGAACTGCAGCGCCACGTACTCGGCCGAGCCGCCGAACATGGCGTTGGCCACCGCATACGACAGGCCCACGCCCAGCGCACGCACTTCGACCGGGAACATCTCAGCCTTGATCAGGCCACTGATCGACGTATAGAAGCTGATGATCGCCAACGCAACGATGATCAGGCCAAACGCTGCGTACGGGCTGCTGATGTCTTTCAGTGCATGCATGATCGGCAGCACGCACAGCGTGGCCAGGCCGCCAAAGAACAGCATCGAGGTGCGGCGGCCGATACGGTCCGACAGCGCGCCGAAGACCGGCTGCAGGACC
This sequence comes from Janthinobacterium aquaticum, assembly GCF_009208565.1. Classification (GTDB taxonomy): domain Bacteria; phylum Pseudomonadota; class Gammaproteobacteria; order Burkholderiales; family Burkholderiaceae_D; genus Janthinobacterium. Next base: position 71,037 of record NZ_WFLK01000004.1, on the reverse strand, counting down.
ATGTAGACCAGCAGCGCGCAGGTCATCACGGCGCTGGCCGTCTTGGTGTCCATGCCGGCCGTATTGACCAGGTATTTCTGCATGTAGGTGGTGAAGGTGTAGAACACCAGCGAGCCGCCGGCGGTAAAGCCCAGCACCGTGATAAAGGCGCGCTTGTGCTTGAGCAGGCCGCGCAGGCTGCCGGCGTCCTTGTCCTTGCGCTCGCTGGCGTTGGTGGTTTCGGTCAGCGACTTGCGCAGGTTCAGCGACACCAGAGCCGCCAGCGCGCCGAACACGAACGGAATGCGCCAGCCCCAGGCGCGCAGCTCTTCCACCGTCAGCAACTGCTGCAGCACCACCAGTACCAAGAGCGCCAGCAACTGGCCGCCAATCAGCGTCACGTACTGGAACGAGGCAAAGAAGCCGCGCTTGCCTGACTCCGACACTTCACTCATGTAGGTGGCACTGGTACCGTATTCGCCACCGACCGACAGGCCCTGGAACAGGCGCGCCACCAGCAGCAGGAACGGTGCAAAGGCGCCGATGGTGTCATAGGTTGGCATGACGGCGATCATCAGCGAGCCGCCGCACATCATCAGCACCGAAATCATCATCGACTGGCGACGGCCGTATTTGTCGGCAATGCGGCCGAACAGCCAGCCGCCAACCGGACGCATCAGGAAGCCGGCGGCAAAGATGCCGGCCGTCTGCAGCAGTTGGGTGGTGGGATTACCGGACGGGAAGAATGCATGCGAGAAATACAGCGCGCAAAACGAGTAAATATAGAAATCGAACCATTCGACCAGGTTGCCCGAAGAGGCGCCGATAATGGCCTTGATACGCTGCTGCGAGGTGAGGTTCGCAACGTCGTGCGGAGTGTCTTGTGTCATATCTGTCTTCTTGTTCGTGAAAAAAGCCTGCCCCTGCCCGGTTGCCGGGGCAGGTTTTTCATCATACGCGCTCAAAACGCATGGTGCAGGCGTGCCGCCTACGCATAAACACGTAGTGCCGGCATAAAAAAATGGCGTGTCAGACCCGCTCCAGCACCACCGCAATGCCCTGGCCGACGCCGATGCACATGGTGCACAGCGCATAGCGGCCACCGGTGCGGTGCAGCTGGTTGACAGCGGTGATGGCCAGCCGCGCCCCAGAGGCGCCCAGCGGATGGCCCAGTGCAATGGCGCCACCGTTCGGATTGACGCGCGGATCGTTATCGGCCACACCGAGCTGGCGCAACACGGCCAGCCCTTGCGCGGCAAACGCTTCGTTCAGTTCGATTACATCGAAGTCGGCCATCGTCAAGCCGGTCATGGCCAGCACTTTTTGCGTGGCCGGCGCCGGGCCGATGCCCATAATACGCGGCGCCACGCCGGCCGTGGCCATCGCCACCACGCGCGCGCGCGGCGTCAGGCCAAAGCGCGCTGCGCTGGCTTCGTCGGCCAGCAGCAGTGCGGCGGCGCCATCGTTGACGCCGGAAGCATTGCCGGCAGTAATGCTGCCGTCGGGGCGCACCACCGGCTTGAGTCTGGCCAGCGTTTCCAGCGTGGTGGCGCGCGGATGCTCGTCGCGGCTGACAACGATGGGGTCGCCCTTTTTCGGCGTGATGGTGACCGGGCAGATTTCACTGTCGAACACACCGGCCTGCTGCGCTGCCAGCGCGCGGGTCTGGCTGGCCAGCGCCATCAGGTCCTGATCAAACCGGCTGATGCCAAATTCAGCAGCCACGTTTTCCGCCGTTTCCGGCATCGAATCGACGCCGTATTGCGCCTTCATATGCGCATTGATAAAACGCCAGCCGATGGTGGTGTCTTCCATTTTCATGCCGCGCGCAAAAGCGCTGTCGGCCTTGCCCATCACGAACGGCGCGCGGCTCATGCTTTCCACGCCGCCGGCGATCATCAGGCCCGCTTCGCCGCTCTTGATAAAGCGCGCCGCGCTGCCGATGGCGTCCAGGCCCGAGCCGCACAGGCGGTTCAGGGTGACGCCGGGAACTTCGATAGGCAGACCGGCCAGCAAGGATGCCATGCGCGCCACGTTACGGTTGTCTTCGCCGGCCTGGTTGGCGCAGCCGTACAGCACATCGGTCACGGCCGTCCAGTCGACGCCGGGATTGCGCGCCATCAGGGCGCGGATCGGCACGGCGCCCAGATCGTCGGCTCGCACACCCGACAGGCTGCCACCATAGCGGCCAAACGGCGTGCGCTGGCCGTCACAGATAAAAGCGTGGTTCAATTTTCTCTCCTCCAAGAAAGATGTTGCGATAGTTGTCTTACATGCTCAGCGGCACCGGCGTCAGCGCCTGCAGCTGCGCCAGCGTCATGCCGTCGACCAGTTCGACCACGGTGGCGCCGTGCGGCCCCAGGTCGATCACGGCCAGGTCGCTGTAGATGCGGCTGACGCAGCCGATGCCCGTCAGCGGATAGGTGCAGGTCGGCACCAGCTTGCTGTCGCCGGTCTTGGTCAGCAACTCCATCATGACCCAGGTTTTCTTGGCGCCGATGGCCAGGTCCATCGCGCCGCCCACGGCGGGAATGGCGTCCGGTGCGCCCGTATGCCAGTTGGCCAGGTCGCCGGTGGCCGAGACCTGGAAGGCGCCCAGCACGCAGATATCGAGGTGACCGCCGCGCATCATGGCAAAGCTGTCGGCATGGTGGAAATAGCTGCCGCCGGCCAGCAAGGTCACGGGCTGCTTGCCGGCGTTGATCAGGTCGTAATCTTCCTCGCCGGCAGCCGGCGCCGGGCCCATGCCGATTACGCCGTTTTCGCTGTGCAGGATGATTTCGGCGCCGGCCGGCAGGTGATTGGCCACCAGCGTCGGCAGGCCGATGCCCAGGTTGACCACGGCGCCTTCATGGATGTCGGCCGCCACGCGGGCCGCCATCTGGTCTCGATTCCATTTGTTCATGCTTGCTCCTTAGACTTTGAAGCCGGCCGGGCCGGTGGCCGTGCGCGGCACTTGCACGATGCGCTGCACAAACAGGCCAGGCGTCACGACATGTTCGGGATCGATGCTGCCCAGCTCGGCCACCTCGTGCACGGAAGCAATGGCTACCTTGGCAGCCATTGCCATAATCGGGCCGAAATTGCGCGCCGTCTTGCGGTAGGTGAGGTTGCCCCAGCGGTCGCCCTGCTCGGCCTTGATCAGCGCAAAGTCGGCATGGATCGGCAACTCGAACACATACATGCGGCCGTCGATTTCACGCGTTTCCTTGCCACGGGCCAGTTCGGTGCCATAGCCGGTGGGCGTAAAGAAGCCGCCGATGCCGGCGCCGGCGGCGCGGATGCGTTCGGCCAGGTTGCCTTGCGGTACCAGTTCGAGTTCCAGCTTGCCGGCGCGGTAGAGACTATCAAACACGTGCGAGTCGGCCTGGCGCGGGAACGAACAGATGATCTTGCGCACCTGGCCGTTTTTCAGCAGCGCAGCCAGGCCGGTGTCGCCGTTGCCGGCATTGTTATTGACGATCACCAGGTCGCGCGCGCCATGGGCAATCAGGCCATCGATCAGTTCGGCCGGCTGGCCGGCGCCGCCAAAGCCGCCAATCATGACGGTGGCGCCATCGTGGATATCGGCCAGCGCCTCGGCCACGCTGGCGCGGAGTTTGTCGATCATGGTCTCTCCTGTTGTGATTATTTTGTTCGCCTAACGAACAAGTATTCGTATTTAGAACAACATGGATGAGAATATGCCTGTTCGCGGTGCTTGTCAATTTGCCGTTTTGCCAGCTTGCATGGCTATAATTGCCAACTTACTCAAATGGAATGCGCATGAACGACGCCAGCCTGGACGCAATCTCAACCGATGAAACCCCGGATACCGCGCCGCGCCCCGGCGACAGCTATGTGCAGTCGTTTGCACGCGGCCTGGCCGTGCTGCGCAGCTTTGGCGCCGAGGCGCCCAGGCAAACGCTGTCGGAGGTGGCCGAGCGCGCGCAGCTGACACGCGCCGGCGCACGCCGCATCCTGCATACTTTGCTCCATCTCGGTTATGTGGAGGCCGAAGGCCGGCTGTTCCGGCTCACGCCCAAGGTGCTTGACCTCGGTTACGCCTATCTGTCGTCGCTGCCGATCTGGACCCAGGCCCAGCCGCTGCTGGAAGAACTGATGCAAACGCTGCGCCAGTCGTGTTCTGCCACCGTCATGGATGGCGACGATATCGTGTATGTGGTACGCCTGTCCGCGCATCGCACCATGTCGATCAACCTGGGCATCGGCAGCCGCCTGCCGGCCTACTGCACCTCGATGGGCCGGGTCTTGCTGTCGGGACTGACGCCGGAGGTGCTGCGCGCGCGCTTGTCGAAGATGGCGCTGCTACCCATCACGCCAGCGACCATGACCGATATCGACGCGCTGATGGCGGAAATTGCCCAGGTGCGGCGCCAGGGCTGGTGCCTGGTGCAGGAGGAGCTGGAACAGGGACTGGTGGCGCTGGCAGCGCCAGTGTTCGACCGCAGCGGCAAGATCGTGGCAGCCATCAATGTCAGCGGCCAGACGGCCGGACCGTCGGTGGCGCACCTGCTCGAACACAGCCTGCCGAAACTGCTGGAGACGGCAGGACGCGTCAGCGGCATGATCAGGCTGCAGCAATAGGGCCGCAGCCGGGGACTACTTTTTGAACTTGGCGCAAGGATCGGGCCGCGGCTGCACCGGCATGGTCTGGGTCAGGTCAAACGCGCCGCGATAGTTGCTGCTGCCCTGTTCCAGGTAGCCGATGCTGCGCACGTTCAGTTGCGGATCTGCAATCTTCAGCCAGCGCGGCACACCGATATCCTTGCGCACCTGGCCGTTGCCGGCGATCAGCACCACATCGCGCGGCGCCTGGTCACGGATCAGCTTGGCCATCCAGATATCGCGCGCCACCTGGGCGTCGACCATGCCGCCGATCATCATGTCGGGCAGCATATTGCAATGGCCTTCCTGGATTTCCTTTTTCTGTCCTTCGAGCACGTCAGCCGGCACCGGCGTGGCCAGATAGGTGCTGACCATGGCCGGCGTCATCGACCATTTGAGGCCATCGCGCACGGTGCGCGATGCATCGGCGCGCGACAGGTTGCCGGCAATCAGCGGCAATTGATAGCTGATCACCAGGTCGAGCACCGGGCGGTACAAGCTCCAGTCCCAGCGCGGCTGTTCCATCACGCGGATAATGCAGCCGGGGTCGGCGCATTCGCGCGCCGCGCGCGTCAGCAGCGGCTGGGTCTCGCGGTCAAACTGTTCCATCACGATGGCTGGTCGCCAGCCGGCCGCCAGCCGGCGCTGCAGCTCGGCCAGGCGCAAGCGGTGGCCCTGCGCATTGTCATGGACTTCGCCCAGCAGCAGCACTTGCGGATTGGGCAAGGCGTCGGCCACCGGCACAGGCGGCGGCGCGTCTTTTTTCAGCACACTGCAGGCGGACAGGGCCAGCACGCCGCTGAGCAGGACAGCGGGCAAGGCAGCACGTTGGAGCACGGTCATCATGGTATCGGCATCATTGATTGGTGATGCGCAAGATTGTACCGCCTCAAGCTGACGCCGGGCTGCGTCGCCTTTCCAGCAGCGCAAAGAGCACCATGCCGACCAGCATGCTGGCGACAAAGATCCAGGCCTTGGGTTGCCAGGCCAACAGCGACACCAGCGCCGGCCCCGGACAAAATCCGGCCACGCCCCAGCCGACGCCAAAAGCCAGGCTGCCCAGCAGCAGGCGGCGATCGATCTGGCGCGCCACTGGCAGCATCAGCGGCTCGCCGAGCAGCGAGCGCTCCCGCCTGCGCGCCAGCCAGAAAGCCGGCGCCGCCACGGTAATGGCACCCAGCATGACCAGCGCCAGCGAAGGATCCCAGTTGCCGGCCAGGTCGAGAAAAGCAAGTACTTTGGCCGGATTGCCCATGCCCGAAATAATCAAGCCCAGGCCAAACAGCAGGCCGCTGGCCAGCGAAAAAAGCAGGCGCATCATGAAGCGAACCCATGGCGAAGGCAGTACACCGTGACAAAGCCGGCCACCATGAAGGTAGCCGTTGCGGCCATTGATCGTACCGACAGGCGCGCCAGGCCGCACACGCCATGGCCGCTGGTGCAGCCGCCGCCATAACGCACGCCAACGCCCACCAGCAGGCCAGCCATGCATAGCGCCACGGTGCTGGCGTCGATCTGCGCTGCGGGCAAGCCACCGTACAAACGGTAGAGCAAGGGCGAGGCCAGCAAGCCGGCCAGAAAGGCCAGGCGCCAGCCCTCTTGCGCGCGCAGGCGCACGCCGGCAAGGATGCCGCTGATGCCGGCAATGCGGCCGTTGAACAGGATCAGGATGGCCGCCGCCAGGCCGATCAGCATGCCGCCGCCCAGTGAGGCCCACGGTGTAAATTGTTGCCAGGCTATTTGCATGGAAAGTTCAACCGGTTCGACATGTCAGTCTGCGTTATCGTCAAAGGCCGGGCGTGGCGCGCAAAATTGTGCGTACAGCACTTGCAGCACTGCCAGTGCAGAGGAACTGGCCACGCGGTAATAAATCTGCTTGCCGTCGCGCCGTGTGGCCACCAGCATTTCCTCGCGCAGCACGCCGAGCTGCTGGGACAGCGTAGGCTGGCCTATACCCACTTTCTGTTCGAGGTCGCTGACGCAGTGCTCGCCTTGTGAAAGCTGGCACAGCAGCATCAAACGATCGGCATTGCCCATCGCTTTCAGCAGTGAACTGGCCTTGTAGGCGGAAGAACGCATGACGTCGGTGTCGAATTGGGATGCTGCTGTCTCCATCGTGCCCTCCTGCAGGCTTTTTATAGTGAAAATCGCGCTACTGAACAATATATTAAACGATATAGTGTTTGACTGCTGAGCAGGCGCATAAAAAAACAACAGTGTTTTTTCTATCGATAGTCAGTGTGATTCATCTCACCTGACGCGATAGCCAGCTGACTATCAAAATAACAAATATTCTTATTTTTTAGAAACAACAAGAGATAAAATGGCATCACTTGTGGTGTAATAAGATGTGGCTAAAAAAATCTGCTTGCATGACAAGCAGCCCTGGGAGATGGCGATGAACGCATCACATTGGACTTGCCTGTATCTGCTCGCGGCTTGCACCAGCATGCCGGCGCAGGCAGCGGGCATCCTCGAACATGACGCCGGCGTGCCGGTCATGGTCAATGACAGCACCAGCTTGAACAACCAGTTCGTATGGCAGGAGCCGGAGCTGCCGTATGTCCGCCTGCTGGCCGATGACGGCTCGTCCCGGGTTCATTGGAGTGCGCCAGCCCATCCGATGCCGGGCATGCCGCATGTATTGGCCCAGCCCGTCCCCGCCATGCCGGTGGCAGCGGAAGTGCCAGAAGCGAGCATGGTGTCGATGCTGCTGGTGGGACTGGGGCTGCTGGCGCTCGGTGTCCATGGTGAACGACAGGAAAAATTCCAGGAAGCGCCCAGGCCGCATCTGTAGCAGCTATTGCCTGGGCTTTTGCCTACCTAATGCCCGGTGCTGCCGTCGTTGTCAAGCAGCGGCGTGATGCGCGGCAGGCGCAGCAGGAAAGTGGCGCCCTGTCCCAGCGTGCTGGTCACCGTGATGGTGCCGGCAAACTGCTTGACGATCAGGTTGAACACGATATTCAAGCCCAGGCCAGTGCCGCCCTGGCCGCGCCGCGTGGTGACAAAAGGATCGAACACGCGCTCGATCATGTCAGGGGCAATCCCGCGCCCGTTGTCGCGCACTTCCATTTGCAGCCAGTCATCTTCGCAACGCACGCCGATATGAATGCTGCCGGCTGTCTCGGCGTCAAACGCATGTTCGACGCAGTTGAGCACCAGGTTGGTGAGCACCTGCGCCAGGGCGCCCGGATAGCTGTCGAAGGTGATGCCGGGCGGGCAATCGATCAGGATGGCAATGCGGGTTTTCTTGAGCGTCGGCTGCAGGCTGGCGATGACTTCGCCAATATAGTCGCGCAGTTCAAAGGCGCGCCGCGCCTCGCTGACCTGGTCGACGGCAATCTGCTTGAAGCTGTGGATCAGGTGCGCGGCGCGGTAAGCGTTATTCATGATCAGGCGCGCGCTTTCGCCGGCCGTATCGAGATAGCGCACGATATCGGATTTTTTCACGTTGCCGCCAGCGACCGCGGTACTGATGGCATCGGTTGCCTCTTTCAGTACCGAGGCGCTGGTCAGGGCGATGCCGACCGGCGTATTGATTTCATGCGCCACGCCGGCCACCAGGCTGCCCAGCGAAGCGAGCCGCTCGGACTGCAGCAGGGACTCCTGGGTGCGCCGCAGATCATCGAGCGCCTGCGCCGTTTCATGCTGCGAGCGGCGCGCCGCGTCTTCGGCCTCGCGGATGCGCGCAATGATCGACTTGAGCTTGCGCTGCACGGCGTTAAAGCCGCGGATCACGTCGCCCAGTTCATCGCGCCGGCTTTCCGGCAACTCCTCGACATCGTCGCTGCCGCGCGTGGCCAGGTCGTACAGGCCGTCGCGCAACTGGCGCAGCGGCTCGAACACGATGCGCAGGCTCAGGCCCAGTGCTGCCACCAGGATCACATCGAGCAGCAATACTTCCAGCACCTTGCGCTGCACTTCGTTACGCAGCGCCGCGTCGATCTGCGCGCGGCTGAAATTGACCACTACCTTGCCCACCACCATGGCCTTGCCGCCATCGGCAACGGCGACCGCATCGCGAAACACCAGCGGCGCCTCGACTGCGGCGCCGCCCAGCGCCTGCTTGCCGGGATCGGTCGTCAAAGGCCGGACGGTGCCGCCGACATCGCGCTGTTCGCCGGCAAACAGGCCAACCGACGCATCATAGACGCGGATGGCCACCAGCTCGGGCGGCAGCATCTCGGCCGCCACGATGCTGTCGACCTTGGACTTGTCGAGATCCCACAGGGCCGAAGGCAGGCTGGTCTGCAAGCGCGTCAGCACGCCGCTGCGCAGGCGCGCGCTGCCCGCTTCCAGTTCCTTGCTGAGGGTATATTGGGTATAGCTGCCGGAAATGGCGAGCACCAGCGTGACGATCACGATAAAGAGCATGGTCAGCCGGACCTGGATACGCACCATCGCACTGCACTCCCGCAAAGGCCGCCGTCCACCACCCGCGGCGCGGGAGCAGAGCGTCGACAGTATGAATGTACGGTATGAAATACTTATTGGCAAGATTTGATGCAGATCCAAAGCCGGGCAGATGCGCTCATTGCGCAGTGGCAATGGTAATATCCTGCAATCACAGGAGGAACAGTCATGGCGGTCACGCATCAAACCTTAGCCCTGCAGCAGGTTCGGCCGGGCATGATTTTATCGGACGTGCTGCTCGACGCACACGGGCAGGTACTGCTGCCGCAAGGCGCCGTGCTGACCGAAAACATGCTCTCGCTGATGCCGCGCCACGGCATCGACATGCTGCCGATCCAGGCCCCCGACATGACACCGGAGGAAAAAGCGGCGCAGCAGGACGCCTACCGCGCGCGCCTGGCCTACCTGTTTCGTCGGTACGATCCGGACAACCCTGACGATGCAGCGACCAGCATCCTGCACGGCTATATCAACAGCTATCGCCTGGGCAAGGGAGAGCCGGTATGAGCGCGCCGCAGCAGCCACTGACGCTCGACGACATCGTGGCCCATCTGGACGACCTGCCGTCGCTGCCGGCGGTGGTGATGGAGCTGCTCGACAGCATCGACCAGGAAGACGTCGATATTTCGGTGCTGGCCAAAAAAGTGTCGTACGACCAGGCGCTGACGGCCAAGACGCTGCGCCTGGCCAACTCCTCGCAGTATGGCCTGCAGGTCAAGGCCACCACCATCCAGCAGGCGATCACTTACCTGGGCTTCCAGACTACGCGCAGCCTGATTACGTCGGCAGCGATTACCGGCTGCTTCCCGGAAGGTCGCTGCCCCGGTTTTGACGACAAGCAGTTCTGGCGCCATTCGGTGGCCACCGCTGCCTGCGCCAAGGTGCTGGCGCGGCAGATCCGCTTCAACCAGGACTACGCCTTCACGGCCGGCCTGCTGCACAATATCGGCCGGCTGGTGCTGGTCAGCAGTTTCCCCGAGCACTATGCGCAGGTCATCGTTTACCGCGCCCAGCACGACTGTCCCCTGCTTGAAGCAGAACGCACGGTATTGGGGATCGATCATGTGCAGGCAGGGGTGGCGCTGGCCGAACGCTGGAATTTTTCCGACACCATGCGCCTGGCGATCAGCAACTATCCGCACCCGGAAGCGCCGGGCGCAGGTTTCCTGGCAGCACTGATTCATGTGGCCAACGCGATTGTCTGCGCGCTCGACCTGGCGCAGGCCGGCGACGATATGGTGCCGCGCGTGTCGATGGTGGCCTGGCAGGCGCTGGGCCTGTCCGAGGATACATATCTGCAGCTGTTTCGCGAAACAGAGCTGCGCTACGACGAGATTACCGCCGCGCTGCTGTCATGAGGGGGCGCTGAAAATGCACACGGCCTTCGCCTGGGCGAAAGCCGTGGTGGATGATGCGATGACACCGGGCTGACCGGACCAGGAACGTCTGCAATTGCACAGGCGGCCTGGCCGGCACCACAGCGCCACATCAGTGATGCGCGTAATTCGATTCCTGCGCTTCGCTGCGCTCTTCCGGTTTCGGACGGCCCTGGGCGTCGGACAGGCGGTATTTGGTGCGGCGGTCGCCCATCAGATCGCGCAGGTCGCGGATGCTCATGCCCGTCACTTCGTGCATGCGGATCAGCAGCGACGCGCCCACTGGCAGACGGTGATGGCGAATCTTGCTGATCACCGGCGGCGCTACTTCAAGCAGGCGCGACAAGGCTGCATCGTTCTTCAACTGCATCTTACTCAGCAGAATGTCGAGCAGGTGGTTAGGGTTGTAACTTTCTTGCGATGCTAATGCATGATGTGCCATGATTTTCCTCGTCTGTTGAATGTTGAAAATAATGCCGATCCGAACTTAAGGCTGACTTAGAGTGTCTGAGAAAGTAAAATCCCCGGTCAGCCCTCCCTCCCCTCAAATTGCACATAAGGCAATATACTAGTTCAAACTGCCAGCACCTGCGCTCAGCACCACCTTGTCGATTGTTAAATATCAATCAAGCTGCTGGTAGGCTTTGCAACGATGCTATTTCAACACATTAGGATGTTGACAGGCGCACACAAGGTTTTGCAGCAACTTGTTACAAATCAATCGTGACACAGGGCAATAATTGCCTTGGCAAGCAGTTACGGTTCACGGGTTTGCCGAACAACCGGATGGCGCGCCGCACATGGCCGGCCACGGCGATTTACGTTAAACTACAGCCTGAACTCCCGCCAGCGCGCCATTCCAGGCGACGCATGCCCACCGCTCTCGCGGCCCCGGCCGGCAGCATCCATCAGCACCTATTACCGCTAACCGCTAAAGCAGACCCCATGCAGAAAAAAGTATTTATCAAAACCTTCGGCTGCCAGATGAACGAGTACGACTCGGACAAGATGGCCGACGTGCTGGGCGCCTCCGACGGCCTGGTGCGCACCGACACGCCGGAAGACGCCGATGTGATCCTGCTCAATACCTGCTCGGTGCGTGAAAAGGCGCAGGAAAAAGTGTTTTCCGACCTGGGCCGCCTGCGCGAGCTGAAACTGGCCAAGCCCGACCTGCTGATCGGCGTGGGCGGCTGCGTGGCCTCGCAGGAAGGCGACGCCATCGTCAAGCGCGCGCCGTATGTCGACGTGGTGTTCGGCCCGCAGACGCTGCACCGCCTGCCCAAGATGATTGAAATGCGCCGCGCCAGCGGCGCCGCGCAAGTCGATATCAGCTTTCCAGAGATTGAAAAATTCGACCATATGCCGCCGGCGCGCGTCGAAGGCGCGTCAGCGTTTGTGTCGATCATGGAAGGCTGCAGCAAGTACTGCAGTTACTGCGTGGTGCCCTATACGCGCGGCGAGGAAGTATCGCGCCGCTTTGAAGACGTGCTGACCGAAGTGGCGGGCCTGGCCGCCCAGGGCGTCAAGGAAATCACGCTGCTGGGCCAGAACGTCAATGCCTATCGCGGCACCATGGAAGGCGGCGAGATCGCCGACTTCGCGCTGCTGCTTGAATACGTGGCCGATATTCCCGGCATCGAGCGCATGCGCTTTGTGACCAGCCATCCGAAGGAGTTCACGCAGCGCCTGATCGACGCCTACGCAAAAATTCCACAGCTGGTCGACCACCTGTACCTGCCGGCCCAGCATGGCTCGGACAAGGTGCTGGGCGCCATGAAGCGCGGCTATACAGGCCTCGAATACAAGTCCATCGTGCGCCGCATCCGCGCGGTACGGCCTAATATGGCCATCTCGTCGGATTTTATCGTCGGTTTTCCGGGCGAGACCCAGGCCGACTTTGACGCCATGATGAAGCTGATTCTTGATGTCGGCTTTGACAACAGCTACAGCTTTATCTTCAGCAAGCGCCCTGGCACGCCGGCCGCCAGCCTGGAAGACGATACGCCGCACGAAGTCAAACTGGCGCGCCTGCAGCAGTTGCAGGCGGCGATCGACGCCAATACGCGCAAATACAGCCTGGCGATGGTCGGCAGCGTGCAGACCATCCTGGTTGAAGGGCGCTCGAAGAAAGACACCGATGCGCGTGAACTGCAAGGGCGCACCGAGAACAACCGCGTGGTCAATTTCGATGCCGGCCCGGACGGCCTGCATCTGATCGGCCATCTGGTCCAGGTGCGCATTACCGAGAGCCATTCCTACACCCTGCGCGGCGAACTTGTCGCCGACGCCACAGCCTTGAAAAGAGCCAGTTGAAAACCAAAGCCCCGATCCAGCCGCACTACTTTATTCCCGAGCCGCTCGACAACACGCGCCTGGCGCACCTGTGCGGGCCGCTCGATGAAAACCTGCGCCAGATTTCCGCGGCGCTCGACGTGACGATTTTCCGCCGCGGCGAAAAATTCATCGTCGGCGGCAGCAACGCCGAGCGCGCCGTGGCCATCCTCGAGCAGTTCTATGCCGTCGCCAACAAGGTGGTGCCGCTGGAAGAAGTGCAGCTGGCGCTGGTCGAACAACGCGCCAACCAGTCGGCCGCATCCGAGCACCATGCACAGCAGCCGGGCGCGCAGGCAGCAGCGCCGGCATCGACCTTTGTCGAACCCGATATCGCCAGCCCGGTGCTCAAAACGCGCCGCAGCGACCTGCGCGGACGCACGCCGCACCAGATCGCCTACCTGCGCAATATCCTCGAACACGACATCAGCTTTGGCGTAGGGCCGGCCGGCACCGGCAAGACCTACCTGGCCGTGGCCTGCGCGGTCGATGCGCTCGAACGCGACGCCGTCAAGCGCATTATCCTGACCCGCCCGGCCGTCGAAGCGGGCGAGCGGCTGGGCTTTTTGCCGGGCGACCTGGCGCAAAAGGTCGACCCCTATCTGCGCCCGCTGTACGACGCGCTGTACGACCTGCTGGGCTTTGACCGCACGCAAAAACTGTTTGAAAAACAGGTGATCGAGATTGCTCCGCTGGCCTATATGCGCGGACGCACGCTCAACCACGCCTTTGTGATCCTCGACGAAGCGCAGAACACCACGGTCGAGCAGATGAAGATGTTCCTGACCCGTATCGGCTTTGGCAGCAAGGCCGTGATCACCGGCGACGTAACCCAGGTCGACCTGCACAAGAGCCAGACCAGCGGCCTGGTCGACGCCGTGCACGTGCTGAAAGACGTGCGCGGCATCGGCTTTACCCACTTTAACAGCACCGACGTGGTGCGCCATCCGCTGGTGGCGCGCATTGTCGATGCTTATGAAACGGCGCAGGCCGCCGGCCTTGATGCCGCCGCCCTGCCCGCCATCACCAAACCAGCCGCCGCCAAAAATGTCCGAAAAAAATAAACTCTCGCTGTCCGTGCAATACCCGGACACCCGCCTGGAAAGCCTGCTGACGCGCCCGAAAATCCGCCGCTGGGTCAAGGCTGCGCTGCTGGCGCCGGCCGAACTGGCGATCCGCTTTGTCGACGCCGAAGAAGGCCGTACGCTTAACCGCGACTACCGCGAAAAGGACTACGCCACCAACGTGCTGACGTTTGCCTACAACGAAGGCGAACAGCTGGCCGACGACGAGCCGACCCGCGCCGACATTATCCTGTGCACCGACGTGCTGGAAAAGGAAGCGGCCGAACAGGGCAAAAGCGTGGAAGAGCACGCGGCCCACCTGATCGTGCACGGCGTGCTGCATGCGCAGGGCTACGACCATCTCGATGACGAGGAAGCGACCGAAATGGAAGACCTGGAGACCGAGATCCTGGCGACGCTGGGTATTTCCGACCCATACGCGGACCAGAAAATTTGACGCGAACGTAACTCGACGCAGGTCGGATCAGGCGGCACGCCGTAATCCGACAACACCCGTCAGCATGACCGACAACACCCCGCGTCAACACAACGCCTGCCTCGCAACGTCAGATTACGCTGCGCTAATCTGACCTACCCTCCCTTACCACGCGCTGTAGTTGGCCGGCAGCCATCGATAGCCCTCGCCGTCCCTGGCGATATGTCCGATACCGGGAAAGCTCAGGTGCGCCGCACCGACCCAATACCCGTTTTTCGCCGCGTCGGCCATCTCGCTGGCGCGCTGCGCTTTTGCCGCCGCCGCGTCAACGTCGAAACGGATGGTGGTGTCCGGATGGGCGAACTGCACTGCGCCCGCATGAATCATGTCGCCCAGCAGCAGCAACTTCTGTCCACCGCTTTCCACCGCATAGTAGCTGTGGCCAGGCGTATGACCAGGTGCAGCCACCGCGCGAATGCCGGGCACGATCTCTTCGCCATCCTGGAACGGCGACAGCTTGCCCGCCGCCACGTAGGGCGCCAGCATGGCCTGCGCTTCGTCGAAACCATGACGCTGGCCTTCTGCGGCGCCTGCCCGATTCGCCGGGTTCAGCCAAAAATCGCTGTCATGACGATCCACATACACCTGCGCGTTCGGAAACAACCTCACGCCGTCATGCGACAGGCCTCCCGAATGGTCGGCATGGATATGCGTGAGCAGCACCGCGTCGATCTGCTCGGGCGCATAGCCGGCGTTGCGCAGACTGCGCTGCAAGCGGCCCGCGTGCTCACCCATCGGCAGACCAAACAGGTCGCCCGCGCCCGTATCGATCAGCACCAGATGCTTGCCCGTGTTGATCAAAAACGCATTGATCGACGTTTCCGTCATAGGCTGCAGGTGGGCCGCTTGCAGGCTGGCGGCCAGGGTAGCGGGCGCGATTCCGGTCAGCAGTTTGTCGAGCGGGATGGTAACGGTGCCATCGGACAGGGTCGTGACCTGGAACTTGCCCAGCATCATGCGGTAGATACCAGGCGCCGGAGCCTGGTCGAACGGAGCGGCGGCCAGCGCGGTGTGGGACAAGGCAAAGGTGGCGGCCAGCGCGGCCAGGGTTTTGAGAGCAGACATGAAATACCTTTCGGAAGAAGTGATACCGCAGTAAACTCCTTTTCATCATATAAATGAAATTGATTATTTAGATTACAGGCATCCAAATGCTCGATATACGAGGCGTCGACCTGCCCCTGCTGGTATCGCTTGACGTGCTGCTGGAAGAAAAACACGTGACGCGCGCTGCTGCCCGCCTGCATCTGAGCCAGCCGGCCATGTCGGCCCAGCTGGCCCGGCTGCGCATCCTGTTCGACGACCCACTCCTGGTGCCGGCCGATTCCGGGCGCGGCATGCTGGCCACGCCGCGCGCGCTTGAACTGCAGGCGCCGCTACGCGCCGCGCTGGCCATGCTGGGCCAGGCCGTGCGCCGTGATGCGCCGCCGTTCGATCCGGGCACGGCCGGGCGCACCTTTCATATTGCCGGCAACGACAACGCCGTGCTGATGCTGATGCTGCCGGTGGTACAGCAGGTGGCGGCGATCGGCGGACCTGGACTGAAACTGGCGTTTCGCACGCCGGAACCGGCGCACCTGGCAGGACAGATGGAACGCGGCGAGATCGATCTGCTGGTCGGCGGCAGCCGCTTTGTCCCGGCCACCTTGCACCAGAGCCCGGTGCTGCTGGTCGAACACCGTATGGCCCAGCGCAAAGGCCATCCGCGTGGCACCGCGCCGCTCGATGTGGATAGCTACTGTGCGCTGCGCCATATCGTCGTGTCGACCAACGGCAGCTTTCACGCATTTATGGACGAGCAACTGGCAAAGTTGGGCCGCACACGCAGCGTGCCGGTCGCCGTGGCCCAGTACAACCTGGTGCCGCCAATGCTGGCAGCCACCGATCTCGTTTGCACCTTGCCATCGCGCTTCCTCGACCGCTTTCAAGACCAGCTCGACACCTTCGAGCTGCCCTTGAACGTACCGGCGCTGGATCTGTCGCTGGCCTGGCATCCGCGCAGCGACAACGATGCCGGGTTGCGCTGGCTGCGCGAGCAGGTGGTGGTACATGGCACAGGCATGCCACAATAGCGCTATCACACAACGACGCAAGGATATATATGGCCACCTGGGCAATCGACGCCTTCGGCAACGACTACGCCATGGACTGGGCGCAGGACTTGCACGAATATAAAACGCTGGAACTGGTCGAGACCACGCTCGACAACGTGATCGACAGCACCGAAGCCGAACTCGAAGCGCCGTTTGCCGCCGAAGCGCTGGCGGCGCTGGAAGTAATCGCGCGCCTGCAGGGCAATCCGGGAGAGCGCGACCCGGCCACCGCCGAAGTCGATGAATGGGTAGCGGCCTGCAAGAAAAAAGTCACGCCGCCGCTGCTGGAAAAAGCGCGGCTGGCGTTGGCGCGCATTACGGCCGAGTCGTCCGAGCTGCGCCAGCTGTGGCAGGACAGCGAGCACTGGGAAGACTGGCAACGCGAGGTAGCAGCGCTGCAGTCGCGCGTGCTCGGTGGCGCGGCTGCATGAACCGTACACAAAGCGGCTGAAGCGCGCCAAATAACTGCCCAAAGCGCGAAATTGCGGTAGTGCCGCCATTTTGGTGTATCCTATATGCCTTCGCAACAACGGCTCACGCCTCCTATGCCAGAGCACCCTAGTGGCGTCAGAACTGACGCCAAACCCCACCGGTCGCTGTTTGAACGCCTGACCGCCCTTATTTCGCCCGAACCCGAGAACCGCGCAGAGCTGCTCGATGTGCTGCATGACGCACACGAACGCAAGCTGATCGACGCCGACGCCCTGTCGATGATCGAAGGCGTGTTCCAGGTCTCGGATCTGTGTGCCCGCGACATCATGATTCCCCGCTCGCAAATGGATGTCATCGACATCAGCAAGCCGATCGAGGAATGGATGCCCGAAGTGCTGTCGACCGCCCACTCGCGCTTTCCCGCCATCGAAGGCGAGCGCGACAAGGTAGTCGGCATCCTGCTGGCCAAAGACCTGCTGCGCTACTACGCCGAGGAATCGTTCGACGTGCGCGCCATGCTGCGCCCGCCGATCTTCATTCCCGAGTCCAAGCGCCTGAACGTGCTGCTGCGCGATTTCCGCGCCAACCACAATCACATGGCCATCGTAGTCGATGAATACAGCGGCGTGTCCGGCCTGATCACCATCGAAGACGTGCTTGAACAGATCGTTGGCGACATCGAGGACGAATACGACTCCGATGAAACCGAAGACAACATCATGTCGCTGCGCGAAGGCCAGTTCGGTCCGCGCTGGCGCGTCAAGGCGCTGACCGAGATCGCCCAGTTCAACGACGAACTGGGCGCCCGCCTGGCCGACGACGATGTCGACACCATCGGCGGCCTGGTCTCGAAACACCTGGGACGCATGGCGCACAAGGGCGATATTCTCGACCTGGGCAATCTGCGCTTCGAGGTGCTGCGCGCCGATGCGCGCCGCGTGCATGTGCTGCTGGTCGAGCGTCTGCCCGATGTGCCTGAACTCGATCTCTGACATGCGCGTGCTGTAGATGCGTTTCAGACGCCAGGACCCCAACGCCCCCGCCAGAGCGCCCAAATCCACCTGGGCGCGCATGCTGACCGCCGCCGTTGCCGGCGCGGTGGCGGTGCTGGCCTTCGCTCCCTTCGGCTACTGGCCGCTGCAGATCGCCTCGCTGGGCGTGCTGTTCTACCAGGTGCTGCGTGCCTCGGATATCAAAAAAAGCGCGCTGGTCGGCTGGGCCTACGGCTTTGGCTGGTGCGCCGCCGGCACCCACTGGCTGTATATCTCGATGCACCGCTACGGTGACATGGCCGCACCGCTGGCGGTGATTGCGGTGGCGCTGCTGGCGCTGCTGATGGCCATCTACGTGGCGCTGGCGATGGGCGCGGCTAGCTGGCTACGCCAGCGCTGGACGCTGTCGATCCCCGTCATGGCGCTATTGGTGCTGCCGGCCATGTGGACGCTGTTCGAGTGGACGCGCGGCTGGCTGTTTACCGGCTTTCCGTGGCTCGCTACCGGCTACGCCCACAACGCCAGCCCACTGGCCGGCTTTGTGCCCATCGTCGGCTCATACGGCACGGGCTGGCTGGCCGCGCTGTCGGCCGGCGCCTTGCTGCTGACAATGCACCGCACGCGCTGGCCGGCGCTGGCCGGCGTGGTGGCGCTGTATGCAGCCGGCTTTGCCCTGCAGGGCGTCGCCTGGACCCATGCGGTGGGCCGGCCGATCTCGGTACGCCTGTTGCAGGGCAATGTGCCGCAGCAGGAAAAATTCGACCCCGGCTTCGTGCTCGGCGCGCTCAATATGTACCAGAAGGCCATCACGGCCGCGCCGGCCGACCTGATCGCCACGCCGGAAACGGCGGTCACGGTGCTGCCGCACCAGCTGCCGCCCGGCTATCTGGACAACCTTGCCAGCTACGCGCAAGGCACCGGCAGCACGATTTTGCTGGGCATGCCGGTACTCGACGAACAGCAGCAGTTCTATAACGCGGCGCTGGGCATTACCGGCCAGCCTGCCGGCGTGCCGTACTACCAGTACCGCAAGCACCATCTGGTGCCGTTCGGCGAATTCGTGCCGCCCGGCCTGCACTGGTTTGTCGCCATGATGGCCATCCCGCTGGGCGACATGGGCCGCGGCGCCGAAGTCCAACCGCCGCTGGCGGTGCGCGACCAGCTGGTGCTGCCCAATATCTGCTACGAAGACCTGTTTGGCGAGGAAATCGCCGGCCAGCTGGCCAGTGCGCACCGCGCCGGACGCCAGTCGGCCTCGGTGCTGCTCAATATCTCCAACCTGGCCTGGTTCGGCGACTCGATCGCCATTCCACAGCACCTGCAGATCTCGCAGATGCGCAGCCTGGAGACGGGCCGCCCGATGCTGCGCGCCACCAATACCGGCGCCACCGCCGTGATCGACGGCAAGGGCGTGGTACTGAGCCAGCTGGCCCCTGTCACCCAAGGTGCGCTGGCGGCCAGCGTGCAGGGCATGGGCGGCATGACGCCCTATATCTTGTACGGTAACAAGCTGATGCTGGCGCTGACCGTGCTGGCGCTCGCGGCCGCCGTGCTGCTGGGCCGCGCAGGCCAGCGGCGCGGCGCCGGCCAATAATACGTTACTGAGGCGTCATAAAAACCGCTAAAATTAGCAAACCATGGCCGGCCCGTGCGCTGTGAACCAGCAGCGCGGCCCGGCTTCAAGCAAACCCTAACAACGCGCGGCCTTGAGCGCGGCGAATCCATACGATGCTGACATTTCAACAAATTATCCTGACCTTGCAAACCTACTGGGACAAGCAAGGTTGCGCCCTGCTGCAGCCTTACGACATGGAAGTGGGCGCCGGTACATTCCATACCGGTACCTTCCTGCGCGCGATCGGCCCGGAGCCGTGGCGCGCTGCGTATGTGCAGCCGTCGCGCCGCCCGAAAGACGGCCGCTATGGCGAAAACCCGAACCGCATGCAGCACTACTACCAGTACCAGGTGGTGTTGAAACCGGCTCCGGAAAACATTCTCGACCTGTATCTGGGTTCGCTGGCCGCGCTCGGCCTGGACCTGAAACAAAATGACGTGCGCTTTGTCGAAGACGACTGGGAAAGCCCGACCCTGGGCGCCTGGGGCCTGGGCTGGGAAGTCTGGCTGAACGGCATGGAAGTGACGCAGTTCACCTACTTCCAGCAAGTGGGCGGCCTCGATTGCAAGCCGGTGCTGGGCGAAATCACCTACGGCATCGAACGTCTGGCGATGTATCTGCAGGGCGTGGAAAACGTGTACGACCTGGTATGGACCGAGTGGGAAGAAAACGGCCAGATCAAGAAGCTGACCTATGGCGACGTGTTCCACCAGAACGAAGTGGAACAATCGACCTACAACTTCGAGCACGCCAATACCGAACTGCTGTTTGCCCAGTTCAGCAACCATGAGTCCGAAGCCAAGCGCCTGATCGAACTGGCACTGACACTGCCGGCCTACGAGCAGATCATGAAGGCCTCGCACAGCTTCAATATGCTCGACGCGCGCGGCGCCATCTCGGTCACAGAGCGCGCCGCCTATATCGGCCGCGTGCGCACGCTGTCGCGCTTGGTGGCGCAAGCCTATTACGACTCGCGCGAACGCCTCGGTTTCCCGATGCTGCCCGCTGCCGACAACGCCGCCCCTGCCGCCTAACAGCGCCCCTAGACGCCGCAACAGACAAGAATCACCATGAACCAGACACTGCTTATTGAACTGCTGACCGAAGAACTGCCGCCGAAAGCGCTGGCCAAGCTGGGCGCCGCCTTTGCCGCCGGCATCGTCAACGGCCTGAAATCGCGCGACTTCCTGGAAGAAAACAGCGTCGCGACCAGCTACGCCTCGCCGCGCCGCCTGGCCGTTTCCATCACCAATGTGCGTGAAGTCTCACCCGACAAATCGATCCGCGAAAAAGTGCTGCCGGTCTCGGTCGCGCTCGACGCCAACGGCAACGGCACCGCGCCGCTGGCCAAGAAACTGGCCGCACTGGGTTTTCCCGACCTGACGGTGGCCGACCTGGAACGCGCTGCCGACGGCAAGGCCGAGAGCTTCTTCTACACCCACACGGCGCCAGGCAGCAAGCTTGAAACCGGCGCGCAGGCAGCATTGAGCGAATCTTGCGCCAAGCTGCCGATTCCAAAGCTGATGAGCTACCAGCGCCCGGACGGCAGCACCGTGCAATTCGTGCGCCCTGCCCATCGCCTGGTCGCGCTGCATGGCATCAACCTGCTGCCACTGACCTTGCTGGGCCTGGAAGCGGGCCGCGAGACGCTGGGCCACCGCTTCCTGACCGACGGCCAGCCGATCACCATTGCGCACGCAGAAAACTATGCCGCCGGCCTGATTCTGAACGCCAGCGTGATTGCCAGCTTTGACGAGCGCAAGGCCACCATCCGCGCCCAGCTGCTGGAAAAAGCCGGTGCCGACCAGGTGCTGATGCCAGAATCCTTGCTCGACGAAGTGACCGCGCTGGTCGAATGGCCGGTGGTCTACGAATGCCATTTCGAGGAAGAATTCCTGGCCGTGCCGCAGGAATGCCTGATCCTTACCATGCAGACCAACCAGAAATACTTTGCGCTGACCGATGCCGATGGCAAGCTGCGCTCGCGCTTTCTGATCGTCTCGAACATCGCCACCGACACCCCTGAGCACATCGTTGGCGGCAACGAACGGGTGGTGCGCCCGCGTCTGGCCGACGCCAAGTTCTTCTTCGAGCAGGACAAGAAGAAAACGCTGGAGTCGCGCCTGCCGCTGCTGGCCAATGTGGTGTATCACAACAAGCTCGGTACGCAGGCTGCGCGCACACAACGCGTCACCGCGCTGGCCGGTGCCATCGCCGGCAAGCTCGGCTACGACGTAACGCTGGCCGAACGCGGTGCGCGCCTGGCCAAGGCCGACCTGCTGACCGATATGGTTGGTGAATTCCCCGAGCTGCAAGGCATCATGGGCACCTACTATGCACGCCATGACGGTGAGCCGGAAGAAGTGGCGCTGGCCGCCTCGGAACACTACCAGCCGCGCTTTGCCGGCGATGCGCTGCCGTCGACCGCCACCGGCACGGCCGTGGCGCTGGCCGACAAGCTTGAAACGCTGGTCGGTATCTGGGCCATTGGCCTGGCGCCAACCGGCGACAAGGATCCGTTCGCACTGCGCCGCCACGCACTGGGCGTGCTGCGCATGCTGCTGGAAAAACGCCTGCCGCTGTCGATCAAGGGCCTGCTGGCCGATGCGGCGGCGCAGTTTGCCCAGGTTCCCGGCTTCAAGGACCCGACTGCGGACGTGGCCAGCTTCATGTTCGACCGCCTGCGCGGCATGCTGCGCGAACGCGGCTTCTCGCCCAACGAGATCGAAGCGGTGGTGGCGCAGCAGCCGGACCGCCTGGACGATATCGTGCAGCGCCTCGAAGCGGTGCAGGCCTTTGCTGCCCTGCCGGAAAGCGCCTCGCTGGCAGCGGCCAACAAGCGCATTACCAATATCCTCAAAAAGAACGAGGAAGCGGTCAGCCAGGTTGCCGCCGGCGGCGTGAACGTGGCGCTGCTGCAGGACGAGGCCGAGAAAAAACTGGCCGCCTCGGTGTCGCGTGTGCAGCCTGAAGTCGATGCGGCGTTTGCCCGCGGCGACTTTGCGCTGACCTTGCAGACGCTGGCGCAGCTGCGCGACGATGTGGACGGCTTCTTCAACGACGTGATGGTGATGGCCGACGATGTGGCGCTGCGCAACAACCGCCTGGCGCTGCTGTCGTCCCTGCACGCGATGATGAACCGCGTGGCCGACATTTCCAAGCTGGCGGCATAATGGGTACGGCGCCGCTCAAGCTGATCATTCTTGACCGCGATGGCGTGATCAACCACGACTCGCCGGACTTTATCAAGTCGCCGGCCGAGTGGCTGCCGATACCCGGTTCGCTCGAAGCGATCGCGCGCCTGAACCAGGCTGGCTACCGGGTGGTGATCGCCTCGAACCAGTCGGGCATTGCGCGCGAATACTTCGACATGACGGTGTTAAATGCGATTCACCAGAAGATGCATACGCTGGCGCAGCAGGTCGGCGCCGATATCGACGCCATCTTCTTCTGTCCGCACGCCGGCGCCGACAACTGTGACTGCCGCAAGCCCAAGCCGGGCATGTTCCATGAAATTTCGCAGCGCTACAACACCAGCCTGAAAGGCGTGCCGACCGTGGGCGACTCGCTGCGCGATCTGCAGGCCGGCTTTATCAGCGGCTGCACGCCCTACCTGGTATTGACCGGCAAAGGCGAACAAACCAATGAAACCGGTGGCCTGCCGCCCGGCACCCAGGTCTTTGCCGACCTGGCCGCCGTGGTCAGCCACCTGCTCAAGGCGCCCGCCGCCCCCTCGCCCACTGTGGCATCAAGTAATTAATCCGGAGAACCGCGTTGCGTAATATTTCCCTGTTCCTGCGATCGCTGCTGTTCATGATCATCATGATCGTGTCCACCATCGTTTGGGCCTGCGTCTGCTTTTTTGCTGCGCCATTGAGTTACAACAAACGCTACTGGGTCACTTCGCGCTGGAATGTGCTGATGATCTGGTGCGCCAAGGTCATTTGCGGCATCCGCTACGAAGTCAAGGGCGCCGAGAATTTCCCCGACCAGCCAGCCATCGTCTTGTCGAAGCACCAGTCGGCCTGGGAAACCATCTTTTTGCTGCCCAATTTGCCGCGCCCTCTGGTGTATGTGTTCAAGAAGGAGATTCTGTACATTCCGTTCTTCGGCTGGGCCATGGCGCTGCTGCGCATGATCCCGATCGACCGCAAGCAGGGCAAGCACGCGTTCCGTAGCGTGGTGGCGCACGGCAAACGCCGCCTGGCGGACGGCCAATGGATTATCATGTTCCCCGAAGGCACCCGTATTCCGGTGGGCCAGAAGGGCCAGTACAAGAGCGGCGGCACGCGCCTGGCGATTGCCACTGGCGCGGTGGTGGTGCCGATTGCGCACAACTCGGGCGAGTGCTGGCCCAAGCAGTCGTTTCTCAAGCGGCCGGGCGTCATCACGGTCTCGATAGGCAAACCGATTTCGCCGGAAGGGCAAACCCCGGACAGCATGATGCAACAGGTGGAAAATTGGATAGAATCAGAAATGCGCGTCATTTCGCCTCACGCCTACAACGCTGGCTAGACGGCATCAGCGCGGTCATCCAGGAGCCGACACTGCGTCAGCAGTTAAAGACCATCAGGGTCGGCGACAAGCAACTGGATCTGTTCGCGCACGATGTCTCGACCAGCCCCCCTGCGGCGCTGCGCCCTGCAGCACCGCAGGTGCCTGTTATTGCGCCGCCGATGGCGCCAGTAACCACACCGGCAAGCGCGCCGGTAACTGTTTTACCTCCTCCACCCGCTCCCCTGCCTTCGCCGCCACGCGCTGACGATGGACCGCCGCTGCGCCAGTTGCAACTGGGGCAGCACCTGGTCGAATTTGCGCTGCGCCGCTCGACGCGCCGCTCGATCGGCTTCATGATCGACGATAACGGCCTGCGCGTGACCGCGCCCAAACGCGTGACACTGGCTGAAATCGACAATGCGATCCGCGCCAAGCAAAGCTGGATTATCGCCAAGCTGCAGGAACGCGGCGAACGCAAGTTGCAACGCCAGCAGCGTGCACCCGTCGCCTGGCACGACGGTGCGCAGCTGCCCTACCTGGGCGGCGACATCACGCTGCGCCTGCACCAGGCCCAGCGCCACCGCGCCAGCTTCCAGGCGGATACCAATGAGCTGCATGTGTGGGTCACGCCCAGCGGTACCGAACTGCAGTTGAAGGAGAAGGTCAAATCCTGGTATCAGCAGCAGGCGCGTTCGCTGTTCGAGCAAAGGCTGGACCTGTACGCGGCCAGGCTGGGCGTGCGCTACGCCTCGCTGTCGCTGTCGTCGGCCGGCACGCGCTGGGGCAGCTGCACCATCGAACGCAAGATCCGCCTGAACTGGCGTTTGATCCACTTTGCGCTGCCGCTGATCGACTACGTGGTCGCGCACGAACTGGCGCACCTGCTGGAAATGAACCACAGCCCGCGTTTCTGGGCCACCGTGGCGACGATCTACCCCGACTACGAAGGCGCCAAGCTGGCGCTGAAAAAGCGCTCGCAGGAGCTGCCGGTGCTGTTTGGGTGATGCGGCGGCCCGGCAATATCCTTATGGGCCAACAATGTTGTCGGATTACGCGCTGCGCGCTAATCCGACCTACGTGACTAATCCGACATACGTGACTGATACGGTGCAGGCAGGAAAAAATCGTAGGTCGGATTAGGCCGCAGGCCGTAATCCGACAACCTTGCCAGCGTCAACAATGTTGTCGGATTACGCGGGGCTTTGCCCCGCTAATCCGACCTACGTGATATACATTAATTGTTGGATTTCAAGAGCGCTTCAGGTCAGCAGCGGCCTGATTGCTTCCATGGTGCGCGGCGTCGCTCCGCGGTGCTGGCTGGCAAACGCCAGCGCGTGCGCGCCCATGGCGGCCAGTTGCTGGCGATCCGACAGCAAGCTGGCAGCCTGCGCCATCAGCGCCGCTGCATCATCGACCCGCACCGCGCCGCCAGCCTCGATGGCCTGCTCGGTCACCTGCGCAAAATTGAAGGTGTGCGGGCCGATCAGCACCGGCTTGCCCAGTGCTGCCGGTTCGATCAGGTTCTGGCCGCCCAGCGGCAGCAGGCTGCCGCCGACAAAGGCGCAGTCGCAGGCGGCGTAATAGGCAAACATCTCGCCCATCGAGTCACCCAGCAGCACCTGCGTATCGGCGCCGATGGGCTGCCCTGCCGACCACGAAGACCGGCGCTGCGCCGTCAAACCATGCGCATTGACCAGTTGCGCCACTTCGTCGAAGCGCTGCGGATGGCGCGGCACCAGCAGCAGCAGCACATCGGCCGGCAGGCTGGCGCGTGCCGCCACAAAGGCGTCCAACAGCAGCACCTCTTCGCCTTCGCGGGTGCTGGCGCACAGCAGCACCGGTCGTGCGCCGATGGCAGCGCGCAGCTGTGCGCCCAGCGCCAGCGCCGCTTCCGGCACCACCACATCGAACTTGATGCTGCCGGTAACGGCCACCTGCTGCACGCCGAGCTGGCGCACGCGTTCGGCGTCGTCCGGCGTCTGTGCGGCCACCAGCGCAATGCCGCGCGCGGCGTCGCCGATCAGCCGGCCCAGGCGCAGCGCCTTGCGCAGCGAGCGCGCGGACAGGCGTGCGTTGGCCAGCACCACCGGCACCTGATGCCGATTGCACTGATCAATCAGATTGGGCCAGACTTCGGTTTCCATCAATATGCAAATGCGCGGCGCAAAATGGCGGATAAAGCGCGCCGGCATGGCGCCCGTGTCATACGGCAGATAGCTTTGCACCAGGCGCGCACCATGGCGCGCAAACAGCGCCTTGCCGGTGGCGCGCCCGGTCGGCGTCATATGCGTGAGCACGATGCGGCTGTGCGGATAGCTGGCCAGCAGCGCATCGACCAGCGGTTCGGCCGCGCGCGTCTCGCCCACCGAGACGGCGTGCAGCCAGATCGTCATCGGGCTGGCGGCAGGTTTACTGCCGTAAAAGCCCAGGCGCTCGCCCCAGTGCTGGCGATAGCCGGGTTCCTGGCGTCCGCGCAGCCATAGCCGCGCCAGCACCAGCGGCAGCGCCAGCCACCAGGCAAGGGTATAAAGAATACGCATCAGTTTCAGTTCAGACGGCCAGCAACTGTCTGGCAGCAGCCAGCACTTCGGCAACGTCGGGCGGCGCGCCCTTGTCGCCCAGATTGATAATACGCGGCGACCAGTTGCCTTCGGTCTTCCAGCGCGGTGAATCGGCATAGATTTCCACCGTCGGCGTGCCAAAAGCGGCAGCGATATGGGTCAGCCCCGTATCGACGCCTATCGCCAGCGCTGCCTGGCGCGCCAGCAAGGTGGCCTCGCTCATCGACAGCTTGGGCAGCACGCGCGCATTGGGCAGGCCCGCGGCCAGCAGTTCGGCCTCGGCTTTTTCCTTGGGCGAGCCCCATGGCAGCAAAATCGGCATCGGTGCCAGCGCCTGGCCCAGCGCGATCCAGTTCGCACTTGGCCATTTCTTGGCGTCGCGCGCGGTGCCATGAAAATACACGGCATACGACTCTGCCCCCATCCAGTCGGGACGCGGCGCATCCTGCTCTACCTCCGGCAGGCCGAAATCGGCCGCTGTATCGACCGTATAACCGAGGGCGGCGGCGGCCACCAGGCGCCCGCGCGCCACCGCATGCGTGCGCGGATCGAGTGGAATGCTCTTGCTGTGGAAGATGCGCGAAATGCCTTCGTAACCGGAGCCTTCGCTGCCATTGGCCAGGCCGACCTTCTGGCCGCCCGGCGCCAGGCGCGCCGCGCCCATGATCACGCCGGTCTTGAGCAGACCCTGCGTGTCGAACACATAGTCGTAGCGGGTCTGGCGCAACTGGCGGAAAAACGCAGCAATTTCAGCGCGCGTTTCCTTTTTGCCCAGGCTTTTGCGCCACCGTCGCAGTGCAAACGGGAAGATGGTGCCGACACGCGCGTTCAGGCGCACCAGGCTGACATAGCCCTCCTCCACCACCCAGTCGATAATCGCATCGGGATAATGGCGGGCGATATCGGCCACCATCGGCAGATTATGCAGCACGTCGCCCAGCGAGGAGACGCGCACCAGCAGAATTTTCAACGGCGCCTTCGCGCCTGCATGGCCAGCCATCGTTCAGAAAGGCAGAAGGGCGTCCGGCTTGGCAGCCAGGATCACGCTCTTGAACTGGCCCTGGATGCGCGCCAGCGCTTCCGGCGTCTCGGCCTCGAAACGCATCACGATCACCGGCGTGGTGTTCGACGAGCGGGCCAGGCCGAAGCCGTCGGCATATTCCACGCGCAGGCCGTCGATGGTAATGATCTGCTCATTGCCAGGGAAGACCGCGTCGCGGCGCAGGGTGTCCATCAGCGCCACGTTTTCGCCTTCTTTCAGTTCGAGGTGCAGTTCGGGCGTGCTGTCGGACTGCGGCAGCGAATTGAGCAGCGCCGACGGATCGCTTTCGCGGGTCAGGATTTCCAGCAGGCGCGCGCCCGAATACAGGCCGTCGTCAAAACCGTACCAGCGATCCTTGAAGAAGATATGGCCACTCATTTCGCCGCCCAGCGGTGCGCCGGTTTCACGCAGCTTGGCCTTGACCAGCGAATGGCCGGTCTTGCACATCAGCGGCACGCCGCCGTGCTTGCTGATATACGGCGCCAGGTGGCGCGTGCATTTCACGTCGTACAGAATCTGTTCGCCCGGGTGGCGCGTCAGCACATCGGCGGCAAACAGCATCATCTGGCGATCCGGGTAGATGATCTGGCCATCCTTGGTGACCACGCCCAGGCGATCGCCGTCTCCGTCAAAGGCAATGCCGATCTCGGCATCGGTCTCGGCCAGGGCCCGAATCAGGTCCTGCAGGTTTTCAGGATGCGCCGGGTCCGGGTGATGGTTGGGGAAATTGCCGTCGACTTCACAGAACAGTTCGATCACGTCGCAGCCCATGCCGCGGAACAGCTCGCCGGCAAATGCGCCTGCCACGCCATTGCCGCAATCGACAGCGATCTTGATCGGGCGCGCCAGCTTGGCGTCGCCCAGGATGCGCTCGATATAGGCGGCGCGGATATCATGCGTGCTGTAGTTGCCAGGAGCGGCTACGGCAGCGGCGCCATTGCTGTCATGGGCGACGATGCTGTGGTACAGCGCCAGAATGGCGTCGCCATAGATCGCTTCGCCCGCCAGCACCATCTTGAAACCGTTGTAGTCAGGCGGATTATGGCTGCCAGTCACCATGATGCCGGAGCGCGTGCCGAGTACATTGGTGCCGAAATACACCATCGGCGTGGCCACCATGCCCAGGTCGATCACATCGACGCCAGCCGATTGCAGGCCTTGCGCCAGCGCGCCGGCCAGTGCCGGGCCTGACAGGCGGCCATCACGGCCGATCACGACCGTCTTCTCGCCCTTGGCCAAGGCTGCCTGGCCAAATGCCCAACCGATCTTTTTAGCCACGCTGGCATCGAGAGTCTTATCAATGATGCCGCGGATATCGTAAGCTTTGAAGATCGTTTTTGACAGGGCAACTGTGTTCATGGTTTCAGCTTGTAAAAAGTAGGAGGGCACAGCGGCCGCGCCGCAAGGCTTGCTACTGCACCATGTATAGCGAATTATACGCGCAGCAGCTCGATTGCCTTGCCCGATTCCACCCAACTCCTGACCCATATCGGCTGGCGGCCGCGGCCAGTCCACTGTTCGCTGGCGTTATCGGGATTGCGGTAACGCACCGCGACCTTGCCGGTGCGTGGCACGCCATCCTGTATCAACTGTTTGAGCGTGATACCCGCTTGTTCGGCAATGGCCATAATCTGATCGCGCGCCTGATGCAGATCCTTGCGTTCACGTTGTTTGAGTTCCTGGGTAACCTGATCCTGCAAATTACGCAATTGAACCATTGTCATCATTGATAATTCCATCACTGCCATCCTTTGCATTTACATCAGAAATAATCCTGCCAATATACTGCATTTTTGATTGATTTGATTTCAAAGCCGGTCTCTATTTCAATTAATCCGATTAATCCGATTAATCAATCGGCGCATTTAAAATAAACGCCGGCCGCTTAATTAATAATATTTGCCCTTGTTGCCGGATTGATTTCCCGGCCTGCCACCGGCATTCACGATGCCACCTGCGCCGCAGGAATCGCAGGCACACGGTAAAATCCGTCGATATTGCTATTTTGTCCGCACTGTATGCGCATACTATGAAAACTTACTTTATCGGTGATTTGCAAGGCTGTCATGATCAGACGCAGGCCTTGCTGGAGCGGCTGCACGACATCGCAGACGGTCCTTATCGCATTCTGTTCTGCGGCGACCTGATCAACCGGGGGCCCGATTCGCTGGCGACCTTGCGCCTGGTCTACCGCCTGTGGCAGCAGGACCTGGCCGACAGCGTGCTGGGCAACCATGATCTGCACCTGCTGGCGGTGGTCAACGGCATCCGTCCAGAGCATGCTTCCGATACCCTGTCCGATATCCTGGCCGCGCCGGACCGTGACGAGCTGATCGGCTGGCTGCGCCGCCGTCCGCTCGCGTTGCAGCAGGACGGCCACCTGCTGGTGCACGCCGGCCTGCTGCCGCAATGGACACCGCGACAGGCGCTGGCGCTCAGCGATGAGGTGTCAACCATGCTGTCGGGCGACGGCTGGATTGACTTCCTGCGCCAGATGTACGGCAATGAGCCGGCGGCCTGGCGCAACAGCCTGCGCGGCGCTGACCGGCTGCGCTGCATTATCAACGCCATGACCCGGCTGCGCTTTTGCAGCGCCGACGGCGTAATGGATTTCAAGCTCAAGGAAAGCGGCACCGCACCGGCAGGCTCCGGGCTGATGCCGTGGTTCGAGGTGCCGGGCCGGCGCAGCGCGGTCGAGACGGTGGTGTTTGGCCACTGGTCGGCGCTGGGCCTGCGCATCGAACCGAACCTGATCGCGCTCGACAGCGGCTGCGTCTGGGGCGGCCAGCTGTCGGCCGTGTGCCTGCAGGACCACTCGCTGGTCCAGGTCAGTTGCCCCGAGTTCCGGCAGGCAGCCGGCAAGGCGGCCCGGTAAATGCAGCATCCGCATATGGTTACTTGGAATGCGTCGTTGGCGGCGCCATGCCTGCCTCTTATGATGCACTCTTTGCCTGTGTTTTGCCATGAATGCTGATACCGACAGATTGTCACGCTGGCTGCTGGGCAGCATGGAACTCGATACCGCCGTGCTGCACGTGGGCCAGTACTGCGGCCATTGGCGCGCCTCGACGGCAGGGCGGGAACTGGGCAGCTTTCACCTGGTGCTCGGCGGCCAGTGCTACCTGCATCTCGACGGTGCCGAACCGATCGCGCTCGGCCCCAGGGACGGCGTGTTCCTGCTGCGCGACCTGCCGCATTTCCTCAGCCCACACCGCGACCCGCTGCAGGCCGTTGCCGCGCAGCCGATGCTGCCGATGTGCGCGCCCGTTCCGGGCGAGGCCGCCGCGCTGGCCTGCGGCTTCTTTCAGTTCCGCACGCCGCTGTCGTCGCTGATCATCGACTCGTTTCCGCCCTACCTGCTGCTGCGCGGCGCGGCGCCCGCTTTCAGCGCCGCCGCCTCGCTGTTCGAACTGATTTTGCAGGAGCCGGGCGACGATCCGGAACAGCCGTCACCGCTGATTGCGCGCCTGGTCGAACTGCTGTTCTTCTACCTGATCCGCCATGTGGCGCAGGGCGAACAGATGGCGGCCGGCCTGCTGCCACTGCTGCACCGCCCCGAGTTTTCACCGCTGCTCGAACGCATGCTGGCCGCGCCCGGCGACGACTGGTCGATCGAAAACATGGCCAGCGCAGCGTGCATGTCGCGCGCCAGCTTTTGCAAGCATTTCGCCAGCGTCAGCGGCCATACGCCGGCGCAGTTCCTGCTGTTGCTGCGCATGAAACTGGCCGCGCGCCGCCTGCATGACGGCGCCTCGGTCGAGCGCGCCGCCGAAATGGTCGGCTACCGCTCGCACGCCGCCTTTACGCGCGCCTTCAAGCGCGTGACCGGCGAGCAGCCAGGCGCTTACCGACGCCTGCGCCAATTGCCGAACTGAGGTCAAGAAAACGCCAAACAAAGACGAACGAGCACAAAACACGGATGCAGGCGTATATTGCCAAAAATCTGGCGGCCATATAATCAAGTCACTGCCAACCATCACGCAAGGTGCCCGCCATGACTGAATCGACCTCCCGCCTGACTCTGCATACCCTGGAAACTGCGCCGGCCGAAAGCCGTCCCTTTGTTGAAAAAGCCATCGCCAACAATGGCTTTCTGCCCAACCTGATCGGCGTACTGGCCAATGCTCCGCTGGCGCTGGAAACCTACCTGACCGTATCAGGCATCAACGGGCGTGCCAGCCTCTCCCTGATGGAGCGCGAAGTGGTGCAGATCACCGCCGCGCGCATTCACGGCTGCGACTTCTGTATCGCCGGCCATAGCGCCATCTCGCTGAAAAAAGCCGGCCAGACGCCCGATATCGTGCGCGCGCTGCAGCATGGCCAGCCGACCGGCGACGCCAGACTGGACGCCGTGGCAGCGTTTGCCACGGCCGTGATTGCCACGCGCGGCGCCGTCGGCGACCAGGCTTACCAGGACTTTATCGCGGCCGGCTACAACGAGCAGCAGGCGCTGGAGGTGGTGCTTGGCATCAGCCTGGCCACGCTGTGCAATTTCACCAACAGCCTGGCCGGCACGCCGGTCAATCCGCAGCTGACGCCCTACCTGCCAGGCGCGGTCTGATATGGGCCAGCTCACTGACTGGCTGGCCGCACACGCCGAGCAGCTCGATGCTTCCAACGACCTGGCTGAAAGCGTGCTGCCGGTACTGGCCGGGGCGCAGGTGCTGGCCGCCGGCGTGCCACAAGAACATGGCGGCGCCGGCGGCGACGTGCGCGACGCGATTGCCGCCATCGCCAACGTAGCCGAACAATCGGTCACGGCCGCCTTTGTCTTCTGGGGCCAGCGCTGCTTTATCGAATTCATGCTGCAAAGCCCGAACCGCGCGCTGGCCGAGCGCCGCCTGCCGGGCCTGCTGGCCGGCACCCACGCCGGCGCCAGCGGCCTGTCGAACGCCATGAAATTCTTGTCCGGCATCGAGCAGCTGCAAATCAGTGGCGCGCGCCAGAGCGACGGCCTGCTGGTCGACGGCAGCCTGGCGTGGGTAACCAACCTGCGCAAAGGTGGCTTCGCGGCCGCCGCCGCCGTGGCCCCAACCGATGGCGCGCCGCCGGTGATCGTGGCCTTTGACAGCCATGCGCCTGGCGTGCAGCGCAACGACGATCTAGATCTGATCGCCCTGCGCGGCAGCAATACCGCATCGGTCAGGCTCACGCAAGTGGCCATCGCCAGCGCCGACATCATCAGCGACAACGCCCCCGTGTGGCTGCCGCAGGTGCGCCCGGCTTTCCTTGGCATGCAGTGCGGCCTGTCGATCGGCCTGGCGCGCGCCAGCCTGGCCAGGGCCGAGGCCATTTCGGTGGGCTCGCGCAACCAGCTCACGCCGCGCGTCGCCGCGCTGCAGACTGCGCTTGAACAGGCGGTCGATACGCTGCTGTCCGGCGTGCACGACGGGCGCTTCCAGAGCCAGGCGCCGGCCATGTTCCGCCTGCGCATACAGCTGGCCGAACTGGTGCAGCAGGCGCTGATGCTGGAACTGCAGGCGATGGGCGGTCGCGCTTACCTGAGCGCAGAACAGCAGGGCTTTGCGCGCCGCTGGCGCGAGTCGTCCTTTATTCCCATCGTCACGCCGAGCCTGACGCAGCTGCAATCGGCGCTGGCGCAGTTCGACGCGGCCAAGGCCGCAGCTGCAGCATGAGTGGCATGAATGGTAGCGACTGGGCGCTGCAGGCGCAGGACCTGAGCTTTGCCTACCCCGGCACGGCGCCGGTATTCGAACAGGTCTCGCTAGGCATACGCCAGCGTGAAATCGTCTGCCTGCTCGGCGGCAGCGGCTGCGGCAAGTCGAGCCTGCTGCGCGTGCTGGCCGGGTTGCAGGCGCCGTCCACCGGCAGCATTGACTTTCTCGGCGCGCCGATGCGCGAACCCGATCCGCGCAGCGCGCTGGTGTTCCAGCAGGCCAGTTTGCTGCCCTGGCTGAACGTGACCGGCAACACCGGCTTTGGCCTCGACTTCAAGCATCAGCCCAAGCTGACGCGCGAGGCGCACCAGGCGCGCGTGGCGCAGGCGATTGAAGCGGTGGGCCTCAAGGGCCGCGAAAAACTGTATCCGTCGGCGCTGTCAGGCGGCATGGCGCAGCGCGTGGCGCTGGCGCGTGCACTGGCGCGCGAGCCGGAGCTGCTGTTTGCCGACGAGCCGTTTTCGGCACTGGACGCCATCACGCGCTCGGAAATGCAGTCACTGCTGGTCGAAGTGGTACACCGCTGGCACACAGCGGTGCTGCTGGTCACACACGATATCGACGAGGCGATTCTGGTGGCCGACCGCATCTTGCTGATGGGTGGCAAACCCGGCAATATTGTGCGACAGTGGCAGGTCGATATCGCCCAGCCGCGCATCGGCCACAGCGACGACGTGATCGCCCTCAAGATGGACATCCTCGACGCCTTGCAGGCGTTGCAGCAGCAAGATCATGCGCCCGCCGGCGCAGCCCTTTAAACCATGAACGGGACCTTACGATGATAGACACCCCAAAAGACAAACCGCTGCATATCTGCGCTTCGTCGGACTGCGATTGCGGCCTGACCCGCCGCGACTTCCTGCGCCTGTCCGCGCTGGCCACGGCCAGCGTGGCCTCGCCGCTGCTGTTTGCCGGCGACGCGATGGCCCAGCAGGGACCTAAGGGCGACGACCAGCCGGTGAAAATCGGCTATCTGCCGATTACCGACGCCACCCCGCTGCTGGTGGCGCACGCGCGCAAGATGTTCGAAGCCGAAGGCCTGCAGGCGGAAACGCCGCGCATGTTCCGCAGCTGGGCGCAGATCGTCGAAGCCTTTGTGGCCGGCCAGGTCAACGTGATTCACTTGCTTTCACCAGCCACGCTGTGGGTGCGCTATGGCTCGAAATTCCCGGCCAAGGTGGTGGCCTGGAACCACGTCAACGGCTCGGCGCTGACGGTGGCCAACAACATCAACAAGGTGTCCGACCTGGGCGGCAGCACGTTTGCGATCCCGTTCTGGTATTCGATCCACAATATCCTGCTGCAGCAGATACTGACTGCCAATGGCCTGACGGCCGTCACCCGTCCGCGCAACGCACCGATCAAGGCCAATGAAGTCAACCTGATCGTGCTGGCGCCAGCCGAGATGGTGTCGGCGCTGGCCAGCAAGGCCATTGCAGGCTATATCGTGGCCGAGCCCTTCAATGCAGCGGCGGAAAACGCCGGCATCGGCAAGATCCTGCGCTTTTCGGGCGACGTGTGGAAAAACCATGCCTGCTGCGTGACGTTCCTGTCCGAGCGCGACATCACCACCCGCCCCGAATGGGCGCAGAAGGTCACCAACGCCATCGTCAAGGCGCAGCTGTGGACGCGTTCGAACCAGGTCGACACTGCCAAGCTGCTGGCCAATTCGGGCGAGCACCGCTACACGCCGCACCCGCTGCAGGTGCTGACCAAGGTACTGGCCACCACCGACTATGCCACCTACGAGAAAAAGGGCCTGATCGTGCACAAGGACTGGCAGCAGCGCCGCATCGACTTCCAGCCCTACCCGTTTGCCTCGTACACGGAAGAACTGGTGCGCGCCATCGGCCGCACCAAAGTGGAGGGCGACACCAGCTTCCTCACCAAGCTCAATCCGAAGTTCGCTGCGCGCGACCTGGTTGACGACCGCTTTATGCGCAAGGCCATCAACAGCGTTGGCGGCCCGTCCGTATTCGGCCTGCCGGCCAACCTGATGCGCACTGAAACCGTGGCGGTCTGATGGCGGACAAGATGTTGACCCGGGCGTGGACGCGTCTGGGCCTGCCCCTGGTCGGCCTGGCCGTGGCTGTCGGGCTATGGTCGCTAGGTGTCTCGGCGCTGGAAAAATCGACGCCGATCGGTGCTGCCTTTGCGCCGCTGCCCACTGTGCTGGCGCTGCGCGAGCTGGTGACAGGGTCTGATATCTGGCTGCACGTGCTGCTCAGCCTGCAGCGCGTCGGCGTCGGACTGGGGCTGGCCATCGTCATCGGCGTGCCGCTGGGCGTGCTGGTGGCCATGTCGAAAAGCTTTTCCGGCGCCGCCATGCCGCTGTTTCAGCTGCTGCGCATGGTCTCGCCGCTGTCGTGGATGCCGATAGCCGTGATGGTGCTGGGCGTGGGCAATGCACCCGTGTATTTCCTGCTGGCGTTTGCGGCCGTCTGGCCGATCATGCTCAATACCGCAGCCGGCGTGGCGCGGCTCGATCCGAACTGGCTGCTGCTGGCCAGGAGCCTGTCGGCCACGCGCAGCGAAATTGTGTTCAAGGTGATTTTGCCCGGCATTACCGCCGATATCCTGACCGGCGTGCGCCTGGCCATCGGCATAATCTGGATCGTGCTGGTACCGGCCGAGATGCTGGGCGTATCGGCTGGGCTGGGCTACTTTATCCTCGATACGCGCGACCGTCTCGCGTATTCGGAACTGATGGCCGCCATCGTGCTGATCGGCATACTGGGTTTTTTGCTCGACTACCTGGCCCGCGCCGCCCATGCACGCTGGCTGCATTTGAAACGCTGATTAAACACTGATCAAGCGGTAGCAACACCCAGCGAATTGGCCACGGCGGCATGCGCCGCCAGCGCCAGTTCGCGCCGGTGCGTACCGACCGTATCGATCGGCGCCAGGCATTCCAGGCGAGCAATCACCGGCCTGCCGCACAGGATGCGCACCATGCTTTGTGCAAAGGTCATCTCGCCAATGAAATCAATCGAGTCGTGCGGCCGGCCCTGCGCATCGACATAGGACACGGCAAACGGCTGCACCGGCGCCCCGGCGTCGATGGCCGCTTCAAACAGATTGGCGTGAAACGGCAGCAGCTGCCCCTGCGCGGCGGTGGTCCCTTCCGGGAACACGCCCACGCGTTCGCCATCCTTGAGTTTATCGACCAGCCCCTGGAAAATCTTGCGCAGGTCGCGCTTGCTGCCACGGGAAATAAAGATGGTGCCGGCGCGCGCCGCCAGCCAGCCCAGTATCGGCCATGAACGGATCTCGGCCTTGGCGACAAAGCGGCAGGGATGCACCGCATCGATCACGAAGATATCGAGCCAGGACACGTGATTGGCCACCACCAGGCAGTGGTCAAGCGCGCCGGCATGGCTGCCTGAGGCCTGCACGGTGACGTTACAGATGGCCAGCAGCTGACGCGACCAGGCGCGGATGCGCCGGTTGCGCCCCGCCACATCGAGCCAGGGAAACAGCACCAGGCTTTTGGTCATGCCGATGGCCAGGTGCAGGGCAACGCGCGCAAGGCGCCAGGTAAGCAGAAGTTTCAAATCACACCAAAGTTGAGAGCAAGGCCGCGTAGGCTGGCCTGGCCGGGCTGCCAGGCCCGGCGCAAGCCGGCAGGAATTGCCACAGGCTTGTCGGATTACGCGTGCCGCTAATCCGACCTACGGCTAACGACAAGCTGCAATCAGCGTTGAAACGCCACCTGTCCACCGACGATGGTGGCCCTGACAACGCCGGACAGTTCATAGCCCAGGAACGGCGTATGCTTGCCCTGGCTGGCCAGCGAAGACGGTGACACGGTCCAGCGCGCGGCCGGGTCGAATACGCAGATATCGGCTGCCTCGCCAACAGCCAGGCTACCGGCGGCGATGCCGGCCACGCGCGCGGCATCCGAGGTCACCTTGGCCACTGCGCGCGCCAGCGGGCGGGCGCCTTGCGGCGACTGCACCTGCGCGTAGTCGTCGGCCCATTTCAGCGCCAGCGACAGCAACAGTTCCAGGCCGGTGGCGCCTGGCGAGGCTTCGCCGAACGGCAGCAGCTTTTCATCGTCGTCGACCGGCGTATGGTCCGAACACATGGCGTCGACCGTGCCGTCGAGCAGTGCGGCGCGGATCGCGTCGCGGTCACGCTGGCTGCGAAACGGCGGCGTGACGCGCGCGTTCGGGTCGAAAAAGCCGATATCGGCGTCGGTCAGATGTGCATGGTGCACGCCCACATCGCAGGTAACGGGCAGGCCTTCGGCTTTGGCGGCGCGGATCAGTTCCAGGCCGGCGCCTGAGGAAATGCGGCACAGGTGGACCCTGGCGCCGGTGGCGCGCATCAGTTCGAAAATCGTGTGCAGCGCGATGGTTTCCGACATCACCGGCACACCCGACAGGCCCAGGCGCGACGCCAGCGGGCCGCTGTGGGCGATGCCGCCTCGGCCGATATGCGGGTCCTGCGGACGCAGCCAGACGGTGTAGCCAAAGGTGTTCGCATACTGCATGGCGCGCAGCAGCACGGTGGTGTCTTCGATTGGCTCCTCGGCCTGCGCAAAGCCGATGCAGCCCGCTTCGGTCAGTTCGGCCATCTCGGTCAGCGACTGGCCTTTCAGGCCCATCGTCAATGCGCCCAGCGGATGGACATGGGCCTTGTTCTGCGTCTTGGCACGGTATTTCAGCATCTCGACCAGGCCCGGTTCGTCCAGTACCGGGTCGGTGTCGGGCGGGCATACCAGGCTGGTCACGCCGCCTTGCAATGCTGCCTGCAGTTCCGACTCCAGCGTGGCCTTGTATTCGTAGCCTGGCTCGCGCAGGCGCGCCGACAGGTCGACCAGGCCGGGTGAAACCACCAGGCCGGCCGCGTCAAAGGTGGTGTCAGCCACGAAGCCGGCTGGTGCAGCGCCGATGGCTGCTACCTTGCCGTCAGCGATAAACAGGTCCTGCAGGGCGTCGATGCCGTTGGCCGGATCGATCAGATGGCCGTTCTTGATATGTAGTGTCGTCATGCTTGCTTCTCGTTCCCTGGCCATCAGCCCTGATTACCAGCCAAAATACTCATGACCGCCATGCGCACGGCGATCCCGAAAGTGACCTGCGGCAGAATCACTGCCTGCGGGCCGTCAGCCACCGCCGAGTCGATTTCGACGCCGCGGTTCATCGGCCCCGGATGCATGACGATGGCGTCCGGCTTGGCCAGGGCCAGGCGCTCGGGCGTCAGGCCGTAGCTCTTGAAATACTCCTGCGCCGACGGCAGCAGCGCGCCGCTCATGCGCTCGTTTTGCAGGCGCAGCATGATGATCACATCGACGCCCTTCAGGCCCTCTTCCATATTGGTAAAGGTGCGCACACCCATCTGATCGAGACCGCCCGGCAGCAGCGTGTGCGGGCCGATGGCGCGCACTTCCGGTACGCCCAGGGTGGTCAGGGCGTGGATGTCCGAGCGCGCCACGCGGCTGTGCAGGATATCGCCGACGATGGCCACCGTCAGGTTGGTGAAGTCCTTCTTGTAGTGACGGATGGTGTACATGTCGAGCAGGCCCTGGGTCGGGTGCGCGTGGCGGCCGTCGCCGGCGTTGACCACGTGGACATGCGGCTGTTTGGTGTCGATCAGGTGCTTGGCGATCAGGTATGGCGCGCCCGACTGCGCATGGCGCACCACGAACATGTCGGCATGCATGGCCGACAGGTTGTCGATGGTGTCGAGCAGCGATTCGCCCTTGCTGGCCGAAGAAGCCTGGATATTGAGGTTGATCACGTCAGCCGACAGGCGCTTGGCAGCGATCTCGAAGGTGGTGCGGGTGCGCGTGGAGTTTTCAAAGAACAGGTTGAAAACACTTTTGCCGCGCATCAGCGGCACTTTCTTGACGTCGCGGTCGGAAATGCCGACAAACGACGAGGCGGTGTCGAGGATATGGTTGACGATAGACTTCGGCAGGCCTTCGATGGTCAACAGGTGTTGCAGTTCGCCGTGTTTGTTCAGTTGCGGATTGAGCATGGTGGGTAGTTAAGCCAAGGTAAGCGTGAAGGTTCCGGTGTCGGCCTGCTTGAGGACCAGCGCCTGGCCCGGCGGCACGGTCGTGAAGGCGGCCACGAAATCGGCGGCCACCGGCAGCTGGCGTTCGCCGCGGTCAACCAGCGCGGCCAGCATGATCTTGGCCGGACGGCCATAGTCGAACAGTTCGTTGATCGCAGCGCGCGTGGTGCGGCCCGTGTAGAGCACATCGTCAACCAGCAGAATGGTGGCGCCGGCCACTTCGAAGTTGATCTGGGTCGGTTTGACGTCGGCGTGCAGGCCTTTCTGCGCAAAATCGTCGCGGTAGAAAGACACGTCAAGCACACCCAGGCGGTCGGCCAGGTCCAGGTCGCGCGCCAGGCGCTCGGCCAGCCAGGCGCCGCCCGAGTGGATGCCGACGATGGCGACATTGGCCACCCCGGCCAGGCCGGTTTTCACTTGCTGCAGCAGCACCGAGTACAGCGCCTCGGCGTCGAGTTGGGAAGGATTCAGAGTTGTGGGCATGGGTTCAGAAGTTCGCGTCAAAATACTGTTGCAAGATAATGGCGGCGGCCTTGTCATCGATCACGTCGCCGCGCTTGGCGGCAATCACGGCCGACGAATAGCGCTCGTCAACCAGCTCCACCGGCAGGTTGTAGCGCCCGTTGAGCTGATTGGCAAAGCGACGGCAGCGCGCACTCATTTCATGCTCGGTGCCGTCCGGATGGCTGGGCAAACCCACCACGATGCGGCTGGGACCCCATTCGGCAATCAGGGCGGCAATCGCGGCAAACTTCGGTTCATTGGCCGTGGCCGTAATCACGCTCAGGGGCTTGGCCTGGCAGATCATGGTATTGCCGATGGCCACGCCGATGCGTTTCAGGCCAAAATCAAAGGCCAGGATGGTATCGATGGCCTCGCCGCTCATGCGTGGCCGGCTTCGGAGGCCAGCATCAGCGGGTCGATACCGAGCAACTTGATGGCCGCCACATAGCGCTCGGCAATCGGCAGGTCGAACAGGATATCGGCCGACGCGCCGACGGTCAGCCAGCCGTTGCGGCCGATCTCGTCTTCCAGCTGGCCCGGGCTCCAGCCCGAATAACCGATGGAAACGAGCATGCGCTCGGGGCCATCGCCTTTGGCAACAGCTTCGAGCACATCGATCGAGGTGGTAAACGCCACATCCTCGGTCACCGTCAGCGACGACGAATAGCGCGCGCCGGGCGTATGGAGCACGAAGCCGCGGTCATCTTGCACCGGACCGCCGAACATGATCGGCTCATGCACGATGGGCGCGTCGCTGCCGGCGGCCAGTTTCAGGTCGATGCGTTCGAACAGCACCTCCATGGTCATGTCGGTGGGCTTGTTGATCACCACGCCGAGCACGCCGTTTTCATTGTGTTCGCACACGTACACCACGGTGCCGCCGAAAATCGGATCCTGCATCGCCGGCATGGCGATCAGAAAATGGTTGGCCAGGTTCAGCGTGGACATGCCAGTCGGCGCGCCCTGGCCGGCACTTTGCATCAATCGATGTCCCGGCAGCGTGTGGTCGATCTTGGTCTTTTTCATACGCAATATTCTCTCTGTGGGCTTCGCTGCACATACCGCTTGCCCCTGCTGTGTTTCTTTTTCAGTGTGCGGTGACGCCGCGCGCGGCGTTTGGGGGCAATCACTATAGAATTGATCGCCGCCTTGTTGTCGCACGCAAGTGGTGGACCACCACCGCCCAGTCAGGCGCTAGTTTACACTGAATTAACGTTGGGGCGACGCCGATGGCACGGCGCGAACGGCCATAATGCCCGCAGTATGGCGAAAAACCGCCATTTCTTGATCCTTGTATGACAAAAAATCATCAAACTCAGAAAAATCATTAAATAATGACAATCTCCACTTCCCTGGTCTGGTTCCGCCGCGACCTGCGCGCTTTTGACCATGCCGCCTTGCACCATGCACTGCGCCAGAGCCAATCCGTCCATTGCGTCTTCGTGTATGACAGCGCGATCCTGGACAGCCTGCCGCGGCGCGACCGCCGCGTGGACTTCATTCACGCCAGCATCGCCGAACTGGCGCGCGAACTGCGCCAGCTTGGCGGCGACCTGATCGTGCTGCACGACGATGCCGCCACCGCCATTCCACGCCTGGCGGCCGAACTCGGTGTCGACGCCGTGTTCGCCAATCACGACTATGAACCGCAGGCAATAGCCCGCGATGCGGCCGTGGCACAGGCGTTGACGGACGATGCACGGCTGTGGTTCAGCTTCAAGGACCAGGTGATCTTTGAAAAAAACGAGGTACTGACGCAGACCGGCAAGCCCTATACCGTCTATACGCCGTACAAGAACGCCTGGCTGAAGAAAATGCGCGCCGAACCGGCCTGCCTGGCGCCATACGATATCGAGCCGCATGCAGCGCACCTGGCGCCGCCG
Organism: Janthinobacterium aquaticum; assembly: GCF_009208565.1. Classification (GTDB taxonomy): domain Bacteria; phylum Pseudomonadota; class Gammaproteobacteria; order Burkholderiales; family Burkholderiaceae_D; genus Janthinobacterium. Next base: position 29,449 of record NZ_WFLK01000004.1, on the reverse strand, counting down.
CGCAGTCCGGCCCCACCCTTGCCGACGCTGGCCGAGCTGGGTTTCGAGCCCAGCAACCTGGCCGAGCTGGCGATTCCGACCGGCATGTCGGGCGGCGCGCAGCTGTTCGAGCAGTTCCTGACGCGCGTGGAAAAATACGACGTGGCGCGCGACTTTCCGGCACTAAAGGGGCCATCCTACCTGTCGACGCATCTGCGCTTTGGCACCGTCTCGCTGCGCTACCTGGTGCGTACCCTGGTTGACCTGATGGAGCGCGGTGGCGGCGGCGACGGCGCGCCGGTGTGGCTGGCCGAACTGATCTGGCGCGATTTCTACGCCATGATCCTGTACCAGAACCCGCATGTGGAAGGCAGCGCCTTCAAGCCGGCCTATGATGCGATTGCCTGGGAAACCGGACCAGAGGCCGACGAATTGTTCGCCGCCTGGTGCGAAGGACGCACAGGGTATCCGCTGGTCGACGCGGCCATGGCGCAGCTGAACCAGACCGGCTATATGCACAACCGCCTGCGCATGGTCACCGCCTGTTTCCTGATCAAGGACCTGGGCATCGACTGGCGCCGCGGCGAAGCCTATTTTGCGCTGCACCTGAACGACTTCGACCTGGCCTCGAACAACGGCGGCTGGCAGTGGGCCTCTTCGTCCGGCTGCGATGCGCAACCGTACTTTCGCATCTTCAACCCGATTACACAGTCGGAAAAATTCGACGGCGCCGGACGCTTTATCCGCCGCTACCTGCCGCAGTTGAAGGCGCTGGGCGACAAGGACATCCACGCCCCCTGGCTGGTGCCGCGCATGCTGCTCGCGCAGCACAATATCGTGCTGGGCCGCGATTATCCGCTGCCGCTGGTGCAGCACGACGAAGCACGCAAGGAAACGCTCGAACGCTATGCGGTGGTCAAGGTGGTGGACGCCGGGCAGTGAGATGACGGTGTTAGCAAGCCGGCAGTGTTGTCGGATTACGCGGCGTACCGCCGCTAATCCGACCTACGCCACCCAAGGGCCGTAGGTCGGATTAGCTGGCCGAAGGCCAGCGTAATCCGCCACCACCACAACCCTAGCCATGGACCAGCAGCGCCACCTCGGCCAGCAGTTGCTCCTCTTGGAACGGCTTGCCGAAATAGGCGTTCACACCCAGTTCGAAGGCATGGTCGCGGTGCTTGTCGGCGCTGCGCGAGGTGACCATGATGACCGGCAGGCTGCGCGTGCGCTCGCTGGCGCGCAGGTTGCGCACCAGGTCGTAGCCGTCCATGCGCGGCATCTCGATATCGGCCACCAGCAACGCCGGCATGGCTGCCGCGTCCAGTTCATGCAGCTGCTCGAGCGCATCGACGCCGTCGCGCGCCAGCAGCACCTGGTAGCCTTCGCGCTCGAACAGGCGCTGCATCACGCGCCGTACCGTCAGCGAATCGTCGACCACCATGATGCAGGTGCGCGGCGCTGCCTGCGCATTGGCGGCGCTGCGCTTGCCTTCTGCCGCGATCGCATATTGCGCCAGCAATTCCGGATGATGCTGCAGGTGCTGCGCCAGCGCCACCGGATTTAAAATCAGCACGATATCGCCCGTGCCCAGCACAGTGGCGCCGGCAATGCCGGGCATGCGCGCCAGCTGCGGCCCCACATGCTTGACCACCACTTCACGATTGCCCAGCACTTCGTCAACCTGCAGCGCCAGCTTGTCATTGCCATTGCGCAGCAACAATACCGGCGCCTGGCGCGCCAGCGCCGGCGCAGTCACCGTTTCGCCCAGCATCGCCGACAGATGCTGCAGCGCCAGCATCTGGCCATGGGCTTCGATCTGGCCTGCCGCCTGGGCCTGCGCCAGCGCCTCGCCCTTCAGGTACAGCACCTGCTCGACCAGTACCGACGGCAGCGCGTAGGTCTGGCCATGCGCGGCCAAGAGCACCACCTGGGTAATGGCCAGCGTCAGCGGCAGATGCACGGTCAGGCGCATGCCGGTTCCGGCGTCGGACTGCGTGTCGATACGCCCGCCCAGCGCCAGCACTTCCGAGCGCACGATATCCATGCCCATGCCGCGTCCGGCCAGTTCGGTCAGGTTGTCGGCGGTGGAAAAACCGGGCGTAAATAGCATGTCGATGGCTTGCACCGGATCGAGTACAGCGTCCGGCGCCAGCAGTCCCTTGCTGCGCGCACGCGCCATCACGCGCTGCAGATCGATCCCGGCGCCGTCGTCCGAAAATACGATCGCCACTTCGTTACCCTGCTGGCTGATCTGCACCAGCAATTCGCCGGTTTCATCCTTGCCCGCCTGCGCGCGCGATTCGCGCGACTCGATGCCGTGCACGATGGCGTTGCGCAGCAGATGTTCGAACGGCGCAGCCATGCGTTCGAGCACGCTGCGGTCGATCTCCACATCGCCGCCGCGGATATCGAGATTGACGCGCTTGTCGAGCTCCTTGGCGCTCTGGCGCGCCACGCGGAACAGGCGTTCGGCGATGCTGGCAAAGGGCACCATGCGCATCTGCATCAGGTCGCGCTGCAAGTCGCGCGTCAGGCGTGCCTGCAGCACCAGGTCGTCGCCGATCGCGTCTACGCTGTGACTGAGGTTTTCATGGAAGGAGGCCACATCGTTGACGCTTTCAGCCATCATGCGGGTCAGCTCCTGCAACCGCGTAAAGCGGTCGAATTCAAGCGGATCGAATTCACGCTCGCTGCCGACGGCCATGCGCGAGGCGATCTGCGACTCGGCCTGCATTTCCACTTCCCGCAGCTGGCGCCGCAAGCGCGCCAGATTGTCGGAAAACTCGCCCAGCGAGCCGCCCAGCAGGCCCACTTCGTTGTCGATCTTCGAGCGTGCAATCGACACTTCGCCAGCCTGGTTGACCAGGCGATCAAGGATATCGGCGCGCACGCGCACCAGCGCCGCCTTCGGTTCGGGCGGCGGTGCATCGTCCATGCCCGGCAACGGCAGCAGCGGCTGCTGCAACTGTTCGAACAGATGCAGTGCATGGTCGTAATGCGCCAGCAGCTCTTCAAATGCCTGCGCGGTGGCGGTGCCGGCATGCAGCATGTTTTCAATATGCGTTTCAATCTCGTGCGCATGCTGGCCCAGGCGCATGGCGCCGGCCATGCGCGCGCTGCCCTTGACGGTATGCAGGGTGCGCAGCAGCATCTGCGCCTGGCCGCTGTCGTGCGGCTGCTGCTGCCAGTTGCGCAGCGCCTCGCCGATCTGCGGCAGCAGGTCGGCGCCCTCTTCCAGAAATACCGGCAGCAGGTCGAGATCGAGTTCGTCGCTGATGCCGGCGCTGGCCGCCAGCAGCGCTGCGGCGTCAGCCGGGGTGGAAAACGCTTCGGCCGGCAGCGGTGCAGCCGTGGCTTCGGTTGTCGATGCGGTTGTCGGTTCGGTCGCGGATTCGGCAGGCGTTTGCGGCACGGCGTCAAAGACCGAATCGAACAGGTCGTCGACTGCGCTGGTATCGGGTGCTGGCGGCAGCTTGATGCGCGGTGCAGCTGGCGAGGCTGGCGGCTCGGCGTCCGGGTTGCCCGCCGCCGGCGTGCCGGCCAGGATGCTGGCGTAGGTGGCGGCAAACAGTGCGTCGAGCGGGGTGGACGGCTGCGTAGCATCGTGCATGATGCTGTCGTAGGTGGCGCTGAAGAGGGTGTCCAGTGGCGACTCTTCAGTCGACCCTACGGCAACGGCTGGGGTCTGACCCACAGGATCTGCCCCCGGGGCTGGCACCGGCGCTGCCGCTGGCGCAGTCAATTCACGCCACAAGGCATTAAGTTCGGCAATCAGTTGTGGCTGCGCCGCAGCCAGCTCGCCCTGGGCAAACGCCTGCAGCATCTGCGCGATGACGGCAGTGGCTTTTTCAAGGATGTCGTGCTGCGCTTCGCTCAGGCCTGCCAGTGGTGGCACCACCGTTTCAATGGCAATTTCCAGTGCATGGGCCACATCGCGCAAGGCCAGAAAACCCACGGTGCCGGAGGAGCCGGCCAGCGTATGGACGGCCTGCAGCGCTTCGGCGCTGACGGCGCGCGGCTCGTGGCGCCACTCGCCGAAGTCGCGCGTCAGCACGCGCAGCAGTTCGTCGGTTTCGGCCAGGTAAATGCCATACAGAGGCAAGCTGATGCGCAAATCGCCCACATGCTTGAGATGGTCGTCCGGCGTCTCGTGCGCCACCGGCGCGGTGGCAGCCGGGAAACCGATCACATTGCCCTGCGCGGCGGGGCGCGGCTTGCGCAATTCAAAGGCGCCGCCGGCGCGTACCCGCTCGGCCGCGTCCAGCAGCATGCCCGCTTCGCGCTCGAGCGCGCCGCCGCCTTCAAGTTCGGCCACCCATTCGCTGAGCTGGTACCAGCCGTACTTGAGCAGAGTGAACAGGTCGTCGCTGGCCGGACGCGCTTCGGCCAGCCAGGTATTCATCACCTGCTCGATGGCGCCGGCCGCTTCGGCAAACTGCGTCAGGCCGATCATGCGGCTGCTTCCCTTGAGCGTATGGAAAGCGCGGCGCAGCAGCGCCAGCTGGTCGTGGGCGCCAGCCTGCTGGCGCTGCTGCGCCAGCAGGTTGTCGATATGCGCGAGCACATCACGTGCCTCGGCCAGGAAAATATCGAGCATGTCGGCGTCGAAGCTGCCTGGCAGCGCCGGTTCGGCCAGCAGCGACGCCGCCGGCGTCAAGGGCTGGTCCAGCAGCGGTACGGCGCCGGCGGCCGCCACTTTTTCAAACGGCAGCGCGCGAAAAGCGCCGCTGGCCGGATCGAAATGAAAACGCGCCCTGGCGGCTTGGGCGTTGCGCCCCAGCATATCGGCAAAAAAGCCCAGCGCACTGACGTTCTGCGCAATCGCATCGAAAGCGTCCAGTTGCTGCTCGACCGGCAGCGGCGGCGCGCTGGCAGCTAACGCCTGCACGGTCGCTTCGACCTGCGCCACGCCATCGCTGGCAGCATTCTGCTGCCACTGCGCCAGTGCGGCCTGCAGCGCCTGCAGTACTGGCGGCAGATCGTCCAGGCCGGCATGGCGCGAGATATCGGCGTGATAGGCATTGAGCTCCTGCTCGATCTGGCGCAGGCCCGCCTTCATCTGCGCCGCCAGCGCGGCAACGCTCTGCTCCTGCTCGATCTGGCGCGACAGTTCTCCCTGCGCCGGCGAAGGCGCGGTGCCGGCTTGTTGTGCCTGCAGGCGCGCAGCGATGGCACGCGCATTGTCGTCAAAGTCCGGCGGCAGGCGGCGCAGTTGCGCCAGGCCGGTTTCGGCAAACAGCAGCGCGCTATCGGTTTCCGCCGCAAGCGGCGCCTGCGCTGCCTGTTGCAACAGATCGGCCAGCGCCGGCAGTTGCAGACGCTCGGCGCAGGCGGCCGCCTCGAGTGCGGCGGCGCTGAATTTTTCCATCGCCTGCTGCTGCCGGCTGTCGCGCGCCAGCGCCAGCGCCGTGCGCGCGCCCTGCAAGGCGTCCTGGTCCACCAGGCCATAACGGCGCGTCGCCACATCGAGCGGCGCCGCGGCGCCCAGGCCAAACGCCGCGCGTACCTGCTGCGCATCGGACGTGACAGCATCGCTGGCGGCAATCAGGAACAGTGCGTCGCGCAGCATGGCTTCCGGCAAACTGGCCTCGCCCTGCGCCAGACGGCGCAGTTGCAGGTTGATCAGGCCGAACAGCTGCTTGAACTGCAGGCTCTTGTCATCAGGGGCCGTCGTGTCGCCGGCCGCAGCCAGTCCGGCCACCGCCTGCATCACGAACCAGAAACTGCGCGCCGGCGCCTGTTGCTGCGCATCGGCCACCAGCGCCAGTGCCGCCTGCAGGGCCTGCGCATGTTCGCGCCGGACTTCGTCCTGCTGCGCCCTCAGGAACGGTAGCAGCGACTTTTCAAAGCGCGCGCGCCAGGCCGGATAGTCGGCTTCAATGACAGGGTCGGCCAGCGCGATCGGCGCGCCGTCCAGGCTGGCCGCCGAGGTAAAAAACAGCTCGGCCGGATGGATGCGATCGACGCCCAGCATCGCCTGCAGCGCGCGATAGTAGGGAAACAGCAGCGTCGGTTGCGGCGCCATGCCCGCCACCAGGTCTTCCAGGTATTCGACGATGGCCTGGTACAGCTGCGCCACCACCTGCGCATGGTCGAGCGTGCATTCCAGGCTGCCGTCGCGAAAACGCGCCAGCGCCTGCTCGGCGGCGCCCGTCAGCAGGCTGACGCCGGCCACGTCGACCATCACCAGCGCGCCGTGCGCCTGATGCAGGTGCGAACGCGCATGCTGCAATGCGGTGGCGCGCTCTTCGCGCTCGCGTCCACCGGCCTCGAACAGCGCCGTCTTCGAGCGGCCCAGCGCCTCGCGGATTTCCACCATGACCCACGACAGCGGCTCGCTGTCGAACGGTCCCGCTTGCTGCGCATAGTGGCTGGTGTCAGGTGGTCTCATGCATGCCTCGGTCAAGATTATGCAGCGACGCGAAAGCGCGACACCGAATTTTTCAGTTCCTGCGCCAGCATCGACAGTTTATGGATCGACTGCGCCGTTTGCTGCGTGCCATCCTGGGTCTGCTCGGTCACGCTCAGGATATGCGCGATATTGAGCGCCACCCCGCTGGCCGAGCCGGCCTGGGCACCGGTGGCAAACGACATGCCTTCGATCAGCTCAGCCAGATGCTGCGACACCTGGCGGATATCGTTCAGGGCCGCGCCGGCCGCATCGGACAGGCGCGCGCCTTCCACCACGCCCTGGGTCGACTTGTCCATCGCCCGCGTGGCGTCCTGCGTATCGGTCTGGATGGTGCGCACCAGCGCGCCGATCTGCTTGGCCGCCGCCGCCGAGCGCTCGGCCAGGCGCTGCACCTCTTCGGCCACCACCGAAAAACCGCGCCCGGCCTCGCCGGCCGACGCGGCCTGGATCGCCGCGTTCAGCGCCAGCACATTGGTCTGTTCGGTAATGTCGGAAATGAGCTCGGTGATCTCGCCGATCTCCTGCGACGACTCGCCCAGGCGCTTGATGCGCTTGGAGGTATCCTGGATCTGTTCGCGGATCTCATGCATGCCCTTGATGGCGTTTTCCACCGCCGTCGAGCCCTGCAGCGCGGCGTCGACCGACTGGCGCGCCACGTCGGCCGACACGCTGGCCGACCTGGATACCTCGGTAATTGCATTGGCCATGTTGACCACGGTGGCGCTGACGTCCTGGATCTCGCGCGACTGCTGCTGCGAGGCGATCAGCAGCTTGCTCGACATGCTCTGCGCCTGGGTCGAGGCGCGGTTGACCTGCTCGGCCGTCGCCGTTACGCGCCCGACCAGGCCGCGCAGCTCCTCGACCGTGTAATTGACCGAGTCGGCAATGGCGCCGGTAATGTCTTCCGATACCGTGGCCTGCACCGTCAGGTCGCCATCGGCCACCTTCTGCAGTTCATCCATCAGGCGCAGGATGGCGGCTTGGCTCTGGTCGTTCTGCGCCTTGGCCTCCTGCTCCTTTTCCTGCGACAGCAGGCGCCGGATTTCAGCGTCCTGGCGGCGCCGCTCCGCTTCGCGCGTGCGGTTGACCGAGTCCTGCAGCAGCACGCGACCCATGCCGGCCGCCGCGATCAGGGTCAGCAGCACGCTGGCCACCATCAGCCAGAAACTCAGGTCCAGCGTCTCCTGGTTGTCGTGGTACATCTGCTGCAGCAACGTCAGGCGCTGGCGCAAGTCCTCGTTTTCGCTGAAGATCAGCTGCTCGGCGCTTTTCGCGGCGCTGAATTTATCGAGCCGGTCGAGTATGGCCGACACCAGCGTCTGGTAGGCGTCAAAGCTGGTTTTCAGAGCCAGCAACTGTTCGCGCAGTTGTGCGTCGCGCGTGCCCGGCAGCTGCAGCGCGGCGCTGCCGTTCAACAGCCCGTCGACGGCGGCGCGGAAATAGGTGGCGTCGCGGCCCAGCGCAAACGCCGTTTCCGAGCTGATGCTGCCGGTTTCCACAAAACTGCTGGCGCTGCGGCTCATGCGCTGGGTCAGCATCATCAGGCGGCCGATCACGGCCAGTTCGCGTGCGCTGCCGCCGCGCTGCACCTTGAGCGCAGCGATTTCCTCGGTCTGCGCCAGCAGCCTTGGTGACAGCGCATTCAATTGCTGCAAGGCTTTGTCGAAGTCGCCCAGTTCGGCCTTCAGGCGCAAGATGGTGCCGGCCGCGCGGTCGCTGCTGGCCCACTTCTTGCGCGCATCGGCCACGGCCGCCAGCAAACCGGCACGCGACTCGCCGATATCGCGGCCATGGTAGGCGCCGCCGCGCACCATCAGGCGAAAATCCTGGTCCAGTTCATTGCGGCTTTCTTCAAGCTGGCGAAACGCTTCCGGATTGCCCTGCACCGCATTGGGCGCAGCCTTGCCCAGCCGCTGCGAGTGCATCAGCGCATCGCTGGCCAGCTGCGTCTGCGCCGAAGCAATCGCGCCCGAACGCATATTGAGGGTGACAAACAGCAGGCTCGCCGCCAGGCTCAGCGCCATCACGGTCGACAAAATGCTCAGCTGCTTTTTCAGCGGCAGGTGGCCGATCAGCGGCAGCTTCAGGTCGCGCGCGGGGGCGCCGGCCAGTGTCTTGCGACTGCCCAGCGCATCGCGCAGGCGCAGCGGCAGTTCGTCCGGCGCTGGCAGCGCAGGTGCAGCAGATGCAGCCGGTGCAGCCGGTGCAGCCTGCGGCTCGGCGGCCAGGATGGCCGAGTGATGATCGAGCGGCGCACCCATCAGCGCCTCTCCTGCATCACTGGCGCTGCGGCAAAGCCGGCGTCCAGGAAGCGTTCGGACTGCGCCAGCTGCGCCAGGTCCAGGCGCAGCCATTGCTGCTGATCCTTGTCACACAATACCTGCGCCGCCCACTGCGGCGTGTCAGTTGCATGCGCCAACGCCAGCATGCCACGCTGCTGGCGCAGTCCGAGCACGCGCCCGACCAGCAGCGCGCTGTTGACGCCCAGGCGCGGCGCCAGGCTGATAATGCGGCTGTCGGCGTCGGCCACGCACGGCGCTTCGCCAAAAAAAAGCGCCAGGTCGACGACTGCCGTCAGGCGGCCGCGCATGGCCGCCAGGCCCAGATACCAGTCCTGCGCCAGCGGCACGGCCTGGATCGCCAGGCCGGCCGGGATCACGATCTCGCCCAGCTGCGTCAGGTCCAGCAGGCAGTGGCGCCCGCCCAGCAGCACGCCCAGTTCCTTCCTGCCGGCCTGGGCGCTCGAACGGGCCGCCTGCATGCGCTGCAGCAGCTGCAACTGGTACTGGCGCAAGCGCCCCTGGCGCGCGCCGGCAAGCACTGGCGGCAGGGCGGCGGAATCTGGCGGCGCAAATACAGACATCATCGGGATCGGCCTAGGACAGGGCGGCAATCTTGGCCAGCAGGTCCGCTTCGACCACCGGCTTGACCAGGTAATCGCGCGCGCCCTGGCGCAAGCCCCAGATGCGATCGGTTTCCTGGCTCTTGCTCGAACAGATAATCACCGGCACATCGTGCAATTGCGGGTCGCGGGCAATCGCGCGCGTGATCTGGAAGCCGTTCGCGCCCGGCATCACCACATCCATCAGGATCAGGTCGGGACGCGCCTGTTTCAGCTGCGCCAGCGCGTCGGCGCCGTCTTCGGCCATGCTCACGGCATAGCCCGCGCGCACCAGCATCTGACTCAGGTAGTAGCGTTCGGTCGGCGAGTCATCGACGATCAGGATTGTATGTATAGCCATCTGCTTTCCAGCTTCCCTGCCGCGTCTAGCCGCATTAAAGGATTAAATAAGTGCACAACAAGTCAGTGCGCCACGGCCGCCAGTTGCTGGCGCACGGCCGCCAGCAACGCCTCGCGCGCCAGCGGCTTGGCCAGGCAGGCGCTGGCGCCGGCCATGCTGCCGCGTGCGCGCTCGAACAGGCCTTCCCTGGACGACAGCATCAGCACCGGCGTGGCGTGAAAGCCGGCGCTGGCCCGCACCAGCGCACAGGTGCGGTAGCCATCGAGGCGCGGCATTACGATGTCGCACACGATCAGCGCCGGCTGGCAGTCGCCGATCTTGGCCAGCGCATCGAAGCCATCCTCGGCCAGCACCACGCGGTAGCCGGCCTCGCCCAGGTAAGCGGCCAGGCAACTGCGCATGGTGGCGCTGTCGTCGATCACCAGGATCGTCGCGCCGTCGAACGTTTGCGGACTCGTCATTTATTCATCAGGCAAGCTTGCATACCTTAGCATAGCCTGCCGCTGCCTGCTGCCGCAAAGCAGCAACAGGACACGGCGCATGCCTGTCAGTTAAAATTGATTAAATCGCCACCATCTCGAAATCTTCCTTGCGCGCGCCGCATTCGGGGCAGGTCCAGTTCATCGGTACATCCGCCCAACGCGTGCCCGGAGCGATGTCTTCGTCAGGCAGGCCGGCTGCCTCATCGTAGATCCAGCCGCAGATGAGGCACATCCAGGTTTGAAATTGCTGCGTTGTTTCGTTGCTACTCACGTTCTGCCATCCTTCAATCAAGTAAAATGCCCAATTAGGTATCTTAATCTACCCGCCGTGCAAAACCAAACTTCTCCCCTCATATTAAGCTTCGGCGTGGCCGATCCCGTCGGTGCGATCGGCATCCAGGCCGATCTGGCCACCTTTGCCGCGTTCGGCTGCCATGGCCTGTCGGTCACCACCGGCCTGTTGATCAGCGATACGGCGCGCGTCGAGGATGTGTTGCCTACCGACCCCGACTGGGTATCCGACCAGGCCCGCGTGCTGCTCGAAGACATGTCGGTGGCGGCCATCAAGATCGGTGCGCTGGGCAGCGTGGAAAACGTGACGGCGATTGCCGAAATCGTTTCCGACTATCCGAACGTGCCTTTGATCCTCGATCCGTTCATTTCGGCGCTGCCCGAGCAGGGCATGGACGACGAAGATATCCTTACTGCCGTGCGCCAGCTGCTGATCCCGCAAACGACGCTGCTGGTAATTTCTCCGGTGGAGCTGGAACGCCTGGCCGAAACCTGGCGCGACGCCGATCCGTCCGACACGCTGCAAAACGACGTCGACTACCTGGTCGCTTCGGGCTGCGAATACGTGCTCGTCACGGGCATGCCGGCCGACCCGGCCAACAGCGGCAAGGGCGAAGGCAAGCTGCGCGCCAACACCCTGTTCGGCGAAGATGGCGTGGTGCGCCACGACGAATGGCGCCACCTGCCCGGCATCTTCAACGGCGCCGGCAGCACCCTGTCGGCCGCCGCCACGGCGCTGCTGGCGCTGGCGCAGGACGACGAGGACGTGCCGCAGGTGGTAGCGGCGGCGCAGGACTTTACCGCCGGCGCGCTGGCCCATGCACGCCGCTTCGGCATGGGCAAGCTGGTGCCGAACCGGCTCTACCAGCGCCAGCCTGGCGTAACCGGCTGACACGGTGCTGACAACGCAGCTCCAGACAACGATCACTTTCAAGGTACTCTTATCATGACGACTTCACAGAACGATATCCTGTTTGCCCGCGCGCAAAAAACCACGCCTGGCGGCGTCAACTCGCCGGTGCGCGCCTTCCGTTCGGTGGGCGGCACGCCGCGCTTTATCACGCGCGCCGAAGGCCCCTACTTCTGGGACGCCGATGGCAAGCGCTATATCGACTATATCGGCTCGTGGGGCCCGGCCATTGTCGGCCACGCCCATCCCGAGGTGATCAAAGCGGTGCAGGACGCTGCCGCGCTGGGCCTGTCGTTCGGCGCGCCGACCGAAGGCGAAGTGCTGATGGCCGAAGAAATCACGCGCCTGGTGCCGTCGATCGAGCAGGTACGCCTGGTCTCGTCGGGCACGGAAGCGACCATGAGCGCGCTGCGCCTGGCGCGCGGCGCCACCGGCCGCGACAAGATCGTCAAATTCGAAGGCTGCTACCACGGCCACGCCGACTCCTTGCTGGTCAAGGCCGGCAGCGGCCTGCTCACTTTCGGCAACCCGACTTCGGCCGGCGTGCCGGAAGACTTCGTCAAGCACACGCTGGTGCTCGACTACAACAACGTCGAGCAACTGAAAGACGCCTTTGACAGCTTCGGCAGCGAAATCGCCTGCGTGATCGTCGAGCCGGTGGCCGGCAACATGAACCTGGTGAAAGCCACGCCGGCCTTCCTGCAGGCCATGCGCGAGCTGTGCACGCAGCACGGTGCACTGCTTATTTTCGATGAAGTAATGTGCGGTTTCCGCGTGGCGCTGGGCGGCGCGCAAGCCCTGTACGGCATCAAGCCGGACTTGACGGCGCTGGGCAAAGTGATCGGCGGCGGCATGCCGGTGGCAGCGTTCGGCGGCAGCGCGGCGCTGATGCAGCATATGGCGCCGATCGGCGCGGTGTACCAGGCCGGCACCCTGTCGGGCAATCCGGTGGCGGTGGCCGCCGGCATGACGACCCTGAAACTGATCCAGCAGCCGGGCTTCTACCAGCGCCTGGAAGCGAGCGCCAAACGCCTGGCCGAAGGCCTGTCGGCTGCGGCCAAAGAGGCCGGCGTAACCTTCTGCGCCGACTACGTGGGCGGCATGTTCGGCCTGTATTTCAGCGAAACGCCACCGACCACTTACGCTGAAATGATGGCCGGCGACCGCAGCAAGTTCAATACCTTCTTCCACGCCATGCTGGACGAAGGCGTGTATTTTGCACCGGCCGCGTTTGAAGCAGGCTTTGTCTCGGCGCAGCACGACGACGCCATTATCGACGCCACCATCGACGCCGCGCGCAAGGTGTTTGCCACGCTGAAGTAAGCGCTGCCAGCCAGCTGTCCATGCTGCTCTCCTGCTATGATGCATTCAAAAAAGGAGACAGCATGGACCACGCAGCAGAGTACACAGCAGAGTACATTATCGGTGTCGATATCGGCACCCAGAGCACCAAGGCGCTGCTGGTTGACAGCAGCGGCAAGATCATCGCCCAGCATGGCCAGGGCTACCAGGTCGATACCCCCAAACCGCTGTGGGCCGAACAATGGCCGTCGGTCTGGTTCGACGCCGTGATGGCCTGCGTGCAGGAAGTGATGCGCAAGAGCGCCGTGGCGCCCGCCTCGGTCAAGGCCATCTGCGTCACCAGCCTGTATGGCGGCTCGGGCATTGCCGTTGACGCCGACATCACACCGTTATACCCGTGCCTGATCTGGATGGACCGGCGCGCCACCGACGAGGTGGAGTGGGTGCGCCAGCATGTCGACCAGCAGCGCCTGCAGGACATTACCGGCAACGGCGTCGACAGCTATTACGGCTACACCAAGATGCTGTGGCTGAAAAACCGGCAGCCCGAGGTCTGGTCGCGCACGCACTACCTGCTGCCGCCCAACAGCTATATCAACTACCTGCTATGCGGCGAAGTGGCGGTCGACCATAGCTCGGCCGGCAATATCGGCGGCGTGTACGATCTGGCGGCGCGCCAATGGTCGGCCGAGATGCTCGACGCACTGGGCATCCCGGCGCGCATGATGCCAGCGCGCCTGGTCGACTCGTCCGAGGTGGTGGGCCATCTGTTGCCGCAGATCGCGCAGCAACTGGGCCTGCAGGCCGGCACGCCGGTGATTGCCGGCGGCGTCGACGCCGCCGTGGCGACGCTGGCGGCAGGCGTCAGCCGCGCCGGCCAGCATGTGGCGATGATCGGCACGAGCATGTGCTGGGGCACCATCCGCCAGCATACCGATGCGCGCCACGGCCTGGTCAGCATGCCGCATGTGCTCAACAGCCGGCACGACCTGTATGTGTTTGGCGGCGCGATTACCGCCGGCGCCTCGGTCAGCTGGTTTCGCGACGCTTTCTGCCAGGCCGATATCGCGCAGGCGAAGCAGCAGGGCTACGCCGATGTGCACCAGCTGATGGAAGACCAGGCCGGCAAGGTGCCGCCCGGCGCCGACGGCGTGCTGTTCCTGCCCTATCTGATGGGCGAGCGCAGCCCGATCTGGGACCCAAAAGCCAGCGGCGCTTTTCTTGGCCTGAACCTGTACCATGGCCGCGCCCATCTGTACCGCGCCGTGCTCGAGGGTGTGAGCTTTGCGCTCAAACATAATATCGACGCCGGCAGCCAGGGCGCCGCCACGCTCGACGAGCAGCTGATCGTCGTCGGCGGCGCCGCCCACTCGGCGCTGTGGATGCAGATCATTGCCGACATCACCGGGTTTGAAGTGGTGACCATCGCTGAAAACGTCGAGGCGGCGCTCGGTGCGGCGCTGCTGGCCGCGCTGGGCGCCGGGATGATCGATGCGCAGCGCGCGCAGCAAGGCTGGGTCACGCTGGTGCCGCGCAGCACGCCGCAGCCGCAGGCCAGCGCCATTTACCGGCGCACCTTCGGCCATTATCGCGACGCCTATCCGGCGCTGAAAACGCTGATGCACCGGATTTACCAGGACCAGCAGCTAGCCGGCCAGCCCGAAGCAGGCTGACAGGCCGGTAACATTGCCAGAGGCAGCGCAGCCGGCTGGCGCCGGAAACAGTTCAGGATTCGGCAGCACAGCCGTCTGGCACCGCCGACCTGCCCAGCGGGACCGACATCAGCCAGCCACGCAGATTTTTGATCAGAACCCGCGCGCACTGCTCGCCCAGCACCTGCGCGCGCTCGGCCACCTCCTTGCCGCCCTGCTGATAGCGCACCGTGCGAAAGGCGCTGGCAGCAGGCGCCGCAGCATCGGCCTGCGCCTGCGCCAGGGCGATATCGAACGACATGGCTAGCAGCGCTGCACTGTGGCGTCGCAATGGCTCGCCCTGTGCTGCATTCCAGTAAGTTGGCAGGTCTTCATGTTCCACCAGGCGCGACACGACCCGCACCGTATTGGTGTAGCTGGCCTGCCGCATCGCACCGGGGCGATACACGGCAATGACGTTTTCAAGTATCAGCGCACCCTGGTCCTGGGTCATGAAAAACACCGGTGCGCTTTCAACTATCCACCCTTGCTCGTCCATATCGAGATGGCTGATGAGCTTGCGCGCACTGCCTGTGCGTGCGCGCGCCAGCGCCTGCGTCATCAGCTCTTGCTGGCTCACGGCGCCAAGCACCGGCAGATAAGGCTCAAGCACCTGGTCAGCCCGCAGTTCAATCTCGCTTTTTTGCTGGCGCAAGCCGTTATTGATCAGCAAGCCATGCGCCGCCACTGCCAGCACCGTGCCGGCCACGCCAGGCATCACGTAGGTGGTATTGGTAGCGCCCTTGCCAGCCTTGTCGAAACTGGCCAGGCCGCGATAGGTCACGCCCTGCTCCTGCGTCAAACGCAAGGACCAGGCGACAGGTTCCACCAGTGACTGCGCCCGGGCCGGTGCCGCCAACACAGCAATCAACAGCAGCGGCGAGAGTGCTTTGAACATATCAGTTCAACGGCTTCAGAAAGGCGTCGCGTGCGCCTTCGATTGCCTGGAAATAGGCATTGCTCAGCCCGGGATAAGAAGGACCTTCATCCCAGTTGCCTGAGGCGCTTCTGAGCTGGCGCACCGTACGATACCAGTCGTAGCCCTGCCCATCGAGATTGACAAGGTAGCCGGCACCACTGACCATGCCTTGCGGATCGCCGCTCGGTATATAGCTGTTGTAGGTACGATTGACGCCAACCCTGGCAATCTGAATGACCAGCAGTTTATCGAGCTTGTACTGCCGCCCCAGGGCAGAAAAATCCTTCCTGGCGGCATTCGGCAGGCTGTCAGTGCGATCAGGCAAAGCATCGATATCAATCGCTTCGGCAATCACAACGACCTCATGGCCCTTCTTGCGCAGCAGTGCAGCCGCTTCCTCCTTGAGGGACAGCAAGTCGTCGCTCGGCAAAGTCTGTACATGCGCGGTCAACGCAGTATTGGCCACCGACGCTGCTGCCTTGCACAGCAGGCAACTGGCGCCGGGAAAATAGGTATCGACCTTGGGCATGGTACTCATGGCAACGCCGATGCGCGCCGGCTTGGCTGACAGCACCGTAGCCGACATCGGCACCGCAGCCTGGCGGGGAGTAGAGCAGGCCGCCAGCAACATGCAGCACAGCAGGGACCATATCAGGCGCATGCTCATCTGCCTGATCAGTGACTGACAGCCGAGTGATGCGTCGATGAACCACCAGAGCTTGCCACGCCGACGGCCAGGGCTGCGGCGGCACCAATGGCGATCATGACGGGCATGCTGATGACGGGAGCAGCAAGTAATGTTGTGCCAGCCACGGGCGCATTGACAACAGCCGCTGGCGTTGCCACCGGCTTTTTGCGGGCGACTTTTTTCAGGCCCATCACATCCTGGTTGTCGTCATCTTCCTCTTCAACTTCATCGCCGGTCACGCTGACAACGGCAGCTGGCGCCACCACGGGCACTGGCTGCAGTTGCGGCTGTGATTGCGCCATGACATGGGCTGGCAAAGCAGCAAATAGGGCGAGAAATGGCAGGATTTTCATGATGACCTCTGTAAATAACAAACAGCGTGGAAGATACGCCGCATTTTATATCAGAACGCCACTTAAAATATCCTAAATGCAACAATTCAATAGATTTTTTACCATTAAATCCTGACAGACAGTCAGTTTGTTGCTTTACTGCCACCACACCTTGAATTCACAGTACTCAGGGTTGCACTGTCGCCATCACCTGCGCCACCAGCGCCGGCAATGCTCCCATATCGCTGAACACATGACTGGCGCCGGCTGCTTTCAGGCGCGCCTCCTGGCCGGCGGCGATATGGCCGCCGCCGATAAAGCCCAGCACCGTCATGCCGGCTGCCGTTGCCGCCGTGACACCGGTCACGCTGTCTTCGAGCACCAGGCACTGCGACGGCGGCACGCCAAAGGCGCTGGCGGCGGCCAGGTACAGGCCGGGATGGGGCTTGGCGTGGCCGACCAGGTCGGGCGTAAACACGCGGCTGTCGAACAGGTCCGTCATGCCGGTGCGCGCCAGCGCCGAGCGCACGCGTGCGCTGACGCTGTTCGAGGCCACCGCCTTGGGCAAGGGAATCGCCGCCAGCGCGGCCGCTACGCCGGGTACGGCGCGCAGTTGCGCGTCACACGCTACATTGACGGCGTGGCCGATCGCCAGGATTTCTTCCATCGGCGGCTGCGCCAGGCCCAGTTCGTCGTAGATATCCTGCATCAACGGCACCAGGCGCAGACCCAGGCGCGGCTCGATCAGGCTTTGCAGGGTGACACCATCGAGCAGCACCGGCAGGCGCAGCGCCAGCAGTTCAAGCAGCGCCTGCAGGGCCACCGCTTCACTGTCGATCAGCACGCCGTCGCAGTCGCTGATCAGGTGGGTAAATTGTGCTGGAGGTGTTACGGACTCTGCCATGGTGCTCCTGAAGTAGTTGCTTTTAAATAAATCGCAATGCGATACTGTGCTGGTCCTGATCGCTTGAATCAGGCCTGACCGGAGCCATGCCATGACAACCAGACTGTTCCCATCGATTCGATTATCTCTGATTTGCAGCGCCGCTGCGCTGGCGTTCGGCGCGCAGCCGGCAATGGCTGCACCCGACGACGCCGATGTCATCAAGCTGGTGCGCCAGCATGTGGCGGCGCAAGCCGGTTTTGACACGGCCACCCTGGCAGCCATCACAACCGACAACTACACGGAAGTGTCACCGCTGGGCGAAGTCGATCCGCGTGAAAAAATGCTGGCGTTTTACGCGCCCGAGAAAAAAACCGTCACGCCCGACATCAAGGTGGAAGAGCCGCTGGTGCGCGTCGACGGCGATATGGCAGTGCTGATTGCCAAGCTGGCCGTCAGCGTGCCCGGGCCGAATGGCCAATTGCGCCAGATGGCGCTGCGCGCCAGTTATGTAGCGAAAAAAGCAGCCACAGGCTGGAAGCTGATGTCGGCGCAATACACCGGCATCGCACCGAAACGGCCCGCGCCTTGAAAAAACGAGCCAAGCGAACCTGTTAAAGAATTAAAGCCCCGGTCGCCAGAACAGGCGTCCCGGGCCAAGCCAACCTGCTAAAGAATTAAAGCCCAGGTCGCCAGAACAGGCGTCCCGGGCCAAGCGGGCCTGAAAAATGTCGAGGGCAAGGCGCAGCGACGAAGACAGTACGAATGTACGGCGAGGAGCTGCAACGCCGCCATCGGCATTTTCTCAGGCCCGCGTCTCCGGCCCGCTTTTACGCTTTAAGCTTTTAATGCGCCGGATAGATTAACTGAACGTCCCGTTTCCAGCAGCCTATTTCAACCACCCGCGATGGCGGAAATACAGGAAAGGCGCAATCGCGCTGGTAATCATCAGTCCCCAGGCCCACGGATAGCCAAAAGTCCATTCCAGTTCCGGCAAGAACTTAAAGTTCATGCCATAAACACTGGCAATCAGGGTCGGCGGCAGGAAAGCCACGCTGGCCACCGAGAAAATCTTGATGATCTTGTTCTGGTTGATGTTGATGAAGCCGACCGTGGCGTCCATCAGGAAGTTGATCTTGTCAAACAAAAAGGAAGTATGGCCGTCGAGCGACTCGATATCGCGCAAAATCTGGCGCGCTTCCTCGAACTGCTCGGAATTGAGCAGCCGGCCGCGCATCAAAAAGCTGACGGCGCGCCGCGTGTCCATCATGTTGCGGCGGATGCGGCCGTTCAAATCTTCCTCGTGGGCGATGGCGTTCAGCGCCTCGGCCGCGTGCGCATCGGTAAATTCTTTCTGCAGCACGCGCGTGCTGACCTCTTCCAGGTTCTGGTAGATGCCCTCCAATACGTCGGCCGAGTATTCAGCGTCGGTCGCGTACAGGTCGAGCAGCACGTCCATATAGTCGGCAATCGAGCCGGGGCGCGAGCGCGCGCGCATGCGCACCAGGCGAAACACCGGCAAATCGTCGGTATGCATGGAAAACAAAATCTTGCGCGCCAGGATAAAGGCCACCGTGATCACGCGCGACGGGCCGTCGTCTTCTTCCAGCAGAAAGTCGGTGCGCAGGTGCAGGTCGCCGTTTTCCGCTTCATAGTAGCGGGCCGACGCTTCGATATCCTTGACTTCGTCTTCGCCCGGCAGCGTGACGTTGTAGGTGGCCTTGACCCAGGCCCGTTCGTCGTCGGTCGGATCGGTCAGGTCGACCCATACCGGTTCGGCATTTTCCAGGTCTGCGCGGCTGTTGATCGGCACCTGGTTGAGCCGGCCATTCTGTAATACAAAAACATTGATCATGCGCGCTCTCAGCCGGAATGGGTTTATCGATATGGGTTAGGGGTCGGTTCGCAGGTCGTGGCGCTGGCGCCAGAATCAAAACAGCGCAAGTGTACCCGCAAAGCCCTTTTCCCGGCCACCCCCGCACCGCGCTTTTTGCACCAGAATGTGCAGCGCAGCAGACGACTGACCAAAAACCATGAACAGAGCACAACCATGCTTTTAAATCATGGTTGCACGATTCATATGCAGCTTATTGCGGGTTATTGCGGCAGTTCGGCCGCGCCCATGCGGCGCAGGATCACGCCGGTGCGCCGGTTCAGGTAGCCGGTGTCGCGATGGCTGTCGTAGTAGCGCGGATTGGGCAGCATCACGGCCAGCTTTGCCGCCTGCGCGGCACTCAATTTGGCCGCACTGGTGCGGTAATAATGGCGCGCCGCCGCTTCGGCGCCAAAGGTACCACGCCCGAACTCTACCACGTTAAGGTAAATCTCGAAGATGCGCTGCTTGTCCATCAGGCTTTCGAGCATATAGGTGATGATCAGTTCCTGCCCCTTGCGCACATAGCTGCGCGAGCCGGACAGGAACAGATTCTTGGCCAGTTGCTGGGTGATGGTCGAGCCGCCGCGCACCACCTTCTGCTTCTTGCTGTTCTGTTCATACGCTTTTTGCAGCGCATCCCAGTCGACGCCTTCATGTTCGGAAAAATTGGCGTCTTCCGAGGCGATAATGGCGCGCTTGAGATTGTTCGAGATGCGGTTGTACGGCACCCAGGTCTGGATGATGACGGCATCAGGATTTTTCTCCTGCAGGCTCGACAGCTGCTCGCGCATGAATGCCGTGCTGGTCGGGTTATGGTCGACCCACCACCAGATCTGCAGGAAAAAATACAGCTGCACCACCACAAAAGCCAGTACCGGCACGATAAACAGCCATTTGATCCAGCCGAAACGGCTGGTGCTGCGCGTGCTTGCACCGCCCTTCTTTCTGGCCGCGCTCACGCTGCCGTATCCAGTTGCGCGCGCAATTCGGCCAGCAGCTGCTGCGTTTGCGGACGCACGCCGCGCCACACATAAAACGCTTCGGCCGCCTGCTCGACCAGCATGCCCAGCCCGTCGCGTACCTGCGCGCCATGGCTGGCGGCAAAGTCCATGAACACGGTCGGCTGCGCGCCGTACATCATGTCGAGCGCCAGCGTTTGCGGGCCGAATACGCTGGCCGGCACGGGCGGCAGGTCGCCGGCCAGGCTGGCCGAGGTGGCGTTGATGATGACGTCAAAGCTGCCTTGCGCCTGCTCGAAGCCGCAGGCCTGCAACTGGCCGTCATGTTTGACAGCATCGGCAAACTGCGTCACCAGCGTTATGGCGGTAGCCACGGTGCGGTTGGCAATCACGATCTCCTGCGGACCTTGTTCGAGCAGCGGCAGCACCACGCCGCGCGCCGCGCCGCCGGCGCCCAGCAGCAGGATGCGTTTGCCAGCCAGCGCCACGCCGGCATTGCGCACGATGTCGGCCACCAGGCCGGCGCCGTCGGTATTGTCGCCAACAATGGCGTCTGCCTCGAAGCGCAAGGTATTGACGGCGCCTGCGGCCTTCGCGCGCGGCGTCAGTTCTGTCGCCAGCGCGCAGGCATCAAGCTTGAACGGCACCGTGACGTTGGCGCCACGTCCGCCTTCGGCGGCAAAGCTGCGCGCGGCCAGCGCAAAACCGTCCAGCGGCGCCAGCCGGCGCTCATAGGCAATGACCTCGCCAGTCTGCTGCGCAAAGGCGGCGTGGATCAGCGGCGACTTGCTGTGCGCGATCGGATTGCCGAATACGCAATACAGCGCAGGTGCTGCAGCTGGCGCGCTCAATTGCCGCCGCCGGTCAGGTTAGCTTCCATTTTTTCTTCACGGGTAAATTTGAATCGGGTAATGACGACCCACAGGTCGTCCTTGTCGCTCGACAGCATATTCGGTGGAAAGCGGCCATACGGCGCGGCGCGGCGCACGATGGCCAGCGCGGCCGCATCGAGCGCCGGATTGCCCGAGCTTTTTTCCACGCGCGCGCCGCCCTCCTTCTGGTAGATGGTGCCGTCCTGGAAAATCGGGATATACACGACCAACTCACCATACATCTTGCGGCCGTTTTTCTGCGGGAAGTTGAGCGTGCCGATTTCTTCGATGCGCTTTTGCAGGGTCTTGTAGTACATGGCGTAGCCGACTTCCTGCGTGCTGGGCGTAATGAAGGTCTTGCGCGGACGCTTGTTCTGGTCTTCCACGGTCTGGCTGATTTCGGCCGCCATGCGGGCAATCGCCTTGCTGCTTTCCAGCAGGTCCGAGCCGCTTGCCAGCGGATTGGGTTTGTCTTTTTCCGTAATCGGCGCAACACTGTAGGGCGTGGTTTTGGCCTGGGTCAGCAGTTCCTGCTGCTGCTGCTCGAGTTCGGCGATGCGGCGTGCATTGGCCTTGACGCTGTCGCCCTCTTCCGTTTTGCGCATGTCGGGCAAGGGCGACTTGGCGCGGCCCTTGTCGGCCTGGCCGCCACCATCCAGATTGGCCTGCGCCAGCGCCTCGGCCTTCAACGGCTTGGCCGCATGCTTGGCGTTGACCAGGATCACTTCGAGGCCCGGATCGGTCACCTCGGCCCGTTGCGGCGGCGGCGACACAAAGCGCACAGCCAGCAAAGCACCATGCACCAGCACCGAGGCGCCGATGGCGATGGCCAGGAAACGGTTTTGTGAGCGGTTTTGTGGAAGAAGCTTCACGCGGGCAGGCACTCGGACGTCAGGAAATGCTGAATTTTACGACAAAGCTGCCCCGACTCCCGCAGTTTTTATTAACGTGCAATACAGCATGAGCATGACTGGCATTAAAACCCGGCTTCACGCCACAGCAAAGCCGCCACGCCGCGCAGCAGGCGCGTGCCGGGCGCTTCCCAGTCGGCGGCAATGACCACCTTGCCGCGCCAGCTATGGCCGGCCAGCGGCCCGGGCGATTCGGTCACCTTGAGCGTGACGCGGTAGACGGCGCGCTCGGGAAACCAGTAACCCTGCTTGTCATGCGCTGGCACCGAGCCGCCGTGCTGGGCCGACCACATGCCGCTCGGCAGCACATGGGTGGCGTCCTGGTCGATGCCGGTCACCTGCAGGCGCACGAACGGGCCTTCCAGGCCGTCGGCATAGAAACGCGCGCTGTCGCCCACCGCCACGCGGCGCACCGTGTCTTCATCGAGATAGGTGCTCACTTCCTCGCCCTGATCGCTGACCAGTACGCCGATGCGCTCGTTCTTGCCGACCCAGACGCCGGGCGCCAGTTCGGCGTCCATATCGCGCAAGGTGCCGGCAAACGGCGCGGCGGGCCGGTAGCGGGCCGCCTGTTCCTTGAGCAGGTCCAGCTTGGCTTCGGCACTGGCCAACTGCTCGCGCAGCACCATGCTTTGCGCCTTTTGCTCGGCGTCGAAGCCAGCGCCTTCGCTGCGCCAGCGCAGGGATTCGATCTGCGCTTCCAGGCCCTGGCGCTGGCTGGCGTTTTCCGCTACCGCAAACTGCAGCATGACCTGGCCCGGTTCGACCCGGGCGCCGTTTTTCAGCGGCAGCGCCGACACCATCGCGTGTTCAGGCGCATGGATGGGAAACACCTCGCTGGGGCGCAGCACACCGCTCGACTGGACGCGCGTGGGCCACGGCAGCACAAACAGCAGCACGGCCAGACCCAGCAGCATGGCCGAACGCCTGGTGCGGCCGGTACGCCGGATGGCCGGCCAGAGATCGCGCCACACGCGCAGCTCAGTGGCCAGCGGGCGCAGGATAAACCAGCTCATTTCAATCGCGAACAAAAAGATCCCCACCAGTTTGATAAAAAAATGATAGACCAGCACCGCGATGCCGATAAACAGGGTCAGGCGGTACAGCCAGACGCCCCAGGCAAACAGGATCAGGCCCCAGTGCCGGCGCGCCGGAAAGTATTCGGGCGGCGGCACGCCCAGGCCGAACAGGCGCTCACGCAAATCCCAGCGCGCCAGCGCAAACGAACGCGCATGCAGATTGGGCATGTCGAGCCAGTCCGACACCACGAAATAGCCGTCAAAGCGCATGAACGGGCTGGCGTTGATCGCCAGCGTGGCAATCCAGGTGGTGGTGGCCAGTGGAAACACGATCGAGCGCAGCACGCCGTCCGGCAGCACGGCCCAGGCCAGCGAGGACCAAATGGCCACGATCAGTTCGGTCGCCACGCCGGCCGCCGCCACCTGCTGGCGATGGTGCTTGTTGTTGAGACGCCAGACATCGTTGGTATCGGTATAGGGCACCGGCCACAACACCAGGAAAGCCAAGCCCATGGTCGGCACGCGGCAGCCGCGCCGCTTGGCCGCAATCGCGTGCCCGAGTTCATGCGCGCATTTGACACCGGCCAGCGCCAGGCCGTAGCACAGCAGCCCGGTCGGCGTGAAGGTGTCCATCAGCATGCTGCCCAGACGCCCCCATTCGCGATAGATCTGGATGCCGCTCAGCACCAGCGCCAGCAGTGTCAGGCGCAGGAAAACGGGCGAAAACAGCCATTCGAACGACGGCGCCACGCGCGTCAGCCAGCGGTCCGGCTTGACCAGCGGGATGCGGAAAAACAGATAGCTGTGCAGCAGCTGGGTATACCATGCGCCGCGCTGCGCCTTGTGTCGCCTGGACATGACCGCGATACTGCCCAGCGGGTCCGGCTGCAGCAGCTGGTTCTGGTCCAGAAAACCCAGCACCGCTTCGACGTCATCGAGGCCGATATCGAGCGCGGTTTCCTGCACGATGTCGTCGAGCACCCGCTGCGGACTGCCCAGCGACCAGCGGCGCAGCACTTCGAACGTCAGCCAGTCGACGCGGAAGAACTGGTTGCGCACCGGGTCTTCCAGCGTATAGCTGGGCTCTCCGGTGGCCAGCGCCGGCCCCGCATGCAGGCTCAGTTCTTCACGCAGCGGCGGCAGCGCAATGTGCGCAAACTGCGGCGGCAGCAGGCTGTCCAGTGTCGCTTCCACGTTTTATACGCCCAGCATCTGGCGGATCGCCGCCAGCGGCCGGCGCATGATCCAGTACGCGGCCGGCACCCAGTGGCCGGTCAGCTTGGCTGTGCCCTTCAGGCCGACGCGGTGTTCGGTTGCGCCATCGAGCGTGGCGCGCACGCGGTAGGCATAGCTGCCGTCCGGTCGCGGCAATGCTTCGTACGAAACATAGCGCACGCTGGCCGTGATCGGCTGCAGCGGACTGGCGCCCAGGTACAGGCTGACCGGTGCGCCGGCGTCGAGCGGAATGGCGTCGCCTATGCCCAGCCAGGCTTCGATTTCCACGTCGCGCGGTGTGGCAATGCGCATGATGCGCTCGCCCGTCATGACCGGACGGCCGATCCATTCGCTGGGATCGTCGAACAAGGCAATGCCGTCGCGCGGCGCCACGATGTGGGCGCGCTCGGCCTGGCCACGCAAATACTCGCTTTCGGCGCGGCGCTCCTCGATCTTGCCCTGCAAACCGGATAGCAAGGCTTTCGACTTGCCGTCGTTGAGCGCCAGTTGCAGCGACTGCCGGTATTCCGCTTCGGCCGTGGACAGCGCCTGGATCGCCACCTGGTAGCGGCTGTCAAGCTGCGCCTCGTCGAAGTCGAGCAGCGGATCGCCCTTCCTGACCAGCTGGTTGGGCTTGACGTGAAAGCGCTCGATCACACCTTCAAGCGGCGAGCGGATGGCGGCCGGATTGGCCGGCACCAGTTCGCCCGGCGCGAGGATAGTCAACCGTACCGGTATGCACAGTAGCACCAGCACGCCCAGCGCCACTTGCACCTTGCGCCGGCGCCACCATGGCAGTTTTGCGCTCTTCTCATGCGCCATGCGCCGGCGCCAGCCCGACCTCAGGGCAAACGGCGACCACGGTGCCGGCTTGGCGATCGCGGCATACGCGTGGCGCAGCACATCGCACCATTCTGTCAGCAGTCCGATTTCATGCTCCTGCCACGGCATGTCGCGCGCCAGCAGCAGGCCGCCCCGTGGCATGGCGTTCTTGCCTTCGCCAGCAGCCAGCGGCAGCCACAGTACATAGGCCGGCAGCCATTCGGCCCATTGCTGGGCAATCTCGCCATCAAAATCGAGCGCCGTCAGTGCGCCTGGCGGCGCCTTGGCGCACAGCCGTTCAAGCCATTGCACATACGGTGCATTCGCTTCGATCTGCACCACACCCGACAGCGCGCAGACCTTGCGGTCTTCGAACCATAAAGCGGCCTGGCGGTATGGCGCCAGCGCGTGGCTGCCGTTGACCGCCAAAAAATCGAGTTCGACCCGGTCACCGACATGGCGCGTCCGGCGCGCCATGTCGAGCAGCGTTACCAGCGGAACGGATCCGCCGGCTTGCGTGTTTTCCATCATGTGACCCTGTACTGCCTTCCCTGAAAATTAAGCACGCACGCGGAAGCTGGGCGATACGGCGCTGGCCTGGCGCAACTGCTCGCTCAGACCGCTCTTGCCCATGGCGTTTTTCGCCTGGCCGACGTTAATGCGGAACAGCGCCGTTGCCTCATGGCCGCCGATATCGCGCGCTGTCAGCTTGATGCGCAGTTCGCCCACCAGGCCTTTCGGCACCTCGCCGGTAAATTTGCCGG
This sequence comes from Janthinobacterium aquaticum, assembly GCF_009208565.1. Lineage (GTDB taxonomy): Bacteria > Pseudomonadota > Gammaproteobacteria > Burkholderiales > Burkholderiaceae_D > Janthinobacterium. The sequence continues at coordinate 3,880 of NZ_WFLK01000004.1, read as the reverse complement.
TCTGCGAATCGAACTGTACCCACGACGGCAGCGGACGGCCGTCCTGCAAGGTGGCCGACAGGCGCACCACGGCGTCCGCCTGGGTGTGCACGAAGGCATCGGCCGGGATCGTCATCGACAACGGACGGCCGTTGTCGGTGTACTGGTCAGGTACGCCCTGGAACAGCATCAGCGCCGGGTTTTCCGCCTTGGCCACCACGGTGCGGAAGCCGTTCATCGCCGTATACAGATCGCTCATTTCAGCCGAACGACGGTAATCCGGGTTCGACAGATCGGCCGCACGAATGCCGCGGCCATCGAGCTGGAGCAGCGTGCCGCTGCCCGATACGCTGAGCGTGTCGGCTGGCGTGATGCGCGTATCGACCACGTCAAAGCTGGTCGTCAGCGTTGGCAACGGCGGCAAGGCGGCTACCGGCAGCGGCGCTGCAGGCGGCGGCGCCTCCGCGACAACCGGCGCAGGCACGGTCACCACGTCCGGCGCAGACACTGGCTGCGGCGGCAACGGCAGCACGGTAAAGTTGACCGTGACGCTGGCCGAGGCGGCGCCGTCGCTGCCACGCACCACCACCGTGTAGGTACCCGCCGCGTCGCTGGCCGGCGTGCCGCTGAAGGTGCGCGTGGCAGAGTCGAATACCAGCCAGGCCGGCAGCGCCGAACCGTTGCCCAGCGTGGCCGTATAGTTCAGGTTGGGGCTGTCGACGTCGACAAAGGCCGGAATGGTCAGCGTCGGCATGGCCACGCCAGCAGACAGGTCGGCCGGCGTCGGCACCGATCCTGGTGCAACCGGTGCGTCGTTGACCGAATTGACCGTGACATTGACGGTATAGGTATTGTTGCCGCCCTTGCCGTCGCTGACGGTATAGGTAAAGCTGTCGGCGCCATTGTAGTTGGCCACTGGCGTGTAGGTGTAGCTGCCGTCCGGATTGACGGTGACCGTGCCGTGGGCCGGATCGCTGCCCTTGCCATAGCTTGGCGTCTCGCCATCGACATCAACCGCCACCGGCAGGCGGCCCGTCAGTACTGCATCCTCATCGACCGACACATTGGCATCGGACGCGGTTGGCGCATCGTTGACGGCGTCGATGATCACATTGACGGTGTAAGTGCTGCTGCCACCCTTGCCGTCGCTGACGGTGTAGGTAAAGCTGTCCGCGCCATTGTAGTTGGCGCCCGGCGTGTACGTGTAGGTACCGTTCGGATTAACCACCACCGTGCCGTGGGCCGGGTCGCTGCCCTTGCCGTAGGTGAGGCTATCGCCATCAACGTCGGTGGCCACCGGCAGCGTGCCGGTTTTGACCGTGTCTTCTGCCGTGGTAATCGTGGTGCCGCTGCCGACCGGTGCATCGTTGACCGGATCGATCACGATATTGACCACATAGGTATTGCTGCCGCCCTTGCCATCGTTGATGGTGTAGCTGAAGCTGTCGTTGCCGTTGTAGTTGGCCGTTGGCGTGTACGTGTAGCTGCCGTTCGGATTGACCACTACCGTGCCATGGGCGGGGTCGCTGCCCTTGCCGTAGGTAACGGTGTCGCCATCGACGTCCGTTGCCACCGGCAGCGTGCCGGTTTTGACCGTATCTTCCGCCGTGGTAATCGTGGTGCCGCTGCCGACCGGTGCATCGTTGACCGGATCGATCACGATATTGACCACATAGGTATTGCTGCCGCCCTTGCCATCGTTGATGGTGTAGCTGAAGCTGTCGTTGCCGTTGTAGTTGGCCGCTGGCGTGTACGTGTAGCTGCCGTTCGGATTGACCACCACCGTGCCATGGGTTGGGTCGCTGCCCTTGCCGTAGGTGACGGTATCACCATCGACGTCCGTTGCCACCGGCAGCGTGCCGGTTTTGACCGTGTCTTCCGACGTGGTAATCGTGGTGCCGCTGCCGACCGGCGCATCGTTGACCGGATCGATCACGATATTGACGACATAGGTATTGCTGCCGCCCTTGCCATCGCTGATGGTGTAGCTGAAGCTGTCGTTGCCGTTGTAGTTGGCCGTTGGCGCATAGCTGTAGCTGCCATCCGGATTGACGGTGACCGTGCCGTGCGACGGATCGCTGGCCTTGGTGTAGGTAACGGCATCACCATCGACGTCCGTTGCCACCGGCAGCGTGCCGGTTTTGACCGTGTCTTCCGACGTGGTAATCGTGGTGCCGCTGCCGACTGGCGCATCGTTGACCGGATCAATGACGATATTGACCACATAGGTATTGCTGCCGCCCTTGCCATCGTTGATGGTGTAGCTGAAGCTGTCGTTGCCGTTGTAGTTGGCCGCCGGCGTGTACGTGTAGCTGCCGTTCGGATTGACTACCACCGTGCCGTGGGCAGGGTCGCTGCCCTTGCCGTAGGTAACGGTATCACCATCGACGTCCGTTGCCACCGGCAGCGTGCCGGTTTTGACCGTGTCTTCCGGCGTGGTAATCGTGGTGCCGCTACCAACAGGCACATCGTTGACCGGATCGATCACGATATTGACCACATAGGTATTGCTGCCGCCCTTGCCATCGTTGATGGTGTAGCTGAAGCTGTCGTTGCCGTTGTAGTCGGCCTTTGGCGCATAGCTGTAGCTGCCATCCGGATTGACGGTAACCGTGCCGTGCGACGGATCGCTGGCCTTGGTGTAGGTAACGGTGTCGCCATCCACATCAGTCGCGGGTGGCAGATTGCCGGTCTTGACCGTGTCTTCCGACGTGGTAATCGTGGTGCCGCTGCCGACCGGTGCATCGTTGACAGGATCGATGACAATATTGACGACATAGGTATTGCTGCCGCCCTTGCCATCGTTGATGGTGTAGCTAAAGCTGTCGTTGCCGTTGTAGTTGGCCGCCGGCGTGTACGTGTAGCTGCCGTTCGGATTGACCACTACCGTGCCATGAGCCGGGTCGCTGCCCTTGCCGTAGGTGAGGCTATCGCCGTCAACGTCGGTGGCCACCGGCAGCGTGCCGGTTTTGACCGTGTCTTCTGTCGTGGTAATCGTGGTACCGCTGCCGACTGGCGCATCGTTGACCGGATCGATCACGATATTGACCACATAGGTATTGCTGCCGCCCTTGCCATCGTTGATGGTGTAGCTGAAGCTGTCGTTACCGTTGTAGTTAGCCACCGGCGTGTACGTGTAGGTACCGTTCGGATTGACCACCACCGTGCCATGGGTTGGGTCGCTGCCCTTGCCGTAGGTGACGGTATCACCATCGACGTCCGTTGCCACCGACAGCGTGCCGGTTTTGACCGTGTCTTCTGCCGTGGTAATCGTGGTGCCGCTACCAACAGGCGCATCGTTGACCGGATCGATCACGATATTGACCACATAGGTATTGCTGCCGCCCTTGCCATCGTTGATGGTGTAGCTGAAGCTGTCGTTGCCGTTGTAGTCGGCCGTTGGCGCATAGCTGTAGCTGCCATCCGGATTGACGGTAACCGTGCCGTGCGACGGATCGCTGGCCTTGGTGTAGGTAACGGTGTCGCCATCCACATCAGTCGCGGGTGGCAGATTGCCGGTCTTGACCGTGTCTTCTGCCGTGGTAATCGTGGTGCCGCTGCCGACTGGCGCATCGTTGACCGGATCGATCACGATATTGACCACATAGGTATTGCTGCCGCCCTTGCCATCGTTGATGGTGTAGCTGAAGCTGTCGTTGCCGTTGTAGTTGGCCGCTGGCGTGTACGTGTAGCTGCCGTCCGGATTGACGGTGACCGTGCCGTGCGACGGATCGCTGGCCTTGGTGTAGGTAACGGTGTCGCCGTCCACATCACTCGCGGGTGGCAGATTGCCGGTCTTGACCGTGTCTTCCGACGTGGTAATCGTGGTGCCGCTGCCGACTGGCGCATCGTTGACCGGATCGATCACGATATTGACCACATAGGTATTGCTGCCGCCCTT
>NZ_WFLK01000049.1 GCF_009208565.1 Janthinobacterium aquaticum | reverse complement strand
ACGATACCGACGGCACCACCGTGCTCGGCACGGCCGTGGCCACCGGCGGCGCGTGGAGCATCACCAGCAGCGCACTGGCTTCCGGTACGCACAGTCTGAGCGTCAAGGCGGTGGATGCGGCCGGCAATAGTAGCGTCGCCAGCGCCGCGCTGTCGATCAACATCGACACGATCGCACCGGCAGCGCCAAGTGCCCCGGTATTGGCGCTGGCTTCCGATAGCGGCAACTCCAGCACCGACGGTGTCACCAACGTCACCACGCCTACCGTCACTGGCACCGCCGAAGCGGGCAGCACCGTCACGCT
>NZ_WFLK01000048.1 GCF_009208565.1 Janthinobacterium aquaticum | reverse complement strand
CTCTCAAGCGCCTTAGAATACTCATCTCGCCCACCTGTGTCGGTTTGCGGTACGGTCTCGTATGACTGAAGCTTAGAGGCTTTTCTTGGAACCACTTCCGATTGCTTCGTGAACAAGTTCACTCGTCTCAACCCCTTGAATTACGTGCCCGGATTTGCCTAAGCACCTTCTATGAGTCAAAAACTGACTATTCCAACAGTCAGACAACCTTCCGCGATCCGTCCCCCCATCGCATCATACGACGGTGCAGGAATATTAACCTGCTTCCCATCAGCTACGCATCTCTGCCTCGCCTTAGGGGCCGACT
>NZ_WFLK01000047.1 GCF_009208565.1 Janthinobacterium aquaticum | reverse complement strand
GATAGGCTGGGTGTGGAAGTGCAGTAATGCATTAAGCTAACCAGTACTAATTGCCCGTACGGCTTGTCCCTATAACCTTAGCAGGTACAGAGGATAAGACGGTACAACGTTGCGTGTTGTTGATACATCTTCATTACCCAATCTTTGCTTCTTCCAGATTCATGGCCTTGTTGCTCAATCGAGAACAAGCGTCAGTACAAGTTATGCCTGATGACCATAGCAAGTTGGTCCCACCCCTTCCCATCCCGAACAGGACCGTGAAACAACTTTGCGCCGATGATAGTGCTGCAACCAGTGTGAAAGTAGG
>NZ_WFLK01000046.1 GCF_009208565.1 Janthinobacterium aquaticum | reverse complement strand
GATAGGCTGGGTGTGGAAGTGCAGTAATGCATTAAGCTAACCAGTACTAATTGCCCGTACGGCTTGTCCCTATAACCTTAGCAGGTGCAGAGGATAAGACGGTACAACGTTGCGTGTTGTTGATACACTTATTCATTACCCAATCTTTGCTTCTTCCAGATTCATGGCCTTGTTGCTCAAACGAGAACAAGCGTCAGTACAAGTTATGCCTGATGACCATAGCAAGTTGGTCCCACCCCTTCCCATCCCGAACAGGACCGTGAAACAACTTTGCGCCGATGATAGTGCTGCAACCAGTGTGAAAGTAGGTTATTGTCAGGC
>NZ_WFLK01000045.1 GCF_009208565.1 Janthinobacterium aquaticum | reverse complement strand
GGCAACGACAGCTTCAGCTACACCATCAGCGATGGCAAGGGCGGCAGCAATACCTATGTGGTCAATATCGTCATTGATCCGGTCAACGATGCACCAGTCGGCAGCGGCACCACGATTACCACGCCTGAAGACACGGTCAAGACTGGCAATCTGCCACCCGCGAGTGATGTGGATGGCGACACCGTCACCTACACCAAGGCCAGCGATCCGTCGCACGGCACGGTCACCGTTAATTCGGACGGCAGCTACAGCTATGCGCCAACGGCCGACTACAACGGCAACGACAGCTTCAGCTACACCATCAGCGATGGCAAGGGCGGCAGCAATACCTATGTGGTCAATATCGT
>NZ_WFLK01000044.1 GCF_009208565.1 Janthinobacterium aquaticum | reverse complement strand
CTAAGTAGTCAGACGAAATTTATTGTGAATGCAGTTCCGAAATCTTTCATCAAGGATTCCACCTCGCTCAGCAATTCATTTCCTTTCAGCCCGGCGAAACGGCGCCAGAAGTACTTGGCCTGTTTCCAGAGAATCTCAATGCGATTCAGTTCCGGGCTGTAAGGCGGCAAGTAATACAGAAACAGCCCCTGTGCCATCCATTTCCGTCGGCATTTCTCAATCTGCGGCCCCTTGTGAAATGACGCATTGTCCAGTACGACAATGCGCGGCACGGTGTGTTTTTGGGCCGCGAGCTCATCGAAGAAAGCGATCACGTCGTGGCGTACTGTCGGCCGACGTTGCGTTCGCCAG
>NZ_WFLK01000043.1 GCF_009208565.1 Janthinobacterium aquaticum | reverse complement strand
AAGGGCGGCAGCAATACCTATGTGGTCAATATCGTGATCGATCCGGTCAACGATGCGCCAGTCGGCAGCGGCACCACGATTACCACGTCGGAAGACACGGTCAAGACCGGCAATCTGCCACCCGCGACTGATGTGGATGGCGACACCGTTACCTACACCAAGGCCAGCGATCCGTCGCATGGCACGGTTACCGTCAATCCGGACGGCAGCTACAGCTATGCACCAACGGCCGACTACAACGGCAACGACAGCTTCAGCTACACCATCAACGATGGCAAGGGCGGCAGCAATACCTATGTGGTCAATATCGTGATCGATCCGGTCAACGATGCGCCAGTCGGCAGCGGCACCACGATTAC
>NZ_WFLK01000042.1 GCF_009208565.1 Janthinobacterium aquaticum | reverse complement strand
CTTCAAAGCCTCCCACCTATCCTACACAGATTGATTCAAAGTCCAATGCAAAGCTACAGTAAAGGTTCATGGGGTCTTTCCGTCTAGCCGCGGGTAGATTGCATCATCACAAACATTTCAACTTCGCTGAGTCTCGGGAGGAGACAGTGTGGCCATCGTTACGCCATTCGTGCAGGTCGGAACTTACCCGACAAGGAATTTCGCTACCTTAGGACCGTTATAGTTACGGCCGCCGTTTACTGGGACTTCAATCAAGAGCTTGCACCCCATCATTTAATCTTCCAGCACCGGGCAGGCGTCACACCCTATACGTCCACTTTCGTGTTTGCAGAGTGCTGTGTTTTTATTAAACAGTCGCAGCCACCAGTTTATTGCAACCCTTTCACCCT
>NZ_WFLK01000041.1 GCF_009208565.1 Janthinobacterium aquaticum | reverse complement strand
TCTTGGCCTTCCAGCGCCATACGGGCCGAACCTTTGATGATCGGCAGATCGTCGCCTGGGAAGTCGTATTTCGACAACAGCTCGCGCACTTCCATTTCAACCAGTTCCAGCAGTTCTGCGTCGTCGACCAGGTCGCACTTGTTCAGGAACACGATGATGTATGGAACGCCAACTTGGCGGGCCAGCAGGATGTGTTCGCGGGTCTGTGGCATTGGGCCGTCAGCTGCCGAGCAAACCAGGATCGCGCCGTCCATCTGCGCTGCACCGGTAATCATGTTTTTGATGTAGTCGGCGTGGCCTGGGCAGTCAACGTGAGCGTAGTGGCGCGAAGCCGTTTCGTACTCAACGTGAGCGGTGTTAATGGTAATACCGCGTGCTTTTTCTTCTGGAGCAGCATCGATCTG
>NZ_WFLK01000040.1 GCF_009208565.1 Janthinobacterium aquaticum | reverse complement strand
CGGTTAAGCTACCTACTTCTGGTAAAACCCGCTCCCATGGTGTGACGGGCGGTGTGTACAAGACCCGGGAACGTATTCACCGCGACATGCTGATCCGCGATTACTAGCGATTCCAACTTCATGCAGTCGAGTTGCAGACTACAATCCGGACTACGATACACTTTCTGCGATTAGCTCCCCCTCGCGGGTTGGCGGCGCTCTGTATGTACCATTGTATGACGTGTGAAGCCCTACCCATAAGGGCCATGAGGACTTGACGTCATCCCCACCTTCCTCCGGTTTGTCACCGGCAGTCTCATTAGAGTGCCCTTTCGTAGCAACTAATGACAAGGGTTGCGCTCGTTGCGGGACTTAACCCAACATCTCACGACACGAGCTGACGACAGCCATGCAGCACCTGTGTAATGGTTCTCTTTCGAGCACTCCCA
>NZ_WFLK01000003.1 GCF_009208565.1 Janthinobacterium aquaticum | reverse complement strand
TGGAGCCATCCTTGAAATACCACCCTGGTTCATTTGAGGTTCTAACCTTGGCCCGTTATCCGGGTCGGGGACAGTGCATGGTAGGCAGTTTGACTGGGGCGGTCTCCTCCTAAAGTGTAACGGAGGAGTTCGAAGGTACGCTAGATACGGTCGGACATCGTGTTGATAGTGCAATGGCATAAGCGTGCTTAACTGCGAGACTGACAAGTCGAGCAGGTACGAAAGTAGGACATAGTGATCCGGTGGTTCTGTATGGAAGGGCCATCGCTCAACGGATAAAAGGTACTCTGGGGATAACAGGCTGATTCCTCCCAAGAGTTCATATCGACGGGGGAGTTTGGCACCTCGATGTCGGCTCATCACATCCTGGGGCTGTAGCCGGTCCCAAGGGTATGGCTGTTCGCCATTTAAAGTGGTACGTGAGCTGGGTTTAAAACGTCGTGAGACAGTTTGGTCCCTATCTGCCGTGGGCGTTGGAAATTTGAAGGGGGCTGCTCCTAGTACGAGAGGACCGGAGTGGACGAACCTCTGGTGTACCGGTTGTCACGCCAGTGGCATTGCCGGGTAGCTAAGTTCGGAAGAGATAACCGCTGAAAGCATCTAAGCGGGAAACTTGCCTTGAGATGAGATTTCCCAGAGCCTTGAGCTCTTTGAAGGGTCGTTCGAGACCAGGACGTTGATAGGCTGGGTGTGGAAGTGCAGTAATGCATTAAGCTAACCAGTACTAATTGCCCGTACGGCTTGTCCCTATAACCTTAGCAGGTACAGAGGATAAGACGGTACAACGTTGCGTGTGTGTTGATACAACTATTCATTACCCCGATCTTTGCTTCTTCCAGATTCATGGCCTTGTTGCTCAACCGAGAACAAGCGTCAGTACAAGTTATGCCTGATGACCATAGCAAGTTGGTCCCACCCCTTCCCATCCCGAACAGGACCGTGAAACAACTTTGCGCCGATGATAGTGCTGCAACCAGTGTGAAAGTAGGTTATTGTCAGGCTTGTTATTCGTAGTAGAGAAAAACCCGATCAGAAATGGTCGGGTTTTTTTTCGTCCGTGGGTCGGATTAGGCCCTTCGGGCCGTAATCCGACAACATTGTTGGCTCAAACCCGACAATATTGTTGGCGCCTGCGGTGTTGTCGGATTACGGCCCCCTTGGGGCCTAATCCGACCTACGCGGCCAATCCGACCGGCGAACGGGAAAACACCGCGAAAAAAAACCCGCGGCCAGCGCAGGTTCTTTCAATTTCACAGAATCAGCTTAGAAGTGGTACGCCACTTTCACCACGCCGTAGTTCACGCCGCTGTTCGGTTTTTTGTAGCCGCCGTTCGAGAAGTGCTGGATCTTGGCGCTGACTTCCCATTTGTTGTCGAATACATAGCCGATGCCGGCATGGTCACCGAACTGGAAGTGGGTCGACAGGCGGTCGTCGTCGTTGTTGTACAGCTTGGACAGCATGTGCACGCCGATACCGGCTTCGGCGTAGAAGCCCAGCTTGTTGGTGTTTTCAAAGCGGAACACTGGCGTGAAGCCCAGATCCCACAGTTTCTGATGCTGGCCAGGTACGTTACGGTAGGCTTTGCCATCCCAACCGCCGATGCTGGCGTCCCAGTAGCCGCTCAATTGCGTGCCGTTCGATACAAACCAGGCTTTATCCCAGTTCGAGGTCACGCCGGCGCGCACCATCTGGATCTTTACGCCTTTGGCGTATTCGCCGTAGACCGAGTCGATCAGTTTGTCATCGGCAGCGAAAGTCGAGCCGGCAGCCATCAGGGCGGCCATGGCCGCGATGGAGGAGAGGAGTGTCTTCTTGAAGAACATAGGGGCTTTCATCATAAAATGGGCCGTAAAGGCTTATTGTTTTGTTTGCACAGGCAGCTATTCTGTTTTGCAGGCACTTGCGTGACCACTCGAATCATCAGGAGTTCAATTGACATTCTCTACAAAAATCGCATTTCTCGGTACTGGCCTGATGGGGGAGCCAATGGTCCGGCGCCTGTTGCAGGCGGGTTATTCTGTCACAGTTTGGAATCGCACGCTGAGCAAGGCCCAAGTCCTGTGCGTGGCGGGTGCCAGCGTGGCGTCCACGCTGGTCGAAGCGGTCGACGGCGCCGACGTGATCATCTCGATGCTGGAAGCCGGCCCGGTCGTGCAGCAGGTAATGCAACAGGCGATGCCCGGGATGGCAGACGGGGCGCTGTGGATCGACATGAGTTCGACCAAACAGGCGGAAGCACAGCAGTTCCACGCCACCTTGCAGGCCGCTGGCCTGCGCTTTATCGATGCGCCCGTCTCGGGCGGCGTTGGCGGTGCTCAGGCCGGCAGCCTTGCCATTATGGCTGGTGGCAACCCCGATGATTATGCGCAGGTGGAAACGCTGTTGACCGCGATGGGTCGGCCAACGCTGGTGGGACCGGCCGGCAGCGGCCAGGTGGCCAAGCTGTGCAATCAGTTGATTGTTGGCGCCACGCTCAATATCGTGGCCGAAGCGCTGCTGTTGGCGCAGGCGGCGGGCGCCGATGCCACGGCCGTACGCGCGGCCATCCGCGGTGGTTTTGCGGAAAGCCGTATCCTGGAAGTGCATGGCCAACGCATGCTCGAGCGCAATTTCGTGGCCGGCGGCCAGGTCAAGAGCCAGATCAAGGATCTGCATAATGTGCTCGCTGCCGCCGAGGCAGCCAAACTGGCGCTGCCGGTGACCGAACTGGTCACGCAGCGCTACGAGACCCTGGCTGATACGCACCCCACCGCAGACCATGCCGCCGCGCTGCTGGCCCTGGAAGCGCTGAATCCGGGCCAGCGCCTGGGCCGCGAACCGGACCGGTTTTAAGCCTGCGGCAGGCTTGCTTCGGCCAGTTGCACCCAGAAACTGGCGCCGATCGGCAGCAGCTCGTCATTGAAGTCGTAGCTGCCGTTGTGCAATACGCATGGCCCCAGGCCGTGGCCGCCATCGCGATGGTCGCCATCGCCGTTGCCGATAAAGATATAGCAGCCGGCTTTTTCCTGCAGGAAGAAAGCAAAGTCTTCCGCGCCCATGGTGGGCTCGACATTGGCATTGACCTTGTCGGCGCCCACCACGGTTTTCATCACTTCCACCGCAAACGCTGTTTCTTTGGCGTGGTTGACCAGCGGTGGATAATTGCGCTTGAACTTGAATTCAACTTCGGCGCCAAAGGCGGCGGCCGTATGGACGGCGATCTCGCGCATGCGCTCTTCGATCAGGTCCAGCACCGGGGTAGTAAAGGTGCGCACGGTGCCGACCAGATTGGCGTCATCGGGAATCACATTGGTGGCGCTGCCGGCGTGGATTTGCGTGATCGACAGCACGGCGGTATCGAGTGGGCTCTTGTTGCGCGTGATAATGGTCTGCCAGCTTTGCGCGATCTGCACCGCTACCATCACCGGGTCGATGCCTTTGTGCGGCTGCGCCGCGTGAGCACCCTTGCCTTTGACCGTCACGTAAAACTCATTGCTCGACGCCATCATCGGCCCTTCCACGACCGACAGCGTGCCGGTGGCCGCGCCTGGCCAGTTGTGCATGCCGTAAATGGCATCCATCGGAAAGCGGGTAAACAGGCCGTCTTCGATCATTTCACGCGCACCGGCGCCGCCTTCTTCGGCCGGCTGGAAGATCAGGTAGACGGTGCCGTCGAAATTGCGGTGCTTGGCCAGATGGTAGGCGGCGCCCAGCAGCATGGCCGTATGACCGTCGTGACCGCAGGCGTGCATCTTGCCCGGATGGCGCGAAGCATGTTCAAACGTATTGATTTCCTGCATCGGCAACGCATCCATGTCGGCGCGGATACCGATCGCGCGCTCGGACGTGCCGTTCTTGATGATGCCGACCACGCCGGTGCGGCCCAGGCCGCGCACCACCGGAATGCCCCATTCGGTCAGTTTGGCGGCCACCACATCGGAGGTGCGCTGTTCTTCGTAGCACAGCTCGGGGTGGGCATGCAGATCGCGGCGGATACGTCGCAGCTCGGATTGAAACGCCATGATGGGATCAACTAGTTTCATCGTACTCTCCTGTGGATGCAGGCGCGCATCAATGTGGAGCACGCCAGAACGTGTTGTGTTTGATCGGAAACAGACACGGGTAGGGGGCATTGTAGCCCGTGTTCCGCCAGTAAATCCAGCGCAGCCCCACTGGTGTGCGCCGTATGGTTTACAGTATCGCTTTCCCTCACGTTAGCCTGGATTACCCGATGACCACTACCCAAGTGCGCGCCACCTGCCCGCTCGACTGCCCTGACACCTGCGCGCTGCTGGTCACTGTCGAGGATGGCGTCGCCACTGCCGTGAAGGGCGATCCCGACCATCCGACCACCGCCGGCGTGCTGTGCACCAAGGTATCGCGCTATACCGAGCGCACTTATCATGCGGACCGTTTGCTCACTCCGCTGCGTCGCGTGGGCAGGAAGGGCGAAGGCAAGTTCGAGCGCATCAGTTGGGACGAGGCGCTCGATACGATTGCTGCGCGCCTGAAACCAATTGCCGCGCGCAACCCGCAGGCCATTTTGCCGTACAGCTACTGCGGCACCATGGGGCTGGTACAGGGCGAATCGATGTCGTCGCGTTTTTTCCACCAGCTGGGCGCCTCGTTGCTGGACCGCACCATCTGCGCCTCGGCCGGCGCCACCGGCTACCGCTATACGGTGGGCGCCACCATCGGCACCGATATGGAGCAGTTCCAGAATGCCAAGCTGATCATTATCTGGGGCGGCAACCCGATTGCGTCCAACCTGCATTTCTGGATGCGTGCGCAGGAGGCCAAGCGCCATGGTGCAACCCTGGTGGCCATCGACCCGTACCGCTCGCTGACGGCGGAAAAATGCCACCAGCATATCGCCTTGTTGCCAGGTACTGATGCGGCCCTGGCGTTGGGCCTGATGCATGTGCTGATAGCCGAAGACTGGCTCGACCATGACTATATCGCCAACCATACGCTGGGTTTTGATGCCTTGAAAGAACGCGTGGCCGAATGGACGCCCGAGCGCACGGCCGACACCTGCGGTATTGCTGCAGTGCAGATCGTCGAGCTGGCGCGGCTGTACGGCCAGACCTGCCGCAATGGCGAAGGCGCGGCGATCCGTGCCAACTATGGCGTGCAGCGCGTGCGCGGCGGCGGCATGGCGGTGCGCAATATTGCCTGCCTGCCCGCATTGACGGGCGCCTGGCGCCATGCGGCCGGCGGCATGCAGCTGTCGAGCTCGGGCTCCTTCCCGGTTAACCGCAAGGCGCTGCAGCGTCCCGATTTGCTGCAGGGCACGCCACGTACCATCAATATGAGCACCATCGGCGACGATCTGCTGAAAACGGCGTCGGCCGAATTCGGCCCGCAGGTCGAGGCGGTGATTGTCTACAATTCCAACCCGCTGGCGGTGGCGCCCGAGTCGGCCAGGGTTGAGCAGGGCTTTGCGCGTGAAGACCTGTTTACCGTGGTGCTCGAGCAATTCCAGACCGATACGGCCGATTACGCCGATATCGTGCTGCCAGCCACCACCCAGCTTGAGCATGTCGACGCGCACTCCACCTACGGCCACCTGTACATGATGGCCAATAATGCAGCGATCGCGCCGCTGGGTGAGGCTAAGGCCAATACGGAAATTTTCCGCCTGCTGGCGCAGCGCATGGGCTTTGACGACCCGTGCTTCCAGGAAAGCGATGAAGCGCTGGCGGCGCAGGCGTTCGATGCCACCGATGCGCGCGCCGTGCATTTCGACTGGGAATCGCTGAAACGCAAAGGCTGGCAGAAACTCGCCATGCCCGAGGCGCCGTTTGCCAACGGCGGCTTTGCCACGCCGTCGGGCAAGTGCGAATTCTATTCGGCATCGATGGCGCAAGCCGGGCTCGATCCGCTGCCGTCCTATATTGCGCCGTATGAGTCTCCCGCGAGCAATCCTGAACTGGCGGCGCGCTATCCGCTGGCCATGATTTCTCCGCCGGCGCGCAACTTCCTCAATTCCACGTTTGTGAACGTGAAAAGCCTGCGTGCTGCCGAAGGCGAACCGCACCTCGATATCCACCCCGATGACTGCGCCACGCGCGGCATTGCAGCCGGCGACATGGTGCGCATTTTCAATGACCGTGGCAGTTTCGTGGCCAGGGCGCGCGTGACCGACAAGGCGCGCCGTGGCCTGGTGGTGGGCCTGTCGGTCTGGTGGAAAAAGCTGGCCAGCGACGGCAAGAATGCCAACGAAGTGACCAGCCAGCGGCTGACCGATATGGGCCGTGCGCCCACTTTCTATGACACCCTGGTCGAAGTGGAAAAGGTCGCCTGACATGCGCTGGCCGGCTCGCCTGCTGCCGGGCGCATTGTGCCTGCTGCTGGGCGGCTGCTCCCAGCTGCAGTATTACACGCAGGCGGCGCAAGGCCAGTACGGCGTCTGGTCGGCGGCGCGCCCCGTTGACGACTGGCTCACTGATCCGGCCACCGAGCCGCGTCTGAAGAGCCGGCTGGCCACGGCGCAGCAGATCCGCCGCTTTGCCGTCAGCGAACTGGCGTTGCCCGACAATGGCAGCTACAAGAACTATGCAGCCTTGCAACGCCCGTTTGTGCTGTGGAACGTGGTGGCCACGCCGGAACTGTCGTTGCAGCCGCTGCAATGGTGCTTTCCGGTTGCCGGCTGCGTCAGCTATCGCGGCTATTACAGCAAGGAAGCGGCGCTGGCGTATGCAGCTACGCTGCGCAGCGAACATTACGATGTGCAGGTCGGCGGCGTGCCGGCCTACTCCACGCTGGGCTGGTTTGACGATCCGTTGCTGTCGACCTTTATCAACTACAACGACGCCGAACTGGCGCGCATGATTTTCCATGAACTGGCGCACCAGGTCGTGTATGTGCCGGGCGACTCGGCCTTCAACGAATCGTTTGCCATGGCCGTGGAAGAGGCCGGCGTACAGCGCTGGCTGGCCGGCCACAGCAGCGAGGCGCTGCGTACTGCCTATGATGCGTATGCAATGCGGCGCCAGGATTTCCTGGCCTTGCTGCTGCGCTACAAGAAGCGTCTTGAGGAGGTTTATGCGAGCCCGATGCCGGATGCGGAGAAGCGTGCGCGCAAGGCGCGCCTGTTTGCTGCCTTGAAACAGGACTACCAGCTATTGCGCCAGCAATGGGGAGGTTATGGTGGTTATGACCGCTGGTTCGAGCAGCCCTTGAGCAATGCGCACCTGGCTTCGGTGGCGACCTACAATGATTTTTTGCCGGCCTTTAAAAATTTGCTGGAAGAAAAAAAGAACTTTCGTGCTTTTTATGCTGCAGTGCACACATTGGCTCGCCTGGACAAGCCGGAACGCGTACGCCGCCTGCAGCAATTGGTCAGCCCGTGACCTTTAAAGATTGTCAGCTTCACCAAGTCCGGTGGAGACGTAACGGTGTATTTTTCATGCTGCAATGCAGCGTAAAAAGCCCTTAGAATTCGTGCTCGAATCGTGCTGAAAGCGCTTGCATGGAAGGGCAGCGCCCGATAGCATCGCGTTAGCAGCACCGAGCAATTGCTCTCAAGAATGCTCATATTGACTGCAGGACGACAGAATCCGCAGCACAGAAACGTAGTCACCACGCGTGCCGCGCCCACAGCGCCGGCTCCCCCTACGATTATTCGAGACAAGAGGCACAGCATGGAAAAAATTTGGCTGAAGTCGTATCCACCGGGCGTTCCTGCCGACATCAATCCGGACCAATACCGTTCGCTGGTGCACTTGCTCGAAGAAGCGTTTCAAAAATATGCAGAGCGCAAGGCGTATGTCTGCATGGACAAATTTTTGACCTATGCCGAGCTCGATACCTATTCACGCCAACTGGGTGCCTGGCTGCAAAGCCGCGGCCTGAAAAAAGGCGCGCGCGTGGCGCTGATGATGCCCAATGTGCTGCAGTATCCGGTGGCCATTGCCGCTGTGCTGCGCGCCGGCTATACGGTAGTCAATGTCAACCCGCTCTATACGGCGCGCGAACTTGAACACCAGCTCAACGATTCGGGCAGCGAAGCCATTATCGTGCTGGAAAACTTTGCCCATACGCTCGAACAGGTGCTGGGCAGGACCAGCGTCAAGCATATTATCGTGGCCAGCATGGGCGAAATGCTGGGCACCGTGAAGGGCGCCATCGTCAATTTCGTGGTGCGCAATATCAAGAAAATGGTGCCGGCCTATTCGCTGCCCAACGCCATGCGCTTCAAGAGTGCGCTCGGCCATGGCAGCGGCATGAAGCTTACGCCAGTCGAGGTGCAGATCAATGACGCTGCCTTTTTGCAGTACACGGGCGGCACCACGGGCGTATCGAAAGGCGCCACCCTCAGCCATCGCAATGTGATTGCCAATGTGCTGCAAAGCGAAGCGTGGTCGGGCGCCGCGCTCGATCCCAAACAGCCAGAACAGGTGATCGTGGTATGCGCCTTGCCGCTGTACCATATCTTTGCGCTGACGGCCTGTGCGCTGTGGGGCATGCGGGTCGGCGCGCTCAATATCCTGATCCCGAATCCGCGCGATATCCCGGGCCTGATCAAGGAACTGGCCAAGTACAAATTCAATCTGCTGCCGGCAGTCAATACGCTCTATAACGCGCTGGCCAACCACCCCGATTTTGCGCACCTCGATTTCTCGGGCCTGAAGATTGCCAATGGCGGCGGCATGGCCGTGCAGCAGGCCGTCAACGACAAGTGGCAGAAAATTACCGGCGTATCGATTATCGAAGGCTATGGCCTGTCGGAAACCTCGCCGGTGGCCACCTGCAACCGCGCCGACAGCACGCAGTTTACCGGTACCATCGGCCTGCCGATTCCGTCGACCGAAATTGCCATCCTCGACGACGATGGTCATGAAGTGCCGCTGGGCCAGCCCGGTGAAATTGCCATTCGTGGCCCGCAGGTGATGAGCGGCTACTGGAATCGCCCGGACGAGACGGCCAAGGTGATGACGGCCGACGGCTTTTTCAAATCGGGCGACGTGGGCATCATGGATGAACGCGGCTTTGTGAAGATCGTCGACCGCAAGAAAGACATGATCCTGGTGTCTGGCTTTAATGTCTATCCGAACGAGGTGGAGGCGGTGGTAGCGGCCCATCCCGGCGTGCTCGAGTGCGCTTGCGTGGGCGTGCCGGACGAGCATTCGGGCGAAGCGGTGAAGGTGTTCGTGGTGCGCCGCGACCCGAATCTCACGGCTGACACCCTGCTGGCATATTGCAAAGAGCAACTGACCGGTTATAAACGACCCAGATATATCGAGTTTCGTGATGAGCTGCCGAAGACCAACGTCGGCAAGATATTGCGTCGCGCCTTGCGTGACGAAAACAAGGCCGCTGCCTGACAACTGGTGGCAGGCGGCCACCCTACAGATAAAGAAGAGGCGAGATGGACAAGATTTGGTTGAAGTCATACCCCGATAACGTGCCGGCAGAAATCGATTGCACGCAGTACCGTTCGGTCACGCATTTGCTGGAAGAATCGTTCCAGAAGTATGCCGAGCGCAATGCGTTCGTGTGCATGGACAAGTTCATGACCTACCGCGAGCTCGACAAGCTGTCGGCGCAGATGGGCGCCTGGCTGCAAAGCCGCGGCCTGCAGCCGGGCGCGCGGGTGGCCATCATGCTGCCCAATGTGCTGCAGTATCCGGTGGCGCTGGCGGCCATTTTGCGTGCCGGCTATACGGTGGTCAACGTCAATCCGCTCTATACGCCACGCGAACTCGAGCACCAGCTGACCGATTCGGGCAGCGAAGCCATCATCGTGCTGGAAAACTTTGCCACCACGGTCGAGCAGGTGCTGCCGCGCACGCAGGTCAAGCATGTGATCGTGGCCACCATGGGCGACCTGCTCGGCACCCTGAAAGGCGCGATCGTCAATCTGGTGGTGCGCAAGATCAAGAAAATGGTACCGGCGTTTTCGCTGCCGACGGCCATCAGCTTTAACAAGATGCTGGCCGAAGGCGCGCGTTTGAGCTTGAAGCCGGTGCAGCAGGGCCATGACGATATCGTCTTCCTGCAGTACACGGGCGGCACTACGGGCGTCTCGAAAGGCGCGATGCTGCTGCACCGTAACGTGATTGCCAACGTGCTGCAGAACGAAGCCTGGATTTCGCCGGTGATGACCAAAGAAATGCGCGCCACCTCGATGGGTTTTGTCAGTGCCTTGCCGCTGTACCATATTTACTCGCTGACCGTCAGCGCACTGATGGGCATGCGCCTGGGTGGCCTCAATGTGCTCATTCCCAACCCGCGCGATATCCCCGGCTTCGTCAAGGAGCTGGCCAAGTACAAGATCGTGGTGTTCCCTGCGGTCAATACGCTGTACAACGCGCTGCTCAATAACGAAGACTTTGCCAAGCTCGATTTCTCGAGCTACAAGGTATGCAATGGCGGCGGCATGGCGCTGCAGCGCACCGTGGCCGAACGCTGGCTGAAGGTCACCGGCTGCCCGCTGATCGAAGGCTATGGCATGTCGGAAACCTCCCCGGTGGTGACCGGCAACCGCGTCGACATTACCGAATTTACCGGCACCATCGGCATGCCGATTCCGTCAACCGAAGTGGCCATTATCGATGACGACGGCGTGCACGTGCCGCTGGGCCAGCCGGGCGAGATCGCCGTCAAGGGGCCACAAGTGATGGCTGGCTACTGGCAGCGTCCCGATGAAACCGCCAAGTCGATGACGGCCGATGGCTACTTCAAGACCGGCGACGTGGGCATCATGGACGAGCGCGGCTATGTACGCATCGTTGACCGCAAGAAGGACATGATTATTGTCTCGGGTTTCAACGTCTATCCGAATGAAGTCGAAGAAGTAGTGGCGTCCTGCCCCGGCGTGCTTGAATGCGCGTGCATCGGCGTGCCTGACGCCAATGCCGGCGAAGCGGTGAAAGTGTTTGTGGTGCGCAAGGACCCGAACCTGACGGTGGAAATGATCCGTGAGCACTGCAAGCATGAACTGACGGCCTACAAGAAACCGAAATACATCGAGTTCCGCGATGAACTGCCGAAAACCAATGTCGGCAAGATCTTGCGCCGCCAGTTGCGTGACGAGAAAAAGGTGGCTTAATTTGCCACGACCAGCGGCGCGCCGGCTTCGGTGCGCCGCAGAGCTGGCAGGCCGAAACAGGGGCGCAGCCAGTTGACCCGCTTGATCAACTCGGTACCGAGCCAGCAGATCAGCAGCGTGCCCAGCAGCACCAGCACCGGTTCGGTCACCGGTCCCAGGCGCAGCGGTACCAGCCAGTAGGCCAGCAGCACGATAGCGCTCTGGTGCAGGATATACCAGGGAAAGACGGCCTGGCGCGCCCAAGGTAGCCATCTGTAAGGACGATTGAGCAAGGTATGCGACCAGCCCAGTATGGTGCAGATGGCCAGCCACATATACAGGTTGCGCATGGGCCAGGAACCGATGGAAGCCCAGGTCAGCAGGTTTTCCGAATAAATCTTGTCGAAATACATGTACACGGCAAACGCCGCCAGGCCTGCCCACAGGGTATGCCAGCGCAGGCGCGCCAGTTCCGCCCAGAGCGACTTGTCATTGCCCAACCACCAGCCGTACAGGAACAGCGTGAAGTAGATGGCGTGCGCGTACCAGTCATTGATTACCGCGTGGTTTTCCGGATAGCGCAGTTTCAGCAACACCGTGGCAGCCAGCGTCGGCACGGCCGGCAGCACCAGCAGGGCGGCGCCGCGCAAGCGCAGGAACAGTGGCCTGACCCGGTCGATTACCGGCTGCAGCAGCACCAGCATGACCGTATAGAGCAGCAGGTAGACCAGATACCACAAATGATTCCAGGTAAAGCCATATTGCCAGCCCGCAAAGGCACCGGCAGGCCACGGGTAGCCGCCAAAATAATGCAGCAGAAACTGTCCATAGCCCGGTTCGACCAGGCCGTTGCTGACGCCTTCGCAATACGGCTGGATGGGAATGATGACGGCAATGCCGAACAGCAGCGGCAGCAGCAGGCGCTGGACGCGCCGCCACAGGAACGTGCCGCGCGTCGTTTGCGTCATCATCGCGCACGAGACGCCGGAGATCAGGAAAACCAGTTCCATGCGCCAGCGGTTGAGGAACACGAGCGGCATATTGAGCAGGTCGGTGGTATAGCTGCTGCGCATATGAAAACCTGAACCCTCCAGATACATCAGGGCCGTATGAAAAAAGATCAGCAGGGTAAAAACGAGAAAGCGCAAGGCGTCGATATCGTGGCGGCGGGTAGCATCGGTCATGGCAGCTGAGCAAGTGGTCAAAGAGGCCCCAGCATAGGCAGCATGCGCGTTGCGGGCCAGCGGCATGTGACCAGCGGACGGCTGGCCGGGACGAATTGCCTACCCGGGACCAGTTCGGGGCCGTACAATCGTGCCACTTATCAAACGGCTGAGCCCATGCGCGTATCTTCCACCGATCTGTTGCAACGTTATCAACTCTGGCGCCGCGTGGCCGAACCCGGATTCTGGATCGCGCTGTATTTGCTGCAGGCTAGCGTCAACAGCTGGCTGGTCTTGCTTGACCTGCGACGGGCCGGACTGTCTACGCCCTGGTGGCAAGTGGCCGTATGGGAGTGGAGCAGCAATCTTGTGCTGCTGGCGCTGGTACCGGCGGTGGTGCTGGCCGGTCAGATGCGGCCCCTGCAGCTGGTGTTCCAGCGCCAGAACCTGCGCTTTCACCTGGCCGTGTCGGTTGCATACAGCCTGGTGCATGTGGCTGCGATGGTGGCCCTGCGCAAGCTGGCGTACTGGAGCCAGGGCAGCAGCTATGATTTCGGCAACTGGTGGCATGAATTGCCGTATGAATATGTCAAGGATGTACGTGCTTACTTTATGGTGTTGCTGGTGGTCGGTTTCTATCGTTTGCTGCTGATGCGCTGGCAGGGCGAGGCAACTTTACTGGCAGAACCGGATGAAGGCCCGGCGGTGGAACCGGTCGAGCAGCCCGAGCGCTTTCTGGTGCGCAAGCTGGGCAAGGATTTTCTGCTGCCGGCCGCAGACATCGAATGGCTGCAGGCCTGGGGCAATTATGTCAATTTGCATGTGCGCGGCCACGACTATCCGCTGCGCTCGACCATGGCGGCCATCGAGCGCCGGCTCGATCCGGCCTGTTTCGTGCGCGTCCATCGCAGCTATATCGTCAACCTGGCGTTTGTGCAAAGCATCGTGCCGCTTGATTCGGGCGACGCGCGCGCCAGCTTGTCGACCGGTAGTGAAGTGCCGGTCAGCCGCCGTTATCGCGACGCGCTCAAGAAAGTATCGGCAATGTGATCAGCCCTGCTGCAGGCCAGCCTTGCCGTCGCGTACGGTAAAGCTGGCCAGCGTGGCCACGTTCGAGGCGCTGTCGCGCACATTGTCCAGGCCCTGGAACAGCACCGTGGTTTTTTCTGGCGTAATGGCCAGCAGCATATAGCCGCGCTTGTCGCTGCGGCCGTATTTGATATGCGGATTCATGGCCACGTATTCGGCCGTGCGCGCTTGCGGACGCGAGCTTGACGTGACGGATGTGCCGCAGAACTCGGTCGCCAGCACCGGATTGCTGCGACTGGCCGCGCGCATGGCGTTGCGGCTCAGTTCGGTTGCGTAAAACGTGTGCACGTCGCCCGACAGCACCAGCGGATTGCGCGCGCGGCTTGCCTGCAGGGTATCGAGCAGCTGTTGGCGCGCCATCGGATAGCCGTCCCAGCCATCGGTCCAGACCCGCTCATCGCCCGGACGCAGCACTGGCACCTGGCTCGACTGCGCCATCAGCGTCTGCTGCGCCAGGATATTCCAGCGCGCCGGCGATTGCGCCAGTCCCGCCTGCAGCCAGCGCTCCTGTTCGCTGCCCAGCATGCTGCGACCAGGCTGCATCAGCTCGGGGCAGGCACGCGTGGTGACCGAGTTCGAGCCGCCACGGTTCGGTTTGGAACACGCATGTTGGGCGCGGTACTGGCGGTCATCGAGCACATGGAAACGTGCCAGGCGGCCCCAGTCATAACGCTGTTAGATGCGCATGTCGACAAAGCCGCGCCGGCCCAGCGGCAGCAGGCGCAGCGGCATATGTTCGTAAAACGCCTGGTAGGCGGCTGCGCGTCGCTGCAAAAAGGTGGTGGTCAGCAACTCGTCGCGCTCGTTGCCGTAGTCGTTGGCCACTTCATGGTCGTCCCAAGTGACGATCCACGGTGCGACCAGATGCGCGCCCTGCAGATCTTTGTCGCTCTTGTACTGCGCATAGCGCGCGCGGTATTGCGCCAGGGTGAAGCTTTCGTCACGCCGGATGGCGCGCTGCGGGTGCTCAAGGTGATAAGCGCCCCATTCGTAGATATAGTCGCCCAGGAACGCCACCAGGTCGGGCGCCGCCGCAGCAATATGCCGGTGCGCCGCATAGCTGCCGAACTCCCAGTGCTGGCACGAGGCCACCGCCAGCTTGAGCATGGCGGGCATGCTGGTGGGCTCTGGCGCGGTGCGGGTGCGGCCAACGGGGCTGACGGCGTCGCCCAGCATAAAGCGGTACCAGTACCAGCGTCCGGGCGACAGGCCGCCCACATCCACGTGCACGCTATGGGCCAGTTCGGGCGTGGCGGTGGCCTGGCCCCTGGCCACGATATGGCGGAACGCTTCGTCGCTGGCCACTTCCCAGCGCACTGCCAGCGCGATGGCTGGCGTGGCGGCGGCCTGCAAGGGATCGTAACTGACGCGCGTCCATAGCACCACCGCGTCAGGCAGGGGCGAGCCGGAGGCCACGCCCAGCGCAAACGGATAGCCGCCGGCATTGACGCCGGCAGCAGCAGTGGAACCGGACAGGGCGGTAGCGGCGCCAGCCAGGGCGCCGATGCGCGCCGCACTGAGCAGGAAGATGCGGCGCGCGCTATCCATGCACAGTCAGGGCGTCAGCAGCGTTTCAATCGGCGGCACCTTGCGCGGCTTGCGGTCGGCATCGGTAGCCACATACACCAGCGTGGCTTCGGTGACCTTGACGATGCAGGCTTGCAGGCGGTTGCGCTCGGCATACACTTCCACGTTGACGGTAATCGAGGTATTGCCGACCTTGACGATATCGGCGTAGAACGACAGCAGATCGCCGACAAACACGGGATTTTTAAAGACAAACGAGTTGACGGCGATGGTGGCGACACGGCCGTTGGCGCGCCGCGTGGCCGGCAGCGAGCCGGCGATATCGACTTGCGCCATGATCCAGCCGCCAAACACATCACCATACACGTTCGCGTCCGATGGGGCGGGCATCATGCGCAGTTCGGGCATTTTGCCGGCAGGCAGGCCGGAGGCGAGGCAGTTGTCGGTGCGGGCGGGGGAGGTGCTCATCGTTGATTCTCATGAAAGGCTACAATTGACCGATTGAACCATAAATAGCCGATATTTGCCATGCGCCGCTCCCAGACTTCCCCACCGCCACCCACCGCCAGAACTTCCGGTCACAGCGATTTTTCCACCATCAAGACCCTGCTGCCCTATTTATGGGTCTACAAATGGCGCGTGCTGGTAGCGCTGCTGTGCCTGGTTGGCGCCAAGCTGGCCAATGTCGGCGTGCCTTTGATACTGAAAAAGCTGGTCGACGCCATGACGGTCACCGCCAGCCATCCGCAGGCCCTGCTGGTGCTGCCGGTGGCGCTGCTGGTGGCCTACGGCCTGCTGCGCCTGTCGACTACCTTGTTTACCGAGCTGCGCGAATTCCTGTTTGCGCGCGTCACCCAGCGCGCCGTGCGCACCATTGCGCTCAAAGTCTTTCGCCACCTGCATGCGCTGTCGCTGCGCTTTCACCTGAACCGCCAGACCGGCGGCATGACGCGCGATATCGAGCGCGGCACGCGCAGCGTCGGCTCGCTTATTTCCTATACCCTCTTCAATATCCTGCCCACGCTGGTGGAAATCACGCTGGTGCTGGGCTACCTGGTGCTGCACTACGATATCTGGTTCAGCATTATTACCCTGGTGGCGCTGGTGTCATATATCACCTTTACGGTGCTGGTGACCAACTGGCGCACGCATTTTCGCCGCACCATGAACGATCTCGACTCGAAGGCCAATACCAAAGCCATCGATTCGCTGATCAACTACGAGACCGTCAAATACTTCGGCAACGAAGACTACGAGGCGCGCCGCTATGACGAAGGCCTGCAGCGCTATGAATCGGCCGCCGTCAGGTCGCAAACCTCGCTGTCCCTGCTCAATACCGGCCAGTCACTGATTATCGCCACGGCTGTGACGCTGATCCTCTGGCGCGCCACGGTGGGCGTAATTGCCGGCACCATGACGCTGGGCGACCTGGTGCTGGTGAACGCCTTTATGATCCAGCTGTATATTCCGCTCAATTTCCTGGGCGTGATCTACCGCGAGATCAAGCAGAGCCTGGCTGATATGGAGCGCCTGTTTGCGCTGCTGGAAGAAAACCGTGAAATTGCCGATGCGCCGGACGCCAGGCCCTTGGCCACCCACGGCGCCACCGTGCGTTTCAATCATGTCGATTTCAGCTACGAAGCCAAGCGCCAGATCCTGTTCGACGTGGACTTCGAGATTGCCGCCGGCACCACCACTGCCGTGGTCGGCCATAGCGGCTCGGGCAAGTCCACGCTGTCGCGCCTGCTGTTCCGTTTTTATGAGGTCGGCCAGGGCAGCATTGTCATTGACGGCCAGGACTTGCGCGCGATTACCCAGGATTCTCTGCGCGCGGCGATCGGCATCGTGCCGCAAGATACCGTGCTGTTCAACGACACTATCGAATACAACATCGCCTACGGCAAGCCGGGCGCCAGCCGTGAGGCCATCGTGGCAGCAGCCAGGGCGGCCTCGATCCACGACTTTATCGAAAGCCTGCCCGATGGCTATGCTTCGATGGTGGGCGAGCGCGGCCTGAAACTGTCGGGCGGCGAGAAGCAGCGCGTGGCCATTGCCCGCACGCTGCTCAAAGACCCGGCCATCCTGATCTTTGACGAAGCCACCTCGGCGCTCGATTCCAAGGCCGAACAGGCGATCCAGTCGCAATTGAAAGAGATCGCCAAAAGCCGCACTACGCTGGTCATTGCGCACCGCCTGTCGACGGTGGCCGACGCGCAGCAGATACTGGTACTCGACCATGGCCGCATCGTCGAGCGCGGTACCCATCCGCAACTGCTGGCGGCCGATGGCCTGTATGCGCAGATGTGGCAACGCCAGCAGGCCGGCGTCCAGGATGAAAGCGAGGACGGCGAACCGGCCCAGCTGGCGCTGGCCAAATAGGGGCGGCAGTCGGGAAAATGCCACAGCTGCGGCACCGGGCTGGTGCGCGCGGTCCCCATTGCGGGGAAACTGGGGGGCAAATAAAGAAAACGGCTGGGCTGGCGTGCAAAATGACATAGAATCAACTGCATTGGTGGCGTCTGCACCACAGTTGTTTCGTACAGGCTAGGCCTGGTTTGTCTGCTCAGGAGAATTTATGAAATTGACCAACATGATCGCCACGCTGCTCAGCGTTGGTGTTATCGGCAGCATGTCCCCCGTCCACGCGCAGGAGTTGACTGGCACCCTGGCCAAGATCAAGAAGGCCGGCTCGATCACGCTGGGCGTGCGCGACGGCTCGGTGCCGTTTTCCTATCTCGACGATAAGCAGCAGTACCAGGGCTATTCGATCGACCTGTGCATGAAGGCCGTCACCGCGCTGCAAAAGCACCTGGGCCTGGCTGAACTGAAAGTGGTGATGAGTCCGGTTACTTCGGCCAACCGCATCCCGCTGATGGCCAACGGCACCATCGACCTCGAATGCGGCTCGACCACCAACAACCTCGAACGCCAGCAGCAGGTGGCCTTTGCACCGACCATGTTCGTGATTGCCAACCGCGTACTGGCAAAAAAATCGTCGAACATCAAGTCGCTGGAAGACCTGCGCGGCAAGACGCTGGTGGCCACTGCCGGCACCTCGACCGTCAAGCAGATGACCATCCTGAACAAGGAAAAAAACCTGGGCATGAATATCGCCATTGCCAAGGACCATCCCGAGTCGTTCCTGATGCTGGAAACCGGGCGCGCCGTGGCCGAAGCGAACGATGATATTTTGCTCGCTTCGCAGGTGGCCAATTCCAAGAACCCGAACGACTATGAAATCACCAAGGAAGCGCTGTCGGTCGAGCCCTACGGCATCATGCTGCGCAAGGGCGATCCAGCCTTCAAGAAGGTGGTGGACGACGCCTTGACGCGCCTGTACAAGAGCGAAGACATCAACCGCATCTACGCCAAGTGGTTTACTTCGCCGATTCCGCCCAAGAACATCAACCTGAACTTCCCGATGCCGCCGCAGCTGAAGGCGGTGTTCATGAACCCGACCGATTCGGGCGATCCGGCAGCGTATGCGGCCGTGCCGGAAGCGCAAAAAACCTCGGATAAAAAGAAAAAATAAGCACGAGCAAGCAAGAAGCGGAGGGTGCAAGCCTTCCGCTTTTTTTACGTGACCGGCTGGCGAAGGAGCAACATGAATTACAACTGGAACTGGCGCATCTTCTGGGAAACATCCCCGGATGGCGTCGGCACCTATATGGATACGTTGTGGTCGGGCCTGACCTGGACCCTGGCGACGGCTGGCACGGCCTGGATCATGGCGCTGATACTGGGCCTGGTGATTGGCACCTTGCGCACCTTGCCCAACAAGTGGATTGTCGGCGTGGCCAACGCCTATGTGGAACTGTTTCGCAATGTGCCGCTGCTGGTGCAGATGTTTTTGTGGTATTTCGTGATGCCCGAACTGCTGCCGACCGACCTGGGCAACTGGGTCAAGGCGCTGCCCAATGCGCCGTTCGTGACCGCCGTACTATGCCTGGGTTTTTTCACTTCATCGCGCGTGGCGGTGCAGGTCACCACCGGCATCGAGGCGCTGCCGCGCGGCCAGAAGCTGGCCGGCACCGCGCTGGGACTGACGCTGCCGCAAACCTACCGCTACATTCTGCTGCCGATGGCCGCACGCGTGATCATGCCGCCGCTGACCAGCGAATGCCTGAACATCATCAAGAACAGCTCGGTGGCGCTGACCATCGGTCTGGTCGAACTGACGGCCAGCGCGCGCGCCATCCAGGAGTTCTCGTTCCAGGTGTTCGAGGCGTTTTCAGCGGCCACCATCATCTATATCGTGGTCAATCTGTGCGTGGTGCTGCTGGCGCACCTGATCGAGAAAAAAATCACGATCCCCGGCTTTATCGTGGCCGGCAGCAAGTCGGGAGGACACTGAGATGCTGGGCAATTTCGACTTCGATGTGATCTCGCGCTCCTGGGTCTACCTGTTCCAGGTCGGCATGGTGTTTACGCTGAAACTGACGGCGCTGGCGATGGTGGGCGGCATCGTGCTGGGCACCGTGCTGGCGCTGATGCGTCTCTCTGGCAACCGCATCGTCTCGGGCGTGGCGTCGGCCTACGTCAACCTGATCCGCTCGATTCCGCTGGTGCTGGTGATCTTCTGGTTTTATTTCCTGGTGCCGTATATCGCCGCCTGGATTATCGGTGCGGACGAGCCGGTCAAGGTCGGCGCGTTTTCCTCGGCGCTGATTACCTTTATCATGTTCGAAGCGGCGTACTACTGCGAGATCATGCGCAGCGGCATACAGTCGATTCCGCGCGGCCAGGTGTGGGCCGGCCAGGCGCTGGGCATGAACTATGCGCAGACCATGTCGCAGATCGTGCTGCCGCAGGCGTTTCGCAACATGATCCCGGTGCTGCTGACGCAGACCATCGTGTTGTTCCAGGACGTCTCGCTGGTGTATGTGCTGTCGATTCCCGACTTTGTTGGCGCCGCCTCGAAGATCGCCCAGCGCGACGGGCGCCTGGTGGAAATGTATGTGTTCGTGGCGGTGGTGTATTTCGTGCTGTGCTATGCCCTGTCGTTCCTGGTCAAGCGCCTGCAAAAACGCGTTGCCATCATTCGCTAACCGCAAAGTAGAAAGAAGCAAGATGATCGAACTCAAACAAGTGAGCAAATGGTATGGCCAGTTCCAGGTGCTGACCGATTGCAGCACGCAGGTGGCCAAGGGCGATGTGATGGTCATTTGCGGCCCGTCCGGCTCCGGCAAGTCGACCCTGATCAAGACCGTCAACGGGCTTGAACCGATACAACAGGGCAGCATCATCGTCGACGGCGTGGCCGTCAACGCGCCGAAAACCAATCTGTCGGCACTGCGCGCGCGCATCGGCATGGTGTTCCAGAACTTCGAGTTGTTCCCGCACCTGTCGATCCGCGAAAACCTGACCATCGGCCAGATCAAGGTGTTGAAACGCAGCGCCGATGAGGCCAATGCCAAGGGCCTGAAATACCTCGACCGCGTCGGCCTGCTGTCGCAGCAGGACAAGTTCCCCGGCCAGCTGTCGGGCGGCCAGCAGCAGCGCGTGGCGATTGCGCGCGCGCTGTCGATGGACCCGGTCGCCATGCTGTTCGATGAGCCGACGTCGGCGCTCGACCCGGAAATGATCAACGAGGTGCTCGACGTGATGGTCGGCCTGGCGCAGGAGGGCATGACCATGATGGTGGTGACCCACGAGATGGGTTTTGCCCGCCGCGTGGCCAACCGCATCGTCTTCATGGACCAGGGCAAGATCATCGAAGACTGCAGCAAGGACGAATTCTTCAACGGTGCCCGTTCTGAGCGCGCGCGCGACTTTTTGGCGAAGATCATCCACTAGCCTGCCGCGCCGGGTTTCGCCTCGACGGCCGCAACCCGCAAGGGTTGGCGGCCTTTTTTTGCGGCGCACCGGCCTGTCCTGCCATCGTGTGGCTGGTAAAATGGCGGTATTCGTAATGACCGCCTGAAAGCTGCCGCCATGTCCACACTCGAACACATCCCTTCCAGCCTGACCATCACCCGCCCGGACGACTGGCATCTGCACTTGCGCGACGGCGCCACCATGGCCAGTGTGCTGCCGCACAGCGCGCGCCAGTTCGGCCGCGCCATCGTGATGCCGAACCTCAAGCCGCCCGTGACCACCACCGCCGATGCCGTTGCCTACCGCGAGCGCATCCTGGCGGCCCTGCCGCAGGGCATGACGTTCGATCCGCTGATGGTGCTGTACCTGACCAATAACACCTCGCCCGACGAGATTCGCCGCGCGCAGGACAGCGGCGTGGTGCAGGCCGTCAAGCTGTATCCGGCTGGCGCCACCACCAATTCCGACCTGGGTGTGACCGACCTGAAAAACTGCTACAAGGTGCTCGAAGTAATGCAGGAAGTGGGCATGCCGTTCCTCGTGCATGGCGAAGTAACCGATCCGGAAATCGATATTTTCGACCGCGAAGCGGTCTTTATCGAACGCGTGATGCGTCCGCTGCGCAGCGCCTTCCCGGCCCTGTCGGTGGTGTTCGAGCACATCACCACCAAGGATGCGGCGCAGTACGTGGCCGAAGCGGAAGGCCCGATTGCCGCCACCATTACCGCCCACCACCTGCTGTATAACCGCAACGAGATTTTCAAGGGCGGCATCCGTCCGCACTACTACTGCCTGCCGATCCTGAAACGCGAAGAGCACCGTCTGGCGCTGATGACGGCAGCGGCCAGCGGCGACGAGCGCTTCTTCCTCGGCACCGATTCGGCGCCGCACATGCAGGGCGCCAAGGAAGCGGCCTGCGGCTGCGCCGGCTGCTATACCGCGCTGCATGCGATGGAACTGTACGCTGAAGCGTTCGAGCGCGCCGGTGCGCTCGACAAGCTCGAAGCGTTTGCCAGCTTTAACGGCCCGGCTTTCTATGGCCTGCCGCGCAATACCGACACCATCACCCTGCGCCGTGAAAGCTGGACCCTGCCGGCCTCGCTGCCGATGGGCGACGGTGAAGTCATTCCGCTCAACGCCGGCGAGCAGATCAACTGGAAGATGGCGTAAGCGGCAATGCTGCCATCGATAGACTGGAGCCGCCCCTGGTATGCCACCGTGCTGCCGGCGCGGCGTCGGCTGGACCTGGCTCGCGACAGCGTGATCGTCGCGCTGAACGCGCAGGCGCGCGCACTGGACCTGCGCAATCCGTCCGGCCTGCCGCTGGGCTTTGTACCGCAAGCCGATCTGCCCGACGGCGTGGCCTATGAAGAATTCATCGGCGCCACCGGCGGCGTGCCCACGCGCGATAATCTGCACGACTTTTTCAATGCGCTGGTGTGGCTGACCTTCCCGCTGATCAAGCGCCAGCTGAACGCGCTGCAGGCGGCGCAGATCGCGCTGTCGGGCGTGGGCAAGTCGCGCGGACCGGCGCGCGATGGCGCCACCATTTTTGACGAAAACTCGGCGCTGCTGGTGCTGCGCGAGGGTGACAGCGGTCGCGCACTGGAAGCGGCGCTGCGCGGCCATGACTGGCGCAGCGTGTTTGTCGACCAGCGCGCCAAGTTCGGCGAGGGTGGCGACGCCGAAGTATGGCTGTTCGGCCATGCACTGATGGAAAAACTGGTGGCACCCTACAAGGCCATTACCGCTCACACACGCGTGGTATTTGCCGGCGACGATTACTTTGTTCTCGACGCAGCCGGACGGCGCGCCTGGCTGGATCGGCGCGTGGCGCACGACCTGGCGCAGCAGGGCCTGACCACAGCGGATTTTACGCCGCTGCCGGTGCTGGGGCTGCCCGGCTGGTGCGAGGGCCAGGACGATGATTTCTATAACGACGCGGCGGTATTCAGACCGAAGCGCGAAAAATAAAAACCGCTGGAACACAGCGAACAGGAGACAAAACCATGGAAAAAACACTACGCTGGGGCATACTCGGCACCGGAAAAATCGCCAGCGCCATGGCCACCGGCCTGCGCGATGCACCCGGTGCGCAACTGGCGGCAGTGGCCTCGCGCAGCATCGACATCGCGCAGCAGTTTGGCGCGCGGTTTGACGTGGCACGCCATCACGGCAGCTACCAGGCGCTGGCCGACGATCCTGAAGTCGATATCGTCTATATCGCCACGCCGCATACCCTGCATGCCGACAACGCACTGATGTGTCTGGCCGCCGGCAAGCATGTGGTGTGCGAAAAGCCATTTACCATGAACGCGCGCGAAGCGCAGGCGGTGGTTGGCCTGGCGCGCGAGAAGCAGCTGTTCCTGATGGAGGCGATGTGGAGCCGCTTCCTGCCGATGGCGCAGGAGGCCAAACGGATTATCGCCAGTGGCGAGATCGGCACATTGCAGCAGATCTCGGCCGATATCGGCTTTGTGGCCAACGTGGCGCCCGAGCACCGCCTGCTCAATCCGGCGCTGGGCGGCGGTGCACTGCTCGATGTGGGCATCTACCCGCTGTCGATGGCGGCGTTTTTCCTCGGCCCGGTAGCCGCTACGCAGGCGCTGGCCAATATCGGCGCCACCGGCGTCGACGAGCAGGTAGCGTTTGTGCTGCGCCATGCCAACGGCACCACCTCATCGTGCGCCGGCAGCCTGTGCGCGCTGACACCGACCGAAATGGTGATCTCGGGCAGCCTGGGCCGCATCCGCTTGCCAGCACGCTTTTACAAGGCCGATCATCTGCTGGTCGAACCAATGGACGGCCCGGCGCGCCGCATCGATACGCCGTATCTGGGCAACGGATACACGCACGAGGCGATCGAAGCGATGCGCTGCATCCGCTTCGGCCTGACCGAGTCCGACATCATGCCGCATGCCGAGACGGTGGCATTGATGGCGCAGCTGGACGCAATGCGCGCGCAGATCGGCCTGGCCTATCCTGCCGACCGCATTTGAGGCGGGAGTCGCCATGAACACTGTCTCGACCCGCCCCAGCCTGAAAACCGTTCTGATTGCCAGCGGCGTGGTGCTGACGCTGGCCATGGGCGTGCGCCACGGTCTGGGCTTCTGGATGCAGCCGATCTCGCAGGCCAATGGCTGGACGCGTGAAACCTATTCGCTGGCGATGGCCATGCAAAACCTGATGTGGGGCGTATTCGGTCCGTTTGCCGGCATGGCGGCCGACCGTTTCGGCACCATGCGCGTGGTGATCTTTGGCGCCTTCAGCTATATGGCCGGGCTGGTATGGATGGCCAGCGTTACAGATCCCACCCTGTTCATTATCGGCTCCGGATTGTTTATCGGCATGGCGCTGGCCTGTACAGCCTTTGGCGCCATCAGCGGTATCGTCGGGCGCAGCGCACCGCCCGAGCAGCGCTCGTGGGCGTTTGGCATCTCGTCGGCGGCCGGCTCGTTCGGCCAGTTCCTGATGATGCCCATCGAGCAGCAGCTGATATCGGCCATCGGCTGGCAAAACGCGTTTTATACGCTGGCCGCGCTGGTGGTGGCAGCCATGATACCGATGGCGTTTTTCCTGCGCGAACCGGCCGTCAGCCACACCGGTGGCGCGCAACAAAGCGTGGGCGAGGCGTTTGGCGAAGCGATGCGCAACCGCTCGTTCTGGCTGCTGCTGTGCGGTTACTTCGTGTGTGGCTTCCAGCTGGTATTTATCGGCGTGCACCTGCCGTCCTACCTGAAAGACCGTGGCCTGATCAATCCCAATATCGCCGTCACCGCGCTGGCCATGATCGGCCTGTTCAACATCGTCGGCTCCTACTATGCGGGCAAGCTGGGCGGCCGGTTCCCCAAACGCTATCTGCTGTCGGCCATTTACACGGCGCGCGCCGCCGTCATTGCGCTGTTTCTGCTGCTGCCGTTGTCGCCATGGAGCGTCTATCTGTTTGCCGCCTGCATGGGCGTGCTGTGGCTGTCGACCGTGCCGCTGACCAACGGCATTATCGCCGGCGTGTTCGGCGTGCGCCATTTGTCGATGCTGGCCGGACTGGTGTTCTTTTCGCACCAGGTCGGCAGCTTCCTCGGTGCCTGGCTGGGCGGCTATCTGTACGAGCATCAGGGCAACTACAACGCCGTCTGGCTGATCACCATCGCGCTCGGACTGATGGCCGCGCTGATCAACCTGCCGATCGATGAGCGGGCGGTCAAGCGCGCAGCGGTGGCAGCATGACGCCCGCCGGGCGCCGCTGGCTGTGGCGTGCGCTGGGCGCCACCGTGCTGGCGCTGGTGTTCATGGCCTACCTGCGGCCGGACTTTATGCTGGACCTGGCAAACCGGTTCTGGATGTGCATGTAGGTTGTGCTGGGCCGTCCGGTCGTGTGGATGCGGGCGTTGCGCATACGCCGCCAGTTGAATCCGGACGTGCCATCAAGCCAGTGATCAGTTGACGCGATTCAGACCTTCAGGAACTCTTCCTTGGCGCCCAGCCAGCGCGCCAGGTGATTTTCCACCACGCTGGCGCTCTCCGGCGTGCCAGCCTGCAGCAGTTCGTGCGCCACCTCGCTGGCCTGGTCGACCAGCCACTGGTCGGTTTCCAGGTCGGCAAAGCGCAGCATGGCCTGGCCGGACTGGCGGGCGCCGAGAAATTCGCCGGGGCCGCGGATTTCCAGGTCGCGGCGGGCGATTTCAAAGCCGTCGGTGGTTTCGCGCATGGTCATCAGGCGCTGGCGCGCCACGCCGCCCAGCGGGCCCTGGTACATCAGCAGGCAGACGCTGGCAGCCGTGCCGCGGCCGACGCGTCCGCGCAGCTGGTGCAGCTGCGACAGGCCGAAGCGCTCGGCGTGCTCGATCACCATCAGCGATGCATTGGGTACATCGACGCCCACCTCGATCACGGTGGTGGCCACCAGCACATGCGACTGGCCGGCGATAAAGGCATCCATCACTTCCTGTTTTTCAGCTGGTTTGAGGCGGCCATGCACCAGGCCGATCTGCAGCGCCGGCAGCGCCTCGGCCAGCATCATGTAGGTGTCGGTGGCCGTTTGCAGCTGCAGCGCTTCGGATTCCTCGATCAGCGGGCAGACCCAGTACACCTGCCGGCCTTCAAGCGCGGCTGCATACACGCGCGCAATGACTTCGTCGCGCCGGTTCTGATCCACCGTACGGGTGACGATCGGGCTGCGCCCGGGCGGCAGTTCGTCGATCACCGACACTTCCAGGTCGGCGTAATAGGTCATGGCCAGCGTGCGCGGGATCGGCGTGGCCGACATCATCAGCTGGTGCGGCACGGCCGCGCTGTCGCCCTTGTTGCGCAGGGTCAGGCGCTGGCCGACGCCAAAGCGATGCTGCTCGTCGACGATCACCAGGCCCAGTTTTGCAAACTCCACCGTGTCCTGGATCAGCGCGTGGGTGCCGATCACCAACTGCGCTTCGCCCGAGGCGATCAGTTCCAGCGCCGCGGTTTTTTCTTTTTTCTTCAGGCTGCCCGTCAGCCAGGCTACCTTGACGCCCAGCGGCTCCATCCAGGCGGCGATCTTGCGGAAATGCTGCTCGGCCAGAATCTCGGTCGGTGCCATCAGCGCGGCCTGGTAGCCGCTGTCGATGGCCTGCGTGGCCGACAGCGCCGCCACCACCGTCTTGCCGCTGCCGACGTCGCCCTGCAGCAGGCGCTGCATCGGATACGGCAGGCGCAGGTCGGCGCGGATTTCATCGAGCACACGCGCCTGGGCACCGGTCAGTTTGAAGGGCAGGGCGGCGCCAAAAGCGGCCGTCAGCGCACCGGTGACCGGCAGCGCGGCGGCGCCTTTCGAGCGGCGCGCATACTGGGCACGCTTGAGCGAGAGCTGCTGGGCCAGCAGCTCATCGAATTTCATGCGCGTCCAGGCCGGATGCGAGCGGTCCGTCAATGCGCTTTCATCGATATCGTGCGGCGGGTAGTGCAGCAAGTGCACGGCGGGTCGGAACGGCGACAGCTGCAGCTGCTGGCGCAGGCTTTCCGGCAAGGTGTCGGTCCAGTCGATGCGGCGCATGGCGTCGGCAATCTCGCGCCGCAGCACATGCTGCGACAGGCCTTCGCCCGAAGGGTACACGGGTGTCAACGAAGTGGGCAGCGGCGCGCCCTCGTTGACTACCTTGTAGGTCGGATGCACCATCTCGGCGCCAAAGAAGCCGTGTTTCAGTTCGCCGCGTGCGCGCACGCGTGTGCCCTCGGCCAGTTGCTTGACCTGGCTGCCGTAAAAATTCATGAAGCGCAGTATCAGCTCGCCCGTTTCATCGGCCAGCGTGACCAGCAACTGCTTGCGCGGCTTGAAGGTGACCTCGTTTTTGGTCACGATGCCTTCCACCTGCCACGACTCGCCGCCGCGCATGCACACGTCGCGTATGGTGTAGACGCGCGTTTCGTCTTCGTAGCGCATCGGCAGGTGCAGCACCAGGTCCATGTCGCTGCGCAGGCCCAATCTGGCCAGCTTGCTTTCGGTGCTGACCACTTTTTTGGCCGCTTTGGGCTTGGCTGCAGCTTTTGGTGTGGTCTTTGAATCTGGCATATAAGAATTTTTTGTGCCGCTAGCGTAAAATAGAGGGTTGGCCGGTACCAAACCGGCAGCAGTCGCATCGTGCGGCCGCGGCATGCAAGCAATTATTGTAAGGCCAGTCGGCAAGACCTGTATAGGCGCACAGTATAGTGTCAGCGCGGTGTCAGTGCATCATTTGCGCATTTCCAATCATATTTCACCCATTTAAAGCATGTATTCGCTTTCCGACTTCGATTTTCATTTGCCGCAAGAAAATATTGCGCAAACTCCCCTGGCCGAGCGCAGCGCTTCGCGCCTGTTGCACCTCGATGGCGAGACCATCGTCGACCGCAGCTTTGCCGATATCGTCAACCTGCTGCAGCCGGGCGACCTGCTGGTGATGAATGACACGCGCGTATTGAAAGCGCGTTTCTTCGGCGTCAAGGAAAGTGGCGGCAAGATCGAGGCGCTGGTCGAGCGCGTGCTCGATCCGCGCACGGTGCTGGCCCAGGTGCGCGCCTCCAAGTCGCCGCCGCCGGGATGCCGCATCCGCCTGGCCGATGCCTTCGATGTGACAGTCGGCGAGCGCGCCGGCGAATTCTTTACGCTGCACTTCGAGGCCGATGTGTTCGAGCTGATCGAAGCGCATGGCCGCCTGCCGCTGCCGCCGTATATCGAGCATGACGCCGACGAGTTCGACGAAACGCGCTACCAGACCGTCTTCAACAAGGTGCCCGGCGCCGTGGCTGCACCGACTGCCGGTCTGCATTTCGACCAGGCGCTGCTCGATCAGCTGAAAGCCAAGGGCGTCAACTTTGCCTATGTGACCTTGCATGTGGGCGCCGGCACGTTCCAGCCGGTACGCACGGAAGTGCTGAGCGAGCACAAGATGCATACCGAGTGGTACACCATGCCGCAGGAAACCGTGGACGCGGTGCGCGCTGCGCAGGCAGCCGGGCGCGATGTGGTCGCTGTCGGCACTACCAGCCTGCGCGCGCTGGAATCGGCGTCGCAGAGCGGCCAGCTTGAAGCGGGCAGTGCCGACACGGCCCTGTTCATTACGCCAGGCTATGCCTTCAAGACCGTCACGCGTCTGATCACCAACTTCCACCTGCCCAAGTCGACGCTGCTGATGCTGGTGTCGGCCTTTGCCGGCTTTGCGCCGATCCGTGCCGCCTATGCGCATGCGATTGCGCAGAACTACCGTTTCTTCAGCTATGGCGACGCAATGCTGCTGACTACCCAATCGCGCGCGCCGTTGAACCTGACTCCATTGAAAGACTGATATGCTGGAATTTACCCTCCTCAAGACCGATACGAGCGGTCTTACCAAGGCGCGCCGCGGCACCCTGAAACTCAACCATGGCGTGGTGCAGACGCCGATCTTCATGCCAGTGGGCACTTACGGCTCGGTGAAAGCCATGTCGCCGCTGGAACTCAATGAGATCGACGCGCAGATTATCCTGGGCAATACCTTCCATCTGTGGCTTCGTCCGGGCAATACCGTGATGGAAAAGTTTGGCGGCCTGCACGGCTTCATGGGCTGGAACAAGCCGATCCTGACCGACTCGGGCGGCTTCCAGGTGTTTTCGCTGGGCGCCATGCGCAAGATCACGGAAGAAGGCGTGCATTTCAATTCGCCGATCAACGGCGATAAATTGTTCCTGTCGCCGGAAGTGTCGATGCAGGTGCAGCGCGTGCTCAATTCGGACATCGTGATGCAGTTCGACGAATGCACGCCGTATGAAATCGCCGGCCGTCCGGCCACCATCGAAGAAGCGGCCAAGTCGATGCGCATGTCGCTGCGCTGGGCACAGCGCTCGAAGGATGAATTCCACCGTGGCGAAAACCCGAACGCGCTGTTCGGCATCGTGCAGGGTGGCATGTATGAAATGCTGCGCGACGAGTCGCTGGCCAAGCTCGAAGAGATCGACTTCCCCGGCCTGGCCATCGGCGGGCTGTCGGTGGGCGAGCCGAAAGAAGACATGATGCGCATGCTGGCCCACGTCGGCCCGCGCCTGCCGGCCAACAAGCCGCACTATCTGATGGGCGTGGGTACGCCGGAAGACCTGGTTGCCGGTGTATCGAACGGCATTGACATGTTCGACTGCGTGATGCCGACCCGCAATGCCCGCAACGGCTGGCTGTTTACGCGCTTTGGCGATATCAAGATCAAGAACGCCAGGTACAAGGAAGACCAGGCGCCGCTCGACGAGACCTGCAGCTGCTACGCCTGCCGCAATTTCTCGCGCGCCTACCTGCACCATCTGCACCGCTCGAAAGAAATCCTCGGTGCGCGCCTCAACACCATCCACAACCTGCATTACTACCTGGACCTGATGCGCCAGATGCGCGAAGCGCTTGATGAAGACCGCTTCCACGCCTTTACGCTGCAGTTCCATGCGGAGCGGGCACGCGGAGCTTAAGAAAACCTTAGCAGGGGCGCAATCGATGGGCACAAGCGGGAAGAAGCCCTTGCTCTGTATGTTTTGTGTTTTGCCGCTTGGTTGGGGCCAGAAAGCATTGCATAATGCTTTTTTAGCCCCAATTGGTGCTGCCATGCCTGTAAAAAGGCTTGGGGTTAAATGCCAATGCTAGAATACAGCGCAATTTTTCAAACTGATTAGAACTGGAGTCACCGTGTTTTTCATTTCCAATGCTTACGCGCAAGCCGGCGCCGCCGCCGAACCAGCAGGCCTGGCAGGCAACCTGACCAGCTTTTTGCCACTGGTACTGATGTTTGTGGTCATGTATTTCCTGATGATCCGCCCACAGCAAAAACGCGCCAAGGAACAGCGGGCGATGATGGACGCGCTGGCCAAGGGCGATGAAGTCGTTACCGCCGGCGGCATGCTGGGCCGTGTTGCCAAGGTAGTGGACGCTTACGTCACCATCGAAGTAGCTACCGGTACCGAAATCACCGTGCAAAAGAGCTCCATCACCACCTTGCTGCCTAAAGGCACGCTGAAGGCGCTGTAATCTTTGCATGATCCTGCATCAGGGTGCTATCCGCAGCCTGGTGTGCGCCTGCGACGCCTCCGACGCTCAACACTGAACGCTGAATCACTATGAATCGCTATCCTGTCTGGAAATACATCCTTATCGCCGTCGCCTTATTGCTGGGCATACTGTA
Source organism: Janthinobacterium aquaticum (assembly GCF_009208565.1). Taxonomy (GTDB): domain Bacteria; phylum Pseudomonadota; class Gammaproteobacteria; order Burkholderiales; family Burkholderiaceae_D; genus Janthinobacterium. The sequence goes on along the minus strand of NZ_WFLK01000003.1, from coordinate 472,171 downwards.
TACGATACCCAATTATTTCGGTGAATCACCGGCGCTGCAGGTAACCAGCGGCAGGTCGACCGTCAAGGTGACCAGCGAGCTGATGACGCAAGTCGAGCAGATACTGACGAAAGAAAACGTCAAGTCGGAGGCCATTACCTTTGACGGCGCCGGCAACCTCGCCTCCGTGCGCGTGCGCTTTGCCGATCCCGATACCCAGTTCAAGGCCAAGCTGGTACTGGAAAAAGACCTCAATACCGATCCGTCCGACCCGACCTACGTGGTGACGGTCAACCTGCAGGCCAATACCCCGCAATGGCTGCAAAAAATCCATGCCTTGCCGATGTTTCTGGGCCTGGACTTGCGCGGCGGCGTGCACTTCCTGATGCAGGTCGACGGCAAGGCCGTGCTGACCAAGAAGGTACAGGGCATCCAGTCTGCTGCACGCAGCATCCTGCGTGACAAGAACGTGCGCCACGCCGGCATCGAGCGCGTGGGCGACAGCATCCAGATCAACTTCCGCGATGACGCAACGCGCCTGAAAGCCAAGCAACTGCTGGGAGACCAGATGCAGGACCTGGCCTTTGCCGATACCGGTGCCGGCAGCGACCTGAAACTGATGGTGTCGCTCAAGCCGGCCGCACTGAAAGCCACCATCGATGAAGGTGTCAAACAGAATATTTCGACCCTGTCCAAGCGCGTCAACGAGCTGGGCGTGGCCGAACCGCTGATCCAGCAGCAAGGACCAGACCGCATCGTGGTACAACTGCCAGGTGTGCAGGACGTGGCGCGCGCCAAGGCCATTATCGGCCGTACCGCGACCCTGGAAGTGCGCCTGGTCGACGAAACCATTGTGCCGGGCACTGAAATGTCGAGCGCCATTCCATTCAATTCCGAGCTGTTCACAGTGGGCAAAGGCGTGCCGGTGGTGCTGTCGAAAGACGTGATCCTGACCGGCGACTATATCTCCAGCGCCACCGCCAGCTTCGACCAGAATCAGCAGGCAGCCGTATCGATCGACCTGAACGGCGACGGCGGCCGCAAGATGCGTGAAGCGACCCGCGAACGCGTGGGCAAGCGCATGGCCATCGTGCTGTTTGAAAAAGGCAAACCGGAAGTATTGTCGGTTGCCACCATCCAGCAGGAACTCGGTTCGCGCTTCCAGATCACCGGCATGGGCGGCGCTGAAAACGCCAACGAACTGTCGCTGCTGCTGCGCTCGGGCGCGCTGTCGGCGCCGATGACGGTGATCGAAGAGCGCACCATCGGCCCGCAACTGGGTGCCGAGAATATCGCCAAGGGCTTCCATTCGACGATGTACGGCTTCCTGGCCATCGCAATCTTCATGATCATCTACTACATGATGTTCGGCGCCTTCAGCGTACTGGCTCTGGCCTGCAACCTGCTGCTGCTGATTGCTCTGCTGTCGATGATCCAGATTACGCTGACGCTGCCAGGTATTGCGGCGATTGCGCTGGCGCTGGGTATGGCGATTGACTCGAACGTGCTGATTAACGAACGCATCCGCGAAGAGCTGCGTTCGGGCAGTACGCCACAGGCGGCGATTGCTGCCGGTTTCGACCGCGCCTGGGCCACTATTCTTGACTCGAACGTGACCACGCTGATCGTCGGTATCGCACTGATGGTGTTCGGCAGCGGTCCGGTGCGCGGCTTTGCCGTGGTGCACTGCCTGGGTATTCTGACCTCGATGTTCTCTGCCGTGTTTGTATCGCGCGGCGTGGTCAACCTCTGGTACGGCCGCAAGAAAAAGCTGACCACGCTGTCGATCGGCACGGTCTGGACACCTGGCCTGAAAAACTAAGCGGCCACCCGATAGCGTCCAACAGCGATCGCGTCCGGTGCTTGCACCGGACGCACAGAATAGAACTCAGAGGATTTCATGGAATTTTTCCGGATCAAAAAAGATATTCCCTTTATGCGCCATGCGTTGATTTTCAACGTGATCTCGGCGCTGACATTTGTGGCAGCCGTGTTCTTCCTGTTCCACAAGGGCCTGCACCTGTCGGTTGAATTCAAGGGCGGCACGGTAATGGAGGTCAAGTACCCCAAGGCAGCCAACCTGGAAGGCATCCGCAATACGCTGATCAAGATGGGCTATGACGAGCCGGGCGTGACCAGCTTCGATACCGCGCGCGACGTCATGATCCGCCTGCCGGTGGAAAAAGGCGTGTCCGCTGCCGATACCTCGCTGCGTGTGTTCGACATGCTGTGCAAGGCCGAGCAGGGCACTGCCAAGCCGATCGATACGGTCACCGAAAAAGGCGAACACGTGCTCAAGAGCGCCTGCATGGATGCGGCCGGCAGCGAAGCGGTGGTGCTGCAGAAAGTCGAATTCGTCGGCCCGCAGGTGGGCGAGGAACTGGCGCAGAACGGTTTGAACGCACTGGTGATGGTGGTGATCGGCGTGATGATCTACCTGGCTGTGCGCTTTGAGTGGAAATACGCCGTGTCGGCCATTTTCGCCAACCTGCATGACGTGGTGATCATTCTGGGCTTCTTTGCCTACTTCCAGTGGGAATTCTCGCTGACGGTGCTGGCCGGTATCCTGGCCGTGCTCGGCTACTCGGTCAATGAGTCGGTGGTGATTTTTGACCGTATCCGCGAAAACTTCCGCAAGCAGCGCAAGGCGTCGGTGCATGAAGTGATCGACAATGCGATCACCAGCACCATCTCGCGTACCATCATCACCCACGGTTGTACCCAGATGATGGTGCTGTCGATGCTGTTCTTCGGCGGCCAGACGCTGCACCACTTTGCCATCGCGCTGACCATCGGTATCTGCTTCGGCATCTACTCGTCGGTATTCGTGGCCGCTGCGATTGCCATGTGGCTGGGTGTGAAACGTGAAGACCTGATCAAGCCGGTCAAGGAAAAAGACGAAACCGACGGCGCCGTTGTTTAAGCGCCGAGGTTGACAGTCATGCCGCCCCGCGCAAGCCGGGCGGCATTTTTTATAAGGAAGCAAGCATGAGCCGCAGCGGCCGCCTGTTTTTACTGTTGGACGCCATGCGCGCGAAAAGGGTGCCGGTAACGGCTGCCCAGCTGGCGCAACAGCTTCAGGTCTCGGAACGCACGATTTACCGCGATATCCAGACCCTGGCCGAGCTGGGCGCGCCGTTGCAGGGCGAGGCCGGCGTCGGCTACCTGCTGCGCTGCGGCGCCTTTTTGCCGCCGATGATGTTCGATGCCGACGAGCTCGAAGCGCTGGTACTGGGGGCGCGCTGGGTGCGCCGCCAGGGCGACGCCGCGCTGGCCGAGGCAGCCAGCCGGGCGCTGGCCAAGATCGCCACCGCTTCACCACGCGACCTGCGCGACAGCATGGCCGAGACCAGCCTGTGGGTGCCGCTGGGCCGGCGTGCCGATCAGCCTGACGCCGAGGCCTCAACCACCGCTGCCCAGGCCGACCGTTTCGTGCAGCCGGTGCGCGAGGCAATACGCCATGAACACAGGCTGATGCTGGGCTACGAGGACCAGCAGGGCAGCGCCAGCGAACGCACCGTCTGGCCGTTTGCACTGGCCTATTTTGAAGGCAAGCGCCTGCTGGCCGCCTGGTGCGAACTGCGCGGCGACTACCGTCATTTCCGCATCGACCGCATTGCCAGCGTGCTGTCCACCGGCGAGCGTTATGCCACGCGCCGCCAGGTGCTGCTGGCGGCCTGGCGCAAGGCCCACGATATTGATCCGGAAGCCTGAAGGCCGGCACGCTACTGACAAAAACTGTCAGCGCCCGCGCATACGATAACGGTTTCGCCACTAACCGGAGTCAAACACCATGCGCCTGTACCACCACCCCATGTCGTCCAACGCCCGCCGCGCCGTCATGACGGCGATCCATCTTGGCCTGCCGCTGGAGCTGGCCGAGGTCGACCTGATGCATCCGGACGACCGCCGCCGCCTGGCCGAACTGAACCCGAACGGCAAAGTGCCGGTGCTGGCCGACGGTGACTTTCTGCTGTGGGAATCGTGCGCCATCATGCAGTACCTTGCCGAACAGACGCCGGGCCAGACGCTGTATCCGCCAGCGGGCAAGGCGCGCGCCGATGTCAATCGCTGGCTGTTCTGGGGCGCCCAGCACTTTGCACCGGCCATCAGCGTGCTGACCTGGGAGCGCGCCTGGAAGGGTATCACCGGCAATGGCGGCCCCGATCCGCTGGAAGTGGCACGCGGCGAGCGCGACCTTGCCGAGTGCGCAGTGGTGCTCGACGCCCACCTTGCAGGGCGTCAGTGGCTGTGCGGCGACAGCGTCAGCCTGGCCGAGTTCGCGGTGGCGGCGCCGCTGATGTACAGCGAGGCGGTGCAGCTGCCGCTGGCGCAGTATGCCAACCTCCAAGCCTGGTACCAGCGCGTGCAGCAGCTGCCGGCCTGGCAGCAGACGCAGGTGGAACTGATTGCCCAATAAAGTCCGGCCTATGTGTGGCAACGCACGGAAATGTGTGGCCTGCAGGCCTACCATGGGGCTGTCTCTTTCAGGACATCCCTAGCTTTGGACTTTACCCGCTTTCGAGCGGGTTTTTTTTGGGCGGAAGTGGCGCAGGGACTTGAAAATTTAATAATGGCACAGCATGTCGGCATATTCATCTTTCCCGAAGGAATGCCATGTTTATGCCGCGCCACCCGAAGCCATTGCTCAGCACCAAGGCTGTTGCCACCATGGTGGTGCAGCAGCGGCAACACGACAAGGCCATGAACAAGCACCTGCTGATCGTGCAGACGCCAACGACGCCACCGGAAATCAGTGCACCAGCACCCGCAGCAGCGACTGCACTTCCTCGGCCGACTCGGCCATGATGCTTGACAGCGTATCGTGCTCGCCGATCAGGCAGTCGATACTGCTGGCGGCGCGTTTGGCGCGTACGGCAATCGCAGCCGGATTTTCATTGAGCGGCGAGGCCACCGGCGCCAGGTCATTGGCCAGCAGCAGGGTGTCGGCTGGCGATTCGGGCGGAATCGCGCGCAGGCCTTCCCATAGCGCTTCGATCGCCTGCATCACGGCTTCGGGCACCTTGAGCTTGGTCAGCACGCCGCGGCCCACAGCCTGTTCGCCATGCTCGACCCATTCCTGCGCGTCGCCATCGAGAATGCCGGGATATTCACCGGCGCGCGACAGCAGGTAAAAGCCGCCGACTTCGTGCATGATGCCGGCAAACAGCGCCGTATCGGGGTCGACCCGGGTCACGCGCCTTGCAATCACCTGCGACAGCGCGGCCACGTGGGCCGTATGCTCCCATAACTGATCGGCCTTGGCCTTGAGCTGCGGATCGGTAATCGTGCTGCCAAGCTGGCGCACGATCAGTGACGCCACCACCGACTGCAAGGTACGCACGCCGAGCCGCTGCACGGCAGTACGCACATTGGTAATGTCGTTGCCGCTGCGGTTATAGGCCGCCGAATTGGCAATGGCCACGGTGCGCGCGGCCAGCAGCGGGTCGGCCTGCACCAGCCTGACGGCCGCTTCGATATGGCAATCGGGATCGGCCAATGCCTGCTGCAGCTTGAGCGAGGCGTCGACATTGGCAGGAAAGGTCAGTTCGCCACGACTGGCGGAGGCGGCGATGCTGTTAAGGGCGTCGAGTCTGTTCATTGAAAAAATTATACTCGCAATATTTCCGTGTGGAACTTTTTAACGATGATCTTTTCATTAACAGCCGGTGCAGGCGTAGGTCGGCGTAGGTCGGCGTAGGTCGGCTTAGCGCAGCGTAAGCCGACAAATGCCCGCCGCCCGTTGGCAGCGCTGCCGATGTCGGATTACGGCCTACGGCCTAATCCGACCTACGAAAAATGCCAACGCTTATTCGAGCACTTCGCTGAAAATCGCGTCGCATCCTTCGACCAGCTCATCGCTTTCGTCGAGCTCGTCCGTCAGGCCCAGGTCGAACAGTTCTTCGACGGCGTTCATGAAACTGTGGTGCTTGGCTGCGCCGATCAGGCGGTAGATTTCGCCGTCTTCATTGCGGATGCCGATAATCAGGTTTTCCTGGCGCACCAGTTCGGGCGTGCTGGCGTTGAGCAGCAGGTTGCCGATAATGTGCTTGTCAAAGTGTGCCGGTTTTTTGCCGTCGAGCAGGGAAGTTTTCAATTTGATTTCCTTTGTCTTGTTTTTAGTGTTGCAGAGATATTAGCTGTTGCTGCTGTCGATGACTTGTTTCAGCTTGCGCAGTTCCGTTTCCAGGCGCACGAAGTCGGCTTCGCCATAGGCCGAAAAATGCTGCTGGGCCTGGCGGGTCAGCTTGGGAAAGACCTCTTCAAAGACCTGTTCCCCGGCGTCGGTCAGGCGCACGAAGTACGAACGCTTGTCGCGCGTGCAGCGTTCGCGTTGCACCAGTGCCTTTTCTTCCAGCCGCTCCACCACGCCCGTCAGCGTGCCCTTGGTAATCAGGGTTTTCTGCCCGAGTTCCTTGTAGGACATGCCGCTGGTATTGCCCAGCGTGGCGATAATATCGAACTGCGCATGCGTCAGCCCGTACTGGCGTACATAGTCCGCCGAAAAGCGTTCGAAGCCCTGCATGCATTCGGCCAGCAGCCGGATACTTTTTAAATATCGTTCACCCATGGGGCACGATTATATCCTTCCGGCCTGCTTTTTTCTGCGCGCCGGTGCGTCTGTTGCATCCTTGCGCCATTGCCTGCTCGCTGGTGCAGTATGATAGGCGCACCTCACTCAGCCATTGCCCGATCTTGCCTGCCGATGTCCTTTGCCAACCTCTCCCGTATCGGCCGCGACAAGCCGCTGCGCCTGCTGCTGATCCAGGCTGGTGACGCCGAATCGATGACCTGGGCCGGCCTGGTGCAACCGCTGCGCCTGTGCGCGCGCGCGCTGGGGCCGGGGGCGCTGCAGTTCGATATCGTGACGCCAGCCCAGGCCGCCGTGCAAAGCGGCAACTGGCAAATAGCGTTGCTGGTGGCCGACGAAGGCCAGCCGCCGTTGCCGCCCGAGCTGTGTCGCGCCGTGATCGAGCGCTGCCGTGCGGCGCCGTTCTGGGGTGGCGTGGGCGCCGGCGTGCTGTGGCTGGCCGATGCCGGCGTCATGGACGGCGTGCGCATTGCGCTGCCGTGGGCGCTGTATGCGGACGCCGAAGCGCGCGCCGAGCGCGCCATCCTGACGCCGCACCTGTTCGATATCGACGGGCCGCACCTGACCTGCTGCGGCGGTGCGGCCAGCATCGATTTTTCGCTGACCCTGATCGAAGCGGTGTTCGGCGCCGATGTGCAGGCGCAACTGAAAGAAGCCTTGTGCGTGGACCGCGTGCGCGGCAAGGAGGAGCGCCAGCGGGTGGCGCTGCAGGCGCGCTTTGGCGTGCTGCAGCCGAAATTGTCCGAAGCGGTCACGCTGATGGAAGCCAATATCGAGGAACCGCTGTCGACCGACGATATTGCCAATCTGGTCGGCCTGTCGCGGCGCCAGCTCGAGCGCCTGTTCAAGCAGTACCTGGGCAGCCTGCCGTCGCGCTACTACCTCGAACTGCGCCTGAAAAAATCGCGCCAGTTATTGCTCGATACCCATTATTCCATCGTACAAGTCGGCCTGATGTGCGGCTTTTCATCCGGTTCGCACTTTTCCACCGCCTTCGGCGCGCTGTTCGGCAATACCCCGCGCGAAGAGCGCCAGCGCAAACTGATGCCACCGGCCTGAAGGCCATGCCCCTGCAGCTGTGAGGAATTGTGAAAATCCTTGTCGCAGATTCAAAAGAGTTTTAGCATCCCGCTTTTTATAATGCAGTACAAGCGTAGCTGCGGTAGCTGCGGGAGTACCTCACATTTTGATGGGAATGCCATGAATGCCAAGCTTGATGCGACCGTTACGGCTCGTCCAGTCACCCGCGACACCTTTGACCAGGTGATCGTTCCTACCTACGCCCCGGCGGCCATGGTGCCCGTGCGTGGCGTCGGCCTGGAACTGTGGGACCAGGAAGGCAAGCGTTACCTCGATTTCACGTCCGGCATCGCCGTCAACAGCCTCGGTCACTGCCATCCAGCACTGGTTGAAGTGCTGACCAAGCAGATCAACACGCTGTGGCACCTCGGTAACGGCTATACCAACGAGCCGGTGCTGCGCCTGGCGTCGGCGCTGACCGAAGCGACCTTTGCCGACCGCGCGTTTTTCTGCAACTCGGGCGCAGAAGCCAACGAAGCGGCGCTGAAACTGGCGCGCAAATATGCGCACAGCAAATTTGGCGCGCACAAGTCGCGCATCATCTCGTGCTTCAGCTCCTTCCATGGCCGCACGCTGTTTACGGTTTCGGTCGGCGGTCAGTCGAAATACACCGAAGGCTTCGAGCCGCTGCCGCCGTCAATCGACCATATCGCCTACAACGATATCGAAGCGGCGCGCGCCGCCATCGGTGACGATGTGTGCGCGGTGATCGTCGAGCCAGTGCAGGGCGAAGGCGGTGTAGTACCAGGCAATCCGGAATTCCTGAAAGAATTGCGTGCACTGTGCGACAAGACCGGCGCCCTGCTCATTTTCGACGAAGTGCAGTGCGGCATGGGCCGTACCGGCGCGCTGTTCGCCTATATGGGCTATGGCGTCACGCCAGATATCCTGACCGCCGCCAAGGCACTGGGCAATGGCTACCCGATCGGCGCCATGCTGACCACCGAAGAACTGGCGCAAACGCTGGCCGTCGGCACCCACGGCACCACCTACGGTGGCAACCCGCTGGCCACCAGCGTGGCGCTGGCCGTGCTTGAAACGATCAATACGCCAGCCTTCCTGGCGCGCGTGAAAGAAGCGAGCGTCAACACCATCGCCATGCTGCAAGGGCTGATCAGCGATTACCCTGAGGTGTTCTCGGCCGTGCGCGGCAGCGGCTTGCTGCTGGGCCTGGTCGTCAGCGAGGCCTGGAAAGGCCGCGCCAAGGATATCCAGAAGGCTGCCGAAGCGCAGGGCCTGATGGTGCTGATCGCCGGCATGGATGTGGTGCGCCTGGCGCCGGCGCTGATCGTCTCGGACGAACAGATCGCCGAAGCAGGCCGCCTGTTGCATGCCGCGGTCGACAGCCTGCGCAAGGCCTGACCAGCGTTTTGACTCCGCCGGCCCGCATGACTGCGGGCCGGTCTGTTTTACCCTGCACCGAAGGAGTACCCATGTATGTTGTCCGTCCGGTAGCCCTTGCGGATATTGCAGCTCTTGAATCGCTGGCCGCGCTCAGCATGCCGGGGGTGCATACCCTGCCCAGGACGCGTGAAAAAATCAGCGCCGCCGTCGAGCGCTCGATTGCCTCGTTTGCGGCGCGCGTCGATCTGCCCAGCGAAGAATCGTATCTGTTCGTGCTCGAGTCGCTGGAGGACCAGAGCCTGCTCGGCACGGCCGCCATCTTTGCCGCCGCTGGCTCGAACGGCACTTATTTTTCCTTCCGTAACGATGTGATCCAGCAGGTCTCGCGCGACCTCAATATCAGCCATAGCGTGCATGCGCTGACGCTGTGTTCGGAACTGACCGACTGCTCGCAGCTGTCCGGCTTTTTCATCCGTAACATGGAGCAGGCGGGACTGGAAGCGGCGCTGCTGTCGCGCGCGCGGCTGCTGTTTGCCGTGCTGGCGCCGCAGCGTTTCAGCGAGCGCTTCTTCGTGCCGCTGGCCGGCATGACAGACGCCGACGGCCAGTCGCCGTTCTGGGACGCGCTGGGTCGCAAGTTTTTCCAGATGGGTTTTCTGGACGCTGAAAAAGTGATTGGCGGGGCGCGCAATCGCACCCTGATCGTCGAGCTGATGCCGCATTACCCGGTCTATGTACCGCTGCTGCCCGGCGATGCGCAGGCGGCCATGGGCCAGATCCATCCGAGCGGCGAACTGGCCTTCAACCTGATGACCGAAGAGGGTTTCCAGGCCGACGACTATATCGATATCTTCGATGGCGGCCCGATCCTGCAGGCGCACAAGAATTCGCTGCGCTCGGTTACCGGCGCGCTGACGCGCCGTGTGGTGGAAGGCGTCACGCCCAGCCGCGCCGGCCAGAAAATCAATTATGCGATCGCTTCAAGCAACGAGCACGATTTCCGCGCCGTCACGTTTGCCTGCGACGCACTCGAGGCGCAAGAGTCGGTGGGCCTGCCGGCCGACCTGCTCGAAGCGCTGGCCGTGGCCAGCGGCGAGTCCGTGATCTGCGTACGCATCTAAGGAGACCAGCATGCTAGTAGTACGGGCAATCAACGCCAACGACCTCGATGCGCTGTATGGCCTGGCCAGCCAGGTCGGCACCGGCATGACCACCTTGAAGCCCGACATGAAAATGCTGGGCGACCGTCTCGACATCGCCTGCGCTTCGTTTGCCGGCACCATCGAACCGGAAAAGCGCGACTACATGTTCGTGATGGAAGACACCGATACGGGCCGCCTGGCCGGCGTGTGCGCCATCAAGGGCGCGGTCGGCATGGAAGAGCCGTTCTATAACTACCGCATCGGCACATTGGTTCACTCCAGCCGCGAGATCGATGTGTTTACCCGCATGGAAACGCTGTACCTGTCGAACGACCTGACCGGCAGCACCGAACTGTGTTCGCTGTTCCTGCACCCCGACTACCGCACCGGCAACAACGGCAAGCTGCTGTCGAAAAGCCGCTTCCTGTTCATTGCCCAGTTCCCGCAGCTGTTCAAGGAAAAGCTGATTGCCGAGATGCGCGGCTACCAGGCCCAGGACGGCAGCTCGCCGTTCTATGAAGGCCTGGGCCGGCATTTCTTCAAGATGGATTTCCACCATGTCGACGACCTGACCAGCCTGGGCAAGAAGTCCTTCATCGCCGAGCTGATGCCGCGCCAGCCGATGTACGTGGCCTATTTGCCTGAGTCGGCGCAGGAAGTGATCGGCAAGGTCCACCTGAGCACCGCGCCGGCGCGCCGCCTGCTGGAGCAGGAAGGGCTGCATTTCGAAGGCTATGTCGATATTTTCGATGCCGGTCCGGTGCTGCAGGCGCGCGTGTCCGAGCTGCGCGCCATGCGCGACAGCATGCCGGCCACGCTGGCAACCGGCATTGTGGCCGAGGCCTGTGAGGCCGGCGCCGACGGCGAACCTTACCTGGTGTCGAACACCGACCTGAAAGATTTCCGCATGATCGTCACCAGTGCCAATCCGCACAACGGCAAGCTGGTGCTCGGTGACGATGAACTGCATCTGCTGCGCTGCCAACCTGGCGATACCGTGCGCACCTTGTCACTCAACCCGAGGAAGCATACTCATGGCACCATCGACCCATCTTAAACCGTCCGACACCGTTTCCAACCTGATCAACGGCGCCTGGCTGCCCGGCGACGGCCGCGAACTGACGACCGTCGATCCATCGAACGGCAAGCAGACCTGGGCCAGTCTCGAGGCCGGCCCGGCACTGGTTGAGCAGGCCTGCCAGGCGGCGCGCCAGGCCTTTGACGCATGGGCCGATACGCCGATTGAAGAGCGCATCGGCATCTGCGTGCGCTTTCGCGACCTGCTCAAGGAACAGGCTGAAACGCTGGCGCTGCTGATCTCGGAAGAGGTGGGCAAGCCGCTGTGGGAGTCGCGTACCGAAGTGGCCACCATGGCCAACAAGATCGACATTTCGGTGCAGTCGTACCACGCGCGCACCGGCGTTACGCAAAGCACGATAGCCGACGGCGAGGCCGTGCTGCGCCACCGTCCGCACGGCGTGTTCGGCGTGTTCGGTCCCTATAACTTCCCCGGCCACCTGCCCAATGGCCATATCGTGCCGGCCCTGATTGCCGGTAACACCATCGTCTTCAAGCCCAGCGAATATGCACCACGCAGCGCCATCCGTACGGTGCAGCTGTGGCAGCAGGCCGGCTTGCCCGACGGCGTGCTCAATCTGGTCAATGGCGCGCGCGATACCGGCGTGGCGCTGGGTGCCAATGCGCATCTGGACGGCGTGCTGTTTACCGGATCGAGCCAGACCGGCGCCAGCCTGCACCGCCAGTTCGGCGGCCAGCCCGGCAAAATGCTGGCACTGGAAATGGGTGGCAATAACGCGCTGGTGGTGTGGGATGTGAAAGACATCGACGCCGCCGTGCACCATGCTATTTTTTCCGCTTTTGTGTCGGCTGGCCAGCGCTGCACCTGCGCGCGCCGGCTGGTGGTGCAGGACAATGCCGCCGGCGCCGCCTTCGTGGCGCGCCTGGTCGAAGTAGCGGCCAGGCTGGGTATCGGCGCCTCCGACGCCCAGCCGCAGCCTTTCATGGGGCCGGTGGTCTCCAGCGCCGTGGCGGCGCGCCTGGTGCAGGCGCAGGCCGACATGGTGGCCAAGGGCGGCACGGTGTTGCTGCAGATGCGCCAGCTGAACCCGCAGGCCGGCTTTGTCAGCGCCGGCATCGTCGATGTGACCAACGCTGCCGGCATCCCGGACGAAGAGTGGTTCGGTCCGCTGCTGCAGGTGATCCGCGTGACTGACTTCGACGCCGCGCTGAAAGTGGCCAACGCCACCGAATTCGGCCTGGCCGCAGCATTGCTGTCGGACGATGCGGCGCTGTGGCAGCGCTTCCAGGTGCGCGCGCGCGCCGGCATCGTCAACTGGAACCGCCCGACTACCGGTGCGGCCAGCACGGCGCCGTTTGGCGGCGTGGGCAAGTCGGGCAATCATCGCCCAAGCGCCTACTACGCGGCCGATTACTGCGCCTATCCGGTCGCCTCGATCGAGAACAGCACACTGGCGATGCCGGCCAAGCTGTCGCCCGGTCTCAATTTTTAAAGTATTAAAGGAATTTCCATGCACAGCGCGCGCGAATACAACTTCGATGGCCTGGTCGGCCCCTCGCATAACTATGCCGGCCTGTCGTTCGGCAACGTGGCTTCGTTCAGCAATGTGAAAAGCGCGTCGAATCCGAAGCAGGCAGCCCTGCAGGGCCTGGCCAAGATGCGTGCGCTGGCTGCACGCGGCTTTGCGCAAGCAGTTCTGCCGCCGCAGGACCGTCCCAATTTCCGCCTGCTGCGCTCAATCGGTTTTGGCGGCAGCGACGCCGAAGTGCTGGCGCGCGCCTACAAGGAGTCGCCCGTGATCCTGGCCTGCGCCTACTCTGCCTCGCCAATGTGGACTGCCAACGCCGCCACCGTCAGCCCGTCGGCGGACACGCATGACGGCCGCGTGCACTTCACCGCTGCCAATCTCAATAACAAGCTGCACCGCGCCTTCGAGCACACACAGTCGGCGCGCAGCCTGCGCGCCATCTTCGGCAACAACGAACACTTTGCCGTGCACGACGCGCTGCCGTCGACGCCGGCCTTTGGCGACGAAGGCGCGGCCAACCATACGCGCCTTGGCAGCGCGCACGGTGCGTCGTCGGTCGAGCTGTTCGTGTACGGCCGGGTAGAGTTCGATCCGTCCGCACCAAGCCCGAAGCGCTATCCGGCGCGCCAGACGCTGGAAGCGTCGCAGGCGGTAGCGCGCCTGCATGGCCTCGATGCAAAGCGCACCGTGTATGTGCAGCAGAATCCGGACGTGATCGACCAGGGCGTGTTTCATAACGACGTCATTGCAGTGGGCAACGGCAATGTGCTGTTTTACCACGAGCAGGCATTTGCCGATGAAGAACTGAGCCTGCTGCAGCTGGGTCGCGCGCTCGACGGCGTGGGCACCGGGCTGCAGGCGCTGCGCGTCGATACCGGCCAGGTGCCGATTGTCGATGCCGTGACCAGCTATCTGTTCAACAGCCAGCTGCTGAGTAAACCAGACGGCAAGATGGCGCTGGTGATCCCGCAGGAGTGCTGCGAGAACAAGGCCGTCTCGCGCTACCTCGATGGCCTGGTCGCCAGCGGCGGGCCGATCGACGAGCTGATTCATTTCGACCTGCGCCAGAGCATGCGCAATGGTGGCGGGCCTGCCTGCCTGCGTTTGCGCGTGGCCTTGAGCGAGGCCGAAGCAAACGCCATGCACCAGGGCGTGATCATGACCGAAGCGCTGTATCAGCGCCTGGTGGCTTGGGTGGAAAAACACTACCGCGACCGCCTGGAGCCGTCCGACCTGGCCGATCCGCAACTGGCGCTGGAAGTGCAGGCAGCGCTTGAAGAACTGGCCGTCATCCTCAACTTACCAGGATTGTACGAAGATCGGCTCGAACGGCTATAGTCATACACCATCAGTACAGAATTTGACGGGCCAACCCCGCCACCGACAGCGTCAACGCCAGCCACAAGCCGGTGTGCCCGCTCAAGCACATAGACACCATCATGGAGATGCAAGATGAATCAAACGCCACAAGATCACCGCATGCAGACGCTCGAACTGGTTCGTGACCTGGCCGCCGCGCCAGTGACTGAACTGGTACAGGCCTGGCTCGACTCGCTCGACGCCGAAGACCTGGCCGATATCGCGCCCGACACCCTGGCGCCGGTGCTGGCCGGCAGCTTTGCGCAGGCCTCCACCCGCACAGGCGACGGCTGCCAGATCGCCGCCCTGCGCTATGCAGACGGTCGTGGCGGCATGGCGACGGCCTTGCTGATACTGAACCAGGACATGCCTTACCTGGTCGACTCCATCGTGATGGCCATGCGCCGCCAGCACCTGGCCGTGCGCGGCGTGATGAATACCGTGCTGCCGGTGCGCCGCGCTGCCGACGGCAGCGTGGCGGCCGTGCGCCAGCCCGGTGATCCGCTCGAATCGTATGTGCTGGTGCTGCTCGATGAAGAACTGACGCCGGACGCGCAAGGCGCGCTGGTGGCGGCGCTGGAGATGGTGGCGCGCGATGCGTCCGTGGTGCGCCGCGACAGCGCCGCCATGGGCGAGCGCCTGTCGGCCGTGGCAGCAAATACCCAGGGCGAAGAAGGCCCGGAAGTGGCGGCTTTCCTGGAGTGGGCACGCAACGGCGGCTTTGAAGTCTTCGGCTATGCCTATTACCGCGTCAAGCCGGGCGTGCGCGAACTGGAACGCGATATCGGCAGCCGCATCGGCGTGCTGCAGGACACCGCCCATCCGGTCTATGGCACCTGCCTGGCCAATATCCCCGGCGACTTTGACACGCTGGCCAAACGCGCCTCTGCACTGTCGATCGTCAAGGCCGACGTGGCCGGCACCCTGCACCGCGACCAGCAGCTGGACTTTATCGGCGTGCGCGACACCGACGCGCAAGGCGCGATCCTCGGCGAGCATTGCTTTGTCGGCCTGTTTACGCGCGCCGGCAATGCCACGCCGCTGACGGCGCTGCCGTTTGCACGCGGTCGCGTGACCCAGGTGCTGAGCCTGGCCGGCGTGCGCCAGCAGGGCTTCCGCGCCGAGAAATTCCGTGAAATCCTCGAATCCTTGCCGCGTACCGAAGCGCTGGAAGCCGATATCGACTGGCTGGCGCAGGTCTGCGGCGCCGTGGTGTCGCTGTACAAGCAGCCGCGCACCAAGGTCTTTGCGCGCCGCGACGTCTATGCGCGCCACCTGAATGTACTGGTCTACCTGCCGCGCGAGCGCTACAGCGCCAGCGTGGCCTCGAGCCTGGCCAAGGCGCTGAAAAACAGCTCCGGCGCGACCCATGTCAGCATGCAGACGCTGGTGGCCGACGGTCCGCTGGCGCGCGTGTATCTGATCGCCCATGCGGCGCGCTATCCGCTCGACCTGGAAACCGATATCGAACAGCCGCTGCTGGGCGTGCTCGATGGCTGGCACAACGGCTTTGCCGCCGTGGCCGACGCCGTGCCCGACGTGGCGCTGCGCGCCAGCCTGCGCAAGCTGTGCGCGACGCTGCCGCTCGACTACGTGGCCGCGACCGCACCGGCGGTGGCTTTCCGCGACCTCGACGCCATCTTGCGCAATACCGATCCGGCGCATGTCGCCGTGCGCATCGAAACCGGCGCCGTCACCACCATCCGCCTGTATTCGGCCAACCGCGTGCCGTCGCTGTCGACCATCCTGCCGGCGCTGCACAATGCCGGCGTGGCAATCGACCGCGAACAGGCGTATTCGATTTCCGCTGCCGACGGTACGCGTTATTTCGTCACCAGCCTGACGGTCGACGCCGACAGCGCCGCCAAGCTGGCGCAGCCGGCAGTGGTGACAGTGGCTGAAGAACTGTTTGCCGCGCTGTTCAACGACACGGTCGAAGACGGCCGCCTGAATGGCCTTGTCATCGAAGGCGGCCTGTCGACGCGCCAGGTACAACTGGTGCGCGCCTACACCAGCTACTGGCGCCAGGCCGGCAGCAGTTTTTCGGTGCGCTATATCGCCGAAAGCCTGCGCCGCCAGCCGGCACTGGTCAAGGCGCTGGTCGACGCTTTCCTGCAGCGTTTTGATCCATCGCTGTCCGATGAGCAGCATGCTGCTGCGCTGGACGCGATTGCCGCCGTCAAGGCCGGCCTGGCGTCGGTCAACCATGCCGATACCGAAGCGATCCTGGCCGCGCTGGCCGACCTGATGACGGCTACCCTGCGCACCAGCTACTTCCAGAACGGCCAGGCGGGCGACAAGATCATCTTCAAGTTCGATACCAGCAAGCTGGCGCTGGTGCCCGAGCCGCGTCCTTACCGTGAAATTTTCGTGTTCTCGCGCCGCTTTGAAGGCGTGCACCTGCGTGGCGGCCCGGTCGCGCGTGGCGGCCTGCGCTGGTCCGACCGCATGGAAGACTACCGCACCGAAGTGCTGGGCCTGGTCAAGGCGCAGATGGTGAAAAACGCGGTGATCGTGCCGGCCGGCGCCAAGGGCGGTTTTGTCTGCAAGCAGATGCCGAAAGACGCACCGCGCGAAGTGATTGCGGCCGAAGGCGAAGCCGTGTATCGCCTGTTTATTTCCAGCCTGCTGGAAGTGACCGACAACCGCTCGCTGGGCAATATCGTACCGCCGGTCGATACCGTGTGCTACGACGACGCCGACCCGTACCTGGTGGTGGCGGCCGACAAGGGCACAGCGACTTTCTCCGATATCGCCAACGGCATCGCCGTGCAGCGCGGCTTCTGGCTCGGTGACGCATTTGCGTCGGGCGGCTCGAACGGCTACGACCATAAAAAGCTGGGCATTACTGCCAAGGGCGCGTTTGAAGCGGTCAAGCGCCACTTCTATGAAATGGACCACGACTGGAACAATACGCCGGTCACCATGGTGGGCGTGGGCGACATGTCGGGCGACGTGTTCGGCAACGGCGTGCTGCTGTCGCGCCAGCTCAAACTGGTGGCAGCGTTCGACCATCGCCATATCTTCCTCGACCCGACCCCGGACGTAGCGGTGTCATTCGACGAGCGCGCCCGCATGTTTGCGCTGCCGCGCTCTTCGTGGGAAGACTATGACAAGTCGCTGATCTCGGCTGGCGGTGGCGTCTATCCGCGCTCGAGCCGCAGCATCGAACTGTCGCCGCAGATCCGCGAGGTGCTCGATATTGCCGAGACGTCGCTGCCGCCGGAAGAGCTGATGCACCGCATCCTCAAATCCCCGGTCGACCTGTTTTATAACGGCGGCATCGGCACCTATATCAAGGCCTCGACCGAAACCCACGCGCAGGTGAAAGACCGCGCCAACGACCATATCCGCGTCAACGGCAACGAGCTGCGCGTAAAAGTGGTGGCCGAGGGCGGCAACCTGGGCGCCACGCAAGCGGGCCGCATCGAGTTTGCGCTCGCTGGCGGTCGCATCTTTACCGATGCGATCGACAATTCGGCGGGCGTCGACTGCTCCGACCATGAAGTGAACGTGAAAATCTGGCTGGACGTGGAAGTCAATGCCGGCAAGCTGTCCGAAGAAGAGCGCAACCGAGAACTGTATGCGATGACCGACGATGTCGAGCGCCTGGTCTTGCGCGACAACACCCAGCAAACGCGTTTGCTGGTGCGCGAACTGCAGGCGCAAGCCGACAGCGCGGTGCAGGACGGCTACGCCGCACTGATCGCCAGCCTGGAAGAAGAGGGCGCCCTGTCGCGCGACCTGGAACAACTGCCGACGGTGGCCGAACTGGCGCGTCGCAAGCACGATGGCCGCGGCTTGACCACGCCGGAACTTGCGGTGGTGATTGCCAATGTGAAGAACCGCTACAAGCGCATCCTGGCGACGCTGCCATTGACGACCGAGAGCTGGGCCGAGCCGGTGCTCAAGCCCTACTTCCCGTCGCTGCTGGTCGCTACCCGTTCGGCGCTCGACCATCCGCTGGCCAACGCCATTCTGGCCACCGTGCTGGCCAATGAAGCGGTCAACCGCTGCGGCCCGCTGATGCTGCGCGAACTGGCCAGCGAATACAGCGTATCCGAGTCCGATGTGATCCTGGCCTGGGGCCAGGCCTGGGTGGCGTTGAACCTGGCGCCGGTATTCGATGCGCTCGACGCCGAAGCGCTGGCCGTACCGCGCGAAGTGTCGATCAAGGTCGATGCGCAAACGCGCGCGCTGCAAAAAACCATGATCGCCGGCGTGCTGTCGGTGCCTGGCGAACAGGCTGACGGCGCCGGCCTGGCCGAGCTGAAGCAACTGTTCGGCGCCGAATCGCGCCGCGCACTGTTCAACGCGGTGGGCGTGCAGTCGGACGCAGCGCAGACAGCGGGCCTGAGCCCGGCCTTTGCGCAGGCATGGGAGGCGGTCGGTGCGCTCGATGTGGTGGCTGGTTTCCTGTTCCCGGCCTTGTCGGTACAGCGCCCGGCAGCGATGAATCTGGCGGCGTTCCTGCAGGTCGGCATGGCCCTGCGCAACCAGGCTGGCATCGATACGCTGGAACGCGGCCTGCGCCTGCCGGCGCAAAGCCGCGCCCAGGAGCAGCTGCGCAACTTTGCACAGCAGGCGCTTGGCCGCAGCCAGCAGCGTTTGCTGGCGCTGGTGCTGGCGCGCGCTGCCCAGGACGTACCGGCCAGCGCCGCCGTGACTGAAGTGACCGCGGCGCTGGGCCTGCCAGCCTACGCTGCGGCGACCGAACTGGAACAGGCCATGCTGGACGTCTGGACGCTGTCGGAAGCGGCCGCGAAGGTCACGGCGCAGGCGGCTGCGTGATGGCGGGCAGCCTGTCACCGGCAGTGCAGGCGCTGGCCAACGCCGACTTTGGCGAAGTAGCGGCGCTGTTTGCCGCTGCCGACCATGCGGTGGCATTGCCGGCGCCGGGCATGCTGCAGGTGTGCCGGCCTGGCGCTGAAGGCCGGCCGGCCGTGGTAGTGTCGGTTGGCGTGCATGGCGACGAGACCGGGCCGATAGAAATGCTGGCCCAGGTGCTTGACGCGCTGTCGCACGACGCTGGCGCGCTGGCGGTCGATCTGCTCGTCTGCGTGGGCAATATCGATGCGATTCGCGCCGGCAAGCGCTTTATCGACGCCGATCTCAATCGCATGTTCCGTCCCGTGCGCGGTTCGCTGGCGCAGGCGGCAGAAAGCGCACGCGCCGACGACATGATCGCCGCCACGCGCGACTTTTTCAACCAGGCTGGCCGCGAGCGCTGGCATCTGGACCTGCACACGGCGATTCGTCCCTCGGTGTACCCGACCTTTGCCATCGTGCCCGACCTTGTGCCCGATGCGGCCAAGGCGGCGCTGATCGGCTGGCTGGGCCAGGCCGCCATCGGCGCCATTGTGATGAACCCGCAGTCGGCCGGTACCTACAGCTATTATTCGGCGGAACATTTCGGTGCGGCCGCCAGCACGGTGGAACTGGGGCGCGTTGGCACGCTGGGGCAAAATGATCTGTCGCTGTTTGACGAGGTGGCGCGCGCGTTGGACGCGCTGCTGCGCGGCCAGGTTGGCCCGCACGTGGCCAGCGCGCCGCATGTGTTCAAGGTGGCGCAGGAAATCATCAAGCACAGTGATGCTTTCACGATGGGTTTTGATCGCAGCACGCAGAACTTCACGGCCCTGGCGCAAGGCGCCGAGATTGCGCGCGATGGCGAACATGTCTATACGGTACAGAACGCGGAAGAGCTGGTGGTGTTTCCCAACCCCGATGTGCGGGTGGGCTTGCGCGCCGGCCTGATGGTGGTGCGCGTGGCGTAATAGGGCCGCACGGTGTGCGCACGCCTTTGCACTGGCTGGCGTACACTGGCTGCTCGATTATTTCAGGAGTTCGCCATGTCCGTATCGATGTACCAGGCTACTATTCCCGTCTTTGTGCGCGGTTTGCGCGTCGCTGCCAGCTTGCTGCAAAAAGCCCAGGCGCATGTCGAAGAAGGCGGCATCGTGCCCGAGATTTTGCTGGGTGCGCAACTGGCGCCCGATATGCTCGATCTGAAGTCGCAGGTGCAGCGCCTGAGCGATACCTCCAAACTGTCGGTGGCGCGCCTGTCCGACCTGCCGGCCCCAAAATTTGAAGACAATGAAACCTCGTTCGAGCAGCTGCAGCAGCGCCTGGCCGATACCATTGCCTGGATCGACGGCGTGAACGCCGGCCAGATGGCCGGCAGCGCCCAGCGCCAGATCGTGCTGAACTGGACCGACGAAGGCAAGACTTTCAACGGCGACGACTATCTGCTGACCTTTGCGCTGCCGAACTTCTACTTCCATCTGTCGATGATCCACGCCATTTTGCGTAACACTGGGGTGGTGGTGGGGAAGATGGATTTTTTGGGGGCGTATGACTGAACAGGTTGTCGGATTACGTCGCTATACCGCTCACGCCAACAATATTGTCGGATTACGCCCCCCTCCGGGGGGCTAATCCGACCTACGCGATCGTAGGTCGGATTAGGCCGCAAGGCCGTAATCCGACAACACTACGATCATGTAGGTCGGATTAGCGCGCAAGCGCGTAATCCGACAACACCCGACCTTAACGCTGCGGCTGCTGCACCTGGTTCTGCACTGCATTACCCAGCATGCCGCCGCCGATCACGCCGGCCACGGTAGCGAGGGCCTTGCCGCGGCCGCCGCCAACCTGATTACCGATCAGGCCGCCGATCACTGCACCGGTGCCGATACCGACATAGTTGGGCTGCGCAGGTGCAGGCGCCTGCTGGCGTACCGGCTCGCGGTAGGCATAGTCATCATCGCGGTAGGCCGGACGTGCCTGCGCTACCTGGGTGTGATGGACGACGCGTTTGTGCACCACCGGCGCTGGAGCTGGCGCAGCCTGGGTCACCACGGGAGCGGCGACCGGCAAGGGCGCCGCTACTGGAGCAGCAAGCGGTGCAGCAAGCGGTGCTGCCAGTGGCACTGGCGCTTGCGCTGCCGCCAGGTCAGTTGCCGTCACCGGCGCATTGGCGCCGCGCGAGTTCGGCAGGATGCCGGCAATTGAAGCTGCGCCTACCAGGCACAGGACCGTGACGGAAATGGCAGCGCCAGCCATCAAAGGGTGGATGCGCGAAGTTGGGGTAGTCGTTGCATTCATGTGGCTCTCCTGAAGAACAATGTCTTGTTGATGATGTGTCCAGATTAGCGGTATCGCTGCAACCAAGCTAGATGTTGCGCTGTATCAAACGTAAGCAGGTGTAATCCAAGAAATGGCCAGCCGCAGTAAAATTGTCGTTCCTTTTTCCCGGAGCATGTCATGCGCAGCCAGCTGTTTACGCCTTACACGTTTGGACCCTTGACGATACCGAACCGCATCGTGGTTGCACCGATGTGCCAGTATTCTGCCGACAACGGCAACGCCACCGATTGGCACATGATCCATCTGGGCCAGTTGGCGCTGTCCGGCGCCGGCCTGTTGATGACGGAGGCCACGGCCGTCTCGCCGGAAGGGCGTATTTCGGCGCAGGATCTCGGTATCTGGTCGCAGGAAAACCAGGATGCGCTGGGCAAGGTAGTGCAAGCGATTCGCCGCCATGCGCCGATCCCGCTGGTGGTGCAGCTGGGCCATGCGGGCCGCAAGGCGTCGAGCCGCGCGCCTTGGCAAGGCGGCGATTGCGTGCATCTGGACGAAGGCGGCTGGCAGACGGTGGCGCCGTCGGCCATCCCGCATGCGCCCGGCGAAACGGTGCCGCTGGCGCTGGACGACGTGGGTATGCTGCAGATCAAAGGCGCTTTCGTGGCCGCCGCCCAGCGCGTTAATGCGTTGGGCATCGACGGCATCGAGCTGCATGCGGCGCACGGTTATCTGCTGCATCAGTTTCTTTCACCGCTGTCGAACCGGCGCACCGATCAATATGGCGGCAGCCTGGAAAACCGCATGCGCTTTCCGCTCGAAGTGTTCGAGGCGGTGCGCGCTGCCGTGCCAGAGAGCATGGCGGTGGGCGTGCGTATTTCCGCCACCGACTGGGTAAACGGCGGTTGGGAGATCGTGCAAAGCGTGCGCTTTGCCAAAGCGCTGGCGCGCCTGGGCTGCAACTTTATCCACGTGTCGAGTGGTGGCCTGTCGCCGCAGCAAAAGATTCCACTCAGCCCCGGCTATCAGGTGGGCTTTGCCAAGCGCATCAAACAGGAAACGGGCCTGCCGACCATCAGCGTCGGTTTGATTACCGATGCGCATCAGGCCGACGATATTGTGACCAGCGGCCAGTCCGATATGGTGGCGCTGGCGCGCGCGATGCTGTTCGATCCACGCTGGCCCTGGCATGCAGCTGCCAGGCTCGGCGCGCAGGTGCAGGCGCCGCCGCAATACTGGCGCTCGCAGCCGCGTCAGTACAAGGATCTGTTTGACACGACCACGTCGGGCCAGCGATAAAAAGCGCCATCTTCTGCTAAACTGCGGCTTGACTGCCATCTTTCAGGACATTTCGACATGCGCCATTGATACTGCCGTGCTTGTGCACGGCCCAGCCCATCCCGCCTTTGCGGGTTCGCCAGCCTTGCCCAAGGAGTATCCATGCCTGCACCATTGCAATCCCTGTTGCAACTCGACCATCTGTCCCATGTGCTGCCTGATGGCAGCACGCTGTTTCAAGACCTGCATTATTCATTTGCCCCACACCGCGTCGGCCTGCTTGGCGACAATGGTGTGGGCAAGAGCGTGCTGGCGCGCCTGATCGCTGGCCAGCAACTGCCTGCGCGAGGGGCCGTGCGCCGCAGCGGTTGCCTGCATTACGTGCCGCAGGAGTTTGAGCCTGCCAGCTTCCCCACCGTGGCCGACCTGGCCGGCGCAGCGCCGGTGCTGGCAGCCCTGCAGCGTATTGCCGATGGCTCGCTCGATGAAGCCGACTATGCGCTGGCAGGCGAACGCTGGGATGCCGCCGACCGCCTGCAGCAGGCCTTGTGCGATCTGGGCCTGGGCCATCTGACGCTTGATACGCCCACGGCCAGCCTGAGCGGCGGCGAGCGCCAGCGCATCGCCTTGCAGGGCGCCTGGCTGTCGCAGGCCGACTGGCTGATCCTGGACGAACCGAGCAATCACCTCGACGCCGGCCAGCGCGCCCGCTTGATCGCGCAATTGCAGGCCTGGCCGCGTGGCGTGCTGATGGTCAGCCATGACCGCAGCCTGCTGGCCCATGTCGATGAAATTGTCGAACTCTCTGGCCATGGTCTGCGCAGCTATGGCGGCAATCATGATTTCTATGTCCAGGCGCGGGCCCGTGAGCACGCTGCGCTGCAATCGACCTTGCAGTCGGAAAAGGCCAGTGCGCGGCGCATGGAACGCGAAGCGCAGCAGCATGCTGAGCGCCAGCAGCGGCACGTGGCGCGTGGCGAGCGCGACGGACGCAACAGCAATCAGAGCAAGCTGCTGCTCGATGCGCGCAAGGAAAGCAGCCAGGACAGACAGGGCAAGCTGCGCCTGCGTGCCCAGGCAGTGCAGCAGGAACGCCAGCAGCGCGTGCAGGAACTTGCCGCGCGCTGCGCGCCCGATAGTGAACGCCTGCTGCTGGCGCCGGACAGCGTGGTACCCAACGGCAAATTGCTGCTCGAGTTGCAGGATCTGGTGCTGCCCCACGGCGACACCACACCGATCAACCTGGTCATCAGCGGACCGCGCCGCCTGGCGCTGACGGGCGACAACGGCAGCGGCAAGTCGACCTTGCTGCGGGTAATCGCCGGCCAACTGGCAGCGCGCAGCGGCCAAATGCGTTGCGATGCCCGCCTGGGCTGGCTGGACCAGCATGCAGCGTCAGAGCAGGGCGAGCTGAACGCCCTTGAGCGGCTGCAACAGCACAATCGCAGCCTGAACGAGGGCCAGCTGCGCACGCGACTGGCGCTGTTGGGTATTGCCGGCGCGCGCGCCACCGTGGCCAGCAGCCTGCTCAGCGGCGGCGAGCGCATGAAGGTGGCGCTGGCGGCCTTGCTGTATGCGGATGCGCCGCCCCAGCTGCTGTTGCTGGACGAGCCCGACAATCATCTGGATCTGGCCAGCGTGCAGGCGCTCGAACGCATGCTGGCGCAGTACCGGGGCGCTTTGCTGGTGGTGTCGCACGATGCCGCCTTTTTGCAGCGGCTGCAGCTGGAAATACCGCATTTTTGTCTGAATTTTAACTAAATAAGGCCAGTCATTCGTGAACTAAAACTGGCCGTTCTGCCATATGATGGCGTGTTATCGGCGAGGCTGCCTTCGTCCTGCCATTTACTTTTTTGGAGATTCCCATGTCGTTTTACGAAAAGCTCAAAGCCCTCAATATCGAACTGCCGGTGGTCGCAGCGCCAGCTGCCGCCTATGTCATGCATGCGCGCACCGGCAATACCGTGTTCCTGTCGGGCCACCTGGCCAAGAAGGACGGCAAGGTCTGGGTTGGTCAACTGGGCAAGGACACCACCACCGAAGAAGGCAAGATCGCGGCGCGCGGCATCGCCATCGAACTGATCGCCACTTTGCAGGACGCCTGCGGCGGCGACCTGAACAAGGTCAAGCGCATCGTGAAAGTGATGAGCCTGGTCAACTCCACGCCCGACTTTACCGAGCAGCATCTGGTCACCAATGGTGCTTCGGAACTGTTCGTTGAAGTGTTTGGCGACAGCGGCAAGCATGCCCGTTCGGCCTTCGGCGTGGCGCAGATCCCGCTGGGCGCCTGCGTGGAAATCGAACTGATTGCCGAGCTGGCATAAGTCTGGTCAGAGATCCAGGTTTGTACAAGGCGCGCATGCTGCAACCAGATGCGCGCTTTTTTTGCGAAAAAATTCTGCGGATAGCCGTTGTATCCCTGCATCAAAGTTCTGCTGGTCAGGTTCAGCGAAAGCCCTATAATCTCTTGGTTTTGAAAATGGCTGCAGTTTTCCAGGTTTACCCTGCCTGGAATGCAGCCGTTTTTCGTCTGATGTCTTCCTAAAGGATTTCTAGTGAGCCAAACCCTGGTCCAGAAACTATGCCGCACCAAGCCGATCGATACCACGGTCGAACATGGTGAAGGCCTTAGCAGCAGCGGCCTCAGCCGTTCCATCGGCCTGTTTTCGCTGACCATGATCGGCGTGGGCGCTACCGTCGGTACGGGCATTTTCTTTACCATGGTCGAAGCGGTGCCCAAGGCCGGACCATCGGTCATTCTGTCGTTCCTGATTGCCGCCGTGACGGCCGGCCTGACGGCGCTGTGCTACGCCGAGCTGTCGTTTCGCATTCCCGCCTCAGGTTCTTCCTATTCGTTTGCCTACGCCACCGTGGGTGAGTTTTTGGCCTTTATCATGGCGGCCTGCCTGTTGCTTGAATATGGGCTGGCCGGCAGTGCAGTGGCGATCGGCTGGTCGTCCTATCTGAACAATTTCCTGGAAAACGCTTTTGGCTGGCATATACCCGAGATGCTGCGCACGCCGATGATCGTGTCCGGGCCGCATGGCATGGAGTTCCATGCCGGCCATATCAACCTGCCACCGATTCTGCTGATCGGCATGTGCTGTTTGCTGCTGCTGCGCGGCGCCAAGGAGTCGGCGCTGATGAACGCCATCATGGTGATTATCAAGCTGGCGATTCTGGTGTTTTTTATCGTGATTGCGTTTTCCGGTTTCAATGCCGACAATTTCTTCCCCTTCTTCAATACCGACAACAGCAAGGGCTTTGCCGGCATGACGGGTGTGACCGCTGCGGCCGGTACGGTGTTTTTCTCCTTTATCGGTCTCGATACGGTGGCCACGGCCGGCGACGAGGTGAAAAATCCCCGCCGCAATGTGCCGCGCGGCATCCTCAGTGCCTTGCTGATCGTGACCGTGTTTTATCTGCTGGTGGCCGTCGCCGCGCTCGGTGCACAGCAAGCGAAGCTGTTTGAAGGTCAGGAGGCCGGTCTGGCGGTGATCCTGCAAAATGTGACGGGTCAGGCCTGGCCGGCGCTGGTGCTGTCGGCCGGCGCTGTCATTTCCGTGTTCAGCGTAACGCTGGTCACAATCTACGGGCAGACCCGCATCCTGTTTGCCATCAGCCGCGACGGCCTGATCCCCAAGGCGTTCCAGAACGTGCATCCGCGCACCTTGGTGCCGGTCAGCAATACCCTGATCGTCTGCCTGGTGGTGGCGCTGGTGGCCGGCTCGGTCGACGCGACTTACCTGTGGGATATGGTCAGCATCGGTACGCTGACGGCCTTTATGGTGGTGTCGATTGCGGTGCCGGTGTTGCGCCGCAAACAGGGCAGCAACCGCATCGAGGGATTCAGCGTACCATTTGGCCCGTATGTGATCCCTGGCCTGAGCGTGATGGCCTGCCTGTATATCATGCGCGACTTGCCGCATACGACCTTTGTGGTGTTCAGTATCTGGATGGCGGTGACGGTGGCCATTTACTTCCTGTACAGCATGCGCAATTCCCATCTGGGCAAGCAGTAAGTGCCTATATCGCATGACCAGAACCGCCGCGCTTGCCGGCGGTTTTTTTTAGCCTTGACTGGAATTTACACGATGAAGATAACTGAATTGGGTGGCAGCTTCGTGCTGGCAAGCTTGTTGATGGGGACGGTGGCGCACGCCGCACCGCTGGCCTTGCATGATTATCGCGCGGTGGTCTTGTCGGCCGATGGCCAGCGCATCGTGGCCATCGAATCGGCCAATCCTGGCGGCCTGGTGCAGCGCCCGCATGCGGCCATCGTGGTGCGCGATGCCGACAGTGGTGCCATCGTGCAGAAGTTCGATCCCTGTGCCGTGTGCTCCTACGACAAGCCGAGCTGGTCGCCCGATGGCCGGCAACTGGCGTTCGTGGCCTATGACGGCAAGGCTGGCAAGGCCAGCCTGTATATCGGCACGCTGGCTGGCGCCAGAAGCCGCGAACTGCTGAGCTTGAAAGGCGTCGCCAGCACGGCGCGCTGGTCGCCGGACGGCAAGCAGGTGGCGCTGCTGGCCACGGTCGGCGCGCGCAAGCTGGCCGGCGCCGTGGAAGCGGGCGCGCGCCAGGTTGGCGAAGTGGGCAGCAACGACGACGCCCAGCGCATCGGCGTGGTACCGGCCACGGGCGGCGAACTGCGCCTGGTGTCGCCGGCCAATACCTATGTTTATGAATACAACTGGACGCCTGACGGCCGTGGTTTTGTGGCCACCAGCGCCGAAGGCAATGGCGACAGCAACTGGTGGGTCGCCAGGCTGACCCATGTGGACGCGGCCAGCGGTGCGCTGCGCGTGATCGCCGCGCCGGCCATGCAGATGAATCTGCCTTCGGTCTCGCCGGACGGCAGGACGGTGGCCTTTATTGGCGGCCTGATGAGCGACTTTGGTTCGGTTGGCGGCGATATTTATACCGTGCCGTTGGCCGGCGGCACGCCGCGCAACCTGACGCCCGGTTATCGCGCTACCTTCAACGGCGTGCTCTGGCGTGGCACTGGCCTGGCGGCGACGGCGCTGGCTGGTGCAGAACTGGCGCTGATTGGAATCAACCCCGAAACCGGGCCCGCAATGGGGGCATTCATATCGCTGGGCCAGGTCAGCAGCAGCGCTGCCGATGGGCGCCTGTCGTTCAGCGCCGATGGCCGCAAAGTCGCTGCCGCGCAGGAAGATTTTACCCATGCCCCGCATCTGGTGGCCGGCTCGATTGGCCAGCTGAAACAGATTACCCATGATAACGACCAGTTTGCACCGCAATTGAGCGTGCAGAATGTGAGCTGGACCAACGATGCCTTCAAGGTACAAGGCTGGCTGCTGGGACCGTTGAAGGTCGAGACTGGCAAGCGCTATCCGATGATCGTCAACGTGCATGGCGGCCCCGGTGCTGCAGCCTCGCCGCGCTATGTGGCACCGGGCGACCTGGCCAGCCCGTTGATCCGCGAACTGACGCAAAAAGGCTATTTCGTGTTCCTGCCCAACCCGCGTGGCAGCTTCGGCCAGGGCCAGGCGTTTACGCGCGCCAATATGGCCGACTTTGGCGGCGGCGACTGGCGCGACATCCTCGCTGGCGTCGATGCGGTAGAAAAAGTGGCGCCGGTCGACGGCCAGCGCCTGGGCCTGATGGGCCACTCGTATGGTGGCTACATGACGATGTGGGGCGTGACGCACAGTAATCGCTTCAAGGCAGCCGTGGCCGGCGCCGGCGTAGCCAACTGGATCAGCTACTACGGCCAGAACGGCATCAATCAGTGGATGATCCCGTTCTTCGGCGCCTCGGCCTATGACAATCCCGAGGTCTATCGCAAGGCTTCGCCGATCGAGTCGATCAAGCAGGCCAGCACGCCCACGCTGATCTATGTCGGTGAGCGCGACGTGGAAACGCCGGCCGCCCAGTCGCTGGAATTCTGGCACGGCCTGCGCGCCATGGGCGTGCCGTCGAGCTTGTTCATCTACGACGGCGAAGGTCACGCCTTCCGCAAGCCCGAACACCAGCGCGATTTGCAACAGCGCACCATCGGCTGGTTCGAGCAGTATCTGTAGGTCGGATTAGGCCGCAGGCCGTAATCCGACAAACACCTGCAGCGCCAACAATGTTGTCGGATTACGGCCCCTGCGGGGCCTCGGCGGCCCCACCTAATCCGACCTACGATTTATCACACGTCCAGGCGCAGCTGCAGTCCGGTCGCGGTATAGGTCGGCGTCACCTTGAAGCCGTCTACCGTGATGCTGTCGAACTTGCCCTTGAAGCTGGCCGCGCCGATCACGTTGAGGGTGTCGCCGGCTGCCGGCTTGTAGCCGTTCTGGAATGTTACTTTCAGGCTGCCGCCGGCGACCGTCATCTGGCCGGCCACCGTCAGGCGTCCGCCCTGGCCGCTGCCCAGTTTCAATTCCAGGTTGCCGGTGGCCAGTTGCGTGTACTTGGCTGCCACCGCCAGGCTGGCGCTGGCGTTGCTGACCACGGTGCCGCCGCTGACATACACATCGCCCTTGCCGAACGCGGTGGCCGAATTGGCTTCCAGGCGGCCGGCTTCGACTTGCGTGCCGCCGCTCCAGCTGTTGTTGCCGCCCAGTTTCAGGGTGCCCGTGCCTTGTTTGTTGAGCTTGCCGGCGCCGCTGATGTCGTTGCGCCAGCGGTCGACTGCATTAAAGCCTCCCTTGGCTGCATCCATCACCACCACCACATTGCCGGTAAAGACGCCGTAGCCATCGGCCGCGGCAAACAGGTTCAGGCGGCCCCAGCCTTCAGCATCGTCCATGATCGGATAGCCCGATGGCATGGCGGTGGTTTTCAGCACCACGCGGCGCTGCGCTTCAGTCAGGTAAGGCAGGCGCGTTTCAAGCAGCACTTCGGCGCCTTTCGGTACCACGGCTGGCGCGGTGGTCGAACCGATCGGTGCAAAGCCGAACGTCATGCGGCGGATATAGGCGGCCTTGTTAGTGGCGTAGTCGGCAAAGCGGTCGTTGGCGGCGGTACCGGAATGCGCGTAGTCGTAGAAATTGTCGGCCGTGGTGCCGGTCTTGGCCATCAGCGTGGCGTGCGCCTGGGTAACGGCGCCGGCCTTGATCTTGGCCGTTTCCGCGTCGAGCAGGTTGGCGGCCACGATGGCTTGCGCCTGGATGCGGCCGCTGACCACGTCGAGCGGCGAATGCATGCCGGCGAGAATGCGGTTCTCGCCCAGTTCCAGCGCGCGCGTGACCATTTCCTGGTAGCGCTCTGGCAGCGCGTAGGCCATGCCCAGCGCGCCGCGTACGGCTTCTGCCGTATGGCCGCTGGTAAAGCCGCCGTCGGTGGCCGGGGTCGTGCTTTTTGCCGGCACCAGCGCCGGCACCAGCACGACTTCGCTGCTCCAGCGGTAAGGACGTGCATATTTGTAGAAGCGCTTGGCCGGTTCGGTCGAGCCGTTATTGCCCATGGCGTTGACCAGCGTCACCACATTGCCGAACTCGGCGTTGGTACTGCCGGCCACGCCGGTGTTATTGCCTTCGTCTTCATACTTCTTGGTGGTGGCGTCGGCGGCAATCGACGTAATGGTAGTGGTCTGGCGCGCAGCGCTGCGCCAGGCGTCCGTCAGCGGACCCATGCCGTCGGTAATGCTGTAGCCCTTGCCGCGGCGGTCGTCCAGATAGGCGGCCAGTTCCTGGGCCGGCGTGCGGCTGTTGGTGACCTTGATCGAGTAATCGATATTGGCCTTGTGCACGGCGGCGTTGACGATGGTGCCGTTAGGCGTGCCGTCGTTGGGTACGCCAGTCCAGGCCGATTGCGTCACGGCCGGGAAATTGCCGACGGCTGGCGCGGTCACGCCAGCGTCGACGATTTCGGTCAATGGCTTCCAGATATCGAGCATGCCGATCAGCACGCGCACGCCGGCATTGGTGGCGGCAGTCGCGTAGCGCGCGTCACCGCGCTGGTTGCTGGCGACATTGTCGACAAAGGCAATGGCGGTGGTGGAAACGGGCGCCGTGTCGGGCGCACCCTGGTCTGCCGGTGCGGCTGGAATGACCAGCGCTTCTTCCTGGTGATCAGAACCGCCGCAGGCGGCCAGGGTGAGGGCGGTGCTGATGGCGAGCGCCAGCGGCAGGCGGCGGGTCAGGGGAAATGCGTGCATGAAGGACCTTGACTATGAATTAATGGTTGGAAAAGAAACCACCGCATCATAGCCACCAGTTATGACATCCTGATGACGTCGAATCACCTCCGCTTAATGGCGTGGTGCGACAACATGCACGATCGCCGCGCTATGGATCACGATCTTGTCGGCATCGGCTTGCAACAACCGGATGCGGCGCTGCACCAGCGGCCAGCCGGGCCAGCTGGTGTCATGACTGAGCGGCGCTGGCACGGTGGCGGGCGGCGCGCTGATGGCCGCCTTGTGATCGATCTGGTCGAGCGCGCGCGACAGCGTCAGGCCCACCTGCCGATGGCTTTGCACCAGCAGCGCATTGACCGGTTCGACCGGCAGGCTGGTGCCATGACGCCCGAGTATCGAGCGCAGCGCCGCCACATGCGCCACCAGCAGGTAGTTCTGCACGATAAACAGATTGATGTCTTCCACCGCACGCTGCTTGCTGGCCGGCTCGTCGAGCATGCGCACCAGCGCCGAACTCAATGCTGCCAGACTGTCCATCAGGCGCTTGCGTTCGATGCGGTAGGCAAAGTCGTCCTGGCACTTGCCCTGCAGCAGTTCAAAGCTTGCCTGCATATAGCCGAGGTTGACGTTGAGCACCTGGCGGATCAGCCGTGGCAGGCTCTGGTACTCCCAGTTGGCCAGCACAAAACTGAACACGGTCGCCACGGCCGCGCCGATCAGGGTGTCGATCAGGCGTTCGCTGACCAGGTTCGGGTTGCTGGGTGCGACCAGATGCATCTGCAGCAAAATCATCAGGCTGACGGCAATTGCCGTATAGCGGTAGCGCAGGTAAATAAAGGTAGGCGTGGCCACGATCGACAGGAACAGGATCGCCATCAGCGCGATTTCGCTGTGCACGAAACGGATCACGATGGCGGTGGCCACGCAGCCGATCAGGGTGCCGATGATGCGGTCGGCGCGGCGCTGGCGCGTCATGCTGAAGGTCGGGCGCAGAATGATCACGATGGTCAGCACGATCCAGTAGCTGTGCGCCGTATAGGGCAGCCAGTGGCCGATGGCCAGGCCGACTGAAATGGCCATCGATACGCGCAGCGCAAAGCGGAAGATCGGCGAATCGGGCTTCAGGTTCGACAGCAGGGTTTTCAGTTCGTACTTCTGCTGTGACAGGAACGGCGCCATGTCGGCGCCGCTCCAGAATGGCACGTTGTCATAGACTTTCTGGCTGGCCAGATGCAGCTCGGCGATCATTTTCAGGATCGCACGAATCTTGTTGCGCTGGGCGCGCAGCGTGGCCAGCGCTTCCTGCGCGCTGTCGCCCTGGGCTTGCAGGCGGCTGATTTCCGCTTCGATCTCGCGCCACTCGTCGTCATAGCTGATCTGCGCATACGAAGCGCGCTTGCGCGTGACGGCGTAGGCCACCGATTCGATATCGCGCGCCGCCTTGTACGCCAGGCCATGCAGCGACCTGAGCACGTCCGAATCCATCAGATGCTGGCGCAGCAGCGCGTAATCGGTATGGGTCGACAGGATCAGTTCGTACAGATCCAGCATGCACACGTGCACCTGTACCACAATGGCGTCCTTGCTGTTCTTGTGGCTGCGCAAAATCAGGTCGCGCGAGGCCTGCTGGCGGTCGGCCAGGATGCTCTGGTGGCGCACCAGCTTGTTGAACTGCTCGGTCAGGTTATGGCGGGTATCGTAAAAATCGGCCTTGATGTCGATATAGGCGGCCAGCTCGAACAGCGCTTCGGCCAGCACCTGCTGCTTGATGCGGTGGCGCAAGACCCAGGCGATGGCCATCGCATAGGCCAGGTAGGCCAGGCCGCCCAGCATGAACAGGCCGGCATGGTGAAACGACTGCTGCCACGTCATCTGGTGCTCCATCGACATGGTCATGATGAACAGCGCCGCCAGCTGCAGGGGCATCGATTTCTTGCCATATACCACCATCATGCTGGCCAGGAAGCTGACAATCACCAGCACCGTCATCAGCAGCCAATACACCTGGCCGCACAGGCTGATCAGCAGGGTAACGGCACTGCACAGCAGCACCGAGGCCAGCATCTCGTTGAATTTGTGGCGCAGCGGACTGGGCATGTCCATCAGCGTGGTACACAGGGCGCCGATACCGACCGTCATGGCGGTATTGCTGTCGCTCACTTCCAGCGTCAGCAAAGTCAGGCCGACCAGGCCGATGGCCACCCGCAGGCCCAAGTAAAAATAATGGCTATAAATAAAGGTGCGCAGATTGAGTGCGTAGTGCATGGAGTTACCTTGTGGGTAGGGCACAAAAACAAGCGCTGTACCAGGGTCTCCGGTACAGCGCCGCTACTACGGTGCAACAGTTCAGGCTTACATCAGGGCAAGCACCGGATAGCGCCGCCACTCTGGCTCGGCAAAGCGCTGGCAGTTGGTAAAGATAAAGTCGAGCACGGCTTCCTGATTCGACAGCAGCGCAGGGTTGGCAGCTTTCCACTCAGCAAATTTGGTCGCCAGTGCCGGTTCATCGCGCAGCAGTTCGGATGCCATGTCTTCAAACACATAGTCAGAATACGCTTCTTTTTTCTCCAACACGCTGTTGAAAAAGCCCCAGCGGAAGAAGCTGTCATGCGCCTGCGGCTCCAGCGTCTCGACTGCATAGCGGGCCTGGTCCTGGTCCAGTTCGACGATATAGTCGCCTGGTTGGAGCGTAAAGGCCGCCTGACGTTCTTCAAGCTTGACCGTGTCGTGAAACATATGGCCTTCGTAGGCGCCAGCCCGCGTGCCGACCTCTTTGATATGGTAATAGCGCGCCGTTACGGTCTGTTCGGCGGTAATGCGGGTCATTTGCACACCGTTCCAGCGCAGGCGATCGATCACTTCGCGCCACGCCTGCGGCACCACATAGGCTTTTGGCGCAGCTACGCTGACATCCACGTCAAAGCGGTTGTAATAGGCAATATCGCGCTCCCACGGTTGCGAGCGGTCGTAAGACAGGCGCATATAGTCACCCAATACGCTGGCCGAATACTGCGCCGCGTAACCCTTGAAACGGAAGGTCGAAGGTTGCTCTTCGTTCATTTTCCAGCTGACCGGCCACTGCGTTTGCGTGCGCCCGGCTGCCTTGGCCTGCGCGCGCAGCTGTTTGATCTGTTCGCCATGTTTGACGGTAAATGCCAGCGTGATATCGACCAGCGCGCGCATCGAGGCGTAGCGGTCGGCAAACGGCTTGAGCATATGGGTTTCCGGCATAAAGCCGATCACATGATGCAGGGCGGCAAAACCGGTCGAGAAGCGCGGCACTTCCAGAAATTCGGCAATGCCATGATCCGGGCTGTCCTTGACCGGATTGACGTAGGGGCAGGTGGGCCAGCCGGCCTGTTCCATCTGCGCAAAGATATGCGGCAGCATGGTGTCTTGCAGGAACGGGCCCAAGCCATTGCCCAGCTTGTCAGTCTGCGTGTGGATCAGCGTCATGGTGTACGGATAGTCGGCGCCGTTCGACGTGTGCGTGTCGACCATCACATCCGGGTCCCAGCTGGCCAGCAGGCGGTTGAACACCTGGGCGTTCAGGCTGTCGCACTTGATGAAGTCGCGGTTCAGGTCCAGGTGGCGGCTGTTGCCGCGGAAACCGAACTGTTCTGGGCCATCCTGGTTGACGCGCGACGTGTTGGCCCGGTTCAGGCTGCCATCGACGTTGTAAATCGGAATAAACAGCAGCACCGTCTGGCCCAGTGCAGCCAGGCGCTCCGGCTGCGTGCACAGGTCGCGCACCAGCGCCATGCAGGCGTCGATACCTTCCGGTTCGCCCGGATGGATACCGTTATTGTTGAAAAACACCGTTCGTCCCGCGCGTTTGATGGTTTCGCGGTCGAACACGCCATCGGCGCTGACCACGCCAGCATGGATGGGCACGCCCGAATCGGACAGGCCGATCTGTTCAAAATGCAGCACTTGCGGATAGCGTGCTGCCAGGTCTTTGTAGTAATTGATGCATTCCAGCCAGGTCGTGGTCTGGTTATGGTTACCGAGTTCGTAGCTAGTGCGCAGGTCTGATGGCATGGCGGTCTGAGTCTGGAGAGGCTGGAGCGGAGGCTGGGTAAGCGGTCGCTGAGGCGGCAATTGTAGCACCGGCGCAGGCCGCGAGTCCGGCCGTTGATGCAGCACAAGTCGCATCGCCTGGCGTGGTGTTATCACTGTACGTTTGAGGGGGATGGCATGCGGTCGCTGATGATAGCGTTGTTGTACTGTTGTAGCGCGTGGGTGCTGGCAGCGCCGCCAGCCGGCTCGGTTCGCGTGATGCAGGCTGGCGCGCTGATTCATTATGGCGCACTGCGCGTGGCGTTCGAGCTGCCCGATGCGGCCGCACCAGCCGACCTGCGGCTGCAACTGCCATCGAACGGTGAGGCGCCGCGCGTGATGGTGGCCGGCCAGGTGCGCCACCTGCAGCTATGGCAGTCGTTCGTGTGGCGCAAGAATGGCATGCAACTGCGCATCACGGCCTTGCCGTGGACAGATAGCGCACCAGCGCTGCTACTCGATTTTGGAAAAAGTGATTATCGTATCGTGATCGCTGGCGCTGCCGATGCCCATGACATTGAGCGGCTGCAACGTTATCCCGGTGCGGACCTGGCTCTGTTGCTGCGTGACGGACGCCGTCAGATCGTCTTGCCGGCGCAAGGCCGGCAGACAGATTCGCCGTATCGCCTGCGAAAAATGCGTAGGTCGGATTAGGCCGCAGGCCGTAATCCGACAACATTGGTGGCGTCAGCGGTGTTGTCGGATTACGCGGGGCTGTGCCCCGCTAATCCGACCTACCGACGACGATGAGCTGGATTACTCGGCGCCCATTTCTTTCAGCAGGTTGTCTGCGTGGTCGATGTATTTCATGTTCCACAGCATGTAGCGCAGGTCGACCTGGATCGAACGGGTATTGGCCTTGTTGTAGTCCCAATCGGAGATGATCGAGTCGAGCGTGCCGTCAAAGGCCAGGCCGATGAATTCGCCTTTCGAGTTCAGCGCTGCCGAACCGGAGTTACCACCGGTAATGTCCAGCGTGGCCAGGTAGTCGACCGGTACGGTTTTCAGCTTCGGATCGACATACTTGCCGAATTCCTTGGCCTTGATCGCTGCCAGTTGTTTTGCCGGGGCATTGAACTCGCCTTCGCCGGTGGCTTTGGCCACGACGCCGTTGACGGTGGTAAAGGCGGTCCAGGTGGTGCCGTCGGCGCCATGATCACGGCCGGCAACGCGGCCAAAGGTCACGCGCAGGGTGCTGTTGGCGTCAGGGTAGACGGCTTGGCCCTTGCTCTTCATGTAAGCGATCTTCGCTTTCATGTAGTTGGCGTACGATTGCTGGATCTTGCCGCCCAGTTCTTCGTCTTCGGCTTCGTTTTTCAACGCGTCCGGGTACATGGCAACGGCAGCCTGGATGAAGCTGTCTTTGCTGGCCTGGAATTCGGCAGGCGTGCGTTTCAGCCAGGCTGCGCGCTCGGCCTTGTCGCCCAGCTTGCTGTCGGCATACAGTTTGTCCAGCGCTGCTGCCAGGTCGGCTTGCGACATGCCATCCTTGATGCCGATGGCGGCGTCAAAGCTGGCACGGCGTTGGGCCGCTGGCTGGGCTGCGTACTTGGTCAGGCTGTTCAGTACCAGCGCCTTGTCGACTTTTTCATCATAGGTGCGCTCGACAGCATTGATGCTCGATTCCATGCGTGGCAGGTCGCGTGTCTGGTAACCGGACTTGCGCTCTGCGTCAGGCTTGGTGCTTTCGTTGGCCAGGCGGTACAGGGTGCGTGCGGTGTTCAGCAGGCGCGGCTGCGAATAGCCGAGGAAGAAATCGCGCTTGGTGTCGGCGTCGCGCTCGGCGATCAGCTTTTCCACCTGCTCGATGTCGGCAGCAAATTCAGCCTTGCGGGCCGGATTGGCGTTGACCCAGGTTTTCAGCGCTTCATGTTCGGCCGTTTTGCGCGCCAGGAAGTCGCTGCCGGCGTACGAGTCCAGCATGCCCTGGCGGTTTTTGTAGTAGTTGTTCACACCGGCAACCTGGCCTGCGTATTTCAGCGCGGTGTCCTTGTTATCCTTGGTTTCACGCGCGATGATGGCCAGCGTTTCGCCCGATGCTTTCACGAAAGCAGGGTAGTTCCAGTCAAACGTGAACGCGACTTCCGACGGCAGGCGGTGGCGGTTGGTGCGGCCCGGGTAGCCCAGCGCCATCACGAAGTCGCCTTCTTTCAGGCCGTCCTTGGCCAGTTTCAGCACGTGTTTCGGCTGGTACGGCACGTTGTCCTTGCTGAAGTCGGCAGCCTTGCCATCTTTGCTGACATAGGCGCGGTAGAAACCGTAGTCGCCGGTATGGCGTGGCCACATCCAGTTGTCGGTGTCGCCGCCGAATTTGCCCACGCCGGCCGGTGGCGCATGCACCAGGCGCACGTCGCGAATTTCCAGTTGCTTGATCAGGTAGAACTCGAGACCGCCGTAGTAGCTCGACACGGTGCAGCGATAGCCGGCTTCTTTTTCGCATTCGGCCACCAGTTTTTTCTGGTTCTTCTCGATGGCGTCGATGCGCGCCTTGCCTTGCAGCTTGGCCACGTCAGTGCTGATGATCTTGTCGCTGACATTGGTCACGGCCGAGGTCACGAAGATGCGACTGCCTGGCGCCGCTGGCAGTTCTTCGGCAAAGGTCTTGGCCAGGAAGCCGTTGGCCAGCAGATCGTTTTCCTTGGTCGAGTTGACCGCCACGCTGTTGTAGACGCAGTGGTGATTGGTGGCAACCAGGCCTTGCGGCGAGACGAACGACGCCGAGCAGCCGCCCAGGCTGACGATGGCGCCCATCGGGAACTCGGTCAGCTTGGTCAGGGTCGATGGATCGAGTTTCAGGCCGGCGGCCTTCAGTTCCTTGGCTACTTGTGGCAGCTGTTGTGGCATCCACATGCCTTCATCGGCATGCGCGAAGTTGCTCAGGATGGCGAGCGCAATCAGTGATTTTTTCATTCGAGTTCTGTGCTTTTTATAGGGTGTGAAGTCGGAACCAGCGTGGTGCGTCCACTGATTTGCGCAGTGGGCGACCTAGAGTATCGTCACCGAACCGTGACTAGTCAATGACATTTTCCGCATGGCATGATGCGAAAAAATATTATATAAGCAACAAAGAGAGGGATTTTATAGGTGGCAAGCAGGTCTTTCTGAATTTTTCCACCCTGAGCGACGCAATTTCAAATACTTGTACGGCCAGAAATAAAAAAGCCGGGCGTGACGGCCCGGCTTGCTTCATGAAGGTGCTGTTTAACGCATCTTGCCACGGCGCAGCAAATTGACGATACCGAGCAGTATTACTGCCCCCAAGAACGATACCAGCAGTGACGCCAGACTGAAATTGTCGCTGTTGATGGTGGTGGTGCCGAACAACGGCGAGAGCAGCCAGCCGCCGAGGAAGGCGCCAACGATGCCGACCACGATATTGAGGAAGATGCCTTGCTGTGCATTAGTGCGCATGACCATGCTGGCCAGCCAGCCAATCACTCCGCCAATGACAATCCAGATGATAAAGTTCATATTGATCTCCCGAATGATAGGTGAATGAAATCTAATACTCTTGACATTCATCATAAGCGCACTATGATGTCGGCGCCGCACGATTGACGCGTCAAGCAAATTTTTTCCGCGAAAATAAATTTATATTTAATATTTAAATACGAATTTAAATATTTAAAATTGAGCCAGGCAGTCTGTTGCTGTACTTAGTATAGATAGATGAGGTAAGGAGTGAGTCCTCGCTGGCATGATCGATGTCGCTGACAGGCCAACAGAACACCTCCTTCGCACCGGGCTAGTTGAACGCATAAAAATATATTTTTTGCATTTTTATTGCATTTTATGCAATTTCGCTTGGGGTATTGCCCTGGCGAATTATAATTCCACATGTTGCGCGCATACGTCGAAAACTCACAACCTCAAAATAATTTCATGTACCATTCTACAGTTATAAGAATTCCAATCGGAGTTCCTGCATTTTGAGCGGCAATTGTGTCCTCCCTTTGAGTCAACAAACCATGAAAAACCTGTTCCTTGGCCTTCCACGCAACCAGAAGCGTCTGGTGGCGGCGACTGTGGATGTGCTATGTCTTCCGATCATCTTCTATTTTTCTGCGCTTCTTCAAACCCAGGGGCATAGCTTCCAGTTGCCGACACAATACGTGTGGGTGGCGCTTGCCGCGGCGTTGATCTCGGTGCCGGTGTACGTAAATTTCGGCTTGTATCGTGCTGTCATTCGCTACATCGACCAGAAAATCATCTTCACCGCCTTGCGTGCAGTGACCATTTCGACACTGATTCTGGCCGTGATCGGCCTGGCCCTGCCAGGATCGCTGTTTTCTGTAAAAACGTTTGTCATCTATTGGCTGGCCGCCATTCTTTACGTACTGTCAAGCCGGTTCCTGGCGCGCAGCTTGCTGAGCCAGAGCGGTTCTGGCAACAAGACGCGTGTCGCCATTTACGGTGCAGGGCAAGCAGGAAGCTTGCTGGCAAACGCTATCACCCCGGGCAACGAATATCAGCCCATCATTTTTATCGATGATGATCCGCAGCGCGTTAACACCATCGTTCGCGGCATCAAAGTATATCCATCGGCCGAGCTTGAACGGCTTGTCAAAAAATACAATATCACTACCGTTCTGCTGGCCATGCCGCAGCTGAGTCGTAAGGAGCAGCGCGCGATCCTTGACAAGCTTGCCATGTTGACCGTACGTATCAAGGTTACGCCACCGATCAGCAACCTCGTCAAGGGGAACATGCGGGTGGAAGATGTACGCCAAATCGAGATCGAAGATTTGTTGAGCCGCGACGTGGTGGCGCCAAATGCTGAATTGCTGTCGATTTGCATTACCGGCAAGTCGGTTATGGTCAGTGGCGCCGGCGGCTCGATTGGCTCTGAGTTGTGCCGCCAGATCATCGCACTTGAGCCGAAGAGGTTGATTTTGCTGGATATTTCTGAATTCGCTCTTTACACAATCGAACAGGAACTGCGCGAAATCAAGGTCACATCAGAGCTTGATGTTGAACTGGTCGCTTTTGTTGGCTCGGTGCTCGAAACGGAAAAATGCACCCGTATTATGTCTTCTTTTGCCGTCGAAACGGTCTATCACGCTGCTGCATACAAGCACGTACCGCTGGTCGAGCACAACCCGATCGAGGGTATTCGTAACAACGCGTATGGCACGCTCAGCATGGCCAAGGCGGCAGTCGCAGCAAAAGTGAACTGCTTTGTGCTGATTTCCACCGACAAGGCAGTGCGTCCGACCAACGTAATGGGCGCAACCAAGCGCTTGGCTGAGCTCGTTCTCCAGGCGTTTGCGCGCAAGGAGTCAGATACCTGCTTCTCCATGGTGCGCTTTGGCAATGTACTCGGTTCGTCAGGTTCGGTTGTGCCGTTGTTTCGCAAGCAGATTGCTGGTGGTGGGCCTATCACTCTGACGCATCCTGATATTACGCGCTACTTTATGACCATCCCGGAAGCGGCGCAGCTGGTGATCCAGGCTGGCGCCATGGGCAAGGGCGGCGACGTCTTCGTGCTCGATATGGGTGAGCCGGTACGTATCGCCGACCTGGCCGTGCGCATGGTTCACTTGAGTGGACAGGAAGTCAAAACAGCGGATACGCCAGCTGGAACCATCGAGCTCAATTATGTCGGTCTGCGCCCTGGCGAGAAGTTGTATGAGGAGTTGCTGATCGGCAGCAATGTCAGTGGGACCGATCACCCTCTGATCATGCGCGCCAAGGAAGCTGAGTTCGAATGGCCAGTGCTTCAGCAAATGCTGCAGCAACTGGAAGACGCCTGCGCCCGATTCGACCACAACGCGATCCGCTTGCATCTGCAAAAAATCGTACAGGAATATGCGCCGTCATCTGATATTTCCGACAATATATGGCTACAAGCTGGACAGGACGCTGCTGCCAATCGCGCCTTGCTTGACGTATCGAGCCTGATCCAATGCGCTGACATTGGTCACGGTATCGTACCTGCCATGCGTTGATCTTGGTCGGCATTCTGACCGGACTGTCTAGCGACCTGAGGATGACAGCATCAATTCTGTCATCCTCACGATGTGCAATTTAGTGTGCGACGCGCATTGCTTCTTCCTTGAAGTTCACGGCATATGTGCTGGATGCTAAGAAAACTATCGTCCACGTCAATTCTTCAACCCATGATATATTCTGCGGCCTTATCAAAAGTCGTCGTGCGCATTGAGGTAAGCATGTTTGACGCCACTGAAAAAATGCGCGATCACCCAGGCATTACTTCACTAAGATGACGAGAAAAGCAACCTCTGAATTTGCAACGTTCATGGCATCAAAGTGTTGACTATTTTAAAATATATATTCCAGTTTCCATGATTTAAGCTAAAATGACATGCGCATTTATCGCCATCAAGCTCCCCCTCCTAAACTGAATTCATCAATGACCAAAATCACCCGTTGCCTCGTAGCAGTTGCTCTAACCGTTGCTTCCATTGCTGCTTCAGCCCAAGATGGTGCCGCCAAAGAAGAAATGTTTGGTCAGGCAGTCATGCCTGTCGGCACGAGTTCCGTTGCGTCCGAGGCGCCACGGCGGGTCAGCATCACAAACGCTAATACAGCTAATACAGCTAATACAGCTAATTTTGCTGATAACAGCGCTGACTCAAACGTTGCGTCCTCCTCGCCCTCTGCGGCAGGTGCAAGGCCGCCAGTATCTGGTGTTCGTGGTCCGGAAGTCGGTACGAGCGAGTTCCAAAAATTTATTGCCGACAGTACTGGCAAGATCCTGCCAGTATTTGGTGCGCAGTTCTTTGCGAATGCAGCTTCGACGTACACTCCGATCTCGGGGGCCCCGGTACCTGCTGACTATCCATTGGGTGTGGGCGACGAACTGATGATACGCGGTACGGGTAGCATTGACATCGACTATCGTGCAACAATCGACCGTAGTGGACAGATATCGATTCCTACGATCGGCCCTGTTGCCTTGGCGGGCGTGAACGCGAGTGATGCGGAGTCAGTCATCCGCAAGGCTGTCGCAACAATGTATAAGGGTGTAACCATCAACGTAAGCTTCGGCAAGTTGCGTGCGATTACAGTGTATGTGGTAGGTCAGGCAAAGCGGCCGGGTACTTACACCGTATCGAGTCTGTCCACTTTGGTGACCACGTTGTTTGCCAGCGGCGGCCCAAACCCGAATGGCAGCATGCGTCACCTGCAAGTCAAGCGTGGTGGTAAGGTCGTCGCTGACCTGGATTTGTATGCCTTTATCGCCAAGGGTGATAAATCGGCAGACATCAAGCTCCAAGATGGCGATTCGATCTACATCCCTGCGGCTACTGGCCATGTTGCACTCGTTGGTAAAGTCAATACTCCGGCCATTTATGAGCTACGCACTGCCAACGATACGATCGAATCGATGTTGGACGTCGCTGGTGGTATGCCAGTTGTGGCTGATCCGCGCCGTGCTTACCTTGAGCGCATTGATGCTAGCAAGAGCCAACCGCGCAGCGTAGAACAGTTCGCCTTGTCCGGCAACGGGCTGAAACGCACGCTTAAAAACGGCGATGTACTCAATATTACCTCTATCACACCTGATTTTTCGAATGCGGTTATATTACGCGGCAATGTAGATCAATCCATCCGCGCACCGTTTTTCCCCGGAATGCACGTCAGTGACTTGATTCCCAGCCGCGAGTATCTAATTACACGTAGTTCGATCAAGCGCCAAAATGGCGTCGTTAGTACTGGTGAAAATGACAATGTCACTAACGAGGCAGCTGGCAATATTGCCTCGCGTATCGGTGGTTTGATTGATGAGATCAACTGGGATTACGCTGTCGTGGAGCGTATCAATCGCTCTGACCTGACGGTCAACCTGATTCCATTTAATTTAGGCAAGGTATTCTCCAATCCGTCCAGCCAGGACAATGTACAGCTGCAACCGGGTGATACGGTCACGATTTTTTCCCAGCAGGATGTTGCGGTGCCGATGGACAAGCGCCGCGTATTC
This sequence comes from Janthinobacterium aquaticum, assembly GCF_009208565.1. Lineage (GTDB taxonomy): Bacteria > Pseudomonadota > Gammaproteobacteria > Burkholderiales > Burkholderiaceae_D > Janthinobacterium. The sequence continues at coordinate 429,648 of NZ_WFLK01000003.1, read as the reverse complement.
GTACGGGTTGAGGGCGAAGTCAAAGTACCGGGTGTGTATCAGATGACGGCTGGCGAAACGCTGCAAAATTTGCTGACGCGTGCTGGCGGCGCTACTGCGGATGCATATTTCTTCGGTACCGCGTTTTATCGCGAGCAGGTACGTGTAGAGCAGCAAGTCAATCTGGAAAGGGCTGCTACCAAACTGGAAAACCAGTTACGCGTTGAGCAGTCCAAAAATCTGGCCAATTCACGTGCAACGACGCCAATTGATGCCCAAGCCGCCGAAGCACAAAGACAGGCCGAATTGAAAATCGCTCAGGAGAATATTGCCCTCTTCAGGCAAATGAAACCGACTGGTCGCATCGCGTTCGGACTTGACCCGCAGGAGCGCTCATTTGCTCGCCTGCCCCAGTTAAAACTGGAAAATGGTGATCGTCTGGTTATCCCTGCGAAGCCGGAATTTGTGCATATTTTTGGTTCTGTCAATGCCGAGGCATCACCGCTCTGGTCACCCAATAGTCGTGTGGACGACTACGTCAAGAAGGCCGGTCTGACTGTCGATGCGGATGTCGAAAATATCTTTATCATGCGTACTGATGGTAGTGTACTTGCACGTAATACGAGTAGCTGGGGTTTTGGTGGCATCGGCGGTGTCATCGTCATGCCAGGCGACTCCATCGTGGTTCCACAAAAAATGGATCGGGAAACTGCATGGACGAAATTTACCAAGGGCACGCGTGAATGGGCAGCGATCTTTGCCAATTTTGGTTTGGGTGCCGCCGCGATTCAGGTATTGAAGCAGTAGGTCTGGTAGCGATGAGTGAGGGCCGCAGGTGGCCCTGCAACAGAAATTAATATCATCATCATATGAGTGGCTCCACAGCATGAACGACACGCACGCGGTTTCAACAGAGTCCGGCAAGAATCAGGCCGATCTGGAATTTAATTTTTTCGACATGCTAATCGTGTTGGCCAAACGCAAGAAGTTAATTATTGGCTTACCACTGGCAGTGGCAGTGATCTCAGCAGCGATTAGCTTGGTATTGCCCAATCTATATCAGGCCAAAACCAAGTTGCTGCCGCCTCAGCAGTCGCAGTCGGGTGCGTCCGCATTGCTGTCACAACTTGGCGGTGTAGCCGGTCTTGCCGCTGGTGCCGCAGCCGGTATTAAGAACCCTTCTGATCTTTATGTGGGTATTTTGAAGAGCAGGACGGTCACCGACAAGCTGGTCGCCAAGTTTGACTTGAAAAAAAGATATGATACAGAAACTTACGAAGCGGCGCGAAATCGTCTGCAGGGACGGACAACTATAATTGCTGGGAAAGATGGCATGATCAGCATTGAAGTCGAAGATGAAGGCCAAAAAGATGTTGCCGGAATGACCAATGCTTATGTCGAAGAATTGCAGCGCCTTACACAGACGCTGGCCCTTACGGAAGCGTCACAACGACGCGTATTCTATGAGCGTGAACTTGAGGCAGCAAAAAACAATCTGGCAAAGGTCGAGATCTCACTCAAGGGCGCAATAGACACCAGTGGCGTGATCAGTGTCGATAGTGAAAGCCGTGCCATTCTCGAAACCGCTGCACGTCTCAAGGCGCAGGTTTCCGCCAAAGAGATTCAGTTGGGATCGATGAGGGCTTTCGTTACTACACAGAACCCGGAATTCCGACGCGCCAGCGAAGAGTTAGCCAGCCTGCGTAACGAACTGTCTAGACTGGAGGGCGGGCGTGCCGGAAATGTTCAGCCAAGTGACCTTAGCAAGGCTGGGCTGGATAACATCCAATTGATGCGCGACCTGAAATACTACCAGATGCTGTACGAACTTTTGGCAAAGCAGTATGAGCTTGCCCGACTTGATGAAGCCAAGGATCCTTCGCTTATCCAGGTGCTCGATCCGGCGATGCAACCAGAGCGCAAGTCGAATCCGAAACGCGCACTGATCGTAATTGCGGCAACACTGATATCTGGTTTCTTCATAATTCTGTGGGTACTTTTTTCAGCCGCACAGAAGCGAGCTATGACAGTTCCAGCTAATGCGGCTCGCTGGAATGAGCTAAGAGCGTATCTCCGATTCAGGTAACTTTGCTGCGCAATGTATCTTTATATGGTCGCGGTAGTACGCCTTCTGGCTTCCGATATCGTTGTGCGTCAATGGCGTTCGAGGCAAGCTGGACGCTGTTCGTTGGTATGAAAGCCTTTAAGCTAACCCTAGTTAAATATGTAACGTAGAGAAAAATATGAAATTGAACGAAATTAAAGTGGCAGTTATCGGGCTCGGCTACGTGGGACTTCCATTGGCCGTCGAGTTTGGCCGCACGCGCCCGGTCATGGGGTTCGACATCAATCAGAAACGGATTGCGGAACTTCAGGCTGGCGAGGATTTCACACTAGAGACCACTGCTGAAGAATTGTGCGCTGCAGAGCACCTGAACTTTACTACTGCCATTGATGATCTGCGCTCAAGCAATTGCTTTATTGTCACAGTTCCTACGCCAGTGGATCAGTACAAGCGGCCTGATCTCACCCCTTTGCTGAAGGCTAGCGAAACCGTTGGCAAGGTACTTAAGAAGGGCGATCTCGTCATTTATGAGTCGACTGTCTACCCTGGCGCGACCGAAGAAGACTGCGTCCCGGTACTGGAGAAATTCTCCGGACTGAAATTCAACGAGGATTTTTTCTGCGGTTACAGCCCGGAGCGAATCAATCCCGGTGACAAGGTCAATACGCTTACCAAGATCAAGAAAATCACCAGCGGCTCTACGCCGGAGGTCGCCAAACTGGTCGATGACCTGTATGCAAGCATTATCACGGCTGGAACCTTTCCTGCTTCTAGCATCAAGGTCGCCGAGGCGGCAAAGGTTATTGAGAACACCCAGCGTGACCTGAACATCGCCTTAGTGAACGAGTTGTCGGTTATTTTCTCGCGCCTTGGCATCGACACGCTGGATGTGCTTGAGGCCGCTGGCAGTAAGTGGAATTTCCTACCCTTCCGCCCGGGCATGGTTGGTGGCCACTGCATCGGCGTTGATCCGTACTACCTGACCCACAAGGCGGAAGCCGTTGGCTACCACCCTCAGGTCATCTTGGCTGGCCGTCGTATCAATGACAATATGGCGCGTTACGCGGCACGCAACGTTATCCGTTTGATGCTGCAGAAAGGCGTTGACGTTGCACGCAGCAAAATTGGCATCATGGGCGTGACGTTCAAGGAAAATTGTCCTGACATTCGTAACAGCAAGATCGCTGATCTTGTCAAAGAGTTGCAGACCTGGGGCGTCGAAACTGTCGTTTGCGATCCGTGGGCGAACGCCAAGGAAGTTGAACACGAGTATGGCATCAAGCTCGGTACCATCGACAGCGACAATCAGGTCGATGCAATGGTGGTGGCGGTTGGCCATGACCAGTTCCGTGCGCTCGATGCTACACAGCTGAGAGGCATGTGTCGTGGTGACACGCCAGTGTTGGCTGACCTCAAGTCGCTGTTCAAACGCGATGCGCTGGCCGCAGCTGGATTTACCGTTTTCCGACTTTAATCTCAGGATCATTATGCAGAAATATCAAACCATCACAGACCGGAAAATCCGTATAGCTCTGGTTGGCTGTGGCCGTATTGCCAACAATCATTTGGAGGCGATGGAGAAACACGCCGCCGATTTCGACATCGTCGATGTGTGCGACATTGATGCCCAAGCACTTGAGCGTGCTGTTACGCGTACCGGCGCTAAAGGGCATATCCACCTTTCCGACATGCTGGCGAACACAACTGCCGACGTTGTCGTTTTGACGACTCCCAGTGGCTTGCATGCCAATCAAGCGATCGAAGTGGCGAAAACCGGTCGTCATGTCGTAACTGAAAAGCCGATGGCCACGCGCTGGCAGGATGGCCTGCGCATGGTCCGCGCCTGCGACGAAGCCAATGTGCGTTTATTTGTGGTTAAGCAAAATCGCCGCAACGCCACCTTGCAATTGCTTAAACGTGCCGCCGAACAAGGCCGTTTCGGTCGCATCTACAGCGTGGCAATCAATGTGTTCTGGACTCGTCCGCAAGAGTATTACGACAGCGCCAAATGGCGTGGTACCTGGGAATTTGATGGCGGCGCCTTCATGAACCAGGCAAGTCATTATATCGACCTGTTTGACTGGATCGTCGGCCCAGTGGAAAGCGTAATGGCCTACACTGCGACGCTTGATCGCGATATTGAAGTCGAGGATAGTGGCGTGGCTGCGTTGCGTTGGCGCAGTGGCGCAATGGGGACGCTCAATGTCACCATGCTGACCTATCCCAAAAACATGGAAGGCTCGATCACCATCCTGGGCGAGAAAGGCACCGTGCGTATCGGCGGCATGGCCGTGAATGAAATCCAGAAATGGGAGTTTTCCGAGCCACATGAAGACGACCAGCGTGTCAACGATGTGAGCTACGAGACCACCTCGGTATATGGTTTTGGCCATCCGTTGTACTACCAGAATGTGATTCAGACGTTGCGTGGTACCGCCAGCGCCGAAACCGACGGCCGTGAAGGTCTCAAATCGCTGGAATTGCTGATTGCGATGTACATGTCATCGCGCGACGGCAAGCGCGTCGCGCTGCCGCTTGAGTATTGATGTGGGAGCAGCGATGAGTTCCAATATTCATGTCACCGCCATCGTCGATGAGGGCGCAGTGATCGGCGAAGGTACGCGGGTCTGGCACTGGGTGCATATCAGTGGCGGTGCGCGTATCGGCAAGGCATGCTCGTTCGGTCAGAACGTCTATGTCGGCAACGATGTGCAGATTGGCGATAACGTCAAGGTGCAGAACAACGTCAGTGTCTACGATGCGGTGACGCTGGAAGACGATGTGTTTTGTGGTCCGAGCATGGTCTTTACCAATGTGTATAACCCCCGTTCGGCAGTGACGCGCAAAAACGAATATCGCCGTACCATCGTGCGCAAGGGTGCCACACTGGGCGCGAACTGCACCATCGTGTGCGGCGTCACGGTCGGCGCCTATGCTTTCGTGGGCGCCGGGGCTGTTGTTAATCGGGACGTGAAACCGTATGCCCTGATGGCGGGAGTGCCTGCACGCCAAATCGGCTGGATGAGTGAGCAAGGAAACCGCCTGGAGTTGCCGCTAACTGGCAACGCCACGTGCATTTGTTCTGCCACGTCCGTACAATACCGTCTCAGTGACGGAGTAGTCACCAAGGAAACCCAAGCATGATTCCCTTTATCGATCTGAAACAGCAATATCAGACACTCAAGCCGCAAATCCAAGAGCGTATCAATCGCGTGCTTGACCATGGGCAATACATCATGGGTCCTGAAGTGCGCGAAATGGAAGCGCGCCTGGAGCAGTTTACTAGCGCCAAGCATTGCATCTCGGTGGCAAGCGGTACCGAGGCTTTGCTGATTTGCTTGATGGCACTGGGAATCAAGCCTGGTGATGAAGTCATCACGACGCCTTTCACATTTGCTGCCACAGTTGAGGTGATTACGCTTCTCGGTGCACGCCCGATCTATGTCGATATCGACGCCGGTACTTGCAATATCGATGCCTCACTCATCGAGGCTGCCATTACGCCACGAACCCGAGCCATTATGCCGGTGGGCCTGTATGGTCAGGTAGCTGACATGGACGAAATCAATGCCATCGCCTCGCGTCATGGTGACTTGGCTGTGATCGAAGATGGTGCCCAGAGTTTTGGCGCCACCTACAAGGGTCGCAAGAGTGGCAATCTCAGCACCTTCGGCTGCACCAGTTTCTTCCCGAGCAAGCCGCTTGGTTGCTATGGCGACGGTGGGGCAATCTTCACAAGTGACGATGCGCTTGCCCAGGCATGCCGCGAGATTCGCGTTCACGGCCAAAGCAAGCGCTATGTCCACACCCGTATTGGCGTTGGCGGGCGGATGGATACGCTGCAGTGCGCGATCGTTCTGGCCAAGCTCGAGCGCTTCGAATGGGAAGTTGAACAGCGCAAGGAACTTGGAAAAAAGTATGCTGAGTTGATCCGTGAAAGTGGCTGTACCGGCGTGGAATTGCTGGGACTGAAGGATGACCGCGACTGCGTATGGGCACAGTACACGGTGAAGGTCGATGCGCGCGAGAAAATCCAGGCAGGACTGCTGGAAGCTGGCATTCCGACGGCGATTCATTACCCGATTCCGATGCATTTGCAACCTGCGTATGCCGATCCTGCACAACCGAGCTTTCCTGTAGCCGAGGCAATGGGCAAGCGCGTCATGAGTTTGCCGATGAGCGCAGACATTTCCGAAGCCGACCAGCGTGAAGTGGTTCGACATCTTGCTAAACTGGCGGGATAAAAAATGCATGTACTGGTGATACCGTCCTGGTTTGCGCACTACCAGGGCGATCCGAGCGGATCGTTTTTTGCAACGCAGGCGTCTGGTGTGCACGAGCTCGGCGAACAGGTCGGGATGATTTATCCCGACCTCAGATCGTTACGTCATGTAAAAAAATATTTGCGCAGCAAGACTACTTGGTCGAGCAGTGGTGGAGTGAATATTTTTCGGAAAACATATATCAACTGGACACCTAGGATAGAGCGCCTAATCCTGCCCAAGTGGGTCGCTGCCGGTATGCAGCTTTTCGATGGGTATTGCGCCAGGTTTGGCAAGCCTGACGTCATCCATGCACATTGTCTGTTGAGGGCAGGCGTCTTGGCTGCTGCGATATTCAGAAAGCATGGCATACCCTATGTCGTTACCGAACATTCCAGCCAGTGGCACAAGCATGAGGTTTCACCGTATGAAATGCTTCCAGCTCGACAAGCCGCAAAAAACGCCAAGGTGGTGATCAGCGTATCGAATGCCTTGCTCACTCACATGCGGCAGGATATGGAACTCACCCATACGCATGTCGTACCAAATGCAGTGGACCCTGTATTCTTTGCTACCGAAATCAGAGATCAGTCCAATAAAAAAAAATTAACTTTTATTAACGTTGCTCTGCTTAACCCAAGCAAGCGCCAAGATATTTTGATCGATGCCTTTTTTCATGCCTTCGGCAAGGAAACTCCGCATCTTCTTTATATCGTGGGCGATGGTCCCGAGCGCATAGCGCTCGAACAAAGGATTTCCAGGTATGGCATGGGAGCTTCTATTCAATTACTTGGCATGCAGCCAAAGAATCGGGTGGCAGGGTTGCTTGATGAGTCAGATTGTTTTGTACTGACCAGCGATAATGAAACTTTTGGTGTGGTGGTGACAGAAGCACTCGCCAAAGGACTGCCCGTCATTTCAACCAAGTGTGGGGGTACGGATGATATCGTCACAATGGAGAATGGGCTTATGACGGAGGCTGGAAACCTTCATGCGGTCGCCGAAGCAATGACGACTATGAGTCAGCGGATAGAAAGCGGATTCTATAATCGCAAGCAAATACGTGATGGCTGCATCAATGACTTCAGCCAGTTAGCCGTATGCTCAAAGTTGGTAAAAATATATGCAAGTGCAGCGAAACAAATCGATTCAATCAGCACGCCCCCTGATGTGTGCTTGCAGCAATAATTTTTTGATTAAAAATTTCAAAAGAAATTTCGTCGAGCGCAAAGCTGATCTGGGGTATCTCATTCTTTCTGCTTACATTTCCAATCACCGATACAATATTTAAATGATATTAAATCGCATATATTTTGCGGTTAAATAGCTCCATGTTTTGCAATATTTTCTTGGCGATGAGAAAGTTAATTAGTGGTTTTAAATCGCCGGGCAGGCGTGAAATTAATATTAATATGATCAGTGGGCTATTTGGTGTCCTTTAATCTTCCGGCCGTATCGGACGTGAGCTGATCCTGATCAAGAGTACTAGCTGAATCCGATGAGTCGAAAGTCAATAATTTCATATTCTTTATCTCCGATTATCGTTGGCGCAATCGGGTTTATTTTCATTCCGGTACTGGCCCGCTGGCTGTCCGAAGGTGATATGGCAAAGTTCGTCATCTTCCAGACGAATGCCAATTTTTTTATCTTGACTGTAGGGCTTGGTCTTGACCAAGCGCTTGTGCGCGAGTTTCATGAAGCGTCCAGTCCACGTCAGTTGCTGAAAATAATACTGAGGCTTGTATTTTATGCAATTCCGCTTGGCGTGCTGGGTCTGGCATTCATAAAATTTTATTTCGATGGTGCAGTCAGCAGTTCGATCAATGCCGGCATGATTCTGGCTTGCGTGCTGCTGTTGTTGAACCGAATTTATTCATCATATCTTCGCATGTCGGGCGATGGTGTAGTTTATGGGATCGATATTGTCACGCCTAAAATTTTCCAAATTTTGTTGATAGCACTGATCGGTAGTCAGTCAATAGTCACGTTGACTTATGATATTGTTATCAGCATTTTTATCCTGAGCGCGATGGCGGCGCTTTGTTATGAAATCTTCATGGCCCGCCGCATTGGCCTGATTTTTGAGCTGAATAATGCTGGCAAAGAGAAGAAGCCGCTTCCACGCGGGCTAGATTTGTTGAGGTTTGGCCTGCCGCTCATCCCTGGATCGCTCGCTTATTACGCTATTTCCGCTTCCGCCATTTATGTCGTTGGTGCAAATGGCAATCCCCGAGAGCTTGTCACGACGTCCCTGGCCATATCGCTTGGCGGAGGCCTTGCACTTTTGCAGGCTGTTTTTACTACCCAATGGCTGCCTTTTGCCTACCGTTGGTATGCCTTGAAAGCACCTACTGCGTTATATCGTCACGTTGCTACAATTATCACAATGTTATGTGCATTTTTGTTGCTGGCAAGTCTGTTTGTTCTTCCTTATTTGTCACTTTTATTTCCTGCTAAATATAGTGGGCTACCAGAACTAGTGGTGCTGGTCGTTGTTTGGAATCTCCTGCTGCCTATTTCTATCGTTGGTAATTTCGGCATACCTGTAAAGCGTTTGAGCTTTCAGTCGATGATTATTTCTATCGTCGGCGCAGTGTTGAGTATAGGCATGTCGCTTGTCGCCAACAAGTATTTCGGTGCGCGTGGCGCCCTGCAGGCAGTATTGTTAGCCTTTTTGGTTACTCTTAGTTGGCAATGTGAATTATCGACCAAGGTATGGGAGCGAGTTGTTGCTGGCCATCACTATCTGATGGTTGGAGCTATGATCGGTTGCGGATTTTTATTCAGCCTTGGGTATGCTTGGGAAGCTGAATTTTTGATGGTCATTTCAATTTTTCTATACTTCCCCAAATTCCGATCAAGTTTTATTCAAGCTAAAAAAATTTATTATAGTCAAATAAATAATCGTTAAGTTTTTTGCATTATAAATAGCAATTGAAGTGAGCAGCTTTTGTATTATAAAATGAAATATGTTTTGCAATTATTATATTTTCAGGTCTAATTATTTATTAAATATTTTTAAAAATTCCCCAACTGAAATAAGTATATCAAAAATTTTATAATTATATATATTATTAATTATATAATTATCAAAATTTACTCAATTTCTAGACTTAAGAGTTGGGCAATTTTTTCAAATTTTAATTTGACCATGAACTGCCCGTTTAAATGAAAAAAATGATCGAGTCAATTAATAAAAATTCGCAATCTTGCGCTCCGTGGCTTATTTCAGCCGCCGTGACAGCGTTGGCGTTGGGCGGTATTGGCGGCAGTCTACAAGTCAGTCGTCTTATCTCCATCATACTTTTGCCATTCGTATTGATACGGTTATTCAATTTCAATAAGAAGATAAAATTTCAAAATGAAATTTTGGTTTTTTTATTTTCATTAATGATAATAAGTTTGATGTCAGTTGTCTGGTCAGTAGATAAGACAGTGACTGTGCAATATCTGATTGTGTTGTTGGTTAATATGATTCCACTCCTTATGATCGGCTTAATGACTCTTAGTGAAATCGAAGCTTTGCAGAAATTATTGCCTCGCGCATGGTTATTAGCCGGATTTTTTGTACTTCCGCTTGCGTTTTACGAGTTGATAACCGGTAATCATTTTTCTCTCGGATTCGAAGAACGTGGTGGAGGACAGCTTATCAATCTGCTACCTTTCGCGTCTGGAGTACATGGAAACTACAATGATTTTTCACTTTTCCTGGTTTTTTGTGTGATCGGAACATGTTTTTCAGGAAGTGATCAAGAGAGAGTAAGTAAGCCTTTAATTTTTTTTAAGAACATTGTTATTTTATTTGTTTCAATGATAGTCTTAATTAACTCTAGTCGAGCAGCTATCTTGTGTTTGTTCGCCGTACTGTTCGCCAAATTTTTTTTACCGATCAAGAGGAAACAATTTTTCTTGATTATATTGGTAATCATCATTTTAGGCGGAATTTTTATTTTTTCAATTAGTAATGATTCATTATTATTGACGGTTTTGCAGTTGAAATTTTCCGATTTCTCGACTGATTTTGAAGGTGATGAAGGGCGTCTTGCCATTATTAAAGCTGGTCTGAATGGAGTTGTTGAAAGTTATGGGTTGGGAGTAGGTGCTGGAGCTAGTAGTAGCTATTTAGCAATCGCCGATACTGTTCTAATTCCTAATCCCCATAATTTGTTTTTGGAGTGGGCTCTAAATTTTGGAATCATTGGTTCATGCATTCTCTTGTGGTTTTTATTCCGGATATGGATGTCAAATAGGAGTAATTGCAATTGCAATAACAAGCGAATAAATTTTTTATTTATTCTCATATTGCCTTTATTAGGTGTAATTCAGAGTCATTTGACTGCTTATTCATATTTTTGGTTAATTTTAACAACTATTTGTGTATTTGTTGTATGTCCACGTTCACAAATAAAAATTGATTAATATTTTTATTGCCATACTTTTCGATACATGGGTTCACCTTTTATACGCACATCGGTCCAATCACCGCAATATTTAGCAGTCATCCCTATGCGATAGATCTTTAGGGCAAGAAATCCGACTGTATTATTTCGATTCAGAGACTGTAAATATCAATGGCGGTTTTGGGCTTCTGATGCGTTTGCCACCTTAGGTTTGATGGGCATCTTTGTCGTGACTGCTTTTCTCGCACTATTCATGAGAATATTGGAGGCAGTTTCACGGTATTTTTCGCTACGTCTGATTAGTTTGTGGCTATTGGTTTTTGGATGGCGCTTATGAACGTACCATTGCCGACTGTGTTGTTGCCATGTGGCGGATTGCTGATAACTATTTTTCTTTGGTCGATGCGCCCGAGATCAAAAAATTTAGAGGGCCAAGAGGGCTCAATACAAATAGTAGATGAATTTCCTCAAGGTCATAATTTTTATGGGCTGAGCAGTAAATTACTTATTTGTTATTGAAAATTATTTTTCAATATGAAAATTGATATTTTTAGCTATTTTAAAGATGTTTAATAAAATGTTCTCAATAATAATGCATATCTGGTGCAAGCTTGTCAAGATATTAAGGGGGAAATCCGTACGCCGTTCTCAGGTGCATCGCGATTCCAAGGTCGAGTCTGGCTCTGCTCTGGTCAATTCACGCATGGATAGGCACTCATTTTGTGGCTACGATTGCACAATTCTGAATGCCGACATCGGTGCGTTTGTTTCGATAGCAAGCCGCGTAACCATTGGTGGTGTTGGGCATCCCATGCATTTTGTATCTATGTCGCCGGTATTTCTTTCCCATAAAGATAGCGTCAGGAAAAAATTTTCCAGGTTTGAATATCTGCCAGAGGTCAGGACGACCATCGGATCGGATGTATGGATAGGCGACGGTGCATTTATAAAGGCCGGCACGGTTATTGGTAACGGAGCGGTGGTCGGCATGGGGGCTGTAGTGACAAAGGACGTGCCTGACTACGCGGTAGTGGCAGGGAACCCAGCCCGCATTGTGAAGTATCGGTTCGACGAGGAAACGCGTCTTGCATTATCCGGTTCGCAGTGGTGGACGCTCGATGAGGAGGCACTCACTGCACTCGCGGGGCATATAACCGACCCTGTTTCCTTTATTAAAACCCAGAAGAATTTATGAAGATCTTACATTTGTGTCTTTCCTGTTTTTACATTGATGGATACGCTTACCAAGAAAATATGCTAGTTGCCGAGCACGTACGGGCTGGCCACGATGTTCATGTTGTAGCATCGACAGAAACATTTGGACGTGATGGAAAATTGACGTACGTGACGCCGTCTTCATATATGGGGAGTGACGGAGCCATGGTAGAGCGCTTGCCGTACCGCTTCGCTTCAATTTCCCGGCTGGCGAAAAAAATTCGCGCTTACACTGGTCTGACAGCGCGCCTTGAGGCAATGGCACCCGACGTGATCGTATTCCATGGGCTATGCTCGTATGCACTAGCAGAAGTCTCCCGATATGTCCAGCAAAACCCAGGTACGGCACTGTACGCGGATTCGCACGAGGATTTCAATAATAGTGCGCGTGGTTGGGTTTCAAAGTGGCTCCTGCATTTCATGTTCTACCGGACGATTTTTCAGATGGCGCTACCGTCTATTCGCAGTGTCTTTTGTATCTCCAAGGAGACAGAATTATTTGTCCGCAATTTTTATGGATGCCCTGCCGCAAAAGCCGAATTTCTTCCGCTCGGAGGCAAGGTTTTTTCTGATGACGCGTATACTCGGGTTCGACAAACGGTAAGAGCGCAATACCAATGGGGTGATGATCTACGGATCTTTGTACAGAGCGGAAAATTCGACGGCGCCAAACGCTTGCTTGACTCGCTGAACGCCTTCAGCGCCTTGCCAGACCAGAATTTGCGCCTGGTGCTGGCGGGTGTCTTCATGGACGACATCAAAGATGCTGCCGAAGATCTGGTGCGCAAGGATCCACGCATCATCAAGCTGGGATGGCTTGACACGCAAGGACTGACTAAGCTGCTGATCGGGGCTGACGTGTATGTGCAGCCGGGCTCTCAGTCAGCCACCATGCAAATGGCAGTGTGCTGTAGAAAGCCGGTGATCATCGCTGATGTGCTCAGTCATCGTGCTTTAATTGCATCTAATGGCTGGCTTGTCAGTTCTAATCAAAGTCTATACGATGCGCTATTGTCCGCCGCGCAAATGCAACAATCCGAGCTTGAGTCAATGTCTGCGCAGTCTGCCAAGATTGCCGCAAGTATTCTAGATTATGCGCTTCAAGCTGAAAAATTAACTTAAGACAAAATTAAAACATGAACTTGGATCCCAATTACCAGATGTGCCGCCGTTGTATCATGGATACTTCCGACGCGGGCATACAATTTGATAGCAGCGGTACATGTAACTACTGCAATAACTATGACACGAACATTGTTCCGAACTGGCATACTGATGAAAGAGGTGCGGCTGAACTGGCCGTGCTTGCCGATAAGATACGTGCCGATGGCAAGGGCAAAGACTTCGATTGCATCATCGGTTTGAGTGGCGGACTGGACAGTTCCTATGCTGTTTACGTGGCGAAAGAGAAAATGGGCCTGCGCCCGCTGCTGTATCACGTCGATGCTGGCTGGAATACCGACCAGGCAGTCGGCAACATCGAAAAACTTGTCGATGGTCTTGGTTTGGACTTGTTTACTGAAGTGGTAAATTGGCAAGAAATGAAGGACTTGCAGGTCGCCTTCCTGAAGTCTCAAATTCCTGATCAGGATTTGCCACAGGATGCTTCGTTCTTCTCGTCGCTGTACAAATTCGCGCGCAAGAACAAGATCAAGTATGTGGTTACCGGCTCGAACTATTCGACCGAGTGCTGCCGTGAGCCTGAAGCGTGGGGCGGCTATCTGGGTATCGACAAGACTTTGTTCGGTGACATTCATGGTAAATTTGGCAAACGTCCTCTGAAAACTTTTCCTTTGCTGGACATTCTCGTCTACAAAGGCTATTACCAGCATGTACTGGGTATGCAGGTGGCCAAGCCGCTGAACATGGTGCCATTCCTGAAGAAAGACGCCGAAGACGAACTCGAACGCCGCTTTGGCTGGAAGCGCTTTCAGCATAAGCACCATGAGTCGCGTTTTACCCGCTTCTACGAAGATTACTGGCTGCCGCGCAAGTTCGGCTTCCAGAAGCGCCGCGCGCACTTCTCCAGTTTGATCATGACGGGGCAAATGACGCGCGAAGCCGCATTGGACCGTATCTCTCGCCCTGAGATGGATGAACATTTCCTCAAGCAGGAATTCGAATACGTGGCCAGCAAGCTCGATCTTTCCGTGGACGAGTTGCAAGCCATTTTTGACGGGGAAAACAAGACTTACCGTGACTACCGCAACAAGCGCTGGCTGATTGGCGCGGGGGCCAATGCAATGCGCCTGCTGGGTACAGAGAAGAGGTTCTTCCGATGATCCATATCGTTGATTATGGCCTGGGCAACGTACAGGCATTCGCCAACATGTACAAGCGCCTTGGCTTCGAGGCTACGCGTGCCAAAACAGCGGCCGAGCTCACTGGTGCTACCAAGATCATCCTGCCGGGTGTAGGGGCGTTTGACAAGGCGATGGAATTGCTCGATGCATCCGGTATGCGCCCGGTGCTGGAAGACCTGGTTGTCGAGAAGAAGGTGCCAGTGCTGGGAATCTGCGTCGGCATGCAGATACTGGCAAGCAACAGCGACGAAGGAAAATCGGCAGGCCTCGGCTGGATTCCAGGCCGGGTTCGCTCGTTCGGTTCGGTCGCGGAATCGTCCAAGTTGCCGCTTCCGCACATGGGATGGAACGATGTGGCGCCAGCGCCCGGTTCAGCCTTGTTTGCGGGCCTGGAGTCGGACGCGCGGTTTTACTTTCTCCATTCGTTCTTCTTCGACAGCAGTGACCCGGCACATGTGTCGGCCCGCGCGACATACGGCCTCAATTTTGGCTGCGCAGTCAGTTCGGGCAATGTCCATGGCGTCCAGTTTCACCCAGAGAAAAGCCACCACTATGGTGCCTTGCTGTTGAAAAATTTCGCGGAGTTATAAGATGCTCAGACCAAGGATTATCCCTTGCCTGTTGGTACACGAAAAAGGTCTGGTCAAGACAGTCTCGTTCAAGTCCCCTAAGTATGTGGGGGACCCGATCAATGCTGTCAAGATTTTCAACGAAAAGGAATCGGACGAGCTGATCGTGCTTGATATTGATGCATCGGTCAATGGCGTTGAACCCGACTACAAACTGATTTCCGACCTGGCGGCGGAATGCCGTATGCCCTTGTGCTACGGTGGTGGCATCCGCACTGCGGCACAGGCAAAACACATCATCAGCCTGGGTGTAGAAAAAATTGCGATCAGTTCGGCTGCGGTGGAAAACCCGGAACTTGTTTCGCAGATTTCCGACGAAGTGGGCCGCCAGAGCGTGGTCGTTGTCATCGACGTCAAGAAGCGCATGCTGAGCAAAGAGTACGACGTTTATATCCATAACGGTCGCAAGAATACTAAGCGTAATCCGATCGAGCTGGCCAAGCAAATGGAATTGCTGGGCGCGGGCGAAATCGTGCTCAATTCGATCGACCAGGATGGCCAGATGAAGGGCTATGACGTAGCATTGGCGCAGAAATTGCGCGAAGCCGTGCGTATTCCGATCACGATCCTGGGTGGCGCCGGTTCGCTACAGGATATCGAAAAGCTGGTGGAAGCGTGTGGTGTGGTCGGTGCTTCGGCGGGCAGTTTGTTTGTCTTCAAAGGTGTGTATAAAGCCGTTTTGATCAATTATCCAAGCGTAATCCAACGAGACGAACTGGTGGCGCGTGCGCTAGGTTTGAACCTGGCAACAGTTAACGAAAAATAAGGAATTGTATGTTTGAAGGCAAAGTACTGCTCATTACCGGGGGCACAGGTTCGTTTGGAAACGCCGTTCTGCGTCGTTTTCTGGATACCGGGATTAAAGAAATCCGCATTTTCAGCCGCGATGAAAAGAAGCAGGATGACATGCGCAAGAAGTACAACAATCCGAAACTGAAGTTTTATATCGGTGATGTGCGTGACTTTTCAAGCGTGCTGAACGCAACCCGCGGCGTGGACTTTATTTTCCACGCGGCGGCGTTGAAACAGGTTCCATCGTGCGAGTTCCATCCGATGGAAGCGGTCAAAACCAATATCATCGGTACCGACAATCTGCTCGAGGCGGCGATCCAGAACAGCGTGCGTCGTGTGGTATGCCTGAGCACCGACAAGGCCGCTTATCCGATTAATGCCATGGGCATCTCGAAGGCAATGATGGAAAAAGTCATGGTCGCCAAATCACGTGGTCTGGACGATGCGAAAACTGTTATTTGCGGCACGCGTTACGGCAACGTCATGGCTTCGCGCGGTTCTGTTATTCCGCTGTTTGTGAACCAGGTGTTGGAAGGCAAGCCTATCACGACCACGGATCCGGCGATGACACGCTTCATGATGACCCTTGAGGACGCCGTCGACCTGGTATTGTATGCGTTTGAACACGGCACAAACGGCGACATGTTCGTTCAAAAAGCGCCGGCCGCAACGGTTGAAACCCTGGTTGAGGCGCTGCTGTCGATCATGCAGAAGCCTGACCACAAGGTGGACGTGATCGGCACCCGTCATGGCGAAAAACTGTATGAGACCTTGTTGAGCCGCGAAGAAATGGCCGCAGCTGAAGATCGCGGCGGCTACTTCCGTATTCCACCTGATTTGCGTGACCTGAACTACGGTAAGTTCGTCGAAGAGGGCGAGGCAAAGATCTCGACTTACGACGACTACAACTCGCACAATACCGAACGCCTTGATACCGCCGGCATGAAGCAACTGTTGATGAAACTCGATTTCGTCCAGGCTATTGCACGTGGCGAATCGCCAGTTGAGGAAGGTTGATCAATGAAGGTACTTGTCACCGGAGCTAACGGCTTTATCGGAAAGAATCTGTTGATTCATCTTCGGGAGCGTGGCGTCGATAGCCTCACGTTCCTGCGCGGCGATTCACTCGATGAGCTCGATGCAAAAGTTGCGCAAGCTGAATTCATCTTTCATCTGGCAGGTGTGAATCGCCCGAAGACGGAGTCGGAATTCGAGGAAGGTAATGCCAACCTGACGCAAGCGCTATGCGATGCGGTAAAACGCAGTGGCCGCCAGGTGCCGATTATTTATGCCTCGTCCATCCAAGCCGAGTTGCCCAACCCCTACGGCGCGAGCAAGCGCGCTGCAGAGGACGCCTTGCGCGTGCTGGCATCTGAGATGAACCTGCCTGTGTACATCTACCGCTTGCCGAACGTTTTTGGCAAGTGGTGCCGGCCGAACTACAATTCGGCGGTGGCAACCTTCTGCCACAATATCGCCCATGGTTTGCCGATCCAGATTAATAATCCGGCGGCCGAACTACGCCTGGTGTATGTCGATGATGTGGTGGCCGACTTCCTGAAAGTCATGGACGTGGCACCAGTCGCCGGTACCCCGGTGGAAGTGCAGCCAGTCTATACCACCACCGTTGGCGAGATCGCAGAGCTCTTGCAGGCTTTTAAAGACAGCCGGACGAACCATATTACCGAACGTGTCGGCACTGGTTTTACGCGCGCGCTCTACTCGACCTACATTACGTATTTTGAGCCAGAGACATTTTCTTATCCGCTCGTTAAACATGAAGATCCGCGCGGCATGTTTGTTGAAATGCTCAAGACCCGCGATTCCGGACAGTTTTCGTTCTTCACGGCGCATCCTGGCATTACGCGTGGCGGGCACTATCACCATACCAAGACTGAAAAGTTTCTGGTGATCAAGGGCAAGGCGCGCTTCTGTTTCCTGCACATCGAGAGCGGTCGCACGCATGAGCTGTGCACCAGCGCCGATGCGCCGGAAGTGGTTGAAACGATCCCCGGCTGGTCTCACGATATCACCAACATTGGTGATGAAGAAATGATTGTGATGTTGTGGGCGAATGAAATTTTTGACCGTCAACATCCCGATACCGTTGCATACAAGGTAACAGCATGAAAAAATTGAAAGTCATGACCGTGGTGGGCACACGGCCTGAGATCATCCGTCTGTCGCGCGTGATGGCCAAGCTCGATGAATATTGCGAACAGATCATTGTCCATACGGGGCAGAACTACGACTACGAGCTCAATGAAATTTTCTTCCAGGATCTGGAAGTACGCAAACCCGATCATTTTCTGAATGCTGCCGGCGGCAACGCGGCTGAAACGATTGGCAAGATCATCATTGCCGTCGACGCAGTACTGGAACAGGAACAGCCGGATGCGATATTGATTCTGGGTGACACCAACAGCTGCCTGTCGGCGATTCCGGCAAAACGCCGCAAGATTCCCATCTTCCATATGGAAGCCGGCAATCGTTGTTTCGACCAGCGTGTACCAGAAGAAACGAATCGCAAGATCGTTGACCATACGGCCGACATCAATCTGACCTACAGCGACATCGCCAGGGAATACCTGTTGCGCGAAGGCTTGCTGCCCGACCGTATTATCAAGACCGGTAGCCCGATGTATGAAGTTCTGCATCATTACAAGGCGCATATTGACGCGTCGGATGCCGTTACTCGTCTGGGCCTGACTGAGGGCGAGTATTTTGTTGTCAGTGCTCACCGTGAAGAGAATATCGATTCGCCGGCCAATTTTGCCAAGCTGGTCGAGGCATTGAATCAGGTAGCCGAAACATACAATTTCCCGGTGATTGTTTCTACTCATCCACGCACACAGAAGAAGGTCGACGCGCTGGGCGCCAAGTTCCACCCGCTGGTGCGTTTGCTCAAGCCACTCGGTTTCAGGGATTACGTGAAACTGCAGGCGAGCGCGCGCGCAGTGTTGTCCGATAGCGGCACCATCAATGAAGAGTCGTCGATCCTGAACTTCCCGGCCCTTAACTTGCGTGAAGCACATGAACGTCCTGAAGGCATGGAAGAGGCGGCCGTGATGATGACCGGCCTGGACGTTGATCGCATCCTGCAGGGCCTGGCCATTCTGGCGGATCAGCCGCGTGGCGAAGAGCGCAGCCTGCGCCTGGTGGCCGACTACAGCATGCCCAATGTATCGGACAAAGTGGTCAGGATCGTCCATAGCTATACCGACTACGTTAATCGCGTAGTTTGGAAAAAACAATAAGGGTCCTGACGTGCGTTTACTTGTTGTCACGCAGTATTTTTGGCCGGAAAATTTCCGGATCAATGACCTGGTTGCGGAGCTGGTTGACCGCGGCCACCAGGTCACGGTCCTGACCGGCCATCCAAATTATCCGGCGGGTGAATTTTTCAGCGAGTTTTTGGCTGCGCCGGAAAATTTCAACGAGTATGCGGGTGCGGAAGTGGTGCGTGTGCGCCACACTGCGCGTGGCAAGGGTGGCGTACGGCTGATGCTCAATTATTTCACCTTCGCGCTCAGTGCTACCTGTGGTGGCCTCTGGAAATTACGGGGACGTAATTTCGATGCTATTTTTTGCTACGAGCCCTCCCCGATTACTGTCGGTTTGCCTGCCGCAGCGATGCGGGCAGCAAAGAAGGCGCCGTTGGCATTCTGGGTGCTGGACCTGTGGCCGGAGACACTGCATGCCATCGGCGTGGTCAAGTCACCTGCGGTATTGCGCGCAGTAGGCAAGCTGGTCTCATTCGTCTACAAACGGTGTGACTTGATCCTTGCTCAGTCAAGAGCGTTTGTACCCAATATCGCAAAGTATGCGGGTCAATCGGCGCGGATAGAGTATTTTCCCAGCTGGGCAGAATCGGTGTTCGACATGACCGAAGTCGTGCCTGCGGCCGAGATGGAAGCTGATCCGTCAGTATTTACTGTAATGTTTGCCGGTAACGTAGGCGATGCACAGGACTTTCCGGCGATTCTGGCTGCGGCTGAAAAACTCAAGCACAACCGAGCCATTCGCTGGGTTATCGTTGGCGATGGCCGACTCAGTGGCTGGCTCGCCGAGCAGGTCGTCGCGCGGGGACTGTCTGATTGCTTCATTTTGCTTGGGCGTCATCCGGTCGAGCGTATGGCCAGCTTTTTCAAACATGCTGATGCGCTGCTCGTTTCGCTCAAGGACCAGCCCATTTTTTCGATGACGATCCCGGGCAAGTTGCAATCGTACTTGGCCGCCGGCATTCCTTTGCTGGCGATGTTGAATGGCGAGGGCGCCGATGTGGTGCGGCAGACGAATGCCGGCTTGACCTGCGATGCCGGTGATGCCGAGGGCTTGGCCATGGCGGTGGTAGCGATGGCCGCCATGACGCCAGCCGAGCGCGCGCATATGGGCACTAATGGTTTGCAAACCAGCGCGTCGCAATTTAACCGCGCTGGCTTGATCACGCAACTGGAAGAATGGCTTATCGATATGCAGTTGAAGCAAGTTAAATCCCCACAGGGGCTCACACAATGATGCTTGTCACGGGAAGTAATGGTTTTGTCGGCAAGGCACTGTGCAACACCTTGCGCGCAGGTGGCGCCAAGGTACGTGCCGCAGTCAGAAAAGGCGCCACTGATGGGGAGGTCAATGTTGGTGACCTCAATGGCAAGACCGACTGGTGCGCTGCTGTGGCTGGTTGCGAAGTTGTGTTTCACCTGGCCGCACGTGTGCACGTCATGTCAGACACCGATGAAGATCCGCTGCGCGCCTACCGCGAGGTCAATCTCGACGGTACGCTCAATCTGGCCAGGCAGGCGGTTGCCGCAGGCGTACGCCGCTTTGTATTTGTCAGCAGCGTGAAGGTGAACGGCGAGGCAACGACCACGCAGCCGTTCCGTGCATCCGATGTGCCGCAGCCATGCGACCCTTACGGGGTCTCGAAAATGGAAGCGGAACAGGCTTTGCTGCAGCTGGGCCGCGATACCGGCCTGGAGGTGGTAATCGTTCGGCCGCCGCTGGTCTATGGTCCGGGTGTCAAGGCGAATTTCCTGAACCTGATCAAGCTGGTGCAAAAAGGCGTGCCGCTGCCATTTGGCAGCATCCGCAATTTGCGCAGTATGGTTGCGCTCGATAACCTGGTTGACCTGCTGATCGTGTGCAGCCAGCATCCTGCGGCGCCTGGCCATGTGTTCATGGTGTCCGATGGCGATGATATGGGCGTGAAGGAACTGGTCACCAAGATCGGCAGGGCGATGCACAAACGCGTGTTGCTGGTGCCGGTGCCAGTAGTGCTGATGGCGGGTGCTGCCAAATTGCTGGGCAAGCAGGGCGTTGTTGATCGCCTGGCGGGCTCATTACAGGTTGATATTGCCAGTACTCAGTCAACGTTGGGGTGGCGACCGGTGGTGACACCGCAGGCGGCCATCGACAAGACAGTTGAGCAGTTTCTTTTAAAGAATAGTCAAAGCAAAAAATGAAAAGAGCATTTGATTTACTGATGAGCCTGATTGCTGCCGTGATCTTTTTCATCCCGCTGTGTCTGCTTGCCATCGTGGTCAAGGTAACGTCCAAAGGCCCGGTTCTGTACTGGTCTGATCGCGTTGGCCGTGATAACCGCATTTTTTCCATGCCCAAGCTGCGTACCATGCGCGTCGATACGCCGGTGGTAGCCACGCACTTGCTGGCTGATCCGAAAACCTTCCTGACGCCGGTTGGCGGCTTTCTGCGCAAATCGAGCCTCGATGAAATACCGCAACTGTGGTGCATCATCTGCGGTGACATGAGCGTGGTCGGACCAAGGCCAGCGCTGTTCAATCAGCAAAATCTGATTGATCTGCGCACCGAGCAGAATGTACATTTGATCCGTCCCGGTCTGACCGGCTGGGCACAGATTAACGGCCGCGACGAATTGCCAATACCGGAGAAGGTCAAACTGGATGCCGAATATCTGCGCTTGCAGTCGTTCACGTTTGATATCAAGGTCATTATGCTGACCGCGCTCAAGGTAGTCCGGCGCGACGGTATCGTGCACTGATTGCGTATGCCCCGCCCATGGCGAGGCTATGTTTAAAAAAAAGGGAAGCGCCAGTGCGCTTCCCTTTTTTCATCCTGGCTGTACTTGATCAGTCGGCCTTGATGGCCTCGACCTGGATCGCCAGCTTGACTTCCGGCGAGAACGCCGGCAGGCCGAAGTTCAGGCCGAAGTCGCTGCGCTTGAATTCGGCTTTGGCGTCTGCGCCGCATACTTCACGCTTGTAGCGCGGATGCATGATGCACTTGAACTTGTCGACCGTCAGCTTGACCGGCTTGGTCACGCCCAGCAGCGTCAGTTCGCCGTCGACTTCCACCAGCTGCTCGCCGTTGAACTTGAACGACTTGCTCTTGTAGGTGATTTCCGGGAACTTTTCGACGTTGAACATGTCGGCTTTTTTCGCGTGGGCGTTCATCGCGTCCAGGCCAAAGTCGATCGAGTCCGCCTCGATCACCAGGTCCAGAGTGCCGGTTTTGGCCGCGCGGTCCAGCGTGACCGTGCCCTTGGTCTTGTTGAACTTGCCGCGCCAGACAGACATGCCCATGTGATCGGCTTCAAAGCTCGGGAAGGTGTGGGTCGGGTCGAGATTGTACGTATCGGCGGCGGCCATTGCCGAGCCCGCGCTGGCGGTGGCCAGCAGGGCGATCATCAGGTGCTTGAAAGTCATGGGTGTCCCGTTTAATAAATTTGATTAAAAATTATTCTATACAAGTAATGTCTGAAAAACGCCTAGGGCAAGGCGCCTTGCCGAAGGCAGTACGAATAGTACGACTAGGCAAGAGCAACGCCGCCATAGGCGTTTTCTCAGACGTTACTGCGCTGCTACATGAAACTTGATTGTGACCTCATCAGCCACCATGCTGGTGTCCTTCCACTCGCCTTCGCCGATATTGTAGGTCAGTCGCTTGATTGGCAGGGCGCCGTCAAACGTGTATTTGCCACCATCGGCCTTGACGGTCAGCGGGAAGGTGACGTCGGTGGCCTTGCCCTTGATGTTGAGCTTGCCGGTGACGGTCAGCTTGCCGGCGCCGGCAGCTTTGATGCCGCTCGATACAAAGGTCGCTTTCGGGAACTGGCCTGCATTGAACCATTCTTTCTTGGCCACTTCCTTGTTGTATTCCGGATCGCCGATATCGATGCTGGCCGTGTCGATTTCCACGGTGGCTTTCGATGCATCAGGCTTGGCCGGATCGTAGTCGATGGCGATATTGAATTTCTTGAACTTCGCTTCCACCGGCACGTTCATTTGCTTGAACACGGCCGAGACGCTGCTCTTGGTGTTGTCGGTTTTCAGCATGGTGGCGGCGGTGGCAGCCACGGACAGGCCCAGCAGGGAGGCGAGGACGATGCGTTGGGTAGTTTTCATCTTGTAATTTTCCTGGTGTGTCAGTGAACAAAGGTAAGACAAACAGCTTAGAACGGCAGCATGCGGCGCAGCACGCCGTCGCGGTCGATGAACTGATGCTTGAGCGCGGCCAGCACGTGGGCGGCCACGGCAGCAGCCATGATCATGTTCAGAACATAATGGACATTTTGTAAGACAGGCTTAAGCTCCGGATTCGGACCCATGAAGACCGGCAACTGGAACAGGCCCAGGTAGACCACTGGCACGCCGGCCGACAGCGTGAACAGATAGCCGGAAATGGGTACGGCAAAGATCAGGAAATACAGCAGCACATGCATGCCTTCGGCGGCGCGTACCTGCCACGAAGGCATGCCGATCGGGTGCGGTGGCGCCTTGTTGGCCTTGCGCCACAGCACGCGGATCACGGCGATGGCCAGCACGGTCACGCCCAGCCATTTATGCCAGGAAAAGTATTTGAGTTTGGTTGGCGTGAGACCGGGGATATCGGTCATCACCAGGCCCATCACGAAGGCGCAGATAATGAGCAGGGCGGTCAGCCAGTGCAGCAGCATGGCAGTGTAGGAATAACGGTGCATCGTTGGCTTTCTGGAAAGTAGTACGTGTTAGGACTAATTGCGCCTAATATACCAAAGAAATTCAAACCACGTTGCGGAGCTGTTGAGGCTGCTGCTGATTCTACAAGAAAGGCGGCTGGAAAAACTGCGGGGCGGACAGCATTTTATGCTGTCCGCCCCGCGCAAACTACTGCACCTAGTGTCAGGTGCTTTCAATCAGATTCTCAGATCGCCTTGGCCAGCTGTGCCGCGATACCAATATAGTTTGCCGGCGTCATGGCCAGCAGCACATCCTTGGCGTCCTGCGGAATGGCCAGGCCGTTGACGAATTCCTGCAGCGCTTCTTTCGAGATGCCCTTGCCGCGCGTCAGCTCTTTCAACTGCTCGTACGGGTTCTCGATGCCATAGCGGCGCATCACGGTCTGTACCGGCTCGGCCAGCACTTCCCAGCTGGTATCGAGGTCGTGCGCCAGGCGCGCCGGATTGACTTCCAGCTTGTTCAGGCCGCGCAGGCAGCTGTCGTAGGCAAGCAGGGTGTAGCCCAGACCCACGCCGATATTGCGCAGCACGGTCGAATCGGTCAGGTCGCGCTGCATGCGCGAAACCGGCAGTTTTTCCGACAGGTGTTTCAGGATGGCGTTGGCCAGGCCCAGGTTGCCTTCCGAGTTTTCGAAGTCGATCGGGTTGACCTTGTGCGGCATGGTCGACGAGCCGATTTCGCCAGCTTTCAGTTTTTGCTTGAAGTAGCCCAGCGATACATAGGTCCAGATATCGCGGTTCAGGTCCAGCAGGATGGTGTTGACGCGCGCAAAGGCGTCAAACAGCTCGGCCATGTAGTCGTGCGGCTCGATCTGGATGGTGTACGGGTTGAACACCAGGCCCAGACGCTGCTCGATCACTTCTTTCGAGAACGCCGGCCAGTCAAACGACGGATAGGCCGACAGGTGGGCGTTGTAGTTGCCGACCGCGCCGTTCATCTTGCCCAGGATTTCCACCTGTTCGATGCGCTTGGCGGCGCGCGCCAGGCGCGCCACCACGTTGGCCATTTCCTTGCCCAGGGTGGTCGGGCTGGCCGTCTGGCCGTGGGTGCGCGACAGCATCGGCAGGTCGGCGTTGTCATGCGCGATTTGCGTGAGCTTGGCGATCAGGCCTTGCAGGGCCGGCAGCATCACGCCGTCGCGCGCCGCTTTGAGCATCATGCCGTGCGAGGTGTTATTGATGTCTTCCGAGGTGCAGGCAAAGTGGATGAATTCGGACGCCGCCACCAGTTCCGGCACATCGGCTACCTGCTCCTTGAGCCAGTATTCAACGGCTTTCACGTCATGGTTGGTGACCGCTTCGATGGCCTTGATGCGGGCCGCGTCCGCTTCCGAAAACTCGGCCGCCATCTTGTCGAGCAGCGCACTGGCAGCTGGCGAAAACGGCTTGATCTCGGCAAAGCCTGCCTGCGACAGCGCCTGCAGCCAGGAGATTTCCACTTTCACGCGGTGGTGCATGAAGCCGGCTTCGGACAGGATCGGGCGCAGCAGGTCGGTCTTGCTGGCGTAGCGGCCATCGAGCGGAGACAGGGCCGACAGCGTGGAATACGGAGTAGTAGAAGTCATGAGAGCGGACGCAGGTTAAAGTAACGGTTGGCGTGTGGCGCGCAGGAAGAGCGGCTGTGCAGTGTTGCAGCGGTGACGCGGCGCCAGCAAAAGCGGGATTTTACCACCGACCGTGCCCCACCGGCCCGCCGCCGGCAGCAGCCGCCATGCAAATGGCGGCGTTTGCCATCGAATGCGGCATGGCCGCCACACTGCGCCAGCGCAAACCGGTGTGCTGCCAAAAGGCCGTGGCGCCGATGCTATACTGGCTGTTCCATTTATCTCCTGACGCCCCATGAAACTGATCGGTTCGCTTGCCAGTCCGTATGTCCGCAAAGCACGCATTGTGCTGGCGGAGAAAAAGCTCGACTATACCTTCGTGCTGGAAAACGTCTGGGCGCCCGACACCCATATCGGGCAGAGCAATCCGCTGGGCAAGGTGCCCTGCCTGGTGATGGAAGACGGCAGCGCACTGATCGATTCGCGCGTGATCGTCGAGTATCTCGACACCCTGACGCCCGTGTGCAAGCTGCTGCCGGCCGGCGGCAACGGCCGCGAGCGCGCCGATATCAAGAACTGGGAAGCGCTGGCCGACGGCATCCTCGACGCCGGCGTACTGATGCGCCTGGAGCGCGTGCAGCGCCCGCCGGAGCAGCAAAACGAAGCCTGGGTGGCGCGCCAGCGCGAGAAAGTCACGCTGGGCTTGGCGGCACTGGCTGCGCGCCTGGGCGAACAGGCCTATTGCGCCGGCAAGAACTACACGCTGGCCGACGTGGCCGTGGGCTGCGCGCTGGGCTGGCTGGCTTTTCGCTTTCCGGAAATCGACTGGCGCAGCGACCATCCGTCGCTGGCGCGCCTGTTCGACAAATTGTCCGAGCGGCAGTCATTCAAGGATACTGTTCCGCAGGCGTAAAAAAAACCGGCATTGCCGGTTTTTTTGTTCCATCACGAAAGCTGCGACACCTGACAAAACCGTAGCAGCAGGTTTTGCCAGGTGTCCTCATCATTCTTCGACGGCCATCTGACTTTGCAGGTAGTTCTGGATGCCGACCTTGGCGATCAGGTCGATCTGCGTTTCCAGCCAGTCGATATGCTCTTCGGTGTCTTCCAGGATCATCAGGAACAGGTCGCGCGAAACATAGTCGCCGGCTTTTTCGCAGGTGGCGATGCCTTCCTTGACGGTGGCGTGCGCAGCGCGTTCCAGTTTCAGGTCGCATTCCAGCACTTCCGGCGTGTTCTCGCCGATCAGCAGCTTGTGCAGCGCTTGCAGGTTAGGCAGGCCGTCGAGCATCAGGATGCGGTCGATCAGCTTGTCGGCGTGCTTCATTTCGCCGATCGATTCTTCGTATTCTTTCTTGCCCAGTTTTTCCAGGCCCCAGTGCTTGTACATGCGCGCATGCAGGAAGTACTGATTGATGGCCGACAGTTCGTTGGTGAGCTGTGCGTTGAGCAAACGGATGACTTCTTTATCGCCCTTCATGGGATTTCCTTTGTTCTGTACTGCAATCATGATAAACCGCACGCTGCTGGCGGCCACTGCCGGGTGGCGAAGGGCTGCCTGGTGGCGCGAACTGCGCAGCGCTGTCGGTTTCGCTATGCCCGAATCATAGCGCAAAAAATTGCTTGATTTCGATCAAAATGGGCAATTTTCCGTATTTTTAGCGTAAATATCGTGCGAATAAAACCCATTCTCAAATAATTTGCCACATATCGCCGATTTAAATTTGTTAAGGCAAATGAAGGCCATTCGCATTCGCGTTGCGACCAGCATCAAATGGCTATGTGCTTCTTGCTTTCAGGTGTTTTTGACAGCGTGCGCCGATGCGATAATCGCTGCAGTAGTTTCTATAAAAAGGATAGCAAAATGATGCTGCATATACCCGGCGTGCTGACGCCGGAACAGGTTTCTTACTTCCGCCAGCGCCTGGCGCAGACCGACTGGATTGACGGGCGCGCCAGCGTGGGCGACCAGGGCGCGCAGGTCAAACGCAACCGCCAGCTGGCCGAAGGCTCGCCGCTGGCGCTTGAATTGGGCGAGATAGTCAGCCGCGCGCTGATGGCCAATCCGCTGTTCTTTGCCGCCGCGCTGCCGCTGCGCATCCTGCCGCCGTATTTCAACAGCTATGCCGGCGGCGAACACTACGGCCTGCATATCGACGGCGCCGTGCGCACGCCCAAGGGCGGCCTGCAGTCGATGCGCGCCGACGTCTCCTCGACCGTGTTCCTGAGCGAACCGGAAGAGTACGAGGGCGGCGAACTGGTGGTGGTCGATTCCTATGGCACGCACGAAGTCAAGCTGCCGGCCGGCGACGTGATCGTCTACCCGTCGACCAGCGTGCACCAGGTGCTGCCGGTGACCAGCGGCGAGCGCATCTGCTCGTTCCTGTGGACCCAGAGCATGGTGCGCGACGACTGGAAGCGCAGCATGCTGTTCGAGCTTGACCAGAACATCCAGCAACTGCGCGGCACCCATGGCGATTCGCCGGCGACGGTGGGGTTGACCGGGCATTATCATAATCTGCTGAGGATGTGGGCGGAGATCTAGTCTAGCTTTGCCATGCACTGACAGTCACGTAGGTCGGATTAGGCCCTTGGGCCGTAATCCGACAACACCTGCGGCGCCAACAATGTTGTCGGATTACGCGTGGCTTTGCCCCGCTAATCCGACCTACGCCCGCTTGATTCCAAAAAAAAGTCTGCCTCGCCCGGGGATGTAGGCTGGCAGACTCAACAAGCAAATCGCTTGAATAAAAACAGGCGCAAAAAAGCAAGCAGGGCACAAAGCGCGATGCTTGCGGGGCTGGCGATGGCGGCGCGCGGCCGCCCCGGGCTAGCTCAGTTGATAGGTCAGTGGTACCAGCACATAGACTGGCACGGCCTTGCCGTTTTCAATCATCGGCTTGAACAGGGCGCGCAGGGCCGACTGGCGGCCGGCTTCATCGAGGTTGTTGTAGCCGCTCGATTTGTGGATCAGGATCTGCTCGGGCAGGCCTTTTTCATTGATCAGGATGCGCAGTACCACGGTGCCGCTTTCGCCCAGGCGGCGCGACATGTTCGGATAGACCAGTTGCGGCGCCTTGATGTATTCGACGCTGCTGACGGTGCGCGGGGTGGCTGGCGCCGGTGGTGACGGCGCTGGTGTCGATGGCGCCGCCGGTGCTGGCGTCGCTGCCGGTGGCGCCACTTCCGCGCGCGATGGCTGCGGCGGCGTAATGGTCGGTTCGCTTGGCGCCACGGCGATCAGCGGCAGTGGCGGAATCACGGCGCGCGGCATCGGCGCGCTCAGTTCCACCGTTTTCGGCACGGCTGGCGCAGGCGGCTTCGGTGGTGCCGGCGGCGCGATGATATTAATGGTGGTAATGGTCGGCATGGCGGCGCTGACCACGCGGCTCAGGAGGCCGCTCTGGATGGCATAGAAAGCGGCGATATGCAGCACGAGGATGAGCGTCAGCGGTACCACCTTGCTGCGCTTTTTTTCAAAGCCAGCATAGTGTTCCACGGCCTGCACCGTAATGGGCGGGGGCATCATCGTCATGGCGTTCATCGCTTTCTTGTTAGTTGGTCAGCACCGTGCTTCGTGAAATAACGGTTTCCCGCAAGGCCACGGTGGCTTCGAGGTGTTCATTGAGCACTTCGCGTGCACAGGTATGGCATTTGCCGCAGCAGGTGGCCACGCCGAGATCGCGGCGCAGTTCGGCCATGCTGGTCAGGCCCAGGTCAACCGCCTGGCGGATTTCACGATCAGAGATGTTGTTGCAGACACATACAATCATTGACGCACCTTGTGGCTAAAAGTAGTGCCGAAAAAAGAGTGTTGCCGGGCACTTTGTTGCTAACGTTTTAATGAGAATCATTATCATTACGTTTCCAATTGTCGCGCAAAGGCGCTAACATTGCAAGCGATTTGATCGGTGCTCTTGATACCGGTGCGGTGCCGACGCTGTTTGCAGGCCTGGCTTGCCAGTTGGAAACCGCTGCGAAAAGGTGCCGTTATTGACCTCTTCGAGGGCTAAATAAAAACAATTCGCATTCATGACTATAATGCTGGTATTGTCTCGGACGCTCGCTGCCTGACCGCGTTTTTTTCAGGCCAGTTGTCGGTATTCCACAACAAAGTACGGGATGCCTTAACTTGAACGGAAATTTGCTCATGACTCAAGCACCAACCCAGATCACCCTCGACGCCCTTGCAGTGGGTCAGAGCGGTACTGTGCTGCATATCACGCCGCTTCCGGCGGACCAGGTGGGCGATGGCGTTGACCTTGCCCGCCGGTTGATGGAGCTGGGATTTGTTCCCGGTGAACGTATCCGCATGCTCAAGCGCGGCATTCCCGGTGGCGACCCGCTCGCCATCAAGGTCGGCAATGCCACCTTTGCCCTGCGCCGCTTCGAAGCGGCCCTGATCACGATTCAACCACTGGCTTAACTTCGACTGAAGCGGAAATATATTTATGGGTGCAGTAGAAACCAGGCTCGATGGCGCGAAAAAAGCGTCGTCCCAGCCGCAAATCGCCTTGCTGGGCAATCCCAACTGCGGCAAGACCGCACTGTTCAACCGCCTGACCGGCTCGCGCCAGAAAGTGGCCAATTACGCCGGCGTCACCATCGAACGCAAGGAAGGCCATTTCACCACGCCAGCCGGTACGCCGGTGCGCCTGCTTGACCTGCCGGGCGCCTACAGCCTGTCGGCCACCACGCCGGACGAAGCCATTACGCGTGATGTGGTCGGCGGCCTGCGCCCGGGCGATCCGCGCCCCGACGCGATCATCTGCGTGGTCGACGCCACCAACTTGCGCCTCAATTTGCGCCTGGTGCTCGAAGTCAAGCGCCTGGGCCTGCCGATGCTGCTGTCGCTGAACATGACCGACGTGGCCAAAAAACGCGGCCTGGTGATCGACGCGGCCAAACTGTCCCAGGAGCTGGGCATGCCGGTGGTCGAAACCATCGCCGTCCAGCACGACGGTGAAAAAGCGCTGCTGGCCGCCATCGACGCCATGCTGCCGCTGCCGCCGGCCGATCCGCAGCCTTTGTCCAGCATCGACAGCGTGTCGGTCGAGGCAACCCAGCGCGAAGTGCGCCGCATTCTCGCTATCGTCAGCAATGACAGCGCCGACAGCGGCAACCTGACCGAAAAGATCGACAACGTGGTGCTGCATCCGGTCATGGGCCCAATTATCCTGGCCGTGCTGATGTTCCTGATCTTCCAGGCGGTGTTTGCCTGGGCCGCCACGCCGATGGAAATGATTACCGCTGGTGTCGAGCACCTGGGCGCCGTGCTGACGGCCAATATGCCTGACGGCCATCTGAAAAGCCTGCTGGTCGAAGGCGTGATCGGCGGCGTGGGCAGCGTGCTGGTATTCCTGCCGCAGATTCTGATCCTGTTCTTCTTTATCCTGAGCCTGGAAGACTGCGGCTACCTGCCGCGCGCGGCCTTTTTGCTCGACCGCCTGATGGGCGGCGTGGGCCTGTCGGGCCGCGCCTTTATTCCGCTGCTGTCGAGCTTTGCCTGCGCCATTCCCGGCGTGATGGCCGCGCGCACCATCCAGAATCCGCGCGACCGCCTGGTCACCATCATGATTGCGCCGTTGATGACCTGTTCGGCGCGCCTGCCCGTGTATGCCTTGATCATTGCCGCCTTTATTCCCGAGCGCCAGGTATGGGGCTTGCTGAGCCTGCAGGGTCTGGTGCTGTTTGTGCTGTATTTTGCCGGCATTATCTCGGCCATGATCGTGGCCTGGGTGATGAAGCGCAGCATGGGCGTGAAAAGCCAGCATCCGCTGCTGCTCGAACTGCCGGCCTACCACTGGCCACACCTGCGCAACCTGGCCGTGAGCCTGTGGGAGCGCGCCAAGATCTTCCTCACGCGCGTCGGCACCATCATCCTCACGCTGATGATCATCCTGTGGTTCCTCAGCACCTTCCCTGGCCCGCCGGACAACGCCATCCATCCGCCAATTTACTACAGCCTGGCCGGCATCTTGGGCCGTGGCCTGGAAGTGATTTTTGCGCCGATCGGCTTTAACTGGCAGATCTGCATTGCGCTGGTGCCGGGCATGGCAGCGCGTGAAGTGGCGGTCGGCGCGCTGGGTACCGTGTATGCGCTGTCGCAAAGCGGCGATGCGCTGGCTGCCTCGCTCGAGCCGCTGATCGCCCATTCATGGTCGCTGGCCACCGCGCTGTCGCTGCTGGCCTGGTATGTATTTGCACCGCAGTGCCTGTCCACGCTGTCGGTGGTCAAGCGCGAAACGGGCGCCACGCGCTATGCGCTGCTGATGGCCGGCTATATGTTCGCGCTGGCCTACGGCGCTTCCTTCATTACGTACCGCATAGCCCTGCTGCTGGGCGCATAGGAGAGCATCATGTGGCAAACCATTATCGTTGCCCTGATCGTGGCTGCAGCCGTGCTGCATTTTTCCACCCGCTACCTGCCGGCCGGCATGCGGCGCGCCATCGTGCGTGGCCTGGTGCGCTGCGGCCTTGATGAAGCGAAGATGTCGGTGCTGTTCAAGATCGCACCGGGCTGCGGCAGCGGCTGCGGTTCCTGCGGCTCGTGCGACACGCCGGCGCCAAAAACAGACGCGCCGGCTGGCGACAAGCCCAACAAGCGCGTCATTATGATGGTGCAGCGCTAGGCTGTTGCCAGCTTTTGCGCCACCGGCGCCAGCGCAGCTGGCCGGCAACCGAATGCGGCCAGCCGGCCCTGCGCGCCTGGCGCCAGATCCATGTCATACGGCAGCCTGCCTGCCACCAGCCATAGCCTCTCTTGTGGCAGCGCAGCGACCAACCGGCGCTGGCCACCCGAGAGCACCGCGTTATACGTCTGCAGCACGATCTGCTGCGCGCCTTGTGCAAAGGCGATGGCGGCGTCAACTTCATCGTCGGGCGCCTGCACCGACAGCGCACACTCCCTGACGTCAAAACCTGCCGCCTGCAAGCCATCGTGCATCGAGCCGCGTGCTTCGCGGTTGCGCCCGAGCGCCACTTCATCGATCTCGCTGCGGGCGCGCACTTCCACGGTAATCAGGGTGACCGGCAGCGCCGGATCAAGCGCAGGGCAGGCGCCTTGTACCTGCAGTGCCGCTGCGTGCAACTGCTGCGACAGCGCCATGGCCGATGGCGCCATCAATGAAGGCGGCAGCGAGGGCAGGCTGCGCCACTCGCGCACGGCCGCCACCTGCTTGAGCCGGGCCACGCGCGCTACCGCAGCATCGATCTGCTGCATGCTGAGGGCGCCGTTCTGCCCCGCCTGGATGACCGCTTCGATGGCAGCGACCTGCCGTGCTTCGCTATGTGAAATCAGGGCGATATCGGCGCCAGCCTGCAAGGTGGCCAGCGCGCCTTGCGGCACGCCCACGCCATCGGCAATCGCGGCCATTTCCAGGCAGTCGGAAATGATCGCACCCTCAAAGCCCATTTCGCCGCGCAGCAGGCCGCTCAAGACGTTTTTCGACAGCGTGGCCGGTACGCCGGCGCCGCCCTCAAATGCTGGAAACATCACATGCGCGGTCATGATGGCGTCCACGCCGGCGGCAATCGCGGCCCTGAACGGCGCCAGCTCCACCGCCTGCAGGCGCGCCTTGTCGTGGCCGACCTGCGCCATCGCATGGTGGGTGTCGGTGGCGGTGTCGCCGTGGCCCGGGAAGTGCTTGGCCGTGACGGCCACGCCGGCGCTTTGCTGGCCGCGCATGGCAGCCAGCCCGTAGTCGATCACGGTGGCGGCGTTTTCGCCGTAGGCGCGCACGCCGATCACGGGATTGTCGCGGTTGTTGTTGATGTCGAGTACCGGCGCAAGCATCAGGTTGATGCCCAGCTGGCGCATTTCATCGCCGCTGACGCGGTTCATGCGCTCGCAGTCGGGCACCGAACCGGCTGCCTGGAAGGCCATCGCCGACGGAATCGGCGTGACGCCCTGCTCGATGCGCATCACCATGCCGCCTTCCTGGTCGATCGAAATCAGCAGCGGCACATCGGATACCTCGGCATTGATCTGCTGCAGTTGCCGGCATAGTCGTGCGACCTGTTCGGGCGTGTGGACATTGCGGCGAAACAGAATCACGCCACCGATGCGGTGTTCGCGTATCAGCCGTTCGATATGGTCGTTTGGCTGCAGGCCGTCAAAGCCCACCATAAACAACTGTCCCACTTTTTCGCGCAAGTGCTGCTCCATGCCGCCACTCCTGTGATTGTGTATGTGCGCGGCTATTGTAGGGGATTTGCCCATGCCTGCAAGCGGCAATACAGGCTGGCGGAACACAATCGCTATCTTTGCTAGACTCGGCAACTGCATCCATCCCATCTTTCAAGGAGGTAGCACCGATGAGCAGCACTGTTGCAGACTACATGTCAAAAACGCTGGCCCAGGCCGACGTCAAACGCATCTACGGCGTGGTGGGCGATTCGCTCAATGGCCTGACCGATGCGCTGCGGCGCGACGGCGTCATCGACTGGGTGCATATGCGCCACGAAGAGGGCGCGGCCTTTGCCGCCGGCGCCGAGGCGCACCTGACGGGCGAACTGGCGGTGTGCGCCGGCAGCTGCGGCCCCGGCAACCTGCATCTGATCAACGGCCTGTTCGACTGCCAGCGCAGCGGCGTGCCGGTGCTGGCGATAGCGGCGCATATACCGAGCACCGAGATCGGCATCGATTATTTTCAGGCGACCCACCCTGAAAGCCTGTTTCGGGAGTGCAGCCATTACGTGGAACTGGTGTCCACGCCCGCCGTGCTGCCGCAGGTGCTGGCGCGCGCCATGCGCGTGGCGGTGGCCCGGCGCGGCGTGGCGGTGGTAGTGATTCCCGGCGACGTGGCGCTGCAGACCCTGAAACAAGAGGTGCCACAGTGGGTGTTTCCGTCCCCGCCGCTGGTGGTGCCGGCGGCGGCGCAGATCGATGCGCTGGCGTCGCTGCTCAACGAGGGCGGACGCGTGGCGCTGTTTTGCGGCGCTGGCTGCGCCGGTGCGCACGCCGAGGTGATGGCGCTGGCCGCAACACTGCAGGCGCCGATAGTCCATACGCTACGCGGCAAGGAGCATATCGAATACGACAATCCCAACGACGTCGGCATGACCGGTCTGGTTGGTTTTGCCTCGGGCTACAAGACCATGAAAAGCTGCGACACCTTGCTGGTGCTGGGCGCCGATTTCCCGTACCGCCAGTTCTTCCCCGAAGACGCGAAGATTGCCCAGGTCGACCTGCGTCCGGAAGCGCTGGGCAACCGCTGCGCGCTGACGCTGGGCCTCTTGGGCGGCGTGAAGGAAACCATCAGTGCAGTGCTGCCCCGGCTCGTTGCCAGAACCGACGGCAGCTTTCTTGCGCGCGCCCGTGAAGACTATGTGCAGGCGCGCCAGGAACTGGATCGCCTGGCCGAACTCGATGGCGACACGCGCGCCATCCACCCGCAGGCCGTCACGCGCATCGTCAGCGAGCTGGCCGCCGATGACGCCATCTTTACCTGCGACGTCGGCACGCCCATCGCCTGGACTGCGCGCTACCTGAAGATGAATGGCAAGCGCCGCCTGGTCGGCTCGTTCAACCACGGCTCGATGGCCAACGCCATGCTGCAGGCCATCGGGGCGCAGGTGTCGCACCCTGGCCGCCAGGTGATCTCGATGTCGGGCGACGGCGGCTTTGCCATGATGATGGGCGAATTTCTCTCGCTGGTGCAACTGGGCCTGCCGGTCAAGATCATCGTGCTCAATAACGGCACGCTGGGCTTTGTGGAGATGGAAATGAAGGCCAACGGCTTTCTCGATACCGGCTGCGAGCTGAACAATCCGAACTTTGCCGCGATGGCCGTTGGCGTGGGGATCAAGGGCATCCGCGTCGAGCACCCCGGCCAGCTCGAAGAGGCCATCCGCGAGGCGCTGGCGTACGATGGTCCGGTGCTGGTCGATGTGGTCAGTGCGCGCCAGGAGCTGATCATGCCGCCCAAGACCACTGCTGCGGAAGCGCACAAGTTCGGCGTGTTCATGCTCAAGGCCGTCCTCGATGGGCGCGCCGGCGAACTGGTCGACCTGGCCAAGGTCAACCTGCTGCGTTAAGCGGCTGGATCGAGCTGCTGGAACGATTCGGCCTGCGCCTTGGGCCAGTACAGGCCGTAGACGGGCGGCAGCTGCGGCAGCTGGCTCGGGTCGAGCAGCTGACCCGCTTCCAGGAACGGCAGCAGCGCCGAGGCCAGCCTGACCTGGTTGGGCGAGATGCGCCGCACCAGATGGTGTGGGCGCAGCTGCTGCGGATGCTGCAGGCCGGCCGCGGCAATCAGTTCGGCCAGCGCTTTCAGCGTGTTCTGGTGAAAGTGCGCCACGCGCTCGGCTTTGTCCGGCACCACCAGTGCACGCTGGCGCTGCGGGTCCTGGGTCGCCACGCCGGTCGGGCAGCGGTCGGTATGGCAGCTTTGCGACTGGATGCAGCCGAGCGCAAACATGAAGCCGCGCGCCGAATTGCACCAGTCGGCACCGAGCGCCATCAGGCGCGCAATGTCAAATGCGGTAATGATCTTGCCCGAGCAGCCGAGCTTGACGCGCTCACGCAGGTTGGCGCCCACCAGCGTGTTATGCACCAGCACCAGTGCTTCCTGCAGCGGTGTGCCGACATGGTCGGTAAATTCCAGCGGCGCCGCACCGGTGCCGCCTTCGCTGCCATCGACCACGATAAAGTCGGGCGTGATGCCGGTGGCCAGCATGGCTTTCACGATGCCGAAGAACTCCCACGGATGGCCGATGGCCAGTTTGAAGCCGGTCGGCTTGCCGCCGGACAGGGTGCGCAGGCGCTCGATAAAGTGCAGCATTTCCAGTGGCGTGGAGAACGCGCTGTGCGCTGCCGGCGAGACGCAGTCTTCACCGATTGCCACGCCGCGCGTGGCGGCAATTTCTGCCGTCACCTTGGGGCCGGGCAGCACGCCGCCGTGGCCGGGCTTGGCGCCCTGCGACATTTTCAGTTCGATCATTTTCACCTGCGGCGAACTGGCATTGGCCACGAAGCGCTCTTCCGAAAACGTGCCATCGGGATTGCGGCAGCCAAAGTAGCCCGAGCCGATTTCCCAGACCAGGTCGCCGCCGTTGCTGCGGTGATACGGGCTGATGCTGCCTTCGCCCGTGTCGTGCATGAAGTTGCCGGCGCGTGCACCGCCATTGAGCGCCAGGATGGCGTTGGCCGACAGCGCGCCAAAACTCATCGCTGAAATATTGAACACGCTGGCCGAATAGGGCTGCGCGCGCGGACAGTCGGGATGGTTGCCGATCTCGATGCGGAAATCGTGGCCCGTGACCTTGGCCGGCGCGATCGAATGGTTGATCCACTCATAGCCGGCTTCGTACACATCGAGCTGGGTGCCGAACGGGCGCTTGTCGGTCTGCTGCTTTGCCCGCTGGTAGACGATGCTGCGCTGGCTGCGCGAGAACGGCGTGGCTTCGCCGTCGCTCTCGAGAAAATACTGGCGGATCTCGGGGCGGATGCTTTCGAAAAAATAGCGGAAGTGGGCCAGGATCGGGTAGTTGCGGCGCAGCGCGCTTTTCTTTTGCAGCAGGTCGACCAGGCCGACCAGGGTCAGTGCACCGGCCAGCAGTGGCAGCCACGGATGTTCATCAAAAAACAGGGAAACGAGAAATACGGCTGCCGTGGCCACGAAGGCCAGGTAGCGAAATGCTGCAAGATGCATGAATACTCCGGCTAGGCTGTTCAGGAATAACTGACGAGTGTAGCCGCGATTTGCCATTCTTGCATGAGGGGGGCATGGGGGCCATGGCGGCAATACCGCCATGGCCTGGCGCCTTACTGCGCCGCGCGGATGCGCGCCACGCGTTCGGCGCTGGCCGGATGGCTCGACAGATATGGCGTATCGGTATCGAGCTTGCCCAGCGCCACGAACACCTGCGCCAGGTGTTCGAGCGCGATGCCGTTATGGCGCAGCATGGCAATCGCATAGTCGTCTGCTTCGCGCTCGACGTCGCGCGAATACTTCAGGTCCAGCAGCAACGGCGGCAGGGTGGCCACTACGGTCGATACATCGCCAAACAGCAGCGCTGCGCCGGCGCCGACGGCCGAGGTCTGGATAATGCGCCGCGTCAGGTGGCGCCGCTGCAGATGCCCGAGTTCATGCGCCAGCACGCCCATGATGGCCAGGTCGTCGGGCATCAGCTTGACCATTTCATCGGTCAGGATAATGTCGCCCGAAGGCAGGGCAAACGCGTTCGGACCGATCTTGCTCTTGCGGAAAACGATGCGATGTTCGAGCGCATTGCCATCGGGCGGCGCCAGCTGCGCAAAGCGCTGGCGCAGTGCCTGCTGGCGCGCTGCTGGCAGTTCGCTGGGCGCAAACACATGGCGGTCGAGCATATCGAGCACGCCCTGGCCCAGCTGGCGCTCGACCGACACCGGCAGCGCGTAGGCAATGCCCTTGGCCGCCAGCGGCAGCAGGTACTGGTAGCTGAGCACCAGCGCCAGCACGGTGGCGGCCAGCGCCAGCAGTGCACCGCGCCAGCTTTGCTGTAGCCTTACCACCCAGCCGTCACGGTGGCCGCTGGTATGGAGCAGGTCGTTGAAGGCTGCCTGGTCGGCAATTTCCAGATAGGCGCCATCGGGAAAGCTGACCTTGCGCACCGCGTGGCTGCTGCGCTCGGACACATGCAGCTGCGCCAGCGGGCAGCGCCGCGTTATGTCGCCGGTCAGCACCGCCTCGCCGTCGGCCACCTGCAGGCTGACGTGGTACAGGCGCGAGCTGTGGCCGTCGAAATAGCGCGCGGCGACGCCTGCGCCCTGGCTGTCGATGCTCATCGGTCAGATCGACAGGTCGAAGTCCAGCAGGTCGACCACGCCTTCGCCGGTAGCCGAAACCTGTTGGCCGGTGGCGGCCACGAATTCGTCGAGGCTGCCCTGCGCCAGCAGTGCGGTCGACTCCAGCCGGTACTTCAGCCAGCGCACATGGGCAAATGGCGTAAACAGGCCCAGTGTAACGACGATGCCCAGCAGATTGGTCAGCATGACAAAGGTGGTGCGGCCCCAGGTCAGCTGCGACTGGAACTGGTGCTGCTGCAGGCGCGTGTGGTTCCAGATCAGGTTCTGGATCATGGTCAGGAACAGCGGCAGCACGGTAAACGCGTACAGGTACAGCGCGCCGATGGCCAACAGCAGGCTGCCGACCTTGCTGGCGTCGCTGGTGTTGGCGGCAAACGAGGCAAACACGCTGCCGAAGACCACGAAGATCAGTACCAGCAGGCCGCCGAACAGCAGCGCAAAAAACAGCAGATAGGTCTTGTAGAAGCTGCCGACGGTGGCGTCAAAGCTGAAGTGGCTGGTACCGAAGCGGCTTTCCGTATGCTGGAAGCGCTTCAGGCGCTGGTGCAGGAACGGCGTCATCATGCCGGCGGTAAACATGTTCAGCAGCGGCAGCCACAGGAAGTATTTGTAGGCCTGTTTGGCGCTGCCGCCAAAGCCGAAACGGATGCCGCGATAGCTGGTGTTGTACAGCTTGAACTGCAGGCTTTTCCAGACCAGCCAGGGCAGTATGGCGGCCATCAGCACGAACATGACCAAGCCGATAAAGGGC
The DNA here is from genome assembly GCF_009208565.1 of Janthinobacterium aquaticum. Classification (GTDB taxonomy): domain Bacteria; phylum Pseudomonadota; class Gammaproteobacteria; order Burkholderiales; family Burkholderiaceae_D; genus Janthinobacterium. The sequence continues at coordinate 390,943 of NZ_WFLK01000003.1, read as the reverse complement.
GACACCTGGAGGGCGATATTGTAGCCGGCGATCAGCACCACGGCGGCAATGCGGCCCTTGAGGATGGCCACCGCATTGCCGTGGTATTCGAAGCTGCTGCCAGCCAGGTGGGTGCTGGAATAGAAATAGCGGTTGCGGCGTACCTTGGCCCAGGCCGAATAGATGCCCAGCGTGACAATGCTCAGCAGCAGGTTGACGATCCAGATGCGGAAGTACTCGCTGCCGGTTGCGCTGAAAGTAATGGCTTCGCGGTGGATTGCGCCGTTGCCGGGGTTGCCAGGGTTGTTGCTGTCGAGTTCCACGCCAGGTCCTTGCATATTGAAAAAGAAATAAGATGCTGTAAATGCAAAATGTTGTCAATCGAAATATTGTTCGTGCGCAATATAATTGCTTGCCATTGGCGTGTGCAGGCGTGCGCGGTGCCCTCAAGGCTATACTGGCAGCCACTTATCTGTCTATGGGAATGCCATGATCGTTGTCCACCATCTTAATAACTCGCGCTCGCAGCGCGTGCTGTGGCTGCTCGAAGAGCTCGGTCTCGAATACGAAGTCAAGCGCTACCAGCGCGATCCGGTCACCATGCTGGCGCCAGCCTCCCTGAAAGCCATCCATCCGCTGGGCAAGTCGCCCGTGATTACCGACGGCGCCAATACGGTGGCCGAGTCGGGCGCCATTATTGACTACCTGGTCGAGCGTTATGGCAATGGCCGCCTGGTACCGGCTGCCGGCACGCCGGAAAAACTGCGCTGGACCTACTGGCTGCACTTTGCCGAAGGCTCGGCCATGTCGCCGCTGCTGATGAAGCTGGTGTTCGACAAGGTGGAGTCGAGCCCGATGCCGTTCTTTGCCAAGCCGATTGCGCGCGGCATTGCGCGCAAGGTGAAAAGCACGTTTGTCGAGCCCAATATCGCCAGCCAGCTGGCGTATATGGAAGCCGAACTGGACAAGCACAAATGGTTTGCCGGTAACGAGTTTTCCGCCGCCGATATCCAGATGAGCTTTCCGCTGGAAGCGGCCGCCTCGCGCGCCGGCCTCGATGGCAGCTTGCCAAAACTGACGGCTTTTCTGCAGCGCATTCACGCGCGGCCCGCCTACCAGCGCGCGCTCGAACGCGGCGGGCCTTACGATTACGCAAAGTAAGGGCAATGGCCAGGGTAGGGCGGGCTGGTCGATACGGTAAAATGCGCGCTTCCACCCGCACCGAGACAGATCCGCATGGCCCGACTCCTCGCTATCGACGGCTTGAATATCGTACGCCGCGTCTACGAAGCCAGTCCCGAACCCGATTCCGACCTGAAGGCCGATATCGCGCTGCGCCATGCGCTGTCGTCGTTCCGCACCCTGATCAACGACCACGAGCCGACGCATATCCTGCCGGCGTTCGACTTTGGCGGCCCGACCTGGCGCCATGCGCTGTATGCCGGCTACCGCGAAGGGCGCCAGCCGATGCCGCAGGTATTGCGCGAGGCGCTGCCGGCTTTTTATGACACGCTGGCCGGCTTCGGGCTGCATGTGGTCAGCATTCCCGAAGTGGAGGCCGACGATGTGATCGGCACGGCCGTCATGCGCTGGCTGCACGAAGGGCGCGGCGCGGCCGTGATCGCCACCACCGACAAGGACCTGCATGGCCTGATCGCGCATGGCGCGCTGGTATGGGACCACTTCAAGGGCGTCTGGCACGACCATGCCTGGGTTGAAAAGAAGTTCGGCGTGCCGCCCGAGCTGCTGCCCGACCTGCTGGCGCTGATGGGCGACGCCACCGACAGCATCCCCGGCGTGGCCAAGATCGGCCTGAAAACGGGCGCCAAACTGTTGCGCGCTTACGGCAATATCGACGCGGTCATGGCCGGCGCCGGCATTTTGCCCGGCGCACTCGGTGAAAGCCTGCGGAAAGAGCGCGAAATACTGTATCTTTCAAGAAAGCTCGTGGCCCTGAAAACCGATGTCAGGCTGGGCGTGACCTGGAATATGCTGGCGTGGGAAAAATAGGCTCTTCACGCCGGGCAGCAAGAACAATCAAGCAAGGATGTACATCATGATGTTAAAGGCAGTCCTGATCGACAGCAGCGCCGTGGCGCGCGGCCTGCTCAATACGGTGCTGACCGACGGCGGCTACGACGTCTGCGGCCAGGCCCACACCAGTGCGCTGGGACTGGTGCTGATGGTCAAGCATCGGCCGCATTTCGTGTGCATCGCGCGCGAACAGGTGGAAGACGGCAGCAAGGTGGTGCAGACCATCCGCGAGCAGTTTCCGAAAAGCCTCATTTTCATGGTCTCGGGCGGCATCGATGCGGCCAGCCTGCAGGCGGCGCACGCCATGGGCGTATCGGGCTTTATCGTCAAGCCCTTTATGGCCGATACTGTGCTGAAAACCGTGCGCAATACCGTCATTGCCATGGTGCGCAAGCAGCAGGCTGCGGCGGCGGCAGCCGCCTCTGCTGCTACCCCGGAGCAGACAGGTTCAGGCCAGGCCGGTTGAGCCGGCAATAATGCCGCCACCCAGGCAGATGTCGCCGTCATACAGCACGGCCGACTGGCCGGGCGTGACCGCCCATTGCGCCTGCTCGAAGTCGAGCGCAAACAGCGCATCGCCATCGGGCTGCAGCACGCACGGCACGTCGGCCTGGCGGTAGCGCGTCTTGGCTGACAGCTGGCCGGCCTGCGGCGCGGTGCCGGCGATCCAGCTGGCCTGGTCGGCCGACAGTGCCGGCGACAGCAGCCACGGGTGGTCATGGCCCTGCACCACGTACAGCGTGTTGTTGGCGATATCCTTGCGCGCTACATACCAGGCGTCGCTGCTGCCGTCGGCGTTCTGGTACGACTTCACGCCGCCGATGCCGATGCCCTTGCGCTGGCCCAGCGTGTAAAAGCTCAGGCCCACGTGTTCGCCCACGGTCTTGCCGTCCGGGGTTTTCATCGGACCGGGTTTGTACGACAGATAGCGGTTCAAAAATTCGCGGAACGGGCGCTCGCCGATAAAGCAGATGCCGGTCGAGTCTTTTTTCTGGGCGTTGGGCAGGCCCAGTTTTTCAGCGATCTGGCGCACTTCGGTTTTCGGGATTTCACCAAGCGGGAACAGCGTGCGCGACAACTGCGCCTGGTTCAGGCGGTGCAGGAAGTAGCTCTGGTCCTTGGTGGCGTCGACTGCCTTGAGCAGCTCGAACTGGCCGGCCTGCGTGGGCGACTGGCGCACGCGCGCATAGTGGCCGGTGGCGATCAGGTCGGCGCCCAGCGTCATCGCGTGGTCGAGAAAGGCCTTGAATTTGATTTCGGCGTTGCACAGCACATCCGGGTTCGGCGTGCGGCCGGCCTGGTATTCGCGCAGGAAGTCGGCGAACACGCGGTCCTTGTATTCGGCGGCAAAATTGACCGCTTCGATATCGACACCGATCACGTCGGCCACGCTGGCCGCGTCGATCCAGTCCTGGCGCGTCGAGCAGTATTCCGAATCGTCGTCGTCTTCCCAGTTTTTCATGAACAGGCCGATCACTTCATAGCCCTGTTCCTTCAGCATCCATGCGGCCACCGAGGAATCGACCCCGCCCGACATGCCGATCACGACTTTCTTCTTGCTCATTGACTTTCCAATATCCTTAAATAATCGCACTAGCCGTCATTGAAGACCGAGGCGTGCGTGTGCAGCAGCGACAGCGGCGCGCGCCGGCCTTCGAGGTATTCATCGACGCACTGCAGCACCAGCGGACTGCGGTGACGATCCTGGCAGGCCGCCATTTCATCGCGCGTCATCCACAGCGTGCGCAGAATGCCTTCATCGAGCGGGCGGTCGTGCTGGGCGCCGGCCGTGCCGCAGAAGGTGAAGCGCAGATACGTCACATCCTCGCCGGTACGCTGCGAGCGGTAGCGCGACATATACATGGCCACCAGCGCGGTCGGAATGAAATCATAGGCCGCTTCTTCCAGCGTTTCACGGATCACCGCCTGCTCGAGCGACTCGAACGGGTCGAGGTGGCCGGCCGGCTGGTTGAGCTTGATACCTTCACTGGTCTCTTCTTCAATCAGCAAAAACAGGCCGTCGCGCTCGACGATGGCGGCAACGGTGACAGAGGGTTTCCAGATTCGCGGCATGGTTCCATCCTTGAAAGAGCCGACATTTTATCTTGTTCTGCGCGCGCGGTCCGAAGCCGGCTTGCTTTGCACGGATATATTGATAAATGGCAACGTTTTATTAAATTGTGGCGGGAGATACAGAGCTGCGGGCTGCTCCATGCGAACATGGTCGGCGTGGGGGCAAAAGCGCCCGACAATATAGGCTTTCCGGGTTGGCAAGACAAGCGTGCACGGTTGACTGCGGTTGCTTATTTGTGGCGGGATTGACACAAACCCGGTTTGCGCCATTAGGCAGGGCGCATGGCTGAACGCCTTGCCCAATTTACATGAAATTAGTGTGGCGAATCTAGAAGTTGCCCAATGACAAATGTTTTGGCCCGCCGTTTCCGTGTTAGATTCTAGTCAGTTTATTATTAGTGGAGGCGTCATGAGAATAGGCATACCGGCTGAAACGCGCCCTGGCGAGACACGGGTGGCTGCAACACCCGAGACCGTCAAGAAGCTGTCGGCCCGGCACCAGGTGATCGTGCAGGCAGGGGCCGGCGCGCACGCTTCGATACCCGACGAGGCCTATCTGGCCGCCGGCGCGCAGATCGGCAGCACGCTCGACGTCTACACCAGCGCTATCGTGCTCAAGGTGCGCGCGCCCGATGCCGAGGAGCGCGCCCTGATGGTCAGCGGCACGGTGCTGGTCGGCATGCTCAACCCGTTTGACGCCGACAATATCGCCGCCATGGCTGGCGCCGGCCTGTCGGCCTTTGCGCTTGAAGCAGTGCCGCGCATCACGCGCGCGCAGTCGATGGACGTCTTGTCGTCGCAGGCCAACATCGCCGGCTACAAGGCGGTGCTGGTGGCGGCCAATACCTATCAGCGCTTTATGCCGATGCTGATGACGGCAGCCGGTACCGTCAAGGCGGCGCGCGTGCTGATCATGGGCGTGGGCGTGGCCGGCCTGCAGGCCATCGCCACCGCCAAGCGCCTGGGCGCCGTGATCGAAGCGTCGGATGTGCGCCCGCCGGTCAAGGAGCAGGTCGAATCACTGGGCGCCAAGTTCATCGACGTGCCCTTCCTGACGGACGAAGAAAAAGAGATCGCCAAGGGCGCCGGCGGCTATGCGCGCGCCATGCCTGCAGACTGGATGCGCCGCCAGGCCGAGCTGGTACACGAACGCGCCAAGCTGGCCGACATCATTATCACCACCGCGCTGATACCGGGCCGCCCGGCGCCGGTGCTCATTTCCGAAGACACCGTGAAGGCCATGAAGCCCGGCTCGGTGATCGTCGACCTGGCCGTCGAGCAGGGCGGCAACTGCCCGCTGTCGGAGCTGGGCAAGACGGTCGTCAAGCATGGCGTGCATATCGTGGGCGAACCGAACCTGGCCTGCCTGGTGGCGGCCGATGCGTCGGCCCTGTATGCGCGCAATGTGCTCGATTTCCTCAAGCTGATCATCGACCAGGATGACCAGCTGAAGATCGACCGCGACGACGAGATCATCAAGGCCAGCCTGGTGTGCGCCGACGGCGCCGTGTTACGCAAATAAATCCGACATAAATAATCACGCAGTGCAGGGGGAAAACAGTATGGATGTCAGCCACACCATTATCAATCTCATTATCTTTGTACTGGCCATTTACGTCGGCTACCACGTGGTCTGGACAGTCACGCCGGCGCTGCATACGCCGCTGATGGCTGTTACCAACGCCATCTCGGCCATCATTATTGTCGGCGCCATGCTGGCGGCCGGCCTGACCGACGGTCTGCTGGCGCAGGTAGCCGGTACGGTGGCCGTGGCGCTTGCTGCCGTGAACGTGTTTGGCGGCTTCCTGGTGACCCAGCGCATGCTGGAAATGTTCCGCAAAAAAGAGCCGAAGGCCAAGCAGGGAGACAAGCCATGAGCCACGCGATGAGCTTTGTCACCATGAACCTGGTGACGATGATGTATCTGATAGCCTCGGTCTGTTTTATCCAGGCCTTGAAAGGCTTGTCGTCGCCGTCGACGGCGCGCCGCGGCAACGCCTTTGGCATGAGCGGCATGGCCATTGCTGCGGTGACCACGGTGGCGCTGATCCTGAAATTGCAGGAGCAGCAGACCGGCGGCATGGGCCTGACGCTGGTGATCCTTGGTGTGGTGGTAGGCGGCGCCATCGGCGCCTATCTGGCGAAAACCGTGGAAATGACCAAGATGCCCGAACTGGTGGCGGCCATGCATTCGCTGATCGGCCTGGCGGCCGTCTGTATCGCGGTGGCGGCGGTATCCGAGCCCTGGGCCTTCAATATTGCCGCGCATGGCGAAGCACTGCCGATCGGCAACCGCTTCGAGCTCTTTATCGGCACCTTTGTCGGCGCCATTACGTTTTCCGGTTCGGTGATTGCCTTTGGCAAGCTGTCGGGCAAATACAAGTTCCGCCTGTTCCAGGGCGCACCGGTCAGCTTCAAGGGCCAGCATCTGCTCAACCTGTTGCTGGCGCTGGTGATGGTGGGCCTGGGCCTGGCGTTCTGCTTTGCCGACGGCGTGGAACCGGCCTGGACGCCGTTCATCATCATGGCGCTGATCGCTTTTGTGCTGGGCGTGCTGATCATTATTCCGATCGGCGGCGCCGACATGCCGGTGGTGGTTTCCATGCTCAACAGCTATTCGGGCTGGGCGGCGGCCGGCATCGGCTTTTCGCTCAACAATTCGATGCTGATTATCGCCGGCTCGCTGGTCGGTTCGTCTGGCGCGATCCTGTCGTACATCATGTGCAAGGCCATGAACCGCTCGTTCTTCAATGTGATCCTGGGTGGCTTTGGCGGCGATGCGCCCGCTGCCGGCAGCGCTGGCGCGCAGGAACAGCGCCCGGTCAAATCCGGCTCGGCCGACGACGCCGCCTTTATCATGGGCAATGCCGAAACCGTGATTATCGTACCCGGCTACGGCCTGGCGGTGGCGCGCGCGCAGCATTCGCTCAAGGAACTGGTGGAAAAGCTGACCCACAAGGGCGTCACCGTCAAGTATGCGATCCACCCGGTGGCCGGGCGCATGCCGGGCCATATGAACGTGTTGCTGGCCGAAGCCGAAGTGCCGTACGACCAGGTGTTCGAGATGGAAGACATCAACGGCGAATTCGGCCAGACCGACGTGGTGCTGGTGCTGGGCGCCAACGACGTGGTCAACCCCGCTGCCAAGGACCCCAAGTCACCGATTGCTGGCATGCCGATCTTGGAAGCCTACAAAGCCAAGAGCATTATCGTCAACAAGCGCTCGATGGCGTCGGGCTATGCTGGGCTGGACAATGAACTGTTCTATCAGCCTAATACCATGATGGTGTTTGGTGATGCCAAGAAGGTGATTGAGGATATGCTCAAGGCAGTGGAGTAACCCGGCCCGTAGGTCGGATTAGGCCCTTCGGGCCGTAATCCGACAACATTGTTGGCGTCTCAGGTGTTGTCGGATTACGGCGCTCCGCGCCTAATCCGACCTACGGATCCGACCCCGGCATTTTCGCCGTTGGGGTGAACGCGATCACGGTTCAATGCAAAAAATCAACCCGCGCTGGCCACCTGATTGCGCCCCTGATGCTTGGCCGCATACAGCGCCTTGTCCGCTTCCGACATGGCCGCGTCGAGCGTGACGCCGGGGGGCAGGGCGGCTACGCCGATGCTCATGGTGACCTGCAGCGGCGTGCCGTCAGGCAGCAGGGTTGGGGTGTTGGCGATGGCTGCGCGGATGCGCTCGGCCACGCCGTGTGCCTGTGCCAGCGTGGCGTCGGGGAACAGCAGGCCGAATTCTTCGCCGCCCAGGCGCGCGGCCAGGTCGGTGATGCGGGCCGTGTCGCGCAGTACCTGCGCCACCGTGCGCAGCACGGCGTCGCCCACCGCATGGCCGTAGCGGTCGTTGATTTTCTTGAAATGATCGAGGTCGGCCACGCCGACAGCCAGCGGGCCGCCGCTGCGCGCGGCGCGCGCCATCGCCTGCTCGGCCTGCGCTTCGTAGGCGCGGCGGTTGGGCAGCGACGTGAGCGCGTCGTGCAGCGCCTGCTGTTCCAGTTGCGCCAGCAGGCTGGCGTTCTTTTCGGCCAGTTCGCGCCGCGCGCGCACATCGAGCAGAAAAGCGCCGAAATAGCGTACCCCGTCCACCATGCCCAGGTCCATGGCCTTCATCTCGATCGGGATCATCTGCGCATTGCGGTGACGGATGGCAAATTCGCGGATCTTGCCCAGCACGCTGGAGGTGCGCGAACTGCGGATGTAATCGATTACCATGCGGTCATGCTGCGCCGCGACCGCATCGGGCAGCAGGCCGTTCAGCGTCTGGCCCAGCAATTCGCCGCTGGCGTAGCCCGACAGCGACTGCATGGCGCCATTGATATAGCAGATGCGGCAATGTTCATCGATAATGACGACGGCGTCGAGGGAGTCTTCCAGCAGGCGCGAAAACAGCACTGCCGGCAAGGTGCCAGCCAGTGGCGCCGCGAGGGGAATTACGGGCAATGCGTCTGTCATGGAACCGTCGCCAAAATCCGGGTGGGCCTCATTGTCGCACCCCATGACGGTTTATTCCATGCCGCTTTTTTCACCTGTTTCTTTTTTGCCCGCATGCCCCTGTTGCCAGCAGGGGCATATGCAATTTTTAGCGGCGTCCGTACATCATCATGCCAGCCAGGACATGGCGCGCCGGGCGCACGATGTCGAGCAGCCCCAGCGACAGGCCCAGCAGCGTTTGCGCCGGTGCATTACCGGTAAAGATACGCGCCATGGTGTCGGTAATGCGCACCGTTGCGCCACGGTCGGCTGCGCGCTGGCTTGCATAGCGCGCCAGCGCCGCCGGGCTGCTGTCGGCTGCCAGCACGCGCGCCAATACGGCCGCGTCGCGCAGGCCCAGGTTCAGGCCCTGGCCGGCTACCGGATGCAGCGTCTGCGCGGCATTGCCGATGGCGATCGTGCGCGCCGTGCCCGGCGCCTCGGCATTCAGTCCCAGCGGATAGGCCAGGCGCGGCGAAACATGGGTAAAGCGCCCCAGGCGTTCGCCGAACGCTGCGCCCAGGCGTGCCAGGAAAGCGGCCTCGTCCAGTGCCAGCAGCTGTGCGGCGCGCGCCGGCGGCACGCACCAGACCAGCGCGTAGCCGTCGTCCTCGGGCAGCAGCGCCAGCGGTCCTTCATCGGTAAAGCGCTCATAGGCGCGATGCGGCACCGGGTGGCTGGTGCGCACATGGGCGATAATGGCGCTCTGGCCATAGTCGCGGCTGACAGCGCGTTCCTTCTGCTGGCCAAACAGGCCGCCTTCGGCCTGCACCAGCAGGCGCGCGCGCAGTGTTTGGCCGGCGCCATCGCGTTCCACGGTCACATCGACGCCATCGGCGTCTTCGCGCGTATCGGTCACCCGCGCCGGGCGCAGCGAGGCGATGCCGGCGCGCTCGCACACATCGGCCAGCACGCTGACCACTGCGCCATAGCGCGCCACATAGCCGAGCGCTTCGACGCCATGTTCGCTGCGCTCCATCAGGCTACGGCCAAAACGGCCGCGGCGCGAGACATGGATCTGGTGGATCGGCGTCGCTTCGACCGGCCAGGCGCCGGCTTCTTCCAGGATCAGGCGGCTGCCATGCGACAGTGCGATGGTGCGCGGATCGTGCCTGGCCTGCTCCAGCGACTTGGCGTCGACCAGCACGATGCCGGCCGATGCTGCACCGCGTTGCGCAAGCAGGGCGGCCAGCGCCATGCCGACCGGGCCGGCGCCGCAGATGGCGAGATCGTAGGTGGACGGTGCGTGCATGCTAATCCTGTGACATCAGTTGTTCGATTTCAGCGACGCTTTTGGGCGCGCTGCTCAATACTTCATGGCCTTGCGGCGTGACCAGCACGTCGTCCTCGATGCGGATGCCGGTGTGCCAGAAATGCTCGGGCACGCCCTCGGACGGACGCACATAGATGCCCGGTTCGACAGTCAGCACCATGCCCGCTTCAAGCGCGCGCCAGGGCTTGCCGGCCGCGGAAGTATCGCGGTAGGCCCCCACGTCATGCACATCCATGCCCAGCCAGTGGCTGGTGCCGTGCATATAGAACGGCAGGTAGCTCTTGTTGGCGATCACGTCCTCTACGCTGCCGCAGCTGTGGCGGTCCAGCAGGCCCAGGTCGAGCATGCCTTGCGCCAGTACCTGTACTGCCGCCTCGTGGATCAGGTTTTGCGCCAGGCCTGGGCGTACCATGTCGAGCGCCGCCTGTTGCGCGGCCAGCACCAGCTGGTACAGATCACGTTGCGGCGCGCTGAAGCGGCCGTTGACGGGCCAGGTACGGGTGATGTCGGACGCATAGCCATCGAGCTCGCAGCCGGCGTCGATCAGCACCAGTTCGCCGTCGTTCAGGCGCGCGTTGTTGGCGCTGTAGTGCAGGATGCAGGCGTTGGCGCCGCCGGCCACGATGGAGTTGTAGGCCGGCGCCTGGGCGCCGCTGCGGCGAAATTCGTACAGCAGTTCGGCATCCAGCGCATATTCATAAAGGCCCGGGCGGGTGGCCCGCATGGCGCGTACATGGGCGGCGCTGGCAATGGCGGCGGCGCGGCGCATCAGCTGTTGCTCGTCCTGATCCTTCAGCAGGCGCATGGCGTCTAGCAGCGGGCCGATATCGACGGCGCTGGCCGGCGCCGTCACGCCGCTGCGCGCCTTTTGCCGCACATTGCGCAGCCATACTTTGACCTGTGCGTCCAGGCTGCCGCCGAGCGCATAACAGATGGCCGGTGCATCGGCCAGCAGGCGCGAGACTTCGGCATCGAGTTCTTCGATGGGAAAAGCAGCGTCGAAGCCGAAGGCCGTGCGCGCCGCTTCGGGACCATAGCGAAAGCCATCCCAGATTTCCCGCTCGGCGTGCTTGGCGCGGCAGAACAACAGCGCCTTCGCCGGCGCCGTGGCGCTGGCGGCCACCAGCACCAGCACGCTGTCAGGCTCGGCAAAACCGCTCAGATAGTAAAAATAGCTGTCGTGGCGGTACGGGTAGTCGCAGTCGCTATTGCGCGCCACTTCAGGCGCGGTGGCCACGATGGCCACGCTGCCCGGCGCCATCTGCGCCATCAGGGCGGCGCGCCGCGCCGCGTAATTGGCCAGCATGGGAATGGCCGCTGCGTCCGTCACGCTGTCGCTTTCGGCGCCACGCCATTCAAGGCGTCGAGCTGCTCGGGCGTGCCGACATTGGTCCACTCGCCCAGATACACTTCGCCGCCGATGCGGCCCTGGTCGGCGTACTTGCGCAACAGGTCGCCCAGGCCCGCATGGCTGCCCGGTGCAATGCCGTCGAACATTTCAGGACGATAGACGCCGATATTGCCAAAGGTCCAGCGCGTCTCGTCGGTATTGTTGATGGCGTACAGCGTCAGGCCGAAGTCGCCCTTGGGATGGTGGTCGGGATTGGGCACCAGGTAGGTCCAGGCGATATCGCGCGTCTCGGGCGGATACGGCGTGCCCAGCACGTCCTTGTCGGCCAGCACGTCTTGCACCTGCGAAAAATCGAAGTAAGGGCAATAGATATCGCCGGAAATGGCCAGGAACGGCTCCTCGCCCAGCAGGTGGCGCGCCTGGGCAATGCCGCCGGCCGTTTCCAGCGGCGTGGTCTCGGGCGAATAGGCGATGCGCGCGCCGTACTGGCTGCCGTCGCCGAGCGCCTCTTCAATCAGGTGGCCCAGGTGGGAATGGTTGATGACGATGTCGGTAATGCCGGCGCGCACCAGGTTCAGTACATGCCAGACAATCAATGGGCGGCCGCGTACTTTCAGCAGCGGCTTGGGGCAGGTATCGGTCAGTGGACGCATCCGTTCGCCGCGGCCGGCGGCGAAAATCATGGCTTTCATGGGCAAGTCGTTTTCAGTGAGGCAGAAAAAATAAGTATTAAAAGGTGTAGCCGACCTGCGGCGCCTTGTTTTCCAGCGCGTCGAGCAGGCGGATCAGCGGTTTGAGTTCCTTGTAGCGGTTGGCGGTCTTGCGCACGTAGTCAAGCACGGTCGGCAGGTCGCCCATGTACTGGTCCTTGCCGTCGCGGTAGTGCAGGCGCGTAAAGATGCCCAGGATCTTCAGGTGGCGCTGCAGCGCCGTGAATTCAAAGTCGCGGTAGAAGGCGTCGATATCGGGATTGACCGGCAAGCCCAGTTGCTTGGCGCGCTGCCAGTAGCGAATCACCCAGTCGAGCACCAGCTCTTCATCCCACTGGATATAGGCGTCGCGCAGCAGCGAAGCGATATCGTAGGTGATCGGGCCATAGACGGCGTCCTGGAAATCGAGGATGCCCGGATTGGGCAGCGAGCCATCGTTGACATGCATCAGATTGCGCGAGTGGTAGTCGCGGTGCATGAAGACCTGCTGCTGCGCCAGGATATTGGCGGCGATGGCGTCGAATACCTGGTTCAGCTGCGTTGCCTGTATATCCGTCAGGGTGGCGCCCAGATGTTTGCCGATATACCACTCGGGGAACAGATTGAGCTCACGCAGGACAAAGGCGCGGTCGAATTCGGGCAGCACGTCCGGCCTGCTGGCCTGCTGGATGCGCATCAGCGATTCGAGCGCTTCGGCGTACAGCACCGCGGCGTTGTCATGGTCGAGCGCATCGAGATAGGTGGTCACGCCCAGGTCGGACAGCAACAGGAAGCCGTTTTCCAGGTCTTGCGCAATAATCTCGGGCACCGACACGCCGGCGTCGCGCAGCAGGCTGGCCACCTTGATATAGGCCGGCACGTTTTCGCGCTCGGGCGGCGCATCCATGGCAATCACGGTGGCGCCGGGCAGGCCGGCCGCGCCCGGCAGGGCGTCGAGCCGGTAATAGCGGCGGAAACTGGCGTCGCTCGATGCCGGACGGGCGGTCTCGACGTCAACCAGCTGCAATGAGGACAACCAGTTCTTCAACAGGGTCAGGCGGACGTCGGGTTGGGCCGGCGCGGTGGGGGAATTGGATGAGGATGACATTAAAACGGCCTGTGGAAACGGGTTGATCGTGCGGATTCCCATATAATAAGGGATTCACTTTAAAAAATCGCCTGTCAATGGTGCTTACCTTGTCCAATCCATGAGCTGGTTTTCGGCCTCCCCCCCTAGTCAGCGCTGGGCTTTCGCCCTCAGTGCCCTTGTTGCCGCTACGGCGGTGCCTGCTCACGCCCAGAAAGCGCCGCGCCCGGTGCATGTTGAAGACCCGGACGCGCCGACCGTCATGACGGCCGAAAGCATCAGCGGCCGTCCCGAACGCGAGATCAATCTTGACAATAATGTCGTGATTGAGCGCGGCACGACCACCAAAATGACGTCCGATACAGCTTGTTACAAACAAGTTGAAAATGAAGTCGAGGCCGAAGGCCGCATCACGATGCGCCGTTTCGGCGACCAGTATACGGGTGACCTGCTGAAATTGAACATGGATACGGGTAAGGGTTTCCTGCTCAACCCCACCTATCATTTTGAAGTGGGCAACGGCCGCGGCAAAGCCGAGCGGGTCGACTTTATCAACCCCGATGAAGCGACCGTGATCGACGGCACCTACAGCACCTGCGAAGGGCCCAATCCCGACTGGTATCTGAAATCGAGCACGCTCAACCTCGATAGCGGGCGCGATGTGGGCACGGGTGGCAAGACCATTATTTACTTCAAGGACGTGCCGATCCTGGGCGCGCCCGGCATTTCGTTCTCGCTGTCGGGCGCGCGCCGCTCGGGCTGGCTGGCGCCAACGCCGGGCTTTGCCTCGAAGAACGGTTTCGAGCTGCTGGTGCCCTATTATGTGAATATTGCGCCTAACCGCGACCTGACGCTGTATCCCAAGTATATTCAGCGGCGTGGCATCCAGCTCGGTGCTGTCGGGCGTTATCTGGGCGAGACCGATGCCGGCCTGTACAGCGGCGAGACGTCGATCGACTACCTGCCCAATGACAAGCAGACCAAGACCGACCGCTACATGATCAAGTCCAGGCATGAGCAGGCGCTGGCCAAGGGCTGGACCTACGGCTGGGATGTGCGCGATGCATCGGACAATAACTACCCGAACGACTTCTCGAAAACCGTGGCCAACGCCACCGAGCGCCAGCTGCTGCGCGAGCTGCGCACCGATTACCGCACCGAAGACTGGTCGCTGACGGCGCGCGTGCAGAACTATCAGGTGCTGCAGGACCCGGATGCGGTGACTGATCCCAGTCTGTTCGTGACGCGTCCCTATGACCGTTTGCCGTCGATTAATTTCCACGCTGGCAAATATGACGTATGGGGCGGCTTCGACTGGAGCTTTGACAGCGAGCTGACGCGTTTCGTGCATCCGACGCTGGTGCAGGGCAATCGCCTGGTGGTGGTGCCGCAGGTGAGCTTTCCCATCGTGCGTCCCGGTTACTTCATTACGCCCAAGCTGATGCTGAATGCCAGCGCGTACCAGCTCGACAATAACGCCACCACCCAGGCACAGTTTGGCACCACCTCGTTCAACCGCGCCGTGCCGACTATCTCGGTCGACAGCGGGCTGGTATTCGAGCGCGACAGCAATCTGTTCGGCGCCAAGGGCGGCACGCAAACGCTCGAACCGCGCCTGTTCTATGTGTATACGCCGTACCGCAACCAGTCGCAGTTCCCGAACTTCGATACGGCCGACGCCACCTTCAACCTGACGCAGATTTTTACCGAAAACCGCTTTGTCGGCAGCGACCGCATCGGCGACGCCAATCAGATGACGGCGGCGTTGGTATCGCGTTTCCTGCAGGCCGATGGCACCGAGCGCATGCGCCTGACCTTTGGCCAGCGCTTCTATTTTGCCGACCAGCGGGTGCAGCTCAATTCGACCACGCCGGTCAACCAGTCGCGTTCCGATATCCTGCTGGCCGCAACCGGCCGTGTGTCGGAGACTTGGACCGTCGACAGCCTGGTGCAGTACAATCCCAGCGACAGCCAGCTGGTCAGCTCGACGTATTCGCTGCAGTACCAGCCGGGGCCGAAAAAGGTCTTGAATTTCAGTAATCGCTTCCAGCGCGACAGCTTCCGCAATGCCGAAGTGTCGTCGCAGTGGCCGTTGTCCGATCGCCTGTACGGCGTGGGGCGCGTCAGCTATTCGCTGCTCGACCGCCGCCTGCTCGAAGGCCTGGTGGGACTCGAATACAAGGGCGATTGCTGGGTTTTCCGCATGGGCGCGCAGCGCTTTGTGACGTCGGCGCGCAAATCGTCGACGCCGATTTTCTTCCAGCTGGAGCTGACCGGCCTGTCGAACGGCCTGGGTCTGGGCGCCAACGGCCTGGAAACCTTTACCAAAACCATCCCTGGCTACCAGGCACTGAACCCGCCTGTCCGTTAAGATGGCAATGCCGCCGCCGCCGGTGACCCCGGCGCTGGCGCAAGCGGTTTTTTTATTCACTTGAACATGAGCGCTTTCCACATTATGCGTAATGCCAGTATGCACCAACTCAAAATTGCAGCGATTCTGATGTGCGCCATTTCCGGCGCAGCAACCAGTAGCGCCTGGGCGCAGCAGGCCGCAGCACCGGCCCCAGCCAAGCCGGCAGCAGCGCCGGTGAAGGGCTTTACGCCGCCGGCGTCCAGCAAGGGCCAGACCATCGATTCGATTGCCGTGGTGGTCAATGACGACGTCATTACGCGCAATGAAGTGGCGGCGCGCATCAAGGCCGTGGAACAGCGTATGAAGGCGCAGAACGTGCCGCTGCCCGATCCGGCCGACCTGCGCCGCCAGTTGCTGGAGCGCATGATCGTCGAGCGCGCACAGATGCAGCTGGCCAAGGAAATGGGCGTGCGCGTCGATGACCAGACGCTCGACCGCGCGATCGGCCGTATTGCTGAACAGCAAAAAATGACCATCCAGGACCTGCGCAACCAGATGGAAAAAGAAGGCACGCCGTTTGCCGCCTTCCGCGAAGAAATCCGCGATGAAATCATCATGCAGCGCCTGCGCGAACATGAAGTCGACGCCAAGATCCAGATTTCCGACTCCGAGGTCGACAACTTCCTGGAAGCGGAAAAGGCTGCCGCAAATGAACAGGTGGAACTGAACCTGTCGCAAATCCTGGTGCGCATACCCGAAAACTCCAGCCCTGAACAGATCGCTGCGCGCCGCGCACGCGCCGAAGAGGTCAGCCGCCAGCTGCGTACCGGCGCCGATTTTGCCAAGATGGCCGCCACCTATTCCGACGCCAGCGACGCCCTCAACGGCGGCGAGATCGGCTGGCGCAACAGCGACCGCCTGCCGCCGCTGTTTACCGAGCAGCTGCTGAAACTGAAAGCGGGCCAGATCACCCCGATTATCAAGAGCAATACCGGTTTCCATATCCTGAAAGTCGTCGATCGCCGTACGGCTGCCCAGGCGCAGGCCGTGGACG
Organism: Janthinobacterium aquaticum; assembly: GCF_009208565.1. GTDB lineage: Bacteria > Pseudomonadota > Gammaproteobacteria > Burkholderiales > Burkholderiaceae_D > Janthinobacterium. Next base: position 374,568 of record NZ_WFLK01000003.1, on the reverse strand, counting down.
CCGTGCAGCAGACGCATGCGCGCCATATCCTGCTGAAAGTCACGCCGACCATGTCGGCGGCAGAAGCCAAGCGCAAGCTGCTGGAACTCAAAGAGCGCCTCGACAACAAGGCCGCCAAGTTTGAAGACCTGGCCCGTCTGTTCTCGAATGATGGCTCGGCGTCCAAGGGAGGCGATTTGGGCTGGCTGTATCCGGGCGACACCGTGCCGGAATTTGAAGCGGCGATGAACGGCCTGAAACCCGGCCAGGTCAGCGATCCGATCGAGACCAGCTTTGGTTTCCACCTGATCGAAGTGCTTGAGCGCAAGAGCGATGACGTTTCAAAAGAAAAGCAGCGCAATGCCGCCCGCAACGCCCTGCGCGAGCGCAAGCTGGAAGAAGCGACCGAGAGCTGGGCGCGCGAGGTGCGCGACCGCGCGTACGTTGAATTCCGTCCGGACGACCAGTAAAGGTGGGCGTTGCGCATGAGTAATCTGCCTGCAGGCCGCCGTCCCGCCATTGCCATCACCTGTGGCGAGCCGGCCGGCGTGGGGCCGGAAATTTCGATCCGCGCCGCCTGGGCGATGCGCCATGAAGCCAATTGCATTTTGCTGGGCGACGCGGCCTTTCTGGCGCTGACGGCCAGCCTGATCGACCCGGAAATCCGGCTGGCGGCGCTGTCGCTGCAGGCAGTGCGCAACAGCGGTTTGCCGCACTTCGGTCCAGGCCGTCTGGCAGTGATCGATATTCCTACCGACAACAATGTCATTCCTGGCGTGCTGGACAAGGATAACGGGCGCGCCGTGCTCGATACCCTCGATGCGGCCGTGGAAGGCATACAGGCTGGCTGGTTTGGCGCGATGGTCACCGCGCCATTGCAGAAAAGCACCATCAACCAGGCTGGCGTGGCGTTTTCCGGCCATACCGAATACCTGGCAGAAAAAACCGGCACGCCGCAAGTGGTGATGATGCTCGCTGGCGACCCTGGCCACGGCCAGCCGGTGCTGCGCGTGGCGCTGGCCACCACCCATCTGCCACTGAAAGACGTACCGGCTGCCATCACGCAAGACGGCCTGGCCACCACGCTCGATATTATCGACGCCGATTTGCGCCAGAAGTTCGGCATTGTCGCGCCGCGCATCCTGGTAACGGGTTTGAATCCGCATGCGGGCGAGGGCGGCTATCTGGGACGTGAAGAGATCGATGTGATTGCGCCAGCCATTGCCGCAGCGCAGGCACGCGGCATCGACGCGCAGGGACCGTATCCGGCCGACACCCTGTTCCAGCCGAAATACCTGCAGGACGCCGATTGCGTGCTGGCCATGTATCACGACCAGGGCCTGCCGGTGCTGAAATACGCTACCTTCGGGCGCGGCATCAATGTGACGCTGGGCCTGCCGCTGATTCGCACCTCGGTCGACCATGGCACGGCGCTCGATGTGGCCGCGCAAGGCCTCGGTGTGGCTGACACCGGCAGCATGCAGCAGGCGCTGCGCACCGCACTCGATATGCTGAAAGCCAGCAGCGCGCGTTGAGGCTTGCTGTTGCCGTAACAATACCTTGCCGGCCTGTGCCGGCTTTACCGCATTAATAGAAGACATCATATGAAACACGTTGCCCGCAAACGCTTTGGCCAGAACTTCCTGCATGACCGCTTCGTGCTGGACGACATCACAGCGTCGATCAGTCCGCAAGCTGGCGACGCCATGGTTGAAATCGGCCCGGGCCTGGGCGCCATGACCGAACAGTTGCTGCGCCACCTGCCGCACATGCATGTGGTCGAGCTGGACCGCGACCTGATCGTGCGCCTGAAAAAAGCCTTCGATGCCGCCAAACTGACCATTCATTCGGGCGACGCGCTGAAATTCGACTTTGCACAGATTCCCGTACCGGAAGGCCAGAAGCTGCGCATCGTCGGCAATTTACCGTACAACATCTCCAGCCCGCTGTTGTTCCACCTGGCCGACTTTGCGCCGCTGGTGCAGGACCAGCATTTCATGCTGCAAAAGGAAGTGGTTGAACGCATGGTGGCCGAACCGGGCACCAAAGCCTATGGCCGCCTGTCGGTGATGCTGCAGTGGCGCTACGATATGTCGCTGCTGTTTATCGTGCCACCAACCGCGTTCGATCCGCCACCGAAGGTCGAGTCGGCCATCGTGCGCATGATTCCGGTCCGGCAGCGCCTCGCTTGCGACCAGGCGACGCTCGAAGCGGTGGTGATGAAGGCCTTCTCGCAGCGCCGCAAGGTGATCCGCAACTGCCTGGCCGGCATGTTTACCGAAGAGCAGATCGTGGCGGCCGGTATCGATCCGACGCTGCGCCCCGAAAGTATCGGGCTCGAGCAGTATGTGGCGCTGGCCAATTTGCTCAAGGCGCCAGCTTAAAACCACTGATCAACCTGCTTCAGATCCTGTTTCAAGGCCAGGAAGCAGCGGTCGACATGGTGATTGCGGCTGATTTCATTGCGCCGCATCAGCGCGATCTTGCGCTTACAGGTGGGTTGGCGCAGCGGCGCCACGTGCAGCTCTATATCGTTGAGAAACGTGGTGTACAGGCTGGGCATAATGCCGACGGCAATGCCGGCGCGCACCACGCCGTACAGCGATTCGCTGTGCACCATCTGATACAGGCTCGACGGATTGAGGCCGTGCTGGTGCAGCGCGCTCGAGGCAAACTCCCAGATGCTGCCTTTGGTAAACACCACAATTTCCTGTCCGGCCAGCTGGTCCCAATGAATCTCTTTCTGCGGCGCCAGCGCATGCTGGCGTGAAGTCACCAGCACCAGTTCATCCTCGAACAGCGTCACCGCCTCGAATGACACCGCGCCCGGCACCTCGATGCCCACGCAAAAATCGAGCTGGCCCGAGTGCAGCGCCTGCAGCAGACCATCATTGGGCATGTCGGACAGCACGATCTCCACCTCGTCGCCATGCTGCTCGGTATAGCGCGCCACCGCCGCTGCCGTCATGGCCATGGCCGAGGGAATGGCGCCGATGCGGATGCGATGGCGGCCGCTGCCGATGGCGCGCGCGATATCGGCAAAGGTATTGTTGGCCGTATTGAGCAAATGGGTGGTGTAATCGAGCGCCAGCTTGCCTTCGCGCGTCAGTTCGAGCTGATGGGTTGTGCGTATAAACAACTTTTTTCCCAGCTGGTTCTCCAGCAGCTTGATCGACGCGCTCAACGCCGGCTGAGTCACGTGCAGCTCTTCGGCCGCCCGGCTGAAGCTGTTTACACGGGCTAGCGTGGCGAAAGCTTGCAAATGGCGCAAGGAGATTTTTTTATTGAATTCGTGCATGGTTCAGTTTATAAAAAAAACTAATGAATTTATAAAAATAAACAAATTTTCTTATCTCGCAATTTACCATATTCTGGATTGACCGATACTTGCCATGTAAGCAATTCCTGGCAAGCAGGAACCATACTAAAAATTGAAGAGTTGATCTGAACAGGGTGATGCAATGAACAAATGGATGGCGGGAACAATGGTGGTGGGTGGCTTGCTGGCGCAGGGTGCAGTGCAGGCGCAAAGCAATGTACAAGTGTATGGCTTGCTGTCGGCTGGCCTCGGCTATACGTCCGATGAGAATGGCAAGACGCGTTTGCATGCACTGAGCGGTACCAACCAGAATCCGCGCATCGGTTTTCGCGGCCAGGAAGATCTGGGTGACGGCAACAAAGTGATCTTCGTGCTGGAAAACGGCTTCAATGTGATGACCGGCACGGCCGCGCAAAGCGGACGCCTGTTCGGCCGCCAGTCGTATGTGGGCTTGACCAGCAACGACAAGGGTACGCTGACGCTGGGCCGCCAGTATGAGGCCGTCAAGGATCTGCTGGGCCCGGTGGTGATCGCCAGCAATGGCGTGCATATCGGCGACAACGACAATGGCTATAACGACCTGCGCGTGCAGAACGCCGTCAAGTATGTGAGCCCGACCTTCAACAAGTTGCAATTTACCGGGCTGTACGGTTTTTCCGAAAACCCCAACGATTCGGTGCGCAACCGCGTCTACAGCGCCGGCCTGGGCTACAAGGAAGACGCCTTCAGTTGGGCCGCCGCCTACACCAAGATGGACCAGCCGAATGCCCCGGACGCCCCTAACGGCGCGATTGGCAACGACTATGCCAGCGGCTTGCTGATCTTTAACAAGAGCGCCGTCAGCGGTTCGGGCGTATCGAGCCAGGCGATTGCCGGCACCGGTGGTTTCTACAACATCGGCCGCACCAAGCTGGGCGCGATGTACACCAATGTGCGCTATCACTACCTGGACCAGAGTAACCTGACGTTGCAGAATATCGACGTCAACCTGAACCACAAGCTGACCGAAGCGCTGAACCTGGGCGCCTCGTATTTCTTTACCACCGGTAACTACGATGTGATCGACAAGAAGCCGAAATGGCATCAGGTCAATTTCCAGGCCGATTATTTCCTGTCCAAGCGTACCGACGTGGCCATTACCTGGAGCTACCAGAAGGCCGCCGGCGACGCCACCTTTGCGCGCGTGTTCGGTTTTGCCGCAGCCCAAGGCAAGACGCAAAGCGTGCTGATCGTGGGTATGCGACATTATTTCTGATATCTGATTCATCTTGACAGGCGCTGCCCGCCAGCGCCGCCCCCTGAAAGGAAGCATCTTGAAAAAGTCCCATTTGCTGGCCCTCGGCCTCGGTTTGCTGGCCAACGCCGCGCACGCGGAAAAGCGCGAGCTGGTTATTTCGGCCTATCCGATTGCCCAGCCGCTGTTCATGAAGTATGTGTACGAGCCGTTCAAGGCCAAATGCAATTGCGACATCAAGGTGGAAACCGGCAACAACGCCGACCGCATCGCCAAGCTGGTAGTTCACCGCAACAATCCGGTGATCGACCTGGTGCTGCTGTCGGACTCGGGCATGCTGGAAGCGGCGCAAAAAGGCGTGATCCAGCCGATGGATTATTCCAAGCTGAGCAACTACGGCCAGCTGTATGACGTGGCGAAAAACCCGATCGGCGGCAACTATGCGGTCGGTTACACCCTGTACTCGGTCGGTCTGGTGTACCGCAGCGACAAGATCGCGCCCTTGAATTCGTGGAAAGACCTGTGGCGCCCCGAACTGAAAGGCCGCGTGGCGCTGCCCGACGTGAGCACCACGCAAGGCCCGCTGATGCTGCGCATGGCCGACGCGGCCTGGGGCGGCAAGACGCCCGACTACGCCACCGGCTTTGCCAAGATCGCCGGCCTGAAAGGCAATGTGGTGACGTTCTCGAAAAACAGCGCGCAGCTCGCTGCCCTGTTTGCGCAGGATGAAATCTGGGCCGCGCCGGTGGCGCGCTTTACCTGGTCTCAGATGCTCAAGACCGGCCTGCCGCTCAAATGGAGTATCCCGGCCGAAGGCCAGGCTGCCGGCATGAACGTGATGGGCATCGTGGCCAAGTCGAAAAATGCCGACCTGGCCTACCAGCTGATGGACTTCTGGCTGTCCAAGGACGTGCAGACCCAGCTGGCCAACGCGCTGGTCGACTCGCCCGTCAACAAGGAGGTGCGCCTGTCGGTGGCCTCGGCCCAGTTCAATACCTACGGCCCGGACCAGATCAATTCGCTCAAGTTCGTCAAGCCCGAGACCATCATCAAGTACCGCTCAGACTGGATGACGCAGTGGAACAAGGCGATGACCAAGTAAGGGTAGCTGCGCATGTTTGCTGATCCAAAAAAACGCACAGGACTGCTGCTGGTCCTGCCCGCGCTGATCTTTATCGTTGTCTGCTTCCTGTTGCCGGTCTCGGCGCTGCTGGTCGACGCGTTTCGCGTGGGCGACGGGCTCCATTGGGGCCTGGACCGCTTTGTCGAATTCTTCTCGCAGGAATTTAACCGCACCATCTTCTGGCGCACCCTGCGCATTGCCGCGCTGGTCACGCTGGCCTCGATCATTCTCGGCTACCCGGCTGCGCAGGCGGTTGCGCGCGTGTCGCCCAAATGGCGCGGGCTGGTGGTGGGCATGATGATCTTGCCGCTGATGGTCTCGCCGATTGCCCGCACTTATGCGTGGATCGTGCTGCTGGGCCGTAACGGCGCCGTCAACGAAGCGCTGCTGGGCATGGGCCTGGCGCAGGAGCCGCTGCGCCTGCTGTTCAGCGAGTTGGCGGTGTTTATCGGCCTGCTGCAGCTGCTGCTGCCGCTGATGCTGATGTCGCTGGCCGGTGCGCTGGAAAACCTGCCGCGCGATGTCGAGCCGGCCGCCGCCACGCTGGGTGCCAATCCCTGGCAGGTGTTCTGCAAGGTCACCCTGCCGCTGACGCAGGAAGGCCTGGTGGTGGGCGGCACGCTGGTGTTTACCGGCTGCGTGACGGCCTATGTGACGCCGGCCCTGTTGGGCGGCACCAAGGTGCTGATGCTGGAAACGCTGCTGTACCAGAAGGTCAGCGTCGAGAGCGACTTTGGTGCGGCCAATGTGATTGCGGTCATCCTCGTGTGCATGACGCTGGCGGTCAATGCCGGCCTTAAACGTATTTCCTCGAGTCGGAGTTCGGTATGAAAGAGAGCCTGTTTTCGCGGGTGGTATTGTGGCTGGTGTTCCTGTTTTTGCTGGGGCCATTTGCGATTGTCATCGTGGCCGGTTTTTCCGGCGGCGAGACGCTGGCCTTCCCGCCCGAATCTTATTCACTGCGCTGGATCGTGGAAGTGTGGTCGGCGCCCGAGTTCCGCCGCGCCTTCCAGACCAGCCTGGAAATCGGCCTGATCGCCACCGTCATTGCGCTGGCGCTGGGCATTCCGGTGGCCTATGCGTTTTCACGCATGCCGCCGCCCGGCATCGGCGCGATCCGCCAGGTGCTGACCTCACCCCTGATCATTCCGGCCATCCTGGTGGGCCTGGGCCTGCTGCACCACCTGGTGCTGACGATTAATGCCCCGGTCTACCTGGGCCTGTTGATCGGCCATATTGCGCTGCTTATTCCCTATTCGGTGCGCGTGGTATACGCCAGCCTGGTCAACCTGCGCGTCGATATCGAAGACGCCGCCATCACGCTGGGCGCCTCGCGCCTGCGCGCGTTTTTCATGATCGTGCTGCCCAATATCCGCAATGCCGTGATCGCCGCCTTTTTCCTCGCCTTTGTCACCTCGTTCAACCAGGTGCCGGTGTCGCTGTTCCTGACCGGACCGGGCATCAGCACGCTGCCCATCGAGATGCTCGGTCATATGGAAAACAGCTTCGATCCTTCGATTGCCGCCCTCTCGACCCTGCTGGTGCTGTTTACCATGGCTTTCGTGATGGTGACCGAGAAGGTGCTGGGCATTTCAAAATACATGTAAGGCAAAACACCATGAGTTATCTGGAACTGCACAAGCTCAACCTGGGCTATGCCAAGAACACCACCTCGGTCAGGGACCTCGATCTGCATGTCGAGCAAGGCGAACTGATTTCGCTGCTGGGCCCCAGCGGCTGCGGCAAGACCACCACCATGCGCGCGATTGCCGGCCTGATGCCGCTGCAGTCGGGCAGCATCGTGCTGGCCGGCCGCGAGATCGGCAAACTGGCGCCCAACAAGCGCAATATCGGCATGGTGTTCCAGTCGTACGCGCTGTTTCCGCACCTGAACGTATATGACAACGTGGCCTTCGGCCTGCGCCTGCGCAAGGTGGCTGCTGCTGAACTGAGAAGCCGCGTTGAAGCGGTGATTGCCGCGGTCGGCCTGGCCGGTTTTGAAACGCGTTTGCCGGCGCAGATGTCGGGCGGCCAGCAGCAGCGCGTGGCGCTGGCGCGCGCCATCGTGGTCGAGCCGGCCCTGCTGCTGCTGGACGAACCGCTGTCGAACCTGGACGCCAAGCTGCGCGTGCAGATGCGCGCCGAACTGCGCCGCATCCAGCGTGAACTGGGCATCACCATGCTGTACGTCACGCATGACCAGGAAGAGGCGCTGGCGCTGTCGGACCGCATCGTGGTGATGAACGGCGGGCGCATCGAACAACTGGCCGCACCGGAAGCGGTATTCAATACGCCATCGTCCCGCTTCGTGGCCAACTTCATGGGCTTTGAAAACCTGTTCGATTACCGCGACGGCGCGCTGCACCATGCCGGCAACCGTCTGCCGTATGCAGCAGCAGTGACGCCTGGCACCAGTGTGCTGGGCTGGCGCCCGGACAAGGTGCGCGTGTGCGCCGTGGACGACGCCGAAGGCCAGTACCAGGGCACGGTGCTGGCGCGCGGTTTTCTCGGCGACACGGTTGAATACCTGCTCGACACGCCGCTGGGCCAGGTCAAGGGCATCTGCATGGCCGGTGGTGGCGCCTGGCGCGAAGGCACGGCGGTCTCGTTCGTGCTGCCGCCTGCCAGCGCGCTGCAGCTGCAGGCATAAGGAGATGACCATGACGCGACAAAAAATCTGGCTCGATACCGACCCCGGTTTCGACGACTGGCTGACCATGCTGCTGTTGAACAGCAACCCGGATATCGACTGGCTGGGCGTGAGCGTGGTGGCCGGCAATGCACCGGTCGATATCACCTACGACAACGCCTTGCGCATCAAGGCCAATGACGCCCTTGACGTGCCGATCTACCGCGGCTGCGACCGGCCCTTGAACGGCGTGATTGAAACCGCGCAGCGCATTCTGGGCGACAGCGGCATGCCGACCACCGGCGCCGTGCTGCCACCGGGCGCTGCGACCGATGCGCCTGGCGATGCAGTCGACGCACTGATCGCGGCCGTGCGCGCCCATCCGGGCCAGATCACGTTGATCGCGATTGCGCCGATGACCAACCTGGCCACGGCGCTGCAGCGCGCACCCGATATCGCCGGCCAGATCGTCGAGATCATCATGATGGGCGGCTCGAGCGACCAGGGCAACCATACGGCGGCGGCGGAATTCAATGTCTTTGCCGACCCGGAAGCGGCCGACCAGGTGTTCAGGGCCGGCATCCCGATGCGCATGTTCGGCCTGAACCTGTGCCGCCAGCTGCTGGTGACCAACGCTGAAGTCGAACGCCTGCGCGCCGTCGGCACGCCGCGCGCCATCACGCTGGCCGGCTATCTGGAAGCGTATGTGCGCATCCGCAGCAGCGACGGTTCAGTGCCGATGCCGATGTACGACCCGGTGGTGGCGCTGTACCTGGAAGCGCCGCAGCTGTTCCAGTTCCTGCCGGCCCATGTGGCGATCGAACTGAAGGGCGAACTGACGCGCGGCATGACGGTATGCGAGTTTCGCGTGCCGCGCCGCGCGCCGGTCAACACGCAGGTGGCGCACCTGGCCGATGGCCCGGCTGCCATCGAACTGCTGATGCGCCGCCTGACGGCCATCGTGGCCTGACTACTTTTACCAGAAACGAGTTTATGTCCGATATGCCTTTGAATGCTGCCTTGAGCATCGAGCAGTTTGTACGCGCCATGCCGAAGGTGGAGTTGCACTGCCATCTGTTCGGCACGGTGCGCCAGGCCACCTTCCGCATGCTGGCCGCGAAGACCGGCAATATCGTCACGCCCGAGGAAATCGACGCTTTCTATACGCGCGGCGACAAGCCAGTCGGCGTGCTGCGCGTGCTGCGCGCACTCGACGCGCACCTGATCAAGGCGCCGGCCGACCTGTATTGCCTGACGTACGAATACCTGGAAGACGCGCACAGCCACGGCGTGCGCTACGCCGAATTTTTCTGGAATCCGACCGGCACCGTGCGCATCTCGGGCATCCGCTACGAAGCGGCGCAGGACGCCATCGTGGCCGCCATCCGCGACGCGCAGCGCGACTTCGGCGTGATCGGCCGCCTGATCCCCAGCATCGACCGCGAAGCCAGCGCCGAAGAAGCGCTGCAGATGGTGGAATGGATGAAGGACTACCGCGCCCAAGAAGTGATCGGCATCGGCATCGACTACCGTGAAAACGAGCGTCCGCCCGAGCTGTTCCTGGCGGCCTACCGCGCCGCGCGCGAGGCCGGCTTCAAGTGCACCGCGCACGCCGGCGAATTCGGCATGCCATGGATGAACGTGGAAACGGCGGTCGAGCAGCTGCAGGTGGACCGCATCGACCATGGCTATACCATCGTCGACAACCCCGAGCTGGCGCGCCGCTACGCCGAACGCGGCCTGGTGTTTACTGTGGTGCCGACCAATTCCTACTACCTGCGCACGCTGGCCCCGGAACGCTGGGCGCTCGATCACCCGATCCGCGCGATGGCCAAACTGGGCCTGAAACTGCATCCCAATACCGACGACCCGACCCTCCACCACGTCACGCCTACCGGCGCCTGGCTGATGATGCGCGAGTTCGGCTTCGGCCTGGACGACCTGCGCGGCTTTATGCTCAACGGCCTCGACGCCGCCTGGATCGACGACAGCCAGCGCGGCGCGTGGCGCGTGGAGTTTGCACGCCGGTTTGACGCGCTGCGTGCGCAGGTGGTGGAGTAAATGGCGCTGTGGGCGGTGCGTGTCGGATTACGCCTTCGGCTAATCCGACCTACGGCCCGGTTTGCGGATCAAAAAATCGGAGCGCGGGTAGGTCGGATTAGGCGCGCAGCGCCGTAATCCGACAATACCGACAGCGCCAGCAATACGGGCGCGCAGCGCCGTAATCCGACAACATCGGCAGCGCCAGCAAATTACGCCAGCGGCCCCGGCGCCTGCAGCAGCGACGGAAACGCGCGCTGCGGGCAGGCCTGGCGTTCGCAGACTTTGCAGCCGGTGCCGATCGGCGTGGCGCCTTGCGGGTCGTGCAGGTCGAGTCCTTTGGAGTAGATCAACCGGTGTGCCTGCGAGATGTCGCAGCCCAGCGCCACGGCAAAGGTTTTGCCCGGTGCGCGAAAGCCGGGCGAGGCGGTGCTGACCTGGCGTGCGATCCACAGATAGGTGCAGCCGTCGGGCATGCTGGCCACTTGCGTGAGTACCTGGCCCGGATGGCTGAAGGCGTCATACACGATCCACAGCGGGCAGGTGCCGCCCACGCGGGAAAAGTGGAAATCGGTGGCCGACTGGCGCTTCGAGACATTGCCGGCACGGTCCACGCGTACGAAGAAAAACGGCAGGCCGGCCGCCTCGGGCCGCTGCATGGTACTGAGGCGATGGCACACCGCTTCAAACCCCACCCCGAACTGGTGCGCCAGGCGCTCGATATCGTATGCGCGGCTTTCTGCTGCCTGCAAGAAGCGCTGGTAGGGCATCAGCAGCGCGCCGGCAAAGTAATTGGACAGGGCCAGGCGCGCACTGGCTTGCGCGCCGGCGCCAGAAAAGCCGGCCGCGAGCACCAGGTCGTCGATCAGGCTGCTGTGTTCAAGCAGGCTGATCTGCGCCGCCATCTGGAAGGCGCGCTGGCCACCGGTCAGTGTGTCAGGCAGCCACAGCAGCCGCTGCTGGGCGTCATAGCGGTGCTTGCGCACCATGCCGGCGTCGCCGTCGGACAGTTGCACGCGGATGCCGTGACGCTCCAGCAGGCGCGATTGCAATGCATCAAGCGTGCGCTGGCGGGCATCGAGCTCGGCCGCTACCGCTTCGGCTGCGCGGTCCAGTTCATCGATATAGTTCTGGCGCCGGTTCAGGTACTCGCGCACTTCCTCATCGCTTGACGGCATGGCCGAACTGGCACCGTGGCTGCCGTCATCGAGCCGCGCGGCCAGCGTATCGGCGCGCTCGGCCATCTGCCGGTAGCGCTGCTGCATCAGCAAAATCGAGCGCGCCAGCTCGGGCATGTTCTCCACCAGCATCTTCAATTCCGCCAGCGAGGCCGGTGGTGCGTCGGGCAGCTCGCCCAGCACGTCGCGTACATCGGCCACCAGGCTGGCGCTGTCATGCTCGGAAAAAATCTGCGGATCAACCCCCAGCACGCTGCCGATGCGCAGCAAAATGGGCACCGTCAGCGGACGCTGGTTGCGTTCCATCTGGTTCAGGTAGCTCGCTGAAATACCGAGCGACTTGGCCAGCGCGGCCTGCGTCATGCGTCGCTCTTCGCGCAGGCGCTGCAGGCGCACGCCCATGAATACTTTTGCCATCGCCGTTCCCTTGTGGAGTCTGCAAATTAACAATCTTTGCAGATTAACAGACTCTGCTTTGCAAATCCTCGCTTTTTCACGCCTTGTTGTGCGCGGGTGAATTGCGAATAATGCAAAGACTATTCAAACATCAGGAGACACAGCGTGACCAATTCAAGCACCGTTCCTACCGTTCCCCTGCTGATCAACGGCGAGTGGGTCGAATCGACCTCTACCGTGTGGCGCGACGTGGTCAACCCGGCCACCCAGGAAGTGCTGGCGCGCGTGCCGTTTGCCACGCCGGACGAAGTCAATGCCGCCATCGCCTCGGCTCAGCGCGCCTTCAAAACCTGGCGCAAGACGCCGATCGGCGCGCGCGCCCGCATTTTTTTGAAACTCCAGCAGCTGATCCGCGACAATATGAGCGAGCTGGCCGCTACCCTCACCATGGAGCAGGGCAAGACCTTGCTCGACGCCGAAGGCGATGTGTTCCGTGGCCTGGAAGTGGTCGAGCATGCGGCCAATATCGGTACGCTGCAGATGGGCGAATTTGCGCAGAACGTGGCCGGCGGCGTCGATACCTACAGCGTGCTGCAGCCGCTGGGTGTGTGCGCCGGCATTACGCCGTTCAATTTCCCGGCCATGATACCGCTGTGGATGTTCCCGATGGCCATTGCCTGCGGTAATACCTTTGTACTGAAGCCGTCCGAGCAGGACCCGCTGGTGACCGAAAAGCTGGTGCGCCTGGCCTTGCAGGCTGGCATTCCTGCCGGCGTACTCAATGTGGTGCATGGCGGCGAAGAGGTGGTCAATGCACTGTGCGACCACCGTGATATCAAGGCCATTTCCTTTGTCGGCTCGAGCAAGGTCGGCACCCATGTCTACCAGCGCGCCAGCCTGGCCGGCAAGCGCGCGCAGTGCATGATGGGCGCCAAGAACCATGCGGTGGTGCTACCGGACGCCAACAAGGAGCAGACCCTGAACCAGCTGCTGGGCGCTGGCTTTGGTGCGGCCGGCCAGCGCTGCATGGCCGCTTCGGTGGCGGTGCTGGTGGGCGAAGCGCGTGAGTGGCTGCCGGAACTGGCGGCCAAGGCGCAAACCCTGACAGTGGGCGCCGGCAAGGACAATCCCGACCTCGGCCCCGTGATTTCCTGCGCAGCAAAAGAGCGTGTCAACAGCCTGGTGGCCAAAGGCATCGAGCAAGGCGCGACCCTGACGCTGGACGGGCGCGATGTAAAAGTGGATGGCTATCCGAACGGTAACTTTGTCGGCCCGACCATTCTGTCAGGTGTGAAACCCGGCATGGTGGTGTATGACCAGGAAATCTTTGGTCCGGTGCTGATCGTGGTCGAAGTCGACACGCTCGACGAAGCGATCGAACTGGTCAACAGCAACCCGAACGGCAATGGCACGGCCTTGTTTACGCAAAGCGGGGCGGCCGCACGCTACTTCCAGGAAGAAATCGACGTGGGCCAGGTTGGCATCAACGTGCCGATTCCCGTGCCGGTGCCGCTGTTCAGCTTTACCGGCTCGCGCGGCTCCAAGCTGGGCGACCTGGGCCCGTTCGGCAAGCAGGTGGTGCTGTTCTACACGCAGACGCAAACCATTACCCAGCGCTGGTTTACCGATGCCGCATCGGTGGGCAAGGTCAACACTACCATCAGCCTCAAGTAAGGAAGTGCCATGGACTTTGAACTGAGCGACGAGCAGCGCGAATTCCAGCAGGCGGCGCGCGCGTTTGCCGAGGGCGAGCTGGCGCCGCATGCGGCGCACTGGGATGCCGAATCGATTTTTCCGGTCGAAACCATTGCCAGGGCTGGCGAGCTGGGCTTTTGCGGCCTGTACACGCCCGAGCGCTGGGGTGGCCTGGGCCTGTCGCGCCAGGATGCGGCCATCGTGTTCGAGGAACTGGCGGCCGGCTGCACCTCGACTACCGCCTATATCACCATCCACAATATGGTGACCTGGATGCTGTCGCGCTGGGGCCAGCAGGCGCTGTGCGATGAATGGGTGCCGGCGCTGGCCAGCGGCCGGAAACTGGGCAGCTATTGCCTGACCGAACCGCAGGCAGGTTCCGACGCCGCCTCCCTGCGCACGCGTGCGCGCAAGGATGGCGATTTTTATGTGATCGATGGCGCCAAGGCCTTTATTTCCGGCGCCGGCCAGACCGATATGCTCGTTGTCATGGCGCGCACCGGCGGCGATGGCGCGGCCGGCATCTCCGCCTTTGCCGTGCCAGCCAACTTGCCTGGCATTAGCTACGGCAAGAAGGAAGAAAAAATGGGCTGGAACAGCCAGCCTACGCGCATCATCAATTTCGACCAGGTCAAAGTGCCGGCAGCGCATCTGCTGGGTGAAGAAGGCGAAGGCTTTGCGATTGCCATGAAGGGCCTCGATGGCGGGCGCATCAATATTGCCGTGTGCTCGGTCGGTACGGCGCAGGCAGCGCTGACGCGCGCGCAGGCATACATGCAGGAGCGCAAACAGTTTGGCCGCGAACTGGCGCAGTTCCAGGCGCTGCAGTTCAAGCTGGCCGACATGCTGACCGAACTGGTGGCCGCGCGCCAGATGGTGCGCCTGGCCGCCTGGAAGCTCGACCAGCAAAGCCCGGATGCGTCCAGTTATTGCGCCATGGCCAAGCGCTTTGCCACCGATGCGGGCTTCAACGTCTGCAACGAGGCGCTGCAGCTGCATGGCGGCTACGGTTATATCCGCGAGTATCCGCTTGAGCGCCATGTGCGCGATACGCGCGTCCATCAGATCCTGGAAGGGACCAATGAAATCATGCGCCTGATCATCGCGCGAGCGATATTGAAAGACGGCGCCACGGAGAACCTGCGATGAATAAAATCTACAGCAATTTACTGGTCGAACAGAACGACCATACTGTCCTGGTCACGCTGGACAATCCACCGGCCCATACCTGGACCCTGGCCAGCCTGGCGGCCCTGAAGGAACTGGTGGCCGATCTGAACGCCGATCCCGAGGTGTATGCACTGGTGATTACCGGCGGCGGCGCCAAGTTCTTTTCGGCCGGCGCCGACCTGAAACTGTTTGCCGATGGCGACAAGGACATGGCATTCAAGATGGCCGCCGCGTTTGGCGAGGCCTTCGAGGCGTTGTCGGCGTTTCGCGGTGTCAGCATCGCCGCCATTAACGGCTATGCCATGGGCGGCGGCCTGGAGTGTGCGCTGGCGTGCGATATCCGGATTGCCGAAGAGCATGCGCAAATGGCCTTGCCGGAAGCGTCAGTCGGCCTGCTGCCGTGCGCCGGCGGCACCCAGCACCTGCCGTGGCTGGTCGGCGAAGGCTGGGCCAAGCGCATGATCCTGTGCGGCGAGCGCGTCGATGCGGAAACCGCCTTGCGCATCGGCCTGGTGGAAGAAGTCGTGCCGACCGGCAAGGCGCTGGCTACGGCGCGCGCGCTGGCGGCCAAGGTGGCGCGCCAGAGTCCGGGCAGCGTCACGGCCTGCAAGAGCCTGATCCAGGGCGCGCGCAGCCGTCCGCTGACGCAGTCGCTCCCCGACGAGCGCACGCTGTTCCTGGGCCTGTTTGACACGCAGGACCAGAAAGAAGGCGTGCAGGCGTTCCTGGAAAAACGCGCCGCGGAGTGGAAAAATGGCTGAACTGGTGCAACTTGAAGAACGCGCCTGTCCGGGCGGCATGAAGCTGGGCATCATCACGCTCGATGCGCCCAAATCCCTGCATGCGCTGAACCTGGACATGATACGCGCCATCGACGGCGCGCTGGTGCGCTGGCAGGACGACGCGCGCATCGCCTGCGTGGTGCTGCAGTCGTCAACAGACAAGGCCTTTTGCGCCGGCGGCGATGTGCGCAGCCTGCGCACGGCCGTGCTTGAGCAGCCGGGCGTAGTGCCCAACCCGCAGGCGCTGGCTTTCTTTGCCGAAGAATACCGGCTCGACTACCGCATCCATACCTATGCCAAACCGCTGCTGGTATGGGGCGGCGGCATCGTGATGGGCGGCGGCCTGGGCCTGATGGCCGGCGCCCGCCACCGCGTGGTGACCGAGACCACGCGCATTGCCATGCCGGAAATTGCCATCGGCCTGTTCCCGGACGTGGGCGGCAGCTGGTTCCTCAACCGCATGCCCGGGCGTACCGGTTTGTTCCTGGGGCTGACGGGCGCTGCGATGAATGCGGCCGACGCGCTGTTCGTGGGGTTGGGCGACTATTTCCTGCGCCAGGAAGAGCGCGCTACGGTACTCGATGCGCTGGCGCTGGCGCAATGGCATGACAATGACGAGGCCAATCACCAGCAGTTGCAGCGCCTGCTGCGCAGCCTGTCGGCGCCCGACGCTACGCTGCCAGCCTCGGAAGTGCGCCAGCATTACGACACGATTGCGGCGCTGACGCAGGCGCCTACGCTGGCCGAAGTGGCAGCGGCCATTGCCGGCTATGACGGCGACGCACCGTGGCTGCAAAAGGCGGCGCACGCACTGGGCAAGGGCGCGCCCAGTTCGGCGGCGCTGGCCTGGACCATGCGCCAGCGCACGCGTCACCTGAGCCTGGCGCAGGTGTTCCAGCTGGAACTGATCGTGGCCGTGCAATGCTGCGCCCATCCCGACTTTGCCGAAGGCGTGCGCGCCTTGCTGATCGACAAGGACGGCGCGCCGCAGTGGCAGCCGGCCAGCCTGGACACGCTTAGGGCTGCCTATCTCGATGAATTTTTTGTCGCGCCGTGGAGCACGCATCCACTGGCCGACCTGGCTTGAAGGAGTCACCATGCAACATATCGCATTTATTGGACTGGGCAATATGGGTGCGCCGATGGCGCGCAATCTGGTCGCCGCCGGCTTTCATGTATCCGTGTTCGACCTGGCGCCGGCCGCGGTGACCGCACTGGTGGACGCTGGCGCTACGGCAGCAGCGTCGGCGTCATCTGCCGTGCAGAACGCCGACGCCGTGATTACCATGCTGCCGGCCAACCAGCACGTGCAGCAGCTGTACCTGGATCAGGGCGGCATACTCGACAGGGCAAAAACCGGCGCGCTGCTGATCGATTGCAGCACCATCAGTGCCGAGGTGGCGCGCCAGGTAGCGCAGGCGGCTGGCGAGCGCGGCTTTGCCATGCTCGACGCCCCCGTGTCGGGCGGCACGGCGGGCGCCGCGGCCGGTACGCTGACCTTTATTGTCGGCGGCCCCGAGGCGGCCTTGCAGCGGGCGCGGCCTTTGCTGGAAAAAATGGGCAAGAATATTTTCCATGCAGGCGAGGCCGGCGCGGGCCAGGTGGCCAAGATTTGCAACAATATGCTGCTTGGTATTCTGATGGCCGGTACGGCCGAAGCGCTGAACCTGGGCGTGGCGCACGGGCTCGATCCCAAAGTGCTGTCGGACATTATGGCCAAGAGTTCGGGCCGCAACTGGACGCTGGAAGTGTATAACCCGTGGCCGGGCGTGATGGAAACAGCGCCAGCTTCGCGCAACTATAGCGGCGGTTTTGGCACGGCGCTGATGTTGAAGGATTTGGGGCTGGCCCAGCAGTCGGCACTGGCGGTCAATGCCCCAACGCCGCTGGGCGGACTGGTGCGCCAGCTGTACCAGATGCATGCACAGGCTGGCTATGGCACGCAGGATTTTTCCAGCATCGTGCAGTTGCTACGGCCCGGTCAGGATGGCCCCGCCTGAATTTTGGACAAAAAAAAGCCCGCTGGTAAAAGCGGGCTAAATCCAATTCTTGGAAGAGTTGGAGGAGACAGATGCAGTATGCTGCATCGCCACATATAACTCCAATTTATCTTCATAATACCGATTATATCAATCGGTAATATCACAGTTTTTCATCAGGCCGGGTTGCAAGCGATCTGTACTTTGGTCACGGCTGCTGCGCCCATGGTGCCGACGCCGGTCGACAGACCGGTCGATGGGTCGGTGGCTACCTTGCACACCAGTCCGGTCGGATTGGTCACCACGCTGATGCCGTAAGAAGCACCGTCGGCGACCGCATCAGGCATGGTAAAGGTGGTGGCAGCCTTGGCCAGCGTCAGTTGCGTGGCATTGCTGCCGTTGGCCAGCACCAGGCCGTCAACCGTCAGGCCGGTCACCGTGCCGCCCACCGTATAGACGTTTTGCGTGCAGCTGACAAAAGCCTGGATGCTCACATAATGGCCGGCCGAACCGGAACCGCTCGCTACGCTGCAATTCATGTGCGCTGGCGGCGTCTTGACGGTAATGTTGTAATCGGTGCCGTAATCAATGCGCTTAGGGAACGTAAACGTGGTGGCGCCGACGGCCGGTGAAACGGTGTCGCTACCGTTGGCCAGCACCAGGCCGGCATTGCTCAAGCCGGAAATGGTGCCGCTGACATCATACGAGGCCTTGCCGCCGCAGGCGGCCAGTCCCACGGTCAGCAACAGCGCAGCGATCGGGCACAGGCGAGATAACTTCATGTATTTCTCCAGATAATAGGGCAGACTAAATAGGCAGGCGGGTTGCAGGACGGCGCTTATTGTGGCGTGCAGCCCACGACCAGGCTGGTATTGTTGGCCGAGCCCATGGTGCCGTTCGGATTGCTGACCGTGCAAACCAGGCCGGGCGGATTGGCCAGCACGTTGACGTTGTAGGGCGAGCCGTCGCCGACCGTGCTGTCAAACGTGAAGGTGGCGCTGCCGGCCAGCGGCGCGGCGCGGCCCGAGGTGCCGTTGACCAGTACCAGGCCGGTGGCGGTCAGGCCGCTGATGGTGCCGCCCAGCGTGTATTGGTCGGTAATGCAGCTGACTAAGGTGGTCGAGACTGAATAGCTGTTGGCCTTGCCGCTGCCGTTGGTCACGGTGCAGGTAGCGCCCTTGGGCTGGGTCTTGATGGTGATATTGTAGCGGTCGTCAGATTTGATCAGTTTGGTGAAATAAAAGCTGGTGGCGCCAGCCGCAACGGCCAGGTCCTCGCCATCGTTGGTCAAGATCAATCCGGTTTTAGCCAGTCCGCTCACGCTGCCGCCCAGGTACAGATTGCCACCGCTGCCGCCACATGCCGCCAGGGTTGCAGCGCAAGCTGCCGCCAGCATCGAGCGCAGGTACAAATTTTTCATACATTCTCCAAAACGAATAAGGTAGGGAAGCGCGACGGACGCTGGCGCCGCATTAAATGGCGTATTTTAGTCTATCTGGCAAGCCGATTGACCTTCGCTTGTATCACCCTGTAACAATTCGGGTCTGGCAAGAATGCCGATGCTACAAAGCTGACACAGGCTGACACAAGGCTGACAGAGGCGGACATGCCGCAGCGAGCGATCAGTGCGACAATAGGGCGGGTCGCGCGATTGGTCGCGGCCATTGTTTGAATGATGCCATGTCTCCAGTTACTGTCAAGGCGGCCGTGCCGCCCAAAGCCATCCTGTTCGATCTCGACGATACGCTGTGGCCGATTGCACCCGTGATCGCCGCCGCTGAAACCCTGTTGCATGACTGGCTGCTGGCCCATGCACCGCGCGTGGCGCAGCAGTTTTCCATCGAAGCGCTGCGCCAGGCGCGACTGGCCATGTTGCAGCAGCAGCCCGCTTATCACGGCAACCTGATCGAATTGCGCCGTGCCGGTCTGCTGTCAGCGTTTGAGGCTGTGGGCGAAGACGTGGCGCTGGTTGATACGGCGGTGCAGCAGTTCCTGGCCGCACGCCACCGCGTGACGCTGTATGACGATGTCTTGCCCGGCCTGGCCTGGATGGGGCAGCGCCTGCTGGTCGGATCGATCTCCAATGGCAACGCAGACCTTGAAATTATCGGCCTGGCACAGCATTTCAGGATATCGATCGCCGCCAGCGACTTCGGCGTGGCCAAGCCGGACACCAGCATCTTCCTGGCCGGCTGCCAGGCGTTGGGGGTGCAACCGCACGAAGCCGTGTATGTGGGCGACGACCTGTACTTCGATGTGACGGGGGCGCAGGATGCCGGCATGCGCGCCGTGTGGATGAACCGCAAGGGCAGCGACGCGCATCTGGCGGCCGGCGTGGTGCCTGATGCCATCTGCGCCAATTTCGATGAACTGCTGCTGTGGCTGCAGGCGCAACTGGCAGATTGAGCCTTGCCTGGCGGCAGCGTGCATAATAGGCGCCATAAGACATTTTCTGAAAAACTGAACACACCATGCAACTCGATAATCGTGCCCAAACACTGCTGAAAGCCCTGGTCGAGCGTTATATCGCCGACGGCCTGCCGGTCGGTTCGCGCGCCCTGTCGAAAATTTCCGGGCTCGACCTGTCGCCGGCGACCATCCGCAATATCATGGCCGACCTGGAAGAGCTCGGCTATGTGGCCAGTCCGCACACCTCGGCCGGGCGCATTCCCACGCCACGCGGCTACCGCATCTTTGTCGATACCCTGCTGACAGTCAGGCAGCTGGACGAACAACTGGTGGAATCGCGCCTGAGCCTGCAACCGCAGCAGCCGCAAAAAACCATCGCCAATGCGGCGCAGATGCTGTCGTCGCTGTCGCAGTTTGCCGGCGTGGTGATGAGTCCGCGGCGCGAATCGGTATTCCAGCAGATTGAATTTCTGCGTCTGTCGGAAAAGCGCATCCTGCTGGTGATCGTCAGCCCGGGCGGCGATGTGCAGAACCGTCTGCTATTGACCGATGCCGACTACACGCCGGCGCAACTGGTGCAATCGGCCAACTATATCAACCAGAATTATGGCGGCCTGTCGTTTGACGCCGTGCGCGCCCGTCTGCAGAATGAATTGCGCCAGTTGCGCGACGATATGGGACATTTGATGCAGAAGGCGGTCGAAGCGGGCAGCGAAGCGATGACCGATCATTCGGACGACATGGTCATTTCGGGCGAGCGCAATCTGCTGGTCAGCGACCTGTCTTCCAACATGGGCTCGCTGCGCCAGATGTTCGACATGTTCGAGCAGAAAACCGGCCTGATGCAACTGCTCGATGTGTCGAGCAAGGCCACCGGCGTGCAGATTTTTATCGGCGGCGAATCGAGCCTGGTGCCGATGGACGAGATGAGCGTGGTGACGGCGCCGTACGAGATGAACGGCAGGATCGTCGGCACGCTGGGAGTGATCGGACCGACCCGCATGGCTTACGAGCGGGTCATTCCGATTGTCGATATTACCGCCAAGCTGCTGTCAAACGCCTTGAGCCAGCACTAGCGGTATCAGGCAGGGCGGTGCGGGCAGGCCGTCTTGATGCAGTTGCCATAGATCGCCAGTGCGTGTTCGGCAATCTTGAAACCGCGCTCTTCGGCGACTCTTTGCTGGCGTACTTCGATTTCCTCGTCGAAAAATTCTTCGACGCGGCCGCAATCGAGGCAGACCAGATGGTCGTGGTGGGAGCCCTCGTTGAGTTCGAAAATGGCTTTGCCCGTTTCAAAATGGTTGCGATTAAGCAAGCCAGCTTGTTCGAACTGGGTCAGGACGCGGTAGACAGTTGCCAGGCCGACATCCATATTATCTGCCAGCAGAATTTTATAGACGTCTTCTGCGGTCAGGTGGCGCACCGGGCTACTCTGGAAGATATCGAGTATCTTCAGCCTTGGCAAAGTCGCCTTGAGGCCACTTGCCTTGAGATCACTAGGATTGTTACTCATGTTTGTTGCTCGTATGTGGGTCAGGTGCTTTATGATATAGCGTTTTGTCGGGGCGTGCCAAAATATGCTTTTTTGGGCAGCGCAGTTACTGCCGACGTTTTTTCATCAATTTGAGGTCACTATGCGTGTCATTCCGGCTGTATTGCCATCCTTGCGTCACCGTATTTCACTCCGAGCACCGGTTGCAGCTGGCCTGGTTTGCATAGCGCTGATGGCTTCCGGCTGCGCCAATCGTGGCATTCTGGGTGAAAAGCCGGCGGCGGCCCAGCAGCAGAGCGCGGAAGTGGTGCCGGCCAGCGGCGCACAGACCACCACCGTAACGCAACTGCAGAAATTCATGTGGTTTTTCTCGCCGTACCGTCCTGACATTCAACAAGGCAACTTTGTTTCCGAAGAAATGCTGGCGCAGCTGAAAGTGGGCATGACGCGCGACCAGGTGCGTTTTATCCTCGGCACCTCGCTGCTGACCGACATCTTCCATGCCGACCGCTGGGACTACCCGTTCCGCCTGGCCCGTGGCAATGGCGAAACTACCACCAGCCGCGTGGTGGTGTTCTTTGACCAGGACGGCAAGGTCTCGCGCTTTGAAGGCGGCAACCTGCCGACGGAAAAAGAATATATCGACCGCATCGCCGGTCCATCGCCGTTTGCCAAGAAGCTGGCCAAGGCCGATGCGCCCACGCCAGTCGTGCCGTCGCCGGTAGCGCCATCGGCGGTGCCGGCCAATCCGGACAATACACCGGCCATGATTCCGGTGACCAAACCGGCGCCGGCGCCAGCCGAGACGCCCGTTGTACCTGATGCACCTGCCAAGTAATTGTTGTATAGAAAGTAAATCATGACCCAACTGAACATCGCCATTGCTGGCGCCAGCGGCCGCATGGGCCATATCCTGATCGAAGCGGTGGCCAATGCGCCCGACGCGGTACTGGCCGGCGCGCTCGATATCGCTTCCTCGCCGGCGATCGGCCAGGACGCTGCTGCTTTTCTCGGCAAGCCTGCCGGCGTGCTGATCGAGTCCGACCTGGCCAAAGGCCTTTCCGGCGCCGACTATCTGATCGACTTTACGCGCCCGGAAGGCACGCTGCAGCATCTGGCCTACTGCGCCGAGCACGGCATCAAGATGATTATCGGCACCACCGGGTTCGATGACGCCGGCAAGGCCGCGATTGCCGCTGCCGCCGAAAAAACCGCCATCCTGTTTGCGCCGAACATGAGCGTGGGCGTGAACGTGACCATGAAGCTGCTGGAGCTGGCCGCCAAAAGCCTGTCCGAAGGCTACGATATCGAGATTATCGAAGCGCATCACCGCTTCAAGGTCGATGCACCATCGGGCACCGCGTTGCAGATGGGCGAAGTGGTAGCTGGTGCCCTTGGGCGTGACCTGAAAGAATGCGCCGTGTACGGCCGCGAAGGCGTGACCGGCGAGCGCGACCCGTCCACCATCGGCTTTGCCACCATCCGTGGCGGCGACGTGGTGGGCGACCATACGGTGTTGTTTGCCGGCATCGGCGAGCGCATCGAGATCAGCCACAAATCAAGCAGCCGCGTCACCTACGCCCATGGCGCCCTGCGCGCGGCGCGCTTCCTGGCCGACAAGCCGACCGGCCTGTTCGACATGCAGGACGTGCTGTCGCTGAAAAACTGAGGAAGATCATGGCCACAGTCACCCTGAACGGCAAGGACATCACCGACGAGGCGAGTTTCCACGCGCAATGCGTGCAAGCCTTCGGCTTTCCCGCGTTTTACGGCAACAGCATGGACGCGTGGGTCGATTGCCTGAGCTACCTGCGCGACGATGAAAACATGACGCAGTTTCGTTTGAAGCCAAACGAATTGCTCGAGATCGTGGTGCAGGACGCCGACAGCATGAAGGCGCAAGTGCCGGACCTGCTGGAAGAAATCACGTTTTGCGTGGCCGGCATCAATGAACGCTACGAGGATTATGGCGAGAAGCCGGCGTTGAAGCTGACGTTGAAGTAGGTCGGATTAGGCCCTTCGGGCCGTAATCCGACAACACCACCGGCGCCAACAATGTTGTCGGATTACGGCCTGCGGCCTAATCCGACCTACGCGGTATTTACGCCGGTATTCACACCACCTTGCGCTCCCGCAACCCCATCACATCCTGCGGCTCCAACCCCAGCCACTCCCCCAGCACCTCGTCGGTATGCTGCCCCAGCAACGGCGGTGGCAGCCGATATTGCACCGGCGACGCAGACAGGCGCACCGGGTTGGCCACCAGCGCCACCTTGCCGGCTGTCGGATGCGCCATCTCCACCTTCAGGCCGCGCGCCACCACTTGCGGATCGGCAAAGACCTGGTCGATGCGGTTGACCGGGCCGCATGGTACGGCGGCCAGCTCAAAAGCTGTGATCCATTCATCTGTGGTGCGCATGACGGTGGCCTGGCGCATCAGCGGGATCAATATGGCGCGGTGCGCCACGCGCTGCGGGTTGGTGACAAAGCGGGAGTCTTCGGCCCATTCCGGATGGCCGGCAATGGCGCAGAAGCGGGCAAACTGACCGTCGTTACCGATTGCCAGGATCATGTCGCCATCGGCAGTAGGAAACGCCTGGTAGGGGACGATATTGGGGTGAGCATTGCCCATGCGCTGCGGTACGACGCCGCCGCACAGGTAATTGGCGGCCTGGTTACCCAGTGCTGCCACCTGCACGTCAAGCAGGGCCAGGTCGATATGCTGGCCCAGGCCCGAGCGCTCGCGTTCGGCCAATGCGGCCTGTACCGCAATGGTGGCATACAGTCCCGTCATGATGTCGGTCTGCGCCACGCCCACCTTCTGCGGCCCGGCACCCGGTTCGCCTTCGGGTACGCCGGTAATGCTCATCAGGCCGCCCATGCCCTGGATCAGAAAGTCGTAGCCGGCGCGCGCCGCATACGGGCCGTGCTGGCCAAAGCCGGTAATCGAGCAGTACACCAGGCGCGGATTGAGTTCGAGCAGGCTGGCTGAATCGAGTCCATATTGCTTGAGGCCGCCCACCTTGAAGTTTTCCAGCAGTACATCGGCCTGCGCCGCCAGCCGACGCACCAGCTGCTGGCCTTCCGGCGTGGCCAGGTCAATGCACAGTGAACGCTTGTTGCGGTTGGCGCACTGGAAATAGGCGGCTTCAACGGTATCGCGGCCGTCTTCGTCTTTCAGGTAGGGCGGGCCCCAGGCGCGCGTGTCGTCGCCGCGGCCCGGCTGCTCGACCTTGACCACGTCGGCGCCCAGGTCGGCCAGCAACTGGCCGGCCCAGGGCCCGGCCAGCACGCGCGACAGGTCGAGCACGCGCAGGCCGGCCAGCGGTGCGGCGCGCAGCGTGGCGGCAAGGTCCTTAACCATTGAAGGCAGCGATGCCGGTAATCGCGCGGCCGATAATCAGGGCGTGTACATCGTGCGTGCCTTCATAGGTATTGACCACTTCCAGGTTGACCAGGTGGCGGATCACGCCGAATTCGTCGGAGATGCCATTGCCGCCCATCATGTCGCGCGCCATGCGGGCAATATCGAGCGCCTTGCCGCAGCTGTTGCGCTTCATGATCGAAGTGATTTCCACCGCTGGCGAGCCGGCGTCTTTCATCTGGCCCAGGCGCAGACAGCCCTGCAGGCCCATGGTGATCTCGGTCAGCATATCGGCCAGTTTTTTCTGGATCAGCTGGTTGGCCGCCAGCGGACGGCCGAACTGCTGGCGGTCCATCACGTACTGGCGTGCTTTCAGGTAGCAGTCTTCGGCCGCGCCCAATGCGCCCCAGGCGATGCCGTAGCGCGCACTGTTGAGGCAGGTGAACGGGCCTTTCAGGCCGCGCACATCGGGAAACGCATTTTCTTCGGGGCAGAACACCTCGTCCATCACGATCTCGCCGGTAATGCTGGTGCGCAGGCCGACCTTGCCATGGATCTCGGGCGCCGACAGGCCTTTCCAGCCTTTTTCCAGCACGAAGCCGCGGATTGCGCCTTCATCGTCCTTGGCCCACACCACGAATACGTCGGCAATCGGGCTGTTGGTAATCCACATCTTGGCGCCCGACAGGCTGTAGCCACCCGGTACCTTGCGCGCGCGCGTGACCATGCTGCCCGGGTCGGAGCCGTGGTTCGGCTCGGTCAGGCCGAAGCAGCCGATCAGTTCGCCCGTGGCCAGTTTCGGCAAATACTTCTGTTTGGTTTCTTCATTGCCAAACGCGTTAATCGGCACCATCACCAGCGACGACTGCACGCTCATCATCGAGCGGTAGCCCGAATCGACACGTTCGACTTCGCGTGCGGCCAGGCCGTAGCACACATAGTTCAGGCCGGCGCCGCCATATTGCTCTGGAATGGTCGAACCCAACAGGCCCAGCGCACCCATTTCACGGAAGATGGCGGCATCGGTGCGGCCGTGGCGGAACGACTCGAGCACGCGCGGCACCAGCTGGCCCTGGCAGTATTCGCGCGCTGCGTCCTGCACGGCGCGCTCTTCGCTCGTTAGTTGTTCATCCAGCAGCAGGGGGGAATTCCAGTCGAATACAGCTTTGCTCATGTCGTGCCTCGCAAGTGGGCGCCGGAACGCCGGCGCAAGGGTAAAAGGTAGTGGAAGTCATGGTAGATTTTTGGCTAGCCTTGCGCAAACGATTTTTTCTCACCCAGATATGCGCGAGATGCATATCTTGCGCCATACTGGCAACCTGATTACCGGAGACGCCATGCCCCGCAAGATTCCCATGCTGCAGGCGCTGAACTGCTTTGAAGCAGCAGCGCGCCACCAGAGCTATACCCATGCGGCGCGCGAACTGGCGCTGACACAAAGCGCGGTGTCGCGCCAGATCGCTGCGCTGGAAACATACCTGGGCGTGCAGCTGTTCCAGCGCACGCGCCACGGCGTGCTGCTGACTGCCGCCGGTGCGTCCTATGCGCGCCAGATTGCAGCGCGCCTCGATGGTCTGGAGCGCGACACGCTCGACACCATGGCGCGCCAGGGCGGCGGCGGCGCCTTGCAACTGGCGTCCGTGCCGACCTTTGCCACGCGCTGGCTGATGCCGCGCCTGCATACGCTGGCCAGCGCGCATCCCGACATCGTGGTGCATATCGACGCCTATACCAAGCCGTTCATGTTTGCCGATACTGAATACGACGCGGCCCTGTATGCGGGCACGCCAGAACAGCTGGCGCGCTGGCCCGGCACGCGCGCGACCTTGCTGATGCATGAAGAAATATTGCCGGTGGCCAGTCCGCGCCTGTTGGCCGGGCGCAGCAGCTGGAGTGCGCACGATGTGCTGGAGCTGCCTCTATTGCAGCCGAGCACGCGTCCCGGCGCCTGGCGCCAATGGTTCGACGCCATGCAGGTCGATGGCGCACAAGCTCGCTATGGCGCGCGCTATGAATTGTTTTCCATGCTGGCGATGGCAGCGGTGCAAGGGCAGGGCGTGACCTTGCTGCCGCGCATGCTGGTGGAGACGGAGCTGGCGCGCGGCGAACTGCAGATTGTGTGCGAGCGCCCACTGCGAGGCCAGCGTGCGTATTACCTGATCGAGCCGGAAGCGGCGCATGAAAAGGCGGCGCTGCAGCCGTTCCGGCAGTGGCTGCAGCAGCAGGCCGCTTAAGCTACCTTGGCCGTATCGAAATGCGGGTTGTCGATCAGGCCGAGCTGGTTGCCGAACGGGTCCAGCAGCTCGACCGTGCGGATGCCGTCGCCAACATCGGTAATGGCATGGTGCAAGGTAGCGCCCAGGCCCAGCAGGCGCTCGACTTCGGCTTCGATGCCGTCCACGCCCCAGTACGTCACGCTGCCTTGGGTGCCCGGCTGGCCGTCGGGCAGCAGGCCCAGCTCGAAGCCGCCGATGGCAAAGCCTACGTAAAACGGCTGGTCGAAGTAAGGCGTGGTCTCGAATGCCTGGCTATACCATTGCTTGCCTTTCTCCAGGTCGGGAACGGGATAGGTGACGGTGCGCAAACCTTTGATCATGGGTATCTCCTGGTTAGAAAGTAATGGTGTCAGCATGCCACAGAGTCGGGCACCGGCGATTGTAAAAATGGAAGCTTTAGCGCTGGCGCTGCGCCAGCCATGCTTCCGGCGCGCTATGGGCAAAGTCGTGGAAGTCGTGGATCAGGTGGGACTGGTCAAAGTAGCCATATTGCAGCGCCAGCTGGGCCCAGTCGGCCTGCGCCGGCAAGTGGCGCAGTGCGCCATGCACGGCGCGAAAGCGGCAGATGCGGGCAAACAGCTTGGGACTGAGGCCGACCTGATGGCGAAATTGCAGCGCCAGATGCTGGCGCGATACGCCCAGGTTGTGCGCCAGCGCGTCCACACGCAGGCCGCCTTGCGCCCGTTCAATCACGGCGATGGCCTGCTCGATCAGGCCGGCTGGCGTTGGCGGTGCCTGTTGCAGCCGCAGCAGCAGCGTGTCTTGCAGGATGGCCAGGCGCTGCACATCGCCCAGCGGCTCGCTCCACAGTGCGTCGCCGAGGCGCAAGGCCAGTTCGCGTCCCCACAGCTGGCCCAACTCGGCGCGGCCGTCATTAAGCTCGCACAAGGGCAGCCGGAAAAAGCGGCTGGCCGCGCCGGGCTTGAAACGTGCCGCCACCGTCTGCACCAGGCCGCGACTGACCACGGCAATCGGCGCCGTCATCATGCCGACCGCAAAGCTGGCGTCCTGCTGATCCTGGCACAGGATGTCGATGCAATTGTCCGGCAGCACCTGGTGCGTGAGGGGCGCCGCACCAGCTTGCACGCGGCAGCTCCAGACGCAGTCGAGCCACGGCCGCAGGGCAGGGATGGGGGCATACTCGCGGTAGACGATCATGGGGTGGCGGGTGCAAACAGGGCAATGGCCTGATTTTACATGCGGCGCCAGCCCGTGGCTGCGCCATGCCACGCTACCGGGCACCGACACCCGTTATAATGTTCGGTTCATATCCACTCATTGGCCGCACATCATGCAAGATAAATATAGTCCCGCCGACGTCGAACAAGCCGCCCAATCGCACTGGAAGGCCATCGACGCCTATAAAGCCGTCGAAAACGACCCGCGTTTCCCTAAAGGCAAGTATTTCGCTTGCTCGATGCTGCCTTACCCTTCGGGCAAGCTGCACATGGGCCACGTGCGCAACTATACGATCAATGACGTGATGTACCGCTACCTGCGCATGAACGGCTACAACGTGCTCATGCCCATGGGCTGGGATGCGTTCGGCATGCCGGCTGAAAATGCGGCCATGGCCAACAATGTGCCGCCGGCGCAGTGGACCTATTCGAATATCGCCCATATGAAGCAGCAGATGGAGTCGATGGGCCTGGCGATTGACTGGTCGCGCGAAATGACCGCCTGCAAGCCTGAATACTACAAGTGGAACCAGTGGATGTTCCTCAAGATGCTGGAAAAAGGCATCATCTACAAGAAGACCGGCACCGTGAACTGGGACCCGATCGACCAGACCGTGCTGGCCAACGAACAGGTGGTCGACGGCCGCGGCTGGCGCTCGGGCGCGCTGATTGAAAAGCGTGAAATCCCGATGTACTACGCGCGCATTACCGACTACGCCGAAGAACTGCTGGCCTATGTCGACGACAAGCTGCCGGGCTGGCCCGAGCGCGTGCGCACCATGCAGACCAACTGGATCGGCAAGTCGACCGGCGTGCGCTTTGCGTTCCCGCATGAGATTAAAGGCGCCGACGGCGCGCCGATTCAAGATGGCAAGCTGTACGTGTTTACCACCCGTCCCGACACCATCATGGGCGTGACCTTCTGCGCCGTGGCCGCCGAGCATCCGCTGGCCGTCCACGCAGCGCAAAGCAACCCTGAACTGGCCGCTTTCAACGCCGAATGCAAGCTCGGCTCCGTGATCGAGGCCGACATGGCCACCATGGAGAAGAAGGGCATGCCGACCGGCCTGTTCGTCACCCATCCATTGACCGGCGCCCAGGTGGAAGTGTGGGTCGGCAACTATGTGCTGATGACCTACGGCGACGGCGCCGTGATGGGCGTGCCGGCGCACGACGAGCGCGATTTCGGCTTTGCCAAAAAATACGATCTGCCGATCAAGCAGGTGATCGAAGTCAAGGGCGAGCAATTCTCGCTCGATGCCTGGCAGGAATGGTATGGCAGCAAGGAAGGCGTGCTGATTGCGTCGGGCAAGTATGACGGCCTGCATTTCTCATCCGCGCTTGATGCGGTAGCGGCTGATCTGGCCGAGCTGGGCCTGGGCGAGAAGAAAACCACCTTCCGCCTGCGCGACTGGGGTATTTCGCGCCAGCGCTACTGGGGCACGCCGATCCCGATGATCCACTGCCCGGACTGCGGCGTGGTGCCGGTGCCGGAAAAAGACCTGCCGGTGGTGCTGCCGGAAGACTGCGTGCCGGACGGCACCGGCAATCCGCTCAACAAATATGAAGCCTTCCTGCAGTGCGACTGCCCGCAGTGCGGCAAACCTGCACGCCGCGAAACCGACACCATGGACACCTTTGTCGATTCGTCGTGGTACTACATGCGCTATACCTCGCCGGGCTCGAACGACGCCATGGTCGACGCGCGCAACGACTACTGGATGCCGATGGACCAGTATATCGGCGGCATCGAACACGCCGTGATGCACTTGCTGTATGCGCGCTTCTGGACCAAGATCATGCGCGACTTCGGCCTGGTCAAGTTCGACGAGCCGTTCGTCAACCTGCTCACGCAAGGCATGGTGCTCAACGAAACCTATTACCGCGAAGACGCGGCCGGCAAGAAGACCTGGTTCAACCCGGCCGATATCAGCTTGAGCCTGGACGACAAGGGCCGTCCGCAGTCGGCCATTCTGGTGGCTGACGGCGCGCCGGTGGAAATCGGCGGCACCGAGAAGATGTCGAAGTCGAAAAACAACGGCATCGATCCAGCTGCGCAGATCGAGCAGTACGGCGCCGATACGGCCCGCCTGTTTACCATGTTTGCCTCGCCACCGGAGCAAACCCTGGAGTGGTCGGGCAGCGGCGTGGAAGGCGCCAACCGCTTCCTGCGCCGCGTGTGGAACTTCGGCCATGCGCAGTCGGCCACGATTGCTGCCGCACTGGCGGCCGGCTCCGTTGCCGCCAGCGGCGAAGCGCAGAAAACCCTGCGCCGCGAACTGCACAAGCTGCTGCAGCAGGCTGATTACGATCTGAAACGCATCCAGTACAACACCGTGGTGTCGGCCTGCATGAAGATGCTCAACACGCTCGAATCGGCCAAGCTTGACGACAGCGCCGAATCGAACGCGGTGATCGCCGAAGGCTATTCGATCTTCCTGCGCCTGTTAAATCCGGTCGCACCGCACATCACACACGTGCTGTGGCAGGAACTGGGCTACGCCGGCGTGCATGGCGACCTGTTGAACGCCGCCTGGCCGCAGGTCGATCCGCAAGCTTTGGAGCAGGCCGAGATTGAAATGATGATCCAGGTCAACGGCAAGCTGCGCGGCTCGATCAAGGTAGCCAAGGACGCCGACAAGGCCAGCATCGAAGCGCTGGCGCTGGCCTGCGAAAGCGTGCAGAAGTACATCGAGACCCCGCCGAAAAAGGTCATCGTCGTGCCGGGCAAATTAATCAGCATCGTGGTGTAATCATGACCATCTCCTCTCCTGTATCGCTGGGCCGGCGCGCTGCGCTGGCGCTGGGTCTGGCCGTGGCGCTGTCGGCCTGCGGCTTTCATCTGCGCGGCTCGAACGGCAGTTTCATGCTGCCGTTTGCCACCTTCCATATCGGTCTGCCCGATGCGTCGCCGCTGGCGATCGACCTGAAACGCTATATCCGCGCCATCGGCGGCACCGAGATCGTCGACAGCAAGGCCGAGGCGGACGCCGACCTGGAAGTGCTCAGCGATCCCGAGAGGAACCGCACCAAGACCATTCTGTCGCTCAACAGTAACGGCCGCGTGCGCGAATACCAGCTCGGTTACTCGATCAATTTCCGCGTGGTCGACAAGGCCGGCAACCAGGTGCTGGCGCCTACCACCATCAGCCTGACGCGGCCGATCACCTTCAATGAATCGCAGGTGCTGGCCAAGGAAACGGAAGAAGCGCAGCTGTACCGCGACATGCGCAACGATATGGTGCAGCAGATCATGCGCCGCCTGGCCGCCATCAAGCCGGTATTGCCGGCCATGTCGGTGGCGCCTGCAGCACCCGTTGCGCCGGCCGTGCAGCAGTAAGCACGCCATGCAATTGCGGATCGAAGCGCTCGACGCGCATGTCGCCAAGCCCCTGGCGCAGCTGTATGTGATCAGCAGCGACGAACACCTGCTGGCGCTCGAAGCGGCCGACAAGATCCGCCGCGCCGCGCGCGCACAGGGCTACAGCGAGCGCGATGTGCTGAGCGTGGAGCGCAGCTTCAAGTGGGGCGAACTGCTGGCGGCCAATCAGGAGCTGTCGCTGTTCGGCGATAAAAAGCTGATCGAATTGCGCATCCCGACCGGCAAGCCGGGCAAGGACGGTGGCGCGGCGCTGCAAAGCTATGCGAAAAACCTCAGTCCCGACAACCTGACGCTCATTACCCTGCCCAAGCTGGACTGGGCCACGCAGAAGGCGGCCTGGGTGGCCAGCCTGCAGCAGGCGGCCGTGTATATCGAGATTGCCAATGTGGAGCGCGGGCAGTTGCCGAACTGGATCAGCCAGCGCCTGGCGGCGCAAGGGCAAAGCGCCGAGCGCGCCAGCCTGGACTTTATTGCCGACCGCGTGGAAGGCAATCTGCTGGCGGCGCACCAGGAAATTTTGAAACTGGGCCTGCTGCACGAGCCGGGCAAGCTCAGTTATGAACAGGTGCAAGACGCGGTGCTGAACGTGGCCCGCTACGATGTGTTCAAGCTGTCCGAAGCGATGCTGGGCGGCGATGTGGCGCGCCTGGTGCGCATGCTCGAAGGCCTGAAAGGCGAAGGTGAAGCGCTGCCGCTGGTGCTGTGGGCGGTATCCGAGGAGATCCGCACGCTGTTGAAGTTAAAGGCCGGCATGGCGCAGGGCCGGCCGCTGGGCGCTTTGATGAAGGAATACCGCATCTGGGGTCCGCGCGAGCGCATGATGGAGCCGGCCCTGCGGCGCGTTTCGCTGCCGGTGCTCGAGCATGCGCTGCAGCAGGCGGCGCAGGTGGACAAGATGATCAAGGGCCTGCGGGCCAAGGGCTATGCGGGCGACGCCTGGGATGCGTTGCTGCAGCTGGCCTTGAAGGTTTGCCGCGGTTAAGTATTTTCATATGATGGATGACAGCATGGATATCACACAGTATATGCAGGACGTTGGCACGCGGGCGCGCGCCGCTTCTCGCGCCATGGCGCGCGCCGACAGCGCCACGCGCAACCGCGCCTTGACCCTGATCGCCGACGCCATTGTGCGCGACGCCGACCTGCTGCGCGCGGCCAACCGGCTCGACCTCGATGCGGCAGCTGCCGCCGGCCTGGCGCCGGCCATGCTCGATCGCCTGACCCTGTCCGACGCGGCCATTGCCACTATGGTCGAGGGCTTGCAGCAGATCGTCTCGCTGGCCGACCCGATCGGTGAAATCTCGAACATGAAATACCGTCCGACCGGTATCCAGGTGGGCCAGATGCGCGTACCGCTGGGCGTGATCGGCATTATCTATGAAGCGCGTCCGAACGTAACGGTGGATGCGGCCGGCCTGTGCATCAAGAGCGGCAATGCGACCATTTTGCGCGGCGGCTCCGAAGCCATTCATTGCAACCGCGCGCTGGCAAAACTGGTCGCCGAAGGCCTGGCCGGCGCCGGCCTGCCGGCCGATGCGGTGCAGGTGATCGACACCACCGACCGCGCCGCCGTGGGTGCCCTGATCACCATGCCGCAATACGTCGACGTGATCGTGCCGCGCGGCGGCAAGGGCCTGATCGCGCGCCTGATGGACGAGGCCACGGTGCCGATGATCAAGCACCTGGACGGCATCTGCCACGTGTATATCGACGACCAGGCCGACCTGGTCAAGGCAGTCGATATCGGCTTTAACGCCAAGTGCCACCGCTACGGCACCTGCAACACCATGGAAACGCTGCTGGTCGCGCGCGCCATCGCGCCCACCGTGCTGCCGCTGCTGGCCGAGCGCTACGCCACCAAGCAGGTCGAGCTGCGTGCCGATCCGGAAAGCCACGCGATCCTGGCCGCTGCCGGCTACCCGTATCTGGCGGTGGCCACCGAAGAAGACTGGCGTACCGAATACCTGGCGGCGATCCTGGCGATCCGCGTGGTTGACGGCATCGAGCAGGCAATGGACCATATCGATCAGTATTCGTCCAAGCATACTGAATCGATCATCACCGAAAACTACAGCGACGCGCTGCGCTTTTTGCGCGAGGTCGATTCGGCTTCCGTCATGGTCAATGCCTCGACCCGCTTTGCCGATGGCTTCGAGTACGGCCTGGGCGCCGAGATCGGCATTTCCAACGACAAGCTGCATGCGCGCGGCCCGGTCGGTCTGGAGGGGCTGACTTCGCTCAAGTACGTGGTGTTTGGCCACGGTGAAGTACGAAAGTAAGTTACGCAAGTAAGTACGCAAACAAGTACGCAAACAAGCGTCTTCTTTTTTTACCTCTGACTGCGGGAAACCCATGCTCTGGATTAAAGCACTGCACATCGTTTTCATCACCTCCTGGTTCGCCGGCCTGTTCTACCTGCCGCGCATTTTCGTCAACCTGGCGATGGAAACCGAAACGGTAGCCACCGAACGGCTGCTGCTGATGGCGCGCAAGCTGTATCGCTTCATGTCGATCCTGGCCTTGCCGGCGATGGTGTTTGGCCTGGTGCTGCTGTGGATGCAGTATGGCGGCGGCGAGGGCGGCATGAAGCTGCCGGGCTGGATCCACGCCAAGCTGACGCTGGTGGTGCTGCTGCTCGGCTACCACCATGCCTGCGGCGCGATCCTGCGCAAGTTTGAAAAAGGGATCAACCAGCGCAGCCACACCTGGTTCCGCTGGTTTAACGAAGTGCCGGTGGTGATGCTGCTGGCGATCGTGATCCTGGTCGTGGTCAAGCCATTCTAAGGAGACGCCGTGAACGCCAGCCAGAACAAGGTCATCCAGTATTTCTTTGCTCCCCATTCGCCGTGGACCTATCTCGGCCATGCGCGCGTGATGGAGATCGCCAGGCAGCAGGGCGCGCAGATCGACGTGCGCCCGTTTGACCTGGGCAAGGTGTTCAGCGTCTCGGGCGGCCTGCCGCTGGCCAAGCGCGCGCCGCAGCGCCAGGCCTATCGCCTGGCCGAACTGGCGCGCTGGTCGGCGCACCTGCAAGTGCCGTTGACGCTGCAGCCGAAGTTTTTCCCGGTTTCGCCGGAAGCGGCGGCGAAACTGATTATTGCCACGCGCCTGGCGCATGGCGTGGAAGCGTCGCTCAATCTGGCGCACGCCATCATGCGTGGCCTGTGGGCGGAAGAGCGCAATATCGGCGACGAAGACACGCTGGCGCAGATCGCGCTCGACTCCGGCTTTGACGGCCGCCAGTTGCTCAAGACGGCGGAGACGGCCAGCGTGCAGGCCGAGTACGACGCCAATACCGAAGCGGCCACCGCTGCCTCGGTGTTTGGCTCACCCTGGTATATCGTCGACGGCGAAGGCTACTGGGGCCAGGACCGGCTCGATTTTGTCGAGCGGGCGCTGGCGAGGTGAATTTTTAAACGTAGGTCGGATTAGCGCTCCGCGCGTAATCCGACAAGCTCAGTCGGCGGCGGTGTTTGTCGGCTTACGCCCTGCGGGCTAAGCCGACCTACGCAAGATGTCGCTGGGATTTCAAGTAAATTGTTTTTAACGGATAAAAGGTATCCTCACCATGGCATCATTTTTTTGCCCATGCCCACGCGGCATGGAAGCGGCGCTGGCCGAAGAGCTGAGCGAAATCGCGCAGGACAGCAGCACAATGAAGGTGCACAACCAGGTACCGGGCGGCGTGCACTGCTCGGGTGAGCTGACTGACGCCTACCGCATGAATCTGCATTCGCGCATCGCCTCGCGCGTGCTGATGCGCATGGCCCATTCGGGCTACAAGACCGAAAATGACATTTACGACCTGACCCTGGCGCAGCCATGGGAAGACTGGTTCGGCGTACACCACACCATCCGCGTCGATGTGACGGCCGTCAAGTCGCCGCTGCGCAGCCTGGAATTCACCACCCTGAAGATCAAGGATGCGATCTGCGACCGCTTCCGCGACCAGTTCAACGAGCGTCCGTCGGTCAATACCAAGACGCCGGATATGCGCATCGTCGGTTTCCTCGACGCGCACACCTTTACCGTCTACCTCGATACGTCCGGCGAAGCGCTGTTCAAGCGCGGCTGGCGCGAAGAGACGGGCGATGCGCCGCTGCGCGAGAATCTCGCTGCGGGCCTCTTGCGCGTGTCGGGCTGGAAGCCGGGCATGGTGCTGTTCGACCCGATGTGCGGCTCGGGCACCATCCTGGCCGAAGCGGCGCAGATGGTGCAGGGCATCCCGCCCGGCGCCGCGCGCCAGTTTGCGTTTGAAAACTTCCACGACTTCGATCCGGCGCCGTGGAACGCCATGAAGAACGCCATCAAAGTGCTGCCCCTGCCAGCCGAGCCGACCATTTTCGGCAGCGATATCTCGGGCGACATGGTGGCCATGACGCGCCACAACCTGCGCTGCGCCGGCGTGCGCTTCGAGGTGCCGCTCAAACAGATCGAGGCGCAGGAAGTCAAGCCGCCTAGCGCAATGGCCGGCATCATGCTGACCAACCCGCCGTACGGCGAGCGCATCGGCGTGCGCGGCGACAGCACCTTGCCGGAAGACGAACTGTCGACCTCGTTCTATTCGGCGATGGGCACTACGTTGAAGCAGCGCTTTGCCGGCTGGACCGTGTTCCTGTTTACCGCCGACCTGGGCCTGCCGAAACTGCTGCGCCTGAAAGAAGCGCGCAAGACGCCGTTTTTCAACGGTGCGCTGGAATGCCGTTTGTTCCGCTTCGATATGGTTGCCGGTTACAACCGCCGTGAAGAGGCAAAACCCAAGCCACAGCAGTAATATGACCATGCAGTAAAAACTTGCAGTTACCCTCGCGCGCGAACCGGTATCGGTTCGCGCCGCCATTCTGGACTCCCATGTTTCCCACACCCCCCGCAGATTTGCCGCCCGACCCGGTCACACCCGTCCCACCTCCCGCCCCAAGCCATATGGCGCCACTGAGCCGCGGGGCGCTGGCGCTGATGCTGGCCGGCCTGTCGATGCTGGGACCGTTGTCGATCGATACCTATCTGCCGGCTTTCGGCGCCATCCAGGGCTCGCTGCAGGCCTCGCCGCTGGAAGTACAGCAGTCGCTGACGTTCTATATGCTGGCCTTTGCCGGCATGGTGCTGTGGCATGGCGCCATCTCGGACGCCTTCGGGCGGCGCAACGTGATCCTGGTGGCGCTGCTGATGTTTGCCATCGGTTCGCTCGGCTGCGCCTCGGCCCATACCGTCCATTATCTGTGGTTCTTCCGGATATTGCAGGGCGTGTCGGCCGGCGCCGGCGTGGTGATCAGCCGCGCCATTATCCGCGACCTGTATGCCGATGCGGCGGCGGCGCGGCTGCTGTCGCTGGTGACCATGATTTTTTCGATCGCGCCGGCCGTCGCCCCTATCCTGGGCGGCTGGATCGTGATCTGGTTCGACTGGCGCTCGATCTTCCTGTTCCTGGCGTTTTACACCGTGATACTGCTGGGCTTTTGCTACTGGCGCCTGCCTGAAACGCTGCCATTGGCCCAGCGCCAGCCTTTCAATCCGCGCTTTCTGGCCAGGAGCTATGGCGAAATCCTGCGCTCGCCGCTATTTCACATCAAGGCCGGCATCGTGGCGCTGAACTTCGGCGGCCTGTTCCTGTTTATTACTGCCGCTCCTGAAATGCTGCCCAAACAGCTGGGCCTGGGGCCATCGCAGTTTGCCTGGCTGTTCATCCCCTGCGTCAGCGGCATTTTCCTGGGCGCCGCCGCCGCCAACCGCATCGCCGGCAAGATGACCTTTGCACGCCAGATCGCCATCGGTTTTGCTTTCCTGCTGTGCGCGGCCAGCGTCAACGTGGTGTACCACCTGTTCTTGCCCCCAATGCTGCCGTGGAGCGTGCTGCCGCTGTTCTTCTACACCTTCGGCATGTCGCTGGTTGGCCCGGGCGCCACCTTGCTGGCGCTCGACCTGTTCCCGCATATCCGCGGCACGGTGGCCTCCTGCCAGTCGTTTGCCAGCACCTTGCTCGGTGCGATCGTCGCTGGCGTGATTTCGCCGATGTTGTCGGGTTCGGTATTGTGGCTAGCGGCAGGACAGTTGGCGCTGACGGGTCTTGCGCTGGCCATGTGGCTGGTTTCTCGGCGTTTCCGGCATCGCTTATTGGGACCGGTCGTCACTCGTAGACAGTGATTATTCAACGTTGAAATGGTCTTTGAGGTCCTGGAGCGTACTTGCGATATGAAGCCAGGCGACACCTGTTGTTGCGGTGGCTATTGTGTTGAACACGAAACAAGTCACATCTTTAATACAAGAAAACAGTGTTAAAATCTTGCGGCATAGATTCTTGATGACCTGATCGCACTGGCTTCACGTCAAGTTTCAAGCATAGTCAGCGGCGAACTGAGGTTGGGCATTCATCCCCTGCAGTTGGCCTTTCTTTGTTTCTTCCAAGTTGCTTCAGCCGCTTTTACCTCTGGGTATCTTGTCAGAAATTTTCGATGCAGGATAGATAAAAGGTAGTCGGATTTGTTAAGCGTACTTAGAAAATCAGTGAAATATACCTGGTGCGGATGCCTGATCCTGGGCGCGCACGGCGCAATCGCGGCAACGCCAAATCATGGCGGCCAATCAGGTTATATCAATATGCCTTCCGCAGTGGTGGAGCCGGATGGCACCTTCAGCGT
Source organism: Janthinobacterium aquaticum (assembly GCF_009208565.1). Taxonomy (GTDB): domain Bacteria; phylum Pseudomonadota; class Gammaproteobacteria; order Burkholderiales; family Burkholderiaceae_D; genus Janthinobacterium. Next base: position 336,308 of record NZ_WFLK01000003.1, on the reverse strand, counting down.
GGGTTACAGCTACGATAGTCCCTATGGCCAATTATGGGTGACATCGAATATATTGCCGTTCTTGCAGATGACCGGGCGCTATGTGTCGATTACCGGTATTCCTGGCTTTACCAATGTACCTGGTGAGTATGGGAGCGGCTATGGCCGTTACAAGGACAAGGTGATTGATGCAAAACTGCGCTTGTGGCAAGAAACTACATGGTTGCCGTCGGTTGCAGTCGGTGCGACCGACTTGTTTGGTACCGAATTATTCAAGGGGCAATATGTGGTTGCTACCAAGACATTTGGCGCGACCAAGAACATCGAGGCCAGTTTGGGTTATGCGCGCAACCGCCCCGATGGCCCATTTGCCGGCTTGCGCTGGAGTCCAGCGGCATTGCCGCGCTGGTCGGTGGTGGCGGAGTATGACACCACTAACTATGTACGCGATTTTCGCGCTGCCGAAACCAGTGCCGGAGGGCGCCGGAAAGGCCCGTCCATGGGCCTGGAATACCGCTGGGGCTGGCTTGCGCTGCAAGCCGCGCGCAGCCGTGACCAATTCAGTATCAATGCTTCTGTCAGTATTCCCTTTGGCGAGCGCGAGTTCATTCCCAAGTTGTTCGAGCCCGCTTATTTTGTCGATGACAAGAATCCACCGCCGCTGCCAACGAGGGAGCAGTGGCACAACGACGCTGGCTATGGCGCCGACCTGGTCAATGCCCTGGTCAAGCAGGACTATAAAAACATTCGTGTCGTACAAGAAGGAAATACGCTGGCACTGACCCTGACCAACAGTCGTATTTCCAACCTGGGCCGCGCCGTAGGTCGTGCAGCACGCACTGCAATTGCATTTACGCCTGTGGGCGTGAGCAATATCCGCATCACATACACCAAGCTGGACCAGCCGATTGCTACCTACGAGTTTGTCGATCTGCCGAAACTGAAGGATTATTTTGCCGGCAAGATTGATCGCAAGGCTTTTCTTGACGTCGTGCTGGTGCGTTACCCTGAGAGGGGCGATGTCATCCGTGATAATCAGCAAGCATGGTTGAACGAATTTCTTGACCGCCCGGCCTCTGTTTACCCATCTGCCTCACCTGCCGCATCTTCCGTGGCACCGGTCATGGCCAATGGGCCCGCGATTGCATCGTCGGCAGGCGCTGCTGCCATGCCTGCCACCATGCCCGTTCCAGCAGTGGTCAAGGCCACCAATGCCATTGAGAATGATGGCAAGATGGCCGTAGGCCTTGGTGTCGATGGCGACGTGGTACAGGTTAAATCGGTGGACCGGGAAGCCAATCGTTTCAAGATTGCGCCCAAGGTAGGCTTCTTCTTTAACGATCCCAGCGGCGCTTTCCGTTATTCGATCTCGGCGCTGGCCAATTATGACCGGCGCCTTGGCGATGGCTGGTATTTTAATGGCGCAGCCAGCCTGCAATTGTTGGAAACCGTATCGGGCGTCACGCAGCCATCGAACAGTGAATTGCCGCATGTGCGCAGCGATGTAGCGAAATATATGCGTGGAGGCCGCTTTTCGCTGAGCCGTATCATGCTCAATAAATACGATAATCCTGCCGAGCGCGTTTACACCCGCTTGTCTGCCGGTTTGTATGAGGACATGTTCCGCGGCGTCGGCGGGCAGGTATTGTATTTACCAAAAGACAGCCGGTGGGCTGCCGACCTGGCAGTCGATGCATTGCAGCAGCGCGGCTACAAGGGCTTGTTTGACTCACTCGACTATAAAACCGTTACCGCAATCGGTTCGATGCATTATCGTCTGCCGCACGACATCACTGTGACGGCGCGCGCCGGCAGGTTCCTGGCCAAGGATTCCGGCGTGCGGGTAGAAGTCAAACGTCGCTTCCAGTCCGGTATCGAAGTTGGCGCCTGGTATACCCACACCAACGCCAATGACATCACCACTCCGGGCAAGCCTTCGGATCCCTACCAGGATCGCGGTGTTTTCCTGTCGGTACCACTGAACACCATGTTGCCGATGGATACGCAGACCGTTGCAGGCTTTTCTATTTCTCCATGGACGCGTGACGGCGGACAGATGGTGGCATCGCCTGGTGACCTGTATGACATGGTGGAGCGCCCGCGTGCCGACATGTCCAGTTACGATGGTCTTGGTAATTTTGCAGAACGCCCAGACGAGCAAACTCTGCCAGCGGTTAATCCTCCGGTTCAGCCGTTTGTCAGTCCCTGGCCTGCCATGCGTGCGCGACTGGAGCAATCTTCGTCCGCTTTGCCTGAACCGGCTGACTGGGTCAAGGCAACGGCGCTGGTCGGTGGCGTGGTGGTGGCATCGGCATTGAGTGACAAGCCGGTTGACCGTTTTGTCAAAAAGCATCAGGATTCCAGCGTGTTGCGCAATTGGGATAAGGTCGGCAAAGTCATGCCTTTTGCTCTGGTCGGTGCCGCTGGGGCCGCCTTTGCTCTGGGCGACGAACGCTTGCAAAATATCGGCCTGATTTCCATGCAATCGGTTGCTGCCGCTACAGGGCTGGCATTGGTCGGGAAATATGCGATTGGCCGTGCCCGTCCTGATGAGAATCGTGGCCCGTGGACGACTGTGGGTGAGGGCAAGAAGCGTTCGGATGCATCGTTCCCCTCAGGGCATTCAACGATCGCCTTTGCTGCCGTGACGCCTTTTGCTCAAGAGTACGACGCGCCATGGTTGTATGGCGTGGCAGCGCTTGGGTCGGCAGGCCGTGTTGCTGGTCGCAAGCATTGGGTATCTGATACCGTTGCCGGTGGTATCCTCGGTTACGCCGTGGGTAGCTGGCTATGGCAGGCCCAGCGCGATCAGAGCAAGTCGGGGCTGTCGATCAATCCAGGACCGAAAGAAATCAGCGTGACCTGGCAAAGCAAATATTAAGGTTGAATCAGTGACAAGCCGGCTCTGCAGGGGGAAACCCCGGCCGGCTTGGACTGTGGCCTGTCCCGGGTAATGATGATGAATTAATGTTTACATCTGAAAATACTGAATCAGAAAAGCAATAAACACGATGACTGCACTCACACTGAGCAGCAGGACTGCGCCGGCCGCGCAGTCCTTGGCGATCTTAATGCTGGGGTGCACGGTTGGATGCACATGATCAATCAAGTGCTCAAGTGCTGTATTGAATAGCTCTGCTGCCAGCACCATCCCGCAATTTAGCAGCAGTAATGCCCACCAGATCATGGGCGGCCTGAAGCACGCCAGCATGATTATGACGATAAGAGCGGCCAGGCATTGCAGGCGAAAGCTCGATTCCAGGCGCAGTGCCGCAGCAATGCCATCCAAGGCAAAAACCAGGCGTTTGTAGAAAGGCTGGTTTTTCATGATAATAAGATCACTACGATTAAATGAATGACAGGCATGAAGCAGGTCTGGCTTAAAGGTGATGAGGTGCCTGGAAAGATGCTCGGGCCTGCATCGAATTATTTGCTGAAGAAAAACAAAGAGCCCGTTTCATTTGAAAAGGGCTCTTTTTGCTGAGGCTGAGATCGTGATGATTTCACCTCATCCCACATCAGGCCATCACTGACAGATTGAGGATCAATCTGCATGTCTGGCCTGCATCGCGCTGCCTGGGCAGCCAGCGATTAGTGGTGGCTGGTGGTGCCGTGATGGCTGGTGGTGGTCGAATCCGAGCTTGCTGCGCCGGCTACGACAGCAACGGCAGCGCCGATAGCGATCAGGGCGCTGGTGCTCAGGCCGGCAACGGTAGCGCCGGCAGCTGCGCCACCAGCTGCGCCAGCAGCTGCTGGAGCTGCTGGAGCGGTGCTAGCTGGTACAGCTGGTGCCGTGGTTTGAGCCATTGCCTGCGCCGAAGCGAAAGCCAGGATTGCCGAAGCGATCAGAATTTTTTTCATGGAATATATCCTTGGTGGGTTACAGGGGTAAAACGCTATAAATTATGAAACTAAGTACGCGATTGTAGCAACATTCCAGCCGATCGTCTGTACGCGCACCTTGGAAACTGCTATTTCAGAGGCAATCAGTATCTATATTAAAGCATTTTCAGGCGTTTTCCTTACGATGTTGCAACAGATAGACAAATATTGCCACGACTTTGACTGGCAGCATTTGCTGCGCCGGCTACCATTGCGCAGTGTTTGCCAACTTCTTCTCAACCCGCGTAGAATGCACACTTCGCGGGTGTAGCTCAATGGTAGAGCAGAAGCTTCCCAAGCTTACGACGAGGGTTCGATTCCCTTCACCCGCTCCACTTTGACTGGAGCTGCCATTGCGCGGCGCCGCTACCTTGTTCATTCCCATGTCTTCTGATACCCCAGCAAACGGCCCGGTGCGGCCAATGATGTACGATCCGACCGAACACCGCATCCGCAGTTTTGTCACCCGCGCGGGACGCCTGTCCATCGCGCAGGCGCGCGCGCTCGAAACGCTGGGGCCGCAGTTTGTGCTGCCATATGCCAAGCAGGCGCTCGATTTCGAGCAGACCTTCGGCCGCAAGGCACCGGTGATCCTGGAAATCGGCTTTGGCATGGGCGCCACCACCGCGCATATCGCCAAGGCGATGCCGGAGAAGGATTTTATCGGTATCGAAGTCCATACGCCGGGCGTGGGCAGCTTGCTCAAGCTGATCGGCGAAGAAGGTTTGAGCAACTTGCGCCTGCTGCAGCATGACGCAGTGGAAGTATTGGCCAATATGATTCCTGCCGGCTCGCTGGCAGGCATTCATGTGTTCTTCCCTGATCCGTGGCACAAGGCGCGCCACAACAAGCGTCGGCTGATCCAGTCGCCATTCGTCAGGCAACTGAGCGAGCGCCTGGCGCCGGGCGGCTACCTGCACTGCGCTACCGACTGGGAAGATTACGCGGTGCAGATGCTCGAAGTGCTGGGTGCGGAGCCACAACTGCAGAACAGCGCGCAAGGGTACGCACCGCAACCGGCTTACCGTCCCTTGACCAAGTTCGAGAACCGCGGCATCAAGCTCGGGCATGGCGTCTGGGATCTGGTCTTTATCAAAAAATAAAGATCGCCTTCCTGTGTGCTGTCTAGCCAAGCCGGCCGAATTGGACTAAGCTTGACTTTTTTGTATCGGTTGACATCATGGCCAGGAAAATCCTTGTAACCGGCGCCTCCGGCTTTATTGGTTCGCATACCTGTGTCGAGTTGCTGGACGCTGGCTATGAGGTGATCGCCCTCGACAATTTGTGCAATAGCGCGCGTACAGCCATGGCGCGCGTCGAGCACATCACTGGCACAAGCGTGCCGTTTTACGAAGCCGATGTGCGTGACCGCGCCGCCGTCGCGGCGATTCTCAATGCGCACGCGATCGACGCCGTGATTCATTTCGCCGGTCTCAAGGCCGTCGGCGAATCGGTGGTCAAGCCCTTGCTGTATATGGACAACAACGTCGCTGGCACCGTGGCGCTGCTGGAAGTGCTTGCGGCCGCCCAGGTGAAGAAGTTTGTCTTCAGTTCGTCCGCCACCGTATATGGCGATCCTGAAGCCCTGCCTATCGTCGAGGATTCGCGCCTGTCGGTCACCAACCCCTATGGCCGTTCAAAACTGATGGTCGAGCAGATATTGGGCGACCTCGTGCATTCTGATCCGCAATGGCAGGTGGGCGTACTGCGCTACTTCAATCCGGTGGGCGCGCATGCCAGCGGCCTGATCGGCGAAGACCCGGCAGGCATTCCAAACAACCTGATGCCGTTTATCGCGCAGGTGGCGGTCGGGCGGCGCGACAAGCTGGCGGTGTTCGGCAATGATTATCCGACCCCTGACGGTACCGGCGTGCGCGACTACATCCATGTCGTCGACCTGGCGCTCGGCCACGTGGCGGCCCTGAACCGCCTGTTCTCCACCGACGGCGGCTTTACGGTCAATCTCGGTACCGGCCACGGCTATAGCGTGCTCGACACCGTGCGTGCCTTCGAGGCGGCCAGCGGCCGTCAGGTGCCGTACCAGATCGTGCCACGCCGTCCCGGCGATATCGCCAGCTGCTACGCCTCGGCCGACCTGGCGCGCGAGCTGCTGGGCTGGACGGCGCAGAAGAATATCGACGACATGTGCCTGGACCACTGGCGCTGGCAGCACCAGAATCCGCAGGGTTATGCGACCTGACTGCGACCTGACTGAGCTGGCCCGAACATAAAAAACCCCGCTGCACATTGCTGTACAGCGGGGTTTTTTCATGGTCTTGCAAGCCAGGATTATGGGTACAAACCACGCACTTCACGCGCCTGCAACACGCGCGTGCACGCCAGGATAAACGTAGCGGTACGCATCGATACTTTCTTCTCCTGCGACACCTGCCACACAGCGTCGAACGCTTCGCGCATGATGCGCGTCAGGCGGCTGTTGATCTCTTCTTCGGTCCAGAAGAAGCTCGAGAAGTTCTGCGACCATTCGAAGTAGCTGACGGTCACGCCGCCGGCGTTGGCCAGTACGTCCGGCACGATCAGCACACCCTTGTCGGTCAGGATATCGTCGGCAGCCGGCATGGTCGGGCCGTTGGCGCCTTCCAGGATGATTTTTGCCTTGATGACGTGGGCGCGCTCGGCGGTGATCTGCTGTTCCAGTGCGGCCGGGATCAGGATATCGCAGTCGATGCCCCAGAAGTCGTCGCGCGGCACGAATGCCTCGGCGCCGGGGAAACCTTCGACGCTGCCCACTTCGGCCACGTGTGCCAGCAATTGCGGAATGTTCAGGCCGCCCGAGTGCACCACGGTGGTCTTGTGGTCCTGCACCGCCACGATCTTCGAGCCGGCTTCGGCAAACATGCGTGCTGCCACGCCGCCGACGTTGCCGAAACCTTGCACGATGACCTTGGCGCCTTCGAGTTGCATGCCGACCTTGGCAGCAGCGTCGCAGCCGACCACGAATACGCCGCGGCCGGTGGCGTCGCGGCGGCCCAGGCTGCCGCCGAGCGAGATCGGCTTGCCGGTCACCACGCCGGTCGACATATTGCCGTTGAGCATGGAGTAGCTGTCCATCATCCAGGCCATCACCTGTTCATTGGTGTTGACGTCCGGTGCAGGAATGTCCTTGTTCGGGCCGATGATCATGCTGATTTCGCTGGTGTAGCGGCGCGTCAGGCGCTGCAGCTCATGGCGCGACAGGGTCTTTGGATCGACGCGGATACCGCCTTTGGCGCCGCCGTAGGGCACGTTGACGGCTGCATTCTTGACCGTCATCCAGGCCGACAGTGCCATCACTTCCGACAGCGTCACGTCCTGGTGGAAGCGCACGCCGCCCTTGCCGGGGCCGCGCGACATATTGTGCTGCACGCGGTAGCCTTCGTAGTGGGCAATCGAGCCGTCATCGCGCTCGATCGGTACGTCCACGGTCAGGATACGCTTCGGACGCTTGAGCGTTTCGACCCAGCGCGACAGGCTGCCCAGATGGGGCGTGACGCGGTCGATCTGTTCGAGGTAGACGCCCCATGGGCCGAGGTCTTCTGGATTGAGGTAGGAAGGCAGTGCGTGCTTGCTGGTCATGCTGAATAGCTCCTGGACAATGCGAAATACGTTAGAGGCGCAACCAAAGACAAGCTGCGCGCAGCGGAACCGCATCGTAGGCGATAGCCTCATGCCCCGGCCAATGCTTTGTGCGCATCCGGTTATGCAATAAACGCATAGTTATGAAAACTTGACTGCGCCGTGGTGGCGGCCAGTTGTCAGGATTTTTTGCGCCGCTTGCGTGGCGTGCTTTCCTGTTCGCGCAGCAGGTACTGCCACAGTCTTTCCACCACCGGCTTGCCGGGTCGCTGGCCGTTGGGGCGTTCGCGGTAGAGGCGAATCTCCATGTCGATTTCCCATTCCGGCGCACCGCCATCGGCGCGCGCCAGGTGCTTGTACTTGACGTCGCGCAGCACCGCCGACTCGGGCAAAAAGGCGATACCGCGGCCCTCCAGCGCCATCATCTTCAAGCCTTCGGCCATATCGGTTTCATAGCAGGTGTCGAGAAACGGCGGCGACTTGGCGTCGGCCAGCATCAGCTGCACCATGCGGCCCAGGTAGGCATTGTTGGTATAGGACAGGAACGGCAGCGGCTCTTTGGCGCTGCCCGGCAGGACGAAATCGGGCACCTTGTCGGCGCCGCAGCGTGCATACGGGCGCAGGATTTCGCGGCCCATCACCAGCATGTCGTAGCGGCCCGGATCGAGCTGCACCGGCTGGCGCGGATGGTGATAGCACAGCAGCAAATCGCAGCCGCCATCGACCAGCTGCAGCACTGCATCGTGCACGTTCAAGGCCATCAGCCGGCTATTGATCGGCGCAAAACCCTGTTCAAGCGCCGTCAGCCACTTGGGCATAAAGGTCAGCGACAGCGTATGGGGCACGGCAAAGTCCACGCTCATCTGGGTGGCGGCGCGCTTGCCGCGCAGCAGCGCGCGCACGCCGTTGATTTGGCCCAGCATTTCCAGCGCCTGCTCGTAGAACACAGCGCCGGCCGGCGTCAAACGGGTAGGGTAGGAGGTGCGGTCGACCAGGTCCATGCCGAGCCAGTTTTCCAGCGACTGGATGCGCCGTGAAAAGGCCGGCTGGGTGACGTGGCGCAGGGCCGCAGAACGGCTGAAATTATGCGTTTCAGCGAGCGAAATAAAGTCTTCCAGCCATTTGGTTTCCATTCGGCGATGTTACCGTTTTTGGCGCAGGCTGGAAAGCACGGCAGGCTTAAGCGTCACCATGCTGGTAGAGCGACGCCGGCAGCCCGAAGAACTGCGGGCCGCCCAGCGTGGCGCCGTCGAGTTCATGGCCGGCGTCAAGCGCATTGCTGACGGCCGCGAGCAACGAGCTGCGCCCGGCGATAGCCTGCATCTGTGCGCGCGGGCCGTTATGAAAGGTATGGGTGGCAATGTCGGCTGCCACGGCGAAAATCGGTTCGGCGTCCAGCGCGATGGCGGTCCATTCGCCGTCGTCTTCCTGGGCTGAAAACGTGTCGGGCAGGATCACGCCGGCCGCCGCCGGCAGATGCGCCACCATGACCATGCCGAAGGCCTCGGGGATCACATCGAGCAGGCGGCGCACGCTCAGTTCATCGTCGACCAGCGCGCGCACCTGTGCTTCAAGTTGCTCATCGTCTTCATCGTCATCGGGCTGCGCCGCCATCAGCAGCACGGCCTGGTAAATCAGGTGTGAGGACAGCACTTCCATCAGCTCAGCTCCAGGATCATGGCAACGATCTCCTCGCCATACGAGGCCAGTTTTTTCTCGCCCACGCCGCTGACGCTGCGCAGCTGCTCGAGCGAAGTCGGCTTGGCCTTGGCGATTTCGCGCAAGGTGGCGTCGACAAAGATCACATACGCCGGCACATTGTGCGCGCGCGCCGTCTCCACGCGCCACCAGCGCAGCTTGTCGAAGATCGCCTGCTCGCTGGTGGACAAGTCCATCTCGACGTAGCCCTTGGCCACGCTGGTACTGCGCTTGCTGGTCTTGACCGGTTTCTGGTACTGGCGCAGCTGCACTTTCTGGCCGCCCTTGAGCACCGGGCGCGAGGCGTCGGTCAGCTTCAATGAACTGTATTGTTCATGGTCGACCGCCACCAGCCCCAGCGCGATGGCCTGGCGCAGGATTGCCTTCCATTCCGCTTCGCCCAGGTCGGCGCCGATGCCAAATACCGACAGCGAATCGTGATGCCAGGTCTTGATGCGCTCGGACTCGACGCCGCGCAGCACGTCGATCACATGGCCGCCGGCAAAGCGCTGGTCGACGCGGTAGATCGCCGACAGCAGCTTTTGTACCGGCACGGTGCCGTCGAACGACACCGGCGGCACCAGGCAGGTGTCGCAGTTGCCGCACGGCGTGGCCGGCTGGCCGAAGTATTCGAGCAGGCGCATGCGCCGGCAGCTGAGCGTTTCGCACAGGCCCAGCATGGCGTCGAGTTTCACGCCCAGCACGCGCTTGAAAGTTTCGTCGGCTTCCGATTCGTCGATCATGCGCCGCTGCAGCACCACGTCCTGCAGGCCGTAGGCCATCCAGGCATTGGCGGCCATGCCGTCACGCCCGGCGCGCCCGGTTTCCTGGTAATAGCCCTCGATGCTTTTTGGCAGATCCAGATGCGCGACAAAGCGCACGTCGGGCTTGTCGATGCCCATGCCGAAAGCGATGGTGGCCACCATCACCAGGTTCTCCTCGCGCAGGAAGCGCGCCTGGTTGGCGCTGCGCTTGGCGTAGTCCATGCCGGCGTGATACGGCAGGGCGCGGATACCGTTCTCGTTCAAAAACTCGGCGGTTTCTTCCACTTTTTTGCGTGACAGGCAGTACACGATGCCGCAGTCGCCCGCGTGCTCGGTGCTGATAAAGTCCAGCAGCTGCTTGCGCCCGTTGGCCTTTTCCACGATCTGATAGCGGATATTGGGCCGGTCGAATGAAGACACGAACTGGCGCGCATCGTCCAACTGCAGGCGCAGCGCGATTTCAGCGCGCGTTTGCGGGTCGGCCGTGGCCGTGAGCGCAATGCGCGGCACGTCGGGGAACTGCTCGTGCAGTACCGACAGCTTGATGTATTCGGGACGGAAATCGTGACCCCACTGGGCCACGCAGTGCGCCTCGTCGATCGCGAACAGGGCGATCTTCGAGGCCTGGAACAGGTCCAGGCAGCGCTGCGTCATCAAGCGCTCGGGCGCCACGTACACCAGGTCGATCTGGCCGGTGCGCACCAGGCGCTCGATGCGGCTGGCTTCTTCGTATGTCTGCGTGGAATTGAGAAAGGCCGCGCGCACGCCCACTTCGGCCAGCGCGTCGACCTGGTCCTGCATCAGCGCGATCAGCGGCGAGACCACCACGCCCACGCCATCGCGCAGCAGCGCCGGAATCTGGTAGCACAGCGACTTGCCGCCGCCGGTCGGCATCAGTACCAGTGCGTCGCCGCCCTGGCTGACATGGTCGACAATATCGCCCTGCTGGCCGCGGAAGGCCGGATAGCCGAAGACGGTCTGCAGCGTTTGCAGCGCCTGTTGATGCAAATCTTGAGACTCTTGATTCATATGGCCTTATTCTGCCCAGACAACCCAGCCGTAGTGCGCGCTGGCCAGTACCAGCATGCCGAACACGATACGGTACCAGGCAAAAAACGTGAAGTCGTGCGAACTGATGTAGCGCAACAGCCAACGCACGCACAAAAAGGCCGAGACAAACGCCGCCAGCGTGCCCACGCCGAACAGCGGCAGGTCATTGGCCGACAGAATGTCGCGCGCCTTGTACAGCGAGTAAAAAGTGGCCGCCAGCAGGGTCGGGATGGCCAGGAAAAACGAAAATTCGGTGGCGGTCTTGCGCGACAGGCCCAGCAGCATGCCGCCGATAATGGTCGAACCGGAACGGCTGGTGCCGGGAATCAGCGCAAAAGCCTGCGCGCAGCCGACCTTGAGGGCGTCGAGCGGCGTCATTTCCTCGACCGAATTGACGCGCACGGTGACCGGGTTGCGCCGCGCACGCCGCTCGACCAGCAGGATGATCACGCCGCCGATAATGAAGGCCAGCGCCACCGGCACCGGCTTGAACAGCGCATGCTTGATCATTTTGCCCACGGCCAGGCCGATCACGGCCAGCGGCAAAAAGGCGATCGCCACATTGAGCACGAACTTGCGCGAACCGGCGCTGCTGCTCAAGGTCGACAGCACCGCGCCGATGCGCTGGCGGTACTCCCAGCAGACGGCCAGGATGGCGCCGGCCTGGATGGCAATCTCGAACACATCCATGACGTCTTTCGACACGTCCTGGGTGAAATCGAGCAGGCTGCCGGCCAAGATCAGGTGGCCGGTCGATGAAATGGGCAGAAATTCGGTAAAGCCTTCGACCAGCCCCATGACAAGGGCTTTCAAGGCAAGAATGAGATCCATAGAGAGTGTAGGCGGCTAAGGTAGAAGCGGAGCGCTGCATCGATGTGCATGCAGCGCGGGGTCGAAGCTTACCACGAGCGCGCCTTGCAGACTTGAACTCGATGCCGGAACTGTTGTTGATGCCGCCCCGGCTGTAGCGCTTCAGGAGGGATGCCGGGACGCCGTGACCAGGCGCGCGCTGGCCGCCACCAGCAGCAGCGACGCGCCCAGCATGCCAAAGGCCAGGTTCAGGCTGGTGCCGTGCGCCACGAAGCCGATCACGGCCGGCCCGGCCAGGATGCCGGCGTAGCCGATGGTGGTAATGGCGGCGATGGCCAGGCTGGCCGGCATGGCGGTCTGCTTGCCCGCCGCCGTAAACAGCACCGGCACGATATTGGCCGCGCCCAGGCCCACCAGCACGAAGCCGGCCAGCGCCACGCCGGCATTGGGCGCGACCACGGTCAGGAAGAAGCCGGCGGCGGCGCACAGGCCGCCCAATGCCAGCACGCGCCGGCCACCGAAGCGCGCCACCACCTTGTCGCCGGTGAAGCGGCCGATGGTCATGGCAATCGCAAAGGCTGCGTAGCCGAGGCCACCCTGGGCCGGGTCCACGCCGCGCGTGGTGGTCAGGAACAGCGCGCTCCAGTCGAGAATGGCGCCTTCGGCCAGGAAGGTGATAAAGCACAGCAGGCCGATAAAGATCACGGCGCCGTGCGGCATCACGAACAGCGGGGTTTTTTCCTGCGAGTCCGAGGCCGTCGGCAGCAGATGCGCCTGCGCCGCTGCCAGCAGCAGCGCCAGCAGCACGATCACTACCACGCACGACCAGGCCGGGCTCAGGCCCAGCCACAGCAGCAGCGCCATGCAGGCCGCGCCGGCAAAGCCGCCGACGCTGAACATGCCGTGAAAACCGGACATCATGGCGCCGCCGTTTGCTTTTTCGATGATTACCGCCTGGATATTGATGGCCACGTCAAACGTGCCCATGGCCGCGCCAAACATCAGCAATACCAGGCCCAGCTGCAGCGGCGTGGCCGACAGCGCCAGCCCCGGCAGGACGGCCACCAGCACCGCGCCGGCGCACAGGATCACGCGGCGGCAGCCGAAGCGCGACGCCAGCATGCCGGTAAACGGCATCGCGCACAACGAGCCGGCGCCCAGGCACAGCAGCAGCACGCCCAGCGTGGCTTCATCGAGTTGCAGGCGCGCCTTGGCATAGGGCACCAGCGGCGCCCAGGCGGCCATGGCCAGCCCGGCGACAAAAAAGACCAGGCGCGTGGCGCGTTGTTGCAAGAGTCCGGTAAGTTGCATGGAGTGGCTTTTCTACAGGAGGTTGAAAGAAGGCTCAGCGGGCGCGCGCGCGCAGCACCTGCACGCCCTGGCGCTCGAAGGCGGCAATGTGTACTGGATCCGTATCGGCCTCGAGCACCAGATGCTGCAGCAGGCCGGTGGCGAGCACGCCAAACGGCGCAGCCGTACCCAGCTTGTCGCTGGTCACGGCCACCACCACGGCCTTGCTGGCGCCGGCAATGCTGCGCTTGAATTCGGCTTCGTCATAGTTGAAGGCGGTCACGCCCGCTTCAGCGTCGGCGCCGCAGGCGCCAAGAAAGCACAGGTCCGGATGCATGCGCTCGACCGTGCGCAGTGCCTGCGGCCCCAGGCTGGCGCCAGCGCGCCGGTCGACCCGTCCACCGGCCATGATCAGCTCGATCTCGGGGCGCTCCATCAGCGCCATGGCGATTGCCGGCGCATTGGTGATGACGGTCAGCGCCAGCGGTGGCAGCGCGGTGGCAATCGCCAGATTGGTCGAGCCGGCGTCGAGGAACAGTACCTGGCCGGCGCGCACCAGCGACATGGCCGCCTGCGCCAGACGCGCCTTGCGCTCGGGCGCCACATGGCGCCGTTCGGCCAGGCTGCCGCCATCGGGCGCCAGCGGCAGCGCGCCGCCATACACGCGCTGGCACAGCCCGGCCGCTGCCATGTCGCGCAGGTCGCGGCGGATGGTGTCTTCCGACACATCGAGCTGGCGCGCCAGGTCGAGCGCCAGCACGCGGCCATCGGCTTGCAGTTGTTGCTGGATAAGGGCGTGACGTTGTTTGAGCAGCAGATTGGCGGTCATGATGTATAAATCGTGCAGGAATGCGCATGAATATACGCAAACGTGCAAACGACGTCAACTTTATTCTGCTGCCGTTGCCGGAGGCTTGCTGTAAAAGCATCCATTGATGCTACAGTTAATTGGATAAATCGAAGAGGAGCGATCATGCCGGAATCGACATTGCCCATGGGGGTATTGCTGCGCAGTACCTTGCGCCGACATGGCTGGCGCTGCCTGGCTTTTGTCGCCATTCTTGAGGTGTTGCATTATCTGCGCCGTGGCAGCCTCGATCTGACCGATGTGCGCGATGGCCTGATTGCCCTGTGCGTGGCGGGCGTTGTCGCACTGCTGATCGAGGCGAATCGCAAGATGTCCGAAATACAAGGCGTGCCCAAAGCCTGACGTTCAGGGCGCTGTCAACCGTTCCAGTTCACCCAGCCAGCTGATGGCATGGTTGCGGTCGGAACCGCACATCTCCGCCGATGGCTGCAGGCCGCCGCAAAACGCAGGCCGCTCGGGCTTGCCGAAAATGCGGCACAGGTTGTCGTCGCCCAGCTGGATGCACCTGACGCCGGCAGGCTTGCCATCCGGCATGCCTGGTATCGGGCTGGTAATCGACGGTGCAATGCAGCAGGCGCCGCACGAGAGGCGGCAGGCCAGCGGGGCAGGAGAGGACATGGGAATGCTTGCAGGCGGTTGGGGCCGACAGTATAGCAAGCCCCGCCTTTCGCCGTTGGCCTGCGTCGCTTTACTTCACGATATTCACTCTTGAACCCGACACTGTCCGGCGCGCCGGATCGCCATGCACGGTGATGCGTCCCGAGCCGCTGGAGCGGGCGTTCAGCTCAGCTACGGCGGTGGCGTCGATATCGCCCGAACCATTGGTGGTCAGGTAGGCAACCTGGCTTTGCAGCTGCGCAAAGTTGATGTCGCCGGAGCCGTTGATATTGGCATCGAGGCGCTGCACGGCGCCGCTGGCGCTGACCGTGCCCGAGCCGTTGAGCGCCACGTTGATGCGCTCGCCGCGGACCTGACCCAGATTGATGCGGCCGGAGCCGTTCTGGACGGCATCGCTGTTGCCGCTGCTCAAAGCGACGGCATTAACGGTGCCCGACCCGTTATTGGCGATATCGAGGCGTTCCACCTTGCCCGACAATTCGCTGTACATCGAGCCGCGCTGCGCCAGGCGCAAATCATCGCCGTTCAGTCCGCTGACGATCAGGCGACCGCCGCTGGCAATATCGATCTTGTTCAGGCGCGGCGTGGTGTAGATGATATGAATGGCGCTGCTGCGGCGAATATTGCTGTCGCTCCAGATGCGCAGCGTGTTGCCATTGACTTCGCTGCGGATCAGCGGTAGCAGATTGCTGTCGGCCTCGATCACCAGCGAAGGCGAAGGACCGACGCGCACATCGACCTTGGCGTCGGCCCAGTTGAGCTTGTCGATATCGAGCGCACTGGCACTGCTGACCGGGCGTTCGTCGCGGCTGAACTGATGGTTGCCTTCGACCGACTTTGCGCCGGAATCGCTGGCATAACGTACCTCGCCGTCGTTGGGGTTGATAACGATGGCGCAGCCGGTAATGGCAACGGCGCAGCACAGGGCCAGCAAGGTACGCATGGTGTTTCCTTTATGTTTGTTATGTAATCAGGGAGCCGGCGGCCGCGTTATGGCTGCCGAGCTGTCGATATCAAGATAACAAAGCGCTGAGTTGGTCTGTACTGAAATGCGATGAACTGCAAAAAACGCGGCATGAAACGCGCCTTGCCGGTCGTCGCTGTCATAATTGGCTGACCCGCAACCTTCAGATAAAAATAGCGATATGGAAACCACACCGCAAGCAGCGCCGCACGAACCGCTGTATATCCACAACGGCGGCATCGTGCTGCTATGGCTTTTCCTGGATCGCTATTTCAACAAGCTGGAATTGCAGGAAAAAGGCGCTTTCCTGGGTGAAGGCCAGCAGCAACGCGCCGTATACCTGCTGCATTATCTGAGCCACGGCACCTTCGAGGCGCCTGCCCATGCGTTGGCGCTCAACAAGCTGCTGTGCGGCATGGATGTCGCGGCGCCGGTCGAACCCGGCGGCGCGCTGACGGAGCAGGAGCAGCAATTCTCGGCACAGGTGCTGCAGACCGTTCTGCAGCACTGGAGCGTACTCGGAAATACAAGCGTAGACGGCTTGCGTGAGGTTTTCCTGCAACGCGCCGCACGCTTGGTGCAGGAAGACCATCAATGGTGCTTGCGGGTCGAGCGTGCTAATGTCGATGTGCTGATGGACCGCCTGCCGTGGTCGTTCAGCACGATCAGGCTGCCATGGATGAAATGTGCGCTCAAGGTCAGCTGGTAGGTGCTGCCCAAATCGGGGTCAGTTTCCTGATGGCGCTAAGTTAAGGAAAACTCTTGGTAAACTAAGTAGGTCGGATTAGCCGAGCCGCGCAGGCCGCGTAGCGGCGTAATCCGACAATATCAGCTGCCAATTGTCGGATTACGCTACGCTAATCCGACCTACCATCCTCTTAACTTAGCGGCATTAAGAACTGACCCCCGGTTTTAAAAGCTGTGGCGCACGCCCAGGTTCATGCCGCGGTTGCCCGAACCCGACTCGCTGTTGTTGGCCACGGTATAGCCGGCGCCGTTGCGGTTGTGGATGGCCGCATAGGCGCCGTACAAGCTGGTGCGCTTCGATAGCGGATAGATATAGCCGACGCCCCACGAACGCGCGTCCTGGTTGAAGGCGGTCTTGTCGTCCTTGCGCATCACCGAGGCGATCAGCGAGCCGCCGCCGACCGGCGCCGTAAAGCCCAGCAGGATTTCATTGCCGTCGGTCGACGCGGTCGGGCGCACGCCGCCATACGGGTTGTTGGCGTTGCCCAGCGGCGCGCTGTTGAAACCCTTGTCGACGCCATAAGCGGCAAACAGCTTGACCACCTTGAAGTCGTAGTTGGCTGCCAACAGGGTGTTGCGGCCGGTGCCGTTGTGCACCGTAATGCCCGGCGCCGTTTCCACATCGCCATTTTTGCTGTTGTAGGCCAGGCGCACCGTCAGCGGACCTTGTGCATAGCCGATGGCGCCGCCGAACTGGCGGCCGGTGCTGGTGCTCGATTTTTCGCCAAAGCTGTAGGCCAGCTCGCCCGAGACACCGTTGGCCACCGGGCTGGCGTACAGCACGGTATTGCTGCTGCGCACGTTCGCACCCGAATCGGGGAACAGGTTTTTCGAGGTGCCAGCCAGGCCGGTGCCGAACGGGTCGGCTACCGACGCCAGCGTCGAGTGGTACGGTGTGTACTGGCGGCCCAGCGTCATCGTGCCGGCCGTGCTTTTCAAGCCGACATAAGCCTGGCGGTTGAACAGCGTGCCGGCCGCATCGATGTCGCCGGTGTCGATCTTGTAGCCGCTTTCAAGCAGGAAGATGGCCGACAGGCCACCGCCCAGCTCTTCCGTACCCTTGAAGCCGATGCGCGAGGCCGAGGCGGCACCGCTGTTGACCTTGGTGAGCGAGCCGGCTGCGCCGCCGCTCTCGTGCGTGATGCCGGCGTCGGCGATGCCGTAGATGACGACATTGCTTTGTGCCGAGGCCATGCCGGCAATCGCGCTCAACACTGCGCCAGCCAAACCATATTGCTTCTTCATTTCTCTATTCCTTGATGGTAGGGGTGTCAGCCCATTGTGGAAGATTGCTTAAAAACCCATGTCAGGCTCGCACGGGCACTCCGTCACGCACCCGCCACAATTGCAGCGGATTGTCGTCTTGCAGCGCCTCCGGCAGCAGCCAGGACGGCAGGTCCTGGTAGCTGACAGGGCGCAGGAAGCGGTCGATGGCGCTGGCGCCCACCGAGGTACTGCGGCTGTCCGAGGTAGCCGGGAAGGGGCCGCCGTGCACCATCGCATGGCACACTTCCACGCCGGTCGGGTAGCCGTTGACCAGGATGCGACCGGCCTTGCGTTCGAGCACCGGCAGCAGCCCGCGCGCTTCTTGCTGGTCGTCCTGTTCCAGGAAGACGGTGGCTGTCAGCTGGCCGTCGAGATACTCGGCGATCTGACGCAGCTGGCCGATCTCGCTGCACTTGATCACCAGCGAGCTGGCGCCAAACACTTCTTCTTCCAGCGCCGGATTGGCCAGGAAGGTGGCAGCGTCAGTGGCAAACAGCGCACCCTTGCCGGCGCAGGCGGTATTGCCTTGCTGGCCGCGCGCCAGCAGGGTGACGCCGGGCGCGCCAGCCAGGCGCGAGACGCCGTCGTTGTAGGCGGCGTAGATGCCCGGCGTGAGCATGGTGCTGGCCGGCTTGCCTTCCAGTGCAGTCACGGCGGCGGCACAGAATGCGTCGAGATCGGGGCCGCCCATCGCCACCACCAGGCCAGGATTGGTGCAGAACTGGCCTGCGCCCAGCGTCAACGAATCGATAAAGCCGCTGCCGATGCGCGCGGCATGGCGCGCCAGTGCGTTGGGCAACAAGAACATCGGATTGCTGCTGCTCATTTCAGCGTAGACCGGGATCGGTTCGGCGCGCTGCGCGGCGGCGCGCACCAGCGCCATGCCGCCCTGGCGCGAGCCGGTAAAGCCGACCGCCTTGATGGCAGGATGGCTGACCAGCGCCTGGCCGATGGTGCGGCCGTCGCCATGCAGCATGGAAAACACGCCTTCGGGCAAGCCACAGGCGGCCACGGCTGCCTGCACGGCTTTGGCCACCAGTTCCGAGGTGCCAGGGTGGGCGCCATGGGCCTTGACCACCACCGGGCAACCGGCAGCGAGGGCCGAGGCGGTGTCGCCGCCGGCGACCGAAAAAGCCAGGGGAAAATTGCTGGCGCCAAACACCGCCACCGGGCCCAGTGCGATCTTGCGCAGGCGCATGTCCGGGCGTGGCGGCGTGCGCTTTGGCAGCGCCGAATCGAGCGCGGTGGCCAGCCAGGCGCCATCGCCCACCACCTTGGCAAACAGGCGCAGCTGGCCGACGGTACGGCCGCGTTCGCCTTCCAGGCGCACCTGCGGCAAGCCCGATTCCTGCATCGCGCGCTCGATCAGCGCCGGGCCGATATCGATGAGGTTATCGGCAATTTTTTCCAGGAAAGCTGCGCGCTGTGCCAGCGTGGTTTCGCGGTAGGCGTCAAAGGCCTGGTCGGCCAGCGCACAGGCGCGCTCGACATCAAGCACGGTGCCGCTGCCAAAGGCTGGCGCCAGCTGTTCGCCGGTGGCCGGATTGATGGCGTGAAAGGGTTTTTCGCTGCCGTGTTCGGTGCTTTGGCCGATCAGCATATCGCCGGCGATGGTGTAGATAGTGTTTGTCAAAGAAGACTCCTGGAGTAAAGGCAAAAACGGCGCGCGGTGACGTGGGTCAGCGCGCGCCGGTTCAGGGCAGAAGAAGCTGTATGGAAATTATTGCGGACCGAGCTTGGCGATCAGCGCGCCCAGTTCTTCGCATTCCTGCGGGTTCAGGTCCACCAGCGGCGCGCGTACCGGGCCGGCCGTATGGCCGACCAGCGTGGCGCCGGCCTTGACGATACTGACGGCGTAGCCGGCTTTCTTGTTGCGGATGTCCAGGTAAGGCAGGAAGAACTGGTCGATCAGGCGTTCGGTGGTGGCAAAGTCATCGGTGCGCACCGCTTCGTAAAACTCGATCGCGGTTTTCGGGATGAAGTTGAATACGGCCGACGAGTACACCGGCACGCCCAGCGCCTTGTAGGCCGAAGCGTAGACTTCCGCCGTTGGCAGGCCGCCCAAGTAGGTGAAACGGTTGCCGAGCTTGCGGCGGATGGTCACCATGTTTTCAATCTCGCCCACGCCGTCCTTGAAGCCGATCAGGTTAGGACAGCGCTCGGCCAGAGTCAGCAGCGACTGGGCGTTGAGCTTGCAGACGTTGCGGTTGTAGACCACCACGCCGAATTTCACCGATTTGCAGACCGCTTCCACATGCGCCACCAGGCCGTCCTGGCTCGCTTCGGTCAGGTAATGCGGCATCAGCAGGATGCCGTGC
Source organism: Janthinobacterium aquaticum (assembly GCF_009208565.1). Lineage (GTDB taxonomy): Bacteria > Pseudomonadota > Gammaproteobacteria > Burkholderiales > Burkholderiaceae_D > Janthinobacterium. Next base: position 316,478 of record NZ_WFLK01000003.1, on the reverse strand, counting down.
GCGCCCAGGCGCTCGGCTTCCTGTGCGTAGGCAATCGCAGTGCGGGTCGGGCCGCCGGCGCCGGCCAGCACCGGTACCTTGCCGCGGCAGGTTTCCACGGCGATCTTGACGACCTGCGTATAGTCTTCCGGCGTCAGCGAGAAAAATTCACCGGTGCCGCCGGCAACGAACAGGGCGGTGGCGCCGTACGGGGCCAGCCAGTCCAGGCGATCTGCATAGGTTTTCGGCACGAAATCGCCGTTGGCATCGAAGTCGGTAATCGGGAACGACAGCAGGCCGGAGGAGAGGATCTGTTTCAGGTCTTGAGGGGTATACATGGAGATGTCGCCTTTATTGTAAGAGAGAGAACATGTAGGTGGTAGCGATGACGTTGCACACCTTAACGCCTCACTGTTGTAAGACATCGTACAACATGAAATTGGGAAGCGCAAGCAGGTAGCGGAAAAATGTCGGCATAAAAAAACAGCGCCGGTGCTGCTGGCGCTGTTGCTGCGACGCGTAGGGTGGCGGCCTACGCCGTTTCGATGGCTTCCTGTGCGCGTCGCAGCCGTTCGCGGCTGTTGCTCAGGTGGGTGCGCATGGCGGCGCGCGCCGACTCGGGGTCCTGGCGCGCAATGGCGTTGAAGATATCTTCGTGCTCGCGCTTGACGCGTTCCATATAGGTGGCCGGATCGTCCTGCGCCAGCTTGGCCGAATTGAGGCGCGCGCGCGGGATGATATTGGTGCCCAGGTGGCTGAGGATATCGTGGAAATAGCGGTTGCCCGACGCCAGCGCGATGGTCAGGTGGAACTGCACGTCGGCGGCCACCGTGTCGTCATTGCCATGCGGCAGCGACTGGAAATGGTCGAGCGCCGTGCGCAGCTGTTGTAATTGCGCGTCAGTACGGCGGCTGGCCGCCAGCCCGGCCGATTCGGTTTCCAGACTGATGCGCAGTTCAAGGATGGCCAGCACGTCGCGCATGGTCACCACGGTGCCCGGATCGATGCCCAGTCTGGGCGTCGCTGCAGGTTCCAGCACGAAAGTGCCGACCCCATGCCGGGTCTGCACCATGCCCGCTGCCTGCATGTGCGAAATGGCTTCGCGCACCACGGTACGGCTCACGCCATGCAGGCGCATGATCTCCGATTCGGTCGGCAGTTTTTCGCCGGGGTTGAGGCTGCCCTGGCGGATGCTGTCGGCAATATGCGCCACCACGCCTTGCGCCAGGTTGCGGTGCTTTTTGGGCGGTAACGATGCGATGGCGGGAAAATTCATGGGCTTGGTATCAATCAAAATCAGGTGAAAAAATAACTGAAAAAACGCGATTGCTATTTCCGTATGCCGTGATTATACTACGACGTCAGTTGTCTGATGACTGATGACAAAGATCAAGTAGTGAATGACTGCAAACAAGAAACAGCCCCGGCAAAGCCGGTCCAGGTTCATGCAGCGCCCTTAGCGATTCATCTGGAGACACCCGTGAAGACCTCAACCATTCCTGCCGGCGCAGCCGGCGCCAAAGCCACCCGCGTGCGCTGGGGCATCCTGGCGATACTGTTTATCGTCACCACCATCAATTACGCCGATCGCGCCACCATTTCCATCGCCGGCCCCGAGCTGAAAAAGCTGCTGGACCTGTCGCCGGTGGAGATGGGCTTTATCTTTTCCGCCTTTGCCTGGTCATACGTGCTGGCGCAATTGCCGGGCGGCTGGCTGCTGGACCGCTTCGGCTCCAAGATCACCTATTTCTTCAGCATCTTCCTGTGGTCGGTATTTACGTTGATGATGGGCTGGGTGGGGTTCTTTACCGGCGGCACGGCCGTGGCGGTATTGATCGGCTTGCGCTTGCTGGTCGGGGCGGCCGAAGCGCCTTCGTTCCCCGGCAACAGCCGCATTACCTCGGCCTGGTTCCCGACCAGCGAGCGCGGCAAGGCGGCCGCCATCTTCAATTCCGCGCAATATTTTGCCACCGTGCTGTTTGCCCCGATCATGGGCTGGCTGGTGCATACTTTTGGCTGGGAAAGCGTGTTTTATGTGATGGGAGGCTTGGGCATTGTGATGGCCTTTATCTGGCGCAAAACCATCTATGGCCCGAAAAACCATCCGCGCATCAATGCGGCCGAACTGGCTTATATTGAAGCGGGCGGCGGCCTGGTCGATCTCGACAGCGGCACCAAAAGCAGTGCACCAAAAATCAATACGCTGGCCTGCATCAAGGAGCTCTTGAGCAGCCGCATGCTGCTGGGCATCTATATCGGCCAGTACTGCATCAATACGCTGACCTATTTCTTCCTGACCTGGTTCCCGGTCTATTTGGTGACGGAGCGCCATATGACGATCCTGAAAGCCGGTTTTATTGCCGCCTTGCCAGCGGTGGCCGGTTTCCTCGGCGGCGTACTCGGTGGCGTGATTTCGGACCGCATGATCAAGTCCGGCTACTCGCTGTCGGTTGCCCGCAAGACGCCGATCGTGGGCGGCATGCTGCTGGCCATGAGCATGATCTTCTGTAACTATGTCACGGCCGACTGGCTGGTGGTGGCGATCATGGCGCTGGCCTTCTTCGGCAAGGGCATCGGCGCACTGGGCTGGGCCGTGGTGTCCGATACGTCGCCGAAAGAAGCCGGTGGCTTGAGTGGCGGCCTGTTCAATACCTTCGGCAATACCGCCGGCATTACCACGCCGATCGTGATTGGCTTTATCCTGCAGGCCACCGGGTCGTTTGCCGGCGCGCTGGTATTCGTTGGCGCCAATGCTGCGGTGGCGATCCTGTGCTACCTGTTCATGGTGGGCGACATCAAGCGTTTCGAGTTCAAAAAATCAGTCATGTTGCCGGAAGCCTCGCCAGCCACGGGTGGTCGCAGCGCCGCCAGCAAGGTTGGTGCATGATGAACACTCTTACCATGCAGGAGCCGTCCTTGAAGCCTATGTTGAAGCCCCTATATATTCGCATGCACGCCAACGACAACGTAGCCATCGTGGTCAATGACGGCGGCTTGCCAGCCGGCACCGAGTTCCCTGGCGAGTTCGTGCTGCAGGAGCGCGTGCCGCAAGGCCACAAGATCGCGCTGGTCGACCTGGCTGAAGGCGAGGCCATCGTGCGATACGACGTGGTGATCGGCTACGCCGTGCGCGATATCGTCAAGGGCAGCTGGATCGAAGAGTCGCTGGTGCGCATGCCGCCGGCGCGCGAACTGACCGGCCTGCCGATCGCCACCCGCAAGGCGCCTGTACAGCCGCCGCTGGAGGGCTACACCTTCGAAGGTTTCCGCAATGCCGACGGCAGCGTCGGCACGCGCAATATCCTGGCCATTACCACCACCGTGCAGTGCGTCTCGGGCGTGGTGGAGCACGCAGTCAAGCGCATCAAGGAAGAACTGCTGCCGCTGTATCCGAACGTCGACGATGTGGTGGGGCTGGAACATATCTATGGCTGCGGAGTGGCCATCGATGCGCCGAACGCCGATATTCCCATCCGTACCTTGCGCAATATCAGCCTGAACCCGAACTTTGGCGGCCAGTCGATGGTGGTCTCGCTGGGCTGCGAAAAACTGCAGCCGAAGCGCCTGATGCCTGAGAGCGCGATCCAGGTCAGCAACGGCCCGTATATCGTCACGCTGCAAGACGAAGAGCATGTGGGATTCGAGTCGATGGTGCAGTCGATCATGGATATGGCTACCTTGCGCCTGATTGCACTGAACCTGCGCACCCGCGTTACCTGCAGCGCAGCCGACCTGGTGGTGGGCGTGCAGTGCGGCGGCAGCGATGCGTTCTCGGGCGTGACAGCCAATCCGGCCGTCGGCTACGCCACCGACCTGCTGGTGCGTGCCGGCGCCACTGTGATGTTTTCGGAAACCACCGAAGTGCGCGACGGCATCGACCAGCTCACTTCGCGCGCCATCAATGAAGAAGTGGCCAACGGCATGATCCGCGAGATGGCCTGGTATGACGAGTACCTGCAAAAAGGCGGCGTCGACCGCAGCGCCAATACCACGCCGGGCAACAAGAAGGGCGGCCTGGCCAATATCACCGAAAAAGCCATGGGCTCGATCGTCAAGTCCGGCAGCAGCGCCATTTCCGGCGTGATCTCGCCGGGCGACAAGCTGACGCAAAAAGGCCTGATCTACGCCGCCACGCCGGCCAGCGACTTTATCTGCGGCACGCTGCAGCTGGCCGCCGGCATGAACATGCATGTGTTTACCACCGGCCGTGGCACGCCGTACGGCCTGGCTGCCGTGCCGGTGATCAAGGTGGCCACGCGCGACGACCTGGCGCGCCGCTGGCATGACCTGATGGACGTCAATGCTGGCCGTATCGCCACCGGTGAAGCTACCATCGAGGATATCGGCTGGGAACTGTTTCGTCTGATGCTCGACGTAGCCAGCGGCAAGAAAACCTGGGCCGAGCACTGGAAGCTGCACAACGCGCTGGCGCTGTTCAACCCCGCACCGGTGACCTGATCCAACATCACTTTTTCTCCTCTTTCAATCGCGCAGGCATGCAAGTGCCGCGCGATTTTTTTGGCTATGTCACTGCCAAATGTGGGAATTGCCCCAGTGCAGCGTTAAGCAGACTGGTCGCTGAGCGGATGCGCCTGGCGTCGAGTATCCAGCGCCAGCCCAGGTAGTTGGACAGATAGCGCGTGGCCACGCCATGAAACGGCGCCAGCCATTGCCGCAATCGGCTGTGATAAGCGTTGACGTTCTGCATATGCACCGCACCGCTGACACGGATGCCGGCACGCAGGTTGACGCCCTTCAAACGTGCTTCAGCATCAGCTCCTGCAGCATGCGCGCAGGGGCGCTCAGCGTTGTTTGTGCGCGATGGACCAGCCCGATATCACGATGAAACGTGTGCGCTCCCAGGTCGACAACGCGCACGACGGCCGGCCAGTGCTGGTGGGCTGCAGTCTGCGGCAGCAAGGCGATGCCGACGCGGTTGGCTACCAGCTTGACGATGGCGTCAAGCTCGTCGACTTCGCACACTTCGCGCAAGGATAAATGCATTTTTCGCAGGAAGCGGTCGACCTGGCGTCCGCCGAACGAGGCCCGGTCATAGCGCACAAAAGGCTGCTGCGACAATAATTGCACCCAATCATCGCCAGGCACGTCGCGTGGCACGATCAGGCGAAACGGTTCGCGTGCCAGTGTCGTCCAGCGCAGGTCGCTTTGCAGCGCAAAAGGCGGGCGGATGATCACGGCCATGTCGATCTCGCCGGCATCGACCATATTGAGCAGCTCCATCGACAGGCCGGGCAGCACGCGGGTGCGGCACTCGGGCAGACGCTGGTGCAGCGTGGCCAGGGCGTCCGGCAGGAACGAGCGCTGGACCGAGGCAATCGCGCCGATGGTCACTTTGGCGGCCGGCATGCCGGCGCTTGCCGAGCCCAGATTGTCGTACAGGCGCAATAACTCCTGGGTCTGCTCCAGTATCTGGTGACCCATCTTGTTGAGCCGGGCAGAGCGGCCCGCACGGTCGAACAATGACAAGCCCAGCTCTTGCTGCAGACGCTGCATTTGCGCGCTGACGGCCGCCTGCGTCAGGCCGATCTTGTCGCCCGCAGCAGCAAATGTGCCTTCACGCGCGACCGACACCAGGGTTTTGAGTTCTCGTATCATTGATCAATTCTTTTTGTGTTTAAGGAAAAAATATATTGATTATTTTTTTCATTTCGAGATTCTACAATACTTGAGTGGCGACATTGACTTTCTTAAAAAGCGTCGCCACCCATCATTTATCTCACACCAACAGGAGACTTTCGCATGAGCCTTTCACCATTTCACCTTGCCATCCCCGTCTATGACCTGCCGCTGGCACGCCGCTTCTACAGCGATGTTTTCGGCCTTGAGGAAGGACGCTCCAGCACGCAATGGGTCGACTACAACTTCTTTGGCCACCAGCTGGTGATCCATGAGCATCCGAAGACAGCCTCGCAGGAACACGTGCATTCGAACCCGGTCGACGGCCATGACGTGCCAGTACCGCACTTCGGCGTGGTGCTGGGCTGGAGCGAATGGGAGGCACTGGCCGAGCGCCTGAAAAGCTTCGGCACCAGGTTTGTCATCGAGCCCTATATTCGCTTCAAGGGCCAGGTTGGCGAGCAGGCCACCATGTTCCTGTTTGATCCCTGCGGTAACGCGCTGGAATTCAAGGCTTTCCAGAACATCGATCAGCTGTTCGCCAAGTAAGACCGGTGGCACGGGTTTCGCCCCGTGTCCTGCTGCCATAAATAAAAACGGGGACAGGCATGAAACGGATTTCTTTGGTTGCACAAATCGCCATCGGGCTGGCGCTCGGCGTGCTGGCGGGCTGGTATTTCAACACGCATCCCTTGCACCAGGAGTGGGCCAGCACGCAAGTGCTCAAGCCGCTGGGCGATATCTTTATCAAGATGATGAAAATGGTGGTGGTGCCACTGGTATTTTGCTGCATGGTGCTTGGTATCGCCGGTGGGGATAACAAATCGTTCGGCCGCATGGGCATGAAGTCGATCGGCTATTTTTTCGCCATCACCAGCCTGGCCATTGTCTTCGGCTTGTTGCTGGCCAATTTGTTCGAGCCCGGCACGGGCACCGATATTTCGGGCATGGTCCATGGCGCTGCGACCGTCACCATGGCACCGCCCAAGGGGGCACTGCTGATTGTGCAAAACATTGTCCCTGACAATATCTTCGTGGCCCTGTCAGAAGGCAAACTGCTGTCCATCCTGTTTTTTGCCGTGCTGTTCGGCTTGTCCCTCAATTCGCTGCCACGTGAAAAAAGTGCGCCAGTGCTGGCTGTGCTGCAAGGCATACTCGATACCATGTTCAAGGTGGTGCGCATCGTCATGGCCTATTCGCCGATCGGCGTATTTGGCATGATCGGCGCCACCGTGTGCAGTTTCGGTTTTGCTTCGCTGCTGCCGCTGCTCAAACTGATTGGCGTGGTCTATCTGGCGCTGCTGCTGTTTGCGCTGGTGATCCTGGGCGGCATCTGCTACCTGATCGGCGAGAATGTTTTCAGGCTGATCCGCTACTTCAAGCATGAACTGTTGCTGGCGTTTTCAACGGCGGCGTCGGCTGCCGTGATGCCGCAGCTGATGCAAAAGCTGGAAGCGTATGGCGTACCACGGCGCATTGTCAGCTTTGTCGTTCCGGTCGGCTATGCCTTCAATCTGGACGGGGCCGCGATCTTCCTGGGTGTGGCGACCATTTTCATCGCGCAGCTTTATGCCATCGATCTGTCGCTCACGCAACAGGCGATGCTGGTGATCACCATGGTGCTGACATCAAAAGGCGCGGCAGGCGTGCCCGGTTTTGCCATCATCATTCTGTCTGCCACGCTTGCTTCTGCGGGCCTGCCGCTGGAAGGCGTAGCGCTGATTGCCGGTATTTTCCGCATTATCGACAGCGGCACCACCACCCTCAATGTACTTGGCAATGCGATTGCACCGCTGGTCATTGCCCGCTGGGAAAAAGAGGCGTTGTTGCCGCCACAACCGCAGGCGGCAATCGTGCACGCCTGAAGGTCGGTGTCAGGCTTGCCCAAGGTTCAACGTGGGATGGCAAGCCTGCACCGCTTCACTGATGCCGTTTCAATGCTGCGCGTTGCCGGCCAGATAAGACGCCAGGCTGGCGTGTCCACCGACAATCAGGGCCTGTATCGCCGCCGATTGCTGTTGCTGCGGATCGGGTTCGCGCAGATCGAACGTGGCGTTCCAGGCGATCAGCGTCCTGGCCTCGCCGCTGACTGGCGTCAGGCGGATGGTCGCCACATAGTTATCCACCGGAAGCGGCGATTCTTCAAAACGGTAAGACAGCCGGCGTTCGCTGTCATCGACCGACAGCAGTTTTTCGCGCAGGATGGCGCCGTTCTCCAGCGTCAGGTGGCGCACGCAACCGACCATGCCATCCGGCAGCTCGCCTTCGATGCGGCTGTGAATGATTGCCGGATGCCATGCGCTGATCTGGCCGAATTGTTTCAATACCTTCCAGACCTCGTCTGGCGCATGCCCGACAAGGGCGCAATAGTCGACTGTTGCCATGCTTGACTCCTGTAGCGGGTGAGCGTTCAGGCTGCGAACTGGTGATAGACCTTGGCGATGACTTTCCAGCCGTCGGCAAGCCTGATCAGCGTCAGGTAGTCGTTGTAGTTTGCGCCGATGGCGTCTTTTTCCATGTCCACGCGCACTACGGCAGTCGTTGGCGTGATGGCCAGCACATCGAGTCGGGTCGTGATGTCCGGCGCCTTGCCATTGGTGTTGATGAAATCAAACAAGTTGCTGATCGGGCCACCGAGCAGTTCACCGTTGGTAAAGCCGTACATGACGGCATCGCGATGAAAGGCTTGCGCCACGCCTTCGCTGCTGCCGGCACGCAAGCCATCCACATATTGCTGGGCGACGGCGATGACGGCGTCGTACTGGCTGGTCGGTACTGCCTTGATATTGCTGTTCATGATAGATCCTTGTGAGTAAGTGGGCGGGCAAGTGCGGGGCAATCAGGCTGCCGCATGCGTGTGATAGATCTTGCTTACCACGATCCACTTGCCGTCCACTTTGAGCAGGTTGAAGAAGTCGGTGAAGCAGAAGCCGGAGATGTCGTTGGTGTCGATGCGGGCGCTGGCGGCCGTACCGGCGATGTCGATGCGGGCAATCACGGCACGCGCTTCTGGTGAAGGACGAAAGGCGGTGTCGATGGTGTCGAACAGACCCTGGATTGCACCGCCCGTCAATTGACCTTCTGCGGTCACGCCGAAGATGGTTGCCTGTTCGCTGAATGCCGGTTTCATGATGCTGCTGTCGGCTTGCTTGCCACCTTCGTTGTACTGGTTGATGACGTCGGCGATAGCGTTGTAATCATGTACGTAGCTGGGTTTGGACATGGTGTTGCTCCTTCTGTTTGGTTGAATGGCCGGCGCCTGCGATGCCAGCTTTTGGGATTATTCTGTAGCAAGTACTACGGAATATGTGTATTATATAGTGATTGATACAGAAAATGTCAAACAATCCGATTCAACGCAAACCATGCCGGCGCAAGCGGGCCACGTTTGCCAGTGACCTGAACTGGTCAAAAAAGGAAACCACATGAAAGACAACGCCAGCCGTACCGATTTATTTTCTCCCGTCACGATGGGCGCCATCGAACTGGCCAACCGCATCGTCATGGCGCCAGTCACGCGCAGCCGCTACAGCGAAGAAGGCATCCCCGACGAGATGCATGCGCTGTACTATGCCCAGCGCGCCAGCGCCGGCCTGATCGTGGCCGAAGCCACCAATATTTCGCCGCAGGGACGCGGCTATGCCGCCACGCCCGGTATCTGGAGCGAGGCGCAAGTGGCCGGCTGGAAAAAGGTGACGGACGCCGTGCACGCCGCTGGCGGCAAGATCGTCAGCCAGCTGTGGCACGTGGGGCGCTTTTCCAGCGTGGCCCTGCAGCCCGATGGCGCAGCGCCGGTGGCGCCGTCCGCCATCCAGGCAGAAGGCAACACTTACACTACCGAAGGTTTTGTGCCGGTATCGATGCCGCGCGCGCTGGAAACCGGTGAAATTGCCGGCATCATCGAGCAGTACAAGCTTGCAGCGCGCAATGCGCTGCGGGCCGGATTCGATGGCGTGGAAGTGCACTCGGCTAACAGCTATCTGCTTGATCAATTCTTGCGCGATTCCACCAATCATCGCAGCGACCGGTACGGCGGCTCGATCGAGAACCGCGCCCGCCTGACGCTGGAGGTGACCCAGGCCATCGTCGATATCTGGGGCAGCGACCGGGTCGGCATTCGCCTCTCGCCAGTCACGCCGGACGCAGGCAATACGCCGCCCGACAGCAACGTGATGGCCATGTACGGCCACCTGATCAATGAGCTGAATCGTTTCAAGCTGGCGTATCTGCACTTTGTCGAAGGGGCCACGGCAACCTCGCGCACGGTACCCGACGGTATTGACCTCGATGCCCTGAGCGCGCAGTTCACCGGCCCTTTCATCGGCAACAACAACTATGACCTGGAGCTGGCGGTACAGCGCCGTGCGCAGGGCAAGATCGACGCCGTCGCTTTCGGGCGCCTGTTCATTTCCAATCCGGACCTGGTGCAACGGCTGCGCAGCGGCGCCGAACTGACCATCGCGCCGCGTGAGTCTTACTACGGCGGCGGCGCCAACGGCTACACCGACTGGCCAACGGCTGCCATCTGAGCCAGTCAGTACCGCACATTCAACCACCGTCGCCCGGCAGATGCCGGGCATTGAATCCAAAGGAAATAATATGAGCCATCTGCATAACAAGACTGTCATCATTACCGGCGCTTCGTCGGGTATCGGCGCCGCTTCGGCGCGCGCGCTGGCCGCGCAGGGCGCGAAAATCGTGCTCGCTGCGCGTGACCAGCAAGGCCTGGACGCCATCGTCGCCGAATTGACGGCGGCCGGCGGGCAAGCCATCGGCATCGTGTGCGACGTCACCAGTGCGGCCCAAATGAAGGCGCTGGCGCAATCGGCGATGGACCATTTTGGCGCCATCGACATTCTCGTCAACAACGCCGGCCTGATGCTGTTCTCCAGCTGGATCGATCTGGCTGTCGATGACTGGGAAAAAATGATCAATGTGAATATCAAGGGCTATCTGAACGCGATTGCCGCCGTGCTGCCATTCATGCTGGCGCAAAAGTCGGGCCAGATCTTGAATATGGATTCGGTTGCCGGCCACCAGGTTGGACCTGCCGCAGGCGTGTACAGCGCAACGAAATTTTTTGTGCAGGCAATGACTGAATCGATGCGCAAGGAGCTTGGCGTCCAGCATGGCATTCGTGTCAACACCATCAGCCCTGGCGTGATCAACACAGGATGGGCCGACAAGGTCACCGACCCGGCAGGACGCAAGGCAGCCCAAGAGCTCAACAAGATAGCGATTGCTCCCGACGATATCGGCCGCGCCGTGGTGTATGCACTGGACCAGCCGGCCAATGTCACGGTCAATGACCTGATCATCTCGCCGACGCGCCAGGACTGGTAAGCTCGCGCAGCGCATTGCAGGCCGCCCGGGCGCATGCCCTGGCGGCCTGTTTGCATTGCCGCGGGCGGTCAATGGCCGGTATACTCGATGACGCAGTGTTTCATGTAACCGATTCAATACAGGTGGTAACCGCGATGTCCAGCACTGAAAATCTTCCGTCCAGCGTAAAAATCAAGGGCCGGCCGCGTGGCTTTGACCGCGCCGAAGCCCTGGTGCGGGCGCTCGATGTATTCTGGCGCAGGGGCTACGAGCCGGCATCGCTGGCGGAACTGTGTTCGACCATGGGCATCAATCCGCCCAGTTTGTACGCCGCATTCGGCAACAAGGCCAAGTTGTTTCTGGAAGCGGTCGACTTCTATGAGCGCACCTACTGGGATGCGCCCTGGGCGCGCATGGCTGAGGAGCCTGATGTGCATCGCGCAATCGACCGCTTCTTCAAGGAGTCGGGCGAGATCCTGCTGTCGCCACAGGTGCCCTGCGGCTGCCTGGTGGTACTGGCCGCCATCAATGTCTCGGCAGAGTCGGTGGAAGTGTTCGATGCGGTCAAGGCGCTGCGCCAGGAGGGGATCGCACACTTCAGCAAGCGCCTGAAAAAAGGCATCAAGGACGGTCAGCTACCGGCCAGGACCGATGTCAAGTCGCTGGCGGCCGTGCTCAACACCTTGTTGGAAGGCATGTCGATCCATGTGCGCGATGGCGTGACGCTCAGCGAAATGACCAAGCTTGCTGCCTACGCATCGCGGCTGCTCCCGGCCCGGCCACCTGGCTGACTGGTGCTGCCGGGAGTGTGATCACAGGCAATCTCGGGCAGTTTCGATGCAGCGCATGTGGCATTCGGCCACACCAGCCTTGACCCCACTTGTATACACGACTACCATTAATGACTTGAAAGTAAGTTATCTGGAAGACTCATGCAAGCCCCGATTGATACCAAGCCGCGCTGGGAGCGGCGCAAGGATGCTCGTCCGCAGGAGTTGCTGGCCGCCGCGCTCGATCTGTTTGTCGAACGTGGCTTTGCCGCCACGCGCCTCGAAGACGTGGCCAAGCGCGCCGGCGTGTCCAAGGGCACGCTGTACCTGTATTTTGAAAACAAGCAGGAGCTGTTCAAGGCGGTGGTGCGCGACAGCATCGTGCAGTCGATCGGCGAGGCCGAGATCAGCCTGGCGGCGTCGGAAGACAGCACCAGCGACCTGTTGCGCAGCATGATGATGCAGTGGTGGCAGGAAGTTGGCGCCACCAAGGTTGGCGGCCTGGCCAAGCTGATGATGGCCGAATCGAATAATTTTCCCGAACTGGCGCAGTTCTACAACGACGAGGTGGTTACGCGCGGCAGTGCCTTTATGGCCAGCCTGGTCGAGCGCGGCATCCGGCGCGGCGAGTTTCGCCAGGTCGACCCGGTGCTGGTCAGCGCCATTTTGTGCGCGCCGATGAACATGCTGATGCTGTGGACGCACTCCATGCTGCCGTGCGAGGTCAAGGATCTCGACCCGCTGGCCTATCTCGATACGCTGGTCGACATGAGCTTGCGTGGCTTGCTGCTGCATCCGCCGGGCCCGTAAGCGGCGCGCTTACCGTCCAGTTGCCGCTTTTCCAAGGTTCACCCCCCGAAATCTGCAGATCGTCGCAAAATCCCTCCACCGCCTCCGTTTATCGTTAACATGGGCATCAAACCAGTTCAACGATAAAATGGCGGATTATTACTTCACTGACCGAGTCCAAAGATGAATATCGAACAAGCCCGCTTCAATATGATCGAACAGCAGATCCGTCCATGGGACGTACTGGATATCGACGTGCTGGAGTTGTTAAATGTGGTCAAGCGCGAGGATTTTGTTCCCGCTGCCTATAAAAACCTGGCTTTCGTGGACACCGAAATTCCGCTGGGCGCCGGCGAAGCAATGTTTACGCCCAAGCTGGAAGCGCGCATCCTGCAAGACGTTGCGCCAAAGAAACACGAGAACGTGCTGGAAATCGGTACCGGTAGCGGCTACATGGCGGCATTGCTGGCGCACAAGGCGCGCCACGTGACGACCGTGGAAATCGTGCCACAGATTAAAACCCAGGCGGAGCAGAACCTGGCCGCCAATGGTGTCACCAATGTCACGGTGGAACTGGGCGACGGCGCGCAAGGCTGGAGCAAGGGTGCGCCATACGACGTGATCGTGGTGTCCGGTGCACTTTCGGTGCCGCCGGAAGCGCTGCTGGCGCAAGTGAAAGTGGGCGGACGCATCCTGGCCATTATCGGCGAAGCGCCGATCATGTCGGCGCACCTGATCACGCGCAGCTCGGACAAGGGTTTCGATACGCGCAAGCTGTTTGAAACCAATGTGGCGCCGCTGCAAGCGGTTGCGCCGTCGCACTTCCAGTTCTAAGGCAGGACGGCAATGGAGCATCTGAGCGCACCCCAGCTGGCCACCTGGCTCGCTGACGAAAGCCGTCCGCGCCCCTTGCTGCTCGATGTGCGCGAGCCGTGGGAGTTCGACACCTGCCGCATCGAGGGCGCCACCCTGATGCCGATGCAATCCATCCCGGGGCGCATCGACGATCTGGACGAAGACGCCGAGATCGTCTGCATCTGCCACCATGGAGCGCGCAGCCTGCAGGTGGCGGCGTTTCTGGAACACCATGGTTTTGGCAAGGTCAGCAATTTGACAGGCGGGGTCCACGCCTGGGCGCTGCAGGTTGACGGCAGCATGCCCAAATACTAGGTTTTATGTTTTAGCATTACTCCCAGGCAAAGTTTGTGCTTGCCTGTGGAGGCTTGCATCCTGCAGGCGGCAGCAGATGTTTATTCCAACCATAATTAGATGACTCCCACGGAGAAATGCAATGCGCAAAACCCTTATCGCCGCCCTGATGACCAGCGCCTGCCTGTCGATGACATGCGCGCAGGCACAGGCGGCCGATCTCATCCAGGTGTACCAGCAGGCGCTGGCCAATGATGCGCAATACGCCAGTGCGCGTGCGGCGCTGGCAGCCGGGATGGAGCGGGTTCCGCAGGGCATGGCTGGCTTGCTGCCGCAAATTGCGGCGTCCGGCAGCAATACCGTTGGCAATACCGAGCAGATTATCCAGAACCAGGGCGGCAACAAGATCACCTCGCCGTCGGTGCATGTGCGCACCAACAGTTATAACCTGACGCTGTCGCAGCCGCTGTTCCGCTGGGATCGCTGGGAAACCTATCAGCAAAGCAAGCTGGCGCAGGCAATTGCCGAAGCGCAGTTTGCGCAGGTGCAGCAAGACCTGATCACGCGCGTGGCGCAGGCCTATTTCGACGTGCTGAGCGCCGAAGACAACCTGGGCGCCACCCGTTCGCAAAAAGCCGCCACCACCGAGCAGCTGGCGTCGGCCAAGCGCAACTTCGAGGTCGGCACGCAGACCATTACCGACACCCATGAAGCCCAGGCCGCCTATGATCTGGTCGTGGCGCAGGAGTTTGCCGCGATTAACGACCTGGCCAACAAGCGCAGCGCACTGCAAACCATTATCGGCGAAGCGCCGACGACGCTGTCGCCGATGCGCACCGGCGTGACCATCAGCGCACCGGAGCCGGCTGCCATCGAGCCGTGGGTCAGCTCGGCCGAAGAACAGAACTTCAGCGTGGTGACGGCGCAGTTCAATGTCGAGTCGGCCAAGCGCGATATCGGCCGCAACCGCGCCGGCCATTACCCGACGCTCGACCTGATCGCCAATACCGGCCGCACCTACAGCTCGGGCGGCGGCACTGGCAACGGCAATAACAACAACGCCATCGGCGTGCAGTGGAGCGTGCCGATCTTCAGCGGCTTTGCCGTCACCAGCAAGGTACGCGAGTCGATCGCGCTGGAAAACAAGGCCCGCAACGATCTGGAGTCGGCACGCCGCAACGCCTCGCAAGGCGCGCGCCAGGCTTTCCTGGGCGTCAACAGCGGGCTGGCGCAAGTCAAAGCGCTGGAAGCGGCGGAAGTGTCGAGCAAGTCGGCGCTGGAATCGAACCAGCTGGGCTACCAGGTAGGCGTGCGCATCAATATCGATGTACTCAATGCGCAGAAACAGCTGTTCAGCACGCAAAAAGATCTGTCGAAAGCGCGCTACGACACCATCATGAACGGCCTGCGCCTGAAGGCGGCGGCCGGCACCCTGAAGGAAACCGATCTGGTGCCGGTCAATGCGCTGCTTGATCGTTAAGCGCTAATCGGTGATTGATCAGAAAACCCGGCACTGGTGACAGTGCCGGGTTTTTTTTAGGCGGCGCGGCTGGCCGCCCATTGCGTGACCAGCACGCCAGCGACCACCAGCGCTGCGCCCAGCCAGTGCAGCGGGCTGATATGTTTGCTGGCAAAGCCCAGCCAGCCGTAACGGTCGATCGCCAGCGCCGCCAGCATCTGGCCGCCGATCACGGCCGCCATGAACGGACCGGAGCCCATGCGCGGCGCCAGCAGCAGCGCTGCGGTGATGTAAAACACGCCGGCGGCGCCGCCCAGCCAGGTCCAGCCCGGCGCACGCAGCGCCAGTGCCACTTCGGGCGCCGGTACGCGCATCAGCAGCATCAGCAGCGACGCGAGCACCGCGCTCACGCCCAGCGACGCCATGGTGGCCCACAGCGGGTGGCCCAGATTGCGACCCAGTGCGGCGTTGGCGCCGGCCTGCAACGGCACCACGCTGCCGGCCAGCATGGCCAGCGGTACAAACATCCATCCTTGCATATTGCCTCCATCTGTTGAGTTGATGAAGACATCGTATTATGCTGCTTGCATAATAACCAATTCGTACTTTGTCATTTACCTATGCACCAAACGAATAGTCTGCGCGCAGTCGACCTGAATCTGCTGGTGATCCTCGATGCCTTGCTGCGCGAACGCCATCTGTCGCGCGCTGCCGGGCGCTTGCACATGAGCCAGCCGGCGGTCAGCCATGCACTGGCCCGCTTGCGTCATCTGCTGCAAGACCCGTTGCTGCTGCGTGGCAAGGGAGGCTTCCAGCCGACGGCGCGCGCGCTGGCGCTGGCGCAGCCGCTGGCCGAAGCCCTGCAAAGCGTGCGCTCGGTGCTCGGCGGCGCCGTATTCGATGCCGGCAGCAGTCAGCGCACGTTTCGCGTGGCCATGTCCGACTATGGCGCGGCGCTGGTCTTGCCCGAGCTGCTGCAGCGCTTGCGCCGGGAAGCGCCCGGTATCGATCTGGCCGTCAGCTACGCCAGCCGCTCGGCCATGCTGTCGGGCCTGCAGGATGGCGAACTGGACTTGGCGCTGGGCGTGTTTGCGCAGCGTCCCGCGCAGTTGCTCAGCGAGACGCTGTTTGAAGAACAGTTCATGTGTGTATTTGATGCGGCCATGCTGGCGCCCGGCGCACAGCTGACGCTGGACGCCTATCTGGCGCGCCCGCACATGCTGGTGGCGTCTAACGATGGCGGCATGGCAGCCGAAGTCGATGCGGCGCTGGCGGCCCTGGGCAAGGCGCGCCGCATTGCCGTACGCCTGCCGCACTGGACGGTAGCGCCTGCTTTGTTGATGGGGACGGACCTGGTGCTGACGGTGGCGCAGCGTGCCTTGCAGCCCGGCATGCCGGGGCTGGCGCTGCAGGCGCCGCCGTTTGCCATCGCCCCGTTTGCTTTCGAGCTGGTGCGCCATCAGCGCACCGAGGGCGATGCCGGTATTGCCTGGCTGCGCACGGCAATTGCCGGTGCCGTCAGGCAAACCTGATCACGGTTACAGGCCGCTGCCGGCGCCGTCGAACTTGCGCTCGATCAGTTCAACCTTGTAGCCGTCCGGGTCGGTAATAAAGGCAATCACGGTGGTGCCGCCCTTGACCGGACCCGGTTCGCGCGTGACGTTGCCGCCGTTGGCGCGCGCCGCGTCACAGGCAGCCACGATGTCGTCGGTCGAGATGGCGATATGGCCGTAGGCATTGCCCAGGTCATAGCTGGTGGTGCCGTAGTTGTAGGTCAGTTCCAGCTCGGCGTGGTCGGGATTGGAACCGTAGCCGACAAAAGCCAGCGTGTACTGGTATTCCGGGTTGTCGCTGGTGCGCAGCAACTTCATGCCCAGCACTTTGGTGTAGAAATCGATGGAGCGCTGCAGGTCGCCGACGCGCAACATGGTGTGCAAAATTCGCATGCTAAATCCTGTGGTGAGGTGAACGATGGCAAGATTCTAGGCGTTTTGCGTCGATCGTGCAGCAAGGGGCGCTACGGCCCCTTGCGTGGTTGCTTATTCCAGATGCGCTTCAAGCGTGATGTTGGCCACCAGCAGTTTCGAGACCGGGCAGCCGAGCTTGGCCCGCAGCGCCGCTTCCTGGAACGCTTCATTGGTCGCACCGGGGATGGTGGCAATCAGCGTCAGGTGCACGGAAGTGATGGCGTAGTTGCCGTCGATCTTGTCCAGGCTCACTTCGGCCGTGGTTTTCAGGGCCGTGGCGCGCAGGCCCGCTTCACCGAGCTGGCCGGACAACGCCATCGTGAAACAGGCCGCATGGGCCGCGCCGATCAACTCTTCCGGGTTGCTGCCCGGGCCGTCTTCAAAGCGGGTATTGAAGCCATAGGGCACATTGTCCAGTACCGTGCTTTCGGTCGAGATAAAACCTTTTCCATCCTTGAGGCCGCCACTCCAGACGGCAGATCCTGATTTTTTCATCGTATGCTCCTCGCGTGATTCGGACTGTCATGTTGCCTGCCCAGCCCGCTTGTTTCCGTTCGCTGCGTCACACTGTGCGGCGTGGGGGCGTGTGGCGCAGCGTGCCGTACTTACGGTTTTGGTGCCACGCGCCAGATCAGGTTGCCCACGTCATCGGCCACCAGCAGCGCACCGGTCTTGTCGACCGCCACGCCGACCGGACGCCCTTGGGCATTGCCTTTGCCATCGAGAAAGCCGCTGAGGAAATCCTGTGGCGGGCCGGACGGCATGCCATCGGCAAACGGCACGAAAATCACCTTGTAGCCGCTGAAGGGCTTGCGGTTCCACGAGCCGTGCTGGCCGATAAAGGCGCCGCCCTGATAGCGCTCGGGGAACAGCTTGCCTTCATAGAACGCCAGTCCCAGCGAAGCCGTGTGTGCACCCAGTGCATAGTCGGGTGCGATCGCCTTGGCCACCAAGTCCGGGCGCGGCGGCTTGACGCGCGCATCGACGTGCTGGCCAAAGTAGCTGTAAGGCCAGCCATAGAAGCCGCCATCCTTGACCGAAGTCATGTAGTCGGGCACCAGGTCGTTACCCAGTTCATCGCGCTCGTTGACGGCCGTCCACAGCGCCTTGCTGGTTGGCTGCCAGGCCAGGCCGTTCGGGTTGCGCAGGCCACTGGCAAAGATGCGCGACTTGCCGCTGGCAATGTCGAATTGCCAGATGGCGGCGCGGCCTTCCTCGGCTGCCATGCCGTTTTCAGCCACGTTGCTGTTCGAGCCGACCGTCACGTACAGAAACTTGCCGTCCGGGCTGGCAATCACATTCTTGGTCCAGTGGTGGTTGAGCGGGCCGCCCGGCAGGTCCATCACCTTGGTGCCTTGGGCGGTGATATTGGTCTGGCCTTCTTCATACGGGAAACGTACCAGCGCGTCCGAATTGGCGATATACAGGTGCTTGCCGACCAGCGCCATGCCAAACGGCGAATTCAGGCCTTGCAGAAATACGGTGCGCGATTGCGGCGCGCCGGTGGCGTCCAGACCGCGCAGCAGCGTGATGCGGTTGGCGCTCGGGGTGACGGCGCCGGCCTTTTTCATCTGCATTTTCATGATCTTGCCCTTGATGCCTTTTTCATCTTCGGGCTTGGGCGGCGCATTGGTTTCGGCCACCAGTACATCGCCATTAGGCAACACATAAATCCAGCGCGGATGGTCAAGGTCGCGCGCATAGGGCTGCACGGCGAAGCCGGCCGCCGCCACCGGGCGTGCGTCGTCCGTCCAGCGCGCCACCGGCGCCACCTGGACGGTCGGGATCAGTTTCTTGTTCGGCTCCGGCAGTACCGGTTTCGGACCAAAGCCGGTCGGCATGGTTTGCGCCTGAACGCCGCCGGCCACGACTGCAAACGCAGCGATGGCCAGCACGGACATTCGCGCGCGTGGGAAGAGCTGTAGCATGGAAGACTCCGGTAGAGGTCAGCGGGCTTTTTTGGGTTCCAGGTCCGGATCGGGACGCGCCTGGCCGGGCGCGGCAGGCTTGACCTTTTCCACCCCGGGCGTATTGCGCAGGTCGGTATCGACCAGGCCCTGCTCGATATCGCTGGCGGCCTGTTTCATGATGTCACGCGGCTTGGTGTGCTGGGCGTCGGGCGACTCGTCGCGTTCATGGGGCAGGCGATCGACACCGTCGTTTTTCACTTTTTCATCGGTATTGATGCGCCGCTCGGTGCTTTGCTCACTCGGTTGGGTGCTGGTCTTGCCGTCGCTCTGGTTGGGATTGGGCTGGTTCATGTGACCTCCTGAAATGGTGGTTGACAGCGTTGAGTGTTACGCTCGCTGGCGTGGCGGGCAAGCGGATTTCGGAAAGCAGTGGGCGCTGGCGCACGCATGGCGCACATTTTTCTGCTATTCCTGTCCGGCTTGCACGATTACACTGGCATGCAAGTTTTCATGAACACCCTTGCAGGTCCGCAGCTGTCGCACTATACTGTGAATATATACAGTATTTATGGCTGCAGCGTAGGGCAGGCAGGCGCATGGCGTCAGTCCAGGGGTGATTTGCCACCGAATTCATTTGCCGAGATTTTTATGTCCGTCGAGAATAACGACCATCACTATGCTGCCAGTTCATCCATTGCCGGCCAGCCGTTCAACCTAGGCGCCAAGACCATTGCCCTGGCCGTGCGCCAGAATACCGATGGCATTGCCGAACCTGTCCAGACCCTGATTGACTTCCTGCATCACTTGGGCCACACCGTGGTATTTGAAACGGAAACGGCGGCCCACCTGACCTTTCCTGGGGTGCCGGCCATGACGCCGGCCGAGATCGGCGAAGCTGCCGACTGCGCCATCGTAATGGGCGGCGACGGCACCATGCTGGGCATTGCGCGCCAGATGGCGCCTTACGATGTGCCCTTGATCGGTATCAACCAGGGCCGTCTGGGGTTCATGACCGATATTCCGCTCGAACGCATGCTGCCGGTGCTGGCGGAAATTCTCAGCGGTCGCTTCAAGGCCGAACGCCGTACCTTGCTTGAAGGCAGCGTGCTGCGCGATGGCAAGTCCATCCATGTGGGCTTGGCCGTCAATGACGTGGTGGTCTCGCGTGGCGCCGGCGCCGGCATGGCCGAGCTGCGCGTCGATGTGGACGGCCATTTCATGTACAACCAGCGCTCGGACGGCCTGATCATTGCCACGCCCACCGGTTCGACCGCGTATGCGCTGTCGGCCGGCGGCCCCTTGCTGCACCCGACCCTGGGCGGCATCGTGCTGGTGCCAATTGCGCCACATGCACTGTCGAACCGGCCCATCGTGCTGCCCGACTCGAGCCAGATCGTGGTCGAGATCGTGCGCGGGCGCGATATCAGCGTCAATTTCGACATGCAGACCTTTGCCAGCCTGGCCCAGCAGGACCGCATCCTGATCCGCCGTTCGCCCCATGCGATCACCTTTTTGCACCCGCAGCGCTGGAGCTATTACCACACGCTGCGTGAAAAACTGCACTGGAACGAGTATCCGTCAAGTGACGGCAAGCTTACCTGATTAACCCTTATCCCTTATTTGCCAACCAGCGGCCTGCCGCCCAACTGATACCGCCATGCTCCATACCCTGTCCATCCGCGATTTTGTGATTGTCGATTCGATTGAACTGGAATTTTCCGCCGGCTTCAGCGTGCTCACGGGCGAGACGGGCGCCGGCAAGTCGATCCTGATCGACGCGCTGACGTTGGCGCTGGGCGGGCGCGGCGACGCCAGCGTGGTGCGCGAAGGCGCCGCCAAGGCCGACATTTCAGCCGACTTTTCCGTCAGCGACGTCGCGCAGCAGTGGATGGCGGCCAACGAATTTGCCACCGAAGGCGGCGGTGCGCTGCTGCGCCGCGTGATCGACAATGCCGGCCGCTCGAAGGCCTATATCAACGGCATTCCCGCCACTGCCGCCCAGCTGCGCGAACTGGGCGACATGCTGGTCGATATTCACGGCCAGCACGCGCACCAGTCACTGCTCAAAAGCGAGGCCCAGCGCGCCCTGCTTGACGGCCAGGCCACGGCCCGTGAAGCGGGCGCCGAGCACGATGCGCGCCAGGTGGCGCAACTGCACAAGCGCTGGCGCGCACTGGTGCGCCAGCGTGAAGAATTTGAAACCAATGCCGCCAATGTGCTGTACGAGCGAGAGCGGCTTGAGTGGCAGGTGGGCGAGCTGGAAAAGCTGGCCGCCAAGCCCGGTGAATGGACCGAGATTACCAACGAGCACAGCCGCCTGTCGCATGCGGCCAGCCTGCTCGAAGGCGCGCAGGAAGCGCTGGCGATGATTTCCGAGTCGGAAGACCAGCCCATCGTTTCGCAGCTGTCGACGCTGAACCAGAAACTGGGCAAGCTGGTGTCGGTCGATGCCGAATTGCAGCCGATAGTCGAATTGATCGAGTCGTCGCGCATCCAGCTGCAGGAGTCCGTCTATGCATTGAATAACTATCTGGACAGGGTCGAGCTGGACCCTGAGCGCCTGCATCAGCTCGACGCGCGCATGGAAGCGATGCACAGCACGGCGCGCAAGTTCCGCGTCGCGCCTGAAGAGCTGCCGGACGAGCACGCCAAGCTGTCGGAAAAGCTGCAGCACCTGGCCGACGCCAGCGATATCGAAGGCCTGCTGCGCCAGGAGAAAAAGATCGAGGAGGAATACCGCGGCGTGGCCGGGCGCCTATCCGGCACGCGCCGCGTTGCTGCGCAGGAGCTGGGCCAGGCCGTCACGCGCGCCATGCAGGAACTGAGCATGACGGGCGGCAGCTTTGAAATTGCCCTGAACCCGTGCGAGCCGTCCGCGCATGGCCTGGAGCAGGTCGAGTTCCTGGTGGCCGGCCACGCCGGCACGGCGCCCAAGCCGCTGGCGAAAGTAGCGTCCGGCGGCGAGCTGGCGCGCATTGCGCTGGCCATTTCCGTGATTACCTCGCACGCCACCACCACCCCGACGCTGATCTTTGACGAGGTCGACAGCGGCATCGGCGGCGGCGTGGCCGAGGTAGTGGGGCGTTTGCTCAAGCGCCTGGGGCAGGGCCGCCAGGTATTGTGCGTGACCCATTTGCCGCAGGTGGCCAGCCAGGCCAACCAGCATTTCCAGGTGGCCAAAAGCACGCTCGACAACGGCAAGACCGCCTCGCGCATCGACATGCTCGACCACAAGGCCCGCATCGAAGAAGTAGCCCGCATGCTTGGCGGCCTGGAAATTACCGCCACTACGCGCAAGCATGCGCGCGAGCTGCTGGCGATCTGAGCGCGATCAGCCCACTGTCTGCACACGCGGACCGTAGGTCGGATTAGGCCCCGAGGGGGCCGTAATCCGACAACACCGCTGACGCCAACAATGTGCCGGGTTACGGTTTGCGGCCTGATCCGACAGCCCTGTAACGCCAACAATGTTGTCGGATTACGCCGCTACGCGGCTAATCCGACCTACGTGGCTATAATGTCCGGCTACCCGTCCAACGAGTCTAAAAACGCCATGCCATTTCAAGCCGAACCTCCCTACAAGCACGGCGCCGTGTCACGCAGCGCCGTGGTGCTGGTCAACCTGGGTACGCCCGATGCGCCCACCGCGCCGGCCGTGCGGCGCTATCTGAAACAATTCCTGTCCGATCCGCGCGTGGTGGAAATTCCGCGCCTGGTGTGGTGGTTTATCCTGAACCTGATTATCCTGCCGTTCCGTTCCAGCCAGTCGGCCAAGAAATATGCGTCGATCTGGAGTGCCGAAGGCTCTCCCTTGAAAGTGCATACGCAAAAGCAGGCGCAGCTGCTGGCCGGTGCGCTGGCCGAACGTGGCCATACGGACCTGTCGGTGGCGATGGCCATGCGCTACGGTTCGCCGTCGCTGCCCGAGGTGCTGGCGCAGCTCAAAAGCGAAGGCTGCGAACGCATTGCCATTCTGCCGGCCTATCCTCAGTATTCGGCCACCACCACCGGTTCCATCTACGACGCCGTATTTGCGCACTATGCATCGGTGCGCAATGTGCCGGAATTGCGCTTTATCAAGCAGTACCACGAGCATGAAACGTATATCGATGCGCTGCGCGACTCGGTGCTGGCGCACTGGGCGCAGCATGGTCAGCCGGAAAAACTGGTGATGAGCTTTCATGGCGTGCCCAAGCGTACCTTGCTGCTGGGCGACCCTTACCATTGCCAATGCCTGAAAACGGCGCGCCTGCTGGCTGAAATGCTGGGCCTGAGCAAGGAACAATACCTGGTGACGTTCCAGTCGCGCTTCGGCAAGGCCGAATGGTTGCAGCCCTATACGGCGCCCACCTTGATTGCGCTGGCGCAGCAGGGCGTCAAGCGGGTCGACCTGCTGTGCCCGGGCTTTACCAGCGATTGCCTGGAGACGCTGGAGGAAATCGCCATGGAAGCCAAACATGACTTCGAAGCGGCTGGCGGACAGCAGTTTCATTACATTGCCTGCCTGAACGAGTCGCCGGCCTGGATCGCTGGCATGGCGGAAATTGCCGAGCAGCATATGATCGGCTGGCCTACCATGAAAACAGTGCCGCAGCGCGCCGCCGAGCACGTCGCTGGCGAGGCGTCGCGCGCTGCGGCGCTGGCTTTGGGCGCTGCCGACTAAGCCGGTAAGCGATATCAAAGAAAAGGGCCGCGCTTGCGCGGCCTCGCTGTTTCTGGCCACATCGAATTTGCAAATCTGCAACTTTGAAATGGTGGCAGCCATGTCCGCACTGTTAAAATACCGGGTTGTGCAGTGCAGGCGCGCTGGCCGCAACATGAAAAAAGAAGCGAATCGGGATAAGTTGTACCATGTTTCAGTAATTTTTCAGCTTGTCGCTTATACCCCCTTGAAAGACAGGGACTTAGCCCCATGTTCCGGTCAGTGTTGTAAAGATATGTCGCCTAACTAATATTAAGTCATTGATTGTAGGAGCTTTTCAGATGCAAGATCAGGAAAATCAAGCAGTACCTAATCACGAAGCGGACGCTGCAGCGGCTGCACCATCGACTCCTGCAGAGGCTACTTTGGAAGAGCAACTGGCCAGCACCGAAGCGCGTCTTGCAGAGATGCACGACGCCTTTATGCGCGCCAAGGCTGACGGTGAAAACATTCGTCGCCGTGCCCAGGAAGATGTGGCCAAAGCGCATAAATTTGCAGTAGAAAGCTTTGCCGAAGCGCTGGTGCCGGTGAAAGACAGCCTGGAAACAGCGCTGACGGTGGCTGCGCCATCGATCGAGTCGCTGAAAGAAGGCGTGGAAATGACGCTCAAGCAACTGAGCGCCGCTTTCGAGCGCAACCGCCTGGTCGAAGTTGTGCCGGCGCAGGGCGAAAAGCTCGATCCGATGAAGCACCAGGCCGTCGCTGTCGTGCCGGCCGACCAGGAAGCCAACACGGTTGTTACGGTATTGCAAAAAGGTTATATGATTGCAGACCGTCTGTTGCGTCCTGCCATCGTGACCACCGCGCAAGCAAAATAATCAGAGTGCGGCGTCAAGCCAGTCTTGAAAACATGCTGCAGTGCCATATATAAGAACCATCTGAAATCTAGCGAATAAAAGGAAGAAAAATCATGGGTAGAATTATCGGTATCGATCTGGGAACCACGAATTCCTGCGTTTCCATCATGGAAAACGGTCAACCAAAGGTAATCGAAAACGCTGAAGGCGCACGCACGACGCCGTCGATTATCGCTTATCAGGAAGACGGCGAAATTCTCGTCGGCGCGCCGGCAAAACGCCAGGCAGTGACCAATCCGAAAAACACGCTGTTTGCAGTCAAGCGTCTGATCGGTCGCAAATTCGACGAGAAAGAAGTACAGAAAGACATCGCGCTGATGCCTTACCAGATCACCAAAGCCGACAACGGCGATGCGTGGATCGGCGTACGCGACAAAAAACTGGCACCGCAGCAAATTTCGGCTGAAGTGCTGCGCAAGATGAAGAAAACGGCAGAAGACTACCTCGGCGAAGAAGTCACCGAAGCGGTCATCACCGTGCCTGCTTACTTCAACGACTCGCAGCGCCAGGCAACCAAGGACGCCGGCCGTATCGCTGGTCTGGACGTCAAGCGCATCATCAATGAGCCGACCGCAGCCGCACTGGCATTCGGCCTGGACAAGAACGAAAAGGGCGACCGCAAGATCGCCGTGTACGACCTGGGTGGCGGTACGTTCGACGTGTCGATCATTGAAATCGCTGACGTTGATGGCGAAAAACAATTTGAAGTGCTGGCCACCAACGGCGACACCTTCCTGGGCGGCGAAGACTTCGACCAGCGCGTTATCGATTACATCATCGACGAGTTCAAGAAGATCAACGGCATCGATCTGAAAAAAGATCCGATCGCCCTGCAGCGCATCAAGGCTTCGGCCGAGCGCGCAAAGATCGAGCTGTCGTCGTCGCAACAGACCGAGATCAACGAGCCGTACATCGCCATGGCCAATGGCGCACCGGTCCACCTGAATCTGAAAATGACCCGTGCCAAGCTCGAGTCGCTGGTGGAAGAGCTGATTTCGGCCACCATGGAACCATGCCGCATGGCCATCAAGGATGCAGGCGTGAAAGTGTCCGACATCGACGACATCATTCTGGTCGGCGGTATGACCCGTATGCCGAAGGTGCAGGAAAAAGTGAAGGAATTCTTCGGCAAGGATCCACGCAAGGACGTGAACCCGGACGAAGCCGTGGCTGTTGGTGCAGCGATTCAAGGTTCGGTCCTGTCGGGCGAACGCAAGGACTTGCTGCTGCTGGACGTGACGCCGCTGTCGCTGGGTATTGAAACCCTGGGTGGCGTGATGACCAAGATGATTCACAAAAACACCACGATTCCAACCAAGTTTTCGCAAGTGTTCTCGACTGCCGATGACAACCAGCCTGCCGTGACCATCAAGGTCTATCAGGGTGAGCGTGAAATCGCGGCCGGTAACAAAGGTCTGGGCGAATTCAATCTGGAAGGCATCCCGCCAGCAGCACGCGGTACGCCACAGATCGAAGTGACTTTCGACATCGACGCCAACGGCATTTTGCACGTCGGCGCGAAAGACAAGGCCACCGGCAAGGAAAACAAGATCACGATCAAGGCCAACTCGGGCTTGACCGAGGCTGAAATCCAGAAGATGGTGAAAGACGCCGAGCTGAACGCGGAAGAAGATAAAAAGGTCAAGGAACTGGCCGAGTCGCGCAACCAGGCTGATGCTCTGGTACACTCGACCCGCAAATCGCTGACCGAATACGGCGACAAGCTCGAAGCTGGCGAGAAAGAAAAGATCGAAGCAGCAATCACCGATCTGGAAGCTTCGATCAAGGCTGGCGACAAGGCAGAAATCGATGCCAAATCGGAAGCCCTGTCTTCGGCAGCGCAAAAGCTGGGCGAGAAAATGTACGCCGACATGCAAGCGCAGCAAGCTGCAGGCGGTGCAGAAGGTGCTCAGCAAGCCGCTGGCGCATCGGAAGCGAACGCCAAGCAGGACGACGTGGTCGACGCCGACTTCAAGGAAGTAAAAGACAGCAAGTAATTGTTACTCGGACGGTTCACTCCCACTCTGGTGGGGGCGGCCTGGCCGTCAAGTTGCGAAGACCGGCCGAGCCGAGTCACCGTGTTTGCACGGTACTCGCTCGGCTTTTTCGTGTGTTTGTACATCAGTAGATAGACTGCAAGGTGCCAAATGGCAAAGCGTGATTTTTACGAGACACTTGGTGTCGCAAAGAATGCTTCGGAAGACGAAATCAAGAAGGCTTACCGCAAGCTGGCGATGAAGTACCATCCGGACCGCAATCCGGATAGCAAGGAATCGGAAGAAAAGTTCAAGGAAGTCAAAGAAGCCTACGAGATGCTGACCAATCCGGAAAAGCGCGAGGCCTATGACCGTTATGGCCATGCCGGCGTGGACCCGAACATGGGTGGCGGCGGCGGTTTCGGCGGAGGCGGCTTTGCCGACAGCTTTGGCGATATCTTCGGCGACATCTTTGGCGGCGGCGGACGCAGCCGCAATGCCGGCCCGCAGGTCTACCGCGGCGCCGATCTGCGCTACAACCTGGAAATTACCTTGGAGCAGGCTGCCCACGGCTTCGACACGACCATCCGCGTGCCGAGCTGGGACAAGTGCGACACCTGCCACGGCAGCGGTGCCAAGCCCGGCACGCAGCCGGTCACGTGCGGCACGTGCGGCGGCCACGGCCAGGTACGCATGCAGCAGGGTTTCTTCAGCATCCAGCAAACCTGCCCGAAATGCCACGGCAGCGGCAAGGTGATTCCTGAGCCTTGCGGCACTTGCAACGGCGCCGGCCGTATCAAGCGCAACAAGACGCTGGAAGTGAAAATTCCGGTTGGTATCGACAACGGCATGCGTATCCGTTCGTCCGGCAACGGCGAACCGGGCACCAATGGCGGACCGTCGGGCGACCTGTATGTGGAAATCCATATCAAGCCGCACGCCGTGTTCCAGCGCGAAGGCGACGACCTGCATTGCGAAATGCCGATTTCGTTTACCAAGGCAGCCTTGGGCGGCGATATCGAAGTGCCGACCCTGAACGGCAAGGTGTCGTTTACGATTCCTGAAGGCACCCAATCGGGCAAGACCTTCCGCCTCAAAGGCAAGGGCATCAAGGGTGTGCGCTCCGGTTTTGCTGGCGACCTGTTCTGCCACGTTGCCGTGGAGACGCCAGTCAAACTGACGGAAAAGCAGAAAGAACTGCTGCGCGATTTTGAAAAATCCACCACCGAGGGCGGCGCCAAGCACAGCCCTCAAAGCAAGACCTGGAAAGACAAGGTCAAGGATTTTTTTGAATAAACGTTAGCAATTCAATCGCCGGGATGCCAACCACATCCCGGCTTTTTTTTTAAGAAGCAAGGAAACCATGACCGAAGCAAACAAAGCCCCGGCCCTGACGGACCTGCTGCAGCGCAACTTGCGCTGGGCCACGTCCATGATGGAGAAAAATCCCGATTACTTCAGGAACCTGGAAGCGCAAACGTCCCCAGAATACCTGTGGATTGGCTGCTCGGACAGCCGCGTGCCCGCCAATGAACTGCTGGGCATGCCGCCAGGCGATGTTTTCGTGCATCGTAATATTGCCAACGTGGTCGTGCATTCCGACCTGAACTGCCTGTCGGTGCTGCAGTTCGCCGTTGATGTGCTGAAAGTCAAACATGTGATTATCGTCGGCCACTACGGCTGCAAGGGCGTGCATGCGGCCATGACCGGCACGCGCATCGGCCTGGTCGACAACTGGCTGCGCCATGTGCAGGATGTGAGCCAGAAGCATGAGCGTTATCTGGGCGACGTGCTGACCAGCCGCCAGCGCAGCGACCGCCTGTGCGAGCTGAACGTGGTCGAGCAGGTCCTGAACGTCTGCCAGACCACCATCGTGCAGGACGCCTGGGAACGTGGCCAGTCGCTGAGCGTGCACGGCTGGGTGTACGGCCTGAAGGACGGCGTGCTCAACGACCTGGAAGTGAGTGTATCGGCCGGCCATGAACTGGCGCCGCGCATGGCGGCCCGCCTGGCCAGCTACGACGAAGCAGGCAAATAGTCAGTCCAGCTTAGGCCAGCATGCTGCGCGCCGCTGCAATAATCTGGCGCGACAGCTGCTCCAGCCGTGGCGACTGCACCTTCCAGGTATGCCAGTACAGCGCCACGTCGGCCGGCTGGGTGGGCGCCAGCTTGTCGACCAGCGCGCCGTCGGGGTTGGCGCGCAGCAGCAGTTCGGGCACCATGCCATAGCCCAGTCCATAACGGATGGCGTTGAAGTGCGAGGTGGCGCCCGGCACATAGTGGCAGGGGTAGGCGCCTTCGGGCAGTCCCAGCTGCTGTTCCAGATACGACGATTGCAAGGTGTCCTTGCGTGTATAGGCCACCACCGGCGCCGTGCGCGCGGCCTTGCGGGTGATGCCATGCGCAAACCATTGCTGGCGAAACGCCGGCGTGGCCACCAGCCAGTAGCGCATCACGCCCAGCGGCTCGGCAATGCAGCCGCGCATGGGCTTGGCTTCGGTGGTAATGCAGCCGATCGCCATCCCCGTTTCCAGCAAAGTATAGGTATGGTCCTGGTCTTCCACCAGCAAGTCCAGCAGCACGCGCTCGCGTATCAGCACTTCTGACAAGGCTGGAAAAAACCAGGTGCCGATCGAGTCGGCGTTCAGGGCCAGCACCAGCGTCAGCGGAGCGTCATGCTCGACCGCCAGTTCCGCTTCCAGGTCGTCTTCGAGCAGCTTGGCGCGTTTCAGGTATTGCATCAGCCGCTGCCCCATGCGCGTGGCGCGCGCCGGCCGGCTGCGCACGATCAGCGCGTTGCCCAGCTGGCTTTCCAGCGCCCGTACGCGTTGTGAAATGGCCGGCGAGGTCAGGTGCAGCTGCACGGCCGCCTGCTCGAAACTGCCGGTTTCCACCACGGCGCGAAACGCTTCGGTATGGCGTGGATTGAGGTTCATGGCATGGCAAAGATTAGAAAAATTTATCAATCCTAAATAATACTTACTTTTGATTAGCTTTGGCGTGTTGCATTGCACAATAGCGTTTTGCGCAGCCGTGCTGCGCACGCTTTTCTGAAAGAATCCATGTTGCTCTATACGATATACCTGGTCGCCATTACGGCCGAAGCCATGTCCGGCGCCATTATGGGCATGCGCCGTGGCATGGATCTGTTCGGCATTGTGATGATCGGCACCGTCACCGCGCTCGGTGGCGGCACCGTGCGCGATATGCTGCTCGGTCACTATCCGCTGGGCTGGATTGCCCATCCCGAGTACCTGTTGTTTACCGGCGGTGCGGCCGTCGTGACGGCGTTCGTGGCGCGCTATCTGCATCATCTGCGCACGGTGTTTTTGCTGGTTGACGGCCTGGGGCTGGTGGCGTTTTGCGTGATCGGCTGCGATATTGCCATGGGCGCCGGGATGCATCCGGCCATCGTGGTGCTGGCCGGCATGATTACCGGCGTCTTCGGCGGCCTGCTGCGCGACATCCTGTGCAACCAGATGCCCTTGGTGCTGCAGCGCGAAGTGTATGCCACGGTAGCGCTGTTTACCGGCAGCCTGTATGTAGCGCTGCTGTATTTCCAGGTTGACAGTTCCGTGGCCCAGCTCGTTTCGATTGCCGCCGGCTTTGCGTTCCGGCTGCTGGCCCTGCGTTTCTCGTGGCGCCTGCCCAATTTCAACGGCGACCGCATACGCGGCTTCGAGTAGGTCGGATTACGCGCTTGCGCGCTAATCCGACCCACGCGATTTGCGTTGGTTTGGCGGCATCCGATATCAAATCCCGCCCATGCAGATATATTTGATGACCAGGTAATCATCGATCCCGTACGACGATCCTTCGCGCCCCAGCCCCGACTGCTTGACGCCGCCAAACGGCGCCATCTCGGTCGAGATCAGGCCAGTATTGACGCCGACCATGCCCGACTCCAGGCCTTCTGCCATGCGCCAGATACGGCCGATGTCGCGCGAATAGAAATAGGCGGCCAGGCCGAACTCGGTATTGTTGGCCATGGCAATGGCTTCTTCGTCGGTCTTGAAACGGAACAGCGGCGCCAGCGGGCCGAAGGTTTCTTCGCCGGCCACCAGCATGTCGGCAGTCACGTCGGCAATTACGGTGGGCTGGAAGAAGCTGTGGCCCAGTGCGTGACGCTGGCCGCCGGTCAGCAGGCGACCGCCCTTGGACAAGGCGTCGGCCACGTGTTGCTCGACTTTTTCCACGGCTTTTTCTTCGATCAGCGGACCTTGCGTGACGCCGTCGTCCATGCCGTTGCCGACCTTGAGCTTTTCCACCGCCGCCACCAGTTTTTCGGCAAAGGCGTCATACACGCCGTCCTGCACGTACAGGCGGTTGGCGCACACGCAGGTCTGGCCGGCATTGCGGTATTTCGAAGCGATTGCGCCTTCCACGGCCGCATCGAGGTCGGCGTCGTCAAACACGATGAACGGTGCATTGCCGCCCAGTTCCAGCGACAGTTTCTTGATCGTCGGCGCGCACTGCGCCATCAGCTTGCGGCCCACTTCGGTCGAGCCGGTAAAGGTCAGCTTGCGCACCAGCGGATTGGCCGTCATTTCGTCGCCAATCTCCTTCGATGAGCCGGTAATGACATTGAATACGCCCGGTGGAATGCCGGCGCGCTCGGCCAGCACCGCCAGCGCCAGCGCGGAAAACGGCGTCAGGCCAGCCGGCTTGACGACGATCGGGCAGCCCGCTGCCAGGGCCGGGCCGACCTTGCGGGTAATCATGGCGGCAGGGAAGTTCCACGGCGTGATGGCGGCGCACACGCCGATCGGCTCCTTGGTCACCACGATGCGCCGGTCAGCCCACGGCGAAGCGAGCGTGTCGCCCGCCACGCGCTTGCCTTCTTCGGCAAACCATTCGATAAACGAGGCGGCGTACTGCACTTCGCCTTTTGACTCGGCCAGTGGCTTGCCCTGTTCGGCCGTCATGATGGCGGCCAGGTCGTCGGCGTGTTCGAGCATCAGGTCATTCCAGCGGCGCAGATAGCCGGCGCGCTCCCTGGCGCTTTTCTTGCGCCAGGCCGGCCAGGCGTCATTGGCGCGCGCGATGGCGTCGGCGGTTTCCTGCGTGCCCATGGCGGGCACCTGGCCCAGCGTCTCGCCGGTAGCCGGATTGGTCACGGCGATGGTCTTGCCGTTGCCGGCGTCGAGCCATTGTCCGTTGATATAGCATTGCTGGCGCAGCAGCGCCGGGTCGTTAAGATTGAGCATGGCGTTTTTCAGGGCAGTTGCACGGTCTTTGATGGTAGACCTTTTGACGCCGGCACGCTTGCCTGATGCGTGCTGCAGTGTATGTGGGCGCACGCTGAAAAAATATTCCATGGCTTTAACCCCGTTCTTGCTGGCGCACCGTTTCAGGATGCATGTCACGCCAACCGGAGAAACCCATGCCCATGCCCACCGTTTTCAAACTTGCCGCACTGTCGATGTCGCTGTCTTTGGCTTGCGCCGCACAAGCTGCCGCCACGGCGCCGCAAAAAACTTTGCCGGCGTTTGCCAGCGAACAGGAACTGACTGTCTACCTGCAAACGCTGGCGCAGCGCCAGCTTGAGCAGCAGCGCGCGCGTGAAAAGATGCTGCGCCGCTCGGGTGGCATGATGAAGATGGCGCCTTCCGTTGCTCCAGCGCCAGCGCCGATGGCCGAAGCCTCGGTGGCCAGCGCCGACAGCGCTGCCGAATCGGTTACCAACACTCAGACGGCCGGCGTCGACGAAGGCGGCATCGTCAAGCTGCATGGCAAGCATCTGGTGATGCTCAGGCGCGGCAAATTATTTACCGTGGCGGTGGGCGGCAACGCGCTGCAGCCGGTCGCCGCGGTGGACGCCTTTGCGCCCGGCAGTGACCCGTCTGGCAGCTGGTATGACGAAATGCTCATTTCCGGCGACACGGTAGCGGTGATCGGCTACAGCTACAGCCGCGGCGGCACCGAGGTGGGCCTGTTCGATATCGACGCTGCCGGCAAGCTGGCCTACCGCGCCACCTATCATCTGCGCTCGAACGACTATTATTCGGCGCGCAATTACGCCAGCCGCCTGGTGGGCAGCAAGCTGGTGTTCTACTCGCCATTGAGCTTGAATGTGCGCGGCAAGGACTTGTTTGCCGGGTTCCCGGCACTGCGCCGCTGGCGTCCGGATGCGGTGCCCGGCGACTTCCAGCGTATTGCACCGGCCACGCGCGTTTACCGTACCGACGACGAGATCGATCCGGACGATGGCGCCACGCTCCATACCGTTACCGTGTGCGACCTGGCGCAACGCGAGATGCGCTGCGAAGCCACGGCCGTGATGGGGCCGCAGGGACGCGTGTTTTATGTCTCGGGCGAATCGGTGTATGTATGGACCACGCGCCGTGGCCGCAAGGATGGCGGCACCCAGGCTGGCCTGTTTCGCATTCCCTTGAGCGGTGCGGCACCCAGCGCGCTGAAAGTGGCCGGCGCGCCGGTCGACCAGTTCTCGTTCCTGGAAAGCGGCGACGGTTACCTGAACGTACTGCTGCGCGAGCAGGGCAAGGGCGATGCGATGTGGGACTCAAGCCGTGGCGTGGGCGAACTGGCGCTGCTGCGCGTGGCGCTGTCGAGCTTTTCCGATGGCCGCGACAGCGCACCGGCCAGCAGCTACCGTGCACTGCCCGGCGGCGCCGGCTACGGGCTGCAGAACCGCTATGTCGGCCAGTATCTGCTGTATGGCACGTCGGGGCAGTTCGGCCAGCGCAAGGCTGACCAGGCCTGGCCGCGCCAGGGTCTGTACGCGCTGCGCTGGAACGACAACAGCGCCGTGCAGTCGCTGGCCCTGCCGCATGGGGTCGAGCGCATCGAAGCGCTGGGCAATGACGCGGTGGTGGTCGGCGCGGCCGGCAGCGACCTGCATTTCAGCAGCATCAAACTGGGCAGCCAGGCCAGCATCGCCGGCACCTATGTGCGCGCCAATGCCGCGCAGGGGGAGTCGCGCAGCCACGGCTTTTTCTACAAGCCGCAAAGCGCCGGCGCCGGTGTGATCGGCCTGCCGATACTGGGTGCGCACGAACAGCCGAACCTGCGCCAGCCTGCCGCCTCGGTGCTGTATTTGCGTAACACCGACCTGCAGTTGAAAGAGCTGGGCGCGCTGGCAGCGCAGCCAGCCAGGATAGACAACGACGGCTGCCGTGTATCGTGTGTCGACTGGTATGGCAATGCGCGTCCGCTGTTCCTGCAGGGCCGCGTGTTTGCCTTGCTCGGCTATGAGCTGGTCGAAGGACAGCTGACGCAGAACGGCATCCGCGAACTGCGCCGCATCAGCTATGCCCCTGCGCCTGGTGTGCGCCAGTAAGCCAGTGAACCAATGAGCACGAGCGTGCAGCAATTGTCGCTGCCGGCAAGTTGGGCTACACTGATCCGCATGCCCGACAACCTTGCCGACGTGACCGATGAAGAGCTGATGCTGCGCTATGGCGACGGCGAGCTGCCTGCATTCCAGGAGCTGTACCGTCGCCATAGCCAGGGCCTGTATCGTTTCGTGGCCTGGCGTTCGCCGCGGCGTTCGTGGGCCGATGAAATCGTGCAGGACGCCTGGGCCAGCCTGCATGCGGCGCGCGCCAGTTACCTGCCGCAGCCGCAGGCGAGCTTTCGCACCTATCTGTACCAGATCGCACGCAACCGCCTGCTCGATCTGCTGCGCCAGCGCGGCGAGCAGCCCGAGGCCATCGATGCACCCGAGACGCTGGCCGACGATAGCGCTACGCCGCAGCAATCGCTCGAACGGCGCCAGCAGCAGGCGCTGTTGCATGCGGCGATTGCGGCGCTGCCGTATGAACAGAAGGAAGCGCTGGTGCTGCAGCAGTTCAGCGCCATGAGCATTGCCGATATTGCGGTGGTCACACAGGCCGAGCCGGAGACGGTCAAAAGCCGGCTGCGCTACGCCATGCAGAAACTGCGCGCGCAGCTGACCCAGCCGGCCGGTGCGGGAGAACCAACATGACTTATCCTGAAGACTTCAACGAGGACGATGAACTCAACGCGCTGCTGGCCGACTTGCCGCAGCCAGCGCCATCGGCTGCCCTGGACGCGGCCATCCTGGCCAGCGCGCAACAGGCTCTGGCAGACGATGCGGCAAAACCGGTGGCAGCGAACGACAGCGCCGACGGCGTGCGCAGCCTGCCAGCCAAGCCTGATTACCTGCAGCGCTGGCGCCTTCCGCTGGGCCTGGCCGCGGCCGTCCTGCTGACTGTCAATATGATCGGCATCGACTGGTTTGGCTCGAAACCCGCGCAGTTCCCGGTGGTGGGCGAACCGGTCACGCCAACAGTGCCGCCTCAGACAGAGGCCATGACCGCACCGGCTCCTGCCATGGATGCTGCACCAGTGTCGCCAGCACCGGCGCCGCCGCCAGCACCTGCACCCATGCGCAAGCCGTCGCCGATGCAAAAGAGCGTGCCGATGGCCGAACAGAGCGTACCGAGCATATCAAGCGTGCAGAACGAGCAGCTGGCGCCGCCACTGCCAAGCATGCCCGCGCCGGTAATGAGCCGCGTTACGCCGGCGCCCGCCATTGCTCCTGCTCCGCCTCCTGCTCCAGCACCAGCACCAGCACCAGCCCCGGCCAGGCTCGACGCCTCGGTCTGGCTGCTCAAGATCGACGCGCTGCTCAAGGCCGGTCAAGCGCAGGTGGCGCAGGACGAATGGCGCGCCTTCAGGCAGAGCTATCCCGATTATCCGGTCGAGCAGCAATTGCGCGAACGGCTCGAAGCGCCTGCGCGCTAGACGATTTTTCTGGCGCGCTCCCACACGGCGCTGCCGACAAACAGCGCCGCGCACACCCACATCACCGCCGGCAGGGCGTTGATGCCCACCGACTGCATCAATACGCCAGTGAGCAGCGGCCCGCCGCCGCTGGTCACGCCCCAGGTGGCGTTGACGATCGCGCTGGCGCTGGTCAGCGACAGGCCGGTAAAGCGCTCGCCGCAGGCCACCAGCGCCAGCATATAGGTGCCGCCGGCCGCTGCCCCCAGTAGCAGCAGCAAGGTCCACCACAGCCAGGGCGTGCCGACGGCCAGCGGCATCAGCGGCAGCAGCAGGCACACGGCCACGCCGCAGCCGGCATGCACGCGCGCGCGGCCGTAGCGGTCTGCCATCCATCCCAGCACGAACTGCAGGCCGGTGTCGCCGATCAGCACCACGGTAGCCGACAGCAGCGCCAGTTCGGTGCTCACGCCGTGGCGCATGGCGTACAGCGGCAGCAGGCTCAGTGCCAGCGTATCGAACAGCGCAAAGAAGCCTGCACCGAGCACGATCATCGGCATGCGCGGCAGGATCAGGCACCAGCGCACGCCATGCTCCTCGGCTTCACGCTGCGGGCCGCTGTTCGAGATCAGCATCAGGCCGGGCAGGGCCAGCAGGAACAGCAGGCCGCAGGCGGCAAAGCTCCAGCTGATGCGCGCATTGAACAGCGCCACCAGGCCAGGGCCGAGCAGCTGGAAAAACGTGAAGCTGGTGGTGTAGATGGCGATCACGCGTCCGCGCGAGTTGTCTGGCGCGAGCCGGTTGACCCAGGCTTCTCCGATGGTAAAGAGCACGCCCATGGCGCCGCCAAACACACAGCGCAGGGCGCTCCAGGCCAGCAGGCTGTCGGTAGCCTGCATGGCGATGGTGGCCAGCGCGGCAGCCCACACGGCGCCGATCATGGTGGCGCGCGCACCGAAGCGTCCGACCATGCGCGAGACAAACGGCGAGACGGCCAGGATGCCCAGCGCGCTGACGGCCGTGATCATGCCGATGATGTGCGTGCCCACGCCGCGCTGGTCGAGCGTGAGGGCGGTCAACGGCATGGTGGCGCCCAGTCCCAGGCCCACCACGCCGATGCTGACTACCAGCGCAAAGAAGTCGCGCCATGGCATGCTTTTCATGGCGTTTTTCGCAAGACAGGCATATGATAATTTTACTTGTGGCAACAGTGAGAGCCGTAGTGTAGCTGCTGCAGCGCCTTTGAGCATCCCCACGTCCAGGGCCAGTTGTGTGGCAGTTTGGCAACGCCATCCTGTACAGTAGGATCGTCCAAGCTATCGAAAGCCATGTCCATGCGCCGTCCTCTCGTTCTCGTTCCCGCCTGCCAGCGCCAGCTGGGCAGCCACGCCT
Organism: Janthinobacterium aquaticum; assembly: GCF_009208565.1. Taxonomy (GTDB): domain Bacteria; phylum Pseudomonadota; class Gammaproteobacteria; order Burkholderiales; family Burkholderiaceae_D; genus Janthinobacterium. The sequence continues at coordinate 279,860 of NZ_WFLK01000003.1, read as the reverse complement.
GGCATACGGTCCAGGATAAATACCTGCAGGCGCTGCTGCATGGGGCGGGCTGCACGCCGCTGCTGCTGCCCGCTTTCGGCGCGCAGTCCGATTTCGAGTCGGTGCTGCCGATTGCCGATGGCGTGCTGCTGACCGGTTCGGCCTCCAATCTCGATGCACGCCTGTATGGCCAGGAGATTGCCTACCCTGAACTGCCGCAGGACCCTGCGCGCGACGCCACCACGCTGCCGCTGATCCACGCGGCGCTGACCATGCAGTTGCCGCTGCTGGCCATTTGCCGCGGCTTCCAGGAAGTCAACGTGGCCCTGGGTGGCAGCCTGCACCAGGCCGTGCATGCGGTGCCCGGCATGCTGGACCATCGCGAGAACGTGAACGATACCCTGGCGCGCCAGTATGGCCCGGCGCACCGGGTACGGCTCACGCCGGGCGGCGTGCTGGCGCGACTGCTCGGTGGCGAGAGCGAAATCATGGTCAATTCCCTGCACGGCCAGGGCGTGGCCAGGCTGGCCGACGGCCTGCATGTCGAAGCGCTGGCAGACGATGGCCTGGTCGAAGCATTCAGCGTGGCGCAGGCGGCCGGTTTTGTCATGGGCGTGCAGTGGCATCCGGAGTGGCAGATTGAACAGAACCCGCATTCGATGCGCCTGTTCGGCGCCTTCGGCGATGCCTGCCGCGCCTACCGGCAGCAGCATCGCCCAGCAGATTGAACAATAACGAGCAAAGGAGAGAGCAATGGCAATACGCGATAACTTTACCTATACCGACATGGACCTGTGGCTCAATGAAAAGCGAGTCACGGAAATCGAATGCCTGGTGCCTGACCTGACCGGCGTGGCACGCGGCAAAATCCTGCCGCGCGCCAAATTCACCCAGGAGCGCGGCATGCGCATACCCGAGGCGGTGCTGGGCATGACGGTGACGGGCAACTACCCGGTCGACGATGGCGGCTATGATCGCGCCATTTCCAGCACCGACCGCGACATGATTTTGAAAGCCGACCCGACCACCATCACCATGGTGCCGTGGGCCACCGACCCGACCGCGCAGGTGATCCACGACTGCTATTTTTCGGACGGCGCGCTGGTCGACTTTGCGCCGCGCTCGGTGCTGCGCCGCGTGCTCAAGCTGTATGCCGACAAGGGCTGGAAGCCGGTGGTGGCGCCCGAACTCGAGTTCTACCTGACGGCAAAGAACAGCGACCCGGACTTGCCGCTGAAGCCGCCGATTGGCCGCAGCGGACGCGCCGAAACCAGCCGCCAGGTCTACAGCATCGACGCCGTCAACGAGTTCGATCCGCTGTTCGAGGACATCTACGATTACTGCGAACTGATGAATCTCGATGTCGATACCCTGATCCATGAAATCGGCGCCGGCCAGATGGAAATCAACTTCCTGCATGGCGACCCGCTGGAACTGGCCGACAAGGTGTTTTTCTTCAAGCGCACATTGCGCGAAGCGGCGCTGAAGCACGATATGTACGCCACCTTCATGGCCAAGCCGATGGCCGGCGAACCCGGTTCGGCCATGCATGTGCACCAGAGCGTGGTCGATGCCAAAACCGGCCTGAATATCTTCAGCAACGAAGACGGTTCGGCCGCGCCCATCTTCAAGCACTATATCGGCGGCCTGCAGCGCTATATGCCGTCGGCCATGGCGATCGTCGCGCCATATGTCAATTCCTACCGGCGCATCGTGCGCCATACCGCCGCACCGATCAATATCCAGTGGGGGCTGGACAACCGCACCGTGGGCTTTCGCGTGCCCGAGTCGGGCGTGCAGGACAGGCGCATCGAGAATCGCATTATCGGCGCCGACGCCAACCCCTATCTGGCGCTGGCCGTCACGCTGGCCTGCGGCTATCTGGGCATGACCGAGCAGCTGGAACCGACGCCGCAGATGGCCGGCAGCGCCTACGACATGCAGGTCGAGCTGCCGCAGGGCCTGCCTGAAGCGCTGCGCCTGCTGCGCGGCGAAGACAAGCTGCGCGCCGTGCTGGGCGAGCGCTTTATCGATGTCTACGCCGCCATCAAGGACCTGGAACACCAGGAGTTCATGACCGTGATCAGCCCCTGGGAGCGCGAACACCTGTTACTGCATGTTTGAAAGGACCCGCATGAATACCACCAATACACAAATCGACACGGCCGCCGTCCAGCAGATGGACGCCGCACATTATCTGCATCCGTTTACCGACTTCAAGGACCTCGCTGCCAAAGGCGCGCGCGTGATGGTGCGCGGCGAGGGCGTCTATCTGTGGGACAGCGAAGGGAAAAAAATCGTCGACGGCATGTCGGGCCTGTGGTGCGTGAATGTCGGCTACGGCCGCACGTCGATCTCGCAAGCCGTCTACCAGCAGATGGAAACGCTGCCGTTCTATAACAGCTTCTTTGGCACCACCAATGTACCGGCCGTGGAGCTGGCGACCAAGCTGGCGCAGATTGCGCCGCCCGCATTCAGGCATGTGTTCTTTACCAGTTCCGGCTCGGAAGCGAACGACACCAATGTGCGCATGGTGCGCCGCTACTGGGATCTGCAGGGTTACAAGGAGCGCCACACCATTATCAGCCGCCACAATGCCTATCATGGCAGCACCGTGGCCGGCGCCTCGCTGGGCGGCATGGATGGCATGCATGCGCAGGGTGGCCTGCCGATACCGGGCATCGTGCATATCGGCCAGCCCAATTATCTGGAAGCAGGCCAGGAGCTGACGCCGGACGAATTTGGCCTGAAAGCGGCCGGCTGGCTGGAAGAAAAAATTCTCGAAGTAGGCGCCGACAAGGTGGCGGCCTTTATCGGCGAACCGGTGCAGGGCGCTGGCGGCGTGATCATTCCACCGGCCACCTACTGGCCTGAAATCCAGCGCATCTGCGACAAGTACGGCATCCTGCTGATCGCCGATGAAGTGATCTGCGGCTTTGGCCGGCTCGGACGCTGGTTTGGCTCCGAGCTGTTTGGCATCAAGCCCGACCTGATCACGTTTGCCAAGGGCGTTACTTCCGGCTATGTGCCGCTGGGCGGAGTGCTGGTGGGCGAGCGCGTGGCCAGGGTGCTCGTTGAGCAGGGCGGCGAATTCACGCACGGCTTTACTTATTCGGGCCATCCGGTGGCCTGTGCGGCGGCGCTGGAAAATATCCGCATTATCGAAGACGAACAGCTGGTGCGACAGGTGGCCGACGACACCGGGCCTTACCTTGCAGAACGCTTTGCCGCGCTGGGCGAGCATCCGCTGGTCGGCCATGCCGACAGCTGCGGCTTTGTCGCTGGCCTGAACCTGGTGCGCAAGAAGGGCGCCACCGTCCACGAGAACGAACTGTTTGACGAGAGCCTGGGCGTGGGCATGATCTGCCGCGGTCATATGTTCGATAACGGCGTGATCATGCGCGCGGTGGGTGAGCGCATGATTGTGGCGCCGCCTTTGGTGATGACGCGCGCGCAGATTGATGAGATGACGGATTTGATACGGCTTTGCCTGGACAAGACGTATGAGGAGATCAAAACCAGGCAATGGCTGTAATGGCGTGCAGTTGAAAAACGTAATGGCGGGCCGGAGACGCGGGGCTGAGAAAATGCCGATGGCGGCGTTGCAGCTCCTCGCCGTACTGGCGTACTGTCTTCGTCGCTGCGCCTTGCCCTCGACATTTTTCAGCCTCGCTTGGCCCGGGGCTCCTGTGCCGCCGTCTGGGGTGCTGTCGCCTTTACTGGTGTGCTTGTGGCGCCGGGACGCTGACTTGGCAGTATTCAGACGATGGCTGTAGTTTTTTGCCCAATCTCACCGCAAAGCCGGTACTTCCGCTAAACTCCCACCCTGGCCGCTCGACAAGCGGCCAGTCTGTTTTCCCCATCACCCTTGAGCCCCTAGCACACATGACGATAGCAACACCTGCCGCGTCGGCCAGCGACGCCCCAGCGCCTTTTTTGCTGATTGATCAACTGGTCAAGCAATTCGATGGCGTGCGCGCCGTTAATGACGTCTCCGTGACGATCAACAAGGGCGAGATCTTTGCCTTGTTGGGCAGTTCGGGCTGCGGCAAGTCGACCTTGCTGCGCATGCTGGCCGGCTTCGAGACACCCACCTCGGGGCGCATCGAGCTGGCCGGCAGCAGTATCGTCGAGGTGCCGCCGCACCAGCGTCCGATCAACATGATGTTCCAGTCGTATGCGCTGTTCCCGCATCTGAGCGTGTGGGACAACATTGCCTTTGGCCTGCGCCGCGACGGCCTGCCGAAAGCAGAGATTGCCGCGCGCGTCGAGCAGATGCTGGCGCTGGTGCAGCTGAGCCAATACGCCAGACGCAAGCCGCACCAGCTGTCGGGCGGCCAGCAGCAGCGCGTGGCGCTGGCGCGCAGCCTGGCCAAGCGGCCGCAATTGCTGCTGCTCGACGAGCCGCTGGGCGCGCTCGACAAAAAACTGCGCGAGCGCACGCAGATGGAGCTGGTCAATATCATCGAACAGGTGGGCGTGACCTGCGTGATGGTTACGCACGACCAGGACGAGGCGATGAGCATGGCCACCCGCATTGCGGTGATGAGCGAAGGGCGCATCCTGCAGGTAGGCGCACCCGGTGAAATCTACGAGACCCCGAATTGCCGCTTCGTGGCCGACTTTATCGGCAGCGTCAATCTGTTCGACGGACGCATTACCGAAGACGAACCCGATCATGTGATCGTCGATACGCCCGAAGGGCGCCACTATGTGGCGCATGGCATTACCGGCAACCTGGGCATGGACGTGTCGGTGGCCGTGCGGCCGGAAAAGATCGGCATTCAGGTTGAGCCGCCGGCGTTGGCCGAACGCGCTTCGCCTAGCGAACATGGCTACAACTGCGCGCAGGGCGTAATCGTCGCGATGGCGTATTTTGGCAACGAGACCAGCTACCATGTACGCCTGGACTCGGGCACCGTGGTCAAGGTCTCGCGCACCAATGCGGCGCGCCATGATGCCGTGCACCTGGAGCGCGAGCAGCGCGTCTGGGTCTGGTGGGACGGTGCCGACATTGTCGTGCTGACCAGCTGAGGCCATCATGACATCGCTTTTGCAATCGCTGCGCAGCCTGGTGACGCTGCGCTGGCTGACCGGCCGCCGCGCCGTGATCGCCGTGCCGGCGCTGTTTTTGACCGCTGCCTTCCTGGTGCCGTTTTTGATCGTGCTGCGTATCAGCCTGTCCGACATGGATACGGCCGGCAGCCCGTTCGGCGGTCTGCTGTCGTACGCCGACGGCATCGTCATGCTGAAGGTGAAAATCGCCAATTATCTGGTGATCGCCGATGATGAACTGTATCTGCTGACCTATCTCAGTTCGCTGAAATACGCGGCGATTACCACCGTTATCTGCCTGGTTGTCGGCTACCCGTTTGCCTACTTCATGGCGCGCGCCAGGCCCTCAATCCGCCCGGTGCTGATGATGCTGGTGATGCTGCCGTTCTGGACCTCGTTCCTGCTGCGCGTCTATGCGTGGAAGGGCATCCTGGCCAACCATGGCCTGCTCAACGACCTGCTGCTGGCGCTGGGCGTCGTCAGCGAACCGCTGCAGATGATGAATACCTCGTTCTCGCTGGTGGTGGGCATGGTCTACGCCTACCTGCCATTCATGATCCTGCCGCTGTACGCCAACCTGGTGAAGATGGACATACGCTTCCTGGAAGCGGCGGCCGACCTGGGCGCCACGCCCTTGCAGGCGTTCTGGCGCATCACGGTGCCGCTGTCAAAGTCGGGTATTATCGCCGGCGCCATGCTGGTGTTTATTCCTTCGGTGGGCGAATACGTGATCCCGGAACTGCTGGGCGGCCCGGAAACGCTGATGATCGGACGCGTGCTGTGGGACGAGTATTTCACCAATAACGACTGGGCCATGGCCTCGTCGGTGACGGTGCTGGTGATTTTGCTGATCCTGGTGCCGATGGCGATCTTCAACAAATACAAGACGGACCAGGAAGCAGGAGAGCAGACATGAAGGCATCGACATTCTTGCAGCGCTGGTTCGGCCGCGGCTGGCTGTCGCTCGGCTATCTGTTCCTGTACCTGCCGATTATCGTGCTGATCGTTTTCTCGTTCAACAGCTCGCGCCAGGACATGGTGTGGAGCGGCTTTTCGCTGCGCTGGTACCAAGAGCTGATGAACGATAGCGAGATCATTTCCGGCCTGGGCCTGTCGCTCAAAATTGCCTTCATGTCGGCCACCTCGTCGGTGGTGCTGGGCACTTTTGCCGCCTTTGCGCTGACCAATTACCAGCGCTTTCGCGGCCGCACCATGTTCTCGGCCATGACCAGCGCACCTTTGGTGATGCCCGAGGTGATTATCGGGCTGTCGCTGCTGTTGATGCTGGTGTCGATGCAGAAGGTGTTCGGCTTTCCCGAGCGCGGCGTGGCCACCATCTGGCTCGGTCACACGCTGCTGGGCATGGCCTACGCCACGGTGGTGGTGCAGTCGCGCCTGCAGGAGATGAGCAAGTCGCTGAGCGAGGCGGCGATGGACCTGGGCTGCCGTGCGCACCAGGTGTTTTTTTTGGTGACGCTGCCCAATATCACGCAGGCACTGGCATCCGCCTGGCTGCTGACGTTTACCCTGTCGCTTGACGATGTGGTGCTGTCGGCGTTCCTGTCCGGTCCCGGCTCGACCACCATGCCGCTGGTGATCTTCTCGCGCGCGCGCCTGGGACTCGATCCGCGCGTCAATGCGGTCGCAGCGCTGACCATCCTGGTGGTGACCATCGCGGTGATCGTGTACGCCGTCATGCTGGCGCGCAGCGACCGGCTGCGCCGCAAACAGCTCGCTGCTGCCACTCAGGAGTAATCAGGAGTAAGCTGGCGTTTTCCCTTACCAGGAGACGACCATGACCGATACCGCGAGCTGGCACGCACGCGCCCTCGAACTGAAGATCGACGGGCGCGCTTTTATTAACGGTGAGCGCGTGGCCGCCGCCTCCGGCCAGGTGTTCGACAACCTGTCGCCCATCGATGGCCGTCTGCTTGGGCAGGTAGCGCGCTGCGACAGCGTCGATGTGGACACCGCCGTGCAGGCCGCGCGCGCCGCGTTCGAGGACCGCCGCTGGGCCGGCAAGTCGCCGGCGCAGCGCAAGCGCGTACTGCTCAAGTTTGCCGATCTGGTGCAAAAGAACGGCCCCGAGCTGGCGCTGCTGGAAACGCTGGACATGGGCAAACCCATCAAATACAGCCAGAGCGTGGATGTGGGCGCCACCGCCAATTGCCTGCGCTGGTATGGCGAGGCCATCGATAAAATCTACGATGAAATTGCTCCCACGCCAGCGTCCAGTCTGGCCCTGATCACGCGCGAGCCGGTCGGCGTGGTGGCCGCTATCGTGCCGTGGAACTATCCGATGATCATGGCCGCCTGGAAGATCGCGCCGGCGCTGGCCGCCGGCAACAGCGTGATCCTCAAGCCTTCGGAGAAATCGCCATTGACGGCGCTGCGCCTGGCCGAACTGGGCCTCGAAGCAGGCCTGCCGCCGGGCGTGTTCAATGTGCTGCCTGGCTTTGGCCATGAAGCCGGCGCTGCGCTGGCGCTGCATATGGATATCGACTGCATCGGCTTTACCGGCTCGACCCGCACGGGAAAACTGATCGTGCAGATGGCCGGCCAGTCCAACCTGAAACGCGCCTGGACTGAACTGGGCGGCAAGTCGGCCAATATCGTCTGCGCCGATTGCCCGGACCTCGACAAGGCGGTGGCTGCCGCCGTCGGTTCGATCTTCTTCAACCAGGGTGAAAGCTGCAATGCGCCATCGCGCCTGTTCGTCGAAGCGTCGATCAAGGACGAATTCCTGGCGCGCGCGGTGGCCATGCTGCCGCGCTTCGAACCCGGTGATCCGCTCGATGAAGCCACCGTGATGGGCGCAATCGTCGACGCCACCCAGATGCAGACCGTGATGGGCTATATTGCAGCGGGCAAGCGCGAAGGCGCGCGCGTGCTTGGTGGCGGCGAAGCGGCGCGCCTGGAGTCGGGCGGCTACTATGTACAGCCGACCATCTTTGACGGCGTCGATCCCGCCATGACGATCGCGCGCGAAGAGATTTTCGGGCCGGTGCTGTCGGTGCTGGCTTTTACCGATATCGAGAATGCCATCAAGCAGGCCAACGCCACACCCTACGGCCTGCAGGCCGCCGTCTGGACTGCAGACTTGTCCAAGGCGATACAAACCTCGCGCGCCCTGCGCGCCGGCACCGTGCACGTCAATCAGTACGACGGCGACGATATCACCGTGCCGTTTGGCGGCTACAAGCAGTCAGGCAACGGCCGCGACAAGTCCCTGCATGCGCTTGATAAATACACGGAACTCAAGACGACGTGGATACAGGTGGGCTAGTCAGGCAGATATTTGGATGCGTTAACTTAAGCATCAAGAATTTAAAATTTAGCTCTTTTAAGAGCTAAATTATAAGAAAAATCTTTAATAATAGATCGTATAAGAGCTATTTTAAGAGTAGACTGGGATTAGTCTTATCGCCAACTCTGATTTTCATATGCCATGCCATTTCCAGATTTTTCATCATGATGCCTGGCACGATTGTGCGGCGCTGACTTTGCTTGAACCGGCAGGCGGCAATCCGCGTACGCCTGCTTTGTTCGAGTATGAGCTGGACTATGCATTTGACGATGATGTTGCTCCAGTCTCACTGCGCTATCCGGTCAGGGCGGAGATGCAAAAACTGGCGCAGTGGCCAGCCTTTATTTTTGACCTGATTCCCCAGGGCAGCGGACGCAAATACTTGCTGGGACAGCTGCAACTGGCTGATGGACCGGCCGCCGATTTTGCCTTGATGTGTGCTGGCGCATTCAATCCGATCGGACGCGTGCGCGTCGCCGAAGCTGTTCGCTACTACACACAGCATCTGGCGCGGCACGACACCGGCCAGCTGGATGGCGGCTTTATATTGGAGGAAATTATCGGTCGTGGCGATGCGTTCAGTGAGCGCATGCTGATTCACAGCATGCTCGCTGCCGGCACGCTGGGCGTGCAGGGCGCGGCGCCCAAATATTTGCTGACCACCGATCATGATGGACTCTGGCATGCCGATAGCGCTGTGTCCGATGAGCGTGCGACTGCGCATTTCATCGTCAAGCGTCCGCGTGGCAATTCGCCCAGCGACGCCAAGGTATTGAGAAATGAAGCTGCGTATATGACCGTGGCGCAGGCCATGGGACTGCGTACGGCTGGTCAGTTGCGCTACCAAGACGACACACTGTTCATTCCCCGCTTTGACCGGCAGATCAAACAGGGAAAAGTGCTGCGATTGCATCAGGAAAGCGCTGCCTCGCTGGCAGGCATAGTCGGCTTTGACGCGATGCCCAGCCAGTTTGATCTGTTGCAGGCGCTACGTGAGGTGGTCACCGACAAAACCGTCGAAACAATCGAATTTCTCAAGCGCGATATTCTCAATCTGGCCATGCGCAATACCGATAATCATGCACGCAACACGGCAGTGCAGGTGCGAGATGGCGAAGTGCGCCTGACGCCGCTATTTGACTTTGCCCCCATGTACCTGGATCCGGAGGGCATCCCCCGCGCGGCGCGCTGGTATCACCCCGAAACAAAAAAAGAACTGCATGACTGGCAGACGATCCTGGCGACCATCCCCATGCCAGACGCAGAGCGCCAGCACATTGCCATTGCGCTGGGCCAGTTTGGCCAGCAATTGCATGCGCTCGAACAGCATATGCAAGCGGCCAGAGTGGACGACGATATTATTGCCTTTCTGCAGCCGCATATCGCCGCACAGATCGCGCAGTTGTTGGCGTTTGAGGCATATTGATATGGCACGCACCAAAAAGAGCGTAGACAAAGAACAGTTGCGCCAGCGCCGCAACGAGCTTTATGAGGGTATTACGGCAGGTGAAGTCACACTGCAGCAAGCCGTCAGGGAAATGCGTGCGCTGGCGCGCATGACGCAGGAGGAGTTTGCTGCCCATCGTGGCGTAAGCACCAAGGTGATCAAGGAAATCGAGGGCGGCAAAGGCAACCCAACCGTGCAGACCTTGAACCGCATCGGCGAGTTTTTTGGTCTGCAGGTGGCGTTTGTGCGCACCGCAACGCTGCGCGAAGAGAAAGATGCTGTCAAATTGCCGGCAGAGCATGGGGCTGAGTCGCCCTAGTCCAGCCCCAGCCGACAAGATCGGTAGGTCGGATTAGCCGCGCAGCGGCGTAATCCGACAACATCGTTGCCGCTTGAGGGACTTGTCGGATGAAGGCCTGCGTTGCCCGGCCTACGCGGCTGGCCGCGTGTCACGCCAAATCCAGTCTACGTCAGAAGCAGTGTTCCAGCGCCGGAAAACTGCCGTCTTTCACTGCTCTCACATAACCGATAACGGCCTGGTCGATGCTGGTAGCGCCTTCCATGAAGTTGCGCACGAAGCGCGCTTTGCGGCCTGGGAATACGCCCAGCATGTCGTGCATGACCAACACCTGGCCTGAGCAGTAGGGGCCGGCGCCGATGCCGATGGTCGGGATCGCCAGCGCTTGGGTTACTTCACGGCCAAGCTGGGTCGGAATCGCTTCCATCACCACGATCGAGGCGCCGGCTTCCTGCAGCGCCAGCGCGTCGTTTTTCAGCTCTTCTGCGCTTTCGGTACTCTTGCCTTGGACCTTGTAGCCGCCCAACTGGTGTACCGATTGCGGCGTCAGGCCGATATGCGCGCAGATGGGGATGCCGCGCTCGGTGAGAAAACGTACGGTCGGCGCCAGCCAGGCGCCGCCTTCGATCTTGATCATGTGCGCGCCGGCCTGCATCAGCAGTACCGCGTTGGCATAGGCTGTCTCGATGGTGCCGTAGGCGCCGAACGGCAGGTCGGCCACGATCATGGCGGACTTGGCGCCGCGCGCCACCGAGGCGGTATGGTAGGCCATGTCGGCCACGGTAACGGGCAGGGTGGAATTGTGGCCGGCGCAGACCATGCCGAGCGAATCGCCAACCAGCAGGATTTCCACGCCGCAGCGCTCCATCAGCGAGGCAAAGCTGGCGTCATAGCAGGTCAGCATGGTGATTTTTTCGCCGGCGGCGCGCAGAGCGGCCAGCGTGTGGATGGTCACAGCCTTGTTGGCGACAGACTTCGTTGGCGCCGGCGCCGGTGTGGCGGCCTTGTCTTTCGCGGCCAGATCTGTTCCTTGCAAATAAGCGGACATAATATTCTCAACAGTAAAAAAGGGATGCGAACGCGCCAGTGTAGACCTTTATGGAGCGTCGCGCAGGCCGGCATTTTAGTCCATCTGCGTCACCCAGGTCACCAACTCGGGGTCAGTTCCGCCAATTCGACACGACCTCATCTTATTGTTCAGAACTTCGGCTTGGCCAACCGGAGAATAAAAATCTCAACCTCAGTTAAGGACGAGGTCGTGTCCGTTTGGCGGAACTGACCCCGAGTTACGCGGTATGGGTCAGAGGCGGCTGATGGCCTGGCCGGCTACTGCCGGCAAATAGTTGCGCGCCGGGCCCAGGCCGGGCACCTCGATGGCTGGCGCCAGTTCGAGCAGCGGCACCAGCACGAAGGCGCGTTCAAGCAGGCGTGGATGGGGCACCGTCAGGGTGGCGCTGGTGATCTGTTGGTCGCCGTACAGCAGCAGGTCGAGGTCGAGCGTGCGCGGCGCGTTGCGGTACGGGCGCTCGCGCCCGTGCGCCGCTTCGATTGCGTGCAGCGCCTGCAGCAGTGCTTCGGCGCCGAGCGTGGTGCTGATCTGCGCTACCGCATTGATATAGTCGTCGCCGCTTGAATCGATGGGGGCGGTGCGGTAGCTGGACGAGGCTGCAATCAGCGTGGCGCCCGGCAGGCGTGCCAGGCGCGCGATGGCGTCGTCGACATTGCCGCGCGCGTCGCCCAGGTTGGCGCCGATGCCGATGTAAGCGGTTACTGCGTTCATTCGCCGCTGGTGCTGCCGGTCACGCTGCCGCCACCGCTGCCGCCACCCGACTTGCTGCGGCTGCTGCGCCGTGGCGGACGTTTTTTCTTGACGCCGCCCGGCGCCGCGCTGGCGCTGGCCAGCAGTTCTTCGCGGCTCGCTTCGTCGCCTTCGTAGAAGGCGGTCCACCACTCGCCCAGTTCGGCGTCGATCTCGCCCGAAGCGCAGCGCAGCAGCAGGAAGTCGTAGCCGGCGCGAAAGCGCAGATGCTCGAGCAGCTTGTGCGGCGCCTTGCCGGTACGGCGCTCGAAGCGCGGCTGCATCGACCAGATATCGCGCATGTCCGAGCCGATCTTGCGCTGCAGCGCCAGTTTTTCGGTCTGCGACTCAAGCACATCGTCGGCCGCCAAGTGCAGCGCGGGGATGGTCGATTCGCCGGCGGCCTTGTAGGCGGTCCATTTTTCCAGCACCTGGTGCCACAGCAGGGACGCAAACAGGAAGCCCGGCGAGACGGTCTTGCCGGCGGCGATGCGGGTGTCGGTGGCGTCGAGCGCCAGCGTGACGAACTTGGCGCCCAGTGGTTGCTCGAGCACCACGTCGAGCAGCGGCAGCAGGCCGTGATGCAAGCCTTCCTTGCGCAGCTGCTGCAGGCAGGCCAGCGCATGGCCGCTCATCAGCAATTTGAGCATTTCATCAAACACGCGCGGCGCAGGCACGTTGTTGATCAGCGGCGCCATCACGGGGATCGGCGCGGCCGTGGCCGGCTCGATGGTAAATTTCAGGCGCGCCGCAAAGCGCACCACGCGCAACATGCGCACCGGGTCTTCGCGGTAGCGCTCTTCGGGTTTGCCGATCATGCGCAAGGTTTGTGCGCGGATATCTTCCACGCCGCCATGGTAATCGAGCACCTGTTGCGTGGCCGGGTTGTAATACATGGCGTTGATGGTGAAGTCGCGCCGCAGCGCATCTTCGTGTTGCAGGCCGAAAGTATTGTCGCGCAGCACGCGGCCATGCTCGTCTTTCGGCGCCGCTTCCGCAGCGGCGCCGCGGAAGGTGGTCACTTCCAGCAAGTCCTGGCCAAACATCACATGCACGATCTGGAAGCGCTTGCCGATAATAAAGGCGCGGCGGAACAGGCGCTTGACCTGTTCCGGCGTGGCGTTGGTGGCGATATCGAAGTCTTTCGGCTTGACGCCGAGCAGCAGGTCGCGCACGGCGCCGCCCACCACGAACGCTTCAAAGCCAGCTTCCTGCAGGCTGCTGGTGACCCGGATGGCGTTCGACGACACCAGTTTCGGATCGATTCCGTGTTGCTCGGGACCCAGCACCACCGGGGTGCTGGTATCGCGCGCTGCCTCTTTTTTAACGCCGAGGATCTTGCGGATGAATTTTTTAATCATTGAATAAGTGAAGTGATGGCCAGCCGTGGAGGGATGCATGGGCGCTCAGCGCGGCGTTGGGATTGGTGGCAACCGGATGGGTGACCACCGACAGCAGCGGAATGTCGTTGTGCGAATCGCTGTAGAAATACGTACGCTCGAAGTCGCCCAGCGTCTTGCCCAGTTTTTCCAGCCAGGCATGGGTATGGGTGAGCTTGCCGGCGCCCAGCGTTGGCGTGCCGACCAGCTTGCCCGTGACATTGCCGTCGGCGTCGTATTCCGGCATGGCGGCGATCAGGTGCTCGACGCCCAGTGCGGCGGCAATCGGTTTGGTCACGAACTGGTTGGTGGCCGTGACGATGGCGATCAGGTCGCCCGCATCCTGGTGCTGCTTGAGCAGCGCCAGCACTTCCGGGCGGATCGCCGGCAGCACCACTTCAAGCATGAACTGCGCATGCAGTTCGTCGAGGCGGCTGCGCGGGAAGCGCGCCAGGTTACCGAGCGAAAATTCCAGATACTCGACCGGGTCGAGCGTGCCGGCCTGGTATTGGGCGAAAAAAGCGTTGTTGCGCAGCGTGAATTGGGCAGCATCGACAACGCCGGCGCGTACCAGAAATTCGCCCCACTCGTGATCCGAGTCGATGGGCAGCAAAGTGTGGTCGAGGTCAAACAGGGCCAGATTCATTATTCTTTCGCTTCCGCCTGCAACAACTCGCGCAACAAGGGCACGGTGATCGGGCGCTGGGTTTCAAGGGAGTAGAGATCGAGGGAGTCCAGCATCGTCGACAGCGAACGCATGTCGCGCCGGAAATGGGACAGCAGATAGGGTAACACGCCGGGCGACAAGGTCAAGCCGCGGGTGGCGGCCGCTTGTGTCAGTGCGGCAATTTTTTCTTCGTCCGTCAGGCCGTGGATCTGGTAGATCAGGCCCCAGCCCATGCGCGTGCGCAAGTCTTCGCGCACCGGCAGCACGGCGGGCGGCACGGCGCCGCTGCACACCATATACGCCTGGTTGGCGCGGATTTCATTGAACAGGGCAAAGGCGTCGATCTGTGCCAGCGGCGACAGCTTTTCGCAGTCGTCGAGCAGGTACAGGTCGACCTCGGGCGAATAGACAAATTCGGATTCGATGGAAAACGGCGAAATATAGCGTGCGCGCTCGGTGCTGGCCAGGGCCTTGAGCAAATGGCTCTTGCCGGCGGCCAGCTCGCCCCACAGGTAGGCAAAATGTTCGCGCGAAGTGCGCGCGGCGAACTGGCGCATCAATTGCGCCACTTCGGCATTCTGTCCCACTTCAAAGGTATCGAGACTGTGCGCCGGGTCCGTGCCCAAATCGAGCACCAGTTGTTTCATGGCGTACGCCTTGTGCTGTTTTTCATTACTGCGTATGCATAGTCGCTGTTGTTCGATTGATATTGTGTCCGCGTATAGTTAAGCATTATAGAAGCTGCCGGGCAGATAGTGGCGTCTTAGATGCGTAAAGAAGTGGCTGGAAGTTTGTGGTTTTGCGTTTAAAAAGGCAGTTATTTGCAAACTGATCGGGGCAGTTTGATAAAATAGCGGCTTGATTGACCGAATTGACCTGCTGTCACCTGCCACATGGATGTCAAAGAACATGCGTGGGCAGGGGCGCCAGATGTTATCCGCCTTCTATTTTACCGCCTCCGCTGCCACCACACCATGAACCAGACCTCCAATGTTTCTCTCTCCTACCGTGACGCTGGCGTCGATATCGATGCAGGCGACGCTCTAGTCGAAGCCATCAAGCCGTTTGCCAAGCGTACCCTGCGCGAAGGCGTGATGGGCGGCCTTGGCGGTTTTGGCGCCATGTTCGAGATCAGCAAGAAATACAAGGAGCCAGTACTGGTTTCGGGTACCGACGGCGTGGGCACCAAGCTGCGCCTGGCGTTCGAGCTGAACCGCCATGACACGGTCGGCATCGACCTGGTGGCCATGAGCGTCAACGACATCCTGGTGCAGGGCGCCGAGCCGCTGTTCTTCCTCGACTACTTCGCCTGCGGCAAGCTTGACGTGGCCATTGCCACCGACGTCATCAAGGGCATCGCCCAAGGTTGCGAACAAGCGGGTTGCGCGCTGATCGGTGGCGAAACGGCGGAAATGCCGAGCATGTACCCAGCCGGCGAATACGACCTGGCCGGTTTTGCCGTTGGCGCCGTGGAAAAATCGCAGATTATCGACGGCACCAAGATCGCCGCCGGCGACGTGGTGCTGGGTCTGGCCTCGTCGGGCGTGCACTCGAACGGTTACTCGCTGGTGCGCAAGATCATCGAAGTGGCCAAGCCTGATCTGGAAGGCGACTTCCACGGCCGTAAACTGGCCGACGTACTGATGCAGCCAACTCGCATCTACGTCAAGCCGCTGCTGGCGCTGATGGCCTCGATGGAAGTCAAGGGCATGGTGCACATCACCGGTGGCGGCCTGGTGGAAAACATTCCACGCGTGCTGCAGCCTGGCCTGGTGGCCGAGCTGGACTCGACAGGCTGGACGCTGCCACCGCTGTTTACGTGGCTGCAACAGCACGGCGGCGTGGCTGACGCAGAAATGCACCGCGTATTTAACTGCGGCATTGGCATGACGGTCATCGTGTCGAAAGAAAACGCGGCTGCGGCGATTGCCCAGCTCGAAGCGGCTGGCGAAACCGTCTATACCATCGGCACCATCCGCGCGCGCGTCGGTGACGAGCACCAGACCATCGTGAAATCGTAGGTCGGATTAGGCCCCGCAGGGGCCGTAATCCGACAACATTGTTAGCGTCAGCGCTGTTGTCGGATTACGGCCGAGAGGCCTGATCCGACCTGCGCGCATGGTTCAACCCGGCCGCAACACTTTTTTCACCGGCTGCGCACGCAGGCGAAACGCATCCGGCATTTTCGAGCCCAGCAGCGGGCGCAGGTAGAGCCGGAAGGCGTCGGTCACGTCGGTGCCGCTGTCGCTGATAAAGGCGTCGTCCATGGTGCGCGTCTTGCCGGCGACGTCCGACAGCGGCAGCAGTTCATAGTCGACCGAGTAAAAGCCGGTGCGCTTGATGGCCACCGAGCCGTCGCGGTCGCCCCACATGGCGTACTGCACGGCTTTTTCGCCGACCTCGCGCGCTTCGCGCTGGTCCACATCCGAGACGCAGCCGATAAACGAGCGCTGCAGGTAGCCAAACGTATCGCCGCGCACGCGCTTGATGCCCAGCCTGGCCTTGATGGCGTCGCACAGCAGGTCGGCCAGCGCGCCGGTGCCCGACAGCTGTACATTGCCATGCGCATCGCGCTCGACTTCGCCGCCGGTCTGGCTGGCCAGCAGGCTGGCGATCGGTTCGCCCGAGCCGTCGTGGATGCCTTCGGACACGGCGATCACGCAGCGCCCATATTTTTGATAAACAGCTTTGACATCGGCCAGGAAGTTTTCCAGCACAAACACGCGTTCGGGCAGGTAGATCAGGTGCGGGCCATCGTCGGGGAACTTCTTGCCCAGCGCCGAGGCCGCCGTCAGGAAACCGGCATGGCGGCCCATCACCACGCCCACATACACGCCGGGCAGGGCGGCGTTGTCGAGGTTGGCGCCGGCAAACGCCTGCGCGACAAAACGCGCCGCCGATGGAAAGCCCGGCGTATGGTCGCTGCCGACCAGGTCGTTGTCGATGGTCTTGGGAATATGGATGCAGCGCAGCGGGTAGCCGGCCTTGTGCGCTTCTTCGCTGACAATGCGCACCGTATCGGACGAATCATTGCCGCCGATATAGAAGAAATGCTCGATCTCATGCGCGCGCAGCACCTCGAAAATCTGCTGGCAGTAGGCGATATCGGGCTTGTCGCGGGTCGAACCCAAGGCTGAAGATGGCGTGGCCGCCACCAGTTCGAGGTTGTGGCTGGTTTCCTGCGTCAGGTCGACAAACTCTTCATTGATAATGCCGCGCACGCCGTGCAGCGCGCCATAGACGCGCGTCACATGCTGGAAGCGGCGCGACTCCAGCACCACGCCGACCAGCGACTGGTTGATAACGGCGGTGGGGCCGCCTCCTTGCGCAACAAGAATTTTTCCGGACGGCATAGGAACTCCTGGCAGGTGGGGAAACCCCGAGACTACTCTCTTTTTGCCGCCGCGCTGTTGTTGCCGATATGGCGGCCCAGGAATTGTTCCACCCGGCTCCAGAAATCAATCTGCGTGGTGGGCTGTGACCAGCCGTGGCCTTCCTTGTGTACACCACCTATCAGCCATTTTCGCTGAAAATGCAATAGTGTCATACAGCATTCCTGACAGGCTGGAGCCAGGGGACAGGGCGCCATCAAGGCGCCCCGTGATTGCTACTGTGCAGCAGCCGTCGAGGAACCAGTCACTGCAGCCGGCCCGATACTGTGCTCCAGGAATTTTTCGGCGCGTGTCCAGAAGTCGATATTGTTTTTCGGCAGGGCCCAGCCATGACCTTCCTCCTGGTAGACAACCCATTCGACGTAGGGGTTGTTTTTCTTCACGGCCTCATAAAAAGTGCGGCCATGGCTGATCGGTACGCGCCGGTCGGAACCGCCGTAGCCCAGCAGTAACGGCTGCTTGATGCGCGCGGCCTGGTTCAGCGGCGACGTCGCGCTCAACTGAGCCGCATCGGCGACTGGGTCGCCGACCATGTCTTTCATACCGTATTTTTTATAAGATTCACTGAGGTCGGAATCACCGGTCCAGTGACCGTCACGCATCATATTGATATCGGTAACACCAACCCAGTTGATACCGCACTTGAACAGGTCAGGGTCATTGAGCAATCCCATCAACGTTGAATAGCCGCCATAGCTTGCGCCAGCGATGCAAATACGTTGCGGATCGGCGTAGCCTTTGGCAATGGCCCAGCGTGCGCCGTCGGCGATGTCATCCTGCATCTTCAGGCCCCATTGCTTCCAGCCTGCCTTGTAGTGTGCTGCGCCGTAGCCGGTGCTGCCGCGATAATCCGGTTCCAGTACGGCATAGCCGCGGGAGGCAAGAAACTGCGTTTCCGGATTCCAGTTCCAATGGCCGCCGCGTACCCATGGTCCGCCATGCACCATCACAATCATGGGCAGATTCTTGGCGCTCCTGCCCTTGGGCAGGGTGAGGTAGGCAGGAATTTCCAGGCCGTCACGCGCCTTGTAGCGCACTATGGTCTTGTGCGACATGCGCAAGGGATCAATGGCTGGGTGGGTACCGCCCAGTGGCATCAGTACGCCGGTTTCCGTGTTGTAGATCAGGGCAGCTCCTGGTTCGACATCGGATTGCGCAGTGACAAGGACGAAGGGGGTTTCCGAGCGGCTTGCCACGGACAAAATATTGGCCGTGGTTGGCAGCAGGGCATCGATTTTTTCCTGCAGCGCCTGCATGGATTTGTCGTACCAGATGGTGCCCAAGGCATCGGTTTCGTAGCGCAGCCCCAGCAATTTCTGAGCATTGCGTACTGGCTGACCGGTGAAGTCGTAGCCTGGCGTATCGGCCAGTGGCGTATCTTTCATGGTGCCTGTCTTGAGGTCATACAAGTACAGAGCCGTTGTTCCCTGGTAGTTGGCACGCACGTAAAGATTACCCGCCGCGTCGAAAAATGCCGGTTCAAAATCGCCTTTCTTGGGATGAAAGATATCGCTCTCGTGCAAGACACGCCATGCGCTGTCGGCATTATCGCGATAGTGGATGGTGCTGGTCTTGTCATCGGAGGTGTAGGCGAGGCGTACTTCATTGTTCTGGTCCATTAACCAGCCCTGCGCGCCGTTGATCGAAGCGACCGGTTTGCTGATGCCGGTTGCCGTATTCAGGCGTTGCACGACGCTGCCAGGTTTGCCGGTTGCACTGAAACGCGTTTCGGTCACAAAGATATCGTCGCTATCGGGAGTCGTGACGGTACTTAGCAGCCGGGTATTGGCACTCATCAATGCGCGCGAACTGCTCAGGCTCTTGGTTGAAAAAGTATTGCTGACCAACTGGCGGTAGTTGCTACCGTCGATATTGATGGCATAGAGGCCTGGTCCATATTGTACGTCGCCCTGGGCAATCTGGCGGTCAGCCACGCTGTAGACAAGCCGCTGGTTGTTAACCCAGGCTATGCTGGCAATATCAGCGTCTTCGAAAGAAGTCAGGCCGCTCACTTTCATGCTGGGCAGCTGCACCGTGTAGAGTTGTACGCGACCACCTTTGGCGCTGACCAGTACGGCAAGATGACGACCATCCGGCGAGATGACTGCACCACTGAATGCCGAGTTGTTGAAAAAATCGGCGATCGGGATCGTGGTGGACGGTGCAGTTTGCTGGTTATCAGCCAGAACCGGCAGTGCAATCGATGTACTGAGTAACAAGGCGCTGATGGTCAGCGTAAAACGAACCAGACTGAACTGCATGGACACTCCTTTTTGGGATAGTAAAAATAATATTTATTTTTATACTGTTTCCCCTAGGCTATCATTTCATTGTGGATTTATCCAGTGCAAGCACCATATTCATTTTGTCATTCCGGCGTATGGATATAGTCCACCAGCCCGACGCAGCGTGCTGCCGGCGGCGGCGTGACCGAGCTGACGACGAAGTTGGCCAGCAGGCCGGCCGGCACGCCAAAGATGCCGGCGGCAATCGGCGCGATATGGAACCACTGGCCGGCTGGTCCGCCGCCCAGCAGCGGGCTGGCGTGCAGCATGTAGTACAGGCAGACGCCGAAGCCGGCCAGCATGCCGGCCACCGCGCCGTAATGGTTGGCGCGGCGCCAGAATACGCCCAGCACCAGCGCCGGGAACAGGGTCGAGGCCGCCAGTGAAAAGGCAATGCCGACCAGCGACAAGATATCGGCCGGCTTTTGCGAAGCCGCATAGGCGGCAATAAAGGCCACCGCCAGCAGCAGCAGCTTGGAGATGGTGACGCGCTTCTGTGTCGAGGCGGTCGGGTCGACCACCTTGTAATAGATATCGTGCGACAGGGCGTTGGAGATGGCCAGCAGCAGGCCGTCAGCGGTCGACAGCGCGGCAGCCAGGCCGCCAGCTGCCACCAGGCCGGAAATCACATAGGGCAGGCCGGCGATCTCGGGCGTGGCCAGCACCAGCACATCGGGATCGATCACGATCTCGGCCAGTTGCACGATGCCGTCGCGATTGACGTCGACGATGCTGATCAAAGGGCTGAACTTGTCGACATTGGCCCAGTACGAGACCCAGGTCGGCAGCTGCGCATACTGGGTGCCGACCAGCGCCGAATAGATATCGTACTTGACCAGCACCGCCAGCGCGGGAATGGTGAGGTAGATCAGCAGGATAAAGAACAGCGTCCAGAACACCGACACCCGCGTTTCATGCACCGAGGGCGTGGTATAGGAGCGCATCAATATATGCGGCAGCGCGGCCGTGCCCAGCATCATGCAAAACACCAGCGCCAGGAAATTGTTGCGCTTGATATCGGACTGGGCGCGGTCGGGCGCCGGGAACGGCTGCGCATGCGGCGTAATCGGCTCGGCGCGCTTCAGATTGACGGCCAGCGCGTTCTCCCACAGCGTGCGCGCCTCATCCGGGCTTTTCGGATAAGCGAGCAGGTAGCGTTCGGCATTGCGGATATCGAACAGCGACGCGTTGCGCTGGCGCAGCTTGTCGAGCTGCTTCTGCGCCGCCTGGCGACCCTGCTCCCACGACGCCGGCAGGCCATCGATACCGGCTTGATAGTTGCGCGCGCGCTGGGCGTAGATGGCGCGCACCTGCTGCTCCTTCGGGTCTTGCTCCAGCAAATGTTCGCGCGCGCTCAACTGCGGCAGCACCTTGCCGTAGGCGATCTGCGGCACCGGATTGTCGGCATGCTTGACCGACAGCCACATGGCCGGGATCAGAAAGGCCACCAGGATAATGATGTACTGCGCCACCTGGGTCCAGGTAATGGCGCGCATGCCGCCCAGGAACGAGCAGACCAGGATGCTGGCCAGGCCGAGGAAAATGCCGACCGAAAAATCGACGCCAGTAAAGCGCGAGGCGATCAGGCCGACCGCATAGATCTGCGCCACCACATACGTAAACGACACTATGATGGTGGCAATCACGGCCAGCACGCGCACCAGTGCACCGCGCCCGTCGCCGCCGCTGGCGTAGCGCGCGGCCAGAAAGTCGGGGATCGTGTACTGGCCGAACTTGCGCAAATAAGGCGCAATGAGCAGCGCCACCAGGCAGTAACCGCCGGTCCAGCCCATGATGAAGGCCAGGCCGTCGAAGCCGTTCAGGTACAGCCCGCCTGCCAGGCTGATAAAGCTGGCCGCGGAAATCCAGTCGGCAGCGGTGGCCATGCCGTTGAACACGGCTGGCACGCGCCGTCCCGCCACATAGTATTCGGTAACGTTGGAGGTGCGGCTGATCACGCCGATGGTGGCGTACAAAATAATGG
Organism: Janthinobacterium aquaticum; assembly: GCF_009208565.1. Taxonomy (GTDB): domain Bacteria; phylum Pseudomonadota; class Gammaproteobacteria; order Burkholderiales; family Burkholderiaceae_D; genus Janthinobacterium. The sequence continues at coordinate 258,269 of NZ_WFLK01000003.1, read as the reverse complement.
TGGCAAACATGAACAGATAGCCGATCCACACGCGCGGCATGCCTTCCTGTTCCAGCATGGCCAGCGCCACCAGGAAGGCGGCAAAGCCGGCCGTAAACAGCAGGTAATACTTGCGCAGGCGCATGAAAAAAGCACGCTGGGTGGTCATGCCTGTTGCTCCTGTATCGCGTCGCGGAACGCCTGGTCCAGGCGGCGCATGCGCCAGGCATACACGCCGATAATGGACAGGTAGATCAGCGAGGCGCCCTGCGCCGCCATATAAAACGGCAGCGGCCAGCCAAACAGGTTCAGATGCAGCAGTTCGCGCGCGTAGAACACGGTCAGGAAACCGGTCAGCAACCATACCAGCAGCAAGATGGCGGTCAGGCGGCGCGTGGCGCGCCAGTGCGCGGCGCGGCGTGCCAGCAGGGCGCTGCGCTCAAGCGATTTATCCATAGGTCACATCGTCTTCGGTGGGGGCGGCGGGTGGCAGCAGGGGCAGTGCCAGGCGCAGCAGCGTGCCCGGCAGCTTGGGCGACTGGGCGCGCGGATTGTTGAAAATATCGATTTCGGCGCCGTGTTGCTGAGCAATTTCACGCACGATGGCCAGGCCCAGGCCGCTGCCGTCGACATTGCTGCCGAGAATGCGATAAAAGCGTTCAAACACCTGCGCGCGCTCGGCCTGGGGAATGCCGGGGCCGGTGTCTTCCACTTCCAGGATGGCCTGCTCCAGGGTGGCGCGCACGCGCACTGTCACGCTGCCGCCGGACGGCGTGTAGCGCAGCGCATTGTCGATCAGGTTGCTCAGCAGTTCACGCAGCATGATGGCGTTGCCCATGATGATCACCGGTTGTTCGGGCTGCTCGAAGCCCAGGTCAATCTGTTGGGCAAACGAGGCCGGCACCCAGTCCTGCACCACGGCCAGCGCCAGTTCGTTCAGCGCCAGCGGCGCGAAGGCGGCGCCGGCCTGGGGCTGGTTTTCCGCGCGCGCCAGCGCCAGCAGCTGGTTGACCAGGCGCGTGGCCGCTTCCGAACTCCTGGCCAGTTGCTCGAGCGAGCGATGAATTTCGCCTTGGTCGGTCTGGCGCAGTGCCAGCTCGGACTGCATGCGCATGCCGGCCAGCGGGGTTTTCATCTGGTGCGCGGCGTCGGCAATAAAGCGCTTTTGCATATCGATCGACAGCGACAGGCGCGCCAGCATCTCGTTGAGCGAGCCGACCAGCGGCGTGATTTCCTCGGGCACCTGGCCCGATTCGATCGGACTCAAGTCATCGGGCGGACGCGCGCGGATGCGTTCCTGCAGCTGCGCCAGCGGCGACAGGCCGCGCGCCAGCGCAAACCACACCAGCGCCAGAATAATCGGCAGGATAATAAACTGCGGCAAGATCACGCCCTTGATGATTTCATTGGCCAGCTGGGCGCGCTTTTCCAGCGTTTCGGCCACCTGTACCAGCGCGCGGCGCGGCTCTTCGCCGGGCGGCGCCGGCATGTCCAGATAGGAAAACGCCACCCGCACCGGGGTGCCGTGGATATTATCGTTGCGAAACAGTACCGTGCTGCTGCGGTAGCGGTCGGGGTCTTGCGGCGGCGGCAAATCGCGGTCGCCGGCCACATAGCCGCCGCGCTCGTTCTGGATCAGGTAATACACGGCGTCGACATCGTCGCTGCGCAAAAAATCGCGTGCGTTGGCACCCGAGCGCCCGGGCAGCTGGCTGCTCAGTTTCCCGTCTGCCTGCTTGACCTGTTGCGTCAGCATGGTGACGTTATCTTCCAGCGCATGGTCGAACGGCTGGTTGGCGATGCTTTTGGCGACCAGGTAGGTAATGGCGATGCTCATCGGCCACAGCAGCAGCAGCGGCGCCAGCATCCAGTCGAGAATTTCACCGAACAGCGAGTGCTGGATGATATCGTCGGGCTCGTTGAGGGGCGGCTCGAACCACTCCTCGTCGGCCAGGCTGTCGCTGGCCTGGCCGGCTGGCGCTGCCGGCGGTTTCACTTGCTGGCGCTACCGGCCGCATCGGTCGCCAGCGCCTGGGCGCGCGCTTCCGAGAATTTTTCCAGACAGTAGCCCAGGCCGCGCACGGTGGCGATGCGGATGCCGCCCACTTCGATTTTCTTGCGCAGCCGGTGCACATACACTTCGATGGCGTTGTTCGATACCTCTTCGCCCCACTCGCACAGATGGTCGACCAGTTGCTCCTTCGATACCAGGCGCCCGGTGCGGCCCAGCAAAATTTCCAGCAGCCCCAGTTCGCGCGCCGACAAGTCCAGCATCTGGTCGTTGATATAGGCGCTGCGCCCCACCTGGTCGTAGCTGAGCGGGCCGTGCTTGATGATGGTGGCGCCGCCGCCGGCGCCGCGGCGGGTCAGGGCGCGCACTCTTGCCTCCAGTTCGGACAAGGCAAACGGCTTGGCCATATAATCATCGGCACCGAGGTCCAGTCCTTTGACGCGCTGCTCGATCGAGTCGGCGGCCGTCAGGATCAGCACCGGCAGCAGTGAAGCGCGCGCGCGCAGGCGGCGCAGCACTTCGAGGCCAGACAGCTTGGGCAGGCCGAGGTCGAGGATCAGCAGGTCGAATTCCTGGGTGGACAAGGCCGTGTCGGCCTCCTGGCCATTCTTGACATAATCGATGGCGTAGCCGGACTGGCGCAGCGAGCGCGTCAGTCCATCGGCCAGGACGCTGTCATCTTCGGCAAGTAATATACGCATGTGTCACTTTCTCGGCGTGCATCTGGAAGGCTGTATTGTGTTTTATTTTTCGCAAGGTGGCGAGTCTTTCTGAAAATCGCGCCTTGTAATGATCTGTTTCAAATCAATGGCAGGTTTCGCTTGCCTTAAGCACTGTTTTTTTATACAGTAGTGTCTGTAACGAATTTAACTCACGCGCCGTCAGGCCGAAAGAACACAATGGACGATAAAAAAGCTGTAGTACCCGCATCGGAAAAAGCCAAAGCACTGGCTGCCGCACTGGCACAGATCGAGAAGCAGTTTGGCAAAGGTTCGGTCATGCGCATGGATTCAAGCGCACCGATCGAAGAAGTGCAAGTCGTATCAACCGGTTCGCTCGGCCTCGATATCGCGCTGGGCGTAGGTGGCTTGCCGCGCGGTCGCGTGGTGGAAATCTACGGCCCGGAGTCCTCGGGTAAAACCACGCTGACGCTGCAAACCATTGCTGAGATGCAAAAACTGGGCGGCACCTGCGCCTTTATCGACGCCGAGCATGCGCTTGACGTTGGCTATGCGCAAAAGCTGGGCGTCAACCTGCATGAACTGCTGATCTCGCAGCCCGACACGGGCGAGCAGGCGCTGGAAATCTGCGATGCGCTGGTGCGCTCGGGCAGTGTCGACCTGGTCGTGATCGACTCGGTGGCGGCACTGACGCCACGCGCCGAGATCGAAGGCGACATGGGCGATTCGCTGCCAGGCCTGCAGGCACGTTTGATGTCGCAGGCGCTGCGCAAGCTGACCGGCTCGATCAACCGCACCAACACGCTGGTTATTTTCATTAACCAGATTCGCATGAAGATCGGCGTGATGTTCGGCAGCCCGGAAACGACCACCGGCGGCAATGCGCTGAAATTCTACGCTTCGGTACGCCTCGATATCCGCCGCACCGGCTCGATCAAGTCCGGCGACGAAGTGATCGGCAACGAAACCAAGGTCAAGGTCGTCAAGAACAAGATCGCGCCACCGTTCAAGGAAGCCCATTTCGATATCCTGTACGGCGCCGGCACCTCGCGCGAAGGCGAAATCCTCGACCTGGGATCGGATGCCAAGATCGTCGAAAAAGCCGGTTCGTGGTACAGCTACAACGGCGAACGCATCGGCCAGGGCAAGGACAACGCCCGCGCCTTCCTGCAAGAGCGTCCGGCACTGGCGCGCGAGATTGAAAACAAGGTGCGCGCCTCGCTGGGCGTGCGCGAACTGCCGCCACTGGCTGCCGAGAAGCCTGAAAAGGCTGACAAAGCTGAAAAAGTCGAAAAGGCAAGCAAGCCCGAGTAGGTCGTGTAGGTCGCGTAGGTCGGATTAGGCCCCTCGGGCCGTAATCCGACAACATTGTTGGCGCTTATAGAAGGGCCTTATGTAGTTGTGTTGTTGTCGGATTACGGCCTGCGGCCTAATCCGACCTACGTAGCAAACACCGCCATCGCGGATGTTGTTGTTCATCGCCGCCAGCGCCCCGCGTCTGGCGGCGATTGTGTTTGGGTCGCAGTAACCGTTCATGAGAAAGAAGGTGGATATATGGCCAGAGTGCAATTGAGCCTGAAGGGCCGGGCCTTGCGCTTTCTGTCCATGCGCGAGCACAGCCGCATGGAACTGCGGCGCAAGCTGCAGCGCCATGCAGAAGAAGGCGACGACGTGGAAGCCCTGCTCGACAGCCTGGAACAGGCCAACTGGCTGTCGCAGGAGCGCTTTTCGGAGTCGTTGATCCACCGCCGCTCTGCGCGTTTCGGCAACAGCCGCATCATGGCCGAGCTGCAAAGCCACGGCATACAGGGTGAGGCGCTGCAGGAGCTGAAAGCCGGCCTGGCCGAAGGGGAAACCGAGCGCGCCTGCGAAGTGTGGCGTCGCAAGTTCGGCAGCGTGGCGCAGGACGCCGAACAGCGCAACAAGCAGATGCGCTTTTTGCTGCAGCGCGGTTTTTCACAGCGTGCCGTGCAAGTGGCGTTGAAAGGACTGGATCCAGACGACGAGCGATAATCGTTAACTTGCAGGCAAGAATCAGTTATTCTGCCCAGAGGCGGTGGCGCACGGTGCGTACCGGCACTTTTTACCATGGGATACTGGACACCTGATGAGCAACTGGCATGCCGGTTACACGGCCGAAACCGCATATACCTACGGCTATTACACGGAATTGAATCCCTTGCGCACGCAGTTGCTGCTGCTCAGCTGGGGCATACAGCCACCCAGGGTCAGCACTGCATGTGAGCTCGGGTTTGGCCAGGGCATGACCGTCAATATCCATGCCGCAGCGTCGGGTGTGCGCTGGTACGGCACCGATTTCAATCCGGCCCAGACTGCTTTTGCGCAGGAACTGGCCGAAGCCTCGGGCAATGGCGCCGTGCTGTCGGAGCAATCGTTCCAGGATTTTTGCGCCCGCAGCGACCTGCCTGATTTTGATTTCATCGCCCTGCACGGTATCTGGAGCTGGATCTCGCCGGAAAACCAGGCGCATATCAGCGACTTCCTGGCGCGTAAGCTCAAACCGGGCGGCGTGCTGTATATCAGCTACAACACGCAGGCAGGCTGGGCGGCGATGGCGCCGATCCGCGACCTGATGGAGCAGCACAGCCGCGTCATGAGCGCTCCCGGACACGATCCGCTGACACGCGTGGCCAGCGCCTTGTCCTTCGTCAATCGCATGATGGAGACCAAGCCGCGCTACCTGCAGGCCAATCCCACTATCGCCATGCGCTTGCAGCAGATCGGCGAGCAGGATCCGAATTACCTGTCGCACGAGTACTTCAATCATTACTGGCAGCCAGTGTCGTTTTCGGCCCTCAAGCCGGTGCTGGCGGCCGTCAAGCTCGAGTTTGCCGGTTCGGCCGCCTATGCCGACCATGTCGCGCCGCTCAATCTGTCGCCAGAACACCTGGACTTCCTGGCGCAGATTCCGGACGCCACTTTCCGCGAGAACACCGCCGACTTCCTGGTCAACCGCCAGTTCCGTCAGGATTACTGGGTCAAGGGCAGCCGCAGGCTGACCGCCCATGAGCAGGCCACCGCACTGCGCGCTGTACGGGTCCTGCTGGTGGCGCCAGTCGACCAGATCACCATGAGGGCTACCGGTGCCCTGGGCGAGGCCGAGATGGACCCGGCAGTCTATGAACCGCTGCTGGCACTGCTGGCTGATTACCAGCCCCATACCATCGGCGAACTGCTGCAGCGTTTGCCTGCCGATACCGCAGACCTGGGCAACTTTCTACAGATGCTGCTGGTGCTGGCGCACAAAACCTGTATCGCGGCGGTGCAGGATGAGGCTGCGATAGCGCTGGCGCGCCCGGTCACGACCAGGCTGAACCGGCATCTGCTGGAAAAGGCCCGGGGCCGTACCGATCTGGCTGCGCTGGCCAGTCCGGTAACCGGCGGTGGGGTCGGTGTGATGCATTTGCAACAGTTGTTCCTGCTGGCCAGACTGGAAGGCCATCAGGGCAGCGAGGCCTGGGCGGCCTTTGCCTGGCAGGTTTTCCGTGCACTGCAACAAACCGTAGTGCGCAACGGTACCGTACTGACGACGGCAGAAGATAACCTGGCCGAACTGGCCGTGCACGCGGAAAGCTTCCGCCTGCACGGGCTGCCGATCATGCAGGCCCTGGGCATCGTTGACTGAGGCCGTTGGCAAAGCCATTGTGCCGCAGCAGGGACAGTGATTTTTATGATAGCAATCATTCACAAATTGAATGACCTCAAGAAAGTCTCTGTTTTATATTTATAATTTTAAATATTTTTCACCCGGCATTGAAAGCATGTTGCGGCGCAACCGGGGCGCAATGTGCTACACTTTTAGGGTTTTTGCGGCGCCGCAGGTGCGGTTGCTGTTCGTAGAAGCTGCGAACGGCGTGCTTTATGCACATAGCTGCTTACTAAATTAGTCCGCGCAAGCGGCATCGGTCTATGCCCCTGTCAACTCCCGTCTCCCGGCGCGCCTTACGGCACTCCCGCGTTATCGACGTCCAAGCGTATGTGCGCGATGACGGCCTGTGGGATATTGACGCGCGCATTACCGACATCAAATCGTTCGACGCGACCCTGGCCTCCGGCCCGCGTCCCGCTGGCGCTCCCCTGCATGACCTCCATCTACGCATTACCGTTGATCACGAACTGACCATCGTCGAGGCTGAAGCTGCCTCCGATTCCGTGCCGTATCCCGGTTTTTGCGATACCATCGGCCCCGCTTACACGGCGCTGATTGGTCTGAATTTATTGAAGAATTTCCGCCGCGACTTGAAACAGCGCCTGGCGGGAATCGCTGGCTGTACGCATTTGACCGAACTGGCGCAAGTCTTGCCGACTGCGACGGTTCAGGCATTTGCCGGCGATGTCTGGTCGACCCGTGACGGTGCCAATGCTGATTTGCCGCATGAAAAGCCGTTTCAACTCGACAAATGTCATGCCCTGCGCACCGATGGCGGGGCGGTTGCACAGTATTACCCGCGCTGGGTAGCCAAAGCGTGATCCCGGCGTACCGCTGTTTTTTTTGCACCACTAACCGTATTTTTACAAATCAGTATCAGAAGGGAAGCCAGCATGAAAATCCATGAGTATCAAGCCAAAGAGATCCTCCGGCAGCACGGAGTGACGGTACCGCGCGGTATTGCGTGCATGTCCGTTGAAGAGGCAGTCAAGGCTGCGGAAACCCTGGGCGGCCCGGTGTGGGTTGTCAAGGCACAGATCCACGCAGGTGGCCGCGGCAAGGGCGGCGGCGTGAAAGTGGCGAAATCGATCGAACAGGTCAAAGAGTACGCTGACCAGATCATGGGCATGCAGCTGATCACGCATCAGACCAGCGCCGAAGGCCAGAAAGTCAACCGCCTGCTGGTGGAAGAAGGCGCCGACATCAAGCAGGAACTGTACGTTTCGCTGGTCACCGACCGCGTTACCCAGAAAATCGTCCTGATGGCCTCGTCCGAAGGCGGCATGGACATCGAAGAAGTGGCCGAGAGCCACCCTGAGAAAATCCACCACGTCACCATCGATCCGGGCACCGGCCTGACCGATGCCCAGGCAGACGACATCGCCACCAAAATCGGCGTGCCTGCCGGCTCGATCGCCGACGCGCGCGTCAACCTGCAAGGCCTGTACAAAGCCTACTGGGAAACCGACTGCTCGCTGGCCGAAATCAACCCGCTGATCGTGACCGGCAGCGGCAAGGTCATCGCCCTGGACGCCAAGTTCAACTTCGATCCGAACGCGCTGTTCCGTCACCCTGAAATCGTCGCCCTGCGCGATCTGGACGAAGAAGATCCAGCTGAAATCGAAGCGTCGAAATTCGACCTGGCCTACATTTCGCTCGACGGCAACATCGGCTGCCTGGTCAACGGCGCCGGCCTGGCCATGGCTACCATGGACACCATCAAACTGTTCGGCGGCGAGCCAGCCAACTTCCTGGACGTAGGCGGCGGTGCGACGGCAGAAAAAGTGACCGAAGCGTTCAAGATCATGTTGAAAAACCCAGGCCTGAAAGCCATCCTGGTCAACATTTTCGGCGGCATCATGCGTTGCGACGTGATCGCCGAAGGCGTGATCGCTGCGGTGAAAGCCGTGTCGCTGAACGTCCCGCTGGTGGTGCGCATGAAAGGCACCAACGAAGACCTGGGCAAAAAGATGCTGGCCGATTCCGGTCTGCCTATCATCGCAGCCGACACCATGGAAGATGCAGCCAAGAGCGTTGTTGCCGCTGCTGCCGGTCAAGCTTAATTAAGGAATCAACATGTCCATTCTGATCAATAAAGATACCAAAGTTGTCACCCAAGGGATTACCGGCAAGACCGGCCAGTTCCACACCCGCGGTTGCCGCGACTACGCGAACGGCAAAGCTGCCTTCGTGGCAGGCGTGAACCCGAAGAAAGCTGGCGAAGACTTCGAAGGCATTCCTATTTTCGCTAACGTTACCGAAGCGAAAAAAGAAACCGGCGCCAACGTGTCGGTCATCTACGTGCCGCCAGCAGGCGCAGCCGCTGCGATCTGGGAAGCTGTCGAAGCTGAAATGGATCTGGCCATTTGCATTACCGAAGGCATTCCAGTACGCGACATGATGGTGCTGAAAGACCGCATGGCCAAAGCCGGCAGCAAAACGCTGCTGCTGGGCCCTAACTGCCCAGGCTTGATCACCCCTGACGAAATCAAGATCGGCATCATGCCAGGTCACATCCATAAAAAAGGCCGTATCGGCGTGGTGTCGCGTTCGGGTACACTGACCTATGAAGCAGTCGGCCAACTGACCGCACTGGGCCTGGGCCAATCGTCGGCAGTCGGTATCGGCGGCGACCCGATCAACGGCCTGAAGCACATCGACGTGATGAAGATGTTCAACGACGATCCTGATACCGACGCGGTCATCATGATCGGCGAAATCGGTGGCCCTGACGAAGCCAATGCAGCCTATTGGATCAAGGACAACATGAAAAAGCCGGTGGTTGGCTTTATCGCTGGCGTGACCGCGCCTCCAGGCAAGCGCATGGGCCACGCCGGCGCGCTGATCTCGGGCGGCGCCGACACCGCGCAAGCCAAGCTGGAAATCATGGAAGCGTGCGGCATCACCGTCACCAAAAACCCGTCGGAAATGGCGCGTCTGCTGAAAGCCATGCTGTAATTGCAGCCTGTCTGACGTAGTACAAAAAAGGAGCTTCGGCTCCTTTTTTTATTGCCCGAACGGCTACGGCGATTCTGGTCGCGTGCGGACGATGATGGTCGCGGCGCGACAAAAAACGTCACTTTCGTTGCCGCCCGGCTTGCTTTGCCCCTGGACGCTGTTGGCACGGCGCTTGCACATCTACCTGCCAGCACATCTGCACACCGGGAGGAGACCATGCATACGCAAGCCGGATTTACCCTGATAGAACTGATGATCGTAGTGGCCATCGCCGGCATCCTGGCGGCCGTGGCGATACCGCAGTACAGCGACTACACCATGCGCGCCAAAGTCAGCAACGCGCTCGCTGCCGCCGCGCCGTTGAAAACGGCCGTGGCGCTATGCGTGCAGGAGCATGGCGGCGAAGCTGCTGCCTGCGCCACCACCACCGAGGCCGTGCCCACCGGCATTCCGGTTTTTACTCGCACGCGCGAAGTGGCCAGCGCCAGCGTCAGCCAGGGCAATATCGCGTTGTTGCTGGCGCCTGACCTGGGCGCCGATATCGGCGGCCAGACTATTACCATGAGCCTGGAGCCGGGCTCCAGCAGCCTGGCTTGGCGCAATAGCACTACTGTCACCAACACGGTCGCCAAAGAGGCGATCTTGCGCAACAATCCGCCAACGGTAGTGGCTTCCTTGTAAGTAGCTGGGCAGGCGCTAGACGATTTTCTGGCGGTCGGAAATCAGCGCCTCGTAGATCAGGTTCTGCAGCAGCGCATAATGGATGGCCTCCAGGTCGACAAACTGCAGGCCGTAGGTATAGACCTCATCGGCGCTGATGTCCGAGCCGGGCTTGCCCATGCTGACATTTTGCACGCGGGCGCGCGCCTCGATGCGCATCGGCCGCCGGTCCGGCGGCGCCAGCAGGGTAAAGGTCAGCGCCACGCCGTCGTCGTCGGGTGTAAGCATGCCAGGCGACTCGATCAGCGCGCCCGACACGCTGAGGTTGACGATCTGAATCGGTACCTGCGGCTGATCGCGGCAGGTCAGCTGCGCCGGCAGCGACACCTTCACGCGCATGGCCGTGCGCAAGCTGGTGCCTTCGATCACGTCGGGAAAGCTCACATGCACATAGTGCAATGGACGCCCGAACACGCGCAGCACGCTGCAGGAAAACGAGCAGACCGAAACGCCGGAAAACACGCGGATGGTCAGCTTGTCGCCCTCATCGAGGCCGATCGGCACGCCGTTCTCGATTGGCGTCTTGAGTATCAGGTAGTCGTCCTTGAGGTAGCCGATCACGCTGGAAAAATAGCGTAGCGGCTTGATGGTACGGTGCGTAATAAACTGGATGCGGCCACCGACCTGCAGATGCATGGCTTCGAACGGCAGCGCTTGCGGGGCGGTGTCCTTGCTGGCGGCTTGATTGGTGGCTTGACTGGTCATGGAGGCTCGTTTGCAGATTCGCAGATGGCTCTGCGGTAGTTTAGCAAAAGTGCATGCTGTGGCTTTATGCAAGATTCTATCTGCAACTGTTTTTTGCGGGCGCAGTTTTTCCGGCGTCCAATGACTGACTTACAATGGCGGCCTATTTCATTCAGGACACGCCATGGCCCGCAGCTATTTTTGGACAATGTTGTTTTTGATTTTGCACCAGATCGACGCCGCCTACTGGCACGAATGGGAGATGTTCCATCTGCCCGGCGGCGTGCAGGGCTATCTGGCGTTCAATTTTGCCGCGATTGCCGTCGTGCTGGTCGGCTATCGCCATGTGCTGACCAACACCCCGGGCGCGCGCCTGTTTGCCGTCATCTGCGCTGGACTTGGCATCGTGACTTTCGTGATACACGCCGGCTTTGCTGCAGCCGGCTCGGCGCAGTTCCATCTGCCGCTGTCAAAAGCGATTATCGCCCTGTGCCTGTGCTGCGCTATCCTGCTGCTGCGCGCCATGCGGCGCCGCCCGGTTGCGGCAAAGTAAGCGCTTGGAGGAGTTACAAAGCGGCCGTCCAGTCACCCGACTTCCCGCCATGCTTTTCCAGCACCCGCACATTGGTCATCACCATGCCACGGTCGACCGCCTTGCACATGTCGTAGATGGTCAACAGGCCCACCTGCACCGACGTGAGCGCCTCCATTTCCACGCCGGTCTTGCCGGTGGTATCGACCTGGACGCGGCAGTGCACGCTGTTGGCTGCTTCGTCGATCTCGAAATCGACCGTCACGCGCGTCAGTGCCAGCGGATGGCACAGGGGAATCAGGTCGCTGGTGCGCTTGGCGGCCATGATGGCGGCAATGCGGGCGATGCCCAGTACGTCGCCTTTCTTGGCGTTGCCGGAAATAATCAGCGCCAGCGTAGCCGGCTGCATGCGGATGGTGCCGGCGGCCACGGCGCTGCGGCGCGTGTCGTCCTTGCCGCCCACATCGACCATATGGGCCTGGCCGGCGGCGTCGAAGTGGGTCAGTTCGCCGCTGGCGGCGTGTGGATCTGCTGGGGTCATATTGTCTGTTCTGGAAAAAGGTTGGTGTAATTGCCGCGGGTTTGAATAGCGGTCAGGCAGGGGGCGTTTTTCCAACCCCGGCATAGACGCCGTTGCGAGCGATGTGCGAATGCCTGTGATCTTACAAGGTATGATATCACCCGTGCGATTTCCACTTACCCACTTGACCACCATGCCCAAAGTCCTGCGTTTGCACTGGCGTTGGCTGGCGTTGTTGCTAGCGGCTCCGATGGCGGCGCCGCTGGCCCAGGCGCCGCCGCCGGCGCCTTCTTCCGCTGTCGTCACCTCGCTGCCGGTGCCGCCGGCGCCCAATCTGCCCAATCTGGGCGACACCTCGCGCGTCGATCTGTCGCCGCTGATGGAGCGCAAGGTCGGCGAGGAGATCATGCGCGGGCTGCGCGGCGACCGCGACTACCTCGACGATGCGCCGCTGCTCGAATACCTGAACAGCTTTGGCAATGCGCTGGTGGCGGCGCGCCCCAGCGTGCGCGGCGAAACGAGTTACGATTATTTCTTCTTTGCCGTGCGCGATCCGCAGCTCAATGCCTTTGCCTTGCCTGGCGGTTTTATCGGCGTGCATTCGGCCTTGCTGCTGGCGGCGCAGACCGAGGCCGAGCTTGCTTCCGTGCTGTCGCACGAGATCGGCCATGTGGCGCAGCGCCATATTGCGCGCATGCTGGGCCAGCAGCGCCAGGATGCCCTGATGCCGCTGGCGGCGATCCTGCTGGCGGCGTTGGCCTCGCGTGCCGGCGGCGATGTGGCGATGGGCGTGTTTGCCGCCGGCCAGGGGCTGGCGATCCAGCGCCAGCTCAATTTCGGCCGCGACGCCGAGCGCGAAGCGGACCGCATCGGTTTCCAGATCATGGGCGAGGCCGGTTTCGATACCTCGGGCATGGTGGCGTTCTTCGGCCGCATGCAGGCGGCCAGCCGGTCCTACAGCGACCTGGTGCCGGCCTATCTGCAAACCCACCCCTTGACCACCGAACGCATTGCCGATATCCAGGCGCGCATCCGCGAGCAGCCCTACAAGCAGCGTCCCGACAGCCTCAATTTTCACCTGGCGCGGGCACGGGCACGTGTGCTGCAGGACGAAAGCGTGCAGGGCTTGTTGAACGCCAAGGCCACTTTCAAGACCCAGCTGGAACAGCAAAGCCGTTTCCAGGTCACCGCTGCCCACTACGGCCTGTCGTTCGTGGCCGTCAAGCAGGGCAAGCCTGACGAAGCGCAGGCCGAACTTGATGCCGCCAACGCCGCGCTGCACAAGCCGGCCGGCGCCAACGTATTTACTTCGGGCGGCACGCAAGGGCCGAACGCTTTGCTGGCGGCGATGGAGCTGGAAGTGCTGCTGATGCCCGAACAGAAGCCGGCGGCAGCCCAGCAGGCGCTGAAGGCGGCTGAGGCCACGCGCCAGCGCTATCCGCTCTCGCGCGGCATCGCGCGCCAGTATGCCGAAGCGCTGATTGCCACTGGTAAGCTGGAGCAGGCGACGCTGTACCTGCGCGACCAGGTGCAGCTGTACCGGGAAGAGCCGGAACTGTACGACCTGCTGGCCAAGGCCTACGCCGACCAGGGCAAGATGAGCTTGCAGCATATGGCGCTGGCCGAATCGTATGTGCTGCAGGGCGGCACCATGGCGGCGCTGGACCAGTTGAACATTGCGCGCAAGGCGACCGATGCGACCTTTTACGAGCAAGCCGTGATCGATGCGCGCGAACGTGAATTGCAGGAAAAGCGGCGCCAGCAGCTGAAGGACGAAAAATCCTAGGAAGCCTGCGGCAGGCGCTGGAAGCCGAAGTGCGCTGCTACTGCGCCATAAGCAAGCGGCTGCAGCGCCAGCGTTTTTTCATCCACTTGCAGCGTCAGCTTGTTTGCCGGCTGCGCCAGCCAGGCCAGCAAGGTTTCGTCGCTGACGGCCTGGCCATCGAGGCGCAGCGATTCGAGCGCGCCAGCCAGGTCACGGTCGTCCAGCTGCGCCACGATCTCGCCTTGCGTGAGGATCAGCGCGCCGTTATCGCACAGATAAGCGCCATCGACGGCGTCGAGCGGCGCACCGGTCTGCACCACGTAGCCATGCTGCGGATCGCTGCGCGCAATAAAGGGCGTCGCTTCCAGGTTCAGATAGACGCGCTGCGGGCCGTTCTGGAAAAACCAGCAGCCGCGCTCGTCATGGTCGTAATTGCGGTTGATAAAGCCGAGCAGGGCGGCATGGGCGATCTTGTCACCCGGCAGATTGGCCTGCTGCGCGTGCGCGTCGCGCATGCGCCAGACACCGCGCGCGTCCAATGCCAGCCAGCCGTAGCAATGCGGCACATTGGGCCATTTGGCCAGCGCCTGTTTGACGATCTCATCCATTAAGCAGTTTCTCCGTGCATGATGGGGCCAGCATGACAGCTTTGCGCGTTGGCTGGCGCGACATTGCCGCGTTCAAAAAATCCCAGCAGGCGCTGCGGCAGCCAGTCGAGCCGGCCCGGCGCGCGGCCGGTGGCAAAGCCCACATGGCCGCCTTCGCGCGGATAATCGAGTTCAACCATTGACGACGCCAGGCGCGGCAGGTACTGGCCCGGCAGGAAAGGATCGTTGCGGGCGTTCATTACCAGCGTCGGCACGGTGATATCGGGCAGCACATGGCGTGCGCTGGCGCGGTGCCAGTAGTCATCGGCGTCGCGGTAGCCGTGCAAGGGAGCCGTCACCACATTGTCGAACGCATGCAGGTCGCGCGCGGCCAGCATGGCGTCGCGTGCAAACAGGCCGGGAAACTGGTCGAGCTTGGCCAGGCATTTCGGTTTCAGGGTGCGCAGGAACATGCGCGTATAGAGCCGGTTGGCGCCCGACGACAGCGCGCGCCCGCCCTGCGCCAGGTCGAGCGGGGCCGAGACAGCGGCGGCCGCATCGACAAAGCCGGCCTGCTGCTGCGACTGGCCCAGCCAGCACAGCAGCGCGTTGCCGCCCAGCGAGACGCCGGCCGCGTACAGCTTGCCGGTGGCGCGTGCATGCAGGCGGCGCAGCAGCCAGTCGATTTCCTCGGCGTCGCCGGAGTGATAAAAACGCGGCCCCCGGTTCGCTTCGCCCGAGCAGCCGCGAAAATGCGGCACCGCGCCCGACCAGCCGCGCGCCGCCACCGCATGCATCAGCGCACGCGCATAATGGCTGTCGGACGAACCTTCCAGGCCGTGGAACAGCACCACCAGCGGCTGGCCGGGCTGGCCGTCGACCAGGTCGACATCGACAAAGTCGCCGTCGGGCGCGTTCCAGCGCTCGCGCCGGTATGCTACCTGGGGGCGGCTGATGCACAGGGCCGGATAGATCGTCTGCAGATGCCCGCCGGGCAACCACAGCGGGGCGCGGTAACTCATGGCCGGCGATTTAATGCAGGATCTGCGCGACCACCGTATCGCTGGGCGCGGCGCCTGGCGCCACCGAGACATGGTGCAGCACGATGCGCCAGCCGCGTGGCGTTTTCACGTAGACATTGGTGGCCAGCAAATGCGCGGGCGTGCCTTCGCTGGCGGTAACGCCTTCGATCACGGTATGAACCGAGCTCATCAGATTATGGGTTTCATGCAGTTGCGACGGCACGATGGGCAGGCCGCCGTTGGCAAAGATGGTGGCCCAGGAGGCGCGAATGGCGGCATGGCCGATCAGGCGCGCGCCGCCCGGATGGATGCAGACGATTTCTTCATCGTCGGCCCACAGCGCCATCAGCGCGTCGAGATCGGCGCGGTTGAGTGCATCGTAAAAGGCCGCTTCGGTTTCCGCCGCGCTGCCGTTCAGTTCCTTCACACGTTTCATGGGTACTCCGGTGTCGCGTGATACTGGCTAAAAGATTGCTTGATGCCGGCCCGAGACAGCAACGGCGCGCCCTGGCGCGCCGTCGGGCGATGCATGATGCTTAGTGATGGCCGGCGCTGGCGCCTGGCTTGAGCTTGTAGGCGGTGCCGCAGTACGGGCACTTGGCCACGCCGTCGTGGTTAAATTCCAGGAACACCCGCGGATGCGACGACCACAGCGGCATGGCCGGGTTAGGGCAGTGGGCTGGCAGGTCCTTACCGTCGAGTTCGACCGCTGGCTGGGTGGTGTTTGTCATCTTGTCATGCTCCGTGAGGCTAAATAGGTCGAGTGAATGAAATACGCTGCTGCAAAACCACGATTTTAACGGATTCGCGCAGGCATTAAAATTCATCGCTAGAATGGCGGCCTGGCCTGACACGCCGCTGCACCGGAATACGCCGGTTCGACTCCCACCTTTGCCTGCCCTCATGCCCCAGTTTTCTCTGCTGACTACGCCGCCGGCGTGGCTGTTTGTTTATGCCAGTGTTGCACATTTGCCACAATTTAACTGTGGGAGCACAGCATGAGCGCGCTCTTGCAGGAGCAGCGCCGCGCCTGGCGCGAAGGCTTGCTGCTCGGTGCCCCTACGCTGCTGGGGATTGCCGCCTGGGGCATGGTGGTGGGCATCGCCATGGTCAAGAGCGGCCTGACGGTGTTCCAGGCCAGCGTCATGACGCTGCTGGTGTTTGCCGGCTCGGCCCAGCTGGCGTCGCTGCCATTGCTGGCTGCGCACGCGCCGATCTGGGTCATTTTTGCCACCGCCGTAGTGGTCAACCTGCGCTTTGTGATTTTCTCGGTGCTGCTGGCACCGCATTTTTCGCATCTGCCGTGGCGCCAGCGGCTGGGCCTGGGCTATGTTTCGGGCGATATTGCCGTCGGCCTGTTTGCGCAGCGCTATCCGCTCGAGACGCCTGACCCGGCCAAGGTGCCGTTCCTCAAGGGGCTGATCTATCCGAACTGGCTGTCCTGGCAGGTGGGCTCGCTGGCTGGGATCTTCCTCGGTGCGGCTATTCCGGCCGAATGGGGGCTGGGCTTTGCCGGCACGCTGGCCATTATCTGCGTGACTGTACCGCTGGTGCTGGGCCGCGCCGCGCTGTGCGGCGTGCTGGTGTCCGGTGCCGTGGCCGTGCTGGCGTTTGATTTGCCCTACAAGCTGGGCCTGCTGGCAGCTGTGCTGGCCGGCATGCTGTCGGCGATGGCGGTGGAAGAACTGACTGACAAGTGGAAGAAAAAACATGTTTGATGCAGAGCTATGGGGCAACCCCGATGTATGGGCGGCGATTGTCGTGCTGGTGCTGGCCACGGCGCTCACGCGCAGCACTTTCTGGCTGGTCGGCCACCATGTGACGATACCGCGCCGTGTCAACGAGGTGCTGCGCTTTGCGCCGGCCTGCGCGCTGGCGGCCGTGATAGCGCCGGACCTGCTGATGGAGGGCAGCCGGATCCACTTTGATTTGTCGAATCTGAAACTGTTGTCGGCCATTGCCGCGACGATTTTTTATTTGATCCGGCGCAATATGCTGCAGACCATCGTCTTTGGCATGCTGTTTTTTACCGGC
Source organism: Janthinobacterium aquaticum (assembly GCF_009208565.1). GTDB lineage: Bacteria > Pseudomonadota > Gammaproteobacteria > Burkholderiales > Burkholderiaceae_D > Janthinobacterium. The sequence goes on along the minus strand of NZ_WFLK01000003.1, from coordinate 241,107 downwards.
TTGCGCTTGTTGCATGTTTTTCAGTAAAGCGGGACAAATCGGCGAATTGCGCTGGTGCTTGCGGTAAAATAGCGCACTTCCTTCCACTCTCACCTGGATTGCCATGTCTGTTGCCCTGAACTTCATCCGTCTGCAAGATCTGATCGCCCAAAATGCACTGCAAGGCAAGCGCGTATTTATCCGCGCCGACCTGAACGTTCCGCAAGATGACAGTGGCAACATTACCGAAGATACGCGCATCCGCGCTTCGGTACCGGCCATCCGCGCTGCCGCCGACGCCGGCGCCATCGTGATGGTGACCTCGCACCTGGGCCGCCCGACCGAAGGCGAATTCAAGCCTGAAGACAGCCTGGCGCCAGTTGCCGCACGCCTGTCCGAGCTGCTGGGCAAGGAAGTAGCCTTGAAGCAAGACTGGGTCGACGGCGCCGGCCTGGACAACCTGGCTGCAGGCCAGGTGGTGTTGCTGGAAAACGTCCGTGTCAACAAGGGCGAAAAGAAAAACAGCGACGAGCTGGCGCAAAAAATGGCCAAGCTGTGCGATATCTATGTCAACGATGCATTCGGCACCGCCCACCGCGCCGAAGCATCGACCCACGGCATCGCCAAGTTTGCACCGGTGGCTGCCGCCGGTCCGCTGCTGGCGGCCGAACTCGATGCACTGGGCAAGGCGCTGCATGCGCCGGCCAGGCCGCTGCTGGCCATCGTGGCCGGCTCGAAAGTATCGAGCAAGCTGACCATCCTGAAAGCGCTGTCCGACAAGGTCGACAACCTGATCGTGGGTGGCGGCATTGCCAATACCTTCATGAAGGCGGTCGGCCTGAACGTCGGCAAGTCGCTGGTGGAAGCGGACCTGGTCGAGGAAGCCAAGGCGATTATCGAGATCATGGCCAAGCGCGGCGCACAGGTGCCGATTCCGGTCGATGTGGTGTGTGCCAAGGAATTCTCGCCAACGGCAGCGGCCACTGTCAAGGACGTGGCTGATGTGGCCGATGACGACATGATCCTCGATATCGGCCCGAAAACGGCTGCGCTGCTGGCCGAACAGATCAAGGCTGCCGGCACCATCGTGTGGAACGGCCCGGTGGGCGTGTTTGAATTCGACCAGTTCGGCAACGGCACCAAAACGCTGGCGCTGGCCATTGCCGAGTCGAACGCGTTTTCGATTGCCGGTGGCGGCGACACGCTGGCGGCGATTGCAAAATACGCCATCAGCGATAAAATCAGTTATATCTCGACCGGCGGCGGCGCTTTCCTGGAGTTCCTGGAAGGCAAGACCCTGCCAGCGGTGGAAGTACTGGTGCAGCGCGCCGGCCAGTAAGGCCGCATCAGCCAGCCATGTACTGGAAAGCGCAGCGTGATCGCTGCGCTTTGACCTTGCCGGGCCATATCATTGCCCGGTCTATACGTCTTTAACGTCTTGCTTACTTTTTAGCCAAGGAAATCTATGCCACGCGGTACAAAAATCGTCGCAACCATCGGCCCGGCCTCGACCAATCTCGATATCCTGGTCAAGATGATACGGGCCGGTGTCGATGTCGTCCGTCTGAATTTTTCCCATGGCAAGGCGCAAGACCATATCGACCGCGCGGCGCTGGTGCGCCAGGCAGCGGCTGAATGCGGCCGCGAAGTGGCCATCATGGCCGACATGCAAGGCCCGAAGATTCGTGTTGGAAAGTTTGAAAACAGCCGCATCCAGCTTGAAGCGGGCGACCGTTTCATCCTCGACGCCAAGTGGGGCGAAAACGGTGAGCTGGGCAACCAGGAACGCGTCGGCCTCGACTACAAGGCATTGCCGCGCGACCTGAACAAGGATGACGTGCTGCTGCTCAACGACGGCCTGATCGTGCTGATCGTCGAGCGCATCAACGGCAGCGAAATCCATACCGTCGTCAAGATCGGCGGCGAGCTGTCGAACAACAAGGGCATCAACCGCCAGGGCGGCGGCCTGACGGCGCCGGCGCTGACGGCCAAGGACATGGAAGACATCAAGACGGCCATGAGTTTTCAGGCCGACTACCTGGCTATTTCCTTCCCGAAAAACGCCACCGATATGGAAATGGCGCGCCAGCTGGCCAATATTGCCGGCGAGCCGTTCCATCACAAGCCGATGATGATCGCCAAGATCGAGCGCGCCGAAGCCATTCCTGCGCTGCAGGAAATTCTCGATGCGTCCGACGGCATTATGGTGGCACGCGGCGATCTGGCGGTGGAGGTGGGCAATGCCGCCGTGCCGGCCTTGCAAAAGCGCATGATCAAGATGGCGCGCGAATCGAACAAGCTGGCCATTACCGCCACGCAAATGATGGAGTCGATGATCGTCAACGCCGTGCCAACGCGCGCCGAAGTGTCGGACGTGGCCAACGCCGTGCTCGACGGCACCGATGCGGTGATGACGTCGGCTGAAACGGCGTCCGGCAAATACCCGGTTGAAACCGTGGAAATGATGGCCGCCATCTGCGTCGAAGCCGAGCAGTCCGAATACAACAAGCTTGACGCCGACTTTTTGAACGTTACCTTTACCCGCATCGACCAGTCGATCGCCTACGGCGCGCTGTTTACCGCGCATCACTTGCGCGTGAAAGCCATCGTGGCGCTGACTGAATCGGGCTCGACCCCATTGTGGATGAGCCGCCACAGCATCGACACGCCGATCTTTGCGCTGACGCCGAGCGTGACCACGCAGCGCCGCGCCGCCCTGTATCGTAACGTGCGCGCCTATCATCTGCTGCAAAATGGCACCAGCGCGCAGGTATTGAAGCAGGCAGAAGATTTGCTGGCCGCCAATGGCATCGTCAAAAAAGGCGACATGATCGTCGTGACCTGGGGTTCGCCGATGGGACAGGCTGGCGGTACCAACGCTTTGAAGATCGTGCGCGTGGGCGAATTTGATTAATTAAAATACCAGGCGCGTTGCAAGCATAACAGCGCCCGATGCCGGCGCGGCGACCGCCGCGAAGCATCAACCAGTTTCTATTGTTCTTGGAGTATTACCATGTCTCTCGTATCCATGCGTCAACTGCTGGACCATGCTGCTGAAAACGGCTATGGCATCCCGGCATTCAACGTCAACAACCTCGAGCAGGTGCAGGCCATTATGGCTGCTGCCGATGCGCTGAACGCCCCGGTGATCATGCAGGCGTCGGCCGGCGCGCGCAAGTACGCTGGTGAAGCGTTCCTGCGCCACCTGATCGATGCCGCCATCGAAGCCTACCCGCATATCCCGGTAGTGATGCACCAGGACCACGGCCAGTCGCCAGCGGTCTGCATGGCCGCCATCCGTTCCGGCTTCTCGTCGGTGATGATGGACGGCTCGCTTGAAGCCGACGGCAAGTCGGTGGCATCGTACGAATACAACGTCGACGTGTCGCGCGAAGTGGTGAAATTCTCGCACGCCATCGGCGTGACGGTGGAAGCCGAACTGGGCGTGCTCGGTTCGCTGGAAACCATGAAGGGCGACAAGGAAGACGGCCACGGCGCCGACGGCACCATGACGCGCGAGCAACTGCTGACCGACGTCGCCCAGGCTGCCGACTTCGTGGCCCGCACCCAGTGCGATGCGCTGGCCATTGCCATTGGCACCTCGCACGGCGCCTACAAATTCACCCGCAAGCCGACCGGTGACATCCTGGCGATCGACCGCATCAAGGAAATCCATGCGCGCATCCCCAACACCCATCTGGTGATGCATGGTTCGTCGTCGGTACCGCAGGAACTGCTGGCCGTGATCCGTGAATTTGGCGGCGACATGAAGGAAACCTACGGCGTGCCGGTCGAAGAGATCCAGGAAGGCATCCGTCATGGCGTGCGCAAGATCAATATCGATACCGATATCCGCCTGGCCATGACGGCCGCAATCCGTCAGTTCATGTTCCAGAATCCATCGAAATTCGACCCGCGCGACTACCTGAAGCCGGCCCGTCTGGCTGCCGAGCAGATCGTGCGCGCACGCTTCCAGGCATTCGGCTGCGAAGGCCAGGCGTCGAAAATCAAACAGATTTCGCTGGAAAAAATGGCCGAGCGCTACAAGGCCGGCGAGCTGGCGCAGATTGTGAAGTAAAATCTTGTCTGGCGCGGGCCGGTGCACACCGGCCCGTTGTTTCCGACCGGCGCCACTCCATGGCTGCCGGTTCGCTTCATCGTTTCATTCCAACCATTCCCCCGCTATGAACAGCCTCTATCAGACCTCCATCCACTCCCTGCCATTGCTCGGTCACGGCAAGGTCCGCGACAACTACGCCGTCGGCGACGACAAGATCCTGATCGTGACCACCGACCGCCTGTCGGCATTTGACGTCGTGATGAACGAGCCGATTCCAGGCAAGGGCAAAGTTCTCAATCAAATGAGCGACTTCTGGTTTGAAAAGCTCGGCCATATCGTGCCGAACCACCTGACCGGCGTAGCGCCGGAGTCAGTGGTAGCGCCGGAAGAAGTGGAGCAGGTCCAGGGCCGCGCCGTGGTGGCCAAGCGCCTCAAACCGATCATGGTCGAGGCCGTGGTGCGCGGCTATATCATCGGTTCGGGCTGGAAAGATTACCAGGATACGGGCAGCATCTGCGGCATCGCGCTGCCGGCAGGCCTGCAACAGGCGCAAAAGCTGCCTGAGCCGTTGTTTACGCCAGCGGCCAAGGCCGAGCTCGGTGAACACGACGAAAACATCAGCTTTGCTGAAATGGAACAGCGCATCGGCGCCGAGCTGGCTGCCAAAATGCGCGAAGTGAGTATTGCGCTGTACACGGCGGCGGCAGAGTACGCCGCCACGCGCGGCATTATTATTGCCGACACCAAATTTGAATTCGGCCTGGACGACAACGGCGTGATGCACCTGATGGACGAAGTTCTGACGGCCGACTCCTCGCGATTCTGGCCAGCCGATTCCTACCAGCCTGGCATGTCGCCACCGTCGTTCGACAAGCAGTTCGTGCGCGACTACCTGGAAACGCTGACCTGGGGCAAGACCGCACCGGCACCTGCGCTGCCAGCCGAAGTGATTGAAAAAACCCAGGCCAAGTATTTTGAAGCCATCGAACGCCTGACCGGCGAAAAGCTGAAGGCCTGACATGACTGAGCAAGCAAAACCCCTGGTGGGCGTGATCATGGGCTCGTCTTCGGACTGGGACGTGATGCAAAACGCGGTGACGATCCTGAAACAGTTCGGCGTGCCGTTCGAAGCGCAGGTTATCTCTGCGCACCGCATGCCCGATGAAATGTTTACCTACGCCAAGAGCGCGCGTGCGCGCGGCCTGCGCGCCATTATCGCCGGCGCCGGCGGCGCTGCCCACCTGCCTGGCATGGTGGCGGCGATGACCATCGTGCCGGTGCTGGGCGTGCCCGTACCATCGAAATACCTGCGCGGCGAAGACTCGATGCTGTCGATCCTGCAGATGCCCAAGGGCGTGCCGGTGTCGACCTTTGCCATCGGCGAAGCCGGTGCTGCCAACGCCGCCCTGACGGCGGTGGCCATGCTGGCCGCTACCGATGACGCCCTGGCCGAACAGCTCGAAGCGTTCCGCGTCACGCAAACCAACGCCGCCAAGGCCATGACGCTGCCGCTGGAACCATGAGTGATTTGAACACAACGCAGGGTGCTGCGATTTTGCCTGCCGCCAATCCACCAGCCTGGCTGGGCGTGATGGGCGGCGGCCAGCTGGGCCGCATGTTTGCCCAGGCCGCCCAGAGCATGGGCTACCAGGTCGCCGTACTCGAGCCTGCCGACGAATGCCCGGCTGGCCAGGTGGCGCAGCGCCTGGTCAACGCCGGCTACAGTGACGCCGCCGGACTCGATGCGCTGGCAGCGCAATGCCTGGCAGTGACCACCGAATTTGAAAACGTGCCGGCCGACAGCCTGTCGCGCCTGGCGCAAAGCGTGTTTGTCGCGCCCGATGCGCGCGGCGTGTCGGTGGCGCAGGACCGGATTGCCGAGAAGCGTTTCTTTGTCGACTGCGCGCCGAAGTCCGGCGTGCTGCCGGCGCCGCACAAGGTGATTGCCAGCGATGCCGATATCGACGCCATCGATGACGACTTGCTGCCCGGTATCCTGAAAACCGTGCGCATGGGTTATGACGGCAAGGGTCAGGTACGCGTGCGCACGCGCGACGATGTGCGCGCCGCGTTTGAAGGCATGGGGCAGGTCACCTGCCTGCTGGAAAAAATGCTGCCGCTGGCCTATGAAGTGTCGGTGCTGACGGCGCGCGGCGCCGATGGCCATTCGGTGGTGTATCCGATAGCCGAGAACGTGCACCGCGACGGTATTTTGTTTACTACCACCGTGCCGGGACCGAATGTCTCCAACGCCTCGGCCGAGCTGGCCCAGCAGGCAGCGCAGGCGCTGGTAGCCGAACTCGGTTACGTGGGCGTGCTGTGCATCGAGTTTTTTGTGCTCGACGACGGCACGCTGGTAGTCAATGAAATGGCGCCGCGTCCGCATAACAGCGGCCACTACACCATGGACGCCTGCGTGACCAGCCAGTTTGCGCAGCAGGTACGCGCCATGGCGCGCCTGCCGCTGGGCGACGTGCGCCAGCATTCGCCGGCCGTGATGCTCAATATTCTCGGCGACGTCTGGTTCGATGGCGAAACCTTGCGTGAACCAGCGTGGGACCGCATCCTGGCCTTGCCGGGCGCCAATCTGCATCTGTATGGCAAGGACGATCCGCGCCGTGGCCGCAAGATGGGCCACCTGACGCTGGTCGCCGCCACGCTGGAAGAAGCACAGCAGCAACTGCAGCAGGCCTGTTCGATACTGGGAATTGCGCCGTGAGTGTAGCCGAGTCACTCGATCTGCCAGCCATTGCGCGGGCCGCGGACGCCCTGGCAGCCGGTGGCCTGGTGGCGTTTCCCACCGAGACCGTGTATGGCCTCGGTGCGGATGCGGAAAACCCGGCGGCCGTGGCGCGCATCTATGAAGCCAAGGGCCGTCCATCCGATCATCCGGTGATTGTGCATGTGGCGCCGGGCGCCGACCTGTCGCATTGGTCCGATGCGCTGCCGCCGGCGGCGCAGCAGCTGGTTGACGCCTTCTGGCCCGGCCCGCTCACCTTGATCGTCAAGCGCGCCGCGCATATTCCTGACGCCGTCTCGGGCGGCCAGGATACGGTGGGCCTGCGCTGCCCGTCGCATCCGGTGGCCATCGCCTTGTTGCGCGCCTTCAAGGGCGGGCAGGGCGGCCTGGCGGCGCCATCGGCCAACAAGTTCGGCAATGTCAGCCCGACCACCGCGCAGCATGTGCGCGACGAATTCGAGGCCGAACTGGCATCGGGCCTGCTGGTCGATGTGCTCGACGGCGGCCAGAGTGACGTTGGAATCGAATCGACCATCGTCGATTTGTCGCGCCTGGCCACGCATGGCTCCGTATTGTTGCGTCCTGGCCATATCAGCAGCGAGCAGATTGCCGCCGTGATCGGTGTTCTGCCGGGATTGCCCGATGCGGCCGCACCGCGCGCTTCCGGTACGCTTGAATCGCACTATGCGCCACACACCCCTGTTGCGATGCAGCACACCGATCAGCTGGCCCAGACGCTCGAACTGCTGCGCAAAGCCGGCCACCGGGTGGCCCTGATTCATTACTCGGATTTGCCGCCAGCTTCGGCCAGCGTGCGCCTGCGGGCCGAGCCGGAGCACTATGCGCATGCGCTGTATGCCTCGCTGCGCGCGATGGATCAGGCAGATGCCGCGCTGATTCTGGTGGAAGCGCCACCGACCACCGCCGCCTGGCTCGGCGTCAATGACAGGCTACGGCGCGCCGCTTTTGGCTCCGCCGGCATCCTGCAGCAGTTTCTCGCTCAGTAGAAACTTGCCATCAAGCCCCGTCAGCTTCTGCGACGGGGCTTTTTCTTGATGCAGCGCAATAACGAAGCTTGCCCTGAAACATGACTAATCCGCCATAATCTGCAGCAATTCCGATTGAAGCAGGTACGCCAGTCGTTGTTGTAATTTGGCTGTTTTTCCAACTGTATTTTCTATACAAGCCAACGGAACGATGGCATATTAGGTGGGTAGCGAATAGCACGCCCGTTCGTTTGTAAGCCAAAAAAAACCATTAGGAGACAAAATGCACTACACCAAATTCGCGCTTGCCGCGTTGACAGCGGCTGTCCTGGCCGGTTGCGGCGGTTCCAGCGGCGGCGACCAGACCGTCAAGGTCAAATACACGGCGCAAGTATCGTTTGGCGACAGCCTGTCGGACGTCGGCTCCTATGCAGTAGGCACCGTTGCCGCTTTGAAAGGTGGCAAATTCACCATCAACGGCAACAACACCTCGATCAATCCTGAGCTGACCGGCAAGAACTGGACCGAGCACCTGGCTGCGCAGTTCAGCCTGCCGGTACCATGCGCGGCAGAAACCGGCCTGGAAGGCAATGCAGCGCAAGGCTTTTCGGTCGCGCGCGTCAAGCACGCCGGCTGCTTCGGCTACGCCATGGGCGGCTCGCGCGTGACCAATCCGGTCGGCCCGAACAACCGCCTGACCGGCAGTGCGCTCGGTGCGCTGACCGTACCGGTGGCCACGCAGATCGCCAATCACCTGGCCATTTCTGGCGGCAAATTCTCGGGTACCGAAGTGGTGTTCGTAATGGCCGGCGGTAACGATGCCTTGTTCCAGCTCGGTTCCCTGCAAGCTAATGCTACGGCGGCTGGCACCAGCGCCGGCGGCACCGCTTTTGCCACCAGCCTGGTCACGCAACTGGCTGCCGGTGCAACCAATCCTGCCACCGCTGCCGTGAGCATCACCGGTGCCGTGCGTACCGCCAGCGCAGCAGCGGGCGCGACGCCGACCACGATTGCCCAGGCCGCCATTGGCGCTGCCGTGGCCGCCGGCTACACCACGGCCGCCACCAGCGCTGTCAACGGTCCGATTATCGCCACGGCGCAAGCAGCCGCGACCGCTGCCGGCGCCAAGGCCGGTGCCGACTACGCTGCCGCCAACGGTCCGGCACTGGTCACGGCCATGGGCACGGCCGGCGCCGAACTGGTGGCGCTGGTGAAAACGCAGATTGTGGCCAAGGGTGCCAACTATGTGGTGGTCAATAACCTGCCTGATATCGCCAATACGCCGTCCGGCCTGTCCAAGGATGCCAGCACCAAGGCACTGATCAACGCCATGGTCAATGCCTTCAACACACAGCTGAGCACCGGCCTGGCCGGCGATGCCAAAGTGCTGGTGGTGGACGTGTTTGCCGTCAGCCATGACCAGTCGACCAATCCGGGCCCGTATGGCCTGACCAACGTCAAGGAGCCAGCGTGCAACCTGACCGATGCCAGCAAAAACCCGCTGGGCAGCTCGCTGGTGTGCAACGGCAGCAACCTGGTCGCTGGTGATGTCAGCCACTATTCGTATGCCGACGATGTGCATCCGACGCCGTTCAACAACCTGTTGCTGGCGCGTTATGTTGCCAAGGACATGGTCACGCGCGGCTGGCTGTAAATGACACCGCCCCGGTTCAGGCCGGGGCGCGCGCAGTCAACCATCGGCTAGCCCACACACTGCATATCAAGAATCAGGAGACAAGATGAACAAACGTTTTAACAGCGCAGCGCAACTGCTGGCAGCAATTGCCGCCATGACGCTGGCTTCGGCCGCTTCGGCGCAAAGCGCCGGCACCATTATTGCCAAGGTCGGCATCAACAAGATTACCCCGCATGTCACCAGCGGCGACTTGACTGCGCCGGCTTTGCCGGGCACCAAGGCCGACGTCAAGCCTGACACCAAGCCGATTTTGACTCTGGCCTATATGCTGACCGATAATATTTCGGCCGAGCTGCACCTGGGCACGCCATACAAACATGAACTGATTGGCGACGGCGCGATCAAGGGCACGGGCAAGCTCGGTACCTCGGAAGTGCTGCCGCCGACCTTTCTGATGCAGTACCGCTTCTTCCAGCCGGACAGCGTGGTGCGTCCTTATGTCGGCGCAGGCCTGACCTATGCCTATTTCCAGAAAGAGCGCGGCTCGGCGCAGATGACGGCCCTGCTGGCGCCGGGCGGCGATGCCTCGACCTACCGGCTCGACAACAAGCTGGCCGGCAGCATCCAGGTCGGTGGCACGCTGGCGTTCAATGAGCGCTGGTTCTTCGACATGGCCATTATCAAGACTTACCTGAAAACGCGCGCCAAGTTTTCCACCGGCCAGACGCAGGATATCAAGCTTGATCCTACCGCTTTCAGCGTGGCTGTCGGCTACAAGTTCTAAGCCTGGACCGTTCGAAAAAAATCCGCCTGATGGCGGATTTTTTTTTGCCTGCCATTGCGTGTGGCATTAATCGGGCAGGGTACTGAACTTTCCATGATGAAATACCAGCGGCGGCTGCGCGGCAAACGCGCATTGTTCGACTTCGCCGACAAAAATCACATGGTCGCCTTCCGGATAGCGGCTGCGGTTATGGCATTCAAACCAGGCCGAAGCGCCTTTCAGGATGGGCTGGCCGGTGCGTGACAGTTCGTATTCGATATCGTCAAACGGGTTTTCCGTGCGGCGTGAAAAACGCATGGCCAGCTCGGCCTGCTCTGCGCCCAGCACATTGATCACATAATGCGAATTGCCGCTGAAGATGGGCATGCTGTTGGCCGCTTCCCCGAGGCTCCACAGCACCAGCGGCGGCGACAGCGAGACCGAATTGAAGGAGCTGGCCGTCAGGCCGCGAAAGCTGCCGTCGGCCAGGCGCGTGGTAATGACCGTCACGCCGGTGGCAAATTGCGACAGGGCCTGGCGGAAATGCGTGGTATCGAATGCTTGCGCCGGGGCGCGGGGTGAGCTTGTATTCATGGGCAACCTGTAATAGTGCTGCCATTATGCCAAAGATTGCCCCGCGCAGTGTATTCCCGTCCTCAATGGGGTAGTGTAGACGGCTGCTGGTACATATAGTTGCGCGACCATGGCAGCGTGGCGGCGCGCCGGCCGGCCTTGACGCACACGATCTGGTACAGGCTGATCAGATCCTGCTCGAACGCATAGCTGCAGCCGGCCAGGTACACATGCCAGATGCGAAAACGCCGCTCGCCGGCCAGCGGCCGGATCTGCTCGGCATGGGCTTCGAAGTTTTCCGTCCACAGCGCGCAGGTGCGCGCATAGTGGCGGCGCAGGTTTTCCACGTCCAGCACTTCCAGTCCACCCTGCTGCATGGTTTTGAGCACATTGCCGATATGGGCCAGTTCGCCGTGCGGAAACACGTATTTTTCGATGAATTCGCCGCCGCCATACGGCGTTTCGCCATTGTCCGGGTCGCTGCTGGTAATGCCGTGATTCATGGCCATGCCGTCGGGTGCCAGCAGTTTGTTGATAATGGCAAAGTAATCGGGCAGATGCTTCAGGCCCACATGCTCGAACATGCCCACGCTGGTAATACGGTCGAACTGGCCGCTGACGTCGCGGTAGTCCTGCAGGCGGATTTCAACCAGGTGCCCAAGCCCGGCTGCTTCCACGCGTGCGCGCGCCAGCGCATACTGGTTTTCCGACAGCGTGACGCCCACGCAGCGCGCACCATACTGCTGCGCGGCGCGGATCACCAGTGCGCCCCAGCCGCAGCCGATATCGAGCAGGCTCTGGCCTGGCTGCAGCTGGATTTTTTTCAGGATATGGTCGATTTTCTTGACCTGCGCCTGCGCCAGCGTTTCATCGCCGTTTTCAAAATAGGCGCACGAATAGACCAGCGCCGGATCGAGAAACTGCTGGTAGAAGTCGTTCGAGACATCGTAGTGATAGCGGATGGCTTCGGCATCCTTGTGCTTGTCGTGCGTAAAGCTGCGCACGATGCGCGCCAGCTTTCCCTCGGGCTTGAGGGTGTTGCGCGCCAGCGCATTGCAGATGGCTATCATGTCCTGCGCGCGGCCCTGGACCTCGATATTGCCTTCCACATAGGCCGAGCCCAGGTTGGCCAGCGACGGGTTGAGCAGATAGCGCGCCGAGGCAGCGGTCGGCAGGCGGATGGTCACGCGCGGGGTTTCGCTCGACAGGTCGACATGCTGACCGTTCCACAGTTCGATGCGCAGCGGCAGCGCAGCTTTGCTGCGCATGCCGGCAATCCAGGACTTGAGTTGGTTTTGAACAAACAAGATGGCCTCCCAAAATGGCCACCAGACAGTGGCCGTCAATTGAGCAACGATGTCATTTACGCTCTACCCGCCCAGACTACTCCTATATTGCCGACCTTGCTGCCGAGCTGCTCAGCGCAGCATTTCACCACTCAAGGCTGCAGGCGCTGCACGCTCCACTGGCCGTCCGCTTCGCGCGTAAAGACGATGCGGTCGTGAAAGCGCGAGCGGCGGCCTTGCCAGAATTCAATGCGCTCGGGCTGCAGGCGGTAGCCGCCCCAGTGAGCGGGACGCGCCGGCGTCTCGCCCGCGCTGGCTGCCACGGTTTCGTAGTTCGCTTCGAGCGCGGCGCGGTCGGCAATCGGCGCGCTTTGATGCGAGGCAATGGCTGACAAGCGGCTTTGCAAAGGACGCACATTGAAGTAGTCGTCGCTTTCCGCCGCCGTGGTTTTCACCACCGTGCCTTCGATGCGCACCTGGCGCTCGAGTTCGCGCCAGAAGAACAGCAGCGCCGCGTTGGGATTGTGCTCGAGCTGCTGGCCCTTGTCGCTGTGATAATTGGTGTACCAGGTAAAGCCGCGCTGGTCGTATTGCTTGATCAACACAATGCGCGAGGCGGGCTTGCCGTCGGCGCCGACGGTCGACAGCGTCATGGCGTTTGGTTCGCCCACCTGCGCCTGCACGGCCTCCTCGAACCACTTCTGGAATTGCGCCACCGGATCGGCCAGCACATCGCTTTCGCTCAGGCTCGAATGCAGGTAATCGGTGCGCATGGCCGCCAGCGTGGCTGCGGCGTCGTGCTTGTCGGCCGGCGCTTCGTCGGGCGCAATGCCGCGCCGGCGCTGCATGGCCGTGCCCAGTTGCGCCATCTGCTGGGCGCTGAACAGGCGCTTGGCCATCGGCGCCAGCTGGCCTTCTTCTTTTTCCATATGCGCCTGGTAGGCGCTGGCAAAGTCGCGCACGCCGTCGGTGGACAATTGCGTACCGCTGCCGTCGGCAATCGCCTCCAGTTCAGGGCGCAATACGGCCCAGGCTGCGTCCATGCGTTGATGGTCGGCCAGGATTTCCGGTACCAGCGTGGCCAGCAGGGCCGCGTCGTCGCCGCTGGCGGTGGCCTGCAGCATCGGCATCAGGTCCTGTTCTTCATCGGCATGGTGCAGATGGGCAGCCTTGTTGAAATACTGCAATACTGCCCTGGCGGCCTGCTGCGCCTGTTCCGTATTGCCTTCCTGGTTCAGATAGCCGGGCAGCTTTTGCAGCGTGGCGAGCTGCTTGCGGATTTTGTCATGGCAGTGCTTGAGAACGGCGATCGGCTGGTCAAAGCCGGGCACGGGGGCAAACAGCGGGGAGGTCATGGTGTGCTCTCTCGATAACGGTGTTGGGACGCAGCGACAGTTGCCGCTGGCGCGCTGGCAATGCGGCCATTTTAGAATATCCCGAACCGCCGTGTCCGTTAAAATGGCGCCATGCATACCTCTTCCCCCGAACTAATTTCCACTGAATTGACCGAGATTGATTTTGAGCGCCGCTTTGGCGGCATCGCCCGCCTGTACGGCGCTGCAGCGCTGGAGCGCTTTCGCGGCGCCCGCGTGTGCGTGATCGGCGTGGGCGGCGTCGGTTCCTGGATCGTCGAAGCGCTGGCGCGCAGCGCGATCGGCCACCTGACACTGGTCGACCTCGACAACGTGGCCGAATCGAACATCAACCGCCAGATCCAGGCCATGAGCGACACCATCGGCAAGGCCAAGATTACCGCGCTGGCCGAGCGCATCAGCCTGATCAACCCGACTTGCCAGGTGACGCAGGTGGAAGACTTCATTACGCCCGACAACCTCGACGAACTGCTCGGGGCTCAGCAGTTCGATTACCTGGTCGACGCAATCGACAATGCGCGCGCCAAGGCGGCCGTGATTGCCTGGTGCCGCGCGCGCAACGTGCCGATGCTGACTATCGGCAGCGCCGGCGGCCAGACCGACCCGACCATGATCGCCGTGCGCGACCTGGCGAAAACCGAGCAGGAGCCGCTGCTCAAGCGCGTGCGCAAGCACTTGCGCAACACGCATGGTTTTCCGCGCGGCGAGAAGCACAAATTCCATGTCGACGCGGTGTTTTCGATGGAGCGCATCAGCGCGCCGGAAGTGGAGCAAGCTTGCGAGATTGATGACGCCGCTCCCGGCGGCGTGACCGGGCTCAATTGCGCTGGCTACGGCTCCGGCGTGGTGGTGACCGCCACCTTCGGCATGGTGGCGGCCGCGCATGTGCTCAAGAGCTTGCGCCTGGCCAGCAGCCGGTAGTTGCCGCTGGCCGGGTCCGACTCGGCCAGCACCAGCTCGCCAGCGTGCCAGATCACCGGTGAAAAATGTTCCGCCGGCGGCGGTGGCGACCTGCGCGCCAGCGTCACATGCGGCGTGTAGCCATGCGTTTCGGGTGCCGGCGCCAACTGCGCGGCATGCAGGCGCGCCATCAGGTCGGCATGCAGCGCCAGCAGCGCCGGCGATGATTGCGGCAAGCCGGCCCAGCTCAATTGCACCTTCGGAAAGTAGCCATAGCGGTCAAAGACCAGCGGCGCCAGGGCATCCGGTAACTGCTGCAAGATAGCGATCAGTTGCGGCAGTTCGCTGGCCGGGCGCGGGCCCAGGAAGGCCAGCGTCAGATGCAGTTTCTCAAGGCGCGAGGGCGTGCCGCCTATGGCCGGCTGCAGCGCGGCAAAGGCGCTGGCCGTGTCGGCGTCGGGCCACAGCGCATAAAACAGGCGTGGCGTGTCAGACAAGTTATGCATATCGTTCCCGTGGTTTGCTATTATTGTCGCGCATCCTGTCCGGCGCAGTGACAGGCACATTACCGAAACTCAATGAAAGTCATGAACATGAAGCGTAGCTCCGTTTTGTTTGCAATGATCTGCTCGCTCGCAGCCACCGTCGCGCAAGCACAGGCACCAGCCCCTGTACCAGCCTCGGCGGTATCGCTGAGCCCCGGCCCGGCGGCTGACAAGCTGATCATCATCGATAACAAGGTTGGCACCGGCAAGGAAGCCCAGGTTGGCGGCAACGTCACCGTGCATTACACGGGCTGGCTGTATCGCCCGCTGGCGAAAAATTCGCGTGGCAAGCAGTTCGACAGCTCGGTCGGCCGCGGTCCGTTTGACTTCCCGCTGGGCAAAGGCATGGTCATCAAGGGCTGGGACCAGGGCGTGGCCGGCATGAAAGTGGGCGGCAAGCGCACGCTGATTATCCCGGGTGAGCTCGCTTACGGTCCGCGCGGCGCCGGCAATGGCGATATTCCGCCGAACTCGGCACTGATTTTCGACGTTGAATTGCTGGACGTTAAGTAATTAATTATTTGACAGCAACGCCTCGCGCGTTGCTGTCAAAGGCGCTACACTCGGGTCTTCTGCAACCGTGGAGACTTCCCCATGAATATCGCCAACGACGTCACCGAACTGATCGGCAATACCCCGCTGGTGCGCATCAATCGCATCGCCGCCGGCAGCCATGCCACCATCCTGGCCAAGCTTGAATTCTACAATCCCGCGCACAGCGTCAAGGACCGCATCGGCCTGGCCATGGTGGCGGCGGCCGAAGCGGCCGGCCAGATCAGCGCCGATACCATTATCGTCGAACCGACCAGTGGCAACACCGGCATTGCGCTGGCGATGGTCTGCGCTGCGCGCGGCTACCGCTGCACGCTGGTCATGCCCGACACCATGAGCCGCGAGCGGCGCATTTTGCTGCGCGCCTATGGCGCCGAACTGATCCTGACGCCGGGCAGCGAAGGCATGCTGGGCGCCATCCGCCGCGCCGAAGAGCTGGTGGCCTCGGACCCGCGCTACCTGATGCTGCAGCAGTTTAATAACCCGGCCAATCCGGCCATTCACCGCCAGACCACGGCCGAGGAAATCTGGCGCGATACCGACGGCCAGGTCGACATCGTGATCGCCGGCGTGGGCACCGGCGGCACCATTACCGGCATCGGCGAAGTGCTCAAGGAACGCAAGAGCGGCGTGCAGATCATCGCGGTGGAGCCGGAAGCGTCGCCGATGCTGTCGAAAGGCACCAAGGGTCCGCACCCGATCCAGGGCATCGGCGCCGGTTTCGTGCCGCAGAACCTGAACACTGCCATTTACGACGAAGTCATCTGCGTCAAGAACGACGACGCGTTTGCCACCGCGCGCCTGGCCGCCAGCAGCGAAGGCCTGCTGGTCGGTATTTCGTCCGGCGCCGCCCTGTGGGCCGCCTTGCAAGTGGCGCAGCGCCCGGAAAACGCCGGCAAGACCATCGTGACCATTATCCCGTCGTTCGGCGAGCGCTATCTGAGCACGGCGCTGTATGCGGGACTGGGCGATTGATCGCAATTTAGTTTCCATGGCGCAGTACAATACGGGGCGGGCCGCACTGGTACGGCCCGGATTGTAACAACCAACAAGAATATGTTCCTGGTAAAACCTGAACGCCGCCGCCTGTGGCAGCTCGTTGCCACCGTGGTGGTCATTGCGCTGGGCCTGGCCTCGCGCGCCTTTCCGCAGTTCGTGCCTGCCGCGCTGGGCAAGTATCCGGGCGACGCCCTGTGGGCCATGATGATCGTGTTTGCACTGGGCCTGCTGGCCACCCGCATGCGCACCTGGCAGCTGGCGCTGTGGGCCTTGCTGGTGTGCTTTGCGGTCGAGTTCAGCCAGCTCTACCAGGCGCCGTGGATCATCGAAATCCGCGCCCACACGGTGGGTCATCTGGTGCTTGGTTCGCACTTTGGCTGGTTTGACCTGGTCGCCTACACGGCCGGCGTGGCCGTGGCGGCGATGATCGACAAGCTGGCGCTGTTCCGCCGCCGTGCGTAGGTCGGATTAGGCCCCTGCGGGGCCGTAATCCGACAACATTGTTGGCGTCAGCGGTGTTGTCGGATTACACGGGGCTTTGCCCCGCTAATCCGACCTACGTGATACGCGTCCACCGCCGTTTTTATTTCACATTTCCCTCCACATCCCGCACCTCCACCGGTGCCAGATTGAGCGGCGCCAGCTGTGGCGCGATTTTGGCCTGGTCGCCCACGCCGATCACGATCAGTTTTTCCGGCTGCAGGTATTTTTTCGTGACCTGCTGCACCTGCGCAGCCGTCACGCCGGCAAAGCGCTGCGGCAGCTTGCTGTAGTAATCGAGGCCCAGGCCATACACATAGGTGTTGGCCATGCTGGCGCTGACGCTGGCGTTGGTGTCGAACTGGCCGGGCAGGGACAGCACCTGTGAATTGCGCGCGTTCGACAGTTCCTTCGCTGGCAAGGGCTGGGCGATCATGGCGCGGATTTCCTTGAGCGTTTCCGATACGGCCGGGCCGGTGACATCGGTGCGCACGCCGGCGGCGATCGAGAACGGGCCTGGCTGCGTGCGGTACTGGAACTGCGAGCGCACGCCGTAGGTATAGCCTTTTTCCTCGCGCAGGTTGTTGCTGAGACGGCTGGTAAACAGGCCGCCCAGCGCTGCGTTCATTACCTGCAGCGGTGCATAATCAGGCGTCTTGCGGTCCGCTGCAATGGTCACGAGCCGCACCGCCGTCTGTGGTGCGCCGGGCTTGTCGACCAGGATCAGACGCGCCTTGCTCGTTTGCGGTACCGCCTTGACCGAAGCTGCAACCTTGCCCGCTTTCCAGTCACCAAATTTCGCTTCCACCAGCTTTTTCAGCGCGCTTTCGGTGATATCGCCCGAGACGATCAGCGCTGCATTGTTGGGCAGGTAGTGCTGCTGCCAGAACTGTTGCAGGTCGGCGCGGGTGGTTGCCTTCAGCGCCGCTTCGCTACCCAGCTGGGTGCTGCCGTACGGATGCTGCGGGCCGTACAGGGCGGCCGCTTCCACGCGCGCGGCCACCGCGCCGGCGTTCTCGCGCTGCTGCGCCAGGGCGCCCAGGCGGCTGGCGCGCTGACGCTCGACTTCGTCCTGCGGGAACTGCGGATGCAGCACCACATCGGCCAGCACGTCGAGCGCCTGCGGGAAGGTCGCTGTCAGCGCCGTCAGCTGCACATACGACGAATCGACGCCTGAACCGGCGCCGATGAACGCGCCCAGCTGCGCCACGTCGTCGGCGATCTGCGGTGCGCTGCGGGTGGCCGTGCCTTCCTGCAGCAGCTGCGCCGTAAAGCTCGACAGCCCTGGCTGCGCAACCGGATTGGCGCCCGAACCGCTCCTGATCACCAGCTGGCTGGCCACCAGCGGCACGGTCGGATTGTAGTTGTGGATCACGGTCAGGCCGTTTTTCAGCGTGAACGATTTGCCTTGCGGCAGGGTGAACTTCGGCTCGGGGCCGGCCTTGGGCACGGCGTTGCGCCAGGCTTCATCGGCGTTGATGGCCGTGCCGGGTTCGGCGGCCATCTTGCCTGGCGCCGGCGTCGGCACTTCCGCCCCCAGGTCGGGCGTGCCGGGCACGCCGTACACCACCACGCGCGCCTGGTTTTTCAGATACTGGTCGACGGCGCGCTTGACGCCTTCTGGCGTGACCTGGCGGTAGCGTTCGATATCCTTGGCCAGGTAACCGGGGTCGCCCGTGTACTGGTTGTATTTGTTGAGCAGGTTGGCCAGGCCGTGGCCGCCGACTTTTTCCACCTGGCTCAGCATCGCCGTTTCAATCGTATTGCGTGCGCGCTCGACCTCTTTTTCGGTCGGGCCATCGGTGCGCAATGCATCAAGCTGCGCATTCAAGGCCTGCTCGATTTCTTCGGCCGTGTGGCCCGGGCGGGCGGTGGCGTCGATGGTAAACATCGACGTCAGTGCGCTCGAACCCTGGTCGGCGCCCACGTCCTGGGCGATCTGCTTGTCGTACACCAGCGACTTGTACAGGCGGCTCGACTTGCCGCCGGCGAGGATCTGCGCGGCCATCGCCAGCTCGGCGTCGTCCTTGCTGTAGGCGGGCGGCGTGAGCCAGCCCATGTACACGCGCGGCAGCTCGACCCGGTCCTGCACCACGATGCGGCGCTCGGCAGTAATCGGCGGGGTGACCACGCTGGGTTTGGCCACGTCCGGGCCGCGCTTGAAGCTGCCGAAGTATTTGGTGACCAGGGCCTTGGTTCTGGCCTTGTCGATATCGCCGGCAATCACCAGCGTGGCGTTGTTGGGGCCGTAGTACTTGGTAAAGAAATCCTTGATGTCGTCCAGTTTGGCGTTCTGGATGTCGGCATGCGAGCCGATCACGCTGGCGTAGTACGGATGCTCTTTCGGGAACAGCTGGTGGAACAGCGCTTCCTGCACGATGCCGTACGGCGCGTTTTCCACGCTCTGGCGGCGCTCGTTGCGCACCACGTCCTGCTGGTTGGTCAGCGCCGTCTGGTCGAGCACGTCGAGCAGGTAGCCCATGCGGTCAGAATGGGTCCACAGCGCCAGCTCGAGCTGGTTCGACGGCACCGTGTCGAAATAGTTGGTGCGGTCGAAATCGGTGCTGCCGTTCGAGTCGGTGGCGCCGGCGCCTTCAAGCAGCTGGTCGGCCAGGCCGCGCGGCACATGCTTGGTGGCGGCAAACATCATGTGTTCGAACAAGTGGGCAAAGCCGGTCAGGCCCGGCGCTTCGTTGGCCGGTCCCACGTGGTACCAGATATTGACGGCGGTGACGGGCAGCTTGTGGTCTTCCACCAGGATCACTTCGAGCCCGTTGGGCAGCGTGTATTTTTCATACGCGATCTGCGGTACGGCAGTAGCGCCGGCCGGTGCACTGGCGGCCGCTTCGGCAGCGTGGAGCAGCGACAGGGGAGCGCCATACAGCGACAGCAGCAGGGCAGGGATGGCCAGCAGTTTGATCGGTTTCATGCATGCTTCCGGTAAGGTTGGTAAGAGTCAGGAGGTATGGCGCCACAGCAGCGCGGCGCCGGCCAGCACCAGCATGGAGGTGGCCAGCGAAACGAGGGCAGCGGCGCCCAGCAAGCGCCATTCGCGCGGCGAGAACCAGCGCGCTGGCGCAGCGGTGGCAGTGGCGGCGGTGGTTGCTGCAGCGGGCGGCGGCAGGCCGCCGGCTATGCAGGCCTGCGCCGCCAGCGCCTGCGAGGCGGCGTTGAGCACGGCCAGCTGGCGCTCGACGGTGTCGGCCAGCACCGCTTCGTTCAGCGCCACCAGTGCAAAGATCGGGTCATTGACATCGACCTTGATGCCGGTCTGGTCGAACACGTGGCTGCGCAGTTGTTGGCGGTCCACTACCACTCCACCTTGTCGAGCTGCTCGAAAATATCGCGGTAGACCACCTTGATGCGCTGTTTTTCCATGATGTTGAATTTGTCGTTCTGCAGCACTTCCTGCATGGTCAGGCGCGCCGTGTTCATTTTCTTGACGTCGGCGCCAAAGGTGTCGGGATTGCGCTGGGCCAGCGTGATGCTGCCTTTGACGCGCGTGCGGTGGTCGGCATACGACTGCGATTCCATGAACTGCTTGCCCGAGGCCGACTGCAGCAGGCCGAAGTGCTCGTTCTGCCACAGCACCAGCGGCACGCGGGTGGCCTGGGCGGTGGCGACAAAGCCGGTGGCCGTGTCGTGCAGGGTGTCGCCGCCGCCGACGATGGTGTGGATATAGACCTTGCGGCCCGATTCTTCCAGCAGCGAGAAGCAGTCATTTTCCAGCAGATAGCCCATCAGCGGCGAGAACGTATTGGCGCCGTTGTCGATCACGCAGTTGCCGTCCTGTTCCAGGATATCGATCATCAGTGCGTCGAAGCGCTTCGGATCGATATTGCGCGCATCCGTCATCACCGGCACATGCTTGACCTGCATCGCCTTGTAGCGCGAGAAGGTGGCGTTTTCCTGGTCGGTGTCGTAACAGCGCAGGGGCGCGTCGTGCTTGCTTGCCATCCATTGCGCCAGCAAGGTCGAGACCAGCGTCTTGCCGATGCCGCCCTTGCCCTGCAGGATAAAATGTACCGTGTTTTGCATTGCGCCTTGCTCCAGATAAGTGCTTGAAAATTCAGTGACAGCGTCCGCCGCCGCTGTCCGGCGCCGGGCGCTGTACGCTCCCGTCATCGGGCACCGGCAGGTACTGCCATTGGTAGCCGTTGTCGTACAGTTGCAGGCGCAGTACGCCATGGCTGCTGTTGTCGCGCATTTCGCTGTGCGCCATAAAGTAGAAGAACGGCGTCAGGAAAGCGCCGCCGGTGCCGACCACGAACTGGCGCACGCCGCGCGCCTCGTCGACGCGTCCATTGGCGTCTTGCGGCGCAAAGCGTTCGTAGTCGTGATCGTGGCCCGACAGCACCAGTTCGGCGCCCGCCTCGTGCAGCGCCTGCCAGGCCGGCTGCATGGTTTTCGGGGCGCGGTGGCCGCCCGAACTGTACAGGGGCGCATGCCAGAACGCCAGCGTGCACGGGCGCGGGTGGCGCGCCAGGTCGTCTTTCAGCCAGGCCAGCTGCTCTTCCAGGCGTGCCGGCGGCAGATGGCTGTTGAGCGAAATCACATGCCAGGCGCCCAGTCCGACGCTGTAATAGTCGGGCCGGCCAAAGTAGCCGAAATAACCGTTAGCCGCTTTGGAGCCATAATATTCATGGTTGCCCGGGGTCGGGTAGGTGCGTTCCTTGAAGCGGCCCCAGGTCGGTGCGTAGCAGGTGTCAAATTCCGCCGGCAGGCCGACCGGATAGGTATGGTCGCCCAGGCTCAGCACGGCGGCGTCGCGCCGGCCGGCCAGTTCGCCGGCAATCAGCTCGGCCGTCTGCGCTGCGCCGGTCATCTGCCACGGGCGCTGGCGGCAATCGGCGATATCGCCGGCCGCGTAGACGGTATACGGTGCGCCGGTCAGCGGGCTCGGTGCGGTTGCCGGCGTGCCGCTGCAGGCGCACAGTGCGCAGGCAGCCAGTAGGGGGGCGAACACTGACTTTTTTACCACAGACATTTGCAAAGACGTCATGTGCGGGGCCGAATCTGGTTATGATAGGAGTGAGCATACCATTGTGCAAAGCAATATCCGCCTGAAAAATCCACCCCAGAGTGTGAACGAGGATGCAGTGCCCACTTCCAGTCTTGATCAAGCCGATATCGACCGTCTCAACCTGCATGGCCTGTCCTGCCTGGTTGGCAACCGCCGCCAGGCACGCCGTCTGGTGCATCTGGCGCAGAGCGCCGCGCAGCGCCTGCAATACCGGCGCGGGGCGGCGTACGCCGAACTGAACGAATGCTGGCTGGCCTACTACGGCGGCGAGCCCGAGCCGCCTTGCGCCAGCCTGCACGATTATTTCCAGCAATGCTATGACCTCGAAGGCGCCATGCAGGTGGCCGCCCTGCAGGGTGCTTACGCCAGCCGGCGCGGCGACTTCGCTGCAGCGGAGCAGGCTTTTCTGGAGGCGCGCATGCTGGCCGTGCAGATTCCCGATTCCCTGCATAAATTCATGCTCTATGCGCGCCTGGGCGTCGATGCGCTCAACCGTGGCGACACGCAGGAAGGGCCGCGCAATTTCCTGCTGGCGCTCGATATTGCCGAGCGCTTCGGCACGCCGGCCCACCGCGTCAACAGCCTGTCGAACCTGGCTTCGTCGCAGCACGACCTGGGCAACGACGAGGACGCCATTCCGCTGCTGTACGAAGCGCTCGACATCATCGGCACGCAAAAGCTTAAATACCAGCACACCATTGTCTCGGCCAACCTGGCCATGTGCCTGCTCACGACCGGCAAGCCGGCCGAGGCGCTGGCGCTGCTCGAACCGTTTTACGAGTGGCCCGAAGAAGACCTGGCAGTGCGCGCCTTTTTGTTCTGCATTGCCGCCCATGCGGCCATCCAGCTGAAGCAAAACGAGACAGCGCAGCAGTTGCTGGCACGCGCCGAGCGCTATGCCACCGAGGCGCAGGACCTGGAAGAACAGATGCATGCCTGGCTGGTGCGCGGCAAGCTCGATCTGCAGACCGGCGATCCGCTGCGCGCGCTCGCTTCGCTGACGCAGGCCCACAGCCTGCTCAGCTGGACGCGCAATCCGTTTCACCAGCAGCAGATCCTGCGCGGCCTGGCCGATATCAACGCCCAGCTCGGCCACTGGCAGGACGCTTACAGTTTCCTGCAGCAGTACCTGGCCGCCTTCGAGGAAAGCAGCAAGTCGGCGCGCGCGTCGCGGCTGCTGCTGCGTAACCTGGAAAAGGAAATGCGCGACCTCAAGGACGAGCGCGACAAGGCGCTCGAACTGCAGGCGGCGCGCGAATCGGAAAACCTCAAGCTCGAGCACCTGAACCGCGAACTGGCGCACCAGATACTGCATGTCAGTTCGCTGCAGGACAGCCTGAAGGAACAGGCCATGCGCGACCATCTGACGGGCCTGTACAACCGCCGCCATTTTGAGAGCGCGCTGAACGCCATCCTGCTGGAGACTGGCACCCACACCACGATCGCAATCGCCATTATCGATCTGGATTTTTTCAAGCGCATCAACGATACCTACGGCCATAACTTCGGCGACGAGGTGCTGATCCAGTTTGCCCGCCTGGTCGAGAGCCTGCTGCGCGGCAGCGATATGCTGTGCCGTTATGGCGGCGAGGAATTCTGCCTGCTGCTGCGCGACGCCAGCAGCGCGGTGGCGGCGCACAAGCTCGAACATATCGCTGCGCGCTACCGGCAACTACTGATACAGCAGGCACCGCACAGCCTGTCGGGCTGCACTTTTTCGGCCGGCATTGCCGAATACCCGCGCCATGGCGCCGGCCGGCACGAGCTGCTGATGCGCGCCGACAGTGCGCTGTATCTGGCCAAGCAGGCCGGGCGCGACCGCGCCATGATCGCGCCGCTGTAGCTCAGTGCTGCAGCAGCCCCTGCAGGGCGTGCGCCACGGCCTGTTCGCGCACGGCCTGGCGGTCGCCTTCGAACTGCAGGCGCTGCGTGCGCACGCCATTGTTGTCGGCCCAGCCGAAGCACACTGTGCCGACCGGCTTGCCCGGCACGCCGCCGCCCGGACCGGCAATGCCGGTGGTCGACACCGCCAACTGCGCGCCGCTATGGGCCAGTGCGCCCTGCGCCATGGCTGCCGCCACTTCGACGCTGACCGCGCCATGGGCGGCGATCAAGGCCTCCGGCACGCCCAGCATGCGGGTCTTGGCGCCATTCGAGTAGGTTACAAAGCCGCAGTCGAACCAGGCGCTCGAGCCGGCGATATCGGTGATGGCGGCCGCCACGCCGCCGCCGGTGCACGATTCGGCCGTGGCCAGCAGCAGCTGGCGCTGTTGCAAGTGCAGCCCGACCCGGACGGCCAGCTGATCGGGCGGAAACGTTGTTTTCATGGTGGCCTGTGCAGTGTCTGATCAGCGCCACTGTAGCATGCGCTGGCGTGATAGCGAGATCAGCAGAAACATTCCCACACGGTAGCGAAAATGCGTACACTGTTTGTTGATTACACGACAATGCGCACAGACGTTTAATTGTTCAGACAGGAAAGCCTGATCATGCCGCAGCTACGTTCGCTACGCTTCAAATTGACGGCGGTGGTACTGGTAACCACGCTGGTGGCGCTGCTCATGCTGCTGGGCAGCATGGTGGTGCATGACGTGCTGTCGACAAGAGGGCGCAGCGGTCAGTCGGCCGGCGTTGCCGGGCAGCTGCTGGTGGCGCTGGCTGTCGCGCTGCCTGCCCTGCTGGCAGCGTTCTGGACATTGCGCCGTTTCGAGCATGTCATTACCCGTCCGGTGAGCGAGATACTGGTGCAGGCCGATGTGCGCGCGCAGCAGCTGCAGCACACCAACCGCGAGCTGGCCGAGGCGGCGGCCCAGCGCGTGCTGGCGCAGCAGGAAATCATGCGCCTGAACCAGGAACTGGAGCTGCGCGTGCAGGAGCGCACCAGGCAGCTGGAACTGGCCAATGGCGAGCTGGCGCTGGCCATGCAGGAGGCGTGCAGCGCCAATGCGGCCAAGTCGGCCTTTCTGTCGGCCATGAGCCACGAGTTGCGCACGCCCTTGAACGCCATCCTGGGCTTTGCGCAGATACTGAGCTCGGACCGCCTGCCGTCGACGCTTGAGCAAAAAAAGGAGTTTGCCGGCCATATCCTCAAATCGGGCCGGCATCTGCTGACACTGATCAATGAAATTCTCGACCTGGCCAAGGTGGAAGCCGGCGCGGTCAATCTGTCGCTCGAAGCGGTGCCCTTGCAGGAAGTGATCGACGAATGTCGCGACATGATCGCACCGCTGGCCGCCGGGCGCGCCATCCGGCTGGCCTTTCCGCTGGCCTGTCCGTGGAGCGTGACGGCCGACCGCACGCGCTTGCGGCAGATCCTGCTTAACCTGCTGTCCAATGCGCTCAAGTACAACCGCGAACAGGGGCAGATCACGCTCGATTGCAGCCGGCAGGACGATGGCCGCCTGCGTATCAGCGTGTGCGATACGGGGCTGGGCCTCGACAGCGCGCAGCAGGCCTTGCTGTTCCAGCCATTCAACCGCCTGGGCCAGGAAAGCGGCAAGGAAGAGGGCAGTGGCATCGGCCTGGTGCTGACCCGGCGCCTGGTCGAGCTGATGGATGGCCAGATCGGCGTGCACAGCATTGCCGGCCAGGGCAGCACCTTCTGGGTCGACCTGCCGCTGGCGCAGAGCGGCCCTGTGGTTGCTGTCGCGGCGACGCCGGCCATCAGCGCCAGCGCCACCTTGCTGTATGTGGAAGACCATGCCGCCAATCTGGCGCTGGTCAAGGAGCTTATCGCGCATTGCCCGCAAGTGCGCCTGCTGACGGCGCGCGACGGCGAAAGCGGCGTGGCGCTGGCGCGCAGCGAACGGCCCGACATCATCGTGCTCGACATCAACCTGCCGGGCATGGATGGCGCCGCGGTGCTCGCGCTGCTGCGCGCCGATGCGCGCACCGCGCTGACGGCCAACGCCATGGCGCGCGATATCGAACGCAGCATGGCGCTGGGCTTTTATCGCTACCTGAGCCGGCCCCTCGAACTGGACAGTTTTTGCGAGGCGATCAACAGCACCCTCGACTACCTGGCGCAGCAATCGGCGCCGAAAGAAGCGCCATGATCAGCCAGGCCGATCTCTGCCGCGCCAAAATACTGATCGTCGACGACCAGCAGGTCAACCTGCGCCTGCTCGAGCATCTGCTGGACAGCGCCGGCTATACGGCCGTCACCAGCACCCTCGACGCGCGCGAAGTGGCCGGCCTGCACCGGCAGCACCATTACGACCTGATCATTCTCGACCTGGTCATGCCGGCCATGAGCGGCTACGCGGTGATGGACGCATTGCGTCCGCTCGAGCGCGACGGTTACCTGCCGGTGATGGTGATTGCCGCCGATCCCGAGGCCAAGCTCGCAGCGCTGGAAGCGGGTGCGCGCGACTTTATCAGCAAGCCTTTCGATGCGCTTGAAGTGCTCACGCGCATCCGCAACATGCTCGAGGTGCGCCTGCTGCACCGCGCCGCGCACCAGGCCAACGCTGCGCTCGAGCGCACCGTCAATCTGCGCGCGCTGGAACTGCAGCGCTTTCGCGGCGCGATGGACGCCACCAGCGACGCCATCTTCCTGGTCGATGTGCTGAGCATGACGCTGGTCGACGTCAACGATGGCGCCTGCCGCCTGCTCGGCTACACGCGCCGCGAGTTGCTGGCGCTGGCACCGGGCGCGCTGCTGCCTGCGCCGCCGGTACAGCCGGCCGTGCCGATGGCTGCGCTGCAGCACGATTCGGCGCACGTGGCAACCGAGGTGCTCGAGTGCGAGCTGGCGCGGCGCGACCTGAGCCTGGTGCCGGTGGAGCTGGGCTGGCACTGGTATGCACAGGGCGGCGCCAGCGGCCTGCTGCTGATCGCCGTGGCGCGCGATATCAGCGAGCGGCGCCACGCGCAGGAGCGGCTCAAGCAACTGGCCCATTACGACAGCCTGACCGGGCTGCCCAACCGCAGCCTGTTCTACCAGACGCTGGCGCAGGCGGTCGAGCTGGCGCAGGAAAAGACCTGGCGCATCGTGGTGCTGTTCATTGCACTCGACCGCTTCAAGAGCATCAACGACAACCTGGGCGCCGCGCTGGGCGACGAGCTGCTGCGCCAGTTCAGCAACCGGCTGGTGCAATGCGTGCGCCTGCGCGACACCGTCGGCCGGCTGGGCAACGATGAATTTGCGCTGATTCTTTCCATGAGCCGCAACCAGCAGGAAGCGGTGGCGGTTGCCAACCAGGTGCGCGAAGCGCTGCGCGCACCGTTCGACCTGCATGGCCACGCCGCCACGCTGACGGCCAGTATCGGCATTGCCATGTATCCCGACGACGCCACCGATCCGGAAACGCTGGTCCGGCATGCCAACACGGCCATGGCCGGCGCCAAGCAGGCCGGGCGTGACGGCTACCGCTTCTACACGGCCGGCATGAACGTGCAGGTGCTGGCGCGGCTCGACCTGGAGCTGGCGCTGCGCCAGGCGCTTGAACACGAGCAGTTCGTGCTGTACTACCAGCCCAAGGTGGACCTGCGCACCGGGCGCATCAGCGGCGTCGAGGCCTTGCTGCGCTGGCGTCGCCCCGGCTACGGCCTGGTGGCGCCGGCCGAATTCGTGCCGGTGCTGGAAGACACCGGCCTGGTGGTGCGTGTGGGCGCCTGGGTCATCCACGCCGCCTGCCGCCAGATCGCGCAGTGGCGCGACAGCGAAGTAGGGCCGGTGCGGGTGGCCGTTAACGTCTCGAGCCGCCAGTTTGCCGAAGGCGACCTGGAGCACGAGGTAATGCGCGCGCTCGACCAGTACGAAGTGCCGGCCGAGCTGCTGGAACTGGAGCTGACCGAGACGGCGCTGATGTCGAACGCCGAGCGCACCATCGTCATGCTGGGCAAGCTGAAAAAGATCGGCGTCAAGGTGGCCATCGACGATTTCGGTACCGGCTATTCAAGCCTGGCTTATTTGCAGCGCTTCCCGATCGACAAGCTGAAAATCGATATCGCCTTCGTGCGCAATATCACCAGCAATCCCAACGATGCGGCCATCGCGCTGGCCATTATCGGCATGGCGCACAGCCTGAAACTGAGCGTGGTGGCCGAAGGCGTGGAATCGCGCCCGCAACTGGAGTTTTTGCGCCGCAACCGCTGCGACGAGATTCAGGGCTTTTACTTCAGCCGCGCCCTGCCGGCGCTCGAGATGGGCCAGATCATCACCGCCGGCGCCGGCCTGCCGCCCGGCCACGATCCCACCGCGCAGCCGCTGCAGACGCTGCTGATCGTCGACGAGGACGTCAACGTGCTGTCCTCCCTGCACCGGCTGTTCCGTCCCGATGGCTACCAGATCCTGACGGCCAGCACGCCGGCCGAAGGCTTCGACCTGCTGGCGCTGCACCGCGTGCACGTGATCGTGTGCGACCAGCGCATGCCCGGCATGAGCGGCACCGAGTTCCTCAGCAAGGTCAAGGAACTGTATCCGGACACCATCCGCATTATCCTGTCCGGCTATACGGGACTCGAAGCGGTGCTCGACTCGATCAACCGCGGCGCCATCTACCGTTTCTATACCAAGCCCTGGCACGACACCGAGCTGCGCGACAATATCCGCCTGGCGTTCCAGCACTACTGGATGGTCAACCAGCCGCGCCTGGCGCGCAGCGCGCGTTAGCTTCAGCGCTGCTGCAGGCTTGATGCCGCCTGTTCGATCAGCGCCGCCACTGCCTGTGGCTGCGACTGCATCGACAGATGGCTGGACCTGATGACCGTCGTTGTCGCCCTGATCTGGCTGGCCAGGCACTGTTGCACCGACGTCGGCAGGGCCTGGTCGCCGTCCGTTACCAGATACCAGCCTGGCTTGTCGTGCCAGGCTGCATGCGCCACCTTGTCGCCAAAGGCGCGTGCGGCGATCGGCTGCTGCACCGCCGCCAGCTGGCGCGCGGTCGCCGGCGGCAGGTCGGCCGCCATGACTTTCGCGTACATGTCGGGTTGGTCGAGCCAGATCAGTCCCTGCGCATCGGGCGCCAGGCCTGTCATCGGCGCATGCAGGCGCGCCAGCAGCGCACTGACCGATTCACCGCTGTTGGGCACCAGCGCCGACAGGTAGACCAGGCCGTGCACCCTGGCATCGTTGCCGGCCTGGCTGATCACCGCGCCAGCCCACGAGTGGCCCACCAGCAGCACCTCGCCGTGCTGGCGTGCGATCACTTTCAGAGTGGCCTGCACATCGTCGTCCAGCGAAGTGAGGGGATTTTGCACGGCCGTAACATGGTAGCCTCGCTGCTGCAGGATGGCGATTACCGGCAGCCAGCTGGAGCCGTCGGCAAAGGCGCCGTGGACCAGCACGATAGCGATGGGCTGCACCCCGGCGACGGTCGGAGAAGATGGCGATATGGCAGCAGACGTGACGGGCATGGCTTGTTCCGGTTGCGCGTAGGCGCTGGTAAAGGATAGTACGCTTAGCAACAGCGCCGTAATAACATGTTGTCGATTCATGGCAGGGCTAGACAACGTTTGCATCAGGCGCCCAGCCTGCAGGAAAACCGCTGGCAACGAGCGCCGGGCGGCAGGCCTGCGCCGCGTAGCTGGCCACCTGCTCGACGATGAACGGATCCTGTTCCATCATGGCCTGCATGCTGGCCATATCGGCGCACGAGGCCAGGATCAGGCCGCCGGTACGTGGTTCGAGCGGGCCGGCCAAGATGATGCTCCCGCGCTTGATATATTCGACCAGCCACTGGCGATGGGCGTCGAGATGCGGGGCAATATCGGCGGCCGCTCTGGTGTATTGCAAGGTGATGGAAAACAGCATGCTGATGGCTCCTTAGTTGCGGAAGTGGTCTTGTACTGCGCCGGCAATGCTGGCGGTGGCATGGCTGATCGATTCGTTCTTCAGCGTTTCGCCCTTGCTCAGCAGTTCGGCGCGCACCACGCTGACATGCCCAATGCCGAGAAAACCGAAAAACGCTTTCAGGTAGGCTTCATGGAAGTCCATGGCCGCCGCCGGACCGGACGAATACAGTCCGCCGCGCGCCGAAGCGATGATGACGCTGCGTTCGCCGGCCAGGCCTGCCGGACCTTGAGCGGTGTACTCAAAAGTGCGGCCCGGCTGCGCGACGCGGTCCATCCAGGCCTTGAGCTGGCTGGCTACGGAAAAGTTGTACATCGGCGCGCCGATCACGATCACGTCGCTGGCCAGCAGCTGCGTGACGAGTTGCTCCGATATGGCGTGCTCGCGTGCGACTGTGTCGTCGCTGCTGGCGTGGCCGAGAGGGCGAAAGCCGGCAGCGATCGGGCCGTCCAGGTGTGCTACCGGCTGCGCCACCAGGTCGCGCTGCGTGACGTGCACCATATCGCCGGCAAGGGTGCGCTGGCGTGTGATTTCAGCGACGATGGCTGCGCTCATCGCGCGTGAAACGGACGCGTCGCCAGAAATACTCGAATCGAGATGAAGAACTTGCATGATGGCTCCTGAGTGAAATGACAGACTCAGCATAGCGCTGGCAAATAGTTGCCACTAGCCACAGTAAATGGATTACATTGTTCTCCACATAGAACAATATTGTCTGGCTGCGCGATTTATTACTGTCTGGTTAATAATGGAAGACTTGAACGACCTCGGCATTTTTTCCGCTGTAGTGACGCAAGGCTCGTTTTCGGGCGCTGCACGCTTGCTGGGCATGCCCAAGTCGCGTGAGCCGGCGCATTTCCGGACTCGAACAGCGCCTTGGTGTACGCCTGTTGCAGCGTTCGACGCGGGTGGTGCGCGTGACCGATGTGGGCGCCGAATTCTTTGCCCATTGCGAAGTGATGACCCATGCCGCGCGGGCGGCGGTGGAGGTGGCCGAGCATGCCGGGGCGCGCCCTTCAGGTCGCCTGCGCGTCAGTTGTCCCACCGGCGTGGCGCAGATTTTTCTCGCGCCCCTGCTCGCGCGTTTTCTATGCCTGCATCCGGAAGTGCGCCTCGAACTGGAGCTGGTCAACCGGCGTGTCGATGTGATTGCCGAAGGCTTTGATGTGGCCCTGCGCATCCGCAGCGCCTTGGACGATTCCAACCTGGTGGTGCGCACTTTCGGCGCCAGCATGCAGATACTGGTGGCCAGCCCCGCGTTTGTCGCCGCGCACGGCCCGTTCGATACCGTGCAGTCGCTGCAGGGCGTGCGTGGCGTGGGACCGGGCGGCATGCCGGGCGAGCCGGCGCGCTGGCGCCTCCACGCACCAGGCAGCAATGCAGCGGCAGACATCGCCTACGAATCGGCGCTGGTCACCGACAGCGGCCACCTGTTGATGGCCGCCGCGATTGGCGGCGCCGGCGTGGCCCTGCTGCCCTATAACGTCTGCCATGAAGCGCTGCACGACGGCCGCCTGGTGCTGCTGTTGCCCGGCCACAGCGCCGCATCACACCAGCTGCATGCGGTGTTTCCATCGCGGCGCGCTCTGGTGCCAGCCGTGCGTGCGTTTATCGAATTCCTGGCAGCCGAACTGCCGCCATCGATGGCGCAGCAAAACAGTGCGCTGGCGCAGTTGCTGCAGGACGTACCTATTGCGTGAAGTGATCGAACGAACGCAGTGCCAGGTCCAGCGGTGCACCGGTCGCGTCCACCAGGCGCAGGCCTGCTGCGGTGTCGATGCTGCCCACGCGCGTGGCGGGCGTGGCGCAGCGCGCGGCCAGTGCGGCAATTTGCTCGCGCGATGACGGCGGCGCCGTAAAGCACAGTTCATAATCGTCACCTCCGGCCAGCGTATAGCTGCGGCGCAGCTGTGCACTCTGGCGCGCCAGCACGGGGCCGGCGGGCAGGGCGTCCACGTCGAGCGTGGCGCCGACGCCGGAGGCTTTCAGGATATGGCCAAGGTCGCCGACCAGGCCGTCGGAAATATCGATGGCGGCATGCGCGAGCCCGGTTTCGGCCAGCAGGCAGCCCAGTTCCACGCGCGGCGTGGGGGTGTGCATGCGGCTGGCCGCCTCGCTCATCTCGTGCGGCGCCAGCGTGTGCTCCATGCGGTAGCCGGCCAGCGCCAGGCGCGCGTCGCCCAGCGTGCCGCTGATCCAGATATCGTCGCCTGCCACGGCGCGGTCGCGCCGCAGTGCCTGGCCGGGTGCCAGCTCGCCAAACACGGTAATGCAGATATTGAGCGGACCCTTGGTGGTGTCGCCGCCGATCAGTTCGCAGCCATGCGCATCGGCCAGCGCAAACAGGCCTTCGGAAAATGCCGCCAGCCAGCCGCGTTCGGCCTGCGGCAGGGCCAGCGCCAGCGTAAAGGCTACCGGGCGCGCACCCATGGCGGCCAGGTCCGACAGATTGACGGCCAGGCTTTTATGGCCGAGCTTGCGCGCGTCGGCGCCGGCAAAGAAGTGGCGGTCTTCCACCAGCATGTCGGACGAAATGGCGATCTGCCGGCCTGGCGCGGGCGTGAGCAGTGCGCAGTCGTCGCCGATGCCGAGCGTGGCGCGCCCAGGGCGCTGGCGTACGAAATACTGCTTGATCAGGTCGAATTCGGACAGCGCGTCGTGCTGGGACATAAGTGGTTCCTGGATAAACGATGGCGCTGCCATTATAAAGCCGGCCTACAATAAGCGTCCCTGTACTTGCCTCCCCACCATGCCACTGACCGATATCCATACCGTACTGCAGGCCTTTCTCGATGATGGCTGGCTGCGCGATCCGCGTCTGGTGGGACTGGACAGCTTTGATGCGGCCGAGCTGGACGCGCGCGGTTTTTATCGCCTGTGCGATGGTGCAGGCTTGTGCCTGCATGAAGAGCAGCGCCTGCTGCGCCGCGCCGGCCGGCCCGTTGAGGTTTTGTTCAAGGTCTACCAGCAGGATGGACAGCTGCGTGCCAATGGTCTGGAGCTGGGCTACCAGCTGCGCCTGGCGCCGTTTTTGCGTGGTGTCATGTCGCGTGGCCTGCCGCCTTGCCGCGTGCTGCTGGGACACAAGGGCCGCAGCGGCGCGCTGCTGTTCGAGCATGGCCTGGTGCTGCAGTTTGCCGCCAATCTGTGGGGCCGGCCACGCCACTTTTTCCTGACCCACGTCGAGGGGCGGGTGGACCATACCGGCCCCGATCTGCAGGCGTTGTATGCCGACCCGGCTTCGGCACAGTGGCAGCGCCAGTCGTGCCGTGGCAGTGCGGCGCTGCGCGAGCTGGCGGCCGTGCTGGCCGGCGTGCCGGCTAGCCGTTCTTAGCCTGCACCATGCCCTGCAGCAGCTTGGCCAGCAACTGGTCGAGCTGGCGCTGTTCCTGCGCAGTCAGTGCGGCCAGCATCGCCGCTTCGTTGGCCACATGCAGTAGCACCAGTTCCTCGATCAGGTCGTGCCCCTTGGGGGTCAGCGCCACCATCACGCCGCGCCGGTCGCTCGGATGCTTCTTGCGCTCGATCAGCGCGGCCGCTTCGAGCCGATCGATGCGGTTGGTCATGCCGCCCGAGGACAGCATGGCTGCCTCGTAGAGCGCTGTCGGCGTCAGCGCGTAGGGGGCGCCTGAGCGGCGCAGCGTGGCCAGCACATCGAATTCACCGGGCTGCAGGCCATGCTCGGCAAACAGCGGATTAAGCCAGTCGCGCGCCATCAGCTGCGCCACCGTACCCAGCTGCCCGACAAGCTGCATGGCGCCCGTATCCATCTCCGGCATTTCGCGCCGCCACTGGCTGGCCGCAAACTGGGCGCGCAAATACTCGGGTGGCGAGGCAGGCAGGGTCCCCGCATTTATCTTGATGTCGAGATTGTTTTTCGTCTTCATGTTAAGATACTTTTCGTCGAGTTATTTTTGCGTCAAGCATTAAACCATGTGCCTCCGTGCGAGGCAAGGAGTATCCATGTCATCCATCCCCGTCCGCGCGCCGTCGAATGCCTTGCTGGTGGCCGCCATTATTTTGCTGGGCCTCAATTTACGGCCCATCCTGGCCGCCATCGGCCCCTTGCTCGATGCGATACAGGCTGGCACCGGCATCAGCAGTGCCGACGCCGGCCTGCTCACCACCGTACCCGTGTTTGCCATGGGGCTGTGCGCGCTGGCCGGCGCGCAGCTGCAGCGTCGCCTTGGCGTGGTGCGCGGTATCAGCCTCGGCAGCGCCATTATCGCGCTGGCCTGCGCCCTGCGCTGGCCCCTGCACGGCAGTGCTGCACTGATTGCCACGGCCGCGCTGGGTGGCCTCGGTATTGCACTGGTGCAGGCCTTGCTGCCGGCGTTTATCAAGCGCTATTTCCCCGAGCGCGCCGGTCAGCTGATGGGCTTTTATACTACCGGCATCATGGGCGGTGCAGCGCTTGCTGCTGCCTCCGCTTCGCCGCTGGCGCAGCAGGTGGGCTGGCAAGCGCTATTGGCCTTGTGGGCGCTGCCTGCCGCCGGCGCCTGGCTGCTGTGGCGGCGCGCCAGCGCCAGCCATGTGCAGGTGTCTGGTGGCGCTGGTGCCAGCCTGCCGCTGGCAAGCCGCCGCGCCTGGCTGCTGATGGTGTTTTTCGGTATCGGTACCGGTGCTTACACGCTGGTGCTGGCCTGGTTGCCGCCGTTTTATACCGAGCTCGGCTGGAGCGCATCGGACAGCGGCCTGCTGCTCGGCGGTCTGACGCTGATGGAGGTGCTGGCCGGGCTGGCGGTATCGAGCATGCTCAATCGTTTCCCTGACCGCCGCCCGTTGCTGCTCGGCGTGCTGCTGGCCATCCTGGCTGGCCTGGCGTGCCTGATCGTGGCACCTGCGCAACTGGCGCTGCCAGCGGTTATCCTGCTCGGTATCGGCATCGGTGCGCTGTTTCCGCTGTCGCTCATTGTCAGCCTCGACCATGTGACCGATCCGGCCAGCGCCGGTGCGCTGCTCGGGTTTGTGCAGGGCGGCGGCTATATGATCGCCAGTACCATGCCCTTTATTGCAGGCCTGATACGCCAGCATTCGTCCAGCCTGGCGCAGGCATGGATGGTGATGGCCGGCGGCGTGGTGCTGCTGCTGGTGATGGCGCTGCGCTTTGCACCGGGGAGCAGTTTGCGCTCGCGGCCGCACTAGCGTGCGCTGGCCGCCGTGCGGCAACTGCTATATTCGCCAGCCCGGCGCCATTGCCGCCCTATGCAGAGGAATTCCATGGAGATCGTCGAGCAGTATTTGCAAGGCTTGCGCCAGGCCTTGCCTGAAGAGCCGCGCGAGGAGCTGGCGCTGGCCAGCGGCGCCAGCGCCGAACAGCTGCAGGCATTGCAGCAGGCCTACCCCTTATGCCCGGACAGTTTGCTGGCCTTGCTCGGCCAGATCAACGGCAGCCATTGGCAGGAATATGACGCTGGCACCGTCTCGGTGCTGATGCTGGGCGCCGATGCCGGCATGAATGGCTATCCGTATTATTTGCGTTCGGTTGAACAGATACTCGAAGACCGCGAACGGGGCAACGACAGCATTGCCGATACCTACAGCGAGAATGGCAGGATCGATCCGAACTGGCTCACGCTCGATCCGCGCATCGATGCCCAGGTGAGCGAAAGCACGCGCCTGTGTTTTGCCCACTGCATGAATAATGGCGGCACCTCGATGCTGTATGTCGATTTCGTGCCCGGTGAAGGTGGCGTGGTGGGGCAGATCGTACGCTACGTGCACGACCCAGACGAGTTTTGCGTCATTGCCGATGATTTTGACGCCTACCTGCAGCTGGTGATGGCGCGCGGCTACGAGTTTGTCGATGAAGACGACTGACGCCATGGCGCACTCGGCGCTGGTCGAGCGCTACCTGGCCGGCCTGCGCCAGGTGCTGCCGCAAGCCTGGCGCGATGAGCTGGCGCTGGCCACTGGCGCCAGCGCGGCCCAGCTCGAAGCCTTGCGCGGGGCGTATCCGCAATGCCCGTCGAGCCTGCTGGCTTTGCTGGCTCAGTGCAACGGCACCTGGCACCAGCCCTATGCGGGCGGCACGGTGTCGGTGTATCTGCTCGGCTCGGACGTGTTCGAGTATCCCTATTACCTCAGTTCGGTCGAGCAGATACTGGAGGACCATCGCGCCAACACGCGCAGCATTGCCGATATCTATGGCCATTATCTGCAGGAAGAGCCAGGCCTGGTCGACGCCCGCATCGATGCCAGCCTGCCCCAAGGCCAGCGGCTGTGCTTCTCGCACTGCATGAACAACGGCGGCAGCTCGCGCCTGTATGTGGACTTTGCCCCCGCGCCAGGCGGACGCTGCGGCCAGATCGTGCGCTACCTGCACGACCCCGACAATTACCAGGTGATTGCCGACAGTTTCGACGCCTATCTGCAAGCACTGATCGATGGCGATTACGGTTTTCTGATCGACGACTACTTCGATTGAACTGTATTCATCAAGCCAATTGAAATTCATAATCCGATAGTTTTTGATACCA
Organism: Janthinobacterium aquaticum; assembly: GCF_009208565.1. Classification (GTDB taxonomy): domain Bacteria; phylum Pseudomonadota; class Gammaproteobacteria; order Burkholderiales; family Burkholderiaceae_D; genus Janthinobacterium. Next base: position 204,938 of record NZ_WFLK01000003.1, on the reverse strand, counting down.
AATCTGTTATCGGCAACGCTACGCTTTACAATGGCCGGTTATGCGCCTGCGTGATATCAGACTGTTGTATCGGAAAATACCTAGCTAGTTGAAAGAATCGGTCTGATAAAATCGCGGACACCCCCGATTGATCAAAAGGAAGGCAGCACAGCATGGATTCGTCATCTGATAAAAAAGAAGAATTGCGTCAACAATTGCGCCAGGCCGCACTCGAGTATCACGAGTGCCCGCGCCCAGGCAAGATCAGTGTTACGCCAACCAAACAACTGACCAACCAGCGCGATCTGGCGCTGGCTTATTCGCCAGGTGTGGCTGCTCCCTGCGAAGAAATCGTGATCGACCCGGCCAACGCCTATAAATACACGGCGCGCGGCAATCTGGTGGCGGTGATTACCAACGGTACCGCCGTGCTGGGTCTGGGCAATATCGGCCCGCTGGCCGCCAAGCCGGTAATGGAAGGCAAGGGCGTACTGTTCAAGAAATTTGCCGGCATCGACGTGTTCGATATCGAGATCAATGAATCGGATCCGGACAAGCTGGTCGACATTATCGCCTCGCTCGAGCCGACCTTCGGCGGCGTCAACCTGGAAGACATCAAGGCGCCCGAGTGCTTCTATATCGAGCGCCAGCTGCGCGACCGCATGAAAATTCCGGTCTTCCATGATGACCAGCACGGCACTGCGATTATCGTTGGCGCCGCGATCCTGAACGGCCTGAAAGCGGTCGGCAAGAAAATCGAAGACTGCAAGCTGGTGGTGTCCGGCGCCGGCGCGGCCGCGCTGGCCTGCCTGGACCTGATCGTCGACCTGGGCTTCCCGCTGAAAAACATCTACGTGACCGACCTCGCCGGCGTGGTCTACAAGGGCCGCGCCGAACTGATGGATCCGGACAAGGAGCGCTTTGCCCAGGATACGCCGCTGCGCACCCTGGCCGAGATCATTCCTGACGCCGACATCTTCCTGGGCGTGTCCGCTGGCGGCGTGCTGAAACAGGACATGGTGCGCCAGATGGCGCCGAACCCGCTGATCCTGGCGCTGGCCAACCCGAATCCGGAAATCCTGCCCGAAGAAGTCAAGGCCGTGCGCAGCGACGCCATTATCGCCACCGGCCGTTCGGACTATCCGAACCAGGTCAACAACGTGCTGTGCTTCCCGTACATCTTCCGCGGTGCACTCGATTGCGGCGCCACCACCATCACGCGTGAAATGGAAATCGCCGTGGTGCACGCGATTGCCGACCTGGCGCACGCCGAGCAGTCCGATATCGTGGCCACCACCTATGGCATCAGCAACCTGTCGTTCGGCCCGGAATACCTGATTCCGATGCCGTTCGATCCGCGCCTGCTGATCAAGATTGCGCCGGCCGTGGCCAAGGCCGCCGAAGAATCGGGCGTGGCGACGCGTCCGATCAAGGACCTGCAAGCGTACGCCGACAGCCTGCAACAATTCGTCTACCGTAGCGGCACCTTCATGAAGCCGCTGTTCCTGATGGCCAAGTCGACCCCGGCTGAACTCAAGCGCATCGTCTACGCCGAAGGCGAAGAAGAGCGCGTGCTGCGCGCAGTGCAGGTGGTGGTCGATGAAAAACTGGCGCGTCCGATCCTGGTGGGCCGTCCGGCCGTGCTGGAAACGCGCATCCAGAAATTCGGCCTGCGCCTGAAACAGGGCGTCGATTTCGACATCATCAACCCGGACTTCGACGAGCGCTATCGCGATTACTGGAGCACCTACTACGAGATGACCAGCCGCAAGGGCGTCACCGAAGAGTACGCCAAGCTGGAAATGCGCCGCCGCCACAGCCTGATCGGCTCGATGATGATCCACAAGGGCCATGCCGACGGCATGATTTGCGGCACCTTCGGCACCACCCAGCTGCACCTGAAGTATATCGATCAGGTGCTGGGCAAGCGCGCCGGCAGCAATGTCTACGCCGCCATGAACGTGCTGATCCTGCCAGAGCGCCAGATGGTGATGGTTGACACCCACGTCAATGAAAATCCGGACGCCGACCAGCTGGCCGAGATCACCATTATGGCGGCCGAAGAAATGAGCCGCTTCGGCCTGTCGCCACGCGCCGCACTGCTGTCGCATTCGAACTTCGGTTCGTCCGACAGCGCCTCGGCGCAGAAGATGCGCGCCGCACTGGCGCTGATCAAGGAACGCGCGCCGGAACTGGAAGTCGATGGCGAGATGCATGGCGACACCGCGCTCGACAGCAAGCTGCGCAACAAGCTGATGCCGAACTCGGACCTGAAAGGCGACGCCAACCTGCTGGTGATGCCCAATATCGAGTCGGCCAATATCGCCTACAACCTGGTGAAAACGGCGGCCGGCAACGGCATCGCCGTCGGCCCGATCCTGCTCGGCTGCGCCAAGCCCGTGCATATCCTGACGCCATCGGCCACCGTGCGCCGTATCGTCAATATGACGGCCCTTTGCGTCGTTGATGCAGTAGCGCAACGCAAGGTCTGAGAGCGCCTGACATAAGCTACTGCGCGTCACGATTTGCGGCCGGCGATGCTCACCGTGCTTAAGCACGGCTGCGCTTCTCGGCCGCAACTCGCCGCCGCTCGCTACGCTTCTGTCAGACGCAGTTGGCCGCGGGCGTGCTGGTTTGATACCTGCGCAAGTAGAAATAGCGGTACACCATAATCTCGGCCCACACGATCAGCAGCGCCAGCACGGCGAAAAATCCCAGCGTGAGCTTGAGCGAGTTGAAATAGGCGCCCGACTGGCGCTTGATGGCGTCGACCAGCAGCATCGGCAGCGATGTGTCGAGCGCGCTGAAGTCGATCCGGCGCGCCGCGTCGGTTGTCAGGCGTACCGCCACGTCGGTGCCGAGACGGGCCAGTTCGCCCGTGGCCTGGCCACGAAAGTCCGACTCCTTGAGCACTGCACCCAGCGTGCCCACGCGGGTAATCAACTGTTCCTGCAATACCTGCGTCAGCAGCGCACTGCCACGGCGCAGCATGAATTCATTGACCCAGTACGCCTTGCTGCGCTCCCACCAGCTGTCCGACACCGGCCGGTACAGCATGTCCTGCACCAGCGGCGCGATCAGCGTGCGCATGTTGAGCGGCTGGCCGGGCGCCACCAGCCGTACCTGCTGTTCCAGATAGATGCGCAGCGCCGGCGCCTGGGCTTCAAACACCGGCTGCAGGTCGCGCACCAGCGCCTGGTTGACCACCCGGTGCACGCTGTGCACCGCGCCAAACGCCATCCCCAGCAGCGGCAGCGCCAGCAGGATCAACACATAGCTGAGTTTAGCGGCCACATGCCAGGCAGTTGGTCGGCGCACCAGCAGGCATTGTCTGGCCAGTTGGTAGCAGATCAATGCCGCCAGCAGCAAACCCAGCACGCCGCACAGCAGCATCCAAGGCAGTGCGCCCAGCAGCAGTTCGCTTCCCAGCGGCAGCAGATTGCTGCTCCAGTTGGCCAGTGTTTCCTTCATGGATATCGTCCTGATATGATTAATCAGGCAAGTATATCCATTTTGCAAAGTTCAACGTGCACGCTTTATTTCAGTACTTTTGATGCAGGTCAACGTAGGTGCTTGGTAAATGGCGATAATGCAAGAGAACTCCCGGTCCGGCTGGCGGTTTGCATTGGCTGCAATGCCTGGATTGACTTCCAGGCACCTGTTGAACCTGTGTAACGCAACAACGCCAGCCGTGGCGGGAGTTCACTTCACACCTCCACCTGTCCCTAATGCCGCTAAGTTAAGAGGATGGTAGGTCGGATTAGCGTAGCGTAATCCGACAATTGGCAGCTGATATTGTCGGATTACGCCGCTACGCGGCTAATCCGACCTACTTGGTTTACCAAGATTTTTCCTTAACTTAGCGGCATTACCACCTGTCCCCGGCATCAGTCAAACGGCTGCAGATCCAGCCATACCGCATACGCCAAACGCTTGCCGTTCCACAGACCGCCGCCACGGATCACCGCGTCGCATGAAGTCAGCTGGCCGACCAGGTCCTGGCGCCCCAGCGTGCGGCGCAGGCGCAGCGCATCGCTGTGCGCCAGGTAGCCCACCAACTGGCTATCGATAAACACGGCAATGGCCTTGTCCTGGAACGGATTGGCGTCGTCGCACACCAGCAGCGCCAGGCATTTTTCATCGGCATTGCCGGGGCCGTGTTCGCCGGCCAGCCGGGCAATGGCCGGCTGGTAGATCGAATCGTTTTCCACCTCTGATGCATAGCGGCCGTTGTCGCTCCAGTGATGGGCGGGCGCTGTGGCGGGGATGGCCGGCACATACTGGCGTACCGAGATCAGGGCTTTTTGCAGCGGCTCGACCCTGGTGCGCCCGCTGAACACGTAATACAGCAGGCCGATAACGATCACAATGGCAAACAGGTAAATCATGGCAACTCTCTGGTTTTTCTGGGTTACTGTTAGCGGCAGGCCGATGCTGCCGCAACTGATGGAATCGCCGGCTCAGGCCTTGCGCGCCATGCCGATCGAGGCCGGCGCTGTCGGCGCGAAGCCGAACTGTGCATACAGGCGATGCGCTTCGCCGTCGGCGATCAGGCTGACATACGCGCTTTTCGGCATATTTGCGTCCAGCCACTGGCTGATCTCGCGCATCACCAGCTTGCCCAGCCCGCGGCCCTGGTGCGCCGGCAGCACGGCAATATCGACCACCTGGTAAAAGCAGCCGCCGTCGCCGATCACGCGGCCCATGCCGACCACCTCGTCGCCATGCAGCACCTGCACGGCAAACAGCGAATTGGGCAGGCCGCGCGCCGCCGCTTCCATGTTTTTCGGGCTCAGGCCAGCTGCCACGCGCAGGTGCTGGTAGGTGGCGATATTTGGTGTTTCCAGGCGGGTGGTATAGGACAAGGCGGCTCCGTGAGGCAATTGATCGGCGGTTGCCGCCATTATAGGGAACGCGGCGCGGCGCGAGGTGCTATGGTAGCGCTATTTTCTTGACGAGAGCATCCCATGGCTGCAGGCTTTAGCGCTACCGAATTATCCATCCTGGAACAGGATGAGGCCCTGATTACCACGCTGGCGCTGCCGCAGGGCGCAGGCGACCCCTTGTACCTGATGCTCCAGCGCGCCGATGAATTCGACGAGCAGGACGTGGCGCTGGGCATGGACGAACCGTATATCGAATACTGCGGCCAGGGCTTTGGCTGGTATGGCCATATGCATGCGGTGATTTTGCATCCGAACCGCCTGTCGGTGCAGATGGACGCCGAGGCCGCCATGCAGATGGATGACGACGGCCAGATCGACGTGCGCTTCAACTTCTCGCCGGCCCAGTTCGGGCGCTTGCAACTGGCGCTGCGCGCCACATTCGAGGGCTGCGACTACTATTGCGAAGAGCCATAAAAAGCGCCGCAGGAGGGCTCCTGTGGCGCTTTTACCTGATGCACTGCGGCTTATTCGCAGTCAGGCACCGGGCACGGCACGAAGCCGACCACTTCCAGGTCGAAGCCGGTCATCGATGGCATCTTGCGCGGATTGGCCAGCAGCTTCATCTTGCCCACGCCCAGTTCGCGCAGGATCTGGGCGCCGATGCCGTAGCTGCGCAGGTCCATGCTGGCGGCACGGCCCTTGGGTTTGACTTCCGGCGTATCGAGCGCGCTCAGCTGTGAAAACAGTTCATCGGCCGTCTCGCCGCAGTTGAGCAGCACCATCACGCCGCGTTCAGCCGCCTGGATGGCGGCCATCGAGGCCGAGATATTCCACGAGTGGGTGGTGGCCTGGGTTTCCAGCAAGTCCAGCACCGATACCGGCTCGTGTACGCGTACCAGCGCTTCCAGGTTGGGCGCCAGGTCGCCATGCACCAGCGCCAGGTGGGCCGAGCCGCTGGGCTTGTCGCGGAACGCTACCATGCGGAACGGGCCGTGCGAGGTGTTCAACTGGCGCTCGGCAATGCGTTCGACCAGCGACTCGTTCTGGTTGCGATAGTGGATCAGGTCGGCAATCGTGCCGATCTTCAGATTGTGCTGTTCGGCAAATACCAGCAGATCCGGCAGGCGCGCCATTTCGCCGTCTTCCTTGAGCACTTCGCAGATCACCGAGGCTGGCGTCAGGCCTGCCATCTGGGTCAGGTCGCAGCCCGCTTCGGTGTGGCCGGCGCGCATCAGCACGCCGCCATTGACGGCGCGCAAAGGGAAGATATGGCCAGGCTGCACCAGGTCGGTCGCTACCGTATTCTTGCCCACCGCCACCTGCACGGTACGCGCACGGTCGGCCGCCGAAATGCCGGTGGTCACGCCTTCGGCCGCTTCGATCGAGACGGTGAAATTGGTGCCGAAAGCGGTGCCATTGCTGGCGGTCATCATCGGCAACTTCAGGCGGTCGCAGATTTCTTCGCTCAGCGTCAGGCAGATCAGGCCGCGTGCATGCCTGGCCATGAAGTTGATCGCCTCGGGGGTGACGAAATCGGCGGCGATCACGATATCGCCTTCGTTCTCGCGGTCTTCTTCGTCGACCAGTATCACCATGCGCCCTGCGCGTATCTCGGCGATGATCTCTTCGGTGCTGGAAATTGCCATTTTATATCCTCAATGTGAAAAAACAGGCCGCATGCTTAGCATTCTAGGCGGCTATTTTAAAGGATTTGAGGCGATCAAACCGCCAGTGCGCAGTCCCGATGCCGGGAGCGTGCTGCTGACAGCGCTGCCGATACTAGCGCGGCAAGGTGACAACGAAGGTTGTGCCTTGCGCCGGGGTCGAGCTCACGCTGATTTCGCCACTGTGTGCTTCGGCAATTTCACGCGCGACAAACAGGCCGATACCCAGGCTCGTGCATTCGCTGACAAGGTCCTGCGCGCTTGCCAGGCGCACCAGCGGCTCGAAAATGGTGGCCAGTTTATCGGCAGGTATCAGCGGCCCCTGATTGTTCACTTCGATTAACGTGCCTTCGGTGCTGCTGCTCAGGCGCACCGTGACCGGCTGATCCGCGCTGCCATACTTGAGCGCGTTGGCAAGCAGGTTCGACAGCATTTGCGCAATGCGGTCCACGTCAAAGTTACCCATCAGCGAGGGCGGCGCCTCAAGCGCGATCAGGCGCCCGGGGTGCGCGGTGCGCAGCTCGTTGACCACCTGTTCGCACACGGCAGCGAGATCGTTTGGTCGGGTATTGATGGGAATGCTGCTGCCCAGATGGGTACGCGTAAAGTCGATCAGGTCGTGCACCAGCCGGTTCATGCGGTCGGCGCTGCGGAACATGCGCGTGGCGATCTGCACATACTTGGGCGGTATGTCGAGTGCCTGCATGATGGCGCTTGAGCCCATCACCAGCGCGCCGAGCGGATTGCGCAGGTCATGGCCGAGTATGGCCAGGAACATGTTCTGTGATTTGTTGACCAGCAACTGGTAGCGCGCCACCGACTCGGCAACCGCCTGGTCAACTGCCTCATTGAAACGCGTGATGTCATTGATGGTGCTGGCATGATCCATCGACGTATCGTGGCTCCACAAGTTCAGCACACTGGCGCGCAAGGCGCGGTATTCCGAGACCAGCTGCACCACCGTGTAGCCTGACAGCAAACGTGTTTCGGCATGCGTCTCGGCTGCCGTATCGCCGCGCACCTGCGGGGCCAGCCCCAGCGATTTGTTTTCACGCTGCAGTTCCGACTGCGGCTCTTCCAGATCGTCGGCAAACACCAGCAGCATCTGGCGCGCGTGGTCGCGCAGCTCCTCATCGCTCATGGTCAAGGCCGGCGGCTCGATGGTACGGGCAAAATCTTCCCATGCCATCAGAATGGGTTCCAGGTTGGAGCGAAGAAAATCAGCCAGTCGCGATTGCGCCATGATAAGCCTCTCTATCTTTGACAGGGATGTGCTGCAGAGGTTCATTGGGCGTCACGGCCCGGTTGCCAGGATGGCGGGAAAGCTATTTGTTAACGTTGATCTTATTTCAATTACGCAATAGATGGCGCGCAATTGGTGCTGTGCATCAGGGGGCGATGCAGCGCAAGCTGGCGATGTCAATGCTTCCAGCAACAAAAAAGCCATTCAATCTGCATTGAATGGCTTGCTGTATTGTTTGGTGCCCGAGGCCGGACTTGAACCGGCACGCCTTGCGGCGGCGGATTTTGAGTCCGCTACGTCTACCAATTCCATCACTCGGGCAACGCGAGAGGCATTATCACTGATTTGTCACAATCCGGCAAGTTTTTCGCTTGCCGACGCAACAGTGTATCGCTCAGGGATTGTGCACGGCGGCCAGCTGGCGCGCGATAATGTCGTGGTTGAGCCAGACGACCGGCGCCTGCGGGGCGGACATGGCGTGGAACATCAGCGGGCCGGTGCCTTCCAGTACCAGCGAACTCAGGTGATCGGTGATCAGTTCCTTGCGGTCCTTGTGCAACTTGGTGATGTCGTCCGAGGTGCCGATCATGACTTCGGCCAGTTCCGGCGTGTTGTCCATCGGCCAGGCGGCAAAGTTACGGAAATGCACGCTGGTGGCGTCGCCATTGTAGGCGGCGATGCGGTCGAGCAGGTCCTGCAGCGAGGTGCCGTCTTCGAGCAGGGCCTGGCAGGCTTCCCACTGCTGTTCGGCCCAAGCGCCGCCACCTTCTTTTTTCAGTGCGTCGAGCAGCGGGAACAGCGACAGTTCCACGCCGACAAAGATATCGGACGAATTGGTGCGGATTTCCGGGCAGTTGAAGACGGTAGCCTTGATGCCTTTTTCCCACGCCGCCTTGGCAACGTTTTCCAGGCGCATCTTGGCCAGGCCCTGGGTGTAGTTGCTGTAGGTTTGCCACTGGTACTTGCCGTCGATCAAAATTTCCGTGCCATGGTAGCCGTAGGCGCTGTAGCGCACCTGGCCGCCGCTTTGCTCGATGCGGTTGCGGATGGCGGCGCTGCCGTCAATCAGGTATTGCAGGGTGTTGGCGGTAACTTCGTCGAAGTTCATCAGGATCAGCTTGCCCAGATCGCTGTCGAGCAGTGCGCGCGAGGACATGAAGCGCTCGCCGCGGCCCTTGTAGATGCGGTTGGCAATGGCCAGGAAGACTTTGACTTTCGGAATGCCTCCGGCCATGGTGTGGGCAAAATACACATTGCTGCCGTCACGAATCAGGGTGTCGAGCTCGGCCATGGCTTTGGCTACCGAGTTCTTGAAGCGGGTCACGCCGGCTTCGCGCGAACGCTCGATCTTGGTCCAGTCCAGCTTGTCTTCCTGCCAGCTTTTCAGGGTCAGGTCGGCCAGCAGGGCGGTCGGAGTCGGTTCGCCTTCCGGTGCGTCCAGGTCGAAACCGGCCATCAGCGGCACGTTGATGATGCGTCCGCCCAGATTGGCTTCGGCTTCGGCCAGCTCTTCCGCGTTCAATGGGCGCAGCGCCATGTTTTCATCGCGGCGGCCTACCGTCATGCCGACGATATTCATGCCGGCCTTGCGCGCTTCGTCGAGCAGGCCATTGACGTAGCCGCGGCCGAACAGCTCGCCGAACAGCACAAAGGTGTCGCCCTTGCGGAAGATGTTTTTTTGAGGAATGTCGCGGAGGGACGTGATCTCGGTCATGGTGTATTCATTCTAAAAGTAGCAAAGGGCGGGCAGCGCGGCCGCGCGGTTTGCTGGTTCAACATCGTTGCAGTATGCGCCACTTCAGCTTGAAACATGGAGTTGAAAACCATTCTCCTCTGAAGCGCATCTTCTTATTGGTACAGCTCTTGTTCTTTCGCCATGGCGTATTTTACGCTGCTTGCCGACTTGCGCGCCTGCGCTGGAGCGAGGCAGGCGCCGATATTACCTCAGCTTGGCTTGCCAGGTAAGCAGAATCGCATCAGAACAGGTTTTGCTGCCCAGAAATAAGCCGGGAAAAATCGTCGCCCAGGAAGGGCAGGATGGCGTCGGCCACCGGTTGCAGCTGGCGCGTCAGGTAATGCTGGTAGTCGATCGGCGAGCGCTGGGTTTCCAGCGGTTCCGGCCCGGCCACCGTGATCACATAGCTGATCGATCCGCCGTTCTGGTATTGCAGCGGCCGCCCCTGTGCCAGGTTATAGGCGTCGGCCGTGCGCGCCGCGCGCACATGCGGCGGCACGTTGCGCTGGTAGTCGTCCAACGGACGGCGCAGCCGCTTGCGGTACACCAGCAGCGCATCGTGGGTGCCGCGCAAGGTAGCGCTGACATACTGGCGCACATAGTCCTGGTAGGGCGCACGCTGGAAGATGCGCCGGTACAGTTCCTGCTGGAATTGTTGCGCCAGCGGCGTCCAGTCGCTGCGCACCGTTTCCAGTCCCTTGAAGACCATCTGCTCGCCGCCGCCGCGCTGGCCGACCAGGCCCGCATAGCGCTTCTTGCTGCCTTCTTCCGAGCCGCGGATGGTGGGCATCAGGAAGCGCCGGTAATGCGTCTCGTATTGCAGCTCCAGAGCACTGTCGAGGTCGTATTCCTGCCGCAGGTGCTGGTGCCACCAGGCATTGACCTGCGTCACCAGCTTGCGGCCGATCTGGCCGGCTTCTTCATCGCTATGCGCGGTTTTCAGCCAGACAAAGGTGGAGTCGGTATCGCCATAGATGACCTGGTAGCCCTGCTCGGTGATCAGTTCGCGCGTGCGGTGCATGATGGCCTGGCCGCGCAAGGTGATCGACGAGGCCAGGCGCGGATCGAAGAAGCGGCAGCCGTTTGATCCCAGTACGCCATAGAACGCGTTCATGATGATCTTGAGCGCCTGCGACAGCGGTGCATTGTGTTCGCGCTTGGCCGTCTCGCGCCCCTGCCAGACCTGTTGCACGATGGCCGGCAGGCAATGCTGATGGCGTGAAAACTGCGCGCCGCGATAGCCGGGCACGGTGTCGCCTTCACGGTTGTCGTCGTTCTCGCGCGTACCCACTGCCAGCCCCACCGGGTCGATCAGGAAGGTGCGGATAATCGACGGATACAGGCTCTTGTAGTCGAGCACCAGCACCGAGTCGTACAGGCCCGAGCGTGAGTCCATCACGAAGCCGCCCGGGCTGTTCTCGCCGCGCACATCGCCGAGGTTGGGCGCCACGTAGCCCTGGCGGTGCATGCGCGGCAGGTACAGGTGTTCGAAGGCGGCCACCGAACCGCCGCTGCGGTCGGCCGGCAGGCCCGTCACGCTGGCGCGTTCCAGCAAAAACGTCAGCAGTTCGGTCTTGGCAAAGATGCGCGTGACCAGTTCGCAGTCCTTGAGGTTGTAGCGCGCCAGCGCCGGCTTGTCCTCGCGAAAACGCCGGTCGATTTCGGCCATGCGCTGGTAGGGAGTGTCGATCGCCTTGCCCTCGCCCAGCAGCGTCTGCGCCACGTTTTCCAGGCTGAACGAGGAAAAGCTCCAGGTGGCCGACTTCAGCGCTTCGATGCCGTCGATGATCAGGCGCCCGGCCGCTGCCGCAAAATAATGCTCCTGCTTGCCGCCGTGCTCGCGCCATTCCATGGCTGCGCCGCCGCGTCCGAGCAACAGTGGCATGTTGTAGCGCTCGGCATGCTGGCGCAGCACGCGCAGGTCGAACTGGACCAGGTTCCAGCCGATAATGGCGTCCGGATCATGCGTGGCCATCCACTGGTTCAGCCGTTCCAGCAGTTGCGCCCGGCTGTCGCAGTATTCGAGCGCGAAGTCGAGCGCTTCGTCACCGCCGTTTTTGGGGCCCAGCATATACACCTGGCGCTGGCCGCAGCCTTCGAGCGCAATCGAATACAGTTCGCCATGGGCCGTGGTTTCGATATCGAGCGACACCAGCCGCAGCACCGGCCGGTAGCCGTCCAGCGGTTTCAACTGCGCCTCTTCCAGCTGTTCACCGTCGAAGCAGACAGGCGCGGTGATAAAGCGCTCCATCAGATAGCGTTCGTGCGGACGGATATCGGCTTCATACACATCCACGCCGTGCGCGCGCAGCTGTTTTTCCAGCTTCAGCAACTGCCGGTAATGCCGGCAGTACAGGCCCAGCACGGGGCGATGCTGGAAGTCGGCCAGCGCCAGCGGGCGCAGTTCGGCATGGCGCTCGCCACGTAGCAGCAGTTCGGCCTGTTCGCGCTGCTCGGCAGGAATAAACGCCACTGACGTTTGCATCGGCAGGCGCAGCAGGCGCGGCCCGGCATCGGTGGCCAGCCAGAATTCGACCTCGGTGCCGGCGCTGGTGTCGCGCCAGTGGCGGGTCAGGATAAAACCCTGTTGTTGTGATGCCACCTTGGCCCCTGCTGATATGATGTGCGCATGGTAATGTAAATCGCCCGTCGTGCCCATGCCGTGCGACTTTCGGCAGCTGCCTCTAGTAAAATGCGCTTTCCCTCTTCTGCCTGAGCGGCCGAATTGCCGACATGAATAACATGATGCCAGCTATCTCCTCACCGCCCCCCCTCAACCTGACCTCTTGCGACCAAGAGCCGATCCGCATTCCCGGCAGCATCCAGCCGCATGGCTTTCTGCTGGCGCTGCGGCAGGACGCTCCGGACGTGATCGTGCAGGCCTCGGACAACCTGGCGGCGCTGACCGGGGTAGCGCTCGAGCAGGCGCTGGGACAGGGCCTGCCGGTGGTGCTGGGCGTGGCGGCGGCGCAGTTGCAGGCCGAACTGGCCGCCAACGTGATCGGTGCGCAACCGAGCTACATGGGCACGCTCAGAACCCCCAATGGCCGCCATTTCGATGTGCTGGCCCACACCCATGACCAGCTGCTGCTGCTTGAATTCGAGGCCGTGGCGCGCGTTGCGCCACCGGATTTTCGCCATCTTTATCCGAAGGTCGGCAATTTTCTGCTGAAAATCAACGATCTGCAGGATATCGTCGAAATGAGCGATCTGGCTGCCCAGCAACTACGCGACGTGACCGGCTTTGGCCGCGTGATGGTGTACCAGTTCGATCGTGACGGCCATGGCCTGGTGCTGGCCGAAAGCCGCGCGCCCGGCTATTCCTCGTATCTGGGCCAGCGCTTTCCGGCTTCCGATATCCCGCGCCAGGCGCGCGAACTGTACCGGCTCAACCGCATCCGCCTGATCCAGGACGCGCACTACGCGCCGGCGCGGCTGGTGCCGCCGATCAATCCGGCCACCGGGGCACCGAACGACCTCACGTATGCGGCGCTGCGCAGCGTCTCGCCGATCCATCTGCAATATATGCGCAATATGGGCACGCTGGCCTCGATGTCGGTCTCGCTGATGGTCAAGGGGCAGTTGTGGGGCCTGATTTCCTGCCACAATGAAACCCCGCTGCCGGTGGCGTTCGAGCAGCGCGCCGTCTGCGAGCAGCTGGGGCAAATCCTGGGGCTGTGTATCGAGACGCGTACCGACGCGGCCGAGCTGCAGTTCCGCCTGGAAGTACGGCGCACCATGGTGAGTCTGCTTGCCGGTCTCAGCCAGCAAGCCGATTTTGCCGACAGCCTGCGTGGCGTGTTCCCGCAACTGCTGCGCTTTGCGCGCGCCAGCGGCGCGGCCATCGTGGCCGATAACCGCGTGTTGCGCCATGGCGACACGCCAGACGAAGGCGAGATCCACGAACTGGTGCAATGGCTGGCCGAGAGCGGCCAGCAGGACGTGTTTCATACCGATCAGCTCAAGTCGCTGCATGCACCGGCGGCACGCTATACGCGCAACGCCAGCGGCCTGCTGGCCATTTCCATCTCGCGCATCCATCCGCATTACCTGCTGTGGTTCCGGCCGGAAGTGGTGCATACCATCGACTGGGCCGGCCAGCCACAGGCCAAGGACGGCCCCGGCCAGCTGACCCCGCGCCTGAGCTTTGACACCTGGCGCGAGACCATCCACGGCACCAGCGCGCCCTGGCATGACGGTGAAATCGAACTGGCGACCGAATTTCGCAGCGCGCTCCTGGGTATCGTGCTCGAACGCGCCGAACAGATGGCCGAGCTGGCCGAAGAGCTGGGCCGCGCCAACAAGGAACTCGAAGCGTTTTCCTATTCGGTATCGCACGATTTGCGCGCGCCGCTGCGCCATATCGTCGGCTTTTCCGACCTGCTGCTCGAGACGGCCGGCACCGAAGACCAGGAAAAGCGCCGCCGCTTCCTGAAAAACATCAAGGATTCGGCGCGCCTGGCCGGCAAGCTGGTCGACGATCTGCTCAGTTTTTCGCAGATGGGCCGCGCCGCCCTGCATCCGACCCGGGTCGACATGGCCGAGCTGGTGCGCGGCTGCATCCAGAAGCTGGGGCTCGATATCCGCGATCGCCGGATCGAATGGGACATCGGCAAGTTGCCCATCGTGCGCGCCGATCCGACCTTCGTGCAGCTGGCGTTGTACAATCTGCTTGCCAACGCGGTCAAATTTACCGGTGGGCGCGAGGTGGCGACCATTGCCGTGAGCGCTACTGAAGATGAAAACGAAACCGTGTTCCATATCGCCGACAATGGCGCCGGCTTCAATATGGACTACGTGCATAAATTGTTTGGTGTATTCCAGCGCCTGCACCGCATGGAAGACTTTCCCGGCACCGGCATCGGCCTGGCCAATGTGCGCCGCATTGTCGAGCGCCATGGTGGGCGGGTCTGGGCACAATCGACCTTGGGCGAGGGCGCCACGTTTTCCTTCAGCCTGCCTAAAAATATTGCTATTGAATAAGAGGCAACCATGCTCAAACCCATTTTACTGGTCGAAGACAATCCGCATGATCTGGAACTGACCCTGATCGCGCTGGAGAAAAGCCAACTGGCCAATGAGGTCATTATCGCCCGCGACGGCGCCGAGGCGCTCGACTACCTGCTGTGCCGCGGCCAGTACACACAGCGCGAAGCGGGCAATCCGGCGGTCGTTCTGCTGGACTTGAAACTGCCCAAGGTCGACGGCCTTGAAGTGCTCAAGGAAATACGCAATACGCCGCAACTGCGCAGCATTCCGGTTGTCATGCTCACTTCCTCGAAGGAAGAGCAGGATCTGCTGCGTAGCTATGAACTGGGCGTCAACGCCTATGTGGTCAAGCCGGTCGACTTTGAAGAGTTCGTGCGCGCGATTGCCGACCTGGGCATTTTCTGGGCCGTGCTCAACGAGCCGCCGCCCGGTTCCTACCGCTATGTGCGTCCGCCTGCGCTCTAGAGCGCGATCTTGCGCTGGCGCAGCACCTGGCGGATGCGGGTGCTCAGCACGTCTGGCGTATACGGTTTCTGCAGCAGGTTGACACCCGGATCGAGCTTGCCCTCGTGCGCCAGCACGCCTTCCGCATAGCCCGAGGTAAACAGCACCTGGGTGTCGGGCAGGTACTCGCGCACCGCCACGCTCAACTGCAGGCTGCTCATTTCGCCCGGCATGATCACATCCGTAAATACCAGGTCGATCGGGATGCCGGACTGAATCAGGCTCATCGCACTGCCCGCATGCGCCGCCTGCAGCACGCGGTAGCCCAGCGCGGTCAGCAGTTCGACCGTGGTGCGCCGCACCTCCTCTTCATCTTCCACCACCAGGATGGTTTCCTGGCCGCCGCTGAGCGGCTCGCTGATGACCGCTTCCATTTCCGGGGCCGCAGCCTGGCTGCGCAGCAGGAAGATTTTCACGCTGGTGCCCACGCCGACTTCGCTTTTGAGCAAGATCTCGCCGCCGGACTGCTTGACGAAACCGTAGGCCATGCTCAGGCCCAGGCCCGTGCCCTGGCCGGTCGGCTTGGTGGTAAAGAACGGCTCGAAAGCGCGCTGCAGCACGGCCGGCTCCATGCCGGTGCCGGTGTCGGCAATTTCCAGCAGCACATAATCGTCCGCGCCCTGGCTCTTGCCGACCTCGGCCAGCAACGGCGAGCCGGCAGCCACGTTCTGCGCGCGGATGGTCAGCTTGCCGCCGCCGGTCATGGCGTCGCGCGCATTGATGGCCAGGTTCAGCAGCACATTGTTGAGCTGGTTGGCGTCGACCATGGTGCTCCACAGGTCGGGCGCGATATCGGTGGCGATGGTGGCGCGCGGATCGAGCAGGCGACGTATCATGTCGCCCATGTCGAACAGTACCTGGCCGGGGTTGATCAGTTGCGCCTGCAGCGGCTGGCGCCGCGCAAACGCCAGCAGGTGGGCCGACAGCTTGGCGCCGCGCTCCACGCCTGCCAGGGCAATATCGATGCGGCTGTGGGCTTTCTCGCTGACGCCGCCCAGCAGCTTGATCAGTTGCAAATTGCCGCTGATGATCTGCAGCACATTATTGAAGTCGTGCGCCACGCCGCCTGTCAGCTGGCCGATGGCTTCCATCTTCTGCGCCTGGTGCAGTGCCGACTGGCTGGCCGCCAGTTCCTCCTGGCTCAGGCGCAATGACACGAACGCCGCATCGCGTTGCTGCCGCGCTACATAGGCGGCGCTGTGATAGCGCACGCGCGCCAGCAGCTCGCGCGGATCGGGCCACTTGACCAGGTAGTCGTTGGCGCCCATGGCAAAGGCCTTGACCTTGATCGACGGATCGTCTTCCGACGACAGTAGCACCACCGGGATATGTTCGGTGGCCGGATCGGCGCGCAGCATGCGGATCACGTCAAAGCCGTCGGCGCCCGGCATGCGCAAATCGACCAGCACCGTGGTGGCAGCGACCTCGCGCGCCAGCGCCACTGCCATTTCAGAGCGCGCATCGTAGCGCAGGACGATATCGGCTTCGCGTTCGAGACCATGGGCGATCAGATCGAGCGCGATGGCTTCGTCATCGATCAACAGAATGGAAACGCACGCAGATTCTTGAGTCATAAAAAGAAGCAGAGGTAAGGTAGCGCGGTCGGCTGGCCAGCCGGTGCAAAAAGATTGTACATGAGCTTGCGATATTGTCTTGGACAACCAATGCTAAAGTGTGCACAACATTATTTAAAAAGAAACGAAACCAGGGACGCGGCGCAGATGCGGCTATAATTTTTGTCATAGAGCGCGTCGCGCCACCCCTCTGGAGACAGTATGACAACAATGAGTTATGTACACGGCGCCCATCCGACGCCGTTGATCGGCGAGACCATCGGCGCCTACCTCGATCTGATTGCTGTGCGTTACGGCCAGCACGACGCCCTGATCGTGGCGCACCAGAACGTGCGCTGGACCTACAGCCAGTTCCAGCAGCGCGTGCACCGGCTTGCCGCCGGCCTGCTGAAACTGGGCCTGCAGCCGGGCGACCGGGTCGGCATCTGGTCGCAAAACTGCGCCGAATGGGTGCTGACCCAGTTTGCCACCGCCAAGGCCGGCCTGATCATGGTCAATATCAATCCGGCCTACCGCCGTTCCGAGCTGGAATATGTGCTCGACAAGGTCAGTTGCAGCGCGCTGATCCTGTCGCCCAGCTTCAAGTCGAGCGACTATCTGGCCATCGTGCAAGATGTGGTGCCCGAGATCGCCGCCAGCCGCGCTGGCCAACTGCAGTCAAGCCGCCTGCCGCAGCTGCGCCACATTATTCGCCTGGGCAGCGCGGCGACGCCCGGCATGCACAACTTCGACGCGTTGATGGAGGGCATAACCGAGGCCGACCTGGCGTACCTGCAGGAAGTGAGCGCCACGCTGCAGTTCGACGACGCCGTCAATATCCAATTTACGTCCGGCACCACCGGCGCGCCCAAGGGCGCCACGCTGACGCACCACAATATCCTCAACAACGGTTTCTTTATCGGCGAGGCCATGCGTTTGAGCGAACGCGACCGCCTGTGCATCCCGGTGCCGCTGTATCACTGCTTCGGCATGGTGTTGGGCAACCTGGCCTGCGTCACGCATGGCGCGGCGATGGTGTTTCCCGGTGAAGGCTTCGATCCAAAAGCCGTGCTCGAGACTGTGCAGGCCGAGCGTTGTACCGGTTTGCACGGCGTGCCGACCATGTTTATCGCCATGCTCGACCATCCCGACTTTGCCCAATACGACCTGTCACATTTGCGCACCGGCATTATGGCCGGCTCACCGTGCCCGATGGAGGTGATGAACCGCGTGATCGACCTGATGCATATGGCGGAAATCACGATCGCCTACGGCATGACGGAGACGTCGCCAGTCAGCTTCCAGACCTCGATCGACGATCCGCGCGCCATGCGCGTGGCCTCCATCGGCCGCGTGCATCCGCACCTGGAAGTGAAAATCATCGATGCCGAAGGGCGCATCGTACCGCGCGGTGAAAAAGGCGAGTTGCTCACGCGCGGCTATTCGGTGATGCAGGGCTACTGGGGCGACCCTGAAAAAACTGCTGAAGCCATCGACGCGGCGCGCTGGATGCATACGGGCGACCTGGCGGTGATCGACGCCGACGGCTTTTGCAGCATCGTCGGCCGCTCGAAAGACATGGTGATACGCGGCGGCGAAAATATCTACCCGCGCGAGGTCGAGGAATTTCTGTACCGCCACCCCGGCGTGCTCGACGTGCAGTGCGTCGGCGTGCCCGACGCTAGGTACGGCGAGGAACTGTGCGCCTGCATTATCCTGCGCCCGGGCCACGAAGCGACCACCAGCGACGATATCCGCGCCTTTTGCAGTGGCCAGATCGCCCACTACAAAGTGCCGCGCTACGTGCGCTTTGTCGAGGCATTTCCGATGACGGTGACGGGCAAGATCCAGAAGTATCTGCTGCGTCAGCAGGTGGCAACGGAGCTGGCCGACGCTGGCTGACCCCGGCTGACCACGGCACGTAGGTCGGATTAGCGGGGCAAAGCCCCGCGTAATCCGACAACACCGCTGACGCCAACAATGTCGTCGGATTACGGCCCGACGGGCCTAATCCGACCTACGGCCTTGGCGGCCCGTTTAATCGAGTCGACCATGCGCCGGCACCAGATACGTCTCCAGCAACTCGAACACCGCATCTTTCGACAGCACATAGCGCTCCAGCAGCACCACCTTGATCGCTTCGATGGCGTGGCGGTAGTCGCCGATGGCGTTCAGGGTGTAGCTGTAGAGCTCGTCAGCCTTGGCTTCCACCAGCGCCAGCGTGCGCTCGTCGCCGTGGGCGTGCTGCAGCTTGCGGTAGTCGAGCTTGGAGCGCGAGTACATCGACAGCTGGTTGACCATGGTGTCGAGCAGCTGCGTGGCTTTTTCAATATCGTTCTGGCTGCCGATGGAAATGCCGCGCGCGCCATAAAACAGTTCTTCGGCCGCCACGCCGCCGTACAGGCCGATCACGTCGCGTTCCAGTTCTTCCAGCGTGCGCAGCGACAGGTCATCGCCCGACGACAGCACGTAGCCCAAAGCACCGAGCTTGGAGACGGCCTCGGTGCTAATTTTCAGCAAGTGCGACTTCTGCTTGACCTCGTCCAGCGGCAGGCCGGCGCGCAGCCATGGGTCGATCTGCATGAAAAAGTGACCGAGCTCGTGCAGCGCGATGCGCTCGCGCTGCAGTTGCTTTTCGGCCGTGGCGGCGCGGTCGGCCAGGCCAATGGTGGCGCGCTCGAAGGCGCGGAACAGCAGATCGGTATCGATCAGCACCTTTTCCTGGATCGCCAGCATGCTCGAGCGTTCGACCACGGTTTCCAGCAATGCCGGGCTGAGGTTGGCGGTCACTTCGGCCACCTGCGCCAGGTCCAGCTTGTCCCAGTTGACGCAGCCGTCGGCCTTTTGCGACAGGAAATGCCGGAGCAGCGCACCGCGCTCGGCCTTGTTGGGCAGGCGGAAATTGATTTTGACGGGGAAGCGGCGCAGCATCGCTTCGTCCATCGGCGTCGAGGCATCGTCGAAGTTGGAGGCGACGATCCAGATCACGCCGGCGCCTTCCTTGCTTTTCACGCCATCGAGCAGGCCCAGCAGGGTGTTGGCGGTATCGTCTTCCCACTTGCGTTCGCCGCGCCCGCGCGGCATGAACAGCGTTTGCGCTTCATCAAGGAAAATAATGCAGTTGCCGCGCGCGCAGGCCTTGCGGTACAGCGCGTTGAGCGCCTTGGCGCCGCCGCCCACATAGCCCGATTCGAGCGCCGAACCCGACGCCTGGATCAATGCAATGTCGAGCCGCTTGGCCAGGTAGCCGGCCAGCTTGGTCTTGCCGGTGCCGGCCGGGCCGGTCAGCATCACATTGAAGGGCTTGTCGATATTGTGCGAACGGTACAGCGCCCGGTTGCGTATCATGTCTTCCAGATGCAGCACTTCCTGCTTGATGTCGTCCATGCCGATCAGGTCGTCGAGGCTGCCCTTGAGCTGGCCCGGCAACAGCACATTGGCTTTCACGCCCATGCCGGGCAGGCCGAACTTCAGCATGCACAGCAGCAATATCACCAGGATAATATCGAGCGCATGGCGCTGCGCGAAGCTGCCGGCCTGGGCCAGCGCACCGTCGTCGCCATCCTGCAGCACGGCCTTGTGCGAGGCCAGAAAAGCATCGCTGGCAATCGCATACGGCAGGCTGTTGCGCAGCAGTACCTCGCGCTCCAGGCTCAGGTGCGAAGTAGCCGGCACCTTGACCACATGGATCGACGGTGCATCCTTGAATTTGAACACATAGCGCGGCGTGTCCGACAACGGTTTGGCCAGCAGCAGAAATTCCAGCCGCGCACGCTGGCCCGGCAGGGCCGTGATTTCACCGATATTTTGCGAGCGCAGCAAGGGGCGCGCATCCTGCGCCACGTCGTTGGCCAGATACAGGGCGGCGCCGATGCTGGCAGCCAGGGCGCAGGCCAGCGCCACGCGCACATAGATATTGCGAAGCGCAATGCGTAGTTGATACAGGAAGGGCATGACGGGCTTTGTAAGTCAGCAAGCGCGCAGGAGCGGGGCGGCAGCGATATTGTTCAGACATGGGCGTGCGGCGGCGGCATGACAATATGCGGCAGGGCAACACACTCGGGAACAGAAACTATAGCGCTGGCAACGGTCTTTGTGACGATGCTGCCCGAAAAAAAGGCAGCCGCAACAACAGCTTGCCGGACTGCCAATGTCATGCCGACATGCTGCGCAGGCGTAAAAAAACCGGGACGCACCCGGTTTTTTGCTGGCGGCCTAGTTGACGCGCTGGTACAGCCTGAAGCGTTCGGCGTCGTCGGTAATGCGCCGTCCTTCCCACAGTTTGACCCAGTCCGTACCGGTATGTTCTGGCAGGCTCTCGCGGCTGTCGCGTACCTTGACGTTATCTTGCAGCAGCAGCAAGTCGCAGCCCTGCTTTTCCACGCCGGCGAACGGCAAATGGCCATAGTAGGCAAATGAGGCGCGCTGGGCCGCGCCGACATTGGTGTTGATGCAGCCATTGCCAGCGGGTAAATTGATGGAAATCTGCTGCGCGACGCTGGCGTAGCTCTTGCTGTAATTGAGTTCGGGCAGGAACAAGGTCATGATCAGCACCCACAGCAGGATCAGGCCGCCGGACGACAGCACCACCGCGCGCCACAGCACGGCCGGCTGGCGCGAGATGCGCCAGTGCACCAGCGTAATCCAGCCTGCAGTGGCAATGGCGGCAACAAAGAACGCCACCAGGCCCAGCTCGGGCTTAAAGCCGGGCAGCAGCTTCAGGGCGTTGTGCGCCAGCTTGGGCGGCCAGCCGCTCAGCGTGGCAAACCAGAACAGCCACAGGATGGCGGCGCAGATGGTCAGCACCAGCACCGAAAACCAGTCGATGGCGTTGATGGCGCCGCGTTTCATGGTCAACAGGCCGAAGGCAGCCATCACGGCCAGCGGCGGCAGCAGCGGCAACAATTGCGCCTGGTCGGGATCGGGGTGGCACAGCGCCAGCACGGCCAGCATGGCCACGAAGGTCACCGGCACCACGATATGGAGCACATGGTGCTGGCGCCGCCAGGCATACACGGCCCAGATGGCAAACGGCCAGGCCGGCCAGAAGAACCAGATGCCGACCCGAAAAAAGTATTGCACGCTTTGCAGGTCCGGCACGGCCAGTTGGCGGCAGTTCCAGCTCATCCAGGCTTGCAGCGGCGAATGGCCATACGGTTGCAGCAGCTCGCCCGGCACCAGCCAGACCAGCGTCAGCAGCACCCCGACGCCAGCCGCCAGCGCCAGGTGGCCCGCCGTGCGCAGCAGCGGCAGGCGCAGGAACTGCGAGCACAACAGCAGCGCGATGATCAGCGCGGCCGGCGTGATCCAGCCGCGCGTCAGCGTCAGGCCGCCGATGGCCAGGCCCAGCAGGGTGGCGTTGCGCAGCGAGGCGCGCTCCACATAGCGCACGGCGCGGTACAGCAGATAGGCCATCAGCGAGACATACAGCGCTTCGGCCGTGATGTCATGACTGTGCTGCAGCAGGCCCAGGCAGCCCAGGTAGATCAGCACGGCGGCGTCGGCCAGGGTGCGGCCGAAATCGTCGGGCTCTGGCTGGCCGCCAAACGCCAGGCGCAGCGGCTGGGCGTCGCTGCGGCGGCCCAGGTTGAAGGTGGTGTACCAGACCGACAGGGCGCTGATCACGAAAATGCCGATGGTCGACATGCGCGCGCCGAACACCTCGCCGCCGATCCAGCCGAACAGGCGGATAGCGATGGCGCCCAGCCAGAACGCCAGCGGCCCTTCGTCGGGCATCGACATGCCGGCCACGTTCGGCCACAGCCAGTCGGCCAGGCCGCCGTGAGCCATGGTCCACATGATGCCGAAACTGGAGGCGTCATCGTTCTTCCACGGCTCGCGGCCGATCAGGCCGGGCAGAATATACAGCAGGCCAAGCGCAAACAAGGCCCAGCGTGGCAGCGCGAGGGTGGCAGCGGCGGGAAGGCGGACTGGCTTCATCGATGATCGGTATCAGGTATCAGTTAAGGGAGCGGACGGCTGGCGCCGGCAAAGTGGCAGTATAAGGTAAAGCGGATAAAACAAAAAAGGCAGCCGTAGCTGCCTTTTTTTGCATAGCAAAGCGGTTGCCGCAGAGCGGCAAAAATCAGCCTGCTGCGACGGCGGTTTTCGAACCGACGGAACCGAATTTCTGGCGGAATTTCTCAACGCGGCCAGCGGTGTCGACGATTTTGTGCTTGCCGGTGTAGAACGGGTGCGATTCAGCCGACACCTCGATCTTGATCAGAGGGTAGTCTTTACCTTCGTGATTGATCGTTTCGCGGGTCTGGATGGTCGAACGGGTGATGAATTTGAAATCGCACGACAGGTCGTGGAAAACAACTTCGCGGTAATCTGGATGGGTATCGACTTTCATGGTCTTCTCTCTGGTTTGGTAGCCAAACAGCACTTCGTCGGTCGTCTTGCTTCTTGACCCGATTGCCGATCACTTGCCATGGTTAAAATAATGCAACCGCAGATTATATAGCGCTTTCACGCCTGCGGCAATAAAAAAGCCGGTCAGTAGGTCGGATTAGCCGGGCCGCGCAGGCGCGCAGCGCGTAATCCGACAATACCACCGGCCTGGCCAACAATGTTGTCGGATTACGGCTCCGCCTAATCCGACCTACGCTCCACCAACGGCAGACTTAACCACCGCGGCGCATCATGTCGAAGAATTCGGCGTTGTTTTTTGTGGCCTTCATCTTGTCAAGAATGAACTCCATCGCCTCGATCTCGTCCATCGAGTACAGCAACTTGCGCAGGATCCAGATTTTTTGCAGTTCGTTCGGCTTGATCAGCAGTTCTTCGCGGCGGGTACCCGATTTGTTCAGGTTGATGGCCGGGTAGACGCGTTTTTCGGCCAGGCGGCGTTCCAGATGCACTTCCATGTTGCCGGTACCCTTGAATTCCTCAAAGATCACGTCATCCATGCGCGAACCGGTTTCGATCAGGGCGGTGGCGATAATGGTCAGCGAGCCGCCTTCTTCGATATTGCGGGCGGCGCCGAAGAAGCGCTTAGGACGCTGCAGCGCGTTGGCGTCGACACCACCGGTCAGCACCTTGCCCGAAGCGGGGATCACGGTGTTGTAGGCGCGCGCCAGGCGGGTGATCGAGTCGAGCAGGATCACTACGTCTTTTTTCATTTCAACCAGGCGCTTGGCTTTTTCCAGCACCATCTCGGCCACTTGCACGTGGCGCGTAGCCGGCTCGTCGAAGGTCGACGCAACCACTTCGCCGCGTACCGAACGCTGCATCTCGGTCACTTCTTCCGGGCGCTCGTCGATCAGCAGCACGATCAGGGTGATATCGGGATGGTTGGCGGTGATCGCATGGGCGATATGTTGCAGGATCACCGATTTACCGGATTTTGGCGACGCCACCAGCAGGCCGCGCTGGCCTTTGCCGATCGGCGCGATCAGGTCGATAATGCGGCCGGTGATGTTTTCCTGGCCATTCATTTCACGTTCCAGGCGCAGCGGCTCATTCGGGTGCAGCGGCGTCAGGTTTTCAAACAGGATGCGGTGCTTCGAGGCTTCCGGCGATTCGCCGTTGACCTTGTCTACTTTGACCAATGCGAAATAGCGTTCGCCATCTTTCGGGGTCCGTACCTCGCCTTCGATCGAATCGCCCGTATGCAGGTTGAAGCGGCGGATTTGCGAAGGGGAGATGTAAATGTCGTCGGTGGACGCCATGTAGCTGGCGTCAGGCGAGCGCAGGAAGCCGAAGCCGTCAGGCAGCACTTCCAGGGCGCCGTCGCCAAAAATCTGTTCGCCGGACTTGGCGCGTTTTTTCAGGATCGCGAACATCAGCTCCTGTTTGCGCAAGCGGGCTGCGTTGTCAATGTCAAGACCGATCGCCATCTCAAGCAGGGCGGATACGTGTAGGGCCTTTAGTTCTGATAAATGCATATGTGTTGAGTATCCCGAGACGGGATTGTAAAGGTAGGGGAGGGAACTGCGTGGCGTTGATTAATTATCCGGGAAGGGTGCGCATGGAACGATAGCCGCGTCCCGGACGATCCAATCGGGCGGCGCTGCGGGCGCAGCGCTGCCCATCATACATTAAATATTGCTGTCGATAAAAGCGGTCAATTGACCTTTGCTCAGGGCGCCGACTTTTTGCGCCGCTGCCTGGCCGTTCTTGAACAGGATCAGGGTCGGAATGCCGCGGATGCCGAATTTGCCTGGAACGGCCTGGTTCGAATCAACGTCGAGCTTGGTGATCTGGATGCGGCCGGCGTATTCCTTGGCCACTTCTTCCAGGATCGGCGCGATGGCCTTGCATGGACCGCACCACTCCGCCCAGAAGTCGACCAGCACTGGCAACTCGGAATTCAGGACGTCTGCCTCGAAAGATGCATCGTTAATGTGTTTGATATTTTCGCTCATATTTTCCTCAATTGAGGGTGGGATCAATAATGCCTGGAAATAACCATATGCCGGTTCGCCATCCATGCTTCCTGAAGTACAACTGACAGGTGGGGTCGATGGGCACGAATTCAATATTCTTGGAAGGTGCGACCAGGGATATGCAGGCGGGGATGGCTGAAATAATAACCCATTTTTTCAAAGCGTGGCGATTATTGCGGAAAAACTTGCGGCGCCTGTCCGCCCGCCCTATCGAAGGGCTGGTTTCAGCCCTGTGCGGCGCTCAGGCGCGTGGTGTACTGGCGCTGCAAATTGATCATCAGTTGCAGTTCCGCGCTTTCCATCGGCTTGCGGAAGGTGCCCAGGATATGCAGGCCGTTGGCCTGCGCCAGCCGCTCGGCGGCGGTGCGCACGGCCGAATGCAGGCCCGACAGCAGTACCACGCCGCCGCGAAAACCGCTGTCGGCCGCCAGGCGCAGAAATTCGATGCCGTCCATGTCCGGCATCGACAGGTCGCAGATCAACAGGTCGGGCTGGTGCTGGCGCAAGGTGGTCAAGGCCTGCGCACTGCTTGCTTCGCAGCGCAAGTCGAACTGGCCCAGCTGGTCGAACATGTCGCTCAGCACATCGAGCATGAACACATCGTCGTCGAGCAGCAGCACGCGCATGGGTGACAGGCCCGCTTCGTTGGCGCTGACGTGCGCCGGGGGAAATACATCATTCATGGTTCCGGTCCTTCTGTTTCATCGAATTATCTGCATCGTTGCCAATGCCTGTATAGCCATGACGGTCTTGCCGCTTATTAATCATCATTGGCAAAACTGGTGTTGTTCATAATCTCTTCCGTAATTTTTTCCAGCAGCGGCCATAGCTGCGACACCAGCCGCATTGCCTGCTTCCTTTCGCTGGAAGCGTCGCCTGGCGCCAGCGTTTCCAGGCTGTGGCACAGTTCGGCCAGGCCCAGTGCGCCCACGGTGCGCGCCGACGACTTGATGCGGTGACCCAGTTCGCGCACCTGCTGCACGTCGCCGCGCGCCAGCGCCGCATCGATCTCGGTAAAGCCATCCTGTGTGGTCTGCAGGAATTTAAAGGCAAACTTGCGTACTTTTTGCGGGTTGTAGCCCAGCAGCTTGGCCAGGATCGACAGGTCGATCACCTGCGGGTCGCCGGCCAGCGTGGTCTTGAAAGCGGGCGCGGCGCGGCTGCGCACCGGCGCCGCTGCCGTGCGCTCGGGCAACCAGCCGGCGATGGTCTGGTACATCATGGCCGGCTGAATCGGCTTGGAAATGAAGTCGTCCATGCCGGCGTCGAGGCAGCGCACGCGGTCCTCGCTGGTGGCCGTGGCCGTCATGGCCAGCACGCGCAGATGGGCCAGCTGCGGATCGGCGCGGATCGCGCGCGTGGCCTGCAGGCCGTCCATCAGCGGCATCTGCACATCCATCAGCACGCAGTCGAACGGCGTCTGGCGCAGCAGGTCGAGCGCTTCGACGCCGTTATTGGCCAGGCATACCGAGGCGCCGGCTTCTTCCAGCAGTTCCAGCGCCACCTGCTGGTTGAACGGATTGTCTTCCACCAGCAGGATGCTGGCGTGCCTGAGCGCTTGCATGGCCAGGCTGGCGTCAGCGTCAGCGTGGGCGCGCGCCGTCCCGGCCGGCTGGATCATGCTGTCGAGCAAGGTTGGCGCCGACTCGTCGGCGATCCCCAACTGCGCGGTAAACCAGAAGGTGCTGCCCTGGCCGGGGCTGCTGACCACGCCCACCTCGCCACCCATCAGCTGCGCCAGCTGCTTGCTGATGGCCAGGCCCAGGCCGGTGCCGCCGTACTCGCGCGTGGTGGAGGTGTCAGCCTGCTGGAACGACTGGAACAGCTTGCCCATTTCATCTTGCGACAAGCCGATGCCGTGGTCGCACACTTCAAAGCGCACCAGACAGTGTTGCTCTACCGGCACCTCTTGCGCCACCTTGAAGACTTTGATCGCAATGCTGCCCTTTTCGCTGAATTTGATGGCGTTATTGACGTAGTTGATCAGTACCTGGCCCAGCCGCAATGGATCGCCGACCAGCATGGCCGGCAGTTGCGGGTCGATCTCGAACTCCAGTTCCAGGCTTTTGCCCGCCGCGCGCGGCGCCACCACGGTTGTCAGCGTTTGCATCACATGATCGAAGCTGAAATTGACGCGTTCGATCTTGAGCTTGCCGGCCTCGATCTTGGAGATGTCCAGGATGTCGTCAATAATGCCCAGCAAATGCTCGCCAGCAAAACGTATTTTCTCCAGGTAATCGCGCTGGCGCGGCTCCAGATCCGTCTTCAGAGCCAGGTAGGCCATGCCGATCACGCCATTCATCGGCGTGCGGATTTCATGGCTCATATTGGCCAGGAACTGGCCCTTGGCCTGGCTGGCTTCCTCGGCAATCTGCTTGGCCTGGCCGAGCTGCTTGGTGCGCTGCGCCACGCGTTCTTCCAGGTGTTCATTGAGCTCGCGCAGCGTCGCTTCGCTGCGCTTGTGGTAGGTGATGTCGGTCAGGCTGGCCACCACCATGCCGACCTTGCCATATTCATCGCGGATGGCTTCGGTATTGACCGACAGCCAGCACAGATTGCCGTCGAGCTGCAGCACGCCCATCACCACGTCGCGCATCGCTTCGCCGCTCGACAGGGTGATGTGCACCGGATGGCTGTGCTGCTCGAACGGGCTGCCGTCTTCGCGGATGGCCTGCCACAGGCTGCCCCCGGCGCGGCTGGCCGCCAGCATGCGTTCGGCGGCCGCATTGCTTTCCAGGGTGTGACCGTGGTGGTCTTGCACCACCAGGCCGTTGGTGACGGCGCCAAACACGGACGCCATGCGCTGGTTGGAGTTGGACAGGGCGATCGAGGCCAGGCGCCGTTCGGTAATATCGGTAATCATCGCCAGCGTGCCGCCCGATTCGCCCGATTCGCCAATAATATTGGTACTCGACAGCAAACCCCACAGGCTGGACTGGTCCTTGCGGAAAAGGCGGAAATCGACCTGCTCGGGTTTGCTGGCCTGCGAGCCTTCGCCGGCCAGGCGCTGGCGCATCAGATGCTGGCTGTCGCGGTCCATGAAGTCGAGCATCGGGCGGCCCAGCATTTCCTGCACTGAGTAGGCCAGCATGTGCGCCATCTTGGGATTGACAAAGGTGGTCAGGCCGGCCGGATCAAGCATCCAGATGCCTTCGGCGGCGGTCTGCACGATCAGCCGGTAGCGCTCGGAGCTGGCCTGCAGCGCTTCTTCGGCGCGCTGGCGCTGGGTCATGTCGCGCAGCGAAACGATGGAATACATCTGCCCGGCCATGCGCAGCGGCGACAGGCTAACCTTGGCGGGGAAATGGGTGCCGTCGCGGCGGCGCGCCATCATGACCCGTCCGGGCAGGCTGTGGCGCGCCTGCGGCTCGTTGGCGGCATGGCTGTCGCTGCTTTCGGGAACCAGTTGCTCCAGCGACATGCCGGCCAGTTCGCTCAGCGGATAGCCGAAGCAGCGTGCGCCGATCTGGTTGGCGTAGCGCACCTTGCCCTCGACATCGGCCACCAGCATGACCTCGGGCGCCGCTTCGAGCATGCTGCGCATGCGCGCTTCCTCATCGCTTTTGCGCTCGCCGATATCGCCGAGAATGCCGCTGGCCTGGGCCGCCGCACCGTCCGAGGCGCGGCGCAGCACGGCGCCGCGCAGCAGCAGCCAGCGCCACTGGCCATCGCCGTGGCGCAGGCGCAATTCGCAGTTGACGGGGCCGGGCACCTGGCCGTCGAAGTGCAGGCGCAAGGTGCTGGCCAGGCGTGCGCGGTCGTCGCGGTGGACTTCGGCTTGCCAGTCGGCCAGGCCATAGTCGAGCCGGGCATGCTTGTCACCCAGCAGTTCCCGATACTGGCTCGACAGCAACAGGCGATCACCCTGGCGCTGCCAGGTCCAGCCGGCCAAGGCCGCGCCCTGCAGCGCCTGCGACGGCTGCTGCGCAGCTGGCGTGCCGGCATTGGCAGCAGGCTGATGCTGCTGGCGCAACTGCCGCTTCAGGCGCCAGGCCTGCCAGCAGGCCAGTAGCGCGATCACGCTGGCGCTGGCCGCCAGGTACGGCCAGGGGCTTGACCATGGCGATAATAGAGTCATGTCAGGCGTGGCTGCCTGCGCCGCCGCCGGCAGCGCCAGGCCTGCCTGCAGCAGCCTGCGTGCAAGCGGACGCAGCACCGGTCGCCAAAAGCGTGGTGCGCTGACATGCAGGAAGCTGCGGTGCGACAAATGCATCCTTTCTGGGGCGAGTGACGGCAGGCTGGTGCTGCAGAAAGAGCCGGTTGGCACGGTTGCAGAGCTTGTTGGCGGCAACTATAGCACTGAAAATTTATGCCGCCTACCTAACTTCGCCGGTGGCGTAACACAGTGATTTTTTCGTGCAATCGCCGGTGGTTTTCTTGCATTTTGGTGACTATCTGAGAGAAAGATGCTGGTTCTTTCGTGCTACGTAAAGCTGCCGGCAAACTGGTAGCGGTGGCCCGGGTGCCACATGGTGACGATGGAGGCGACCAGGCCGCCGGAACGGGTCTGGCGGCGCAGCACCAGGCACGCCTGGCGGGTATCGATGGCCAGCATGTCGGCAATGTCGCGCGGCGCCGACAGCGCCTCGATGCTGTAGGTGGCGCCCTGCAGCGGGGCGGCCGCCATCAGGTATTCGTTGGGCGTGGTGCTGGAGAAATCCTGGCTCATGTAGTCGGGCGCACAGGCCGGATTGACCCAGCGATCCTCGACCTGGATCGGCACGCCGTTTTCATAGTGTACGATCAGCGAGTGGAACAGCAGCGGATCGGACTGCAGGCCAAATTGCCTGGCCATCAGGTCCGAAGCCTTGGTGCGTTCGAGCAACTGCAAGGCGCTGCGGTGGATATGGCCGCGCGCGCGCACTTCGTCGGCAATGCTTTTAATTTCAAGCAAGGTCGCCTGGTACTTCTGCTGCGCCACATAGGTGCCCGAGCCCTGGCGCCGCGTCAGCACCTGTTCGCTGGTCAGTTCGCGCACGGCGCGGTTGACCGTCATGCGCGACACGCCGAACTGCTTGACCAGCGCCTGCTCGGACGGAATCACGTCGCCTTCCTTCCAGCGGCCGCTGGCGATGCCGGCCAGCAGGAAGTCCTTGATGCGCTGGAACATGGGCGTATTTTCCGGTGTGTCCTGGGTGGGCTGGTGGTCCAATGCGGTGTCTCCGAAGCGCGATTCTGGGTGCGCCAGCCGGCTGGTGGCGCAAGCGGCGATTCTAGCATTGCGCACTGGGCGGCCAGGCAATTCAAAAGCAAGCAGCGGAGTGCAAGGCGCGGCCAGCCTGACTATGATGGATGCATGACTACTTTGAATGGAGCGCACCATGGCGCAGCCTTACCGCACCGACGATGAACGCTGGGACGCCGTGCAGCGGCGCGCGCCGGATGCCGACGGCGTGTTTTATTACTCGGTGCGCAGCACCGGCGTGTATTGCCGCCCGTCCTGTGCGGCGCGCCCGGCGCTGCGCCGCAACGTGGCCTTCCACGACAGTTGCGCGCAGGCTGAAGCGGCCGGCTTTCGCCCCTGCCTGCGTTGCCAGCCGCACCTGCCGCCGCTGGCCGAGCGCCAGGCGGCGCTGGTGGCACAGGCCTGCCGCCTGATCGACGCCAGCGAAGAAGCGCTGCAGCTCGATGCGCTGGCCGCCAGCGCCGGTCTGAGCCGTTTTCATTTTCATCGGGTGTTCAAGGCCCATACCGGCATTACCCCGCGCGCCTATGCAGCAGCGCGCCGCGCCGGGCGTCTCAAGGCCGGGCTTGCCGGCGACGCCAGCGTGACCGAAACGCTGCATGCGGCCGGCTTCGGTTCGAGCAGCCGCCTGTATGAAGCCAGCGCTGGCCTATTGGGCATGACGCCGGGCGCCTGGCGCCGTGGCGGCCAGGGTGCGGTGATCCGCTTTGCGCTGGCCGACTGTTCGCTGGGCGTGGTGCTGGTGGCCAGCACCGATCAGGGCATCTGCGCGATCCTGCTCGATGACAATCCGGCCGTGCTGCTGCGCGACCTGGAGGACCGCTTTCCGCGCGCCGAACTGGTAGGCGCCGACAGCAGCTATGAAGCGACGGTGGCGCGCGTGATCGCGCTGGTCGAAGCACCGCAGCTGGGCCTCGATTTGCCGCTCGACGTGCGCGGTACGGCTTTCCAGCAGCGCGTGTGGCAGGCGCTGCGCGAAGTGCCCGCCGGCAGTACCGTCAGCTATGCCGAACTGGCGCGCAAGATTGGCGCACCGCAGGGCGCACGCGCCGTTGCCGGCGCCTGCGCGGCCAATGCGCTGGCGGTCGCCATCCCCTGCCACCGCGTGGTGCGCAACGACGGCGCGCTGTCCGGCTATCGCTGGGGCGTCGAGCGCAAGCAGGCTTTGCTTGATCGCGAGGCGGGTGAATAGCGCCGCAAGCAGTTTCAGCGGCGCCATCGCCGAGCCGTGGCATGATGGACGCCTTGTTCCGCTGATTCTGTTGCCGCCATGCCTGTCTTTTTCCGTTTGCTGCTCCTGCTGATGTTTTCCCTGATGCCTGGCTTTGTGCTTGCCGGCGAGGCCAGCGCGCTGACGCCGGGCGTCAGGGCAGCCGAAGCACCGCCGCTCAAGAGCGCCACCTTCAGTTTTGCCAACCGCAAGGTGATGGTCTTTCGCGCCACACTGGCCGGTTACCCGCCCGATGAGCGGGTGGCTGGCGCGCAGCGGCGCCTGGCCGGCGTGCTGGCCAGGGGCGGCGCGCTCGGCGCCAGCATCCACCTGATCCCGGAGGGCACCCAGGTGCTGCTCGACGGCGTGCAGTTGTTTGTAGTGGTGCCGGGCGACGTCAACCTGCTGGCCGGCGACACAACCGAAACGGTGGCCGCCGCCGCCGCTGGCGAACTGACCAAGGCCGTGGCCGAGCATCGCGAACAGGGCAGCTGGCGCTATCTGGCGATGGCCGCCGGCATTTGCACCGGCGCCACGCTGGCGTTCTGGCTGGTGTGGCTGGGCCTGACGCGCTTGCACCGCTGGGCGCGCCGGCGCAGCGGCGTGCTGCTCGCTTCGCGCCTGCGCGACGTGCGCCTGAAAAACGTGCGCGTGCTCGACGCCGAGCATTACATCGCCTTTGCCTACCAGCTGCTGAGCGCCGTGCTGTGGGGGCTGCGCCTGATGGCCATCTATTTGTGGCTGGCTTTTGTTCTGGGCAGCCTGCCGTACACGCGCGCCTGGGGCGAGCGCCTGAGCGGCTATCTGCTGGAGGTGGCCGGCGATGTACTGCAGTCCATCGTCGGCGCCCTGCCGGGCCTGGTGCTGGTGTGCGTGATCTTTGCCATCGCGCGCCTGGTGGCGGCGACTGCCGCTTCGCTGTTCAAGCGCGTGGAAAGCGGCCAGTTACAGATCGGCTGGCTCGACCGCGATACGGCGCTGCCGACACGCCGTATCGCCAGCGTGGTGATCTGGCTGTTTGCACTGGCGATGGCCTATCCCTATCTGCCCGGTTCGCATACGGCCGCCTTCCAGGGCCTGTCGGTGCTGGTCGGCCTGATGGTGTCGATCGGCGCTTCGAGCATCGTCGGCCAGGGGGCCAGCGGCCTGATCCTGATGTACACGCGCGCGCTGCGCAAGGGCGAATACGTGCGCGTCGGCGACAGCGAAGGCACGGTGGTCGAGGTGGGCATGTTTGAAACGCGGCTGCGCACCGGCCTGGGCGAGGAGGTGGCCTTGCCCAACGCCTGGATCATGTCGCAGACCACCAGGAACTTTTCGCGCGCCCAGCCCGGCGGTGGCTTCATGCTCGACGCCGGCGTCACCATCGGCTACGCCACTCCGTGGCGCCAGGTGCATGCGATGCTGGAGCTGGCCGCCGCCCGCACCAGCGAACTGTCGAGCAGCCCCAAACCCTATGTGGTGCAGCTGGCGCTGCACGACTATTACGTGCAATACCGGCTGGTGGCGCACGCCAATGCCGACGTGCCGCGCCAGCGCGCCGAAGTGCAGAGCCGGCTGCACCAGAATATTATCGACGTCTTCAATGAATTCGAGGTGCCGATGCTGTCGCCGCACTATATGGCCGACCCGGACAAGGCGCAGGTAGTGTCACCGGATCAGTGGTACCGGGCGCCGGCGAAGAAAGAGTAGTTGTTTGAGTGCAGTTTATGATTGCGGACAAAGCTCATTGATCCAGGCTTTGCTGTTGCTGCCGATGGGTACGACCGCAGTCGTGCCAGATAGCTTCCGGACCATGCAAAATTTCCCGACATAACCACGCGTAGGGTCGGTGCGGTCTTCTGGTCTGCCGTTTAAAAATACATCGTACATGTGACCGAAAATAAGTTGTGGTGCCTGAATTGCCTCAGCCCCGGCCGGTGCCACGCCGTAAAGAATGCAATGATCTGCTGTAACAGGAATACTGGCTCCGACCGGCATGATGAAAGACCATACCTTTATAGCCGGCTTGGTTGATACATCGTATAGCACCAGCGCATAAAGCCTGGGTGTGCCATTGCGCTTTTCCTCTTTTTCTGAGATGGAAAAGCAGGGAATGCCGTCTTCTGAATGCACTTTAGCTTCAGCCATGCGTGACATGGCCATGGCGTCAGGGTATATCGAAAACAGGCTCATGATCGATATCGTAAGAAGGTAAATTTCCCTTGTTGTGCCGGGCTTTGAAGAAATCACTGAGCACCTCCTCGTATAGTTTTTGGGACAGCCGATGGCGTTCAGTTAATCTGTCCGGCGCATTTAAAAGCGTAAAAACGTAAAGGCGGGCCAGAGGCGCGAGCCCGAGAAAATGCCGACGGCCGTGGTGTTGTCGGGTTACGCCCTGAGGGCTAACCCGACCTACGCCTGGTATTGCGTGACCATCTTGAAAAACACATCGCATCCGGTGGTGCTGATCACATGGTGGCGTGTCATGGCTGCTCCCATAAACTGCCAGCGTAAGTCGTGTTTGCGCAGTCCCTCTTGTGCGTGCGCAAGCACAGGTTTGTTAAGATGCGGGCCAGAAAAAAGCACAGGAAAAACATGACACACAATCCGCATGCACAAGCAGCGCGCAGCCTGGCGCAGGCGCTGGCCAGCGACCCGTTTTACCGTGCCGTCAGCGTGGCCTGCAATGGCGACGAAGCGCTGCGCCTCACTATCCTGCACGGCTATTTTGCGCTGGCGCTGCTAGAAGGCGAACAGGCTGGCCGGGTTGACCTGGCCGATGCCGAGGGGTGTGGCGCCGCCATCTGGGCGCTTGATGCCGCTGCCGAGGTGCGTGAAGCGGCCTATGCGCAGCGCCTGGCCGGCATGCAGGCGGTGCTGGGCGAGCAGGGTCTGGCCAATTTCAAGGCCATGGTGCACAACATGGAAACGGCAATGGCGGGGCAGAACTTGGGCGACGCCTGGTATCTGTCGATTCTCGGCATTGCGCCCGAGGCGCAGGGACGCGGGCTGGGTGCGTCGGTACTGGCTGGCGGGCTGGCGGCGGTTGACCGCGCTGGCAAGGCCTGCTTCCTGGAGACTTACAACGAACGCAGCCTGGGTTTTTACGCCAGCCTGGGTTTCGAGGTGGTGGAAAAATATGCGGAAGCCGTGACCGGCTGCGATTACTGGTTGATGCTGCGTGCCGCCCGCTGATTGACCGGCGCCGGCATTTCGCTACACTGGTGGTTTGACCGCTACCGGAAAACGCCATGCCCATCCTGCCGCTGCGCCGCACCCTGTTTGCCCTGGCCTGCCTGGCCGCCTTGACCTTGAGTCAGGCGCAAGCCGATACCGTCATCAACAACGCCAATGGCTATACGCTGACGGCCGCTGGCCATCTGCAGCGCTTTGCCGCGCTGGCGTTTGACGATAGCGGCAAGCTGCTGGCCGTCGGCTCGCCCACGCAGGTGGCGCGCAAGGCTGCCAAGGGCGCCAGGCACATCGACCTGCAGGGAAAAACGGTGCTGCCCGGGCTGATCGACGCGCATGGCCATGTTTTCGGCCTGGGGGCGATTGCCAGCGGCGTGATGCTGTATGATTCCACTTCGCTGCAGGCCGCTGTGCGCAGCGTGGCCGAATTTGCGCGTGCGCACCCGGAACGCAGCTGGATTGTCGGCAGCGGCTGGAACCAGGAAATCTGGCAGCTGGGGCGCTTTCCTACCGCCGCCGAACTCGATGCGGCCGACAGCGCGCGGCCCATCTGGCTGCGCCGCGTCGACGGCCATGCCGGCTGGGCCAACAGCCGCGCACTGGCGCAGGCCGGCATCACGCGCGAAACGCAGGATCCGGCTGGCGGCAAGATCGAACGCGATGCCGATGGCAACGCTACCGGCGTGCTGGTCGATAACGCGATGGAACTGATGAACGCGGTGCTGCCCAAACCGGGCGAGACAGAAAACCGCGCCGCGCTCGACGGCGCGCTGGCGCAACTGGCCAAAGTGGGCCTGACCAGCGTGCACGACGCCGGCATCGACCAGGTGCAGGACCGGCTGTACCGCGACTACGCCGACCATGGCAAGCTGACCGTGCGTGTGTACGGCATGATTTTCGATACCACCGAAGACTTCGACGCCCTGTCCAAAAACGGGCCCTTGAACAGCTATGCTGGCGACCTGTATGCACTGCGCGCGGTCAAGCTGCTGTCCGACGGCGCGCTGGGCAGCCGCGGCGCGGCGCTGCTGGCGCCCTACAGCGACGCGCCCGACACGCGCGGCCTGCTGTTTTATCCCGACGGCGCCATGTGGGCCAAAATGGAAAAAGCCATGCGCGCCGGCTACCAGGTCAATGTGCATGCGATCGGCGACGCCGGCAACCACCAGATACTCGACGGCTACCAGGTGCTGCAGAAACGCTATCCTGGAGCCGACCTGCGCCACCGCATCGAGCATGCGCAGGTAGTGCAGCCGGCCGATATCGCCCGCTTCAAGACGCTCGACATCGTGCCGTCGATGCAGCCCACGCATGCCACCTCTGACCAGAACATGGCCGAACAGCGCGTCGGTCCCGAGCGCATCAAGAGCGCTTACGCCTGGCGTACCTTCCTCAAGCAGGGTTCGCGCATCGCCTGCGGTTCGGACTTTCCTATCGAATCACCCAACCCGTTCGAGGGCATCCACGCGGCCGTCACGCGCCAGGACAGCGCCGGCCTGCCTGCCGGCGGCTGGTATCGGCAGCAGGCCATGACGGTGACCGAAGCGCTGCGCTGCTTTACGCTCGATGCAGCCTGGGCGGCACACCAGGAAAAGGTAATCGGCACGCTGGAAGAAGGCAAGTGGGCCGACTTTATCGTGGTTGACCAGGACCTGTTCAAGGTGGCGCCGTCGGCAATCGGCAAGACCCGGGTGCTGCAGACTTGGGTGGCGGGCAAGCCGGTTTACCAGGAAAAATAGGCGACAAATTTCGGTTGACTTGGTTGTATAGACAACCTATGCTAGTCCGTAAAAGGGCGGCTCATGATGGCCGCCCCACCTTTCGAGGAGACAGCATGAGCAACACCCAGGACAACGATCCGCGCTTCGACGCCAGCCGCGTGATCCACGCCCCGCGCGGCACGGCGCTCAGTTGCAAGAACTGGCAGGCCGAGGCGGCCTACCGCATGTTGCAGAACAATCTGGACCCGGCCGTGGCCGAGCATCCGCAGCATCTGGTGGTGTATGGCGGCATCGGCCGCGCGGCGCGCAACTGGGCCTGCTTCGATCAGATACTGGCCTGCTTGCGCGAGCTGGAAGACGACCAGACGCTCCTGATCCAGTCCGGCAAGCCGGTCGGGGTGTTTCGCACCCACGCCGATGCGCCGCGCGTGCTGATTGCCAATTCCAACCTGGTGCCCAAGTGGGCCAACTGGGAGCATTTCAACGAACTCGATCACCAGGGGCTGTTCATGTACGGCCAGATGACGGCCGGCAGCTGGATCTATATCGGCACCCAGGGCATCGTGCAGGGCACCTATGAAACCTTTGCAGAAGCCGGGCGCCAGCATTATGGCGGCGACTGGGCCGGGCGCTGGATACTGACGGCGGGCCTGGGCGGCATGGGCGGCGCGCAGTCGCTGGCCGCCACCATGGCCGGCGCCGTGTCGCTGACCATCGAATGCCAGCAAAGCAGCATCGACTTTCGCCTGCGCACCCGCTACCTGGACAAGCAGGCAGCGACCCTCGACGAAGCGCTGGAACTGGTCAGGCTGCATACCG
Source organism: Janthinobacterium aquaticum (assembly GCF_009208565.1). Lineage (GTDB taxonomy): Bacteria > Pseudomonadota > Gammaproteobacteria > Burkholderiales > Burkholderiaceae_D > Janthinobacterium. The sequence goes on along the minus strand of NZ_WFLK01000003.1, from coordinate 167,886 downwards.
AACGCAAGGAAGCGGTGTCGATCGGCCTGCTGGGCAATGCCGCCGAAGTGCTGCCCGAACTGGTGCAGCGTGCCCGCGACGGCGGCATGCGGCCCGATCTCGTGACCGACCAGACTTCGGCGCATGACCTGGTCAACGGCTACCTGCCGCGCGGCTGGAGCGTGTCGGACTGGAAGGCGGCGCGCCAGGACCCGCAGCGCCATGCGCGCCTGGTGCAGGCGGCCGCCGATTCCTGCGCCGCGCATGTGCAGGCGATGCTGGACTTTCACGCCATGGGCGTACCCACCGTCGACTACGGCAACAATATCCGCCAGGTGGCGTTCGACCAAGGTGTGCAGAACGCCTTTGATTTTCCCGGCTTCGTGCCGGCCTATATCCGCCCGCAGTTCTGCGAAGGGCGCGGACCGTTTCGCTGGGTGGCGCTGTCGGGCGACCCGGAAGATATTTACAAGACCGACGCCAAGATCAAGCAGCTGTTTCCGCAGCACGCGCAGGTGCATCACTGGCTCGATATGGCGCGCGAGCGCATCGCCTTCCAGGGCCTGCCGGCGCGCATCTGCTGGCTCGGGCTGGGCGAGCGCCACCTGGCCGGCCTGGCCTTCAACGAGATGGTACGCACGGGCGAACTGAAGGCGCCCATCGTGATCGGGCGCGATCATCTCGATACCGGCTCGGTGGCCAGCCCGAACCGCGAAACCGAAGGCATGAAGGACGGCACCGACGCCGTGTCGGACTGGCCGCTTCTCAACGCCATGCTCAATACGGCCGGCGGTGCGACCTGGGTTTCGCTGCACCATGGCGGCGGTGTCGGCATGGGCTACTCGCAGCATGCCGGCATGGTGATCGTGGCCGATGGCAGCGAAGCGGCGGCCCGGCGCCTGGCGCGCGTGCTGGTCAACGACAGCGGTTCGGGCGTGATGCGCCATGCCGATGCCGGCTATGAAACGGCGGCTGCCTGCGCCAAACGCCACGGCCTGAACCTGCCCATGATCAAACAGTGAAAGCGAACATGACACAGCCAGTCAGAAATTGGATACTCAATCCCGGCGCCATGACGCTGGCCGAACTGCGCGCAGTGTGGGCCAGTACGGCGGCCTCCGCGCAGCTGGTCTTGTCGGCTGACGCTTATCCGGTGATCGAGGCCTCGGCCGCTGCCGTGCAGGCCATCGTGGCCAAGGGCGACGCCGCGTACGGCATCAATACCGGCTTTGGCCTGCTGGCCAAGACCCGCATTGCCGACGACAAGCTTGAGCAATTGCAGCGCAACCTGATTCTGTCGCATTCGGTCGGTACCGGCGAACTGTTGTCGGACGCTGTCGTGCGCTTGATCATGCTGATGAAGATCGGCAGCCTGGCGCGCGGTTATTCGGGGGTGCGCCCGCTGATCGTCGATACCCTGATCGCGCTGTATAACGCCGGCATCATGCCGGCCATTCCGGCCAAGGGTTCGGTGGGCGCCTCGGGCGACCTGGCGCCGCTGTCGCACATGACGCTGGCCATGCTGGGCGTGGGCGAGGTGCGCATGCAGGGCCAGCTGATACCGGCGGCCGACGCGCTGGCGCAGGCCGGCATCGCGCCGGTGGTGCTGGCCGCCAAGGAAGGGCTGGCGCTGATCAACGGCACGCAGGTGTCGACCGCGCTGGCGCTGCACGGCCTGTTCATGGCCGAGCGCCTGCTGGAAGCGGCCATGGTGACGGGTGCACTGGCGATCGATGCGGCCAAGGGCAGCGATGCGCCGTTTGACGCGCGCGTGCACGCCGTGCGCGGCCAGCCGGGGCAGATACTGGCGGCGCAGCTATACCGTCAGCTACTGGCCCATAGCGCGATTCGCGCCTCGCACCTGGAAGGCGACGAGCGCGTGCAGGACCCGTACAGCCTGCGCTGTCAGCCGCAGGTGATGGGCGCCTGCCTCGACCTGATCGGCAATGCCGGACGCACGCTGCTGATCGAAGCCAATGCGGTGACGGACAATCCGCTGATTTTCCAGGATGATGCCGCCGGTCTGGCGCAGATCGTCTCGGGCGGCAATTTCCACGCCGAGCCGGTGGCGTTTGCCGCCGATACGCTGGCGCTGGCGATTGCCGAAATCGGCGCGCTGGCCGAGCGGCGCATTGCGCTGCTGATCGACGCGACGCTATCGGGCCTGCCGCCGTTCCTGGTGCGCGAACCGGGCATCAATTCCGGTTTCATGATCGCGCATGTGACGGCGGCGGCGCTGGCGTCGGAAAACAAGTCGCTGGCCCATCCGGCCAGCGTCGACAGCCTGCCCACTTCGGCCAACCAGGAAGACCATGTCAGCATGGCCACCTTTGCCGGGCGCCGGCTGGACGAGATGGCGCGCAATACCGCCGTCATTATCGGCATCGAACTGCTGGCCGCCGCCCAGGGCATCGATTTTCACCGCCCCCTGAAGAGCGCGCCGCAGCTCGAACACGTGCACCAGCAGCTGCGCCAGAAGGTGCCGTTCTTTGACGCAGACCGCTACTTTGCACCCGATATCGAGGCAGCCCGGCAGATGGTGCTGCATGGTGAATTGAGCAGCACCTGCAAGGCGCTGTTTGCGCCACTGTACGCCTAGGAGCGCCCCATGGATTTTCAGTTCAGCCAGGGCCGCATTCCACTGCTGGTATCGATGCCGCATGTGGGCACCGATATCCCCGACGAGATTGCCGCGCGCATGACGCCGCAGGCGCTGCAGAAAGCCGATACCGACTGGCATCTGCGCCAGCTGTACGATTTTCTGGCGCCGATGCAGGCGTCCGTGCTGTCGGCGCGCTGGTCGCGCTACACCATCGATCTGAACCGGCCGCAGGAAGACACCGACCTGTATCCGGGGCAGGATACCACCGGGCTGCTGCCGCTCGATACCTTTCACCGCGAAGCGCTATACCTGCCGGGCCAGGCGCCCGATGCGGCAGAGGCGGCGCGGCGGCTGCAGCGCTACTGGCTGCCCTATCACCAGCAGCTGCAGTTGGAACTGGCGCGCCTGCTGCGCGAGCATGGCGCGGTGGTGCTGTGGGATGCCCATTCGATTGCTTCGCATGTGCCGCGTTTTTTTGACGGCAAGCTGCCCGACCTGAACTTCGGCACGGCCGATGGCGCCAGTTGCGACGCGGGCCTCACCGAAGCGGTGCTGCAGGTGGCGCGCAGCCAGGACCAGTTTTCACTGGCCCTGAACGGTCGCTTCAAGGGCGGTCACATCACGCGCCATTACGGCAGGCCTGATCAGCGCGTGCACGCGATCCAGCTCGAGATGTGTCAGTGCCTGTATATGAACGAGGAAGCGCCGTTTGCCTACAGCGCTGGCCTGGCGGCGCAGGTGCAGCCGCTGCTGCAACAACTATTGGGCGCCGCCGTGGCCTGGGTGCGCTGGTGAAGCAGCTGTTCGCTTGCCACGCCTTGCTGCCTGAAGGCTGGCGCCGCGACGTGCTGCTGGCTTGGGATGGCGAGGGCAACCTGACGCAGGTGCAGGAAAATGCGCAGGCGCCTGCCGGCGCGGAAGTGGTTCAGCTGGTCGTGCCGGGCATGGTCAACCTGCATTCGCACGCCTTCCAGCGCGCGATGGCCGGCATGACCGAAGTGGCAGGCGAGGGGCCTGATAGCTTCTGGACCTGGCGCGAGCTGATGTACCGTTTTGCCAGCCGGATCACGCCCGAACAGATTGAAGCGATCGCGACGCAGCTGTACAGCGAGTGCCTGCGCCACGGCTATACGGCGATGTGCGAGTTTCACTACCTGCAGCGCGATCCGGATGGCGCTTTTTATGCGCAGCCGGCCGAAACGGCGCTGCGCGTGCTGCAGGCGGCGCGCACCAGCGGTATCGGCGTCACCATGCTGCCGGTACTGTACAGCCATGCCGGTTTTGGCAGCCAGCCTTTGCAGCCGCAGCAGGCGCGCTTTGCCACTGGCGTCGATGATGTGCTGTGCATCGCCGAGGCGCTGTCGCCGCTGCGCGGCGGACAGGTGGAAGTGGGCTGCGCACCGCATTCGCTGCGCGCGGCCAGCGTGACGCAGATACGCGAGCTGTCAAAGGCGCTGCCCGGCCGGCCGCTGCATATCCATATCGCCGAACAGCAGGCCGAAGTGGCGCAGTGCTTGCAACTGACCGGCTGTCGCCCCGTGCAGTATCTGCATGAAGAGCTTGCAGTCGATGCGCGCTGGTGCCTGGTGCACGCCACCCATCTGCAGGCAGTGGAGGTGGCGCAGATCGCTGCCAGCGGCGCGGTGGTGGGCTTGTGCCCGAGCACCGAGGCCAATCTCGGCGACGGCTTGTTTCCGCTGCGCGAATTGCTGGCAGCGGGCGGGCATTTTGGCATCGGCAGCGACAGCCATGTGTCGCAGTCGCCGGTCGAGGAGTTGCGCTGGCTCGAATATGGCCAGCGCCTGCAGCACCGGCAGCGCAACCTGGCGGTCAGCGCACAGCAGCGCCAGGTCGGCGACTTTTTATGGCAGCGCGCCTTGCAGGGCGGCGCGCAGGCAGCGGGGCGCGCGCTGGGTGCGCTGGCGCCGGGCAAGCGCGCCGACCTGCTGGTGCTGGACGACGCCCATCCGAACTTGTGCGGCGTGGCGCTTGAACATGTGCTGGGCAGTTTTATCTTCAGCGGCAACGACAACCTGGTGCGCGATGTGCTGTGCGGCGGCCAGTGGCAGGTACGCGCCGGCCGGCATGTGGCGCAGGAGGCCATTACCGCTGCCTACAAGCGCGCGCTGGCGCAATTGAGGGCGCTGTAATGGCCACGCTGATCCCGTTTGCCAGCCTGCCGGCAGCGCCGTGGAAAAACGGCGGCGGCAGCACCACGCAAATTGCGTCCTGGCCGCCAGGCGCGGGACTCGATGATTTTATCTGGCGCATCAGCGTGGCGACCATTGCCGTCGACGGACCGTTCTCGCGCTTTGCCGGCGTTGAGCGCAGCCTGCTGCTGTTAGCTGGCGAGAGCGTGCAACTGCTCATCGACGGTACGCGCACGGCGCGCCTCGATGCGGCGGCACCGCTGCTGTGTTTTGATGGCGAAGCTGCCGTCACAGCGCAGGTGTCGGGCGCCACCACCGACTTGAATGTGATGACGCGGCGCGCCAGCTGTCGTCACCAGCTCACGCGCATCACGGCGCCGCAGCAGCTGGTGCGTGCCAGTGCCGTCACCTTGCTGTTTGCCGCTGGCGGCGCACTCACGGCAAGCGATGGCCGCCGGCAGTTTGCCTTGCAGCGCCATGACAGCCTGCTGCTCGACGCCGGCGACGCCGATACGTGGCAGCTCGATGCGGCAGCAGCCACGTCGCTGGTGCCGGTCGATTTGTTTGTGAAGGAGCGCTGATGCACGACTGGGACCTGGTTATCCATAACGTCCACCTGGCCACCATGGAAAACGGCTATGGCGAACTACGCGACGCCGCCATCGCGATCAAGGATGGCCGCATCGCCTGGCTGGGGCGCGCCGCTGAACTGCCGGCCAACAGCGCAGAGCAGATCGACGGCCAGGGCTGCTGGGTCACGCCGGGGCTGATCGACTGCCATACGCATAGCGTGTATGCGGGCAACCGCAGCGATGAATTCGAAGCACGTTTGAACGGCGCCAGCTATGAAGAGATCAGCCGAGCCGGCGGCGGCATTATGGCCACCGTGCGCGCCACGCGCGCGGCCAGCGAAGGCGAACTGCTGCGCCAGTCGCTACCGCGGGTACGGGCGCTGCTGGCCGAAGGCGTGACCACCATCGAGATCAAATCAGGCTATGGACTGGAAACCGGTGCCGAGGCGCGCATGCTGCGGGTGGCCAGGACAATCGGCCGGGTGCTGCCGGTACGCGTGCGCACCACTTTTCTTGGCGCCCATGCGCTGCCGCCCGAATTTGCCGGACGCAGCGATGACTATATCGATCATGTTTGCACACAGATGCTGCCGGCAATCGCTGGCGAAGGATTGATCGATGCGGTCGATGCGTTTTGCGAGCGTATCGGTTTTTCTGCCGCGCAGACGCAGCGCGTGTTTGAAGCGGCGCGCGCGCTGCGTCTGCCGGTCAAGCTGCATGCCGAGCAGCTGTCGGACCAGGGCGGCGCGGCGCTGGTGGCCCGCCACCAGGGGTTGTCGGCTGACCACCTGGAGTTCTTGTCCGATGACGGCGTTGCCGCCATGGCGCAGCAGGGCACGGTAGCGGTGCTGCTGCCCGGCGCGTATTATTTTTTGCGCGAGACGCAGATGCCGCCCATCGCGCAACTGCGCGCTGCCGGCGTGCCTATGGCCGTATCGACCGACTGCAATCCCGGCACCTCACCGATGACCTCGCTGTTGCTGGCGATGAATATGGCCTGCACCCTGTGGCGGCTGACGCCGCAGGAAGCGCTGGCCGGCGCCACCTGTCATGCGGCGCGCGCGCTGGGCCTGCAGGATGAAGCAGGTACGCTGGCGATAGGCAAGCGCGCCGATCTCGCGCTATGGCGCATCGCCCGTCCAGCCGACCTGGCCTATGCCATGGGGTGCAATCCCTGCATGGCTGTGCTGAACGGCGGCAGCTGGCGCGCGCCAGTGGTAAGCTTGCCCGATTGATCATTTATCCGGGAGCGCCGCGTGCGCGTCATATTCTGGTTTTTCCTGCTTTGCCTGGCCAGCACTGCTGCGCAGGGGGCTGACGGCGGCACGCTGAAGGTCGGCTCCAAGCGCTTTACCGAGTCCTATATTCTCGGCGAGATCATTACCGGCACGGCCGCCCGCGTTGTGCACACCGAACATCGCCAGGGGCTGGGCAATACCGCCATCGTGCTGGCGGCACTGCGCGCCGGCAGCATCGATGTGTATGCCGAATATACGGGTACGATTGCAAGCGAAGTGCTGAAACACGACAAGCCGGTTGCGCTGGCGCAGATGCGCCGCGAACTGGCGCAGCTGGGACTGGGCGTGGCGGTGCCGCTGGGGTTCAACAATACCTATGCGCTGGCCATGCGCGGCGATGAAAAAACCGTGGCCAGCCTGGCCGATCTGGCTGCCCATCCCGAGCTCAAACTGGGGCTGTCGCATGAATTTATCGGCCGCGTCGATGGCTGGCCGGGGCTGGCGGCGCGCTATGGCCTGGTGCAGCAGCCGCGCGGTCTCGATCACGGCATCGCCTATGAAGCACTGGCGCAGCGTCAGGTTGATGTGATCGATATCTATTCGACCGACGCCAAGATTCGCCAGTACGGCCTGCGCGTGCTGGCCGACACACAGCAGTATTTTCCGCGCTATGACGCCATGCTGCTGTACCGGCTCGATATGCCCGAACGTTTTCCGGCCGCCTGGCAGGCGCTGCAGGCTTTGCAGGGCCGCATCGGCGAGCAGGACATGATTGCCATGAATGCGGCGGTTGAAGTCGATGGAAAAAGCTTTGCCAGCGTGGCGCAGCAGTGGCTGGCCAGGGGCGCCGGCAGCCAGCCTGCGGCATCGGCGCGCAGCAGCCTGTGGGACAAGCTGCTGGGCGACGATCTGTGGCGATTGACGCGCCAGCACCTGACGCTGGTGTTGCTGTCGGTCGTTCTGGCCTGCCTGGCTGGCGTGCCACTGGGCGTGCTGGCGGCGTTCTTTGCGCCGTTGCGCCAGACCGTGCTGGCGCTGGTCGGCGTGTTGCAGACAGTACCGTCGCTGGCCTTGCTGGCGATACTGATCCCGCTGCTGGGCATGATCGGCACGGTGCCGGCGTTATTGGCGCTGTTTATTTACGCCTTGCTGCCGATTGTCAGCAACACCTGCACCGGCATCCTGCAGGTGCCATCGGGCTTGCGCATGGCCGCGCTGGCGCTGGGCATGACGCGGCGTCAGCGCCTGTGGCTGGTCGATTTGCCGCTGGCGCTGCCGGTGATGCTGGCCGGCGTGCGCACCGCTACCGTGATGAGCGTGGGCACCGCCACCATCGCCGCCTTTATCGGTGCCGGCGGCTACGGCGAGCGCATTACCATCGGGCTGGCCCTGAACGACAACCAGATGCTGCTGGCCGGCGCGATACCGGCAGCCGTGCTGGCGTTGCTGACGCAGGGACTGTTTGCCTTGCTGGAAAGGGGGCTGGTACGGGGCCGTGTAAGACTGGCGACTTAACGCTCGCTTAAAAGTGATTCAATAGTTTGCTTGAAAATGTAATGCCCCGTAAGCAAATGTAAAGGTCGGCGCGAATCAGTCTGGCCAGGCTTATAGTGACCTTGTTGATTGCATTCTCCCCCTCCCACTTGACAATGGGTTCTACCCCACGGTGCCGCTAGCCCGTGGGGTTTTTTTTTATGGCTATGCTTTGTTGACTTTTGCCAGTTGTGCCAGCGCCTCGCCCGCTACGCGGCAGATGCGCCAGTCCGGCATGACATCGGCGCCCATCCCCTTGTAGAAGTTGATGGCGTTTTCGTTCCAGTCCAGTACCGACCATTCGAAGCGGCCGCAGTCGCGCTCGACGGCCAGTTGCGCCAGCGCTGCCAGCATCTGCTTGCCATAGCCCTTGCCGCGCGCGTTTTGCCTGACGTACAGGTCTTCCAGATACAAACCCTTGCGACACAGAAAGGTGGAGAAGTTATGGAAGAACACGGCAAACGTCACGACCTCCCCGCCTTCCATGCCAACGATGGCTTCGCACGCCGGCTGCGGGCCGAACAGGCTGTCGTGCAGCATCGATTCTTTTGCCACCATCATGTGCTCGAGTTGTTCGAATACGGCCAGTTCGCGGATCATGCCAAAGATGGCTGCGACGTCGGCAGCCTGCGCGGGGCGGATGGCCAGGGAGGAGTGGTTCATGGTGCCTTTGCTGAAGAAGTGGAAACGGCGGTTGTTGCTGTCACTGCGCGGGTCTTGCGCGCGCCGGAAGTCAGGGCCCAGGCCACGCTCGACAGGCACAGCACCATGCCCAGCCACTCAACGGGGGCAGGGCGGTAGTGCTCGAACTGTACCGACAGCAGCACCGAGATCACGGGTGTCACCACGCCGATATAGACGGTCTTCTGGGTGCCGATGCGGGCGATCAGGGTGAAATAAGCGCTGAAGGCGATCACGGAGCCGAACACAGCCAGGTAGACCAGCCCCAGCCAGTAACTGGCGCGTGTGGGCAGGTGCCAGCTCTGGCCGCTCGAAATTGCCCACACGGCCACCATCAGCGTGCCCCACAACATGGTCCAGGCCATGGTCAGCAGCACATTGCTGGAGTGGGCGCGCACCTTCATCACCAGCGCATTGCCGACCGTGCTGGCGATGGTGGCGACCAGCGCCAGCACAAAGCCGAGCAGGAAATGGCCGCTGCCGCCGCCCAGTATCTCTTTCCATGCAGCCCCGATCGACTGGTAAAACAGCAGTACCACGCCGCAGATGGCGACAGCGGCGGCAAAGCAGGTGCTCAGCGTGATCGGCGTGCCAAAGGCGATACGGTTCAGTACCGGGGTCCAGAACACCATCAGCGCAAACAGCACGCTGACCAGCGCCGAGACCAGGTATTGCTCCGAGCTGTAGGTGCAGACATAGCTGAGCGCAAACGAGGCCAGCCCTTGCAAGATCATCGGCCGCTGCGCGCGCCAGGGCAGCAGCAGGCGGTCGCCACGCAGCGCGCACCAGGCAAACAGGGTGGCCGAAGCCAGGCCGAAGCGGTACACCACGGAAACGGCGGGGGCGACATCGCCCAGTTGCAAGGTAATGGCCCAGAAGGTGGAACCCCAGATCAGGCAGGCGGTAATAAACAGGAAGGGAGAGGACATGACGCCAGTATACGGCGCAGCTGCCAGGCTTGACCAGCCGGCCGGCAGCTTGTTGGCAAGATTGAGACAGCGCAGCGTATGATGTCGATGTTATTTATTTGAAAATATTTAAATTATAATCAGTTAAATATTTTCATTCACCAAGGAGCTGCATCATGTCCATCCCGCTGCGCGTCAAGGTCTTGAGCGTGATCGCCTATGTTGCCGCCGCCACGATGATCGTGGCGGGCTGGCATCCGGAGGTCACGCTGTCGGCTGGCGCCTTTGGTTGAGCCGGGCGCCAGCTCTGCAGCACATGTCTGATCAGTGCGTGACGCGCGTGGTACGGCCATCGGACAGCAGACGTACGCGCTCACCAGGGCGGAAGGCTTCGTCGGCGTCCTGCACGATGGCGCGCATGTCGCCATTGTCGAGGCGCACGGTGATTTCCAGGCCAGGCTTGTTGGCTGCATTGGCTTCAATGTTCTGGCCGGCAATGCCGCCAGCTACCGCACCGAGGATACTGGCCGCAATGGCGCCCTTGCCACCGCCGACGGCCGAACCGGCCACGCCGCCCAGCGCTGCGCCGGCCAGTACGCCGGTGCCGCTTTCACCCTTGTCGATGGTGACGTTGCGCACGGATTCAACCGTACCCATGCGTACCGACTGTTCATTCTGCGACTGGCGTGCCTTGTAGACATTGGCCGAATTCGGTTGTACGGCGCAACCGGCGAGGGTAGCAAGCAGGGCGACGGCAATAATCGATGTTTTCATATTGAGCTCCAGGAGTAAAAATGGTGCGCCGATCGCGTCTGATGGCATCGGCTGCACATTGATGATAAGACAAGTTGCCTAAGATAAATAGGTGCGAATCGTAATATTCTGTTACCTCGATGTTGGCCTGCTAGTAGGCCAGTCGCAAGCGCCGGTACGCAAACGCCAGCACAAATAGCGGACCGATCAATAAAAACCGCAGATCATCGAAGAAGGACGGTTTTTTGCCTTCGATCCGGTGGCCGATGAACTGGCCGATCCAGGCCAGCACAAACAGCGCCAGCGAAAGCGGCAGGACCAACGCTGCAGGCAAAGCAGCCAGCACCATCAGCATCAGTCCCAACATCGCCAGCATGCCCAGTGCAAACGGGCGCGACAATTTCAGATAGTAGGCAAGGGCCGCTGCGCTGCCGGCCAACGCCACGACGGCATGCAGGCGCCACAGCAAGCCCAGCACGCTGAACACGATCAGCGGCACGCAGACGATGTGCACCCACTCATTGACTGGATTGCGGTGACTGTCGCCATATTGGGCCAGCAGGGCATTGATGGTGCGCATGGTCGCTCCCGTGATCGGTTTGCCGGAAATTCTACACCGGAACCGAAGGCGCCATGCCGCGACCTGCAGGCCCGGTTAAAATGCCGGCATGACGACCTCAAAAGCTGCTATGAACCCTGTCGCCCCTGAACAGTTACTGCCGGACGATATGCGCAAGCGCTGTTTCGCCCCTGTCGTCAATGCCGATACCCGTTTGCTGATACTGGGCAGCCTGCCCGGTGAGAAGTCGCTGGCGCACAGCCAGTACTATGCGCATCCGCAAAACCGTTTCTGGATGCTGCTGGGCGAGGTGCTGCAGATCGAACTGGCAAGCCTCCCCTATGACGCGCGCCTGGCCGCCTTGCTGGCGCACGGCGTTGGCTTGTGGGACGTGGTGGCGCAGGCACATCGCATCGGCAGTCTCGACAGCAATATCCGCGCGCGCGACGACAACGATCTGCCAGCCCTGCTGGCGCGTTACCCTGCCATTGCCACCATCGCCTTCAATGGCGGCACGGCGTTAAAACTGGGGATGAAAGTGCTGGGCGAAGAGGCAAAGCGCTATCGCATCGTGGCGCTGCCGTCGAGCAGTCCGGCCTACACGCTGGGGTATGCCGACAAGCTGGCGCAGTGGCAGGCACTGGCTGACGGTATTCAATAAGCACATCAATACGCACCGAACACGCGGTCCAGCGCCGTCTGGATATCGGCTTGTCTCGACTGCAGCGTGCCGATGCGTGTCTTCAGTTCGGCCGCCGGGATGGCCGCCATCTGCGGCGTATCGAGAAAATGCTCGATGCTGTCGAATTCGATCAGTGGAAACAGGTCGGTCGGCAAGCTCAAGGCATCGAAACCATGCAAGGTGCGCAGCGGAATCACAAGACGGCTGGCCAGGCCGCTGATCACATTGCTCTGCACCTCGAGCAGATAGGGAATCGTGTCGCGGTTCCTGCCCGGATTGCGGTAGACATCGAAGCGCGCCATCAGAAGGCGCGCCATTCCTGCAAGGCCACGCCGCCCGTTTCCATCGCGCCGTTGTAGGCCGCAATAAAACCCGCATGCTGTTCATTCCATTGCAACTCCTTGCGCCGCGCAATTTCAGCGCGCAGGTGCTGCTCGCACAGCTGGGAAATATTGATACCCAGCTGTTTGGCGTCGAGATACACATCCATTGCCAGACTGACATTGGTAGCCTTCTTGGCCGGTATCTTTTGGTTTGGTGCCGGGAAATGTGGTGCGTTCATATATCTCCTCCATGCGCATGGAAAATATTGGATAACCGTGTCGATCTTACGCTCTTTTCTACATTCAGCTTTACGCAAATCGATATACCTGCCATTTTTCAGCAGTGTGGTTGCATAAAATAAATATTTTTAGCGCGATGTTATTGTTTTTTAGACGAAGAAAGACCGATTTTTTCTTTGCTATGAACCCGCTCGCTGTCGCTGGCAAGCGGTGTGTCCTCCGCCTTTTCTGCGTGTTGTTTTCCCGAAGCCAATTTTCACACGCTTCACTTTTGCGCTTGCTTTCACTGATATATTACATTTAATATTCTGATATATCAGAGTGCGCCAAGTTGGTGCCTCCTCAAAACACAGTGCGATGCGGGGCGAAACCGGGTCGTACGCACCCCAGGAGATGGCGGCGATGACCGAGTTCATGAATCAGGATTTTCTTCTTACCACCGAGGTAGCCCGCAAGCTGTATCGCGAAGTCGCGGCCGATCTGCCAATCATCGATTACCACTCGCACCTGCAGCAGGGCGAGATCGCCAGCCGCAAAACCTTCCGCAATATCGCCGAACTGTGGCTGGCCGGCGACCATTACAAATGGCGCTTGATGCGTACCGCCGGCGTGGCCGAAGAGTTCATTACCGGCGAGCGCAGCGACCAGGAAAAGTTCCGTGCTTTTTGCAAGGTGCTGCCACTGGCGATCGGCAATCCGATCCACCACTGGAGCCATCTGGAACTGCGCCGCATCTTCAATATCGATCTGTTGATCAACGAAGCCAATGCCGACGCGATCTGGGAACAGGCCAACGCCAAACTGGAAAAAATGGACACCTGGTCGCTGCTGGAGCAGGCCGGTGTGGAAATCGCCTGCACCACCGACGACCCGGCCGACGACCTGCTGCAACACGCGGACATCGCCAACTCGGCACTGAAAACGCGCGTGCTGCCGGCCTACCGTCCGGACAAGGCCATGCGCATCAACCAGCCGCGCTTCCCTGAATACCTGAAGCGCCTGGGCGAGGTAGCCGATGTGCAGGTCAATTCGTTTGCCTCGATGATTGCCGCGCTGGCCGTGCGCGTGGAGTTCTTCCATGCCCGTGGCGCGCGCATCTCCGACCATGCGGTCGACGTGACGCTGCCGGTGGCAGCCGCTACTGCCGAAGAGCTCGAAGCGCTGTTTGCCAAGCGCCTGCAAGGCACGCTGCTTACCGATGCTGAAAACGGCCTGTACCTGCGCGGCCTGCTCGAAGCGATCGGGCGCGTGTATGCCAACTACGGCTGGACCATGTGCCTGCATATCGGCGCCCAGCGCAACAACAACGAGCGCATGCGCGCCAAACTGGGCCCTGACACCGGCTACGACTCGATCTCGGACATGACTTGCAGCGCCGGCCTGGCGTCCCTGCTCAATGGCCTGGACAAGGACGACCGCCTGCCGAAAACCATGCTGTTCTGCCTGAACCCGAACATGAACGAAGTGCTCTCGACCATGGTGGGCAACTTCCAGGACGGCAGCGTGGCCGGCAAGCTGCAGTTCGGCCCGGCCTGGTGGTTCAACGACCACAAGGAAGGCAATCTGCAGCAGCTGGTCGGCTTCGGCAACCACAGCGTGCTGGGCGTGTTTGTCGGCATGGTGACCGACTCGCGCAGCTTCGCGTCCTACCCGCGCCACGACTACTTCCGCCGCCTGGTCTGCCGCCAGATCGGTGAATGGGTCGAAGGCGGCGAATACCCGAACGACTTCGACGCGCTGTCGACCATCGTGCGCGGTATCTGCTACGACAACGCCAAGAACTACTTCCAGCTCTAATCGCCCAGCCGCCGCCAGGAACAGCCATGCAAAAAGTTTTATGTATTCACCCCGATGATGACATGCTGGTCGCACTGAGCGATCTGGCGGCCGGCGAAGTGGTCAACTGGGAGGGCGAGTCCATCCTGATCAGCAGCGCCGTCAAGACCAAGCACAAGCTGGCGCGGCGCGCGTTTGCCGCCGGCGAGATATTGCGTCTGTACGGCGTGCCGGTCGGCAAGGCCACCGTCGATATCCGCCGCGGCGAAGCCGTCACCACCGAAAACCTGCATCACTATGCAGCCGAAGTGGAGCTCGAACCACAGGCGCCGTACAGCTGGACGCCGCCGGACGTAGCGCGCCTTGACGGCGCCACCTTCCCCGGCGTGGTGCGCGCCGATGGCCGCGTGGGCACCGCCAACTACTGGCTGGTGTTCCCGCTGGTGTTCTGCGAAAACCGCAATGTCGAGCATCTGAGGAATGCGCTTGAAGCACCGCTCGGCTACACGCGCAACGACCTGGCGTCGTTCACGCTGTCGCTGCTCGGTGAAGAGATGGAAGCGCCGAAACCGGTCGTGCGTCCTTTCCCCAACCTCGATGGCGTGCGCATCATTACCCACAACGGCGGCTGCGGCGGCACCCGCGCCGATGCGCGCTCGCTGTGCAAGATCCTGTCGGCCTATGCCGACCATCCGAACGTGGCCGGCATTACGGTGTTCAGCCTGGGCTGCCAGAACGCGCAGATCGCCATGTTCAAGGAAGAGCTGGCGAAACAGAATGCCCAGTTCGACAAGCCCTGCCTGATCTATGAACAGCAGAAATGGGACAGCGAAGAGGCCATGATGAAGGCCGTGCTGACCGACACGCTGGCACAGCTGAAGGAAGCGAACAAGGTCGTGCGCCAGCCGGTGCCGCTGTCGCACCTGAAGATCGGCGTCAAGTGCGGCGGCTCCGATGGTTTTTCCGGCATTTCCGCCAACCCGGCCATGGGCCTGGTGTCGGACATGGTGGTCGCTGTCGGCGGCTCGTCCATCCTGGCCGAGTTTCCCGAGCTGTGCGGCGTGGAAGCGAACCTGATCGAGCGTTGCGAAAACGACGACGACAAGCGCCGTTTCCTGGGCCTGATGCGTGACTTTGAAGCACGCGCCGAAGCGGTCGGCACGCACTTTGCCGACAACCCCAGCCCCGGCAATATCCGCGATGGCCTCATTACCGACGCCATGAAATCGGCCGGTGCGGCCAAGAAGGGTGGCACCTCGCCCATCGTCTCGGTACTCGACTATGGCGAGCAAAGCCCGAAACCGGGCCTGTCGCTGCTGTGCACACCGGGCGGCGACGTCGAATCGGTGACCGGCATCGTGGCCTCGGGCGCCAACGTGGTGCTGTTTTCCACTGGCCTCGGCACGCCGACCGGCAACCCGATCGTGCCGGTGCTGAAAATTTCCAGCAATACCCGCGTGGCCAACAAACTGTCCGACCTGATCGATTACGACTGCGGTCCGGTGATCGAAGGAAAACCTCTGCCCGAGGTGGCCAACGGCCTGTTCGACATGGTGGTGGCGACCGCCGGCGGCCAGTACCAGGCCAAGGCCGACCGCTTGCAGCAGTACGACTTCATTTTCTGGAAACGCGACATTTCACTGTGAGCCACATGTCCATGCCTACGCTACGCCGCAGCGCGCCCTACGCGCTGCCGATCAAATTTCTCCAGTTCGGCCAGGGCAACTTCATGCGCGGCTTTTTTGACTGGCAGGTCGACCTGCTCAATGAGCGCAGTGGGCTCAATGCTGGCGTGGTGGTGGTGCGTCCGCGCGGCGGCAGCGGCTCGCCCCTGCTCGACGTGCAGGACGGTTTGTTTACCACCGTGGTGCGCGGTCTCGATGAAAGCGGCACGCCCGTCAGCGCCAGCCGCACCATCAGCTGCGTGCAGCGCGAGATCAACCCGGCCACCATGTACGGCGACTACCTGTCGCTGGCGCAACTGCCCGATCTGCGCTTTATCGTCTCCAACACCACCGAAGCGGGCATTGCCACCAACGACAGCGACGCCTTCGACGATGCGCCGCCATCGACCTTTCCGGCCAAGCTCACGCGTTTGCTGTTCGAGCGCTACACCCATTTTGCGGGCGCCCACGACAAGGGCCTGGTGCTGCTGCCATGCGAACTGATCGAACAGAACGGCCCGGCCCTGAAGGCGGCCGTGCTGCACTTTGCACGCCTGTGGCAGCTGGGCGCCGGCTTTGCCGGCTGGCTCGAGCACAGCTGCACCTTCTGCTCGACGCTGGTTGACCGCATCGTCACCGGCTATCCCGAAAACGCCGCTGCCATCGAAGCCGAACTCGGTTACAGCGACCAGTTCATGGTGGCGGCCGAACATTACTACCTGTTCGTGATCGAAGGCCCGGCATCGCTGGCCGATGAACTCAAGCTGGCCGGCGCCAACCTGAACATCAGGCTGGTCGACGACATCACGCCCTACAAGAAGCGCAAGGTCGGCATTCTCAATGGCGGCCATACGGCGCTGGTGCCGGTGGCGCTGCTGGCCGGCCTGGAAACGGTGGGCCAGGCCGTCAATGACGAACAGGTGGGCGCTTATCTGGCCGACACCCTGAACCAGGAAATCATTCCGGCATTGCCGCTGCCGCAGGACGAACTGCAGCAGTTTGCGCGCGACGTGCTGCTGCGTTTTCGCAATCCGTATATCCAGCATCGCCTGGCCTCGATTGCACTGAACAGCTGGAGCAAGTTTGCCGCCCGCATCGCGCCGCAACTGCTGCGCTATGTGGAGCTGCGCGGTCAGCTGCCAACGCGGCTGGTACTGGCGCTGGCCGCCACCATGCGCCTGTATCGCGGTGATGTGATTGCCTTGTCGGACGATGCAGCCAGCCTGGCCTGGTTTGCCGCCGGCTGGGCCGAAGTGGACGCCGGCAGCCAGACCTTGCTGCAGCTGTCGCAAGGCTGGTTGGCCAATCAGAACGTCTGGGGCCGCGACCTGAACCAGGTCGAGGGCCTGGCGCAGGCGGTGGCCGATGCACTGGCGCGTATCGATGCGCTGGGCATGCGCGGCGCCTTGCAGAAATAAGAGATTTATCGATTCAGCAGTAACGCAGCACCGTAGTAACCATAAAACCAGAGAGACCGAAGGCACTTCAAAAAAGGCTGAACGGTCCGGAAAGTGGCGGCGCATTTACACCGTCGAGCTTGGCAAGAGGGGAGACAATATGAATAAAGTACGCGGCATGCGCTGGTGGATGGTGGGCCTGGTTACAGCAGGGCTGATCGTCAATTACCTGGCGCGCAATACCTTGTCGGTGGCAGCGCCAACGATGATGAGCGACCTCAATATCACCACCCAGGAGTATTCCTATATCGTGGTGGCGTGGCAGGTCTGTTACGCGCTGATGCAGCCGATTGCCGGCTACATTATCGATGCGGTCG
Organism: Janthinobacterium aquaticum; assembly: GCF_009208565.1. Classification (GTDB taxonomy): domain Bacteria; phylum Pseudomonadota; class Gammaproteobacteria; order Burkholderiales; family Burkholderiaceae_D; genus Janthinobacterium. Next base: position 150,452 of record NZ_WFLK01000003.1, on the reverse strand, counting down.
GCACCAAGATCGGCTTTGCCGCTTTTGCGCTGGCCTGGTCGGTCGCCTGTGCCTGTGCGGCCATGGCCACCGGCTGGCAAAGCATGGCGCTGTTTCGCGGCATGCTGGGACTGACCGAAGCGGCCGGCATTCCGGCCGGCGTGAAAGCCACCACCGAATGGTTCCCGGCCAAGGAGCGCTCGATCGCGATTGGCTGGTTCAATATCGGCTCTTCGATCGGCGCCCTGTGCGCGCCGCCGCTGGTGGTGTGGACCATCCTGCACGGCAGCTGGCATATGTCGTTCGTGATCGTCGGCGCCATCGGCATCGTCTGGACCGGCCTGTGGCTGGCATTCTACAAGCACCCGCGCGACCAGAAACTGCTGACCGACAAGGAACGTGAGTTTATCCTTGAAGGCCAGGAAAAAACCGTCGAAGGCGAGACCGTGGCCAAAGCGGGCTGGCGTCAGATCGTGCGCAGCCGCAATTTCTGGGCGATTGCCATTCCGCGCTTTTTGTCCGAACCTGCCTGGCAGACTTTCAATGCCTGGATTCCGCTGTATATGGCCACCGAGCGCCATATGAACATCAAGGAAATCGCCATGTTTGCCTGGCTGCCGTTCCTGGCCGCCGATATCGGCTGCGTGCTGGGCGGCTACCTGAGCCCATGGTTCCACAAACACTGGAAGGTCTCGCTGTTTACCTCGCGCAAGCTGGTGGTGATCGTCGGCGCCGTGTGCATGATTGGCCCGGCCTGCATCGGCCTGGTGGCCAGCCCGTACACCGCGATTGCCCTTTTGTGCGTGGGCGGCTTCGCGCACCAGACGCTGTCCGGCGCACTGTACTCGATCACCTCCGACGTGTTCGGCAAAAACGAAGTGGCTACCGCCACCGGTCTGGCCGGTATGTCGGGTTATTTGGGCGCCACCATCTTCACGCTGCTGTTCGGCGTGCTGGTGACGCTGGTTGGCTACGGCCCGCTGTTCATGCTGCTGGCCGTGCTCGACCTGGTCGCTGCCGCCGTGGTGTGCCTGCTGATCCGCGAAAAAATCGCGCCATCGGTGTCGCTGGGCAAACCTGCCTTCGGCTGATATTTCCGCAAGTAGCCGGCACTGGCCGGCACCCCCGTCCCTGGACCAGAACACCCGTGATGCCACGGGCGGGGACGTTTATTTTAATGCAGCACACAAAGCGCTATCTGAAGGCGCTGAAAACAGGAGAAAGACATGCAACAACTCAATCACAAATGCGTCCGCCGCGTGATGGCGACAGCCTTGCTGGCAGCCATTTCCGGCAGCGCCCTGGCGCAGGACTTCCTGGCCGAGCGCAAGGTCGAAACGCGCATCTACGGCTTTCTGAATGGCGAGATCGAATCGGTGAAAGCCGTCGGTGGCCCGACCCCTTACGCCAGCCGCGGTCGCGTCTCGGACGGCAACTCGCGCATCGGCTTTGCCGGTTCGATCGGCATCAAGGGCGACGTGCGCGGCCTGTGGCAGATCGAAGGCAGCCTGAACAACTTTGACGAAGGCGGCATCAACGGCCAGGGCAAGTCGTCGACCATCGAGTCGCGCAATACCTTTGTCGGTATCGAAAGCAAGCGCTTTGGCCGCTTCATTATCGGTAACAACGATTCGGTCTACCGCAGCCTGGTCGGCTCGGGCGGTGCGCTGGGCGGCAATCTGGGCTTGACGGTGCAAGGCCTGGACGTGTGGAACAACACCTCGGCCCAGCTGAGCGGCAATGCCGACAGCCTGTTTGGCCGTGGCGAAGCGCGTTACAAGAATTCGGCGCATTACCTGTCGCCTGAGTGGAACGGCTTCCAGGCCGGCGCCTCCTACGGCTTCGACGAAGTACGCGATACCGGCGACGACCGCGCGCGCTACTCGGTGGCGGCCAAGTACACCATCGGTGCCTTTTCGATCGGCGCCGGCTACGACCGCCAGCAAAATACCGGCGTGGACGTGGAAAACCTGTCCAAGGGCTTTGGTTTCCGCAATACCTCGGTCAGCGGCGTGAACACCAATTTCTACAAAGTGCTGGCCACCTACAAATTCCCGACCAAGACCTCGGTTGGCCTGGGTTTTGAATCGGGCAGCTATGGCTACGCGATCCAGTCGCTGCCAACGCCGGGCAATATCTACACTTCGCTGCAGACCGGCAGCATGAAGCAGCGTTCGGTGATGGCCTCGGTGACCCAGGAAGTGGGCTACGACACCACCATCATGCTGGCCGCCGGCAAGCTGGGCAAGCTTGACAACACCACCTTCGGCCGCGCCGACGACTTCGGCGCCACCCAGATTTCGCTGGGCGCCACCTACAAGATCGACGAGCAGTTCATGCCATATGTGTATTTCACGCGCATCAACAACAAGTCGCAGCAGAACGTCAACCTGGGCCAGTCGCCGCTGCACAGCAACAAGGCTGGCACGGACGACGCTTTCCTGGCACCAGGCAACTCGCCGCGCGCCTTCGGCATCGGCTTGATCGCACGATTCTAATTAATAAAAACAGGAGATGCAGTCATGAAAAAAACGGACAAACAACGCAATAGCGGCTGGGCGCAAGCCTGTGTCGCACTGCCGCTGGCGGCCATGCTGGCCGCTTGCGGCGGCGGTGGCAGCACTGAAGGCGCAACCGCTACCACCTACAACCCGGGCAGCGTGTTCCAGGTTGGCACTACCTCGTTCGACCCGGACCTGCCAGCCGAGCCAACGCTGCCGAAAGACACGCAAGTGTGCGCCACGCTTGAAGCGACCAGCAACCTGGTGCGCCGTCCGGACGGCTCGCTGCCGCCGGAAGCCGATCCGTCGAAAGCCGGCGTCGGCGTGGCTGTCACTACCGCCACCGCCAACCCTGACCAGGCCCGTATCCAGGCCGCGCTGGACGCCTGCGGCGCTGCAGTTGACGCCGAAGTGGGCGCAAAAATCGCTGCTGCCGATGCGGCTGCGACCGCTGCGCAGAAAACGGCCAACGTCAAGAACGTCAATATCGCCGGCGTGTCTGGTGAAGAACTGGCCAAGCCGGAATACCGCGGCAGCAAGTTTGCCGTGCGCCTGGTGGTCAACAGCTCCGGCGTGGGTGATGGCTTTATCAGCGGCCCGCTGACGCTGCCGTCCGGCGTGACGCTGTGGATCGACAAGGGCGTGACCCTGTACGCTTCGCGCGACGTGACCACTTATTCGCCGAACCCTGCCGGTCCTTACTGCGGCAATACGGCAGTCAGCTCGAGCAAGGCTGGCAGCTCGGGCAACTGCTCGGCGCTGATCAACGGCTCGAACCTGGTCAACTCGGCCGTGATGGGCGACGGCTCGATCGACAGCCGCGCCTATTCGGAAATCGTGACCACCAACAAGCTCTATCCGTTGATGAAGGTCGACATGACCTGCTCGAACACCTACGCAGCCTATGCCACCGGCAAACAGGCCGCCGACGGCGTGTCGTGCGATAACGGCGGCACCACGGTGGACTCGAAATCGTCGGCGCGCAACATGAGCTGGTGGGATCTGGCCTTCCTGGGCAATATGGTACAAAACGGCGTGACCGGCACCGGTTCGCAGTCGAACTTCCGCATGATGGTATTCAACTATGCGAAAAACCTGACGCTGTATCGCATCTCGCTCAATAACAGCGCCAACTTCCACGTCGTACCGAGCGGCGTTGACGGTCTGACGGTGTGGGGCGTGAAAGTGCAGACGCCAACCCTGGCGGCGTTCGCCAACCCGGCCGGCAATGGCAATCCGCTGTACAACGGCGAAACCTACAACGCCGACAACGTCAAGAACACCGACGCGTTCGATCCGGGTGCAGCCAGCAAGGCCATTTCGGGCAAGCTCGCCACTGGCAGCAAAACCACCTCGACCGGCGCCATGTCGTTTGACGGCTACCTGAAGAACTTCGTGTTTGCGTATAACTTTGTCAGCACCGGCGACGATGACGTGGCCCTGAAAGGCAGCGCCAATCCGTCGCCGGCCGGCTCGGGCCTGTTTGCCATCGACGGCAAGCGCGACGTGCGTTCGGACCGCAAGCACGGCATGGTGATTGCCCATAACCATATCTACTGGGGCCATGGCATTTCGGTCGGCAGCGAAACGAACGCCGGCGTGACCAACGTTGAAGTCTATGACAACTCGTTTACGCACTCGGAAGAAGGCCTGCGCATCAAGTCCGACTATGCACGTGGCGGTGAAGTGAGCAACGTCCACTACCGCAATATCTGCATCCGCGACGCCCTGAACGCGCTGTTGTTTACCACTTACTACAGCACCAAGGCGCTGCCGACGGCTGGTCCGCAATACCCGAACTTCCACGATATCACGCTCGATAACGTGCGCATTCTGGGCAATACGGCCATCAAGCTGCAGGGCTTCAAGGCCAATACGGGCGGTTTCGACAATCCGCAGTTCCCGCTGGTGATGAACCTCAACAACGTGGTGACCGATTCGCCAAACGGCACCACCATGACTTCATCGGATGCCAACCTGACGATCAAAGGTACCAACCTGCCGATCTTTGCCAATGCCGCCGAACGCGTGACGGTCAACGGCACGGCCACGCAGGCGGTGGATGTGGAGAAAGTGGTTGACTGCAGCAAGGCTTTTGTTGACTTCCCTGCAATTGGCCAGTCTAATCTGTTTGGTTCGACCTGGGACAAGAAGTAATCCCTGAGTCAATCCCGGAGCAGCCGCGCGCTGCTCCGGTACAGATAACAGCACAGACACCGGAGGAGAGCACAGTGGCAGCAGCACAGACCGTAGCAGCACAGACCGTGGCAGCACAAACTGTATTTGTGATCGGCGAATGCATGATCGAATTGCAGCGCGCAGGCGCAGCGCAGTCCATGGATTTCCGCTTCGGCGGCGATACCCTGAACGCGGCAGTCTATATGGCGCGCCTGGTCGACCCGCAAGCGCACACGATTGCCTATGTGACGGCGCTGGGCACGGACGGGCTGTCTGACGAAATGTGCGCCAGCTGGCAGCACGAAGGCATCGATACGCAGCCGGTGCAGCGCCTGGCAGACAAGCTGCCCGGCATGTACCTGATCGAAACCGATGCCTCGGGCGAGCGCCGCTTTCATTACTGGCGCAGCGACTCGGCCGCACGCCACTGGCTGCGCGGCCCGCAGGCCGGCGCCATTTTGGAGCAGCTCGCTGCTGCCAGCCATGTGTATTTGTCGGGCATCAGCCTGGCGATCCTGACCCCGGCTGACCGCGAGCTGCTGCTGTCCACGCTGGAACGCTGCCGCGCCAGCGGCGGCCAGATTATTTTCGATAATAATTACCGCCCCCGCCTTTGGGAAGGGGCGCAAGTGGCGGCCGATGTTTATCATCGGGTACTGTGCCTATCTGCGCTGGCGCTGCTGACGCTCGACGATGAAGAGGCGCTGCATGGCCCGGCATCGGTCGAGCAGGTGCTGGCGCGCACCAGCGCGCTGGGCGTGGCTGAAATCGTGCTCAAGCGCGGTGGCGAGCCGTGCATCGTCTGGCGCGATGGCCAGCAGCAGGCAGTGGCAGCGCCACCGGTGGCCAAGGTGGTCGACACCACGGCGGCCGGCGATTCATTTGGCGCCGCCTATGTTGCTGCCCGCCTGGCCGGCAAATCGCCGGCCGACGCAGCGCTGGCCGGGCATCGTCTGGCTGGTAGCGTGATCGGCCAGCGCGGCGCGATCATTGCGCGCGCGCTGATGCCGGCCTGACAAGCTGACAGGGTATGATGGATTGCCCTGTTTTTTAATCCATTTGACTTTGCGAGCCTATGAATCTGTCGTCCTCTCTTCCTCCAGCCGATAGCGAAACGGGCATCAGTGCCGCGCGCCGCGTGTATGGCTTGCTGCGCCAGCGCATCGTCGAGATGAGCATGCTGCCCGGTGCGCGCATCGTGGAGAAAGAGCTGGCCGAAGAACTGGGCACCAGTCGCACGCCCGTGCATGAAGCGGTGCAGCGGCTGGCCGACGAGGGCCTGATCGAAGTACTGCCGCGCGTGGGAACGTTTGTGGCGCGCATACCGCTCGATTCGCTCGAAGAGGCGATGCTGGTGCGCTGTGCGCTGGAGACGGCGATTATTGAAAAGGCGGCCGAACGCGCCACGCCGGAAGGCATCGAACGCCTGCGCGCCATCCTGGCCACCCAGGCCGAATGCATTGCCAACGACGACATCCGCGGCTTTCACCGCACCGACGAAGGCTTTCATGCGGCGCTGGCCGAATTGTCCGGCTATCCGGGCGTCTGGCCGATGATCCTGCAGGCCAAGACGCAAATGGACCGCTACCGCCAGCTGACGTTGCCACTGGCCGGACGCATGGCCGACGTGATGGCCGAACATAACGAAGTGATCGACGCGCTGGTTTCGGGCGATCCGCGCCAGGCGGTTGCCGCCATGCGCAGCCACCTTGACCATGTGCTGCCGGTACTGGAGATTACCCGCAAATTGCGGCCTGAATATTTCATGCCGCACCTTAATACCAAACCATTGCGCTAGCCGCCGCTGTATTGCCGCCATGCCCTGGGCGCCGCTCCCGTGCGCGCCCGGGGATTGTCACGCCTGTCGCCAGCGGCGCCGCTACGCTTGTCTGTCCCTGAAACAGGAGTCACGATGAAAGTGTCACACCGCCTTATCCTGCTGGTCGGCGCCGCATTGCTGGGCATGGCCATGCTGGGCGCCTACAGCCTGCGCAATCTGCACCAGGCACTGCTGCATGACCGCGAAGCGCAGATCGTCAATATGCTCAAGATGGGCGAACACCTGATTGCCCATTATCACGGCGAGGAGCTTGCCGGCCGGCTCACGCGCGAGCAGGCGCAGGCAGACGCCAAGGCCGCCCTCACGCAGCTCAACAATGATGGCAAGAGTTACTACTGGGCGCGCCTGCCCAATGGCCTGAACCTGGTGCATCCGAACCCGAAAAACATCGGCGTGATTGCCGAAGGTGAAACCATGGACGGCCGCCCCGATTCGCAGGCCTATATCGAAGCACTGTCGCACAGCGAAGTGGGGCTGGTGTCGGTCAAGAGCCGGCGCGACGGCAAGCTGATGGCGAAACTGAATGGCATCATTGCCTTCCAACCCTGGGGCTGGTGGCTGGGTACGGGCTTTTTCAATGACGATATCGAGCGCGTGTTCTGGCAGGCGGCAATGCAGTTTCTCGGCTTCTTCCTTGCCGCACTGGTGGTCATGCTGGCACTGGGCTGGCGCGTGATTCGCGCCGTGCTCGGTGCGCTGGGCGGCGAGCCAGCCTACGCCAGTGAAGTGACGCGGCGCATCGCCGGGCGCGACCTGTCGCAGCCTGTCGTGCTGCCTGCCGGCGGCGAGGCCAGCCTGCTGGGCAGCATCGCGCGCATGCAGCAGGACCTGGCCGGCACCGTGCGTCAGATCAGCGGCAATGCGGTAGCCATTGCCGCCGCCTCCAGCCAGATCGCCCATGGCAACCTGGACCTGTCGGCGCGCACCGAAGCGCAGGCCAGCGCGCTTGAGCAGACAGCCGCCTCGATGGAGGAACTGACCGGCGCCGTCAGCCACAATGCCGGCAATGCCCAGCAGGCCAGCAGCCTGGCTGGGGAAGCGTCGCACCTGGCCGAACAGGGCGGCGTGGTGGTGGCGCGCATGGTCGATACCATGGGCGCCATCGGCCAGTCGTCGGCGCGCATTGCCGACATCACATCGGTGATCGATTCGATTGCCTTCCAGACCAATATCCTGGCCCTGAATGCGGCCGTGGAAGCGGCGCGCGCCGGCGAACAGGGTCGCGGCTTTGCCGTGGTGGCAAGCGAGGTGCGCAACCTGGCGCAGCGCTCCAGCCAGGCCGCGAAGGAAATCAAGGAGCTGATTGGGACGTCCGTGACACAGGTGGCGCAGGGAGGCGAACTGGCGGGCCAGGCTGGCGAAGCGATGCAGCACGTCGTCGAGGGCATTGCCCGGGTCAGCACGCTGGTGCAGGAAATCAGCGCCGCTACCCATGAGCAAAGCGCCGGTATCGCCCAGGTCAACCAGGCCATCGTCAGCATGGACGACGTCACGCAGCAAAACGCGGCGCTGGTTGAAGAGGCGGCCGCCGCTGCACAGGCGATGCAGGAGCAGGCGCATCAGCTGTCGGAGCTGGTGCGCGAGTTCAAGCTGGAAGGGCAGGCTGGTCGTAGGTCGGATTAGCGGGGCAAAGCCCCGCGTAATCCGACAACATTGTTGGCGTCGGCGGTGTTGTCGGATTACGGCCCACAGGGCCTAATCCGACCTACGTGACATAGGGTTTAGTTCGGCGCATACGGCTGCACTTCCAGCGGGTTGCCGCTGGCGTCGAAGCGCAGTGCCACCGACAGCTGCGTGACGCCGATTGTGGCCAGCGCATCGCACACATCGTCCACTGCATCTTGCAGGTCCGCAGCCAGGTCGAGCGGCTTGTCGGCGCTGTGCAGCAGCGCGCCACCGGCGCTGTAGACATTGGCGCGCAGCAGCATCTCGCCATGGGCGTCGCACGGACCCACTACCACCGACACATCGCTGGCAGCGAGCTGGTTCTCCGCCAGCGCATGGTTAATGCCCGACATCATCTGCAGCATCGCATACTCGGCCATGCCTTGTTCCTTGGCGCCATGGAACAAATCCTGGTACAGGAAACTTACTTCCAGCGGCGCGCCGGCAGGAGCCAGGCAGCGTTTGACCAGCGGCGCCACCTCGGTGGTCCATTGCTGGTAGCGCGCCATGCGCGCGTCGAACCAGGCGTCGAGCGCTGCTTCTTCTTTCGGTTCGACATAGAAGGGATCGTCCAGCCGCTTCAGGGCAAAGCCCAGCAGGAAGCGCAGTTCGACCGCCGTGTCCTGCGCGCCAAAATCGGTCTGGCTCCAGCCAGCGATGCTGCGTTCCAGGCCTGGGGTAGCGGTGATTTTCTTGTCCGTCATCGAAGCCCAGGCATCGCGCACCATTTCGCTCAGGTGGCTGTAGGTAATGCGGTCGATTTCATCGATATCGTAGGCATGGCTGATCAGCACCACTTTGGCCTTGGCGCTTTCCAGCCCGGCTTTCTGGAAGCTTTGCACCAGCGCCTCGAACGCTGGCTGGTACTGGAAGGTCTCGGCTTGCTTCAGGCCGCCCGTGCTTTGCACCAGCAGCGGCACCACGAAGGCGTTGATTTCCATGGCCGGCGCGTTGTCGCGGCGGATTACCGTGACCGACGAGGCTTCCTCGATATGGCTGCGCAGGTATTGCCAGGCGCCGATATCTTCATCCTGGGCGCGCTCGATCGCTTCGTACAGCACTTCGTCTTTTTTCTGGTTCAGGCATTTGCGGATCAGGCGCTCGAATTCCACCGCCTGTTCGGCCAGCACCGTGCTTTGCGTGGCGCTGTCTTCCTGTTCGGCCAGATTGAGCGCCATGGTGGCCAGCATGCGCGTGACGGCGTCATCCTTGTCTTCGGGCGTATTGGACGATTTGCGGGGAACAGGGCGCTTGTTTTTAGGCATGGTAATGAAGGAAATGAACGACAAAGTGGAAAAAGGCGCCAGGTGTGACCCGGGCGCCAGCCGTCATGATACAGCAGGGCAGGACGGTCTATTGATCGGTGCCGAACATCTCGTGCAGTTCGTCGAGCAGGTCGGCGGTCTCTTCTTCGGACAGGCCCAGGTGCTGGCAGGCCAGTTCACCGCCCTTGTCCCACTCCAGCGAGGTGCTGTTGCCATGGTAGCGCTGTATGCCCTTTTCAGCCAGCAGCGACAGCGCCACCAGCGAGCGGATTGCGTCGTCGGTGGACGGATCTTCCAGCACGCTGTAGTCGTGGTGGTGCAGGATGGCCCAGGCCACATCGGACGACAGGCCCCAGTTGCGTGCCAGCAAGCAGCCAATGGCTGCATGGTTGGTCTGGTGGCGCGCGTCTTCGAGCGTGGTGAAGCAGTTGTCGGCGTCGTTGGCGGCCGCTGCATAGGTGTTCACGTAGTCGGGGAAGCGGCTCATCAGCAGCGGCACGCCGATATCGCAGAACAGGCCGAAGGTATGCGCGATATCGGGCGGAGCGATGCGCAGCTTGCGCGAGATAAACACCACCGCGCGCGCGCGCTTGGCCGAGACGTCCCAGAAATTGTTCAGCTCCACGCCTTCGGCGGCGAGCGCCTGGCGCGCCAGCAGGCCCGTCATCATGGCGCTGCACTGGTTAATGCCGAGAAAGTTGATGCCCTGTTCGACCGATTTGGCCTTGCGCGCTGCGCCATAAAACGGCGAATTGGCCAGTTTCAGCAAGGCGCCCGACATGCCCACGTCGTCGGCGATAATGCGTGCAATCTTGCGCGGCGACGGGTCCTGCTCGGCCATTTCGCGCTGCAGGTCGACCAGCAGGCTGGGCCGGGGAGGAATCCGGATGGAACGCATTAATGCATCGACCGCATCGACCGCATCGCCTGGCTCGGTCGTCGGCGCTGCTTTTTTCACTGCCGCTTTCATCATCATCTTTGCATCACCGGGTAGTTGTCGTATTACGCGTCGATGATTATCCCTGTTTATCCTTAGCAATAGTTTATTTCTGCAATAAATTAGGCAAGAAAACCCCGTTTCTGTCTTTCCAGTGCATTTTTTTAGCCATTTTTATATGATTGTAAAGTGCGATTGTATGGCTTTATCAACAATTTTTATATGTTTTTAATATGTATCGCTACGGTGCGCGCGAGGCTGCCACGTTACAATCGCCGCATGACGATCTTACTTGCAGGAATCGATTTCGGTGCCGATTCGGCCGTGGTGGCGCGCCAGCTGATTGGCGTGACGGTGCTGGTCAACGGCGTTGGCGGCCGCATCGTGGAAACCGAAGCATATGACCAGGCAGACGCGGCCTCGCATACGTTTGGCGGCATGACGCTGCGTAACGCCGCCATGTTCGGCCCGCCTGCGCACGCCTATGTCTACCGTTCCTACGGCATCCACTGGTGCCTCAATTTTGTCTGCCGCGAGGCCGGCCATGGCGCCGGCGTGCTGATCCGCGCCATCGAGCCGACGCATGGACTCGATATCATGCGCGCGCGGCGCGGTGTCGATGATGTGCGCCTGCTGTGTTCGGGGCCGGGCAAGCTGTGCCAGGCAATCGGCGTGACCCACGCCAACAATGGCATGGCGCTCGACGCGCCGCCGTTCACCCTGCTGGCACGCGCCAGCGAGGAAGGGGAAGTGGCGGTGCAGGCCGGCCCGCGCATCGGCATATCCAAGGCGATGGAAACGCCGTGGCGCTTTGTGCTGGCTGGTTCGCGCTATCTGAGCAAGCCCATGCGCGCCAACTGAACTCAGCCGCTGCGTGCCATGCCGCGCTGGCCACGGGCGCCCGCCATGCCGCGCAGCGGACTGTTGGGTGCCCGTCGCTCCGCTTGCGCTGCCGGCTCGCGGAAGCCGGCCTCGCTTGCCGGCGGCAACGGTGTCGGGGTGGCCGGCCGGTCCAGCGTAAACACCGCCACGGCGCCAGATAAGGTCACCGCCTGCTCCTGCAGGCTCGCTGCGGCCGCGGCCGCCTGTTCCACCAGCGCGGCATTTTGCTGCGTCACATCATCCATCTGCGACACCGCCAGGTTCACCTCCGTAATGCCCGCAGCCTGCTCGGCGCTGGCCGCCTGCACGCGCTGTATCATGTCGTTGACCTGCTGCACCGACGCCACGATGGCTGCCATGCTGTCGCCGGCCTGCTGCACCGCCACGCTGCCGCCGTCGATGGTGGCGACCGACGTGGCAATCAGGGTCTTGATCTCGCGGGCAGCCGATGCCGAGCGCTGCGCCAGCGTGCGCACTTCGGCCGCCACCACCGCAAAGCCGCGTCCCTGCTCGCCGGCGCGCGCCGCCTCGACAGCGGCATTGAGGGCCAGGATATTGGTCTGGAACGAGATGGCGTCGATCACGCCGATGATATCGACGATCTGGCGCGAATTGCTGCGGATGGTGGCCATGCTGCCGACCGCCTCGGCCATCGCCTGGCCACCTTGAACCGCCAGCGCGGAAGCCTGGCCGGCCAGCTCGCCGGCGCGCCGCGCATTGTCGGCGTTATGGTTGACCGCGCCGGTCAGCGTGGCCATGGCGCTGGCCGTTTCTTCGAGCGAGCTGGCCTGCATTTCAGTGCGCGCCGACAGGTCCATATTGCCCACCGCAATTTCACGCGAGGCCGTATCGATTGACTGGACCGACGACAGGATCGTGCGCAAGGTCTGGTTCAGCCTGGCAATGCACTGGTCGAGCACGCGCGCCGTGCCGGCAATCTCGTCGCGGCCCTGGCCGGGCTGGCCACGGCTCAGATTGCCAGCCGCCAGGTGCCCGACGGCCTGGCCGATGGCCTGAATCTGGCGCAGCATGGCGCGTCGCACCAGCGCCGTCACGCAGACCGAGGCGGCAATCGAAAACAGCACGCTGGCCAGCATGGCCCAGCCCAGCGTGCGAAATTCGGCGCCGGCGGCCAGATGCGCGCTGCCGGCCAGTTGCTTTTCCAGTGCCGACAGCCGGCTTAGCTGGCCGTTGAGCTGGCCGAACTGCGCTTCGGCCTTGATCATCGAGTTGGCGGCGATCGACAGGTCGGCCTGCGCCATTTCCATGGTTTCCTCGACTTTTTTGCGGTAGCCGTCCAGCAAGGTAGCCGCCGCATCGACCAGCGCCAGTTCGTCGCCGGCGGCAGTGGCGCGCAGCCGCTTCAGTTGCTGCGCGATGGCGGCGTGGCGTTGCCGGATCTGCTGCTCGAGCGCGGCCAGGCGCTCGCGGGCAAAACTGCCGTTGGTCCACGACAGCAGCTGGTAGATGTGGGCGTGCACCAACCTGGCTTCGCCGGCCACGTCGAGCGCCGCCTGCTGATGCGCCATGCGCACCTGCACCATGTTTTCCATCGATGCATTCTGGCGCACCATGCCGTGCCAGGCGCTGGCCGAACTCAGTATCAGCAGCAGCAGGACCAGCGCGGGCGCCAGCAGCAGCTTGGGGCCGATGCGTAATTTGTCGAGCATATGTCCTCCGGGCTGGAAAGTGACGGCTTACTTCTTGTAGATGCCCGCTTCGAGCACCACGTCGTTGACGCGCAGGATATAAGTGGTCTTCGGTTCGATCTTGCCGCTGACCGGGTTCTTGTACTGGTAGTCGACCCAGCCCTTGCCGTGCTTTTGCGCCAGCTCGATGATTTCGCGGCGGTATTTCTTGCCGTTCGCGTCCGGTACGTCGGTCAGGTCCTTGCCGACGATGGACGGGTTGACCGGGTGGGCGAGCACGATGCCGGTCTTGATGTCGCGCATGTCCACATACAGTTCGCCTTGCAGAAATTGCGGGTCTTTGGCGCTGATTTTCTTCATCATTTCTTCCTTGCCATGCGCCTTGATAAAGGCGGCGCCGCGCTCGGCCATGGCAATCGCATCTTTTTCGGTCGGCTCCATGGCGGCCTGGGCCTGGGCGGCTGCCAGGCAGGCAAGGAGAGCGGTGGTGGTCAGCAGGCGTTTCATGATGGCGTCCTTTGCGTGGGTTGGGTGAGAAGAACCAACTGTACGTCGATGATGCCAATAGGAAATTGCGATTGCACAAGGTTGGTCTTGCCTGAGTGCAGCGTTATTGACGCAATCAGGCTTGGTGATCTTCACGGACACGCTTGTTGATTTATGGTAATTTCCTTGCCGGCGCAGGCACTACGCTGGTGTTTTCCAACTGACCCCACCACGGAGCCGCCATGCCACAGCCAGTCCACGATATGCCCTTGCTGCCAGCCAGGTTCAAACCCTATACGCGACAGACCATCGGCCAGGCGCGACAATGGGAGTGGCTGTCCGAAGCGCAGCGCGAAGAAGTGCAGGTGGTCTCGCACGTCATGCCATTTCGCACCAATGAATATGTGCTCGACCGCCTGATCGACTGGAACAATATTCCCGACGACCCGATCTACCGGCTGGTGTTTCCGCACCGCGACATGCTGGCGCCCGAACAGTACGGGCAACTGCGCGCGCTGCTGCAGGAGGGTGAGCCGGCTGCCATCGAGGCCTGCGTGCGCGCCATCCGCCACGGCATGAATCCGCATCCGGCCGGCCAGATGACGCACAATGTGCCGCAGCAGGGCGGCGTGCCGCTGCGCGGCCTGCAGCACAAATACGATCAGACCGTGCTGTTTTTCCCCAGCGCCGGCCAGACCTGCCACGCGTATTGCACCTTCTGCTTTCGCTGGCCGCAGTTTGTCGGCATGGACGACATGAAGTTCGATGCGCGCGGGTCTGGCGAACTGGTGGCTTACCTGCAGCACCACCGCGAGGTGACTGATGTGCTGGTCACCGGTGGCGACCCGATGATCATGAACGCGCGCCAGCTGGCGGCCTACCTGGAGCCGCTGCTCGATCCGTCGCTGGCGCATATCCAGAATATCCGCATCGGCACCAAGGCCGTGGCGTACTGGCCGCAGCGCTTTGTGTCGGACCGCGATGCCGACGATCTGCTGCGATTGTTCGAGCGTATCGTCCAGGCGGGCAAGAACCTGGCCATCATGGGCCACTACAGCCACGCCGTCGAACTGCGCCAGGAAATTGCCCAGCAGGCGCTCAAGCGCATCGTCGGTACCGGCGCCACCTTGCGCATGCAGGGCCCGTTGATCCGCCATATCAACGAAGACCCGAAAAGCTGGGCCGAGTTGTGGCAGACGGGCACGCGGCTGGGTGCGATTCCCTACTATATGTTTGTCGAGCGCGATACCGGCCCCCATGCCTATTTCAGCCTGCCGCTGGCCAGGGCCCACGCGATTTTCCAGGCCGCTTACCAGATGGTGTCGGGCCTGTCGCGCACCGTGCGCGGCCCGTCGATGAGCGCTTTTCCTGGCAAGATACTGATCGATGGCGTAGTCGAGATTGCCGGTGAAAAATTGTTTGCGCTGCAGTTTTTGCAGGCGAGAAATCCGGACTGGGTACGCCGTCCCTTCTATGCAAAGTTTGATGCAAACGCAACCTGGCTCGATGAACTCAAGCCAGCCTTTGGCCAGGAAAAGTTCTTTTTTGAACTCGATCAGCCGGTGCCCGATATCCCGGCCGTCCACAAAGTTATTCGCCTGGCCCAGGCTGCCTGATGGCGTCGTCCAGCCTGGCGCCGCGCTCGCCGCTGGCGGTGTTTGCGCTGGTGTTCCTGCCGTTCGCGCTCGGCCACTATCTGTCGTGCCTGCTGCGCGCGATCAACGCGGTATTGACGGCCCAGTTGCTCGGTTCGGTAGCGCTGACGCCATCCCAGCTGGGCTTGCTGACCAGCGTTTTTTTCGTGGCCTTTGCACTGGTGCAGCTGCCGATCGGCATGGCGCTTGACCGTTATGGTGCGTCGCGCGTGCAGTGCTGGCTGATGCTGGTGGCGGCGCTGGGCATCTGGCTGTTTGGCCGCAGCCACAGCTTTGCCGAACTGCTGTGGGCGCGCGCGCTGATGGGAGCCGGGCTGGGCGGCTGTTTCATGGCGGCCGTCAAGGCTGTTTCAGGCGCAGTGGCGCCGGCGCGCCTGCCGTCGGTGCATGGCTATCTGATTGCCGCAGGCGGCCTGGGCGCTGCCACGGCTACGTTGCCGGTCAGGCTGGCGCTCGCCTACACCGACTGGCGCGGCCTGTTTGCCGCGCTGGCGCTGGCGGTGCTTGCTTGCGCCCTGCTGATCCGCGTGCTGGCGCCGGCTGCGGCACCGCCGGTTGCCGGCGCGTCGCAGGGCAGCCTGCGGGCCGTCTGTCGCGACCGGGCGTTTCGCCGCACCGTGTCGCTGATGCTGTTGCCGCACAGCGTGTTTTTCGGCCTGCAGGGCTTGTGGCTGGGGCGCTGGCTCAGCGACGTCGGCGGTTATGACGACGCGGCGGTCGCCTATCTGCTGTACCTGGGCATGGCGGCCGTGATCTTCGGCGCCATCGCGGTGGGCATGCTGGCGCAGTGGGCGGCGCGGCGCGGCATGGCGCCGTTGCAGCTGGCCGCCATCGGCCTGACGCTGTTTGTTGCCGTGCAGTTTGCCATGGCCTGCAACAGCCGGCCCAGCCTGCCATTGCTGTCGGTGCTGTTTGTCCTGCTGGGCACGGTGGCGGGGCTGGACTACGCCATTGTGGCGCAAAGCCTGCCGCCCGGCCTGACCGGACGCGCCGCCACCTGCCTGAACCTGCTGATCTTTACCGGTGCTTTTGTGGTGCAGGCCGGCTTTGGCCTGGTGCTTGGCTGCTGGCCCGTCAATGCGCTGCACCAGTATCCGCCGCAGGCCTACAGTGCGGCGTTTGGCGTGCTGGCGGCGCTGCAAGTACCCGGTCTTCTGCTGTTTTTCATCGGCCGCCACAGGCGTGCCGGGCCATCCGGTAAAATGATGGCCTGCACTGCGGCAATGATCAACTCCAAGGAAGACTATGAAACTCGTTCGCTATGGACGTCCAGGCAAGGAAAAACCAGGCCTGATCGATGAAGAAGGCAAACTGCGCGACCTGTCCGGCATCGTGGCCGATATCGACGGCGCGATCCTGTCCGACAAGGCGCTGCGCAAGCTGGCCAAGGTCGATGAAAAAACCTTGCCGCTGGTACGCGGTAATCCGCGCTTTGGCGTGCCGCTGGCCAGGGTCGGCAAGTTCATCGGCATCGGCCTGAACTACGCCGACCATGCGGCCGAATCGAATATGCCGATTCCGCTTGAACCCATCGTGTTCATGAAAGCCATTACCTGCCTCAATGGCCCGGACGATCAGATCGTGCTGCCGAAAGGCTCGAAAAAGACCGACTGGGAAGTTGAACTGGGCGTGGTGGTGGGAACGCGCGCGCAATACGTGAGCGAAGAAGACGCCCTCAAATACGTAGCCGGCTATTGCGTGGTCAACGACGTGTCCGAGCGTTCCTACCAGCTCGAACGCGGCGGCACCTGGGACAAGGGCAAGGGCTGCGACACCTTCGGTCCGGTCGGCCCGTGGCTGGTCACGCGCGATGAAGTGATCGACGAGCAGAATCTGGACCTGTACCTGGAAGTCAATGGCAAGCGCATGCAAACGGGCAATACGCAAACCATGATCTTCCCGGTTGCAAAAATCATCAGCTACCTGTCTCAGTTCATGACGCTCGAACCGGGCGACATTATCGCTACCGGTACGCCGCCCGGCGTAGGCCAGGGGCGCAAGCCGCAGCGCTTCCTGAAAAAGGGCGACACCATTCGCCTGGGCATCGCCGGCCTGGGCGAACAGCAGCAGGATGTGGTGGCTTGGTCCGCGTAATGGCGCAGGACCGCCTGCCGCCGCTCGAGCACGCGCAGCTGAACCAGCAGCAGCGCGTGGCGGCGCAGGCGATTATCGACGGCCCGCGCGGTGCGCTGTACGGGCCGTTCGTGCCGCTGATCCGCAGCCCCGAGCTGATGGAAGCGGCCCAGCGCATGGGCGAATACCTGCGCTACCGCAGCGCCATCGGCACGCGCCTGTCCGAACTGGCTATCCTGGTGACGGCGCGGCAATGGAACCAGCAGGTCGAGTGGGCCATCCACGCGCCGCTGGCCGCGCAGAACGGGATTGCGCCAGAGGCCATCGCGGCCATTGCGCAGCGCCAGTTGCCTGCCGGGCTCCAGCCGGACGAGCAGGCCGTGCATGACTTTTGCCTTGAACTGCAGCAGCACAAGCGCGTTAGCGACGCCACCTACGCACGCGCGCTGGCGCTGTTCGGCGAGCACGGCGTGGTTGACCTGATGGGCATCAATGGCTATTACACCTTTCTGGCGATGGTGATGAACGGTGCGCAGACAGCAACGCCGGAGCTGGGCGTGGCGCCGCTGCCAGAGTAAGTGTGGCTGCCGGACCAATGATGGACAAAGTGTAATTTTTGCAGATATTGCGCAATATATACTTTATTTTCCATTAACTGCCCGTCGAATCATGAAAACTCGTGCTTGCCAGACCCTGATGGGCCGCGCCTTGCTGGCGTTGGCCCTTTTTCCTTTGATGATGGTGCACGCGGTTGCTGCCGAAGCCGCCACTGCCAGTGCGTCGGCGCTCGACAACTCGGTGGTCAAGGTATTTGCCACGCTGCGCCGTCCCGATCCGTACAAGCCGTGGAGCAAGGCCGCGCCGCAGTCGGTCACCGGTTCTGGCGTGGTGATCGAAGGCCACCGCATCCTGACCAATGCGCATATGGTCGGCTACGCCAGCCAGGTGCAGATCCTGGCCAATGGCTCGGGCGACAAGCTCGACGCTACCGTGCTGGCCATTTCGCCAGGCATGGATCTGGCTTTGCTCAAGGTCAATGACGACAGTTTTTTCGATACCCACAAACCGCTGGCGCGCGCCAATGTGCTGCCGGATGTGCGCGACGCCGTGATGGCCTACGGCTACCCGGTGGGCGGCACCTCGCTGTCGATTACCAAGGGCATCGTCTCGCGCATCGAGTTCGTGCATTACAACTATCCGGTGTCGGGCCTGCGCATCCAGATCGATGCGGCGATCAATCCCGGCAACAGCGGCGGCGCCGTGATTGCCGGCGACAAGATGATCGGCCTGGCGTACGCCACCGGCACCAATGTGCAGAATATGGGCTTTATTATTCCCAACGAGGAAATCGAATTGTTCCTGCGCGACCAGGAAAGCGGTGCGCCCAAGGGCAAGCCGGCACTGTTCGACTTTACGCAAACGCTGGAAAACCCGGCCCTGCGCAGCTATCTGAAGCTGGGCAAGAATGTCGAGGGCGCGATGGTGCAGACGCCGGCCAGCAAGGACCCGGCCTATCCGCTCAAGGAGTGGGATGTGATCACGAAAATTGGTGATTATCCGGTCGATAACCAGGGCATGGTCAAGCTCAACGCCAACAGCCGTGTGCGTTTCCAGTACCGTGTGCAGCAGGTGGCCAGGGATGGCCAGTTGCCTCTGACGGTAATACGCAATGGCGACAGCATGAAGATCAATGTACCCGTTTCGGCGTCGCGCCCGATGTTGATTCCCGGCCTGCACGGCGACTATCCGTCCTACTTTATTCTCGGCCCGATGGTATTTACCCGCGCCACCACCGATTTCATGACGGTGCCTAATAGCAACCCAGCCATCCTGACAGGCATGGGCTTTGCCGGCAATCCACTGGTCACCAAACGCGGCGATGCACCCGATGCCCAGCGTGAGGAACTGGTGGTGATTTCCTCGCCATTCTTTCCCCATCCCCTGATGAACGGCTACGGCACGCGCTTTTTCTCGGTGCTGTATTCCGTCAATGGCGTGCCGGTGCGCAGCCTCGCGCATCTGGTAGCGCTGCTGCGTGACCAGACCGACGAGATGCTGACGTTCCGCTTCGAGCAGCGCGACGCTGAAACCGTGGTAGTGCCGCGCAAGGCCATGCTGGCGGCGACCGAAGCGGTGCTGGCGGACAACGGCATCCGTTCGGAAGCGTCGCCCGACATGCTGAAAATCTGGAATGAAAATAAGCCGGCGACCAACTAGGCCAGCACTTTTTTCAACCAGGCGCCGATATCGTTGATTTCTTCCTGGCACAGGGAATGCTGCATGCGGTAGGTATGCCACTCGACCTGGTAGCCCATGCCGGTCAGCAAATCGCGCGACTGTTCGGCGCGCGCGATTTGCACCACCGGGTCGGCCACGCCGTGCGCCATGAACACTGGCGTATTCAGGCTGGCCGGAGTGCGCTCGGCAGCGGTTTTGTCGGCCAGCGGCAGATAGCCCGACAGGCACATCAGGCCGGCCAGCGCTTCAGGGTGGCGCAGGCCGGTCTGCAGCGTCATCGCGCAGCCTTGCGAGAAGCCGGCCAGGATGATCTTGCTAGCTGGAATGCCGCGCGCTTTTTCACGCGCAATCAGCGCTTCGATCTGCGCCTGCGAGGCGCGCAGGCCGTTTTCATCTTCGCGGCGTACCAGGTCACTGACCAGGATGTCGTACCAGGCGCGCATCACATAGCCGTTGTTGATGGTCACGGGCATGGTGCCGGCGCTTGGGAAGATAAAACGGATACCCGGGCAGCCGCGCAGGTCGAGTTCCTTGACCAGCGGCACGAAGTCATTGCCATCGGCGCCCAGGCCGTGCATCCAGATAATCGAGACGGTCGGGTTCGGTGCGCTGTCGAGTTCGATGGTTTCCAGCAAGGTGCTCATGGTTTTTCCTCAGGGAGTGGTTGCGCCGGACGCAGCGCGGATTTGGGGCGGAAGGCCTTGCAGATAGCCGGGTCGGTTTCCATGTACGGGCCGCCGATCAGGTCGATACAATACGGCACGGCGGCAAAGATGCCGTTGACCAGTTGCTTGCCTTCAGCGTCTTTCAGCCCTTCGAGGGTTTCCTTGATGGCCTTGGGCTGGCCTGGGAGGTTCATGATCAGGCAGGCGCGTTCCGGCGTTTCACGGATCACGGCCACCTGGCGCGACAGGATGGCGGTCGGCACGAACTGCAGGCTGATCTGGCGCATCTGTTCGCCAAAGCCCGGCATTTCCTTGCTGCCAACAGCCAGCGTGGCGTCGGGCGTCACATCGCGCCGCGCCGGACCGGTGCCGCCGGTGGTCAGGATCAGATGGCAATGGCTGAGGTCGACCATGTCGATCAGCGTGTTTTCAATCTGCGAGCGCTCGTCGGGAATCAGGCGCTTTTCCAGGCGGAACGGCGTGCGCAAGGCGGCCGACAGCCAGCTTTCCAGCGCGGGGATGCCCTGGTCTTCATATACGCCGCCGCTGGCGCGGTCGGAGATCGACACCAGGCCGATAATCAGTTCGTCTTCGATAGTGGTCATGGGTAGTTTTTCCGTGGCGTAATAAAGGGTGCAGGCCCTGATGCCGTCAAGTTAAGCTTTTTCAGGCATTGAAATGCGCAAGGCGAAAATGGCGGGCCAGAGTCGCGAGCCTGAGAAAATGCCGACAGCCGTGGTGTTGTCGGGTTACGCCCTGCGGGCTAACCCGACCTACGCCTTGCCCTCGACATTTTTCAGGCCCGCTTGGCCCGGAGCTCCCTTGCTGGCGACTGAAGGGGCCTCACCTTTTGTGGTGTGCTTGCGGAGCTGGGACGCTAATTTAGTTAGCGATATTAGGGGCAGACCCTCTGGGTCGACCCCCGGCTGCTTCAAGGAGTGGTATTACTCTTCCTCTTGCTCGCCGTCTTCTTCATCGTCAGCATCATTCTTGCCGCCAGCCTGCTTTTTGGCGACTTGTTTCAGGATCTGGAAGATTTCACGGTAGGCTTTCGGTGGCTTGTTCTCGGCCTGTTCCTTGCGTGCATTGCGGATCAGGGTGCGCAGTTGCTGCACGTCCAGTTCCGGGTTTTCCTGCAGCAAGACGGTCAGCGCGCTGTCGTCGGCCAGCAGCTTGTCGCGGCGGCGTTCGATGGCGTGCAGGGCGGCCGTGTCGGCTTTCGACAAGCCTTTCCAGCTGTCGATGGTGCGCTGGATGATCGCCACTTCTTCTTCGTCGAGCGTGCGCATTTTCTTGCCGATAAACTGAATCTGGCGGCGGCGGCCTTCGTGATTGCTGATGTTCTGGCATGCCAGGATGGCGTCGCGCACGTCTTCGGGCATCGGCACGCGCTTGACGCGGTCGCGCGGTTCGTTGACCAGGTCTTCACCCAGCTTTTGCAATTCGTTCGACTGGCGTTTGAGTTCTGTCTTCGACGGACGCTCATATTCCTGTTCGAATTCGGAGGATTGGAAGCCGCAAGCTCCCCGGTTTGGATTTGGCATGATAAGGCGGGATTGGCCTCGCTGGCCGCACCTGTAAACTGTAAACGACTGCTATGATAACCTTTTTAGCGGCTTTCCGAAGAAATCAGCGCATGGATGACCCCGTTTTTACCCACAGTCAAGAGCAATTGAAACAACTGGCGCACGATGTGTTGTCTTTTGCGCGCAAGGCTGGTGGCAGCGAGGCGGTGGTGGATTTCAGCGAAGGCAGCGGCCTGTCGGTTTCTGTACGAAAAGGCAAGATCGAGACCATCGAACAGAACCGCGACAAGGGCATGGGCGTGACGGTGTTTGTCGGCAACAAGCGCGGCAATGCCAGCACGTCCGACTTTTCTCCCAGGGCGCTGCGCGCCACCGTCGAGGCCGCCTGCAATATCGCCCGTTTTACGGCTGACGACGCTTGCGCCAGCCTGCCCGAAACCGAATTGCTGGAAACGGCGCCGCGCGACCTGCAGCTGTTTTATCCATGGCGCATCTCGACCGAAGAGGCGGTGGTGCTGGCGCAGCGCGCCGAAGCGGCCGGCTTTGCGGTCGACCCGCGCGTGAGCAACAGCGAAGGCGCCAGCGTGCATGTGCAGCACTCGCATTTCGTGTCGGCCAATTCGCGCGGCTTTATCGGCGGCTATCCGTATTCGCGCCATGGCCTGTCGGTGGCAATGATTGCTGGCAAAGGGGCGAAAATGCAGCGCGACGACTGGTATTGCTCGGTACGCGACGCAGCCACCATGGCCACCCCCGAAGCCATCGGGCGCTACGCTGCCGAGCGCGCATTGGCGCGCCTGAACGCGCGCCAGCTCGGTACGCGCACCTGCCCGGTGCTGTTCGAGGCACCGCTGGCGATAGGCTTATTGGGTGCCTATGTGCTGGCCACCTCGGGTGGCGCGCTGTATCACAAGGCCAGTTTTCTCAACGACTCGCTCGGCACCCAGGTATTGCCCGAGCATCTGCAGATCCATGAAGACCCGCATGTGATCGGCGGCGTCGGCTCGGCCCCGTTCGATGACGAGGGCGTGAAAACCACACCGCGCCAGGTGGTCAGCAATGGCGTGGTGCAGGGCTACTTTCTGTCGACCTACACGGCGCGCAAGCTCGGCATGCAGACCACCGGCAATGCCGGTGGCTCGCATAATCTCTCTCTGACCTCAACCCGGACAGCGCCCGGCGACGACTTCGTTGCCATGCTGAAAAAGCTGAACACTGGCCTGCTGGTCACCGAGCTGATGGGGCAGGGTACCAACTACATGACCGGCGACTATTCGCGTGGCGCTTCGGGCTACTGGGTGGAAAATGGCGTGATCCAGTATCCGGTCGAGGAAATCACGATCGCAGGCAATATGAAAGACATGCTGCGCCATATCGTCGCTGTCGGCAGCGATGTGATGCGACGCGGTACCAAATCAACAGGTTCAATTTTGCTGGAGAGCATGGTGGTGGCGGGCACATGACAATCGCAACGGATGAAGCCTACTGGCAACAAATTGCCGCACAATACGAGCTGACGCAGGACGTGGTCATGCTCGACAACGGTTACTGGGGTTCCATGAGCAAGACCGTGCTCGCGCATTACCAGCAGCAGCTCGAGGTGGTCAACCGCGACAACGCCTGGTATGCGCGCAAACGTTTCCCCGCCGACTTTGAAGCGGCGCGCGCGGCAGCCGCCGCAGCGCTGGGCGTGGGCATCGATGAACTGGTGCTGACGCGCTGCGCCACCGAGTCGATGCAGATACTGCTTGCCGGCTACAACCGCCTGCAGCCGGGCGACACCGTGCTTGTTGCCGATATCGACTACGACAATATGATCACGGTCATGCGCTGGCTCGAGCAGCGCCGCGGCGTGCAGGTGGTGTCGATCAGCATGCCCGAGCCATTTTCCCATGATGGCGTGCTGGCCGCCTACGCCGAGGCCATCGAGCGTCATCCGGCGCTGAAAATGATGTTGCTCACGCACGTCAACCATCGCAATGGCATGGTGCTGCCGGTGGCGCAGATCAGCCAGATGGCGCGTGCGCGCGGCATCGATGTGATCGTCGACACAGCGCATGGCTTCGGCCAGCTGGACCTGACCATTCCCGACCTGCAGGTGGACTTTGCCGGCATCAACCTGCACAAGTGGATCGGCGCGCCCGTGGGCGTGGCGGCGATCTATATCCGGCGCGGCCGGCTGGCCGATATCGATGCCTATATGGGCGATGCATCCGGTGACGATATCAGTACGCGCGTGCATACGGGTACGGTCAACTTTGCCGCCTACCTTACCTTGCCGGTGGCGCTGGCAGCGCATGCGCAAATCGGCGTGGCGAGCAAGCAGGCGCGCTTGCAGCTGCTGCGCAACCGCTGGGTGGAGCCTGCGCGCGAGATCGCCGGCATCGAGGTGCTGGCGTCAAGCGATGTGCGCCTGAGCAGCGCGATAGCCTCTTTCCGCGTCAAAGGCAAGACCAGCATGGCCGACAATATGGCCCTGTCGGAGCAGCTTGAAGCGCAGCACGGCATCTACGTGGTGCCGCGCGGCGGCCTGGCCGGCGGCGCCTGCCTGCGCGTCACACCCGGCATCTTTACGCCGCCGTCGCATCTGGACAAGCTGGTCGCAGCCCTGCGCCAGATCGCACCGGTCTGTAGGTCGGATTAGGCCCTCCGGGCCGTAATCCGACACCACCGTACATCCCGCTACTTACCCGCGCAGCGTCGCCAGAATCGGCTGCAACACCGCCGCACCCAGCGCCGCGCTGCGCGCACCGCTCCAGCCCGTTTGCGGGTCAGGATCGTTGGCGTTGTCCTTGAACGGCAGTTCCAGCGTCAGCGACAGGCAGCCGAAGGCGTGGGTGATATGGGGCGAGCCCATGGTCAGCACTTCCGGCGTGAAAGGGCCGTCTTCATAGCCGTAGACGTCCTGGAAGTCGGGGCTGGCCACCTTGAAGTCGGCAATAAAGCGGTCCTGCTCGGCTTTTTGCGCCGGCGTGAAGTTTTCCAGTGCATCGCTGCCGGCCACGAATACATACGGCAGGCCTTCGTCGCCATGTACATCGAGGAACAGGTCGCAACCGATTTCATGCATCTTCTGTTTGACCAGGAATACTTCCGGGCTGCGCTCCATGGTAGGCGTCATCCACTCGCGGTTCAGATTGGCGCCAGCCGCGTTAGTGCGCAGGTTGCCATGTACCGAGCCGTCCGGATTCATGTTCGGCACCACATAAAACACCGCGTCCTGCAGGCACTGGCGGGCAAACGGGTTGGCCTGGTCGAGCAGCGCTTCGAGCATCCCTTCGACAAACCACTCTGCCATGGTTTCACCAGGATGCTGGCGAGCAATCACCCAGACTTTTTTCTCGGCATCGGCGTCGCCGACTACCAGCAGGTTCATGTCGCGCCCTTCGATGGTGCTGCCCAGGTCGACCAGGCGCACCAGCGGCGAAGCCTGGGCGCTGTCGATCAGCGCCAGGTGGCGGTCCCATGGGTACGGCTCGAAGTAGGCGTAGTACACGCTTTCTTCTTCCGGCGTATGCTCGATGGTCATCACCGTGCCGTCATAGCTGGTCGGCACGCGGAACCAGGTTTCACGGTCATAGCTGGCCACGGCCTGGTAGTCTTTCCAGCCATCAGGGTAGGCCGACTTGCCGGCGTTCATGAAGCGCAGCTTGCACGCTTCGCCCTGTGCGCCTTGCAGGCGGAAATAGAACCACTGGGTAATGTCGGCGTGCGAGTCCTTGCGGATATTCAGTTCGATCGACTGCGCATCATCGGCGCGCAGCACTTCAATGGCGCCGGCGTCGAATTGTTGGCTGATTTTGATGGTCATGGTTGTTCCTGGTAAAAACAAATGGGGTTTGCATCGTGTGCAATGGCGCGATGATACGCGCTTTGCCTCACCCGTCCAACCCGCCGAAGCGCTCGTAAAACCATGGCGCCAGGCCAGCGGCCTGCGCATCTTCGCGCTGCAGGGTGGCCAGGATATGTTCTTCGGCCGCCCTGTAGGTCAGCCGGTACAGCGCGCGCGCCAGCGCGTAGGCCTGGGTGCCAGGCCACGGCTCGGGCAGCAGTTCGACCGGCAGTTGCGGGTCGTGCAGCTGCACGCGGCGGTAGGCGTGCGTCAGCAGCGAGCGGATCACGAACGCCTGTTCGGCGTCCATCTGTGGCGCTTGTTCCAGCAGCGTCAGCAGTGGCTGGAAGCGGGCGATGAATTTTTCATAGCCGGCCATCACTTCGGACAGGTCCCAGCATTCGCCGACCAGTTCGCGTAGCGGGCGCGTGCTGGTGCCGGGCAGCTCGGTGCTGTGGCAAACATACAGTTTTCCCTGCACGCCGTTGCGCACGATGATGTCTTCCAGCGCATCGGCGTTGCTGGCCGGATGGCCGAAGATGCCGGGCGCCACCAGCCCATAGCCTGCCCACAGCAGCTCCTTGCGCAGCGCACCGCGTTCGGCCGCGCTGATATTGCCGGCCGCGCCGATGACGAAGGTCCAACTGCCGTCCCAGTGCGCCACCAGCGGTGCGTAGATGCGGCGGTAGGCGCGCTCGAAGCGGGCCAGCGAGGGCGGATTGATGGTGTAGGCACTGCGCCGGCCATCGCGTTGTGAAATCAGCCAGCCTTCCTGCGCCAGGCGAAACACGCTGGTACGCAGCAAGCGGTCGTTGACGCCGAACGGCGCCAGCAGGTCGATCAGGCTGCCCAGCCAGATGGTGCCGCCGCGCGGCACGATGGCGTCGCCAAAAATGGTCATCACCAGCGACTTCGAGCGCGGCGGGTCACTGGCAAGGAAATCGGTGATCCATGTGCTGCAAGCGGTGTTCTTCATCGGGTCCTGGTCTGGCATGTTTTTCTGAAAGACAGCAGTTTACTTTGCCATGTGCCGGGGCATGGACTATTTTTTACCATCATACGCCCAATAAAGGAACATAAGATACGGATTTATGAAATGATTCAAATCAAGTGTATGCAAATCGTTTTATGTATCGTATTATCCGTTTATCGCTTTGCGCCAGCCGCAGGCACATGCAACCACAGACATGGGAGATGCATCATGTACGCACAAATGGTTGAAACCGGCCTGAAAAATGTCCGCTCCATCGATGACATGGGCCAGGACGAGCGCGCCTTCCAGGCACGCATCGACGAAGGCATCAAGATCGAGGCCAAGGACTGGATGCCGGACGCTTACCGCAAGACGCTGATCCGCCAGATTTCGCAGCACGCCCATTCGGAAATCGTTGGTCAGTTGCCTGAAGGTAACTGGGTCACGCGGGCGCCGACCCTCAAGCGCAAGTCGATCCTGCTGGCCAAGATCCAGGATGAAGCAGGCCACGGCCTGTATCTGTACAGCGCCGCCGAAACGCTGGGCGTATCGCGCGACGAACTGCTGGCGGCCCTGCATTCTGGCAAAGCCAAATATTCGAGCATCTTCAATTACCCGACCCTGTCATGGGCCGATATGGGCGCCATCGGCTGGCTGGTCGACGGCTCGGCCATCATCAATCAGATTCCGCTGTGCCGCTGCTCGTACGGCCCGTATGCGCGCGCCATGATCCGCGTCTGCAAGGAAGAGTCGTTCCATGCACGCCAGGGCTACGACATCATGATGTCGCTGTGCAAGGGCACGCCGGAACAAAAGGCCATGGCGCAGGATGCGCTGAACCGCTGGTGGTGGCCGTCGCTGATGATGTTCGGCCCGTCCGATGCGGCCTCGGTCAACAGCGCGCAGTCGGCGCAGTGGCGCATCAAGCTGTTTTCCAATGACGAACTGCGCCAGCGCATGGTCGACCAGACCGTGCCGCAGATCGAATATCTGGGCTTGACCGTGCCCGATCCCGACCTGAAATTCAATGCCGAGACGGGCCACTATGAATTCGGCGAAATCGACTGGTCCGAGTTCAACAACGTATTGAAGGGCAACGGCCCATGCAACCGCGAACGCCTGCAGACCCGCGTCAAGGCTTACGAAGACGGTGAATGGTTCCGCGACGCCCTGGTAGCGTATGCAGACAAGCAAGCCGAAAAACAAGCGGCAGCCTGATTATAAAAAGGGGACAGCAAGATGAGCAAAGAATGGCCATTGTGGGAAGTCTTTATCCGCAGCCAGCACGGCCTGGCGCACAAGCATGTGGGCAGCCTGCATGCATCCGACGCCGCCATGGCGGTCAACAACGCGCGCGACGTCTATACGCGCCGCAATGAAGGCGTCAGCATCTGGGTGGTGCGCGCTGCCGATATCGTCGCCAGCAGCCCGGCCGACAAGGGCGCGCTGTTCGAACCGTCGAACAGCAAGGTGTACCGCCATCCGACCTTCTTCCCGATGCCGGAAGAAGTCAAGAATCTGTAATCGGGAAGCTGCACATGGATGACAAAGTTAATTACCTTTTGCGCATGGGCGACAACGCCCTGATCCTGAGCCAGCAGTTGTCCAAGCTGTGCGGCAAAGGCCCGGCGCTGGAAGAAGACATGGCGCTGACCAACGTCGCGCTCGATCTGCTGGGCCAGACGCGCATGTGGTTCAGCTACGCGGGCGAACTGGAAGGCCGGGGCCGCGACGAGGACGATATCGCCTTTCTGCGCGACGCCCACGATTTCCGGAACTGCCTGCTGCTCGAGCAGCCCAACGGCAATTACGCCGACACCATGATGCGCCAGTTCTTCTTCGACACCTGGCATTACTTCCAGCTGCTCGAACTGGCCAAATGCGGCGATGCGCGTATTGTCGAAGTGGCGCAAAAGTCGATCAAGGAAGTGACCTACCACCTGCGCCGCAGCGGCGATCTTGTGGTGCGCCTCGGCGACGGTACCGCTGTCAGCCACGCGAAAACGCAGGCTGCTGCCGATGCGCTGTGGAGCTACACCGGTGAGCTGTTCAAGTACGACGCCGTCGACCAGGCCATGGTGGACGCCGGCATTGCGCCGCCTGCCGAGGTGGTGCGCGCCGCCTTCCTGGAGCACGTGGCCGAGATTTTTGCCGAAGCGACGCTCGTCATGCCGCCCGCCGACGCCTGGATGCAAAAGGGCGGCAAGCAGGGCGCGCACAGCGAGCACCTGGGCTATATCCTGGCCGAGATGCAGTTCCTGCAGCGCGCCTATCCCGGGTCGGAGTGGTAATGAACGCCGCGGCTGCAGCGCTGGACGCGGCACAGGTCTGGGCTTGGCTCGGCGACGTGCCGGATCCGGAAATTCCCGTCATTTCGGTGGTGGACCTGGGCATCGTGCGCGCCGTCGAAGTGCACGGCGACGCCTGCGTGGTGACCATTACGCCAACCTATTCGGGCTGCCCGGCCATGCAGGTGATTGCCGACGCCGTGACCGAGGCGCTGCACAGCCATGGCGTACAGGACGTCACGCTGGTCAACCAGCTGTCGCCGGCCTGGACTACCGACTGGATGAGCGAGACCGGCAAGGCCAAACTGCACGGCTACGGCATTGCGCCTCCGCAGCAGCAAGTAATCGATATCAGCGGCTTGCGTGGGGGCGTGAAACGTTTGCCCGTGCCGAAGCTGGAGGTAGTCTGCCCGAACTGTGGCTCTGTCCACACGCAGCTGACCAGCCAGTTCGGCTCCACGCCCTGCAAGGCGCTCTACAAATGCCTGGACTGCCGCGAACCGTTTGACTACTTCAAGTGCCATTAAAAAAACAGGCACGATGCCAGAAACTGGAGATGGAAGCATGAGTAAATTTTATCCGCTGTCGGTGTCGAACGTGCGCAACGAAACGCGCGACACCATCGCCGTGACCTTCGATGTGCCGCTGGAGTTGCAGCAGCAGTTCCGTTTCCAGCAGGGCCAGCACCTGACGCTGCGCGCCAACATCAATGACGAAGACGTGCGCCGTTCCTACTCCATCTGCTCGGCCGTGCAGGACGGCACCTTGCGCGTGGCCATCAAGCGCACGCCCGGCGGCGCCTTTTCCACCTGGGCCAACGATACGCTCAAGGCCGGCGCCACCATCGAAGTGATGCCGCCGATGGGCCACTTCAACGTGCCGCTCGACTGCGTCAACCGCAAGCATTACCTGGCCTTTGCCTCGGGCAGCGGCATTACGCCCATCCTGTCGATTATCAAGACCACCTTGCTGACGGAACCCTTGAGCCGTTTCACGCTGTTCTACGGTAACCGCGCCTCGTCGTCCGTGATCTTCAAGGAAGAACTGACCGACCTGAAAGACGTGTACCTGGAGCGCCTGAATCTGGTGTATGTCATGAGCCGCGAACAGCAGGACATCGAGTTGTTCAACGGCCGCATCACCCAGGAAAAATGCGAGCAGTTCCTGCAGCACTGGATCAAGGTAGAGGACTACGACAACGCCTTTATCTGCGGTCCTGAAGACATGATGCTGGGCGTGTCCGCTGCCCTGCAGGCGGCCGGCATGCCCAAGCAGAATATCAAAATCGAACTGTTCGCCGCCAGCATCCCGAAAAATGCGCACAAGCCGCGCGCCCAGCTGGCCACCGGCACGGTCGCGGAAACTGAAGTGACCGTCATCCTGGATGGCAACCACACCACCTTCACCATGGACAAGGACAAGGAGTCCATTCTCGACGCCGGCCTGCGCCAGGGGATCGACATGCGCTACTCGTGCAAGGGTGGCGTGTGCTCGACCTGCCGCTGCAAGGTGATGGATGGCAAGGTCGAGATGGACGTCAACTACGCGCTGGAAGACTACGAAGTGGCACGCGGCTTCGTGCTCAGCTGCCAGAGTTTTCCGATCAGCGACAAGGTGGTGGTTGACTTCGACCAGGCTGAATAACAGCACACCCCAGTAGTGGCACTTGGGTTAACAATCAACAAAGACGAGACACCCCATGACCTACCAGAACATCCTCTTCACCATCGAGCAGGGCATCGCCACGCTCACCTTGAACCGCCCTGACAAGCTCAACAGCTTTACCCAGGCCATGCATGAAGAAGTGCGCGATGCGCTGGCGCGCGTCCATGCCGACAGCTCCGTGCGCGTATTCGTGCTGACCGGCGCCGGCCGTGGTTTCTGTGCCGGCCAGGATCTGTCGGACCGCGCCGTCGAACCGGGTTCCAAGGGCGTGGACCTGGGCGAATCGGTGGAAAAGAACTATGCGCCGCTGGTGCTGGCGCTGAAAGCGCTGCCAATGCCGGTGATCTGCGCCGTCAATGGCGTAGCGGCCGGTGCCGGCGCCAACCTGGCGCTGGCCTGCGATATCGTTATCGCCGGCAAGTCGGCCAGCTTTGTCGAAGTGTTCTGCAAGCTGGGCCTGATTCCGGATACCGGCGGCACCTTCTTCCTGCCGCGCCTGATCGGCTCTGCCCGCGCCATGGGCCTGGCCATGCTCGGCGAAAAGCTGACGGCGGAAAAAGCCGAAGACTGGGGCCTGATCTGGAAGTGCGTGGACGACGCCGAACTGGCTGCGGAGACGCGCAAGCTGGCCGTGCATTTCTCCACCGCGCCAACCAAGGGTCTGGCGCTGACCAAACAGGCGCTGGCCGCGAGCGGCGCCAATACCCTGCCGCAGCAGCTGGCGTTGGAAGCACGCATGATGAGTGAGCTCGGTAACAGCGAAGACTATCGCGAAGGCGTGGCCGCCTTTATGGAAAAACGCGTACCGCAATTCAAGGGGAAATAATGACTGCACTGCCAGAAAACAGCGTGGTGGCCGTGATCGGCAGCGGCGCCATGGGTGCCGGCATCGCACAGGTGGCAGCAGCCGCCGGCTACCGCGTCAAGCTCTATGACACGCGCCCTGAGGCGGTCAGCAAGGCGCTGCTTGACATCGGCAAGATGTATGGCAAGCTGGCCGAAAAGGGCCGCATGACGGCGCAGCAGGCGCAGGACGCAACGGCACGCCTGCAGCCGGCCGCCAGCCTGTCGGACGTCGCTGACGCGGCGCTGGTGGTGGAAGCCATCGTGGAAAACCTCGACGTCAAGCGCAGCGTGTTTGCCGAACTCGAAGCGGTGGTCAGCGAAGACTGCATCCTGGCCACCAATACCTCGTCGATCTCGGTTACCGCGATTGCCGCCAAGTTGCGTCACCCCGAGCGCCTGGTCGGCATGCATTTCTTTAACCCGGTGCCGCTGATGGCGCTGGTAGAGGTCATCAGTGGGCTGGCCACCAGTGCAGACGTGGCGGCGACCGTTTACGACACGGCGCAAGCCTGGGGCAAGATGCCCGTGCACGCCAAATCCACGCCCGGCTTTATCGTCAACCGCGTGGCCCGTCCCTTCTATGCCGAAGGCTGGCGTTTGCTGAGCGAACAGGCGGGCGACGCCGCCACTATCGATGCGGTGCTGCGCGAAGCTGGCGGTTTTCGCATGGGGCCGTTCGAGCTGATGGACCTGATCGGCCATGACGTCAATTTCTCGGTCACCCAGTCGGTGTTCGGCGCCTACTTCAACGATCCGCGCTTTACACCGTCGGTGCTGCAGCAGGAGATGGTCAACGCCGGCTTTTTGGGTCGCAAGTCTGGCCGTGGTTTCTACCATTATGGCGAGGGCGCCAGCGCGCCGGTGGCGCAGGAAGAAGCTGCGCAGGTGCGTCCGGACGTAGTGGCCTTGTCGAGCGCCATCGGCAGCGACGGCCGTGGCCATAGCGGCGTGATGCATGCACTGGTGCAGCGCCTGGAACAGGCCGGCATCAGCATCAACAGCCGCGTACTGCTTGAAGGCCAGGCGCAGGACGCCTCGCCTGCGCTCCATTGCAATGGCGCGACGATTTACCTGACCGACGGCCGCAGCGCTACCCAGCGCGCGCATGACAACGGCCATGCCGACACGGTGCTGTTCGACCTGGCACTCGATTATGCGACTGCTAAAAGAGTGGCGCTGGCGCGCGCCGAC
This sequence comes from Janthinobacterium aquaticum, assembly GCF_009208565.1. Taxonomy (GTDB): domain Bacteria; phylum Pseudomonadota; class Gammaproteobacteria; order Burkholderiales; family Burkholderiaceae_D; genus Janthinobacterium. Next base: position 118,118 of record NZ_WFLK01000003.1, on the reverse strand, counting down.
CAGTGCAGCGACGAAGCTTATGCCGCCGCCGTCGGCCTGTTCCAGGCGGCCGGCTTTGCTGTCACGCGCCTGGACGATGTGCCGGGCCTGGCCGTGATGCGCACGGTGGCCATGCTGGCCAACGAAGCCGCTGACGCCGTCAATCAGGGCGTGTGCACGGCGCAGGCAGTCGATATCGCCATGCAAAAAGGCGTCAACTATCCACGCGGCCCGCTGGCCTGGGCCGATGCCGTTGGCCTGGCCCATGTCGTCAGCGTGCTGCATCACCTGGCGCTGGGCTATGGCGAAGACCGCTACCGCGTCTCGCCGCTGCTGCGCCGCAAACTCGCCTCGGGAGCTGCATTTCATGCCGAATGAAGATATCAACATGAGCGCCCAGGCGCTGGCAGAAGCAGCTGCTGCCTCGATGCTGTCGCGCGATAACGCCACGGCCGCCATGGGCATTGCGCTGGCCGAGGTACGCCCTGGTTACGCGCGCATGACCATGACGGTGCGCGCCGACATGCTCAACGGCCACCAGACCTGCCACGGCGGTTTTATCTTTGCCCTGGCCGACAGCGCCTTTGCGTTTGCCTGCAACAGCTACAACCTCAATACGGTGGGGGCAGGCTGCACCATCGATTACCTGGCGCCGGGCCGCGAGGGCGATGTGCTGACGGCCGAAGGCGTCGAACAGGCGCTGGCGGGAAAAAGCGGCGTCTATGACGTCAGGGTCAGCAACCAGGAAGGGCGCGCCATTGCGCTGTTTCGCGGCAAGTCGATCCGCATAGCAGGTGAAGTCATACAAGAGCAGCATTGAACTGCCGCTTTGATTTGAACGGTTAAGAATACTAGGAGATACGAGATGGTCCAACGCACCCCGAACCCGAATGACCTCGAGCCGATCGAGCGCGCCAGCAAGGATGAACTGCAGGCGCTGCAGCTCGAGCGCATGAAATGGACGCTCAAGCATGCCTATGACAATGTGCCGCACTATCGCGCCGCGTTTGATGCAGCGGGCGTGCATCCGGACGACCTGAAGTCGCTGGCCGACCTGTCGAAATTCCCGTTCACCGATAAAAAGGTCCTGCGCGACAATTATCCGTTTGGCCTGTTTGCCGTGCCGCGCGAGCAGGTGGTGCGCATTCATGCATCGAGCGGCACTACCGGCAAGGCCACGGTGGTCGGCTACACGCAGAACGATATCGATACCTGGGCCAATGTGGTGGCGCGCTCGATTCGCGCCGGCGGCGGGCGTGCCGGCGACATGGTGCATATCTCGTATGGCTATGGCTTGTTTACCGGTGGCCTCGGCGCCCACTACGGCGCCGAGCGCCTGGGCTGTACGGTCATTCCGATGTCCGGCGGCCAGACCGAAAAGCAGGTACAGCTGATCCAGGATTTCAAGCCATCGATCATTATGGTCACGCCGTCGTACATGCTCAATATCATTGAAGAATTCACGCGCCAGGGCCTGGACCCGGCCGATTCGTCGCTGAAGGTCGGCATCTTTGGCGCCGAGCCGTGGACCGACGCCATGCGCTCGGAAATCGAGGCGCGCGCCGGCATCGATGCGGTCGATATCTACGGCCTGTCCGAAGTGATGGGCCCGGGCGTGGCCTCCGAATGCATCGAGAGCAAGGACGGCCCGGTCATCTGGGAAGACCATTTTTATCCCGAGATTATCGATCCGGAAACGGGTGAAGTGCTGCCGGACGGCTCGGAGGGCGAGCTGGTATTTACTTCGCTGTCGAAAGAAGCGCTGCCGATTATCCGCTACCGCACGCGCGACCTGACCCGTTTGCTGCCGCCGACGTCGCGCTCCATGCGCCGCATCGGCAAGATCACCGGCCGCTCGGATGACATGCTGATCATACGCGGCGTGAACGTCTTCCCGACGCAGATCGAAGAACTGATACTGAAGATGCCGAAACTGTCGCCGCAGTACCAGCTGGTGGTCACGCGAGACGGCCATCTGGACAAGCTCGAAGTGGTGGCAGAACTGCGCGTCGACCTGACTGTTTCGCTGTCGGCCAGCGAAACCGATGCACTGGCGCGCGAACTCGAGCACCGCATCAAGACCCATGTGGGCGTTTCCACCCGGGTGCGCCTGGTGGCCGCTTCGGCCATCGAGCGCACGCTGACGGGCAAGGCGCGCCGCGTGGTTGACCAGCGCCCGAAGATATTCTCCTAATCTATACGAGGACTGAACATGAACGACGCTTTTATCTGTGACGCCGTACGTACCCCGTTTGGCCGCTATGGCGGCGCACTGGCTGGCGTGCGCGCCGACGACCTGGGTGCGCTGCCTATCGCCGCGCTGATCGCCCGCAATCCGTCCGTCGACTGGTCCGCCATCGACGACGTGTTCTACGGCTGCGCCAACCAGGCCGGCGAAGACAACCGCAATGTCGGCCGCATGGCCGCATTGCTGGCCGGACTGCCGGTCGATGTGCCGGCCAATACCATCAACCGCCTGTGCGGCTCCAGCCTCGATGCAGTCGGCCTGGCGGCGCGTTCGATCAAGGCTGGCGAAGCGCAATTGATCATCGCCGGCGGTGTGGAAAGCATGACGCGCGCACCGTTCGTGATGGGCAAGGCCGACAGCGCCTTTTCGCGCGCGGCCAAGATTGAAGACACCACGCTGGGCTGGCGCTTTGTGAACGGCAAGATGAAAGCGCAGTACGGCATCGACACCATGCCGGAAACGGCGGAAAACGTGGCCGTGGAGTTCGGCATCAGCCGCGCCGACCAGGATGCACTGGCGCTGCGCAGCCAGCAGCGCTGGGCCGCTGCCCATGCTGCCGGCGTGTTTGACAGCGAAATCGTGCCGGTGGCCGTGCCGCAGAAAAAAGGCGATCCGAAAATGGTTACCACCGACGAGCATCCGCGCCCCGATACGTCACTGGAAATGCTGGCCAAGCTGAAAGGCGTGGTCAAGCCTGATGGCACCGTCACGGCCGGCAATGCCTCGGGCCTGAACGACGGCGCCTGCGCCATTTTGCTGGCCTCCGGTGCGGCGGTCGATAAATACAAGCTCAAGGCGCGCGCCAAAGTGCTGGGCATGGCTACGGCCGGCCTGGCGCCGCGCATCATGGGTTTCGGGCCTTCGCCGGCCACGCGCAAGGTGCTGGCGCAGACCGGCCTCACCATCGAGCAGATGGATGTGATTGAATTGAACGAGGCGTTTGCCGCGCAGGCGCTGGCCGTTACGCGCGACCTGGGCCTGGCCGACGACGCCGCGCATGTGAATCCGAACGGCGGCGCGATTGCCATCGGCCATCCGCTGGGCGCCTCGGGGGCGCGCCTGGTGATGGCCGCCCTGAACCAGCTCGAACGTACGGGCGGGCGCTATGCGCTGTGCACCATGTGCATCGGCGTGGGGCAGGGCATTGCCGTGATTATCGAACGAGTGTAAAAAATTAAAAAATGCGCAGTAAAAAAAGCGCTGACCATTGACCGTAGTGCCAACCTGGTGGAGACCACAATGATTGCCAATATCTTCAAGAAAACCCTGATCGCCGGCGTACTGGCCATGTCTGCTGCGGGCGCTTATGCGGCCGACAATATCAAGATCGGCTCGGTGCTGTCGGTGACCGGTCCGGCGGCGTTCCTGGGCGACCCTGAACTGAAAACGCTGCAGCTGTATATCGAGAAGATCAATGCGGCAGGCGGCGTGCTTGGCCGCAAGCTCGAACTGGTGCACTACGACGACGGCAGCGATGCGGCCAAAGCCAACGGCTTTACCAAGCGCCTGATCGAGTCGGACAAGGTCGATGTGCTGATCGGCGGCACCACCACTGGCGCCACCATGGCGATGGCGCCGCTGGTTGACCGCGCCAGCATGCCGTTCATCTCGTTGGCCGGCGCGGTGGTGGTGATCGACCCGGTCAAGAAATGGGTATTCAAGACGCCGCATACCGACCGCATGGCGGCCGAGAAGGTGTTTGAAGACATGAAAAAGCGCGGCATCACCAAGGTTGGCCTGCTGTCCGAAACCAGCGGCTTTGGCGCGTCGGGCCGCAAGGAGTCGCAGATTGTCGCCTCCAAATACGGCATCACGCTGGTGGCCGATGAAACCTATGGCCCGAAAGACACCGACATTACCGCGCAGCTGACCCGCATCAAGAACACAGCCGGCGTGCAGGCCGTATTCGTATTCGGCCTGGGCCAGGGCCCGGCGGTGGCCACCAAGAACTACGGCCAACTGGGCATGAGCGCACTACCAATGTACCAGTCGCACGGCGTGGCCTCGGATGAATACCTGAAGCTGTCGGGCAAGTCGGCCGAAGGCGTGCGCCTGCCTACGCCGGCGCTGCTGATCGGTGCCATGCTGCCTGACAGCGACGCGCAGAAAGCCATCGTGGTCGGCTACGACAAGACCTACAAGGACCGCTACAAGATCGACCCGTCGACCTTCGGCGGCTATGCGCTGGACGCCTTGAACCTGTCAGTGGACGCCATCAAGCGCGCCGGCGGCACCGACCGTGAAAAGGTGCGCGCGGCGCTGGAATCGACCAAGGGTTTTGTGGGCACCACCGGCGTATTCAATATGTCGGCCAAGGACCATATGGGCCTGGACCTGTCGGCTTTCCGCATGGTCGAAGTGAAGAACGGCGACTGGCAACTGCTGAAATAATGACAGGGTAGTAGACCGCTGCGCGAGGCGGCCTTGAGAGCCGCCCGCGCCATGACACTTGGAGACACCATGCACGTCGCACAATTTCTGCAGTTCCTGTATTCCGGGATGACCGTCGGTTCGGCCTACGCGCTGGCCGCACTGGGCTTTACCATTATCTACAACACCAGTGGCGTGATCAATTTCGCGCAGGGCGAATTCATCATGTTGGGCGGCATGCTGGCCGCCGTGATGGCCGCCGCCGGCGTGCCGCTGCCGCTGGCCATTATTCTGGCCGTGATCGCCACCGGCCTGGTCGGCCTGATCATGGAAAAAACCGTGATCGAACCGGCGCAAAATGCGCAGGTCATTACGCTGCTGATCATTACCATCGGCGCTTCGCTGGTGCTGCGCGGCCTGGTGCAGATTTTCCTCGGCAAGGATACCCATTCGCTGCCGGCCTTTTCGGGTGATGCACCGATTGAGTTCCTGGGCGCCAGCCTGCTGCCGCAAAGCCTGTGGGTGATGGGCGTGTCGGTGCTGATCGTGCTGGTGCTCGGCTGGTTCTTCGGCCGCACGCTGATGGGCAAAGCCATGCTGGCCACCTCGCACAACAAGCTTGCCGCCCAGCTGGTGGGCATCAACACGCGCAAGGTCCTGCTGTTCTCGTTCGGCCTGTCGGCTCTGTTGGGCGCGGCCGGCGGCATTCTGGTTGCGCCGATTACCTATACCTCGTATGACGCCGGCATCATGCTGGGCCTGAAAGGTTTTGTGGCGGCGGTATTGGGCGGCCTGGGCGGCGGCGTGGGCGCGATTGCCGGTGGCCTGATCCTCGGCATTGCCGAAGCCATGACGGCCGGCTATATCTCGTCGGCCTACAAGGATGCGGTGCCGTTCGTGCTGATCCTGCTGATCCTGTTCTTTATGCCGCAAGGCCTGTTTGGCGCCAAGAATTCGGAGCGTGTATGAAGACCCTGTTCAATCGTTCGCGCTACGCGGGCCTCTTGGTACTGGCGCTGGTGCTGGCCATCCTGCCGCTGTTCCTGACCAATGCGTTTTACTATGACGTGGCGATCCGCATAGCGCTGAACGCCATCGTGGTGATCGGCCTGAACCTGCTGATGGGCTATACCGGCCAGATCAGCCTGGGCCACGCGGGTTTTTACGGCCTGGGTGCGTATGCTTCGGCCGTGCTGACCACGCATTACGGCTGGCCGCCGCTGGCCGCACTGGCGGCGGGCGCCGTTGCCACCGGTTTGCTGGCGCTGCTGCTGGCGCGCCCGGTACTCAAACTCAAGGGCCATACGCTGGCCATGGCCACGCTGGGCCTGGGCATCATTATCTCCATCGTGATCAACAACGAGACGCAGTGGACCGGTGGTCCGGACGGCATCGGCGTATCGGCCTTTACGCTGGGCGGGCTGGAAATCGCCGGTGAAAAATCGTGGTACCTGGTATGCGCCGTGTTGCTGCTGCTGGTGACCTGGCTGGCGCTGAACCTGATCGATTCGCCGGTGGGCCGCGTGCTGCAGGCGATCCACGGCTCGGAAGTGGCGGCGCGCGTGGTCGGCGTCGATACTACCCGTTTCAAGGTGCGCGTGTTTGTGCTGTCGGCCGTGATTGCCAGTATTGCCGGCAGCATCAGTGCCCATTACATCGGCTTTATCACGCCCAACCTGGCCGGCTTCTTCCATTCGATCGAACTGGTGACGATGGTGGTGGTGGGCGGCATGGCGTCGATTTTCGGCTCGATTATCGGCGCCGCGCTGCTGACGATTTTGCCGCAGTTGCTGTCGAGTTTTGAGGGCTGGGAGACGGTGGTGTTCGGCGTGATTCTGATGGCCACCATGATCTTTATGCCCAAGGGCCTGGTGCCGAGCCTGGCCAGCCGTTCGCGCAAGCGCGCTGGCACGCCGAAGGCGCCGACCAAGCCATCGGTAAAGGAGACCTGAGATGCTGACGATTAAAAACCTGAGCAAGAGCTTTGGCGGCGTGCATGCGGTGCAGGATGTCAGCTTTACCGTCAAGGAAGGCAACATCCATTCCGTGATCGGCCCGAACGGCGCCGGCAAGACCACGCTGTTCAATCTGATCACGGGCGTCTATACACCGACCAAAGGCGAGATTTTGCTCAATGGTGAAAACGTGGCCGCCATGTCGCCCGATGCGCTGGCGCGGCGCGGCATGAGCCGCACCTTCCAGAATCTGCAGGTGTGCATGAACATGACGGCGATCGACAACGTGATGGTGGGCGCGCATCTGCGCCTGAACCAGAATCTGTTTGCCTCGATGCTGCGCCTGCCGTCGGTGCGCCGTGCCGATGCCGAGTGCCGTGACGAAGCGGCGCGCCTGATGGAGTTTGTCGGCGTGGGACGGCATCTGGACGACGAAGCCGGGCAGATGTCGTATGGCGCGCTGAAGCGCCTGGAGATTGCGCGTGCGCTCGCTGCCAAGCCGAAGGTACTGCTGCTCGATGAGCCGGCCGCTGGCCTGAACCATACCGAAACGGGCGAGATCGAAACGCTGATCCGCAAGGTGGCGCAGTCGGGCGTGACGGTGGTGTTGGTCGAGCATGACATGAAGCTGGTGATGAATCTGTCGGACCATATCCTGGTGCTCGACTATGGCAAGAAGCTGGCCGAAGGGACGGCCGCCGAAGTACGCGCCAATCCTGATGTGGTGGCGGCGTATCTGGGAGTGGCGGCATGATGATGACGGAAAAACCTCAGGCACCGTTGGTGCTCGATATCAAGGGGCTGACCAGCCACTATGGCCGCATCCAGGCGCTGCACGGCATCGACCTGCAGGTGCGCCAGGGACAGCTGGTGGCGCTGGTGGGCGCCAACGGCGCCGGCAAGACCACGCTGCTGCGCACCATCTCGGGCGTGCAGCCGATGAGCGCCGGCGCGATTGCGTTCGGCGGCCAGGATGTGACGCGCATGAGCGCCGACAAGCGCGTGCGCGCCGGCATCTGCCAGGTACCGGAAGGGCGCCAGGTGTTCGGCCCGATGACGGTGGAAGACAACCTGCGCCTGGGCGCCTTTACCCGCCCACAGCAGGAAGTGGCGGCGGACATGGAGCGCATGTACGGCCTGTTCCCGATCCTCAAGGAAAAGCGTTTGCTGCTGGCCGGTACGCTCTCAGGTGGGCAGCAGCAGATGCTGGCCATGGCGCGCGCGCTGATGGGCCGCCCGCAACTGCTGCTGCTCGACGAGCCGAGCATGGGCCTGGCGCCGCTGCTGATTGCCGAGATATTCCGCATCGTGGCCGAACTGCGCGACCAGGGCATCACCATCTTCCTGGTCGAACAGAACGCGCACGCCGCGCTGTCGATTGCCGATGTCGGCTACGTAATTGAAACCGGCGCCATCACCCTGTCCGGGCCGGGACCGGAATTGCTGCATAACGAGCAGGTGCAGAGCGCCTATCTGGGCATGTAACGAAGGACGTAGGTCGGATTAGGCCGCAGGCCGTAATCCGACAACATTGTTGGCGCTACAGGTGTTTGTCGGATTACGCCGTTCCGGCTAATCCGACCTACGCCCATGGCACGATAGTTAAAAGGAAAACACCATGGTCAAAGTCTACGAAATCAACGGCGTCACCCCCGTCGTTCATCCCAGCGCCTACGTGCATCCGAGCGCGGTGCTGATCGGCGACGTAATCGTCGGCCCACGCTGCTATATCGGGCCGCTGGCCTCGATCCGTGGCGACTTCGGGCGGCTGATCCTGGAAGAGGGCGCTAATTTGCAGGATACCTGCGTGATGCACGGCTTTCCCGGCTGCGATACGGTGGTCGAAGTCGACGGCCATATTGGCCATGGCGCCGTGCTGCATGGCTGCCGCATCGGGCGCAATGCGCTGGTGGGCATGAATGCGGTGGTGATGGACAACGCCGTGATCGGCGAAGAGTCCATCGTGGCCGCCATGAGTTTCGTCAAGGCCGGCATGATCGTCGCGCCACGCAGCATGGTGGTCGGCACGCCGGCGAAAATCATCCGCGCGCTGACCGAAGACGAAGTCAAATGGAAAACCTCGGGCACCAGCCAGTACCACGAACTGGCCGTGCGCTCGATGCACACGATGCGTGAAGTCGAGGCGCTGACGGAAGTCGAAGCGGATCGCCAGCGGCTCAATTTTGAATCGGCGCTGCCGCTGCATCTGCACAAAAACGCCGCCGCGCAATAACCAATATAGGAGGACAAACTATGGCTCATGTTTCAACCTTACAAAGCCTGATCGCCGGCCGCTGGCTGGGCGAATCGGCTAGCGTGCCCTTGCACAGCGCCTTGAACAACAGCGTGATTTATCACACCCACGGCGAGAAGATCGATTTCGAGGAAGCGGTCAGCTATGCGCGCAAGACCGGCGTGCCGGGACTGATGGCACTGGACTTCCAGCAGCGCGCGGCGCGCCTGAAGGCGTTGGCGTTGTACCTGGTCGAGCGCAAGGAAGAACTGTACGTGATTTCGCACCTGTCGGGCGCCACGCGCGCCGACAGTTGGGTCGATATCGAAGGTGGCACCGGCACCCTGTTTGCCTATGCCAGCATGGGCAGCAACGAGCTGCCGTCGTCGAACGTGCTGCATGAAGGCCCGGCCATTGCACTGGGCAAGAAGGGCGGCTTTGCCGGCACCCATATCCTGGTACCGCGCGGCGGCCTGGCCGTGCATATCAATGCGTTCAACTTCCCGATCTGGGGCCTGCTGGAAAAATTTGCCCCGAGCTTTCTCGCTGCCATGCCGTGCATCGCCAAGCCGGCCACCGCCACGAGCTACCTGACGCAGGCCGTGGTGCGCATGATGCATGAATCGGGCCTGCTGCCCGAAGGCAGCCTGCAGTTGGTGATCGGTTCGACCGGCGACCTGCTGGATCGCCTCAATGGCCAGGACTTTGTCACCTTTACCGGTTCGGCCGCCACGGCCGCCAAGCTGCGCACCAACCCGAACCTGATCGCGCAGTCGGTGCCGTTCAACGGCGAAGCCGATTCGCTCAACTGCGCCATCCTGGCGCCGGACGTCACGCCCGACGACGTGGAATTCGACCTGTTCGTCAAGGAAGTGGTGCGTGAGATGACGGGCAAATCGGGCCAGAAATGCACGGCGATCCGCCGCATTATCGTGCCTGAACACCTGATGGACGCCGTCGGCACGCGCCTGCGCGAACGCCTGGCCAAGGTGGTGGTGGGCGACCCGTCCATCGACGGCGTGCGCATGGGCGCGCTGGCATCGAAAGAACAGCAAAGCGATGTAGCCGAACGCGTGGCCACGCTCTCGCAAGGCAATGAAGTCGTGTTTGGCGCAGCCGACGGCTTCAATCCGCTCGGCGACGGCGCGCATGATGGCAGCTTCTTCTCGCCGACGCTGCTGTTGTGCCGCGACGGCTTCGGCAACGACGCCGTGCATGACGTGGAAGCGTTTGGCCCGGTCAGCACCATGATGCCTTACCACGATATCGACGAAGCGCTGGCGCTGGCCGCGCGTGGCAAGGGCAGCCTGGTGACCACGCTGGTCACGCGCGATCCGAAAACGGCAGCGCGCATGGTGCCGGCCGTGGCCGCCACCCATGGCCGCGTGCATGTGCTTGAACGCGAGGCATCGGTTGACTCGACCGGTCACGGCTCGCCTTTGCCGCAACTCAAACACGGCGGTCCTGGCCGCGCTGGCGGCGGCGAAGAACTGGGCGGCGTGCGCGCCGTGCGCCACTACCTGCAGCGCGCGGCAGTACAGGGCTCGCCCACCATGCTCGCTGCCATTACCGGCGAATACGTGCGTGGCGCCGCTGTCAATGAAAGCCCGATCCACCCGTTCCGCAAGCACTTCGAAGACCTGAAAACGGGCGACTCGTTGCTGACGCATCGCCGTACCGTGAGCGAAGCCGATATCGTCTCCTTTGGCGGCATCTCGGGCGACTTCTTCTATATGCACTTCGATGAAATCGCGGCAAAAGAATCCCAGTTCGGCAAGCGCATTGCGCACGGCTACTTCGTGCTGTCGGCCGCTGCCGGCCTGTTTGTCTCGCCGGGCGTGGGTCCGGTGCTGGCCAACTATGGCCTCGACAACCTGCGCTTCGTGGCGCCGGTGGCCATCGGCGACACTATCCGCGCGCGCCTGACCTGCAAACGCAAGGTCGACCGCAACCGCAAGGACGTGTTTGGCGTCGGCCAGGGCGTGGTGGCGTGGGACGTGCAGGTGACCAACCAGAACGATGAGCTGGTGGCCAGTTATGACATTTTGACGCTGGTGTCGAAGCGGGAATAAATGCGCGATGGTGGTGTTGTCGGCGGTGTTGTCGGATTACGGCCTGCGGCCTAATCCGACCTACGATCTGTTGGCGTCAACAATGTTGTCGGATTACGCGCTATGCGCTAATCCGACCTACGCCCAATCCAAACGGATCATCAATACTGTGCGCCGGCTGCGTAAACCAGCGCGGGCCGTTTGCGGTCATGTAGAAGTGGTCTTCATGGCGGATGCCGAATTCGCCGGGAATGCAGATCATCGGCTCGTTCGAGAAGCACATGCCCACGTCGAGCGGCGTGGTGTCGCTGCCGACCAGGTAGGGCCATTCGTGGATATCAAGGCCGATGCCGTGGCCGGTGCGGTGCGGCAGGCCGGGCAGTTTGTAGCCGGGGCCAAAGCCGTCTTCTTCCAGCGATGCGCGCGCGGCGCGGTCGACGTCGCCGCAAGGCACGCCGAGCTGCGCCGCCGCAAACGCTGCCGCCTGGGCTTTTTTCTCGCTGTTCCATACGCTGCGCTGGTGCTCGCTGATGGCGCCAAATACATAGGTGCGGGTAATGTCGGAAATATAGTTCAGCACCTGGCAGCCGGTATCGATCAGCACCGTGTCACCCGCTTTCAGGGTCTGCACGTAGTTGACGCCATGCGGATAGGCGGTTGCTTCACCAAACAGCACGATGCAGAAATACGAGCGCGGCGCGCCCACCTTGCGGTGCGCCTTCTGGATGAATTCGTCCACTTCGACTGTGGTGATGCCTTCGTGCAGCATGCTGGCCGTGGCCACGTGCACGGCAAGCGTCATGTCCATGGCGCGCTGCATCAGCGCGATCTCGGCCGGCGATTTGCGGCTGCGGCAGTACGCCGTCACGCTGCGCGCGTTTTCCAGCGCATAGCCGGTTGCCGGCGGCTTGATGCCGTCGGCAATAAAGAAGGCGGCGCTTTCATCGATGCCGATGCGCGGCGGCTGCGCCGCATTTTGCGCGATGCCGATCCGTGCCAGCACGTCGACAAACAGCTGGTACGGGCTTTCATGCTCTTCCCAGCAGTTGACGCGTCCTTCGATCAGCATAAAGCCTTGCAGCGTGCTTTCTTCAAAGGCCGGGGCGATATATTCGAGTGCGCCTTGAGCCGGCAGGATGGCGCCGACCATGCGTTCGCTTGCATACCATTTGGTGCCGGTGAAATAGGTGAGGTTGGCGCCGGCATTGAGGTAGATGGCAGCGATGCCCTGCTGGCACATAAACGCTTGCGCTTTGGCGATGCGCTGCGCATGTTCGTCCTTGCCGATGGGGGCCAGGCCGTCTGTCATGCCTGACAGCGATGCCAGTGCTTCTTCGGCGGATTTGCCGCCGATGCCGATGCCAGTGTTGATGCCGCTGTTCATGCCTGCTCCAAAGAGGTTTCCGAAGGCAGGCATGATAGCAGCCGCCTCCGGAGAAGGGGCGGCAAATGGTATTACTTTTCCAGCTGCGTACGTACGCGGGCAATCGCTGCGCGCACCTGGTTCGGCGCGGTGCCGCCCACGTGGTCGCGCGCGGCAACCGAGCCTTCCAGCGTCAGCACTTCAAACACATCGGATTCGGTCAGCGGCGAGAACGCCTGCAGCTGTTCCAAAGACAGGTCGGCCAGGTCACAGCCGGCGTCCACGCAGGCGCGCACGGCCAGCGCCACGGCTTCGTGGGCGTCGCGGAACGGCAGGCCTTTCTTGACCAGGTAGTCGGCCAGGTCGGTGGCGGTGGCGTAGCCTTGCAGGGCAGCGGCGCGCATTGCTTCCGGCTTGACGGTAATGCCGCCGGCCATGTCGGCAAAGATGCGCAGCGTGTCGATCACGGTGTCGACCGTGTCGAACAGCGGCTCCTTGTCTTCCTGGTTGTCCTTGTTGTAGGCCAGCGGCTGGCCTTTCATCAGGGTCAGCAGGCCGGTCAGGTGGCCGTATACGCGGCCGGTCTTGCCACGCGCCAGTTCCGGTACGTCCGGGTTTTTCTTTTGCGGCATGATCGACGAGCCGGTGCAGAAGCGGTCGGCAATATCGATAAAGCCGATGCGCGGGCTCATCCAGATCACCAGTTCTTCGGCCATGCGCGACACGTGCATCATCAGCACGGCAGCAGCGGCGCAGAACTCGATGGCGAAATCGCGGTCCGACACGGCGTCGAGCGAGTTGTGGCAAACGTCGTCAAAACCCAGCGTTTTGGCCACGCGCAGGCGGTCGATCGGGAAGGTGGTGCCGGCCAGCGCGGCGGCGCCCAATGGCAGGCGGTTGACGCGTTTGCGGCAGTCCGCCATGCGCTCGGCGTCGCGGCCGAACATTTCCACGTAGGCCAGCATATGGTGGCCAAAGGTGATCGGCTGGGCTACCTGCATGTGGGTAAAGCCCGGCATGATGGTGTCGGCATGCTGCTCTGCCAGATCGGTCAGGGCGCCGCGGAACGTGGCCAGCAGGGCGGTGATGTCATCGATGGCCGAACGCACGTACAGGCGGATATCAGTAGCTACCTGGTCGTTGCGCGAACGGCCCGTGTGCAGGCGCTTGCCGGCGTCGCCCACCAGTTCGGTCAGGCGTTTTTCAATATTCAGGTGGACGTCTTCCAGGTCCAGCAGCCACTCGAACTGGCCGCTGGAAATTTCCTGCGAAATTTGCGCCATGCCGCGCTTAATCTCGGCGTAGTCGCCGGCGCTGATGATCGATTGCGCATGCAGCATTTCCGCATGGGCCAGCGAACCTTCGATATCGAACAGCGCCAGGCGCTTGTCAAAAAACACAGATGCGGTATAGCGCTTGACGAGGTCGGAGACAGGCTCGGAAAAGCGGGCCGACCAGGCTTCGGCCTTTTTGGAGAATTGATCAGTCATGAAAGAGGTCCTTTAGAGTACGGCGATTATAAACAAGGTTAGGGGGCGCCAGCCGTTTTCAGGCTGCTTTGCGCCCTGAAAATGCCGCCTATGGCGCAGATTTGCATCACATTGGCGCCTGATTTGAACCGCATCGCATTTTTTCGCGCTCCATCGCGCCGCTTTGTATTCTGTGCCGCGTTTTGCGCATTTTGTCGCAATCCGATGGCGATGCGGGATGGATCAGCCTAAAGTTCAATCATCGCAAGACACCACAACCACCCACAACCACCCCAGGGAGAACAAAATGAACATCGCTAAAAACATGGAAGCCATCTTCGTCGCCATCATCGCCGTCGCCGCTGCCGCCAGTATCGCCACCGCCGCTGTACCAGCTTTTCGCACCGCGCCAGCCGCTGCCGTGACCACTGTTGCCAGCGCCGATGCTGCCGTGATGCACACCGTCCACGTCAGCGCCAAGCGTTTGAGCGCAGAAGAAAAAATCGCCTTGTGATGCATTTTGCAGTTTCCCGTAGTACCAGACTGTCGTTGTTGTCCTGTGTTACAGCAGGCGATTGAAACGGGCGGCGCCCCCGGTTCTCTCCAGCCTCACTAACCGCCTTCCCCCCCGACATGCCGACCTGGCGTGGTCGTCCTTGTGCCATCGACTCTCCCGGCACAGCCTGTTTTTCTCCTTGCCGCATCTTCCCCTGCCCATGCGTTCAGGGTTAGGAAACGTACATACGACCGATGTCGTGTTGGCTACGATGGACTCACTGATGCACCACATGCGTCAAAACCTTCAAGGAGATCGTATGCGACACGTTGCAATGACTTTAGGACTGGCGCTTGCCCTGGCTGGTGGCGCTGCCACTGCGCAGAACGCACCAGCAGGCCAGGCTACGCCGGTTGCCGACAATACCAAGATGAACCACCGCGACAAGCACGATACGCAGGACACTGCGCAAGCGCAGTCGAACGCCAAAGGCGACCGTGAAACGCTCGCCGCCGTGCGCCGCGCCGTGGTGCAGGACAAATCGCTGTCGACCACCGCCCACAACGTCAAGATCATGGCCACCGGTGGCGTGGTGACGCTGCGCGGCCCGGTCGAGTCAGCAGAAGAAAAAGCCAAGGTGGAGTCGCTGGCCAAGCAGGTAGCCGGCGTGACCTCGGTAGAAAATCATCTCGATATCAAAACCAACTAATCAGGAGCTCCCATGAATAACGCCGTTTACTGCATCGCACTTGACCACCCACACGCCGAAGTCATCGTTGACCGCCTGAAAGGCGCCGGCTTCCCGTCGTCCGATATCTCGGTACTGTTCCCGGACAAGGGCGGCACGCGTGACTTCGCGCACGAGCAAAACACCAAAATGCCGGAAGGCGCCACCACCGGCGGCGTCGCCGGCATGGGCACCGGCGCGATTCTCGGCTGGCTGGCCGGCATCGGCACCCTGGCCATTCCTGGCGTCGGCCCGTTCATCGCTGCCGGCCCGATCATGGCCGCACTGGGCGGTGCAGCAGTCGGCGGCGCAGCCGGCGGCATTATCGGTGGCCTGGTCGGCATGGGTATTCCTGAATACGAAGCCAAGCTGTATGACGGCAAGGTCCGTAGCGGCAATATCCTGATCTCGGTTCACACCGAGAATTCGGATCAGGTCAAGGTTGTGAAGCAGATCTTTGAAGACGCCAAAGCGGAAGATATCCGTTCGACGTCGGAAGCTAGCACGCCGAGCTGATTTGTTCATTTCTCCCCTAAGGCAAACCCTTGGGGGAGACGTAAATCAAGTGCGCCAGGCGAAAAATGGCGGGCCGGAGACGCAGGTCTGAGAAAATGCCGATGGCTGCGTTGCAGCTCCTCGCCGACCATTCGTACTGTCTTCGTCGCTGCGCCTTGCCCTCGACATTTTTCAGCCCCGCTTGGCCCGGTGCTCCTGTGCTGGCGCCTGGAGTATTGTCACCTTTTACTGGTGTGCTTGTGGCGCTGGGACGCTAACTTGGCGTCAAACGCAGGTATTTTCACTCCAGCAACCTACAGCTCCATCTCCCATATCTCATTGACCATCTCCTTGCCGAAGGCATGCACTGCTTCTTCGGATAGTAGCGTATAACCTTTGCTCATATAGATGCGTCGTGCCGCCTGCTGGCTGCTGGTAGTCCACAGACGCATTTTGCGGTAGCCGGCAAGGCGGGCAAAGCGGTGGCATGTGTCGACGAGGCGCGCGCCCAGGCCATAGCCGCGCGCTGCATCTTCCACCAGCAGTAGGCGCAGCTTGGCAACGTCGTCGTCTTCGCTGCGCGCAAGCGCAATCGAGCCGACGCGCTGGCCGGCCATCTCGGCGATCCAGCACTGTTCGCGGGCGGGATCGAAATCGCGCTCGAAGTCGGCGCAGATCTGGCGAACCAGCGCGGTAAAGCTGCTGTCCCAGCCCTGTTCTTTTTCATACAGGTCGCCATGGCGCTGCGTGATCCAGTCCATATCACCGGGGCCGAAAGGACGCAGCACAAAGGGTTCGGAAAATTTGAGGTCGCCCTGCTGGTCGAGCAGGGTTTCGATGGTGCGCATGGCGTCGAGCAGGTACAGCTGATCGGTGTCGTCCAGGCGTGCCAGCATCTCGCCCACTTCGTCGCGTGAACGGCGATCCAGCGGTTCATAGACTGCGCGGCCATGCGCCGTCATGCTCAGCAGTTTGGCGCGGCCGTCATTGGGCATCGGTACTTTGGTGATCAATCCGGCTTGCTCGAACTTGCTGACCAGGCGGCTCAGATAGCCCCTGTCGAGCCCGAGGTCGCGGCACAGTGCTGCCGGTTGCTGGTCGCCGTGGTGGACCAGTTCGTACAGCACGCGCAACTCGGTGAGCGTGAATTCGCTTTGCAGATGGCCTTCGCGCAGCACGCCGATCTTGCGCGTGAAAAAGCGGTTGAACGAGCGCACCTTGGCGATGCGGTCGTGGAAAGCAGGCAGGGACATCACGGCTCCAGTAACAAGAAGGCTCTTATTCTGGAATAGATTGTTGACTGAGTCAACAATCTATTGGGTTTCACCGTCGGACCGCGTTATGCGCGGTCCTGCCGCCATCAATGTCCTTCGCTGGCGTTAAACATGGTCTTGGCGTAGATCAGGCCCAGGCCATAGCCGCCACCATGCGCCACTGCCGTAGCCACGGTTTCGTTGTAGGTCTCGCCGCGTGCCCAGTCGCGCTGCAGTTCCAGCAGATACTGAACCGACGTCATTGGCTGTGCGCCTGCCTGTATCATGCGCTGCATGGCCATCTGGTGCGCTTCGTCCGACACGTCGCCGCTGGCGTCGGCAATCACATATACCTCGAAACCCTGTTCCAGCGCCGACAGCGCAGGGCCCACGATGCAGACCGACGTCCACAAACCGGCCAGCACGATCTTGCCCTTGCCGTAGCCGTTGACCTTCTCGGCGATGCGCGGGTCTTCCCAGGTATTCATGGTGGTGCGGTCGATCGGCGCCTGGTCCGGGAACACAGACTGGATTTCACCAAAGATCGGACCGGAGAACGATTTCTCTGCCACCGTCGTCAGTATCGTCGGCACCTTGAATTCTGCTGCCGCTTTCGATACCAGCGCCGCGTTATTGCGCAGCAGCGCCAGGTCGATCGAGCGAGTGGCAAACGCCATCTGCGACTGGTGGTCGATCATGATCAGGGTATGGTCGTTCGGGGTCAGCAGTTTTTGAGCGGCTTTGGCGGTTGCGATAGGCATGATAGGTTCCCTTTAGTCGAAAAAATTGAATAATAAAAATGTGTAAAAACTTGATCTGTAGTGCCAGGCTTGCTGCAGTATTTGTGTCTGCTGGGCCAGTGCTATGCAGTATGAAGCATGGTTTCCAAAAATTAAAACGGAAAGAATGCCAAGTTATATTCGATTTTTTCGATAATAAAAACGGGGTCAGGTCGGCCATTGCTACACGGCCTCATCAGCATGATCTCAGCGCGCATTCCATCGCGTCCGCCGGTATTCTGTGCCGCGTTTTATGCAGTTGGTCGCAATGCCATGGCGATGCCAGCCCGATATGTCTAAAGTTCAATCATCGCAGCACGCAAACCACTTGAACTGATTACTTAAAGGACCTGATCATGAACATCGCCAAAAACATGGAAGCCATCGTTATCGCCGTCATCGCTGTTGCCGCTGCTGCCAGCATGGCCACTGCTGCGGTACCGAAATTTCACGCTGCCCAGCCAGTTGCCGAAGCCGTGACTACCCATGTTGTCTACGTCAGCGCCAAGCGCCTGAGCGCGGAAGAAAAAGCGGGGCTGTAAAAGCGCAGCAAGCTTTACTGTCTTTGCTGACAGCGCGTAAAAAATCGCCGATGATGGCTTTTTACAGCCAGCGGCGGACAATGCAATGCCCTCATTCCAGATCAGTACCGACAAGGCCGAACTCGATGTTCCGGCCATCCATCACTTCCTGAGCACGCAATCGACATGGGCCATCGGCATTCCGCTGGCCACCGTGCAGCGCTCCATCGATCATTCTCTGTGTTTTGGCGGCTATCTCGAAGGCCGCCAGATCGCCTTCGCCCGTGTCGTCAGCGACTTTGCCACGTTCGCCTATCTGGTGGACGTGTATGTGCTTGAATCCTTCCGGGGGCATGGCTACAGCAAGCAACTGATCGCTGCCGTGATCGCGCATCCCGACCTGCAGGGTTTGCGCCGCTTTATGCTCGCCACCAGCACCGCGCACACGCTGTACGCGCGCTACGGCTTTACGGCGCCGCTGCATCCTGCGTCGCTGATGGAAAAGTATGTGCCGGGGCTTTATCAGCGCTAGAGCGAGTCGGCCGGGAATGGCCGATGTGTTGCCCATGTCTCCCGACACCTCGGCGTTTTATCGCGTCTGCCGGTATTCTGTTCCGTATTTTCTGCAGTTGGTCGCAATCCGATGGCGATGTCAGCCTGATATGTCTAAAGTTCAATCATCGCAGCACGCAAACCACTTGAACTGATTACCTAAAGGACCTGATCATGAACATCGCCAAAAACATGGAAGCCATCGTTATCGCTGTCATCGCCGTCGCTGCTGCCGCCAGCATGGCGACCGCTGCGGTGCCGAAGTTCAGCGCTGTCCAGCCAGCCGCCGATATCGTGACCACCCATGTTGTGTATGTCAGTGCCAAGCGCTTGAGCGCAGAAGAAAAAGCATCGCTGTAAGGAAGCAAAGGACCGGCGGCGGCAGATGACGGCAGCAGTGCTGAGCTTGTGTAGCAATGGCCGACCTGACCCCGTTTTTGCTACTGCCACTGCATCAAGGCTGGCGGTATCAGCAGCAAGAGGGCCAGTACCAGATAGATCAGCTGCAGCGGGATCATCCATTTGGCCCAGGTAATCCAGGGCACGCGCGCCAGGGCTAGTACGCCGACGGTGATGCCGGAAGTGGGAATCATGGGGGTGGTGAATTCGCCGAACTGGAACGCCAGGATAGCCGTCTGGCGGGTGACGCCCACCAGGTCGGCCAGCGGCGCCATGATGGGCATGGTCAATGCGGCCTGGCCGCTGCCCGAGTGAATAAAGAAGTTGATCACCGACTGCATGAAGAACATTTTCTGCGCGGCGAACACGGGACTTGACGAGGCCACCAGCGGCGTCAGCGCATGCAGCATGGTGTCGATAATCTGCGCGTCACGCGCCAGGATCATGGTGGCGCGGGCCAGCGCGATCACCAGTGCCACACCCACCATGTCGCGCGCGCCGTGCACGAACGACGCCACCAGGCTGTCGGCGTCGAGGCGGCCCACCAGGCCCACCACGATGGCCATCACCAGGAACAGCGCGGCGATTTCATCGATGAACCAGTCGTACTTGACCACGCCAACCACCATCGTCAGAAGGGTGCCGAGGAAGATCCACAGCACGGCGCGATGGGTGCCAGTCATGCCGGCAAAGCTGTCCAGGTCCAGCGTATGTTCGCTGCGCTTTTCCAGGTCGAGCTGGTAGGTCGGGCTTTTCTCGGGATGGCGCTTGATGCGCGCCGCATACCACATCAGGAACATGATGCTGACGGCAGTGGCAATGCTCCACACGATCAGGCGGTAGCCGATGCCTGAAAAGATCGGCACGCCGGCAATGCCCTGCGCAATGCCGACATTGAACGGGTTGAGAAAAGCTGCTGAAAAGCCCACCTGCGAGCCCAGGAACGGGATCGATACGCCAGTAATCGTGTCATAGCCGAGGGCCAGCGCCAGCGGCACGAAAATCAGAATAAAGGGAATGGCTTCCTCGTTCATGCCGAAGGTCGCGCCGCCCAGCGAAAACATGGTGAAAAATACCGGGATGATCGCCGCGCGCACGAAGCGCGAGTGCGTGTGGGCCTTGGCGATCGACTTGATCATGGCGTCGAAGGCTTCGGTTTTCTGTAGCACCGAAAAAGCCCCGCCGACAATCAGCACGAAGCCGATAATCAGGCTGGCGTCGACAAAGCCCTTGATGGGCGACATCATCAGCGCGGCCAGCCCTTGCGGCTTGTTTTCCACGTAGTGGAAGGTGCCGGGGATGATCAGCTGTTTGCCGTTGACCAGTTGCGTATCGAATTTCCCGCCCGGAACCAGCCAGGTCGCCAGCGCGATCATGGCCAGTATGGCGCACAGCAGGACAAAAGTATTGGGTAGCCTGAATTTTTTCATGGAGCGATCTTTATTGGCTCAGCAGGCTGCCGCCACGGTAGGCGATGGCGCCGGCGACCTTGCCGACGTTCATGCCGCGCAGTACATGGCGGTGCGCGCTGCGGGCGAAAAATACGCCGGCCACGGTGCAGCGCAGGGTGGTGCTGCTGCCGCTGACCGGGTCGATGATATCGGCCACCGCGTCGCCGGCGGCCAGCACGTCGCCCATCTGGCGCAGGTAGACCAGCACGCCCGCGTGCGGCGCCAGGATCGGTTCCACGCCAGCGAGCGGTGTCGGTTCGCACTGTGGCGCTGGCAGGTTGTCGGCGGCGCCGTCGATCTCGAGCACGCCTTCGATGGCCAGGAAGCGCAGCAGTGCGCGCGCATCGCGCTCGGCCAGCGCGTACTCCACTTCCACTTCGCCGCGCAGCTCCACCGTGACGGCCAGGCAGGCGGCAGGAATCGGATAGCGGCCCTGGAAGTGCGTGTCCAGGTCCCACCACAGACGGCTGCACGCTTCGTCGAACGGCTCTTCGCCAGCCGCCAGTTCCAGCAGCACGGCGCGCGCGCCCAGCAGCGCCGACAGCGGCGCCACCTGCGCGGCCAGCGGCGTGCCCGCGTACAGGTGCAGCGCTGCCTCGTTATCGCAATGCAGGTCGAGCACGATATCGGCATCGATGGCCATGCCCAGCAGCGTTTTTTTCAGCGTCTCGGCATCGGTGCGCGGCTGCCAGCCTGCAATTGCCGCGCGCGACTGTTCGCGTATCAGCGCCACGTTGGCGCCGGTGTCGGCGCCCAACTGGCCGTCGAGCGTGAGTTTGAGCTCTTCGGCCACATGGCGGTAGGCGCGGTTGAAGTTGATCCCGGTCGACAGGTCGAAACGGCCGAACGGCGCGCCATGAATCGCCTGCGCCAGGCCGATCGGATTGGCGGCCGGTACCAGGATGATTTCGCCGTGGACTTTGCCGGCCGCTTCCAGCACCAGCAGTTCGCGGCGCAGGAATTGCGCTACCAGCATGCCCGGCACTTCGTCGGCATGCAGCGCCGCCTGGATATAGACTTTCTTGCCGCTGCGGCTGGCAGCCGCTTTTTCGCCGAAGTGAAAACTGCTCAACTGGTAGCTGGTGCTGGCGTGCGGCGTGGAGATCGGATGCTGTTGTGCTTGCATGATGGACGTGCCCCGCAATGGCGCATGGTGGGTGGATTTCGGTCGATTATGTAGCATTATTTTCACGAAGTAAATCAATGAAAATCCTTTTACAGAAAATCATTGAGTTTTGTTTTTACTATGCGTAAAGTGGATTGCCATAGTTACTTTTTGTTGTTTTTTCTATCTCAGCCCGGGCCGCCAGTGTCATGAAGCCATCCGCCAGTCCTGTTGCAAGCACCTTGTCGGCGCCAGATGCCGCATTTGCCGCTTCCAGCCTGGGGCAGACCCTCAAGCGGGTGCTGGCCACCGGTTCGGCGTCCCAGCGCCAGATCGCCGACTACCTGCTGCGTAACCAGATGCGCGTCACCGCGCTGGGCATCGGCGAACTGGCCGACAGCTGCCAGGTGTCGACCGCCACCATCAGCCGCTTTGCGCGCGATATCGGCCATAAAAACTATTCGGCCATGCGCGGCGCCATGGCCGAGACGCTGCAGGCTTTGCTGCAGCCGGTCGACAAACTGCGCCACACCATCCTGCATCGCACGCGCGCCACCTCGCCCGTAACCGAAAGCCTTGAATACGCGGCCGCCAATATCGCCGCCACCGCCAGCGCACTGGTGCTGGCCGATATGCAGGCGGTGGTGGCGCAGCTCACGCGCGCCAAGGTGGTCTATGTGATGGGCTTTGGCCTGTCGGCCAACCTGGCCGGCATGCTGGTGCAGCACCTGCAGCCGTTCTGCCAGCATGTGGTGGAAGTGGTCGGTATCGGCGGCTCGGAAGTGGCGGCTGGCCATCTGGTCAACCTGACGGCGCACGACGTGCTGGTGGTTATTTCCTTCCCGCGCTATACGCTCGATTGCATCGGCCTGGCCAGTTTTGCACGCGATCGTGGCGCCTGCATCGTGGCGCTGACCGATGCGCCGGCTTCGCCGTTGGCAGCGCTGGCCGACCATGCGCTGTATGCGCAAAGCACGCATCCGGTGCTGCCCAGCAGCGCCAGCACGGCGCTGGCCATGATCGAGGCGCTGGCCGTGGCGCTGATGGTGTCGAACAAGGACAACGTGGAAAAAGCCGCGCGCCTGAGCGATATCATTGCCGCCTATCTGGTGGGCGGTGAGCATGGCGGGCAGGGTCCGCGCAAATTCAGTATTCAGCAAGCAAAAAGCAGTAGCCAGTCCAAAAAAAGCAGTCCAATTAAAAATCAGGGTTAACACCATACGGGAGTATTGTCATGCATATGCAAAATCAACACGACAAGCCGGCACGCGCCTTGCCTGTCTTATCGCTGGCAGCGCGCTCGGTTGCGCTGGCCGTCGGCGTCATGGCCACGCTGGGCAACAGCGCCTGGGCGCAGGAGGAAGAGATCAATCCCAAGCTGCAGCGGGTGGAAATCACCGGTTCGGCCATCAAGCGGCTGGAGTCGGAAACGGCCTTGCCGGTGCAGGTCATCACACGCGCCGAGATTGAAAAAGTCGGCGTAACCACGGCGGCCGAGCTGCTGGCGCGTGTGTCGTCCAACGTGGGCGGCCTGACCGATGGCGCCAGCATCAACGTCGGTGGCGACCAGCGCGGCTTCAACAGCGCCAACCTGCGCGGCATCGGTACGTCGTCGACGCTGGTGCTGCTCAATGGCCGGCGCATGGCCAACTTTGCGTCCCCGGGCGACGACACGGGTGTGGACCTGAACAATATCCCGGCCGCCGCGCTGCAGCGCGTGGAAGTACTGCTCGACGGCGCTTCGGCCCTGTACGGCACCGATGCGATCGGTGGCGTGATCAACTTCATCACGCGCAAGGACTACCAGGGCGTGGAACTCAATGTCTATGGCGGCAAGACCGATGAAGGCGGCGGCGGCAAGCGTACCGCCAGCATCACGGCCGGCATCGGCAATATTGCCGAAGATGGCTACAATGTGTTTGCCGTGTTCGATGCGCAGAAAACCGACCGTCTCAGCACGGCGCAGCGCAAGTTCATCCCGAACCTGCAGATACCGCAGCGGCTTGGCCATTTGCTGTCGAGCTTTACCAGCCCGGCCAATATCCGTCTCACGTCGACCCAGCGCACGCACCTGCAGGACAACGGCTTTTTGCTCAACGGCCAGCCGATCACCAACCGCCAGATCAACTTTGCCATCCCCAATTGCGCGCCGCCGGCCAACCTCTACCTGCCTAACGGCACCGGCGGCGTCGATGGCTGCACCTACGATTACATGGGCGATACCGAGCTTTATCCCAAGTCGGACAAGCAGAACTTCCTGACCCGCGGCGTGCTGCAGGTAAGCCCGAATCACCAGCTGTATGCGGAAGCGGCGCTGAGCCGTTCGCGTACCTACTATGTCGGCTCTTCGGCGCGCGTGATCGGCTATCTCGATTACAGCCGCGTGCCGCAACTGGCCAACGCCGGTTTCGATACGGCGCTTGACGAAGACGGCGAACCGGTTTCGCGCGAGCTGGAGCTGCGCATGCGCCTGAATGAAGCGGGCATGCGCACCAGCGAGCTGACCAGCGAAAGCCAGCGCTACGTGGTCGGCGCCACCGGTACGGTCGGTGCCTGGGATTATGACGTGGGCTTCAATCACAGCGTGAATGTGGTCAAGGACCGCGATACGCACGGCTATGTGCTGTACGACCAGCTGCTGGCCGGTATTGCAGATGGCCGTATCAATCCTTTCGGTCCGTCTAGCGCAGACGGCAAGGCGCTGCTCGACAGCATCCAGGTCAACGACGAAGTGCGCCATGCGCGCGGCGTGATGGACTCGCTCGACTTCAAGCTGTCGCGCAGCCTGATGAAAATGGCCGGCGGCGATATGGGTTTTGCCATCGGCGGCGAAATGCGGCGCGAGCGCACCGAGTTCCGTCCATCGGCCTTGCTGATGAGCGATAACATCAATAACGACGCGGCGCCCGAAGGCGGCGTGGCCACCAGCGACAGCCGCAAGACGCAAGCCATCTACAGCGAATTGCTGATGCCGTTTACCAAGCAATGGTCGGCGCAATTGTCGGGCCGCTACGACCATTATGAACAGGTGGGCGGCGCACTGAGTCCGAAGATCGGCCTGACCTATATGCCCAGCAAGCAGGTGCTGATGCGCGCCTCGGCCGGCAAGGGTTTTCGCGCACCGTCGCTGTCGGACCTGCACCGCCCGACCGTCTACAGCAGCACGGCCACGCTGCCGGACCCGGTCTACTGCGCCAGCGAAGGCAACGATTACTCGGTCTGCGCCGACAACTGGGATACGCGCCGCTACAGCAACGACAAGCTGAAACCCGAGCGCAGCCGCCAGTTCTCGGCCGGCCTGGTGCTCGAGCCGAGCCAGCACTGGACCTTCAGTGCCGACTACTGGAACATCAAGCGCACCAACCTGATCAGCGAAATCGGCGATGATATTATCCTGGCCAACCTGAACAAATACGGCGACCTGGTACACCGCGACGAAGACGGCCTGATCGACTATATCGAGCTGCGCAAGGAAAACCGTGGCGCGCAAAAGGCCTCCGGCATCGACCTGACAGCCGACCTGCATGGCGTAAAAACCGCGTGGGGCCGCTTTGGCGCACGACTGAACGGCACCTATGTGCTCAATTCGAAAATCCAGACCAGCCCGGGCGACGATTTCATCAGCAACCTCAATCGCTTCGTCACCGACGGTGTAGTGCAGCGCTGGCGCCATACCATCACCTTTGACTGGGATCAGGGGCCGTACTCGGCCAGCCTGTCGAACACCTATTCGAGCAGCTACCAGGACCAGAACTCGGCCATCAATGTGGACGATGGCAGCGTGGTGGCAGCCAACCGCGTGAAAGCCTATACGCTGTGGGATATGTCGGGCGCCTATGCGGTCAGCAAGCAGTTCAAGCTGCGCGCCGGCATCCAGAATCTGTTCAATACCAGCCCGCCATACTCGAACCAGGCATTTTTCTTTATCTCGGGCTACGACCCGAGCTACACTGATCCACGCGGCCGGCGCTTCTACGCATCGGCTAACTACAGCTTCAAGTAAGTGTTGTCTGCGGCGCACGCCAGCCGTGCGCCGGTTTTCCAGTATTTGAAAGGCACCATGAAATCGAACGCAATCGCACCTCAAAAATTGTATGCCGCCTTCGCCACGGTGGTCCTGGTGGCATTGGCCCTGTTCAGCAGCGCGCTGCATGCAGCGCCGACGGCCAGCGCCGTCAACCCCAACGCGCCGCAAGGCACGCTGGTGATTATCGGCGGCGGCCTGCGCGCCGATAACGCCGAAGTCTGGCAGCGCATCGTCGACCTGTCCGGCGGCAAGGGCGCCCGCATTGCGGTGCTGGCCTCGGCCTCGATCAACCCGGAAAAATCGGGCGCCAGCATCATGGCCAAGCTCAATCAGTACGGCGCCGACGCGTTTTTCGTGCCGCTCGGCGTCAAGCTGGCCAATAGCGACTACCGCAAGGCGGCCGAAGATCCGGCCATCGTGACCCAGATCAAGGCCGCTACCGGCATCTACTTTGCCGGCGGCGACCAGGGCCGCATTACCCAGGCGCTGCTGCGCCCGGACGGCAGCCGCACGGCGGCGCTGGAAGCCATCTGGTCGGTGTACCGCAACGGCGGCGTGATTGCCGGCTCCAGCGCCGGCGCGGCCATTATGAGCACCACCATGTTCTACGATGCGCGGCCCGTGCTCGACATGCTCAAGATGGGCGTGACCGATGGTCGCGAGATCGCCCCTGGCCTGGGCTTTATCGGCAGCGACGTGTTTGTCGACCAGCACTTGCTGGTGCGCGGGCGCTTTGCGCGCATGATCCCGGTGATGCTGAAAAAGGGTTACCACATTGGTCTCGGCATCGATGAGAACAGCGCCATGATTGTCGACGCCAAGCGCGACGTGGAAGTCATCGGCTACAGCGGTGCGCTGTTGATCGACCTGTCCGGTGCGATTACCGACCGCGGCATCAAGAACTTCAATATCAGCAATGCGGCCATCAGCTACCTTGATCGCGGCGACAAGTTCAACCTCGTCACGCGCGCCTTTACGCCGTCGCCCGACAAGGCCGACAACAAGCTCGATCCCAACCAGCCCGACATGCGCGAGCCGGTATTTACCAACGATATCCTCGGCAATAACGCGGTACTGGACCTGATGGGCAACCTGATCGACAACGCCCAGCAGGAAGCGATCGGCATCGCCTTTGGTAACCCGCGCGATCCGTATCCGGATCTGGGCTTTGAATTCAGGTTCAGCAAGACGGTCAACAGCGTGGGCTACAGCTCGACCGAAGCGGAAGCGTATTCGGTACTGAAACTTCGCCTCGACATCCGTCCGATCCAGTTGCGCCAGCCGCTGTACCGCTACAAATAAGCGCCGCTATCCAAGCGTATCGAGCAGCGCCAGCAACTGGGCTGTCTCGATTGGCTTGACGAAATGGTGGTCGAAGCCGGCGGCGATGGCCTGCTGCCTGGCCTGCTCGTCGCCGTAGCCGGTGACGGCGATCAGCACCGCGCCCGCCAGGGCCGGCACGGCGCGGATCTGGCGCGCCAGCGCATAGCCGTCCAGGTCGGGCAGGCCGATATCGAGCAGGAACACGTCAGGCAACAGTCCTTGCGCGCGCTTGACCACGTCCAGTGCCTTGTGCTCGGTGGTGACCTGATGGCCCGTGGTGGCCAAAAACATGGCCAGCATCTGCGCCGCATCGACGTTATCGTCGACAACCATCACCTGCAGCGCCCGGCAACCGGCGCCGCGCGCCTGCCTGGTCGCCGGTGCCGGGACTTGTTCCACTTCCTCGTGAAAGTGCGGCAGGCAGATGCTCACGCGGCTGCCCAGGCCCAGGCCGGCGCTGCTGGCTGCCACCTCGCCGCCATGCAGTTCCACCAGGCTTTTCACCAGCGCCAGGCCGATGCCAAGTCCACCCTGGGCGCGGTCGGCTTCGCGCTCGGCCTGCACGAACAGTTCAAAAGCATGTTCAAGCACCTCGGCCGTCATGCCAATGCCGTTATCGATGACCACCAGCCGCACCTGGCCGTCCACCACGTCCAGGTGCAGGTCGATCTGGCCGCCGTGCGGCGTGTACTTGGCGGCGTTGTTGAGCAGATTGGCCACCACCTGCACCAGCCGTTTCGAGTCTCCCAGCACCAGCGCAGAAGTGACGGGTGTCTGCAGGTTCAGGTGATGGCCTCGGCTCTCGATCAGCGGGCGTACCTGCTCGATCGCGTCTGTCACCACGTGCTTGACATCGGTGCGCACTTTCACCAGCGGTATCATGCCGCGCGTGACGCGCGAGACATCGAGCAAGTCGTCGATCAGGCCGCTGATATGGCGTACCTGGCGCCCGATCACGGCACTGGCCTGCTGCACCCGCGCCGGGTCAGCGCCGGCCAATTGCAGCAGGTTGGCTGCCGCCGAAATGGGCGCCAGCGGATTGCGCAGTTCGTGCGCCAGCATGGCCAGGAATTCATCCTTGCGCCGGTCCGCATCGCGCAGCGCCTGTTCGGTGC
The DNA here is from genome assembly GCF_009208565.1 of Janthinobacterium aquaticum. Taxonomy (GTDB): domain Bacteria; phylum Pseudomonadota; class Gammaproteobacteria; order Burkholderiales; family Burkholderiaceae_D; genus Janthinobacterium. Next base: position 90,207 of record NZ_WFLK01000003.1, on the reverse strand, counting down.
GGATACGCTCGGATACGTCGCGAAACATCAGTGCTACCTTTTTTTCCTCGGGCTGGTCAACCCGGATCGCATAGACATCGAACCAGCGCTTCATCGTTTCCGAGCCCTCGATAAGGCGTACCGGTTCACCCGTCAATGCCACTTTGCCGTAGATATCGAACCAGCGCTCTTCCAGGTCCGGCACCAGCTCGCGTGCCGTCTTGCCGACGGGGTCCACCAGTCCGGCCTGCCGTTCGAACGCGGGATTGACTTCCAGGAAGAGGTAGTCGACCGGCTTGCCGCTATCGTCAACGATGATCTGGATCACGGCCAGGCCTTCGTCCATGGAATCGATCACCGTCACATAGGACTGCCTGAGTTTTTCACGCACGCGCATCTCACCAGTGACGTCGGTAGAGACGGCCAGCACGCCCTGTACCTTTTCTTCGTCCTCGATGGGACTGCAGCCATAAGTCCAGTACACATCTTCGCGCTGGCCGTGGCGGGTCACCGGCACCAGCGCATTTTCATGCCAGGTCGCGCCATGGCCGGCCATCACGCCAGCGATCTCGGGGCCGATGATATGCCAGGCTTCTGCCCAGCATTCCTCGCCGCGCTGGCCCAGGGCATGCGGGTGGCGTTCGGCACCCATGGTGCGGCGGTAGGCATCGTTATAGAACTGATACAGCTCGTCGCCCCACCATATAAACATCGGATGGTTGCTGGTCAGCAGCAGGCGCAGCGTCGATTTCAGCAGCGATGGCCAGAGTTCCGGAACGCCCATCGGATGGGTTGCCCAGTCGTGTTCGCGCATCAGGGCGCCCATTTCGCCGCCGCCAGCCAGAAAACCCGGTGGCGCCTTGTTTGACCAGTGCGTTTGCGTCACGTGATTACCTTTCAGTTTCAAACGGCCTGCAACCGGCCAGTGCCATGCGATTGTAGCAAGCTCTTCACTCAAAACACCTGCCTTTGTCGCTACAATGTACCGTAGCGAACGCTGTCTGTTCGCTTTTGCCCAACCCCGTTTCCAGGACTACCATGCGGTCTACTGCCATTCCTTCTTTCTTTCGTATGCTGGCGCTGGCCGCCTGCCTTTTTCCCGCTGTGCAGGCTGCAGCCGCGCAGCCGGCCACTATGCGCCTCGACTACCAGCACAGCGGCAATGCGCTGGGCGAACATTACGCGGCCGAGCGCGTGCTGGTCGAGCCCTTGCCGTGGCCGGGCAATATGGCGCGCACCATCGACGACAGCAACCGGGGCGTCAATATGGTGGAAGTGGTCGATATCAAGACCGGCAAGGTGCTCTATTCGCGCGGCTTTTCCACCATCTTCGGCGAGTGGAGCAGTACCGACGAGGCCAGGACCAGCTCGCGTGCCTTCCAGGAGTCGGTGCGCTTCCCGCAGCCCGAGCAGCCGGTACGCGTGCGCATCCTCAAGCGTGATGAGCGGGGGCTGTTTTCGGTGGTCTGGAGCCATGACGTCGACCCCAATGCGCAGGATGTGATCCGCAAGCAGCCACCAGGCGCGGTCAAGCCGATTCCGATTCGCGTCAGCGGCCCGTCGCCTGACAAGGTCGATCTGCTGATCCTCGGCGACGGCTACACGGCTGCTGAAATGGGTAAATTCGAGGCTACTGCGCGCAAGCTGGCCGATCATTTGTTTACGGTCTCGCCGTTCCGCGAGCGCGCCAGCGATTTCAATGTCTGGGCGATGGCCGCGCCGACCCAGGAGTCGGGCGTCTCGCGCCCATCGACCGGCGTGCACCATGCCTCGCCGCTGGGCACGCGCTACGATATCTTCGGCAGCGAACGCTATGTGCTGACCACCGACAACCGCGCACTGCGCGACCTGGCCCAGTACGCGCCTTACGAATTCATCGAAATCCTGGTCAATAACGACACCTATGGCGGTGGCGGCATCTTTGGCCAGTTCAGCACGGCGGCGGCCAATAACGACTGGGCCAACTACCTGTTCGTGCATGAATTCGGCCACCATTTTGCCGGCCTGGCCGATGAATACTACACTTCGCCCGTAGCCTACCAGTCCAATGGCGAGCGCCAGGAGCCGTGGGAGCCGAACGCCACGGCGCTGCGCGACCCGGCCAAACTGAAATGGAAGAACCACGTGAAACCCGGCACACCGCTGCCCACGCCCTGGCCCAAGGAAGCGTATGACGCACATGCGCGCGAGTACCAGCAGCAGCGCGCTGCCCTGCGCACGGCCAATCGCCCGGAAAGCGAGATGAGTGCGCTGTTCGAGTCCGACCTGGCCTACAATGCCCAGCTGTTTTCCAAGGCGCCGCAGCGCCACGCGGTGGGCGCCTTTGAAGGCGCCAACTACGAATCGCAAGGCTATTATCGTCCCGAGATGCAGTGCATCATGTTTGACCGCAGCGATACCTTCTGCTCGGTCTGCCAGGACGGTATCAGCACGATTATTGACCTGTATGCCGGGCCGGCAAAACGTTAAATAGCGCGTAGCTTGCGTGATGCATCAACTATGGCTGCGCTTGCGCGGCCATTTTTCTGGAGCCTCAATGAAAAAGATGCTGTTAATCGTGGTGCTGGCCGCGATGGCTTTATATGCGTTTAAAATCTGGGCCTATGATCCGTTCATGTGGAAAAAGGCGATGAAGAGCCCTGAGCATGCCTTGAAACCGGGCAGCACGATCTTTGCCAATTACCGGGCGAGCAATGGCAGCCAGTCGACGGTCAGGAAATACTTTATCTTCAAGGTTACCGAAATTAATGGCGACCATGTACGTTTATCGGTGGTGCGCCAATTGAGCGAGGCGGGAAAACCATTGCAGTCCGATTTTTCCACCACCGAACACGACTACCAGGCCCTGAAAAAAACCATCAATAGCCTGGCCGTGACGGGTATTCTGCGTGAAGACCTGTATCGCAAGGACAGTGAACCGTATGTGCTCAATGATTATCTGAAGGCGAAATATCCTGCCCTGAATACATCGCGCTATTATTTTGAAGAGCTTCCTGCCGCGCACAAAAACCAGCCGGTGCCAAATGAGCAGTTCCAGCGTAGCGAGTATTTCAGCCTGCTGTATTCAAAAAAGGAAATCATCGAACATGGCCGGTTGGCGCCGTGGGTCATCAGCAATGGTCCCGAGCCCGAGATATTTCATCGCATGGCGGAAGATATTGATGTCATTATTAATTAGTTTGGCTATGTCACCGCCAAATGTGGGAATTGCCCCAGTGCAGCGTTAAGCAGACTGGTCGCTGAACGGATGCGCCTGGCATCGAGTATCCAGCGCCAGCCCAGATAGTTGGGCAGATAGCGCGTGGCCACGCCATGAAACGGCGCCAGCCATTGCCGCAATCGGCTGTGGTAGGCATTGACGTTCTGCACATGCATCGCGCCCCTGACGCGGATGCCAGCACGCAGGTTGACCGCCTGATGGCTGATGCCGGCTTCGCGTGCGAAGGCACGGTAGGCCGGGTGGCCATCGGTAACGAGCAGCACATCGCGGTCGATCACCGGTTCAAGCCAGGTATGTAGTCTGGCAGCAGTCAGTTGCCCCTTGCCGGTGACAAAATCGCGCGTCTGGCCGGTACGGTCGCGCGCCACCAGGATACAGACCTGCTCGCTGGAAATGCCGCGCTGGTGCGCGTGTCCGCCACGTCGGCGCGCTGGCCGGGTCAGGTGACGCGAACCTTTTTCTGACTCCAGCAGATACATCTCGTCGGCCTCGGCAATGCCGTGCAGGCACAGTGGCCGATCAGTTCTGGCGAGCTCGAGGAAGCGGTGGCGCCAGCGAAAGCTGGTATTGCGATGGATAGCGAGCTGCCGTGCCGCCTTGCGCACCGAAAATGATTCAAGCATGCAGCCGGCATAGGTCAGCCATCGGGCCTTGTAATGCAAATGCGCCAGTGGTGTGCCGGACAGAGCATTAAAGGTTCTGCCACAGTCCACGCAGCGATAACGCTGCAGGCCCTGTGCATGGCCATGCCGGTGAAAATGCGTCGAACGGCAGGTCGGACAGGCCAGATGCGCCTGCGCCGCCTGCTCGATCAAGGCCAGGGTGGCATCCGTCCCCGCCGCTGCACCGAGCAGTTCCATGGTGGTACTGCGCTGGTGTTGCGACAGCTGGGCGAACTGGCTGATAAAAGACTGCCATTGCGAGGGGGACATGATGTGCTCCTGACGGTGGGTTCAGACCGTTAGACCTGCCCGGTTCAGGCACGTTCCCCTATTTATCGCTGACAGAGCCATTAGTTTCATGTTCATCTCCCGATCCGCGCACACGATAGAGGAAGTGGCATGCATCCAGAAGGATTACGGTAGAATTTGATCCATATCAATGTTGCATTGCCGCAAATCACCTTATAGTTGCCCCGTTTCAAGGCAGCCTGACCGTGTGTTATTGGTTGCCTGAGTCATCGCCCGCGCGGCCCTCTGCTGTGCCGCCGGCCTGGAATTCAGACGGAACCACCGACATGACAATGCATGACAGCGCAGCAGATTTACCCGGCCGCTTTTTTCCCACTATTCCCGTTCTGACACCGCTCTTGCCGCGAGCGTGCCCATGACGCGGCCCTTGTTCGGCCTGCAGGGCAAGCGCGGCCTGGTGGTTGGCGTGGCCAATGACCAGAGCATCGCCTGGGGCTGCGCGCGCGCCCTGAGCGCGGCTGGCGCCGAACTGGCGCTGACCTGGCTGAACGACAAGGCGCGCCCGCATGTCGAGCCGCTGGCGCAGCAACTGCAGGCTGCCATCACGGCGCCGCTCGACGTATCGGTGCCGGGCCAGCTCGAATCGCTGTTTGCACGCATCGAGCGAGAATGGGGCGGTCTGGACTTCCTGGTGCATTCGATCGCCTATGCGCCGCAGCAGGACCTGCACGGGCGCGTGACGGACAGTTCGGCCGCCGGCTTCGCGCAGGCCATGGATATCTCCTGTCACTCTTTCATGCGCATGGCCAAGCTGGCCGAGCCGCTGATGAAGCAGGGCGGCAGCCTGATGGCCATGACCTATCTGGGCGCCGAAGAGGTAATCGCGGACTATGGCCTGATGGGGCCTGTGAAGGCGGCGCTGGAGGCGTCGGTGCGCTACCTGGCCGCCGAGCTGGGACCGGCCGGCATCCGCGTCAATGCCATTTCGCCAGGGCCGCTGGCTACCCGCGCCGCTTCCGGCATCGCCCATTTTGACCGGCTGCTGGCCGACGCCGAGACACGCTCGCCGCTGCGCCGCCTGGCCAGCATCGACGACGTGGGTGCCCTGTGCGCTTTTCTCGCCGGCGACGGCGCGCGCGCCATTACCGGCGGCACGCTGTATGTCGACGGCGGCTACAACATCCTCAACTGATCACCGGCGCGCCATGCGCGCGCCTCCCCGGAAACAAAGGAGTGTCATGAAAATAGAATCTGCACCATTTTTCTCTACTGGTGGCGTGCCTTCGCTCGGTGCATTCGGCGACTATGCGCGCGACTCGTGGCAGCGCATCGTGCTGTACGCCGACGTGATGCGCCGCCGCGGCAACCAGTACCAGCAGCATCTGCACGAAGAAGTGCCCAATGTGCTTGATTTTCCGGCCGAACTGGTGATGAGCGGGCGTGACCTGCCGCGCCCCGTCAACTACGGCCTGGTGCGCATCCTGGCGCCCAACCTGCCCGAGCCCGATGCGTCGAAGCGTCCGTTCGTGGTGGTCGATCCGCGCGCCGGCCACGGTCCGGGCATCGGCGGCTTCAAGGCCGAAAGTGAAATCGGCGTGGCGCTGCGCGCCGGCCACCCCTGCTATTTCGTCGGCTTCCTGCCCGATCCGGTGGAAGGCCAGACGGTGGAAGACGTAATGCATGCCGAAGTGGCGTTCCTGGAAAAAGTCATCGCGCTGCATCCCGACAGCGAAGGCAAGCCGACCGTGATCGGCAACTGCCAGGCGGGCTGGCAGATTTTGATGACGGCCGCCATGCGCCCCGACCTGTTCGGCCCGATTATCGTGGCTGGCGCGCCCGTGTCGTACTGGGCCGGCTGGCATGGCCGCAATCCGATGCGCTATGGCGGCGGCCTGATGGGCGGCAGCTGGGCCACGGCGCTGGCCGGCGACCTGGGCAACGGCCGCTTCGACGGCGCCAATCTGGTGCAGAACTTTGAAAAGCTCAACCCGGCCAATACGCTGTGGAGCAAGCAGTACAACCTGTACGCCAATATCGATACGGAAGCGCCGCGCTACCTGGAGTTTGAAAAATACTGGGGCGGCCATGTATTTTTGAACGCGGTAGAAATGCAGTACATCGTCGACAATCTGTTTATCGGCAACCGCCTGGCCACGGCCGAATTGATTACCTCGACCGGCGTGCGGCTGGACCTGCGCAATATCCGCTCGCCCATCGTGGTGTTCTGCTCGAACGGCGACAATATCACGCCGCCGCCGCAGGCGCTGGGCTGGATCACCGACCTGTACCGCGACGACAGCGAACTGCTGCTGCACGACCAGACCATCATCTATGCGGTGCATGCCAGCATCGGCCACCTGGGCATTTTCGTCTCGGGCAAGGTGGGCCACAAGGAGCATCAGAAGTTTGCCAGCAATATCGACCTGATCAACCTGCTGCCGGCTGGCCTGTACGAGGCGCTGATCGTCGACAAGACGCTTGAGACGCCCAATGCCGACCTGGCCAGCGGCGACTATGTGCTGTCGGTCGAGCACCGCACGCTCGACGACGTGCGCGCCATCGTGCAGCCGAGCGAGGAAAACGACCGCAAGTTTGCCGCCGCCCGGCGCGTATCGGAAACCAATCTGGCGCTGTACCGCAACTTCATGCAGCCATGGGTGCGCGCTGTCGTCACGCCGCAGTCGGCGCGCATGCTGCAGCTGATGCATCCGCTGCGCGTGTCGTACGAGCGCTGGACCGATCATAATCCGCTGGCCCGGCTGGTGGCGAAAGAGGCCGACAAGGTGCGCGCGGCGCGCGCGCCGGTGGCGCCCGACAATCCTTTCCTGGCCATGCAGCAGGCATTTTCAAGCGCGGTGACGGCAGGACTGGATAGCTGGCGCGACTGGCGTGATCGCGCCGATGAGCAGATGTTCGACCTGATCTACGGCTCGCCGCTGGTGCAGGCGCTGACGGGGCAGGGCACAGGCACGGCGCCGCGGCCCCATCCGGGCGTGGCGCCCGGGCACAGCGATGATGCGCGCCGTGAATCAGTCAGCCTGGACGATGACGTTTATCAGGGCGGCCTGGTTGAAGCGGGCGTGCGCGCGCAGTGTTATATCCATCGCTTCCGCATGGTGGCCGACGAGCGCCGCGTTAACCTGACCCTGAAACTGCTGCAGCCGCTGTTCGACCAGGATCTGCACATGGAGCAGTTCCGCGCCATCGTGCGCCAGCAGTCGCGCCTGCTGCAGCATGACTTCGACGCTGCCATGGCCGCCATGCCGCAGCTGCTGTCGCGCGCAAAGCCGGACGAGATCCGCGCCCTGGGCGCAGCGCTCAAGCAGCTGCTGCATGCATCCGATGCACCGACCCCGGATGAAGAAGCCAGCCTGCAGCAAATGCTGGCCGTGTTCGACAAGGCGGCCGGCATCCCGGCAGCCGGCGTTCCGGTGGCCGGCACACCGGCGGCCGAGGCGGCCAAACCGAAGAAAAACACCAGCAAAGCATAAGCTCACATGAACAAACCTGAACAGATCAATCTGGTGCGTAACCGTATCTTCGATGAAATCGCCATCGGCGACACGGCCAGCATCGTACGCACCCTGACCATGGACGATATCGCGTTGTTTGCCGTGATGTCCGGCGACGACAATCCGCAGCACCTGGACGCCGAATTCGGCGCGGCCAGCCAGTACCAGGGCGTGATCGCGCACGGCATGTGGGGCGCTGCCCTGATTTCGGCCGTGCTGGGCACGCGCCTGCCTGGCGCCGGTACCGTCTACCAGGCCCAGACGCTGCGCTTTTTGCAGCCGGTTCGCGTCGGCGACACGCTCGATATCAGCGTGACGGTGACCGAACGCGATGCGGCCAGCGGCGTGGTGACGCTGGCCTGCCGCTGCATCAACCAGCACGGCGCGGTGGTGCTCGAAGGCGAGGCGCAGGTGACTGCGCCCAAGCAGTCCATAGAGCGTGTGCGCGCCACGCTGCCCGAAGTGCGGCTGCATACGGGCGAAGGCCAGTGGCAATTGCTGGACCAGGCGCGCAGCAAGGGGCCGATCAGGGTGGCAGTCGTACACCCATGCGATGAACTGAGCCTGTCCGGTGCACTCGATGCGTACCGGGCCGGCCTGATCACCCCGCTGCTGGTGGCGCCGCGCGCGCGCCTCGAAGCGGTGGCCGAAGCGGCTGGCCTGTCCCTCGACGGCATTGAAATCGATGATGTGGAGCACAGCCATGCGGCGGCGGCGCGCGGCGCCGAACTGGCCGGCAAAGGAGAAGTCGAAGCGCTGATGAAAGGCAGCCTGCACACGGACGAACTGATGTCGGCGGTGCTGGCGTCGAGCGCTGGCCTGCGCACCAAGCGTCGTATCAGCCATTGCTTTCTGATGCAGACGCCGGCCTATCCACGTCCCTTCATCATTACCGATGCCGCCGTCAATATCGTGCCAACCCTCGAGATCAAGGCCGATATCGTGCGCAATGCGATCGACCTGGCGCACGTGATCGGCGTGGCGCAGCCGCGCGTGGCCATCCTGGCGGCCGTGGAAACGGTCAACCCGAGCATGCCGGCCACGCTGGATGCAGCGGCACTGTGCAAGATGGCCGACCGTGGCCAGATTACCGGCGCCATCCTCGACGGTCCGCTGGCGTTTGACAATGCGGTGTCGATGGCGGCCGTGGCCGTCAAGGGCATCGTGTCCGAGGTGGCAGGGCGCGCCGACATTTTGCTGGTGCCGGACCTGGAAAGCGGCAATATGCTGGCCAAGCAGCTTGAATACATGGGCGACGCGCACAGTGCCGGCATCGTGCTGGGCGCCAAAGTGCCGGTGATCCTGACCAGCCGCGCCGATTCGCGCGCCAGCCGTATCGCCTCGTGCGCGCTGGCCGTGCTGCTGGCGGCGCGCTACCGGAGCGCGCCGCCATGAACGCCAGCCATCACGACAGCAATCTGATTCTGGTGCTTAACTGCGGCTCGTCGAGCATCAAGTTCGCCCTGTTTGAAGCAAACGCTGAGGGCGGCCCCGATGGTATGGCGCAGCAGGCCGAATGGAGCGGCAAGATCGAGGGCATCGGTCGCGAGCGCACCATTTACCGCGCCGGCGGCCTGCCGGCCGAGACGCTGCAGCTGGACCCAGCGGAAGCGCATCATGCAGCGCTGGCGCATATTCGCGAAAAAGTGGTCGAACACCTGGCCGGTCGCCACCTTCTCGCCGTGGCGCACCGCGTGGTGCATGGCGGCAGCAAGTATTTTGCGCCGGTGCGCATCGACTTCGATGTGCTGGCCGACCTCAAGTCCTATGTGCCGCTGGCGCCCTTGCACCAGCCGTTTGCACTCGAAGCGATCGAGGTGCTGCTGCAGGAGCGGCCCGATATTGCGCAGGTGGCGTGTTTCGATACGGCCTTTCACCATACCGTGCCGCAGGTCGAACAGATGCTGGCGCTGCCCTACGACGCCTGGGAGCGCGGCTTGCGCCGCTATGGCTTTCATGGGCTGTCGTATGAATACCAGTCGCTGGTGCTTGAGCAGCGCTTTGGCCCGGTCGCGCGCGGCAAGGTCATTGTCGCGCATCTGGGCAGCGGCGCCAGCCTGTGCGCGATGGACGGCCTGGCCAGCGTGGCCACCACCATGGGTTTTTCCGCGCTCGATGGCCTGATGATGGGTACGCGCTGCGGCGCGCTCGATCCGGGGGCCGTGATCTATCTGATGGAGATCGAAAAGCTGTCGCTGGAAAAAGTCGCGCATGTGCTGTATCACGAATCGGGGCTGCTGGGCGTGTCGGGCGTCTCGGCCGACCCGCCGGTGCTGCTGGCGCAGGAAGAGCGCGATGACGCTACCGGCGAGCGCATCCGCGCCGCGCTGGCGCTGTACGTGCGGCGCATCGTGCGCGAAATCGGCGCGCTGACGGCGGTGCTGGGCGGCCTCGATCTGCTGGTGTTTACTGCCGGTATCGGCGAGCACAGTGCCGAACTGCGCCAGCGCATCTGTGCGCAACTGGGCTTTATCGGCCCGCAGCTCGACGCCGACGCCAATGCACGCAACGCCAGCGTGATTTCCAGCCATGACAGCCGCATCGTGGTAGGCGTGGAGCCGGCCAATGAGGAATGGGTAGCGGCCCGGCATGCGGCGCTGGCGGTGTCCGAGTAATGCACTGACGACATACGCGCCCATGGAGAACAATTTCCTTTTTGCAGTGCTTTTTCTCCATGGGTGCGATACCGCACAGTGTGGTTTTGGCTTTATCGCTACTATGAAGTCATGCCATCGCGTTGCTGACACAGACAACCCGATGCCTGGCAAATTTTGAACATTTTGCCCGCCTTTAGTAACAATAAATCTAAACCATATTGAAAGGTCCACATCATGAACAAATTGCTCGCCGCTCTGATCGCTACCGTGTTTGCTACCGCCGCCATGGCACAAACCGCTACCACCAACGACGTCGCGAAAGCCCAGGCTTCCGCACAAAAAGATGTGAACAAGGCTGCCAACAAGGAAGCCAAAGTTGATGCCAACGCCAACGAAGACGTCGCCAAGGCCGAAGCCAAAGCTGCTGAAAAGAAAGCTGACGCTCAGCACAAAGCTGCCAAAACCAAAGCCAAGGCACATGAAGATGTCGTCAAGGCTGATCCAGAAGACAAAATGAAGGAACAAGCCAAGGCTGACAAAAAAGCGGCCAAAGCTGACGCCAAAGCCCACAAAGCTGCTGTAAAAGCCGACGAGAAAGTCGCCAAGGAAAAAGTGGAAGCCAACGCCGACATGGCACAGGCTGCAACCAAAACTGCAGAAGCCAAGGCCAAGGCTGACGCTGAAGTGAAAGCTGCTGCAGCCAAGTAATTCCCGCTGTTTTGGCGTCGCGTAGGTCGGATTAGGCCCCGAAGGCCGTAATCCGACGACATTGTTGGCGCTGCAGGTGTTTGTCGGATTACGGCCTTCGGCCTAATCCGACCTACGCCTTTTCCGTATTTCCCCATTCCTTCCGCACCTTTGATGTGCCTCAAATACGCGCCTTCCTGCCGTGCCATAGTGCTTTTCTGGCAGACGACGAGGAGGCATGATGGGCATCGACACCACGGGCCAGCAGGCGGGCACCCCTCAAACGCGCACCTGTGCCACCATGCAGATACATCGCCATCTGCTCAATACCGACCCGGCGTATGCGCGCCTGCGCGACGATATTGAAAACCAGGCCATGCTGTACGAGGCCAACCATGGTCTGGCCGGTTTGACGGGTGTGACGCAAATTGCGGTGGTGGTGCATGTGCTCTGGCACGAGCCGCACGAGAATATCGCGGACGAGCAAATTGCCAGCCAGATTACCGTCCTCAACCAGGATTTCCGGCGCAGCAATCCCGATGCCGAACAGATACCGGCGCCGTTCCGCCCACTGGCAGCCGACGCGCATATTGAATTCGTCTTGGCCAGCGTCGATCCGCAAGGCCGACCCACCAGCGGTATCGAGCGGCGCCAGAGTGAGGTGTCATCGTTTGGCTCCGATGACGGCGTCAAGTCACGCGCCAGCGGCGGCCTTGACGCCTGGCCCGCGAACGACTATCTCAATATCTGGGTCTGCCCGCTTGGCGACGGACTGCTCGGCTATGCGCAGTTTCCCGGCGGTCCGCCCGAGACCGATGGCGTAGTGATACTGCAGTCGGCGTTCGGCACGGTCGGCACGGCCGCACCGCCATTTCACCTTGGCCGCACCACCACCCATGAAGTGGGGCACTGGCTCAATCTCAATCATATCTGGGGCGACGACGGCACCGGCTGCAGCGGCACCGACAACGTGGCCGATACGCCCAACCAGGGTGGACCGAATGCCGGCCAGCCGGTATTTCCGCAGGTGTCGTGCAACAACGGCCCGCATGGCGACATGTTCATGAACTATATGGATTATGTCGATGACACCGCCATGTTCATGTTCAGCACCGGCCAGGTGGCGCGCATGCAGGCCTGCCTCGACGGCCCGCGTGACAGCATGGGCCGGTGGAGCAGCGTGTCCTTGAACGGGATACCGGCATGAGCGTGATTGAAGCCGCTGGCGGCCTCGAAGGCAGCTGGACGCATTCTTTTGAAGAGGATATCGATGGCGTCGAAGTCTACCGCCCGACGGCCACGTTTGCCTTTCCGCCCAGCCGCAGGGGGCGTACCGTACTGCAGTTTTCGGTTGGCGACGACCAGATTGCTTCCGTGACTGCGTTGCAAAGCGGCCCGGACGACCGCCCGCGCGCCGTGGCGCCGCCGGCTTTCAACATTATCGAAGCAACTCCTGCCATTCTCAGACTGGTGCGCCGCTAACGATGTCACTGGCTGAGCAGCATTGGTGCAGGCACCCCGCCAGTGCCGCGCGGTTGGCCACGGCCAGCTTCTGGTACACCGCATGGAGTTGGTTGCGCACGGTAGCGGGCGACTTGTCGAGCCGCCTGGCGATAATCTTGTAGGGCAGGCCATCGGCCGCCAGCAAGGCGACCTGTCGTTCGGCTGGCGTCAGGCGTTGGCAGGATGGATTATTTTCGGTAAAACTGGACATGGCGCTTCCCGGTTATTTGCATGATATGCAGGGATAACGTGGAAGGCCGGGGAATTAATAAAATTATTCCGTAGGTCGGATTAGCCGGGCCGCGCAGGCCGCGCAGCGGCGTAATCCGACACCATGGTTAGCGCATGAAAGCATTATCCGATTACGTCCGGCCTGCGCTGCCTCAATGCCTCAGCCTCAGGCTATCGCCGCCATCGACACCGGCTTGACCTTTGACGCCAGCGCCTTGCCTTTTCTACCGCGCTTGCCGAAATGCTCGGTCAGCGCAGTAGCACCCAGCGACACTTCCTGCGGCTTCGATGCGCGGCCGATGCCCGACACCACCACGCCGCGCTGGGTAATCGGCTGCACGGCCAGCAGCTTGTCCTTGCCTTCAAGCTCAATCAGCTTGACGCCGGTGCCGCCCTTGGTCAGGGTCTTCATTTCATCGAGGCCGAACACCAGCAGGCGTGCGCTGTCGGTCAGGCAGGCCAGTGCGCTGGCGGGCGCCGGGATCACTTTCGGTTCGAGCGGCGTGTCGCCGGCTTCGAGCGTGATAAACGACTTGCCGCCTTTCAAGCGGCTGACCATGTCGGCGGCATTGGCGATAAAGCCATAGCCGGCGCTGGTGGCCAGCAGCAGATTGGTGGCGCCATTGCCGGCAAAGTAATGCAGGATGCGCACGGCATTGCCGGGCGTGCCGCCACTGAGGTCGCACAGCGTGGTAATCGGCACGCCGTCGCCACGTGCGTTAGGCAGCGCCGACACCGGCACCGAGTAAATACGGCCATTGTTGCCAAAGCCCAGCAAGGTATCGACCGTGCGGCATTCAAAGGCGCCATGCAGGCTGTCGCCGGCCTTGAAGGTGAATTGCGTGGCATCGTGGCCGATGCCGGTACGCGCGCGCACCCAGCCTTTTTCCGAGATGATGACCGTGACCGGCTCATCGACCACTTTTTGCTCGGCCACGGCTTTTTGTGCTTCCTCGATCAGCGTGCGGCGCGCGTCGCCGAACTGCTTGGCGTCTGCTTCGATTTCACGAATAATGGCGCGCTTCATCGAGCCGGGATTGTCGAGCAGGTCCTGCAACGACTTTTCCTCCTTGCGCAGCTCGGCCAACTCCTGCTGGATCTTGATCGTTTCCAGGCGCGCCAGCTGGCGCAGGCGGATTTCCAGGATATCGTCGGCCTGGCGTTCGGACAGATTGAAGGCCTCGATCAGCGCCGCCTTCGGTTCATCCGAGTTGCGGATGATGTGAATCACCTTGTCGATATTGAGCAGGATCGCTTCACGGCCCTCCAGGATATGAATGCGGTCCTTGACCTTGCCCAGCTTGTAGCCGGTACGGCGCGTTACGGTAGCGAAGCGGAAAGTGATCCACTCGCTCAGGATATCGCTCAGGCCCTTCTGGCGCGGACGGCCATCGCCGCCGATCATTACCAGGTTGATCGAAGTCGACGATTCGAGCGACGTATGGGCCAGCAGCATCAGCATGAATTCGGTCTGATCCTGATTCTTCGATTTCGGCTCGAACACCAGGCGCACCGGTGCAGCGCGGCCCGATTCGTCGCGGATGGTGTCGAGCGAATTGAGAACCAGCGCTTTTAAAGCCACCTGTTCCGGTGACAGCGCTTTCTTGCCCAGCTTGACTTTCGGATTGGTCAGTTCCTCGATCTCTTCGAGCACCTTCTGCGACGAGGTGCCTGGCGGCAGTTCGGTCACCACTGCCTGCCACTGGCCGCGCGCCAGCTCTTCGATCTTCCAGCGCGCGCGCACCTTCATGCTGCCGCGTCCGCTCGCATACATGTCCTGGATCTGCGCCGCTGGCGTAATGATCTGGCCGCCGCCGGGGAAGTCCGGGCCGGGCACGATGGCCATCAGTTCGGCGTGCGAGATTTTCGGATCGCGGATCATGGCCACGGCCGCCCTGGCCACTTCGCCCAGGTTGTGCGACGGGATTTCCGTGGCCAGGCCGACCGCAATGCCGGATGCGCCATTGAGCAGCACCATTGGCAGGCGCGCCGGCAGCAGCTTGGGTTCTTCGGTTGAACCGTCGTAGTTGGCCTGGAAGTCGACCGTGCCCATGCCGATTTCATCCATCAGCAGCTTGGCGATCGGCGTCAGGCGCGCTTCGGTGTAACGCATGGCGGCGGCGCCGTCGCCGTCGCGCGAGCCGAAGTTGCCCTGGCCATCGATCAGCGGATAGCGCAGCGAAAAGTCCTGCGCCATGCGCACCAGCGCGTCGTACACCGACTGATCGCCGTGCGGGTGCAGCTTGCCCAGCACATCGCCGACCACCGCCGCCGACTTGCGCGGCTTGGCCGTGGCGTTCAGGCCAAGTTCATTCATCGCATACAGGATGCGGCGCTGCACCGGCTTTTGGCCGTCGCACACATCGGGCAGGGCGCGGCCCTTGACCACCGAAATGGCGTAATCGAGATAGGCGCGCTCGGCAAAGGTGGACAGAGTCAGCGCTTCGCCGTCAAATGCCGGTTCGTCCGGTTGATCCGGTGTTATCGGTTCGGGCTGGGCGTCGTCAAATAAATTCGATTGTGTGGACATGGTACGGACTTTTATGAGTGATAGCGGTTGAATTCTTGGGGCCGATTATGCCAGCCCATCGGGTTTGGCAGACCTGCGGTGCAGCAGATACAGATGACGCACGGTGAAATACAGCACGGCCAGCGCCAGCACGATAGCGAGCCTGACCAGTGGCAGCATCGCAGGCACCGTCGGCACCCCTTGCCAGCTGGACAGCAAAACGCTGGACAGCGCAGGCATGGCCACCAGCGGCCAAGCAGCGCGCCAGGCCAGCTCGAACGGCGACAGCAGCATGCCGGTGACGGCCAGTAGCAGCATGATGGCACCGAGCACCGGCAATGGCGCGGCACGCAGATACACTGCCAGCAGCGCAGCGAGGCAGCCGATCAGCCAGCCGGCGCGCCAGCGCGGCAGGGCTGTTTCGCTGCCACCGAGATCGGCATAAATCCCGGCCATCGAGCGCAGCGCCAGCACCTGCACGCAGTACACCAGCGTCATGCCATCGATCAGCGCCAGTCCCTTGTCATGCTGGTCGATCGCGAACAGCATGGTGACGGCAAAGGCGGTAATGACGCAGCCGATCAGCCGGCCGCGCAGCAGTGCATGGTTGGCCGCAGTTGCGATCAAGGCCGTGATGCACAGCCCTGCCGAAAGAGACGTGCGCAGCGCCTCAGATTGGGCGGGCAGGAACAGCAACAGGGCCAGCACCAGAAACGCCGCCAGCCAGCCAAGTTGCGGCAGTGCAGGGCGGTCGGACCAGCGCTGCTGCACGCGTTCCTGTATCGAGGCAAACCATGCAAATACCGGCGCCGGCCGCTGGAACGCGTTCAGCGCCAGCAGCACGAAAGCGAGCGCCTGGAAACCCAGCAGGCTGGCGCTGCTGCCGATATCGTCCAGGCGCCAGCCTGCCACATCGAGCACGCCGGAAAGCATAAAGTGCAGCACGAAGCCGAGGCCGGCGGAAACGAGCGCCGTCTGCGAGAAATAGCGCTTGGAAAACACGGCGTGTTCCCAGCGTTCGAACAGGGCCACGTCAAGCTTGTAGGCCAGCATTTCGCCATGCTGCCAGCGGATGGTCTGCAGCAGCGCGCGCAGTTGCAGCGTGAATTTCCTGTCGAACAGCTGGCGCGCATAGGCCGACGGCTCCTGCTGCGACATGATGCAATCGAGGCCCGGATACTGGTCGCGCTGTTCGCTGAAATGCGCAAACGAGCGGTCGGCGCGCAGCCTCTGTACAGCCTCGCGTACCAGATCGCCATGGCTGCGCGCGAGGTAGGCAAAGTCATGGTCCCAGCCCAGCGCCACAAACAGCGCATGGCGCAGCGGCAGCGCGTAGCCGGGCTGGGCGCAATAGCGCAGCGCACACAGTTCGAACTCTTCACGCACATCGAACTTGAGCAGCGCGTCGCGCTGCAGCAGTTCGGTCAGCAGCTTTGCAGGATCGCAGCGGCTGGCGCGTGTCAGGCACTCCTGCCACAGGTCTGCTGCTTCTTCAGCCGGATCGATATCGATCACGCCCCACAGCTCCGGCGCGCGTGCAGGCGGCGGCACCATGCGCAGTTCTTCGTGGGCGATCACGCCCCATAGTTCGGCTGACGGGGCTTCTGCTGGTTCTGGCGGTACGGCTTCTGCCGGGCCGCTGTCGGCATGGACGCTGGTGATGGCTGGGGCCAGAGCCGCCGGGTCTGACCCCAGTACTTCAGCGTCTGGTCCCTGTACTTCGGCCTGCTGCTGCACATATTCAGCGATTGCCGCAGCGTTGCGCAGCGCATACTCATAAGCGTCGCGCAGCTCCTGGAACGCGGCCGGATCGTCTTCCGGGCGCGTGACTTTCAGGCGCTTTGCATAGGCGCGCTTGAGCGCGCGCTCGTCGCCGGTCGGCTCGGTGCCGAGGATGTCCCACAGGCTGCGTTCGCGCTCGCTCATTTACAGGAAGCTCTCGCTTTCCACGTCGTGCAACACCTTTTCAAACGACAGGCGCGCCTTGCGGATCAGCGACTGGTCCTGCGTTTCCAGCGCGGCCTGGAACTGCGCCGTGTGTTCGGCCAGGAACTGGCGCACGTCCCCCAGCGACTGTTCGTACAGGCGGTCGGCGCGCGAGACCAGGGTGCGGTTTTCCATCTGTTCGCGCGGGTGGATTTTCAGGTCGGCCAGTTCAAGGAAACGCTGCTCGATCTGTTCGGTCGTCATCACGCCGGCGTTGTCGCTGATGACCATCTTGTGGCGTTCCTGGGTCGCCTGCACCGTCACTTCGGCTTCCAGCACGCCGCTGACATCATAGGTAAAGCGCACGTCGATGCCGATTTCGCCGGCTTTTTTTGCCGGGATCGGGAAGTTGATCTTGCCCAGGAAAACGTTGTCGGCCACCAAGCGCGATTCGCCCTGGAAGATCGCCACGTTGATTTCCTTCTGGTTGTCCTGGATGGTGACGATGGTCTCGGTACGCGACACCGGCACCACCGAATTGCGCTCGATGATGGGCAAATAATGGCCGCCTTCATACTGGTTCGGGCCGATCTGGCGTGAAATGGCGATGCCCAGCGAGTAGGGCGCCACATCCGTCATCACCACTTCGTCGAGCGCCGCATCGCGCATTTTCAGGCCGGCCTGCACGGCTGCGCCCAGCGCCACCGCTTCATCGGGATCGAGCTGGGTGGCCGGAAAGCGGCCGAACATGCGCGAGACCAGCTTGCGCACCAGCGGCATGCGCGTGGCGCCGCCGGCCAGTACTACTTCGTGCAATTCTGCGGCGCGGATGGTGGCGTCGCGCAGCGCGCGCTCGACCGGCAGGCGCAGGCGCGCCAGCAGCGGTTCGCACAATTGCGCCAGGCGCTCTTCGCCGATCTCCCAGTTGTATTCGGTGTTTTCAAAGCGGATATTCATGCGCACCGGCGACTGCTTCGACAGCAGCCGCTTGACGCGTTCGGCCTCGTCGCGCAGCAGTTGCTGCTGGCGCGCGTCGAACTGGCGGCTGCCCAGCGCCGCGGCCAGGCCGCTTTCCTGCATGAAGGCGTCGACCAGCACGGTAACAAAATCTTCGCCGCCGAGGAAATTGTCGCCGGCCGAAGCGCGCACTTCCATTACGCCTTCAAACAGTTCGAGGATCGACACGTCGAACGTGCCGCCGCCAAGGTCGAACACCAGGAATTTGCTTTCCTGTTCCTTGTCGCGGATGCCGTAGGCCAGTGCGGCAGCGGTGGGCTCGTTGAGCAGGCGCTCGACGCGCAGCCCGGCCAGCTGGCCGGCGGCGCGCGTGGCCTTGCGCTGGGCATCGCTGAAATAGGCGGGCACGGTAATAATGGCTTCCTCGACCGGCTGGCCGAGGAACGCTTCGGCGTCTTCCTTGAGTGCGCGCAGCACCATCGACGACAGCTCTTCCGGACGGAACTGCTGCGTGCCCAGCGTGATCTTCTTTTCGCTGCCCATATAGCGCTTGAAGACGGCCGCCGTCAGTTGCGGGTGCGTCTGCAGGCGCTCGCGCGCGGCGCGCCCGACCAGCACCGTGCCATCGTCGTCGATGCTCACGCACGACGGCGTCAGGTGTTCGCCGAGCGCATTGGGAATGATCGAGGCCTGGCCGTCGCGCCAGACGGCAACCAGGCTGTTGGTGGTGCCAAGGTCGATGCCGATGATCATCAGATATCCGCCTCTGCCTCGTTGCCGTGCTCTTCGATCCAGGCGCGCCGGCCGGCCGCTTCGCCTTTGCCCATCAGCATATTGAAGCGCGCCGACGAATCGACATGATCGACCTCGCCGAGCGTGACGGGCAGCAGGCGGCGCGTGTCCGGATTCATGGTCGTTTCCCACAGCTGCTCGGCATTCATCTCGCCCAGGCCCTTGAAGCGCGAGATCGACCAGGCGCCTTGCTTGACGCCGTCCTTGCGCAGCTTGTCTTCGATGGCGACCAGTTCGCCGTCGTCGAGCGCATAGATTTTCTGGATCGGCTTCTTGCCGCGCGCCGGTGCATCGACACGGTACAAGGGCGGGCGCGCGATGCAGATATGGCCGCGTTTGATCAGCGCCGGGAAGTGGCGGAAGAACAGCGTCAGCAGCAGCACCTGGATATGCGAGCCGTCGACGTCCGCATCCGACAGGATGCACACTTTGCCGTAGCGCAGGCCCGACAGGTCGGGTGTATCGTTGGCGCCGTGCGGATCGACGCCGATGGCTACTGCAATATCGTGGATTTCATTATTGGCAAACAGGCGGTCACGGTCGGTTTCCCAGGAGTTGAGCACCTTGCCACGCAGCGGCAAAATGGCCTGGAACTCCTTGTCGCGGCCCATCTTGGCCGAGCCGCCTGCCGAGTCGCCCTCGACCAGGAACAATTCGTTGCGCGAAATATCAGACGATTCGCAGTCGGTCAGCTTGCCCGGCAAAACCGCCACGCCCGACGACTTTTTCTTTTCCACTTTCTGCAGCGAGCGCTGACGCGACTGCGCCTGTTTGATCACCAGTTCGGCCAGCTTCTTGCCGTAGTCGACGTGCTGGTTCAGCCACAGTTCGAGCGGCGGCTTGGCGTAGGTCGAGACCAGCTTGACGGCGTCGCGCGAATTCAGGCGCTCCTTGATCTGGCCCTGGAACTGCGGGTCGAGCACTTTGGCCGACAGCACGAACGAGGCGCGTGCAAACACGTCTTCGGGTAGCAGTTTCACGCCCTTGGGCAGCAGCGAATGCATCTCGACGAAGTTCTTGACCGCGCCAAACAGCCCTTCGCGCAGCCCCGATTCATGGGTGCCGCCGTTCGAGGTGGGAATCAGGTTGACGTAGGACTCGCGCACCACCGCGCCTTCTTCGGTCCACGCCACCACCCACGCCGCGCCTTCGCCCTCGGCAAAGCCTTCCGACTCGGACGTGGCGTACTGCGCGCCCTCGAACAAGGGGATCAGGGTTTCGCCGTTCGACACCTGCGCCAGCGATTCGGTCAGGTAGCCGCGCAGGCCCTCGGCGTACAGCCAGGTTTGCGTGTCGCCGGTCTTGGCGTTGGTCAGTGTAACGGTCACGCCCGGCAGCAGCACAGCTTTCGAGCGCAGCAGGCGCTGCAGCTCGGGCTGCGAGATCGCCGGGGTATCGAAGTATTTGGGGTCTGGCCAGGCGGTCACGCGCGTACCGGACTTCTTGCCGTCGCGCGGCGCCGGGCGCGAATTCAAAGGCTCGACCACATCGCCGTTTTCAAACACCAGGTGATGCAGGCCGTTGCCGTCGCTTTCCTTGCGCCAGACGGTAATTTCCAGACGCTTCGACAGCGCATTGGTGACCGACACGCCGACGCCGTGCAGGCCGCCCGAAAACGCATAGGCGCCGCCCGAGCCCTTGTCGAACTTGCCGCCTGCGTGCAGGCGCGTAAACACGATTTCCACCGTCGGCACGCCTTCTTCCGGGTGCAGGCCGACCGGAATGCCGCGCCCGTTGTCTTCGACGGTAATGCTGCCGTCGACATTTTGCGTCACGGCGATATGCGTGCAATGCCCGCCCAGCGCTTCGTCGGAAGCATTGTCGATCACTTCCTGGATGATATGCAGCGGATTTTCAGTGCGGGTATACATCCCCGGACGCTGCTTGACCGGTTCCAGTCCCTTCAGGACGCGGATGGATGATTCGCTGTAGTCGGATGCTGGTTTTTTAGTGGCCATACGTGTTCAAGCTAAATAAAGACAAGGGTTGGAACGCCAGGCCTGCGTGCGGCGCAATGCGCGCAGCGACGATAACTGTATGAATATACAGTATTTCGCCGCTGGCGTCACTGTGCGTGCCAGCATGGCAGGCCTGGCGTCCTTGTGCGGACGCTTGCGCATTCTATCGTGATCGGCATGACAAAGCGCTACTACAGAGCAACTATGGTGCACCGCACACGGCGTCGGCCAGGCGCTTCCATGCATTTTTACACTTTGTTTACACCGGCCCGCAGAGTCTTTACGAATTTTTTAGACCCGACTCTCTAAGCTTCATCCTGTCATAACAACAGCAGTGAGGGCGAAGTGAATCTCGTAATGGATATGGTGTATATCGGCGCGATTGCCGCGTTTTTCGTGGTGCTGGCCGCCTTTGCGGTCGCCTGCGACAAGCTCGGGCTGGGAGGCGCCAAATGAACGCATTTTATGTGCTGGGCGCCGTGGTGTCGGCCGGCCTGCTGGCGTATCTGCTGGTGGCGCTGCTGAAAGCGGAGGATCTGTGATGACGATGCAAGCCGGATTACTGCTGGCCGCCTTTTTGCTGGTACTGCTGGCCGTTGCCTATCCGCTGGGCCTGTATATGGCCAGGGTTGCGGGCGACGCGCCGATACGCGGCCTGGGCTGGCTGCACCGCTGCGAACAGCAACTGTATCGCTGGGCCGGTCTGCCGGCTGACAAGGCGATGGGCTGGAAAAGCTACGCCATCGCGCTGATCGCTTTTAACACCGTCGGCGCGCTGTTTGTCTATGCGCTGCAGCGCCTGCAGGGCTTCCTGCCGTTCAACCCGCAGGGCTTTGGCGCGGTCAGCCCCGATTCCTCGTTCAATACGGCCATCAGCTTTGCCGCCAATACCAACTGGCAGGGCTACAGCGGCGAGCAGACCATGAGCTATCTGACGCAGATGCTGGGCCTGGCCTGCCAGAACTTCTTCTCGGCTGCCACCGGCATTGCCGTGATCTTTGCGCTGGTGCGCGGCTTTGCCGCGCGATCAAACAAATCGATCGGCAATTTCTGGGTCGACCTGGTGCGCTCGACGCTGTATATCCTGCTGCCGCTGTCGCTGGCGCTGTCGGTGGTATTCATGGGCGAGGGCGTGGTGCAGAATTTTTCGCCCTACAAGGAAGTCGCGCTGCTCGATCAGGTGTCGTATGAAACGCCGAAGACCGGCGCCGACGGCCAGCCCTTGTTGGACGCTGCAGGCAAGCCGGTGATGGAAGCGCAGGTGGCCAAGACGCAAACGATTGCCATGGGCCCGGTCGCCTCGCAAGAGTCGATCAAGATGCTCGGCACCAATGGCGGCGGCTTCTTTAACGCCAACTCGGCGCATCCCTACGAGAACCCCAGCGTGCTGTCGAACTTCCTGCAGATGCTGGCCATCTTCATTATTCCCGCTGGCCTGTGCTTCACTTTCGGGCGCATGGTGGGCGACCTGCGCCAGGGCTGGGCGGTGCTGGGCGCCATGACGCTTATTTTCGTGCTGATGACGGCGGGTGTATTCCAGGCCGAGCAGCAGGCCAATCCAGCGCTGCAGGCGCTGGGCGTGGACCAGCAGGCCAGTTCTCTGCAGGCCGGTGGCAATATGGAAGGCAAGGAGACGCGCTTTGGCATCAATTCGTCGGCGCTGTTTGCAGCCGTCACCACGGCAGCATCGTGCGGCGCGGTCAATTCCATGCATGACTCGTATATGCCGCTGGGCGGCATGGTGCCGCTGCTCCTGATGCAGTTTGGCGAAGTGATTTTTGGCGGCGTCGGCACGGGCCTGTACGGCATGCTGATGTTCGCCATGCTGGCGGTGTTTATCGCCGGCCTGATGATCGGGCGCACGCCGGAATACCTGGGCAAGAAAATCCAGGCGTACGAGATGAAGATGGTCTCGCTGGCGATCCTGGTCACGCCGGCGCTGGTGCTGATCGGCACGGCCATTGCCGTCATGGTTGAACCGGGCAAGGCAGGCGTGGCCAATCCGGGCGCACACGGCTTCTCCGAAATCCTGTACGCCTTTACATCCGCAGCCAACAACAACGGCAGCGCCTTTGCCGGCCTGTCCGCCAATACGCCGTTCTACAACGCCATGCTGGCCGTGGCCATGTGGTTTGGCCGCTTTGCCGTGATCGTGCCGGTGCTGGCGATTGCCGGTTCGCTGGCTGCCAAGCAGCGATTGTCAGCCAACGCCGGCACCATGCCCACGCACGGACCGATGTTCATCTTCCTGCTGATCGGCGTGGTGGTATTGGTGGGCGTCCTGAACTACGTGCCTTCGCTGGCCCTGGGCCCTGTTATCGAACATCTCCAACTCTTTAGCGCACAACCATGAAAACCAAGAACCTGACGCTGTTTGATCCGGCCCTGCTGGGCCCTGCGATCATCGATGCGTTCAAAAAGCTCGACCCGCGCACCCAGTGGCGCAGCCCCGTGATGTTCGTGGTCTACGTAGGCAGCATTATCACCACCCTGCTGGCGGTCCAGGCCTTTGGCGGCCAGGGCGAGGCGCCGTTCGGCTTTATTACTGCCATCGCCGTGTGGTTGTGGTTTACGGTGCTGTTTGCCAACTTTGCCGAAGCGCTGGCCGAAGGGCGCAGCAAGGCGCAGGCAGCATCCTTGCGCGCGCTCAAGCAGACCGTGATGGCCAAGAAAATGCAGACGCCAAAATACGGCACGCCATGGCTGCCCACGCCAGCGACCGATCTGCGCAAAGGCATGACGGTGCTGGTCGAGGCGGGCGACGTGATTCCGGCCGACGGTGAAGTGACCGCCGGCGTGGCGTCGGTCGATGAAAGCGCCATTACGGGCGAATCGGCGCCGGTGATCCGCGAGTCCGGTGGCGACTTTTCAGCTGTTACCGGCGGCACCCGCGTGCTGTCGGACTGGCTGCTGGTGCGCGTATCGGTCAACCCTGGCGAAGCGTTCATCGACCGCATGATCGCCATGGTTGAAGGCGCCAAGCGCCAGAAGACGCCCAACGAGATCGCGCTGACGATCCTGCTGGTGGCGCTGTCGATCGTGTTCCTGATCGTGACCGTCACGCTGCTGCCGTTCTCGCTGTTTTCGGTGGCGGCCGCCGGCAGCGGCTCGCCGGTCACCATCACGGTGCTGATCGCGCTGCTGGTGTGCCTGATTCCTACTACCATCGGCGGCCTGCTGTCGGCCATCGGCGTGGCCGGCATGAGCCGCATGATGCAGGCCAATGTGATTGCCACCTCGGGCCGCGCCGTTGAAGCGGCCGGCGACGTCGATGTGCTGCTGCTCGACAAGACCGGCACCATCACGCTGGGTAACCGCCAGGCCGCCGCCTTTGTACCGGCGCCGGGCGTGACGCCGCTGCAGCTGGCCACAGTGGCGCAGCTCGCTTCGCTGGCCGACGAAACGCCGGAGGGACGCAGCATCGTCACGCTGGCGCGCCAGCAGTTCAAGCTGCAGGAGCAGGACCTGGTCAGCCTGCAGGCCGAGTTCGTGCCCTTTACGGCGCAAACGCGCATGAGCGGCGTCGATATCGTCGATGGCCATGGCACACGCCAGGTGCGCAAGGGCGCGGCCGACTCGGTACGCCAGTATGTACAGGCGCTGGGCCAGGCTTATCCCGAAGAAGTGGCGCGCGCGGTCGACGATATTGCGCGCCGCGGCAGCACGCCGCTGGTGGTAGTCGACGCCGGGCGCGTACTCGGTGCGGTGGAACTGAAAGATATCGTCAAGGGCGGCATCCGCGAACGCTTTGCCGAACTGCGTCGCATGGGCATCAAGACCGTGATGATCACCGGCGACAACAAGCTGACGGCTGCGGCGATTGCCGCCGAAGCGGGCGTCGACGATTTCCTGGCCGAAGCCACGCCCGAAGACAAGCTCAAGCTGATCCGCAGCTACCAGGGAGAAGGCCGGCTGGTGGCCATGACGGGCGACGGCACCAACGATGCGCCGGCGCTGGCGCAGGCCGACGTGGCCGTGGCCATGAACTCGGGCACGCAGGCGGCCAAGGAAGCGGGCAATATGGTCGATCTCGACTCGAATCCGACCAAGCTGCTGGAAATCGTCGAGATCGGCAAGCAGATGCTGATGACGCGCGGCTCCTTGACGACGTTTTCGATCTCCAACGATATCGCCAAGTACTTTGCGATCATCCCGGCAGCGTTTGTCGGCACCTATCCGCAACTGAAGGCGCTTGACATCATGCACCTGGCCAGCCCTTCGTCGGCCATTATGTCGGCCGTGATCTTCAATGCGCTGATCATCGTGGTGCTGATTCCGCTGGCCTTGAAAGGCGTGGCCTACCGCGCCGTGGGTGCGGCCGCACTGTTGCGTCGCAACCTGCTCGTATATGGCCTGGGCGGCATCGTGCTGCCCTTTATCGGCATCAAACTGATCGACATGCTGCTGTCGGCACTTAACCTGGCTTGAGGAAGAAACCATGAATGCATTGATACGTCCCGTACTGGTCATGTTTGCCGCACTGACCGTGATCTGCGGCGTGCTCTATCCGCTGGCCACCACCGGCATCGGTAAGCTGGCCTTTCCCGGTGAAGTCGCCGGCAGCATCGTCGAGCGCGACGGCAAGCCGGTTGGCTCGCTGCTGATCGGCCAGTCGTTTACGTCGCCGAAATACTTCTGGGGCCGCCCGTCAGCCACGTCACCGATGGCCAATAACGGCGCCGGCTCGGGCGGCTCGAACCAGGGGCCGACCAATCCGGCGCTGGTCGACGCTGTGAAAGCGCGCATCGCCGCCCTGAAAGAAGCTGATCCTGCCAACACGCGCGCTGTTCCGGTGGACCTGGTGACTGCGTCGGGCAGCGGCCTGGACCCGGAAATCAGCCTGGCCGGCGCGCTGTACCAGGCGCCGCGCATCGCCCGCGTGCGTGGCGTGCCGCTGGCCCAGGTGGAAAATCTGATCGCCAAGCTGCAGAAGGCCGCCTATATTGGCTTCTTTGGCGAAGCACGCGTCAATGTGCTGGAGCTGAACCTGGCGCTTGACGCGATGCAGAAATAATTGCGTAGGTCGGATTAGGCCCTTTGGGCCGTAATCCGACAACACCGTTGACGCCAACAAAGTTGTCGGGCTGACGCCAACAATGGTGTCGGATTACGCGTGGCTTCGCCACGCTAATCCGACCTACGCTGTCCCGTAAGAATAGAATATATCCATGTCATCACCGAACCCGTCCCGTCCGAATCCCGACACCCTGCTGGCCCAGCTTCAGGCGCAGGAACAGCACGCCGCGCGTGGGCGTTTGCGCATCTATTTTGGCGCCTCGGCCGGCGTCGGCAAGACGTACACCATGCTGGCCGAAGCGCGCAAGCTCGAACGCGAAGGGCACGATGTGCTGGTGGGCGTGGTGGAAACCCACGGCCGCGAGGAAACAGCGGCCATGCTGGCCGGCCTGCCGCAGCTGCCTTTGCACAATATCGAATATCGCGGCCGCAGCCTGCCCGAGTTTGACCTCGATGGTGCCTTGGAGCGCGCGCCAGCCGTGATACTGATCGATGAGCTGGCGCACTCCAACGTGGCCGGCTCGCGCCACCCTAAGCGCTCGCAGGATGTCGAGGAACTGCTCTCGGCCGGCATCGACGTGCTTACCACCGTCAATGTGCAGCATCTGGAAAGCCTGAACGATGTGGTGGGCGGCATTACCGGCGTGCGCGTGGCTGAAACCGTGCCCGATACCGTGTTTGACCGCGCCGATGAGGTGGTGCTGGTCGACCTGCCTGCCGATGAACTGCTGCTGCGCCTGAAACAGGGCAAGGTGTATCAGGCGCAGCAGGCGCAGCGGGCCGCCCAGCATTTTTTCCGCAAGGGTAACCTGATCGCGCTGCGCGAGCTGGCGCTGCGCCGCACAGCCGACCGCGTGCAGGACGATGTGCAGGCCTATCGGGTGGAAAAGTCGATCAACCCGGTCTGGAAGACCGGTGCTGCGCTGCTGGCCTGCGTGGGACCGCGCGGCGGCGAACAGGTGATCCGCAGCGCGGCGCGCCTGGCCAGCCAGCTCAACGCCGACTGGCATGCGCTGTATGTGGAAACGCCGCGCCTGCAGCGCCTGCCAGCCTCGCAGCGCGAGCGTATCCTGAAGGAACTCAAGCTGGCGCAGGATCTGGGCGCACGCACGGCCATCGTCGCTGCCAGTGATATTGCCGCCGCCGTGGTCAGCCATGCGCGCGAGGCCAATACTTCCAGGCTGATCGTCGGACGCAGTGAGCGCAGCGGCTGGTCGCGCTCCTGGCCGTGGTTCAATATGCCGCAGGCAGCACGCATTGCCAGCCTGGCGCCCGATATCGACCTGATTGCCATCGCCCAGGCCAGTGAAGAGCGGGACCGGTACAAGGCGCCGCTGGACGAAGCGCCGGCGCGGCCGGCGCGCCACTGGCGCTATCTGCTGGCCGCTGGCGCCAGCCTGGCCACGGCGCTGGTATCGCTGCCGCTGACGCCCTATATCGACCTGGCCAATATCGCCATGCTCTCCCTGCTGACGGTGGTGCTGGTGGCCGTTCGCCTGGGCCGTGGACCAGCCGCGCTGGCCAGCCTGGTGGGCGTGGCCAGTTTTGATTTTGTCTTCGTGCCGCCGCGCTATTCGTTTGCCGTCGGCGACTTCCAGTATGTGATCACGTTTGGCGTGATGCTGGCCGTGGGCCTGATTACCGGCCACCTGACGGCGGGGCTGCGCTTCCAGGCGCGCGTGGCATCGCACCGCGAACAGCGCGCACGTGCACTGTATGAATTTGCACGCGAGCTGTCCGGCGTGCTGCAGACCGAGCAGGTCTTTGAAATCACGCGCAGCGCCATCGAACGCGCTTTCCATGCGCGCGCCACCTTGCTGTTGCCCGATGACGCCGGGCGTTTGCAGACGCGCGATATCGACACCGCCGAACTCGATATCGGCATTGCGCAGTGGGCCTTCGACCGCGCGCAGGCAGCCGGCACCGGTACCGATACCTTGCCCGGCTCGGCCATTTTTTACCTGCCACTGGTCGCGCCGATGCGCACGCGCGGCCTGCTGGCGCTGCTGCCGCAGGAAGGGGCGGGACACCGGCGCTGGCTGCTGGTGCCCGAACAGCGCCAGCAGCTCGACACCTTTGCCGCGCTGGCCGCGATTGCGCTCGAGCGCGTGCACTATATCGACGTGGCGCAGGGCGCGCTGGTGCAGATGGAGTCCGAGCGGCTGCGCAATTCGCTGCTGGCGGCGCTGTCGCACGACCTGCGTACGCCCTTGACGTCGCTGGTCGGGCTGGCCGAATCGCTGGCGCTGTCGAAGCCTGCGCTGTCGGACAACCAGCTCGAGATGGCGCGCCTGCTGCAATCCGAAACGGTGCGCATGAGCGCCATGGTGGCCAACCTGCTCGATATGGCGCGCATCGAGAGCGGCCATGTACAGCTCAATTTGCAGTGGCAGGCGTTGGAAGAAGTGGTGGGCAGCGCGCTGCGCGCCAGCGCCACCCAGTTGCAGGGCCATCACGTCTGCACGCAGCTGGCGCCTGGCTTGCCGCTGGTGCGCTACGACGCCGTGCTGGTCGAGCGCGTGCTGTGCAATCTGGTGGAAAACGCGGCCAAGTACACGCCGCCGGGCAGCAGCATCGGTATCGCTGCCAGCGTGCAGGAACAGTGGCTGCAGGTGACGGTGTTTGACGATGGCCCGGGCCTGCCGCCGGGGCGCGAGGCGGCCATCTTTGAAAAATTCACGCGCGGCGAGCGCGAATCGAACCTGCCGGGCGTGGGCCTGGGGCTGGCGATCTGCCGCGCGATTGTCGAGGCGCATGGCGGCACGATTGCCGCCCAGACGCCGGCGCCGGCCAGGGGCGCGGCGATCGTGCTGATGCTGCCGCTGGGCGTGCCGCCGGCGCTGCCCGAAGAATTGGAAATCGATTTGAACCAGACTGGACAACAACATGACTGAACCCGTGCCGACCGCCTTGCTGGTCGAGGATGAACCGCATATCCGCCGCTTCGTGCGCGCCGCGCTTGAGGGCGAGGGCTGGCAGGTGTTCGAGGCAGCCACCATGCAGCGCGGCCTGATCGACGCCGGCACGCGCCGGCCCGACCTGGTCGTGCTCGACCTGGGATTGCCCGATGGCGACGGCATCGACTTTATCCTTGATGTGCGCAAATGGTCGCCGGTACCGATCATCGTGCTGTCGGCGCGGGTGGACGAGCAGGACAAGATCCGCGCACTGGACGCCGGCGCCGATGACTACCTGGCCAAGCCGTTCGGCGTGGGCGAGCTGCTGGCGCGCGTGCGCGCCACCCTGCGCCGCCAGCGCCAGCCCGGCGCGCTTGACGACGGCGTGGTGCAGTTCGGCGACGTGCGCGTTGACCTGAAAAACCGCCTGGTGATGCGCGCCGGTCAGATGGTGCATATCACGCCGACCGAATTTCGCCTGCTGTCGGTGCTGGTGAAAAATGCCGGCAGGGTGATCACCAATCCGCAACTGCTGCGCGAAGTGTGGGGGCCGTCGAACAGTGAAAACGGCCACTACCTGCGCATCTATATGGGCCATTTGCGCCAGAAGCTTGAAGCCGATCCGGCCCAGCCCCGTTACCTGCTGACGGAAACGGCAGTGGGCTACCGGCTGCTGCTGCCGCTGTGAACTGACTCTGCTTTCCCTGTTGTGAATACAGGCGCCGCGCGCGCCAGGGGGAGGCTTTGCCCAAAATTCCTGCAGCAAGGGGCCAGCTGCGCCATCTCGGCAAAGGCCCAAACCACCAATGAAAATCATTATGCAAAAAATCTTGTTTGTCATCGCCGCCACTCTTGCCTCCGGCCTGCTGCACGCGCAGGAAGCCAAGCCGGACAATGAAGTGAGCTTCAACGTTGCCGGTGTTTCCGACTACCGCTACCGCGGCATCTCGCAAACCCGCCTGCAGCCAGCGCTGCAGGGCGGCGCCGATTACACCAACAATCCCACCGGCCTGTATGCGGGTGCATGGGCCTCGACCATCAAATGGACGAAAGATGCGGGCGGCAGCGGCGACGTGGAAGTCGACCTGTATGCGGGCAAGCGCGGCCAGCTGACATCCGATCTTGGTTACGACGTGGGCGTGCTGGCCTATGTCTATGCCGACAACGGCCTGAAAAGCGTGGCCGGCTTTGCCAACGCCGATACCCAGGAAGTGTACGGCCAGCTGTCGTACGGCCCGGCGTACATCAAGTATTCGCATGCCGTCTCGAACCTGTTCGGCATCGTCGACAGCAAGAACAGCGGCTACCTTGACCTGGGCGCGAATATCGATCTGACAGGCGGCTGGACCGGCAACCTGCATATCGGCCACCAGAAGGTGCGCAATAACGATGCGGCCAGCTATACCGACTGGAAGCTGGGCGTGACGCGCGACTTCGGCGTGGTCACTGGCGCGCTGGCGGTCATCGGCACCAATGCCAGTGAAAGCGCGTATGCGTCGCCCGCCAACGGCAAGTTCCTGGGCAAGACGGCGCTGGTGCTGACGGTCAGCAAGATATTCTGAAGGGTACGTTGGCCGGAGCCAGCATCCCTTGTTTGATTGAAAAGGGAGCCGGCCTTGGTTAAGGTCGAGGACGCTGGTTCCCCTTCGACCGGCGCGCATGCTGCTTATGTATATTGTGCACCGCTGCTTTTGCCTGTCGGATGAGTTATCTGCTTGATCACTTGCACAGTCAAAAAGTGAATGTATTGCATAATACCGGAGTCAGTGAATAACCAGGCCGAGAAATCAAGGAGCAGTACTTGGAACCGAAGAATGTGTATGCCGGGGCGACAGCAAACAGCTTGGTCAGCGATATTCATGCGCTGATCAGCGAGGCGAAGGCCGGCTTGGCAGCAACGGTAAATTCAGCCCTGACCATATTGTATTGGCGAGTTGGCCGGCGTATCCGCAGCGAGATATTGCAAGGAGAGCGGGCCAGCTACGGTGAACAGATTATTGTATCCCTGGCGCATCAGCTGGAAGCCGATCAGGGGCGGGGATTCGGTGCCAAGAACCTGCGCCACATGCTGCGCTTTGCCGAGGTATTCGAGGACGAGAAGATTGTCTACGCAGTGAGTAGACAATTGAGCTGGACTCATCTGCGTAGTCTGATTTATATCGACGATCCGCTGAAACGCGAGTTTTATCTGGAAATGTGCCGTAGCGAAGGCTGGAGTACCCGTACCTTGCAGGGCCGCCTGGATTCCATGCTGTTTGAACGAACAGCACTTTCACGCGAGCCAGACGAGTTATTGACAAGCGAACTTGCCACGCTGCGCAACCAGGGAGTGCTGAGCCCAAACCTGGTGTTGAAGGATCCTTATGTACTGGACTTTCTTGGGCTACGCGACCGGTATCTGGAAAAGGATCTGGAAGACGCGATTCTGCGCGAATTGGAACACTTCCTGTTAGAACTGGGTGCCGGCTTCAGCTTTGTGGCCAGGCAAAAACGGCTGCAAATTGACAATAACGATTTTTATATCGACTTGTTGTTTTATAACCGTCGTCTGCGCCGTCTGGTGGCGATCGAGCTTAAATTGGGTGAATTCAAGGCCGCCGACAAGGGGCAGATGGAACTGTATCTGCGCTGGTTGGCCAAGTATGAGCAGGAACCAGGTGAGGCACCGCCGCTGGGCATTATCCTTTGTACGGGGAAGAACCGCGAACAGATTGAACTGCTGGAACTCGACCAGAGCGGGATTCATGTTGCAGAATATCTGGTCGGCCTGCCGTCAAGACAGGTATTGGAGCAAAAACTGCATGAGGCCGTTGCGCTTTCCAGGGCGCGGCTTGAAAACAGGCTAGACCCCGATTCCGCAGTAATTTAGCGACTATCCAGCTGCCCAAAGCCTTAGGCAATGGCAATAGCTGCTGTTGCAGACATGCCCCGTTTACACGTTTTTGTTACAAAATTGAATCGTGCTTTCCGGAACGGAGGTTTATATTGAACCGTCCCCGTCATCGAGCAAGTCTCAATCTCACCATGTCAGACGAAAAAGAGCCGCCCGTTGTTGCTTCCAACCCGCCTGTGACGCCGCCTCCAGCGCAGACCGCCGTGCCGCCTGTTCGCCCCGACCGTGTTGGCCGCGCGCCGGACGCCGACGAGCGTGATCGCCGTTCACGCGACGCCGCGCCGCGCTATCTGAAGGAGGGCGATACGCCGTTTGCGCTGGCCTGGCGCGTTCTCACTTCGCGCTACCGTGCAATGCGCGACAGGGCTGGGCGCGACTTTATGCGCCGTACGCTGCGCATCGGCATTTCAGCGCGTATCTTTCATCCCGAGCCTGGCTCGACCGGCTTGCGCAGCAAGAATCTGCAGTATCTGGAAGAGTCGATTGCGCAGTGGGTGATGTCGCGCGATGTGCTGGTGTTTATGATCCCGACGGTCAACACCAATGGCCTGCTCCACCCCAGCAATATCACCCTGCGCCACTATGCGCGCCACCTCGATGGGCTGGTGCTGCAGGGTGGTGCCGATGTCTCGCCGCAGACCTATTCCGAGACGGCCACGCGGCCAGAATGGAGCGGTGACCGCGCGCGCGACCTGTACGAACTTGAGCTGCTGCATGAATTTGTCGACGCCGGCAAGCCGGTGCTGGGCATCTGCCGCGGCTGCCAGCTGATCAATGTGGGCTTCGGCGGCACGCTGTACCAGGATATCGCGTCCGACGTCGAGGGTGCCTCCTCGCATGTGAACGACCTGTACGACCGCCATCGCCATACCATCGTTTTCCCGAAAGGCTCGACGCTGGCCGGCATGTTTCCCAAAACCGGCGAAGCGCTGGTTAACTCGATCCACCATCAGTCGGTCAAGGACCTGGGGCGCGACATTACGGTGGAAGCCTATTCGCATGGCGACAATATCGTCGAGGCGATACGCTACCAGCGCGCGCGCTTCGTCATGGGCCTGCAGTGGCATCCCGAGTTCCATTCGGCCGGCGGGGTCGAGCTGCTCGACTGCACGCCGATCCTCGACAACTTCCTGCGCGCTGCGCGGGAGACACGCTTTTGATTACCCGGCGCACCGTGCTGGGTGGCTTGCTGGCTTTGCCGCTGGCCGGCGTGCGGGCAGCATCGTCCTCCGCTTCGGCCGCGCTGCCTTTTGCGCTGACGCCGCCGTCGCGAGCCGATGCGCTGCCGTCGCAGGTACCGAAAAAGGTGGCGGCGCAAGTGCTGCGCGCAGCGCAAAAGGCCGTGGACCGACCCGTACACCTGATGAAAGCAGTACGTACTGGCGGCCTGCTCGATGGCGAGGACGGCCGCGCCGAAAGCCAGCAGGCGCAGGAAGACTGGCGTCAGGCGCGATTGCAGGCGCTGGCGTGGCGCCTGTCCGGCGAAGCGGCGTACCTGGACAATGCGCGCAAGCTGGTGCTGGCCTGGAGCGACGGCTACCAGCCTTCGTTCAGCCCCGTCGATGAGACCGAGCTGGCCAGCCTGCTGATGGGCGTGGATCTGATCGAGGAGCGCCTGAGCGTGGGCGAGCGCGCGCAGTTGCAGGAATTTTGCCGCACGCTGGCCAACGGTTATCTGAGCGACCCGATCAAGGTCGGTGGGCCATCGACAGCGCGCAATAACTGGCATAGCCACCGTATCAAGATCGGTACGGCAGGCGCCTACCTGACCGGTGATGCGGCCCTGGTGGCGCGCGCAAAAGAGCGCTTCCTGGCCCATGTGCCACGCAATATCGGCGACGGCGGCGTGCCGTTCGACTTTGAACAGCGCGATGCGCTGCATTACACCACCTACAGCCTGGAGCCGCTGCTGACGGCGGCATTGATGGCGAAAAATCATGGCGACGACTGGTTCGGCGCGGCAGGCGCGCAGCGTTTGCAACAGGCGCTGGCCTGGCTGGCCCCTTATGCGCAAGGCAAGAAGACGCACGAGGAGTTTGCAAAAAGCGCCGTGTCGTTTGATCGCAAGCGCGTGGCGGCCAGGCAGAAGGGCTTTACCGGCAACTGGGACCGCACGGGTGCGGCCAATGTGTATCTGCTGGCCTCGCGCTTCGATAGCACGTATGCGCCGCTGGCGCGCGAGCTGCAGCCGGCGGCATGGGCGGTAGCGCTGTTTGGTTGAGCAGGTTGTGTCGGAAGACGCCCTGCGGGCTGTTCCTACAACACCGCTTTGACGCCAACCATGTTGTCGGATTACGCGGGGCTTTGCCCCGCTAATCCGACCTACGCGCTAATCCCCCCACGGCCCAATCCGACATACGGGCCATGTCTCTGGAAAAACTCAATACACCATCGGCTCGCCGCGGAAGCAGCGAATGGCCGCGTCGACCATGCCTTCGGCGCTGCCCTGTACATTGCGCTGCTTGCGCAGGTACTGCGCGTCGCTCCACTGCTTGACCACGTCCGACAGATGCTTCAAAGCCGGCATGCTGTCCATCGCTTCGCAGTGCGGTTCCATCTTGCGCAGGGTGGTCATGATGTCTTCGCGCAGCGACATGGTTTCGTAGGTTTTCGGATGCGTGATGGCACCGTCCAGGCCAAAGCGGCAGGCCTGGAAGCGGTTGTAGTTGTAGACCAGGTAGTCGTCTTCGGCCGGCGGCGTTTCGCGCCGCTCGAGCAGGTAGCGGCACAGCGCCTGCAGGTAGGCGGCCAGCGCTGCGGCGCGCTCCACCGTCAGCGGCGTGTCGCATACGCGCAGCTCGATGGTGCCAAATTCCGGCTTGGGCCGGATATCCCAGTAGAAGTCCTTCATGCTCTTGATAATGCCGGTGTTCTCCATCTTGGCAAAATACTCGCTGGAGAACTGTTCCCAGCTCATGGTGAAGGGCGCGCGTCCGCTCATCGGGAAGGCAAATACGGAGTTCAGGCGAGCCGAGTCGAACAGCGTGTCGCGCCCCTGCACATATGGCGAGGAGGCCGACAGGGCGATAAAGTGCGGGATGTAGCGGTTCAGCGAATGGAGCAGGAACATGGCGTCATCGCCCGAGGCGCAGCCGATATGCACGTGCTGGCCGAAAATCGTGAACTGCTTGGCCAGGTAGCCGTACAGTTCCGAGATCTCCTGGAAGCGCGCCTTGGAATAGATTTTCTGCGCCGACCATTGCTGGAACGGGTGCGTGCCGCCGCCGGCAATGCCGATATTGAGTTTGTCGCCCGCTTCGACCAGGGTGTCGCGGATTTCCTGCAATTGCGCCAGCAGCGGTGCATGGTGAGTGTGCACGCTGGAGTTAATCTCGATCATGCTCTCGGTGATTTCTGGCGTGACGTTGCCGGGAAACGGTTTTTTGCCCAGCAGGTGCAGCAGGTCGGGGCTGGCCGCAGTCAGGTCATAGTCCGACAGGTTGACCAGTTGCAGTTCGAGTTCGACGCCGAATGTCAGCGCGGCCGATTGGCCGAATGGTTCCAGTGGCATTTAGCGCTCCTTGATTTCATGGGTTTCTTTGGCCAGCATCAGCACGCGCTGCACCAGGATAGGACCGATCAGTTCGAGCATCAGCGTCATGGCCGCCAGTGCATTGAGTTCGTCGCCGAAGTTCATGCCCTGCTGGCGCGCATGTTCGAGCACCAGGATCACGAATACCGACACGGGTGTCAGGGCCGTACCGGTCAGGATACCCTTGCGCCACGAGATGCCGCTGACGTGCGAGAACGCGGCCACGCCCACCACCTTGACCAGCAGGCGTCCGGCAATCACCGCCAGCGCCAGGCCTGCACCGGCTGTCACGCTGGCCCATTCCAGGGTCGAGGCGGCGTACACGAACAGCAGTACCGTCAGCAGTTCGCCCAGCGCGCCGAAATTGCGTTGCGCCTGGCTGAAAGCGACGCGGCGGTGGCGCGCCACCAGGCCGAAGGTCAGCGTGGCCAACAGCGGCGACAGGCTGGTGGTGTAAGTCAGTGCAACGAGCAGCATGACCGACAGCGCAAAGGCCACGGTGGCATCCTGCGACATATTGCCCAGGCGGCGCAGCATGGCCGGCACCACGATGCCGAACACCGTGCCGGCCGCCACCGAGGCGCCCAGCACGGCGGCGCTGCTGCTGGTCGCCTGGATCAGGTCGGTCGAGCTCTGGAACATCCAGAAGCCGACGATGATATTGAAGGTAAATACGGCCAGCACGCAGTTGAGTGCCGTCAGGTGCACGAGCCGTTCCGTGACCTGGCCCGAGCTGCGCTCCTCGTTAATGACGCGCATGATGGTGGCAGGCGAGGTCGACATCGACAGCGAAGCGAGCAGCAGCGCCGTCATCGGTGCGGCGGCAAATTCGATGGCAATAAAATAGACGATGGCAAACGTGCCCAGCGCTTCGACCAGGCCGGCCACGGCGATCCAGGGATTGTTGGTGAGCCAGCGCAGGTTGATGCGGTAGCCGACCTCGAACAGGATCAGGCCGAAGGCCACGTCGGCCAGCACCAGCATCGGGCCGGCGTCGGCCTGCGGCAGGATGCCGACCTGGACTTGCGACAGCACGAAGCCGATCACGCCATAAAAACTGATGCGCGGCAGGCCGGTCCAGCGGTGGCCGAATTCGCCGATCACCCAGGCCAGGGTGATGGCGAACGGCCAGGACAGGTCGGCGGCGATCGAGAGTAAACTTTGCATGCTGATTCCTTTGAAATATCGCTGGCAGGAGCCGGCAGAGCGAGTCCGGCAGGGCGTCCTGCGTTGCAGCGGTAATGCACTCGCGTGTTTCGCGCTGCGCCGATTCTACCGGAGCAGACGGCGCGCACGATGTACGCAATCGAACGGTGCCGCAGCCATGGCGGTGCGGGCACGAGAGCTTGCATGAGGGCGGGGAACGACCCGCCCGGTGATGTTGTGCAGCAGTGTACGGCATGGCGGCGCAACACCGCCATGGACTTTTTGTTGCGCGCTTTTATTTACTGAGCAAGCGCATGCCCCGTTCCAGGCCTTCCAGCGACAAGGGAAACATGCGTTCGTTCATCAACTGGCGCATCACGCCGATCGACTGGCGGTACTGCCACAGATGCTCCTGCTCGGGATTGAGCCAGATAAATTTTGGAAAGGCGGCCGTAAAACGGCTTAGCCAGACCTGGCCCGATTCCTCGTTGTTGTACTCGACCGAGCCGCCCGGATACAGTATTTCATAGGGACTCATGGTGGCGTCGCCCACGAAGATCAGCTTGGTATCGGGCGGGTATTTGCGTAGCACGTCCCAGGTGGCGAAACGCTCGGCGTTGCGGCGCCGGTTGTTCTTCCACAGGAAATCATAAACGCAGTTATGGAAGTAAAAGAACTCCATGTTCTTGAATTCGCTCTTGGCCGCCGAGAACAGCTCTTCGGTGCGTTCAATATGGTCATCCATGCTGCCGCCCACGTCGAACAGCATCAGCACCTTGATGCGGTTCTTGCGCTCGGGCCGCATTTTGATATCGAGGTAGCCGGCGTTGTTGGCGGTGGCGGCAATGGTGGCGTCGAGCGCCAGTTCCTCCTGCGCGCCGACGCGCGCAAATTTGCGCAGGCGCCGCAAGGCCACTTTCATGTTGCGCGTGCCCAGCTCGCGTTCGCCGTCATAATCGTGGTAGCTGCGCGCCTCCCATACCTTGACAGCCGTGCGGTTGCCGCCCTTGCCGCCGATGCGGATGCCTTCCGGGTTGGTACCGCCGTTGCCGAACGGCGAGGTGCCGCCCGTGCCGATCCATTTGCTGCCGCCCTCGTGGCGCTCTTTCTGCTCTTTCAGCAGTTCGTTCAGGCGGTCCATCAGCTTATCGTAGCCGAATTTCTCCAGCTGCGCCTTCTGCTCGTCGGTCAGTTCGCGCTGCATGCGTTTGAGCAGCCAGTCGAGCGGAATGGCGGCATTGCCCTCGAAGGCGACGTTGACGCCCTTGAAGTACTGGGCAAAGGCGCGGTCGAACTTGTCGAAATGGGCTTCGTCCTTGACCAGCGTCAGGCGCGCCAGATAATAGAAATCATCCATCGAGGCCGTAATGACATTTTTTTGCAGCGCTTCAAGCAGCGTCAGAAATTCCTTGATCGAGACCGGAATTTTTGCGTCCTTGAGCGTGAAAAAAAAGTCGATCAGCATGGCGTGCCTTCTGCCGGCACCCGCTCGATGGGCCGCTGCGCCAGCTTGTAGCGCAAATGGGCTGCGATCTCCGGCCATTCGCCGCGCGTGATGCTGTACATGACGGTATCGCGCACGGTGCCGTCGCGGCGCAGCGCGTGGTGGCGCAGCACGCCGTCCTTTTTCGCGCCCAGGCGCTCGATGGCGTTTTGCGAGGCATGGTTGAAGTTATCGGTGCGCAGGCCCACCAGCGCGCAGCCGAGCGTATCGAACGCATGCGCCAGCAGCAGCAATTTGCAGGTGGTGTTGACGTGGCTGCGCTGGCAGCGTTTGGCATACCAGGTGTAGCCTATTTCCACCCGGCTCACCTCTGGCAGCACATCGTGGTAGCTGGTGGTGCCCAGCACCGTGCCGCTGGCCGCGTCGATCACGGCAAAGGCAAAACGCGACGGGCGCATCTCGATGGCCTTGAAGATGTACTGCTCGACCTTGTCCGGCTCGGGCACCGAGGTCACGCGTAAATTCCACAGTTCGCCGTCGGTGGCGGCGGCGCGCAGGCCTTCGGCGTGATGCGGCGCCAACGGTTCCAGGCGGATGCCGTGCAGTTCAAGCGTAATCGGGGCGATCGCTTTCAACGGCGCCTCCTAGCGGTTGGTGCGCGACATGAACATCAGGCGCTCGAACAGATGCACGTCCTGCTCGTTTTTCAATAGCGCACCATGCAGCGGCGGCACCACGGTCTTGTTATCCTGGCTGCGCAGCGCTTCCGGCGGAATGTCTTCGGCCAGCAGCAGCTTGAGCCAGTCGAGAAATTCCGAGGTCGACGGCTTTTTCTTCAGGCCCGGCACCTCGCGCACGGCGTAAAAGGTCTGCAGCGCCTGCGCCAGCAGTTCCTGCTTCAGCTGCGGGTAGTGCACGGCGACGATCTGCGCCATGGTGTCGCGGTCGGGGAACTGGATGTAATGGAAGAAGCAGCGGCGCAAAAAGGCGTCCGGCAGTTCCTTTTCATTGTTGGAGGTGATGATGACCAGCGGGCGGTGCACGGCGCGC
This sequence comes from Janthinobacterium aquaticum, assembly GCF_009208565.1. Classification (GTDB taxonomy): domain Bacteria; phylum Pseudomonadota; class Gammaproteobacteria; order Burkholderiales; family Burkholderiaceae_D; genus Janthinobacterium. The sequence goes on along the minus strand of NZ_WFLK01000003.1, from coordinate 51,447 downwards.
ACCATTTCACGCGTCTCGTAGACATAGAATTCCATGCGGTCGAGTTCGCGCAGCAGGTCGTTGGGGAATTCGATATCGGCCTTGTCGATCTCGTCGATCAGCAGCACCACCGGTTCGGGTGCGGTGAAGGCCTGCCACAGCACGCCCTTGACGATGTAGTTCTGGATATCGCGCACGCGCTCGTCGCCCAGCTGCGAGTCGCGCAGGCGCGACACGGCATCGTATTCGTACAGGCCCTGCTGCGCCTTGGTGGTCGATTTGACGTGCCACTGCATCAGCGGCATGTTCAGTGCGGCCGCCACTTCTTCGGCCAGCATGGTCTTGCCGGTACCTGGCTCGCCCTTGATCAGCAGCGGGCGCTGCAGGGTCAGTGCCGCATTGACGGCCAGTTTCAGGTCGCCGGTGGCGACGTAATTGTCGGAGCCTTCAAAGCGCTGGGGCGACGGTGCTTGCGTAGCGTGCATGAGCGTTCTGCCAAAGTCAGTAAGAGTCCGAGTATAAACACAAGCGTGGTCAACTGCCACGCCGGTGGCCAGTCTGGCCGCGTGCACAAAGCCCTTTCATGTGTATGGACTTGCAAGAATATTGTGGTTAGAATCGGCAATCAACAGCTTATTTGTCAATATTAAAGATCAAAAAATACCAGCCTGGCGTTACTCCGATTACCTTTGCTCACTTTGCCACTATGAAAAAAATCTTTGCACTTCTCGTGCTTGCCGGCATAGCAAATGCCGCCGCAGCGGCTGACATCGCAGGAAACGCCACGGCGGCCAAGGCCAAGGTGGAAATGTGTATCGGTTGCCACGGCATCCCCGGCTACAAGGCCACTTTTCCCGAAGTATTCCAGGTGCCGATGATCGGCGGCCAGAGCGCCAAATATATTGAAAATGCGCTCAAGGCCTACCAGAAGGGCGACCGCAAGCATCCGACCATGAAAGGCATCGCGGCCAGCCTGTCGGACCAGGATATCGCCGATGTGGCGGCCTATTATTCCCAACAAGCCAAGCCGAACTGAGGTCCAGCCAGATGAAAAGTCCCTACGCCGCCCTGTCCTGTGCTCTCTTTTGTGTCTTTGCCGCCGGCAGCGCCATCGCGGCCGGCAATATCAATACTGGCAAGGCGCTGGCCGAGAAATATGCGTGCGCCACCTGCCACGGCAAGGATTACGCCACGCCGATCGATCCGTCCTACCCCAAGCTGGCCGGCCAGCACCGCGACTATCTCGAACACGCGCTGACCGCCTACAAGCGCGGCGACGCGCCCAATGGCCGCAACAACGCCATCATGACCGGCCAGGTCAAGCCGCTGAGCAACCAGGACATCAAGGATCTGGCTGCCTACTTCCACAGCCTGCCGCCGTCGCTGGTATTGCGTCGCTAAAAAAAGCTGACCCGAGCTGACCCGCTAGCCTTTCATGCCGACCCGGCGCGCCAGCTTGTGCAGGTTGCTGGCGTCCAGCCCCAGCTGGCGCGCCGCCGCTGCCCAATTGTCCTGATTGCCAGCGAGCGCCTGGCGGATGGCCTGGCGCTGGCTTGCTGCCACGATCTGCTGCATGCTCATCGCTGCCAGTGGCGGTTCGATCTCGCAAGCTGTTGGCGTGGCGGCAGGCGTGTCGATGGCGTCCAGGTCCAGCATGTCCTTTTCCAGCGTGACGATAGCGCGGCGGTCGGCACCGCGTATTACCGCCTTCAGCGCGGCGCGGCTGATCACGTGTTCCAGTTCACGCACATTGCCGGGCCAGCGGTACAGGCGCAGCGCCTCTTCTGCGGCAGCGCACAAGCGCAGGCTGCGCAGGCCCAGGCGCGCCCGGTTCTGTTCCAGGAAGCGCCCGGCCAGCAGCAGCACGTCATTGCCGCGTTCGCGCAGTGGCGGTATCGGCACCGGGTAGACCGACAGCCGGTGATACAGGTCGGCCCGGAACGAGCCGTCGCGCACATGGTCGCGCAGGCTGCGGTTGGTGGCGGCTATCACGCGCACGTTGACGCGGCGCGGCCGGTCGGCGCCCAGGCGCTGGATTTCACCGTTCTGCAAGGTGCGCAGCAGCTTGGCCTGGATCGACAGCGGTAGTTCGCCCACTTCATCGAGAAACAGGGTGCCGCCTTCGGCCGCCTCGAAGCGCCCCGGGCGGTCGCTGACGGCGCCTGAAAATGCCCCGCGGACATGGCCGAACAGTTCGCTTTCGGCCAGCGACTCGGGCAGCGCCGCGCAGTTGACATGCACCAGCGGCTTGCCGGCGCGGCGCGACAACCGGTGCAGCCGGTGCGCGCAAAGCTCCTTGCCTACGCCCGTTTCGCCCAGCAGCAGCACCGGCAGGTCGGCGTCGGCCACCACCTCGAGTTCATGCAACAGTTGCGTGATGGCGGTGCTCTGGCCGACAAAGTCGCTCTCGTCGCGTGGCGTCGGGCTGGCCGCCTGGCCGGGCGTGCCGGCGGCGCGCAGGCTGCGTATGTCCGATTCCAGCCGCGTCACGCGCACGGCCGCCTCGATGGCGCAGGCCAGTTCGGCCAGTTCGCGCTGGGCGCGCAGGTCAAACGCGCCAACCTCCAGCGCATCGAGCGTGATCACGCCCCAGCGCTCGCCTTCCAGGTCCAGCGCCATGCCCATGCAGTCGTGCACCGGCAATGGCTCGCCCGCATGCCCGGCCACCAGGCCGTCGTACGGGTCGGGCAGGGCGCTGTCGTGGTGAAAGCACAGCACGCCGCGCCGCTGCACGATGCCGGCCAGGCGCGGATGGTCGGCCACGGCAAAGCGCCGTCCCAGCGCGTCGCTGACCAGGCCGTCCATGGCCACTGGGCGCAGGTGCTCGCCGTCGAGCTTGAGCAGGGCCACCGCCTCGCAGCCGAAGTGGGCGCGCAGGCTGCTGACCAGACGCTGCAGGCGCACCGCTACCGGCAGGTCGGCGCCCAGGTCGGTCAGCAGTAAAAGATGGGTATGCGAGAGGGTCATCATGACCCGAGAGGGTACAGATAACCGTAGCGGTCGTGGGTCAAAACGACCATGCAATTTTCAAATCATTGATTTGCAACAAGTTTTTTCTGGTATGTCGTTTGCGTAGGTAAAGGGGCCAAACCGGCTTTCAAGACCAAGGAACGTACCATGAAAACGCCTCTCCCGCTGCGCGCCATTGCCGCTGCCGTCTGTATCCTGGCCCTGCCTGTCTCTTTGCCTGCCGCCGCCAGTGCGCCGGCCGCCAAGGCCCAGCCCGCTGCTGCAGCTGCCGTCAGGCGCTATGAACTCAACACCAATATCGTCGATGGCAAGATGGTGTATGTCGACGCGAAAGGCCAGGTCAATCCGACCCTTGTCGCCAAAACCGGCGACACGGTGGAAATCGTGCTGTCGAGCGGCGAGGGCGCCGAGCACGATATGGTGATTCCGCAGTTGAACGTCGCTTCGTCCAAATTCAGCAACAGCAGCGGCAAGGTCACCGTGCGCTTCAAGGTCACGCGCGCCGGCAGCTTCGTTTATTACTGCTCGATTCCCGGCCACCGCCAGATCGGCATGGAAGGCAAGCTTGAAGTGACCGGGCCGGCGCTGGCTGAAGCGCCGGCGCCAGCGCCAGCCACCGACAAGAGCGACGCCGCGCTGGCGCTGTACACGCCGGCGCCGTCGCCGATGCGCGGACCCGACCCGAGCGCGGTAAGCGTGGCGGCCAATCCGGCCAGCGTGCCGGCCGCCATCGGCCAGCGTGCGCCACAGCTGCTCAAATACCGCATGGAGACGGTCGAATTGCCCGGCAAGCTCGATGACGGCACCAGCTTTACCTACTGGACCTTCAATCGCCAGGTGCCCGGTCCGATGCTGCGCGCCCGCGTGGGCGACACGGTCGAGCTGACGCTGTTCAATGCGCGCGACAGCAAGATGATCCATTCGATCGACCTGCATGCGGTGACCGGCGGCCATGGTGGCGGCGAGCATACGCAGGTCGCACCGGGCCAGGAAAAAACCATCACCTTCAAGGCGCTGCACCCTGGCCTGTATGTGTACCACTGCGCCACGCCGCTGGTGCCGCAGCATATTGCTGCAGGCATGTACGGCATGATCCTGGTCGAGCCGGAAGGCGGCCTGTCGAAGGTGGACCGCGAGTACTACGTGATGCAGGGCGAGATGTATACCGGCCGCCCGCACGGCGCACCGGTGCACCAGGAGCCGAGCCTGGAAAAAATGTCCAACGAACTGCCCGACTACTACGTGTTCAACGGCGAAGTGGGGGCGCTGAGCAAGACCCACAAGCTGCAGGCGAAGGTGGGCGAGACCGTGCGCATTTATTTCGGCGTCGGCGGCCCGAACAAGATCTCTTCGTTCCACATCATCGGCGAAGTGTTCGACAAGGTCTACAGCGAAGGCTCGCTCAGCAGCATCAAGCATGACGTGCAGACTACGCTGGTTGCCCCCGGCGGCGCCACCATCGTCGAACTCAAGATGGAGCATCCGGGCAGCTACCTGCTGGTTGACCATGCGCTGTCGCGCGCCGGCAAGGGCGCCGTCGGCGTGCTCGAAGTGACCGGCGACGCGGTGCCTGGCGTGTACCACGCCGGCGCCCACCCTGCTGGCCAAAGCCACTAATTCAAACAAGGAAGCTATCATGGAACTGATCGATCAATCCCTGGGCCAGCTGGCCCGCCGCATTCCTGGCGCCACGCGCCTGTTCGATGCGCACCACCTTGATTTTTGCTGCGGCGGCAACAAGACCCTGCGCACGGCTGCCGCTGCCGCCGGCGTCGATGCCGCCCCTATCGTCGAAGAACTCAGGCAACTGGCCGGACGCAGCGGCACCACCAGCGAGCGTGACTGGCAGGATGCCGAGGCGGCCGAACTAGTCGACCATGTGCTCACACGCTACCACGCGGTGCACCGCGAACAGCTGCCTGAACTGATACGCCTGGCGCGCAAGGTCGAGCAGGTGCATGGCGAACGCGCCGACTGCCCGCACGGCCTGGCCGAGCAGCTGTCGGTGATGGCGCAGGAACTGGAAAGCCATATGCGCAAGGAGGAAGACATACTTTTCCCGATGATCGTGCGCGGCCATGGCGCGATGGCGCGCGCGCCGATCAGCGTGATGCGCATGGAGCATGACGACCATGGCGTGGCGCTGCGGGCGGTCGAGCAATTGACCGGCGGTATCACCACGCCGGCCGGCGCCTGCACCACCTGGCGCGCGCTGTACACGGGCCTGCGCACCTTCCGTGAAGACCTGATGGCGCATATTCATACTGAAAACAATATCCTGTTCGAGCGCTTTGCGCCGGCAGCAGTACATTAAGGACAGCCATGGGTCCCTATAAAAAACTGTGGTTTACGCTGATCGGCGTACTGATCGTCACCTTTTCGCTGCTCGGCTACTACGGCGCCGAAGTCTACCGCCAGGCGCCGCCGATACCGGCCAAGGTGGTGGTTGACGGCCGCCTGCTGTTCGACAAGGAGGGCATCCTCGACGGCCAGACGGCCTGGCAGTCGGTGGGCGGCATGCAGCTGGGCTCGATCTGGGGCCACGGCGCCTACCAGGCGCCCGACTGGACGGCCGACTGGCTGCACCGCGAACTGACGGCCTGGCTGGAACTGGCCGCGCAGCAGGAGCATGGCAAGGCCTACGCAGCGCTTGACGGTCCGCAGCAGGCGGCGCTGCGCGAGCAGCTGCGCCTTGAATACCGCGCCAACCGCGTCGATGCCGAACAGGTGCTGCACCTGTCGGCGCGCCGCGCGCAGGCCATCAACAACACCGCCGCCTATTACAAGCTGCTGTTCTCGGATGCGCCGCAACTGCAGAAGAGCCGCGAGCATTTCGCCATGAAGGAAAACACGCTGCCCAGCGCCGAGCGGCGCCAGCAGATGACGCAGTTTTTCTTCTGGACGGCGTGGGCTGCCGCCACCGAGCGCCCTGACTCCAAGGTCACGTACACCAACAACTGGCCGCATGAACCGCTGATCGGCAACCAGCCCAGCGGCGAAAACCTGGTCTGGTCGGTGGCCAGCGTGGTGGTACTGCTGGCCGGCGTGGGCTTTCTGGTCTGGGGCTGGGCCTTCCTGCGCGACCACGACGAGGCGCTGCCAGCCGCTGGCCCACGCGATCCTTTGACCACCTTTGCGTTGACGCCATCGCAGCGCGGCCTGGGAAAATACCTGTTCCTGGTGGTGGCGCTGTTTATCTTCCAGGTATTTATCGGCGGCTTTACCGCCCATTACACGGTCGAAGGCCAGCAGTTCTACGGCATCGACGTGTCGCGCTGGTTCCCGTATGCGCTCACGCGCACCTGGCATATCCAGGCCGCGCTGTTCTGGATTGCCACCGGTTTCCTGGCCGCCGGCCTGTTCCTGGCGCCCTTGATCAATGGCGGCAAGGACCCGGCATGGCAGCGCTTGGGCGTCGATGTGCTGTTCTGGGCGCTGGTGGTTGTGGTGGTCGGCTCGTTTGTCGGCAATTATCTGGCCATTGCGCAGGTGATGCCGCCCGAGTGGAACTTCTGGCTCGGTCATCAGGGCTATGAATATGTCGATCTGGGCCGCCTCTGGCAGATCGGCAAATACGTGGGCATTTTGCTGTGGCTGGCACTGATGCTGCGTGGCGTTGTGCCGGCGCTGCGGCAAAAAGGCGGTGACAAGAACCTGCTGGCGCTGCTGACCGCCTCGGTGGGCGCAATCGGCCTGTTCTATGGCGCCGGCCTGTTCTACGGCGAACGCACGCATCTGTCGGTGATGGAGTACTGGCGCTGGTGGGTCGTGCATCTGTGGGTCGAGGGCTTCTTTGAAGTGTTTGCCACCACCGCGCTGGCCTTTATCTTCTCCACCCTGGGGCTGGTGTCGGCGCGCATGGCCACCACCGCCAGCCTGGCGTCGGCGTCGCTGTTCATGCTGGGCGGCATACCGGGCACCTTCCACCATCTGTACTTTGCAGGCACCACCACGCCGGTAATGGCCATTGGCGCCAGCTTCAGCGCACTGGAAGTCATGCCGCTGATCGTGCTGGGGCATGAAGCCTGGGAAAACTGGCGCCTGAAGGACCGCGCGCCATGGATGGAAAACCTGCGCTGGCCGTTGATGTGCTTTGTGGCCGTGGCCTTCTGGAACATGCTGGGCGCCGGCGTGCTGGGCTTCATGATCAATCCTCCGATCTCGCTGTATTACATCCAGGGTCTCAACACCACGCCGGTGCATGCCCATGCCGCGCTGTTTGGCGTATATGGCTTCCTGGCGCTGGGCTTCACGCTATTGGTGCTGCGCTATCTGCGCCCGCACTACCAGTTCAGCCCTGCGCTGATGAAAACCGCGTTCTGGGGCCTGAACTTCGGGCTGGCGCTGATGATCTTTACCAGCCTGTTGCCAATCGGCATTATCCAGTTCCACGCCAGCGTGACCGAAGGGCTGTGGTATGCGCGCAGCGAGGAGTTCATGCAGCAGCCGGTGCTGCAGACGCTGCGCTGGGTGCGCACCTTTGGCGACCTGGTATTCATTGTCGGCGCATTGGCCATGGCCTGGCAGGTGGTGCTGGGACTGCGTGCGCCAGCGCAGCGCAAGGCTGGCGCGCAACTGCAGCCGGCCTGACGATGCTCTAGCGGCGGCGTACGGCGTCGATATACGCCTCCGTGTCGGGCGGCAGGCCCGAGCGCTGCGACGCCCAGATCATCTGGCCCAGGCATTCCATCACTTCATGGTGGGCGGCGTGGGCCGAGTCGAGCCGCTGCGTGAGCTGCTGCACGGCCGGGCGGATGCCGCGCGGCTGGTCGACCTGCACCTGTTCGGTAATCGACAGGTGCATCGACAGATGCAGAAACGGGTTGGCCTGGCCGCCTTCGACCGAATAATCGCGCGCCAGTGCCTGCTCGACATCGTTTAATGCCTCTTCATACTCGGGATGCTCCAGTATCCAGTCGAGCGCAATGGCTTCCATGGGCGTGAGGATTTCATGTGCGCGGTGCTTGCGCAGCGTGTCGCAAAAGAAGCGGCGCACATCGTTGGAGGAGGGATTGAACATGTCGGGCGGTAAAAGCAGGGGAGGCGCATATTGTACTCCCAAGCCATGGCCGATGCTGGCGCAGGGCAGCGCCCGGTTTCCCGGGGCTGCCCTGTTTTGATGGCTTGCTGCTACGGCTTGCCCGGCAAGATCAGTTCCGGGATACAGCCTTCGGCAGGCTTGTCGGCGTCTGCGCTGGCGCTGACGACGGTTTTGCCGGCATTGCCATCCTGTACACGCGGTGCGTGCGGCTGGCGCAGGTAGCGCGACGTATGGCGCTGCTGCGTATTGCCATGCGCGGGCCAGGTCAGGAAGCGCGACAGCTCCTGCAAGGCGCGCTGGTACACATCGCGCTTGAATTCAATCACGACATCGAGCGGAACCCAGTACTCATGCCAGCGCCAGGCGTCGAACTCGGGGTGGTCGGTCAGGCGCAGGTTGACGTCGTTATCGCGCGCGCACATTCTCAGCAGAAACCAAATTTGCTTCTGGCCACGATAATGGCCGCGAATCTCGCGTTTAATGAAGTGATCCGGCACTTCATAGCGCAGCCAGTCGCGGGTACGGCCGACAATTTTGACGTGTTCCTGTCTAAGTCCGATCTCCTCTTCCAGTTCGCGAAACATGGCTTGTTCCGGTGTTTCGCCATATTTGATGCCGCCTTGCGGAAATTGCCATGAGTGCTCGCGCACCCGCTTGCCCCACCACACCTCGTTCTGGGCGTTTAGCAGGATGATGCCGACGTTGGGCCGAAACCCTTCACGGTCGAGCATAAAACACCTCAAACTTTCTGCGGCAGCGCGTCTTTTCCTTACATATTTACCCACAACTGCGCATGCCGACAGCCTTTTCGGGGTACGAAGAGGGCCGGAATCGCCTCAATTGAGCGCATTTGTATAAAGTATGGACGCATCAGCCAGCTAATCCTTTAAAATTAGGTTGATTATAACCCTCTCTTTTTAAAAAGAATTCACCGTTATGCGCGCCTCCCGTTTTTTTATCTCTACACTCAAAGATGCTCCTTCTGACGCGGAAATCGTCAGCCACCAATTGATGATGCGTGCAGGCATGATCAAACGCCTCGGTTCCGGCATTTATACCTATATGCCGATGGGCCTGCGCGTGATCCGCAAGGTGGAAGCAATCATCCGTGACGAGATGAACAAATCGAGCGCCATCGAGCTGCTGATGCCTCTGGTGCAGCCGGCCGAACTGTGGCAGGAAACGGGCCGCTGGACCAAGATGGGCGACGAACTGATGCGCGTGAAAGACCGCCATGGCCGCGAATACGCGATCCAGCCGACCTCGGAAGAAGTCATTACCGACGTGGTACGCTCCGAAATCAAGTCGTACCGCCAGCTGCCGCTGAACTTCTACCATATCCAGACCAAGTTCCGCGACGAGCGCCGTCCGCGCTTCGGCCTGATGCGCGGCCGTGAATTCACCATGAAGGACGCCTACTCGTTCGACCGCGACCTGGCCGGCATGCAGGCTTCCTATAAAATCATGTTTGACGCCTACACGCGCATCTTCACGCGCTTCGGCCTGAAATTCCGTGCGGTAGCGGCCGACAACGGCGCCATCGGCGGCTCCGGTTCGCACGAGTTCCACGTGATCGCCCATACCGGCGAAGACGCGCTGGTGTACTGCCCGACCTCCGACTACGCAGCCAATATGGAAGCGGCCGAAGCACTGCAGACCGGCGAGCGCGCAGCGCCAGCCCAGGAACTGGTGAAAACCCCGACCCCTGGCACCGTCAAGTGCGAAACCGTGGCCGCGCTGCTGGGCCTGGAGCTGTCGCAAACCGTGAAAACCATCGCCCTGACGGTGGAAACTGAAAAAGATGGCAAGGTCAGCAAAGCGTATTTCATGCTGCTGCTGCGCGGCGACCATGAACTCAACGAGATCAAGGTCGGCAAGGTGCCAGGCCTGGCCAATCACCGTTTCACCACCGAAGCCGAGCTGCTCGAAGTGTACGGTTCGATCCCGGGCTTCCTGGGCCCGATCGGCACCTTGCAGCCGGTCACCGTGGTGGCTGACCGCACGGTGGCCAACATGAGCGACTTTGTCTGCGGCGCCAATGCTGCCGATTTCCACTACACAGGCGCCAACTGGGGCCGCGACCTGCCCGAGCCGCACATCGTGGCCGACCTGCGCAACGTGGTGGCAGGCGATGCCTCGCCGGACGGCCAGGGCGTGCTGGCGATCGAGCGCGGTATCGAAGTGGGCCATGTGTTCCAGTTGGGCACGGCCTACTCGGAAAGCATGAAGGCGACCTTCCTCGACGAAAATGGCAAGCCGGCGCCGCTGCAGATGGGCTGCTACGGCATCGGCGTGACGCGCATCCTGGGCGCAGCCATCGAGCAGAACTTCGATGACAAGGGCATTATCTGGCCAGCGGCGATTGCGCCGTTCGAGGTGGTGCTGTGCCCGATGGGCATGGATCGCAGCGAACTGGTCAAGGAAGAGACCGAGAAGCTGTATGCAGCCCTGCAAGCGGCTGGCGTGGACGTGATCCTCGACGACCGTGGCCAGCGTCCCGGCGCCATGTTTGCCGACTGGGAGCTGATCGGCGTGCCGCACCGTGTGGTGATCGGTGAGCGTGGCCTGAAAGAAGGCAAGCTGGAATACCAGGGCCGCCGCGATACCGAAGCGACCGGCGTGGCGCCAGCCGATATTGTGGCCTTTATCCAGGGCCAGATGGCGCAGTGATATTGCAGCACGCAAGCCGTGCGGCTGGCGCGCTCGCGCTGGCCGCCTGCCTGGCTGCACTGGCTTGCGCTCCCGCGCAGGCCGGCAACCAGAAGGAAGAAGCGCTGGCCGACTCGGTGCGGCTGGCGCTGTCGCGTGCAATCCGCGACGAACGTCCGCCCCAGCCCCGTTTCAGCTCCCAGCCACAGCAGCAGCAATACCAGCAGTGGCTGGCGCAGATGTCGCAGCGACTGCAGCGCAAGGTGCCCGATGCGCAGTCGCGCACGGAATTGCTGGAAACGATCTGGTATGAGTCACGCCGCGCCGGCCTGGAGCCAGCGCTGGTGCTGGGCCTGATACAGGTTGAGTCAGCCTACCGCAAGTACGCCGTGTCGCTGGCCGGCGCGCGCGGCTATATGCAGGTGATGCCGTTCTGGACAGGCGTCATTGGCGACCATGACCGCAGCAAGCTGTTTCATATGCAGACCAATTTGCGCTACGGCTGCGCGATCCTGCGCATGTATCTCGATATGGAAAAAGGCGATCTGTTCTTGGCGCTGGGGCGCTATAACGGCAGCCGGGGACGAGCCGATTATCCGAATGCGGTGCGGGCCGCCTGGAAGCAGTGGGAGTTCAAGCAGTGATCAGAATACCGTCGCTGCGCCTTGCCCTCGACATTTTTCGGGTTTGCTTGGCCCAGTGAGAACGGCGGGCCGGAGACGCGGGCCCGAGAAAATGCCGATGGCGGCGTTGCAGCTCCTTGCCGTACTTGCGTACTGTCTGCGTCGCTGCGCCTTGCCCTCGACATTTTTCGGGCCCGCTTGGCCCGGTATGCCTGTGCGGACGTCTTGAGTTTTAATGTACTTTTGTGGTTTGCTGGCGTCCTTGCGGAGCCTGGGCGCTAACCGGGCCCGAGACGCGGGCCCGAGAAAATGCCGATGGTGGCGTTGCAGCTCCTTGCCCTCCGTATTTTTCAGGCCGGCTTGGCCCGGCATGCCTGTGTGGATGTCTTAAGTTTTAATGTACTTTGGTGGTTTGCTGGCGTTCTTGCGGAGCCTGCGCGCTAACTTGACGGGGACTGCGTAATTCCGGGATTTTCTGCCACGAACGCAGCAGGGTAAGGCTGGGGTCAGAACGGCGGGTCTTGGCGACCCCGTCTGACCCCGGCCAATGCATGGCAGGGCGCCAGCATGGTCAGCTTATTTCAGGTGGTCAGAAATCAGCTTGGTCATTTCAAACATGGACACCTGGGCTTTGCCGCCGAAAACAGCTTTCAGCTTGTCGTCCGCATTGATCATGCGGCGGTTGGCCGGATCTTGCAGATCGAGTTTTTTGATGTAATCCCACACCTTCTTGGTCACTTCCGTACGCGGCAGCGGTGCTGCGCCCACGACGGCCGCCAGGTCTTTCGACGGCGTCATCTCTTTCATGAAGGCTGCGTTTGGCTTGCGTGGTGTTGCCGGTGCTGCTGCTTTCTTCGCTGCTGCAGGTTTGGCGGCTGGCTTGGCAGCCGGTGCTGCCTTGGCTGCTGGTGCTGCTTTCTTTGCTGCGGCAGGCTTGGCTGCTGTTGCTTTGGCTGGCGCTGCTACTGGGGTTTTTTTGGCTGTTGCCATCTTCGAGCCTCCTTAACAAACACATGGGAAATTGCGCATTGAATCGCACGGCTAATATTGGTGGGGATTTAAACAGTATGCAAGCGATTTTCACGTTTTTCACGAGGAAAAAGCAGGGAAATCGCGCTGCGGTCGCCCGGGCACGGCGCCAGAGGGCAAAGAAGGGTGTTTTTGCCTGAAAACGGCATGGTTGCAGGGTATGCGGGGAGGCAGCGTGCCGCAGGCATGGAAATGCCTTGCATCATCGTTTCAGGCAGCTGGAAGGCCAATAATGACTGTGGCCGCCAGGTACTGCAGCAAGGTCTGCGCAGCACCGTGGCGGCCACGATGAAAGACGGAAGGCCTTATTTCAGGCCAGGCATCATGCCTTTCATGGACCGCATCATTTTCATCATGCCGCCGCCCGACAGCTTTTTCATCATGGTCTGCATCTGTTCGAACTGATTGAGCATGCGGTTCACTTCCTGTACCTGCACGCCGGCGCCGGCGGCGATGCGGCGCTTGCGGGTGGCCTTGATCAGTTCGGGCTTGGCGCGTTCCTGCGGCGTCATCGAGTCGATAATGCCGCACATGCGGCGCACCTGCTTGTCGGCCTGGTCCATGTTCTTGCCGCCGGCAGCCTGCTGGAACTGGGCCGGCAGCTTGTCCATCAGGTTGGCCATGCCGCCCATTTTCTTCATCTGGCCCAGCTGCGCCTTGAAGTCGTTCATGTCGAACTTGCCGCCAACCTTGATTTTCTGCGCCAGATCGGCCGCCGCCTTGCTGTCGACGCCCTTGCGTGCTTCTTCCACCAGCGCCAGGATGTCGCCCATGCCCAGGATGCGGTTGGCCATGCGGGTCGGATCGAACGCTTCGAGGCCGTCCAGTTTTTCCGATACGCCGGCAAACTTGATCGGCTTGCCCGTGATATGGCGCACCGACAGGGCCGCACCGCCGCGTGCATCGCCATCGAGCTTGGTCAGCACGATGCCGGTCAGCGGCAGCGCGTCGTTGAAGGCCTTGGCGGTATTGATGGCGTCCTGGCCCAGCATCGCGTCGACCACGAACAGGGTTTCAATCGGTTTCACCGCGCCGTGCACGGCGGAGATCTCGCGCATCATCTCTTCGTCGATACCAAGACGGCCGGCCGTATCGATAATCAGCACATCGTGGTAGTGCTTCTTGGCCCAGTCCAGTGCAGCCAGGGCGATATCGACCGGCTTGTCGGTGGAGGACGAGGGGAAGAAGTCGGCGCCAACCTGGCCGGTGACCGATTGCAGCTGGGCGATCGCGGCCGGACGATACACGTCGGCCGAGACGGTCAGCACTTTTTTCTTCTTTTCTTCCTTCAGGTACTTGGCCAGCTTGCCGACGGTGGTGGTTTTACCGACACCCTGCAGGCCGGCCATCAGGATAATGGCCGGCGGCTGCTGCGCAAAGCTCAGCTGCGACGCTTCCGGCCCCAGGTCGCCGCCCATGATGGCGGCCAGCTCGCGCTGCACCACGCCGACCAGCGCCTGGCCTGGCGAGAGCGAGGAAATGACTTCCTCGCCCATGGCTTTTTCCTTGACGCGGGAGATGAATTCGCGCACGGCGGGCAGGGCCACGTCGGCCTCGAGCAGCGCCAGGCGCACTTCGCGCAGCATTTCGGCGGTATTGGACTCGGTCAGGCGCGCCTCGCCGCGCATGGTCTTGACGACTTTGGCTAGCCGTTGGGTGAGATTATCTAACATGATGAACCTGCAATGAAAAGCTTGGAAGGGGCGGCGCAAAGCCGGACGATGGCCGTCATTTTACCGCATCGGATGGCAATGCCATGATTGCATCGTGGTGCATTTCAAGAGTAAAATGAGAATAATTCTTATTTACGATACCAAAAGACGCCATGCCGGCTGCCGACCTTGCCCAACACCAGCAGTTGCAGTCCCTGTACGCCAGTCATCACGGCTGGCTGGCGGGCTGGTTGCGCCATAAGCTGGGCAATGCCAGTGAGGCGGCCGATCTGGCGCAAGATACCTTTATCAGTGTGCTGACGGGCGGCCATGCGCCGCAAATCCGCGAAGCGCGCCCTTTTCTCGCCACCATTGCGCGTCGCCTGGTGGCGCACCGCTACCGCCGCCAGCAGCTGGAAGACGCTTATCTGGCGGCGCTGGCCTGCCTGCCGGCAGAGCTTGCGCCCGCGCCGGAGGAGCGCCTGCTGGCAATCGAGGCGCTGCAGGAAATCGATGCGGCGCTGGCAGGCCTGCCGGCGCCGGTACGCACGGCTTTCCTGCTGGCGCAGCTCGAGGGCCTCAGCTATGCCGAGATTGCCGAACGGCTGCAGGTTTCCAGCAGTTCGGTCAAGCAGTACCTGACGCGCGCCAACCGCCACGTCTTTTTTGCGTTGCCGGCCTAGCGCCATGAGCACCATGCGAGCGCCGCCGGTGGCGGTCAGTGTAGCGGTAGCGCAGCAGGCGGCCGACTGGCTGACGGTGCTGATGTCGGACGAGGCCAGCGAGGCGCAGCGCGCTGACTGGCTGCGCTGGCGCGCCGCCGACGCCGAACACGAGCGCGCCTGGCAGCATATCGAGGCGATGTCGCGCCGCTTTGGCGGCCTGCATGGCGGCGCCGCCACGCAGGCGCTCAAGCAGCTTGATCGATCTGACAAGCCGGCCGGCGGCCGCCGGCGCCAGTTGCTGCTGTGGCTTGGCGTGACCGGCGGCGCCGGCCTGCTTGCCGCGCATGCCGGTCTCACGCCGTGGGACGGCGCGCGCGCCGTGCTGGCTGACTACCGCACCGCTACCGGCGAACGGCGCGAGCTGGCCTTGTCGGACGGCAGCCGGGTCAGTCTCAATACCGCGTCGGCCGTCAATGTGCGCTTTGACGGCGGCCAGCGCCTGCTCGAACTGCTGGCCGGTGAAATCATGGTCAGCAGCGGCCATGGCGCCGGCAGCAGCGCGCCCTTGCTGGTGGCCACGCATCAAGGTGTGGTGCGGGCGCTGGGCACGCGCTTTGCCGTGCGCCAGCAGGACGGCAGCAGCGTGGTGTCGGTCTTTGAAAGCGCGGTCGAGATCCGTCCGCAGCAGGGCGAAGGGGGCGTGCTGTACCTGGCGGCCGGCCACAGTGCGACGTTTTCGCGTCGCAGCCACGGCGCACCGCAGCGGCTTGGCGGCCATGCCGACGCCTGGGCGCGCGGCCAGCTGATTGTCGACGATGTGACGCTGGGCCAATTCCTGGCCGAACTGGCGCGCTACCGCCCCGGCGTGATCGACTGCATGCCGGCGGTGGCGCACTTGCGCCTGTCGGGCGTGTTTCCGCTGGCCGATACCGACCGTATCTTGCACATGCTGCCCAATTCGCTGCCAGTGCAGGTGCGCAGCCGCACGCGCTGGTGGGTCACGGTGGAACCGGCCGCCGAGCCGGGCTGAAAATATTTTTGCAGTTGGCCTGCCCGTTTTGCGTTCTCGCGGCACCTGTAGGGAGAGGGTCGTGTTAACCACAATAAAAGGCGAGGGATACACAATGCAGTGCTTGAATAACGCATGGCGCATGACGGCGCAGCAGGGAGCAGGGCGCCCATGAAATCGGCAAAGATGATGTTATTGTCGCGCGTGCTGGCGGCCATTTTCGGCGGCTACGCGCTGACCTCCGGCGTGGCCGTGCTGCTGTCGTCGGTGCTGCCGCTGTCGCGCGGCGAGGCGGTGCAAACGGCCGTCATGACTGCGTTTGTTACCTATACCTGCGCCGCGATCTGGGTGTTTTCGGTGCACGATGTGCGCCGCGCCTGGCTCGGCATGCTGCTGCCCGCCATCTTGTGCGGCGGTTTGGGAATGCTGCTGGCGCGGGGTGGCGCATGAGCACCGGCGTTGAAAAAGCCGTCAAGTCGCCGCAGGCCGGCGGCTTGCGCCAGGCCATGGCGTGGCTGCATACCTGGAGCGGCCTGTGGATATCATGGCTGCTGTTTGCCATTTTCCTGACCGGCACGCTGGCCGTTTTCGACGATCCGATCGGTCACTGGATGCAGCCCGAGCATGCGCTCGAAGAAGCAGCGCACGCCAGCGAGGCGCCGTTGCCCAAGGTCGAGGACCGCGGCCGGCGCATCGAGCTGGCGCTGGCTTATATGGCAAAAGAGCATCCCAAAGCCGACATGTGGGAAATCTGGCCCGTGCAGCGACCCGAGCAGGGCTTGTCGGCCTACTGGTTCCAGCCCGGCGGCGGCTACGGTTCGGCCGATCTTGATCCGGACACCGGCGCCGAGATCAAACACGTGCCCAAGGCTACCCAGCGCCAGACCGTGGGCGGTCACCATTTTGTCGATTTCCACTACCAGCTGCATGCGGCGCGCATCGGCGAATGGATCGTCGGCATTACCACCATGATCATGCTGGTGGCGCTGGTCAGCGGCGTGATTACCCACAAGCGCATTTTCAAGGACTTTTTTACCTTCCGGCCGGCCAAGGGCCAGCGCTCCTGGCTCGATGCGCACAATGCGGTGGCGGTACTGAGCCTGCCATTCCAGTTCATGATCGCTTACACCGGCCTGGTGTTTTTCAGCGACGACTACGTGCCTGCGCCGGTGGCGGTGCAGTACGCCGGTGCGCCCAATATCAAGAAAGCCTTCCTCGACGAGTGGAACGACCTGGGTAAACCGGCTGCCAGCGGGCGCGCCATGGCCGTGCCAGCGCTGGAGCCGTACGCGCTGCGCGCCGAGCAGGCCATCGGCCAGGAAATCCGTGCGGTGGTGCTCGACCATCCGGGCGACGAAGCCATGCGCGTGTGCATGTATGGCTGGAACGAGGACGCCGAACTCAAACAGCGCATCAGCGCCACCACCGGCATGGCCTGCTATGCGCTGGCCAGCGGCGAGCAGATCAACGTGCGCCTGCCGGGCCAGGCCGACGCCGGCGGTGCGGCGCTGACGCGCATGGTGATGTCGAACCTGCATATGGCCGGCTTCGGCGGCATGCCGATGCGCTGGCTGTATTTCCTGTGCGGCCTGGCCGGCACGGCCATGATGGGCACCGGCGCCATCCTGTTCATGGTCAAGCGTCGCCAGCGCGCCGGCGGTGAGTTCGGTCGCATCACGCCGCAGGTGTACCGCCTGATCGCCTGCCTGAACGTGGCCGCCATTGCCGGCCTGGCCGTGGCCTGTATCGGCTTTTTGTGGGCCAACCGCCTGATCCCGGTCGGCATCGGGCATCGGCCGGACTGGGAAGTGCGGGCCTTTTTCGGCGTCTGGTTCCTGATGCTGGCCCATGCCTGCCTGCGCGCGGAAAAACGCGCCTGGGTCGAGCAACTGGCGCTGTTTGCCGCCCTGTGCCTGCTGCTGCCGGTATTGAACGTGCTTAGCACCGGCGACAGCATGGTCGCGCAGATCGCGCGCGGCGACTGGGAAAGCGCCGGCGTCGAACTGACCGCCATCGTGTTTGGCCTGCTGGGCGCCTGGGGCGCCTGGCGCACTTGGCGCACACCCACACGCCAGGACAAACCGGCCAGAAAAGCCACCCCTGAAAATACCACGGCAGCCGCAGCGACCCTGCACGCCACCGCCAAAGGACAATCATGATCCCGACCATTTTATGCGCGCTGGGCCTGTCGTATGCGGGCATGGCCAGCCTGTCGCTGGCGATGGACCGCCATCACGGCCAGGTGTGGGGGCGCGACGCCGCGCCCCGTATGCGCCGGGCGCTGCAGCTGGCAGGCAGCGTCCTGCTGGCTCTGGCCGTCTGGCCCTGCGTGGCCGGCTGGAGCGCCAGCGTGGGCGTGGTGGCCTGGATCGGTTTCGTGTCATGTGGTGCGCTGCTGGTGGCTCTGCTGCTGCCGTATGCGCCCCGTTTGATGTTTCGTAGTTCCCTGCTGGCAGCCGTCGCCGCGCTGGCAGGGCTTGTGACCTTGCTGCGGTGAGTCCACCGCACTTTACCAGGATAGACTGATGCACTTATCACGTTTGGCGACAGCTTCAAAGGCGGCTTTCTGATGGCGGCCCGCCTGCCTTCTCCTTCCCGCCGCGCGCGCATTATCGGCGGCGCGGTGCTGCTGGCGCTGCTGGGCGCCAGCGCCGTCTGGGTCACGCGCGGCCCGAAAACCGTCTTTGAGACCGCCGCAGTCAAGCGCGGCAATATCGAGGCCAGCGTAACGGCCATCGGCACGCTGCAGCCGCATACCTATGTTGACGTGGGCGCGCAGGTATCGGGCCAGATCACGCGTTTGCATGTGCAGCCCGGCAGCGCGGTGGAAAAAGGCCAGTTGCTGGCCGAGATCGACCCCAGCGTGCAGCAGGCCACCGTGGACGCCGGCCGCGCCGCACTGGCGGGCCTGCGCGCGCAACTGGCCGACCAGCAGGCGCAGCACAAGCTGGCCGGCCAGCAGCATGTGCGCCAGCAACAGATGGCCAAGTTCGATTCGACCCCGCTGGCCGAACTGGAAACGGCCGAAGCCACGCTGGCCTCGGCCGCCGCCAGGATCAATCACCTGAAAGCGCAGATCGACCAGACCCAGGCCACCCTGAAGGCCGACGAGGCGCGTCTGGGCTATACCCGCATTTATGCGCCGATGGCCGGCAGCGTGGTGGGCGTGGAAGCGAAGGAAGGTCAGACGCTCAACGCCACCTACCAGACGCCGAACATTTTGCGCATAGCCGACCTGTCTGCCATGACGGTATGGACCGAAGTGTCGGAAGCCGATGTGCGCCGCGTGCGCCCGGACATGGCCGTCTATTTCACCACCCTCGGTGGCGACCAGCGCCGCTGGAGCGGCAAGGTGCGCCAGGTGCTGCCGGCGCCACCGGTACCGGGCGGCACCAGTGCAGGTACGGCGCTGGCGCCGTCGACCAGCAAGGTGATTCTGTATACGGTGCTGTTCGACGTCGACAACGCCGATGGCGAACTGATGCCGCAGATGACGGCGCAGGTGGTGTTCGTCACTGCAGCGGCCAGCAATGTGCTGGCCGTGCCACTGCCGGCACTGGCGCCGTCGCAGGCCGAAGGCGCAAAAGCCGGCCAGTTTACCGCGCGCGTACTGGGCGCCGACGGCAAGGTCGATACGCGCGAGGTGATGGTGGGCGTACGCAACCGCCTGAGTGCCGAGGTGCTGCAGGGCTTGCGCGAAGGCGAACTGCTGGTGACCGGCGAGCAGCCGGCCGGCAGTGGCCCGAGCAGGTTCCAGCTATGAGCGCGGCTGACACGGCTGCGCCATTGATCGAACTTGCGGGATTGCGCAAGCGCTATGGCGGCCACGATGGCGCGCCGGCGGTCGAAGTGCTGCGCGGCGTGAGTCTGGCCATCGGCGCCGGCGAGTTTGTCGCCATCGTTGGCGCGTCCGGTTCCGGCAAGTCGACCCTGATGCACTTGCTGGGCTGCCTGGATCGTCCCAGCGAGGGCAGCTACCGTTTTGCCGGCCATGACGTATCAGGCTTGAGCGCCGATGAACTGGCCTGGCTGCGCCGCGAGGCGTTCGGCTTCGTATTCCAGGGCTACCATCTGATCGCCACCGAATCGGCGCGCGAGAACGTGGAAGTGCCGGCGCTGTATGCCGGCATGCCGGCGGCCGAGCGCCACGCGCGCTCGTCGGCGCTGCTGGCGCGCCTGGGGCTGGGCGAGCGGCTTGATTACCGGCCCGGCCAGTTGTCGGGTGGGCAGCAGCAGCGCGTGTCGATTGCACGCGCGCTGATGAATGGCGGGCGCATTATCCTGGCCGACGAGCCGACCGGTGCGCTCGACAGCAGCAGCGGCGCCGAGGTGATGGCGCTGCTCGGCGAGCTGGCCGACGCCGGCCACACCATTATCCTCATTACCCACGACCGCAAGGTGGCGGCGCAGGCGCGGCGCGTGATCGAGATCCGCGACGGCCAGATTATCGAGGACTCGGGCGCGGCCAGTGGGCCGCCCGCGGCTGCCTTGCCGCCGCTCGACATGGCCGGCGCTGCGCATGACACCGGCGCTTCCTTGGGCACCGAACTGCTCGATGCGGCGCGCGCGGCCTGGCGCGTAATGTGGATCAACCGCTTTCGCACCGGCCTGACGCTGCTGGGCATTGTGATCGGTGTCGCCTCGGTGATCGTGATGCTGGCCATCGGCCTCGGTACGCGCCAGCAGGTGATGGCGCAGCTGGGGGCGTTCGGCTCGAACCTCTTATATATGTCGTCGCGCGGCGAGAGCTCGCGCATACCGGGACGCAGCATTACCTTGGGCGACCTGGAGGCGCTCAAGGACGTGCCGGGCGTGTCGCATGTGTTGCCCAATGTGACCGGCAACAAGGTGATCCGCCATGGCAACCTCGATGTGCAGACCTATGTGCGCGGCACCGGCGCGGCGCTGCCGCAGATCCAGACCTGGCCGGTGGGCAAGGGTGGCTTTTTTACCGAGCAGGATGACCGCGAGATGGCCACCGTGGCCGTGCTGGGCGCGCGCCTGGCCGACAAGCTGATGCCCGACGTGGCCAATCCGGTTGGCCAGACCATTTTGATCGGCAATGTGCCGTTCCAGGTGATCGGCGTGATGAGCGCCAAGGGCGCGCTGACGGGCGAGAAGGACGAGGACGACGTGCTGCTGCTGCCGTTTTCCACCGCCGGCATCCGCGTGTTCGGCCAGCGCGAGCCGACCTACACGGTGCTGGCGGCCAGCGACGTCAAGCGCGTGACCGAGGTCGAGGCGGCGGTGGACGCCGTGCTGTTCGAGCGACACCGCATCCGCGACTACGGCATCAGCAATGCGGCCGCCTCGATTGCAGCCGAAGCGAAAACGCAGGACAACATGACCATGATGCTGAGCCTGATCGCCGCCGTCTCGCTGGTCGTTGGCGGCATCGGCGTAATGAACGTGATGCTGATGACGGTGCGCGAGCGCACGCGCGAGATCGGCATCCGCATGGCCACCGGCGCGCGCCGGCGCGATATCCTGCGCCAGTTCCTGACCGAGGCGGTGCTGGTGTCAGTCGTGGGCGGCGTGGCCGGCATCGTGGTTGGCGTCAGCTTTGCCGGTTTGCTGCTGGTGTGGGATGTGCCGGTGATTTTTTCACTGAGCGCCATCGGCGGCGCCTTTGCCTGCGCCGTCATCACGGGGCTGGTTTTCGGCTTTATGCCGGCGCGCAAGGCGTCAGGACTCGATCCGGTGGTGGCGCTGGCGGGGCAGTGATGGCGCTGCGCGGCAGCGCCGATTTGGCGCGACGCGCTTCGGGCCTGAAAATAGTTGTTGCTTCTGAATACACTCGCGGTAATATTGCCTGATAAATACAATATTTCCTGCCTGCAGGCCAGGCCCCGCCAACGTGAATCAGGAGACGCAGATGCACCAGGTCCTTTCGTTGAAGTCTTTGATTGCCGCCGCCGTGATCAGCAGTACCGGCCTGGGCGCTGCCCAGGCCCAGGAAGTGGTCCGGCTCGGCAATCTGAAGTTTGCCCACTACGGCGCAGTCTCGTATATCAAGGAGATTGCACCCAAGTGCGGCATCAAGGTCGAAGAGCATGTGTTTGCCAAGGGCCTGGACGTGATGCAGGCGATTATTGCCGGCGAACTTGACGTCGGGGCCACGGCCTCCGAGGCGGCCATTTCCGGGCGGGCCGGCGGTGCGCCGATTTATGTGGTGGCCGGCTTTGCCAGGGGCGGCGCGCGGCTGGTGGCGGGGGCAGGGCAGAACGTTGCCAGCGTAAAAGATCTCAAGGGCAAGCGCGTCGGCGTCACGCGCGGCGGCATCCAGGAAGTATTGCTGCTGGCTGAATTGTCGCAGGCGGGCCTGACGTATTCGGAAACCAAGGGCAAGGATGTGCAGCTGGTGTTTCTGGCGTATGCCGACCTGAACCAGGCGCTGATGGGCAAGAATATCGACGCCATGATGCAATCCGAGCCGCAATCGTCGCAGGCCATCAACAAGGGCTTTGGCACCGAAGTGATCAAACCCTACGACACGCCGATCGGCGAGCCGGTGCGCACCATGGTGATGACGGAAAAATTCTACAAGGAGCGCCGTCCGGTGGCCGAGAAATTCATGCGCTGCTTTGTCGAGGCCACCAAGACCTTTATCGACAGCAAGCCAACGGCGGAAAAATATGTGCGCGAGGTGGTGTTTCGCAACCAGATCACCAAGGATGACTTTGACGATGCCATCAGCAATTCGCCATATTCCTACGACATTACGCCCGAACATATCCAGATCACCACCGATGTGATGGTGAAAACCGGCGTCGGGCGCATGAGCAAGCCGCCGGTAGCGAAGGACTGGGTCAAGACCGATCTGCTGGAACAGGCCAAGAAAAGCCTGAACGTCAAATAACAGGCTGAAGCGCTGGCGGGACAGCCCCTTGCCTGTCCCGCCATGATCTTGCCTGCCGCACTGTAAAGTTTGCTGAAATCTTCCGCTGCCGCCACCGCTACGCACGCAAGCGCGTTATCATGGCGGGCTGGCGCTGACGCCCGGCCTCATCGCGTCGTCCCGCCTCCGCGCGAATCGCGCTTGCCGGCTATGGTGTAAACTTAAAACATGCAGACATATTTCTTCCTGGTTGCTGCGCTGTCCTATGCAGTGTGCGCCGTTCTTCCTGCCAAACAAGACAAGCTGATTGCCGGCCTGACCGGCGTGGCGTGGCTGTCGCATGCCGCCACGCTGTGGCTGGACCTGATGGCGCCCGGCACCTTGCGCTTCGGCTTTTCCGCCATGCTGTCGGCCGCCTTGTGGGTGTCGGTCGGCGCTTACTGGATTGAAAACCGCAATTTCAGCCTCGATGGCCTGCGCCGCATGGTCATGCCGTGCGCGGTGCTGGCGATCGGCCTGGCCTGGGCGTTTCCTGGCAACCAGGTGATACTGGAAGGCAAGTCTGCCGTATTTGGCTGGCATATCACGGTAGCGGTGCTGGCCTACAGCACGCTGACGATCGCCGCCTTTCACGCCGTGCTGATGGCGCTGCAGGAGTCGCGCCTGCATACGCGCAGCGAAAGCCGTGGTTTCCTGGCCAGCGCGCTCGACCAGTTGCCGGCGCTGCTGACGATGGAAAAGCTGCTGTTTCGCATGATCGGCCTGGGCTTTGTGTTGCTGAGCCTGACGGTACTGTCCGGCATCGTGTTTTCTGAGAAATTGTTGGGCAAGGTACTGACCTGGGATCACAAGTCGGTGTTTACCATGCTGTCCTGGCTGCTGTTTGCGGTGTTGCTGGCCGGACGTCATTGGCGCGGCTGGCGCGGCAAGACGGCGCTGACCTTTACGCTGGCCGGCTTTGCCACCTTGCTGCTGGGCTATGTCGGCAGCCGTTTTGTACTTGAGGTTGTATTACACCGAGGATTTGCATGACACGTGTTTTATTCTGGCTGGCGCTGGTGTTTCTGGTGGTGTTTGCCATCCGCAGCAAGCTGCGCGGCATGCAGCAGCGCGCCCGCGCCCAGCAACAGGCACAACAGCCTCAGGCGCGCGCCAGCCGCGTGCAGGAATTGCCTGACGCCGAGCTGATGCTGTGCTGCGCCCATTGCGGCGTCTACTACCCCGCCTCTGAAAACGTGGCGGCCAAGGGCCACGATTACTGCAGCCACGCACACGCTACGCTGTAACGCGCGCCAGCCCGGCCGGCCCGGCCCGTCAGGCTCGGCCCGCCATTGCTCATCCGTATTGTAAATCGCGTGCTGCCTGCTGGGCGTAGCATGGATGTTTGCGTCGTCCGATTGTCTCGATCATGAGATTTTCGTTACTGCATTTTTTGCAGGAGGCCAAGCATGTCCCGTCCGCGCTCATTGGCTGCCTCATCAGCTACCGCTTTGGCTCCGCCACGATTGATCGGCCATTCGCCCGCCATGCAGGGCTTGCGCGCGCAAGTGGCGCGCCTTGCGCACAGCAGCGCGCCGGTGGCCATCTGCGGCGAGTCGGGTAGCGGCAAGGAGCTGGTTGCGCGGGCCATTCATGCACAAGGCAAGCGCAGCAGCGCGCCGTTTATTGCCGTCAATTGCGGAGCGATTCCCGATGCGCTGGTGGAAGCCGAATTTTTCGGCTGCCGCGCCGGCGCCTATACCGGCGCACAGCAGGAGCGCGCCGGCCTGTTTCAGGCGGCCGATGGCGGCAGCCTGCTGCTCGATGAGGTCGATGAATTGCCGCTGGCCATGCAGGTCAAGCTGCTGCGCGTGCTGCAGGAGCGGCGCGTGCGCAAACTTGGCGGCACCGCTGACGAGGCGGTCGAGGTGCGTATTCTGTGCGCCAGCCAGCAGGGGCTGGCACGCGGCGTGGCGGCCGGCACGTTTCGCCAGGATCTGTATTACCGCCTCAATGTCATCGAACTCCATGTGCCGCCGCTGCGCGAGCGGCCAGGCGACTTGCCCGCTCTGTGCGAGGCCATACTGGCGCGCTTGTCGCCGCAGCGCCAGGTCATGCCGGCCGCCGTGCTGGCCGCGCTGGGACGCCATGGTTTTCCCGGCAATGTGCGCGAGCTGGAAAACCTGCTGGAACGCGCGCTGGCGTTTGCCGAAGACGGCCTGCTGACGGTGGCCGGGCTGGGCCTGCCGGCCAGTCCGGCCAGCGCCGCGATTGTGCCCTTGCGACCGGCGCCAGGGCAGGAGCGGCAACTGAGCCTGCCCGGCATGGCGCAGCTCCCGGCACCGGCCTTGCCTCTGGAGCAAGTGCTGCGCCAGACCGAGCGCGACATGATCGTGCAGGCGCTGCTCGATAGCCGCTACCAGCGCGCCCGGGCAGCGCAGTTGCTGGGTATCAGTGTGCGCCAGTTGCGCTACAAAATGCACAAGCTGCAGATACAGGACATGCCCTCCTGAAGCGCCGGCAACGCCCTGCGGCAGTGTCAGGCCTGGCTTGGCCGGGCCGATGCCGATGCGCCAGGTAGATTATAATGCCGCTCCGTTGGCCATTTGATGGCCAGGCCGGAATGCTGCCAGCGCCATGGCGCGGCGATTTTACAGAGATTTTACCCCAAGCAATATTGCTTTTGATTTGGCTCAAGCTACTGCGTTAGTGCTTACTATGCGGATGCCGGGCCTGTGATCGACACTGTAAAAAGTCAATCGAATTCACATATGAAAAGGCAAAAATATTCGCTGAACCAATGCCAGCATGCTATTGCGCCTGTCTGCGAGGGGTACTACAATTAGTGCAGAAATTCGGTACAGGGACTATATCTAGTAGCATCAGCAGCACCATCACAGAAGTATTCAGAATGATTCTCTAAAGCTAACCTGCTTGCTGAAACAGCAATTTGGAACTGGCGGTTTATTACCTTTTTAGATAGCGTTGCACGCCAGCCAGACGGCAGGGCGGGCTGCTTTCGTTCTGTTTCATGTGATGTCGAAAAGACTTTTTTATAACATTGATCTGAAGAAGCCCACTAGCGGGCGTTCCTTTCAACCAACACCGGCAGCAAAACTGCAGGCTGACTTTAGCTGAGAACGGGAGCTTTAATGCAATCACCACAAGATATTTCCAACCATCCAACGCCAGTACCGCCAGCGCCAGGCGCGGCGCATAGCGTGGCCGGCACCAGCGCTGCCATGGGCGACTATCGCATCATCCGCCGCAACGGCGCGGTGGTGGCATTTGAGCCGTCGAAGATCGCCATCGCCATGACCAAGGCTTTCCTGGCTGTCAACGGCGGCCAGGGCGCCGCTTCGGCGCGCATCCGCGAGCTGGTCGAGCAGCTGACGCAAGGTGTGGTGGCCGCACTGGTGCGCCGCCAGCCGGGCGGCGGCACCTTCCATATCGAAGATGTGCAGGATCAGGTGGAATTGTCGTTGATGCGTTCGGGTGAACATGATGTGGCGCGCGCCTACGTGCTGTACCGCGCCAAGCATATGGAAGAGCGCCGCCTGCAGAAGGAAGCGCAAGGCGCCTCGGCCCAGGTGGCCGCACCGCAACTGCACGTGCTCGACAACGGCGTACGCCGCCTGCTCGACATGCAGGAAGTGCGCGACCTGATCAACGCCGCCTGCGCCGGCCTGGAAAAGCACGTCGATGCCGACGCCATCCTGGCTGAAACGGTCAAGAACCTGTACGACGGCGTGCCGGTCGAAGAGCTGCACAAGTCGGCCATCCTGGCAGCGCGCGCGCTGATGGAAAAAGATCCGGCCTACTCGCAAGTGACGGCCCGCATCCTGCTGCACACGGTGCGCAAGGAAGTGTTCGGCAAGGACGTGCCGCAAGCGGCCGCCGCTACCGAATACCTGACCTATTTCCCGGCCTATATCGCCAAGGGCATCACTGCCGAACTGCTGGATCCGAAACTGGCCGAGTTCGACCTGGCGCGCCTGGCCAAGGCCATCGTTGCCGACCGCGACCTGCAATTTGGCTATATCGGCCTGCAAACCCTGTACGACCGCTACTTCCTGCACGTGCGCGATGTGCGCATTGAAATGCCGCAGGCTTTCTACATGCGCGTGGCGATGGGCCTGTCGCTGAACGAGGCGGACCGCGAAGGCCGCGCCATCGAGTTCTACAATTTGCTGTCCTCGTTCGACTTCATGAGCTCGACGCCGACCCTGTTCAACTCGGGCACGCTGCGCTCGCAACTGTCGTCGTGCTACCTGAGCACCGTGTCCGACGATCTGGAAGGCATCTACGACGCCATCAAGGACAATGCGCTGCTGGCCAAGTTTGCCGGCGGTCTCGGTAACGACTGGACGCCAGTGCGCGCCCTGGGCGCCCATATCAAGGGCACCAACGGCAAGTCGCAAGGCGTGGTACCGTTCCTGAAAGTGGTCAACGACACGGCCGTGGCCGTGAATCAGGGCGGCAAGCGCAAGGGCGCCGTCTGCGCCTACCTGGAAACCTGGCACATGGACATCGAGGAATTCCTCGACCTGCGCAAGAACACCGGCGACGACCGCCGCCGCACCCACGACATGAACACGGCCAACTGGATTCCCGACCTGTTCATGAAGCGCGTGATGGAAAAAGGCGACTGGACGCTGTTCTCGCCATCGGACACGACCGACCTGCACGACAAGGTCGGCAAGGCCTTCGAGCAGGCTTATGTCGGCTACGAAGCCAAGGCTGCCGCCGGCGAAATCCGCGTCTTCAAGAAGATCGCGGCGCTGGACCTGTGGCGCAAGATGCTGTCGATGCTGTTTGAAACCGGCCATCCATGGATCACTTTCAAGGATCCGTGCAACATCCGCAGCCCACAGTCGCATGTGGGCGTGGTTCACAGCTCGAACCTGTGCACCGAGATTACCCTGAACACCAGCGCAGATGAAATCGCCGTCTGCAACCTCGGTTCCGTGAACCTGCCGGCGCACATGAAGGAAGGCAAGCTCGATCACGCCAAGCTGTCGAAAACCGTCCGCACAGCCATGCGCATGCTCGACAACGTGATCGACATTAACTACTACGCCGTGCAAAAGGCGCGCAATTCGAACATGCGTCACCGCCCGGTCGGCATGGGCATCATGGGCTTCCAGGACTGCCTGCACATGATGCGCGTGCCGTTCGCTTCGAACGAAGCGGTGTCGTTTGCCGATACCTCGATGGAAGCGGTGTGCTACTACGCCTACCTGGCGTCGACCGAACTGGCCGAAGAGCGCGGCCGCTATGAGTCGTACGCCGGCTCGCTGTGGGACCGCGGCATCCTGCCGCAGGACTCGGTCAAGCTGTTGGCCGAAGAACGCGGCGGCTACCTGGAAGTCGATTCCTCGTCGGCCATGGATTGGACGCCAGTGCGCGAGCGCATCGCCAAGTTCGGCATGCGTAACTCGAACTGCGTGGCCATTGCACCGACGGCGACGATTTCAAACATTATCGGCGTGTCGGCCTGTATCGAGCCGACGTTCCAGAACCTGTACGTGAAGTCGAACCTGTCGGGCGAATTCACCGAGATCAATGCCTACCTGGTGCGTGACCTGAAGGCGCGCGACCTGTGGGATGAAGTGATGATCTCGGACCTGAAATACTTCGACGGCTCGCTGGTGAAGATCGACCGCATTCCGCAAGACCTGCGCGATATCTACGCCACCGCTTTTGAAGTGCCGGCCAGCTGGCTGGTGGAAGCAGCGTCGCGTCGTCAGAAGTGGATCGACCAGGCACAGTCGCTGAACATCTACATGGCTGGCGCGTCGGGCAAGAAGCTCGACGAGACCTACAAGCTGGCATGGCTGCGCGGCCTGAAAACCACGTATTACCTGCGCACCATCGCCGCCACCCACATGGAGAAATCGACCTCGCGTACCGGCGCCCTGAACGCCGTGGCAGTTGACGGCGGCATGTCGGCCAGCGCGCAAGTGGCGGCAGCAGCCGTGGTGGCAGCGGCGCCGGCGGTCGCGCCAGTGGTAGCTGCGGCAGCCGATGATGCCGATGGCGAAGCGTGCTACCTGCGTCCCGGCGACGACGGTTTCGAAGAGTGCGAAGCCTGTCAGTAAGCCAGTAATTCAGTTGCCAGCCCGGCCAGACGCCGGGCTGGCCTCAATGTCAAGGTTGTTTGAGAGAGAATAATTATGTCCTTATCCTGGGATGATGAAACCACGCCGGCAACGGCACCGCGTCCGGCGCAGCAAGCGCCACTGGGCAATACCGAATTGAACGTTGCGGGCAGCGCCGAGCCGTCCGAAGCGAACGCCGAGCAGGTGGCTTTGCGCGTCAATGCTGACGACAAGCGCATTATCAACGGCAAGACCGACGTCAACCAGCTGGTGCCGTTCAAGTACAAATGGGCGTGGGACAAATACCTGGCCGGCTGCGCCAACCACTGGATGCCGCAGGAAGTGAATATGCAGCGCGATATCGAGCTGTGGAAAAACCCGAACGGCCTGACCGAAGACGAGCGCCGTCTGGTCAAGCGTAACCTGGGCTTTTTCGTCACGGCCGATTCGCTGGCTGCCAACAATATCGTGCTGGGCACCTACCGCCATATCACCGCGCCCGAGTGCCGCCAGTACCTGCTGCGCCAGGCGTTCGAAGAAGCGATCCATACGCACGCCTATCAGTACATCGTGGAATCCCTGGGCCTGGACGAAGCCGAGATCTTCAACGCCTACAACGAAGTCAAATCGATCCGCGACAAGGATGAATTCCTGATCCCGTTCATCGACATGCTGACCGATCCGACTTTCGTCACCGGCACGGTGGAAAACGACCAGAAGCTGCTCAAGTCGCTGATCGTGTTTGCCTGCCTGATGGAAGGCCTGTTCTTCTACGTCGGCTTTACGCAGATCCTGGCGCTGGGCCGCCAGAACAAGATGATGGGCGCGGCCGAACAGTATCAGTACATCCTGCGCGACGAGTCGATGCACTGCAACTTCGGCATCGATCTGATCAACACCATCAAGATGGAAAATCCGCAGCTGTGGACCCCTGCCTTCCGCGATGAAATCAAGGCCCTGTTCCTGAAGGCGGTAGACCTGGAATACGCGTACGCCGAAGACACCATGCCGCGTGGCGTGCTCGGTCTGAACGCACCGATGTTCAAGGGCTACCTGCGCTTTATCGCCAATCGCCGCGCGCAGCAGATCGGCATCGAGCCACTGTTCGCGCAAGAGGAAAATCCATTCCCGTGGATGAGCGAAATGATCGACATGAAGAAGGAGCGCAACTTCTTTGAAACGCGCGTGACCGAGTACCAGACCGGTGGTGCGTTGAACTGGGAATAAGCCAGGCCGCGTCAGATTTTTTCCGCGAGCCTGATCGGAAGCGCCGTCATTGACGGCGCTTTTTTTTCGTCTTTTTCGCCTGCGTGCGATACTGCAAAACAGGCTGCATATCGGCAGGCCGTTTGCGGCTTTCAGCGCGCTTGCCGACAGGCTTTGCGCATTGATGGTGCGCTGGCGCGCCTATCGTGCAAAAAAGGGCTTGAAATGCTATCGTGCCGGTTGCGTAGCATCAAGGTTTTCGTGTAATTTAGGAGATTGAAAATGCGAGTGGTAGTATGCGGGGTTTTTTTAACCAGCGCGACGCCACAAAGGCTCGCAAAACAGGGATACAGATTTACACGGATATGCACAAAACCACACCGTTTCTGTCTGCCGCCGTGCTCGAATTTTTTCAGGCATGGCGGTTTTTTATTTGACGCGACGTGTGATGGCGAGCGCGATGCGAGGCGCCTAAAACGCACGGCATCGAAAACGAACTAACCGGATTCAGACTTTGCCACCAGCTGCGAGATCAAGCACGGTGGCACCGACGATGGCTGAAGTGCTGCAAACGTGAGGAGTTGCAGCAGTTCAGCTGGTGCCGAATTCATTAGCGCAAACGACCGTTTGCGCCGATGAATAATTCGCCTGGCCTATCCCCGTGGTGGGTCGGACGGGTTTAAATCTTGTAGCTTAAATTTCTCATCTCAGATGAAGGAGAGACAAATGGCAACAGCCGCTAAAAAATCAGAAGTAAAGAAACCAGCCGCCAAAGCTGCTCCTGCTGCGAAGACGCCAGCAGCTGCAGCCAAGACGGTTGCCGCCAAACCGGCTGTCAAAGCTGCAGCCAAACCAGCCGCGAAACCAGCAGCAGCTAAAGCTGCAGTCAAGCCGGCCGCCAAAGCAGTAGCGGCCAAACCGGCTGCC
This sequence comes from Janthinobacterium aquaticum, assembly GCF_009208565.1. GTDB lineage: Bacteria > Pseudomonadota > Gammaproteobacteria > Burkholderiales > Burkholderiaceae_D > Janthinobacterium. Next base: position 20,779 of record NZ_WFLK01000003.1, on the reverse strand, counting down.
AAAGCTGCCGCCAAGCCAGCTGCAAAACCGGCTGCCAAGCCGGCTGCCAAGCCGGCTGTAGCGAAAACTGCCGCCAAGCCGGCAGCCAAAGCAGTAGCGGCCAAACCGGCAGCCAAGACCGCAGCGAAACCGGCAGCAAAGGCTGCCGCCAAACCTGCAGCGAAAGCCGCAGCAGCCAAGCCAGCGGCCAAAGCTGTCGCTAAGCCAGCTGCAAAATCGGCTGCAAAGCCAGCAGTCAAGGTCGCCGCCAAGCCGGCAGCAAAAGCAGCAGCGACGAAGACAGCGGCCAAACCGGCAGTCAAGGCAGCTCCTGCCAAGGCAGCGGCCAAGCCAGCAGCCAAAGCTGCAGCCAAGCCAGCGGCGAAACCGGCAGCGAAAGCCGCAGCAAAGCCTGCAGCAAAAGTAGCGGCGAAGCCAGCTGCCAAAGCGGCAGCGAAACCTGCAGCCAAAGCAGCGGCGAAACCTGCAGCCAAAGCGGCAGCCAAGCCAGCGGCCAAAGCGGCGGCGAAACCAGCGGCTAAAGCAGCAGCGAAACCAGCAGCCAAAGCAGCCAAGGCAACCACCAAGCCTGCAGCCAAGGCAGCAGCGGCAAAGCCGGCAGCAAAAGCAGCAGCCAAGCCTGCAGCGAAATCGGCCGCCAAGCCAGCGGCTAAAGCTGCCGCGAAACCGGCAGCAGCCAAGCCAGCGGCTAAAGCGGCAGTCAAACCAGCAGCAGCCAAACCAGCAGCGAAAGCTGCAGCCAAGCCAGTAGCCGCCAAGCCGGCAGCGAAAGCAGCAGCCAAACCTGCCGCCGTCAAGCCGGCGGCAAAAGCTGTCGCCAAGCCTGCCGCAGCCAAGCCAGCAGCAAAAGCTGCAGCCAAGCCAGCGGCCGCCAAACCAGCAGCAAAAGCCGCAGCAAAGCCGGCAGCAGCCAAGCCGGCCGCCACTCCAGCGGCCGCAACGCCAGCCGCAGCTGAAGCGCCAGCAGCCGCACCGGTAGCAGCAGCGGCAGCCGCTCCAGCAGCTGCCAAGCCGGCAGCCAAGAAGGCAGCGCCGAAAAAGGCAGTCGTCAAGAAGGCTGACGGCGTCAAACCGGCAGCACCTGTTGCACCAGCAGCTAAAACTGTGTTGTCGCCAGCTGCAGCCTGGCCATTCCCGACCAGCACGCGTCCTTCGTAATATTTGCAGGTCGAATGTCTGCTTGAGGCAATACGCCGCTGTGTGACACAATCACACAGCGGTTTTTTTTCGGAGATTTTTTGTGCTGATCCCTATTCTTACATTGATTGTTGATACTGTTGCCACGCTGCTCGGCGCGGTCCTGCTGCTGCGTTTCTGGATGCAGGCTGTTCGCGTGCGTCCGCCCTCGTCAGTGGCGCAATTCACCTTTCAATTGTCCGACTGGCTGGTACGTCCCCTGCGCCGCGTGGTGCCAGGCGTGGGCGGTTATGACTGGGCCAGCCTGATTGGCGCTTTCCTGATCGTGCTGCTGGCAACCTGTGTCTGGTTTATCGCCGGGGCGTCGGTCGAAGTCGTCCTGCTGAAAGCGCTGCAGCGCTTCCTGCAATGGATACTCTATGGTTTCATGGCGCTGCTGATCATTGAGGCCATTTTCAGCTGGGTCAACCCGCATGCGCCGCTGGCGCCATTTGTGCGCGCCCTGAACGAGCCGCTGCTGCGTCCGATACGCAAGGTCGTGCCGTTGATCGGCAGCCTCGATTTGTCGCTGCTGGTGGCGTTGATACTGCTGCAGATCGCGCAGATGCTGGTGAGGATGATTGTAGTGTAATAGTGCAGCAGAAATCCGGAGTCATGCCGCCAGGTTAAGCTTTCAGAATAGTAGGTCGGATTAGCCGGGCCGCGCAGGCGGGGCAAAGCCCCGCGTAATCCGACAACATTGTTGGCGTTACCGGTGTTGTCGGATTACGGCCTGCGGCCTAATCCGACCTACGTGGCTTGCCTTAACTGGATATGATCAGGTGCAGATCGGGATCAATAACGATAACCGAACTGCGCTTCGAACTGGTCGGCAATGCTTGCCGGCGTAAACACGTGGTTTTGCGCACCCTGGGTGGCGATTTTGATGGCGCCCAGCAGGCTGGCCAGGCGGCCGCTGGTTTCCCAGCCCAGGTCGTTGGTGATGCCGAACAGCAGGCCTGCACGGTAGGCGTCGCCGCAGCCGGTCGGGTCCAGCACTTCCTTCGCTTCGACTACCGGAATATCGATGCGTTTGCCACCGGTGTAGATTTCCGAACCCTTTTCGCCGCGCGTGACGATCAGCGCTTCCAGGCGGCTGGCGATATCTTCCAGGCTCAAACCGGTGCGCTCCATCAGCATTTCCATTTCGTAGTCGTTGGCCGACACATACGTTGCCTTGTCGATGAAGTCGATCAATTGCTCGCCGTCAAAGCGCGGCAGTTGCTGGCCAGGATCGAACATGAAGGGAATGCCCAGTTCGGCCAGGTCGGCGGCGTGCTTGAGCATGCCCTGGTCGCCATCGGGTGAAATGATGGCCACGCGGGCCGGGCCGGCGTTGGCAATCGGATTCTCATGGGCAAACGACATGGCGCCCGGATGGAAGGCGTTGATCTGGTTGTTGTCGGCGTCGGCGGTAACAAAGCACTGCGCGTTGTAGCTGTCGGCCTTGATCAGGATATTGGCGGTCGAGATGCCGAGCTTTTGCAGGCGCTCCAGGTAGGCGGCGCTGTCCTGGCCCATCACGCCGACGATGCGCGGGTCGCCGCCCAGCATTTTCAGGCTGTAGGCGATATTGCCCGAGCAGCCGCCAAATTCGGTGCGCATGGTGGGCACCAGGAACGACACGTTCACCTTGTGCAGCTGGTCGGCCAGCAGCAAATCGCCAAAGCGGCCAGGAAAATGCATGATGGAGTCGGTGGCCAGTGAGCCGCAGATCAGCGATGTTTTGTTCATTTTATGTGTTTTCAAGGGTAAAAGATGGCGATATGGTAGCCCGCTGCCCTGGCTTGTTCGCTTTTGAAATAGACCTTGATGGTCTGTTCCGAGCGCGGCGCCAGGCCGTTGGCCACGTCGATTTTTGCCGGCAGGTATTCGTGCGGCGTGATCACGCGACGCAGCACGGGCTTGTCGTCGCTGTCGTCGAGCGTCAGTTCGATGCTGGGCCAGGCCTGCACGCTGCGGCTGTGATTGCGCAGCAGCGACACATACGAAAAGGTCTGTGGCGACAGCGTCTGTAGTTCTCCCTGCTCGATGGCCAGCGCTTCGATCTGCGCCGGCAAGTCCACCTTGCAGCCGGCCAGGCCGCACAGCGCACTCAAGGCCGGTTTGAATTGAGGAAACTGCGCCGCCAGCGGATTGCGAAAGGTCGTCATTATCTGAAGCAACACCAGCAGCAGCAGGAAAACCGAACCGGCGGCCAGCGCCACCTGCAGCGCCTTGCCGCTTTGTTCGCGGCGCCGGCCCTGGGTGACAAACGCCGGCTCGTGAGCGTCTTGCTCAGGCGTGGCTTCCGTTGTCGGCTTGTCGACGGCTTGCTGCGGCTCCCAGCTGGGTTCCTGACGCGCAGCAATCGCCGCCGGAACCGGCTCCGGCGTGACCGTGACGGCATCAAAGCTCGGTTCTCGCTTGTCCAGGCTGACTTTCGGCACTGCCGCCGGTTCAGGCGTCATAGCAGGTGCGGGGCCAGCAGCGTTCAATCGAGGCTCGTGCCGGTTGTCGCGCAGATAGGTGGCAAAGGCGGGCACCTCATCGACCTGGCGGCGTTTGAACGGCGCTGGCAGCAGCGGCAGCGCGGTTTCTGCATCAAGGTCGAGATCGAGCGCCAGTTCGTCCGCCTGGACCGGTACCGGCTCGGGAGCAGCCACGGGCGCTACTGCCGCCGGTGCGGCCTGTGCCTGCGTGGTTTCGGGCAGAATGCCGAAGGGATCGAATGAGGTGTCGAAATCAAGCGAATAGACCGCCTCCTCGGTGCTGGGCGGTGGCGGTGGCGGCAAATCGATCAGTGCAGGGGTAGGTTTTGCCGCCGTTTGCAGCGGCGTGGCGACTGGTCCGGCCGCTGGCAGCAAGGCTGCGGCCGGATCGAGCAGTGCAGCGTTACCGTCGAATACTTCTTTGCAAGTGCCACAGCGCACTATGCCCCCACGCAACTTCAACTGGTCAGCAGCGACCCGAAATATCGTGTTGCAATGGGGGCATTTGGTGGCGAGTGCCATTGCTGTGCTATTGCACCTTAAGCGCGTGGCGCAGGTGCGCTGGCTGCGCCCAGGCGGCCGTGCAGGGCAACCCAGCCATCTTGCTCGGCCCAGACACCCAGCTGAATAAACGGTGCGTAGGCAGCTGCCACTTCTTCAGCCTGGCGCGCCAGCACGCCCGACAGGATCAGCGCACCGCCTTCGGCCACGCGGCCCGACAGCATCGGCGCCATCAGCTTCAAAGGGCTCGACAGGATATTGGCTACCACGATATCGAAGCGTTCGGTCGCATGGGCCGAGGTGGCAAAGGTATCAGGCAGGAAATATTCGATCTCGCACTGGTTGCGCTCGGCATTGTCGCGCGCCGACTCGATGGCCTGCGGGTCGATATCGACACCGGCCACCGTTTGCGCGCCCAGCTTCTTGGCCACCATCGCCAGGATACCGGAGCCGCAACCGTAGTCGAGCACGGTCTTGCCGGGCGCCGGATGCGCTTCCAGCCATTCCATGCACAGGCGCGTGGTCGGATGGCTGCCGGTGCCGAACGCCAGGCCCGGGTCGAGTTCCAGGATCAGACCGTCCGGGTCTGGTGCTTCGTGCCAGCTTGGCACCACCCAGATATTCTTGCCGATATGAATGGGTGCAAATTGCGACTGGGTCAGACGCACCCAGTCCTGCTCTGCCACATCGCGCGTGACAAACGCTGGCGCAGCAGCCTGGCCGATCGCTTGCGCGGCAGCGGCCACGATGGCGGCCTGGTCGGCGTCGACGTCGGTCAGCGCGACCACGCGGCTGCGCTCCCATGCGGCTTCTTTCGGCTCCATGCCCGGCTCGCCGAACAGCGGCTGTTCGGCGTCCGTGCCTTCGTCGGCGTCTTCCACCGAGACCGACAGCGCGCCAGCTTCCATCAGCGCGTCGGACAGTGCTTCGGCATGCTCGCGCGCGATTTCAATAACGATTTCGGTCCAGCTCATGCGTCAGCCTTGACGTCCGATTTGCCGCCGATGCTAGGAATATTCAATTTCTTGCCCAGCTCCGGCATATCGGCCAGCTTCTGTTCCAGATAGTGAATATTGGTGCCGCCTTCGATAAAGCGTGCATCGATCATCAGTTCGCGGTGCAGCGCGATATTGGTGCTGATACCCTCGACCACCATTTCCGACAGGGCGATCTGCATGCGGCGGATCGCCTGTTCGCGCGTAGCGCCGTAAGCGATCACTTTGCCGATCATCGAGTCGTAGTGCGGCGGGACGTAGTAGCCGGCATAAGCGTGCGAATCGACGCGGATGCCTGGGCCGCCCGGTACGTGCCAGGAAACGATCTTGCCTGGCGACGGCGTGAATTTGAACGGGTCTTCGGCGTTGATGCGGCACTCGACCGCATGGCCCGACAGCAGCACGTCGCGTTGGCGATAGCGCAGCTTTTCACCGGCGGCGATGCGGATCTGTTCCTGCACGATGTCGATGCCGGTAATCATTTCGGTGACCGGATGCTCCACCTGCACGCGGGTGTTCATTTCAATGAAATAGAACTCGCCGTTTTCATACAGGAACTCGAACGTGCCGGCGCCGCGGTAGCCGATCTTGCGGCAGGCTTCGGCGCAGCGGTCGCCGATTTTTTCAATCAGCTTGCGCGGGATGCCTGGCGCTGGCGCCTCTTCGATTACCTTCTGGTGGCGGCGCTGCATCGAGCAGTCGCGCTCGCCCAGCCAGACGGCGTTCTTGTGTTCGTCGGCAAGAATCTGGATTTCCACGTGACGCGGATTTTCCAGGTACTTCTCCATATACACTTCGGGATTGCCGAAAGCGGTACCGGCTTCGGTCTTGGTCATGGCCACGGCATTGATCAGCGCCGCTTCAGTATGCACCACGCGCATGCCGCGACCGCCACCGCCGCCAGCGGCCTTGATAATGACCGGGTAACCAATTTTGCGGGCAATCTGCACGATCATCTTCGGATCGTCCGGCAATGCGCCTTCCGAGCCTGGCACGCAAGGCACGCCGGCCTTGATCATGGTTTGCTTGGCCGATACTTTGTCGCCCATCAGGCGGATCGATTCGGAACGCGGGCCGATAAACACAAAGCCCGATTTTTCCACGCGCTCGGCGAAGTCGGCGTTTTCCGACAGGAAACCATAGCCAGGGTGAATGGCCTGGGCATCGGTCACTTCAGCGGCGCTGATAATGGCCGGCATGTTCAGATAGCTCAGGGTCGATGGGGCAGGGCCGATGCAGACGGATTCGTCGGCCAGCTTGACGTATTTGGCGTCCTTGTCGGCTTCCGAATGGACTACAACCGTTTTGATGCCCAGTTCGCGGCAGGCGCGTTGAATACGGAGGGCGATTTCACCACGGTTGGCAATCAGGATTTTTTCAAACATGGTAGGTTCGTATGTCTGTGAGAGCCGGCTAGCCGGCGAAACAACAAGTGTGAGGGGCGTAAAACTGACACGGCCGTTGCCGGCCGTGTTGGAGCGATCTTAACCGATCACGAACAGCGGTTGGCCGAATTCGACCGGTTGGCCGTTTTCCACCAGAATCTGGGTCACGACACCGGCTTTGTCCGAGTCGATTTCATTCAACAGCTTCATCGCTTCGATAATGCACAGGGTGTCGCCTTCCTTGACTGTCGAGCCCACTTCAACAAAGGCAGCGCTGCCCGGAGCGGAGGAGCGGTAGAAGGTGCCGACCATCGGCGACTTGACCACGTAGCCGGTTGGCTCGGCGGCCACGACCACGGCAGGCGCGGCTGCAGCAGCTGGCGCGGCGGCTGGCTGGAACTGGGCTTGCATGCCTTGCGGCTGCATCATGACCATCTGGTTTTGCGGCATGGCCGACGATTTGACGATGCGAACCTTGCTTTCGCCTTCGGTGACTTCCAGTTCTGCGATATCCGATTCGGCGACCAGGTCGATCAAGGTCTTGAGTTTTCGTAGATCCATGTAAAACCCCTAGGAATGTAGTTTGTTTTATGAGTGATGCGGTGAGGTCGAAAAATCCGTCGCCGCGCTAAATGCGTGCAGATCGCGTAGATTAACGTGTTTTAAGTGCAAAGTCGATGGCAAACCGATATCCGTCGATACCCAGCCCGCAGATCGTCCCCTGCGCGATCGCGCTGAGAAATGAGTGATGCCTAAACGTTTCTCTTTGATAAATATTCGAGATATGTACTTCCACAAATGGTATCGCTACGCCAGCCAGCGCGTCGCGCAAAGCAACACTGGTATGCGTCAGGCCACCGGGATTGATCACGATGGCGTCGATGCCTTCCGTGCGTGCGGCATGGATGCGGTCGATCAGCGCTCCCTCATGGTTGCTTTGGAAGCAAACCAGTTCGGCGCCGGCCGCCATGGCTTGCGCCATTGCTGCCTGTTCGATATCGGCCAGGGTACTGGCGCCGTAGACCTCAGGCTCCCGCGTCCCCAGCAGATTCAGGTTGGGGCCGTTGAGGAGAAGCAGGTTTTTTGCCATGTAAGGAAGACCGTTTTAGCGAAAGTTCCGCATTTTGCCGCCAAAGATACGCATTGGCAAGAGAAAAAAGCACGCTTTGGTAATTTACAATTTGGCCAGATCGGCGCGCAATTGATCAAATTTGAGGCGTCCCAGATAGGTCTTCTTGACTTCGCCATCGGCGCCGATCAGCACCGTAAAGGGCAGGCCGCCAGTGGCATTGCCGAAATGGCGCGATAGTTCGGTGCCGCTCATGCCGGAAACATAGACCGGGTAGGCAATCTTGACCTTGTTGGCAAAGGTGGCAATATTGCTGGCCGAATCGATGCCGACGCCGATGATCTGCAGGTTTTTGGCAGCGAACTCGCCTTGCACTTCCGACAGCTCCGGCATTTCCTGCACGCAGGGCGGACACCATGGCGCCCAGAAGTTGACCAGCAGATTCTTGCCTTTCCATTGCGACAAAGCCTGCGTAGTGCCGGCCGCGTCCGGCAGCGACAGCGCGTACAGTTCCGTCACGGGACCGGTTGCGCCCGGCGCGATGGTAGTGGTGACGGGCGCAGCCGGCTCGGTCTTCTTATGCATGCCCACATACACGCCCATGGCACCAAACAGCAGCGCAACAATGGCGCAGCCGATAAAACCTTTTCTTGTCATGTCATTCTTTCTTTACTATTTTTCCGTGAGTGCATCGTCAAACAGCAACTTGCGCAATCCTTCGATATCGGTGCGCAGCGCCTTGCCGTCGGCACGCGCCTTCAATGCGCCGCGCCGGTCATCGAGTTCATACATGGCCGCATGGACGCCTTCGTTCTTCCATAAAAAACTGGCCGTTTCTACCGCATCGTAGCGGGCGCCCTTGAAATGCGCCGTTTCCGACATGTCGAGCACCATATTTTTATTGAGCAGGAAAATATGGATATCTTTCGCGCTTTCAGCAAACAGCTGCAGGTAAATCTCGTCATGCGCGCCAGCCGTGCCGTTCAGGACAGGGCCGCTCAGCAAAGGCTGGAACTGTTGCAGCGCTTCCATCAGTTGCAGTGCAATCGTGCGCAGCTGAAACAGGCGGGCCGGTTGTGTGTCGGACAGGAACAGGGCGTTGTAGCGCTTGACCTCATCTTCGATCAGTTCGTTATCGGGCAAGACATTGGTCCGACCGACATTATCGCCCAGAATCTGGCGCGCCGCCTTGCGCTTGGCGCTTGCGTAGTCGGCGCCGTCCTGCGCAATGAGGCGGGCGGCGGCTGCCGCAATTTCCAGGCGCAATTGCCCAGTGTCATCAATGCTGTCACTGCGGTCATCATTCATCATGAGCCAGATAATACTAGAAGCGGGAAATTCATGGCGTCGGGTAAAATCTCACACTTGTGTTTTTCTTTTATCTCAACTGCACGCCTTTCAACCAGATCACATGCATATTCATATCCTCGGCATTTGCGGCACCTTCATGGGTGGCCTGGCCGTCCTGGCCAAGGAGGCCGGCCATAAAGTCACCGGCTGCGATGCCAACGTTTATCCACCGATGAGCACCCAGCTCGAAGCGCAGGGGATAGAACTGATCCAGGGTTTTGATCCGGAGCAGACAAAATTGAATCCGGATCTGTATGTGATCGGCAATGTGGTCTCGCGCGGCAACCCGCTGGTTGAAGAAATCCTCAACCGCAGCCTGCCTTATGTATCTGGTCCGCAGTGGATCGGCGAGCATATCCTGCGCGACCGCTGGGTGCTGGCCGTGGCCGGCACGCATGGCAAGACCACCACCTCGGCCATGCTGGCGTGGATACTGGAAGACGCCGGCTATGCGCCCGGCTTCCTGATCGGCGGCGTGCCACGCAATTTCGGCATTTCAGCGCGCCTGAGCGGCAAGATCGACGGTAAAAGCGCCGAATCGGACTTCTTCGTGATCGAAGCCGATGAATACGACACGGCGTTTTTCGACAAGCGCAGCAAGTTCGTCCATTACCACGCCAAAACGGCGGTCATGAACAACCTCGAATATGATCATGCCGATATCTTCCCCGATCTGCATGCGATCGAGACCCAGTTCCACCACCTGGTGCGCACCGTGCCGGGCATCGGCCGCCTGATTGTCAATGGCGACGAGGCGTCGCTGCAACGCGTGCTGGCGCGCGGTTGCTGGAGCGAGCAGGAAAGTTTTGGCCAGGACGCCGACTGGCAATTGCAGGAGCTGCCTGACGGCAGCTTTGACGTAATGTTCAAGGGCCAGGTCGAAGGCCGGGTCGAGTGGCAATTGACCGGCAAGCACAATCGCAGCAACGCGCTGGCAGCGATCGCTGCTGCGCGCCATGTGGGCGTGCCGATTGCGCAGGCCTGCGCCTCGCTGGCCTCGTTCGAGAGTGTCAAGCGGCGCATGGAAGTGCGCGGCGAGGTCAACGGTATTACCGTGTATGACGATTTTGCCCACCACCCGACGGCGATTGCCACCACGGTGGGCGGCCTGCGCCAGAAAATCGGCGCGGCCACCGCCAACTCCGGGCGCATCCTGGCCGTGCTCGAACCGCGCTCGAACACCATGAAGCTGGGCGCCATGAAAGACGCCTTGCCGGGCAGCCTGCAGGACGCCGACCTGGTATTCGGCTTTGGCAGCGAACAGGCGCTGGGCTGGAGCCTGGGCCAGGCGCTGGCGCCGCTGGGACAGCGCGCCAGCGCCTTCGAGCAGATCGATGCGCTGGTTGCCGCCATCGTGCAGGCGGCACGTCCCGGTGATCAGATTATCGTGATGAGCAATGGCGGCTTTGGCGGCGTGCACCAGAAGCTGCTGGAGGCGCTGGGCCGATGATCTTGTATCTGCATGGCTTTCGCTCCTCGCCGCAGTCGATGAAGTCGCGCCTGCTGGCCGCGCAGATGCAGGCGCTGGGATTGCAGGACGCCTGGCGCTGTCCGCAGTTGCCGGCGTCGCCCAAATTGGCCATCGAACTGGCGCAGTCACTGGTGGCCGGCGTGCCGGCGCAGGAACTGGTGATTATCGGCTCGTCGCTGGGCGGCTATTACGCTACCTGGCTGGCCGAGCAGCTGGGCTGCCGCGCCGTGCTGCTCAATCCGGCCATCGTCCCGCTGCTCGACCTGGAGCAGCATGTGGGCGTGAGCACGCAGTTTCACTCCGATGAGCCGTTTGAATTCAGGCGCAGCTATATAGAAGAGCTGCGTGCGTTTGCCGTGCCGCAGATCAGTGCGCCGCAGCGTTACCTGTTGCTGGCTGCGACCGGCGATGAAGTGCTCGACTATCGGACCATGGTGGCGCATTATCAGGGCGCGCGCCAGATCGTGATCGACGGCAGCGACCATGGCATCAGCGAATTTGCCGATTATTTGCCGCAGGTGCTGGCGTTTTGCGGCATCGACCTGAAAGCCGGCAAGTGAGGCCGGCTTCCTTGCGCCAGGCGCAGTGGCATGCGCATGTCAACGCCGTCAATGCGCCGCCCGCCTTGCGCCACTGGCTGACCGGCGGCGGTTCGCTGACGGCCAAGCTGAAAGCCCATAGCCAGGCTTTTCGCGTGCAGTGCCTGCACCAGCATACGGCGCGCTGCCTGAGCGACGAGGCCGCCATTATCGGCCTGCATCGCGCCGGGCGCGTCTGGGAACGCGAAGTGCTGCTGCGCTGCGATGGCCGGCCGGCCGTGTTTGGCCACACGGTGGTGCCAATGCAGGCCACCGCCACCGACTGGCCGCTGTTTTCCGCACTCGGTGAGCGCTCGCTGGGCACCACCCTGTTTGGCGACCGCATGGTGCGCCGTGGCGAACTGGGCTATGCGCGGCTGCGCGCCGGCCATCCGCTGGTACAGCGCGCGCGCCTGGCGCTGGCGCAAGACGGCTGCGTGATTGACGACCAGGCATTGTTTTACGCCAGGCGCTGCCTGTACCAGCGGCATCAGGGCTTGCTGCTGGTAACCGAAGTTTTTCTGCCTGCGGTGCTCGAACTCAGTTTGAACGCAAGCGCAGCGTAGCAACCGATACATTATTGAATAAAGTATGACGATGAATTTATTTTTTGAAGAATCCGGCGATTTCAAGGTCGGCACGGTCCTGTCGCAGGCAGGCGAGGCATACCAGGTCGAGATGGCCAGCGGCAAGCGCACCAAGGTCAAGACCAAGGATGTGCTGCTGCAATATGAAAAGCCGTCGCCAGCCGAATTGCTCGAGCAGGCCAAGGCGGTTGCCGCTGATGTCGACCTCGATTTCCTGTGGGAAGTCGCTGGTGAAGAAGAGTTCGGCTTTGCCGAGCTGGGTCTTGAGTATTTCGGCCATGCGCCGCTGGCCGCCGAGGCTGCCGGCCTGATCCTGTCGCTGCACTCGGCGCCCGTGTATTTCTACAAGAAAGGCCGCGGCCGCTACAAGGCAGCGCCGGAAGCGTCGCTCAAGGCGGCGCTGACCGGCATTGAAAAGAAAAAGCAGCAGGCGCTGGTGCAGGCGGCCTATGTGGAAGAACTCAAGCAGAATATCTTGCCGGCATCAATGCAGCCACTGGTGTTGCAACTGCTGTTCAAGCCCGACAAGAACACTATCGAATACAAGGCGCTCGAAGCGGCCTGCAATGAGCTGCACACCACGCCGCAGCGCCTGATGCTGGCCGTGGGCGGCGTGGCCGCGCCGAAAGACCTGCATTTGTCGAAGTTCCTGTTCGAGAACTTCCCCAAAGGCGCGGGCTTTCCTTCCGTACCGGTGCCAGGCGTGACGGCCAAGCTGCCACAGGCTGAGGTAGCGGCGTTTTCCATCGATGACGTGACCACCACCGAAATCGATGATGCGTTTTCGGTACAGACTTTGCCAGACGGCATGGTGGTGGTCGGCATTCATATTGCCGCGCCCGGCCTGGGCATCCGTCCCGACGACGTGATCGACAAGATGGCGCGCCAGCGCATGTCGACCGTGTATATGCCCGGCGACAAGATCACCATGCTGCCCGATGAAATCGTTGACGCCTTTACGCTGGCCGAAGGCACGACCTGCCCGGCGCTGTCGCTGTACGCCACGCTTGACCCGAAGGCCGACTGGGCTGTCGTCGATACCGTAACGCGCGCCGAACTGGTGCCAATTGCGAACAACTTGCGCCATAACCAGCTCGACGACCTGGTCAACGAAGAAACCCTGGCCAGCGGCGAAGGCGAGTATCCGCACAAGGCCGACCTGGCCGTGCTGTGGCAATGGGCGCAGCAACTGGAACAGGGCCGCATGAAAAAGCGCGAGGCGTTTGGCCTCAAGCCCGAGCAGAACAACCGCGTCGATTTCAACTTCTATGTGGAAGACGATGTGGTCACGGTGCTGCGCCGCAAGCGTGGCGCGCCGCTCGACAAGATCGTGGCCGAGCTGATGATCTTTGCCAACAGCACCTGGGGCAAGCTGCTGCACGACCATGGCGTGCCCGGCATCTATCGCGCCCAGGGCGGCGGCAATGGCAATGGCTGGGCCGCCAAGATGGCGGTGCGCATGGTCACGCACGCTGCGCCGCACCAGGGACTGGGTGTGGATCAGTATGCATGGAGCACCTCGCCGCTGCGCCGCTATACCGACCTGGTCAACCAGTGGCAGATTCTTGCCTGCGCCGAGCATGGCGTGACGGCGCCGCTGGTGGCGCCGTTCAAGCCGCGCGACGCCAACCTGTTTGCCATTGTTTCGGCTTTCGATGCTGCGTATGCCGCTTATGGCGACTTCCAGTCGAATATGGAACGCTACTGGTGCCTGCGCTGGCTGAGCCAGGAAAACGCACGCCAGGTCGAGGCAGTGGTGCTGAAGGACGAAATCCTGCGCCTGGTCGATATTCCGCTGGTGATCAAGCTGCCGGGCATGCCGTCGGTGGCGCGCGGCGCCCAGGTCAAGCTCGACCTGCTGCGCTGGGATGAGGTTGACCTGACCATCGAAGCGCGCCTGCTGGAGATCGCTGCCGCGCCCGAGGGCGCCGCCGGTGAGCATGACGGTGAGCAGGACGAGGAAGATCAGGGTGGCGAAACGCCCGGCGAGGCCGTTGAGCCAGCCGATCCGGCGGCGGAAACGCAGCTGGCCGAAACAACCGCAGAGAGCGACAGCGTATCAAGTTAATTGGCGGTTTTCCTATTTGTCAATACCCGGTGCAGTTGGCCGGGTATTTTTTTGCCTTCGACGGGGAAAATGTACTTTGTTTGTGGAAACTATTTCATTGTAATTATCAAAACAGTGTTTTAAAAAATGTCCACAAAAATAAATTGCATTTTTGCAGCGTAATTTGTTGTAAAGCCATCTTTGAATCTAGGCAGAAAGGTCTGCGTTAAATATAATCAGCGCAAATCAATATTGCTTAATAGTAAATTGAGTGTAATAAAACAACAATTTTCGCTGTCCAATCTATCTCCGCCTACATTCCATGCAAAAAAAACTTATCGTCCGAGCCGTAGCGGCTTGCGTCACCGTCATGCTGACGGCGTGTGGCACCGTTCAAGTACAACCGTTGTCAAGCAATGACCTGGTCACGCAGACCACGCTGGACCGGCAGGCGGCGATGGAGGCCGTGCCACCGGTAGTGGGCCAGCTGACCATGGACGAAGCCATTGCGCGCGCCTTGAAATACAACCTCGAGCGTCGTACGCGCGTGATGGAAGAGGCGCTGGCCATGAACCAGCTCGACAGCGCCAACTGGGACATGCTGCCGCGCCTGATGGCCAATGCCGGCTATACCACCCGCAGCGAAGAGTTGATTACCCGCAGTGTCGATTCGGTGACCGGCAAGCCGTCGCTGGCCAATCCCTATATTTCGTCCGAGCGCAGCCATGCAGCGTACGACCTGGGCCTGACCTGGAATGCGCTGGACTTCGGCATGAGCTACATTACCGCCAAGCAATCGGCTGACCGTGTCAATATCGCCGGCGAGCGCCGCCGCAAGGCCATGCACACCCTGATCCAGGATGTGCGCACGGCATTCTGGCGTACCGCCAGCGCGCAAAAACTGCGCGCCGAAGTCGAGCAAACGATCATCCTGGCCGAAAGCGCCCTGAAAGATGCGCGCAAGGCCGAAGCCGAGCGCCTGCGTTCGCCAGTCGATTCGCTGCGTTATCAGCGCCAGTTGCTGGAAAACCTGCGTTTGCTAGAAAGCATCGAGCAGGAACTGTCGTCGGGCCGTATCGAACTGGCCAATCTGGTCAATGCCCCGCTGGGTCAGGTGATCGAAGTACGCGATCCGGGCTCGGAAGTCGATGCTTCGATGCTGGACATGCCGGTTGAACGCATGGAAGAACTGGCCGTCACGCAAAACGCCGATATCCGCGAACAGTTCTACAACGCGCGCATTGCAACCGAAGAAACGCGCCGCGTCATGCTGCGCATGTTCCCGAATCTGTCGTTCAATTACGACCTGCGCTATGACAGTGATCGCTACATGATCAACAACCGCTGGAACGATGCCGGCGTTCATCTGTCGTACAACCTGTTCAATCTGCTGTCCGGTCCGGCGCAAAAGCGCATGGCCGAAGCCGGCGTCAAGCTGGCCGACCAGCGTCGCATGACGGCGCAAATGACGATCCTGACCCAGGTGCATCTGTCGCGCCTGCAATACCAGATCGCTTACAAGCAGTATCTGCGCGCCGATGAAATCTGGCAGGCCGATGCAAAAATCGCCGTGCATGTGAAAAAC
This sequence comes from Janthinobacterium aquaticum, assembly GCF_009208565.1. Taxonomy (GTDB): domain Bacteria; phylum Pseudomonadota; class Gammaproteobacteria; order Burkholderiales; family Burkholderiaceae_D; genus Janthinobacterium. Next base: position 5,564 of record NZ_WFLK01000003.1, on the reverse strand, counting down.
CGCGGTACGGCTGAAACCCAGGGCAAGCTGGAAGAAGTGGCCAACAGCACCACCGCCATCCTCAGTCTGCTGCGCCGTTATCAGTCGCTGGCGCAACTGCAGGCGGCCGGCAGCAAGGTACAGGCCACGATCGGCATGGAGCCGGTGCTGGGCAGCGTGTCCGAGATGTCGCTGGAGCAGTTGACCAGTGAAGTCGGCAAGGGCATGGCTGGCTGGAACAAGGGCGTGCAGGCGCCAGTGGTGGCCCAATGATGAAGGCCAGCCTTGGCCGCTGGGCCGTGCTGGCCACGCTGGCAGCACCGGTGCTGGCCGCTGCCGCACCGGCTGCTGCGCCGGCAGCCCCGGCACCGCGTGCAGCCGCACCTGCAGCCGCTGCCGCCCCGCGCGCGGCGATGGAGCGCCAGGAGGTGCGCGCGCAGTTGTCGCCGCGCCGCTTTACCACCATCGCGGCCGAGGTTGGCGCCCGCATCAGCCGTATTAGCGTCACAGAAGGCGGCAGTTTTCGCGCTGGCCAGACACTGATCTCGCTTGATTGTTCGCTGCAGCAGGCGCAGCGTGAAAAGGCCAAGGCCATGCTCTCTGCTGCCGAGCATACCTACAACGCCAACAAGCGCCTGGAAGAACTGCGTTCGATCGGCAAGGTTGAACTCGAGGTGTCGGAGGCTGAAGTGGGCAAGGCGAAAGCCGAACTGGCCTACGGCGCTGCTGTTATCGGCAAATGCAGCATACCGGCGCCGTTTTCGGGCCGCGTCACCGAGCAGAAGGTGCGCGAGCAGCAATATGTGCAGGCGGGCCAGGCGCTGCTGGAAATCATCGACGACTCCGCGCTGGAACTGGAATTTATCGTGCCGTCGCGCTGGCTGGCCTGGCTCAAGCCCGGCCATTCGTTCCAGGTGGCCATTGATGAAACCGGCAAGACTTATCCGGCCAAGGTGCAGCGCATCGGCGCACGCGTCGACCCGGTCAGCCAGTCCGTCAAGTTGTCGGCTGCCATCGACGGAAAGTTTCCTGAATTGATCGCTGGCATGAGCGGACGGGTCGCACTGACGCCGCCCGCTGGCAAATAACCCCCTGCAAAAATCACTGATAAAAATACGCCATGAAAAATCCTGATCGCACCGTCATTCAAGCTTCCACAACGACCAACGCTCCTGCCCGCCGCGCTCTCAAGCGCCGCGCGCCGGCGCCGCTGGTGCTAGAACAGCGCATCATGTTTGACGGTGCGGCAGTCGATACCGCAGTCGCGGCCCGGGCAGCGGCCGAACACGCCGCCGCCGATGGCGCGACAGCCGAACGCGCCGCCGCCGAGAAGCAGGCGGTCACCACCCCGGCTGCCGTGGCGGCGCCGGCAGTGGCGCCGGCGCGCCAGGAAATCGTGTTTATCGAAGATAACGTTGTCAACCTGCAGCAACTGGTAGCCGGCGTGCGCGAAGGCGTCGAAGTCGTGGTGCTCGACCATACGCGTGACGGTTTGCAGCAGATGCTGGCGGCCCTGCAGGGCCATGCACCGGTCGATGCAATCCATCTGGTCACGCATGGATCAAGCGGCCAGATCGAACTGGGTTCGACCATTTCGGGCGCCAATATCGAGCAATACCGCGACCAGTTCGCGCAATTGGGCCAGTCGTTGACGGCCGATGGCGACCTGCTGATCTACGGCTGCGATGTGGCCGAAGGCGCGGCCGGCCAGGCCTTTGTCGATCGTCTGGCGGCATTGACCCAGGCCGACGTCGCTGCCTCGACCGATGTCACCGGTTCGGCTGCCTTCCACGGCAACTGGACCCTGGAAACGCAGCACGGCGCCATCGAAACGGCCGCCATGGCGCTGGACCGCGCCGGCTGGCAGGGCGAGCTGGCGGTGGACACGGTGTATAACGCCAACTGGCAGACGCTGGACTTCAATGGTGCCACCAGCGTCAGCGGCAGTGGCAGTGGCAGATCGACCGGCGACGTAATGCGCTTCAGCAACGTCATCACCCTCAGCGGCCAGGCCATCGACGCAATAGTGACTACCACGGTGGACCGGGCTACCTTTAGCGTCTACGATGACGCCAGTGGAAAACCGTCTTCTGAAACCAAGTTTTTTCAGCCGAATATGAACGTGACGACGGCTGGCGGCGGCGTCACCTTCACGATCGCTTTCTACAAGGCAGGCACCTACACTGGCGCGGGCACCGGCACGGCGGTGACCTTGCAAAATGTGGCGATCAACTCGTATGACATCGATACATCGAGCACCAGTGGCACGGATCGCCAGTATCAGGTGTTCAGCGGCTTTGCCAGGTATGAGTTATCTACCGCCACCAAACTAGTGCCCACTGTGCAGGCAGACGGCTCGGTTATCTTTCTTTACACGAGCAACAGCCCGGCGCCGAATGACCTTATCTATGACGATGGTTTCCGGGTCAAGGTTTATTACGATTCACTTAGTTCCATCAATGTCAAATCGGGTGTGAATGGCGGCACGGGCACGGCGTATTTCGCGCTTGATTTCAGCGTCGGCCCCAAATGGGCTGGTCCCACCAATATCGTTGATACCCCAGCCGCCAAGCTCAGCTATAGTACTACCAACTTCGTCGAGGCGACCGCCAATGATGGCTCCTTTACGATGACATCGACCATTACACTCAATAATGGTGGCAGCAATACTTTTAGCGGCAGCGATGGTTCGGCGTTGTCCGGCGTTACTTTTTCCAATACGCCAGCCGGCCTGACGGCCGAAGTGACGCGCACCAGCGCCACCACCGCCGTCTTGAAATTCACTGGCAACGCCACGGCGCACGCCAACGCCAATGACATCAGCAACTTTGGCGTCAGCTTCGGCAACGGCGCTTTCAGCGGCGTGCTGGCCAGCGCCGTTACCGGTGCCGCGCGCTCCGATATCGTGGTCGACTTTGCCGACCCGGCGGCCAATAATGCGCCGACGGCGTCCGGCACCGCCTTTACCATTGCTGAAGACACGCTCAAGTCCGGCAGCCTGCCAAGCGCTACCGATATCGATGGAGACAGCATCACCTACAGCAAGGGCAGCGACCCTGCGCACGGCACGGTGGTGGTCAATGCCAACGGCACCTACCTCTATACCCCAACGGCCAACTACAATGGCGCGGACAGCTTTACTTACAAGGTGACCGATACCAAGGGTGCCAGCAATACCTACACCGTAGCCATCACTGTCAGTCCGGTCAACGATGCGCCAACCGCCTCCGGCACGGCCATTAGCACCGCTGAAGACACGACGAAGTCGGGCAGCCTGCCAGCGGCCACCGACGTCGATGGCGATACCGTCACCTACAGCAAGGGCAGTGATCCTGCGCACGGCACGGTGGTGGTCAATTCCAACGGCACTTACACCTATACGCCAGTGGCCAACTATAACGGCGCCGACAGCTTTACCTATACGGTGAGCGACGGCAATGGCGGCAGCAATACCTATACCGTGGCCGTCACCGTCAGCCCGGTCAACGATGCGCCAACCGCCTCCGGCACGGCCATTAGCACCGCTGAAGACACGACCAAGTCGGGCAGCTTGCCAGCGGCCACCGACGTCGATGGCGACACCGTTACCTACAGCAAGGGCAGCAACCCGGCCCATGGCACCGTGGTGGTCAATTCCAACGGCACTTATACCTATACGCCGGTGGCCAATTACAACGGCGCCGACAGCTTTACCTATACGGTGAGCGACGGCAATGGCGGCAGCAATACCTATACCGTAGCCATCACCGTCAGCCCGGTCAATGACGCGCCAACCGCTTCCGGCACGGCCATTGGCACCGCCGAAGACACGGCCAAGTCGGGCAACCTGCCGGTGGCCAGCGACGTCGATGGCGATACCGTTACCTACAGCAAGGGCAGCGACCCGGCCCATGGCACGGTGGTGGTCAATTCCAACGGCACTTACACCTATACGCCCGTGGCCAACTACAACGGCGCCGACAGCTTTACCTATACGGTGAGCGACGGCAATGGCGGCAGCAATACCTATACCGTAGCCATCACCGTCAGCCCGGTCAATGATGCGCCAACCGCTTCCGGCACGGCCATTGGCACCGCCGAAGACACGGCCAAGACCGGCAACCTGCCGGTGGCCAGCGACGTCGATGGCGACACTGTCACCTACAGCAAGGGCAGCGATCCTGCGCACGGCACGGTGGTGGTCAATTCCAACGGCACTTACACCTATACGCCGGTAGCCAACTACAATGGCGCCGACAGCTTTACCTATACCGTCAGCGATGGCAATGGCGGCAGCAATACCTACACCGTGGCGGTCACTGTCAGCCCGGTCAACGATGCGCCAACCGCTTCCGGTACGGCCATTGGCACCGCCGAAGACACGGCCAAGACCGGCAATCTGCCGGTGGCCAGCGACGTCGATGGCGATACTGTCACCTACGGCAAGGGCAGCGATCCGGCCCATGGCACGGTGGTGGTCAATTCCAACGGCACTTACACCTATACGCCGGTAGCCAACTACAATGGCGCCGACAGCTTTACCTACACGGTGAGCGACGGCAACGGCGGCAGCAATACCTACACCGTGGCGGTAACTGTGAGCCCGGTCAATGATGCGCCAACCGCTTCCGGTACGGCCATTGGCACCGCCGAAGACACGGCCAAGACCGGCAATCTGCCGGTGGCCAGCGACGTCGATGGCGACACCGTTACCTACAGCAAGGGCAGCAACCCGGCCCATGGCACCGTGGTGGTCAATTCCAACGGCACTTACACCTATACGCCGGTGGCCAACTACAACGGTGCCGACAGCTTTACCTATACGGTGAGCGACGGCAACGGCGGCAGCAATACGTATACGGTAGCCGTCACCGTCAGCCCGGTCAACGATGCGCCAACCGCTGCCGGCACGGCCATTACCACCGCCGAAGACACGGCCAAGACCGGCAACCTGCCGGTGGCCAGCGACGTCGATGGCGACACTGTCACCTACAGCAAGGGCAGCGATCCTGCGCACGGCACGGTGGTGGTCAATTCCAACGGCACTTACACCTATACGCCGGTGGCCAACTACAACGGCGCCGACAGCTTTACCTATACGGTCAGCGATGGCAACGGCGGCAGCAACACGTACACGGTAGCCATTACGGTCAGCCCGGTCAACGATGCGCCGGTGGCTGGCAATGACAGCGTGACCCTGGATGAAGACACGGTCAAGACAGGTACCTTGCCGGCGGCCACTGACGTCGATGGCGATACGGTCACGTACACCAAAGCCAGCGATCCGGCGCATGGCACAGTCGTGGTCAACGCCAACGGCAGCTACACTTACACCCCGGTTGCCGACTATAACGGCGCCGATAGCTTTACCTACACGGTGAGCGACGGCAAGGGCGGCAGCAATACCTATGTGGTCAATATCGTGATCGATCCGGTCAACGATGCGCCAGTCGGCAGCGGCACCACAATTACCACGGCAGAAGACACGGTCAAGACCGGCAATCTGCCACCCGCGAGTGATGTGGATGGCGACACCGTTACCTACACCAAGGCCAGCGATCCGTCGCATGGCACGGTTACCGTCAATCCGGATGGCAGCTACAGCT
>NZ_WFLK01000039.1 GCF_009208565.1 Janthinobacterium aquaticum | reverse complement strand
ATAGGGAAGCCGTAGAGAAATCGAGTCCGAATAGGGCGATCAGTCGCTGGGTGTAGACCCGAAACCAAGTGATCTACTCATGGCCAGGATGAAGGTGCGGTAACACGCCCTGGAGGTCCGAACCCACTAATGTTGAAAAATTAGGGGATGAGCTGTGGGTAGGGGTGAAAGGCTAAACAAACTTGGAAATAGCTGGTTCTCTCCGAAAACTATTTAGGTAGTGCCTCAAGTATCACCATCGGGGGTAGAGCACTGTTATGGCTAGGGGGTCATTGCGACTTACCAAACCATTGCAAACTCCGAATACCGATGAGTGCGAGCTTGGGAGACAGACGTCGGGTGCTAACGTCCGGCGTCAAGAGGGAAACAACCCAGACCGCCAGCTAAGGTCCCAAAGATTGGCTAAGTGGAAAACGAAGTGGGAAGGCTAAAACAGTCAGGATGTTGGCTTAGAAGCAGCCATCATTTAAAGAAAGCGTAATAGCTCACTGATCGAGTCGTCCTGCGCGGAAGATGTAACGGGGCTAAGCCAGTCACCGAAGCTGCGGATAT
>NZ_WFLK01000038.1 GCF_009208565.1 Janthinobacterium aquaticum | reverse complement strand
CATCAAATGTTCACACTTATCGACTGTTAATAAAGAAGAACAGCATTTGGGGCTGTAGCTCAGCTGGTTAGAGCACCGTGTTGATAACGCGGGGGTCGTTGGTTCGAGTCCAACCAGCCCTACCAGTAACAAACCCAGGGGGATTAGCTCAGCTGGGAGAGCACCTGCTTTGCAAGCAGGGGGTCGTCGGTTCGATCCCGTCATCCTCCACCAAAAAGCTTAAACGTAAGTTGATCACATCGGTGATTAAATTTAGGTTTAATCTTTTAGAGATTATTGCTGTTTCGTTCTTTAACAATCTGGAAGAAGTAAAGATTATTTATGATCGGTTTGCCGTAACAAGCAGATCGATGGGTAATGATTGTATGTATCAACAAACAAGCAACAACGTTGTACTTTCTTATCCCTGTAGCGCTCTTTGATCGTGCAAACGACCAGAGGCTAACGTTATAGGGACAAGCGAATAAGTGCACATGGTGGATGCCTTGGCGATTACAGGCGATGAAGGACGTAGTAGCTTGCGATAAGCTGCGGGGAGCTAGCAAACAAGCTTTGATCCGCA
>NZ_WFLK01000037.1 GCF_009208565.1 Janthinobacterium aquaticum | reverse complement strand
GCGGATCAAAGCTTGTTTGCTAGCTCCCCGCAGCTTATCGCAAGCTACTACGTCCTTCATCGCCTGTAATCGCCAAGGCATCCACCATGTGCACTTATTCGCTTGTCCCTATAACGTTAGCCTCTGAAGACCGAAGTCATCAAAGAGCGCTACAGGGATAAGAAAGTACAACGTTGTTGCTTGTTTGTTGATACATACAATCATTACCCATCGATCTGCCTTTTACGGCAAACCGATCATAAATAATCTTTACTTCTTCCAGATTGTTAAAGAACGAAACAGCAATGATCTCTAAAAGATCAAACCTAAACCTCAGTCACTGACCGGCTTACGTTTGCACTTTCAAATACGTGGTGGAGGATGACGGGATCGAACCGACGACCCCCTGCTTGCAAAGCAGGTGCTCTCCCAGCTGAGCTAATCCCCCTGAGATTTACTACATAACTGGTAGGGCTGGTTGGACTCGAACCAACGACCCCCGCGTTATCAACACGGTGCTCTAACCAGCTGAGCTACAGCCCCAAATGCTGTTCTTCTTTATTAACAGTCGATAAGTGTGAACATTTGAT
>NZ_WFLK01000036.1 GCF_009208565.1 Janthinobacterium aquaticum | reverse complement strand
CAGAGGCTAACGTTATAGGGACAAGCGAATAAGTGCACATGGTGGATGCCTTGGCGATTACAGGCGATGAAGGACGTAGTAGCTTGCGATAAGCTGCGGGGAGCTAGCAAACAAGCTTTGATCCGCAGATTTCCGAATGGGGCAACCCACCCTTTTAGGGTATTGCATACTGAATACATAGGTATGCAAGGCGAACGCGGCGAACTGAAACATCTAAGTAGCTGCAGGAAAAGAAATCAACCGAGATTCCCAAAGTAGTGGCGAGCGAAATGGGAAGAGCCTGTACGTGATAGTTGGACTGATAGTGGAATGCTCTGGAAATGGCAGCCATAGCGGGTGATAGCCCCGTACACGAAATCAGACCAGTGGTACTAAGCGTACGACAAGTAGGGCGGGACACGAGAAATCCTGTCTGAATATGGGGGGACCATCCTCCAAGGCTAAATACTCGTAATCGACCGATAGTGAACCAGTACCGTGAGGGAAAGGCGAAAAGAACCCCGGAAGGGGAGTGAAATAGATCCTGAAACCGTGTGCATACAAACAGTAGGAGCGGACTTGTTCCGTGACTGCGTACCTTTTGTATAATGGGTCAGCGACTTACATTCAGTGGCAAGGTTAACCA
>NZ_WFLK01000035.1 GCF_009208565.1 Janthinobacterium aquaticum | reverse complement strand
TCAAGCTACCGGGGCGTACCTTTTCCCGAAGTTACGGTACCAATTTGCCGAGTTCCTTCTCCCGAGTTCTCTCAAGCGCCTTAGAATACTCATCTCGCCCACCTGTGTCGGTTTGCGGTACGGTCTCGTATGACTGAAGCTTAGAGGCTTTTCTTGGAACCACTTCCGATTGCTTCGTGAACAAGTTCACTCGTCCCATCCCCTTGAATTCCGCGCCCGGATTTGCCTAAGCGCCTTCTATGAGACAGAAACTGACTATTCCAACAGTCAGACAACCTTCCGCGATCCGTCCCCCCATCGCATCATACGACGGTGCAGGAATATTAACCTGCTTCCCATCAGCTACGCATCTCTGCCTCGCCTTAGGGGCCGACTCACCCTGCTCCGATGAACGTTGAACAGGAAACCTTGGGCTTACGGCGTGGAGGCTTTTCACCCCCATTATCGCTACTCATGTCAGCATTCGCACTTCTGATACCTCCAGCATCCTTTACAAGACACCTTCGCAGGCTTACAGAACGCTCTCCTACCATATCTATCCGTGATAAATCACAGAACAATATCCGCAGCTTCGGTGACTGGCTTAGCCCCGTTACATCTTCCGCGCAGGACGACTCGATCAGTGAGCTATTACGCTTTCTTTAAATGATGGCTGCTTCTAAGCCAACATCCTGACTGTTTTAGCC
>NZ_WFLK01000034.1 GCF_009208565.1 Janthinobacterium aquaticum | reverse complement strand
AAAGCTTGTTTGCTAGCTCCCCGCAGCTTATCGCAAGCTACTACGTCCTTCATCGCCTGTAATCGCCAAGGCATCCACCATGTGCACTTATTCGCTTGTCCCTATAACGTTAGCCTCTGATCGTTTGCACGATCAAAGAGCGCTACAGGGATAAGAAAGTACAACGTTGTTGCTTGTTTGTTGATACATACAATCATTACCCATCGATCTGCCTGTTACGGCAAACCGATCATAAATAATCTTTACTTCTTCCAGATTGTTAAAGAACGAAACAGCAATGATCTCTAAAAGACCAAACCTAAATCCCGGTGTATTTCACACTGATTTACGTTTGAACTTTTTGGTGGAGGATGACGGGATCGAACCGACGACCCCCTGCTTGCAAAGCAGGTGCTCTCCCAGCTGAGCTAATCCCCCCAGGGGTAATACAGACTACAGAAACTGGTAGGGCTGGTTGGACTCGAACCAACGACCCCCGCGTTATCAACACGGTGCTCTAACCAGCTGAGCTACAGCCCCAAATGCTGTTCTTCTTTATTAACAGTCGATAAGTGTGAACATTTGATGGTGAAGCTTGCGCTTCGTGCAAACTCTAGAAAGGAGGTGATCCAGCCGCACCTTCCGATACGGCTACCTTGTTACGACTTCACCCCAGTCACGAATCCTACCGTGGTAAGCGCCCTCCTTGCGGTTAA
>NZ_WFLK01000033.1 GCF_009208565.1 Janthinobacterium aquaticum | reverse complement strand
CGCAGGAAACTATGGCCGATCTTTGACATGCGTGGCTTACCCCGTACGCTTGATCCCGACTCATGCTGACGCGGATCGAGACCGGCAAATGCTACAGCTTGCTTGGCATTGTCGAAGCGTTCCGTGTCGGCGTAGTAAGACAGCAGTACGGGAATCGTACGCTCGCCCAGGCCGGGGATGCTATCGAGCAGCTCGCTCTTGTCGCGTAAATCCGGGTCGTCATCGATATGGCGTTTGATCGCCTTGATGAGTTCCTTGATCTGTCCATCAAGCCAGGCAATATGGTCCTCGATTCCTTTGCGTACCGCTTCGCGGGCAACGTCGAGCCGGTTTGTTTCCTGCAGTCGCATCGCTTGCAGCGCTTCCAGGCGCAGCACCATGGCGCGCAGGGCCTGTGCAGCGGGCGATGACTCTATCCAGGGTTCAGGCTGGCGCTCATGGGAGAAGTCAGCAATTAACTGCGCATCGACTTTATCAGTCTTGGTGCGCACCAGGCGCGAGGCGCCAAATGCCTTGATCTGCGCCGGATTGATAACGCTTACCACCATCCCGAGTCCTACCAAATAGTCTGCAACACCTTCCCAGTAGGTGCCAGTCGCTTCCATGCACACTCTCGGGCTGCCGGCATCGTGCTTGAGCAGCCATTCCTTCAGCGCAGCGAATCCCTTTTGATTGTTCTCTACTACCTTGTTGCGATGCTTGCCGTTGGTCAGGCGCAGCGCGCAGTCCAGCTTTGCCTTGGCAACGTCGATTCCTAAATGAAACATGTTGTGGTCCTCTTGCGATCTACCTTGTGAATGCGGGCTA
>NZ_WFLK01000032.1 GCF_009208565.1 Janthinobacterium aquaticum | reverse complement strand
TGCGGATCAAAGCTTGTTTGCTAGCTCCCCGCAGCTTATCGCAAGCTACTACGTCCTTCATCGCCTGTAATCGCCAAGGCATCCACCATGTGCACTTATTCGCTTGTCCCTATAACGTTAGCCTCTGATCGTTTGTACGATCAAAGAGCGCTACAGGGATAAGAAAGTACAACGTTGTTGCTTGTTTGTTGATACATACAATCATTACCCATCGATCTATCTTTTACGATAAACCGATCATAAATAATCTTTACTTCTTCCAGATTGTTAAAGAACGAAACAGCAATGATCTCTAAAAGATCAAACCTAAACCTCGTGGCTTACGTTTGCACTTTCAAGTACGTGGTGGAGGATGACGGGATCGAACCGACGACCCCCTGCTTGCAAAGCAGGTGCTCTCCCAGCTGAGCTAATCCCCCAAGGGTATTACAGGCTACAGATACTGGCAGGGTTGGCTGGACTAGCGTCCACCTTACCCCCAGGTTTTTCTGGTAGGGCTGGTTGGACTCGAACCAACGACCCCCGCGTTATCAACACGGTGCTCTAACCAGCTGAGCTACAGCCCCAAATGCTGTTCTTCTTTATTAACAGCCGATAAGTGTGAACATTTGATGGTGAAGCTTGCGCTTCGTGCAAACTCTAGAAAGGAGGTGATCCAGCCGCACCTTCCGATACGGCTACCTTGTTACGACTTCACCCCAGTCACGAATCCTACCGTGGTAAGCGCCCTCCTTGCGGTTAAGCTACCTACTTCTGGTAAAACCCGCTCCCATGGTGTGACGGGCGGTGTGTACAAGACCCGGGAACGTATTCACCGCGACATGCTGATCCGCGATTACTAGCGATTCCAACTTCATGCAGT
>NZ_WFLK01000031.1 GCF_009208565.1 Janthinobacterium aquaticum | reverse complement strand
TGCCGGTAAAACGGCAAAGTAACAGAGATTAAACTGAAGAGTTTGATCCTGGCTCAGATTGAACGCTGGCGGCATGCCTTACACATGCAAGTCGAACGGCAGCACGGAGCTTGCTCTGGTGGCGAGTGGCGAACGGGTGAGTAATATATCGGAACGTACCCTGGAGTGGGGGATAACGTAGCGAAAGTTACGCTAATACCGCATACGATCTAAGGATGAAAGTGGGGGATCGCAAGACCTCATGCTCGTGGAGCGGCCGATATCTGATTAGCTAGTTGGTAGGGTAAAAGCCTACCAAGGCATCGATCAGTAGCTGGTCTGAGAGGACGACCAGCCACACTGGAACTGAGACACGGTCCAGACTCCTACGGGAGGCAGCAGTGGGGAATTTTGGACAATGGGCGAAAGCCTGATCCAGCAATGCCGCGTGAGTGAAGAAGGCCTTCGGGTTGTAAAGCTCTTTTGTCAGGGAAGAAACGGTGAGAGCTAATATCTCTTGCTAATGACGGTACCTGAAGAATAAGCACCGGCTAACTACGTGCCAGCAGCCGCGGTAATACGTAGGGTGCAAGCGTTAATCGGAATTACTGGGCGTAAAGCGTGCGCAGGCGGTTTTGTAAGTCTGATGTGAAATCCCCGGGCTCAACCTGGGAATTGCATTGGAGACTGCAAGGCTAGAATCTGGCAGAGGGGGGTAGAATTCCACGTGTAGCAGTGAAATGCGTAGATATGTGGAGGAACACCGATGGCGAAGGCAGCCCCCTGGGTCAAGATTGACGCTCATGCACGAAAGCGTGGGGAGCAAACAGGATTAGATACCCTGGTAGTCCACGCCCTAAACGATGTCTACTAGTTGTCGGGTCTTAATTGACTTGGTAACGCAGCTAACGCGTGAAGTAGACCGCCTGGGGAGTACGGTCGCAAGATTAAAACTCAAAGGAATTGACGGGGACCCGCACAAGCGGTGGATGATGTGGATTAATTCGATGCAACGCGAAAAACCTTACCTACCCTTGACATGGATGGAATCCCG
>NZ_WFLK01000030.1 GCF_009208565.1 Janthinobacterium aquaticum | reverse complement strand
CGGCAGCGCCAAGTGCCCCGGTATTGGCGCTGGCTTCCGATAGCGGCAACTCCAGCACCGACGGTGTCACCAACGTCACCACGCCTACCGTCACTGGCACCGCCGAAGCGGGCAGCACCGTCACGCTGAACGATACCGACGGCACCACCGTGCTCGGCACGGCCGTGGCCACCGGCGGCGCGTGGAGCATCACCAGCAGCGCGCTGGCGTCCGGTACGCACAGCCTGAGCGTCAAGGCGGTGGATGCTGCAGGCAATAGCAGCGTCGCCAGCGCGGCGCTGTCGATTACCATCGATACCACCCCACCGGCAGCGCCAAGCGCGCCGGTATTGGCGCTGGCTTCCGATAGCGGCGTCTCCAACACCGACGGTGTTACCAACGTCATCACGCCTACCGTCACCGGTACCGCCGAAGCGGGCAGCACTGTCACGCTGTACGATACCGACGGCACCACCGTACTCGGCACGGCAGTTGCTACCGGCGGCGCGTGGAGCATCACCAGCAGCACGCTGGCGACCGGCGCACACAGCTTGAGCGTCAAGGCAGTGGATGCTGCAGGCAATAGCAGCGTCGCCAGCGCCGCGCTGTCGATCACCATCGACAGCACCGCACCGGCAGCGCCAAGCACCCCGGTCCTGGCGCTGGCTTCCGATAGCGGCAACTCCAACACCGACGGCGTTACCAACGTCATCACGCCTACCGTCACCGGCACCGCCGAAGCAGGCAGCACCGTCACGCTATACGATACCGACGGCACCACCGTACTCGGCACCACCACCGCCACCGGCGGCGTGTGGAGCATCACCAGCAGTGCGTTGGCTAACGGCGCGCACAGCTTGAGCGTGAAGGCGGTCGATGCAGCCGGTAACCGCAGCGCGGCATCACCATCGCTGACGATCACCATCGTGAGCACCGCACCGGCAGCACCAAGTACGCCGGTATTGGCACTGGCTTCCGACAGTGGCAGTTCCAACACAGACGGTGTCACCAACGTGACCACGCCTACCGTCACCGGCACCGCCGAAGCAGGTAGCACCGTCACCCTGTACGATACCGACGGCACCACCGTGCTCGGCACGACAGTGGCCACCGGCGGCGCGTGGAGCATCACCAGCAGCGCGCTGGCCTCCGGCACGCACAGCCTGAGCGTCAAGGCGGTGGATGTGGCCGGCAATAGCAGCGTCGCCAGCGCCACGCTGTCGATCACCATCGATACCACCGCACCGGCAGCGCCAAGCACACCAGTACTCGCAGCGGCTAGCGACAACGGCAGCTCGAACACCGACGGCATTACCAGCGTCACCACGCCTACCATCACCGGCACTGCCGAAGCTGGAAGCACCGTCACGCTATACGATACCGACGGCACCACCGTGCTCGGCACCACCACCGCCACCGGCGGCGTGTGGAGCATTACTAGCAGCGCATTGGCTAACGGCGCACACAGCTTGAGCGTCAAGGCAGTGGATGCAGCCGGCAACCGCAGCGCGGCATCGCCATCGCTCACGATCACCATCGTAAGCGCCGCACCGGCAGCGCCAGGCGCGCCAATCCTGGCCCTTGCTTCCGACAGCGGCATTTCCAACACCGATGGTGTCACCAACGTCACCACGCCTACCGTCACCGGCACCGCCGAAGCAGGTAGCACCGTCACCCTGTACGATACCGACGGCACCACCGTACTCGGCACCACCACCGCCACCGGCGGCGTGTGGAGCATTACTAGCAGCGCATTGGCTAACGGCGCACACAGCTTGAGCGTCAAGGCAGTGGATGCCGCCGGCAACCGCAGCGCGGCATCGCCATCGCTCACGATCACCATCGTAAGCGCCGCACCGGCAGCTCCAGGCGCACCAATCCTGGCCCTTGCTTCCGACAGCGGCAGTTCCAACACCGACGGTGTCACCAACGTCACCACGCCTACCGTCACTGGCACCGCCGAAGCGGGCAGCACCGTCACGCTGTACGATACCGACGGCACCACCGTGCTCGGCACGGCCGTGGCCACCGGCGGCGCGTGGAGCATCACCA
>NZ_WFLK01000002.1 GCF_009208565.1 Janthinobacterium aquaticum | reverse complement strand
CGGCAGCGCCAAGTGCCCCGGTATTGGCGCTGGCTTCCGATAGCGGCAACTCCAGCACCGACGGTGTCACCAACGTCACCACGCCTACCGTCACTGGCACCGCCGAAGCGGGCAGCACCGTCACGCTATACGATACCAACGGCACCACCGTGCTCGGCACGGCAGTGGCCACCGGCGGCGTGTGGAGCATCACCAGCAGCGCACTGGCTTCCGGTACGCACAACCTGAGCGTCAAGGCGGTCGATGCCGCCGGCAATAGCAGCGTCGCCAGCGCGTCGCTGTCGATCACCATCGATACCACCGCACCGGCAGCACCAAGCGCGCCGGTACTCACTGCGGCCAGCGACAACGGTAGCTCGAACACCGACGGCATCACCAACGTCACCACGCCTACCGTCACCGGCACCGCCGAAGCAGGCAGCACCGTCACCCTGTACGATACCGACGGCACCACCGTACTCGGCACCACCACCGCCACCGGCGGCGTGTGGAGCATTACTAGCAGCGCATTGGCTGACGGCGCACACAGCTTGAGCGTCAAGGCAGTGGATGCATCCGGTAACCGCAGCGCGGCATCGCCATCGCTCACGATCACCATCGTGAGCGCCGCACCGGCAGCGCCAGGCGCGCCGGTCCTGGCCCTTGCTTCCGACAGCGGCAGTTCCAACACCGACGGTGTCACCAACGTCACCACGCCTACCGTCACTGGCACCGCCGAAGCGGGCAGCACCGTCACGCTGTACGATACCAACGGCACCACCGTGCTCGGCACGGCAGTGGCCACCGGCGGCGTGTGGAGTATCACCAGCAGCGCGCTGGCGTCCGGTACGCACAGCCTGAGCGTCAAGGCGGTGGATGCTGCAGGCAATAGCAGCGTCGCCAGCGCGGCGCTGTCGATCAATATTGACAGTGCGGCACCGGCAGCGCCAAGCGCACCGGTATTGGCGCTGGCTTCCGATAGCGGCGTCTCCAACACCGACGGTGTCACCAACGTCACCACGCCTACCGTCACTGGCACCGCCGAAGCGGGCAGCACCGTCACCCTATACGACACCAACGGCACCACCGTGCTCGGCACGGCAGTGGCCACCGGCGGCACGTGGAGCATCACCAGCAGCGCGCTGGCCTCCGGCACGCACAGCTTGAGCGTCAAGGCGGTCGATGCAGCAGGTAACCGCAGCGCGGCCTCGCCATCGCTGACGATCACTATCGTAAGCACCGCACCGGCAGCTCCAGGCGCGCCGATCCTGGCCCTTGCTTCCGACAGCGGCAGTTCCAACACCGACGGTGTTACCAACGTCACCACGCCTACCGTCACCGGCACCGCCGAAGCAGGTAGCACCATCACCTTGTACGATACAGATGGCACCACCGTGCTCGGCACCACCACCGCCACCGGCGGCGTGTGGAGCATCACCAGCAGCGCACTGGCTTCCGGTACGCACAGCTTGAGCGTCAAGGCGGTGGATACCGCCGGCAATCCCAGCGTGAGCTCGGCAGCGCTGACGATCACCGTCGACACCACCGCGCCAGCCGCACCGGCCGCCCCGGTATTGGCCGCCGCCAGCGACAGCGGCGCCTCGAATACCGACGGCATCACCAGCATCACCCGTCCTACCATCACCGGCCGTGCCGAAGCGGGCAGCACCGTTAGCCTGTACGACACCGACGGCGTTACCGTGCTGGGCACCGTGCTCGCAGCGGCCAACGGCAACTGGAGCATCACCAGCAGCACACTGGCCGACGGCGTCCATAGCCTGAGCGTGCGCGCCACCGACTCGGCCGGCAACCGCAGCGCCGCCAGCCCGGCGCTGACGGTCACCATCGATACCGCCGTACCAGCCACACCCGCGGTGCCGGTGCTGGCCGCTGCCAGCGACAACGGCGCCTCCAACAGTGACGGCATCACCAGTGTCACACGACCGACGGTGTCCGGCCGCGCCCTGCCCGGCGCCACCGTCACGCTGTATGACACCGACGGTGTCAGCGTGCTTGGCAGCGCGGTGGTCGGCGCCGGCGGTGACTGGAGCATTACCAGCAGCACACTGGCCGATGGCAACCACCAGTTGACGGTCAAAACCACCAGCACCAGCGGCCTCGTCAGCGCCGCCAGCACCGCGCTGGTCGTCACCATCGACACCACCGCACCAGCAGCGCCGGCCACGCCGGTGCTCTCGCCAGCCAGCGACAACGGTGCATCCAACTCCGATGCCATTACCAGCGTCACGCGTCCTACCATTACCGGCACGGCAGAAGCAGGCAGCACTGTTACCCTGTACGACACCGATGGCGTCACCGTGCTCGGCACGGCCGTGGTGGCGGGCAACGGCAGCTGGAGCATGACCAGCAGTGTGCTGGCCGAAGGCAGCCATGCGCTGAGCGTAAAAGCCACCGATGCGGCCGGCAACACCAGCGCTGCCAGCGCTGCGCTCCAGATCGTTATCGATACGGCCGCACCAGCAGCGCCGGCCACGCCGGTGCTCTCGTCAGCGAGCGACAACGGTACATCCAACTCCGATGCCATTACCAGCGTCACGCGTCCTACCATTACCGGCACGGCAGAAGCAGGCAGCACTGTTACCCTGTACGACACCGATGGCGTCACCGTGCTCGGCACGGCCGTGGTGGCGGGCAACGGCAGCTGGAGCATGACCAGCAGCGTGCTGGCCGGAGGCAGCCATGCGCTGAGTGTGAAAGCCACCGATGCGGCCGGCAACACCAGCGCTGCCAGCGCTGCGCTCCAGATCGTTATCGATACGGCCGCACCAGCAGCGCCGGCCACGCCGGTGCTCTCGTCAGCGAGCGACAACGGTACGTCCAACTCCGATGGCATTACCAGCATCACGCGTCCTACCATTACCGGCACGGCAGAAGCAGGCAGCGCTGTCACCCTGTACGACACCGATGGCGTCACCGTGCTGGGCACGGCCGTGGTGGCGGGCAACGGCAGCTGGAGCATTACCAGCAGTGTGCTGGCCGAAGGCAGCCATACGCTGAGCGTAAAAGCCACCGATGCTGCCGGCAATACCAGCGCCAGCAGCCCCGCGCTGACGGTGACCATCGACACCACTGCGCCAGCCACGCCGGCAGTGCCGGTGCTGTCGCCGGCGAGCGACAATGGCGTATCGAATTCGGACGGCATCACCAGCGTGGCGAGGCCGACGATCAACGGTCGCGCTGAGGCTGGCAGCATGGTCACGCTGTACGACACCGACGGCGTCACCGTACTGGGTACCACGACCGCGGACGCCGTCGGTGCGTGGAGCATCACCAGCAGCCTGCTGGCAGACGGCAGCCACCTTCTGTCAGTCAGGATCACGGATGCGGGTGGCAATACCAGTAGCGCCAGCGCAGCATTGACGGTCATGATCGATACTTCTGCTCCAGCGGCGCCAGCAACACCGTTGCTGGCGCCCGGCAGCGATAATGGCGCGTCGAACAGCGACGGCATCACCAGCGTAAGCCGCCCGACCATTACCGGCCGTGCCGAAGCGGGCAGCATCGTCACCCTGTTTGATACCGATGGCGTCACCGTGCTCGGCAGCACTGTCGCCGCCGTCAACGGCAGCTGGAACATCACCAGCAGCGTGCTGGGCGACGGAACCCACAGCCTGACCGTCCGGGCCACCGATGCCGCAGG
The DNA here is from genome assembly GCF_009208565.1 of Janthinobacterium aquaticum. Classification (GTDB taxonomy): domain Bacteria; phylum Pseudomonadota; class Gammaproteobacteria; order Burkholderiales; family Burkholderiaceae_D; genus Janthinobacterium. The sequence goes on along the minus strand of NZ_WFLK01000002.1, from coordinate 602,659 downwards.
CAACCGCAGCGCCGCCAGCGCAGCATTGACGGTCACGATCGATACCGGCGCACCAGCCGCACCAAGCGTGCCGGCACTGACGGCAGCGAGCGACAATGGCGTATCCGGCAGCGACGGCATCACCAGCGTCAGGACGCCGACGGTCACCGGTACGGCCGAGAATGGCAGTACCGTGACCCTGTATGACAGCAATGGCACCACCGTGCTGGGCACGGCCGTGGCCGTCAACGGCAGCTGGCGCATCACCAGCAGCACCCTGTCGGAGGGAACCCACACGCTGACCGTGCGCGCCACCGATACGGCCGGCAATACCAGCACCGTTTCCGCACCGCTGACAGTGGTCATCGACACAACTGCTCCAGCCGTTGCCGGCACACCGAAATTGCCAGGCGGCGAGGCCTCGACCCTCGATACCCTGCCCTCGCTGACGGGTACGGCAGAAGCAAGCAGCACCGTCACCGTGCGCAGCAATGGCACCGTGATCGGCACCGTGCAGGCCGACGCCAACGGCACCTGGACGTTGACAGCGCAACTAAGCCTGGGCAATCACCAGATTACCGCCACCGCCACTGACGCAGCAGGCAATACGGGCGCGACTTCGGCAGCGTTCAGCCTCACCGTGCTGGCGCCGCCTGCTCCAGCCGTAACAGCACCGTTGCCGCCGGCGCCGCCGGTGCTGGCACCAGTGGCCGAGCAGGCTCCGCCTGCCACGCCGCCAGTGCGCGATGCCGCCCAGGGGCAAGTAAGCCAGTCTGCACTGGCTGCTGCTGTACAGGGTGCAGTACAGGGAACAATGCAAACGCCAGCACCACAAACGGCCACTATCACCACCCCGGCGCCACGAGTTGAAAACGTTTCCGCACCATTGCCACAAACGACCTCTTCGCTCGTAGTCAACAAGGAAATCAGCAGTATCGCCTTGCAGACGGGAACCCTCCTGAACTTTACCGTGCCGGCCGACACGTTCACCAGCAGTAGTGGCGGCACGCCGACACTGAGTGCCCGCCTGGCTGACGGCAGTGAACTGCCGTCCTGGCTCAGTTTCAATCCCGCCACCGGCACCTTTACCGGTTCGCCTCCTCCAGGCCAGGCCGGCTTGCTGGAGATCGAAGTGCTGGCCAGGGACGCCAATGGCAACGAAGCGCGCACCGTCTTCAAGATAGAGACCGCCGCTCCCGCTCCCGCTCCCGTGCCTCAGGCCAGCCTGACCGGCAAGGAACTGCTGATGGCGCTGGGCCTGCACAAACGCGTGGCGCAGATCGGCCAGCCGGACACGGCGCCTGACGGTGATGCCGTGCCAGCTGACTCGGCATTGGCAGCTGTGTCCGACAGCGCCGAAGCGGCAACCGAGGCCGAGGCAGTTCCGGCGTCTGCACTGAGCGGACAACTGTCGCAGGAAGCACAGCGCTTTGCGCGCGAAGCCCAGGCCACCTTGCGTCATCTGGCACAGATTTAATCGTGCAGACCTTCAAACAACACAACCGACTTGAACAACCAGGAGCTTCATTGATGACCTTTGTTAATAGCGTGACCGGCACGCTGCGTGGTGTACGCCCTGCAGCACTGCGCCGCCTGCCCATGGCCATTGTGCTGGGCGCCGCACTGAGCGCCTGCACCGTGCTGCCAGAACCGATCGATGCGGAAACACGCAACGTGCGCGCACGCAACGATGTCGAGACTCTGTTCAAGGATGTCGAACCGGTCGCCGGCGAAATCACCCTGCACGAAGCTTTTGCACGCGCGCTGAAATACAACTATGACTATCGTCTGCGTTCGATGGAGCAGAGCATGGCATCGAGCCAGCTCGACCTGGCAAAGTACGACATGCTGCCGCGCCTGACGGTCGCTGCCGGTTACAATTCACGCAGCAATGACGCCGGTTCGCGTTCGGTGGACCTCGGCACGGGCGTCGAGAGCAATCTGTTCTCGGGTGCCCAGGAGCGCACGCGCAATACGCAGAATGCGGTGCTGGCCTGGAATGTGCTGGACTTTGGCGTCAGCTACGTGCGCGCCCAGCAGCAGGCGGTGCAGGTGATGATCGCCGAAGAACGCAAGCGCAAGGTCGTGCAGAATATCTCGCAGGACGTACGCCAGGCTTTCTGGCGCGCCTATGTTGCCCAGCAAACGCTGCCGCGCATGGACGACCTGCTCAATCGCGTCAAGGAAGCGTTGCTGCGCAGCGAGCGCATGGAAACCGAGCGTCTGCTGCCGCCGCTGCAGGCGCTGGCCTACCAGCGCGCCCTGCTCGACCTGCACCAGCAGATCGTCTCGCGCCGCCAGGAACTGATACTGGCCAAGTCCGAACTGAACGCGCTGATCAACCTGCGTCCGGGCACGGTCGTGACCTTGTCGGCTGGCCAGGAAGAACAGGAAACGAGCAAGCTGCAGCCGTTTGACGACCTGAACGCGCTGGACCAGGCGGCATTGAACAACCGTCCGGAATTGCGCGAAGAAGACTATCGCAAGAAAATGTCGGTGCTCGAAGGCCGCAAGGCGCTGCTGGCGTTCCTGCCTGGTCTGGAAATTAATGTATCGAGCAACCGCGACAGCAATAAATTCCTGCTCAATAACACCTGGGGCGAAGCCGGCAGCACCATCTCGCTGAACCTGATGCGCGCTTTTGCCTACCCTGCCACCAAGCGCGCCCAGGAGAACCAGGCACAAGTGGACGATGCACGCCGTATCGCCATGACCATGGCCGTGCTGACCCAGGTGCGCATCGCTGCACAGCGCTTCCAGGAAGCGCGCGCGGACTACGTCGTCAGCAGCCAGGCGGCAAAAGTCGATGCCCGCATCGAGCAGCATACGCTGGCCGCCACCAAGGCCAGCGCGGAATCTGAAATGGAACTGCTGCGCACCGAAGTGAAGGCAGCCCTGTCGGAAATGCAGCGCTACGTGGCACTGGCCAACCTGCAGATGGCTTACGCGCGCGTCGCCAATTCGGTCGGCGCCGACCTGCTGCCGGAACAGCCGCAAAGCGAGAGCGTGGCGACATTTACGGCCCAGCTTGCAAAGGCTGACCTGGACTGGCGCAAGACCAGCTTCCATACCGCCGATGTCTCGCTGCCGCCGCCACGCGTGGCGCTGGGCGACATTACCGCACCAGCCGGCAGCAATATTGATATGACCGCATTGCTGCGCAAGCAACTGGGCGAACATGGCACGGTTGTTGTCGATGCCGCTGACGGCAATATCCCTGTCATCAGCGCCAGCACCAACGTAGGCCAAACCAATGCAGGTATGCGCTCGGTGGAAGTGACCTGGCAAGTCAAGCGTGGCAACGCGGTGATGGCCACCATCCCATACCGTTCGGCGATTCCCGACAGCGTCAGCTCGGCATGGCCGGTATTTGGCGAAGCGGCGGCCGAATCGGCGGCGACCAAGATCAGCAGTCTGCTGCGCAGCGAAGCGGCCGCCAGCCGACAGGTGCAGAACTGATGCGCAGCATGACTTTGATGCGCAGTGTGGTCGGCAGCGCTGCGGCGCTGCTGGTGGCCGGTGCCGTGGCTGCGCAGGCCGCAACGCCGGCGGCAACGCCCGCAAAAGCGGCGGCGCCAGCCCAGCCGGCGGCCAGCAAAACCATCCGCGTGCTGGTGGCGGCCGACCAGGAAAGCGTACTTGCTTCCCAGATGGCCGGGCGCATCGACCAGTTGAACGTCAGGCTGGGCAGCCCGATCAAGGCAGGTCAGGTGTTAATACGCTTTAATTGCGAGGAGCAGGATGCCCATCTGAAAATGGCCAATTCCGACTTCTACAGCGCCCAGCAGACCTATGAATCGAAGGTCAAGCTGCAATCGATGCAGTCGGTGGCCGAGATCGATGTACAGCAGGCTGGCGCCGCAGCGCAGAAAGCCAAGGCGCAGATCCAGCTGTACCAGGCGCAGCTCAAGCAGTGCAATATCGTTGCGCCGTTTGCCGGCACCGTCACGCGCCTGCTGGCCAAGCAGTATGCGAGCGTCAATATCGGCCAGCCGCTGATCGAGATCGTCAACGACCGCAAGCTCAAGGTACAATTGAACGTGCCTTCGCTCTGGCTATCCTGGCTTAAAGCGGGTCAGCCGTTTTCGGTGCAGATCGACGAAACCGGCAAGGCCTATCAGGCCAAGGTCGCGCGCATCAACGGGCGCGTCGATGCGGTCAGCCAGTCGATCGAGATCGAAGGCGAGGTGATCGGCAACACGGCAAACTTGCTTCCTGGCATGAGCGGCGTGGCCAGTTTTGCCGCTCCCAGGTAAGCGCGCGCGCCCTTACCACTCTTAGTTACCTGCCTTAGCACTGGAAGTCTCTTGTCAGAATCACCGATCAATCTGCAAAGTATCGGCACCCTGTTGCAGATCGAACAGGATGTGCGCCAGGCCGCCAGCGAAAGCGCGGTGGAATTTATCGCCGTCAATGACACCTGGCGCTTGCTGCCCTACCGCCAGGCAGTGCTATGGCGTAACGATATGGCAGGCGTCGCCAGTGTCAAGCTGGTCTCGGGGCTGGCCGACCTGCCCGTCGATTCGCCTTACCGCCAGTGGATGAACCAGGCACTACGCCTGTTTGCGCCCGACCTGGCGCCAGGCCAGACCAAGCGCATCATCCGCACTGACATGCCAGAAGCAATGTGGGCAGGCTGGGACGAATGGATGGGCGCCTGCGCCCTGCTGGTGCCGCTGCCCACGCCGGCAGGCACCACAGTCGGGGGCCTGTGGCTGACGCTGGAACAGGATGCCGGCGAGGCCGAAACAGCCTTGCTGGCGCGCCTGGCAGGCGCTTACGGCCAGGCGCTGTGGGCGTGGCGTGTGCAAGCTGCGGCCTGGCGCACCACGCTGGCACGCCTGCGTAAGCGCCCCAAATGGCTGTGGCTCGCTGCGCTGGGGGTGGCATTGATACCGATGCGCCTGACCGTGCTGGCGCCAGCAGAGATTATTGGCAAGGATGCCAAGCTCATCGCAGCCCCGCAGGATGGCGTCGTCGCGCGTTTCTTCGTGGCGCCCAACCAGACCGTGGCAGCCGGCGCGCCATTGTTTGCGCTGGAGGATATGGGCGCGCGCAACCGCAATGAAGTGGCGGCAAAGTCGGAGGCGGTGGCCGCTGCAGAATACCTGCGCGCAACGCAAAAGTCATTCAGCGACGGCGCCAGCAAGGCTGACCTTTCGGCACTGAACGCCAGGCTGGAAGAAAAGGCCGCCGAGGCGCAATATGTCAAGGATATGCTCGAACGCATACAGGTACGCGCACCGGAGGCCGGCATTGCGGTCTTTTCGGACCCGAACGACTGGCTCGGCAAGCCGGTACAGACCGGTGAGCGCATCATCCTGCTGGCCAATCCGGCCAAGGTGCAGATCGCCATTCGCCTGCCGGTCGATGATGCGCTGAGCCTGGACCCGGGCGCCGCCGTCAAGCTGTACCTGAATGTGGCTCCGCTGAGCACGGTAGCGGGGGTACTGACTCAATCGAGCTACGAGCCGGCGCTGACCAGCGACGGGGTGGTTGCCTATTCGCTCAAGGCCGACCTGGCCGCAGGCGAAGCGGTGCAGCGCATCGGCCTGAAGGGCACAGCCAAGCTGTATGGCGGCTGGGCGCCACTGATCTACCATGTGCTGCGCAAGCCGCTGGCGGTTGTCCGGCGCACGCTGGGTGTCTGACTGCTTCAGTACGGCTGCAGTAACGCGCTTACGCTGTTCCAGAGCCTGGGCTACCCTTAACTAACTACCTGTGCCTGGCGTTCCTGGCTGGCATATTGATAGTCATGCTGATTACGCCAGGACTGCGTCTGTCGGTCTACCTGATCCCTGTCTGGCTGGGCGTGCTGGGCCTGGGCTACCGCATCGGCCAGAGCAAAGTAAAACCGTAGCCACTGCACCACATTGTCGGCGCTCAGCATCGTCATCACCGAGCGCCGACAGCTCATCTTGCACTAAATTCCCGTCCGCAACCGCCCCTGCCGATATTGCCTTATTGGCACGCAAGTCACGATATACCTTCCTCACGTGCAACAACAATTTCGATCAATCAACCTGGCTTTTTTAATGCCCGCAAACCGGAAATAATTAATAGATATTATTAATCTTTTCAATTACTATATCTATACAGTGCCGCGCCAGCATAACTTCCGGCTTAATTGCCAATTTTCCTGCCAGCGACATGATGCCGCGTTTCCCATTCAAAAGGAAGAACATGCAAGCCGGTACAGCCAGCATAATCAAAGCGAATCATTCACTTGATCAGACGGCAGCGCCATTCTTGCAATCGAATGCATCACTTTTCCGCCGACGCTGTCACGCCGCCTGTCTTCTCATTCCCGTCATCTGAAAGAAAATACGCATGGATCCGATTTTAGGTAGTGTCATGTTGTGCCCGTATACTTTTGCACCGCAAGGCTGGATGTTTTGCAGCGGCCAGACCCTCAATATCCAGACCAATGCCGCGCTGTATGCACTGATCGGCGTACAGTTTGGCGGCAATGGCCAGACCACCTTCAACCTGCCCGACCTGCGCGGCCGCATTCCGGTGGCGATCAACAATACCCCCGCGCCCGACCGCATCGTCACCGCCCCCGTCAATGGCCAGGGCGTGCCGACCAGGCAAGGCGTGGTGGGCGACACCCTGGGCGCCAATGTGCGCCTGGTCAGCAGCGGCCCCGCCAACTTTACGCTGACGCAAGCGAACTTGCCGCCGCACACCCACGTGGCCACCGTGTCGAGCGGCTCGGCGACGGTCGACGTCACCCTGAACGCCGCGCTGGACGAGGCCAGCGACCCTGCACCGACGGCCGGCGGCTACGTGGCCACCGCCGCATCGTCGGGTACCTCGGTCACCAATATGTACCTGCCGGCGCTGGGTTCCAGCGGCAGCGTCGCGCTGGCCAAGGCCAGCGGACAGGTCAGCTTCACCCCGACCGTCACCAATGCCAGCGCCGGTAACGGCCAGGCGGTCAACGCGCTGATCACGCTGCCGGCACAGAGCGCGCCAACGCCGCCTTTCCTGGCCATGCAATACATCATCGCCGTGGAGGGAGTGTTCCCGCAGCGCAACTGATCACCGCGTCGTCAGCAGCAATATGATTATGATCGTTTACCTGTTTTGACGGTTTGACGGTAAATTGTATTTTTAAAAATAACACCGCGTTGCAAATTACAGCGACATGTTTTTAAAATTGAATTAACATATCCAGGCTGGATGCATGTTACCGAAGCCGGTCTCGCAAGCCCGGCGCCATAATATTGAAGCTCTCATTTGAAAGGCAGCAAACATGGATGCATTTGTAGGTACTATTCTTGGCGTAGGTTTTTCTTTTCCACCACGCGGCTGGATGACATGCAACGGCCAGCTGTTAAGCGTTAGTAACTACTCAGCCTTGTTTGCATTGCTGGGCACGCAATATGGCGGCGACGGCATGAGCACCTTCGGCTTGCCCGATTTGCGCGGCCGCGTGGCCGTGGGCCAGAACCTGACCACGACCGCAGACCGCATCCAGGGCAACAACGGCACTGCCGGCGGCACCATGTCCAGCACCGTCATCGCGTCCGGCACCGCCACCGCCGCCCTGACCGTTGCCAACCTGCCGTCCCACAACCATCCTGCGACGTTTACCGCCGGCAGTGGTGGCGCGCCCATCACCGTCGACATCAATGTCAGCACAGCCGATGCCACGTCAGCGGCACCGCTGGCCAGCGGCTACCTGGCCTCCGGCTCGACCGATGGTACCAGCACGCCGTTCCTGTACGCGGCCACCGGCCCTGTCACCAAGCTCAATGCCGGCACCGCGACCGTGTCCGGCGGCGGCGGCGGCGGCACCGTTAGCGTTGGCAATACCGGCAGCGGCACGCCCGTGGTGGCACCGGTCACCACCACCGGCACCGCCGCCACCGTGCCACCGTTCCAGACGATACAGTACATCATCTGCATCAACGGTATTTTCCCTAGCCGCAACTAAATCATGCGGCACGGTCCGGGGCAGCGTATCGCGCGCCCCGGTTCCGCACCTGTCGCATCAGTTTCACGTATCCATCCGACACACCCATCACTTCACCAGAGACACCATGGACCCACTCATCGGCACCATCATGCTGGCAGCATTCCCTTTCGCACCGAAGGGCTGGATGTTTTGCCATGGCCAGACGCTCAGCATCAGCACCAACAACGTACTGTACGCGGTGCTGGGCGTACAGTTCGGCGGCGACGGCAAGACCACCTTTGCCCTGCCCGACCTGCGCGGCCGGATTCCGGTGGCGCTGAACGACACGGTTGCGCCTGACCGCATTGTCACCGCCCCCGTCAATGCACAAGGCGCGCCGACGCGGGCGTCGCAAAATGGCGACCTGCTGGGCGCCAACGTACGCCTCGTCAGCACCGGCACCGCCAGCATCGCCCTGACGGTCGCCAACATGCCGGCACACACCCACGCAGCCACCGTGTCGAGCGGCTCGGCGACGGTCGACGTCACCCTGAACGCCGCGCTGGACGAAGCCAGCGACCCTGCGCCGACGGCCGGCGGCTACCTGGCCACCGCTGCATCGTCGGGCACCTCGGTTACCAATATGTACCTGCCGGCGCTGGGCGCCAGCGGCAGCGTCGCGCTGGCCAAGGCCAGCGGACAGGTCAGCTTCACCCCGACCGTCACCAACGCCAGCACCGGCGGCGGCACGCCGATCATCACGCCGGTCACGGTGACGGCGCAAAGCGCGCCGACGCCGCCCTTCCTGGCGATGAATTACCTGATCGCCGTGGAAGGCTATTTCCCGATGCGCAATTAAAAATCAGCGCAGCACCTCGCACGCCAGGCCCGGCGTGCTGCCCAGCTGATAGGAAAAGGCCAGCGTTTCCGATCCCGTCAGTTGCGGCTTGCCGGGCAGGTGCAGCGGCAGGTTCAGGCTGCAGTCATAATCGCGCAGCACGGTCTCGCCATGCACCTGGATACGCGTCAGCAGTTTCGGCGCCCGCGCCAGCTGCGTCGGCAGGCGGATGCTGGCGGCAGGCAGGGAACCGCCCTGATTCCCTTTCCACGCCAGGATGCTGGCGGCATTGATTTCAAAGATGCGGCCCCAGTCGGCGCACGGCTCATGCATGGTATGCCCCGGCTGACCAAGATGTACCGCGATGGCCGCTGGCACCAGTGCCGCTTGCGGCGCCTGCACGAACAGATTGCGCATGATGGCCACCTGCGGTTCCTTGCCCAATGCCGTATTCATGGTTTCACTGACGATCACGTCCGGGGTTGCCTCCGGCGCGATGCGCCATGTGGCGGCGTCGGCGCAGACGAATGCCGCCACGTGCCCGCCATAGCCGAGCTTTTCGATCAGGGCGCGCGCGTAGTCGAGCGCTTCCTGGTGCACTTCGAGGATGGTGAAGCGCACCTGGTGCGGCGAGAAGATCGCCATCAGCGGCAAGGCCAGCAAGGCAAACGGACCGCAACCGGCATACAGCACCGACACCGGCCGCTGCGGCGTGGCGGCGGCGTTGATGGCCGCAGCCAGGCCCTGGATAAAGGCGGCGCTGCGCAGCGGTTCGCGCGCGCACAGTGCAGCTTGCACCGGTGAAATCGCCCAGCCGCTGGGCAAGGTGCTTTCGCCCTCGGTCATGTGGTCCGAGCCTGCCATCGACAGCTGCGAATGGCGCTCGACAAAGGCGCGCAACTGCCCGGTCTCGCCGATCAACGAGGCGAGCGAACGCGCCGGATCGGCGATGGCGCGGGCGATCTGCGCCAGTTCCGCCTGTTCGGCAGCGCGATCAACGCCGCTCACGACAGCGATACCTGGTAGCACTGCTTGCCTACCTCGCTGGGCCTGGCTGGCAGCGGTGCCGAGATCGGCCACAAATACAGTTCCAGCTGGCCCAGCTGCTCGTGATCGAGGGTGTAATTGCCGTCCATCAGCACCAGTTCGGGCGGACCCGCGAAAATCATGCTCAGCGGCGTGCGGAACTGCTCCGGCAAGCCGCGCCGCGGCAGTTCCTTCGCTTCGGTCAAGGTCAGAGCAACCACGCCTGCGGCGGTATGGGCCATGAAGACGCTGTCGACCAGCGGAGCGATCAGTTCTAGAGTGATGTTCATAGAGGAAATCCTGTAAATGTGATTGCAAGACGACGTAAACATTGGCAGCATAGCAAATAGACAGCTATTTGAACCACCCTTTTTTCGGAGCGCCGGTGTATTCCTTATCCTCCCCTTTCAATTTGCGCGAGTTCGATGCCGCCAGCGAGAGCGACCAGGCTTTCGCGCGCGTTCTGTACCGCAGCAGCCGCGGCGATTTGCTGCAGATGCAAGCCGAACCTGATTTCATCGAGCAGCTGATCGCCATGCAGCAGCGCATGCACGACCAGGGCTATCGCCAGTCCTATCCGCAGGCACGCCACCTGATAATCGAGCGCGACGGCGCGCCGATCGGCCGGCTGATCGTCAATCCCGGCGAGCAGGCGCTGCGCGTGGTTGACATCACGCTGCTGCCGCAGGCGCAGAGCCAGGGCGCGGGCAGCGCCGTACTGGCTGGCCTGCAGGTGCTTGCCGCCACGCAGCAAGCGACGGTGAGCCTGGGCGTCAATCACGGCAACCTGGCTGCACGGCGCCTGTATGCGCGGCTCGGTTTTATGGTCGAAGGCGAAGATCAGATCCAGCAACAACTGCGCTGGAGCACGCCATGACGGCGCCCAGCACCCATCTGCGCTTGCCATTGCGTTTCGACGTGGCGCGCATGCAGCAGGAAATTGCCCGCTTCGCCGCCACTGACTGGCTGGCGCATTTCAATACCGGGGCCTATGAAAACGGCTGGAGTGTGCTGCCGCTGCGCTCGGCCGGCGGCGACGCGCGCCATATCATGTCGCTTGACGACGTGGCCTATGCCGACACGCCGCATCTGGCGCACTGCCCATACTTGCGGCAGGTGATCGCCAGCTTCGACTGCGAGGTCGGGGCGGCTCGACTGATGGCGCTCGACGCGGGCGCGGTGATCCGCGAACACCGCGACCCCGGCACCGCGCTGGCCGACGGCGTGACGCGCATCCACATCCCGATCAGGACCTCGCAGCAGGTGCTGTTTCGCATCGATGGCGAAACGGTACATTTCAGTGCCGGCCACGCCTGGTACATGGATGCCAGCTGCCGCCACGCCGTGGAGAACCGTGGCACGGCGCCGCGCGTGCACCTGGTGATCGACTGCGTCACCAACGACTGGCTGGAACACTTGTTTGCCAGCGCCGGCTTCGTGCCCAAGCCGCCGCCCAAGTATGGCGACGCCAGCATCAACGACGGCAATGTGCAGCACATCATCGCCAGCCTGCGCGCCACCGGCGAGCCTTCCGTGCTGGCACAGGCCGAACGGCTGGCGGCGATTTACCACGCGGTGGCCGCATGAACGTGCACAACGGCTTCGCGATGCAGGAGCGCCTGCTGGCCAGAGGCGAGCAAGTCGAATGGCAACCGGGCATGGATCTGCGCAACTGGTATCCGCTGACCGCCAGCGTCCAGCACGGTGAAATCAGCGTGGCATGGCGCGATATGGGCGATATCGCTTTTAATGACTCCTTCTTTGAAAACACCCTGGCGCGCCAGCCGCGCGAACAACGGCGTATCTGCCATGCGCCTGCAGCGGCGCTGGCACAGTTTGACGACGTGCCTGCGCCTGACGCCTTTATTTTCCATGTCTCGCGCTGCGGCTCGACCCTGCTCACCCAATTGCTGGCGTCTTTACCCCAATGTATCGTCATGTCCGAGCCGCCCATTATCGACTCGGTGCTGCGACTGCACCATGACCAGGGCCAACCTGGCAGCACCATCCCGTTGCTGCGCCAGCTTATCGGCGCGATGGGACAGCGCCGCTCTGACCAGGAAAAGCACTTTGTCATCAAGTTCGATTGCTGGCACATCCACAGCCTCGAACTGCTGCGCGCTGCCTTTCCCGATACGCCCTGCCTGTTCCTGTACCGCGAACCGCAGGCGGTGCTGGCCTCGCACCAGCGACAGCGCGGACCACAAATGGTGCCGGGACTGATACACCCAGCGCTGCTGCCGCTGCCGGCTCGCCACACCGCTCCCGGTGATTTCGACGCCTATACCGCGCTGGTACTGGAAAGTTTTTATACAGCGGCGTGCAGCCAGGCAGCAGCCGGGCGCATCATGCTGGTCAATTACAGCCAGTTACCCGCAATCGTGTTTTCCGCCCTGCTGGCAAGTCTGAAAATCGGCTGCACTGAGCCCCAGCTGGACGCCATGCGCGAACGCGCGCAGTTTCACTCCAAATACACGGGCAACGCCTATCGCGGCGACGCTAGTGCGCCGCAGGCGGAACGGCTGATCGAGCTGGCAGCGGCGATCAGGCCAGCTTATGAAGCATTGGAACTGGAGCGACTGAACACCTGAACCAAGCTGGTCGGGCTTGTCGGGCTTGTCGGGCTGGAATGTGGTTTGACGATGCGGCTGTCAATACGGCCGCAGGAATACACTGTCGTTGATTCCTTGCAGCATGGTCTGGCGCTGTTCGGCGCGTTTTTCCGTGGTGAGCGCCGCGTCGCCGGGCTGGTATGGTGACAGCGCGCCGACCAGGTCGCGCAGCAGGCGGTGCTGGTCGGGCGTGGTGATATCGGATTTGAGCTTGCCCATCACATAGGTCGATACGCGGCTCGACAGGCTGGTGCTTTGTTCCAGCGTGGCGCTGGCCAGCTTGCCGTCCTTGTAGCCGATTTTCGCCTCGCTGGTGGCAGAGTCGTCGATCTGGTGATAGGTGTAGTTCTGCGATTCGGCGGCCGTGGTCAGGCGCAGCGCGGTGCCGGCCACCAGCGGCATATGGTAGCTGGCAGTCAAGGTCGAGCTTTGCTGCTGCGAGATGGCGCGATCATCATAACTGCGCCCGCCCACGCTGGTGCTCTGGCTGACGGAATACGCAAACGCATCCTGCTCGGACAGGCGCATCGGGTTGATCATGGCCGGTGTCTGCGACACCGAGGCGGAGAAATCGGCCAGTCCGGTCAGCAGCGAACGCTCTTCGGCCGCCAGCGCCCATTTCGACGGCGCCGCACCGGAGGTGCTGAGCGTGGCGTCGCTGGCAATACTGCCGTGCAGGCTGCTGAAGGTCTGCTTGAACATATCCATCATGGCCGCATCGGCGTGGCCGCGTGTCGCGGCCTTGTCAAACTGCTGCAACTGCACCTGCAGCGCGCGCGCCTGCTGCTGCGCGCTGCCCAGGCTGGCCAGCTGGCTGGTATCGACCTTGATATCGATGCTGCCGGCCGCGCCGCTGAAGCTGACCTTTCTTTGCGTCGCGTCGGCCTGGAACGACAGGCTTTGCGTAGCGGCCGACTCGGCGCTGAGCGCGATTTTCGCCTGCAGATTGACCGATGACAGCACTTTGGCGTCAAACTGCATCAGACCACCGAGATTGAGTTGCGCCGGCTCCTGCGTGATGCCGTCGATGGCCTCCTGAAAACCCTTGGCCAGACTGCCCAGCGCCTGCGTTTCCGCGTCGCTCAACTCGCCATTTGCCGTCATCTGCACGGCCAGGCCATCGTCGTCGCTGTCGAGCGACAGTTTGACCTCCACCCCGCTTTTGGTCACCACAGACAGGCTGACCTTGCTGTCACCCATGCCATGCAGGGTCGACACGGCCACGCCGCTGGCATAACCGGCGCCGGCCGGTGCGCGCATGACCGTTTGCGACAACTGCGCAACACCGCCCTTCAGCTGCTCCAGCAACGCCGAGCCGAGGCCATTGAAACGGTTGGACGCGTAGCTATTGCTGAAATTGTTGGCCATGCGGTTGCTGACCGAGTCGCGCCCGGCGCGCTCCCATTGCAGCGCGGTCTTGCCGCTCGACTCGCTGACGGATTTGCCCAACGACACCACGGTCGATGGGAAAGCGCTGGTCGATACGACAGGCTGCGACAGATCATCGCGGCGGCTGTCGGTGCTGGCCACGCGGCTGGTGGCCGCGCTCCAGGAGGAAATGCCTGATAGTGTGCTCATGGTATCGATAACGGCAGGCCGCGCAAAAACATGAGTGTTTTAGACAATATTTCGACCTTTAACAGACCGCAGACCGCAGGCCAGTGCAGCTGCTGCGCTACAGCCAGCCCTCGCGCTTGAGGCGCCGGTGCAGAAAGTAGCAGCCGGCCACAATGCCGGCCAGCACCAGCGGGTAGCTGCCGCGCCATTTCAATTCGGGCATGAATTCAAAGTTCATGCCGTACAGGCTGAACACCATGGTTGGCACGGCCAGGATGGCGCCCCAGCCGGCCAGGCGCTTGACCACCTCGTTCTGGCGGATCGAGATCTGGCCCAGCGCCACCTGCATGGCGGCGTTGACCATTTCGCGCATCTGCGCCGCGCTGTGGGTGACGCGGCGCACATGATCGAGGATGTCGCGATAGTAGATCCGGGTTTCCTTCGGTATCAGGTCGGTATGAAAACGCAGCAACTGGTTGCAGATATCGTGCAAGGGTGCTGCCGCCGCGTCGATTTTTAGCAGCTCGTTTTTCAGCAGGTAGAAGTCTTCCAGCGTGTCTTCGCGCAGATTGGGCTTGAACAGCTCCTGCTCGTAGCGGCCGAAGTCGGCCTGCAGATGGTCGATACAGGGCAGGTACTGGTCAACGATGAAGTCCAAGATAGTATAGAGCACATAGCCGGGACCGCTGGCCAGCCGGTCCGGCACGGTTTCCTTGCGCTCGCGCAGGCGCGCATAGCCGGCCGACAGCCCATGGCGCACGGTGATGATAAAACGCGCACCGAGAAATACATGCGTCTCGCCATATTCGATGCGCTGGCCTTCCAGGCTGGCCGTATGCAGCACCATGAACAGCGTGTCGCCATATTCATCGAGCTTGGGCCGCTCGTGCGCGCCCTGCGCGTCTTCCACCGCCAGTTCATGCAGGGAAAACAGCGAGGCTATGCGCGCCAGCGTGGCCGCATCGGGCTCGAACAGGCCGATCCAGGCAAAGGTGTCGGGTTCCTTGAGCAGCTCGCACACCTGCTCGAGCGCCATCTCGTCCTCGACCTTGCGCCCCTTGCAGTAGGCCACGCAGTTGACCAGTGCCTGGCTGCCATGCAATCCGGAATCACCAGCCCCCATCAAGCCGCCATGCTTGGTGCGGCCGGCAATTTGGCCAGCAGTTTGTCGAGCGTGACCGGATAATCGCGCACGCGCACGCCGGTGGCGTTATAGACCGCGTTGGCAATGGCCGCCGCCACGCCGCAGATGCCCAGTTCGCCCACGCCCTTGGCCTTCATTGGCGAAGACATCGGGTCGGTCTCGTCGAGAAACATCACTTCCTGGTGCGGAATATCGGCGTGCACCGGCACTTCGTAGCCGGCCAGGTCGTGGTTGACAAAGAAGCCGACCTTTTTGTCGACCACCAGGTCTTCCATCAGCGCCGCGCCCACGCCCATGGTCATGGCGCCGATCACCTGGCTACGCGCCGACTTGGGATTGAGGATGCGCCCTGCCGCACACACGGCCAGCATGCGCCGTACGCGCACTTCGCCCGTATAGCTGTCGACGCCCACTTCGACAAAATGCGCGCCAAAGGTCGACTGCTGGAATTTCTTGTCGAGATCGCCGTATTCCATGCTGTCTTCGGCCACGATATCGCCGCCGGCCGCCGCCTGGCCCAGCGGCACCTGGCGCTCGTCCTGCAGCACTTGGCCGTCCGAAAAGCGCGCCACTTTGTCGTCCATGCCCAGTTTGAGCGCCACCGCCTGGCGCAGCCGCACGCAGGCGGCGTACACGCCGGCGGTCGAGCTGTTGCCACCCCACTGCCCGCCCGAACCGGCCGAGACGGGGTAATCGGAGTCGCCCAGGCGCACCACCACTTTTTCCAGCGGCACGCCCATCATCTCGGCCGCTGTCTGCGCAATAATAGTGTAACTGCCGGTGCCGATATCGGTCATGTCGGTTTCCACCGTCACCACGCCTTCGCTATTGAGGCGCACGCGCGCACCCGATTTCATCACCATATTGTTGCGAAACGCGGCCGCCACGCCCATGCCGACCAGCCAGCGCCCGTCGCGCACCTGGCCCGGCGTGGCATTGCGCTCCTTCCAGCCAAATTCCACCGCGCCCGTGCGCAGGCAGTCGATCAGGCGGCGCTGCGAAAACGGCCGGCCCGGCTTTTCGGGATCGACCTTGGTGTCGTTCAGGATGCGCAGCACCACTGGGTCCATCTTGAGCTTTTCGGCCAGTTCATCGATGGCGATCTCCAGCGCCATCAGGCCCGGCGCTTCGCCCGGCGCGCGCATGGCGTTGCCTTCGGGCAGGTCGAGCACGGCCAGGCGCATCGCCGTCATGCGGTTGGCGCCCGCATACAGCAATCGCGTCTGCATTACCGCCGTTTCCGGCTTGCCGCCGGGCTGGTCGCCCGACCACGACTCATGGCCGATGGCGGTGATCTTGCCGGCGCGCGTGGCGCCAATGCGCAGGCGCTGGATGGTGGCGGGCCGGTGCGTGGTGTTGTTCATCATCAGCGGACGCTGCAGCGCCACCTTGACCGGACGCTGCGCCGCCTTGGCGCCCAGCGCCGCCAGCAATGCTTCCGAGCGCACGAACAGCTTGCCACCAAAGCCGCCGCCGATGTAGGGCGAGACGATGCGCAGCTTGTCCTTGGGGATATTGAGCGTCCTGGCCAGGTCGCCGCGGCCCCAGTCGATCATCTGGTTCGAGGTCCACACCGTCAATTGGTCACCTTGCCAGGCCGCGATCGAGGCATGCGGCTCCATCATCGCATGCGACTGGTCGGGCGTGGTGTAGGTGGCGTCCAGGCGCACCGGCGCGGCCGCAAAGGCGCCGGCGAAGTCGCCGAACTTGCTGTCGGGCTGGTCGCTCTTGGGCTTGGTGGCGGTCGCCTTGCCGCGGGCCAGGTCGAATTTGCCCTCGGCCTTCACATATTGCACTTCGATCAGTTGGGCCGCTGCGCGCGCCTGCTCGAACGTTTCAGCCACCACCAGCGCAATGGCCTGGTGGTAGTGGGCGATCTCGGGGCCACCCAACAGCGGCGCGGTGTTCATCTTGCCCTTGCCCAGCTTGCCGGCGCTCTCGGCCGTGACAATGGCCAGCACGCCCGGCGCGCGGCGCGCATTGATAATATCCATCGACGCAATGCGGCCCTTGGCAATCGCCGCGCCAAGCACATAGCCGTAGGCCGCATTGGGCGCGGCCGCATGCTGCTCATAGGCGTACGGCGCGGTGCCGGTGGTTTTCAGGGGACCGTCGATACGGTCGGTGGCGCGGCCCACGACTTTGAGCTGGTCGATGGGATTGGTAGTGGCGGGCGTGGTGAATTTCATGCTGCGTTTCCTTTCTGTGCGCCAGGCGCGCGCTGCGCTTCGTCCAGCACGGAGGCCACTGTGCGCTGCGCCAGGGTCAGTTTAAAGGCGTTGTCGTGCGTGGTGCGGGCGCCGGCCAGCAGGCGGCTGGTGATTGCCGGTACAGTCCTTTCCTGTTCCGCCGCTTCCACGCGCCATGGCTGCGAGGCCACGCCACCCAGCGCAATGCGGCGCCTGCCGTCGGCCTGCACCACGGCCGCCACTGACACCAGCGCAAACGCATACGAGGCACGATCACGCACCTTGCGGTACAGATGCACGCCACCGAGCGGCCTGGGCAGCGTCACGCCGGTAATCAGTTCGCCCGGCTGCAAGGCGTTCTCGATATGCGGCGTGTTGCCGGGCAGCCGATAAAAGTCGGCAATCGCAATGGTGCGCGTGGCGCCGCCCGGCTGCACGGTCTCCACCTGCGCGTCGAGCAGGCGCATGGCCACCGCCATATCGCTCGGGTGGCTGGCGATACACGATTCGCTCACGCCCAGGATGGCCAGCGGCTTGCTGAAGCCGGCCAGGGCCGAACAGCCGCTGCCCGGCTTGCGCTTGTTGCAGGCCTGGTTGGTGTCATAGAAATACGGGCAGCGCGTGCGCTGCAGCAGGTTGCCGGCGGTGGTGGCCTTGTTGCGCAGCTGGGCCGAGGCGCCGGCCAGCAAGGCGCGCGACAGCACGCCGTAGTCGCGCCTCACGCGCTCGTCGGCCGCCAGCGCGGTATTGCGCACCAGCGCGCCAATGCGCAGGCCGCCGTCGGCGGTCGCTGAAATCTGGTCGAGTGCCAACGTGTTCACATCGATCAGATGCAGCGGCTTTTCAATCTCCAGCTTCATCAGGTCGAGCAGATTGGTGCCGCCGGCAATGAATTTGGCACCGGGCGTGCGCGCGGCAGCGGCTGCCGCTTCGGCCGGGCTGCGTGCGCGTTCATAGGTAAATGCTCTCATGCCGGCCTCCCTGCTGCGTCGACAATCGCGTCGACAATATTGGAATAGGCGCCGCAGCGGCAGATATTGCCGCTCATGCGTTCGCGCAGTTCTTCCGGGTTCAACAGCGGCTTGACATTCAAATCGGGTGTCACATGGCTGGGGATGCCTTGGCGAATTTCACCGAGCACGGCCACCGCCGAACATATCTGCCCGGGGGTACAGTAGCCGCACTGGTAGCCGTCATGGGCGATAAAGGCCGCCTGCATGGGATGGAGTTTATCGGGCTGGCCCAGGCCTTCGATGGTGGTGACGGACGAGCCTTCATGCATCACCGCCAGAGAAAGGCAGGAATTGATGCGCTGGCCGTCGACAATCACCGTGCAGGCACCGCACTGGCCATGGTCGCAGCCCTTTTTGGTGCCGGTCAGGTGCAGGTGCTCGCGCAAGGCGTCGAGCAAGGTGGTGCGCGTATCGAGTTCGAGCGCATGGAGCTTGCCGTTGATTTCGAACTTGACCGGCATCATCACCGGCGGCGCCGCGTCGGCCGTGTTCGCACCGCTGGCGGTGGTCGCTGCACTTTGTGCAACCGCCATGGCGGGTACAGCAGCGGCCGTGGCGGACAGGGCACCGGCGATCAGGAGATCACGCCGGCCCGTATTGATATTGCAGAGCTTGCTCATCGCTTGTTCTCTCCTGGCTGTGGCTGGGGCGGGCGGATGCCAGCCCATCGGCGAGATTACAAGCGGCGCCACATGCTGTCTGTTCGACAGCGTACGTAGCGCGTGCCAGCCCCTATGCCAGCAGCGTCTCGCGTGCCGCGCGACTGATCGCCTGGGTGGCCGCATGGCTGATGCGCCGCTCGGTAGTAATCGCATAGACCTGCTCGCGCAGGCTCGGTATGGTGCCCAGCAGCACCACGCCGAACTGCGGGCAGATGGTGTCGGCGATCGTTGCCGGCGCGAAGAACAGCCCGGCGCCGGACTGGCCGAAGGCCATGATCATGGCGCTGTCGTCGAATTCACCGACCACGCGCAGGCTGGCCACATGCGCATGCAGCCACTGCATCAGGCGCGCGCGGATGGAAAAGTCTTCGCCCGGCAGCAGCAGCGGCGCATGGTTCAGGCAGTCGGGAAACGGGCCATCGAGCGCCTCGGCCAAGGCTGGCGCCGCATACACGCCCAGCTCGCTCTCGCCCAGCAAATGGTTGTAGCCGCGCACGCTCAGGTGGGCCGGCATGGGCCGATCGGCAATGATCATATCGAGCTGGTGTACGGCTAGGTCGGCCAGCAGCGCGGCCAGCCGCCCTTCCCGGCAGATCAGGCGGGTCGGCTCGTCGAGCGCCAGCGCCGGCGCCACCAGGCGCGAGGTGACCGCCTTCGAGACGGAATCGGACACGCCCACGCGAAACACCGTGGCCCTGGCGGCGGACTGGTCGCGCACCGCTTCGAGCAGCGCGTCGCCGGCGCTGAATATCTCTTCGGCGTGGCGCAGCACGCGCGTGCCGGTTTCTGTCAGCTCCAGCCTGCGCCCCACGCGGCGAAACAGCTCCACGCCCAGGGTATCGGCAAATTCGGTCAGCTGGCCCGAGATCGACTGCGGCGTCAGGTGCAGCTGTTCGGCTGCCTTGGCGATGCTGCCGCTGCGCGCCACCATCCAGAAATAACGTAGATGCTTGTAGTTGAGATTGGCCATAAAATTTTTCAATACATCAGTTTTTTCGATGTTTTATGCAAGTATATTCGAATTGTACGAATTGTCGGACAGCCATATGATGCGTTCACTGGCTGACCAATTTTTGTCAATTTTGATTAATTTTTTTAGGGAGAACGGCATGACTGGTATCGAGAATATCGCTACCGCCCCCATGTGGGCTGGCTTTATCGGCTTTGTGCTGGTAATGCTGGCAGTCGATCTGTGGGTGTTTGGCGGCAACAAGGCGCACAAAATGAAGGTGCGCGAAGCAGCATCGTGGTCACTGGCCTGGCTTTGCCTGGCGCTGCTGTTCAATCTGGGCCTGTGGTGGTACCTGAAGGGCACCGTCGGGCCGGAGATCGCCGAGCAGAAGTCGCTGGAGTTTTTGTCCGGTTACCTGATTGAAAAAGCGCTGTCGGTCGATAACGTGTTTGTGTTCCTGCTGATCTTTACGGCTTTCCAGGTGCCTGCCGAATACCAGCGCCGCGTGCTGATCTACGGCGTGCTGGGCGCGATCGTGATGCGCGCTGTGATGATACTGGCAGGTGCATGGGTGGTCAGCGAATTTCATTGGGTACTGTATCTGTTTGGCGCTTTCCTGCTCTACACCGGCGTCAAAATGTTCAGGGCGGTCGATGACGAGCCGGACGTGAAGAACAATGCTGTGATGAAACTGGCGCGCCGCTGGCTGCCGGTATCGGAAGGCAACCATGGCGAGAAATTTTTCGTCAAAAAAGATGGCAAGACTTTTGTGACCACCCTGCTGCTGGTGCTGGTGCTGATCGAAGTCACGGATCTGGTGTTTGCGGTGGATTCGATCCCGGCGATTTTCGCCATTACCTCGGACCCGTTTATTGTCTTTACGTCCAATATGTTTGCGATTATGGGCCTGCGTGCACTGTACTTCCTGCTCGCTGACATTGCCAACCGCTTCCACCTGCTTAAATTCGGCCTGGCCCTGGTGCTGTGCTTTATCGGCGCGAAGATGCTGTTGATGCCGTGGTTGCATATCCCGGTGCATATCTCGCTTACCGTGGTAGCGACCCTGATTGCCGGCAGCGTGATCGCCAGCCTGTATGCGACCCGCAAGCAAAACAAGAACTGATCTTAATTTAAAAGAAGGAAAAAATAATGCGACATTATGCAACCGACAGTGCCAGCGCCGCTGGCCGCATCCTGGCCCTGTGTATGGTGGTCGACGGCAACCTGGCACCGTCCGAGCTGCGCGCACTGAACCGCTCGCGCCTGCTGGACTATATCAATATCGATATCGATACCTTCCACGGCCTGCTCGACCAGCTGTGCCAGGATATGCTGACCAGCTCGGTCCAGCAGGAGTGCGTAGTACTGGGGCAGGACACCATCGACGCCCTGCTGCGTGAAATTGAAGCGCCGGAACTGCGCCGCCAGTTGCTGCAGGCGATGTGGAGCATCGCCGACGCCGACGGTGTGCTGGCCGACGCGGAAGCCAAACTGCTGGCGCGGGCCTGCGTGATCTGGTCGGCGGAATCCGGTTTTGTGCAGCATGAGGCGCAATTGGCCAGCGCCAACTAAAGCCGCGTCCCCCTGCTGTTTTGGCCTCCAGTTCGGCTACACTGGAGGCCATTCTTTTTTCAGCATCCCCGATGAGCGACAAGAATCTCCCTGAACTGGTCATGCTCAAACGCCTTATCGACGAAGGCGGCCGCCATCTGGAAGTCACTGCCCCCTGCTCCGTTGCCATCGACGGCCGCGATTTTCCCGTCTATACGATTGCGCTGGGCAACCCCAGCCTGGACGTACCGGTGCTGGGCATTTTTGGCGGCATCCATGGCCTGGAGCGCATCGGCACGCAGGTGATACTCGCTTATCTGCAAAGCATCCTGGCGCGCCTGCGCTGGGACAGCACGCTGCACCAGCAGCTTGAATCGATGCGGCTGGTATTCATGCCGCTGGTCAATCCTGGCGGCATGTGGCAAGGCACGCGCAGCAATCCGCAGGGCGTCGACCTGATGCGCAATGCGCCCGTGGCGGCGCAGGAAAAAGTACCGTTTCTGCTCGGCGGCCAGCGCTTCAGTCCCCGCCTGCCCTGGTACCGCGGCGCAGCCGGCGCGCCAATGGAGCCGGAAAGCCTGGCCGTGTGCGAAGTGGTGCAGCGCGAACTGCTGTCGCGCCAGTTCAGCATGGCGCTCGACTGCCACTCGGGTTTCGGCCTGCGCGACCGCATCTGGTTCCCGCACGCGCACACCACCACGCCGATTGCCCATCTGGCCGAAATCGGCGCGCTCGAGCAGCTGTTCAGCGAAACCTATCCCCACCATAACTATGTGTTCGAGCCGCAAAGCCTGCAGTACCGCACCCATGGCGATCTGTGGGACCATCTGTATCTGAACGGCACCAGCGACAGCAGCCGCACTTTTTTGCCGCTGACGCTGGAAATGGGTTCCTGGCTATGGGTCAAGAAAAACCCGCGCCAGCTGTTCAACCGCGCCGGCATCTTCAACCCGACCGCCGCGCACCGCCTGCAGCGCGTGCTGCGCGGCCACCTGGTGCTGTTCGACTTCCTGGTGCGCGCGGCCAACAGCCACGGCCGCTGGCTGCCCGACGGCATGGCGCGCAAAGTGCAGCACCGGCGTGCGCTCAAACAGTGGTACGAATCATGAGCAAGCGGTCATGAGCCACACCTGGGTCCTGCTGCGCGGTCTGATGCGCGAACAGCGCCACTGGGGCAACTTTCCCGCCCAGCTGGCGCAGGCCCTGCCCGACG
Source organism: Janthinobacterium aquaticum (assembly GCF_009208565.1). Taxonomy (GTDB): domain Bacteria; phylum Pseudomonadota; class Gammaproteobacteria; order Burkholderiales; family Burkholderiaceae_D; genus Janthinobacterium. The sequence continues at coordinate 580,020 of NZ_WFLK01000002.1, read as the reverse complement.
CCACCATCGTCACCCCCGACCTGCCCGGTAATGGCCAACAGTACCGGATGGACAGCGCCACCCGCGTGGCGCAGACGGTGGAGTTCTGCCGCCAGGACCTGCTGGCGCGCGGCCTGGCGCCACCGTACCGGCTGCTGGCGCTGTCGCTGGGCGGCATGGTGGCCGTCGAATGGGCCAGTCTGTACCCGCACGAGCTTGCGTCCTGCGTGCTGATCAATACCAGCATGCGCCCCTTCAGCCCCTTCCATCAGCGCTTGCGCTGGCAGAACTATGGCGCGCTGCTGCGCCAGTTGCTGCTGGGCGACCAGGCCAGCCAGGAAGCCTTGATACTGCGCCTGACCAGCACCCGTCATCGAGCCGGCAATACCGAGCTGGTGAGGCAGTGGGTAGCCTTTCAGCAGCAGTATCCGGTCAGCCGCCGCAACGCGCTGCGCCAGTTGCTGTCGGCGGCCCGCTTTCGCGCGCCGGCCAGCCGCCCGGGCATGCCGCTGCTGGTGCTGGCAGGTGCACAAGACAGGCTGGTCGATCATCGCTGCTCGTTGACGCTCGCACAGGCATGGCAGGCCGATATTGCGGTACACCCTGAAGGCGGGCATGATTTGCCTCTGGACCAGCCGCAATGGGTGGCGCAGCAGCTTGCCCAGTGGCTGCAGAGGTAGAAAAACAGCTTTTGCTGGCCAGGAGAGCAGCAATAGTATTGTTAACCGGGCCGTGCAACGGTAAGATGGCCATCAAGATACCAGACCAGCCGACCTGCGGACCATGAAACTTATCCGGAAAGTTCTCGCTCTTTTATTGCTGACCTCGCCTGCGCTGTCCAGCGCCGTCACCGCAGGGTTCAGCCCGATCAATATGCACCACAGCAGCTGGACGGCCAAGGATGGCGCACCTGCGTCGATCATCGGGATTGCCCAGACGTCAGACCGCTGGATGTGGATCGCTTCCCTCAACGGCCTGTACCGCTTCGACGGCGTACGTTTCGAGCGCTTCGCGCTGGCCGATGGCAGCAGGCCCAGGGCCGATATCTGGGGTATCAAGGTGCTGAAAAATGGTGACCTGTGGATCGGTTACCGTTTCGGCGGCGCCAGCGTCTGGCGCAACGGCAGGCTGGAAACCTTTGGTGCAGCGCAGGGGCTGGGTGCGTCCAGCGTTCTGGACTTTGCGCAGGATGACCGTGGCCGCGTCTGGGCGTCGACATCGCAAGGATTTCGCATCTTCGATGGCAAACGCTGGAATCGTGCCGACGAGAGCCTGTCAGGGCGTACCGGTATATGCTTTCTGGCCAGCGACGCCAGTGCGATGCTGTGGGCCAGGTGTGAAAATGGTGTGTATACCCTGTCGAAGGGAGCAGACGCTTTCGGCAAAAAAGTTCATGAGCTGACTTTGGGTCGCATGGCGCTGGCGGGCGACGGCACGCTGTGGGCCACTGGCGGCGGGAGCAATGAACTGCTTGCCCTGTCCGGACCGGGCAAGAACAAACCTGTTCCAGACTGGCCACGGCCGCGGGCCGGCGGCGGACCACTATTGTTCGAACGTGATGGCAAGCATATCTGGTCTTCGCAGCCGGCAGGCATTATCCGCTACGGACCAGCCGAAAAAGGCGTGGCGTTCAGCATGGCAAATGGCTTGAGTGGCAATGTCAGCAACTGGTTTTATCAGGATGACGAAGGCAATATCTGGGTTGGCACCGAAAATGGCCTGGACCGTTTCAGGAACACGGCATTGTCCGGTGTCGCCTTCCCTCCCGCTTACTGGGACGCGGAAGCAATTGCTGCCGGTGACGGCGGTGCCTTGTGGGTCGACGGTAACGAAGTCAAGTCTCCCGATACGCGCACGCTGGCCGCACTGCCGGCGCAAACCCCTGAATCGGCTGTCAGTGTCATGTACAAGGACGGTGCAGACGTCTGGACGGCAGGGCGCGACGGCCTGTGGCACTATCACGACGGTCAGCGCTCACGCGTGCCACTGCCCGATTCCGTGAAGGTCATGCAGTTCTTTGCCATGAGCAAAGATGCTGAGGGAGGACTGTGGCTATCGGCGCGCAACGTGGGCAACCTGCGCCTGAAGGATGGCGTATGGCAGCTTGGCGGCGGCTACAAGGACCTTGAGCGTATCGCCAATTCAATCACGCGCGACCGCAGCGGACGCCTGTGGTTTGGCGTCGCAAATAACAGTATCCGCGTGCTCGATGCAGGCAAAGTCCGTTTGTATGGACCTGAGCAGGGACTGTCCGTCGGAACCGTCCTGCAGATATTACCGGGCGACCACGATGCCTGGGTAGGCGGCTCCGAAGGCCTGGCGCACTTCGATGGCAGCAGGTTTCAGAAATTGACCGGTGAAGACGAAGATGCATTTCTCGGTGTCTCGGGTCTGATTGATTACAACAGCAAGCTCTGGCTCAACGGCGCAGCTGGCGTTACGGCCATCAGCAAAGCCGAACTTGCGCTTGCCATCGGCGACGGCCGGCACCGCTTGAAATTCCAGCGCTTCAACCATCTGGACGGCCTGCACGGGACTGCAACGAATTCGTTTCCGATACCGAGTGCGGTCAAGGGCAGCGACGGCAAGCTGTGGTTTGCAACCGGGGCGGGCATTTTCTGGCTCGATACCGAAAAAGCGATCGCCAACAAGGTGCCGCCACAGGTTTTTATCCGCACGATCAATGTCGACAACGCCAGCGTACCCTGGACAGCAGGCCAGACAGCGCGCATCGCGCCCAACCCGGGCCGGCTGCGCATCGACTACACCGCCCTCGCCTACACCATGCCCGAGCGCATGCAATTCCAGTACCGCATCGATGGTGTCGACCGCCAGTGGCAGGAAGGCGGCGCCACGCGCAGTGCAAGCTATACCGGGCTGAGTCCGGGACGCTACCGCCTGCATGTCCGTGCCGCCAATAATGACGGCGTATGGAGCACCTCGGACGCGGTTGCCGACTTCGAGGTCGTCCCTGCCTATTACCAGACGCTCTGGTTTCAAGCACTGTGTGCAACGCTGCTGGCACTGTTGCTGTGGCTGAGCTACAAGCTGCGCATGGCCTATGTAGCGCGGCGCGCCGTGCAGGGATACGCCATCAAAATGGCGGAACGCGGCCGCATCGCGCGCGACCTGCACGACACCTTGCTGCAAAGCGTGCATGCCTTGTCGCTGCGGCTGACGATGACGCTGAACAAGTTGCCGCCGGAAAGCGCCATGCATGATGAAATCGAGCACTCGCTGGACCTGGTCGAGGCCGCATTGCAGGAAGGCCAGGACAAGCTGCATGGCTTGCGTAGCGGGCCGGTGACCGAACTGCTCGACGAAGCGAGCCATCTTGTTCTGGGAGAGTATCCGCAGTTGCCGCTGGCGTCTTCGCGCACCGGCGTGGCAAGAGAACTGGCTTCCTTTGCCCGCGAGCAGCTACTTGCGATCGCGCTCGAAGCACTACGCAATGCGGCGCGCCATGCGCAGGCCACGCAGATTCATTTCCAGGTCAGTTACGACACCGACGCGCTTCGCATGACCATTGCAGACAACGGCAAAGGCTTGCCAGACAAGGTCGCGTCAGCAGGCTGCAGCGATAGCCGCTGGGGCCTGGTGGGCATGCGCGAACGTGTCGAGCAACTAGGCGCGCAGCTGACGGTCAACAGCCAGCCTGACGCCGGAACGACAATCAGCATTGCACTACCGGCAAAGTGCGCCTATGTGCAGGCAAGGTGACAGTAGCTACCAGCTAAAGGTGTCACTGAAACCGGCTGATTGCTACACCAGTCAAGTAAGGAATGATTGAAGTCTGGAGGTGAATGTCGGCTGTCGCTTCGAAGCCGCCGGTGGGGTTACGGTTGACGGCTCATTTTTTTACCGAAATGCTTACCTCTGGCGGATGGCAAGATACGACGTCGATAATATGGTTCAGGCAAAAAATTCCCCAGTGAGTCAATGGGCCGGGAAAACTATTATCGGCAAACGTCGCGTCTCCAACAAAGTCAAGATATCTTGACTTGGAATATTTCACGAAATTTCTTCCTTCAAAAATCTCGTAATTGTCTACGGTCGTAAAGCTCTCGTTTCGAACTGAATAAGCCACGTAACCGGGCCACCGCATGGTGAATATTTTGCAACCCGTAATATGCTCAATGGGACTACCTAGCGGCAAGTTCAGGTCCAGTGCTTCGTTTACGGGCCGAAACGTATCATGAGATGCATCTAGCGTGGCGGCTTCGAAAACTTCCAAGCGTAATTCATTATCGGATGGTTCGCTTATGCTGTTCATAAACAGCCATTTGCACTTTTGGATTTCATTTTCAAAACTCATTAAGCACGCTCACGCTCATATAAAAATTGAAGGGCCGGTACTGTCCGAATTCGGTCGCATGGACAAGACCTCAAGGGTGTCCTTATTTATCACCGCCGATGGAAATGCATATACCCTACTGGTTTATCTAAATACTCAATCATAGCCAAATAATCCGGATCATTTTTAATCCGAAATGTCAATCGAATCTTTTTTATGCGAACACATTTTGATGGAGAAAGTGACAATAGGTATGTCTTTTCAGAATTATCTGCATCTATAGTTATAACCTTACCCATAATTTCTTTAAAGCTTTCCCCTACAGCTTCTTTCTCGACTACGAATTTTGTTGAGCACTTTGGATTGTATTTGTTTGTGCCGCCCCACGAAATATTATTTTTTGATATTATAATTACTCCATATATGGATTCTGATGCATGATCTCCGCCTTCCCAAGCGCCTTGTAACGTTTTCTCATTTATTGCTTCTGCAGCTATTGCATTCGATATCAAAGAAAACAACACCAGGAGCGACCACAGCGTTTTTTTAAGATTATTCATATCATTCAATTCTGATAATTACATCCAGTTGAGTGGCGGGTTCTGAGCGCAAGAAGAAGCACATTCACTTTCTAAAAAAACGATGAAAATTTGGAAACGGTGGTTCTAAGTAAAGCTCGCCCAGGGCGTCCTCTTCAATTTGATCCTCTAAGTGGTAGCGAAGGAAATAGCATCCATATTCACCGTCTCAGAACCACTTTCAGAGAAGAAGGACTTTTCTATGGAGGAAAGCCGATGCGCGCAGTTGTACGCGAGAAGGAGTGATTGCGGAAAGGTGAAGCTATCAGAAGTCCCAAACTCATGTACTTCACTCGCCAGGAATTCAACCCGCTCTGCCGCCAGCAATGACTTCTGAATGTCCTCGGTCTTCAAGTTCGCCTTAATCTCAATAGTTCGAAGAACTGAGTGAAGCATTGCGAGAACAGATCCATCGGCATTCTCGGCAAGCAGCGGATGTCTAACATCCAAAACCATCACATCGAGCTGCGGCGATATGACTCGTGCTGGCGTAATCAAATGACCACATACAGCTCTTAGCACGGAAGGTAAGTAGCGTTGAAGGAAGCGGAGGAACGGGATCTCACCATTGCGCCCTATTTGACTCCGACGGTACCCCAGCCATCGTAATACCCATTGCGAACTTCCGCCAGGGATTGCAGTGCGCGTGTAGTCGCCTGCATTGCTTGCAACTCTGGCACCATCTTGCGCTTGGCATGAATTTCGCATTGCTTATTGGTGGGCTGCTGGTCAACGCCTACAATCTGGTATCCCAAGGCGCTGATTTTCTCTGCAATAGCAACCGCGTCGTCCTTCCGTGTAAAGACAAGAAAGAAATCGATGTCATGTACTTTGGTAACATCCGCGCCGTTCTGACGCAGAGTTTCTATAACCCGTGCATCCTGTTGTTCGGCAATTGACGTTTGAGCAAAGACGGTCGATGCTGCAAACCATGCAATAACCAACGTCGCGCAGGTTAACAGGCGAAGTGGCTTCATAGCGATGTGATCTTTCTTGATCTAGTATAAAAAAATGTGGTGGGCACATTGGCCAACGACTGCGGCCTGTCTGCTTCTGGCCGATCTCGGCCTGTAGCCGGAGGAAGCCATTCGACTGGCAAACGCGATAGCGCGATTTCTCCTTCATGCCTTTTATGGATTGCGAGTACACACAAAGTTTACTAAATCGGATTTACTTGATCCGGCAAGAACATCGGTCCACTTGCCAGGCAAGTCCGTGATCTTGTCAGGACCGTCTTCGCTATAGCCCATGTCGCGATACTGCATGGACTTGCAGTTTATCTCCGTTTTCGAGTAGCCGGTCTCGTTGACGCCGACACGTTTATGACGCGACGTGATGATGCCACCCTTGGTCTTAACGTCTAACAGGTAATACTTACCTTTGTCAGCCATGGTGCGAGGAATGGGGGTTTCTGCGGCTAGCGCTTGAACGATGGGAGCAGCAGTTGCTACGAGAACAAAGCTGGCGGCGAGCATTTTGCGCATCTTATTTAACTTTCGATAATTAGTTATTGAATAGAAATGATTTCAAACCGATAAATTTCTCTTCATTTCAATATAGTGCAAAATCTACCTGTTCAAATTTATGAAACACATAACTAAAAGAGAAAAAATAATGCATCCTTATCAACCACATTTGAAATTGATATCAGACTTAAAGGTAATCACCCATCCTCTATCGCCGTAATGTACGTCGATCATCCAGTATTTTTTGCACCAGGCGACATCCGAAACAAGATTATCTCTGGCTCCCGCATAATCTGACCATCCAGCACTTTTAAGTTCCTTGTCAATTTCCACCAGATCTGGCTCAAAGGACAATGCGCAGGCTTCGACAATAGCAGGGCCGCTGGACCTTGAACAATTAAAAATTATCTTCCGCAGTTCTTTATTTTTTATTTCCCTTAACACATAAAAACTTTCCCTATTTGGGCTTTCCACCACATACCTGAGAAAAAACACATACACAAGAAAACAAACAAATGAAATATAAAATAAATTTTTTCTCATTGTTTACTTGACATAAATGTATAAAATATTTGCAAAACCACCGTATTCATTAAAATACCGATTACCTGTTGATAATATCAATGCAACACCAACGCACCCCAATACACCAATCAATAATAATTTCTGAAATCAGGCTAAAAATTATGAGTTGCCCCATTGCTTGATATCGCGAATCATTTCAGGACTGGCGCTTATTTCAAGCTGCCGGCACTTGCTGGCACCATCAAATTTTACAAGATACACGGGCGATTTTGATAAAGCGCAAAATATCAATTCTCCGTGCCTGCCCCAGAACCAGCCAGAATAATAGCCAAATGCGGCAACGCCATTTTTTATAGAAAGACCAATTTGATCCATCGAAATATTCAACTTGATCACAGCGCAGAGTAACTAACCTTGGGCCACCGGCCCGTATTATGCCCTTGCCGCCGCGCTCAAACCGCCGGAATCCGGTTAACCAATTCCTCGCCACGCTCAAAGGCGCTGATGCTGGCTATGGTGGTCTGCATGATCTGGCCGATGGCCTCTTCGGTAAAGAAAGCCTGGTGGCCGGTGACGATCACGTTCGGGAACGACACCAGGCGCTGGATGATGTCGTCGCAGATGATGGTGGACGACAGATCCTGGAAGAACAGATTGGCTTCCTGCTCGTAGACGTCGATGGCCAGGCCGCCCAGTTGGCCGGTCTTGAGTGCCTCGCTGGCCGCGTGGGTATCGACCAGGCCGCCCCGGCTGGTGTTGACCAGCACGCTGCCGCGCTTGGCGCGCGCCAGCGAATCGGCGTTGACGATATGGTGGGTTTCATCGGTCAGCGGGCAATGCAGCGACACCACGTCGCTGATGGCCATCAGTTCGTCGACCGGCACATAACGGCCGCCCAGCGCCTCGAATTGGGCCGACGGGTAGCGGTCAAAGCCCACCACGGTGCAGCCGAAGCCGGCCATGATGCGCGCAAAAATGGTGCCGATCTTGCCGGTGCCGATCACGCCCACGGTCTTGCCGTGCAGATCAAAGCCCATCAGGCCGTCCAGATCGAAATTGCCTTCGCGCGTGCGCACGCTGGCGCGCGCGATCTTGCGGTTGACCGCCAGCAGCAGGCCGACGGCAAACTCGGCCACCGAATGCGGCGAATAGTCGGTCACGCGCACCACTTCGATACCGTGGCGGGCTGCCGCTGCCGCGTCGATCTGGTTGTAGCCGGTGGAACGGGTGGCCACCAGCCGCGTGCCCTGCCGGGCCAGAATTGCCAGTACCTGGGCGTCGACGGTGTCGTTGACAAACACGCACACAGCCTCGCAGCCGGCTGCCAGCGGCGCGCTGGTGGCGGTCAGGCGGTCTTCGAGGAAGCGCAATTCATGGCCGGCCTCGGCGCGGGCATTGGCCCTGGCCAGCATGGTCTTGTCGTAACGGCGCGCGCTGAAGACGGCTGTTTTCATTGTGTCCACCCTTTCTTAAAATCAATTAAAATCCTGTCAATAGTATTCTAAACGAAAGGATTTGGCTGTGACAGCTTTCAGTGCTTTCCTCACCAGCCAGCCGCTGCTGGCGCTGTTTTTGACCATTGCCATCGGCTACCTGATCGGCTCGATCAGTTTCAAGGGCCTGTCGCTCGGTTCCGGCGCCGTGCTGTTTGTCGGCCTGGCGGTCGGCGCCGCCGCGCCCAAGCTGGTATTGCCTGCCCTGCTGGGCAACCTGGGCCTGCTGCTGTTCCTGTATGGCGTGGGCATCGCCTATGGCGCGCAGTTCTTCCGCGGCCTCAGCACGGCCGAAGGCATCAAAGCCAATCTGGCGGCCTTGACTGCCGTCTGCGCGGCGCTGGCGCTGACGCTGGTCGCACCAGGCCTGCTGCCGTCAATCGACCTGCCGCATGCGCTGGGCGCCTTTGCCGGCGCCGGCACCAGCACGGCAGCGCTGCAGGCAGCGCTGGCCGTGTTCGGCAGTTCGCCGGCCACCGGCTATTCGATGGCCTACCCGATCGGCGTGGCCGTGCCGATCATCCTGCTGGGCATCTATAACGCCTGGCGCAAGCCTGACGTCACGCGCGCGGCGCAGGCCTCGCTGCATATGGAAGAAGTCGAGGTGACCGAGTTTTATGTGATTGGCATGACGCTGGCGGCCGCCGCGCGCAACCTGCCACCCGGCATTTCCATCGTGGCCGTGCGCCGCAGCCACCATAACCTGGTGGCCGAGGACGACATGAAACTCGAGCGCGACGATGTGCTGCTGGTAGCGGGCAACGATGCTACCGTGCTGCACGATGTTGCCACCCGCTTCGGCCCGGCCCATCCGGGCCGCATCCTGCATGACCGCAGCGAACTCGATTACGAGCGATTCTTTATTTCCAGCGGCGCCATTGCCGGGCTGCAGCTGTCGCAATTACAGCTGCCGCCGGAACTGCACGCGCGCATCCTGCACCTGCGCCGCAATGACGCCGACCTGCCGCTGACGCCGCAGCGCCTGCTTGAATTCGGCGACCGCATCGGCGTGCTGGCGCCGCGCGACAGTTTCCCGGCGCTGCGCAAGCTGTTTGGCGATTCGGTGCGCAGCACCGGCGAAATCAACTACGTCAGCATCGGCGTGGGCGTGACGCTGGGACTGGGTTTTGGCGCCATCCACTGGCCGCTGCCGCTGCTGGGCCAGCTGTCGCTGGGCTTTGCCGGCCTGCTGCTGGTGGCGCTCTTTCTGGGACGCCAGCGCCGCACTGGCATCTTCCAGTGGGCCATGCCCAGCTCGGCCAACCTGGTACTGCGCAACTTCGGCCTGACCCTGTTCCTGGGCGTGGTCGGCATCTCGTCAGGCGCCACCTTTGCCGCCACCTTTGCGGAAAACGGCCTGCTGTACCTGCTGCTGGGCAGCGCCATCGTGTCGGTGATGGTGATCGTCACCATGCTGCTGGCGCTGCTGGTGTTCCGCCTGCCGTTCGACAGCGTGGCCGGCATCGTGGCCGGCGCCACCGGCAATCCGGCCATCCTGGCGTTCGCCAACCGCATCGCGCCGACCGACCGGCCCGATATCGGCTACGCGATGATCTTTCCCTCGATGACGGTGCTCAAGATCGTGCTGGTGCAGCTGGTGGGCGTGCTGGCGCGCTAGCGCTTACCAGAAACCCAGCAGCTTCCACCAGGCGCCGCCGATGACGGCAAACACGGCCAGCTCCAGCACGCACATGACAAAGCCGACGCGCCACCAGTTACCGAGCGTAACGTAGCCGCTGCCGAAAATGATCGGCGAGGTGCCGGTGGCGTAGTGCGTCAGCGTCATCATGATGGCCGAGCCGGCGGTCATCATCAGCAGGAACGGCACCAGGTAGTCGCCCGGCAGCAGCTGCGCGCCGACCGACATAAAGGCAAACATCATGGCGCTGATATGGGCGGTGGTGCTGGCAAACAGGTAATGCGAAAACACGAACGCCAGCAGCAGCACGCTGGCCACCGGCAGCCAGCCCATGCCGCTGGCGACAATCGCGTCCTTCATCGTCAGCGCCGCCCAGCCGATCACGCCCAGCTTGTTGAGCTGCTCGGCCAGCATCACCAGCGCGCCGAACCACACCAGCGTGTCCCAGGCACTTTTTTCTGACAGCACGTCATCCCAGTCCAGCGTGCCGGTAATAATCAGCACGAACAGGCCAAGAAAAGCCACCACGGTCGGGTCGAGCGTCCAGCCTGGACCGAAGAGCATGGCAGGAACATTGGCCCACAGCACCAGCAGCAGGCCAAAGGTGCCCAGCATGACTTTTTCCTTCGGCGCCAGCGGCCCCATGCGCGTCAGTTCGCTGCGCGCAAAGCGCACGGCGTCCGGCGTCACCTTCAGTTCCGGCGGCGACAGCAGATAGATCACCAGCGGCATCAGCAGCAGGCAGGCCAGGCCGGGCAGCAGCATGCACAGCGCCCAGGTGGTCCAGCTCAGGTGGAAATTCTGGTTGCTGGCCCTGGCCACAAAGTCCACCACCAGCGGATTGGGTGCGGTGGCCGTCAGGAACATGGCCGAAGTAATCGGATTGGCATGGTAGTTGACCAGCGCCAGGTAGGTGCCGACCTTGCCTTCGGTCCCCTTGGCGGGATCGGAATCGAAGGCATTGGCAATCGACTTCATGATCGGATGGACAATGCCGCCGCCGCGCGCCGTATTACTGGGCGTAAACGGCGCCAGCACCAGCTCGCACACCGTCAGGCCATAGCCGATGCCGATGGTGCGCTTGCCCAGCAGGGCAATGAACATCAGGCCGATACGGCTGCCGAGGCCAGTTTTCTTGAGGCCGCGCGAAATCAGGATGGCCACCACGATCAGCCAGATCAGCGGACTGGAAAAACTGCTGAGTGCATCGGTAATGGCGCCCTTGGACGAATGCGAGGTCACTTGCGACAGTGCAACGATAACAATCGCCATCATCGCCATCACGCCGATCGGCATCACCTTGAGGATAATGGCCACGATGGTGGTCAGGAAGATTGCCACCAGCGCCCAGGCCTTGGGTTCCAGGCCGGCCGGGCAAGGCAGCAGCAACAGGATAATCAGCACCGCAGTGGTAATCAGTGCCGGGACGAGGCGGAACGGCACGGCGCCGTTGAAATAGCGGAATGCCGCAGTGACCTTGGACAACATGCTGAGCCTTTCAAAATAGAAACAATTACAGGCTCTACGCTAGCATGCGCTTTTGTTATCTCAAACCGATAATATTGCAATTTGGAACGTTTGCGAAGGAAACGCAAAATTCCCGGGGCAACGTATCTGACGGTGCCGCACTGCGCGGTATCCGATCTGACTGCGCCTTGCCGCCACTATCGATAATGCGCTATCATTATCGATTAATAATGCAGTATCAGCGCTGCATCTATCCAGCAACAGGAGAGCACCATTGGACAACGTCTTGCCAACCGGGCAGCAGCAAAGCCCGCACGCCGCAGCACCGGTACACATTAATCGCCGCCGCCTGCAAAGCCTGGACGCCCTGCGCGGCTTCGTCATGGTGATCATGCTGATCGACCATATCCGTGAAAACTGGTATCTGTACATGAACGTCAGCGATCCGGTCAATCCGCTCACGGTGGAGCCTGCGCTGTTTTTCATGCGCATTGCCACCAATCTGTGCGCACCGATCTTTGTGGCACTGACCGGCCTGGGCGCTTATCTGTACGGCCAGAACCACACCAAAGCGGAGACGGCCAGCTACCTGGTCAAGCGCGGCCTGCTGCTGATGGCGATCGACGTGCTGCTCATTACCCTGGCCTGGACGGTCAAGCTGCCGATGACCTTCTGGCTGCAGGTGATCTGGGCCATCGGCCTGTGCATGATCGCGCTGGCCGGCCTGATCTACCTGCCGAAAAAAGTGCTGCTGGCGCTGGGCCTGCTGATTGTCGGCGGCCACAATCTGCTCGACGCCATCCGTCTGCTGCCGAACGAGCCGGGCTTTACCTTGTGGACGCTGCTGCACCAGCGCGACCTGATCGCCCTGCCCTTTGGCGCTGCGGCCAGGACTTCCTACCCGGTGCTGCCATGGATAGGCGTGATCGTGCTGGGCTACCTGCTGGGCAGCTGGTTCGAAGCCGGCAAGGATGGCGGCCAGCGCGTGCGCCGCCTGCTGCTGCTGGGCGTGGGCATGCTGGCAGCGTTCGTGCTGCTGCGCGCGCTGAACGTGTACGGCGACCAGCCGTGGGTAGCGCACGATACGGCGCTGCATACCTTCATGGCCTTTATCGCGCTGACCAAATACCCGCCGTCGCTACTGTTCCTGCTGCAGACGCTGGGCATCGGCGTGGTCCTGCTGGCGCTGTTCGAGCGCTGGCAAGGCCACCCGTGGCTGAATGCGCTGGCGGTGTTCGGCGGCGCCCCCATGTTCTTCTATATCCTGCATATGTATGTGCTGCGGGCGCTGTACCATATCGCCTACTTTATCTGGGGGCCCACGCATGGCGTCAGTTTCGGGATCGATAACTTCAACTGGATCTGGCTCTGGTATGCGGCACTGCTGCCAATACTCTATGTACCGACTGCGTGGTATTCGCGTCTCAAGGCGCGCCGGCGCGATATTGCCTGGCTCAAGTACTTCTGACATAGTCAAAACCGGGCGCGCCCAGTACCTTACAGCGCGTCCCGGGGCGGACACTGCTTGTCCCAATAATCGACTGACAGAACGCTCACTTGCTCGCCCCAGGTCAGCACGCGCATGCATGCCTTGCCTTTTGCATAATGCACGATGCAGACAGGACGGTCGACGGCACAGCCCTCCAGACCCTTGACGCCGCTGCGCAGCAAGGTCTTTTCGATGCCGGTGTAGCTATAGGTGTGTTTTACGTGCATGGCCTGCGGCAACCAGCCACTGCGGCGCAGTTCGCTGTCGGCCGCCTGGAAAGCCATGCCTTTTTTCAATCGCGCCGGTGCTGGAGCCGCCGGCGCATTGGTCGCCATCGAGAGAACGAGCAAGGCCAGCGCATGCTGTTTCATGCTCTGGCCGCACTTCCGCTCGGCGGCGCGATCATGTCCGCTTGAGCTTGCCGATCACGCTGGCCACCTTGGTGGTGATCATGTCAACCGCCGGACCGTTGGCGCCATGTGGCAGGATAATATCGGCATTGCGCTTGGTGGGCTCGATAAATTGCTTGTGCATCGGGCGCACGGTTTCCAGGTACTGGCTGACCACGCTTTCCACCGAGCGGCCGCGTTCGGTGATATCGCGCTGCATGCGGCGGATAAAGCGTACGTCCGAGGCGGTGTCGACAAAGATCTTGAGCGACATCATGTCGCGCAGATCGGCATCGTACAGGGCAAACAGGCCCTCGATCACGATCACCGGCGCCGGCTTGACGGGAATGGTTTTTTCGGAGCGGTTGTGCAGCGTGAAGTTGTATTCCGGCATCTCGATTGCTTCGCCGACGCGCAGCGCCTGGATATGCTGCACCAGCAGCGGCCAGTCGAACGCATCGGGATGGTCGTAGTTTTGCCGGGCGCGCTCATCGAGGGACAGGTGGGTCTGGTCGCGGTAGTAATCGTCCTGCATCACGACCGACACCATGTCAGCGCCAAACGACGCCAATACCTGCTGCGAGACGGTCGACTTGCCACTGCCGCTGCCGCCAGCGACGCCAATAATAAAAGGTTGGAAGGAAATATTGTTCATGCCGACATGATACCGGAATGGCGGCCGAACCGACAGTACCGGCTGACCGACATCGGCTATCGCCGAGGCCCCGCATGCCCGATTCGCCGCGTAGGTCGGATTAGGCCCCGGAGGGGCCGTAATCCGACAACATTGTTGGCGTATCAGGGCTAAGGCAGCCGATGCCGGAAGGTCGGCTCGATATTGCGCGCGTGCAGCCAGCGCACGATGTCTTCCAGGGTGGCGTCCTGCAGCAACAGCCCGGAAAGTGGCGTTTCGGGCGCGGTTGCCACAATTACCGGGATTGCCGGCGCTGCCACCTCCCCAACATGCTGCTGCAGCTTGGCCAGCGCCTGCGCAAACTGCTGGGCCGTGATGCTGCGCACGTTCTCGAGCAGGGCCAGCTGGCCGGCGGCGGGCGGCGCCATGTCGAGGCCGGGTTCGTCGACAAACGCCGCGCCCATGCCGGGATGGATAAAGGCCGACCATTTGCCGGATGCATGCAGCGACGGCGGCAATGGCAGGTCGACCAGGTCGGCCGGCGGCGCACTGGCCAGCACCCGGCCGCTATCGGGCAGGAAGACGCGGCGCAGCAGCGCCACAAACGCCTGTGCCTGCGCCAGCGGCACCGGCGTGGCCAGCGACAGCCACAGATGGAAGGTATCGCCGCCGGACACGCTGACAGCCGGCGCCGGCAAATCGAGTTCCTGCTGCAGCGCATTGGCAAGCGTTACCAGCTCGCTCCAGTGCTGCGCGCCGTCGCCCTTGCCGCCAAAAGCCAGCACCAGTGTGCGCAGTTGCCCATCGTCGCTAACCAAGCGCAGCGCGGCTGGCCCCGGCTCCTGCCCTTCGCGCAGGTACAATCTTTGCAATTCGGAAATCAAGGTATGCATGCGGCTCCCATAAAACATGGCGCCGATTATAGCCGAGCGCCGGCCTGGCGACGCCGCTGCCAGTCCGGCGACACGCCCGACAAAATTGTCTGATAATGGTGGCATTGTTTGCGCCTGGCGCCTTTTTACTTCTTCCATACATGCACGCCGATAAACTCAGCAGCCTGGCCCAGCTCATGGACCGCGCCCACAGCGACACGCTGTCCTTCCCCACCACCGTCAATACCGCCTTGCGCCTGCAGCAGGCGCTGGGCGACCCTGACTGCCACGCGGCCGATATCCACCGCCTGCTGCTGTCCGAGCCTGCGCTGTCGGCGCGCGCAGTGGCGATGGCCAACTCGGTCATGTATGCGCATGGCCATGTGCAGGCCGTGACCAGCGTGCGCGCCGCCGCCGATCGCCTGGGCCAGCGCAACCTGCTCTCGCTGGCCACCGCCGCCGTTATCTACCAGCTCAAGTCCGGCATCCGCGACGCCGCCTTGCGCGCCAGGGCCGCGCAATTGTGGTCGCACAGCGTGCATGTGGCGGCGCTGGCCCATGAAATTGCCGGCACCGTCACGCACACCGACGCCGATACGGCTATGTTTGCCGGCATCGTGCACGAAGTGGCGGGCCTGTTCGTGCTGGCCGAGGCCGACCGCACGCCCGGCCTGTACCAGCAGGTCGAAGGCCAATTGCCGGCCGCGCTCGAGATCATCGGCCGCGCGCTGATGCGCCAGCTGGGCGTGCCGACCCAGGTGGCCGACGCCATCAACGCCCTGCCCGGCGCCAGCGTGCTGATGCCGCCGGAAGGCCTGCGCGACACGCTGCTGCTGGCCAAGGCGCTCGCGCCGGTCGCCTCGCCCCTGCCGCAACTGCCGTCAACCACCAGCGAACGCCTGCGCCATTATCTCGACAGCGACCCGACTCTGTACGAAATGCGCAACAATCCATCGGCTGAAGCGAAGGCTTTGATCGCGGTATTGCTCAGTTAAACCAAGTTAAGCCAAGTTAAGTATTCAGCCATGTCGGGCTCTGCTATGATGGCAAGCCGAGCACCGGACTGTACCGGTGCCGGCTTGCTTTTTTTGCTCTCGTACTGGATACCGCCGTGACAACCTCTTTACGCATGCTCGGCCTGGCCGCAGCCCTGAGCGTGGCCTGCAACGCCAACGCCGACAGCTTTGTTTCTTCCGCCTCCAGCGCCGGTTCGGCATCGAGCGGCAGCGTGTCCGATTCGCTCAACGGGTCGAGCAACAGCTCCTCGCGCGACAACAAAGTGGCCAACGGCCCTTACCGCATTATCGATATCGCCGCCGTTGCCGGGCGCGATGGCATGACGCGCCTGACGCTGCAAACCGATGCCGGCAAGCAGCCGGTGCTGCTGGACCTGCCGCAAGTGGCGCTCGACAAGCAGCAGCTGGCGCAGGGCGACATGATCTACGCGCAGAACCGCGCCTACGGCATCGAGTTTTCACGCAACGACACGCGCGCCGCCTTCTTCCTGGTGCTGGCCGACGACTGGTACGGCGAACTGGCAACGCGTCCGGTCAGCATGTGAGCTGGCGCTTCGCGCCGATCGTTGCCGCCTGTGCCTTGCTTGGCGCTGCCGGCGCCGCGCAGGCCTCTGGCCTTTCCACCCGTTTTTGCGACCGCAGCACCGAGCTGACGGCCAGCGAGCAGGACCGCCTGCTGCGCTTTGCCGCCGTGGTGCGCGAGGAGCTGGCCGCCACCGAAGGCAGCGTGGCGCTGGTCAGCCGTTCCGGCCTGGACCTGGCACGCTTCGGCATCCGCTATTCGCACGCCGCACTGGCCTGGCGCCACGACGACGGCGCCTGGAGCGCGCGCCAGCTTTATTACGCCTGCGACGAAGGGCGTCCGCGCATCTTCGACCAGGGCACGGCCGGTTTTGCGATGGGCACCGACAATCCCGCAGTGGGCTATATCTCGCTGGTGCGTCTGCCTGCGGAGACCACGCCGGCGCTGCGCCGCA
Source organism: Janthinobacterium aquaticum (assembly GCF_009208565.1). GTDB lineage: Bacteria > Pseudomonadota > Gammaproteobacteria > Burkholderiales > Burkholderiaceae_D > Janthinobacterium. The sequence continues at coordinate 563,202 of NZ_WFLK01000002.1, read as the reverse complement.
CCCTGCTCGATCCGGCCACCGTACAGCATCTGCTGGCAGGGCGCTACAGCGCCAACGCCTATCCCTACAGCGTGCTGTACCAGAACTGCAACCAATGGGCGATTGAAATGCTGGCCGCCAGTTGGGGGGAGCTAGCCGATGGCGCCGACCTGCGCCAACGCGCCCAGGACTGGCTGCGCCAGGCCGGCTATGCGCCCGAGCCGGTCGATGTCGGCTCGCGCTGGCTGATGCTCGGCTCGATCTTCGTACCGTTGGTGCAAATGAACGACCATCCGCCCGAGGCGATTGCCAGCATGCAGCTGCAGGTCAGCCTGCCTACCAGCCTCGAAGCGTTTGCTCGCCAGCACCTGCCAGCGAGCAGCCGCGTGGAAATCTGCCATAACGGCAAACAGGTGGTGGTGCATCATGGCTGGGAGCCGGTGGCAGAAGGCTGCGTGGCCGGACCCGGCGACCGGGTGGTGGCGCTGGACTGATCTAACGCCGGCACGCCTACCTCATGGCGTCTGTTTCACAGCCACGTGTCAATCCATATGCACCACGCCATCCCAGTTGTCGGGTACAGCCAACCCCGGCCAGCGGGTATCTTCTTTGGGCCTGCCCTCGCACAGCGAGGTCATGACCACTGTGCCGCTGGGCGTGGCCCGGCAAATCCAGCGCTTGTCGGCCCGGTGCGCCACCTGGTCCCAGGCCACGCCCAGGTCAGTGAGCAAGGGCATGCGTGATGGGGTGAGCGCCGGCGTGGCCGAAGTGGCCGGTTTGGGCGCCACGACCGGCTCGGTCACAGTGCAGGCAGACAAGCCTGCAGCGACCAGCACCGCCGTCCAACTTCTGATTGCATGGATCATCGACTGCCTCCTGATTGACATTACTGTATCCCGTGGCCGGCCCGGCCTTACAGCCCCGGAATATCGGTGTTATGGAATTTGCTCATGCCCACCACGCGGGTGTTGCTGTCCGAGTAGGATAGCTCGACCTTGTCGCCGGGTTTGGTGAGCACCAGTTCTTCCGACAGGTCCGAGCTGCCGGTAAAAATCGTGCCCAGTATCTTGTCGCCGACGGACAGCGTGATGTAGTACATGGTCTGGTTGTTGCGAAATTCAGCGGCGATGCGCACCACCGTGCCCTGCACCGCGATCTCTCGTGCTTCGGCGCCGATATCGGCCGCCACCCGGTTGGTCGAGCGGCGCGACTGGTAGCTGCGCAGGGTGGCGCTCAGCGTGTCGGCCACGCCGATCACCTGGTTATTGCGCATGTCGACCATGCCGAAGGCGCGCGAGACGCCCTGGCCGTCGCGCAGCGCCATCACATAGGTCGGTGCGCCGTTGACCAGGAACGGCAGCGGATTGGTGGCGCGGTAGCGTTTTTCAGGATTGACGTTTTCCACCGCATGGGCAGCAGTAGCCTGCGAGACGGACGGCACCTTGAACCAGCGCACGGTCTTGCTGCGCGAGTCGACCAAATAGAAACCGGACAGACCGTTGTTCTTGCCCTTGGAGGTCATGCCGCCGATCCAGTACGGTCGCTTGTCGGCGCCATAGACCAGGTCCAGATCACCGTCCACGCGCAGGCGGCCTTCGTTGTTCAGGTTGATATAGCCGTGGATATATTCGCCGCGGTCCTGCATCTGTTCGAGAATAAATTCCTCGGCCTGGATGCGGTCGACCCAGGCCGGCTCGTCGCCCATCTTGTAGCGTTTGACCTCGCCGGTCAGTGCATTGACGGTCACGATGCCGGTGGTGTCGCTGCCGGAAAACCCCACCTTGTGCTGGTACACCGTGCCAACGTAATACGGCACGCCGTCGTCGTCGATTTCCGGCTCGAAGTCGGTCAGCCCCACGCCGGCGTTGCCCGACAGGTAGGCATGGCGCTCGACATAGTCGCCAAAATAAGCCGACTGCAGGTAGCGCAGCTTGAGCGGCTTGCCGTCGAGCTCCATCACCAGCTTGACGTCGGCCGGGTCGTGCGCCGAGACCACCAGGTAGCCTGGCGTGGCGCCGTCGGCAAACCATTTGAAAAAGCCGCTGTGTTCCAGAAAGGCCACCCACACCAGCTTGTCGCGCACCAGCTGCTTGACCGGCGTGCCGACCGCCACTTGCGAGCCCAGCGACGCGATTTCCGACAAACGCTTCTGCATTGCCTGCAGCGCCATGTCCTGCGACACCAGCGGCGCCTGGTCGATATCGATGGGCGCCAGCGCCTCATGGAAATTGGCCGGCGTTTCCGCGCCCAGCATGCGGTAATAGGCCGATGCATGCAGCACCGGTGCGGTGGTGAAAAACACCACCGCGCCAAACACCAGGGCCAGCGCCACCCATGCCGCCATCAACACGGCGCGCCCGCTCAGCAGCACTGCAGGGATGGCTGCGGCCAACAGCACCACGTAAATACTGGCAAAGTCGGGCGCCAGCGCCGGCGCCTGGAAGTAAAACAGCACCAATAACAGCAGCACCGACAAGATCACACCGGTCACTGCCAGGGCACGACGATAAGCTGCAAGACTTCTGATGGTCATATTCTATGGAACCCGAAAACGATGAGTGCTACCAGTGATGGCAGCGTGGTCCCATAGCATAACATTTGCCGCAAAGAAAACTTGCTAATTTTCTACCTGGACTTTCAGGCTCTCGCCGATCGCATAGAACTGGCCGCCGGCAATGTAATGCAGGCTGCGCCAGGACGGATCGGCGTCTTCAAAATGCCAGTGGCCGTCACGGAACACGCGCTCATCGGCCCAGGCCGCCACCACCTCGCCGATAAACAGGTCGTACGTGGCTTGATTATGTGGCTCCGGCACCAGCCGGCATTCGAGCCATGCCGAGCAGCCGTCAACGAAGGGCAGATCATGGCCTTCCGGATCGAACAGGGTCACGCCGGCGCGCGACAGCTTGTCGGGCAGTTCGGCCAGGCTGTGCGTGCCCACCACATGGGTCAGCTGCAATTGAGCCGCCGTCGGCACCTGGATCACGAAGCGCCCTGCCCCTTCGACCAGCGCGCGCGTGCGCGTGGCCTTGTCGAGCACTACGGTCAGCTTGGGCGGCGAAAAGTCCAGCGCACAGGCCCAGGAGGCGGCCATCACGTCGTCCATGCCAGCGTGGCGCGCCGAGACCAGGATGGCCGGGCCGTGATTGATCAGGCGATAGGCTTTTTCCAGCGGGACGGGAAGAATATGCGGGTTCAAGATGGTTCCTGTTCGGGTGGCGTTAAAGGCAGCAGCATATCCCATCGGTCGATGCCGGGGCCATAGCCGTCCGGCGTGACCTTGACGGTTTCAAAACCGAAGCGCGCATAAAAGCGCTGCGTATGCTGGCTGGTGTTGATTTCCACCTGGCGCAGCTGCGGCAATGCGCGGATCGCCGCCAGGCGCACTGCCGTCAGCGCCTGGCCCAGGCCCTGGCCATGCAGGCTGCGTTCGACCATGCCCCAGGTCAGGCTGGCCGTCACGCCGTCGGACTCGACCGCATAGCCGCCGCAGGCCACGATCACGCCATCGCGCTCGATGACGAAAAACGGCTGGGTGGAGCGGCCAAGGTAGCGGACAAACAGTTCGCGCTCGGACGGATCGAAATAATGCGGGGTGTTGCTGTCAAACAGGCGCAGACAGGCATCGAGGTCGGCCGACTGGTAGGGACGATGCAGATTGGTGGACAAGGCGGCTACTCCGTAAACATGCAAAGCGTGCAAAGGCGCGCCCTCTACAATACAGCAAGGCGCGCCTTTTTTTCAACGCTGCTTATTTCGCTTATTTGAGCGCGATCGCCAGGTCCACCAGTCCCACGCTGCCGGCGCCGATGGCCGAGGTGGCTGGCGTGGCTGCGCCATTGACCGGCACCGCCGCGCCAGTGACCAGGTCAACCCGGTACAGCGCGCTCGGGCCGCCTGCCGTGGTGCGCAATGCGGCCAGGGCCAGGCCGTTGGCGCCACCGGCAATATCGAAGCCTGCGTCGCCCGCTACCGCCACGCCCAGCGCGCCGATATTGACCAGCGTGCCGTCATTGGGCGGATTTTGCAGCGCCAGGCTGGCGCTGGCCGTGTCGATATCGAACAGCTGGGTGGCCGTGGTGCCGGCATAGCTGTTGGTATAGGCGGCGGCTGTCACCACCGGCAGTGCGCCGGCGCGGTTGATGGTGCCGTCGGTGGTGGTGGCGCCCGTATCGACATTGATGCGCAGGCTCTGGCCCGTGTTGCCGATCACGCGCAGACGGTCGGCCACCGGATTGAAGTCGACGGCGAAGGCGCTGCCGGCAATGGCCGTGTAAGGCGCGGTGGTATCGGCGGCATCGGCGCTGAGGGTGGACTTGACGGTGGCGGCGCCCGTGCCGGCGTTGATGGTCACGATGCGTCCGGTCGAGGAAATACCGTACAGCAGGCCGTCTTTCGGCCGGATATCGATGCCCAGCAGCCGTTCACCACTGGCCAGGCCCGTAATGGCCACGTTGGCGTCCAGCGTATTGGGCGTGGCAGGTTTGAACGTGACCAGGCGGCCGTCGTCGGTCAGGCCGTGCGCCAGCGGCGCGGACGGGGTTTTCAGGGCAATGCCGCGCACGTCTTCACCGCCGCCGATGGCCACCACCAGCGTGGCCGGTGCGGTCGCAGCGGACAGGTTGACGCTGTACAGGCTGCGCACCCCGCCCACCGTCATCACGGCGTAGCCGGTATTGTTGCGCGCATCGATATCAAAGGCGCCCACGGCAGTAGCGGCCACGCCCAGCGGCACCGGGTTGACCAGCGTGCCGTTATTGGGCGGGTTTTGCGTGTACAACGTAGCGTTGGCCGCGTCGATTACATACAGCGTGGTGCTGGCCGTGCCGGCAAAGCTGTTGGTGTAGGCCGCAGCCGTAATGGCGGTATTGGCCGCGCCACCGTTGATATTGCCGTCGGTGGTGGTGGCGCCCGTATCGACATTGATACGCAGGCTCTGGCCCGTATTGCTGACGATGCGCAGGCGGTCGGCGACCGGATTGAAGTCCACGCCAAAGCTGGCGCCGGACAAGGTCGTATAAGGCGCCGTGGTATCGGCCGCATCGGAGCTCAGCGTTGACTTGAGCGTGGCGGCGCCCGTGGCGCCGTTGATCACATAAATGCGCCCGGTGCTGCCTACACCGTACAGCTGGCCATCGGCCGGGCGATAATCAATGCCCAGCAGGTTTTCGCCCGACTGCAGGCCCGTTACGCTGACGGTGGTATTGACGGCGCCTGGCGCGGTGCGGTCGAACGAAATGAGCTTGTTACTTGCAGTCAGAATAAATGTATCGCCGGCCGCCAGCGCGGGCGGCGGCGTGACGATTACCTCGTCCTTGTGATCGCTGCCGCCGCCACAGGCGGAAAGGCTGAGGGCGATGGACGAAACGAGCAGCAGGCGGGGAAAGGACAAAGCAGGCAGGGTAGGCATGGTCGTGGCTCCTTAGATTTTATCTGGGGTGCCGCGCCCGCGAAAAACAGGCGCGTACCATTGCACTACACGGGACGTGCCGGTTTGGATGCAGGTGGTTGAAAAATATTTTTTGATGCTAAAACCATTGCCGCCACCACCCCCACCAGCGCCGCCACCGCATATGGCGCGCCCGGATGCAGCGCGTACAGCCAGGCGCCGGCCGGTGGGCCAAACATGCGCGCAATCGACTGCTGCGCCTGGTTGGCGCCCTGCACTTCACCCTGCCGGCCTTCCGGCGCCGCGTCGGCAATCAACGCGTTGACCGAGGGCTGGAACAGGCCGTCGCCAAAGGTAAACAGCGCCACGCCGCACAGCAGCAGCGGTACAAAGGGAAAGCGCGCCAGCCAGGCCAGCACCAACAGGCCGGCGGCGTTGATCAGCAGCCCGGCGCCGGCCAGGCGCTGTTCGCCCACGCGCGGCAGCAGCCGGCGCGCCACCAGGCCCTGGCTGACAATATCGATCACACCGATACCGGCCAGCACCAGGCCGATCGCCGCCGGCGTCAATGCCAGCAGGTCTTTCATCAGCAGCGCCAGGTTGGACTGCAGCAGCACGCTGGCCAGCGCAAAGCAGAACACCACGCCAAACAGCAGCCGCAAGACCGGGACGCGCAGCGCGGCGCGCAGCTGGCTGAAGGCGTTCAAGCGGGCTTTTTGCGGTGCCGTACTGCGCCTGGCCGGCGCCAGGCTCTCGGGCAGCCAGCGCCAGACCAGCAACGCATTGAGCAGCGCCAGGCCGGCCGCGCCATACAGCGGCGCGGCCAGCGACCAGCTGCCCAGCAGGCCACCGAGCACCGGGCCCAGCATAAAACCCAGGCCGCCGGCCACGCCCAGCAGGCCAAAGGCCGGGCCGCGCTCGTGCGGCGCGTGGGTGTCGGCGATGCAGGCGTACAGGGTCGAGATGCTGCCGGCGCTCAGGCCTTCGATCATGCGGCCAAGCAGCAGCACCCACAGGCTGCCGCTGACGCCAAACACGGCAAAGCCGACGGCCGAACCGCACAGTGACAACAACAGCACCGGCCGGCGGCCATGGCGGTCGCTGATGGCGCCCAGCACCGGCGCGGCCAGGAAGGAGCACAGGGCGTACAGCGACAGGATCAGTGCGACCCAGAATGCCACGTCGCCGGGCGCGGCATGGCGCGCCACCGAAAACGGCAGCACCGGGATAATGATCGTAAAGCCGGCAAAGTTGAGCAACACCGACAGCAGGATCACGGCCATGGAACCGCGCGCCGATGCAGCAGCAGGAAAAACAGGGAAAGACATACAGGACTCCGGTTGCTGTTCGACCGGAGCAGTTGTCAAGGAAGAAGCGCCTGAGACCACACGGACGAACAATGGACGCCATGCGGCGTAAATGTTCGTCGAGGGGACTCATGCACAAGGCAAGGAACAGAGCTTTCAGCTGAAAGGATTTGGGCTTACCTATGACCAAATCTGCCTTTTCCGACATGGCGATTGTAGGCCATGTTGCAAGGTTTGGCCAGAATTTCGCCGGACCGTGCTTATTTTCGCGACACCGCCAGCTCTTCCTGGCGTATCGCCTGCAGCGCCCGGTCGAAGTGCGCCGCCAGTTGCGGCGAAACCGTGCGCCGGTTGAACATCAGGTAGCTTTGCGTGGTGTCGACCACCGGCCCGCTGACCTTCACGCGCGCTTCGGCCTGCAACTGCTGCAAAATTGCCAGACCCACCACGCGGCTGCAGATCAGCGCCTGCATGCGCCCGGCCAGCAGTTTCCTGAAGCTTGACTCATGGCTGCTACTCACTTCGAGCCGGCGCAACTGGCCCTGTTTGACGGCTGCATCGAAACGGGGGCCATAGGAGGTGCCGCCGACCACGCCGATGCTGGTGCCGGCCAGCGCGGCCAGGTCGCCGCGAAACGGCAGCGGCGTATCGCGCAGTGTAAAAAATACATAATCCTGCTGCAGTATCGGCTCGCTGGAGAACAGGTAGGCAGCCATACGTTCGGGGGTTTTCTTGACGGTAAACATGGCGTCGGCGCTACCTGTTTCCATCTGCAGCAGCGCGCGCGCCAGCGGCACGATCTCTAGCTGCACCGGCTGGCCCATGCGTTCGAACACGCGCGCGACCAGCTCGACCATCGGCCCTGCCGGCGCATGGCCGGCGTCGACCAGCATCAGCGGCGGATAGGGAAAGCTGACCAGCTTGAGCGTAGCGCCCGGCCGGCCCGGCCCGGGCTGCTCGCCAGCCTGTAACGGCAGGCTGGCGGCCCAAAGCAGTAACACTGACAACAACCTGGCAGACATAGGGACTCCGGTCAGCCTCGCGGCTATTTTTCCAGTCCTCCTCCCAGCGCCTTGTAGAGCGCCACGGCAGAACTGAACTGGTCACGCCGCAAGTCTAGCAAAGTTTGCTGCGAAGCATATGATTGCCTTTGAGCATCGAGTAGTTCCAGCCGGCTATCCTGCCCCGCTTCGTAGCGCAGGCGCGACAGACGCAGCCTTTGCGCCGCTGCCGCTACCGCGCGTTGCTGGGCTTTGACCTGGCCGGCATAGGTGGCGCTGCCGGCCAGGCCATCGCTCACCTCGCGAAACGCGACTTCAATCGCCTGCTCGTACTGCAGCACGGCGACCTCCTTGCGCAGTTCGGCCAGGCGCAGCTCGGCGCGCAGTTGCCCGCCCTGGAACAGCGGCTGGGTAATCTGCGGCGCAAACGACCAGGTACGTGCATTGCCCTTGAACAGCTGTCCCATGGCCGGGCTGGCAAAGCCCAGTTGGGCCGTCAGCGACAGGCGCGGAAAGAAGGCCGCGCGCGCCGCGCCGATTTCCGCATTGGCCGCCACCAGGGCCAGCTCGGCCTGGGCGATATCGGGCCGGTGCGCCAGCAGCTCGGACGGCAGGCCGCTGGGCAGTTGCGTCAGCACCGGCTGGGCGTCAAGCGCGCGACCGGCCGGCAGATCGGCAGGCAAGGCCGTTCCCAGCAACAGTTCAAGGTTGTTGCGCGCCAGCACGCGCGCCCGTTCGCGCGCCTGCAGGTCCGCTTCAGCGCTGGCCACCTGACCTTCGGCCTGCGCCACATCGAGCCCGCTGGCCTGGCGCGCCGCGTGCAGGCGCCGCGTCAGCGCCAGCGCCACGCGCCAGTCATGCAAGGTCTGCTCGGTCAGCTGCCATTGTTCCTCGGCCAGCCGCTGCGCCAGGTAGGCGTCGGCTACCGCCGCAATCAGGCTAAGACGCGCCGCCTGCTGGCCCTGCTGCGTGGCCAGGTAGCGTGCAAAGGCCGCGTCAGACAACGCGCGCAGACGGCCGAACAGGTCGATCTCGAACGCGCTCATGGCCACGCCGGCCGTCAGTTGCTGTTGCACGGCAGGCGCGCCGATGGCGTCCTGCGTGCGCTGGCGCGTACCACCGGCTGTGGCGCCAATGGCCGGGTAGCGCGAAGCGTCCTGGATCTGGTACTGGGCGCGCACGCTGTCCACATTGAGCACGGCCAGGCGCAGGTCGCGGTTATGTTCAAGCGCCAGCTCGACCAGGCGCTGCAGGCGCGCGTCCGGCAGCATCTGGCGCCAGCCGATGTCCGCTGCACGGTGCGCGCCGGCCACCGGCAGTGCATAGGTCGCCGGTATCGGCGGCGCCGGCTTGTCCAGTGGCGGCACCAGGCTGCAGGCCGACACGGCCAGCACCATCGCCGACGCCTGCAATATCACTAAGCTTCTCATGCTTGTTCTCCTTCTGCTGCTGCCGACTTTTTGCCGCGCCGATATAGCCTGAAACGGTCCATGGCGCTCAGTACCACCACAAAAAACACCGGCACGAAAAACACCGCCAGCACGGTGGCCGTAATCATGCCGCCAAACACGCCGGTGCCGATCGCATGCTGGGTCTCGGCGCTGGCGCCACTGGCCAGCATCAGCGGCACCACGCCCAGCGCGAAGGCCAGCGAGGTCATGACGATAGGACGCAGGCGCAGGCGCGCCGCTTCAACCGTGGCCTCGACCAGCGTCTTGCCGCCGGCCTGCAACTGGCGCGCATATTCCACGATCAGAATCGCATTCTTGGCCGACAGGCCGATAATTGTAATCATGCCCACCTTGAAAAACACATCGTTGGGCAAGCCCCGCAGCATGACGGCGGCGACAGCCCCGATTAAACCGAGCGGCACCACCAGCATCACCGACAGCGGCACGCTCCAGCTTTCATACAGCGCCGCCAGCACCAGGAACACCACCAGCATCGACAGCGCCATCAGCATCGGCGCCTGCGAGGCCGATTCTTTTTCCTGCAGCGACTGGCCGGTCCAGGCCAGCGCAAAGCCCGGTGGCAACTGGCCCACCAGACGCTCCATTTCGGTCATGGCGTCGCCACTGGAGACACCGGGCGCGGCGCTGCCGGAAATACGCGCTGCCGGATAACCGAGGTAGCGCACCAGCTGCAGCGGTGCTTCGGTCCATACCGGCCGCACCATTTCACGCAGCGCCACCATCGCGCCGGCGCTGTTTTTCACGCGCAGCGCCAGCACATCGTCGAGCTGCATGCGCGCTGGCGCATCGGCCTGGACAATCACCTGCTGCATGCGTCCGGCGTTGGGAAAGTCGTTGATATAGGTCGAGCCCATGGCGGCGGTCAGCGTGTCCGATACGCTGGCAAACGACACGCCGAGCGCTTCGGCCTTGGCGCGGTCGATATCGAGGCGCACGCTGCTGCCCGCCGGCAGGCCATCCGGATACACACCGGCCACCTTGCTGCTTTGCGCAGCCAGCGTCAAGAGCTGATTCTGCGCCGCCTGCAGCGCTGCCAGTCCCTGGCCGGCGCGGTCCTGCAGGCGCAGCGAAAAGCCGGACGAATTGCCCAGTTCATCGATAGCCGGCGGCATCAGGCTCATGATCGTGCCCTCTTTTGCCGCGGCCATCGCCTGCTGCGCCAGCGCCACTTCCTGCTGCGCCGTAGCGCCATTGCGCTCTTTCCAGTCCTTGAGCATGGTAAAGGCCATCGCCGCGTTCGCGCCGGCACCGGAAAAACTGAAACCGAGTATGGATTGGTTGTTTTCAATGCCGGGCCGGCTGGCCACATGCTGCTCATAGAGCTTGACGGTATCGAGCGTGCGTTCCATGGTGGCGTCCGACGGCAGTTGTATCGACGTAATGAAGTAACCCTGATCCTCCTCTGGCAAAAACGCCGATGGCAGCTGCATAAAGGCCAGCACCAGTGCCGCCACGATGGCGCCATAGACAAACATGGTGCGACCAGCACGCCGTACCAGCAGCACCACGCCCTGCTCGTAGCGCGCTGTCATGCGCTCGAACTGGCGATCGAACCAGGCAAAAAAGCCGCGCTTGGCATGGTCGTCAGGGCCGATTGGTTTCAACAGCGTGGCGCACAGCGCCGGCGTCAGGCTCAGTGCCAGGAAGGCCGAGAACAGGATCGACACCGCCATGGCCAGCGTAAACTGGCGGTAAATGGCGCCCACCGAACCGCTGGCCAGCGCCATCGGAATAAACACCGCCGTCAGCACCAGCGTAATGCCGACCACCGCACCGGTGATCTCGCGCATGGCCTTGACGGTCGCTTCCCTGGGCGACAGCCCCTCGGTGGCCATCAGGCGCTCGACCGCCTCGACCACCACGATGGCGTCGTCGACGATAATGCCGATTGCCAGCACCATGCCGAACATGGTCAGCACGTTGACCGAATAGCCGGCCATCAGCATCACCGTAAAGGTGCCGAGCAGTGCAATCGGCGCGACAATGGCGGGAATGAGGGTATAGCGTATCTTCTGCAGGAACAGATACATCACCAGGAACACCAGCACCATCGCCTCGATCAGCGTGGCAATCACCTTTTCAATCGAGATTTTCACAAACGGCGCGGTGTCGAACGGTACCGAATAAGCCATCCCTGCCGGCATGGCCGGCGCCAGTTCGGCCATGCGCGCCCGCACGGCCACTGCCGTCTTGACCGCATTGGCGCCCGGCGACAGCATGACGGCAGCACCGGAAGCCAGCTGGCCGTTTTCACGGATGCTGAAGTTGCTGGTCTGCGCGCCGAATTCCACGCGCGCCACGTCGCCCAGCGTCAGGTTCGAACCGTCGCGGTTGGCGCGCAGCACGATGGCGGCGAACTGCTGCGGCGTTTGCAGCTGGCCCTGCACGGTCAACGGCACGGTGACGCGCTGACCAGCCACGGCTGGCGAATCGCCCAGGCGGCCCGGCGCGATCTGCGCATTTTGCTGCGCAATGGCGGCGGTAATATCGCTCATGGCGATGTTGTACGAGACCAGCCTGCCCGGATCGACCCAGATGCGCATGGCCCGTTCGGAGCCGAACAGCTGGACCTTGCCCACGCCTGGAATGCGGCGCAGTTCTTCCACCACGTTGCGCGCCAGGTAGTCGCCCAGCGCCACCTCATCGTACTTGCCCTGCGCTGTAGCGTGCACGCTGACAATGAGCAGGAAGCTTGACGACGCCGATTCGACGCCCAGGCCATTCTGGCGCACCGCCTGCGGCAGGCGCGGCTCGATGGCTTTGAGGCGGTTCTGCACGTCCACCTGCGCCATTTCCGGATCGGTACCGGGCTTGAAGGTGGCAGTGATCGAAGCCGAGCCGGAGCTGTCGGTCGACGATTCAAAGTACAGCAGGTGCTTGACGCCCGACAGCTCGCGCTCGATCAGGCTGACCACCGAATCGTTCATGGTCTGCGGCGTGGCGCCAGGGTAGCTGGCGCTGATGCTGACGCTGGGCGGCGCCACCGAAGGAAAACGCGCAATCGGCAATTGCGGTATGGCGATCAGTCCGAACAGGATAATAAAGACCGCTACCACCCACGCAAAGACGGGGCGGTTGATAAAAAACTGAGGCATGTTAAGGAGCTTTCAGAAATAAGTAAGGCCGGGCCGTATCAATGCGCGGCAGCGGCTTTGGCAGCGGCGGCCTTGTGCTGCCATGGCTGCGGCGTTACCACGGCGCCCGGCTGCAGCCGTTCCTGGCCTTCGATGACCAGCGTCTCGCCAGCTTTCAGGCCGCTGGCCACCACGTACTGCTGCGCGATCACTTCTTCGACCTGTACCGGACGCAGGCTGGCCTTGCGCGCGCTGTCGACCACCCAGACCCGGGCCTGGCCGTCGCTGCTGCGCTGCACGGCCTGCTGCGGCACCAGCACGGTATCGGCCGGCGCGCCGCGCGCAATGCGGGCGCGCACGAACATGCCGGGCAACAGCTGGCGCTGCGGATTGTCGACCAGCACGCGCACGATGGTGTCGCCGGTACCGGCGTCGACGCTGGTGCCGGCAAACAGTACCTTGCCGGAATGTGGATACGGCTTGCCGTCGGCGCCGATGATCGTCACCGGCTGAGCGGTAGCCGCACCGGCAGCCAGGCTGGTGGCGCGCTGACGCACATCGACATACACTTTGTCGATCTGCTCGATGCGGGCCATCGGATTGGTGTCGGCCTGGCCCACCAGCGCGCCTTCGGTCACCAGTTCGGAGCCGATGCGCCCGGCAATCGGCGCCTCGATACTGGCAAAGGCCAGGTCCAGGCGACGCCGCGCCAGGGCGGCGCGCGCCTGCGCCACGCTGGCAACGGCCTGGTCGCGCTGGGCCACCGCATCGTCATAGGCCTGGCGCGAGACGGCGTCTGCTTCCATCAACGGCTGCAGGCGTTCGGCCTGCTGCATGGCGCGGCGCGAGGTGGCCAGCGCCTGCTGCAACGCGGCGTCGGCCGCATCGGCATCGGCCTGGAACGGCGCGGCATTAAGCTGGAACAGCTTCTGGCCGGCCTTCACTTCAGCGCCCTGCTCGAACAGGCGGCGCAGCACGATGCCGCTCACTTGCGGGCGGATATCGGCCGTGCGCAGGGCCGCTACGCGCCCGGGCAACTCGTCGCTGCGCAGTACGGGTTCGCTCTGGACTTTGATGACCGTTACGGCGGCCGGCGGTGCTTCCGGGGCCGCCTGCGCGGGCGGCGCACTGCGGCCGCAGGCGGCAAGGCTCAACAGAGCCGCCACGATGACGGTGGTTTTCAGGGAAGATAAAGGAAATTCATCAGGACGCATGGTTGCTCTCACAGGCTGTTGCCGTGCGCGGTCGCGACGGCCAGTGCCGCACAATAAGGGCTTTGCATGGAAGCGCCGTTGAGGAAATGTGGAGATTCGATGGAGACGGCCAACGGTGCTAGACTGGCCGCATGATTTCCCTGCGCCCGCCCGAACCACCTCCACCGCCCTCGTCGGCGCCCCTGATCCTGATTGCCGAAGACGAGCCGCAGATCGCGCGCATCCTGGCCGGCTATCTGCAGCGCGACGGCTACCATACGGCGCATGCGGCCAACGGGCGCGCCGCGCTTGAACAGCATCTGATGCTCAAGCCCGACCTGATCCTGCTGGACGTGCAGATGCCGCTGCAGGACGGCTGGAGCGTGCTGACGCAGGTGCGCCGGCGCGGCGAAACCCCGGTCATCATGCTGACCGCGCGCGACCAGGACGCCGACAAGCTGGCCGCCCTGCGCGTGGGTGCTGACGACTATATCGTCAAGCCCTTCAATCCGGCCGAGGTGGTAGCGCGGGTGGCGGCCGTACTGCGCCGCTCGCAGGGCCGGCAATACGATGGCGCGGCGGGCGTATTGCGCTGCGGCCCGCTTGAAATCGACCAGGAACACTATACGGTCAGCGTGCGCAGTGGCGGTGGTGCGCCGACGGCGCTAAACCTGACGCTGACCGAATTTCGCCTGCTGGTCCATCTGGCGCGCACGCCGCGACGCGTCTGCAGCCGGCTTGAACTGCTCGAAGCGTGCATGCCCGAAAGCCAGTCGCTTGAACGCACCGTGGACAGCCATATCAGCAAGCTGCGCAAAAAGCTCGAGGAAGCTGGCGTGCCCAATATGCCGGTCAGCCTGCGCGGTGTGGGCTACCGGCTCGAAGGCGAAGGCTGATGCGGCTGACCGGCCTGTTCCGGCAGATCGGCCTGTCGATGTCGGCGATGATCATCTTCGCCATCCTGGCCATCTGGACCGGCTCGTGGATCTTCTTTGCCGTTATCTACGATATCGACCCGAACCTGGTCTCGCAGCCTGACGACACCTATCCGAAACTGGCCGAATGGCTGTGGATCCTGTTCATGCTGGTGTTCGGCCTGGTGCTGGCGGTCTGTTTTTCCATCCGGCTGGCGCGGCGTATCCTCGAACCGATCAATTCGGTGATGGACAATGTGCGCCGCGTGGCCCATGGCGACCTGGCCGCGCGCGCCACGGCCGGCGACCGCAGCCTGGGCGAGACCGCCATGCTGGTCGACGACTTCAACAGCATGGCCGAGCGACTGCAGCGCACCGCCAGTGAAAGCCGCACCTGGAACGCCGCCATTGCGCATGAACTGCGCACGCCGGTGACCATCCTGCGCGGCACGCTGCAAGGCGTGGTCGACGGCGTATTCCAGCCCGAAGAGATCGAATTTCCTGCGCTGCTGTCACAAGTTGAAAACCTGGGCCGTCTGATCGAAGACCTGCGCACTCTGAGCCTGCTCGACAGCGGCCAGCTGCAGCTGCGCCTGGCTGACGCGGATCTGGCCACAGAAGTGCGCCAGGCCGCCAGCCTGATGGCCCCGACGCTGGCCGCTGCCGGCCTGCAGCTGCAACTGGCGCTCGACGGCGGCAGCGTGCTGTGCGATGCGGCGCGCCTGCGCCAGGTGGTAATCGCCCTGCTCGACAACGCCTGCCGCTATGCCGATCCCGGCCCGTTGACGCTGTCGCTGCAGCTTGATGGCCGGCAGTGCCTGCTGCAGCTCGAGGACGCCGGCCCCGGTATCGACGCCGCGCTGGCGCCGCTGGTGTTCGATGCCTTCCGGCGCGGTGATACTGCGCGCGTGCAGGCGCATGGCGGCAGCGGCCTGGGGCTGGCGGTGGTGGCCGCCATTGCGCGCGCGCATGGCGGCAGCGCCAGTTGCCGGCGCAGCGGCGCCGGCGGCAGTATTTTTTGCATTGCCTGGCCGGCGCCAAAGGGCGCGGCAGCAGAAATTCTGGCGCCGAGCACTTGAAATGGCCAGATCGGCTATCATTTCCGACCTGTACTATTCACACTGAAAGGTTTTGCCATGTCCAATCTGCTGGAAACGCTGCAATGGCGCTATGCCGCCAAAAAAATGGATCCGTCGAAAGCGGTACCACAGGAAAAAGTCGACCGCATCCTCGAGGCAGTGCGCCTGACCGCTACCTCCAGCGGCCTGCAGCAGTATGAAGTGTTCGTGGTGACCAATCCGGCGCTGCGCGAACAGATCAAGCCGCATGCCTGGAACCAGGGCCAGATCACCGACAGCTCGCATTTGCTGGTGTTTGCCGCCTGGGACAACTACACGGCCGAGCGCATCAACGCCATGTTCGACCTGGTTAACGAAGAGCGCGGCTTCAAGAACGAAGGCTGGGAAGCATACCGCCAGATGCTGCTCAATACCTACCCACAGCGCGACGCCGAAACGAACTTCCAGCACGCCGCCCGCCAGGCCTATATCGGCCTGGGTACCGCCCTGATTGCCGCAGCCGAAGAAAAAGTCGATTCGACCCCGATGGAAGGGTTCGACCCGGCCAAGGTCGACGAAATCCTGAACCTGCGCGAACGCGGCCTGCGCTCGGTGGTACTGCTGCCGCTGGGCTACCGCGCCGAAGAAGGCGACTGGCTGGTCAACCTGAAAAAAGTACGCCGTCCGCGCGAGCAGTTTATTACCGTACTTGCGTAAGCCGACAGTATTATTAGCGCTGATGGGATTTGTCGGATTAGGCCCTTCGGGCCGTAATCCGACAACATTGTTGACGCCCCCATTACCCCTGCGCCCACATCCGCAACAGGTTGTGATACGCGCCCGTCAGCCCTGTGATGGCCGGCGACTGCTGCCCCTGCGCCTGCGCGCGTAGCGCCATCAGGTCGCGGTCCATCTGGAACAGCAAATTGCGCTGCTGTTCATTCCTGATCATGCTTTCCAACCAGATAAAGCTGGCGAAGCGGCAGCCGCGTGTGACGGGGTTGACGCGATGGATCTTGTCGCCCGGATAGAGCAGCATATCGCCGGCAGCGAGCTTGACGTGCTCGTCGCGCCAGCTGCTTGACACCACCAGTTCGCCCCCGTCGTATTCCTCAGGGTCGCTAAAAAACAGCGTGCACGACATATCGGTGCGCACCCGTTCGCCGTCCGGCAGGTAGCGCAGCGCCACGTCGACATGGTCGGCCAGATAGTCGCCCTGCTCTACCCCATCAGCAGCGTCATAGCGGTTGAACATGGGTGGCGCAATCCGGTTGGGCAGCGCGGCCGAGAAAAACAGCTGGTTGCGCCGCAGCGCCTGCAAGACCAGTTGCTGCAAGGCCTGGGTGCTGGCACCCTGCGCCGGCAACTGGCGGTTGCGCTTGATCGACGCGGGCAGGCTGCCCGACGTCACGCGTCCGTCTTCCCATTGCGCGCTTTCCAGGATGGCGCGCGCCTCGGCCACTTCGGCCGGTGTCAGTACCGATTTCAGATGCAGCATGGATTTTCCTATGATTGAAATGGCGGCAAGGCGGCCAGCGCCGCCACCTGCGGCGTGCCTGAGGCCTGCAGCCAGCCGCGCAGGTTGGCCAGAAAAGCCGGCGTGGCCGTGGCCGGAATACGGCGCAGCCAGGCCACGGCCTGCACCACCTTGCCTCGTTCGAGCAGCAGACGTGCATGATTGAACTGCCCGCGAAAGTCGCCGCCGATGGCCGCCTGGCAGTACAGCAGCGCCGCCTGCGCTGGGTCGACCGGCATGTCCCAGCCTTCTTCATGAAAACGGCCGAGGATATTGACCGACTTGGCGTGGCCCAGCGCCGCCGCCTGGCGGTACAGCGCCAGCGCGGCGGGCCGGTCGCCGGCGATGCCCTTGCCGCTCATCAGCAAATTGGCCAGGTTGTACATGCCCCAGTCCAGGCCGGCCACGGCCGCCTGGCGATACCAGTAGACGGCCAGCTGCGCGTCGGCCGCCACGCCCCAGCCGTTTTCCAGGCAGCGCCCGAGCATATTGATCGCTTCGGCGTCATCGCGCGCGGCCGCCTGGCGAAACCAGTGGACGGCCTGCGGCGGATCGGCCGCCACGCCCTCGCCCGTCAGCAAGCGTTGCGCCAGGATAGCCTGGGCACGCGACACACCGTGGCGCGCCGCCGCTTCCAGCCAGGCTAGCGCCTCGGCGCCGCCCTCGGCCAGCATGGCAGACCAGTCTGTGGCCGGCATAGTGCGCAATTGCGCCACGCTGACAGCTGCCTGCATCAGAAGCTCAGGTCCGCGCTCAGGGTCACGCTGCGGCTGGCGCCCGGCACACCGTACAGCTGGAAGCCGTCCAGCGAGGAGCCGATGCGTGCCCAGTAGAACTTGTTGGTCAGGTTTTGCACGTTGAGGTTCAGTGCCAGCGTCGGGTTGACGCGGTAGCGCACGGCCGCGCTATGAACCCAATACGACGGCGCCTTTTCCGTGTCGAACACATAGGTCGGCGCGCGCCCGGCCGGGCCGGCCACGGTGCTGCTGTTGTTGTTCAGGCCACCGACCCGGGCATTGTCCGAATAGCGGCGCTCGCCCATATACTGCGCGCCATAGCTGAACACCAGGCCCGAGACCGGCGTGTAGGAGGTCCACAGGTTGAAGGTCATATCCGGGACGTTCTTCGCTTCGCTGCCGTTGTTGGCGCCCTTGGTCTGGCGGCTTTGCAGGCGCGACAAGCCGCCATACACCGACCACTGTTCGGTTACGTTGCCCTGCACGCCCAACTCGGCCCCCTGCACGCGTTTGGACGGCAAGGCGCGCACTGGCGACACTTCGTCGGAGCTGTATTCCCACGAATCGCTCACTTCGGTGCGGAAGACGGCGCCGGTCAGCGCCAGGCGATGGCGCAGTACGTCCCATTTGCCGCCCAGTTCCATGGTTTTCGAGGTGGCCGGCGAGTATTGTGCTGCCGCTGCCGAGCCGTAGATGGCGTTATTGGTCGACGCGCCCATGGCCGACGGCTGTGCGGCTTGTGCGTAGGCGGCGTACAGGCTGGCTTCTTCCACCGGCTTGTACATGGCTGCCAGGCGGCCGCTGAAAGCGCCGTCGCTGCTGCTGGTGGTATTGACGTTCTTGAGCGAAGTGTCGGCTTTCCAGTGGTCGTAGCGCAAGGAGGCCACCATGCGCCACTGGTCGGAAAAGCGGACCGCGTCGGTCACATAGACACCGGCATTGCTGATGCGCGAGACCAGGCCGGCGGCGCCTTTGACGGTTGCCACGCCGTTATGCACCACCTGCGGGTGGGCCATGTCGAACCACAGCGTGCCGGTGGGCGCCAGCACGGTGCGCTGCAGGTCACCATAGGTTTCACGGTACAGGTCCAGGCCCGTGACCAGTTCATGGCGCACGGCGCCGGTATTGAAGGCCAGGCTGAAGTCAGTCTGGTTGGCCACGATTCTATAGCGCTTGGAGGTGCCCAGGTCGCTTGAGCGCAGCACGCCGTAGGCATCGGTCTTGTTGGCAAAGTCAGCGTAAGAGGGAATCCCGGCAACCGGCGTCA
The DNA here is from genome assembly GCF_009208565.1 of Janthinobacterium aquaticum. Classification (GTDB taxonomy): domain Bacteria; phylum Pseudomonadota; class Gammaproteobacteria; order Burkholderiales; family Burkholderiaceae_D; genus Janthinobacterium. The sequence goes on along the minus strand of NZ_WFLK01000002.1, from coordinate 544,295 downwards.
AACCGCCGACGCCCGTATAGCCAAGCGAAGTGCCCAGCGTCGTGCCGTTGGCATTGGCGCCGTTGAAGCGCGCCGGCGACAGCACCGACAGGTTATCGGTCAGCGCCCAGCGGGTCTGGTTGCGAATCTTCACGCCTGGCGCAAATTCATGCGCGAGCTTGACGGTGCCGCTGTCGGACTTGGTTTGCTGGGTATAGGAGTCTGCACCGAACCAGGCGCTGTGCGGCACGTTGGCCATCGGTTGGCCGTTGGTGCCGCGCTGGATCGGCAGGCCGCCGTCCGGCACGTTCTTGTCTTCCTGGTGGAACAGGTCGATCACCAGGCTGGTCGGGCCATCGAGGCCGGTGGCAAACGAGGTGGCCAGGCCCTGGCGATCGAGTTTGGTCACGTCGCGGCCCGGCACATTGTTTTTCTGCTTCATCACGTTAAAGCGCAGTGCGCTATCGGCGTTCAGCTGGCGATTCAGGTCGGCCGTCACGCGGCGGTATTTGGCATTACCCACGCCCACCGAGACGCTGTTGCTGTTGCCCAGTTTGGCCTCCTTGCTGACCAGGTTGACCGTGCCGCCCACAGCCGAGGTGCCCGACTCGATCGATCCGGTACCCTTGAATACTTCCACCTGTTCGATATTGAAGGTGTCGTTACGGCTGGACATACCGGCGTCGCGCATGCCGTCGACCGTCAGGCTCTGCTCGGACGAGAAGCCGCGGATGGTAAACAGATCGCCCCAGCCCAGGTTGCCTTCGCCCGAGGTAAAGCTGATGCCGGGCACGTTTTTCAGGATATCCTGCAGGTTCTGCGCATTCTGTTCGGTCAGCACTTCACGCGGCACGATGGTGACGCTTTGCGGCGTATCGCGCAGCGGCTGGGCAAACTTGGCCGAGCTCAGGTGCTCAGGCTTGTAGGCTGGCGCTTCGCGCTCGGCCTTGACCACCACTTCATTGAGCTGCTGTGGTTCGGCCGCTGGCGCTGCAGCCGGCTCGGCAGCCAGTGCCACGCTGCCGGCGCCCAGCGAGCCGACTGCCAGGCCGACGGTGGCCGACAACTTGCCGTATTGGGAAAAAAGCGCTTCGATAGTGTCTGCGGTACTGTTATGCTTGTTGCGAAATTGCATGGATTCCTCGGTAAATTGTAATGATTCTCATGTGCAAGTAGGAGCGTGCAAGTAATATAATGTCGGGCAGCGCCAGCCAAAACAGCTGGCGGCGCGCAAATGTAATGAAATGTGTTGGCGCAACACACTCAACACAAAGCATTACAAATCATCGGCAATCAGCAAGCAGGAGTGGCAGGCAGTGGCAACGAGTATCGGCAACAGCAGCGTGAAACGGACGGACCAGATATTGATCGTCGACGACGATGAGGACATCCGGGAACTGCTGTCCAGCTACCTCGAAGGCGCGGGTTACCAGGCGCATGCCGCAGCCAATGGCGAACAGATGTGGCAGCTGCTGGCCAGCACACCGGTCGACCTGATCATTCTCGACCTGATGATGCCGGGCGAAGACGGCCTCGAACTGTGCCGCCAGCTGCGCGCGCGGCGCGAGACGCCGGTGATCATGCTGACCGCGCGCGGCACGCTGGTCGACCGCATTATCGGACTGGAAGTGGGGGCCGACGATTACCTGCCCAAGCCGTTCGATCCGCGCGAACTGCTGGCGCGCATCAAGGTCATTATCCGGCGCGCGCGCAGCTTTCCTGAAAAGCACGAGGCCGACCGCATCGACACCATCAGCTTCGAAGGCTGGCAGCTCGATACGCGCGCGCGCCAGATACGCTCGCCGCAGGGCGTGACGCTGTCGCTGGGCAGTTCCGACTACCTGGTGCTGCGCGCCCTGCTCGACCATCCGAAGCGCACGCTGTCGCGCGACTTCCTGCTGGCGGCCGTGTTCGGCAAGGAAAGCCTGCCATATGACCGCGCCATCGATGTCTGCATCAGTCGCCTGCGCCAGCAACTGGGCGACAACCCGCGCAGCCCGGCTTTGATCAAGACTATCCGCCATGGCGGCTATATGCTCAACGCTGAAGTGACCTACCAGGCATGAAGCGCCTGACGGCCTGGGCCGTGCGCGCCTGGCCGCGCAGCCTGTCGGGCCGGCTGGCGCTGGTGCTGGTGGTGGGCATGCTGGCCGCGCAGGCGCTGACCGGCACCGTCTGGTACGACATGCGCTATGGTAAGGCGATGGAAATTCCCGTGCGCCTGGCCGCCACCCGTCTGGCCGACGTGACGCATATGCTCGACGCCGTACCCGCCGCCAGCCTGCCGGCCGTGCTGGCGGCCGTCAACACGCCCGGCTTTACGCTGCGCCGCATCGACGCGCCAGCCAGCGTGCAGGCGCCGCTCGAGCACAATACGCTGCTGTCGAGCGAACTGTTCCTCGATGTGCTGCAACAGCGCCTGGTGCGCCCGACACACCACCAGGCGCGCGTGCTGGCCGTCAGCCTGGCGCACACCGGCAAGCGTCAGGGCAACTGGTTTTCGCTACTGCGCGAGCCTTTCCCGACCGGCCACTTCGTGGTGCAGCTGCGCCTGCACGACGGCAGCTGGCTGCAGGCCGATATGGACGAAGGCCAGGCCGGCATGAGCACGGCGCCGCGCAAGGCGGCCATTGACTACCTGCTGCGCATCTATGTGCTGCGCATTGCCGCCGTGCTGCTGCTGGCCTGGCTGGCTGTGCGGCTGGTGATGCAGCCGCTGGCGCGCCTGGCGCAGGCGGCCGACCGCCTGGGCGACAATATCTTCAGCGCACCGCTGGCCACCGACGGCCCGACCGAAGTACGCAAGGCGTCCACCGCCTTCAACGCCATGCAGCGCCGCCTGATCGACAATATCGCCGAACGCACGCGCTTTCTGGCGGCCGTCTCGCACGACCTGCGCTCGCCGATCACGCGCCTGAAACTGCGCGCCGAAATGCTGAGCGACGAAGCGCAGCGCGACAAATTCCGCCGCGACCTCGATGAAATGGACGCACTGGTGGCCGCCACGCTGACCATGGTGCAGGACAGCGGCCTGCACGAACAGCGCCAGAACGTCGATATCGACAGCCTGCTGGCCAGCCTGGCCAGCGACTTTGCCGAAACCGGCGCCACGGTCACCATCGAAGGCCACGCTGCACCCCTGCCCGCCTACCCGCGCAGCCTCAAGCGCTGCCTGCAGAACCTGGTCGACAACGCCATCCGCTACGGCCACGAAGCCCATATCATAGTGACCCAGGACAGCCGGCAGCTGACCATCAGCGTGGCCGACAAAGGCCCAGGCATCCCGGCCGACCTGCTCGAACGCGCACTCGAACCGTTCTACCGCGTCGACGCATCGCGCAACGCCGGCACGGGCGGCTTCGGCCTGGGCCTGTCGATCGCCCAGACCGTCGCCCAGGCCCACCACGGCACGCTGACGCTGCAAAACGGCGCCCACGGCGGACTGGTGGCCAACTTGACCTTGCCTATTTTCAAGAGCGCAGTCAGGTCGTAATACCGCCAAGTTAAGGAAAACTCGTGGCAAACCAAGTAGGTCGGATTGGCCGGGCCGCGCAGGCCGCGGAGCGGCGTAATCCGACAATATCAGCTGCGAATTGTCGGATTACGCTATGCTAATCCGACCTACCGTCCTCTTAAATTAGCGGCATTAGGGTCCGGTTTTCAGGTTCAGGCGGCGTTGACGTCGTAGCGCGACATGTCGCCCTTGCCGCCTTGCCAGAGGGCGGCAAACGCTTCGCCGACGTGGCGGCTCAGCGATGGGCGGCGGCGCGACTTGCGCCAGAATTCGTAGCGGCCCTTGAATACGTAGCCGTCGATAAAGGTCACCTCGAAATCGAACTGCATGTCCGAACGCACGGCGTCGACCCAGGTGCCCAGCAGGCGGTCGGCTTCGCGGAACGCGCCCAGCACGGCGCGCTGGGCATTGGCGCGGCCGATGCGGATATGAGCCACTTCGATCTTCTCGCCGTCATAGTCGTCGCCGTCGTCAGCGCAGTGTTCTGGCATGGCCTGTGCAATCATGATAACCTCCGGTTTGTAAATGCTGTTTGTGGGTTCGGCCACGCGCGCCAACGCGTGGTGTTTTTACAGAAAATGCGTTTTTGTACCAGCTACCATTTCAACAAAATGCCCGGCTTTCGTCGCCGGTCATCAGTCCTACTCCCGACCTGGCCATACGATAGGTGACAGCGCGGGCCAGGTACGCTTACACCGGGTTTGCAATTGGTACATCTTGCGCACGGGCACGATGTTGAGCGTCAGTTTGTGTGCGATCTTCAGGTGTTGGAACCATTTCATACAGTGCTCTTCGTCAGACTCGGGTCGACAGGAATGGTGGCTCAAGCGGCCTGCCGCTGGTCGCTCGCGTGCAGGAAGCGGCTGGCGGCCAGCGCCGGCAACGGCCGGCTGTAGTGGTAGCCCTGGATCTGGTCGCACTGCCAGCCAGACAGCAGGGCGCGCTGCGCTTCGGTTTCGACGCCTTCGGCAATCACCGTCAGGCCCAGGCTGTGACCCAGGCCAATAGTGGCCTGCACGATGGCGGCCTGCTCGGCCACGCCTTGCATATTGCGCACGAAGGACTGGTCGATTTTCAACTTGTGGATCGGAAAGCGGCTCAGGTAGGCCAGGCTGGAGTAACCGGTGCCGAAATCATCGATGGCCAGCGTCAAGCCCAGTTCGCGCAGGCGACGCAGCAAGGCAATGGCGCCCTCGGCGTCTTCCATCACCACGCTTTCGGTAATTTCCAGTTCGAGCTGGGCCGGATTGACGCCGCTGGTCGCCAGCAGCGCTTCGATATGCGGCAGGAAGCCGGGTGCGGCAAACTGACGCGGCGAGATATTGACCGCCACCATCGGCGCCACGCCCATCGCCTGCCACGCATGCAACTGACGGCACGCCTCTTCCAGCACCCAGTTGCCCAGCTCGACGATCAGACCCGACTCCTCGGCGAGCGCGATAAACTGGTCGGGCGGCACCAGCTGGCCGTCGCGGCGCCAGCGCACCAGCGCTTCGAAGCCCACCAGATTGCCGTCGGCCAGCGACTGCTGCGGCTGGTAATGCAGTTCCAGTTCGTGGCGCTCCACCGCATGGCGCAGACGCGCTTCGAGCGCCAGGCGGGCGCCGGCCTGAGCGTTGATCTCTTCGCTGTAATGCACCAGCGTGTCGCCGCCGGCCTGGCGCGCCTGCTGCAGCGCGGCGTCGGCATTGCGCAGGAGCGCTTCGGCTTGCGGGCCATGTTCGGGATAGCTGGCCGCGCCCAGGCTGAGCGTAGTGAAAATTTCATGCCCCTGGTGGCTGTATGGTACGCGCACTTCGTCGCGCAGGGCCGAGATGGCGGCCTCGAATTCGGCGCTGTCGCGCGCCCAGCGGTACAGGATGGCGAAATTGGCGCCGTCGAGGCGGAACACCTGGCCGCCGCTGGCCTCGGCCACCTGGCGGATGCGCCCTGCCAGGCCGACGATCATGCGGTCGCCAAAGCCGTGCCCCAGGCCGCCGACAATGCGCGAAAAGCGATCGATGGTGCCCAGCACCACCGCATGCGGCGTCGCCGGCAGGCTGCGCAGGCACGCTTCGAACGAGCGGCGATGGGCCAGGCCGGTCAGCGGATCATGGCCAGCCGCATGTTCGAGCTGCTGCTCGACGCGAAAGCGGGCCCGCACGTGGTACAACAGGAAGCCGCTGGTCAGCAGCGCCAGGATATCGAACAGATGCACCAGGCGCGTCATGCCCATCGCATCTTTTTCGGCGCTGGCGCCGCCGGCATAGATGGCGCCCTGCACCGATTCATGCAGCACCGCCACGCGCTGGCGCAGCTGCGCCGCTTCGATGCGAAACGCGGCCGTGATGGCGGCCAGCTCGGCGCTGCTGGCGTTCAGGCCGGCCTGTTCCAGTTTTGTCACCAACGCCGGGCCTTGCGCCAGCAAACGCCAGTAGCTGGCATTGATGGCGGCCAGCGCCGGCTGCTCACCCATGCCCAGGCGCAGCGCCAGAAAATCGCGCTCCAGCCCGGCCCGCAACTGGGGCAGCTGCGCCAGGAAATGCCGGTGCGACGCCGGCGCGGCGCTCAATTGTTCCAACGCCTGCTGGTAGCGCTGCAGCGAGCCGCCCAGTTCGCCCAGATGGCGCAGCATCGGCAGATTGCGCTCCAGCAGCGGCCCGGCGCTGTGGCGGATGCTGCTGGTGGTGTGCTCCATCACCGCCGATAACGCAATGCTGGCCAATATCATCAGCGACAGCAAAGCGCGGATCGACCAGCGCGCGACAGGCTGGCGCAGTTTTTTCAGGCGGCGTGCCTGCTGCGTTGCCAGCCGCCACAGCGCCGCGACGCGGCGTGGCAGCCAATACAACTGGGATGCCAGCGTCGGCATGGCGGCATGGAACTGGTTGGCGGCAAGGTGCATGGCGGACTCCTGGCGCGGTGGCCACTATAAGGTCGGTAGGTCGGTCAGTGCGGCTGGCAGGCCTGGCGTATGCAGCGCACCAGGTCATTGGCCTGGAACGGCTTGCTGAGGAAACACGAGGCGCCCGACTGCAGCGCGCGCTGGCGCACCACGACCTCGGGAAAGGCCGTCAGCATGATCATCGGCGTGGCGCTGCCATCGCGGCGCATGCTCTCGAGCAGGTCCAGGCCGCTCATGCCCGGCATCTGCAGGTCGCTGACGATGCATTGGTAGGTATCGAGCGACGGGCCGGCCAGCAGGCTCTCGGCGCAGTCGAACACGGTGGTGGTGTAGCCATACGAGCGCAGCAGGCTGCCAACGGCATTGCGCACCGACTCGTGGTCGTCGACGATGGCGATATGGAAAAGTTCTTCGTTATAGTCAGTTGATGTATCGGTCACAGCATACTCCCGGATGTGGATGACGCCAGGCGGTCATCCAACGCATGGGAGAACGATACAGGTCCAGCAGCGGACAGGAAATCATACAAGGGTATAAGAAGGCGCCGGATCGGCAATGCGTTCAGTTATTCTGTCCGGCGCATTTAAAAGCGTAAAAGCCTCAAAGCGGGCCGGAGACGCGAGTCTGAGAAAATGCCGATGGTGGTGTTGTCGGGTTACGCCCTGCGGGCTAACCCGACCTACGCCTATTTGCGGCGCGCGGTATCGATGCCCAGCGCTTCGGCCATGCGCACCAGGTCGGCGAAGGTGCGCGCCTGCATTTTGCGCATGGCGTTGCCGCGATGGATCTTGACGGTGATTTCGCTGGTGCCGAGGTCGCCGGCAATCTGTTTGTTCATCAGGCCGCTGGCGGCCAGCGCCATGATTTCGCGTTCGCGCGGGGTCAGCGTGGCGTAGCAGTCGTGCATGGCCTGCGCGGCCTGGTCGCGCGTGCGCCGGTTACGATCGGACGCCAGCGCCAGGTTGACGGCGTCGAGCAGGTCCTGGTCGCGAAACGGCTTGGCCAGGAAGTCGTGGGCGCCGGCCTTCATGGCGCGCACCGACATGGGAATATCGCCATGGCCGGTCATGAAGACCACCGGCAGCGGCACGCCGTCGCGATTGAGCTCGGCCTGGAAATCCAGGCCGCTGATGCCCTGCAGGCGCACGTCGAGCAGCAGGCAGCTGGCCACCTCGGGGCGTGGCTGCGCCAGGAACTGCGCCACCGAGCCATAGTCGGCCACGTTGAGGCCTACCGAGCGCAGGAGGCTGGAAATGGCTGCGCGCAGCGGTGCATCATCGTCGACGATATGCACCAGGCCATCGTCTTGCTGTTCCATCATGTTGCTCATGCGGCCTCTGCCTGATCCTGTTGTCCGTCCTGCGCGTTTGTGCTGTCCATCACCGGCAACGCAAACGACAGTGTAGCACCGGCGCCGACGCTGCTGCGGGCCCAGATGCGGCCGCCATGCGTCTCGATAATCGAACGGCAGATCGGCAGGCCCATGCCCATGCCGTTGTCCTTGGTGCTGAAAAACGCTTCGAACAGGCGTGGCAGATGGTCGGGAGCAATACCGGGACCGGTATCGGCCACATGGCACTGCACCGATCCGTCGGCGTCGAGCGTGGTGCGCAGCGTCAGCGTGGCCGACCCGCCGCTCACGCCGTCCATCGCCTGCATGGCATTCATCAGCAGATTGATCAGCACCTGCAGCAGCTGCACGCGGTCGCCGCGCACCAGCGGCAGATCGGGTGCCAGTTCCAGGCGCAGGCTGACCGAATGGCTGCCCAGTTCGCGCTGCACCAGGCTGGCCGCCTCCTGGGCTACCGAATTGACGTCAAGCGGCTGGTGGTTCGGGTCGCTGCGGCGCGCCAGCGCGCGGATGCGCCGGATCACTTCAGTGGCGCGCGCGCTCGCTTCAAGCAGGCTGGCAATCGCCGCGCGCGCTTCGTCCAAATTTGGCTCGCGGCGGTTGAGCCAGCGCAGGCTCGCTTCGCCATTGGTGGCAATGGCCGCCAGCGGCTGGTTCACTTCATGCGCAATCGAGGCGGCCAGTTCGCCCAGCATAGTCACGCGCGTCACATGGGCCAGTTGCACCTGCGATTCATGCAGCGCTTGCTCGGCCTGCACTGCAGCGGTAACGTCCATCACAGCGCCCAGGTATTCGCAGTGACCGGCCTTGTCGTAGGTCGGATGGGCCAGCACATGCAGGTGTTTGAGCTTGCCGTCGAGCGTGCGCACGCGATGGCGCACGTCGACCTTGCCGTCGCAACGCATCGCCTGGTCCATCGCAGCGCGCACCTGCGCGCGGTCTTCCGGCAGTACACGTTCGAGCACCAGCTCCATGGACGGCTCCACCTCCGACGGATAGCCGAAAATGCGCGCCGCCTCTACCGACCAGCACATGGCGCCGTCCGGCGCGCCCAAGCTGAAGCTGCCGGTCTTGCTGATGCGCTGGGTACCGGCCAGGAAGCCTTCGCTGCGGCGCAAGGCGTCTTCGCGCGCCAGCAGGTCTTCGGTAGCAGCCTGCCCGCTCAGGGCCAGGAAGGCGGTAATGCCGATAGCCGCCAGGCTGACCACCAGGCGCCCTGAAGCCGGGCCGGAAAAGATCGAGGCATGGATCACGCCATAGGCGATCAGCGTGAGCATCAGGCAGGCAATGGTGGTCAGGATCACGCCGCGGCGGCGCCAGACGCTGGCCGACAGCAGCACCACCACCACATACATGACGGCAATGGCCACATCGAGGTCGGTAAAGGTGTCGACCACGAAGATCATGATGGTGACGGCGACCAGCAATATCGACAATAGCGGACTTCCCGGGACGCGTACCATGCCTGATTCTCCAATGTTTTATCTATTTGCCAGTATTTTAATCCAGCAATTTTTAGACCGAGCTATACGAAAGTATAGTTTTGGCCTGATGCAGATGGAAAAATCAGGGAATCGGCGCCTAGCGGCCTCCATTGGCCGGCATGCTGCCCGGCACCAGCAGTACCGGGATCGATTTGAAGGTCGGCGTGCCGGCGCCGTCGGCCACGCTGGCCAGCGGCACCAGTGCATTGGTTTCCGGGTAATAGGCGCCCACGCTCCCCCTTGGAATATCGTAGGCCACCAGCATGAAGCCGTCGGCGCGCCGCTCGACGCCGTCGTCCCACACGCTGTGCACGTCGACCCAGTCGCCGGCCTGCATGCCCAGCATGGCGATATCGTCGGCATGAATAAAGAGCACGCGGCGCATGCCGAACACGCCGCGGTAACGGTCGTCGAGCGCATAAATGGTGGTGTTGTACTGGTCGTGCGCGCGGACCGTCATCATCACCAGCAGGCGCTCGCCATGCAGCGCGCGGGCGCGCGTGATCGGCGTATCCTTCGGCAGCGCATGTACCGAGAACTGCGCCTTGCCGCTGGGCGTATGCCAGATGCGCTGGCGCGGCGCGACCGTCAGGTGAAAGCCGCCCGGCACGGCAATGCGCGCATTGTAGTCGTGGAAGTCATCGAACACGCGCGCGATATCGTCGCGGATCAGCGCATAGTCGTCGCGCCACGCGCGCCAGCGCAGGCCGTGGCGGCCCTGCCCTGGTTCGTTACCATTCGAGCCGCCCAGCGTGGCCTCGGCCATGCGCGAGACGATCGCCACTTCCGACAGCAGTTCGTCGGAGGCCGGCTGATTGCGGCCGTACGACACATGCACCATGCTCATCGAGTCTTCCACCGTCACACCCTGCGCCACGCCCTGCTGCAGGTCGATTTCGGTACGCCCCAGCGTGGGCAGGATCAGCGCTGCACGGCCATGCACCAGGTGACTGCGATTGAGCTTGGTGGTGACATGCACGGTCAATGCGCATGAACGCAGCGCCGCAAAGGTCTGCGGCGTGTCGGGCGTGGCGACGGCAAAATTGCCGCCCAGGCCGACAAATACCTTGACCCGGCCTTCGGCCATGGCGGCAATCGTCGCCACCACATCATGGCCGTGCTGGCGCGGCTGCGGAAAGCCGAAGACCTGCTCCATGCGGTCGAGGAATGCCGGCGTCGGCTGCTCTTCGATGCCCACCGTGCGGTCGCCCTGCACATTGGAGTGGCCGCGCACCGGGCACAGGCCGGCGCCCTGGCGGCCGATATTGCCGCGCATCAGCATCAGATTGGTCAGCATCTGGATAGTGGCCACCGCATGCTTGTGCTGCGTGATGCCCATGCCCCAGGTGGCGATCACGCGTTCGCTCTTCGCGTAAATATCGGCCAGCAGCCAGATCTGCTCCTGCGGCACGCCCGACTCCTGCACCAGGTCGGCCCAGCTCTCGCCGCGCAGGTCGGCTGCAAAGTCATCAAAATAGGCCGTGTGCTGGGCGATAAAATCGAGATCGAGCAAACGGTGCTCGCCCTTTGCAAGCGCCGCATCGTCTTTTTCCAGCAGGCGCTTGGCAATCCCCTTGACCAGCGCCAGGTCGCCGCCCAAGCTGGGCTGCACGAATACCGAGGCGATCGGCGTGCTGCCGCCGGTCAGCATGGCCACTGCATCCTGCGGGCTGGTAAAGCGCTCCAGGCCGCGCTCGCGCAGCGGGTTGATCGACACGATGGTGCCGCCGCGCAGGGAGCAACTGCGCAACTCGTCGAGCATGCGCGGATGGTTGGTGGCCGGGTTCTGGCCGAACAGGAACAGCGCGTCGGCATGCTCGAAGTCGTCCAGCGTAACGGTGCCCTTGCCGGCGCCGACGACCGGCGGCAGGCCGCGGCTGGTGGCCTCGTGGCACATGTTCGAGCAGTCGGGGAAATTATTGGTGCCAAAGGCGCGTGCAAAGACCTGGTACAGAAAGGCCGCCTCATTGCTGGCGCGCCCCGACGTGTAGAACGCCGCCTGGTCGGGATGATCGAGCGCATTCAATTCTTGCGCGATCAGGGCAAAAGCGTCGTCCCAGCTGACCGGCAGGTATTTGTCGCTGGCCGCGTCGTAGCGCATCGGCGCGGTCAGGCGGCCATGCTGCTCAAGCTCATAGTCCGATTGCGCCAGCAGCTCGGTAACGGTATAGCGCTCGAATAAGTCGGCGCGCACGCGCTTGCTGGTGGCCTCGGCCGCCACGGCCTTGGCGCCGTTTTCGCAAAATTCAAAGGTCGACGAATGTTCGCGGTCCGGCCAGGCGCAGCCGGGGCAGTCGAAACCGTCGTGCTGATTCTGTTTGAGCAGCGTGCCATACTTCCCCGGCGCGACGCGTTCGCGCACCAGGTTCAGCGCCACGTAGCGCAAGGCGTCCCAGCCGGCGGCAGGATGGGTATACGGGGAGATTTTACCGGCGGGCGTATCGGGTTTGTCGGAATGGCTCATGTGGCAGTCTCCTCGGTTGACGTTTCAACGATAGCAGAATCCGGTGCGGCGTTCACGGTATGGGTATTGCCGTGACCATCGACCAGGTCCAGATGATGGTTCTGGGTGGCTGCCACCAGCGGCTGGTGTCCGAACAGCAGCGCCTGCGGCGGCACGGCGCGCCCGAACAGATAGCCCTGCAGGCCGCCGCAGCCGATCTGGCGCAGGCTGTCCCACTGTTCGCGGCTCTCCACGCCTTCGGCCACCACCTGCAGCCCCATGCTGTGGGCCAGCGTGACGATGCTGCGCACGATGGTCGAGGCATGCGGCGTATGGAGCATATCGTGCACGAAGGAACGGTCGATCTTCAACTGGTCGATCGGCAGGCGCTTCAGGTAGCTGAGCGATGAATAACCGGTACCGAAGTCGTCAAGCGAGAAGCTCACGCCGCGCGACTTGAGCAGCGACATCTTGCCGATCACGTCCTCCACGTCCGCCAAGAGCATGCTTTCAGTCAGCTCGAGTTTGAGCAGGTGCGCGTTGGCGCCGCTCCTGGCAATAATCTGCAGCACGCGCTCGGCAAAGGCCGGCTGGCGGAACTGGCGCGCACTGACATTGACGGCCACCGTCAGATGGCATGTAGCAGCATCGCCCGACCAGGCGACCAGCTGCTGGCAAGCCGTTTCCAGCACCCAGTCGCCGATCTCGCCGATCAGGCCGGCCTTTTCGGCCTGCGCAATGAATTCGCCTGGCGCCACCAGGCCGCGCCGCGGATGCTGCCAGCGCAGCAGCGCCTCGGCGCCCGTCATGCAGCCATCGGCGTCGACCACCGGCTGGTAGTACAGCAGCAGTTCGCGCTGCGCCAGGGCCGCGCGCAGGTCCGTTTCCAGCGAGGCCGAAGCATCGAGCGCAGCCTGCATGGCCGGATCGAAAAAGCGAAAGGTGTTGCGCCCGGCCGCCTTGGCTTCGTACATGGCCATGTCGGCCTGGCGCAGCAGGTCGTTGATGGTGTGGTGGCCTTCGCCAAACAGCACCACCCCGATGCTCGGTGTGCTGCGCAACTCGTGGCCATCGAGCGGATAAGGCAGCCCCAGCGCCTGCAGCACCTTGCTGGCGACGATTTCGGCATGGGCGCCAGCCTGCGCGGCCGAGCCGCCCACGTCGTCGAGCAGGATCACGAATTCATCGCCGCCCAGGCGCGCCACGGTATCGCTGTCGCGCATCACCTGCTGCAGGCGGAACGAGACCATTTCCAGCAAGCGGTCGCCCACATCGTGGCCCATGGTGTCGTTCAACTGCTTGAAGTTGTCGAGGTCGACAAACAGCACTGCGCCATGGCAGCCCCCGCGCTCGGAGCGCGCAATCGCGTGAGCCAGGCGGTCAAGCAGCAGGCGCCGGTTCGGCAGGTTGGTCAGGCCGTCATAGAAGGCCAGGTGGGCAATCTCGGCCTCGGCCAGCTTGCGCGCGCTGATGTCCATCAGGGTGCCCACCATGCGCGTGGCGCTGCCGTCGCGCGCACGGTCGACCACCTTGCCGCGGCTTTGCAGCCAGACCCAGTGACCATTGCGGTGGCGCATGCGGTATTCGGCTTCATACGGACGACTACGGTCGCCCAGGTGCTGCGCCAGCGCGCGCTCGAGCGCCTCGCTGTCGTCGGGGTGAACCAGCAGGCGCCACTCGCCGCTGGCCAGCGCCAGCTCGCCCGGCACATAGCCGAGCATGGCGGCAGCGCGCGCGTCGATGGTGCGCAGGTCGCTCGCCAGCTGCCACTCCCACAGGCCCAGGTTGGCGCCGTTCAGCGCCAGCTCGACGCGCTCGGCGGCCGCAACCCGTTCATTTTCGCGCGCAGCGGCGATCTCTTCGAGTGCGAGGCGGCGCCGCTGCGCCAGCGCCAGCCCGACCGCGCCGAACACACCGGTCAGCAGCCAGGCCAGGCCGCTGCTCCAGGCCAGGCTGTGCCAGCCGGCCTCGATGCTGGCCTGCGAGCGCGACAGGCTGATCACCAGCGTCTTGTCCAGGCCCAGGCTTTGCAACTGCATGGTGCGCTGGACCACCAGCCGCTGCTCGCCACTGGCGGCCTGGCCCTGCTCGACCGTCAGCACGCGACCGCTGTGCAGGTGGCGCACAAAGAACGGATCGGGGGCGCTGCGCGCGCGCATGGCAGCCGGATCGGCCGGCACATACAGGATGCGCCGGCCGCTGTTTTCGGTAATGGCGCTATTCATGTCGGGCGCATACAGGGCCGAGCGCATCACGGCGTCGAAATACTCGGGATTGAGAATGGCGCTGACGGCGCCCTCGTTGGCGCCATCCTCGGCGACCAGCGCCAGCGACAGCTTGATATTGAATACGCCCGGCGTATTTTCGTAGGGCTGCGACAGGTACAAGGTGTCGGGCGAGCGCATCTGCACCACCTTGCTGGTAAATTGATGGTCGTCCAGGCGCGCATCGCGCAGATCGTCGTCGGACAGGCGGATGCGGCCACGCTTGTCCACCGCCACCATGGCGCGCACGCCGGGCATGGCGCGTTTGAGCGACTGCAGCAGTACCTGGCGGCAGTTGCCGGTGCAATCGGCGTTGGGATGGAACACGCGGCGGGCACTGTCGAGCGCATTGCGCACGCCTTCGAACTGGTGCCGCAGGTTCTCGTCGATAATCATTGTCTGCATGCGCATGCGCTCGATATCGGAGGCGATCAGCAGGCGCCGCTCGTTCCAGATAAAGTAGCTCACCATCAGGGCGCTCATGATCAGCACGCCGGCCAGCACCAGCCATTCGGCGCTGCTGCGGCGCGGGCGCGGCAAACGCTGCAACAAATCCATCGGCATCATTTTTATTCCCTTCGTGGATGGTCGGACACGCTTGGGCCTGTCCATGCCAGCCACTATAGGCAGCGTTTTCCTGGTGGAAAATTAGACTTTCGTATAAGCCCCTATACCAAAGTACAGGGCCGCACCCGCGCCGCAGAGCGGAAAACAGCGCTCGCAGCAGCGTCCTATACCCACGTATAACTAGGCAGCGCTGCAACGGTTTTGCACAATGCGTCATCGGTTAGCTGGCCGCCCCGCTGCCAACGACGCCGACCCGATTACCGTACCGAGGATCAGCCATGCACACCATCACGCCAACAACGAGCACAGCGCATGCGTCCCACGCAGCGCCGGACACCACCACCATCGTGATTGCCGATGACCATCCGCTGATCCGCGCCGGCATGGTGTCGCTGCTGCAGTCGGAAGGCAGTTTCACGCTGCTGGGCCAGGCCTGCGACGGCGAGCAGGCTGTCGAGCTGTATCAGCGGCTGCAGCCGGACGTGCTGCTGCTGGACCTGTCGATGCCGCACTGCGACGGCATCGAAGCGACGACCCGCATCCATGCGCTTTATCCGCAGGCGCGCATCATTATCATGAGCGCCCATGAGGGAGACGAGGTGGTGTACCGCTGCATGCAGGCCGGCGCCAGCGCCTACCTGTTGAAAAACGCCCCGTTCGACGAACTGCTGGCCACGATTGCCAGCGTGCTCAAGGGACGCAAGGTGGTGACGCCCCAGATGGCCGCCAAACTGGCCACCCGCGTGCACGGCAGCGACCTGTCGATACGCGAACGCGAAATCCTGGTGCACCTGGCCACCGGCGCGTGCAACAAGACGATTGCCCGCGCGGCCGGCATCGGCGTGGGCACGGTGAAGTTTCACATCAACAATATCCTGTCCAAGCTCAACGCCGCCACCCGCACCGAGGCGGTGATGCTGGCCAGCCGGCGCGGCCTGCTGGGGCTGCATTAGGCGCGCCCTGTCTTTGGATCAGTTTGCCAACTGATCCTGTGGCAGTCGCCTGCCGCGGCACGCGCCGTTAGCATGGCAGTGCAAGCCCCATTGAACGCAATTGTGAAGAAAGTCATCCATGCATCCATGTTCCTCTTTCATCAAAGCCGGCAGGCTGTCACTGGCCGCCATCGCCGTGGCACTGGCACTGCCGCTGGCCATGCCGACTGGCGTTGCCCATGCCGCGGCGCCACAGGTACAGACCCAGGCGCCCGGCTATTACCGCATGATGCTGGGCAAGTTTGAAGTCACGGCCCTGTCGGATGGCACCCATGCTTTCCCGGTCGATACCGTCATGCGCAATATCACGGCCGCCGAGATCGGCCGTGACCTGGCGGACGCCCAGCTGACCAAGCCGGTACAGGGCTCGATCAACGCCTTCCTGATCAATACCGGCAAGAAGCTGGTGCTGATCGACGCCGGCGCCGGTGTGCTGTACGGCAACTGCTGCGGGCGATTGCTGGACAATCTGCGCGCTGCCGGCTACCAGCCGGAACAGGTGGACGAAGTATTGCTGACCCATCTGCACAAGGACCATGCAGGCGGCATCGTGACCAACGGCAAACCGGCCTTTCCCAATGCCGTGGTGCGCGTGTCGCAGGCCGAAGCCGACTACTGGCTGTCGCCAGCCAGCAAGGCTGCCGGACCGGACTTTCTGAGCACCTTCTTTGATGCGGCAGTCAACGTCACGGCGCCCTATATGCGTAGCGGCCGTTTCCAGCCCTACACCAGCTTTGGCGAACTCACGCCCGGCATTACCGCCATGCCGGCGCCGGGCCACACGCCCGGGCACGCCATGTACCTGGTCAGCGACGGCGCGCAGCAGTTGCTGGTGTGGGGCGATATCGTGCACGTGGCCGCGCTGCAGATGCCGCAGCCGGCAGCCACGGTGCAATACGACAGCAGCCAGGAAGACGCCCGCGCCACGCGCACGGCCCTGCTGAAAAAACTGGCCGGCGATCATCTGCTGGTAGGCGCCGCCCATATCGCCTTCCCTGGCCTGGGCCATGTGCGCCAGCAGGGCGATGGCTATGCCTGGCTGCCGGTCAACTACGACGGCCTGCCGCCAGCACCGTAATTCCGATTTTGATCCAGCTGGTACGGGCGCATGGGAGCGGCGCCCCGCACAGGCCAGTTCACATTTTCCGCCCCGCTAATCTCACCGACGAAAGCACATCATGAACAAAACGACTGACATCCTGCAAGACTTTGGTTCCCTCGCTGACGTTCGTATCGGCCTGTCGGCCGAAGTGCGCGCCCAGAGCGTGCATGCGCTCAATCGCCTGCTGGCCCACACCATGGCCATCCGCGACGCTTACAAGAAAGCCCACTGGCAAACCTCGGGCGCCGCCTTCTACCAGCTGCACCTGTTGTTCGACAAGCACTATGGCGAGCAGGAGCTGATCATGGACACCATCGCCGAACGCGTGCAGACGCTGGGCGGCGTGACCTTCGCCCTGGCTGGCGACGTGGCCGACGAATCGTCGATCGCACGCGCACCGCGCGGCCGCGAATCGGCCCTGGCCCAGCTCGAGCGCCTGGTCACTGCCCATGAAACCATCCTGATCGAAGCGCGTCCGCTGGCGCGCACAGCGGCCGATATCGGCGACGACGGCACCAATGACCTGATCGTCAGCCAGGTGGTGCGCGCCAATGAGCTGCAAAGCTGGTTTATCGGCGAGCACCTGGCAGCCCAGAGCAAAGCCGGCAACACCCAGTAAGCTCCACCCTCGACCCTACGCCACATCGGGCGCGCCACTGCAGAGGCGCACCCGATGTGGCGCTCAGTACGCAGTTTCCATATCGGCTGGCGGCTGTTGCCTGTCCTGCCCCTCTTGTCCGACATATCCCGAACCCGGCACATGCGCCGCCTGCGGCCCGCATGCGCACCGGTGCGCTCAAAAGCAGGATGTGTGCCCCACCCCGCCTGGAGAACAACGATGGATAGCACCGCCCTGTTGTTGGCCCGAATACAGTTTGCTTTCACCATCTCGGTCCATATCATTTTCCCCGTCATGACAATCAGCCTGGCCAGTTTCCTGGCCATCCTGGAAGCGTGCTGGCTGCGTACCGGCCAAACCGTCTACCGCGATCTGTATCACTACTGGATCAAGATTTTTTCCGTCAACTTCGGCATGGGCGTGGTATCCGGCCTGGTGATGGCCTACGAGTTTGGCACCAATTGGAGCTTTTTCTCCAATTTTGCCGGCAGCATTACCGGCCCGCTGCTGGCGTACGAGGTCATGACCGCATTTTTCCTCGAAGCAGGCTTCCTGGGCGTGATGCTGTTCGGCTGGAACCGTGTCGGCCCGGCGCTGCACATGTTTTCCACCGTAATGGTGGCG
Organism: Janthinobacterium aquaticum; assembly: GCF_009208565.1. Classification (GTDB taxonomy): domain Bacteria; phylum Pseudomonadota; class Gammaproteobacteria; order Burkholderiales; family Burkholderiaceae_D; genus Janthinobacterium. Next base: position 526,472 of record NZ_WFLK01000002.1, on the reverse strand, counting down.
CTGGGCACGCTGGTGTCGGCCACCTGGATCCTGGCCTCGAACAGCTGGATGCAAACGCCGGCCGGCTATGCCATCGTCGATGGCCGCGTGGTGCCGACCGACTGGCTGGCCGTGATCTTCAACCCCTCGTTTCCCTATCGCCTGGCGCATATGGGCGTGGGCGCCTTTATTGCCACCGCGCTGATCGTCGCTGCCACCGGCGCCTGGCATTTGCTGCGCGGCCATAACAGCCTGCATGTACGCAAGATGTTTGCCATGGCGCTGGGCATGCTGCTGCTGATCGCGCCATTGCAGGCGCTGCTGGGCGACATGCATGGCCTCAACACCCTCAAATACCAGCCGGCGAAAATCGCCGCCATCGAAGGCCACTGGGAAAACGGGCCGGCGGCAGAAGGCGTGCCGATGACGCTGTTCGGCCTGCCCAACATGCAAACCGAAACAACAGACTATGCGGTGCGCATCCCGCATCTGGGCAGCCTGATCCTCACGCACAGCTGGGACGGCCAGTTTGCCGGCCTGAAGTCGATTCCGCGCGCCGACCGCCCCAATTCGGCCGTACTGTTCTGGAGCTTTCGCATCATGGTCGGCCTGGGCCTGCTGATGATCGCGCTGGCCGTGCTCGCTGCGATTGCCCACTGGCGCGGCCGCCTGTACAGCGCGCGCTGGCTGCAGCGCTTTGCGCTGTGGATGGGCCCGGCCGGGCTGGTTGCCATCCTGGCTGGCTGGTACACCACCGAGATCGGCCGCCAGCCGTGGGTTGTGTACGGCCTGCTGCGCACCGCTGACGCCGCTTCGCCGCATGGCGTGCTGGAACTGTCGATCAGCCTGATCCTGTTCGTGCTGGTGTATATCCTGGTATTTACCGCCGGCGTCCTGTACATGCTGCGCCTGATGCGCGCCGATCCTGCGCCAGCCGGGGCCCACTTGCCGGCCGACGGCGGTCCCGGCACCAGCCGCCAGGCCATGCGTCCGCTATCGGCCGCCATTGACAATGACCACACACCTGGAAAAGGAGCATAAGCATGGGCATCGACCTGGCAGTTCTGTGGGCCGTCATCATACTGTTTGGCATCATGATGTATGTGATCATGGATGGTTTCGACCTCGGCATCGGCATCCTGTTTCCCTTCCATACCGATAAAACCGAACGCGACGTCATGATGAATACGGTCGCCCCGGTATGGGACGGCAATGAAACCTGGCTGGTGCTGGGCGGCGCGGCCCTGATGGCCGCCTTTCCCATCGCTTACGGCATTATTCTCACCGCGCTGTACCTGCCGCTGATCTTCATGCTGCTGGGCCTGATCTTTCGCGGCGTGGCGTTCGAGTTCCGCTTCAAGGCGGATACCGCGCAGCAGCCGCTGTGGGACCGCGCCTTTATCTGCGGTTCGACCTGCGCCGCCTTTTTCCAGGGCGTGACGCTGGGCGCGTTTATCGGCGGTATCAAGGTCAACGGTCACGCCTTTGCCGGCGGCCCGTTTGACTGGCTGGCGCCGTTCCCGCTGTTTTGCGGTGTGGGTCTGGTACTGGCCTACGCACTGCTGGGCTGTACCTGGCTGATCATGAAAACGGATGGCGCGCTGCAGCAGGGCATGAAAAAGCTGGCGCGTCCGCTGACCTGGATCATGCTGCTGGTGCTGGCCATCCTGTCGGTCTGGACGCCAATGACCCATCCCCTGATTGCCCAGCGCTGGTTCAGCACGCCCAACATCTTCTGGCTCCTGCCGGTGCCTGTGCTGGTGCTGCTGGTCACCGGCACGCTGCTGCGTTGCTTGCAGCGTGACCCGCACGGCGGTCCGTTCGTGCTGACGCTGTGCCTGGTGTTTCTCGGCTTCAGCGGCCTGGCCATCAGCCTGTGGCCGCACATTGTCATGCCCGTCATGACCATCTGGGAGGCATCGGCACCGCCGCAGAGCCAGGGCTTTACGCTGATCGGCGCGTTGTTCATCATCCCCTTTACCCTCGCCTACACGGCATGGTCGTACTACGTGTTTCGCGGCAAGGTCAAACCAGGCGAGGCTTATCACTAATGAAACGACAATACCTTGAAAAGCCGCCCCTGCTTTGGCCCAAGCGGCTGTGCTGGCTGCTACTGATCTGGCTGGGCAGCGTCATGGCGCTGGGCGCGGCAGCCGGGCTGCTGCGCCTGCTCATGCACGGCATCGGCATGTCGCGCTAGAGTTCATGGCCGGGCCTGATTAAAGTTCTGGCAAGATTGTCCGTTACCGATGATGCATGCCGCCTGCCTGGCATGACAGGGAACCAGCATGATCAATGTCACGACCTACACCAGCCAGAGCACACCGCGCACGGCCTCAACCGCATATGGCGCCAGCGTGTCCATCAACGGCGCGCCCGGCCAGGCTGGCGCCGCGACCGGCGCCGCCGCCGTTGCCGACACCACCGTCATTTCCACGCTGGCCTCGCGCCTGTCCAGGGCCGCTGGCGTGACCGGGACCAGCAATCAGGGGCTGGACCGCCAGGCGCTGGCCGACAAGATCAGCCAGAACAACCTGGCCACCTTCTATCCGCTCGACGCGCAGCACAAGGCAGCTGCCGCAGCCCAGACGCCCGAGCCCAATGACGCCGCGTCGGCGCAGTCGGCGAAAGCAGCGACCGCCTTTGTCGACAAGAAAGGCCCGAATCCGTTTGCGGGCTTATCTCGCGAGCAATTGTCGACTATCGCCCAGGATGAAAGCGGCACCTTTACCGTCAACGAGAAGCGCGCGGCGCTTACCCAGGCCTATGACGAAGAGCTGGCCTGGCGCCAGAAGGTAGTGGCCGAAGCGATGCGCGAATATAACGAGACGGGCAAGATGACTAAATTCTTCTCTTCGGTGCTCGGCCACTTCAACGCGCTGCCGGAAGCCGAACAGGTGCTGTACCCGGCCGATTACGCCAGCGGCCTGCAGGAAAAGATCGACCTCGATTTCAACTACTTCAACCACGCCGCCCACGATGGTCCGCCAACGCCAGGCTCGCTGGCCAGCCTGACCGGCCGCCAGTTGGGCAAGGATGGAATGGACTGGCTGGCACTGCTTGAGTTGCCAAAGCGCAGTTAAGGTCAATCAGGCGCCGTAAGCGGCCACGAACACGGCCACGGCGCGCTGCGCCGCCGCCTCCAGCACAGCCGTGCTGGGCTGCTCGAGCACCCCCATCAGAAACTTCATCAGCAGTTCGGACTCAAGCAGCGCACGCAAATGGGCTGCTGCCACCTGCGCGTCGGCCTGGCGCAGCAGGCCGCACTGCATCAACTGCTGCAGCAGCGTAGCCAGCTGCATCTGGTAGCGCGCAATGCCGTTATGGTAGACGCTGCTGCGCACTTCGGCGCTGGCGCCGTCCGACAGCGCCAGGCGCCGCAGCGCCTGGTAGCCCGGCGCGTACAGCGTCTGCAGGAAGCGCGTGCCAAAAGCGCACAAGGCCGGCTCCATGGACCCAGGCGTACCGAGCCTGGCGCCGGGCAAGGCTATCTCGCTGAACACATGCTGTGTATCGTGCTCGGCCTTGCCCAGCACCACCTCGAAGAAGAGTTCGTCCTTTGACGCGAAATAGCTGTACAGCGTGCCCTTCGAGCACTGGGCGCGATCGCTGATGTGAGCCATCTGCGTTCGCTCGTAGCCCTGTTCCAGAAATACGCTGGTGGCCGCCTCGAGAATTTCCAGTCGCTTGCTTTCGGTCTTGACACGCATGCCGTTACCACGCTTCCATTGAGTTCAGTTCAGATGGGATCATAAAACAGCTCGTCGACATAGCACCAGCCCCAGGTTTCCCCCGGCTCCTTGGAGCGCATGATCGGGTGGCCTGTCGCGTGAAAATGCTTGGTGGCGTGCTTGTTTTTCGAGTCGTCGCAGCAGCCCACATGGCCGCACACCATGCATACGCGCAGGTGGACCCAGGTGTCGCCCATCTTCAGGCATTCTTCGCAGCCCTTGGAATTGGCGCCGCGCGTATGGATATCGTGCAGGTGTTTGCAAGCCTGGGTCATGGCAATCTCCTTCAGTCAGTGGACGGGGCGCTGCGCTGCTGCGGAATCAGCCACAGCAGCGCAACGCCGATATAGATGGCAGCGCCCAGCGGGGCGTACCACAGCGACAGCACGATCGCCACCAGATACAGGGCGATCGACAGTTCCTTCTTGCGGCTGCGGCCCACGGCATGGGCCAGCGGCGAATCGGGACCTTCGCATTTCACCAGCGCCTGTACCAGCTGGCGAAATGAGATCGCGCACATCAGCATGACCACGCCATAGAGCGCCATCGGCGCCGGCGTCAGCGGGTAGTTGCCGGCCCAGGCGGTGACCAGCGGAATCAGGCACAGCCAGAACATCAGGTGCAGATTGGCCCACAGGATGCGGCGGCTGACGCGGCGCGCCAGCTGGAATACATGGTGGTGGTTGACCCAGTAGATGGCCACGTACAGAAAACTGAGCAGGTAGGCGCTCAGCACGGGCGCCATTTCCAGTACCTCGTGCCAGTCCGGTCCGGTCGGCACCTTCAATGCCAGCACCATGATGGTCAGCGCCACGGCAATCACGCCGTCGCTGAAGGCTTCCACGCGCCCCTTGTCCATGCCGGGCTCAGGCTCCTGGCTGTGGCCTTTGAATAATTGTTTCATATGCAAGCCGGCGCCGCGCGCCCGGCAAAAGTGATTCACTGTCTCTATGGTAACGCCGCCAGACGGCGCTGCGCCCTGCCGAAAGGCCAGTAGGCGCCGCCAACTGCACCTAGGATAGGTCACGCCAGCGGCTAATTGACGCTACACTCGCTGCAGCGCGCCCTTGCGCGGGAATCACCATGAACCGGAGCAAAACCATGAGTACACCAGACAGTATCGTCAATGACCAGGCCGAACGCGCCAAGCTGAACGCCCTGACGCGCGCCCTGCGCGACCTGCACAAGCAGCTGATTCATGTTGAAACCCAGTATTTCGGCGCCGTCGGGAGCCCGCTCGAGCTGCTGCAACTGGTCACCAACCACCCGCATTTTGCCTGGCTACAAAAGCTGTCGGGCCTGATGGCGCAGCTTGACGAACGGCTCGATGAACCCGAAGCGGTCACGCCCGAAGTGGCCACCGCCTACCGCAGCGCTATCGAAGCGCTGATCGGCCCGTCCGAAGCGGGCGACCAGGAGTTTCGCACCAAATACAATGCGCTGCTGCATGACGCGCCGGAAATCGTGATGGTGCATGGCGCGGTACGCCAGCTGCTGGGTGCGATTGCCGCACCGGCCAAACCGGCCGCCTGATGTGGCCTAACCCGGGACGCTGGCCGTTGCAGTCTCGGGAGCCGCAGCGGGAACGGGAAACAGCACCGTGACCATCAGGCCACGGCCGCTGCCTTGGTCGGCGGCGTCCAGCACGATCTGCGCCTGATGCTGGTCGGCAATATTGCGCACGATCGACAGGCCCAGGCCGCAGCCCCAGGCATCATTGCCGTCGGGCCGATAGAAGCGGTCGAACAGGCGCGCGCGGTACTGCAGCGGCACGCCGGGTCCGTTGTCGCTCACGCGCAGCAACGGGCGCCCCGCTTCCACGCCCGCCTGCAGGTCGACCGTGCCGCCCTGCTGCGTGTAGCGCAGTGCATTGTCGATCAGGTTATTGAGCAGCACCTGCAGTGCATCCGGGTCGGCTGCAATATTGACCTTTGCTGGCGCCACCACGCCCAGGTCGATGGCGCGGCTGTCGGCCAGCGCGCTATGGTCGGCCACCGCCGCTTCGAGCATCTGCCCCAGGTCGACCGTCGTCAGTTGCCCTTCGGTCAGCGCCACCTCATGACGCGCCAGACTGAGCATCTGGCGCACCAGATGCGTGGCGCGGTCGAGCCGCTCGTGCAGCTTGCGCAGCGCCTCGCTGCGCGCCGCCTCGGTCTCGGCCCGCTCGACCAGCTGCAACTGCAGCTTCAAGGCCGTCAGCGGCGAGCGCAGTTCATGCGCGGCGTCGGCCACGAAGCTGCGCTGGGCTTGCAGCGCCTGATCGAACTTGTGCATCAGGCCATTGAGGGACGCCACCACCGGGCGCAGCTCGGGCGGCATGTCCTGTACCGGCAGCGGCGCCAGCGCATCGGCCGAACGCCCTGCCACCGCCTGGGCCAGGCGCTCCATCGGCGCCAGCACGCGCGCCACCACCACCACGATCAGCAGCGCCAGGATCAGCGCAAACAGCAGCAGCGGCGCGCCGGCGCGCAGCGCCATGGCGGCGGCCAGACCGTCGCGCACCTCGAGCGGCTGGGCCACCTGCACATAGCGTCCGCGCCGCGTTTCGCCATACAGGCGCCAGCGCTGCTTGAACACCGTCACTTCGGCAAAGCCCGATACCGCATAGCGCGGCAGCTGTGGCTTGTCGGGCGAGATGACCTGCTGGTGGCCGGCATCGTCCCAGGCCTGCAGCACGAACATTTCTTCCGGGTCCTGCGCCAGCGCCATGCCGGTATCGGGCGCAAATTCGTTGGGCAGGGCCGCAGCCAGCTGGCGCAGTTGCAGATCGGCCAGCTCGTTGGTTTCTTCCAGCAGCGAGCGGTACAGCGACGCGCCCGCCGCCAGCACGCACAGCAGCGTGGCGCACAACAACCCCAGCAGCAGCTGGCCGCGCATGGTCTTCATGGCGCCAGCGGCAGTTTGTAGCCGACGCCGCGCACGGTTTTGATGAAGTCAGCGCCGAATTTCTTGCGCAGCTGGTAGATATACACATCGACGGTATTGCTTTCCACCTCGCTGTCCCAGGCGTAGAGCTTGTCTTCGAGCTGGCGCTTCGACAGCACCACGCCAGGATGGTCGAGCAAGATGCGCAGCAGCGCAAAAGCGCGCGGCGGCAGCTTGACCGGTTCGCCTTCGAACGTCGCCTCATGGCTGGCCAGGTCCAGCGTCAGCGCACCATGCACGATGACCGAGCGGGTGCGGCTGACACGGCGGCGCAGCAGGGCCCGCACGCGCGCCAGCAGTTCATCGAGATCGAAGGGCTTGACCAGATAGTCGTCGGCGCCCGCATCAAGCCCTTCGACGCGGGCCGGCGTGCCGTCGCGGGCGGTAATGATCAATACCGGCAGATCGCCGCCGCGCGCGCGCGTGGCGCGCAGCACCTCCATGCCCTGCTTGCCGGGCAGCCCCAGGTCGAGCAGCATCAGGTCGTAGGCGAAGCCGGCCAGCGCCAGCTCGGCGTCATGGCCGTTGCGCACCCAGTCGACGGCATAGCACTCGGCACGCAGGCCTTCGCCCAGGCTCTCGCCGATCATCGGATCATCTTCCACCAGCAACAACCGCATTGCGTACTCCATACCAGGTCAATACCGGCATCTTACTCCGTGTGCGCCTAAGGAACACTGGACCTCCGCTTAAAATGCGACAATGACGAATGCACAATGCATGCACTGACCTCTACACTTGCCAACCGGGAGAAACGTATGAAAATGTTGTTGCCTATGGTATTGATGCTGGGCGCGCAATTTGCGCAGGCACAAACGGTGGAACTGAACTTTGTCGGACCGAACGGCGTGGAAAAAGCTGCCGGCACCGTCACCATCAGCCAGACCGGCTACGGCGCGCTGCTGACGCCCGACCTGCAGGGCCTGCCGCCTGGCGTGCACGGCTTTCATTTGCATGAAAAACCGTCGTGCGAGGCCAGCGTCACCGATGGCAAGCCGACACCGGCCGGCGCCGCCGGCGGCCACTGGGACCCGGCCAAAACCGGTGCCCACAAGGGCCCGTATGACGACAGCGGCCACCAGGGCGACCTGCCGGCACTGTACGTCGGCGCCGACGGCCGCGCCACCTATCCCGTGCTGGCGCCGCGCCTGAAAGCCGAACAGTTCAAGGGCCACGCCCTGATGGTGCACGTGGGCGCCGACAACCACAGCGATCACCCGGAGAAACTGGGCGGCGGCGGCGCGCGCATGGCGTGCGGGGTCGTAAAATAAACCCTCGCTTTATGAAGGAATGAAAACATGACCACACCTCCCCCACCAACGAAACCGGCAATGGACGCCGAGACGCTGGAATTTATCCGCAGCCTGTTTGCGCTGGTGCGCGAAGGCGATACCGAACAGCTGGCGCTGATGGTGTCGAAAGGCGTGCCGGTCAATTTCCGCAACGAGAAAGGCGACAGCCTGATCATGCTGGCCAGCTACCATGGCCATCTGGCCACGTCGCGCCTGCTGCTCGAAGCGGGCGCCGATCCGAACGTGCCCAACGACCAGGGCCAGACGCCGCTGGCCGGCGTGGCCTACAAGGGTTATCTGGAGATTGCCGAACTGCTGCTGCAGCACCGTGCCCATGTGGAAGGGGCAAGCCCGGACGGCAAGACGCCGCTGATGATGGCGGCCATGTTCAATCGCCTGCCCATCGTCGAACTGCTGCTGCGCCACGGCGCGCGCGCCGATACGGTCGACAGCCGCCGCATGACGGCAATCTCGCTGGCCAGGACCATGAACGCGCCCGACACCCTGGCCTACCTGGAAAAACTGGCTACGGGCAGCCAGAGCTAGCGCATGCGCCTTTAGCTGCGCGTATCGACGCTGACGCGCATCGGCAGGCCGGGCTGCAAGGGATGGGCAGCGACTTCGCTGGCGTCGAGCGAAATGCGCACTGGTTCGGCGGCCTGATGGCCGATGTGTATCACCATGCCGTGAAAGCGTATCTTGCGACCGTATGGAGCGGCAGTCAGCGTTACCGGCTGGCCGCTGGCCAGCCTGCCCAACTGCGATTGCTCGAAGCGCGCCGCTACCCACATGTCGGCCAGCGGCGCCAGCACCATCAGCCTGGCGCCAGCGACAACCTGCTGTCCCGCCTGTACCAGGCGCTCGGTGACGACGCTCGCCTGCGGTGCCGCTGCCATGGCATGCGACACCGGCCCCTTCAGCTCTACGAGTGCCTGGCCAGCGCGCACGCTGTCGCCATGCTCGGCAGCAACCGCCAGCACGCGGCCGGCAACCGGCGCCAGCACCGGTACCAGCCTGCCTTCGACCACCGCATCGCTGCTGACCTCGCGGTATTGCATGCGCTGAACCCAGTGCACGGCAAAAGCGGCCACGATCACCAGCAAGACGGCCAGCATGGCCAGTGCCAGCTGGCGCCGGCGGCGCCTTTCGGCGTATTCGCGCTCGCCCATGTGTGGGTCAGGAAGAGATGTCTGCATGCTGTGCCATCGTAAAATAATGATCGCTAAAAATATCAGCAGGGTGGCCCCGTGACAAGCTGGACGGCGATACACGCGCAAGTAACCTTGCAAGTGAGCGCCCTGCCAGCCTGGCCACTATACCTGCTTTGGCGAAACGCATTATTTTCCCTGCAAGCCTGCCTGGCCATTACGCCAGCCGCAACACCTCCACGCCCATCGCCGGCAGCGCGATGGTCTGCGCGTACTGCCTGCCGTCAAGCGCGCTGGTGTACTGCTGCTGCGTCAGCGTCACCTGCTGCGCTTCCTTGTTGAGGTTGATGACAAACAGCAGCTTGCCGGCCGGGCCGCTGCGTACCGACAATTCCACTCCGGGCGGCAGGTCCGGCACATGGGCGATGCCCAGCTCGCGCACGATGCGCCCAAGCAGCATGGCGTAAGCCTCGTCTTCCAGCACCGTGCCCAGGTAGTAGGCCGTACCCTGGCCAAAACTGTTGCGCGTAACTGCTGCGCGGCCGGCAAAGTAGTCGCTGGCATAGCTGGCCACCACGCTGGCCGTGGTAGGCGTGAGCACATCGCACCACTGGTCGCACAGGTACTGGCCCGCCTGGCCGAAATCGAGCTGCTGCAGATCGCGCCCGACCGGGTCATATTCATCGACCTCGACGCCAGCCAGTTCCGCCAGCAGGCCCGGCAGGCGCGCCGGCTGGCAGACGTTGCGCATGTCTTTTACGCCGCTGCGGGTAGTCAGCAGCACGGTGCCGCCGGCCGCCACATACTGTTCCAGCTTGTCGGCCACATCCTGGTCGAGCAGGAACAGGTAAGGCGCCACCACCAGGCGATAGTGCTGGAAGTCGGCACGCCAGTTGATCACATCGGTACCGATGCCCTTCTCGACAAAGCCGCGGTGCAGCCGCTTGAAGTTGGCCAGGTAGTCGAAGCCATCCGACTGCGGCTGGATGCGCAGGGCGTTCAGTTGCTCGTGCGAGAACAGCAGCGCCACCTCGTTGTGCACGGTCGAGCCGTCGATCAGCGGCGCCAGGCGCTGCACTTCGGCGCTGAAGCCGCAGAACTCCTCGAAGCGGCGACCCGGTTCGCCATGGTGATCGAGCAGGCCGTGCCAGAACTGTTCGGCGCCGATGCGCGCCGAGCGCCAGCGGAAATGCACGATGGTGTCGGCGCCGCGGGCGATGCTTTGCCAGGCGCGCGCGCGGATCATGCCAGGCTGCGGCGTGCGCGACATCGCATGCCAGCAGCCTGGCGTGCCGCTCAATTGCTCCATCACCCAGAAATTGGCGCGCTTGACGCCGCGCGTCAGGTCCAGCGTCAGCGCGCCATGGTAGATATTGGCCTTGGCGTCGCTGTTCAGGTCGGTGCTTGGATAATAGTCGACCGAAACAAAATCCATGCTGTCGAACAGGTCATAGTAGTCATTGATGACCGGATAGCCCCACAGATTATGGGTAATGAACTGGTGCGGACAGTTGGCGCGGATCAGGCCAGCCTGGAAACGGTTGAAGTCCGCCGTCGAGTCCGAGCAGAAGCGCTGGAAGTCGAGCAGGAACGACGGATTCTGGTGCGGCGAGCCGCCCAGCGGCGTTTTCACCTGCGACCAGGCGCTGTATTCGCCGCTCCACACCACCGTGCCCCAGGCGGCGTTGAGCGTGGCCAGGTCGCCGTAGCGCTGCTTGAGCCAGGCGCGGAAGTCTTCGGTCGCGCCATCGCTATGGCTTTCGTGGCCGATCATTTCATTGTCGGTCTGCCAGCCGATCACATGCGGATTCTGGCCGAAATGGCGCGTCAACCTCTCGACGATCAGCTCGGTATAGCGCCGCAGCGACGGGCTGTTGTAGCAGCGGTGCAGGCGCACCCCCGGATACATCGGCTGGCGCTGGTGATTCAGGGGAAGCACGTCCGGGCACTTTTCCACCAGCCAGTTCGGTGGCGTGGCCGTCGGCGTGCCGATCACCACCTTGTGGCCGTAACGGGCCAGTGTCTCGATGGCCCGGTCCAGCCAGGCAAAATCGAACTGGCCTTCGGTCGGCTCCAGGCGCGACCAGGCGAATTCGGCCAGGCGCACGATGGTAATGCCGGCCGCCTGCATCTGCTGCGCATCCTGTTCCCAGATGGCCGGGTCCCAGTGTTCCGGATAGTAGTCAACACCAATTTTCATGATTTTCCTTGTCGTTGTAAAGGTGGCGTCAGCCTTTGGTGGCACCAAAGGTCAGGCCGGCCACGAAGTGTTTTTGCATGGCGAAAAAGATCAGTACCGATGGCAGCGCCGCCAGCAGGGAGCCGGCCGAGACCAGGTTCCAGGCCGTGGTCCACTGCCCTTTCAGTCCTGCCACGCCCACCGTCAGCGGTGCGGCGCTATCGCCCTGGGTCAGGCACAAGGCCCAGAAGTAGTCGTTCCAGACAAAGGTAAACACCAGCACCGCCAGCGCAGCGAGCGCCGGGCGAATCAGCGGCAGCACCACCTTGTAGAACAGCTGCCATTCGCTGGCGCCTTCGACCCGCGCCGCCTCGATCAGCTCGTAGGGGAGCTCCTTGATGAAGTTGCGCAGGAACAGCGTGCAAAAGCCGGTCTGGAACGACAGATGAAACAGGATCAGGCCGCTGACGCTGTTGAACAGCCCCAGCTGCAAGGTCAGTTCGCGCACCGGGATCATCAGGATCTGGATCGGCACGAAGTTGCCCGCCACAAACGTGGCCAGCACCAGCGCATTGCCGCGAAACGGATAGGTCGCCAGCGCAAAGCCGGCCATGGCCGACAGCACGATGGCGCCCAGCACCGAGGGTATCGTGATCAGGCAGCTGTTCCAGGCGTAATGGAGCATGGGCGAGTCCATCAGCACGGTGCGGTAGTTTTCCAGCGCGGCAAAGTCGCGCGGCCAGCCCCAGTAATTGCCCTGCACCAGTTCGGCCGACGAGCGCACCGACGTCAGCATCACCGCCAGCAAGGGCAGTAGCCACACCAGCAGCGCCAGCGGCAGCGAGCAGCGATAGATCCAGCGAAAGCCGGGGCGCCATTTTTCTACAGGCATTGGATACATGATTACTCCCCGATCATTTCTCTGAGCGCAACAGGCGCCGCAGTTGGTAAGCGATAAACACCAGCATGCACAGGAACAGCACGACGGCAATGGCGGCCGAATAGCCGAAACGGAAGTACTTGATGGCCTGGTCGTACATGAAGTAAGCCAGCACGGTCGAGCTGTCGAACGGGCCGCCGCCGGTCATCACGGCAATCAGGTCGAAGCTGCGCAAGGCCCCCACCACCGTCAGCGTGACGGCCATAAAGGACACCGAGTTCAGCTGCGGCAGGACAACATGGCGCAGCAACTGCCAGCCTTTGGCCCCTTCCAGGCGCCCTGCCTCGATGATTTCAGGATTGAGGCTGGTCAGTCCGGTCAGGAACAAAATCATGCAAAACGGAATCTGTGGCCACAGCGCGGCGGCAATAATGCCGAAGGTCGCCATGTTTTCATCACCGAGCACGGGAATGCCGTGCCCGACCATCAGCTTGAGCAGGCCGAAAGACGGATCGTAGAACCAGCTGAAGACCAGGCCGATCACCACGCCCGAGACCACAAAGGGCGCAAAGAACAGCGACTTGACGAGGCGAATACCACGCACGCTCTGGTTCAGGTACAGCGCAAAGAGCAGCCCCAGCGGCGGCGCCAGCATGAACAGGAACAGCCACAGCAGATTGTTTTTCAGCGCCGTGTAGAACGTCTCGGAGTCGAGCAGTTCGCGGTAGTTGGCCAGGCCGACAAAAGTTCTGGCGCCGACGCCGTCCCAGTCGTAAAAACTGAGCCAGATGCTGCTGAAGATCGGGTAGATGACGTACACGCCAAACATGGTGCATGCTGGCAGCAAAAACCACAGCGCAGCGCGCCGGCGCCGATGCGCGAGCGGATCGGAAATCGTATGGACAGACATATAAAGACTCAAGAAAGGCGCGCAAGCGCGCCGTTGCAAAGAACAGCTCAGGACTTGCGGTAGATGCGCTTGCGTGCCGCTTCCATGCGCGCCAGGATATCGTCGAGCTTGGCCGGGTCACTCATGAAGCGCTGCATGCCCTTCATGCCCTCGTCGGCCATTTCCTTGTTCATGTCGCGGTCATAGAACTGCGCAATGCCGCCAGGGCTGTTGGTCAGGATGGCCAGGCCGGCCTTGGCATACGGGTCCTCGGGGATGGCGGCCTGGTTGTTGGCCGGCAACGAGCCGAAGGTTTGCGCCAGGCGCGCATTGACTTCGGCGCTGCTGACAAAAGCCAGGAAACGGCGCGCATCCGGCTTGTTTTTTGCCCGTGCAGGAATATTGAGGCAGTCGGTCGAGCCGTCTTCGGCCAGCGCCACTTTCGGGTCGACCACCGGGAAACGGAAGTAGCCGGTCTGCGCACGCGCCGCTTCCGGCAGGCCGCCCGAGATGAAGGTTCCCATCAGCATCATGGCGGCCTTGCCCTGCGTCATCAAAGGCTGGGCTGAATCGAGGCTGTACGACAGCGGCGCTTCAATAAAGTACTTGTTGTCGATCAGCGTTTGCCAGGCCTGGTAGACCTTTTTCACGCGCGCATCGGTATAGGCGGCTTCGCCGTTCATCAGCTGCATATGGAAGGCGTGGCCGTTGATGCGCAGGTTCAGGTAGTCAAACCAGACTGCCAGGGTCCACGAATCGCGTCCGCCCACGGTGATGGGGGCAATGCCGGCGGCCTTGAGTTTCTTGCAGGCCTCGAGGAATTCTTCCCAGGTGGCCGGTTCACCCTTGATGCCGGCCTTGGCAAACAGATCCTTGCGGTAGAACATGCCCCACGAAAAATAGTCCGTAGGCAGCGAGTATTTCTTGCCGTTGAACGAAGACGCCTCGGCCAGCGCCGCATAGCTCTTGTCCCAGCCATTTTTCTGCCAGTCGGTCGACAGGTCTTCGAGCAGGCCGCGCTGCGCGTAGTAGCGGATACGCTCGCCTTCATGCCATTTGATGACGTCCGGCGCTTCGCTGGTCAGCCAGCCCGGCAGCTGCACCTTGTAGGCTTCCTCTTCGATAAAGGCAGCCTTGACCTTGACGTCGGGATTGGCTTTCTGGAAGGCGGCAATGGTGGTTTCCCAGAAGGCGCGCTGATTGGCGCCCTTGAAGGCGAGGTTGACGCTGATATCGCCGGCGTGCGCGATCCCGCTGAGCAGCAGTGCGGCAGTAACGGACAGCAGGCGCAACTTGGGCATGTTTTTGGTCATGAGGGTCTCCGTATTTGTGAGGTTTTTATTGTTGAATGGACTGCAGGTGGGGCAAGGCCATGCCGTCGGCGCCAAACAGATGGCAACTGGCGTCATCGACTTGCAATCGCACGCTGGCGCCGCGCTGCAAGGCGGTATCGCCTTGCAGCTTGGCCATCAGTGGCTGGCCGTCGCCGGTCGCCATGTGCAAATAGCTTTGTTCTCCCAGTCGCTCGGTCAGGCTGACCGAACGGCTCAGAACGTTCTCGGTACAGCTACCATCGACCAGCAGCAGATGCTCGGGCCGCACGCCCAGCGTGACCGGCTGGCCCGGCGAGAGCGCCGCGCCATCGATGCGTGCGCGCACCAGTTCGGGCGCACCATCGCTGCCTGCCAGCTGCACGACGACGCCAGCGGCGTCGCTCGATACCACCTGTGCCGCCAGGAAATTCATGCGCGGAGAGCCGATAAAGCCCGCCACGAACAGGCTGTTGGGGCGGTGATACAGCTCCAGCGGTGCGCCGACCTGGGCAATGCTGCCGGCAGCACCACCGTCGCGGTCGGCGCGCAGCAGCACGATCTTGTCGGCCAGCGTCATGGCCTCGATCTGGTCATGCGTGACATAAACGGTGCTCGACGCGGCAAAGCGCTGGTGCACCTGGGCGATCTCGACGCGGGTCTGGCCGCGCAAGGTGGCGTCCAGGTTCGACAGCGGTTCATCGAACAGGAACACGCCCGGCTCGCGCACGATGGCGCGGCCGATGGCCACGCGCTGGCGCTGGCCGCCGGACAGCGCGCGCGGCTTGCGCTCGAGCAGCGCTTCGAGCTGCAACGTTTTGGCGGCGCTCTGCACGCGGCGCGCAATCTCGTCTTTCGGCACCTTGGCCAAGCCCAGCCCAAAGCCGATATTTTCGGCCACCGTCATGTGCGGGAACAGCGCATAGCTCTGGAACACCATGGCCACGCCGCGCTCGGCCGGCGGCACCGCATTGACCACGCGCGCGCCGATGCGAATTTCGCCGCCGCTGGGGTCTTCCAGGCCCGCAATAATGCGCAGCAGGGTCGACTTGCCGCAGCCGGACGGGCCGAGAAAGACGCAGAATTCATGTTCGCCGATATCGAGGTCGACATCGCGCAGTACCGGCGCGTGACCGCCGTAAGATTTGGAAATGCCACGCAGGGTGATGGCTGCCATCATGTCTCCTTCTGATCAGGTTTGTTTTGATTTAACGTTAAATCAATTTGTGAAAAAAAATCGGCACTGGGCCGCACAAACTGTTGAACTTTTATTTTTGTACGTAAACCTTAACACCATGCGGTACTATTCGCAACAGATTTATGCAGCACCATTTTCAGAGAAATTTACGCAAAGGAAGCAATGCAGGGCAAGCAGAAAGACACCACAGCGAAACGGCGCGGCCAGATGCTGACCATCAAGGATGTGGCCGAACTGGCCGGTGTGACGCCGATGACGGTCTCGAACGTGCTGCGCGAACGCGGCCGCGTGGGCGAAGCGACCCGGCAGAAAGTGCTGCGGGCCGTCGAAGCGAGCGGCTACCGCCCCAACCTGACGGCGCGCGCGCTGGTCGAGCGGCGCGCGCCCACGCTGGCGCTGCTGCTGGGCTGCATTACCAACCCGTTTTATCCGCAATTTACGCTCAAGGCCACGCATGCGGCGCGGCGCCATGAGCGTCATCTGCTGGTGTGCAATACCGACTACGAAGGCGACGGCGGCATCGGTTTCCTGGCCGAAGTGGCCGGTTCGCTGTCCGACGGCATCCTGGTGGCCAATAACGGCGCGCTCAGTATCGAAGACCTGCAGACGGTGCAGCAAGGCGGCACGCCGGTGGTCATTTCTGTGTGGGAGTTTCCCGACGCGCCGCCGCCCGGCATCGCCTGCGTGACGTTCGATTCGACCGCTGCCGGACGCATCGCCACCGAGCATCTGACGGCGCTGGGCCACCAGCGTATCGGCGCGGTGGTCGCCAGCGAGAAAGGCGGCATCCACAACGGCCGCTACGATGGCTACCGCAGCGCCATGCGCGCCGCCCACCTGCGAGCGCTGCAGGCCGATGTGCGCTTTTGCAGCGACGACTACCAGAGTGGTTACGACGCCGCCACGGCCCTGCTGACGGCGCGCCCCGACCTGACAGCGCTGTTCGTGTCGAACGACCTGCCGGCGCTCGGCGTGCTCAATGCCGTCTGGGCGCTGGGACTGCGCGTGCCGGAAGACGTGTCGGTGGTCAGCATTACCGACATCGAACAGGCCAGCCAGTCGCGCCCTGCCCTGACCACGGTGTCCATCCCCACTACCGAGATGGCCGAACAGGGCGTTAACCTGCTGCTGCAACTGATCGAAGAGCGCGCCGGTGAGCAGGCAGGCGCCGCACCCGTGGTGCACACATCGGCGCCCACGCTGGTCACGCGCGCATCGACGGCGCCGCCGCGCCGGCAAGAACCTACCAGCCGAACTTGAGTTCCACGCCCAGGTAGTCGGCATTCCTGCCACCGGCCGTGCGCAGGCTGTCGCCGGCCTGGAAGTGTACCGCTTCGATCGCCGCCGCCAGGTTGGGGTTGATGCTCCAGTCGGTGCGCAGCTGGGCGTAGGCACCGGTCCAGCGGCTGCCCTGCCCGGCCGTGCGCGGCACGCCCATCATGTTTTGCGCATACACGGCGTCGGCGGTAGTCTGGCGCCACTGCAGTCCCAGCGAACCGGTCACGCTCACGCCCTTGACCGGCTTGATATTGAGCGACGGCTTCAGGTGAATCAGGTTGCTGTAGCCGGTCAGCCCGGCCAGCGAAAAGTAGTAGCCGTTGGCAAACAGCGGATTGAAGGTGCCCAGCTTGCCATCGCCCGCATGGCGGTCGCCGGAGGCCATGTCGAACTGCAGTCCCAGGCGCGGCGTCCAGGGTTTGGTGGCAAAGGTGTAGCCGACGATGGAGCCGAGCGCCCAGGCCGACGCATCCTTGCTGCCCACTTTCCCGTCCTGCAGCATGGCTTCGATATCGAAGTCGATGCTGCCGCTTTTTCCACTGTAGCGCAGGTCATAAACATCGCGCTCCTCGTTGCCAGTGGCGTCGAGAAAGCGTGCATCGTCGCGCCGGTAGCGCGACCAGTAGCCCGACACATCGCCTGGCCCCACGCCCAGGCGCTCCAGGCGCACGCCGCTAAAGGCCATATGCCGGCTCGAGGTGTCGTCAAAACTGCGTATGTCACGGTTCTGCACCGGCCGCGTGGCATAGCCGATCAGGCGCCACGGCCCGCTTTCCCAGTCGGCCCACACGCCGTCAAATGCCTGGCGCACATTCGGCCCGTCGCGCGCGGCCACAAAGCGCTGCAGATCGAACGCCATTTCCTGGCGCCCTACGCGCGCCTTGACGGCGCCGTCTGCCGTCGGCACGGCCACCGCCACGAACAGCTGCTCGATATCGAGCTTGTCACTGTCTGGCGGCGCCAAGGTGGCCTTGTCAAAGGCGCGCGCGTCGACCAGCTGGCCGAACACCTGGGTATATTGGCCCAGGCGCAGGTCGGCATGCAGGTTCAATCGCTGGATCACATAGCCGTCCGAGCGCGCGCTGCCGGCGCCAAACAGCGGCGTGGCAATATGCTCGTAGCGCTCGCGCAGCCCGCCGCCGAGCGACAGATAGGAGCCGCCATCGCCCAGGGCGATATATTTCAGGTCGTCAAACGGCTGGCGCGGCACGCACGGGTCGGCCAGTGCACTCCAGTTCTCATTCCAGCGGTTGAAATTGATGGCCGGACGCTGCACCGTGCAGGCTGGCGCCGCGCTGGCGGGCGCCTCTTGCGCGCCGGCAGTGCCAGGCTGAAGCGCCAGCAGCGCCAGCGCGCTGGCGCCCAATAGCGTGACTTTACAACGCCGCGCCATCGTGGACCTCGCTGATATAACCGCCCGGGAACTCGATCATGGCGCTGCTGTTGCCGGCGCTGGTCTTGTACGGCGGCGTGAGGATGGTGGCGCCGTTGTCCGTTGCTTTTTTCAGCGTGGCGGCCATGTCGTCGACCTGGTAGCCGGTCGTTTCGCGGCCATACGGGAACGTCAGCTTGCCGTCGGTGACAAACACGGTCATCTTGCCGAAGTTCGAGGTCAGGTGCACGCGGCGCACCGACTCACCGTTGCGGCCGATTTCACCGCCATCGACCTTGGCGTCCGACACCACGGTGGCGTGGGCAAACTGGGTAAATTGCTTGAGGAACTTGTCTGCCGATACGTGCGACACATACACACGGTTGTCCGGCACCGAATGGAGCGGCGCATACGATGGCGCCTTGGTATGCCAGTACAGCTGCATGTTGACGCCGCCGGCCCACTGCACCAGCACGTCCTTGCCGATCGGATCGTCAAACGGCTCGACCGTCACATCGGCGCCCGCCTCGACTGCCGCATTGCGCGCCTGATTGATATCGGTCACCAGGTAGCCGGTGCGTTCAGTCCCAAAACCGTAAGGGATCGGCGTCTGGAACGCAAATACCGACAGCATGCCGACGGGCGTCTGCACATACTGCGAAGCGGTCTTGCTGGGCGTGGGCGTAACGGTAAACACGGCGCGCGGCGAAGCCTGGCCACCGAACGTATTGACAAAGCTGGTCACAAAGGCATCGATCTTGTCGTTGCTGACATACACGTGGGTGGTGTCGTACTGCGGCGCCACGGCCACGTTGGCGGCGGCGCTGGCCAGCAGCGGCAGCGACAAGGCCAGTGCGACGGCGCACGATGCGAGGCGAAGTTGAAAGAAGGTACGTGCCATGCTGAGCTCCTGGAAGGTGGCGGCAAGCATGCCTGCGCGCCCGATATGAGAGTCGCCCGACGCATCGTTCAATCGCTCGGGCGTGCCACCATGGAGCATGACAGCTGGCGCCACGCCGCAGACACTGCCAGATGGCAGGGTGCGGGCCATGACGAAAGACCAGGCAAGCGCAATGTACCGGCACTCATACCGGCACTCAGCCAGCAGCCGCCCTGCTTATTGCCCTTCCGGCGGCTGCCACAATTCGACCTTGTTGCCTTCCGGGTCCAGCACCCAGCCGAACAGGCCATACTCGGTCGGGCCGCTCTCGCCGAGCACATTGCAGCCTTCGGCGCGCAGCGCAGCGAGCAAACCGGCCAGGTCGGGTACGCGGTAGTTGATCATGAACGGTGCGCTGCCGGGCGCGAAGTTCTCGTCGTCCTGGCCGGAGATGCTCCAGATGGTGCCGCCGCTAGACGGCTGGCCGTCCTGGCCAGTCCAGCTGAAAGCCGCCCCGCCCCAGGCCTGCACATCGATGCCCAGGTGCACCTGGTACCACGCGCGCAGGGCGGCCGGATCGCCGGCCTTGAAAAAGATACCGCCGATGCCAGTGACGCGCTGCATGCTGCCTCCTGTAAGGTGGGGTCAATAGGCACAGCATGCGCGCATTTGCCTCAGTTGGCCAGTCCTGCGTGCAGCTGCAGGTACTGCGCCAATCAGCCGAAGCCGCAACAACCATGGCTGCCACCGATCACTGAAGCTGCAGACAGTTTTTCCGGCCCGGTGCATCGCAACCAAGCCACCTTGCGCTATAATTATGGTCCCTCTGGGGAGTAGCCTGCTTCCATCTGGAAGTTTTCGTATCAACATACTCGGCAAAACAGCGCCGTGGTACGAACAGCCGCAAGGTTGGCGAGACCATAGGCACGCTGACGCGCCTGGTCGGGCCGCGACGGTGTGCCTTTGCGTCGCCCGACCTTGAAAGCACGGCATGAATGTCATCTCTACCCTAGCCTTATCCCTCGCCATGTCCACCGACGCCTTTGCTGCCGCTATCGGCAAGGGTGCTGCACTACAAAAACCACAATGGAAAGAAGCGCTGCGCACCGGCGTGATCTTTGGCGTGATTGAAACCATCACGCCGCTGATCGGCTGGTCGCTGGGCCGCGTCGCCGCACCGTACGTCACCGCATGGGACCACTGGATCGCCTTTACGCTGCTGCTGGCATTGGGCGCGCACATGATATTCAAGAGCTTTTCGGCGGACGAAGAAGAGCAGGAAAAACCCAGCAGCCACGCCTTTTTGACCCTGGCCCTGACCGGCCTGGCCACCAGCATCGACGCCATGGCCGTCGGCGCCAGCCTGGCCTTTATCGGCGCCGACATCCTGGTGACCGCACTGGCCATCGGCTGTTCGACCATGATCATGGTCACGCTGGGCGTGATGGTCGGCCGCGGCCTGGGCGCGATTGCCGGCAAGCGCGCCGAACTGGTCGGTGGCGTAGTGCTGATCGCCATCGGCTCGCTGATCCTGTACGAGCACCTGTCGGTCGGCTGAGCCTGAAACTGGCCATAAAAAAAACCGGCCAGTCGTTGCCGACTGGCCGGTTTTTTCGATGACGGCAGACTATCAGGCCGGCACTTGCACCGCGTCGGCCACGCTACGGAATTCTTCGATCTTGTCGAAGTTCATATAGCGGTAGATCTGGTCAGCATTGTCGGCGATCACGCCGATATGCGACATGTACTCTTCCTTGGTCGGAATACGACCCAGCGCCGAGCACACGGCGGCCAGTTCGGCCGAACCCAGATAGACGTTGGTCTCGATACCGAGGCGGTTCGGGAAGTTACGCGTCGAGGTCGACATCACGGTGGCGCCCTTGCGGATCTGCGCCTGGTTACCCATGCACAGCGAGCAGCCCGGCATTTCCATGCGCGCACCGGTGCGACCCAGGGTGCCGTAATGGCCTTCGGCCGTCAGCACTTGCGCGTCCATCTTGGTTGGCGGCGCGATCCACAGGCGTACCGGGATATCGGTCTTGTTTTCCAACACTTTCGAAGCCGCGCGGAAGTGACCGATATTGGTCATGCACGAACCGACAAACACATCGTCGATCTTGGCGCCAGCCACCTCGGCCAGGGTTTTGACGTCGTCCGGGTCGTTCGGGCAGGCCACGATAGGCTCGTGGATATCGGCCAGATCGATCTCGATCACGGCAGCGTATTCCGCGTCCGCGTCCGGCGACAGCAGGTCCGGCTTGGCCAGCCATGCTTCCATGGCCTTTATGCGGCGCTCCAGGGTGCGCTTGTCGAGGTAGTTATTGGCGATCATCCACTTCATCAGCGTGATGTTCGAAGTCATGTATTCGATGATCGGCTCTTTGTCCAGATGCACCGTGCAACCGGCAGCCGAACGCTCTGCCGACGCGTCCGAAAGCTCGAACGCCTGTTCCACTTTCAGCTGTGGCAGGCCTTCGATTTCCAGGATGCGGCCGGAGAAGATGTTCTTCTTGCCTTTCTTGTCGACCGTCAGCATGCCCTGGCGAATCGCGTACAGCGGAATCGCGTTGACCAGGTCGCGCAGCGTGACGCCAGGCTGCATTTCACCCTTGAAGCGCACCAGCACCGATTCCGGCATATCGAGCGGCATGACGCCGGTGGCGGCAGCAAAGGCCACCAGGCCCGAGCCGGCCGGGAACGAGATACCGATCGGGAAACGGGTGTGCGAGTCGCCACCGGTACCGACCGTGTCCGGCATCAAGAGACGGTTCAGCCACGAGTGGATCACGCCGTCGCCCGGACGCAGTGCCACGCCGCCACGGTTTTCAATAAAGGTCGGCAGTTCGCGGTGCATCTTGACGTCCACCACTTTCGGGTAGGCGGCGGTATGGCAGAACGACTGCATGACCAGGTCGGCCGAGAAGCCCAGGCAGGCCAGGTCTTTCAGTTCGTCGCGCGTCATCGGACCGGTGGTGTCTTGCGAACCCACGGTGGTCATTTTCGGCTCGCAGTAGGTGCCTGGGCGGATGCCCTTGCCTTCTGGCAGGCCACAGGCGCGGCCTACCATTTTTTGCGCCAGCGAGTAGCCACGGCCGGTGTCGACCGGCTCTTGCGGCAGGCGGAACAGGGTCGATGCAGCCAGGCCCAGCGATTCACGCGCCTTGGCGGTCAGGCCACGGCCGATAATCAGAGGAATACGGCCACCGGCGCGCACTTCGTCAAACAGCACCTCGGACTTGACCTTGAATTCGGCGATGACCTGGCCGTTTTTCAGAGCCTTGCCGTCGTAGGGACGCAGTTCGATCACGTCGCCCATGTCCATTTGCGTGACATCGAGTTCGATCGGCAGTGCGCCGGCGTCTTCCATGGTGTTGTAGAAGATCGGCGCGATCTTGGTGCCCAGGCAGACGCCGCCGAAACGCTTGTTCGGGATGAACGGAATATCTTCGCCGGTAAACCACAGCACCGAGTTAGTGGCCGATTTACGCGAGGAACCAGTACCGACCACGTCACCGACGTAGGCGACCAGGTTGCCCTTGGCTTTCAGCGCTTCGAGCTGCTTGAGCGGGCCGACCTTGCCCGGCTCTTCCGGGTTGATGCCCGGACGCGGGTTTTTCAGCATGGCCAGCGCGTGCAGCGGAATGTCCGGGCGCGTGGTGGCGTCAGGCGCCGGCGACAGATCATCGGTATTGGTTTCGCCCGAAACCTTGAACACGGTCAGGGTCAGGCTTTCCGGCACTTCAGGGCGCGAAGTGAACCATTCGGCATCGGCCCACGATTGCACCACTTCCTTGGCGCGCGCACTGCCCTTGTCGGCCAGTTCCTTGACGTCGTGGAAGTAGTCGAACATCAGCAGGGTTTTCTTCAGGCCTTCGGCTGCTACCGAGCCGACCACCTCGTCGTCGAGCAGGTCGATCATCGGCTTGATATTGAAGCCGCCCAGCATGGTGCCCAGCAGGCGGGTCGCCAGCTCGCGCGAAACCAGCGGCGACGTTTCGGTGCCCTTGGCAACGCTGGCCAGGAACGCACATTTGACCTTGGCCGCATCATCGACGCCGGCCGGCACGCGGTTGGTGATCAGGTCGACCAGGAACGCTTCTTCGCCAGCAGGCGGGTTCAACAGAAGTTCAACCAGTTCCGTGGTCTGGGCCGCCGACAGCGGCAGCGGAGGAATACCAAGGGCGGCACGTTCGGCGACGTGCTGGCGATAAGCAGCTAGCATGGAAAATACTCTCAGTCAGGGTTGTTTGCAGGGACCAGCGGCCATCCGGCCAGCCATCTTGGACGTTATTGTACCTCAACTTAGTCTTATATAAGACATATAACACAAGACAGCAACATTTTTTACCCCAAACTCGGGGTCAGTTCCGCCAATTCGACACGACCTCAGCCAAAACTTTACCTGACAACCTCAGCGAAATCTCAATACCCGGGCAAATCGTTCAGCTACTGTGGCAGCATGACACGACCATTGAGAATCGAGTTTCCAGGCGCGCTGTACCACGTTACAAGTCGCGGCGACCGGCGCTGCCCGATCTACCTTGACGACACCGACCGGCTTGCCTGGCAGACCGTGCTGGCGATGGTATGCGAACGTCACCACTTTGTCATCCATAGCTTTTGCCAGATGGACAACCACTATCATTTACTTCTCGAAACAGTCGAAGGCAATCTGTCGCAAGGCATGCGCCAGTTGAACGGCATCTACACTCAACGCTTCAACCAGCGGCACCAGCTTGTCGGCCATCTGCTGCAAGGGCGATTCAAGGCCATTCTGGTGCAAAAAGGCAGCTATCTGCTGGAACTGCACCGCTATATCACCTTGAATCCCGTCCGCGCCCAACTGGTAGCGCTGCCCGATGACTGGCGCTGGGGCAGCCATCACTTTCTGCTTGCCAATGCAAAGCCGCCGGACTGGCTGGCGTGCAACGAGGTCATGGGCCAGTTCGGGCGGAATCGCCTGGCAGCCATCGAGCATTATCGCGCATTTATTGGCGCCGGGATGGGCTTGAGCAGTCCGCTGACCAACACAGTGCACCAGATCCTCTTGGGAGACGAGGCCTTCGTAGCAACGCATCAGCAATCACAGCAATCGGCCAGCTGCAAATACGCCTCCCGTGCGCAGCGCAGAGCGGTGGCACTGGTGCTGGAGGACTATCAGCTGCGCTATCCCGACAGGGACGAGGCGATGGCGCGCGCCTATCTGTCGACCGCCTACAATACATCCCAAATCGCCGCGGCCTTCGGCGTATCGGGTCGGACGGTAAGCCGGGCAATCCAGAGCTTTGAGGCCAGGCAAAAGGCAGGCGGCAAGGTGGATAAAGGATGAGGTCGTGTCCAAATGGCGGAACTGACCCCGAGCTTCGAGCTTACGAGCTTACGCTCGATGGTGCCGACCTGACTGGTGCCGGCGGTCGCATGATAGATCTCCTGCAATGTTTCAAGTAGATCGTGACGCGCTGCGGCATCCTTCATGATGCCCGCACCGTCAATCGACCACGACAACGGCGCTTTTGGCGCGGGTGGCCAGCCAGCACAGAATCGCGCCGCCACAGACCATGGCGGCGCCCTGCCAGAAGGCCAGCGACAGCGACGCGCGCAGCAGCAGTGTCGACAGCGCGGCCGACAGCACGGGAATAAAGTAGGAGGCGCCGGCCAGGACGGTCACGTTGCCGTGCAAAATGCCCACATTCCAGGCCGCATAGCCAAAGCCCATGGCGCCGGCTGCCAGCAGCAGGTAGACGATGACTTCCAGGCTGAAGTGCATCGGGCCGTCGCCAATCAGCGCGTATTTGATCCACAGGCTGATCGAGACCAGGATAAAAAACAGCGTCACGCCGTTCTTGCCGTTGGCCAGGCGCGCCGTCACGGTACAGTAGCCGGCCCAGATCAGCGCGCCGGCAAAGGCCAGGCCATAGCAGAGCGGATTGTCGAGCACGTTATGGGCCAGGCTGGCCGCGCTGAAACCCTGTGCGCCGCCCAGCACCCAGCCGATGCCGACAATCGACAGCACGAAGCCGGGCACGATCAGCCAGTTGGTTTTCTGGCGGTTGAACACGATGGCCGAGACGATGGTCAGCGTCGGCCACAGATAATTGACCATGCTCACCTCGATCGCCTGCTGCGCCGTATTGGCGTAACCGATCGACAGCGCCAGGCACAGTTCATACGTCACGAACAGCAGGCTGCCCCACAGCAGATAACGGCGCGGAAACTCGCTGAGCTTGACGAAACCAACCGACAGCAGCAGGAACACCGACGCCACGCTATATATCATCGCAGCGCCGCCGGTGGCGCCCAGGTGTTCGCTGACGCTGCGCATCAGGCCGACAATCGCGCTCCACAGCACGATGGCGGTCAAGCCGATCATGGTGGCCTTGCTGGTGTTTTTCATGGTCTTTTCTTTTATTTGAAGCGGTAACCGGGCACGCTGCGCTCCAGATAGCTGGCCAGGCCGGCCCAGTCGGCCAGCGCCGCGCGCTCGCCCTGGTAGGCAAATACGCCCAGTGTGACTTCCTGCTGCTGCGCGGCAGCGACGCCGGAGCACAGCAGCAGCGCCAGCATCCGGTGCAAATGCCTTGTGATCATGGGGCCTGGCTTTCCTTGAAAATGCGTGACATGGGCGGGCGGCGCCATCATGCCACAAGCAGCCATGATTTTTGATCGCTTAAAGCAAGAGATCTTGATCCTTCGGTTCAATATGGATGATGGCGCCGGCCGGGCCGGGCCATCGACCAGATCACTTCAGTGAACCGGGTTAGCCCCTTCATCGTGATCGTGCTGCAGCACATCGTCATCGCGGTGCAACAGACGGTACAGCAACGGCAGCACCAGCAAGGTCAGCGCAGTGGATGAGAGGATGCCGCCGATCACCACGGTGGCCAGCGGGCGCTGTACTTCGGCGCCGGTGCCGGTGGCCAGCGCCATCGGCACGAACCCGAGCGAGGCCACCAGTGCGGTCATCAGCACCGGACGCAGGCGGGTCAGTGCACCGATCGTCACTGCCTGATCCAGTTGCATGCCTTCCTCACGCAGGCTGCGGATGTACGAGATCATCACCAGGCCGTTGAGCACCGCGACTCCGGACAGCGCGATAAAGCCGACCGCCGCTGAAATCGACATGGGGATACCGCGCAGGGACAGCGCAATAATGCCGCCAGTCAAAGCGAATGGAATGCCGGTAAACACCAGCAGGCCGTCTTTCACGTTGCGAAACATCACAAACAGCAGCGTAAAGACCAGCAACAGCGCCAGCGGCACCACGATCTGCAGGCGTTGGGTAGCCGACTGCAACTGCTCGAAGGTGCCGCCCCAGGTGGTCCAGTAGCCGGCCGGGATTGTCACGTTCGCGGCAATCGCCTGCTCGGCCTCAGGCACGAAGCTGCCGATATCGCGGCCGGCCACGTTGGCGCTGACGACGAGGCGCCGCTTGCCGTTCTCGCGGCTGATCTGGTTGGGGCCAGGCGCAAACTCCAGCGTTGCCACCTCGCTCAAGGGAATGAACGAGGTTGCCGCGCCAGCCGGTACCGGCAGGGAAATCGGCAGCCGGCGCAAGGCATCGAGATCGCTGCGCAGGCTTTCGGGCATGCGCACCAGAATACCAAAACGGCGGTCGCCTTCGAACATGATGCCCGCTTCGCGCCCGCCGGTGGCAATCGCCAGCGCTTCCTGGACATCGCCGATATTGAGGCCGTAGCGCGCCGTTTTCTCGCGGTCGATATTGACCGTCAGCATCGGCAAACCATCGGTCTGCTCGACCTTCACTTCAGTGGCACCCGGCACGCGCTGCAGTACCTGCGCGATCTGCTTGCCGGTGTCGGCCAGCACGTCCATGTCATCGCCATAGACTTTGACGGCAACATCGCTGCGCACGCCGGAGATCAGCTCATTGAAACGCAATTGGATCGGCTGCGAGAACTCATAGGCATTGCCCACATGCTTTTCGGCTTCGTCCTTGATGTCGGCAATTAACTGGTCGCGCGTTTTCTTCGGTTTGGGCCAGTCCGCTTCCGGCCTGAACATGATGTAGCCGTCGGAGATATTGGGCGGCATCGGATCGGAAGCAATTTCAGCGGTGCCGGTACGCGCAAATACGCGATCGATCTCGCGGAACCTGGCCTTCAGGCCCGCTTCGAGCTTCTTTTGCATTGCCACTGATTGCGTGAGGCTGGTGCCTGGAATGCGCAGTGCCTGCACTGCCACATCGCCTTCGTTCAGGTTGGGAATGAATTCGCTGCCCAGGCGCGTCGCGAGCAGGCCGCACAGCACGATCAAAACCACCGCGCTGGTCAACACCGGCGTGGCATTGCGCATGACCTTTTCCAGCAACGGCGCATAGGCATGCCTGGCCAGTACCATCAGGCGGCTTTCTTTTTCCGCCACGCGCTTGCCGATAAACAGCGCGACGGCTGCCGGAATAAAGGTGATCGACAGGATCATCGCGCCCAGCAAGGCGGCCACCACGGCAAACGCCATCGGGTGGAACATCTTGCCTTCCACGCCGCTCAAGGCAAAGATCGGCAGGTAGACCACCATAATGATCAACTGGCCGAACAGCAGCGGACGGCGCGCTTCCCTGGCCGCCGCAAACACTTCATCGTAGCGCTCGCGCAAGGTCAGCTGGCGTTTCAATTGCTCCTGTGCATGCGCCAGGCGCCGGACGCAGTTTTCAACGATTACCACCGCACCGTCGATAATAATGCCGAAATCGAGCGCACCAAGGCTCATCAGATTGGCGCTGACCTTGTACTGCACCATGCCGGTAAAGGTAAACAGCATCGCCAGGGGAATCACCATCGCGGTGATCATGGCGGCACGGATATTGCCGAGGAACAGGAACAGGATCACGATCACCAGCACCGCTCCTTCCAGCAGGTTCTTCTTGACGGTATTGATGGCTTTATCGACCAGCACAGTGCGGTCATATACCGGCACCGCATGCACGCCGGCCGGCAGCGTGCGGTTGACCTCCACCATTTTCCTGGCCACCGCCTGCGACACCACACGGCTGTTTTCACCGATCAGCATGAACACCGTGCCCAGCACCACTTCACGGCCATTCTCCGTGGCCGCGCCGGTGCGCAGTTCGCGGCCCACGCCGACCTCGGCAACGTCGCGCACGCGGATGGGCACGCCCTGCACGTTGTTGAGGATGGTATTGCGGATATCGTCCAGCGTGCTGACCTGTCCCGGTGCACGGATCAGGAACTGTTCGCCGCGGCGCTCGATATAGCCGGCGCCGACGTTATTGTTGTTGCGGTCGATTGCCGCCACCACATCCTTCAGCGACAAGCCGTAGGAACTGAGCTTCACCGGGTCTGGCGTAATGTGGTACTCCTTGGCATAACCGCCGATTGAATTGATCTCGGTCACACCGGGCACCTGGCGCAGTTGCGGCTTGATGATCCAGTCCTGGATCTCGCGCAGGTCGGTCGGGGTATAAGGGCTACCGTCGGGCTTTTTCGCCCCAGGTTCGCTTTCAACCGTCCACAGGTAGATTTCACCGAGGCCGGTCGAAATCGGCCCCATCATCGGCACCACGCCCTGCGGCAGACTGTCTTTGGCCTCCTCGATGCGCTGGTTGACCAGTTGGCGCGCGAAATAGATATCGGTGCCGTCCTTGAAAATCACCGTGACCTGCGACAGGCCATAGCGCGACAGCGAGCGTGTCTGCTCCAGGTTGGGCAGGCCCGCCATCACCGTTTCGATCGGAAACGTCACGCGCTGCTCGACTTCCAGTGGCGAATAGGCACTGGCACTGGTGTTGATCTGGACCTGGACGTTGGTAATATCAGGCACTGCGTCGATCGGCAGTTTCTGATAACTGTAAAGGCCCATGGCGGCCATCGCGATCACGGCCAGCATGATCAGCCATCGCTGGGCGATGGAAAATTTGATAATCCGTTCAAACATGTCTTGCTCCCTGGTCAGTGCTCATGGCTGGCGCTGCCCTTGCCCTGCTCGGCTTTGAGCACATAGCTGCCGGCAGCAGCGTATGGCGCGCCGGCCGCCAGGCCTTCGACAATCTCAACGAGCTTGCCGTCGCTGTCTCCGGTCTTGACCGGCTGTGCCTTGAAGCCCTTGTCCACCTGAATAAACACTACCGATTTGCCATCGATGGTCTGCACGGCGTCGGCCGCCACGGCGACCGGCACCTGCCGCTCGCCGCGCAGCACAGCGGCATTGACGAACAGGCCCGGACGCCATGCCAGATTCGGGTTGGCGATCGCCACACGCGCCTTGGCGGTGCGGGTCTGCTCGCCTAACAGATTGCCCACATAGCTGACCTTGCCCGTGGCAGTGGTGTCGTTGGCGGCCGAGGTAATCCGGACGGTTTCGCCCACCCGCACCTTTTCCAGATCCCTGGGCGTGACCACGATCTCGACCCAGACGCTCGACAGGTCCGACAGCAGGAAGACGTTGGCATCCTCCTTGACCGCTTCGCCCAGCGCGATATGCTTTTCCACGATCACGCCGTTAAACGGCGCACGCAGGACATACCGGCTCAGCGCACCATCGGCGCCGACGTCGGCCGCGCCGAGCGCAGACAATTTCGATTTCGCACTCTGGGCGGCGATTTCGGCCTCACGCAAGGCGATCTGCGCCTGCAGATAATCCTGCTCGGCCGAGATTTTGTCTTCCCACAATTTCTTCTCGCGCTGGAAGGTCACTTGCGCCAGTGCCAGCCGCTTCTGCGCAGCGAGCGAGGCGCTGCGCAGGTCGGCCAGCACCGGGCTGGAAATGACAGCCAGTACCTGGCCTTTCCTGACTGCCTGGCCCAGGTCGGCCGAGACCGAATCGGCCACGCCGGGCGTGCGGGGCACGATATGTGCGGTCAAGTCTTCGTTGAAGCGTACTTCGCCCGGCAGTTGCACCACGTTGCCCATGCTGGCCGGGGCGGCTTTTGCCACGCTGATGCCGGCGCTCTGCATCTGCTGCGCACTCAGGCCGATCACGCCGTCCTGGTCGACATGGTCCTCTGCCTTGGCGCCCTTCTCCTCAGCATGCCCGCCTTCTTTACCGCTTTCTTCGGCGTGCGGGGAGGGCACATTGGCGGGAGCACCGCTGTCTTTTTTCCAGACCACGATGACCGCGGCCAGCAGTGCGCCGATCAAAATAATCAGCCATGTGGCGTTGCGCGATTTTTTATCGATATTGAAATTCATTGTTCATTCCTGTCAGTGGGCAAGTTGCCGGCGGTATCATCTGGTGCAAGGTAGCGCTGCAGATCGGCCAGCGCGCGATAGCGGGCAGCCAGGGCGCCAAGGTACTGGGCGCGGCTCTGAAACAGCGTGCGCTGCGCATCGAGCACGTCGATAAAGCCGAACCTGCCCAGTTCAAAACCGGTTACGGCAGCGTCAAACGCGCTTTGCGCAGCTGGCAGGATGTCCTGGCGCATGCTGTCCATCTGCTCCTGTGCAAGCGAGGCGCGCTGATGCGCGTCGGCCAGTGCGTCACTCTCGCGCAGGAAAGCCACTTCGGCATCGCTTTTTGCCTTGTCAACGCTGCGTAGCGCCGTCAGCACCTCGCCCTGGTTGCGATTGAACAGCGGTAGCGGCATGGAGAGCCCCACCACGGTTTGTGTCACGTCGCTCACGCGATCCTTCTTTTGCCCCAGGCTGAGCGTCAGGTCGGGCATTCGCTCCGCTTTGGCCAGCTCCACTTGCGCCTGCTGGCGCGCGATCTGCCGGCGCGCCCTGGCCATCTGCGGCGAGGCCTCGAGACGCGCCTGCAGTTGCGACAACGCAGGAATGGCGGCCAGATCGAGATCCGGCGTGATGAGCTCACGTTGTAACGGCTCGGTGCTGCCCCAACATGCGGCCAGGCGACGCCTGGCCAGGGCAGCATCGGCCACAGCCTGCGACAGCTCGAGTCGCGCGCCCGCCTCGGCGACCCTGGAGCGGGTTTGCTCCAGCGGCGAAATCTTGCCGGCTGCCACACGGCGCCCGGCAGCATTGCTCGCCCTGGCGGACAGCTCCAGCGATTGCCTGGCGAGGGCGGCGTGCTCCTGGGCCGTCAGCGCGGCCAGGTAGGCCGCCGTCACCGATGCGCGCAGGTCCGCCCTGGCGACATGAACATCACCGAGCGCCAGGGCACGATCCTGCTCTGCCAGCCGGATGCGCGCGCCGCGCTTGCCGCCCAGTTCGAGCGCCTGGCTCAGTTGGTAAGTGTCGGTACGGCCACTGTTCGACGACATGCCCTCGCGCAGCAGCGACAGTTCAGGATTGGGCCGCAAGCCCGCCTGCAGGCGGGCGCCATCGCTGATCGCCAGGGAGAGTGTGACCGAACGCAATGCGGGATTAGCGGACATGGCCATCGAGATGGCCTGCTCCAGCGTAAGAACGGCGCCGCTCGCCTGAACTGCCGGCGGTGGCGCTGCCAGGGCAAACGATGGCGCTTGCTGCCCGTTTGCACGGCAGTGAGAGGGGCCAGCTGCGTCAACAAGACAGCCGCCCCCATGACTAAAAGTCTGGACTGCATGGATCACTCCGAAAATTGAAAACGAAGAAATCCGGCGGCCTGCAGCAGCCATCGCCTGTCTTCAGGCGTCAGCTACTCACAATCAGGAAAATGGACACAACCGCCGGCGTCAAGCGGCGGCGATCCACTGAGGGCGCTCGGGCGGAGCGCTGTAGGATGAGGAGAGATAGACTTCGGTGGAAACAGGCGCTACTTCGGCTACTTGCGGATGAGGCATGCCATCGAGGCTGTTGACCGACAGGGCGCCATGTGCGCAAGACCAGCAATGCGCGTGTGCGGTCGTCTTTTTGGCATCTGCGGGCTTGTCATCGGAAGCCGCAGTAATATTGTTTGCAGCATCGCTGTCGGCATGATGGCCAAAGTGCTGCGCTGCGATACCGGTCTCATGCATGCAATAGGCTGACACCGCGCTCCAGCTGAACTGCAGCGCGAGTAAGGTAATGAGCATAATAAGTGTGCGGCGGGCCATGGCGGCGAGTATAGCACGCTGCCCTGGTGAGGCAATACCGATAAAACATGGCGAAAGAGTCAACAGATCGTTACCTGGCATCGGCGTAATAACGTGCTTAACATGGGTAACATCGGCTGCTCCAGCGACAGGTTGGGAAAGGCGCAGGCGCGGCCAGCGCGCTTGCGCCAAAACGATCAGTGGCCGTGGCCGTGTCCGCCGGCGTCGCCGCCGCCCTTGCCGTCCGGGAGTACAACCTTGACGTTTTGCATCATGCCCTGGTCTTCATGCTCGAGAATATGGCAATGCAGCACGTATTCGCCGATATAGCGCTGATAACGCGTAGCAATCTCGATCTTGTGGTTCGGCATCACCAGCAAGGTGTCCTTCCAGGCGCCGATCAGGTCCTGGTATTGCTGATCGACCTTGCCGCCGTCGGTTCGCACAACGCTGATGACCTGAAACGGATTGACGTGGATATGGAAGGGATGGCTGCCCAACTTTGACGCCAGTTCCCACATCTGCTCGGTGCCCAGCACCAGCGTGCGGTCGATACGGTGCGGATCATAGAGATATTTTTCCTGCGGCGCTGCGTTGTCCAGCGGCTTGCTTTCCACCATGAATTTGAACTTGCCATCGATTTTGCCGATATTGAAGGTGGCATATTCCTTCGTCTTGTTGCGTAGAACTTCCTGCTCCGTCACGGTAAATGCCTTGTGCGGCACAAACTTGCTGAGCTTGAGGCCGTTGTCCAGATCGTTCAGGATGGTAGCCCTGACACTATTGGACAACTGCGTGCCGGGCAGGCGCTTGACGGCACTGCGCAGTTCGGCCAGCAGGAACTCGCGCGGCGACTCGCCCACCCTGGCGCGCACAGCCGCCCTGGCGTTGCTCTTGGCGGCGATCACACCGATCAGGCGCGTGTTGTTGATGTCATGCATCGTCGTCAGGTTATTGACATTGGTTTCGGCATACACGCAGTACGCGCCGGCCTTCGGCAGCGAAAACAGAATATCGCTGCGGTAGCCCGGCTGCAGATAGTTCAATGTCTTGGGAATGATACGGTCGTGCGTCAAGCCGTCGGCAGCCACTTCGAATTGCGTGACATCCTCGCCATTGCACATGTCCATCACGTCGGTATCCTGGTTCGCCACGCTGAGCGCCTTGAACAGCTTTTGCGGATCGTTGGCGCGCCGGATACGCATTACCACGGAGGCCTGGAAGCCCGTATCGATCAGGCGCCAGCGGTACAGGCGCTGCGTGGCCATGTTCAGCACCGGCTGCACCTTGCCGTTGACAGAGGTATACCGGCCCGACATCAGCCAGGCGTTCGGGTCCTCGACCTGATCGAAATCCTCGAGCACGCCCACCGCATCTTTTTCGCAATGCTTGGCCGATACCAGATTGTTGCTGGGGCAGTCATACGGTATCTGCTGCAGCAACATCACCTCGCCGGCGCTGCCATCGCTCGGCTGGAACTGCTTGAGCACGACGTCGAGGTCGCCATTTGCCGTATCGGTCGGGTAGCGCTCCCCTTCGACCACCAGTGCACCGGCCATGCCGCTGGCGACCTGCATGGCCGTTGCGCCATGCTGGTGCGGGTGATACCAGAACGTGCCAGCCGGATGGTCGATGGGAATATTGTATTCATACTCGAAATCGACGCCCGGCTTGATCGAAATGAGCACGTTGTCGCTATTGCCCGAGGGCGAAACCCACAGCCCATGCGAATGCAGATTGGTGTCATTGAAGCAGCCGCGCGGACGCGCCGCGTTGATATCGGTCGTTGCGCACTCTTCGGCCGACAACTGCGGCAACTGGTTATGCAACTTGAAGCGCACGGTCTGCCCCGGCGCCATCACCACGGTGGGCGCCATGAAGGTGGCCGCGTTTTCATCACGGCCATCGAGCGCCAGGCCACTCGTCTGCTGGTACGAGCGCAGGCGCACCTTGTCGTATTTGGCCGTGGTCGGGTTATAGATGGTGCCGTTGGCGTAGCGGATATATAAATCGTACGACTTCTCGTACTCATCGCGCTTGCTGGCCGCGCGCGTGGCGGGCCTGCTGCGCGCCTTCAGTTTCGGCGGCTCCTGCAACAGCCGCAGCTCGACGTTGGGGACGGCTTTCAGACTCAGGTCAAGATTCAGATTGACTGCATCTTCCGCAGCAAAGGCGGCCGCGCAGGCGAACGGCATGGTGGCCAGGCACAGCGACACATAGCCGCAGGAAAGGCGATAAGACATGACAACTCCTCGATTGGACTCGGCAATGGAAGCATGGCTGGGCCATGCATTTTTTTAATTATCAACATTGCTATTATCCACAATGACAAAGAGTCAATAGTCACACTAAATCACTTATCAGATATTTAAGGGGGCGCGGCAGGAGGCAATACAAGCTGCGTGAGAAGATCGCCAAAGCTGGATCGGTTATCAGGCACATATACTGCGGGCAAAACCACACTCATGTTACAATAAAGCAATATTACTTTTTCTGTGGTTCGCCTGGTCTTCATTGGAAATGCCCACCCTCGACTCCTTGCACGCACGTGCTCGGCGCATCGCCGCCGAGGGTCGAATTGTTTCCGTCGACGTCGAAGCCCATCCTGAAAAAGGCAATCAGATCTTTGCCGTAGGCGCCGTCCGATCAGACGGTACGAACACTTATGGCAGCACCTGTTCACCTGCCAAAGCAGTATCGGTAGCGATCTCGCTTAATGGTTTTACCCAGGATGGCCAGGTTCTGCTGGGCCACAACATCAAGCGCCACGATATACCGCTGATGCGCCAACAGTTGCCCCAACTGAAGTGCCTGAATTGGCCGGTGCTGGATACGCTGGAATTGTCCTCCCTGGCCTTCCCCAGCAATCCCTACCACCGACTGGTGAAGGGCTACAAACTGCTCTCCGACGAGCGCAACAACCCGACCAAAGACGCCCAGGTCGCGCTCAACGTATTTGAGGAGGCGGTAGAAGCTCTGCTGGAGACGAACGCACAGGAGCCTTGGTGGCTTGCTCTGCTGCACTTCCTGCTGCGCAGAGACGAAAGCATGAAGAGACTGTTGGCCAAGGTGCGCGAGGAAACTGTGCCCGCTGGCGAGTTGGTGGGACCGATTGTTGCCAACCGTTTTGCAAGTCGCTGCTGCGCCACCCGTCTGCAAGCGCTGGTTGCCGACATCGTGACGTCCTCCAATGGGCATGACGCCTGGTCGGTTGCGTTTGCCTTGGGCTGGATCCGCGTCGCGGGAGGAAACTCGGTTCTACCCCACTGGGTCTTCCACGAGCTGCCCGCTGTGAGGCAATTGATTGCAGAGCTACGAGAGATCGACTGCGCTCAGAGCACCTGCCGCTATTGCCGCCAAAACCACAATCCTGAAGCGCTGCTGTCCTCCTTTTTCGGCAAACCAAGCTTCCGGCCGCACCCGGCAGCTGCCGATGGTTCATCGCTTCAACGTGCGATCGTCAGTGCCGGGCTGGCACGCGAGAGTCTGTTGGCCGTGCTCCCCACAGGTGGCGGCAAATCCATTTGCTACCAACTCCCGGCTCTTGTCCACTATCGCCGCTCAGGACGGCTGACCGTCGTCATCTCGCCACTGCAATCGCTGATGCGCGACCAGGTGGACAATCTGATGAAAGCCGACATCCAGTGCGCGGCAACCGTCAACGGCATGCTCACCCCGCTGGAACGCCGCGATGTTCTGGAGCGCATACGCCTGGGCGACATCGGCATCGTGCTGGTCTCACCCGAGCAGTTCCGAAGCAAGACTTTCGTCGAGGCAATCCGCCTGCGGGAGATCGCGGCCTGGGTCTTCGACGAGGCCCACTGTCTTTCCAAATGGGGCCATGACTTCCGCACCGACTACCTGTACGTCTCGCGCTTCATCCGGGAACAGTTTCCCGGTCAGGCTCCGATCGCCTGCTTCACGGCCACAGCCAAACCGGATGTCATTGAGGATTTGTGTGAGCACTTCCAGGAAGGTCTGCAGGTCAAGCTGAAGACCTTCCTCGGCGGTCATGAGCGCTCCAACCTTTCCTATGCCGTCGTACCCACTACGGGTGGCGAAAAACCACAGCGTATCGTGGAACTACTGCGCGATGGCCTGCGGCAAGAAGATGCAGCTGTGGTCTTCTGCGCTACACGCAAAAGCGCTGAGACCATCGCGCAGATCGTGGCGCAACAAGGCGTTGCATGCGGCTGCTACCACGGCGGCCTGTCCGCCGATGTACGCAAGGAAACCCAGCGTCGTTTCCTCGACGGCGAACTGCAGGTGATCGCCGCCACCAATGCCTTTGGCATGGGCGTGGACAAACCCAACGTCCGGCTGGTGATCCATGCCGAAATTCCTGGCTCGCTGGAGAACTATCTCCAGGAAGCAGGAAGAGCGGGGCGTGATGGAAGCGAAGCCAAATGTGTCCTGCTGTTCGACCCGAAAGACGTGGAGACCCAGTTCCGCCTGTCGTCCACTTCACAACTGTCGCAGCGAGATTTCGTCGGGCTGCTGCGTGCCCTGCGCTTCCAGGCCAGGAAGCTGAACAAAGATGAGATCGTCATCTCGGCAAAAGAGCTGCTCGCTCAAAGCATTGGAACAGGCATCGAGATCGATGCCCCCGATGCATCCACCAAAGTCACCACCGCGCTGTCATGGCTGGAGCGCCATGGCTTCTTGAAGCGCAACGAGAACGCCACGAAAGTCTTCGCAGCGAGTCTTCGGGTAGCCTCACTGCAAGAAGCCAAAGAGCGTATCGACAAGGCAAATTTCACGGCCAGCGTGCAGCAAAAATTCCTTGCCGTCGCGACCGCCCTGTTCCGTTCAGACACTCCCGAGGGACTAAGCACCGACGAACTGATGCTCGACGCAGGCATCAGGCCGGAGGAATGCTTCCGCATCGTCCACCAGTTGACCAAGCTGGGCATCCTGGTCAATGACCTCGGACTGACGGTGCGCCTGATGCGAGGCGTCAGGGGTGCGTCAATTTCCCGCCTGGAGTATCTGAGCGCCATGGAAAAAGAACTTGTCGAGTTCATGGCGGAGAACGCGCCGGACGCTGATCAGAGCGACGCGCAACAACACCTCAATCTCCGGGCCGTTTGCACTGAACTGCGCAATCGTCTGCATCTCAACGATGAGAAGGGGCAACTCGACCCCACGCAGGTCCGCGCCTGCTTGCGATCCATGGCCGACGGATTCGGCTCCGGCAACGACAAGCGCAGCATGATCGAGCTGCAATCGCTGGGCGATGACACGCTGCGCGTGACCTTGCGGCGCCCCTGGTCCCAGATTCGCAGGATCTGCGAACTGCGCCGCCAGGTGGCCCAGGTCACGCTCACGCGCCTACTTGCAGAGGTCCCGGACGGCGTCAAAGGCGCATGCATGGTGGAATGCAAGGCCCAGGCACTGATTGATGCGCTGGACGACGACCTGTTCCTGAAGACCCAGCTGCGCGAACCCGACGTGGCGCTGGAAAATGCGCTGCTCTATCTTCATCAGACCCGGGTCCTCGAGCTCGATAAAGGCCGGTCGGTCTTCCGCTCTGCGATGACGATTCAGATGGAAGAAGACACATCGAGGCGATTCAACCAAGCCTCGTTCGCACCGTTGGAGGAGTTCTACAAGGAACGGACGCTGCAGACGCACGTCATGCACGAGTACGCAAAGCTGGGCATGGAAGATCTGGGCAAGGCGTCTGTCCTGGTCAAAGCGTACTTCACATTGCCCCACAAGCAATTCATCAAAGAATTCTTCCGCGGCCGCACGGATTTGCTGGAGCGAAAAACCACCGACGAGTCGTACCAGCGTATTGTTGATGACTTGCAGCACCCGGTGCAGCAGGCGCTTGTCACAC
This sequence comes from Janthinobacterium aquaticum, assembly GCF_009208565.1. Taxonomy (GTDB): domain Bacteria; phylum Pseudomonadota; class Gammaproteobacteria; order Burkholderiales; family Burkholderiaceae_D; genus Janthinobacterium. The sequence goes on along the minus strand of NZ_WFLK01000002.1, from coordinate 488,641 downwards.
AACCGCGTACGGGCAATCATTTGGTGCTGGCCGGCCCTGGTTCCGGCAAGACACGGGTAATCGTGCACCGCATTGCCTACCTGTTACGGGTACAGCGCGTGAGTCCCGGACGCATCATCGCCCTGGCCTACAACCGGGGGGCTGCCATCGAGCTGCGCCGCCGGCTGCTGACGCTGGCCGGAGACGATGCGCGCGGTGTGCTGGTCATGACCTACCATGCCATGGCGCTGCGCTTGACCGGAACCAGTCTGGCAGGTGCCGACCGCACATCCAGCAAGGTCGACTTCAAACAGATGCTCCAGGACGCCGTCGACCTGCTCGAAGGCAAGAGCTCGGCACTCATCGATGCGGACGAGGTCCGTGATCGCCTTCTGCAGGGCTACGAATACATCTTCGTTGACGAGTACCAGGACATTGACGAGCAACAATACGCCTTGGTCAGCGCCCTCGCCGGCCGGCGACGTTCGGAGTCCGATACCAAGCTGAGCATCATGGCCGTAGGCGATGATGACCAAAACATCTACTCCTTCAAAGGCGCGAACATCGAATTCATTCGACGTTTCCAGGCCGACTACGAGGGAGAACTCACCTACCTTGTCGAGAACTTCCGTTCAACCCAGAACATCATCTCTGCAGCCAACCATGTGATCCAGCGTGGCGTTGAGCGCATGAAAGTTGACCATCCGATTCGGATCAACGCCCAACGCAAGGATGCCCCGCGAGGCGGACACTGGGCTGCGCTCGACAAGGAAAGTCGCGGTGCGGTACGGTTGATCACCTGCCCTCCCGGCGCAAACCTCCAGGTCCAGCTGGTTTACGCGGAAATCGAGCGTATCCGACGCATCGATCCGACGGTCAGGCTGTCAGAAATCGCAGTGCTCTGCCGTACGCATGCGCCCCTGGAAAAGATGCGGGCCATCTGCGATATCGAAGGCTTGCCATGTGAGATCACCGGACCGGAGGCGGCCAAGGGACAGATCGCGCTGATGAGCACGCGCGAAGGCTGGGCCTTGTCCAATGCACTGAGGCGGCGGCAATTGCGTATGGTCCGCTTGGGCGCCCTTCGCAGATCGCTGGCTTATCTGCAGCGCGCACAACCCAGAAACACCGCGCTGCACGACCTCATGGATATCGTCGATGAGGTCGCTTCCATGCTCCAGGCTGATATTGTTCCTGCCGCTGAAGCATTGGAGCTGTTCTACGAAGCTGCGAGCGAGATGCGCCGGAATGGTCGTAACAGTGCCATCAAGCTTATGACTGCGCACGCCGCCAAGGGCCTGGAGTTCGACCATATCATCGTGATGGACTGCGCCGACTGGCGTTGGGACGAGGAAGATGAACAGCGACTCTTTTACGTGGCGATGACGCGCGCCCGGCTATCGTTAACCTTGATGCGCGCAGAAGGCGGGCGCAACCCCTATCTTGTGGATCTCGGTACCGTCGACGGCGTCCTCGACCAGTTGCCAGACGTGCGACCGCAGTATCGACCGGATCTCGAACGCCGCTACATCATGCTGGGACCCAGCAATATGGACATTGGATTTGCCGGACGCAAGGCACGATCCCAACCCATTCACAATGCCATCGCCGCCCTCAGCACCGGCGATGCCATTGAAATAAGAGGCCGTTTTTTTCATTCAGATTCCGGTGAGATCGTTGCGAAATTAGCTACAAAAATGGAAGAAAGCCACCTTCAACAAGGAACGGCTTCGGTAGTGGCCATCATGGTGCGAACGCGATCCCAGACGTCTTCAGAATATTTGACTTCCCTTCAGGTCGATCACTGGGAAGCACCACTCATCGAAGTTGTCGCCGAAGTAAACAAGAAACCATCCACCTGAGGAAGTGCTGGTCAATTGAGTTTTCTGACAAGGTTGGCGTGCCACATGATCAACGGCAAGCCGTTCAAGCATGTCATCGTGCTGCTGGCAGTCGAGGCGCCAAGAGTGGGCTTGCCAATTCTGCCTTGGTTTGTCGAACGGCATGCCCCAGATCTCGATCACTAGAGAATATCGCATTGCCATAACATAAACAAGCCGATGCTGCACCGCTTAGCCGCATCGTTGCGTTGGGAACGCTGATACCACCTGGGCACTGTGTCGCCGCGCACCGTGGTACTGTTGCTTTACAAACATTTCCACATTGACGCTATGATGCAGTGCAGCAGCCCATCATTCATGCACCCAGATCACTTTTTACAGGCGCATCTTATGGCATCCTTATTCCTTTTCAACTTGCTGCACGCACTGGCATGCCGCATCGAACTTGACCGTGGAGCGGCACGCCAACCGATGCCGTGCGGCACCTGTCAAACACGCCGATCATGAGAGACGCGACTGGTCCTGCCCCGATCCACGCAGCTGGCCGCCCTGGCCTGCTGCATCTATTCGCGCCTTACTGGTGCACGCGCCGGCGCTGGCGCGCCTGGCTGCTGGTGCTGCTGTGGCTGGCCATCACGCTCGGCTCCGCCTGGCTGTATGTTCGGGCCAATGAGCTGACCGGCGAGCTGACCGACGCACTACTGGCTCGCAATTGGGAGGTGCTGAAAAAAGTGGTCTGGATGACCATCGGCGTCGGTCTGCTGGTCGGCGCGCTCGGCGTGGTTCGCACCGCCATCATTGACCTGATCGACCTGGACTGGCGCACATGGCTGAGCAACCACTACCTGGAACAGTGGTTCAGCTCGCATGCCTATTACGACCTGGATCCCGATGGTGCGCTCTCGAATGCCGACCAGCATATCGCCGAAGACGTCAGACTGTTTGCCAACAGCAGCGTGGTCAACATTTCCAACATGATTAACGTGATGGTCAATATTGTGGCCTTCACGGCCGTCCTGTGGTCGCTGTCCGGCACCCTGACCATCCCCATCGGGGACGCGAGTTTGCACATCGCCGGCTATATGGTCTACGTCGCGCTGATCTACAATCTGGCGTATCTGCTGCTGGTCCATTGGGTCGGCAAGCACCTGATCGGGCTGGGCATGAAAAGGCAGACGGTGGAGGCCGACTACCGGTATGGTGCCATGCAGGTGCGAGAAAACGCCGTGCAGATCGCGTTTTATGGCGGCGCCGCCAACGAATTGCAGCGCTTGCGCCGCCGCTTCGCGAAAATCCGCGACAACGTCCTGACCACGGTGGTGCGCAACGCAAAGCTCGAGATGACCAGAACGGTCTACGGCCATCTGTTTGCCGTGCTGCCGACGCTGACCGCCCTGCCGCGCTATTTCGCCGGCGAAATTACCATGGGCGGCGTGACGCAGGCGGTCGGCGCCTTCGGCCAGCTCAGTGCATCGCTGGGGTACTTCCAGGAGTCGTACAAGAGCTTTGCGATGTGGCTGGCACTGGCAAACCGGCTGCGCGATTTTTCCTGGGCCATCAACAAGGCGCATGCCCGGCCAAACGGCTTTAGCGTGAAGCGCGCCAGCCAAAACGCCATCCACAGCAGCGTGCTTGCCCTGCGCACCCCGGAGGGCGACTTGCTGGCCGATGTGCCGCCACTGCAACTGGCGGCAGGCAGCCGGACACTGGTGCGCGGTCCGTCGGGTACCGGCAAGAGCACCCTGCTGCGTACGCTGGCCGGCTTGTGGCTGCATGGCGCTGGTACCGTGACGCTGCCGGCCAAGGCGCGCATCATGTTTTTGCCGCAGCGCAGCTACCTGCCAAGCGGCACCTTCAAGGCCGCCATGTGCTACCCGCTTATGCCCGACCAGTTCGACGACGCCACCTGCCGGCGCGTGCTTGAGGTCTGCGGCCTGGGAAGCCGGATCACGTCGCTCACTACCCGCGACAACTGGCAGCAACTGCTGTCCGGCGGCGAACAGCAGCGCGTTGCCTTCGCCAGGGTGCTGCTGCAACGCCCCGACTTCGTGTTCCTCGACGAAGCGACGAGCGCGCTCGACCCGGCCACCGAAGCCAGACTGTACCAGGCGTTGATTGAAGAACTGCCCGACAGCGCCATTATCAGCGTGGCGCACCGCACGGCCGTGGCCGACTACCACGACGACATTATCGAGCTGGTGCCTGGCACTGCGCCGGTAGCGCAACCTTCCTGACCTTTACAACACAAACAAGCCCGCGAGAAGCGGGCTGGGGATACTGTAATTCATGTCGCCATGAAAATACCATACTTGGAATTTTACAGGCACTCCATGCCTGAACTCCCTGTTGATGCGACACAATTGTAAGTGCCAGCCTTACCCCAAAAGCCAGTGTGATTTATCAGACCAGCCAAGGAACGGCCCGCCTCGCTCATGCGGTTGGAGGTTTTGAGGCGTTCCCTGCGCGCAGGCTTTAAGCCCATCAAATACAGCACGGAAGCGTAATTAGAATGGCGCCGGTTGCTTTTCAAAATACTGCTCCATCCAGTCCAACGTTGATGCCATCTCCGCTTCTGGCCGCATGGACAAATAAAACACCATTTGACGCGATGCTTCACTAGGGTTCGGGGGCTGGAATCGAACCAGCGCCATCTAGGTCCGGAGCCGAGAGTTCTCCCACTGAACTACCCCGAAGCAGTCTTGCGCAGATTACAGAGAAATAGCAGAACCAGCAACCTTAATACCTTGGCTTCGACAAGCTGTGACTATGCGAACTGCGGCAGAGCTCACTCAGACCACGCAGCGGATTCAGACGACGCGGTATTGACCAGTATTGGCCAGTTTAGAATTTGCCTGCTCAACCTTGGCTTCAACCAAAAAATCGTGCAAGATGATCGGCGCCCAACGTCAATCATCCCCAAGCATCAAAGCAGGCTTACCGAGAGTAAGGCGCACCGGCAGCTATTAGACGGATTCAAATGGGATTGCAAAATAGCGCATTGATCAACGTTATATATTGAAAGGCGATATGTATGTCCGGCAACACCCATGTTTCTGAGCGGCTTAAAAGCTGCCGCGAGGATCTTCGGCTCTCACAGGTCATGCTGGCCGAACTGGCGGGCATCAATCCCACGCAGCTGTATCGTTATGAATCAGGCAAAGCCAAGCTTCCCATGGAAGCGGCAAACAAGATTGCCGCCGCCCTCGGCGTCGGCACCGCCTGGCTTGTACACGGCACCCTGCCCATGGCCAGAGAGAGGCAAATCGTCCTGCCAGTGCCTGTCTTGGGAGGACTGATCGTGAATGGTCTGGAACTTTCCCCAACACTTGCCGACGCAGTGAAACGCCTGGCGACGAAAAATGGCAGCAGCGTCGACATAGCGCTGCTGGATCTTGTGCAACTAGGCCTCGACGCCATGCACACACCAACCCGGGCTTGCGCCGAATCTGGAAGCGAGAAATAAGCGGACCACTACCCTGTTGATGAAGATCCTCGCGGCAGCCAGGCTAACGCAATCCACCACGACAACAGGCGGCGCACGATGCAGGCGCCAGTGCAAGAATTTTCCGCGCGCCTATCAAACGCAGGCGTTAAAAAAGCGCCGTTGATCATTCTTTTGGAATAATCAACGGCGATGTGTTTTTACTTTAAAATCAATTAGCCAAAGCGAGCTCATCATTCCCACTCGATTATCAATGAGAACGGCAAGTGACTGATTTTTATTGGATTTTCTGTGCTATCAATCGTCAATACCATCGAAAATACCATCATTAAGACGCAGACTTTAGGGAATGAAATGGACGCCTCCTACCTGTGCCAGCGGCATACTCAATAACAAAGCACGTGTGAAGGGGTGAGCGGAAGGTGTGCCCTCACGGGCCAAGGGCGTAAAAATCGCCTAAAGTGAAAGTCTCAAGAACTTTCGAGGCTAACCGGAGGGTCCATATCATGAATGCTACTCGCAAAACCGTGGTCGGTGTCGATACGGCCAAAAGCGTATTCCAAGTGTATACCGTGGAGCAGGAGACTGGCGAAGTGATCAGTAGGCAGCTCAAGCGCGCCCAGTTTCTGGACTGGTTTGCCAATCGTGCATCCTGTCTGGTATGAATGGAGGCGTGCGGCGGCTCGCAGCACTGGGCACGCAGGGCTGAGGAACTTGGACACGGTTCGTCAGAGAGGTTAAACAGCTGCTGGATCAACAGGATCCGTACCATCACTTAGGTCGGGAACGGCGGACGGCCGCCGCGTTCCCGACCTAGCCGTGGTACCGCGGTATCGACCGCATCGGCCAGCGCCACGAAGTCGACATGCCGCTCCAGCACTTGCAGCGCATCGCCCAGCTTCGTCAGCTTGACTTCGCGCTCCTGAGCAGCGAAAAGGTTGGGTTTCATCATGGCAGAGTCGTCAAGGTTGGCGCGCTGCCATAATGTCACGGCCGGACCGGTTTTTCGAGGTCCCCTAATGAAGCGTAGGCTGGTCAAACTCTTTCTGAAATCCTTTGCTCGGAGTGTACCGAATTTCATACTGACCCTGCACATAAATTGTTATTAGCTCATCATCTTTTTCATATTGCTCCAAATTTTCATTCAGAACAAATGATTTTCCTGCGTCAAAAATTAGTTCCAAGCATTCTCCTTCATGCTTAACAATATTAATTAGACACCCCCCAACAAGTGAATGAAAATCCTGCTTGAATTTCCCGACCTCGTCGCCGGAAGATGCTAGTACTTTATTGTTTTTTTTCAATTTCCAATCACACATTAATGCACGAATATTTATATTCTGCCCATCCGACATCACAACCTTAATTAATACAAAGGTTCCAAAATATGGCGACACCTCCACCACCTTCAAAGGTAGAATTCTTAAAAAATTTTCCCATAAATCTGGAAGTGTCATAATTTTTACCATGTCCCATTTGCAATTTAACGAGCGATTTCATTAAGCTCTTGATTACCGTAATTCTGTCCGGATATCGCATGATGAAATACATCCCTTTGAGAGGATGTAAGCTTTGCACTATTTGCTGCGTCCCTCGCCTGCTTATTTTGTTTCTGATGATCGCTAAGCATGTTCTCGCTGCCCCCCATTTTTTGATTTTTCATCCGTCCCTTGCCACCACATGCATCCTCGTATCCATCCTGACGTCTAGATTCAATAATTGCTTTTGATACATTTACCAATGCACTCGCAGTACTATATGCACGCTAGGCCGTCCAACCTATTTCAGCACCTTCAATAATGTAAGGAACAGCTACAATACATATAGGACAAAGATCAAGTACATCAGTTTTAGAAAGCGGATTTCCACCGACGTATGCATAAGTATTCATCCCTCCCGTCAGCCCAATCGGATCACTCTGCACATACCGTCTCAGCGACGCATCATAATAGCGATGCCAGTTATACCACAGCCCCGACTCGAAGTCATGGTACTGCCCCGGGAAACCGATATTCAAGCCACCGATATTGTCGATAATGACGGTGCGGTCAAAAGCAGCTTTGTTGGCGCGCCAGACAATATTGGCCGCCGCATCGGTCAGCACTTCCGGGCGACCCACTTGGTCATTGTGGCTGGCGTAAAACTGCCCCGCCCGCGCGATACCCATCAACTGACCAGCCAGCCAGACATAGCTCGTGGTTTGATCGCCGATTTCCGCCAGCAGTTCACCACCAGGGCCGTAGATGTTGTGCGTGATAATGCCGCGACCATTTTTGTGCACGCGCTGGTTCAGGCCATTATTGCGGTAATCGCCATGATGGATATTGTCGATATAGAAGCCCGTCATGCGGTTGAACGGTAAGCGTTAAGCCAGCGCCGTCTTGAGTCCGGCAATGAATTAGCAGATGATGGCATCACACCGCTGGGAAGCGGCGTGTTGTTTAAGCCGAAGGGAGCTGCGCGGCGCAGTTCCAGGGCAGGAAGTCGTCGACTTGGTTGACCGGATGATCGGCGATATTGGCCAGCACATGGCGCAGCCACGCTTCGGGGTCAACACCGTTGAGCTTGGCCGTGCCGATCAGCGAGTAGACGGCGGCGGCACGCTCGCCACCGCTGTCGGCACCGGCAAACAGGTAATTGCGCCGGCCGATGGCAACGCCACGCAGGGCGCGCTCGGCGGCCGAGTTGTCGATCTCAATGATGCCGTCGTCGCAGTAACGCAGCAGCGCCGGCCACAGATTGAGCGCGTACTGAATCGCGGCCGCCGTGTCCGACTTGCGCGAGAGCTTTTCAAGCGTGGCGCGTAGCCAGTTGCCGAAGTCGTCGAGCAATGCTTGTGATCGTTGCTGGCGTACCTGCTGTCGTTCATGCGGCGGTTTGCCGCGTATCTCGGCCTCGATCACATACAGTTCGGCAATCCGGCGCAGGGCCTCGGTCGTGATGGCCGATGGCTTGGCTGCATGCAGATCGTGGAACTTGCGGCGCGCATGCGCCCAGCATGCCGCTTCCTCGATGGTCCCATCGACGTAAAGTGCATTGAAACCGGCATACGCATCGGCCTGCAGCACGCCTTTGAAGGTGACCAGGTGAGTTTGCGGATGGATGCCTTTGCGGTCCGGCGTGTAGGCAAACCAGACCGCTGCCGGGGTGGTGTCGCCGCAAGCGCTATCGTCGCGCACGTAGGTCCACAGCCGTGCTGTTTTCGTTTTGCCATTGCCCGGTGCCAAGACTGGAATGGGGGTGTCGTCGGCGTGCAGCTTGGTGCCAGCGAGCACATGGCGCCGGATCGCTTCCACCAGCGGGCGCAACAAGGCACTGGCGGCGCCGACCCAGTTTGCCAGCAGTGCTCGCTCCAGTTCAACGCCTTCGCGGGCATAGATCACCGACTGCCGGTACAGCGGGAGATGGTCGGCAAACTTGGCTACCAGCACATGTGCCAGCAAGCCCGGCCCGGCGATGCCACGTGCAATCGGTCGGCTTGGCGCAGGCGCTTGCACGATGGTGTCGCAGCACTTGCAGGCCAGTTTCGGACGCACATGACGGATCACGCGGAAGCTGCCTGGTATCCATTCGAGTTGCTCTGCAGCGTCCTCGCCCAAATGGTGCAGACCACCGCCGCAAGCGGGGCAAGCTTCGCCTGGTGGCGCATACATCTTTTCGTCTCGCGGCAAGTGGTCCGGCAACGGACGGCGCACCGATTTCTTGCGTGGCGCCTGGTCGGCCGCTGGCATCTCGCGCGCCGCTTCGCTCTCGTCAGCCTGCAGGTCTTCCAATTGCAACTCCAGTTGCTCAATCTGGTGGTCGAGCTTTTCCGACTTGCGGCCGAACTGCATGCGCCGCAATTTGGCAATCTGCAGCTTGAGATGCTCGATCTCGACGGCGCGCGTGTTGAGCTGCTCAGTCAAGCCGGCGACGACCTGCTGCTGCGCGAGCAGCAATGCCTTCAGTGCATCGATATCGTTGGGCAGGTCGGCGAGGTTGAGCATGGGCCGAGTTTACGCGAGGGCGCCGACGTTTATAAGGCCGATGATGGATGTCAGGTGCGCTCCGGTCGCCGCCAGTCAATGCCTTCGAGCAGCATCGACAGCTGTGCCTGAGATAGCGATACCGTGCCGCCGGTAGCCTGCGGCCAGACGAAGCGGCCGCGTTCAAGCCGCTTGGCCAGCAAACACAGCCCATCACCACTCCACCACAGCACTTTGATCATGTCGCCACGCCGCCCACAGAACACGAACACATGGCCGCTGAACGGGTCTTCGTCCAGGGCCGTTTGCACCCTGGCCGCCAGACCATTGAAACCAGAGCGCATGTCGGTCACACCGGCTGCGATCCAGATGCGTGTGCCCACCGGCAAGCCAATCACGGCCGCACGCTTTGCAAGACGAGTTGGAGCAGCGCGGCGTCAATGCTGGTATGCAGACGCACCACAGCATCGCCAATGATGATTTCAATCATGCTGCCAGACTCAACTGGAGGCGTTACTGGTGGCCGTTCATAATCGGCTTGACCAGTACGGGCAGCAGCGCGGACGTGGTCGGTTCAAACAAGCCGGCACGCAACTCGCGACGCCATTTGAACAGCATATTGGCGTTGATGCCGTTCTGCTGTGCAAGCTTCGACACCGAGATACCAGATGCGCAAGCCTCGACGGCGAGACGCCGTTTGAAGTCAGCAGGATAGTTTGGGCGGCCGGTACGATTGCCGACTTTTTATCTGTATCCAAAGTGATTCCCATCAAAAAAGTAGCGGGAACTACTTTGGAGCATGTGGACTTTTAAAGGTAGACGGCGCTGGGAAGACGCTTACAGATCATACCATTAAGGATGCCATGAAAAAATATTGCTTAACCGTGCTAATCGTTGCCAGACAATTCCAGATAAATTAACAAAAAAGCCCGTGAAATCACGGGCTTAGGTGTGTTTTACTGCCTATCAGTGCCAGCAGTTGCTAGACATAAAATCATTCCCACTCAATCGTCGCCGGCGGCTTGCCCGATATATCGTACACCACGCGATTAATCCCACGCACTTCATTAATGATGCGGTTCGAGACTTTGCCCAGCAGCGCGTGCGGCAGGTGGGCCCAGTGGGCGGTCATGAAGTCCTGGGTTTGCACTGCGCGCAAGGCCACTACCCATTCGTAGGTGCGGCCGTCGCCCATCACGCCGACCGATTTGACCGGCAGGAATACCGCAAAGGCCTGGCTGGTGCCGTCGTACCAGTTTTGCGGAGCCTGGTCCGGATCGAGGCTTTCGCCACCGACGAAGTCGAACTTGGCGTTGCGCAGTTCTTCGATGAAGATGGCATCGGCGCGGCGCAGCAGGTCGGCGTATTCCTTCTTGACTTCACCGAGGATGCGTACGCCCAGGCCCGGGCCCGGGAATGGGTGGCGGTACACCATGCTGTGCGGCAGGCCCAGGGCTACGCCGAGCTTGCGCACTTCGTCCTTGAACAGTTCGCGCAGCGGCTCGAGCAGCTGCAGCTTCATGGTCTCTGGCAGGCCGCCCACGTTGTGGTGGCTCTTGATGGTCTGGCCCTTCTTGCCCTTGCCGGCCGACTCGATCACGTCCGGGTAGATGGTGCCCTGCGCCAGCCACTTGGCGTTGGTCAGCTTGGCCGACTCGACCTGGAATACTTCGACAAACTCGCGGCCGATGATCTTGCGTTTCTGCTCGGGATCGGTGACGCCGGCCAGGTGGCCCATGAACTGCTCTTCAGCGTCGACGCGGATGACTTTCACGCCGAGGTTTTTGGCGAACATGTCCATTACCATCTTGCCTTCGTCCAGGCGCAACAGGCCGTGGTCGACAAAGACGCAGGTCAGCTGGTCGCCGATGGCGCGATGGATCAGCGCGGCAGCGACCGACGAATCGACGCCGCCCGACAGGCCCAGGATCACTTCATCGGTGCCCACTTGCGCGCGGATTTTTTCCACGGCTTCGGTAATGTAGTCAGGCATGTTCCAGTCCGACTTGCAACCGCAGATTTCATGCACGAAGCGGCCCAGCATGGCCTTGCCCTGCACCGTGTGCGTCACTTCCGGATGCCACTGCACGCCGTAGAACTGCTTCTCTTCATTGGCCATGGCGGCGATCGGGCACGATGGCGTGTCGCCCATCAGCACGAAGCCTGGCGGCATGTCGAGTACCTTGTCGCCATGGCTCATCCAGACCTTCTGCATGCCGTGACCTTCGTCGGTGACGAAGTCGGCAATGCCGTTTAGCAGCTTGGTGTGATTGCGCGCGCGCACTTCGGCATAGCCGAATTCACGCACCAGGCCGTTCTCGACCTTGCCGCCCAATTGGGCTGCCATGGTCTGCATGCCGTAGCAGATGCCCAGTACCGGTACGCCCAGCTCGAACACGGCCTGCGGCGCGCGTGGCGAGTCGCCTTCCAGTGTGGAATTGTGGCTGCCCGACAGGATCACGCCGGCCGCGCCATAGTTGCGCACGAATTCTTCGCTGACATCGTACGGGTAGACTTCGGAAAACACGCCGGAATCGCGCACGCGGCGGGCGATCAGCTGGGTGACTTGGGAACCGAAATCGAGAATAAGGATTTTTGAGTGCATGGTGGAGGCTTTATCTGAAGGCTGATGCAAAACCGGCGCCGGGGTCGTAACCCTTGCGCCGGTTCGTTTGTCGCTATTTACTCGGAACGGTAATTCGGCGCTTCTTTCGTGATCTGCACATCATGAACATGCGACTCGCGCATGCCAGCCGAGGTGATTTCCACGAATTCGGCTTTCTCGCGCAGCTCGTCGATGGTGGCGCAACCGCAGTAGCCCATCGACTGGCGCACGCCGCCCACCAGTTGGAACAGGATGGCCAGCACGCTGCCCTTGTAGGCCACGCGGCCTTCGATACCTTCCGGCACGAACTTGTCGGCCTTCATGGTGGCGTCCTGGAAGTAGCGGTCGGCCGAGCCGTCCGACATCGCGCCCAGCGAACCCATGCCGCGGTACGATTTGTAGCTGCGACCCTGGTACAGGATCACTTCGCCTGGTGCTTCTTCGGTACCGGCAAACATCGAACCCATCATCACGGTCGAGGCGCCAGCTGCCAGCGCTTTCGAGATATCGCCCGAGAAGCGGATACCGCCGTCGGCGATACATGGCACGCCCGTGCCTTCCAGCGCTTCAGCGACGTTCGAGATGGCGGTGATTTGCGGCACGCCGACACCGGCAACGATACGCGTGGTGCAGATCGAGCCAGGGCCGATGCCGACCTTGACCGCGTCAGCGCCGTATTCGACCAGCGCCTTGGCGGCAGCGGCAGTAGCGATATTGCCGCCGATAACTTCCACTTGCGGGTATTTGGTCTTGATCCACTTCACGCGGTCCAGGATGCCTTGCGAGTGGCCGTGGGCGGTGTCAACCACCAGCACGTCCACACCGGCAGCGACCAGCAGGTCGATGCGCTCTTCATCCTTGGCGCCGACGCCGACAGCGGCGCCGACCAGCAGCTTGCCCTGGCTGTCTTTCGAGGCAAACGGATGCGAGGTCGACTTCTGGATATCCTTGACGGTAATCAGGCCGCGCAGCTCGAACGCGTCGTTGACCACCAGCACGCGCTCGAGGCGGTGCTTGTTCATCAGGCGCTTGGCTTCGTCGCGGTCGGCGCCTTCGGTGACGTACACCAGCTTTTCACGCGGGGTCATCTTGGCGCGCGCTTCGGCGTCCAGTTCCTGTTCAAAGCGTAGGTCGCGGTTGGTGATAATGCCTACCACCGTCTTGCCTTCGACGACAGGGAAACCGCTGATGCCGTATTGTTCGGTCAGGGCGATCACGTCGCGGATTTTCATTTCCGGCGGAATGGTGATCGGGTCGCGCAGCACGCCGGCTTCAAAACGCTTGACGCGTGCCACTTCGCGCGCCTGGTCCTTCGGATTCAGATTCTTGTGAATGATACCGATACCGCCTTCCTGTGCCATCGCAATGGCTAGGCGCGCTTCAGTCACCGTGTCCATGGCTGCCGACAGCAGCGGAATGTTCAGGGTAATGTTACGCGTCAGTCGTGTTTTCAACGACGTGTCGGCAGGCAGGATGTTGGAGTAAGCTGGGACGAGCAGCACGTCATCGAATGTGAGTGCTTTTTGAAGTAGACGCATAGCATTTCCTATTGGCGCAAAAGCAGATTATACAGGACAAAGTGCAACTTGTCGTGACAGCCTGCAAATGCCCGCAGCTGCTTACAATGGCAGTTATGCCGCCTTGCCGCCTGCCCTGCGCCGCCGCGCGTCCTTGGGATCGGCCTGCAGCGGGCGGTACACTTCCACCCGGTCATACGCCCTCAGTACGGTATCGAGTTTTTTCTTCTTGCCGTAGATGCCCACCTGATTGACCGCCAGATCGATCGCTGCGTGGACTTGCAGCAGGCCGCTGGCGCGAATCGCCTGCTCAACCGTGGCGCCGGCAGGCAGCACCACGCTCTGCAGGAAGGCGCTGTCGGGCAGCGCGTGGCAGACCTGGACGGTGATGGCCTCAGGCTGCGCCATACACCGTCTCGGCACGCTTGCAGAAGGAATCGACCATGCTGTTGGCGATCATGCCGAAGACCGGCCCGATGATCTGCTCGAGCACGCGGCTGGAAAATTCGTAGCGCAGGTCGAGCTCGATCTTGCAGGCATCTTCGCGCAGGGCCTTGAAGGTCCATACGCCATCGAGGGTCTTGAAAGGACCGTCCACCAGCTTCATCTTGATGGAGCTGAACGGCTCGTTCTCGTTAGCGGTAGTAAAGCTCTGGCGCACGCCGTGATACTGGATGCCGACATTGGCCACCACCGTGTTGTCACCGCGTTCGCGGATTTCAACCGCGCCGCACCAGGGCAGGAATTTGGGATAATCTTCCACCGCTGCTACCAGCGCGAACATCTGTTCGGCGCTGTAGCCGAGAAAAACTGATTTATGTACTACTGCCATTGAAGAACCATTTGCTATGATGTTGGATACATTTGGATTTTATCGCGCTAGCGCGAGACAATAGTTTAACCGACCCGCGCACATTTACCATTCTCATGACCATAGCAGACAATAGAAAAGCATTCCACGACTACTTTATCGAGGATCGCTACGAAGCCGGCATCGTGCTCGAAGGCTGGGAAGTCAAGGCCATCCGCGACGCCCGCGTTCAGATCAAGGAAGCCTACGTGGTGGTCCGCGGCGACGAGCTGTTCCTGTTCGGCGCCCATATCAGCGCCCTGCCGACCGCCTCGACCCATATCCACCCTGAAGCCGTGCGCACGCGCAAGCTGCTGCTGCACCGCGCGGAAATGGACAAGCTGATCGGCAAGGTCGAACGTTCCGGCTACACGCTGGTGCCGCTCAACCTGCATTACAAGGGCGGTCGCGTGAAATGCGAAATTGGCCTGGCCAAGGGCAAGAAGCAGCACGACAAGCGCGCCGCCGAACGTGATCGCGATGGCGCACGCGAAGTGCAGGCCGCCATGAAAACGCACCGCCGTTAATATCACCTGCAACAACCCACCACCAGACCCGGCCATGTGCCGGGTTTTTTATCGCCGGCAAAATACGAAAATCCGGCCAGACATCGGCAGGAAAAAACAAAGCAAGAGGAATTTAAAAAACGCCGAAGACACAACAACAATAATTGTGCCGGCTTTCAGGCTGATGCGAACGCATCCATCACCCGATAAAGTTCCGGATGCTTGCACACTAGCTCAGAAATAACCGCATTTCTCGCAGGTCAAGCATCCGAATGAACGAAGTCACACGTTCAGAATTACACCTTCAGCAGTTCACGATCCTTGCCTGCATCGGTCCATTCCTTGACCCATTTAGGCTGACGGCCACGGCCAGTCCATTGTTGCGATGCATCGTCAGGATTGCGATAACGCACTGCCACCGTGCCGGTCTTGGCGCGAATACCGGTACCGACCAGGTCCTTGACCGAAACGCCAACGCTTTGCGCAATTGCCAGGATTTGCTCACGCGCCTTGGACAGATCGTCCTGCTCGCGCTTTTTCATTTGTTTCTTGATGTCGTCTTGCAGCGTGCGCAGTTCGGACAGTGACATACCGGACAGATCCATGATGTTTCCTTTTTTTGAGTTGAACAAGATCACCTAAAAGCGAATTCTATCCAATTGTAACGCTCTTGCGGTAATTTTTTTCATTTCTTAATGTATTTTTACAATATTTTTTACTATGGGACGCATGCCAGGTCGATCTGTCGCAAACATAAAACAAATCAGGATGCGCATCAACGCGGTGCTGGACAAAACGACGGCGTTATCCGGATCACCAATTATGACAGGCTAACCATCATGCCAATAATTTTGAACTATTTTTTGATTCATTGCAATTTTTAGTAATTAAAAATGGCAATTTCAAATTTGACAAAGGAATAGCACCAAAATCGTGCAAAAGAAAACTATTGCATGAATGAACAAATGGCCGATGCCAATCCAATCTCTTAACAACAGGGACTTTAACCTAAAATCATCATGGCGGGTGCACGTTTGAAACAGGCTGTCGTATTGAAGGGCGGACACCGCCATATTATCGCTGCGGGCATGTATTTCGCCACATCGCCAAACTGATCGGCGCCAATAAGGCAGCCGACCAAATAAAAACCGCCCGCAATTGCGGGCGGCACAGGCTTGCAGATAACAAGTGAGGCTTATGGCAAGGCTACTCCGCCTTTTGTCTTCTGCGTCTTCACCACTTGCATGGCAGTGGCAATCAAACTGCTCATGTCTCCGAGATTGGCTGGCACGATAATCGAGTTATTGGTTTTCGCCAATTGCCCGAATGCCGCCACATACTGCTCGGCCACTTTCAGGTTGACAGCATCCTCGCCGCCTGGCTCGCGGATGGCCGCGCCCACCTGGCGCAGCGCCTCGGCACTGGCTTGCGCAAGGGCCACAATGGCAGTGGCCTGACCTTCCGCCCGGTTGATCGAAGCCTGCTTTTCGCCTTCGGAGCGGGCAATGGCCGCTTCACGCTCGCCACTGGCAATATTGATCTGCTCCTGCTTGCGCCCTTCCGATGCCGCAATCAGCGCACGCTTTTCACGCTCGGCGGTAATTTGCGCCTGCATCGCGTGCAGGATTTCTTTCGGCGGCGTCAGATCCTTGATTTCATAGCGCAGCACCTTGACGCCCCAATTGGCGGCCGATTCGTCAATCGCATTGACGATGGCGGTATTGATATGGTCGCGTTCTTCAAATGTCTTGTCGAGTTCCATCTTGCCGATCACGGAGCGCAGCGTGGTCTGCGCCAATTGGGTAATGGCGGCAATATAATTGGACGAACCATATGAGGCGCGCATGGCGTCGGTAATCTGAAAATACAGAATACCGTCGACCTGCAGCTGCGTATTGTCGCGCGTAATACAGACCTGCGGCGGCACATCGAGCGGGATCTCCTTGAGCACATGCTTGTAGGCGATACGGTCGACAAACGGCACCACAATATTGAGACCCGGTCCCAATACAGCGTGAAACTTGCCGAGCCGCTCAACCACCCAGGCGTGCTGCTGCGGCACCACATTGACGGTCTTGAATACAAATACCAGCGCCAGCAATAACAGGATCAGCGATACGCTTCCAAAGCTTACTTCCATAATGACTCCCAGGTTATCCAACGATCAAACGACTGCCGCGCACCGCGCGGATAATATAATGGCCGGCTTGCGCGTCGCCGCCCGGCCCCAGCTCCACATCCCACAGCGCGCCGCGATACATCACGCGCGCCACGCCATCGACCCAATGCGCAACGGCCACGCTCTGGCCGATATCGAGATTGATATTCGGGTCCTGCGCCGCATCTCTGCGCGCCGCCTTGCCATAACGACTGCGCCGAAGCAGCAGGGTCGCAGCCACGCCGACAATGGCCGCCGTTAATGCCTGCCACTCGCCATTGGCGCCTGTCAGCGCCACCAGGCCACCGGCACTGATGCCGATGGCAATCATCAGCAGATAAAACGTACCGGTAAAGAGTTCCAGTATCAACAGCGCGCCAGCCGCCAGAAACCAGCCTACCCATTCAGCCATGATGCCCTCCTTTCGCTTGCTCCAAAAACAAAAACCCCGCAGCCAATATAGGCGACGGGGTTTTACAGATACAACATCCTGATATTATTTTTGCCAGACTCCTATAACACGCAGTCTAAAGCAATTGAACGCTGCGTCAATAGCAGTGCACCAGATCAGTACCAATCAGGCCAATTATTCCTCCAGCAGGCTGCGCAGCATCCATGCCGTCTTCTCGTGCAGATCGAGGCGCTGCGTGATCAGGTCGGCAGTCGGCTGGTCATTGGCCTTTTCCAGCAACGGGAACAGGCGGCGCGCCGTGCGTGCAGTCGCTTCCTGGGCAGCGACCAGATGGCGCACCATGTCCAGCGCCGGCGGCACGCCGTCGATTTCCTTGATCGAAGCGAGCTTGACGAACTGGTTGTAGGTGCCTGGCGCCGGGTAGCCTAGGGCGCGGATACGCTCGGCGATCAGGTCCAGCGCGCCCCATTGCTCGGTGTACTGCGTCATGAACATCAGGTGCAGGGTGTTGAACATCGGGCCTTTGACGTTCCAGTGGAAATTGTGCGTCATCAGGTACAGCGTGTAGCTGTCTGCGAGCAGGCCAGACAGCCCTTCGGCGATCTTGGCGCGATCCGCTTCGGAAATGCCGATATCGATGCGGGTGGCGCCACTTGGGGCCGCCTTGACAGCAACGCTTTTGCTTGTTGGTTTCTTGCTTGCCATATGAACTCCTGTCTATGTTGGTAAACTATTTTAGCCGATCCATCGCTGTTGCATCAGCACCAGCGCTCCGCAAGAAAAAAGCCCGCTGCCTACGATGTGGCAGCGGGCTTCTCATTTACATGCGGACGAAACTCAGGCCTTCAAGGCGGCCAGTTTTTGCCAGGTGTCGATCACCGAATCGGGATTGAGCGACATCGACTCGATGCCCTGCTCCATCAGCCAGACGGCGAAGTCCGGATGGTCCGATGGACCCTGGCCGCAGATGCCGATGTACTTGCCGCGCGCCAGGCAGGCCTTGATGGCCAGCGCCAGCAAGGCTTTCACGGCCGGATCGCGCTCGTCGAAGTCGGCAGCCAGCAGTTCCATGCCCGAATCGCGATCCAGGCCCAGGGTCAGCTGGGTCAGGTCGTTCGAACCGATCGAGAAACCGTCGAAATGATCGAGGAACTGGTCGGCCAGGATGGCGTTCGACGGCACTTCGCACATCATGATCACGCGCAGGTCGTTTTCACCGCGACGCAGGCCGTTCTTGGCCAGCAGGTCGATCACTTTCTCGGCCTGGCCCAGGGTACGCACGAACGGCACCATGATCTCGACGTTGGTCAGGCCCATGTCGTTGCGCACGCGTTTCATCGCTTCGCATTCCATGTTGAACGCCTCGGCAAAATCGGCAGACAGATAGCGCGCCGCGCCGCGGAAGCCCAGCATCGGGTTTTCCTCGTCCGGCTCGTAGCGCGAACCGCCGATCAGCTTTTTGTACTCGTTCGACTTGAAGTCGGACAGGCGCACGATGACCTTTTTCGGCCAGAAGGCGGCAGCGATGGTGGCAATGCCTTCGGCCAGCTTGTCGATGTAAAACGCTTTTGGCGATGCATGGCCACGCGCCACCGATTCAACCGCTTTTTTCAGGTCGGCGTCGATGTTCGGGTATTCCAGAATCGCTTTTGGATGCACGCCGATGTTGTTGTTGATGATGAATTCCAGGCGCGCCAGTCCGACACCGGCATTCGGCACCGACTGGAAGTCGAACGCCAGTTGCGGGTTGCCGACGTTGAGCATGATCTTGGTGTCGAGTTGCGGCAGTTCACCGCGCGACACTTCCGACACTTCTGTTTCCAGCAGGCCGTCGTAGATCTTGCCTTCATCGCCTTCCGAGCACACTACGGTGACAAAAGTGCCGTCTTTCAGGATATCGGTAGCGTCGCCGCAGCCGACCACTGCCGGTACGCCCAGCTCACGCGCGATAATCGCCGCGTGGCAGGTACGCCCGCCACGGTTGGTGACAATCGCCGAAGCGCGCTTCATGACCGGCTCCCAGTTCGGGTCGGTCATGTCGGCTACCAGCACGTCGCCCGGCTGTACGCGTTCCATGTCGGCCGGGTCGTGAATCACGCGCACCGGACCGGCGCCGATCTTCTGGCCGATCGCGCGACCGGAGGTCAGCACGGTGCCGGTGCTTTTCAGCTTGAAGCGTTCCTGCACGTCGGTCGCCTTTTGCTGCGATTTGACGGTTTCAGGACGCGCCTGCAGGATATAGAGCTTGCCGTCGCGGCCATCCTTGCCCCACTCGATGTCCATCGGACGGCCGTAGTGGTTCTCGATAATGACAGCGTATTTGGCCAGCTCCACCACTTCGGCGTCGTTGAGCGAATAACGGTTGCGCATTTCCACCGGCACGTCGACGGTCTTGACCGAGCGGCCAGCTTTCGCTTCGGTGGTAAATTCCATTTTCAGCAATTTGGAGCCGATATTGCGGCGGATCACAGGCGATTTGCCTTTTTCCAGCATCGGCTTGTGCACATAGAATTCGTCGGGATTGACCGCGCCCTGCACCACCGTCTCGCCCAGGCCATAGCTGGAAGTGACGAACACCACGTCCTTGAAGCCGGACTCGGTATCGATGGTAAACATCACGCCGGCAGCGCCCAGATCCGAGCGCACCATGCGCTGCACGCCGGCCGACAGGGCCACTTCAGCGTGCGTAAAGCCCTTGTGTACGCGGTAGGAGATGGCGCGGTCGTTGTACAAGGAAGCGAACACCTGCTTCATCGCATCGAGCACATTGTCGATGCCAACCACGTTCAGGAAGGTTTCCTGCTGACCGGCAAACGAGGCATCCGGCAAGTCTTCGGCGGTGGCTGACGAGCGCACGGCAAACGACACTTCGGTGGCCGAATCGGCCACCAGACGTGCGTAGAACTGGTCGATTTCAGCAGCCAGGCGCGGCTGGAACGGCGTATCGATAATCCACTGACGGATTTCGGCGCCGGCTTGCGCCAGGGCGCGCACGTCGTCGATATTCAAGCCTTCGAGACGCTGGGCGATACGGTCGGCCAGCGATGGGCCGCCATTATCGCTGTAGGAGAGGAAATCGCGGAAAGCCTGCGCCGTGGTGGCAAAGCCGCCCGGCACGCGCACGCCGGCTTCGGCCAGCTGGCTGATCATCTCGCCGAGCGAAGCGTTCTTGCCGCCGACCGATTCGACATCGGTCATGCGCAAGTTCTCGAACGCGGCGACGTACACCGCGTCCTGGTCTGGCTGCTGCTGTTGCAATACTGCGTTGGTCATAATGACACCCTTACTGATGATAGAAATCTTCGCGAGGCGCACCGACTGTGTTCTTGTTATTCTTGACGTCGTGCAGCACAATCATACCGTTGCAACTATTTTACCTTGTGCGGCGCAAAATGACGACGCACATTCTTGAGCTCAATTGAGCAGAAATCCATGACCTCCGAATCCCGTCCTCCCCTGCCGCCAGCCACGCGTACCGTCTTCTTTGTCTCGGACGGCACCGGCATCACCGCTGAAACCTTTGGCCATTCCGTGCTGTCGCAGTTCGAGATGCGCTTTCGCCAGGTGCGCCTGCCGTTTATCGACACGCTCGACAAGGCCTATGATGCAGCGCGCAAAATCAATGAGGCGTTTGCCGCCGACGGCCAGCGCCCGATCATCTTCTCGACCCTGGTCAAACTCGATCTGTCGGCCGTGATCCGCAAGTCCAGCGGCATGCACATGGACTTGTTCCAGTCGTTCGTGGCGCCGCTCGAGCAGGAACTGGGCGTGATGTCGACCCATACCATCGGCCGTTCGCACAATATCGTCGACAGCGAGGAATACAAGAACCGCATCGAGGCGATCAACTATTCGCTGGCGCATGACGACGGCCAGTCGCACAAGAACCTGTCTTCGGCTGACGTTATTCTGGTCGGTGTTTCACGCTCTGGCAAGACCCCGACCAGCCTTTATCTGGCCATGCAATACGGTATCAAGGCAGCCAATTATCCGCTGATTCCCGACGATTTCGAGCGCGAGAAACTGCCATCGGCCTTAATGGAATTTAAGAATAAAATTTTCGGATTAAGCATTACGCCCGAACGTTTGTCGGAAATACGCAACGAAAGAAGGGCCGGCAGCAAGTATGCCGCCATCGAGAACTGCCGCTACGAGGTCAACGAAGCGGAAAAAATGATGAAACGCGAAGGGATACGGTGGCTGTCGTCGACTACCAAGTCGATCGAGGAGATCTCGACCACGATTTTGCAGGAGATCAAGCCGAATCGCAGGGAGTATTGAGGCACGAAGAGCGTGGGTCGGATTAGCGCGTGGATCGGTTTAGCGCGTGGGTTGGATTAGCGCGTAGGTCGGATTAGCGCGCAGCGCGTAATCCGACAATACCGCGGACGCTAACAAGCTTCTCGTGCAAACGCCAACAATGTTGTCGGATTACGGCCCGAAGGGCCTAATCCGACCTACGCTCCAGGTTGCGATTGCCTCAGCTGCTCAAAAAAGCACACGGCGGCGCAAGCGGCCACATTGAGCGACTCAATCTGTCCCAGGTGCGGAATCACCACCTGGCGCGTGGTAATCGACAGCAAATCATCGGCCACGCCCTGCCCTTCGTGGCCAAACACCCAGGCCACCGGCACACTCAAGTCGACGTCATACAGCCGCTCCTTGGCATAGCCGCTGGTAGCGACCGTCATCACGTTCGAGGCCGACACCAGCGCCGCCAGGTCGACGTTTTCAACGATATCAAGCACAAAGTGCGCGCCCATGGCCGCGCGCAGCACTTTGGGCGACCAGCAGAAGGCCGTGCCGGCGCTGCAATAGACCTGGGTAATGCCGGCCGCCGCCGCGCTGCGCAGGATCGAGCCGACGTTGCCAGGATCCTGGAGGTTATCGAGCAGCACCGCTGATACCGATAGCGGCCCGGTGACGCTGCGCTCCGGCGTGGCGATCAAAAACATCAGGCCCACACCATGCTCGACCTGGCTGACGGCCTTGTAGAGCGCATCGGGCAAGGCCAGCACCTGGGCGCGCTGCGACTCGAGCTGGCCGATAATGTCCATCACTTCCGGGTTGTGCAGCGCGCCTTCGGCAACGATGCACTGCTCGGGCAGGCCGCGCAGCTGCAGGTAAGACTGGCACAGGTGCACGCCATCGAGCAGCGTGCGCCCGGCCTTGCGGCGCGCCTGGGTACTGCCGGCCAGCTTGACCAGGTCCTTGTATTGCGCGTTGTCGCGCGAGGTAATGGTCTTCATGCGGCCAGCTCCTGGCCGCCAAACAGCGCAATCACATTGCGCACCGGCGCAAACGAGCGGCGGTGCACCGGCGAGGCGCCATGCAGCTGCAAACGCTCGATGTGCAGTTTGGTGCCATAACCCTTGTGCTGGTCAAAGCAGTATTCGGGATACTGCGCATGCAGGCGCACCAGCGCCGCGTCGCGCGCCGTCTTGGCCAGGATGGAGGCGGCTGAAATGGCGTCGACCTTGTCATCGCCGCCGATAATCGCGGTGGCGCGTATCGTCATGACCGGGCAGCGATTGCCATCGATCAGGGCCAGCGTCGGCACGGTGGACAAGGCTTCGACGGCGCGGCGCATCGCCAGCATCGAGGCCTGCAGGATATTGAGGCGGTCGATCTCTTCTTCGGATGCTTCGGCAATGGCCCAGGCCAGCGCATGCGCACGAATCTGCGGCGCCAGCAGGTCGCGTTTGGCTTCGGACAGCTTTTTCGAGTCGCGCAGGCCGACAATCGGCCTGGCGGGATCGAGGATCACGGCGGCGGCAAAGACAGGGCCGGCCAGCGGACCGCGGCCGGCTTCATCGACGCCGCAGACAATGTCGTCGGGCGAGAATGGCAAGTCGTCAAACAGGCCGGGATAAATATTTTTCACGTTCAATCTTTTCAGTTACTTGTTGGCGGCGATGACCTGCATCACCGCATCGGCGCTGGCCTGCGCGCTGTTGCGCAGCAGGCTGTGGTGCATGTCGGTAAAGCGCTGCACCAGGCGCAGGCGGCCCGGCACGTCGCTCAGCTGCTGCCACATGGCGTCAGCCAGGGCTTCCGGCGTGGCGGCGTTTTGCAGCAGCTCGGGCACCAGGTAGTCGCGCGCCAGGATATTGGGCAGGCCGATCCACGGCTGATAACCCATGTGGCGCATGATTTCCCACGACGCGCGCATCATCTTGTAGGCGATCACCATCGGCTTCTTGTACAGCGCCACCTCCAGCGAGGCCGTGCCCGACGCCACCAGCACCGCATCGGCCGCGCAGATGGCGGTATGCGAGTCGCCGTCCGTCAGATTGACCTCGACATCCTGCAGGCCCGCTTCGGCCACCAGTTGCAGGAAATACTGGCGCTGCTTTTCACCGGCCATCGGCGCGACAAAGCGCAGCGAACGGTCGCGCGCCAGCAGCAGCTTGCAAGCACCCACAAAGGCCACCGCATTGTATTTAAGCTCGCTCATGCGGCTACCGGGCATCAGGCACACCACATTGGCGTCGTCAGGCAGGCCCAGCTTGGCGCGCGCGCCGGCTTCATCGGGCTGCAGCGGGATCATCTCGGCCAGCGGATGGCCGACATAGGTGACCGGCACGCCGGCCTTGCGGTAAATCTCTTCCTCGAACGGGAAGATCACCAGCATATGCGACACCGACTTGATGATTTTCTTGATGCGCCCGCCGCGCCAGGCCCAGATCTGCGGCCCGATGTAATGCACGGTGGGGATGCCAGCCGCTTTCAGCTGCTGTTCCAGCCCCAGGTTAAAGCCCGGATAGTCGGCGCCGATAAACACGGCCGGCCGTTCGCGCAGCAACTGGTCGCGCAGCGCATTCTGGATGCCCTTGATTTCACGGTAGCGCGGAATAATCTCGAACAGGCCGCGCACGGTCAGCTTGTCAAGCGGCCAGTCCGAAACAAAACCCTGGCGCGCCATATGTTCGCCGCCGATGCCGTGAAAACGTGCACCGGGCAGCTGCGGCGCCAAGCCCGACAGCAGTCGGCTGGCCAGCAGGTCGCCCGACACTTCGCCGGCCACCATGGCGACCGACAACGCCGCCGAGCCTTCTGCCCGGTCAGCGAACGATGCCACGCGAGGCCACGCCCAAAAATTCACGCATGGCGCGGATATGCTCGGCCACTTCCGGCGTCGCAGCCTGCTCTTCTTCAAACAGCGCCGCTTTCGACTCTTCCAGCGTCAGGCCTGCGCGGTAGATCAGCTTGTAGGCGGTGCGGATGCCGTTGATCTGCTCGCGCGTAAAGCCGCGCCGCTTCAGGCCCTCGATATTGACGCCGTGCGCCTGCGCCGGATTACCGTTCAACAGCACGAACGGCGGCACATCCTGCGTCAGGCTGGTGCTCATGCCGACAAAGGCGTGCGCGCCAATCTTGCAGAACTGGTGCACGTTGGCAAAGCCGCTCATGATCACCCAGTCGCCGATTTCCACATGGCCTGCCAGCTGCGCATTGTTGGAGAAAATCGTGTGATTGCCCACCAGGCAGTCGTGCGCCAGATGCACATAGGCTGAAATCCAGTTGTCGCTGCCCAGGCGCGTCACGCCGCCACCCTGCACCGTACCGGTATTGAAGGTGCAGAACTCGCGGATGGTGTTGCGGTCGCCGATTTCCAGGCGGGTCGCTTCGCCGGCCCATTTCTTGTCCTGCGGCTGCGCACCGATGGACGAGAACTGGAACAGCTCGTTGTGCTCACCGATGGTGGTATGGCCGTCGATCACCACGTGCGGGCCGACACGGGTACCGGCGCCGATGCGCACATGCGCCCCGATAATGCTGTAAGGGCCGACCTCGACCGAACTGTCGAGTTCAGCCTTTGGATCAACCAGCGCTGTCGCGTGGATAACCATCTTACTGCCCTGCTGGCTGGCTGGCGTCCGCCGAGCTGCGGATGGTGCACATCAGTTCGGCTTCCAGCGCCACCTTGCCGTCAACCGTGCCAACTGCCTTGTATTTCCAGATACCGCGCGAAACGCGCAGGATTTCCACGTCCATCTTCAGCTGGTCGCCCGGCTCGACCGGACGCTTGAAGCGCGCGTTGTCGATGCCGACGAAGTACACCACCGAATTTTCGTCCGGCTTGACGCCCATGGTCAAAAACGACAGCAAGGCCGCCGTCTGCGCCAGCGCCTCGATCATCAGCACGCCCGGCATCACCGGCTTGTGCGGGAAATGACCCTGGAAGAATTCTTCATTGACCGTCACGTTCTTGATGGCGGTAATCGACTTGTTCGCTTCCCAGGTCAGCACGCGGTCGACCAGCAGCAGCGGATAGCGGTGCGGCAGCAGCGATTTGATTTGCAGGATGTCGAGGGTCTTGTTTTCAGTAGTCATTTTTCGTCTTGCTTGGTCAGTGTTTTGATGGTTTTTTCCAGCATGCGGATTTTTTCACGCATGCCGGAGAGATTACGTACGATGGCGGCGCTCTTTTCCCAGTCGGCGTTTTTCGCCAGCGGGTAAAAGCCCGTATATTGGCCCGGTTCCAGGATCGAGCGCGACACCATGCTTGCCGATGATACGTGCACACGGTCGGCAATGGTCAGGTGGCCCAGCACCATGGCGGCGCCGCCAAAGGTGCAGTATTTGCCGATCACGGCGCTGCCGGCCACGCCCACGCAGCCGGCCATGGCCGTATTGGCGCCGATATGGCAGTTATGGCCGATCTGGATCTGATTGTCGAGCTTGACGCCGTCTTCAATGATGGTGTCAGCCAGCGCGCCGCGGTCAATGGTGGTATTGGCACCGATATCGACATCGTTGCCTATCACCACCCTGCCTGTTTGCGGGATCTTGATATACACCCCGCCTTCGTTGGCAAAGCCGAAGCCGTCGGTGCCGATCACCGCGCCCGAATGGATAATGCCGCGCTCGCCGATCACGCAGCGCGCATGGAAGGTGACGTTGGCCAGCAGTTGCGTGCCGGCGCCGATCACGGCGTCGCGGCCGATCACGCAGCCCGGGCCGATCACGCAATGCTCGCCAATCACCGCACCCGCGTCGATCACCGCGTTAGCGCCAACCGACGCACTGGCCGCGACCTGCGCAGACGGATCGACAAAGGCGCGCGGGTGAACGCCCGCCGGCGCCTTGATGTCCGTCAGGCTGGCAAAATACTGCGCCGCGCGCGCGAAATAGACATACGGATTGGGCGTGACGATGCGCGCGCCGGCGTAGTCTGTGATCAGCGCATCGTCGGCCGGCGTCAAAATCAGTGCGGCGGCGCCGCTGCTGGCGGCCTGCGCGCGAAACTTGCTGTTGCTTAAAAAGCTGATGTGCGAAGCACCGGCGTCCGTCAGCGGTGCGATGCCCGATACTTCCAGGTTTGCATCCCCCGCCAACTGGCCGCCGAAGCGTTCGACCAAATCACCGAGTCGAGTGCCCATCTTGTGTACCTTTACCTTGTTACGATTACTTGTCCAGCGCCTTCAATACCTTGTCGGTAATGTCGATGCGCGGGCTGGCCCACAGCGCCTCCTGCAGCACCACGTCATAGCCTTCGGTATGGGCCAGCTGCTGGATGATGCTGTTGGCTTTTTCAGCGATGGCGCTGCGTTCCTCGTTGCTGCGCTGGGTGACATCTTCGCGGAACTCGCGCTGGCGGCGCTGCAGCTCCTTGTCGAGCTCGAACAACTCGCGCTGACGCTTGGTGCGGTCGGCCTCGCTCAGCGTCGGCATGTCCTTTTCCAGCGCTTCGTTGGCCGCCTTGAAACGGGTGCCCAGTTCCTGCACAGCCTTTTCACGCGAACGGAATTCCTCGGCCAGCCTGGCACTGGCCTGCTTGGCCATTTTGGACTCGTTGTAAATGCGTTCGCTGCTGATCCAGGCGATTTTCGACTCCTGCGCCTGCGCGTGCACCGGCAACAGCGAACTCCAGCACAATGCAAGCGCGGCGAGAGACTTGGGCAGGTTAGCGGATGCGGTGTTCATGATACTCCATGGTCAAAAATAAAAGACTGTCGCGCCATCAGGCTGTCGCTCAGAAGCCGGTACCCATCTGGAACTGGAAACGCTCCAGACGGTCGGTCGGCTTGGCGTTCAACGGCTTGGCGTAGCTCAGTTTGAGCGGCCCCACCGGCGAAATCCAGCTGATGCCCAGACCAGCAGAATAGCGCAATTGCGAGATGCGCATCTTTTCGCCTTCCTGGTAAACCTGACCGCCGTCAAGGAAACCGAACCAGCGCAGGCTGCGGTCGTTGCCCGAACCAGGGAACGGCATCTGCAGTTCGGCATTGCCGATCAGGCGCGAGGCGCCGCCCAGCGCGTCGTTGGTCGACGGTTCCACCGCGCCCAGCGACGAGCTGAGGTAGCCGCGCACCGAACCGATGCCGCCGCCGTAGAAGTTCTTGAAGACCGGATAGACGTGGTTGCCGATACCGTGGCCGTAATCGAGCTCGCCCTTCAGTGCCAGCGTGACCTTGCTGAACAGCGGACGGAAATACTGGTGCTCGTAAATGGCGCGGAAGTATTTTTGGTCGCCGATCAGGTCAGCCTCGAGATTGACGCGCTGGTAACGACCGATCGACGGCGTCATGGCGCTGTCGCGGCTGTCGCGCTGCCAGGCGGCCGTCAGCGGAATCGAATTGGTGGTGGCCGAACCGATACCGCTCGATGGGCCGCCGTTGTCGATCACGTACTGGCGGAAGCGCAGCGGGCTGGTGCTGTCGGTTTCAATCTGCGAGCGTTCCACGCCGGCGCCGAAGAACACCGTATCGACTTCCGAGAACGGCACGCCAAAGCTCATGCGGCCACCGGTCTGCTTGATCTTGTAGCTGCCGATGTTCAGTGCAGGCGGTTCGGTCGTGCGCAGGTAGACTTCGAAGCTGCGCGAAATGCCGTCGTCCGTGAAGTACGGATTGGTCTGCGAGAACGCAATGGTGCGGCTGTAATGGCTGGTATTGAGTTCGATGCCGACCGTGTTGCCGCTACCGGCAAAGTTGGCCTGCGAAATCGAGGCCGACAGCGTGAATTTTTCCGATTGCGAGAACGCGCCGCCGATCAGGAAGTTACCGGTCGGCTTTTCCACCACCGTCATGTTGACATCGACCTGATCGGTCGTGCCCTGCGCTTCCGGGGTATCGATGGTCACGTCCTTGAAATAGCCAAGGCGGTCGACACGGTCGCGCGAGAGCTTGATCTTGTTGCTGTCGTACCAGGACGACTCGAACTGGCGGAACTCGCGGCGGATCACTTCGTCACGCGTGGTGGTGTTGCCAGCGATATTCATATGGCGCACATAGACGCGCTTGCCCGGATCGACAAAGAACGTAAACGACACTTCGTGCTTTTCACGGTTGATCTCGGGATTGGCGTTGACGTTGGCAAACGCGTAGCCAAAGGTGGCCAGGCGGTCCTGGATGCGCTTGTTGGTGGCCGTTAAGCGCGCGCCGGAATAGATATCGCCGTCATGCAGCAGGTTGAGCGCCTTGAGTTCTTCCTCGCGGCCGAACATTTCACCCTCGAACTTGGTGCCGGCAATCTTGTACTTCTCGCCTTCGGTAATATTGATGGTGAGGTAAATGTCTTTTTTATCCGGCGTGATCGACACCTGGGTCGAGTCGACCTGCATCTCGATATAGCCGCGGTCCAGGTAGAACGACTTGAGCGACTCGATATCGCCGGTCAGCTTGGTCTTGGAATACTGGTCGGCCTTGGTGTACCAGCTGAACCAGCCGCCGGTATTGAGCGCGATCTGCTCGCGCAGTTCCTTGTCCGAGAACGCCTTGTTGCCGACGATACTGATCTGCTTGATGCGCGCTACCTCGCCCTCGTCGACGGCAAACACCACGTTGACGCGATTGCGCTCGATCGGCGTGACGGTGGTGGTGATCTTCACGCCATACAGGCCATGCGACAGGTACTGGCGCTTCAGCTCCTGCTCGGCGCGGTCGACCGAGGCCTTGTCGAAAATCTTGGCTTCGCCCACGCCGATTTCTTTCAGCGCCTTGACCAGCACGTCTTTTTCAAACTCCTTGGTGCCGGTAAATTCAACAGCAGCAATGGCCGGGCGCTCTTCCACCAGCACCACCAGCACATCGCCATCGACTTCCAGGCGCACGTCCTTGAAAAAACCGGTGGCGTACAGCGCCTTGATGGCGGCCACACTCTTTTCGTCGGAGAACGTCTCGCCTACGCGCACTGGCAGGTAGCTGAACACGGTGCCCGCTTCAGTACGCTGGATCCCCTCGACCCGGATGTCTTTCACTGTAAACGGGGCCACGGCCAGCGCCTGGCCGGAACAGAAGGCCAGCACGGCTGCGCCGATCAGGCTGCGACGAAAGGAAGGCAAGGCAAAACGAACAGAATGTAATTTCATTGGGACTATTCAATGGCTAAATCATTGGACACATACACAAAAGATTGCTTGTGCGACTCATGCAATGGCTGGAACTGCGGCGTCAATTGAGCAATCTTGACACGTCATTAAAGACGGCAACCACCATCAGGGTCAGCAACAGACCGATCCCCAGGCGCTGGGCAATCTCGCCGACGCGCTCCGGCACAGGGCGTCCGGTCAAAACTTCCAGCGAATAATACAGCAAATGCCCGCCGTCCAGAACAGGAATGGGTAGCAAATTCATCACGCCGAGACTGATGCTGATAAAGGCGATAAAGCTCAGATAGCTGATCAGGCCAACGCGCGCGGTCTGCCCGGCGTAATCGGCGATGGTGATCGGCCCCGTCACATTCTTGAGCGAAACCTGGCCGGCAATCATCTTGCCCAGCATTTTCACGCTCATCACGCTGGTGTCCCAGACCTTGCCGGCGGCCTTGCCGACGGCCGCAAACGGGCCGGACGCCACAACGATCATATCTGGCGCCAAAGCAATTTCGGCCTTGATCTTACCAACTGTTACAGCTCCCTGGGCGCCCTTGCCTGCTTCGGCATCGGGGGTGACGGGAATCGTGATGTCCTGGCCATCGCGGCGCACCAGCACCTGCAGCGTCTTGCCCGGCGAGGCCATCAGCGTTTCAATCACGGCAATGCCGTCATGCATGGAATGCTCGTTGATGGCCACGATCAGGTCACCCGTGCGCAGGCCGTCGCGCTCGGCAGCGCCACCGGGCATGATCTTGCCCAGCACGGGCTTGGGCCGCGCCAGCGCCAGGCCCAGCTTGCCCATAATATCGCCTTCCAGATTGAGTTCGGAAAGACTGTGCG
Organism: Janthinobacterium aquaticum; assembly: GCF_009208565.1. Classification (GTDB taxonomy): domain Bacteria; phylum Pseudomonadota; class Gammaproteobacteria; order Burkholderiales; family Burkholderiaceae_D; genus Janthinobacterium. The sequence goes on along the minus strand of NZ_WFLK01000002.1, from coordinate 458,204 downwards.
CGGAGAAATCGGCCTGCTGCAGGCCGCGCTCGGGGCGCTGCACGTCGATCTGCGCCGGCTGCTTGTCGAGCGCCGCCTGCATCAGCTCCCAGCGAAACTCATTCCAGCTGGCCACGGCGTGGCCGTTGACGGCTTCGACCTTGTCGCCACTGCGCAGGCCGGCCAGATACGCCGTGCTTTGCTCGGCCACCGGTCCCAGCCTGCTGGACGGCTCTTCGATACCGTGCATGAACAGCCCGGCATAGATCGCAATGGCCACGATGAAGTTGGCCAGCGGACCGGCCGCTACGATGGCAATCCGGCGCCAGACGCTCTGGCGCGTGAATTCACGTTTGAGTTCTTCTGCCGACAGCGCGCCGACGTCCTGGTCGCGGCTGTCGAGCATTTTCACGTAGCCGCCCAATGGCAGCGCGGAAATGGCCCACTCGGTCTGGTCGCGGCCGAAACGGCGCGACCAGACCACTTTGCCCATGCCGACCGAAAAGCGCAGCACCTTCACGCCGCACCAGCGCGCCACCAGGTAGTGGCCGAGTTCGTGCAGCGTGACGAGCGAGCCGAGCGCCACGATAAAGGCCAGCAGCGTAGTGATGAGCGTCATGCCGCCAGCCTGTCGCCGATATAGGCCTGCGCAGCAGCGCGCGCCAGGCGATCCTGTTCAAGCACCGCTTCGATGCTGCTGGCCGCGCCGTTGGCCACGCTGGCCAGCACATGCGCCACTACCTGTTCGATCTGGCGAAAGCCGATGCGCAGGTCGAGGAAGGCCTGCACCGCTACTTCATTGGCGGCATTGAGCAGCGCCGGTGCAGTGCCGCCGGCGCGCAGCGCATCGAACGCCAGCGCCAGGCAAGGGAAACGCGTGAAATCGGCGCGCTCGAACTGCAGGGTCGCCACTTGCGCCAGGTCGAGCTGGGCCACGCCCGAATCGATGCGTTGCGGCCAGGCCAGCGCGTTGGCAATCGGTGTGCGCATATCGGGGTTGCCCAGCTGGGCCAGCACCGAGCCGTCCACGTACGAGACCATCGAATGAATCACGCTTTGCGGATGAATCAGCACCTCGATCTGGTCGGCCGGCGCGCCGAACAGCCAGTGCGCTTCGATTACTTCCAGGCCCTTGTTCATCATGGTGGCCGAGTCGACCGAAATCTTGCGCCCCATCACCCACTTCGGATGCTTGCACGCTTCGTCAGGCGTCACGTTGCCCAGCGACTCGACCGCGCGCTTGAGAAACGGGCCGCCGGAGGCGGTCAGCACAATCTTTGCCACGCCGCTGGCGGCCGGCGTACGCGCGAAGTCATGCGGCAGGCACTGGAAAATCGCATTGTGTTCGCTGTCGATCGGCAGCAGCACGGCATGGTTTTCCTGCACCGCGTCCATGAACAGCTGGCCCGACATCACCAGCGCTTCCTTGTTGGCCAGCAGCACTTTCTTGCCGGCCCGCGCCGCAGCGAGCGTTGGCGCCAGGCCGGCCGCGCCGACGATGGCGGCCATCACGCCCGTTACCTGCGGTGCGCTGGCAATATCGCACAAGGCCTGCACGCCATAGCCCACTTCGATGGCAAGGCCGTGGCCGCGCAGCAAACGGGTCAATTCCTGCGCCGCCGCGGCCGTGCCAACCACGGCGCGCTGGGGCCGGAACTGCAGGCATTGCGCGGCCAGCTCGGCCACCTTGCTGTGTGCAGAAAGCGCATAGACGCTGTATTGCTCAGGATGACGGGCGAGCACGTCCAGCGTGGAGACGCCGATCGAGCCGGTCGCTCCAAGTATCGTAATGTATTGCATTAAAAATATTCCTTAAAGCCAGGCGCCGATCAGGGCGGCAAATGGCAGGACCGGAATCAGCGCGTCGATGCGGTCCAGTACGCCGCCGTGGCCAGGCAGCAGATTGCTGCTGTCCTTGATGCCGGCGCGGCGCTTGAGTTGGGATTCAAACAGGTCGCCGACAATGCTTGCCGCCACCAGCACCAGCAGCACCAGCAAGGTCATCGGCCAGCCGCGGCGCAGCTGCAGCTGCACGGCAAAGGTGTCTTGCAGCCATGGCGCAGCCGGTGCGGCGAAAATGGTGATGGCGGCAATGGCCAGCACGGCAATACCGCCGCCGATCGCGCCTTCCCACGACTTGCCCGGCGAAATGCTGGGCGCAAGCTTGCGCTTGCCGAAGGCCTTGCCGGAGAAATAGGCGCCGATATCGGCAATCCACACCAGCGCCATCACCGACAGCAGATACAAGGGGCTGTGCATGAACAGCGCAATAATGGCCACGAAGCAGCCGACGATAGTCACCGAATAAACCAGACTGAGCAAGGTATTGCCCAGGCCATCGAGCGGCGGCAAACCGGTGGCCAGCGACGGCACGAAACGGATCAGCCAGATCGCCACGCACAGGGCAAACCAGAAATTGAGTTGCGACAGGCCATTGCCGAAGAAGAAGGCATAGGCAAACGCGGCGGTCCAGGCGCCGGCGATCAGCAGCGACTGGCGATTTTTGAACAAACGAAAGCTTTCCCACACGGCAGCGCCGAAAAACAGCGTGACGATCACGGCAAAAGCAGGAAAATAGTTAAGATACAGAACCGGCAGCAAGACCGCCAGCAGGACCAGGGCGGTGATAATCCGTGTTTTCAGCATCAGTTTGTCTTCTCAGTTAATTGCGCGCTGGTACGGCCAAAGCGCCGTTCGCGCTGCTGGTAAGACGCGATCGCCGCGTCGAGGCTGTCGACATTGAAGTCGGGCCAATATGCATCGGTAAAATACAGCTCGGCATAAGCCAGCTGCCACAACAGGAAATTGGAAATGCGCTGCTCTCCGCCGGTGCGGATAAACAGGTCAGGCTCGGGCGCGTAGGCCATGGCCAGATGCGGCGCCAGATCTTCTTCGGTATAGCCATGAGCAGCAACATCAGGGTTGGCAGCGGTCATTTTGTTGACGGCCTGCATGATGTCCCAGCGGCCGCCGTAGTTGGCGCAAATGGTCACCGTCAGGCGCGAGTTGCCGGCGGTCTTGCGCTCGGCATTGGCGATCATCTCCTGCAACTGCGCATTGAAACGCGACAGGTCGCCCACGACCTTGAGGCGGATATCATTGGCGTGCATGCGCGCCACTTCACGCTCGAGCATGGCGACAAACAGGCGCATCAGCATCGATACTTCTTCTTCGGGACGGCGCCAGTTTTCAGAACTGAAGGCAAACAACGTCAGGTATTGCACGCCACGATCAAGACAAGCCTCGACGATTTTGCTGACGGCATCAGCGCCCTTGGCGTGGCCCGCCACGCGTGGCAGGAAGCGCTTGGTTGCCCAGCGTCCATTGCCATCCATAATAATGGCCACATGCTGCGGCACGCAGCCTACTTCAGGCACCGCCGTTGTCGAACTCGAATAGATCATGAAAACATTAATACCATATAAAAGGATTGCTATTATGCGCCAAATAGCACTGCCCGGGATAGACCAGCCGTCCCGGGCAGTGCTTGGGTCGCAAAAAACTAGACCGTCAGTACTTCTTTTTCCTTGTCGACGACCATTTTGTCGATGTCGGCAATAAACTTGTCGGTCAGTTTCTGCACTTCCTCGGACGAGCGACGCTCGTCATCTTCGGAGCAGGCTTTCTCTTTCACCAGTTTTTTCAGCGATTCGTTGGCGTCGCGGCGGATATTGCGCACGGCAATTTTCGCGTCTTCCGCTTCGCTCTTGACCAGCTTGACCATCTCCTTGCGGCGCTCTTCGGTCAATGCGGGGGTCGGCACGCGGATCATGTCGCCCTGGGCCGACGGATTCAAACCCAGGTCGGCGTCACGGATGGCCTTCTCGATGGTGGTCGCCATCTTCTTTTCAAATGGCTGTACGCCGATGGTACGTGCATCGACCAGTGTCACGTTGGCGACCTGGCTCAATGCCGTTGGCGAGCCATAATACTCAACCATCACGTGATCCAGGATACCCGTATGGGCGCGGCCGGTACGCACTTTGGCCAGATCGGCCTTGAGCGTTTCAAGCGACTTGACCATGCGTTCCTGGGCGTTTTTCTTTACATCAGCTAAGGACATGCTGCCCTCCTATTTTCCAGTGACGGCTACCAAAACCTGCTACGTGTCGGCTTTGACTAGCGTCGTTATTAATAATAAAGCTTGAAGTGGCGCCGTATTTTACACGCGCTGCCGGGAGTGTCGAAAACCGTTCAGGGCAAGGCGCAGCGCCGAAGACAGTACGCAGTGTACGGCGAGGCGCTGCAACGCAGCCATGGACGGTTTCTCGACACTCCGCAACTTTTACACGTGAACGAGCGTGCCTTCGTCTTCACCCATGATGACGCGCTTGAGCGCGCCGGGCTTGGTGATCGAGAACACCTTGATCGGCAGTTTCTGGTCGCGGCACAGCGCAAAGGCGGTGGCATCCATCACTTGCAGATGCTTGGAGATGGCATCATCAAACGAGATGGTGTGGAACAGCGTGGCGTTCGGATCTTTCTTCGGATCGGCCGTGTAGATGCCATCGACCTTGGTGGCCTTGAGCACGATCTCGGCGCTGATCTCGGAACCGCGCAATGCAGCGGCGGTATCGGTGGTAAAGAACGGGTTGCCGGTACCGGCAGCAAACACCACGACCTTGCCCTCTTCCAGGTACTGCAGTGCTTTCGGGCGCACGTAAGGCTCGACGACCTGCTCGATGCCGATCGCCGACATGACGCGCGCGGTAATGCCGACATGGCGCATGGCGTCGGCCAGGGCCAGCGCATTCATCACGGTGGCCAGCATGCCCATGTAGTCGGCAGTGGCGCGGTCCATGCCTTGCGCACCGGGCGCGACGCCACGGAAGATATTGCCGCCGCCAATCACGATTGCCAGTTCCACACCCAACTTTGCCACCTCGGCCACATCGGCAACCATGCGCTCGATGGTGGCGCGATTGATGCCGTAGGGATCATCACCCATCAGGGCTTCGCCGGACAACTTGAGGAGGACGCGCTTGTAGGCTGGTTTTGACATGAGCTGGGGCTCCATAAATGAGGTTATTCGAGTATGACATGGCGCAGTGTCAGGCAGCGCCGGATAGGTGCGCGCAACTGCCCATGTCGCCACCCGGCGTGCATCGACGCGGGCGGGCCAAAAAAACGGGCCTCTCGGCCCGCTTTACTTACGCTCCCTGGGAGGCAGCCATTTGTGCAGCAACTTCAGCTGCGAAGTCGTCTTGCTTCTTCTCAATGCCTTCGCCGACCACGTACATGGCGAAACCTTTGACGCTGGTGTTGGCAGCTTTCAGCATTTGCTCAACCGACAGCTTGTCGTTTTTCACGAAAGCCTGGTTCAGCAGCGATACTTCTTTCAGGAACTTCTGTACCGAACCTTCCAGGCGCTTGGCCAGGATTTCTGGCGATTGCGCTGGCTTGCCTTCGGCAGCAGCTTTGGCTGCATCTTCTTCCGCTTTCAGTTTTGCAACCGAACGCTCTTTTTCGATCAGCTCGGCCGGCACTTCGTCGGACGACAGCGATACCGGCTTCATCGCAGCGATGTGCATCGCCACGTCTTTGCCTACTTGCTCGTCGGCGCCGTCGAATTCGACGATCACGCCGATGCGCGAGCCGTGCAGGTACGATGCCAGCTTGGCGGTCGTTTCAAAACGCTGGAAGCGGCGGATAGTCATGTTTTCGCCGATTTTGCCGATCAGGGCAGCGCGCACTTCGTCCAGGGTCTTGCCGTCGATTGGCAGGGCCAGCAGGGCAGCCACGTCGGCCGGGTTGTGCTCAGCGACCAGGCGAGCGGCGTTATTGGCCAGCGCCAGGAAGTCGTCGTTTTTCGCAACGAAGTCGGTTTCCGAGTTCACTTCAACCAGTGCGCCCACGCCGTTGGCGATGTAGGTTGCCACCACGCCTTCGGCGGTGATGCGTGCCGATGCTTTCGATGCCTTGCCGCCCAGCTTGACGCGCAGGATCTCCTCCGCACGAGCCATGTCGCCTTCGGCTTCGGTCAGTGCTTTTTTGCATTCCATCATTGGTGCGTCGGTCTTGCCGCGCAGTTCGCCTACCATCGCTGCTGTAATCGCTGCCATGTGTTTCTCCTGATTCGGTGAGTCGACAGCTGCGGTTCGGGCTTGTGCCCCGCCAGCATGCCTGTCGAATTTTTGTTAAAAAAAAGGGGGAGCTGCTGCCACCCCTTTTTGAGTCCTTCTGCGTGCTACTGTGCTACAAACAGCTGCCTTTCGACAGCCTGGCCATTAAGCCTGTTCGTTAACTTCGACGAATTCGTCGCCAGCTGCTGCTTTAACCATTTCAACAACTTCGTTGCCAGCTGCTGCACGACCTTCGATGATTGCATCAGCAACACCGCGAGCGTACAGGGTGATGGCTTTCGAGGAGTCATCGTTACCTGGGATAACAAAGTTCACGCCTTCTGGCGAGTGGTTGGTATCGACCACGCCGATGACCGGGATGCCCAGTTTTGCAGCTTCGGTGATCGCACCTTTGTGGTAGCCAACGTCAACGACGAAGATTGCGTCAGGAACGCCGCCCATGTCCTTGATGCCGCCGATCGATTTTTGCAGCTTGATCATTTCACGCGAGAACATCAGCGCTTCTTTTTTCGACAGCTTTTCGATCGAACCATCTTCAACCATGGTTTCCATGTCTTTCAGACGCTTGATCGACGTTTTGATCGTCTTGAAGTTGGTCAGCATGCCGCCCAACCAGCGTTGATCAACGAAAGGCACGCCAGCGCGTTGTGCTTCAGCAGCGATGATTTCGCGAGCTTGACGCTTGGTACCAACCATCAGGATGGTGCCACGGTTTGCAGCCAGTTGACGCACGTGCTTCATTGCGTCCTGGTACATCGCCATGGTTTTTTCCAGGTTGATGATGTGGATCTTGTTGCGATGGCCGAAGATGAACGGTGCCATTTTTGGATTCCAAAAACGGGTTTGGTGACCAAAGTGGACACCGGCTTCCAGCATTTCGCGCATTGTTACGGACATTATTAACTCCAGGGTTGGGTCTGGAATCCGATCAGTCACCATACAGGCACCCTTGTCGACCGGATTCGCTTGTTTATATAAATAAATTTCAGCCCAGCTGCAGGCTGTTTTTAAACACTGCTCAAATGAGAATTCAAGCAACCCGGGATTTTACACTAGATTGACAACAACATCAAGCAGCAGCACATTTGCGGCACGCGCAGAAACAAAAAGCCCGCCAGGCGAACCTGGCGGGCCGTATTACGCTCTGACCTCCCCTCAGGGAGGAAGCAGATCAATTAAAACGATTGCGTGTAGCGAACGTAGATGAAACGGTCGATCGGCAGGTTAGGGTCAACTTTCGAGCCCGACGAGTCGCCGCTCAGCGTGATACGCGGAGCTTTGTCGAACAGGTTGTTGGCACCAACAGCGATCTTGCCTTTCCATGGGGTCGAGTAGCTTACGTTCAGATCGGTGTAGGTAACCGAACCGAGCTTGTTGTAAGCACCGTAGCCATCGGATTCGCCATCCGGATTCGAACATTGCAGTTCAGCGGTATAGCAATCATCCTTCACGCCGCTTGCATAGCGCAAGGTCACGGTCGAGGCCCAGTTGCCCAGGCTCCAGTCCAGCGACAGGTTCGATTTCAGACGGTTCACGCCGTAGTCGCCAGCGTACTCAGCCCAGTCAGCCGTTGCCGTGCTCTTCGAACGGTAGGTCTTCAGCCAGGTCGATTCCGAGCGAACGTTGAACTGACCGTAGGCCGTACGTGGCAGACGATAGTTCAGGCCGATGTCAACGCCTTCGGTTTCCAGTGCACCCAGGTTGGTGTTGCCACGAACCAGGTTGGTAATGGCACCGGTGCTGTCACGGGTGATCTTGTTGCAGAACTCTGCAACGCCTTGCAGGTAGCACTGGTTCAGAGTGTAAGCCGTCGATACTGCGGTGATGCGGTTGTTGACGGTGATATTGAACCAGTCCAGCGAAGCGGTCAGGCCAGGCACGAACGACGGGCTATATACCAGACCAACTGTCTTGGTTTTAGCCGTCTCCGGCGTCAGGCTGTCGTTACCGGCGCCCGAGCTGAATGGCACAGCGCTTTGCGACGAACCAATTACCGCGTTGCCAGCAGCATTTTTCTGACGGTAGCCAGCCGGTACCACGCGGGCGCAATTGCCGACGATGGTGGCGTTCTTCGAACCGTATTGGGTATCGCAGACGTCCAGATAGGTGTCGTAGGTCGACGAGCCGCCGCCGAACGTATCGTTCAACGATGGAGCACGGAAACCTTGAGCCCAGGTAGCGCGCGCCAGCAGATCGCTCACTGGCTTCCACATCACACTGACTTTGCTGTTGGTGGTGCTGCCAAAATTGCTGTAGTCGGAATAGCGGCTGGCCAGATCGAGCGACAGGTGCTTAGCGAATGGCACGTCTTTCAGCAGTGGAACACTTGCTTCCAGGTATGCTTCTTTAACGGTGTAACGGCCATAGGTTGAGTTGTACGACAGGTCGGTCGTCAGGCTGTTGGCCGTCATTTGATCCGGCACGTCGTAACCACGCACTTCGCGATGCTCAAGACCGGCTGCAAAGCCGACGTTACCTGCTGGCAGGCTGAACAATTCACCATTGATATCGGCGGTAGCGCTGTTGACAGTGCTGCCGTAGATGGCGTGGCTGTCGCTGCCGATAAACTTCAGCATTTCAGGAGTGCTTGCCGATGGGCCGCCCAGGATATTGAACGGTACGCACTCGCCCAGGGCGATCGGCGCAGCAGCGGTACCGCACTGCACGATGCCACTGGCATTGAGGAACGATGGACCAACTGCCTTCTTCAGGTTAACCAGGTTGATGTTACCGGTGCCGTTGGACTGGCCGGTGACCTGGCTGTGATTGTAGCCAGCAGACCAGCCCCATGGCAGGCCGCGCACGGTGAAATCGCCTTCAACCACAGCGTCAACGTGCAAAGTCTGGTTTCTGCTATCGGTAATACGCGGCATTTCCACCATGCGACGGTAGAAGTACATATCCTTGCCTGCGCCACCGGTGACCGAACTGCCGTATGGGTTGTAGTAGCTGTTCTTGTCCAGGTAGACCGGGAAACGCGCCTGGTTCTGGCTGTTCAGCGGATAGCCGGCATTCTGACGGGTCGAGCTACGCTCGGAGAACATTGCCGTGCTCTTGAAACGCAGATCCCATGGCAGTTGCAGCTCGCCTTTGGTAAAGATGGTCGTCAGCTCGGTCGGAGCCTGGAACATCATCTGCTGCGTCGAGTTATACAGGTCGTTGTCGTCTGCGACACCGTTCACCAAGTAATTATGGTAGTTGGCAGGATTGCGCGAATCGGCGCCGACGCCGTTCGGGCTTTGCCAGGTACCGGTGTGGTTCAGGTACTGATTGATGCCGGTAGGACCGCCATTGGCAAGCACGTCACGGATACGGCCCCATTCACCAACGCCCAGGCCAGCGGTCGGGTGATTGGCATTCGAGGTCGAGGTGATATCGCGCTTGTTGCTCCAGACCGTACCGGAAGTGGTGTGCGAGACACTGAACATCAGCGATGCCTTGTCGTCGCCGCCACCGTAGGAAATATCGTAATCGGAGTTCTTGCCATCGCCTTTTTCGTTAATGCCGCGATAGATGCTGACACTGCCGCCCTGCAGCGAACGCTTCAGGATGATGTTGACCACACCGGCGATTGCGTCGGAACCATAGATCGCCGAGGCGCCGTCCTTCAGAATCTCGATACGATCGATCATCGAAGTCGGAATGGTCGACATGTCGGTATAACCGGCAATGGTAGTCGTCCAGCGTTTGCCATTGACCAGAACCAGCAGGCGCTGTGCACCCAGGTTACGCATGTCGATGTACTGACCGCCTTGTTCGCGGTTCGACGTCAGCGTTGCACCTTTGCTGAATGCTGGAGGACCAGCCGAAGTGAGCTGATTCAGCACGTCACCTACAGTAACCAGGCCGCTAGCCTGAATTTGCTGCGATGTCATTTTCAGAATGGGCTGAGCGGTCTCGAGATCAACCTGGCGAATGCGCGAGCCGGTAACCTCAACACGTTGTGGCGCTTCAGCTGCAGCTTGAGTCTGAGCAAAAGCGGTCAGCGAATTCAAAGCCATTGCCACTGCTACGGCAATCTTGGTGCGTTGATGCATAAATTCTCCGATTTGAAAATACTACTACCTACTGATCTAGTCAGGCTCTTGTGAACACAAGAAATTATGTTCAATGTCTTTATCGACCAAATGCAACGGACATGTCCCTGTCTGTTAGTCGCTTTATGAGCGACACTGCATGATCGTTTTATGACATGGACGTCATCAAACCACTTTCCCAGCGGCACTGTCAATGAAGCAAGACTGTTAATTCAGCAGATAAACAACACTTTTTTGACGTAAAAAATATCTCATTTTGATATGCAAAAAAACGTCGTTACATTGGTGCGCCGCCGCATTTTCCCTAATCCGGTGCACTATTCTGAAAGTACGGCCTGGCATGCCACGCTTCGGTGCAGAGGCACGGAGCACTCAAATACTGGCTTAAGTGCTCATTCCGCCATGCTTTCAGCACTACTTGCAAAGCAGCAAAAACACCCATGCCGGTATCCTCGAGTTCAGCCCGCACCAATTCGATGCACCAGCCAAAGGCGCCGGCAATCTACCGGAAAGTCCCTCCGCGGCACATGTTTGGCTCGTTTATAATTTCGGCATATTTGCAGATTTTTTTCCTGAAAAACAGGTCTGCGCTTTTTTATCTTTTTTTGCAGATAGCGAAACACCCATGTCCACCATCCGTATCAATACCGCCGCCGACATCGAAGGCATGCGCGTCGCCGGCAAGCTCGGCGCCGAAGTGCTCGACTACATCACGCCGTTCGTCAAGGTAGGCGTGACCACCGGCGAACTCGATCGCCTGTGCCATGAATACATGGTCAACGTACAGGGCAGCATCCCTGCCCCGCTCAACTACTGCCCGCCCGGTTATACGCCGTACCCGAAAGCCATCTGCACCTCGGTCAACGATGTGATCTGCCACGGCATTCCTGGCGACAAGGTTCTGAAGAATGGCGACGCCGTCAATCTCGACATTACCGTGATCAAGGATGGCTACCATGGCGACAACAGCCGCATGTTCCTGGTCGGCACGCCGTCGATCCTGGCCAAGCGCCTGTCGGAAGTGACCTATGAATGCATGTGGCTGGGCATCGACCAGATCAAACCGGGCGCGCATCTGGGCGATATCGGCCACGCCATACAGCAGCATGCGGAAAAAGCCGGCTACAGCGTGGTGCGCGAATTTTGCGGTCACGGCATCGGCAAGGTGTTCCATGAAGAGCCGCAGGTCTTGCACTACGGCAAGCCCGGCACGCTTGAACGGCTTGAAGCAGGCATGATCTTCACGGTCGAGCCGATGATCAACGCCGGTCGGCGCGACATCCGCGAAATGAACGATGGCTGGACCATCAAGACCAAGGATCGCAGCCTGTCGGCGCAGTGGGAGCACACGGTGCTGGTGACAGAAACAGGCTATGAAATCCTGACCGTTTCGCCCGGCATGCCACCGCCGCCGGCATTCATCAAGACAGCCTGAACCGAATCCGCCCACCTGCCACCTGCCCTGACCATCGCGCCATGAACAAGCACGTTCGAGAACAACTCAAGCAGCAACTCAAAGCTGACCGCCAGCTTATCCTGGCCGCCTTTCAGGCGGACGGCAAGCCCGAAAAGCTGCTGCGCAGCTTGCGCCACAGCGTCGACGGGGTGCTGGCACAAGCCTGGGAAGAAGCGCAATTGCCAGACGACACTGCGCTGGTCGGGGTGGGCGGCTACGGGCGCGGTGAGCTGTTTCCCTATTCCGATATCGACCTGCTGATCCTGCTGGGCCAGGCGCCCGACGCCGCCACGCAGGAAAAACTCGAAGCGCTGGTGCAGCTGCTGTGGGACCTGGGGCTGGAAATCGGCCACAGCATCCGTACCGTCGACGAATGCATGAGCGAGTCGAAAGCCGATATCACGGTCCAGACCAGCTTGCTGGAGGCGCGCCTGGTCACCGGCGACCTGCCACTGTTCGAGCAGTTGCAGCAGCGCTATGCCGCCGCCATGGATCCGCAGGCATTTTTCCAGGCCAAGACCGCAGAGATGCGCCAGCGCCACGCCAAGTACGAGGACACGGCGTTCAGCCTGGAGCCCAACTGCAAGGAAAGCCCGGGCGGCCTGCGCGACCTGCAGGTGATCCTGTGGGTCGCCAAGGCGGCCGGCCTGGCCAACTCCTGGCGCACGCTGGCCACCGGCGGCCTGATCACGCTGACCGAGGCGCGCCAGTTGATGGAAAAAGAACGCGCCTTCAAGGATATCCGCGTGCGCCTGCATCTGCAGGCCGGCCGGCGCGAAGACCGACTGGTGTTCGATGTGCAGACAGCCATTGCGCAGTCGCTGGGACTGCAGGCCACCGGCAGCGGCCCGAACATGCGCCGCGCCAGCGAAATTTTGATGCAGCGCTATTACTGGGCTGCCAAGACGGTCACCCAGCTCAATACGATCTTGCTGCAAAATATCGAAGCACGGCTGTTCCCGCAGGACGACCAGCCGGTGCCCATCAATGCGCGCTTCAATGAGGTCAACAGCCTGATCGACATCAGTGGCGACGACACTTTCGAGCGCCACCCTTCGGCCATGCTGGAAATTTTCCTGCTGATGACGCAGCGCCCTGCCTTGAAAGGCATGACCTCGCGCGCCACGCGCGCGCTGTGGCATGCGCGCTTCAAGATCGATGCGCAATTTCGCCAGGATCCGGCCAACCGCGCGCTGTTCCTGCGCATCATGCAGGCACCGGTGGGCGTGATTCATGCGCTGCGGCGCATGAACGAAATGAGCATCCTGGGGCGCTACCTGCCCAATTTCCGCCGCATCGTCGGCCAGATGCAGCACGACCTGTTCCATGTGTACACGGTCGACCAGCATATCCTGATGGTAGTGCGCAATATGCGCCGCTTTACCATGAGCGAGCATGCCCACGAATATCCGTATTGCAGCCAGCTGATGGCCAATTTCTCGCAGCCCTGGCTGCTGTATGTAGCGGCGCTGTTCCACGATATCGCCAAGGGCCGCGGCGGCGACCATTCCAAGCTCGGCGTGGCCGACGCCACCCAGTTCTGCCAGGAACACGGCTTGTCGGCCGATGAAACCGAACTGGTGGCGTTTCTGGTCGAAAACCACCTGAGCATGTCGCAGGTGGCGCAGAAGCAGGACCTGTCGGACCCGGACGTGATCCAGGCCTTTGCCTCGATGGTGCGCGACGAGCGCCACCTGACGGCCCTGTACCTGCTGACGGTGGCCGATATCCGCGGCACCAGCCCGAAGGTGTGGAATGCCTGGAAGGGCAAGCTGCTCGAAGACCTGTACCGCGTGACCTTGCGCGTGCTCGGCGGCGAGCCGCACACGGCCGACCGCGAACTGAAAAACCGCCAGCAGGAAGCGCTGTCCACGCTGCGCCTGTACGGCCTGCCGGCAGACGCCCACAAGAAACTGTGGCAGCAGCTCGACATGGCTTATTTCCTGCGCCACGACGCGTCCGATATTGCCTGGCAGACCCGCTCGCTGTACAACAAACTCGACAGCGATGTGCCGGTGGTAAAATGCCGCCTCGCGCCGATCGGCGAAGGCCTGCAGGTGGCCGTCTGGGTGCGCGACCAGCCGGACCTGTTTGCCCGCATCTGCAGCTATTTCGACCGCAAGAACTTCAGCATCCTCGATGCGAAGATCCACACCACGAATCACGGCTATGCGCTCGACACGTTCCTGGTGACCGAACAGAGTTTTGCCAAGAGCTACCGCGACATCATCAGCCTGATCGAGCACGAACTGGGCGAGCTGCTGCTGTCGCAGGCGCCGCTGGCGCCGCCCAGCAAGGGCCGCCTGTCGCGCCTGTCGCGCAGCTTCCCGCTGCAGCCGACGGTCGATCTGCGACCCGATGAGCGGGGCCAGTACTACCTGCTGTCGGTGGCCGCCAACGACCGTACGGGGCTGCTGTATTCGATCGCCAATGTGCTGACCAAATACCGCGTCAACCTGCATACGGCCAAGATCATGACGCTGGGCGAGCGGGTGGAAGATGTGTTCCTGGTTGATGGCGCGGCGCTCAACAGCGCGCGCAACCAGATTTTGCTGGAAACAGATTTGCTCGATGCGCTCAAGGTGTAGGCCGCCAGCGTCGATAGCACTACTTTTAAACGATAGAACAACATGACCGAAGAATTATTACGCCTGTCCAAACGCATGTCCGAACTGGGACTGTGCTCACGCCGCGAAGCCGATGAATGGATCGCCCGCGGCTGGGTGCGGGTAGACGGCAAGGTGGTATCCGAACTGGGCAGCAAAGTCACGCCAAGCCAGCGCGTGACCGTCGAACGTCAGGCCGCGGCCGAGCAGTCCAAGCGCGTGACCGTGCTGATCAACAAACCGATGGGCTACGTCAGCGGCCAGGCCGAAGATGGCTACACGCCGGCGGTAGCGCTGATCAAGGCCGAGAACCGCTGGGCGGAAGACAAGAGCCCGGAGCAGTTCCATCCAACCCAGCTGCGCAGCCTGGTGGCCGCTGGCCGTCTCGATATCGACTCGGTGGGCCTGCTGGTGCTGACCCAGGACGGGCGGGTGGCCAAGCAGCTGATCGGCCAGGATACCGAGATCGACAAGGAATACCTGGTGCGCGTAACGTACACCAAGGGCGAGACCCTGCCCGACAGCGACTTGCGCAAGCTCAACTTCGGCCTGTGGCTCGATGGCAAGCCCTTGCTGCCGGCCAAAGTGCGCTGGCAGAATGAAGACCAACTGAGCTTTACCCTGCGCGAGGGCAAGAAACGCCAGATCCGCCGCATGTGCGAAGCGGTGGGACTGAAGGTGCTGGGACTGAAACGCGTGCGCATCGGCAAGGTAAAACTCGGTGACCTGCCGCCGGGCCAATGGCGCTATCTGGGTGCGGATGAACACTTTTGAGCTTCGCCCAAAACATAAGCAAACAATAACTATTGTGAATTAGTTAGTAAATATTGCTGTAAGCCTATACACTGTGTCCAACTTAGAAACCAAGAAATTTTCCGTCGTGACCGATCCCGTTCCCAATCCCCTGCGCAAAGGTGCGCCCAGCCTGGCCGATGCCGCCGAACCGATGGCGCCCGGCACCAAGCCGCACCATATGAGCGACCCGTGGGATATCGGCGAAACACTGTGCAGCCTGGCCGACAATGGCGATGCCGTCTCGATCTATTCCAATGGTGACGAACAGCCGATCATGGGGCGCGTGCTGTCGGTCGACGACGATCTGCCGCAATTCGTGCTTGAACTCAATGAAGGCCAGACCCTGCCAGACGGCAACGCCACCTTTGTGTCATGGGTGCACAGCGCCAAGCTGCAATTTACCATCAATGGCGAGTGGCAGCCTTTTCCGGACAAGCCTAACTTCTACCTGACCAATTTCCCCAGCCACTGCCTGGTGCTGGAGCGGCGCGAATCGACCCGCATGGAAACGCCGCTGGGCGTCTACTATATCGCCGCCTTCGTGCTTGAGGGACGGCCTTACGAACTGCAATTGTATGATTTCTCGGCCGGCGGCATCGGCATGCGCGCCCATCCGCGCGACACGGTCGGCCTGTACGTCGGCCGCAAGCTGTCGCGCGTACGCCTTGAACTGGGGCCGACCAAGGTCATGATCGCCGACCTGGAAATCCGCCTGTCACGCACCTTCCGCTCGTTTTTGCTGGGCGAACAGGTACAGATCGGCTGCCGCTTCCTCAACCTGAGCGACAGCATGCGCGAGGAGTTGATTGTGTTGCTTGATAATCTGGGTAGTGGGCGCAAGGTGCGCTAGCGCGCCGCGCACCCGTATCACCGCATCACCGTATCCACGTAGGTCGGATTAGGCCGCAGGCCGTAATCCGACAACACCTGCGGCACCAGCATGACGAGCCGCAGGCCGCAGGCAGTAATCCGACAAACACCTGCAGCGCCAACAATGTTGTCGGATTACGGCCCCTCCGGAGCCTAATCCGACCTACGCTCCCACCATCAAGCCGCGCTTTCAATCGTCGTCATTCGGATCGAGCTCAGGAAACATCACTTCGGTAAAGCCGAACTTGCTGAAGTCGACGATGCGCGAGGGATACAGGATGCCGAGCAGGTGATCGACTTCATGCTGCACCACGCGCGCATGAAAGCCATCGCAGTCGCGGCTGATCGGCTGGCCGAACTGGTCGACGCCTTCGTAATGCAGGCGGGTCCAGCGCGGCACGCTGCCGCGCAGGCCGGGTACCGACAGGCAGCCCTCATAGCCCTCTTCCTTCTGCTGCGACAAGGGCGTCAGCACCGGGTTGATCAATACGGTTTCAGGCACCTGCGGCGCATCGGGATAGCGTACGTTCTGTTTGAAGCCATAGATCACCAGCTGCAGGTTGACGCCGATCTGCGGCGCAGCCAGGCCGGCGCCGTTGACCGCGTGCATGGTGTCGAACATATCGGCCACCAGCGCATGCAGTTCGGGCGTGTCGAACTGGCGCACTGGCTCGGCGACGCGCAGCAGACGCGCATCGCCCATCTTCAGGATTTCCCTGACGGTCATGCAGGGTCGACCGTTGCGTACAACTGTTCCAGGTAGGCGCGGAACGCGGCGCCCGTTTCACGATGCTTGAGGCCCATGGCGGTGGTGGCCTTCAGGTAGCCGAGTTTGGAGCCGCAATCATAGCGCTGGCCCGTGTAGCGGTAAGCCAGCACGCGCTCTTCGCGCATCAGCGCGGCAATGCCGTCGGTCAGCTGAATTTCACCACCAGCGCCGGCGCCGATTTTCTCCAGATGATCGAAGATGCGGCTTGACAGCACATACCGTCCGACCACGGCCAAAGTCGACGGTGCTTCTTCCGGCATGGGCTTTTCAACGATGTCCGATACCAGTTCCAGGTCAGGCTGGTAATTGCGCGCAGAGACGATACCGTACTGTCGCGTGTCTGCGCGCGGCACATCCTGTACCGCCAGCAGCGAGCAGTTCTCATACTGGTAGACGTCGGCCATCTGCGCCAGCACCGGACGCACACCCTCGTCGGTATCCATGAAGTCATCGGCCAGCAGCACGGCAAACGGCTCGTCGCCGACCAGTGGACGGGCGCACAGCACGGCGTGGCCCAGGCCCAGTGGCGCCGACTGGCGGATATAAATGCAGTTGATATGCTTTGGAATCACGTTCTGCACCATCTCGAGCAGTTGGCGCTTGCCGGCCGCTTCCAGTTCTGATTCGAGTTCATAGGCCGTATCGAAATGATCTTCGATGGCGCGCTTGTTGCGCCCGGTAATAAAGATCATCTCCGTGATCCCTGCCGCAACCGCTTCTTCGACGGCATACTGGATCAGCGGCTTGTCTACCACCGGCAGCATCTCCTTGGGCTGCGCTTTGGTAGCAGGCAGGAAACGACTGCCCAGTCCAGCTACGGGAAACACGGCTTTTCTGATTTTTTTCATGGTGATTCTTCGCTATAAAAAGTTGAATGTCGAAATTAAATATCGATGATCACCGCGCCAGGGTCATGCTGGCGCCAGCAAGTCCAGCAAGGCTGCTTCGTCGAGCACGCTCACCCCGAGCTCTTGCGCCTTGGCCAGCTTGCTGCCCGCATCGGCGCCGGCAACCAGGAAAGTGGTCTTTTTCGAGACCGAGCCGCTGACTTTGCCGCCTGCCGCCTCGATCAGCGCCGCGGCCTGGTCGCGCCCCATCGTGGGCAAGGTACCGGTCAGCACGAAGGTCTGGCCTTCGAGCTTGCCGCCTGCGGCTGGCAATTGTGGTAATTGTGCCAGCAATTGCGCGCGCAGGGCGTCCAGTTTGCGCAGTTGTGTGAGGTTGCTCTCATTGGCCAGCCATGCCGACAGCGCCTCGCCCACGCCCGCCGGCAGTCCGGCATGGAAGCTGCCGCTGTCCTGCGCAAGGCTGGCCAGCGTGACGCCGCGCTCGGCCAGTTGCCGGCTGCGCGTTTCGGTCAGCTTGGGGATCGCCAGCGCGGCCAGCAGTTTGGCCACCTCGAGCTGTTCACGCAGATGCGCGCTGGGCGCATGCTCGCCCTGCGGCGACACGCCGGCGTCGAGCAGCGCCTGCAGCGCCTGCTGGTTTTTTTCCTCGGCAAAAAAGTCGGCAATCGACTCGGCCACCGTGCTGCCGATATCGGGCAGCACCCGCAGCAGCGCCGCCGGCGCCTGGCGCACGTAATCGAGGCTGCCCAGCCAGTCGGCCAGCGTTTTGGCGGTCGACTCACCGACATGGCGGATACCGAGCGCAAACAGGAAACGCGCCAGCGGCGGCTGCTTGCTGGCCTCGATACCGGCCAACAGGTTTTCTGCCCATTTGGTGGGGATCTTGCCTTGCAAGACGGTTTCCGGCGTCACCCCATCGCGCTCGTCGGCGCGCTGCTTCATTTCCAGCAGCTTGTCGAGCGTCAGCTGATACAGGTCGGCCAGCCCATGCACATAGTCGAGTTCCACCAGGGTGTCGATATAGCGTTCGCCCAGGCCGTCGATGTCCATCATGCGCCGGCCGGCAAAATGGCGCAGCGCTTCCTTGCGCTGGGCCGAGCAGAACAGGCCACCCGAACAGCGCGCCACCGCTTCGCCCTCTTCGCGCACCACGTGCGAGCCGCAGACTGGGCAACTGGACAGCATTTTGAATGGCGCCGGGGCCGGCTCTGGGCGCCTGTCCAGCACCACCGCCAGCACCTCGGGAATCACGTCGCCGGCGCGGCGCACGATCACCGTGTCGCCCACGCGAACGTCCTTGCGCAGCACTTCGTCCTCATTGTGCAAGGTGGCGTTGGTAACCGTCACGCCGCCCACCGACACCGGCGCCAGGCGCGCCACCGGCGTCATGGCGCCGGTGCGACCGACCTGGATATCGATGCCCTGCACCTGCGTCATTGCCTCTTCGGCCGGAAACTTGTGCGCCAGCGCAAAGCGCGGCGCGCGCGACACAAAACCCAGCTGTTGCTGGTCCTCGGTGGCGTTGACCTTGTAGACCACGCCGTCGATTTCGTACGGCAGATCCGGCCTGGCCGCGCCGATGCGCGCATAGTAGTCGAGCAAGCCCTGTGCGCCCTGCACCACGCGACGCTCGCTTGACACCGGAATGCCCAGCGCCTGGTACCAGTCCAGCAATGCCGAATGCGAGACGGGCATCGCGGCGCCTTCCAGCGCGCCGATGCCATAGGCGTAGAAGCGCAGCTTGCGCTGGCGCGTAATGCGCGAATCGAGCTGACGCAGGCTGCCTGCAGCCGCGTTGCGCGGATTGGCAAATTCCTTGTGCCCTGCCTCGCGCTGGCGTTGGTTCAGGCGCAGCAGATCGCCCTTGAACATCATCACCTCGCCGCGCACATCGATCAGCGTGGGCAGCGCCTGGCCGTCGATCGCATGCAAACGCAGCGGGATGGTGTCGATGGTGCGGATATTGGCGGTGACGTCTTCGCCGGTGGCGCCGTCGCCGCGCGTGGCGGCCTGCACGAATACGCCGTCGACGTAGCGCAGGTTGATCGCCAGGCCGTCGAACTTCACTTCGGCCGCATAGCTGACAAGCGCTTCATCGCCCAGCCCTTCGCGCACGCGGCGGTCGAACTGCACGATATCGTCGTCGGAAAACCCATTGTTCAGCGACAGCATCGGCACCGTATGGGTCACCTGCTCGAACTGCGGCAAGGGCGGCGCGCCCACGCGCAGGGTCGGCGAATCGGGCGCGCGGAGCGCCGGATGGGCCGCTTCGAGCGCCTGCAGTTCAAGGAACAATTTGTCGTATTCGGCGTCAGGGATGGTTGGGTTGTCCAGCACGTGATAAGCGTGCAGGTGTCGGTTCAGTTCTTCAGTCAGCGCCAGCACGCGTACGCCGGCCTGCTGTTCGTTCAAGTCGCTCATGCTGCCGTGATCCTTCAGCTGAACAGGCGCAGCGCGCGCGTGGAACCGGCAGCAATATCGGCCGCTTCCATTTCCTGGTAAAACTCCTGCACCTGGCCGGCGATCTCGCCCAGCGCCGCATCCGATAGCGGCTGGTCATAGTCGTCAACGATAGTGGCGTCCAGGCGCACCACCAGCGCTTTGGCGCAATCGACCATGGCGCCAAAGCCGTCGCGCGCCGGCGATACGCACGGCACATCGAGCAGCAGCGTCAGGCGCGCCGTGCTGTCTTCGGCCAGCGTGACATTGGTCGACAGCGAGTACAGATGGCCGCCCTGGCCGTCGGGCATCACGAAGCGGCCGTCGGGGCGTACGTCGAAGCCCTGCTTTTCCAGCGCCACCAGCAAGGTGGCAATCGGCCATGGCGCACCGTTGGACTGCAGATTGACGCCCAACTGGGCATCGTGGCCGGCGACAAAGCGGTGCAGATTGCGCGCTTCGGCCATCACTTCCATCATGTCGGGCACTTCGGGCTCGGCGCCAATTTCGTCGGCCACCACGCGCAAGCGCGTGACCAGCTCCGAGTATTCGAGTTCGTTCAGGGCCGTGCTGCGGCTGGCCAGCTGCACGCCGCCCTGCATTTTGGTGTAGACGCCGCCATGCTGGATCGGCTCCCAGTCGCCATTGACATGCAGGCCGATAAAATGCACGGGCTTGTTGCCGACCAGGCGCAGCGTCTGCAGCACCGGCAGGATCTTGTCGCCGCGTACCGGCGCTTCGAGTACCAAGGGCAGCAGGCAGTCGATCAGCGGATCGACCAGGCAGGTGGCCTGCTCGTTGGCCACCTCGGGTTCGCGCGCCGCAGCAGCAGGCGCCAGGGCCGGCTCGTGCTGCGCGCCGACTTCATCGGCAAACACGGCCGGCGCTGTCGGCGGCGCGCCGAAAGTCGGTTCGGCCTTGAGCACTGGCGCCGCGTCAAAGCGCGGCTCCTGGCGCAGCACTGGCTCGGCCGCCGGCGCTGACAGTGGCGCAGCAGCTTCGCCTTCGCGCATCAGCACATCGTCGTGGTCGGTGGAAAAAGCGCGCTCGACGCTTTTCTTGGCCTTGTACTCCTGCCATTTGTTGTAGGAAAACACGGCAACGATAAACACGCCGCCGGCGCCGAACAAGGTAATTTGAAGATCTGTCATGCTGCTTGTGCCTCAGTAGCGAAATTGGCGGCGGACTCCATGTCCACCGCCACGATGCGCGATACGCCCTGCTCCTGCATCGTCACACCGATCAATTGATTGGCCATTTCCATCGCAATCTTGTTATGCGAAATAAACAGGAACTGGGTTTGGTCGGACATGCGCTTGACCATGCGGCAGAAGCGTTCCGTGTTCGAATCGTCCAGCGGTGCATCGACTTCGTCGAGCAGGCAGAACGGCGCCGGATTGAGGCGGAACATGGAAAACACCAGTGCGGTCGCGGTCAGCGCTTTCTCTCCACCCGAGAGCAGGTGGATGGTTGCATTCTTTTTGCCAGGCGGTTGTGCCATGACTTGTACACCGGAATCGAGAATTTCGTCGCCCGTCATGCTCAGGCGCGCCTGGCCGCCGCCGAACAGGATCGGAAACAATTCGGAAAAGTGGCGGTTGACCTTGTCGAAGGTGTCTTGCAGCAGGTCGCGCGTTTCCTTGTCGATTTTATGGATCGCGTCTTCCAGCGTCTCGATCGCTTCGGTCAGGTCGGCATTCTGGGCGTCGAGGAAATTCTTGCGCTCGGACGCCTGCGCCAGCTCGTCGAGCGCAGCCAGGTTGACCGCGCCCAGTGCTGTAATGGCGTTGGTCAGGCGCGTCACTTCGCCTTGCAGGTAGGACGGGCGCATGTCCGGATGCAGCTTTTCAGCCAGCACCGCTTCGTCCGCACCAGCTTCCTGCAACTGCTGGGCAAACTGTTCCTGGTTCAGGCGCGCGGCCTGTTCCTTCAGTTGCATTTCCATGATCTTGTCGCGCTGCGGCTGCAGGCTGCGCTCGTTTTGCGTACGCGCATCTTCAAACATGCGCAGCTGCTGCGTGATCTGGTCGAGTTCATGGCGCGCATCGGCCAGCGCGCGCTCCTGCGTAGTGCGCCGCTCGAGCAGGTCCTGCAGGCCGTCGTTGGCAGCGCCGCTTTCCAGATTGGCCAGTTCCTGCTGGCCGGCCTGCAAGCTGGCCGTGACCTGCTGCGCCTGGGTGCTGGCGGTGGCGATATTGCGGCGCAATTCGTCGATACGGGCGCGCTGCGAGCGTTCGGCGTATTCGATGTCCTTGGCGGCGCGTTCGAGCTCGCGCAGCGCTTCGCGCGCCTCGGTCAACAGCTGTTCCTTGCGCAGGAACTCGGTCTGGCCATCCTCGTGCGCTTCCTGCAAATTGCCCAGTTCCATATCGAGCTGCTCGAATTTCTCTTCCGATTCAAGCTTGATCTGCAGTTGCTCGGCTTCCTGGGCGGCGATTTCGGCCAGGTCGGCGCCGATCTGCGTGCTGCGCTGGTTGAAGCGCGCTTCGACCTCCGACAGTTTCACCACATCGAGCTGCAGCGTATGCACCGATGCCGTGAGCTGCTGCACGCGCAAACGCAGGTCGGACAGCTGGCGCGTTGCATTGCTGACAGCCGCCTCGGCACGTACCGAACGGGCGCGCGCCTCTTCGGCCAGCAGTTGCTGGGCGCGCAGCTGTTTACCGATATTGTCGATTTCCTGCTGGCGCCCCAGCATCCCTTCCTGCTCCGAATCGGCGGCATGAAAGCGCACGCTGGTGGCGGTGATCACATGGCCGGCGCGCGTGACAAAATAGCCGCCCGGCGGCAGCTTGCCGCGCTCCATCAGTGCCTCGGCCGCGTCTTCCACCGCATACGCGTTATAGAGCCAGTCCTGCAGCAGGCCGCGCAGGCCGGGATCGTTCAGTTTCAGCAGGTTGATGAACGGCTTGAGACCAGCCACATCAGGCTGCGGCAATGGCGGCACGGTCGACGGCGCATACAAAGCCAGCTTGGCCGGCGGCGCATCGGCAAAAAACGCCTTGGCCCAGTCGATATTGGACAGTTGCAGCGCCGAGGTGCGCTCGCGCAGGACCGACTCCATCGCCGCTTCCCAGCCCGCTTCGATCTGCAGCTTTTGCCACAGGCGCGGCAAGCTGTCGAGCTCGTGCTTTTTCAGCCACGGCTGCACCTTGCCCTGCGTCTGCACGCGTTCCTGCAATTGCTTCAGGGCCGACAAGCGTGCTTCGAGCTGGGCATTGGTGGCCGTTTCTGCATTGACCTGCTTTTGCGCCTCGCTGCGTTCCTGCTCCAGCTTGGGCTGCTGCTCGAGCGCTTCTTCCAGGTAAAACCCCTGCTCTTCGAGTGCCTGCTGTTTTTCTTCCAGCTGCAGCTTGAGATTTTCAAGATGGCTGCTGTCTGGCAGGCTCAGGCTGTTTTTCTCCTGCTGCAACCGCTCGCGCCGGCTCAAGAGGCCAGAGAGGATATTGGAAGCGTTGCGCTGGTGCGCCGACTCCAGTTCCAGCTGCTGCTGCGCCTGCATGATTTTCGCGCGCGATTCGGTGCTTTTGTGCTGCGCGGCGCGCCAGGCGGCGTCAAGCTCGGGCAGCTGCTCGCCCTTCTGCTCGGCCATCATCTGCGACTGCTCGACCTTGGCAGCAAGCTCTTCGAGTGCGAATTCGGCTTCCTCGATCTGTTCCTGGTACTCGCTGCCCTGGGTGGTCCACTGGTCACGCTGCGCCGTCAAGGTGGCCAGCTGCGCTTGCAGGCGCGCGCGCGACTCGATCACGAACTTGATCTGCGCTTCCAGGCTGCCGATCTCGGCATTGGTCTGGTACAGATGGCCCTGCGCCGTATGCAAGCGGTCGCCGACGGCAAAGTGGGCCTGGCGCATCTGTTCGAGCGTCAGCTCCACATTGCGCAGCTTGGCGGTCTGCTCTTCCAGGTCAGTCTGGGCCTGCTCGACTTCGCGGAAATAACGGCTCTGCTCGTTTTGCGCCTCGTTTCTGCGCAGCAACCACAGCAGCTTCTGCTTTTCTTCCTGGTCGGCCTGCAATGCATGGAAACGGGTGGCCACGGCGGCCTGCGCTTCAAGCTTTTCCAGATTGGCATTGAGTTCGCGCAAAATATCTTCCACGCGCAGCAGGTTCTCGCGCGTGTCGTGCAGCCGGTTTTCAGTCTCGCGCCGACGCTCCTTGTACTTCGATACGCCGGCCGCTTCTTCCAGGAACACGCGCAATTCTTCCGGGCGCGATTCGATAATGCGCGCAATCATGCCCTGGCCGATAATGGCGTAGGCGCGCGGCCCGAGGCCAGTACCGAGGAAAATATCCTGGATATCGCGCCGGCGCACCGGCTGGCTGTTGATGTAATAGGTCGAGGTGCCGTCGCGCGTAAGCGTGCGCTTGACGGCGATCTCGGCATACTGGCCCCACTGGCCGGACGCCTTGCCGTCGTTGTTGTCGAACACCAGTTCGACCGAGGCGCGCCCGGCCGGCTTGCGGTGGGTCGAGCCATTGAAAATCACATCCTGCATCGACTCGCCGCGCAGCTCGGACGCTTTCGACTCGCCCAGCACCCAGCGCACGGCGTCGATGATGTTCGACTTGCCGCAGCCATTGGGTCCGACCACGCCGACCAGCTGGCCTGGCACCTGAAAATTGGTGGGATCGACGAAAGACTTAAATCCCGACAATTTGATGGAAGAGAGACGCACGTGTTTGAAAGTTCCTGCCTATGCTGGCGGTTGAATTGCGCAAGCGGGCAGCAGCGCCTTGTATCATGGCGGCGCAACAGTCAGCCTGCCTGCAAAAAAAGTGACTTATCATATCATTTGTCGCTGTAGCGCAGGCCAAAAAACCATATCGTGGTGCGCGGCCTATTTGCCCGGTGGCTGGCCAGCAGGCACTTGCGGGTTACGCTTCCAGTGCTCGCGTGAAAAAACTTCCGTGTGACCGGACAAGGCCAGCGCCAGTTTTTGCAGCCACAACTCGGTCGGCATGGGCTCGGCCTTAAAGCTCAGCAGCACCATCACGGCCAGGCTGGCCAGCACCAGCGTGCGGCTGATGGCAAAGTGCACGGTGCCGCGCGCGCTCCACATAAAACCGAACGCGGTTGCCAGTCCCAGCACGCAGCCGCTGACGGCCTCCGAAATGCTGTGCGCCTGCACCACCACGCGCGAAATGGCCACCAGGATGGCGAACGCCACGCCGAGCAGCACGCCGGCATGGCGCCACGGGCGCGGTGCGCGCTGCAGCACGACGTACGTGAGCACCGGAAAGACGGCGCCGGCGCGCATGGCGTGACCGCTAAAGCCGGTAAAGTCAAACGCACTGCTGCCCACACCCCAGCCGATAAAGGCCAGCTTCGAGAGCACGACCAGCATCAGGCCGCCGCCGTACCACAGGCTCCAGCTCAGGACCAGGCGCCACTGGCGCGACACCAGCAGCCACAAGGCAATCGCCACGCCAGCCGGACCCATCAGCGACATGTCAGCCGCAAAAGAAATACCATTCCACCAATTCATTGCTTGTTGCCTATCTGCTTGTTTCCCAACTAACGATTTCCACAGCAGGCTGCACTATGCCACGCCCGTGACAGTGGCAATGCCTGTCACTCCCGAGTTTTACATTCGATTACATTCTCAATCGATAATTATTGCATGAAATCAATGAATTACGGCAACTTGGCGCAGTCTGAGTCCTACAAATAGTCAGGTCGTGTTCCGATAGTTCAAATCAGGCTTGCCGCGCATCATTGCGCCATCGGATCTCAGCCATACCTTCAGCCATACCTTTCCTGGCAAGCTGGTTCCGGTAGCATTTTATTCTGGCAATTATCACATTCTCATAAAGGAACGATGATGAACTCGAATCAAAAAGGCGATCAAGGCAACAAACAGTCGGCCAGCGGCAGCAAATCCGGCAGCAGCAGCGGCAAGCAGGGCGGCACCCACGAGCAGCACGTGGAAGCAGGCCGCCAAAGCCACAAAAACGACGGCAACAAGCAGTCGGGCGCCGGCAGCAGCAAACAGTCAGGCTCCTCCGGCTCATCGAGCTCTTCGAGCAAAGGCAACAAGTCCTGATAGCAGCGATTATCAGTGAGCAGTATCAAGGCCAGGGGCCGGCGACAGCATGCTGTCGCCGGCCCCTGGCTTTTGAAGCAAGCTCAATGGGCATCAGATATTGGTCAGGCGCAAGCCCTGGGGAATCTCGAAATCGCGCACCGCCTCGACCAACCCCACTTCGAGCGCCTGGTCAGCCGTCAGGTGCAAGTCGGAATACGCATGCACCTGCCACTGCTGTTCGTTCAGTTCGACATGCTGGCGCAAGATGCGTTCGGTGCGCATGTCGTCGGCGCGCAGGCCCTCGACAATAATGCTCAGCGCATCGGGACGCGAACCCGGCGACGCGGTGGCGTGCGATTTATGCACCATAAAACGCGCCGTATCGCTGGCATAACGGTGCTTGCCCGCCAAAAACAGCGTAACGGCAATCGAGGCGACGGCGCCGGTGTTGTAGGTGACGATTTCGATGGGGAGTTTACTGAGAAAGTTGTACAGACAAATGCCATCACTGACATAGCCGCCGTTGGACTGGATCAGGATATGCGCGGTGGTCAGTTTGTCTTCGGTCATGTCGGCCACTGCGTCAAACACGCGCCGCACCATATCGCTGTTGACATCGCCCGATAGCGTGAAATAACCGTGTTGCCCGTGGGGCTCAATAAAATCTGTCATGGTCTTGGCCTTTTGTTCTTGGTTACTGCCCTGGTAAAGGTGGCCTTCACAATAGCAAATTTCACGGTGCAAGGTCGTACGCCTGCCGCACGCTGCCATAGCTTTGCACACAGGAAATATCAGGCCTTGCGCCCCATTGTGGTGCGTGCCGGAAAGCGTCTTTCAGATTGACATTACATCCCTGCTGACATATATTCCCACCACTTGATCGGGAGAGGGCAAACCAGCGTTGCCGCCGAAGGGGCACTACCCAAAAACTCTCAGGCAAAAGGACCGGTCAGGCGAATTGAAACCCTTGCACAGGCAGGGCTTTCAGCTCAACTCTGGAGAGCGGCCGCAGCACATAGCTGGCGGCCCACCGAAGGGGCGCACGCAGCTGCAAAGCTCGCGTAATCTCTCAGGTACCAAGGACAGGGGGGTGTAGTCACGATGGATCGCCGTTTTCGGCGCTCCTTACTGTGCGCGGCTTATCGCCGCATGCTCCCTTTTACCTTCGTCTTCGAGGAATCCATGACGCTCAACGCGACCCCACTCAACAACGCCCACCGTGCCGCCAGCGCCCGCATGGTCGATTTCGGCGGCTGGGACATGCCTGTCAACTACGGCTCGCAAATCGAAGAACACAACGCCGTGCGCAGCGACGCCGGCATGTTCGATGTGTCGCACATGTGCGTGGTCGATATCCGTGGCGCCAATGTGCGCGCTTTCCTGCGCGGCCTGCTGGCCAACAACGTCGACAAGCTGCAGGTACCGGGCAAGGCGCTGTACTCGTGCATGCTGAACGCGGAAGGCACCGTGATCGACGATCTGATCGTCTACTATTTTGACGAAAGCTGGTTCCGCCTGGTGGTCAACGCCGGCACCGCCACCAAGGATGTGGCCTGGATACAGCAGCAAAACGCCGCCACCAACAGCGGCCTTGAGATTACCGAACGGCGCGACGGCAACGAGCCGATGGCGCTGGTGGCCGTGCAAGGTCCGAATGCACGCGCCAAGGTATGGCAGGTACTGCCGCAGACGCAAGCGCCTTCCGAAGCGCTCAAGCCCTTTAACGCCGTGATCGTCAAGGACACGCCATTTGGCGAAACCATGCTGGCCCGTACCGGCTACACCGGCGAAGACGGCTTTGAAATCGGCGTAGCGGCAAGCCAGGTCGAAGCACTGTGGAACGCGCTGGCAGCGGCCGGCGTAAAACCGGCCGGCCTCGGCGCGCGCGACACGCTGCGCCTGGAAGCGGGCATGAATCTGTACGGCCAGGACATGGACGAAACCGTCAACCCGCTCGACGCCGGCCTGGCCTGGACCATCGACCTGGTCAGCGAGCGCGACTTCATCGGCAAGGCCGCATTGCAGGCCAAAGGCCAGAACGCGCAATTCGTCGGCCTGATCCTGCGTGAAAAAGGCGGCGTGCTGCGCGCCCACCAGAAAGTCATCGTGGCCGGCAGTGAAGCGTCTGGCGAAATTACCAGCGGCACCTTCAGCCCGACCATGCAGGAAGCGATCGCGCTGGCGCGCGTGCCGATGGGCGTCAATGTCGGCGACACCGTACACGTGGAAATCCGCGGCAAGCAACTGGCCGCCTCGGTGGTCAAGCTGCCGTTCGTGCGTAACGGTAAAATCCTCGCTGCATGATCAAGAACACCCCAACATCACCCTACACCATGACTGGAGCCTCACAATGAATATTCCTGCAGACCTGAAGTACACCGCCTCCCACGAATGGGTACGCCTTGAAGCGGACGGTACGCTGACCGTCGGCATTACCGAATACGCGCAGGATGCACTGGGCGATATCGTGTTTGTCGAACTGCCTGACGTGGGCGCCACCTTTGGCGCCAGCGACGACGCCGCCGTGGTGGAATCGGTCAAGGCTGCCAGCGACATCTACGCACCGGTTGCCGGTGAAGTCATCGCCGTCAACGACGACGTGGTTGCAGCACCGGAAAGCATCAACGCCGACGCCTACGCCAACTGGCTGTTCAAGATCAAGCCAGCAGACGTTTCGGCGCTCGACGGCCTGCTCGACGCTGCCGCCTACGGCGCCACCACCGGCGCGTAAAAGTTAGCAGCAATTGCATCACCGAGCGGGCCACGCTGCTGGCCCGCTTGCCACCGTCCTCCAGTTTTCCCGTCTTTTTTGGCCTATACCATGACCCGCACCAGCCTGACCCAACTCGAAGCACGCGATGCCTTTATCGCCCGCCATATCGGCCCTTCCCCTTCCGAACAGCAAGCCATGCTTGCCACCGTCGGCTATCAATCGCGCGCGGCATTGATCGATGCGCTGGTGCCTGCCAATATCCGCAACAAGGGCGCCCTGCCGCTGGGCGCCTATGCAGAAGCCATGCCGGAGCAGGAAGCGCTGTCGCGCCTGAAAGCCATCGCCGGCAAGAACCAGGTATTGAAATCGGTGATCGGCCAGGGCTATTACAACACCTTCACG
The DNA here is from genome assembly GCF_009208565.1 of Janthinobacterium aquaticum. Taxonomy (GTDB): domain Bacteria; phylum Pseudomonadota; class Gammaproteobacteria; order Burkholderiales; family Burkholderiaceae_D; genus Janthinobacterium. The sequence goes on along the minus strand of NZ_WFLK01000002.1, from coordinate 429,182 downwards.
CCTGGCGTGGTGTTGCGCAATATCTTTGAAAACCCGGCCTGGTACACCGCCTACACGCCTTACCAGCCGGAGATTTCGCAAGGCCGCCTGGAAGCGATCCTGAACTTCCAGCAGGTGATCACTGACCTCACCGGCATGGGCATCGCCAATGCGTCGATGCTCGACGAAGGCACGGCCGCCGCCGAAGCGATGACGCTGATCCAGCGCGTCGGCAAATCGAAATCGAACGTGCTGTATGTGGCCAGCGACGTGCTGCCGCAAACGCTGGAAGTGGTGCAGACGCGCGCCGAGCCGATCGGCATCGACGTGCGCGTGTTCGACGCCGACGAGATCGACTCGCTCGACAACTGCTTCGGCGTGCTGCTGCAATACCCGGGCGTCCATGGCGTGGTGCGCGACTACCGCGCCGGCGTGGAAAAACTGCATGCCAATGGCGCGATGGTGATCGTCGCGGCCGACCTGCTGGCGCTGACCATGCTCACGCCTCCGGGCGAATGGGGCGCCGACGTAGTGGTGGGCAACAGCCAGCGCTTTGGCGTACCGCTGGGCTTTGGTGGCCCGCACGCCGGCTACCTGTCCACGCGCGACGAATTCAAACGCAATATGTCCGGCCGCCTGGTCGGCGTGACGGTTGATGCGCAAGGCAACAAGGCTTACCGCCTGGCCCTGCAAACGCGCGAACAGCATATCCGCCGCGAAAAAGCCACCTCCAATATCTGTACCGCACAAGTGCTGCTGGCCGTGATGGCCTCGATGTACGCGGTCTACCACGGCCCTGCCGGCCTGCTGCAGATCGCCCAGCGCGTGCACCGCTTTACAGGCGTACTGGCAGCGAACCTGAAACTGCTGGGCTACGGCATTGCCAACGCCACCTATTTCGACACGCTGACGGTTGAAGTGGCCAATGCCGAAACGCTGCACGCGACCGCACTGGCGCACGGCGTCAACCTGCGCCGCATCGACGCCACCCATGTCGGCGTGTCGCTTGACGAAACCACCACGCGCGACGATATCGCCCTGCTGTGGAATGTGTTTGCGCAAGGCGTGGCCAATGCACCGGCCGCACCGGACCTGGACACCATCGACGCGGCCGTGGCCAGCGCGCTGCCAGAACAACTGGTACGCACCAGCAGCTACCTGACGCACCCGGTGTTCAACAGCTACCATTCGGAACACGAAATGCTGCGCTACCTGCGCAGCCTGGCCGACAAGGATCTGGCGCTGGACCGCACCATGATTCCGCTCGGCTCGTGCACCATGAAGCTGAACGCCACCTCGGAAATGATTCCGGTTACCTGGCCAGAATTTTCCAATATCCACCCGTTCGCACCGGACGCGCAGACCGTGGGCTATCGCGAAATGATCGCCCAGCTCGAAGAAATGCTGTGCGCTCTGACCGGCTACGCCGCCATCTCGCTGCAGCCGAACGCCGGCTCGCAAGGCGAATACGCAGGCCTGCTGGTGATCAAGGCCTACCACGAGTCGCGCGGTGAAGGCCACCGCAATATCTGCCTGATTCCATCGTCGGCGCACGGCACCAATCCGGCCTCGGCCAATATGGTCGGCATGCAGGTGGTGGTCACGCGCTGCGACGACAACGGCAACGTCGACCTGGCCGACCTGAAGGAAAAGGCCGAGAAACACAGCGCCAACCTGGCCTGCGTGATGGTGACCTACCCGTCAACCCACGGCGTGTTCGAAGAAGGCATCCAGGAACTGTGCGAGATCATCCATGCGCACGGCGGCCAGGTGTATATCGACGGCGCCAACATGAACGCACTGGTCGGCGTGGCCGCGCCAGGCAGTTTTGGTGGCGACGTGTCGCATTTAAATTTGCACAAGACCTTCTGCATTCCGCACGGCGGTGGTGGCCCGGGCGTCGGCCCGATCGGCGTCGGCGCGCACCTGGCCAAGTTCCTGCCAAACCAGCGTTCGACCGGCTACCAGCGCGATGTTGCCGGCATCGGTGCCGTCAGTGCTGCGCCGTTCGGCTCGGCCAGCATCCTGCCGATCTCGTGGATGTATATCGCCATGATGGGCGCAGAAGGCCTGACGGCAGCGACCGAAACGGCGATCCTGGCCGCCAACTACATCGCACGCCGCCTGGCCCCGCACTACCCGGTGCTGTATTCGGGCCACGACGGCCTGGTGGCGCACGAGTGCATTATCGACCTGCGTCCGCTGCAGGACGAGACGGGCATCAGCAACGAAGACGTGGCCAAGCGCCTGATGGACTTCGGCTTCCATGCGCCGACCATGAGCTTCCCGGTACCGGGCACGCTGATGATCGAGCCGACCGAAAGCGAATCGAAAGTGGAAATCGACCGCTTTGTCGACGCCATGATCGCCATCCGCGGCGAGATCGCCAAGGTCGCCAGCGGTGAATTCGACCGCCTGGACAACCCGCTGAAGCACGCGCCGCACACGGCGCAGGTGCTGATGTCGGACAGCTGGGAGCGCAAGTACAGCCGTGAAGTGGCGGCCTACCCGGTCGCCTCGCTGCGCGAGCGCAAATACTGGCCACCGGTCGGCCGCGCCGACAACGTCTACGGCGACCGCAACCTGTTCTGCGGCTGCGCGCCGATCAGCGCGTACGAAGAGTAAGACCCGCCTGTGCCCGCGCAAGCGGGTACGGCAGAAGATCGTAGGTCGGATTAGCCGCGAAGCGGCGTAATCCGACAACACCACGAGCGTCAACAATGTTGTCGGATTACGGCCCCTCTGGGCCTAATCCGACCTACGACCGCTTGGCCACGCCCGCCTTTTCCGGCGTCACCGGCGTCACAAAAGCGAGACACTCCTCGAACGACTGCAGCACGATATCAACCGACTGCGCTACCTCCGACTGCCTCGGCAAATTCATGTCGCTGTGATGGCGCACGGTCACCAGGGTGGCGTCGGGCAGATGCTCGCGCAATTCGCTCGACAGCACGCGCCATTCGTCAAACGAAGTCTGGTCCGGGTACATGATAAAGGCCGTGCCGACCAGGCTGCCCTTGTCGGTCACAGGTTCAGGCTGCGGCTGTCCCAGCACGATGCTGCGCACATCGCCGCAGACTTCGCGCAGCGCCAGCACCAGCAGTTCATTGCGAAATTCGTCGCGTTCATTGGCAAAGCCGGCGCACAGCACCACCGAGTGCAAAGGCACATCAAGCGAGCCCTGGAAAGCGCCCAGCCGCGCTTCGCGCGCGTGGCGCAGATGCGCACCGATATTGGCGTCGGCCAGCGACACCTTGCGCCGGCGCCACGTACCACGGCCGCCGTTGGAGGCCAGCGCCAGGGTATCGGCCAGTGTGATGACGCTGCCGCGGATACGATCCTGCTGGGCCTGGTCAATCAGCCCCAGCGCGCGGTCGGCGTTGGCCAGGCTCAGGCCCGGCAGCAGCACATGGTCGCAGTAGCGTGCAAAGCTGTGCCGGCGCAGGTAGGTACGGGCATGATCGATAATGGCGGTCGAACTGCCGGCCAGCACGCGGTGGTAGAAGCGCTCGGCCTCGCTGACGCTGGGCGTGTCGGCAAACAGGATGGTGACCGCTTCGAGCGCGCGGATATGGCGGCCCGCCACCACCAGGCACAAGGTCAGCGGCGTGGAAATGAGCAGGCCGGCCGGACCCCACAGGGTGCCCCAGAACAGCGCCGAGACGATCACCGCCAGCGGCGACAGGCCGGAACTATGGCCGTAGACCTTGGGCTCGACGATATTGGCCACCACCACTTCGAGCGCGGCAAACATGGCCATGCAGGACAGCGCCAGCGTCCAGCCAGGGTCGATGGCCGCGACAAACAGCGTGATGGCCACGCCGGCCGCCAGCGCACCGATATACGGCACAAAGCGCAGCAGGCCGCTCAGCGAGCCCCACAGCAAGGCATGCGGCACCTGCAGCAGCCAAAGCCCCAGCGAGACGGTCAGCGCAAAAATGATATTGACCAGGAACTGCGAGAAGAAAAACCGCGACACGCCTTCGGCCGCATGCGCCAGCGTGCGCATGGTGCGGCTGGCGTCACCCTGCCCTGCCAGGCGCACCACGCGCTCACGCAGCGACTCATGTTCGAGCAGGATAAAGACCAGCAGCACGAACACCAGACCGGCTTCACCCAGCGGACCGGAGACGACCGAGACAAAGCGCGCCACCGTATCGCGCGCGGCCGGCGCCGGGGTGCGAATTTCCACCGGTATGGCTTGCGTGGCATTGCGCGGCAAGCCGGTGGTGGCCGGCTGTGCGCCTGTACTGCCCTTGGTCAGCGGCGAGACGGCATTCAATTCTGCCGCCAGGCGGATAAACGGCCGCTCGGTCAGCTCCTGGATCTTGCCGATCTTGGCATGGATGGCCGCACGGTAATGCGGCAGCTCTTTGGTCACCGACACCAGCTGCAGCGCCAGCACGGCGCCCACCACCACCACGCTGGCGCCGGCCAGCAGCAGCGACAGTATGGTCGAGGTCAGGAAACCCAGGCCCCAGCGGTGAAAAACGCGGATCAGCGGAGAAATGACCAGGCTCAGTATCAGCGCCAGCACCAGCGGCTCCAACACCGGGCGGCCGAAATAGAGCAGGCCAAGCGCGCAGGTCAGTGTCACGGCGGAAGTGAGCGAGGGGCGCGCCAGCAGGGAGTCTTTTAATGCCATGTTCGATAATCCATCAGTCAGGAAATAATGCCGGACGAATGGTAGCAGGCGCCTGCGCTGCCGTGTGGACCGGGCGAGGTTAAAGCACGCAAAGAAGGTGAAAAAGGCAGGACGAACGCCTGCCTTGAGAAGAAAATTTACAGCGCCAGTATGGCGGCGCCCGGTACGGCCAGTATGCCCGCCACGACACCCAAACACACCACATCGCGCTTTTCACAGCGGGCGCGCCAGGCGCTCCAGGCGGCAAACGCCAGTGCCGCGGCAGTACCGATTAACAGGATACCGGTCGGGCTCATGCGCCCTCCCCTGCGATTCGTTGCATCTTGCTGGTCTTCATGGTCGTTCTCCTCGCTTTGAAAACATCTGAATCGTTTCAGACTAAATGATCTTGCCTATGGGTAAGCAACATAACTTACAATAAATCCGGCGGCCGAGGCTTAAGAACGGCTTTATTGACGCGTGCCGGTGCCGTGCGGGCAGGACGGTCGCACTACGCTTGCACTGGCACATTGAACGGCGTGACCACCACGATGGCAGAGCGCGCCGCAGGCCTGGACAGCGGCGCCAGCGCGCCCTGTGCGCGCAGCAGTTCCTGGCAGGCGCGGCGCATGTCGGTCGCCAGGTCATGGTGCAGCACCGCCTGCACCGCGCCAGAGTGCAGCAGCGCCAGGTTGTCGCTGTCGAGGTCATGGGCGATAAAAGCGTGGCAGGTGCGGCCCGCACTGGCAAAGGCCTGCACGATGGCGCCATTGCCGCCGCCAATCGAATACACGGCGCCGATATCGGCATGCCGGGCCAGCGCCTGGTGCACCAGCACGCCGGTGGCGCCGTCGATGCCGTGGCCCTCGCTCACTTCCACGATTTCCAGGTGCCGGCAGCGTTCGCGCAGCGCGCGCCGGAAACCCATCTCGCGCTCTTCTTCGCCATGAAAGCGGTTGCTGCTCAGGGTCACCAGCACTTGTTGCTTTTTGCGCGGCAGCCACTGGCCCAGCAGATAGGCGGCCGTCTCGCCGGCGGCGCGGTTGTCGATGCCGACATAGCTGCAGCGCCTGGAGGCCGGCAGATCGGTCACCAGCGTGACGACCGGGATGCCGGCCGCCACCAGGCGGTCGACCGCCGCGCTGACCGGCGCCACGTCCGGCGCCTTGAGCAACACGCCGTGACTGCCGTTCTTGCGGATGCGTTCGAGCAGCTGCACCAGTGCGTCCACCTCCAGCGTTTCATGCAGATGCAGCCGCGCGCGCAGCACAGCCGGCTGCAGCGACGGCAGTTCGGCCTCGAGCGCACTGCGCACCGCGTCGCTAAAGCGCTGCGGCGCCACCATGCACACGTCGAGCAGGAATTTGCGGCCGGCCAGGCCCACCTGCGTGCTCTGGCGCTGCAGTTCATCGAGTGCCTGCATCACGCGCCGCACGGTGGCCGCCTGCACGCCGCCGCGCTGCTTGATGACCCGGTCGACCGTGGCCAGGCTGACGCCGGCTTGCAGCGCAATCAGTTTCAGCGGAATCGGATGGGCCATCGCGCGCTTGCCTTGAGGTGTTTTTGAGGGTTTTTTGAAACAGCAATGCGGTTTCTGCTGCCTATACTGAGTGTACAGCACAATTAAACGGAGACCCGATGCCAGCCTACTCTACAGCGCAGGCCATGCGCGAGCAGCCATTCTGGCTGTCGCCCGAGCAATGCCATCTCGACGATTTTATCCACCTCACCAGCCGCACCACGCTGGCGGCCGACTACCCCTATGCCGCCAGCGTGCAGTCGAATGTGCCGGTGTACGACTGCGACGCCTTGCGCCACCTTGCAGAAGACAGCGCATCGCTGCGCGCACTGCAGGCCGAATGGGGCCGCGCGCTGCAGGACGGCCCCGGCGTGTTGGTACTGGCGCGCGCGGTGCCAGACCACGCCGTCATCGACGCCGTCAGCGCTGTTTTCCAAGACCTGATCGACGAACAGCATGCGAGCGGCGCGGCCAGTGGCGACCATTTTGCGCGCCCAGGCGCCAATGACCGCATCTGGAATGCGCAGCAAAAGCTCTGCCTGCGCGCGCCGCAACTGTTTGCCCGCTACTTTGCCAATCCGGCCCTGGCCTGGATCAGCACAGCGTGGCTGGGGCCTGGCTACCAGATGACGGCGCAGGTCAACGTGGTCAATCCCGGCGGCGCAGCGCAGTCGCCGCACCGCGACTATCACCTGGGCTTCCAGTCCGAAAGCGCCAGCAGCAGCTATCCGGCCCATGTGCACGCCATGTCGCCGATGCTCACATTGCAGGGTGCGGTCGCCCATTGCGACATGCCGCTTGAATCGGGGCCCACGCTGTACCTGCCCTATTCCCAGCTTTACCGGGCCGGCTACCTGGCCTACCATCAGGACCAGTTTCGCGACTACTTTGAACAGCACCATGTACAGCTGCCGCTGGCCAAGGGCGACGCCGTGTTCTTCAATCCTGCGCTGTTCCATGCGGCCGGCCATAACCGTTCAAGCTCGATCCGGCGCATGGCCAACCTGCTGCAGGTATCGTCGCCCTTCGGGCGCGCGATGGAGGCGCTGGACCGCCACAAGATGAGCTGCACGCTGTATCCGGCGCTGCTGGCATTGTGCGAACAGGGCCTGCTGTCGGCCAGCGACGCGCAGCATGCCATAGCCGCCTGCGCCGAGGGCTACGCCTTTCCCGGCAACCTGGACCGCGATCCGCCGATCGGCGGCATGGCACCGCCTACCCAGCAGCAGATCATGCAGCAGGCGCTTGACGAACGCTGGCCGGCAGCGCGCCTGGTCGATGCGCTCGACAGCAAAAACGCCCGACAACAACCATAAGAGAGACACGTATATGCACACACCACGCAAACAACTGCATGTCGGCCTGATCGGCGCCGGCTACATGGGCAAGGCGCACAGCATTGCGCTGCAATCGGTACGCAGCATTTTCAATACCAGCCTGGCGCCAGTGTGCGACATGCTTGCCACCAGCAGCGTGCAGGGTGCAGCGCAAGCGGCCGATGCACTGGGCTGGCGCCGTTCCAGCGGCGACTGGCGCAGCGTGGTGCTTGACCCAGAGATCGATGCCGTAATTATCGCCACCCCGCCCCATACGCACCGGGAGATGGTGCTGGCGGCGCTGGCGCACGGCAAGCATATCCTGTGCGAAAAGCCGCTGGGCGTCTCGGCCACCGAATCGCTGCAGCTGGCGCAGGCGGCCGAACAGGCCGGCCTGGCCAATATGGTGGGCTACAACTATATCCGCACCCCGGCCAGCCAGCTGGCGCGCCAGATTATCGAAGCGGGCGAGATCGGCGAGATCATCCATGTGGCGGCTGAGCATGTGGAAGACTATCTGCATGACCCAGCCAAGCCAGCCTCATGGCGCACGCGCGCAGCCACCGCCACGCGCGCCGGTGCGCTGGCCGATGTCGGCTCGCACGCGATCAACGCCGTGCTGCGCCTGGCCGGCCCGGTCGAGGCGCTGGTGGCCGATCTCAACGTGGTGCACGGCCAGCGCCGGGGGTCGCACGGCATGGAGGCGGTGGAAAACGACGACCAGGGCAATCTGCTGCTGCGCTTTGCCAATGGCGCGCGCGGCGCCCTGACCTTCAGCCGCGTGGCAGCCGGGCGCAAGATGGGCTATACCTACCGCATTACCGGCACCAAAGGCGCGATTGCCTTTGACCAGGAGGACCAGAATGCGCTGTGGCTGTACGACGCCGGCCGGCCGGCCGCACGGCAGGGTTTCCAGAAGCTGCTGATGAGCCCTGGCCACCCGGACTTCCTGCCCTTCAGCCAGGGTGCCGGCCACGGCACCGGCTACAACGACCAGATCGTGATCGAGGCGCGCGACTTTCTGCAGGCGATTGCCAGCGGCCAGCCGGTCTGGCCCACCTTTCGCGACGGCTACGAGGTCGATCGCGTGATTGCCACAGCGCTGGAATCGGCGCATGAAGGCCGCTGGATTACGCTTCGGTAATGTGTGCAGTTTTTACTTGACGTTGCCTTGATGCACTTTTATCATCCGTCCATTCTTAATTTTACGGAGTTTTCAGTGGGTACTTGTTCTAGTGACAGTAGTCGATCCTGGTTCGACGATTAATCCCGGCAAGCACGCGCAACTCCATGCCGCGCCTTGCCCAGCAAGGTGTGGCGCCCCTGATCTTCTTCCTGAAGATCAGACTCCCTCCCTCTGAAAAATTAATCGGCCACCTGGCCGGCTACTGACCCCGATGGCTGCCTGGCTTGATGCCGGCGCAGCGACAAGTCTCGCCTGACCTCCCTGCTTCCACAGGAGACGGTGATGATCTGGTATCAACAATTGACACGGCAAGCGCAAGAACTGCCACCCGCTATCGCCGGGCTGGCCCGCGCCGCCACAGGCTGCCGCATGCAGGCAGCTGGCAACACACAACACTGTTATCACCCCTACGCCTGAAAGGAAGAGCCATGAATCTCTTCACACGCCTGTTCGAATCGTTCCTGCGCAAACGCCATACCGCTGGCCATTTCCGCCGTCAGACCATGCCACTGGAAAACAGCACGGCGCGCGCCGTGCCGGACCACCTTGCGCAGCAGTTGCAGGCCGCCGCGCGCGAAGCGCTGCCCGCCGTGCTGGCGCGCCTGCACACGCGCACCGAAGGCCTGCATGACGACGAGGCTGACGCCATCCTGGCGCAGACCGGCCCGAACGAAGTCGAGCATGAAAAGCCGCTGGCCTGGTACCAGCACCTGTGGCTGTGCTATAAAAATCCGTTCAACCTGTTGCTGACGGTGCTGGCGGTGGTGTCCTACCTGACCGAAGACGTCAAGGCCACCATCGTGATCGGCAGCATGGTGGTGCTGTCGACGCTGCTTCGCTTCGTGCAGGAAGGCCGCTCCAACCGCGCCGCCGAACGCCTGAAAGCCATGGTCAGCAATACCGCCACGGTGCTGCGCGGCGGCCAGCAGCGCGAGCTGCCGATTCGCCAGCTGGTGCAGGGCGACATCATTGTGCTGTCGGCCGGCGACATGATCCCGGCCGACTGCCGGCTGCTGTCTGCCAAGGACCTGTTTGTCAGCCAGGCCGCCATGACGGGCGAGTCCTTGCCGGTGGAAAAAATGGCCGAACTGGCCGAGGACGATGGCGCCGGCAAGAATCCGATGGACCTGGCCAACCTGCTGTTCATGGGCACCAATGTGATCTCGGGCGCGGCCAGCGCACTGGTGCTGGCTACCGGCAACCGTACCTATTTCGGTGCGATTGCCACCCGCGTGACGGCCACCGAACGCACGCCGACCGCTTTCGAGGCCGGCGTCAACAGCGTCAGCTGGCTGCTGATCCGCTTTGCGCTGGTGATGGCGCCGCTGGTGTTCCTGATCAATGGCTGGACCAAGGGCGACTGGATGGAAGCGTTCCTGTTTGCGCTGTCGGTGGCGGTCGGCCTGACGCCGGAAATGCTGCCGATGATCGTCACCAGCACGCTGGCCAAGGGCGCCGTCAAGCTGTCGAAAAAGAAGGTGGTGGTCAAGCGCCTGGACGCGATCCAGAACTTCGGCGCGATGGACGTGCTGTGCACCGACAAGACCGGCACCCTGACGCAGGACAAGATCGTGCTCGAACGCCATACCGATGTCTTCGGCCAGCCGTCGACCGAAGTGCTGCAGTTTGCCTATCTGAACAGCCACTACCAGACCGGCCTGAAAAACCTGCTCGACCGCGCCGTGCTTGACCATGTCGAGCTGCAAACCGAGATGCAGCTGGTGCGCGACTATGTGAAAGTGGACGAGATTCCGTTCGATTTCGTGCGCCGCCGCATGTCGGTGGTGGTGGCAGAAAAAAATGACCACCATGAGCTGATCTGCAAGGGCGCGGTCGAAGAAATCCTGGCCGCCTGCAGCCACCTGCGCCAGGGCGACGTGGACGTGCCGCTCGACACCGCCCTGCTCGACCGCGTGCTGGCCACCACCCATGGCCTGAACGCCGAAGGCCTGCGCGTGGTGGCCGTGGCCGTCAAGGAAGTGCCGCCGCACAAAACCGTGTATGGCGTAGCCGATGAAACGGCGCTCACGCTGATCGGCTACGTGGCCTTTCTCGATCCGCCAAAAGAGTCGACGGCACCGGCGCTGCGCGCGCTGGCCGAGCACGGCGTCACCGTCAAGGTGCTGACCGGCGACAACCATCTGGTGACGGCCAAGATCTGCCGCGAAGTAGGCCTGCCGGTGCGCGGCGTGCTGCAAGGACCGCAGCTCGACGATATGGATGACGCCCAGGTGGCGGTAGCGGCCGAGCAGCATACGGTGTTCGCCAAGCTGAGCCCGCTGCACAAGGAGCGCCTGGTGCGCGCATTGCGCGGCAATGGCCATATCGTGGGCTTTATGGGCGACGGCATCAACGACGCGCCGGCGCTGCGCGCGGCCGACATCGGCATCTCGGTCGATTCGGCGGTCGATATCGCCAAGGAAGCGGCCGATATCATCCTGCTGGAAAAAAGTCTGATGGTGCTCGAAGAAGGCGTGCTCGAAGGGCGCCGTACCTTCAGCAACATGCTCAAGTACATCCGCATGACGGCCAGCTCGAACTTCGGCAATGTGTTCTCGGTGCTGATCGCCAGCGCCTTCCTGCCGTTTTTGCCGATGCTGCCGCTGCATCTGCTGGTGCAGAACCTGCTGTACGATGTGTCGCAGATCGCCATTCCGTTCGACAATGTCGACGCTGAACTGATCCAGCAACCGCTGTCGTGGAACCCGCGCGATATCGGCCGCTTCATGGTGTTTTTTGGGCCGCTGAGCTCGATCTTCGACGTCACCACTTTTGTGCTGATGTGGCATGTGTTCGGCGCCAACAGCCCGGCCCATCAGACGCTGTTCCAGTCGGGCTGGTTCGTCGTCGGCCTGCTGACGCAAACGCTGATCGTGCATCTGATCCGCACGCCCAAGCTGCCCTTTATCGACAGCATGGCTTCGGTGCCGCTGCTGGTGGCCACCACCGCCATCATGGCCGTCGGCGTATTCCTGCCGATGGGACCGCTGGCCAGCTACTTCAAGCTCGAAGCGCTGCCGCTGGCCTACTTCCCGTGGCTGCTGGCCATCCTGGTAGCCTATACGGCGCTGACCACGCTGATGAAACGCTACTATCTGCGCAAATTCGGCTGGCAGTAATGAGGACGCGCTGCGCGAGGGCGCTGGAGTATGATGCAGGTTTTTCTTCCTGCCAAGGCCAGCATGCACAGCGCCATTTCTTCCAAACGTCCCAGGGCCATCCTGATGTCGGCCCTGGTGTTTCCCGGCACCGGCCATCTGCTACTCGGACGCAAGCGGCGCGGTGCGCTGTTTGCGGTGCCGGCACTGATTGCCCTGCTGCTGATTATCCGCAATATTATCGAACGTACCGACGCCGTGATGGCGCAGATCAACAGCGGCGCCCTGCCGCTGGACGTGCAGCTGATTACCGAGAAAGTAGCCGCCATGTCGGCCAACGATGGCCCCGGCATGACGATTGCCGTGGGCGTACTGGTGGCATGCTGGATCGCTGCGCTGCTTGATCTGCTGTGGCTTAAATAGTGGCGTCGGAGAACACGCTACACAAGGCGCAGCTGCGGCGCGAACGCAAGGCGGCAGCCGAACAGGCGCCGCCACTGGCCTGGCACGGCTGGTTCGACGGCTCGGCCCATCCCAATCCTGGCAAGATGGGCATCGGCGCCCTGCTGCTGGGACCGAACGGCGAGCGCGTGGAAATCAGTCTGGCGGCCGGTTACGGCGACAGCAGCGAAGCCGAATATGCGGCGCTGGCAGCCTTGCTGCAGGCAGCGCTGCAGGTGCAGCCGGCGCAATTGCTGCTGCATGGCGACAGCCAGGTCGTGATCAACGATGTATTGGGCGTGACCAGGCGCCCGGCCAAGGGCCTGGAGACGCAGCGCGCCGCAGTCCACGCCCTGCTGGCGCAACTGCCCGGCGCCAGCCTGCACTGGGTGCCGCGCCACCGCAATGGCGAGGCGGATCGCCTGTCGCAGGCGGCGATTGCACTGGAGGGGCGAACGGGGCCCGATTCTCATGCTGCCGGCGACGGTGGGGCGTAGGTCGGATTAGGCCGCAGGCCGTAATCCGACAACATTGTTGACGTCAGTGGTGATGTCGGATTACGCGGGGCTTCGCCCCGCCAACAACATTGTTGACGTCAGCGGTGTTGTCGGATTACGCGGGGCTTCGCCCCGCTAATCCGACCTACGGATCCTGCAGGCGCGGCCGTACGCGCCGATCCATCAAGTTTGAACACACTGACCACCTGCTGCAAATGCTCGGCCTGGTTCTGCATCGACTCGGCCGCCGCAGCGGCTTCTTCCACCAGCGCGGCATTCTGCTGCGTGACGGCGTCCATCTGGCCAATGGCATGGTTGATTTCATCGATACCGGCGCTCTGTTCGCTGCTGGCGGCGGTAATTTCGGTAATGATGTCGCTGACGCGGTGCACGCTGGCGACGATATCGTCCATGGTCGAGCCGGCTTCGGCAACCAGTTTGCTGCCGGCACTGACCTGTTCGACCGAGGCGCCGATCAGCTCCTTGATTTCCTTTGCAGCCTGGCTCGAACGCTGCGCCAGGTTACGCACTTCCGACGCCACCACCGCAAAGCCGCGACCCTGCTCGCCGGCGCGCGCCGCTTCCACCGCTGCATTCAGGGCCAGGATATTGGTCTGGAAGGCAATGCCGTCGATCACGCCAATAATATCGACAATCTTGTTCGAGGAACTGTTGATCGACTCCATCGTGCCGACCACCTGCGCCACCACCGCGCCACCCTTGACGGCCACCTGCGCTGCCGTGGCGGCGAGTTGGTTGGCCTGGCGCGCATTGTCGGCGTTCTGGCGCACGGTGGAGGTCAGTTCTTCCATCGACGAGGCGGTTTCCTCGAGTGAGCCGGCCTGCTGCTCGGTACGGCTCGACAAATCCTGATTGCCGGCCGCAATCTGGGTCGACGAGGTGGCGATACTGTCGGTGCTGCTGCGCACTTCGCCGACAATGCGTTGCAGGCTGCCGTTCATATCGCTCAAGGCATGCAGCAGCTGCCCCGTTTCATCGTGCGCGTCGCTGTCGATCTTGGTGGTCAGGTCGCCATCGGCCACCCGGCGCGCCACTTCCACGGCCGTGCGCAGCGGATGGACGATGCTGATCGTCAGCAACCAGGCGCACACTGCGCCCAGCGCCAGCGCCAGCGCCGCCAGCGCCAGCAGCAGGTTGCGGCTGGTGCGCGCCACCGCATCGACTTCATGCGCATTGGCGTCGATGGCGGCGCGCTGGTGCTGCAGCAGTTCCTGCACCGTTTTCATGAATTTTCCTGAACCGGGCACGAATGTGCTCTCAAATACCTGGCGCGCTTCATCAAGCTGCCCCGCCTGCTTGAGCTTGTTGATCTGGTCGCGCGAGCTCAGGTAGACCTTGCGCAGATCGCTGATCTGGCGAAACAATTCCTTTTCCTCCGGCGTGGCCAGCAAGGCTTCGATCTTGCTTTGCAGTTCACTGGAGATGGCCGACGAAGCCTTGGCCTCTTGCGCAAAATACGGCCCCAGCGAGGGATCGCTGCTGAGTGCAACGGCGGTGGTGCGACGGATGCCGCTGTCGATCTTGCCGGACCAGTCCGAAATTAAGCGCTCCTTGGCCAGCGGCTGCTCCATCACGGCACGCGTATCGGCCGCCACCTGGTGCAAGCGCCAGACGCTGATGCCGGTAATCGCCATGGAAAACAACAGGATCATGGCAAAACCCAAACCGAGACGCACACCGATACTGATATTTCTTAATGCATTCATGAACTGGACCCAGGAGATAGAAGAATTGCAAAAAATAATAACAAAAACTATCAGGTGCGGTGTCCAAGTTGTCGCCTGACCCGACCGCCTGCCGCCGATTGTGGAAGCGGCGCCACAAAGTGCGGCGCGCCCCCTTCGAGACGGAACACGCTGACCACCTCGGCCAGGCGCTGCGCCTGATGCTGCATCGACTCGGCGGCGGCGGCGGCCTCTTCCACCAGCGCTGCGTTTTGCTGCGTGACGGCGTCCATCTGGCCGATGGCATGGTTGATTTCATCGATGCCGGCGCTCTGTTCGCTGCTCGCTGCCGTAATTTCTGTAATGATGTCGCTGACGCGCTGCACGCTGGCCACGATATCGTCCATGGTGGCGCCCGCTTCCGAGACCAGCTTGCTGCCGGTATTGACCTGCTCGACCGAAGCGCCGATCAGCTGCTTGATTTCTTTCGCAGCCTGGCTTGAACGCTGCGCCAGGTTGCGCACTTCGGTAGCCACCACGGCAAAGCCACGGCCCTGCTCACCGGCACGCGCCGCTTCCACAGCAGCGTTCAGGGCCAGGATGTTGGTCTGGAAGGCGATGCCATCGATGACGCCGATGATATCGACAATCTTGTTCGACGAACTATTGATTGCCTGCATGGTACCCACCACCTGCGCCACCACGGCGCCGCCCTTGACGGCCACTTGCGCAGCCGTTGCCGCCAGCTGATTGGCCTGGCGCGCGTTGTCGGCGTTCTGGCGCACGGTCGAGGTCAGTTCTTCCATCGACGAAGCGGTTTCTTCCAGCGAACCGGCCTGCTGCTCGGTGCGGCTCGACAAATCCTGGTTGCCGGCCGCAATCTGGCTCGACGAGGTGGCAATGCTGTCGGTCCCGCCGCGCACTTCGCCCACGATGGTCAGCAGGCTGCCGTTCATCTCTTTGAGTGCCTGCAGCAACTGGCCGGTTTCATCTTTCGCGTCGCTGTTGAACTGCGCAGTCAGGTCGCCAGCGGCCACGCGGCGCGCCACCGCGACAGCGGTGCGCAGCGGGCGCACGATGCCGGTCGTCAGCAGCCAGGCACAGACCACGCCAAAGGCCAGGGCCAGTGCGGCCAGCGCCAGCAGCAGGTTACGGCTGGTCACAGCCACGGCGTCGATCTGGCGCGCGGTCGCGTCGATGCTGGCGCGCTGGTGTTCAAGCAGTTCATAGACCATTTTCTGGTACTTCGCTGCGCCAGGCACAAAGGTCTTGTCAAACACTTCGTTGGCGGCCTCGGCCTGGCCTTCGCCCTTGAGCTTGTAGACCTGGTCGCGCGAGGACAGGTAAATCTTGCGCTGTTCCAGCAAGGCGGCAAACATGGCTTTTTCTTCGCTGCTGTCGATCAGCGCCTCGATTTTCTTTTGCAAGTCGGCCGAACTGGACGACGATACTTTCGATTCCTCGGCAAAATAGGCGCTCAGCGAAGTATCGCTGCTGCGGGCAATGGCAATGGTACGGCGCACGGCACTGTCGATGCGGCTATACCAGTCGGAAATATGACGTTCCTTGGCCAGCGGCTGCTCCATCATCACGCGCGTCGCGCTGGCCACCTCGTGCAAGCGCCAGACGCTGATGCCGGTAATCAACATCGAAAACAACAAAATAACGGCAAAACCCAGACCGAGCCGTACGCCGATACTGACATTTTTCAAACCTTGCATGGGAACTACCTCACTCTGCAGCAGCGATTAACATTGCCGATAAGCAAAACTGCCGCCAATTAAAAAACAGGCGTACGGTTCGGGTGAACCATACGCCTCGGGTGCGCAAGCGTGCGCCTGTTTGCAGGCAAGCACAATCGTCCAGGTCAAGCCTGACCGGGTCAGCTTGTCACGCAGCCAGTTTTTCAATCAGGCCCATGTCCGCGCTCGACATCAACTGGTCGATATTGACCAGGATCAGCATGCGCTCGTCAACGGTGCCCAGGCCAATCACATAGTCGGTATTGATCGAGCTGCCCATATCGGGCGCCGGCTTGATCTGTTCCGGCAGCAGGGTCGTTACGTCGGAGACACGGTCAACCACCATGCCCACCACGCGGTTGCCGATATTGAGGATGATCACTACGGTAAATTGGTCATAGCTTGGCGCGCCCAGATTGAACTTGATGCGCATGTCGACGATGGGCACGATAATGCCGCGCAGATTGACCACGCCTTTGACGAACTCGGGCGCGTTGGCAATGCGGGTTGGCGTTTCATAGCTGCGAATTTCGCTGACTTTTTGAATGTCGATGCCATACTCTTCGCGGCCCAGGGTAAAGGCCAGGTATTCGGCCGCATTGGCGATGGATGCGCCGGACTCGCTGGAAGTAATACTCATGTTGATCCTTTAGAAAAAACGTCGATACGCGGCGTCTTGTGGAAGCGTTGGAAAAGAGCGCATTAAAATTGCAGTGCGGCAATATTAATGCATGTAAATCCGAGCTGCACTAAAAATGTGCAATTGACGCATATTTTTTTCTTTATCAACAACATTCTGTGGCTATACCGATACCGCTATTGCCTGCCTTATGTGGTCTGATGGTCTGTATGAGAAATAGTGGAAGGGCCTGAACCGGGCAGCACTGACGGCCTGAGCCTGTCGTCGGGAGCACAGCATGGTTGGAGCTGCACCGGGACGAGTCCCACATTTGGCAGTGACAGAGCTATTTATTTCACGGCGGTATCGTCGATCACGTCATCAAAAAAGGCGTATTCAAAGCGGTACATGAATTCCATCGCACAAGGCGCGCCATGGCACACGCCCGGCTTGAACTTCTCCTTGCTCAGCAAGATCGCCCCGTAGTAGGCCATGCGCGCATTGGACGCAGAATAGACGCTGACGTCGCCAACATCGCCATTGGAGTCCACCGACAGGATCAATTTCATTTCACCGGTGCCGCCAATACGGCGGTGTACCTCTCGCAATTGTTTGATGCTGGGGCCTAGTCCATGGAGCGGAAATGGCGGTTCGTCATCTTCGGCCAGGTTGTTATAGACCGCGCGCAGCTTGCGCTGATATTCCGGACTCATCTCTTGATAGGTCTGATTGATCGGCAGCCAGCTATCACGCAGGACATCGCGTCGGATATGGGTTCCGGTAAAAGCCGTCTCTTCCTTGTAATTCAACTTCGGCGCATCAAGCGCCAGTGCTGGCCTGGCACCGGTCAGTAATAATGCTGCCATTGCTATTGCTACGATACGCATGCTTCCTCCGCAGTGATTAATGATTTGCCCAAAGCGCCAAACAACTTGCTCTGTTATATATTATTTCCAAAATACAATAAGAACAACGACAAGTCCATGTCAAATCAATTTCAATCCGGCACAATATGCCACCTCTTCACCCTATTCCCTAATCCCTATTCCCTATTATCAGGACAATGTGCATGACAAGTAGCAATTCATTAACGCTCTGGCAATCCCGCCTGCAGACCCTGGCCGCCGCTGCGCTGGGCGACGACAGTGCCCACGATCTCAGCCATCTGCAGCGCGTCTGGCGCAATGCCGCCATTCTGCTCGACCATCACCGGGAAGCGGACACGCTGGTGGTGATGGCCGCCTGCTACCTGCACGACCTGGTCAACCTGCCCAAGAACCATCCCGAGCGACACCTGGCGTCGCGCCAGGCGGCTGCGCTGGCGACGCAGCAACTGGTTGCACTTGATTTTCCACAAGAAAAACTGGCTGCGGTGGCGCACGCCATCGAAACGCACAGTTTTTCGGCCAACCTGACGCCCACCACCATCGAAGCGCAGATCGTGCAGGACGCCGACCGCATCGACGCGCTCGGCGCCGTAGGCCTGGCGCGGCTGTTTTATATCTCGGCGCGAATGGGCAGTGCGCTGGCGCACGGCAGCGATCCGCTGGGACAGAGCCGCGCGCTCGACGACAAGGCCTACGCGCTTGACCACATTGCCGTCAAGCTGGCCCAATTGCCGGGCAAGATGCAGACGCCGGCTGGCCGCGCGCTGGCCCAACAGCGGCTGGCACTGATCACCGATTTTCGCGCAGCGTTTGCCGAAGAATGGGGCACGGACAATGATAGTCAGCCTGGCAGCGGCCACCATAGCCAGCCGCTGTCAGGCTGACTATAATGCAATATTGAGCCAGCGGCGGCCCAGGCCGGCGCAGCCAACAACCGGTATCCTGGTCGGCCATTGTCTGGTCAGGATGCGCGCTGAAAGCCTGCATGCCAGATCCTATTGCACCAACGCCCAGTGACACGCCAGCCAAGCCGAACGCCTCGGCCGGCAATCTCAACTTCATCCTCGTGTGCGTCTTTATCGACATGCTCGGCATCGGCCTGGTGGTGCCGGTGCTGCCGATCCTGCTCGGCGACTTTGTCAACGGCAAGGACCAGCAGGCCATGTGGTACGGCATCCTGGCCGCCGTATTCGGTTTGCTGCAGTTTATCTTTATGCCCATGCTGGGGGCGATCAGCGACCGCGTCGGGCGTCGCCCGGTGATGCTCTATTCGATGGGCGGCATGTGCATCAACTTCCTGGCCACGGGCTGGGCGCCGAACCTGGCCTGCCTGTTTATCGGCCGCATTATCGGCGGCATTTCCTCGGCCAGCATGTCGGTCGCCTCCGCTTACGCTTCGGACATTTCCACGCCCGACAACCGCGCAAAGAGCTTTGGCAAGATCGGCGCGGCCTTCGGCCTGGGCTTTATTTGCGGCCCGATGCTGGGCGGCCTCCTGGGTGACGTCAACCTGCACCTGCCGTTTTTTGTCGCGGCCGGCCTGTCAGCGGCCAATTTCATCTATGGCTATCTGTTCGTGCCGGAGTCGCTGCCGCCCGGTCCGCGCCCGCCCTTCACGCTGGCGCGCATCAACCCGCTGGCAGCGCTGCTCAAACTGATGCGCCGGGTCGATATCCGCGGCCTGGTGCTGGCCTTTGGCCTGATGACGTTTGCGCAGATGATGCTCAACAGCACCTGGGTGCTCTATACGCATTTCCGTTTCGACTGGACGCCGCGCCAGAACGGCATTGCGCTGTTTTGCGTCGGCCTGTGCGCCGCCGTCGTGCAGGCCGGCTTGCTAGGGCTGCTGATCAAGCGCCTGGGCGACGTGCGGCTGTCGCTGCTGGGCATGGCCTCGGGCGCCATCACTTATCTGCTGTACGGCCTGGCAACCGAAGGCTGGATGATGTACGCGCTGATCCTGTGCAACCTGCTGGCGTTTGCCGCCGGCCCGGCCCTGCAGGGCATTATCTCGAAGGCCTCGGATGCGGCCGAACAGGGCGAACTGATGGGTTCCTTGCAATCGATCAGCAGTCTTGGCATTATTATCATGCCGCTGCTGGGCAGCGTAATCCTCGGTGAAGTAAGCCACCTGCCGGCGCGCGACTGGCGCGTCGGCAGCACGTTTTATGTCTGCGCCCTGATGCAGACGCTGGGCATGCTGGTGGCCTGGCGCTACTTCCGGACACGCGTACGGAGCAAAGTTGCAATGGGGAAATAAATCGGCGAGAATGGCAAATACAATGCCAGGCGCAACCCGCCAGGCAAACGATGGCAAGCAAGGATGGGGAATGACTGACTTTTACTGCCGCGCCTGGCGCCGGACCACGGCCGTGCTGGCGCTGCTCCTGCCTACCCTGGCATGGGGCGACTGTTCGCGCGATATCGTGGTGCCCGTCGCGCCTATCGGTGCGAGCGTGGTGATCAATGGCAACAGCATAACCGGCGTGTATCCTGACGTGCTGCGTACGCTGGGCGCCAAAATGGGCTGCAATTTCATTTTCACGCCGGTGCCGCGCGCCCGGCTCGAAGCGTTGTTCGAGGCCGGCAAGGCCGATATCCTGATTCCCGCCACCAGCACGCCCCGACGCGACCAGCACGGCCTGTTTATCCCGCTGCTGGGCAACCGCCCCTTGCTGATCACGCTGGCCGGCACGCGCGCGCCGATCAGCAATATGCAGGAACTGATCGAGCGGCGCGAGCTGCGCGTGGCGCTGGTGCGCGGCTATGACTATGGCACGCCGTACCAGTTAATGGCCAGGGAGCTGAGCAGCCAGGGCCGGCTGTTCTACGAAGTCGATGCACTGTCCGTGGCGCGCCTGATGCAAAGCGGCTTTATCGACGCCACCATCATGGGCCCGACCATCCTGGCCGGCGTGGCGCAGAACGATGCGCGCGTGCATGGCCTGGCCGACAAGCTGCGCCTGGAAGCCTTGCCCGAACTGCCATGGGGCCAGAGCGGCGCCTATCTGTCGCGCAAGTCGCTCAACACCGACGACCAGACGCTGCTGCGCGACTTGCTGGAAAAGGCCGCCCGCTCGGGCGCCGTGCTGGAGAGCTTCCAGCGCCACCACCGGCCCGAGCTGGTGGCGGCCAGCATACGGCCGCGCTAAGACAGCCTGCCTTCCTACTCCTTGGGCACGATCGGCAGCTCGATGGCCGTCGCTGCGCCTTGCGCGTGGTACACGCGCTGGGTCGCCTTTTGATAATCCTGTGGTTGAGCCAGGAAAATATTCGGCACAAAGGTCTGCGGATTGCGGTCGTACAGCGGGAACCAGCTGGACTGGATCTGCACGGCAATGCGGTGTCCCGGTAAAAACACATGGTTGGCGTTGGGCAGCGCAAAGCGGTAGCGTTCGATGCTGCCTGAGGCAATTGCGGTCGGATGCTCGAGGCTGTTGCGATAACGGCCGCGGAAGATATCCATCGCCACGCCCAACTGGTAGCCGCCCATGGCCGGCTGCGACGGCACTTCATCGGGATACACATCGATCAGCTTGACCACCCAGTCGGCATCGCTGCCGCTGGTGGCGGCAAACAGGTTGACCATCGGCGCGCCGGCGATCCGCACCGCCTCTTTGAGCGGCGCCGAAACATAGCTGAGCACGTCGGTGCGGTCGGCGTAGCCGCGCTGGTCGCTGACCAGCCAGGGCTTCCATACATCGCCATCGTTGAGGCGCACCGGACGCGGCACGAACGGCACCGGCTTGGCCGGATCGGCCACGTATTCATCATAGGCGCCGGCAGTGTCCTGGGCGCCGGCCGGGGCGGCAAAGGCCAGCTGATAGCCGTCCTGCAGATAGACCGGCGTCAACGGCGTGTCGCACGTTTCGCAGGCCAGCGGCCAGCGCTGCAGGCGCTGCCACTGGTTGGTGCCGCTCTGGTAGGACAGCACCGGCGGCGTGGCGGCCTCGGGCGCACCATCTTTCAGATACTGGTTGAGGAAGGGCTGCATGACTTTTGCACGGAACTGGCGCGCCGTATCGCCGTCAAACTTGAGCGCACCCAGACTGGAGCCTTCATAGTTGACGCCGCTATGGCGCCACGGGCCGATAGCCAGATAGTTGAGCTTGTTGCCCTTGTCCCGGCCCTCCATGGCGCTGTAGGTGGCGTAAGGACCGTAAATATCCTCCTGATCCCACTGCCCCACCACATGCATGGTGGGTACCGTCAATGGCCGCTTGGCGAGGATCTTGTCGAGCGCCTGTTCCTGCCAGTAGCTGTCGTAGGCCGGGTGCGCAAACAGTTTTTTGGTATAGGTGAGCTGGTCGATACCGAATTTTCTGGCAAAATCGCCGGCCGAGCCGATGCGCAGGTAGGCATCGTAATCGTCCCAGGCGCCCAGCGCCGGCGACTGGCCGGCGCCGCGCACACTGGTCTGGCCGGCGATATAACCAAGGCTGGGCATGCGGAAGGCGCCGTTATGGAACCAGTCGTCGCCGCGCCAGCCGTCAACCATGGCACTCATGGGCACGGCCACTTTCAGCGCCGGGTGCGGATCGACCAGCGCCATCAACACCGTATGACCTTCGTAGGACGAGCCCAGCATGCCGACCTTGCCGTTGCTCTCGGGGATATTTTTTGACAGCCAGTCAATGGTGTCCCAGGCATCGGTCACGTTGTCGACTTTGGTGTGATTGAGCGGGCCGCGTACCGGGCGCGTCATCACATAGTCGCCTTCGGAGCCGTATTTGCCGCGCACATCCTGGAAAACGCGGATATAGCCGTTTTCCACCAGCGTATCGTCGCCTTGCGGCAGCATGGCCAGCATGCTGGGGCTGGCGGCGCGCTGGGCGCGGCGGGCAGCGTTGTACGGCGTGCGGGTCAGCATGATCGGTGCGCGCTGCGCCCCTTTCGGCACCACGATCACGGTATAGAGCTTGACGCCGTCGCGCATCGGGATCATCACCACGCGCTTGACGTAGTCGTTCAGGTCCGGCATCTCCAGCTTGGCGCCGATGTCGGGTGTCATCGGTGCAATCTGCGCCAGCGCAGGGGAACAGAGCAGCGCAGCAGCAAGCGCCAGGCAGCCAGGGCGCAAAGGTCGGGCAAACATCATGGGGTCTCCGGGACAGAACAATTATCAGTCGGCAATAGTACCCGGAAAGCAAGAGCAGCAGTGCAGTGCCCTTGCTGGCAGTCTGTCTTTGACTTGACAGACCGCTGACAAACTGCAACCATACCGCCATGAATTTTATTCCGTCACAACGCGCTTGCATGCATTGGTGGTCCCGCTCACTTTCGCGCGGCCACTGCACAGTGATATAAACATGATCAAACGCCGCCTCGATCGGTGGCGTAACAGGCAAAACCTGGATCATCCCCGATGAAGGCGGCTCGAAAGGAAACTTGATGAGCTTGCCGAACACTCCCGATACCGACACCGTTAACACCGATGCACCTGCCGCGCCGCTGTCGGCTGCCGCCATCGCCTCGCAATCGGTGATCCTGACCGGCGACCGCCCGACCGGCCCGCTGCACCTGGGCCATTACGTGGGCAGCCTGCGCAACCGCGTGGCCTACCAGCACGACTACAAGCAGTTCATTATGCTGGCCGACGCCCAGGCGCTGACCGACAATATGGACGATATCGACAAGGTTCACCGCAACGTGGTGGAAGTGGCGCTCGATTACCTGGCCGTCGGCATCGACCCGGCCAAGACCACCGTCTTTATCCAGTCGCAGATACCCGAACTGGCCGAACTGACGTTTTACTACCTGAACATCGTGACCGTGGCGCGCCTTGAGCGCAACCCGACCGTCAAGGAAGAAATCCGCCTGCGCGGCTTCGAGCGCGATATTCCGGCCGGCTTCCTGACCTACCCGGCCAGCCAGGCTGCCGACATTACCGCCTTCAAGGCCGGCGTGGTGCCGGTCGGCGAAGACCAGATCCCGATGATCGAGCAGACCAACGAGATCGTGCGCCGCTTCAACCGCATGTACAACCGCGAAGTGCTGATGGAATGCAAAGCCCTGGTGCCGGAAATCGGCCGCCTGCCCGGCATCGACGGCAAGGCCAAGATGAGTAAATCGCTGGGCAACACCATCAACCTGGGCGCCACGCCCGACGAGATCACCGCTGCCGTCAAAAAAGTTTATACCGACCCGCTGCACCTGCGCGTGGCCGACCCTGGCCACCTGGAAGGCAATGTGGCCTTTATCTACCTGGACGCCTTCGACCAGGACAAGGCGGCGCTCGAAGAGATGAAGGCCCACTACGTTCGCGGCGGCCTGGGCGACAGCATCGTCAAGAAACGCCTGGAAGTGGTGCTGCAGGATATGCTGGCGCCGATCCGCGCGCGCCGCGAAGAGTTTGCCAAGGACAAGGGCCAGGTGATCCAGATGCTGCGCGAAGGCACGCTGCGCGCGCGCGAAGTGGCAGCGCGCACGGCCGATGAAGTCAAGTCGGCGCTGGGCTTGAACTACTTTTAACTGATGTAGGTCGGATTAGCCGCGTAGCGGCGTAATCCGACAATATTACCGGCGACCGCGGCTGATCTTGTTGGATTACGCCGTTCCGGCTAATCCAACCTACGAGATATGCGCTAAGTCGGATCCAAGATTTTCTGCAGCACTGAACAAGAATTCCCCTATGACCGACACCCCACTCGAGCTGCTGCTGCAGCAGCACTTCTCCATCGCTGCCCTGCAGCAGTCGCCGGCTGCCCTGCAGCAGGCGCTGCGCATGCTCGGCAGCTGGCTGTCGGCCGAGCATGCACCGTATCCGCATGTGCCGTATGCCGAACTGATCGAAGAGCTGACGGCCACCAGCGCGCCCGACACCGGCATGCCGGTGATGCAATTCCTCGAGCATCTGCAGCACACCGTGCTGGCCAATACGGCCCAGCTCAATCATCCGCAATATATCGGCCATATGACCCAGGCCCTGCCCTGGATCAGCGTGCTGGCCGAAGCGTTTACGGCAGCGCTGAACCAGAACCAGGTCAAGATCGAAACGGCCTATGTCTCGACCCTGATAGAAAAGCAGCTGCTGGGCTGGCTGCACCGCCAGGTCTACCGCCACCCCGAAGAAGTCTATGTGCAGTCTATGTCGGCCACCAGCGGCGCGCTGGGCAATATGGTCAACGGCGGCACCATGGGCAATCTCACCGCGCTGGCGGTGGCGCTGGAAAAGCAGTTGCCCGGCACGCGCAAGCGCGGCCTGTTTGCGACAATGCAGGAGTCCGGCTACAGCGGCCTGGCCGTGATCGGTTCGGCGCGCAGCCACTACTCGATCAAGAAAGCGCTGGCCAGCCTGGGCCTGGGTGAAAACGCCTTGCATCTGGTGCCGGTCGATGGCGACAACCGTATCGACCTGGCAGCGCTGGAGGTGACGATAGCCGACCTCAAGGCGCGCCATATCAAAATCGTGGCGCTGGTCGGCATTGCCGGCGCCACCGAAACGGGCGCCATCGATCCGCTGGCGCAGCTGGCCGCCATTGCCGCGCGCGAACAAATCTGGTTCCATGTCGACGCGGCCTGGGGCGGCGCGCTGCTGGTGGCCGAACAGTACCGACACTTGTATGCAGGCATCGAACTGGCCGACTCGGTGGTGATCGACGGGCACAAGCTGCTATGGGTGCCGATGGCGCAAAGCATGGTGCTGATGCGCGACAGCGCCAGCCTCAACCTGCTCAAGCACAACGCCAATTACATTCTGCGCGACAATTCAGGCGACCTGGGCCAGACTTCGCTGGAAGGCTCGCGCCGCTTCGACGCACTCAAGCTGTGGACGTCGTTCAAGGTGCTGGGCCTGGACGGCTACGGCACACTGCTGCAGCAGGCCGCCACCCTCAGCGCGCAGTTCCAGGCGCTGCTGGCCGACCAGCAGGACTTTGAGCTGGTCACCCGTTCCGATACCTTTATCCTCACTTACCGCTATGCGCCCGCCCGCATGCGCGCGCGCATGGCCGAACTGCTGGCCGAGGGCAACACGGTACTGGCCACGCAGCTCAATGCGCAACTCAATACCCTCAACGCCAAGCTGCAGAACCGCCAGAAAGCCGAAGGGCGCAGCTTTGTCTCGCGCACCGTGCTCGAGTCGACACCTTACCCCGGCCCGACCAATGTGCTGCGGGTGGTGATGAGCAACGTGCAGACCCGTCCTCATCACTTGCGCGCCATCCTGGCCGAGCAGCGCGCCATCGGCCAGACGCTGCTGGCCGAACTGGCCTTGCCACCGATCTAGCATCGCACGCTGCCCATGCTCAACACCCTCGCCGACCTGCGCCAGCTTTTATTCACCTTGCTCAAGTGGCTGCTGATCGCAGCGCTGGTGGCGGCCATGGCCGGCACGGCTTCGGCCTTTTTCCTGTTTGCCCTCGACTGGGCCGCCAGTACGCGCAGTACGCATGCCTGGCTGATCTGGTTGCTGCCGCTGGCTGGCCTTGCGGTCGGCTGGCTGTACTGGCGCTTTGGCCGTGAAGTCGACGGCGGTGTCGGCGTGCTGATCACGCAAACGCGCACACCGACAAAAATCGTGCCGCTGCGCATGGCGCCGCTGGTACTGGCCGGCACCATCGTCTCGCACCTGTTCGGCGCCTCGGTCGGCCGCGAAGGCACGGCCGTGCAGATGGCCGGCGCAATGGCCGACCAGCTCACCGGCCTGTTCAGGCTTGATGAAGATGAGCGGCGCATCGTGATCATGGCCGGTATCAGCGCCGGCTTTGCCTCGATTTTCGGCACGCCGCTGGCCGGCGCCATCTTCGGGCTGGAAGTGCTGGCCATCGGCCGCATGCGCTACAACGCCATCGTGCCGTGCCTGCTGGCCGCCGTACTGGCCGACCAGGTCGGCCTGCTGTGGGGCGCGCATCATACCCATTATGCAGCGCCGCTGGTACCCACGGTCACGGCTTGGAGCCTGGGCGCCATGGTGATCGCCGGCGTGCTGTTCGGCCTGACCGCCAGGGTGTTTGCGCAAGCCACCCATGCACTCGCTGCGCTGATGAAGCGGCTGCTGGTCTGGCCGCCGCTGCGCCCGCTGGCCGGCGGCCTGGTGGTGGCAACGGCGGTCTGGCTGCTGGGCACCGAGCGCTATATCGGCCTGGGCATTCCCACCATCGTCGACTCGCTGCTGCAGCCGCTGCCGGCGCACGATTTCCTGGCCAAGATGGCGTTTACCATCGTCTCGCTGGGCAGCGGCTTCAAGGGCGGCGAGGTCACGCCGCTGTTCTTTATCGGCTCGACTCTGGGCAATGCGCTGGCGCCGGTGCTGCACCAGCCGTTCGCCCTGCTGGCCGCAGTCGGCTTCGTGGCCGTATTTGCCGGCGCAGCCAATACGCCAATCGCCTCGACGCTGATGGCCATCGAACTGTTCGGCGCAGAAATCGGCATCTACGCCGCCATCGGCTGCTTTGTTGCCTACCAGTTCTCCGGCCAGGACGGCATCTACCGCGCACAAGTCGTGGCCCAGCCAAAGAACCCGCCAGCGCCGGCGGCGCAGGCAACAGGCCAGCCCTAGGATTTGGCCGCCTGCCGGCTGCCGCCAGCAGCAGAACGCACCTTGTCCATCGCCTTGCGCCCGGCCAGGAAAGCATGGTCGGAGTTGTAGTATTCCCACTCGCTGTAGCGCCCGGCCAGCACGATATCGTGCTGTTCGAGCCAGTGGCGTATCAGCGCCACATTGGCGGCGCGCGCGTGGTCATACACTACATAGGCATACGGCATGTCGACCTGGTTGGCCACCAGCACCTTGTCGTCGGCGCGCAGGAAACCGACCCTGATGCAGTCTTCCACGCAGCGCCGGATCAGCTCCTGCCCATCGCAGGGCAAGGGCTTGTACGGCGAATACGAGATTTCGCAGGTAAAACCAAAGCCGCCCGGCGCATTGCATTCAGGACTGGCGTTGCCCTGCACAAAGATGCGGTGAAAGATGCTGTCTTCCGGGTAATAAATCCAGTGCTTGTCGGTGACATGCTCGCGCGCCACGCCGATATTGACGCAGCGGATCGACACGTGGCGCAAGGCGCGCGCCGCCGCCTTGACCGCCTCTGGTGCCTGCGCACCGATCAGCCGGATCAACTCCGGCAGCGGCATGGTGCTGATCAAGTGCTCATAGCGGTAGCGGCGCCCGTCGGCCAGCGCCAGCATATGCTCAAGCGGCAGCACCTGCGCCACCTCGGCATTGAGCTCAAGCTTGCCGCGGATATGCGGCAAAAAGCCGTTCATCAGCGCCTGGAAGCCGCCACGGCGCGGATAGCCAAAGCGCGCATTGGGCCCCATCGGCCGCGCTACCGGCTGCAGCGCACCATCGATGATTTCACCGAGGTCAGGCAGCGGCACCCGTCCGCCCAGCCATGACGTTTCCATCTCTGCCAGCGGCACGGTCCACAGCTTCTTGTTGTAGGGAATGGCAAAGTGGCGCGCGATACCACTACCCCATACGCGGTAGATAAAGTCCTCAAAGCTTTGCGTGGCCGGCGCGGCGGAAGCGGCCGCGTCAGGTTCAGCAGAAGCGGCCCTGGCCTCGCCAGCCTGTTTGACCGACCCCGTTATGGCCGCACCATCGGCGCAGCAGTCGTCGAGAAGCTTTTGCCCCGGCGGCTGCACCTTGCACACAACTGGCGCACTGGATGGCGCCGCACTGGCGCCATGGCGCGCCTCGATGGCGCCCAGGATGCATTCCTTGATCACCTCGGGCGGCAAGCCATACAGTGCCCCTTGGAACGGATAGCGCGTATGCACGCCCTTGCTGTAGACCCAGGCTTCGCGCATCTGCCAGTGCTGGTTCTCGCCGAGCAGGATGTCATACAGCTTGAGCACATAGGGGTCATTGGAAAACATGATGTGGCCGGCGTAATCGAAGGTAAAACCACCGTCCTGCAGCGACCGGCACCAGCCGCCCACGCTGCCATGGCGCTCAAACATCACCGTATTGGCGTCGCCATGATAGGCGGCCGACAAGCCGGTGGGACCGCCGCCGATAATCACGCAGTCCACCGCCTGGCTGGCGCCGGTCGCACGCAGCGCATTGACCTTGCCGGTTTCGCTCTGCGGCACCGGTGCGCTTGCCGCGCTGTCGCTGGCCTGGTTGTCGCTGGTCTGGTTGTTGCTGGCCTCGCTGGCCGCGCCGGCAGTGGCGCCCTGGTGCAAGGCCTGTTCCAGCAAGCCGTGCATCTGCGTGGCGGTGGCGTCCCACGAAGTACCGGCGACGATCTCGCGCATGCGCCCGGCCATGGTGGCAGTTTGTTGCGGCGTCTGCGCCAGTGCCGCTTCACAGCTGGCAATAAAACCGGCATGGTCGCGGCCGATGGCCACGATATCGCCGTAAGGCACGGCCACGTCGTGGATCGCCGTGCTGACGATGGGCAGCTCGGCCGCCATGTATTCAAGCACCTTGGTCGGGCTGATATAGCGCGTCGCTTCGTTCAGTGCAAACGGCATCAGGCACACATCCCAGCCAGCCAGGAACTGCGGCAGCGCCTGGTATGGCTGCTGGCCCAGGTAATGGATATTGTGGCGCTGCGGCAGCGTGGCTGCATCGATCTTGACCACCGGCCCGACCAGCACGATCTGCCACTCGGGGTGGGCGTCGGCCAGTGCGGCGATCAGATCGGCATCGAACCGCTCGTCGATCACGCCATAGTAGCCAAGGCGTGGCCGGGCAAGCTGGTCCTGCATGGGATGGGCGTTGCTGCGGTCAAGCGCCTGTTCAAAATGAATCGCGTCGACGCTGCTGGCAAAGCAATGCACATGGGCATGGCGGGTGCGCTTGGCCTCGTACAGGCTCGGTCCGCCGGTAAACACCAGGCTGGCCAGGTTGAGCAGCGCCGACTCGCGTTGCAGCAACTGGCGCGGTGACGAGCGGAAGGCCGACAGTTCGTCCATGCAGTCGTAGACCACCAGCGCCGGCTCAAAGCAGGCCAGCAACGGCAAGGCCATCGGCGTATAGAACCAGACGATGGGCGCCGAACGCTCCGGCAGCAAGCCATCGAGCAGCGACTGCAGCACGGGAATCTGTTCGTCATGAAAGCCGGGCGCATGCACCGGCGTGTGCGGCCGGATGACGGTCACGTTCGGCGCCGGCGTACTGGACTGCAGCCGTGCCTGGCCAGGGTCGTACACCGGCTCTTCAATGAAAATCACCTGGTAATGCTGGGCCAGACGCGTCAGTAATTGCTGCGGGCGCTGATAGACGAAATCCCAGCGCAGATGACTAAAGACAATAAGGTTGTGCATGACGGTCTCCCTGGAGTTGCCCTGTGGGTCGAGATTGACACACAGTTGTTCGTTTGCCTGATGGGCCGATTGCTTGCGCGCGCGTTCGCACAGATTGGCAGTGAGCTGTTGCGCTTGCGTGATCGCCTGCGCATAGGGCAAAACCAGCTGGCGTTGCAGTGGGTCGGGCGCCTCGTGCGCCAGATCCCACAAGCCGCTGCGGTGCCACTGCTGTGGCTGGTCCCAGGCGGGCCGGTCGATGGCCGGATACAGGCAGATGCCCAGGCAATCAACGCCCTGCCCGGTCGCCAGCGCCGCCTCGGCGGCGATCTCGCGTATCCAGGCGCCGCGCCCGCTGCCGACATGGCTGGTTTCGGCGATCAGTATCGGCCGCCCGTAGCGCTGGTGGACTTCGACCAGCAGCTGGTGTAGCGGCAGGCGGCGCGTGTCGGCCAGGTGCCACCACAGGCGCATATTGCTGCCGCATTCCCATTGGTTGTCGTGGTAATAGTTGGCGCCGATCAGATCGAGATAGCGCGGTGCGCCGCCCAGTTCCGGTTCAAGGCGCCCGCACAGCATGTCCCAGGCGTCGTACTGCGCTGCCCGCCAGCTTGCTGCCTGCGCCTGCCATTCGGGCATGGCCTCGGGCGCGACGATATGGATCAGCGGGTCGCACTGCAGCAGGCGCGCGCCGGGCGTGACCTGCCAGATGGCGTCGCTGCCGGCAATACTGGCACGCACCAGCTGGCGCTTGGCTTCGCTGCCGGCGCGCTCATCGTGCATATTGTTGCAACGGAACATATGCACCGACAGGCCCCAGCTGGTAAATGACAGTTCATTGATCGGCGAATAGACCGGCGCGGCGCCGCCATAAGGCGCCAGGTACTCGGCGCAGGCGCGGCAAAAGCGTGCAAAGCGCGACACAAACTGCGGCCCATAGACATCGATGTCGGCTGGCCAGCCATAGTGGCAGAACGTCCAGCAGATCTGCAGGCCGAACTCCTGCGCCGCTTGCAGTCGCTCATCGAGAAAGCGCAGGTCAACTACGCCGTCCTGCTCGGCCAGGCGCCAGCCGATCGATTCACGCACCGTGCAGATGCCGAACTGCTGCAGCAAGGCGTAATCGGCGCGGCCACGCTGCTGGTGGCCGTTGGACTGGTTCATGTCCTGCGGCACGCCGCCATGATTGACGTGGTCAGCGCCTTCATAACCGGCCTGCCAGTAACTGGCAAATGGCGAAGGCTGATCTAGCCTGGTCGGCGGTGCGTTCATATGCCCGCCCCGCTGGTTGCCTGGGCGTTCCAGCGCGACCTGAAACTGCTCAACGGGAGCGGTGCCAGCTGCAAGCGCACGTGGTTAAACCAGCACATGATGCCCCCTTGTTGACTGCCTTACTGGAATAGCAAGAAAGTAAACAAATTTTAACAATGTTTGGTAACGGTTGCGCTGGCTATTCCGCGCAGAAATATGTGGTGGGAGAGGGACTACAGGGCTTCAAGCCGATTGCTTACTTTCCACTAAAGCCTTGCTGTATGCGGCCTGCAAACCATGATAGCGATGCAGCCAGTTCACGCGATCAAGCGTGCCACGGCTAGCCAGAGTCAGTTGCATGATAATAAAATGTATGGCAAAAATCTTTGCCTGGCTCAGTGATATCAAGCAATATTTTACATTCTCGTGGAATGCTGTCAGTGGCAATCATTGGTCAGGCGGCGGCCTTGAGCAGCACGCTGCGTAGCAGTTCAGCCTGCTCGTGCGCCTGCGCTGCCTTGGCCGCATAATCGATGGCGGTACCGGCATGGCGCCAGGTCGTGGCCTTGGCGGCCAGACTTTCGTACAGGCGCTGTTTTTCCTGCAGCGCACGCACGGCCGCCCAGATGGCGTCCTCGGCCTTTTCATGTTGCAGTTCGGCCAGGATGGTGGAGGTAAAGCTGTGTCCGGTATGGCAGCGAAAACGCCTGGGCTGCTGTGCGTGCAACTCCCACAGGGCGCCATGGCATTCCGGACAGGTAAAGGTCGACGGCGTGGCAATTTTCTGCAGCTCTTCCATATCGCCGCCTCCCCTGGCAAAACGATTTTCCACCACCGTCACCTCGGGTATCGCAGACGTAATGGCAGCCGACTGACGCCCGATCACCAGCGCCAGCAAGGCCGGGCCGATCTGCGCTACCGGCAGGCACTGGTCAACCTGGACATTGAGCAAGGCGCTTTGCGGCATCGACGGCGCCACCGCTTCGGACGGCTGCTGCACGATGGCCGTGCCGCCGCAGGCTTTGATGGCGGCAAGACCGGCGGTACCATCGTCGAGAAAGCCGGTCAGCACGACCCCGATCACATTGGCGCCAGCGGCAGCGGCTGCCGTACGAAACAGTGGATCGATGGCCGGGCGCGTATGGTTTTCCTTGGGGCCGCGCGTCAGCTCGATCACGCTTTGCCCGTCCAGCGAAGTGACCAGCATATGCTGGTCCGGTGGCGCGATCAGGATGCGGCCCGCAAGTAGCGGTTCGCCGTCGCGTGCATAGCGTACCGGCAAGGCCGAAGTTTTCGCCAGCAGTTCAGGCAGCACGCTGTCGCGCGCGCCGATATGGGTGACCACCAGCACCGCCGCCGGAAAGTCAGGCGGCAGGCTGGAAAAAATGACAGACAGGGCTTCCACGCCGCCCGCCGATGCGCCGATAACGATCAGAGGTTTCACTGGGAGCCTTCCCGCGTGATGAGTAGAGCCTTATTGTGCGACACCGCAGCCGCTGGCGCGGTGCGCCGCTTAACACAGAGGCATGATGGACAAGGTAGGCAGCAGGCGCGCCACGCCGTACAATGCAGCACCGCCACTCACGCCGCCCGCCGCATGCCCTACGCCATTATTGCCTTGTTCGTGTTGTGCCACGCGCTAGCGAGCGTGCTGTGGCAGGTTCCGCTGCTGGTCGCTGCCGCCTACGGCGTAATGAGCATCACCGCCTTTGCCTTCTATGCCATCGACAAGCGCGCCGCCCGCAACCGGGCCTGGCGCACGCCGGAAAAAAATCTACTCTTGATGGGGCTGCTATGCGGCTGGCCGGGCGCGCTGCTGGCGCAGCAGCTGCTGCGCCACAAGACCAGCAAGCAATCGTTCCAGACGGCGTTCTGGCTGACGGTGGGCCTGAACCTGGCAGGCTGGGGATGGCTGTGCGGGCAATACGCACAGCGGGTTTAACTCGATATCATCCGACCGGCGTCTTGAAAATCGGATCGACAATAAACTGCTGCGCCTTGATGCGCAGCGTACGTTCTTCGTCGAGTTCGGCGCGTGTTTCGCCGAGTTCTTCGCGCTCCGCTTCGAGCTCGAGTCGCACGGTGGCCAGCTCGGTTTCCACGCGCGTCAGGCCTTCCAGCTTGAGCTGGGCGGCGATCAGTTCGGTGCGCGCCTGCTCGGCTGCTTCTTCCAGGCGTGGAATGCCTTCGAGCTTGAATTGCGCCTTGGCCAGGTCCATGCGGGCCTGCTCGGCCGCCTCTTCCAGGCGTGGCAAGCCTTCCAGGCGCAGCTGCGCCTTGGCCAGGTCGGTACGGGCCTGGTTGGCCACCTGGCGCTCACGCTCGAGTTCGGCGCGCAGGGTCTCGATCTCACCGGCCTGCAGGTCCAGCTGTTCCTGCTGGCGCTCGTTCTCCGTAGCCAGGTCCATCAATTCTTGTTGATTGTCGTTCATTTCCGCTTCATGCAAGCTGGTACTGGCCTGCAGTTCCTGTCCCACGAAATCGAGTATGGCCTGGCGCAGCACCGGCGACAGTTCCGCCGCTGCAGCAAGCTGGCGCTGGGTGCCGGCCTTGCGGCGCTGCAGGAGTTTACTGATGGTGCCCAGGCAGGCAGTATTGCCCAGCTTGTCGCGCAGCGCGCGTACCGTCAGCGCCTGGCCTTCCGCTACCAGGCTGTCCATCGCTGCATTGATCTGTTCCGCGCTTGCTTTTGCCATCTGGTTTTCTCTTGAGTATGCTGGCGCTATTGCCAGGGTGATTATCTTAACGAAGCGGCGTCATAGCGTAAAGTATTTCTCAACAGAAATTGCAATTGCACAACGACATCTTGACGTAAACAAAAGATTGTACAGTCAGTTATCGAGTAGTCCGTTGTCGGCCAGCACGTCCTGCACCAGTTCCAGGCGCAGCACGGCGTTATCCTGGCTCAGCAGCAACTGCTTTTGCAACGGCGTCAGCGACAGCAGTTCGCACCAGCGATTGGCCACCCAGCCGCTCTCGTCCAGGCGATAAGGCGGCTGCAACGGCATCTGGTCCAGCGGAATTTTTTCTTCCTGCAAGGTGCGGATCAGCGCGCCCAGCGCGTCGGCCACATTCTGCTGTTCGGCCGGTATCGGCACCGGCAGGTCGGGCGCCAGCATATCGATTTCGGCCATCCACAGGCCATGTTTCAGCTGTTCGCTCGACAGCACGCGAAAGCGCTGCGTGCCCATGCACTTAATCTGCAGCAGGCCCGACAGCGGCGCCGCCCAGTCCATCACGCGCGCCAGCGTGCCGACCGGCGCCAGCGTCTCCTGCTGCCCGGGCTTGCGCACTTCCGCGCCGGCCAGCAATTGCACCACGCCAAACGGCTGCTCGCCGGTGATGCAGTTGCGTATCATGTCCAGATAGCGCACCTCGAAGATCTGCAGCGGCAGATAGCCATCGGGATACAGTACCGTATTGAGCGGGAACAAGGGTATCGAGGTCATGCACGCATCATGGCATACCTGCGGGATACGTGCAGCGCTGTTCCGTGTCGCCTTAACGGTAGAAGCGCCGCTTGCTGGCGCGCTCGGCCGCCTTGGGCGTCATGACCTTGACCGGCTTTTTCTCGACCACGCCGCCAGCCTTGGTTGCCGGCACGCGGTGTTCGGCCTCGAAGCCCGGTTCTTCGCTGCGCTTGATGCTCTGGCGCGTCAGCGCTTCAATCGCCGACAGCAGTTCAACTTCATCGGCGCAGACCAGCGACAGCGCGGTGCCGGAACTGCCCGCGCGGCCGGTGCGGCCGATGCGGTGGATATAGTCTTCGGCCACCGTGGGCAGGTCGAAATTGACCACCAGCGGCAGTTGCTCGATATCGAGCCCGCGCGCGGCCACATCGGTGGCGACCAGCACCTGCACCTCGGCTGCCTTGAAACGCGCCAGGGCGCGCAAGCGGTTCGGCTGGGTCTTGTCGCCATGGATCGAGTCGGCGCGCACGCCATGCTCGAGCAAGGTCTTGACCAGCTGCTCGACGCCCTTGCGCGTTTTCACGAACGTCAGCACCTGGCCCCAGCGCTGCTTTTTCATCAGGTGCAGGAATAGTTCCGGCTTGGCTTTTTTATCGCAGGTAATGAGCGACTGCTTGACGGCCTTGGCAGTGGTATTGCGCGGGCTCACTTCGACCGAGACCGGGTCTTTCAGCATGGTCTTGGCCATGGCGCGGATGGCGTCGGAAAAGGTGGCCGAAAACAGCAACGTCTGGCGCTGCTTTGGCAGCGCCATCAGCAGCAGGTCGAGTTGGCGCTCGAAACCAAGATCGAGCATGCGGTCGGCCTCGTCGAGCACCAGCGTCTGCAGTTGTTCAAATTTGACCGCGCCCTGCGTCTGCAGGTCGAGCAGGCGGCCGGGCGTGGCCACCAGCACGTCGAGACCCTTGCGCAGTTTGGCGATCTGCGGCTCGATCGGCACGCCGCCGTAGGCGACAAAACTGCGCAGCGGCAAATTGCCGCCATAGCTGCGAAAACTGCCATAGACCTGCTCGGCCAGCTCACGCGTGGGCACCAGCACCAGCACGCGCACGCAGTGCGGCGCCACCTGCGGCCCCTCCATCGTCAGACGCTGCAGCAGCGGCACGGCAAAGCCGGCCGTCTTGCCGGTACCGGTCTGGGCCGCCGCCATCAGGTCGCGCTTGTCCAGCACGGCGGGAATCGCCTTGGCCTGCACCGGCGTCGGCTTGTCGTAGCCGAGTTCGTCAAGTTTGCGGACCAGCGGATCGATCAGGCCGAGGGAGGAAAACGTCATGGCTATACCTTGCAGCTAAATAAATGCTGCGATTATAGGCCAGCAGACGGCAACCCTGCCCTTTAAAACTTCATTTCCAGCGTGGCGCGTCCCTGCGGCGTGCTTGGTGAAATGCTGTTGCGCCGTATCGTACCGCTGGCATCGCTGTAGATGCTGTCGCTCTGGAAATCCTGCGCCAGCAGATTGCTGGCAGCCAGCCGCAGCTGGATTTTCGGATTGAACTTCCACAAGGCATACAGGTCCAGATCGCGCCGCGGCGAAGTATAGCTGCTTTGCAGTTCGGTCACGCGCACCGGGCCGCCGTTGCGGAAATTGAAGCTGCCGCCGGTGGTCAGCACGCCGTCCGGCGTCTTGTAATCGATGCCCAGGTTGCCGCTGAACGGCGTTTGCTGGTCGAGCCGGTTGTTGGGCCCAGGCACGCGCTCGACCTGCGACCAGTTGCGGCTCAGGCTGGCGCGCAGGTCAATCGCCGGCACCGGCGCGGCCAATACCGCACGCAGCGGGAACTTCGCTTCCAGCTCCAGCGTCTGCGTATTGGCACGGCCGTCGTTGACGGGCGTGGAAACCCAGCGCTCGTTGATCAGCAGCAGGCCCTGGCGCGTATAGCCGTCGATGCGGCGCGCCGAGGCGCGGGCACTGAGCAAGGCGCCTTCGGCCCAGTAGTGCTCATACGACATGTCCAGACCCAGCGCCAGCTCAGGGCGCAGGTTCGGATTGCCTTCGCGGTCAGGGTCGGTCTGGCTGTTGTTGGTCGAGGTATTGCGGCGTGGAATCAGGCTCGACGTGGGCTGCGCCTTGTAGGTGCGCGTCAGCGCCAGGCGCACCTGGTCGCCCTTGGTGTCGGGCAGCTTCCACAGCGTCTGCAGCAGCGGGCTCCACACGCTGGTGCGCTGGCGCACGCTATCGTAGCTGTTGCCCTCGCTGCGCGTCTCGATACCTTCCCAGCGCACGCCGCCATACATCGACCAGCGCGGTGTAATCTCCCAGTCGTCCTGGCCGTACAGCGCCAGGCGGCGAATGGCCGCATCAAAACCTTCATCGCTGTTGACCGGTGCACCGGCCAGCGGCAACGCCGTTTCGCGCTGCAAGCGGCTTTCCTCGCGTTTGGTGTAGCCGGTGTCCCAGCCCATCGACAGCGCGTGGCCGGGCACCAGCGGTGTGCTGTATTTACCGATCGAATTGACGCCATTCTCGGTGGACTTGACATTGATCAGCCGATCCAGCGCCAGCCCGGCGCCCTCGACCGTGCCGCGCTGGCGGCTGTCCGAGGTATTGCGTCCGGTCGAGGCACCGAGCTTGAGCTCCAGTTTTGCGCCGCCTGCCAGCTTGTGCACCCAAGTCACATCGCCGCGCCCGATGGCGTTATGGTTGCTGGACTGAATCGCTTCGATATCGTAAGCGGGACGCGCGCCCAGTTCGGTCTCGATGCGGTTGGCGCTGCGGTGCTCGCCGCGCCCGACGTTGACAAAAAATTGCGCCGTCACCGTGTCACCACCGGCCAGCACCCAGTTCAGGCGCGGCGCCAGGTTGATACCTTCCGGGCGGCCGTCGCCGGTGCCCATGCTGCGCCGCTGCAGTACCTGGCGGCCATCGGGCGCATACGCCAGTTCCTGCGCCGGATTGTCATAGTGGTAGTCGAAACGATACAGCGAGCCGCTGAGCGAATAGGAGAACTTGCCATCGCGGTCGGACAACTGCAGGTTGACGGTCGGCGAAAAACTGTCCTTGCTGCGCTGCACGCCCAGCTTGACTTCGCGCTGCGCGGTCTTGACCGCCTTTTTCAGCACCACATTGATGGTGCCGGCAATCGACTGGGTGCTGTACTCGGCGCTGGCCGCATGCAGGATTTCAATGCGTTCGATCAGCTCGGGCGCCAGGGTATCGAGCGAAAAGCCGGCCGGCGCGCGTTCACCGTTGAGCAGGATCTGCGTATAGCCGCTGCCCAGGCCGCGCATGCGAATCTCGCCGCCCGAACGCCCGGCCGCGCCGCTGACGGTAATGCCGGGCAGGCGCTTCAGCACATCGGTAACATTGGTGTCGCCGTACTTTTGAATCTCTTCGCTGGTCACCACCATCTTGCTGGCCGTATCGTCGCGGCGCGGATCGTAGCCGCTGCCCTTCACTTCCACTTTCTGCACAGGGCCAGCATCGGACTGCGCTGGCGGCTCGGCAGTGGCCTGTTTTTCCTGCGCTTGGACATTCCACGCAAACAGGACAGCGGCGCTACAGACGGCAAGACGAAAGGACGGCAAAAAGGACGGCAAACTGCGTGGCATCATGGGAGAGCTTAAAAAGTTGGCTGAGAAGAATGGCTAAAAAAGATGGCTAAAAAGCCAAGGCAGCGATTGTGCGCGAAATTTGCCCTAAAGACACATGTTTCTGAAAATAAATTCTGACCGCAGGTTCTCTGCCTGCCCCGCCTGGCGTATCATGCGGCGCCGCTTCGCCGCTATAATGTATTTTCAATCTTCATTCAAAGGCCCCCTATCGTGTCTGACCGTCTAGCCGTCCTGCCCCAATATCTGCTGCCCAAGGGAGCGCTGACCAACTTTGCCGGCCGCGTGGCCGGCGCCAAGGGCGGCGCCATGACCACGCGGCTGATCCGCTGGTTTGTCGGCCGCTACAACGTCAACATGGACGAGGCGCTGGACCCGGATATCAGCCACTACACGAGCTTTAACGAGTTTTTCACGCGCGCGCTGCGCCCCGGCGTGCGCCCGATTGCCCAGGCTGACTATGTATGCCCGGTCGATGGGCGTATCAGCCAGTTTGGCGTCATCGACAAGGATCAGATCTTCCAGGCCAAGGGCCATCAATTCAGCACCACCGCCCTGGTCGGCGGCGATGCGGCGCTGGCGGCGCAGTTCGAGCACGGCAGCTTTGCCAATCTGTACCTGAGCCCGCGCGACTATCACCGCATCCATATGCCGTGCGACGGTCGCCTGACGCGCATGATTTATGTGCCGGGCGAGCTGTTCTCGGTCAATCCGACTACCGCACGCGGCATCCCCGGCCTGTTCGCGCGCAATGAACGCGTGGTGTGCGTGTTCGACACCGCCAACGGTCCGTTTGTGATGACACTGGTGGGTGCGACCATCGTGGGCAGCATGGCCACCGTCTGGCACGGCGTGGTCAATCCGCCGCGCTCGGGCCAGGTGCGCGACTGGAGCTACGCCAACGACAATGTGGTGCTGAAAAAAGGCGAAGAGCTGGGCCGCTTCCTGCTCGGCTCAACCGTGGTCATGCTGTTCCCGAAAGACACGCTGCAATTCAACCAGGCCTGGCAGCCGGCCGGCCCGGTGCAACTGGGCGAAGTGATGGGCAACCTGTCCTGATCTGCCCAGGCGGCGGCTGGCCTACACGGGCCGGTCGCCCTGATACAGTTCGTCCATCAGATCGAGAAACGCCCGGGTCTTGGCCGGCATCAGCCGGCGGCCGGGAAACACCGCCCACGCATCCACCAACGGGAAACCCCATTCAGGCAACACGCGCACCAGCTCCCCTGTCTGCAGATGGGCGGTGGCAAAGCGGTCGGTGCTGGCGGCGATGCCCACGCCGGTGCACGCCATGCGTATCAGCAGCTCGGGTGAATTGGCCAGCAGGCGCACCGGCAGCTCGCGCTGCCAGGTCGTTTTGCCGCGCACCAGGGTCCAGCTGACCAGGCCATGCACGGCGCGCGGCAAGCTCAGCAGATCGTGACCGAACAGATCATCCGGATGCTCGGGCAGGCCATGCACGGCCGTGTATTGCGGCGAGGCATACAGCGCCAGCGTGCTGAAGGCCACGCGGCGCGCCGCCAGGCTGGCATCGTCGGGCAGATTGCCCATGCGGATGGCCAGATCGAAATTTTCTTCAAGTAAGTCCACACGCCGCGCCGACAGATCGAGTTCGAGCGAAATAGCGGGATAACGGCGAACGAACTCGGCCAGTACCTGGCGCATCAACAGGTCGGCAAAGTCGGCCGGCATGGAAATGCGCAGCAGGCCGCTGGGCCCGGCCTGGCGGTGCTGCGCCAGCGCGCCGGCCGCTTCCACCTCCTCCACCACACGGCGCGCATGGCCAAGCAGGCTGGCGCCGAACTCGGTCAGCGCCAGCTTGCGCGTCGTGCGCTGCAGCAGACGCTCGCCCAACTTTGCCTCCAGCTGGCCCACACGGCGCGACACGGTCGACTTGGGCAGGCCGATACGGTCGGCCGCGCGTGAAAAGCTGCCGCTTTCTACCACGCGGGCAAACAGCAATAAATCACCAGGATCAATGTCCATTCATTGAGCTTTCTCGATTGTTCCATTTTTGAGCTAATGTTATCCATTTTAACGTCTTCCGCTGTGGTTTTGGGATTGCTATAGTTCATCCATCGCAACACACTACCCAACACGGAGAACACATTATGAACATCCTGCAAATCAATTCCAGCGCCCGCAGCACCGGTTCCGCCTCGACCCGCCTGGCTGACGCCTTGTCCGCCCGCGTATTGGCTGCCAATCCTGGCGCCACCCTGGTACGCCGCGACCTCGCTGCCCAGCCGCATCCGGTACTCGATGAAGCGACGCTGCAAGCACTGTTTACGCCAGCCGACCAGCGCAGCGCCGAGCAGGCCGCCCGCGTGGCGCTGGACGACGCGCTGATCGCCCAGGTACAGGCAGCTGACGTGATCGTGGTTGGCGCGCCGATGTACAACTTCGGTATCACCGTGCAACTGAAAAGCTGGTTTGACGCGATTGCCCGCGCCAACGTGACCTTCAAGTACACCGAAAACGGCCCGGTTGGCCTGCTCTCTGGCAAGAAAGTCTACGTGGGCCTGTCGCGTGGCGGCATGCACCGCAACGGCCCGACCGACAGTCAGGTGCCGTTCCTGAACACCATGTTCGGCTTCCTGGGCTTGAGCGATGTGCAGTATGTGTATTCGGAAGGCATGGGCATGGGCCCCGACGCCGTGGCCAAGGCGCAGGCGCAGGCCGACGCAGAAATCAACGCCGTACTGGTGTAACCGTTTTTTGTCGAGCACAAGGAGAACAATATGAACGAGACCAATAGCGTCAGCAACACCGTGGCCAGCCCACGCCAGGTCGAGCGCGTCATCGCTGGCCAGGCCGTGATGGACGGCGCGGGCGTGAAGATCAACCGGGTACTGACGCAGCAGCTGCAGCGCCGTCTCGATCCTTTCCTGATGCTCGACAATTTTGCCAGCGACCAGCCCAACGACTATATCGCCGGCTTTCCCGAGCATCCGCACCGCGGCTTCGAAACCGTGTCGTACATGATCACCGGGCGCATGCGCCATCGCGACAGCGCCGGCCACGAAGGCCTGCTCGCCTCGGGCGGCGTGCAGTGGATGACCGCCGGCAGTGGCGTGATCCACTCGGAAATGCCGGAGCAGGAAGAAGGCGTGATGGAAGGCTTCCAGCTGTGGCTGAACCTGCCGGCCAGCGACAAGCTGCGCAAGCCCTGGTACCGCGACTTTGCCAGCGAGGAGATTCCCCGCTACACCACCGAAGCCGGCGTCAAGGTCCAGGTGATTGCCGGCAGCAGCCATGGTGTTACGGGCGCCGTCGAGCGTGACCGGACCGAGCCGCTGTATCTCGATATCGAACTGCCGCCAGGCACCAGCTTCGAGCAACCTTTGCCGCCCGGCCATAACGCCTTCTTGTACACGTTTCGCGGCGAAGTGCAACTGGGCGACAAAACGGTACCGGCGCTGCGCATGGCCATTTTTGCCAATACCGCCGGCAGCGACGGCGTGCGTATCAGCGCACCGGAGGGCGGGCGCGTGATCCTGGTGGCCGGCCAGCCGCTCAACGAGCCGATCGCCCAGTACGGCCCGTTCGTGATGAATACCCAGGCCGAGGTGTTCCAGGCAGTGCAGGACTTCCGCGAAGGCAAGTTCGGTGAAGCGCTTGTGCAATAGTCATGCAGTAGTCATGTAAGCAGCAACGGCAGCGGCGCGATGTTTATGCGCCGCTGCCGATCATGCCTCTGCTGCGCGCCTGTTTCAGCCAGCCAGGAAACTCCTGCATCATGCGGTCGTACAGCTGCGCTTCAGTGATTTCGCGCAGGTCGTTCAGCGCAAAGAAGTTGGCATTGTCGATATGGCGGCCAGCCAGGTCGTCAAGCCGCTCCAGCGCACCGTAGCTCGAACCGCCGATGCCGATAAACTGCCAGAAGATCGGCAGCGTGCTCGACCAGCGGATCAGCAATTCGATTTCATCGTTGTGCGACACGCCGCCATCGGAGATAAACAGCACCAGCACCGGCGTTTTCATGTCGACCGGCGGGGCAAAAGTGTCCGGCAGCTCTTTTTTCGATGAGAATAGCCCCGTCTTTTTGCTCACGATCTTCGGTACTGCGAGGCCTGTGAAATGGCTGATCACCTGCCGGATCACTGCCGGTTCATTGTTGTAGCCGGCATTGAGCTCATCCATCCACTTCTTCCAGCCACCGGCCTCGCGCTTGACGTAATCGTGCACGTTGTCAAACGTCACATTGCCCAGTTGCTTGCTCTTTTGCGCAAAAGCCCAGGTTTCCAGCTCTTCATCGTCATCGAAATGCACGCCCAGCGGAAAGACGCGGTTCACTGCCTCCTGCACCCGGCCACTCGTGTACTGGCCATGCATGGAGCCGGACGCATCGATCACGAACGCCGCCCTGGCGCGCACCTGATCGAGCCGGTGCTTGGCCAGCGAGACACCGGCCAGTTTTGCCAGCGAGACCAGTTGCGGCGCTTTCTGCTCGAAGCGTTTTTCCAGCGATATTTTTTCCGGC
Source organism: Janthinobacterium aquaticum (assembly GCF_009208565.1). Lineage (GTDB taxonomy): Bacteria > Pseudomonadota > Gammaproteobacteria > Burkholderiales > Burkholderiaceae_D > Janthinobacterium. The sequence continues at coordinate 386,641 of NZ_WFLK01000002.1, read as the reverse complement.
GCGGCGGTAGCAGCGGACGCCACTTCGCCACCAAAATGCACCAGCAAGGCGTCCAGGCCGCCGTTGAAACCCTGGCCATTCAGGCCCAGGCGCCAGTCGCCGTCCTTGCGGTAGAGCTCGGCAATCATAATGACCTTCTCGCCGCTGAAGTCGGCGCCTGTCAGGCTGAACACATGTTCGCCCACGCGCAGTGTCAGCGACTGCAACTGCTGCATGCTCTGCTTGTGCGTTGGATCGATGGCGGCGGCAAACACCAGTTTGCTGACCTGCACCGGCAGACGCGCCAGGCTGAGCGCGAAATGACTGGCCGGCACATCGTCCACCAGACGGATTTCGCCATCGGGCGAGGCGCGCTGGTTGTAAAACACCATATAGGCGTCATCGAACAGCTTGTCGTGGGCATCGAGGCCAAAGCAGCTGATATCGATATGAAACGGCGCCTGCACGGTGCAATGCACGGCAAGTTCACTGGCAGTGGCACTGCTGTCGAGCCTGAGCTTTTGTCCTTTTTTCAGCGACATGGTTTTTCCTTATCTGAAGGTGGCCGGTGCTGGCGTAGCGACGACATTGTTACTTTTCATCTACACTTATGCCAACACGATTCGAGATCACTTCCATGCACGACCATCGCAACGAGCCTGACCAACATTTGCACGCCCACCTCAAAGGCGACGCACACCATACCCATTCCTTCGAGGGCCGCAGCCGGCATGTGCTGGCCTGGGCGCTGGGACTGACGCTGTCGTTTGCCGGCGTCGAGGTGGCCGCCGGCTTCTGGTCCAATTCACTGGCCTTGATTTCCGACGCTGGCCATATGGTGACCGACGCGGCCGCGCTGGGCCTGGCGCTGCTGGCGCAGCTGATTGCGCGCCGCCCACCCTCGCCGCGCCATTCGTTCGGCTTTGGCCGCGCCGAGGCGCTGGCGGCTTTCGTCAATGCGCTGGCGATGCTGTGCGTGGTCGGCTGGATCAGCTACGAAGCGGTGCTGCGCTTTCATTCGCCGCAGGCGGTGCAAGGCGGCATGGTGTTCGTGGTGGCCTTTATCGGTCTGGCGATCAACCTGGTGGTGGCCTGGGTGTTATCAAAAGACAAGGACAGCGTCAATACGCGCGCCGCGCTGGTGCATGTGATGGGCGACCTGCTCGGCTCGGTAGCGGCCATCGTCGCCGGCGCCGTCATCTATCTCACCGGCTGGATGCAGATTGACCCGCTGCTGTCGGTGCTGGTCTCGCTGCTGATCCTGAAATCGACCTTTGGCGTACTCAAGGATTCCTACCACTTCCTGATGGAAGGCGTGCCGCACCAGATCGACTACCTGAAGGTGGGTGCAGACCTGGAACAGGTCGACGGCGTGCTGTCGGTGCATGACCTGCATGTATGGGATATGTCGCCGGGCCAGCCGGCACTGATCGGCCACGTGGAAATCGTGGAACTCGAACATTGGCCGCGCGTGCTGCGCAGCATCAAGGTCATGCTGCTGGAACAACACGGCATCGATCATATTACGCTGCAGCCAGAAACGGGGGCGATGGCGGGCTTGCATGCTGGCTCGGCCGGGAGCAGGCAGGTCGGGTAGGTCGGATTACGCGCTGCGCGCTAATCCGACCTACGCCGACCGACGCCACAATACGCACTCCTGCGATCAGCTGCGCCGCGCTTCGAGCACGCCGCTGACATCCTTGATCACATTCAAGGCTTTCAACAGCTGCGCGGTGGAGCTGATCTCGGCCGTAAAAGTCATGCGCGCCTGGCCCTTGGCGCTTTGGGTGTTGACGCCGATCACATTGATTTTTTCACGCGAAAAAATCTCGGAAATATCGCGCAGCAGGCCTTGGCGGTCGCCGGCAAGGATAAAGATATCGACTGGATAGACGGTATCTTGCCCGCCGGTGCTGCCCCACTCGGTAAAAATCACGCGCTCGGGCGCCTTGGCGCGCATTTCCTCGAAGTTCTTGCAGGTGGCGCGGTGGATCGAGACGCCCTTGCCGCGCGTCACAAAGCCGACGATGCTGTCCGGCGGGGCCGGCTTGCAGCATTTGGCCAGCACCGTCATCAGCCCTTCCGTGCCAACCACCAGCACGCCCGACTTGGCGCCCTGCTCGACGCTCGACGCACGGCTCTTGCCGACCAGCACCGCGTCTTCCGGTTCAACCACTTCGCCCGTGTCGTGCAGCGCCTGCTCGACATGGCGCAGGCTGAATTCATCCTTGCCGACCGACAGGAACAGTTCATCAACCTTGGAAAAGCCGAGCTTTTGCGCTAGCGACTCGAGGTTGACGGCCGTCTTGCCTTCGCGCTGCAAGGACTTTTCCACCAGCGCACGGCCGTGGCCCAGCGTTTCCTGCATGTCGATCGCATGGAACCAGGCGCGGATTTTCGAGCGTGTGCGGGTGCTGACGGCATAGCCGGCGCCGAGCCAGTCGCGCGAAGGCCCGGCCGTACCCGGCGCGCCCTTGGCGGTAATGATCTCGCAGGTCTGGCCGTTTTTCAGCAAGGTGTTCAGGGGCACCATCACGCCATCGACCTTGGCGCCGCGGCAGCGGTGGCCGACATCGGTATGCAGATGGTAGGCAAAGTCGACCGGCGTGGCACCGACCGGCAACTCGAGCACGCGCGCCTGCGGCGTCATCACGAAAATGCGGTCGTCGAGCGTGGCGGACTTGAGTTTTTCCACCCATTCGCGCTGGATTTCCTCCTGGCCCACCACGGCGTCGGCCACCTCAGTCTTCCAGGCCAGCAGCTGGCGCAGCCAGGCGATCTTTTCATCGTACTTCTGGCCGGCAAAGTTCGAACCGCCCTCTTCCTTGTAGCGCCAGTGCGCAGCCACGCCGTACTCGGCAAAGCTGTGCATTTCATTGGTGCGGATTTGCACTTCCAGCGGCCGGCCGTCTTCGGCCGTGACCACCGTGTGCAGCGACTGGTAGCCATTGGGCTTGGGGCGCGAGATATAGTCGTCAAATTCCTTCGGAATCGGCGTCCAGATATTGTGCACCACGCCCAGCACCGTATAGCAGGTCTTCACATCGGCAACGATCACGCGAAAGGCACGCACATCGTACAGCGCCGTGAAGTCCAGTTCCTTGCCGCGCATCTTGTTCCAGATGCTGTAAATATGCTTGGGACGGCCGAATACTTCGGCCTGGATGCCCGCTGCGGCCAGCTCCGTTTGCAGGCGCAAAATGGCCGACGACACAAAGCCTTCGCGCATCATGCGCTTTTCTTCGAGCATCTTGGCAATGCGCTTGTAGGCGTCGGGCTCGATAAAGCGGAACGACAGGTCTTCGAGCTCCCATTTCAGCTGCCAGATGCCGAGCCGGTTAGCCAGCGGCGCGTACAGATCCAGCGTTTCGCGCCCGTAGTCGCGCGTCATGTCGTTGAACAATTTGAGTTCGGCAAAATGGCGCAAACTCGTCACGCAAGAGGCCAGGCGCACCAGCACCACGCGCATGTCGGAGGCCATCGCCAGCAGCATCTTGCGCAGCGTTTCCACCTGCGCCACGGCCTGCTGGGCAGCGTTCTTGCCGCGCCCGCCGGCCCCACCCGCGTGCGAGGTCTGGGTCAGCGCACGCAAGCGTATCAGCTGACGCACGCCGGTGGCCAGGTCGCACACCTGCTTGCCGAAACGCGGCTCGATATCGGCTGCGGTATCGGGTTCAAGCAGGGTCAGTTCGAACATCAGTCCGGCAATCCGGGTTTCTGCATCGCTGCGCAGGAACGCCAGGGTGGCTGCCACCCCGATGGCAAAATCGAGGGCGCGCTGATCGGCAAAGGTCTGCTTCTCGCCGTAGGCTTCGGTGGCGTAAGCGAGCGCATCGAGCACGCGCGCGCTGTCAGCCGCATTCAAGCCCTCTACCAGTTGTTCCGAAATTGCACTATTCGGCGCCGAGATGGAAACCATGGAATACCTTAACGCTCTGCAGCAACAATAACAATTTCAACCAGGCAGGCCGGATTGGCCAGCTTGGACTCGACCGTGGCGCGCGGCGGCGTGTGGCCGGCTGGCACCCAGTCATCCCACACTTCATTCATGCCGGCAAAATCCTTCATGTCGGCAATATATATCTGGCACGACAGGATGCAGGTCTTGTCGCTGCCGGCTTCCGCCAGCAGGCGGTCAACATGGCCCAGCACTTCGCGCGTCTGGCCAACGATGCCCTGGGTAGTGTCTTCGGCGATCTGGCCGGCCAGGTAAATGGTGCCGTTATGAATGGCTACTTCGGAGAGGCGCTTGCCTACATGCAGTCGTTTGATTTCCATCGTGTCTATCTCTTTCATTTGTTTCAAAATCGGGGTGACGCAAAAAACGGATCAGGAACGGCCCAGCAAAAATTGCCGTGCAATCGCGATCTGGTCATCATGCACAAAGGTCGGCGCATGGCCGACGCCGGCAATTTCCACCAGCTGTGCTTTCGGGCCGCGCCCCTGCATAACTTGCGCTGTCTGTGCCGACAGCAGGTCCGATTCGGCCCCGCGCACCAGCAGCGTGGGGCAGCGCACGGCGTCGTACGCTGCCCACAGCATGGCTTCGTCCAGCGCGGCAGACTCGGGCGTGGCGGCGCGAAACGGCAGCGCCAGGCCCATGTCGTAGTGGCGGCGCCAGGTGCCGTCCTCGGCCTGGCGCAGCACGTCGGTTGCCAGCTTGTGCCATTCGGCGTCGGTATGCGGCCCGAAGCTGCGCGACACATCGCGCACGAACTGCGCGCCCTGCTCGAAAGTCTCGAAGCGCAGATCCTGGCCGATATAGTCGCCGATGCGCTGCAGCGCCTCGGGCGCCAGCGTCGGGCCGATATCGTTCAGTACCAGTTTGCTGACCGGGCTGTGCGGCAAGGACGCCAGGCCCAGGCCGATCAGGCCACCCATCGAGGTGCCGAACCAGTCGACGGTCTGGCGTTCGCCATTGGCCAGCACGCGCGCCAGCAGCGTCACCATGTCGCTCACATATTGCGGCACGCGGTAAAACTCGGGATTGGCCAGCCACCCCGAACGGCCGCGCCCCACCACATCGGGGCAGACCACGCGGTAGTCGCTGGCCATGGCGCGTGCCAGGGTGTCAAAATCGTCGGCAACGCGCGTGACGCCATGCACGCACACCAGCACATTCGGATTGTCGGGCGCACCCCATTCCTTGTAGGACATCTGGTGCAGCCCGGCAGGCGAAATGCACTGGACGGTGTGGATACGTGCTTCGATCATGCGGCAACCTTTCTGTTAACGGTAATCAAGGGCGCCTGCAGCGCCATGAAACCAGGTCTGCGCGCCCGGCATGGACAGAGTGTAGCGCAGCACGGGCAATGCTCCAAGCGCACGGCAGCTTTGCTGCGATGCAGCATACCTTGCATGCCGCCGTCATTGCGCCATACCCGATATTCAAAATGTGCATATCTGCGGTTTTCCACAATTGAGCGGCAAGCTGTAAGCAGCGATGATCGCACCATCAACCCGCAAGAGGAGACTCGTCGTGAATGCCGTTAAAAAACCGTTTTATAAAATCCTGTATGTACAGGTGATCTTCGCCATCGTGGTCGGCGTGCTGCTGGGCGTGTTCTACCCAAGCAACGCAGTCGACATGAAGCCGCTGGGCGATGGCTTTATCAAACTGATCAAGATGATTATCGCCCCGGTGATCTTCTGTACCGTGGTGTCCGGCATTGCCGGCATGCAAGACGTGAAAAAAATCGGCCGCGTCGGCGGCAAGGCGCTGATCTACTTTGAAGTCGTGTCGACCTTTGCGCTGGCGATCGGCTTGTTGGTGGCCAATATCCTGAAACCAGGCGCCGGCTTCAACGCCGATCCGGCCCACCTGGACGTCAAGTCGATCGAGCAATATACGCATGCACAAGGCTTGACCACCACCGACTTCCTGATGAACATCATCCCGAAGACCTTCGTTGATGCGTTTGCCAAGGGCGACATTCTGCAAGTGCTGCTGATCGCTGTGCTGTTCGGCTTCTCGCTGTCGCTGCTGGGCGAGCGCGGCCGTCCTGTCACCAAGCTGATCGACGAACTGTCGCACGCCATCTTCGGCATGGTCAACATCATCATGAAGGTCGCTCCGATCGGCGCGTTTGGCGCGATGGCGTTCACCATCGGCAAATACGGCCTGGCTTCGCTGATCCCGCTGGCTAAACTGATGGGTTCGTTCTACCTGACCTGCTTCCTGTTCGTGTTCGTGGTGCTGGGCCTGATCGCCCGTTACACCGGCTTCTCGATCGTCCGTTTCCTGGCCTATATCAAGGAAGAACTGCTGATCGTGCTCGGTACCAGCTCGTCGGAATCGGCCTTGCCAGCGCTGATGAAGAAACTGGAACACCTGGGCTGCTCCAAGCCAGTGGTGGGCCTGGTGGTACCGACCGGTTACTCGTTCAACCTGGACGGCACCAATATCTACATGACCATGGCGGCACTGTTTGTTGCGCAAGCCACCAATACCGACCTGACCATCTGGCAGGAACTAACCATCCTGGGCGTGGCGATGCTGACCTCGAAAGGCGCATCGGGCATTACCGGCGCCGGCTTCATTACCCTGGCGGCAACGCTGGCCGTGGTGCCGACCATTCCGGTGGCCGGCATGGCGCTGATCCTCGGTATCGACCGCTTCATGAGCGAATGCCGTGCGCTGACTAACTTTGTCGGCAATGGCGTGGCCACCATCGTGGTGTCGAAATGGGAAAAAGAGCTGGATATGGTGAAACTGCACAGCGAGCTGGCCAATCCGACCAGCCCGGTTGATGACCACCACGCCGTACCAGCAGTCAATATAGTCAAATAAACCTGGCGTTGATGTGAAAAGAAAGCCCCGCAGAGCAATCTGCGGGGCTTTTTTCATGCGCGCAGCTTTTGCACCATCATCTACTGGCAGTAAATGAAGTATGGCATTTTCACCTGATGATCAAGCCAGGAAAAAGCTTTACAGTGTCAGCACACGAATGAGCCAGCTCATCCATAATGAACTACCACTTGACGACAAGGAGCGCCACATGTCCAGCTTTCCCTCCCCTGCTTTTCTTGCTACCTGGAACCCGCGCCTGCTTGGCGTACTGCGCATTGTGCTCGGTTTCCTGTTTATCCAGCACGGCACTGCCAAGCTGTTCGGCGTGCCGCATGTAGCCATGTTCGACGGCCTGCAACTGCTGTCGCTGATGGGCGCGGCCGGCGTGCTGGAACTGGTCGGCGGCGCGCTGCTGCTGGTGGGCCTGTTTACCCGCCCTGTGGCGTTTATCCTGTCGGGCCAGATGGCCTTTGCCTACTTCATGATGCATGCGCCGCAGGGCTTTTTCCCGGTGCTGAACGGCGGCGAACTGGCGGTGCTGTATTGCTTTGCTTTCCTGTACTACGCCGTGGCCGGCGCCGGCGCTTACAGCCTCGACAGCCTGCGCAGCAAAGCCCCATAAGCAAGCGGACTGGACGAAAAAAAACGCTGCAGGCTTCAAACCTGCAGCGTTTTTTAATTCAGCAATACCGCTCAGACTGCCGATACATCGAGCTGCGCACTGGTCGCGGCCAGCACTTGCTCCTTGGTCACGCCAGGGGCCAGCTCAGTGAGCTTCAGGCCCGATGGCGTGACTTCGATCACGCCCAGGTCGGTAATGATCAGGTCGACCACGCCCACGCCGGTCAGCGGCAGGTCGCACTCTTTGAGCAGCTTGTGCGAGATGCTGCCGTCCTTGGCGGTAGCGACGTGCTCCATCAGCACCACCACGCGCTTGACGCCGGCCACCAGGTCCATCGCGCCGCCCATGCCCTTGACCATCTTGCCTGGGATCATCCAGTTGGCCAGGTCGCCCTTGGCCGACACCTGCATCGCGCCCAGGATGGCCAGGTTGATCTTGCCGCCACGGATCATGCCGAACGAATCGGCCGAGCTGAAGTAGGCAGCGCCCGGCAGCGCCGTCACGGTCTGCTTGCCGGCGTTGATCAGGTCGGCATCGACTTCTTCGTCCGTCGGGAAAGGTCCGATGCCCAGCAGGCCGTTTTCCGACTGCAGGAACACCTCGATATTGTCCGGCACGTAGTTCGCTACCAGGGTCGGCAGGCCGATGCCCAAGTTCACATAAAAACCATCCTGCAATTCTTTTGCCGCGCGCGCGGCCATTTCATCACGTGTCCAAGCCATGTTCTTCTCCGTCTCTGTTTTTATTCGGCACTGCGCACGGTGCGCTGCTCGATGCGTTTTTCCGGCGTGGCGTTGACCACGATGCGGTGCACGAAAATGCCTGGCGTATGCACCTGGTCCGGATCGATCTCGCCGATCTCAACCAGTTTTTCCACTTCGACGATGGTGACCTTGCCGGCCATGGCCACGTTGGGGTTGAAGTTGCGCGCGGTCTTGCGGAAAATCAAGTTACCGGCGCGGTCGGCCATATACGCTTTGACCAGCGACACATCGGCCACCAGGCTGCGCTCCATCACATACTGTTCGCCGTCGAATTCGCGGATTTCCTTGCCGTCGGCCACGATGGTGCCCACGCCGGTCTTGGTAAAGAAAGCCGGAATGCCAGCGCCGCCGGCGCGCAGCTTCTCGGCCAGCGTGCCTTGCGGCGTAAATTCCAGTTCCAGTTCGCCGGCCAGGTACTGGCGCGCGAATTCCTTGTTTTCGCCCACATAGGAGGCAATCATCTTCTTGATCTGGCGGGTGGTGAGCAGTTGGCCCAGGCCAAAGCCGTCCACGCCGGCATTGTTGGAAATAGCGGTCAGGCCCGTTACGCCAGAATCGCGCAGCGCGCCGATCAGCGCTTCCGGGATGCCGCACAGGCCGAAGCCGCCGACGGCGATGGTCTGGCCATCTTGTACGATACCGGCCAGTGCCGAGGCTGCATCAGGATAAACTTTATTCATGGGTGTCCCTCTGGTTGTGTCTCTGTTGGTGCCGTTCTTTTTGCTATATTTCTATAAAGCACTATGGCAAAACGTTGCAGGCGTCCGTGACGCCGGCAGCAAGTGAGCATAAAATACGCCCGTCGAAAGTACAATACCGTAGAACTACCGGCGCCTTGCCGCGAGACTATCCGTGAGAGTGATGCACAACGCATGAATGCCGCAACCGACATCGACTACGAAAGCATCTTCCTGTACGCGCCGGTCGGCATGTGCATGTCGGAAAACCGCGTGATCCGCAGCTGCAATGAAGCGCTGGCCAAGATGTTCGGTTATGCCCGCAGCGAGCTCGACGGTCAGTCGTTTGAAATGCTCTATCCCACGCACGATGAATTCCTGCGCACGGGCGAGCGCATTATCCCCATCATGAACGCGCGCGGCCGCTATTCGGACGAGCGCATCATGCGCCGCAGTAACGCCGAGCTGTTCTGGTGCCACGTGACCGGCCACGCCATGCAAGCGACACAGGCACTGGGCGCCGGCATCTGGACGTTCGAAGATGTCAGTGAAAAGCGCCCGGTGACGGCCGAGCTGACGCCGCGTGAGCGTGAAATCGCCGCGCTGCTGGTCGAAGGCAAGACGAGCAAGCTGATCGCGCGCCAGATTGACCTGAGCCCGCGCACGGTGGAAATGCACCGCGCCAAGCTGATGCGCAAGTTTTCGGCAGCCACTTCGTCGGAGCTGGTGCACAAGCTGGTGGGTTTGCAGCTTTAAAACGTGCTCATGCCGCCATCGGCCGAAATAATGGCGCCGTTGATAAAGTGCGAATCCTCGCCTGCCAGCAACAGCAGCAGGCCATCGAGGTCTTCCGGTTTGCCCGGGCGCTTGTTGGGCAGCATCTGCATCAGTTTTTTGCCCTGCTCGCTGGCAAAATAATCCTCGTTGATCTCGGTCGAAATATAGCCGGGGCAAATCGCGTTGGTATTGATGCCATATTTGCCCCATTCGACGGCCATGGCGCGCGTCATGTGCACCATGCCCGCCTTGCTCATGCAATAAACGCCAATCTGCGGCAGCACCTGCAGGCCAGCCATCGAGGCGATATTGATAATGCGGTGCTGCTTTTTCGGATCACCCTTGGCGCGCGCGATCATGCGCTTGGCCGTTTGCTGGGCCACAAAGAACGAACCGCGCAAATTGGTATCCATTACAAAGGAATAATCTTCGGGCGTGACATCGACCAGGCGCTGGGTGGTCGATACGCCCGAATTGTTGACCAGGATATCGATCGGCCCGGCTTCCGTTTCCGCATGGGCGATGGCCGATTTAATGCTGGCAAAGTCGGTCACATCGAGCGACACCACATGCGCCGCGCCGCCATCGGCCTCGATCTCGGCGCGCAGCTCTTTCAGGCGCTCGATACGGCGCGAGGCCAGCACCACCTGCGCGCCCGCCTGCGCCAGCACCTTGGCAAAGCGCGCACCGAGTCCGCTCGACGCGCCGGTGATCAGGGCGATCTTGCCCTCGAAATTGACTTCTATGCCCACGAGCTGCTCCTGTTCTGTTTGAAATAACACCTGCATCTTGCATGAACCCAGCCCTTGATTGCCAGCGATTGGCAAAAAATCCATGGCAAGCTGAGGAAAAGTTAGCGCAATGATGTCACAAAACAGCGGGAATTCGATTGCGGCGCGTGGCAATGTCCCGCAAAATGGCGCCAAAGTTGCAATCTGCGTCAAAAACAAGCACACTCGTGCTTAAATTTTCCAACGATTCCATCCCATCTGATTTTGTGACGATACAACGAGACCAATAAAACATGACACAGCCTAATAATTTAGTTGAGCAGTACGGCCCGCGCGAAGCCATGGAGTATGACGTGGTGATCGTTGGCGGCGGCCCTGCCGGCTTGGCGGCGGCCATCCGTCTGAAACAGCTGGCCGCTGAAAAAAACCAGGAAGTATCGGTCTGCGTGCTGGAAAAAGGCGGCGAACTGGGCGCCCATATCCTGTCGGGCGCCATCATGGACCCGAAAGCTTTGAGCGAACTGATTCCGAACTGGAAAGAGCTGGGCGCGCCGCTCAATACGCCGGTGACCGAAGACCGCATCCTGTTCCTGACTGAAACCAAAGCCTATCAAACGCCCGGCTTTGCGGTGCCGGCCTGCTTTGAAAACCACGGCAACTACATCGTCTCGCTCGGCAACGTGGTGCGCTGGATGGGCCAGCAGGCGGAAAACCTGGGCGTGGAAATCTTCCCCGGCTTTCCCGCTGCCGAAATCCTGTACACCGACGACGGCGCCGTCAGGGGTGTCGCAACCGGCAATATGGGCGTCAAGCGCGATGGCGAGCCAGGCCCGGACTTCCAGCTCGGCATGGAACTGCACGCCAAGTACACCCTGTTTGCCGAAGGCGCGCGCGGCCACCTGGGCAAGCAGCTGATGGCCAAATACGACCTGAACGCCGGCAAGGATCCGCAGTCCTACGGCATCGGCATCAAGGAACTGTGGGAAATCGATCCGTCCAAGCACCAGCCTGGCCTGGTGATTCACTCGACCGGCTGGCCGCTCGACACCAAGACCTATGGCGGCTCATTCCTGTACCACATGGAAAACAACCAGGTGATGGTCGGCTATGTAATCGGACTGGCCTATGAAAACCCGTACCTGTCGCCGTACGAAGAATTCCAGCGCTACAAAACCCATCCGGAAATTCGCACCTTCCTCGAAGGCGGCAAGCGTATCTCGTATGGCGCCCGCGCAATCGCTGCCGGTGGTCTGCAATGCCTGCCCAAGCTGGTGTTTGCCGGTGGCGCGCTGGTCGGCTGCGATGCCGGCTTTTTGAACATGAGCCGCATCAAGGGCAGCCACGCCGCCATCAAGAGCGGCATGCTGGCGGCCGACGCCGCCTTTGACGCATTGGGCGAACAGCGCCAGCACGACGAGCTGGCCAGCTACCCTGTGGCCTTTGAAAAATCCTGGCTGCATGAAGAACTGCATATCGCACGCAACGTCAAGCCATGGCTGTCGAAGGGCCTGTACCTGGGCAGCCTGATGACCGGCATCGACCAGCTTATTTTCCGCGGCAAGGCCCCCTGGACGCTGCGCCACTCGCACGGCGACCATGAATGCCTGAAGCCGGCCGCACAATGCACGCCGATCGTCTATCCGAGGCCGGACGGCAAGCTGACGTTCGACAAGATGTCGTCGGTGTTTATTTCCAACACCAACCACGCGGAAGACCAGCCGATCCACCTGACGCTGAAAAACCCGAATGTCCCGGTCGATGTCAACCTGGCCACCTATGCCGGCCCGGAAGCGCGCTACTGCCCGGCCGGCGTCTACGAATTCGTGAAAAACGACGACGGCGCCGAACGCCTGCAGATCAATGCGCAGAACTGCGTGCATTGCAAGACCTGCGACATCAAGGACCCGACCCAGAATATCGTCTGGGTCACGCCGGAAGGCGGCGGCGGGCCGAATTATCCGAATATGTAGCCTTTTCGTACAAGGCAGCATGCAGTAACAGAGCGTGGCCACCTGGCGGTGGCCACGCTTTTTTTACGTCAGCTTCCTCAATAAGAATTTCTCTAATGCACTTCCAGCCGTTACAATTCAAGCTGGCACCCACTCTGACTTTTCATCATGCACGCCACCGATCAAGCAGCATCGCCCTCAGGCGACGCGCAGCAGCCTACCCAGCAGGAAATCGATCATATCGTGCAGCTGCATGAGAACGGCGAGCATGCGCAAATGGAATCGGCCAGCCAGGCTTTAGTAGCGCTGTATCCGCAATCGGCCGTGGCCTGGAGCGTGCTGGGCATGGCTTTGCAAATCGCCGGCAAGGACGCCGTACCCGCCCTGCAAGAAGCGGCGGCGCTGGCACCAAGCGACGCCGAAGCGCAAGTGCGCCTCGGTTGCGCCCAGATGGACAACGGACAGCCTGAACAAGCCATGGCCTGCTTTATGCGCGCGCTGGAACTGGCACCTGCCTACGCCGAAGCGCTGTCGCGACTGGGCGACGCGCTGCAGGCGCAAGGGCACCTGAAAGAAGCGGCAGAATGCTACCGTGGCGCACTGGAAATCGATCCGTCGCTGCTGATGGCATTGGCAGGAAAAGGCGATATGCAGCAGGCGCAGGGCCAGTACCAGGCCGCGCAAGCGAGCTATCAGCAGGCGCTGGCGCTGGCGCCTGATGCAGCCGAACTGCACTGCAAGCTGGGCGATGTACATGTGGCGCTCAACCGTCCAGAGCCGGCCATGCGCAGCTATGCGGCGGCACTGCAAAGTGAGCCCGGCAATGCCATGGCCCATGGCGGCATGGGCAACGTATTGTTCAGGCTTGATCGCAACGCCGAAGCCGTACTCAGTTATCGCAAGGCAACGGCTCAACCCAACGCTATCGCCGCGCACTTTCATGGCCTGGGACGCAGCCTGCACGCCACCGGCGAAACCGCCGAGGCAGAAAACGCCTACCGGCAAGCGATCGCCATGGATTCAACCGTTGCCGCACCCATGCTGCACTATGCCGACCTGCTGCGCGAAACTCGCCGCCAGGGGCAGGCTATTGCTATTTATCAAGCAGCGCTGCTGCTCGAACCGAAAAATATCGAGGCCCTCAACAATATGGGCATTGCGCAGGAAGACGATGGCCAGTTCGAGCAGGCGCTGGCGTCGTTCCGTAAGGTGCTGGAGCTGGCGCCTGACAATCCGGTCACCCACAACAACATCGCGGCTATCCTCAATACCATGGGGCAATCGAAGGCAGCACTGGACAGTTGCCGGCTTGCCGTAAAGCTGGGACCCAAATCGGCATCCGCGCATGTCAACCTCGGTGTCTGCCTGACGCAAATGGGTCGCCTTGACGAAGCCGTCAAGGCGTTTGAAAAAGCTGTCCGGTTCGAGCCGCAAAACCGTCGGGCGCATGTCAATCTCAGTTCGACGCTGGCGCAGCTCGGACGTATCGACCAGGCTATCTCGAGCTCGCGTGCTGCAATCAAGATCAATCCAGACTGGGAAGAATTGCATAGCAACCTGCTGTTCTACCTCACGCACAGCCAGGACGTGGACGCCAAGGCGCTGTTTGCCGAACACATGCGCTATGCTGCGCACTTCGAGACGCCGCATCTCGCCAACTGGCCTGCGCATAGTAATACGCGCGAGCCGGAGCGGCGTCTGCGCATCGGTTTCGTTTCTGCCGACCTCTACAAGCATGCGGTGGCCAATTTCATCACACCGGTGCTCGAGCACCTTGCACAATCGCCGCGCCTGGAAATCTTTGCTTATGCCAACAGTTTTCATGATGATGTCGTCAGCCGTCACTTGCATGGACTCGTCAGCGTCTGGCGTCAGGTTGAAAAGCTGACTCATGCAGAGCTGACACAACTGATCACCAGCGACGCCATCGACATCCTGATCGACCTGTCGGGCCATACGGGTTTTAACCGGCTACCGGTGTTTGCGCGCAAGCCTGCGCCGCTGCAGGTCAGCTGGATCGGGTATCCGGGAACGACTGGTTTGCAGGCAATGGATTATTTTCTGGCAGACCGCTATTACTCGCCGCCCGGCGTGTTTGACAGCCAGTTCAGCGAAAAACTGGTGCGCCTGCCTGCCAGTGCTGTGTTCCTCCCTTCGCCTGATGCACCGAATGTCAACCCGGCGCCCGCCATAAGCAATGGCTACATCACTTTCGGCAGTTTTAACCGTGCCAGTAAATTGAGTCTCGATGTCATAGAACGCTGGTCGGCATTGCTGCGCGCCGTACCAGATGCAAAGATGGTTTTAGGTGGCATGCCTAACCATCAGACCAGCGATAGGTTCCGGGCATGGTTCAAGCGGGAAGGTATCGCCGCGAACCGCCTCACCTTCTTTACTTTTACCAATAGCCAAGATTATCTGGCCTTACATCACCTCGTCGATGTCTGCCTCGATACTTTCCCCTACAACGGTGGCACGACAACATTGCACGCATTGTGGATGGGTGTGCCGACCTTGACCATGATGGGGCCGACGCTGCCCGGGCGAGTAGGTGCGGCTATTTGCCACCACGTAGGACTCGCTGAATTTATTGCCGATGATAAAGAGGATTTTATTACCAAAGGGAAACAGATTGCTGGCGATATCGTCGCCATCGCCGATTTGCGTACTGAACTGCGCGACAGGTTGAAACATTCTGCCGCTTGCCAACCTGCGGTCATTGCCGCCGGCCTGGAAAGCGCCATGCGTGTCATCTGGCGCAACTGGTGTGCAGGGTACCCCGCAAAGGCATTTAATGTGGCAAAGCCGGGAAATATCGGCTGCGAATGATATTGACTCAGTGACCGTGGCCTGACTGCTCAATCCGCCCTGCCATTTTTCCGGAGCCCGAGATGCCGAATCAATTACACTGTCTATGCTGGCAAACATGTGCCTTGCTTGAGCCGTCGCCAGATCAGACCGCCCGCGCACTTCTGGAAGTGCTTGAGCGGATTGCTGTACACGGTGCAACCAGCGCTATTGCTGCTGACATTGCCACAGCACTGCGCGACCGGATGCAGACAGATCTGGCAATGCGCTGGGTGGAGGTGGCACTCGCTATCGAAACCGATCACATTCAGGCATTGACCGTTAAGGCTTCCATTGAAAGCAACCGCGGCGATGAAATGACGGCAATAGCAACATATCACCAGATACTCAACATCGCGCCAATGCAACTGCAGGGATACCACGAATTGTGCCGGCTGCTGAAAAGCCAGCGAAATTGGAATGGCGCTTTGGCAGTAATCGATGCTGCGCTCGCTATTTTTCCTGATATTGCCGCCCTGTGTGCCGAAAAAAGTGATTTGCTCTGCAGGCTACACCGCCAGGAAGACGCCTTGCTTTTTCTTCGCACGTTGCCGCCAACGGTACGTGATAGCTCATGTCTGAAGAGCGCCTGGGTCCACGCGCTCAATGCAGCCGGCCAATTTGAGAGGGCCATCGGCATTCTTCGTGCGGGCGCACATCGTGCCGTCGCCTCAGAAGAGCTGGATATACCTACTATAAATCAGTGGCTCACTGAGCTTATTTCGTCTGGCAACAGTAAAAAACAATTGCACAACGATCTGGCCTTTTTTGCCAAATTCTGGCGTCTTGATCGCCGGTATCAAGGACTGCTCGCCTGCTACGCCATGCTACAGGCATGGCTGGATGGCAACGTCGATACCGTGATGGAAATCGCAGGCCAACATACCGATTTTGAGTCATTACCAGATATCGATGCAGACCGTGCCATGCGGGTCTTCTACCGCTACGTGCTTCAATTGGCTCAAACAAGCACTCCTTGTGCATCCTTGCCAGTTCCACTTGTAACGCTCAATGTAATTGGCGAGTCACATTGCCTGTCGCCTGCAAACAGCGTGTTTGACTGGCACGGGCAACTCGTCCAGGCTCGTGCCAGGTTTGTCATGGGAGTGCAAATGCATCACCTTGCAAAGCTTGGCGAAAACGCCTACAAACAACGCCTTCTCAGTCACCTGAACGACATCGACAATGGCCCCTTGCTACTGACGATAGGTGAGATCGATTGCCGTCCAGTGGAAGGCATGTGGAAGGCGGCGGTACGCACCAATACAGCATTGAACGACCTGATGGATCTGACCGTGAGCGGCTACTTTTCCTTTCTGGATAAGGTATTACCAGGGCGCAAATTTTCTTCGATTACCATTCAGGGCATTCCCGCCCCCGGTTATGACTTGACGGATCGCCGTAATCCGGGCGACAAACAGGGTTTTATCACCATGATTCGCCGCGCAAATTCCTTGCTGAAAGCCGGAGCACGCAGCCGTCAATGGCATTTCCTTGACATCCACGCGGCAACGACGAAGCGCGACGGCCTGGGTAACGGTTTGTGGCACCTGGATCGCTATCACCTGTCGCCGGCTTTTTATCAGCACGCGATGAAGTCCATGACCGTTAATACGACAGCTGAAGCACGGCGGCAAGTTCCTGATGAAATGTAATCGCACAGGAAAAAGAAAAATTCCTCAAGGAAACTCAGTGAGGTCTGTCGCCAGCGGTTACAATCGCTATCGGCACGCGCCGCACATTGAATCGGAGTCACACTGTTTCACTGGGCAAATGTCAGTGCAGTGAGCATCAGGAAATAATACTTCAATAGGTACAACCATGTCGGCACCGACGCCACCGGCCAAACCGGCCAATGCGCTATATGTAACTCAGCCACTGCTTCCACCCTTGGAAGACTTTATTCCTTATCTGGAAAAGATATGGGAAAACAAGATCCTGACTAATACCGGCCCATTCCACCATGAACTGGAACAGGCCTTATGTGACTATCTTGGCGTCAAGCATATTTGCCTGTTTACTAATGGCACTCTGGCGCTCATTACCGCATTGCAGGCATTGCGCATTACGGGCGAAGTCATTACTACCCCCTACTCCTTTGTCGCAACCGCCCACTCCCTGGTATGGAACGGTATCCGCCCGGTGTTTGTGGATATCGATCCGCTCACCTTCAACCTCGATACCGACAAGATCGAGGCGGCCATAACGCCTCAGACCACCGCCATCATGCCGGTACATTGTTACGGGCTGCCATGCGATGTGGACGGCATTGAGCGTATTGCCGACAACTACGGCCTTAAAATCATTTACGATGCAGCCCATGCGTTTGGGGTTCAGCACAATGGCGCCAGCGTCCTCAATCATGGCGATCTTTCCGTGTTGAGCTTTCACGCAACCAAGGTCTTCAATACGTTTGAGGGCGGCGCCATCGTTTGTCCCGATGCAAAAACAAAGCAACGCATCGATCATCTGAAAAATTTCGGCATCGTCAGCGAAACGTCCGTTGTTGCGCCTGGTATCAATGGGAAAATGAGCGAGATAAACGCGGCATTCGGTCTTTTGCAATTGAAGGGCATAGATCAGGCATTGCAGCGCCGGCAAATGGTAGACGCCTATTACCGGCAAAAACTATCGGGCCTTAAAGGCATCCAATGCCATGCGCAGTCGGCCGGCAAGACTAATCACGCCTACTTTCCCATCCTGGTCAAACCGGACTTCCCGATTAGTCGCGATCAGTTGTTCCAGTATCTGCGTGAGAATAATATCTTCGCCCGGCGCTACTTCTATCCCCTGATCAGCGACTTCCCCATGTACCGTGGACTGGCCTCATCGGCGCCTGCGAACTTGCCTGTGGCACGCCAGATTGCCGACCAGGTCATCTGCCTGCCGCAGTATCCTGCACTGACGTTCGAACAGGTCGACATGATTACCGACCTGATCGCCAGCGTGGCCTGCCATGGGACACCATCGGCAGACAGGACAGCTGGGACATGAAAATTGCCATCATGCAGCCATATTTTTTTCCCTACATTGGCTATTTCCAGTTAATCGCCGCGGTCGATCTGTTTGTCCTGTATGACAACATCCAGTACACAAAAAAAGGATGGATCAATCGCAATCGTATCTTACTCAATGGTAACGATGCCTTTATTTCATTGCCCTTGCAAAAAGACAGCGACACCCTAGATGTGCGCGAACGAGAATTTGCCGCTGATTTCAAGCCGAACAAATTGCTGGCGCAACTGGACGGTGCGTATCGCAAGGCCCCCTACTTCAAACTCACCATGCCACTGCTTGAGGCTGCACTGTCGCATGACACCAGCAATTTGTTCACATTCCTGCATTACAGCCTGAAAGAGACCTGCGCCCATCTTGGCCTCTCTACGCCGATACAAATATCGTCGGCGATCGATATCGATCACACGCTCAAAGGCCAGCACAAGGTGCTTGCCATCTGCCAGGCAGTCGGAGCACGGACTTATATCAATGCGATAGGAGGCCAGTCGCTGTATTCGAAAGCAGACTTCCTGCACAAGAATATCGAACTGCGCTTCATCCGTTCGAAAGAGCTGACTTACGAGCAATTTGAAGCGCCTTTCGTACCTTGGCTATCGCTGATCGATGTCCTTATGTTCAATCCGATAGCGCAGGTGCGTTCAGCCATCAGAAACAATTATGAACTGCTGTAAGCCATCATAATGATCATACGGCTCGATTTTGATGACCAGCTTCCTATTCTGAACCTATTATGCAAAAAATAGATAGCCTTGCCAAAGGCAAAATTTTGGTTTTTCCAGGCGGCATGCCAAAATCGCTGGAGTTTCTACAGCAATGCCAGGCAGATGGCAAGCCTGTGTTGGGGGCGTCGTCGCTGGCGCACGATCCCACACGCCAACAATACGCTGCGTGGGCGTATCTGCCTTACGTGACCGATGCCAGCTTCGATGCCGCTTTGCAGGCATTGATCGACGATCAAAGCGTCACAGGAATTTACACGCCCAATCCTGTGATCTGGGATCATCTGCACCGCACCCTGCAGACACTGGCTCCCGGCGTGGCGCTGCTCAATGCCTCACCAGCGGACGCCGAACTGACTCTCTACCGGAGAGCGCAGTCGCAGGTCGCCACATGGTTAGAACAGCCATTGGCAATTGGTGCGGCTAAACCGGCCCGGTCATCTGCCAGCAGTCTGCAGCTGGCGGCGCTGTTTCGACACGCCGAACTCATTCCTGGCATGTGCGACCGTGAAAAAATGTTTGCGCTGTGTGAAATCGCGCGTCATGCTGTCGATGGCGACATTGTCGAAATCGGCAGTTGGTGGGGCAAATCTGCTTTTTTGCTGGCATGGCTGGCGCGTTGCCATCAGATTGGAAAACTTTTATGCGTTGACCCCTGGTCGAACGCTCACCTGGTACAGAACGACGCAACCGGCCTGGTTGATCAGGTATCGGCACAATTCGATGCAAGCGAAGCCTTGACGGTCTTCGAAATGAATTTATTGCCTTACAGCCATGACCATGTCAATTATCTGCGCCTGCCGTCGGAATCGGGGGCCCGGCACTATCGGCAGCAGCGCGAGGTACATACCGACGCATTTGGCACAACCTGCTACCAGGGCAGCATCGCGATATTGCATATCGACGGCAACCACACCTATGCTGCAGCCAGCGCGGACCTGGCCTGCTGGTCAGGCCTGGTCCACGCAGGTGGCTGGATCATTGTCGATGACTATATCTGGCCGTATGGTAATGGGCCGCAACGCGCCGGCGACGAGTTCATCGGACGCTACCGCGACCGCATTGCAACGGCGTTTGTCATGGGCAGTGCACTGTTCATGCAATTGTCGCATCGACTCGACGAAGTCCATGTCGTACAGGGTTGATTTTCTATCAACGTCAGCACGGAGATTATGTCGATGCGCATATTGATCGTTGGCGGCAATTCCACACTGGCGCATGCACTTGTGCCCGTGCTGTCGCAGTTCGCCGAAGTAATGACGGCAGGACGCAGCGGCTGCGACGTTCGGCTCGACCTGAATGGCGAG
Source organism: Janthinobacterium aquaticum (assembly GCF_009208565.1). Lineage (GTDB taxonomy): Bacteria > Pseudomonadota > Gammaproteobacteria > Burkholderiales > Burkholderiaceae_D > Janthinobacterium. Next base: position 366,461 of record NZ_WFLK01000002.1, on the reverse strand, counting down.
ATCGATGCAGGTGCGATACCGCGCGGTATCGACGTGCTCATCAATACGGCAGCCAGCTTCGGAACTGGCGATGCGGCAAGGTCCATGTATCAGATCGAGCAGACCAACGTCCTTGGCCCGCTCAGGCTATGCCAGCTATGCACTACCTTATCGATCAGCCACATGGTGCAAATATCGAGCATTTACGCACATCTGACGGCACAGTCGCCGTTCTACACGCCCTACTCCCTGTCGAAGCGCCATGCGGAAGAGCTGATCGGGCTTTACAGCGAACAGACAGGACTGGCGCTGACCGTCATCCGGCCATCGCAGTTTTATGGCACCGGCCCGGCCTGCCGCAAGCATCAGCCATTCCTGTACACGATCATCGACAAGGTAGCCAATAACGAAAACGTGACGATCTACGGCAGCAACGATGCACGCCGTAACTTTATTCATCTCGACGACGTGGCCGAACTGACCGCCGCGGCCATTCGACTGAAAATTACCGGCAGCCATGACTGCGCCCAGTTGCAGCCAGTGCGCTTTTCCGACATCATCGCGGCGGCCGCCAAGGCGTTCGGCAGCAGGAGCCAGATGGTTTTTATGCCGCAGCAGCCTGATATTGCCGACAATATCTGCCCGGCTGACGATACACTGTTTCGCCTGCTGAGGCAGTATCCGCGCATCTCCTTGGAATTGGGTATGGCAAAAGAGGCAGCTTACAGAAAGTCCATGCAATGAAGAAAATTCTGGTTTCCGGAGCCAGTGGCATCGTAGGCTATGGCATCCTGCGCTCACTGCGCAAGGCCGACCCGACACTGCACCTAATTGGCAGTTCCATGTATACCGACTCGGTCGCACCCGCATTTTGCGACATATTCAAACTCGCCCCCGCTACCAGCACGTCCGGCTATCTCAACTGGCTGTGTGCAACCATCAGCAGGCACCAGATCGATCTGATTATCCCAGGCATCGAAATCGATCTGCACAGCTGGTCGGCCAGTCTTGCGCTGATTGAACGACATGGTGCGCGCGTGGTTATGAACCGGCCGGAACTGGTCGCACTATGCCAGGACAAATGGGCCTTCTATACATCGCTGATGGCGGCCGGCATGCCGTGCATCATCGACAGCAGCCTCGACAATTCTTATGAAGCGCTCGTGGCCGCTTACGGCCTGCCTTTCCTGCTCAAGCCACGCCGCGGTTTCGGCTCCAAGGGGATCGTCAGGGTGGACAGTGCCGCAACGTTCGAGCGCCATCGACATGATATCGGTCTTCGCCTGATGGCGCAGCCGATCGTGGGTAACGATGACAACGAATTTACAACATCAGCTTTCTGCGACGGCAACGGCGGCTACCATGCCAGCATCACCTTGCGCAGGAAGTTGTCGAAAGACGGATTTACCGACAAGGCGGAGGTCGTCGATGCAGCTCAGTTCCGTGAAACATTGGAAAGGCTATGTCAGCATTATCTGCCCATTGGTCCGACCAATTTCCAGTTCAGGACCTGCGCCGACGGCGTCAAACTGCTGGAAATTAACCCCCGTATCTCGTCGTCGACCTCGATACGCACTGCATTCGGCTACAACGAAAGTGCCATGGCAGTCGATTTCTATCTGTCAGGCAAAATTCCAACGCCGCCTGCAATACGACGCGGCCATGCGGTGCGCTATATAGAGGAGCATATTTTTTATGACGACCGCGTTCATTTCTGACATTCATGGCAACTTTGAAGCATTGAAGGCGGTAATGGCGGAAATAGATCGCCTCGGCGTGACCGACATCTGCTGCGCGGGCGATGTGGTTGGCTATTACAGCCAGGTCAATGAGTGTTGCGACCTGTTACGCGAGCGCGCCATCGCCTGCGTCATGGGCAACCATGACTGGTATATGGCTGGCGGTGGTTTTTGCACGCGTTCACGCAGCGTCAATGATTGCCTGGCCTACCAACGCAAGGTTATCAGCGCGGACAATCTCGCCTGGCTCAAGACCTTGCCCGTACAGTTACAGGCAGGCGAAGTGCGCATAGTGCATGGAGGCTGGGGAGACCCCATCGATGAATATCTGAAGCCCAGCGCGGAATATTTCGACCAGGTCGAGGGCAAGGCGTTTGTCTCGGGCCATACGCATGTGCAAAGACTGGAAATCTACGGTGACAAGAGCTACTGCAATCCTGGCTCGGTAGGGCAGCCGAGAGATGGCGATCCACGCGCCGCTTTCGCGCTATATGCCGATGGCCGTTTCACTCTGCACCGTGTGCCATATGACATGCAGCCGGTGTTCGACCTGATGGAGGCAGCAGGATTTAACGACTATTATTATGGCGGCCTGAAAACAGGTTCAAGAGTGCTCAGGCGCCTGCACGACTGATTCGTCATGAAGTTGATGACGAAATTTGGCAAAGGACAAAGAAATGTTTGAATGGGAAAAATTGGGGAAGCTGTTCGACCCCAAGGATCTGGAACATGGCAGCTGGATGCACGATTTTGCCCAGTCGCCAACGGTGCTGGTTGACGATGATCGGATACGCGTCTACTTCTGCTCCAGGCCAGCGCCGGTGGACGGCCAATATCTGAGCTACATGTCATATATAGACCTGGATCGCAACAACCTGCTGCAAATAACCCATATCTGCCAGGCTCCGCCTCTCGCGCTGGGCGACTATGGCACGTTCGACGAATTCGGCATCAATCCGCTGACGGTCATCCGTCATGGCGAACAGGTACGAGTGTATTACGGCGGCTGGACCCGTTGCGAATCGGTACGCTTCAATGCCGCCATCGGTATCGCTGTCAGCGCCGATAACGGCGATACATTTCAGCGCATGGGCGCCGGGCCGGTACTCGGCTACAGTCACGACGAACCGTTCCTCCAAGGCAGCCCGCGAGTGCGCAAATATGGCCAGCAATGGCAAATGTGGTATGTGGCTGGAAAAGAATGGCGTGAGACTGACGGCCTGCCCGAACCGATTTACAAAATTCGCATGGCCACCTCGGATAACGGCATCGACTGGATCAAACATGGCCTAGACCTGATCGAGGATAAATTGGGATCCCATGAATGCCAGGCCTGCCCTGACGTCATTTTCCGCGATGGTAAATATCATATGTTTTTCTCCTATCGCGATATCCACGACTACAAAAGCCGCCAGGGCGGCTATCGCATAGGCTACGCCAGCTCGGTCGATATGCTGCACTGGAAGCGTGATGATGAAATGGCTGGCATGCACGTTTCTTCCACGGGCTGGGATTCGGAAATGGTCAATTATCCACATGTATTTGAAGTAGACGGCACTACCTACATGATTTATCAAGGAAATGAAATGGGCCGCGCGGGAATGGGCCTGGCCAGACTACGCGCACCGCAAGACTGGAGTGCACTATGAAATGGAAAAAACTGGGCAAGCTGTTCGATCCCGCCGATCATGTCTTGCCTTTGGAATGTACAGACTTTGCACAGTCGCCGCAAACGCTGCTGCTGCATGACCGCCTGCGCATTTATTTTTCTACCCGAAAGCGTGACCATACTGGCAAATACCTGAGCCATGTAGCGTTTGTCGATATCGCATTGGATCTGCACACGATCATCGGCGTATCCACCGATACCGTGATTGCGCTTGGTGGCCTCGGCTGCTTCGACGAGCATGGCATCTTTCCGGTCAATATGGTGCAAGACGGCAATCGTGTGCTGGCCTACACCACCGGCTGGAACCGCAAGGTATCAGTGTCGGTTGACGCCAGCATCGGATTGGCGATCAGCCAAGACAATGGCCTGACGTTCGAGAAATATGGCACCGGACCGGTCATGTCGGCCTCCCTGCATGAGCCCTTTCTGGTGGCCGACGCCTATGTCGTGATACATGACGGGACATACCACATGTGGTATATATTTGGCACCGCGTGGAAAAAATTCCATCCTGACGAAGCGCCCGATCGCGTCTACAAAATTGCCCACGCCACTTCAAGTGACGGCATACACTGGCAACGCGATGGCAAGCCGATCATCGCAGATCGCCTGAATCAGGATGAGTGCCAGGCACTGCCCACCATTTTTGAGCGTCATGGCCGCTATCACATGTATTTCTGCTATCGACAAGCCTACGGTTTCAGAACCGACAGCAACAGCGCCTATCGCATTGGCTACGCTTGGTCCGATGACATGATTGCCTGGCACCGCGACGACAGTCTTGCAGGGATTGACATAGCAGCAGAAGGTTGGGATTCACAGATGCAATGCTACCCGCATACGTTTGAACTCGGTGGCGCGATCTACATGCTATACAACGGCAATGAGTTCGGCCGCAGCGGATTTGGCCTGGCTCGGCTTTGTGAACAAGAGCAAGATGTGCACGCCCCTTCGCCTGCTGCCCATACAAGGATACCCTCATGAATATTCAAAGAAACTACAATCGGGAACTCGACGATTCCACCAACGAGGCGAACGAAAAGTACTCGTACGGTTTCGACATCGATGTCATGCACCCATACATGATACGCTCGTTCGAACCTTTTTTCCGTCCAGGCAGCCTGCTTGAACTAGGTAGTTACAAAGGCGACTTCACGCAGCGCTTCCTGCCGTATTTCAGCGACATCACCTGTGTAGAGGCATCCGACGAGGCTTTAACGGAGGCACAACGCCGCTTTGACGCTCAGGTGCAACTGATTCACTCTACGTTTGAAAACGTCACCTTGCCTAAGCGCTATGACAATATCATACTGACTCATGTCCTCGAACATCTGGACGATCCGGATGCAGTTCTTCAACGCATCAATCGCGAATGGCTGGCCGAAGGGGGACGTCTGTTCCTGGTCTGCCCCAATGCCCATGCTCCATCGCGCCAGATTGCCGTCAAAATGGGCCTTATCACCCACAATGCTGCGGTTACGCCGGCTGAGGCCGAGCATGGCCACCGCCGAACCTACGCGCTCGACACGCTGGAACGCGATGCAATACAGGCCGGGCTGAAGGTCATTCATCGATCAGGCATATTTTTCAAGGCACTGGCCAACTTTCAATGGGACCAGTTGCTGAAGACCGAGATTATCTCCAAGGCTTATCTTGATGGCTGCTACCAATTGGGCCAACAGTACCCGGATTTATGCTCGAGCATCTTTTTACTGTGTGAACCTGCTGCGCATCAATCCATCTCGGCAGAGCTGGCTGGGTAACGGACAGTGGGCAAACCGGCAACATGGGTCGCCGTTATCGTTCCTGGCTAAAAGGTCCGACCAGGAATAGCCCCAGCGCGCCTCATTAAGCCCCGCGACTTGACTTCACTCGGTATCAACCGTTTTTTTCCTTCAGCACAGTCATTTATGTATCTGAAGCCTGCCTTAGCCATTTCATCGCGCCAATGGCACTAAGCTGTACTAGTCAACAACCGCACAGGCGACGCTGATCATTCCACGCGCCTGCCCGGCGATGAATCCCTTAATGAAAACAATGACTTTCTTATCTTACCATCCGTCATAATCACTGCGTTCTTTTCGCAGTTAAACTAAGTTCGATACGCAATGCACACATCTATTCAAACAGCACCGACGACGTCAGGCATACACCAGGTTGACGAGATCATATCGGCGGCGCTTGCCGACTATCGCAAAATGCAGGCAACCTTGCCCAGAGACGCGCAGGTTCACTATACCATCGGCTACACCTTGTGTCTGAGTGATAAAACGGACGATGCTGAAGCAGCATTTCGGCTGGCAATCGAGCTCAAGCCCGACCATTTCCATGCATTGAAAGATTATGCAGCGCTGCTGCTCGATCGCGGGCAATATGATGAGGCGGCTACCCACTACCGCGCTGCCTCATTGTTGGTCAGGGATGACGCCACAATTGCCTGCAATCTTGGTGCAGCGCTGCAGGCGGCAGGCGAGCTCGAGCAAGCTTTGGCTGCCTATCAACGGATGTTGGAACTGCTGCCCGACAGCGCCATCGCCCACAACAATATCGGATCGATCCTGCAAAATCAGGGTCACATCGAGCTGGCGCAACAGAGCTTTGTGCGCGCGCTTGCAATCGAACCGAATTTCGCCGATGCCTTGTCCAACATGGGCGTGTGCTTGCTGGGCCTGGGCAGACTGGACGAATCGCTGGACTATACCAGGCGCGCCATCGAACACAATCCTGCCCATCTGCAGGCGCGTACCAACATTACCTCGGTTCTTTTCAAGCTCGGCCGCAATGAAGAGGTCATAGAGCAATGTCGCCTGGCTCTGCAGGTCAACCCGGACTGGAAGCACATCTACAGCAATCTGCTGTTTTCACTGGCTCACAGCGAGCAGATTGCGCCTGAGGCTGTGTTTTCGGAACATCTTCGCTATGCGGAGCAATTTGAACAACCGCAACGTGCCATCTGGCGACAACATGACAATGTTCGCGATTCCCAGCGCCGCCTGCGCATAGGATTCGTCTCGGCCGATCTGTACAATCATGTCGTTGCCAGTTTTATCACACCGATATTCGAGCATCTGCGCCATGCCCCAGGTCTGGAACTGAGGGTATATGCCAACAGCCTGCATGATGATGCATCAAGCAGGCAGCTAAAAAAAATGGTCCCCAGCTGGCAGCAAGTGGAGAGACTGACCGATGAAGAATTCAACAAGCTGATCATCAGTGACAGCATCGATATCCTGATTGATCTGTCAGGACATACCGGAGGCAACCGATTGTCAGCCTTGGCCGGCAAGCCCGCCCCTTTGCAGGTGAGCTGGATCGGTTACCCCATGACGACCGGCCTGCAGGCGATGGATTACTACCTCAGCGACCGCTACTTCTCGCCACCGGGCATGTTTGATGCGCAATTTACCGAAAAGTTGGTGCGTCTTCCTGCCAGTGCCCCGTTCCTGCCACCCGCCGAGGCGCCCGACATCAATCCGGCACCAGCGCTGGCAAACGGCTACATCACCTTTGGGAGTTTTAACCGACCAAGCAAAATCAGCCGGAAGGTGATCGCCAGATGGGCAAAATTACTGCGTATCTTACCTGATGCACGGATGGTGATGGCAGGCATGACCGAAGACGGCATTACTGAAACCTTGCGCAACTGGTTTGCCGATGACGGTATTGCCGGAGACCGCCTCGACTTCCATCGTCATACGCATACTACCGCTTACCTCAAATTGCATGAACAGGTTGACATCTGTCTGGACACTTCTCCTTATACCGGCGGAACAACCACCTTATATGCATTATGGATGGGCGTTCCTACCCTGACCATGACTACGCCGACCCTGCCCGGCAGGGTCGGCGCGACGATCATGCTACAAGCCGGGTTGGCAGAATTCGTCGCCATTGATGAAGATGATTTCATTGAAAAAGGTATAGCGCTTGCAGGCAATTCAGAGCACCTCAACTCTATACGCAGGCAGGCACGCGCGCGCATCAGTAACAGCGCTATGGGGCAACCAGCGCTGATCGCCGCCGGCCTCGATCACGCACTGCGCAATATGTGGCAACGCTGGTGCGTCGGCCTGCCGCCAATTTCCTTTGATTCAAATCCTGAGCAAAGCGTCTTGGTCGGACGTGCCCGCAGCCACAAGGCATTGCATGAGGTGAAGGTCGATGTCGCCTTGCCGCTGGCGCTGGAACATCATCAGGCCGGGCGCCTCGAAGAAGCGGAGACGCTGTATCTGGCAATCCTTCACGTACAACCTGACCACGCCATCGCCAACCACAATATGGGCTTGCTCGCAGGGCAACTGGGCTACCACGATGCGGCGTTGCCATATCTGCGCAAAGCCCTTCAATGCAGTGGCGACGAGAGCTACTTTCATTATTCGTATGCAAACGGCCTGTTGCAAGCAGGTCAGCTACAACAGGCGCTGGAAGTGATCTCCGCCGCAGTCGCACAGGACCATGACGACCCACAGACACAGTCCTTGCAACACCGCGTGCGCCAGGCAATAGCTGACCAAGGTAGTACGCCCAGCCCGGCAGAAGAAGAACAGATCATCGCCCTGTTCGAGGCAGGCCAGCATGCAGAGCTGGAAACAGCCGCGCAAGCCTTGGTAAGACGTTATCCGGTTTCAGGATTTGCATGGAGCGTATTGGGCACCGCCTTGCAAATTCAAGGCAAAGATGCCTTGCAAACCCTTTTACAGGCGGTCCGGCTGGCTCCCGGAGACCCTCAGGCGATCAGCAACCTGGGCAATGAATGGCAATCACTAGGCAAGTTCGAGGAGGCCATTAGCTGCTATGAGCACGCGCTGGAACTTGAGCCGGAATTTTCCGCCGCGCATGAAAATCTTGCGCTGGCGCGGCACGCCATTGACCTCGCGGCCCAAGCTACCGCAGATACCCGGCACGGATAGGAGTAGACATCTGGAACAGCGTCGCGCAGGACGCATCCCGACTTTGTGTCACAGGATGCGCTTCACCGCTCCCCCTGTTTTTCGTTGTCAGGGCCAAAAACATTGCGTTAAACATACCATACTCGACAATCGATATCACGAAGAAATTTATTTTAAAAAATTTCTCTTAAGAATTTAATTTGTCCGTAGCAACGGTCGTCTTGTACATATGAGAGCGCAAAAATGCTGCTCCGTACCGCAACCAAACAACTGGAGTAACTTTCATGCTGAGCCTTCACACTAACGCAGCGGCCTTGTCTGCACAAAATTCGATCTCGAAAACCCAACAGTCGCTGTCGACTTCGATGACGCGCCTGTCCACCGGCTACCGTATCAACACGGCAATGGACGACGCTGCCGGCCTGCAAATTGCAACCCGCCTGAAAGCTCAAACCAGCGGTATGGCGATGGCCATGCGCAACACCCAAAACGCCACTTCGATGATCCAGACCGCCGACGGCGCGCTGAACGAAACCGTCAACATCCTGGTTCGCATGAAAGACCTGGCGACGCAAGCTGCCGACGGTTCGTCGACCGTTGACGATCAAAAAGCCATGCAAGCTGAATTCGACACGCTGACCAACGAACTGAGCAACGTTCTGGGCAATACCTCGTTCGCTGGCGCCAAGCTGATGTCCAAAGCTGCCACAACCGCCGAAAAGCAAGCTGCACTGAACAAAGCTACTGCTGATGGCCTGATCGTCACCACCGGAACAACAGGTACTGCCGACTTGGCAGCCACGGCCGGTACGCAGCTGGCAGCAGCAATTGCTGCAAACGCCACCGGTGGCGCCAATGCAACTACCGCCGCTGCAGTCGTTACCGCAACGGACACCAAGCTGAACGCCGATAAAGCCGATAAAGTGGCCAAGGCCACTGCAGCCGCCTCCCTGGCATACAGCAATGCTGCTGCCGCCAGCAATGCCGCTAATGACGGCAAATTCTCGGCTAATCTGCAATTCCAGATCGGCGCTTCGACCAGCGAAACGATGAGCTTTGACCTGTCGGCGCAACTGACCTCGATGCAAGGTGCCATCAAGACAGCCACCGCCAACTTCAACACCTTCGGCGCTGCTGCCAGCACGGCAGGCACGGAACTGACCTCGGCAGCAACGTCGTCGGCCGCTATCGACAAGCTGCAGGCAGCGATCGACGCCGTCGGCACCTCGCGCTCGGCATTGGGCGCCGCTGGTAACCGTCTGGATAAAGTCTACAGCAATCTGTCGAACGTCAGCACCAACACCGCCGGCGCTGCTGGCCGTATCATGGACACCGACTTCGCGACCGAAAGCTCGAACATGACCGCTTCGCAAATGCTGCTGCAAGCTGGTACCGCCATGCTGAAACAAAGCAACAGCATGTCGTCGATGGTTATGTCCCTGCTGCAATAATAGCAATCGCGCACTGACCTGGTTCAGGTCGGTTCGACCAAAGCCAACTGCGCAAGCAGTTGGCTTTTTTTTATCTCTTCCATGCAGGAACCGCAGCAATGGCAATAGACCGGGTATCGGCAGGTACACCCCTGCCCCTGATTACGCAGCGCCTCGACGTCAGCCCGGCCACGCCGATGACGCCGGGCGTGGTGATGCCGCTGGTGCAGATCGGCCCGTACATGGCGCCCTCGCCCGACGCCGGCACGCTGCCGGCGCAGCTGCAGCAGGCGCAGGACAGCCTGGCCGGTCTGGTCAAGCCCAATACGGACGGCGCAGGGGCCGGCGCGATGGCGCGCGACAGCAGCGCCATGCAGGTCAACCAACTTTTCTTCACGCGCCAGCTGGTATGGCAGCCGCCCGATGCGGCGCAGCTGGCCGCTTCGTGGCGCGTGATGGTGCGCACCTATGGCGAACAGGTCGCCTCCTTGCAGGAGCATGCGCGCGGCCAGCATATGCCGGGCAATCTGTTTATGGCCGAGCAGCAAAGCGCCGGCGTGCGCCTGCCCTTGCCGCCCGACAGCGAAGCGTGGCGCTTTGCCGTTTATGGCTGGGCCGGCCAGCGGCTGCTGCTGCGCGTGCTGCCTGGCGGCGAGGAAGAAGAAGAGACGCCGCGCCGGCGCCAGGGCAAGGTGGCTTTGCGGGTTGAACTGGTGATCGACGGCCTTGGTCGCGTCATTATCCAGATGGAACCGTCCGGCGACGGCGTGCTGCTGGAACTGGCGGCCGACGAGGCAGCGGCATTGGTGATGCTGCGCCGCATGCTGCCGCAGATCGCCGAAGCGGTGCAGCAAGCGGGCCTGCGCCTGGTGCGCTGCCGCCTGAACCGCGTGCTGCATGCGCAGCGCCTCTATAGCGGCTTTGCCATGCAGAACGCCGCCAACAGCCTGGGCCTGCCGCTGTTCCACGCCATGGCGCAAGTGGCGCTGCTGCTGACACGGCCGCCGGCCGAAGCGGCGCATGACCCTTCCGAGCCAGCCGCAGCGCCGGCTGCCGAGCCGGAAGAAGAACCGATCGTGGTATCGAAGGAAGTGCCGGCACCCAGGGATTACGACTGGGGCGACGGCGAAGATGAGGTGGGCGGCGACGTCTTGCTGCTGGAAGCGCCAGTTGATGACTTGCTGCCGCCGATTGATGAGGTCGATTAGTTATAACAGTATTTCACGTAGGTCGGATTAGGCACCGCAGGGCCGTAATCCGACAACATTGTTGGCGCCCCAGGTGTTGTCGGATTACGCGCTTGCGCGCTAATCCGACCTACCATGCCTCCAGCGGGGCTGCGCCCGCAAATCAACCCACAGTCCCGATAATACTCACTTCCCGGTTCTCGGGAATCTCGTTATACGACAGCACATGCAGGCCCGGCGCGAACAGGCGCGCGTAGCGTGCCAGCAGCGGACGAATCTGCGGCAGCACCAGCAGCAATGGCGGCGTGGCCTGCTGCTTCATCTGTTCGCGCGCGACCGGCATATTGACCTGCAGTTGTGACAGCAGGTGCGGGTCGATCGGGTAGTTGTCGAGCGCGACCTTGCCGGCCTGGCGCGCCTGGTTGAGCGAACCGAGCAGCATGTTTTCCAGGTCGCCGCCCAGGTTGAACGCCTGCATTTCCATCTTCTGGCCGAACAGGCCGCCAACGATCTGGCGCCGCAGCGTGCAGCGCACCTCGGCTGCCAGCAGGATCGGGTCCTTGGTGGTCTCGGCGTTATCGAGCAAGGTGGTGGCGATCGGCACGATGTCTTTCAACGACACGTTTTCCGCCAGCAGCACGCGGAACACGCGCAGCAACTGGGTTGGCGTGAGTGCCTTGTCGAGCGCACCAGCCAGCTTGGGCGAGAGCGCGGTCAAGCGCTCCATCATGTGCGACACGTCTTCATGGCGGAACAATTCGGGCAGGTACTCGCGCACCATCTTCGACAGATGGGTGGCAATCACACTGGGCGCCTCGATCACCTGGTAGCCCATGCCCAGCGCATGGGCCTTGTCCTGCGGCTCGATCCAGGTCACGGCCATGCCGTAGGCCGGCTCGATGCCGGGGATGCCGTCGAGCTGGCCATAGACGTTGGGCGATGGAATGGCCATCAGGCGGTCGGCCTGCACTTCGGCCTGCGCCACCACCGTGCCCGACAACATGATGGTGTATTGCGACGGCTTCAGGGCCAGGTCGTCGCGCACGCCGATGGCCGGCAACAGCAGGCCCATCGCCTCCGACAGGCTCTGGCGCACGCCCTTGACGCGCTTGTTGAGCGGCTCGCCCTGAGTCTTGTCGACCATGCCCACCAGCTTGTAGCCGAGCATCACCATCAGCGGATTGACCACCGGCAGCTGCTGCCACTCCAGTTCGGTCGGCCGCTCCTCGCGCAAGGCCGCCTCGATGGCTGCCATGTTGGAGTTATCGGGTTTCTTGATCTGCTTGGTCAGGCGCCAGGCCACATACGCCAGCACCAGCGCAAAGGTCATGAACATCAGCCATGGCATGCCGGGAATCAGGGCCAGCGCCACCATCATGCCGGCTGCGCTGAAGAGCACCGTTGGCGAGGTCAGCACCTGGCCAGCCACCTGCTGCTCGAAGTCGCCGGAGTCGCTGATACGGGTGACCAGAATGGCGGCGGCGGCCGACAGCAGCAGCGCCGGAATCTGCGCCACCAGGCCGTCACCAATGGTCAGCAGTGCATACTGGCGGAAAGCGTCGCCGAACGACAGGTCGTGCATCAGCGAGCCGATGGCCACGCCACCGACCATATTGATGATCAAAATCAATATACTGGCCACCGCATCGCCACGCACGAATTTCGAAGCACCGTCCATGGCGCCGTAGAAGTCGGCTTCGGCCGCCACGTCCTTGCGGCGCGCCTGGGCTTTTTCCTGGTTGATCAGGCCGGCATTGAGGTCGGCGTCGATCGCCATCTGCTTGCCCGGCAAGGCGTCCAGCGTAAAGCGCGCCGAGACTTCCGAAATACGTTCGGCGCCCTTGGTCACCACCGCAAAGTTAATGATCATCAGGATCACGAATACCACGATACCGACCACGAAGTTGCCGCCGATAACCACGTTACCAAACGCCTCGATCACCTTACCGGCCGCATCGGCCCCGGTATGGCCGTGCAGCAGCACCACCCGCGTCGAAGCGACGTTAAGCGTGAGCCGCAGCATGGTGGTGGCCAGGATCACCGTCGGGAATACCGAGAAGTCGAGCGGCCGCTTGGCCGACACGCTGACCAGAATCACGATCAGGGCCAGCACGATATTGAACGTAAACAGAATATCGAGCAGCACCGGCGGCAGTGGCAGGATAATCATCGCCAGTATCACCAGCAGGAACATCGGCGTGGCGAACTTGTGACGGCGCATTTCAGCAATCAGCCGGTTCAGGAAATTCATGACGGTACAACCTCGCTCATAGAAGATGGCACGACCACCTCGGTCGGTAATGATGGCTGGGCAGCGCGCTGCCCAGAACGGAATGCTTTCAGCTGCAAGATGTAATTGAGCACCTGCGAGACGGCCTGGTACAGCTGCACCGGAATCTGCTGCTGCACCTGGCTGGTGTTATAGATGGCGCGCGCCAGCGGCGGCAGCTCCAGCGTTTCAACCTGAAATTCTTTTGCGACCTGGCGGATATACAGCGCCATTTCATCGACCCCCTTGGCCACCACGAAAGGCGCCTCAGCGCGGTCCTGGTCATACTTCAAGGCCACGGCATAATGCTCAGGGTTGACGATCACCACATCGGCGTCGGGCACGGTCTTGCGCACGCTGCGCCGGCCCAGCTGCTGCTGCAGCTGGCGGATGCGCTGGCGCACTTCGGGACGCCCTTCGCTGCTCTTGTGTTCTTCCTTGACTTCCTGCTTGCTCATGCGCTGGTTGCGCGCAAAGAAAAATGCCTGCGCCGGCACGTCGATAATCGCAAACAGGATAAACACTGAAATGAGCGCCATCAGGCCGTCGAGCATCAGCGCCGAACCGTCCAGCATCGCTTGCTGCAATGGTCGGTGCTGCAAATCGACATATTGGCTGAGGCTGGAGCGGCTGACATGCACCAGCACCATGCCCAGCACCACCGCCTTGGCAATCGACAGGCCGAATTCAAAACCATGCTTGGGGCTGACCAGCCGGCCCAGGTTCTTGGCCGGACTCAGGCGCTCCATTTTGGGCATCAGATTTTTCGCGCTGATCACCCAGCCGCCTGGCAGGAGCGAACCGAGCACCACGAACAGCGGCACGCAAAACAGCGGCAGCACCATCTTGATCAGCAGGCCGACCGAAGTGACAAAGGCCATCGACATGGCGTTTTCCAGTGCGCCGGTGCTATCCAATGGCATGAACGAGAGCGCAAACAGCTCGCGGAACGACTCCAGGTAGCTGGGCACAAGAAACACAAACAGTTTCAGGCTGATCAGGATGCCCAGCGCGGTCGACAGGTCGCGCGAGCGCACCACCTGACCTTCCTTGCGCGACTTTTTCAGTTTCTGCGCACTGGCCTTTTCGGTTTTGTCGCCGCTCGAATTATCCGCCATGGGCCATCCGCATCTGTTGTTCGATCATGCCCAGCACGCGGTTGGTCATGGCCACGTAGTGCTCGGGAATAAAGCGCACGATCTGCGCCAGCATCAGCAGGCCGAACATGGTAATCATGGAAAACCCCAGCGAAAACAGGTTCAGCGACGGCGCCACGCGGTTGAGAAAGCCAAAGCCCAGCTGCACCACCATGGTGGAAAACGCAATCGGCAGGGCCAGCAACATGGCGGCGGCAAAAATCCAGGCCACATTGAAGGCCACCGTCTGCAGCAGCAGCGGTCCATAGCCCTGTCCTACCGGCCAGGCCTTGAAACTGGCGCCGATCACGCCGCTCAGCACCAGGTGGCCGTCGACGGCAAAAAACACGATCATGCACATGATGGTCAACAGGCCCGATACCACGTCCGACGAGGTGCCGTTGAGTGGATCGTTCATCACCGCCATGGAAAAACCGATCTGGCTCGACACCAGGAAACCAAGCACCGACATCACCGACATGGCAAAGTGAAACGCCAGCCCCAGCACGAAGCCGATCACCGCCTGCTCAAGCGTGGCCACCACCGCGTACAGCGAAAACGGATCGATGCGGGTCAGCTCCTGCGCCGCACCGCTGGCATGCATCACTGGCAGCATCACAATGGCCAGCACCAGCGACAGCAGGATGCGTACCGTGACCGGCACGGCGCCGTCGCCGACTACGGGTGCGGCGCTCAGCATGGCCAGGATGCGGCAGAACGGCCACCAGATGGTAAGCAGGAAAGGCAGTATCTGAGGGACAAATTGTTCCATGGCGGCGCGAAGCTAGCCGACCAGGGTGGCGGCGCGCTGGAAGATCGACACGCAGTAGTCCATCAGGTAACCGGCCATCCAGCGCCCGGCGATAATCAGGGCCAACAACGTCACCAGCAGGCGCGGCAGAAAGCTCAGCGTCTGCTCGTTGATCTGCGTGGCAGCCTGGAACAGCGCCACGATCAGGCCCATCAAGAGGCCCGGCACAACCATCACCACCACCAGCAGCATCACCACATGCAGCGCTTCGGAGACCAGGTCAACGGCAACGTCAGGGGTCAGCATCAATACGCCTGTATGCTGGTAACAAGGGTGTTGACGGTCAGCGTCCAGCCATCGACCAGCACGAACAGCAGCAGCTTGAACGGCAGGGAAATCACCAGCGGCGAGAGCATCATCATGCCCATGGCCATCAGCACCGACGCCACCACCAGGTCGATGATCAGGAACGGAATAAACAGCATGCAGCCGATCTGGAATGCCGTTTTCAGTTCGGACAGCACAAAGGCGGCCAGTTTGACGGTAAAGCTGTGATCCTGCGGCCGCGCCGTGACCGGCTCACCGGCCAGGTGAGCCACCTGTGCCAGCGCCGCCTTGCTGGTCTGGGCCAGCATGAAGCGCGAAATCGGCACCTCGGCGCGCTTCAAAGCTTCCTGCATGCCGATCTGGTCGCGGTCATACGGCACGAAGGCTTCCTTCCAGACCTGGTCGCCGATCGGACGCATCACCAGCAAGGTGAGAATCAGCGCAATGCCGGTTACGATGCGGTTGGGCAGGCCCTGCTGCAGGCCCAGCGCCTGGCGCAGCAGCGACAGCACGATCACGAAACGGGTAAAGCTGGTCATCATCATGACCATCACCGGCAGCAGGCCGAGCAAGGTCATGACGACCAGGATCTGCATCTTTACCGACAGATCGGTCTTGGCGCCGGGCACGATGCCCGACAGCAAATCCTGCGCACCTGCACTGGTGCAGCACAGCAGCAGCGCAGGCGCCGCCAGCGCGGCGACCAGCAGGCTGGAACGCCGCGTCATACCGGGGCCAGCCAGCTTCATGCTGTCATCATGTCGAGATTGAGGCCGTCGAGGTCGATCACCTTGAGACCATAGTTTTCACCGGCCACCACCACTTCGGCGCGGCCGATCGGCGTGCCATTGACCTTGATCACCAGCGGCTCGCCAGCGAGCATATCGAGTTCGATCACGCTTTCCGGGCCGATGGCCATCAGTTCTTCCAGCGAAATGCGGGCCGAGCCCACTTCCAGCGTCAGCGTGACGGGAATCTTGCGCATCATCTGCGGAATATCGCGCCGCGCGCGCGTCGGCGATACCTCACTGACACCATTGACTTCGCTCTGCTCGATGATCATCTCATCGCCCAGGTCTTCCAGCAGGGTTTCGCTCTGATTGCTATCGTTCATATTCATATTATTCAACATCTTCAAATGAGGTTAGACAGAGCTTGCCTTTGTGTTCGGATACGGCGGCCGTAAACAGGCGCGAATCGTCGAGCATGACGTCGGTACGGCTCAGGCTGACAGGAATCACGTCGCCCACGCGCAGGTCGAACAGCGCACCGAGCTGAACCTGCTTGCTGACCAGCCGACCTTCAAGCGTCACCTGCAGGCGCGACGCCAGCGGACGCACGCTGCGCAGCGCCTTCTTGGCCTGGGCGCGTTCGGGCAGCAGGCCGCGCAGCACATCGGCCATCAACTGCTTGTCGAGCGAGAACCAGATTTGCCCGCTCTGCCCGCTTTCCACGTCGCTGACCGCGACCGTGGCGATCCAGCTGCCGCGCACCGGGCGCACGCCCGACTGCGCCGTCAGTTCGGCAGTCGTGTCGATCTGGCTCGATTTGCCCTGCGTTTGCAAATTTTTGTCGATGCGCGCATACAGCGTGGCCACCAGCTGTTGTCCCAAGACCACAGCCAGGCGCTCTTCGGTGGCCGTCACGCGCACAGTGGCCGGATCCGGCAAGGCCGTCTTCGCACCAGGACTTCCATAGCGATAGTTAAGCACGCTCAGCAGCACCTGGCGCTCCAGCGAAAAACCGGCCTGACCGGCCGGTACGCTAAAGCTGAGCCAGCGATTGACGCTGTCTTCGTTGTCCACGCGCGACAGGTTGACCGAGTCAACCTGGAAAGTGCCCCAGTAGCGCCTGCTCATCGGCTGGCGCAGCGCGGCCGCCAGATCGTCGCGCAACTGGGCGGCAAAAACGTGCAGCAAGTGTACAGGACGTCCCAGCAAACAGGAATCGAGGACTTGATGAGGCAAAGTTTGATCTGTCTTGGTGGTTATCATGTGAGTCATGTCGTATTGCATTGGCAGAACAAATTATACGGATCGCCTGAAATTAAATACAGCATCATCTTGCCTTACAACTGACTTGGAAGTTGAAACCTTGCAAACGATTGCGCAACTGGCACGATATTGGCCCGGCGCGGTGCTGAACGATACAGTAAAACCCCAAATATTGCCATGAAACAATATGACTGCCGATGGCTTGAGGCATTCCGTCCTTTACTTTATAGTTGCTGCGAGGTAAGCTTACAGCGACAAAATTTCGCTTTGCAGTGTGCCATGGTCTTTGCCGGATTCAAGTTTTATGGCAATTTGATTTCCTTCTAATTGTCTGCCTCAGAAACTTTTATCGGTCAGTTATTCATTATTGTGGCCTTGCAAATAATATTGCAATCGATAGCGTGAGTTTGCTTGTAGTGGTTCTCGCATTGTGTGGCGCGGCAATTAATAAAACTGATGGGTTCGATTAACGAACCAGGCGACATGGCAACACCAGTAATTTCTTGATTGATACAGCTTCGCATATTGAATATAGAGGGCAAGATGAGCAACGAATTCGCAGGCATGATCAAAGCTGATCTGGCTGCATTACAAAACGATGCGCGCGCCCTGGGCGCCAGTATTGCACCGGCCGCCCATTTCGGCGGCGACACCCCTGCCACTTATTCCTTCGCGCAAAGCATGAAGGACGCCATCGGCAATATCAATCAGGGCGATCAGATGGCGGCGCAAAAAATGAGCGACGTCGACAGCGGCAAGAGCGATGACCTGGTCGGCGCCATGCTGGCCAGCCAGGAAGCGAGCCTGTCTTTCTCCATGCTGATGCAAGTACGCAACAAAGTCATGGGCGCCGTCGATGAACTGATCAAGCTGCCGCTCTGATTTTTCCGCTGTAATACATTCGTCAACACCCAGCCTCCAAGCGAAAGTTATTCCACGTGATTACCCCCATGAAGTCCGCATTTGCGCGCTGGCGCACAAGTGCCCAACCCGCCATTCCGCCTGCCTTGCTGAAAAACCTGGTGCCCCTGCTGGTGCTGGCCATCGGCGTGACGGCGCTGGTGATGATGTTTGTCTGGCGCGACCAGGCCAACTACAAGCCGGTGTTTGGGGCGCGCGAAAAAGTGGCAGTGGCGGACATGATGGCCACGCTCGACGCCGAACATATTGCCTACCGCGTCCATCCCGATACCGGCCAGGTGATGGTGCCAGACGCCATGCTGGGCAAGGTGCGCATGCTGCTGGCGTCGAAAGGCGTGACGGCGCAGTTGCCGGCCGGACTCGAACTGATGGACAAGAACGATCCGCTGGGCGTGTCGCAGTTCGTGCAGGATGTGCGCTTTCGCCGCGGCCTGGAAGGCGAGCTGGCGCAAAGCATCATGTCGCTCGACGCCATCGCCTCGGCGCGCGTGCACCTGTCGATAGCCAAGTCGACCTCGTTTGTGTCGAGCGACGGCGACAAGTCGTCCGCCTCGATCGTGGTGGCGCTGAAACCGGGCCGCACGCTGGCGCCCGAGCAGATCGCCGCCGTGATCAACATGGTGTCCGGCAGCGTGGCCAGCCTCGCGCCCACGCGCGTGAGCCTGGTCGACCAGGCTGGCAACCTGCTGTCGGCCCATATCGACCTGGCCGACGGTTTCGACGCAACCTCGGCCGGCAATGAAGGCGCAAAGCGCATCCAGGATGACATCCGCCGCAACGTGATGGGTCTGCTCGGCCCGGTCATCGGCGAGGACAACTTCAAGCTCAGCGTCACGGCCGCCGTCAACAACGACCGCGTCGAAGAAACCCTGGAAAAATACGGCGAAGCGCCGAAAGTGACCAGCGAAGCGATGCGCGAGGAAATGGACCGCAACCGCACCGTGGCCGGCATACCGGGCAGCCTGTCGAACCGCCCGCCGGCCGCTGCCGTGCCGGGCCAGCCTGAGGCGCCGGCAGACGGCGCAGCCAAACCCGATGACGGTACCGCGCGCAAGAACGCCACCACGCGCCAGTACGCGTATGACCGCAGCATCACCCAGATCAAGCGCAGCCGCGGCAGCCTGGAAAAACTCAGCGTGGCCGTGGTGCTCAACAGCGCCGCCGCGCCCGACGCCAAGACCGGCTGGACGCCGGCCGAAATGGCCAATATCGAAAAAATGCTGCGCACCGGCCTTGGCATCAATGCGCAGCGCGGCGACAACCTGAGCCTGACCGCCCTGCCCTTCCCGGCCAAGCCGCCGGTGGCGCAGTGGTGGGAGGAGCGCGACACGGTGGTCGATTTCAGCAGCTGGCTGCTGTATGCACTGGGCGCCATCCTCGGCTATTTCCTGATATTGCGTCCGCTGCTGCGCCTGCTGACCTCGCGCCTGGCGCCGCCCGAACTCAAGCAGATCGACCCGGCCATCGCCTTGCCTGGCAGCGGCGTGGCCGCTACTGGCGCGACGGCCGGCAGTGCTGCCGGCGACGCCGCCGCGGGCACCCCGGCGCTCGGCCTCAACGGCCTGCCGGCGCTGGAAGGCTCGCCGCTGACCGGCGGCTCGATGCCGGTGGTGCCGCTGCTGGAAAACTATGATTTGCCGCCGCCCGGTTCGGCCGTCGACGTGATGGTCGACCACCTGAAAGTGCTGGCTGAAAAAGAACCCGAGCGTGTCGCCGAAGTCGTCAAACAATGGATGCAGAAAAATGGCCGAACTCAACAACAATAATTTCTCCGATGACGAGCAAGAGGAAGGCGTCAGCCTGACGCCGGTGGAACAGGCGGCCATCGTGCTGCTGAGCATAGGCGAGGAACAGGCGGCCGCCGTGCTGCGCTGCCTGTCGCGCGAAGAGCTGCTGGAAGTGACGCAGGTGATGTCACGCATGAGCGGTATCAAGGTCGAGGCCGTCAAGACGGCGATGCAGACCTTCTTTGACGACTACCGCCAGCAAAGCGGCGTGCACGGCGCCTCGCGCAGCTACCTCAAGCGCTCGCTGGACATGGCGCTGGGCAGCGATATCGCCAACAGCGTGCTCAACAACATTTACGGCGACGCCATCCGTCCCAAAATGGCCCGCCTGCAATGGGCCTCGCCGAAATGGCTGGCCGAATACATCGTCAACGAGCACGTGCAGATGCAGGCCGTGTTCCTGGCCTTTTTGCCGCCTGCGCTGGCCGGCCAGATTCTCGAAGCGCTGCCGGACGAAGGACGCGACCTGGTACTGCTGAACCTGGCGCGCCTCGATGAGATCGACCGCGACCTGCTGGTCGAACTCGATGAGCTGGTCGAACGCTGCCTGGGCACGCTCGACACGCAAAGCACCAGCGTCGAAGGCATCCGCCAGGCCGCCGAAATTCTCAACCGTATGCCGGGCAACCGCGCCGCGCTGGTCGAATTGCTGCGCGCGCACGATCCGGAAGTGGTGTCGGAAATCGAACTGAGCATGTACGACTTCCTGATCCTGGCCACGCAAAGCGACGCCACCCTCACCCGCATCCTCGAAGACGTGCCGATGGAACAGTGGGCGATTGCGCTCAAGGGCGCCGAACCGGCGATCCGCGACGCGGTACTCAAAACCATGCCGCGCCGCCAGGCACAGGCATTCGAGGACATGATGCGCCGCTCCGGCCCGGTGCCGATGAGCCGTATCGAGCAAACGCGCCAGGAAATCATGGCCACCGTCAAGGGACTGGCCGACGCCGGCGAAATCGAAGTCCAGCTGTTTGCCGAGGCGGTGGTCGAATGAAGCCTTTTCGCACCTACCGTTTTCCGCCGCTGTCGCAATTCATTGCGGCCGGCCAGCGCGCCAACACCGAGGATACCGATGGCCAGTGGCAGGCCTCGGTGTCGCAGGGCTTCGAACAGGGCCAGCGCGACGGCTATGAAGTGGGCCTGGTGCAAGGCCAGCAGGACGGCTACGACGCCGGCCGCAACGACGGCGTGGTGCAGGGTCGCGAAGAAGGCCGCAATGAAACGCTGGTCTCGCTGGACCGCCTGGCCCGTCCGGTCGACGCGATTTTGCGCGACCTGAAGAAAGTGCGCGCCGACTACCGCGCCGCCCAGCGCAAGGAAGTGGTGGACCTGGTGGCCAAGGTGGCGCGCCAGGTGATCCGCGCCGAACTGGCGCTGCAGCCGGTGCAACTGCTGTCGCTGGTCGATGAAACGCTGGCCTCGATGCCGCCCACGCGCGAAGAGATCGACGTCTACCTCAACCCGGAAGAATTGAAACGCATCAGCGAACTCGACCCCAAGCGCGCCAAGCGCTGGAACCTGATTGCCGACGCGCGCCTCGATCCGGGCGAGTGCCGCATCAAGGCCGGCGACAACGAAGTCGACGCCGGCTGCCACCAGCGCCTGGCCGCCTGCATGGACCAGGTCAGCAACCACCTGGCGCTGGCCGCCGAACACGCTGACCAGGGCGCGCCTGCATGATAGCCGACACGCTGCGCAGTTTCGAAATTGGCGACATTCCGCTGGCCACGCCGACCGGGCGCCTGGTGGGTGCGTCCGGCCTGCTGCTTGAAAGCGCGGGCTGCCAGTTGCATACCGGGCAACGATGCCAGATCGAAACTGTCAGCGGTGAATGGCTCGATGCGCAAGTGGTTGGCTTTCGTGAAAAAGTCTCTTATCTGATGCCGTTCAAGAAAGCCGCCGGTCTGACCACCGGCGCGCGCGTGCTGCCGCTGCCCGACAAGGCCAGTTTGCAGATCGGCGCCTCGTGGCTGGGCCGCATGGTCAACGGTCTGGGCGAGCCGATCGACGATATGGGCCGCCTCGGTGGCGAGCATATTCTCGATGTGTCGCCACCAAAAATCAATCCGCTGAAAAAACAGCCGGTGGTCGAACCGCTGGACGTCGGCGTGCGGGCGATCAACAGCATGCTGACGCTGGGCAAAGGCCAGCGCGTGGGCCTGATGGCCGGCTCCGGCGTCGGCAAGAGCGTGCTGCTGGGCTTAATTACGCGTCAGACCGTGGCCGATGTGGTGGTGGTCGGCCTGATCGGCGAGCGCGGGCGCGAAGTGCGCGAGTTCGTGGAAAAATCCTTGGGCGAGGAAGGCCTGAAAAAAGCCGTGCTGGTGATTGCGCCGGCCGATGAGTCGCCGCTGATGCGCATTATGGCCACGGAGTTGTGCCACTCGATCGCCGCGCATTTCCGCGACCAGGGCAAGCATGTGCTGCTGCTGGTCGATTCGCTGACGCGCTATGCGATGGCGCTGCGCGAAGTGGCGCTGGCGCTGGGCGAGCCGCCAGCCACGCGCGGCTACCCGCCGTCGGTGTTTTCCAACCTGCCGCAACTGGTGGAAAGCGCCGGCAACGGCGCCCACCAGGACGGCAGCATGAGCGCCATCTATACCGTACTGGCCGAAGGCGACGACCAGCAGGATCCGGTGGTCGATACCGCGCGCGCAATTCTCGACGGCCATATCGTGCTCACGCGCGAACTGGCCGAACGCGGCCACTACCCCGCCATCGACGTGGCCGCCTCGATCAGCCGCTGCATGGCGCAGGTGATCGAGCCGGGCCACATGCAGGCGGCGCGCGCGCTCAAGGCGGCCATGGCGCGCCATGCGCGCGTGCGCGACCTGATCCCGCTGGGCGCCTATGTGCCGGGCGCCGACCCGATTACCGATCGCGCAGTGCAACTGCATCCGCAAATCGAAGCGTTCCTGTGCCAGGGCACCAAGGAAGAAGCACCGATGGCGCCCTGCATTACCCAACTTGAACAGATCATGGGCTGACCACGATGAGCAACGTACATACCATCCGCAACCTGACCACCCTGGTGGGCCTGCGCAGCACCGAAGTGGAACGATTGCAAACGGAGATGGCGGAAAAGACCGCCGTGCGCGAGCGCTACCAGAAAAACCTGGAGCGCCTGACCGGCCTGACCACCAGCAGCGGCGCCAGCGGCGCGCTGCATCTGGCGCTGTCGGTCAATTGCGGCAATTTCAAGCAGGCGGTGATGCAGATTGCCGACCAGCATCGCACCGACCTGTACCTGCATGAAGCCAATATGGCCATCTCGCAGCAGGCGCTCAACGCCGCCTGGGCCAGGCGCGAAGTGCTGGACCAGGTACTGACACAAAAACAAAAGACCGTTGCAACTGAACAACAGCGCATGGACGCCAAGCGTCAAGATGAACTGGCCACGCAATTCTGGTTCCGTGGACAGGTAAAATAATGTTTTACAGAAATAACTTCAGAAAAGTCGATATCTGGTCGCCTTGTCATTGTGTATATCCTGCACACCAATTCTAGGAGTCTGACATGGCCATATCCACCAACGCTTCGAATACCTACGACCCGACTGCATCAGCCCAGGCGCTGACCGACAAGTACACGGCCGACCTGCAGGCGCGCATTACGGCGCAGACCAAGGCGGCCACTGCGACATCGGCTGGACTGTCGAGCATGAAGCTCGCCTTGAACAGCTTTACCTCAAGCATGTTCTCGCTGACCAGCGGCAAGAGTCTGCTGACGCAGGCGGCGACGCTCAGCAATACTGCTGTAGGTAGCGCTACTGCCACCAACACGGCAGTAGCTGGTACATATTCGATGTTCGTAGAAAAGGTTGCTACCAATAATCAGATATCGGTTGGTGGACTCGGCAGCACGGCAGCGCCCGCCTCTGGTGAGGGCACGCTGAAAATCAAGCTTGGCGCCAATAGCGACTTTACGGTCGACCTGAGCAAGGCCGACACTGACGGCGACAACAGCACGCTGTCAGCCAAGGAAATCGCGGCCGCCATCAATGCCGAGCCCAATAACAACGCCCGCGTGACGGCGTCGGTGATCACCATCGGCGGCGTGGCGCAGCTGGTACTGACTTCGACCGTCAGCGGCAAGGAAGGCGAATTGTCGCTCGACAGTAGCGCGATGGCCGATGGCGATCTGAAAAATGCGCTGGCAGCCACGCCGAAACAGCTCGTTGCTGCACAAAATGCTGTCATCTGGATCGGTGGCAAGCCGGACGATCCGAGCGACACCAGCAACCGCGTCGAACAATCGTCTAATACCTTCAGCAATATTGACGGCGTGAAGATGACCTTTACCAAAGCACAGAGTGCTGGCGATGCGCCGATCACGATGACGGTCGGCATCGATACCTCGGCTACCACTACCAATGCACAGAGTTTTGTTACCGCCTATAACAAGCTCAAGGCAGCCCTGGACGGCCTGACCGATCCGGGCGATCCAGCCTCGGGCAAGGCAGCCGGCACTTTCTCCACCGACAGCGGCGTACGCGTGCTGCGCGACCAGATGGTACGTGCCCTGCGTGAAACTGCCAGTGGCGCGCTGGCGACTTTCGGCATTACCGCACAGCGCGACGGCACGTTGGCACTTGACAGCACCAAACTGGCCGCAGCCATCAAGATCAATCCGACAGGACTGGACAAGGCAATCGGTAATAACTCGGCAAGCGCACCGAGCGGCATCGCGGGCGCGCTTGACAAGTTTATCGAAAGCTGGACCAGCAGCACCGGCCAATTGAGCCAGCGCGAAGCATCGGTTGCCAAGCAGCAAAAGTCGCTGGAAGAGCGCCAGACCAAGTTTGAAGCCGATTATGTCGTCATGTACAACCGCTACAAGGCGCAATTTACGGACTTGCAAGTGATGCAGGCACGCATGGCGCAAACGACCAGCATGTTCGACGCGCTGTTCGGCGACGATTCAAGTAAAAAATAGAGGCGCCAGTGTACCCCTGCCGGGGCGGCGCGCCAGCCAGTTGCAGCAAGCTTTTACAGTGAGAGAGAATCATGGATTACGATGCATACAGCAATTACCACGCCGTCAACCTGGATGCGCAGACGTCGCGCGCCACGCCAGTCGAACTGGTTCTGCTGCTCACCGATGGCCTGCTGGAAGAACTGGCGCGCGCGCGCGGTCATATCGTTGGCAAACGCTATGAACAGAAAGCCGTCAGCCTGGACAAGTGCACCGAAATTATCAATGGCTTGTCGAGCTCGCTGGACTTCGAGCAGGGTGGCGAAGTTGTTGCCAATCTGGGCCGTCTGTATGAGTACTGCACCGGCCGCCTCTACCTGGCTGGCATCAAGCTCGATCCGACCCTGATCGATGAAGTCACTGCCCTGCTGACCACGATCAAGCAAGGCTGGCTCGGCGTTCAGGCGAAAAATGGATAAAACATCTGTATTATTGCAATTAGGCAAGGAAATACAGCAAGCCGCCGTCAAGCAGGACTGGGCGGCGCTGTCATTGCTGGACCGTCAGCTGGCGCACCAGTTGACGGCATTGGCGGCACAAGGCGCAATCAGCGCCCATGAACAACAGGCTTTGTCGGCCGTGCGCAAGATCCATGCGCAGGCGGTGGTTCTGGTATCGAATGAGAAACAACGGCTCGGCTATGAGCTGGGGCAAGCGCATTCGAACCAGGAAGGCTGGGTCGCTTACGCGTTGGAAAGCGATATGTATCAGGATCGGAATCAAGCATGAATACCAGTTTTAACCTTATCAATACAGTCGGCACGCAGAGCCTGCTCGACATGAGCATGCCAGGCGTCGCCGCAGCAGCACCAGCCGTGGCCACGACGGCAGTCGTGCCGCCTCAGGCAGTACAATTGCCCGGCGCAAGCGCGCCAGCATTGCCGCTGTTCGCGCAAAGCATGGATGCCGCTGTCAATAATGCGCCCGTCGAACAGGCCGAACTGCCTGGCGACCAGGCAGCCAAGCCCGTTGAGGCGGCACCGCAGCCTGCCGATGAGAATGTCACGCAAGCGAGCCAGCAGGCTGGCGTGCTGCCAGCCATGGCCAGCCCGTTGCTGACGCCGTCGGTCGCGCCGCTGCCTGGTGCACCGTTGGCCGCAGGCGAGGTGGTCGATGGTACCGCGCCGGTCAAGACCCGAGCCAGCGAGACCGTCGTCGCTGCCGCACCCATTACCGACACGGCTGCCACACCACCGGCTGCGACCGGCGCCATTGCGCCAGAGCGCGCACCGGCCCGCGCTCCGGCTGCGCACGCCAGCCCACCACCACTGGTGATGACGGCCAGCTTGCTGTCCAGCACGTTTACTTTCAGGAACTTCGGACAGGCCGGCGCCAGCGCGCCTGCCGCCGATACGCGTCCGGCACTCGCCGCCGCTGCCCCGCAGCCTCAGGCCATGGCGCCGCAAACCATCTCATCGCAGGCGGCGCAGCCGACGCCGCAGCGTGAGCCGCTGGTAACACAGCCGACGACAACGCGCGAACCGCTGGCCGCAGCGCTCTTGACACCGCAAGTCGCTGCATTGCCAGCGGCTGCATCATCAGCCGCTGTATCGCCAGCCGCGCCGCGTCCTGACAGCGCCCTCCCGCCCGCTGACGATACGCCGGCAGACATTGACGATGCGTCGCCAGCGCCTGCCGCACCATCGGCGCTGGCGCAACAGATGGCTGTCGCGTCCACGCTTGCCGCGCCACTGGTGGCAACGATCATGCCGGCCGTTAAATTTTCCAATTCACCCGCCCCTGCTGCCATCGGCAACGTTGACCGGGCCTTGCCGCGCACCCAGGCGACTGGCCCAGCCAGCCCGGCCATCGCTGCCATCACTACCGCCGGCGTGACAGACGCGCCGCCGGTGCTGCGCGCAGCCGAAGCCGGCACCGTGCTGCCGCTTGACAGCGCACGCGCTGTTGGCGCCAGGGCTGCGCAAAGCGCGCCAGCCGCCAGTTTTGTGCTGCCGGGCGACAACGAACGCAGTACGCCAGCCGCGCCAGCGGCAACAGTCAACGCCGCCAGCGGCCTGGGCGCCCTGATGGGTGCCGGCACGGCATCAACTGCAACGCAGTCCGGCGACACGATCAAGCTTAACGGGCCAGCACAGCAATGGCAGGAACCGCTGCGCGAGGCGCTGGGCGAACGCCTGCAGACGCAGATCGGGCGCAACAGCGAACATGCGGTGATCCGCCTCGATCCACCGATGCTGGGCCGGATCGAGATTTCGATCCGCCACCAGGCCGGTGCGCTGCAGGTCAATCTGAGCGCCTCGAACAGCGAAGTGCTGCGCCAGCTGCAAGGCATCGGCGAGAACATGCGCAGCGACCTGGCCCAGCGCCAGTACACCGAGGTGGCCGTCAATATCAACGCCACCCCACGCAGTGCGGCGGCGCAGGCCTTTGCCGAACACGATGGCCGCGGCCAGCGACAACCGGGACGCCAGCAAGATGACGCCGAACCTGGTCGCGCCCTGTCCGATGGTGCGCCAGCGGGCGCCACCTTTGCCATGCATGAGCGGGAATACAACTGATGAATACAAAAGTAAAAATAATTGGCGGTTTTGTGCTGGTGGCCGTGCTGGCCGCCGGCGCCGCTGGCGGCGCGATGTGGTATCTGGCCAAGCCGGCGCCAGGCCACGCCGAGGGCGCCGAAGCGAAAGCCCCGCCGCCACCGGCCACCGGCAAGAAGGCGCGCAAGTTCCTCACGCTCGACAAGATCATCGTGATGCTGCGCCGCGACTCGGGCGAAGCCGATACTCACTACCTGTCGGCCGACCTGGTCATTTCCACCACCGAAGAGAAGGAAAAGCTGACCAAGGATCATTTGCCGCTGATGCGCTCGATCGCCGTCAGCACCCTGTCGGGCCTGACCACCGCCAAAGCCCAGAGCATGACGGTGGAACAGGTGGCGCAGGAGATCAACAAGGCTTTCGACGTCAGCTATGAACGTGAGCAGATGGAAAAACCTTTCTCCGAAGCCATGGTCGGCAAGCTGATCATTGAATAAGACGATGCCGACAGGCCAGCCGAACTGATGGGAAATACCATGGCCCATGCTGAGCATTACCAGCAATCCTATGGCGCCAGTGAATATGCGGCAGCCGAGACGGCAACGCTCAGCGTAGCCGATGAGCAGCGGCACCTGATCGCCTATGCGCCGCTGGTCAAGCGCATCGTGCGCCAGCTCAATTCGCAGGTGGCCGGCGCCATCGACCGCGAAGACATGGAACAGATCGGCTTGATGGGGCTGCTGGAGGCCTTGCGCCGCTACGGCGTGCCGGACCAGACCTTCGGCAGCTATGCCAGCCTGCGCATCCGCGGCGCCATCCTCGACGAATTGCGCCGGCAGGACTGGCGCCCGCGCGCGGTGCGCCAGGAAAGCCACCGCCTGCGCGACAACGTGCGCGCGCTGACGCGCAAGCTGGGCCGCGAGCCGCTGGAAGCGGAGATCATGGCGGCCCTGCAACTGACGCCGGAAGCCTACCAGGAGTACCAGCTGGCCGAGAACGCCGAGCTGATCGCCAGCTTCGATGAAGTGCTGCAGGAAAGCCTGGGCCAGTCCGACAGCGCGCCCGGCCCCGAAGAGCAATTGATGGTGCGGCGCAGCCTGGAGCAGGCTTTGCGATCGCTCGATGAGCGCGAACAGCGCGTGGTGCAGATGTATTACGAATTCGAACTCAGCTACAAGGAGATCGCCGCGGTGCTGGATCTGAGCGACGCGCGCGTATGCCAGTTGAACAAGATGGCGTTGGGAAAAATGAAAGCCATGCTGCAGGACTGAAGCAGGCCACTCCACATATTTGATGCAGCAAAACAACGCAGAAAGGCAGTTGACATGGTAATTATCGGTATCTTAATCGTGATGGGATGTGTGTTCGGAGGTTTTGCCCTGATGGGCGGTACCGCCCATGCGATCTGGCAACCGGTCGAGCTGATCATCATTATCGGCGCCGCCGTCGGCGCGCTGGTGTTGGGCAACCCGAAACATGTGCTGTCAGAAATGCTGCATCAGATGCGCAAAATCGTTACGCACAAGAAGCAGGGTTCGGAATTCCAGCGCCAGTTGCTGCTGCTGATGTACGAACTACTGCAAACGGCCGCCGGCGGCCTGAAAGCGCTCGACGCCCACGTCGAGGCGCCCAAGGAAAGTCCGTTGTTCCAGCGCTACCCGCTGGTGCTGGAAGAGCCCAAGCTGCTGGCTTTTATTGTCGACAATTTCCGCTTGATGGCGATGGGCAAGATCAACGCGCATGAACTCGAAGGCGTGCTCGAACAGGAACTCGAAGCGATTCATGACGAGTTACTGCAGCCGTCCAAATCCCTGCACAAGATCGCCGAAGCCATGCCCGGCTTCGGCATTCTGGCCGCCGTGCTTGGCATCGTGATGGCCATGAACTCGGTGGCCGACGGTGCCGACGCGGCTGAAATTTCGGAAAAAGTGGGTGCGGCCATGGTCGGTACCTTTATCGGCATTTTCTTTTGTTACGGCGTGCTCGATCCGATGTGCAACATGATGAAGCAGCTGGTTGGCGAGGAAGGCTCGACCATGGAATGCGTGAAGGTGGTGCTGGTCACCCACGTGGCGGGCAAACCGCCGCTGCTGGCGATCGACGCGGGCCGACGCCTGGTGCAACTCAATATCAAGCCAAGTTTTGCCCAGCTGGAAAGCTGGATCACGGCGCTCGAAGGCGGCGGTGAGGAAGAGCAGAACCAGGGCCGTGGAGGACGCCGTGCTAAAGCCGCATGAGAAACATGAACAGGCCATTATCAAGCGTGCCGGACGCAAGCACGACGATGATGGCCATGGTGGCGCCTGGAAAGTGGCCTTTGCCGACTTCTGCCTGGCCCTGCTGTCGCTGTTCCTGGTGTTGTGGCTGATGGCTGCGCGTGAACAGCAGGCGATGAAGGAAATCATGCTCGACGCCATGGCCGGCAGCCGCCAGGGCGAAGGCCAGGGCGTGATGCCGGAACAGAAAGGCGGCCCGCGCGGCAGCCTGATCGACCGTTTCCCGATGCCAAAGAATGGCATGGGCGATACGCGTACCGAAGGCAACAAGTCGCAGGATGGCAAGGCCAGCACGGCCGACGCTGACGCCAAGCCGCAACCGAAGGTCAACTATCAGTCGCCGGAAGACCTGATGGCGCTGTCGCGCGCACTCGACAAGCTCAGCGACGAAGCCGGGCTGAAAAGCAATCTCCAGTCGGTGGTGACCCCGTATGGCTTGCGCGTCATGCTGCACGATACCGACAAGCAAGGCATGTTTGTACGCGGCAGCGCCGTGCCGACCGACCGCTTCCGCAAGCTGCTGCGCGAAATGGGACCGGTATTTGCCCAGATGGAAAACCAGATGCTGATCGTCGGCCACACCGATTCGATACAATACGCCAATACCGGTTATGAAGGCTATTCCAACTGGACGCTGTCGGCCAACCGCGCCATGTCGGCGCGCGCGCAGTTGCTTGCCGGCAGCATGAACCCGGAAAGCGTGCTGCAGGTAGTCGGCATGGCCGACCGCGCACCGCTGGACACGAAAAATGCCACGGCCGGCATCAATCGCCGCATCGAGCTGTTAATATTGACGCGTGGCCAGGCCGATACCATCTCGGCCATGTTTGGCATGACCGGTGCGCAGCAACATGGCAGCGAAGTCGAAGTCGGCGCGCCGGATGCAGAAACGCTGCAGCGCCTGCGTGACAAGCTGGGTTTGCCAGCGAAGAAAGAACAGGCCGGCCATGCAAATTAAAGGCAAGGGACAACGCATGAAAATTTCCTCTGGCGCCGCCGGTGCGGCCGGCGCTACCGTGCGCAGTGACGCCGTTGCGCCAACAGAAGCGCTCGCGGCGCATGGCGCGGCGGGCGCCGTCAATGGCGGCTCGGCGGCTGGCGGCGAACTGCAGTCGGCCGTGTTGCAGCCGGCCATGGCGGCGCTGCGCGCCATGCCCGATGAAATCGATCACGAGCGCGTGGCGCAACTGCGCGATATGCTGGCCAGGGGCGAACTGCCGTTCGACCCATCGAAGATCGCCGGCCTGATCCAGCGCTTTCACGGCAACGACGCATGAACGCGCCACGCAAAGGCATCACGCGCCTGCAAGCCGTGGAGCGGGTACTGCAGGGCATCGCCGAAGACGGCGCCGCTTATGTCGAGTTGCAGGCTTTGCTGGAAGAACAATTCCAGGCCGTGCTGCGCCACCAGACGGCGCAGCTCAAGGTGCTGGCCGACCAGGTGGTTGCCGCAGTCGCCGTCATCGAGGCGCGCCGGCGCCAGCGCGTCACGCTGGTAACCGCCCTGCTCGGCCCGAGCCCCGATATGCAACAGTTTTTTGCGCTGTTGCCAGAGACCACGCGCGCAACAGCGCTGGCCAACTGGGCTGCGCTTGAAGCGATGGTGGCCGAATGCAAACGCCGCAATATCCGTAACGGCACCTTGCTGACCGAACAATTTACCACCATGCAGCGCGTACTGAACGGCGAGGAAGATACTTATGCGCCAGCCTGATTTTTTTGCCAGCACCGCCAGCAACATGCGTGCCCTGGCTGCCACCAGCGCAACGGGTGCCACCGCGCCGGTACAAAGCAATATGCAAGCCACGCAGGCAACGGCCTCGACCGGCGGCTTTGGCAGCGTGTTCCAGCAAGTGCAGGGCGAAGTGGCGCGCTTTATCGAGCAAGGCGGCGGCGCCAGCGTGCCGGACCTGACGCCACAGGGACGCGCCTACCTGGACAAGACTTCGCCAGGCAACGTGCTGGGCGCCATCAGCCAGGGCGGCGAGATTGGGGAAGTCCAGCAACAGTTCCTCTCGTCCATCAAGCCGTGGACCGAAGAAGCCGGTGCGCGCCTGGGCGTGGCGCCTGAAATCATCGCAGCCCATGCCGCGCTCGAGTCGGGCTGGGGCCAGCGTCCGCTGCGCCAGGGCGGCGGTGCCGACACCAACAACCTGTTCGGCATCAAGGCCGGCGGCAAATGGCAGGGCGAGGTAGCCGACGCCCTGACCACCGAATACGCCGATGGCAGCGGCTCGCCGCTGAAAAAGACCGAGCGTTTCCGCAGCTATCCCGACCAGGCCAGCGCGTTTCGCGATTATGCCCAAATACTGATCGACAACCCGCGCTACCGCGCCGCGCTGCACACCGGCAGCGACGCCCACGCATTTGCACAGGGCCTGGCGCGCGGCGGCTACGCCACCGACCCCAACTACGCAAGCAAGCTGGGCCAGTTGGCCAGCCGGCTGCAGCGCACCGCCAAAGACTGAGCCAAATAGCGCGTAGGTCGGATTAGCCTGGCGCAGCCAGGCGTAATCCGACAACACCTTTGACGCCAACCATGTTGTCGGATTACGACCTTGCAGGCCTAATCCGACCTGCGCGGCATTACCCATCATCCCGGTTATTTCCCACCAATATCAGCCGGCTCAACCAGGCCAGTTTCCAGCACGCGCGCCCGGATAATGGTGCCGCTGCTGGCATTGCGCACCCTTATCACCTCCCCTGCCGCGCCCGCATCCATGGCTTCGCCGGCCATGCTGACCTGAATCTGTTCCCGGTGCGCCACAATGTTGACCGCGCTGCCGCTCTTGACCAGCACCGGCGAAGCGAGTTGACCTTCACGCAACACCTCGCCCGCACGCAGGCTGCGCCGGCTCGACTGTGCCACCACCGCCGGTATCGAGGAAACACTGTCGCTGATCAGCGTCACATCGCGCCGCGCCAGCGTTATGTCGCCAGCTTGCAACGGCGTATTGGCGGTCACCGGCGCCGTGGTCACTACCACCTTGGCAGTCACCACGGCGCGCGCCAGCATCTCGTAGCGCCAGCCGCCGGGCACCGGGCAGCTGGCCACGAAGCGCATGCGCTGCAGTGAGCGGCTATCCTGCGCCTCGATTGCCACCGGCTTGGCGCACGGCGGAATGACGCGTGAGTTTTTGACAACAGTGATCTCGAATAAGGGCTCCAGCAGCCCTGCGGAGGCCGCCTGTTGCGCCAAGTGCTCACGTGCCAGTTGTTCGACCTGTAAAAAGATATTGTCGGCTGGCAATTCGGCCCGACCTGCACTACTATAGAGGCTGGTCAGCAAAAAAAGGCCGGGGAGCAGTGCGCTAGGTCTCCGGAAGCTGGCTGTAAAACTGTTGAAATAATTCATTGCTAACCTCATTGCTAACCTTTTTCAAAGATACTGAAGCGGCATGACCTTAACATGCGTCAAGATGAAGCGGCAGGGATTTTTCTGCTGACACAGTATTTTCTGCCTGAACTGCCGTAGCACGATCGAATTCAATACAAAGGATGACCATGGGGATCAATTTCAAGGACGCACTCGGTGTGCACGCCGATACGCTGGCGCTGCGCGCCGACCGCACGCGCGTGCTGGCAGCCAACATTGCC
Source organism: Janthinobacterium aquaticum (assembly GCF_009208565.1). Classification (GTDB taxonomy): domain Bacteria; phylum Pseudomonadota; class Gammaproteobacteria; order Burkholderiales; family Burkholderiaceae_D; genus Janthinobacterium. The sequence continues at coordinate 333,035 of NZ_WFLK01000002.1, read as the reverse complement.
AACGAAAATACGCCGGGCTTCCAGGCCATGGATATGGATTTCGGCAGCGCCTTGCAGCAACTGCAGAACAATGAGGCCGGCATGCTGTCGACTGACGACGATGCGACGGCCCTGTACCGCGTCCCCTACCACCCCAGCCGTGACGGCAATACTGTCGAAATCGGCGTGGAGCAGGCGGCATTCTCGCAGAACGCCACCGACTTCCAGACCAGCCTGACCTTCATCAACATGAAGCTGCGCGGGCTCAACAAAGCCATTACCGGACAATAAGGACCAGCATGAGCTTCCAGGATATTTCCAAGATTGCCGGCTCGGCCATGGCAGCGCAGACCGTGCGCTTGAATACCATCGCCAGCAACCTGGCCAATGCCGAGTCAGTCGCTGGCTCCGAGGGCGAAACCTACCGCGCGCGCAAGCCGGTGTTCGGCACCGTGATGGACGGCGCTGGCGCCACCGGCGCCGGTGGTCGGGTACAGGTGCTTGACGTGGTGGAAAGCGACGAGCCGCTGCGCAAGGTGTATGAGCCGGGCCACCCGATGGCCGACGCCGACGGCATGGTGTACTACCCGAACGTCAACCAGGTGGCAGAGATGACCGACATGATGTCGGCCTCGCGCGCCTTCGAGACCAATGTCGAAGTGTTGGGCCGCATCAAGTCGATGCAGCAGTCGCTCCTCAAATTAGGTGAAGCATAAGCCATGGAAACATCCCTCTTTACAAACAATACCAGCAGCAATGGCAGCACCAGCAATACCGTTGCCTCGCAAAACAATGCCACCCAGGACATGTTTACCAAGCTGCTGGTGGCCCAGATCCGCAACCAGGACCCGCTCTCGCCAACCGATCCCAGCCAGTTCGTCAATCAACTGACGCAGCAGGCACAGACCGAGGCGATGCAGAACCTGTCCACGCTGACCAGCGCCAACGCCAGCGTGCTGCAAAGCATGCAGGTACTGGCGCTGGGCGCCCAGGTAGGCTCGGAAGTGATGGTCAACACCAGCAGCGTGCAACTCGACAGCAGCAAGGTCAATGGCACCATGGCGCTGTCCTCGAACAGCAGCAAGACCACCCTGACCTTAAAGGGCAGCAACGACAAGGAATACACGATCGAGCTGGGCGCCAAGTCGGCCGGCACCGTGCCTTTTAGCATCGATCCGCAAGCGCTGGGCCTGCCGGCAGACACCTACACCATGTCGGTCAGCACCAGCAGCAATGAAAAACCGTCGATCGACATCGCCGGCAAGCTGTCGAGCGTGCGCCTGTCGGCCAGCGGCAGCATGATCCTCAACGTCGCCAACCTCGGTGAAGTCAGCCCTGGTGCGATTACCGGATTCAACGGCAAAACTTCCTGATGTGCCTGTAACGCCCATTGCTTTTCAACCCGATTAAACCCGTCCTTCACTAAAGGAATGCACCATGAGTTTCGATATCGCACTGTCCGGCATCCAGGCCATCAACCAGCAGCTGACCGCCTCCAGTAATAATATCGCCAATGCCGGTACCTACGGTTTCCGCAGCAGCCGCGCCAACTTCTCGTCGATGTACGCAGGCTCGCGCGCCACCGGCGTGGAAATCGGCTCGACCACGCAAAGCATGAGCGTCAACGGCGGCGTGCTCAACACCGGCCGTTCGCTCGACGCGGCCATCGATGGCCGCGGCTACTTCGTCAGCCGCGATGCACAGAACACCCTGACCTACAGCCGCGTGGGTATTTTCAGCGCCAGCAACAGCGGCTACCTGGTCGATTCGAACGGCAAGATGGTGCAAGGCTACGCCGCCGCCGTGGCCGGCAGCAATACCCTGGGCGCCATGGGCGACATGAAGATTCCAACCGGCCAGATTCCGGCCAAGGCCACCAGCAACCTGACCTACGTGGCCAATATGTCGTCGGAATGGACGCCGAAACCGGCCACCAGCGTCTTTAACAAGGACGATCTGTCGACCTACAACAGCGCCAAGGTGTCGGTGGTGTATGACTCGCTGGGCGCCAAGCACACGCTGAACCAGTATTTTGTCAAGAACGACAACAGCACCATGTCCGTGCACTACACGCTCGACGACAAAGTTACCACCACGCCAGCGAGCGTGGTGCTGAAGTTCGGCACCGATGGCCAACTGGCCACCGTCAACGGCAACCCACCCAACAATATACCAACCGCACCAGCCGTCAAGGGCCCGGACTGGAAGCCGGTGTTTGACGGCATCGACATGGCCGACCCGATCGCCAATTCGGGCGCTGCAGCGCTGGCTTTCAAGCTCGACTACACCGAAACGACGCAGTACGCCGGCGAAGCCACCACCTCGACCAACAAGTCCGACGGCTATGCTTCGGGCACCTATACCGGCGTGGAACTGGCCGAAGACGGCTCGATCGTGGCCAAATACACCAACGGCGAAAAGCAGAATGTGGGCACCATCGCACTGGCCAACTTTGCCGACGAAGGCGCGCTGACGGCCGTCAACGACACCAGCTGGACCGCCTCGACCACTTCCGGCGCACCGCTGTACGAGCGTCCGGGCGTGGGCATGGCCGGCAAGCTGGCGGTGGCGTCGCTGGAACAGTCGAACGTCGACATCACCACCGAACTGGTCGGCCTGATGACGTCGCAGCGCAACTACCAGGCCAACTCGAAGGTCCTGTCGACCGAGAACGCCATGCTGCAGTCGCTGATGCAGGCACTGTAAGCACCGATACTTCTAAGGGTAAAGCACGATGGATGCACTGATTTATACCGCCATGAGCGGGGCCGACCGTGCCCTGCGGGCACAACAGGTACACGCCAACAACCTGGCCAATATCGAAACAGGCGGCTTTCGTGCGAACCTGGAAGTATCGACGGCGCAGCAGGCGGAAAAAGGTTACGGCTACGACGACCGCCATATGGCGCAGACGCAGTCGAGCGCCATCACTACCCGCAGCGGCGCCATCAAGGAAACCGGGCGCGACCTCGATGTGGCGATCACCGGCAACGGCTTTCTCACGGTGCAATGGCAAAACGGCGAGGCCTACACGCGCGCCGGCGCCATGGATCTCGATGAAACCGGCGCCCTGACCCTGAACGGTCGTCCGGTACTGGGCGAAGGCGGGCCGATCAACATTCCCGAGCACACCAGCCTGTCGATCGGTACCGACGGCACCATTTCAATCCAGGTGCCAGGCACGGCGCAGATGCAGACGGTGGACAAGCTCAAGCTGGTCAACGCCGAAACGGCCGAGCTGACCAAGAATGAAGCGGGCCTGATCGTGGCGCGCAATGGCGAGGATCTGCAGGCCGATCCGACCATCCGCGTGCGCGACCGCCACCTCGAAGGCAGCAACGTCTCGGCAGTCGAGGAAATGGTGGCCACCATGAGCCTGAACCGCAGTTTCGAGCTGCAGATGAAAGTATTCAAGGCCAGCGATTCGATGACCGAATCGGGCAACCGACTGCTCGGCGCGTAAGCCGGCTAGATGAAATAATCAGGAGCAAGATATGAATCCAGCAATGTGGATCAGCAAGACCGGCGTGCAGGCGCAAGACGCCAAGCTGCAAGCCATCGCCAACAACCTGGCCAACGTCAATACGGTCGGCTTCAAGCGCGATCGCGTGGTGTTCGAGGATCTGTTCTACCAGGTTGAACAGCAGCCGGGCACCCAGCGTGCCGACAATACCCTGACGCCATCGGGCGTGCAGCTCGGTAACGGCACGCATATGGTCGGCACGCAAAAGGTGTTTACCACCGGCAGCCTGCAAACGACCAGCCGCGAATTCGACGTGGCCATTACCGGCAACGGCTTCCTTCAGGTGCTGCGCCCGAACGGCGAAGCCGCTTACACGCGCGCCGGCCAGCTGGGCATCAATGAAAACGGCGTGCTGGTCAATGCCCAGGGCTTGCCGCTGGTGCCGCAGATCACCGTGCCGAACAACGCCTCGGGCGTGACCATCGGCGAAAACGGCATGGTCACGGCCACCGTGCCGGGCAACGTGGCCGGCACCCAGCTGGGCCAGCTGACACTGTCGAGCTTTGTCAATCCGACCGGCCTGCTGGCACTCGGTGAAAACCTGTTCCAGGAAACGGCTTCGAGCGGCGCGCCGACCGAAGGCAATCCGGGCACCGGCGCCCTGGGCAAGCTCAAGCAATTCGCGCTGGAAGGCTCGAACGTGCAGGTGGTCGAAGAGATGGTCGACATGATCGCAGCCCAGCGCACCTATGAAATGAACACCAAGGTGCTGTCGGCCGCCGATAATATGCTGCAGTACCTGGCGCAAGCGGCACGCTGATGCGCGCGATCAGCAACGCTCTGGGGATGGTCGCGGTACTGGCGATGGCCGGCTGCGCCAGCAAGCCACCAGCGCCGGTGGCCCCGACATTTTCCGAAGAGCCGCTGGTGGCGCCGCGCGGCAGCAGCCGCACCGGCGTGGCCGGCGGCGTCTTCCGCGCCGATGGCGGCATGTCGCTCACGTCCGACAGCCGCGCCTTTCGCGTCGGCGACGTGGTCACGGTAGCGCTGCAGGAAACCACCCAGGCCAGCAAGAAAGCCGGCACCTCCTTCAACAAGGGTTCGTCGGTGGGCGTGCAGGCGGCCAATATCCTCGGCAAGACCTTTCCCAAGACCGGTATCGACCTGTCGGCCGACCGCAACTTCGCCGGCGACTCGACCAGCACCCAGCAAAATGCACTGTCCGGCGCCATTACCGTGATCGTGCAGGAAGTGCTGCCGAACGGTTTGCTGCGGGTACAGGGAGAAAAAACCCTGACGCTGAACCAGGGCGAAGAATTCGTGCGCCTGCGCGGCTACCTGCGCGCCGCCGATATCGATTCGAACAACCAGGTCTCGTCGCTGCGCATCGCCAACGCGCGCATCGCCTATTCCGGCCAGGGCACCCTGGCCGAAGCTAATACTCCAGGCTGGCTGACACGCTTTTTCGTCGGTCCATGGATGCCGTTCTAAGGTGACATCATGAAATTACGTTCCGCCCTGCCCGCGTGCGCCCTGCTGGCCGCCTTGTGCGCCCTGGCCCTGCCGGCCACGGCCGCGCAAGTGCTGCGCAACCTGGTCAGCATCGAAGGCGTGCGGGAAAATCCGCTGGTCGGCTATGGCCTGGTGGTCGGCCTGAACGGCAGCGGCGACACCACCCAGGTCAAGTTTTCCAGCCAGTCGGTGGTCAATATGCTCAAGCAGTTCGGCGTCAAGCTGCCTGACGGCGCCGAAGCGAAAAGCAAGAACGTCGCCACAGTGATGGTCAGCGCCATATTTCCACCCGGCTATCGCCGTGGTCAGCCCATTGATGTGACAGTGTCCTCGCTGGGCGACGCCAAGAGCCTGCGCGGCGGCACCCTGCTGCTGACCGAATTGCGCGCCGCCGACAGTGAAGTCTATGCGCTGGCGCAGGGCAATGTGGTGGTGGGCGGCCTGAACGCCACTGGCAAGAGCGGCTCGTCCGTCACGGTCAATACCCCAACGTCGGGCCGCATTCCCAATGGCGGCAATATCGAGCGTGAAATCCTCAGCGATTTTTCCAGCAAGCCGACCGTGACGCTCAATTTGCGCCGTCCGCATTTCGAAACGGCCATCAACATTGTCGAGGCCGTCAACCGTCGCTTCGGCGCGGTAGCCACCACCAGCGACGCCACCAGCGTGGAAGTACTGGCGCCGGAAAACCCGACCCAGCGCGTAGCCTTCATGGCCAAGCTGGAAGCGCTCAGCGTCGATGTCGGCGCCGACACGCCCAAGGTGGTGTTCAATTCGCGCACCGGCACGGTGGTGATCGCCGAAGGCCTGCGCGTGAAAGCGGCAGCGGTCACGCATGGCGCGCTCAAGGTGGTCATTTCGGAAAGTTCGGCCGTCAGCCAGCCGGCACCGCTGGGCCGTGGCCAGACCACTGTCACGCCGCAGTCAAAAGTCTCGGTCGACCAGGGCAACGGCAATATGTTCCTGTGGCCTGCCGGCGCCAAGCTGCAGGCGATTGTCGACGTCGTCAACAGCCTGGGTGCTTCGCCCGACGACATCATGGCGATCCTGCAGGCACTCGACCAGGCCGGCGCCATCGAAGGCGAACTGGTGGTCATCTAAAGGACGCGCATGCAGATCAACGACAGCAGCAGCGCCCTGCCCTCGGCGCTCGATGACAAATCGCCTGAAGCTGCCGCCCCGGCCGACCCGCGCTACGCGGCCAAGGCCACCGAGGCGGCCGTCAAGTTCGAAGCGTTTTTCATTTCGCACATGCTGCGCCAGATGCGTTCGGGTACGCGCGAAATGGCGGGCGACGACAGCGTCTACAAGGACCCGGTCAATGCCGACATGCTGGAACTGGCCGACAACCTGGTCGCCGACAAGATGGCCGGCCAGCGCGCCTTCGGCATTGCCGATGCAATTGTGCGCCAGTTATTGCCCGCTGCAATGCCGGCGGCAAAGAAAATCGATCTCAAATCGGACAATCTTGCACCAGGACTTAATAAATCAATATAAAGCGTCGCCTTTAAATTCCTGAGTGCAATGAAATTGGCGTGCCTGCAAGGCATGCCTCCCCTTTACCACGAAAGAGTGACGCATGAGCATCATCAGCAATGCCTTGTCAGGCAGCATCGCTGCGCAAGCTGCCCTGGGCGCAGCGAGCCAGAATATCGCCAACCTGCAAACGCCGGGTTATACCCGCCAGGGTGTATTGCTGACCTCACTCGGCGCAGGCGCCGGTGTGCGCTCGGCCGGCAATGGCGTTGAAGTCGGCGCGCTGATGCGTTTCTCGGATGCCTATAAAAGCCAGCAGATGTGGCGCACGGCGTCGGATCAGGGGTTCCGCTCGCAGGCCCAGCCTTACCTGACCCAGCTCGAACGCGTGATGGGCGATGAAAAATCGAGCATCAGCAACGGCATCGACGGTTTCTTTACGGCGTTGAACGCCGCTGCCGTCGATCCGACCTCGACCCCGCTGCGCCAGCAGATCATTACCTCGGCCGACGCCATGGCCCAGCACTTCAACAGCATCAACAATGTGATGCGCAACCAGGTGCTGTCGGTGCATCAGCAGCGCGCCGCGATGATGCCGCAAGCCAATACTGCGCTGCAAAACATCGCTTCGCTCAACGAACGCATTTCCACCGCCAACGCGGCCGGCACCAATGTGTCGGCGCTGATCGACGCGCGCGACCAGCAGATCGACGGCCTGGCCGCGCAAATGGCCATCGAAGTCAATACCCAACCCGATGGCGCGATCAATATCTCGCTCAAGAGCGGCCAGCCGCTGGTGATCGGCTCGATGGCCGGCAACATGACCAGCACCCAGAGTGCTTCCGGCGCGCAGGTGATGAAGCTGCAGTTTGCCAATTCGACATTTACGCTCGACAACGTGGCCGTTGGCGGCCAGATCGGCGGGCTCGGCGAATTCGAAAACAATACCCTGCAGCCGCTGCAGAACTCGCTGCAAGACCTGGCCAAGGGCCTGACCGACAAGCTCAATGCCCAGCTGGCGGCCGGCCAGACCATGGCCGGCACCGCCGGCAAGCCGCTGTTCGTCTATGCCGACGGCAATGTGTCGATCAGCAAGGACTTCGTTGCTGCCGACCTGGCACTGGCCAAGGCCGGCGGCGCCGCCGGCGACAGCACCAATCTGCAAATGCTGATCGACATCAAGAACCAGCCGATCACCGTCGACTGGGTAGGTTCGGTGCTGATCAGCGACGCCGACACGCAGCTCGTTGGCAAGCTCGGTATTGCCAGCCAGCAGAACCAGGCATTGCTGGCCACCGCCGATACCGTGCGCACACAGGCGATCAATGACTGGAAGTCCACCAGCGCCGTCAACAAGGACGAAGAAGCGATGAATCTGGTGGAATTTCAGAATATGTACCAGGCCAACATGAAGGTCATCTCAGTGGCCAACGCCCTGTTTGAAGCCACTTTGGCAATGATGAATTAAGGAAGCAGATCATGCGTGTCGCCAGCAGCCAGTATCAAACCCTGATCAATGTATCGATCCAGCAGAACCAGGAGCGGATCAATTACCTGACCCAGCAGATGTCGTCGGGTCTGCGCATCCAGCTGCCATCGGACGATCCGATCGGCAATGTGCGCATTTCGCGCCTGACGCGCGAGCAGGCGATGGTCACGCAGTACAAGGACAATATTTCCACCGTCAAGACGCGCTTGCTGAAGAACGAGAACTATCTGTCGAGCATGGTGACCGACATGGGCCAGGCGCGTGACCTGCTGGTGTGGGCCGCCGACGGCAGCAATGCGCCAAGCGACCTCAAGGCCATGACCGAATCGCTGCGCGCCATGCGCGACAGCGTGGTGTTTACCGCCAACCTGAAAGACCAGGAAGGCCGCTACATGTTTTCCGGCACGGCGACCGACAAGGCGCCGATCGGTGTCAGCGCCGATCCGACCGTCCCGGCCGGTTCGCGCTACAGTTATGACGGCAATACTGAAGAGCAACTGGTGGTGGTCGGCAACGGCATTAATCAGGCCGCCAACGTCGACGTCAAGCAGCTCGAAGTGTGGCTCAACAAGATCGATGTGCTGATCGACAAGCTCAGCGAACCTGGCCTGGACCCGGCCGCGCCTGGCGTACGCACTCTTGTGACCGATGCGCTCGACGGCACCGATGCCGGCATGGAACTGTTGTCGGGCAAGATTGCCATCTTCGGCGGCGCGCAGAACATCCTGAGCACGCTCGACAACAACCTCGACAATGTATCGCTGTCGAACAACACCGCCCTGCTGGCCCTGAAATCGACCGACATGGGCGCGGCGGCAATCGAACTGACCGGCTACCAGACCGCGCTGGAAGCGACCTACAAGGCGTTTGGCAAGGTTGGCTCCATGTCCCTGTTTGATATTCTCTGATCGCCATGCAGATTTCCCAGCTTCCCAATTCTTCGGGTATCGCCACCAAGGGCACTGATTCTACCCGCGTAGGCGACAGCGTCGACCGTGGCGGCGCACGCGCCGACGGCGCTGCCGGCTCGGGCGCTGCTGCGCCGCTCAAGCGCGGCCTGAGCAACTGGGATCATCAGCTGCAGGGGGAAATTTCGAATGCGCAGCAGACACTCGACTACCTGGAACGCAGCAGCAGCCAGCTGCAGGCGCTGAAAAGCGAACTGGCCGCCAAGCTGGCCGCACGCATGGGCCGCGACGGGCAGGTGGAAGCGCGCGTGCGCCAGTTCAGCAATACCTGGCGCCAGCGCGCCAGCGCCTCGGGCGGCACGCTTGATGCACAGCTCAGCTACAGCAGCCCGAAAACCGCGCAGCAAAGCTTTACCATCCGCGGCCTGACCATGGCCAGCCTGCAGGAAGGCCCGCAGGAAGTGCTGGCCTTTTCCGTCGGTGGCGCCAGCCAGTCGCTGCGTTCGGTCAACATCGAACCGGGCCTGAGCGAAGAAGAGATCATTGCCCGTTTCGACCGCGCACTGCTGGCGTCGAACATCCGCGTGCGCAAGGGTGACCAGGGGCAGATCGTTTTCAGCACGCCGGAAGCCTCGTGGGCCGGCGTACGCGACAGCCTGTCGGTGCGCGGCGGCGGCATTCGCTTCCCGACCGGGCAGATGAACCGCGTCAAGACCGATGTCGAACCGCCGGCCATTGCGCCGGAAGAATGGGACACGGGCGACCTCGAAGCGCTGCGCGCCACCTTGCATGAAGTGGTGCAGGCGCTGGCGCACGTGCAGCAGGCGCGCGACTCGGTCAGCCTGGCGCTGGCCCAGGCCACCACCCGCGTCGACAGCGCGCAGCCGGCACCAGTGCCGGCCGGCATCGACACGCTGGCGCAGCGCTTCAATGAAACGGCCACCACACCAGGCTATGAATCGCTGCTGGCCATCAGTTCGGCGCTGGTGGGCATCAGCCGCGAGCGCGTGATCGCACTGCTGGGATTGCGCTAGAAGGCGCTGCTGTTCACAGGCAGTGCTGGTCAATGCGTTAAAAATACTATTTCACAAGTGCAAGCAGATCGGTCAAGATAGCGTTTTACTTTATTACAAGTGCTTTATGACCGAGAATGTTTCACTTAGCATCATCGTTCCCGCCTATAACGTCCAGGACTATATAGGGGCAACATTCGCTTCCATTACCGAGCAGATGCGTGCCACGCACGAGCTCATTTTCGTTGACGATGGATCGACCGATGGTACGCTTGCTGCATTGCAAACGCTCAAGCAGAACCGCAGCGATCTGAACATCACTTTATTCGAACAGCGCAACCAAGGTGTTGCTGCAGCGCGCAACCAGGGCCTGGCACTAGCACGCGGCGAATATATTGTTTTCGTCGACAGTGACGACCTGCTGCTGCCCGGTTCGCTCGACGCGCTTGATCGAGTCATCGTCGAGGCGCATCCTGATGTCATTGCATGCGATCTGCAGTTCTGGCACCCGCAGCGCGAATCAAAAAACAAGCGCATTACCAGCGGTTTCATGCCGGACGTGCTGACCACCAGCAAAGATGAGATACGCAACAGGTATTTTGACGAATGCCATATGTTCGTCTGGTCCAAGATTTTCCGCCGCGACATTTATCTGCAGCACACCATGCCTGTTTTCCCGCCAGGACGCGTGTATGAAGACGTCACGGCCATGCCTCAGTTACTTGATAGCTGCAACAATCTTTACTATCTACCACATTGCCTGATCAATTATCGCCAGCGTGATGGCAGCATCAGCAAGACCGGCAATCTACGGACTTTTCTTGAACTGTCTACCGCCCTGCTGCCCGCACGCCGATATTTTTCCGAGCAGGGCTTGAACGATACCGGCAAGATGCACTTTGACATCGCCATGTGCCATATCTATATCGGCATCGTCAAGGATACCTACCAGCTTCCGCTGCGACAGGGCTACCGTTTTCGCAAAGAAATTCAAACTACGCTGCTGAACGCCTTGTTCCATCCATGGCAAGAAGTAGTGGCAGTCATGGCCCGGGCAGGAATGCCAGCGCCCATTCGCGACATCATGGCTGCTCAGGAGCGGGCGGCATTTCGCAGGAAGCAAGCCAGGCAGCTCACGCAGGTTTTGGGCGGCAGCATCAGCTTTGGCATCAGGCAGACCATCAGCAGAACCGTGCGCACCTGGCGAACCAGGCTGCGCCGTGGCTCTGGAGCGACAGCCGCTGCCTGAGCGGCACCGCGCTAGGGCCGGCCGCTCAACGCATCTGTGTGCGCCGGCGCAGGCCGAAATCATGGCCGACCACCAGCAGCGTGCTGGCCACCAGGCTGCTCATGCCGAAGATCAACTGGATCAGCTTATCATCAGGCAAAATCCACAAGGACGAGGCCGGCGTTTCGCAGCCGGTTGCCGCGCTGATCAACGGCGCTACCCAGGCGGCATCGGCGGTGACGTCGAGTATCACCGCGCCGTCGGCGCTGGTCTGCATATAGATTTCGCCGCCCTCGGCCAGCGTGAAGCAGATGCCGACGCCGGCCTCGCTGGCGCTGATATTGTCCTGCATGCTGCGGTTGTGTTCGTCTATCCAGACCTCCACGTCATACGGCGTGGCCAGGTGCTCCCACGGCCGCGGCCGGAAGCGCGGTTTGGCCGGCGCCTGGTCGGCCGTGTCAGGTAGATCGTTGTTGCCATTCGTGCTCTCTGCTGCGCCTTGCATGTGCTTGCCCTCTTGCCTGTCCGTGTGAGGCGAACCGACAGGTCCGCCAAAGCGTCATTATCGCCGCTACGCGTGCTGTTCGGTATGCATCAAAGCAATCGATCAAAAAAACTGATGGCTATCAACTTCAATCATCAGTCTTGTTGACCTAAAATCGTGTCCACTTTATTTTACGGGCACCTTATGCAAGGCATCAAACGCAGAATCGTCTATATCACCGCCTTTGAAATCATCGGCATGGCCATTTCCACCGCCTGGCTGACGCTGCTGTCGGGCGAGTCGCCCACCAGCACCGGGCCGCTGGCCCTCATGATTACCAGCATTGCCGTGACCTGGAATCTGCTCTACAACATGGCATTCGAATATTGGGAGGTGCGCCAGGTGTCGCGCACGCGCACCGTGTGGCGCCGCATCGTGCATGCGATCGGCTTTCAGATCACGTTAGTGGTGTATCTGATCCCGCTGATCGCTTGGTGGCTCGCTATCAGCCTGTGGCAGGCGTTCGTGCTCGACTTTGCGCTGATGCTGATCATTCCCTGCTACAGCTTTATCTTCAACTACATCTTCGACCGCCTGTTCGACGTGCCGCTGTCAGCGCAGCAGCCGAAGGCGCAACCACAGGCGCAGCCCGGTCAGGGCGCACCGGCAGCGAGCAACTGAAGAAAGGCGCGACCGGCCACGCCCAACGGCCGGTCCTGCATCCACACCAGGTGTATCGGCAGCGGCAGGCCGTTGCCGGTATTTTTGAAAGCCACCCGGCGCACGCGGCCGGTGGCCAGCGTCGCGGCAATCGCCGACTGCGCAAAATTGCCCCAGCCCAGGCCCGCCTCGACCATCGCCAGCGCCATCGGCAGGCTGTCGGTGCGCCAGTGCGACAGGCCCACCAGCGGGCGCGCGTCGGCCAGTTCCAGCTCGCGGCTGGCCACCACGATCTGGCGCAGGTTGACCAGTTCTTCGATATACATCGGGGCATGCGTGGACTGGGCCGGCGGATGCAGGGCAGAAACGATCGCCACCAGGGCGTCACTGCCGACCAGCTGGAACTGCTCGCGGTGATTGATGCGCCCGCCGCCGAACACCATGCAGGCGCTGATGCGACCGCTTGCCAGCAACTGGCGCAGATCGTCCTGCGGCGCGCTCAGCACTTCGATATCAAGCAAGGGATAGCGCTGCGACAGCGCCGCTACCGCGCGCACAAACGGCGCCGGATCGAGCTCGGTCGCGAGCCCCAGTGAAATGCGGCTCTCCAGGCCCTGCGCCAGCTCTTGCACATGCAGGTGCAGCTGCTGCAGCTGCCCGGCCACCAGGCGCGCATGTGGCAGCAGCGCCAGCGCCGCCGGGGTCGGCACGGCCTCGCGTGCGCCGCGGTCGAACAGCACGATGCCCAGTTCGGCTTCCAGGTTGGCCATGGCCATGCTGATGGCCGACGGCGCGCGCCGCAGGGCGCGCGCTGCGCTGGCAAACGAGCCGCCGTCAACCACCGCCAGGAACAGTTCGATATGTTGGCTTGCCAGCTTCATCGCGCGGGCCGGAAGAATCAGCCCTTCCAGGTACGCTGCAGGCCGGTGTCGGCATGGATCCAGCCGCCGCGCGGACCGGCGCGGTAGTAAAAGCCCACGCCGCCCTGCTTGAAGCTGCGCACCAGCGTGCCCAACACTTCGGAATTGAGGTTGGCCACGCGGATATCGGCAGCGCGGCCGGACATGTGCAGCGACTGGCGCGCCGCCGGCACGCCCGCTTCGCGCAGCTTGCTGTTCGATTCCGGCGTGCGGTAGCCCGACAGGATTTCCAGCGGCTGCACGATGCCGTAGCGGGCCACGAAGGCCTGCGTGCCCCATAGCGTTTCAAGCAGCTTGGGATCGATCGGGGCAGTTTTCTTGCCGTTGACGTCGCGCAGCAGATGGCACAGTTCCTGGTAGGCCGAATCGATGACTTCGCCATCTTTCCAGTACAGCAGCTTGCCCTTCTCGTTGCTGGCCGGGCGTATCACTTCGAGCGTGCGCGGCATGACCCAGAAATCAAGGTCGAGGATTTGCGCGTCGAAAATATCGGGTGGTGGTTCCAGTTCGGTGATCGGTGCGGCGCGCGGACCACCGGCGTTGGCGCCCGGCGTGCGGTTAATGCTTGCCACCTGGCTTGCGGTCTTCGGCGCCGGCGGCACCGCCTTGGCGGGTGGACGCGGCGCGGCGCCGGCCGACGCCATGGGGGGTGTGGCGCTGCGCGTGGCGCAGCCGATAAGCGGCGCCGATACCAGGCCCAAAGCCGCCAGGTTCATGCCGTGCTGGAGAAAGTTTCTGCGCGATGCCATAGTCAGTCCAATATCTCGATGCGGATACTATAGCCGATTGTGCTGTGAAGAAAAACCCTGCACGCAATCGTGCCAGCCAAATTTTGCTCAGGCTGCTGCTGGAAACACCAAATTCTTGCCATCCTGTCCATGCCGGACCTGCGCCAGCGCACTGTGCGGCTGGCCAAGCAAATGACCCTGCGCCACCACCGGCAAGCCAGTTACGCGCGCAATGCGCTGCAAGGCCTGCAGCGCTGCGGGCGTATCGAGGCGCTTGAAGATCACGCGGATATCGTCCGCATGGCAACGTATCAGGAAACCGGCCAGCGCCGCCTCGTCGCCGAGATTGCCGGCATCGAACTTGATGCTGTGCGGGCGCAGGCGTTCGAGCACACTGTCCGCTTCGGTAACATTGCTGACATTGAGCGCCAGCCGAAAACCGTTGCGGCGGTAATTGTCGGCCACATAGTTGAGCAGCCAGCCCTGGTTGGCCGTCACCGTGGGCAACTGCAGCACGATGCGCGCCAAAGGCAGGCCCAGCGCCTCGAGTATGCGCTGGAAGGCATGGCCGTGGTTGCTGCTGACCGCACTGAGCAGCCGGTCATGCACGTTCAGGTAGAGGTCGGCCTGGCCCGCCTCGCTCTGCCGGAAGAAATTAATGGCATGCAACATGCGGCACAGCCGGTCCAGTTCCACCGACTCGTCGTCGCTGGCCGCATGGTCGAGCAATCGCCACAGCGACAGCCCCTGGTCGGCGCTCGATACGCTGCGTGCCAGGCCTTCATAAGCGATGACGCGGTGGCCGCCATCGGCATCGTCAGGTTCGCCCAGCTCAAGCAGGGGCTGGAAAGCGCTGGTCATGGTGCAGTTGAAAAAACGGCCCAATGCCCGCCCCTCGTCATCGAGCCAGACGCTGGTGCCGGCCTGAGTCTGATGCGACAGGCGGGCCAGGTAATTGTTCAGGATGGGAAATGGCATGCTTGCTCCTTGCTGTGCTGCACCGCCATCGTTTTGCGACAGCGGCGCCAAAGCATGCAGATTACGGCACTGCCTGTTGCGACAGAAGGAATGCTTTCGCCATTCATTATGCGGGAAACAAATATGGACGGGCGCCAGCCGTATGCATATGCATATGAGCAAACAATCGTTTCATGCGCTGGCCGCAGCCGTTACTGTGACAGCGTATCGTAATGAGCAGAAAGATTCACATGTGCCAGTTACTCGCCATGAATAGCAGCAAGCCTGCCGCCCTTGACTTCTCCTTTGCCGGCTTTACCCGGCGCGGCGGCGACACAGACGAACATCGCGACGGCTGGGGCATCGCCTTGCACGGCAGCGACGGCTGCACCCTGCTGACCGATCACCTGGCCGCCATCGATTCGCCGCTGGCCGCGCAGTTGCAGCGCAATCCGGTCAAGGCCAGAAATGCCGTGGCGCATATCCGCAAGGCCACCCAAGGCCGTATTGCCCCGGAAAACACGCATCCGTTTGCACGCACACTGTGGGGCCGCACCTGGTCATTTGCCCACAACGGCGACCTGAAGACCTGGCGCGCCCCCTCCGGTGGCACCTATCAGGCCAGCGGCGACACCGACAGCGAACAGGCTTTCTGCCACCTGTTCAATACCCTGCAGGCGTGCTTTCCCGGTGGCGAACCATCACATGCCGTGTTGCGCACGGCCATTGAAGAAGTGGCGCGCGACATCGCCGCGCACGGCACCTTCAACTTTATCCTGTCCGATGGCGAACGGCTGTTTGCCCACTGCTCGACCCACCTGCACTATGTGATCCGCGAATACCCGTTTTCGGTGGCGCAGCTGATCGATTGCGAACGCAGCATCGATTTTCGCCAGCACAACCACCTCGATGACCGCATGGCCGTCATCGCCACCCACCCGCTGACGCAAAATGAAGCGTGGCAGGCGTTTGCGCCGGGAGAACTGAAGGTGTTTGCCGGCGGCGCCGTACTGGCCGAAGCTGCGCCACAGCGCGCCGTGTATATCCAGATCAGCTATTAAACTGCAATTGTGATGTGAAGCCCGGGCGAGCTCAAGCCGAACTGTTGCAGTTACAGAAACGCTTGCGCCTGGCCGTGCCGCTGACGGTACAGTCGGGATCGAGCTGTTTCCAGCAAAACACCGTTTCCACGCCATACGGCGAACGTACATTGCCCGCTTCGTCATAGCCGAGCCTTGCAAAAAAGGCCTGCGCGCTGGCCGTACTGTGCAATTGCAGCGCCTTGATGCCCCATTCGCGCGCCTGCACTTCGAGTTTTTCCACCAGCGCCTTGCCGGCGCCGCGCCGCTGCGCTTCAGGCAGCAGATAGCACAGGGCCAGCTTGCCGGCGCGCGTCAACAGCGCCACGCCAACGACGGCGTCCGCATCGACGGCCACCAGCGCAAAGTTGGTGGGCGAGGCGAACCAGCACGCCACCATCTCGGGGGTTTTGTTGCCCAGCCAGGCTTCCAGGATGGCCGGATCGTTCCGGTGGTCCAGGCTGCAACATTCGACGATAGACCGTCGTAACACATTGCAGGCCTCGAACGCATCGCCCGATGTTGCAATCCGAATTTCAAGACTCATGTACGCTCACAAATTATTCCAGTTGCCGATGCAGCGGCGCAAACCGTGTATCGAACGGCCCGACTATACACCAAGCGACGCGATCAGGTTTTTCGTGGCGCTGTTTACGCCCTGCAGCCCCTTGCAGCCTAAGCGGTGCAGCGCGTCTTGCCCACGAATGTTTTTAAAAATCGATATCTGTTTCCTGTCGCGCGGCAGCCGCCCGTGGCATTGCTATCTAAGCATATTACGAAATAGTCGTTCCCAATGCGGCGTGAATTTTAGACTATACGGTTCTATTCTCACAACACGAGTTGACCATGCCCACACACCCCGCCGTTCCGAGTCGTACCCGCCGCTGGCTGATCGCCAGCACCCTGGCCCTGGGCTTTGCTGCCGGCATGCCGATCGCCGCCAGCGCTGCCGAGCCGGTGGTGCTGCTGAACGTGTCGTACGACGTGATGCGCGAACTGTTCAAGGACGTCAACCCTGCCTTTATTGCCGACTGGAAGAGCAAGACCGGCGAGACCATTACCATCAAGCAGTCGCATGGCGGTTCGAGCAAACAGGCGCGTTCGGTGGCCGACGGGCTGGAAGCGTCGGTGGTCACGATGAACCAGGCCAACGATATCGACCTGCTGGCCGACCGCGGCCTGGTCGCTGCCGACTGGGCCAAGAAGTTTCCCAACAACTCGGCGCCGTTCTACTCGACCATGGTCTACCTGGTGCGTAAAGGCAATCCCAAACAGATCAAGGACTGGGACGACCTGGCCAAGCCCGGCATCAAAGTCATCGTGCCGAACCCGAAAACTTCGGGCAATGGCCGCTACACCTATCTGGCGGCGTGGGGCTATGCACTGAAAAAAGGCGGCAGCGAAGCCCAGGCGCGCGACCTGGTCACGCGCCTGTTCAAGAACGTGCCGGTGCTCGACGGCGGCGGCCGCGGCGCCACCACCACCTTCACCCAGCGTGAAATCGGCGATGTGCTGGTGACGTTTGAAAACGAAGTGCAACTGGTGCGCAAGGAGTTCGGCGACAACTTTGAAGTCGTCTACCCGAGCATTTCCATCCTGGCCGAATCGCCAGTGGCCGTGGTCGATAAGGTCGTCGACCGCCGCGGCATCCGCAAGGAAGCCACGGCCTACCTGCAATACCTGTATTCGGAGCCGGGCCAGGAACTGGCCGCCCAGCATTTCCTGCGCCCACGCTCGGCAACCGTAGCGAAAAAATACGCCGCCAGCTTCAAGCCGATCAAGCTGTTTACGCTCGACGAAGTATTTGGCGGCTGGCAGCAGGCGCAAAAGAAGCACTTTGACGACGGCGGCGAGTTCGACAAGATTTATCAAAAGTAAGCCACTTGTCTTTATATGAAAAATCGCCTGACAGCAATGTCCAGGCGATTTTTTGCATATGGGTATGCAGATCGATTCGTTTGCAAATGCCGCCTCAGGCCTTAATCTGTCCCTGTCGCGCCTGTCGGCGCATCTCCCAGCAAAAGGACGGACCATGGCTATCACCGAAATCAATGTACGCAACCAGTTTCGTGGCAAGATCAAGGAAATCATCGAAGGCTCGGTGGTCTCCGAAGTCGACGTGGAAACCCCGCACGGCATCGTCACCTCCGTCATCACCACGCGCTCGATCAAGGACCTGGACCTGAAAGTGGGCAGCGAAGTGATCGCGCTGGTCAAGTCGACGGAAGTGTCGATTGCCAAGATTCAGTAAGTTCCCCTCCCCGCACGGCCCTTTCCGAGGGCCGGCTACGCCACCCTGTGACCTCAATTATCTTGCCGTGCCTGCTACCCGTATCGATAGCGATGTGGGATGATGGCAATAGCTGAAATTCATCACCGTATGGATTTTTCGAACTATTAAATAGGCAATAAAAAATGATCAAATACCTAGGAGTATCTAATTTTAAATCATTAGTGGAATTTAAAATCCATCTCCCAAAGTTCACGGTCTTAATCGGATTGAACGGCGCGGGAAAAACCACTATTCTTCAAGCTTTTGATTTTGCCTCACAGTTAATGAGCGGAAAAATTGACGAATGGCTAATATCAAGAAACTGGGACAAAGCAGATATAGCATCGAAATTAGTCTCCTCAAGCAATATTTCTTTTACTAGCGCAATTCAACTTGAAAATAGAAAAGAAATCGTTGTTTGGTCAAGCTCATTAAATCGAAAAGAGCTTTCTTGCTTAACAGAGATCGCATCATTACTTGAAGATATAAAAGATGGAGAAGCCGAGGAAATCTTCCTGCTAAAAGACAGGCAATATCGGATGAAAAATGAAGATCCGATACCTGTTGTATTTAATTATCAAGGCTCTCTCTTATCTCAGCTACGAGATACAGAGCTGGGACTTGAATTAAAGAGCCTGCGCGACATGCTCCGCAATATTCGCTCACTAGAATTGCTATCTCCTCATCTGATGCGTCAGCGTACACGCGACAACGCTGAAAGCATTGGCATCGGTGGCGAAAAGCTGTCCGCTTATCTTCATTCAATCAAAGGAGGCGACAAACAGCATTTACTGGAATTGCTGCGCAATTTTTATCCATATGTGAGTGATTTCAAATCTTCACCAACTAAGGGTGGCTGGAAACGTCTATCTATTATTGAAAATTTTGACAGCAAACAAGTGGAGACCGAGGTACGTCATATTAATGACGGCTTGCTGCGTGTGCTCGCGATGCTGGCACAAACCATCGGCGAAGATGCAATGTTGCTGTTCGATGAAGTGGAAAACGGCGTAAATCCAGAAATAGTTGAAAAGCTGGTAGATTTGCTAGTTAATGCAAAACAGCAGATTCTTGTAACGACACATAACCCCATGATTCTGAATTATCTTGCTGACGACGTAGCGCGCAAGGCCGTACAGTTTGTCTACAAGACGCCTGAAGGCTACACGCGTGTACGGCCTTTTTTCTCGTTGCCTGGAATTGGCGAAAAACTCGAACTAATGGGGCCGGGTGAAGCATTCGTCGATACCAATCTGGTGGCACTGACAGCTGTGTGTGTTGAACTCGACAAGCAAGACAAAGCAAACAATGAGGTCGGAGAGAAGTCCAAAAAAATTCCTACGTCGAAGAGAGCTGCCGCATGATACTGATCTTGAGCGGCGAGGGGCCCAGCGATCTCGGCTGCTGCACCAATGCACAGGGGCATTGCAGTGGCGACGATTTTCAGCCGGGGCCGCTCGCAGTATTACTGGATCAGCTGATCACCCCTGCGCTCGGTTATGCACTATCCGATCACGCCGACGGAATCCAATTTATCAGTAAGGCTCGCCTTATTGACTTGGCTACCGAGCGCAAGAAAGACCGGCGCAGCATGATTTTGCCGGGCAAGAAGCATGATATGGAGACAGGCTACTTCCATGCAAATGCCTTGATACTGGGACATGCGAGCCTAGCGATAGAGAAAGACTCAGGCGACAAGGCGCTGACGGTATTGTTTCGCGACCACGACAAAATGCGTGCTGACTCGTCGGCGCTATGGGGCCAAAAATGGAAATCCATGCTCGACGGTTTTCACCGCGCCCAGTTCCCCCGTGGCGTGCCGATACTGCCCAATCCCAAATCGGAAGCCTGGCTGCTGTGTGCGGCAAAGAAACCCGCGTTCCAGCATTGCGTAAAGTGTGAAGAGGTGCCTGGCAACGATGATGCGCCAAACTCAGCCAAGGCACAGCTGGCACGTGCGCTCGGTGGCGAGAAAAGCGCGCCTGAACTGGCCGAGTGGATGCGTGGCGTAGACTTTAATGCAGCCGCAGCTTCAGACATGCCCAGCTTTGCCGCCTTCCATCATCGTTTGCAACAGGTGCTGGGCGAACTGCTGCATTAATCCCGGAACAAATGCGTAAAAGTGCGGCTGACCGGCAACTTCTCCGCGCAGCCACGCACCAGCACCTGCATGCGCTCGGCGTCGATGCGTTCGGCCGCTTCGATGGCTTTCACGTTGACCATGGTGCCGCGATGGATTTGCCAGAATTGCTGTGGATCGAGGCCGCCCAGCAGGTCCTTGAGCGGGGTGCGCACCAGCGCTTCGAAGCCGGCCAGCACCACGCGCGTGTATTTGGTGTCGGCCTGGAAAAACAGCACATCGTCGATATCGATCAGGCGGATCTGTTTGCCGACGCTGGCCTTGATCCATTTCATTTTTTCGCGCGGCGCCGCTGGCAAGGCGGCGCGCAGCGACTGCAGCAGATCGGCCATGTCGGCCGGCTGCGCGCCGAGCTTGTCGCGCAGCCGGCCGACGGCGCGCTCCATGCGTTCGGCCTGCACCGGTTTGAGCAGGTAGTCGACCGCCCCGGCATCGAACGCGTCGACCGCATACTGGTCGTACGCGGTAACAAACACGATATGGGCACGCTTGCCGATGCGCTCAGCCACTTCCAGGCCCGACAGGCCGGGCATGCGGATATCGAGAAACACCGCCTGCGGCTCATGCTCAAGAAAGCCGTCCCAGGCGTCGTTGCCGTTTTCGGCCACCAGCACCACCTGCGCTTCGGGCCAGTGCGCGGCCAGCAGCGACAACAAACGCTCGCGCATCAGCGGTTCATCTTCGGCAATCAACACGGTCGGGGTCATGTGGCACTCTTTTCTGAAGTTATCGGGGATGGTGCGGGCAGGACGATATCGGCAATCACGCCGCCCTCCTCGCTTTCGCCGTCGCGCAGCAGCAGGCTGCCGCTGCCGGCAAGCTGCAGGCGGCGGCGTACATTGTCCAGCCCGAGCCCGCCGCCGGTGCTCGCCTGCCCGGGCGCAGCCAGGCCGACACCGGTGTCCAATACGCGCAAGCGCAGCTGTGCATCGACCACGCTGGCCGATACGCATACCTCACCGCCACGCAGCGACGGCTCGATACCGTGCTTGATGGCGTTTTCGGCCAGCGTCAGCAGGATCATGCTTGGCACCATCACCTGCGACAACTCCGGCGGCAATTCTATGCGGTAGCGCAGGCGGCTGCCCATGCGCGCCTGCATCACGCGCAGATAAGCGCCGACCATTTCGAATTCGCTGCCCAGCGCCACCTGTTCGCTGCGCATCTCGGCCAGGCTGGCGCGCAGAAAGGCGATCAGATCGGCCGTCAGCGCTGCCGCCTTTGGCGCGCCCTGCTCGGCCAGCTGCTGCACCGCGCCCAGCGTATTGAACAGGAAATGCGGCTCGATCTGGGCGCGCAGCAGGCGCAGCTGCGACTCGCTCAATTCACGCGCCAGGCGCTCGCGCTCGGCTTCCTGCTGCAGCCTTTGCAGCAAGGCTTCATGCTGGCGGTTGCGCCAGAAAGCCACGATGCCGACGGGCAGCATGTAAAACAGGCCGGCCACCAGCAAGGCAATGCCGCCGATACGCGCCATGCGTTCGATCGACAGCTGGCCGCCGTTAAAAAATGAGGCCAGCAATATCCCGGTCAGCGCACCCACGCAGCAAGGCAGCAAGATCAAGGCTGCAGTCCTGAACTTGTTAAGTACCAGTTTGCGATAGTTGAACCAGACGCCGACAACACCCCAAGCCAGGCCGAAGCCAGCACAATTGCTGAGCATCAAGGCTGAAAACCAGCTGAATTTGGTGGGCAGCATCAGGTGCACCAGCACACCGATCACACTGAACACCAGCAGCATTTTCAAGGCCGCCATATACAGGCGCTTGCCGGTGTAGCGAACCGAAAAATCATGCAGCTGCTCGCGCTCGATCGGCGTCAGCCTGGCCAGTCGCCGGGCAATGTGCCGGCGCACCCGCCCCTTCACGTGTTCTGCCTGCTCCGGCTGCACCAGCACCAGCAACTGCTCGGCTTCGAGCCCGTCATACCATGCTTTAAATCGTTTCCACATGCTGCGTTCTCCTTGTGCTTGAAGTATGCAGGCAGTCTACGGCGAGGCTCGCGCGCCGCCCATGGCCAGGCGACAAAGCACGAGATGGCAGGCACCAGTGACGAAGCAGCAGCATCAGTTCGATCAATATTGCGGAAATCATACGAAGTTTCCGTATCGAAATCAATCACTTGCAGCCGACGGCTCAACAATTTTCAGTCAGGCAATAATTCAGGCCGCGCAGTGCTTATTTTTCAGCGATGAGGCCGAAATGGGGTGACTGCAGCCCGTGCAGCATAGACATGCGCGTCTTGTTGATGGTATCGTCTATGCTTGGCATATTGCCTTGGAGACACATGTCGCATCTGTCGACATCTTCCGTGTTCTCGCGCGCTGCGTGCCCTGTTGACGCCCCAAAACTGCTTTTCCACATACTGTCCCATGCTCAAAAAAATGTTCGCCGCGGTACTGATGACGCTGTCCACAGCCGCCATCGCCGTGCCGTTCGGCTCCCAGTCCATCCTGGTAGTCGAAGACGGCACGGGCAAAGTCCTGCTTGAAAAAAACGCCAACGTGGTGGTGCCGATCGCCTCGCTGACCAAACTGATGACCGCCATGGTGGTGCTCGACTCGAAAGCCAACATGAAGGAGGAGATCAGCATCGACCAGGACGATGTCGACACCCTCAAGCACAGCGCCTCGCGCGTGCCGGTGGGCGCCACCCTGTCGCGCCACGATGTGCTGCAGCTGGCGCTGATGTCGTCCGATAACCGCGCCGCCGCTTCGCTGGCGCGCACCTATCCGGGCGGCCCGACCGCCTTTGCGGTGGCCGTCAACGCCAAGATCAAGGCGCTGGGCATGCACCAGACGGTGATCGAGGAGCCGACCGGCCTGTCGCCGAACAACCAGTCGACCGCCGCCGACCTGGTCAAGATGGCCGTTGCCGCTTCGCGCTATCCGGAAATCAGCCGCATCACCACCGACTCG
The DNA here is from genome assembly GCF_009208565.1 of Janthinobacterium aquaticum. Classification (GTDB taxonomy): domain Bacteria; phylum Pseudomonadota; class Gammaproteobacteria; order Burkholderiales; family Burkholderiaceae_D; genus Janthinobacterium. The sequence goes on along the minus strand of NZ_WFLK01000002.1, from coordinate 309,813 downwards.
AAAGACGTGATCCAGATCAAGGGCCGCGATGTGGAATACCACAACACCAACCGCCTGGTCGGCGCCAAGGGCTGGGATATCGGCCTGTCGAAAACCGGCTTTACCAACGAAGCGGGCCGCTGCCTGATCATGCGCATCAAGTCGGCCGGCAAGTTCGCCACCATGATTCTGCTCAACGCGCGCGCCAACTCGGTGCGCGCCATGGATGCGGTCAATATCCGCCGCCTGCTGGCAGCCGAAAACGGCATCGAGGAACCACGGGTGGCGCGCACTGCAGCGACCGTCAAGGCCACCGCCAAGGCCAAGCGCCACAAGAAGGCGCCGGTCAAGGCGTCCAAGCGCCGCCGCGCAAACTAATCACTTTGATTGCCGGTTGGTCATCACCACGCCGGCAATCGTCACTGCCCCACCGACCAGCATCGACGCCAGCACCGGTTCGCCCAGCAGCGCTGCCGCCAGTGCAATACCAAATACCGGCACCAGGTTGTTGAACACCGACGTGCGCGACGGCCCCAGTGCTTTCACCCCTTCGTAGTACCAGACAAAGCCGATCACGGTGCCAAACACGCCCAGGTAGCCGATGGCCGCCCACACCTGCCAGCCATAACTGCGCCACGGCACGCTGGAAAACTCGAACGCGGCGCCCACCAGCAGAAAGCCCAGGCCCCACATGGCGGCATAGGTGGTGGCGGCAATCGGCGACAGGCCACGCAGCGCCATGCGGCCGATCAGCGTGTAGGCGGCCCAGCTGGAAATGCCGCAAAACATGAACAGTTCGCCCGCACCGACGCCGCCGCCATGGAGCAGGCCGGCCAGGTCGCCATGCGTAATGACGATGGCCGTGCCGCAGAACGCCAGCATGATGCCCAGCCACTTGAACCAGCCCAGGCGCTCGCGAAACAGCAGCGCCGAGGCCAGCGCCGTGACGATCGGGTTGAGCGCCACGAACAGCGCGGTGCGCCCGGCCGGCATGCGCGACAGCGCTGCAAGAAAGCACAGGTTGTACAAAAAGATGCCGGTCAACCCCAGCGCGGCAGTGGTGCCAAGCTGGCGGCGCGACAGGCGCGGCAGGCCGCCTTCAAACTTCCAGGCCAGCAGTACCAGCAGCACCACTGCCACGGCGAAGCGTCCGCTGGCGGCCGTCATCGGCGGCATCTGCTGGGCCAGCACGCGACCGGCAATAAAGGTGCCGCCCCAGAACAGGGCCACGAACAGCAGTTTGATATAGACCAGCGGAACCGGCGGGACCGAAGTGTCGGAGACGGTGGCGGGAGGAACAACAGTCGATGAGCGCATAGGAAGTATGGGTAAGCCATCCGGTCAAAGCCGCTTGCGCGGCGGGAGGTAAGCTTATATATTAATACTAATAGCAACTCATGAAATAATGAGCATTTACTCATACAGGCTCCGCCATGACTTTTACCCAACTGGAAATCTTTACGCTGGTGGCCGAGCTGCGCGGCTTTTCCGCTGCCGCCACCCGGCTCGGCATCAGCCAGTCGGCCGTCTCGCATGCGCTCAAGGCGCTGGAAAAGGAGATGGGGGTGGACCTGATCGTGCGCCACCAGGCCTCGGCCGACCTGACCGAAGTGGGCCGGCAATTGCTGCTGCGCGCACGCGAAATCCTCGGCCTGTCCGAAGCGATGCGCCAGGAAGCGGCCGATGTGCTGGGCCAGCGCCAGGGCACGCTGCGCATCGGCTCGTTTGGCGCCACCTCGTCCCTGAATCTGCTGCCGGTCATTACCGCGCAGTTCACCCGCCGCTATCCGGGCATCGAACTGCGCATCGACGAAGGTGCCGATCATGAAGTGCTGCAGTGGCTGCGCGAGCGGCGCGTCGATGTGGGATTCCTGGTGCTGCCCGACGAGCGCTTCGATACGGTGCCGCTGGTGGAAGACCAGATGATGGCGCTGCTGCCGCGCAGCCATGCGCTGGCCGGCCAGGCAGCCGTCACGCTGGCGCAGCTGTGCATGGACCCGTTCATCATGTCCGAGGCCGGCTGCGCCCACCTGATCGAGCCGCTGTTTGCCAATGCCCGCCTGACGCCGCATGTGCCCTACCATATCAGCCAGATGATCACCATCTTCGATATGGTCAGCCGCGGCACGGGCGTATCGATCGTGGCGCAGATGGCGCTGCCGCAGCGCCTGGCCGACCAGTACCCGCAACTGGTGGCGCTACCGCTGGATCCGCCCGTCAGCCGCAAGGTCGGCCTGGCGGTGCGCGACCGGCGCCAGAATACGCCGGCCACCAACGCCTTTATCGCACTGGCGCGCGAATTGGCACCCGCATTGGCGCCCGCTCTGGCACCTTGAGCACCGCTCAGGAACCAATCAGCGCGCGCAGGCCGCTGGCGCGCTGGGTGCGGCGCAAGATGGCGTCGGACAGCACCGCCTGGGTCGGCGAGACCAGCGTAAAGAAGTCGCGCGCGCGTGTGATGCCGGTGTAGACCAGTTCGCGCGCCAGCATGGCGCCGCCCTCCTGCGGCAGCACCAGCACCGTATGGCGAAATTCGGACCCCTGCGACTTGTGCACCGTCATGGCAAACGCCGTTTCCACATGGCGCAGGCGCGTGGCCAGCACGCTGCGCACGCTGTCGCCTTCCATGAAGTACACGCGCAGGGAACCGGCGCGGGCCGGGTCGCGCAAGGTCAGGCCGATATCGCCATTGAACACGCCGGTGCCATAGTCGTTACGCGTGACCATCACCGGGCGCCCGACATACCATTCGCTGCGCCGTATCAGCCGCTCTTTTTCCAGCAGCAGCTCGATGGCAGTATTGAGGCCCGCCACGCCCCACTCGCCTTCGCGCACCGCGCACAGGATGCGAAACGCCTCGAAGCGCTGCAGCACGGCGCGCACCCAATCGTCATGCGCCGCCTCGCCCGGCCCGGCTTGCACCAGTTCCAGGTAGGGACGATAGCCGCCCGGCGCCTGCTCGCGCCCGTGCAGCGCCAGGCCCAGCACGTCCTGCTGCCGCGCCGGCACCAGCCAGGCCACCTTGCCGCCGCTGTCGCCTTGCAGGCACTGCTGCGCCGCGCGCGGCATGCCGGCATTGACGGCGTGCGCCAGCTCGCCGATCGGGCCGCTGAAGCGGTGGCTGTGGCGCAGCATCACCGTCTGCTGCGCCAGCGCGCCGGCGCGGCCGGCAAACGCCGCATCGATTGCCACACCGCTGGCAGCTTCTGCGTAGGCGATGGTAGCGGGCGTGTAGCCGCCGGTCTGCGCATCGTGGCACAGGTCGCCCAGCACCGCGCCCGCCTCCACCGACGCCAGCTGGTCCTTGTCGCCCAACAGGATCAGCATCGCCGTGGGCGGCAAGGCGGCCAGCACCGAGGCCATCATTTCCAGATGCACCATCGAGGCCTCGTCGACGATCAGCACGTCGACCTCGATCAGATTGCCGGCATGGTGCTGGAACGCGCGCGTATCGGGGCGCGCGCCGAGCAGGCTGTGGAGCGTGCGCGCCGGCCCCATGGCGGCGGCCAGCGCAGCGACCGGCAGCGTCTGGCCCGCCTGCGCCACCTTGCCGGCCAGGCGTTCGAGCGCCTGGCGGATCGATTGGGTCAGGCGCGCCGCCGCCTTGCCGGTCGGCGCGGCCAGCGCGATACGCAGCTGTTCGGGCTGTTCGCTCATGGCAAACAGCAGCGTCAGCAAGCTGGCCACGGTGTAGGTCTTGCCGGTGCCGGGGCCGCCCGTAATGATGCTGACCTTGCCGCGCAGCGCTATGGCGCAGGCGACCTTCTGCCAGTCGGTGCCGCCATCTGGTGCCGGCTGGTCGAACAGGATATCGAGCCACTGCCGCGCCTTTTGCAGCGGCGGTGCGCCAAGCGCACCGGCGCGTTCGCCGATCTGCCGACCCACCAGCGTTTCATCACGCCAGTAGCGACGCAGATACAGCCGCTCGCCATCGAGCACCAGCGGCTCATTTGCATCTTCGCCGCTGCGGCCGTACACCTGCTGCGCGCGCGCCAGCAGTACATGCCAGCTGTCCAGGTCTGGCGGCAGCGGGCCGGCGTGGGCCAGCACCCCGTGCCACAATTCTTCGGGCCAGCCCAGCAGTTGCGAAGGCGCATCGGCCAGTTCGGACAACAGCAGGCAGCTGTGGCCGCGCCCTTCCAGTTCCGACAGCGCCATGCTGGCCACGCCCAGCGCGCAGACATCGGCGGCATTGGCTGTGTTGGCGACAGGCGCCAGCGTGGCGACAAAGCGCGCAAACGCCGCCGACAGCCGGCGCAAATGGCCGGCCGACGCCAGGCTGTCAAAATGGTCGAACAGCATCTCGGGGACGGCGTCAGGCATCGTGTGGTTCCGTTTGTTCCAGCAATTGATCAAGGCCGTCGAGCAGCGCCAGTTGCGGCGCCAGCCAGTAGCAGCCGTGCGTATCGGGGTTGGCAATACCGCGCAGGAACAGGAACACCGCCCCGCCCAGGTGCTGCTGCGGATCGTAGGCCGCGCCCAGACGGCTGCGCAGCAGCCGGTGCAGCGCCAGCATGTAAATGGCGCCCTGCACGTCGTAGCGGTGCTGCGCCATGCCGGCAGCCAGCGCCGGCGTGGCGTAGGCGTCGTCGTCCGGTCCCAGCAGATTGGACTTGTAGTCGAGCACCCAGTAGCGGCCGTCGCGCTCGATCACCAGGTCGGCGTAGCCTTTCAACATGCCATGGAGCTGGCGACGCGGCAGCGCCGGGCGTGGTGCGCCATCGAGCAGCAGCTGCGTGCACAGCGCGTCGAGCGCGGTGCTGTCGAGGTGCTCGCTGGGGAACCAGAACTCCATTTCAGGCAGCATCTCGTCCAGTTCCGACAGCGACGCCTGCAGGTGCGGCAGCGGCGTTTGCGCAACCGTCCGCAGCCAGGTAATGGCCTCGGACTGCCAGTTGCCCCAGCCGGCGCGCTCGCAGCGGCGCGCCAGGTCGGCCTCGAACTGCGCCTGGTCGACGCGCGCAAAACCTTCGCGCCCCATCCATTCGAGCTGCTCGTGCAGGAAGTTACCGGGCAACGAGCCGCGTGGAAAGCGGTGCCATGGCTGGCCGGCATCGGGCTGCAGCGGGCGCGCAACGCTGGCTGCAGCCGGTGCGCCGGCGTCGTCTTCGAGCAGCGTTTCTTCCAGCGGGCGCTGTGGCACATGCGCCGGCGCCTGGCCCAGCTGGCGCGTCAGCGAGGTAAAGCTGCCCACCGTCCAGTCGCGCTCGAAGCGGCCGGCAAAGCGCGGCGCTTCGCGCAGGCCGGCTCGCTGTTCGTGCCGGCGCAGCAGCGTGGGCGCGCCCGGCTGTGCCAGTTCGGTCACCACCATGGCGTTGCAACCCTGGCCCACCTCCAGCCAGCGCTGCTGCAATTGTTCGGACGGCAGCGGCTCGCCGCCGGTCAGCAGATAGCCGAGCGCCGATTCATGCAGCGTGTTGCCGCCGCCCTTGCTACTCTTGGCACCGGGCAGCGCCGCCACGCCCAGCCACAGGAAATGGCGCGCGCGCGTCAGCGCCACATACAACAGGCGCAGGTCTTCCTCGATCCGTGCCTGCTCGAGCGCAGCCATCGCTTCCTGCGACAGCGCCAGGTCGAGCCTGCGCTCGCCGTCGGCGTCGACATATTCGGCAAAGCTGCGATTGCGCTTGTCGGCCTTGCGCGCCGTCACCGCAAACGGCAGATACACCAGCGGGTATTCGAGCCCCTTGGACTTGTGCACGGTAATGACTTTGACCAGCTCGGCGTCGCTTTCCAGGCGCAGCACGCGCTCGTCTCCGCTCTCGCCGTCGCCGGCGATCTGTTCGGCCAGCCAGCGTATCAGCGCCTGTTCGCCATCGAGCTGGCGGCTGGCCGACTGCAGCAGTTCGGCCAGATGCAGCAAATTGGTCAGGCGCCGCTCGCCACCGCTCTGCGCCAGCAGCATCGACGGCAGCTGCAGCTCGTGGATAAAGCGGCGCAGCATGGCCAGCACGCCCTGGCGCTGCCACACCAGATGCAGCGCTTTCAACTGCTCGACGCGGCGCTCCCATTCCAGTTCGTCCTGCGACAGCCGTGCCAGCTCGGCGAGCGGCATGGCGATGGTGGCGGTGGCAAAGGCCGCGCGCGCCAGTGCGCCGTCGAGCGGATTGGCCAGCGCCGCCAGCCAGCGCAGCACGTCGGCCGCTTCTTCGCTGTCGATCACCGAATCCTTGTCCGACAAATACACGCTGGCCACGCGCCGGCGCGCCAGCGCGCGCCGCACGGCGGCCGCCTCCTTGCGATCGCGCACCAGCACGGCGATATCGGCCGGCTGCAGCCGCGTGTACCCATCGGGGCCGTCGAAGCCTGCCTGTGGATCGGCCAGCATGGCCACGATATGCTCGGCGCAGTGCTGCGCAAAATAATCGCGGTAGGCGTCGCTTTTGAGCGCCGGGTCGCTGGCGCAGGCCGCCAGCAGGGCCGGCATCGGCGCGCCGCCGGCCACCAGCTGCTCGCGGCGACCTTGCGCGGCAACGGCCTCGAACGGCAGCGGATTGTCGCCATTGCGACGAAAGCGGAAAGCGCCCAGCGGCACTTGCTCGCGCTCGCCGTGCAGGAACAATCGGTTGACTGCGTCCACCAGCGCCGCGCTGGAACGGAAGTTCGTACCCAGCTGGTAGTGGCGGCCGGCCGTGGCGCGCCGCGCATCGAGATAGCTGCGGATGTCGGCGCCGCGAAAGCCGTAGATCGACTGCTTCGGGTCGCCGATCAGAAACAGGCCCAGGCGCGCATCGTTGTCTTCGATGCGGTACAGCGCATCGAAGATGCGGTACTGGCCCGGCGCCGTATCCTGGAATTCATCGACCATCGCCAGCGGATACTGGCTGATAATGCGCTGGCGCAGCGCGGCGCCATTCTCGCCGTCGAGCGCCTCGCGCAGGCGCGCCAGCAGGTCGGCAAAGCCGAACTGGCGCGCCTGGCGCTTGAGCTGGTCCATGCGGCGCGCAATCGAGGCGGCCGCATGCAGGCGCAGGTTGTGTTCGAGCGGCGTGATGGCCGCCAGCGCCTGGCCCAGCGCTTCGGTCTGATTGAAGCAGTCCGGCACCTGGGCGCTGAAGTTCTTGGCAAACGCGTCTTCGATGCCGTGCGGGGTCAATCGCGTCCAAGCCGTTGCAGTCATCGAGGGCGACAACATATCCGGGTCCTGCGCCCAGGCGCGCAGGCCGTCGAGCCATTTGCCGACATTGTCCGGCTTCATCTTGACGCCATTAAAGCACTTGGCGTTCAATTCGCGCTGGCCGTTAATCCAAGACGCCATCTGGCCCACCCGCTCGACCCAGCCCGCCTTGAGCGCGGCCAGCTGCGTGCGCAATGCCTGCTGCCGGCCTTCGATCAGCTCGCGCAGCGGCGCGTGGCTGGCCAGGGCGTCCACTGCCGGCTGGCGCGCCAGTTCGCGCACCTCTTTTTTCAGCGCCTGCACATCACCCCAGCAGGCCAGCAGCGCCTGCAAGGGCTGCTCGGGCAGCGGATAGACCTGCTGGCGCCAGTAGTCGTGCGCGGCGTCCTCGAACAGCGCCTGTTCGTCGCTGACCAGTTCTTCGTCAAACAGGCTGCCGCTGTCGAACGCATGCTCGCGCAGCATGCGCTGGCACCAGGCGTCGATGGTAAAGATCGCCGCTTCGTCCATGGTCTCGGCGGCCAGCATCAGACGATAGGCGGCTTTCTGGCGTTCGCTGTCGTCCGGATAGGAGGCCAGCAAGGCGTCCAGGTAAGCGTCGGGCTTGCCGGGATCGGCCTGGCCGCGGAAATAGGCGGCCGCTTCGATCAGGCGTTCGCGCACCCGGTTCGACAGTTCGCGCGTGGCGGCGCGGGTAAAGGTCATCACCAGGATATCGGCCGGCAGCAGCGGACGTGCAAAACGCGTGCCGTCCTGGCCTTCATCGGCAGGCTCGCCGTGGCCCAGCACCAGGCGCACGTACAGCGCGGCGATGGTCCAGGTCTTGCCGGTGCCGGCCGAAGCCTCGATCAGGCGCGAGCCGTGCAGCGGGAATGTCAGGGGGTTGAGCAGATGGCTGTTCATGCGGTTTCTCCGGCATCGTCAAGGGTGCCGATCGGGTCCAAAGTAATCTGCTCGCGCAGCCAGGTGGCCAGCGGCCCGTAGAGCTCGCGCGTGCAGTCCTGCCATGCTTCGTCGGCGGCCAGCAGCGCAAACTCGGGCCACAGGCGCGCCAGGCACAGCTCTTCGGCGCATTCGCCAGCGCGGTTGTAGTCGCCGTCGTAGACAGCGCGCGGATCGCCGTCGGCAAGCAGCGCCAGGCCGGTCTTGCAGGCGGTGGGCAGCGGATGGTTCATGCCCTCGCGCCACAGCGCCAGCAAGGTGGCCAGCGCGTCATTGGCCGCCTGCTGCTCGAGCGGCGCCATGCACACGATGGCGTCGCGCGCCACCAGGTAGCCGGTAACGGGAAAGCCGATCGCGGCGGCGGCCAGCTGGCGCAGCCACATCAGCATCAGCTTGTCGCCACGCGCCTGGCCCTGTGCATCGAGCACTTTCGATGAGATCTGCATCAGCCACGCCGTTTCCTGGCCGTTGCTGCACAATTTGTCGAGCCAGTCTTCGATGCGCACCTCGCCAAAGGCCAGCTTGATGGCGCGCTTGTCGGCCGGTTGCCCATAAAACGCGCGCAGCGACAGCCAGGCGCTGCGCACCGGCGCCAGCGATTCGACCAGCTGCGCCTGCACCTGTTCGCCGATCAGGCCGATCGGCAGCACGCCTTCGCGCGCCAGCCGCGCAGCGCGCTGCGCCAGGCTGGTGCGCACCTGGTCAAGTTCCTCGAGCGCGCCGCCGTCGTCGAGCATGGTGTCTTCCAGCAGATAGCGTTCGAGCGCATTCAAGCCAAACGGCTCCTCGTCGTCGCCGAGCAGGGTGGCGTCGGCAAACTGCACGCTCAGGCGCTGGCGGAAAAAGTAGCGCACCGGCTGGCGCAGGAAGCTGGCCAGCTCACTCAGTTTCAGGCGCCGGTCGGGGTCGAGCTCATACGCTTCGAGCGCCGGCAGCGGCGTGCCCTGATTCTGCGCATCGCTGTCGGCATGCGCCACGCGCCATTCGCCGGCGTAGGTCAGCAAGCCGCCGTCTTCGAAATAGCGGCGGCTGAATGGCTGCAGCGCGTGTTCGGTAGTCAGGCTGGACAGATGCCGGTCGAGCGACCAGCCGGCCGCCAGATAGTCGCGCAACTGCGCCACCAGCACCGACGGCGGCTGCTCGGCGTTGTCGCGCACATTGCGGCCGACCCAGCTGACATAAAGCTTGTCGCGCGCGGCCAGCAGCGCTTCAAGCATCAGGTAACGGTCATCATCGCGGCGCGAGCGGTCGCCGGGGCGCGCCATGCCCGGCAGCGCCAGCAGGTCGAAGTCGGCGCGTGCGGCGCGGCGCGGAAAGTCGCCATCGTTCATGCCCAGCAGGCACACCACGCGAAACGGCACGGCGCGCATCGGCATCAGGGTGCAAAAAGTCACGCCGCCGGACACGAACTGGTGGTTCAGGGTCGGCTCGTCAAGTGCACCCAGCCAGGCCACGCGCAGCACATCAAGCGGCACGGCCTCGACAAAGCCGGCATGCTCGCACGTTTCCAGCCAGCCCTGCAAAGCGTCTTCCAGCTGCGCCAGCGTCAGGCGGTCGCCCTCGTCGCCGGCGTCGAAAAACGCCGCCAGCAGCGCGCGCGCCTGCACACCCCACTCCTCGGGCGTACGCGACTGGGCCAGCAGCGCGCGCCAGTGCAGCAGCGCTTCGACCAGCTGCGCCAGCGACCCGGCCAGCGCGGCGTCCAGCCCCCCCACTTCGGCGTACGGCTCGATGCCGTTGAAGCTGGCGTCGCTGCCGCTGGCGTAGCCGAGCAGCATGCGCCGCACGCCGAAGATCCACGCATTCTGTTCGCCGGCCGCACCGAGACCGAGACCGCTGCGGTGCTGCTGGTCCAGCCCCCAGCGCACGCCGGCGCCCTCGATCCAGGCGCCCAGCGTGGCCAGGTCGTCGCTGTGCAGGCCGAAGCGCGCCGCCAGCGCCGGCACGTCGAGCAGGTCGCGCACTTCGCTCTGGCGGCAGCGCTGCTGCGGCAGCTGCAGCAGCCACTCGAGCGCGACGAGCAGCGGATTGACGCTGCGGTCCTTGACGTCGCCGATCTCGAATGGAATATAGCGCGCATCGCGCGGCTGGTGCTGGCCGAACACGGCATGGATGGCGGCCGTAAAGGTGTCGATATCGGGCACCATCACCACCACATCGCGCGGACGCAGGCCGCTGCGTACACTGTCAGCAAACAGCGCCAGCAACTGGTCATGCAGCACTTCGACTTCGCGCTGCACACTGTGCGCCACATGGAACTCGATCGAGCGATCCAGCGCATCGGGCGCAATCTTGGCATGCTCGGCCAGTGGACGCAGTTCGCGGATCGCCACCTGCACCTGCTGCAGCAAGGTCACGCCCTCTTCGTCGCCAAACAGGTCGAGGCGCAGGCTGTCGTCGCGCCCTTCGGCGGCCGCATGCTCGTCGAATTCATCGAGCATGCGGATAAAGTCGCGCCCCTGCCGGCCCCAGCCGGCCAGCAGCGGATGGCTGTGCGCATGCAGTTCTTCGAGCGGCACTTGCGCCAGGTCCTGGCCGTCGCGCAGCTGCTGGCGTTTGTTGACCGCGCGCAGCAGGTCGCGCCCTTCGATAATGTCGCCCCAGTAGTACTGGCACGGATTCGGCACGGCCAGCACCACCTGCGTGTGGCGCGCAAGCGCAGCGAGCGCCTGCAAGGTCTGGTACGGCAGGGCCGAAACGCCGAACAGCACCACGCGCCGCGCCAGCCTGGCCGCTGGCGCCTCGCCGGCAGCAATCGCCGCCAGGAAGGCGTCGTGGATATCGGCGCGGCCAGTATCGCGCTCATGTTCTGGCACATCGTCCACCACCGCGCGCCACAGTGCGCCCTGCCAGCGCTGTTCCTCGGGCAGGGGCAGCGTCTCGCTGCGCGCCGTGCGCAGCTGATCGCGCCCGGCGCGCCAGTCGGCCAGCCAGTCGGCGCGATAGACCTGATACTGGTCGAACAGGTCGGCCAGGCGTTCGGCCAGCTGCAGCCGGCGCTCCGGGTCGCCATCGGCCAGGAAATAGCGCAGCGGCGCAAACACCTCCTGGTTCAGCAAGGAGGGCAGCAAACGCATCAGGCGCCAGGTCAGCGGCCCCTTGTCGAACGGCGACACGCGCGGCACGCTGGCCGCGCCCAGCATCGCGCGGTAGCTCTGCCACAGTTGGCGCGCCGGCAGCGCGATGCGGGTAGCGGCGCACACTTTCATTTCTTCAGCCAGGGCGATTTTCAGCCACTCGGCCACGCCGTTGGACTGCACCAGGAAGATATCGGTTTCCAGCGGCGACAGCGGATGATTGCGCAGCCACTGGAATACGGCGGCGCGCAGGTGCTCGAGCTGGTTGCCGTGCAGGATGATAAGGCCGGGCGTAATGGTCGATTGCATGCGGTTCCGATCGGTTGCCGCGCCACCGGCCGGCAAGGCCGGCAGCGCAAAACCGTATTATCGCCGCAGCTGGGCGTCAAGGTGTGTCGCTGACGGCAAAATCGAGCGAAATTTGCTCGGCTACCTGCGCCAGCGCCGGGCCTGCCGCCGAGACCAGCGCGCGCGCCTTAATCAGGTCGCCATCGCGGCGCAAGCCTTCGATGGCCGTGCACAGCGCGGCAAAGGCGTTGGCGCCCACCGCCAACGCCGACGATTTGCTGCGGTGGCCAAGATCGGCCAGGCGCCCCAGGTCTTCCAGCGCCAGCGCCTGCTCCATTTCGGCCAGGCCGGCGCGGGCGGTATCGAGGAACAGCTGCGCATACTTGCGCATCTTGAGCGGATCGTTGCTGAAGGTGGTGGCCAGCGACTGCAGGTCGAGCACCGCCATATTGCGCCCGGCGCCGCCCGGCACGGCGCCAGTTGCCGGCGCCGCAGCCTGGCTCTGCCCCGCCAGCCCGCGCAGGCGGAACCATTTGGCCAGCAGGTGCATCAGCAGATTGGGCGCGATCGGCTTGGTGACGAATTCGTCCATGCCCGCCGCCAGACAGCGTGCGCGGTCTTCGCTGCCGGCGTTGGCCGTCATGGCGATCACCAGAAGGCCCGCCAGGGCCGGATCGGCGCGGATGCGGCGGGTCGCCTCGAAGCCGTCCATTTCCGGCATCTGCACGTCCATCAGCACGCAGTCGTAGCGGTGCTGGCGCACCAGTTCGAGTGCCTCGTGGCCGTTGCCGGCCACGTGCACCACCGCACCGGCGTCTTCGAGCAATTCGCAGCCGACCTGCTGGCTGAACAGATTGTCTTCCACCAGCAGGATCTTCGCGCCGCGTATCGCTTCAATCATCTGCGGCGCCTCGCCGCTGCTGTCCTGCGGTGCGCCCAGGTAAGGCTGCAGCCGGGCGGTAAACCAGAAGGTGCTGCCCAGTCCCGGCTGGCTTTCCACGCCCACCGTGCCTTGCATCAGTTCGGCCAGTTGCTTGCTGATCACCAGCCCCAGGCCGGTGCCGCCATATTTTCGCGTGGTCGACGGATCGGCCTGGTGGAAAGAGCGGAACAGCTGCGCCACTTCCTGTGGACTCATGCCGATGCCGCGGTCCTGCACCTCGAAGCGCAAGGTGGCCCGGGCCTCGCGCGCGTCGACCTGGCGCACCCGCACGAAGATGCTGTCGTGCTCGGAAAACTTGATGGCGTTGCTGGTCAGGTTGAGCAATATCTGCTCGAGACGCAGCGGGTCGCCGCACCAGCGCTGCGCCATGCCGGGCGCGATGTCGAACTGCAGCGTGAGGCCGCGCGCCGCAGCGGCCTCGCCCAGCTGGCTCGATACATTGGCCAGCAGGGTATCGAGCCGGAAGTCGCGCACTTCGAGCTCCAGCTTGCCGGCTTCGATCTTGGAAAAATCGAGGATATGGTTGATCAGACCGAGCAGATGCTGGCCCGAATGATAGATTTTTTGCAGATAGTCGCGCTGGCGCGCATCGGCCACCGACTTGAGCGCCAGGTGCGCCATGCCGATAATGCTGTTCATCGGCGTGCGGATTTCATGGCTCATGTTCGACAGGAAGTCGCTCTTGGCGCGGTTGGCGGCGTCGGCCTGCTCTTTCAGACGATGCAGTTCGCTGACATCGGTGGACAAGCCGATCATGCCGGTGACCGGGCCAGGCAGGCCCAGCGGCACCTTGACGCTCCACAGGTGGTGCACGCGCCCGTCGGCATCGACATGGCGCTCCTCGCCCACGTATTTGGTGCCGTCTTCATACACCCGCTGTTCGATCCCATCGATGACAGCCGCCGAACTGGCAGACATCAACTCGCTGGCGTGCTTGCCGACAATCTGGCTGGCCGGTTGCTCAAGGATGCGCAGCACGCTCGCGTTGACATACACGAAGCGCCGGTCAGCATCTTTCATGTAGACATACGCGTCAACGCTATCGAGCACGGTATCGAGCAGCGCGCGCTGCACGATGGCGTTGCGGCGCGAACGGTACAGCGTCAGCAGATACCCATAAGCGAGCAGCGTGCCAAACACCCCCACCGCCAGCGCCAGGCCGGGCAGAAAACGGTCAAAAGGGCTGTACAACTCGCTCTTGGCAACGCGGAAATGCGCCTTCCAGATGCTGCCGTGATAGTCGATCGGCAGCACCTGGTCAAAATAGCGGCTGTCGCTACCGGGCAAGGGTGGGCCTGACTTCGACTCGGCGCCATCGCTGAACAGCAGCCAGTCGCCCGCTTGTATGCTCAGCGCGTTGCCGGTATCGGCTGGCGTCGCAGCGCCATACAGGGTCAGGTGTACCGGCTCAAGTGCACTGCCTTCCAGCGCGCTGCGCACCAGTCGCGCCACGCCAAAACCGATGCCGACCGAGCCGATATAGGCGGCGCGGCGCTGCGCCACGGTATCGCGCGGCATGCCGTTGCGGTACACGGGCAGGCGCATGCCCAGCGCCAGGAACTGCGGCGGCCCCTTGATCATGATGGGTTTGCCCGAAGCGCTGATCTGGCCGCTGTCGCGCGCCTGCGCCAGCGCCTCGGCCACCGCCTCGGTGGCGCCGATATCGACGCCATGGCGCTCGGCCATCAGCGTATCGGGCTCCAGGTAGTCGAGCACCGTGTATTGGCTGCGCTCACCCTTGGGACGAATGGTGAAGTCGGGATAGCCGCCCGGATGCAAACTATCGTCGCCGCGCACGCCTGCGATGTAAGCCTCGCGCCCGGCGGCGCTCACATGCACGGCGTAGTTCATCGATTCGATGGCGGGAAACTGGCGCGCAGTATCGAGGCCGCCGACATAGTCGTGAAACTGCTTGCGCGTGAGCCCGTTGCTGCTGCGAAACAGCGCTTCGAGGCCGCGCAGCAGGTCGGAATAGCTTTTCACGCGCGCCACCAGCGACTGCTGCGCACCGTAGGTCAGGTTTTCAAAGCGCTGGCGCGCATCGTCGTCGATGGTGCGCAAGGCGCCCACATACAGACTGGCGCCTATGATCATCGCCAGCAGCAGGCCGCCGGCCCATAGCCGAAAATTCGATGCCGTCCAGCGCGTGCTCAGCGTATGCATACTCGATCGCTTCCAAACCGGGTCTGTAAAAACGGGCCGCTGCCCGCCTGACAACAGAATACTATCAAAGCCCGGTTACCAAGCACACCCGATGCGAAAAAAGCCACACTGCTGCCGGACACGTTACCCGGCGGCGCCTGTATCTCTACCCGCCAGCCTGCTCCAGCAGCGCCGGCGCTGCCTCGCTGTCCTGTCCTGCCGACCAGGCATCGGCGCAGCGCACCACCTCGCCGACCACGATAATGCTGGGACTGGCCAGGCCGCTGGCAGCAAGCGCCGCCGGCAATTCCTGCAGCGTGGTCAGCAACTGGCGCTGCGCGGCGCGGCTGGCCGACTGCACCACCGCCACCGGCGTGTGCGGCGCCATGCCGCCAGCCAGCAGCCCCGCCTGGATTGACGCTACCCTCGCCACGCCCATATAGATGACCAGTGTCAGCCGGCTTTGCGCCAGCGCGGCCCAGTTCGGCTCGGACGCCGCGTCCTTGCCATGGCCGGTGACAAACACGGCGCCCTGGCTCCAGTGACGGTGCGTGAGCGGCACGCCGATGGCCGTGGGCGCCGCCAGGCCGCTGCTAATGCCGGGAATCACCTCGACTTCTATGCCATGGCTGCGCAGCATGGCGCGCTCCTCGCCGCCGCGCCCGAACAGATACGGGTCTCCCCCTTTCAGGCGCACCACCTGCTTGCCGGCCTGCGCTTCGGCCAGCATCAGGCGCTCGATAAAGGCCTGCGGGGTTGAGGCACAGCCGCCGCGCTTGCCCACCTCGATCACGCGCACATCCGGCGCCGCATGCACCAACACCTCGGGATTGACCAGGTCGTCGATCAGCAGCACATCGGCCGCGGCTATCGCCTTGACGGCCTTGAGCGTCAGCAGTTCCGGGTCGCCGGGGCCGGCGCCGACCAGCGTAACGCAGCCGGCATGCAGACATTGTTGGTTCATGGGTGCTCCCTTTAAAATAAATGACCGATGCCAAATGCAGCGGCATACGCTTCCGGATCGCTGCCGTCCCAGCGCACGCCATCGCACAGTACCGAGGCGCGCATGGCGCCTGCCGGCAGCGGCGTGCCCGTGATTTCGGCCGCCTGGCGATACAGGTCGATGCGGTTGACCTGGCGCGCCATGCCCAGGTAATCGGGTTCGTCACGCAGCAGGCCCCACCGTCGATGCTGACTGGTAAACCACATGCCGTCCGACAAATACGGGAAATTGACGGCGCCGTCGCCATAAAAGCGCAGCCGCCCGCCATCGTTCCAGGTCTTGCCCAGGCCGTCCTGGTAGTGGCCCAGCAGGCGCGGCGCCAGCAGTTCCGGCTGGGTGTTGAGGAACTCGGGAGCGGCCAGCGTGGCGGCCATCTGCAGACGGTTCACTTCGCTGGCGTCGATCCAGCGCCCCGCTTCAAGCACGGCGGCAATCAGGGCGCGGCAGGTATTGGGATGCTGCTGGGCAAAGGCGGCGCTGGTACCGAGCACCTTGCCCGGGTGATCGGGCCAGACCGCGCTGCTGGAGGCCAGCGTGACGCCCACGCCATCGACGATGGCCTTGTAGCCCCACGGCTCGCCGGCGCAATAGCCATCGAGCTGCCCGGTGCGCAGCGCCGCCACCATCTGCGACGGCGGCACCGTCATCACGCGCACGTCGCGCAGCGGATCGATGCCCTGCGCCGCCAGCCAGTATTGCAGCAGCATCGCATGGTTGCCGGTCGGGAAAGTATGCGCCAGCGTCGGCAGGTGCCTGGAGGCGCGCACCTGGCGCGCCAGCGACGCACCGTCGATGACGCCGGCGCGGCCCAGTTCGCCCGAAACGGTTATCGCCTGCCCGTTCTGGTTCAGGTTCATCAGCACCGCCATGTCGCGCCGCTGGCCGCCGATGCCAGCCTGCACGCCATAGACCAGCCCGTACAGCACATGGGCGGCGTCGAGTTCGCCGCTGGCCAGCTTGTCGCGCACGCCAGCCCACGACATCTCGCGGCTCAGCTCGATCTTGATGCCATGACGCTCGTCGAAGCCCAGTTTCGAGGCCATCACCAGCGAGGCGCAATCGGTCAGCGGCAGGTAGCCGATACGTACTGTCTGTTTTTCCGGCACCAACTTGCGCGTTACCTCAGTCATGCTGCTTTTCCTCAATCGCAAACTTCGTCTTGTAGTGTGTCCAGCAAGGAGCGTGCCATCCTGCATCCCGCACTGTGCCGCGACAACGCGGCCACCCTGCACCCGTTTGGTGCCCCGCACCAAATTGGACAGATTATCCTCCCAGCAAGTCCTCCACGTCGATAATGCGCTGGGCTATCTCGGCCAGCCTGAGCTTTTTGTTCATGGCCATGCTGCGCAGGCGCTGGTAAGCCTGGTCTTCGCTCAAGCCATGGTGCGTCATCAGGAGGCCCTTGGCGCGCTCGATCACCTTGCGCTCGGCCAGCTTGTGGCGCGTGTCATCGAGTTCGGCGCGCAGCTTGGCCTCCTGGCGAAAACGCGCCAGCGCCACATTGAGCACTGGTGCAATGCGCTCGGCATGCAGCCCGGCCACGATATAGGCCGACACGCCGGCCGCCATCGCCGCATCGATGCTGTCGGTGGCACCATCTTCGGTAAACAGCACGATGGGCCGGCGCTCGTCGCGCGTGGCAATCACGATATGCTCGAGCACATCGCGTGCATCGGACTCGGCATCGACGATGATCATGTCGGGCTGCAACTGGGCAATGCGCTCAGGCAGGTACAGGTCGGCCGGCAAGGAAGCGATGATATCGTAGCCCGATTCAAGCAGGCCGATGCGCAAGGCATTGCCGCGCTGCGCTTGCAGCTGCAGCGACGCGTCATGTTCGTCGCCAGGGTGTATCAGGGTATTGACCACCACAATGCGCAGCTTGCGCAGCGGGGAGGACAATGTCGGTCTGGGCGTCATGGGTGGTGTGGCCTGTATGCAAACAATGTCTGCCTTATCAGCAAGAAGCGTACCAATGCATATCGGCCTGGCAAGTACCCGTTATCTCACGCCCTCGATACCAGAGCGCAAGTGATCCCAGTGGTTCAGGCCGGGCTTGCACACGGTCGAAGATAATAGTGATCGAATTCTCCAGCCTCGATCAGCCCGAACCCGTGCCGCAGGTAAAAACGGTTTGAATCGCTGCCGCGCAGGGCGCCCACCCGCACCGGCAGGTCCGCCGCTGCCGCTTCCTCGATAACTCGGGCGAGCACGGCGGCGCCGATACGCTTGCCCTGATGAGCGGGATGAATATAAAGGTGGTCGAGCAGCATGACGTCCGGCTGCGGCTTGACGACAACAAAGCCGACGCGTTTGCCTTCGCTGTCGATATGGCGCGTGTGCTGCGGCACATAGCCGGACAAGAACCGGTCTCTGGCGCGTACGGGATCGAAGCGCCCTATGCGCTGAAGGCTGTCGCGCATGGCCTCGATACGCAGTGCGACGAGCGCCTCGGCATCGCCAAGCTGGGCCGGTGTCAGCACCACTGTCGGAGTCTGGAATGGCATACCGGGAATTACCTTTATCTTTCAATAGTGAAAGCATGAGCCGCACATCTTACAACGCATGCAAGCAACACTCCCGGCTCAGGCCAGGCTATATCAGCCGCAGCATTGCGGCCTTGAGCACGCCTGCCGTTTTATTGCCAGCGCCTAGCCTGCGCAAGGCATTGTCGATATGAAAAACCACCGTACGTTCGGCAATACCAAGTATATCGGCTGTTTCGCCAGCTGTCTTGCCATCGCCGGCCCAGCGCAGCACGTCTATTTCACGTACCGTCAGCTTGACCTCGGCTGCACTGCCAGGCCTGGACGCCAGCACCCCAGCCAGTGTTTCGTGAACCGCCTGGGCGAGCCAGGCCACTTGCGGCGTCTTGTCGCCCAATTCGGCCGGCGAGATGGCATCGTGCGAGCGCGATAGTGTCAGCAGGCTGGCAATGCCCTTGATGTCATGCATCGGTTGCGCCCAGCCGACGCGCAGGCCATGAGCATGGGCGTCCTCCCACAACTGACCAGCTTGGGCGAATACCTGATCCGACCATAAGACTGGTCTGGTGGAGAGCACCGCATGGGCCACTGTCGGATCGACGCTCAGATAGCGTGCAGTCTCATAGCGTTCGCGCCATGCCGGCGCATAGTTGCTCAGCATGACTGTTTTCGGATTGGACAGCGGCAGTGGCAGGCGCATCCCGATCGCACCGAACTCGAAGCCGAGCTGATTTGCTGCCTGTGCCATGACGGACATCAGTTCGGCCTCCGTGCAAACCTGCACCAGGCGCTCTTGCCAAGTTTGTTGCCACAGATAATGTGGATGCATCAAGGTGCCGCTTCCTCTTGCCTACCGATACTGCGCTACTGTCAGAAATACCAGCTTACCTGCAGCTGATCGCCCTGCTATGCTGGAATTTCTAAAAACAAACCGTCACAGCTGGTTTATATTTTCTCATGATTCAACGCCTCCGGGCTCAGTGCTGACTACGTCATGAGGCTCATGACGCGATCAACCTGACGGACCAATCGATAACCTTACCACCACATCAGGACTCTTATGCTGCCCCGCCATCTGATTGCTCCCTTCACTGCCTTGCTGCTCGGCCTGGCACACTGTGCATCGTACGGTGCAACTGACGTACCGCGCTTGTCACCAGGGGCAGCCTGCAAGGCAGGCGCCCCGGTTGACGAAAAAGGTTACGCTAGCATAGGCGGCGTTGAACAGTGGATACGCATCAAGGGCAGCAACTGCGCCAACCCGATTGTGGTGCTGGTGCACGGTGGCCCTGGAAACCCGACCACGCCATTTGCCGACAAATTTTATCAATCGTGGGAAAAAGACTTCACGATTGTCCAGTGGGACCAGCGCGGCGCCGGCATGACCTATGCCCGTAATCGGTTGACAGATGAGGTGCCCTTGCTGGTCGAGCAGTTGCGCGATGATGGCATCGAGGTCGCGCACTACGCGGCGAAGCGCTTCGGCAAACAGCGCGTGATACTGCTGGGTGGCTCGTGGAGCTCAGTGCTCGGCGTACACATGGTCAAGACCGAACCGGCACTGTTTTGCGGCTATGTCAGCACGTCGCAAGTGGTCGGTCCGCTGCCGACCCAGGCCAGCATTGACGCCACGCTGGCCCTGGCGCGCGCTGCAGGAGACCAGGAAGCTGTCGCCAGAATCGCATCATTGGGTGCGCTGCCGTGGACCAACCCGCGCTATGCCGGGATGTTTCGCCGCGTGATACGCAAATACGAAGGCCAGCGCATCGAGCCTGTACCCAAGGCATGGACCGGTTCTTCGCCGGAATATACGACACCGCAGTACGAAGCCGATTACGAAGCCGGCGAGGATTACTCCTGGCTGCAATTCGTCGGGCTCAACGGTGATGGCATTGCCTCGAAAATCGATCTCTACAAGCTTGGGCCGAAATTCGACGTGCCGATCTACATGGTGCAGGGAGAGCAGGATTTGCTGACCATGCCTGAGCCGAGCAAACGCTATTTCGACTTTATCGAAGCGCCGCACAAGGAGTTCATGCTGGTGCCGCGCACGGGCCACGATCCGAATCCGCCGATGGTGGCAACCCAGTTGTCGTTGCTGAAAAAAATCGGCGACTGCCAGTGACAGCCAAGCGGCCAGGCACTTCGGTGGCGTCATACACCACAAACGATGTCACTGTTGTCCGGCCTTGCCAAACAACCCGATGGTCCAGTCGGTAAATGCCCGCATCGCCGGAGAGAGAAAACGCTGATGCGGGTAGAGCAGCGAAACCGGCACGGGCGCCGGCCGTTTGTCGGCCAGCACCTCGACCAGTTGCCCGGCTTGCAACTGATCAGCCACCACCGTCTCGGCCAGTTGCACCAGGCCGTGTCCGTCAAGCGCCAGCCTGATATACAAGCCCGTCTCGTTGACCGCAGCCGTACCGGGAACCGGCACCGTGACGCTGGCCCCCTCTTCGATGAAGTGCAATTCGCTGCCGCGCCGGGTCTTGCTGGAAAAATAATGCACTGCCCGGTGATGCTGCAAGTCGTCGAGTACCTTGGGAACGCCCATTTCGGCCAGGTAGGATGGCGCCGCGCAGGTCATCCATCGCAACTCGCCCAAGCGGCGCGCGACCAGCGTCGAATCATGCAGGCTGCCGGTACGGATAACGCAATCGACGCCCTCCTGTATCAAATCGACCTGGCGGTCATTGACGCCGATCATCAGATAGATATCGGGATAGCGCTGCTGGAACTGCGCCAGTTGCGGCAGGATCACCGCATGGGCCAGGCTGCCCGGCATATCCACGCGCAGCCGTCCTTGCGGATGCTCGGCAGAACTGTGCAAACTGGCCTCGGTGTCGTCAATCAGGTCGAGTATGTCGCGGCAGCGCGACAGATAACGCTCGCCTTCCGGCGTCAGGCTGAGGTTTCTGGTGGAGCGGTTCAGCAGGCGTGTCTGCAAATGTTTTTCCAGTCGTTTGATGATGCCGGTGACCGATGAGGCTGGCATGCCCAGGCTCTCTGCTGCGCGCACAAAACTGCGGCTGTCGACCACGCGTAGAAATACCTGCATTGCCTGTACGCGATCCATGATCTGTCCTGTCAGCGATAGAGAAAACGGCACTATACCCCAACATTATTCGAATTTTCTGCATGATGAAACCCGCCGCGCCTGCTTTTTCTGTGCTGCCTGGCCAGTTACAGTCAGACCTCATACTGACAGGAGCCATAAACAATGTCCGATCTATCAAACCATGTAATGAACCAGGCAAATCCCGACGCCGTATCGCGCAACATTCTCGTACTCGGCGCGGGAGAACTGGGCCTTCCGGTGCTGCGCAATCTGGCGCGCCGTGCACGCGATGTGGACGGCGCAAAAATCAGCGTGCTGCTGCGCGCCAGCGCCATCGAATCCGGTGAACCGGGCAAGCAGCGCGATGTCACCGAAATCCGCCAGCTCGGCATCGACATCGTCATCGGCGATCTGGTGAAAAGCACCATCGATGAACTGGCCATCGTCTTTGCGCAATACGACACCGTTATCGGCTGCGCCGGTTACGCGGCAGGCATCGACACGCCCATGAAGCTGGCGCGCGCCGCCTTGCAGGCGCGCATCCCGCGCTACTTCCCGTGGCAGTTCGGCGTCGATTTTGACGTCATCGGCCGCGGCAGTCCGCAAGACATCTTCGACGCCCAACTCGATGTGCGCGAGTTGCTGCGCGCTCAGGATCAGACAGAGTGGGTCATTATCTCGACCGGCATGTTCATGAGCTACCTGTTCGAGCCGGAATTTGGCGTGGTTGACCTGCAAAACGACGCCGTCCACGCGCTGGGCAGCCTCGACACCGCCGTGACGCTGACAACGCCCGATGATATCGGCATGCTGACGGCCGAAATCGTGTTCGCCAAGCCGCGTATCGTCAACGAGATCGTGTTTCTGGCCGGCGACACCGTCACTTACGGCGAAGTGGCCGACAAGCTGCAAGCCGCGCTTGGCCGCCCCTTCAGCCGTTCGGCATGGAGCGAGCAATACCTGCTCGACGAACTGGCGCGCGAGCCGGGCAACATGATGCGCAAGTATCGTGCGGCATTTGCTCAAGGGCGCGGTGTAGCATGGGACAAGCACGACACCTTCAATCAGCGCCACAAGCTGCCCGTAACCGACGTGGCGTCGTGGATCAAGGCCAACCTCGCTTCAAACGGCCACGATTGAAAAGGAGATAGCATCTCCATCGAAACTCCATCGTACGTCCACGCAGTCTGCGGGAAGCGACGGTATTGTTTGAGATTGCCTGCCAGTTTCTGGCAGGCGCAAAGAAATATGCTCATTCATGTCGTTGTCACTAGTCGTGTCAGCGACGTTAATAAGATGCTTGGCAAGAAAGTGAAACGACAACTACAGCCTGCTTCGCTATGATAGTTTGCTGTCGGGAGTATAGTTTGTGCTATTACCAAGGTTATTTCATTTCAACGATCATCACCAAGCTGAAAACAAGTGAAACTGTCCCCTCTGCTCTTGCTGTCGCTGGTTTTTGGCATCGCGCTTTTTGCTATTTTTTCCCCAGAAAGCTCTGATCCCGAACGTCGTTCCTATCCATGCAGTCAGCCAGCCACCGATTGGCAAAAGTCACCGTATGTTCTGCCTTACCGCGACCATTTCGCCTATGTCGTTAACCAGGCCAATTGCTCAGGCAACGGGCATAGCAACTTCTGGAATCATGGCTACGATTTCGTGATGCCGGTCGGAACACCAGTCACTGCCGCACGCAAGGGTACGGTGCTCACTGCAAGCGACGGCTGCGCCGACGGCAATCGACAATGCACCAACCTCGTCACAGTGCAGCATGAAGATGGGACTGTCGGCTTGTATTCGCACCTCACCCGTGGTGGCGTAAAAGTTCATGTTGGCCAACAAGTCGCGGCGGGAGATTGGATTGGTCTTTCGGGCAACACTGGCAATACCGGAGGTCTGCCACACTTGCACTTCTCAGTGCATCCTTGCGGCGCACTACCTGGTCTTGGACTAAGCGGCACCTGCCCATCGATCCCGGTCAATTTCAAGAATGCCGGACCAAACCCGAATGGTCTGAAGCCCTTGAAAGCGTATCTACCGGCCCCCTTCTGACCGGCGCTATATCGCCGAATCAAGCGCTTCCGGCGCGGTGTCGAGTCCATTCATCCGCCACGTCACCCATACTTTTGGGAATGCCGTTTCGTATCCATGCCATGAATTCGCGGTCGAATTTGAAATCCGCTCCGCACTGCGCAAGAAGAAAGCGCCGGACATTCTGCGTGTTCCTGTAATGATCATCGACTTGTGTTGCGCGTGAAATGTCTCCACCGTGCCAATCAAATGCCATCGTCAACCTTTCCTCTTATCGAAAACGCCTGCAAAGCCGGTTAACCATAGCGATCAATCGAAAAATCTCATGCCGTCGTAGGGTGCTCGTCTGCATGCTGCCAGTCGCGATGCGAGCGAGCCGACATGCGCCTCCAATTGGTGGCCGTCAGGATCAAGAAAATAGAAGGATTGCCCTTCGCTGCTATTGTTCTGCCATGCCTTCACACCGCAGTCCAACAGCGTATTTCTGAATTCGTCGAAGTCCTCGGGGCGGATTGAAAATGCATAGTGAGTATATTCCGCGGTCTGCTTTGAGAGCGCCTCCTTCGACAGTGAAAGGCATAGCCAGAAATCGCCCATAGTGAGGTAAGCCCCGGTATTCCAGATGGCTTCTGGTTTGAAGCGAAGCAGCGTCGCGTAAAAATCGACACTGCGTGAAAGGTTGCCCACAGAAAGCGTCAGATGGTTAAAACCGGTAAGCATGGAAAACCTTGCTGTGGTATTTACGAAAGCGCTATCTTAACAATGCGCGGGTGACAATGCGCTCGGGCTACGCCAAAACGACTGATATACGCTGTATTCATTTGATCCTTACGCTTTTGGATAGGTTTAACTCTGGGGTGGGAACTGCCCCAGTTGCAGAAACAGGCCGAACCAGTCCTCCATATGCCAAGTGGTGGTGACCAGGCCGTTCGCGACCGTGTGAAACTCATGCAGGCGGAAGCTTACCTTCTTGCCGGTCGGCGCGATGCCGAACAGCGCACCTTCATGGGTACCACTGATTTCAGCGCGCACAGCGACCTTGCCAGGCTGCTGGATGGTGTCATGGATGGTGATATGCACGTCGGGAAAGGCGGCGGCAACCATGCGGATAATGGGTTTGATGCCGGCGGGGCCGGCTTCCTGGCCGGGCGCGAGAGGAATATCGTCCCAGTCAGGGGCCAGCACGCTGTCGACAAGATCGGGGTTCTGTTCGCTGAAAGCGCGGTACAGGGTCATGACTGCGGCAAGCTCAGTCTGCAATTGCCGGGACATATCAGTTGTTGAGGTATGCATGATGATTGTTCAGTAGTGGACGAGCGGCCAGTGTGTGCTTTGCAGTAGAATTCGTCCAACAAATAACCGATATAGATAACTATACGAATTATGGATTTTCATGGTATCGATCTGAACCTGCTCGTTGCCTTTGATGCGCTGATGAAAGAGCGCAACGTCACGCGTGCGGCAACCCAGGTCGGCGTCAGCCAGCCGGCAATGAGCGCGGCCTTGTCGCGCCTGCGTATTTTGCTGGGCGACCCGCTGTTCCAGCGCAGCAGTGCCGGGCTCACTCCGACGGCACGTGCGCGCGACCTGGCGTCGCCGATCGCCGCTGCACTGCGCCAGATCGAATCGGCCATGCTTAGCCAGCCCGACTTTCAGCCCGAGATGGCATCCATCACATTCAAACTGGGCCTGCAGGACTACCCCACGCTGGTGCTGCTTCCGGCACTGCTGGAGGCACTTGAACAAACCATGCCAGGCATTGCATTGAATGTGCTTGCCTATAATGACCGTAATGACGCCGTCGACCTGCTCGATGCAGGGGCAATCGATGTGGCAATTGGCGTGTCGCCGATCAATACAGACGCCCGCATCCTGACGCGGCCGCTGATGCGCGATGAATTTGTCACCATCGTATCGAGCGACAGCCCGGCCGCCAGGCAAGCGATGGACCTGAACACGTATCTGGGCCTCCAGCACGTGCTCGTGTCGCCCGAAGGAAAGCTGCACGGCCTTGTCGATCAGGCCCTCGCGCAACAAGGCAAAAGCCGCAAGCTGGCTTTGACGTTGCCGCAACTGTTTGCCGTACCGGCAGTTGTCGCTCGCACCAGCATGGCGGCCACCATCCTCAAACGGGTCGCGCTGCATGCGCAGGCCAGCCATCGGCTTACCCTGTTTGCGCCACCGCTGGCGCTGCCGGATATTGTTTTTCACCTGATCTGGCACCGGCGCAGCGACCATCACCCCGCTCAGCTGTGGTTCAGGAATTTTATTGCGCAGCAATCAGAAGTTCTGTCATCAGCATCGGCGGATGAAGACATTATTTGAAGACCAGGTACCGGCTTGATGGCACATTCCAGCTGATGGCAACACCGCGCAAGACCTGGCGTGCGGAAAACACCTCGCTGAGGCCATAATGCGCGGTCAAACTTGAAAGGATTTATCCCATGCCGCACATCCCAAACGACATCAGGCTTGAACGTGTAGCCCATGCCGACCTGCCCGCGTTCAAACGCGGACTGCAGGAAGCGTTTGCCGCCGGTATCGCAGCAGCATTCGGCGCACCGCCAGACGAAGCTGTTCCGGCTGAAGAGGATATCGACGAGTCGTTGAACCACCCCGACGCCGTGGCCTGGCACTTCATTGCCGCAGGCGAACCGGTAGGCGGCGCCGTGGTGCTGGTCAATGAACTAACGCAAAAAAATTCGCTCGACTTCTTTTTCGTTTTGCCACGCGTGCACGGGCTGGGCATCGGCTACCGTGCCTGGGTGGCAATCGAGAAGGAGTATTCCGACACCACAGTGTGGGAGACGCACACGCCCTACTTCGACAAGCGCAACATTCACTTTTATCTGAACAAGTGCGGCTTCAAGATAGTCGAATTTCATCATGCGCGTCATCCGGACGCGCATATGCCTGAGCTCGGCATTCCGCCCGGAAAAGAGGACCAGGACGGCATGTTCAGGTTTGAAAAGGTGATGCCGCCAGGAAATGAAGGAGTTTCACCGGCGTAGCGCCAGACAGACGTTCCGGCTGGCAGGCGCCATATCGCGTCCGATGACGCTGGCCCGCACCAGGCGGGCCAGACAGTTCGACCTACTTGCTCATCAGCCAGTCATGCGCCGGGTCGTTCTTGAACTGCCAGATGCGCTTGGGCCCCGCCATCACGTTCAGATAGTAACCGTCGTAGCCATACGGCACGGTGACCGGATGGTAGCCGCGCGGCACCATCACCACGTCGTGGTTTTCCACCGCCAGCGCTTCGTCGAGCGAGCGGTCGTCGGTGTAGACGCGCTGAAACGCGAAGCCCTGCTCGGGGTTGAGGCGATGGTAATAGGTTTCTTCCAGCGAGCTTTCTTCGGGCAGGTTGTCGCTGTCGTGCTTGTGCGGCGGGTAGCTCGATGAATGGCCGCCGGGCGTCACCACTTCCACCACCAGCAGGCCGTCGGCTTCGGCCGTCTGCGGCAAAATATCGCAGACATAGCGCGTGTTAGCGCCCTTGCCGCGCACCGAGCGCGCCATGCTGGACGGTTCGATCAGGCGTGCCGGCCGGTGCGTAGTGGCCGGCGCGCTGCACAGTGCCACTTCGGCCGAACCGCTGGCTGTCACGCTGACGCGCGTTTCCAGCGGCACATACACCGCATACGGCGCGCGCTCTTCGAAGACGCTGCTGCGCCCGCCGATGTCCTGCCAGACCTGGTCGCCTGCCATGACCGTCACAGTGCCGCTCAGCACCACGATACACAGTTCGCGCGCGCCCGTATCGAGTTCGACGGCCTCGCCGGGCGCCAGGCGATGGGCGGCAAAGCCCACGTGGGTCCAGCCGGCCGACTCGGGCGTGACTTCGACGATCTGCCGGCCAGCCTTGCTGGCCTTGACTAACAGGCTCATGCTGCTTCCTTTCCCAGCGACGGGATTTCGCGCACCAGCCGCGCCAGCGTGTCGTAGCCCATTTTCGCGTACTGGTAGCTCGGCGCCACGGCCGGGTCCTGCTCGGCTTCGACTACCAGCCAGCCTTCATAGCCGTGGCGGTACAGCGCCGTCAGGATGGCTGCAAAGTCGACGCTGCCGTCGCCGGGTACGCTGAAAGCGCCATTGATCACCGCCTGCAAAAAGCTCCAGTTGCCGTTGCGCGCCAGTTTCACCACGTTAGCGCGCACATCCTTGCAATGCACATGGCAGATACGGTCCAGATGCTTGTTGAGCACGGTCAGTGCATCGCCGCCGGCAAAGGTGATATGGCCGGTATCGAACAAGAGGCCCACCGACGGGCCGGTTAGCGCCATCAGCTGGTCGACATCGGCCGGCGTTTCCACGTAGGCGCCCATATGGTGGTGATAGGCCAGGCGCACGCCGTGCTTGAGCAGATGGTCGGCAAATACGGTCAGCTTGTCGCAATAGGCCTGCCACTGCTCGCGGCTCTGGAAGCGCGGACGCTTGTAGAGCGGGCGCGGCTCGCCCTGGATGGCGTCGGCCACTTCACCGTACACCATCACGGTAGCGCCGCTGTCGGCCAACAGGCGCAGGTGCGGTCCCACCGCCTCGATTTCCTCTTCGGCGCTGCGATGCGCCAGACGGCCCGAATACCAGCCCGAGATGCAGGCCAGGTCGTATTTGCCCAGCACGGCGCGCAGCGAAGGCGCGTCTTTCGGAAACTTGTTGCCGAGCTCGAAACCCTCATAGCCGATTTCGGCGCCCTCTTTCAGGGCCGTTTCCAGTGGCGTTTCGCCGCCCAGCGATGGCAGGTCGTCATTCATCCAGGAGATCGGGTTGATACCGATGCGCACATTCCATGTAGTCATTTCAGTCCTTTCAATTGCGTTGTTGCAGACGCTCGGTTTCATAGCGGGCACGCGCGGCGCGTACGCCTTCCTGGGTCGATACTTCCGGCACGGCTACCTCCCACCAGCAGCCGCCTTCGCTGGTGGTGCGCTTGTCGTCAGTGTCGATGCAGATCAGGTAGGTGCGGCTGGCGGCGCGCGCGCGCAGCAATGCCTGCTCCAGTTCGGCAATCGAGTCCACATGCTCGGACAGCGCACCGAGCGACCTGGCGTGCAGCGCAAAGTCGATGGCCGGTGCGCCCTCGCCTTCCTGGTAACAGTCGACCAGCATATTGTTGAACGGCGCATTGCCGCAGGCCTGCTGCAGGCGGTTGATGCAGCCGTAGCCACGGTTGTCGAGTACCACGATAATCAGTTTTTTATCGAGCATGACCGAGGTGGCGATTTCCGAATTCATCATCAGATAGCTGCCGTCGCCCACCATCACGATCACTTCGCGGTCCGGTCGGGCCATTTTCACGCCCAGGCCGCCGGCAATTTCATAGCCCATGCACGAATAGCCGTATTCCATATGGTAGCCACCGGGCGTGGCGGTGCGCCACAGCTTGTGCAGTTCGGCCGGCAGCGTGCCCGCTGCGCACACGGCGATATCGTTCGTGGTCGAATTGAGGCTGGAGCGCTGTACGGCGCCGATTACCTCGCCGTCATACGGCAGGCCAGCCACCTCGCGCTTGCCGGTAATGGCCAGCACCGTTTCGCGCCAGCCATGCGACTGCTGCTCGGCGCGCTCGCGCCAGGCCGCATCACTGTGCCAGCCGGTCAACAGCTGCGACAGGCCCTGCAAGCCCAGCGTGGCGTCGGCCTGCACGGCCAGGCCGCGCCGTTTGAGCGCATCGAAACCATTGACGTTGATGCTGACCAGTTCGGCTTTGGCAAACAGCGAATTGGAACCGGTAGTAAAGTCCTGCAGGCGCGTGCCGACCGCCAGCACCAGGTCGGCCTCGAACGCCAGCGCATTGCCGGCTGGCGAACCGGTCACGCCGATGGCGCCCAGTTGCAAAGGATGGTCCCACGGCAAGGCGCTCTTGCCGGCCTGGGTTTCTGCTACGGGCACACCATGCTGCTCGGCAAACGCGCGCAGCGCAGCGCCAGCCTCGCCATACAGCACGCCGCCGCCGGCCACGATCAAAGGCTGCCTGGCCTTTTTGATCAGTGCGGCCGCCTCTTCCAGTTCGTCGGCTACCGGCGGCAGCGCGCGGAAACGCACGATGCGCGGCGCAAAGAATTCCTCGGGATAGTCGTAGGCCATGGTCTGCACGTCCTGCGGCAGCGACAGCGTCACCGGGCCGCAGGCAGCCGGATCGGTCAGCACGGCAATCGCACGCGGCAAGGCCGTCAGCAACTGCTCGGGGTAGACAATGCGGTCGAAATAGCGCGACAGCGGCTTGAACGCATCATTGACCGACACGCTGCCGTCGACCGGATCTTCAAGCTGCTGCAGCACCGGGTCCGGCGCGCGCGACACAAACACATCGCCCGGCAGCAGCAGCACCGGCAGGCGGTTCACATGAGCCAGCGCGCAGGCCGTCAGCAAATTGGTGGCGCCAGGTCCGATCGAGCTGGTGACAGCCATCATGCGCCGACGCATATGCGCCTTGGCGTAGGCAATCGCTGCATGCGCCATGGCCTGTTCGTTATGCGCGCGGTAGGTCGGAAAATGTTCTTTGTACTGGTACAGCGCCTCGCCCAGGCCGGCCACGTTGCCGTGGCCAAAAATGGCAAAGGCGCCGCCGAACAGCGGCTGGCCGTCTTCGACTTTGAGCGCCGCCAGATAGCGCACCAGCGCCTGGGCCATGGTCAAACGGATGGTCTTGCTCATGCTGCACGCTCCAGTTGCACATTGTTCTGACGCGTGCGCTGCCACAGCCCGATCAGCTGCTCGAAATTGGCGCGCACGGCAGCAATCAAGGCTGCGTCGTCGATCTCGCCGGCCAGCCAGCGGCGGCTCGGCTCCTGGAAGATGGTACGCCCGACCATAAAGCCGCGGCAAGTGGTGCTGTGGCGCGCTTCTTCAAAGCTGGCGGCCAGTTCGGCAATCGGCGCATTCAGGCCCAGCAGCACCACGCCACGGCAATACGGATCGCGTTCCTGCACCAGCGCATCAATGGCCCGCCACTGGCTGGAGCTCAAACCTTCGAGCTTCCACCATTCAGGATAGATGCCCAGATTGTACAGGCGCTTGACGGCGCGCAGCACGGTGTCGTCGCCCTGCGGCAGGGACTCGGGGGGAATGATTTCCAGCAGCAGTTCATGGCCGCTGATCTGCGCCGCATCGTACAGCGCCTTGATCTGTGCTTCCTGTTCCAGCCGGTTGGCCACCACATCGTCCGGATGCAGTTGCACCAGGCATTTGATCACGTGCTCCTTCGGCCAACTGACCAGGTGCGAACCGATCGAGCGGCCCCAGTCGAACTGCAGCGGATTCGAGCCTGGCAGCTCGACCGGGCGGCCAATCCACCAGCCGCGGCCGGTTGCGGCATTAAGCGCATCGACGCCATAGCGGCCATCGATCAGCACGCCCGTGCGCCCGGCCAGGCCCAAGGACGTTTCGGTCTGCGCCACGGCTTGCACCAGCAGCTGCTTGAGCGCGGAAATCGACGCTTCGGGCGCGCCGGCCTGCTGCGCCAGCTCAAAAAACTGGGTGCGATGGTCGAACGCAAACACGCACAGTTCGTCCCACTGCTTGCGCGCCACCGTAGTGCGGTGCAATCGCGCCAGCGTGGCGTCCTGATCCGGCTGGGTGAGCCTCGCGGCATGGGCCAGGAAGTAATCGAGTTCTGCCGGCGACGGCATGGCCGGTGCGCAGCCATGGCGCGACACCACCAGCGCGCCGCACGCATTGGCGTAGCGGCAGCAGGCGTCGTAATCTTCGCCGCGCAGCCAGCCTTTGAGAAAGCCCGAGATAAAGGCATCGCCGGCGCCAAGCACATTCAACACGTCGACCTGCACGCCACGGTAGTTGAACGCATCATCGAGCTTGCCCGGAATGGCGCCTTCGATCACGGCGCAGCCGAGCGGGCCGCGCTTGACCACCAGCGTGGCGCCGGAGACCGCGCGCACCGCCTTGAGTGACGCGATAATGTCATCGCCGCCGCCGGCAATCATGAACTCCTCTTCCGTACCCACTACCAGGTCGAACTGCGGCAAGATGCCTTGCAGATGGCGCGTGACGGCGTCGCTCGATACAAAGCGCGTTTCGCCATCGGCCTTGCCCGACAGTCCCCACAGCACAGGGCGATAATCGATATCGAGCACGGTGCGCACATTGTTGGCACGCGCCAGCGCCAGGGCCTGGCTGCTGACGGCGTGCATGGCAGCGCTGGAAAAATGCGTGCCGGTAATCAGCAACGCCTTGCTTGAGCCGATAAAGCCGGCGTCGAACGAGTCCGCCTCGATGGCCATGTCGGCACAGTTCTCGCGAAAGAAAATCAGCGGAAACGTATCCTTGTCCTTGATGCCCAGCATCACCAGCGCCGTCAGGCGCTCAGGGTCGATGGCCACATGGCTGACGTCGCAGCCTTCCTTGCGCAAGGTGTCGGTCAGGAAACGGCCCATATGGTCGTCACCCACTTTCGACAGCATGGCCGATTTGAGGCCCAGGCGCGCCGTGCCGAAGGCGATATTGGCCGACGAGCCGCCCAGGTATTTGGCAAAACTGGTGGCGTCTTCCAGCGTGCTGCCGATCTGCTGCGCGTACAGGTCCACCGCCAGGCGCCCCAGGCAGATCACGTCGAGCGCGCGGCCACTGGCAAAATGTGCATTGTTTTTCATGGGTTTGTCCTTAGATCGTCACACCGTCGAGTTCACTCATCAGCGTTTGCATTTCCGCGCCGCCGGCCATCATGTCGAGCAGCTCGTCCTTGGTGACCGTGTCCTTGGTAAAGGTGCCGAGCGAGCGGCCACGGTTGAGCAGCGTGAACGAGTCGCCCACCGGATAAGCGTGGTGCACATTGTGGGTAATGAAGATCACCGAAATGCCGCGCTCACGCGCCTTGTAGATCAGTTTCAACACATTGAACGACTGCTTGACACCAAGCGCTGCCGTCGGCTCGTCGAGAATCAGCACGCGGGCACCGAAGTGGATGGCGCGGGCAATGGCCAGGCACTGCTTCTCGCCGCCGGACATGGTGCCGATCGCCTGGTGCGGGTCGCGCACCATGATGCCCATTTCGGCCAGTTTGGCGCGCGCCGTGTCGGCTGCGTAATCGATATCCATCACCCGCACCATGCCGAACAGCTTTTTCATCGGCTCGCGGCCCATGAAGAAATTGCGCGCCACCGACAAGAGCGGCACCAGTGCCAGGTCCTGGTAGACGGTGGCCACGCCCATGTCGAGCGCCTCGCTGGGCGAATTGAAGATCACCGGCTTGCCATCGACCATATACTGGCCATCGGTGGGCTTGTGCACGCCGGCCAGGGTCTTGATCAGGGTCGACTTGCCGGCGCCGTTGTCGCCCAGCAGGCAGTGAACTTCGCCTTCTTTGAGGCGCATGGTGACGTTCTGCAGCGCCAGCACCGAGCCGAAACGTTTGCTGACATTTTCCAGTGCAAGTATATGCTCGCTCATGATTACCTCGCTTCCGTGACGCGGGAGCGCACGAAGTTATTGAACAGCACCGCGATCAACAGCATTACGCCGAGGAACACGCGGAACCAGTCCGAGTTGATATTGGTATAGGTAATGCCGATCTGTACCACCCCGAAGATCAGGGCGCCGAAGCAGGCGCCAACTACCGAGCCGTAGCCGCCGGTCAGCAGCGCGCCGCCGATCACCGCTGCAATAATGGCTTCGAATTCCTTCTGCATGCCGCGGTCGGCAGCGGCCGAACCGATATCGCATACCTGCAAGGTGGCAAACAGGCAGGCACAGAATGCAGTAAAGACAAACAGCGAGACCTTGACCTTGCGCACCGGCACGCCGACGTTCTTGGCCGCGTTGGCGTCGCCGCCGACGGCAAACATCCAGTTGCCGGCACGGGTACGCGACAGGACAAACGCCGCACCGGCAGCAAGCGCCACCCACCAGCCGATCACCTTGGGAATGCCTTTGACCAGCGGCGTGCCATCGTCAAGCATGGCGATCCAGCCTTGGCTGCCCATCCAGTGGAACAGGCCGGTGGCGAAATTACCGTGGAACAGCAGGCTGGCCAGCCAGTCCTGGGCTGCCAGTTCGCCCACGCCGGACACGATGGTGCGGTTGGCAAACATGATCGACAGCGCCAGCGTCAGGCCGCGCAGGATAAACAGGAAAGCCAGCGTGACGATAAACGACGGCAGGCGCGTCTTGATCACGATATAGCCGTTGAGCCAGCCCAGCGCCATCGAGCCGGCAAAGGCAAAAATAATCGCCATCCACAGCGGCCAGTGGAAATAAATGGTGGGAATGGCGATCATCATGCCGGCAAAGCCGATCATCGAGCCGATCGACAAGTCGAATTCACCGGCGATCATCAACAGGCAGGCGCCGATGGCGATAATGCCCAGGTAGGAAGCCACCTGCATCCAGTTGACCACGCCATCGAGGTTGAACATGCCGGAGTCGCCGGCGGTAATGATGAAAAACGCGAAGACCAGCACGGTGCCGGAAATCGAAGCAAATTCGGGGCGGCCAAAAAAACGCTTGACCCAGCTGACGCTGCCCACGCGCTCATCGGTGGCGGCGGCGGCAGGCCGGCCGGCTTTGGTGTCTGTCGGGGGCTTGGCGCCGGGGGTGGCCAGGCTGGTTTCGAGCACAGTCATACAATGTCCTTTCTGAGTACCTTGCGCCAGGCGTGCGCGTCCCGCCCGCCGCCCCTGCTACGTGGGCGGCGATGGAACCGGCCTGCATCGCAGGCCGCTGGCAAAGCTGATGGTAAGAGCCGGATTAGCGGTATTGCCCGGCGTACTTCTCGACCTTGGCGATGTTGTCCTTGGTCACGAAGCCTGGGCCGGAGCTGATATGGCGCGGGCCATAGATGGGGGTGAGACCGTACTCAGCCAGGCGAGCCTGGTATTTCGGATTGGCGATCAGGATTTCCTTGACCTTGGCCAGGTCAGTAATCTTCTGCTGTTTCATGATGGCCATCACGGCAACCGGGATATAGCCCTGCAGGTAAGGCTGCTGGTCGATCGCAAACTGGATCGAGCCGTCCTTGATGCCTTTGGTAATTTCTTCGGACAGGTCAAAGGTGGCAAAATACATCTTGCCTTTCAGGCCCATTTTTTCTACCGCGCGCATGGCAGGCGGCGCCGAATCGGGGCCCAGCGCCAGCACCGCCTGGGTTTTCGGATTGCTGCGCAGATAGGCGCTGACCTTGCTTTCAATCACGCCAGGATCGACGCCGTTGGTGTCAAGCGTGGACGACTTGAAGTCCACGCCCAGCGCCTCGGCAAAGCCGCGGCAGCGCTCGAACGACGAGGCATTCATCGCATAGTGATTCACGCACACGAACGACTTGATGCCCGCTTCCTTGGCGCGCTTGCCGGCGCCGTAGCCGGCGTCGTATTCAGGCTGGCCCACGTGCATGATGGCTTTCAGCTGTTCGCTCTGTTGCAGCGTGCCCGAGTTGATGGTCACCAGCAGTATCTTCTTGGCCACCACCGTGCCCAGCGGCTTTTGCAGCACGCTGAAGTCGGCGATGTCGGCGATCAGGCCGTCGTAGTTGCGCGCCGCCGATTGCTCGATCAGGCGGGCCATGTCGGCCAGGTCGCCATTGGGCGGATTGCGGTAGTCGACGGTCACGTTAAAATCGTCGCCGGCCTGCTTGATGGCGTTCTTGATGGTGTTCCACCAGGAATCGGAGTCCGGCGCATGGCTGACCATGACGAATTTCTCGCCCGCTGCATGGCTGACGCCGGCGCTCAGACCGAGACCCAGACCGAGGCTGGCGATGGCCAGGCACTTCAACAAACCCTTGCCTTTATTGCTTTGCATGAATGTCTCCTAAACGGAATAATTTTTATAGTTGCCAGCTTTTATGAAGGGTGACACCGGCTCGCTTGTCAACATGCAAACCGGTGCACTGCGCACAGATTAGTCCAGGTAAAAAGCAAATGCAATGAAAATTTCAAAAATAATTTAAATAGAAAATCGTTTCTATTTTTTCGTTTCACTCCTATAATTCTCGCCATACCAACCCACCTTGCCGTACACCGGATACGCCGTAGGTCGGATTAGCCCACCGGGCGTAATCCGACATGCAAGCAATATGTCGAATCAGCCCAAAGGGCGACATCCGACAAGCAAGCGTTTCGCAGGCACAAAAAAGGATCAGCAGCATATGGCAGCCACCGCCCCCATCGAGCAACTGATGCAGCAGATTGCCACCGAGTACGACAACCTCTCGCGGCAGCTCAAAGTCATCGCCCAATACATCGAAAAACACCGTGCCAGCCTGATGCTCGAGCGCATCAGCGACATTGCCGCCGCCTGCGACGTGCAGCCGTCGGCCATCGTGCGCTTTGCGCAGCGCTTCGGCTACACAGGTTTTTCTGAAATGCAGGATGTGTTTCGCCAGGCCTATACCGAACAGGCTGGCGCCGCGCCCGACTACCAGCAGCGCATCCGCAAGCTCATCTCCACGCGTGACGCCAAGCTGAGCGCCGGCGACCTGACGCGCGAATTTGTCGGCGCCAGCCGCGCCGGCCTCGACGACCTGGCCGCCGGCCTCGACGATGCGCAGCTCGAAGCGGCCGTCAATCTGCTCTTGAAAGCAGACAATATCTATGTGATCGGCGTACGCCGGTCCTTTCCGATCGCCTCCTATATCGCCTACGCGCTCGAGCACACCGCCAAGCGCGTGCACCTGGTGACAGGCCTGGGCGGCATGCACCGCGAGCAGATGCGCAGCGTGCGTGAACGCGATGTGGCGATCGCCATCAGTTTCTCGCCTTACGGCAAGGAAACCCAGCAGTGCATCAAGGTGGCGCAGGACAAGGGCGCCAAGGTCTTGGTCATTACCGACAGCAAACTGGCGCCACTGGCGCGCACCGCCAGCGCGTTGTTGACCGTGACCGAGGGCAGCGCCTTTGCCTTCCGCTCGCTGACCAGCACCATCTGCCTGTGCCAGGCGCTGTTTATCGCCCTGGCCTACAAACTAGAGCTCGACATCGAAGAAATTCATACCCCAGGAGACCAAGATGATTGAAGTAGCGTTGTTCGGTGCCGGACGCATCGGCAAAATCCATGCAGCCAACCTGGCTGCCCAACCAGGCGTGCAGTTCAAGTACGTCGTGGACGTCAACCAGGAAGCGGCCGCCTCCCTGGCCGCCCAGCATGGCGGCAGCAGCGCCAGTGTGGAAGCGGCGCTGGCCGACCCGGCCATCAAGGCCGTGGTGATTGCCTCGAGCACCGACACCCACGCCGACCTGATCCTGCGCTCGGCCGCTGCCGGCAAGGCCATCTTCTGCGAAAAGCCGGTCGACCTCACCATCGACCGTGCGCGCGCCTGCGCCGCCGCCGTCAAGGAAGCGGGCGTGCTGTGCATGCTCGGTTTCCAACGCCGCTACGATCCGACCTTCAATGCCGTCAAGCAGCGCATCGCGGCCGGCGAGATCGGCACACCCGAATTGCTGGTGGTCACCAGCCGCGATCCGGGCCCACCACCGGTCAGCTATATCAAAGTATCGGGCGGCATCTTCAAGGACATGCTGATCCACGACTTCGACATCTTCCGCTGGATACTCGACGATGAAGCGGTCAGCGTGCACGCCACCGGCAGCTGCCTGGTCGACCCGGCCATCGGCGAAGCAGGCGACCTCGACACAGCCGTGGTCACCATCCGCACCGCCAAAGGCCGCCTGTGCCAGATCAACGCCACGCGCCGCGCCGCCTATGGCTACGACCAGCGTTTCGAGGTGCTGGGCGACAAGGGCATGCTGCAGGCCGGCAACCACAAGCCGACCGAAGTGACAGCCTATGGCGCCGTCAATGTCAGCGTCGACAAACCGGAAGACTTCTTCCTGGAACGCTACCGCGTGGCTTACGCCCAGGAAATGGCGCATTTCTTTGACGCCCTGACCAACGGCACGGCGCTGCGCACGACTGTGCACGACGGCCTGAAAGCACTGGAACTGGCCGAGGCGGCCACGCTGTCGTGGCGCGAGCGCCGCGTCGTTGAACTGTAAATAAAAAATAAAAAAGATTGGAGACCTGATGTCATCGCCTGTTTTGAATATCGGCATAGTCGGCCTGGGCCGGCTCGGCCAGCGCCATGCGCGCAACCTGGCCCAGCGCGTGCCGAACGCCCGCGTAGTAGCCGCCTGCAGCCCCCTGCAAACCGAACTGGACTGGGCTGCCGCCACGCTGGGTATCACCAGCACCTATGCCGACTACGACGCCATGCTGGCCCACCCCGGCCTGGACGCCGTCTTTCTCGTCACGCCGACTTCGCTGCATGCGCAGCAGATCATCGCCGCCCTGCGCGCCGGCAAGCATGTATTTTGCGAAAAGCCGCTATCGCTCGACCTGGCCGACTGCCTGGCAGTGGAAGCGGAGGCGGCGCGCCATCCGCAGCTGACGGCCATGATCGGCTTTGTGCGCCGCTTCGACGCCAGCTACCATGACGCGCAGCAAAAAATCGCGCGCGGCATGATCGGCAAGCCCTATCTGGTACGCTCGCAAACGTGCGACCAGAACGACCCGAGCGGCGCCTTTATGCGCTTTGCCCCGACCAGCGGCGGCATTTTCCTCGACTGCAGCGTGCACGATATCGACCTGGCACGCTGGCTCCTGGGCAATCCGGTACCCAAGCGCGTGTATGCGAGCGGCACCAACGCCATCCACAAGGGCCTGCAGGCATTTGGCGATGTCGACAATGGCCTGGCCACGGTCGAGTTTTCCGACGGCAGCATGGCCACCTTCCTCGCCTCGCGCACGCTGGCGCATGGCCATGAAACGCTGACCGAAGTATTTGGCACCGAGGGACGGCTGGCGGTGGGCAACAACCCGCGCCTGAACCGCGTGGAAATTTCCGACGTGCACGGCGTACGCAACGAATGCACGCCCGACTTCTACGCCCGCTTTGCCGACGCCTTCCTGGTCGAAGCCCAAGAATTCGTCGACGCAGCCTTGGGCCAGGGCCAGCTGACCCTGCGCCTGAACGACGCCACCGAAGCCACCCGCCTGGGCCTGGCCATGACGCAGGCCATGCGCGAAGCGCGGATTGTAGAGTTCTGACCTGGCGCATAGCGCAATCACGTAGGTCGGATTAGGCGCGAAGCGCCGTAATCCGACAACATTGTTGGCTTCACCGGTGTCGTCGGATTACGGCCCGAAGGGCCTAATCCGACCTACGCTCATCTGTCCTTCCCCCTACCTTCTGAGCAGCGCCAGCAATCAGCCAAACGTGTTCAAATCGCAATACGTTCCGCACTCCGCGATATGTCATTGTGCTCTACGTACGACTACTTAATTCACAACTGTAAATTACATTTCTGAAATTTAATGTAGTATTTCTACATATTGCACTCTCTTAACAGCCAAAGGAGCATCATGAAAGTCATCGGCATATCGCCGCAGCGACGCAATTTCCTGCGCAAGGCAGTCGTTGCCGTGCCCGCTGCAGCCGTAATCGGCGCGGTCGGTACGGCAGGCACTGTACTGGCAGGCGGCGATCCTGCAGCCAAGCCCTACCAGCCCAAATACTTCACCGCGGCCGAATGGACCACCTTGTGCGCGCTGGTTGATCGCCTGATCCCGGCCGACGCGGAAGGCCCGGGGGCGCTGCAGGCCGGCGTGCACGAATTCATCGACTTGCAGATGAACACGCCCTACGCCTACGGCAAGCTCTGGTATATGCAGGCGCCGTTTGTCGACGCACCGGATGAGTTTGGCTATCAGTTCCATATGGCGCCGCGCGAACTGTATCGCAGCGCCCTGCCCGGCTTCGCGCAGGCAGTCGAAAAGAAAACCGGCAAGGCGTTTGCCGACCTGCCAGCTGCCGAGCGCGACGCGCTGATCGCGCAACTGGAAAAAGGCACGCTGCCGATCGGCGACGTGCCGCCCGCGCTGTTTTTCAAGCAACTGCTGCAGAACACGCGCGAAGGCTATTTTTGCGACCCCGCGCACGGCGGCAACAAGGACATGGCCGCCTGGCGCATGATCAATTTCCCGGGCGCGCGCGCAGACTATATGGACTGGGTGGAACAGTACGGCGTGAAGTACCCGCTACCACCGGCTTCGATTGCTTGAGGATCACATGACAGACATCAAATTGAAACCAGTCGACGTCGTCATCGTCGGCTTTGGCTGGACCGGTGCCATTATGGCCAAGGAGCTGACGGAAGCGGGCCTGAACGTGCTGGCGCTCGAGCGCGGCCCGTACCGCGATACCTACCCGGACGGCGCCTACCCGAAAACGCTCGACGAGCTGACCTATATCCAGCGCAGCAAGATTTTCCAGGACATGTCGAAAAGCTCGTTTAC
Organism: Janthinobacterium aquaticum; assembly: GCF_009208565.1. Classification (GTDB taxonomy): domain Bacteria; phylum Pseudomonadota; class Gammaproteobacteria; order Burkholderiales; family Burkholderiaceae_D; genus Janthinobacterium. The sequence goes on along the minus strand of NZ_WFLK01000002.1, from coordinate 270,505 downwards.
GTTTCGCCACGACGTGAAAGGCAACGCCGTGCCCTACCGCCAGATCGGCGCGTTCAAACCCGGCACCGGCGTCGGCGGTGCGGGCCTGCACTGGTCGGGCCAGCACTGGCGCGTGCTGCCGGAAGAGCTGCAGCTGCGCACTCACTACGAAAAGCGCTATGGCAAAAAATTCATCCCGGAGGGCATGACTATCCAGGATTTCGGCGTGACCTATGAAGAGCTCGAACCGCATTTCGATTTCGTGGAAAAAGTCTTCGGCACCTCGGGCCAGGCCTACAAGGTCAAGGGCGTGATCGTGGGCGACGGCAATATCTTTGAAGCCGACCGCTCCGACAATTTTGCTCTGCCGCCACAGAAGGTGCCGTACACGGCCCACCTGTTCCACCTTGCAGCAAAGGAAGTGGGACTGCACCCGTTCGTTGCCGCCTCCTCCAACGCCTCGCAGCCCTACACCAATCCGTACAACTGCCAGATGGGGCCGTGCAATTTCTGCGGCTTTTGCTCGGGCTTTGCCTGCTATAACTATTCCAAGGCGTCGCCACAGGTCAATATCATGCCGGCGCTGCGCCTGGCGTCGAACTTCGAGCTGCGCGCCAACTGCAATGTGCTGCGCATCAACCTCGATGGCAGCAAGCAAAAAGCTACTGGCGTCACTTATGTCAACAGCGACGGCAAGACGGTCGAGCAGCCGGCCGACCTCGTCATTGCCAGCACCTTTGCCTACAACAACGCGCATCTGCTGCTGGTATCGGGCATCGGCAAACCGTATGACCCGGTCAGCAACGAAGGCGTGGTCGGGCGCAATATCGCCTACCAGACCATGTCGACCATCCAGATGTTTTACGAACCGGGCAAGAACACCAACGGCTTTATCGGCTCTGGCGGCAACGGCGTGGCCGTGGACGACTACAACGGCGACAATTTCGACCATGGTCCGTTGGGCTTTGTCGGCGGCTCGCCTGCCTGGTGCAATCCGGCCGGCGTCAAGCCGATTGCCGGCATTCCGGTACCGGACGGCACGCCATCGTGGGGCGCCGGCTGGAAAAAGGCGGTCAAGGACAATTACACCAGCACCGTGTCGTTCGATGTGCACGGCGCCAATATGGTCTACCGCGACTGCTATGTCGACCTCGACCCGACCTATACCGACACCTTCGGCCAGCCCCTGCTGCGCTTTACCTTCGACTGGAAGGAAAACGACATCAAAATGAGCCGCTATGTGACCGGCAAGATGACGGAAGTGGCCAAGGCCATGAAGCCCAAGTCGATCCATGTGTCGGTAAAGAACTTTGGCGACCATCTGGACCTGCGCAACTACCAGACCACGCACTGGGCCGGCGGCACAGCCATGGGAACCGACCGGCGCACCAGCGTCGTCAACCGCTACCTGCAAAGCTGGGATGTCTCGAACGTCTTCGTGGTCGGTTCCAGCGTCTTCCCGGTTGGCATCGGCTACAACCCGACAGGGCTGGCCACCGCACTGACCTACTGGTCCGCCAAAGCCATCCGTGAACAATATCTGCACGACCCGCGGCCACTGGTCGCTGCCTGAGGACTGTCCTATGAAAAAAACCAAGACCTTCGTGGCCGGCCTGGGCTTGCTGCTGGCCGCCGCCAGCCACGCCGCCCCCGACCCGCAGCAGATCAAGCAAGGCGAATACCTGGCGCGCGCCGGCGACTGCATTGCCTGCCACACTGCGCCCAAGGGCAAGCCATATGCCGGCGGCCTGTCGATGGCTACGCCGATCGGCAAGGTGTATTCGACCAACATCACGCCCGACAAGGAGCACGGCATCGGCAACTGGAGTTTCGAGGACTTCGACAAGCTGATGCGTACCGGCGTGACCAAACACGGTTACACCGTCTACCCGGCCATGCCGTACCCGTCGTACTCGCGCCTCAGCGATGCCGACATGCGGGCGCTGTATGCCTACCTGATGCATGGCGTACCGGCGCAAGCGACGTCCAACCGCGACGCCGATATCCCCTGGCCGCTGTCGATGCGCTTCCCGTTGACGATCTGGCGCTGGGTGTTCGCTCCCAAACCGGCGCCCTACACGCCAGCGGCCGGCGACCAGCAACTGCTGCGCGGCGCCTATCTGGTCCAGGGCCTGGGCCACTGCGGCGCCTGCCACACGGCGCGCGGCATCGGCATGCAGGAAAAAGCCTTGACCGAACTGGACGGCACAGCCTACCTGGCCGGCGGCGCGGCCATCGACGGCTGGGTTGCGCCGTCGCTGCGCAATGAACATGGCGGCGGCCTGGCACGCTGGAGCGAAGCCGATATTGCCGAGTTCCTCAAAACCGGCCGCAACAGCCATAGCGCCTCGTTTGGCGCCATGAACGACGTGGTGGCGCATTCGATGCAATACATGAGCAGCAGCGACCTGGCCAGTATCGCCAGATACCTCAAGTCGCTGCCGCCGGCCAACGCCAGCGCAAAGCCGTTTGTTGGCGACGACAAGGTGGCCAAGGCCCTGTATGCAGGCAAGGTCGACAGCAACGCCGCATTGCTCTACCTGAACAACTGCGCCGGCTGCCACCGTTCGGACGGCAAGGGCTACAGCAAGGCCTTCCCTGCGCTGGCCGGCAATGCGGTATTGCAGACCAGCGACCCGACATCGGCCATCAATATCGTGCTCTCGGGCAGCGCCGTGCCCGCCACGCATACGGCGCCGTCGTCCCTGGTGATGGGCGGCTACGCCAAGACGCTAAGCGACCAGCAGATTGCCGACGTGGTCAGCTTTATCCAGACCAGCTGGGGCAACCATGGCAGCCCGGCCACCGCCGCGCAAGTGGCCAAGCTGCGCAAGACGTTTGTCCCGGTAGCAGGCACGACGGAAGCGTCGTTTGCGCCAGGACGCAGCGGCACTCTGCCGCCGGCGCCAAGGGCCAACGTGGTAAAGCCTTGATAACGGCACTGTAAACAAAAGCCCCCCGCGCCATTTACAGGCGCGGGGGGCTTTTTTTATGTCTGATGCTGAAAAGCTTAGCGGTTGTTGCCATTGCTCCAGTAGCTGCCGCCGCGCAGGCGGTCCTGCTTGCGCATGCGGAACTCCAAGTCATAGCGATCGGTTGCTTCGGCCAGATCCGCATCTTCTTCTTCGCGCTGACGCTCTTCGACACCCTGGGCAAAGAAATTGTGCACGTGCACAATCGCTGCATCGACGGTGGCGCTGGCTTTGGCCAGTACGCTACGCAGGCTGTTGACGGTATTGAAGGCTGGCGATGACAAAAGTGTATGGGACATGATGAGCTCCTGTTAGATAGTGCGCAACAATTGTGTTGCAGTGCAATATCATCATAGCCGTTTCAAGATATAAAGATACTTTCAATTTCAAATACCAGTTATCCGTATCATTGATATTAAAGGCGTCAGCCTCAAAAGAGCCGTGTGTCGCTCATATGATTTACAACAGCGCCAGCCTTGCTATACTGTTTTTTTGCTTCCTAGATGACAAGACCATGAAACTGCCAGCTGCCGCATCCGATTCGCTCGACCTGATTGCCGAACGCTATGTGCGGCTGGTATTGGCCACCGGTCAGCACGATACCTACTATGTCGACGCCTATTACGGTCCAGTCGAGTGGCAGCAGCAGGCGGCCAGCGAACAGCTGTCAATGGCGTCGATTGCCGAAGGCGTCAGGCAGGCGCTGCAACTGCTAAATGAAATAGAAGCGGAAGCAGAAGCGGCCCCGCTGGAGCAAGCCAGCGCGCTGCGCGCCGCCAGTTTGCGCAAGCAACTGCAATCGATGCAGACGCGCCTGGCCATGCTGGGCGGCCTGCGCCTGTCGTTCGAGGAAGAAAGCGCGCAGCTGTATGACGCCGTCTCGCCGCGCCATGAGCGCGACTGGTATGCGTCACTGGTGGCGCAGATCGACACCCTGCTGCCAGGCAGCGATTCGGTCAGCGCGCGCGTGCAGGCGTTTCGCAGCCAGTTCGTGATCGCACCCGAACGGCTGCACGATGTGATGACCGCCGCCATGGATGCCGGACGCAAGCGCACGCTTGAGCATTTTGCGCTGCCGGCAGAAGAAGCGTGCCTGCTGGAATTTGTGACCGGCAAATCCTGGAGCGGCTACAACTGGTACAAGGGCAACTACCAGAGCGTGATCCAGATCAATACCGACCTGCCCATCTATATCGACCGCGCGGTCGACCTGGGCTGCCATGAAGCCTATCCCGGTCACCATGTCTATAACGTGCTGCTTGAACGCGAACTGGTGCGCGGACGCGGCTGGCTCGAATACAGCGTCTATCCGCTGTTTTCACCGCAGTCGCTGATCGCCGAAGGCACGGCCAACTACGGCATCGAACTGTGCTTCTCAGCCGAAGAGCGGCTTCAATTCGAGCAGCAGGTACTGTTCCCGCTGGCCGGGCTGGACCCGGCGCTGGCACCGCAATACGCGCACCTGAACCGCCTGCTGGCCATGCTGGCCTATGCCGACAACGATATTGCGCGCCAGTACCTCGATGGCAGCCTGGACCGCGCAGGCGCACTGGAATGGCTGGCCGAAGCGCGCCTGTACCCGATCGAGAAAGCCGCGCAGCGCCTGCAGTTCTACGACGAAATGGGCGCTTACGTGATCAACTACAACCTGGGCCAGGACATGGTCAAGGCCTATATCGAGCGCCAGGGCGCAACCCGCCAGGCACAGTGGGCGGCGTTTCGCGAGCTGATGAGTTTTCCGCGCGTGCCCAGCGCGCTGCGCTAGTGTGTTCAATCCCTTACGCGCAGCAGCCGACTCCCCCAGCATCGTCATGGCAACAAAATCGGCTGCGCGCACAGGTTCTGCGACAGCCGATGGCATCGAGAAACGCCTGCACTCGCCCGCTTGTCAGCCGCCGTCTGCGCCGCTGCGATCCGCCATTCACGAACGCAGGCGTACCGATGCTGCCGCCCGTGGTTGCCACGCTGGCGCTGATTGCGTTCGCCATTGCACTGGCAGCACTGCGCTTCGCCTTCCCTGCCGGTCACCACACCGGGCAAAAAGGCTGAAGGACTTGCAGTTTGTTTTCAACACAGGGCAACAGGCAAGCATGCGGATAGCCTCGGGCACTGCTTATCCTTTCAAACCAGGAGAAACACCTGACGTTTGCGCGCAGATTGCGTTCCATACAACAGCGTCAAGCGGGATTACTCTTCACCAGTCAATGACGGGTGAGGTGCGAAACCAAAGGACAGAAGACTTCCATTCACTTCCATTGAAATGCCGGGCATTTGAGTGGGCTTGATAAGGCAAAGCTGATGAACTGGAAAAATTGCAATCGTTACAATTGAATAGTATCAATGCTATCGTTATTTCGTAAGATTAGTCCTACACAAGGCAGCAAGTCATGGCTATTCGGAAATGATCCCGCAATAAACGCGGTCAGAAACAGAGCAGTAATGGATCTGTTTTCCTCCTGGCACAGTTTTGTGATGATACATCCCGACGAAATACTTCGACTGAAAGCGATACGACGATGACTGACTTGACACGCGCCAATGCCTGGAGCGAAGGCGGCACCTTCGATAATGCCGACCTTCTGTGGTACGCCAGGGGTGTTGCAAAGATGATGACGCGGGAGCTCAATGACCCGGCCAGCTGGTGGTTTTTCGCGGCCATCCATGGTGAATACGTCAACCCCGCAACTGCCTGGTATCCATCGCCGCCAGCCTATCCTGCGTGGGGGTTTGTCAGCGGCGAACCTGCTGTGCCCACCTCGCCTTTGCCAAGCCAGCTAACCCAGGACAAGTTCTGGAACCAGTGCCAGCACGGTACCTGGTATTTCTTGCCGTGGCATCGCGGTTACCTTTTTGCACTGGAAGCCCAGCTGCGCGTGGATATCGTCAGCCTCGGCGGACCGGAAAGTTGGGCGCTGCCGTACTGGAACTATTTCGGCGGGGTGCAAGGCGCCCAGGCGGCGATGCCGCCGGCATTCAGCGAGAAAACCCTCCCCGATGGAACGCCTAATGCACTGTATGTAACGATGCGTTTTGGCCCTGACGACAATGGCACGATCTATATTCCCACGCCCGACTGGGTTGCGCACCATCCAGACACGCCCAAACACCAGTACAGCGACGTGACCGATATCTGCCTGCAAGAAGATTTGTATACCGGATCGAATGCCGCCACGCCACTGCCTGGCTTCGGTGGACCGGATACCGGCTTTTCGCATCCCGGCGATACACCGCACGGCAATCTGGAAAGCAATCCGCATGACCTGGTACATGTCTACGTTGGCGGAAATGTCAGCAGTCCGGATTATGGCGTGATGGCCGATCCCGGTACGGCGGCGCTTGATCCGATCTTCTATCTGCACCACTGCAATATTGATCGCATGTGGGCAGGCTGGAACGATGCCGGCAACGTCAATCCAGACAATCCTGAATGGCTCAGCGGACCAGCGCAGCAATTCGTGATGCCCATGCCTGGCAGCGAGCCTTGGGTCTACACGCCAGAAGAAGTGCAAAGCATTTCCAGCCTGAACTACGTGTATCAGGAGGCCACAGTGCCGCAGAAAGCCGCCGGCAATCCGCTGGTCAAGCGTCTGCAGACCCTCAATGCGTTCAGCGTCACCGATGGCCTGGCACAGGTGCACAACATCATGCCGCAACCCAGGGCAGCCGAGCTGTTGGGAGCCAACTTTGGCCCGCTTGAAATCTCGAAAGCCGGATCCGCTTCGGTTGACGTGACGCTCCATCCGGTCGTGCAAAAGAGTATGCTGAAAAGCCTGCAATTTGCCTCGGTCAATGCACTGCCGGACCAGTTATATCTGAAACTGGAAAACGTGCGTGGAACCCAGGATGCCACGGTGCTGCGCGTCTATGTCGACCTGCCGCCACAAGCAGACCAGGATACCCGGCGCTCGCAGTTCGTTGGCAGCGTCGGCCTGTTTGGGCTGCGTCGTGCAAGCGTCAAGGATGGTGCGCATGTCGGCGCTGGCCTGACCTTCATTCTCGACATATCGCGCTTTGTCGATACCTTGTTTATTGAGAACAGGTTGTCTGCCGAGACGATCAGGGTCAATGTCGAAACGGCAAGCGGGGCGGCGCAACCAAGCCCGATCGAGGTGGGACGCGTGAGCATTTATCGGCAGCCGATTTAAGCCGCCGCGCTGATGTTCTACAATAAAAACGTAGCCAACAGGATACAGCGGTATCTTTTCGCTGTGAGCGGCGTGGCGTTGCTTGTCATCTTCGCGCCTTCTCTCTGGGCTGGGCCCGAGCCGGTAGCCATCATGTGTGGCTCAGGCTGGATTGCTGGCTCAAAGGCAGACTGGATACTGTCGGCAGGCACGGGCTGGCTGTTGATGGTCGTTGCCATGATGACCCCATTGAATCTCCAGCCCATCCTGCATATTCGTATCAGCTCGTTCAGTGACAGGCAATGGCGTAGCACCCTGATCTTCCTGGCGGGATACCTGGCGATTTGGTTGCTTGGCGGCTACGCCATCAAGGTGCTTGAATTGATGGTGAGCAGAAGCGTCAGGGAGGTATCGGTCCAGGCCGGCGCTTTTGCCTTGATCGCGTGTGTCTGGCAGGCTTCGCCCTTCAAGCAGAAATGCCTGAATGCATGCCATTCGCACCGCCCGCTGGCCGCCTTTGGGCGCGCTGCGGACATCGATGCGCTGCGCTTTGGTCTGGAACACGGCATGTGGTGTCTCGGATCATGCTGGGCGCTGATGCTGTTTGCCGATTCGCTGGTGCAGTGGCATCTTGCTGGCATGATTGCGGTGTCTCTGCTCATGTATTGCGAACGCATGGACGCGCCCGCCTATCCTGCGTGGAAACTGCGGGGATTTCAAGCCGCGTGCCAGCGCCTTCGCCACGGTTTTCAGGTATATCGCCACAGGTCCAGTTCGTCACCTGCCAGGCGCTCCCACTGACCACAAAGCTGCCTCGTGCATCGACCGATATGAACCTGAAAAGCGACACGCCAGAGCCAACATCAACGATGACGCTGGTCGCATACTGCAACGACACAACAACCGTTGGCGCCAGCGGAGTCGAACTGCGCTTGCACATTGCCGATGCAGAGATGGCCAGGCGCATGTTGAGCAGCGCTGTCGCCGGGACGGTACGTCTCTATATTGCGCTTGAGGGCATACGGGGAACTTTCGATGCAGCAGTGCTGCGCGTGTTGCTGCTCTCCTCGGCTTATGCACACGGAAAGGCTGGCAACGAGGAGTTCCTGGGGAGCGTTGCCCTGTTTGGGCTAAGAATGGCCAGCCTGGCTGGTGCTGGCGGGCAACGCGCCGGGATGACGAGCTACCTCGATATCGCCACCAAAGCGGAACGGTTCGAGCAAGAAGCGTTACTGGACAATGCCCATTTCCAGATAGCGATACGTCCGCATAACAAGCTGCCGGAAGGCATCGAGATTTCAATTGGACGGGTGCGTATCTATGCCGAGCCTGTCCCTCATAGATAGGGAACAGCTAAGGTAGTGGCTCAGCATGGTTACACTGGCAAAGCAGTCGCTTTGCCAGTTTTGCATGAGCCATCAATTGTAGTGGTATGTATCAGCCTGCCGGGCGCCTGATGACTGATTCAGGGGCTCAATTTATCCTGAACGCCCCCCCCACACCATCACCAGGAGACGCCATGAAACAGAACATCATCTTCAACCTGCCCGTCCAGGACGTGGAAAAATCCAGGGCTTTCTTTGCCGCCCTGGGTTTTCGACCCAATCCCCGGTTCAGCAACGAACAGGCTGCCTTCATGGATATCGTCGACGGCATGCACGTGATGCTGTCGAGCGAGACCTTTTTCCAGTCGCTGATCAACAAACCGGTGGTCAATGCCAGGCAAGCAAACGAAGTCGTGATCTGCCTGAGCTGCGACAGCCGCGAGGAAGTCGACAGCCTGATCGCCAGGGCTGCTGCCGGCGGCGCGCGCATTGCGCATCCGCCGGAAGACCACGGTTTCATGTACGACCAGGGCTTTGAAGACTTGGACGGCCACTTGTGGAATCTGGTGTGGGTCGAGGCCAGGGACTGACAGCGCTTCAGCACGGCTGCGCTGGCAGCCCCAAGCGCAACGGCTGCCTCGACATTGCGCCGGCCAGGTCGGCTTGTGTTTGACGATGCCTTGCCAAGCACATAATAACAAGGCACGCAGAACAACCATGCGTCGCCTTAAGCTGTGTCAGTGGCAGGGCCGAAAGCCTGACGCTTGCGCCAACGTCGTCTAGTTTGAAATGGTACCGGCCTCACCGCCGTGATCAATTCATCCTGTTCCGCGAGGCGATAATGAAACGTCTGAACCGTTTTTTGTTGGGCTTGCATCTGGTCGCCGGACTGCTGTTCGGCACCATCTCGCCGGTTGCGCTGGCGTGTCCCGAATGCCAGTACGAAGTCTGTATCTTTGGCGCCTGCGCCTGCGTGCCAAAAAGCGGATGCATAGTCGGCCCTAACCTTCCCGATCCCGGCGTGCTGACCGAGCGGGTCAAGAAAGACCCCATCGGCGCCGCCATCAACCCGCTGGGCACCTACAATCCTACCGGCATACCACAGCTTGGCGATGTGGTTGAATTTTCGATCAAGCATCCTGATCAGCTTTTTGAAATGGCCAGCGACCCGGGAAAAATTGCCTATGCCCCCGTTATCGCTGCAATCATTGCCGGGCGTAACGCCGTTATTGCCAACAATGGCCGCCCGATCCCCGAGCACATCAAGCCGTTCCTGCTGCGCTGGCACACGCCGGAGCTGATCGATTCCGTACGCTGGACCAGCAACTGGGGGCCATTGAATCAGACGCTGCAGGCAGCACAGATGCGGTTCAATCACAATACGCGGGCCATTGCCCTGCTCAACGCCGTGGTGTTTCGCGACGCTGCCGCAGCCAATGATCCGGCCTTGTGGGCGCATGAAATGGTCCATATCCAGCAGTATCGAGACTGGGGCGTCGCCGATTTTGCGCGGACCTGGGTCAACGACTCCTCTGACGGTGGCCCCGTCGAGTCGCCGGCCTACCGGCGTGGCGAAGAAGCCAACGCGGCGTTGAATGACGCCGGTAATGGCAACCATGCGAATAGCATGATCACGCAAGCGAGCGCCAGTCAGAAATTCCCGCCAGGTTTCATGCTGGGGCAATGCGGCTGCTGGGGCGCAGTCAATGCCAGCGCCATGGCACCCGCCCCCATGTGCGCCTCCGGCATGGAAGGCCCCGTCGCCTGCGGCCCGATGGGCCCATGCAACGGCGGCGCCCCGTGGGCCCGCGCCTGCAAATAAGGTAACAAGTATCAGCACCCCGGCGCAAGCGGCCCGCCCCGAACTGGCCAGGCTGCTCGCCTGGTCGGCGACGTCATCCAGCGCACCGCCGGCATCCTGGCGCCGAAGAAATACTGGCGCTGGCCGGCGCGCGCGCAGCCGCGCCGTTGCAGCATTCGAGGAAATGGTGCGATGTTGCACCGCCCCGACAGGTCATCAAGTTGACATATTTCCCCGTTAGCATGTCCGCACTTTTTACAAGACACCACGGGAAAACCATGCAACAGCCTCAACGCGCCTTCGCAAGCCACTGTATTCGCACCACCCTGTCGATTTCGCTGGCCCTGATGCTAGGTACCAGCCTGGCTGCCTGCGGCGGCAGCGACAACCACGACAACGCCAGCGAGCCGGTGGCGTCGGCGCGCATCATCAGCGTGGTGGCGGCTACCGGCAAGGCCGTTGCGGGCACCGTCGTGACCGTGTATGACGCCAACAAGGAAAAAGTCGGCTTCAGCGCCACCGCTGCCGACGGCAAGGTCAATATCGCCATGACGGCCGGAGCCAAGGCGCCGTTCCTGATCGTCGGCAGCACCGCCAGCGGCACGCCGCTGTACGCCGTCACCCTGCAGGAAAAATCGGTCAACCTGACCCCGCTCACTTCGCTGATCGCCACCCAACTGCTGGGCGCTGCGCCGGCCAGCGCCACGGCGGCCAGCCTGGCTGCCATCGATGCGGCCAAGCTACAGGCAGCGCAAACCCAGCTGGCCACGGCGCTGGCGGCCCCGCTGAAAACACTGGGCCTGGCGGCCAACTACGACTTCATCAACGGTCCCCTGACGCCTGACAGCAAGGATCCGGCTGACGTACTGCTCGACAATATCCAAGTCAAACAAAGCGGCACCGATATCGACCTCGTCAACGCCAGCGGCAACATCGTGGCGCAAAGCGTGGGCGGCGCAGCCCTCATCGCCACCGGCAAGACCGTGCTGGAAACGGCGCCGGTGCCAAGCGCGCGCCAGCAGGAACTGATGGCGACGGTAGCCGGCACCGACGCCACGCCGAAGTTCCTGCAAGTGTCACTCGACGAACTGCATCCGACCCAGCCGGCCATCGGCTACGACCAGGTGTACTACAAGCTGGGCCGCTACAGCGCCGAAGACCTGATCATGGCCAAGACCAACAAGCCGAAGAAATTTGCCGAACTGTGCGAGGCGAACGGCCAGGACGACGTGGTCAGCAAGAGCGCCAATATCGACGGTGCGATTTTGAGCAATCCGCCGAAAACGTTTGAATGCAAGTCGCCCGTAGGCACCAAGGCCGGCGACATGAAAACGGTGGTGATCGGCCCGAACGGCACGCTGTACCTGACCGATGGCCACCATACTTTCAGCGCCTTCTGGGATGCCGACAGGGGCCAGAACCACCAGCTCAAAGTGTGGGTCAAGGTGACTGACAATTTCAGCAACCTCAATGAATACGATTTCTGGGCGCAGATGAAAAAGGCCAACAAGGTCTGGCTGAAAGACGGCGCCAACAAGGCTATTGCCACCAGCCAGTTGCCCGCCTCGATCGGCCTGAAGTCGCTTGGCAACGATCCTTACCGCGCACTGGTCTACTTCACGCGCGACGCCGGCTATGTGGTGCCGTCGACGGCCACCGAATTTCTCGAATTCTACTGGGCCGACTGGCTGCGCAAGCAGGGCTCAATCGACCTGGCCAAGGTCGACACCACCGATGTGAGCAGCTATCTGGCCACCATCAAAACCGCTTCGCAGGCGATGGCGGCGCTAAAGGCGACCGATGTCGTCAGCGGCGGCGTCACGGCGCAGACGCTGGGCTGGACCGGCGTGTTCGACCAGGCAGCGCTGGACGACCTGGTCAAGCCGACCGGCAAGCTGACGTACTCGATCGCCTACAAGAAATCGCTGGGCAAATAGGCGGCATAGCGCCGGGGCCATGCCTGCTATTATTCAGTCGTGATGTTGTTCAGTCGTCCTGACGCATCAGCACCCAGCGCACCGAGAGGCCGCCCAGCGCAAAAGGCATGCGCTGGCCTTTTTTGCGTATCTTGGTGTAGCTGCCTTCGGCCTCAAGCAGCCAGCGCCCGCTGGCGGGGGCGGCAGCACCGCTCCAGGCCCAGGCCGGCCCCCCGTCGCCTGCCGTTGCCGAACTTTCAGGGTGCGAATGGCGCGGATCGATAAATTCATAGTGCGCCTCCTCTTCCGGCACCACGCCATCGCGGTAGCGATCCTCTTGCCACAACAGGCGCCAGGCCATGTGCAGCTTTTCAGCAGGATGGGCACTGTCGCTGTCGCGTTCCAGGCTGATGGCAGGCGCGAAAGAACGGTTGTTGAAGTAGCACATGGGGCCTACGACGACGAACGGCGCAGCCGGCTTCCAGGCACCGGTAAAACGGTCGATCAATGAACTGGCCGGTGCAGCAACCGGTTCCCAGATGCCAGCGCAGGGCACGATGCGGTCGGGCCGTGCAAAGCGGTTGACCTGCGGGTCGGGCACCGCCGGCAATATTGAAGGCGCGGGCGAAACAGGCAGGTCGCGGCGCAGCGCCAGGTTGTAATACCAGAGGCCACCAGGAAAATAGCCACGTTGGGCAAGATGAATCGAGCACTCCTGCCACACGTCATGGGCGTCCGACATGGCCTCGCAATACTCCTGCCACAATGGCGTGTGCGCCTCGTTGATGCCGTTTTCGCCATCGTCGATGCGCCCCAGCACGCTCAACTGGATGCCCAGGCGCCTGCGCGCCTCGGACAGTTCAAGAAAAGGCGGCGTATCGAACTGCTTGAAATTATCCTTTTCCATGATCGCCAGGGCCTTGTCGAACTCGGCCAGCCCCCCGCTGACGTACTGGAGCTCCGATGCGGGCAGCGATGTGGTCAGCGCCCAGCCCTGTTTGGTCGCTTCCTGCAAGCTGCGCTTGGTTACGTCGACCCAGACCTTGTAGTAGGCATGGGCACGGCGCCAGGCGGTGATCGAACTGATTTTCCTGAGCAGGTAAAACAGCTGTTGGCGCTCCGCCTGGTTCGGCACCAGCAGATCCTGTGGCGAGATGGTGTCACTCAAGGTGCTGGCTGCGTTGCTGTTCGAGCGCACGGTTGACCACTCCCGCAAGGTCGGTCAGCTGGAATGGCTTGCGCAGGACCGCGTTGCTGCCGATAACATGGTCGATGGCTTCCATGTCGGCGTAGCCGGTAGCGATAATCATCGGCAGGCCGGGAAATTCGCGATTGGCCAGGCTGACCAGTTCGGCACCGGTCATGCCAGGCATCAGGTAATCGGTAATCATCAGGCTCGGTAGCTGCTCGCGCAATTGCTGCAAGCCTGCTTCGCCATTGGCGGCCTGGCTGACCTGGTAGCCCAGTGCCTGCAGCGATTCGACCATCAATTGTCTGACGGCGTTGTCGTCTTCCACCACCAGAATATGCTCGCCTGCGCTGGCCGCTTCGAGTGGTGCTGCTGGCTGCGCGGACGGCTCCTGGTTCTGATCGGCCAGCTTGAGCCAGATTTCAACCGTCGTGCCTGTGCCGGGCTGGCTCAGGATGCGCGCCGTTCCGCCAGACTGCTGCGCCATCCCATAGACCTGGCTCAGGCCCAGGCCGGTGCCTTTACCGACGCCCTTGGTGGTAAAAAATGGCTCGAACACCTTGCCCAGCAGTGCTTTTTCAATTCCCTGTCCGGTATCGGTGACGGCAATCACCCCATAGCTGCCTGCTGGTAGAACACCTTCGGGCGCTTCGTCGCAACGGGCACTGACGCGCAGCGTACCGCCGTCCGGCATGGCGTCGCGTGCGTTGATGGCCAGGTTAAGCAGCGCCATTTCCATCTGGTTACGGTCGGCCATCACCTGGCAGGACTGGGCGACCTGGTCGTCCAGTTCAAACTCCAAGATAATGCCCGAACCGAGCGAGCTGACCATCAGTTCCCGGACCCCGTCAAACAGGCTGGACACGTCGAGCGCTCGCAGGTCGAGCCGCTGGTTGCGTGAAAACGCCAGCAGCTGGCTGGTCAGCTTGCCGCCGCGCTCGCAGGCGCGGCGCGCCACCTCGGCCTTGCGCCTGGCATTCTCATCTTTGGACAGGTACAGGATCAGATCCATGCTGCCCTGGATCACATTGAGCAGGTTGTTGAAGTCATGCGCAATGCCGCCCGTCAGGCGCCCGATCGCTTCCATTTTCTGCAGCTGCACCAGCGCCTGCTGCACGCGCTCGCGCTCGAGCACCTCGTTCATCAGCCGGTCGTTGGCCTGCGCCAGCGCGCGCGTGCGCTGCTCGATGCGCGATTCGAGCGTCTGGTTCAGCTGCAGCAACTGCGCCTGGCTCTGGCGCAGGGTTTCGGACGCGGCAACGCGCTCGGCCAGGAAATCGCGCGCCTGGTACTGGCGCCGGCGGCCACGCAGCGCAGCGGCTGCCGCGCTGCACAGGGTTTCTGCATTCAAGGGACGCTCCAGCAGCACCACATTGCCCAGCTGGTCGAAGGTGCTGCGCGCGGCGCGCGCGCCGGCGCCATGGCGTTTTGAAATCAATACGACAAAGGGAAAATCGGACCATGGCTGCTGCGCGCGCAGCCATGCCAGCAACTGCAGCACGCCCGGGTTCTGCAGCGCCTCCTCGGCAATCACACAGGCGCCGGCACCGGCGTCAAGTTCGCCTGTCATGTCTTCAAAACCAGCCAGGATCGTGCCCGCAAAGCCGTTGCGCGCCAGTACCTGATGGATCACTTCGGCATCGCGGCCATGCGGTGCCAGGATCAGCATGCGTTCGTCGTGCGCGCTGCTACTGTTCATCATCGCCAACTGCCACCATCATCGGGGTGGCGCCGCGATACGTTGGCAGCCCTGTCAATACACCTTCAAAACCTTCGAGTGCCGCACCGATCACAATGCCGCCAGCGCCCAGTTGCAGCTCATGGATGGTCGAGGCATGGTTTCTGGTGCGGCTCTTGATCACGGTAATGGCGCGGCGCAGTTTGCCGTTCGATTCGAAAAAGCGCAGCAGCACGGTGCTGTCGCTCAGGTAGCTGAGGTCGACATCGGTGCGCACCTCGCCGACCAGGCCGTGCTGTGCCAGCACCAGCATGGTGGTCACGCCTTTCTGGTTCAGGTAGGCCAGCAGTTCGTGCATCTGCAAGGTCAGGTAGCGCTCACCGGGCATCGCCTGCAGATAAGCGTTCAGGCTGTCGATGACGATAAAACGCACGCCCTCGAGCTCGACACCGTCGCGCAGCATCTGGGCAAACTGACCCGGCGCCAGTTCGGCCGGATCGATATGCTGGACGTTGAGCTGTCCGTTCGCCACATATGGCTGCAGGTCCATCTGCAGCGAAGCGGCGCGCGCAAAAAATGTCGCCAGCCCTTCGTCGAACAGGTAGAACGAGGCCTTTTCACCGCGTTCAAGCGCCGACAGCATGCAGCGCGCGCAGGCGGTCGTCTTGCCGATGCCGGACGGGCCGACGATCAGGGTATTGGTGCCGGCAGCGAGCCCGCCGCCGAGCAGCGCATCAAATGCCGGCGATCCGGTCGAACTGACATGGGCGGCGAAGTTGCCGGTATGTTCGGCTGCAATCAGGCGCGGAAAGAATCGCAGGCCGCCGGTGTCGAGCGTGTAGTCGTGAAAACCGCCGCGAAATTTGATGCCGCGCATCTTGATGATATTGACGCGGCGACGCTCCTTGCCAAACTCCTGCGCCATCTGCTCCAGGCTGATCACGCCATGGGCGATGCTGTGCAGCTGCTGGTCGGGCGCGTTCGATTTGTCGTCGAGCAGCAGCACGGTGCAGTCGCGTGCCGAGAAAAACTGTTTCAGCGCCAGGATCTGGCGACGATAGCGCAGCGGGTCCTGCGCCAGCAGGCGCATCTCCGACAGGCTGTCGAACACGATGCGCAGCGGCTTGAGGCGGTTCACTTCTTCCATCACGCTGCTGGTGGTTTCACCGAGTTCAAGCTCGGAAGAATGGAACACGGACTGCTGTGCATCGGGGTCCAGTGTGCCGTCGCTGGCCAGCTCGAATACCGAAATCGCCCCGATATCCCAGCCATGACTGTCGGCGACTGCGTCGAGCTCATCGGCCGTTTCCGACAGCGTGATATAAAGACCCGGCTCGCCACGCGCCACGCCGTCGAGCAAAAACTGCAACCCGAGCGTGGTCTTGCCGGTGCCGGGCGTGCCTTCAACCAGATACACACGCTGGGCGGTCAGGCCGCCGCACAGAATATCGTCAAGACCCTCGATGCCGGTCGACATGCGGGTGGTGGGCTTGCGCGCTGGGCGCTCGTTGGCTAAAGGCGTTTTATCAGTCATAGGTTGTCAACTTCAAGGAACAATAAGGCATCGATGGGATAGATGTCGAGTGTCACTGCATTGTTCAGGGAGTGTGCGCTGACCGCTATTGGTAAGCTTATTCTAGGCGAACACCGCAAAAAAGAGTGTTCGGCAGCGAACATAGCTAATTGAAAAGCCATAAAAAAGGCCCGGCGCTGTGCAGCAGCCGGGCCATGTCGCTACGTGATCAGCGCAATCAGGCGATGCGCTCGCCGCTGGCAGGGTCAAACATTGCCGCTTTCGACAGATTGAACGACAGCTGCATGGTCTGGCCCGGCAGCACGGCTTCCTTCGGATGCGTACGGCAGGTCACAGCTGCGCCGTTCAGACGGGTCGTCAGCAGCGTGTCGGGACCGGTCGGCTCGACCAGGTCGATCAGGCAGCCCAGCTCCTGGCCCACGTCGCCATGCGCGCTGCTGATGTCGGTAATCTGCTCCGGACGCACGCCCAGGACCACCTCGCGCCCGACATGGCTGCGCAGCTTGTCGGCTGCGAACGGCAGCGCCAGGCGCATGCTGTTGCCACCATTCTCGATTGCCGCAAACACCTCATTGCCTTCGATGACAGGCTTGACGGTGATGAAGTTCATCGACGGCGAGCCGATAAAGCCGGCCACGAACAGGTTGGCCGGATTGTCATAGATGTCCTGCGGCGTGCCCAGTTGCTGCACCACGCCGTCCTTCATCACGGCGATCAGGTCGCCCATGGTCATCGCTTCGATCTGGTCGTGGGTGACGTAGACGATGGTGGCCTTCAGGCGCTGATGCAGCAGCTTGATCTCGGCGCGCATTTCCACGCGCAGCTTGGCGTCCAGGTTCGACAGCGGTTCATCGAACAGGAACAGCGACGGCTTGCGCGAGATGGCGCGGCCCATGGCCACGCGCTGGCGCTGGCCGCCGGACAATTGCGCCGGACGGCGGTCCAGCAGGTGCGTGATCTGCAGCGTTTCGGCCACCCGTGCAACGATTTCCTGCTGCTCGGCTTTCGGCACTTTCTTGACGTTCAGGCCGAAGGCGATGTTTTCGCGCACCGTCATCGACGGATACAGCGCATACGACTGGAACACCATGGCGATGTCGCGGTCCTTCGGCGGCAGGTCGTTGACCACCTTGCCGTCGATCAGGATCTCGCCCGAGGTGACGCTTTCCAGGCCGGCCACCATATTGAGCAGGGTCGACTTGCCGGAACCGGAGCCGCCCACCAGGATCAGGAACTGGCCATCCTTGATTTCAATGTCGATGCCCTTCAGGACTTCGGCGCCGTTCGGATAGACCTTGCAGATATTGCGTATCGATAAGCTAGACATGTTTTTCCTTAACCTTTGACTGCGCCTGCGGTCAGGCCGCGCACAAAATAACGGCCTGCGACCAGATAGACCAGCAGGGTCGGCAGCGCGGCAATGACTGCCGCGGCCATGTTGACGTTGTATTCCTTGACACCGGTGGAGGTGTTGACCAGGTTGTTCAGGCCGACCGTGATCGGCTGCGACTCGCCGGCGGCAAACACGATGCCGAACAGGAAGTCGTTCCAGATCTGGGTGAACTGCCAGATGATGCAGACCACGAAAATCGGGCCCGAAATCGGCAGCACCACCTTGCGGAAGATCAGGAAGAAGCCTGCACCATCGATGCGCGCTGCCTTGATCAGCTCTTCCGGCACGCTGGTGTAGTAGTTACGGAAGAACAGCGTGGTAAACGCCGTGCCATAGACCACGTGCACGAACACCAGGCCGGTGGTGGTATTGGCCAGGCCGAATTCACCGAGCAGACGCGCCATCGGCAGCAGCACGACCTGGAACGGAATGAAGCAGCCGACCAACAGGGCCGCAAACAGGATTTCCGAACCGCGGAAGCGCCAGTGCGCAAACACGTAGCCGTTGAAGGCGCCGATAAAGGTCGAGATCAGCACGGCCGGCACGACCATCTCGATCGAGTTCCAGAAGAACGGCTGCAGGCCGTTGCAGGTCACGCCGGTACAGGCCGAAGACCAGGCCTTGCCCCACGATTCGAACTGCCATACGTGCGGCAGCGCCAGCAGGTTGCCGCTGCGGATTTCATCGAGCGACTTGAACGACGTCGACAAGGTTACGTACAGCGGCACGATGTAGTACAGCGCGAACAGCACCAGCAGCAGGTACAGGACCACCCGTCCGAGGGTGAGGCGATTATTGCGTGTCGGTGTCATCTCATTGCCTTTGCGCTGCGTGTTTCCAGGTACATCAGCGGCACCAGTACCGCCACGATGGTCGCCAGCATCATCATGGCCGACGCCGAACCGAGGCCGAGCTGGCCGCGGGTAAACGAGAACTGGTACATGAAGATGGCCGGCACGTCCGAGGAGTTGCCGGGGCCGCCCGAGGTCAGTGCGATCACCAGGTCGAAACTCTTGATGGCGATATGCGACAGGATCAATATCACGCTGAAAAACACCGGACGCATGGCCGGAATAATGATTTTCCAGTAAATCGTTGGCAAGGACGCGCCGTCGATCTGTGCTGCCTTGATGACTTCGTCATCGATGCCGCGCAGGCCAGCGAGGAACAGCGCCATCACGAAGCCCGACGACTGCCAGACACCGGCGATCACCACCGTATAGATCGACATGTCGGAGTTGACCAGCCAGTCGAACGTAAACGACGTCCAGCCCAGGTCGTGCATGACCTTTTCCAGGCCCAGGCTCGGATTGAGCATCCATTTCCAGGCAGTGCCTGTGACGATGAACGACAGCGCCATCGGATACAGGTAGATTGCGCGAAGAAAGCCTTCGCCGCGGATTTTCTGGTCGAGCAAAATGGCCAGGAACAGGCCGATGGCAATCGACAGGCCGATAAACAGGACGCCGAAGATGCCAAGATTGGTCAGCGAAGTCCACCAGCGTTCGTTCTCGAACAAGGTATGGTATTGCGTCAGGCCGGCGAACTCGAAGTTCGGCATCATGCGCGATTCGGTCATCGACAGATAACCGGTCAGGAAAATGAAACCATAGACGAATACCAGGCTGGCCAGGAGCGTGGGCCCCAGTACCAGTTGTGGTATCCATCGGTCAAAATGCTTGCTTATGGACATAGGACAGCCGTAGAAGTAGAACTGCGTATGGCGCCCGTCCGGGCTGATGCCGGAGGGGGCCTGCGTTACATGCTTTGCATGCGGTGCATGCAGCGCCGGCGGGGAGCCGGCGCTTCGGTGATTACTTCACTTTGGCGGCTTTGGCCAGTTCGGCAACAGCGTCTTTCGAGCTCATGTTGGTGTTCATGAACTTGGCGATCACGTCGGTGAGCGCGCCTTGCGTGGCCGAAGGCACTGCCATGCCGTGCGCGAACGATGGCACCAGGCCGCCGTTTTTGCTCGATGCATCCATGTCTTCCATCGACTTCAGTGCGCAAGCGTCAAACTTGTCTTTCGACACGCCCGAACGCACTGGAATCGAACCCTTGTTCAGGTTGAAGATCGACTGGAACTTCGGATCCATGATGGCCGTTGCCAGGGCCAGCTGGCCTTTCTTGGCGTTGGCATCTTTTTGCGTGAACATCGCAAACGAGTCGATGTTGTAGGTGTAGGCTTTTTCGCTGCCTGGCGCGGCCACGCACAGGTAGTCCTTGCCCGGTACTTTGCCAGCGGCGGTAAATTCGCCTTTGGCCCAGTCACCCATGAACTGGAACGCTGCCTTGTTGTTGATGACCATCGCCGTTGCCAGATTCCAGTCACGGCCAGCTGCATCCTTGTCGATGTAGGTCTTGACCTTGCCCAGGGTGTCGAACACCTTGATCATGGTCGGACCGGTCAGCTCTTTCTGGTCCAGCTTGATGATGGCTTTCTTGTAGAAGTCAGCGCCGCCGACGCCGAGCGCCACCGATTCAAACACGGTGGCGTCCTGCCATGGCTGGCCGCCATGGGCGATCACGATGGCGCCCGATTTCTTGATCTTGTCTGCGGCTTCGAAGAACGCTGGCCAGGTGGTCGGGGTGGTGGTCACGCCGGCTTTTTTCAGTACTTCAGGGTTGACCCACATCCAGTTCACGCGGTGCACGTTGACTGGTGCGGCAACATAGTGACCTTTGTATTTCATGCCGTCAGCAACCACTTTCGGCAGCACGGCATCCCATTTGCCTGCCTTGGCGGCTTCATCGATATTGGCCAGCACGCCTTCTGCGCCCCATTCCTGGATCGATGGGCCCTTGATCTGGGCTGCCGTCGGCGGATTGCCGGAAATGACGCGGGTTTTCAGCGCGGTGGTGGCGTTTTCGCCGGCGCCGCCTGCCACTGCAAAGTCTTTCCAGCCAAAGCCGGCTTCCTTGACCATCTGTTGCAGCTGACCTACCGACTTGGCTTCGCCGCCCGAAGTCCAGTAATGCAGCACTTCCACGTCAGCGGCGAAAGCGTTACCAGCGAAAGCAATGGCGGTCAGTGCTGCCAGTTTGGATAATTTCAATTTCATCTCCACATTCCTTTTTTTATCAAGCTTTTAGGGGGCATCGGCGAAAGTGCCGAAAAGTTCAGATTGCGCCTGTCTCGGCACTCTTTAGTCGATGTCAAACTGGCGCCACGGCCCATGTTCATGGCGTGGCGCCTTCCAACGCATCGCGAGGATGCGTCAGCTTACAGCATTACTGCATCAGAACCAGGTTTCAACCTGGAAACCATACGACGTGCCGCTGGTATTGTTGTTGTAGATCGGGCCGCCGTTGTTGGACGCGTTGACCGACGCGGTTGCCGCATCGTTCCATTTGCCGTAGGTCACAAAGGCGCGCAGTTCAGGACGCGACCACAGGCCAGGACCGGCCGAGATGGTCGGTGCAATGGTCAGCTTGGTCAGGCGCTTGGCCGGGCCACCCGATTGCGTCACGCGGTCGGTGCCGATTTCACCAACGAGCTTGAAGTTGTTGGTGAAAGCGTACACAGGACGTGCACCGATCGAAGTCCAGGTCGACGAACCGGTGGCGTTCGATTCGTCTTTTTGCCACAGGGCGACGAATTCCATGCCGAAGTTTTCCATTGGCTGGATCGCCATGTCATTGAACACGCGGGTACGCTTGCGGTCCGAACCGTATGCGGTGTCGCCTGCTGCGCCCATCTGGCCGCCGCCGTCCTTGCCGATGCCAGGGCCAACGCCGTATTGCACGCCGAAGGTATTGCCGCCACCAAAGACCTTGCCTTGACGATGGAAGGCCGATACTTGCCAGCCGTTATGTTTCGGGCCGTAGATATCGGTATCTTTGCCTTCGCCGATGATGTAGGTGGCAGCCAGGTCCAGCGTGCCGTTGGCGTTGACCGGAATGTCGCCCCAGATAAAGTTCTGGCGCACGGCCGATTTGGTGCCAAGGATCGCGCCGGTGACCGGATCGCGCGAGTTGATGTCGTTGTCCTTGAAGAAGGCGTACGAGAATTTGCCTGGGCCCATCGGAATGCGGTCCAGACCGGCACCGGTACCGTTCATGTTGATGTACTGCAGGTCCAGCATATGGATGTCAGGACGGTAGTAGAAACGCTTACCGATCCAGGCCGTGCCGCCGTTCAGGAAGTCCAGGCCTTGTGCTTCGACGTAGGCTTTGACGATGCCCAGTTTGTTGTCGCCGAAGTCCGAGTTCGGTGCGTAGGCATTGACCCACACGGTGGCCAGGTAGTTCACGTCGCCGACTTTGGCGACCGACTTGGTGTAGCCGAATTCTGCGTAGGCGTCGCACTCGTTACCGAGGCGGTATTTCATGGTGTTGCCGCCCAGGCCGAAGCAGCCTTGCGAACCGCCGTCACCGGAGGTGTTGCTGCCGGCGCCAGCGCGCAGGTAGCCGTGGAAGCCTTCGGAGTCGGATGGGTACATTGGGTCTGCCATAGCGGAACCGCTGGCAATGGCTAAAACGATGGCAGCAGGCAGCGCTTTCAAAGCGGCCTTCATCATGGTGCGATGCAACATGTAAGTCTCCTCAGTATCGATTGTTTTTATCTAGTTATTCGTGGCCGAATCAACTGGCCAGAATTTGTTCCAGCAGGGACATAGTAACTATACTACGAACAAATATCAACATATTATGTTGTAATCCTACGACTGATTTTTTCGCTCTTTCATCGCCTGCTTTTCACTGGTATTTTCATTGCATGCACAGCGCAGCGTATACTCTTTACAATTCCTGCTTTCACCATAACGACAGTTGCCCGGCAACGACCGAGCACACAATACGAGACCGGCATTACCATGAGAATCGATGAAAGAACAGAAGTAGCGGGCGGCGAAGCGGCCGACCGTTTCAGCGACGGCCCGCGCCTGCTGGCCGATATCGGCGGCACCAACGCCCGCTTTGTACTGGAAACGCGCCAAGGCCATCTGGAAGCGATATGCGTGCTGCCCTGCGACGACTATGCTTCGCTGCTCGACGCCATCAACGCCTATATGCACAGCGAGGACGCGCGCGCCGCCGGTTCGGCCCGCGTGCGCCACGCCGCCATTGCGATTGCCAATCCGATCGACGACGACACTATCCGCATGATGAACCACCACTGGTTCTTCTCGATCGAAGCGATGCGCGAGGCGCTGGGCCTCGATACGCTGCTGGTGGTCAATGACTTCACGGCGCTGGCGATGGCCCTGCCCTACCTGCGCGCCGACCAGCGCGTGCAGATCGGTGGCGGCATGGCGCGCGCCGACAGCGTGATCGGCCTGCTCGGCTCGGGCACGGGCCTGGGCGTATCGGGCATGATCCCGGCTGAAGACCGCTGGATTGCGCTGGGCAGCGAAGGTGGGCATGTCAGCTTTGCGCCGTGCGACCAGCGCGAGATGGACGTGCTGTCCTACGCCTGGCGCGAACTGTCGCATGTGTCAGCCGAACGGCTGGCCTCCGGGCGCGGCCTGGAACTGATCTACCGCGCGCTGGCCGAGCGCGCCGGCCAGCCCGATGCGCAGCCGCTGCTGGCCTTTGAGATCACCAGCCGCGCCTTGGCGGGCGACTGTGAAATCTGCATCGAAGCGATCGACTGTTTCTGCGCCATCCTCGGCTCGATTGCCGGCAATGTCGCCATGACGCTGGGCGCGCTGGGCGGCATCTACATAGGCGGGGGCATCGTGCCGCGCCTGGGGCCGCTGTTCGAACGCTCGCAGTTCCGCGCCCGCTTTGAACAGAAAGGGCGTTTGAACGAATACCTGGCGCAGATTCCCACCTTCCTGATCACGGCCGAACTGCCGACTTTTCTCGGTATCGCCGCGATCCTGGCGCAAAAACTCAAACGCGCCAATTCGGGCGCGCCGGTACTCGAATCGGTGCGCCAGGCGCGCGGGCGCATGAGTCCTTCGGAATGCAAGGTGGCCGACTGGGTGCTGAAAGAGCCGAACGCCATGCTGACCCTGCCGATTGCCGAAATCGCCCAGCGCGTGGGCGTCAGCCAGCCCACCGTGATGCGCTTTTGCCGCTCGATCGGCGTGCAGGGCCTGGCCGACTTCAAGCTCAAGCTGGCCTCGGGCCTGACCGGCGGCGCCATTACGGTATCGCACTGCCATGTCGAGATATCGGACACCGATGCCGAACTGGCGCGCAAGGTACTGGGCAACAATGCCTCGGCCGCGCTGGCCATGCGCGACATGCTCGACGTGAAGGCGCTGACCGAAGCGATCGAACTGCTGCGCGGCGCCAACCGGGTGGAACTGCTGGCCGTGGGCAGCGCGCGCGTAGTAGCCGACGACATGCAGCAAAAGCTGCTCAACCTGGGCATCGTCAGCAGCTTTTTTGCCGATCCGCAGGCGCAGGAAATGAGCGCGGCCATGCTCAAGCCGGGCGATGTGGCGCTGGTCATTTCGCGCTCGGGCGCCCTGCCCGACCTGCTGCGTACGGTCAAGGTGGCGCAGGCCTGCGGCGCGCGCGTGCTGGCCATTACCGCCAGCGGCTCGCCGCTGGCGCGCGTGGCCGATGTGCTGCTCACGCTCAACCACCCGGAAGGCAGCCTCAATTTCGTGCCGATGATCGTGCGCCTGCTGCAGCTGATGGTACTCGACATCCTGTCGGTCGGCCTGGCGCGGCGCGATACGGCCCACCGTACCAGTGCCAGCACCAGCGCAGCCCTGCCCGAAGCGGGGCAACTGCACGGCATGCGCATCAGCGGCAAGCTGAAATTCGGCGGACACCTCGAATAAATGACGGCGCCATCGACTCCCGACACCCCGGCCAGCGCCACCGTGCACGACGTGGCGCGCGCCGCCGGCGTGTCCGCCATGACGGTCTCGCGCGTGATCAATGGCCGCGCCAGCGTCAGCGACGCCACCCGCAGCAAGGTCGAAGCGGCGATTGCCGCGCTGCGCTACGAGCCGAACCTGGCAGCGCGCGAAGCGCGCACCGGCACGCTGCGTATTGGCCTCTTGTACAGCAATCCGAGCGCGTCGTTTCTCAGTGAATTTCTGGTCGGCGCGATGGAGCAGTGCCGCCGCGGCGGTGGGCAGTTGATGCTCGAGCGCTGCGACGACCTGGCCAGCCAGCTGGCCGCCATCGACAGCCTGGTCGAGTCCAGCGTGGACGGCATGCTGGTGCCGCCGCCGCTATGCGACGATCCGGCAGTGCTGGCGCAGCTGAAGCAGCGCGGCATTCCGGTAATTGCCGTGGCCACCGCGCGCCCCTCGCCCGGCGCCTCGGCCGTGCGCATCGACGACTACCAGGGCGCGCTGGCCATGACGCGCCACCTGCTCGATCTGGGGCACCGCGATATCGCCTTTATCCAGGGCGACCCGGCCCATACGCCGGCGCTGCTGCGCCAGCAAGCGTTTTGCGACGCCATGCGCGAAGCGGGCATCGATGTGCCACCGGAACGCATCGCACAAGGCTATTTTACTTACCGCTCGGGACTCGATGCGGCGCGCCAGCTGCTGTCGGCACAGCCGCTGCCGACGGCGATCTTTGCCAGCAATGACGACATGGCCGCCGCCGCCCTGGCCGTGGCGCACGGCATGGGCCTGCAGGTGCCGCAAACGCTGAGCATCTGCGGCTTCGACGATACGCCGGTAGCGACCATCGTCTGGCCCGAACTGACCACCATCCGCCAGCCGATCGCCGACATGGCGCGCGCCGCCGTTACCCTCGTGCTCAATGAAATCCGCCAGCGCCGCGCCGGCGAACACCGCCCGGCCGTGCATCGGCTGATGGAGTTCAGCCTGGTCGAGCGGGCGTCGACGGCCACAGCACCACGTAGGTCGGATTAGGCCCTTCGGGCCGTAATCCGACAATACCGCTGACGCCAACACCTCATGCGCCAACAATGTTGTCGGATTACGCCGCTGCGCGGCCAATGGCAGCACCTCATTCGCCAACAATGTTGTCGGATTACGGCCCCCTTTGGGGGCCTAATCCGACCTACGCGCCCTACCCGACCGCATCGCTGGTTATCCCAGCAACTGCTCGATCAACGCCACCGACGGCGGCGCCGCACCGGCTGCAAGGCAGGCGCCGGCGCCGGCCGCCACGGCAAAGCGCAGGTGGCCTTCGCCGTCCTGCTCTGGGCGGTACATCAGGCTGTAGAGCAGGCCGCCGATGCTGGCGTCGCCGGCGCCGACGGTGTCGACTACCGTGATCTTTGGCGGCGCGGCCTGCCACACCTGCTCGCCCCGGTACAGCGCGGCGCCCTTCTCGCCACGCGTGTACAAATAAGTGGCGTCCGGGTTCCAGCTGCGCAGGGTGGCAAAGGCGCTGTCGATATCGTCATGGCGGAACAGGCCGGCCAGGTCTTCGTCGGACACTTTCACCACGTCGGCCAACGCCGTCATGCGCACCAAAGTGGCGTCGTAGCGCTCGTCCATCATCACGCGGAAGTTCGGATCGTAGCTGATCTTCACGCCGGCCGCCTTCAGTGCTTCGGCCAGGGCGACCAGTTTGCCGGCCAGCGGTTCGCGCGCCAGGCTGATGCCGCCAAAATGCACCCATTGCGCGCCCGCCATCCAGCCTTCGGGCAGTACGCTGGCGTCGAAATGCAGGTCGGCGCTGTCGTCGCCGATAAAGTAGTACGTCGGCGGGTGCAGTTCATGCACGATGGCCAGCAGCGGCGACCTGGCATAGCGCTGCAGGAAACGCCCATCAAGACCGGCAGCATCGTTGGCGGCGGCCAGCGCATCGCCAAACACGTCCAGGCTGACGGCGCCGGCAAAGGCGCTCGGCACGCCCAGGCGCGCCATCACGCGCGCCACGTTCCAGGTCGAGCCGCCAACCTGGCTGCTCCACTGGTCGGCGCCTGTCCTCAGCATGTCGGTCAGCGCTTCGCCGGCCGAGACGAAACGCGGGAAGGTGACTGGCGCGTTCATGCTGCACCGCCGATCACGTTCAGCACTTCATAGCAAGCGCCCATGGTGTGGTAATCGGTCTTGCCGGCCGGGCTTTTCTCGTTGCTGATCTTCTGGTTGTCGGGCGTGAGGATGCGGTACCAGGCGCCATGGTTGTGGTCGACAAAATGCTGCCAGCTGTAGCCCCATATCTTGTCATAGCTCTGCCAGTAGCCCTCTTCGCCCGTGCGCGCGGCCAGCACGGCAGCGGCGGCAAAGCTTTCGGCCTGCACCCAGAAATATTTGTCGCCATCGCAGATTTCATCCTGGGGACCGAAGCCGTAATGGATGCCGCCATGCTGGCCGTCCCAGGCCTTGGCCAGCGCCGTATCGAACAACTGGCGCGCGCGCGGCAGCAGCCAGTCGGACGGGCCGGCCATGAATTTGGCGTGGCGCTCCATGATCAAAAGCAGCTTGGCCCACTCGGTAAAGTGCCCGGGCTGGTAGCCCCACGGACGGAAGATATTGCTCTTGTCGTGCAGGTTGTAGTCCCAGTCGATCGACCAGTCGGGACGGTAGTGTTCCCAAATCATGCCGTCAGCCAGGCCAGCCTGGCGCACCGTGATATTGTGCGCCAGCGTTTCGGCGCGGTGCAGATAGCGCGCCTCGCCGGTCGCCTCAAAGGCCGCCAGCATCGCCTCGCAGGCATGCATATTGGCGTTCTGGCCGCGATAGCCATCGAGTTCAGACCAGTCGGCGCTGGCCACGTCGGCATACAGGCCATGCTCGGGCAGCCAGAAGCGCTGCTCCATCAGTTCAAACGTTTCGTCCAGATAGGCGCGCGCTTCCTGCATGCCGGCCGCCAGCGCATGGGCGTAAGCCAGCAGCACGAAGGCCAGGCCGTAGCAGTGATTGGCGCCGTCCGTTACCGTGGCCGCACCATCTTTCCAGCTCAGTTGCCAGGCATAGCCGCCGGTGTCGGCATTGCGGTGCGCGTCGCGCAAAAAGGCCACGCCATGGCGCAGCGCGGCCTGGTAATCGTCGTCGCCGAACTGGCGGTAGGCCATCGCATAGTTGAACACAAAGCGCGTGCTGCTGACCAGATGGCGCGTGCTGGCGTCGTAGACGCTGCCATCGTCGAGGAAAAAATGATAGAAGCCGCCGCTCGGATCGATCGCGCGCGGATGGTAAAAGCGCATGGTATGCAAGATGTGCTCGGTGAGCATGCGTTTGGAGCGGAAATCAGGTGTCATGGTGGCGCGTGTCTCTGGTGTTGTGGCGTGGTTTGTTATCGATAACAGCGCGAACATCATAGCATGCCGCCTTGCGCCCGTCTGCGCGCCAACGGGCATTTTTACTGCGTTTTTTGCAGCAGTTTGCTCTGCCACAGGCGCGCCTGGGCCGCATCGGCGCTCTGGCCCAGCTCACCGTTCCGATAGACCTTGACCAGCCGTTCGATGGCCTCGGTATCGCCCTGCTGCGCCGCCAGCAGATAGAGCGCGAATGGCGCTGGCGCCGGCCCCTGGCGCGTGGGCCCGCCACGGCCCTGTTCGAGCAGGCGCGCGAGGCCGGTCTGGCCCGGCGGGCTTTTGGCAATCGCCGCCAGCTCGTACCAGCCCAGCGCCGCCTCGTCGCTTTGCACCACGCCCTGCCCCACTTCGTAACTGTAGGCAACGTTGTTCAGGCCAGGTGGATCGAGTGCCTTGGCCGCCCTCATGTACCAGCCAAACGCTTCCTTGCGCTGGGCATCGTCGCGGGCCGTCAGCATCAGACGATAGCCAATTTCATTGTAGGCGGGGATAAAGCCGTGCTCGGCAACCACCTTCAGCCAGTGCAGCGCATGTGCCTGTTCCTCGGGGCTGCTGTCGATCGACTCGTAATGCATGGCCAGCGTGGTGTGCGCCAGCTCGATATCCTGCGCTGCACCCTTGCGCGTCCAGTACTCGCCCAGCTGGCGGTCCTGTGGTGCGCCGTTGCCCAGCGTATAAGCGGCGCCCAGGAAAGCCTGCGCCGGGCCATGGCCGTTTTGTGCCGACCTGGTCAGCCAGGCCAGCGCCTGTTCGCTGCTGCGCGCAACGCCGACGCCGTTGCCATACAGCTGCGCCAGATCCTGCTGCGCTTCGGCATTGCCACCTTGCGCCAGCTCAAGCGTCTGCCTGAAGCGGGCGACGCTTTCCGGCGACAGGTCATCGGGCCGATTGACGATGGCGTCGACCCTGGCGCGCATCGCGGCCAGATCGGCCTTCACCTCGGAACTGGCGTCAAGCAGCGCCGGATGCTGCTGGGCCAGCAAAGGCAGGTGCAGGGACAAGGGCAGCAAGGCCAACAAAGCAATTTTTCTGAACATGAGGACGGCAAAAAAACAGACTGGCAGCAATGTTAGCGCATGCAGCCACTGCAACAGCGCACAAGCGCATTTGACAGTGTGCCGCCGGCCAGCTTACATTGCCATGGCCTACCCCACGACAAGGACTGCCATGACACGCCATACCCGCCTGGCCCTCGCCTTTACACTGTGCCTGTCTGCTGCTACCGCCAGCAGCGCCTCGGCTGCAAGCGAACTGGCCGGCTGCGCCGCCAAGCGCGAAAGCATCCGCAGCGAACTGCGCGACGCGCAGCAGATGGGCAATACCAACAAGGTTGAGGGCCTGTCGCGCGCGCTCGACGAAGTCAACGCCAACTGCCGCGACGACCGCCTGGTGCAGCGCCACAACGAAAAAATCATCAAGGCGCAGGCCAAGGTCAACCAGACCGAACGCTCGCTGCGGCTGGCGCAGGAAGCCAACAAGGAACCGAAAAAAATCGCCAAGCTCGAAGGCAAGCTGGAAAAAGCCAGGGCAGAGCTGGCGGCGCTGCAGTCGAAACAGCCCTAAGCCACCGTCTGCCGCCAATGCCGCTAAGTTAGCGTCCTAGCGCCACCAGCACACCAGTAAGGCGACAATAGTCCAGACGCCGGCAAAGGAGTTTCGGGCCAAGCGAGCCTGAAAAATGTCGAGGGCAAGGCGCAGCGACGAAGACAGTACGCCAGTACGGCGAGGAGCTGCAACGCCGCCATCGGCATTTTCTCAGGCTCGCGTCTCCGGCCCGCCATTTGGTCGACTTGCGACTTCCAATGCTTGAAAAAGCTCAACTTAGCGCCATTACCGTCAGCCAGCACGTTCGAGCGCCTGGCAGGTGGTACACACATACGCCAGGCGCAACGCGTGGGCAGCTCCCGGGCGCGCCAGATAGGCGTCGAGCAGCGCGGCCGGCAGGTCCAGTCCCAGCGCACGCAGGCTGGCGCCATGGCGCGCCAGTTCGCCCGCCATTCCGGCCTCGAGCCGTGGCCGCCCGCTGCGCGCCTGCAAGGCGAGCCGGTCCAGCACACGGGTCAGCAGCAACGCTGCCTGCGACGGCAGCGTCAAGGTCAGTGGCGCCGGCTTCCTGCCTGCCAGGCTTTTGAAAAAGCGCGCCAACGCCGACGGCAGCGTGCCGGCGCCAAGCTCGAAGTCGAGCGACACCACCAGCAGCGCACTATTTTTGGCGATCAGCAGCGATACCGGCTGCCAGCGATCGCTGTCGTCCGGGTCGCGCCGCGCCAGCACGGCGCGTATATCGGCGCCGTCGCTGACCGCCTGCTGCAACCGCGTGATGCGCTCGCGCTGTTCGAGCAGCGCCGGCACCGTCAGTGTCCATGGCGCTTCGTCACGGTCGAACAGCTGCCAGGCCAGCGTCTGCGTCACTTCATCGATCTGCGGCGCCGACACGGCCTGCGGACGCAACACGATGCAGTCGATGCTGTCGGCTGCCAGGCCCACGCTTTGCCTGATATGGCCAGCCAGCGTTGTCCAGTCATCAAAGCCCAACTGCTGCCAGCGCGCATCGTCGAGCGGCCATAAAGGCAGGCTGCTGGCCTCGACCTGGCCGCCCTGCGCCAGGCGGCCATCAGCGGACAGCGCCGCGCCGACCAGGCGCAGGCCCTGCCGGCACAGGCGTTCGGCGCTGCCGCCGCCCTGCCACAGGCTGACCGCATTCCAGGCCGACTCGCGCGTGAAGGAACGATCGCTGCCATCGGGGCGTGCCAGCACGGCCTGCACGATGCGCGCATCCACATGGTCCCAAAACGACAGCGTCAGCCCGCGCGCGCCGCCGCGCGTTTCCCACCAGTAGGCGCCCAGCGGCAGCAGGTCCAGCGCATCATCCTGGCCGGCATCGCCTTCGCGTGCATCGCGTGCATCGCGTACATTAAAGCGCCGCCGGGTGCGCCCGCGCAGGCGCTGCAAGGTATCGCCTTTGGCGCATTCGAGCGCCGCGCACAGCGCATGGATGGTGGCCATCTCGTCAAAGGCCTGGCGCTCGCTGGCCTGGTAGTCGCGCTGCACCAGCAGCTCTAACGTGCCGCCCAGGGAGCGCAGCAGCGCGGCCAGGCGCGGCAGGTCTTCCGCGCGGGCCGACATGTTCAGCGCGCGCAGCATGGCGCCGGTAATCGCGCTGGCGTGCGACAGGCCGTTGTCATACAGCTCACCGAGCAAACGCTGCACTTGGGCCACGAACAGCAGCTCGCTGCTGCTCAAGCCATCGGGCGCCTCGGACAGCGCCGTTTCCAGGCCAGATGGCCACGGCAGTTCCTGCCCATGCGCGCGCCATACGCAGGCCAGCGCAGTCAGATGCAGCGCCTTGCGCATGGCGGCCGGCACGTCGGACACCATGCCATCAAAACCGGCGCCGCGCACATAGCTGCAGGCCAGTTTCAGCGCCGGCAGTTCGATCTGCAAGCGGCCGCCGATCACCTGCACCTGCGCCTCGGCGCTATCGGCCAGCCAGGCCAGCGCCTGGCGGCAAGCCGGCTTGCCGGCCTGCTTGCACAGCGCCGCGCCATCCTGGGCCAGCACTTCGTCGAGCACGCTGGCCGCTGCAGGCGGCGCTTGCGCGTCATCAAGCGGCAGCTGGCGCAGCCACACGCTGGCGGCCAGGATATGCTTGCAGATGCCGGGCGCCGGGCAATCGCAGCGGCCCTTTTGCGGGCCGCCGCCATCGAGCAGCACCTGCTGGCCATCGGCGCGCAAGGCGCCGCCAGGCTCGCCCTGCCAGCCAACTTTGCCTGCCTCGACATCTTTCATGGCGCGCCGCAGCAAGCCGGCATTGGCCAGCGTGACCAGGCTGTCGTCATCGAAACTGCGGTAGACATCGTGCCAGCTCACGCCATCACCTCGGCCAGCCACTGCGCAAAATGCTGGGGTGTCAGCGCCGCCACGTGCATGCCCTGGTTGGCCAGGCGCTGCGCCATGCCCTGGTCGTAGACGGGCTGCGCGCGCTCGTCGAGCGCGGCCAGGCCCAGCAAGGTTACGCGCGACTCGGCCAGGCGCTTCAGGCACGCCAGCAGCGGTCCTGGCGGCGCGCCCTCTTCAAAGTCGCTGATCAGCGCCAGCACGGTGCGCTGCGGATTGCTCACCAGCTGTTCGCAGTACTGGACGGCGCGGCCGATATTGGTGCCGCCACCCAGCTGCACCGTCAGCAGCACTTCGACCGGGTCGCTGGCCAGGTGGCTCAAGTCGACCACGCTGGTATCGAACACCACCAGGCGCACATTGACGCCCGGCAGGCTTGAGAGGATGCCGGCCACCACCGCTGCGTAAATCACCGAATCCATCATCGAGCCGCTCTGGTCGACGCACAGGATCACGTCCCATGGCAGACTGCGCTTGACGCGCGCATTGAAGTACGGACGCGCAATCACCAGGCGGCCGCTGGCCTGGTCATAGTGCTTGAGATTGGCCGCTATCGTGGCGCGCCAGTCGAAGTTCTGTGCGCTTTTGACCTGCGTGCGGCGAAAACGGTTGCGCCGCCCGACAATCGCATTGACAAAGTCCTTGCGCAGTCGCTCGGTCGCTTCCTCGACCACGCGTTGGATAATGGCGCGCACCGCATCGTGCATATTGGCGCTGAGGCGCCCGCGCATGCCGATCAGCGCCTTGGCCAGCGCCTGGTTGGGCTCCAGGCTGGCCAGCACGGCCGGATCGCGCAGCAGGCCGCTCAGCTCGTAGCGCTCGATCGCGTGGCCCTGCACCCGCTCGTACACCTCCTGCGGAAACAGTTTTCTGGCCTGCTGCAGCCAGTCGATGGCGCGCAGCTGGCTGGGATCGAGCGAGCCGCCGCCACCGGCGCCGCCACCGGCGCGCAGCATGCCCTTGCGCTCGTATTCGCGCCCGTACAGATAGTCGAGACTGGCGTCCATGCGGCCATCGTCCTGGCTCCAGTCTCCGGTTTCAAGCGGCTTCGCATAGCGTCCCAGCACCAGGCGCCAGCGGCGCAGCAGTTGGTCGGCGTTGTCGGTGTCAGCCATGGGGCGTTTCCTGTTTCAAATCGGTCAGCCAGGCGCCCAGTCCATCGCGCTGCAGGCTCGCTGCCAGCGCCAGGTTCAGTTGGCTGCCGGCCAGCATATCGGTTTCACTGACGTCGTATTGCACCTCGAGCTGCAGGGCGTCGGGCGCGGCGCCGTTCAGTACCGCCAGCGTTTCGGCCAGCTCGCTCGTTTCCTGCGGCTTCAAGCCCGTAAAGGCCAGCCGCAGCTCGGGCAGATAGGCGATAAAGCTGCGCTCGTCCCAGCTGCCCAGCATGCGGTTGAAGCTGCGCCGCAGTTGCGGCTGCGTCAGCAGCAGTTCGGGCGCCGCCGCCATCAGGCCCGACAAAAAGCGCACGGCCTGGTCGGGCTGGGCGCCAACGCCGAAACGCTGTTCGAGCAGCTGCGCCAGCTGGTTTTCGTCCCAGGCGCCATCGAGAAACAGCAGCGCGCAAGCGGCACCGGCGATACCCGGGGCGCCGTCGCGCTGCGTCGCCAGGCCAGCCAGATGGGCATGCAGCTGTTCAGCCTCAAAGGCCAACCCGGCCTCGCTGTCCGGCAAGGCACTGCGCGCCGCACGGCCGAATTCACGCAGCGACAGCAGCTGCGCCACCTGCGCGCTTTCCGCCTCGGCGCTGCTGTTGGCCAGCGCCGGCAGCAGAAACAGGGCCGCCGGCCAGACGGCGCGCATCAACGCCAGCACCTGTGACTGCACTTCTGGCGCATCGCGCACGCCCAGCGGTTCGCGCGCGCGCCACAGCGTGACCAGTGCATGGCCGCAGGCCAGCACCGACACCAGCTGCGGGTCTGCATTGAGATGGCGCGACAAATGGCCGAGCAATGCAGGAAGGCGCTCATGCAGGCCGACCAGGCAGGCGCGCACCAGCAGGGCAGCAGCACCGCCGGCCGAACCGGCCTGGCCCTGCTCAAGCAGCGCCTGCTCGTCGCGCAGCAGCCGCGCCAGCGCGACTTCTGCCAGGCTGGCGCCGTCGGCAGAGAGCTCGATCAGACGCGCTTCGACCAGCGGCGTCCATGCATAAGTCCACTCCTCGAACAGCAGTTCAAGACCGCTGCCGGCCAGGAAATCAGGGCCGGACTGCCAGCGCGCCATGCCGCTGCCCAGGTAATGCATCAGGTGAAAATAGCGACTGCGCTGGCGGTGCCGGTCCTTGCGGTACAGGTCGAGGCGCGCCGTGCGCCGTTCGCTGTCATCGAGGCGCAGGCCATGGCGGCGCGCCAGCGCGCGCGCGTCTTCCACCAGCGGCGGAGAGCCGGCCGAGGGTGGAATGTCGCCCAGCCGGCTGCCCGTCAGCAGGCGCCGCATATCGTCCAACAGGCCCTGCGCGCCATCGTCGATGGCGCCCTTGACAAAGCACGACTGCATGGCGTCGAGCAGGTCCTGGCGTCCCGGCCCGGCATGGCCGCGCAAGGCCGCCAGGCGCGCCGCCTGCAGCACGGCCGCCTGCACTTCAGCCGTCGAGATGCGCTGCTGCAAGTCGCGCGCGCGGCTTTGCTGCGCCAGCGTTGTCAGGGTGTCGAGCGCAACATGGTGCAAGGCGCTTTGCGGCCTGGCCTGCAAAGACTCCCACATGGCCTGGTAATAGGCCGGCGCCGGCATGCCGGCAGCATAGCCATTGAGGGCGTCGAGCCGCTCGAAGCTGTAGCGTATCAGCCAGCCCGGCGCATCTGCCGATGCCCGCTCTGCTATCGCCTTGTGCTTGCCCTTCGTCAGCAAATCGATCAGCGCGCTGGTATGAAAGCCGCCGGTTACCACCACGATGGGCCCGTCGATCTTGGCACGCCAGTGGGCGATATGCGCAGCCATATGGCGTTCGCGCGGCAGGCTGCCTTCGGCCTCCAGCACGGCCGGCTCGTAGTCGAGCCGCGCCATCGCGCAATAGGCAAAGACGTCGCCGAACAGCGCGCGCCAGTCGGCCAGCCGGGCAGCGTCGCGCACCTCGAACAGATGGTCCCACAGCTCGTCGTGGTCGCGGCAGCCGGCGCGTGTCGCCAGCGCATTGAGATAGCGGCTGTGCGCGAGATAGCGCTCGGCCATCAGGCTGTCCGCCTGCTCGCCGTCGCTGCCGCCATGCTGGCGGTCGCGGTCAGCGCGCGCCTGCCACGGCAGGTCGATAAAGGCCACCTGCGCGCCGAGCGCCGCACCTTCGCGCAGCGCCACCCATTCCGGGCTGTAGTGGCAGAACGGGAAAAACGCCGACTGCGTGCGCGGCGGCTGGCCGGCTACACCGGCCGGCAACGTCGTCTGGCTCAGCAAGGCTACCGGCGGCTGCGTGCGTTCGTCCAGCAACAGCGGCAGCATCTGCGTAAAACCTTCCGGACCTTCGATCAGCACGGCGGCCGGACGCAATTCGCGCAGCATGGCCTGCAGCGCAAACGCGCAGGCCGGGCTGTGGTGGCGCAGCGGCGCAAAGTACACCTGCGGTCCGAACAGCTGCGCGCGCGCCGCCTGCACGCTGGCCGGCAAGGCGGCCGCCTGGCCCGGCGCTACAGCCACAGCTTGCGCGCCGCGTCGTGGAAATCTTTCCACAGATCGTCGCGGCGGCCGCGCTCGCGTACCACCGTGTCGAAATAGTGGCGCACGCGCTTGATGTCGTCGGCGTTATCCTTCAGCACCACCCCCTGCAGCTGATTGGCCAGTTCGCGCGGACGCAGCGTGGCGTCGCCGAAATGCAGCGCTTCGAGCGAAGCGGCGTACACCAGGTTGACCGCCTCGGCGCTCGACATCACCGCGTCCGGCGTCTTGATGGCCGTGCCTTCGCGCGTCTGGCCGGCACGCAGGTCCTGGAAGGTGGTGACCAGCAGCTCGACCACGTCGCGCCCCACCGTCACGTTGGCGCCGATGGCGGCCAGTTCGCGCTGCAGCTGCTGCATCACCAGCTCGACTTCAAAGCCATGGTCGCGGATCGGCTTGACGGTTTCAAAGTTGAAGCGCCGCTTGAGCGCCGACGACATCTCGTGTACGCCACGGTCGCGCAGGTTGGCGGTGGCGATAATGTTGAAGCCGCGCCGCGCATGCACGCGCGCATCGCCCCCCAGTTCAGGCACCATCATCTGCTTTTCCGACATCAGCGAGATCAGCACGTCCTGCATCTCGGGCGCGCAGCGCGTGATTTCCTCGAAGCGCACCAGCCGGCCCTGCTCCATCGCCTGGTACAACGGCGACGGCACCAACGCGCGCCGGCTCGGCCCTTCGGCCAGCAGCAGCGCGTAATTCCACGAATACTTGATATGGTCTTCGGTGGTGCCGGCCGTGCCCTGGATCGCCAGCGCCGAGTCGCCGCTGATGGCCGCGGCCAGCAGTTCGGACAGCAGCGACTTGGCCGTGCCGGGCTCGCCCACCAGCATCAGTCCCTGGTGCCCCATCAGCGTGACAATCGCACGGTCGACCAGCGGATCGTCGCCGTAGAATTTGCGACTCACCTGCAGCGCCGCGTCGCCCAGGATAAAGCGGCGCACCGCGCGCGGCGACAGTTGCCAGCCCTCGGGGCGCGGATCGGTATCGACCTCGCGCAGTCGCTGCAGCTCTGCCGCATGGCGCTGTTCGGCGCTGTGGCGCACTGCGTGTTCCTGGCCGCCTTCGCTGCTGGTCTGTTCAGTATTTTTCATCTCTTTCCTTGCTTAAAAGGCCACCGTGCTTTCCCAGTCCTCGTCATGGCCGCCGCACACTTTGGCTACCGCATGATAATCCGCATAGGCCTCGGCCAGCAACACGGGTGGCACCGTCGACAGCGCAACCGGGTGACCATCGGGCAGGCTCTGGAAAGCCAGCGTCATCAGCGCTACCGGCCGGCGTTCCTCGGGCAACTGGCTGCCGGAAAAACGCATGCGCACGCACAGCGCGCCGCCGGGAAAATCCTTGCAGTAGGCCTCAAACACGCCGCCGTCGCCCGCCGCTTCACGCGCATAACCACGCTTGCCGAAGGCGGTGCGCAGCGTGAAACTGTCGCTGAGCCAGCCCTGCCGGTCATCGATATGCGCCCCCGCGCGCAGTGCTGCCGGCGGCAATGCGTGCTGCAACTGTTCAAACAGCAGCTTTTGACGATAATCGCCAAGGTGGCGCTTCCAGGCCGCCACTTGCGCCGCCGTCAGCAAGATGGCGTGCGCCAGGCGCACTTCGCTGTCGGCGGCCAGCGCGATTTCCTGGTCGTCGGCGTCGAGCAGGCTGCCGTCTTCGACAGGCCGGAAAAGCTGACGCTCGGCGCCATCAGGCCCCAGTTCCTGCCATACCAGTTGCTGCAGCAGGCGGCTGGCGACCGGATGGCGCAGCAGGTCGTCGCGCCAGTCCGCCACCGACCAGCGGCGCCCCAGGCACATGGCTTCGTAGAGGCGCGCCGTTTGCAGCACGAGGACCTGCTTCACCTCCTTTTTGCAGTTCGACAGGCGCTGCCTGGCCTCCTTGATGCTGACCGGCGCATCATGCTCGCGCGGCTCGGGCAAGGCGGCCACCAGCTTGCCTTCGGCATTGTGCAGCACCGGCTTGATGGCGGCATCGAGCGTGACACGGTACGGGCGGCCGGCATAATCGAGCATCAGCGCGCCGCTTTCATCGAGACCGCCGGTGGGCAAAGTGCGGTCGGCCAGTTGCCAGGCGCTCCAGCCCTTGTCGGCGGCGACCTGCTCGATCAGCAGCCGCGCCTTGTCCTGCACCGACGCCGTGCGGTAACGGCGCGCCACGCCCAGCAACAGCTGCACCAGCGCCGTATCGCTACCAGCGGCCAGGCATTCCAGCAGCGCCTCGATCTGCGCGCGGCGCAAATAATGGTCGCGCATATAGGTCTGCAGCAGTGCGACGGCGCGTTCGCCTGGCGCATGGCAGGCCAGCGCCAGGATGCCCTTCTGGCCAATTGCGCTGCCGGTGCAGTCACCGAGCGCTTCGAGCCGCAGCTCTTCAAATACCCTGTCCATGCTGCGCGTCCCCAGGTAACCGTAAGCTTCCGGATATTCACGCGCCAGTTGCTGGTACTGCCCGTGGCGCTGCACATAATACTGATTGGCGTGCGCGATCGCCGCGTCGGGATCGGCACCTTGCGTGTCGTGCGTAATAAACTGGCGCAGCACGGCCAGTCCCAGCGCCGCGCGGCTGTCGGGATGCAACAAGTCCAGGTAGCGCATCAGCATGGGATTGGCGCGCGGCTCCTTGAGCTTGCAGGCCAGCACCACCCACCAGCGCAAGATCTCGGGCGCCAACGGCGAGCCAGTGCCCCAGCAACAATCGGGCAGCGCAGCAAAATCAAACCACTCCAGTCCTGCCGGCATCTTCGCTTGCAAGCCCTTGCGCGCTTCAGCGAGCAGCTTGTCGGGGGCCAGCAGGGGCGCGATATCTTCGCCCAGACGCTCCAAAGCTGACAGCAACGCCGCGCTGACCGTCTCGCGGCGCTCGCGCTGGACGGCGCCATACAGCGCCGGCACGACCGCCGGGTCGCCAAGTTCACCTAACCACCGCGCTGCGCGCATGCGCACTTCCTGGCGGCCCGACGCCAGGCTGGCCGCGACCTGGCCGGCGATATCGGGCGACCTGGCCAGGATGCGCTGGGCGGCAATGCGCTGCGGTTTGAGGTCGCCCAGCGCAAAATCGAGCAGTGCAGGCAGCCAGCGCTGCGGCAGCTGCCGATACGTTTGCAGTACATCGAGCGTGTAGTCGAGCCGGAGCCGGTCATAACCTGAACGCGGGTCGGGCGCCAGGCCCAGACCCTGATCGATCAATTCGGGCCGCTGCTCGAAAAATGGCCAGACGCAGTCTGGCGGCAATACCGCCTGCGGCCGCCGGACAAAGCTGCCCCAGTCGCTCAGGCAGGCCAGCGCCACGCCGTCGCGCAAGTCGCCTGCTTCG
Source organism: Janthinobacterium aquaticum (assembly GCF_009208565.1). Classification (GTDB taxonomy): domain Bacteria; phylum Pseudomonadota; class Gammaproteobacteria; order Burkholderiales; family Burkholderiaceae_D; genus Janthinobacterium. Next base: position 231,578 of record NZ_WFLK01000002.1, on the reverse strand, counting down.
CGCAGGGCGGCATCCAACTGGCGCAGATCAACGCTGCCGGCAGGCTGGCGCGCCAGCCATATTTCAAAATCGTCGTCATGCCAGAAGCGATGGCCATATTGCACCTTGGTCGATACCCAGCGCGCCATGTGCAGTACGTCCACGCCAGAGAAGGCGGCCAGCCGCCCCTTCCAGCTCAGTACGCGTGACCCCTGCGGCAGCGCAAAGCAAGCTGCCGCCTGTACATCACCGCTCTCGAACCAGCGCGACAAGGCGCTCAACTGCGCGTCGTCCAGCGCGGCGCACTCGCTGAGCGCCTGCTGCGCGCTGTGCGAGACAAACCTGGCGCTGAGGTTTTTTTCCGCCTCCGCCTGCGCCTCCTTCTGCAGTCTTTGCAGCAGCTCGCGCTGATTGCTGCGCAGCAGTTGCAATACTTCTTCGCCCAGCGGCCTTACCATGGCATCTTGCTTTCCCACTGCGGATCGTAGCCGCCGCATGTTTTGGCCACGGCCAGGTAATCGGCATAGGTTTCAGCCAGCAGCACCGGCGGCACTTCGGTCAGCAGCATGGCTTCGTCGCGCCAGTTGCGCGGCAGCTGGTAGAACGACAGCGTTTTCAGCGCTGCGGCCATCTGCTCTTCCGGCAGGCTGCTGCCCGAGAACTCGATCACGGCGCGCAGGCCGGCGCTGGCAAAGTCCTTGTGGTACTCGGTAAAGACGCCGCCGTCTTCGGCCTGGCCGCGCAGGTAGCCCTGCTTGGTGAACGCGCCGCGCAAACCGTAGGTGTCGCCCACCCAGCCCAGGCGGTCGGCGATCTCGCGGCCCGCCATCAGGGCGCTGTCGGGCAACTGGTGCGACAGCTGCTCGAACAGCGGCTTGACCTTGTAGTCCTTCAGGTGGCGGTGCCAGGCGGCGATCTGCGCGGCGTCAAGCAGCGAGCCATGCGCCAGGCGCAGGCGGCTGTCCGCGGTTAGGCTGACTTCCTCGTCATCGATATCGAGCAGGCTGCCGTCGTCGCCCGGGCGCAGCAAGGTCGTGCCGCGATCGTCTTCGGCGATCCAGACCAGCTGCTGTACCAGGCGCCCGGCTATCGGATGCTGCAGCAGGTATTCGGTCCACTCCTGCTGCGGCCAGACGCGGCCGGCGCACATCGCTTCGTACAGGCGCGCCGTCTGCAGGGTGATGACCTGCTTGAGTTCCTTCTTGCACACCGACAGCTGCTGTTTCGCTTCCTTGGCCTTGTCGGGCGACTCGTCCTGGCGCGGCTCGGGTAGCGCCTTGATTTCCTTGCCTTCCGGGTTATGCAGCACCGGCTTCATGGCCGCGTCGAGCGTGACATGGAAGGTGCGCGCGCCGTAGGACAGCTCGAGCCGGCCCGCTTCGTCGAAGCCGGCAGTGGGAATGGTGCGGTCGGCCAGCTGGTCCTGGCTCCAGCCTTTGCCTTGCGCGATGCGCTCGACCAACAGGCGCGCCTTATCCTGCACCGAGGCGGTGCGGTAGCGACGCGCAATGCCCAGCAGCAGCTGGATCACCACCGGATCGGCGCCATCGGCCAGGCCGTCGAGCATCGCTTCGATCTGCGCGCGGCGCGGATAATGGTCGCGCATATAGGCCTGCAGCAGCGACACGGCCACATGGCCGGGCGTACCGGCCGCCAGCGCCAGGATACCTTTTTCGCCGATGGCGCTGCCCAGGTATTCGGCCAGCTTTTCGCGGCGCACTTCATCGAATACCTGTTCGGGCGTCAGCTTGCCCTGCTCGCTGTAATACTGCGGATAGCGTTTGGCGCTGTCCTGGTAACTCTGGTAGCGGGCCGGCGCGTTGGCCTGCGCATGCGCAGTCGCTTCGTCCAGGCTGGGGCCGCGCACATCCTGCTCGATAAACTGGCGCAGTACGATCTCGCCCAGCGCGGCGCGGCTGGCCTCGTCGAGCAGGCCCAGGTAACGCAGCAGCAGGCCGTTGCCGCCCGGCTCCTTGAGCTTGCAGGCCAATACCACCCACCAGCGGATAATCTCAGGCTCGACCGGGCTGCCATCGCGCCAACGGCAGGCCGGCAGCAGCTCCGGCTTGAACCACGCCAGGCCGCTGGGCGCCTTGCCTTTCAGGCCCTTGCGGGCAGCGGCCAGCAGCACCTCGGGCGACAGGCGCGGACTCAGGTCTTCACCGAGCCGCTCCAGCGCCGTCAGGTAAGCGGCAATGGCGGTCTCGCGCGTTTCCTTGTCCAGCGCCTGGTACAGTGCCGGCACGCCGGCGCGGTAGTCGAGGTCGGCCAGCCAGCGCGCCGCGCCGATGCGCATTTCCTGCTTGCTAGAGGCGAGTGCCTCGACCACGCGCTTGCCGATATCGGGCAGCTTGGCCAGCATCTGCTGGGCGCTGGCGCGGTGCTGCTTGCCCTCGCCCAGCGCAAACTCCATCACGCGCGGCAGCCACTGCGCTGGCAGCACCGGGAACAGCGCCACAATTTCCAGCGTGGACGCCAGCTCGGGCGCATTGCGCTGCTTTTCAGCGGCGCGCAGGCCAAGCCCCTGTTCGATCAAGTCGCGCCGCTCGGCAAACAGCGGCCATACCTGGTCGGCGGCCAGCATGTGCTGCGGCTTGACGCCCCACCAGTTATTGCCCAGGCACACCAGCGCCACGCTGTCGCTCTGGTCACCCGCCTCGCGCATGGCGCGGTCGAGCAGACGCAAGTCAAAATTGGCCAGCGACTGGCGCGCCAGCCATTGCTGGAAGAAGCTGTCATGCCAGAAGTGCGCGCTGTTGTGGCGCGTGGCCACCAGCCAGCGCACCATCTGCGCCAGGCCGAATTCGGGCAGCGCCAGCAGCTTGCCCTGGTATTCGACCGGCACGCGCAGCTGGCTGTTGCGGGCGCGCTGCAGGTCGTCTTTCTGCCCTTCGCCATTGAGCACGCGGATGGCGCCAGCGAGATATTCTGGCTTGACCGCCTGGAAGCTTTTCAGGCGGTGCTGCTTCCATTTATAGGTATGCTTGCCGGCCTGGTTTTCATCGCTTTCTTCGCGCGCCTCGGCGCTGAATTTTTCCAGCAGCGCGCTATAGCTGGCCTGCAGCAGCTGCAGCGCATCGTCGCCCAGGCGCGATGGCGGCGGCGATGCAGGCAGCGGCACCTCGGGCAGTTCGCTGGCGCCGGCGTCGCTGGCCGCGCCCAGCCAGGACAGCGCATTGCGGATCGCCGTCTGCACCGTCTTGCTGCTCTCCTGCGCCAGCGCTTGCTCCAGCAACGCGCCGTGCTGCGGCGCCATCGCGCGCCCCAGCAGCTCGGCTGCCTGCACCCGTTCTTCGGTCTTGCCGGTCAGCAGACACTCCTGCAGCAAGGCCGTGCGGCGTTCGGCCGGCAGCACAGACAGGCAAGGACCGGCTACCGCCCTCACCGTCTTGCCGCTATCGACGGCCAGGCGCACCAGCGGCGCAGCAAACGCCTGGGCCAGCGCGGGCGCCGCGCCCAGGCGGCGGGCCAGCACGACCTTGCCGCTCGCTGACAGGGTCGCAGGCAGCGCCTCGACCTGGCCGGCATGGGCCAGCATATAGTCGTCCAGCGCGCCGGGCGCCAGCAGGCGTGGCAGGCAGCGCTCACGCTGGTAGTCATCGATTTCACGTCGTTCGAATACCAGTTGCAGCGCGCCTGCGCCCGGCTCGCCTTCATGTTCGAGCAGTGCGGCCAGCAAGCCGGCGTCCCAGCCGCGCCGGTTGGCGACGGTTGCATCGGCGCGGGTATCGGCAAAGCTGGCATGCAGCGCATCGCTGACCAGATAGTCGAGCCACTGCGGCACCTGGGCGCCGGTACGTTCAAGCGATGCGCCCTGGTCGGCTGCCAGCAGCAGCTTGCCCAGGCGGATCAGCACCACCGGCGCGATGTCGGCGGCATCGAACTGTGCGTAGAACTGGTGGCGGTGGCGCAGGCTTTCCCTGGCCAGCGCTCCGTCCTTCTTGTCCATGTCGTAGGTATGAAAGTGGCTGCTCAGGCGCCCGGGTTTTCCCAGCAATACGCCACCGCGCGGTGCGCTGGCCTGCAGCTCAAGCAGCACGCCTTCCTGCGTACCTTCGCAGACAAATTCGCAGGCGCGCTGCCACAGCGCTTCATCGATCTGCGACAGGCCGCGCAGGCCTTTTTTCAGTTGCGCGTAGTCGTCGTTACCCAGCGCGTCTGTACCCAGCGCCTGCTGTGCCAGTGCCACTATCTTTTTGAACATATACGCTTCCGTCTTCTGTCGTTAATTGATTATCCATCAGGGCATTTTGCTTTGCCAAGATGGGGCGACGCCGTCGGATGCACGGCATCGACCTGACTCGATCAGTTGCGGAGTGTATATTGTTACCTTTAAAACATGCGACACGATAGGGATGGCGCCCGGTGACACAGTGCGAAAGGCCTGATCGGACTTCTGCGGATCCTCAGGAGCCGGCCTGGTCCAGGCGGTAGATGCTGGAAAAATCCAGCCCTCCCGCCCCCGCCTGGCTGTGGCGCGCATACAGCGCCTGCGCCAGTTCGCCCAGCGGCACGCTGGCGCCCGACGCGCTGGCGCTTTCCACCGCCAGCCCCAGGTCCTTGAGCATCAGATCCACGCCAAAACCACCGGCATAGTCGCGCGAGGCCGGCACGTTGTCGGCCACGCCGGGGCAAGGGTTATACACTTCCAGCGTCCAGTTGCGCCCCGAGCTCTTGGCCATCACCTCCGACACCACCTTCGGATCGAGACCATTGGCCATGCCCAGGCGGATCGCTTCGCTGGTGCCGATCATCAGTATCCCCAGCAGCATATTGTTGCAGATCTTGACGGTCTGGCCGCTGCCGGCCGGGCCGGCGTGGAAGATATTCTTGCCCATCTGCTCCAGCAAAGGCCGCGCACTGGCCAGATCTGCTTCAGCGCCGCCCACCATAAAGGTCAGCGTGCCGGCCGCCGCGCCCGCCGTGCCACCCGACACCGGCGCGTCGATCATGCGCAAGCCTCTGGCCTGCGCTGCGGCAGCCACCTCGCGCGACACCTCCGGCGCGATGGTGGAGCAGTCGATCAGCAGCGCACCGGCCCTGGCGCGCGCCACGATTCCGTGCTCGCCCAGATAGGCGCCCTGCACATGGCGGCTGGCCGGCAGCATGGTGATAATGATGTCGGCCTGCGCCACGGCAGCGTTCAGGTCGGCGCCAGCCAGGCCGCCGCCATCGACAAAGTGCTGCACGCTGGCCGCTACCAGGTCAAAGCCGGTGACGCCATGGCCGGCGCGCACAAGATTGTGCGCCATCGGCAGGCCCATATTGCCCAGGCCGATAAAAACAATTTGCTCACCCATGGCAGCTCCTTATTTCATGGCGATGGTGGTATTGACGCCGCTGCCGGCGTCGTCCGGTGCAAACCAGCGCGCCGTCACCGTCTTGGTCTGGGTCCAGAAATACAGCGCCTGCTTGCCGTTCGGCCCCAGGTCACCCAGCTTGGAGGCGCGCGAACCGGTAAAGCTGAAGTACGCCACCGGCACCGGAATGGCCACGTTGATACCGACCTGGCCCACATCGATCTCGTTCTGGAACTTGCGCCCGGCCCAGCCTGACGAGGTAAAGATCGAGGTGCCGTTGCCGTTCGGGTTGGCGTTGATAAAGGCAATCGCTTCGTCGAGCGTCTCGGTCTCCACCACGCACATGGCCGGCCCGAAAATCTCTTGCGTATAGATCGAATTGCCAGCCTGCACACCTGAGAAAATCGTCGGCCCCATAAAGTTGCCGCCTTCAAAACCCGCCACCTTGTGGCCACGCCCGTCAAGCAGAAGCTGCGCGCCTTCGTCCACGCCGGCCTGGATCAGCTTTTCGGCGCGCTGCAAGGCGGCTTTCGACACCATCGGCCCCAGGTCCGCTTCGCGGTCGCTGCCCGGGCCAACCTTCAGTGCTTTCGAGCGTGCCACGATCTCGGGCAACCACGAGCGCGCCTCGCCCACCAGCACCACCACCGAATTGGCCATGCAGCGCTGGCCGGCCGCGCCAAAGGCGGCGCCGATCAGGTTGTTGATGGCCTGCTCCTTGTTGGCGTCGGCCAGCACCACGCAATGGTTTTTCGCGCCCATCATCGACTGCGCGCGCTTGCCCGCTTCGCTGGCGCGGCGGTACACATGGGTGCCGACATGGGTCGAGCCGATAAACGACACCGCCTTGATGTCGGGATGGTCGCACAGCATATTGACCACCTCGGCGCCGCCATGCACCACATTGAGCACGCCGGCCGGCAAGCCGGCCTGGTACATCAGCTCGACCAGGTACATGGTCGACGACGGGTCCTGCTCGGAGGGTTTCAACACAAAGGTATTGCCGCAGGCAATCGCGATCGGGAACATAAAGCACGGCAGCATCACCGGAAAATTGAAGGCCGTAATGCCGGCGCCCACGCCCAGCGGCTGGTAAATATTGTAGACATCGACGCCATTGGCGGCGTTTTCGGCAATCTCGCCCAACTGCAAGGTGGCGATCGAGCATGCATGTTCGACCACTTCCAGGCCGCGCATGACCTCCCCTTCTGCGTCGGGCAGGGTCTTGCCATGTTCGCGCGTAATCAGTTCGGCCAGTTTGCCGATATTTTCGCGGATCAGTTGCTGGTACTTGAGCATAATGCGCATGCGCGCGGCCAGCGGCGTATTGCGCCAGGTTTTGAAGGACGTTTTGGCGGTGGCAACAGCCAGGTCGACTTCGTCACGCGTGGCAAACGGCACGCGCGCGACGACTTCCTGGTTGGCGGGATTGATCACGTCGCGCCATTCGGTGGTGGCGGAGGCGTGGTGCTGGCCGGCGATATGCAGGGCGATGGTGTTCATGATGACTCCGTTGTTGGGTACTTGAAATCGCAAATTTATTTTTTGACCAGGCTGCAGGCCGCCGCATCCATCGGCTTGAACGCCTGCTCGGCCGGAATGGTCGACAGCACTTTCAGGTAGTCCCACGGACCTTTCGATTCGGCCGGGGTTTTTACCTGTACCAGATACATATCGTGAATCACGCGCCCGTCGGGGCGGATCGAGGCGTTGTTCATCACCGCATCTTTGATTGGCAGCTGGCGCATTTTTTCAGCGACGATTTTCGAGTCGTCGCTCTTGGCCGCGGCCACCGACTTCAGGTAGTGATAGGTGCTGGAATACACGCCGGCCTGCACCATGGTCGGCTTGGCGCCCTTGTTGAGGGCCTCGAAGCGCTTGGCAAAGGCGCGGCTGCGCTCATCGAAATCCCAGTAAAAACCGTCGGCATACACCAGCCCCTGCGCCGTTTCCAGCCCCAGCGCATGCACATCCGACAGGAACACCAGCAAGGCGGCCAGGCGCTGGTCCTTGCCGCTGCCGATACGGAATTCGCGCGCCTGCTTGATGGCCGAGACGGTATCGGCGCCGCCGTTGGCCAGGCCGATCACCTGGGCTTTGGAGCCCTGCGCCTGCACCAGGAAGGACGAGAAATCAGAAGCGTTGAGCGGATGGCGCACCGCGCCCACCACCGTGCCGCCGTTCTGTTTGACCACCTCGCTGGCGTCTTTTTCCAGCGAGTGGCCGAATGCATAGTCGACCGTCACGAAATACCAGGACTTCTGTCCCAGCTTGGTCAGTGCGGCAGCCGTGCCGGCGGCCTGCGAGTAGGTGTCGAACATCCAGTGAAAGCCGTTGGGCGAGCAGTCTTCATTGGTCAGGCGACCGGTGGCCGGGCCGCTGAACATGGCGATACCGCCCTTCTCTTTCATCAGCTTTTGCACCGACAGCGCCACCGACGAATTGGTCAGGTCGACAATCGCATCGACCTTGTCGCGGTCTATCCATTCGCGCGCCTTGGAGGCGGCGATATCGGCCTTGTTCAGATGGTCGGCCGACACCACCTCGATCTTCATGCCCTTGCATTCGGCCTTCAGACAGTCTTCCACGGCCATCTGCGTGGCCACCACCGAGCCGCGCCCGCCCATGGCCGAATACGGGCCGGACATATCGGTCAGCACGCCGACCTTGACAACGCCGTCGGAAATTTGCGCCTGGGCGCAGGAGAAGGAAAGCGCGAGCGCAGCAGCGCCCACGGCCAGTACGGTCTTTTTCATGCAGTGTCTCCTGGTAAGGATGGTCTTTCTTATAGGTGTGACTGCATTCTTGCATGTGTAAAAATAGTCATACAAGCGGAATTAATGCATAATTCCTTTGCAAAAATGCACAAGAGGAGTTGGCAATGCTGGACTGGGACAATGTGCGCGTCTTTCTGGAACTGACGCGCAGCGCCGGCCTGGTCGATGCGGCAAAGAAGCTCGGCATCGATCATTCCACCGTTTCGCGGCGCATGCGCAAGTTCGAGGAGCAGGTCGGCACGCAGCTGTTCGACCGCAACTACGTGGGCTACCAGCTGACGCCCGAAGGCCACCGCCTGATGGAGTATGCCGAGACGATGGAGGCGACCGTGTTTGCCGCCACCGAAGAATTGGGCGAGCATAACCGGCTGCTGTCGGGCCAGGTGCGCCTGGGCGCCACCGAAGGCTTTGGCGCGGTGGTGCTGGCGCCGCAACTGGCCAACTTTTGCGGGCGCTACCCGCATATCAGCGTCGACCTGATTGCCGTGCCGCGCTTTGTCAGCCTGTCCAAGCGCGAAGCCGATGTGGCCATCTCGATCGAGCGGCCCGCTTCAGGGCCGTATGTGGTGACCAAATTGTCGGACTACCGCCTCAAGCTGTACGCCACGCCGGCCTACCTGGCGCGCCATGCGCCGATTACGCGGGTGGCGCAACTGGCCGAGCATCCAATCATCGGCTATGTGGACGACCTGGTATTCAGCGCCGAACTGCGCTATATGGACCATGTGGCGCCCGAGTCGCTGCGCGCCTTTCGCAGCACCAGCGTGATCGCGCAATACCATGCGGCGCGCGCCGGCCAGGCGCTGGCGATCCTGCCCTGCTTCGTTGCCCAGCAGTCCAGCGAGCTGGTGCCGGTACTCGACGGCGATATCGATCTGCTACGCTCGTTCTGGATGGTGTCGCCGAGCGAGCGGCGCAATATTGCACGCGTGCGCGCACTGTGGAATTATCTGCGCGATGCGATCGCCCTCAACCACGGCTACCTGATGGGCGACAACACCACGCCTGTCTGGTTGCCTCACGACTAAGGAAACATGATGCTGATGGATGCACAACAAGCGGTACTGGTGATCGTCGATTTGCAGGGCCGTCTGATGCCGGCCATCGACGACGGGCAGCAGGTGCTGGAACAGAATCTGCGCCTGGCGCGCATTGCGCACCTGCTCGATATTCCCGTGCTCGGCACCGAGCAGAACCCCGACAAGCTGGGACCGAATGCCGACATGGTCAAGGCGCTGTGCCGGCAAACGCTGCACAAGATGCATTTCGGCGCCTGCGCCGATGGCCTGCCGCAACTGCTGCAGGAGCTGGCGCCGGGACGCAGGCAAATCGTGGTCACCGGCTGCGAAGCGCATGTCTGCATGCTGCAAACGGCAGTGGGCCTGCTGGAACGCGGTTATGACGTCATCATCGCCATCGACGCCGTAGGCTCGCGCCAGGCTACCAGCCGCGAGGCCGCACTGGCGCGCCTGGACAAACTGGGTGCGCAGTTGCTGACGGTCGAAATGCTGGCCTTCGAATGGCTGCGCGACTGCCGCCACCCGAAGTTTCGCGACGCACTGGCGCTAATCAAATAAAACCTGGGGTCGGTCATTGCTACCCAGTGCTTGCGTAGGTCGGATTAGCCGGGCCGCGCAGGCCGCGTAGCGGCGTAATCCGACAACATTGTTGACGCATGATAAAAATGCGGCCAACACCGTTGTCGGATTACGCGCGTAGCGCTAATCCGACCTACGCCAATGCCGCCACCCGCGTTTAGGTGAAGCGCTGGCGTTGTTCAAATAGCGTGGGCTCAGAATTGATAATGGGCGTTGACCGTCACTGTGCGCTCGGCACCCGGCGCTACCCACAGCGGGCTGTAGGAGCTGGCGTAGTAGCGGCGGTTGAACAGGTTGTCGACCGTCAGGCCGAAGCGCAGGCGGGTAGTGGGCGAGTACGAGGCCAGCAGGCGCGCGACGGTGTAAGCCGGCAGCGTGAACTTGCTGCTGACGGCCACGTCGCCCAGGCGTTCGCCCATATATTGCACGCCGCCGCCCAGGCTGGCCGTGCCGGAAGCGAGTGCAAACTGCTGGGTGGCGACCAGGTTGGCACTGTGGCGCGGCACGTTGGCAAAGCGCGAGCCGGTGACGATGGTATTGTCGCCACGGGTGACGGTCGCATCGGTATAGGCATACGAGGCCGAAGCGCGCAGCCCGCGCGCCAGTTCGCCCGACACGTCGACTTCCAGGCCGCGGCTGCCTACTTCACCGGCGGCGATGGCAAAGTCGGTATTGGCCGGATTGGTGGTCAGCACGTTCTTTTTGTGGATATCGAACAGCGCCACGGTACCGGTCAGCTTGCCCGTTTCCAGCTTGGCGCCGATCTCGTACGAGCGGCTTTCTTCGGCCGGAAACGCCTGGTTGTCGATGCTGATGCCGCTGTTCGGCCGGAAGCCCCTGGCCGCGCTGGCATACAGCGACCAGGCTTTTGATGGCTGGTAGACCAAGCCGGCGCGCGGACTGGTCGACGACAGCGACTGGCTGTTGCTGACGTTCAGGCGGTTGTTGGCGACGTCCTGATGGTAGCTGTCGTGGCGCACGCCGACCAGCGCCTTCCAGTTGGCGCCCAGGTCCAGCTGGTCCTGCGCATAGAGGCCGGTGGCGCGCTGGCCTTCCTGGGTGTTGATCGACAGCGCCAGCGGATCGGCCTTGCCGCCATACACGGGCGCATAAATATCGATGGCGTACGCGTTGGCAGCCGACGGATTGCGGCGCAGTTGCACGCGGTGGTCGTCAAAATGGTAGGTATCGACGCCGACCAGCACATCGTGCGCCAGCGCCCCGGTCGCAAATTTGCCCAGCAGCTCGATGCGACCCGACTTGTCGGTCGAGGAAAAATCGCGGTGGCGGCGCTGGCGGCGCAAGGTGCGACCATCGGCCAGCAGGTTGTTCGCTTCGCTGGAATAACCGGTCAGCTCGCTGTCGCGGTAGGACAGGCCGGCCTGCATGGTCCAGCTGGCGGATAAATCATGGTGCACAAACACCTGGTGGCCAATCGATTTGACGGTCATCGGGCCATCATCGGGTTCACCCAGGAAGCGCGACACCGGCAGCACGCCCAGCTTGCCGTTGACGGCCAGCACGCCACGGTCGAACGGCACGCGCTGGCGCACCGCTTCGATTTCATATGAAATGGTGGTGCTGTCGCCGAGCGCCCAGATAAACGACGGCGCAAACAGGCTGCGCTCGTACTTGAGCGTATCGCGAAAGCTGTGCCCTTCTTCATGCGCAGCATTGAGGCGGTAGGCAAACGCGTCATTCAATGGCCCGGTCAGATCAATCGCGGCGCGCCGCATCTGGCGGCTACCCACCGAGAAGTCCGCACTGTATTCCGGCACGAACTTCGGCTTCTTGGTGGTGATATTGACGGTGCCGCCCGGCTCGCCACGGCCATACAGCGCCGACGCCGGCCCCTTGAGCACTTCCACGTTCTGCGTATTGGCGCCGTCGCGCATGCCGTTGTAGCCCCGGCTGGAACTGAAGCCGTTGACCATGTAGTCGGAACCAAAGTTCGGATCGCCCGTAAAACCGCGCATGGCGTAGCTGTCCCACAGGCCGCCCAGCGGACTCTGGCGCGAAATGCCGCTGGCCAGATCGAGCGCGCCGGCCAGCGTGGTCACGCCGGTATCGCGCAGCAAGTCCGCCGTGATCACGCGCACGCTTTGCGGCAGATCCATCAGCAAGGCGTCGGTCTTGGTGGCAGCGGTGGCCGACAGGCTGTGATAGTGCTGGCGTTCGGCCTTGACGTTGACCACCTCGGGCTTGTCGTCCGTGCTGTCGCTGACGGCCGGTTCGGCCGCCAGGGCAAGTGGACTGGCAGCGGCCAGCAGCAAGGCCAGCGGCGGAGAAAAAGTGCGCAAAATTGAACGGGACATGATTTCCTGGAAGAGAGCCATAATGCAATGGATTTGCATTATAAATGATAATTAACTCTCATTAAAGGCTTAATTCCATGCTGTGCCAACCGCATTTTACGTAGGTCGGATTAGGCCCTTCGGGCCGTAATCCGACAACACCACAGGTGCCAACAATGTTGTCGGATTACGCTGCGCTACCCAACAATGCTGTCGGATTACGTTGCGCTAGCCAACAATGTTGTCGGATTACGCAGGGCTTTGCCCTGCTAATCCGACCTACGATCCCCGTCACTTTGCGGCTCGCTCCTTCGACAGCCGTTTATCCAGAAACGCTGTTGCAGCGTTGGCATAAGCACGGCAAGCGCCAGTATCAATCAGGGGATCGCTGCTGGCCGTACGCCTGGCCGCCTTTTCCAGCAAATCCACCTGCCCGGGATGCACGGGGATCATGATGTCACACGGCAGCGCCGCCACTTTGGCGATGCTGGCGCGAAACGACGCGGTGATGTCGGGCGTTTTGCCATTGCCGCTGAAGGCAAAGTCGCCGCTGGCATAGGCGTTCAGGCTGTCGGCGTACACGATATCGCGGCAGCGCCCTGCTTCGCAGGACTGCCAGGTCCAGGTGGTGCCGCCCGTGGTATGGCCGGGCGTCATATGCGCCGTCAGCTGCAACGGCCCCAGTTTGACCACTTCGCCGTCCTTGATCAGCGTGACCTGCGCCACCTTGGGCACGTGCACCACGGGGTCAGCCTGGTATTGCGGATCATCAAGGGTATTGGTTCCGCTTTGCAGGGCGCGCGCGCTCGATGCGCTGGCCAGCACGGCCGCACCGCTGGCGCGCTGCAGGGCGGCAATACCACCAGCATGGTCCCAATGCGCATGCGAATTGAGGATCAGCTTGACGTCTTCCATGCGAAAGCCGAGGGCGCGGATATTGGCCTCGATCAGCGGCGCCGACTGCGGCAGGCCGCCATCGAGCAGGATATGGCCTTGCGGCCCGGTCACCAGCACTGCCGACACGCCGGCCACGCCCACATACCAGCTGTTGCCGTACAGTTTGAACGGCTGAACCGGGACATTCCATTGCTCGCAGCTATCGCAGTCGACTGCGCCGGGGTTCGTTTCGTGTGCCTGTGCCAGTATCGGGCTGGCCATGGCTGCCGCCAGCACCAGCATGAATTGCTTCATGATGCTCATTGTTGTCTCCAGTGGGTATAAATCTAAATCGGTGTGACAGCCAGTGCTGCGCGGATGCGCTGGGCGTCCTGTGAACGGTGTTGCGAATTTTCGGCGTCGAGCAGCACCACGGTGACGTGGCGCGCGCCATTGCCCATCAGCATGCGCATGGTCACGCAGCTGCCGGCGTCCTTGCTGCTGCCGGTTTTCGACAGTGAAATCTGCCAGTCCTGTTGGCCCACCAGCGCATTGGTGTTGTGCAGCAGATGCGACCTGCCCTGCACCTGCACGCTGGCCTGGCGTTCGCTCGACAGGCGCGCTATGTCGGGGTAGCGCGCCGCGGCGGCAACGATCACCGCCACTTCGGCTGCGGTCGAGGTATTGCCGGGTGACAGGCCTACAGCGTCTTGCAGGTGCGTGCGCCGCAGGCCCAGGCTGGCGATCTTGCCCTGCAAGGCCTGCAGAAATGCAGCCTGCCCGCCAGGATAGGTGCGCGCCAGGGCCGCCGCAGCGCGGTTCTCGGACGGCAGCAGCGCCAACTGCAGGGCCACGCCACGCGGCACGACCGCGCCGTCGGGCAAGACGCTCTGGCCGCCGCGCCGGCCATCGGCCGCGATGATTTTGACGGGCGCTTGCAGATCCAGTCCGGCCTCGAGCACCACCATGGCCGTCATCAGCTTGGTAATCGAGGCGATCGGTACGATGGCGTCGGCATCCCTGGCCATCAGCACGCGGCCCGTATCGTCGAGCACCAGCATATGGCGCGCGCTCAGGCTCAGGGCGGGCAGCTGGGCCAGCTTGGGCAAGGCTGCTTGCTGCACGATCTGCCTGGCCGGTTCGGTGTGGCCGTGCACCTGCATTGCCACGGTGGCGCAGGCGACCAGCAGCGCCGGCATGGCCAGCTTCCAGGCAGGCGTGGCAGGCTGCGGTGCCAGCAACTGCTGTATGCGCGCCAGCAGCAAGCCGCCACGCGCCGACATCAGCAAACCATGGCGCACCGGCGCCGGCTGTTGCGACAGGGCGTGCAGCGCATGGGCCAGGCGCTGCGGGTCCTGCAGGGCCACCGCCGCCAGCTCGTCGGCCACCAGTTCGCGTTCGATGCGCATGCGCCCGGACAGCCACCATACCACCGGATGAAAAAACAGCAGCGCCTCGGCCACGCTTTGCAGCAGATTGACCAGATAATCCCAGCGCCGCACATGCGCCAGTTCATGCGCCAGCAAGGCTTCGAGCAGCGGCACCGGCATGCCCGACAGGAGTGAGGCCGGCAGCAGCACCAGCGGGCGCCAGAAGCCCACCGTGACCGGTGTCGACAAGCCCGCATGCAGCTTGAGCGTGATGGCGCGTTGCAAGCCCATGCGCTGCGCCAGCGCGTCCAGGCGTTGCTGCCACAGCGGCGGCGCCGGCTCGGCCTGGCGGCGCAACTGACCAACCCAGGACAGGCCAAACAGCAGCCTGGCTGCCATCACCGCCACGCCGGCGCTCCAGGCCAGCACCAGTGTCGGCAGCCAGGCCTGTAACAGCAGGGCCGAAGGCACCGGCGCAGCAGCGTGCCCGCCCTGCCCCAGCAGATAGCCCAGATGCAGCGCCGGCATGGCCAGGCACAGCAGCAGCGCCAGCGCACAGACGCCATAACGCCAGCGCGCGCTGGCACCGCGCAACAGGCGCAGCAGCACGGCCGCGCCCAGTCCAACCAGCAGCGCCTGCCAGACAAAATACAGCAGGCTCCAGCCCAGTGCGGCGGTTACAGTGGCGATCATTTTTTTGCGTCCTTGCTGCGCAGCAGGCGTTCGATTTCGCCGCGCTCGTCGTCGCTCACATGCTCGCGCAGCGCGGTCAGCACCAGCGCCTTGCCGGAACCGGAAAACACCTTGCCGATCAACTCCTTGAGCAAGCTGGTCTGCATGCTTTCCTGCTGCACAGCCGGCGCATACAACTGCGGGCGCACGCTTTCGTCACGGCTCAGCAGGCCCTTGCCGTGCATCAGCTGCAGCTGGCGCAGCACGGTGGCGTAGCTGGCGTCGTTACGTTCCAGCATCAGCGCTTCATGAACGGCCCGGGCGTCGGCCGGGCCGACACGCCAGAGGATGCGCAGCAGGTCGAGCTCGGCTGCGGTGGGATGGGGGATGGTCGCTTGAGTATGCATGCGACCAGAATAACAGTTCTAGAACTTTTTATCTAGAACTTTATTTCTATATCTAAAAATCGCGCAAACTGTCCATCAGGTCAAGCAGAGCTGCTTCATCGAACTGCAGGCCCTGCTCGCGTAGTTGCCTGAACAAATCAACCAGTACGCAGAAAATTTCTTCGCGCTCGACGGTTTCAATAATGCCGCTACGCTCCATTTTGTTAAACACGGCAACATAGTCGCGCACCATGGCTTCCAGCACAGCCTGCGTATTGGGCCCGTCGATGCTGCGCGTGGCCGCCAGCATGGCCTTGTAGGCCTGCGCTGCTTTTTTGGCGTTGGCGGCGGAAATCTGCTCGCGCCCGTCCCAGTCGCGAAACGGATTGAGCAGGTTTTCAGCCAGCCATTCGGGCTTGCGCGGCTGCCTGATCGACATGTCCAGCCCAAGCGCTGCCGCCTTCTTGTAGCCGGCCTTGATGGCCTTGGCCGCCTCGGCCGGCAAGCTGCTCATCCACAGCGAGGACAGATGCGGCAACTGTTCGGCTTTGGGAAAATCGTTGCCATCAAAACCAAACATGTCGTACGTGCTCAGCATCTGCAAATGCTCCAGCCGCGCCAGCGCGCCCAGATTGCTGACGGTACCCGGTTTGCCCCAGAGCCGCAGCTGCGTCAGTGCGGGAAAGCGCTGCACCACCTGCTCCACGTCCAGCGTCTCCACGCCGGTCAGCGACAGGCCGTCCAGGCGATTCAAACCCGTCAGCTTCGGCAATGCCCGCACGCTCTGCAGCGTCAGCAAGCGCCCGGCATCGGCCGCCTCGACCTGCAAGGCAGCGGTCGGCAGGCTGGTCAGCGACAGGAAGTCCAGGCTGTCGTTGAGTTTTACATTGGTGATGCCCTGCGGATCGAGCACCAGGCGCGTGAGATTGCTGCTGCGCAAATCGAGTTCCGGCATGCTGTCGGAGTGCCAATGCAGCTCGTGTACCAGCGGGCGGCGCAGCAGATAGGCCAGCAGCTCCGGCGTGCCATGGCGCGTTTCCACGGTCATCATGCACGGCAACTGGTCAAGCTCATCGAGGCTGCCCAGCGACTGCAGTATGTCGTCGGTCACGCGGGTGGACGTCTGGCGCATGCCATGCGCGCCCAGCGCCACTTCCACCTCGTCGGAAGCACTCTTGAAGCGCTCGCGCGCCACCGGGTCGAGCTGCTGCCAGCGCCGGTGGCGCGCCAGGCTGTCGCCGACATTCCAGGTGCTGCCATAGGTGTTGACTTCGCGCTCGACCAGCGGTGCGATATTGGTGATCAAGACATGGCCGGTCGGCACATTGGCGGTCAGGTAGAGATGATCGTATTTTTTATTCCAGAAATAGTAATCGCACAGCAAAGGCTGCATCGCGGCCGCCTCGGCAGCGGTGGGCAAGGCGTCGCCGCTCCAGTCGAGCTCCAGCACGGCCGCCAGTGGCGTGTCTCTCGGCGACGATGCCAGTTTGATGTGCGTGACCTGGCAGGCCACATACTGCTGCAGCAGCGGCGAAAACACACTGTAGATATCACCAACCTTGGCCAACATGCGCATTCCTTTAAAAACATGAAGGCAGAAAGATAGCAAAAATCTACAATTGCTGGCGCTTAACCACGCTTAGTCGGCATGCAGCTTGTGATGCATGCGCCGCAAGCTTAGCCAGACGCCGGCCGCCACCACCGGTACCAGCGCGCCGACCAGGATATCGGGATTGACCGGCAGGCCCAGCACCTTGGCAGCCTTGCCGCCATAGCTGAACAGGCCGATCACATAGTAGGAGATGGCCGCGACCGACAGCCCTTCCACGGCCTGCTGCAGCCGCAGCTGCTGCGCGGCGCGCGCATTCATCGACTGCAGGATCTGGCGGTTCTGCAATTCCTGCACGATGCCGACGCGCGTGCGCAGCAGATCGTTGGTGTTGGCGATGCGCTGCGCCATCGCTTCCTGGCGGCTGGCCATCGCTTCGCAGGTGCTCATGGCCGGCGTCAGGCGCCGGTCCATGAATTCCTCGATGGTCGGGATGCCTTCGATGCGCACTTCGCGCAGCTCTTCGATGCGCGCCCGCACCAGGCCCATATAGGCCTTCGAGGCGGAAAAGCGGTAGCTGTTGTCGAGCGACAGTTTTTCAATGCGCGCGGCCAGGCGCGTAATGCGGTCCAGCAGCGCCTGCTCGGAAGCGCCGCCATCGCCGCCCGCATTGTCGGTATCGACCATGGCCGCCGCCAGCAGCGCCAGTTCGTTTTCAATATTGTTGAGCGTGGGCGCCGCCTGCATCGCGTAAGGCAAACCCAGCAGCGCCATCATGCGGTAGGTCTCGATTTCCAGCACGCGCTGCACCAGCCGGCCCGACTGCTGGGCGCGCATGCCGGCGTCGCGAATAATAAAGCGGCTGAAGCCATCGGACTGTATCGTAAAGTCGGTCCACAGCTGGCCACCCTGCAGCACGTCGCTGCCCACCAGCGTATTGCCCTCAAACACCTCCGGCAGCTGCTGCATAAAGGCATCGACCGGCACGCTGGCGTGTTCGAGCAACACGTGCGCGGCCACCATCAACTTGCCCTTCAGGCTGGCCAGCCACTGCTGCGGCAATTGCTCCAGGGGCATGCGCTCGAAGGCCTGCGCCAAAGGCACGGGCGTGCCCGGGTGCTCGGCAAAGGTAAACGTGGCAAATTCGGTATGGCATTCCCACTTGAGGCGAAAGCGGCCAAAGTCGTAATAGAAATACTTCGCTTCCGGTGCAGGCGGCGCCACGCCAAAGTGCGCACACAGTGCGGCAAGCGTGGCATGCTGCAACTGCATATTGGACGGCCCCGTGGCGGCATCGTCATCGCGATAGACCGCCAGGTGGGTGATGAGTTCGGGTGCGTCTAGCTTCAGGAAAGGCCGCGAATGGATTTCCGCGGCCAGCGGCACGCGCAGCGCGTGGTTGAGGCTGGAGTTAATCAGGTGCATGGTTGCCAGGATAGAGTGTCAAAAGCTGCTGGCCCGGCATCGCAAGAGTCGCAAAAGGCCGGGCTCAATTGTGACAGTGTAGCAAAGCAGGAAGCATGCCTGACATTTAGCTGCGCGATGTTGCACTGCAGCGACTGCCCAGCCACCAGAACAGCGTCGCCAGCACCACGGCCGAGGCCTGCCCCAGCGCCAGCTTGAAGGCGCTGTCGAACAGCAGCGGCGCGATAAAGCCCGACACCAGGGCAAACAGCAGCATCTGCACAAAGTTCTGCAGGGACGCCGCCAGTCCGCGCATCTGCGGGAAAATATCGAGGGTGGACATGGTCATCCCCGGCAGCGCCAGCGACATGCCGAACGCATACAGCGCCACCGGCGCTACCGCAAACGGGATGCTGGCGACAAAAAAATGGTTGTAGACGATATTGAGCAAGCCGGTGGCGCCCATAAACAGCAGGCCCCAGCGCACCATCACGGTGGTCGCCACGCTATGGGCCAGCTTGCCGCAGACGGCCGAACCGAGCACCAGGCCGGCCACCATCGGCACGAACATCCAGCCGAACGCCGTTTCGGGCAGATGCAGCAAGTCGAGGATAAAGTGCGGCGCCGAGGCGATATACAGCGCAAAGCCACTGAACACAAACGCCACCGCCAGCGAGCGCAGTAAAAACTCCTGGTGCCGCAGCGCGCGCCAGTAATTGCGTGCGATGACGCCCGGATGAAACGGCTGGCGCTGCGCGGCCGGCAGGCTTTCCGGCAAACCTTTCAGGCAGGCTAGCAAGAGCAGCACCGTCACCGAAAACGTAAACACAAACGTCGACTGCCAACCATAGGCCACATGCAGCCAGCCGCCGATAATCGGTGCAATCGCCGGCGCAATGCCGAACACCATCATGATATTGGCCAGCATCTTTTGCGCCGCAGCTCCCTGCAACGTATCGCGCACGATGGCCTGGCCGATCACCCTGCCCGCCCCTGCCGAGGCGCCCTGCATGCCGCGGAAAAACAGCAGCCAGCCAAAGCTGGGCGCAAACGCGGCGCCGATCGAGCCGATGCCGAAAATCAGCAGGGAGACCATGATCACCGGACGGCGACCGAAGGAGTCCGACAACGTACCGTAAAACAAAGTCATAAACGCATAGGCGGCCAGATAGACACTGAGTGTCTGCTGCACCAGCACGCTGCTGACATGGAAGTGCGTGCTGATGGCCGGGAACGACGGCAGGAAGGTATCGGTGGCGAACGGACCCAGCATGGCCAGGCCGGCCAGTACCAGCGTCAGGTTGCGCGCCGCCTTCATGGCGCTACCGCCTTCTGCGCTTGCAGGCCGGCCAGGGCGGCCAGCGTAAAGTCGGCAATATGCTGCGCAATGGCGGCAATGCCGGCGTCGTCATAGGTGATTTCCGGCGCCACCAGCTCATGCACGCTGCGCGAGCGCGCATAGAACACCACCTGTCCGATCGCGCTGAGCACGCATTTCTGCACCACCTCGGCCGGCAGGCTTTGCCCCACCACGCCACGAATCAGGCGAGTAAATTGCGCGTGCTGCGGCAAGACATGATGCTCGGCCAGCCGGGCCATGGCGGCGGTTGGTTCGAGCAGCTCGCGCGCCACCAGCCGCGCAAACAGCGACGACGGCCCCGAACTCAACATGGTCAGCACCAGTTCGCTGATTGCCTGGCGCAATTGTGCTTCAGGCGAACCTGCAGCGCTTTCGTCTGGTACCAAAGCGGCAAGCAGGCGCGCATGCTCGAATGCCGCCAGATGCAGTTCTTCCTTGCTGTGAAAATAATAATTGACCATCGCCACATTCACCTGCGCCGCCTCGCAGATGGCGCGCACCGATGTGGCCTTGTAGCCGTGATCGGCAAACAGCTCGGCGGAGGTTTGCAAAATGCGCAGGCGCGCTGGTTCGATATCTTGTTGTTCAGTGATTGTCATTAATTTTAAACGGCTGTTTAATTCAGGATCAGATTGTATCAAACAACCGTTTAACTTTCAAAGAAACGAAAAAAAAGCCGGCCCCTCAGGACCGGCTTGAGCCAGCGCAGTATCAGTGCTTCATCGCCGGCATATTGCCCGCCCCCAGCGCGCGCGCCTCGGCCATCACTTCGATCGTTTCGCGCTGTTTGTTGTCACCTTCGACCACCAGCGTCAAAGGCACCTTGTCGCCGGCCTTGACCTGGCCCTTGAGCTCCATCAGCATCACATGGTAGCCGCCCGGTTTCAGTTCGACCGCCTTGCCAGCCGGCAGCGCGATGTCCTTGACCTGGCGCATGCGCATCATATTGTCGCTCATGCTCATTTCATGGATTTCAGCCACGCCAGCCACCGGCGAGCGCACTTCGAGCAGGCGCATCGGTTTGGTGGCAGTAATTTGCATAAAGGCGCCGGTGGCCTTTTGCTGTGGCACGGTGGCGCGCACCCACGGTTCGCTGATCTTGACGCCGCTGTCGGCCAGGGCCGAGAACGACAGCACGGCGAGGGAGATGGCGGCAAATGATTTCAGATAAGTCATGATGGTTCCTTGTCAGAGTGTGTACTTCGAGGTCATTAAAGTCTTGATGTCCTGCGCGCATTCATCGGCCGTCATCTGGTGCTTGAGGCCCAGGCGCATGCGCCCCTGCGTATCGAGCACATAGGTAATGGCCGTGTGGTCCATGGTGTAGGAGCTGCCGCTGGCCACGCGGCGGTAGAACACCTTGTAGTTGAAGGCCGTTTGCGCCGTGTTCTGCGGGTCGGTGCGCAGGCCCAGGAACGTGGGATCGAAGGCGCGCATGTATTCAGCCAGCAACTCGGGCGTATCGCGCTCGGGGTCGATGCTGATAAACACCACCTGCACTTTGTCGGCATCGGCGCCCAGCTTGCTGCGGATTTCCACCGCGCGCGACAGCGCCGTCGGACACACGTCCGGGCATTGAGTAAAGCCGAAAAACACCATCACATACTTGCCCTTGAAGTCGGCCAGCGTATAGACGCGGCCGTCCGGGCCGCTCAGCTTGAAGTCGGGCTTGTAATCGCCACCGGTCAGATCCAGGCCGATGTAATGGGGTTTCGGTTCGCGCTCGCAGGCGGCAAGCGTGAGCAGGCCGGCCGTACCGGCGAGCAGAAAGAGACGACGTTTCATATATTTCAGGCCCGATGGGCGTAACAGAATGAAAAAGGTGCGCAAGGCCGGCCTGTGCCAGCCACGACGGCGCCACCCACAGCATGGTTCAGGCCGCTTGCGGCGGGCCGCGCGGCTGCGCCTGCTGCCATCCCGGCAGCGGCTGCGGCGACTGGTAAAACAGCGCTGGATAGGCATCGTGCCCGCTGACGACGACCAGCGGCGTCAGCGCTGGCGGCAGGCCGGTGCTGCCGGCGTGGCCCAGGCAATACGGACAATGCTTGAGGTGATGGTCGATGGCGCCGGAAGACGCACCATCAAGACCGAGTTCGGCTGCAGAGTAGACGGCGCCGCTCGATGAGCAGATATCGCCTGCTGGGTTGCTGGCTTGATGGGAGACAAACGCATACGACAATGCCGGCGTGAGCGCATTGAGCAGTATCGCCAGGCAGGCGAACCACAGCTGCCACGACCATCGTTGCCGGCGTTGTTGAAAAGATCCCATGCCGCGATTATAGCGGACGATGGCCTGGGCCCGCCGGCTGGCCGAGCAGCCAGGCCGGGCGCAGGCCCGCCACCTCGTTGCAGGCGTCGCAAAACGCCGGTACCGAAGCAAAGCCGGAACCGGCCGCCAGTTGCGCCAGGTCGCGCTGCGCAGCGCCGCCCGGCTGCGCCGCCGCATGCAGCGCATGGGCAAGGCGCTGCTCGCGCACCAGGCTCAGCAAGGCCTCACCTTCGGCAAACAGGCGCGCCCTGGCCTTGTGCGGCGGCACCTGCCACAGCGCGGCCAGGCGCGCTGCCGTCCATTTGCCCTGCGGCGCCTGGAAGATATGCTGGGCCAGCGCGCGGCTCCAGCGCTTGCCGCCGGACGGCGCGTCGGCCTCGTCATGTTCCAGCGCCAGCGTGAATTCGGCCGGCTGCACGCGGCCCGGCATCACGTCGCAGGCAAAACGCAAAAAGGCCGGCACCACGAAACTGTCGCCGCTGCCCAGCTTGCGGCTGGCAATTTCATTGTGCAGGGTAACGTGGCCGTGGCGCACGGTCACGCGCAGCCGGCGCGGAAAACGCAGGCCGAGCAGGAACAAGGGATGGTGTGCAATCAGCGCCATGCAAAAACCGGATCAAGGAAGCAGACGCCAGCATGCCATGAAACACCGCGCCACACTGTCATTACAGCGACGCTGTGCCATACAAACGCAAACCATCGAGGTCGACCACGCTGATGGCCTGGTAGGCAATGCTGACCAGGCCCAGCTCGGCCAGATGGCGCAAGGCGCGGTTGACGCGCTGGCGCGAGATGCCGGTCAACAGGCCGATCTCTTCTTGCGACAACTCAAGCACCTTGGACGTGCGCGGGCATAGCATGGGGTGGAACAGCTGCGCGATGGCCTGCGCTACCTGCGCGTCCACGCTGAGCAGGCGCTGGTTCTGGATGGCGGCAATATACTGGCCCATGCGCTCATTCAATTGTTGTATCACAAAGGCATTGAACGACAGGCTGGCAGCGAGCAGGCGATGAAACAGGTCGGCCGGCACCAGCACGATGATCGAATCGCGCACGGCCACCACATCATAGCGGCGCGCTTCGCGTTTGAGCACGCTGCCTTCGCCGCACCAGCTGCCGGCAGGCACGCCGGAAAACGTGGCGCCGCGCCCGTCGGCATTGCCGACCGCTAGCTTGATCAAGCCCGATTCGACGCCGATCCAGTACAGCGACGGCTCACCGCGGCGCGCCACATGGGTGCCGGCCGCAAACTGCTGCACGCTGGCGCCATCGCGCAGCCATTGCCGGTGGACCGGGGCCAGTGCCTGGAACCAGGCATGGCCGGACAGGTCGATGGTGCTGTCGTGCAAATCCCTCACTGTGCTGGCATCTTTCAAAAACGCAATGATTGATTTTACATTATCCCACCCGTCCAGCACGATGTCGCCTCGGTGACAGTAATTTCCACTACCCGGTGCTATGCTGGCCCAAACATTCAAGGAGACCAGCAGCATGACGCCCGACTTCAACAGCGGCCTTGGCAAGAACCAGGCCAATTACGCCGCCCTCACCCCGCTCGACTATATTGCCCGCGCCGCCGACGTGTATGGCGACCGGCTGGCAATTGCTCACGGCCCGCTGCGCCAGAACTGGCGCGACACATACGAGCGCACGCGCCGCCTCGCATCCGGCTTGCGCCAGCTCGGCGTGGGCAAGGACGATGTGGTGGCGGCCATGCTGCCCAATACGCCTGCCATGGTGGAAGCGAGCTTTGGCGTGCCGATGGCCGGCGCCGTGCTCAACGCGCTCAATATCCGGCTCGACCTGCCCACGCTGATATTCATGCTGCGCCATGGACAAGCCAAGGTCTTGCTGGCCGACACCGAATTTGCCGAGCTGGCGCGCCAGATGACCGAGCAGTTGCCCGAGCTGCGCGTGATCCAGGTCAACGACCTGCTGGGTCCGCAGGTCGGACCCTTTGCCGAACTCGACTACGAGACCCTGCTGGCCGGCGGCGACCCGGCCTACGCCTGGCAGGCCCCGGCTGACGAATGGGATGCAATTGCGCTTAACTACACGTCCGGCACCACCGGCGACCCGAAAGGCGTGGTGTATCACCACCGTGGCGCTGCGCTCAATGCGCTGTCCAATATCCTCGAATGGGACATGCCCAAGCACGCCGTCTACCTGTGGACGCTCCCCATGTTTCACTGCAATGGCTGGTGCTTCCCCTGGTCGATTGCAGCGCGCGCCGGCGTCAATGTGTGCCTGCGCAAGTTCGAGCCCAAGCTGGTGTTCGACCTGATACGCGAGCTGCGCGTGACCCATTACTGCGCCGCGCCCATCGTGCATGCGGCGCTGGCCAATGCACCGGCCAGCTGGCGCGATGGCATCGACTGGACCGTGCGCGGCATGGTGGCTGGCGCACCGCCGCCGGCGGCCATGCTGGCCAGGATCGAGGCGATGGGTTTTGACCTGATCCATTCCTACGGCCTGACGGAAGTGTATGGCCCGGCCTCGATCTGCGCCGAACAGGAAGACTGGGCCAGCCTGCCGCAGGATCAGCGCGCTGTATTGAAGTCACGCCAGGGCGTGCGCTACCACTTGCAAAGCGCGGTGGCTGTGCTGGACCCGGACACCATGCAGCCGGTGGCGGCCGATGGCCAGCAGATCGGCGAGATCATGTTTCGCGGCAATATCTGCATGAAGGGCTACCTGAAAAATGAGAAAGCCACGCGCGAGGCGTTTGCCGGCGGCTGGTTCCATACGGGCGACCTGGGCGTGCAGTATCCGGACGGCTATATCAAGCTCAAGGACCGCAGCAAAGACATCATTATTTCCGGTGGCGAAAATATCTCCAGCGTCGAAGTTGAAGATGCGCTGTACCACCACCCACAGGTGCTGGCAGCGGCCGTGATTGCCCAGCCCGATGAAAAATGGGGCGAGACGCCGTGCGCGTTTGTCGAGCTGCGTGAAGACGCCAGCGTCACGGCTGAAGAGCTGATAGCCTTTTGCAAGCAGCATCTGGCCGGCTTCAAAGTGCCCAAGGCCATCTACTTCGGCCCGCTGCCGCGCACTTCGACCGGCAAAATCCAGAAGTTCGAACTGCGCAAGCGCATGCACTCAAGCAAGGCCATCGACGTCTAGTCCGGCGCCCTACACGGCTTTCGGCGTCACCGCCAGCCGTGAAAAGCTGGCGATGCTGGCCACGGCGGCAAAGCCGGCGGCCAGCCACAGCGAATAGGTCGCGCCACCGGTCACCGAGACGGTAAAGCAATACGCCACCAGCGCTGCGCCGCTGGCCTGGCCTATCAGGCGCGAAGTGGCCACCACCCCGCTGGCGCCGCCGCTGCGGTGCGCCGGTGCGCTGCTCATAATGGCTTTCAGGTTGGGCGCCTGGAAAAAACCGAAACCGATACCGCACAGCGCCATGCGCCAGCCGATATCAAGCACGCTGGCCTGGTGCGGCAGCCACACCAGCGTCAGCAACCCCGCCGCCAACGCCGCCAGGCCGATGCCGCCCAGCACGCCGGGTGAATAACGGTCGCTCAGGCGCCCGGCGATCGGCGCCATTACCGCTACCAGCACGGCCCATGGCGTCATCAGGAAACCGGTTTGTATCGGCGAGCGGCCCAGCGTGGTCTCGAAATAAAACGGCAGCGCCACAAAGGCCAGCCCCTGCGCAGCAAAGGTGCAGATGGCCGTCAGTGAAGAGAGCAGGAACAGCGGCCGGCGAAACAGGTCGATCGGCAGCATCGGCGCCTGATGCCCGGCCTGGCGGCGCAGCAACAGGACAAAAAATACGATCACGGCCAGCAGCTCGGGCAACAGGGTGGTCAGCGCGGCATGGTGGGCGGCGTCGCCAAACAGCAAAATCAACAGGCCAAACGCACCCACGTTATAGATGGCCGTGCGCGCATCGAGCCGGTGCGCGGCCAGCGGCGTGGCCGGCAGCATGCGGCTGGCCAGGAAAAAGCCAAGCAAGCCCAGCGGCACGTTGATCGCAAACAGCCACGGCCACGATGAGGTGGCCAGGATCAGCGAGGCGGCCGTCGGGCCGATGGCAAACGCCACCGCCACCACCAGCGCATTGTTGCCAAATGCGCGTCCAACCAGGTGCGGCGGATACAGCGAACGCAGCATGGCGGTATTGACGCTCATCATGGCGCTGGCCCCCACGCCCTGGAACAGCCGCGCCAGCACCAGCGACGGCAGCGACCAGGCCAGTGCGCAGGCGAGCGAGGCCAGTGTAAAGAGGAACATGCCGCTGATAAACACGCGCCGGTAGCCGACGATTTCTCCCAGCGCCGAAAACGGCAGCAAGGTCGCCACCATGGCCAGCTGGTAGACATTGACGATCCAGACCGACGCCGCTGGCGTCGTCTGCAGTTCGTTGGCAATGGCTGGCAAGGCCGTATTGGCAATGGCCGTATCGAGCGAGGCCATGCCCACGCCGATGGCCAGCGACAGCATGGCCCAAACACGCGCGTTCGGGGGCAGGCCGTCCGGGCCGACCATGGTGGGGGTTGATTGCTTGAACATTTTATGATGTTGAATGACAGGATCGTAGGTCGGATTAGGCGGGGCCGCCGAGGCCCTTCGGGCCGTAATCCGACAACATTGTTGGCGCGTGCGGTGTTGCCAGGTTACGCCAACAATATTGTCGGATTACGCCGCTGCGCGGCTAATCCGACCTACCCGACCTACCGTTGGCAATCGATTACCTTGAAATCCTTCGAATAACAAATCCGCAACTCGCCGCTATGGTTTTCATAGCCCAGCCACTTGTCTTTCAGCTGCGGGTTGTGCTGCTTTATCCATTTGAACAGCTCGTTTTTCGACATGGCGGTATCGGGCAGTTTCAAGGCCTGGAACAGCTCGCGCTCTTTCTCGAAATACTGTTTGGCGGTATCGAAGTCGCAGGCGCCGTGTTTTTCCCACTCGCCCTGCAGCAGCGCTTCACCGGGCTGCATGCACATATAGGGCAGGATTTCGGACGGCGCCAGTTTGGGCAGGTTGCCCTTGCAATAGCGCGGGTGCAGCTCGGTCTTGCGCGGCGGCGTCACGGAAATGTCGTCGCAGGTGGCCGGATTGGCCGACTGCGCCCACAGGCCGTGCACGATCCAGCCGAAATGGTTATTCTCCGAACACTGGAAGGCGGCCTTTTTGGAAATCTCGCCGCGGCGGCGCTGGCTGTCGCAAAAACCGGGCGACCACGACAGCGCCAGCATAAAGTAATCGGTCGGCACGTTGGTGCTCTGCTTGTAGCAGGTGTTGCGCTCGTCGGACGGCTTGACGTCGTAGTCGGCATAGGTGACGTTGCGCGGTACGGCGCACTGCGCTTCGGCTGCATGGACGGCGCCGGCAGACAGACTCAGCATCAGGGCGGCCAGGGCTGGCACAAAGGTTCTCAGGGACATGCGATTCCTCGGGATAGAAAAACGCCGGCAACTGGGTGCCGGCGCAGGTTCAAACAGTATCCGACTTAGCAGACCTTGTGCATCCAGCCCTTGGTATCAGGCACGGTGCCATGCTGCAGGCCCAGCAGCGCCTCACGCAGCGCCAGCGTGACGGCGCCGTTTTCGTTGTTGTTGATGGTCATCTCGAAGCCGTTGGCCTTGGCCACGCCCACCGGCGTAATCACGGCAGCGGTGCCGCAGGCAAATACTTCGGTCATGCGGCCGGACGCAATATCGTCGCGCCATTGCTGTACCGACAGTTTGCGCTCTTCGGTGGCATAGCCCAGTTCGCGCGCCATTTCCAGCAGGCTGCGGCGGGTAATGCCGGGCAGCAGCGTGCCGGTCAGTTCCGGCGTCACTACCGTGACTTTGTCGCCGTCCTTGTAGACGAAGAACAGATTCATGCCGCCCATCTCTTCGATGAATTCGCGGTGTACTGCGTCCAGCCAGACCACCTGGTCGCAGCCTTTTTCCTGCGCTTGCGCCTGCGCCATCAGGCTGGCCGCGTAGTTGCCGGCGCACTTGGCTTCACCGGTGCCGCCTGGCGCAGCGCGTACGTAGTCTTCGCTGATCCAGACCGTGACTGGTTTGACGCCTTGCGGGAAATAGGCGCCGGCTGGCGAAGCAAACAGCACGAACAGGTATTCTTCCGATGGACGCACGCCCAGGAACGGGTCGGTCGCGATCATCAGCGGACGCATGTACAGGCTCTCGCCGGTCTTGCCCGGCACCCATTTACGGTCCAGCGAAATCAGCGCGTCGCCCGCTTCCAGGAACAACTCGACCGGAATGGCCGGCATGGCCAGGCGCGCCGCGCTGCGGTTGAAGCGCTCGGCATTCTGTTCAGGACGGAAGGTCTTGATGCTGCCATCCGGCTGGGCAAACGCCTTGTAGCCTTCGAAGATGGCCTGGCCGTAATGGAGCGACGAGGCCGACGGGTCCAGCATCAGAGGGCCGTAGGCTTTCAGTTCGCCCTGCTGCCATTTGCCGTCGCGGTAAGGAATGACCACCATATGATCGGTAAACACGCGGCCAAAGGCCGGCTTGTTCATGCGTTCGGCGCGCTCGGCGTCGGACAGCGGATGGGCGGATGGCGTGATGGTGATAGTCGGAGTCGTAGTCATAGGAGATCGAAGGCAAATTAAGACAGTGCGCTATTGTAGTCCTTCCTGCCGCCATCAGCTGACTTGGCATGCAGGAAACGTGGCATGCAGTATGCATGGCAAAGCCGGTCCAGACAAGCAGCCATTCCGCGCCGAATATTGCGAATCATTCTCATTTGCGCTTATTTTTGCTATGATGCGCTACTTTGCTGTTTTATTCTGCCATACCGCTTGCCGGAAGATGCCTTGAAAAGCCGACCATGACCAGTCACACCATCGCTACCGGCCCGCAGCAGCGCGCCGCCAACGCGCCCAGCGCCGACACCGTCCAGCACCCCGCTCCGCCGGCAACCCGCCGTGCACCGCCAGCCTGGCTGCCCAGCTGGAAACAGGTCTGGTTCCAGCTGCACTGGTTTATCGGCATTACGGCCGGCACCGTGCTGATGATTATCGGCCTGTCGGGCGCCACCATTTCTTTCAAGGACGAATTGCTGGATCTGATGAATCCGGGCGTGCGCCATGTGCCGGTGGAAACGCGCGCCGCGCTGACGCCGGACCAGCTCAGCCAGGTGGCCGCTGCCGCGCACGGCCAGCGCGTGGCGTCGGTCACAATGTATGCCGAAGCGGGCGCCGCGCCGCGCGTGTTCTTTGCGCCCAAGCCGGGCGAACGCCGCGGTGAGTCGGTCTATCTGCACCCTTATACCGGCGCCATCCAGCCCGAGATGCAGGGCGCGCACTTTTTTGAATGGGCCGAGTCGCTGCACCGCTGGCTGCTGCTGCCGCGCGCGCCGGGCCGCCAGGTGGCCGGCGCACTGGCGCTGTGCCTGCTGGGACTGGCCCTGTCGGGCCTGTACCTGCGCTGGCCGCGCCGTCCGCTCGACTGGCGCACCTGGCTGACGTTCGACCCGGCCCTGAAAGGCCGCTCCTTCCTGTGGAACCTGCATGCGGTGGCCGGCACCTGGTGCCTGGTGGTGTATGTGATGCTGACGCTGACCGGCCTGTACTGGAGTTACGACTTTATCCGCGATAATGTCGACGCCTGGGCCGGCCGGCCGCCACGCGTGGCGCAGGCACCAAACCAGGGTGGCAAGGGCAAGAAAGCACCAGCACCGCAAGTCGAGCTGGCCACGGCCTGGCGCAGCTTCAACCAGCATGCACCGGGCTGGACCTTGACCACTATGCGCCTGCCGACCCGCGCCGGCGAAACCGTGCAATTCACCTGGGTCGCAGCAGACGCGCCGCATGAACGTGCGCGCAGCAGCATGGCGATTAATCCGCAGGACGGCAGCGTGACAGAAAACAAGCCGCACGCCAGCCAGGGGCTGGGTTCGCGCCTGGTCAGCATTATCTATCCGCTGCATATGGGCACCTATTTCGGCCTGGCCGGACGCATTATCGTGACCCTGGCCAGCCTGGCCCTGCCGCTGTTCGGCATTACTGGCTGGATGCTGTACCTCGGCCGGCGCAAGGCCAAGCGCGCCGTGAAAGCCCAGCGGGCGATGCTGGGCGGCGGCGAGGTGCTGGCCGCCACCGGCATGCCGACCCTGGTGGCCTACGCCAGCCAGTCCGGCCAGGCCGAACGGCTGGCGCTGGAAAGTGCGCGCGCGCTGCAGCAGGCCGGCGTGCCGGTCGCCGTGCGTGCGCTCGACCAGATCGATCCAGGCGAGTTGCGCCAGTATGAACAGGCGCTGATCGTGGCCAGCACCTTTGGCGAAGGCGAAGCGCCGGACGGCACGCGCCGCTTTGCGCGCCTGCTCGACGAGGCCGCAGCGCCATCGTTGGCAGGACTGCAGTTCGGCCTGCTGGCGCTGGGCGACCGCCACTACACGCAGTTCTGCGGCTTTGGCCATGCACTCGATGCGCGCCTGCGCGCGCTGGGCGCAACGCACCTGTTCCCGCTGATCGAAGTCGACAGGCACGATCCGGTGGCGCTCGATGCGTGGTCGCAGGCACTGGCGCGCACCAGCGGCAGCGCGATCGACGCCATCGGCCGCCAGGAAGAAGCCTCGTATGACAGCTGGCGCCTGGTCTCGCGTACGCTGCTCAACCCGGGCAGCCAGGGCGGCGCACTGTTTGAAATCGCCCTGGCCGGCCCGGCCGAAGTCGACTGGCAGGCCGGTGCGCTGGCTGAAATTATTGCCTGCAATGCCGATGGCAGCGAAGGCGAAGACGGCAGTACGCCGCATGCGCCGCGCAGCTATTCGCTGGCCAGCCTGCCGCGCGACGGCCAACTGCAGCTGCTGGTGCGCCAGGAACGCCATGCCGGTGCCAGCAACGGCGGCTATGGCGTGGCGTCCGGCTGGCTGACGCAGTTTGCGCCGCTGGGTAGCGCCCTGCGCCTGCGCCTGCAGGCCAATCCGGCCTTTGCACCGTGCCTGGACGACCTGCCGTGCATCTATATCGGCAACGGCTCGGGCCTGGCCGGCCTGCGCTCGCACCTGCGTGCGCGCCAGCACGCTGGCCTGGCGCACAACTGGCTGCTGTTTGGCGAACGCCAGCAGGCAGTCGACAGCCTCTGCGCACAGGAACTCGAAGGCTGGCTGCACAGCGGCCACCTGGCACGCCTGGACCGCACCTACTCGCGCGACGGCGACGCGCATGAATACGTACAGCATCGCCTGCGCCAGCAGGCCGGTTTGCTGCGCGACTGGCTGGCGCAAGGCGCGTTGATTTATGTGTGCGGCAGCCTGCAGGGCATGGCGGGCGGCGTCGACGCCGTGCTGCTCGAGGTGCTGGGACAGGACGGACTCGACGCTTTGACGGCGCAGGGACGCTACCGCCGCGATGTCTATTGAGGCCCCATCTGGTGCAATGCATCACAGCAAGTTGTTGACCTTCTGACCAACTGAACTGAACTGCAAGCATGGTGTGACACAAGTAGGACCTGACCGGCAGGCGCCGCAACTGCGCGCCGCCACCGGCTCACCGGGAGACTGCCATGTTGACGCTTAAAGTGCTTGCCTGCCTTGCTCTTTCCACCCTGCTGCTGGCGCCGCTGGTTCTGCGCCAGGCCATGGCGCCCTCCTCCCTGCAAACACTGGAAATGCCGCAGGTTCATGCCCAGGCCATGTGGGAGCGCTGGGCGCAGCGCTGACAACGGGTCTGTGCCGCAGCTTTGATCCAGATCATGGATTTTCATCGGCAGCACGCTCACACTGGTGAGGCCTGGCGCGCCGCGACGGGCTTGAACCGTCCTGCACAGGATGCTCACCGGGAGCCGAGCATGTTGAACAATCAATGGAAAGACGAGATGGCGCTGGGTGTACCGGCCATCGACGCTGCACACCGGGCGCTGTTTGAGGAGCTGGCGCGGCTCGAACAGCTCGATGACCGCTATTTTCACGCCGGCTTTGGTGAACTGATCGCCGCCGTCGAGCGCGATTTTCGCGAAGAGGAAGACCTGATGGAGGAAATCGGTTTTCCGTCGCTGGCCAACCACCGCGAGCAGCATGCGCGCGTGCTCTCGGGCCTGCATCATGCCTGGGCCGCCGTCGATGAAGGCGACCTGGCACAAGGCCGCCATGCCCTGAACCTGCTGCCGCAATGGCTGCTGTTTCACCAGGCCACGATGGACCTGGCGCTGGCCGCCGCACTGGAGCTGCTGCAGCGCCAGCCCGGCTGAACCACCCTACAGTATTAGTACGCTGGCCTCGTCCGGCATCACCAGGCGATACTGGCCCGGATACTTGTCTTCGCCATCGAACATCTTGCAGTACACGGGCTGGTTGATATCGTTGACGGCCGCCTCGCTCATGGGCAAGGTGGCAATCAGCTGCTCGCCGTCTTTCAGCTGCAGGGCGCTGCCGCGCTCTGGCGCGCAGAAAGCCAGCGACTTGACCTCGCTTGAAAACCAGCGCTTGTACCAAGGGGTGATGGCGCGCACCGCCAGGCGCGCGTCGCGCAGTACGTGGGCCACACGCTCCAGGGTCCAGGCCTCGCGCGCCACAGCCGGCTGGATCACCATGCTGGCGGTCAATTCACCGCGCCCTTTGTTGACCAGGAAGACGCCGTCCTGCGCGGCGATCTCGTCATTGATCGGCACCACGAACACGCCGCCTTCGGTGACCCGCACCGAGACTGGCGCGCCATTGCCCTGCAGCGCCACGCGTACATCGTCGATGGTGCCGCTGACCTTGGCCGGTATCAGGCGTAGCGCCATCACTACATTGCCGCGCGACACTTCCCATACTTTTTTGGCCGTTTCATAGCTGTCGCGATAGGCGGTAAAGCGCACGCGCGGCGGCGATGCGTCGCTGCTGCCCTTGACCGTCACGGTCTGTGGCGCCTGGAGCGGCGTGGCCGGCTCAACCGTCTCTACAGGCTGATGCGCTGGTTCAGGCGATACGGCTGGTAAAGCCGCCTGTGCTTCTGGCTTGCGCTCGGGCTGCGCTGGCTCGGGTGTGGCATCCTGCACGGCATGTTGCGCTGGCGTCTGCATTGTTGCATTCGAAGCCGGCGTCATTGCCTCCTGCGCAGACGCCAGCGCCACCACGCAGAACCATGCCGTACAGCCTATCCATTTACGCATGCCTTATCCATTAGTAAGCTATTCACTTTTTCTATTATCGCAGATGCGCCGTCTTTGGTACGGCTGCCCAGCGGCGCACACAATTGGTGCAAGACTTGAGTAATTTGGCAACTTGCGTTATATTGATAATGATTCTTATTTACAAAAAAGAAATCACAAACTCAAGCCAGACGGAACCATCCACCAGCCAGAGGAGCATACCCATAAAAAAACGCCAGGATACTCATGCACCCAACCCCGACCCTTCGCCTGCTGCCGCAATTGCTGCGCACCGCCTTGCTTGCCCTTGCCACCAGTGCTACCTTGCCTGCACTGGCTGCCGACACCACAGATAACACCAGCGCTGCTGGCACCGCTGCTACCGATAATGCGCAAAGCCTGCCCGCCATCACCATTACCGGCCAGGCGCCCGGCGCCACCGAAGGCACCCGTTCCTACACCACCGACGAAATGCGCAGCGCCACGCGCATGGATTTATCGCTGCGCGAAACACCGCAATCGGTCAGCGTCATCACGCGCCAGTTGCTCGACGACCTGGGCGCCATCAGGCTCGACCAGGCGCTGGGCATGACCACCGGCATTCAGGTCGGCCAGCAGGACAGCGAACGCACAAGATACTATGCACGCGGTTTTGGCATTAACAACATCCAGGTCGACGGCATGCCGACCGGCTCAAATTCGCCGCTGCAGGACACAGTGCTGTACGACCGCGTGGAGGTGGTACGCGGCCCCAACGGCCTGATGGGCGGCACCGGCGACCCGTCGGCCACCATCAATATGATACGCAAGCGCCCTACCAAGACCTTCCAGGCCAGCTATGGCGTCTCGCTGGGCCGCTGGGATAACCACCGCGTCGAAGCCGATATCTCCACGCCGCTCACGCAAAGCGGCAGCGTGCGCGCACGTGCCACTGCCGCCTGGCAGGACCGCGATTCGTACTTTGACATGTATCACGAACGCAAGACGGTCGGCATGGCCATCGTGGAAGCCGATCTGCAGCCCGGCACGCTGCTGACAGCCGGCGTCGACTTCCAGGACAACAAGCCGACCGGTGCCACCTGGGGCGCCGTGCCCTACTGGAACGCCGACGGCAGCCTGGCCAACCTGCCGCGCAATACCAGCTTGACCACGCCGTGGAGCACCTGGGCCAACAAGCAGCATACGCTCTTCACATCGCTCGACCATCATCTGCCTGGCAACTGGAAGCTGCACCTGGGCTATGCGCGCACCGAAAGCAGCAACAGCACCACCGTGGCCTATGCCGGCTCGGGCTATCCGAACCCGCAGACCGGCGCCGGCATGAGCTTGTGGAGCGGCGTATGGGGCAAAGGCACCAGCACGGCGGACAATTTCGACCTGTACGCCAGCGGCCCGTTTACGCTGCTCGGGCGCAAGCATACGGCCATTATCGGCTGGAACGGCGGCAATACCGACGCCAAATCGCTCGGTGGCGACGCCATCGTCCTGTACCCGGCCAAGGTACCCGACTACCGCACATGGACCGGCAATATTCCCAAGCCGACCTTCAGGCCCGATGGCACTTCCAGCCACGACCTGACGCGCCTGGCCGGCGGCTATGTGGCAACCCGGCTGAGCCTGGCCGACCCGCTGCATGTCATCATCGGCGCGCGCACCAGCACCTACCGCACCGAAACGCGCGCTTATGACGCGCGCGGCGTGCATACCGGCACCAGCAATTTTTCGGAAACGCGCAACGAGGTCACGCCCTATGCCGGCCTGGTATGGGACCTGAACCGCCAGTATTCGCTGTACGCCAGCTATACCGAGCTGTTCAATCCGCAGTCGAGCAAGGACCGCAACAACCATTTCCTGCCGCCCGAGACGGGCGACAACAAGGAACTGGGCATCAAGGGCGAATTTTTCGAGGGCAAGCTCAACGCCTCGGCTGCCGTATTCCAGACTAAAAAGAAAAACCTGGCCGAACTCGACACCACCGTGCCGCAGGGCTTCTTGCTGCCTGACGGCGGCCAGGCCTATGTTGCCAACGGCGAAGGCATTACTGCCAAGGGGGTCGAATTCGATGTATCGGGCCAGTTGGCGCCGGGCTGGAACGCCAGCGGCGGCTACACCTATCTGCACGCCGAGGAAGCCGATGGCGCACGCGCCGTACCGAGCCAGCCGCGCCACCTGCTGCGCCTGTCGACCTCCTACCGTTTCGACGGCGCGCTGCAGGGCCTGCAAGTGGGCGGCAGCGCCACCGCGCAAAGCGCCACCTACAGCGAAACCTGGTACGGCCGCCCACCGGCGCGCGACCGCACGGCACGCATCCCACAGCCCGGCTACGCGCTCTATAACGCCATGGCCAGCTATGCATTGACGGCAAAAACCAGCGTGCAGCTGAACGTCAATAACCTGCTCGACAAGAAGTACTACCGCAACGTGGGCTTCTACGACAGCGTGTTCTGGGGCGAACCGCGCAATGTGACCGTCAGCCTGCGCGGCAAGTTCTGAGCGCTGCCATTGCATGACCCGGCGCCGGCTGCTGTTACACTGGCAGCCGGTGCCAGAACCATGGCGTACAGGAGTCAAGCATGCAACACCGTTCGATGCGCATCGCCTCGCCCGTGGGCGAACTGACACTGGTGGCGCGCGGCGCGGCGCTGGCCGCCGTGCTGTGGCAGGACGACCTGCCTACTCGCGTACGCCTGGGTTCGCTGCAGGAAGTGGCTGACTGCGCCGTGCTGCACGAGACGGCGCGCCAGCTGGCCGAGTATTTCGCCGGCACGCGCCAGCAGTTCACACTGCCGCTCGATTTTGCCGGCACGCCCTTCCAGCAGGAAGTGTGGCAGGCGCTGCTGACCATTCCGTTTGGCCAGACCCGCAGCTACAGCGACATCGCGCGCCAGATAGGCCGTCCGGCCGCCGTACGCGCAGTCGGCGCGGCCAACGGCAAGAACCCGATCTCGATTATCGCCCCCTGCCACCGCGTGATCGGCGCCAGCGGCGCCCTGACCGGCTTTGCCGGCGGCCTGCAGGCCAAGGAGACGTTGCTGCAGCTCGAAGGCATCACATTGTCAAGCGACAAGGAAGCGCGCAAGAAAGGCCTGGCCACGCGGCGCGCCATGCAGCCTGATGTGAACCAGGGGTGCTTGTTCTGAGGTAACCGACGCGGGCAATCACTCCCCAAGCAGGCGCAACGACTCGAGCCAGGCCGCTTTCCACTCCCTAAGCAAGGGCTGGGTCGCAAACGCCTTTTTCAGATGCGCCATCGGCACCCGGTGCACATCGTGCAACCCGAACGCCAGCGTCACAGGCTGCCACAGATAGTTATTCTTGCCGCCGCGCGAATTTTTGCGTACGCGCGCGCCGTCGTCACCAAAAATGCCCGTGCCGGCCAGCATGCCCTGCTCCAGGTTAAGCTTGCCGATACCGGCAAAAGCGACCAGAACTTCCTCGCGACTCAAACCCTTGATGGCGTTTTTCATCACCGCTGGCGGCGCTGCTTCGGCAGGCGGATTGAGCAAGTGCTGCACCAGGCGCAGCAAATCGCGTTCCTGGAAATGCAGGCCGTCTTTCGCCACCCGCATACCCGGCTCGTCCAGTTTGCGCGGCAGGCCGGACGAGTCGCGCGTCAGGCGCAGCCAGACATCGCTGCTGCCTGCAGCCAGGTATTGCTTGTCTTCGATAAAGACCACTGGCGCCGCATAGCGCGTCACGCCGTCGTGGAACAGCTCGGCCCAGGCTTCGGAATACTCGATCCACACAAACGGCAAGCCGCCCTCTTCCAGCAGACGCGCCAGCGTCCACGGCGTACCCGTTTGTTCGGCAAGCCAGGCACAGGCTTCTGCAGGCGTGGCGCGGTATGGCAGGGTCAAAGTGGACATGCTTGCTTTCAAAGGCCAAAGGAGCGCAGTGTAGCAGAGCGCACGCGGGCATTTGACAAGCTGGCTGCAGCATTTTGCCCGCCATGCTACCTTGCGTTGATCAAGATTTTACAGAGGAGCTCACCATGCACGCCCATGCCACCCCGAAAGACGCGCCCAAACCGGACTTGCCGGAAGAGCGCGATTCACCCACGCCCGCATCGGAAGACCATGAAGAAGAAGTGCTCGACGAGGCGCTCGATGAGAGCTTCCCGGCCAGCGATCCGATTGCCATCCCCTGATCTCGGCACACCGTAGCTGCAAATTTCAGAAACTGGTTTCGCCCTGAAGCGCCCCTTCAGGGCTGAACTGAACAAGAATTTGCTTCGACGGTCAAATGCAAAAAATTTAGCGCCGGGACTTCGACATCAAAACGCCCATCACAACGCCAATGGCAATCCCCGGACCTATGCCCAGAGCAAGGTTACCAATGGCGACGCCGATCCCACATCCGATCGCTACGCCAAGACAAATTCCAATACCGATGAATCTGGCATCTTTTTTATCGGGTGAATCGCTCATAGTATCCTTTTATGTAAAAGCCGGAAGGCCGCTTTTGACCGAGCCCGCTCGTTCGGCCCAGCATAGCAGGTTACCAGAGTGAAAATCTAGCGGCTGTGTCGTCAGGCTGCATTCGCTCCAGAACGGCCATCTGTTAAAGTAACGAAGGCAGTCCCGGCCGGATTTCAGCTATCGCATAAATTCGCGGCCCTGACTGTAATGACAGGATGCATTCATGAACAACCAAACCTCTACCGTATTACGTACCGAGCATACTGGGCTGACAGTCGCATCGATAGATGGCGTACTTGATTTCTGGACTGAAGTTCTCGGCTTTCAACTCGTTTACCGCAAAGAGCTTGGCGGTAGGCACGCGATGGAACAAGTGGTCGGTGTGCCCGGGGCTTATTTAAGAAATGCGCTCCTACAAGGCCCCGATGGATACAAAATTGAGCTGCTTGAGTACGATTCACCAGAAGACCGCTTGATTTTAAAGCAACGTCCATGTGATGTCGGTTCGGCTCATTTGACGTTTGCCGTGACCGATCTGCGCGCAATGCTAAATCGCATGCGCCCTTATGGATGGACGGCAACCGGCGAACCGCAAACCACGCCTGGCGGAACAATCCTGGTTTATACCCGAGGACCTGACGGCCACACTATTGAACTTATGCAGCATCCTGAGTGAACTGCCTGTCACTAAATACTTTATTTTAATTGCTATCTGTCCTCTCAATCAGGAACCCGTAGCGAGACGGCGGTGCGCATATGTGCCGATCGTGCACACGAAAGCTGAGCAGCTCACCCAAAATATGTTACCGAATCGATCGTCCGCAAACGGCCAAGAGCAGACGTTCGCAAACGCGCGAACGTAGCTCCTATTCATCTGTTTGTATCTTTCACAGACATTCTCAACCAGAAAATGCCGGTTGGCTTTTCACACTCTCTCGAGTCTTCATCCGTTCGAACCAAGCGAGCAAGGCCTCACATTCTTGGGGCACGTCCAGCTTGACGATTGCGGCGAATACAAGTCCACCGATGACGGTAATGTCGGCCATAGAGAATTTTTCGCCAGCAATGAAAGATTGTCTCTGAAGCAACTTATCGAAATAATGCATGCCGCGTACTGCCTTGTCGCGCTGGCGAAATCCCCATTCCGGATTCTGGTAAAGCTCCACCGAAGGCCCTAACCCTGGTGTGCCGTGGTGAAAGTAGGTGCTGATGGCGTCGAGCATTTCAATTTCCGCCCGTTTGCTCATCATATGAATGGTCCCTTGTTCTAAGGGGCTAGTGCCAGTAAGGCTGGGCGAGCCGTCGAGTGTATCGAGGTATTGAGTGATGGCAGTGCATTCAGCGATGAGTGTCCCGTCTGCCAACTCGAGAACGGGT
This sequence comes from Janthinobacterium aquaticum, assembly GCF_009208565.1. GTDB lineage: Bacteria > Pseudomonadota > Gammaproteobacteria > Burkholderiales > Burkholderiaceae_D > Janthinobacterium. The sequence goes on along the minus strand of NZ_WFLK01000002.1, from coordinate 192,901 downwards.
AGCGTTCCCGAGTAGTTTTTCTGCTCGATGAAATCTGGTCTCTTGTGTTCCCCTTTATAGAGATCAACCATCTCAAATCGAACTTTGTCTTGGAGATTCTTTTCCGCGATGGCGATCCGGACGCGCGTTGGGTAGGGCCCAACCGGGAAATCGTAGATGGTCATACTTTGGAGGTTGCTGGCCTCAATGTTTGCAGCGAGTTCCGACATGGCATGCTCCTAAATCGTGGGAAGGGACAAACGTAGGCTGATTTTTGGCTACCTAACGTTTGTTAGGTTAACAGTATTGCGTTATACTTTGCTTGTCAATGCCTTTTTAGCAGGAGTGAGCATGAAAATCGAAGCGGAAGCAAGTTCGAGGGCCAAGATCCTGTTTGAAGCCACCAGGATCGCGCAGGCACATGGTTATAGTGGATTGAATTTACGGAACCTAGCCCAGCAAGTGGGCATCAAGGCAGCAAGTCTCTACTACCATTTTCCAAGCAAGGCTGATTTGGCCGCTGCGGTGGCGCGGCGATACGCAGAAGATTCAGTAGCAACGCTGGAGGCCCTATCGTTAGAAGCCAGCGACGCTGAAACCTGTCTGCGGCGCTATCCAGAAACATTTCGAAGGTCGCTAGAAAACGGTAACCGTATTTGTCTTTGCAGCTTCATGGCGGCCGAGTACGACGACTTGCCGTCAGAGGTTCAGACAGAGGTACAGGCGTTCGCAGATGGAAACATTGCTTGGCTCGGAAAGATGCTGCAATTGACAGGAATGAAGCGTCAACATGCTCAAACGCGTGCGTACGCAATTTTTGCGGCAGTCTCCGGAGCACAATTAATGGCGCGAGGGCGAGCGGATATTGGGTTATTCGATTCAATAATCGAAAGCTACCGTGTAGCGGGATTGCTTCGTGGAGAGAATACGACTTAGCGGATAAAGTACAGGTTTGGTCAATCTAGATGACCTCGACAAACCTGGCATTCGACCACATGTCCGCTTTGGGGCGGATGCTGTCGTCCGTCACCACAGCATGAGTACGCCAAAATGAGGTCCGATTCCAAAGGAGGACCTCATGAAACCGAACACGCAGACGCCGGCACTTCAAGCCGCTTGGAACAAGGGGAAACTGATTGGGCAGAAGTCCCCGTTGAAGTTGAAAGAGATATGGGCAATCCGAATCCGGCTCCAGCTATCCGAAAAAATTAGGGACCTTGCTTTATTTAACTTGGCCATCGACAGTAAGCTTCGCGGCTGTGACTTGTTGAGCTTGAAGGTTAACGATATATCACAGGGGCGCAGCATCATGCACCGTGCGATCGTAATGCAACGTAGACACACCGCCCGGTTCAATTCGAGATCACGGACATGACTAGACATTCCCTACTGCCTGGATCGAACATGCCAAGCTTTCGAATAACGGGTATCTGTTCCCAAGTAGGATCGCAGAGTCGCCGTACTTATCAACGCGCCAATATGCACGCATTGTCAGGCGGTGGGTGGAGTCCATCGGACTCGATATCGCGGCCTATGGTACTCATACGCTGCGGCGAACGAAAGCGACGCTAATTTACCGAAGGACCAAGAATCTTCGTGCGGTTCAGCTTCTTCTGGGGCATACCAAGCTTGAAAGTACAGTAAGATACCTCGGCATCGAAGTCGATGATGCACTTGAGATCGCCGAACAGACTGAGGTATAGCTTGTCACCGCCGGCCGAGGGGACGGCGGTCAACTGTCGGCCAAATGCCGACATTGGGCCACCGAACTTGAAAGGATGTTAGTGAAAAAACGATTGGTTTTTTGCGGTTTGTTTGTCTTTGCTTTGCACGCAGCAGCTCGTCAACCTGGCTGTGAGAATGTCGGCGCGCATCTAAACGAGCTGGCCAGTGCAGACCAGCAAATCCGACAAGAGTCCGAGGTGCTTGAGCAAGACCCCAATGCCACTACCACCCAGAGGGATGCTCTACAACAGCGCTGGCAAATTATCGATAGTGAAAATCTAAAGCAATTCAAGCAAATCATTGCAGCATGCGGCTGGCCGAAAACGAGCAAAGACAGTCACAGCGCTTGGTTGTTAGCTCAGCACGCAGATAGCGACTTGGTGTTCCAACGCCTTGCGAGGGGACTTTTAGACGCATCTGTCAAAGCTGGTATTGCAGCACCACGTGATCTTGCCTATCTGGCTGACCGCATCGCGGCCAACGAACACCGTCCACAAGAATATGGAACACAATTCTCACGGACTGATCGCTGCCATTTAGGGCTTGACCAGGTAGATGACCGAGCGTTGGTCAATCATCGCCGCCTGGCGATTGGACTACAGAGCCTTGAGGAATATGAGGCAGAAGCACGTAGGCATCTTATTCCGCCCGACTGTCCGCCGGGTGAGCGCAAAATCAAATGACTGCTTTGGGGCGCAAGCCGCCTGTCAGCATCGAGTCACTGCAGCCATCAACTCTGATGACGAGTGCTGATGCAAAATGACAGCGAATGATGTGAATGGGTGGCGGCGGCGATAAGAATTCTCACCCTTCCCGCGAGGTTTTTTTGGGGCCAGTTGCATCCAAAGCAGGCGCTGCTGCGTATAGCTTGCATCTGGTCAGCAACGGGAGCGTCCATCATGCATCACTACAGCAAAGCAGCCGACACAGTCGAACGCCATGTGTACATGGCCAACCGCATGGATCTGGCGTTCGAGCGCTTGCGCCAGCATGACAACCCGCAGGCACGGGCGCGCTGCGCGCAGTGGGTGACGGCGTGGGCGGTGGCGGCCGGCGCCGATGCGCCGCGCGGCATGAAGCTGCGCATACGCGGCGAGTTCGTGTTGTTGTAGGTCGGATTAGGCCCCGAAGGGGCCGTAATCCGACAACATTGTTGGCGTCAGCGGTGTTGTCGGATTACGCCGCTATGCGGCTAATCCGACCTACCATCCGGCGTGGTGTCGCCGTCTGCCATTTCGTACCACATTGCATTCAACACGGCGAACATGGCCGCCAGCGGAAGGCCCAATATCCAGGCGAAATACCACATGATGTTTCCTTTCAGGTAGCTGATTGATTAATAGGCGTGGCCGCTGTCGTCGGCAATCGCCTGGCTGTCGACCTTGCCCCACAACACTTTGTATACCCAGCTGGTATAGGCCACGATGATCGGCAGGAACACGGTGGTTACCACCAGCATAATGAACAGCGTCATATGGCTGGACGACGAATCCCATACCGTCAGGCTGGCGCGCGGATCGAGCGACGACGGCAAGATGAACGGGAACATGGCCGCGCCGACGCTGAGGATAATGGCGGCAATCGACAGCGCACTGGCCAGCAGCGCTGGCACGGCGCGGCGGGCGCGCAGGAAGGCCAGCGCCAGCAGCGGCGAGAGCAGGCCCAGCACAGGCGCAGCCCAGGTCCACGGATGCGCGGCAAAATTGGCAAACCAGGCGCCGCTGGCCACTGCCGCCGTCTTGAACATCGGGTTCGACGGGCCATCGACCGGCACCACGCTGGTCAGCCGATAGCCATCGACGGTCAGCCACAGCGCCACACCGGCAGCGCCATACAGCAGCACCGTCAGCACGGCGGCCACGCTGCCGTAGCGGCGCGCGCGCTCAGCCACCGGGCCATCCGCCTTGACCTGCAGCCAACTGGCGCCATGCATGACCAGCATCGCCAGCGAGACCAGGCCGCACAACAGCGCAAACGGATTAAGCAGGCCGAAGAAACTGCCTTCATACAGGATATGCATGTCGTCGGTAAAGCGGAACGGCACGCCTTGCAGCACATTGCCCATGGCCACGCCGAAAATGAGCGCCGGCACGAAGCCGCCGATAAACAGCGCAGCATCCCAGCGCGCGCGCCAGCGCGGATCTTCGCGCTTGCTGCGGAACTTGAAGGCCACCGGACGCATTATCAGCGCCACCAGGATCACGAACATGGCCAGATAGAAGCCCGAGAACGATACCGCGTAGAGCTGCGGCCAGGCGGCAAAGATGGCGCCGCCGCCGAGGATCAGCCAGACCTGGTTGCCCTCCCAGACCGGGCCGATGCTGTTGATAATGACGCGGCGCTCGAGGTCGGTCTTGCCGGCAAACGGCAGCAACATACCGGTGCCCAGGTCGAAGCCATCGGTAATGGCAAAACCCACCAGCAGCACGCCGATCAGCAGCCACCAGATCAGGCGCAGTGTTTCATAGGAAATCAGTTCATGCAAAATCACGACAATACTCCTTGAGCGTTAGGCAGTTCGGCACTGGCAAGCGATGGTTCATCCGGGCCCTTGCGTATGGTTTTAAGCATCAGTTTCATCTCGACCACCAGCAGCACCGTATAGATGGCGGCAAAGCCGGCGATGGTGATCAGCAAGGTCGTCACGCCCAGGTTCGACACTGCCACGGCCGTCGGCAGCACGCCTTCGATGACCCACGGCTGGCGGCCCAGTTCGGCCACGATCCAGCCCGCCTCGGCAGCAACCCACGGCAACGGAATGGCAAACACAGCTACCTTGAGCAGCCAGCGATGGGCGCCCAGCGTGCGGCGCACCGACAGCACAAAAAAAGTACCGGTCAGCAAAATAAAGAACATGCCCAGGCCCACCATCACGCGAAACGACCAGAACAGCGGCGCCACCGACGGCACGGTGTCCTGCGCGGCCTGATGGATTTGCGCAGCCGTGGCCTGGCGCGGATCGTCGACATAGCGCTTGAGCAGCAAGGCGTAGCCGAGCGACTGGCCTTTGGACTCGAATATCGCCTGCGCTTCTTCCGGCACGGCGCCGTTGGGGCCGGCAGCGCGGATGGTCTGCAGCGCGTCGTAGGCCTTGATGCCGTCGCGTATCAGCAGTTCGCTGCGTTCGGTCAATTGCGCCAGGCCCGGAATTTCCGTGTCAAGCGAGCGCGTGCCGATCAGGCCCATCACCATCGGAATATGCAGCGCATAGTGGGTCTCGCGCGCGGCCTGGTCGGGAAAGCCGATGGCCGTGAAGGCGGCTGGCGCCGGTTCGGTTTCCCACATCGCTTCAATCGCCGCCAGCTTCATTTTCTGGTGTTCCGAGGCAAGATAGCCGCTTTCGTCGCCGAGTACGGCGACCGACAGCGAGGCGGCCAGACCGAACGAGGCAGCGACCGTCAGCGAGCGCTTGGCCAGCTGCACATGGCGCCCCTTGAGCAAGTACCAGGCCGATACGCCCAGCACGAAAATGGCCGCCACCGTATAACCGGCCGACACCGTATGGACAAACTTGGCCTGCGCCACCGGATTGGTCAGCACGGCGCCAAAGTCGGTCACTTCCATGCGCATGGTCTGCGGATTGAAGGCGGCGCCGACCGGGTTCTGCATCCAGCCGTTGGCAATCAATATCCACAGCGCCGAGAAATTCGAGCCGATCGCCACCAGCCAGGTAGTGACCAGATGGGCGCGCTTGGACAGCTTGTCCCAGCCAAAGAAGAAGATACCGACAAAGGTCGCTTCGAGGAAAAACGCCATCAGCCCTTCGATGGCCAGCGGCGCACCGAAGATATCGCCCACATAATGGCTGTAATAGCTCCAGTTCATGCCGAACTGGAATTCCATCACGATGCCGGTGGCCACGCCCATGGCAAAATTAATACCGAACAGCACGCCCCAGAATTTGGTCATGTCGCGCCAGATGGTGCGCCCGGTCATCACATACACCGTTTCCATGATGCCCAGCATCACGGACAGGCCGATGGTCAGTGGAATAAAAATAAAGTGGTACAGCGCGGTCAGCGCAAACTGCAGTCTTGATAATGCAACAATATCGAGGTCCATGGGATTTCCTTGGTGTTTCCTGTTATGACTTACCAAACATCTGATGCCAGTTCAACTTGCTTGTAACAATCATCTATTTCCTTTCAGATTAATCGGGTCGCAGCAGCGCCAGCACAGCCGCGTATGCCGGTGTGCCGCACCGTGCTTCGCCAACGATGCGCCCGGCGCGCACCGTCAGCAGGCGGTCGGCCAGTTGCGCTTCGCGCCGCAGATGGGTGGCGATCAAGACGCTGCGCGTGCTGCTGCGCGCGCGCAGGCGCTGCAGTACATCGTGAGCGGTAGCGGCATCGAGCGCTTCGGTCGCTTCGTCAAGCAGCCACAGCGCGGAGTCGTGCAGGAACAGGCGCGCCAGCGCCAGGCGGCGCGACTGGCCGCCGGACAGACCCAGGCCGCCCTCGCCCAGTTGCGTATCGAGCCCAGCGGCCAGCAAACGCACCTCCTGCGCCAGGCCGGCCGCCTGCAAGGCATCCCACAACTGCTCATCGCTGGCGGCCGGATTGGCCAGGCGCAGGTTGTCGCGCAGGCTGTCCTGGAACAGTTCGGTTTTCTGCGTCAGCAGGCAGGCGCGCGGCGCCGTCACATTGCCGGACAGCGGTGCGATCTCCCGCGCCGCCAGCGCCAGCAGGGTCGACTTGCCGGCGCCGCTGGGGCCGACCAGCGCCACCGTTTCGCCGGGCGCCAGCATCAGGCTGACGCCATGTACGATGGGCTCGCTGCTGCCTGCCTGCGCAGCGCTGACCCGGTCGAAGCGCAACGCCGAGCCGGCCGGCAGCACTGCCGACATGCCCTGCCCCTGCTGGGCACGCGGACTCAGGCGGCGCAGCGCCAGCAGCATGCGCCCCGCTTCCAGCGCGCCGCGGCGCAGGCCGGCAAACGGTTCGAGCGCCGTCAGCGCCACCAGCACCGCCAGCGCGGCGGCCGGCAGGCCAATCTGCTGATGCCCTGCCAGGAATGCTGACGCCAGCAGCACGCCAGCGAGCGTGATGCTGCCGGCCACGCCATAGGCGGCGCTGGCGCGCGTTTCGAGCCGCATCAAGGCCAGGTCGGCGCGCGCCAGCGACTGGTCGATCTGCACCAGCTGGTCGACCTGGGCCTGCACGCGGCCGGCCATCACCAGATCAAGCTGGCCGGCGACCAGGTCGATGGCACCGGAACGCAGTTGTTCGGTGGCGCGCGAGCGCACGATGGCATGGCGGCGCGCGCCGCGCAGCAGCAAGCAGCTGATCGCGCCGCCGCTGGCCAGCAGCCAGACGGCCAGTCCCAGCCCCAGCCACCAGTGCACCAAGCCCAGCGCCAGAGCGGCCAGCAGGGCTGCCGCGCAAGCCGTAAAAGCCGGCACCAGCAGGCGCAGATACAGCGATTCCAGTGCATCGATATCGGCCGTCAGGCGAAACAGCAGCCTGGCCGGCTGGCGCAGCAGACGGCTGGCCGCGTCGGCACTGGCCCAGCCGCGAAACAGGCGCACGCGAATATCGGCCAGCGCGGCAAAGGTGGCGTCATGCGTGACCAGCCGTTCGGCGTAGCGCGAACCGGTGCGGCCGATGGCCAGCAGCCGGATGCCGGCCGACGGGCCGAACACATCGAACATCAAGGCGCTAGACGCTTGCAGGCCGGCAATCGAGGTGGCGGTAATAAACCAGCCGGACAGGCCCAGCAGCGCCATGCCGGCCACCGCCGTCAGGGCCGCCAGCAGGGCGCCGCCCAGCATCGTGCCCGGTTGGGCCATCAGCAGTTGGCGCAATAGTGGATGGGAAAGCATGGTCTTCATGCGGCCGCTCCTGTTTGTTGCGCACCGGCGTCGATACTGACGCTGCGATGCAGCCGCGCCGCCAGCACCGGATCATGGGTGGCCACGATCATGGTCTTGCCACGCGCCAGTTGCAGCAACGCCTCGGTGACGCGCTCTGCCGTCTCGCTGTCGAGATGGGCGGTCGGCTCATCAACCAACAGCAGTCCGGCCTGCGGCATTACGGCCGCGCGCGCCAGCGCCAGACGTACCGCTTCGCCGCCGGACAGGCCATGACCGCCATCGGCCAGCATCACGTTCGGTTGCGCCTGCGCCACGTCTGCAAGCTCGGCCAGTTGCAGCGCCGAGTTGAGCTGCGCGCCATCGGCGCCGCAGCGCCCCAGCGTGACGTTGTGGCTGACGGAGGCGGCAAACACATGCGGACGCTGGCCCATCCAGGCCATGCGCTGGCGCAGGCCGTTGACGCTCGCATCGTCAAGCGCCACGCCGCCGATCACGATCTGGCCGCCGCCGGCTGGCAGCAATCCTGCCAGCAGCGACAGCAAGGTCGACTTGCCGGCGCCGCTGGCGCCCAGCACGGCCAGGTGTTCGCCGGCGCGCACCTGCAGGTTGAAGCCGTCAAACAGCGGCGCCTCGCCGGGATGGCCGTAATAAAGCTGTTCCACGGTAATGGCTGGCGGCACAACTGGCACCGGGACAGGCTTTGGCAATGGCATCGCCGCGCCGGGCAGGCGCACACCAGCGGCCGACAATTGCTGCAAGCCGTCCAGGCCGGCAACACCGGCGGCCTTGTCGTGCCAGACTGCCGCCAGTTCGCGCAGCGGCTCGAAAAAAGCCGGCGCCAGCAGCAGGATAAACAGGCCCTGCCCCAGGTTGAGCGTTTGCCCCCAGGTACCGAAATGAAACGTGCCCAGCAGTGAAAAGCCGATATACGCTGCTACCATCGCCACGCCCAGCGCTGAGAACAGTTCCAGCACGGCCGACGATAAAAAGGCGATGCGCAGCACGCGCATGGTGCGCCGGCGCAGAGACTGTGCGCTGGCGTCGAGCCGGCGCGCCGTTGCCTCGACCGCATCGAGAGCGCGCAGCGTGGCCAGGCCGCGCAAGCGGTCCAGCAGAAAGGCATTCATGCTGCCCATTTCCACCATCTGCGCGCGGCTGGCCGCCTGCGCGCCCATGCCCACCAGCACCATAAAGACGGGGATCAGCGGTGCGGCAATCAGCAGCACCAGCGCCGCCACCCACGACAGCGGCAGCACGACGGCAATAATGAACAGCGGAACCACCAGCACTTTCCAGCGTGCCGGCTGATAGCGCACCAGATACGGCACCACGGCTTCGGCCTGTTCGGCCAGCATGCTGGCGGCCTGGCCAGACTCGGTGCGCTGGCGATCCAGCGGCGAGCGCTGCGCCAGGGCGGTGGCCGCATCGCGCCGCAACCGCGACAGATGCCCGCGCGCCGCTGCATACATGCGCCGCGCGCCCCATGCCTCGGCCAGCGCACGCAGCACGCCCAGCAACAGCACGGCCGCTGCCGGCAGCCAGGCCGCCTGCCATGCCTGGCCGTCCAGCAACGCCTGCAACGTCCAGGCCAGCAGTGCCGCCTGCGGCAGCCACAGCAGGGCGGCACCACCCTGCACCAGGCTGGGCAGTCGAGGAAGGGAAAATCTGGGCAGGGAAACAGTCTGGCTTGTCATAATACTTGAACTTATTGAGTTTTCAGAAAATTCTGTAAATTCGATTATTTGTATAATACTGCGAATCGTGACGTATATCAATTGACCGGCACAAAAATGCGTGCAAAACTTTCAGATAATTATGAAAACTCAAAACATTGAAATGACGCCGCTGATCCTGACCTTTGTCAGTCACTTTGGCGAGATGGGCAGCCGTTGGGGCTTCAACCGCACGGTCGGCCAGGTGTATGCACTGCTGTTCGTCTCCGAGCAGCCGCTGCATGCGGACGAGATTGCCGAACACCTGAGCTTTTCACGCTCGAACGTCAGCATCGGGCTGAAGGAACTGCAGGGCTGGGGCTTGATACGCCAGTCGCGCATTCCGGGCGACCGGCGCGAGTATTTTTCGTCGCTGGGCGATGTCTGGCAGATTTTCCGGGTGGTGGCAGCCGAGCGGCGTCGGCGCGAAGTGGCGCCCACGCTGACGGTGCTGCGCGAGTCGCTGATGGCGCCGGCAGTTGAACCGGGCGACAAGTTTGCGCAGGAACGCATGCGCGAGATGTATGAACTGGTGGACCTGGCCAATACCTGGTTTGACGACCTGCAGCGATTGTCACCGGAATCGATGGCGCAGCTGATGAAAATGGGCGCGAAAGTGCAAAAACTGCTCAACGCCAAGGATCGGCTGTTTGGCAACAGTCAGACTGAGGAATAACGGGGAATAAGCGATGCAGGCGGCGCCGTCGAACGATGGCGCCAGGGTAATGGCTGAGGCTGGTCCGCCCAGAGGGAATCGAACCCCCATTCACGGTTTAGAAGACCGTTGTCCTATCCGTTGAACGATAGGCGGAATGAAAAACATGCTGTGACACAGATACTGCCACACAATAGAAAACGGGCTGTCATTTCTGACAGCCCGCTTATATTTTGGTCGGAGTACAAGGATTCGAACCTTGGACCCCCTGGTCCCAAACCAGGTGCGCTACCGGGCTGCGCCACACTCCGAAGACAAGATAATAACGCCTCGCCACAATTTCGTCAATTGCCAGAGGCAAATCAGATGAAAATAACTATCGCTGCTTTCGCGTTAACGCCCTGCTCCACAAGCATATCAACAGAACTCATTAAAGCTGCATGCGTCCGCACAGGCTCACCGGGCCAAGCGAGCCTGAAAAATGTCGAGGGCAAGGCGCAGCGACGAAGACAGTACGTCAGTACGGCGAGGAGCTGCAACGCCGCCATCGGCATTTTCTCAGGTTCGCGTTTCCGGCCCGCACTATCAATGCCTCAGCACTGTCCGCGCTGCACACCTGAACGCAGATCGATCAAGCAGCCAGCTTGTCGGCAATCCGGCGCGCCATGCTCGCTGCCGAATCCTTGTCCTTCGCTTCCACCATCACACGTATTAACGGTTCGGTACCCGAAGCGCGGATCAACACGCGACCTGTGTCGCCCAGTTCAGCCTCTACGGCTGCCTTCTCGGCCACCATCGCGGCATTCTGCTGCCAGTCGGTACCCGGCGCCACGCGCACATTGATCAGCGTTTGCGGGAACAGCACTAATTCGGCCAGCGCATCCTTGAGGCTCTGGCCACTGCGCTTGAGCGCCGACAGTACCTGCAGCGCCGACACGATGCCGTCGCCTGTAGTGTGCTTGTCCAGACACAGCAGATGGCCCGATCCTTCGCCACCGAGCAGCCAGCCCTTCTCTCTCATGACCTCCAGCACATAGCGGTCGCCGACTTTGGCGCGTGCAAAACCGATGCCCTGCTCTTTGAACAGCACTTCGAGCGCCATATTGGTCATCAGCGTGCCCACGGCACCGGCGACCGGCCCCGTGGCCAGACGATCCTTGACCATCACGTACAGCAGCTCGTCGCCGTTGTACAGGCGACCGGTCGCATCGCACATGATCAGGCGGTCTGCATCGCCGTCGAGCGCGATACCCACATCGGCGCCATGCTCGACCACGGCGGCGGTCATGGCGGCAGTGGCAGTGGCACCAAAACCGGCATTGATATTGAAGCCGTCAGGCGTATTGCCGATGGCAATGACTTCCGCCCCCAACTCGTGGAAGACATGCGGTGCGATATGGTAGGCGGCGCCATGCGCGCAATCGACCACGATCTTCAGGCCATGCAGGTCCAACTCGGTCGGGAAAGTGCTCTTGCAAAACTCGATATAGCGGCCCGAAGCATCGTCAAGGCGAGTGGCGCGCCCCAGCTTATCGGACGACACGCAGGACATCGGCTCGTCAAGCGCCGCCTCGATTTCCAGTTCCAGGCTATCTGGCAGCTTGGTGCCCATGCTGGAAAAGAACTTGATGCCATTATCGTGGTAGGGATTGTGGGAAGCGGAAATAACCACGCCGGCAGCCAAACGCAGCGCGCGCGTCAGGTAGGCAATCGCCGGGGTCGGCATCGGGCCAGCCAGCATCACGTCCACGCCGGCGGCCGACAGGCCCGCTTCCAGCGCCGCTTCCAGCATATAGCCGGAAATACGCGTGTCCTTGCCGATCAGTACAGTCGGCCGCGTCTTGCCGCCCTGCGCCTTGGCCAGCACCTTGCCGGCCGCATAGCCGAGGCGCATCACGAAATCAGGCGTGATGGGTGCAACGCCAACCAGGCCGCGCACACCATCGGTGCCAAAATACTTGCGTGTCATAATGTTTCTTCTTTTATTGTTAATAATAAATTATATAATGTTAGTGCGCACTTCGCCATATCTTTAGTGCATCCGCAGTTTCCGCCACATCATGCACGCGCACAATCTGCGCGCCTTGCGCTACCGCAGCCAGTGCGCCGGCCACGCTGCCGGCCAGGCGCTGCTCGACCGGACGACCAGTCACCGCACCGATCATCGACTTGCGCGACAGGCCGGCCAGTACCGGCAGGCCCAATGTATCGCGCAGCTGGCTCGTGGCGCGCAGCAGTGCATAATTCTGCTCGACCGTCTTGCCAAAACCAAAGCCGGGATCGATGCACAGACGCTCGCGCTCGATGCCGGCGTCTTGCAGCGCAGCGATGCGCTCTTGCAGAAATTCAATGACTTCCTTTACGACATCCGTGTATTGCGGGCTGTCCTGCATGGTCTGCGGCACGCTCTGCATATGCATAATACACAGGCCGCAGTCACTGTCGCGTACTGCTTCGATTGCACCTGGCGCGCGAAAGCCGTTGATATCGTTGATCATGTCGGCGCCGGCCAGCAGCGCCTCGCGCATCACTTCGGGCTTGTAGGTATCGACCGACAGCGGCTTGCCACAGTCGCGCAGCGCATACAGCACCGGCATCACGCGCGCCAGTTCGTCGCGCAAGGGCAACGGCGGCGCTCCCGGGCGGCTCGATTCACCACCGATATCGATCAGGTCAGCGCCGTCGGCGATCATCTGTTCGGCGCGCGAGACGGCAAACTCGAGTCCCTGGTACTGGCCCGCATCGGAAAACGAATCGGGCGTGATATTGAGTATGCCCATCACCAGCGCCTGCTGGCTCTCGCTTTGCAGTTGAAAGCCGAAACGGCCGCATTGTAAATAATGTCGCATTAAAACAAATCCATGAAATTAAAAAAAGGGCAAGGATTGCTCCTTGCCCTTCTCTAGCAGTGGCCCTGACAGGCCATCACATTCAGGCTGGTGCCGTCGCGTTAGGCGAGATGCCACCGGCGCCGTTATCACCGGCATTGCGGCGCGGTGGAATGGTCTTGGGCGGACGCGGCTCCAGGCCGGCCATGATGTCGTTGATCTGCTCGGCATCGATGGTTTCCCATTCCAGCAGGGCGCGGGTCATCACTTCGACCTTTTCGCGGTTCTCTTCCAGCAACTTGCGCGACAGTGCGTATTGCGTGTCGAGGATGCTGCGGATTTCAGCGTCAACCTTTTGCTGGGTCGCTTCGGAAATAGTCTTGGTGGCGCCACCGAAGAAACCTTCATTTTCGCTGTCTTCGTAGACCATCACGCCCATGCTGTCGGACATGCCGAAGCGCGTCACCATCGAGCGTGCCAGCTTGGTGGCGCGCGAGAAGTCGTTCGAAGCACCGGTCGACATCTGGCCGACGAAAATCTCTTCAGCAATACGGCCGCCAAACAGGATCGAAATTTCTTCCAGCATCTTGTCTTTGTAAGCGGACAGATTGTCGTGCTCAGGCAGCTGCCAGGTCAGGCCCAATGCCCAGCCACGCGGCATGATCGTGACCTTGTGTACCGGGTCAGCTTTTGGCAGCAGTTTTGCTACCACCGCGTGACCGGACTCATGGTAAGCGGTATTGCGACGCTCTTCCTCGCGGATGATCATCGACTTGCGCTCTGGACCCATGTAGATCTTGTCTTTGGCGTCTTCGAAGTCCGACATTTCCACCAGGCGCTTGCTGCGACGCGCGGCAAACAATGCTGCTTCGTTGACCAGGTTGGCCAGGTCGGCGCCGGAGAAACCAGGCGTGCCGCGTGCCAGGATATCGGCCTTGACATCGGTGCCGATCGGCACTTTGCGCATATGCACGTTAAGAATCTGTTCACGGCCGCGGATATCGGGCAGGCCTACCGACACCTGGCGGTCGAAACGACCAGGGCGCAGCAGCGCTTTGTCGAGCACATCGGCACGGTTGGTCGCCGCCACCACGATCACACCCGAGTTCGCTTCAAAGCCATCCATCTCGACCAGCAACTGATTCAGCGTCTGTTCGCGCTCGTCATTGCCGCCGCCGGTACCGGCGCCGCGATGACGGCCGACTGCGTCGATCTCGTCGATAAAGATAATGCAAGGCGAATGCTTCTTGGCGTTTTCAAACATGTCGCGCACGCGGGAGGCACCCACGCCAACAAACATTTCCACGAAGTCCGAACCGGAGATCGAGAAGAACGGCACCTTGGCTTCGCCGGCAATGGCGCGTGCCAGCAGGGTTTTACCGGTACCTGGAGGGCCGACCATCAACACGCCGCGCGGAATGCGGCCGCCCAGTTTCTGGAATTTGCTCGGGTCTTTCAGGAAGTCGACCACTTCGTTGACTTCTTCCTTGGCTTCATCGCAACCGGCCACATCGGCAAAGGTCACAGTGTTGCTGGCTTCATCCATCATGCGTGCTTTCGACTTGCCGAACGAGAATGCCCCGCCCTTGCCGCCGCCTTGCATCTGACGCATGAAGAATACCCATACGCCGATCAACAGCAGCATTGGGAACCAGGAAACAAAAATAGTTTGCAGGAACGACGCTTCCTCAGGCGGGCGCACATCGAAATGCACGCCATTGTCGCGCAGGTCGCCGATCAGGCCCCTGTCGAGCGAGGTAGCGGTAGTGCGTACCTTGGTATCGTCCATCAGCTTGGCCGTGATCGAAGAACCTTCGATCACCACATCCTTGACGCGCTTGGCTTTGACTTCATCCAGCAAATCGGAATAAGCGATGGGCTTGCTGCCGCCCGTGGCGCCATGGCTGTCAAACTGCTTGAACAGCATGAACAGCAGCAGCAGTACGACTACCCAGATGGCAGATTTGGAAAACATGTTATTCACGAAGACTCCTTGGATGCAGTACGCATCTATTTTACCTGTAGCTGAAAACGCGATGTGAAAGCACGATTTTACTCGCAATAAGCAGGCCGTGCCAAAGCCTGGCTATCCGTACGCAGGCAGCCGGCCCCGAGATTCCGGCGCCGCGCCTGTCGCGTGCAGTATAAACAATTTAGGCTAATCTACCACCATCGTCACTACACTTCTCGTCCTCATGTATGGATCACCTGTCAAATATCAAGAGCATCGTCATCATCTTCTGCTACGGCAATCTTGCCCGGGTTCTTGAGACCGCGCCCCATCAGGAAAATTTCCGATGATTTATCGCGGCTGGCCTTGGGCTTTTTCTGCACCACGACCTTGAATTCGCCACGGAATTTTTCCACAATCTGGCTGAAACCCATGTCCTTGAAGCATTTCACCAGCAGCACACCCGATGGTTTCAGGTGCAACTGGGAAAATTCAATGGCCAAATCGATCAGATGCTCCATGCGCGCCGCGTCAGCGGTGGCGATGCCCGACAGGTTGGGCGCCATGTCCGACAGCACCAAATCGACCTTGCGTCCTTCGAGTACCACTTCAAGCTGGCGCAGCACGCGCGCTTCGCGAAAATCCCCCTGGATAAAATGGAAGTCGGCAATCGGCTCCATTTCAATCATGTCGAGGCCAATGAGCGTACCATTGACACCACCTCCGTCCTTGCCAGCGAGCTTGCGGCGCGCATATTGCGCCCAGCTGCCAGGCGTACAGCCAAGGTCGACAATGACCTGGCCATGCTTGATCAGTTTTTCATCTTCATCAATCTCTTTGAGTTTGTATGCTGCCCGGGCACGATAGCCCTCTTTCTGCGCCAACTTCACATATGGGTCATTAATGTGGTCGTGCAACCAGTTTTTGTTTAATTTCTTCTTTGCCATTCGCGTAGAATACTGCTTTTAAGGGAATTACTAAAAATTATTATGCTAAAACTTACACCCGTTGAGCGCAGCGCACTGCGCGCCGAAGCACACGCGCTGAAGCCTATCGTCATCATTGGCGAAGCGGGCTTGACACCTGCTGTACTCAAGGAAATCGACCTGGGCCTCGATTCGCATGGCCTGATCAAGGTTCGCGTATTCGGCGACGACCGCGAAGCGCGCGTTGCCATGTACGAAACCATCAGCGAAAAGCTCGATGCGGCGCCGGTACAACACATCGGCAAGCTGCTGGTCCTGTACCGTCCGAAAAAAGAAGTCGTGAAGGAAAAGGTCAGCTCCGGCAAAGGTCTGCGTGAAGTCACCATCGTCAAGGCCAGCGCCAGCGGCACCAAACGCCCAACCGTGACCAAGGTCATGATCAAGGGTAACGAACGCGTGACCGAAGGCGGCACCATCAAGCGTGCCAAGCCACGTCAGAAGAGCGCCAAGAAAAGCGCACTGGGCAGCAAGTAGGTCGGATTAGGCCCCAAAGGGGCCGTAATCCGACAACATTGTTGACGCCTGCACCGACAACATCGTTGGCGCATGCGGTGTTGTCGGATTACGGCCCTGCGGGCCTAATCCGACCTACGACTGCTTCCAGATCAACACACCAGCCAGCACGCTCTGCACGCCAAACACCAGCGTCGAGACGCCATGCAGCATGCCAAAGCGGCTGCGCAATTCGCCGTCCATGATGCCTGACGGCGCCTGCGCCTTCAGTTCGGCCATCAAAGGGGTAATACCAAAGTAGCTGACCAGCGTACACACCAGCATCGACAGCACCAGCGCGCCCAGCAGGCGGCGGCGCTTCAAGGGCAGCTCGCCCGCACCCCACTGCAGCAAGGCCAGCAGGATCAGCGCGCACGCCATCGACAGCCACGCTTCGGCACGGAACATGCTGCCGGCAATATTGCCAGCCAGCACGCGGTCGCCCAGCGTGCCGAACAATGTCGGCGCCACCACGAAACCGATGGTCCACAGGCTGCCGGCCCACAGGGTGGCAACCAGGATGCGTACGCGGTTCAGCATCAGATGTACAGCACTTCCAGGATTTCGTATTCGCGCGGGCCGGACGGCGCCTGCACTTCTACCACGTCACCGGCATACTTGCCGATCAGCGCGCGGGCGATCGGCGAAGTCACCGATACCTTGTTCAGTTTCAAATCGGCTTCATCGAGGCCGACGATCTGGTAGGTGACTTTCTGGCCCGACTCCAGGTCTTCCAGGTTAACGGTCGAGGCAAACACCACGCGCCCTTCGGCGTCGAGCGTGGCCGGGTCGATAATCTGCGCAGCGCTCAATTTGCCTTCGAGTTCGGCAATGCGGCCTTCCACGAATGCCTGGCGTTCCTTGGCGGCGTCATATTCCGCATTTTCCGACAGGTCGCCGTGCGAGCGCGCTTCGGCGATGGCATCGATGACGATGCGGCGTTCCTTGGTCTTCAGATGATGCAACTCTTCTTTCAGGAGGGTGGCGCCGTATATGGTCAGTGGGACTGTGGTCATATTCTCTCTACTATCTGCTAAATGTGTGCTCAGTGCTCAGTGATCGCTGATCGCTAAACCGGTCTGACAAGTGAAAACCACAGAGGCCGCGCGGTGCTCTGCGCGAAACTCTGTGGTTCGTGTGCCTACAGTGTACTGCCTAACAGCAGCAACTGCAATCCGATTACGCCAGCGTTTTGTGCAGGCCTTGCAGATCGTAGACGCGCAGCTCATCGAGGTGACGAATACCTTCGACCGCCGCTTCCGCGCCGGCGATGGTGGTATAGGTCGTCACGCGCGAAGCCAGGGCCGAGGTGCGGATGGCCCGCGAGTCGACGATGGCGCTGCGTTTTTCTTCGACGGTGTTAATCACCAGCACGATCTCGTGGTTCTTGATCATGTCGACCACGTGCGGACGGCCTTCGATCACCTTGTTCACTGGCGTGACCGGAATGCCGGCCGCCGCGATCACGGCAGCGGTGCCCTTGGTGGCCACCACCGAGAAACCGGACTCGACCAGATCGCGCGCCACTTGCACGGCGCGCGGCTTGTCCGATGATTTCACGCTGATAAAGACCTTGCCCGACTTCGGCAGGTTCACGCCGGCGCCCAGCTGCGATTTGACAAACGCTTCGCCAAAGGTCAGGCCCACGCCCATCACTTCGCCAGTCGATTTCATTTCCGGTCCGAGAATCGTATCGACGCCCGGGAACTTGACGAACGGGAATACCGCTTCCTTGACGCTGTAGTACGGCGGCGTCACTTCTTCGGTCACGCCCTGCGAGGCCAGGCTCTGGCCAACCATGCAACGCGCGGCGATTTTTGCCAGTTGCAAACCGGTGGCTTTCGAGACGAAAGGCACGGTACGCGAAGCGCGTGGATTGACTTCCAGCACGAACACCACGTCTTTGCTGACGCCGTCGACTTCCTGTTTCTGGATCGCAAACTGCACGTTCATCAGACCGACCACGTTCAGGCCCTTGGCCATCAGCGCGGTCTGGCGTTTCAGTTCGTCAATCGTTTCAGCAGCCAGCGAGTACGGCGGCAGCGAGCAAGCCGAGTCGCCCGAGTGCACGCCAGCCTGTTCGATATGCTCCATCACGCCGCCGATAAACGTCGTTTCGCCATCGGAAATGCAGTCGACGTCGCACTCGATGGCGTCGTTCAGGAAGCGGTCGAGCAGCACTGGCGAATCGTGCGAGACCTTGACCGCTTCGCGCATATAGCGTTCGAGGTCGCGCTGCTCGTGCACGATTTCCATGGCGCGTCCGCCCAGTACGTACGAAGGACGCACCACCAGCGGGTAACCGATTTCCTGGGCCAGCGCCAGCGCGTCGGCTTCGGTACGTGCAGTGCGGTTAGGCGGCTGGCGCAGGCCGAGTTTATGCAGCAACTGCTGGAAACGCTCGCGGTCTTCGGCAGCGTCGATCATGTCTGGCGAAGTACCGATAATCGGTACGCCGTTCGCTTCCAGGTCCAGCGCCAGTTTCAATGGAGTCTGGCCGCCGTACTGCACGATCACGCCGACCGGTTTTTCCAGTTCGACGATTTCCAGCACGTCTTCCAGCGTCAGCGACTCGAAATACAGGCGGTCCGAAGTGTCGTAGTCGGTCGACACGGTTTCCGGGTTGCAGTTGACCATAATGGTCTCGTAGCCGTCTTCGCGCATGGCCAGCGCCGCGTGCACGCAGCAATAGTCAAACTCGATACCCTGGCCGATACGGTTCGGGCCACCGCCCAGCACCATGATCTTTTTCTTGTCGGTCGGCGCCGATTCGCATTCCTCGTCGTACGTGGAATACATGTAGGCGGTGTTGGTGGCAAACTCTGCCGCGCAGGTGTCGACGCGCTTGTACACAGGACGGATCGCCAGTTCATGACGGCGCGCACGTACCAGCTTGGCTTCGGTCTGCAGCAGGAAAGCCAGGCGGCGGTCCGAGAAGCCTTTTTGCTTGAGCTTGTAGAGCGTGGTTTTGTCCAGCTGCTCGAGCTTTTGCGTATCGAGCCACAGTTCCAGATCGACGATTTCCTTGATCTGGATCAGGAACCACGGATCGATCTTGGTCAGTGCATGCACTTCTTCCAGCGTAAAGCCCTGTGCAAATGCATCGCCCACGTACCAGATACGCTCTGGACCTGGCTCGCCCAGTTCCTCTTCGATCTTCTCGCGGTCCTTGGTTTTTTCGTTCAGGCCGTCAACACCCACTTCCAGGCCGCGCAGCGCTTTCTGGAACGATTCCTGGAACGTGCGGCCGATTGCCATCACTTCACCAACCGACTTCATCTGCGTCGTCAGGTGATGGTCGGCGGTCGGGAATTTCTCGAACGTAAAGCGCGGGATCTTGGTGACCACATAGTCGATCGATGGCTCGAACGACGCTGGCGTGGCGCCACCGGTAATTTCATTGCGCAGTTCGTCGAGCGTAAAACCCACAGCCAGCTTGGCGGCGATTTTTGCAATCGGGAAACCGGTGGCTTTTGAAGCCAGCGCCGACGAACGCGACACGCGCGGATTCATCTCGATGACGATCATGCGGCCATCAGCCGGATTGATCGAGAACTGCACGTTCGAGCCGCCGGTGTCGACACCGATCTCGCGCAATACCGCCAGGGAGGCGTTGCGCATGATCTGGTATTCCTTGTCCGTCAGCGTCTGTGCCGGCGCCACGGTGATCGAGTCGCCCGTGTGCACGCCCATCGGGTCGAGGTTTTCGATCGAGCAGATGATGATGCAGTTGTCCGCCTTGTCGCGCACCACTTCCATCTCGTACTCTTTCCAGCCCAGCAGCGATTCTTCAATCAGCAGCTCGTTGGTTGGCGATGCTTCCAGGCCGCGTTTGCAGATGGCCTCGAATTCTTCTTCGTTGTAGGCAATCCCGCCACCGCTGCCGCCCATGGTGAACGATGGACGGATAATGGTCGGGAAGCCGACCTGCTTTTGTACCGCCCATGACTCTTCCAGCGAATGGGCCACGCCGGAACGGGCAGAGCCCAGGCCGATCTTGGTCATCGCATCCTTGAACTTGGAGCGGTCTTCGGCCTTGTCGATGGCTTCCGGGGTCGCGCCGATCAGCTCGACCTTGTATTTGTCGAGCACGCCATTGCGGTGCAGGTCGAGTGCGCAGTTCAGTGCGGTCTGGCCGCCCATGGTCGGCAGAATCGCGTCAGGACGCTCCTTGGCGATGATCTTTTCAACGATCTGCCAGGTGATCGGCTCGATGTAGGTCACATCGGCCATCTCCGGGTCGGTCATGATGGTGGCCGGATTGCTGTTGACCAGGATGACTTTATAACCTTCTTCGCGCAGGGCCTTGCAGGCCTGGGCGCCGGAATAGTCGAACTCGCAGGCCTGGCCGATAATGATCGGGCCAGCGCCAATAATCAGAATACTTTTGATATCTAAACGTTTAGGCATTTTTCTTTTTCTCCTCCGCAGCCATCAGATTGATGAAGCGGTCAAACAGGTAAGCAACATCGGTCGGGCCCGGCGACGCTTCAGGGTGACCCTGGAAGCAGAACGCCGGCTTGTCCGTGCGGGCAAAGCCCTGCAGGGAGCCGTCAAACAACGATTCGTGGGTCACGCGGCAGTTGGCTGGCAAGGTCTTGGCATCAACCGCAAAACCGTGGTTTTGCGAGGTGATCAGCACTTGCTTGCTGTCGAGATCCTGCACCGGGTGGTTGGCGCCGTGGTGGCCGAACTTCATCTTCAGCGTTTTCGCGCCCGAGGCCAGTGCCATGATCTGGTGACCGAGGCAGATACCAAACACCGGGATGCCCTTCTCGATCAGCGTTTTGGTGGCGGCAATCGCGTAATCGCATGGCTCCGGGTCGCCAGGACCGTTGGACAGGAAGATGCCGTCAGGATTCAACGACAGCGCCTCTTCGGCCGTGGCCTGCGCCGGCAGCACCGTCACTTTGCAGCCGCGCTCGGTCAGCATGCGCAGGATATTGCGCTTGACGCCGTAGTCAAAGGCCACCACGTGGAATTTCGCGTCGGCGTCAACCAGCTGGCCATAACCTTCGCCCAGTTTCCATTCCGTTTCGCGGAACTCGTAGCTGTCCTTGACGGATACGACTTTCGCCAGATCCATGCCGGCCAGGCCAGGGAAGGAACGCGCCAGGTCCAGCGCCTGTGCGGCCGATGGCTCATTGCCTTGCGTGCCGACCAGGATGGCGCCGCCCTGCGCACCTTTTTCACGCAGGATACGCGTGAGCTTGCGGGTATCGATGCCGGCGATGGCAACGATATTGTCGGCTTTCAGGTAGTCGGACAGGGAAACGGTGGAGCGGAAGTTCGATGCCAGCAGCGGCAGATCGCGGATGATCAGGCCAGCGGCGTGGATTTTGGAAGACTCGACGTCTTCCGGGTTGGCGCCCGTATTGCCGATATGCGGATAGGTCAGGGTAACCATCTGGCGGGAATAGCTGGGATCGGTCAGGATTTCCTGATAACCGGTCATGGAGGTATTGAAAACCACCTCACCAGTGGTGTGACCGGCAGCGCCGATCGAAAAACCTTTGAAGATCGTTCCATCAGCAAGCGCTAATATGGCTGGAACGGCAGGGCCAGAAAAAAATGGCGGCAAGGGCAACTCCTGATAAAGTTACCGTAGCTGCGCCACGTCAGACCGACCGCCTAGGGGCTCGAAGCGTGCACTTCGGGCATTTCAACGGTCATTTTGAATGAGGGGATGGGTAGTCGCTACGGTATATGTGTGATTGGCTAAACCTTTGAATTATAACCAAAAGGCAGTCTTTATACAAGGTGAAAAATACCAAACCGACGGCATTTTTTTTGCGCAGCAACATAAAAACAGCGTTCATGAAAAAAGCCGCCAGACGCGTTACGCGTGGCGGCTGTTTTCCTGCACGGGCTGTTTATGCCGTCAGCGCAGCAATACCGGCTTTGGCCACCTGCGCGTCTTCGATCGACTTGACGCCCGACACACCCACCGCGCCGAGGCAGTGGCCTTCATGCATAATCGGCACGCCGCCTTCGAGCATGCCATCGATTTCAGGCGCGCTCAGGAAGGAATAGCGGCCATTATTGATGATCTCTTCATAGATGCGCGACTCGCGGCGACCCATGGCGGCCGTCTTGGCCTTCGATGGCGCCAGATGCGAGGAAATCGGCGCCACGCCATCCATGCGTTGCAGCCACAGCAGATGACCGCCATCGTCGACGATGGCAATCGTCACGGCCCAGTTATTCTTGACAGCTTCCGCTTCGGCAGCGGCCGCGATTTTCTTGACGTCTTCGAGTGTCAGTACTGGCTTTGATTGCATCATGTTTCCTTGTGGTTGAATAATATATAGCTCGGGGCTTACGGCTGTTCGCGTTTGGCCTTGAGCTTTTGCTTGATCTGCGCCATCACGGCGAAAGTGGCTTGCTCGCCGGCCAGGATGGCCTGGTTGCGGCTGTTGAAATCGTTGCCTTTCATGCTGCCCAGGCTGGGCTGGATGACCACGTCGGCGTCCTTGAGCTCGAACTGGTTGATGCGCTGGCCCATAATGGCAAAGGTCTGCATGATCACCTCCATCGAGCTGATGGCTTTCTGGCTGTCGGTTTGCGATGAAATATTGACGGCGATAATAAAGTCGGCGCCCATGTCGCGCGCAAAGCGCACCGGCACCGGCGCCACCAGGCCGCCGTCGACATAGGTATGGCCGGCAATCACCACCGGCTGGAACACGCCGGGCACGGCAGACGAGGCGCGTACAGCCAGGCCGGTATTGCCGCGCTGGAACAGGATCGGTTGGCCATTCTTCAGGTCGGTTGCCACCACGCCAAACGGAATCTTGAGCTTTTCCAGCGAGGCGCCGCCAACGGCCTTGTTGACATAGCTTTGCAGCGCCTCGCCCTTGAGCACGCCCGAGGACTTGCCGAACAGCGGCAGGGCCCAGTCCGAAATGGCCGCCTCGTCCATGTCAAACGCCATCTTTTGCAGGGCAAAACCGGAGTTGCCTGCCGCATACAGCGCACCGACCACGCTGCCGGCGCTGGTGCCGGTCACGATATCGGCATTGATACCCTGCGACTCAAGCGCCTTGATCACGCCAATATGGGCAAAGCCGCGCGCGGCGCCGCCGCCCAGCGCCAGGCCGATCTTGATCTTGCGCGGCGTAACGGCAACCGGCTCGGGCGGCGTCAGCACCTGCGTGGGTTTAGGGGTAGTGGTATCGCAGCCAGCCAGCGCAAAGGCAGCCAGGGCAAGCAGGGTCAGGCGTTTAGGAAACATGGTGACAGTAAGAAACTGCTGTAAGGGAAGCGGCGATTGTAGCGCAAGCGCTGCACCGCGCGCTGAAGAGTATATAAGTAGGTCGGATTAGCCGCGTAGCGGCGTAATCCGACAACAGCGCTGACGCCAACAATGTTGTCGGATTACGCGGGGCTTCGCCCCGCTAATCCGACCTACGGCCCGCGGCACCATGATCTGGCCCCACCTCGAAGAAATCCATTGACAGGCAGGCCCTGCCTCCCTTACATTAAGTGCATGTCCTCCTTCAAATTTCATTCCCCTTCCCTGTCGCTATCGCGACTACTACCAGCAAACGCATAAGTTTGCCGCATTGCTTCGCCTGGCCACACGCCAGCGTGTTTCAAAAACCCTGGAAGGTTTGATGATGTTTGTACCATCCCCACAAGTACACCGTATTTTCGCGACCGCTGGCGCTTTCGCCGCTGCCCCGCTTTGCCTGCTAAAACTACCGATCGCCTGCCTGGCCTCGTGTCACGTGGCCGCCGGGCGGGCTTGCGCCACACCGCTTTGATTTCGATTTCCCCCAATTCAGGAGTACCCGATCATGATGTTGCAGAATCCAGCTACCAAATACCGCGCTTTTCCTCCAGTCAATTTGACCGACCGCCAATGGCCCAACCAGATCATCAGCAAGCCGCCGATCTGGATGAGCACCGACTTGCGCGACGGTAACCAGTCGCTGATCGAACCGATGAGCGCGGAAAAGAAACTGCGCTTCTTTGACATGCTGATCGCTGTCGGCCTGAAGGAAATCGAAGTGGGCTTCCCGTCTGCTTCACAAACCGATTTCGACTTCGTGCGCAAACTTGTCGAGGAAAACCGCATTCCCGACGATGTCACCATTATCGTGCTGACGCAGTCGCGCGAAGAACTGATACGCCGCACGGTCGATTCCGTGGTGGGCGCCAAGCGCGCCATTATCCACCTGTACAACTCGGTGGCGCCGGTGTTCCGCAAGGTCGTGTTCGGCATGTCGCGTGAGGAAATCACGCAGATCGCCACCACCGGCACCACGCTGGTCAAGGAACTGGTGGCGCAGCATCCTGAAACCGAATGGGGCTTTGAATACACGCCGGAATCGTTCTCGACTACCGAACTCGATTTTTCCAAGCATATCTGCGACGCCGTCAGCGCCATCTGGAAGCCGACCCCGGCCAACAAGATGATCATCAACCTGCCGTCGACGGTGGAATGCAGCACGCCGAACGTGTATGCCGACCAGATCGAATGGATGTCGCGCAAACTGGCGCGCCGCGATTCCATCATTATCAGCGTGCACCCGCATAACGACCGCGGCACTGCCGTCGCCTCGGCCGAACTGGCCGTGATGGCCGGCGCCGACCGTGTCGAAGGCTGTTTGTTCGGCAATGGCGAGCGCACCGGCAACGTCGACCTGGTCACGCTGGCGATGAATTTGTACACCCAGGGCGTCAACCCCGGCCTCGATTTCTCGGACATCGACACGGTGCGCAAATGCGTGGAAGAATGCAACCAGTTGCCGGTTCACCCGCGCCATCCGTATGCGGGCGACCTGGTCTTTACCGCTTTCTCCGGCTCGCATCAGGATGCCATCAAGAAGGGCTTTGCCAAGCAACAGCCGGACAGCATCTGGGAGGTGCCTTACCTGCCGATCGACCCGGCCGACCTGGGCCGCAGCTACGACGCCGTGATCCGCGTCAACAGTCAGTCCGGCAAGGGCGGCATGTCCTACCTGCTGGAACAGGAATACGGCCTGGTGTTGCCACGCCGTCTGCAGATCGAGTTCTCGCGCGCCGTGCAGGCCGTGGCCGACGCCACCGGCCGTGAAATCGCCGCCCAGGACATCCATGAAATCTTCCAGCGCGAATACCTGGAGCAGGATGCGCCTTACGCCTACGGTTCGCACCGCCTGGTGGAAGACACCAAAAATGCCGAATCGGTACAGATCGATATCAACCTGACCCATCGTGCCAGTGCACTGGCCCTGCAGGGCGGCGGCAACGGCCCGATCGACGCCTTTGTCAATGCGCTGGGACTCGACATCAAGCTGATGGACTACCATGAGCACTCGATCGGCTCGGGCGCCAACGCCAAGGCCGCCTGCTATGTGGAACTGCGCCTCGATAACGGCCCGACCCTGTTTGGCGCTGGCATCGACAGCAATATCGTGACCGCTTCGTTCAAGGCGGTGCTGTCGGCAGTCAACCGCCGCATCAAGCAAACCGAGGGCGAAAAAACAACAGCGGCAGCAGCATAAGTTCCGCACTTCCAGCTTTGCCGCAATAGAAAACGGCACGACTTGACGGTCGTGCCGTTTTTTCATTCTTCCGGGTAATTATGACCTCCTGCCCTCTGTTGCCGCCCCTATAATGGATTAAAAAAGATACTTGGGAGACAACTTGATCAGCTATCGAAGGAAGCAAGATGAAATTGACGGACATGAAGATCGGCACGCGCCTGGGCGCAGGCTTTGGCGTGGTACTGCTGCTGATGGTGGTGCTGGTACTGACCGGGCTGCTACGGCTTGACAAGATCGGCGGCCTGTCCGAATCGATCATCAAGAGCGACTGGGCCAAGGCCGACGCGATTGCCACCATCCGCAGCACGACCCGCTCCAATGCCGCCCTGGTGCTGGAACTGTTTATTCACGAAGAGCCGGCACGTGCGGCCACCATCCATGACGAGATCGATGCCAACAAACGCACCATCAGCGAGGCACTGGTCATACTCGATCGCCTGGTCACCCGCCCCGAAGGCAAACAGCTGCTGGCCACACTGAAGGAACAGCGCAAAGCCTATGTCGCCTCGTTCAGCCAGGCTGACAAGATGCTGACCGAAGGCCAGCGCGCCGAAGCGGCCGTATTCGTGCGCGACGATACCCTGCCCGCCCTCAATCGGCTGCAGGTAACCGTCAATCAGCTCAATGAGCTGCAGCGCCAGATCGTGCTGCAAAGCGGCGATCTGATCCAGCATCATATCTCGCTGGCCAATGTGCTGATGGCCGGCTTCGGCACGGCAGCGCTGCTGCTGGGTATCGCCTTTGCCTGGCAGGTCACGCGTTCGATCACCACGCCGCTGGGCGACGCGCTGCGCGTGGCGCAGGCGGTCGCTTCGGGCAACCTCGGCACCCGCATCGTGGCGGAAGGAAAAGACGAAACCGGCCAGCTGATGCAGGCCCTGAAAGAAATGAACGGCAACCTGGCAGCGCTGGTGGGCCAGGTGCGCACCGGCACCGGCACCATTGCCGTGGCCTCGAGCGAAATTGCCAGCGGCAACGCCGACCTGTCGGCGCGCACCGAAGCGCAGGCCAGCGCCCTCGAAGAAACAGCCTCGTCCATGATCGAGATGACCGGCACCGTGCGCAGCAACAGCGACAACGCGCGCCAGGCCGACCAGCTGGCGCGCAACGCCTCAAACGTGGCGCAGCGCGGCGGCAACGCCATGACGGAAGTGATCGACACCATGAACGCCATCAATGCGTCCTCGCGCAAGATCGTCGATATTATCGGCGTGATCGACGGCATCGCCTTCCAGACCAATATCCTGGCCTTGAATGCGGCCGTGGAAGCGGCGCGCGCCGGCGAACAGGGCCGCGGCTTTGCGGTGGTGGCCACTGAAGTACGCAGCCTGGCGCAGCGCTCCGCTGCCGCCGCCAGGGAAATCAAGGAACTGATCGCCGACTCCGTCAGCCGCGTCGACCAGGGCGCCCAGCTGGTCAATGCGGCCGGCAACACCATGCAGGAGGTGGTCAGCAGCGTCGGCCAGGTCAGCGCCATCGTCGGTGAAATCAGCGTGGCCAACCACGAGCAGAGCGAAGGCATCGAGCAGATCAATGCGGCCATCATGCAGATGGACCAGACCACCCAGCAAAACGCGGCGCTGGTCGAGCAGGCAGCAGCGGCTGCGGCCGCCATGCATGGCCAGGCCAATGAACTCGAGGCGCTGGTGAGCCGGTTTGTTCTGCACGAAACCCAAGTGGCACGCCGCCCGGATTAAGGCGTAGGTCGGATTAGGCCCCGCAGGAGCCGTAATCCAACAACATTGTTGGCGTCAACGGTGTTGTCGGATTACGCGCCATCAGCGCACCATCAGCACGCCAATTCACCGCGCCAGCCTGATCCCGCTAAACTGCCAGCGCGCCCCGGCCGGAAAGAAATTGCGGTAGCTGGCGCGCGCATGGCCTTCCGGCGTGGCGCACGACGAGCCGCGCAGCACGTATTGATTGAGCATGAACTTGCCGTTGTATTCGCCCAAAGCGCCCGGCGCGGTGCGGTAGCCCGGATACGGCGCATAGCTGCTGCTGGTCCATTGCCAGCAGTGGCCGAACAGTTGCCGCAAGCCGGCCTGCGCGGCGGCCACCGCCGGATGCCACTGGCCGCCCTGCACCGCCTGGCCTTGCGCGGCCAGTTCCCACTCCGACTCGGTCGGCAGGCGCGCGCCAGCCCAATGGGCGTAGGCGTCGGCCTCGAACAGCGACAAGTGCACGACTGGCAGCGCCGGATCGAGCCGCTGCAAGCCATGCAGCGTGAATTCGAGCCACTGGCCGGCCTCGCCTTCTTGCCAGTACAGCGGATGCTGCAGGCGATTGCTGCAGACCCAGTCCCAGCCCTCGGCCAGCCACAGATGCGCGGTGCGGTAGCCGCCCGCTTCGATAAAGGCCAGGTACTGGCCATTGGTAACCAGAGTTGATGCGAGCTCGAACGGCGCCACGAACTGCCGGTGGCGCGGCAACTCGTTATCGAAGCAAAAACCATCGCCATCGTGGCCGATCTCGACCAGGCCGCCGTCAAACGCCACCCAGCCGGCCAGCCCGTCCGGCGCTGCCACCAGCTCACGCACGGCGCGCGCTGGCGCATCCAGATAGGCGGGAAACAGCGGGTTTTGCGCCAGCAGGTGCTTGACGTCGGTCAGCAGCAGTTCCTGGTGCTGCTGCTCGTGCTGCAAACCCAGCGTCAGCAGCATGCTCAGCTGCGCACGCTGCTGCGGCGCAAGCTCAGAATCCATCAGGCGCACCATGCGCGCATCGACGTCGTGCCGGTAGGCGCGTACCTGCGCCATGGCCGGACGCGTCAGCAGGCCGCGCTGTGGCCGCGGATGCTTGTCTCCGACACCGTTGTAATAAGAATTGAACAGCACCCGGAAGGCCGCATGAAACGGCGCAAAGTCCGGCTCCAGGGTTTCCAGGATAAACGTTTCAAAAAACCAGGTGGTATGCGCCAGATGCCACTTGACCGGGCTGGCGTCGGGCATTGACTGGGCGCCGCAGTCTTCGTCGGACAGCGGCTCGGCCAGCAGCAGCGTGTGCTGGCGCACCTGCCGGTAGCGCGCCTGCAGTTGTTCCAGCGGGCAGCAATGGTGCTCGGGCGGCAAGGTGGCAATCGCATTGGACATGTTGTTTCCTTCCTTGCCGCTCAGTCGCGGATCGCGCGCGCATGGATCACGGCAAACCATTGCTGCTCATCGGTCCAGATATCGCGGGCGGCAAAACCGGCCTGTTCGAGCAGGCCGACAAAGCTGGCGCGCGTGTATTTGTAGCTGTCTTCGGTATGGATGCGTTCGCCCTGCGCAAAGCGGCGCTGGCCGCCCTGCCAGCGCACCAGCTGGTCGCTGCGCGCTTCCAGATGCATCTCCACCCGGCTTTCCACGGCGTTGAAAAAGCCGTGGTGGCGCCAGGCGCGCACATCGAAGTCGGCGCCCAGCAAGTGATTGAGGTGGCGCAGCAGGTTCAGGTTGAAGGCGGCCGTGACGCCCAGCGCATCGTCGTAGGCGGCGTCGAGCGTGGCCTGGTCCTTGATCAGGTCAACGCCGATCAGCAGCCCGCCGTCGTCGCCGGCCTGCGCGCGCAGGCGGCGCAAAAAGGCAATCGCTTCTTCGGGCGCGAAATTGCCGATCGAGGAACCGGGATAGAAAAACAGGCGGCGCGACTGGCGCACGCTCGCTGGCAAGGCGATCTCGCCCGACAGATCGAGGCCCAGGCCGGTCATCTCGATCTGCGGAAAGCGCTGCTGCAAGCGGCTCAGCGACTCGCACAGGAACTCATAGGAAATATCGATGGGCACGTATTGGGCCGGCTGCAAGCGCGGAAACAGGCTGGCAGCCTTGGCGCAATTGCCGGCGCCCAGGTCGATCAGCGTGCTGCCAGTGCCGGCCGCCAGTGCGATATCGGCGCCATGGCGCTCGAAAATGGACGCCTCGGTGCGGGTTGGATAGTATTCAGGCAAGGCGCAGATGGCCTCAAACAGTTTGGAGCCGAGCGCATCGTACAGGTACTTGGGCGAGGTCCAGGCCGATGGCGCCATCAGGCCACGGCTGACCTCGACTATCGTGGCAGGAGTGGCGTTGGCGCGGTTCAATGGCGTGCTGGCTGGCTGGGTGTGCTGCACCGTCTGCTGTTCGAGGGAGATGCTCATGTGGGCTGGCCGATCAGTAAAATAGCGATAAAGTAAGGCAGCAAAACGCGCCGCTCTATAGAGGAGTACCGGACAAAACAGGCGCCAGGTACCGATAACGTTTTTCCATCATAGCCGAAGTTCTCATTGCGATACGTACGGTTGCTAACAAGAAAAAATATTGTAAAAAGCTGAATCCACTTCGGCATTTTTTACGTAAATGCATGTGTCCAAGCAAAAGTAGCAAGCCTGACATATACTACACATTGCCGGCCAAACAATCCGCGCGCCAATGCAGTTTCCAGGCCCCCTCCTCCCCGCGGCCAACTCTTACGATCGTTATGACTATGCTTGAATTACGCCATCTGTCGAAGTCCTATGCCCACGCGCGTCCCGTGCTGGCCGATATCTCCTGCCAGTTCAAGGCCGGCGAGTTCATTGCCATCATGGGCGATTCGGGCGTCGGCAAGTCTACCCTGCTGAACCTGATTGCCGGCCTCGATACGCCGGACGCGGGCAGCGAAGCGCATCCGATCCGCATCGACGGCATCGCCATGTCCAGCCTCGATGATGCGGCCGCCACGCGCTTGCGACGCGCCCGCATGGGCTTTATCTTCCAGGCTTTCCATGTGCTGCCGCACCTGACGCTGCAACAGAACGTGGCCTTGCCGCTGCTGCTCAACGGCCTGCCGCAAGAGCGCGCCGCCGTCATGCTCGACGCGGTTGGCCTGGGCGGACGCGGCAACGACTTTCCGCAGCAGCTGTCGGGCGGCGAAATGCAGCGCGTGGCCATTGCCCGCGCGCTGGTGCACCAGCCAGCGCTGGTGCTGGCGGACGAACCGACCGGCAACCTCGATCCGGACACGGCGCACGGCATCTTGCAACTGCTGCGCGCCGAGATCAAGGCCAACGGCAGCTGCGCCATCATGGTCACCCATTCGCTGGCTGCCGCCGCGATGGCTGACCGCACCATGATACTGACCCGCAATGGCTTGCATAACGCAACACTCAGTTAATTTTATCAACCATCTATCACTATTTTTGTTATCGTAGTATTATTTTAAAAATTGTTTCGCAGCTAATGTTTTTACCAAAATGATATTGCGATAATGCCCACTGCGGGGCGTGATTGCCCCGCTCAACTTGCCTGAAGGAGGAGTAAATGAACGTTCGGCAAAAGAAGCTGGAATTGATTGAAGCGATGAACCGGGCGCGTGCGCTGGAACCATCAAGCTTTGTTCCCAACAAGCTGCTCGATACCCTGATCGAAAAGCTGAACCTGAAAAATGACGCGGAGCTGTGCCGCCTGCTGGAAGTACAGCCGCCGATTATCAGCAAGATTCGCCACGGCAAGCTGGCCGTGGGTGCCACGATCCTGCTGCGCATGCATGAGAAGTCGGATCTCAGTATCCGTGAATTGAAAGAACTGTCCGCTACGCCGACTCATTGAAGTCCAACGTGATGCCTTGCCAGGCACTGCGTACCGGCGCACCGAACTTCAGCCACACCCTCGCTCGAGTTCCTGCCCCATAAAGCAACCAGACAGCCGCACCCGATAGTGGAAGAAGCACAGCCCCAACCCTGCTGGCCGTTTCTGCCCCCCCTCGATCAAGCGCGCGCCCCACCACCCTCCGCATTTCATCTGCTGCACCATCCAGATACTTCCTTGACGCTGCCTTCAGATCAGACCGGCACGACCCCGTAATGACGCGCATAGCGTTCATCAAGATTAGCCAGCGGCATCATCATAAAGATATCGGCACTCTCGAAATCAGGATCCCAGGCCGGTTCGCCGCATATCCACGCGCCCGAACGCAGGTACCCCTTGATCAGCGGCGGCACCTGCGGCTTTTGCGCCGCCTGCACCTGATGAATCGGAAATGGCAGGTGCGGCG
Organism: Janthinobacterium aquaticum; assembly: GCF_009208565.1. Taxonomy (GTDB): domain Bacteria; phylum Pseudomonadota; class Gammaproteobacteria; order Burkholderiales; family Burkholderiaceae_D; genus Janthinobacterium. The sequence continues at coordinate 161,243 of NZ_WFLK01000002.1, read as the reverse complement.
TGACGCGGTACTCGGCCGGCGCCAGGTGTTTTTCCGCCAGCGCTTCATACACGGCCACGGCGTTGTGGCCGCCGTCGACCAGGCTGATGCTGGCGCAACCCACCAGATAGTCGCAACGCTCGCGGCGCATGTATTCGGCCAGGCCCGACCACAACAGCATGATCACGCTGCCGCCGCGGTATTTCGGATGGATACAGGCGCGGCCCGCTTCGACCATGCGGCCGCGCAGGTGCTTGAGGCGGCTCAGGTCGAATTCGTTTTCCGAATACAGGCGGCCGATCCTGGCGGCTTTGGCGGCGCTCAGCACGCGATAGGTGCCGACCACTTTCAGGGTATCGGCGTCGCGCACGATCAGATGATCGCAGTGCTCGTCGAATTCATCGCTGTCGAGTCCCTCGGCGTTGGCCAGCGAACTCAAGCCCATGGTTTCGATAAACACCTTGTAGCGCAGGCGCTGCACTTCGCGCAGCTCTTCCGGCGTGCTGGCCTGGCTCAGCACCAGTTGTACTGGCCGCGCCTTGGCGTCGGCACTTGCGATAACGTTCTGCATGGTTTCCATCCCGTGTGATAAGACGGTTCCAGCGTACTTGCCAAATATGTCAGGAAAATGACACCTTGGTGTCATTTTCGTGACGCAAATCAGATTGTGGGCAGCATGATTTCCGGCGTGTAATCGACAAAGGTATCGTGCCGGCAAAAGCCCACCAGCTTCATGCCAGCCTGGCCGGCAATGCGGATAGCCAGCGTGCTGGGCGCGGAAATGGTGGCCAGCAGCGGGATCTGCATGCGCGCCGCCTTGCGCGCCAGCTCGTAGCTGCCGCGACTGGACAAAAACACGAAGCCGCCGCGCATGTCGACATTGTGTAACGCCAGATGGCCGATCAGCTTGTCGAGCCCGTTATGACGCCCCACATCCTCGAACGCATGCACGATCGTGCCGTCGGGCGCGCACCAGGCGGCCGCATGCACGCCGCCGGTCTGCTCCATCAAGGCCTGGTGCGAACGCAAGCCGGCCGCAGCGCGCGCCAGCGCCGCCGGCAGGTCGATCTGCAGGCGTGCCGGCGGCAGCGGTTCGGGCTGCAGGTCGAGCAATTCCAGGCTTTCAATGCCGCATACGCCGCAGCCGGTACGCCCGCTCAGCGCGCGGCGGCGCTGCTTGAGGCGCATGAAATCCTGCTGCGCAATGGTCATGGCCACTTCGGCACTGTTGTCGCCAAGCGACACTTCGCAATCGAAAATATCGGCGGCCGACGCCACCACGCCTTCGGTCAGGGCAAAGCCGACCGCAAACGCTTCAAGGTCGCGCGGGGTCGCCATCATGACCACATGGGAAATGCCGTTAAAGACCAGCGCCACCGGAATTTCTTCGGCAACAGAGTCGATCGCCGGCGTGCTGCTGGCGCCGCGATGGCGCACAATGGCGCAGCCGGCAAAGCCGGCGCGCGGGGAGATGGGTGTTTCTTGTTCTGCGGACATGGCAACCATGAGGGTACGGTACAGGCCTCATGGTAAACCAGAATGGGGACGGAGGTTTGGTGTCGGCTGGCTGGCAACCGAGTTAGCGCATATCACGTAGGTCGGATTAGCCGGGCCGCGCAGGCCGTGTAGCGGCGTAATCCGACAACATTGTTGGAGTCAGCGGTGTTGTTGGATTACGGCCCTATGGGCCTAATCCAACCTACATCCGCTGTCTCGTCGGCGACTGCGGTCAAATCGCCCGCAAGACCATCAGTCTTTCTTCGGACGACCGGTTTTCAGCTGCGGCAGGCCGGCCAGCACGTTTTGCAGCGTGGCCAGGTCGATCTGGCTGATCAGGGCCACGCCGATGCGAAGCAGTTCGCTTTTCTTGATTTCAAAACCCGCTTTCAGGCAGGCTTTCTTGACCTGGCCCAGCACTTCGTACTCGGCTTCCGGCATGGTAAAGCTGTCGCGCACCAGTTTTGGCTTGCGCGCTTTTTCCTTGGCGGCAGCGACCGGCTTGGCGGCTGGCGCCTTCTTGGCAGCGGCTTTCACGGCAGGTTTCGCTGCGGCTTTGGCGGCTGGCTTGGCGGCGGCGGCTGGTGCAGCCTTGGCGGCGGCGGGCTTGGTTGCTGCCGGCTTGGCAACAGCGGTCTTGGCTGCCGGCTTGACTGCTGCAGGCTTTGCTGCAGCTGGCTTGGCGGCGACCGGCTTGGCCGCTGCCGTCTTCGCTACCGCAGCTGGCTTGACCGCTGCCGGCTTGGCTGCAACCGCAGGCTTGGCTGCACGCTTGGCGGCTGGCTTGACAGCCACTACTGCTTTTGCGGCATCGTCTGGGGCTGCGGCGGCTGCGGCCTTGACCGACTCGCTGGTCGGGAAAATCGGTGCCGCTGGCGCGCTCGATGCTGCGGCGTCGGCTGCTGGCTTAGTGGCTAGTTTGGTGGCTGGCGTGGTCTTGGTCATATGCTCTCCAATATTATTAATATAAACAATATATACTGTTTTCAGAAAATTTGCTTGCCCGCTTCAGGCAAACACCGTCAGGCCGTGGCGCGCACGGTAAAGTCGACGCCCACCTCGTCCCAGAATTCCTGTTCCTTTTCGATCCAGAACGACACGGTCGGATGATGCGCCACCCAGCTGCGCTTGATATCGAGCTCGATGCGGCTTTTCATGCGCAGGCGCAGTTCGCTGAAATCGGGCTCGATGCGCGCATGCATCAGCAAAATCGACAAACGCAGCGCCAGCACTGCCTTGGCAAAATCGGGATCGGCCAGCACATTGTCGATCTTGCGCAGGTTGCCCTTCTGCGCCAGGATCAAGCGGCTCATGGTGTTCTGCTCGCGCGTGGTAAAGCCGGGCAGGTCGGCGTTTTCCACGATATAGGCGGCATGCTTGTGATAACCGGTCTGCGACACCACCATGCCCACTTCATGCAGCAGGCTGCTCCAGCGCAGTGCCTTGACCAGCGCATCGGAGCTCGGCTTCAACTGCGCGTACATGGCCAGCGCCTGTTCGGCCACGTGGCCGGCACGCTGCTGGTCGATATGAAATTTGTCCATGCAGGCCTGCACCGACTGCTCGCGGCGGTCACGCCTGGTCGAACGCAGATACAGGTCCCACATCACGCCCATGCGCAGGCCCGCCTCGATCGGCGTCATGACGGGAATGGCCAGCTCGCGGAACAGGCCCAGCAAAATTGCCAGGCCGCCGACGATGGTGCTGGCGCGGTCGGGCCGCAGGCCTGGCATGTCGATCTTGCTAGTGTGGCCGATTTCAATAAAGCGACGCACCAGCGCTTCCAGGCTGACGGCCGTCAGCAGGCCGTCGCCCAGCTTGTTGCGGGCGATGATGTCGGCAATCGTGCGGATCGTGCCCGATGAGCCGTAGGCGCTCTTCCAGTGCTGCGGGCCATAGGGCGGCGCGCCGTCCTCGAAATGGCTGCGCGCCGACAGGATCGCCGCCTCGAACGACGGTGCGTCGATGCGCCCGCCGATAAAGAACGACAGGCTTTGCTTGACCGTGCCCAGGCTGAACGACTCGACCCGCTCGACATCCTGGCCGCGCCCCAGTATCAGCTCGGTCGAGCCGCCGCCGATATCCATCACCAGGCGCCGCTCGCCGGGAATGGCCAGCGAATTGGCCACGCCCATGTAGATCAGGCGGCCCTCTTCTTCGCCCGAGATGATCTCGATCGGGTAGCCGATGGCCGCTTCGGCCAGCGGCAGGAACACCGCGCCGTTACGCGCCACGCGCATGGCCGAGGTGGCCACCACGCGCACGGCGTCGAGCTGGTAGCCGTCAAGCACGGCGCGAAAACGCTGCAGGCACGCCAGCGCGTTCTGCATGGCAGCCTCGGTCAGGTCGCCACTGGCGTCCAGGCCGGCAGCCAGGCGTATCGGATCGCGCACGCTCTTGATTACGCGGATCGCCTCGCCATCATGTTTGCCCACGTGCAAACGAAAACTGTTGGACCCCAGGTCCACCGCTGCATACATACTGGCCTCTATCTAGTCTGGAGACTTCCCTGCCCGGAAGACAGAGAAATTATATAAATCATTTAAACGATTTAAAAATCCTACCACACTAACGCCATCATATGACAACAGCATGACACAACCGTGACATGCCGAAGCGGCTGACCATCACCATGTCAGGGCACGATGGTGGTAAACAAATACACGGCAAAGATCACCAGATGCACCGTACCTTGCATGACAGTGGTGCGACCGGTACCGAGCGACAGCGTGGCCACCATCAGCGACAGCAGCAGCAGCACGGTCGACTTGATGTCGAGCCCCAGCGTAATGGTCATGCCGGTGGCCAATGCCACCACTACCACCGCCGGAATCGTCAGGCCGATGCTGGCCAGGGCCGAGCCGAGCGCCAGGTTCAGACTGGTCTGAAGGCGGTTGGCACGCGCCGCGCGCACGGCGGCCAGTCCTTCCGGCAGCAGCACGATGGCGGCAATCACGATGCCGACCAGGGTCTTCGGCGCACCCATGGCGGCAATCGCCGTCTCCAGCGCCGGCGCCAGCGACTTGGCCAGCAGCACCACCGCCCCCAGGCACACCAGCAACGCGCCGGCACTGATCCAGGCCACGCTCGCTGCAGGCGGCTCGGCATGCGCCTCTTCGTCGCCGTTTTTATCCTTGGGCAGGAAGTAGTCGCGGTGACGTACCGTCTGCACCAGCACGAAGGTACCGTATAGGACCAGCGAAATGACGGCAATAAAGATCAGCTGGCTGGAGTTGTAATACGGGCCGGCCGCGCTCGAGGTGTAATTGGGCAGCACCAGCGTCAGGATGGCAATCGCCGCCAGCGTGGCCAGCGAAGCGCTGACACCGAGCAGGCCAAAACTCTGTTCCTTGTGGCGCCCGGCGCCCAGCAGCAGGCAGATGCCGACGATGCCGTTAAGGATAATCATAATGGCGGCAAACACCGTGTCGCGCGCCAGGCCGGTGGTTTCCGGGCCACCGGCCAGCATCAGCGAGACGATCAGCGCCACTTCGATCAGCGTGACGGCCAGCGCCAGCACCAGCGTGCCGTAAGGTTCGCCGATGCGATGGGCCACCACCTCGGCGTGATACACGGCGGCCAGCACGCTGCCGATCAGGCCGGCAACGAGCAGCAACTGGTACGCGCCGCCAAAACCAAGGGTGGAACCAAACAGGAACAGCCAGCCGGCAACCGGCGCAGCCAGGGGCCAGATTGGCAGGGATTTAAGAATTTTCATGGGGTTCGCCTGACAAGAGTGGGGAAAATTACAACGCTTTTGCACAGCGCTATCTTCCCTGATAATAACTTGCCAAACTTAGAACACCGTTAGATCACGCGTCCAGTGTGCTCGCTTGCGGCGCTTCAACCACGCGATTGCGTCCACCCGCCTTGGCTGCCTGCAGTGCTTCGTCGGCGCGCTTGAACAGGCTGACGGTGCTGTCTTCGGCGCGGATGGTGGTCACGCCCAGGCTGGCCGTCAGGTTCAATACCGCCTTGTCGGTCTTGACCGGCAGGCTGGCGACGGCGGCGCGGATGCGTTCGGCCACCATCAGCGCGTCAGCCAGGCTGGTGCGCGGCAGCTGGATGGCAAATTCGGCGCCGCCCAGGCGGCCCATCAGGTCGCTGTCGCGCAGCTGCTGGCGGCAGGTGTCGACCACGGTTTTAAGCACCGCATCGCCGACCGGATGGCCATAACTGTCATTGACGCGCTTGAAGTCATCGAGGTTGAGCACCACCAGCGCCGTCGGCAGGCCGGGCCGGCGCGCTAGCGCCATCCACGGCGCCAGCGCCTGGTAAAAGCCGCGCCGGTTCGGCACGCCCGTGGCCGCGTCGACCACTTCCAGGCGCGCCAGTTCACCGCCGAGCTTTTCACGCGACAGCAGCAGATAGCCAAAGGCGTTGGTCAGCATCATCAGGTACAAGGCGCCAAAACCGGCCAGTTGCATCAGTTCGGCGTCAAACCCGTCGACAAGGGCGGCCAGCACGCCGCGCAGTGCAATCAGCAGCGACAGCAGGCCCATGCTGACGACCAGGAAGCGGCGCAGCATGGTCGCTTCGTTCCATTTCAGGCACAGCGCCGCCACGCCCGACAGGAAAAAGCCGGCCACGATCAGCGAACCACCGGCGCTGCGCAGCAGCGGCGCCACGTCGAACAGGTAGCAGGCGGCAAACAGGCCAACGGCCGCACCGAGCGCCGGCATGATCGTGCGGCGCCAGCCGGCGCGCCCGGCCGCCTGCCACAGCGCGCCGGCGTCGAGCGCCATGCCGGCAAACAGCAGGCAGTTACCGAGCAGCACCGAGAGCAAGTCGGGCAGCACGCCACGGAAATACAGCAGTATCCAGGCGATCGCCTGGCATTGCTTGGCCACCGCCCAGGTCGACATGCTGAGCGACTTCTTGCGTTCGTATTCAAAGAAAAACAGCGCCGCGCACAAGCTCAGATTGCCGAGCGCCAGGGCCAGTACCAACGTCTTGATATCCATAAATTATTCCGCCGCAATTGCGTACCGATGCGCCTGCGCCTCAGATCTCGTGTTCGACATTGGTGCTGCCATCGCCAACCTTGCTGGCCCAGGCCTGCACGAAATAGTGCTTTTCGGCCTCGCTCGGGGCCTCGTGCCAGAACACGATCAGGGTGCCCTTGTGGTCGTGGATCTGCGCCACTTTTTCAATAAACTGGGCGCTGCCACCGTGGTCGGCCAGCGCAGCGGCGTAGCCGTACACCCGCGTCAGCCGTTCTATGCGGTCATGCTCGGTAAAACTGTTGGTGGCCGTGATAATGGGGTGATCCAAAAACATGCTTGTCTCCATGGTGCCCGATTGCGCGGCCTTGAAGGGTCATAAATCAGGTGTGCTGCTGGCAAGTTGCGGGTATTCTTCGGGGAGCTTATCAGATTTCTCTCATTGCAACAAAACATCGCTGCACTTGCCTGCCACTTATCGACCATCGACCACCATGGAGCCGCATGCCCGACCGCCAGTCCTCTCCACCCTTGCCGCTGCGCGTGCTGACCGACGGCGACCGGCGCCGCCTGGAATTTCGGCCCGGCATGATCCAGAGCGAGATGCTGCTGTCGCGCCCCAACCATCTGCTGCTGCGCTATGTACGCGCGATGATGTGCTTTACGCTGTTCGTACCGCGTCCGCGCCATATCCTGATGGTCGGCCTGGGCGGCGGCTCGCTGCTGAAATTCTGCCACCGCCACCTGCCCGATACGCGCATCACGGTACTTGAACTGCGCGCCGACGTGATCGCACTGCGCGAACAATTCAAGCTGCCAGCCGACGACGCGCGCGTGCGCATCATCGAGACCGATGCCCTGAGCTATATTGCGCGCCACCCGGCATGCGCCGATGTGCTGCTGCTCGACGGCTACGATGCCGACGGCCTGCCGCCGGCGCTGGGCAGCGCGCGCTTTTATGCCGACTGCCACCGCGCCCTGCTGCCCGGCGGCGTGCTGGTGGCCAATCTGTTCAGTTACGACCCGCATTACCGCGCCATGCTGGCGCGCCTGATGCAGATCTTCCATGGCGCCGTCTGCCATTTCCACGGCATTGCCGGCAATAACCGGATTATTTTTGCGGCCCGTCCCGAGTGCGCCGCGCCCGGGCGCGCCATGCGCGTAACGCGACTGGTGCGCTGGCGCCGCCTGCTGGGCATGGGTTTCCTGAACCGCCTGCTGCCCGGCTGGCAACTGTGGCGCCTGCGTGGCCGCTCCGGGCGCAACGATGACTGAGCGGCAGGCACAGGCGAACTGCGTGCAAAAATGTTGCGTAATTGCACGAATCAAGGGCAAAATCAAGGCCGGCACACTGCTTTTATGACACACTACTGCCTTCGCCTGGCGGCTACCACCGAACCAACCGGTCTTTACAGTCAATCCAAGGAATATTCATGCTGCGTGGCCGCCTGCCATTGTCTCTATCTGCTGCGGCCGTACTGACCTTTGCCTGCGGCCTGTCGGTCACGGCCGTGCTGTTTGCCGCCATCAGCCAGCTTGAATACGACAAGATGAGCCTGAGCCTGCAGCAGCGCGCCGGCGTGCGCGTGGCTGCCGTCGAACAGGGGCTGGCCGATGCAGTCGAGGTACTGACCACCACCAACCAGCTGTTTTCGGCCATCGTACCGGTCACGCGCCAGCAGTTCCACGACTTCACCACGCCGCTGCTGGAGCGCCATCCGTTTATCCAGGCCTTCAATTTTCACCGGCGCCTGCCGCATGGCGAGCGCGCTGCACTCGAAGCCGACCTGCGCAGCATCGTGCCTGACTATGTCATGCAGGAGATGCACGACGGCGTGCTGGTGCCGGCGCCGGAGCGCAGCCAGTATATGGTGGTGGAGTATCTCGAACCGATGCAGGGCAACCTGCCGGCCTTTGGCCTGAACGTGCGCCCTGACGGCCTGTTGTCGAATGCGCTGGAACAGGCCATCACGGCCAACAAAACCGTCGCCACCGGCCTGGTGGCGCTGGCGCAGGGCAGCGAACCGGGTTTCGTGATCATGCGTCCCGTCTACCGCCACGGCATGCCACTGTCGACTTCGGCACAGCGGCGCGCAGCGCTGATCGGCGACACGGCAGCGATTATTCGCGGCAGTTCGCTGGTAGAAAAAATCCTGGCAAACGCCGACCTGCTCGACGACGCGCAACTCGACATTGCCGTCTATGCGGCCGCCAGCGCCGATCCGCAGGCGCGCATTTTCCATCAGGGCGCCAGCACCGACAGTGAGGCCGGCACGCGCTGGCCGCTGCCGCGCTGGCTGCAGTTCGCCTATCACAGCCAGGTTGACAGCGCCTTCATGGCGGCGGGGCGCCCCTGGCATGTGCAGGTGATCGCCCATCCGCGCCCTTTCCTGAACGACCATCTGGGCTCGCTCTTTACGCTGATCACCGGCCTGCTGTTCAGCATCCTGACCGCCGCCTTCGTGCAGTCGCTGACGCAGCGTTCGCGCCGCGTGCAACTGCTGGTGGAACAGCGCACGGCCGACCTCAAGCGCAGTAACGAGGCCCTCAGCGAAGACGTGCGGGCACGCCAGCGCACCGAACGCGCGCTGCAGGAAAGTGAAAAGCGTTTCCGCCGCCTGCTGGCCCTGTCGTCGGACTGGTACTGGGAACAGGACGCCAATTTCTGCTTCAGCCATATCACCAGCGGCTTTGCCGACAAATCGAATATGCCGCTCGAGCAGTTCCTCGGCAAGACGCGCTGGGAGCAGCTGCCGGCCATGCACAACACGCGCTGGGGCCGCCAGCATATGGCCGACCTGCAGGCGCACCGGCCCTTCTTCAACCTCGAATATGCGATGGCCGACCGCGGCGGCAAGCAGCGCTGGTTCAGCATCAACGGCGAGCCGCTGTTCAGCGATGCCGGCGACTTCTGCGGCTACCGCGGCACCGGTTCGGAAATTACCGAACGCAAGCTGGCCGAGCAGCAAATCCGGCATATCGCCCACCACGATGTGCTGACCGGGCTGCCCAACCGCGCCCTGCTGCGCGACCGCCTGACGCAGGCCATGGCCATGTCGCGCCGCAAGGGCCGCGCGCTATGGGTGTTGCTGATCGACCTGGACCGCTTCAAGTTCGTCAACGACAGCCTGGGCCACAAGGCCGGCGACGATCTGCTCAAGACGATCGCTGCGCGCCTGCAGGCCAGCCTGCGCGAGAGCGACACGGTGGCGCGCCTGTCGGGCGACGAATTTGTCGCCATCCTGTGCGAGCAGCCCGGCGAAACGCTGAGCGCGACGGTAGTGCAGCGCGTGATGGATGCGGTGGCGCAGCCGGTGATGTTGGACGGCAAGGAGTTCATCGTTACCTGCAGCATTGGCGTGGCTGTCTACGACATCTCGCAGTTCGATGCGCCGGGCGACGTCACCCTCAACGGCGAGACGCAGAACCTGATCGAGCAGGCCGATATCGCCATGTACAGTGCCAAGAAACAGGGCCGCAACAATATCAAGTTCTATACCTCGGCCATGAACCAGGCCACGCTGGAGCGGCTGCGCATCGAGACGGCGCTGCGCAATGCGCTTGAACGCGAACAGTTCGTGCTGCACTACCAGCCGCAGATCGACTTGGCCAGCGGGCGCGTGGTCGGCGTCGAGGCGCTGCTGCGCTGGCGCCATCCCGAACTGGGCATGGTCGCGCCCAGCCGTTTTATCGCATTGGCCGAAGACACCGGCCTGATCGTGCCGATCGGCGCGTGGGTAATGCGCCAGGCCTGCGCGCAGATGCAGGCCTGGCATGCGGCCGGCCTGGGAGCGCTGCGGCTGGCCGTCAACCTGTCGGCGCGCCAGTTCAACGAGCCCAATCTGGTGGCCTCGATTGCCGACGTGCTGCGCGACACCGGCCTGGCGCCGGCCTGCCTGGAGCTGGAGCTGACCGAAAGCCTGTTCATGCACGATGTGGCGCTGGCCGTCAGCCAGTTGCACGACATGAAGGCGCTGGGCGTGCAGCTGTCGATCGACGATTTCGGCACCGGCTATTCCAGCTTTGCCTACCTGCGCACTTTCCCGATCGACGTACTCAAAATCGACCGCAGCTTTGTCGGCGACGTTGCCAGCGACGCCGACGACGCCGCCATCGTGGTGTCGATCATCGCGCTGGCGCACAACCTCAAGCTGCGCGTGGTGGCCGAAGGCGTCGAGACGGCGGCCCAGCTCGACTACCTGCGCCACCACGGCTGCGACGAGGCGCAGGGCTATTACTTCAGCCATCCGCTGCCGGTCGAGGAGGTAGAAGTGATGTTGCGCAACCAGAGCCGGCACGATTAGTTCCGGCCGATCCTGTTACAGCTTCTGCTGCAGGAACTCGAGAAAGCAGCTGATGCGTTGCGCCAGCTGGGTGTTGCGGTAGTAGACGGCGTGAATCTGCTGGCGGTAGCCGGTATTGAACGGCGCGAGCAGCGGCACCAGCCGGCCGGCAGCGATATCGGCGCGCGTCATGAAGTCGGCCAGGCAGACGATGCCCTGGTCGTGCAGGGCCAGCTGGCGCAGCGTCTCGCCGCTGGAGGCGGCCAGCGCCGGCGCGATCTGCAGGCTGTTGCCGCTGGCGTGGCGCAGCGGCCACTGATTGCCCAGTTCATACTGCGCAAAACCGAGCAGCGCATGCTGATTCAGCTCTTCCGGCGAGGCCGGTGCGCCGTGGCGCGCCAGATAGGCAGGCGCGGCCAGGATATGCAATGCGCTGGAGGTGAGCGGACGCGCATGCAGGGTCGAATCGACCAGCGCGCCGATGCGGATGGCAATATCGGTGCGGTGTTCGAGCAGGTCGGCAATCTGGTCGTTGCTGGTCAGCTCGAGCCGGATCTCGGGATACATGGCGCGAAACTCGGCCACATGCGGCACCACGCAGTGCAGCATAAAGGGCGAAGCAGCATCGACCGACAAGCGCCCCGCCGGCTTCTGGCGGCGGATACGGATCGACTCTTCCACGTCTTCCATCGAAGCCAGGATGGCGCGCGCCTTGTCGAGGAACAGCTGGCCTTCTTCCGTCAGCTCCATGCGGCGCGTGGTGCGCGTCAGCAGCGAGGTGGCCAGCTTGTCTTCCAGGCGCGACAGGCCGCGGCTGACGCCCGACGTGGTCTGCCCCAGATGCACGGCCGCTGCGCTAAGGGTGCCGCTGTCGATCACGGTGACGAAAATTTTCAGATCGTCGGAGTTGATATCCATTGCTTATTATTGCCTCTATCTCACAGATCGGGCCATTATAATGGAAATCGAGCAATAGTTTCTTGCGACTATATTATCTATCCCCGGCTAGACGACGTAGAGCAGGATCGCAATAAAATGACACATGCTGCCAACGAGCACAAACAGATGCCAGATACCGTGGGCGTGGCGCAGCCTGCCGTCAGCGATATAGAAACCGATGCCACCGGTGTAACTGAGGCCGCCAGCGACCAGCCAGGCAATGGCACGTGTGTCCAGCGCAGCCAAGAGCGGCTTGATGCCGATCACCACCAGCCAGCCCATGGCGATATAGATCACCAGCGACACGATGCGCGCGCCCTTTGCAAACAACCATTCCTGCACGATGCCGATCACGGCCAGGCCCCATACCACGCCAAACAGCGACCAGCCCCAGGGCCCGCGCAGGCTGACCAGCATGAACGGCGTATACGTCCCCGCAATCAGCAGATAGATCGCGCAATGGTCAAGCCGCTGCAGCACCGGCTTGGCCTTGCCGCGCACGCTGTGATAGAGCGTCGAGGTCAGATACAGCGTCAGCAGCATGGTTGCATAGACACTGCAGCTGACGATTTTCCAGGGGTCACCGGTGCGCGCCGCCGCCACGATCAGAATAACGCCGCCGACAACTGCCAGCAGCGCACCGATTGCATGGGAAATACCGTTGAAACGTTCGCCGTCATACATGCCAGGCCTGTCGTCCGGTTGAAAACACGCCATGCTACACCGGATGACGGATCAGGCGCGCTAGTCGCTGCGGCTATGCGCCTGCGAGACGTTGCTGCCCGGCGGCACGCTGTGGGTCAGCCAGACATTGCCGCCCACGGTGGAGCCGGCGCCGATGGTAATGCGCCCCAGCACGGTGGCGCCGGCGTAGATCACCACGTCGTCCTCGACAATCGGATGGCGCGGCGTGCCCTTGATCAGCACCCCGCTGGCGTCGGCCGGGAAGCGCTTGGCGCCCAGCGTGACGGCCTGGTACAGGCGCACGCGCTGGCCGATAATGGCCGTCTCGCCGATTACCACGCCGGTGCCATGGTCGATAAAGAAACTGGCGCCGATCTGCGCACCCGGATGGATATCGATGCCGGTCAGGGTATGGGCGATATCGGCAATGAGCCGCGCCAGGAAGGGCGAACCGAGCGCCTGCAGCTGGTGCGCCAGGCGGTGGTACAAAATGGCGATGGTGCCCGGGTAGCACAGCATGATTTCGGCAATCGAGGTGGCGGCCGGATCGCCCGCGTAGGCTGCCTGCACGTCCGACACCAGCAGCGCGCGGATGTCCGGCAGGCTGGCAGCAAAGGCGCGCGTAATGTCGCGCGCCCTGGTCGCCAGTTGGGCCTCATCGGCCTCGCTCTCATCGGAAAACAGCAGGCCGCGCCGCACCTGTTCGGACAGGCGGTTGAGGGTGGTGTTCAATGTATCGCCGACAAAATAATCGATGCTCTCGTCGGTCAGGTTCGGCCGCCCGTAATGGGTCGGGAACAGCGCGGCCGACAGGCCGTTGACGATGGTGATCAACGCTTCGCGCGACGGCAGTTCGCGCACCCTGCCCTGGTGGCGGATCTTGTGCTTGTCCTCGCGCGAGACGCGCAGGGCGGCGATCACCGGGCCCAGGTTCCATTGGGCGGCATCGTCGGCGGAATGTGGCGCCGACACCGGGCCGGGCAGATTGCTGTTGTACATGTATGGCCTGAAGGTAGAAGTAGCGGTTGCGCCGCACCAGCTTAGCGGCTCATGGCGGACTCGCCTACGAACAATTTCGCACTTGCATATGCAAAATCCGCATATACGGCCGATGGCGTCGCCAACCGAGTTTGCGCCACTCGCGTAAAATGGCGGCCTAACAAAAACACCGTTGAACATGACTAAATTATTAACCTGGATACTGGCGGGCCTGGCGATGGTCGGACCGCTGGCCATTGACACCTACCTGCCCTCCTTCCCTGCGATTGTGCAGGATCTGCACACCAGCCCCTTGCTGGTGCAGCAGACGCTGAGCTTTTTCCTGTTTACCTTTGCCTTCATGATGCTGTTTTACGGCACCCTGTCGGACTCGTTTGGCCGCCGCCCGGTAATCCTGGTATCGCTGGTGCTGTACGTGATTGCCTCGATCGGCGCCGCGCTGGCGCCGTCGCTGGGCGTGCTGCTGGCCTGGCGCGTGCTGCAGGGCCTGTCGGCCGGCGCCGGCTCGGTGATCGGGCGCGCCATCGTGCAGGACCGCTATGCGGGCGCCGAAGCACAAAAAATCCTGTCGCATATCATGATGGTGTTTGCGCTGGCGCCGGCGATTGCCCCGGTACTGGGCGGCTGGCTGCAGGTGGCGCTGGGCTGGCGCTCGGTGTTCTGGTTCCTGACCGGCTTTGGCGTGCTGATGTTCGTGGTGGTGTATCGCGCCCTGCCGGAAAGCCTGCCCAAAGAGCAGCGCCACGCCTTCCATCTGGGCCAGATCGCCGTCAATTACTGGAGCGTACTGCGCCACCGCCAGTTCCTGCTGCTGTCGGTGGCCATCGGCGCGGCCTTTGGCGGCTTTGCGCTGTATATCGGCTCGGCCGCGTACTTCATCATGAATATCCTGCACCTGCCCGAGACGGCGTTTGCCTGGCTGTTTATTCCCCTGATCAGCGGCATGGTGTTCGGCTCGGCCCTGTCGGGCAAGATCGCGCACCGCTATAGCCAGCGCCAGATGATCTGGGCCGGCTTCGTGCTGATGATCGTTGCTGCCGCCGCCAATATTGGCTACAACCTCTTCTTTGCCGCCGAAGTGCCGTGGGCCGTGCTGCCGCTGTTCTTCTACTCGTTTGCGCTGTCGATCGCCATGCCGCCAATGACGCTGATGGCGCTCAACCACTTCCCCAACAACAGCGGCCTGGCTTCGTCGATGCAGTCGTTTATCCAGATGCTGCTGTTTGCGCTGGTCTCGGGCCTGGTCGCGCCGCTGCTGTTCGACAGCGCCCTCAAGCTCGCCTACGGCGTGATGGGCGGCCTGCTGGTGGCGCTGCTGTGCTGGGTTGGGGTGGCTTCAACGGGTAAAAAATCGTAATTCAGGCCTCAGCGGCCGTCCCCCACCCTCAAGGCCAGGGTGCGGGGGTTACATCGCGGTATTGCGGGCCGCCGTCTTCCGGCTCGGCGGCTGCATCGGCGTGGTTGGGTTGGTTCAGCGATCCGGTCGGCGAGCGCAGGCTCAGAATTTCCTTGCGCGCTTCGACAAAGTCGGCCGAGCTCAAAGGATGCTGCGGGTCGGGCCAGTTGCTGATGGCCCATTCCTGCAGCGCCTCGTAGCGGCGCCACAGTTCGGCCACGAATTCGCGCCGTGCCTGCTCATGCTGCTCCTGCTGTTCTGGCGTGCGCTCGGCATCGCTTCCGGTAAATGCTTGCATTGCTGGCTCCTCATATCAGGTGGACAATGGCAGCAGCATACAGCCAAGCGCAAACAGGCGTCGGTTCGCCTGCAAACTTAGTCCGGCATTTTGCCAAAGCCGACCGCCAGGCGATTCCAGGTATTGATGGTGCCGATGGCCAGCGATACGTTGACCATCTCGGCCGGTGTCAGTTCGGCCGCCAGCGCTGCGTAGTCGGCGTCTTGAGGATGCTGCTGCGCGATATTGGTCAGCGCTTCGGTCCAGGCCAGTACGGCGCGCTCGCGTGGCGTAAAGAACGGCGTCTCGCGCCAGACCGAGACGGCGTACAGGCGGCGCTCGGTTTCGCCGGCCTTGCGCGCGTCGGCCGTATGCATGTCGACGCAAAAGGCGCAGCCATTGATCTGCGAGGCGCGCAGGCGGATCAGTTCAAGCAGCGAATGCTCAATGCCGAACTTGGCAATCGCGCCTTCAAGCGCATACATAGCTTTGACGGTATCGGGCGAGGCTTGCATGAAGTCGTGGCGTTGCTGTGTCATGATGGCATTCCTTGTTGAGGTAAAGAAGCTATTCTAAAATTGCCGCGCACAGGCGCGGCAGACCAATCGAGCGCAATCACGGCAGACCAAGATGGAACTTCATATCAGTATCGAAGGCACGCGCGACCTCGGCGGCCAGTTATACCGGCAACTGAGCGACGCCATCCGCAGCGGGCGCCTGGCCGACGGCCAGCAGTTGCCGCCGTCGCGCCTGCTGGCCAGCCAGCTGGGCCTGTCGCGCAAGACCGTATCGGACGTGTATGACCGGCTCGGCTATGAAAAGCTGCTGCAGGGCCGCGTGGGCGTAGGCAGCTTCGTACAGGCGCCACCGGCTTCTGCACCCAAGCCCCAGCACACCGTGGCGCTTGCCAGCAGCGCGCGCCTGGCGCGCTGGGAAGCTGCGCCGCGTCCGCTGGTTCAAGGGCCCAAGTCGGAAAGAGCGCGTTATGCGTTTATTGGCGGGCGCGCCACGCCGTCGCTGTTTCCGCAGGAAGCCTGGCGCAGCTGCGTGCTGCAGGCGCTGCGCCAGGACCGCGGCGAGCGTGGCAACTATGCACCGGTCGAAGGCCTGGCCGGATTGCGCGCGGCCATTGCCGGCCACGCTGCGTTTAGCCGCGGCATCGTCTGTACACCGGAGCAGGTACTGGTCACGGCCGGCGCGCAGCAGGCATTGTCGCTCTTGGGCCTGACGCTGCTCGAACCGGGCGACACGGTGGCAGTGGAAGAACCGGGCTACCCGATGGCGCGCCAGCTGTACGCCTGCCAGGGCGCCACGGTGGTGGGCGTGCCGGTCGATGCAGAAGGCATGCAAGTGGCGCAGATACCGGACGGCACACGATTGATCTATGTCACGCCGGCGCACCAGTTCCCGCTCGGCATGCCGATGAGCATGGCACGCCGCCAGGCGCTGCTGGCGCGCGCCAGGGAACTCGGTGCGGTTATCGTGGAAGACGATTACGACAGCGCCTACCGCTATGAGGGCCGGCCGACCGACTCGCTGCAAAGCATGGACCTGCATGGCCTGGTGGTGCATGTCGGCAGTTTTTCCAAGACCATGCTGCCCGAGCTGCGCCTCGGTTACGCCGTGCTGCCCCCTGCACTGCTCAAGGCTGTGCAGACCGTCAAATACCTGCACGACTGGCATACGCCCAGCCTGAACCAGCTGGCGCTGGCCAAGTTTATCGGCGACGGCCATCTGCTGCGTCATATCCGCCGCTGCCATGAGGTCTATGCGGCGCGACGCGCACGGCTGCAGCACTGGTTCCATGGCGCGCTGGCACCGTGGTTCGAACTGGTGCCGGCCACCGCCGGCTTTCATATGACGGCGCTGGTGCGCGCCAGCGTGGCGCTGGACATGGCACAGCTGCTGCGCCGCGCCCGCCAGCAGGACGTCGGGCTATTGTCGGTAGCGCAGTTCTATCACGGCCAGGCTGGCCGCGACGGCCTGTATCTGGGCTACGGCGCCATCGACACGCTCGATATCGATGCAGCGCTGGCCATCGTGCACGCTATCGTGCAGCAACTGGCGCCAAGTTCGGCATCTACCTCGGTTGCCAGCGATAGTGGCCCGTGACGGCATAACCGAACAGGATATCCTCCTCGCGCGTACCGGCGCCGATATTATGAATAATCAGCGGCACCCCGCTACTCGTTTGCTTGTCGCTGACAATGCCGATATGGGTCAGGTTACCCGGCAGCAGCCAGGTCACGATATCGCCCGGGCGATAGTCGTGCGGCGCCTTGCTCGGTGGCAGGCTGCTGCCGTGGCGGCCGAAAAAAGTGGCCAGGTTAGGCACGCGCCGGTGGTCGATATTACGATCCGGCGCCTTCATCTGCCAGCGCCCGTTCTTCTGGTAGACGGCCCACGATTTTTTCATGTCTTCATGCACCAGCACCTGCAGGTCGGCCCCAAGCTTGCGATAGGCGCGCACCACCACGTCGGTGCACACGCCGCGCTCGGGCGGCACGTCGCCACCCGGATAGGTCAAGCGCTCGTAGCGCGGATCGTAGGACAGCGTCACGCCTACCTGGCTGCGGGCGGCGGCAACCAGCGGCGTGGAAGCGGTGGCGCTGAAAGCTGGTGCAATCAGCAGGGAAAACAGCAATACAGGCAGTAGACGCATGGACAAGTCATGAAATGGGGAAAATATGACTGTAGCGCAAAGGCGCTTGCTGCGACGCATGAAACCTTATTGCGCTTGATTGGCCTTGCGCGCCCAGGCAATAATCGTATTGGCGTCGACCGCACCGGGCTGGCGCGCCACTTCGCGGCCGTTGCGAAACAGCGCCAGCGTGGGAATGCTGCGGATATTGTAGCGGCTGCCGATATCGGGCGACGCTTCGGTGTTGACCTTGACCACGCGGAAATGCGGCTCCAGCGTCTGCGCGGCCTGGGCGTAGAACGGCGTCATGGTACGGCAAGGGCCGCACCACGGCGCCCAGAAGTCGACCAGCACGGGAATATCGCTGCGTTCGATATGCTTGAGAAAACGCGCGCTGGCCAGGTCGACCGGCTGGCCGGTAAACAGCGCTTTCTGGCATTTGCCGCAGGTGGGCTGTTCGGCAAGGCGTGCTGGCGGCAGGCGATTGACGGTGTCGCAGTGCGGGCAAACGATATGCAGGGCGTCGGGCGTAGTTGATGTCATGGTGTCCTCTGTGCGGTATGGCGGCCACCCGGGATCACCCGGACGCCGGCCTGAAAAACCTACCTTAGCAGAAATCGCGCCGCCGTTCCGCAGGCTTGCTTACAGGAACAAGGAAGCCGCGATCGCCCACATCACCAGCGCAATAATACCGTCCAGCACGCGCCAGGCAACCGGCTTGGCAAACACCGGCGCCAGATAGCGCGCACCAAAGCCCAGCAGGCAGAACCACAATGCCGAAGCCATAATGGCGCCGCCGGCAAAGTAGATGCGTCCATCGCCGTCATGCTGGCCGCCAATCGAGCCGAGCAGGATGACGGTGTCGAGAAACGCATGCGGGTTGAGCAGGCTGAACGCCAGCGCAGCGCCGATCACGGCCCAGTAACCATCGGGCGCCTTGGCGGTCGAGGCGTTCAGCGCCGAAGGGCGCCAGGCCGATTTGGCTGCACGCAGGCCATAGGCGATCAGGAAGGTGGCGCCGCCAGCCTTGGCCCACAGCAGGAAGCTGGGGTTATCGGCAATAAAGCTGCCCATGCCGGCCACGCCGGCTGAAATCAGCATGGCGTCACATAGCAGGCATACCAGGATGCAGGTAAGCACATAATGGCGTTTCAGGCCCTGTTTCAATAAAAATGCGTTTTGTGTGCCGATGGCCACGATCAGGCTGGCGCCGAGGCCCATGCCTTTCAAGAAAATTGCGCTATCCATAGTGTTTGCCTTTCCAAGCTGTTGCATTCCACGCGCGCGCAGGCGTTCGCATCCGGCCGGTGTCAACACGGCGGAAATATCATTGAAAGATGAAAATGTCGCGGCGACTGGCGCGGCGGCGTGGAATAGTTATCTCAAGCGACTATTTTAAAGAAAGCGCTTACATAAGTATAATCAATGATTTTAAACATATATAAGACATTCTTATGCGCACAGTCGATTACCGTGGCCTGGCGGCGCTCGATGCCGTGATCGGCCTGGGCAGTTTCGAGCGCGCGGCGCAGGCGCTGGCCATCAGCCAGCCAGCCATCTCGCAGCGCATCCGCACACTGGAAAACCTCGAGGGGACACTGCTGATTATCCGCAGCCAGCCACCCAAGCCGACCGAGGCCGGCCAGCGCCTGATCGCCCACTACCGCCAGGTCAAGCTGCTCGAAGCGGCGCTGGACGCCAAGCCTGGCCCCACCACGCAGCTGCCGGAACTGGCGATTGCCGTCAACGCCGACAGCGCCGCCACCTGGATACCGGAAGCGCTGGGGCCCTTGCTGACGCCGCCCTCGTGCCTGCTCGATATTCGCCTGGACGACCAGGACCACACCCTGAGCCAGCTGCGCGAAGGGCGCGTGTTTGCCTGCGTGACCAGCACCACCGAGCTGGTGGCCGGCACCACCGCCACGCTGCTGGGCAGCATGCGCTACCTGTGCCTGGCTTCACCGGCGTTTGCGCAGCAGTGGTTTGCCGACGGTTTCACAGCCGAGGCCGTCAGCTTAGCGCCGGCGATTACCTTCGGCAGCAAGGACGCCATGCATGAGCGCTACCTGGAACACCGGCTCGGCTATACGGGTCGCTACCCGCACCATGTGCTCGGTTCGGCGCGCGACTTCGTGCGCTTTATCGAAGCCGGCTACGCCTACGGCATGGTGCCGCAGTTGCAGGCGGAAAAATCGCTGGCCGAAGGCAAACTGGTGGACGTGGCGGCCGGCCAGGCCATCGATGTGCCGCTGATGTGGCATGCATGGGATATCCAGACGCCGCTGACGCGCACGCTGTCGGACGCGGTAATTGCCACCGCCCGCAAATGGCTGCTGCAAGGCGGCGCGCGCCTAACGAGCCTCGGCCTGGCCGGCGTGTCGGATGCCGACAGCGGCCAGGCATGAACAGCTTTTCTGCCACTTTGGTGCGCTGCCACCCAAACGAAGATGCGCAGCTGCACTACACTAGCTCAACAATAAAACCGTGGCGGACTTCATGACAATAGCGCGCACCACCCTGCTGACCCTGCTGGCCATCGTTCCTGTCACGGCCGGCCTGGTCGCCTGCTCGCCGCTGACGGCCATCAACGCGCTGTCCCCGGGCGGCGCCTCGCAGGTCACGCACGACCTGGCCTACGGCCCCCTGCCGCGCCAGAAGCTCGACGTGTATGCCCCAAAACAGCATGCCGGGCCGGTGCCGGTGGTGGTATTTTTTTATGGCGGCAACTGGGTGGCCGGCGAGCGCGGCGACTATGCCTTTGTCGGCCATGCGCTGGCCTCGCGCGGCTATCTGGCGGTGATTGCCGATTACCGGCTCTATCCTGAGGTGCATTATCCGGGCGTGCTGCAAGACAGCGCGCGCGCCGTGGCCTGGGCTGCGATGGAAGCGGGCCGCTATGGCGGCGATACCACGCGCTTGTTCGTGATGGGCCACAGCGCCGGCGCTTATAACGCCGCCATGGTGGCGCTCGACCCGACGCTGCTGGCCCGCCACGGCATGCGCCCGCAGGACCTGCGCGGCTGGATTGGCCTGGCCGGCCCCTACGATTTCCTGCCGATCGAGAACCCGACCACGCGACCGGTATTTTATTTTCCCGACACCCCTGCCTCGTCGCAGCCGATCAACCATGTCACGGCCAGTGCGCCGCCGGCGCTGCTGATCGCACCGAAACCGGGCAAGGACAAGCTGGTCGACCCCGAACGCAATACCGGCAAGCTCGCCAGCGCCTTGCGCGCACAACAGCGGCCGGTGACAGAAAAATACCTCGATGGCGTGACCCACGCCACGCTGGTGGCGTCGATTGCCGCCCCGCTGCGCATGCTGGCGCCCACGCTCGATGAGATCAGCGCGTTTATTGACGCCAATAGCCAGCCGGCCCCGCAACAGATCAAATAAGCTTCACGCGCCAGGCAGCACCGGCGCATACCCGCGCTGGCGCAGCGACGCTTCGAGCCAGCGGTTGCCGTACCAGCCGCGCGCCAGCAGGTAGCTCAGTTCCATGCAGCCCATCAGCAGCACCAGCGGCTCGCGCTGCAGGCCTTCGGCCAGCTGGCTGCCGAACCAGAGGCACAGTTCCATCGCCAGCATCAACACCAGCAGATACCAGCGCCGCTTGGCCACGGCCCACAGCGGCCCGAGGAAAAAAGCCGGCCAGGAAAAGCCGGCGCTCACATAGGCGTAGCGGCCGGCGCCATCGGCAAACAGGGCGGCGCCTCGCTTCATCAACTAGCGCAGGTTGCCGGTATGGCCGAGCGAATAGCGGCCCGGTTGCGGCCACACGGTCAGGCCATGCGGCTCCTGGCCGACCTTGACCTTGTCGACATTGCCGCTGGCCGTGTCGATGCGGTAGACCACATCGTCGAAGCGGCCCGACAACCACAGGTATTTGCCATCGGCGCTGACGTTGCCCATATCGGGGCTGCCGCCGCCGGGAATCGGCCACTGCGACACCACCTGCTCGGTAGCAAAGTCGATCACACTGACACTGCCCTTGCCTTTTGGTTTGCCGTGGATGCGGTGCGTGCCGCGGTTGGCCACGTACAGCTTCTTGCCGTCGCGGCTCGGGTACAGGCCGTGCGCGCCGATGCCGGTATGGATAAAGCCGATTTCCTTCAGGCTGGCGCCATCGACGATATGCACGCCGTCTGCGTCCATGTCGGCAATAAAGAATTTCTTGCCGTCCGGTGATATGCGGATGTCCTGCGGCATGCCCTTCTTGACGCTGCAAATTTCATTGGCCGGGCCGCCGACCGGGCCGGACTCCGAAAAGCGTTTGGACGGCATCTGCAGCTTCAGGTAGCCGTCGACCTTGCGGCCCACCAGGTCGATCTTGGCAATCGTGCCGTCGAATTCGCAGGTAAAGACGGCGTAGCGGCCGTCATTGGAAAAGTCCGCATGGTTGATGCCGCCGCATTGCGGCGTATCGATCGCGTACTGCACCGCCATGGTTTTCGGATCACGGAAGTCCAGCCGATGGCGCGCTTCGGCCACCACGATGGCCGACTTGCCGTCGGGCGTGTAATACATATTGTACGGGTCGTCCACCGGCACGTTCTTGCCCGGCTTGCCTGTCAACGGATCGACCGGCGTCAGGCTGCCCTTGTCGGTACGCTCGGCGTTATTGGCCACCCACAGCGTGCGCAGGTCCCACGACGGCACCACGTGCTGTGGACCCAGGCCTACCTTGAATTTGTCGACCACCTTCAGGCTTTCCTGGTCGATCACATACACGTCGTTCGAGCGCAGATTGGGTACGTAGACGCGGCGCAGATGATCCTTGACTACCGGATTCATATTGCCAGGACCTATGCTGCCATAGACATTTTTCGGGTCGACCAGCGGCGGCATGCCGGGCACTGGCGAGTAGGCCGGCGCGGCCGCCGGTGCTGGTGCTGCAGGGCTGGCGCCGATAACCTGGCTGGCGACACCCAGGCCGGCTGCCGCAGCAGCGATGGCGCAGAAGGTGACGAGAGTGCGTCGTTGTGGTGTTTTCATATCGAGTAGTGTGATGGTCGTCGGATTATTTCTGTTGCACTAATTTCTTGATGGCCGCCACCGAAGTGTCGACCTGCAGCTTGATGCCGATCTCGCCCAGTTCGGCGGTGGCGCGCGTGGCGTCGCCGCGCACGCCGTCGGCCACGCCGGGCTTCGGTCCTTTGGCCATGGCCGCGCTGCGCACCAGCGACGGGTCAGTCGCGAGCATCAGCGCCGCATCCGCCAGGCCCGCGTGCAGGCCGATTTCGGCATTGCTGTAGCCGCGCTTCTGCAGCGCGGCCACGTAGGCAGACTGGGTAATATCGTAATAATCAAGCAAGGCGTGCGCGCGCGCCGGATGCTCACCGCCCTTGCCCCAGGCACGGTTAAGCTTGTTGGCTACATTGGTTTCGTTCTTCTGGTAGCCGCCATGGTCGCCGATAAAGACAATATCGCGAAAGCCATGCTGGCGCAGGCTGGCCGCCGCGCCTTCGAGGATGGCCTCGAAAGCGGCTGGCGGTATGGAAATGGTGCCGGCGTGGCGCATATGGCCGGCTGGCGGGCTGATGGATCCTTCGGGAACGTAGGACACCACCGGCGCCACGATGGCATTGCCCAGTTGCTCGGCAATGCGGCGCGCCAGCAGCCCGGCACGCACATTGTGCTTGCCCAGCGCAATATACGGCCCGCTTTGTTCGACGCCGCCGACCGGTATCAGCACAGTAGTAGCACCATGTTCGATGCGGTTTTGCAGTTCGGTGCTGGTCAGTTCTTCAAGCACCACGCTGTTACCGGCGGGCGCAGCCACGGCGGCAGAAAGTGGCGCAATGGACAACAAAGAGACAACAGACAGGACGGAGACAAGACGGGACAAACGATACTGCGCGGTCATAAGCAACTTCTTTCGTGTTCTTCAGGCGCTTAGCGCCTCACGCAAGAATTGTATTCCATTGGCAGTGGATCAGCACGTTATATTGAAGTATGAGCTAGGGGATTTCTTGACTAAGTAGGTCGGATTAGCCGCGTAGCGGCGTAATCCGACAATATCTGCTGCTAATTGTCGGATTACGCTACGCCTGCGCGGCCCGGCCTGCGCGGCCCGACTAATCCGACCTACCGTCTGATGAGCTTGTGTAGCAATGGCCGACTTGACCCCGTTTTACATCAAGCCAGCAAACGCTGCACTGGCTCTGCCGGACGACGCGGCGCGGCCGCTGGCGGCAGGCCGCCGGCCACGGTAAAGGCTGGCTTGGCGGCGTCGCCGCGCAGGCGGAACACGGCCACCACGTCGACCAGTTCGACGGCGCGCTCTTCCAGCGACGACGCTGCAGCGGCTGCCTCTTCGACCAGCGCCGCGTTTTGCTGGGTCACCTGGTCCATCTGCGAGATGGCCTGGTTGACCTGCTCGATGCCGGCGCTCTGCTCGTGGCTGGCGTTGGCGATTTCGCCCATGATGTCGGTTACGCGGCGGATGCTGGCCACAATCTCTTCCATCGTGGCGCCGGCCTGGTCGACCAGCACGCTGCCGGTACTGACCTTGTCGACCGAGTCTTCGATCAGGCCCTTGATTTCCTTGGCTGCTGCGGCCGAGCGCTGGGCCAGGTTGCGTACTTCAGTGGCCACCACGGCAAAGCCGCGACCCTGCTCGCCGGCGCGCGCCGCTTCCACGGCCGCGTTCAGCGCCAGGATATTGGTCTGGAAGGCGATGCCGTCGATTACGCCGATAATATCGGCAATCTTGCGCGCCGACTCATTGATCGAACCCATGGTGCCGACCACTTGCGCCACCACGGCGCCGCCCTTGCGGGCCACATCCGAGGCCGACAGCGCCAGCGTGTTGGCCTGGCGGGCATTGTCGGTATTCTGGCGCACGGCCGAAGTCAGCTCTTCCAGGCTCGACGCAGTTTCTTCCAGCGACGAGGCCTGTTGTTCGGTACGCACCGACAGGTCGGCATTGCCGGCGGTAATCTGGGCAGCCGCCACGCTGACGGTATCGGCCGAATTGCGCACGGTGGAAATGACCTCGACGATACGTTCCATGAATTTATTGAAGGCAGTGGCGGTGCGGCCCACTTCGTCCATGCGCTCGACCGGCATTGTGCTCGACAGGTCGAGCGAGGCGCTGACGCGCTCCAGGCTGCTCTGGATATTGCCCAGGCCGCCACTGATGGTGCGGTAGATATGCCAGGCCAGCGCACCGGTCAGCAGCACGGCGATCACCAGTACCACGATCATGGTGTTGAAAGCGCGGTCATAGGCGGCCAGGCTTTCGGCGCGCACATCGGCCACCAGCTTGTTGTTGTAGGCAATATGGTCGTCCATGCTTTTCTTGGCGGCTGCGGCATTCAATGCCAGTGGCGTGCCGGCCAGCAAGGTCGCACGCACGCCGTCCATGTCACCCGCGTAAGCGGCGGCAAAAAACGGCTTCAAGGCCTGGCGATAGCCTTCCATGGCGGCCACGTCGGCGTCAAGCATCTTGCGGTCGGTTTCATCGTAGATGCGTTCGGCGCGGTATTTGGCGACCAGATCGTCAAAATCCTTGTTGGCTGCTGCCAGTGCCTTGTCCAGCGCGGATTTGTCGGCCAGGTTGGAAAACACCGACAGGCGATAGCCGGCCAGGCGCGAATCGGTCAGTGCAGCCTTGGCGGCATTCAAGCCCTGGATGCTGGGAATAATGCGGCTTTGCACCGTATCGAAACGCTCTTGCGCGCGTTGCAGCTGGATGGCGCCGCCGGTACCCAGCAACAGCAGGGCCAGCAAGGCGATGGACAGGGTTAAAACAAGTTGCTTGGTGATATTCATGATGTGCTCAACAGGTGATAGGCTGGCCGCACACGGCGGCCGGTAGAGGTCAGCATGGGCTGGCCTGCGGCTTATGCCGCCAACGGGGTATCTTCTGCCGCACGGCGCAGCAGATCGCCATGCTCGCGGCAAAACGCCAGGCCGGCCTTGTGGCCGACCTCGAACAGCAATTGCATGTTCGAGCTCGACCAGTCCAATGTATCGGGCCAGTGCTGCTCAGGGATGCCTCCCATCAAGTCCAGTTTCAGCAGACGGCGCTTGGGCTGGCCCGTGCGCGCGTCGGTATTGTGTTCCAGTTCAAACAGGCGCATCTCGGTCTTGGAAATTTTTACCAGCGGCGTGATGATCGAGCGCACCCAGGCGTCGTACAGATTGCGCGGCTTGCGCAGCAGGCGCTCGTCGCCGAGGATATCGAGGATGACCAGCGTGTCGGCATCGTGATGCTCGCCCTTGCCCTCGATAAACGGATCAAAGTTGAGCGTATCGAGCGCCGCGCCTTCGATATAGTCGTGGCCGCCGATATTGGTAGGCGCATACAGGAACGGAAACGACAGCGCCGCGCGCACATGCACCGGTTCGATCTCGTGCTTGCTCCAGTTCTGCATGCGGTGTTCGTTGAGGTTGTAGGCGTTGATATAAAACTGCGGGCGCATGTGCTTGACGCGCGAGAAATCCACGGCCTTTTCCAGGAACGGCAGATGGGCGCACAAGCCCAGGCTTTTGGACGACAGGTCCGACGGCGACAGCGACGACATCATCAGCTTGCCCCAGTCCGACCAGGCCACCGGCGCCCCCGCAAACGTTTGCTGGAACGCCTGAAAAAAAGGATTGTTGGCCGGTGGCTGGAACGCATCGCGGAAAGTGCTGGCCTGCACGCCTGGCTTCTGGAAGATCTTGTAGTTGATCGGGATCATCTTGTAGATGCTGTCGGCCACGCCGGTATCGGCCCAGCTTTGCAAGGCCTGGCGCGGCGTGGCGTCGTGCGGCGCCGTATAAAGCAGCCCCATCAGCACCCCGGCGCCGGAAGCCGAGATCACGTCGAATTCGATGCCTTCGTCGACAAAGGCAGCCAGTGCGCCAGCGATCAGGGTCGAATTTGGTGCACCGCCACCAAGCAGCAGCCCGGTTTTGCGAGCGCGGCCTGGAATGGTAGCTGTCGATGTCCTGTTTCCTGTACTCATGCGCTCTCCTGATAGGCAATGAAGGGTCTTAAGTGATGGTTGCTACGTTTCCATGGACAACATAATGTTGCCAAAACAGATAGTAAATTAGCATATTTTAATTCCACATGGCAATTTAGTTAACGCATATAGGATATTCATAAATGAAATAAGTAGACTGCATGCGGCTTTGCGTGGTGCAACGCAGCAAAATTATTTTATGGAAAGCAAGAAAATTGTGTTGCGCCATGGGAACATTGCAGTGTTACAAAGCGCGTATGTTCAAACACGCAAAAAGCGCAGGTGTTCGTGCAGAAAATCGACAAACACCCGCAACTTCGGCGACAGATGGCGGCTCGACGGCCATAACACCCAGAATTTGCTGGTAGTTTGCAGATAGCTGCCCAGCACGCTGCGCAGCTTCCCTGAAGCAATCGCCTCGCGCACCAGGAAATCGGGCAGATAAGCCAGTCCCAGACCCTGGCTGGCCGCGCCGATCAGCGCTTCGATATTGTTGCAGGTGAGCGCCGTGCGCAGCAGCAACTCCCCTTCCACATGGTCACGCTCGATGGCCCACTGCTGCAGCTTGCCGGTGCTGGGAAATTTGTAGCGTACGCAGCCATGCTGCTCAAGGTCGCGCGGTACCTGAGGCACGCCATGGCGCGCCAGATAGACAGGCGAGCCGACGATCACGAAGCCGAACGGCCCCAGTTCGCGCGCCATCAGGCGCGAGTCGACCAGCTCGCCGCTGCGCACGGCCACATCGACGCCTTCGGCCACCACGTCGACCAGCCTGTCGCTGAAATCCAGATCGAGTTCAATTTCAGGGTAACGCTGCGCAAATTCGGCCAGCAGCGGCACGATCATGCGGTAGCCGATCACCGGCAGGCTGACCTTGAGCTTGCCGCGCGGCGCCTGCGCCAGGTGCGACAGTTCCAGTTCAGCGTCGTCGAGGTCGGCCAGGATACGCTGGCAGCGCTCGTAGAACAGCGCCCCTTCATTACTGAGGCTGATACGGCGCGTACTGCGGTTAAGCAGGCGTACGCCCAGCTTGTGCTCGAGCCGCGCCACGCTTTTCCCCACAGCCGAGGCCGACACTCCGAGCAGCCGCCCGGCAGCCACAAAGCTGCAGGTTTCGGCAGCGCGCACAAAGGCGGCAATTGCGTTCAGATTATCCATGCTGACCCATTCAAGAAATTTTGTCCGTTATATCTGGATTCACAGCTACTTTTTTGATCATTACGGCCATCCTATCATTAATGATTATTGACTTTGATCGCGACCATGTCCTTCACTTCCCAACCGGCGCGCCCGCTGGCGGCCCTGCTGGCCGTCTGTCTGGCCGCCCTGTGCATGCCACTGAGCTTTACCGGCCCGGCCGTAGCGCTGCCGGCAATTGCCGCCGAACTGCCCGGCACGCCGCTGGCGCTGGCCTGGATTACCAACGCCTTCATGCTCAGCTTTGGCGGCTGCCTGATGGCGGCCGGCGCGCTGGCTGACCGCTATGGCCGCAAGCGCCTCTTCCTGCTGGGCGTCGGGGTGTTCTGCGCCGCTGCGCTGGCCTTGTCTGCCGCCGGCAGCCTGGCCATGCTGGGTCTGATGCGCGCCGTGCAGGGGCTGGGCTGCGCGCTGGCCCTGTCGTCGGGACTGGCGGCGCTGGCGCAGCTGTTTGACGGCGCCACCCGGGCGGGCGCCTTCAGCCTGATCGGCACCACCTTTGGCGCCGGGCTGGCTTTCGGCCCCATCGCGGCCGGTGTGCTGGTCAACCACTTTGGCTGGCGCAGTTTGTTCGTGGCCACCGCCGCCACGGGGCTGGCGGCGCTGCTGCTGGGCAGCCGCACTCTGCGCGAATCGCGCGACCCGCAGGCGGCCGGCCTGGACTGGCCTGGCGCCTTGAGCTTTACCGGCGCGCTGTCGCTGCTGACCTATGGCCTGCTGCAAGCGCCGAACACAGGCTGGACCGGCAGCGCCAGCCTGGCCCTGTTCGGCGGCGCCGCGCTGCTGCTGGCGCTGTTCGTGGCTGTCGAGCGGCGCACCGCGCGGCCCATGCTCGACCTGTCGCTGCTGCGCGTGCCCGCTTTTGCCGGCGTCCAGCTGCTGGCGGCTGCGCCGGCGTTCTCCTTCGTTGTTCTGCTGGTGCTGCTGCCGGCGCGCCTGATCGGCGTCGAAGGCTACAGTGCGCAAGGCGCCGGCGCCATGCTGCTGGCGCTGTCGGCGCCGATGCTGGTGCTGCCGATGGCAGCCGGCGTGGCGGCGCGGCGCATCGCACCGGCATATCTGTGCAGCGCCGGCCTGCTGGCGGCAGCTGGCGGTCTGCTGTGGCTGTCTGTGTGCGCACCGGGCCAGCCCGCCACCACCCTGTTCGGGCCCCTGCTGCTGATCGGCGCCGGCATCAGCCAGCCGTGGGGGCTGATGGACGGCCTGGCCGTCAGCGTGGCGCCGGTCGAGCGGGCCGGCATGGCGGCGGGCATCTTCAATACCACCCGCGTGGCCGGCGAAGGCCTGGCACTGGCCATCGTGGCGGCGCTGCTCGCGTCCTTCGTGCTGACGGCGCTGCTGGCGCTGCCGGCCATCGCGCCGCAGCAAGCTGCATTGGCTGCGCCGCTGCTGGCGGCCGGCGACCTGCATGGCGCCAGCGCGCTGCTGCCGCAGCTGCCGGCCAGCCAGTTAATGCAGGCTTATGGCGACGCCATGCACCATCTGCTGCAGGTACTGGCCGCCATCTCGCTGCTGTCGGCGCTGCTGTTGCTGGTATTCCTGCGCCCCGGCGTCGCGGCGGGCACCGCGGCGCTTATGCCGGATCGGCACTAGCTTATGACTTAATATTCGATTCAAGCTTGACGCCGGGATGGCAAGCCGGCCAGGCGCGCATGGCACAATGGTTCTGGAATAACAACCTGAAAAATCACCGGAGACCCTATGCGCATTGAAACCCTGGCCGTCCACGCCGGCTACAGCCCCGACCCGACCACCAAGGCGGCCGCCGTGCCGATCTACCAGACGGTGGCCTATGCTTTTGATAACGCCCAGCACGGCGCCGACCTGTTCGACCTGAAAGTCGCCGGCAATATCTACACGCGCATCATGAACCCGACCCAGGACGTGCTGGAAAAACGCGTGGCGGCACTTGAAGGCGGCGTGGCCGCGCTGGCAGTGGCCTCGGGCATGGCGGCCATTACCTATGCGATCCAGACGATTGCCGAAGCGGGCGACAATTTCATCTCGGCCAGCCAGCTCTATGGCGGCACCTACAACCTGTTTGCCCACACGCTGCCGCAGATCGGCATCGAAGTGCGCTTTGCCGATGCGCGCCAGCCAGAAACCTTTGCCGCGCTGATCGATGCGCGTACCAAGGCGATTTTCTGCGAGTCGATCGGCAACCCGCTGGGCAATGTAACCGATGTAGCGAGGCTGGCCGAGATCGCCCACGCGCACGGCATTCCGCTGATCGTCGACAATACCGTACCGAGCCCCTACCTGTTTCGCCCGATCGAGCACGGCGCCGACATCGTGGTCCATTCGCTGACCAAATACCTGGGCGGCCACGGCACCACGGTGGGCGGCGCGATTGTCGACAGCGGCAAGTTTCCATGGGCAGAACACAAGCAGCGTTTCAAGCGCCTGAATGAACCCGATGTGTCGTATCACGGCGTGGTCTATACGGAAGCGTTCGGCCCGGCCGCCTTTATCGGCCGCGCACGCGTGGTCCCGCTGCGCAATATGGGCGCGGCGATTGCGCCTTTGAGCGCCTTCCAGCTGATCCAGGGCATCGAAACGCTGGCGCTGCGCATGGACCGCATCTGCGACAACACGCTGGCGCTGGCGCGCCATCTGCAACAGCATCCGAAAGTAGCCTGGGTCAATTACGCCGGCCTGGAAGACCATCCCGACCATGCGCTGGTGCGCAAATACATGCAGGGCCGCGCCTCGGGCATCCTGTCGTTCGGCCTGAAGCTGGCCGACGGCGAAGACGCCCGTGCAGCCGGCGCGCGCGTGCTCGACGCGCTGCAGCTGTTTACCCGCCTGGTCAATATCGGCGACGCCAAGTCGCTCGCTACCCACCCGGCTTCCACCACGCATCGCCAGCTGAACCCCGAAGAACTGGCCAAAGCCGGCGTCTCGGAAGACATGCTGCGCCTGTCGGTGGGGATCGAGCATATCGATGATTTGCTTGAGGATCTGGAGCGGGCGCTGGCTGCGGCGTAATCATTGTTGATGCTGATGGTGTTGTCGGATTACGCCGCTGCGCGGCTAATCCGACCTACGGTCGCAACGGCGCGTAGGTCGGATTAGGCCCTTCGGGCCGTAATCCGACAACATTGTTGGCGCTAAAGGTATCATCGGATTACGCCCCTTCCATCACCCGCACGGCATCCGCCACGCGCTGCTCCAGCGGCCCTTCCAGTACCACGAACGCGATGCTGCGCCGCGCCAGTTCGGCACGGTACCAGGCATCCTGGCGCAAACGAAAGCTGTCGTCGCGCCGGGTACCGTCCTGGATAAACGGAAAATCGGGTGCGCACAGCAGCACCAGGTCGTAGCGGTGATCAGCCAGCTGCGCAAGTTCGGCCTCACAGCGGCCAAACATCTCGTTGCAGTAAAACCAGGTGGTCAGCGGCGAGGTGTCGCACACCAGCCAGCGCTGCACCCTGGCAGTGGCTAGCGCCTCGCGCAACAACTGCTCGCGGCCGATCTTGAGCAAATCATCGTATGCCAGTACGCCGTCTTGCGCCTCCCACAACTCGCGCCCGTATTCAGCCACCCATTCGGTGCCCAGCTGCTGCGCCAGCGCGCCAGCCAGCGTGGTCTTGCCGCTCGACTCTCCGCCCAGTATGCAGATGCGCCTGACCAGCGTGTCGCGCACTGCCGGCGACAGCCACGCGCTATGCGCCTGCGGGTCGTGCCGCACGCGCGTACCCGATACGGGCACCTGCGTGCGCGCCGGGTCCACGCTCACATGCGCCACCGGCGCGCTCGCATAGTGCCGCGCCAGCACGGCCGCAAAACCGGGCCCGTAGTCTTCGCTGGAAAACACCGCATCGACCGGCAGCTTCAACACCGCCCAGCACAACCAGCCCATAAAGTGGCGATGCAGCTCGCCGTCGTCGTCATTGTGCGGCAGCACGCGCGGCGCAACGCCGGCTTGCGCACACAGCGCAGCCAGGCGCGCATCGTCCAACACCACGATCCGCGCTGCCGGGCACTGCGCCTGCAGCCAGGCCTCGCGCCGGTGCGGTTCGTAGCCGGGAAATTCCGGTTTGGTATAGCTGACGACCAGCACTTCTTCACAGCCATCGAGGGCCTGCTGGATCAGCAGTTCATGGCCGCGGTGCAGCGGACAGAATTTACCCACCACCAGGCCACGTTTGTATTTTGCTGCCCTGTACTTTGTCATGCCGCTGCTTCCTGCAAATCCGAGGTGTATTGAATGATCTTGTCCTGCGCCTGCAGCGCTTCGACCGTGATGGCGTCAAAAAACAG
Source organism: Janthinobacterium aquaticum (assembly GCF_009208565.1). Lineage (GTDB taxonomy): Bacteria > Pseudomonadota > Gammaproteobacteria > Burkholderiales > Burkholderiaceae_D > Janthinobacterium. The sequence continues at coordinate 129,188 of NZ_WFLK01000002.1, read as the reverse complement.
CGCCAGCAGGGCGCAGGCCTGGCCGGCCAGCGGCATGGCGCCGGGAGACAGCCGCAGCGTGATGCTGCCGTCAGCAAACTGGTGCACGCCAAACAGCGCAATGGCCAGCGGTTTGAGGGCATGCGTGATATCGATATTGTTGATCCACTTGCCTGCGCTGGTACGGTAGCGCAGCGGGCTGCGTCCGGCCAGCCCCACCAGCACCGGACCGTGCGGCCCAAAGGCCAGCGAAGCATGGTCGCCGGTACGGTAGCGCAGCAGCGGCAGGCAAAAATTGAAGCCGCCGGTCACCACGATTTCGCCGCGCTGACCCGGCGCCACCGGCTGGCCATGCACATCGAGTATTTCCACATACAGCCGGTGCTGCAGCAGTACATGGCCGCCGGCCGCCTCGTCGTAGACGGCCACCGGACCCACTTCATTGAGCGAATAAATGTCAAGCACGGGGCAGCCAAAGCGCTGCTCCAGGCGCGCGCGCATGCCCGGCAGCAGCATCATCGAGACCGACATCAAGGCAGCCGGCCGGTGCGTCATCGGCAAGGTCAGCAGTTCGGCAAACGAGATCGGGTCGCCGGCAATCAGTTCGGGCGCCATCGCGTCGAGGTAGCGCGCGCGATCGTCCGGATCGCGCCAGTCGTCCACGTGCAGATTGATCTTTGCCAGCCCCGATTCGCCCATCGTGGGCGTCACCGACACATAGGTAAAGCAGCGCTGCTGATGCCCCAGCAGCATCACGCCCACCTGACCTGTTCCATGGCGCAGCGTCACACCAAAGCGCTGCAAGGCGCGTTTGTGAAACGCCAGGTAGCGCCCCGCCACCACCGGGTGCGACGGGATCATCAGCGGATGGCCGGTGGTGCCGGTAGTATGGAAATGGATCATGCGCGCCAGGTCCACGTCGTCGGGCACGAAACTGGCCACGTCGTGCGACAGGTCGGCGCGCGAGACCGGCGCCACATCCTGCAAGCGCGCCGGCGGCGAACCGCAGGCGCGCCAGTATGGCACGCGGGCAAAGGTGTCGGCCACGAAACCCGGCAGCCAGGCCGGCGGCGCAGCGTTCGTCCAGTCGATGATGGCCTGCGCCACTTCGCACTCGTCATCGCGCAGGGCAGCGACTTCGTCTGCGAGCAGCTTGTTGCCGCTGCGGTTGCGGTAAACGGGCGCGCAAGGATGGCTGCGCAACTGCGCCAGCATGCGCGCACCGGCCTGCGACAGCGTGGGGCAGTAATCGAGGTCGGACTTGAGCGCACCGGCCGGCAGATTGTCGGCTTGCTGCATCGTCACTATTCGCGCGACCATTTGTCTGCCGATTCCTCGGCCGCCTTTTTGGCCAGCGCTTCGCGGATCTCGCGTGCGCGCTGCTCGGCCAGGCGGCTCGCTTCGAGCAGGCGGCGCCGTTCGGTGCCGCTGATGGCTGTCAGGCGGTCGGTAGCCTGCGCCAGGCTTTCGTCGCCGGGACGAAGATCGAGCCGCGCCAGCACGATGCGCGCCAGTTCCTCGCGCCGCTCCGGGTCCTGCGTGTAGCGGTGCGCCGGCGCGGCAGCGGCCAGTTCGCGCACGGCCTCGCCCAGCACCTGCAGCAAAGCCTCCTGCGCCATGCGCCGTGCGACAAACCAGTCATCGGCCAGCAGCCAGCAGCCGATCATGGCCAGCGCCAGGCGGTTGCGGTCGGCCTTGACCTGGGCGCCATGAAAGCCCTGCAAGGCAGCTGCCGGCGCGCGCATGCCGTGCAGGCGCAGCACATCGTTGACCAGTGCGGCCACCGCCACCGCCTGCGGGTTGTGCACGCCGGCGATGCGCGGCTCGCCCAAGAATTCCATGGGCGTCTCGGCCAGGCGGTGGGTCAGGGTTTCAAGCGAGGGGCCGGGGTTGTTCATTTTTCTCACCATAATTGCGCCGGCTGAAGGCGCGTGCAAACGCCAGCAGGTCTTCAAACTGCTCGACTGCGTGAATATCCCAGCCCTGCTCGCGGCGCGCGCGGCGCAGGTCGTCGTAGATCTGCTGGCGCCACTTGCTCGGCTGGCCATTGTCCCAGTCGCGATCAAGGTTGAGCGCCATGGTGCCGCCGGCGCCGGCCTTGGCCAGCGCCTTGGCCGAGACATCCCAGCCGCTGTTGCCCAGTTCATCGTCGTCGAACATGGTGGTAATGCCATCGTCGGAAATCATCAGAATATGCGCCGGCCGCTCGCGCTTGCCCGCATAGGTCTTGCGCAGGCAGTGGATCGGGAACGCCGTCGCGCCACAAAAACTGTCGGTCAGCACACCGAGTATCATTTCCTCGTCGCGCACGAAACCGGGCGTCTGCATCACCTGGTTCTTGCCGCTCCACAGCGTTACCTGTACCTTCGAGCCGGCGCGCAGGGCCGACAGCGCAATCACGGCGCCGGCCAGCGCCAGGTACGAGATGCGCTGCTGCGGATTGGGCATGGAGCCGGAACTGTCGACATACATGTCGAGGTCGACCGGCACCGCATCGTGCACGCGCGCCGGTTCGCGCCCATAGGTACGGCGCACGGTGGTCACGCCCGGTATCGGGCGCGGCGACTGCATGACCGACTGCAGCCAGTCGATTTCATCGAGCGCGTCGCCGGTTTCCCACGGTTCGAGCCCTTCCATCTGCGGCTCGTCCGATTCGGGCGCCGGGCGCGAAGGAAACGCCACCAGATGCGGCAAAGCGCGTTCGCGATAGTAGCGGATGGCGATTTCATGGTCGCTCAGATTGATCCCCGAGGCCTTGAGAATTTCACCCAGTTCAAACGGTTCGCGCAACTGGCCGGCGCCCTGCCCTTTGGCCGGCGCCGCCTCAGCCGGCTCTTCTTCCTCCAGCCCGGAAATGCGCGCATCGTGCACCGGATGGACGGCGCCGCCCTCCTCGTCGTCTTCGATCTGCTGCGCGCCGTAGGTCTGGCAGCCGCGCGCGGCGTCGCGGGTATCGTGGAAGTAGCGGCTCGGGCCGAGCGCGTCGGTGTCGTTGACCAGATAGGGCAGCAGCAAGGTGGCAAAGCGCCCGGCCGCCATCATCCAGTCGTTGGCGTAGACGCGTATGAGCCGCGCGCCCAGCCAGGCATCCGTATCGAGCGCTTCGTCAGCTTCGCCGCCACCGAGCTCGCCCTTGGGCAGCTGCCACAGGTTTTCATAGATGCGCATATACAGCGTCCAGACGGCGCCGCTGCCTTTTTTCTCCGGATCATCCACCTTGCGCTGTTCCAGCGTGCGGTAGATATCGGCCATGCGCAGGCTGGCGTGGCGCTGCAGGCGGTCGTTGATCAGCAGGTCGGTGTACAGGTTGGCCACCATCGGCGCGTGCTGCTCGAGCGTGGGCAGCGCGCGGCGCATGCGCGCGAGCAGCCGGAACTGGTCGCCGGCGCTGCCTGGCGCGAGGATATGGTGGCCGATTTCATGGGCCAGGATTTCCAGCGCATAGTCGGTCAAACCGAGTTCCGTTACCAGCGGCAGGTCGACCACCACGCTCTGGTCGAGCAGGCGGATCATGGCAAAGCTGCCGGACAAACCCTCTTTGCTGGCTGCCACCCGGCTGGTGCACAGGGCCGGGTCGCGCAGGCGCGTAAATTTGCTCCAGACGGCCAGCGCCTCGGGCCAGGCGGCGCGCCATCGCTCAAGCAGCAAGGTGTCGGCAGCGCTCCTCATGTGCGCGGCAGCAGGCGGATCGCATGCGTGTAAGGGGAGCTCACGGCCACCGTATGGGCGTTGGCACAGACCTCTATCTGGCCGGTCGGCAGGTCCAGCGCAAATTCACGCGTGCCGATCACGATGGCGGCCTCGCGCAACTGCACGCCGGCTGGCGCTTCACTGCCGGCCTGCGCATACTCTTCTTCGGTGGCGCCATGCAGCACGGCGCCATAGGCGTCGGCCAGCAGGAAAAAGTAACGCTCGCCGCTATGGACAACAAACCCTTCGCTGCTGGCGCGCACCTGCGGCGGCGTGGCAAAGTCGCCGCCCAAGCCGGTAAAGGCGCCAACCTCGACGCCGATGGCATTGCCATGCCAGGGGCTGGCCAGCAGTTGCGCGCGCAAGGCGGGCCAGTCCGGCGCAGGTGCAGATGCCGGCACTTCAAACGCGGCCAGCGCCAGCGCCGGCGGCAAATTGTCTGCCGCCGCCAGCGCGCCAGCACGAAAATGCGCCACGCCGGCGCGCCAGGCCAGTAGCTGCCCCAGTGCGCGCAGCGTGGCCACGCTGTCGACCTGCGGCGCCAGCGCCTGCAGTTCGCGCCGCCACTGCGCCGGCCGCGCGCCAGCCACGCCAGCCAGGTGCACCGCCGCATTGCTGGCCAGCGCCAGCACCTCCGCCGGCGCCGTGGCCACCAGCGGCGCCATGGCAGGCAAAAGTTCGCGCCAGCAGTCGTTGACGGCCTGGTTTTTGGCTGACGGTCCGGCCAGGCCATGACCGACCAGTTCCAGCGCCATATCGTAGGCGGCAAACGCCACGCTACCGGCGCGCTCGGGCGCGTGATCGGCCACCGCCACCACCAGCGGATCGACGCCGTCGCGCAGAAAGGCGGCAAACGCCGCCATATCGAGCGTGGCAAAACGGCGCCGCGCCTCCTGCGCGCGCGCATTGAACTGGGGCCGGCCTGCGGCCAGGAGTTCGGCAAAGGTGGACGAAATCATGGCAGGCTCAGTCGCTGTGCGAGAAGTGCAGCAAATAGCGCTCGGCGTCGCTGCCTGCACCGCGCTCGAAGGCGATTTCATCCCAGTGTATCGCATACCACATCGGCGGGCGCATGCCCACTTTGAAGGCAGCAAAACCGCTCAAAGACTGCTGCAAGGCGCTGACAAAGGCGTTTTGCACATTGCGGCGAAAAGCGCCGCCTGGCGCTGCCTGCATATGCTGTGACGAAAAGAACCAGCGCTCAACGATCACATCGAACTCGCCCTCAGCGAGCGGGCGCGTGTCGATCTGCCAAAGATGGGCAGGCAGTTCGCGTGCCGGTGCGATCTGGTTGAGCGCATGGTCTTCCACGCGCCGCCCCAGCGCCTCGGCAAGACTGGGCGCCGCTGGCAGCGCCTGCAGTTCGTAGCTGGCAGCCAGATCGCTCGCCTCGCTGTTCAGCAGCGCCAGTACGTCAAGAAAGCCGCGGCAGTAATCGAGTGGCACGGTCATTATTGCGAACGCAGCCAGCTGCGGTAATTGGTATAGCGCTGATGCAGGTATTTGAGCTTGAGCAGGTCGTCGTACAGCGGCCCGTACAACTTGCGTCCGCGCGTGCGCTCGGCGATCAGTTTTTCTATGCGGTTCAGGCGCGCCAGCGTTTCACGCTCGCTCAGGCCATCCAAGCCCTGGTCGAACTGCTTCGACAGCTCGCCGACCGGATCGTCGCGGTCGAGATCCAGGCGGTTGAATTCCTCGTTCGACAAGTCGAACAGCCGGCGCAGCCAGCCGAGACGGTCGCTGCGATAGGCGGCGTTTTCCGGCAGCGCAAAGAACGGCGCGTCCAGGTCCGGCTGCAGCTTGTTATGCAGCACAAAGGGCAGCACCTGGCGCAGGTCTTCCAGGTCCACTTCGTCATTGCCACGGAAATAGCTCATGGCCTTGGCGTAGATCAAAAGCGCCATCAGCGTGCGCACCGAAATGCCGTTCAGGGTCTGGCAGCCCAGGTCTTTCAGGCGGTCGCGCCCGTTGTCGGCCGCCTGCGCAGCATTGCGGTCGGCACCGGACAGGCGCGCCGTATCCTTGGTCATGTATTCGAACTGGCCGCCGGCCGTTTCAAACAGCTCGAACTGGCTGGCAAAAAACTCCAGGCGACGGCGCACTGCTTCCGGCACGGCCACTTGGCGGATCGCCTCGCCCATCTGGTCGACCTCGGCTTCGGTAAAGATGATTTCCGGTGGCACCAGCTCTTCCGGGCGCACGTTTTCCTCGACCCGCAGCAGCAGTTCATTGAGAAAGCGCGGATTGAAGGCCAGCGCCTGCACCGTCACATCGACCCGGTCGCGCAGCGCCTCGATCACCTGGTAGGTGCCGCCGCCCTGGTCGTCATTGGCCGTCAGGTACCAGGCCGCTTCCGGGCACTCATAAATATGATTGAGCACTTCGGCGTAATTGTCGCCCATCACGGTCAGCAGCGCGCTCTGGGTACGGGTGGGAATGCGGTTGTATTCGTCGACGATCTTCACCCGCATGCCCAGCCAGGCGCGCCAGGCGATGCGGATATCGTCCATGCTCTGCGCGTTGACCAGGTCGGCCGGCAGCGGGTTGCCCAGCAGGTCGGCAATCGTCATCTGCGGGTGGCCATGCTGCATGGCGCGCTTGACCTGTTTCACGCTGGACCCGGCCAGCACGCCCATCAACAGCGCGCTGGCCGTCTTGCCGCGCCCCGGCCCGCCGACAAACAGGCATTTTCGACGCGTGGCAAAGGTCAGCAGCGGCAGCAGGATAAAACTCGAATAACTTTGCGCCGACGGCAGGTTGAGCGTGCGCCGGCTGTCGCCCACCGCATAGGTCTGCGAGGGGCCGTCGTTGTATTCGATATCGTAATGCGGACTGATAATGGCGTGGTTGACGATCCAGAAGTAGGCCTGGCGCAGTTTTTCATCGAAGGCGCGCACGCCAACGCTGCCATCTTCGCCGCCGGTTGCCAGCGGCCCCTGGTACAAATCGGCAACATCGAACTGGCGCGCCGCCGGGGCGGCCTTGGGTTTGGTGGGGGCCTGGGAAACGCGCTGGAACAGGTTAAATGGCGGCATAAGGATAACGGTCGTAAGTTATGCCGAAATTATTACATATCGGGCATTTTTGCTGCGTCCGTTTCACACCTGGCCAGTGCGCGCCAGCGGCAGGCGCCGATTGCCACGCACGCTGTGAGCAACAGCAGCAGGCCGCTGATCTCGTGGCGTATCTCGTGCAGCGACGCGCCCAACTGGTTGAGCGCCACGAAACCCTGGATGCCGGCCGTTGACGGCAGCAGCCAGCGCAGCGCCTGCAACGGCGCCGGCATCAGGTCGACCGGCCAGGTCAGGCCGGCCAGGAACAGCACCGGCATCGAGGTGGCGATCATCAGCTGGGTGCCGCGTTCGCGCGTGCGAAACAGCATGCCCAGCAGCATGCCGAAGGCGGCCACCGTCAGGGAGAACAGCACCAGCAGCACCAGCATGCCGCCGAAATTGCCGCCGCGCGGATAATCCTGGAACCAGAACACAAAACCGAAAAAGTAGCAGCAGTTCAGGAGCGCCACCGACGCAAACGCCAGCAGCATGCCCACGTAACCGCGCGCCGTATGGCCGGCCTGCAGCGGAAAGCTTTTGCGCTGGAACCAGGTACCGAACAGCATGGTCATGCCGATCAACAGCGTCTGCTGCACGATCAGCGTGGCGACGCCCGGTACTACATAGGCGCCATAGCCCTCGCTGACATTAAACAGCGGCACCGCATCGAGCCTGACGGGCGCACGCTGCGCCGCCGCCTGCGCGGCGGACGGCGTGCCAGCGGCCAGGCGCTTGAGTTCAATACCGGCCGACACCGTGCCCACCACCTCGGCCAGGCCATTCAGGGCTACCTTGTTGAGCATCAGGTACAAGCCATTGCCGGCCACCTGCGCCTGCGCGGCGCGGCCGGCCAGCACGTCGCTTTGCAGCCCTTGCGGAATAATCAGCACCCCCATGATGTCGCCCCGCCACAGCTGCTGCTGTACGGCGGGTAGATCCGGTGCCACCGCCACCACATCGAGCGCAGGGTGAGCCATGGCAAAGCGCGTCAGCTGGCGCGACATGGCGCTGCGGTCCTGGTCGACCACCGCCACCGGCACGCGCTGCACGATCTCCTTTGAATACGGCAGCGGATAGAAAAACGAATAGGCCACGCAGCCCACGAACAGCAGCGTCAAGGCGCCCTTGTCGGCCAGCATGGCGCGCCAGGTGGCGACAAAGGCAGACCAGATACCAGCGCGGGCGTTCATGTGCGCCCCCAGGCTTCGGGACGGTTGGCGCGGCGCGCCAGCAGCAGCATGCCCGGCAGGCCAAAGCCGACGATCATAGCGACCAGCACCAGCATCTGCGGCACGCCATAGCGCCAAGGCGCTCCACCGAGCCAGCAGGCCGTCTGCAGTTGCAGGTAGTGCGTGAGCGGCAGCGCTTCGGCCCAGAAGCGCGCCAGCGGCGGCATGGCCATCAACGGAAACGCCTGGCCGGCAAAGGCAAAGGCCGGCGCGGTAATAAAGGCCGCGCCGGACAGCGACAGGCGCAGTGACAGCGTGGCCGCGACCAGCAGCAGCGCCAGCGCGCAATAGGCCAGCACCAGCAGCAGCATGCCGGCCAACAGACCCGCCAGGCTGCCAGCCACCGCCCAGCCGCGCGCCAGGCTGAAAAACAGTAGATAAGCGAGCGACAGCGCGCCGTAGGCCACCAGCGGGAACAGCAGCTTGGCGCCGACCGCGCGCCACCAGCTGCCCTTGGCCGAAGCCAGCCACTGCGGCACGGTGCCATCGCGCAGTTCGCGCCCGATGGTGGTGACCACCGCTATCACGATAAAAATCTGCAGCATCGACGGCATCAGCGCCAGCGTCAGAAACGCTTCATAGCTGGTGTTGTCGTTATAGAGGCTGTTCAATACGGTGCGGATCGGCTCGAACTGGGCCTGCGCCTGCTGGATCGAGACGCCTTTTTTCTCGCGCCCCGTCATTTCCGCTCCAGCCGACAAGGTGGTGGTCACGGTGCGCACCTCGCGCAGCAAAGCGCCGGCGTGCGAGGAAAACTGCGCGTTGTACAGCCACTGCACGTCGGCCTGACGACCAGCCTGCAGCTGGCGCGAAAAATCGGCGGGGATCACCAGGAAGCCAAACGCGCTGCGTTCGCGCAGCAGCTGCAGCGCCTCGGCGCTTGAGCCGACCTGCGCGGCCACCTTGACGCCCGGTGCGGCGTCCATCCACCGCACCAACTGGCGCGACAGGGCCGAATTGTCCTGGTCGATCACGGCGATCGGCAGCTTGCGCGTGACGCCGCCGGAAAAGATCGCCCACAGCAAAGCGCACAGCAGCAGCGGAATCCAGCTCAGCATGGCCAGATCCCAGAAGTCGCCGCGCAGGCGCCGCCATTCGCGCGCGACAGCACCGGCTTTGTCCAGGCTGACCGTCATCACAGCGGCGGGAACACGACCGACATGCCGGGACGCAGGCCTTCCACTCTGATGGCCGGGCGCAAACGGATTTCAAACGTGCGCAGGTCGGTGCCGCCCGGACGTGCTGCGCGCCAGGTGGCAAAGTCGGGCATCACGGCAATCGAGCTGACCTTGAAACTGATTTGCTGCTTCAAGGCCGGCACATTGGCCGCATGCGTGCTGCCCATGGTGAAAGCGCCCATCTCGTCTTCGCGCACCTGCAGCACGGCCCAGGCATCGTCGAGATTGACCAGCGTGATGACCGGAAAACCCTGCGGCGCCAGCTCGCCCGGCTGTATCTGGATCTTGCTGACCTGGCCGGCCACCGGTGCGGCAATCTTTGTTTCGGCCAGCGCCACCTGCGCTTCCGACAGCACGGCGCCAGCCTGGCGCGCCTGCGCCTGCGCGGCAGCCTTGTCTTCGGGGCGCGCGCCCTTGAGCGCCATATCGTATTGCGCGCGCGCGGCTTGTGCAAGCTGCTCGCCGGACTGCCACTGCGCTTGCGCTTCGTCACGCTTCTGGCGCGCGATCACGCCCTGCTCATACATATTATTGACGCGCTCAAACGTGGTTCTGGCAATTGCCGCGCCAGTTTGCGCGCGTTCCCAGTTAGCTTTGGCTGCGCGTATTTCTTCAGGCCGCGCGCCATCGTCTGCCTTTTTGGCCACTGCCTCGGCAGCCTGGGTGGCGGCCGTGGCCTGCGCCACTTTGGCATCGACTTCAGGGCTGGTCAGCTGGAACAGCACATGGCCCTTGGGCACGGTCTGGCCCAGCGTGACATACAGCTCGCCCACCCTGCCGGCCACCTTGGACGAGACATTGACTTCCTGCGCATCCATCTGTCCCTGCAGCGGCAGGCGCTGCGGCTTGTACGCCGCGTACAGGCCCCAGGCCACCAGGCCCAGCACCACGATGCCGGCAGCGCCAGCCAGTTGTTTTTTCAAATTGCTCATTGCGTTGTGTCCAGTGGCAGGTGTATATCGGCTTGCGCGGCCAGGCTGGCCAGGCGCTGCGTCTCGCCCGTTGCTTCAAGCAGCTGCGCCAGTCCCATCACATAGTTATAGGCGTTCTGGGCGCGCTGGGTTTCGATTTTTGCCAGGTTCAGGCGCGCGTCGACCACCTCGAGCGACGTCACCTGCCCTTGCTTGAAAGCGATGCCTTGCAGGCGGATGTTTTCACGCGCCAGTTCCACCGACGACGCGGTGGACAGGAACTGGATACGGGCGTTTTCCAGCGCGCGCCAGTTCTTCTCGATCAGCGTGGGAATATCGCGCTCGGCCTGGCGCGCCGTGACTTCCACGCGTTCCTGGTCCAGCTTGGCTGCTGCAATCATCTTGCTGGTGTCGATGCGGTGCACCAGCGGCACCGACACCACCAAGCCCACCGCCCAGTTCGAGCGCACCAGGTCGGCGCTGCCGTGATTGCGGTTGTAATTGCCGACCGCGAACACGGTCGGGCTGTATTCCTTGCCCTGCAGGCGCAGCGCCTGCTCCGACTGCACGCGCTTGCTGGCAATTTTTTTCCACGCCGCGTTCTCGCGCATGCCGGTGTTGATAAACGACTGCAGCGTGCCAACCGGCAGGCTGTTGACAAACAGCGGCGTCAATGGCCGCACCTGGGCGCTCGAATTGAGCAGGCGGTCAAGCGCCACTTGTGCTACTTGGGCGTCACTGCGCGCCTGCGCCTCTTCGCTTTTCGCGCCATCGAGCGCTACGTCGGCGCGCAGGCGCTCGGCACGCGAAATCAGGCCGCCTTTTTCCAGCTTGACGGCGTCGCGCTGGTGCTCGGCGATGCCGGCCGTGACTTCGGCACGCACGGCCGCCACGCGCTGCGCCAGCAGCAACTGGAAATAGCGCTGGGCTACCAAGGTGGCCAGCTTTTCTTCCGCTTCCGCCTGCTCGGCCTGCGCCTCCTGTCCCATGCCGGCCGCCAGCCCCTTGACTGCCTCCAGGCGCCCACCCGTATACAGCGGCCACAATCCCACCAGGCCGAACGAGGTCAGGTCGGTGGCCACGGACTTGTTGAGCGAATTGGGAATCTCGGGCACCGGCAAACCCGGCAGCGCCGCGCCGATGCCGCCGACCACCCCGGCCAGGCGGCTGGTGTCGACACTGAGATCAGTCGACAGGCGGCCGCGAAAAGCGGTCAGGTCGAGCGAAGGACCGTCGATATTGCTCAAGGCCTCGGCCTTGAGCGTCTTGGCGCGCACATCGAGCGAAGCGCCCTGCACGCTGCCCGAGCTACCGGCAGCCTGGCTCAGGGCGTCGCTGAAATACAGCGGCGTGACGCCTGGCTGCGCCTGCGCCGGCAGTGCGCCAGCAACCGCCAGCAGCAAACATGATCGTTGTAAAAAACCCATGGCTATCCTGTCTGTCCGGCCTGCACCGGATCTTTATACTTTCATAACGGCAATTATAGGCAAAGATGTTTAAGCGAGCCGTACGCTTGCAAACATGAAAATATGGGCAATACAACAAGTGTGGAATGTGATTTGAATCAAGAAATGTCGAAATCAAGGGAGAAATCGGCGTAGCAGGCTGGACGCGGCATGCCGCCCTCGCCTACGCTGCTTTTTTATCTTTAAAGCAAGAGGCAACAATGCAGACAGCGCGACTGACAATTACCGGCATGGACCATGAAGGCTGTGCCGATCTCCTCAACGATCTGCTGCAGGCAGTCGATGGCGTGGAAACGGTCTGCGTATCGCTGGCGCGCAGCGACGCCACGGTGCAGTTTGATGAAAGCGTGGCGTCCCACGAACGGCTGCTGAACGCCGTGCAGCAGGCCGGTTTTATCGGTGAGATGGCGCAAGCGGCCGCCGGCATCCCGTGCACGGGCGCCTGCGGCCACTGTCAGCGCATGTAAGCGCTCAGCGCCGGCGCAGCAGCGCCAGCACGCGGTGTGGCGCCAGCGACTGCAGCTCGAACGGCGGCAGCTCCAGGCTGTCGAGTGTATTTTTGAACAGCAGCCCCAGTTCGGTATCGCCTTCAAGCAGCAGGCGGCGGCTGAAAAACAGCGTGTCCGGGTCCTCCTGGCGGCGCGCCAGCAGCATCAGGTCATGCACGCTGGCGCCGATGCACAGGTCGGGCGCAGCGCCGTGGCGGGCGGCGGCAAACGCGCTGCCCTGCCAGGCAAAGTCAAACGCCACGCCGGCGTCAAACAATTTCAAGCGCAGGGTGCGTGCGGCCAGCAGCGCGCGCACATCGTCGGGCAGCTGCGGCGCCAGCAAGCGGTTAAGGCCCTGCACGAACACCCACGACGCCGGATAAGGCGGCAGGCGTGACAGCAGCCGCGCCACCGGCTGGGGCAGGCGAAATGGTACGGATGGCGCGGATGGGGTGCCGGCAGGCGGCAGCGTAACGGGCAGGTGTTGCATGAAGGTCTCCTTTTCAGTGATCTGCTCAATGATGCAGTGCAGCTTGTTGTTCCATGCCGGGCCGGCCATGCCAGTAGCCATCGCAGGCCGCAGCCGGCTGGCAGGCAGCCAGCTGCGCCTGGGCGGTTGCGCCATCGAGTTCGCCGCGACGCACGCGGTCAAAGAGCGCGATCACCTGGTCGGTATGCGCTGACTGCGGGCTGATACGCGCCACCGTCCCGCCCATCTGTGCCATCGCCGCCAGTTCGGCCACCAGGTTATAAACTAGCGCCGACTGGGTCTGCGTGCCGTTCAGCACCAGGAACGGTTCCTCGTCGCGCGTGCGCATCAAGAGGCCGTCGGGTTCTTCCAGGCAGCTGTAGCCGCAATCGTCCTTGGGCAGGTTGCGGTTGCGCGCCGTAAAGCAGCGCGCGGAAAACGCCAGCGGCATGCGGCCATAGGCAAACACCTCGGTTTCCAGCCCGGCCGGCGCCTGGCGGCGCATTTCGGCCAGCGCCTCGCCGCTCATTTCCAGCGGCATCACCCAGCGCCGCGCGCCCAGCGACGCCAGCAGTTGCAGGCTTGGGCCATTGAACAGGTTCAGATGCGGGCCAGCCACAAAGGGCAGCGCGCCGGTTTCCTTTTCCAGGCAGTGCACGGCGCCCATATCATTGGCCTCGACCGCGTAGCGGCCATTGCCGGTGATGCGGCGCAGCGTGGCCAGTTCGGCGTTCGATTCGATCAGCGCCTGCGTCGACAGCACCACCTCCTTGCCGGCGGAGGCCAGCATGTCGGCGATATCGATCCAGTCTGACAGGCGCAGTTCATGGCGGCGCGAACAGACCGTCTCGCCCAGGTAGACGATATCGACGGCGCTGGCGGCGATCTGCTGGTAAAAATCAAAGACCGTGGTGCGCGGCCAGTAGTACAGCAAGGGACCCAGAGATAGTTTCAGCATGATGATTCCTGTTATGGTCTATTTCCACGACCGGTGATAAGCGCCCAGCGTGTGCTGCTGCCCTTCGGCCAGCTTGTCCATGGCGGCCATCCAGCCGGGCTTGACGGTGTAGCGCTGCTGGCCTGCGCGGCAAACACCAAGGCTATCGATAGCTTCGCGCCACACGCGCGTCACCTGCGCTACATAGGCCGGGCTGCGCTGGCGCCCTTCAATCTTGACGGCGCGCACGCCCATGGCAACCAGTTGCGGCAGCAGTGCCAGCGTATTGAGACTGGCCGGCTCTTCGATCGCGTAATACTGTTCGTCGTTGACGTCGAAGCGCCCTTTGCACAGGGTCGGATAGCTGGCGTTTTCACCGGGGCCATAGCGGTCGATCAGCACGCCGTTCAGGCGCGACTCCAGGCCGCCCGGCGTTTCCAGCCAGCGCACCGCTTTGGCCGGCGAGCAGACGCCGTGGGTATTCGGTGCTTCGCCGGTGGCATACGACGACAGCGCGCAGCGCCCTTCGACCATCACGCACAGGCTGCCGAAACCGAATACTTCGATCTCCACCGGCGTTTTGGCAATCAACTGCTCGACCTGCGTCATCGACAGCACGCGCGGCAGCACCGCACGCGCCACGCCGAAGTGCTCGTGATAGAAATTGATCGCTTCAAAGTTGGTGGCCGAGCCCTGTACCGACAGATGCAGGCGCAGATTCGGATGGTGCTGCGCTGCATACGCCATCAGGCCCGGATCGGCCACGATCACGGCGTCGATGCCGGCCTCGGCAGCGCGGTCGATGGCGCTGCGCCAGATGGCCCAGTTATGCGGCTGCGGATAGGTATTCAAGGCCAGCAGCACCTTGCGGCCCAGCTGGTGGGCATAGCGCACGCCTTCGGCAATTGCCTTTTCATCGAAATTGAGGCCGGCGAAATTGCGCGCATTGGTGGCGTCGCGAAAGCCCAGGTAGACGGTGTCGGCGCCATTGTCGACGGCCGCCTTCAGGGCCGGCAGGCTGCCGGCCGGGCAGACCAGTTCCAGCGGTCCGGCTGCATAGCTGGTGCGGTTTTTTTCAAGCTGCATGTGATGGCTTTCCTGTAACGGCTCAGGGAGCGAACTATAGCCCCGCGTCATGCGTGCAGTCCTTGACGCAGGTGAAGGAAAGGCGCCTTTGTACCCCCTACTTCCGCTGTAGAATGCCCCCTGCCATTTTGCCTGAACCCTATCTACTTGAGCCACTCCGAGACCATGCCATGACCCGCAAACCGCTGCTGATACTGCTGATGATCCTGTTCCTGACCGCCCTGCAAGTGCAATGGGCTTCGCCCGTCGAAGGCTATGACGCCGACAACATCAACGCCCTCTCACCCGAAGTGCTGGGCCTCTATCCGGGCGTGCTGATCGTGTTCCTGCTGGCCGTCTTTGCCCGCCGCGGCATGGCGCTGGTGCGCCAGGCAGGCATCTGTACGGCGCTGCTGGCCGTGTACTGGCTGCTGGCCAACTACGTCACGTTCGAGCTGCGCGTGGCCAGTTGGTCCACCTTCAGTACCGCTGAAGCCTGGCTGCATGTGCTGCCCGTTTCGATCTTCAGCATCCTGGCCTGCGGCGGCGCGTTTTTTACCACCACGCTGTTCATCCTGCGCCAGCAGCGCTGAAAACCGGGCTTTTTTCACCTGGATCAAGGATCGCGCAATCGTCGTGACGCGCGCTTTGACGCCACTACATTTAGTCGATAGTCTTTAATAAAACACCGCATGTTGTGTTTATTGGAGCTTACATGACGACGAATGCAGCAGCATCCCCACCCCGCAACGCCAGCTCGGTCGACGTGGCCGCGTCCATCAACGAATACCTGGAGCGGCGCGACTGGCGCGTCAACGCCAATGCCAACCAGGGCTATTCGCTGGGCGGGCTGATATTGAATGTCTCGGGCAAGGTGATTGCCAACTACTGGCTCGACCAGGTCTATCCGCTTGACGTAGGCGCCGCGCATCGCGAAGCGGCGCTGCATATCCACGATCTCGACATGCTGGCCGGTTATTGCGCCGGCTGGTCGCTGCGCACCTTGCTGCATGAAGGCCTGAACGGCGTGCCGGGCAAGGTCGAATCGAGCCCGCCCAAACATATGTCGTCGGCCATCGGCCAGATCGTCAATTTTCTCGGCACGCTGCAAAACGAATGGGCCGGTGCGCAGGCTTTCAGCTCGTTCGACACCTATATGGCGCCGTTTATCCGCAAGGATGGCTTGCGCTATCCTGAGGTACGCCAGTACATGCAGGAGCTGATCTACAACCTCAACGTCCCTTCGCGCTGGGGCACGCAAACGCCGTTTACCAACCTGACCTTCGACTGGGTCTGCCCGGAAGACCTGCGCGAACAGGTGCCGGTGATTGCCGGCGTGGAGATGGATTTCTGCTACGGCGAACTGCAGCAGGAAATGGACATGATCAACCGCGCCTATATCGAAATCATGATGGCCGGCGACGCCAAGGGGCGCGTATTTACCTTCCCGATCCCGACCTACAACATCACCGAAGACTTCAACTGGCACAGCGAGAACGCCGAGCGCCTGTTCGAGATGACGGCACGCTACGGCCTGCCTTACTTCCAGAATTTCATCAATTCGGAACTCAAGCCGAACATGATCCGATCGATGTGCTGCCGCCTGCAGCTGGACCTGCGCGAACTGCTCAAGCGCGGCAACGGCCTGTTCGGGTCGGCCGAGCAGACCGGCTCGCTGGGCGTGGTGACGATCAACTGCGCGCGCCTGGGCTTTCTGTGGCGCGGCGACGAGCCGGCGCTGCTGCGCGACCTGGACCGGTTGCTCGAACTGGGCAAGACCAGCCTGGAAATCAAGCGCGCCACCATCGAAGAATTGATGCAGCAGGGCCTGTTCCCGTACACCAAGCGTTACCTGGGCACGCTGCGCAACCATTTCTCCACGCTGGGCGTCAACGGCATCAACGAGATGATCCGCAATTTCAGCGGTAACACCTGGGACATCACCACACCGGACGGCCACGCACTGGCGATCCGCCTGCTCGACCATGTGCGTGCGCGCATGGTGCAGTTCCAGGAAGAGACCGGCCATATGTACAACCTGGAGGCGACACCGGCCGAAGGCACGACGTATCGTTTCGCACGCGAGGACCGCAAGCGCTATCCGGCCATCCTGCAGGCCGGCACGCCCGACAACCCGTATTACACCAATTCCTCGCAGCTGCCGGTCGGCCATACGGACGATCCGTTCGAGGCGCTGGAACTGCAGGACGCGCTGCAGCGCAAATACACGGGCGGCACCGTGCTGCACCTGTATATGACCGAAGCGCTGTCGGACGCCAACGCCTGCCGCGAGCTGGTGAAACGCGCCTTGAGCCGCTTTTCCCTGCCTTACATCACCGTCACGCCAACCTTTTCGATTTGCCCGCGCCATGGCTACCTGGCCGGCAAACATGAATTTTGCCCCACCTGCGACGCGGAGCTGCTGGCCCGCAAGCAGGCCAACCTTGCACTTGCTCTGGAGGAAACACCATGAACGCACGCCCTAAACTCACCCTCCCCCTCACCCTCGCCCCCGCCATCACCCTGCTCGACAGCGAACGTCAGCGCTGCGAAATCTGGACCCGCGTGATGGGCTACCATCGCCCGGTCGCCTCCTTCAATATCGGCAAGCAGGGCGAATTCCACGAGCGCCAGTACTTCAGCGAAGCGCGCGCCGGCGTCAATCTGCCCGCGTGCCACCGCTAGACTGTGGCAGCTGAATTGAAAGTGGGCGGCCTGACGCCCTTTTCCGCCACCGACTATCCGGGCAAGCTGGCCGCCGTGGTCTTCGTGCAGGGCTGCCCGTGGCGCTGCGGCTACTGCCACAACCCGCATCTGCAGGCGCGCACGCCAGAGGGCGTAATGCCCTGGCGCGACGTGCTCACGCTGCTGCGCCGGCGCGTGGGCCTGGTCGATGCGGTGGTGTTCAGTGGCGGCGAAGCGTGCATGGACCCACAACTGGCGCGCGCCATGCTGGACGTGAAACAGTTGGGCTTTCAGATTGGCCTGCATACGGCCTGCATTTATCCGCAGCGTTTGAACGAGGTACTGCCGCTGGTTGACTGGGTGGGTTTCGATATCAAAGCTGCTTTTGCCGATTACCGCAGCATTACCCGCGTGGCCGGCAGCGGCAATCCGGCGCGCGACTGTGCGCGGGCGATTATCGCCTCGGGCGTGGCGCACGAATGCCGCACCACCATCCACCGGCAGCTGCACTCGGAAGAACAGCTGCTGGCGCTGGCCGCCACGCTGGCGAACATGGGGGTGCAGGACTATGTGCTGCAGGCGTTTCGCGCCGAAGGCTGCAATGACGCCAGCCTGGCTGACGACAGCATGATCGGCTATCCGGCAGCGGCCACGCTGGCGCAAATCGGCGCCATGTTTCCGCGTTTTACATTCCGTAACCACGCGGTTTGACCCCGGACGCAAATAAATAGCAGAACACCAGCAAAATGGTGTGAGCGCACGACGCCAGATTGCCGCGCTTGCTGTAATGTATTGACTGCGCCAGCACTGTAGCTGGCGCATTTGATTCCTCTTGCCAGCAGCCGACCATAGCGTTATCCATGAACGATTTCACCGCCAACGAACCACCCAAAACACCCGGCCGCCACGCCGATATCCTGTACGGCGCGCCGCGCCCGGATCTGCTGCGCGGCGAAGTGCTCGCCGATATCCTTGAAGCGACGGCGCGCCGCTGTCCCGAACAGACGGCGCTGATCGAAGGGGCCAACGGCAACCACCGCATCAGCTATGCCGAACTCGATGCGCGCGCTGGCCTGGCCGCTTCGCGCCTGATCGCGGCTGGCGTCAAGCCCGGCGATATCGTCGGCCTGTGGCTACCGCGCGGCGCCCATCTGCTGCTGATGCAGGCCGCCATTGCCAAGGCCGGCGCGGCCTGGCTGCCGGTCGATGAAGATACGCCGGTCGAGCGGCTGCAGGTCTGCCTCGATGACGCCAATGGCGCAGGCGTGATCA
Source organism: Janthinobacterium aquaticum (assembly GCF_009208565.1). Lineage (GTDB taxonomy): Bacteria > Pseudomonadota > Gammaproteobacteria > Burkholderiales > Burkholderiaceae_D > Janthinobacterium. The sequence goes on along the minus strand of NZ_WFLK01000002.1, from coordinate 110,766 downwards.
GCTGCGAAGCCTTCGGGCCACGGCTGCTCGATGCCGGCTTTGCACAAACCGTGTGGACGGCTGAAAGCCTGCTGGCGCCGCAACGCGACGGCGAAGTGCTGCATGTGCGCGGGCCGGTACTGCCGGAACACCCGGCCTATGTGATCTATACCTCGGGCTCGACCGGCAAGCCCAAGGGCATCCTGATCAGCCAGCGCAGCATTTGCCATTTCCTGCGCAGCGAAAACGCGGTGCTGCAGGTGGCGCAGGGCGATACGGTCTATCAGGGTTTTTCGGTGGCCTTCGACATGTCGTTCGAGGAAATCTGGATCGCCTATCTGGTCGGCGCCACGCTGTGGCTGGGCCCCAAGGATATCTCGGGAGACCCGGAAGCGCTGCCGCGCGCGCTGGCCGCCAACCACGTGACCGTGCTGCATGCGGTGCCCACGCTGCTGGCGCTGTTTGCCGAGGACGTGCCGAGCCTGCGCCTGATCAACCTGGGCGGCGAAATGTGCCCCGAGTCGCTGGTCGAGCGCTGGTCGCGCCCGGGCCGCGCCATGTTCAATACCTATGGCCCGACCGAAGCGACGGTGTCGTGCAGCCTGGCGCGTCTGCAGCCGGGCGAGGTGGTGACCATCGGCACGCCGCTGCCCAACTATGGCCTGCTGGTGATTGCAGTGTCGGAGACGCCTGGCGCTTTGCAGCTGCTTGCGCGTGGCGAAACCGGCGAATTGTGCATTATCGGCCCGGGCCTGGCCGAGGGCTATCTGGGCCGGCCCGACCTGACAGTGGAAAAATTCCTGCCCAATCCATGGCAGACGGGACTTGACGATGCGCGCCTGTACCGCACCGGCGACCTGGCGCGCATCGACGCCGATGGCCAGGTGCTCTGCCTGGGCCGCGCCGACGATCAGGTCAAGATCCGCGGCTTCCGAGTTGAACTGGGCGAAATCGAAGCGGTGCTGGCGCAGCAGCCTGGCGTGGGCACGGTGGCGGTGTTGCTGCGCAAGGACGACGGCATCGACCAGCTGGTGGCCTATATCGTGGCCAGCGACGATGCGCCGCCTGACGCGCTGGCGCCAAAAACGCTGCGCGCGGCGCTCAATGTGCACCTGCCGCCGTATATGGTGCCGGGCCGTTTCGAGCTGCTGGCCGTGGTGCCGCGCCTCACTTCGGGCAAGATCGACCGCAAGGCATTGAAAGCGATGCCGCTGTCGGCGCCGCCGGCAGGCGAAGCTGGTGAATCGGATCTGCCGGAAACGCCGGGCGAAACGGCGCTTTTTGCCGCGCTGGCGCAGCTGTTCCCGGGCCAGCCGATTTTACGCAACGCGGACTTTTTCAGCGATCTTGGCGGCCACTCCTTTTTGGCCGCGCGCCTGGCGTCCACCCTGCGCGCCGATCCGCGCTATGCGCACATGACGGTGCGCGATATCTACCAGAACCGCCAGCTCGGCAAGATCGCGCTGGCGCTCGGTGAAACGCAGGAGGCGGCGGCGCCGGAGGCCGACTGGACGCCGCCATCGAGCGTCAAACGCTGGGTCTGCGGCGCGGCCCAGGCGGCGGCCGTACCGGGCCTGGTCACGCTGCGCATGGCGCAGTGGCTGGCGCCCTTCTTTACCTATCACTTCTTTACGGGCGACCCCGGCGACACGGTGGCGCGCGCGATTGCCGCCTCGATCGGCGTGTTCCTGCTCGCTACCCTGGGCGAATTTGCTATTGCGATTGCCGGCAAATGGCTGATCGCCGGCCGCCTGAAAGCAGGCAGCTATCCGCTGTGGGGCCTGACCTATTATCGCTGGTGGCTGGCCGACCGGCTGGTTGAATCGGCGCCGGCCTATCTGCTCAGTGGCTCGTCGCTTAACAGCTGGTGGCTGCGCGCGTTGGGCGCCAAAGTCGGCAAGGAAGTGGTGATCGGTTCGATGACGCTGCGTTCACCCGACCTGCTGCAGATCGGCGACAACGTCAGCGTCGGCAACGCCGTCAATTTTGAAAACGCACGCGTCGAGCGCGGCCGTCTGCTGCTGGGGCAGATCACGGTGGGCAATGATGCCTGCATCAGCTCTTATGCGATTTTGGAAGGTAACACCAGTATTGGCGACTTCGGCCACCTGGAAGGCCAGTCGGCGCTGGCCGATGGCGCCGCAGTGCCAGCCAACCGCATCTGGACCGGCTCGCCGGCGCGCGATATCGGCCAGTTCGATCCATCGCGCCAGCCGGCCAGACCAGCCGTGTCGCGCCGTCGCCTGACGGCTGAAACACTGTTCTTCTGCTTTGGCATGATCCTGATCGCCGTGCTGTTTTTTATGCCGGTGTTCCCCAGCTTTGTGCTGATCGACTGGTTCGACGAGCGTGAAATGATGCCGTGGCTGCAGGGGCGCGATGTGACCACCCAGCTGGCGCGCTACTTCCTGCTGGCCTTCCCGGCCAGCGCCGTGCTGATTGTGCTGACCGCCCTGCTGTCGGCGGCGATACGCTGGGGCGCGCTGCCACGTTTGAAGCCGGGCAGCTCGCCCGTGCACAGCAATATCTATTGCGCCAAGTGGCTGGTCAGCCATATTCAGGAATCGAGCCTGCAGGTGCTGCACGGGATTTACGCCACCGTGTTTGCGCCCTACTGGTACCGGCTGCTGGGCGCCAAGGTCGGCAAGGGTGCCGAGATTTCCACCGCGCTGGGCGTGGTGCCGGACATGCTGACGCTGGGCGACGATACCTTTATCGCCGACGCCGTGATGCTCGGCGACGAGCAGATCGACGGCGGCTGGATGACCATGCGCCCGACCGTGGTATCGCACCGCAGCTTTGTCGGCAACGGCAGCTATATCCCGGACGGCACGGTGCTGCCCGAGCATGTGCTGATCGGCGTGCATACGCATGCGCCGCGCAATGAGCAGATGCACAGCGGCGACACCTGGCTCGGCTCGCCGCCGATGCACCTGCCGGCGCGCGAACAGGTCAGCGGCTACGCCGAACACCTGACGTTTGCCCCTTCGCTGGCACGGCGCCTGGGCCGCAGCCTGATCGAGGCGTTTCGCATCGTGGCACCGCACGCGGTGGTCATTGCAGTGGGCTATACGCTGGTACTGGACGTGATGCCGCTGGCCGGCGCCGGGCGCTGGAGCGAAGTGGTGTTCGACCTGGCGGTGGCCGGCGTGGCTTACGGCATCGGCAACTTCGTGGTGGTGCTGCTGTTCAAATGGCTGCTGCTGGGACGCTACCGCAAGCACGCCGCACCGATGTGGACGCCGTTTGTGTGGATTTCGGAAGGCGTGACCAATCTGTACGAAGGCATCGCCGTGCCCAACTTCATGCGCTACCTGCGCGGCACGCCATGGCTGCCGCTGGCGTTTCGCCTGCTGGGCTGCAAAATCGGCCGCGGCGTCTATATGGACACCACCGACATTACCGAATTTGACTGCGTGCAGATCGGCGAGCACAGTGAGCTGAACGCCCTGGTCTGCCCGCAAACGCATCTGTTCGAAGACCGCGTGATGAAGATCGACCATGTGGAAATCGGCGCGCGCGTCTATCTGGGCCCGCGCAGTTCGGTGCTCTACAGCGCCAAAGTGGGCGACAATGCGCGCCTGGGACCGTTGACGCTGGTGATGAAGGGCGAGCATATTCCCGCTGGCAGCAACTGGGCTGGCTGCCCGGCGGCGCCGCTGCGCAAATGAGTCAGAAATGAGTCAATCCTCTCCGTCGCGCTCGGCGCGGCGGCAACCCACCTGGATCAGGATCACCTTGACGGCAACACTGACAACGGCGCCCACAACACCAATCAGTTCAAGCATGCTGTTTCCTTTGCAGTGATAATCGATGGAACCACTGTAATGTGTACAGGCAGGCAAATCTAATATCAAATTAGGCGCTCAAGCATCTCAAAACGGCATACACATGATTTCACTCAAGCAGTTCCGCTACTTTGTCGAGATTGTCGACGCTGGCAGCTACTCGCGCGCGGCCGAAAAACTGTATATCGCCCAGTCGGCGCTGAGCCGCCAGATCAAGGAGCTGGAAAACGAAGTGCAGGCGCTGCTGCTCACGCGCGATGCGCGCCATATCGAACTGACGCCAGCCGGCCAGCTGTTTTACGAGCGCGCCAGACGCATTTTGGACGAGATCGAGGAAACGGTGCGCCAGACACGCCATGTGGGCCAGGGCGCGCAGGGCATTATCCGCCTGCTCCATTCCAGTTCCGTCACGCTGACGCCAGCTATCGGCGCCGTGCTGGCGCGCCTGCTGGCGCAGTTTCCTGGCGTGTCGCTCGATGTATCAAAAGGTTCGTCGGAAAACCAGGCAACCGATATCGAGGAAGGCCGCGCCGACCTGGGTCTGGTGCGCCTGCCCACCTTGCGCAAGCACGCCAATATCGTCGTGCGCGAACTGTATCGCGAAAAGCTGGTGGTGGCCGTCTCGCAGCACTCGCCGCTGGCGGCGCAGCCAACGACCACCATCGCCGCGCTGCGAGACGAAGCGTTCGTGTCGATACCGCACAAGGACCGTGGCGGCCTGAGCTACCTGGTGGCCAGCCTGTGCCTGGCACAGGGCTTCTTCCCGAAAGCGGCGCGCGCGCTGTCGCGCAAGACATCGCAGCTGAACCTGATCGAAGCCAACCTGGGCATCGCCATCGTCCCCGACAGCATGCGCCTGGCCGCACCGCCCGGCGTGTGCTTTCTGAGCTTGGAAGATGAACACGCTGACTCGGTGGTCGGCCTGGTCTCGCCGCGTGAAGCCAGCGGCATGGTGGCAGCGTTTGCGCAGGCGCTGGTCGATGAAATGGTAAAACCCCCGCTTTTGCTTCACCCCTCCGCATAGAGGGCGGCATCGGCTTCGCGCACGGCCGCCATCAGCATGGCCAGTTTGAGCACGTCGAGCTGGCCGTCTGTGCGCACGCGCGAGCACAGCTCGATGCCGTAAGGACGCACCTGGCGCAGCGCACCGATCAGGGTGCGGTCATCAAGGCCGCCGGCCAGGAACACCGGGCGCGAACTGGCGCGCACCAGGCGCGCAGCCAATGGCCAATCCTGCAGCGTGCCCATATCGAGCAAAAATGCCTGCACATGCGGTGCGCAGGCGGCAAGGCGTGCGATGGCATCAGCGTGTTCAGCGTGAACCACCTGGACGCGGCGCACCTGCGGCGCGGTGCGCGCCAGCCCGGCCAGCTCGCTGCTGGGAAGCGGTTCGTTGATCTGTATGGTCGTGGGATAAACCGTGGCGATCTGCTCGGCGATAAGCGCGGCCGTACGCTCCGCTGTCATCAGGAAGGTGCTGACCGGCGGCGGCGCCCAGGCGGCAATCGCGGCCGCTTGGGCTCCAGGCAACAGGCCCAGCGCATCGGCACCGGCGGCAATCGCCAGTTGCGCCTCGTCGATCGAGGCAATACAGCAAATCTTGGTACGGGTTCTCATTGCTGCTCCAGCGGCCTCGATAAAAATGGCCAACATTACAACATGGCCCGGCGCACGACGCCATGCATATGGTCAAGCCTGCGCAGATTTGTGCCAGAATAGGCGCACCGTCCGCCATGGGAAGTGCCGCCATGCCCGTTATCGACTTTGAAGTGCGCAAGGAGTGTCCGCCGAACCTGTGCGACTGCCGCCGCGAGCAGCTGCTGCACGATGCGCAGGCCTGCCGCGATGTGCTGCGCCTGAACCTGACGGAGGAAAAGAAGCTGCTGGCCCATATCGAGGCCATCAGCAGCTACGCGCAGCTGCAAAAGCTCGGCCTGCAGCTGCAAAAAAACCTGGGCGTGGTACTGCGCATCGAAGCGGGCAGCAACGAAGTGCGCACTGTGCGCGGCTTCCAGATCGCTCTCGATGAACAGCCCGGCTTGTGCCGCAAGACCCGCGCATCGATTCCCGCCGCCATACGCCGCTGCCTGGCCGCCCACCCGGAAATCGCTTATGCAATACTGAACGAAAACGATCTGCTGGCAGGCGCCTGAACAAACGCGGGGTCAGCGAACGCCGGGGTCAGTTTGAGGTAGTCCGCAAACGCCGGGGTCAGTTCCGCCAATTCGACACGACCTCATCTGTTAATCGGCACCTTGCCTGGACAGGCAGAAATACAGCGGCGGTTGCAACACCAAACCACAGATCAAGGAAGAGTTCGTGTCTGATTGGCGGAACTGACCCCGCTTGTTCAAGCGGCGCGTATGCCGATCACTTTGCGGCCCTTGGCTTCGCGCGCGCGCAGCTGGCCGCAGCCGCCTTCGACATCCTGGCCGGCCGAGTCGCGCAGCTTGGTCAGTACGCCGCGTTCGTGCAGGCGGGCGGCGATCGCGCGCGCCTTGTCCCAGCTCGGGCGTTTGAACGGCAGGTCGTCGATGGTGTTGTACGGGATCATATTGAGCACCGCGTATTTGCCCTTGAGCAGCGCGACGATGCCATCGAGCTCGTCGTCGCCATCGTTGACGCCTTCCATCAGCGTCCACTGGTACTGCACCGGGTAGCCGGTCAGGCCGGCATAGTAGTCGCCAAAGTCCACCAGTTCGCGCGGCGACAGGCGCGGTGCGCGCGGCAGCAATTGCTCGCGCAGGTCCACCTTGGTGGTGTGCAGCGACAGCGCCAGCGCCGGCTTGACGCGCCCTTGAGGCAGGCGCTCGAAGGCGCGCGGGTCGCCGACGGTGGAAAACACCAGGTTCTTGTGGCCGATATTGCCTTCGGTACCGAGCAGCTCGATCGCCTCGAGCACGTTGGCCAGGTTGTGCGCCGGCTCGCCCATGCCCATGAACACGACTTTTTTTACGGGCCGCAAGGTGCGCGCCAGCACCACCTGCGCCACGATTTCACCGCTGGTGACCTGGCGTATCAGGCCGTCGCGCCCCGTCATGCAGAACTGGCAGCCAACCGCGCAGCCGACCTGGCTCGACACGCACAGCCCGTCGCGCGGCAGCAGCACGCTTTCCACGGTCTGGCCGTCGTGCAGGCCCACCAGCAGGCGCGCCGAACCGTCGGCACCGGGATGGGTGCTGATTACCTTGAGCATGCCCTGCAACTCGGCGTCCAGCGCCGGCAACGCCTCGCGCACGGGCAGAGGCAAAAAGTCTTCGGCGCGGCGGCGGCCCTGGTCGTGCGGCTGCGCCTGGATCCAGTCGCGCAGCACGCGCTGTTCGTGCAGGGGCTTGGCGCCCAGCGCACGCAGGCGCTGGCGGATGGTCTCGATTTGCATGGATGGTGCTGCGTTTAAACTTTCTTGACGAATTCCGTCTTCAGGCTCATCTGGCCAAAGCCGTCGATCTTGCAGTCGATATCATGGTCGGCGTCGACCAGGCGGATATTCTTGACCTTGGTGCCCATCTTGACCACGCCACCGCCGCCCTTCAGTTTCAGGTCCTTGATCACGCTGACCGTGTCACCGTCCTGCAGGATATTGCCGGACGCATCACGGTACACCTTGGCGCCCTCTTCCGGCGCGTCGGCGACCGTGGCCGACCATTCATGCGCACACTCGGGGCAGACCAGATTGCTGCCATCTTCGTAGGTATATTCGGACTTGCATTGCGGACATGCTGGAAGTGTGCTCATGTATTTCTCGGTGTAGTGAACGGCCTTGGCCGCAAAACCCGACATTATACGGGCTACGCCCCTTATCTGCGGCCTTTTTCGCCATACCTGCTTTTCCCTCGTCAAACTTTTCAAACTTGCCGCCAGGTGATGCCTGCAGTGATACAAGAATTGGTATTAGGCATCTAAAATTATTGATTGGCAAAACTACGCCAGCGGTTCTACCATCAGCCATCTGCCGGGGTTTCTCGCCCTGCGCCAGGCTCACGGCGGACCAAAAAAAATACCAGGAGACTTGTCACATGAGATTCAAGGACTTGAAAATCGGCCGCCGGCTGGCCGTCAGTTTTGGCGCCATTATTGCGTTGCTGCTGGTACTGGCGCTGGTGGCCATTACCCGCGTGAGCGAATTGGGCAGCGAAATCCGCCGCATGAACGAGGACAGCTATCCGAAAACCGTGCTGGTGCACACGATCAAAGATGACGTCAACGAAACCATGATCGCCATGCGCAATATCTTCCTGACGGTCGAAGCCGAACTGGCCAACAAGGAAGTGCAGCATGTCGAGCAGATTGCGCGCCATATCGACACCACCGTCGGCAAGCTCGAAGCGCTGCCGGCCTCGGCTGACAGCCGCAGCCGCATCACGCAACTCAATACGGCGCGCCAGCAGTTCGACAAGGTCCGGAAAGACGTGATCGCGCTGATCGCCGAAGACCGCAAATTCGAAGCCAAGAGCCTGATGCAAAAGCAGCTACTGCCGCGCCAGCAGGCGTATTTCGCAGCGCTGGAGCAATTGGTCAGCTATCAATCGCAACTGATGGAATCGTCGGGTACGGCGTCGGCAAAACAAGCCGAGCAGACGCGGCTGATCATTCTCCTGCTGGCCGCCGGCGCCACGCTGGCAGCAGTGTTCCTGGCTATCCAGGCCAGCAACAGCATTACGCGCCCGTTGCAGCAGGCACTCGACGTGGCGCGCCAGGTGGCCGCCGGCGACCTGACCAGTAATGTGGTGGTGCGTACACGCGATGAAACCGGCCAGCTGCTGCAGGCATTGAACGCCATGAACACCAGCTTGCAAGATATCGTCGGCCAGGTGCGCGGCGGCACCGATACGATTGCCGACGCTTCTCAACGCATCGCCAGCGGCAACCTCGACCTGTCGGCCCGCACCGGTCAGCAGGCCGGCTCGCTGCGCCATACGGCCGACTCGGTGGCCCAGCTGACCTCGACGGTCAAGCAGAACGCCGACCATGCCCGCGAAGCGAACCAGATGGCCACGCTGGCCTCCGAGGTCGCCGTCAAGGGCGGCGCGGTGGTGGCGCAGGTGGTCGGCACCATGGGTTCGATCAATGCCTCGTCGCAGAAGATCGTCGACATTATCAGCGTGATCGACGGCATTGCCTTCCAGACCAATATCCTGGCGCTGAACGCGGCGGTGGAAGCGGCGCGCGCCGGCGAACAGGGACGCGGCTTTGCCGTGGTGGCGTCGGAAGTGCGCAACCTGGCCCAGCGTTCGAGCCAGGCCGCGCGCGAAGTCAAGGCGCTGATCGACGATTCGGTCAGCCAGGTGGCGGCCGGCAGCAAGCTGGTCAACGAAGCTGGCGCCACCATGGACCAGATCGTCTCCAGCGTGCGCAGCGTCACCGATATCATGGCCGACATCAACGGCGCCAGCCAAGCCCAGCAGGCTGGCATCGAACAGATCAACCAGGCGATCACCGAGATGGACAAGGTCACGCGGCAGAACGCCACGCTGGTTGAACAGGCCGCGCAGGGCGCCGAATCGCTGCAGGACGAGGCGAGCCGGCTGGCACAGGTGGTCAGCCGCTTCCGCCTGCAGCGCGGCGCCATGCTGCTGCAGTAGTGCTGCAATCGCGTGGTTTGTGAGAAGATGCGGGCCTTCGCCACCGCCCGCACCAAGCATGACCATCCCTGCAAGCCACCTGCTGACTGAACGCGATGCCCGGCGCATCGCACGCCACGTAGCCCAAGCCGACGCCGGGCGCTTGCTGCATCCCGCACAACAGGCGGTGCTGCACCGGCGCAGCTGGCTGGCCATGCTGGCGCCGAAAAGCGCCGGCGGTGCCGAATTGCCGCTGCCGCAGGCGGTACGGCTGGAAGAAGCGGTAGCCGCCATCGACGGCAGCACGGGCTGGGTACTGACGCTATGCGCTGGCGCCGGCTGGTTTGCCGGTTTTCTGGCGCCGGACATGGCGCGCAATGTTATCTCCACGCGGCGCGTGTGCCTGGCCGGCAGCGGTGCTGCCGGCCGCGCCGTGCAGGAAGGCGACGGCTACCGGCTCAGCGGCAACTGGGAATACGCCAGCGGCGCACCAATGGCCAGCCACTTCACCCTCAATGCCGTGCTGCACGCCGATGGCCAACCGCTGCTGGACGAAGCTGGCGCGCCGCGCATCCGTGCCTTTATCGTGCCGGCGGCCATGGTCACCGTCACGCCGTCCTGGCGCAGCATCGGCATGCATGCCAGCGGCACGCACAGCTTTCAGATCGACAAGCAATGGGTAGGCGCAAGCCACGGCTTTGCCATCGACGCGTCTGCCGCCACCAGCGATGGTCCGCTGTACCGCTATCCTTTCGATGCGCTGGCCTATGTCACGCTGGCAGCCAATCTGGCCGGCATGGCGCGCCATTTCCTGCAACTGGCCGCGCCGTGCATGGCGCGCCGCCGGCATGCCGCAACCGGACTGCCGCTGCTGCAGGTGCCGCACGCGGCTGCCGTGCTGCAGCGGCACGACACCAGCCTCAATGCCGCCCGCAACGATTTTTACATGATGTTAGAGGACAGCTGGTGCCAGGTCGTCGATGGCGTGCTGCTCGATGCCGGGCAGCGCGAAAGCATCCGCCAGGGCGCGCTGGCCTTGTGCGCCTGCGCACGCGAGGCGGTAGACCAGCTCTACCCGTATTGCGGCCTGCAGGCAGCGCGCGAGGACAGCGACATCAACCGCGTCTGGCGCGATTTTCATACGGCCAGCCAGCACCCCTTGCTGCTGGCGTAATAGCTTGAGTGCTTCGATTGCGGCGAAGCCTCAGCGCTGCGCACTGATCTGGCGCAGTTTGCTGGCCAGCGACGCGCTCGACAATTCACCCAGATGCGTCGCCTGCAAGCGCCCTTGCGCGTCATAAAACAGCGTGATGGGCAGCGCCGATGAGCCAGCCTCATGGCCCAGCGCGCCTGGCGCATCGAGCAGCACATGCTGCAGTTCAAACTTGCTGCTTGCCAGGAAAGCATTGACAGCGGCGTCCTCTTCGCGCTGGTTGGCGTACACAAACACGATATCGCTGCGCGCCTGCTGCGCTGCGGCCAGCACCGGCATTTCGCGCCGGCATGGCGGACACCAGCTGGCCCACAGGTTGAGCACCAGCGGCCTGCCTTGCGCCAGGCCCGCCAGGCTGGCTGGTGCGCCGTCCAGCGTGCGCAAGACTGCCGCCGGCAGTGCAGCCGGTGCAGGCCTGGCCACTGCCAGCGCCAGATTGCCGGCGCCCCAGGCCAGCAGGCCGGCCAGCACGCTGATGCCGAGCGGCTTGCGCAAAACCTGGCGCGCAGCGCCCCTGCCACACCAGGCGGCATAGAGCAGCACGCCAACGATCATGTCGGGCGCCATAAACCCGCCATCGCGTATATTGATAATCGACCAGGGGTCGGCCAGATACTGCTGGTGCCAGCGCAGCACAAAACCGATGCGCGACGACAACGCCCCGGCCAGCAGCAAGCCGGACAGCATCGGCGTCACATCCGCCATGGCGCGGTAACGGTGCAGCCACCAGCCCACCAGGTAATACACGCCGATGGTAGCGAGCACCGGCAACATCATCATGGGCAGGACCAGCGGCCCGAGAGACAGCGACAGCATCAGCATTCCTTGTTCAGAAAGACCGGCCATTATGCCGCGTGTCATGCATTTTGTTCCAGCATGGAAATTGGCCATATCGTCTGCGCCACTTTGCCGTATTGGTGTATGGTGGCTTGTCGACGCGAAGAGGCAGTCCATGCGTGTTTTGCTTACTGGCAGTACCGGCTTGCTGGGCGCGGCGCTGGTGCAGCGCCTGCTTGAGCGCGGGCATCAGGTGATAGCCGCCGGGCGGCGCCCCGGCCACGACGCACGCCTGGGCTTTGCCCGTGTCGACTTTGCCGACGCCACCAGCAAGCATGACTGGCTGACGCACCTGGCCGGCATCGACGCGGTCATCAATACGGTCGGCATTTTCAACGAAAGCGGCGCGCAGCGTTTTGCTACTGTGCATGTGGCGGCCCCTTGCGCGCTGTTTGACGCCTGCGCCGAGGCTGGCGTCAAGCTGGTGATTCAACTGTCCGCGCTCGGTGCTGACGAAGCGGCCGACACCAGCTATCACCTGAGCAAAAAAGCTGCGGACGACCATCTGGCTGCGCTGGCGCAGCATACCGCTCTGCGTGCGTATATCGTGCAGCCATCACTCGTCTATGGCGAGCATGGCGCAAGTTCGGTGGTGTTTCGCATGCTGGCCAGCCTGCCCTTGACGGTGCGCCTGGGCGCGGCAACGCAGCTGGTGCAGCCGGTACACCTGGAGGACGCCGTTGGCGCCATTGTCGCCTTGTTGGACCAGTCGGAGCCACTACAGCAGCGCATTGCCCTGGTCGGCCCCACCGCCCTGCCGTTTGTCGATTACCTGGCCACCTTGCGCCGCGCCATGGGGCTGGGAAGACAGTACGTACTCACCATACCGGCGGGCATGGCGCGCGCGGCAGCAACGCTGGGCGCCAAGCTGCCCGGCTGCCTGCTGACGCCAGACAGCCTGCGCATGCTGATGCGCGATAACACAGCCGATGTCGCCACCACCACGCAGTTGCTGGGCCACCCGCCGCGCCAGCCGCAGCAATTTCTTACCGACCCGCGCACAGCGCGCACGCTGGCGCAGCTGACCTGGCTGCTGCCGATGCTGCGCCTGGCCATGGCACTGGTCTGGCTGTGGACTGCGTGGGTATCGGCGTTTGTCTATCCACGGCAGGACAGCTACGCGCTGCTTGAACGCAGCGGCATTCCGGCGGCGCTGGCGCCGCTGATGCTGTATGGCGCCAGTGCGCTCGACCTGCTGTTCGGCCTGGCCACGCTGTTCCTGGCGCGCCGCCATCGCAGCCGGCTATGGCTGGCGCAAGCGGCGCTGATCGGCTTTTACACCATCGTCATCGCCGTGCAACTGCCCGAATTTCTCTGGCACCCCTATGGGCCGCTCAGCAAGAACCTGCCCATGCTGGGCGTGCTTTGGCTGCTGTACGCGCTGGAAAAACCACCGGTTACCGAACGAGGCCCCACATGGAATACCTGATCGTCAAATGGCTGCATATTGTTTCTTCCACCCTGCTGTTCGGCACCGGCATCGGCTCGGCCTGGTATCTGCTGTTTGCCGTACTGAGCCGCAACGTCGCGGCCATCGCCGTGGTCACGCGTATCGTGGTGTTCGCCGACTGGGTATTTACCGGCACCACCATGATTGCGCAACCGGCTACCGGCTTTTACCTGGTGCATCTGGCCGGCTACCCGCTGCACAGTCCATGGCTGATGTACTCGATCGTGCTGTTCGTGATCGCCGCCCTGTGCTGGCTGCCCGTGGTCTGGCTGCAGATGCGCCTGCGCGACCTGTCCGCCGCAGCCGCAGCTGCCGGCACGCCGCTGCCGCCGGCCTTCTGGCGCTATTTCAAGGCCTGGGTGCTGCTCGGTATTCCGGCATTTTTTGCGTTTCTGGCGGTGTTTTACCTGATGGTGGCCAAGCCGGTTTAGATAATGTTACAGAAAACAATCATGCCGACAACCGTGCAGCAATCATGAAAGCTACGCCACTTCGCCTAGAGCCAGGGAAATACGTGCCCTGCCCTCCCCGAAAAAAGGCCGGGTGCCCACACTGAGCAACGGCCAACGCGGCTGACAACTGCACTTTGCCCTTGAGCGCACTGCAGTTCGACAGTGCATACAAAGGGATCCCCAAAGTTACTGGTATAGCCGACCTGTACGCCCGCATTGAACTGCACAGTCGCAACAAAATGCCAAGCTCCGCCTGGCCGGCAGCTGCACGCATCACGGCGATTGCACTTTGCGCAGATCTGCGGCCAATTACTGGCACACTATTGGACAGCCTCGTGGCACCTTGCTTCAGTTTTCGCCTTTTTGCGCCATGTCACGTTCCAGCCTGGCGTGATTGGCCAGGTACTCGGCGTGTTGTGCTTCGCTGCGTTGTGTTCCCATCTGGTTGAACAGCTCGCGCAGTTTGTCGGCCGGCAGATCGGCGCCATAACATGGCGTACCAGGCTGCTGCCGCCAGGACTGATGCAGGCCGCCGTTATCGACCGGATCAAAACCCAGTTCATCGACCAGCGCCATCACTTTTTGCTTGGCTGGCGCGTCATCGCCGGCTACCGGCAATGCAATACGGCCAGCGGTACCCTTGGCTACACCCTTGGTCACGATATGCTCAGCAAAAATATTGTTGAATACCTTGATCAGCGGGCGGCCCAGATGCTGCTGCACCCACTCGCTTTCCGTGAGATCACCGGTTTCCAGCTCCGGCATATGGCCATCGCGCAAAATCGGATAATAGTTGCTCGTGTCGATGACCGGCACGTCGGCGGGAACATCGACGAACAGGTCCTTGGGCAGGTCGGGAATATTCTTGAGCGGAATGGTGACCACGATTATTTCGCCATGACGGGCAGCTTCCTGCGCCGTCACTGCCTTCGCGCCAGTTTTTTGCGCCACGTCTTTCAGCGTTTCCGGCCCGCGCGAGTTGGCGATATAGACCGAATGTCCCAGACTGACCAGTCGCACTGCAAGGGCGCTGCCGATATGACCGGCACCAATGATTCCTACGTTCATATAGTCTTCCAATTTAAGTTGATGTTGAAAAGAAAGTTCTCCGAGCAGGTGGATTCAACAATGAAACATTTCTGTCAATTGATGAAGCTTTAGGGAAACGATCAAATACCTGTGTTCATCAAGCAAAGTTGAAGAACTGATTCGATGTTACACATCAATTGCGCGCTATATCGTACGTTTCTGCACATAAGCGACTGACCCTCGCCCCACCGTATCGCCCCCTGTAGTCATTTTCTTACGTCCAGGCAAGGGTGTGGCCGACTGGTCAGGTCATCAGCAACATTGATAATCAGATCATCACGAACACACCGTGTTCGCCCCACTCTCCGTGCGCGACCGCGCCGGAAATACTGATCAGTCTGCCTGGACAAGAAAATGCATATCATCGAAAAACGCCTGCTGCGCGGGCCCAACCTGTACGCCCGGTCTCCTGCCCTGATGGCAGTGATCGACCTGGCGCCGGAACAGGGACACGGCGGCGACGACATCGCACAACTGTATGAAGCGCTGTGCGCACGGCTGCCCGGTTTGCAGGAACAGGGCGCTGCCTCGCACCAGCGCGATGGCGGCGACTTTGCGCTCGGCCACGCACTGGAACTGGCGCTGCGCGAATTGCAGGCCATGGCCGGCGCACCGGCACAGGGCTGCCTCAGCCGCCCCGTGCGAGGGCAGCCGGCGCAGTATCGGCTGGTCAGCGGCTATAGTTTGGAACAGCTGGCCAGCGAAGCGCTGCCGGTGGCAGTCGAGATGGTCGGCGCGCTGCTGCGCCGGGAAGCGTTTGAACTGGCAGCACCTTTGGCGACGCTGCGCGAACTGGTTGAGCAGCGCACCATCGGCACCAGCACCGCCGCCGTGATTGCCGCCGCGCGGCTGCGCGGCATACCGGCCACGCGGCTGTCGGAAGACTCGAACCTGTTCCAGCTGGGCTGGGGCTCGCGCCAGAAGCGCCTGCAGGCCACCATTACCGGCGACTGCGGCAACCTGTCGGTACGCATTGCCAGCGACAAGCAATTGACCAAGACGCTGCTGGCCGAAGCCGGCATTCCCGTGCCGGGCGGCGCTACCGTCACCTCGCTGGCGCAGGCGCAATCGGTGGCCGCTGGCCTGACCAAACCGGTCACCATCAAGCCGCTGGACGCCAACCACGGCAAGGGCGTGACCGTGCGCTGCACCACTGCTGAAGAAATCGCCACCGCCTACGAGCTGGCGCGCCGCCACAGCCGCCATGTGATTGTCGAGCGCTTCCTGCAGGGCCACGATTACCGCGTGCTGGTGACCGGCAACAAGGTGGCGGCCGCCGCCCTGCGCCGTCCGCCACAAGTCATCGGTGACGGCGTACGCACGATTGCCGAACTGGTGGCGGAAGAAAACCGCAATCCGGCGCGCGGCGTCGGCCACACCAATATCCTGACCCGTATCGCGCTCGACGACAGCGCCGTGCTGCTGCTGCGCGAACAGGGTTACGAGGCCGACAGCGTTGCACCTGCCGGCGCCACCGTCGTCCTGCGCGGTAACGCCAACCTGTCAAGCGGCGGCACGGCCGAAGACGTGACCGACCTGCTGCCGGCCGAGACGCGCTCGATGTGCGTGCGCGCTGCGCGCAAGGTAGGCCTGGACGTGGCCGGCATCGACGTGATCTGCCAGGATATCGCCAGGCCGCTGCGCGCCCAGGGCGGCGGCGTGATCGAAGTCAATGCTGCACCGGGCATCCGCATGCATCAGTATCCGAGCGCCGGCCAGCCGCGTGACGCTGGCGGCGCAATTGTCGAAGCCATGTACCCGCACGGCGACGGCCGCATTCCCGTGATTGCCGTTACCGGCACCAACGGCAAGACCACTACCTGTTTGATGCTGGCGCATGCGGCGCGCGAGGCTGGCCTGGGTACCGGCGTGACCACCACCGAAGGCATCTTTATCAATGGCGAGCGCATCCTGAAGGGCGACTGCGCCGGCTACTGGTCGGCGCGCACCGTGCTGACGGCGCCCGAAGTCGATTTTGCGGTACTGGAAACGGCGCGCGGCGGCATCCTCAAGCGTGGCCTGGCGTTCGATCAATGCGATGTGGCCGTGGTGCTCAATGTGGCAGCCGACCACCTGGGCATGGATGGCATCGACAATATCGGCGACCTGGCACGCGTCAAGGCCGTGGTGGCGGAAAGCGCTTCGCGCGCGGTGGTATTGAACGCCAGCGATCCGTATTGCGTGACCATGGACAGCATGCTGAAAGACGGCGTGGAACTGCTGTATTTTTCGCTCGACGCCGACGCCCCGGTACTGCTGCGCCATCTCGAGCATGGCGGGCGCGGCGCCTACTTGCAGGATGGCAAGCTGATTATTGCCGATGGCACGCGCCGCCACGCCCTGCTGGCGGCGCTTGAAATGCCCTCCTCGCTGGGCGGCCATGCGCGCTACAACATCGCCAATGCACTCGCTGCAGCCGCAGCGCTGCTGGCCAGCGGCTTTGCGCTTGAGCAGATTGCCGCATCGCTGCGCAGCTTTGTCTCGGATAGCCAGACCAATCCGCTGCGCACCAATGTGTTCCAGCTGCGCGACAACCTCACCCTGATCGTCGACTATGCACACAACCCGGCCGCTTACAGCGCGCTGGGCAGCGCGGCGCGCTCGCTGGCCGGCGAAAGCGGCAAACTGATCGGCGTGGTAACGGCGCCCGGCGACCGCCGCGACGCCGATCTGCAGGCCATCGGCGCGGCTTGCGCAGCCCACTTTGACGAACTGCTTGTGTATGAATCGGCCAGGCGCGGGCGCGCTGCCGGCGCCACCGGCGCGCTGATCACGGGCGGCATTGCCGATGCAGCCTCGCGCTGCACCCTGTGGGGCCAGATCGACGCACCGCGCGCTGCGCTCGACCAGGCCATTGCACGCTGCCGCCCCGGCGACGTGCTGGTATTCTCGTGCGCCTCGTCGCTGGCCGACCTGGTGGCGGCGATTGGCGTCAACGATCCGGCCGGTGCGCAGCAGATCGCCGAGCAATCGAACACCATGGTGCTGGCGCCATGAATACCGCGCTGCTCAAGCTGGGCGTGGCGCTGCGCGAGGCCGGCTATGCGTTTACGGCCATTTCGCCGCCGAGCCACCGGCGCGTCAATGACCGCGAAGGCAATGAGCTGGCGCGCGATCTGCGCGGTGTCTTCGGCTGGAACCGGCCTTTTGCCCAAGGCCTGCTGGCGCCGCACATCATGGCGCTGATGCGCGAGGCCGGCATACTGGACGCGCATGCGCTGGGCTACAAAAGCGCCCTGCGCGCCGCCACGCTCGATGGCAAGCTGTTTTTTCACTCCGGTTTCCCGACCAGCCAGAGCGACGCCGTTTTTTTCGGCCCCGACACCTACCGCTACGGGCAGCTGCTGCAGACGGGAATCGATGACGAGACGCGCCTGCGCGCCAGGCGCGCGGTCGATATCGGCTGTGGCGCAGGCCCGGGCGCCGTGCTGCTGGCGCAGTATCTGCCGCATGCCGAAGTCTGGGGCGTCGACATCAACCCGAAAGCGCTGGCGCTGGCGGCCGTCAACGCCGAACTGGCTGGCGCCGGCCAGGTGCGCCTGGCGCACAGCGACCTGCTGCGCGGCCTGGCCGGCCAGTTCGACGTGATCGCCGCCAACCCGCCGTTCATGCTCGACACGGACCAGCGCACCTACTGCCACGGCGGCGGCGAACTCGGTGAAGGCCTGTCGCTGGCCATCGTGGCCAGCGCAGTCGAGCGCCTTGCTGCCGGCGGCACGCTGCTGCTCTACACCTGCGTGGCCATCGTCGATGGCCGCGATCCGTTTTACTCACGCCTGCAGCAGTTGCTGCCGGCGGCGCGCTTCAACTGGCATTACCGCGAAATCGATCCCGACGTATTTGGCGGTGAACTGGGCCGCGAAGCCCATGCCCGCGCGTCGACCGAACGCATTGCCGCCGTCGCGCTACAGGCTACATCAAGACCACACTTACCCGAACAAGGACATTCATGAGCGCAGCAAAACAAGGCCACCTGATGATCATCGGCGGCCACGAAGACCGCAGCGAGGACATGACCATCCTGCAGCGCTTTATCGACTTGAGCGGCGGCAGCGACGCCAATATCGTCGTCATCTCGGCCGCCAGCCGCGTGCCCGACGACATGTGGGCGATGTACGACCAAGCGTTCGGCACACTGGGCGTGGAAAACCGCGTCCACCTTGAAATGAACTCGCGCCTCGACACCAGCAACAGCGCCATCCTGGACAAACTGGCAGCTGCCGACGGCATCTTCTTTACCGGCGGCGACCAGAAGCGGCTGCTGGCCAATATCGGCGGCACGCCGTTCGATGCCGCCATTCACTCCGCCTATGTACAGCGCGGCGCCTGCATTGCCGGCACCAGCGCCGGCGCCTCGGCCATGTCGGGCCATATGCTGGCCACCGGCCGGGCCGGGCTGCAGCCGGAAAAAGGCACGGTCAGCCTGGGCGCGGGCCTCGGCCTGCTGCACGGCGTGGTGATCGACCAGCATTTCTCGGAGCGCCACCGGCTGGCGCGCCTGCTGACGGTGGTGGCGCAAAACCCGTATCTGCTCGGTGTGGGCATTGATGAAGACACGGCGCTGATCGTCAAGCGCGGCGCCGGCATCGAAGTATGCGGTCAGGGCGCAGTCACGGTGCTGGACGGCCACGCCATGTTTTCCACCATGGCCGATGTGTCCAGTGGCGACTGCCCGCAACTGGTCGACGTGCGCCTGCACCTGCTGCCACCCGGCACCCACTACAGCGCCGGCGCGAGCAATGTGCCAGCCGCTTTGCTGCCCTTCCTGAACACGGTGACCCGTGCCATCGCGGATCATGAAGCAGACCACAAAGCAGACCACAAGGACCGCCATGAAGCTTGAATCACTGCGCTTTCTGCGCGGCCCCAACCTGCACGCCAGCGTGCCATGCATGCAGGCGGTACTGGCGCTCGATCATGGGCAGCTGACACAGTCCATGCAGGACCGGCTGGCACAGGTACTGCCTTCGCCCCCGCTGGGCGCCAGCCTGGGCGACACCGTGCGCCTGATGGTCATGGCGCTGCAGCGCCTGGCCGGCTCGCCGGTGGAGTTCAGCCAGGTCAGCGCGCTGACCGGTCAGGGCGGGCACTATCAGCTCGTTTGCGCCTATGCTTGCGAACCGGTGGCCGAAGCGGCGCTCGACACGGCACTGGCGATGCTGCAAGCGCTGGCCGACGGGCATGCTCCCGACCCGGCCACGCGCCTGGCCGCTTTTCAGCAGCTGGCGCAGCGCCATGCGGAAAGCGACGCCGTGCGCCAGTTGCGGGCCGACGCGCAGCAGCGCGGCATTCCGCTGCTGGAAAGAGAAGGCTCGCGCATGCTGCAACTGGGCTGGGGCAGCGCGCAGCGGCGGGTGCGACGCGATCAAGCCGGCCATGCCAATCCTGACAGCTTGTTCGGCAATGGCAACGGGCGCATCCCCGTGATTGCCATTACCGGCACCAACGGCAAAACCACCACCACCCGCCTGATCGGCCACGCCATTGCTGGCACCGGCGCGCGCGTCGGCATGACGACCACCGAAGGGGTGATCATCAACGGCCAGATGGTCAGCGAAGGCGACTGCACCGGCTACCAGTCGGCGCGCAAGGTGCTGGCTTCGCCCGATGTCGACTTTGCAGTGCTGGAACAGGCGCGCGGCGGCATCCTCAAGCGCGGCCTGGGTTTCGATCGCAGCGATGTGGCGGTGGTGCTCAATGTCAGCGCCGATCATCTGGGCATGGATGGCGTCGAGACGCTCGAGGACATGGCGCGCGTCAAGCAGGTGGTGGCCAATACGGCTGCGCGCGTGCTGGTGCTCAATGCCGAAGACGCACATTGTGTGGCCATCGGCCGGCAGGCGCGTGAGCACGTAGAAATCTTCTACTTTTCGCTCGATGCCGAAAACCCGGAACTGGTGCGCCATCTGGCCGCCGGCGGACGCGCGTTGTATCTGCAGGAACAGACCATGGTGCTGGCCGATGGCAGGCGCCACCTGGCCCTGTGCGATGCGCACCGGCTGCCCGTGACGCTGGCCGGCGCGGCACGCTACAACATCGCCAATGCGCTGGCGGCAGCTAGCGCACTGGTGGCGGCCGGCGTCAAGCGCAGCGCCATCGTGGCGGGCTTGGCCAGTTTTGTGTCGGATGCGCGCAGCAATCCGATGCGCTCCAATATTATCGACGTGGCCGGCATCACGGTGGTGTTCGACTTTGCCCACAACAGCGCCGCCTATACGGCGCTGGCCGGCATGGCGCGCCATCTGGCCACCGGCAAGCTGGTCGGCGTGGTATCTGCGCCGGGTGACCGGCGTGACGAAGACCTGCGCCAGATCGGCGCCGTCTGTGCGGCCGGCTTTGACCATCTGGTGATCTACGAGTCGGAAAACCGCGGCCGCCAGCAGGGGGACACGGCGCGCCTGCTGGCGCAGGGTGCGCGCGAAGGCGGCGCCCTGCATGGCAGGCTGCACTGCAAGCTCGATGTGCACCGCGCGATCCGCTTCGGGCTGGCCATGTGCGAACCGGGCGACGTGATGGTGTTCGGCTGCGCCTCGTCGCTGTCGGAACTGATCGAAGCGATACGCCCGGACATGCCGGAAATTGCCGAGCGCATTGCTGCCGAAACGCTGCAGACTGCCTGACAGACGCTGACAACCAGATGTAAGCAGTTGTAAGAGCCGTCCCACACGAACACAGGGGCAAAGCTGATTGGTAGCCCTGCTGGCGCCACCCATAATGAACCGGTGATCAACGTTCATTATGGAACTCTCTGCCATGTCCAACCTCGCCGACGCCCTGCCGATCAATGCCGCACTGAACGCCGCCCTGCCCGGCGCGGCGCAGATCGCCCAGAACGATGCCAGGGCCCTGTATTTTGCGCTCAACAAGGGCGCGCCGGACGCCGACAGCGGCGCCGCTGCGCGCGCTTATCTCGACCGCCAACTCGACCACGCACGCGCGCTGCACTCCGATATGCCGCACAACCAGGCCGCGCTGATGGACTGGATGAACCAACGCGCGCACGACGTCGGCCTGCAATACCACGCCTATCTGCAAGGACGGCGCGACGGTGCGCCACGCCGCTACTTCAGCAACCGGTCGCACGCGCTGTATTTCCTGCAAAACGTGGCACCGACCAAGCTGGTGGACGGCGCCTGGCTGTTCGGTTTGCTGGCGCACTGGAATGACCCGGACTTCCGCCCGCTGATCCAGACCTATCTGGAAGAGCTGGGCGATGGCGTACCGGAAAAAAACCATGTGGTGCTGTATAAAAAACTGCTGGCCAGCGAAGAGTGCGACCAGTGGCAGGATTTGCCGCAGGAGCAGTTCGTGCAAGGCGCGATCCAGCTGGCGCTGGCCTACAACGCCGAGCACTTCCTGCCCGAAATTATCGGCTTCAATCTCGGCTACGAGCAACTGCCACTGCATCTGCTGATCACCGCTTACGAACTCAATGAACTGGGCAGCGATCCCTATTACTTCACGCTGCATGTGACGGTCGACAATGGCAGCACCGGCCACGCCTGCAAGGCGGTGCAGGCGCTGCAACAACTGGTTCCGCAAGGGCTGGACGCCGAGGTCTTTATGCGCCGCGTGCAGGACGGCTACCGCCTCAACGACCTGGGCGCCTGCACCACCTCCGTGATCGAAGGTTTTGATTTGCAGGCCGAACTGGTACGCATCCTGGCCGCCAAGGCCGTGGCCGGCCAGAACATGCACTCGGACTACTGCCGCGTGGCAGGGCGCAGCATCAACGACTGGCTCAGCACACCGCAGCAGATTCCATCCATGCTGGGCGAACTGGAAAAGGCCGGCTGGATACAGCGCGGCGAACCGGCCGAAAACAGCCGCTTCTGGCGCCTGATCCAGAGCGAACGCGCAGAAATGTTCGGTGTTTTCAGCGCCTATGAACAACAGGTGCTGAAGGACTGGATTACCGCAGCACCAGCCGCCGATGGCCAGGCTGCACCGGCGCCGCGCATGCTCAGCTACCGCGCGCGCCAGCGCTCGCTCGACACCTTCGGCTTGCAGCAGGCGCCGCGCAGCCAGCATGGCCCGCGCGGCATTATCCGCCGCCATCAGGACGACGACCATGGCGCACTGCGCCAGCTCGAACAGCGCATTGCAGCGCGCGGCAGCAAAGAGGCCGCCATGGCGATGCTGCAGTCGCTGATGACGCCGGCCGGTCACCACAGCGCCAGCGGCCTGATGGCCACGCGCATGTTCCGTCAACTACTGGGATAAGGAAAAACATGACGCCATTGGTCTTGGTACACGGCGGCGCAGGCGCCAGGCTCGACGATCAGGACGGCTGCGTCAGCGCCGCCCATGCCGGCGTCGCTGCCTTGCGCGCCGACGGCGACGCGCTGTCGGCCGCAATTGCCGCCGTTGAAATACTCGAAGACGATCCACGCTTCAACGCCGGCAGCGGCTCGTCACTGCGACTGGACGGCCACACCATCGAGATGGACGCCGCCATCATGGACAGCCGCGGCGCGCTGGGCGCCGTGGCCTGCGTGCAGCGCGTGCGCAATCCGGTACAGCTGGCGGCGGCCGTCACGGAAACACCGCACTGGCTGCTGTGCGGCAGCGGCGCTCAGCAGTACGCGCGCCAGATCGGCCTGCCCGATTACGACCCCACCACCGCCAACGCACAACAGCGCCACCAGCAAATTCTCAACAAACTGCGCGACGGCCAGCCGCTGGTGCAGGGCTATCCCAACAGCGCCTTGACCGACCACTGGAATTTTCCGCGCCCTTGCGACCTGCCAGCGGGCGCAGCCTGCGATACGGTCGGTGCGGTGGCGCGCGAAGCGGGCGGCCACTTTGCCGTGGCCGTCTCCACCGGCGGCGCCGCGCCCGCACTGATGGGCCGCGTGGGCGACTCGCCGATTATCGGCGCCGGCTTCTATGCCGGCAAGGATGGCGCGGTCGCGGTCACCGGCATCGGCGAACAGATCGTGCGCCACCTGCTGGCGTACCGCGTCTACGAGTGGCTGGCCGGCGGCATGGCCGTCAAGCCAGCACTGGAACGCGCGCTGGCGCTGTTCGACCCAGCCATCGACATGGGCCTGATCGCAGTCACCGCCAACGACAGCGGCAGCATCAGCAACCGCCAGATGCCCACGGCAGCGGCGACGTTGCTGGGTGGGTGAGTACCGGCATCAGGCGCGGTTGCCGCCGAGTTAACGCGCCTGCGCCACAAGCACACCAGTAAAAGATGATACCCACCCAGAACGTTGGCAAAGGAACACCGGGCCAAGCGAAGACTCGCGTCCCTGGCCCGCCGTTTTTCGCCTTGTAACTTTGCATACCTGAAAAAATTATTTAGCGACCTTCACTTCGCACCATCAGCATCAGGCTCCCAGCAATTCCCCCTTGCGCACAAAGTGCATCGCCTGCGGCTGATCCACCAGCACGCACTGCTTGCCTGTGCGCCGGCAATGGTCATGCACGCGCCAATAAGCGTCGTGGCTGACGCAGCCGGTCTGGCAGATCACCAGGTCGGCTGCCACCAGGCTCGCTTCGAGCTGTTCGCTGGCGGCCTGGTCGTCGCCGGTGCCGGCATGGTGCAAAAAGCGCCCGCCGGCGCGCTCGATGGCGTGCTGGGCCTGGTTCGCGCCTTGCAGACGGCCCAGATCCTGGCCGACACACAGCACGGCTTTCTCGCGCACCGATGCCAGCATTGACGGCGCCGGCGTCCACTGCAGGCGCAGCAATTCGCGCATCAGGTCCTGCACGCGCTCACTGAGCCACTCGACCTTGCGTGCCAGGCGCATGCGCGTGGGCAAACCGGGCGCCGCCACGGCCAGCTGCACCAGTTCTTCACGCGCCAGCATCAGCCGGGTATCGCGCAGCACGATCTGCGCCTGGGCCTGCATCAGTTGCGCTTCGAGCTGCGCGATGCGCCGCGCCTGCTCGCGGCCGTATTCGCCCAGCAGGATGCGATGCTCCTGCGCGATCAGTTCTTCCTTGTCCAGCCAGCTGCCCATTGCATTCTCCTTCGGCATGCCCGATGCCATCAGATGAATTATAAATGAGAATCATTACCATTTAACAGCGGTACCAGCAGGGTTACTGCTTAGGGTGGCAGCAAGTTGCTGCGGGCGGCCAGCGCAATGGCCGCGCCCAGGCCGTAGAGCAGGCTGGAGGCGGCGCGCGCATGCTGCCAGTACAGCGGCACATCAAGCGGCGTAGCCGGCAGCAGTTCGACCAGCGCACCGCTGGCCAGATAGGGTGCTGCCAGCGCTTCGGCCTGCATGCCCCAGCCCATGCCGGCCACGGCCGCTGTCAAAAACGCCTGCGACGACGGCAACAGGTGGTGCGGCAAGGGCGGCGCCTGGCCGCATTGCTGTTGCACCCAGCGCGACTGCAGGTCGTCCTTCAGGTTGAAGCGCAGGCTGGGCGCACGCGCCAGCGCTTCGGGCGTGACGCCACCGGCCAGATAGCGCTGCACGAACGCCGGGCTGGCGCAGGCCAGGTAGCGCATCGCGCCCAGTGCATTGCTGTTGCAGCCTGCGCAAGGCTGGGCCGTGGCAGTGACAGCGGCCAGCACGGCGCCATTGCGCAGCCAGCCGCTGGTATGGTCTTCGTCGTCAACCGCCACCTCCAGCAGCACCGGATGGGCGGCAGCGTATCTGGCGATGGCCGGCGCCAGCCAGGTAGCCAGGCTGTCGGCGTTGACGGCAATCGGCAGCGGCGCCGGATTGAAATGCGCGGGTGCCAGCGCCGGCAAGGCGCCGTGCAGCTCGTGTTCGAGCAGGCGCACCTGGTCGACATGCTGGCACAGGCGCCGCCCTGCTTCGGTGGCGCGACACGGCTGCTCGCGCACTACCAGCGCGCAGCCGGCGCGTTCCTCTAATGCGCGGATACGCTGCGAGATGGCCGACGGCGTCACATGCAGCGCACGCGCGGCGCGCTCGAAGCTGCCCTCGCGCACGACAGCGGCCAAGGCAGACAGGGAGGCATAGTCGAGCATTTAGCAAAACTTAATGGAATGAAGAAAAGATAGTTTGCCTTCATTTGCCCACACTGACAAGATGCACGCATGACACACCTGACCTTCCCCGTTTTTCCCGTCTATACACAAGGCCTGCTGCTGGGGCTGGGCCTGATCGTGGCCATCGGTGCGCAAAATGCCTTTGTGCTGCGCCAGGGCTTGCTGCGCGAGCATGTCGGCCTGATCGTGCTGTTCTGTGCCCTGGCCGACGCGCTGCTGATCGGCGCCGGCGTACTGGGCATGGGCCAGGCGCTGGGCGACCGCCCTGCCCTGGCGCGCGCACTGGCGCTGGCCGGCGCCGTATTCCTGGCTGCCTATGGCTGGCAAGCCCTCAAGCGCGCGCGCCACGCCAGTGCACTCACGGCAGCAAGTAACGGCGTGCCGCTGAGTCGTCTGGCAGCACTGGCACAGGCAGCTGCCTTTACACTGCTCAACCCGCACGTCTATCTCGACACGGTGCTGCTGGTGGGCAGCATCGGCGCGCAGCACCCGCCGCTGTTGAGGCCGTGGTTTATCGCCGGCGCCAGCAGCGCCAGCGTGCTGTGGTTTTCGGCACTGGGCTATGGCTCGCGCAAGCTGGCGCCGCTGTTTGCGCGCCCGCGCGCCTGGCAGGTGCTCGACAGCCTGATCGGCGCCATGATGTGGCTGCTGGCGCTGCTTCTGCTGCGCCAGGCGTTGTGGGACTGAGCGCGAGAGCCGGACGCTAGTTGTAGCTGTCGCCTATATCGAGCACAAAGCCCAGCGTGGTGCCGCCGTCGGCATTGCGTTCGATGACCAGCACGCTGCCGAGCCGCGCCAGGCGCTCACGCATGCCGACAATGCCCCAGTGGCCGGCCAGGCCGGAGCGCATGACATCGGGCGCAATGCCGACGCCGTTGTCTGTGACCGACACCTCCAGCAGCGTGTCGGTAATCATGATCGTGGCAACGATATGAGTGGCGCCGGAATGCGTCAGGGCGTTAATCACCGCTTCCTTGAAGACCTGGCAGATTTCCCTGGTAATGTCGGGACGCAGCCGCACCATCTTGCGCGACACCAGCAGTTTGAGGCGGCCGCCACGGGTCGGCTCGTACATTTTTATATCATCGTGGAGCTCGGCGATGATCTGGGTTGCCGACTGGCCATCGCGCAGCGCCATGACTTCATCACGGGTGCTGGCAACGAGCTTTTCAGCCTGGCTCAGTGCCGACTCGAGGATGCGTTCTTCCTGGCTATCCTTGGGCAGGCGCGTGAGGATGGTGGCGCATTTCAGAATCAGGGCATACACCCCCTGCAGCAGATCGTCGTGCAGGCTTCTGGCGATGCGCTCACGCTCTTCGAGCCTGGTGGCGTTGCGCTCGGCCGAGCGTGCCGCCACGGTGCGCAGGCGCCAGCGGTGAAACGCGATCAGCACCAGCACCAGCAATAGTGCCGCAATCAGGCGAAACCAGACAGTCTGCCAGACCATCGGCAGTATTTCGAAGTTCAGCCTGGCCCCTTCCATATTCCAGACCCCATCCTCATTGGCGGCAATCACCTGGAAGCTGTAGCTGCCCGGGTAAAGATTGGTGTAGCGGGCCAGGCGTTCTCCCGCGCCCTCGCGCCAGGCCTGGTCGACGCCACTGAGTTTGTATTTGATCTTCACATTTTCCGGTATCGACATGGCGGTCACGGCATACCGGATATCGAGCGCGGTGGTGCCGGCAGGCAGGCTGATATCGCCTTTGGGCTCCAGTTCAACGTCGCCATGGCGCAGGTTCAATATCAACACATCGGGCGCACGCCGGTTGCGCCGGATGGCCAGCGGATCGATCCAGCCAACCTGGTTGGCGGTGGCGTAGAAAATGCGGCCATCGGGCGCCACGGCCAGCGTGGGCAAGGGCCCGACCTGGCTGGCAACGCCACGCACGCCGTCTGTTACGGAAAAGCTTTCCCACTTGAGCTTTTGCAGCGGATGACTCCAGAACTTGTTCAGTTCCGCCTGCTCGATCTGATAGATGCCGTCCACGCTGTGCGCCCACAGATTGCGCTGCTGGTCCAGCGCCATGCCGGTCACCCCGCGAAACATCTTGACGTGCTCGGGCAACAAGGCCTTGTTGCCGCGCGCATTGATCCATACGATGCCTTTTTCACCGCCAGCGAGCAGCTTGCCATCAATTTCCAGCAGGCTTTGCACATTGCCGATTCCGCTGGCCTCATCGATAGGTATCCTGCGCATGACGCCATCGACCAACTCGCCAAGCCGGTTTTCAGTGTAGCCAAACCAGACCCGCCCCGAGTAGCCGGCGTAAGCGATGATCGGTATGGCGTCGGCGCCCATCACCGACGTGTCGACACGGGTCCAGAGCCCGTCTCGGAAGCGGTACAGTCCGGCACGCGTGATCGAGACCCACACGTTGCTCTTTGCATCGACCGCGATGGACTGCACGGTGCTGCTGGCCGGCAAACCAGCGGGCAGCGGCCATTGCTCCACGCCACGTGAAGTAAGGTGATAGAGCCTGGCGCGCGAGCCGGCCCACAAACTGTCATCGTTTTCACGCCAGATCGCGGCAATATCCTGCAGATCCCACTGTTTGACATAGCCTGAATCGGTGATGCGCCGGATGCCGCCGCCTCCCAGCGAGGCGACCACCATGCTTTTGCCCAGACCCTGATGAACCAGATGGCTGTACAGATTGTTTTGCGTCGGATACTCCCTGATGCGCTGCATGCGATAGCGCTCGACACCGCCAAAAGTGCCGATCCAGAGATTATCCTCGCGATCGAGCAGCGTGCTGATGACGGCACTCTTGTCGGCGCGCGCTGCATCGTAGGATTGCGCGGTCACCCACTGGCCGTTCTGGCTGCTGGTCAGGCGCACCATGCCGCGCTTGTCGCTGAACCAGGCCCAGACGGTCGCATTGGGCCCGTCAAAAACACTGTCGTAAGGCGAAGCAATCCGGTCTTTCAACTGATTTTTCTGGCCCGATTCAAGCTGAACCCGGGCCAGCTCCGGCGTGGTCACGATCAGCTTGCCCTGGACCAGTTCAAGCGCACTGTCGTCGGCCACCTCCATCACGTACGAGAACTGCATGCTGCTTCTCGGGCGCGCAAACAGCTTGGTTCCTATCGACGTCCAGAGGGTGCCGGCACTGTCTTCCTTGAGATCGTAGACTTTGCCGCGCGCCAGATTCTGATCGGCCAGGATATGCCAGGTGCCATCATCAAGCGTCGCCAGGCCGGCGCTGGTGGCCGCATAGATTTGCCCATCCGATGTCTGCAGCACCTGGCGTATGGTGCCCTGGGGCAGGCCGTTGCGGCTATCGTAAAAGGTGCTCCGGTCATGGCGTATGATCGACAAGCCGCCAAACTGGTAAGCGACGACCAGGCCATCACCGAGAGACCTGACCAGATTGAGTATGTTCGATTTGAGCGCATGCCCATATACCTGGTCGACACGCGAGAACTTTTCGCCATCAAAGCGATACAGACCTTCCGCGGTGGCGAACCACAGCAAGCCGTCGTCAGTCTGCGCGATTGAACGCACGCCGGAAGGCGCGCCGTCAACCGGCGTCCAGGCGCGGTGTTCATACCCGATGCCGGACTGTGCCGGGGCAGCAGTGACAGCAGTGGCAAAGGGCCAACACCACATCAGGAACAGAAAAACGACAACTTGCCGCACTTTTTTCCTTCCTTACATTCGCTCAGGGACGGGAAGTATAGTTGGCCGGCGTCCAGGTCCAGCTTTTTCCATTGGCGCGGATATAGCCCACGCCAGGGAACTGCAGATGGGCGGCAGCAACCAGATCGTCTTCTTTGGCAATCGTCTTGAACATGGCGGCGCGTGCCGATGCGGCCTGCGCCGGATCGCTGTCGAATCCGATCGTCACGCCAGGATTGTCGAACTGCACCGCCGCAACGTGGATCAGGTCGCCCAGTATCACCAGCTTCTTGCCTTTGCTCTCCAGGATGTAAGTGGTATGGCCTGCCGTATGACCGTAGGTAGATACCGACTTGATGCCCGGCACCACCTCGCCATTGTGCTCGAAGGGCTTGAATTTTCCCGCCGCGATGTAGGGTTGCACGGAAACCTCGGCACCCTGGAAGAAGCCGATGAAGTCTTTCGGTGCCTTGGCCTTGATGTCGGCATTGAGCCAGTAATCGGCGTCGCGCTTGTCGGCATGCACTACCGCATTCGGGAACGCCAGTTTGCCATTGGCAACCAGGCCGCCGATATGGTCAGGGTGGAAGTGGGTAATGAGAATATCGTCAACCTGCTCGGGCGCGTAGCCCGACGCTTTCAAATTGTCCACCAGTTTGCCCAGGGTGGGGCCGAACAAGGTGCCGCTGCCGGCGTCAACCAGGATCAGCTTGCTGCCGGTATTGATCAGAAACGCGTTGGTGGAGGTCGTCGCTGGCGAGCCGACATGGGCTTTGGTCAGCGCAGCGAGGGTTTTTTGCTTGTCGTTTTTTAACAAATCGACCATCGGCAAGTCTGCCGTACCATCGCTCAGGGGCGTCACCTCGACATCGCCCACCATGATGCGCGCATAGCCTGGCATGCCGATCGGCGACAGTGGTGCCGCGGCGCTGGCATGGCCTGCGCAGGCCAGTGCCACTGCTGCTGCCAGGGCCGAGAACGCAGCTTTCGTTTGCAGAATGTTTTTCATGATCAATTTCTCACGTGGATTTTGGATCATTCACATTAGCACCACAATAGCATCTTGCCACTGGCAAGCAGTCCAGTTTTTTTCTGGCCCAAGCTGTGGCATGCATCTGCGTCCCGGCTACTCCTTCAAGCCCAGCACATTGGCCAGGCGATTGAGGTCACCCTCCTCGCGGATGATTTCCGCCATCAGTTCAGGCAACGGCATATTGCCCCATTTGACCGCCCGGCGCAGCAGATAGGGGGTGGGGCTGTGCGGCTCGACGGCGCTCAGGTAATCGGCCAGCGCCTCCAGCGTTGCATAGGCTTCCTTGCGGTTCTTCCAGGCCCCGGCCATCACCAACGGCGCCGCCTGCGCTTCTTCAAGCTGTCCATCTTCGCTTTGCCACTGCTCGTCGCTGCTTGCTTGTGCCATGATTTCTTCCTTGGTTTTCTCCGGCGCCTGCTCGACCATCAACTGCGCCAGCACGCGCTCGGCGGCGATCAGCGTGCCTTTCAGGCGCGACAGATTGGGCGAACTCGAACCGAGATGGATCTCGACAAACGCACACATGGTCTCCAGGCAGTTCAGGCAGCGCTTGAGCACTTCACGCCGCTGCGCCATTTCGCGGCCCAGGCGCTGGTGCGCATAGGCCACCACATCGGCACGCGTCCACGGCGCGTCTTCTGCGCCGGGATTGTCAGTGGTATGGCCAGGCCCGGCCAGTTCGACGGCAATCATGCGATCCCAGTCGGTCAGCGTGACTGCCGGCGGCTTGCGGCCGGTAATCTGCAGCAGCGGCACATGCAGGCGCAAGGTGGCCGACAGCGAGGCGTTCATCCATTCGAGCGGCGCCACGCGGGCGTCCTCGTCGTTATCTTCGATCAGCGGATGCAGCGGCTCCCACATCTGGCGTACCAGCAGGTCGATCAGGCTCAGGCCACGGTACAACCCTTCGAAACCGGACTGGCGGACCCATGCTTCGAGCAGCCAGGCGGCAATCTGCAGATCCTTGGAGCGGTTGGCCAGCATGTCGACGCAGCGCGCCTCGATCAGCGGCCAGTCGGCGCGCTTGAGCGGACGCTCCCAGCTACCCATCGGCAGGGTCGGATCGTCCTCCTCGCGCGCCAGCCGGATTTCCGTAAAAACCGGATCGTAGCGCAGCGCCGGACCACAGGGAAGCTCCCTGCTGATCGGGCGCAGCAGCAGGTCGATCTGCTGCTGGTGCTCCAGGCTCATCAGGGTATGCGGAATCGGCAGGCTCGGTGGGTTCATGGGCGGCATCGGGGTAGGAAAATCTGGCGCGCGCTCATCGGAAATAAGCTGGCGTGCCTTGTCATAAAGGGTGCGCAAATTGACCATAGCGTGTCTGCCTAGCCGAGCATCTTGCTCAGTTCACGCACGAAAAACTTGGCGGCAATCGGTGACGTCAGGCGGTGCAGGCCATCGACCGTCACGCCAGGCGGAAAATAGATCTTTTCCGACAGCGCGCACAGCCTGCCGGTATCAAAGCCGTCATCGACTTCATGCAGGGCGATGGCGGCATGGTCGGAATTATCATCAAGCAGTGCCTGGAACGGATTGGGCCCCGCGTAATGCGAAGGCCAGCCATCGTCGACACATGGATGCAGATTATAAAAGCCCATCGGCGGATAGCCAAACAGGCGTGCATCGATGCGCTGGCCGAACGTGGCGGCGATGCAGATATCGGGGCGCCACTGCTGTTCGTACAGGTGATAGAACTCGGGCGTCTTGACACGCCCTTTCCAGGCCGGCAGGCCATGCTGCGCCGCCAGCTGTTCGACCATGGTTTCTTCCTCGGGCGTGTGCGGATAAGCCCACACGCGGCGCTCGCGGCTGATGAAACCGGCCGCCACGTCATCAGTCGCCACGCCGACCACGCTCACCTGCGCGGCCAGCGGCCCCTTGAGCAACTCGCTCAGAACTTGAAAGCCGCGGTGAAAACTGCCGAAAACGGCAATGCGGACGGGTTGCTTCATGAATGTTACGCCTTTAAGAGTGAGTCTGTGTCGGCTTACCAGGTCGGTATCCTGGCTGGAAAAACGCTGGGCCATGCCAGCGGCGCACGCTTGCCGGGCGCGCTCACGCTCAGGCGCACATAGACCCTGGCGCGTGTATCGCGCGTGCCGATGCGCGCGCCGTCACCGACGGCCGTCATCGGGAATTCAAAGCGCAGCAACTGCGAGCGCGCGGCGCTGGCCGCTGCATCGTTATCGCGGTAAGCGCCGGCAAAGCTGAGCAGCGACCAGGGGTCGGTAAAGCGGTAGCTGACGGTGCGCTCTTCCACGCTCATGCCCGGATGCCCTGCTTCGGCCTTCGGTATTACCGGACCGTCCTGCGCCACGCGCAGCGTCAGGGTCACCGGCATGCCCGGCTCCCAGCGCAGCGGGCGTGGCGTGTCGCGCTGGCGCAGCGTCTGGCCGCCGATGCCGAGCGACCAGTCGATGATCTTGTTGCCATCGATCTCGGCGGTGGTATTGGCGCGGAACTCCACACTCACATCAAGGCCGCCGGTCTGCCCCTCCTCGCCCTGGTACAGCGGCGACAGGAAGTCGCGCACGCGCTGCATCTGCTCGTCCACCTTGCGCAGCGAGCCGGCCATGGCCGGACGCGCCGTATCGCGCTCGGCGGCCACCGTCTGCGCATGGGCGCGGTCAAACAGCTTGAGCACCTTGCCCACCTCGTCGACATCGGCTGCCAGCACGCGCTCGGCGGCAACGCCACGCGTGCCCACCTCGACGGCCGGCGCGCGGAACGGCGCGCGGCCGGCCAGTTCGCGGTTGAAGGTGTCGGCAAAGGTATTCCAGGCTTCCTGGTAGCGGCTGGCCGACAACTCGCGGCAGCGCGCCTGCAGGCCCGCTTGCAGGGCTTGCAGACGCTCGGCATACAGATCGCCGCCACGCCGGCTGAAGGCGCGCGCCGACAGCACATCGAGACAGTTGCCGACATCTAGTTCGGCTGCCCCGTTGAGCACGAACTGCTCCAGCGCCATCAGGCTGCTGGTCGGGCTTTTCAGGCGATAGCGGCTCAGGTCCGAGACGCTGGCCTG
This sequence comes from Janthinobacterium aquaticum, assembly GCF_009208565.1. Classification (GTDB taxonomy): domain Bacteria; phylum Pseudomonadota; class Gammaproteobacteria; order Burkholderiales; family Burkholderiaceae_D; genus Janthinobacterium. The sequence continues at coordinate 77,745 of NZ_WFLK01000002.1, read as the reverse complement.
CCAGCGCGCCACCAGCGGATTGCCCGACTGGGCGCCGCCCAGTTGCAGCAGCAGCGCTTCGGCATCCTTGTTGATGGCTTCGATGAACGACTGCTGCTGCGAGATATAGGCATTGAGGCCGGCCGCGTCGCTGGCGCCAAATGCATGCAGCAGCGGGCCTTTTTCACCGTTCCAGCTGCGGAAGGCGCGGTCGCGCGGTACGTAGACCTGGGCGCGCGACAGCGTGTCGTCGAGCAGCTGCAGGCGCGACAGCGCATCGGTGGACAGCACCCGGCTCAGCGCTTCGGCGGTGTCGGGCGCCCCCATGTCCTGCAGCCAGGCGCGCACGCGCAGCGCACGGCCACGGTCGATATCGCTGGCCGGCGCCTGTACTTCGCGCGATGAAACAAAGTAGGCCTGCGACAGCAGGTCGCGCGCCGTTTCCAGCAGGCCTGCGTCGACAAAAGCCGCACTGGCACTATGGAGCGAAGCGGGGAACTTGGGCAGCAGCTCGACCTGGAAACGCCGGCGCGCTTCGGCCAGCGCCAGCACCTGTTCCAGGCGCGCCTGGTCCCAGCTGACGGTGGCGCCGGTGGGCACGTCCGGGAAGCGGATCTGCGTATTGAACTTCATGTACGGCTGCGAAAGCAGGCTGGTCAGCACATCGAGCAAGGCCCGGCGGTCGGCGGCAAAATTCCAGCTGCGGCTGGTGTCCGACCATTCCAGGCCCGAATTGAGGCCCTGCACCAGCTGGTCCGAGGCCATGGTGGCGTCCCACTGCGAAGTGAACTGGATAAAGCCCTGGTCGGCCTGCTTGCGCGTCTCGTCGGCCGGGCCTTTGCCCAGCAGGCTCAAGGCTTCGATGCGCTGCAGCAGATTGTCCCAGGCCGGACCCAGCGCCAGCGTGGTGCTGTGCATCCAGGCGCCCTTGCCTGGCGCCAGATGCGCCTCCTGGCTGCGCAGCGCATTGCGCAGATTTTGCCAGACCAGCAGCGTGGCGGCCGGATCGGCAGCACGGGGGCCGGTATCGAACAGCTCGACCGAAGCGGCGCTGATCGCCTGCTCGGCCTTGAGCAGGCCATTGTCGGCAAACAGGCGCTGGGTGGTACGCCTGACGGCCAGGCGCAGCGAGCAGGCGGCCGCTTCCTGCAGCGGCTCCATGGTCAGCGACGACATGTTCTGCGCCACCTGGCGAAACAGCGCGGCCGTGCGGGCCGGATTGCCATTGAGTTCGGCGCCCAGCGCCATGCGCACCACCAGCGCCAGGTCGTCGCCGGAAGCCGGCCCCGAACGCGGCGACTTCAGGCGCATCATCGCCTGCAGCATTTTTTCCAGCTGCTCCAGGCGCGCCACATATTGCAAGGTGGCGGCAAACTCGGGCAGGTCTTCCACGTTGAGCGCGTTGGTGGCGCTGCCGGCAAGCTGCTGCCAGCCGGCAGGCAGCGTGCACTGCGCACCGATAATCAGACTGCCGGTAACCGGATCGACCGGCACGCCGGTCAGTTCGCTCACGCGCGCATACGAGGCGCGGCGCAAGGGATCGAAGGCATTTTCGGCAAAGCCGTTTTCCATGCGCTGCTGCAGCCGCTCATGCAGGCTGTCGAACCAGGGCCAGGAACCGGGCATGAAGAAGGCGGACAGGTGGGCCGAGCCCATCTGTTCGATATTGAGCAGCGCATCGAGTGCGCGCTGGCGGCTTTCGGCCGGATCGATGACGCTGCGGCTGCCGGCGTCGGCGCTGCGACCCGCGTCGGCGTCGAGCCGGTGCAGATGATCGACCATTTCGCGCGACATGTAATGCAGGCGAAAGCTGGCCGCCCCCATGCCGATCAGCCACACCGTGGCCAGGCCCAGCGCACTCCAGCGCAGCACGCGCGTCATGGCCGGACGGCGCATGCGCTGCGACGAGGCCGAACGCACCAGGCCTGCTTCAGCAAAAATCTTGCGCTCGAAAATGTCGCGCAGGAACGCCGGCACGGCATTGGCCTGGCCTGGCAGCATGGCCGGCAGTCCCAGTGCGCCAGCCTCGTCCTTCGACTCGGCCGGCATCTCGCCGGCCGGCGCATTGAAGCCCACCAGCGCAAACTCGGCCTGTTCGCCCGGATCGGCCGCACTGGCCGTTTCGCTGAGCAGGACGGCGGCGTCGCCGCAATCGCCGGTCAGGTAAATGCCGCGCAACAGGAACGGTTCATGGTAGGCGCTGGGGCGCATCAGTTCTTCGGCAAACATCTTCAGGCCGGCGCGCAGGCGCTCGACCTGGGTCGGCAGCAGGAAGTAGGCGCTGCTGTCGGAGCCGGCCGGCTCGAGTGCGCACAGTTCGGCGCCGGTATCGGCCAGCGAGCGCACCATCTCGTTCATGGCGATATCGACCCATTGCCCCTGGAACGGCGCCGACAGTTCGTAGGCCGACGACCAGCCCAGCATGGAGCGGCGCAGCGGCTCGGGCAAGGCAGCGGCAAAACGCGAGAAGCCGGGAATGGTCTCGCAGTCGGCAATGGCGATATAGATCGGGAAACGCAGCGCCAGGCGGTTTTGCGCCAGCCACAGGCGGCGGTGGATCGCCTTGGCCTTGGCGATCAGCTCGACATGGGCCTGGCCGTCCACGTCCAGGAAAGCGGCAGCGGGGATGGCCAGCACGATGGCGTCAAACGGACGGTCGGGGCGATAACTGCGGCACAGGCCCAGGAAATCGTCCCAGGTGCTGTTGGCGCTGGCCGCCTCGGGGTCGGGCGAGCCGAGGTAATCGGACTGCAGCTGGATCGCCACCCCCTGGTCGAAGAAATTCCAGCTGATGCCCTGCCCGCTGGCCGTCAGCGTGCTGTCGGCGCTAAGCGCGCTTTGCAGACCCGATTGCACCAGTGGCAGTTCGCGCCCGTGCTTGCCTTCGTTGAGCACCAGCGTCCAGCTCAGGTTGTAGCGCTCCGAGCGCACCGCCAGATTGCTCTCGATCAGTTCGACCGCCACGCGAAACGACTGCTTGAGCGAGTCGGCGCTCAGCAGGCGCGGCTTGGCCGCTGCCGGCAGGTCCGACTGCTGCGCGCCCTTCATGGCGGCCCAGATCACCACGCCCAGCAACAGCAGTACCAGCAGCGTCAGCACCAGCAGCGTGACGATGGCGGTGTTATCCGATAAAAAATTAAACAAGATGGCGTCCCCGTAAGCAGGTCATAAAGTTACCGCCAGTGCGCTGCGCACCGGCCAGGATTGCCACAGCCACAGCAGCTCGGACAAACCGAGCAGCATCAGGAAGGCCAGCAAGGCAATCAGGCCGGTCCGGTTAAAGCGCGGCATGCGCCCGGCCGTCAGATGCGACAGGGTGCTGGCATAAGCCTGCTCGGACAGTGTGCGGTCGCGCCCTTGCAGGTCGGCCGGACGCTGGTAGACGAACTGGAACAGCTCGCGCCGGTATTCGGCAATCTTGTCCTGCTTGAGGCCGCGAAAACGGCCCTGGAAGCCCAGCGAGAGCAGGTACAGATAGAGCCGCCCCAGGTTGCGGCGCGACGCTTCGCGGTCGCGCAGCAGCTGATCCAGGTCGTGAAACACGCGCTCGCCGGCAAAGCTGGACTTGAACAGCGTTGCCTCGACCAGCACATGGCGCCAGTAGGTGCGCCCGGCCCACTCGATATTGAGCAGCACTTCGTCGGCCAGCGCCGCTTTCAGGAACCGTCCCTGCACTTCGGCCTCGATGCCTGACTTGCCGCCGATGCGGCGCGCTTCAAGTGTCTGCAATTCGATCAGTTGGCACAGCTTGCGGCTCAGCGCCTCGGCAGCCGGACGCGCCTCGGCTTCGGACAGGCGCGTGGCCGCCTGCGCCGACAGCGCCAGTACTTCGTAGAAATCGCGGAACTGGATCGAGGCCAGGTCGACGCCTTCGCTCATCGCGCTGCGCCAGCCAGCCGGCGCCGGCGCGGCATTGCCTGCGCCCGATTGCATGCTCATGGCTTACCCCTTGATGAACAGGACGATTTCCTGCGGGCGCTGGGCCAGCAGGCTTTCATTGGAATTGCTGATCAGCAGCGGCTGGCCCGGCACGATAAAGCTCTCCGTCACCTCGATGCTGAACAGCACATAGCCGGTGCTCGAACGCAGGCCCAGCTCTTCGGCCACATCGATTTTCAAGCGCGGCGCACCGCTGACGCGGCGATCGGTCAGCAAGGTCCAGACGGTTTTCGAGCCGATGGCCGCGCCCTTTATCCACTGCTCCGCTTCGCTTTCGGGGCGCCCACGCAGGCCGATCACGATGCGCTGGCCGGCCAGCCATTCGGGCTGCATGTCGAGCGCAAAGACCCGGCCGTCAAAGTCGAAGGTACAGGTTTTCCAGTCCTGGCTCACTTCGGCCACCAGGTCCGACAGCGCCGACAGCACCGCCTCGAACGCCGGCGCGCAGTCGGCATGGTCGTAGGCCGGCGGCATGGTCGGCACCACGCCCGGGCGCAGCGTGGCCAGCGGCCCGAGCTGGGCGCATAGCGCCAGGTACAGCGGCAGCGGCTGCACCACCGGGCAATACAGCAGCGCTTCAAGCAGCGGCAAATTGAGCGTCAGGCTCGACAGGCGCGCCTTTTGCTCCAGCATGGCCAGCCGGTCTTCGGTGCGCGAGGACGGATTGGCCGTCTGGCGCGCCAGGAACAGCGCCTTGTTGCGCATCAGCGTGGCCACGTGCAGCGCGCGCTGGCGGATGGGTGCATCGGCCGACAGCTCGAGCAGCGCCGGCACGAACGCGCCGATGCGCACCACTTCGTTGACCTTGTTGACCGTCATCAGGCGCAAGCTGGTGTAGCCGAACGGCGGCACGTCGCCCGCCGTCAGGGCCAGGTTGACGGCCATACGCGGCACTTCGGCCGGCAGCGCCTCCGACACTTCGTCCTCGACGGGAGCGGTCTGCACCGGACGGAACATGGCCGGCTGGCCGGGCTGGCGCAGCGAACGCGTATTGCCCAGCACCAAGTAGACGTCGACGTCGCGCTGCGCCATGTCGGCCGCGAACGGCGTCAGGTCCAGCTCCAGGCTGGCACCCTGCGCGCTGTCGGCGTCGAAACTGACCGCCATGCCATTGGGCAAGATTGCCTCGATGCGCACCACGCGCAGCAGGCCCTTGTTCAGGCGCGCCTCGTCGACCAGCAGCTTGCGCACGCCCCAGCCATAAGGATTGGCGGCCAGCGATTGCCAGGCCAGCAGCGCATCGAGACGCGCGCCTTCCTGTTGAAAATGCTGCGGCGTCAGCAGCATGCCTTCATGCCACTGGATACGGTTGGAAAGTTGGGTCTGCATCATGTCGGTAATAAATAGTCTCGTGCTGTCTTTTACTGGGCTGCGCCAGGCTTGATTTCGGTGGCGGCAAAGCCCTGCTCGTCAAGCTGCACCATATAGCCGCGCGCCGACAGCAGCAGCCGGCTGCGGTGTTCGCCCGGCGTGGCGTAGCCGGCATACACCAGCGCGCCCCACACTTTTTCAGAGCGCCACAATCTGTCGTTGAGCGCCAGGCTCTGGCCGGGCACCAGCTCATAGGAAAAGACGGTCAGTGCATTGGGAAAGCTGCGCTGTACGTCGCTGCGGGTGGCAAACCATTTGGCCGCCGGCATGGCAAGCAGGGACTCGAGCACCGTGCTGTCCTTGACCAGCACGATGTCTACGGCCACGGCACTGTTGGCGTTGGCGTCTTCGGCTGCGCGCAGGGCCAGCGTCTGCCAGTCGGGCGCCACCGGGCGCGGCCCCAGGCCGAGCAGCGAACGGGTGCCGTCGACCACCCCGCAGCCAGCGAGCATAGCGGCGCCCAGCAGCACCAGCATGCTGCGGCGCTTCATCGGGCACTCCGCGATAAGGGAGGGATCACTGTCATGTGTGTTCGATCTCAAAAGTTTCAGGAAGCTGCGTTCAAACCGGCCCCGACGCCTGCGCAGAAAACTGCCAGCAGTGCCAACGCGACCAGGAAATAGCTCAGGATTAATTGCTTGCGGCTAAATACCAGCTTTAGCGACGCTGGTTGCCATGCTTCGGAAACTTGCCCATTATTAATATACAGACCATCTGCAACCAACGCAATCAAGGCTGACGAGATTAATAAAGAAAGCAAGTTTCGTGGTCCTTCGCATAACACTTCAACCAGGATAAACACCGGCAGCACGGCTTCCAGCGGCAAGCCCATCGAGGCCAGCACGAAGCTGCCCAGGATCAGCGATTTGGCGCCGGGAATGCCGACCGACCACAAGGCAGCGCTCCATGAGAGCACGCAGATCGACACTACCTCGCCGGCACTGAGCGTATGGTGGTACAGATTGGCAATGAAAATGGCCAGCACGGCAAAGAACATGGCTTCGCCGGCTTTGAGAAAGACCGGGGCGATGGGCGAGCTCAGCTCCACCAGCGCGCGGCTGAAACCGAACTGCGAACTCATTACCTGGATAAAGCCGGGCACCGCCGCCGTGGCCACCGGCGAAAACAGGCACACCGTAATGGGCTCGCGCAGCGCCAGCAGTACCGGCCACGGGGCTTTTTTCAGGCGCCAGCACAAAACGCCGATCGCCATGGCGCTCACCAGCAGGGCAGCGAGCAGGAATGCCAGCAGAAAGCCCGACAGCAGCGTAATGGCCTGCAAACCGGCAGTGGCGGTGGCAGCGGCCGCCAGCACGAAGGCGGCCACCGGCAGCAGCGCGTTGAAGCGGTGTACCAGCGACTCGAGCGCGCGATAAGCGCCCTCCAGAATACCGCTCAGCGACTCCGACATGCGCGGCGCCTGTACCGCCACCGCAGCGCCGAAGCACAGCACGCCGATCAGCACCGCTGGCGCAGCGCCATAGGCCAGCGCGCCAAACAGATTGTCGGGCACCAGCGCGGCCACGTCCCAGCTGACGGCCTGGCTGGCAGCGTCGCCATGCATGGCCATGTGCACGCCCTGCTCGGCGCCCAGTGCCAGCTGGCCCAGTTGCGTGGACTGCGCCGGCGACAGGCCGCCGGCGCCGGTCACGCTGGCCACCAGCACGCCGATCACGGTGCATAAAAACATCGCCAGCAAGGCCAGCACGATCATCTTGACCAGCACGCGCCCGGCGCCCGGCACGCTGGCCAGGCGCTGGGTACCGAAATACACGGCCAGGATCACAAACGGAAATGCGGCCATCTGTATCAGCGACATGAACAGCGCCGACAGGGCCGACAGCCATGGCGCACTGCCCGGCATCAGCACGCCGAGCCAGCCGCCCAGCAGCACCAGGCCGAACATGACGACCGGATGGCGCACGATCTCGCCGATCTGGATGTTGGCCGGCTTGATGGCGGCAGGAAGGGTCAGCATCGGCGGGCCTAGAGCTTGACGGGCGGCGCGCACACCGCCGCCACCGAAGCACAACTGCCGATGACGGTCACGGCCGTGCGCGCCATGGCGCACAGCGGATCGACCGCCACCAGCAGCACGAAGGCAGCCTCGAACGGCAAGGCCAGGTAGGCGCAGATGCTGCCCACCAGCGTGATGGTCACGATGCCGCTCATGCCGGCTGCCGCAAAACCGGACAGCACCGAGGCCAGCGCCAGCAGGCCCAGGTCATACGGCGACAGCGCGCGGCCATACAGCGCCGCGATAAACAACGTGGCGCAGACAAAATAGGCAATCGCACCCACGCGCAGCAGCGAAATGCTCAGTGGCACCAGCAGTTCGACGCGCGCGCGGGCAAACTGCAGCTTGCCGGCCAGCGCATCGACCATCGCCGGCATGCAGGTGGCGCTGCTGTTGGTGGCCACGCCCAGCGCAAACGGTTCACGCATGGCCTTGAACACCAGGCCATACGGCACGCCGGCGCGGCGCGCGATAAAGCCCATCGACAGCGCCAGCAGCATCGCACTGATCAGCAGGAACACCACCACGAAACTGCCCATGGCGCGCAGCGGCTGCAGGCCGGTGTGGGCAACCTGGCTGGCCGCCATGCAGAACAGGATCAGCGGCACCGGCAGGTTGATCCAGCGCGTCAGCGTCTGGCAGGCGTGATAAACGGTGGCCAGGGCGTCATTCAGGCCGGTGGAAATACGGCTCGGCACCTGGCCGGCCGCAAAGCCGAACAGCAGCGCAAACACCAGCGCCTTGAGTGTTTCGCCATTGGCCAGCGAAGCGAAAATGTTTTGCGGGATCAGCGCCTGCAGCAGGTCCTTGATATCGGTGGCGGGCGCCGCCTCGGCCTTGACGTTGCTCATCGACATGATGGTATTGCTGCCCTGATCGTCATCGCTGATGATACGCCCCAGTGCCGCGCGCGTTTCGAGCGGCAGGTTGCCGCCGGGGCGCACCAGCAGCGTGGCCGCTGCCGACAGCGTGGCCGCCGCCAGCGACGCGGCCAGGAACACCACCACCACGCGCTTGAAGATGCGCGCCGCGCCGCCGTCACGGTACAAATTTTGCAGGCTGAAGATCACGGCCGAGAGCATAAACGGCAGCACGATCATTTTCAGCAGGTCGACATAGACCACGCCGACAAAAGCCAGCATGGCCGACCAGGACGGCGCGGCCCAGCCGGCCAGGCCGCCGGCCACCACGCAGGCCAGCACCGTCAGGGGATTGAGCGCCCATTTCTGGTAGCGCTGCATGCTCGTTGGAATATCCACGTCTCGGCTTCTTATTTGATCGATTTGAGCACACTGCTGGCGGTCGGCTTTTCGCCGCGCTGTGCAATGACTTCGTTGATAAAGGCCAGCAAGGTATCGTCGCCGATGCCCACCATGATGCGCTGCGATGAATCGAGGTCGTCAAAGGTCACCGTGCGCAGCGACAGCGCCAGGCCAGGGTCGGCGCGCAGTATCTGCATCACCTCCAGTTCGTCGCGGTAGGCGGCCACCACCTCGCCCTGCTTGACGGCCTTGATCACATCAGCCCAGGTCGGATAGCTGACCAGCTTTGCCTGCGGGAAATTACGTTGGCCAAATTCGACCCAGGCCGAGTTGCCGATCACGCCCAGGCGGCCGCTGAAGTTGCGGATCACCTGTGGCAGCGGCTGGTCGCCGGCCATTTCGGCAAAGCGCATGCGGTTGATCAGCAGCGCGTGGCCCAGGCGCATGTAGACATCGGAAAAATGCACGATCTGGGCCCGCTTTAGCGTGCGCGCCATGCGGCTGATGCCCATGTCGGCCTGGCCGATGGCGACCGTTTCGGCGACGCCATCGAAGGTTTGCGCACTGCGATCAAAACGTACCGGCACGCCCAGTTCCTTGCCGATGCGCAGCGCCAGGTCGACGTCGGTACCGGCCAGCTTGCCGTTCTTGAGCGAGAAAAATGGCGGCGTATCGATGCCCAGCATGGCCACCACCAGTTCGCCCTGGTTGACGATGCGCGCAATATCGGGCGCCAGCAGGCGGCCATCGGCCACCGCCACCAGCTTCGAGCGGCCGGCCGGCTGCACGCTGGCGGCAACCGCCGGTGCTGGTGCTGGTGCTGGTGCATGAGCATGAACCGAGCCGGCCGGACGCGATGCGCGCGCAGCTTGCGCCTGCGCCAGCGTGACACAACCGAACAGGCACAGGGCAGCGAACGCCGCCAGCAGTGGACGCGGCGCCATCAACGCACCGCCTGCTCTGCATTGCGCAATGGCGCCGTCACCGGTGCTGCCAGCGTTGCCGCACCGGCTGCCGCACGCGACTCAAGCCGCTGTTCGGCGCGCAGCCGGGCGCGCTGGCCGGCATCGTCGAGCATGTCGACAGCGTCCTCGCGCTGGCCGGCGCTGCTGCTCTTGCCGATCTGGTAGCCCAGTGCAAACAGCAGCACCATCAGCGCAATGGCGCAAAAGATGACCAGCGAAATAAGGCGTGGCGTCAGGTTGAATTTGTATTCCATGGTCTGTTCTGTTCAGGTCGTTTGCTTCATGGGATGGCCACCGTGAACTGGCCCGGCATCGTCACGCCGATCACGCCACCCCACATGCACATCAGTTTCGAGGAATTGTTCAGTGCCGGCATATTGCCGATCAGCACCGTGGGCGAACCGGGCACCCATGGCGCCACGGTAGCCGGTATGCACGGCATGGGCGTGGGCACGCCCAGTGCCGCCGCCGTGGCGGCAATGACCATCGGATTGGACATCGACATGCACATGCCAAAGGGAAGGATATTGAGCATCGGCTTGCTGTCCATGATGTTGGCGTCCGGCACCACCGTCAGCACCAGATTGAGCGGCAGCACCATCATCGCGCTGGGCGCCGCGCCAAACGTACACTTGAGCAGCGCGCCCATGCAGGCTTGTTGTCCCATTTAGACTCCCCTTACCAGTTTTTGCAGCCGGTCCAGCAGCGCCGGCGTCGATTCGGCATTGCCGGTGCGCCGTCCTTTGGCATCAAACCGCGCCGGCGCGCCCACCAGTTTGCCGTCGCGATAGTGCGTCTCTTCCATCAGCGTGCCGTCCGGCCAGTAGCGCCGCATCGGCCCGTGCAGCAGGTTGGCGCGGTAGATGCAGCGTTGCACCACGCTGCCTTCGTTGTCGAAGTCAGTGGACTCGCCGTCCAGCAGGCCGCCCTGATAGCGCGCCTGGCGCACCAGCTGACCCTGGTGATAAAACTCGGCCGGGCCATGAATCTGGCCTTCAGACAGTTGCAGGCGGGCCGTCAGGTTGCCCGCCTCGTCATACGACAGTGAAGGGCCGCTGGCCACGCCGCCCTGCATGTTCTGGCGCGAGACGCAGCGGCCGTTGACATACACTTCCATCAGCCCGTGCGCCAGGCCGGCGCGAAACTGCGACTTCTGCACCAGCTTGCCATCGTTTGCATAGGCGCTCATCGGGCCATGCATCTTGCCGTCTTCAAAATGCGTCTGCACCAGCAGCTGGCCATTCGGGCCATACTGCTCGAGCGCGCCATGGAGCACGCCGCCGCGCATCGAACAGCGCTGCAACAGCATGCCGTCGCCGTCGCGCTCCTCGATCAGCTGGATGGCGGCGGGGACGGCGGCCTCGGACACAGTAACAGGGGGCGCGTCGATCTCAGTTCACCTTGGCCAACGCGCCCTTGAGCGTCAGCATTGCGCCGGCTTCGACGGTCTGCATCGCGTCGGCCTTGCTGTTGATGATCGGCGCCAGATTATCCATCTGCACGCCGCCCTGGTTGACCAGCTTCATGCCAGCCTTGCTGGTGAGATTGGTGCCGGCCTCGTTGCTGAGCGTGGTGCCGCCCTTGGCGCTGTAGGCGGTGCCGGCCTTGGCGGTAAAGCTGGTACCCGCCTCCTGCACCACGGCCGCGCTGGACTTGATGGTGATGCCGCCGGTGACGGTAATGGTCAGCTTGCCGTCGATGGTCAGCGCGTAGTCGCCCTTGACCTTGTGGGTAAAACTGGCCGCGTTGTCATGCGTCTCGGCGCCCGTTACGTCAAGCGCGCGGGTGCCTTTCACCTTGTGTACTTCCTTGCCCTTCTGCACATCGACCGTGCGATCGCCCTCCTGCAAGGTATGCACTTCGGCGCCCTTCTTGACGGTGGTGGTCAGCGCATCTTCTATTTCGGCCAGCCAATCCTTCTGCGCGTGCAGATACAGCTCCTCGGCGTCCTTCTTGTCTTCAAAGCGCAACTCGTTGCCGGCCGTGCCCTGCTTGGAGCTGCGGCTGCGCAGCACGCTTTGCGTCTGGTTGGCCGGCAGCGTGACGGGCGTGGCGTTTTCGCCGTTATAGACGGCGCCGGTCACCAGCGGGCGCTCCGGGTCGCCATTGAGGTAGGTGACGACCACCTCCTGGCCCACGCGCGGCAGGAACAGCGCGCCAAAGCTGTTGCCGGCGGTGGACTGGGCCACGCGCAGCCAGGTCGAACTCTGGTCATCCTTGACGCCGTCGCGGTCCCAGGGAAACTGCACCTTGATGCGGCCATGCTTGTCGGTCCAGATTTCCTCGCCGCTCGGCCCCACCACCAGCGCCGTCTCGCAGCCGACAGCGCGCGGGCGCGCCGTTTGCACCGGTGCGCGAAACGGCACGGCGGCCGGGAAGGCCTCGAAGGAATTGGTATAGAGGTCGTCGCGCGCCGTGTGATGTACGCGGCGCAGCACGAAAGCGGCATTGAGGGCAGCGACAAAGTGCCCCGACAGGGTAAATTTGCTGCCGGCGCGAAACGGATAGCAATAGCTGTCGCCGCGCAGCACTTCGGCATTGACCTGGCTGGCCTCGACGCGCAGTTTGGCCAGCGCCTTGCCGGCGGCCACTGCCGCATGGCCGGTGGCAAATTCGTATACCTTGCCGTTGCCGGTAGTAGCCGCATGGCTGCCTTCGAGCGAGGTGCTGGGCTTGGTGAAGTCGTAGTCGTTGACGGTCGCTTCTTTGATGGCGATGGTGTTTTCATGCGCAAAGCGCGATACCGTATCGAGCTCGTTGACCATGCCGGTACGCGGAAAGAAGCGCACCTTGGCGCCGCCGGCGCAGTCGGCAAAGGCAGCGCTGGCGTCGGCCAGCACCATGGTGTGGCCGGCACTGCTGAAGGTGAAGAAGTAAAAAATGCCGGCCTGCTCCATCAGCCGGCTGATGAAATCAAACGCGGTTTCATCGTATTGCACGCAATAATCGAGCGCCGTGTAGGTCTGCGTGGTCTGGTCGTCGAAGGTGACGGCAAAGTCGCCGAGCACCGCCGCAATAATCTGCGTGACGGTCTTGGCCTGGTAGATCTTGCGGTCGCGCGACAGCGTCAGCAGCCACAGGGCCGGCACCAGTTCGGCTTCGTAGCTGGCAAAGTCGCGGTCGTAGCCGCTCTGGATAAAGCGCGACACCATGCCCGTCACGTAGCGCTTGGCAGCGCCGTCGACGGCCAGCGTGACCGTCATGCTCTTGCCGACGATGCTGGCGGCGGCCAGACTGGTGCTGCCCGAACGCATGTGCAGATGGAACTTGAACAGCTCCGAGATGCCTTCGCTGCCTTCCATGGCGTCAAGCAGCAGGTCATCCTTGCCGAACGGCGAGGACACCGACAGCAGCCCGCCCGGCTGTGCAAAATCGCTTCTCATGAGGCTGCGCGCGGGGCGTCGTCGCGAAAGGCGTAGCGGAACTGCTGGTCCGGCCCCACGCTCATGTGAACGGCCGTAAACGGCAGCAGGCGCGACATGCGCTCAAGCACCAGCGACGAGAGCACCGGCAGCACCGTCTGCGTGAGGATGAAATCGATATTGCGCGCGCCGCTGTCGACTTCCGTGCAGCGCGCCGTCACCGTTTCGGTCACCTGGTCGTCCCAGGTGAAGCGCGCATGGTGGTTCTCGGCAAAGCGCGCCGCCAGCTTGGCCAGCTTCAGGTCGACGATATTGCCGATCTGCGCGTCGCCCAGCGGGTAGTAAGGCACCAGTACCAGGCGCCCAAGGAAAGCCGGACTGAACTGGCGCAGCAGGGCCGGGCGCAGCTGTTCGGCCAGCGCGGCCACTTCGGGTCGTCTTCCCTGGCTGCAGGCCTGGGTAATGACGTCCTGCGCTGCGTTCGAGGTCAGCAGGATCAGCGTGTTCTTGAAGTCGATGCTGACGCCCTCGCCGTCTTCCATGGTGCCCTTGTCGAACACCTGGAAAAACAGCTCCAGCACATCGGGATGGGCTTTTTCCATTTCATCGAGCAGCACCACGCTGTACGGACGGCGTCGCACCGCCTCGGTCAGCACGCCGCCCTTGCCGTAGCCGACATAACCGGGCGGCGCCCCCTTCAGACTGGAAATCGAATGGGCTTCCTGGAATTCGGACATATTGATGGTGACCATATTGCGCTCGCCGCCATAGAGCATGTCGGCCAGCGCAAAGGCCGTTTCGGTCTTGCCCACACCGCTCGGGCCGACCAGCATGAACACGCCGACCGGTTTGCCCGGGTCATCGAGTTCGGCGCGGAAGGTGCGCACGCGGCGTGCAATGGCGTCGAGCGCCTGGTCCTGCCCCACCACGCGTTCGCACAGGCGCTCTTTCAACTGCAGCACGGTATGGATTTCATCGGCCAGCATCTTGCCCACCGGGATGCCGGTCCAGCCGGAAATCACGCCGGCCACCATGCGCGAATCGACGCATACCGGCACCAGCGGCTCGTCGTCCTGGATCGCTTCGAGCCCTTTTTGCAGGCGTTGCAGCTGGTCGCCGCGCGAGCGCCGCTCGTCTTCATCGACGGCGACGCCTTCGGCGGTGGTGTCTGCGGCGATCTCGCGGCGCAGCGCCAGGATTTCTGCCACCGCGCCACGCTCGTCGGCCAGCTTGGCAGCGAGCGCCGCCTGGCGCGCGCGCAGGGACGCCAGTTGCTTGTCCAGTTTGGCCATCGCATCGCTGCGCTCTTCGCCACGCGCGTGGGCGCTGCGGGCAATGCGCAGCGATTCGCCGGCGAGCACGATGTCATGCTCGAGCGCTTCGAGCTGCGCCGGCACGCCGGACTGGCCGATGGCCACGCGCGCGCAGGCGGTATCGAGCACGCTGATGGCCTTGTCGGGCAACTGGCGCCCGGTGATATAACGGTGCGACAGGCGTACCGCATCCATCACCGCTTCATCAAGAATTTCCACGCCGTGGTGGCGCTCCAGCGTGGCCACCATGCCGCGCAGCATGCCCATGGCCGCTTCCGGCTCCGGCTCTTCCACCTTGACCACCTGGAAACGCCGCGCCAGTGCCGGATCGCGCTCCACATACTTTTTATATTCCGCCCAGGTAGTGGCGGCAATGGTGCGCAGCTCGCCGCGCGCCAGTGCCGGCTTGAGCAGATTGGCCGCGTCGCCCTGTCCTTCCATGCCGCCCGCGCCGATCAGCTGGTGCGCTTCATCGATAAACAGGATGATCGGCGTGGCCGAGGCGCGCACCTCGGCGATCACCGCCTTGAGGCGGTTCTCGAATTCGCCCTTGACGCCGGCGCCGGCCTGCAGCAGCGCCAGGTCCAGCGAACGCACCACCGCGTTGGCCAGCGACGGCGGCACCAGGCCCTGCGCAATGCGCTGGGCAAAGCCTTCCACCACGGCCGTCTTGCCCACGCCGGCCTCGCCGGTCAGGATCGGGTTGTTCTGGCGACGGCGCAGCAAAATATCGATAATCTGGCGAATCTCTCCATCGCGCCCGCGGATCGGATCGATGCCGCCGGCGCGCGCCAGCGCCGTCAGGTCCTGCGTGTACTGATCGAGTGCCGGGGTGGCGCCGCTGCCGCTGGCGGCAGGTGCTGCGGGCATGCCCGGCAACGCCGGCACGCGCGATGCACCGGCGTCTTCGCTCGACTCTGCCAACAGGGCCGGCAGTTCATTTTTCAACTGCTGGCGCGCAATTTTCAGCAGGTCCGGCGCACTGTCGATCAGCATGCCGCGCAGCGCGTCCGCTTCGAGCATGGCCAGCAGCACGGTGCCCGAGCGTACCTGCTCGCCGCCGAGCAGCATCGAGCCCAGCATCCACGCCTCCTGGAACAGCACGATGAAATGTGGCGACAGCGCCGGCGTGCGGCCGTTGCCGCGCTTGAAGCCGTCCATGCTCTTTTGCAGCTGCGCCGAGACCGCACTGTCGCTGACGCCAAAGCGGCGCAGGATCACCGCCAGGTCGGGCGCCTGGGCGTCCAGCAGGGCAAACAGCAGATGCTCGAGCTCGACATTGAAATGCGTCTGCTTGACGCACAGTTCGGCGGCCTGCCCCATGGCGCGCTTGCACTCGGGGTTGAGCTTTAACAGCAGCGTGCGGATATCGATGTCCATGCGTCAGGTTCTTTCAGGCGCGTCGGCGCTCAGCATGAAGCGCGGTTGTTGATAGCTGGCGCGGCTCGCTTGCGCACCAGGACTGCACAGCCAGCTGCTCAGGCCCAACCTGGGCGGCAAGACCGCTGCGCCAGCGACGATGCTGGCACCCTGGCCAGCGCCGTCACTGACGGCAGCCGGCGAAGCCAGCCGCGTGAGCGGGCGCTGCGCCAGTTGCAGCTTGAGCTGCACCGCGATGTCGCTTTGCAGATGGCGCGCTACCAGCCAGCACAGCAGCGCGTGGTCCTTGCCGCCCTTGAGCAGCGCAGCGAACTGTCCTGGCGCCAGCGGCGGCGCATCGAGCGCCATGCCGGCGCCCTGGTCCCAGGCGCGCGCACCGAGGCTGGCGCCCATGCCCAGTCCGGCCATGCGACGCAAGCCGCCTGACGGGCTGCGGCCATGCAGGCGCGCGCGGTCCGACAGCGCCAGCACATGCCAGCCGCCGACGAACTGCTTGCCGGTAAAACGGATGCCCAGACGGTCGCGCACCACCGCCAGCAGCGACGCCATCGAGCGTGGCGCGGCGCCTTGCACGGCAGCGTGGCGCAGCCAGACCTGTTCGCCATGCGGGCCGCGCACGCCTTCGTCGCGTCCCAGGCTGGCCAGCGCATCGAGGCAGCGTATCAGCGGCGCCTGGTCCAGCGCGCCTGCGCTGAGCGCCAGGTGATGCTTGCGCCGGCTGCGGTACAGGAACGACAGCAGGCGCTGATTGAAGATATCGAGAAACTCGAGCGCGGCCGGGTCGCGCAGGCGGCGCCGTTCCAGCAGCATTTCGGTGTAGGGCATCGGCAGCGGGCCGTTGGCGCCGGCGAGCGACAGCACGCTGGAAGTCAGCGTCAGCGGCGGCCCGGGCCGGGTACTGTCCTGCACGGCCGCGATGTCGCTGCCGGCAAAGGCCAGCTCGACCTGCGCCACTAGGCGCACCGCTTCATCGCGCCCGACCGAAGTGCCCAGCGGCGCGCACTGCGGCGCACTGCGCTCGATGATGCTGAGCGCCTGGAACAGGTTGAATCCGTGCGGCGCCTCGCGCAGCTGGCTGATCAGGTCAGGCATTGGCGTCCACTCATGGCAGGCCACTGCATCCACGGTTCGCCGGCACGCCAGACGGCCAGGCGGACAAACGAATTGGCGCTCGTGTAAAGGGCAAAAAAGCGCGACAGCACGCCCGCCAGTACCAAAGGCGAGGTGCCGACAAACGCATCGGCGTCAAATTCAAGCACGATATCGGTGCCCCTGCAGTGGCCGCGCCAGGTATCGCGCCCGACCCGCGCCGTGGCGGCGCTGGCCACCAGGCTGGTCACGCCGCGCACCTGCGCCTGGTCGCGCGCACTGTCGCCTGCAAACAGCATCAGCATCTGCTGCAAGGTCTGCACGCCGGTGCTGCCGTCCACCAGCGAACGGTGGTTCAGGCGCAGCAGCGACACCAGCGACCATAGCGCTTTCGCTTCGAGTACCGGCGCGCGCTGGGTGCTGGGCTGGTACAGCGCGCGGATCTGCGTGGAGCTGGAAATGCCTTCGCCATAAAAGCGCGTGCCCGGCCCGACCTGCGCCGCCAGGTTACGGTTGGTACACAGCAGCTGCGCATAGACCACCGGCTCGTCTGGCAGTGTGCGCACATCGCGGCGGTCGACAAAACCCAGATAGACATCGCTGCCGCTGATGCCCTTGCGCAGGCTCATCTCGCGCCGCAGCGACCAGAACACATCGCTGGCGTCGCTGCCATCGGGAGCCGATTCGGCAAACACGCTCGGTATGCTGCGCACGCGGTCGGCGCGCGGGTCCGACACGGTCACCGACAGCACCGAATGGATCTCCATCACGGCGTCGCGCTGGTAATCGGGCATCAACAGATAATCGTAGTGGCGCTGGTCCAGGCGCAGCGGCTCGCTGGTTACCCGGAACAGGTTTACCGCCGGCACGCAGCCCAGGCGGAAGGTGTCGGCGCCCAGTTGCGACAGCACGCGCGCGCTGCGCGCAAACACAAAGCGCACGGAAAAGCCGCTGCCGCTGCCAAGACGGCCGCGCAGGCCGGCCAGGTCAAAAAACTGGAATTTGCGCGGGAAGGCAAAATACTCCTGCAGCAGCGCATACGCCGGATGGGCGTGCGCCGGCTGCGCCAGGATCGCCTCGTCCTCGGCAAAGCCGACTTCCCTGAGGTTGTCCAGGCTTAACTGCCACAGCGCGCCGTCCTGCGTTTGCAGCTCGATGCGTTCCAGTTCGCTGATCAGCATTTCATGCAGCGGCATGGTCGTGAGGAGATCGCCGGCCAGGTGCAGGCGCAGCGTATCGAGTTCCAGTTCGGCGACATCAACGCCGCTGTCGCAGCGCAGATCGAGGCGCAGCGTGCGCGGGTCTTCCAGCTTGATGGCGCCCACCGACAGCGGCCACAAGGTGGTGTCCCAGGCCACCTGGAAACGGCAGTTCTCGCCGCTATGGGCGGTGGTCGACAGCGCCGCGCCACGCGCCACCGGCATGCCGGCAGTGACCTTGCCCTGGCTGCTGTCGAGCGTCATCTGCACCACCGTCATGGCAGGCACGGGCTGGGTCAGGCTGGGACACAGATTGTCGAGCATGGCACTGGCAATGGCGGGAAAATCGCGGTCCAGGTCGCGGTGCACGCGCGCGGTCAGGAAGGCCACCGATTCGATCAGGCGTTCGGTATGCGGATCAGCCGATTCGTCGCCATTGAGCACCAGCCGCTGCGCCACCTTGGGGTAGCGCGCGGCAAAGTCGGCCGACTGCGTGCGCAGGTAGTCGAGCTCGCGGCGGTAGTATTCGAGCATGTCGTCGCTCAAGGCGTCACCCGCATGGTCATGCTGCCTGCGGCTGCAGCGCAGCCGAACGGGCGTCCACGGCAACGTTGAAATTGACGCGGCACAGCTGCGCGCCCAGCGCCACCACGGCAGAAATTTCTGCCTGCGCCGCGTGGGGACGTTCGGGATCGCCCTGCAGGCGCACGCTGACGTGCGACAGGCGTGTTTCAAAGCGCGCCAGGCAACGCTGCATCACGCTGGCCCACAACGCCAGGTCCTGTTCGGAGCGGGCCGACAGCACCATCATGTCAGGCAGGCCGAACGGCAACAGCGCAGGGTCGAGCGCGAGGTATTGTTCAATCGAGAGAGCGTTGCGGACGTTAAAAAGCCGTAACAGATCGAGCTGCAGCGACTGCTGCAGGCCGCCGCCATCGAGCAGGCGGCCGTCGGGCGACGCGCTCAGCGTGCCGGCAAGCCGGTCAAACAACGGTACCAGCGACGCCGTGATGGCTTTGGACATAGATATACACGATCAACAGAGGAGTAAGGGCCACAGGCCAAGAGCCATCCGGCCCCCGCTCGACATCAATCCGACTTCATCGTCTCCAGATTCCAGTTCCACGTGCCGGTGCCTTTGGCCGTCGAATCGGATTGTTGCTGGGTGAAGTCGCACTTGATCTTGGTAAACGACAGCGAGAACGAATCGGTCGGAATACCGCCACCGCCCGAAGTGCTGATGTTGGAAATCATGGCGTGTGTCAGCGAATAGGCGAAAAAGCCCATGTATTTGCCGTTTTCAACGCGGCCCACATACAGCGTGGCCGTGCCGATCTTGCTGCCCTGGGTACAGGCCTTGTACATTTCGGTAGTGGCCAGGTCGGACATTTTCGAGAACGACATCTCGGAAAACACCGGACGGCCCGAGGTACGCTCGGTGTTGGCCGAATCCATCTGCAGCGGGATCGAGGCGCCGTGCGAAAACGAATGCACGATGATCTTGCCCACATAACCGGTGACCTGGCAGTTACCGATAATCGATGGACCCAGGTCCAGAATAAGTACGTCAGACATTACTCGCTCCAAATTTGATAAGCAACACCGGGCGCTTTGGCAGCGGCCGGCGTTGCAGGGACTTCATTGTGACGCCAGGGTCTGGCAGCTTACGCAGTCTAGGCAGCCGAAGCCGGCAGTTGCGCCACCAGGCGGATCGAGGTGGTCAGTTCTTCCATCTGGAAGTGCGGACGCAGGAACACGGTAGCCGAATACACGCCAGGCTTGCCCGGCACTTCGGTCACGTCAACCCGGCCTTCAGCGAGCGGGAAGCGGGCTTTTTCACCCTGGGTTGCATTCGGGCTCAGCAGCACGTACGAACTGAGCCACTCACCGAGGTAGTTTTCCACGCCCTGGCGGGTCTGGAAGCTGCCGACCTTGTCGCGCATCATCACCTTGATGTAGTGCGCAAAGCGCGATGCCGCCAGCACGTATGGCAGGCGCGACGACAGGGCCGCATTGGCCTTGGCCGCATCGAGGTTATACAGCTTGGGCTTGTTGACCGTCTGGCCGCCGAAGAATGCCGCAAAATCGTTGCCCTTGGAATTGACGGCGGCAATAAAGCCCAGGTCGTTCAATTCTTTCTCGCGACGATCAGTAATCGACACTTCAGTCGGGCATTTGAGCACCACATCGCCTTCGTCGGTCTTGTAGGTGTGCGCCGTCATGCCGCTGATCTTGCCGCCGCCTTCGACACCGCGTATGGCCGTGGTCCAGTTGTACTTGGCGTAGGCGTCGGTAATGCGCAGGCCGAGCTGGTAAGCCGAGTTGGCCCACAGGTATTTGCTGTGGTCGCGGCCATCGACGGCTTCTTCAAAGCTGAAGCTCTCCACCGGCACGGTCTTGGCGCCGTACGGCAGGCGTGCGGCGTAGCGCGGCAATACCATCGCTACATAGCGCGAATCTTCCGAATCGCGGAAACCGCGCCACGACGCCATCTCGGCGCTCTCGAAAATCTTCGACAGGTCGCGCGGCACGCCCAGGTCGGTAAATTCGGTCATGTCGAACAGCGATGGCGCAGCAGCCGTAATGAACGGTGCGTGTGCCGCAGCGGCCACCTTGGAGAGGCGCTCGAGCAGGGCCATGTCCTGTGGATGACGGCCAAAGTAGTAATCGCCGATCAGCAGCGAGTAAGGATGGCCGCCGAAGGTGCCATATTCTTCTTCGTAGAGCTTCTTGAACAGCACGCTCATGTCGTGATCGACCGCACCTTCGAGGTCTTTCAGCAGTTCTTTTTTCGACACGTTGAGCAGACGCAGCTTCAGGTTCGGACCGGTTTCGGTGCCGTGGACCATGTCGTGCAGACCGCGCCACGAGCCTTCCAGCGCCTGGAAGTCAGGGTGGTGCATGATGGCGTTGAGCTGGTCGCTCAGAATGCGGTCGATTTCGGCCACACGCTCGTTGATCATGGCAACCACGCCCTTGTCTGGTGCCGTTTTCATTCCTTCGTCAAGCACCTGGGTCGCGAATTGACCCAGCAGTTTCTTGGCGTATGCATCTTGCGATGGCTCGATTGCCATCTTGCCTTCCTGGACGATACGGTCCAGCAGGCTCAGTTCGCCGCTCTCGGCAGACTTGCCGGCACCGCCCTTGGCGGATTGATTGGTAGCCATGGTTTAAGCTCTCTGTAAACGATTGAGGGAAGCGTGCAGCACGCTATCAGGAAGGCGCAGCTTCAGGCTCTGCCGCAGCAGCCGGGCTGGCTGGCGCACCAGTTTCCTGGCCCTTGAGCGTCTTCAGCTCTTCCGTATTCTGGATAATGTTTTCCAGCAGAGAGTCGAGCTCATCATTACCGTCGAGCTTGCCGAGCAGATCACGCAGTTGCTGGCGTACTTCCAGCAGCTTGGCAAGGCGCGGTACTTGCGCAACGATCGCTTCGGGATGAAAGTGCGCGAACTCGGTGAAATTGAGTTCCACTTTCAGATTGCCCTGCCCCTTGTAGGTATCGGGTACCGACAGGTCGAGACGCGGGGCAATCTTGCCCATGACCTCATTGAAATTTTCACCATCAATTTCAATCAGGCGTCGCGATTTGAGTTTCGTCGGTGCGGCCAATGGCTGCCCCGACAAATCTGCCAGCAAACCAACTACCAAAGGTAGTTCTTTTTTCTCGCTGGCACCGCCAATTTCGACGTCGTACGTGATTTGCACACGAGGTGGACGATTGCGTCCTACCCATTTTTGTAAGCTGCCTGACATTCACACCCTCACATGGTGACTAGTGGCCGGCGGGACGCAATTCCTCATGGCGAGAAGTGGATTCCAGCCGTGTTTGTCCCGCTACATTATCGATCTGTGTTTTTGCTTCCAAGAACAAATAAATGATAAATGGAAAGCGTTTGCTGAACAAGTTTATTTACACACCATTAATGGAATAATGGTTTTGATAACAGTACACCGCACTAAATTACGATATGGCGACAGCAAATAAAACACCGTTACCGGCAAAAAATCGCCATTACTATTAGTCAAATAATGATATCTGGAAAGTGCACTAGCAACAAGTTTATTTGCTTGAAATTAACACAATCAGGATTTAACAATTATTGAAAATCGCACGCCTTTGTGCTGATTGCCGGCACGGCAAAGCGACCCGGCATGACGGCCTTGCGCCATCAGTCGAACCAGCCCAGCCAGTTGCGAACACGCTTGCCTGTCGACACGAGCCATCTGCCACGCCGGCTTGCCCATCCCGGGCCCAGTTCATCGGGCAGGCTGTTATCGCCGCGCGAGTCGACAGGCCAGTCCATGCTGGTCGGCTCAGCCTTATCAATCGCCTTGGCGGCATCGACAGCGGCAGGCGCATGTGGCGCTGCCAGGTTGTTTGGGGGATAGGCTGGCGGCAGCGTACGGCCGTCAGACACTAGCGGATTGCCAGCCTCGTGCGTGACCATGCTTTCGGTTTGCGCGCCAGTAAGACCAGCATGGGAAGTGGCTTGCGTGCTGGCAGTGACACCGGCATGGGATGACGTTGCGGTACGGACTGCCGTATTTTCTGTTGCGAAATGGACACCTCTATCGGTGCCGCTATCCGGGGCTGTATTCAGGCCTGTATTCGGGCCTGTATTCGGGCCAGTATTCGGACCTATACTCGGGCCTGTATTGAGGCGGGTATCCGTGCCGTCATTGAAGCCTGCTGCGCCATTGGGCACCGTCCTGGCATCGATGGCAGCGTGACTGTTTGCAATACCGTCGCCGCCCCTCTGTGCTGCAATGCTGCTGGCGTCATCGCTGCTGACACCGACGTTTCTTTGCATCGGGGACGCACCAGCGTCGCCTGCTGCAGCATTGGCTTGGCCTGCGGCGCCGTATGATGGCGCGTCCGCTGCAGATGGCGCGCCGTTGTCTGCAACACGGCCCGATGTGCCGGCACCTTCTGCTTGCGGTGCAACCGGCGTTGCCGCTGCCCTGGCCGTTCCGGTTGCTGCCTGCGCTGTGGTTTCCTGCACGGCTTGTTGCGCTTGTTGCGCTTGTTGTATTGGCGCCACTGATTGCTCGACGCTGTCGGCTGCTTGGGCAGCTGTTTTCGCCGCTGTTTCGGTGGCAGTGTGCGCTGCAGTTTCCAGTTCTGTCCCTGCCGTTGTAACGCCAGTTGCTGCCGCTTGCGCTTCAGATTGCGCTGTAGTTGTTGCAGTTGCTTCAGTTGCTGCAGTTGCGTCGGCTGCAGCGGCTGTTTGTGTTGCCGGCTCAGCGACAGCTACCGCTGGCGCCGCAGCGGCGTCAGCGTCGCTGCTGGCCGCATCATGCTGGTTATTGCTGCTTGCATGACCGTCTGGCTCACCGCTTGCTTCATCGCCGGCCTCACCGCCGATATCTTTGGCTGCGCCCTTCTCGACATCGTTTTCTGCAGGCCTGGCATTGGCAGCGCCTTGGGCGTCGTCGCCTGCCGGGGCTGCCGGTGCTGCTGCTGGTGCCACTGCTGATTCTGCGGCAGCAGGCGCCCCGGTGGCGGCACCGGCGCTTGCGCTATCGTCGCCATCTGCCTGCGCAGGCACTGGCGCGGCGGCTGCATTGCGCTCGCCATCGGCGCCATCGGCCTGCTCGTCCTCGCTGGCAGGCGCCGTATTTTTTACTTCATCAGCAGAGGAATCGTCAGCACCCTGCTCAGCACCGTCGCTGTCGTCCGTGGCATGGGCGACAGCGGCGCTGCCAGCATCATCGGCGCCAGCGCCTGCAGCATTTGCGCTGTCTGCATCTGCTACAGCGCCAGGCTCGCCAGCGGCAGCCTCATTGGCTTCAGCATTAGCTTCGGCATTGGTTTCGGTATCGTCGCCGGTAGTGGCGTTGTCGGCAGGCGCCGGTGCCGGCGATACCGCTGCTGTGTCAGTGCCATCACTTTGCGCCGCCGCTTTGTCAGGCTGCTCTGCCTGGCGACCATTGCCGTCGCTGGAGGAAGCCGCTGGCACAGCGTCTGCAGCTGGTTCAGTGACTGGTTCTATGGCTGGTTCGGTGGCTGATTCGGCATCTGCACCAGCTACCGAGTCGGCCGATGGCGCGCTGGCAGCAGCGGCCACAGGTTCGCTCGCCGGTTCAGTAACGGCACTGCTGGCCGGCGCCTCGGCTGCCTGGAGCGCACCGACCTGTGACGAAGCGGCCGATTCAGTAGCCGCTTCAGTGGCCGTTTCTGCCCTTGCCGCAGCATCGGCCTCTTGCTCGCGATTGCCATCGCTACCGGCAACGCGCGCGCCGCTGGCATCGGCATCAACAGCGCTGGCGGCGCTGGCTGCACCGCCAATTCCATCGAGGTCAGCCGGTGCATTGCTGGCATCCTCCGTCGCCTGCGGCGCTACTGCACTGGCAGCGAGGGCCGCAGCGCCATCGAGCAAGCCGGCGCCGGCCTTTGCCGCAGCCAGCGCAGCAAGCCCCGCCGTCTCCGCGCCGTCCATTACGTCGCTGCGGGCAACGCCACCGTCCTCGTTGCCATCGCGGCCCTCCTGGCCATCCTGGCTGTCTTCGCTGCTGCCAGCGGCAATATCGGTGGCCGAACCGGAAGACGCCGATGATGTGGATGCATCGGGCAAGGTGACGCCAGCCGCTGTGTCAGCTTGCTGATCGGCCTGCTGATCGACTCCCGCCTTGCGCTCTCTATCTTCGGATACGCCAGTGTGGCCTTTATCAGGATCGACGGCGCTATCGCTGGCGGCAACCGCTGGGATGCTGCCGCTTGCACGCGCCGCATCGGCATCGCCATCAGCATCGCCATCGCCAGCATTGCTGGCCTGATTGCTGTCCTGGCTGGCCTGGGCATCAGGCGGGTTCGCCGCATCCTGCCTGAGGGCGACATCGTCGTCACCGCGAACGGCATCGGCATCGGTGTCAGCACTGGCACTGGCACCGGATGCCTGGTCGCCAGGCGCTGCAGCGTCATTCTGCCGTGCGGCCGTATCGGCCTGCCCAATATCGCTGCTGGCGGCGCCAGGCTCACTGCCGCCAGTTTCTGCTGTGCCGGCGCCGGCGCCGGCCCCACCCTGACCCGCATTGTTCGCCTGCACACCGTCCGGCTGGGCAGAGCCGGCAGCGTCGGCCGCCGCTTCGGCCTTGCCAGAACCAGCACCAGCGCCAGCACTGGCAGCCGAGCCACCGGCCTCTGCTGCCTGCGCTCCCGCAGCAGCAGCAGCAGCAGCAGCAGCAGCAGCAGCGTCCTGCGCCGTCGACGATGAACTGCCGCCGAATTTCACCACTTCCGCATCGACCACCGCTTCGGCCTTGATCGCTTCGGCCCGCTTGGCGTTGACTTGCGCCTGCACGCTTTCCACTTGTGCTTGCGCCTGATTGATACTAGCCTGCGCCTCGTCTTTCATTGCCGTGGTCCGGCTGACGGCGTCCTGTACGGCAGCGTTCATGCTCTGTTCGCAGGAGGCAATTTCCGCCGCCAGTGCCTGTTCGGACTGCTTGGCCTGTTCGGCCGCAGCAATGGCCTGGTCGGCCTGCGCCTGCATGTTTTCCAGCGCCGGCGCGGTGGCTGCCGGATCGGGCTCGGCCACGCCCTGCGCTTCGCTCTGCACCTCTTCCATGGAGGCGGCCATCTCCTGCTGTGCAGCGTCGGATGCATCGAGTGCCGACTGGGCCTGCCCTTGCATGGCATCGAAAGACTGGCGCATCTGCTCTTCCAGCGAACCGGCATCGGACAGCGTATCGCGCTGCGCCTGCGCGCCGTCGCCGGCCTCGGTGGCCGCCGCCTCCACCTCGCCAACGGCCTGGCTGGACTGCCCTGCCCGCGCCATGACTTCGTCGCGCACGGCATCCACGGCCTGTTGCGCCTGCGCCTGCCAGGACTGGAGCTGTGTTGCCAGGTCGCCGGCGTCCTGCACTTGCTGCATGGCGCCCTGAAAGGTGGCCGACAGATCGTCATGAAAGCCCAGCACCGGCGCCAGTTGCCCGCTCCAGTCGGCGATGTTCAGGCGGGCAATGGCGTCCATGGCCTGGTCCAGATACGACAAGGCCTGGTTGCTGCCCTGGCGCACCTGCTCACGCGCGGTGTTGCTTGCGCCATTGACCTGTTGCTGCGCGCCCTGCAGCAGATCGTGCAAAGCCTGCAGCGGCTGCCCGGCCTGTTCGCGGGCGGCCGCCACGGCGCCCGACAGGGCCTGCAAGCCATCTTGCGCCAGCGCGGCGGCCTTGCCAACCTGGACTTTGCCTTGCTGCAAAACACTGCGCAGCGGCGCACCGGCCGCTTCGAGCTGGGCTTCGAGCGGGGCAAAGGTACGGTCCAGCAAGCCATTCAATTGCTGCTGCAGATGCTGCACCAGCGTTTCGCACTGTATCTGCGCCAGGCATTGCTCGACGGCGGCCGCGACTTTTTCCAGCACCGCATGGATTGCCGCACAGGCCTTGTCGACCTGCTCCTGCAGCAGCGGTGGAATGGCTTCGGCAGCATTGGCAACCTGCATCAGCGCCAGCTGCATTTTCTCCAGCAGGGCGATCAGTGCATCGATGGCTTTTTGCAACTGTGCAATGGCCTGGTCCAGCAGCGGATTCAAGGCTTCGACCACGCCGATGGCCTTGTCCATCAGGCCGCCAGCCTGCTTGCCGGCGGCCACCACCAGCTGGCGCGCACTGGCAATCGCGCCTTTTACGGTAGGAATGGCGGTCTTGATGCCAACAAACAGGGTGCGCGCCACCATCAGCGCGGGCGCCTTCATCATATAGCGTGTGCACACTTCAATCGCATTGGCGCACAGCACGTCAGCCTGGTCGAGCTCATGGTCAGCCAGGCTCAGCGCTTCGCAGGCGGTGCCTACATAGGGAGGAATCTGCCCCTTGACGCCGACCAGCATGGCCACTGCCTCCGCAATCATGCTGCGCACCGGTTCGAACTGCTCCGGCAAGGCGCGCAAGGCCAGCTTGGCATTTTCGGCTTCCTGGTCCAGTTCCCCCAGCAGTTGCACCACCTTGGCCACTTCTTCGCGTATCACCTGCACCACGCCGCGCAAGGCATCGGCAATGATATCGACGCGCGCATCAAGGCCGGCCAGCGGCTGGCGCACCTTGCCGACCATGGCGTCGATATTGGCGCCGGTGGCAGTGAGCTGCTCCATCACCTGATCAACCTGTCCCCTGGCCAGGGCCAGCGGCTTGAGCAAAATATCGCCGAGGCGGCTGACCTGCGCGCAGCCTTCGTCAAACAGGCCGTCGCACACCTGTGCTTCATCGGCCAGTGCAGCGCTGACCTGATCGATCAGATCGATCTGTGCCTGCAGCGGCGCCAGCAGGGCCTCCCCCTTTTGCGCCAGCAGATCTGACACGCCGGCAATGACCTGGTTGACCTGGTCACAAGCGGCCTGCATGGCGCTGTCGAGGTCGTCAACATTACCCTGCAAGATGGTGCGCAGTTCACGCACCTGCTCCAGTGCGTCAGCCTGCAACTCCCCGGCCCTGGCCACGATGCTGTCGACCATGGCGCTGGCCGCGCCGGGGGCGCCTTGCAGCATGCCCAGCTGCTTCAGTTGCGCTGACAGCGGCAGCAGATCGCGGCCATATTGCTCGACCGTCGCGGCGCTGCGCGTGGCCAGTGCCGCCAGCGCCGCGCCGCGCTCTGGCAGACTGTCAAAAAAAGCCAGTTGCGGCGACAGGTCAGGCGCCAGCGAAGCGAGTTCGGGCAGCAGCGTGGCCATGGCCGTGACGGCCTCTTTGGCCGAATCGATCACAGGCTGCACGCCGGCGGCCTGCTGCAGCAGGCGCTGCGGAATGGCGGCAGCGTCGCTGGCCAGCTTGCGCAGGTCGGCAGCGGCCGTTTCCAGCACGCCGCTGCAGCAGTCGATAATCGGTTGCGGATCGAGCAGCCTGGGGATGGCCGCCATCTGTTCGACTACCGCCTGCATATCCGTCCTGAGCGTGTCGGCGCAGGCGCTGACGTCGTCGGCAAAACCGCGCCCCTGCTCCTGCATGGTGTCGCCGGCGCTCTTGACGGCGGCGGCAATGCGCGGTGGCGCCTGCGGCAGGACCTGCAGCGCGTGATCGAGCACCTTCATCTAGATCGCTCCCAGTGCACGCGATGACGCAGCCGCAGCGCTGCTGACGGCGGCCATGATGTCGGCCACTTTCGACGGCGCCGGCTCGAGCGACAGCGAAGCCTGGCTGACGCTGGCAATGGCTGCCTTGACTTGCTCGAGCGACTGATCAAGTTCCGGCAGAACCTGCGCCCCTTCGATGCGGATATCTTCCAGCGCTGGCAACAGATTGACAGGTGCGGCCAGCGCCGGAATGTCCGACAGCGACGGCAGCTTGGCAATCGCGGCGGCCGACAGCGCGGCGGCGGGAGGCGCCACCAGCCGCCCCGGCATCGCCTGGCGGCTGACCTCTTCAAGCACCACGATGGCGCCGTTGGCCAGGCGACCGGCCAGCGCCTGCAGCCAGCCGTCATGGCCGGCATGGCTGTTGGCCAGCGACGGACCGGAGCGCTGCAATACCCACTTGAGCTCGGCACGCGCTGCCGGCTCGCCGATCCAGAAACGCAGATAACCGTGCGCCTCCTCGGTCGAACGAAAACGCCGCCGCGAGCCAGAGGCGCTGCCTTGCAACAGGTTTTGCCCGGCCTGGCCGCCCGACTCGTAAAACGTCACGCGCCCGGAATGGCGCCATAAACTGGCCAGTGGATGCAGCATCGGTGGGAGGAGGCAGGAAATGATGTCAAATTACAATAACATGGGCCGTGCAATAAGGCAAACTCACAGATTGTTTCATTGGTAAGACACCTCAAGGCGCTGCAACACCGACGTCGTTGCGCCAGGCGATGGGCTCGGTTAGCATGGTTGGCTGCACGCTAATGATGTTAAAAGACAATAAAGATGATCTGTAAGATAACGCTGTTGAACATCCTTGGCCTGGTCGCCGCATTGCTGCTGCCGTCACCAGCCCTGGCCGACCCCGCCGGCTCTACCAGCCCCACCCTCCAGGAAATACGCAAGAAAGGCGTGCTCCGCGTCGGCGTGAAGACCGATGCCAGTCCGTATAACTCGCTCAATGCAAAGGGCGAGGTGGTCGGCTTTGAAAGCGACCTGGCCGAACTGGTGGCCAAACGGCTGGGCGTGAGCCTGAAGAAGGTCAGCATCACGACCGAAAACCGCTTCCAGAAGCTGCTGTTGGGCGATGTCGATATCCTCTTGGCCACGGTGGGCGACACGGCCGAGCGGCGCAGGATGGCCACCGCCATCGAGCCGGGCTACAACGAAACCGGCGTCAACGTCCTGTTCAAGCCTGGCTATGCAGTGGACCAGTGGGAAAAGATACGCCAGACCACGCTGTGCGCCGTACAGGGTTCGTACTTCAACAAGCCGATGATCGAGCGCTATCTGCTCAATTTGCAAACCTACAAGACGGTGCGCGACGCGCAACTGGCGCTGCGCGACCGCCAGTGCACCGGTTTTCTCTATACCAACGGCGCGCTGCACAACACGCGCCTGTTGCCCGACTGGGCCGGCTACACCATGCCCTTGCCGAATGCGCTGATCACCTCGATGGCGATCTTTGTGCGCAGCGAGGAAAAAGGCAGCGAACTCGATCTGATGCTGGGCAATCTGATGGCCGAACTGCACCGCAGCGGCTGGATGCTGGAAACGGGCCGCAAGTGGCAGCTGCCCTCGACCACCTGGCTCACCGCACAGAAAGTGATGTGGTCGGCCACCAGCCCTGACGGCAAGCTCGACTGCACTCGCAACAAGAACGGCATGTGGATTGCGGCCTGCCGCACCACCGAATATGTGTCGAGCGAAGAGGTCAGCGGGCTGCAGGCGCTGGGCTTGCGCCTCAAGGAGCAGTTCGGCATCGATCTCAATTTCGTCTATGACCCGTATGACCGCACGCAATTCCTGCGCGGCCTGATGTACAGCATGCTGCTGATCGCCTCGGGCATTGCGATCAGCCTGTCGCTGGGCATGCTGGTGGCCACCACCGTGGACGAACGCGACGGCTGGCGGCACCGGGCGCTGCGCGTGCTGATGGCCTACGGCAGGATGACGCCGCCGCTGATCATGATGTATCTGATCTTCTTTGGCATCGGCGGCTGGACCACGCGCGAGTTTGGCATCAGCCTGTCGGCTTTTGCGGTGGCCACTTTCTGTTCGGGCTTTTATACGGCCGGGCTGGTCATGCGCGCGCTGCTCGAAGCGGCCGCGCACATCCGCAAGTCCGAACCGGGTTTTGTGCTGCGCTTTGCCACCCTGCGCCGCACCGAGCAGTTTGCCGCCTCGCCGATCAAGCAGTCGCTGATCAACCTGAGCAAGCAGACCATGATGGCCTCAGCCATTGCCATCCCCGAACTGCTCAGCGCCAGCAGCCTGCTGATTGCTGAAAAAGGCAATATTTTCCTGACCATGACAGCGCTGGTGCTGACGTTCTATCTGACCACCACCCTGTGGGCAAAAATCATCAATCGGCTTGAAGCGGCCGTGCTGCGCCGGGCGGTGCATCCATGAACGGCGAGACGCTCGATATACTGGCCACCTGGACCCCATTCCTGCTGCAAGGGTTCATGTGGAATATCGTGATCGCC
Source organism: Janthinobacterium aquaticum (assembly GCF_009208565.1). Lineage (GTDB taxonomy): Bacteria > Pseudomonadota > Gammaproteobacteria > Burkholderiales > Burkholderiaceae_D > Janthinobacterium. The sequence continues at coordinate 47,325 of NZ_WFLK01000002.1, read as the reverse complement.
ATCTGCGCCGTTTCCCTGGGCACGTGCATCGGCGCGCTACTGGCGTGGCTGCGCGTGGCGGGCAGTCCGAAGGTGTCGCGCGGCGCGGCGCGCCTGTCGACGTTTCTCGGCGCCGTGCCCACGCTGGCGCTGATCTTTTACGTGGTATTCGTGCTGCCCAGCGATATCACGATTCCGCTGCTCGATGTCACCATCACCATCCCGCAATGGCTCAAGGCCGTGATTGGCCTGGCGTCGGCGCCACTGTCGTACACCACCGAGAGCCTGGTGGTGGCGCACCGCAACTGGAGCCGCGGCAATATCGACGCCGTCATGCTGTTTATTCCGTCGTGGATCAATGTGTTCCTGATTTCGTTCGGCGCCTCGTCCGGCGCATCGCTGGTCGGCGTCAGTGAGCTCGTCAGCCGCTGCAATACCGTCATTGCCGCCACCGGCACTGGCATGATGGTGCCGGTCTACCTGTATTGCAGCCTGTTCTTCGTGCTCACGTCGCTGTTGTTTACGATGCTGATCCGGAAATTCAAGCACTCGCAATTCATGCTGCGCATGCATGAAAAAATGACGCAAGCCCATGCGCTGTCAGTCCGTGCGGCGCCGTGAGAGGCCATGGATGCTGAAAAAATACTGCTGGCATTACTGCTTGCATGCAATATTTCAACATATCCGGGTTACAATAATTATTAAGTTTAGCGCAATACTCCGGCGTACTTGCCGTGCCGTCATCTCAAAGGAAAAACCATGCCTTATGCCTTAAGCCCAGCTCTCAAGACCGAACTTGGCACTGCACTTGCTCTGTATTATGAAGAAGCATTCGATGCTGGCACCCATGCGGCGCTTGACAGGATTGCACAGGCCGGCATGGGCACTATAACCGGCTACCTCGACCGCGCCAATGATACTTACGCCAACCTGAAAAGGAAATCCAAGGATAAATTTGGTGTGGCGTTCAAGGGACAACTGAAACTTGAACTAAACAGAATGTTTGCAAACAAGAACGATATTGCGAGCATTATGGTGGGGCTCGGCGAAAAGGCGCTGGTGGCGCTGGCCGAAAAGATTCCCGTGCCATTGCTCTCGACCGTGGTGGCCAAAGGCATTACTCTTGCGGCTGGCGAAGCGAAAGCCACACTGCATACACAGGCCACAGCTGAAGCCGACACCGCCCTGAACGCCAAGGCCGGCATTGAGGTAAGCCGCTTTTTTACCGACGATAACGAAGCAGCTGAACTGGTCAAGAAAAGCCTGGAGCAGTACAAGGACGTGTGCAAATACATTACGGCCTTGCCTTCGACAATCTCCACCTTTGACGATGCGGTAACATTCCCGATGGCAACTTTCAAAATCCAGAAGGCTGCCTCTGCCCTGAACGTGGCACTGACGCAGATCAATGATTATCTGACCGCCATGAGGTCGCGCACGGAAGCCATTTCCACCGTGGTTACCGGCTATAAACGTACGGTGCGCGAAAAAATGCCCGATGCCGCTGAAGACGTGTTGCAAAAGGGTTATGCGGATGCTTACCTCGCTGGCAAGACCGATATCGGACGCAATAAATACAAGGCGCCTCTCGCGCCAGTATTAAAGAAACCGGAAGGCAATCTGACCGGTGGCGCCACCCTGCTGGCAAGCTACCTGGCCCACGCGCTGGCACAGGGGTATTACGATGCAGGCAACGAAATGATGGCCGCGCGCCCACGCAGCAATGCCGTGGACATGAGCATGACGCGTCCGCGCAGCAACGCCATTATCCGCTAAGCCTGGAATCGAGATCGCTGCTGCTGATGCCGGCCATCATCACGATGGCCGGCCTACCCAAAATAGCTGATGGACTTTACCTTCCGGGGCGGGAATGACAGTTATCGTATATCAGTCACTGAATTCCAACAGCAGTTCGACGCATGGCATCAAGGCGAGCAATTCTCAAAACTTCACGGCGCTGACGCACGATCATTATTCCGGGCAAAATCTATCCGCTTTTTCGCTGATTCAGCCAACGCTCCCGACCGGCAGCCCCTATACGCCCGTATATGGCCCACCATCGAAGTTGGAACTGGCTCCGCAAGGTTATATGGCCAAAGGCAGCCACACCGACCAGCAGTTCCTGAGCATGGTAGAGGGCAAGGCAAGGCAGATGCACCAGACCCTTATACGGTTCAGCGAAAAATGCGATTTGATGGTGTTTGGAGAACTCGACAATACTCACTCGGACTGGAGCAGTTTGCAGTTTCACGCAGGGCCTTTTCTGAGCTCCACGTTTGGGCAGGCAAAAAGAGCGTGTCAATGCTTCAGTTTGCACTCTGAAAACAGCAACGTCTCCATCATTGCATCCGACACCAGCTGGGTGGCGGTCAAATGCATCGATATCATCGTGTTGTTTGTCCATGTGCCCAACAGTATTGCAGGCTCGCCAGACGCTCTGCTGATTTACTATAACGACATTAAAAACGAGGTAACCAATGCCAAAGGCGGCGGCACCATCGACCTGGTCATGGGTGATACCAATCAGAAAAGCGCAGGCGTGACGCCAGCCGCGCTGACCAAGGCAACTGGCTCGACCTTCATCGATGCCCATGCGGAAAAGAAAATCAATCCGTTCGACACCTACAATCAGTCTTTCTTCGGCACCAACTCCAAAGGCACGGAAAAATACGACGTCGCGGTCTACAACAGTCAGCGGATGAAGGCGCCGGAAGTCGTCTATCTTTCGCAATTCTCGCCAAATGACGAAGGTTCGGTCAACGCCATCACCGACCATATGGGCGTGGCGGTCAAAATCTGAACGCAACCGACACAAAGTCGCAATCGCGGCGATAATAATGGTCTCGATTATGACAATAGAACAACTATGAAAGATATCATCAAGGGCTTTCTGCACTTCCAGAAGGAAGTCTTCCCCACCCGCGCCAAACTGTTTCGCCAGCTGGCCGGCAAGCAGGAGCCGAAAACGCTGTTTATTTCCTGCTCGGACAGCCGCATGGTGCCCGAACTGGTGACCCAGCAGGACCCGGGCGGCCTGTTCGTGATACGTAACGCCGGCAATATCGTGCCCTCCTACGGCCCGGAACCGGGCGGCGTCAGCGCGTCGGTGGAGTATGCGGTGTCGGTACTGAAGGTGCGCGATATCGTGATCTGCGGCCACTCGGACTGCGGCGCCATGACGGCCATTGCCAAATGCACCTGCCTGGACAATATGCCTGCCGTCGAGCACTGGCTGCGCCATTCCGATGCCGCGCGCGCCATCAACCAGTCGCGCCAGTACGACAGCGAACGCGCCCGCATCGACGACATGGTGCGCGAGAACGTGATTGCCCAGCTCAACAACATCCGCACCCACCCTTCCGTGGCGCTGGCCATTTCCAAAGGCGAGCTGCACCTGCACGGCTGGTGCTATGACATCGAGTCGGGCATGATCGACGCGCTCGACGAGCGCAGCAATACCTTCGTGCCGCTGGCCGACCACCCTGCGGCGCAGGACTGAGCAGGCGTTTCTGACTCAGTCATAAGCCAGCCGCGCACCGACCAGCAGCGTGACCGTGGTGCCGCTGCCGGCGCGGCTGTCGAGCAGCAAGGTCGCGCCGATGCGCTGGGCGCGCTCGCGCATGCCGTCCAGGCCCCAGTGGCCCGGGCGGCGGCCCTGCTGGCGCACGCCCTCTTCCATGCCGGGGCCGTGGTCGCGCACCACCAGCTGCAGCTGCGCGGCAGCATAACTGAGCTCGACCTCCACCGCCGCGCCGCCGCCATGGCGCGCTGCATTGAGCAGCGCTTCCTTGCCGATGGCCAGCGCCTCGAACTTGGCCTGCGCGCGCAGGCAGCGCGTTGGGCCGTCCACCTTGAGCGAGAATGCAAAACCATGCTGGGCAGCGAGCGCATGGCCCGCTTCGCGCAGCGCATCGCCCAGTTGCACCGCAGCGTTATCGGCCAGGCGCAGATCGTGCACCTGGTCGCGCCCTTCGTCGACCAGCGCCTGGGCGGCGTCGAGCGCCGTGTCGATCTGCTGCTGCGCCGGCGCGTTGTGCGGCAAGGCGCCCTTGATCAGGTCGAAGCGCAGGATCAGGGCCTGCACGCTTTGCAAAAAAGTGTCGTGCAGCGTGCGCGCGATACGCTGGCGCTCGAGCAGGCGTTCGTGCGTGCGCTCGGCAATGCGCGCCGTCAGCTGCGCCAGGCGCGCCAGGTAAGCCAGGTACAACACGCCCAGCACGGCGGCCGCGCAGGCCAGCTTGAACCACAGCGTCTGCGTCGGCGACGGCGCAATGGAAAACGCCAGCGTGGCCGGTTCGCGGCCCCAGACGCCGTCCTCGTTGGCCGCCATCACCTCGAAGCGATAATCGCCCGGCCCCAGGTTGGTATAAAAGGCCTGGCGCCGCGCGCCAGCTTCACGCCAGTCGCTATCCTGCCCGTCGAGCCGGTAGCGAAAGCGCACCCTTTCCGGTATCGACAGGGCAGCCGCCGTAAAATCGACTTGCAGATTGTCGGTATGCTCGGGCAGGCGCACGCCATTGCGTAGCGCATGGCTGTGCCGGTCGGTCTTCAGCGCCATGATCTGCGGCGTCGGCGGCAAATGGTTGCGAACGATCCGCGCCGGATCGACCCGGCCAACGCCGCCCATGGTGGCGTACCACAGCGTGCCGTCAGGCGCTTCGGACAGGCTGTTCAACGGCCGGATGGTGCTGGGCAGCCCCTGGTGGCCATCGAGGTAGTCGAAGCGCTCCATCGGCATCGCATTACTGCCCTGAGCCGCTGCGGCCAGCGCAGCGGGATCCAGCCGCACCAGGCCGTCGGCGCCGTGCAGCCATAGCTCACCGCGCGCCGTTTCCGCCATGCCGGATAAGTTGTACAACGGTGCACCATCGCTGCTGGCCAGGCGCACGAAGCGCTCGCCGACCAGTCTCGACAAACCCTCGGTGCCGCCGATCCACAACTGCCCGCTGCGGCTGGACATGGAGAGTACTGTGCCGATATCGACGCCGTCGCGCTGGCCGTAGCGCCGTATTGTTGCGCCATCGAGAACAGCTATCTGATTGCCCGGGTAGCTGAACCAGATACGACCCTTTGCATCGGCATGCAGCGCCACTGCCGGCAACGCCGCCAGCGCCGCATGGCCGCCCCCGGCCTGCCAGCGGCCGTCCTTCCAGGTGCGGATGCCCACGCCGGCCAGCGACACCCACAGCGTACCATCGCCACCCCTGGCCAGCGCCTGCACTTCCGTCTTGCCGGCATCGGCTGGCAAGCGAATGGTGGCCGTCTGCGCACCACGCTGGTGGTGGATCAGGCCATTGCCGCCAAACCAGACGCTGCCGTCAGGATCGCGCAGCGTCGCCGTCACGCTGCGAAACGGCGTCGTGCTGCGCTTGCCGTCTTTATCGATGGCCAGGCTGCGGCCATCAAAAGCAGCGCTGGACGCCCGGTTGCCGATCCAGGCGGTACCGCCGCCATCGACGACCACGCTCAGGCCACCGATCATGCGCGGCGGCAGGGTCAAGCTACTGAGGCGTGCCGGACGGATCTGGTCGACGCCCTTGTCGGTAGAAAGCCAGAGGTTGCCCTCGCGGTCGACCAGGTCGGCATAGACCATCTTGCCGCTAAGCTGGTAAGGCACCGAAAGATCGTCGCCGACGATCAGACGCAGCCCCTCTTCTGTGTTGAGCCAGACGCCGTCATGGGCATCGCGTGAAATATTGACCGGCGCATTGCGCATGCCAGCTGGCAATGACAGCGGCTTGACAATGCCGGCAGCAGGATCGTACAGGTGCATGGTTTGTGCATTGTCGACCAAAATCACCTGGCCATCATTGCGGCGCAGCGCATATTGCATGTCACCGAGCGCCACCGCCAGCTTGAACAGCGGCGCACCGCCAGCGCCGCGCGCACCGGTACTGCGATAAACGCCGCGGGCCTGCAGCGCCAGCAGGCTGCCGTCGGTCAGCGCAATCAGTCCCTTGACCGGGCCGGCCGGAAAACCATCGGCAGGCGAGACCAGGCGCCAGCGCTGCCCGTCACGCCACAGCAGGCCTGCCGATGAACCTAGCCAGACCGTGCCATCGCCAGTGGCAGCGATGGCGTGGATAGAGCGTGCCGGCAAGCCGTCGGCCGGGCCATAATGGCGTACCTTGCCATGCTCGAAGACGCTGGCGCCGCCAAAACCATAGCCCACCCACAGCGCATCGCCGACGACGCCGACCACATTGGTATTGGAAGAAAGCAGTTTGTTGCCGTCGACTTCGTCGGTGGTCTGGAAACGCGCGCCATCGAAATGCACCAGGCCGTTACTGGAGGTAAACCACAGCATGCCGCGACTGTCCTGGGTAATGCCATACGCCGCCGCCGGCGCGCCGTCCTGCCTGGCCCAGCTCTTGTGATACAGCGCCGTCTGCCCGGCCATTGTCTGCGCAGCGCGCGCCTGCACGCTGGCCGTGCTGCCCAGCGCGACCAGGATTACCCACCATACTGCCTTCATGCCGTTCCCTTGATACGGTTGCAAAACGGCTGCAACAAAGAGGCGAGTATAGCGAAAACCAGGAAAGCGACTGAAAGTCGGTTGAAAAACCTTTGCCGGGGCTATGGATTCTGCATTTCAATGCGGTTGTTCTGATAGGCCCACTTGGTATAGGGGCCGAACACGCGCAGGTTTTCCTTGTCGGTCGACAGGCGCTGCTCGCGCTTGTATCGACGCAGCAGCGCCGGGTCGGTCAGCGGCGCCGTGGTCGGCTTGAACACATCGCGCCGCACGCTGGCCTTGGCATCGGCACCGCGCGAAATCATGGTCAGCGTGCGCGAGGCAGGATCGAAATACAGGCGCATCGAATCGGTGTTCATGTCCTGCAGATACACACCGCCGTCACGCTTTTGCGCATAGAAAAAGTCGCCGCACACGGCTTTCGGCTCGCGCTTCCATTCGCAGGCAAACACGATTAGAAAATGCTGCGCGTCAAGCGGCGTAATGCCGATGCGCGCCTTGGTGTAGCCCCAGGTGCTGGCCGGCACGGTGGTCGATGAGGCAAGGTCGTAGTTGCCGCTCAGATCGGGAGCCGCTGCGGCAGCCTGGGCTGCGGCATTGAGGCTGAACAGGGTCAGGCTGGCTGCCAGGACGGTACGCAAGATATTGGGCATGGCTTAAATAATGATGATAAGAAATTTATTATAGCCATGCCATGCAAAACATGGCGCAGGCTCTAATGCCGCTAAGTTGGCGGCCCGGCGCCACAAGCACATCAATAAAGTCAACAACACTCCAGACGCCGGCACAGGAGCACCGGGCCAAGCGGGGCTGAAAAATGTCGAGGGCAAGGCGCAGCGACGAAGACAGTACGAATGTACGGCGAGGAGCTGCAACGCCGCCATCGGCATTTTCTCAGCCTCGCGTCTTTGGCCCGCCATTTTTCGCCTTGCGACTTCAATACCGAAAAAAGCTTAACTTAGCGGCATTAGGCGCAGGCTCGCGCTTATTGGTGCTCCGGCGTGCCATGCGCATGCCACTCCGCCACCGGACTCAGGTAGTCCTCGTCAGCCACTTTGTCGAGCCAGACCACGGCCACGCCATCGAGCGCTTCCTGGATCGCGATATGGGTCATGGCGGTGGTGGCGGTGGCGCCATGCCAGTGCTTGTGGCCGGGCGGGCACCAGATCACGTCGCCGGCGCGAATTTCCACTTTGCCCTCGCCTTCGCACTGGGTCCAGCCGCAGCCGCTGGTGACGATCAGCGTCTGGCCCAGTGGATGGGTATGCCAGGCCGAACGCGCACCCGGCTCGAAGGTCACGCTGGCCGACGACACGCGCGCGGGCGCGGCGGCGGAGTGATGCGGATCGATGCGCACCGTGCCGGTAAAGTAAGCTTCCGGTCCCTTGACCGATGGCTGCGAGCCAGCTCGTTTGAGTTCCATCTTATTCCTTTCGCTCGGTAGTTCGTTTGATAAAGACTTCCTTGAAGACCGGCATGGCGGAAAACACCGGCGGCCAGCCGGCATAGAACGCCAGCTGGGTCAGCATCTCGCCGGCCTGCGCCTGCTGCAGGCCGTTGTCCATGGCGCGATCGAGGTGGTAGCCGATCTGCGCCGCCTGGCCTGAGGCCACCAGCGCGCTGACCGTTACCATGCTGCGATCGCGCGGCGCCAGGCCGGGACGCAGCCACAGCTGGCGAAACAGCGCCTCGGTGGTGTACTGCACCACGCCGGGCACCACTTCGCCGAAGTTCTGCTGAACCATGCTGGCGCGCGCCGCCTCGGCCTGTTCATCGAGCGCCAGCAGCGCGACCTCGGCCGACGGCAGTTGAGCGCTGTCGATATGACGCGCGGCAAATACCGGCTGCGCTGCCTGCACTGCGGCCATGGCATTCGGCCAGCCGCTGTAGAACGCCAGGTGGGTGATGATTTCCGCAATCTCGCCCGGCTTGACGCCGTTGTCGAGCGCCTGTTCCAGGTACGGCGGCAATTGCTGCGGCTGGTTCTTTGCAATCAGCGCCGCCAGCGTGACGATGCTGCGATCACGCGGCGACAGCCCCGGACGCTGCCACACTTCGCCCAGCAGCAGATGCTCGTTGTAGTACGCCAGCGCAGGCGCGACCTTCCGCACGTCGCTCGCATCGGGAGCAGCATCGGCGCTGCCGCATAGTACGGCTGCCGTGGCTGCCGCCAGGGCACGCTGTTTATTGTCCATAGTGTTCCTCGCTTATTGGCTGTGATTGGCTGTGATTGACTGTGGCAAGGAAGCAATATAGCTGTCAGGCAGGCGTGCCGGTAGCGGGCGCGCGCTCACTACCGATATGAGAAAATCTCATGAATCATCGAGGCAATTGAGGTAATCGGGCTAATCGATCAGAGGCGCAAGGCGTCCAGCACCAGCGCAAACGCCGCCGAGCTCTGGCGGCGGCTGGGATAATAGAGGTGGTAGCCGGGATAGGTCGGACTCCAGTCGTCGAGCACGCTGCGCAGACGCCCTGCCGCCAGGTGCGGCGCCGCCATGTCCTGCGGTAGCCAGGCAAAGCCATGGCCGGCCAGCGCCGCCTCGAGCTTTTGCGGGGTGGTGCTGAAGATGCACTGGCCGTCGACCCGCATTTCAACCGAGCGGCCATCTTTCTGGAACTCCCAGGCCGATACATTGTCATACGTGGGCAGGCGCAGATTGATGCACTGATGCGCGGCCAGGTCCTGCGGACACTGCGGCACGCTGCGCCCTTGCAGGTAAGCTGGCGCCGCCACCACTACCATGCGCAGCGGTTCCGAGATGCGCATGGCGATCATGTCCTGCGCCACCTGGTCGCCCAGGCGCACGCCCGCATCGTAGCGTTCGGCCACGATGTCGATCAGGCCGTAATTGATATTGAGTTCCAGCTTGATATCGGGATAGCGCGTCAGCAGCGGCGAGAGTTTGGGCCACAGCACGGAACTGGCCGCGTGGTCATGCGTGCTGATGCGAATGGTGCCAGCCGGCTTGTCGCGCCCCTCGCTCAGCATCAGCAAGCTGGCCTCGATGCCCTCGTAATGCGCTTCGAGCGAGGCAATCAGCCGCCCCCCCGCCTCGGTCGGCGCCACCCCACGCGTACTACGCGCCAGCAGCCGCACGCCAAGCTGCTCCTCGAGCGTGCGCAAGGTGTGGCTGAGCGCCGATTGCGACACCCCCAGCTGCAGCGCAGCCCGCGTAAAACTGCGCTCGCGCGCCACCAGCAAAAATACCTGCAAATGATTGAAGTCAGTCTTGGCCATGGCGCAGTGTACACCGCCACCCGGCACAGTTCGTTCCGTGCCCGTCTTGACCAAACGCCATTGGCCCTATACTATGTCGCTCGTCTGCACCATGCAGTTAATGGACAGACATGGTTAAGCAATTGACCTGGAGACGTGGCCGAGTGGCCGAAGGCACATCCCTGCTAAGGATGCATACGGCTTATACCTGTATCGTGGGTTCGAATCCCACCGTCTCCGCCAGAACAAACAAAAAAGCCTCCCCTGCGGGAGGCTTTTTTGTTTGTGGAGGACGGAGCCGATGGGATTCGAAGACAAGCGCCCTAGCGGGCGCGCAGGCTCTTCGAATCGCCCATCTGCCGCGCTAAGCGCGGCCCCGTTGGCCGCGCAGCGGCCAACGCCGTACCCATATCAGATCTTTGCGACCGGCACCCACATCAAAAACCGCGCCCCACCCGTCGCCGCATTGACAGCATCAATCCGCCCCCCGCAAGCCTGCATGATCGATTGCGACAGCGCCAGTCCCAGGCCAACCCCATCAACCTCGCCGGCGCGCGCGCTGCTGCCGCGAAAAAAGCGCTCGAACAGGAAAGGCAGGTCCTGTTCGGCAATGCCCGGCCCCTGGTCCTGCACCGACAGCATCACACCCGATTCGCTATGCTCCAGGCGCACCGTGACATGCCCGTCGGCCGGCGAAAACTTCATGGCGTTCTCGAGCAGGTTGCGCAACACCAGGCTGACCGGCGCGCGGTCCACCTGCACCGCCTGCGCCAGATGGTCTTCCAGCACAATGGCAATACGACGCTCGGCAGCAGGGCCGCGCAGGCGAGTGACGGCGTCACTGGCCAGCGAGGCCAGCGAGGCCAGTTCGACCTGGGCCAGCTGCTGCCCCGCGTCGAGCCGGGCCAGCATCAGCAGCTCTTCAACGAGCATCGTCAAGCCCCCTACTTCGGCCAGGCATGAGCGCAAGACGCCAACATATTCTTCATTCGAGCGCGGCCGTCGAAGCGTGATCTCGATTTCCGTGCGTAGCCGCGACAGCGGCGAGCGCAGCTCGTGCGAAGCGTCGGCAGTAAAGCGGCGCTGCGCTTCAAAAGCCTGCTCGATGCGCCCGAGCATGGCGTTGAGCGTATCGACCAGATGGCCGATCTCGTCGTCGTGGCCCGGATGCGGCAGGCGCCGGTCCAGGCTGCTGTCGCCGATCTTGCGGGCCTGGTCAACGATGTTTTCCATCGCCACGAAGGTCTGGCGCGACAGGCGCGCACCGGCCCAGCCCACCAGCGCCAGCAAGGCCGTCGCCATCACTGCAAACAGGATGGCCGCCGACTGCAGTATCTGGTCCGCGTCGTCGAGCGAGCCGGCCACCTGCACCGCGTAGCGATGGCCATCGACCACCACCGGCACCGACACCATGCGCAGCGGCTCCTCGCGCACGTCGGGCAAGGTATCAAAAATCGTCTCGCCGGCCGCCAGCTGCGCCTGCAATCGCGCCGGTACCGGCAGCTTGTCGGCGCCCAGATTGGCGCTGCGCGCCAGCACCCGGCCATTGCCGTCGATGATCTGCACCAGCCGGTCGAGCCGCGTCAGCGACAGCGGCGCGCTGCCAGCGGGCGATTCATGCACCTTCACGACGGCGCCGCCGGCGTCGCTCAGCATGCCCACTTCGGTGTCGGCCAGCGCCAGCAGGGCCGAATCGAGCTGGCCGCGTACCGAGCGCGACAATTGCCACCAGCCCGCTGCGGCTGTCACTCCCACCGTGGCCACCGTGGCCAGCAGATGGATCAGTACCAGCCGGCGGCGCAGGCTAAGCATCGGCCGCTCCGGGCGCCGCCAGGCGAAAACCGCGTCCGCGCACGGTCTCGATCAGCGGCGCAGAGCCGGCTGCATCGACCTTGCGACGCAGGTTTTTCATGTGCACGTCGATCAGGTTGTCGATGGCGATCAGATCAGCGTGCCATACCTGTTCGGCCAACTGCAAGCGGCTCACTACCTCGCCGGCATGCTGCACCAGGAAGTCGAGGATCGCATATTCCTTGGGCGTCAGGTCGAGGCTGACGCCGCCGCGGCGAACCGCATGCGTCTGCGCATCGATGCTGAGGTCAGCCACCTGCACGCGCACCGGCGCCGGTCGCGCTGCGCGCCGCAGCAAAGCGCGCACGCGCGCCAGCAGCTCGTCGAATTCAAACGGCTTGGTCAGATAGTCGTCGGCGCCGGTATTGAGCCCGGCGATGCGGTCGGCCAGCGCATCGCGCGCCGTCAGCATCAGCACCGGCAGGTGCTGGCCGCGGCGGCGCCATTCGCCGCATAGCGTCACGCCATCCTTGCCCGGCAACATCCAGTCGAGGATGGCCAGGTCGGCGCGCGCCAGCGCATCAGGCTCCACCTCCTGCGCCCGGTGCGCCACCGTGACCGCGTAGCCCTCCTCTTCGAGCCCGCGGGCCAGCAGGCGCGCCGCCTTGTGATCGTCTTCTACCAACAAAATGTGCATGATCGCCCTTTTCCTGACTGCCCGAGTATAGCAGCGGCGCCGCAAGCCTTTTCTGAAGAACAATTCAGGATGCAGTGCAGCATGTTTCTTTACCATGGCGTCACTTCCAGCCTTTCCATAGTTATAGCGTCCCCGACGGGTGACGCTGGCTGCGCCATGCCGCCGTTCCGGAGAAACATGATGAAAAAAACCACCATTACCAAACCGATCCTGCTCACCACGCTGGGCCTGGCCACCCTTGGCCTGAGCGGCTGGAGCCTGTACGGCGCGCACGCCGGCCAGGCGCCTGCCGCCGACGTGCCGGCCCTGGTGCATGAAGGTGAACGGCTGCGCATACCGGAACAGTCTCCGCTGAGGCGGGCGCTGACCATCTCGGCCATCGACACGCAGCAGATCGCCGCGCCCTTCACGCTGCCGGCGCTGGTGGAAGCCGATCCGGCGCGCCTGGTCAAGCTCACTTCGCCGCTGGCCGGGCGCATCGTCAGCATCAGCAAGCAACTGGGCGATGAAGTCAAGGCGGGCGATGTGCTGTTCAGTGTCGACGCGCCGGACATGGCGCAGGCCGGCGCCGACAACGCCAAGGCGCAAGCGGCGCTGGCGCTGGCACGGCGCAACCTGGCGCGCCAGCGCGAGCTGGCGCAGTCGGACATTGCCGCCGGGCGCGATGTCGAACAGGCCCAGAGCGATTTCGACAGCGCCAGCGCCGAGGCATCGCGCGCCGGCGCGCGCCTGGCGCAACTGGGCGCGCAGGCAGGCGGCGCTGCCGGCGGGCGCATTACCGTGCGCTCGCCCATTGCCGGCCGCGTGGTCGATCTGTCGGCCGCCGCCGGCGCCTACTGGAACGACGCCACCGCGCCACTGATGACGGTAGCGGACCTGTCGCACGTGTTCATCAGCGCCAATGCGCAAGAGAAAAACCTGCCGCAGCTCTACGTGGGTCAGCAGGCCAGCATACAGCTCGACGCCTGGCCACAGCCGGTGAACGGCCAGGTGCGCTACATCGGCGAGATGCTCGATGCCGATACCCGCACCGTCAAGGTCCGCATGCCGTTCGAGAACCGCGACGGCCGCCTCAAGCCCGGCATGTTTGCCGAAGCCACGCTGCTGGCGCGTCCGCACGACGGCCTGCTCGTGCCGATGGCCGCCGTGATCCAGAGCGGCTTTGCCAGCCGCGCGTTTGTCGAAGTCAAGCCATGGCAATTCGAAGCGCGCGAATTGAAACTGGGCGCGCAGATCGGCGAACAGGTCGAAGTGCTGTCCGGCCTGAAAGCCGGCGAGCGTATCGTCACCAAGGATGGAGTGCTGCTCAATGATTGATCGTCTGGTTACCCTGTGCTTCAACCGGCGCGGCATCGTCACGCTGATTTTCCTGCTCGTGGCGCTGTATGGCGGCTACTGCTGGACCCAGCTGCCGCTCGAAGCCTATCCCGATATTGCCGACGTCACCTCGCAAGTGGTCACCCAGGTCAACGGCCTGGCCGCCGAAGAAGTCGAACAGCAGATCACCATTCCGCTCGAACGCGAAATCATGGGCACGCCGGGCATGCACGTGATGCGCTCGAAGTCGACCTTCGGCCTGTCGCTCATTACCGTGGTGTTCGAGGACGGCGCCGAAGACTACTGGTCGCGCCAGCGCCTGCAGGAACGCATAGCCGGCGTCACGCTGCCGTATGGCGCCCAGCCGTCGCTCGACGCGCTCACCTCGCCGATCGGGGAAATCTATCGCTATACGCTGGAGTCGAAAAGCCGCGACCTGCGCGCCCTGTCCGAATTGCAGCGCTGGGTGGTGATCCCACGCCTCAAGCAGGCCAGCGGCGTGGTCGATGTCGGCAACTTCGGCGGCCTGACCACGCAGTTCCTGCTTGAATTCGATCCGGCCAAGCTGTCCAAGTACAACCTGTCGCTGGCGCAGATCACGCAGGCCATTGCGGCCAACAACGCCAATGCCGGCGGCAGCATCCTGACGCGTGGCCAGCAGGGCCTGGTGGTGCGCGGCGTGGGCCTGATCCACAGCCTGGACGACCTGGGCAATGTCGTCGTCACACAGAAAAACGGCGTGCCGGTGCTGGTCAAGGACTTGGGCAATGTCACGCTGGGCAACCAGGAGCGCCACGGCGTGCTGGGCAAGGACAAGGTGTCCGATACCGTTTCGGGCATCGTGCTGCTGCTCAAGAACGAAAACCCGTCGCGCGTGATCGCCAACGTGCACGCGGCCGTCGACGAGCTCAATGGCCACCTGCTGCCCAAGGACGTCAAGGTCGTGCCCTATATGGACCGCAGCACGCTGGTCGACGCCACCGTGCACACGGTCGGCAAGACACTGCTCGAAGGCGTGGTGCTGGTCACGCTGGTAATGGTGCTGTTCCTGGGCAGCCCGCGCGCGGCGCTGATTGCGGCGTCGGCCATTCCGGTGTCGCTGATGGTGGCTTTTATCCTGATGCACCACTTCAAGATTCCGGCCAACCTGCTGTCGCTGGGCGCCATCGATTTTGGCATCATCGTTGACGGCGCCATCTTCGTGCTCGAAGCGATCCTGCGCCGGCGCGAAGAGCAGCCCGAAGGCCTGCTGTCCGGCGGCGACTCCATGCAGGCCACGCTGCAGGTCATGCGCCCCACCTGCTTCGGCATGCTGGTCATCATGGTCGCCTACCTGCCGCTGTTCGCCTTCCAGCGCATCGAGTACAAGCTGTTCTCGCCGATGGCCTTTGCGGTCGGCTTTGCCCTGCTCGGTGCGCTATTGATGACCATCATGCTGATTCCCGGCCTGGCCTACTGGGCGTTTCGCAAGCCGCGCAAGATTTTCCACAATCCGGTGCTGGGCTGGCTGATGCCGCGCTACGAAGCGCTGCTGCAGCGGCTGGTCGGCAAATCGAAGCTGGTGCTGGCCATTGCCGGCGCCACGCTCGCTGCCGTGGTGCTGGTGGGCAGCAGCATCGGGCGCGACTTCCTGCCGTCGCTCGACGAGGGGTCGATCTGGCTGCAGGTCACGCTGCCACCGGGCATTTCGCTGACCAAGGCCACGCAAATGGCCGACGCACTGCGCGCGGCCACGCTGCAGGAGCCGCAGGTGGCGCATGTGGTGACGCAGCTGGGCCGCAATGACGAGGGCACCGATCCATTCACCCCATCGCATATCGAATGCGCAGTGACGTTGCTGCCCTACGACCAGTGGCCGTCCGGCATGAGCAAGCAGGACCTGATCGACAAGCTGTCGGCGCGCTACAAGCAGCTGCCGCGCACCGATGTCGGCTTTTCGCAGCCGATGATCGACGGCGTGCTCGACAAGCTGGCCGGCGCGCACAGCGACCTGGTGGTCAAGGTGTATGGCGACGATTTCCACGCCACCCGCAAGCTGGCCAGCCAGGTCGAACACCTGCTGCGCACGGTACCTAGCGCAGCCGACGTCATTATCGACCAGGAGCCGCCGCTGCCGCAGGTACGCATCGACGTCGACCGCGCGGCCGCCGCCCGCCTCGGCATCAACGTGGCAGACGTGATGTCGCTGATCCAGACCGGCATCGGCGGCAGCGCGGTCACGCAGGTGTATGTGGACGACCGCAGCTACGACGTGGCGGCTCGCTTCAGCGGTCCGACCCGCAACGATCCGCAGGCGATCGGCGACCTGGTGCTGAACGCGGCCAACGGTGCCCACGTGGCGCTGGCGCAGGTGGCCCATATCCGCCTGGCCGAAGGCGAAACGACGATCACGCGCGAGATGAACCGGCGCCATCTGACAGTGCGCACCAATCTGCGCGGACGCGACCTGTCGTCGTTCCTGGCCGATGCCCAGGGCCGCATTGCGCGTGAAATCGCGTACGACCACGCGCGCTACCAGATCACCTGGGGCGGCCAGTTCGAGAACCAGCAGCGCGCACAGGCGCGCCTGGCGGTGATCGTGCCGGCAGTACTGGCACTGATGTTCGTGATGCTGTTCTCGGAATTTGGCAATCTGCGCCAGCCTGGGCTGATCCTGCTGGCGGTGCCGCTGTCGCTGCTCGGCGGCCTGGTGGCGCTGCAGCTGCGCGGCATGACCCTGAACGTGTCGTCGGCAGTGGGCTTTATCGCGCTCTTCGGCGTGTCGGTACTGAACGCGGTGGTCATGCTGGCCAACCTGAACCGCTGGCGCAAGCTGGTGCCGGGCGACTTGCGCACCGCCGTCATTACCGGTGCGCGCGAGCGCGTGCGACCGGTACTGACCACCGCCACCGTGGCTGCGCTGGGCCTGGTGCCGGCAGCGCTGGCGCATGGCCTGGGCAGCGATGTCCAGCGGCCACTGGCCACCGTGGTAGTGGGCGGCCTGATCACGGCCACCATCCTGACGCTGGTGCTGCTGCCGGCCATGTATTACCTGATCGAAGAACGTGCAGCGCGCCGGGCCGCTGTTGCCGATGCACCAGAAGGAGAACACGCATGATGACAACAATCACGCTCAACTGCAGGGGCGCCATCGTCCGCGCCGCGTCCGGAGTGGCCGCGCACGGGATCGCTTTCAGCTCGGCCCCGGCCGCAACAGCGCTGTCGCTCGCGGTGCGCCTGCTGGCCGCAGTGCTGGTGACAGGTTGCGCTGCCGGCCCCGACTTCGTGCGCCCGGCAGCGCCCACGGTCAGCCGCTACACGGCCGAACCGCTGCCGGCAAGCACCGTCTCGGCGCCGGTCGCCGGTGGCCAGGCGCAGCACTACATCGCAGGCCAGGCCGTCAGCGCCCAGTGGTGGACGGTTTTCGGTTCGGCCGAACTGAACCAGCTGGTCGCCACTGCCTTGCAGGCGAGTCCTGATCTGCAGGCGGCCGAAGCGGCTCTGCGCGCCGCCAGCGAAACGGCAGCCGCGCAGCGTGGCGACGTGTTGCCCAGCGTCGACCTGCAGCTGCAGCCTGGCCGCCAGCGCGTGGCCGGCACGCTGTCCAGTCCGCTCACTTCGGGCAAAAACCTGTACACACTGCATACCGCGCAATTGAACATCGGCTACACGGCGGACGTTTTTGGCGGTGCGCGCCGGCAGATCGAAGCGGCCGACGCCCAGACCGACCTTGCGCGCTACCAGCGCGAAGCGGCGCGCCTGACCCTGACCACCAGCGTGGTCAACGCCGCCATCGGCGAGGCCGCGCTGCGTGCCCAGATCGAGGCGGTAGAGCAGCAAGTGACGATGGCGCAGCAGCAGCTGGGCGCGGTGCGCCGGCAACAGCAGGCCGGCCAGATTGGCGCGGCCGACGTTGCGGTACAGGAAGCGGCGCTGGCGCAAGTGGAAACAACCTTGCCGCCCTTGCAGAAACAGCTGGCCCAGCAGCAGAACCTGCTGGCCACGCTGGCCGGCCACACGCCGGGCGAAGCCATGCCGCCGCGCTTCGACTTCGGCGACCTGGCGCTGGCGACCGAACTGCCCTTGAGCCTGCCGGCGCAGCTGGTCGAACAGCGCCCCGACATCCGCGCCGCCGAAGCGCAGCTGCACGAGGCATCGGCGCAGATCGGCGTGGCCACTGCGGCGCGCCTGCCCGGCTTTGCGCTGACCGGCACCCTGGGCGGCACCGCGCTGAGCGCCGGCACTCTGTTCAAGGCCGGCACCGGCTTCTGGAGCATCGGCGCTGACCTGGCGCAGCCGCTGTTCCATGGCGGCGCCCTGCTGCACCAGCAGCGCGCCGCCGAGGCAAATTACGACCAGGCCGCAGCGCAGTACCGCAGCACCGTGCTGACCGCCTTCCAGGATGTGGCCGATACGCTGCACGCCATCGACGCCGACGCCCGCGCACTGCGCGCCGCCGCCGCAGCCGAGCAGGCCGCCAGCAAAAGCAGGCGCATCGCCGAGCGTCAATGGCAACTGGGCCTGACAGGCTACCCGCCCGTGCTGCTGGCCAGCCAGGCCTGGCAGCAGGCGCATCTGGCGCTGATTCAGGCGCAGGCCAGCCGCTATACCGATACGGTGGCCCTGTACCAGGCACTGGGCGGCGGCTGGCAGCACGGTAGCGACTGAGTCAAGGGCGTGCCGTACGAGGCAGAGCGCCAGGCTTTGCTGTGGGGGGGGGGGCGTCAGTTGGGGAAGGGGTACAGGCGGGGGCATATGACGTGCTAGCCGCAAATATGGGTTACGGCGTTGGCCGCTGCGCGGCCAACGGCGCCGCGCTCGCGCGCGGCAGATGGGCGATTCGAAGAGCCTGCGCGCCCTTCAGGGCGCTCCGTCTTCGAATCCCACCGGCTCCGTCCGTCACAAACAAAAAAGCCTCCCGCAGGGGAGGCTTTTTTGTTTGTTCTGGCGGAGACGGTGGGATTCGAACCCACGATACAGGTATAAGCCGTATGCATCCTTAGCAGGGATGTGCCTTCGGCCACTCGGCCACGTCTCCTAGCTGATTACTCAACTATGTCTTCCTGCCTGAAAGCTGCAGAGCAGACGACCGCCATAGTATAGACCATGACCGCTTTGGTCAAGCCAACTTGGCGGTTTTTCGCAAAATTTATGCGTTTTCCAGGCCGAAGGCCTTGTGCAGGGCGCGCACGGCCAGTTCCATGTATTTCTCGTCGATCAGCACCGAAATCTTGATTTCCGAGGTCGAGATCATGCGGATATTGATGCCCTCTTCCGACAGGGTGCGGAACATTTGCGAAGCGATGCCGACATGGCTGCGCATGCCCACGCCGACGACCGACAGCTTCGAGACCTTGTCGTCGCCGGTAATGCTGGCTGCGCCCAGTTCTTCGCGGTGTGCTTCGAGCACGGCCATGGCGCGCTTGTATTCGCCGCGCGAGACGGTGAAGGTGAAATCCGTTTTACCGTCTACCGACTGATTCTGTATGATCATGTCGACCTCGATATTGGCGTCGGCCACCGGTCCCAGGATGTGGTAGGCCACGCCTGGACGGTCGGGCACGCCGAGCACGGTGATTTTGGCTTCGTCGCGGTTGAAGGCGATGCCGGAGATAACTGCTTGTTCCATATTGGTGTCTTCCTCAAACGAAATCAGGGTGCCCGAATTGGCTTCGATCTCCAGCGGCAGCAGCGGGTCGGTCAGCGACGACAGTACGCGCGTGGGCACGCGGTAGTTGCCGGCAAATTCAACCGAACGGGTCTGCAGCACTTTGGAGCCCAGCGATGCCAATTCCAGCATTTCTTCAAAGGTGATGGTCTTGAGGCGGCGTGCCTCGGAAACCACGCGCGGATCGGTCGTGTAGACGCCGTCCACGTCGGTAAAGATCAGGCATTCTGCTGCCTTCATGGCAGCAGCAATGGCGACCGCCGAAGTGTCGGAGCCGCCGCGGCCCAGGGTGGCGATGTTGTCGTTTTCGTCGACGCCCTGGAAGCCGGTAATAATCACGATTTTGCCGGCATCGAGGTCGCGTTTGACTTTTTCGTCATCGATCGACTGGATGCGGGCCTTGGTAAAGGCGGAATCGGTTTTGATCGCGACTTGCCAGCCAGCATAGGATACGGCTTGTTTGCCGATCGCCAGCAGTGCCATCGACAATAGGCCGACGGACACTTGTTCGCCTGTCGAGGCGATCATGTCAAGTTCACGCGGATCGGGTTGATCCATGATTTCCCTGGCCAGTCCAATCAAGCGGTTGGTTTCGCCCGACATGGCAGATGGCACCACCACGATTTGATGCCCGGCGTCGTGCCACTTGGCAACGCGCTTGGCGACATTCTTGATACGGTCAGTCGAGCCCATCGACGTACCGCCATATTTGTGGACGATTAAAGCCATAAGAGTGAAGTTTCCGCTCAAGAAGAATAAAAAGGGGACTTTACTTTACATGTCGCAATGCAAAATAACAAGCGATAAAGCGCATGAGCTCATACCGTATCCGCATATGAAAATAACCGTTTCATGCAGTCCAGCGCAGGCTGACCCGTGGGCGCTCCGGCAAACCGAGGCAATGGCAATCGTGGCCGATGCCGGCCGCAAACAGCAATTGTTGCGCCGCACACACAAGCGGCAGACGCTCGCGTTCCCAGGCCGGCACATCAAAGGCCTGGTAATGCGCTTTCAGGCTGCGCGTAGGACGGTTGTGCGCCAGTTTCAGGCGCTCGCCACCCTGGCGAAAATCGATGGTCAGGGTTTGCGACTGCAGCCACTCGGCATCGATCCCTGCACCGCCCTCCTCCACCGCATCGAAATGCAGCACGCCGCCGTAGGCCGGGAATGCCAGGCTGGCTTCACCCTGCCAGCGGAACGTCTGGCCCGGTTTTTCCAGGCCGGGAATATCGATATCGCTCTTGTCGCGCATGCCGGCCAGGTCACCGAGCTTGGGGGTCAGGTGCAGGCGGTCGCGGTAGCGTCGCACATGGCATTCGGGATGCGTGACCAGCAACTGCGCATCGGCGCGCGCTTCGAGCAGCTGCGCCACCATTTCCACCAGCCAGGCGGTCGACGGCATGCGCAGGCCGCGCACATGGAACCAGTGGCGCAGCAGGTTGTAGTTGCGGTCCAGGCTCAGTGCCCGCAATTTGGCCAGATCGAGGCAGTCACCGTCGAGGCTGTCAGCCAGGTCCTGCTGCGCCAGTTCGGTCAGCAGGCGCTGGGCCGACTGCGCATGCTGGGCGCTGCGGGCAAAGCGCTCCTGGAAACCGGGAAAGGCCTGCGCCAGTACCGGCATCACTTTGTGGCGCAAGGCATTCCTGGCAAAGCGCGCATCGTCGTTCGATTCGTCGTGGATATGGGCAATCGCATGGCTGGCCACATAGGCCTCCAGCTGCTGGCGCGACACTGGCAGCAGCGGGCGCGCCATCACCAGTTCGGCATTGCCCAGCAGCTCGGGCGCGCTGTTGGCGCCGTCCATGCCCGACAAACCGGCCGTGCCCGAGCCGCGCAGCAGCTGCAACAGGACGGTTTCGGCCTGGTCGTCCTGATGATGCGCGGTCAACAGCAGCCTGGCGCCACGTTCGGCGCACATGGCGCCCAGCGCAGCATAGCGGCGCTTGCGCGCGGCTTCTTCGGTGCCGGTTTTCGGATTGGTTTCAAGCGTCACGCGGCGCGCCTCGAACGGCACGCCCAGCGCCGCGCACGCCTGTTCGCAGTGCGCCAGCCAGGCGTCGGCGTTCGGGCTCAGACCGTGATGCACATGCAGCGCGACCAGCGCCATGCCGTGTTCCTGCGCCCAGGCGTGGGCCAGGTGCAGCAGCGCCGAGGAATCGAGGCCACCACTGAGGGCAATGGCAAGCGTGCTGCCAGGCTGCGGCGCACAGGCGACCAGGGCGCGGGCAAAGATATCGGCGACGGTGGCGGTTTGGGGCTTTTTCATGGGATTTCTGAATGCAAAGAGGGACAGCGAGGTGGTACCTGGCTGTCCCTGGTTTTTGTTGAGCAACAGGAAAACTGTGATCTCAAGAAGGTAGGTCGGTAGGTCGGATTAGCCGGGCCGCGCAGGCCGCGGAGCGGCGTCATCCGACAACATCGTTGGCGCTACAGGTGTTGTCGGATTACGGCCTGCGGCCTAATCCGACCTACGTCGACCTACGTTCGCCCTGGTGCGATTACTCGCTCGGCGTGGTTTCCTTGAACTTGCCGTAGCCGAGCAGCTTCTCATGGCGGGCGGCCAGCAGGTCCTTGGTTTTGATGCCCTGGAACTGGCGCAGAGTGTCGGCCAGTGCGCGCTTGAGCAGGGTAGCCATCTGTTTCGGATCGCGGTGGGCGCCGCCCAGCGGCTCGTTGATGATTTTGTCGATCAGGCCCATGGCTTTCAGGCGGTGCGCGGTCAGGCCCAGTGCTTCGGCCGCGTCGGCGGCGCGTTCGGCGGTCTTCCACAGGATCGAGGCGCAGCCTTCCGGCGAGATCACCGAATAGGTCGAGTATTGCAGCATCAGCACGGCGTCGCCGACGGCAATGGCCAGTGCGCCGCCCGAGCCGCCTTCACCGATAATGGTGGCGATCAAAGGCACTTTCAGTTCGGCCATCACGTACAGATTGTGGCCGATGGCTTCGGACTGGCCGCGCTCTTCGGCATCGATGCCGGGAAACGCGCCAGGCGTATCGACAAAGGTAAAGATCGGCAGGTTGAATTTCTCGGCAACCTTCATCAGGCGCATGGCCTTGCGGTAGCCTTCGGGCTTGGGCATGCCGAAGTTGCGCATGGCGCGCTCTTTGGTGTCGCGGCCCTTCTGGTGACCGATTACCATGCACGGCTGGCCGTTGAAACGGGCCAGGCCGCCCACCACCGACAGGTCGTCGGCATAGGTGCGGTCGCCATGGAGTTCGTGGAAATCGGTAAAGATTTCATTCACGTAGTCCATGGTGTAAGGGCGCTGCGGGTGGCGCGCGATCTGCGCCACTTGCCAGGGGGTCAGCTTGGCGTAGATATCTTTGGTCAGTTGCTGGCTCTTCTTGGCCAGGCGGTCGATCTCTTCGGAGATGTCGACGGCCGAATCGTCTTGCACGAAGCGCAACTCTTCGATCTTGGAATCGAGTTCCGCGATCGGCTGCTCAAAATTGAGGAAAGTCGTTTTAGTCATTGTACCTCCAGGTTTTACCGGCCGCAGCGCCAGGGCGTGCGGCGTCATCATGTTTATTTTACCGTACCGGCAGAAGCGCCGGGGGCTGCATCGGCTGCTGCAGGATCAAGACTGCGCCACAAATACCAGGTCGCCACGGTGCGCCACGGCTCCCAATTGGCCGATACTTCGCGCGCATCGCTGCGTGAAACAGGTTCGCCCGAAAAGTAATTGACGCTGATGCCCTGGATCAGGCCAGGGTCGTCGAGCGGCAGCACATTCGGACGCAACAGATTAAATATCAGAAACATCTCGGCTGTCCAGCGGCCGATGCCGCGAATTTGCACGAGCTCGGCAATCACCGCCTCATCATCCATCTCGCCCCACTGGCTGGCATGGACGCGCTTGGCCTTGAAATGGTCGGCCAGGTCGAGGATATATTCGGTTTTGCGCTTGGACAGGCCGCACGCCGCCAGTTGCTCGGCGCCAGCCTTGATCACCTGCGCCGGCGTGCATTTCGGGCAGGCCAGCAGCAGCTTTTTCCAGGCAGCGTCGGCCGCCTTGGGCGTGATCTGCTGCCCCACCAGGGAACGGGCCAGGGTGGTAAACGGATCACTGTGGCCGACCAGGTGCAGGTCGCCAAACTGGGGAATCAGCTTTTTCATGATGCGGTCGCGCTTCATCAGCTCGATCTTCGCCTCTTCCCAGTAAGCAGGCACCTGCACCACCGGCGCTGCCGCTGGTGCTTCCCCTTGTTCCCTGGTGTTTGACATCATGCGCGGCGCCAGTTGGTCGAGCCGTCAGGCTTGTCTTCGAGGATGATGCCGGCAGCGAGCAGGTCGGCGCGGATGCGGTCGGCCTGCGCGAAGTCGCGCGCCTTCTTGGCGGCTGCGCGCGCGGCAATCGCCTGCTCGATGCCGGCCGTTTCATCGTCGGCGCCAGCGCAGTCGCCCACGGTCGCCTGCAGGAACTGCTGCGGCGTACGCTCAAGCAGGCCCAGCATATTGGCCAGGCCCTTGAGTTGGCGCGCCAGTGCCGGCGACCGGGTTTTATTGACTTCCGTGGCCAGGTCGAACAGGGCGGCCACGGCCAGCGGGGTATTGAAATCGTCATCCATCGCTTCGGCCACGCGCGCGGCGTGCGCTTCGCTCCAGTCGATGCCACCCTCTTCCACCACCACATCCGACAAAGCCGTATAGAGGCGCGTCAACGCCAGGCGCGCATCGTCCAGATGCACATCGGAATAATTGAGCGGGCTGCGGTAGTGCGCGCGCAGGATAAAGAAACGGATCACTTCGGCGTCGAACTTTTGCAGCACTTCGCGGATCGTGAAGAAGTTGCCCAGCGACTTGGACATTTTTTCATTGTCCAGGCGCACAAAGCCGTTATGGATCCAGTAGTTGACGCTGGTATGGCCAAACGCGCCTTCGGACTGGGCGATCTCGTTTTCATGGTGCGGGAACTGCAGATCGGCGCCGCCGCCATGGATATCGAACTGCTCGCCCAGCAGGGCGCACGACATGGCCGAGCACTCGATATGCCAGCCCGGGCGGCCGCGGCCCCATTTCGAGTCCCATTTGACCTCTTCCGGCTCGGACTCCTTGGACGACTTCCACAGCACGAAGTCGAGCGGGTCACGCTTGCCGGTATTGACGTCGACGCGTTCGCCGGCGCGCAGGTCGTCAAGCGACTTGCCCGACAGCTTGCCGTAGCTGGGGAAATTGCGCACCGCATAATTGACGTCGCCGTCATCGCCCTGGTAGGCCAGCTCGTTTTGCTCCAGGCGCTCGATCAGGTTCAGCATCTGCGGCACGTAGTCGGTCGCGCGCGGCTGGTGGTCGGGCGGCAAAATGCCCAGCGCCGCCGTGTCTTCTTCCATATAGCGCGTGAAGCGGCTTGTCAGCTGCGAGATGGTCTCGCCGTTTTCCACGGCGCGGCGGATGATTTTGTCGTCGATATCGGTAATATTGCGCACATAGGTGACCTCAAAGCCGGAAGCCTTGAGCCAGCGGTAGACCACGTCGAACGCCATCATCATGCGCGCATGGCCGATATGGCAGTAATCGTAGATGGTCATGCCGCATACGTACATGCGTACCTTGCCCGCTTCCATCGGAACGAAAACCTGCTTTTCACGTGCCAGGGTATTGTAAATCTTCAGATTGCTCATCGTACTTTAGTGGTAAAACAGCCGCCAGCCGGGCAAAACGACAGACAGGCGCAGACACCGAAGGTG
Organism: Janthinobacterium aquaticum; assembly: GCF_009208565.1. Lineage (GTDB taxonomy): Bacteria > Pseudomonadota > Gammaproteobacteria > Burkholderiales > Burkholderiaceae_D > Janthinobacterium. Next base: position 22,511 of record NZ_WFLK01000002.1, on the reverse strand, counting down.
CCGCGCCACTGAACTGCCGTGTGCGCCATACTGGCCAGCCGCTATATTGTTGTTCTTGTTTGCTAAAATGTCGCGTTAGCGTTCAAGTATATCATTGATAAAAACCGGACTGGCCCGATATGGATGAGGTTTTTGCGAACTCATGCTCATCCACATTGATTTCCACTGAGCAACAAGCCGATTGAACTGCAGAAAAAAATAACATCAAGGACACCAACATGCAACAAACCCAACTTCGCCGCCCTTCTTTTCTGGGCCGCCTGTTTACCGTCTTTGCCGGCCTGACGCTGGGCAGCGCGGTGGTGGCCGCGCCGGCCGCCGTCGACCCGACGCCGCACGTCAGCCTGAAAACCAATATGGGCGAAATCGTACTGGAACTGAACCAGGAAAAAGCGCCGGCCAGCGTCGCCAACTTCTTGCAGTACGTAAAAAGCGGTTACTACAAAGGCACTATTTTCCACCGCGTGATCGACGGCTTCATGATACAGGGTGGCGGCTTCGACAAGAACATGAAGCAAAAAGCCACCAAGGCGCCGATCAAGAACGAGGCGCAGAACGGCCTGCAGAATGTGACCTACAGCATCGCCATGGCGCGCACGGGCGATCCGCACTCGGCCACCTCGCAGTTTTTCATCAACGTCGGCAATAACGGCGCACTCGACTATCCGGGCCGCGACGGCTTCGGCTATACCGTGTTCGGCAAAGTGGTTTCGGGCATGGATGTGGTCGACAAGATCAAGGCTGTCGCCGTGGCCGACAAGGGCCCGCACCAGAACGTGCCTGTCACGCCGGTAGTCATCGAATCGGCAACCCTGCTGAAGTCTGCGCCGGCAAAACTGTAAAATAGCGTTTTTGCTTCCCAATGAAGCATCAATCTGACCTTTCATCATTAACAAAGGATTATCATGACCAAAGTTATCATTACCACCAACCACGGTGTCATCACCGCCGAACTGGACGCCGAGAAAGCACCGAAAACGGTTGCCAACTTCCTCGACTACATGAACGCCGGCCACTACAACAACACCATTTTCCACCGCGTGATCGACGGTTTCATGATCCAGGGCGGCGGTTTCGAGCCAGGCATGAAACAAAAGGCTGCCAACACCACCGTAGAAAACGAAGCCAAGAACGGCCTGAAAAACGATCCGTACACGCTGGCCATGGCCCGCACTTCCGACCCGCACTCGGCGTCGGCGCAGTTCTTTATCAACGTCAAGAACAACAGCTTCCTGGACTACCCAGGCCAGGACGGTTGGGGCTACGCCGTGTTCGGTAAAGTGGTTGACGGCAAGGAAGTGGTCGACGCCATCCGCGCCGTGAAAACCACGCGTTCGGGCATGTTTGCCGATGTGCCAGCTACCGACGTGATCATCGAGAAAGTCGAAGCAGCGTAAGCTGAATCAACCATGCACGGCATTGTTATCCTGACGCGTTCCCACGCAGTTTCTTTACCTCGGAGCGTTACAGCATGACAATGCCTGCCGCACTATTCATTTCCGACCTGCATCTGCAGAGCTCGCACCCGCGCACCAGCGCGGCGTTTCTGTCGTTCCTGGAGCAGCACGCGCGATCGGCGCAGGCGCTGTATCTGCTGGGCGACCTGTTCGAATACTGGGCCGGCGACGACGACCTGGCCGACCCGTTCAATGCCCGCATGACCGCCGCCATCCGCGCCGTCAGCGATGCTGGCGTACACGTGTACTGGATTGCCGGCAACCGCGATTTCCTGGTCGGATCAAGCTTTGCCGCTGCCGCCGGCGCCACCCTGCTGAGCGAGCCGCATCTGGCGACCATTGCCGGCCAGCGCGTAGTGCTGCTGCACGGCGACGCCGAATGCACCAACGATCTCAAGTACATGGAGTTTCGCGCCATGGTGCGCCAGAGCGCCTGGCAGCAGCAGTTCCTGGCCATGCCGCTGGCGCAGCGCAAGGCGATCATTGCCGGCTTGCGCCAGAACAGCCGCGCACAGAACGGCGAAAAAGCCATGGAGATCATGGATGTGACACCTGAAGCGGTGGCGCAGGTGTTTGCCGAGCACGCCAGCACCGTGATGATCCATGGCCACACGCACCGCCCCGCCCTGCATAGAGTCGACGATACTTTGCGCTATGTGCTGCCCGACTGGGAATGCGATGTGGAAGCGCCAGAACAGGCGCGCGGCGGCTGGATTGCCATCGATACGGCCGGCACCATCACTCGCCATGCGCTCGATGGCAGCGTAATCGACTAGTGCCGCGCTGACAGCACCACAAGGCGTCGTCCGACAGTCGCGCCTGCCATGCTTTGCTGTAATAAGCGCATGAACAAGCGCACCCATCCTCTTTATCTCGGCACGGCCGGCTGGAGCATTTCCAGCGCTGCCGCTGCCCCGTTTCCGCCCGAAGGCAGCCATTTGCAGCGCTACGGCAGCGTGCTCAACAGTGTGGAAATCAATACCTCGTTCTACCGCCCGCACCAGCCGGCCACCTATGCACGCTGGGCCGACAGCGTGCCGGACGATTTCCGCTTCAGCGTCAAGCTGCCGCGCCAGATCACGCACGAACTGCGCCTGACGCAGTGTGACGCCGAGCTGGCGCGCTTTGCCGGCGAGGTGGGGCATCTGGGCGACAAGCTTGGCTGCGTGCTGGTGCAGCTGCCGCCCAGCCTGCGCTTTGACGCAGCCGTGGCGCAAGAATTCCTGACGCGCCTGCGCCAGCAGTTCGGCGTCATGCTGGCGCTCGAAGCGCGCCACGCCAGCTGGTTTGGCGAGGACGCCACGGCGCTGCTGCGCGAACGCCATGTCACGCGCGTACGGGCCGACCCGCCGGCCGGCCCGCCCGGTGCGCACGAAGCCACCACGGAACTGGCCTATATCCGCCTGCACGGCAGCCCGAAAATTTACTATTCAAGCTATACCGATGCGTTTCTGGAAGAACTCGCTGCCAGCCTGCACCAGAAGAACGCCGCAGGCAGCTGGTGCATCTTCGACAATACCGCGTCGGGTGCGGCGCTGTTCAATACCCTGGCCTTGCAGCAGCTTATGCATACCTGAAGCGTTGCTGAAGAACACAGCGCTTGGTGCGCCAGGATACAGAAGCGCCAGCACATCAGCCTATAATTGTTTCACCGAAAACAATTATTGAAAGATGCAGATGGCGCTAAGTGGCATGTTGAAACGCGATCTGGGCTGGCTATGGGCAGCCATCGCCGCCATGGTGGCACTGCTGGTCTGGCTGCTGCTGCAACTGGGCATGCAGGGCACAACCGCCCAGGCGGCTTCGGCGCGCGCACGCGCTGCCGTGATCTGCCAGATCATGCGCGCCGGCGTCGAGCGCGCCGGCCTGCAGCATGGCGCAGGCTAGGCGATGGAGCGCGCCATCGTCGACATGGCGCTGCGCGAAGATATCGGCTTTGAAGGCGGACTGTGGACGCCGCAACGCGGCGCTTACGCCTATGCCTTTCCCACCTACGACGGCAGCGGCACCAAGGACGATGCGCCGGCGGCCGAATTGCAGCGTATCGCCGCACTGGCGCAGCAGACGCTCACAACCGGCAAGTCGCTGCAGGAAGTGCGCCCTGGCCTGCGCGAAGCGGTCGTGTATGGCACCTGCCCGGTGTCCGACAGCGTGGCCGGCTGGACCCTGACGCGCGTGGCCGGCATGGCCGATGGCGCACTGAACCACCTGACACTGGCAGTCAGCCTGCTGCTGGGATCGCTGGTGCTGGCTGGCGCCTGGTTTGCCTTTTTGCTGATGCGCTGGGGCCGCGAGGCGCAGCGCCTGTCTGCGCTGCTGGCCAACAACGAACGCATGGCCACGCTGGGCAGCCTGGCAGCCGGCCTGGCCCATGAAATCCGCAATCCGCTCGGCACCATCCGCATGAAGGTCGACAATGCGCTGGCGGCACCGGAGGCGCTGCGCGCAGTGCGCAGCAGTGCGGCCCTGCGCACCACGCTACTGCAGGTGCAGCGGCTTGAAACGCTGGTGGCCAGCCTGCTGGCGCTGACGCAGCCGTTTCATCCGAAGCGCGCCCCGGTCGAGCTGGGCGACTGGCTCGACAAGCGCCGGCTCGACCACGCCGAAGCAGCCAGCGAACTGGGCGTGACGCTGGCGCTCGATATCGAGCCCGGCCTGGACGCGGCAGCGCGCAACGTGGCGCTGTTCGACCCCGAGCAACTGGCGCGCGTGATCGACAACCTGCTGTCCAATGCGCTGGCCCATACCACTGCCGGCGGCCAGGTGACGCTGGGTGCGGCGCGCCAGGGCGACCTGCTGCAACTGTGGGTAGCCGACAATGGCAGCGGGGTGGCCGCGCCGCTTCGCGCCACCCTGTTTGATCCGCTGGTCACCGGGCGCGAAGGCGGTACCGGCCTGGGCCTGGCGGTGGTGCGCGAGGTGCTGCAGGCGCATGGCGGACGCGCGCTGCTGGACGAAACCTGCGCTATCGGCACGCGCATCAACATGGAGCTGCCATGGCCCTGATACTGATTATCGACGACGACAACGCCTTTCGCAGCACGCTGGCAGAAACGCTGGAAGACCTCGGCTACAGCGTGCGCCAGGCGGGCAGCTGCGAAGCGGGCGTTCGCTGCCTGGCGGACGGCGGCATCGACCTGGCCATCGTCGACCTGCGCCTGCCCGGCGACGACGGCCTGGCCTTCCTGCGCCAGGCCGCCAGCACCGCACCCGGCCTGCCCTGCATCGTGCTGACCGCTTACGCCAGCGGCTCCAATACCATCGAGGCGATGCGCCTGGGCGCGTTTGACCACCTGATCAAGCCGCTCGGGCGCGATGTGCTGGCGCAAACGCTGGTGCGCGCGCTACGCGCCAGCGAACCGGCGCAAGGCGCTGCCAGCACGAGCCCGGAACCAACTGCAGAACAGGCAGATGAGCAGATGGTCAGCAACAGCGAAGCCATGCGCGCCATCTTCAAGCGCATCGGGCTGGTGGCCGACAGCGACAATTCGGTGCTGGTGCAGGGCGAAACGGGCACTGGCAAGGAACTGGTGGCGCAGGCGCTGCATCGCAACAGCGCCAGGTCGGCCGGCCCTTTCGTGGCCGTCAACTGCGCAGCGATTCCATCGGAGCTGCTGGAAAGCGAATTGTTCGGCCACGTCAAAGGCGCGTTTTCGGGCGCGGCCACGGACCGGCTCGGGCGCTTTCGCGAGGCCGATGGCGGCACCCTGTTTCTCGACGAGATCGGCGACATGGCGCTGCCCACGCAGGCCAAGATCCTGCGCGTGCTGCAGGAACGCGAAGTGATGCCGGTCGGTGCGCGCCATGCGCTGCCGGTCGACCTGCGCGTGGTGGCGGCCACCCACCGCGACCTTGAAGCGGAGGTGGAGGCAGGACGCTTTCGCGCCGACCTGTGGTACCGGCTGCAGGTCATTACCATCAAGCTGCCGCCGCTGCGCGAACGCACGGGCGACGTGGCGCTGCTGGCCAGCCACTTCCTGCAGCAGCATCAGCAGCAAGCCAGGGGCGTGCGCAAGCGGCTCAGCAATACTGCACTCGAAGCGCTGCAGCAGTTTGACTGGCCGGGCAATGTGCGCCAGCTGCGCAATACCATGCAGCGCGCCATCGCACTGAGCGAAGGCGAGTTGATCGAACCCGAACACCTGGGTCTGGCGAACGGACGCGGCGCACCCACGCAGCCTGGCGCCAACAGCGCGGCGGGCAGTCCGGTCGATATCGACTGGGACGGGCCGCTTGAACAGGCCGTGGCGCGGCTCGAATCGTTCATGCTTGAACGCGCGCTGGACGCGGCGCAAGGCAACCGCAGCGAAGCGGCGCGCCGGCTCGGGCTGTCGCGCCAGCAGTTGTACCGCAAGCTGGCGCAATACGGGCTCGATTCATGACAGCTGTCCGCTGTTGTGACAGGCAGGTGCCAACAAAGCGGACACCTGTCGCGCGCTACCTGCAAAAACCAGCGAAAAAGGTCTGTTTTCGGTCAGTCTGGCCCGCAATAAAGCTGGCACGCGATATGCATAGGTATGGGTACACCCACACTGAAGGAGTTGATCATGAATTTGCTTAAACCGATCCTGCTGGCACTGGCCGTATCGTCCCTGAGCACTGCCGCCATCGCGGCGCAAGTTGGCCGCGCCGATGCACCGCCACCTCCACCGCCGCCATCGGCTGGCCAGGCGGGTTTGGATACCCCGCCGCCGCCACCGCCACCCGGCGCAGTGCCACCGCCGCCACGCGCAGGCGCGCCCGTACCACCGCCACCTGGCGCAGCAGGCCGTCCGGCGCCACGACGCGGCGCAGCAGTGCCAGCGCCAGCGCCGATACCTGCGCGCGGTGGCGCTGAAGCTCCGCCAGCACCACCGGCACCACCAACGGCGCCGCCGCCTGCCGATGGCCGCATGATGCCGCCAGCCACGCCGGATGCCCCTCCTCCACCGCCGCCTGGCGCCGCAGCGGCCCGTCCGTAACCGCAGCCGGGAGAGCGCCATGCTGACAGCCAGATTTGCCGCACCGCTGCTGGCGGCTGTGCTGGCCGCACCCGGCACGGTGCGCGCCGCACCACCACCAGGGCCGCCAGGGCCACCCGTGTCGGCAGCGCAGCGCGGCATTTCCGGCATCAGCGAAGGCGTGCTGCAGCGCTATATCACCACGCCCTACGGCGAACTCAATGGCCTGCGCCTGGCCGATGGCAAGCTGGTGATGTTCGGTCCCATGATGGGGCCATCGGTGGCGCAGCTGCTGCCAGTGGGTGCGCGCCTGCGCATCCTCGGCCAGAGCGCGCCTGATGGCACCATGCGTGCCAGCGCGCTGATCAATCTAGACAGCGGCAAGAGCGTGGAGGAGGCGCCGCCAGGACCGCCACCGCCACCACGGCAAGCCGGCGCGGCGGCGCTGACACTGCAACGCTGCGAGGCGGCCGGCCTGATCGAGCTGATCCTGCACGGGCCGCGCGGCGAAGCGAACGGCGTGCTGCTCGACAGCGGCGCCATGATCTATTTCCGGCCCGGCCTGGTAGCCGGCACGCTGCAGCCGGGCCAGCCGTTTGCCGCCATCGGCATCGGCACGCAAGCCCCCTCGGGCCTGGCCATGGAAGCGTTCGCGGCCGGCGCCGACCTGGCCAGCGTGCGCCAGGCCGCCTCGAACAACCAAACGCAACGCCCTCTCCTTCCACCACGAAAATCTTCAAGACATGTCGACTGAAATCATTTTGGGCAGCATTACCGTCATCACCATGGCAGGCATTACCCTGCGTCCCTGGCGCCTGCCCGAAGCGGTGTGGGGCGGCCTGGCCGTTGCCGCACTGCTGCTGTTCAAGCTGATGACCCTCAGCGATGTGTGGCACGGCATTGCGCGCGGCAATGATGTCTATCTGTTCCTGGCCGGCATGATGATATTGGCCGAGCTGGGCCGCCAGCACGGTGTATTCGACTGGCTGGCGTCTCACGCGGCGCGCGCGGCGGGCGGCTCGGGCAGCAAGCTGTTCCTGCTGGTCTACCTGGCCGGCACGCTGGTCACTGTGCTGCTGTCGAACGACGCCACGGCAGTGGTGCTGACGCCAGCCGTGTACGCGGTGGCGCGTGCGGTCGACGCCCCGCCCCTGCCGTATCTGTTCCTGTGCGCGTTTGTCGCCAACGCCGCCAGTTTTGTGCTGCCGGTATCGAACCCTGCCAACCTGGTGGTATTCGGTGCGCACATGCCCGGCCTGGCCGACTGGCTGGCGCTGTTCCTGCTGCCGTCGCTGGGCGCCATCGTGGCCACCTACCTGGCGCTGCGCTGGCTGCTGCGCGATGCGATACAGCCAACGATACGCAGCACGGTCGAGATGGTGCAGCTGACGCCGTCCGGACGGCTGACCCTGGCCGCGCTGGCGGCAACCGCACTGGTGCTGTGCGTAGCCTCGGCGCTGCACCTGGAACTGGGCCCGGTCACGCTGGGCGCCGCCGTACTGGCACTGCTGACTACCTGCGTGCGTGCACGCACCTCGCCGACAGGCGTGCTGCGCGCGCTGTCATGGGACGTGCTGCTGATGGTGGCCAGCCTGTTCGTGCTGATCGAAGCGCTGCAGGCGCACGGCGTGGTCGCTGCGCTGGCACAATGGCAGCAGCAGCTGCATGGCGCAGCGCCACAGTTTGCCAACAGCCTGACCGGCACCATTTTGGCGCTGGCGTCTAACCTGTTCAACAACTTGCCAACCGGGCTGCTTGGCGCGGCCACGCTCGACCATCTCGACGCCGCCATGCCGCTGCGCGCGGCCTCCTTGATCGGCATCGATATCGGTCCCAATCTGTCGGTCACCGGCTCGCTGGCCACCATATTGTGGCTGACCATGCTGCGACGCGAAGGCGTGCAGGTGGGCGCCTGGCAATTCCTGAAACTGGGCGCGCTGGTGATGCCGGCCGGCCTGCTGGCGGCGCTGCTGCTGTTGCAGGTGCAGTCATGACGCCTGCGCTGCAGCGCCCGGCCGCGGCCAGCCTGCTGGGCCTGGGGCTGCTCAATTTTTTCCTGGCCGATGCGCGCGACGGTCTGGGGCCCTTTCTGGACGCCTACCTGAGCACCAAGGGTTGGGCCGCAATCGACCTGGGGCTGCTGGCCACCATCGGCGGCGTGCTGGGACTGTTGGCCGGGGTGCCGGCCGGTGCCCTGATCGACCGCAGCCACCACAAGCGGCTGATGGTGATCGCACCGGTTATCCTGATTACACTGATGAGCTTTCTGTGCCTGGCCTGGCCCGGGCGCGCCATGGTGTTCGCTACCCAGGCGCTGGCGGCGGTGGCAGGCGTGCTGATCGGTCCTGCGGTGGCTGCCATCACGCTGGGACTGGTTGGCGCCGGCCAGTTCGGCCGCCAGCTGGGCAGGAATGAATCGTGGAATCATGCCGGCAACCTGGTGCTGATGGGCGGCACCTGGGCTGCCAGCGTCTGGCTGGGCTTGCCGGGCGTGGCCGGCCTGATGCTGCTGACCACCGCTGCAACAGTGGCCGCTACCCTGTCGATCAAGGCGGGCAGCATCGATCACGCCGCCGCGCGCGGCATGGGCAGCGCAAACCAGCCTGCCGGCGCCGTGCCCTCGTCGCTGCGTAAGCTGGCCGGCAACCGCCCGCTGCTGTGGCTGGCCCTGGCGCTGGCCCTTTTCCACTTTGGCAACGCGCCGCTGGCGCGCCTGATTGCCCAGCAGTTTGCCGTGCAGATGCAGCGCCCGTTTGAAACAACGGCCGTCATTACCATGGTCTCGCAGTTGTCCGCACTGGCCGCAGCGCTGGCAGCACCTTGGCTGCTGCGCCCCGGGCGCATCGCCACGGCCACCATCGTGGCGCTGATGAGTCTGCCATTGCGCGGCCTGCTGGCCTGGCGCTTTGCCGATTTTGCCATGATCTACCCGGTGCAACTGCTGGACGGCATCGGCGTGGGCCTGCTGGGCATACTGACGCCATTCCTGGTGGAAAGGCTGACGCGTGGCAGCGGCCACTTCAACCTCGCGCTGGCGGCCGTCATGACCGTGCAAGGTATCGGCGCCGCGTCCAGCAATGTGGTTGCCGGCTATCTGACGACGCGCTTCGGCTATCCTGTAGCATATCTGGCACATGGCGCGGTGGCACTGGCGGCCCTCGCTGCCATGCTGCCGGCATTGCGCGGCGCAAGCCGACAGCAAGGAAAAGCCTGACTGCGACTCGCCGGATTGCTCTCAAAGCGGTAAGATGCGCGCTTGCGCAGCAAACTATCGCTCCCGGCTTGCTGGAATGCCGTCATGCTCCAGCCATGCGCGGCGTTTTTTTTGAGAGTCCTGCAGTGCATAGAATCGACGTCCCTTCCCTGTTCATCGCCATGACGCTTAATCTGCTGATTATGGCCGTGGCGCTGCCGTATTTCATGGGCCGCGTCAACCGCGCGGCGCGCCGCGCGCAAACCGGGATCGCACTGCAGACGGCGGGCTGGGTGTTCCTGCTGTCGTCGAGCACTTTCGAGCGTGGCGGCCACGGCGACCAGCTGTTCTCGACATTGGCCATGGCCTGCGTGTCGAGCGGCATGGTGTTTAACGCCATGGCCTTTGAACTGTGGTGCGGCCGCAAGCCCAGCGTGCGCGCGCCGGCGCTGATTGCCGTGCTGATGACGGCCGGCTACGGTATCGGCTTTTCCAGCTATGTGTTCCGGGTCGGCTGGGCCAACAGCCTGCTGGCGCTGCAGATGGCCACCATCGTGTATTCACTTTGCCGCAAACCGCAGCTGCCGGTCGGACGCTGGCGCTGGCTGCTGGTGATCTGCCTGGTGCTGCAGATGCTGGTGCTGGCCTGCCGCGCCATGCTCGGTGTCTTCTTTACCGCCGACTTTCCGAACTTTTTCGGCCCCTACCTGGTCAATCAGATCTTTGCGCTGTCGTCAAACGCCACCATGGTACTGTCGGTGGTGGCGATCCTGCTGGCGCACCGCGACGAGGCAGCGCGCGAACTGGAACGCCTGGCCACGCTCGACGGCCTGACCGGCGCCCTGAACCGCCGCGCCTGGCTGCAGCAGTGCGCCGTCGACCTGGCCGGCAGCACGCGCCATCGGCAGCCGGTCGGCGTGCTGATGCTGGACCTCGATTATTTCAAGCAGATCAATGACACCCACGGCCATGGCGTCGGCGACCGCGCGCTGCAGCTGTTTGTCGAGGGCATGCAGGCCACAGGGCGCAGCGGCGACGCGTTCTGCCGCTACGGCGGCGAGGAATTTTGCGTACTGCTCAACGGCGCCGACGTTGCCGCGGTCATGGCCTACGACAAGCGCCTGCGCCTGTGGCTGGCGCAGCACCCTGTCGAAGAAATCGGCTGTGGGCTGTCGTACAGCGCGGGCCTGGCCATGCGCCTGCACAACAGCGACAGCATCGACGCCATGCTGCAGCGCGCCGACGTTGCCCTCTACCAGGCCAAAGCGCAGGGGCGTGGCCGCACGCTGGCCAGTGCCACCAGATCGTCCTCGATGCCGCCGCCGGATACCGATCCGCTCAGGCGGATTTGACTGCGCGCGCCATGCGGGCCGTCAGCCAGGCGAGCCCGCTTGCCAGCAACAGCAGTGCGGCGCTGACGCCAAAGGTCCAGCGATAACCGCCGACATCGAACAGCAGGCCGCCCAGCGTGGAGCCGAAAGCAATGGCCAGCTGAATCACGGCAACCATCAGCCCGCCACCGGCTTCGGCGTTACCAGGCAGCGAGGTCGCCAGCCACGACCACCAGCCCACAGGCGCCGCAGTGGCCACCAGCCCCCACAAGCCGAGCAGGACAAACACCACCGCCAGCGACTTGCCGAACACAATCAGTGTCAGCGCAATGGCCGCCATCAGCAGCGGAATCACGATCAGCGTGCGATAGACGCCGGCCTTGAGAAACCGGCCGATAACGAGCGTGCCGGCAAAGCCGGCAACACCCAGCGTGGCCAGTGTCAGCGACAGGGTCGGCAGGGAGACCTGAGTGACGCTTTCAAGGAAGGGTCGCACATAGGTAAACAGCACAAACTGCCCCATGAAAAACACGCCGACGGCAAGCATGCCGCGGATAACCAGCGGCTTTTTCAGCAACGACAAAGCGTGTTCAGATTTGGCGGTACGCGCCTCGGCCTGCATCGAAGGCAAGCTCAGGTATTGCCAGGCCAAGGCTACGATGGACAGCGGCACCAGGCACAAAAAGGCGCCACGCCAGCCGATCACGCCACCGAGATAGCTGCCCAGCGGTGCCGCCACCACGGTAGCGAGCGCATTGCCGCTGTTAAAGATCGCCAGCGCCCTCGGCACGCTGTGCGGCGGCACCAGGCGCATGGCCACGGCGGCCGACATCGACCAGAAGCCGCCCACCACCACGCCGATCAGGATGCGGCCCAGCATATAGACCGGGTAGCTGCTGGCCGTGCCGATAACCACCCCGGACAAGCACATCAGGGCCGTCATGAGCAGCAGCAGCGTCTTGCGGTTCATGGCGCCGGCCAGCGAGGAAATGGACAGGCTGGTCAGCACCGCAAAGGCACCGGAAATGGCGATGCCATAGCCGACCAGCCCCTCGCTGATCTTCAGATCAGCGGCAATCGGCGTCATCAGGCTGACCGGCATGAATTCGGAAGCGATCAATGCAAACACGCAAAGCGTCATGGCAAATACGCCGCTCCAGCAGGCCGCAGTAGCGCCTGGCGCACCCGCCTGTTGCGGTCGCGCCTCCAGTCGTTGAGCAGTCATGGGCATCTCCGTGCAAGTAAAGAACATTATCTTGCCAGTGCAGCATTACCTTGATAAGCCACTGTAATCTGGATGAGCTTATGAGCAAAATTCATTAATTTAGCCGCTTCCACCAAAATACTGGTGGCTATAATGGAGACAGTTTTTTGAGGAAAATTCAGCAATGAACCCGGCCAAATTCAACACAGATTCCAAGCTCAGCCAATTGCAGGCGTTTGTGATCGTGGCGCAGCAGCAGAGCTTTACCAAAGCTGCCGCCAGGCTCGAGGTCACCCCGTCTGCGCTGAGCCACACCATCAGGACGCTGGAGGGGCGCCTGGGCGTGCGCCTGCTGACCCGTACCACCCGCAATGTGGCCCCTACCGAAGCCGGTGAAAAGCTGATGCGCTCGATTGGCCCCTTGTTCGAGCAGATCGCCGCCGAGGTCGATGCGCTGGGCGAGCTGCGCCACAAGCCGGCAGGCACCATCCGCATCACCTGCACCGATGACTCGCTGCAGTTCTGCATACGGCCCATCCTGGTCGAGTTTCTTGAAGCCTATCCCGACATCACGCTGGAACTGTTTGTCGACTACGGCTTTACCAACGTGGTGGAGGAACGGTTCGACGCCGGTGTACGTATGGGAGAAGCGATCAGCAAGGACATGATCGCCGTGCGCATCGGGCCCGACTGGAGCCTGGCGCTGGTCGCCTCGCCCGCCTACTTTGAGCGCCACCCGGCGCCGGCAACGCCGCATGAACTGACCGGCCATACCTGCATCAATATCCGGCACCGCCCTTCCGGCCCGATCTACGCCTGGGAGTTTGAAAAAGACGGCCATGCCTTTACCGTCCGCGGCGAAGGCCAACTGGTCTACAACAGCATCATGCATGTCCTGAGCAGCAGCCTGGACGGCATCGGCATCGGCTATATACCGGAACAGCTGGTGGCGCCGTACCTGGCCGACGGCAGGCTGCAGCGCATCCTAACGGACTGGTGTCCGGTGTTTGAAGGTTTTCACCTGTATTACCCGAACCGCCGACAGGCGTCGCCGGCGTTTACCGCCTTTGTTGAGGCGGTCAGATATCGGGGCTGACTGCGGCCGGGGCCAGCACCGCCACGTGGCGTGCAATAAATATCCCGCAATTCGCGCGTGACTGCATCGTTTTTTCGCTTTAGTGTTATAGTTAACTACAACACCAACTTACCAACTCACCTGGAGGCCCCGATGCATGCAGTATTGCCCACGCACCGTCCCGACCGGTTCTTGTCGGAGCGCATCCCATGAGCGCCGACTGGAACGACAATAGTCCGATCTACCGCCAGCTCAAGGCGCGGGTGGTCGGCATGATGCTCGATGGCACGCTGCAAGCCGGCGACGCCCTGCCCTCGGTGCGCCAGGTGGCGGCCGACTATCAACTCAACCCCATCACCGTGTCGCGCGCCTACCAGGAACTGGTGGACGAGGCGCTGGTGGAAAAACGCAGAGGACTCGGCATGTATGTCTTGCAAGGCGCCCATGAAAAACTGCTGGCCAGCGAACGCGAACGTTTTATGCGCGAAGAATGGCCAGCCATGCTTGAACGCATTCATCGTCTGGGGCTGGACCTGGATCAATTGCTCGCAGCGGACAAAGGGGAACGCACATGACGCCCATCGCAAACAGCGCCGATAGCGCCGATAGCGCAAGCGTAATCAGCGCGCGCAATCTGCGCAAAGTGTATGGCGGGCAGGCCGCCATCGATGGCTTGACCTTTGACATCGCCCCGGGGCGCATCTTTGGTCTGATCGGGCCGAACGGCTCGGGCAAGACCACCACCCTGAAAGCCATCCTGGGACTGACCGGCTTCGAGGGCGACCTGACGGTGCTGGGGCGTGATCCGCGCCATGAGCGCGACGCGCTGATGGAAGACGTCTGCTTTATTGCCGATGTGGCGATCCTGCCGGCCTGGCTGCGCGTAAAGGACGCCGTCGATTTCGTGGCCGGCGTGCATCCGCGCTTTGACCGCAGCAAGGCCGAGCGCTATCTGGCGGCCACCAAACTCAAGCCGTCGATGAAGGTCAAGGCCATGTCCAAGGGCATGGTGGTGCAGCTGCACCTGGCGCTGGTAATGGCCATCGACGCCAGGCTGCTGGTGCTCGACGAGCCGACGCTGGGTCTCGACATTTTGTACCGCAAGCAGTTCTACCAGAACCTGCTGGAAGACTATTTCGACGAGAACAAGACCATCGTCATTACCACCCACCAGATCGAGGAAGTTGAACATATCCTCAGCGACCTGATGTTCATTCGCGAAGGCAAGATCGTACTGTCGGCGTCGATGGAAGACATCGGCGAACGCTATGTCGAGGTCATGGTGGGCCCACAACACATCAATCCGGCGCGCGCCTTGCAGCCGATCAGCGAGCGCAGCGTGTTTGGCAAGTCGGTGCTGCTGTTCGACGGCGTGGCGCGTGAACAGCTGGCCGTGCTTGGCGAAGTGCGCACGCCGAGTCTGGCAGACCTGTTTGTCGCCACCATGAAAGGAGCCGGACAATGAAACACATCACGGGCAAGAAAATGGGCTGGCTGATCCGGCGCGAACTGTGGGAACACAAGGGTATGCTGCTGTGGACGCCTGCCGTAATCGGCATCCTGATGACGCTGCTGGGCGGTCTGCTGGCCTTTGGCGCCGTTGCCAGGACCAAGGTGCGCACCGCCCTGATAGTCAACGGCGAAGAAATCTCGTGGGGCGCCGTCCTCAATGCGCAGTCGTTTGCCCACCGCAAGAGCGAAATTATCCAGGCCGTGGCCAACAACTACACCTATACCGGGGCGCCGCTATTCCTGGCACTGGGCTTCCTGGTGTTTTTCTACTGCCTGTCGGCGCTGCATGACGACCGCCGCGACCGCAGCATTCTGTTCTGGAAATCGCTGCCGGTATCGGACGCACAAACGGTGCTGTCGAAGGCAGCCGTTGCACTGCTGGTCACGCCCATGATCGTACTGGCTGCAGCCAGCCTCAGTTCGCTGGCGCTGATCCTGATCCTGTGCGGCGTGCTGGCAGCGAACGACATCCACGTTGTTGCCGAGCTGGCCAGTGCGCCCGGCCTGTACCTGGGACCGCTGCGTCTGTTCGGCCTGCTGCCGGTCTATATGCTGTGGGCGTTACCGACGGTGGGCTGGCTGCTGCTGGTATCGTCCTGGGCGCGCAGCAAGGTATTGCTGTGGGCCGTAGGCGTGCCACTGTTGCTGCTGGTACTGGTGGCCTGGGCCGGCAAAATGGCGCAAGCCGACCTGCCGGTACACTGGTTGCAAACCAATGTGATTGCTCGCGCGCTGGTGGGGGTCCTGCCAGGCAGCTGGTATGTGTTCGAACCTGCACTGCTGCCGGCAACGCCGGCCCATGCCGACAGCGGGCCACGCATGCTGCAGTTTGACTTGTTTGCCAATTCCTGGTCCAGCCTGGCCCTGCCCTCCGTATGGGTCGGCGCTTTACTGGGCGTGGGCATGATCGCTGGCGCCATTCGCCTGCGCCGCTGGCGCGAGGAAGGTTGACGCCTGCGGCAAGCAACATTGCGTCACCATGAAACACGCCCCGCCAGTCGGGGCGTTTTTCATGGCACGCACGCCAGTTTGACCAGATCAGGCAGTGACTACGGTTTTGACAGCATGCATGAATATGAACGCATGATCGTCGCTATTCAATTGATACCTGATCGGCGACATATAAAACACCATGTCTTATTCAAATAAAAAAATCCATTTCATCCAAACAAACAATCATCAGGCAAAAAAGCAACAACTACGTTTTCGATAGCCGACTGATTCGTGCGAAAAACACCAGCAATAAAGCCAAAGCCGTAACCGCTCTTCACAATAAATACAAAATGGTGAGAATTGGTGATAATCCGGCTTAAAAAACACAGCAATAATAAAGTCGTAAATTATAAATAAAAATAAAACACATATTTCTAAATTGAAATAATAAACACAGTAAAAATAAGGACTTACATGAAAATTTGACTGCGCAATCCCATCACTTCCAGCTGCCTGAGCATGCAGGAAAACATGAATAAAGCAGTCACCCACAAGAAAGATGCAAAAGCGACAATCGATTCACGAGCACGAAAAATTTTTTTGATCAGCAATGCCTTGGCAAATATGTTTTACTAACTATCAGCACTCACCAATACAACAACACGGCCCAAGCAATGCCGGAATCCCATGGAATGTCCGATGCCATTCCATTATTAATTTTTTGAGAATAAAGCACTCAACACTTATCCGGAGATTACAAAATGGCCACCACACCTACCCCAGCCCAGACGCCCGCCAATAACACTGCAGCACAAGGCGTTCCGGCCGCAGCGGCAGCGCAGGGGAATCAAACCGACATGCAGCGCTCGGGCAAGGCCATGCAGCAGAAAAACGATCAACGCAAACGCTATGACGAGGAAGAACTCGAACAGCAGGAAGCGAGCAAGGTCATGCCGGCCGAATACGTGGTGGAGGTCAATGGCACGGCCGAATCGGGGGTGGCAGGCAATGCCGCCGCGCTCGCTGGCGCTGCTGCTGCCGCGGCTGCCCTGGCTGGCGGCAGCGGCACGGCTGCCGACGCTGCGGCGGCGCAAGGCGATCCTGACGCCAGCGGCCAGAGCGGTGCGGCAGGGCTGGGCGCGGCAGGCACCGCCGGTGGTGCGGCCATTCCAGGCAGCAGCGTGGTCGGGATTGCCGGCAGCAGCGCCGGGGCCGGCGCAGGGGCCGGCATGGGCGCCATCGGCGGTATTTCAGGCATGGGCGCCATCGGTGCGCTCGGCGGCCTGGGCCTGGTAGCAGCGGCCGCCGGCGGCGGTGGCGGCACTACCGCCGGCACTGGCGGCGGTACCGGTGGCACCGGCAATGGTGGCACCGGCAACGGCGGCACCGGTGGTTCGACCGGTGGCCAGGGCGATGGCGGCACCGGCGGCTCGCGCCAGGCCATTACCACCGTGGTGCCAGCCAATGGCGTCAATGCTGCAGCGGCCGCCGTCGCCGCTGCCAGCGTGGCAGCGGCCGATGATGCTGCGGCTGCAGCTGCGGCTGCCAATGCGGCGGCCGCACGCGCCGCAGCCAATGCCGCCGCGCAAGCCGACCAGCAGGCGTCGCAGGCCCAGGCCGCCGCAGGGCAGGCGCGCGTCGATGCGATCGTGGCGGCGCAGGCCGATGCGAATGCGCCGGTAACGGCGGCCACTGCCGCCGCTTCACAAGCGGCCGCCGCCGCGGCCGTCAATGCCGATAATGCCGCCGCGGCCGCCAATGCTGCTGCGGCAGCCTCCAGCGCCGCCGCCATCGCCGCCCAGGCAGCGGACGCCGCCGTCCCCGTCGCCACCCAGGCCGTACAGGATCGCGCCGCCGCCCTGGCCGCCGCTGATGCCCTGGCTGCGCAAACCGACGCCCAGGCGCTGGGCGCCGCTGCCGACAACGCCGCCACTGCCGCCGCAGCCGCCAATACCCAGGCTGGCCTGACCGATGCGCAGGCGCTGGGCGCTGCCGCCAGCAACGATGCCGCCAACGCCGCCCAGGCCGCCGCGCTGGCCGACAGCACCGACGCTGCCGCCCTGGCGCAAGCGGCCACTGTCGCCAGCGCACAAGCTGCAGCTGCAGCCAATATCGCCAACCAGACTGACGCCGCCGCACTGGGCCAGGTCTACGACAATGCCGCCACCCAGGCCAGCCAGGCGCAGGCCACCGCCGATGCGACCGACGCCGCCGCCCTGGCGCAGGCTGCAACCGCCGCCCAAGCTGCGGCCCAGGCCGCCGCCACCAAAGCCGACGCCACCGATGCGGCAGCGCTCAGCACCGCCGCCGCGCAGGCAACGCAAAATGCCGCCAACGCCACCACCGTGGCCAACCAGACCGATGCCGATGCGCTCAAGGCCTCTGCCGACGCTGCTGCTACGCAAGCGGCGGCCGCCCAGGCCAAGGCCAACGAAACCAGTGTCGATAACCTGCTGCAAGCTTCGGTCAACGCCAATATCAATGCCGCCGTTGCCGCAGGCGTTGCCAACCAGACCGACGCCGTCGCCTTGAGCGCCGCCGCCACGATAGCGGCCAACAATGCCGCAGCAGCCAACGCGCTGGCCAACCAGACCGACGCCGCCGCACTGCAAACGGCCTATAACAATGCCCAGGCGACGGCAGACGCCGCAGCCGCCCAGGCCGCCGCCACCGACGCACCAGCCCTGCAACAGGCAGCCAACGCCGCCAACACGGCGGCCCAGGCGGCCGCTGCGCTGGCCAACCAAACCGATGCCGCTGCACTGCAAGCTGCTGCACAGACTGCCGCCCAGGCCGCCAGCGACGCCGCCGTGATTGCTGACCAGACCGATGCCGGCGCCTTGCAAACAGTCTATGACGCCGCCGCGCAGGCATTGGCAAACGGTGCTTCGCCGCTGCTGCAGGACTTGAACGCCGCCAATGCCGCCGCGCTGGCCGCCGCCAACCTGGCCAACCAGACCGACGCCGATGCACTGAGCGCCGCCGCCGTGCTGGCCAACCAGGCTGCGCAAAATGCCGCCAACCTGGCCAACCAGACCGACGCCGCCGCGCTGCAACTGGCCAGCGATGCCGCCCAGGCAGCGGCGCAGGCAGCGGCCACGCAGGCCGCTGCAAGCGACGCTAATGTCCTGACGCAAGCGGCCAACGCCGCCAATGCCGCAGCCCAGGCGGCCGCCAACCTGGCCAACCAGACCGACGCCGCCGCCCTGCAAGCGGCAGCCGCCAGTGCAGCCCAGAACGCCAACGCCAGCGCCGCGATTGCTGGCCAGACCGATGCGGCTGCGCTGCAAACGGCCTATAACAACGCCCAGGCCGCTGCCAACGCCGCCATCGCCCAGGCCGCCGCGACCGACGCCGGCGCGCTCGGGCAGGCAGCCAGCGTGGCCAACAACGCCGCCACCGCTGCCGCCGGCATCGCCAACCTGACCGATGCCGGTGCGCTGCAGACAGCCTCGAACGCCGCCACCCAGGCTGCCAACAATGCCGCCGCCCTCGCCGCGCAGACCGATGCCGCCGTGCTGCAGGTCGCCTATGACAACGCCGTGGCAGCGCAAGCGGCCGCGCAGGCGCAGGCCGACGCCACCGACGCCGCAGCACTGGGCCAGGCCGCCGCCGTCACCAACGCCACGGCACAGGCAGCGGCGTCCGTTGCCAACGCTACCGACGCCGCCGTGCTGACCGGCGTCGCCAACGCCGCCGCGCAACTGGCGGCCAACGCCGCAACCCAGGCCAACGCCAACGATGCGGTAGCGCTGCAGGCAGCATATGATGTGGCCCAGGCCACTGCCGTTGCCGCCGCCACGCTGGCCGGCAATACCGACGCCATCGCGCTCGGCAGGGCCGCCGACAGCGCCAACGCCCAGGCCGCCAACGCGGTGGCGCTGGCCAACGCCACCGATGCCAACCTGCTGGCCACGACCGCCGCCACCGCCGCGCAAAACGCCGCCAATGCCGCCGCCATCGCCGCTGCCACCGACGCCACCGCGCTGGGCCAGGCCTATAACGCAGCGCAAGCTGGCGCCGACGCCGCCGCCAGCCAGGCCGCCCTGACCGATACGGCGACCCTGACAGCAGCTGCCAACGTCGCGCAAACGGCCGCCATCAATGCACAGGTACAAGCCGACGCCACCGACGCCGGTGCACTGGCTGCAGCCGCCGCCAACGCCGCCAGCGCCGCCGCAGCCGCCCAGACGCTGGCCAACGCCACCGATGCTGCCGCGCTGCAGATCGTTTCCGACAACGCCAGCGCCGTCGCCCAGGCAGCCGCCAACCAGGCCAACCTGACCGACGCCGCCGCGCTGGCTGCTACTGCCAGCAACGACGCCATTGCAGCGCAGAACGCGCAGAATCTGGCCGACACCACTGACGCCACCGCCCTGACCGCCGCGTCCAATACCGCTGCGCAGGCAGCGGCGAATGCCGCCACGATTGCCAATATGACCGACGCCGTGCAGCTGAAGGCAGACTACGATGCCGCCGCTGCCAGGGCTGCCCAGGCCAACGCCGCTGCCAGCGGCATCAACCTGACAGCGCTGGTCAATGCGGCCGACGCCAGCAACCTGGCGGCGATTGCCGCCAATCTGACGGCCAACCAGAGTGACGTACTGGGCCTGCAAGTGCTGGTCAATAACCTCAATGCAGCCGCCAACTCCGCCAACCTGCTTGCCCTTGCCACCGATGCCGATGCGCTGAACCTGATCTCGAGCGCCGATGCGGCAGTCGCTGCCACGCTGCAGGGCATCGCCGCGCAGACCGACGCCGCCGCCCTGGCCGCGGTGGTGGACGGTCTGCTGGTGAGCGCGCAGGTGAATGCGGGAGCGCTCGGCGTCGATCTCAGCGCCGTCGCCACGGCAGCCACGGCAGCGGCAGCGTCGGCCGCCGCCGCCGCCACTGCCGCGCTGACCAACGCCGATGCGCTGGCGGTCATTTCCACTGCCGATGCAGCCGCCGCAGCCGCGGCAGCCCTGCTGGCTTCGCAGACCGACGCGACCGCCCTGGGCGTGATATCGAATACGGCTGCCACCGTCGCCGCCACTGCCCAGGCGACGGCCAACCTGACTGACGCAGCAGCGCTGGGCGTGCTCTATAACACCGCCAACGCTGCCGCCGCCGCTGCCCAGACAGCCGCCAACGCCACCGATGCCGTCGCGCTGGGCCTGGTCTCGACTGCCGATGCCGCCACCGCTGCCGCCCTGGCCAATATCGCCAGCCTGACTGACGCCACGGCGCTGGGCGTCATTTCGGCCGCCGACGCCGCTGCTGCCGCCGCCCTGCAAACGACGGCCAACCTGACCGACGCGGTGGCGCTGGGTGTCATTTCAACCGCCGCTGCCACTGCATCGACCGCTGCCAGCCACCTGGCCGACCTGACCGATGCCGTGGCGCTCGGCACGGCGTCAACTGCCGCCACGGCAGCGGCCAACGCAGCGCAGGCAACGGCCAACCTGACCGACACCGCCGCGCTGAGCCTGGTAGCCACGGCCGACGCCGCGCTGGCAGCCACCGCCCAGGCCACTGCCAACCTGACCGACGCGGTCGCGCTGAACATCGTTTCAACCGCCGCCAATATCGCTGCCGCAGCTGCCGCCGCGACCGCCAACCTGACCGACGCGGTCGCGCTCAATACGGTCTACACCGCCGCGGTGCAGGCCGCCAATACGGCGCAGGCCACCGCCAACCTGACCGACGCCGTGGCGCTGGGACTGGTGGCCACCGTCGACGCCGCCGCTGCTGCCACCTTGCAAAACACCGCCAACCTGACCGACGCGGTCGCACTTGGCCTGACGGCCACGGCCAATGCGACCGCTGCGACGGCAGCCGCCACGCTGGCCGGTCTGACCGACGCAGTGGTACTGGGCACCACTCATACGCTCAACGTCACGGCCGCAACCGTGGCGGCCACCAAGGCAGCGCTGACTGACGCAGCCGCGCTGACCACGATCGCCAACAACGATGCTGCAGCAGCAGCGGCGGCGGTCGCCACGGCCAACGCCCAGCCGCTCAACGTGGTGGCGCAATTGGCGGTCACCACCACCGCCACCACGGCGTCTCTCTCGCGCGCCGCCGCCAATGCGGCCATTGCCGACGACGCTGCCGCCGCCAATGCAGCAGCCACTGCCGCCGCCTCGCTGACCGCGCTCAATAACGCGCTTGCTGCCGACAACGCGGCCACCGCTGCCGCCACGCTGGCTACCGTCTCGCAACTGGCGGCGCAAACGGCGCTGGCTGACGATGCCGCTGCGGCCGCTGCCGCCATCGTGGCATCGACCTCGCAGGCCGCCTACCAGGCGGCACTGGCTGCCGATGCAGCGGCCGCCTCGACCGCGACCACCGCCACCAACGCGCTGTCGGCACTCAATGCCGCGCTGGCCGCCGATGCCGCCGCCGCCTCGACTGCCGCCCAGGCGGTGCTGGCCAATGCCGCCACCGCTGCCGCCGTGGCCGATGATGCCGCTGCCGCCGTGGCAGCAACCACCGCTGCCGCTTCGCTCGCTGCCTACAATGCAGCCCAGGCTGCCGACAACGCCGCCGCCAGCGCCACCACCATCGCCAACAATGCACTGGCAGCGCTCAATAGTGCACTGGCCGATGACGCCGCCGCCGTCGCGGCAGCAGCCAACGCTGCCACCACGCTCGCTGCCACCACGGCCGCGATTGCCGCTGATACGGCAGCGGCCGCTGCCGCCAACGTGGCCGCCTTGTCGGCGGCCGCCACGCAGGCGGCAATCAACGATGACCTGGCAGCGGCCGCCGCCGCCAACGTTGCCAGTGTGTCGCTGGCGGCCACCCGGGCCGCGCAAGCGCTCGACAACACCGCCGCCGCCGCCGTGGCGGCCGCCAACAGCGCGCTGGCCGCACTGAACGCC
>NZ_WFLK01000029.1 GCF_009208565.1 Janthinobacterium aquaticum | reverse complement strand
ACACGGAACGCTTCGACAATGCCAAGCAAGCTGTAGCATTTGCCGGTCTCGATCCGCGTCAGCATGAGTCGGGATCAAGCGTACGGGGTAAGCCACGCATGTCAAAGATCGGCCATAGTTTCCTGCGCAAGGCTCTTTACATGCCGGCCATGGTGACCGTCCACAGGACCGCCTGGGGAAAGCAGTTCGGTCAACGACTTAGCGCTGCTGGTAAGGCGCCGAAATTGATCATCGGTGCCATGATGCGCAAACTGGTACACGTGGCATTCGGCGTGCTCAGGTCAGGAAAAATATTTGATCCAACCTTGCACGCCGCTTGACGGGGATAACAGTATCTACGCCGACCTACGTTTTGTGCGTCGCAGCAAAATAACAGGCTAACTGTGCAGTTAAGCTGCATATCTGCTATACTTGAGCCTGTTCCCACCTTTCTTTCCAATAATGACCGAAGCGACTCACCAGCACGACCAGGCCCTGCACCTGGCCGGCGATCTGCGCATCCTGACCGGCAAGCTGCGTCGGCGCATGCGCGAAGGCACGCAGCAGGGCGATATCACCATGTCGCAGTCGTGCGTGCTGAACCGGCTCGAACGCGATGGACCATCCACCGTCAGCAGTCTGGCGCGCGCCGAAAGCATGCGGCCGCAATCGATGGCGGCTACCGTGCAGTCGCTGCTGGAAGCGCAGATGGTCGCCGGCAGCCCTGATCCGCTGGACAAGCGCCAGACCATCGTGTCGCTGACCGACAGCTGCCGTGCCTGGATGACGCAAAGCCGCGCCGCGCGTGAAGACTGGCTGGCGCGCACCATTGAAAGCCGGCTCAAGCCGGACGAAGTGCTGCAGTTGCAGCAAGCCATGCTGCTGTTGCGACGGCTGGCAGACTGAGATGTCCCAATCCCGAAAGATCAACCCAGGCTAGGAGGCCCCTTATCACAGTGACTACAGTGCACAATACTTTTCGATCTCTTTCCAATCCGAATTACCGTATCTGGGCCGCCGGCGCCCTGGTGTCCAACGTTGGCACCTGGATGCAGCGCACCGCGCAGGACTGGCTGGTGCTCAGTGAGCTGACCCATCACAACGCCCGCGCCGTGGGCATCGTCATGGCCCTGCAGTTCGGGCCGCAATTATTGCTGCTGCCGCTGACCGGCATGGCGGCCGACTTGCTGGACCGCCGCAAACTGCTTTTATTTACCCAGGCCGCCATGGGCCTGCTGGCGCTAGCGCTGGGGTTGCTGTGCATCAGCGGACTGGTGCAACTGTGGCATGTGTATATCTTCGCCCTGCTGCTTGGCTGCGTGACCGCCTTCGATTCGCCCGTGCGCCAGACCTTTGTGTCGGAAATTGTCAGTGAAAAAGACCTGACCAATGCGGTAGCCTTGAATTCCACCTCGTTCAACGCCGCGCGCATGCTGGGCCCGGCCGTGGCCGGCATCCTGATCAGCAGCGTCGGCACCGGCTGGGTGTTCATGATCAACGCGCTGTCGTTTGCCGCCGTGATCGCGTCCTTGCTGATGCTGCGCGTCGGATTACTGCGCGCCGCGCCGCGCCTGAAGGCGTCGCGCGCCAGCCTGCTTGAAGGTTTTCGCTATGTGCGCCAGCGGCCCGATCTGGTGTCGATTCTGGTGATGCTGTTCCTGATCGGCACCTTTGGCCTCAATTTCCCGATCTTCTTGTCGACCATGTCGGTGACCGCCTTTCATGCGGGGGCAGGGCAGTACGGCATTCTCAGTTCGATCATGGCCTGCGGTTCGGTGGCTGGCGCATTGATGGCGGCAGGGCGCGATCAGCCGCGCCTGGCGCTGCTGCTGGGCGCCGCCGCGCTGTTCGGCTTTGGCTGCGCGCTGGCGGCGGTGATGCCCAACTACTGGCTGTTCGGCATCATGCTGGTGGTAATTGGCGTGGCGGCGCAGACCTTTACCACCAGCGTCAACAGCAGCGTGCAGCTGTCGACGGCGCCGGCCATGCGCGGTCGCGTGATGGCCATCGTGCTGGCCATTTCGGCCGGCGGCACGCCGCTGGGCGCACCGGTGGTAGGCTGGGTGGCAGACACCTTCGGGCCGCGCTGGGCGCTGGGCATCGGCGCGCTGTCAGGCATCGCGGCGGCGCTGGTCGGCGTGCGCTATCTGGTCAAACATCATGGGCTGCGGTTGCAGTTCGATACGCAGCGCTGGCGCTTTGCGCTGAGCGGCGGCCAGCATTAAGCAGCGCTAGCGTGCCGGTGGTGACGGCGGCGCCGGCTTGAGCGGATTGGGCGGCGCCGGCCGGTCACGTTCGACAAAGCTGCGCGGCAGCAGGCGCACCGTCTCGATGCCGCGCAGGAACAGGTTCTGCAGCGGCGTGCCCAGGTAGGGCAGCACCATCGCCAGCACCAGCAGGCCCACGCCGAGCGTGACGGGAAAGCCGATACCGAAAATATTGAGCTGTGGCGCGGCGCGCGTCAGGATGCCCAGCGCCACGTTGGTCAGCAGCAGCGCGGCCACGATGGGCAGCGCAATCTGCACCCCCGAGCGAAAAATCTCGGCGCCCCAGGCCGCCAGCTGCTGGAAGCCGCCGCTATGGATGGGCTGGGCGGAAATAGGCAGGCTGACAAAGCTTTCGGCGAGCGCCGCCAGCAGCACCAGGTGCGCGTTGACGGACAAAAACAGCAGGGTCGACACCATCACCAGGAACTGGCTGATGGCCGACGAGCGACCGCGCGTTTGCGGATCGAAAAACGAGGCAAAGCCCAGGCCCATGGTCAGGCTGCTGATCTCGCCGACCATCTCGATGGCGGCAAACACGATGCGGATGGTAAAGCCCATCGCCAGTCCCACCAGCATTTCCTGGGTCAGTATCAACAGGCCCGGCAGCGACATCGGATCGGTGGCCGGCAGGGCCGGCACGGTGGGCGCGATAATCATCGCCAGCATGATGCCCAGCGACACCTTGACGCTGGCCGGCACGGCCGCATTGCCCAGCAGCGGCGAGGCGGCGATCAGGCCGAGAATGCGGCTCAACGGCCACAGCAGCGCTGCGATCCAGGCATTGAGTTCGATGCTGGTCAATGTCAGCATGCGATGCGCTCCGCCACGGTGCTAGTTGACCAGGTTGGGTATGCCGGTAAACACCTGGCGCATATAGTCGAGCATGATGGACAGCATCCACGGGCCGGCCACCACGATGGCGATAAAGATGCCGACCAGCTTGGGAATGAAGGACAGGGTTGCTTCATTGATCTGGGTGGCGGCCTGGAAGATGCTGACGATCAGGCCGATGATCAGCGCCACCAGCAGCATGGGAGCTGCCACCATCAGGGTGATTTCCATGGCCTGGCGGCCGATTGTCATGACGCTTTCGGGTGTCATCTGCGTCCCTAGTAAAAACTTTGCGACAGCGAGCCGAGCAGCAGCTGCCAGCCATCGACCAGCACGAACAGCATCAGCTTGAAGGGCAGCGAAATGGTGGCCGGCGACATCATCATCATGCCCATCGACATCAGCACGCTGGCCACCACCATGTCGATGATCAGGAACGGGATAAAGATGGCAAAGCCGATCTGGAACGCCGTTTTCAGCTCACTGGTGACAAAGGCCGGCACCAAAATGCGCAGCGGCACGTCTTCCGGCCCCTGCAACGCCGGCGTGCGCGACATCTTGGCAAACAGCGCCAGGTCAGCCTGGCGCGTCTGCTTGAGCATAAAGGTCTTCAACGGCTCGACACCCTTGTCGAGCGCGGCCTGCATGGTCAGCTTGTTGTCCTGGTAGGGCAGGTAGGCGTCGGTATAGATTTTGTCGAATACCGGGCCCATCACGAACAGCGTCAGAAACAGCGCCAGCCCGATCATTACCTGGTTGGGCGGCGCCGACTGCGTACCGAGCGCCTGGCGCAGCAAGGAGAGCACGATGATAATGCGGGTAAAGCAGGTCATCATCAGCAGCGCCGCCGGCAGGAACGTCAGCGACGTCATCAGGATCAGCGTCTGCAGCGGCAGCGAATAGCTCTGGCCGCCGCCCGGTGTCGGCGTGCTGTTGAAAGCCGGTATGCCCGGCTGCGCCAGCGCCCACAGCGGCAGCGCCAGCGCAGTGCCGGCCAGCAGCCATTTCACGGTCGTTGCGGTTCTTGGTGACAGCATCGGCTGCTTATTTTCCATTGCGTTTTTCAATGGTCTGTTTCAGCCATTCCGAGAAGTTGGCGCCAGCCGGACCATTTTGCGACGCTGGCAGCGGCGCCAGGTCAGCGTCCTGGCGCGGCACGGTGGCCAGCGCATTGATGCGTCCCGGTGAGGCGCCCACCACGATCCACTGATCGGCCACTTCGATCAGCACGATACGCTCGCGCCCGCCCAGGTTGAGCGAACTGATCACGCGCATTTTGTTGCTGTTGCCCATGGCTTTCGGGCCATAGCGCTTCATGGCCCAGGCCAGCGCCATCAGCAGGGCCAGCACGAATACCAGCGCGGCAATGGTCTGCAGCAGGCTGCCGGTCGAGGCGGTGGGCGCCATCGTCATCGGCGCGCCGGGCGGCATGGTGGGCAGGGCGGCTGGCGCTGGCGCGGCCGCAGTCACGGCAGCCGGCGCAGGATCGGCCAGCGCGGGGTCGGCC
>NZ_WFLK01000028.1 GCF_009208565.1 Janthinobacterium aquaticum | reverse complement strand
ATCGACAAAGCGTTGTGTTTGTCAGCTGCGAAGAAGGAAGAGTATGAAGCGTTTGCAGCATTTCGTCAACCTTCTTTTTTCACTCGCTTCACAGTCACTTGCATGTACTGCGTTGCGAGGGACAGAATCATAGCAAGCCGGCCTGCGGCCGGCAAGCTTATTTCAACATTTATTTCAACAATTCAGCAATCGCCATGCCCATTTCGGTGGTACTGGCGCTGCCGCCCATATCAGGCGTGCGCGGGCCATGCTCGAGCACCTGCTCAATGGCGGCCAGTATTGCATCATGGGCGGCCGTGTAAGTGGCGTCGCCATTACCGAGGAACTCGAGCATCATCGCGCCCGACCAGATCATGCCAACCGGATTGGCGATGTTCTGGCCATAGATATCGGGCGCGGAGCCATGTACCGGTTCAAACACCGACGGAAACGTGCGTTCCGGGTTGATATTGGCCGACGGCGCAATGGCAATCGTGCCGGTACAAGCCGGCCCCAGGTCGGACAGGATATCGCCAAACAGGTTCGACGCCACCACCACGTCGAAACGCTCGGGACTCAGCACAAAGCGCGCCGCCAGGATATCGATATGGTATTTGTCCCACTGCACATCAGGAAAGTCAGGCGCCATGTTTTCCACGCGCTCATCCCAGTACGGCATGCTAATCGCGATGCCGTTCGACTTGGTGGCCGAGGTCAGATGCTTTTTGGGGCGGCTTTGCGCCAGCTCAAATGCATATTTCAGGATACGGTCAACACCCTTGCGCGTAAATACCGATTCCTGCAGTACGGTCTCGCGCTCCGTGCCTTCAAACATGCGCCCGCCCAGCGATGAATACTCACCCTCAGTGTTCTCACGCACTACATAAAAGTCGATATCGCCAGGTTTTTTATTCGCCAGCGGGCACGGTACGCCCGGCATCAGCCGTACCGGGCGCAGGTTGACGTATTCATCGAAACGCCGGCGGAACTGCAGCAACGAACCCCACAGCGAAATATGGTCCGGCACTTTATCGGGCCAACCGACAGCGCCAAAATAAATCGCATCAAAATCCTTGAGTTGCTCGAACCAGTCGTCGGGCATCATCTTGCCGTGCTCGAGGTAATAGTCGCAGTTCGCCCACGCCATGGTGGTGAACTCCAGTTCGATATTGAAACGGCGTGCGCAAGCCTGCACGACGCGCAAGCCTTCCGGCATGACTTCATTACCAATGCCGTCGCCGGCGATCACTGCAATTTTATGGGTAGGCACGGCATGCTCCTGTCGATGGGATGATTCATCATACTGGTCGCACGAAGGAATACAATAAGGCATCTCGCAACCCAAGTATTCACGATACATAGACAATTGATGAAAACCACACCCCAGCTCGATGACTTGCGCCTGTTCTGCCTGGTTGCGCAGAAGGCCAGCTTTGCGGCCACCGCGCTGGAACTGGGCATCTCGAAAGCCGTGGTCAGCAAACGCATCGGCATGCTGGAAGACGCCATGCAGGTGCGCCTGCTGCACCGCACTACCCGCCGTGTCAGCGTGACCGACCATGGCGAACTGGTGCGACTATGGGCACAGCGTATCCTGGAAGATGTGGCGCAGATGGGCGAGGCCGTCGCCCAGAGCAAACTGCAGCCGCAGGGCATGCTGCGCATTTGCAGCAGCTCCGGCTTTGGCCGCAATCGGCTGGGGCCAGCCCTGTCGCAACTGGCGCGCCAGTATCCTGAACTGCAAGTGCAACTGGAGTTGCTGGACCGTCCCGTCGACCTGCCAGGCGAAGGATTTGACCTCGACGTGCGCGTGGGCGTGGTACATGAGCCCGACCTGATCGCACATCGCATCGCGCGCAATGTCCGTGTGCTGTGTGCATCACCGGCTTATCTGGCGCAATGCGGCACGCCGACCAGCCTGGCGCAGCTGCGCGAACATCAATGCATCGTGATTCGCGAGCGCGACCAGGATGGCCGGCGCTGGAAACTGCAGGGACCACAAGGCAATCAAACCATCAAGGTCGATGGCGCGCTGTCGGCCAATAATGGCGAGATCGTGCATCAGTGGGCGCTGGACGGCCACGGCATTATCCTGCGCTCGCTATGGGATGTCGAGAGCAGTCTAGCACAGGGCGCGCTGGTGCGCGTCCTGCCAGCCTACCAACAGGAAGCCGATGTGTGGGCGGTCACCACGTCGCGCCTGTCGAACTCGGCAAAAGTGCGCGTATGCGTGCAGTTCCTGCAGCAGTGGCTGCAACAGTAAAAACTAATGCTGCTGCATGCCCGGATACAGGCGCGCCAGGGTTTCCGAAGCAATCGCCGTTATCACGGGTGCGATTCGCTCGGCAGCCAACTGCGGCGTCTGCGCGCGGCGCGCCTCTTTCCACAATTCAGCCAACTGGCCATCGTGACGCGCTACCGCCTGCTCGACCTCATCCTGCCAGAAAGCCGGCGCTTCGCTTTCAACAAAGTTGCCGCGGCCGCGGCCAAAGTGCGCCACTGCCAGATAACGCAGCACGCCTGCGACCACCATCGTACGCAGGAAGGCATCGGTAAATTGCATGGTCGGCTGATTGCGATCCATACCGGAATTGAAGCCCCAGGCGGCGCCGGCAAAGGTCAGCGCGCCAACTACACCGCCAAGCAAGGCGCCGGCGCCCAGCGTCAGGCCGCCCGAAATCAGGTCGGCCGACAAACCGGTTGCTGCGCCCGATACCATCGCCCCGAGCAAACCGGCTTGCGCCTTGTCGATCGGTGCGCGCACGGTAAAGTTGTCACGCACGCGCGTGTTGATCTTGTGCGCATCGGTGGGATCGAGTTTGTGCAGGATCAGCAGCTCGCGCGTGGTTTCGCCATTGCTGGCGTTCAAGCGCGCCACCAGGCCGGCCATGGCTTTTTCCTGGCGCTGCTGCGCCTCGTTCTTGCCGATGCCAACCACTTGCAAAGCCGATTTCAGCAATCCTTTGGCGCCGGTTTCGATGGCCTCGCTGTCCTGGCTGGCTACCGCCAGCTGATGCGACAGCAACTGCATCGCTTGCTCGAAGCGCGCCGTATTGTTTGCCTGCCAGGTGGAAAACAGTCGCGTATAGCCAGCCTGCTGGTGTTGCGGCAGCAACTTGCCGACCGATTCGTAAAACACGCGCTCATGGACCCACGAACGGGCAAAGGCGTCGAGCGCCAGGACTTCGCGCACAATCGGATATTGCTGCAGATGTTCGCGCCAACGCAGTTGCTCGCCTTGCTCAGCGTTGCCGGCGCGCGGTGGGCCCATCTGGTTAAGCAGGACCACCACCGGTTTGCCCAGCCATTCCAGGATTTTCATCTCCGACGGCAGATAACCGGCATCGCGCGGATCTTCCGACGAATTAACCAGGTACAACACGATATCGGCCGCATCCCTGGCCGTACGCAAGGCCTGCTGGCTGAGCCAGAACGGACGGTCACGATAACGGTCCAGCACTTCGCGCAGGAACCAGCCGATCGGATTGCCGGACTGCCCCAGGCGCTTGAGCAGGCGCACCGAATCGCCGAAACCCGGTGTATCCCACAGCTGCAAGACATCGCCCTCGGGCGTGGCCAGCAAGGTATGCGACTCGGCAAAAATCGTGACATGCGCGGCATCGCGTACTTCGCCGATATCGATACCAACGAGCGTGCGCGCCAGCGTGGTCTTGCCGTTGTTAGTATGCGAGATCAGCGCAAACTGGATTTGCACTGCATCGTCCTGGACTGCCTTGTTCATATTGATGCTCATGACTTGCTTGTCGATAACGCCAGCCCGGTACCTGCATCGATCGGATAACGGGCTGACTCATGCAGGTTGACCACGGTGGGCGTGGTTTGATGGAACTGGCAGAACTGCTGCCACAGCGCTATGCGCTCACCCAGGCGCGCGTTCGGTGCCGCCTCGCCGGTATGCTCCAGATAAGCCGACTCATCAAGCAAGACCGCAATGCCACGCGGTGCATGCAGCACCAGGTAGTCGAGAAAAGCGCCGTGATTTTCTTTTTCCGGCGTGGCGGTCAGATTGAACAGCACTGCGGTCAAATTGACTTGCGCATCGTTCAGATTGGTGTCGCGCAAGGCCGCGCCTGCTTCCTCGCCATAAGCGGTCGACGGGCGCAGCATGACATGGCCCTGCTCGCCAAACAGCATGATGGCCAGCTGGCCCAGCGCCTTGTGGCGCGCCTCATCAACAGTAAAACTGTAGGGTAAAACACGCAGCGTGCCGCCGGTGGCGACGCCAATGCTGTCATTAAGCTTGCGGAAATACGGCTGATCGAGGTCGAGTGGGAAATGTCGCGCCAGTCGCGCTGCGCGCCAGTTGCTGGCCGCCGCCAACAGCACGCGCGGCAAGACCACCAGCAGGAAAATTGTTGCCGCATACAGATGCACCCAGCGCGCGCCGCCTTCGGCCGCCGTGGTTTGCGGGAAACGCAGCGCCTCGATCTCGGCCAGCGAAAAACCTTGCAGCGGAAACACGGCGATGGCTGGCGCAAACAGGGTCGACAGCAAGCTATGCACTTGCCCGGCGCCCAGGAACGTGCTTTCCCAGCCGGCCGCATATTGCGACAGAAAACCACGCGCATACAGCGAAAGCACGGCGCCGATGGCAAACATGGCAGCACTCAAGTGGATGGTGCGGCTCAGGCGGGCAG
This sequence comes from Janthinobacterium aquaticum, assembly GCF_009208565.1. Classification (GTDB taxonomy): domain Bacteria; phylum Pseudomonadota; class Gammaproteobacteria; order Burkholderiales; family Burkholderiaceae_D; genus Janthinobacterium. Next base: position 1,591 of record NZ_WFLK01000028.1, on the reverse strand, counting down.
CGGTCAACTTACTGCTGAGATTGCCCCATTCCACCGTAAAATTGAGCAGGCCGGTGGCAAGTACGTGCGGTAATTTGCGCGGCATGCGCAACTTGCCCACGCTCAGCTGGCGCACCAGGCCGGCCTTGGGCCAACCCAGCGGATGGGAAGGAATAAACAGCCAGATCACCAGAGCCAGATAAACCAGCAGGTTCCAGCCGATAATCAACAGCAGCGGCGCCGACAGCAGGTCGACGCGGTGCGGGTCGGTAATGCGGTCGAGTCCTGCGCCCAGCAGCAAGGCAATCACCGGCAAGGTGAGGGCCAGTGTTTTCATGCCGTGTCGGCGTCTGGACAGGCCGGCAAAGGCAGGCGTGCGTTCAGCCAGTCGCTTCAATATCTGTTCGGAACGCTGCTGCAGGAAGTCATCCCCGGTTACCTCGGCCTGCTTGTCCGAAGCCTGCCACTGCGCCAGCTCGCGCGCACTGCGGCTGGCATACATGCGATCCTCTTCGCTGAGAATCTCCTTGTTCTGGTCGGCCTGTTCGATGGCGCGCACCAGTACCACATCTCTCGCTATCTGCTCGTTCATGTTGATCCTGTTCTTGTATGAGACGACAACTCGACAGGCAGATTGTGACGCACTTTCGCATTTCAGGCCAACGCGTCATCCGGTGTATGGCAGCGATACAGCAAGTACAGAATATAAGCTGCAATCCAAGCGGACCATAAGGTATAGCTGAAAGGCTGGCTGGAGCGCATGCCGAGCAACAAACCACACAGCAGAATCACACCTGCCGCCAGCGTGGCCATGCGCGGCTGCGCAGGCAGCCAGAACAAGCACAAACCGAGCAGCCACCAGCAGCTGCCGATATCAGGGCAAGCCATGCCGGCATGGCACATTACGTCAGTGCTGATCGACAACAGGTAGATAGCCAGCGGCACCAGGATCGAGGCGAGCGCCAGTATGCGCAGGGCCGTTCGATAGCGCGACAGCAAGGTACCAGGACGCAGCACTTCGAACACTGCCAACGCGATGGCCAGCAAAGCCAGCCAGATGGCATCAGGCTGCCACTGCCCATGAGCAAGCACAGCCTGGGCGGCCGCCTTGGGCGGTATATGGTGCGGATAAAAGAAGGTGGTAATCCAGACAATTACTACGCCCGACAGCATCAATATGCTGTCAATGCCTTTCGAGGTTTTCAGAAGCTTGAGCTTGGCCAGCATGGTTGCACGCATTCAGTTGGAGTATTAACTGCTATCGTACCGATCCAATATGAAGAGAACATGACGACCAGGGATGTGGCTCTGGAATTGCTGCAGGGTTTTGATTTCGGTCCGGTTAAAGCGTTGATCGGATTATCACGCCAATCGAATCATCACGTAGGTCGGATTAGCGCGCAGCGCGTAATCCGACAACACCGCAGGGTTCAACAATGTTGTCGGATTACGGCCCGGAGGGCCTAATCCGACCTACTCCGACCTACGGACGAAAAAAAACCCGACCATTTCTGATCGGGTTTTTCTCTACTACGAATAACAAGCCTGACAATAACCTACTTTCACACTGGTTGCAGCACTATCATCGGCGCAAAGTTGTTTCACGGTCCTG
>NZ_WFLK01000027.1 GCF_009208565.1 Janthinobacterium aquaticum | reverse complement strand
AAGGCATGCCGCCAGCGTTCAATCTGAGCCAGGATCAAACTCTTCAGTTTAATCTCTGTTACTTTGCCGTTTTACCGGCACCGTCATTGCTGACGGGTCGCTCACTCAAAAAACTGACAGGCCACTATTTTCATAGCGCCTATTTCATTATTTCTTGTGAACATTTGATATTTTAAGTTTTACGCTGCTTGCGCAGCGCTGCACTTCATCAAATGCCCACACTTATCGACTGTTAATTGTTAAAGAACTGTATTCGGTAAAGCTTGTTTCGCGCTATCGACAAAGCGTTGTGTTTGTCAGCTGCGAAGGAGGAAGAGTATGAAGCGTTTGCAGCACTTCGTCAACCTTCTTTTTTCCCTCACTCTACTGCGCAACACCTTGTTTTGTGTGCACCGTTTTGCGAGGAGGCGAATTATAGCCAAGGCCAACGCCGGATGCAAGGCCTTTTAAAGCTGCCTGATGGCTGCGCTGACCCAATCGTATCCCAGCCGTTCCTGTTCCATACGAAGGCGCTCGCCAAGGACATCATCGCGCAGCATCTGGAACAGTGCCTGTTCAGCGCTACTGAGGCGGGCAAGCTGACCGCCGAAGCGCTGATGACTTTCCTCCTGGCCCCATAACAAGCGATGTGCTTCCAGCGTGGCCAGATCCATCAGCATGGACTGCGCCTGGGGCAGAAAAGAGCGCAAGCGGTCGAGAATGGCAAAGCCGTGGGTATCGATATCGCCCCAGTAGACGATCTGCCGGTCCTGCAACCAGGCGATGTCAGCCAGGCGCTCGGCACCGTAACCGCCGCCGAAGATCACCATGCTGTCGGACACGTCCGGAAACGCCAGGCCGTTGATTTCGTTTTCGGTAATAAAGACCCGTTTTACCTTGGTGAGCAGGGAAGCGAACTGCGCCACCGGCACGGAGAGGTCACACAGGCCGCCGATATGATGAGCCGCATCGAGCATGCGAAAGCGGATCAGCACCGGCTTGGCCAGCAAGCCGTAGCGCATTTCAAACTGGCGCGCACCCAGTGCTTGCAGATTGACCGCTTCGGGCGGCATCACCAGGTCGAGCAGCTCCGTCAGCAAGGCCTTGCGCGTTTCAATGAATTTGCCATCGACACCGGCAATATCGAGCTGGCGCAAATACAGCCCGGGCCGGGGGTGGGCGACAAACCACTGCAGGATGGCAAGGATACGGCCCCAGGCCGGTGCCTGCTCAAGCACCGTCAGCGGCCGGCGCGCAAGCCAGCCGGCCAGGACGGGAAATGCCTGTAAGCTCTGCGCTGCCAGTTGCTCGAAGCGGCGCAACTGACCGGTGCAGCCGATCAGGCGCAAGGCGTCGGCCTGTTCGGGCAACACCACCGACAAGGGCAAACGGTTGCGGCCCAGCTGGCGATGATTGATTTCCTGCCACGTAATGACGTAGCCATGGCCTTTGGCAGACTTGCTGCCGTCTTCGAGCTCGCGTATCCAGCGCCGCACGGCGTCAAACTGGGCACCAAGTTCGCTATTGCCGGGGCGGCGTATATTCAAGGACAAGGGAAACAGCGCTTCGCCGCTCACGTGGGCAGCGAGCAGACGGCCGCTGTCCCACAGGCGCTGCACCTGCGCCTGAATGGTTGCCGGCGTGCTCCAGGCAGCACTGCTCATGCTGCGCGTTCTTCTCGTGCTTTGCGCTCGGCGCGATACTGTTCAATACTGAGGCTGCGCAACATCGACTGCCGTCCCTCTTCACTATGCACAAAGCCCATGCCGGACACATACGGCTCGATGATATGGATTTTCTGCAATGGCGTGACGATCAGCAATTGCAGATTCATGCGCCGGAACAGTTCCAGGCCGTAGCGGGCAGACTCGTCCGAACCGCGTCCGAATGCCTCGTCGATCACCACAAAACGGAACGAGCGCGAGCGTACCACGCCCCATTCCAGGCCGAACTGATAGGCCAGGCTCGCTGCCAGCACGGTATAGGCCAGCTTTTCCTTCTGGCCGCCGGACTTGCCACCGGCATCGGTGTAGTGTTCATGCTCGCGGTCATCTTCGCGCCAGCGCTCGGACGCTGAAAACACGAACCAGTTGCGCACGTCGGTCACCTTGCGCGTCCAGCGCCGGTCCACCTCCGCGCTGCCGGTGCGGCCGCGAAAGCGTTCGATAATCGCTTTGACCTGCAGGAACTTGGCCTCCGAATATTCCTCGTCGCTCGATCCGGTCAGCGTGCCTTCGGTGCAGGCGCGCAAGTCGGCCTGGAAATCGCGCAGGTCGGCATCGAGGTTCGGTTCGGCTTCGAGGGCAATATAGCGGTTGGGGTTGTAGTCGATATCGTGCAGCGAACGATTGATGATATCGATGCGCTCGCGGATGGTTTCACGCTCGCGCTTGAGCTGCGACTGGAAGCCGGCAATCTCGCGGATCGTGTTTTCATTGAGCAGCTCCTTGAAGCGCTGGGCAAAACGCGGCAGGTCATCAGCCTGCAGTGCGTTCAGCATTTTTTCAAATTCACCAGCCGCCTCGATATGCACGTCCACCTCGCGCGTATCGAGCGGCCAGGCTTTGACGTAGTCGCTCATGGCGTTGATGATGCGATCGCGCAAGGTGCTGATCTTCTTGCTGTCGGCATCGATGCGTGCCTGCAGGAAAGAGCGCATGTCTTTTTCGCGGTTGTCGCTCGACTCGACCGTCAACTTGTGCTGGCCCAGCGCTTCTTCCTGCAAGCCTTGCAGCAAAGGAAAATACATCGCGCGCGCATGCTCGGGCGTGGCCTGCAGCAGCTGATGGCAATCGAGCAGCTGGCGTTCGGCCTGTTCATAGCGCTCGCTCAGCCTGGCGTGTTCGCCCGTGTAGCGCTGCAGGTCGGCATCGTTCTGCGCTTGCGCCGCAGCCAGGCTATCGAGCTGGCTTTGCAGTTCGCGCAGCAGGTCGGAAGCTGTTTCCAGGGCCACGCGTTCACGCAGCAATTGCTCGATAGCCATGACCAGCGGTTTCCAGTCGAGCTCGGCAAAATGCTGGAACATCGCCAGTTTCTGCCAGTTGCCCAAGCGATCCTGATGCGCCTTGCCTTCCAGGCTCAACGCAGTGATGCGCGCCGCATGGGCGCTGATGCGCAAGGACAGATCGCGTGCATGCTTTTCCAGTGCGGCAATCTTGGCCTGGTTCGACCAGCCCAACACATAGCGTGTTCGATCATCGAGGCGATGGCGATCGTCTTTTTCATGCCGTTCGCCACCGGCCTTGATCTGGCCGCTGCGCGTAATGGCCAGTTTTTCACGCTGGAATTGCTGCAGCGTATCGCAGCAGGCGTAATCAAAACGCCGGCCCAGTTCGTTGGCCAGCCAGGCATAAAATACCGATTCCGGCTTGATGGTGAGCTTGCGCACCAGCGACTCGGGATGCAGGGAGCGCGGCTCCGGCAAGCTGATCGGGCGCACGCGAAAATACACGAGGCGCGCGCCCAGATGGCTGCTGTCTACCCAGCGGGCAACATCGGCATAATGGATTTCCGGCACCAGCATGGCCAGGCCGAAATTGTGCAGCACGCGCTCGGCAGCGCCTTCCCACTGACCAGCGTCATCGCGCACCTGGATCAGCTCGCCGGCAAACGGCAAGTCCTCACTATCGAGACCCAGCGCGCCGCACAGCAAATCGCGCAGGCGCAGCATCTGCCCCGGGATATTCGAGCGGCGCTGGCGCAGCGACTCCAGTTCGGCCGTCAGTTCGCCATGGCTGACCCGCAATTCACGCAAGGTCACGCCCGCTTCGGTCAGGGTGTTCTGGCAGGCATCGCGCTGTGCGATGCACTCGACCTGCCCGGTGTCGATGGCGCGCAGATTGGCGCGAAAGCCCCCATCGTCGCCGGCGCCGGCCAGACCCAGCAACTGGGCCAGCTCGTCGTACTGGCCGGCACGGCGCGCACGCTCTTCTTTCAATGTTTGCTGGCGCGCTACTTCGGTATCGATCTGTGCCAGGCGATTGCCGCCATTGGCCGAAATGGCGGCGCGCAACTCGTCGCGCTGCACGCTTTGCTCGCCACGCTGCTGCTGCAATTGCGAAAGGCGCGCTGCGGTCTTTTCCAGCTCCAGCGTCAATTGCGCCAAACGCGTTTCCAGCAACGCGCCTTTCAGCGAGGCAAACCAGGGCCGCAGCGCTTCGCGGCAGCCGCGCAACTGTTCATCCTGCTGCAGCAGTGTCAGATGGCGCGCGCAGTCCTGCGTCAGCGGCAGCAGCTGATCGATCTGTTGCTTGGCCTTGAGCACCGCTTCGTGCGCCCGATGCAAATCGTCGAAGTGGGCAATCAGCGCGGCAATGCGCTCCTCCACCGGAAACGCTTCGAGCATATGTTCGCGCACGAAGTCGGTCAGGTTGCCTACCGACTTCATCGACACGGTCTGGTGAAACAGCTCCATCGCCTGCTCATTGGCGATACCGAAACGGCGCCGGAAATCCGCGCCATACGGTGGGAAGCTGTCATGCAGCGTGACGCCGCGGCTGGCGCGCAGGCGCTTGCGCAGCTGATTGATATCGGTACCAAAATCGGCAAACTGGCCGGCAATCGACAAGGCGCTGTCCGCCACCACATAAAACCGCTCGGGCTGGCCGCGTGCATCCTTGAGCCAGAAAACCTGGGCCAGGGTCACGGTCTGGTCGTAGCCTTCGTTATGGAAGACGCCCAGTATCACCGCGTAGGTATTCTGGTCGCGCAGGGCCACGGCACGCGCCGTGCTGCCGCTGTCGCCGCGCTCCGATTTATAGTGGCCGAGCACATAGGTACGCAGGCTGCGTTCATGCGCATCGGCGCCGGCCGCCTTGTTGTACGAGATTTTCTGGGCCGGTACCAGCAAGGTGGTAATGGCGTCGACCAGCGTCGACTTGCCCGAGCCGATATCGCCGGTCAGCAGCAGATTATCGCCACCGGGATGCAGTTTCCAGACGCGCGCGTGGAAGGTGCCCCAGTTGAATACTTCGACATGCTGCAGGCGAAAGCCGGCGCGCTCCAGTTGCGCCTGGTCGGCAAAGTCCAGTGGCGTGTCAGCGTTATCGCCTGGCGTGGTGCTCATGCTTCTTCCCCGCCGAGCGCCGCACCGTGGCTGGCATAATCCTTCAGGCGCTGGTCAAAGTCGCTCAGCCACTGTGCATCGACAAATGCTTTGAGGATGCGCCGCACTTCGAATTGCTGTTCCTGCCCGCGCAGCCGATACAGAAAACCCAGTTCCACCACCTTGTTCAGATGGGTATCCATGCGGTCAAGCAAGCGCGCCTCATTGGCCGTGTCGGGCAGGAACAGGCGCAGCTGTTCGGCGATCTGTTCACGGCTGACCACCAGCCGCGTATCGCCGGCCTGGGTATCGAATTCAGCGAGCTTTTTGCGCAGCAAGACCAGGATCAGGCTGACCGGATAGCTGAGCTGGCGACGCGGCACCAGGCGCGGCAAGGCCGCCTCGCCTTCGGCTGTGGCGCGCTGACGCAGATAGGCGTAGCCTTCGGCTTCATCGAGTATCAATTCCAGGCCCAGCTGCTGGCAATAATCGCGCACGCGCGCCTGCAGCAGCAATAGCGATGGCCATAACTGCACGTCATTTTCCTGGTACAGCACGCCTTGCATCAGGGCGATCAAAATCTGGCTGTAATGCGGACTGTCATGCGCTGCGTTCGATGGATTCATCATGTACTGAATATAAGAAGAGGCAAGGTTGCTTGGCGCGCCAGACCTTGGGCGTCACGCCAGTGTATGACTTCCTCCTGCGTATCGTCGATCACGCTGGGCAATTCCTGTGTCGCCAGGCTGAAATAGGTGGCCAGTTCGGCCAGCCCCTGCTCGAGTGGATGCGCATCGAGCAGCGCCGCCAGCGAAATCTGCTGACGCCCCTGTAATGCGCGGCGCACATGCCCAGCCAGTTTCAGGCGATCGACATACACTTGCTCGAACAGGGCGTCGGACGGTATCGCCGCGGGTGTATCGTCGAGCACGTCCTGCAAAATGGTAGGCTTGAACGGCGGCGAAAACAGGGTGCGGTCCATCGGCGCGGCCAGCGCCGGTGCGGCCGCATCGATTTCGATGAAAGCTGGATGCTCGATGGCGTTGCGCACGTCGAGCGCCTGTTTTTCAATATCGCGTATCAGCTGCATGATGCGGCGGTTTTCCAGCCAGGCCTGGTCGTCCAGATAGCGCCGCAATTGCTCGGACAGCCGCGCCACCGTGCGCTGCGTGACTTCCCCTGCTTCCAGCCAGTCATAATGGACACGCAGCAAGCGGTTGTCGGGCGCCAACTCACGCACGCTCTCCAATGCCATGACGCTGCGCAACAATGCCGTCAATTCATCCTGGCGCGATGGCGACATCAAAAAATCCCAGAAAGCGCGAAAACTCTTGCCTTCATCGGAGTCCGCAATCACATCGCGTTTACCGAATATTTCCTGCAGCAATTCGCCCTTGCTGCCTTCCCAAGTAGCAATGCGTTCGCGCACCGAGCGGTCGAGATGGCGGAAATTATGATCGACAGCGCGAAAATCGGACAGCAAATCGCGCGCGGTCGAAGCCATTTGCAAAAAGCGTTCGCGTATCTGCGTCGGCTCCATCATGGCCAGCCGGCCCTGGTTGATTTGCGCGATCTCGGCATCGATGGCCGCCTTGCGCTTTTGCAGTTCGGCGATGCGCGTGCGGGGATTGAGTTCGGTGCCATCGATAATCTGGCGCAGCAAATCAAATACCGTCATCAACCGTGATTCGGTACCAATAAAGGCGCGCTGATTCAGGCTAATGAGCCACTCGACTGCCTGTTCGGTCGGTGATGTCAGGTCGTAATGCGGTTCATCCTGGCCAGCCGGATAATATTTGCGCAGCCAGCCGCGCTCATCCGAGGCCCAGTCATCGAGATAGGCGGTGGCACTTTTGGTAAACAGCACCTCGCCAGCCAGTTCATGCAGATGATAAAGATGGTCATCGAGTTGCGACGCCAATTCCTGGCGCGCAATGGTGCGCAAATTGGGCGCAATAAAATGTTTGTGCAAAAAACTCGCAATCATGGGTGCATGATCGGCAGCCAGCAGACGCCAGGCCGGATGACTGCGCCGCTGTGCGGAGAGTTGTTGATAATCCATCAGTGTGCAAGTATTAAGCTATCGCGCACTGTAGCACTGTTTGGGAGCGATATGTATCATACATCGGGTGCCCCATCGCCCCATCGAGCAACGTAATTTGTAAAAGCCGCAGACGTAAAAAAACCCCAACCGGATCACCGGTTGGGGTTTTTTCGAATAACAAGCCTGACAATAACCTACTTTCACACTGGTTGCAGCACTATCATCGGCGCAAAGTTGTTTCACGGTCCTGTTCGGGATGGGAAGGGGTGGGACCAACTTGCTATGG
>NZ_WFLK01000026.1 GCF_009208565.1 Janthinobacterium aquaticum | reverse complement strand
CACAGCTTGCCTGTTCACACCGGGCCAGCAAAGGCCCGCCGCAACGCCACCGCCGAGGCCCAGCGAGCGCCTTCGGCCTGGCTGGTCATGTCTTGGGCGCGCAATTCGCCGCGCCTTACGTCTAGGACCGCACTCACATCCACCATCCCCGCTTCGTAGAGACGCTCGGCGCGGCTGGTGGCGGTCGCGCTGGCATTCCTGGCCTGCTGCCAGCGGGCCAGCGCCGTCTCGGCTGCTGTCCATTGCGTCAGGCCCACCTCCACATCAGCTAACGCCGCCAGCATGGCTTTTTCATAATCTGCCATCGCTTCGCGCGCACGAGCCTCCTGCACTGCGATATTGGCACGTATGCGCCCCCCGTCCAGCAACGGCATCGAGAGCGATACGCCCAGGCCGGTCAACGTCACTGGTGTGGCGGAGCCGCCAATGGCCGCCAGCCGCTCGCGCGCGCCGCTCCATTCGATCTGTACGCGTGGATAAAGATCGCGCCTTGCCACGCCCACCCGCGCCAGTGCGCCGTCGAGCGCGCGTGCCTGACGCCTGACGTCTGGACGCTGCTCAAGCAGCGCGCCTGGCAGCAGCAGAGCCGGCGGCTGTGGCGCCGCAGTGCCGTCCGCAAGCATAAGGGTCGGCGCGCGGCTCACGCCTAGCAACAGCGCCAATTGTCGGTTTCTGACCCGGAGGGAGCCATCGAGTTCGACAGCCAGAGCGCGCTCTTGCGCCACCTCAGCCCGCCAGCGCTCCACGTCCAGCGCGGTGGCCTGACCGGCGTCGAACTTGCGTTGTGCCACGTTGAGTTGCAGCTCTGCCAGCTGCGCCGATTCCGCCGCCAGCAGTATGCGACGGTGCAATGTGCGCAGCTCGAAATAAGCGGTGGCGACGTCGGCCGCCAAAGCGATGCGTGCTGCCGCCAAGGTCTCTTCTGCGCTGCGCGCGTCGGCACCGGCTGCATCGACCGCCGCTGCCCCCCGGCCAAAGACATCGACCTCCCAGCCGGCCCGTAGGCCAGCGACGCTGCGCTCGGCACGCGGGTCGTCGCTGCTGTTGCGGCCACGTTGAACGCTGGCCGTGGCATCGACCCGTGGACGGCGTTCCGCCGCCGCCCCATCCACCAAGGCCCGCGCCTGCGCCATCCGGGCGGCTATTGCCTGCAGGTCGCGATTGGCCACCAGCGCGGTGTCGACCAGGCCATCGAGCTCGGCGCTGCCAAAGTCGCGCCACCACTGCGCTGCCACCGGCTGCGCATCCGCCGCCGCAGCCTGAGCCGCGCTCCATTGTGAGGGTGGCTGAACCGCGGCCAGCGCGGCATTCGATGCCGCAGCCGGCGTGGCCGGCAAACTGCTGTCAGGTGCGCTGGCGCAGCCTGTAAGGCCAAGCGCAATGATCAGGGCCAGGCCACCGGTACTGCGGCCGGAGCAGGAAAAAATACGGGCTGAAGAATTCTTTGTGGTCATATGGGTTCCAAGTGTTGACGTGCGGATGAGCATTACTTTACTATACGTATAGTTTATATTCAAGAGAGGCTTTTCATGACTTCCACTGCCGGACGTTCCAGCTCCCGGGACAAATTACTCGATGCTGCTGTTAGCCTGGTGGCGCAGTATGGCGTTCACAACCTGACCATTGAGGCCACCGCCGCCGCTGCAGGCGTTACCAAGGCTGGTCTGATCTATCACTTCAAAACCCGCAGCGACCTGCTGGCGGCGCTGGTCGAGCGCATGGCTGGTGAGCTGGAGTTGCAAAGCCGAGGCGCGGACCACGGTGCGGCGCCTAAGCCGCTACGCGAGCAAATCGGGCACATGATCGACTTCACCTTCGACATGCCGGCCAGCCAGCAGCGCTTGCTGGCCAATATGCTGGCGGCCGTGTCTGAAGAGCCGCAACTGCTGCCACCGGCACAAGCGCTGTTTGCCCGTGCCTACGAAGAGCTGGGCAGCGGGTCCGATTCCGGTCTAGGCTTCGTGTTGTGCGCGGCGCTCGATGGCGTATTGCTGCTTGATTTGTTGCGGCTGTATGCATTTACGCCGCCGCAACGCGTCGCGCTGCGCGAGACCTTGCTCAAATTGGCAAAGGATCTGCCATGATTATTCCTGTTCAGCAAAGGTGCGAAGATCAGGCCGCCGACAGCGCCCCGGTCCTGGGCCGCACCGCGTTAGCTGCCGCCTGCATGTCCGGCTTGCTACTGCTGGCCGGCTGCTCCCATCCGGTCGAACCGGTGGCGGCGTTGCCCAAACCGGTCAAAATCGAAACCGTAGGCGCGTTCGACGCCGGCCAGGGTAGAGGCAGCTTCGTCGGCACGGTCAGGGCGCAGCAGCGCGGTGAACTGAGTTTCGAGACCGCGGGCAGGGTGGCTGCGGTTCTGGTCGAGGTGGGCGACCGCGTGCGTGCCGGCCAGGAACTGGCTCGCCTGGACCCCGCGCCGGCCCGCTGGCGCCTGGACAAGGCCGCGGCCGATGACAGCGCGGCGGTTGCCGCGCTGGCCGAACGCGACACCCAGTTACGCCAGCAGGAAGCGCTCAGCCGCGACGGTATCATCTCGCCCGCCGCGCTCGAAACCGTACGCGCCGCCCACGCGCTCGCGAGCAGCCAGCGCGGCGTGGCCCAGGCGGCGCTGGCTGCGGCGCGCCGCGATGTCGCTCTCACCCGCATCACGGCGCCGTTCGCCGGCGCCGTGGTGGCCCGCCTGGTGCAGCCGTTTGCCGACGTGGCGCCGGGCCAGGCAATTGTGCAGGTGCAATCGGAACAGGCGCAGGAAGTGCTGGCGATGCTGCCCGATACCGTGGCCTCCGGCCTCGCGCCCGACGCAGTCGCCCGTGCTCGCAGTGGCAACCGGGATATTCCGTTGACGCTGGAACGGCTGTCGGCACGCAGCGATAACGGTTCGCTGGTGCAAGCGATCTTCAAGCTTGCGCCGGGCCATGACGTCTTGCGTAACGGTGCAGTGGTAGCGGTAGAGCTGCCGGACCACGCCGCTGACGTTTTACTGAGCGTGCCCATGGCCGCGGTGATGACCGGCGCCCGATCAGCGCAGAAGCCTGGCCAGGCCAGCGTATTTGTGCTCGACAAGACCGGCACGCTCGTGCGTCGTCCGGTGCAAACCGGTACCAACTTGTTACCCGGCAGCCGCATGGAAATCCGCCAGGGCGTGCAGCGCGGTGATCAGGTCGTGGTGGCTGGCACAGCCTTCCTGCACGAAGGCCAGGCCGCCGTGGCGCACCAGCCGCAAACGCTGTTGCAGGGAGACCCGCGATGAAGCTGACCCATGCCGCGTTGAACGCTAGCCGGTTGACCTTTTTTGCCGCGTTGCTGATCCTGGTGACCGGCGTGTTCGCCTTTCTCAGCTTTCCGTCGCAGGAGGAGCCTTCGACCACTGTACGTGAGGCCCTCGTGTTCGTGGCCAATCCAGGCATGCCCGCCGAACGGATGGAGCAACTGGTGGCGCGCCCGATCGAGCAGCGCTTGCGCCAATTGCCCGAAATTAAACACATAACCAGCACCATCCGTAGCGGCTCGGTGATCTTGCAGGTGGCCCTGCGCGAGGACGTGCATCAGTTGCTGCCGGTTTGGCAGCGCGTACGCGCCAAGGTGGCGGAGGCCACGCCGCTGTTGCCCGCCGGCACCCTGCCGCCGCAGATCGACGACGACTTCGGCCGCGTGGCGATTGCCTCGATTGCAGTCACGGCGCCCGGCTTTTCCATGAGCGAAATGCGCGAGCCCCTGAAGCTGCTGCGCGAAGGCATTTCCACCTTGCCGGGTGTGCAGGGTGTGACCTTCCACGGCTTGCAGGAAGATCGCATCTATCTCGAATTCGACCAACCGCGCCTAGCCGGCCTGGGCCTGGACACGGCGCAGGTTATGCAGCAGTTGCAACAACAAAACGTAGTGCGGTCGGCAGGACAGGTGGTTTTGTCCGGCATCAACAGCGCAGTGGTGGCCTCCGGGGAAATCCTTTCGCCTGCTGCGCTGCGCGACTTCGTGCTGGCCGTTCCGGCCGGCCCCGCTGGCGCGAATGGTGGCGGTGGCGCCGCCAGTGTACGACTGGGCGACCTGGCGCGCATTCGCGTGCTGGCGGCCGACCCACCCGACAGCGCTGCCATTTACCGCGGCGAAAATGCTGTTGTGCTTGGCATTTCCATGCGTCCGGGCCAGAACATCAAAACGCTGGGGCAGCAATTGAAATTGCGCGTCGATACCCTGACTGGACAGTTGCCGGCCGGTTTCTCGCTCGATTTCGTCACCTTCCAAGCCGACGTGGTCGAACGTGAAATGGGCAGCATGAACCGGGTGATGGGTGAGACGGTCGCCATCGTTATTACGGTGGTAGTGCTTTTCCTTGGCTGGCGCGCCGGCGTGATCGTCGGCAGCATCGTGCCGCTCACCATCTTGGCCACCTTGCTGATCATGCGCAGCATGGGTATCGAATTGCATATCGTGTCGATGGCGGCCATCATCATAGCGCTGGGGCTGCTGGTGGACAACGGCATCGTCATTGTCGAGGACGTCGAACGGCGCCTGGCCGACGGCGAAGACCGGCGCGACGCCTGCATTGCCGCTGGCCGCACGCTGGCCATTCCTCTGCTGACGTCATCGCTGGTGATCATCTTCGCGTTCTCGCCCTTTTTCTTCGGCAATACCGCGATCAATGAATACTTGCGCCCGCTGGTGGTGGTGCTGACTTTGTGCCTGCTCGGCTCGTGGGTATTGTGCCTGACGGTGACGCCGCTGCTGTGCTACCTGTTCCTTAAGGGGGGCCACCACGATGCCGCAGCTCCGGCTTCAGAAAGCCGTTTCTATGCCGGATACGCCCGCGTGATTCGTAAGGTACTCGACCACAAGCTGCTCTTCCTGGCGGTAATGGCGGTGCTGCTGTCGGCGGCACTGGTGTTGCTCGCGCGCATACCGGCCGGCTTCCTGCCACCTTCGGACCGGCCCCAATTCCAGGTTGCGCTGGAACTCCAGCCAGGCGGTGATGCCCGCCGCACGCTGGCAGTGGTTCGTGATCTGAGCCGCTGGCTCGGCGACCGTGAGGCCAATCCTGAAGTGGCCACCAGCATCGGCTATGTGGCCGACGGCGGGCCGCGCGTGGTGCTGGTCCTTAACCCGCCGCTGCCGGCGTCGCACATCGGCTACTTCACGGTCAGCGTGCACGATTCAAAGCAGCTCGACGCCATGCTCGAGCGCACCCGGCGGTGGATGGCGGTGCGCCATCCGGACGTGCGCGTGGACGCGAAGCGCTTTGCGCGCAGCGCCAACGATGCCGGCATGGTCGCCTATCGGCTGATTGGCCCGGACGAGGCGGTACTGCGCTCCCTCGGTGAACAAGTGGCGGGGGTGCTGCGGCCGATGCCGGGGCTGGTCCAGGTACGCGATGACTGGGGACCGCGCGTGCCGCGCGTGGATGTCCAGATCTACCAAGCCAAGGCACGCCTGCTGGGTGTGAGCAGCGATGATATCGCCGGCGCGCTGGGCACGCGGTATTCAGGTACCGATGTCTCACTGCTGCGTGATGGCGATACGGCCGTGCCCCTGGTGGTGCGTGGCAGTGACGCCGAACGCGCACGCCCCGACGATCTTGCCAACACCCTGGTCCATGCCAATGGCGCCGGCCAGGTGCCGCTATCGGCAGTAGCCACTGTGAGCGTGCAGTCGGAGCCGTCGGTCATCCGCCGCCGCGACCTTGAGCGCACCCTCACCGTTGAGGGGCGCAGCACGACCACCACCGCACAGCAAACGGTGGATGCGGCAGCGCCGCAGATCGCTCGTATTGCGCTGCCGCCCGGCTACCGCATCGAGCTCGGCGCCGAAATCGAGGAGGCGGCCGAGGCCAACGAGGCCCTGGCCGAATACATGCCGCACGCGGTGGTAGCCATGCTGATCTTGTTTATCTGGCAGTTTGGTTCGTTCCGCAAGCTTGCCATCATTCTCGGCATCATTCCCTTTGCCCTGATCGGCGTGGCGCCTGCGCTCAAGTTGTCGGGCGAGCCGCTCGGCTTCATGGCCAACTTCGGCTTGCTGTCGCTGGCCGGGATCATCGTCAACAATGCGGTGCTGCTGCTCGAACGCATCGAGGCAGAACTGGCCGCGGGCAAGCCGCGGCGGGAAGCGGTGGTGGCCGCGGCCGTGGCGCGCCTGCGCCCCATCGTGATGACCAAGCTGACCTGCGTGGCGGGACTGGTGCCGCTGCTATTGTTCGGTGGCAGCTTGTGGGCTGGCATGGCGATCACCATCATGGGCGGGTTGCTGCTGGGCACCCTGATCACGCTGGGGCTGGTGCCGGTGCTCTATGAGTGGCTGTTCGGTTCGCGACTGGCCGCCTGGCTTCAGCGCCGCATCGGTGCCAATGCCAGTACCAACGCTAAACCCGGGATGGCGGCTTGAAAACGTTCAGACTGCGCCTGGGTGTGCTGCTCGCACCGCTGTTGCTGACCGCGTGCGCCAATACCAGGCCGTGGGTGAACCCGGTGGCAGATACCCGCACCTTGCAGGCTATCGCCGAAACCAGGTCGCAGCCGCAGCGCGGTTCGGTGGTGGTGGCAGCGACGTTTTCCGGCGGCGGCGCACGGGCCGCCGCATTCGGACTCGGTGTACTGCGCGAACTACGCGACACGCCGATCGATGCCAACAAGGGGGACGGGCAGGGCGATCATCCGGCCACGTTGCTCGAAGCACTGGGCCTGGTGAGCGGCGTCTCCGGCGGCAGCATCCTGGCCGCCTATTACGCCGCGTTCGGCGAGCAGACGTTTACACGCTTCGAGTCCGACTTCCTTCAGGCCGGCTTTCAAGACGGGCTGATCAACCAGGCATTGATGCCAACCACCTTGTGGCGGCTAGGTTCCCCCTGGTACGGGCGGGGTAACGTGCTGTCCGATCAACTCGACGAACTATTCCAAGGCAAGCGTTTCGACGACGTCATGCGACGTCCGGGAGCGCCGCTGCTGCTGGTTTCTGCCACCGATCTCAGCACCGGGGCGCCTTTCGAATTCACTCCCGAGCAGATGGCCCTGTTGTGCAGCGACCTGGCCCAGGTGCCGCTGTCGTTTGCAGTGGCGGCATCGGCAGCGGTACCGGTGCTGCTGTCGCCGCTCACGCTGCATAATCATGCCGGCCATTGCGGCGGGGATGCAACGGTGCCGCAGGCAGGTCCGAGTGACGGGGTGGACAACTTCCGCACCCGGATGCTGCGCGTGTCGGCCGAGAGCTACCGCGATGCACGGGTGCGTCCGTACATCCACTTGGTCGATGGCGGCGTGAGCGACAACCTTGGCGTGCGTCCTTTGCTGGACCGAGTACTCGTAGACGGCTCGCTCGAACATGCGTTCCGCGACTCGCCACGCGGTTCGATCCGGCGCGTGGTGCTCCTGGTTGTGAACGCCGAGCGTGGCATAGGCGAGCGCATCGACCAGAGTGCCCGCGTACCCGGCGCCCTGCAAGTGATGGACACCCTAGTCTTCGGCGCCGGCGCCCGCGAGACCCAGGTTACGCTGGCACTGCTGCGCGACGACCTGCAACGCTGGTCGCAGGAACTGGCCGCACTGCGCGGCAGGGAGGGGACCCCGTTCGCGCCCGATGCCGAGATACACGTAATCGGCGTCAACCTTGGCGACACCGGCGACCCGACCCTGGCACAAATTCCCACTGCCTTCAGTATCGCCCCCGGCGACAGCCGACGCCTGCATGCGGCCGGCCGCCAGGCGTTGCGGCAATCACCGCAATTCCAGTCCTTGCTGCGAGGCTTGCCGCCATCCAACTGACCCATGCCACGACAGGACCCTATGAATACGACCAAATTTGACTCGCCCCCGGACTTGCGCGCCGGGCCACAGCGCTCGCTGCTCATCGTCGGTGGCGGCATTGCAGGGCTGGAGCTCGCTACAGCTCTGGGGAGATGGCGCCGCCGGCTTGGCGCGCGCGCGGCAAACGTGCCCGACATTACGCTGGTGGACCGCGACTTCGCCCACGTGTGGAAGCCGATGCTGCACACGATTGCGGCCGGTACACGCGATATCCACCAGCAGCAGACGTCTTACATTGCCCAGGCGCGCGCGGCAGGCTTTCGCTACGAGCCGGGGGAGTTGTGCGGGGTGCACAGGGGATCCCGCATAGCTCACCTCGCTGCCATGCACGCCGAGGACGGACGATTGCTGATACCCGCCCGGCGCCTGCATTACGACACGCTGATCGTCGCGGTTGGCAGTCGCGCTAACGACTTCGGCACGCCCGGTGTCGCTGCCCATTGCCATACCATCGATTCGCGCCAGCAGGCGGACGCGTTCGGCCAGGAGGTGCGTCTGCGCCTGCTGCAATGCATGGCGCACGGCGGCGTGCCTGGCGTGCCGGGCACGTTGTCGATTGCTATCGTTGGTGGCGGCGCCACTGGGGTGGAGCTTGCCGCCGAGCTGACAGGGCTTGCGGCCTCGGCCGAAGCGTACGGCGCGCATGGGCTTGCCACCCGGGTCCGCATCACGCTGATCGAAAGTGCGCCAAGGTTGCTGGCGGCATTTCCGCAAGATATATCGAGTGGGGTGCAAGCACGCCTGGAGGCACTCGGTGTGCGGGTGCGGACAGCCACCCGCGTGGCGGCAGCTACAACAAACGGCTTTCTACTGGCTGATGGGTCCGAAGTCGGCGCTAGCCTGAGAGTATGGGCGGCAGGCGTGAAAGCGCCGGATTTCCTGGCTGGGCTGGACGGGCTGGAGACTAACCGCAGCCACCAGTTGCTGGTGCGGCCTTCGCTGCAAACCACGCTCGACGACCATATTTACGCAGTAGGCGATTGTTGCAGCCTTGTCTACGCAAGTGCCGATCGTCCGCTACCACCGACGGCACAGGTGGCGCATCAGCAGGCTCAGCATCTGATCCGACACCTGCCGGCGGCTTTGCTCAGTGGCGCGACAGTGCCGGACTTCCGCCACACTGACATGGGGGCGCTGGTGTCGCTGGGCGACTACGATGCCTTTGGCGCGCTGGGCAAGACCGGGCTGTTCAAGGGGGTGACCTTCAAGGGACGGCTCGCACAATACAGCCACGAATGGCTATACCGCAGCCACCAGGCCCGCTTGCACGGTTTCTGGCGGGGCAGCCTGCTGTGGTTCGTGGATATGCTCAACAGCCGCTTGCGGGCGACGATACGGCTCGATTGAGCGGCCCGGCGTGTGCGAATTCGAAGGGCGCACCGGCTAAGCAATTCGTCAATTTTTGCTGTCAAAGCCTGATAGGCAGCGACGCAGGAGTTGAGGTGATGAAACTACTAATACTACAACAAGCTGAACAGCAAACATTGCGTGACATGGGTGTTTTTCATCCGCATCCACGTGTACGGATACGTGCCCAAGCGATAGTTCGATTGAGCCAGAGACTGACTTTGCAGCAAACCGCGAACGAATTCCATGTCCATCTGAACAGCATTGAAGCATGGCGGCAACGCTGGAACAAGCAAGGGCTGATGGGTCTTTATGAAGGCCATCATACCGGGCGCAAACGCAAGTGGACAGATCAACAGCAAGAGGCACTACGAGCATTGGCGCAAGCCGATGGGGGCAGCGCCAACAGCCTGCTGCGGACCTTGGCGCAAACGGAAGGTTTGCCAGCCATCAGCCAGGAAACGGCAAGACGATATCTGCACGAGATGCAGTTCAGCTACAAGCGCTACCGCTACAGTTTAAAAAAAAGCATCCACCGGAAGCTTTCGGCAAGGCCGCACGAATAATCGGCGAACTGGATCAACAGGCACGTGCCGGGCAGTGCGAATTGCTGTTTTATGACGAGTCCGGTTTCAGCCCGGATCCGCCGATTCAGTCGGGTTGGTCGCCGATTGGTCAGACGCGTGGCGTAGAACCGCTGTCGCATGGCGAGCGCGTCAATGTCCTGGGAGCGCTGCGCAATGACCACACGCTGTA
>NZ_WFLK01000025.1 GCF_009208565.1 Janthinobacterium aquaticum | reverse complement strand
CGAACAGGACCGTGAAACAACTTTGCGCCGATGATAGTGCTGCAACCAGTGTGAAAGTAGGTTATTGTCAGGCTTGTTATTCGAAAAAACCCCAATCGGTAATCCGGTTGGGGTTTTTTTACGTCTGGGGATTTGGCAAACCACGTTGACTCGTAGGTCGGATTAGGCCCTTCGGGCCGTAATCCGACAACATTGTTGGCTCAAACCCCACAATATTGTTGGCACCTGCGGTGTTGTCGGATTACGCGCTGCGCGCTAATCCGACCTACGCGTTAAGCTTAGAACTCCTCCCACTCATCTTCCCCTGCAGGCTTTTTCACCGTCTTCGCTTTGGGCTGTGGCGCTGCCACGGCTTTCGGTGGTTTGCCTGCGGGGCGCGGGGAAGCTGGCAGTACTTTTGCAACCTTGACCGGTGCAACCGGCGGCAAACTGGCCATTGTCGTACTGGCGCCACTGATCTGGAACTGTCCCACCAGCGCCACCAGCGTGGCGGCCTGTTCCTTCAGGCTTTCTGCCGCGGCGGCCGCCTGTTCGACCAGTGCTGCATTTTGCTGGGTCACGCCGTCCATCTGTCCGATGGCCTGGGTGACCTGGCCGATGCCGCTGCTTTGCTCGGCGCTGGCTGATGCGATCTCGGCAACGATATCGTCAACCCGGCGCACGCTGGCAACGACTTCCGCCATGGTGGCGCCGGCGTTTTGCACTAGGGCGCTGCCGCGCGTTACCTGATCGACCGAATTGCCGATCAGCTCCTTGATCTCCTTGGCGGCACTGGCGCTGCGATGCGCGAGATTGCGTACCTCGGTGGCCACCACCGCAAAGCCGCGCCCCTGTTCACCGGCGCGCGCCGCTTCCACCGCTGCATTGAGTGCCAGGATATTGGTCTGGAAGGCAATTCCGTCGATCACGGCAATAATATCGACTACTTTGCTGGACGAGTCGTTGATAGCGGCCATGGTATCGACCACTTCGGCCACCACCGCGCCGCCTTTTGCCGCCACCTCCGATGCGCTCGACGCCAGCTGGCGCGCCTGGGCTGCGTTGTCGGAATTTTGCCGCACGGTGCCGGTCAGTTCTTCCATCGAAGCGGCGGTTTCTTCCAGTGAGCTGGCCTGCTGTTCGGTGCGTGCCGACAGATCGGCATTGCCCTGGCTGATCTCGGCGCTGGCGGTGGCCACGCTGGCCGAGCTGTCGCGCACGCGCGCCATCACATCTTCGATCTTGCTGACAAACTGGTTGAAGCCCTGGCCGATGACGGCCAATTCATCGCCGCCCTTGGCCGCCAGGCGCTGGGTGAGATCGGCGTTGCCGCTCGATAGCTGGGTCATGGTATGGGCCAGTTCGCGCAGCGGCCGGGTCTGGCGTCGCAAGGTGGCGACCATCACAAACGCAGCGATCACCGCGCACAGGGCCGACACGATCACGGTATACATCAATAGCTGACGGGCCGCCGCCGTGGCCACGCTTTTCGGGAAAGACAGGCGTACGGCCCATGGTGCGATGTCTTCATGCAGTCGCAGCGGCTGGATCAGCGAGACCATGCCGTCGGCTTCGTATTCATGGCTTTTGCCCGAGCGAATGGCCTCTAGCGCGTCAGCCGGCAAGTCGTCGGCGCGCTTGCCGTTACGTGCAGCGTCGGGATTGCTGGCATACATGCCGCCGTTGGAAATGAGCGACAGCTTGCCGCCTTCGAGCGTGCGCATGGCTGCCAGGATGTCGGTCAGTTTGGTGAGCTGGAAGTCGCCGGTAACCACGCCGCGCGATTTGCCATCGACGATGATCGGCGCGACCAGCGAGGACATCAGCACTTCCTTGCCATTGACCGGATAGCCGTAAGGTTCGCTGAAAAAGCGCTTGCCCGATTTGAGTGGCACGTCGTACCAGTCGTTGGCGCCTGGTGCATTGCTAAATTCAATGGCCGTGACATTGTAGCCACCGGCCGGATTGTTGGTGTAATAGGGCATATAGCGGCCGCTGGCGTCATAGGCCGGCCCCTTGCCGGCAAACTCGGCGTCGCGCTCGTCGAACTTCCCCGGTTCCATGGCGATCGATGTGCCGATCAGGTCGCTTGAGCTGCGCAGCGTGGCCTGGTTGATGGCGTTGGCCTGGTCGCGGCTCAGGGGCTGGCCTGCCGCCAGTGTCGATTGCACCGTGCCGGCCACCATGGACACTGCGCCCAGGTTGCCGATGATACGGGTCTTGGTTGCTTCGGCCGCCGCCAGTGCCGCCGTGCGGGCCAGTTCCATGGACGCGCCCTGTGCGCTGTCGCGGGTGCGAATGCCGGTGACGGTGGCCGTAATGGCTAGGCTCAGGATGACTAGCGCGCTGGCATTGAGGCAGATACGGGTGTTCAGGGAAAGCGTACTCAAGGCTTGCATATGACTGCTCCAGACGAATAAACAAATGCGTGATCGTTGCCGCGAGTCAGTCCGGCGTGAGCCGAATTTGATTCCGCTTTGCAAGATCGTAACTGTTTATCCATGGCGGCACAGTAAATTTCAGTTATATGCAGCCGTCTTACAACAGCAGCCGAATGGCGTGGTTATTTTCGCCCGCAGTGCTCCCATTCCAGGGAGAAACGTGCCAGGTATTTTTTCAGGCGGTCCGCATCGTTGGGGCGGGCCTTGGCTGCGCGCGAGACGGCGTACAGCTTGCGCCCGGCGTCGGACAAGCTGTCAGACTGCCGGCATATCTGCAGCACGCTGCGCAACTGCAGTGCATCGAACAGATCGAGGCCGGCCGCAGCTTCTGCGCCCATCACGGTATCGAGGTCGACTTCGCCGTGTTCATCGGCGACATGATGGCGCCACTGGCGCTGCAGCCGGCCAATTTCCTCATTCACGCATTCGATGCCGATGCGGCCGGCCTCCGACAGCGTGGCCAGGCGTGTAACGGCCGCCGACAGGTCGCGGAAATTGCCGCTCCAGGCGGCGGCGGGCGAGATGGCAAACTGCATGAAACGTGCGCGTGCTTCCGTATTGAAGCGCACGCGTTCGCCCGTTTCGGCGCCGTATTGCGCCAGCAGGAAGTCGAGATTGGGCTCGATATCTTCCGCCCGTTGCGCCAGGCCCGGCAGCTCATAGGTCCACAGATTGATGCGCGCATACAGGTCTTCGCGAAAGCGACCGGCAGCGACTTCCCTGGCCAGGTCGCGGTTGGTACCGGCAATCAGCTGGAAGTCGCTGTGCACTTCGGCGTCGGCGCCGACCGGGAAAAAGCGCTTTTCCTCGATCGCCTTGAGCAGCATGGCCTGTTCGTCGAGCCCCAGTTCGCCTATTTCATCGAGAAACAGCAGTCCTTTGTGGGCGCTGCGCAGCAGGCCGGGCCGGTCGCTTCCCGCTCCGGTAAAGGCGCCCTTGATATGGCCGAACAGGGTCGAAGCAGCGCCGTCGCCATGCAGGGTGGCGCAATTGAGGTCGATGAATTTGCCGTCGATCTGGTGCCGTGATTTCTTCAATTCATACACGCGGCGCGCCAGGAAGGACTTGCCGGCGCCGGTCGGCCCCATCAGCAGCATCGGCGCCTTTGACTTGACGGCCACGCGCTCGATCTCGTCGATCATGGCGTTGAAGCGGGCGTTGCGGGTGGCGATGCCGGACTTCAGAAAGGCGACGCCAGCCTGCTGCTCGCGTACAAAGCGCTGTGCAATCTGGTCGTAGCGCGACAGGTCCAGGTCGATCAGCGCATAGTTGCCGGGATTGCCGGCCTGCTGGCGTTTCGGTGGCGAGGTCTGCAGCAGCTTGCCTGGAAAGTAGCGCGCTTCCGTCATCAGGAACAGGCAGATCTGCGCCACATGGCTGCCGGTGGTGATATGGATCCAGTACTCCTCGCGCTCGGGATCGAAGGGGTAGTGCTGCGCAAAGTCGTACAGCGCGCCATACACGCCTTCGAAATCCCAGGCGTCGTCGATCGGCAGGTCGTGCGTG
Source organism: Janthinobacterium aquaticum (assembly GCF_009208565.1). Classification (GTDB taxonomy): domain Bacteria; phylum Pseudomonadota; class Gammaproteobacteria; order Burkholderiales; family Burkholderiaceae_D; genus Janthinobacterium. The sequence continues at coordinate 10,999 of NZ_WFLK01000025.1, read as the reverse complement.
CGCAATGCGGTTTCAGGCGACACGCTGGCGATGTCCTGGGCGACGCGCTGCACCAGGCTCTCGAAGCGCTTGCCGGTGTAGAGCAGCTCGTAGCGGTCGATGACCTGGTCATCATATTGCGTCAGCGCCACGCTTGGCCGCCACTTTTCCCAGCGCGCCGCGCCGCTGCCGTTATCGAGCTGCGTGCCGAGAAAGCCGATTACCACTGTTCGTTTGTTTTTCATATTTAGGATAAAAATTTATCTTAAAAGATAATCGTATCAGAATATTGAAATTCGATGAAAGCGCGATGAGATTTTTTTTCTTCGGCCAATCAATTACTTGCGTTCGCTTTATCGATTTTTCAAAAGCTGGCACGCCGCTTGCAATATAGAGGGAAGAAACGAGATAAAAGGAACGAGGAAAGCATGGCCAATACCCGGTTGTTTCAAAGCGCAAGCGCGCAATCCCGATTGCCAGCAGCAATGGCCGTCAATGTGGAAGGTGCGCCAGCCTATGCGCTGGCGCCGCGCCACCGGCTGGCGCAATACGCGGCCACCGGCTGCCTGAACTCTACGTACTATGCCAGCGCCGAAGCGCAACTGGCCACCGTACTGGAACTGTGCCAGGACATCGATCCGCAATTCATTGCGCAGACTGCCGTGTATTGCCGCGAACGCAGTCATATGAAAGACATGCCGGCGCTGCTGCTGGCGGTATTGGCGGCGCAGGGTGCGGCGCAGCTGGCGCCGGCGTTCAGTCGCGTGATCGACAACGGCAAGATGCTGCGCAACTTCGTGCAGATCCTGCGTTCCGGCGTGACCGGCCGCAAGTCGCTGGGCACGCGTCCGAAAAAGCTGGTGCAGGCCTGGCTTAACGCAGCTGATGAAAAGACCCTGCTGGCAGCTTGCGTCGGCACTGCGCCGTCGCTGGCCGATATCGTCAAGATGGTGCATCCGCAACCGCGCCAGGCCTGGCGCGCCGCGTTCTTTGCCTGGCTGGTCGGCAAGCCGCATGCAGCGGCATTGCCGCCGGCGCTGGCCGCATTCGAGGCCTGGAAGCGCGAGCGCAATCTTCCGCTGCCGCCAGTGCCATTCCAGATGCTGACGGCGCAACCACTGGACCGGGCAGCCTGGGTGCAGATTGCGCGCCAGGGCGGCTGGCAGATGCTGCGCATGAACCTCAATACCTTTGCACGCCATGGCGTGTTCGAGGTCGAGGGCATGGCCGAACTGGTCGCCGGAAAATTGTGCGATCCACAGGCAGTGGCGACGGCGCGCGTGATGCCGTACCAGCTGATGTCGGCCCTGCTGGCTGCCAGCGACGCCGTGCCGGCTGTGGTGCGCCAGGCGCTCGAACGGGCGCTGGAGCTGTCGCTGGTGCAGGTGCCGCAGATTGCAGGGCGCGTGGTGGTCTGCCCGGATGTATCGGGGTCGATGTCGTCGCCCGTCAGCGGCTACCGCGGCAGCGCCACTTCCAGCGTGCGCTGCATCGATGTGGCGGCGCTGATCGCGGCGGCCATGTTGCGCAGCAATCGCCAGGCAACCGTACTGCCGTTCGAGCAGGGCGTGGTGGCATGCAAGCTCGATGCCGACGCCAGCGTGATGGATAACGCGGCCAGGCTGGCCGCCATCGGTGGCGGCGGCACCAACTGCAGCGCGCCTTTGATGCGCCTGAACAGCACGAAGGCGCTGGCCGACCTGGTGATCTACGTGTCCGACAACGAATCGTGGATCGACGCCACGCGGGCCGGCGCCACCGCCACCATGGTGCAGTGGCAGCTGTTCAAGCAGCGCAATCCAGAGGCCAGGATGGTGTGCATCGATATTGCGCCGCATGCCACCACGCAGGCTGGCGAACGTGACGATATTTTGAATGTCGGCGGTTTTTCCGACGATGTTTTCAGGCTGATCGCCACGTTTGCGGCCGGGCAGTTGCAGCCTGCCCACTGGGTAGGCGAAATAGAAGCAATCGCGCTGTCGGAGCATTGACAAGCCGGATGCGCTCCAGGCAGTACGCATGAATGCGGACAGGGCTACATGTCAAGTGTCTTGTCCATTACTGGTCATGCAACGTTATAGCAGGCAGTACCCCGAATGCAGACAGGATTACATCGTTTAGCCGCGTCAGACCGGCCTGGCGCCAGCTCACTGTCGTCAGAAATCTTGTCACCCCTGGTCGGGCCCATGATCTTGAAATGAGAAGAAGAGAACAGCCATGAAAAATGAGCAAATCGAAGTGATGCATAGCGAAGGCAGCCGTCCCGTCAAGATGTGGACCCACGGTGTGCCGGTCGAAGAAGCGGCGCGCAAGCAGCTGCGCAATACGGCCACGCTGCCGTTTATCTACAAGCATATTGCCGTGATGCCCGATGTGCATCTGGGTAAAGGCTCGACCATCGGCAGCGTGATTCCCACGCTGGGCGCGGTGATCCCGGCCGCGGTTGGCGTCGATATCGGTTGCGGCATGATGGCCGCCAAGACGACCCTCAATGCAAACGACCTGCCCGACAACCTGGGCCCTTTGCGCAGCGCCATCGAGCGCGCTATCCCGCACGGCATGTCGCCCAAGACGCGCGGTCATCGCGGCCGTGACGAGGGTTCCTGGCATACGCCGCCGTCCGCCGTCGATGCGGCCTGGCTGCAGCTGAAAGATGAATTCGACGTGATCTGCCAGAAGACGCCACGTCTCAAAAACACCAACAATCATCGCCACCTGGGCACGCTGGGCGGCGGCAACCACTTCGTGGAAATCTGCCTCGATGAAGAAGGCGCCGTCTGGTTCATGCTCCATTCCGGTTCACGTGGCGTGGGCAACGCCATCGGCACGCACTTTATCGAGCTGGCCAAGCAGGATATGCGCACCCATTTCATTAATCTGCCCGACCAGGACCTGGCCTACCTGGCCGAAGGGACGCAGCACTACAATGATTACGTGGAGGCGGTCGGCTGGGCGCAGCGCTTTGCCCGCAACAACCGCGAAGTGATGATGCAGAACCTGATTGCGGCCGTGCGCACGATTATCGCCAAGCCGTTCCAGACGCATGTGGAAGCCGTCAACTGCCACCATAACTATGTGCAGAAGGAGCACCACTTCGGCAAGGACGTGCTGGTCACGCGCAAGGGCGCCGTATCGGCGCGCGAGGGCGAACTTGGCATTATTCCCGGCTCGATGGGGGCCAAGAGCTTTATCGTGCGCGGCAAGGGCAATGCCGAGAGCTTTCATAGCTGCAGCCATGGTGCCGGACGCACCATGAGCCGCACGGAAGCCAAGCGTCGCTTCAGCCTGGCCGACCAGGTGCGCGCCACCGAGGGCGTGGAATGCCGCAAGGACGCCAATGTGATCGACGAGATTCCGATGGCCTACAAGGATATCGATGCGGTGATGCTGGCCCAGCGCGAGCTGGTGGACGTGGTCCATGTGCTCAAGCAGGTCGTCTGCGTCAAGGGATAAGGGATAAGGGATAAGGGATAGAAAGAGAAGCACTATGATGGAAATTGATGGTTCCGAAGGCGAGGGCGGCGGACAGGTTTTGCGTTCGGCGCTGACGCTGTCGATGATCACGGGTCAGCCGTTCAGGCTGGCCAATATCCGCGCGCGACGGCCCAAGCCGGGCCTGCTGCGCCAGCATCTGGTGGCGGTGCAGGCGGCAGCGCAAGTATGTGGAGCACGCCTGTCGCCGGTGGCGCTGGGCGCGAGCATGCTCGAGTTCGTTCCCGGCAAAGTGCGCGGCGGCGATTACAGCTTTGCCATCGGCAGCGCCGGCAGCAGCACGCTGGTGTTGCAGACACTGATCCCGGCGCTGCTGCATGCCAATGCGCCGTCTACCGTGCAGATCACCGGCGGCACCCACAATCCGCTGGCGCCGCCCGTGCATTTTCTGCAGCGCGCTTACGGCCGCGTGCTGGCGCAGATGGGCGCGCAGATTGATATCGAGCAGTTGCGCTTCGGCTTTTATCCGGCCGGCGGCGGCGTCGTGCGCGCCAGCATACAGCCATGCGCGCGCCTGCAGCCGCTCGAACTGCTGCAGCGCGGCGAGCGGTGTGCCGGGTATGCAGAAGGTTTTGTGGCCGGTGTGCCGGGGCAGGTGGCGCGGCGCGAGCTGGCCGTGATCGGCTCGGGTATGGGCTGGACCGAAGAACAACTGCTCTGCAGGAGGCTGCCGGCAGACCAGGGCCCGGGTAATGTGCTGCTGCTGACGCTCGAGCACCAGCATGTGACGGAAGTGTTTGCTGCATTTGGCGAACGCGGGCTGACGGCCGAAGCCGTGGGCAAGCGCTTGCTGCAGGAAGTGCGCCAGTACCTGGTTTCAGGTGCGGCCGTGGGCGAACACCTGGCCGACCAGTTGCTGCTGCCGCTGGCGCTGGCTGGCAGCGGTGCCTTTACTGCCAGCAGCGTATCGCAGCATGCGCGCACCAATGCCGACATTATCGAGCGCTTCCTGCCGGTCACGATACGCTTCGAACAGCACGAGCATGACACTAAGCGCGCCGCCCTGTGCACAGTGGAAAGCCGCGTTTAAAACACATACTGCGCACTGGCGCCCAGCAGCCAGTTGCGTCCCGGTGCTGCTTCGTAATAGCGCTTGTTGGCGTCGCCCACGATCACCGATCCCACATAGCTGCGGTCGAGCAGGTTGTTCAGCCGCGCAAACTGCTTGAAGCGCCAGTTGCCCACGCTTTGTTTGGCGTTGATGCGGGCATTGAACACGGTGTAGCCGGGCGCTGGCTTTTCACGGTTGCTGTCTTCCGCGTAGACCTTGTTGCTGGCCACGCTTTCGAGCGCCGCGCCCAGGCGCTCCTGCGCATCGTTCCACGCCAGTTCGGCAAACAGATTGGCGCTCGGCACACCAGGCAGGCGGCTGCCTTTGGCGACTGCGCCAAACGCCTCGTCATACACCGCGTGCAGGCTGGAGACGGCCAAGCGCGTGGTAAAACCATACGGCAGGGTTGAATCGAGCGATATTTCAGCGCCCTGGCGCAGCGTTTTGCTGGCGTTCTTGTAGCTGGTGCGCCCACCGCTCGAGACATCGACCACCAGTTCGTCGTCGGTATGGATCTGGAATACGGCGGCGTTGAGACGCGTGTTGTGCGTGATGCGCGCCTTGACGCCGGCTTCCAGGTTGGTGCTGGTGGATGGCTTGAGATTGAAATTGAAGCCGCTGCCGGCGCCCGAGTAGAACAGTTCGTTGAGCGTTGGCGCTTCGAAGCCGCGCGCCGCGCTGACATAGCCATTGAGGTCGGGCGTGAACTGATACAGCAAGCCCAGCACCGGCGTGGTATGGCTCAATTCCATGCTGCCGCTGTCGTTGCCATTGGCCAGGTAACGATCGTCGACCGACACCTTCATCTTGCTGTGGCGCACGCCAGCGCTCAGCATCCACGGACCGCTTTGCCATTCCAGCTGCAGATACGGGTCGAGGCTGGAGACGATGTCCTGCTCATCGCGACGCAGCCGGCCTTTGACGCCGTAGTTGTCGCCGATAAAGTTTTCATAGCCGCTGCGGTTATCTTTGGAGCGCCCATAGTCGATACCGAAGGTAGTGTTGAGCTTGCCGCTAGCCAGTTGGTTGACATGCATCCAGTTGGCGTCGATGCCGTAAAAATCGCGCTGGAAGTCGACCACCCCGCCCGAATGGCTGGCTGGCGCCTGGAAGCCTTTGGTAAAGGCCTGGTACTGGATCACATCGCGGTTGCCGCCATAGGCGGTGATATGCAGACGGTCTTCGCCGAAGCGCTGTTCCCAGGTGGCGCCGATCTGCTGATGGTCGATGCTTTTGCGCGTGTTGTAGCGCTCGGCCAGCGTGCGTTTCGGGTTTTGCGTATCGGTCGCGTCGATTTCGCCGGCGCGCGGATTGCGTGCAAAGGTCGCCCACGTCGCGCCCAACGGGTCTTGCGTATTGCCCTGGTGCAGCGAGTTGGCAACGATGGTCAGCTTGCTGTCGTTTGTTGGTTTGACGGTGATCTTGCCAAATGCCTGCTCGCGCGTGGCGGCGCTATGGTCGCGAAAACCGTCAGTGCGAAAGCGCGAGGCGTCGAGCACATAGCCAATGGCGCCGGCCTGGCCTTGCGCACCGAGATCGATCTTGCTGGTGCCGTCGCTGCCGCCAGTCACGTTGAACTCGACCGACGGCGGGTTTTGGCCGTCCTTTGAAAACAGCTGGATCACGCCGCCCGAGTGGTTGCCGTAGATGGCGGAAAACGGGCCGCGCAGCACTTCGATGCGCTCGGCCGTGTCGAGATTGAAGGTGGCGGCCTGGCCCTGGCCGTCCGGCATGCTGGCGGGAATGCCGTCGCTGACCAGGCGCACGCCGCGCACGCCAAAGGCCGAACGGGCGCCGAAGCCGCGCGAGGAGATCTGCAGGTCCTGCGCATAGTTCTGGCGGTTCTGTACTACCAGCCCCGGCACACCAGCCAGCGCTTCGGAGGCATTGACGCGGATCTGGCCGTCCTCGATGCGCGCGCGGTCTACCACATCGACGGAAGCGGGCAAATCAAAGCTCGGATGGGCGACGCGCGTGGCACTGACCACGACCACCTCGGCCACCGGCAAGGTGGCGCCTTGCGCTTCGGCAGCTGTCAGCGGCAGCGGGCTGGTCAGGGCAAACAGGGCGGCAACGGCGTTGAGACGGCTGGGGAACTGCTGCATGAAGACTCCATTCGCTTGCGGCGGGTTTTTGTTATTCGCATCATAAATTAGCCGTCGACATCGTGCAGGCTGTGCAGTGTGGCCGCTGTACTGTTCAGATTTGGCACAGCCTGATACACCTTGTTGTTCAGTCATGGCACAGATGGAGGTCGCTTTACCCTTATTGACGTGGCAATGGCGCTGGCACGGCATTTGCAAAGCTATGGGTAGGCTTCCCTGACGGAAGCTTTGATTGCAGTGCCTATAAAAGAGAAAGAGGACGACATGAATCTGGCAGATATCAGCAAACTGGGCGTAGCCAATCCTTTCAAGCAACGCTATGACAACTACATCGGCGGCAAGTTCGTCGCGCCTGTCAAAGGCGAATACTTCGGCAATATCACGCCGATCACGGGCCAGGTATTTTGCGAAGTGGCGCGCTCCACCGCCGAAGACGTGGAGCTGGCGCTGGACGCCGCCCATGCCGCCAAAGAGGCTTGGGGCAAGACCTCGCAGACCGAGCGCGCCAATATCCTCAACAAGATTGCCGACCGCATGGAAGCGAACCTGGCGCTGATCGCCACTGCCGAAACCATCGACAACGGCAAGCCGATCCGCGAAACCACGGCCGCCGATATTCCACTGGCGATCGACCATTTCCGCTATTTTGCCGGCTGCATCCGCGCCCAGGAAGGCTCGGTCGCACAGATTGACGCGGAAACCTACGCCTACCATTTCCATGAGCCGCTAGGCGTGGTGGGCCAGATCATTCCATGGAATTTCCCTATCCTGATGGCGGTCTGGAAGCTGGCGCCGGCGCTGGCGGCAGGCAACTGCGTGGTGCTCAAGCCGGCCGAGCAGACGCCAGCCTCAATCATGGTGCTGGTTGAACTGATCGGCGACCTGCTGCCGCCGGGCGTGCTCAATATCGTCAATGGCTTTGGCCTGGAGGCGGGCAAGCCGCTGGCCTCGAACAAGCGCATTGCCAAGATCGCGTTTACCGGCGAAACCGGCACCGGCCGCCTGATCATGCAGTACGCAGCGCAAAACCTGATTCCCGTTACGCTGGAACTGGGCGGAAAGTCGCCCAATATCTTCTTTGCCGATGTGATGGACGCCGACGACGCTTTCTTTGACAAATGCCTGGAAGGCTTTGCCATGTTTGCGCTGAACCAAGGCGAGGTCTGCACCTGCCCGTCGCGCGTGCTGATCCAGGAATCGATCTATGAAGCCTTTATCGAGCGCGCGCTGAAACGCGTGGCCGCCATCAAGCAGGGCAATCCGCTCGATGCATCGACCATGTTGGGCGCGCAGGCGTCGCAGGAGCAGCTGGAAAAAATTCTCTCGTATATCGACATCGGCAGGCAGGAAGGCGCCGAAGTGCTGGCCGGCGGCGAGCGCAACACGCAGGGCGGCGATCTGAAAGACGGCTACTATGTGCGCCCGACGGTCTTCAAGGGCGACAACAGCATGCGCATCTTCCAGGAGGAGATTTTCGGGCCGGTGGTGTCGGTCACTACCTTCAAGGATGAAGCCGATGCGCTGCGCATTGCCAACGATACCTTGTATGGCCTGGGCGCCGGCCTGTGGACGCGCGACGGTTCGCGCGCCTTCCGTGTCGGGCGCGCCATCCAGGCTGGTCGCGTGTGGACCAATTGCTATCATCTGTATCCGGCGCATGCCGCGTTCGGCGGCTACAAGCAGTCGGGCATCGGCCGTGAAAACCACAAGATGATGCTCGACCACTACCAGCAGACCAAGAACTTGTTGGTCTCCTACAGCCCGAACGCGCTGGGCTTTTTCTAAGGAGCCATGATGACCATGCCGCGCGTTACGGCCACTGCGGCCGCCCTGGAGCTGATGGCTGCGCTGCGCGACCGGCATGGTCCGCTGATGTTCTTTCAGTCAGGCGGCTGCTGTGACGGCAGCACGCCGATGTGCTATCCGGCCGGAGAGTTCAATATCTCCGACACCGATGTCTGCCTTGGCAGCCTCGACGGCGCACCGTTCTACATGGGCGTCGAGCAATTTGCGTACTGGGAGCATACCCAGCTCATTATCGATGTGGTCGACGGCAACGGCGGCATGTTTTCGCTCGACAACGGCACCGGCCGGCGCTTCCTGACCCGCTCGCGCCTGTTTAACGATGAAGAGCTGGCGCAATTGCCGCCGCTGGGCGCCGTTACTGCAGGCCCTTGACTTTGCGATAAACGGTATTGCGCGACACGCCCAATGCGCGCGCCGTGGCCGACACATTGCCGCCATGCGCTTGCAGCGCCGCCGTGATCATGGATTGCTGCATGTCTTCGAGCTTGCCACCAGCTGATGGCAGATGCTCGCTGCTGGCGCTGGCATCCGGCGGCGGCGACTGCGCAATATCGTCGAGAAAGTCGTCGGGCATATGGCGCAGGCCGATTTCCTGTTCGCTGCCGGCCATCACGATGGCGGTACGCAGCAAATTGGTCAGCTGGCGCAGGTTGCCGGGCCAGCAATGCTGATGGAACAGCTTTTGCAGTTCGCTTGAAATGCGGTAGCGGCTGCTTTCGGCTTCGCTTGCCAGGATCTTGCGCACCACTGCATCGAGGTCGCTGCGTTCGCGCAGCGGCGGCAGCTTGACCACCAGGCCATTGAGCCGGTAGTACAGGTCTTCGCGGAACAGGCGCTGTGCCATGCGCTCGCGCAGGTTGTGGTTGGTGGCGCAGACCAGCTCGATGTCGACCGGGATCGACTTGTCGCTGCCGAGCGGCGTCACCATGCGTTCCTGCAGTACGCGTAGCAAGCGTGCCTGCAGGCTGACGGGCATATCGCCGATCTCGTCGAGAAACAGCGTGCCACCATTGGCCTGCAGTATCTTGCCGGTAGCGCCTTTCTTGCGGGCACCGGTAAAAGCGCCATCTTCATAGCCGAACAGTTCGGATTCGATCAACGTTTCCGGAATCGAAGCGCAGTTGACCGCCACAAACGGGCTGGCCGCGCGTGGCGAATCGTGATGGATGGCCTGCGCCAGAAGTTCCTTGCCGGTACCGGTTTCGCCCATGATCATGATGGGAATATCGTGCCCCAGTACGCGGCTGACCTTGTCGATCACCTGCTCGAGCTGCGCGTCACCGGTGCGCAGGTAGCGCAGGCCGGACAGGCGGCGCGCCTGCGGTGCTGCCGGTGGCGCTGGTCGCAGGGGCGGCTGGAAGACGCTGTTGCTTAGCCGCAGCTGGGCGCGGCCATGCACACGCACGCCGTTATGCATGCACAGGTTGAGCATGCCGGGAGCGGCAGTACGGTAATGTTCGTACAGCGCCGAGACGGGCAGGCCGAACAGTGAACTGAAAGAATGTGTTTGCAATCCCGACAAGGGCAGGCCAAGCTGGAACAGGCCGTTGCGGTTGGCAGCCAGGAAGCGCCCACCCGGGGTAAAGGAGGCGATGCCTTCCATCAGCGTGCCGACAAACTCGGGACGTGTATGGAAATGTAGCGTGATCGCCTCTTCAAAATTGGCCGCAAACAACTGGTTCTCGATCATCAGCGCCGACATGCGCACCAGCGCCATGGTGTGCTTGTGAAAGCTGCGGCGGTCGCCTGATACGTCGAGTACGCCGATCACATTGCCTTTATGGTCGGTGATGGGTGCAGCCGAGCAGGTCAGGAAATGGTTGGCCGCCAGATAATGCTGGTCGGCATGGACCAGCGCCGGAGATTTTTCGGCAATTGCCGTGCCGATCGCGTTCGTGCCTCTGCATGCTTCCGACCAGGCCGCGCCTGGCTTGAGGGCGACACGGTCGGCCTTGGCCAGAAAGTCGTCGTCGCCCAGCGAATGGACGATCACGCCGGCAGCATCGGTCAGTATGACCATATGATGGGTATCGACGATTTGCTGGTACAGCGTTTCCATCGCCGGCACAGCATGTGCGTGTAGCAAGCGGTTCTGTTCGATCAATACCGACAGGTCGCCGCGTGCCAGCGCAGTGAGCTCGGCAGACGATTCCGGCTGCAAGCCGTAGTTGATCGAGCGCCGATGCGAAGTCTCGATAATCGAACGCATATCGTCTGTCCAGGCAGACGCCGTAGTGGAACGGTACATGGTGCTCCCTTGGTCTCGGTTGGCCGCTGCTCTCATGGGCGCGGCTCGCTGGGCTTCCATAATGTAGCACCTGTCACGGGCGCGTGCAAAAACGCCAGGCAGTAGCAAAATAGGCCTTGCCGACTTTGCAGGCGTTTGCTATAGTTCTGTCCCTCGCAACGCAGTACATGCAAATGACTGTGAAGCGAGTGAAAAAAGAAGGTTGACGAAATAAGCGAAACGCTTCATACTCTTCCTTCTTCGCAGCTGACAAACACAACGCTTTGTCGATAGCGCGAAACAAGCTTTACCGAATACAGTTCTTTAACAATTAACAGT
>NZ_WFLK01000024.1 GCF_009208565.1 Janthinobacterium aquaticum | reverse complement strand
TTCAAACCCCTCGCATTGCGAGGTGTTTGCTCACTCAAAAAACTGACAGGCCACTACTTGCGTAGCGCCTATTTCATTATTTCTTGTGAACATTTGATATTTTAAGTTTTACGCCGATCCGAAGATCAACGCTGCACTTCATCAAATGCCCACACTTATCGACTGTTAATTGTTAAAGAACTGTATTCGGTACTGCGTGTTTCGCGCTATCGACAAAGCGTTGTGTTTGTCAGCTGCGAAGAAGGAAGAGTATGAAGCGTTTGCAGCATTTCGTCAACCTTCTTTTTTACCTCACTCTACTGCGCAACACCTTGTTTTGTGTGCGCCGTTTTGCGAGGAGGCGAATTATAGCCAAGCTGCAGCGGCTCTGCAAGGGCCATTTAACGATTACAACACGCGGCTATAACTCTGGCGCACCAGTACCCGGTCGCCGCAGTCGAAATGCCACCATTCGCTATTGATGCCGAAGAAACCCGCCTGGAACATGGCGTCACGCAACAGCCTGCGATTGGCAACCTGCTGCTCGGTGATTTCTCCCCGTTCCAGCATGCTGAGCTCCAGCGCCGGATGCGAACGTTCGCTGAGATCATCGAAACCGGTGCCCATATCGAGCTCGCGGCCGGCGACGTCGGCAAGCGTCACATCGAGCGCCATACCGAACGAATGGATCGAGCCGCGTACCGGTTCGGCCAGGTAACCGAGCAGCTCGGTGCCTTGCAGCGCATCCCACAATTGCTGCTGCACCCGCTGTGGGCGCAGGGCGTCCAGCACCAGCAGATGCAAGTCGGGGCGGCGCGCCGCCAGCCAGGCGACAGCCTGTTCCAGCGCAGCGGCGGCATCGCGGTGCAGCCAGGCGCAGTCAAACGGGCGGTACAGGTCGCGACCAACAAAGTTGTCTGGCGTGGCATAGCGCAAATCGACCGCAATGCCGGCAATGCTGCTCAGGTGGCGAAATTGCGGATGACCATCGATCATTTCCAGTGACAAGCTTGCAGCCGACATCAGAGTCCTTTTTCCAGGCACTGCCGTGCCGCCACGCCGATGGCGTCGGCCAGGCGGCGTGCACCGTGCGACAGCGGGGCATGACTGGCAGTCAATAAATACAGTTGTATGGGCACGGCCGGCGCCCAAGGCCGGCGCTGCAGCAAGTCGGGGGAACCGGACGCTGCGGTAAAAGGATCGACCACCGCCATGCCGGCGCCCGCTTCGACCAGCGAGCGGGCAATCTGGTAAGTCTGCACCACGGTGCTGAACACCGGGTGGATATCCTGCGCTTCACAGCTGGCTACCACCAGCTCACCCAAGGGATCGTTGTCGGCATGGCCGATCAGTTCGCCGACCAGCCCATGCGCCGTCAACGGCGTGCCGCAGTCGGCCGCGCGCCAGGTGCCAGCCGGCGCGATCACCGTCATCACGCCTTGCGCAATCGGCTCGGCCACGATGCCGGGATGGCGCGGGTCCTGCAGCGACAGGGCCAGATCGGCCTCGCCCAGGCGCAAGGTATTGACGATTTCACTGGTGTGATGGGTAGCGAGCTGGCAACGCGTATGCGGAAAATCGCGCCGCCACGCTGTCATGGCAAACGGCAGTACGCTGATCGCAATGGTCGGTGTCGAGACCAGACGGATGGTTTCTACCGCATTGTTCTTCAGGCTGGCCGCCAGGCGGCGGATGCCCAGCAGGTCGCGGTTGAGCTTTTCGGTTTCGGCAAACAGGCGGTGCGCTTCCGGCTTGGGATACAGCTTGCCGCGTACGCGCTCGAATAGCGGCATGCCCAACTGCAGTTCGCAATGCTGCAGCACCTTGGTCACGGCTGGCTGCGAGATATGCAAGACTTGCGCGGCACCACTGATGGTGCCGACCTGCATAATGGCGTGAAAAACTTCGATATGGCGCAGCCGCATGCCTTTTCCTTTGATCATTCCGGGCCGGCGGCCCTAAAAGTTCAGCATAGTAGAAAAAGGCATGGGCTGGAATGGGCTCTTACTTGATTGCAACAGCACCAGCAGGGGCTACCGGCGCTGGCGTGGTCAGTACTTCCAGCAGAGCCGCCGTTTCAGCATCCGGCATGCCATCGAAACGGGTATTGCGGTATTTCATCTGGAAGGCAATCAATACATTGCGCGTCGCTTCGTCGAATACGCCCGTTTGCGGCGTGGCGTAACCATGTTTGGCCAGCTTTTGCTGGAACCAGACGGCGTCCGGCAGCATCTGTTCATATACCACGCGCTGCGCTGCCACCCGGTTGGCGTCGGGCCAGACGATCAGCCCGGCATCGGCCAGCTGGCGCCATGGGAACAGCGGACCCGGATCCTGCTTGCGCTGTGGTGCAATTTCATTGTGGCCGAGGATATTTTCCGGCGAAATATTGTAGCGAGCGACGATATCTTTCAGCAGCGGAATCAGCTGATCGATTTGCGCCTGCGGGAACGGATACCAGATGCGTCCTTGCGGCGATTCGGTAAAGCCGGGATTGACGATCTCGATGCCGATCGAACTGACGTTCAGCTGGGTATAGGTCTTCCAGTTGCTGACACCGGCATGGTTGGCCTGGCGCGACTCATCGACCAATGCATAGAAACTTGGGCGGGCCGTGTCGGTCAACAGATAGTGGCTGCTTACTTCCTGCTCTGTCAGGATCTTGATCGAACGCGGCAGGTCGCTGACCGTATAGTGGATGATAATGAATTTGACGCGCGGACTCTGGCCGCGGGCGGTCAGGCTGCGGTCAATTTGCGGCACGGTCGTGGTACAGGCAGACAGCAAGGCCACCAGCAGGGCAAGAGCAATTTTTTTCATGGGTCATCATCCAGGTAGGTAGAAATCTAGTTCCGTTTCAAGGCATGGGCAGCGGCCAGTCCGGCCGCCTTCTCGTGCGAACGCGCAATTCTTTGTTCCATCATCACCGATTGCGGCAAGGCAGCGCGCATGGCTACCGCAATGGCTGGGTGCAACTGCGCCGCGCGCCCGGTCAGCACCACCGGACGCGGGCCATGCCGCTGCGACAGGGCCAGCGCCAGCCGCGCCAGCTCCTGCCCGGCGCGCTGCAGGATGGCCAGCGCACTGGCGTCGCGATCAGCACTGGCCGCCACTGCCAGTGCCAGCTTGCCGATGGCGCCGCGCTCCTGACCATACATGAACTGGCGTGTGGCGTCCCAATCGCTGCCGCCGATCTCTTCAAATACCGCGACGGCCATCGCCGAATCTTGCCAGCTGCCCGGCGCCTCGTCTTCGGCGCGCCAGATCTGGCGCAGCGCCTCGCGTGCGATCCAGTAGCCGCCGCCGCCATCATCGAGCAGCACGCCGCGTCCGCCAGCGCGGTGAAACACGCCATGTTCATCGATCCAGGCGGCAATCGATCCGGTACCGGCATACACCAGATAGCCTTCACCCGGTGCAAAGCTGGCCAGATAGGCAATCTCAATATCGTTGCCCAAGGTGACAGCTTGCGGCGCCAGCGCCAGCAAGTGCGCCAGCATCTGTTTCAATACCGCATCCTCGCCGCCAAAGCCGGTCAGGCCGGCAACCACCTGCTGCGGCCGGCCATGCACCCATACCTGGTCGCGCAAGGTTGCCAGGGTTGCCTGCAAGGCTGCGCGCCCGGCCTCGCTGCCTATTTGCAAGGCAGACAAGCCGGCCACCACGCCATCGGCCACGATGCTGCCACGTTCATCAGCCAGCGCCCAGCGCGTCTGCGTGCCGCCGGCATCGATGCCCAGCCCTAATGTAGCCGTTTGTAAAGTCGTCATGCGCGGTTTTGCAAAAAATAAAGTCCCAGCCTTAGTGTAAAGGCTGGCGGCTTTGCCCATCATGACAGCTTGTATAGTACTTATGCCTGCAAGTTATGGATAGCTTTCATGCAGCAAGAGGCTAACGGCTGATCGTCGTAGCCGGTTTTGCCGCCAGCAAGGCAGCCTGGCGTACCGTCACGCGCGCACTTTCATTGCCCAGGCGATCCACTGCACTGACCACCACCATATTGACCTTGCCGGTCGCGTCGTCAGCCAGCGTCAGTTCGGCCTGCGTGCTTGAGGTCACCATAAAGCGCCAGTCTTCGCCAAAGCGCGCCCAGACGGCGTACTGCGCGACCGGCTTGCCGGCGCTGGCCGTCATCTTCAGGTTCAGGCTGGCGCCATTGCGGCGCAACGCCACCAGTGGCGTGCCTGGCGCTTCCGTACCCAGCCAGGGCGTGGCGGGAATCAGGGCAGGGCTCTGATACACCGACGCCTTGAGCTGGTCGCTGATGCCCTTGCGATTCTGCATCAAGGGCACCATGCTGAAATGCACCTGGCCATTGGCAACCGGCCGCGTGCGCGTCACTTCCACCTGTTTGACGATTTCCTGCGGCGTGAACGATTTGGCGGTATTGTCGATGCGGCTGGTATAGAGCCCCGGCCAGACATGGCGGCCATACGGGTTTTGCGCCAGCCAGTAGTCGAGCAGCACGCCAAACGCCTGCGGCGCCTGGTCGACCGGCCAGTACAGCTGCGGCGACAGATAGTCGAGCCAGCCCTTGGCCAGCCACAGTTCGGCATCGGCATACAGTTTGTCGTACTGGCTGAAACCAACGATGCCGGGCGGACGCAGGTTCGGGCGGCCGATGCCGAACGGGCTGATGCCAAAGCGCACCCAGCTCTTCTCGCGGTGGATGCCGGTATACAAGGCTTCGATCAGCTGGTTGACGTTCTGGCGGCGCCAGCTCGCGCGGTCAAGCTGGCCGCCAGACAACAGATACTGCTGCCAGGAAGGCTCGTCCGGGAACGGCAGCTCGCGTTTGGCGGCACTCCCCGCGTCCAGTGCAGCGGTTTCGGCGCCAGCACCAGCGCCGGGCGCGTCGATCGGATAGGGATAGAAATAATCGTCGATATGCACGCCGTCAATATCATAGCGGCGCACCACGTCGAGCACCACGTCGAGCGTGTGCTTGGAAGCAGCAGCGTCGCCCGGGTCCATCCACAGGTAGCGGCCATAAGTCTTGACCGAGGCCGGATTGGTGGCGGCAAAGCTGTCGCGCGCCAGCGGCGACTTGGCCGTGGCGTGACGGGCACGATAGGGATTGAACCAGGCATGCAGCTCCAGCCCGCGCGCGTGGGCCTGGGCGACCCAGAAGGCCAGCGGATCATACATCGGCAACGGCGGCTGGCCTTGCTTGCCGGTCAGGAACTCCGACCACGGTTCCAGCTGTGACGGATAGATCGCATCGGCGCTCGGGCGTACCTGCAATACCACGGCGTTGAGGTTCAGCGACTTGGCGCGGTCGAGGATGGCAAGCGCTTCGGCCTGCTGTTTGGCCACTGGCAGGTTGCTGCGGCTGGGCCAGTCGATATTGGCCACGGTCGAGACCCAGGCGGCGCGGAACTCGCGCGGCGCCGGCGGCGGCACTTCGCCCTTGATATGCTGCACTTGCGGGACGGCTGGCGGGGCAACCGCGCCGGGAACCGCGGCGTCGGGCATCGGGCTGTTGGTGGCGCAGCTGCTGAGCAAACTGGCTGCGACCAGCGCCGTCATGGTTGTGGTAGCCAGCCGTTTTTTAAAAGTAGACAACAAAACAATTCCTTGCAATGGTAAAGCGCAGGTCTATCGGTGCCGGCATTTTACTGTGCCGCCCGGCTTGATGCGGCACGGCTCGCCAGGCTTGTTTATGCCTCTGCTTTTTTGCCGAATTCCGGGTCGATCTTCACCAGCGCCGCCATAATAAAGGCGGGAATAGTGGCCACGCAGACCCAGATAAAGAAATGCTGATAGCCGAGCATCTGCTGTATCCAGCCACTGGCCATGCCCGGCAGCATCATGCCCAGCGCCATGAAACCGGTGCAGATCGCATAGTGCGCGGTCTTGTGGGCGCCGTCGGACACCATGATCATGTACAGCATGTAGGAAGCAAAGCCGAAGCCGTAGCCAAACTGTTCCAGCGCAATACCGCTGGCAATGACCACGATATTGCTGGGCAAGGCGCTGGCCAGGTAGACAAACACCAGGTCCGGCAGATGCACCGACAGCACCATAATCCACAGCATGCGCTTGAGACCAAAGCGCGAAATCACATAGCCACCCAACAGGCCCCCCAGCGTCAGTGCAATCACGCCGATGGTGCCGTAGACCAGCCCCACCTGTTCGGTCGACAGGCCCAGACCGCCCTTGGCCACCGGATCGAGCAGAAAAGGGGCTGCCAGCTTGAGCAGCTGCGCCTCACCGAGGCGAAACAGCAACAAAAAGCCGAGGATGACGGCGATGTCTTTCTTCTTGAAAAACGCGGCAAAGGTAGCGATAAACTCCTGCAGCGGCGACATGCCGGCCTGGCGCAGGCTGGGCTGGTCGTCAGCCGGCTTGGGCAGCACGAAATAGTGATACAGGAACAAGGCAATAAACAGTCCGGACAGAATCGCAAACACCACCGACCAGGCCAGCTCGACATGGCCGGTGGCGTGCGTGAGATAGCCGGCCAGGTAGACCAGCCCGCCCTGGCCGGCAATCATGGCCAGCCGGTAGAAGGTACTGCGCACGCCGACAAAGGCGGCCTGCTGATGCTGTTCCAGACCCAGCATATAGAAGCCGTCGGCGGCAATATCATGCGTGGCTGAGCTGAAGGCCATCAGCCAGAAGATCGCCAGGCTGATCTGGAAGAAATGCGGCAGGGAAGTGGTCAGGGCGACCAGCGCCAGCGCCGCACCGATCACCAGCTGCAGGCCGACGATCCAGAAGCGCTTGGTGCGGTACATGTCGATAAACGGCGACCATAGCGGCTTGATGACCCATGGCAGATACAGCCAGCTGGTATACAAGGCAATATCGGTATTGGAAAAGCCGTAGTTCTTGTACATGATCACCGACAGCGTCATGACCACCACATACGGTATGCCCTGGCCGAAATACAGCGAGGGGATCCAGAACCACGGTTTCCTGTCGCGTGCAGGCATAGCTTGCTTGACTAGCTCCATACATCCTTCGTTATCGACCCGCCGAAAAGGTGCCGGGCCAAGGAATCAAGCCGCCAATGCCGCCCGCACACTGCCGTTTGCTCCAGCCAGCAATGCCTGCGCCTGGTCTGTGGTGATTTTTTTTAACAAGGCAACAATCGCCACCTTGACGTGAAACTGGCATTGCTCCAGCACGGCTCTGGCCTGGGCCTCGCTGGCGCCGGTCGCATGCATGGTCAGACGCACCGCCCGCAAGATCAGCTTGGCGTTGGTCGGCTTCAAGTCTACCATCAAGTTTCCATAAGTTTTATGCAAACCGACCATCAGCGCACTGGAAATGGTGTTGAGCGTAATTTTCTGCGCCGTGCCCGCTTTCAGGCGGGTGCTGCCGGAAATGACTTCGGCGCCCGTATCGAGCACGATGCCGCAGTCGGACTGGATGGCCACCGGCGCGGCAGGGTTATTGGCAATGCCGACCGTCAGCGCGCCAGGCCGGCGCGCCGCCTGCAAGGCGCCCAGCACATAGGGCGTGGCGCCTGAGGCAGCCAGCAGGAACACCACGTCGTTGCGCTGCGGCTGCAGCGCCAGCAGGTCGGCCGCTCCTTGTTCCACGTTGTCTTCAGCCCCTTCGACAGCCTTGAACATGGCTCCTTGGCCACCGGCCAGCAAGGCCACGGCGCGCTCGGGCGGCCAGGAAAAGGTCGGATGCAGCTCTACGCTGTCGAGCACGCCCAACCGGCCCGAGGTGCCGGCGCCCACATACAACAGCCGCCCACCGGCGGCAATGCGCGGCAGTGCGGCCGCAACGGCATCGGTAATCTGGGCAGCGGCCAGCCTGACCGCTTCGATGGCGTAGAACTGGTCGTCGACCAGCACGGCCACCAGTTGTTCGACCGGATAGGTATCGAGGTCGCCGTGGCGCTGGCTTGGTGTTTCGGTTTTCAGCATGTTTCCTCGGCTGCGAGTGCGTGCGATAAAACCAGTTTAATACCAATTGACCAGGCTAGCCATGAAAGGATGGCGATCAGGCATAACGGCAGTTTATGGCGTGCGGCGCATCTCGGCCACGAAGTCGTAATGATCGCTGCGGCAATACGAATGCGTGAGTTCCACCGCCGCGCCCGACTCCAGGTAGGCCACGCGGGTAATGAACAGCACAGCCTGGCCTTCCGGCACCTCGAGCTGCTGCGCCAGCAGGCCGGTGGCGTTCATGGCGCGGATATGCTGCAGTGCGCGCACCGGCAACTGCTGCTGGCGATCCAGATAGGCATACAGCGAGTCGCCCACGGCCAGCGGGTCGGGTACCACGGCAAACGGCAGCACGCTGACTTCATAGGCCATCACCACTTCATCGGCCAGGCGCAAGCGCTCCAGGCGCGCCACCTTGCTGTGCTGCGCCAGGCCCAGGCTCAGTTGCTCGTCGCTGCTGGCCAGCACGATGTCGCGCCGTAGCCAGCGCGAACCGGCGCGGTAGCCGCGCTGCTGCAGTTGCTCGGAAAAGCTCGACAGCTTCGACAGCGGCTGTTCGATGCGCGGCGCAATATAGTTGCCCGAGCCACGGCGGCGCACCACCAGGCCCTGGCCGACCAGCTGGTCGATGGCCTTGCGCGCCGTCACGCGCGACACCTCGAGCAGCTCGGACAGGGCGCGCTCGGACGGCAGCGCCTGGTCCACCTGGTAGCGGCCATTGCGCACATCGTCACCGAGCTTGCGGGCGATCTGCATATATAAAGGCGAATTGTCGTTGCCGTCGAGCGTCAGCTCGATGCCGGTCTGCTGCATAGTGCTCTCCTTGTCAGCGCAGTGTACTGGCTGGGCTGCGCACTGACCATGCCTACACGGAAAAATACCGCTGCCGCGGCACCGCAATGGTGCATTCCTGAAGGTTATGGTTGCACCATGATGTTTCATTGGCTCCAAGCAAGACCAAGCCCTAAGCTCTTACCGAATGCTCCCGCACCATGGGAGCGCAGACGCAGTGAGGCAAAATGCAGCAAACGATGCAGCAAGTGATCATTATCGGCGGTGGCGTGGTTGGCCTGACGTCAGCCTGGTGGCTGGCCGAAGCCGGCTACAAGGTTACTTTACTGGAACGCAACGACCAGGTCGCCACTGCCGCCAGCTTCCGCAACGGCGGCCAGCTCAGCTATCGCTATGTAGCACCGCTGGCCGATGCCGGCGTGCCGCTCAAAGCGCTGCAATGGCTGCTGCAAAAGGATGGACCGTTGCGCTTTCGTCCGGAAGCCGACTGGCGCCAGTGGCGCTGGATTGCCGGTTTTTTACGCAACTGTAATGCCGCCAGCAATGCGCGTACCACGGCCAAGCTGCTGGAATTGGGCGAACTGAGCCGCGCTGGCATGGCCGAACTGGAACTGCAGGTCTCACCCGACGACTATGCCTGGCGCGACGCCGGCAAGCTGGTGGTTTACCGCTCGCCCGAAATCTTCAGGCGTGCCGTGGCGCGGCCAGCGTCGTCCGAAGCGCAACTGATACTGACACCGCAGCAGGCAGCGCAGCGCGAACCGGCGCTGGCGCAATTGCAGGGCGCGCTGGCCGGCGGCATCTTTACCGAAGGCGAAGCGGTGGCCGACTGCCATGCGTTTTGCCGCACGCTTGAAGCGCGGCTGCGCCAGCACCCGAATGTGTCGCTGCTGCTCAAGGGTGAGGCGCGCAGCCTGATTGTGCTCAAAGGCAAAATTGCCGGCGTCGACACCAGCGCAGGTCCTTTGACCGCCGACCATTATGTGCTGGCGGCCGGCATCCAGAGCCGCGACCTGGCCGCCACGGCCGGTATCTACCTGCCGCTGTATCCGCTCAAGGGCTACAGCCTGTCTGCCCCCATCGGCGCGCAGCACACGGCGCCCGAAATCAGCGTGACCGACTTCGAGCGCAAGGTGCTGTATGCACGCATCGGCAACCAGCTGCGGGTGGCGGCCATGGTCGATATGGTTGGGGAGGACGCCAGCGTCGATGCCGACCGCATTGCCGGCTTGATGCGGCTGGCGCGCGAAGCCATGCCGCACGGCGCCGATTACGACCAGGCCACGCCCTGGGCCGGCCTGCGCCCGGCGACCCCGAACAGCGCGCCGCTGGTCGGCGCCAGCCGCTATCCCAACCTGTGGCTGAATCTGGGCCACGGTCCGCTGGGCTTTACTTTTGCGGCCGGCACGGCGCGCATCCTGGCCGACCTGATGCGCGGCAAAGCACCGCCGTTTTCACTGGACTTCCTCAGCCCCCGGCACTGATTGCGCAGGCCCGCTGCGACAGGCGGCGCCGTTATGGCGGATAATGACCAACTCTCATTATCCGTCCAAGCCGCATGTCCCACCCCTTGCCAACTTCTGACTGCCCTTGCGGCGGCGGCGCTTATGCCAGCTGCTGCGGCCCGTATCTTGCCGGCGCGGCCATCCCCCCCAGCGCAGAGGCGCTGATGCGCTCGCGCTATACCGCCTTTACCCTGCGTGACGAGCCGTATCTGCGCGCCACCTGGCACGCCAGCACCTGCCCGCAAGAGCCGCTGTTTGCCGAAGAAGAAAAAGTACACTGGCTGGGACTTGAGGTAAAATCTTCTTTACGTTTACGTAAGCGTAAAGCAGAATCTGAACCCGCCGCAGAGATAAACCGCGATACCGTCGAATTCGTCGCGCGCTACAAGGTCAATGGCCGCGCGCACCGCCTGCATGAAGTGAGCCGCTTCGTTCGCGAGGCGGACAGCAGCGGCGACGGCAGCCTGCGCTGGTTTTATCTCGATGGCAGTTTTCCGAAATAGCGCGACCCGAGAGACCGGGCGAGAATAAAAAGGAACCGCAATGCCGCAAATCGAAAGCAAACTCAACCCGCGTAACGAAGATTTCAAGGCCAATACGGCCGCCATGCAGGCCATCGTTGACGACCTGCGCGACAAGGTGGAAAAAATCGCGGCCGGCGGCGGTGCAGCGGCGTGCGCCAAACACGTTGCGCGCGGCAAGCTGCTGCCGCGCGAACGCGTACAGATGCTGCTCGATCCCGGCACGCCCTTCCTCGAGTTTTCGCAGATGGCAGCCTACGCCATGTACCAGGACGCCAGCGGCGCCGACGCCGCACCGGCGGCCGGCATCATTACCGGCATCGGCCGCGTGGCCGGCCAGGAATGCGTGATCGTCTGCAATGACGCCACCGTCAAGGGCGGCACCTACTATCCGATAACGGTGAAAAAGCATCTGCGCGCGCAGGAAATTGCCGACCAGAACAATCTGCCCTGCATCTATCTGGTCGACTCGGGCGGCGCCAACCTGCCCAACCAGGACGACGTGTTCCCCGACCGCGACCATTTCGGGCGCATCTTCTACAACCAGGCCAACCTGTCGGCCAAGGGTATCCCGCAGATCGCCGTGGTGATGGGTTCCTGCACCGCCGGCGGCGCCTACGTGCCTGCCATGAGCGACGAATCGATCATCGTCAAGGAACAGGGCACGATTTTCCTCGGCGGCCCGCCGTTGGTCAAAGCGGCTACCGGCGAGGTAGTCAGCGCCGAAGACCTCGGTGGCGGTGATGTCCATACGCGCCTGTCGGGCGTGGTCGACCACCTGGCGCAGAATGACCTGCATGCGCTGTCGCTGGCGCGCACCATCGTCTCGAACCTGAACCGCAAGAAGCCTCAGCAGATGGCGCTGCGCGAGCCGGTCGAACCGAAATATCCGGCGCAGGAGCTGTATGGTGTGATTCCGGTCGATACACGCAAGCCTTTCGATGTGCGCGAGGTGATTGCACGCATCGTCGACGCCAGCGACTTTGACGAGTTCAAGGCCCGCTACGGCACCACCCTGGTCTGCGGTTTTGCGCATATCCACGGCATGCCGGTCGGCATTATCGCCAACAACGGCATCCTGTTTTCCGAGTCGGCACTGAAGGGCGCGCACTTTATCGAGCTGTGCTGCCAGCGCAAGATTCCACTGGTGTTTTTGCAAAATATCACCGGCTTTATGGTCGGGCGCAAATATGAAAACGAAGGCATTGCGCGCAACGGCGCCAAGATGGTCACCGCCGTGGCCACTGCTGCGGTGCCCAAATTTACCGTGATTATCGGCGGCAGCTTCGGCGCCGGGAACTACGGCATGTGCGGGCGCGCGTTTTCGCCGCGCTTTATGTGGATGTGGCCCAATGCGCGCATTTCCGTGATGGGCGGCGACCAGGCCGCCTCGGTGCTGGCCACCGTCAAGCGCGACGGCATCGAAGGCAAGGGCGGCAGTTGGAGCAGCGAAGAAGAAGCAGCCTTCAAGCAGCCGATCAAGGAACAATACGAACACCAGGGCCATCCTTATTACGCCACCGCGCGCCTGTGGGACGACGGCGTAATCGACCCGGCCGACACCCGCATGGTGCTGGGCCTGGGGCTGTCGGCCGCGCTCAACGCGGAAATCCCGGACACGAAGTTCGGCGTATTTCGCATGTGATCGGAAGGGAGAAAAGAAGATGGAATTTGAAACCCTGAAACTGGTTATCGAAGGCAGCGTGGCCACCGTGACATTGAACCGTCCGGACGTGCGCAACGCCTTTAACGACACCACGATTGCCGAACTGACGCGCGCCTTTGAAGGCCTGGGCCGCAGCGACATGGTGCGCGCCATCGTGCTGGCGGCCAATGGCGCCGCCTTCTGCGCCGGTGCGGACCTGAACTGGATGAAGAAAATGGCCGGCTATACGCATGCCGAAAACCAGGCCGACGCGCTGCAGCTGGCGCAGATGCTGCGCGCGATCTACCTGTGCCCGAAGCCGGTGGTGGCCAAGGTGCAGGGCGACTGCTATGCCGGCGGCATGGGCCTGGTGGCCGCATGCGATATCATTCTGGCTGCGGAAGACGTGCACTTCTGCCTGAGCGAGGTGAAGCTGGGGCTGATCCCGGCCACCATTTCACCGTATGTCATCAAGGCCATGGGCGAAAACGCGGCGCGCCGCTACTTTATTTCGGCCGAGCGCTTTACTGCGCACGAAGCGCTGCGCATCGGCTTCGTGCATGAAGTTGTCGCCGCCGAGGCACTGGACGCGAAAACCGCCGAGGTGCTCAAGGCGCTGACCGGCAACAGCCCGCACGCGGTGGCGCAGGCCAAGGCGCTGGTGCGCGAGATCAGCGGCGCCGTGGTCGACGATGCGCTGCTGCTTGACACCGCCGAACGCATCGCGCAGATCCGCGCCTCGCAGCAGGGGCGCGAAGGCGTGCAGGCGTTCCTGGAAAAGCGCAAGCCGGATTGGCTCATGGGCCAGTAAATCATTGGAGCAGTTTTGAAAGCAGAAAAACAATCGGATTGGGTCGAGCGCAGCCTGCGCAGCGTGTGGCATCCGTGTACGCAGATGCAGCACCATGCTGCCGGCGAAAACAGCGTGCCGCTGATTCCGGTCAGCCACGGCCGCGGCGCCTGGCTGTACGACCATGAAGGCCGGCGCTACCTCGACGCCATCAGCTCCTGGTGGGTCAACATGTTCGGCCACGCCAATCCACGCATCAACGGCGAACTGAAAGATCAGCTGGACCGGCTGGAACACGCCATGCTGGCCGGCTTTACGCATGAACCGGTAGTGGAATTGTCGGAAAAACTGACGGCGCTGACGGGCGGCGTGCTCGGTCACAGCTTCTATGCGTCCGACGGTGCTTCGGCGGTGGAAATCGCGCTGAAGATGAGCTTTCACGCCTGGCGCAACAGCGGCCAGAGCGACAAGCAGGAATTCGTCTGCCTGAAAGGCAGCTACCACGGCGAGACCATCGGCGCGCTGGCCGTGACCGATGTGGCGCTGTTCAAGGATGCTTACGGCCCGCTGCTGCGGGCCACGCAAACGGTGATGTCGCCAGACTTTCGCCAGGCCGGCGAAGGCGAGACGGCGCAGGATGTGGCGCGCCGCGCCGCCGCCGAAGTCGAACAGCTGTTCGAGCAAAAGGCCGGCAAGATTGCCGCCATTATTATCGAGCCGCTGGTGCAGTGCGCAACTGGCATGGCGATGCATGACCCGCTGTACCTGCAACTGGTGCGCGCACTGTGCGACCGCCATCAGGTGCATCTGATCCTCGATGAAATCGCCGTTGGCTGCGGGCGTACCGGCACCTTTTTTGCCTGTGAACAGGCGGGCGTCTGGCCCGACTTCATCTGCCTGTCCAAGGGCATCAGCGGCGGCTATCTGCCGCTGTCGCTGGTGATGACGCGCAACGACATCTACCAGGCCTTCTACAGCAGCGACGTGCGGCGCGGCTTTCTGCATTCGCACTCGTACACCGGCAACCCGCTGGCCTGCCGCGCCGCACTGGCCACGCTGGCCATCTTTGAAGAAGACAAGGTGCTGGTGGCCAACCGCGTGCGCGCACAGCAGATCACGCAGGCGCTGGCGCCACTGGCTGGCCACCAGCGCGTGCGCCACTTCCGCCAGCAGGGCATGATCTGGGCGTTTGATGCGGTCGACGCGGCGCCCGATTTTTCGCGCCGCTTCTTTACCACCGCGCTGGAACACGAACTGCTGCTGCGCCCGATCGGCGCCACCGTCTACCTGATGCCGCCATATATCCTGGACGATGGCGAAATCGCTGCCCTGGGCGACAAGACGCTGGCCGTCTTCAACCAGGTGATCGGGGCTTGAGATGGAACTGATCACCCGTTTGCAACAGCAGCTGCATGAGCTGGAAGAGCGCAGCCTGATCCGCCGCCGCCGCACGGTCGATACGCCGTGCGCGCCGCGCCTGCGCGTCGATGGCCGCGAGATGCTGGCCTTTTGCAGCAACGACTACCTGGGCCTGGCCTCGCATCCGGCCATCGTCGCCGCGCTCAAAGAGGGCGCCGACCTGTATGGCGCCGGCAGCGGCGCCTCGCATCTGATCAGCGGCCATAGCCGCGCCCACGCCGAGCTTGAAGAACGGCTGGCCGACTTTGTCGGCGCCAGCCTGGTTGCGCCGCGCGCACTGTATTTTTGCACCGGCTATATGGCCAACCTGGCCGTGCTGACGGGCCTGGCGGCAGGCGACGCAGCCACCGAGATGTTTTCCGAGTCGCTCAACCACGCTTCGCTGATCGACGGTACGCGCCTGGCGCGCGTCAAAACCCATATCTATCCGCATGCCGACCTCGATGCGCTGGCCAGCCTGCTGGCCGCAAGCGGCGCACAGACGAAGATCGTGGTCACCGACAGTGTGTTCAGCATGGATGGCGACCTGGCGCCGCTGCCGGCGCTGCTGGCCCTGTGCGAGCGGCACGGTGCCTGGCTGGTGGTCGACGATGCGCACGGCTTTGGCGCCATCGGCCAGGACGGCCGTGGCGCGCTGTCGCACTTCAATCTGCATTCGCCGCACCTGGTGTACGTGGGCACACTGGGCAAGGCGGCCGGCGTCGGTGGCGCGTTTGTTGCCGCACACACGGCGGTGATTGAAACGCTGGTGCAAAAAGCGCGGCCGTATATCTTTACCACCGCCGCGCCGCCGGCCGTGGCGCATGCACTGCTGGCCAGTCTGGACATCATCGCCGGCGCCGAGGGGCAGCAACGGCGCGCGCATCTGCAGGCGCTGATCGCCCAGTGGAACGCCGGCCTGCAGCTGCAGCACTGGCAGGCCGTGCCATCGGCCACCGCCATCCAACCGGTGATTATCGGCGACAATGCCGACATGATGGCGATTGCCGCCCACTTGTACCAGCAAGGGTACTGGGTTGGTGCGATCCGCCCGCCCACCGTGCCGGTGGGCACTGCCCGCCTGCGCGTGACCCTCTCTGCAGGTCACACCACGCAGGATGTGGCGCAACTGATCAACGCTGTCAATACCCTGGAAAGGACACGCCATGAGCCTCGATGACCCGATTCTGGCAACCGCCGAACAGGCCGCGCCAGCTGCCGATGTGCTGCCGTCGCGCTTTGCCTGTTTCGTCACTGGTACCGATACCGAAATCGGCAAGACCCTGACCTCGTCTGCCATTTTGCACGCGCTGGTGCAGCGCGGCGTGCGCGCCTGCGGCATGAAGCCGGTCGCCGCCGGCGCCGAACTGCGCGATGGCGAATTGCATAACGAAGACGCCGACATGCTCGCTGCCGCCGGCAACGTCACCATGCTGCGCAACCTGACCACGCCGTATATGTTCAGGGAGCCGGCCGCGCCGCATATCGCCGCGGCGCTCGAAGGCGTGCAGATCGATCCGGTGCCGATCCTGGCTGCCTACCTGGAAGTTGCCGCCGCCTCGGACGCGGTGGTGGTCGAAGGTGTGGGCGGCTTCCGCGTGCCCTTGTCCAGCAACTACGATACCGCCGACCTGGCGCAGCAGCTCGATCTGCCGGTGATCCTGGTGGTGGGCATGCGCCTGGGCTGCATCAGCCAGGCCTTGCTGACGCTTGAAGCCATTACCGCGCGCGGCCTGAAGGTCATCGGCTGGGTCGCCAATACGCTGGAAGTGGAAATGCGCTTCCAGGAAGAAAATATCGATGCGCTGATCGAACGCATCCCGGCACCGCTGCTGGGCCGCGTGCCGCGTCTGGCGCAGCCGTCGGCAGCTGCCGCAGCAGCCCATCTCGATTTCACCGGCCTGCCTAACTGGCCGGCGCAACCAACATAATTGAAGTCATTGAATAACAAGGAATCATGATGTCCCTCGTCCAAGAAGCAGCAAAAACCGTCGAACTGCACCGCCCGGCCGCCCGCATTACCTTGCCCGAAGCGGCCACCTGGCCCATAGCCGATGTGCTGGCCCTGTTTGAACTGCCGTTCAACGACCTGATGTTCAAGGCCCAGCAGACCCACCGCGCCAACTTCCCCGATGGCGACGTGGAACTGGCCACGCTGCTGTCGATCAAGACCGGCGGCTGCGAAGAAGACTGCGGCTACTGCCCGCAGGCGGCGCGCTACGACACCGGCGTGGAAGCGAAGAAAATCCTCGATATCGATACCGTGCTCGATGCCGCGCGCCAGGCCAAGGCCAACGGCGCCACGCGTTTCTGCATGGGCGCCGCCTGGCGCAGCCCGAAAGAGCGCGACATGGAAAAAGTCGAAGAGATGGTCAGCAAGGTCAAGGCACTGGGCCTGGAAACCTGCGCCACGCTGGGCATGCTGGAAGAAGGACAGGCCGACCGCCTGAAAAATGCCGGCCTCGATTTCTACAACCATAACCTCGACACCGCGCCCGAGTTCTACGACAACGTGATCTCGACCCGCGAATACCAGGACCGCCTGGACACCCTGGGCCGCGTGCGCGAAGCAGGCCTGAAAGTATGCTGCGGCGGCATCGTCGGCATGGGCGAGACGCGCCTGCAGCGCGCCGGCCTGATCGCCCAACTGGCCAACCTGAACCCGTATCCGGAATCGGTGCCGGTCAACCACCTGGTACAGGTCGAAGGCACGCCGTTGTACGGCCTGGAAGCGCTGGACCCGTTTGAATTCGTGCGCACCATCGCCGTGGCCCGCATCACCATGCCGAAAGCGCGCGTACGCCTGTCGGCAGGCCGGCGCCAGATGGGCGAAGCGGTGCAGGCGATGTGCTTCCTGGCTGGTGCCAATTCGATTTTCTACGGCGACAAGCTGCTCACCACCGACAACCCGGAAGCCGAAGACGACCGCACGCTGCTCAACAAGCTGGGCCTGCAGACGCGCGGCGCAATGCTCGACTCGGTACAGAAAGAGAAGTGCGGTTGCTGATGGCCGCCATGTCGGGTTACGCCGTTCCGGCTAACCCGACCTACGGTATCAACAGCGTAGGTCGGATTAGCGCGCAGCGCGTAATCCGACAAAAATAAGCCGACACCAGCAATCTAACAAACAAGCCAGCAGCCAAAGTCCACCAAGAGACAGCTGCCCTTTGAGAATGTGGAGAGAGACATGTTTACAAAAATCCTGATCGCCAACCGTGGCGAAATCGCCTGCCGCGTGGCCGCCACGGCGCGCCGCATGGGTATCCGCACGGTGGCCGTGTATTCGGAAGCGGACGCCAACGCCAAACACGTTGCCGTCTGCGATGAAGCCGTGCTGATCGGCCCGGCGCCGGCCAAGGAAAGCTATCTGCGCGGCGACAAGATCATCGCCGTTGCCCTGGCCACTGGTGCGCAGGCCATCCATCCCGGCTATGGCTTCCTGTCCGAGAACGCCGACTTTGCCGACGCCTGCGCCGAAGCAGGGCTGGTGTTTATCGGTCCGCCGGCGTCGGCCATGCGCGCCATGGGCTCGAAGTCGGCGGCCAAGTCGCTGATGGAAAAAGCCCAGGTTCCTCTGGTACCCGGCTACCACGGCGAAGAACAGGATGCTGACTTCCTGCACGCGCAGGCCGACCAGATCGGCTATCCGGTGCTGCTGAAAGCGTCGGCCGGCGGCGGTGGCAAGGGCATGCGCGTGATCGAGCATTCGGCCGACTTCAAAGCTGCGCTGGCGTCGTGCAAGCGCGAGGCGATCAGCTCCTTCGGCGACGACAAGGTGCTGGCAGAAAAATACCTGTCGCGCCCACGCCATATTGAAATCCAGGTGTTTGCCGACACGCTGGGCAACTGCATTTATCTGTTCGAGCGCGACTGCTCGGTGCAGCGCCGCCACCAGAAAGTGCTGGAAGAAGCGCCAGCACCGGGCATGACATCAGAGCGCCGCGCCGCCATGGGCGAGGCAGCCGTGGCGGCCGCGCGTGCGGTCGGCTACGTGGGCGCCGGCACGGTGGAGTTCATCGCCAACCAGGACGGTTCGTTCTATTTCATGGAGATGAACACGCGCCTGCAGGTCGAGCATCCGGTCACCGAAATGATTACCGGCACCGACCTGGTCGAGTGGCAGCTGCGCGTGGCCTTTGGCGAAGCGCTGCCGAAACAGCAGCATGAATTGGCCATCCACGGCCACGCCATCGAGGCGCGCATCTACGCAGAAAACCCGGAGAAGGGCTTTTTGCCGTCGATCGGCACGCTGCGCCACATGCATGCGCCGCAGGCGGTCACGTTTGAACTGGGCGGCGCAGCGGCGCCGGCCGGCGTGCGCATCGATTCGGGCGTGCGCGAAGGCGACACCATCTCGCCGTTCTACGACCCGATGATCGCCAAGCTGATCGTCTGGGGCTTTGATCGCCGCGAAGCGCTGGCGCGCATGGCGCAGGCACTGGCGCAATACCAGATCGTTGGCCTGGCCAGCAATATCGCGTTTCTGAAGCGCCTGGTCGAAGGCCAGGCCTTTGCCGGCGCCGACCTCGATACCGGCCTGATCGAACGCCATCACGACACGCTGTTCCCGGCGCTGTCGGCCGCTCCCGATACAGCGCTGGCACTGGCGGCGGTAGCGCTGCTGACGCAGGAAGCCGCCGCCAGCGCAGGCAGCGGCCCGTGGGGCAATGCCCACGGCTGGCGCCTGAACGGCACGCTGGGCCGCCGCCTGTCGTTTGCCGATGAATTTGCGCTGGCCAGCGACGACAAGGCTTATACGGTGCGCATTGCCTACCAGCTTGACGGCTGGCTGTTCAACGGCCAGCCACTGCGCCTGGCTGCACACAATGGCCAGCAGCTGCGGATTAAACTGGGCCAGCAGGCCGTGCACGGCAGCGTGCTGCGCGACGGCGAACAGTTCCACGTGTTTACCGGCGGCGCGCATTACGCGCTGCACTACAGCGACCCGCTGGCGCATGCCGGCGAAGCGGAAGCCGAAGGTGGGCGCCTGACTGCGCCGATGCCGGGCAAAGTGGTGGCGGTGCTGGTCGACAAGGGCCAGGACGTGAAAAAAGGCGAGCCGCTGGTGATCATGGAAGCGATGAAAATGGAGCACACCATCGCCGCGCCGCACGACGGCCTGGTGGAAGACGTGCTCTATGCGGTGGGCGACCAGGTAGCCGACGGCGCGCCGCTGCTGGCATTCAAGGCGGCCGCTTAAATGCGCATCCTGCTGCAACGCACCGACGGCAAACAGGCAGACTGGATCGCCGACTTTGCCGCACTGCTGCCCGAAGCCGACATCACGTACTGGCGCGAAGGCGAGGCCACGCCCGCCTGCGACTATGCGGTTGTCTGGCAGCCGCCAGCATCTTTGCTACCAGCGCTGGCCGGTGTGAAAGCCATCTTCAATACCGGCGCCGGGGTCGATGCGCTGCTGAAATTTGGCGAGGCGCTGCCGGCTGGCGTGCCGCTGGTGCGTCTCGATGACGCCGGCATGGGCGTGCAGATGGCCGAATATGTGAGCCATGCGGTGCTGCGCCATTCCCGCCGTTTTGACGATTATGAAGCGCAGGCGCGTGCCGGTATCTGGCAGCCGCTGCCAACGTTTGAAAAAACCGATTTTCCTGTCGGCGTGCTGGGCATGGGCGTGCTCGGCACACGCGTGCTGCAGGCGCTGGCGCAGTTCGAGTTTCCGTTGCGTGGCTGGAGCCGCAGCGAAAAGCAACTCGATGGCGTAGCCTGTTTTGCCGGCGACGATCAGCTCGAAGCATTCCTGCGCGGCACCCGCGTGCTGGTATGCATGCTGCCGCTGACAGCGGACACGCACAACCTGCTCGACCGCGCCCGCCTGTCCATGCTGCTGCCCGGTGCATATGTGATCAACGTGGCGCGGGGCGCACTGCTGGCCGAACCGGACCTGCTGACGCTGATCCGTACCGGCAAGATCGCCGGTGCCACGCTCGATGTGTTTCGCAACGAGCCGCTGCCGCAGCAGCATCCATTCTGGCAGGAGCCGCGCATCAGCATTACGCCGCATATCTCGGCAGCCACGCTGCGGCGCGAAAGCGTGGCGCAGATCGCCGGCAAAATACGCCGCCTGGAAGCCGGAGAATCCATCGCCGGCATCGTCAACCGTTTGCAAGGATACTGAAATGCCCAATTTGCCCAGCCAGGTCAAGATCGTCGAAGTCGGTCCGCGCGACGGCCTGCAAAATGAAAAAGAAACCATCAGCGCCGCCGTCAAGACCGAACTGGTGGACCGGCTGACGCAGGCCGGTTTTGCCAATATCGAAGCGGCGTCGTTCGTGTCGCCCAAATGGGTGCCACAGATGGCCACCAGCGCCGAAGTGATGGCCAATATCACGCGCGGGCCAGGCACCATCTACTCGGCGCTGACACCCAATATGCAGGGCTTCGAGGCGGCGCTGGCAGCACGCGCCGACGAGGTGGTGATTTTCGGTTCCGCTTCGGAAGCGTTCTCGCAAAAGAACATCAACTGTTCGATCGCCGAATCGATTGCCCGCTTCGAAGGCGTAGCCAGGGCGGCCAAACAGAACGGCCTGCGCCTGCGCGGCAGCATCAGCTGCGCCTTCGGCTGCCCCTACCAGGGCGAAGTGCCGCTGTCGGCCGTGGCCGACGTGGTAGCGCGCATGCGCGACCTGGGCTGCGACGAGATCGACATCGCCGACACCATCGGTGTGGCCACCCCGCGCCAGACCCAGGCGGTGATGGACACCGCCATCCGCGCCTTTCATGTGGCAGGCTTGTCCGGCCACTTCCACGACACCTATGGCCAGGCGCTGGCCAATATCTACGCCAGCCTGGAAACCGGGATTGCCATCTACCACTCGTCCGTCTCGGGCCTGGGCGGCTGCCCGTACGCCAAGGGCGCCACCGGCAACGTGGCCACCGAAGACGTGCTGTACATGATGAATGGCCTGGGCATTGCCACCGGCATCGATCTGGACCTGGTGGTCGACGCGGGACAGTTCATTTCACAGCAGCTGGGACGAAAAGGATCGAGCCGGGCGGGCAATGCGCTGGCAGCCAAGCGGCTTGCGTAGATACTGTTATCCCCGTCAAGCGGCGTGCAAGGTCGGATCAAATATTTTTCCTGACCTGAGCACGCCGAATGCCACGTGTACCAGTTTGCGCATCATGGCGCCGATGATCAATTTCGGCGCC
>NZ_WFLK01000023.1 GCF_009208565.1 Janthinobacterium aquaticum | reverse complement strand
AGGCGCCGAAATTGATCATCGGCGCCATGATGCGCAAACTGGTACACGTGGCATTCGGCGTGCTCAGGTCAGGAAAAATATTTGATCCGACCTTGCACGCCGCTTGACGGGGATAACAGTATCTACGCCACTGCGCTGGTTCGATTACGCGGCTTTGGCGCTGGTTTGATTACGCGGCTTTGGCGCTCGTTTGACGCCGCGGGTGGTGTCGGATTACGCCCTGCGGGCTAATCCGACCTACCAACGCGCTGAGACGTTTACGTTCGCGTTCGCGTAGGTCGGATTAGCGCTTCGCGCGTAATCCGACAATATTGTTGGCGCCGCGGTGTTGCATCAGCCGCAGCTGAATGTCGCCACGCCCTGGTAGTTGGCACCGTTGGCCAGCACCACCTTGTAGCCGCCGGTGACGAGGTAGCGGCCGGCGCCGCCATCACCGAGCGCCAGCAGGGTGCCGGAACTGCCGCCGAGGAAGGCGCCGTTGATCACGGTATTGGCTGGTGCAGGAATCGTGCCGCCGCCGCTGATCTTGCCGCTGCTGCCGCCGGCAGTCACGTCGAGCGCCATATTCAGCACGGCGCCGCCGCTGCCGAACGACAGCGTGGCCGCGCCGCTGGCCGTGCCGAAATAGGCATCCTGGCCAATGATTGTGCCGCCGATATAGCTCGGTGCCGTAAAGACGCCGGCATTGCAGCTCGCGCTGCCGCTCGCTGGCAGGCTGACCAGCGCATTGTAGGCAACGTAATGCGTACTGGCGTTATTGCCACTCAGCACGGATGCCACACCAGCACGCGTGACGGTGCCGGTAAACCAGCGGCCCTGCGCAAAGCTGGCGTCGCCGCTGATCTCGCGCGTGATGGCCGGAGATCCGGTAAAACTGCTGCCGGCGATCTCGGTCAGTGCACCGGAACTGCCTTGCGCCACGCTGGTCAGCACGCCGGTGCTCTGGCTGGCCACGGCCATTAGCAGATAGCGGCCACTGCCATTGGCGGCAAAGCGCGCGCTGACGCTGCCGGTATCGCCGCTGGCGGTCGGCGGCGTTACCGGCGTAGTAGGATTGGTCGGATTGGCCGGATTGACAGCCACCGGGCTGTCGGAGGAAGAAGAGCCGCCGCCGCAGGCGCTCAGGGCGCCGGCCAGCAGCGCCGTGCAGGCGATCTGGTAACGTAGGGTCATGGATATCTTGTCGGTAGTAAAAGAAAGGCCAGCGATGGGCGAAGTGCAGCATGCAGGATTGCTATCGTTGGCAAATCCATCATAGTTAAAAACTGATATTGCTGTCGCACGCCTGGTCGCTTGCCAGGCGCTACAATGGCTGCTGACTCCTGCCTGAAAGCCCGCATGCCGTCTTCGATCACCATCCGCCTGGGCCCGCGCGCCCGCGCGCGCATCGCCGAGCATGGCCTGTGCGCGGCCGATATTGCCATCGTGCCGGCCGCTGCCGGCGGGCCGAAAGGCCTGATTCTGCATCAGCTCGACTGCTGGCTGTTCGGCCATTACCTGCCACAGGCGCCACGCCGGCGGCATTTTGTCGGCGCCTCCATCGGCGCCTGGCGCATGGCAGCGGCCATGCTGCCTGACCCGCAGGCGGCGCAGCGGCGCCTGGTGCAGCAATACGTGGGCCAGCGCTATCCCGACAAGCCCACGCCGGCGCATGTCAGCCGCACCTGCCGCGCTTTGCTTGACGCCATGCTCGACGGCCAGGAGACGCATCTGCTGGCGCACCAGCAACACAGCCTGGCGGTGCTGGCCGTGCGCGGCACGGGCGCGCTGGCGCAGCCGGGCAAATGGCGCGACCGGCGCGGTTTTCTGCAGGCGGCGGCCGGCAATGCGCTGGCGCGCGCGCGCCTGGCCAATTCGCTGGAGCGGGCGGTATTTCATGCGGGGCCGGACGGCGCCGGCTGGCTGCGCTCGCGCTTTGACGCCTTCCAGGCCCATTTCGTGCCTTTGGTTCAGGACAATCTGCGCGACGCGCTGCTGGCCTCGGGTTCGATTCCGCTGGTACTCGACGCGGTGACCGACATCGCCGGCGCGCCTGGCGGGCGCTACTGGGATGGCGGCCTGATCGACTACCATCTGCACCTGCCCTACCAGCGCGAACCGGAACTGGTGCTCTATCCGCACTTTGCCGACCATATCGTGCCGGGCTGGCTCGACAAGGCGCTGCCGTGGCGGCGCGCGCGCGCCGGCGATCCGGCGCTCGACAATATGATCCTGGTGTCGCCCTCGCCCAGTTTTGTCGCCAGCCTGCCCAATGGCAAGCTGCCCGACCGCCGCGATTTCCCCCATTACGGCCAGGACCATGCGGCGCGCATCCGCGACTGGCGCCGCGCCATTGCCGAAAGCGAACGCATGGCAGCCGAATTTGCGCGCTGGGCCGAACAGCCCGATCTGCGGCAGGCGCTCGACCTGCCGGGCTGAACAACGATATCGCTATCGGCAATCACAGGCCCATGGTACGATTTCTCCTGATGTGACGCCGCCCTCCCCTCCAGAACGGCGCGGCGCTCTCCTGTAGACGATCATGCCGGCGGCCCCACACCTGCCCTGGCATGTCAGCCGGCCCCATGTCGGACGGCGCCAGCCTGTTATGGTCGGCCTGATTTCATTATTAAAATCATTACCTTGTGGCTACCTGGCAACAGCCTGCCACCACGCCGGCGAGCGCCTGCCGTCATCGCCCCGTCGCATTTTCCAGCGAAAATAGCTCAACAGTAGCTCAACAATAGCCTATCGACAATTGTAACCAAAAGACACCATGAAAACTCTTGCCAACATCCGCATCGGCAGCCGCCTGGCGATCGGCTTTGCCATCGTCCTGCTGCTGGCCATCGTCTGTACCTCGTTTTCAGTCATCAGCGCCTATCGCAATGCGCAGGCCACACGCATGATGATGGAAAAGCCGCTGGCCAAGGAACGGCTGGTGTCCGACCTGTACCTGCTGATCTATTCGGCCATCGAGCGCACCACCCTGATCGCCAAAAGCTCGGACGAAAGCCTGTCGGTGACCTTTGCCGAAGAAATCGCCGCCGGTACCAAAAAAGGCGGCGGGCTGCTCAAACAGGTCGAAGGCATGCTGTCTGGCGAGGCGGAAAAAGCCGCGTTTGCCGGCGTGATGGAGGTGCGCGGCGTGTACCAGAAAGCCAAGCAGGATGTGATGGCAGCGAAGAAAACCGGCAAGAGCGATGACGCCGAACGCGCCTACAGCCAGCAGTACATGCCGGCCGCCAATGCCTATCAGGCCAAGGTACAGGCCTTCCTGGCGCAGCAGCGCGAGGCCATCGACCAGACAGCGCAATCGATCGATGACGCCAATGCACGCAGCCTCACCCTGACGCTGATCCTGGGCGCGCTGATGATCGGCTTTGGCAGCCTGTGCGCCTGGCTGATCACGCGCTCGATCACGCAGCCGCTGCATGCGGCCATTGCGGTGGCCACCACGGTCGCCACCGGCGACCTGCGCACGCGTTTTGGCGCGCGCTCGCGCGACGAGGTCGGCGACCTGATGCATGAACTGCAGGGCATGAACGACGCGCTCACGCGCGTGGTGTCGCAGGTGCAAAGCGGCACCCACGCCATTGCCACCGCGTCGAGCGAAATTGCAGCGGGCAACCTCGATCTTTCATCGCGCACCGAAGAACAAGCCAGTTCGCTCGAGGAAACCGCTTCGTCGATGGAAGAACTCACCTCCACCGTCAAGCAGAACGCCGACAACGCGCGCCAGGCCAACCAGCTGGCGCAAAGCGCCTCCGACGTAGCCGAGCGCGGCGGCACCATCGTCAGCCAGGTAGTCGACACGATGGGCGCCATCGACGCCTCGTCGCGCAAGATCGTCGATATTATCGGCGTGATCGACGGTATTGCCTTCCAGACCAATATCCTGGCCCTGAATGCGGCGGTGGAAGCGGCGCGCGCCGGCGAGCAGGGCCGCGGCTTTGCGGTGGTGGCCACCGAGGTGCGCAACCTGGCGCAGCGCTCGAGCCAGGCGGCGCGCGAGATCAAGGCGCTGATCGAAGAATCGGTACAGCAGGTCAATGGCGGCAGCCGCCTGGTGGAGCAGGCCGGCAGCACCATGCAGGAAGTGGTCGACAGCGTGCGCCGCGTTACCGACATCATGGCTGAAATCAGTTCGGCCAGCGCCGAACAGAGCATGGGTATCGACCAGGTCAACCAGGCGATCGCACAGATGGATCAGGTCACCCAGCAGAACGCCGCCTTGGTGGAAGAAGCGGCAGCAGCCGCCGAAAGCATGCAGGACCAGGCAGCGCGCCTG
The DNA here is from genome assembly GCF_009208565.1 of Janthinobacterium aquaticum. GTDB lineage: Bacteria > Pseudomonadota > Gammaproteobacteria > Burkholderiales > Burkholderiaceae_D > Janthinobacterium. Next base: position 37,083 of record NZ_WFLK01000023.1, on the reverse strand, counting down.
GCGCAGGTGGCTGGCGGCTTCAAGCTGGAACAGGCGGCCGCAGCCCCGCCGGCGCCGGTATTGCGGGCAGCGCCAGCGCCCGTGTCGAAGCAGCTCGCTACTCGCCCACCGGCAGTGCGCAAGGCGCCGGCGCGCGTCACGAACGAACAGGACTGGGAAGAGTTCTGAGGCCACATAAAAAACTTGGCCAGGCGTCCTCCTGGACTGACTGGGCACGCTGGCAAACCCGGTAGGTCGGATTAGCGCAGCGCAGCTGCGTGTAATCCGACAATCCCACCGCCGTCAACAATGTTGTCGGATTACGGCCCCTCCGGGGCCTAATCCGACCTACCGCCAAATCCGTCCTCCTGGACGCGCCTGCCCCGGCAGTCAAAATTCAATCTTCCAGAAACATCTGCTGCAGGTCGTTCAGAAAACTCAAGCCCAGTTCGGTCGGCTTGATCAGCTGATGGTCGCGGTACAGCAGGCCCTTCGCTTCGGCTGCATTCAATGCGCGCTCGATGGCGTTAAGGGGCACGCCGGTACGCTCAGCAAACAGGTTGGGCGCAAAGCCGCCGGTCAGGCGCAGGGTGTTGAGCATGAATTCAAAGCCCATCTCGTCGCGCGCCAGTTCGCGCTCTTCCTGCACCGGGTTGCCGGCGCGTACCGCTTCCATATACGCCTTGGGCTGCTTGTAGCGCGCCTGGCGCAGCACGCGGTGCGGGAACGACAGCTTGGAATGGGCGCCGGCGCCGATGCCCAGGTAGTCGCCGAATTCCCAATAGTTCAGGTTATGGCGCGCGCGCCGGCCCGGCTGCGCATAGGCCGACACCTCGTAGCGGCCATAGCCGGCGCCGGCGGCAGTCGCGGCCACCATATCGGCAATATCGGCGCTTTCGTCGTCGTCCGGCAGTGCTGGCGGGTATTTTGCAAACAGCGTGTTCGGTTCGAGCGTCAGGTGGTACAGCGACAGGTGCGGCGGTGCGAACGACAGCGCCGTGGCCAGGTCGGCCTGCGCCTCGGCCAGCGTCTGCGACGGCAGCGCATACATCAGGTCGAGATTGAAATTGTCGAAGTTCGCGTGCGCGATCTCGACTGCGCGGCGCGCTTCGTTGTCGTCATGGATGCGGCCCAGCGATTGCAGGTGGCGGCTGTTGAAACTCTGGATGCCGATCGACAGGCGGTTAATGCCGCTGGCGCGGTAGGAGCGGAACTTTTCCGCCTCGAACGTGCCGGGATTGGCCTCCATGGTGATCTCGCAGTCGCCATCGAGCGGCAACAGGGTGCGCACGTCCGACATCAACTGGTCCAGGCCGGCCGCCGACATCAGGCTCGGCGTGCCGCCGCCGATAAAGATGGTGTGGATCTTGCGTCCCCAGACCAGCGGCAGCGCCATTTCCAGGTCCAGCCGCAAGGCGGCCAGATACTCGGCTTCGGGAAAGCTGCCGCGCACCTCATGCGAATTGAAATCGCAATACGGGCATTTCTTCACGCACCAGGGAAAGTGGATATACAGCGACAGCGGCGGCAGCGCCGTCAGGCTGAGGGCACCGGGCTGCAGGTATTTCAGGGCCGCACCGGCGGCGCCCGACAGGCCCTCCTGCGGCGCAGGCGCCGACGGCTTCGAGGCAGGACGCGACGTGCTGCCAACAACTTTAATCGGGATCATCGCAATTTCTCGACCAGCGCGCGCAGGGCCTGGCCGCGGTGCGACAGCGCATTTTTTTCATCGGACGACAGTTCTGCCGCGCACTTGCCCAAGGCCGGAATATAAAAGTGCGGATCGTAGCCAAAGCCGCCCTGCCCGCGCGGCATGGCAATCATTTCGCCATTCCAGCGCCCGTCGGCGATCACCGGCTGCGGATCGTCGGCATGGCGTACATACACCAGCACGCAGTAATAATAGGCCGACTTGTCGGCATGCGGTTCCAGGTCGGCAATCAGCTTGGCGCTGTTGGCCGCGTCCGACTTCGGCTCGCCCGCATAACGGGCCGAATAGACGCCCGGCGCGCCGCCGAGCGCATTGACGCATACGCCCGAATCGTCAGCCAGCGCCGGCAGGCCGGTCAGGCGCGCGGCATGGCGCGCCTTTTGCAGCGCGTTTTCAACAAACGTATGGAACGGCTCGTCGCTCTCGGGCACGTCGTATTCGCCCTGGGCGTGGACGGAGAAACCGATGGTCGAAAGCAGCTCGTTAAATTCCTTGAGCTTGCCGGCGTTATTGGATGCGAGAATCAGGCGTTGGGTCATGATGGGTGCAATAGCAAAATGAAATTAAAGACCGAGCGCCTGTTTCTGCAAACCGATCAGCTCGGCGATGCCGCCCTGCGCCAGATCGAGCAAGCGATTCATGCCGGCGCGGTCAAACGCGGCGCCTTCGGCCGTGCCCTGCACTTCGATGAAATGGCCCGCTTCGGTCATCACCACATTCATGTCGGTATCGCAATTGGAGTCTTCATCGTAATCGAGGTCGAGCACCGGCATGCCCTGGTAGACGCCCACCGAAATGGCCGCCACGAAGCTCTTGACGGGAATGGCGGTGATCGCGCCGCGCGCCTGCAGCTGCGCAAACGCATCGTAGGCAGCCACCATGGCGCCGGTAATCGAGGCGGTGCGGGTGCCGCCGTCGGCCTGGATCACGTCGCAATCGAGATGCAGCGTGCGCTCGCCAAAGGCCTGCAGGTCGAACGCGGCGCGCAGCGAACGGCCGATCAGGCGCTGGATTTCCTGGGTGCGGCCCGACTGCTTGCCGCGCGCCGCTTCGCGGTCCATGCGCGTATGGGTCGAGCGCGGCAGCATGCCGTATTCGGCCGTCAGCCAGCCCTGTCCCTTGCCTTTCAAAAAGCCCGGCACCTTGTCTTCGATACTGGCGGTACAAATCACCTTGGTGTCGCCGCATTCGATCAGGACCGAGCCTTCGGCATGTTTGGTGTACTGGCGGGTCAGGCGGATGGTGCGCAGCGCATCAACGGCGCGGCCACTGGGGCGGGAAACAAAGCTCATGGAATTCCTGTAAAGATGACGGTAGATAGAGTGCGGCAGCGATTCTAACATTGCCTGCGCCGGCTGCTGATGGCGACTGTTAGTAACTTGCTTAATTGCAATAGCGCGATGATGCACACACGATGCAGACTTTCGTGCCACACCGTGCAAAAATTTCTTTACAATGCGGTAAAACGCGCGGCAAGAAACATCAGTCCGGCAGCAAAGAACGTTACGCGCAGTGCGCGTTCTTGCGTGCGCCGGCTGAAACCGTGTATAAGACAAGTGATGGTATATAAAAGATCAAATCGGGGAATCCATTGAGCATTTCAAGCATGACAGGCTACGCGGTTGCCACCAGCGAAGGTGCTGCAGGCACACTGACGATTGAAATCAAGAGCGTCAATTCGCGCTTTCTCGACCTGCAATTTCGCATCAACGATGATTTACGCACGCTCGAGCCTGACTTGCGCGCCGCCGTCATGGGCGCCATTACGCGTGGCAAGGTTGAAGTACGCCTGAGCTTTGGCCGCAAAGCCGCCGCCAGCGGCACGCAGGCGCTGAACCTGCCGCTGCTGGCCGAACTGGCGCGGCTGCAATCGGAAGTAGGCCAGCACTTCGTGTCGGCACCGGTCATGACAGTGGCCGAACTGCTGCGCTGGCCTGGCGTGATCGAAGAGGCGCAAGTCGGCCAGGAGTCGCTGCAGGCCGACGTGGCCGCCCTGACCAAACGCACCATTGCCGCCTTTGTCGACAGCCGCAAGCGCGAAGGCGCCGCACTCGAAGCAGTGCTGATCTCGCGCATCGAAGCGATGGAAGCGATCGTCAAGCGCATTACGCCGTTGATTCCGCAAGTGGTGGCCGGCTTCCAGCAAAAAGCCATCGAGCGCATGCAAGATGCGCTGGGACTGGCCAGCCAGGGTTCCAATTCGTCGATGTCGCGCCAGGATGCGATGGAGCGCATCCGCCAGGAAGTGATCCTGTACGGCATCCGTATCGACGTGGCCGAAGAGCTGGCGCGCCTGTCGGCCCACCTGGGCGAAACGCGCCATATCCTGACCAAGGGCGGCCAGGTCGGCAAGCGCCTCGACTTCATGATGCAGGAACTCAATCGCGAAGCCAATACGCTGGGCGCCAAGGCCTCGGTCAAGGAACTGGCCGATGCCTCGATGGATCTGAAGCTGCTGATCGAGCAGATGCGTGAACAGGTGCAGAACCTGGAATAATCAGGCTGGCAAGCGGCTGCGCTCAGTAGCTTGAGCGCAGCGCGTACGGTCCGTGCTGCAAATGTTCGCGCAAGAAGGCTATGCAGGCGCTGATCTTGGCCGACTCGGCGCCGCGCGTGCTGGTCATCACCCATAAATCGGCCGGCTCGTAATAGTCGGGCAAGATGCGCACCAGCTTGCCGCTGGCCATCTCGCCTGCCACATCCCACTCCGACAGCAGCACGATCCCCATCCCCTGCAAAGCCCAGTCGCGGATAACCTCGCCCTGGTTCGAGCCAAATCGCCCGCGCACCTTGACGAACTCGGGTCCATCGGGGCCATGCAGGCGCCACAGGCCCAGTCCCTGCTCGCGGTAGCGTGCCACCAGGCACTCATGGTTTGATAGCTGCGCCAGCGTGGCCGGTTCGCCATGCTGCGCCAGGTAGCTGGGCGCGGCGCACAGCACGCGTGCACCGGTCAGGATGCGGTGTCCGATCAGCTCCTGCTGCGGTGGCTGTCCAACGCGGATATCGATATCGTAGCCTTCGCCTACCAGGTCCACCTCGCGGTCAGCCAGTTCCATCCAGATATCGACCAGCGGGTAGCGCTGGGTGAGCAGCGCCATGATGGGGGAAATCTGCGCACGCCCCAGGCACGGGCTGGCCGCTACGCGCAGCACGCCGCTCGGTTCGCTGCGGTTGCTGGCGATGGTCTCGCTCAACGCGGCCATTTCGTCCATCATCTTGCGTGCGCTGACGTAGACGGTTTCGCCTTCCTGGCTCAGCACCACGCGCCGGGTATTGCGGTGAAACAACTTAACCCCTAGCTGCCCTTCCAGGATGCCGATACGCTTGGTAACAAAGGCAGGCGAGACGCCCAGTTGTGCGGCCGTGCGGACAAAGGTACCCGCTTGCACTACGGTACAGAAAACGCGCAGATCGGAAAGTAGAGGTTCGGAAGACACACAACACCGTCAGTCAATAACACAGGCAATTATAGAGTTAACCGGGGCCAGGTCGCGGCCTGGCCCTGGCTTTTTAACGGGCGGCGTTGGCAAACTTCAGCTTGGCCGGCGCATTGATGCTCTTGCGCGCCTCGGCCACGCTGGCGGCGCTGACGGCCGGTGCCGCGTTGCCCCAGCTGTTGCGCACGAACGAGCCCACCGCCGCCACTTCGGCATCGCTGAGTTTCCAGGCGAAGCCCGGCATGCCTGCACCGGTCGGCTTGCCATGCGTAATGGCTGGCGTGGTGCCGCGCAGCACGGCGTTGATCAGGTTGCTGGCCACCCCTGCCTGCAGGGCGCTGTTGCCACCCAGCGAGGTGACCAGGCCGTCCAGGCCCTTGCCATCGCTGCCATGGCAGGCGGCGCAATTGACCTCGTAGACGCGCGCGCCCAGCAGCATCTGCGCATTGTCAGCCGGCAGCGGCGCCGGACGTGCCGGCATGGCTGGCCCGGCCACGCTCTTCAGATACACGGCAATCGCACGCAAGTCGGCACTGCTCATGTGCTGGGTCGAGTTCTCGACCGCTTCGGCCATCGGCCCCGAAGCCATGCTGATGCGGTTGCCGCCGGTCTGCAGATACTCCACCGTCTGTTCCACGCTCCAGTCATGCAGGCCACCCCGGCTGCCGGTGATATTGGGTGCATACCAGCCGCCCAGCGTGCCTCCGGCCAGCGTTTCGGACTTGTCGGCACCAAATAAATTCTTTGCAGTGTGGCACGATGCGCAGTGTGCCAGCCCCTGCACCAGATAGGCGCCGCGGTTCCACTCTACCGAGCGGGTTGCATCAGGCTTGAAGGGCGAATTATCGAAAAACAGCCAATTCCAGCCCACCATCAGCAGGCGTATATTGAAAGGAAACGGCAACTGGTTGGCCACCACCGTGTTTTCAACCGGCTTGATGGTTTTCATGTAGGCCCACAGGTCGCGCATGTCGGCGTCCGACACCTTGGCATAGGCGTTGTAGGGCATCGCCGAATACAGGTTCTCGCCATGCTTGCCTTTGCCCTGGCGCACCGCGCGTGTGAACTCTTCTTGCGTCCAGCTGCCGATGCCCGTTTTCACGTCCTGCGTGATATTGCTGCCCACCAGCTTGCCAAATGGTGTTTCAAGGACAAGCCCGCCGGCAAACGGCTTGCCCGATCCGTGCGCCGTATGGCAGGCTATGCAGTCGCCAGCGACCGCCACGTAGCGGCCGCGCTCAATGGCCGCTTCCTGCGCATTGCGCGGCACCAGGCCCGGCGTGGTATCGGGTGGCGCACCGGCATCCTTGCCTGCCGGCGCACCCACCAGCGCATCGCCTGCCACGGCCTTGCCGGGCGCATGATTGTCGGGGTCTGCCGCCAGAGCCTGCGTACCGGCAATAGTCGCCACCACGCCAGCACCGGCCAGGCCCAGCGCGCCGGCGATTTTCAGTTTCTTCAGCAAAGTCATTTTCATGTCACTCAGTCATTCAGGCCTGTACCAGCGGGCCGGGATTTTTCAGATAGCGGTCGATAATGGCGCGCGCCGTCCACAAGGTCAGCGCGCCGATGGTGCCGGTCGGGTTATAGCCAGCGTTGTTGGGGAAAGACGAGGCGCCGCAGACAAACACGTTGGGCACGTCCCAGACCTGCTGGTAACGATTGAGCACGCTCGTTGCGGGGTCCATGCCCATCACCGCGCCACCGATGGTATGGTCGCTGGCCAGGTCGTAGGGCGACCATTTGCGGTCGGCCGAATTGGTCGGTACCACATGTTTGACGCCTGCCATGGCATGCGAAATCTCAATGGCTTTCTGCTGGATAAAGGCAGCCGAGCGCTTGTCGTTTTCGTTGAAGTCGAACGTCATGCGCAGCAGCGGCTGGCCATGCATGTCCTTGTAGGTCGGGTCCAGGTCGAGGTAGGAATCCTTGTGGGAGTAGCTGGTGCCCTGGCCAAATACCACCGTACCGTTCTGGAACGCATGCTTGTAGGCTTTCTTCCACTCGCTGCCCCAGCGTGGCGTGCCGGCCGGCAGGAAGTCGGTATTGCCGATCGGACGCGAACCGCGCGATACCACCAGGATGCCGGCGCCGCCAATAAAGCCCAGGCCGGCATGGTCGAAGTTGTCGCCGTTCCAGTCATCAACCTGCGACGACAGCGCGCCGGCACCCATGTACTGGTTAAGCTGCTCGTCTTCAAAAAAGATACTGGTACCCGACACCGTCTGGTAACAGTAGGCGCGCCCCACCACACCCTTGCCGGTGCGATGGTCATACGGCTGGCCGATTTTCGACAACAGCAGCAGACGGACGTTTTGCGCCTGGAAGGCCGAAAACACCACGATATCGGCTGGCTGCTCCCATTGCTTGCCATCTTTGTCGACATAGGTCACGCCGGTGGCGGTTTTGCCGTCTTCGGCCAGGTTGGCGCGCAGCACGGTCGATTCGGCCAGCAGGGTAAAGTTGCTGCGCATTTTCAGCACCGGAATCACGCAGGCATTCGGGCTGCCCTTGGACCAGTTGCCGCAACCGTAGTAAAGGCAATAGCCGCAATAGGTGCACGGCCCCATTTTCACGCCCAGCGGATTGGTGTAGGCGCCCGAGGTTTGCGCGGCCGGCACCATGAATGGATGCAGGCCCAGCTTTCTGGCGCCGGCGTCAAAGATATCGGTCAGGCGCGTGCTTTTCAGCGCCGGCAGCGGGAACTCTTCGGCGCGCGCGCCCTCGAACGGATTACCGCCTTCGATCATGTCACCGCGCAGATTGCCGGCCTTGCCGGAAATACCGGCGATCTTCTCGAAACGGTCGTAATACGGCTCCAGGTCGTCATACGTCACGCCCCAGTCCTGCACGATCAGGCCGTCGGCCAGCTGCTTCTGGCCATAGCGCGCCTTGACGTGCGTGGCGGGCTGGAAATCGAAGGGCGTAAAGCGCCAGGCCATGCCGGCCCAGTGCGTGCCGGCGCCGCCGACATTGTAGCCAAAGTCAAAGGTATTCCATTCGCGGGCCGGCAAGGCGCGCTCGCTGCTGGTATTGCGAAACGTCAGCGCTTCGATGGCAGGCGGCAGTATCATGCTGCGCCGTGCATCCCAGCGCAGCTCGTCAGCATCGACGGCAGGTGGAAAATCGCTGGCGGCGTCACGCCAGGGGCCGCGCTCGAGCGCCACCACGTTCAGACCGGCGCGAGTGAGCTCCTCGGCCATCAATGAGCCGCACCAGCCCAGGCCAACGATCACAGCGTCGGCTTTCGGACGAATATTAGCCAAAATAATTCCTTCTTGAATGATTCAGATGACAGCCGCGGCCAGGCATGGGACCAGCGGCAAGGCAGTTCAGCTGGCGCTATCGATCAGGCTGACGGGGATAAAGTTGAATTTTTCGCCCTTGCGATCCATGTAGTCGCGAAAATCGTAGCGGGCGCCGGGAAAGCCCAGCATTTTCCAGCTGGCCATGTCCTTGTTGCCGCCATAAACGGGGTCAGCCAGGAAGCCCTCGCGCACGTTCTGCAAGACCAGCTCGAACAGCGGCTTGCTGTCGACCTGGCCCAGCGCCAGCTGGTTTGCTTCCATGCGGGTCAGCAGCTGATCCTGGGTTGCCGCATCGAGCTGGGCGAAGCCCTTGCCATATTCGCGCTGGCAGTAGGCAGCCAGTGCTGCCAGGCCGACGCGGTAGCGCTGGGCCGGCGTCAGCTTGTTCTGCGGACCCTGTTCAGGCGTGCCCTGATAATAGGGGCCACGCCGGTAGTCGGACACACCCTGTCCGAAAGTACCGTCGAGCTGGCGGTCGATAAACGCCACGCAGCCAGCCTCCTTGCCGCCAATGCTCAGTTCGTCAGCCGGTATCAGACGGTCGGCGATGGCGCCCAGCGTCTCGGCTTCGGTGGCAGTCAGGAACAGCAGGCCGCCTGCGCGAGGTGGCAGCGCCGGATTGGCGGCACCCGCTTCCCACCTGGCCGGTGGGCTGGCAGCAGGCGCGCCATCGGTGGTGGCGGCGCGCAGCAGCGGCACGCTGGCGGCCGTACCGGCAACGGCGGCCATGGATATCAGAACTTCTCTACGTTGCATAATCGTTGCTCACAGTGTCGTTCGCCGGTCGCGTCCTCCCGGATACGGCCTGCGCTCTGGCTTGATCGGGCTGGCACTGTATCAGTTGCCGGGGCGCCAATTATTCACGCTTCGTGAGCTTAAAATGCATGGCTTTCAAGCTGGCCAGACGGTCAACATGATGCTATGCAGACAGTGCTGCCTAGCGCCCAGCTGCTAAATTGATGACTGGAAAGCGCCATCTTGGTAAAATACGCCTTTGGGCGATGCCTTTGCCTGCAGTACAGCGGCCGCCCACCACAGAATATGGAAAAATCCGCATGACCCACCCTACCGCCTTTTCGGGCAGCCTTTTCGTGGTTGCCGCGCCGTCCGGCGCCGGCAAGTCGACCCTGGTCAATGCCTTGCTGGCACAGGAACCGGCCATCAAGCTGTCGATCTCGACCACCACGCGTCCACCGCGCCCGGGCGAAGAACATGGCCGTGAATACTATTTCACCAGCGCCGAAGACTTTGTTGCACGCGCCGACCAGGGCGAATTTCTGGAGTGGGCCGAAGTGCATGGCAACTACTATGGCACCTCGCGCATCATGGTCGAGCAGCAGATGGCGGCCGGCACCGATATCCTGCTGGAAATCGACTGGCAGGGCGCGCGCCAGGTGCGCAAGCAGTTCCCGCGCGCGGCCGGCATTTTCATCCTGCCGCCGTCGATCGACGCGCTCGAAGAACGCCTGCACAAGCGCGGCCAGGACGAGCCGCACGTGATCACGCGCCGCCTGCTGGCGGCCGGCGGTGAAATCGCACACGCTCCCGAGTTCGAATATGTTATTATCAATGAAGAGTTTACGGTCGCTTTGTCCGAACTGAGCGCGATCGTGAGAGCGGCCCGTTGCCGGTTTGCGCAACAAGCGGCCCGCAACGCATCGCTTTTCACCCAATTGGGCCTGCACGCGGAGTAAGCAGCACCTTTCCGCATCTGCGCCACAGTTCATCAAGCACACAGCACCACGCACTATTTTTAGGAGTTACCATGGCCCGTATCACGATTGAAGATTGCCTGAAACAAATCCCTAACCGTTTCCAGCTGACCCTGGCAGCGACCTACCGCGCACGTCAGTTGCTGCAAGGTCACACACCGAAGGTGGAAGCCAAGGACAAGCCTACCGTTGTTGCGCTGCGCGAAATCGCTGCTGGCAAGGTCGGCGCCGAAATGCTGAAAAAGGTCCCTATGTAATCGGGAATGCGCGTGACGGAACAGTGCTGATTCCCGGTTTTATCGTATCCTTTGTTCACACTGTAAAGTAACGCGACGTTTTATGAGTCTGACACCAGCCGACACGACCTCACCTGCCACGCCGCACCTGGCCCCGCGCCAGCCGGCAAAATCCCCGGGCGCTCAAGCGCCCGGTGTTGTCACGCCTGCTGCTCCGGCAGCACCGGTACCCGGCGTGGCTTCGGTCACTCACCTGATCGACAAGCTGTCCGAATACCTGTCCCCGCTCGACCTGAAAAAAGTCAAGGAAGCCTACCGCTTCTCCGACGAAATGCATTTGGGTCAGATGCGCCGCTCGGGCGAACCATATATTTCGCACCCGATCGCCGTCGCTGAAATCTGCGCCGACTGGAAACTCGACGCGCAAGCGATCATGGCGGCGCTGCTGCATGACGTGATGGAAGACCAGGACGTCAAGAAAGACGAGCTGCACGAACGCTTCGGCGCACCGGTAGCCCATCTGGTCGACGGCCTGTCCAAGCTGGAAAAAATCGAATTCCAGAGCCAGATCGAAGCGCAGGCGGAAAACTTCCGCAAGATGCTGCTGGCGATGGCTTCGGACGTGCGCGTGATCCTGATCAAGCTGGCCGACCGCCTGCACAATATGCGCACGCTGGACTTCATGACGGCTGCCAAGAAGCGCCGCATCGCCAGCGAAACCATGGAAGTGTATGTGCCGATCGCGCACCGCCTCGGCCTGAACAATATCTTCCGCGAGCTGCAGGACCTGTCGTTCTCGCACCTGCATCCGATGCGTTACCGCACGCTGGCCAAAGCGGTCAAGGCGGCGCGCGGCAATCGCCGTGAAGTGGTCAACAAGATCATGGAAGCGGTGAAAAGCACGCTGTCGATGGCGGAAATCGACTCGGAAGTAACGGGCCGCGAAAAAAGCCTGTACGACATCTACAAGAAGATGCGCAGCAAGCACCTGTCGTTCTCGCAGGTGCTCGATGTGTATGGCTTCCGCGTGGTGGTAAATAGCTTTGCCGACTGCTATGTCACGCTGGGCACACTGCACAGCCTGTACAAGCCGATGCCGGGCAAGTTCAAGGACTATATCGCGATTCGCAAGCTCAACGGCTACCAGTCGCTGCACACCACCGTGATCGGCCCGTATGGCACGCCGGTGGAGTTCCAGATTCGCACCCAGGAAATGCATCGCACCGCCGAGTCCGGCGTGGCGGCGCACTGGCTCTACAAGAGCGGCGAGACCAATCCGTCGGACCTGCAGCAGCGCACCCATGCGTGGCTGCAGTCGCTGCTCGACATCCAGCAGCAGACCGGCGACTCGGCCGAGTTCCTGGAACACGTCAAGGTCGACCTGTTCCCCGATTCGGTGTACGTGTTTACGCCCAAATCGAAGATTATCGCGCTGCCGCGCGGCGCCACCGCCATCGACTTTGCCTATTCGATCCATACCGGCATTGGCGACCAGACCGTGGCCGTCAAGATCAACAACGAAATCTCGCCGCTGCGCACCGAACTGCACAACGGCGATATCGTGGAAATCGTGACCGATTCGAGCTCGCGCCCGAGCCCGACCTGGCTGTCGTTCGTGCGCACCGGCAAGGCCCGCTCGGCCATCCGCCACCACCTGCGCACGATCAACCTGCCCGAATCAATTGCACTGGGCCAGCAATTGCTGGCGCAGGCGCTGCACAGCCTTAATATCGACGCCGAACTGCCGGCGCCGCTGGCCGAACGCCTGCTCAACGAATCGAGCGCCAACTCGCTCGACGAGCTGTATGCCGACATCGGTATCGGCAAGCGCATGGCCACGTTGGTGGCGCGCCATATCTTCGGCCTGAGCGGCGGCGAAGCGGCCAGCATGCCGGTCGAACACAACAGCGGCACCGAGCTCGACACCGTGACCATCTGCGGTACCGAAGGCGTGTCGGTACAGCTGGCGCCATGCTGCCTGCCGATCCCGGGCGACCAGATCATCGGCCAGCTGCGCCGCGACCAGGGTCTGCTGGTGCACACCAGCGACTGCTCGCAGGCCAAGCGCCAGCGCGTCAAGGAACCGGATCGCTGGATTCCGGTGCGCTGGGGTACCGAACTGAACCGACGCTTCGACTGCCGCATCAAGGTGCTGATCAACAGCGAGCGCGGCATCCTGGCGCGCGTGGCCGCCGAAATCGGCGAGTCCGACGCCAATATCATCTATGTCGGCATGGATGAGGACAAGGACAACGTGCTCGACCAACTGCGCTTTACCGTGCAGGTCAAGGACCGCGTGCACCTGGCGGCGCTGCTGCGCAATGTGCGGCGCGTGGCTGGTGTGAACCGTATCTTGCGCGAACGCAATTAAACCGTAGGTCGGATTAGGCGCGTAGCGGCGTAATCCGACAACGTTGTTGGCGTCAGCGGTATTGTCGGATTACGGCCCGAAGGGCCTAATCCGACCTACCCCGCTCCATCCCCGGGCGCGGGGTAGCTTACCTCCAGCAACTCCAGCTCCTGCACGCCCTGCGGGGTATTCAACATCACCACATCGCCCTCGCGCGCCTTGGTGATGGCGCGCGCCATCGGCGAGACCCAGCTGATCTTGCCGTTTAGCGGGTCGAACTCGTCGATGCCGACGATGGTGATGGTGTGCTCCTCGCCGTCGCTGGTCTGGTAGGTGACGGTGGCGCCAAAGAAGACCTGGTCGTTGCCATGGTGCACACTGGGGTCGACAATGGCGGCCAGGTCCATGCGCTTGGTCAGAAAACGGATGCGGCGGTCGATCTCGCGCAGACGGCGCTTGCCGTAGATATAATCGCCATTTTCCGAGCGGTCGCCGTTGGACGCGGCCCAATGGACGATCCTGACCACTTCCGGACGATCAACATCGATCAGCTGCAGCAATTCATCCTTGATGCGCTGATAGCCGGCGGGCGTAATGTAATTCTTGGCGCCCGCAGGGATGGCCAGCGCCAGCGCTTGCGCCTCTTCATCGTCGTCCTGGTCGGACTCTTTTACAAATGCTTTATTCATGCGGCTATTGTAGCTGCGACTGGCCTTGTGAACGGCGCGCGCACCGGCTTTTTTGACGTATCATCGGGCGAGGGCGGCCAACAAGGGCGCCAAGTGGAGACGGATGAAAAAAAAATACAGAAACCGGCGCTGGCTGTTTGCGCCGCTGGTCTACCTGGCCGCCATTTTCCTGCTGATCGAGGAATGGCTGTGGGCGACCGGCGCACGCATCATGCAGACCGTTGCACAGTTTCCGCCGCTGCATGCGCTGGAAGCGAAGATCGTGCGCCTGCCGCCGTACTGGGCGCTGGCGCTGTTCGTGCTGCCGGCCGTGCTGCTGTTTCCGGTCAAGCTGCTGGCCCTGCTGGCCATTGCGCGCGGCCATGCTTTTTCCGGCATCGGCGTGATTATTGCTGCCAAGCTGGGCGGCGCCGCTGCCGTGGCGCGTCTGTACAGCCTGACCCGCCCTGCCCTGCTGACGCTGCCCTGGTTTGCCCGCTGGCATGGTCTGTTTATGGAAACCAAGGACCGCTGGATCGCCCGCCTGCGCGCCACCCATCCATGGCGCCGCGTCAGCCGCTTCTCCAGCCTGCTGGGCCGCGCGCGCCGCAACTGGTGGCGCCGCCTGCGCGCCGGCATGCAGGCGCCCGGTCGCCACAACACCCGCTCGACGCGTATCCTGCGCCGCTTTACCGCCTTCTGGCGCGCACGCCGCTGATGAACGGGACCGCCATGCACCTGTCACCTGCCCTGCAGCACGCTGCCGCCGAAGTTTATCTGTTCGATCGCGCCAGCCTGCAGCTGCTCGACGCCAACGCGGCGGCGCGCGACAACCTCGGCTACAGCCTGGCCGAACTGCAGCAGTGGCGCCTGCCGGACCTGGCGCCGCAGCTGGCCACGGATCAGTTGCTGGCACAGCTGGCGGCGCTGGACGACGCGGCCGGCGCGCAGGCCAGCGTGCACCTGCTGCCGCGCCGCCGCGACGCCAGCCAGTATTCGCTGACGCTGTCCCTGTCGCACACCAGCTGCCGCGGCCGCACGCTACTGCTGGCCCAAGGGGAAGACTGGCGCACGCCGCAGGCCACGGCGGCCGCGCTGGAACAGGTACAGTCGCGCTTTAACGCGATCGTGTCGGCCACGCCGGGGCTGGTGTACCAGTTCTGCCTGCAGGCGGACGGGCGCACCGATTTTCCTTACCTGAGCGACGGCTGCCAGGCGCTGTTGGGCCTGAGCCCGGCGCAGCTGCGGGCCAACCCGGAACTGTTTCTTGAACTGATCTTGCCGGAAGACCGCGCCGCTTACCTGGCTTCGATGCAGGCCTCCAAAACCGCGCTGTGGAGCTGGAACTGGGAAGGCCGCATCTGGGTGGATGCCTGGAAAGATGTCAAATGGATCAATCTGCGCTCGACGCCGCGCATGCTGCCAGGCGGCGCGCTGCAGTGGGAAGGCATCATGACCAATATCACCGAAAGCCGGCTCGAACAAATCGAGGTGCGCCAGTCGCGCGCGCGGCTGGCCGAACTGACGGCGCATATCGACAAGGTCAAGGAGCAGGAACGCATGCGCCTGGCACGCGAACTGCACGACGACCTGGGTGGCAACCTGACCGCCATCAAGATGGCGCTGGCCATGCTGGGCAGCCGCCTGCCGCCGGAACTGCCGCAGTTGCAGGAAAAGGCCGCCTACGTCGATGCCCTGGTCGACCGCAGCATCGACGCCGTGCACCGCATCTCGCTCGACCTGCGTCCTTCCATGCTCGACTTGGGCATCGTGGCCGCGCTCGACTGGCAGGTGCGCGAATTTGCGCGACAGGCCGGTATCGACGGACACTTTCGCTGCAGCCACAAGGATATTGCGCTCGATCCCGACCAGGCCACCAGCGTGTTTCGCATAGCCCAGGAAGCGCTGACCAATATCGCCAAGCATGCGCGTGCCAGCCAGGTAACGGTCAGCCTGGCCCTGCAGCGCCAGCAGCTGCGTTTGTCGATCGAGGACAACGGCGTGGGCATACGGCAAAGCGACCGCGCCAAGCCGCAATCGTTTGGCATCCGTGGCATGATCGAACGCGCCAGCGCGCTCGGCGGCAGCCTCAGCCTGGCCGACGCACCGGGCGGCGGCACCAACCTGACCATAAAAATCCGACTGACAACGGCGCCAGCGGCGATAATAGCGCCTCAGACAGATCAGGACGGACCCGGCCTCGCGTAGGCCACAGATAAGAAATCATGCAGTCATGAAAGAAAAAGCCCCCATCCGCGTATTTATCGCCGACGACCATGCGATCGTGCGCGAAGGCTTGAAACAGATCCTGGCCGACACGCGCGACATCGTGGTGGCTGGCGAGGCGGAAAACGCGCACGATGCGATCAAGCTGTTCCGTGCTTCGAAATGCAAGGTCATGCTGCTCGATATCTCGCTGCCCGACCGCAGCGGCATCGACGTGCTCAAGCAGATCAAGAAGGAAAAGCCGGAACTGGCCGTGCTGATGCTGTCGATGCACCGCGAAGACGAATACGCGATCCGCTCGCTCAAGGCGGGCGCGGCCGGCTACCTGACCAAGCAGAGTGCACCGCACGAACTGGTCATCGCCATCCGCCAGGTGGCCGAGGGCCTCAAGTACATCAGTGCCTCGCTGGCGCAGGAACTTGCCAATACGGTGGGCGAAAGCCATGAGACGGCACTGCATGAAACATTGTCGGATCGCGAATACCAGACGCTGGTGATGATTGCTTCCGGAAAAACGGTGGGCGCGATTGCCGAGGAACTCAAGCTGTCCGTCAAGACCGTCAGCGAGTACCGCGCGCGGCTGCTGCTGAAAATGAAGTTAAAAAATAGTGCCGAGCTCACGCACTATGCAATCCGCAACCAGTTGGTGCAATAGCCGGCCCAGACCATGCCGCCGTATCCTGTGAAATAGGCGAGCTTATCCTTGCTTCTCGAAGTATAAGTGCTTTGCCAACTCGCATATCATGGGGATAATTAGCAAATATCTAAAAAAGGCCGTGCCTACATGTCCAGCAAACCGCCCTCACCGTCCGCCAGCAGCACCGGTACGCCGAACAATCCGGCCGATATCGCGCGCGAAGCGTTTCGCCGCCTGGCCGCGCGCCGCATTGCGCCCACGCCCAATGCCTATCGCGAAATCTATAATGAAATCGCCGGCATCAGCGAAGCGCCGGACGGCGCTGCCGACGCGCCGGCTGCGGTGCTGGCCGCCAGCGCACCGGTCGACCCGGGCGCAGAAAACGTCCTGAGCCAGTTTGCCGCCAAAATGAGCGAAGCCGGCGGCGAACTGGCTGACTTCGGACGCCGCTTCCAGCGTGCCGTCAAGGCGCGCGACTGGGACAGCTACGCGCGCACGCTGGCGCAACTGGCCGAGAAAAAACAGCTGAAGAAAGGCGGCGACATCGAATTGCCACCGCTGCCGGACGGCGAACAGACACGCACCCTGCGTGAATTGCTGAGCCGCACGCTGGGCTTTGCGGTGGCAACCTTGCTGACCGGCACGCCTGCCCTGGTGGAGGAAGCCGAATCGCTGGGTGCGGCCATCAAGCAGGCCCATACGGAAGAGGCGCTCAACGATGCGGCCGTGCGCCTGAAACAATTGTGTTACCAGATCGAACTGAAAAGCGGCGATACGGCCGAACAGCAGGAGTTGCTGCTGCGCCTGTTCAAGCTGCTGCTCGACAACGTCAGCCAGCTGCTCGACGACGACAGCTGGCTGCGCGGCCAGGTCGATGCGGTGCAGAACCTGATTGCCGGCCCGCTTGACCAGCGCGCGCTGGAAGACGCCACGCGCAGTCTGAAGGAAGTCATCTACAAGCAAAGCCAGCTCAAGCACAGCCTGACCGACGTCAAGGTGACCGTCAAGAACATGATGATGACCTTTATCGACCGCCTGGGCCAGGTGGCGGCCAGCACCGGCGACTTCCATGAAAAGATCGGCGGCTACTCCGACAAGATCAGCCAGGCAGAAAATATCAGCGAACTGAACGTGGTGCTCGACGAAGTGCTGCGCGAAACACGCATGGTGCAGACCGAGGCGCTGCGCGCGCGCGACAAGATGGTGCTGGCGCGCCAGGAAGTGCAGGACGCTGAACAGCGCATCCATACGCTGGAAGCGAAATTGCAGCATTTGAGCGAACTGGTGCGCGAAGACCAGCTGACCGGCAGCCTGAATCGCCGTGGCCTGGACGATGTGTTCGAACGCGAAACGGCGCGCTCGGACCGCCGCGGCACCCCGCTGTGCATCGCCATGCTCGACCTGGACGACTTCAAGCGCCTGAACGATACCTATGGCCACCAGGCTGGCGATGCCGCGCTGAAACACCTGGTCAAGATCGTCAAGGAAACGCTGCGCTCGATGGACGTGATTGCGCGTTTTGGCGGCGAGGAGTTCCTGATACTGCTGCCGGAAACCACGGTCGAGGCGGCGGCGGCCACCATGACGCGCCTGCAGCGCGAACTGACCCGCCATTTCTTCCTGCACGATAATGAAAAGGTACTGATCACCTTTTCTGCCGGTGTGGCCCTGCGCCTGCCCAACGAAGACCAGGGCGAACTGGTCAAGCGTGCCGACCGAGCCATGTACCAGGCCAAGCAGACGGGCAAGAATCGCGTGGTGATCGCCGATTGACCTGTGCCCCCGCCCTGTCACCTGCCCTGCCCGCCCTACGGCGGGCTTTTTTTTGCTTTTTCACAGCATGATTTAACCGTTATTTTTTTTATTTTTGCCATAAAGTATTAAAAAACGCTGCCGTATAGGCGCAGCGGCGAACAGCGCCCATAGGAGAAAAGTCGAAAAAAGTGCATTTCCACCCCTAAACTTTTTTGAGCAGGCACCGTTAATCTTTACAACTACGGTTTGTGTGCCCCAGAGCGAAGGGGCAGACCAAGGTAACTAGGCACAGAGCCAAAACCCAGATTATCCGGGAGCATTACCATGGCCGCAGTTATCAATACCAATATCGCTTCGCTCAATTCGCAACGCAATCTGAGCACTTCCCAATCCGCACTGTCCACCTCCCTGCAACGCCTGTCGTCCGGTCTGCGCATCAATAGCGCGAAAGACGACGCTGCAGGTCTGGCTATTTCCGAGCGCTTCACCTCGCAAATCCGCGGCCTCGACCAGGCTCGCCGCAATGCCAACGATGGTGTGTCACTGCTGCAAACGGCCGAAGGCTCGCTGCAATCGACGGGCGATATTTTGCAACGGATACGCGAGCTGTCTGTGCAGTCGGCCAACGCCACCAACTCGGCAGGCGACCGCAAGGCAATCCAGGCTGAGGTTGGCCAACTGCTGTCGGAAGCGGATCGCATTTCGCAAACGTCCGAATTTAACGGCTTGAAACTGCTCGATGGCACCTTTGGCACCGCCACTTTCCAAGTTGGCGCCAACGCCGGCCAGACCATCCAGGCTACTACCGCCAATTTCCGTACCAATAACTACGGCAACAACGAAGTGGCCACCACGGCGCCAACCACCACGACCGCAGGCACTGCTTACACCGGTGGCACCTTCGATATTCAGGGCCTGCAGACGTCCTCCATCACGGTCAATTCCACCGATACCGCACAGACGCTGGCGTCGACCATCAACGGTTCCTCCGAAAAAACCGGCGTCACGGCATCGGCAAAGACCGATCAGGCTGCTGCATTCGTTGCCAACGGCGTCTACTCGCTGGGTGTGAAGTCGGACAATGGCACTGCAGCCAACGTCACCTTCACGGTGGGCGCCTCCCTGAACGCCTCTGGCCTGGCGTCGGCTGTCAGCGCCTTTAACGACGTTTCCTCATCGACTGGCGTCACGGCCAAGCTGAACAGCACGAACGACGGCCTGATCCTGACCAATGCGGCGGGCAACAATATCACGCTGACCAATAACAGCACCGCTGTCGGCAGCACCATTACCACCGGCGCGATGAATAGCGCCGGCACCGTCGGCACAACCGTCTCGGTCGCCGCCAGTGGCGGCTCGGCCACCACAATGGGCTATATTTCGATGAATTCGGATAAAGGCTTTTCGATCGGCAACGTCGCCACCACCAACGCCGTTACGGCTGGCGGCGCCAAGCTCAGCTCGGTATCGACCATCGACGTCTCGACCGTCAAAGGTTCCAACGATGCGCTCAAGGTGATCGATTCGGCCCTGGCGGCTGTCAACGGACAGCGCGCGATCTTCGGTGCCTTGCAGTCGCGCTTTGAAACGGCTGTGTCGAGCCTGCAATCGACCTCGGAAAACCTGTCAGCTTCGCGCTCGCGCATCCAGGACACCGACTTTGCCGCGGAAACGGCCAAGCTGACACGCGGTCAGATCCTGCAACAGGCAGGCACGGCCATGCTGGCCCAGGCCAATACCTTGCCGAACGGCGTGCTGTCGCTGCTGCGCGGCAGCTAATACCAGCGGCACGATTCATCCAGTTCATCCCCGGCCGGTATCGATCCCTGATCGATGACCGCCGGGGATTTTTGCGCTTGAAAAATTACTTTACTACCATCTATGTTAAACGCAAGGAAATAAAAAAATGCTCTCAAGTTTTGCCGGAATCTGCCGACAGACGCCGCAAAAAGTCACAACTTGAGGGCCAAATTAAAAAATATAGACGGCGTGTTTTACTAAACTTTCCACGGGGCATTCCGTTAATTGAAATAACTGCGGTGTGAGCGTCCCGGAATGGAGGGGCGGACCAAGGTAACAGGCATATAGCCAAAACATATAGCAAGGAGCATCAAAAATGGCCTCAGTAATTAACACCAATACCGCGTCACTGAATGCGCAACGCAACCTGAGCACTTCGCAGTCGGCCCTGTCCACCTCATTGCAACGCCTGTCCTCGGGTTTGCGCATCAATAGCGCAAAAGACGATGCTGCAGGCCTGGCGATTTCCGAGCGCTTTACGTCGCAAATCCGCGGCCTCGACCAAGCCAAGCGCAATGCCAACGACGGCGTCTCGCTGCTGCAAACGGCCGAAGGCTCGCTGCAATCGACGGGCGACATTCTGCAACGTGTACGTGAATTGGCAGTACAGTCGTCGAACGCCACCAATTCGGCCGGCGACCGCAAGGCAATCCAGGCCGAGGTTGGTCAGCTGCTGTCGGAAGCCGACCGTATCTCGCAAACATCGGAGTTCAACGGCCTGAAGCTGCTTGACGGCACGTTCGGTACGGCTTCGTTCCAGGTGGGCGCCAATGCTGGCCAGACCATCCAGGCTACGACCGCAAACTTCCGTACCAGCAACTACGGCAACAACCAGGTATCAACCACGGCTCCAGCCACGGTAACAACTGGTACGGCGTACAGCGCAGGCACGTTCGACATTCAAGGCTTGCAGTCGAAAACCATCAACGTCAAAACAACGGACACGGCGCAATCGCTGGCCGCGACCATCAATGGTTCGACTGACTCGACCGGTGTAACGGCATCGGCCACCACCAACGAGTCGGCAGCGTTTGTTGCAGGCAAGGTCTACTCGCTGGCCGTCAAATCCGACAATGCCACCACGGCAGCCAACGTCACCTTCACCGTGGGCACTGCCTTGAACGCATCGGGCCTGGCTTCGGCTGTCAGCGCGTTCAATGATGTGTCGTCAACCACCGGCGTGACTGCCAAGCTGAACTCCAGCAACGATGGCCTGATTTTGACCAATGCTTCAGGTAACAACATTACGCTGACCAACAACAGCACCGATGCTACCTCGCTGGTAACGGCAGCATCGATCAACGAAGCTGGCACGGTTGGCGCGACCGCATCGATCGCTGCCAGCGGTGGTTCGGCAACCACGATGGGTTTCATTTCGATGAACTCCGACAAGGGCTTCTCGATCGGTGGCACGGTAACGGCCAACAACGGCATTACAGCAGGCGCTGCCAGCCTGAAAGCGGTAGCCGATATCGACGTATCGACCGTCAAGGGATCGACCGACGCCTTGAAGATTCTTGATGCAGCCCTGTCCAAGGTCAACAGCCAGCGCGCCTCCTTCGGTGCCTTGCAGTCGCGCTTTGAAACGGCCGTGAGCAATCTGGAATCGACTTCGGAAAACCTGTCAGCATCGCGTAGCCGCATCCAGGATACCGACTTCGCATCGGAAACGGCCAAGCTGACACGCGGCCAGATCCTGCAACAGGCTGGTACGGCAATGTTGGCACAAGCTAACTCGCTGCCTAACGGCGTGCTGTCGCTGCTGCGTTAATTCTCACAGCAGTCCTGCACCCTCCCCGGCCGGTACAGATATGATGTCTGTACCCGCCGGGGAATTTTCGTTAGAGGATCATCATGGACATACTTCCAAGCAATAATGTCGCTGCAACACCATTACGTGCGGTGACGCCTGCCCCAGGCAACGTCATCAGCAATGGCAAAACGTCGCCAGCGGCTGGCGTTGCGAGCACTGCAGAGACAAAAAAGCCTGCCGACGACGCTGAGCTGAAAGAAGTCAAGCAGGCCGTCAGTGATATCAACAAGGCCATGCAGTTCATGTCGCGCCAGCTGGAGTTTTCCGTCGACACCGACAGCGACCGCACTATCGTCAAGGTGATCGATCAGCAGACGCGCGAAGTGATACGCCAGATGCCGACCAAGGAAGCGCTTGAAATCGGTAAAGCATTAGAAAAAGCACAAGGCCTGCTGATCAAGCAAACGGCCTGAACGCCCCGATGCCACGCTATTGCGTGGCATCATTCAAACTGGCAGCCAAACACCCCTCTAAAGTCCGGATAGAATATGCCGTTAACTGGGTATATTCATGTTTTCCCATAGGAGGCGATTGTGGCTGTTTCATCCGTCAGTACCGGTGGCGTTCTCGACGTAAATGGCCTGGTCAGTCAACTGATGGCGGTGGAAAGCCGTCCCTTTGTTGCCATGCAGGACAAAGAGAAGGCTTTAACCACGCAAATTTCCGCCTATGGCACCCTGAGCGGCATGGTCGGTGCCTTCCAGACCACCGTCACGGCGCTGGCCGACTCGTCCAAATACAAAGTGGCCAATGCCACGACTTCGGATGACAAAGTGCTGACCGCCACGGCCGGCAAGGATACCGTCAAGGGCAACTACAGCGTCAATGTCACGCAACTGGCGCAGGCGCAAACGATTACCGCAGCCGGCCAGGAAACCACGACCTCACAGATCGGCGCTGGCACCAGCACCGTGCTGACCTTCAATTTCGGCACCGTGACGGGTGGCACGTTGACCGATGGCAAATATGCGGGCGCCACCTTCGATACAGATCCTGCCCGCGTGGCACGCACCGTGACCATCGACGGCAGCAACAACTCGCTGCAAGGCATCCGCGACGCCATTAACAAGGCAGGCATCGGCGTGACGGCCAGCATTATTTCCGACGGTAGCGACAAGCCCAACCGGCTAGTACTGACCTCCGACAAGAGCGGCGAATCGTCAAGCATGCAAATTTCCGTCGCAGGCGACCAGGAACTGAGCGATTTGCTGTCCTATTCGCCGGCCGGCACGCAGAACATGACTCAAAGCAATGCCGGCCAAAGCGCCAAGCTGACAGTCAACGGTGTGGCGGTGACCAGCCAGACCAACAACGTTGAAAACGCCGTACCGGGCGTCACCATGACGGTAGCCAAGATAGGCACCAGCAATGTCGGCGTTACCATGGATACGTCGGGCATCAAGACGGCCCTGAACAACTTCGTCAAGGCTTACAACGAACTGAACGCATCAATCAAGAGCCTGACTGCGGTAACGCCCGATCTCAAGCAAGGCGCTGCCCGCTCCGGTGGTCCGCTGGTAGGCGACTCGACCACCATCAGCTTGCAAACCAGTTTGCGCAAGATATTTGCCTCCAACGTTCCCGGCCTCGACAGCAGCCTGACCAGTCTGAGCCAATTAGGCGTGGCGTTTCAGAAAGACGGCACTCTGAAGCTCGACACCGGCAAGTTGCAAACAGCGATCGACAAAAATTCCGATGATGTCGTCAAGCTGCTGGCGACCTCCGGTTCGACTACCGACAGCCTGGTCAGCTTTGTCAGTTCGACCAGTAGTTCCACTGTGGGCACCAAGGGCATTTCGATTTCCAAGCTGGCCACACAAGGCACGCTGGTGTCCAGCGAAGCGGCCGACCTGACGATTACGGCCGGCGTCAACGACAGCCTGTCGCTGAGCATTAATGGCGTGAGCACCAAGGCCACCCTGGTGCCTGGTGCCTACACGGCAGATAGCCTGGTCAGCCATTTGCAGGCGCTGATCAATGGTGCCTCCGGCATCGCCGAAGCAGGCGCTGGCGCCGGTGTCAAGGTCACGCAGGAAAATGGCATAATCAGTATCACCTCGAACAAATACGGTTCGGCATCGAAACTGGAAATTACCGGCAATGGCGCCAACGGACTGTTCGGTACGCCAACCATGACCACTGGCGTGGATGTGGCTGGCACCATTGGCGGCGCCGTTGCCGTGGGTAGCGGCCAGACGCTGACTGGCTCGGCCGGTTCCGGCAGTGCAGGGATCGCGGTGACCATCAATGGTGGCGCCCTTGGTGACCGTGGCTCGGTCAATATTTCCAAAGGTATCAGCGCCCTGTTTGCCAGCATTACCGACAGCTACATGGGTACTTCTGGACTGATCCAGAACAAGAACGATGGCCTTAACAAAAGTATTGCCGATATTACCAAGCAGCGCGACGCGCTGAACACGCGTTTGACACTGACCGAAGCGCGCTTGCGCAAGCAGTACAGCTCGCTCGACGTCACGCTCAGTTCGATGAACAGCACCAGCAACTACCTGACGCAGCAGCTTGCCGCGCTGTCCAAGTAAAGCTAACGAATTTATCAGAGGAATA
Source organism: Janthinobacterium aquaticum (assembly GCF_009208565.1). Classification (GTDB taxonomy): domain Bacteria; phylum Pseudomonadota; class Gammaproteobacteria; order Burkholderiales; family Burkholderiaceae_D; genus Janthinobacterium. The sequence continues at coordinate 12,883 of NZ_WFLK01000023.1, read as the reverse complement.
CTATGTTTGGATCTTCAAGTCGCGGCGCACAGTCTTATGCCAAGGTAGGCCTGGAAACGGGCGTGGTGGCGGCGTCGCCGCACAAGCTGATCTCCATGTTGTACGACGGCGCGCTGGTGGCCGTCCTGAGCGCTCAGATGCACATGAAGGCCGGCAATGTACCGGAAAAAGGCAAGGCCATTTCGCGCGCCATGCAGCTGATCGACAGCGGTCTGCGCGCCAGCCTGGACAAGAATGCCGGCGGCGAAATCGCCGAGAACCTCGACGCCCTGTACGAATACATGGGCGCGCGCCTGTGGACGGCCAACCTGAAAAACGACCTGGCCCTGCTGGAAGAAGTGCAAGGCCTGCTGACCGACCTGCGCGACACCTGGAACGCCATCGGAACACCCGGTGCCGCGATCGCCACGGAAGCCCCTGCTCCCCGCCTGAACAACTATGCGAGCGCCTGATCCATGATGACCAATCAACAAGTTTTATCGACCTATGAAGCCATGCAGGCATTAACCGCCAGCATGGTGGTCGCTGCCAGCAATGAAGAGTGGGACCAGCTCGATAGCCTGGAGCAACAGATCAGCGCGCATGTACAGCGTCTGCAGGCCAATGAAGAAAAAGTCGTGCTGGAAAAAGAAGGCCGTTTGCGCAAGGTGGCGTTGATCCGGCAGATGCTGGAAGACGACCGCAAGATCCGCGACCTGACCATGCCGTGGATGGCGCAGTTGTCCAAACTGATCAGCAGTACCGGCACCGAACGACGCCTGGCCAACGCCTATAGCGTTTAATAACAGGAGCACGGGCCATGCTGCCCAGTACCGTAGGCATGCAGCCGGTCAGTCCCACCAAGGGTGCGCGACCGGCTGACAGCGTTGCCGACCCGCGTCAGGCCGATTTCCAGCGCTCCCTGCAAGGGCAGGTCGGCAAGACCATGCCCGGCCAGGTAATGGGCCGCATGAGCGACGGCAGCTACCTGGTGCGCGTAGCCGGCACGCCGGCGCGCATGCAGTTGCCGGCTGGCGCGCAGCTGGGCGCCGAGATCCCGCTGACCTTGCTGGGCATTAATCCGCGCCCCTCGTTCCAGGTCGGCGCCGGACGCGACGGCGCCGCCAATCTCACCTACGCCGACGCCCAGGCCGAGCCCGATGCCGCTGCCACGCTGGGCGCCCAGGCAGGCTCGCGCGCCGGCGGCGCCGCCGCCACGCTGCTGGGTAAAGCGCCTTTGACGCCGTCCGCGCTGCTGCCCACACTCAATGCCGACACCCCTGCCCCCGAGTTGAGTTCGGCTGCGCGCGCCATCAACAGCGTGCTGGTGCAGGCGGAAAGTGCGCCGGGCGCACCGCAATCGCTGATCGGCAAGGGCCCGTTGATGGCCGCCCCACCGGTCAATCCGGCGCAGTTGGCGCAAAACCTGCGCAATGCGGTCGACAGCAGCGGCCTGTTCTATGAGTCGCATGTGGCCGAGTGGGCCGAAGGCAAGCGGCCGCTGGCGTCGCTGATGCAGGAGCCGCAAATGCAGAAGGCCATGCAGGGCGAGATGCCGAAAACCGGCACCGACCTGGCGTCGGCCCAGCTGATCAACCTGCAATTGCACACCCATGAGCAGTCGCGCGTGCAATGGCAGGGCGAAGCCTGGCCGGGCCAGAAAATGCAGTGGGACGTCACGCGCGATGCGCCCGAAGGCGGCCAGCATGGCGCACAGAAGGACGGCGAGGAGGAGCAGGCAGCCTGGCGCAGCGGCGTGCGCTTCCAGTTCCCCTTGCTTGGTGATATAGCCGCGCAGGTGGTGGTGCAAGGCGGCAAGGTGCATATCCAGATGCAGGCCGGCAGCGAAGACAGCGCCGCCACCTTGCGCCAGCATGCGGCCACGCTGGAAAACGCCATGGCCGCCTCGGGCTGGCCACTGGCCTCGCTGGCGATTGCCGGCAAGCAGGCAGAAGGCGACGGCAATGGCTGAGGACGGCAAGCGCAAGGTGCCGCAAACGGCGGTGGCGCTGGCTTACCTGGCCGGCACGCCGGCGCCCAAGGTGGTGGCCAAGGGCAATGGCCTGATTGCCGACCAGATTATCAATACGGCGCGCGAGCACGGCGTATTCGTGCATGAATCGAAGGAACTGGTGGCGCTGTTGATGGATGTGGATCTGGACAGCCAGATTCCGCCGGCGCTGTACCGGGCGATTGCGGAACTGCTGGCCTGGTTATATCATATTGAATCGGCCAAAGGCGGCCCGGTTCCGCCAGCGCCCGATACCAGCGCACTGCTCCCCGAAACACCTACAGATACATAGACAGGCATCAATGCAAGCACATTTTATGGATTCCGGCCTTGAAAATTGGCATGATTTTGAAGTGGAATCGCGGCGCGAAATCATTGCCTTGTTACGCAGCATCGGCGAAAAAAAGCAATTGATCCGCATGCTGGTTCAAGGCCAGTCCGATGTGTGCGTCACCACCATCCTGGCCGTCGATGGCGAACGCGACATGGTGATACTCGACCGCTCGATCAATAACGAGCAGAACCGCCGTCTGGTGGCAGCTGAGCATATTGCCTTTGAAACATCGCTCGACAAGATCCGCATCCTGTTTTCCAGCGAATCGATCTCGGAATGCACGTACGAAGGCATGCCGGCGCTGCGCATGGCCGTGCCCGAAACGCTGATCCGCTTGCAGCGGCGCGAGTATTACCGCATGAATACGCCGGTAGGCAACCCGGTGCGCGTGAGCATTCCCCTGCAAGGCGACAACGGCATCATCAATGCGCCGTTCCCGCTGTCCGATATCAGCTGCGGCGGGATTGCCATCATGGATAACAAATTGATGCTGGGCGAGAGTATCGGCCGCGAATACCGCGATTGCCGCATCGACCTGCCCGATATCGGCATCATTACCACCACGCTGCAGATTCGCAATTCGCTCGACATGACGCTGCTCAACAACAAACTGAACCGCCGCCTGGGCTGCCAGTTCATCGACCTGTCGCGCGGCACGCTGGCGCAGGTGCAGCGCTATATCACGCGCCTGGAGCGCGAGCGCAATGCGCGTATTGCAGGATTGGGTTAAACGGTCATCAGCCCTGGTTAAAACCATCATCCCCGCACGGGGGTGATCCCGTTCAGTTAGCATCCCTACTCAACCAGCCAACCTGAAAAACGGATTAAAGCCCAGGTTGCCAGCACAGGCGCTCCGGGCCAAGCAGGGCTGAAAAATGTCGAGGGCAAGGCGCAGCAACGAAGACAGTACGCAAGTACGGCGAGGAGCTGCAACGCCGCCATCGGCATTTTCTCAGCCCTGCGTCTCCGGCCCGCCATTCTTATACCTCGGGCCAAGCGGGCCCGCGGTTTTTAAACCTGCATATTCATCACTTCGTGATACGCCGCCACCAGCTTGTTACGCACCTGAATAGTCGCCTGAAACTCAATACTGGACTTCTGCGAAGCCACCATCACGTCCGACAGGCTGACCTTGTCGTCGCCCAGCGTAAAGCGCCGGCCCAGGTCGGCCGAGGTTTTCTGTGCCGTGTTGACCGAGTCCAGCGCGCCTTTCAGGGCGTCGGCGAAGTTGACCTTGGCCGCTGCGGGCTCGGTCTGGATCGCCGGAATTTTTGCGTCAGGGCGCGTCGCTGCCGCCTTGAGCTGCGCAATCATCGCCTCGATCCTGCTGCTGTCGATACCGCCTGTTCTCACCTTGCCTCCCGATTCGGTCTGTTGCGTGCAGAGTACAAAATACCGGTCTGCACGGTGGCGGCAGGTACAATACCGATGCCGCATGTTGCCAGGGTTCCACAATACCAGCCTGAAAGCCAGTTGCTGCGCCGAGCAGGCGGTAAAACCACCCTCTATTTGAACCTTTGAAGCGCGTGACTTTGTCGCATAATTGTGCCTATCGCCCCTCCTGTTCCTGGACGCGGCGCCCACCTACCACACCAACCCAGCGCCACGGAAGGCAATCATGGCTGTAGCGGAAGAAATCGATCTGAACCAACCCCCGCCGGGCTCGCCGCCGGTGCCGGCGCGCACGCCGATCGAGTCGGCGCAGGAGTTTGCCAGGACACCGATGGGCAAGAATTTCCTGCGCGGCCTGGGCGTGGCGGCGCTGATCGGCATCGGCGTGGCGCTGTATATGTGGAACCAGCCGCCTGAATACAAAGTACTGTTCTCCAACTTTACCGACCGCGACGGCGGCGCCATTACGGCCTCGCTCGACCAGCTCGGCATCAAGCACAAGTTTTCCGAAGGCGGCGGCGCCATTATGGTGCCAACCGAGCAAGTCCACGATGCGCGCCTGAAACTGGCGGCGCAAGGCCTGCCCAAGGGCGGCAATGTCGGCTTCGAGCTGATGGAAAACCAGAAGCTGGGCGTGTCGCAGTTCCTCGAACAGGTCAATTTCCAGCGCGCCCTCGAAGGCGAGCTGGCCAAGTCGATCGAATCGGTCTCGGCCGTCGATACGGCGCGCGTGCATCTGGCGCTGCCCAAGCCATCCGTATTCGTGCGCGATCAGCAAAAGCCGACCGCCTCGGTGCTGCTCAACCTGCATCCGGGCCGCGGCCTGGACCAGTTGCAGGTCAGCGCCATCGTGCATCTGGTGGCGTCTTCGGTGCCCGAATTGCTGCCGATTAATGTCACCGTGGTCGACCAGGCCGGCAGTCTGCTGTCGAACCAGGAGCGCGACAAGGATCGCGCCAACGGCATCAAGAGCCTGGATCCGAACCAGTTGAAATACGTGCAGCAGTTGCAGCAAAGCGTCAACAAGCAGGTTGAATCGATCCTGCTGCCTATCGTCGGCGAAGGCAATGTACGCGCTGAAGCGACGGCCGACGTGGATTTTTCGCAAAGCGAACAGGCCGCGGAAACCTACAAGCCCAATTCGCCGCCGGAAGCGTCGACCATCCGCAGCCAGCAGACAAGCGAGTCGACCGGCGCCGGCAACGCCAATCCGTCGGGCGTGCCGGGCGCGCTGTCGAACCAGCCGCCGGGCGTGGCCACCGCGCCGCTGACCGCCGAGGCACCGGGCGCGCCAGGCGCTGGCGGCCCGACGGCACCGACGCAAAAAGAGTCGACCACCAATTATGAAGTCGACAAGACCGTGCGCTACGAGCAGAAATCGATGGGCGGCCTGCGCCGGCTGTCGGTGGCGGTGGTGGTCAATTACCGACGCAATATCGCCCCTGACGGCAAGATTACCGTCACCCCGCTGACGCCGGGCGAAATGGTGCAGATCAACAATCTGGTCAAGGAGGCGATGGGCTACAACAAGGATCGCGGCGACAGCTTCAGCGTGGCCAACTCCCCGTTCGACGGCATCGACCGCGCGCCCGAAGGCAAGCTTGAATGGTGGCGCGACCCGGCCAACCTGCCGCTGGCCAAGGAACTGGCCAAGTTCCTGATCACCGCCCTGATCCTGCTGTATCTGTTTATCAAGATCGTGCGGCCGATGATGCGCCCGGTAATGCGCAAGATCGACGACTTTGGCGCACCGCCGCCGGTGATCGAGCCGGAACTGGCAAAAACCGACGAAGAAAACGAGGTTCTGCTCAGCGAAGAAGAGCTGGGCGAACTGGAAGAAGACACGGCGCGCACCTACCGCGAAAACCTGGCGATGGCCAAGAAACTGGCCCAGGAAGATCCGCGCGTAGTTGCCAACGTCATCAAGGCATGGGTGGGCAATAATGACTGAATCGACGGGACTGCAAAAAGCAGCCATCCTGATGCTCGCGCTGGGCGAGAGCGAAGCGGCCGAAGTAATGAAGTTTCTCGGTCCGCGCGAAGTGCTCAAACTGGGCGCCGCGATGGCCACCATGAAAGGCATCGCGCACGAACAGGTGGTCGAGGTGCTCGACGACTTCCGCTCGCAGACCGAGCTCAACTCCACCGTGGGGCTCGACTCGGACGAATATATCCGCCAGGTGCTGACCAAGGCGCTCGGCGACGACAAGGCGTCGGTGCTGCTGTCGCGCATTCTGGGCGGCAAGGATGCGTCCGGCATCGAATCGCTGAAATGGATGGATTCGCAATCGGTAGCCGAGCTGATCCGCAACGAGCATCCGCAGATTATCGCCACCATCCTGGTCCATCTCGAGCGCGACCAGGCTTGCGAGATTCTCGGCCACTTTACCGACCGCCTGCGCAACGACGTGGTGCTGCGTATCGCCACGCTCGACGGCGTGCAGCCGGCGGCGCTGCGCGAACTGAACGACGTGCTGACCAAGCTGCTGTCGGGCAATGAAAACATCAAGAAGTCGACCCTGGGCGGCGTGCGCGCGGCCGCCGAGATTCTCAACTTCATGAGCGGCGAGCAGGAAGGCTCGGTGATGGACAATATCAAGAACTACGACAACGACATGGCGCAGAAGATCATGGACGAGATGTTCGTGTTCGACAACCTGATCGATATCGAAGACCGCGGCATCCAGCTGCTGCTGCGCGAAGTGCAGTCGGAAATGCTGATTATCGCCCTGAAGGGCGCCTCGCAGGAGCTGCGCGACAAGATCTTCAGGAATATGTCGCAGCGCGCCGCCGAGATGATGCGCGAAGATCTCGATTCGAAAGGTCCGGTGCGGCTATCGGAAGTGGAGTCGCAGCAGAAGCAGATACTGCAAATCGTGCGCCGCCTGGCCGACGAAGGGCAGATAGTATTGGGTGGAAAAGGCGAGGATTCGTTTGTCTAATTTTATTCCCAAAGAGCAACAAACAGCGTACCAGCGCTGGGAGATGACCTCGTTCGGCGATGACCGCCCGAGCGTGGTGGCGGCGCGCAAGCTGCTCGAAGCGGAACTGGTGCAGGAGTTGGAAACGGCGTCCGAAACGGCGCCCGAAGCGCTGGAAGACCTGCCGGAAGCGCCGCTGCTGCACTACCCGACCCAGGAAGAAATCGACGCCATCCGCGAGGCCGCCCATGCAGTGGCATTCGATGAGGGCCGCACCGCCGGCTACGCCGAAGGCCATGCGGCCGGTCACGCCGACGGCCATGCGCAAGCCTATGCCGAGGGCCAGCAGGCCAACAGTGTGGCGCTGGCGCACCTGGAAACCATTGCCGTGGAGTTCGGCAGCGCCGTGCAGCACGCCGATGAGCTGATTGCCAACGATGTAATGGAGCTGGCCTTGCAACTGGCCAAGGGCATGCTCAAAGCCGCCTTGCCGGTGCGCCCCGAACTGATGCTGCCGATGGTGCGCGAAGCCATCGAATACCTGCCGGTACTGCAACAGCCGGCGCTGCTGATGCTCAATCCCGACGACGCGCAAATCGTGCGCGACGGCATCGGCGAAGAACTCGACAAGGGCGGCTGGCGCGTGATCGACGACCCGGCCATCGAACGCGGCGGCTGCAAGATCGACACCGCCAGCAACCAGATCGACGCCCAGACGTCGACCCGCTGGCAGCGTCTCACGCATGCGCTGGGCAAGGACCTGGACTGGCTGGCGCCATGAGCGAACATGCGGCCACGCCGGCCCCACCGCATGCGGCGCGCTGGCGCGCCTACCTGAACGACTGTTCGGCAGTGGTCGGCTTTGTCGAGCCGATGCAAATTTCTGGCCGCGTCACGCGCGTGGCCGGGCTGGTGATGGAAGCGGTCGGCCTGCGCCTGGCCGTGGGCGCGGCCTGTACCGTACCGTTGCCCAATGGCGGCCGGGTCGAAGCCGAGGTGGTTGGTTTTGAAGGCGACCGATTGTTTTTGATGCCGCAAAGCGATGTTGAAGGCATCGTGCCGGGCACGCGCGTGTTTTCGGTCGAGCCGGCCATTCCACGTCCGGGCAGCGTAGCCCACCCGCGCCGCCGCCCCAGCGACCGCGCGCGCCACCTGCCGGTCGGCTGGCAATTGCTGGGCCGCGTGCTCGATGGCGCCGGCCGCCCGCTCGACCAGCTCGGGCCGCTGCACACCACCGACAGCGCACCGATCAACGTGCGCCCGGCCAATCCGCTGGGCCGCGCGCCAATTGTCGATACGCTCGACGTCGGCGTGCGCTCGATTAACGCCATGCTGACGGTCGGCCGTGGCCAGCGCATGGGCCTGTTTGCAGGCTCGGGCGTGGGCAAGAGCGTGCTGCTGGGCATGATGGCGCGCTATACCGAGGCCGATGTGATCGTGGTGGGCCTGATCGGCGAACGCGGCCGCGAGGTCAAGGAGTTCATCGAACAGATCCTGGGCGCCGACGGTCTGGCGCGCTCGGTGGTGGTGGCCGCGCCAGCCGATACGCCGCCGCTGATGCGCCTGCAGGGCGCCGCCTACACCACCGCGATTGCCGAGTATTTCCGCGACCAAGGCAAGAACGTGCTGCTGATTATGGATTCGCTGACGCGCTATGCGATGGCGCAGCGTGAAATTGCACTGGCCATCGGCGAGCCGCCTGCCACCAAGGGCTATCCGCCATCGGTGTTTGCCAAGCTGCCGGTGCTGGTCGAGCGCGCCGGCAACGGCGAAGAAGGCGGCGGCTCGATTACCGCGTTCTATACCGTGCTGACCGAGGGCGACGACCAGCAGGACCCGATTGCCGACTCGGCGCGCGCCATTCTGGACGGCCATATCGTGCTCAACCGCCGCCTGGCCGAAGCCGGCCATTATCCGGCGATCGATATCGAACAGTCGATCTCGCGCGCGGCGCACTCGATTACCAGCCATGAACACCAGCAAAAGGCGCGCAAGCTCAAGCAATTGTATTCGCGTTATGAGCGCAGCCGCGACCTGATCAGCGTGGGCGCCTACAGCGCCGGCACCGACCCGGTGCTGGACCAGGCGATTGCGCTGCATGAACAGATTGAAGCGTTTTTGCAACAGCAAATCACCGAACGGGTCAGCATGGACCAGAGCTTGGGGCAACTTGCCGCTCTGTTCGACTGATTGCCTTGTTTCAGCCAGGAATATAATGTGCCATGGCCTCCCCTTCCCAACTTGCTACCCTGATCGACCTGGCGCAGCGCGAAACCGATGATTGCGCCAAGCGCCTCGGTGCGGCACTGAAAGCGGTCGAGGATTGCCAGCAGAAGCTGCAGATGCTGGCCGGCTACCGCGACGATTATGCGCAGCGCTTTGAAGCGAGCATGGCCAATGGCATTACACCCATGGCCTACCGCAACTTCCAGGCCTTCATGGTCAAGCTCGACAGCGCCATTACCGGCCAGCAGCAGGTCGTCAACCATGCTCAGGCGCGCAGCGAGCAGGAAAAGGCGCGCTGGCAGGAGGCCGAACGCAAGCGCATGTCGTATACCACGCTGGAAAAGCGCGCGCAGGAAATGGCGCTGAAGGTGGAAAACAAGCGCGACCAGAAAGCCATGGATGAACATGCCGCCCGCCAGGCGTATTACCGGCGCTAAATGCGTCATTGACCAGCAACCATTCGTGCAAGCGAGCCTTTCATGCAAACCCCACTGACCCAGATTTCCACGCCCAATGCCGCGCCGGCGCAAAGTAGCCAGAACAACCGCGCCCAGCCGTCGGCCAGTGCGCCGGAAGGCGATTTCCAGCGCACGCTGAACCGCCAGCTTGAGCAGCGCCAGGTCGATGATCGGCGCGCCGCACAAGGCCAGGCCCAGGCACAGCAGGCCGCGCGCCAGGCGACGCCAGCCCAGCCGGCTGCGCCTGCCCCGAACCGCGCGGCCGAACAGGCCGCAGCAAGCCAGGCCCAGTCAGCGGACAAGACAGACAAGTCCGACAAGACCGACGCTGCACCGGAAAGCGAGGCCAGCGAGGAAGGCAGCGATAACGAAGCGAAAACCAGTACCGACCACGCCAGCGACATGCTGGCCCTGGTCGGCAGCATCCAGCTGGCCATGCAGCAGCCGGCCGCCGGCAGCGCCGCCGCGCTCGAAGCGGGCAGCCGCATCGGCGTCAAAGCCGATGGCAAGGGCTTGACGGCCGCCCAACTGCTGGCCGCCGGCAAAGCCGGCGCCGACAGCAAGGCGCAGGGCGCCGAGGCCGGTGTGGCGTCGGCCGACGACTTTGCCGCCAGCCTGGGGCAGGCACAGGGCAAGGCGAATGGCAAGACGACGCTGGCCGCCGGCCAGCAAGGCGGCAAGGAACTGCGGCTCGATGCCGGCAAGCTGTCACTCGATGCGCAACTGGCCGCCACGGCCAAAACGGCAATTGGCCCGGGCGAAGCGCTGCCCAGAGAAACCCCGGCCGAACTGAGCCGCCTGGCCGCGCAGCTGCAGCCTGGCGCCTTGCAGCAGGCGGCGGCCGCAGCCGCTGTGCCGGGCGACAAATTGATGGGCCGCGTCGGCACGCCGGCCTGGGATCAGCAACTGGGCCAGAAAGTGGTGTGGATGGCCGCCGGCGGCGACCAGAGCGCCACCCTGACCTTGAATCCACCCGATTTGGGGCCATTGCAGGTAGTGCTGACGGTCACCAACGACCAGGCCGACGCCGCCTTCATGTCGGCCCAGCCGGAAGTACGCCAGGCGCTCGAAGCGGCGCTGCCGCGCCTGCGCGAAATGATGAGTGAGGCGGGGATTGCCTTTGGCAACGCGACCGTCTCGGCCGGCTCACCCGAGCAGCAGGGCAGCGGCGAGCGCCAGGCAAGCGGGCGCGGCGGCAATGGCGGCGGCCAGCTGGCAGGCGCCAGTGGCGAAATGACCATCACGCAAAGCGGCTCGCGCGCCCGTCCGACTTTGGGCGAAGTCGATACCTTTGCCTGACGTTCAGGGCGGCATCGATCAAGCTGAATGCACTTCGCCTTTCTTTTCCGCACTTGGCCCTGCGCAGAATTTGCCGATAATGACATAATGGCGTCGTGATCCACTTCCATGCACCCGAGTACCATTGAAAGCAAATCCTAAAATGAAAGCAGATCCCAAAGGCGATGCCGCCCTGGCACCTGCAGGCGCATCGAAAAAGAAACTGATCATGATCGTGGCCGCTGCCGTGCTGGTAGCCGGCGGTGGTGGTGGCGGTGCGGCCTGGTTTTTCCTGCACGACAAGGGCGGCCACGAAGAAGCGGCGCCCACCAAGAAAAAGGGCAAGGCCGCCAAATCGGGCCCGCCGGTGTTCGTGCCGATCGACTCGTTTACCGTCAACCTGCAGCCGGAAAACGGCGAGCAATACCTGCAGATCGCCTTTACGCTGCAAGTGCCGAACGCCGAGGAAGCGGACAACATCAAGCTCAATATGCCGAAAGTGCGCAGCCGCCTGTTGCTGCTGCTGTCGGGCAAGAAAGCCTCGGAGCTCAATACGGTGGAAGGCAAGCAGCAGCTGGCTGCTGAAATCGTCGGCCAGATCAACCAGCCGTTCGAAGAAAAAGGCTCGGAACAGGACGTGTCGGATGTATTATTTACCGCCTTTATTATTCAATAACATTATTTAGAAGCAATCATGGCCGATAATTTCCTCTCCCAGGAAGAAGTCGATGCCCTTCTGAAGGGCGTCAATGGTGACCAGGACGACGCGCAGGCGCCGGAAGATGTCACGGGAGTACGTACTTACAACTTGGCAACCCAGGAGCGCATCGTGCGCGGCCGGATGCCAACGCTGGAGATTATCAACGAGCGCTTTGCGCGCCTGTTGCGGGTCGGCCTGTTCAACTTTTTGCGCCGCAGCGCCGAAGTGTCGGTCGGCTCGGTGCGCGTATCGAAATACAGTGAATTCATCCGTAACCTGGTGGTGCCGACCAATCTGAACCTGGTGCACATGAAGCCGCTGCGCGGCACCGCGCTGATGGTGTTCGATCCGGGCCTGGTGTTTTTGCTGGTCGACAATCTGTTTGGCGGCGATGGGCGCTTCCATACGCGTGTCGAAGGACGCGACTTTACCCAGACCGAGCAGCGCATTATCCTGCGCATTCTCGATATCGTGTTCGAGGCCTATACCAAGTCATGGGAACCGGTGTTTCCGGTCGAGTTTGAATATATTCGCTCGGAAATGAACACCCAGTTTGCCAATATCGCCACGCCCAACGAGGTGGTGGTGGCCTCGACCTTTACCGTCGAGCTCGGTTCGGTATCGGGCCAGATCCACTTCTGCATGCCCTACTCGATGATCGAGCCGATCCGCGATTCGCTGACCTCGAGCCTGCAGGGCGAGGCGCTGGAAGTGGACAAGCGCTGGATTCGCCTGATGACGCAGCAGATCCAGATCGCCGAAGTCGAGCTGGTGGCGTCGCTGGGCACGGCGCGCGTCTCGTTTGACGAGATTCTCAACATGAAAGTGGGCGACATCATTCCGCTCAATATCCCCGAACTGATCGCCGCCACCGTCGACGGCGTGCCCGTGATGGATTGCACTTACGGCGTATTGAACGGACAATATGCATTGAAGGTCGAGAAACTGCTCGCCAATGCCGATAACATCAAATAAGGCTGGCCGCGCAGCGGCCCGCATCTGTACAACAGGAGAGTGACATGTCCGATAACCAAGACGACACCAGCATGGACGACGACTGGGGCGCGGCCATTGCCGAGCAGGCCAAGGCGGAAGCCGAAGCGCTGCAGAACCAGGCCGCCAATACCGCCAGTGCGGCCAGCGCGGCCGTCTTCAAGGATTTTTCCAAGCAGGCGTCAAAAACTGAAACGCACAACGATATCGACTTCATTCTCGATATCCCGGTACAGCTGACGGTCGAACTGGGCCGCACCAAGATCGCCATCAAGAACCTGCTGCAACTGGCGCAGGGTTCGGTGGTGGAACTCGACGGCCTGGCCGGCGAGCCGATGGACGTGCTGGTTAACGGCTGCCTGATCGCCCAGGGCGAGGTGGTGGTCGTTAACGACAAGTTCGGCATCCGCCTGACCGATATCATCACGCCATCCGAACGCATTCGAAAACTCAATAAATGAAGCCAGGCCTGTTGATTTCCCTGCTGCTGCCGCTGGCGGCGGCCTGCGCCATCGCGCAGGCGGCGCCGGCAGCCGATCCGGCAACGGCTGCCTCGACCCCGGCCGCCTCGGTCGCTGCGGCCGAAGCGCC
>NZ_WFLK01000022.1 GCF_009208565.1 Janthinobacterium aquaticum | reverse complement strand
CCTAAGGGCGGATACAGCATCCAGTTACCCGGTCTTGATATGCCTACCAAGAATTTTGACAGCGGTTAATGTTGTTCGCAACACCATCAACCGCATGAGAGGAATAATACAAGGTCGGATTAGGCCCCTGCGGGGCCGTAATCCGACAACACCACGACAAGGCGCAAAGCGGACATGGCCGCAGGCCGTAATCCGACAACACCGCTGACGCCAACAATGTTGTCGGATTACGCCGCTGCGCGGCTAATCCAACCTACGATTCTGTGCGGTTTGCCTCGGATTTATTCCCGCATTGGCGCGACCATTTCGGCGTAGTCATACAGCTCACCCAATATCTCCTCACCACGCTCATCAACCGATTCCGACAGCGCATCGATGTCGGTAAACAGGCTCTCGATGGTGCGCGCGCCGCCGGCGCCGTCGAACAGGCGTTCGGCGCGGTGTTCTTCCCAGCGCTGGCTTTCCGCTTCGCTTAACGTGTCCGGGAAGTTACGGGCGCGGTAGCGGAACAGCAGTTCCTGCAGCCGTTCGTCGGCAAATGACGGGCGCGCCGTGGCCAGCCTGGCCGGCGCTTCGCTGCGCAGCTTGTCGAGCAGGCGCCGGTCGTCGTTGCTGACAAAGCCGCCGTACAGGTCTTCATCGACGTCGACTGCCGTGCCGGCCGGCGGGCGGTGGAACACCTCGGCCCAGGTGGCGTCCATATTGGGCGCGGTGGCGGCAAATTGCGCGTTGGCGCGCGCCGCGTCCAGGTCGATGCCCCATTTGGCGGCCATCTCCGGCGACAGCGTTTTCAGGTTGCCGACCAGCATGGGTGACTTGTTCAAGTGGATGCTTTTCACCGGCAGGCGCGTCATGCCTTCGGGCATGGCGTCGGCGCGTGTAAACAGGCGCGTGCGGATGGTGTCGGCGTCCAGCGCAAACAGTTCACGCGGATCATGCTGGCAGTCCCAGACCAGGATCTCGTTCTTATTGGTCGGATGCGTGGCCAGCGGAAACACCACGCCCAGGCAGCCGCGCTCGGCCGGGAACATGCCCGAGACATGCAGGAAGGGCTGGCGCTCGGCCGGCGCCAGCTGCAGGCCGATCTCGCTGGCCACGCGGTCCTTGCGGTGCAGCGCCAGGCAGAACTCAAACAGCTTGGGTTGCTTCTCGCGGATCAGGCGTGCCAGCGCAATGGTGGCGCGCACGTCCGACAGCGCATCGTGCGCCGCTTCGTGCAGCAAGCCGTTGGCACGGCTTAAATGCTCAAGCTTGAAGCTGGTCTGGCCGTCCTCGCGTTTCGGCCATTCGATGCCTTCCGGGCGCAGCGCATGCGTCATGCGCACCACATCGAGCAGGTCCCAGCGGCCGCAGTGGTTTTTCCACTCGCGTGCATATGGGTCGATCAGGTTGCGCCAGAACAGAAAGCGCGTGACTTCATCGTCGAAGCGGATGGTGTTGTAGCCCACGCCGATGGTGCCCGGCTCCGAGAAGGCGGCTTCGATGGTGGCGGCAAACTGGTGCTCCGGCACGCCTTGCGCCAGGCATTGCTGTGGCGTAATGCCGGTAATCAGACAGGACTGCGGGTCGGGCAGGAAATCATTGGCGGGCTGGCAAAACAGCATGATGGGCTCGCCAATTTCGTTCAGCTCGGCGTCGGTGCGGATGGCCGCAAACTGGCTGGGGCGGTCGCGACGCGGCACCACGCCAAAAGTTTCATAGTCGTGCCAAAGAAATGTCTGGTTTGTCATGAATTAAATATTTGTTGCGCAGCAAACAAGGTTGCCGCTTCAGTTTTTAAAAAAGCTGCCGATAATATCAGGATCAGGCTGTACTCAACTGCGCGGCATTCTGGCGCATGGTGTCATACATTGTCCGTTCAAGGGGGTATTTCATGGCAATTCCCATCACGTCAGGCAGCAATTCTGCCAGTTCCGTGAGTTCCATCAGTAATCCGTCAAAAAATACCGGCGCCGAGGCAGCTGCTAATGACGGCAAGGCCAAACAGGCCGAGGGCGCTGGCGCGTCGATGAGCGCGCGCGACAAGTCGCGCCTGCAGCTGAACGCCGCTATTTTGCAGTCGTCGCTGAATGTCTCGCTGAGCTCGCAGAACGATCCGCTGGCGCTGGTCTACAAGTCGGCCATTACCGGCATCAACGAAGCGCTGCAGGCCGACTTTGGCGATGACGCCGTGCAGAATGCGGCCTCGCAGGACAACAGCGCCGAAGCGACGGCGCAGCGCATCGTGTCGTTGTCGACCGGCTTTTTCGAGGCCTTCAAGAAGCAAAATCCCGGCATGGACAACGATGCCGCGCTGGAAAAATTCATGGGCACCATTACCGGCGGCATGGAAAAGGGCTTTGGCGAGGCGCGTGACATTCTCAAGGGCTTGAATGTGCTACAGGGCGATATCGCCGGCAATATCGACAAGACCTATGAGCTGGTGCAAAAAGGCTACGCCGATTTCGTAGCGGCGCACAGCAGCAAGAAAGCCGAAGCGTAAGAGCGCTAGAGGTATCAGAGCGATACGCGGTTGCGTCCGCCTTGCTTGGCGCGGTACAGGGCGGCGTCGGCGGCAGCGATCAGGGCCTGATCGTCCTGGCCACCGGCCAGGCTGGCCACGCCGAACGAGCCGGTCACATGTGGCAGCGCGCTGCGCATGTCGTTGAACACGATGGCCTGCTGCAGGCGTTCGCACAGGCGTTCGGCCACCATCAGCGCCATGTTGTGCGGCGTGTCGGGCAGGATCACCATCAGTTCTTCGCCGCCGTAACGCGCGGCAAAATCGGTCGGCCGCAAGGCTGCGCCCAGCACCTGGGCGGCAACGCGCAGCGCCTGGTCGCCGGCCTGGTGGCCATGCGTGTCGTTGAAGCGCTTGAAGTGGTCGAGATCGATCATCACCAGCGACAGCGGCGCGGCGCTTTCATGCGCCGTGGTAATCATATTGGGCAACAGGTCATTGAGCCAGGCGCGGTTGTACAGACCGGTCAGGCTGTCGACCATCGACAGCTGGCGATAGAATTCGCCCAGTTTCTGGCGCCGGCGCAGCATGGCGTTGGCGGCGCGTATGCGAAACGACAGCAGCCGCAGCAGGTTGCGCGCCAGGCCGTTCGATTGTTCGATCAGCTCCCACACCAGCTTTGAATCGATCACCAGCAGGTCGGTTTCTTCCAGTGCCGACATGGCCGCCAGGTTGCTCGCTTCATCGAGCACCGATTGTTCGCCCACGCTTTCGCCGGGCAACACCTTGCTGACCGTGCCGTCATCCATGCCGGTATGGATATCGGCCGCCACCGCCAGCGCGCCACGCAGTACGATATACAGGCTCGACGCGCTGGCGCCGCCAGCCTCAACCAGCGCCTCGCCCGCTTCCAGCCGTATCACCGGGCAATGCGCAAGCAGGGCGGTGGTACGTTCGCTGGCGCCGTCGCGAAATAACTGGAGATCGCCGATACTGCAACCTGAAGCGTTGAAATTGCCGATCTTTTCCACAATTCACTTTCATAAGGCCAGCCCCGCGCCATGGGTGCTGTTGCCTTCATGATAGCGTAAAGCAGGCTGTACCGTCATGCCGGTGGCTTGCCGGTAGTCATTTTATGTGAGAAATACGATAATTATTTCCTTGTTATCTGAGCATGATTGACAGGCTGTAAACGCAAAAGGCAGCCTTGAACGGCTGCCTATCTCACTAGTAATATGGCCGGGAATTATTCGGCGGCGGTTTCCGCGTCGGCATCGGCGATCACGGCATTCTTGACGCTGGCGTGGCGCTTGTTGTCATGCAGTTTGCCCAGGGCGCTGTCGAGCGCACGCTTGAGCTTGTCGGTGGCACCGCTGATCGACTGGTGCACGGTAGCGTTCTGTTCAGTGACGGCGATAGGTTGGTAGCCTGCAACACGCGCTTCCATCACGCAACGGATATCGTCTGCGCCGCCTTTCGGGCCGTTGGTGTCGCTCAGATGGACTTCGATGCGCGTCAGATTGTCGCGGAAGCGGCTCAGCGCGTTTTCAAGTACGGATTGCACATGGTCGGTCAGTCCAGCGTTGTTGGCGATGGTGCTGTCGGTTTGGATATTGATTTGCATATGCTATCTCCTGTCAATTTCGTAAAAAACCCACACAGGCGTGTGACGGCCTGGTTCCTGCCTCACTGCATGAAGTGCTTCATGCATGGAAACTATCTTACTCCAGTTCCGGCATTTTCAAGAGGCCAACACGATTAAGCGAAGCTTAATACCGCCGCCAGGTCAATTTTCCTAATTGTTGATCAGGCCGGCAGCGATATTGATCGACAGGCCCAGCACCACCAGGTTGAACAGGAAGCACAGCACCGACTGCCCCAGCACCAGGCGGCGCATCTTGCGCGTCTGTACCGTCACGTCCGAGGTTTGCGCCGCCACGCTGATGGTGAACGAGAAATACAGGAAATCCCAGTAGTCGGGCTGCTGCTGGTCGTCCGGGAACTTCAGCGGCCGGCAGTCGGCCGGAGCGCGGTAGTACAGGTGTGCATAGTGGTAGCAGAACAGGGTGCCGACCAGGAACCATGAGCCGAGCAGGGTCAGGATGGTCAGGCAGTAATGCAAGCTGCGCTGGTCGGCGCTCATGTCCTTGATAAAGGAAAGCTGCGAGACGATGGCCGCCAGGCTCATCACCGAGGCAATCGACAGGCCCAGCAGCACCATGGCGGCGCGCTCGTCCTGGCGCGCCGCCATGGTCTTGACCTTGTGCGGGCTGGCGCGCAGCATCATTGCCGCCATGGTGATCAGGTACAGCCACACGGCAATATCCCACGCCGTCAGGATGCGTGTCATGCTGGCCCACGACGAGGGCAGCACAAAGCCGGCCGCCACGCCGATCGCGATCGACATGCTCAGGTGGGGGCGGCTGCGAATAAAGCGGTGAAACGGAAACGAGATAGGCATGGCGTGCAGTCGAGGCTGTTGGTCCGGCTATCTTATGCTTTTTTGCTGCTGGCGGCGGCCAGTTCCGCATCATGGTGCGGAAAGCGGTCCATGCGCGACAGCACCGGGAACAGCACCGCCCAGATACCGGTCACGGCCAGCGTGGCGGCGCCGCCAAACAGCACCGCGCGCACCAGTCCGAACCAGCCGGCCGTCACGCCCGATTCAAATTCGCCCAGTTCGTTCGAGGCGCCGATAAAGACCGAATTGACGGCGCTGACGCGCCCGCGGATTTCATCCGGCGTTTCATACTGCACCAGCAGGTGGCGGATATACACGCTGACCATATCGCCAGCGCCCATCAGCACCAGCGCCACCAGCGCCACGGCAAAGGTCGAGGTCGAACCGAGCACGATGGTGCCCAGGCCAAACACGGCTACGCCGCCGAACATCCAGGCGCCGACGCGCCGCGTAATCGGATGAAAGGCCAGCAGGATCGAACACAGCGCCGCACCCATGCCGGGCGCAGTGCGCAGCAGGCCCAGGCCGGTCGGACCGACATGGAGCACGTCGTGCGCCAGCGCCGGCAGCAGCGCGGTGGCGCCGCCGAACAGCACGGCAAACAGGTCGAGCGAAATGGCGCCCAGCATGATCGGGCGCGACCACACGAAGCGCAGTCCTTCGAGCAGCGTATGCCAGCTGGCCGGTTCGCGGTTGACGATCTGCGGTGCCGGCGTGGTGGCGCGCATCAGGATCACCGACAGCACCAGCAGCGACGAAGAAATCAGGTAGACCGCTTTCGGGCCGAAAATATACAGCAGGCCGCCCAACGTCGGGCCCAGGATAATGGCCACGTGCGAACTCGATGAACTCAGGGCCAGCGCGCGGCTGAAGCTTTCCTTGGGCACCATATTGACCAGCACCGCCTGGGTGGCCGGCATCATGAAGGCGCGTGCGCTGCCAAACAGCACCAGCACGGCAAACACCGGCCACACCACAGACAGGCCGGACAGGGTAAAGGCCAGTAGCGCCAGCGCGCACGCCAGCTGCGCCGTCAGGCACCAGGCGATGATATTGCGGCGGTTATAGCGGTCGGCGATATGGCCGGCCGGCAGGATCAGCACCAGGAACGGCGCAAACTGCGCCAGCCCGATCAGGCCCAGGTCGAACAGGCTGCCGGTAATCTGGTAGACCTGCCAGCCGATGGCTACGCTTTGCATCTGCACGGCCAGCGTGCCGAGCACGCGCGCCGACAGGTAAAAGGCGAAATTGCGGTGGCGCAGGACAGCGAAGCCATTGCCCGATGATGCGAGTGACATGAATACCTTTTAGAGGAGCAGGGGAGCGGGCCGGGCGGCCGCGCCGCCCTGCGCCCGGGCGGCATTATTTTGCCAGGTCGGCCTCGGTGGTAAAGGCGTCGGCGTAGAATTCTTCGTCCGGCAGGCCGCATTGGGCGACGAAATCGCGTTTGGCCGAGTCGACCATCACCGGCGCGCCGCAGGCATAGACCTGGTGCTGCGACAGGTCGGGCAGGTCGGCCATTACTGCCTGATGCACGAAGCCGCTGCGGCCCTGCCACTGGTCTTCCGGCAGCGCATTCGAAATCACCGGCACATAGCTGAACTGCGGCAGGTCGGCTGCCCACTGGCGGCACAGCCCATCCATATACAGGTCGTGCGGACGGCGCCCGCCCCAGTACAGGGTGATCGGGCGCGTGGATTTTTCGCTGATCATGTGTTCGACGATAGCCTTGAGCGGCGCAAAGCCGGTGCCCGAGGCGAGCAGCACCACCGGCTTGTCGGAATCGTCGCGCAGGAAAAAGGTGCCCAGCGGACCTTCGAAGCGCAGGATGTCGCGCTCTTTCATGGTGGTAAATACCTGGTCGGTAAACAGGCCGCCGGGCAGGTGGCGGATATGCAGCGTGACCGGGCCGCCGTCTTCGGGCGCACTGGCCATGCTGTAGGAGCGGCGCTTGCCGTCGCGCAGCAGAAACTCGATATACTGGCCGGCGCGGTAGCGCAGGCGCTCGCTGGCCGGCAATTGCAGCGTCAGCACCATGACATCGGGTGCGACTTTTTCCAGCGTCGTCACGCGCGACGGCATTTTCTTGATCGGATAGTCGCTGCTGCCGGCCACCTCGCGCGCCTCGATCACCAGGTCGGTGCTGGCGGTGGCGCAGCAGAACAGCGAATAGCCGGCCGCTTCTTCCTCTGGCGGCAGGGCGCGCTGCTGGTGCGCCTTGTGCTGTACGCTACCGGAAACAACCTTGCCCTTGCAGGAGCCGCAGGCGCCGTTCTTGCAGCCGTAAGGCAGGCCGACGCCGGCGCGGATCGCCGCCGACAGAATGGTTTCGTCCGCCTCGCAGCTGAATTGATGGCCGCTGGGCTGGACAGTCACTTGAAAAGTCATACAATCCTTGAGATGAAAAACAGTTTAAATCAATCATTGCGCAAGCGGGCCGGCCGGCCGCGCCTGTTAATTATCGGCTGTGGCGATGTCGGCATGCGGCTGCTGCCGCTGCTGGGTGCGCGCTTTCGCGTGTTTGCCGTCACCAGCCAGCCGGGGCGCTGCGCCGAATTGCGCGCCGCCGGCGCCGTGCCCATCGTGGCCGACCTCGACGACCGTGCCAGCCTGCGCCGGCTGGCCGGCCTGGCGCCGTGGATCGTGCATCTGGCGCCGCCGCAGCCGTCAGGGCAGCGCGATTTGCGCACGCGGCGTCTGGCCGCCATTTTACCCGAGCAGGCGCGCCTGGTGTATGTCAGTACCAGCGGCGTGTATGGCGATTGCGGCGGCGCGCACGTGCTCGAAACGCGCACCGCAGCGCCGTCCAATGCGCGCGCCTGGCGCCGTCTCGATGCCGAAGCCGTGCTGCGCGACTGGGGCGTGCGCCGTCCCTCGCGCCTGGCGATCCTGCGCGTGCCCGGCATCTATGCCGACGACCGCCTGCCCTTGAAGCGCCTGCGCGAAGGCACGCCGGCGCTGGTGCGCGAAGACGATGTGCATACCAACCATATCCATGCCGACGACCTGGCGCGTATTGTCGAGCGCGCCCTGTGGCGTGCGCGGCCCGGACGCATCTATCACGCGGTTGACGACAGCGACATGAAAATGGCCGATTATTTCGACGCCGTGGCCGATGCGTTCGGCCTGCCGCGCGCGCCGCGCCTGCCGCGCAGCGAACTGGCGCAGGTGGTCACGCCGATGCTGCTGTCATTTATGTCCGAATCGCGGCGCATGGATAACACGCGCCTCAAGCGCGAACTGGGCGTGCGCCTGCGTTATGCGCGTGTGACGGATGCCTTGCCGCGCCTTGCAAACAAATAAAGAAACCGTGCGCATCAGTTAAAATACGCCTTTGGTTTTTGCATTTATTCAAGGATTTACTATGAGCAGCCTGAGCTACGAAGCATATCTGGACGAGGTCACGACCTTGCTGACCGAACTGTACGACCTCGACGACGCGGGCGCGATCAAGCTGGTGGTGGCGGCGCAGGATGCGGAATTTTTCGTACCGCACGACGCCAACGAAGCGATGCGCAACCTCGAGCAGGCGAAGAAAGATGCGGTGACGCTGTATCAGCAAAAGCAGAACCGCGTCCAGACCCAGGAAAAACAGCAGCAGCGCCAGCAGCAGCGCGCCAAGCAGAAGAAGTAACTGCTCGCTGATTTGTCGATCCGACGATGCTGGCAACGCGCCGGCATCGCCATTCCTGCTGATATGTTGTTGTGATTAAGCAACAATCAAACTTCCTGCATGCTTCGGCTGCATGCTTCGCTTTGTCACGCACTCGCCGTGATCTTTCTCCCATACCCCGCCACTGCAGCAAATCGTATGGCATGCAGCAAACTTTGGCATTTTGAGTTATCCTTTAGCACATTCCAAGTGCGAAAATTCTCTTCAATTGTCACAAATTTGCTTCAAGTTAAGCAAAAGCTAACAATAAAGTGTATTATATTGCTTTTAGGCTAAAAGGCCGCATAAGCAATGGCGCTTTTTAGTGTGTCTACCCTGCTTTATTGCAAACACGTCAGCTTTGACCTTATTTGTAATATTGCCTTTAGTACGGATTTTTGATTATGTCTCTCAAACAGATTACCTCGCTGCCAACTTACAACCCGAACCGCGTCCTGGACGCCATTATCGACAAGCTGCAACTGAAAAACGATGCAGCCCTGTCGCGCGCGCTGGAAGTGGCGCCGCCTGTCATCAGCAAGATTCGTCACAACACCTTGCCGATCGGCGCCACGATCCTGATCCGCATGCATGAAATCAGCGATTTCAGCATCCGCGAACTGCGCGAAATGATGGCTGCCTAAGAGTCAGCGACAGATGGCAAACTGAGAGCTGCCATTCTGGTTTTACCCGGCTTGCCGCGTGCGGTAGCCTGCATCGCCTTGAGCTGCCTTTCCGCCACGTTCAGCTGGTCTGGCCAGGCAAGGACGGACGCGAAGCATACAGCTGCTTGATGCTGCCTTCCGGCAAGGAAGAGGCCATCGGCACCGGCTGCGATACCATGCCTGAAAACGCCACCTGCGGCACCTGGCCCGAAAACGCTGTGTCAGCCCCCTGCGCTTTCTGCGCGACCATTCCCGAAAACGCGACCTGCGGCACCTGGCCCGAGAAGGCGACCTGTTTGGCGACCTGGCCGGAAAACGCGACCTTGGCCACCTGGCCCGAAAACGCCGTTTTGGCGACCTGGCCCGAGAACGCTGTCGCTACCTGGCCCGAGAAGGCTGTCTTGGCCACTTGTCCCGAAAACGCTGTCTGGGCAACCATGCCGGAAAACGCCGTCTGGCCTGCCTGCGCCACCTGTCCCGAAAAGGCGGCGGCCTCGCCGCGGCCCGGACGCAGATAATCTTCGCCAAACGTCTGTTCATACAGCTGCTTCATGCGCTCGCCCACGCGCTGGTGCGCCGCCTCGTCGTCCTCGCCGCGCAGGCCCAGATAGGGGAAATGGTGCAGGAAGTAGCCGAAAATCTGCTGGCAATCCTGCGCGTACTTCATGGTGTCGAGAATGTGATAGTGCCAGAAGGTATCGACATCCATCAGCGGTGCCGTTTCCTCCTGGGGAAACTGCTTCATCAGGATCAGGAAGCGCCGATATTCGAATTCCACCGCATTGGCCTTTTCCAGGCTCCATCCTTCGCCCGACTCCTGGTGCATCAGCTTGACCTTGATGGCGTCGAGGTCCAATTCATCGATTGCTTTGAAACGCACGTTCGTATCCATGACTATCCTTAGAGAAAATGTGACTGGAAAAAACTACGCTGGTAGAGGCTGGGAAGAAGGCTGGCTGCTGGCTGGTGACAAGCTCCTGTGAACTGGAATTGATGTGCATCAATATTGCATCTTATTCGTCAATAGACAAGCTGTGTCCGGCTGTAACCGACTTTGTCAGTTCAGTTCACTTGAGCAGGCTTCAGGCGTAACGGCTGGCGTCGGCCGCCAGCGGCACGCTGACATGCACGCGCATGCCGGCGCCAGGGCTGCTGTCGATATGGAAAGTGCCGCCCAGCAGCTTGATGCGCTCTTCGATGCCGACCAGGCCGAACGAGCCCGGCTGGTTGCGCCCTTCGATGGCGGCGCCCACGCCGTTGTCGCTGACGGTAAGCGCGATGCTGTCGCGCGACTTTTCCAGCTCAATATGGACGCCGGTGGCGTTGGCATGCTGTGAAATATTGCTGAGCGACTCCTGCAGGATGCGAAACAGCGCCGTGGCGCACTGGTCGCTCAGTTCGATGTCGTCATGGTTTTCCGACACCACGCAGGCGATGCTGGTACGCTGGCGGAACTGCGCGGCCTGCCATTCGACGGCGGCATTGAGGCCCAGGTCGAGCACGGTGGGGCGCAGGTCGTTGATAATCTGGCGCACGCTTCTGATGGTGGTGTCGATCTGCGCCAGCGTGGCGCGTGCGCGCGCGTGCAGGCGCGGATGGCTGTGTTCGGTGCGCGAGGCCAGCATGTCGGTATCGATGCGCAGCGCCAGCAGGTTCTGGCCCAGGTCGTCGTGGATCTCGCGCGCGATGCGTTTGCGCTCCTCTTCCTTGATGTGATCGGCATGGGCGGCCAGGCGGCGCAGCTTCTGGTGCGACGACTGCAGGCGCAACTGGCTGGCGCGCAATTCCTCGGTCATGGCGTTGGCCATGTCCACCGCCCGCCAGCGCGATGACGACAGCGTGTGAAACAGGGTGTAGAGCAGCATGCTCACGCCAAAGCCGACCAGCAGCGCCAGCCAGGGCAGGAACAGATCGAGTCGCGTGTACAGGTCGCTTTTGCGCACGCTGAACAGCGCTTGCCAGACGCGCCCGTTGTAATCGATCAGCATGGTGCTCGACAGGTGGCGGTTCGATTGTGCAGGCTGCCACCACGGCGCTTTGGCGCCACCGGGGACGCTGTCAAACAAGGGGCTGGCGTCCCTGGGTAGCTGCAGTGGCTGGCGGGAGAGGGTGCCAATATCAAACAAGGTCAGGCGGACATTGTTTATCGGCATTTCTGCCAGCACGCTGCGCGCCATCAGCGCCAGGTCGAAGCCGATGCCCACCGTACCCAGAAAGGCGTCGCGCCGCTGCTGCACGGTGCCTGTCGGCAGGTCGTTGCGGTAGACCGGCAGGCGCACGGACATGCCCGTCAGTTGCGGCCGGCCCGGCATGGGCACGGCCAGGCCGGAATTGCAGATGGTGTTGCTGTCGCGCGCATGGGCGAGGGCGGCGGCGACGGCAGGACGGATGGCGATATCGTGGCCGAACTTTTCCGGCGCGCTGGCAATCGGCTCGATATACACCAATACCGCGTACTCGGAGCGCGCGCCTGGCGAGAGCGGTGGATCGATGGCAAAGGCCGGGTAGCCATCGCTGCCGGCCGGATAACGTTGTCGCATGGCCGCTTCGAATGCCGGGCGCTGTGTTTCGCTGACAGCCTGGGCGTAGTTGAGATTCATCACGCCCGGAAAGTTTTGTTGCAAATTCAGGTGCTGCACATAGCGCTGGAATTGCTTGCGGCTTACTTCGTCGCTGGCGCGAAACAGGCTGGCCGCGCCGCGCAGCAGATCGGTGTAGGACTTGATATGGTTGGCGATATTCTGGCGCGTGCTGTCGGCCAGGTTGCTGAACAGCGCGTCGGCCTCGGCTTCGACCGAACGCGAGGCGACCATATAGCACAGCAGCCCGATACACAGCGACAGAACGCTGCTGAGCAGCCACAACGGGCGCTTCTGATGCAAGCGCTGGGTCTCGCCGGGCAAAGCAGCCATGGCTATCCGCATCAAAAAGGAATCGGACGCTACCCGGTACGGGCAGCCCGGTAAAATGCTAAAGCTATCGAAAATGCAATGATTAGTATCAAGCTACTATACAAATAGGCGTCATTATAGTCAACCAGCAATATTTCCTAGCTGCAAATAACTTTCGTTGAAACAACGAAAAAAAACCGCCGCAGCGGTTTTTTTGTGATGCATCAAACTGGCGCCAATTACTTGGCTGGCTGCCAGCTGTCTTTCAGCGTGACGATACGGTTGAACACCGGCTTGCCTGGGGTGCTGTCGACGCGGTCGGCAACGAAATAGCCGTGGCGCTCGAACTGGAAGCGCTGCTCGGCCACGGCGTTCTCGGCGCCCGGCTCCAGCCAGGCCTGTACCACTTCCTTGGCCAGCGGATTGAGCGCCAGCTTGAAGTCCTTGCCGCCGGCATCCGGCTGCGGATCGGTAAACAGGCGGTCGTACAGACGCACTTCGGCGGCAATCGCGGTCGGCGCGCTGACCCAGTGCATATTGCCCTTGACCTTGTAGTTGGCGCTGCCTTCGGTGCCCGATTTGCTGTCCGGGAAGTAGGTGCAATGGACGGCGATGACCTTGCCGTTTTCATCCTTGTCGAAACCGGTGCACTCGACTACATAACCGTAGCGCAGGCGCACGCGGCTGCCCGGCTTGTCGCCGGCCGGCGGATACAGGCGGAAGTAGCCCTTGTTTGGCACTTCCATGAAGTCGTCTTCCTCGATCCACAGCTCGCGCGAGATCGGGAAGGTGCGCAGGCCGCGCTCGGGGAAGTGCGGATGCACGGGCGCCGTGCACTCGACGCTTTCGCCTTCGGGGAAGTTGTCGATAATCAGTTTCAACGGACGCAGCACGGCTACCGAGCGTGGTGCTTTTGGGTCCAGGTCTTCGCGCAGACAGCCTTCAAGCACGCTGTAGTCGATCCAGCCGTCGGACTTGGTCACGCCGGTACGCTCGGCCATCAGCTGGATCGCTTCCGGCGTATAGCCGCGGCGGCGCATGCCCACCAAAGTTGGCATGCGTGGATCGTCCCAGCCGTCAACGATGCCTTCTTCGACCATCTGGCGAAGCTTGCGCTTGCTGGTGACGATATAGGTCAGGTTCAGGCGCGAGAATTCGTACTGATGCGGCACCGGACGGGCAAAGAAGCCACCGGCGGACAAGGTGTCAAGCAGCCAGTCGTAGAACGGGCGGTGATCCTGGAATTCCAGCGTGCAGATCGAATGGGTGATGTTTTCCAGCGCGTCCGAAATCGGATGCGTGTAGTCGTACATCGGATAGATGCACCAGGCGTCGCCCGTGCGGTGATGGTGCGCATGGCGGATACGGTAGATGGCCGGATCGCGCAGGTTCATGTTCGGCGAACTCATGGCGTCTTCGCTGATTTTCGCGCGCAGAATATGCTCGCCGTCCTTGAACTGGCCGGCCTTCATGGCGCGGAACAGCGCCAGCGATTCTTCGCGCGGACGGTCGCGGTAAGGCGAATTCTTGCCGGCCTGGCCGAAGTTGCCGCGGTTGGCGGCCATTTCCTCGGCGCTCTGGCTGTCGACATAGGCGTAGCCGGCCGTGATCAGGTATTCGGCCATCTCGTAGAGCTGGTCGAAGTAATCACTGGCGTAGTGCAGATTATTCTGTTCGCCGTTGGCGGTTTTGCTTTCCCAGTCAAAGCCCAGCCATTTCACGCTGTCCATGATGGTGTCGACGTATTCCTGCTCTTCCTTGGCCGGATTGGTATCGTCAAAGCGCAGGTTGCACTGGCCCTGGTAGTCGCGCGCCAGGCCGAAGTTGACGCAGATCGACTTGGCGTGGCCAACGTGCAGGTAGCCGTTCGGCTCGGGCGGAAAACGGGTAATCACCTGTGGCAGGCCCGGGCGCACATGGGCGCCGGATGCCAGGTCGGCTTCGATGATGTTACGCAAGAAATTGGGCGCCAGCGCCGGCGCGGCTGTGGCAGGATGTTTATCGTTGCTCATTGATCAATGCTGGAAGAGTGACAGTAAAAGGCATTTTACCGTACCGCACGCACTTGGTTGGTGGCGATTCGCCCCTATATTGAAGCCTGCAAGCGACTTGGCGGCCGTTCTATAGGATAATTCGCCTTTGTTTAAAAAGAAACCGTGACCCCGGAGCTTCGTATGGAAAATTTATATAACGTCCTCGGTGTCGCGCCCAATGCCAGTGACGACGAGATCAAGAAGGTTTACCGCTCGCTGGCGATGCGCTTTCATCCCGACCGCAACCAGGCGCCCGGCGCCGAGGCGCGCTTCAAGAGCGTGACCAAGGCCTATGAAATCCTGGCCGACCCGGCCAAGCGCGCCGAGTACGACCAGAGCGTCAACCACCGCATCATCATCGATCCGGAAGCGGAAGCCTACGCCCTGTGGAGCGGCGTGTTCCGCCTGCACGGCACGGTGCTGCCGGCCGACTGACACCGCACTGAAAAACAACAACAACGGCGCCGTCACGAGCGGCGCCGCGCATGATATTGGAAAGCACACCATGAGAAGAGTACACCCGGAATTCGCGTACCAGTCGCGCGAGCTCGAAGGCCAGATCGAAGGCATCCTGGGCGATCCGCCCAACCGCAAGAACTACAAGCAGATGGTCGATGCACTGGTCGGCGAATACGCGAGCGGCGGCGGCATCGAGGACGTCAATATGCTGGCTTTTGCGCTGGTCGACCAGATCAGCTTTAATGACCCGAAAGGCCTGCTGGCCGAAGCCGAAGACTATGAATTCGGCGACCCGGCGCGCGTATTTGCCATGGCCTCCTGTGCTGACGGCGAA
Source organism: Janthinobacterium aquaticum (assembly GCF_009208565.1). Taxonomy (GTDB): domain Bacteria; phylum Pseudomonadota; class Gammaproteobacteria; order Burkholderiales; family Burkholderiaceae_D; genus Janthinobacterium. The sequence continues at coordinate 37,189 of NZ_WFLK01000022.1, read as the reverse complement.
GCGGCCAAAATGTACGCCGCCATCGAAGAGAGTTTTCCCGAGCTGGCGCGCCAGGCCATCATTACCGCCTTCCTGCACAAGCACCCGCGCCTGTGGGACGACGACGACCAGTCGCTCGACCAGCTCGCTGCCAATGACGACGGCGACGATGACATGGACGACGAGCAGGCCACCGACGATTTTGCCCAGATGTTTGACCAGGATGGAGATGACCATGGCCGATAACAACGAAAACAGCGCGGCAAAAAGCAATCTGCCAGCACTGACCAAACAGGTGACCGAACTGGTGCTGTCAGGCTCGTTGGGCCACGCCGAAGAAGCGTTTGCCGAAGCGGCTGACCAGTACGGTGATCTGGCCGTGGTGGAAGTGCTCAACGCGATTCCGCCACAAGTGACCGCCTTGCACCTGGCCGGCTTTGACGGCGGCAAGATGTCGCTGGCCACCCTGCTGGTGCCGCCCAAGGCCTGGGCCGACAGCCTGGCCTATATCGCCGCCACCTGGAGCGACGACCAGATCGAGGACGATCCGGAACGCGTGGCCGAAGCGCTGTTTGCGCATATCCACGGCGTGGTGTTTTCCACCGACGACGCCGAGCGCCGCCAGGCACTGCTGCAGGAAGCCTCGGCTACCGACTGGGGCGCGACCGCGTTTGCGATTCTGTTCTCGATGGCGCCCAAGGAAATCCTGGAGCTGGCCGGCGAGATCGTGATCAAGGGCCCGTATGTCACCGGTATCACCACCTCCGACAACGACGTGATACCGCTGGCGCTGGAACTGGCGCAGGCCAATGAAGACGGCTGGGACCGTTCGCTGTTCGAGCTGTTCCCGGACTTCCGCCACAGCGCCGACCTGGCCGACGCCGAATATTCGGACGACCCGGATGAAGAGCCGACCATGCTCCAGCGTAGCACCAAGGAACTGCTGTACCGCCTGCGCAAGCAGGTGCCAAGCACGCGCAGCACGCCACGCGCCGGCGCCCGCCGCAGCATGGGCACCGGCATCTTCTCCTGATTGAAAGGAAAAGCACACTGATGTTGCCAGCAATCGTAGTAGAAAACCTGCCGCGCCTGGTGCGCGCCATCAAGCTGCTGCCGGGCGACCCGCGCCCGGACGCCGCCTTGAGCCTGGCTGACGAGCTGACCGGCATTACCGCCATGGTGGCCGAGAAGTTCACCAACGAGCGCACCGCCGACGGTATCCAGAAAGCGCTGTACCTGACGGTCGGCTGCGTCTCGCTGGGCCTCGAGCATGCGCTGCATCACGATGGCGACGATGCGGCGCTGGACTTCCTGGTCGAGCATGGCGCCGAACATGCGTTCCAAGTCGGTTTTCGCCTGATCAAGGAGCTGTCGCAGCTGCCCGAAGACGCGCTGGTGGGCGAGTACGACCAGGACCCGGTCTATCTGGCGCGCCGCCTGCGCGAGCTGTTTGTCGATATCTGCCAGGCCGATCCGAACCAGAACTGGGCTGGCTTTGAAAAGTATGCACTTCAGCTGCAGCAGCGCAAGCAGGTGCAGGCCGTGGTGCGCCTGGCCAGCTGGCTACGCCGCCATCACGACAACGGCCCGGTCAGCGACGCCGACCTGAACGCCGAAGGCGTGATTGCGCTGGCCATTATCTTTGCCATCGAAGGCGGCGGGCGCATCATGGCGCGCACGGGGCAGAAGGAGTTCGAGCGTTTCGTGCGCTCGGTGCGCAAGAACAAGCCCGACTTTGAAGAAGGCTGGGCCGCGCTGCTGGCCAAGGTGCCGGTGCAGCACCACCCGGTGCTGGAAGAACGCCTGGCCATCTACCGCCGCGGCGGCACCATCGTGCATAAAATCCTCACCCGCACCAGCATGAAAAAGCTGTTTGAAGAGCTGGAAAATTATGCGGGCTCGGAGCTTGATGCCGATTATGCTTGAAACAGCATGTCGGATTATGCGGGAAACCCCACCTTTTGCGGCCACAGGTTATTGAAAGCGTGGATCTTCACCTCGGCATATAACCCGGCTTTGGTAAACGGCTCGTTGGCCAGCCAACTCTGCGCTGCTGCGCGGTCAGGGAAGTCGATCGCCAGCAGGCTGCCGATCATGGCGGTGCCGTCGTCGCTGGTCAGGGGGCCGGCAAAGGCCATGCGCTCGGCCTGCTGGCCCAGGTAGGCCTTGTGCTCGGGGCGCACGCTGTTGCGGATATGGGCGCTGTCCGGTTTGTCGGTCAGGTGGAAAACAAAGATCATGCGGTCACTCCGGTTCGGGTTGGGATGAGGAACCGGCTTATTCTAAGCGAGGTGCACCAGCCTTGCAGAAAGTCGTCATTCGGCCGCAATTTCCATAGCCAGGAGCGCCGCGCCCAGGCATTTGCCGTGCGCGTCGAGCGCCAGCGAGCGCGTGACGCCGCCGCCCAGCGCCTGCTGCATCACGAAGTTGAGCGCGCCCAGTTGCGGCAGCTCGTGGCGTGTCACCGCGCCATGCACCACGCCGGCAAAATGCGCGCGCACGCGTTCCGGTGTGACTTCGCGCAGCAGCAGGGCATAGTCTTCGGCCTTGTAGGCGATCAGCGACAGGTTGGAGATATTGCCCTTGTCGCCGGCGCGTGCATGCGCCAGCTCGCGCAGTTGTACACGCCGTTGTAATGTTTCGGCTGTCATGTTATTGCTCCCCGAAGTGGATGGTTGGATGAACCAGCGCGCCATCGACCAGCGTGGCGCGCACGGCCACCACTTCGCGCGCCGATTTGGTCGCGCCGCCGCCGCCTGACGGGCCACAGGTGTACAGCGTTTCAACCTCGTTTCCGATACGCGCCGCTTCCTTCAGGCTGGCGGTGCGGCCGGTCACGCGCAGGCGCACTTCATACGGTTCGCCATGCGAGTTCGAGAGCTGGGCGCCATAGATGGCGTTCACGCCGATCATGTCAAAGCGCAGCTCTTCCGTCTGCACGCCGCACAGCTGCAAGCGCTCGGCCACGATGGCCTGCGCCAGCTGCGCGCGCGCCAGGGCGCCGGGGCCGGCGTACGATATCTGGCCCTCGCCGATATGGCTGTCGAGGTAGCCGAGCGTGACTTTTAGCAGCCCGCTTTTCGGGTGGCCGGTAGCGCCGGCAACGGCCACCCGGTCAGGTTCAAGCTGCGTCATCGATACGTGTGAAAAATCGGCCACCACGTCGGGCGTCAAATAGGCGGCCGGGTCGTGGATTTCATACAGCAGCTGTTCGGTGCAGGTCGCCACCGTCACGGCACCGCCCGAGCCGGCAACCTTGGTGATTACCAGGCTGCCGTCCGCATCGATTTCGGCAATCGGAAAACCGAGGCGTGCGAGATTGGCGACATCCTTGTAGCCCGGGTCGGCAAAATAGCCGCCGCTGACCTGGCCCGCGCATTCGAGCAGATGGCCGGCCAGCGTGCCCTGGCCCAGCTTGTGCCAGTCGTCCATGGCCCAGCCGAACGCATGGATCAGCGGCGCCAGCACCAGCGCCGGGTCGGCAATGCGGCCGGTGACGATTACGTCGGCCCCTTGCGCCAGCGCGTCGACCAGCGGCTGCGCCCCCAGATAGGCGTTGGCCGACAGCAGCCGGTCACCCAGTTGCGCTACCGGCGCGCCGCTGTCGTCCAGGTAGTCGCCGCCGGTGACCAGCGCCAGCACATCGTCGCCGGTCACTGCTGCCACGCGCAGGTCGGGCAGGCCCAGTTCGCGCGCGATCTGGCGGATCTTGCGCGCGGCCGTGAGCGGGTTGGCCGCGCCCATATTGGTCAGGATGCGCACGCCGTTGGCGTGGCACGGGCGCAGCACGGCGCGCATGCGCTCTTCGAGCAGCGGATCGTAGCCTTGCTCGGGGTCCTTCCGGCGCGCCTGCTGGGCCAGCGCAATGGTGCGTTCGGCCAGGCATTCGAAGATCAGGTAGTCGAGCTGGCCATATTCGGCCAGCTCGACGGCGGGCTCGATACGGTCGCCGGAATAGCCGGCGCCGGCGCCGATGCGAATAGTGTTCATGCGATGCTCCTGCTTTGCGAAAAGGTGCTTACAGCGGAAAGATGCCTAGCAAAATGCAGCTGATGGTCATCACGATCGAGGCGGCAAACAGGTATTTGAAGGTGTACTTCTGATGGTCTGCCAGGTCGACGCCGGCCAGGCCGGCCACCAGAAAAGTAGCCGGTGTCAAAGGGCTGACGGGAAAGCCGGTGGTCATCTGGCCCAGTAATGCCGCCTGCGCCACCTGGATCGGTTCCACGCCCAGCATCTTGCTCACTTCGGCCACCACCGGCAGCACGCCAAAGTAGAACGAGTCGGGATCGAACAGCATCGACAGCGGCATCGACAGCACGCCCAGCACGGCCGGGATATGCGAGGCCATTTCCGGCGGCACGAAGCCGACCGCCGTCTTGGCCATGGCTGTCAGCATGCCGGACTTGTTCATGATGCCGGTAAATACACCGGCGGCAAACAGGATGCTGGCCATCAGCAGCGCGGCCCTGGCATGGGCGTCGATGCGGGCGCGCTGCATGTCGGCGTTCGGGTAATTGATCATCAGGGCCAGCACCACGCCGATCATGAACATCACCACCGGATCGACTTTGCCGCTGATCATCACGCCCAGCACTACCACCGTCAGGGCGATATTGATCCAGAAGTTTTTGGGCCGGCGGATCGCCGCTTCGGCCTCGGTCAGCTCATGCATCTGCACAAAGCCGGCCGGTGCGCCGGCGGTCAAGCCCAGGCGGATTTCCTCCTTGCGGCCCAGGTAGTAGGCGACGCCAAATACGAATACCAGGCCGATCAGCTGCACCGGAATGAGCGGCATGAAAATATCGGACACGGGAATATGCAGCGCAGCCGAGGCGCGGATCATGGGGCCGGTCCATGGCAGGAAGTTGACGCCGGCTGCCAGGGAGGCCACGCAGGCCAGGATGCGCCGGTCGATGCCGAGGCGCGTGTACAGCGGCAGCATGGCAGGGATCGTCACCAAAAAGGTGACGGCGCCCGAACCATCAAGGTGGATCAGCAGCGCCAGCAGCGCGGTGCCCGGCACGATGCGGCTGGGCCGGCTGCCAACCACGCGCAGGATGCCGCTGATGACCGGGTCGAGCATGCCGGCGTCGGTCACGATGCCGAAGAACAGGATGGCAAACACGAACATGCCGGCCACCGGCGCGATATTGGTAATGCCGGCCACGATGAATTTCGAGGTCTCCATGCCGAAGCCGCCGATCAGGGCCGCGACGATGGGGATGGTAATCAATGCCACCAGCGGCGACATTTTCTTGGTAAGGATGGCCGCCAATAAAATAGCGATGGTGCAAAGTCCGAGCAGGGCCAGCATGGTGATGTCTCCGTTGATGTTGTGCGCCCGTCTGTGCGGGGTTTGAGGCCATTCTGCTGCCGGTGCTTTATATTGTAAAATCGATTTTTCAGCATGATTATGCTGTTTTTCGAGTTAAACCATGCTGCCCAATATTTCCAGCAAACTGCTGCAGGCCTTTGTGGCGCTGGCCGACTGCCGCCATTTCACGCGCGCGGCCGAGCGCTGCCATCTGTCGCAATCGGCCTTCAGCGCCGTGATCAGAAAACTTGAAATAGCGCTCGGCGCCAGGCTGGTCGAGCGCGATACGCGCAATGTCACGCTGACGGTGGAAGGCGAGATGTTTGTCGAGGTGGCGCGCGGCCTGCTGGCCGATATGGAAGCAGCCTTCGGCAATATGAGCGACTACGTGGCGCGCCGCAAGGGCAGAGTGGCGATTGCCGCGCTGCCGTCGCTCGCTGCCCATGGCCTGCCGGCCGTGATTGCCGAATACCGCGCCAGCTATCCGGGCGTGAGCGTGCAGCTGCATGACGCGCTGTCGGACCAGTGCCTGAACCTGCTGCGACAGGGCAAGGTCGACCTGGCCATTACCGCGCCCAGTGCGCGCCTGGCCGAGTTTGAAACGCGCAGCCTGTGCAGCGATCCGTTCTATCTGGTCTGCCGGCGCGACCATCGGCTGGCGCGCAAGCGCCGCGTGCTGTTGCCCGACCTGGCCGGCTGCGAGCTGATCCACCTGGCCAAGTCGACCAGCGTGCGCCAGCATGTCGAGCTGCTTACGCAGGGCATCGCCGTGCGCGACAGCGGGCTGGAAGTCGAGCACCTGGCCACCGTGGCTGGCCTGGTCGAGCAGGGCCTGGGCGTGGCGCTGGTGCCGGCGCTGACGCTGTTCCAGTTCAAAAAACTCGACCTGATAGCCGTGCCACTGGCCGCCGGCCAGCCCGAACGGCCGATCCTGCTGGCCACCCAGCGCAGCCTGTCGGTGGCGGCGCAGGGCATGCTGGAGCTGATCGAGTTGCGGTTGGGCAGTAGCGTGGTTGGCGGGTAAACGAGGCGCGTGTTTTCAAACACCGCCATGCCTGGCCGCTTCCTGCGCCAGCTGCACAAAGGCGGCCACCAGGGGCGAGCTATCGTCCTGTCGTTGCGCCAGCAGCAGGCTGGTGGTCGCTTCGGCATCCGCAATCGGCCGGTAGCAGATGCCGTCCATGCGGATACGGTCGAACGACGACGGCAACACTGAGATGCCGCAGCCGGCTGCCACCAGGCCGATAATGGTCGAGGCCTCGTTGGCCTCCTGCGCCACGTGCGGCGTAAAGCCGGCAGCGCGGCACAGACGCAATATCTGCAGGTAGATGCCGGTGCCGGCGTCTTTCGGATACATCACGAAGTCTTCGCCGGCCATGTCGGCAATCGCAATGGTCTCCTGCGCGGCCAGCCGGTGCGCCGTGGGCAGCACCAGCATGAGCGGATCGCGCCGCAGCTCGGTCAGCGTAATGTCGGCCGGGCAGTCCGTCTCGGGTGGGCGCACCAGCCCCAGGTCCATCTGCCGCGCTGAAATCGCCGTGAGCTGATGCAGGGTTGCCATTTCGTGCAGGGTCAAGGTCACATGCGGGAACTGCTGCCGGTAGCGGTTGATCACGGTGGCAAAGTAGGGCGTGAATGGGGTGGAAAAGGTAAAGCCGATGCGCAGTTCGCCGGCTTCGCCGCGCTGGGCGCGCTGGGCCGTGACGGCGGCGCGCTCGGACAGCGCCAGAATCTGGCGCGCATCAAGCAGGAACAGCCGGCCCGCCTCGGTCAGGCGCACCGAGCGCTTGCTGCGCTCGAACAGCTGCGCGCCCAGTTCGGCTTCCAGCGCCTGGATCTGCTGGCTCAGCGGCGGCTGGCCAATATGCAGCCGCTCGGCCGCGCGCGTAAAGTGCAATTCCTCTGCCACGGCAACGAAGTAACGCAGATGGCGCAGTTCCATAGGGCAGACTTTCTGTTATCTGTTTAAAGTATGAGTTGGGCCTTAAATATATATTGGACTATATAAAGGTGCAATCCTATGATGAATGATCGCTTTCTTTCGATCACATCATGTCCGACGCCCATCAAGCCGCCCAGCCTGCCACCACCCGTATCGTCAAGGGCACGCTGGCATTTACGCGCACCAACCGCGCGCTGTTCTTTGGCGGCTTTTCCACCTTCAGCCTGCTGTACTGCATCCAGCCGCTGTTTCCGCTGCTGTCGCATCAGTTTCACCTGACGGCTGCGCAAAGCAGCTGGTCGCTGTCGGTCTCGAGCGGCCTGCTGGCCATTTCGCTGGTGCTGCTGAGCGCAGTGTCGGATCGCATCGGCCGCAAGCCGCTGATGGTGGCCTCGATGGCCAGCGCGGCGGTGCTGACGGTGCTGTCGGCGTTTGCACAGGACTTTGCGCAGCTGCTGGCCGTGCGCGCGGCGCTCGGCATTGCGCTGGGCGGCATGCCGGCCGTGGCCATGGCCTATCTGGGTGAGGAAATCGATCCGCCGTCGCTGGGCCTGTCGATGGGCTTGTATATTGCCGGCAGCGCCTTTGGCGGCATGTCGGGGCGGCTGGTGGCTTCCTTGCTCAGCGACTATCTGTCGTGGCGCTGGGCGCTGGGCGTACTGGGCGTGGCCGGTATCGTGGCGGCGGCCGAATTCTGGCGCAGCCTGCCTGCCTCGCGCCACTTCACGCGCAGCACGCGCGGCTGGGACGCGCTGCCGCATGCGATGCGCCAGCATTTCTCCGACGCCGGCCTGCCGTGGCTGTTCTGCCTGGCCTTTGTGCTGATGGGCTGCTTTGTCAGCCTGTACAACTATATCGGCTACCGCCTGCTGGCCGCGCCGTTCGGCCTGCGCCAGAGTACGGTTGGCCTGCTGGCGTTTTTGTACCTGATCGGTATCTTCAGCTCGGTCTGGGCTGGCCGCCTGGTCGACCGGCTGGGCCGGCGCGGCGTGCTGTGGATTATGCTGTCGGTGATGCTGTCCGGTATTTTGCTGACGCTGTTCGATTCGCTGGTGCTGATCGTGGCCGGCATGGCCCTGGCCACCTTCGGCTTTTTTGCCTCGCACTCGATCGCCAGCAGCTGGGTCAGCCGTCGCGCCCGCGCACCGCAGGCGCTGGCTTCCGCTTTTTACCTGCTGTTCTACTACCTCGGTTCGAGCCTGATCGGCTCGGCCACCGGCACCATGTGGGGCTGGCATGGCTGGAGCGGGGTGGTGGCCATGCTCGGTGTCTGTCTCGGCAGCGGTCTGTTGATTACCCTGCGCCTGCGCCACCTTCAGCCGCTGGGGCCGCGGGTGGCTGTGGCCTGAGTTGCGTACATCTTTGCTTACATCTGCCGGAACAGATGCGCATACAAAGGGCTGACGCGCAGTTGCGCCGCATGCTGGCGCAGCGTCAGCGACAGCTTGCCCGCTTCGTCGCGCACCGCAGTGGCAATCGCGCTGGCGTTGACGATGGTGCCGCGATGTATCTGCCAGAACTGCTGCGGATCGAGCTGTGGCAGCAACTCTTTCAGGCTGGTGCGGATCAGCGCTTCGCTGTCGCGGCACACCACATTGATGTATTTGTCGAGCGCCTCAAAATACAGCACCTCGCCCACCGGGATCATGCGCACGCTGTTGCCCACTGCCGCGCGGATCATCTGCAGGCGCGGAGCGGACGCCGTCATCGCCTGCAACTGCGTCAGCAGGCTGGCCAGGTTCGGGTCGGCTGGCGCCGCCGGTGCCGCCTGTACTATCGGCGCCAGTTCTTCAGCTGCTGCAGGCGCAACAGGGACCTGCGCCAGGCGCTGCTGCAGGCGGCTAATGGTCTTGCCCAGGCGCGCATCGTTGACGGGCTTGAGCACGTAATCGGCAGCGGCCTGCTCGAAGGCGGCCAGCGCATATTCGTCATAGGCGGTGACGAACACGATGGGCGGGAAGGGGCGGTCTTGCGGCCACTGCTCGGCCAGTTCTTCGGCCGCTTCCAGTCCGGTCTTGCCCGGCATTTTGATGTCCATGAACAAAATGTCAGGCAGCAGCGCCAGGCCTTGCTGCAGCGCTTCGACGCCATTGGCGCAGGTAGCGACCACCTCAAGTTCGGGCCACAGGCGGTGCAGCGCGTGCTTGAGGGCGGCAGCCAGTATCGGTTCGTCTTCGGCGATCAGCGCGCGCAGCGCCGGTGGAGGTGTCATGGATAGGCTCATGGTTGTTGGCACAAGATGGTTGAGGTGGTGGTTGGACAGGGTTGCGCAGGCAGGCTCAGGCGTGCTGTCACGCCAGCGTCCGGATTGGCGTCCAGCGCCAGACTCGCTTGGGCGCCGAACATGGCCTGCAGGCGTTCGCGGATATTGCTTACGCCCAGATGCGTGCCCTTGCTCTGGCCCGGATGGTCGAGGCCGAGGCCGTTGTCGTGTACTGTGATGACCAGTTGTCCTTGATCGCTGTCGGCCGTAACATGGATATGGCCGCCTTCGATCTTCGGCTCCAGCCCGTGCTGGATGGCGTTTTCCACCAGCGGCTGCAGCAGCATCGGCGGCACGCTGGTCTGCTGCAGCGTCGCAGGCAGTTCCAGCGTATAGCGCAGGCGCGCGCCCATGCGAATGGCCATCAGGCCCAGGTAGGCTTCCATCAGCGCAAACTCCTGGCCCAGCGTGGTCGATTGTGCGCGCGAAGAGCTGAGCGTGGCGCGCAGGTACTGGATCAGGTTGTCGAGCAGCAGTTGGGCGCGCTCGGGATCAAAGCTGATCAATCCCTGCAGGTTGGCCAGCGTATTGAACAGCATATGCGGTTCGATCTGTGCCTGCAGCAGTTGCAGCTGCGCCTGCATGGCCTGGCGCGCTTCCTGTTCGGCGCGCGCTTTTTCATTGGCGGCAACGGCCTGCAGGCGCGACATTTTTTCGCGGCTGGCAAAAAACACCACGGCCACGCCCGTCACCACCAGCGTAAAGACCAGGTTGGCCACCACTTCGGCCGTATCAAAAGTGGTCAGGGCCTTGACCTTGGCATCGGTCAGCCAGGTAAATAAATGCAGGCCCAGCCACTGCGCCACCGGCACTGATACCAGGATAATGGCCAGCAGCGGCAGCGTTTTTGGGCGCTGCTTCTCGCCCCAGATGGTCAGGCGCGCGCCGTCGATCAGCACAAAGGCGATGGTGCCGATGCACATCGAGGCCACCAGATTGCGGCCCAGGCTGCTGCCGGGATTGAGCAGGTAGGTAATCACCAGTGCGCAGACCACATTGAAGGCAATGGCGTAGCGCGCATCGGGCAGCATGCGGTAGTAGCGTGAGCGGCGCCATCCTGTTCGCTGGGTGCTGGCGCTGGAAGGCTTTGTTGGGCTGGACATGGGTGGCTGAGGTTTGATGGTCGATAGGGCATTGTGTTGCCAGTGCGGCGCCAGCGCAACGCCGCTGCGACGAAACAGCGCTGGTGCGGCGCCAGACAGATCGCCACGGCGCCAAACCGGACATGCTTTGCTTTTTGCGTGCCATGCGCGCTAGTATGCAGCTTATTCTTCTATCGACCAAGGATCATCATGTGGCCCTATCCAAAGAGACTGGCGCACCGCGGCGGCGGCACCCTGGCGCCTGAAAATACCGTGGCGGCCCTGCGCTGCGGCCTCGCTTACGGCTACCGCGCGGTGGAGTTCGACGTGATGCTGGCCGGCGACGGCGTGCCGGTCATCATGCACGATCCCGAACTGGGGCGTACCGTGGCCGGCAGCGGCAAGATCAACGAGCATACGGCCAGCGAACTGGCTGCCATGGACGCCGGCAGCTGGTTTGGCCCGCAGTTTGCCGGCGAGGGCGTGCCGTCGTTTGCAGCGTTTATGGCTTATTGCCGCGAGCACCATATCTGGATGAATATCGAAATCAAGCCGGCGCCCGGCTTCGAGGTTCAGACCGGGCAGGTGGTGGCGCAGGCCACGCAGGCGGCGTTTGCCGGCGAGATTGCTGCCGGCACGCTGTTGCCGCTGTTGGCCTCGTTCAGCACCGAGGCCCTGCAGGCGGCGCGCGCTGCAGCGCCGGAACTGCCGCGCGGCTGGCTGGTCGAAGCGTTGCCGGCAGACTGGCTGGCGCAGGCGCGCGCGCTGGGCGTGGTGTCCATGCATTGCGACCATACGCAGCTGACGCACGAGCAGGTGCAGGCAATCAAGGCGCAGGGGTTCGGGGTGTTCTGCTATACCGTCAATACGCTGGCGCGCGCAGAAGAGTTGCTGGGGTGGGGCGTGGATGGGTTTTGTACAGACCGGATTGATTTGATTGCGGCTGGGTGATCGATGTTGTCGGGTTTTGCCGATGTTGTCGGGTTACGCGCTGCGCGCTAACCCGACCTACCCGACGCACGCCGAGCCAGGGCGTAGGTCGGATTAGCGCGCCCGCAGGGGGCGCGTAATCCGACAACGGCGCCGCCAACAATGCTATCGCTTCAAATTAAAACGTCACCCGCACCCCCGCCGTCAGATTGCGGCCCATCAGCGGCGCCGCGTTCTTGATGAATGAGGTGTGGCTGTAGGCCAGCTCATTGGTCAGGTTGTTGGCCTTCAGGTAGAACTGCGCTGGCGTGTTGCCGAGGCGGGTGTCGTAGCTGGCCGACAGGTTGAGCATATTGTAGCCGGGCGTGGCTGTTTCGAAGGCGGCGACCTTGTCCTGTTTGCTCACGCGGTAGAACTCGGCCACGCCGCTCCAGGATTGCCAGTTGGCGTAGAAGCGCACGCCCAGGCGCTGGGCCGGGATGCGCGGCAGGTTGCGATTGCCCGCCTCGCCGCCATCGGCCAGCCTGGCGCGTACGTAGTCGCCAAACACGCTGGCGCCGAACATCGGGTTCAGTTGCTGGCGGATCTGGCCTTCCACGCCGGTAAAGGTCGCGTCGCGCTGGGCGTACTGGATCAGCTGGAAGCCTTCGTGCGCGTCCAGCGTCGAGCCGTAGATATAGTTGTCGATCTTGTTGCGGTAAGCGCTGGCCATAAAGGTGGTGGTGCCCGCGTATTTGCGCAGCGTCAGGTCGATATTGTTCGACGTTTCCTTGCCCAGGTTCTGGTTGCCCAGTTCGTAGGTGGCGGTGGCCATGTGCACGCCGTTGGCGTACAGCTCCTCGGCGGTCGGCAGGCGGTGCGTGCGCGACAGGGTCGAGCCGAGCGAATACTGCGGCGCAAATTTCCATACCGCGCCCAGCGAGATGGAGGTGCCTTTGTCGCTGTGGTTTTGCAGGGTGGCGCTGTCGACATCGATATCCTGCCACTCGTGGCGCAGCCCCGCTTCGAAACGCCATTGCGCCAGGTTGTATTCCTCGACCAGGAAGGCCGCGTGCTTCTTGGTCACGGTTGGCAGCACGTATGCTTCCTCGCCCAGCGCCGAAAAGTCGCGTCTGGTCGTCTGCAGGCCGACCACGCCGCGCCAGCCGACGATCGGCAGATGTTCCATTTCCAGGCGCGCGTCGTGGCCCTTGTTTTTGAAGGTGGTGGCCACTTCCGTGCCTTCGATTTCATCGTGCTTGTAGTCGGTAAAGGCAGCGCGCAGGCGCAGGCGGGCAAAGCCGGGCAGTGGGTCGCGCAGTTCGCCGCGCACGTCCCAGCGCTCGCTTTTCATTTTCACGTAAGGCACCTCGCCGTGCTCGTGCTCATGATCGTGGTCTTCGCCTTCTTCATGCTCGCCTTCGTGATCGTGGTCGTCGTGGCCGCCGCAGTGCAGATGGTCGCCGTGCGGATGGCAGCTTTCAAATTCATGGTTGTGGCCGGGCAGGCCATACTCGGCGTGCTGGCTGGTAAAGGCCAGGCCCAGGAAACCGCGTGCACCGACCCACGACACGCCGGCGCTGGCCGTATCGGTCTGGTTGTAGCTGCCGGCCACTTTTGATCCGTCCTGCCAGCCGCTGCCGACCTTGTACTCCTTGGCATCGCGCTTGACGCCTTCGGCATGGAAGGCGATATTGCCCGAGCCGCCAGTCACTTCAAAGGCGCCGGCCTTTTCGCGTGCGCCGCTATTGGCGCGCAATTCGGCGCTGCCTTCGATGCCTTTGGCCGGCACGCGGGTCGGCACCTTGTTGTCGATCACGTTGACCACGCCGCCCACGGCGCCGCCGCCATAGGCCAGCGCCGACGGGCCGCGCAGCACTTCGATTTGCTGCGACAGCATCGGCTCGGCAGCGACCGCATGGTCGGGACTGATGGTCGACGCATCCTGCACTTCGGCGCCATCGGACAAGACCTTCACGCGCGGACCATCCATGCCGCGGATAATCGGGCGGCTGGCGCCGGCGCCAAAATGGCTCGACGTAATGCCGGGCTGGTTGGCCAGCGTTTCGCCCAGTGTTGCTTCGCGGGTGCGCACCAGTTCATCGCCTTCCAATACGGTCACGGGCGTGCTCATGTCATCGCTGCCCAGCGACAGGGCGCTGGCCGAGACGGTGACGGCCGGCATGGTGGGCGCCTGCTGCGCCAGTACGGACGCTGGCGCGGCAAAGGCCAGCATCAGGGCCAGCGCGAGTGGAGTAGGGCGGTGCAGGGGGCGTGGTACGGACATGCGGCAATTCCTTTATCGTGTATCGGTATGCTGGGGCTGGGCATCACCATGCTGATTTGGCACGGTTCGTTGATAATGATAACGCATTATCATTATTCGGTGTTGCATTGTTGAGATGATTGCCAGAGCGATGGTGTATTCTGTCGGCATGGAACGCACAACACGTCAAAAAACCGCCATCCAGGCTGCCATTGAAACGGCGCAGCGCCCGCTGTCGGCCCAGGAAATCCTCGAACAGGCCAGCTTGCAGGTGGCCCAGCTCGGTATTGCCACTGTCTATCGCAACCTCAAGTCGCTGGTCAGCGAGGAAAAAGTGCATGTGGTTACGCTGCCGGGTGAAAACCCGCGCTATGAGTCCAATACGGTGGCCAATCACCATCATCATCATTTCCAGTGCACTGTCTGTCAGCGCGTATTTGATGTCCATGATTGCCCGGGCGACTTGAAGCGTATGGCGCCGCAGGGGTTTGTGGTGGAGCGGCATGAGCTGACGCTGTATGGGCGCTGCCCTGAATGCATAGGCGCTGCGCCTGCTGCCGCACATGGCTGTGGTTCAGGTCACGATCACAACTAAATTAAGCTTTTTCAAAGTCGCAAGGCGAAAAATGGCGGGCCGGAGACGCGAGGCTGAGAAAATGCCGATGGCTGCGTTGCAGCTCCTTGCCGTACTGGCGTACTGTCTTCGTCGCTGCGCCTTGCCCTCGACATTTTTCAGCCTTGCTTGGCCCGGAGCTCCTGTGCCGGCGCCTGCGGTGTTGTCACCTTTTACTGGTGTGCTGGCGGCGTTGTGACGCTCACTTGGTGGTTTTGCCGTTGTGGTTGACGCACTATTTCGGCGCCTCGCCCCTTGCCGTCTCTAATTGCGGCTTGACATATCACGTATAATCGATCCTTTAAAGCTGCCGCCACCTTTTTCTAAAAAACATGAAATCATCTGAAATCCGCGACAAGTTCCTCAAATTTTTCGAGTCCAAGGGCCATTCCATCGTCCGCTCCAGTTCGCTGGTGCCAGGCAACGATCCGACCTTGCTGTTGACGAACAGCGGCATGGTGCAGTTCAAGGACGTGTTTACCGGCACCGACAGCCGCCCGTACTCGCGTGCCACGTCCGTGCAGCGCTGCGTGCGCGCCGGCGGCAAGCACAATGACCTGGAAAACGTCGGTTATACCGCGCGTCACCACACCTTCTTTGAAATGCTGGGCAACTTCAGCTTTGGCGACTACTTCAAGCGCGATGCGATTCATTACGCCTGGGAACTGCTGACGCGCGTGTACGGCCTGCCAGCCGACAAGCTGACCGTCACCGTGTATATCGAAGATGACGAAGCCTACGATATCTGGGCCAAGGAAATCGGCGTGCCGGTCGAGCGCATTATCCGCATCGGTGACAACAAGGGTTCGCGCTACGCGTCCGACAATTTCTGGCAGATGGCCGACACCGGCCCATGCGGCCCGTGCACTGAAATCTTCTACGACCACGGCGCTGACATTCCTGGCGGCCCTCCTGGCTCGCCTGACGAAGACGGCGACCGCTTTATTGAAATCTGGAACCTGGTATTCATGCAGTTCAACCGCGATGAAGCGGGCGTGATGCACAAGCTGCCAAAACCATGCGTCGATACCGGCATGGGCATGGAGCGCCTGGCCGCCGTGCTGCAGCACGTGCATTCGAACTACGAGATCGACCTGTTCCAGAACCTGATCCGCGCGGCAGCGCGCGAAACCGGCGCCACCGACCTGGAAAACAAGTCGCTGCGCGTGATCGCCGACCATATCCGCTCGGCGGCCTTCATGATCGTCGACGGCGTGATTCCCGGCAGCGAAGGGCGCGCTTATGTGCTGCGTCGCATTATTCGCCGCGCGCTGCGCCATGGCCACAAACTGGGCCAGACCAAGCCGTTCTTCTACAAGCTGGTGGCCGACCTGGCCATCGAGATGGGCGCCGCTTACCCGGAACTGGAAGAAGCCAAGGGCAACGTCGCCAATATGCTCAAGGCCGAAGAAGAGCGCTTTGGCGAAACGCTGGAAACGGGCATGAAAGTGCTTGAAGCGCAGCTGGCTCGGGATGGTTCGGGCATCGACGGCGCCACCGCCTTTACGCTGTATGAAACCTATGGCTTCCCGCCAGACCTGACGGCCGATATCTGCCGCGAGCGCGATATTGCATTCGACCAGGCCGGCTACGACGCAGCGCTGAAAGAAAGCCAGGAACTGTCGCGCAAGGGCGGCAAGACCCACAAGGACAGCAAGGTTGAATACGCGGGCGAGAAGAACAAGTTCGTCGGCTACGAGCAGCTGAGCTTTGGCAGCAAGATCATCGCGCTGTACGCTGCCGGCACCGCTGTGCAGGAACTGAGCGCCGGCCAGAGCGGCATCGTGGTGCTCGACACCACGCCGTTCTACGCCGAATCGGGCGGCCAGGTCGGCGACCAGGGCGTGATCGCCACGCCAGCCGGCACCTTTACCGTCAGCGACACGCTGAAAATCCAGGCCGATGTGTTTGGCCACCATGGCGTGATCGCCAGCGGTGTGCTCAAAGTGGGCGACACCGTGACCGCTGACGTGGACCAGGCCAAGCGCGGCCGCACCATCCGCAACCACTCGGCCACCCATTTGATGCACAAGGCGCTGCGCGAAGTGCTGGGCAGCCACGTGGCGCAAAAAGGTTCGCTGGTCGATCCGGACAAGACGCGTTTCGACTTCAGCCATCACGCGCCGATGACGGTCGAGCAGATCGCTGCGGTGGAAACCATCGTCAACAAAGAGATCCTGGAAAACCATCCGACGCAGTCGCATCACATGTCGTTTGACGACGCCGTCAAGCATGGCGCGATGGCGCTGTTCGGCGAGAAATATGGCGACGAAGTGCGCGTGCTCGATATCGGCAGCTCGAAAGAGCTGTGCGGCGGCGTGCACGTGCAGCGCACCGGCGATATCGGCCTGTTCAAGATCACCGCTGAAAGCGGCGTGGCAGCAGGCATCCGCCGCGTCGAAGCGGTGACCGGCGAAGGCGCACTGCAACTGGTGCAGACGATCAACCGTCGCCTGCTCGACGCTGCTGCCGCCCTGAAAGCGCAGCCGGAAGAGCTGACGGCGCGTATCGGCCAGGTACAGGATCACGTCAAGGCGCTGGAAAAAGAACTGGCGGCGCTGAAATCGAAACTGGCCTCGGGCCAGGGCGATGAGCTGGTCACGCAGGCGGTCGACGTCAACGGCGTCAAGGTGCTGGCGGCAACGCTCGAAGGCGCTGACGTGGCGCGCCTGCGCGAGACCATGGACAAGCTGAAAGACAAGCTGAAAACGGCCGCCATCGTGCTGGCCAGCGTTACCGACGGCAAGGTCAGCCTGATTGCCGGCGTGACCGCTGACGCCACCTCGCGCGTGAAAGCGGGCGAGCTGGTCAACTTCGTTGCACAACAAGTGGGCGGCAAAGGCGGCGGACGCCCCGATATGGCGCAGGCCGGCGGTACCGACGCGACCGGCCTGCCGGCAGCACTGGCTGGCGTGCCGGCCTGGGTGGGCGAGCGCGTCAAGTAAGACCGGCGCCAGCATCCATGCGGCACCCGCGCCCCGCAGCGCGTATTGAACGGCTCGCCGGCTCGTCTGGCGGGCCGTTTTACCGTCTGGCAGCTCGTTGTGGTCTGACAACAGCCTGCGAACTATTTTGGTGCAGCGCGTCAATGGGCGTGAATTGGAGTAGTATGTCGAAAATCAGTAAACAAAACATTGGCAGGATATTGATGAGCGACACACTACTTGATACCGAGATCATGGAATTTAACAAGGAACTCGATGCGCGCGGCTTGAATTGCCCTTTGCCGATCCTGAAGGCAAAGAAAGCGCTGGCCGAGTTGCAAAGCGGTGAGGTGCTGCGCATTATGGCAACCGACCCCGGTTCCGTGCGCGACTTCCAGGCTTTTGCCAAACAGACGGGCAATGCGCTGCTGGCGCATGTGCAGACCGGCACCGAATTCGTTTTCCTGATGCAACGCAAATAATCGCGGCCGGCCGGCGCCCCGCCAGGGGGCTGGCCAGCTGGCAAATGGTCTCTTCCGGCGTCCATTTGCTGCCATGCAGCGTAGCGCTATTCCCGGTATTTTCTCCCGCTGTATTTTCTCCCTTGATTGCGGCTCGATGTTATTTAGACGATTTGCTCTAACTAAAAATCGCACGATCGTGCTTAAATTCGGTTCGTGGCGCGAATTTCTCTTATAATCGAACGCACTAGAACCGTCATTTTTATAATTTCCCAAAGGCATAGCTATGAAAGTCTTGGTACCCGTCAAACGCGTGGTCGACTATAACGTCAAAGTACGCGTCAAGAGCGACGGCACTGGCGTCGATACCGCCAACGTCAAAATGTCCATGAACCCTTTTGACGAGATCGCACTGGAAGAAGCCATGCGCCTGAAAGAGGCTGGCAAGGTGACTGAAGTGGTGGCCATCTCCTGCGGCGTGACCCAATGCCAGGAAACCCTGCGCACCGCCATGGCCATCGGCGCCGACCGCGGCATCCTGGTTGAAACGACCACCGAACTCGAACCGCTGGCCGTGGCCAAGCTGGTCAAGTCGCTGGCTGAAAAAGAACAGCCACAACTGATTATCCTGGGCAAGCAGGCCATCGACGACGACAGCAACCAGACCGGCCAGATGCTGGCGGCGCTGCTCGGTTGGCCGCAAGCCACGTTTGCCTCGAAAGTGGTGCTGGAAGACGGCAAAGTGACCGTCACGCGCGAAGTCGATGGCGGCCTGGAAACGCTGGCCCTGACGCTGCCTGCCATCGTCACTACCGACCTGCGCCTGAACGAGCCGCGCTACGTCACGCTGCCGAACATCATGAAAGCCAAGAAAAAGCCGCTGGAAACCGTCAAGCCGGAAGACCTGGGCGTGGACGTGACGCCGCGCCTGAAAACGCTGAAAGTGGCTGAACCTGCCAAGCGCTCGGCCGGCATCAAGGTGCCGGACGTGGCCACGCTGGTCGCCAAGCTGCGCACCGAAGCCAAAGTCATTTAAGCGGCGTTGCCGTCTATCCAGAACATTTACAGGAAACATCATGGTCGCATTAGTTATTGCTGAACACGACAACGCTAGCCTGAAGGGCAGCACCCACCATACCGTGACCGCTGCTGCCCAGTGCGGTGGCGACGTGCACGTACTGGTTGCCGGCTCGAACGCCTCGGCCGCCGCAGCAGCGGCTGCGCAGATCGCCGGCGTAGCCAAGGTCATCGTGGCCGACGCCGCTTACTTTGCCGACGGCCTGGCCGAAAACGTGGCCGAGCAGGTGCTGGCCATTGCCGGCGACTACAGTCATATCCTGGCGCCAGCCACCGCCTACGGCAAGAACATCCTGCCACGCGTGGCTGCCAAGCTGGACGTGGCGCAGATCTCGGAAATCACCAAGGTCGACTCCCCGGATACCTTCGAGCGCCCGATCTACGCCGGTAACGCGATTGCCACCGTGCAATCAAGCGACAAAGTCAAGGTCATCACCGTGCGCACCACCGGTTTTGACGCTGCCGCCGCTACCGGTGGTTCGGCTGCCACCGACACCATCACCGCCGTGGGCGACGTGGGCAAGTCGGCTTTTGTCGGCCGTGAGCTGGCCAAGTCGGACCGTCCTGAGCTGACCGCTGCCAAAATCATCGTTTCCGGCGGCCGTGGCCTCGGTTCGGCAGAAAACTTCCAGATTCTCGAGCCGCTGGCCGACAAGCTGGGCGCTGCCATGGGGGCTTCGCGCGCAGCGGTCGACGCCGGCTTCGTGCCGAACGACTGGCAAGTGGGCCAGACCGGCAAGATCGTTGCGCCATCGCTGTATATTGCCGTCGGTATTTCGGGCGCGATCCAGCATCTGGCCGGCATGAAGGACTCGAAGACCATCGTGGCCATCAACAAGGATCCGGAAGCGCCGATCTTTGCCGTGGCTGACTACGGCATCGTGGGCGACCTGTTCGAAGTGGTGCCTGCACTGGTCAAAGAACTCGGTTAAGTCCATCCCGTAAAACGGTTTTGTATATTGCAAAGCCACGCCGGCCCGCCCTCCACGGCGAGCCGCGCGTGGCTTTTTTCTTGGAGATAAGATGAGCTATCAAGCCCCGCTGAAAGACATGTTGTTCGTCATGAACGAACTGGCCGGCCTGGCCGAAATCCATACCTTGCCCGGCTGCGAGGACGCCACGCCCGATACGGCCGAGGCGGTACTGGAGGAAAACGCCAAGTTCTGCAGCGCGGTGGTAGCGCCCCTGAACGGCCCCAGCGACAAGGAGCCCAGCTACTGGCATGACGGCCAGGTCACCACCTCGAAAGGCTTCAAGGAAGCCTTCAAGGCCTATGGCGAAGCGGGCTGGCAGGGCGTGCAGCACCCGAGCGAATTTGGCGGCCAGGGTTTGCCCAAACTGCTGGCGACGCCCTGCATTGAAATGCTCAATTCGGCCAGTATCTCGTTTGCGCTGGTCGCACTGCTGTCGGACGGCGCCATCGAAGCGCTGCTGACGGCCGGCAGCGACGCGCAGAAAGCCACTTATCTGGAAAACCTGGTGTCGGGCAAGTGGACCGGCACCATGAACCTGACCGAGCCGCAGGCCGGCTCCGACCTGGCCGCCGTGCGCACGCGCGCCGTGCCGCAGGGCGATGGCACCTACAAAGTGTTCGGCACCAAGATTTTCATTACCTATGGCGAACATGACCTGAGCGAGAACATCGTGCACCTGGTGCTGGCGCGTACGCCCGATGCACCGGCCGGCGTGAAAGGCATTTCGCTGTTTATCGTACCGAAGTTCCTGGTCAATGCCGATGGCAGCCTGGGCGAGCGCAACGATGCGCATTGCGTGTCGATCGAGCACAAGCTGGGTATCAAGGCCAGCCCGACGGCGGTGCTGCAGTTCGGCGACCATGGCGGCGCCATCGGTACGCTGGTGGGCGAGGAAAACCGTGGCCTCGAATACATGTTCATCATGATGAATGCGGCGCGCTTTGGCGTGGGGCTGCAGGGCATAGGCCTGGCCGAGCGCGCCTATCAGCAGGCCGTGGCGTTTGCCAAGGACCGCGTGCAGTCGCGCGACCTGGCCGGCTCGGCTGGCCCGGTATCGATCATCCACCACCCGGACGTGCGCCGCATGCTGATGTCGATGCGCTCGCAGACGGAGGCGGCGCGCGCGCTCGCTTACGTGGGGGCGGCCATCAGCGACGTGGCGCACCACCATGTCGACGCCGAGGTGCGCGCCGACAGCCTGGCCACCTATGAATACCTGGTGCCCATCATCAAGGGCTGGGCCACCGAAATGTCGCAGGACGTGGCGCGCGATGGCGTACAGGTGCATGGCGGCATGGGCTTTATCGAAGAAACCGGCGCCGCCCAGCACTACCGCGACGCCAAGATCCTCACCATCTATGAAGGCACCACCGCCATCCAGGCCAACGACCTGGTGGGCCGCAAAACGGTGCGTGACGGTGGCGCGGTGGCAAAATCGATTATCGCCCAGGTGCGCGCTACCGAAGCGCAGCTCGGTGAACTGACCGGCGCCGATTTCCAGGCCATGCAGCGCCATCTGGCCGAAGGCAGTGCAGCGCTCGAAGCGGTGGTCGAGTATGTGCTGGCCAATGTGAAAAGCGACATCAAGGCGGTGTTTGCCGGCAGCGTGCCGTACCTGAAGCTGGCCGGCATCGTGCTGGGCGGCTGGCAGATGGCGCGCGCGGCCATCGTGGCGCAGCAAAAACTGGGCGAGGGCGCTGGCGATGACAGCTTCTACAAAGCCAAGATCAGCACGGCACGTTTCTTTGCCGACCATATCCTGTCGCAGGCGCCAGGCCTGCGCGCCACCATTATCGATGGCGCAGCAGGGGTGATGGCGCTGTCTGAAGAGCAGTTTTAAGCCGGCCCGAACCCACCGGGTCTCGGCGACCCCGTCTCGGCGACCCCGTCTGACCTGATGCGAGGGTAGGTCGGATTAGGCCGCAGGCCGTAATCCGACAACATTGTTGACGTCTGCGGTATTGTCGGATTACGGCCCCTTCGGGGCCTAATCCGACCTACGCCCCTTGCTTTATCGGCGTGCGATGCCGTTGCCCGAATTGCGCACCAGATCACCGGACTGCAGGCCAGGATCCTGGTCGAACGCGAAGTCGGCGCGGGCGCCGGTTTCGTATTGCACCGTGACGGTCCACACTTTCGAGTTCTTTACGTGGCCTTCAACCTGCTTGCCGGCATACGCGCCGCCGGCGGCGCCGGCCAGCGTGGCCAAGTCTTTGCCGCGGCCGCTGCCGACCTGACGGCCCAGCAGGGCGCCGGCCACGCCGCCGCCGATCATGCCCAGCGCGCCGCCTTCACCGGCTTTTTCCGTCACATTGACAGCGACTACCTTGCCGCAGTCGGCGCAGATCTGCGCCTGGGGTTTCGATGGCTGGCTGGCGTAAGAGTTGCCGGCCTTTTGCGCGGCCTTGGCGTTGATGATGGCTTGATCGAATTCGCTCTTGGCGTCGCGCAGGCACTGCATGCGGGCCTTGGACGAGGTTTCTTCTGCGCACAGACGTTTGTCATCGGCATAGCGCGTATTGGCTTGTTTGGTGTCGTAGGCGTATTGCGCCTTGGGCGACAGGTTCTGGGCAAAAGCCGGTGCGCTGAACAGGCTGGCCATGGCAGCGGCAATAATAAGCGGGCGACGAATCATGATCTTCTCCTTGAGCTCCCAGCGACGCTGGTGTTAAAGCCAGTATAGTGAAAAGCATGATTGCCTGCCAACACAGCCGTGCGCAGGTGTGCTCAGCCGTAGGCGCCGCCCGTATAGAGCAGGTCGAACAGGCGCGCCATGGTGGCGATCAGCACGCCTGCGCCAATCATGACGGTAGCGACCAGTATCACCGCCAGCGGCCAGCCGGTGTCGGACTGGCGGCCAGATGCAGCGTTATGGCGTGCGTCCCATTTCTCGTCCGGCGCCAGGCCCAGCACCAGCGCTTCCAGAAAACCTGCCAGTGCAGACACGATCAAGGGCAGCAGCTGGTAAAACCAGTCCGCCTGCGGCCATGCCAGGCGCAGCAGCGCGCTGGCGGGCAGGGCGGCCAGATGCAGCCAGCCCCAGCGGTCGCGTGCGCCGTGCAGATAAAAGCGGTGGACGCCAAGCATGCCCAGTACAAACGCCAGCAGGGTGGCAAACGCCTTGTTGCGGTGGGCAGGCGGGTTCAGGGCGACAGTATTCATGGCGACAACCTTGCTCGATCATAAAGAAGCCAGTATCGGCCATTGTCGCTTGTAATAAAAGCGTTTCCTGTCGTTTTGCCACGCCAGGATGGCCTGAAAAACCAGCTGAAAAGCACGTAACTATTGCGTCTTTGGCGATGTCTGGTCATAATGTTTGATTAGCCCAATTTACACGCCCGTCATCATAACGCTTGCTGCATGGCGGTAAAGCGCGCTATAATTTGCGGCTTTTTCCGCCTCAGCACACTTTTTGGAATTATTATGGTCGTTATTCGTTTAGCTCGTGGAGGCGCCAAGAAGCGCCCGTTCTTCAACATCGTTGCAACCGATTCGCGCAATCGCCGCGATGGTCGCTTCATTGAGCGTATCGGTTTCTACAATCCGATGGCGCAAGGTGGCGAAGTTCCACTGCGTATTACCGCAGACCGTCTGGCCTACTGGCAAGGCGTTGGCGCACAACTGTCGCCAACCGTTGCTCGTCTGGTTGCCAGCAACGGCAAAGCAGCAGCTTAATTCTTGAACACTGGTTTGACGGTCAAGACTGCATCCGGGGTGAAAGTCCCCGATGACCTGGTTCAGGTAGGCTATGTCTCCGGCGCCTATGGCATTGCGGGCGGGGTCAGGATTACTCCTTTCTCCGACGACGCGGATGCATTGTTGAAAGTTAAAACCTGGTGGTTCGACAAGCCGACCCTGCATGACGTTGACGTCAGGCAGGCAAAGCTGCACGGCGGCGACGTCGTGGCCCAGCTGGTGGGTGTGGTAGGGCGGGATGCTGCAGAGGCGCTCAAGGGCGTGTCCGTACAAATTCCGCGTAGCCATTTCCCGGCACTGCCGGCCGATGAATTTTATTGGTCCGACCTGATCGGACTCAATGTAGAGAATTTGCAAGGCGAGAATCTCGGGCAAGTGACCGACATGATGAGCAATGGTCCGCAATCGATATTGCGTATCGCTCCTGTCGCCAATCCTGATGAATCCGCTGACAAGGCGCCTGAGCGCCTGATCCCGTTTGTCGGCCAGTTTGTCATCAATGTGGACAAGGCTGGCGGCAAGATCACGGTGGATTGGGGCCTTGATTATTAAGCTGTGCACGCGCAACCGGCGCCGCGCAATGTTCTGGAACGGGAGTGGCGATGCAGTTTGATGTCGTAACCCTGTTCCCGGAAATGTTTGCCGCGCTGACCCAGTCGGGCGTGACACGGCGTGCCTACGAACAGAAAAAATGGGGCTTGTCGCTGTGGAATCCGCGTGATTTCACCACCGACAATCACCGTACCGTGGATGACCGCCCGTATGGCGGTGGCCCCGGCATGGTGATGCTGGCCAAGCCGCTTGAAGCGACCATCAATGCTGCCAGGCAGCGCCAGCAGGATCTTGGTCTTGCCGCGCCGCGGGTGGTGTTCATGTCGCCGCAGGGCCGTCCGCTGACCCATGAGCGTGTCACGCAGTTGAAGGCCGAACCCGGCCTGGTGATTCTGTGCGGCCGCTATGAAGCAGTCGACCAGCGCTTGCTCGACCGTTGTGTCGACGAGGAAATCAGCGTGGGCGACTTTGTGTTGTCCGGCGGCGAATTGCCGGCCATGGCGCTGATGGATGCGGTGATCCGGCTGTTGCCTGGCGCCTTGAATACCGAGGCGTCGGCCATCGAAGACAGCTTTGTCAACGGCCTGCTCGATTCGCCGCACTACACGCGCCCTGAAACATATGAAGGCGTGCCGGTGCCACCAGTGTTGATGGGTGGCAACCACGCCGAGATCGGCAAATGGCGCCGCCAGCGCATGCTGGAGGCCACTGCCAGAAAGCGCCCCGAGCTGTTGCTCAGCGCGCGCAGCGCCGGCTTGCTCAGCAAGGCCGACGAACAATTTTTGGCCAGCCTGTAAGACGTCGCAAGACGCCATGCAGGCAGGTTGTAGTACCGGGCGTGTTGCCCATATGTAGTACCCATCCTCTACCGGGCGGATAGTACGCTATCCACAAGTGCGCCGGCATGATGGTTTTCGGAGTGATAAAATGGACCTGATTCAACAATTAGAGCAAGAAGAGATCGCCCGTCTGGGTAAATCGATTCCTGAATTCGCACCTGGCGATACCGTTATCGTCAACGTCAACGTCGTCGAAGGTACGCGCAAGCGCGCCCAGGCATACGAAGGCGTCGTTATCTCGCGTCGTAACCGTGGCCTGAACTCGAACTTCATCGTTCGTAAAATCTCGTCGGGCGAAGGCGTTGAGCGTACGTTCCAACTGTACTCGCCGCTGATCGCTTCGATCGAAGTGAAACGCCGCGGTGACGTTCGTCGTGCCAAACTGTACTATCTGCGTGAGCGTTCGGGCAAATCGGCGCGTATCAAAGAAAAACTGCCAAATCGTCGCGTTGCGGCGAAAGCAAGCGCGTAATACCAGCGTCTGCCTTGGAAAAAGGGGTGCCTTGCGGTGCCCCTTTTCTATTTGTGCAGCCAAAAAACTGGAGTTTTTTGCATGGCGACACTGGCTTTTGATCCAACCAAACTGGCAGTCGATGCGATTGCCGGCGAAGCGGCGCTCGACGCCGAACGCCTGACGCCAGCCTGGCTGCGCCAGCGCCTGGCCAACCCGCCGCAATGGCAGCCTGAAATCACGCGCGACTTCCTGTCTGACCGGCTTGAACCGGTACCAGCCGCGGTATTGATCCCGCTGGTACAGCGCCCCGAGGGCCTGACGATACTGCTGACCCTGCGCACCGCGCACCTGAGCAGCCATGCCGGGCAGGTCAGCTTTCCCGGCGGGCGCAGCGAAGCGTTTGACGTGTCGTCGGTCGATACGGCCCTGCGCGAGACCGAAGAAGAAGTCGGCTTGCCGCGCAGTCATATCGAAGTGCTGGGCAGCCTGCCTGATTACCTGACCGGTACCGGTTACCGCGTCACGCCCGTGGTCGGGCTGGTCACGCCGCCATTCACCTTGCGCGCCGACCCTGGCGAGGTGGCCGAAGTATTCGAGGTGCCGCTGGCTTTTCTGATGGATGGCCTGAACCATCAGCGCCTGTCGGTGGAGCTGCCTGGCGGCCGGCGCTCGTTTTATGCCATGCCTTACGAGCGATTTTACATTTGGGGCGCTACTGCCGGCATGCTGAGGAACCTGTTCCATTTGCTGCGCGCATAGTGCCGCTGGCGACGGTTTTGTCGGGCGTTCTGCGATGCCGGCCAGCGTCCGAATATCGGTTTCGGCTCTAATAAGTTTGATTCCGGCACGGCACTGCGTTATCGTAGCGGGCATTGTGGCATTGCTGTAAAAAACAAAAAGGACGTTCGATGACATTTCTCTCCATACTCTGCGCACTCCTGATCGAGCAGCTCAAACCCTTGCGCGCGGATAATCCCATCTACGCCGAGATCAAGAGCCTGGCGCTGCGCATGGAGACCTGGTTCAACGCCGGCCACGCCAACCACGGCCGCATGGGGTGGTTCCTGATG
Organism: Janthinobacterium aquaticum; assembly: GCF_009208565.1. Classification (GTDB taxonomy): domain Bacteria; phylum Pseudomonadota; class Gammaproteobacteria; order Burkholderiales; family Burkholderiaceae_D; genus Janthinobacterium. The sequence continues at coordinate 10,771 of NZ_WFLK01000022.1, read as the reverse complement.
ATGGGCATGCTGATGGTGCCGGCGGCGGGCGTGCATTGGGTGCTCAGGTATTACAACCTGACACTGGGCGTGTTTGTCTGGAACGTGCTGATCGTCTACCTGACGCTGGGCTTTCGCCACTACAGCCATTACTTCACCTCGATCCAGCTGGCCCTGAGCGCCGGCGACGAGGCGCAGGCGCGTGTGCTGCTGGCCGAATGGACCCGGCTCGATACGGTCGGCATGGAGACGACGGAAATCTCGCGCATCGCCGTTGAAAAGGCCTTGATCACCACCCATCGCAATGTCTTCGGCGTGTTTTTCTGGTTTCTGATGCCGCTCGGCCCTGCCTGCGCCGTGATGTACCGGGTGGCCGAATACCTGGCGCGTGCCTGGAACGAACCCGAACATATGCGCAACGAGGCCTTTGGCCAGTTTGCCGCGCGCGCGTTTTACTGGATCGACTGGATTCCCGTGCGCCTGACGGCAGTGGCGTTTGCCGTGGTCGGCAACTTTGAAGACGCGATCTATGCCTGGCGCAACTTTGCCCATCGCTGGCAGGACGAGGCGATCGGCATTATCCTGACCGCTGGAGGCGGCGCCATGGGTGTGCGCCTGGGTACGCCGGCCGAGACGGCCGCGCGCGTGCTCGTCACACCCGACATGGCCGTCGATGAGAGTGACAGCGAAGGGGATGTCCTGCCTGGCGACGAGCCTGGCACGCGCGCCCTGCAGAGCACGGTCGGCCTGGTCTGGCGCGCCCTGCTGCTGTGGATGCTGCTGTTGTTGCTGATGTCGGGCGCCATGTTTCTTGGCTAGAACAGATTGATAGCGAGGGCTGGCACGGCAACGTTCCGGCCCTTTGCTTGGGCGGAGAACACATCAGGCTAGAAGCCAACTCTTCTATAAGATATAATACCTGTACACCGTCGTACCAGTTCGCAGTTGAGCTACCAGCCCGGCCTACCCGCCGGGGCCATTCACGCAATCCAGTCCCGACAAGCCACATGGCCGAGTTATCTCAAAACAACGGAGAACTCTCAAGCGAGTTCTTTATTCTTGGTCTCACCAGCAATGGCAAGCAATTTCGCCCCAGTGATTGGGCCGAACGCCTGTGCGGAGTGATGTCCTGTTTCAATCCCGAAGGCGGCGGGCGCAATGCGCACCTGCAGTATTCCCCATACGTGCGTCCGACCATCGTCAATGGCGTCAAATCGGTGGTGGTCAACGTCAAGCTGCGTGAAATCGAACCGATGGCCTATCACTTCGTGCGCGAATTTGCCAAGGACAACGACCTGCAGATCGTCGAAGCTTGCTTTGTTCCACCCAAGGACGGCAGCTAGTTCCCGTTTGTCTTGTTTGTGCAAGCTGGCCGCACCGCAAGTTTGATATTGCGCAAAAACGATCAAGCCAGCCTGGCTGGTCAATGCTACAGTCGCGATTCCCTGTCCTGGAAATCGCATGAGCTACCTGGCCAAAACATTGTGGTTTATTGAAGCGCACCATGCGCGCAATCTGTCGCTTGCCGAGATTGCCCATGCCGGCGGCGCCTCGCCCTATCACCTTACGCGCGCTTTTTCCCGCTGTACCGGCCAGTCCGTGATGCGCTATGTGCGCGCACGCCGCCTGTCGATTGCCGCCCAGGCGCTGGCGCATGGGGCACACGACATCCTTGCCGTGGCCCTGGAAGCCGGCTACGGTTCGCACGAGGCTTTTACGCGCGCCTTCTGCGCCCAGTTCAGCATCACCCCCGAAACCGTGCGCGCGCAGGGCGACACCAGCGAGCTGGCGCTGACCACCGCCATCCGCTTTGACAAGACCCTGGACATCGCGCTGGAGACGACGCGCTTCATGCAGGCGCCCGCCTTGCAGCTGGCAGGTTTGCGCCAGCGCTACCATCGCCGCAGCTGCGCCGGCATCCCGGCCCTGTGGCAGCGCTTTTTGCCAGACGCCATCGACTGGCCGGTGCGCTATGGCGTGTGCAGTCATTATGATGGCGCCGGCCATTTCGATTATCTGTGCGCGGTGGAACTGACCGATGCCCGGTCCTTGCCCGCCGGCTGGGTACGGCTGGCACTGGCGCCGCAGCGCTATGCGGTGTTCCTGCACCGCGGTCATATTTCCACCATCCGCGCGACCTGGCACACTATCTGGAATGACTGGCTGCCGCAGTCCGGCCTGCAGGTGGTCGATGCCCCCGATTTTGAACGCTATGACCAGCATTTCGACCCTGCCAGCGGCGCCGGCGGGGTGCAGATCTGGCTGCCCGTGAAAGCCTGACGATGTCCGCTACCCTGCCTGTTACGCCGCTGTTTGCCAACGCTGCCACGCATTCCCGGCGCCTGCTGCAGCTGGTCGCCGCGATTGCCGCTGGCGTGCCGCTGTACTTGATGCTTGGGCCGCAACCGGTGCCTTGGCTGGTCTGGTGCGCACCGGTTCCCGTGCTGTGGCTGGTACTGCGTTCCTCGCGCCGCGATGCAGCCGGGACCGGTGCACTGGCGGCGGCCGTGGGCCTGTCGTCGAATCTGGCCTACATGAGTCTGCTGATGCCGTTGACGGCTGTGCTGGCCGCACTGGCGTTCAAGGCGCTGCTGTGGGTATTGGTGCTGCTGTTGACGCGCCGCGTGGTGTTGCGCTACCGCAGCAACTGGTGCGTGCTGACCTATCCGCTGCTGTGGGTGGCCATCGATACCCTGATGGCCAGCCTGCTGCCAGATGGCAACTGGGGTAGTCTTGCTTATTCGCAGGCCGATCAGCTGCCGCTGCTGCAGGTTGTGGCGTTCGCTGGCGTGCCCGGCCTGCTGTTTCTGGTCTGCCTGGTGCCATCGGCCCTGGCTCTGCTGCTGGCGGGCGGCCGCCAACATGCGCCCGCTGCCATCGCCACGGCGGCGCTGCTGGCCCTGGCGTGGGCTGGCGGTGCGTATCGCCTGCAGGCGACGCCGGCAGCAGCGCCCGGTGCGCTGGTCGGCCTGGCTGTAATCGATGATTTTTTGGCGCCGCAGATGCCGCCGGCACTGGCGCAGGCGGTATGGGATCGCTATGCACAGCAGGTGGCGCAACTTGCCGGGCAGGGCGCCACGGTCGTGCTGCTGCCGGAAAAGATTGCCACGCTATCGCCCGACGCCGCCGTAGCGCTGCAACAGCGGTTTGGCGCGCTGGCGCAGCGTCTGGGAATCTGGATCGCGCTGGGCATTGCCGTGCAGGACCAGCAGGGCAGGCGTAATCTGGCTTTACTGTTCAGTCCCGATGGCGCGCCGTCCGTGAGCTACCAGAAACACCACCTGGCGCCGCCCGAGCGCGACTTTCTTGCCGGCAGCGCCTATCAGCTGCAGTCGGTGGCAGGCCAGTCCATGGGCCTGGCCGTCTGCAAGGATATGCATTTTGCCGCCTTCGGCCATGCCTACGGCGCCGCTGGCGCGCAGGCAATGCTGGTGCCGGCCTGGGATTTCGGTCTCGACGCCTGGATGGGGGCGCGCATGACGCTGGTACGCGGCGTGGAAAATGGCTACGGCGTGGTGCGCGCCTCGCGCAAGGGGCTGCTGACGGTTAGCGACGCCTATGGCCGCGTGCTGGCCGAGCGCGCCAGCAGCAGCCTGCCTGGCAGCACGCTGCTGGCGCCGATGCCCGGCAGGACGGCGGCGGCGCCCTGGGCACGGTGGCTAGGGCCGCTGTTCGGCTGGCTGTGCGTGGCAGCCAGCGCGTTGCTGCTGGCGCTATTGCTGCATGCCAGGTTGCGCCGGCAGCCATAGCGCCTTATCCTCGCGCCAAAAAAATGGCCCCGGTTGTACGGGGCCATTTCATTCAGGCTGCCGGGGGCAGCTTACTGTGCAGCTGCTGCCGGCGCTGCCGCTGCAGTAGCAGGGCGGTTCAGCCAGAAGATCCAGTAGCGCGCCAGGTCGCTCACACCTTCGCCGCCCTTGACCGATTCCAGCACCTTGATGGCTTCGTCTTTCTTGCCGGCCATGGCCAGCGAGTAGCCGAGGCGCAGCTTGGCGTCTTCAGGGCGCTTCAGGCCGCCTTTGGCGATGCCTTTCTGGATCAGGTCGATACCTTTGTCGAACTGGTCCATCGTCACGAAGGCGTAGCCCAGGTTGACCAGGCCGGTACCATCCTTGCTCTTGTTGGCGGCCGCTTCGCCGCTGGCGATGTTTTTGGCGTCGTCGGCCGCTGCCTTGTTGGCCTGGTCACGCAGCTTCTTGTGTTTGGCGGCGTTGCCGCCGGTACCGAGCACGCCCTTGGCAAAGCCGGCGTCCAGCACTTTTTTCGCTTCGGTCGGGAAGGCGTTCTGCAGTGCGATTTCCGCCATGTCGCTGTAGTCCTGCGGCGGCATGGTCGAGACGGCCTTGAATTGCAGGCGCAACACATCGAGCGCAAAGCGGTCCGAATAGCCGGCCTTGCCTTGCACGCGGCCCAGCAGGTCGGTCCAGTAGTCGTCTGACGGGTAGTAGCGCACCAGGTTTTCCATCGCCGTCAGGTAGGTGGTCGGGTCCTTGCTCTTCGAGCCGGTATTGGCCAGCAACTGCAGTTCTTCAAGGGTCGGCGTCTGGCCGGCTTGCTGCTTGGCCGCCAGATCGGCCAGCAGTTCCTGCTTGGCGCGCGCGAAATCGTTATTGAAGTAGTAGGCGCGGATAATGTAAGGACGCACAGTGGCAATATCGCCGGTTTCGGTCTGGTAGCGGGTAAACCATTTGATGGCGTTGGCGTAGTCCTTGGCGTTGTAGTGGTAGTTGGCCAGCGCCTGGATAAAGTCGCCCTGCGATTTCTTGTCCAGCTTGCCCGACTCGATTACCGCTTCGAGCGCCGTCATGGCCATCGGCGCATTGTTGGTGGTCGAGGCCAGCGCCACGCGCAGGCGGTTGAGAACGAAGGTCTCATACGGCGTCAGGGCAGGGATGGCGGCGGCTTGGTCGATGCGGCTTTGCACGTCGGCGTAGTTCTTGGCGTCCATCGACGCTTTGACGGCAGCCGGCTCGAGCAGCTTGAAGATCTCCGGGCGCACGGTGTCGGCCGGTGCAGCGGCTGGCGCGCCGGCGGCGGCTGGCTGAGCTTCCTGGGCGTGCGACAGCGCAGGCAGCATATTGAAGCCGATGGCGGCGATCAGCACGCTGAGACGGGCAAGGCGGAATTGGGACATGGTCGATCCTTCAATTAATAACAAAGGGACGCTCCCGCATCGGCGCAGGCCGCGTCGTGCGCGGCGTCGCTGGGGCGGGAGCATGCAAAAGGCGTATTTTGCCATTTCCAGCCCCGCAAGTCACAGCCGGGCCGAATGGCTAAGCGGCTATTGTCACATAAACCGGCGCAGGCGGGCGTCTGGCGTGCGCGGCGCCGGCCGCTTCAACTGGTGCGGGTGACCTTGCTTAAATGGCGCGGTGCATCGGGATTCATGCCGCGCGCCGCCGCCAGCTGCGCCGCCATCACATAAAAGGACTGGATCGCCACGATCGGGTCCAGATCCGGCGTGCCGGCCACCGGCAGCGTCAGGTCGCGCGAGGCAACGTCGTGCGGGGCGGCCAGCAGCACGCGCGCGCCGCGCCCGCGCATGTCGTCGGCCAGTTGCAGCAGGCCGGCCTGGGACGGGCCGCGGGTGGCAAAGATCAGCAGCGGATAGCCTTCTTCGATCAGCGCCATCGGGCCATGGCGGATTTCCGCGCCGCTGAACGCCTCGGCCTGCAGCGCCGAGGTCTCCTTGAACTTCAAGGCCGCCTCCAGCGCCACCGGAAAGCCGATGCCGCGCCCGACCACCATGATATTGCGGGCTGGCGCCAGCACCTCGATGGCCGGCGACCAGTCGATGGCGCCGGCCTGGTACAGTGCCCCCGGCAGATCTTGCAGCGCGCCTTGCAGTTCGGGATCGTTCTGCCACTGCGCCACCATGCGGGCGCCGGCCACCAGGCTGGCGATAAAGCTCTTGGTGGCCGCCACGCTGTGCTCCGGGCCGGCGCGCAGCGGCATGGCCCATTCTGCGGCATGGGCCAGCGGTGAATCGATATCATTGACCAGCGCCACGGTGGTGGCGCCGCCGTCGCGGAAATAGCGGATCGGCTCGACCACATCAGGGCTCTGGCCAGATTGCGAGATGGCGATGGCCAGCGTGTTGCGCGTGGCCAGTGGCGACTTGTTGAGCGTGACCAGCGACATCGGCAGCGACGCCACCACCCGGCCCAGGCGCGCCATGATCAGGTAGGCGACATAGTTGCAGGCGTGATCGGAGCTGCCGCGCGCGATCGTCAGTGCGCTGGAAAACGCTGTACTGCGCAGTTTGCGGCCCAGTTCGGCGTAACGGTCGCCGTCGTTGGCCAGTTGCTGCGCCACGCAGTCGGCGGCAGACAGGGCTTCTTCAAGCATCAGCGAGGTCAAGGCGCTCTCCTTCGATGTAAACGGTTTTCAGTTGCAGATTGCGGTCCAGCACCACCAGGTCGGCCCAAGCGCCGACGGCCAGGCGGCCGCGCTCGGGCAGGCCCAGGTAGTCGGCAGCGTTGGTCGAGACGCGCCGCGAGGCGTCAGCCAGGTCCAGTCCCAGGCCGACCAGGTTGCGCAGCGCCTGGTCGAGCGTCAGGGTGCTGCCGGCCAGGGTGCCGTCGGGCAGGCGTACGCCGCCCAGGCATTTGTGCACCACCTGGCGTCCCAGCATGTACTGGCCGTCCGGCATGCCGGTGGCGGCGGTCGAGTCGGTCACGCAGTACAGGTGGGGAATGGCGCGCAGCGCCACCTTGATGGCGCCCGGATGCACGTGCAGCAGGTCCGGAATCAGCTCGGCGTACTGCGCGTGCGCCAGCGCAGCTCCGGCCATGCCCGGTTCGCGATGGTGCAGGCCGCTCATGGCGTTGAACAGATGGGTGAAGCCGGCCGCGCCGTGCTCGAGCGCGGCCACGCCGTCGTCGTAGCTGCCCGAGGTATGGCCGATCTGCACGCGCACGCCGCGTTCGGCCAGCGCGCGCACCAGTTCCAGGTGGCCGGGAAGCTCCGGCGCCACCGTGATCACGCGCAGCGGCGCGATCGCCTGCAGCCGCTCGATCTCGGCCAGGCTGGCCGCGCGCGCAAAGTCGGGCTGGGCGCCAAGCTTGCTGGCGTTGATGTACGGACCTTCCAGGTGCGCGCCCAGCACGCGCGCTGCGTGCGGGCGCCGTTCGCGCACTGCCTTGCCGATGGCGAGGAGGGCCGTGTCGATATCGGCTGGCGGCGCCGTCATGGTGGTGGCCAGCAGGCTGGTGGTGCCGTGGCGCGCGTGAATGGCGGCAATTGCTTGCACCGCGTCGCCGCCCTGCATCACATCCTGGCCGCCGCCGCCGTGCACATGCAGGTCGATAAAACCGGGCAGGATATAGTCGTCGCCATTGCTGGCCGGATCGACCGGTGCGCCGTCGATGGCGGTGATGCGCTCATTGCAGGCCAGCGCGCCGTGCAGCCAGCCGCCAGGCGTGAGGATATTGCCACGGAGTGTCATGTGTTCTCCTTCTGTAAGGACAGTTGCTGGCGCAGCAGGTGCAGCGCGCCGCTGGCCGAATCGCCTTGCGCCGGCAGCACGCGCTGCAGCAGTTCGGCCGGCAAATAGGGCGACAGCGGCGCGGCCAGGCCGCCGCACAGGGCCAGCGACAGGGTGCCGGCCGGGTCCAGGGCGCTGGCCATCAGTGCAATCTGCCGGCCTGCCTCCTGCGCGATGGCGCGGGCCGCCGCATCGCTGCCGGCATGCTGCAGTACCAGCGGCGCCAGCGTGGCGTAGGTGGTCTGGGTGGCTGCCGCCAGCCAGTCCTGCACCGCGTGGCGCTGGCCGCCGCAGGCTTTGATCACGGCGGTGGCAAAGGCGCCACCGGCCAGGCGGCCGTCCATCACCTGCTGCGCGTGGGCGATGGCGCGCAGGCCCATCCAGGCGCCGCCCGCCTCGTCGCCGGACGGAAAACCCCAGCCGCCCACTTCGCGCCGCGTCCCGTCGGCCTGCAGCACCTCGCCCACGCTGCCGGTGCCGATGGCAATAATGGCGCCAGGCCTGCCGCCATGCGCGCCCAGCATGGTGGTCAGGGCGTCGGACGCCAGCGCCAGTGCGCCGTAACCGGGATCATGGCTGACAAAACTGTCGGCCCACTGCTGATTGTGCACGCCGGCCAGTCCCAGTCCCAGCGCCAGTTGCGCCAGTGGCGGCTGCGCCAGGCCGGCCTCGCCGAAGGCTTGCGCCACCAGGCTGTTGATGGTGTCCCAGGCGGGCCCGACGCCGTGCGCCAGGCCCGACGGGCCGCCTTGTGCCTGTGCCAGCAATTGCCCGCCGGCCTGTTCCAGGCGCACGCGCGTGCCGCTGCCGCCGCCGTCGACGCCGATATGGTATGCGATCATAGGGGAGGATAAATAAGGAAAATAAATAAGGAAAACGCCGCAGAAAAGGTGAAGCGACTATAGGGTGCTGCCGAAACGCTTGTCAACAGGTATTTGATTGGTATTAACAACTTCAGCACCAGTTGGTGGTTGGTGTTGCTTAATAGTAAGCTTGGCAAGCGCCGTCAAGCGGAGTACAGTCCGCCTTTTACACGATGGGACATGCAAGATGAACGACAAGACAGGTAACAGCGCCTATTGGGACGAGTGGCAGCGCGAAGCGCTCGAGGCCGGCGTATCGGCGCCGCTGGCGGCGCTGGGCGCGGAACTGATGCGCACCAATCGCAAGAATCGCTGGCCGAAAGATTTCTTGGGCCGCGAAAGCGATGGCCCGGTCATGCTCGAGATTTGCCTGGAAGACGAGGCCGAAGCCGAAATGCTGTTTATGGAAAACCTGCATCCGTATGATACGGTGTTGCTGGAAAAAACCCGCCGGCGTCTGTGCCTGCATTGAGTTGACGGCTGGCGCGAGCGTTTCAGTGGTTGAATTTCTCGCTGCGCTGGCCGCTGCCCACGCGCAGCAACAGCAGGCCGACAGCCACCGCCAGCAGCACATGCGGCGCTGGCTCATTCAGGCCAGGCTCAGGTTCGCGCGCCGACGCGCCTGCCGGTGCCGCCGGCACCACAGCGATGGACGGCGCGGCTTGCGTGCGGGCGGTAACGACATCACTGGTGATCAATACCGACAGAAGTGCGCTCGTCAAAAGCAGGTTTTTCATTTTCTATGGAAACTCTAGCCGTGAGTGCAGGGAAAGAATAGTTGCTCCCGAGGCTACTGGAATATAATTTTGCAAACTGCAGGCATTAGACCATAGGTTGTGCTGGATAGAAATATATTTTTGATATTAATTATTTGCATTTTTATAATCAATTATTTTCTACTAATATCGGCGCAGAGGGCTGGCATGGATTTTTTACAGGGCAGTGTCATAATGGCCGTGGCAGCGTTCCTGAAGGAGTAGTCCATGAAGAAGATCACGATGGTCGCTTGGCTGGCGCTGGCGCCGGCACTTGCGTTGGCGCAGCAAAAGCCGCCGCCGTCGACCTTCGGCCAGGTGGTGGGCAACGCCGTGCTGTGCCTGGACCAGATAGAAAACAAGTCCTTCTATGCCTATCTGCTCTCTTCGTTCGGCCCGGCCTATAAGCATGAGGGTGGCGCTTACTGGTTCCGCACCGATGCCGTGCTGTGGGGCGCGCCCATTACCGATGTGATCGTCAGTGACGACACTACCGACCTGGTCTTCATGGGCGTGGTGGCCGACTCCACGCCGGAAAAACTGGAGCCGGCCATCCGCGCTGCAGCCGGTTTGCGCTATACCAAAGCCGATAATTCAGCATTTCCTGTCCGCAATTCCGTGCCTGGCAGTAAAATCGTCTACTTCCGCGACAAGGCGAAAGTCTATTGCGCCCGCTTCAAGCCTTTGCCGCCGGCGCAGACGCGCTGAAGCTTGCTTGCTGGCAGCAGGCCATTTTGATCGTCCCATCTGCAGGGTCTCCATGTACACGCATTACTTCCAGCTCAAGCAGTCGCCTTTTTCCATCGCCCCCGATCCCCGCTATCTGTTCATGAGCGAACGCCATCGCGAGGCGCTGGCCCATTTGCTTTATGGGATAGGCAGCGGCGGCGGCTTTGTGTTGCTGACAGGCGAGATCGGTGCCGGCAAGACCACCGTCTGCCGCTGCTTCATGGAACAGATTCCGGAAAACTGCCAGCTCGGCTATATCTTCAATCCCAAGCTGTCGGTGGAGGAGTTGCTGCAGTCGATCTGCGAAGAGTTTCATATCGCGCCCGAACAGGGCGTGGCCAGCGTCAAGGGCTATGTGGACGCCATCAACCGCCATTTGCTGGCCAGCCATGCGCAGGGCCGCAACAATGTGCTTATTATCGACGAGGCGCAAAACCTGTCGGCAGCGGTGCTCGAGCAGCTGCGCCTGTTGACCAACTTGGAAACGAGCGAACGCAAGCTGCTGCAGATTATCCTGATCGGCCAGCCGGAACTGCGCGCCATGCTGGCCAGGCCGGAACTGGAGCAACTGGCGCAGCGCGTGATTGCCCGCTATCACCTGGGCTCGCTTTCGGCCGACGAGACAGCCAGTTATGTTGCACACCGGCTGGCCGTGGCCGGCAGCACCGCCCGCGCGCCGTTTGCGCCGCGCCTGATGGCGCAGATCCACAAGCTCAGCCATGGCGTGCCGCGTCGCATCAACCTGCTGTGCGACCGCGCCCTGCTGGGCGCGTATGTGGAAAACCAGCCGCAGGTCACGCGCAAGATTTTGCACAAGGCTGCCGCCGAAGTCTTTGCCGAAGAAGGGCCGGCGGCCACGCCAGGGCGCCTGCGCTGGCTGCAGGTGACCGGCGGCGTGCTGGCCGGCGCGGCCGTGACCGGGGCGCTGGCCTGGCATTTCCTGCCGGCGCTGGCACCGG
>NZ_WFLK01000021.1 GCF_009208565.1 Janthinobacterium aquaticum | reverse complement strand
AAGACGTGTTCTCGATCTCGGGTCGCGGTACCGTTGTAACCGGTCGTATCGAGCGCGGCATCATCAAAGTCGGCGAAGAGATCGAAATCGTTGGTATCACCGATACCGTCAAAACGACTTGCACCGGCGTGGAAATGTTCCGCAAACTGCTGGACCAGGGTCAAGCAGGCGATAACGTTGGTCTGCTGCTGCGCGGCACCAAGCGTGAAGACGTGCAACGTGGTCAAGTTCTGGCAAAGCCAGGCTCGATCAAGCCGCACAACCACTTCACCGGCGAGATCTATGTTCTGTCGAAAGACGAAGGCGGCCGTCATACGCCATTCTTCAATAACTATCGTCCACAGTTCTACTTCCGTACGACTGACGTGACCGGTTCGATCGAACTGCCGGCAGACAAAGAAATGGTCATGCCAGGCGATAACGTGTCGATCACCGTCAAGCTGATCAACCCGATCGCGATGGAAGAAGGTCTGCGCTTCGCTATCCGCGAAGGTGGTCGTACCGTTGGTGCAGGTGTTGTTGCAAAAATCATTGCATAAGGAAAAGTTATACTTCCACCCGGGGTGTCCTGGGTGGTAGAATAGCACTCCTCGAAAGTTTTACGTAGGGACGTAGCTCAATTGGCAGAGCGTCGGTCTCCAAAACCGAAGGTTGGGGGTTCGATGCCCTCCGTCCCTGCCACCGTCAAGGTGCAGGGCACCGAAAGTAGAAAAATGTCAAATCAATCCGTGCAAACCGTTAGCACGTCGAGTGACAAGATAAAAGTCGCATTGGCGATAGCCGCAGCGATTGCAGGAGTAGTCGGGTTTTATTACCTGGCAGGCCAACCAGCTCTGGTGCGTGCAAGCGCGCTTGTGGCTGGTTTGGTTATTGCTGTTGCGCTCTTGTATGTCTCGACGACCGGCCGTGAATTCCTCAATTTCGCCAAAGAAGCCGTACGCGAAACCAAGAAGGTGGTCTGGCCTACCCGCAAAGAAGCCACGCAGATTACCGCGATCGTGTTTGCCTTTGTGCTGGTCATGGCGATTTTCCTGTGGGGCACGGATAAATTGCTTGAGTTTCTGTTGTATGACGTAATTCTGGGTTGGAAAAAATAATGAGCGAAAACGTGCAAGACGATGCAGCAGAGCAAGCTCCGGCAGCAGATGCTGGTGCTCCGCTGAGCGTGCCGGTCAGCAGCAAGCGCTGGTACGTGGTGCATGCTTATTCCGGCATGGAAAAAAGCGTCATGCGCGCGCTGACCGAGCGTATCGAACGCGCGGGCATGCAAGACCAGTTCGGCCAGATCCTGGTGCCGATCGAAGAAGTAGTTGAAGTCAAGAATGGTGTGAAGTCGGTCACCGAACGTCGTTTCTATCCTGGCTATGTGCTGGTTGAAATGGAAATGACGGACGAAAGCTGGCACCTGGTCAAGAACACCAGCAAGGTTACCGGTTTCATTGGTGGCAAATCGAACAAGCCGACGCCGATCTCTGCGCGCGAAATCGATGCCATCATGCGCCAGATGCAGGAAGGTGTTGAAAAGCCCCGTCCGAAGACCTTGTACGAAGTGGGCGAGCAAGTGCGTATCAAGGATGGTCCGTTCACCGACTTCAACGGCAATGTCGAAGAAGTCAACTACGAGAAATCGAAAGTGCGCGTCTCGGTCACCATTTTTGGTCGTGCAACGCCAGTCGAACTCGAATTCGGCCAGGTCGAAAAAGTATAAAACAGCAGCAAGCGCCACCAGGAGCGTCGCGGTAGTAAAAGCGAAATCCGGTCAGAGGAGCCCCGCCAGGATCGTATCGGCGGGGCGCTACTACTCAATCCAAGATAGGAGCCATCATGGCAAAGAAAATCATTGGTTTTATCAAGCTGCAAGTGCCAGCTGGTAAAGCAAACCCATCCCCACCAATCGGTCCAGCTCTGGGTCAACGCGGTCTGAACATCATGGAATTCTGCAAAGCATTCAATGCGCAGACCCAAGGTCTGGAACCAGGCATGCCGATCCCTGTCGTGATCACCGCGTTTGCTGACAAGTCGTTCACCTTCGTGATGAAGACGCCACCAGCAACCTACCTGATCAAAAAAGCTGCAGCGATCACCAAAGGTTCGCCGAAGCCACATACCGACAAAGTCGGTACGCTGACCCGCGCACAAGCTGAAGAAATCGCTAAATTGAAAACCCCTGATCTGACCGCTGCCGACATGGATGCTGCTGTACGCACCATCGCTGGTTCCGCACGTTCGATCGGTATCACGGTGGAAGGTGTTGTATAATGGCTAAGTTGACCAAACGTATCAAGGCTCTGAAAGCCAAAGTAGACCGTACCAAGTCGTACGAGTTCGACAGCGCTGTCGCTCTGATCAAAGAGTGCGCAACGGCCAAGTTCAATGAATCGATCGACGTATCGGTACAACTGGGTGTTGATCCTAAGAAATCGGACCAAGTAGTACGTGGTTCCGTCGTGCTGCCAGCTGGCACCGGCAAAACCGTACGCGTGGCTGTATTCGCGTCGGGCGACAAAGCTGAAGCTGCCAAAGCAGCCGGCGCCGACATCGTTGGTATGGAAGACCTGGCCGAGCAGATCAAAGCCGGCGACATGCCTTTCGACATCGTTATCGCTTCGCCAGATACCATGCGTATCGTTGGTACCCTGGGTCAGATCCTGGGCCCACGCGGCATGATGCCTAACCCGAAAGTCGGCACTGTTACCCCTGACGTCGCTACCGCCGTGAAAAACGCGAAAGCCGGTCAAGTTCAGTACCGTACCGACAAAGCCGGTATCATCCACGCGACCATCGGCCGCAAATCGTTCGCTGACGCAGATCTGAAATCGAATCTGGTGGCACTGATCGACGCGCTGAACAAAGCCAAGCCAGCAACCAGCAAAGGTGTTTACCTGCGCAAGGTTTCGCTGTCGTCGACCATGGGCGCTGGCGTCCGTGTTGACCAGGCCAGCCTGGCAGCTTAAGTAAAGAATCAAGTCCTGTAGCGCCTTCGGACGCTGCAGGCGCATCTTTGGGCTGTCGGTGAGGTGTTCGCATCTTGCCGGCAGACAATCAAAGACCGTTGGGCCGACCGTGACAGCATGTACGGAAGGTTAATGGATTGTTCGGCAACGAACAATGCCCAACGCAGATGGTGTACCCGAACAAGTTTTGTAGTCCTCATGCTGCGTGAGTTCATCCGCTCAGTTTAGTACTTCTTGACTTCGGACGCCGTGTTCGAACCGATGCAAGGTGCTCAATCACTCGATTGAGATTGCCGAACATCATTTAAGGAGGTTGACCGTGAGTCTCAATCTGAATGACAAAAAGGCCGTCGTCGCCGAAGTTTCCGCACAAGTAGCAACTGCGCAAACGATCGTCGTGGCCGAATATCGTGGCATCCAGGTTGGTCACTTGACGCAACTGCGTGCTAAAGCGCGTGCCCAAGGCGTGTACCTGCGTGTGTTGAAAAACACTCTGGCTCGTCGCTCCGTTGAAGGTACCGCATTCGCCAGCCTGGCAGATGCCATGACCGGCCCGCTGATCTACTCGATCTCGGCCGATGCCGTTGCAGCAGCTAAAGTCATCGCTGACTTTGCTAAAACCAACGACAAACTGGTTATCAAAGCAGGTAACTACGCAGGCAAGCCGCTGGATACAGCTGGCGTCGCTGCGTTGGCGAGCATTCCTAGCCGTGAAGTCCTCATTTCGCAGTTGTTGGGCGTTATGCTGGCTCCGGTTTCGGGCTTTGCACGTGGTCTGGCTGCCCTGGCAGCGAAAAAAGGCGAAGGCGCCGAAGCTCCTGCAGAAGCAGCAGCAGAAGAAGCCCCAGCAGCCGCTTAATTGCGCGCGCTTTTTTCTCTCAGTACCAATCTGATGTAACTAACGTAATAAATTTAGGAGTTTCAAAATGGCAATTAGCAAAGACGATATCCTGGAAGCAGTTAGCGCCATGTCCGTAATGGACCTGAACGACCTGGTCAAAGCTTTCGAAGAAAAATTCGGCGTGTCGGCAGCAGCAATGGCTGCTCCAGCAGCCGGCGGCGCAGCAGCAGGCGCAGCAGTTGAAGAGCAAACCGAGTTCAACGTTGTTCTGGACACCTTCGGCGCAAACAAAGTTGGCGTCATTAAAGCAGTTCGCGAAATCACCGGCCTGGGCTTGAAAGAAGCTAAAGACCTGGTCGATGGCGCACCAAAAACTGTGAAAGAAGGCGTTTCGAAAGCCGACGCTGAAGCAGCACAGAAGAAACTGGTAGAAGCCGGCGCAACCGCTTCGATCAAGTAATATCTGTACTGGCGTCAGTTAGCGCCCGAGTCAAAGTCCTGGATTCCTCCTTGCAAAGGGGGGAATCCGGCTTTGGCTCCTTTGTCGTCTGTAATGCATTTGTAGCAGTTTTGTTCGATTCAAGCCGGAAAGCAGAGCCTTGAGGTTTCGTCTGTGTCACACGCAGCGTATGCAAACGAACACTTGCAAAACCTGAATTTTCTATCCTTT
This sequence comes from Janthinobacterium aquaticum, assembly GCF_009208565.1. Lineage (GTDB taxonomy): Bacteria > Pseudomonadota > Gammaproteobacteria > Burkholderiales > Burkholderiaceae_D > Janthinobacterium. Next base: position 52,366 of record NZ_WFLK01000021.1, on the reverse strand, counting down.
CTGTCACTCACGGAGTGTCCATGCACTACTCATTTACTGAGAAGAAACGCATTCGCAAATCATTCGCGAAGCGCGCCAACGTTCACCACGTTCCGTTCCTGCTGGCGACCCAGCTCGAGTCTTATCATAGCTTCTTGCAAGAGGACATCGCACCGTCCGGCCGCAAGAATGATGGCCTGCAGTCGGCTTTCACCTCGATTTTCCCTATCGTTTCGCACAATGGTTTTGCGCGTCTCGAGTTCTTGTCGTACGTTCTGGGCGATCCAGCCTTTGACGTCAAAGAATGTCAACAACGTGGCCTGACGTTCGCGTCGCCGCTGCGCGCGAAAGTGCGCCTGGTGATCCTGGACAAGGAATCGCCAACCAAGCCAGTGGTCAAAGAAATGAAAGAGCAGGAAGTCTACATGGGCGAACTGCCGCTCATGACGACCACCGGTTCGTTCGTGATCAATGGTACCGAGCGTGTGATCGTTTCTCAGTTGCATCGTTCGCCTGGCGTTTTCTTCGAGCACGACCGCGGCAAGACCCACTCGTCGGGCAAGCTGCTGTTCTCCGCGCGTATCATTCCTTACCGCGGTTCGTGGCTGGACTTCGAGTTTGACCCGAAAGACATCCTGTTCTTCCGCGTCGACCGTCGCCGCAAGATGCCTGTGACGATTTTGCTCAAAGCCATCGGCATGTCGCATGAGCAGATCCTGGCCAACTTCTTTGTGTTCGACAACTTCAACCTGCGTTCGGAAGGCGCGGAGATGGAATTCGTCTCCGAGCGTCTGCGCGGCGAAGTGGCGCGCTTTGACATCGTCAGCAAAGACGGCAAGACCCTGGTGCAGAAAGACAAGCGTATCAACGCCAAGCATGTGCGTGATATCGAAGCTGCCGGCATCAAGCACATTTCCGTACCGGAAGACTACCTGCTGGGCCGCGTATTGGCGAAAAACATCGTCGACGGCGACACCGGCGAAGTGGTGGCCTCGGCCAACGACGAGCTGACCGAAGACCTGCTGGGCCGCCTGCGCGACGCCAGCATCACCGAAATCCAGACCCTGTACACCAACGATCTGGACCAGGGTGCGTACATCTCGCAAACCCTGCGCATCGACGACACCGCCGACCAGATGGCTGCGCGCGTGGCGATCTATCGCATGATGCGTCCTGGCGAACCGCCAACGGAAGATTCGGTCGAAGCGCTGTTCAACGGCCTGTTCTACAACTCGGACCGCTACGACCTGTCGGCCGTGGGCCGCATGAAGTTCAACCGCCGCATTGGCCGCGATGAACTGACCGGCGCCATGACGCTGTCGAACGAAGACGTGCTGGCCGTGATCAAGATCCTGGTGGAACTGCGCAATGGCCGCGGCGAAGTCGACGATATCGATCACCTGGGTAACCGTCGCGTACGCTGCGTGGGCGAACTGGCAGAAAATCAATTCCGCGCCGGCCTGGTGCGTGTTGAGCGCGCCGTGAAAGAGCGTCTGGGTCAGGCTGAAGCCGATAACCTGATGCCGCACGACCTGATCAACAGCAAGCCGATTTCGGCCGCGATCCGTGAATTCTTCGGCTCGTCCCAGCTGTCGCAGTTTATGGACCAGACCAACCCGCTGTCGGAAATCACCCACAAGCGCCGTGTTTCCGCTCTGGGCCCTGGCGGTCTGACGCGCGAACGCGCCGGCTTCGAGGTGCGCGACGTGCATCCGACTCACTACGGCCGCGTCTGCCCGATTGAAACGCCTGAGGGACCGAACATTGGTCTGATCAACTCGCTGGCTCTGTACGCCCGCCTGAATGAATACGGCTTCCTGGAAACCCCGTACCGCAAGGTCGAAGGCTCCAAGATCACCGACCAGATCGATTACCTGTCGGCCATCGAAGAAGGTCGCTACATCATCGCTCAGGCGAACGCGACCATCAACGACGAAGGCATGCTGAGCGACGAGCTGGTCTCGGCCCGTGAAGCTGGCGAAACCATTCTGGTCTCGCCAGAGCGCATCCAGTACATGGACGTGGCGCCAGGCCAGATCGTTTCCGTTGCGGCTTCGCTGATTCCGTTCCTCGAACACGATGATGCGAACCGTGCATTGATGGGCGCCAACATGCAACGCCAGGCTGTACCTTGCCTGCGTCCTGAAAAAGCGCTGGTCGGTACCGGTATCGAACGCACCGTGGCAGTCGACTCGGGCACCACCGTGCAGGCACTGCGTGGCGGTATCGTCGATTACATCGATGCGGGCCGTGTGGTGATTCGTGTCAACGATGACGAAGCGCAAGCTGGCGAAGTCGGCGTGGACATCTACAACCTGATCAAGTACACCCGTTCGAACCAGAACACCAACATCAACCAGCGTCCTATCGTGCAGGTTGGTGACCGCGTCGCCAAGCGCGACGTGATCGCCGACGGCGCATCGACCGACCTGGGCGAGCTTGCTCTGGGCCAGAACATGACCGTGGCCTTCATGCCATGGAATGGTCTGAACTTCGAAGATTCGATCCTGATCTCGGAAAACGTCGTGAAAGACGACCGCTACACCTCGATTCACATCGAAGAGTTGTCGGTTGTTGCACGCGATACCAAGCTGGGCGCCGAAGAAATCACGCGCGACATCTCGAACCTGGCTGAAAACCAGCTGGCACGTCTGGATGAGTCGGGCATCGTCTACATCGGCGCTGAAGTGCAGGCTGGCGACACGCTGGTCGGTAAAGTGACGCCAAAAGGCGAGACCCAGCTGACGCCGGAAGAAAAACTGCTGCGCGCCATTTTCGGCGAAAAAGCATCGGACGTGAAAGACACCTCGCTGCGCGTGCCTTCGGGCATGATCGGCACCGTCATCGACGTGCAGGTGTTTACCCGTGAAGGAATCGTGCGCGACAAACGCGCTCAGCAAATTATCGATGACGAACTGAAACGCTTCCGTCTGGACCTGAACGACCAGATGCGTATCGTTGAAGGCGATGCCTTCCAGCGTCTGGAAAAAATGCTGATCGGCAAAGTTGTCAACGGTGGCCCTAAAAAGCTGTCGAAAGGCGCCAAGATCACCAAGGAATACCTGGACGATCTGGACAAGTACCACTGGTTCGACATCCGCCCGGCCGACGACGATGCAGCCGTAGCACTCGAAGCGATCAAGGAATCGATCAACGAGAAGCGTCACCAGTTTGACCTGGCCTTCGAAGAGAAGCGCAAGAAGCTGACGCAAGGCGATGAGCTGCAACCTGGCGTGCAAAAAATGGTCAAGGTGTACCTGGCCGTGAAACGCCGCCTGCAGTCGGGCGACAAGATGGCGGGTCGCCACGGTAACAAGGGTGTGGTTTCCCGTATTGTTCCTGTGGAAGACATGCCATACATGGCTGACGGTACGCCGGCAGACGTGGTGCTGAACCCGCTGGGTGTGCCTTCGCGCATGAACGTCGGTCAGATTCTCGAGACTCACCTGGGCTGGGCTGCCAAGGGTCTGGGTATCCGCATCGGCGAAATGCTGAAAGCGCAAACCAAGGTCGAGCAAGTACGCAAGTACCTGACCACGATCTACAACGACAACGGCCGTGCCGAAGAGCTCGACAAGTTCGACGACGAAGAGATCATGAAGCTGGCGAACAACCTGAAAAAAGGTGTGCCGTTCGCTACGCCAGTGTTTGACGGCGCCAACGAAGCCGAGATTCGCCGCATGCTGGACCTGGCGTATCCGGACGACATCGCCACCAACCTGGGCATGACCGCGTCGAAAAACCAGGTGACCATGTATGACGGTCGCACCGGTGAAGCGTTCGAGCGCAAGGTTACTGTCGGCGTGATGCACATGCTCAAACTGCATCACTTGGTTGATGACAAGATGCATGCCCGTTCGACCGGTCCGTACTCGCTGGTAACGCAACAGCCACTGGGCGGTAAAGCCCAGTTCGGTGGTCAGCGCTTCGGTGAGATGGAGGTGTGGGCACTGGAAGCATACGGCGCATCGTATGTGCTGCAAGAGATGTTGACCGTCAAGTCCGATGACGTGAATGGCCGTACCAAAGTGTACGAAAACCTCGTCAAGGGCGACCATGTGATCGAAGCGGGCATGCCTGAATCGTTCAACGTGCTGGTCAAGGAAATCCGTTCGCTGGGTATCGATATCGACCTCGAACGCAACTAAAAGACAACCTCTGTCATTTGGTTTGGGAAACACAAAGCCCGGCTGGGAAACCATGCCGGGCAATGTAGTCTCAGGAATATAGAAATTTAATCACCTCTGGAGTGATACATGAAAGCACTGCTCGATCTATTCAAGCAAGTACAGACCAACGAGACCTTCGATGCAATCAAGATCGGTCTCGCTTCGCCTGAGAAAATCCGTTCGTGGTCCTACGGCGAAGTCAAGAAGCCGGAAACCATCAACTACCGTACCTTCAAGCCTGAGCGCGACGGTCTGTTCTGCGCCAAGATCTTTGGCCCGATCAAGGACTACGAGTGCCTGTGCGGCAAATACAAGCGCCTGAAACACCGCGGCGTGATCTGCGAAAAATGCGGCGTCGAAGTCACGCTGGCCAAGGTGCGCCGCGAGCGCATGGGCCATATCGAACTGGCTTCGCCAACCGCGCACATCTGGTTCCTGAAGTCGCTGCCGTCGCGCCTGGGCATGGTGCTCGACATGACGCTGCGCGATATCGAACGCGTGCTGTACTTTGAAGCATATGTCGTGACCGATCCTGGCATGACCCCGCTGAAAAAGTGCCAGATCATGTCGGAAGACGACTACGCTGCCAAGTACGAAGAGTACGGCGACGACTTCACCGCCTTCATGGGCGCCGAAGGTATCCGTGAACTGCTGCGCTCGATCGACATCCACCGCGATGCCGAAACGCTGCGCGTGGAACTGAAGGAATCGAAGTCGGAAGCGAAGATCAAGAAATACGCCAAGCGCCTGAAAGTGCTTGAGGCGTTCCAGCGTTCGGGCATCAAGCCTGACTGGATGATCATGGAAGTGCTGCCAGTATTGCCGCCGGAACTGCGTCCGCTGGTACCGCTGGACGGCGGCCGTTTCGCGACCTCGGATCTGAACGATCTGTATCGCCGCGTGATCAACCGTAACAACCGTCTGAAGCGTCTGATGGAGCTGCGCGCTCCAGAGATCATCACGCGCAACGAAAAGCGTATGCTGCAAGAAGCAGTCGATTCGCTGCTGGACAACGGTCGTCGCGGCAAAGCGATGACCGGCGCCAACAAGCGTCCGCTCAAATCGCTGGCAGAGATGATCAAGGGTAAAGGCGGCCGTTTCCGTCAGAACTTGCTGGGTAAACGCGTCGACTACTCGGGCCGTTCGGTCATCGTGGTGGGTCCACAGCTGAAACTGCACCAGTGCGGTCTGCCGAAACTGATGGCGCTGGAACTGTTCAAGCCATTCATTTTCAACAAACTGGAACTGATGGGTCTGGCGACCACCATCAAGGCTGCCAAGAAACTCGTTGAGATTCAAGAGCCGGTGGTGTGGGACATCCTGGAAGACGTGATCCGTGAACATCCGATCATGTTGAACCGTGCGCCTACGCTGCACCGTCTGGGTATCCAGGCGTTCGAGCCGGTCCTGATTGAAGGCAAGGCCATCCAGCTGCACCCACTCGTCTGCGCGGCATTCAACGCCGACTTCGACGGTGACCAGATGGCTGTCCACGTTCCGCTGTCGATCGAAGCACAGATGGAAGCGCGCACGCTGATGCTGGCGTCGAACAACATCCTGTTCCCGTCGAACGGCGAACCGTCGATCGTTCCTTCGCAAGATATCGTGTTGGGTCTGTACTACGCGACCCGCGAAGCGATCAATGCGAAAAACGAAGGCATGCTGTTCCCTGACGTGTCCGAAGTCATTCGTGCCTACGACAACAAGGAAGTGGAACTGACCACCCGCGTGACGGTGCGTATCGTTGAATTCCCGAAAAACGCCGAAACCGGCGAATTCGAGCAAACGATCACCCGCTACGAAACCACGGTTGGCCGTGCGATCCTGTCCGAGATCCTGCCGAAGGGCTTGCCATTCTCGGTGCTGAACCGCGCGCTGAAGAAAAAAGAAATTTCCAAGCTGATCAACACGTCGTTCCGCAAGTGCGGTCTGCGTGCGACGGTGGTGTTTGCCGACAAACTGATGCAATCGGGTTTCCGCCTGGCGACACGCGCCGGTATCTCGATCTGCGTCGACGACATGCTGGTACCACCTCAAAAAGTCACCCTGATCGCGACGGCCGAATCGGAAGTCAAGCAGATCGAGCAGCAGTACGCTTCGGGTCTGGTGACCGCCGGCGAGCGTTACAACAAGGTCGTCGACATCTGGGGCAAGACCTCGGACGAAGTCGGCAAGGCCATGATGGACCAGCTCAAGGTCGAAGACGTGATCAAGCGCGACGGCACCAAGTCGACGCAGGAATCGTTCAACGCCATTTACATGATGGCCGACTCCGGCGCGCGCGGTTCCGCAGCCCAGATTCGCCAGTTGGCCGGTATGCGTGGTCTGATGGCCAAACCGGATGGTTCGATTATCGAAACGCCGATTACCGCGAACTTCCGCGAAGGCCTGAACGTGTTGCAGTACTTCATTTCGACCCACGGCGCTCGTAAAGGTCTGGCCGATACGGCGCTGAAAACGGCTAACTCCGGTTACCTGACGCGTCGTCTGGTTGACGTGACGCAAGATCTGGTGGTGATCGAGGACGATTGCGGCACCATGAACGGTACCGTCATGAAGGCCCTGGTTGAAGGTGGTGAAGTCATCGAGCCGTTGCGCGACCGTATTCTGGGCCGCGTGGCAGTGCATGACGTCGTCAATCCAGAGACCCAGGCAACGCTGTACGAAGCCGGCACGCTGATGGACGAAGACATGGTCGAAGAGATCGAGCGTCTGTCGATCGACGAAGTCAAGGTGCGCACGCCGCTGACCTGCGACACGCGCTTTGGCCTGTGCGCCAAGTGCTATGGCCGCGACCTGGGCCGTGGCCTGCTGGTCAACGCCGGTGAAGCCGTTGGCGTGGTCGCTGCACAGTCGATTGGTGAGCCAGGTACCCAGCTGACCATGCGTACGTTCCACATCGGTGGTGCGGCATCGCGTGCAGCAGTGGCCTCGTCGGTGGAAGCGAAGTCGAACGGTACCATCCGTTTCACGGCAACCATGCGTTACGTGACCAACGGCAAGGGCGCCCAGATCGTCATTTCGCGTTCCGGCGAAGTGCTGATCACGGACGACCATGGCCGCGAGCGCGAGCGTCATAAAGTACCGTACGGTGCGACCCTGATCGTCAAGGACGGCATGGTCATCAAGGCCGGCACCGCCCTGGCAACGTGGGATCCGCTGACCCGTCCGATCATTACCGAGTACGCCGGTCAGGTGCGCTTCGAGAACGTCGAAGAAGGCGTGACCGTGGCCCGTCAGGTCGATGAAGTAACCGGCCTGTCGACGCTGGTGGCAATCGATGCCAAGCGCCGTGGTTCGCTGACCAAGACGCTGCGTCCGCAAGTCAAGCTGATCAACGACGCCAACGAAGAAGTCAAGATCGCCGGCACCGAACACTCGGTGGCGATCGGCTTCCAGGTCGGCGCGCTGATCATGGTCAAGGACGGTCAACAGGTATCGGTGGGCGAAGTGCTGGCACGTATCCCGACCGAATCGCAAAAAACGCGCGATATTACCGGTGGTCTGCCACGCGTTGCCGAGCTGTTCGAAGCACGTTCGCCGAAAGACGCGGGCATGCTGGCGGAAGTCACGGGTACGGTTGCATTTGGTAAAGAAACCAAAGGCAAGCAGCGCCTGGAAATCACCGACATGGACGGCAACAAGCATGAGTTCCTGATTACCAAGGACAAGCAAGTGCTGGTGCATGACGGCCAGGTAGTGAACAAGGGTGAGATGATCGTGGACGGCCCGGCCGATCCGCAAGACATCCTGCGCCTGTTGGGTATCGAAGCGCTGGCACGCTACATCGTTGACGAAGTGCAGGACGTGTACCGTCTGCAAGGCGTGAAGATCAATGACAAGCACATCGAAGTGATCGTGCGTCAGATGCTGCGCCGTGTTCAGATCGTCAATGCCGGCGACACCAACTACATCGTTGGCGAGCAGGTTGAGCGTTCGGAACTGTTGGACGAGAACGACCGCGTGACTGCAGAGAACAAGATTCCTGCAACCTACGAGAACGTTCTGCTGGGTATTACCAAGGCTTCGCTGTCGACCGATTCGTTTATCTCGGCCGCATCGTTCCAGGAAACCACCCGCGTGCTGACCGAAGCGGCGATCATGGGCAAGCGCGATGGTCTGCGCGGCCTGAAAGAAAACGTGATCGTTGGCCGCCTGATTCCTGGCGGTACGGGTCTGGCCTTCCACCGCGCTCGCAAAGAGAAAGAGCAGTGGGAGATCGAAGAGCGTCAGGCGCTGCTGCAAGCCGAGAAAGCCTCGCTGGCCGACGAAGCTGCCGAAGCACTGCAGGACATCGAGATCCAGCAACACCAGGGCGACGAAGCGTAATCTGACGCTTCAAGCCTGAACAGGAACGGCGCCGGGAGCAATCCCGGCGCCGTTTTTTTTGGCTATGTCACCGTTAGATGTGGGAACGATCCAAGCGCGGCTTTGAGCAAGCTGGTCGCTGAACGTATTCGCTTTGCGTCCAGTATCCAGCGCCAACCCAGATAGTTCGGCAGATAACGCGTGGCAACGCCATGAAATGGCGCCAGCCATTGCCGCAGCCGGCTGTGATAAGCGTTCACATTCTGCACATGCACGGCGCCCCTGACGCGTACTCCCGCCCGCAGATTGACGGCCTCATGACTGATGCCGGTATCGCGTGCAAACGCGCGATACGCTGCGTGACCATCAGTGACCAGCAGCACGTCAGAATCGATGACGGGCTTGAGCCATGTGTGTAACCTTTCTTTCGTCAGTTGCCCTTTGCCGGTGACAAAATCGCGGGTCTGGCCGGTGCGGTCGCGCGCCACCAGGATGCACACGTGTTCGTCGGAGATGCCGCGCTTGCTGGCATGGCCACCGCGCTTGCGTGCCGGACGCTGCAGGTGCCGCGCGCCTTTTTCCGATTCCAGCAGAAATATTTCGTCGGCCTCGACGATGCCATGCAGGCATAGCGGCCGGTCCGTCCTGGCCAGTGCCAGGAACCGGTGACGCCAGCGAAAACTGGTATTGCGGTGTACCTCGACCTGCGCGGCCGCCTTGCGCACGGTAAAGGAATCGAGCATGCAGGCGGCGTAGTCGAGCCACTGGCGTTTGTGACGCAAGCGCGCCAGCGGCGTGCCAGTGAGGCAATTGAAGGTTCTGCCGCATGGTACACAGCGATAGCGCTGCAAGCCGTGTACCTGACCGTGACGGTGACAATGCGTCGAATGACAAGCTGGACAGGCAAGATGGGCAGCGCTGGCGTGGGCCGTTTGCTCGATCAGCGTGATCACGGCCTCTTGCTTGGCCGCGCCGCTGAGTAATTGAATGCTGGCATGGCGCTGATGTTGCGACAGTTGCGTAAACATCGCGGTGAAAGCTTGCCATTGAGCAGGACGCATGATCGTCTCCTGAGGGTGAACACCTCAGTTGGACCAAGAGGCGTCAGGAACGTTCCTATACTTTACGGTGACAGCGCTTTTTTTTCGTCCTTGTCATATGGCAGGCAGCCTTGGTGGCATGCCAGTTTCCGGTGTGTTCATGCTAAGATTTGATGCATGACTGCCCAGGCCCTGTTTACTCCCGCCCAGCAAAAGCTGCTGGGTCTGCTTTTTGTCCGCGTCAACGAAGGCTTTCATCTGAACGAGATCATGCGCCTGACGGGCTTGGGCAGCGCCTCGGCCCAGCGCGAGCTGCGCCGCCTGCACGACGCCGGCCTGATTACCTCTGAGCGCATCGGCAATGTGCGGCGCTTCTGGCCGAACAAGGACAGCCTGGTGTATCCCGAATTGAGTGGCCTGGTGCAGAAAACCTTCGGTCTGGTAGGGGTGTTGAGTGGCGCACTGGCGCGCCTGCGCCCTGCGCCGCAACTGGCCTTCGTCTACGGCGCTACGGCCAGCGAGCGCGATGCAGCGGGCGGCGCCATCGATCTGCTGCTGATCGCCGGCGAGGCCAATTATGGCGATTTGTTGACCGTGCTGGCGCCGGCCGAACGAACCTTGCGCCGCAAGATCAATCCCAACTTGTATACTCTGCTTGATTACCGGCGCCGCCTGCAGGAGGGCCAGCCGTTTTTGCAGCAGGTGCTGCAGCAGCCCAAGTTGTTTGTCACCGGTGATGAGCTGTTGCTGAGGCAATTGGGAAGCGAGACCGCTGCCGGGACTTAACGCGATGGAACCAGCGCATGATCAATAAATTGCAGGCTTTCGGTTTGATTGTTGCCCAGGCGGCGCGCGGCGAACTCACTTTCCCCACCAGCGTCAATTCGGCGCTGCAGCTGCAACTGGCCCTGGCCGAACCCGATTGCCATATCGACCAGGCCATCAAGCTGGTGCTGGCCGAGCCGGTGCTGGCGGCGCGCACCGTGGCGCTGGCCAATTCGGCCGTGCATAGCCGCGGCGCCGGCGCGCCCGTGACCAGCGTGCGCGCAGCTGTGATGCGCATGGGCTACCGCAATCTGTATGCGCTGGTGGCGGCGATGGTGGTGCGCCAGTTCGGCAGCAAAATCGTCGATCCGCTGCTGCGCCAGAAGGCCGAGCAGCTGTGGGAGCATACGGCGCACGTGGCTGCGCTGGCGCATGTGCTTGCGCGCCGCGTCACGCGCATCGATGCCGATACGGCGCTGTTTGCCGGCATCGTGCATGCCGTGGGCGGCTTTTATCTGCTGTCGCGCGCTGACGAATTCCCCGGCCTGCTGGACGATGACGAAGAGCGCTGGATGGAGTCAGCCGAGGAAATCATTTCACGCGAAGTGATCAGGAAGCTGGCCATTCCCGCGCCCGTCAGCGAAGCCATCGAAGGCCTGCGCGACGGCTTGCTGGCCATCCCGCCCGATTCCCTGCTCGACACCTTGCTGCTGGCCAAGCAGCTCTCGCCGGTGCCGTCGCCACTGCAGGTCACGTTTGTGCAAATGCTGACGCCATCGGACTCGGTGATCGATTTTATTATCGACAACGACACGCTGCAGAGCATACTGGCGGAATCAAGCGAGGAAGTCGCCTCGATGAGTGCAGCGCTGCTGGTGTGACGCCGTCATTATGATCATGCATTGGAAATCGCAAGGCGAAAAACGGCGGGCCAGAGGCGCGAGTCTGAGAAAATGCCGATGGCGGCGTTGCAGCTCCTCGCCGACCATTCGTACTGTCTTCGTCGCTGCGCCTTGCCCTCGACATTTTTCAGCCCCGCTTGGCCCGGTGTGCCTGTGCATGCGGCTTGTGGGTCTGTCACCTTTGCTGGTGTGCTGGCACGCGTTTATTTTTGTGCTGCAATCCAGCGGTCCACCTTTGCTTCGAGCAGTTTCAAAGGCAGCGTGCCGTCGCTGAGCACCACTTCGTGGAACTTCGGCAGGCTGAATTTGTCACCTAGTGCTGCCTGGGCGCGCTGGCGCAGTTCGACGATTTTCAGCGAGCCGATCTTGTAGCCCAGCGCCTGGCCTGGCCAGGCCATGTAGCGCTCGGTTTCGCTTTTGGCTACCGCATCGTAGCCCAGCGTGTCGCGCATGTATTTGATGGTCTGCTCGCGCGTCCAGCCCTTGGTGTGCAGGCCGGTATCGACCACCAGCCGCACCGCGCGCAGCATTTCGTCGTTGAGGTGGCCGAAGTACTGCGCCGGGTCGTCGAACAGGCCCATTTCCTTGCCCAGCGTTTCCGCATACAGCGCCCAGCCTTCGGTAAAGGCATTGTTGCCGCCAAAGCGGCGGAAGTTTGGCAGATCCATTTCCTGCACCAGCGCCAGGTGGAAATGGTGGCCGGGCTTGCCTTCGTGCAGGAACAGCGTGGTCATGCCGGTGTCGCCGTACAGCTTGGGATCGGTCACCACCGACCAGAATACGCCAGGGCGCGAGCCGTCGGCGGCTGGCGCCGTGTAATGGTCGGCCGCCGTGTCACGGCTCAGTTCGGGTTCCAGGCGCAGGTCCAGCGGTGCTTTCGGCACCAGCGTGAAGAGCGCCGGCAGTTTGCTGTCGAGCAGCACATTGAGCTTGCGGTACACGTCCAGCACTTCCTGTTCAGTCTTGAACGGACGGTATTTTTCCTGCTGGGACACCCACACCGGCAGGCCGGCTGCTGGCCCCGTATAGCCCATTTTCGGGCCGACAATCGCATACTGCTCCTGGATGCGCGCCACTTCCTTGAGGCCGATGGCATGGATCTGCTCGGGCGTCATGTCGGTGGTGGTGCTGGCCGCCACGCGCGCCTGGTACCAGGCAGCACCATCGGGCAGGGCGCTCCAGCCGCTGCTGGTGCGTCCTGCCGGCAGGTAGTCGTTTTCCATAAAGGTAGCCAGGCGCTGCAGGGCAGGCATCAGCTTGTCCTGGATGACCGCCGTGTAAGCCTGCGTCAGTTGCTGTTTGTCGGCATCGGAAAAACCCGCTGGCAGGTTTTTGACCGGCGTGTAGTACACGCTGTCCTGCGCCGTGGCGCTGACCAGCTTTTTAAATTGCGGCAGCGCTGATTCGATCAGCGCTTTTGGCAGCACCACGCCCTTTTGCATGCCCACGCGCATATTGGCAATCGCCTGGTCGATCCAGCCCGGCAACTGGTCGAGGCGGCTCAGGTAGGCGTTGTACTGCTTGACGGTGGTCAGCGGTTGCGAGGCCTCGCCGCCAGCGTAGTTGGCCAGCGTGACGGGCATGCTGTCCATCTGGTTGAGCGGCAGCAGGTATTCCGGAAAACGCTCGAAGCTCAGTGCGCTGGCCAGTTCGTAATCGAGGATGTCGTAGTTGATCTGGTCGTGTTGCGATAATTGTGCGCGCTTGATGGCATGCAGGCGCTTCTGGAACTGGCGGTACTGCGCAAAGTGTTTGATGCGTGCGGCCGGCACGATGGCCGAACCGAGCTGGTCGTCAAAACGGTTGTCGCCGCTTTCTGTGGCGTTGATCGGTTCGAACCGCGCCTGGGCATCGTAGTACTGGTCGGCCAGCTGCGCCAGCTGGCGCTGCGCCTGTGGCGCACTGGTCTTTACCGGTGCGCCTGGCACTGCCGCGGCAGCCTGCGTCAGCGGCGCATAGGCAAACAACAGGGAGGCGGCCAGGGTGCCGAGGGCGTAACGATGCTTCATGCGCGGTGTCCTTTGTAAGGAGATAAGTCGGGGGAAAGGCCTGTGTCAGGCGGCACCAGGCTTGGCTGTTGCCGGACGTAAGCATACGCCAATGGCCGCGTGGTCAGAAGGAAATATTGCCCTGGCGGGCTTATTTGCCGGCAGCCGGCAGTGCCGCCTTCATTGCCACCCAGCGCGAACTGGCCAGCGGCGTGCAGGTCGGGCAGGGTGAGGCGTCGATCAGGCTGCGGATCTGCGCGGCGCGCTCACCCGTTTGCGGATGCGAGGACAGCCAGCCAGGCAGGCTGGGCTGATCATGGTCTTTCTCACCGAGCTTCTGGAAGAACGTCAGCATGCCGTCCGGGGCGATGCGCGCACGCTGCAACGCCTGCAAGCCCAGGCGGTCGGCCTGCTCCTCCATGCCACGGCTGAATACCATGGCGCCGGCCTGGTGCGCCAGCATGGCGGCCACCGCGCTGATATCGCCGATGGTCACGCCCACCAGCGCGCCCCAGCCCAGGCTGGTGATCATCTGGCGTAGCGAGTGCCGCTGTTCCACATGCTGCACTTCGTGCGCCAGCACGCCGGCCAGTTCGCCCGGAGTGGCCGCCTGGCGCAGCAAGCCCGTATGCACCACGATCACGCCGCCAGGCATGGCAAAGGCGTTGACGCTGTCGTCCTGTTTGACGAACCAGCGGTATTGATAGCGCGAGCCTTGCGTCAGGCGTTGGCCGATTTCCGCTACCACCTGCTGCGCGGCGCCGTCGCTGGCCAGGCCGCCCTGGGCGCGTACCTGCGCCAGCGCCAGCCGACCCAGCTGCTGCTCGGTCGACAGCGGCACCAGTCCGGCCAGCGCACCCACCAGCTTGTCGCCTTGCCACCACAGCAGCGCGGTGGCCAGCACGGCGCCCCCGCCCAGGCCCAGCAGCCAGCCTGAGACCTGGCGCCGGTTATGCCGGCGCGCCTGCCACTGTGATTGCAATTGCGGCTGCAGCGATGCCGGCGCGCTGGCCAGCACGCCGGCCATATCGTCGGGCGTGAGCGGTTTCAATGCCAGTTGCCGGCCGCTGGCATCGAGCCAGTTGAGAAACAGTTCAGGGCCGTCGACGCCGCCCACGCTGACGATCAGTTCGGCTGCGTCGACACTGGCCATGCCGTCGATAACCAGCTGCTGGCCAAAAAAGTGCACCTCGAACGGGCCGGCTGGCGCCGCGTTGGCTGTCAGCAGCATGGCGCGAAACGGTGTCATGCCGCAGCCTCGGCAAAGCGGGTTTCATACAGCGCCGCCATCAGGTCGGACTGGCTGATAATGCCGGCCAGCCGGCCTTCGTCGTCGACGATGGGAATATGGTGATAGCCGGCGTCGGCCATCAGCGGCACCAGGTCGATAATCGGCGTGTGCAAGGTGGCCGTATGCGGCTTGGGCGTCATCAGCTGGCCCGCCACTTCCGGCTTGTCGCTGTGCGACAGGCCGCTGCGCTGCAGCAGCCGTTGCAGGCGCTGGCGCACGCCCTGATAGTCATCGAGGCCGCCATGCAGCAGGAAGTCGCTCTGGGTCAGGATGCCGATCACGCGCATGCCGCGGTTGACTACCGGCAGCGCGCCCACTTCATGCTCGCGCATGCGGCGCCAGGCCTGCTGCAAGGGTGTGCCGAACTCCACGTGCAGCACGTCTTTCGACATGATGTCGGCGCAGGTGACCACGCCGAAGCGGCGCTGGTAGGCGCGCATTTCTGTTTGCAGGAAGATCGCCTGCAGATCGTCGCGGCTGATGTCGAGCACCTCGCTGTGCTGGCGCAGCACGGCGTCGAGGTCGTCCGGCGAAAAGCCCAGCCGCGTGCTGGGCGCTGTGTCGCGCGTGGCGTGCGGATGGGTCGACGCCAGCTGCTGCGTGTGCGGGTAGCGCCGCCCCGTCAGGTTGTTGTACAGCACGGCGAAGGCCACCAGGATGGCTGAATTGAACAGCACGGTAATGAACACGAATTCAAAACCGGCCGCATGCACGGTGGCGCCGCCGACCACGGTGGTCAGCGCCACGGCGCCGCCGGGCGGGTGCAGGCAGCGCGTCAGGAACATGACGGCAATGGCCATGCAGGCAGCCAGTGCCGCCACGCCGACGCTGGCGCCCAGCCATTTGACGCACAGCACGCCGGCCAGGCCCGACATCACATTGCCGCCT
This sequence comes from Janthinobacterium aquaticum, assembly GCF_009208565.1. Classification (GTDB taxonomy): domain Bacteria; phylum Pseudomonadota; class Gammaproteobacteria; order Burkholderiales; family Burkholderiaceae_D; genus Janthinobacterium. The sequence goes on along the minus strand of NZ_WFLK01000021.1, from coordinate 37,036 downwards.
ACCACCGACCATGGCTGGGCCAGGGGACTGGCCGGCAGGCAGAACAGTAATACGGCCGAGGCACCCATGGGGGCGATCAGATATATGCTTGCGCTATCGGGCGCCAGCAGGAAGTGGCAGCTCAAGCCGGTCAGCAACAGGCCGCAGATGGCCCCGGCGCAGGCGCGCAATTGCTCGCGCCGGCTACCGTTATTCGGCTGTGGCAGCCAGCGTGCAAGGGAAGAATCAGACATGGGGATGGCGCGGCAGGTTACGCGCTGCTCTTTCGGAGCCTGTCATTATCACATGACGACAGTTTCTTTGCTGAGCAGTGTTATACGATTTGCGAATAAGCTCAGTGCTAATAAATTGTGGATATTTTTTGCAAGCAGGCATATTCTAGAGTGTCGCGCCGGCTGGCCAGTCGCCCGCCGGCCCTTGTTTTTTCTTTTAGGAGCCATGCATGCGCTTATCCGTCCTTCTTGCCAGCCTGATGATTTCCGGCGCCGCCCTGGCTGCAGCGCCCGAGCCTGCCAAAGCGCCGGCCGTTGCCCAGCATCTGCCTTACAGTACCACGGCCGACGCCAAAGCCGATGTGGCCCATGCGCTGGCCGAAGCCAAGGCCGCCCATGTGCCGGTGCTGCTGATCTTTGGCGCCAACTGGTGCGAAGACTGCCGCGCGCTCGATAAAGCCTTGAAAGAAGGCAAAAACGCCCAGCTGATGCAAAAGGAGTTCAAGGTGGTCAAGGTCGATGTCGGCAACTTTGATCATAACCTCGACGTGGCCCAGGCCTACGGCAACCCGTTGAAAAAAGGCATTCCTGCCGCCGTGCTGGTGTCGAGCGAGAACAACCAGGTGCTGTACGCCACCAAAGGCGGCGAGCTGGCCAATGCGCGCCGCATGAGCGAGAGCGGCATCTACGATTTCTTCAAGCAGGCCGCCAGCGTCAAGGCGCCGGCCATCTAAATCAGCCTGGCAGGCCGTGGGCGATCAGCGCCAGCGGCAGTTCGGTGCTGTACTTGATCTGTTCCATGGAAAAGGCCGATGACACGCCCAGCAACTGGGCTGCCTTGATCAGCTTTTTGTAGAACGCGTCATAACCCTTGATGTCGGTGGTCACCACCTTGAGCAGGTAATCGATATCGCCGCTCATGCGGTGGAACTCCTGCACTTCCGGCATCACGATCACGGCTGCGGCAAAGCGGCGCAGCCATTTTTCATCGTGCTGGCCGGTGCGCACGCTGACAAACACCGTCACCGGCAGACCCACCTTCTGCCGGTTGACGATGGCCACCCGGCTTTCGATATAGCCTTCCTCCTCCAGTCGCTTGACGCGCTTCCAGCAGGGCGTGCCCGACAAGCCTATTTTTTCGCTCAAGGCAGCAATCGACAGCGAGCCGTCGCTCTGCAGCGCGGCCAGGATGGCATAGTCGAATTTGTCGAGCGTGGCGTCAGGTGAAAACATTTTTATTTCTCTTATTTTGTAGCATGAACATGCTGCATAGTATCGCGTCTGGAGTAATTTTTGGCATATCTTTACCGATGCCAGCCGGTAGACTGTTTGTCTGACTTCCTAACCATTCCCCGCCGCCATGCAAGAAATCTATCTCGACAACAATGCCACCACCCATGTGCTGCCAGCCGCTGTTGCCGCCGCCCGCCAGGCGATGGAACTGGGTTTTGGCAATCCCAGCAGCACGCACGCCACCGGCCTGCAGGCGAAAGCCATGATGGAGGCGACGCGTCAGCGCGCGCGCCGCCTGCTGGGGGTGGGGGAAGGGCGGCTGATGTTCAACAGCGGCGCCACCGAAGGCATCCAGACGGCCGTGCTGTCGGCGCTGTGCGCGCTGCGCGAGCGGCGCGACGCCGGCGAGTCAATCGGCAGCCTGCTGCTGTATGGCGCGACCGAACACAAGGCCGTGCCGGAAAGCCTGGCGCACTGGAACCGCCTGCTGGGCCTGGGCCTGACCTTGCGCAAGCTGCCGGTCGACAGCGACGGGCGTCACGACCTGCAGGTGCTGGCGGCGCTGATCGACGATACGGCCATGCTGTGCACCATGGCGGCCAATAACGAGACGGGCGTCATTTCCGACCTGTCGTCGATCGCGCAACTGTTGCAGGAACGCGGCAGCGACGCCTGCTGGATGGTCGACTGCGTGCAGGCGCTGGGCAAGCTCAAACTGAATCTGGCGGCCACGCGCATCGACTACGCCCCGTTTTCCGGCCACAAGCTGTATGCGCCCAAAGGCATCGGCATGCTGTATGTACGCGCCGGCGCACCATTTACGCCGCTGATCATGGGCGGCGGCCAGGAGGGCGGCCAGCGTTCGGGCACCGAGAACATGGCCGGCATCGCCGCGCTGGGCGCAGTGCTGGCGGCGCTGGAAGACGGCCACACTTTCTGCAGCCACACCGAAATGGCGGCCATGCGTGCGCGGCTGGTGGCCAGCCTGCAGCATGCACTGCCCGGCGTGGTGTTCAATATGCCGCTGGCTCTGTCACTGCCGACCACGCTCAATTTCTCGGTGCCCGGATTGTCGTCCAAGGAGCTGCTCGACCTGTTCGATGCGGCCAGCGTGCGCGTCAGTTCCGGCAGCGCCTGTTCGGCCGCCAAAGCTCTCCCCAGCTATGTGCTTGAAGCGATGCAGGTGCCGCAGTGGCGCGCCAGCTCGGCCATCCGCCTGTCGTTCGGTCCGTTGACCGACGCCGCCACGATTGCCGCCGCCTGTGTGCGCATCGAGCGCTGCGGCGAGGCGCTGCGCAACAGCGGCTTGCTGGCGCCGGCCGCAGCGGCCGCACCGGAGAACGCAACGGTATCGTCCTTGCTGCGCGATGGCGTGACCGAACTGTCGTTTGACGGCCAGCGCAGCTGGCTGCTGTGCGATGCGGCCAGCGCCAGCTGCGCCATCATCGATCCGGTGCCGGCGCTGGTGCCGCGCCTGGCCGCCTTCGTGCAGGGCCACGCCTACCGCGTGCGCGCCATTGTCCATACCGGCGCCGTGAGCGACTTCCGCGCGGCGCACCTGGCGCTGCTGCAAACGCTGGACTTGCAGCAGCTGGAGAACTTCGATGCTGACGGTAGGCTGGCGCTGGGCGCGCAGAGCTTGCGCCGGGTCGAGTGCGGCGCGGCCAGCGTCTATCTGCTCGATCAGCGCTTTGCGTTTCTGGGCGCCGTGGCGCCGCAGGTGCTGGCGCCGGGCCTGCTGGCGCCCGGCACCGTGCTGTGCACGGCGCACGATGATGGCAGTGTCTGCAACACCGTACGCGCCGCTGCGGGCAGTGTGGTGCCGGGCGTTGCGCGCCAGCTGGCGCCGGCGGAATTGCCGGCCTTCCTGCTGGCGCATCCCGACGCGCTGGTGGTCGATGTGCGCGAAGCGTACGAACATGCGGCCTGCACCGCCAGCGTGTTCGATGGCTGCCAGGTGGCGAGCGTGCCGCTGAGCCGCCTGGCCAATACCGTGGACGCCTGGCTGCAACAGCCGCAGCGCCCGCTGGTGTTTTTCTGCCGCAGCGGCAACCGCAGTGCGCGCGCGGCAGCCTGCCTGCAGCGCCTGGGACACGCCAACGCCTGGCAGCTGCAGGGTGGCATGGCGCTGGCGCAACTGTCGTTGCAGGCGCAGCCGCTGGCGGCCTGAGGCCGTAGTATTGCCAAGTGGAATCGTTCGCCGCGATTCCACCTCCATTTCCTTCACTTCCCTTGCCAATACCGCGCGTATGTTCGCTAGCGCACGGTGGCGCTGGCCGTGCGCCCCTACGATGAAGTTCAGTAAATCTCCCTGAACCCTGAGATTCGTCGCAACGCTACGGCGCATTGCACTTCGCAGGTGCGGCCGTTGCATGCTCATGCGCGCACCTAGCGAGGCCAAGTTGAAAGAGTACACCGCAGTAATCAAGCACAAGATCGCCCAGTGGAAGGGCGCGCTCCATGATAATTCCCGCTTGGCTTCCCGCTTAGCTTCCCCCTTGGCAGACAGTTTTGACGCCGCCCGCGACGATGCCTTGCCGTTGCGTTCCGAATTGTTCAGCGCCATGCAGATGGCGGCCCACGGCAAGCAGCTGGCCGCCAGCCATCAGGTGGGCAAGCGACAGGGGCGCGACCGCCTGCTGGCGCGCCTGACCGACAATGCGGCCTTGATTACCGCCACCATCAATGAGCTGACGGCCACCGTGAAAAACGGCCGCCAGGTCACGCCCGCGTCCGAATGGCTGCTCGATAACTTCTACCTGATCGAAGAACAGATCCGCACCACCCGGCGCCACCTGCCGAAAAACTACAGCAAGGAGCTGCCGCGCATCCTGTCGGGGCCGGACGCCGGCTGTCCGCGCGTCTACAAGATTGCGCTGGAAATCATCTCGCACGGTGACGGCCATGTGGACCTGGAAAACCTGTGTCATTTTGTCGAGGCCTACCAGGATGTGGCCACGCTGACGCTCGGTGAGTTGTGGGCGGTGCCCATCATGCTGCGCCTGGCGCTGATTGAAAACCTGCGCCGCGTGGCTGCGCGCGTGGCCGACGACCGCCTGCAGCGCGATCTGGCCAACGGCTGGGCCGACCAGATGACGAAGATTGCCGAAAGCAATCCGAGTGGGCTGATCCTGCTGGTGGCCGACATGGCGCGCTCCAACCCGCCCACCAGCAGCGCCTTCGTGGCCGAGTTTTCACGCCGCCTGCAAGGCCAGGGCCCGTCGCTGGCGCTGCCGCTGACCTGGCTCACGCACAAGCTGGCCGAGAACGGCCTGACCATCGAGCAGCAGGTGCAGGCCGAAATCGGCCAGCAGGCCGCCGACCAGGTGTCGATTGCCAACAGTATCGGCAGCCTGCGCTTTCTGGGTACCATGGACTGGCAGGAGTTTGTCGAAACCATGAGCGTGGTCGAGCAGACCTTGCGGCTCGACCCGGCCGGCACCTACGGCGCGATGGACTTTGCCACCCGCGACACCTATCGCCACGCCATCGAACGCATTGCCAAACGCAGCAGCCGCAGCGAAATGGAAGTGGCTGAAATGGTGGTGCAGCTGGCGCACACGCATGGCGCCGGCAACGATGCGCGGCGCGGCCATATCGGCTATTACCTGGTCGACCGCGGCGTACTGATTCTGGAAAAACAGGCCGGCGCCAGACTGCCGCTGCGCGAAGCGCTCGAGCAGACGGCGCGCGCGGCACCGCTGACGGTGTATCTGGGAGCGATCGCCTTTCTGAGCCTGGCAGCCACCTCGCTGCTGCTGGAACGGGCCGTGCGCTACGGCGTCGAAGGCTGGCTGCTGGCCGCCATCGGCATGCTGGCGCTGCTGGGCAGCAGCCAGCTGGCGGTGGCGCTGGTGAACTGGGTGGCAACCCTGATGACCTCGCCGCATCCGCTGCCGCGCCTCGATTACAAGGCAGGCATTCCGTCGGATGCGCGCGGCATGGTGGTCATTCCCACGCTGATCTACAGCGCCGCCAACGTGGCCACGCTGTGCGAGACGCTGGAAGTGCATTACCTGTCGAATCGCGACCCCAATCTGCGCTTTTGCCTGCTGACCGATTTTGTCGACGCACCGACGCAGACCCTGCCTGGCGACGAGGCTTTGCTGCAGCAGGCGCAGGCGGCAATCCGGGCGCTCAATGACAAATACCGCCTGCCTGACGAGCAGTCAGGCGACAATCGCGACGACGGTGGGGCGTCTGCCGAGGAAGAGCCGGGTCACACCGGCCCGTTCCTGCTGCTGCACCGTCCGCGCCTGTGGAACTCGCAGCAGAACGCCTGGATGGGACAGGAGCGCAAGCGCGGCAAGCTGTCCGACCTGAATGCCTTTTTGCGCGGCGGCGCGCGCGACAAATTCTCGCTGGTCGAAGGTGAGCTGCGCGGCCTGCGTACCATCAAATACATCATCACGCTCGATACCGACACGCAGCTGCCGCGCGATGCGGCGCGCCACTTTATCGCCACCATGATGCATCCGCTGAACCGCCCCGTGCTCGACGCGGCCGGCTCGCGCGTGATCGCCGGCTACGGCATCCTGCAGCCGCGCGTGGCGGTGGCGCTGCCCAGCGACAATCCCTCGCATTACGAACTGCTGTGCGGCGGCGAGCCTGGCATCGACCCGTACACACGCACCGTTTCGGACCTGTACCAGGATGTGTTTTACGAAGGCTCGTTTATCGGCAAGGGCATCTACGACCTCGACATGTTCGAGCGCGTACTGGGCCAGCGCCTGCCCGACAACAAGATTCTCAGCCACGACCTGCTCGAAGGCTGCTATCTGCGCGCCGGGCTGCTGAGCGACGCGCAGCTGTACGAGCAATACCCGACCCGCTATGACGCCGACGTCAGCCGGCGCCAGCGCTGGATCCGTGGCGACTGGCAACTGCTTGGCTGGCTGTTGGGCCGCGTGCCCGGCCGTGGCGGCAAGCGCGAACGCAATCCGCTGTCGATGCTGTCGCGCTGGAAGTTGTTCGACAATCTGCGCCGCAGCGTGGTGGCGCCGGCCTGCGTGCTGTCGTTCCTGCTGATCTGGGGCTTCCTGCCGCACGTGGCTTACTGGAGCGTGGCGGTACTGGCGATTATCTTCCTGCCGCCGGTCACCTCGGCCCTGTACGACCTGTTGCGCAAACCACGCGATACGTTGTGGCGCCAGCACCTGGCCGCTTTCGAGCGCCGTTGCGGCGTGCAGTTCTCGCACGCCATGCTGACACTGGTGTTCATGGCCTACGAGGCCTATATCAGCGTGGACGCGATCGCGCGTACGCTGTGGCGCCTGAACGTCTCGCACAAGCGCCTGCTCGACTGGCGCGCCTCGAATCTGCACCGTGCCGGCAGCACGCAGGGCGACAGCTGGCGCGCCATGTGGTTCTCGCCGCTGCTGGCCGTGGCGGTGGCCGCGGCGCTGGCGGTATGGCGTCCTGAAGCACTGCCCGCAGCGGCCATTGTCCTGCTGCTGTGGTTCGTTGCACCGACCATTGCCTGGGCCATCAGCCGGCCGATCCAGCGCGCCGTGACGCGCCTGTCGCCCGAGCAGGGCGAGTTCCTGCACGGTGTGGCGCGCAAGACCTGGGCTTATTTCGATACCTTTGTCGGCCCGGAAGACCACTGGCTGCCGCCGGACAATATGCAAGAGCATCCAAGCATGGTGGTGGCGCACCGCACGTCGCCCACCAATATCGGGCTGGCGCTGCTGGCCAATCTGAGTGCGTATGACTTCGGCTATCTCACCATGGGCCAGCTGATCGAGCGCAGCCGCGCTACCTTGCATACCATGGGTGAGCTGGAACGCTACCAGGGCCATTTCTACAACTGGTACGACACGCAAACCCTCAAGCCGCTGCAGCCGATCTATATTTCGACGGTCGACAGCGGCAACCTGGCCGGCCATCTGCTGACGCTCCAGCCCGGCCTGGTCGAGCTGTATGACGCGCCGATTATCGGCGTGCAGATCGTCAGCGGCATCCGCACCACGGCGCAGCTGCTGCAGCACTATATGAAGGTGGAAAACGAAGGCCGTGGCGCGCGCGATGCGATGGCGCTGCTGTTGGCCGACGCGGCGCCGGCCAGCCTGCCCGAGTGGCACGCCTGGCTGGCCGCTGTCAATACGGCCGCCGACGCGCTGCTGACGATGTCGCTGCACAGCAGCGATGGCGATGGCGAGCAGGCCATGTGGGCCGATGCGCTGGCGCGCCAGTGCCGCGCTGCGCTGGCCGAACTGCTGCAGCTGGCGCCGTGGGCCGCGCATGCGGGCCTGGCGGCCGAACTGGCGCGCGTGCCGACGCTGCGCGAACTGGCCAGCCTGGCCGTGCCGCCTGACGCGCTGCCGGAACTGGCCGCGCTGCTGGCGCAGGGCCGCGAAGAAGCGGCGCGCAGCATGCGCGATATTGCCCAGGCGGCCGGCCAGGCGCGCGACTTTGCGCAGATCGAATACGGCTTCCTGTACAACCCGTCGACCAAGCTGCTGGCGATCGGCTACAACGTCAGCGAGCGCCGCCTCGACAACAGCTATTACGACCTGCTCGCTTCGGAAGTGCGCCTGGCCAGCTTTGTCGCCATCGCCCAGGGCCAGTTGCCGCAGGAGCACTGGTTTGCGCTGGGCCGCCAGCTGTGCATGGTGGCCGGCAAGCCGGTGCTGCTGTCGTGGAGCGGCTCGATGTTCGAGTATCTGATGCCGCTCTTGGTGATGCCCAACTACCCGAACACGCTGCTGGACCAGACCTACCAGTCGGTGATCGACGTGCAGATCGATTACGGGCGCCAGCGCGAAGTGCCGTGGGGCGTGTCCGAGTCCGGCTACAACACCGTCGACGCCAGCCTCAATTACCAGTACCGCGCCTTTGGTGTGCCCGGCCTGGGCCTCAAACGCGGCCTGGCCGACGATCTGGTGATCGCGCCGTATGCCAGCATGATGGGCCTGATGGTGCAGCCCGAAGCATCGTGCCAGAACCTGGAGCGCATGCGCGACGCCGGCTACATGGGCCGCTACGGCTTTTTCGAGGCAGTCGACTTTACGCAAGCGCGCCTGCCGCGCGGCCAGGACAGCGCCGTGATCCGTTCCTTCATGGTGCATCACCAGGGCATGGGTTTCCTGGCGCTCAGCTACCTGCTGCACGACCGTCCGATGCAGCGCCGCTTCGAGTCCGATCCGCTGCTGCAGTCGGCGCTGCTGGTGCTGCAGGAACGCACGCCGCAGGCCGGCGCCTTTTATTCCAATACGGCCGAACTGGCAGTGCTGCGCACCGGTGCGGCCGATGCCGCCATGCCGATGCGCGTGCTGACGCAAGCCAACAGCGCCGCGCCGGAAACGCAGCTGCTGTCGAACGGCCGCTACCATGTGATGGTCAGCAATGCGGGCGGCAGCTACAGCCGCTGGAAAGACCTGTCGGTCACGCGCTGGCGCGAAGACAGCACGCGCGACAACTGGGGCAATTTTTGCTATCTGCGCGACCTCGATGACGGCCATGTCTGGTCCACCACCTACCAGCCGACGCTGGTCGAGCCGAAGAAGTACGAAGTGGTGTTTTCGGAAGGGCGCGTCGAGTTCCGTCGCGCCGACCATGGCCTCGAGCTGTATACCGAAATCGTGGTTTCACCGGAAGACGATATCGAGATACGCCGCACCCGCATCAGCAACAACTCCAACCGCGAGCGGCGCATCGAGATCACCAGCTTTGCCGAAGTGGTGATGGCGCCGGCCGCAGCCGACGCTGCCCACCCGGCCTTCAGCAAGCTGTTCGTGCAGACTGAAATCCTGGCGCCGGAACACGCGATTCTGTGTACGCGCCGGCCACGTTCGAAAGAAGAGCAGATGCCATGGCTGCTGCACCTGGTGAATGTGCATGACGGGCTCGGTCAGGAGGTATCGTTCGAGACCGACCGTGCGCGCTTTATCGGCCGTGGCAATACGGCCCAGCTGCCGCTGGCGCTGCAGCAGGACGGGCCGCTGAGCGGCAGCGATGGCTCGGTGCTCGACCCGGTGGTGGCGGTGCGTTATGTGCTCACGCTGGCGCCTGACCAGGCGGTGACGGTCGACAGCGTGACCGGCATGGCCGAGCAGCGCGATGCGGCGCTGCACCTGATCGACAAATACCGCGACCGCCATCTGGCCGACCGCGTGTTCGAACTGGCCTGGACCCACAGCCAGGTGGTGCTGCGCCAGTTGAACGCCAGCGAGGCCGACGCCCAGCTCTATGCGCGCCTGGCCAATGCGGTGATTTATCCGACTGCGGCGCTGCGCGCCGAAGCGGGCATTTTGCTCAAGAACCAGCGCGGCCAGTCCGGCCTGTGGGCCTACGCGATTTCTGGCGACCTGCCGATCGTGCTGCTGCAGATCCGCGATCCGGCCAACCTGGAACTGGCGCGCCAGATGGTGCAGGCGCATGCCTACTGGCGCCTGAAAGGGCTGATCGTCGACCTGGTGATCTGGTACGAAGACCAGAGTGGCTACCGCCAGCTGCTGCAGGAACAGATCATGGGCCTGATCGCCTCGGGCATCGATGCGCAGGCGATCGACCGCCCGGGTGGCATCTTCGTGCGCCTGGCCGAGCAGATCGCCATCGAAGACCGTATCTTGCTGCAGTCGGTGGCGCGCGTGATCATCAGCGACACGCGCGGTACGCTGGCCGAGCAGGTCAGGCGGCCAGCCAGCCCGGTACTGCGCATGCCGCCGCTGATGCAGGACATGGCCCGCATCGCCGACACCGAGCCTTACCGCGCACCATCGCGCGAGCTGATTTTGCATAATGGCCTGGGTGGCTTCACACCCGACGGCAGCGAGTATGTGATCACCACCGGCGAAGGCGAACGCACGCCGGCGCCGTGGTCCAACGTGCTGGCCAATGCGCAGTTCGGCAGCGTGGTGTCCGAGAGTGGCCAGGCGTATACCTGGAGCGAGAACGCGCACGAATTTCGCCTGACGCCATGGCATAACGACCCGGTTTCGGACCTGTCGGGCGAAGCGTTTTATATCCGCGACGAAGACAGCGGCCAGTTCTGGTCGCCCACGGCCCTGCCCACGCGCGGCAGCGGCGACTATGTGACGCGCCACGGTTTCGGCTACAGCGTGTTCGAGCATGCCGAAGGCGGCGTGGCCACCGAACTGTGTACCTACGTCTCGCTCGATGCGCCGGTGCGCTATTCGGTGGTCAAGGTACGCAATGACAGCAACGTGGCGCGCCGCCTGTCGGTCACCGGTTACGTGGAATGGGTGCTGGCCGACCTGCGCGCCAAGTCCGGCATGCATGTGGCCACCGAAGTCGATTCGATCAGCGGCGCGCTGTTTGCGCGCAATAACTACAACACCGAGTTTTCCGGGCGCGTGGGCTTTTTCAGCACCGACGCCAGCATCCGTTCGGTCACCTGCGACCGCAATGAATTCATCGGCCGCAATGGCACGCTGGCCCAGCCGGCAGCTTTGCGCCGGGTGCGCCTGTCCGGCAAGGCCGGTGCGGGCCTGGACGCCTGCGCGGCGATCCAGGTGCCGTTCGAGCTGCAGCCGGGCCAGGAGCGCGAAATCGTGTTCGTGCTCGGCGTGGGCGGGCGCCGCAATGCCGACGCCAGCACCCTGGTGCAGCGCCATCAGGGCCGCGAGGCGGCGCGCACCGCGCTCGAACAGGTACGCGCGCACTGGCAGCAAACGCTGGGCGCGGTGCGCATCGAAACGCCCGAGCAGTCGCTCGACGTGATCGCCAACGGCTGGCTGATGTACCAGACCATTGCCTGCCGCCTGTGGGCGCGCAGCGGCTATTACCAGTCCGGTGGCGCCTACGGCTTCCGCGACCAGTTGCAGGACGCCATGGCGATGATTCATACCCGGCCCGAACTGCTGCGTGCGCATCTGCTGCTGTGTGCGGCGCACCAGTTTGTCGAAGGCGATGTGATGCACTGGTGGCACCCGCCGTCCGGCCGTGGCGTGCGCACCCATTGCTCGGATGATTATCTGTGGCTGCCGCTGGCTGCCTGCCGTTATGTGCTGGCTACCGGCGACATGGATGTGCTGTCGGAAAGCGCACCGTTTATCGAAGGACGCGCCGTCAAGCCGGAAGAGGATTCGTACTACGACCTGCCGGCCGCCTCGAACCAGTCGGCCGATCTGTACGAGCATTGCGTGCGGGCGATCCGCCACGGCCTGCGCATGGGTGTGCACGGCCTGCCGCTGATGGGTTCATGCGACTGGAACGACGGCATGGACAAGGTCGGCGAACATGGCAAGGGCGAGAGCGTGTGGCTGGCCTTCTTCCTGTATGAAGTGCTGCAGCGCTTTGCCGAAGTGGCCACCTTGCGCGGCGATGCGGCCTTTGCCCAGACCTGCCGCGATGAAGCGACCAAGCTGGCTGCCAATGTCGAGCAGAACGCCTGGGATGGCGAATGGTATCGCCGCGCCTATTTCGACGACGGCACGCCGCTCGGTTCGCACACCAACGAAGAGTGCCAGATCGATTCGATCTCGCAAAGCTGGGGCGTGCTGTCCGGCGCGGCCGACCAGGAACGCGTGGCCGGCGCCATGCGTCAGGTTGATGCACGCCTGGTGCGGCGCGATTCGGGCGTGATCCAGCTGCTCGATCCACCGTTCGACAAGGCTGATCTGAACCCCGGCTACATCCGCGGCTATGTGCCCGGCGTGCGTGAAAACGGCGGCCAGTACACGCATGCCGCCATCTGGACCGCAATGGCTTTTGCACGCCTGGGCGAGGCGGCCAAGGCGTGGGAGCTGCTGCGCATGATCAACCCGGTGCGCCATGGCGCCGATGCGCAGTCGGTGGCGCGCTATAAGGTCGAGCCGTATGTGGTAACGGCCGATGTCTATGCCGTTTCGCCGCATGTGGGGCGCGGCGGCTGGAGCTGGTACACCGGGTCTTCGGGCTGGCTGTACCGGCTGATCGTCGAGTCGCTGCTGGGCGTGTCGCGCGAAGCGGACCGGCTGCGCCTGGCGCCGTGCCTGCCGGCCGAGTGGGACCGCTTTACGCTGCACTACCGCTACGGCCAGAGCAGCTACGCCATCACGGTGGAAAAGGCCGGCGCACGCCAGCCTGGCTTGAGCGTCGATGGCGCGGCTGTCCCTGGTGACGCCATCGAGCTGCGCGATTTGGGGCGGGAAGTGCCGGTGCTGCTGCTGGTCTAGCAGTGAAAGACTGTGTCATGTCGGCCGCCACTGTTGTGGCGTGCCGACAAGATGATTATTTGCAATCATTGAGTTACGCAATTGACTCGCGCAATTGAGTCGTAGAATGGTGGTTCTTCTTACTTCCAGATGGGCCACCCCATGCTTTTCACGAACTGCCGGATCGTTGCGGCCTTGCTTTGCGCCTTGTCATTGGGCCTGCCTGCCACCGGCTGGAGCGCTGCGCCGTTCGACGACAAATTCCGCCAGCTTGGTGAAATGCTGCCCACGCCGAACGCTTACCGCACCGCTTCGGGCGCACCCGGCCACGCCTACTGGCAGCAGAAAGCCGATTATGTGATCCGCGCCACGCTCGATGAAGCACGCCGCGAGATCAGCGCCAGCGAACAGATCACCTACCATAACCGCTCACCCGACAGCCTGGCCTATCTGTGGCTGCAGCTGGACCAGAATGCGCTGCGCCAGGACGCCGACCAGCGCCGCGTGCTGGCTGCCCCATCGCGCCAGGCCTGGCTGAGCGGCGATGAAGACACGGCGCTCAAATTCGAGGACCTGCGCGCGATCCAGGCCGGCCGCTCCTTTGAAGGTGGCTTCCGGCTCAAGGCCGTCAGGTCGGCCTCGGGCAAGCCGCTGCCGTACACGGTCAACCAGACCATGCTGCGCATCGACTTGCCGCAGCCTTTGGCGCCCGGGCAGAACGTGACTTTTCATGTCGACTGGTCGTATGCGATCAATGACCAGAAGGTGCTGGTCGAGCGCTCCGGGTATGAGGTTTTCGAAGACGACCAGAACGCCATTTTCCAGATTGCGCAGTGGTTCCCGCGCATGGCCGCCTATTACGATGCGGCCGGCTGGCAGAACAAGCAGTACCTGGGCAACGGCGAATTTGCACTGGAATTCGGAGACTATGAGCTGTACCTGACGGTGCCGGCCGACCATGTGGTGGCGGCCACCGGCGAATTGCAAAATCCGGCCGCGGTGCTCAGCGCCGCCCAGCGCGAACGCCTGGCCCGCGCGCGCGCCAGCAATACGCCGCTGCTGATCATCACGCCCGAAGAAGCGTTGGCAGCAGAAAAGTCGCGCAGTAGCGCCATGAAAACCTGGCACTACAAGGCCAACAATGTGCGCGATGTGGCGTGGGCGTCAAGCCGCAAATTCATCTGGGATGCGCAAGGCATGGACAGCGGCGGCAAGCGCGTGATGGCCATGTCCTACTACCCGAACGAGGGCAATCCGCTGTGGCAGCAGTACAGCACGCGCGCGGTGGTGCATGCGATCGAGCAGTACAGCAAATACAGTTTCGACTATCCGTATCCGGTGGCGCTGTCGGTCAACGGCGCCGTGGGCGGCATGGAGTATCCGATGCTGGCCTTTAATGGAGGGCGCCCCGTGAAGGACAAGAAAACCGGCGCCGTCACCTATTCGCGCAAGACCAAATATGACCTGATCAGCGTGATTATCCACGAGGTCGGCCATAACTATTTTCCCATGATCGTCAACTCCGACGAGCGCCAGTGGGCCTGGATGGACGAGGGCTTGAATTCCTTCCTGCAGTACCTGGCCGAGCAGGCCTGGGAAACCGATTATCCGTCGTGGAATGGCGAGCCGCGCCAGATCGTCGAGCATATGCGCAGCGCCGGGCAGGCGCCGATCATGACCAATCCCGAGTCGCTGCAGCAGCTGACGGCCAGCGCCTACGACAAGCCGGCTGCGGCGCTTAATATCTTGCGCGAAACGGTGCTTGGGCGCGAGCTGTTCGATTTCGCCTTCAAGCAGTATGCGCTGCGCTGGAAGTTCAAGCGGCCCACGCCGGCCGATTTTTTCCGCACCATGGAAGACGCCTCCGGCACCGATCTGGACTGGTTCTGGCGCGGCTGGTTCTACGGCACCGATGCGGTCGATATCAGCATCGATGGCATCACCGAAGTTGGCGTCAGCAGCAGGAATCCCGAAATCGAAAAAGCCTGGCGCCGTGCGCGTCACGCGGCCGAACCGCAGTCGATCGCCAGCCAGCGCAACCGCGCCATGTCGAAAAAGATCGACAGCGATCCCGTGCTCAGGGATTTCTATAACGAGCATGATGAATTCACGGTCAGCAACAAGGACCGCAACGGCCAGGCTGAGCTGCTCGAAGGCCTCGATCCATGGGAGCGCAAGCTGCTCGAGCAGGGCATGGCCGGCAAGCACCTGTACCTGGTCGATTTGTCCAACCTGGGCGGGCTGGTGATGCCACTGATACTGGAAATCGAACTGGCCAGCGGCAAAAAAATCATCGAGCGCGTGCCGGCCGAAGTGTGGCGCCAGTCGCCGAAAAAAATCACCAAGGTGCTCATTACCGACGAGCCGATGGTGGGTCTGGTGCAGGACCCGTACTGGGAGACGGCCGATATCGACATCAGCAACAACGCCTGGCCGCGCAAGATTGCGCCGGCGCGTGTCGAACTGCTGCGCCCCGATCCTGACCCGCACAATCTGATGAAGGACATGGCCGCGCCGCTCAAGCTTGAAGAAGCGAAAAGCGGGAAAAAATAGGCCGCCTGCATCACCATGTTTCTGCCGGGCGCGCCAGACAATGCTATCCTGCGCGACGCCCCGCAAACAAGCGGCAGGTGCTTTCGCAAATCATTCAAAAGACGACCATGCAAACTTTGACCTACCTGCGCGCGCTCGGCTGTGCGCTGCTGTGCCAGGTGACCCTGGCAGCCCACGCCGATCCTCTCAGCTATGCGCGCTACGACCAGGTACGCACGCGCGATGTGCAACTGGACCTGAAAGCCGACTTCAAACAAAAGACCCTGTCCGGCTACGCCGAGCTGTCGCTCAAGTGGATCGACCCGGCTGCACGCACGCTGGTGCTCGACACGCGCGACCTGGCCATTGCCAAAGTCCAGGTGCAGGACAAGCGCGGCGCCTGGCAGGCAGCGCCGTTCAAGCTCGATGCGGCGGACGCGGAAAAAGGCCAGGCGCTGCGCATCACCACCACCGGCCAGCCGGAAAAAGTGCGCGTCTACTACCGCACCGCACCGACCGCCATTGCGCTGCAGTGGCTGACGCCGCAGCAGACCATGTCGGGCAAGCTGCCGTTCATGTTCAGCCAGTCGCAAAGCATCAATGCACGTTCGTGGGTGCCGTCGCAGGATACGCCGGCGGTGCGCTTTACCTACAGCGCGCGCATCGAGGCGCCCGAGGGCATGCGCGTGGTCATGAGCGCGGAAAACGATGAAAAGGCCACCGGCAAAGGCGGCTGGACCTTCCGCATGCCGCAGCCGATACCATCCTACCTGCTGGCCATTGCCATCGGCGAACTGGAGGTGCGCAAACTCGGTCCGCGTTCAGCTGTGTATGCCGAACCGCCGCGCATCAAGGCGGCCGAGTACGAGCTGGCCGACACGGAAAAGATGATCGAGGCGGCAGAAAAGCTGTACGGTCCTTATCGCTGGGGGCGCTACGACATGATCGTGCTGCCGCCATCGTTTCCCTACGGCGGCATGGAAAACCCGCGCCTGACCTTTCTGACGCCGACCATGATTGCGGGCGACCGCAGCCTGGTCGACCTGATCGCGCATGAACTGGCGCACTCGTGGTCGGGCAACCTGGTCACCAATGCGTCGTGGAAGCATATGTGGCTCAACGAAGGTTTCACTACCTACGTCACTACCCGCATCGTCGAACAGCTCTATGGCAGCGAGGTGGCGCAGATGGGCGTGCAGGTCGACCAGGAAGAACTGGCCGCCGCCATTCGTGAACTGCCGCCGGCCAAGACGGCGCTGGTGTCGCGCGACGCCGACGCCAATCCGGCCGAAACCTATACCGACGACGGCATCATCTACCCGAAAGGCGCCTGGTTCCTGGCCACCATGGAGCAGCGCGCCGGGCGTGCCGTGTTCGATCCCTTCCTGCGCGGCTGGTTCGACCAGCATGCGTTCCAGAGCGTGACGAGCGACCAGTTCGTGAACTACCTGCGCAAGAATCTGCTGGCGCAGCACCCTGAAGTCATGCCGGAAGCCGAGCTGCAGGACTGGCTGCACGGCTTTGGCGTGCCGGCCAGCGCCAGACCGGTCAAGTCGCCGCGCCTGGCGCTGCTCGACCAGCATCGCGACGCCTGGCTCAAGGGCGAACTGTCCACGCGCGAGTTGGGCATGGACAAATGGATCGCCATCGAATCGATGCACTTCCTGAACGATATCAACGGCCGCGCCAGCGCCGCCCAGTTGCGTGAGCTCGACCAGGTGTATGGCGTGGGCAAGAGCGGCAACAATGAAGTCGCTTACCGCTTTTACCTGGCGTCGGTCAACGCCGGCTACGATGTGTACGCGCCGCTGCAGGGCTTTCTCGGCAGCGTGGGACGCCAGAAATTCGTGGTGCCGCTCTACAGTGCACTGATGAAAACGCCGCAGGGCCAGCAATGGGCGCGCGGCGTGTACGCCACGGCGCGTGAACGCTACCATCCGGTGACCCAGGAAAGCGTCGACAAACTGATGGCCGCGCAAGCGCATTGAACTTATTCAAGATGAAAACCATGCAAATCCATACCTCCATGCACACTCTCGCTGCCGCCCTGGTGCTGGCGTTTTCCAGCACCACCTTGCCGGCATTGGCTGCCGATCCTGCACCGGCCGCTGCTGCCGTGGCAGCGGCGCCGGCGCCGGCGTTCGACCTCGAGCGCGATGTCAACAGCGCCCTGAAAACCTTCGATGTGCCGGGTATCGCGATTGCCATCGTCAAGGATGGCCAGGTGATCGCCACGCGCGGCTTCGGCGTGCGCAAGCTGGGCGAAGCGGCGCCGGTCGACAGCAAGACGCTGTTTGAAGTGGCCTCCAATTCCAAGGGCTTCACGGCCGCCGCGCTGGCCATGCTGGTCGACGAAGGCAAGCTGGCCTGGGATGACCCGGTCACCAAGCACCTGCCAGGTTTCCAGATGCACGACTCCTACGTGACCGGTGAGATGACCATCCGCGACCTGCTCACGCACCGCAGTGGCCTGGGCCTGGGCGCGGGCGACCTGCTGTGGTGGCCGACCACCACCTTCAGCACCGATGAAATCATTGAAAAGCTGCGCTATATCCGTCCGGCCACCAGTTTCCGTGCAAGCTATGCCTACGACAATCTGCTCTATATCGTGGCCGGCAAGATCATCGCCGACAAGGCCGGCAAGAGCTGGGGCGAAGCCATGCACGAGCGCATCCTGGCGCCGCTGGGCATGAGCGGCACCACCACCAGCCTGGCCGAAAACGCGGGCAATCCCGACGTAGCCAATGCGCACAGCAAGATCAACGGCAAGATCGCCGCCGTCAAGTCGATGCCGGTGCCGAACGCCGTGGGCGCGGTCGGCATCAATACCAATGCCGAAGACATCGCCAAGTGGATGATGGTGCTGCTCGACGGCGGCAAGATCGCCGGTGCAGTCGGCAAGGACGGCAAAGAGGCGCGCCTGTTCAGCGAAAAGCAGGCCAATGAAATGTGGACCGCCCAGACGCCTGTCAAGATCGGTGAACCGAAGCCGGAACTGGCTGCCACCAAGCCGAACTTCAGCGCCTATGGCCTGGGCTTCCAGCTGCGCGATTACCGCGGCATGAAGGTCGCCATGCACGGCGGCGCACTGCAGGGATTTTACTCGCGCGTGCTAATGGTGCCGCAGGCAAAACTGGGCGTGGCGATACTGACCAATGCAGAAAACGGCGGCGCCATGACGGCGCTGCAATGGCGCATCGTCGACCATTACCTGGGCGCGGCACCGTCGGACTGGATCGCGCTGGTGTCGAAAGTGGAGCAGGACCAGCACGCCGCAGAGCTGAAAAAGCAGGAAAAAGCGTCCGGTGCACGCGCCGCCAAATCGACGCCATCGCTGCCACTGGCCGCCTACGACGGCGAATATGAAGATGCGTGGTACGGCAAGGTGGTGATCCGCCACGAAGGCAAAAAGCAGATCCTGTCATTTACCCGCACGCCGGACCTGACGGGCGAACTCGAACACTGGCAGCACGACACCTTTATCGTGCGCTGGAAAGAGCGCAACTTCAACGCCGACGCCTATGTGACGTTCTCGCTCAACCCGGACGGCAGCATCGACCGCGTGAAAATGGCGCCGGTGTCGGCTGAAACGGACTTCAGCTACGACTTCCAGGATTTGAGCCTGGCGCCCGTCAAGGCAGCGAAGAAGTAAGGCCGGTAGGTCGGATTAGGCCCCGAGGGGGCCGTAATCCGACACCACCACGGTCAGCGTTAACAATATTGTCGGATTACGGCCCGCAGGGCCTAATCCGACCTACGTGAAATACGTTAATTACGGCTTGACGAATTTCAGCGTCATGCGGTCGCTCTCGCCGATCGCCTCATATTTGGCGCGGTCGACGTCCTTGTTGCCGTAGGTGGGCGGCAGCGCCCACACGCCGCCTTCATGGTCGGCCGTGTCTTTCGGGTTGGCGTTGATGTCCGACTTGCCGGCCAGTTTGAAGCCGGCGCCTTCGGCCAGCTTGATCACATACGCTTCATGGATATAGCCGCTGCTGGCTTTGGCGTCCTGTGCTTTGTTTGCTGGCAGGCGGTGTTCGACCACGCCGAATACGCCGCCCGGTTTCAGGCTGTCGTAGACCTGTTTGAACAGCGTCTGCATGCCTTCTTCACCAACCGGTATCCAGTTATGGATATTGCGAAACGTCAGCACCATGTCAGCCGTGCCCTTGGGCGCGATGCGGTAGGTGCTCGGTGGCGCAAAAGCGCCGATTTCCACTTTGTCGAACGCTGCCGGATTGGTGTCGAGCTTTTGCTGGAAGCGTGCCGCGCTGCGACGCGCGCCTTCGCTGCCTTGCGGGTCGCTGCCGGCGGCGATCAGCTTGCCCTGGTCGCGCAGATAGGGTGCCAGGATTTCGGTGTACCAGCCACCGCCGGGCGCCAGCTCGACCACTGTCATGGTGGGCTTGATGCCGAAAAAGCGCAGCGTTTCATACGGGTGGCGCGCGCTGTCGCGTGCAGCGTTGGCCGGCGTGCGGGCGCTGCCGGCAATGGCGGCCTGCAGGGCCGGGTCGGCGACACTGTCGGCGGCCAGTGCCGCGCCGCTGCCGGCGTAGGCCAGCAACAGGGCGGCGGTGGCCGCAAGGCGGAAGGAAACAAATTTGCGCTGATTCATCGGTGCTCCTGGTGGGTAGGAAAAATGGTGGCGATCGCCAGCATCACCGATGATCAGGCAAGCACGCCGGCCGGTCAAGCGTGCAGGTAAATAGTCCCTTTAGTCTTGCTGGTCCAGCATCCACTGCTTCAGGCCATTGACCCAGTTCTTGGCGGGCAGATTGAACTGCTTCTTGATTGAGCCGGCGCGTTCGTACAGGTCGCTGAAGTCGATCACGGGCGAATTCTTGAAAGCCAGCACCACGATGTTTTCATCTTCTGCGTCCGGTACCCACACCACGGCGTCGAACACCAGTTCCATCGCGCGCAAGTTCTTGTCGTAGTTGTCGAATTCGCCGAAGACATTGGTGACCATCACGCCGTCGTCGCTCAGGCAGTCGAAGCAGGCCTGGTAGAACTCGGGCGTGTCGAGCACCGGACCGCGCGCTTCTTCATCGTACAGATCGACCTGCAGCACATCGACCGTATGGTGGTTGGCCTGGTCCTGCACGAAGTCGAGCGCATTCATTTCGCGCACATCGAGGCGTTCGTCATTGGCCGGCAGCGCAAACTGCGCGCCGCAGATGGCGATCACGTTGGGATTGAGCTCGACCGCCGTCACGCTGGCGTCGGGAAAGCGGCGGTAGGCAAATTTGGTCAGCGCGGCGCTGCCCAGGCCCAGCTGCACGATGCGCTTCGGTTGCGGCTTGAACAGCAGCCACATCGTCATCATCTGCACGTATTCGAGCTCGATGGCGTCGGGCCGGTCGAGTCGCATGGCGCCCTGTACCCACTGGGTACCCAGGTGCAGGTAGCGGATGCCGCGCAGTTCGGTGGTGGTGGCCGGCGGATGGCCGGGCTGGGCGTAAGCTTCGTTACTGATGGAGGTAAATTCTGGATTCATGGCGCCAGTGTAGCAGCCGCCGCTCAGCTTTCTTCAATTGCGGGCTGCGGCAGCATCAGCGTGACGGCGAGGCCACCGCCTTCGCGGTTGGCCAGCACCAGGCGCCCGCCATGGGCCTCGGCGATTTCGCGCGTCAGCGCCAGCCCGAGGCCAGTGCCGCTGCGTTTGGTCGAGTAGAACGGCACCAGTGCATTGTCCATCACGGCCTCAGTCATGCCCGGACCGCGGTCGCGCACTTCGATGCGCAGCATGCCGTGGGCCTGGCTCAGATGCATGCTTACGCAATCGGCATTTGACCCCGATTCATGTGCGTTCTTGAGCAGGTTGATCAGCGCCTGCTGCAGTTGCGCCGCATCGAAAAATGCAGGCGGCGCAGGCGGCGCGCCGTCGAGCACGAACGCTATCTGCGCCGCCAGGCTGTCGAGGAAGGGCTGCCACGCACAGCTGGCCGGGCGCGGTGCTGGCAGCTTGGCGAAGCGCGCGTAACCGAGGATGAAGCTCTCCAGATGGCGCGTGCGTTCCTCGATGATGGCCAGGATCTGGGGCAGGCGCGCCGTCTGGCCGCGCCGCACCAGTTCGGCACCGGAGTGGGCCAGCGAAGCGAGCGGCGCCAGCGAATTGTTCAACTCGTGGCTGATCACGCGGATGACTTTTTTCCAGGTCTGCACTTCCTGGCGGCGCAGTTCCAGCGTCAGCTGGCGCAGCAGCAGCAGTTCATGCTGGCGCCCGTTCAGGCTGAAGCGGCGCCGCGCCAGGTGATACACCTCTTCCTGCTCGCCTTCGCCGCTGGTAAACAGGCCGTCGGTGCTGCGCGCCAGTGCTTCGGCCAAGGCAGGTGCGGCCTGCTGCACGATCTCGGCCAACTGATGGCCTTCGAGCCGGCGACCGTCGTTGAGCAACTGGCGCGCCGCCAGGTTGGCGTACACGATGGCGCGCTTGTCGGCCACCAGCAGCATGGCCACCGGCGTGTTCTGCACCATGGTATCGAGCAGCAGTTCCCTCTGCACCAGATCGAGCCGCTGCTGGCGCAGCACGTCGCCCAGCGCGTTGTGGGCGGCCACCAGGTCGCTCAGTTCATCGTTTTGCGGCCAGCGCAGGCTGAAGGCAAAGTCGCCGTCCTGGTAGCTGGCGACGGTGCCTGACAGCGCGCGAAACAGCGACAGCATCGATTGCAGCTGGGCGCGGATGGTAATCACGGCAATCGGCACGATGCAGGCCAGCGACAGGCCCATCACCAGCAGTGGCTGGCCGGGCAGGAAGTGGGCGATCAACAGCGCGATGCCGATGCCCAGCACCAGCAGCGTGGCCACCAGCGCGGTCCAGCGCGTGAGCAGCGAAAGACGCAGGCTTTTCGCAGGCATGGGTCGGTTCGCCATCACCCGCGCGCGATGCCGAGCCGCTCCATGCGCCGGTACAGCGCCTGGCGCGACAGGCCCAGCTCCTGCGCCGCCTGTGCCACCACGCCCTGCGCGCGCGCCAGTGCCGCTGCCACCTGCTCGCGGTCAGGTTCGCCGGTCGCCGTTTCAGGCAGGCGCGCTGCAGCAGCCGGCAGGCCCAGCTCCTGCACGCCGATCACGGCGCCTGGCGCCAGCAGGCTGGCGCGCTGCATCACGTTTTTCAATTCGCGCACATTGCCCGGCCAGCCGTGCGCCAGCAGGCTCGCTTCGGCCTGCGCATCGAGCGCCTTGCCTGGGCCCAGGAAATGGCGCGCCAGCACCAGGATGTCGGCCGGGCGCTGGGACAGGGGCGGCAGGCGCAGCTCGATTACATTGAGGCGGTAATACAGGTCTTCGCGGAAGGTGCCGGCCCTGATCATGGCCGGCAGGTCGGCATTGCTGGCGCTGATAATGCGCACCCGCACCTGGCGCTCGCGGTTCGAGCCGAGGCGCT
Source organism: Janthinobacterium aquaticum (assembly GCF_009208565.1). Taxonomy (GTDB): domain Bacteria; phylum Pseudomonadota; class Gammaproteobacteria; order Burkholderiales; family Burkholderiaceae_D; genus Janthinobacterium. The sequence continues at coordinate 14,573 of NZ_WFLK01000021.1, read as the reverse complement.
CGAAGCGGCCCGTTTCCAGCACGCGCAGCAGCTTCATCTGGCCTGCCAGCGGCAGGTTGCCGATTTCGTCGAGAAACAGGGTGCCGCCATCGGCCGCATCGAACTTGCCGTCGCGTGCACGCGAAGCGCCCGTATAGGCACCCGCTTCGGCGCCGAACAGTTCGGCCTCGATCAGCTCGACCGGCACGGCGCCGCAATTGAGGATCACGAACGGGCCGTCGGCCACCTGCGAGTTGGCCTGCACGATGGCGGCGATGCGCTCCTTGCCGCTGCCGTTCGGTCCCGAGATCAGCACCGGCACATCGGCGCGCGCCACCTGGCAGGCCAGGTGCACCACGCGTTCGGTGGCGGCGTCCTGCCAGACCATGCCGCGCAGGTCGAACTGCGACGCCAGCGCCTGGTGCTGGCGCTGTTCCTGCAGCGTTTTTTCACGCAGGGTGCGGTTGGCCTGGCCCAGTTCGAGCAGGTTGTGCACGCTGGCGATCAGGCGCCGGTCGTCCCAGGGCTTGGCCAGGTAATCGGCGGCGCCCGATTTGATCAGCTCGACCGCGGTATCGAGCTGGGTCCAGGCCGTCAGCAGGATCACCGGCAGGTCGGGATGGCGCGCGCGGATGGCGTGAAACAGCGCCACGCCTTCCTCGCCTGAAGTGGTGTCGGCCGCGAAGTTCATGTCCTGCAGCACCAGGTCGACCGGATGGCGCGCCAGCAGCGCCAGGCCTTCTTCGGGCGAAGCGGCGCGCAGGGCGTCGATCTCGTGCAGCGAAAACAGCACCTCGAGTGCCATCGCCACGGCGGCGTTGTCGTCAATAATCAGTACGGTAGGCATGGACGCAGCATAACACCGGGACAATGACTCAGGTACTGCGGGTGGCGGTGGCCGGCGAGATGCTGGCCGCGCGCCAGGCCGGCCCGTAGACAGCGCCCACGCCCAGCAGCCAGAATACCAGCGCGCCGCCCAGCAGGTAGCCCAGCGGCAGGCGCGCCAGTTCGAGCTGGCTGACCAGCAGGTGGTTGAGCGCCAGCGCCAGCAGCACACCTGCCGCGATGCCGGCGCTGGTGATCATGAAATTCTCGGTCAGGAAATAGCGCAGAATATCGATGCGCCGCGCCCCCAGTGCACGGCGCACGCCGATCTGCTTTTTGCGCTGGGTGACCCACAGGCTGGCGATACCGACGATGCCGCTGGCGGTCACCAGCAGCAGCAGCGTGCTGACGGCGATCAGCATCCACGACAGGCCCTGATCGGCCCGATAGCGCGCCTTGCGGTGCTGTTGCAGCGTGTCGATAGAGACCAGCAGCCGGTCCGTGCTGGACGTGCGGATGGCCTGTTGCGCTTCCTGCATCAAACGGTCACGCTGGCCCGGTTCTGCCCGTACCGCATACATCAGCTGGTCACGCCCGCCGGTCAGGCGCGCTGGCAGCAGGGCCGAATGTTCGCCTCGAGGCTTGTTCTGCGCATTCTGCGTCTGCAGCCGCTCGACGATGCCTACCACGCGCAGTTCGGGGTCGTCCGGGCCACTGCCCTGGAACAGTGTCTTGCCGACAAAGCTGGTCTCGCCTGGCCAGATCTGTTGCGCTGCGGCGCGCGACAGTATCACGACCTTGGGCGAACTGTTGTCGACATCTTCGTTGATCTCCGGCGCTTCGTCGGGCCGGAAATCGCGCCCTTCGATCAGTTGCAGGCCATACGTTTTGATCAGCGAATCAGGGCTGAAGTAGGTCGCCACTTCGGCGCTCGGCGTCGCCTGGCCACGCTTGATCGACACGCTGGTAATGTTGCCTGAGCGTGACAGGACTGCCTGTGACGTTTGCGCCACCGACATCACGCCCGGCAGGGCGCGCAGCAGTGCCGCCTGGCGTTTCTGTTCGGCCAGCTGTCGCTCATGACTGCCGCGGTTGAGGTTCTGGATATTGACGTAAAAAATATCGTTTTCGGCGGCCACGCCAGTGGGCCGCGCGGCCACGGCCTGGCGCAGGTTGACGATATGCAGGGCGTTGGCCAGGATGGCCAGGCTGATCGCGACCTGCACTGCGACCAGGACGGCGCCGGTTTTGCTGCGCATCAGCGCCGACAGGATGGGGCGGATTTCCATGCTGAACCTCATAGTGGGAAATGGGTGATCATTGGGTTTTGAGCTGGATTGCCGGCGTGACCTGGCAGGCACGCCAGGTCGGCAGCAAACCAGCCAGCAGGGCGGCGGCCACCGACATCGCAAACGTCAGCAGCAGCATCGGTATATCCATGTGCGCGACCGTGCCCAGGTCCTTGGACTGCCGGCTGACCACGGCCAGTGCGCCGAAAGCCAGCAGCAGGCCGAGCACGCCGCCGGCCAGGCCGATCACGGTGGTTTCGATCAGGAACTGGCTGAAGATGTCGCGCCGGGTGGCGCCCAGTGCGCGGCGTATGCCCACCTCGGCGGCGCGCACGGAAAATTTTGCCAGCAGCAGACCGATGGTATTGACCAGACAAAGCAGCAGGAAGCCGAACGCCAGCCAGGCAGCGAGTTTGTTGTCGTTATCGACCACCTGCAAAAAGCTCATCCATTCGTTCAGATCATAAAGGCGATTGGGAGCATTGCGCGGCATGCGGCCCAGCTTGCGCTGCTCGCCAGCATAGGCGTCCAGGTACTGCTGCAATTGTCCGCGGTCGCTGCTGCTGGCCATTTCGAACCAGAATTGCAGCCAGGTGCAGCCTGAGGCCAGTGTGCCCTGGTAGCCGGGAGCATTGCCGTCGCCATTGCAGCTCATGCCGCCATCGTGCACGGTTTCGTGGCGGATCGCGCTGGCAAAGGGAATGAAAAATTCGTCTTCCGGACCGAACGCGCCCTTGCTGCCGATAATATGGTGCGCGCGCGGTACCACGTCCCAGGTGGCCAGCACACCAGTCACCATGTAGGGCCGTCCCAGGACCGTCACGCGTTGGCCGACCGGGTTGGTGTTGCCGACCAGCTTTTCGGACAGCGCGCGGCTCAGCACGATGACATCGGCGCCGCTGGCGTCGTCCGCTTCGCTCCACGGCTGGCCGTACAGGAACGGCGGCTCGAACATGGCAAAGAAGTCGCGCGTGGGCGCCATGCCTTGTGAAAAAAATGTACCCAGATCCTTGCGTGCGGGCTCGACCGGGCCGGCCACGCCATACATCACGGTGCGGCGCACGCCGACCTTGCTGCGCATGAAGTTCTGGGCATCGATATAGCTCGTCTGCATTTGCGCAAAACCCGGCTTTTCACCTGCCACGTAGCCCTTGAGCGGCAGGATATCGATCACCGGCACGAACAGGCGGTCGCTCTTGTGCGGCAATGGGTCGCCCGACATGGCGTGCAAAATGGTGACGGTCGACACGCTGGCGGCCACGCCGACGGCCAGCGTCAGTATCATCAGCGCGGTCAGGGCGCGGTTGCGCAACAGGCTGCGCAGGCCCAGCTTGAAATAGTATTCGAACATGGTCGTTCCTCAGACGGTGGCGGCGTGGCGGGTGCCGGCAAGCGACGCGCCGTGCTGCACCAGGTCCGACACCTGGCCGTCGATAATGTGGACATTGCGCTGGCTGCGCAGCGCCAGTTCCGGGTCATGCGTGACCATCAGGATAGTGGTGCCCTGGGCATTGATGTCTTCGAGCAGTTCCATCACGCCGCGCGCCATTTGCGTATCGAGGTTGCCGGTCGGTTCATCGGCCAGCAGCAGCTTGGGCGAGCCGGCCAGCGCGCGTGCAATGGCCACGCGCTGCTGCTGACCGCCCGACAGTTCGGCCGGGTAGTGCTTCATGCGCGAGGCCAGGCCGACCTTGGCCAGCGCGTCCTCGATGCGCTCTTTGCGTTCGGCGCGGTTGAAGCCGCGGTAGCGCAGCGGCACATCGACATTGTCGAACAGCGACAGGTCGGGAATCAGATTGAAGCCCTGGAAGATAAAGCCGAGCTTTTCATTGCGCAGGCGCGAACGGGCATTGTCGTTCATGCCCTTGACGTTGACGCCGTCAAGGATGTATTCGCCTTCGGTAAATTCTTCCAGCAGCCCGGCGATATTGAGGAAACTGGTCTTGCCCGAACCCGATGGGCCGGTCACGGTGACGAATTCGCCTTCCCTGACATGGATTTCAAAGCCGCGCAGCGCGTGCGTTTCAATCATGTGGGTGCGATAAACTTTGCTCAGGTTGTGCATGCGCAGCATGGGGAGCCTCTCTGACGGAGTGAGTATAAAAATTAGTTGAGCGTGACGCGCACGGCGTTCGCGAAGTTTTCGGTGCCGGCCACCACCACCTGGTCGCCCAGTTTCAGGCCTTCCTTGATTTCCACCGCCGAGACGCTGGTGGCGCCCAGTTTGATGGGGGTGCGGATTGCGACGTTACCCTGCACCACATAGGCAAAGCGGCCGCCTTCGGCTTCCACGAACGAGCCGCGCGCCAGCATCAGCACATTGGGCCGCTCGTCGATCAGCAATCGGGCCGAGACGCGTTGATTCTGGCGCAGCCCTGCAGGCTGCTCGCCGTTAAACCGCACGCGCGCCAGCACCTGGTTTTTTACTACTTCCGGCGACAGCGCCGACAGCTTGCCGGTGGCCTTGATGGCGCCCGTTTCAATCTCGGCGCTCATGCCCAGACCGATATCGGCCACATAGGTTTCCGGTACTTCCAGCTCGACTTCGAGCTGCGACAGGTCGACCAGCGTCATCAACGCCGTATTGGCTTGCACCACGCTGCGGTTGGCGACTGACAACGTGCCGATAAAGCCGTTGACGGGCGCGCGCACGGTCAGTTCGTCAACGCGGCGCTGGGCGTTGTCGCGGCTCAGCCGTTGGCGTTCGAGTTCACTGGTTTTGGTTTTCAGGGCCAGCGTCACATCTTCGCTTTCCAGCCCGGCCGCCTGCGAAGCGTGGCGGCTGCGGATCTCGGCCGAATTGAGGGCGTCCTTTGCTTTCTGATAATCGATCTTGGCGATAATGCCCACCTGGGCCACGCTTTCATAGCGCTCGAGCGTGCGCTGCGCCGACAGCCGTTCGATTTCTGCGGTGTCGGCTTCGCGCCGCGCCAGCAGCTTCTGTTTCTTGGCCAGGATCTGCTGGCGCGCCACTTCCGCTTCCAGCTGCTGCACGCTCGACTGCTCGCGCTTGAGCGCGTCCGACAGGTCGGGCGACTCGAGTACCGCCAGCACATCGCCTTTTTTCACCGTGTCGCCGGCCTTGGCCTTGAGCGTGACGGTGGCCACGGTGGTGGAATACAAAGTCGGGCTGATGGCGGCCACGACGCGGCCATTGACGGCGGCGTCGCGGATCAGCGTGCCGCGCGTGACTTCGGCGATGCGCAGGCGGCTGGCGTTGACGGAGTGCTCGCTGTTGCCCCAACTGGCAACGGCAGCCCAGGCGCCGCCGGCGAGCAGCAGCACGCCGGTGGCAATGATGGCGGTGCGGCGCCGATGGTGGCCGGGCGGTGTGGCAATTACGGCGTCCTGCTGGGAAGTGTCGCGGATCATGGCAGTCACAAAAAGTTCGATAGCATAGTCATTGCACGATCCGTGCCAGCGGCAAGTGCTTGATTTTAAAAGGGGGGACTGGTGCTTGTCCGCTGTCCGCCCCTGTCCGCAGTGTCCGCGAGGCGTTTGATCGCAGCGTGCTTTTTTCCGCAGGCGAGGCTGCCTTCTTGGTATAGTGACTGGCCAAGTATTGCTTGGTGTTAATGCGATTGCAGTGTAATTATTATAATACTCAGGGGATGACATGAAAAATATAACGGTGCGTACCAGTTTGCTGGGCGTGTTGCTGCTGTTTGCCGCGATGCTGGTAGTGGGCGCCGCGCTGGGCGTCTATGCGCTGGGCCAGTCCACCCGTTCGATGTCATCGATCTACCAGATTACCGCGCAGGTCATCACCATCAATGACGCCTACAAGGACACCACGCGCGTGCGTTCCGCACTGAGCCGCGCCTACTCCAATATCAAGGACGGCGGCAGCACCGGCGAGCGCGACACGGCGCTGGCCAGCGCGCGCAAGTCGCACCAGCGGGCGCTCGACTTTATCGCCAAGTATGAGACGGCTCCCGCCTACGAAGGTCAGGATGCGGCGCAAAAGCGCGAGCTGATCGCCGCCGCGCGCGCGCAGATGCAGGCGCTTGAGCACGCGACCGGCGCACTGGCGCGCAGCGATGCCGGCGGCTACAGTGAAATCAATGTGCGCGAGCTGACGCCGGTCGGTGCGGCTTTTTCAGCGCAGCTGGAGAAATTCCAGAAGTCCGCCGACGAGCAGGATGCTGCGCTGATGGCCAGTCGCGACAGCGAATACGCGATCGTCAAATGGCTGGTCGCGCTGGGCCTGCTGATGGCGCTGGCCCTGGTTGTGGTGGTGCACCATATGCTCAAGGTGGTGGTCATCACGCCGCTTGAACGCGCCGTGGTGCTGCTTGACCAGGTGGCGCATGGCGACCTGACGGCGCGCATCGACGCCGAAGGCGAGAATGAAATCGCGCGCCTGTTGATGGCGATCCGGCGCATGCAGCAAGATCTGCTGTCGACGGTGGTGCGCGTGCGCGGCGGCGCCGAAGCGATCAATCGCGGTTCGCAGGAGCTGGCGGCCGGCAATATGGAATTGTCTGCGCGCACCGAAACCCAGGCCAGTTCGCTGGAAGAAACGGCCGCCTCGATCGAGGAGCTGACCGGCACCGTCAAGCAAAATTCCGAGAACGCCCAGCATGCGCGCGGCCTGGTCGACGGCGCCTCAAGCACGGCGGCGCAGGGCGGCGAAGTGATGCAGGAAGTGGTCAGTACCATGAACGACATCAATGAATCGTCGCGCCGCATCGTCGACATTATCAGCGTGATTGACGGCATTGCTTTCCAGACCAATATCCTGGCGTTGAACGCCGCAGTGGAGGCGGCGCGCGCCGGCGAGCAGGGCCGTGGTTTTGCGGTAGTGGCCACCGAAGTGCGCAGCCTGGCGCAGCGCTCCAGCCAGGCTGCGCGCGAGATCAAGGCGCTGATCGACGATTCGGTCGGCAAGATCGCGCTCGGCACCAGCCTGGTCGAGCGCGCTGGCGCCACCATGAACACCTTGGTGGGCGACGTGCGCCAGGTCACGGCCATCGTCGGCGAGATCGCCACTGCCAGCCGCGAGCAGAGCGACGGTATCGACCAGGTGAATCAGGCCATTGCGCAGATGGACCAGGTTACGCAGCAGAACGCGGCACTGGTCGAGGAAGCGGCAGCGGCCACCCAGTCGCTGCAGGACCAGGCTGGCGAACTGGCGCAGGCGGTCAGCGTGTTCAAGATTGAAAGCCAGGCCCGTTCGCTGGCCGTCAGGACTTGATAATTTTCTAAATGGCAACATATGAGATCGCGTCCCTCCACGCGATCTCAAGGTCCCATGTTTTCCTTTCTCCTGCGTTTGTTCCCTGCCAGCGCGCCGTTGCTGGCGCCGGTAGTCGATTACCCGTTTTCCCGCACCGATGTGGCGATGCTGCAGCAACTGGCCGGCACCGCGCCGCAGATCGATGCGCAGACCTGGCACGACCTGCTGCTCGATCCATACAGCGAACGCCTGGCGCAGCAGACCAGCATTTTTGGCCAGCAGGAATTGCACCGCCGCCTGCAGGGCGGGCGCGCCACGCCGGAGAGCATCGAACGGGTCGATGCCTTGCTGGCCGATGCGCCGCTGGCAGCCGGCTTGACGCAGGCCTGCCACGGCTTGCGCCGCGCCGATGCCGAGGCCAGCACCAGCCTGTTCGGCGCGCCGTTTGCATCCAGGCCATGGTGGAGCGGCTGGCTGTGGCTGATCGCGTTGGCCTTGCTGCTGTCGATCGGCGCCACCTGGCTGGTCGGGCCGCTGGCGCTGACCGGCGTGCTGGCCTGCTGCGTGGTGCTGATGACCGTGCAGTCGCGTTTTTACGAGACCTGCAAGCAGTGGGAATACCAGCTCGATACGCTGCGCCACCTGCTCAAGGCCTACGCTGCGCTGGGGCGGCTGGATGTGCCCATGACTGCCCCGTTTCGCGCCGGACGGGCGCAGGCGGGCAAGCTGGTGCGCGGTATCGAGCTGTCCCTGCTGCGCTATCTGCCGTTGATTGATACGATCATGGTTGAATATGGCGACTGGCTGCTGCTCAAGAACGTCACGCGCTATTTCCGCACGCGCGAACTGGTGGCGGCGCAGCTGGGGTTTTTGCGCCAGGCTTACCTGGAGGTAGCGGCGCTCGAAGCGGACCTGGCGCTGGTGCGCCATCTGCGCGCGCAGCCGGCCTTCTGCCATGCAAAGGAGGGGGCGCCACGCGAACTGGACTTGCAGGACATGGTGCATCCGTTGCTGTCGCAGGCGGCGCCGCTGTCGCTGAATCTGGCGCAGCGCGGCGCGTTTATCTCGGGCCAGAACGGCATCGGCAAAAGCACCTTGCTGCGCACGCTGGGGCTGAACCTGGTCTGTGCGCGCGCCTTCGGCTTTTGCCATGCGCGCTCGGCCACGCTGCCGCGCGGGCCCGTGTATTCGAGCATGCAAAGCGAAGACTCGCTGGCCGGTGGCGAAAGCCTGTACCTGGCCGAATTGCGGCGCGCGCGCGAACTGCTGGCGCTGGCGCAAGGCGATCACGATGCACTGTTCATTATCGACGAGATTTTCCGAGGCACTAATCACCTTGAATCGATTTCAGCGGCGGCCGCCGTGCTGCATCAACTGGCGGCGCGCCATCTGGTGATCGTCTCGTCGCACAACCTGGTGCTGGCGCCGTTGCTCGAAGCGTGGCTGGCGCCATGGTGCGTGCAGCGCGACAATGCTGGCAGCCTGACGCTGGCGCCGGGCGTGCTGGCTGCCACCAACGGCATTGCGCTGCTGGCCGAGCGCGGCTTTGGCCGCCAGATCGAAGACAGCGCAGGGCGCGTGTTCGACTGGCTCAGCACGCATATGGCGCAGCCGACGAATTGTTCGGGCGTGCTGGTCGGGAGCGTATCGGCTGCCGCCTGAGTTACTTGTCGCGCTTGAGCGGCGTGCCCTTGTCGATCACTTCGCGGCAGTCGCCCTTGAGCGTGGCGTTGTCGTAGTTGGTCCAGCCGTAGCTGTCGACATAGCGCGTGTGCGGCGTGAAGCGCGGGTTGACGATGCTCCATTCGGGCTGCTCGCCCGCATAGCGGATGTCGCCCATGTCGAGCAGGGTGTGGAAGATGTTTTCGGTCGACAGCCGGGCCTTGCGGTGGCGCTGCAACTGTTCCACCTTGGTCGGATAGCGCAGCTGGAACTGCGGCGAATACCAGGCAAAGGCCGGCACATGGAATTCGAACTGCGTGTTGTGGCCATGGAAGGCCAGCCGGCAGGCGCCGTCGTACAGGGTCTGGCCATGGTCGGCCACGTACAGCAGCGAGCTGCGCAAGGCAGTGCGTTCGCCGCCGTCTTTCAGCATGCCGATCACGCCGGACAAGAACCAGTCGGTGTAGAGGATCGAATTGTCGTAGCTGTTGTTCAGCTGCGGCTTGATGGCGCGGTCGGTATAGACCGGTTTGTCGACGCCGAACAGCGATGGTTGCCACTTGTCGAATTGTTTCGGGTAGCGCTGGCTGTAGTTCCAGTGGCTGCCCAGTGTATGGAGCACGATCAGTTTCTTGGGCGCCGGGTCGGCCAGCGCGTTCTTGAACGGATCGAACAGGATCTGGTCGAAGTTCGAGCTGTTGGTAAAGCCGCCCAGGTTGAGGAACTGCACCACGTCGGCTTCCTTGGCAAATACCGATACGGGCGTGTCGAATTTGCCGAACGAAATCTGGTTTGACAGCCAGTAGGTCTTGAACCCGGCTTCCTTGTAGGCCGACAGGAACGATTTTTCGTTAAAGCCGTCCTTCAGGCTTTGCATGGCCTTCTTGCGCGAGATAATCACCGGCACCGACAGGCGCGTGGCCGACACGGCCGTGATCACGTCGGCCAGCGGCACCAGATTGCTTTCCTTTTCAAGCCGCGGATTGGTGTTGCGCGTATAGCCGTTGAGGCTCCAGCGGTCGTAGCGCGACGATTCGCCGATCACCATCACCACCACTTCCGGCTGCGTATCGGGATCTTGCTGATACGCGCCGAAATGAAAGCTGTTGCTGCGCTGGCCCAGTTCGGCCAGGTAGGCGCGCTCGCGGTAAAAATCATAGCCGCGCGCCAGCAGGCCAAACGGCCAGGCGTTGCTGACGGTATCGAAAACGTAGGGCAGGCGCGCCCAGTGTGGCAGGGCCGGCCAGTCCAGTTCGGTAGACTCGGCGCCGGCCACGCTGGCCACCTCGGGTTTACCGGCGCTGTTCTTTTCAGCGCTGGCACGGTAGCCGAACTCGGCGCCGTACAGCCACAGGCACGCTGGCAGCAGCAACAGGATCAGCACTGCCGGACGGCTGCGGCCACGCCAGTCGAGCCGGCGCGTACGCACGGCGCAGTACCAGGCCAGGGTGCACCAGACAAGCACGCCAAGCATCACGGCGCCCATCAGCCAGATTTTCTGGCCGAGGAACTCCAGCGCTTCCTTCGGGCTGGTCTCGACGATGATGCCAAGATGGTGGGTCGAAATGCCCTGGCCGTAAAACACCAGCAGATAGATTTCGGTCGGCAGCGCCAGGAAGGCCGGTATCAGCAGCCAGTGAAACCAGGCCGGACGCTTGAACACGCTCCACACGGCCAGCCACGCCAGCAGCTGAAAGCTGAGCAGCCGCCATGGATGATCGAGCGGATGGCCCAGCAGGGCCGGCAGGAAGGGGGCGGCCGTCAGCAGCGCATAGGTCAGCAGCAGGAACAACTCGGCCAGGCGATTGCCGGCGGGGCGAAACAGGGAGCGCATAGGCAGGAAAGGAGCGTGGCCACGAAAAATGTCCGCCATTATCATGCTTTTGTGGGCGGGCCGGGATAGAAGAATGGCCGGCGGTCGCCGCCGGGGGCCTGTAGCGTAGCGTAAAAAATGGTTAAAAAGCTACAAGATGCGCATAACTTTGCTGTTTTTTATAGCAAAAAGCCGTAAACTGATTGACCCCCTGTATGAGTAGGTCTAAACTAGCGAGTTCTCGATTTTATTCTGCACATCGTTTACGTGTCGTCTGGAGTTGCCGGGCTGTGTAGTCCGGATAGCTGCAAGCGCCTTCGGTGAGTAGGGCAGAAGCGGGGAAGGGTTTTAGTCGCCGGACAGTCATGTCCGGGTTATTAATCGTAGTTTTTTGTTGGATTTATAACGATGCCAACCATCAATCAATTGATTCGCAATCCACGCGTCGCTCTGACCGTGAAAAGCAAATCGCCGGCGCTGGAAAACAGCCCGCAAAAACGTGGCGTTTGCACCCGTGTGTACACCACGACTCCTAAGAAGCCTAACTCGGCTTTGCGTAAAGTCGCCAAAGTGCGTCTGACCAACGGTTTCGAAGTCATTTCGTACATCGGCGGTGAAGGCCATAACCTGCAAGAGCATAGCGTGGTTCTGCTGCGCGGCGGTCGTGTAAAAGACTTGCCAGGTGTGCGTTACCACATGGTTCGCGGTGCTCTGGATACCCAAGGCGTCAAAGACCGTAAGCAAGCTCGCTCGAAATACGGTACCAAGCGCGCTAAAGCTGGTAAGAAGTAATAGTTGTTGCAGCAAACCCAAGTTTCGCTCAGTGGCAGCTAACTAAGTGAATGTAGTCGACCGCATCGGGTCGAGTAAGTGGGTGACTATGATGGTCGTCCGCGAGTGTGCGAAGAACGCGCGCTCAACTGAAGATTGAAAGGAATTGATATGCCACGTCGTCGTGAAGTACCCAAACGCGAAATTTTGCCAGATCCAAAATTCGGCAACACTGATGTTGCTAAATTTGTAAACGTGCTGATGCTGTCCGGTAAGAAATCGGTTGCAGAAAACATCATCTACGGTGCTTTCGAGCACATTGCTGCTAAAACCGGCAAAGATCCACTCGAAGTTTTCGTTACCGCAATCAACAACGCCAAGCCACTGGTTGAGGTGAAATCCCGTCGCGTTGGTGGTGCAAACTACCAGGTGCCGGTCGAAGTTCGCCCAGTGCGTCGTATGGCTCTGTCCATGCGTTGGTTGCGTGAAGCTGCTAACAAGCGCAGCGAAAAATCGATGCCACAACGCCTCGGCGGTGAGCTGATGGAAGCGGCTGAAAGCCGCGGCGGCGCGATGAAAAAACGCGACGAAGTCCATCGCATGGCTGAAGCGAACAAAGCGTTCTCGCATTTCCGCTTCTAATAAAAAGCCGGCTTCCGCAAGGCGGCTGTCAAGTATCTGTTGTTCGAGGCCGGGCTCATTTTTGCAAAAAAATGCTGCTCGGTTTTGTCCATTCATTTAGGATTAATTATGGCCCGCAAGACCCCCATTGAGCGCTACCGCAATATCGGTATTTCCGCTCACATCGATGCTGGTAAGACCACCACCACCGAACGCGTCCTGTTTTACACCGGCATCAATCACAAGATTGGTGAAGTGCATGATGGCGCCGCCACCATGGACTGGATGGAGCAAGAGCAAGAGCGCGGCATCACGATTACGTCCGCAGCGACCACCTGCTTCTGGAAGGGCATGGCCGGTAACTTCCCTGAGCATCACATCAACATCATCGACACCCCGGGCCACGTTGACTTCACCATTGAAGTTGAACGCTCGATGCGCGTGTTGGATGGCGCCTGCATGGTTTACTGTGCAGTCGGCGGTGTGCAGCCACAATCGGAAACGGTATGGCGCCAGGCTAACAAGTACAAAGTGCCACGTCTGGCCTTCGTGAACAAGATGGACCGTACCGGCGCCAACTTCTTCAAGGTCTACGAGCAGATGCGTGCCCGCCTGAAAGCAAACCCGATTCCTCTGCAGATTCCTATCGGCTCGGAAGAGAACTTCCTGGGCGTGGTCGATCTGGTCAAGATGAAGGCCGTGTATTGGGACGACGCGTCGCAAGGCATGAAGTTCGACTACCGCGATATCCCTGCTGAGCTGGCTGATCAAGCCGCTGAGTGGCGCGAGAAGATGGTCGAAGCTGCTGCCGAAGCGTCGGAAGAGCTGATGAACAAATACCTGGAAGAAGGCGACCTGACGGAAGCTGAAATCAAGGCAGCTCTGCGCGCACGTACGCTGGCATCGGAAATCGTGCCAATGATGTGCGGTACCGCGTTCAAGAACAAGGGCGTGCAAGCCATGCTCGACGGCGTGATCGAATACCTGCCATCGCCGATCGACATCAAGCCAGTTGAAGGCATGGATGAAGATGACCAGCCTACGTCGCGTAAAGCGTCGGACGACGAGAAATTCTCGGCGCTGGCATTCAAGATCATGACCGACCCGTTCGTCGGCCAGTTGATCTTCTTCCGCGTCTACTCGGGCACGATCAATTCGGGCGACACCGTCTACAACCCGATCAAGGGCAAGAAAGAACGCCTGGGTCGTATTCTGCAGATGCACGCGAACCAACGCGAAGAAATCAAGGAAGTGCGCGCTGGCGACATCGCCGCTGCTGTTGGCCTGAAAGATGCGACCACGGGCGAAACCCTGTGCGATCCAGCGGCCATCATCACCCTGGAAAAAATGGTTTTCCCTGAGCCAGTGATCTCGCAGGCTGTTGAGCCTAAGACCAAGGCTGACCAGGAAAAAATGGGCCTGGCGCTGAACCGCCTGGCACAGGAAGATCCTTCGTTCCGCGTGAAGACCGATGAAGAATCGGGCCAGACCATCATCGGTGGTATGGGCGAGCTGCATCTGGAAATTATCGTTGACCGCATGAAACGTGAATTCAACGTTGAAGCGACCGTCGGCAAGCCACAAGTGGCTTACCGCGAAACGATCCGCAAAACTTGCGAAGAGTCGGAAGGCAAATTCGTCAAGCAATCGGGTGGTCGTGGTCAATACGGTCACGTGGTTCTGAAGATCGAACCGCAAGAACCGGGCAAGGGTTTTGAATTCGTTGACGCGATCAAGGGCGGTACCGTTCCTCGCGAATACATCCCTGCAGTTGAAAAAGGTGTGCGCGACACGCTGACTTCGGGCGTGATGGCTGGCTACCCAGTCGTTGACGTCAAAGTCACGCTGTTCTTCGGTTCGTACCATGATGTTGACTCGAACGAAAATGCATTCCGCATGGCCGCTTCGATGGCATTCAAAGATGGCTGCCGCAAAGCATCGCCAGTCATCCTGGAGCCGATGATGTCGGTGGAAGTGGAAACGCCGGAAGATTACGCCGGTACCGTGATGGGCGACCTGTCGTCGCGTCGCGGCATGGTGCAAGGTATGGATGAGATCGCTGGCGGTGGCGGCAAGATCATCAAGGCCGAAGTACCTCTGTCGGAAATGTTTGGTTACTCGACCTCGCTGCGCTCCGCAACGCAAGGCCGTGCAACCTACTCGATGGAATTCAAGCACTATTCGGAAGCGCCGAAGCACGTGACTGAAGCTATCGTAAGCTCGAAAGCTAAGTAATAATAGTAGTGCCGGGCCGGCTTTCACGAGAATGCCGGCCCCTACATTTAAATCATTGTTCTAAGGAAGAATAAAATGGCAAAAGGTAAATTCGAACGGACCAAGCCGCACGTCAACGTCGGCACCATCGGCCACGTCGACCACGGTAAAACCACGCTGACCGCTGCAATCGCAACGGTACTGTCGAAGAAATTCGGCG
>NZ_WFLK01000020.1 GCF_009208565.1 Janthinobacterium aquaticum | reverse complement strand
GAGCCTAAGGGCGGATACAGCATCCAGTTACCCGGTCTTGATATGCCTACCAAGAATTTTGACAGCGGTTAATGTTGTTCGCAACACCATCAACCGCATGAGAGGAATAATACAAGGTCGGATTAGGCCCTTCGGGCCGTAATCCGACAACACCACCAGCGCCTGATGGCGTCGCTGCCAGCCGCGAAGCGGCGTAATCCGACAAATTTTCCAACAATGTTGTCGGATTACGCGCGACGCGCTAATCCGACCTACCTGGTTAAAACCCGTGGCGAAAGCCGAGATTGAACGCCGCATCCCCGCGCCCACTGTCGCTGGCATTGCCCACGGTATAGCGCGCGCCGTTCTTGTTGTGGATCTTGGCGTAGGAGGCATAAAAATCGCTGCGTCTGGACAGCGAATAGGTGACGCCCAGCGCCATCTGGCTGGCGTCGCGGTTGGCCAGGTCGCGGTCGTCCTTGCGCACGTATGAGGCCAGCACGCGGAAGGCGCCCACCGGCACGGCCAGGCCCAGCAGCGAATCGCGGCTGTCGGACGACGACATCGACAGCGCCAGCGAGCTGTAGTCATTGCTGGGGTCCCATGGCGAGCTGCCATAGCCCTTGTTCATGCCCACGGCGGCAAACGCGGTAGCCACGCCCATATCGAGATTGGCGGCAATCAGTGTATTGCGCGCTGACATGTCGATCGCCGGCAGCGTGCCGCTGGCCAGGATCAGATTATTCTTGCGCTGGTGCGAGACGCTGACATTGAGCATGCCGGACGAATAGCCAAGCGTGGCGCCATAGGCGCGGTTCTGCGCGCGGCTGTAAGGTGATTCGCCGAAGCTGTAGATGGCGGCAGCCGACACGCCACGCAGCGCAGGCGATGCATATTTGATGGTGTTGTCGTAGCGCTTGACGCTGTAGCCGGCAAGATTGCTGGCGCTGCCGGCCATGCCGCCCTGGAACGGGTCGGCCACATCGGTCAGGGCCTGGTATTGCAGATTGTACTGGCGCCCCAGCGTCAGCGCGCCGAGCCGACTGTCGAGGCCCACATAGGCCTGGCGGCCGAACAGGCGTCCGTCTTCGGAACGGCCGGTATCGTTTTCAATGCCCGCTTCCAGTCCATACACGGCAGCGACCTGATTGCCCAGCGCCTCGCGCCCCTGCAGCCCCAGGCGCGAACCCGAGGCCACGCCGCCTGAGACACGGGTAGCGGCGCAGTTGGCGGCGCAGCCGCGCTCGCCGACGATACCGGCGTCGAGCACGCCATACACGGTGGTGCCGCTGCTGCCACCACCTTCCGGCACATTCTGCTCGGCCATGCACACCGTGAAAGGCGCCATGCCCGTTACTACCAGCGCAATCAACGAGGTTTTCATGATCAGTATCCCGGTAACAAAAATCGGCATGTCACTGCCGCCAGTAGCCAAGGCGCCTGGCGCCAGAGCTGGTGTTACCTTATCGCTTTTAATGCGGTGCGTTCTGTGCAATGTACAACACAAAGCAAATGCTCGACATTTTTTTTGAGGGTTTCAGACCGGCAAACAACAGTCGCCAAGTTGCCTTTAGTTAAAGCTGATTGCAAAACAACAAACGGTAGCGAGCACAACATTCTCATCGCAATGGGTTCGCTGCCTAACGTTGCATGATCTGTTGCACCGGTTACACTACGGGTTTTACAGACAGCGGCCCGCCCGTTTTTCTTGCATGCTTGCTATCCTCGAACGCATTGATCCGTACACCAGCAATATCGACCTGCTGGTCGAACTGTTCAATTCACTGCGTCCCAAACGTCCGCAGGACACGGCCACTGCGGTGGCCAACGTGCGCACGCTGCGCCAACTGCTGCAGGGCAATCCCGGCCAGACCCGCGCCCTGCATGAATACCTGCTGCGCGTACTGGCTGCGCGCCGCCACGCCAGCCTGTACACCGATATCGGCGTGCTGTCGAACAGCGGCTTTTTTACCGAACTCAAACGCCGCATTGCCTATCGCCTGCTGCCGCCCGCACTGGGCGATGAATACCTGAACGATGCGCTCGACCAGGTGCTGTACCTGGAAACCGATTATCTGTGGATCAGCAATGTGCCCGCCGCCGAGTGGCTGGATCTGTTTGACGTGATCGCCCGCGACCCGATCGAGCTGGCCGTGGGCGACGGCAATATCATGCTGCCCGGCGTGCTCGACGCCATCCGTACCCTGTCCTACCGCGTCTGCGCGATGGGGCTGGAACCGGAACTGACGCGCTTTCACAGCGAAATCGAAGTGTTCCAGTCGCCATTCATGGTGCAGAACATGGAAGTGAACGCCTACCTCGACGCCTACGCCGGCCTGTTGCAGGGCGAAACCGAACATATCGAAGATGCGCGCCACCTCTTGGTGATGCTCGACCAGTGCGACGCGGTGATTGCCAAGATTCGCAAGAAAGCGCTGTACCAGGGCACCAGTATTGCGCTGACGTATCTGCTGGTGGCGCTGGCGCAAAGCATCGAGCGCCTGCGCAAGCTGCTGTTCCTGGTCGATATCAGCGGCGAACTGCCGGCCGCCGATCCGGCCAGCCTGGCCGTGCTGGCCAGCGACCCGGCAACCCAGGCTGCCGCCACGCAGGCCTCGACACTGCGCCGCGCAGGCGGGGTGGCGCTGGCGCTCGAACTGATACGCGCACACAACCACAAGTACAGGGTCAGCGACCTGTTTTCGGACAATATCAACCTGCTGGCGCGCAATGTCACGGAAAACGCCAGCCGCACCGGCGAGCACTACATTGCGGAAAACCGGCGCGAGATGGGCGCCATGTTCCTGTCCTCGGCCGGCGCCGGCGTGATCATCGGCTTTATGGCCATGTTCAAGATCCTGATGTCGTATCTGCGTTCGGCGCCGCTGGTCGAGGCGTTCATGTTCAGCATGAATTACTCGATCGGCTTCATGTTTATCCATCTGCTGCACTTTACGGTGGCCACCAAGCAGCCGGCCATGACGGCTTCGCGCATTGCGGCCGGCCTGCACAGCAAGGACGGGCGCAATATCGACTTGGACAGCATGGCCGAGCTGATCAACAAGGTATTTCGCACGCAAAACATGGCAGTGCTGGGCAATATTGCCACCGCCATTCCCACCGCCTGGCTGATTGCACTGGGCTACAAGGCCATTACCGGCCACCACCTGGTCACGCCCGAAAAAGCCATGCACCTGCTGCACGATATCGATCCGATCGGCACGCCAGCGATTTTCTACGCCATGATTGCCGGCGTGTGCCTGTTCGTGGCAGGCTTGATTTCAGGCTATTACGACAACCAGGCGCTCTACACGCGCTGGGCGCAGCGCATCGCGCAGCTGCGCGGCCTGGGCCGCGTGATCGGGCAGGAGCGGCTGGTGCGCCTGGGCCTGTATATGGAAAACAATCTGGGCGGCCTGATGGGTAACTTCTATTTCGGCATTTTGCTGGGCACCATCGGCACGCTGGGTTTCCTGATCGGCCTGCCGATCGATATCCGCCATATCACGTTCTCGGCAGCGAACTTTGCCACCGCGCTGGTCGGCCTCGACCATCACATGAGCTGGCAGTTGGCTGTCAAATCGCTGGCCGGCATCTTTGCCATCGGTACGGCCAACCTCTTGGTCAGCTTCGGCCTGGCACTGTGGGTGGCCTTGCGTTCGCGCCAGGTGCGTTTCAAGCACGGCCTGCAACTGTTGAAGATACTGGGCAAGCGTTTTATCCGCTCGCCGATCCTGTTTTTCTTCGGGTCCAAAAACCCGCCACCCATGGCGCTGGAAGATGAATCCGGCGCCCCACTGCCCAAAGGTACAAAATGAACGCGCGGCGCATGCAACCTTACCTCACTGCCATTCTGCTGTGCTGGACGCTGGCTGCATGCGCCGCGCTGCCGGATGTCAAGAATCTCAACAACGAGCTTGAACCGGCGGCAGTTCCCAAAGTGGTTACCGGCAAAGGGGCGCTATTGAGCGTCAACAGCCGCGCCGCGCTGCTCAACAAGCGCTGGGCCAAGTCCGGCATGGACCTGAAAACCCAGGCCGCGCTGGAAGAAGCAGCCACCGGCGTGCCGCTGATCAAGGGTAACAAGGTCACGCTGCTGTTCGACGGCCCGCAGACCATGAAAGAAATGCTCAAGGCCATCAGCGAGGCGAAAAGCACCATCAACCTGGAAACCTATATCTTCGACCAGGACCCGATGGGGCTGAAGTTTGCCGATGCGCTGATTGAAAAGCAGCAGTCCGGCGTCACGGTCAATATCATCTACGACAGCGTGGGCACCATCGGCGTGCCGCAGGCCTTCTTTGACCGCATGCGCGCGGCCGGCATCCACCTGGTGGCGTTCAATCCGGTCAACCCGGCCAAGCTCAAGGGCGATGAATGGAAAATCAATAACCGCGACCATCGCAAGGTGCTGATTGTCGACGGCAAGATGGCCTTTACGGGCGGCATCAATATCAGCAACACTTACTCGAAAAGCTCGCTGTTCCGCTCCAAAGCCAAGCCGTCCGACAAGAGCGATGTGGGCTGGCGCGATACGCACGTGAAAGTCGAAGGCCCAGCCGCCGCTGCCTTTCAATGGCTGTTTATCCGTACCTGGGCGCAGCAGGACCGGGCCGACCTGCCCGATGCCAACTACTTCCCGCCGCTCACCGATGTGGGCGACAAGCTGGTGCGGGTAGTGGCCAGCGAACCGGGCGGCGACTTTGAAATCTACAAGGCCTATATCCTGGCGATCCAGGAAGCAAAAAAATCGATCCATATCACCTCGGCCTATTTCGTGCCGGACAAGCAGACGGTCGATGCCCTGGTCGCGGCCGCCAAACGCGGCGTCGATGTGAAGGTGGTGCTGCCCGGCGTGTCCGACAGCGGCCTGGTGTTCCATGCCGGCCATGCGCTGTACGACGAACTGCTGGCCGGCGGCGTGCGCATTTTTCACCTGAAGCTGGCGGTGCTGCATGCCAAGACCGCCGTGATCGACGGCGCCTGGTCGACCGTGGGTTCGACCAATATCGACATGCGCAGCTTTATGCATAACAGCGAACTGAACGTGGTGGTGCTGGGCGACGCCTTTGGCCGTGAAATGGAAAATGCGTTCCAGGAAGACCTGCGCGATTCCGAAGAAATCACCAAGGCCAAATGGGAGTCGCGGCCGTGGGCCGACCGCATGAAGGAATGGGCGGCGCAGTTCATGCACTACTGGTTGTAAAGACTGGTTGTCATCAGGGCGTAACAGATAATTGTTATCGTGCAGGCCTTTCCAGCCACGCCTTGATGCCACCATGATGTTGAACAAGAAACTGACCCCACGCCTTCTGATGATTCCAGCTGCCATTGCCCTCGTGCTGGCCGGCGTTGCCGCCTGCGGCGGCAGCGACACCACGCCTCCACCAGAGGGCGGCCGCTGGATCGCCGGCGACCTGCACACCCATACCACCCAGTCGGCCGACGCCGATGCCAGCCAGACGCTCGACAAAATTCTCAGCAAGGCCTTTACCACCTACGGCCTGGACTGGATGGCCATCTCCAACCATCTGCGCGTATCGACCCGCGATGAAAAAGGCGTGACGCTGCCGGCCTCCATCCCGATGTCGCTCGGCGCCGAGCGCTATGAAATCGCGCGCGTGCAAGCGCTGCAGGCGGGCGGCACCTATGCCAACAAGCTGATTTTCTCGGGCTTCGAATGGGATATGCCGACCCACGACCATATCGGCGTGGGCCTGTTCGAGGGCACCGACAAGCTCGCTACCAGCACGCGCGGCATGAAGGAATTCGAGTACCTTTTTACCAACCGCGACGCATCGATGTTCGATGCGGCCGACGTGGCCGCCTGGAAAGCCAAATATGGCGCAGCGCGCTACAACGCCAGCGCCGACGATGCGCTCAAGGCGATTGCCTGGCTGAAAACCAACTACCCCGAGACCAGCTACGCGGTGATCAACCATCCGTCGCGCAACAAGGGCAGCTACACCATTGCCGACCTGCGCAGCTTCCACGACCTGGCGCCCAACATCATGTTCGCCATTGAAGGCATGGTCGGCAACCAGATGGAGCCGGACCGCGGCGGCTACACGGCTGCCTATACGCCGGACAACGCGGCCCTGCGCACCTATGGCGGCGTGGACCAGATCGTCGCCAAGCTCGGCGGCACCTGGGACGCGCTGCTGGGTGAAGGCCGGCGCATCTGGAACCTGACCGATTCGGACACCCACTTCAAGATAGTCGGCGCCAACAGCAGCGGCTACTTCCCTGGCGAATACGCGAAAAACTATGTATTCAACAGCGCGCAAGGCACGCCGACGGCCAAGGATCTGCTGCAGGGCCTGCGTTCGGGCAAGATGTTTTCCGTGTATGGCGACCTGATCAATGCGCTCGACTTCAACCTGGTTGCCAACAGCACGCGCAAGGGCATGGGCGACGAACTGGCGGTCGCCAGCGGCGAGAAGATCACTGTCACCATCCGTTTCAAGAGCCCTGCCAAAAACAACTATGAGAAGCCGGTCGACAGCGGCTTGGGCGCCAGCGTCAAGCCGGTAGTCGACCATGTCGACCTGATCGTCGGCGACGTGGGCGCGCGCGCCACGCCGGGCAGCAGCGCCTATGCCGTCGACACCAACAGCAGCACGCGTGTGGTGAAGCGCTTTACCAGCGCCGACTGGAAGGTCGATGCCGAAGGCTATTACCGTGTGACGTTCGAGACCACGGCCAGCAAGAACCAGTATTTCCGCCTGCGCGGCACCAATCTGGGTACGGACGTGGCCGGCCTGACGCAGAACGGCGAGCCGCTGGCCGACCAGCGCACCTCGACCGTCGATAACGCCCAGCGCTTCAACGACATCAATGACCGCAACTACCGCAGCCTGTGGTTTTACTCCAACCCGGTGTTCGTGACGGTGCGCTAGGCGCTGCCAGCTAGAGCGGCCGCGTGCTGGCCCAGACCCCGCCGCGCCGCTCGAACGCTTCGGTGCTGACTTTCTCGAAGTCGGCACGCTCCTCATTCCAGCTGTAGCGCTCGACGCGGATCGCGCTGTTCTCCACTTTGAGCACATTGAAGGAGTTCGATTCGCCGCGTCCGCGCGTGGAGGTGGCCGTGCCCGCCTGCACCATCAGCGCGGCATAGCCGTCGATCTTGTAGCGCCGCGAGGTGTTGCCGGCCACGCTAGCATGCAGGTGGCCGGCCAGCAGCAGGTCCACGCCGCATTCGGAAAACATCTGCAGTGCCTGCGGCGCGCGGTCGACCAGGTCGTCCTTGTCGAAATTCTCGGGCAAGTCGAACGGATGATGCGTGACGATAATCCGCGTGAGCCCTTCGGGCAAGGCTGCCAGGCGCGCGCGCAGCGCGGCAATCTGCTCATGGCTGATGCGCCCGTCCTTGAACGTCAGCGAGCGCGCCGTATTAATGCCCAGCACAGCGACTTCATCATCGATGTATTCGGGCGACAGATCGTCGGTCACATAGCGCTGGTACTTGACCAGCGGCGTCAGGAAGCGGCTGAAGATGTTATACAGCGGCACGTCATGGTTGCCAGGCACGATAATTTGCGGCCCCGGCAGATGATCGAGAAAACCGCGCGCGTCCTTGAATTCGGCGCTGCGCGCGCGCTGCGTCAGGTCGCCCGAGACCACCACCACGTGGGGTTCGAGCTGGTCGACCAGCTTGCGCAAGGGCGCCAGCAATTGCTGGTCGACCTTGCCAAAATGCAGGTCTGAAAGATGGACGATGGTGCGCATTCAGGCCTCCGTTGGGGTTGTAATGGGTAAGGGAACAATCACGTCCAGCGCGGCAGCGCGCAGGCGATAATGCAGCGGTGTATTCATGACGGTGACTTCGCCATCGGTGGCCACGCGCAGGCGGCGGTGGCGGGTGGCGATTTCCATGTCATCAGTGGTCAGCACATCGAAATCCCTAGCCTGGCTGAGCTTGCCAAACAGCGCATGCAGCGCCAGGCGCAACAGGCCCCACCGGCCCGGACGCTGAGCCACGTACAAGCTCAGCTTGCCGCCATCGAGGCGCTCGCGCTCGCCGATATTCAAGCCCTCCATCAGGTATTCGTTATTGCCGATAAACACGAACGGCGTACGCCGCGCATGCACTTTGTCGTTGAGCTTGAGCTGCACATTGAGAAACGGGTAGCGGCGCAGCGCCGCCACCAGCGCCCAGCTGAACGCCAGCCATTTGCCGCGTCCCAGGCGACGTTGCTGCTTTTCGCGGTCGCGCACGATATCGGGGTACAGGCCCAAACTGGAGTTATTGAGAAAGATGCGCCCGTTCACTTCGCCCACATCGACCTTGACCGGCGTGCCGGTGGCCACGTTGGCAATCGCCGCTTCGAGCTCGAGCGGAATAGCGAGGTCCTTGGCAAAGTGGTTGAGCGTGCCCAGCGGCAGCACGCCGAAATGCACGCCGCTGCCCACCACCACCGAGGCGACCGCATTGATGGTACCGTCGCCGCCGCCAGCGACCACGATCGGCGCGCCGCGCTTGACGGCAGCCTGCGCCGTGGCAATCATTTCCTCGCCGCTGGCAGCGAGCGTGATATCGGCATCGAGGCCGACGCCGGCAAAGCTCACTTCAAGCTGCTGCGCCCAGTCCGATGCATAACCGCAGCCGGCACCGGCATTGATAATCACTGCGATCTTGTTGGCGCCCAGGATACTCCCCTTTTTTTATTGGTCTTGCCGCACCGCCCTGCGCCGGCGCAGGGTCGATACGCCCGCAATGCAGATCGCCAGCCAGCCACAGCTTTCCGCCATCGCCGCCAGCACATCGCTCAGATAATGCGCGCCCAGGTAGATGCGGCTGAAACCAACCAGCACCGCCATCAGGAAAGCGCCCGCCACGATGGCGACGCGCCGGCTCCACTGGCCTGGCTGCGTCTGGCACACCAGGTAGGCGCCCAGGATGCCATACAGCGCCGTGGCGGTGGCCGTATGGCCGCTGGGAAAGCTGTAGGTGCTGAGCGCCTGCAGCAGCGGCGTCTCGAAACTGGGGCGCGCGCGTCCGAAAACATACTTTAGCAGGACGTTCAGAATCATGACGCCCGGCATGGTGATCACCAGTGTTAACAGCCAGTAATGCGCCCTCCGGCGATGCAGATACCAGGCGAACAGGCAGGCCAGCGTAATGGCGCCGATCACCCCATGTATATGCGTGATCACCAGCAGGCAGCTGGTGATCCACGGCACGGCGTTTTGATTGAACCAGTTGGCCACCTGCAGGTCGATCACCGTGATCTGTTCGGCTCCCATGACGGCCTCGGCAAGCTCGTGGAAGACCACGATGGCGACCAGCATCAACGCCACGCCCACCGTCATATGCAGGCCCAGTTCGCCCTCGGGCGACAGGCGCGCTTCGATAAAACGGCGCAGCTTGCCCAGCAGGCCGTGGGTCATTCCCATGTCATTTT
This sequence comes from Janthinobacterium aquaticum, assembly GCF_009208565.1. Classification (GTDB taxonomy): domain Bacteria; phylum Pseudomonadota; class Gammaproteobacteria; order Burkholderiales; family Burkholderiaceae_D; genus Janthinobacterium. The sequence continues at coordinate 48,519 of NZ_WFLK01000020.1, read as the reverse complement.
TTTGCTGCAAACTGAAAACTCCCTGGTTTGAGAACCACTGATGAAAAAACCACATCAGCGGAAAAATACTGTTTATTCGTACAGTAACTGTGTTTTCATACAGTAGTTGTGCTATTCTGATGACTCGTTCAACACATCTCCCTCAAAGGAATTGTCATGGCAACATTGAATAGCGGTTTTGGCCCACGTTTCGGTCTGGAGTATGCACCTAGCTCCTTCCTGCTGCGCATGGGCAAGCGCGAAATCCTCGTCTGCCGTGACTTTCGCAAGCGTTACTACGCAGTCAATCCCTTGATCGAGTGCGGCACGGGTGTCGAGCCCGGCTATGTTGAAGTGCTGCTGCTGCGCCGCTGGCTGCTGATCCTGTCCAAGGCGCACTAGGAACTGGCGATAGTTCCTGGCCGGCCACGGCTGCTTGCGGAACACAGTACTGGCCAGGCAATGCCTGGCCAACCCCTCATTACTGTGCCCGTGGCGCCGTGGCCTGGCTGGCAGGTGTTGCGTCAAGGCTGGCGGCTTCTGCCGGCACGGGGGAGCAGCCATAGGCCTCATGCCACAAGGTCACAAACAGCACCATCACCACCGGGCCGATAAACAGGCCCACCAGGCCCAGCGTTTCCACGCCGCCCAGAATACCGAACAGTACGGCCAGAAACGGCAGACGGGTCGCGTTGCCGATGATGCCGGGGCGTATCAGGTGATCGGCCACCGCCAGCACCAAAGTACCCCACACCGCCACACCAACGGCGCCCGCCAGGCTGCCCTGCACCACCAGCACGGCGGCCGCGCAGACGTAGGCCAGCGGCGCGCCAAACGGAATAATGGCCAGTATGCCCGTGGCAAACGCCCACAGCACCGGTGACGGCAGGCCGGCAATCGCGTAGGCGATGCCGATCAGCACGCCTTCGCCCAGGCCGACCAGCACCAGGCCGTTGACGGTGGCGCGGATCGAGGTCGGCACTTTCTGTGCATAACGGCCCCAGCGCTCGGGGCGCAGGTAGTTGCTGCCGATGCGCCCGATCTGGCGCGTCAGCGCTTCGCCATCCTTGTAGAAGAAAAACAGGCACAAAAAGGCCAGGCCGAAGTCGACCAGCCGGTGCGCCATGTCGGCGCCGAGGATTTTAAGCATGTCGCGCGCAGAATGAAAGCCGCCGGCAGCGCTGCCGGCCAGCAAATGGGCGAGGCCGTGCGGCTGGCTCAGCGTGGCTTGCCACCAGTCATCAATGCTGTTGCCGGCCAGCGGTATGGTCGATATCCAGGCCGGCACCGGCAGGCCCTCGGTATTGGCCCGCATCAGAAAGTTGGCCAGCACCGGCACCTCGCGCGCCGCCTGGGTAACGGCCAGCAGCACGGGAATGATAAACAGGCAGGCAAACAGGCCGGTCAGCAAGGCCGACGCCAGCAGCGTACGCTGGCCCAGCGCCGCGCGCATGCGCAAAAACAGCGGCCAGGTCGCCACGCACAGGATACTCGCCCACACCAGCGGCAAAAAAAACCGCTGCATCACAAACGCCGCCAGCCCGATCAGGGCCAGGGAAAAGCCGGCGCCAACCATATCGCGCTGGGTATCGCTCATACCGCTCCATTTAATTCGTTTAGGGGTCGAACCCTGATGCCGGCAAATCAAGGGAAACTGCTGAAAACACGTAGGTCGGATTAGCCGGAACGGCGTAATCCGACAACATCTTCGCAGCTGATTCGTCGGATTACGCTACGCCTGCGCGGCCCGGCTAATCCGACCTACGACGCCGCTCGCACCAAACCCACAGCCTACCACGCGCTCGAGATAACGTTAAAGGCATTGCAAAATACCTAAACCAGCGTAGGTCGGATTAGGCCCTTCGGGCCGTAATCCGACAACATTGTTGACGCTTATGGTGTTGTCGGATTACGCCTGGCTGTGCCAGGCTAATCCGACCTACCGTGCGCCGCATCATGTTAGCAGCGTTGCAAAACCCTCAAACCAGCCGCAAGTCGACCGGCTTGACGCCGGCAAACACCTGCTGCAGCTGTGCCGGGCTCAGGCTGAAGGTGCGCTGCAGCAGGCCGCCCAGCACGGCGCGGTATTCATTGAGCACCGGCATGTCGCGGTTCTGGAACAGATTGGCCTGCGTCAGCGCCAGTTGTTCACCAAGCACCTGCTTGCCGCGCAACCCGCCGCCAAGTACCCAGTACACGCTGGCGTGGCCGTGGTCGGTGCCGCGGTTGCCGTTTTCACGGAAGGTGCGGCCAAATTCGCTGACCACCACCACCAGCGTATTGCGCCATTCGTCGCCCATTTCCTGCGCAAACGCGGCCAGGCCGCGCCCCAGCTCCTCGAAGCGCCCGGCCAGGTAACCCTGCGCTGCGCCCTGCCCCACATGCGTGTCCCAGCCGCCCACATCGACAAAGCCGATATTGTATTTGTCCTGCATCAGGCGGGCGATGCGCTGCGCCTCGAGCTCGAAGCCCTTGCTGCTGATGGCGTTGCGGTTGGCGCTGGCCATCTCGCCGATCAGGCCTTTGGCCACATCATCGCGCACCACAAAGCCCTCTTTCACCGGCTGCTGCAGCGGCGTGCCGGCATACATGGCGCTGATAATGCGGCTCTGGCGCGCGTCGATACCGGCCTTGCCCACCGAGCGCAGCGCCATGTTGGGCACCTGCGCGCTGCCCTGGAAAATCAAGGGCAGCTGGTCGGTAAAGGCCATCGCCAGCTGCGTGCGGTCACCATTCAGACTGTGCACCAGCCGGTTCAGGAAGCCCGAGCGGAAATCGCGCCGCCCTTCCAGCGCCTGGCCCAGCTCGATCGTATCTTGCGTCTCGAAATGGCTGCGCGTGAGGTCATTGGTGCCGGCAAACGGCACAAAAGCCGCCTCGCCGCGCTGGTACATCGGATAGATACTGTCGCGCAGGGCCGGATGCAGCGCCCAGTCGGCATCGAGCGCCAGCGCGCCGTTTTCCTGGCCCGGCTTCGGGATGGCGATATTGGGCCGCGACGCATAGTAAAAATCGCTGCCGGTCGGCACCAGCAGGTTGTTGGCGTCATAGCCACCGCGCAGGAACACGAACAGCAGCCTGGCGTCGGTTGCAGGTGCAGCAAGCAGCGTACCGACATGGCTCAATAGCGGCGCGGCGGCCAGCGCTTTCAGCAGGTCTCGGCGTTTCATGGTATTCCTTCGCAGTTAGCGGTGCATCATTTCCGGCGACGACAGCAAAAAGGTGTTCCATTCCTGCGGCGAGGCCGCCTGATCGAGCGCCTGGCGGGTGGCGGCGCTCAGGGTCGGCTGCAGCGCCTGGAAATACAGGGCGCTGGCCAGCTGCGGAAAAGCCGGCTTTTCCTTCGCTTGCCCATCTTCGGTCTTGAACAGGCCGGCGCTGCCCGAGCCGATGGTGCGGGCGATTTCAAAGCGCGTGTTCATCTGGCCGGGGCTGGCCCAGGCCGTATCGGCCAGCGCGTAGCCGTCCGGCGTCTGGCGGCCATACAGCGGCTGGCCCATGCGCGAAAGCCAGCCCAGCATCGGGCCGGCGTTCAGGATCGGTTTGTCGTCATAGGCCAGGCGCACGGCCGACACCACATAATGCATAGGGTCCTTGAACTTGCGGCCCAGCGTCTGCTTGAACTGTTCGCTGGCAAACATGGTCTGCAGCACGTCGGCAATCATGCCGTCGCTGCGCTCGAACGTCTGCGCCATTTGCGCCACCAGATCGGGCGGTGGATTGTCGCCCACAAAATACTGCGCCAGCTTGCCGCTGATAAAGCGCGCGGTGGCCGGACTGCGGCTCAGGCGGTCAAGCGCTTCATCGAGCTCAGCCAGGCCGCGCCCCTTGATGGGCTGGCCAAGAAACTGCTTGTCGCCATAATCATGGCGGTTCGGATTGAACTCGAACAAGCCGCGCCGCACGTACTGGTCCTGCAGGGCCGGCTTGACCTTCGGCGTCTCGCTACCCAGATTCACACCCACGCCGGTCAGGATGCGCGCCAGCTCCTGCACGTCCTGCTGGCTGTAGCCGCCGCCCACGCCCAGCGTATGCAGCTCCATCAACTCACGCGCATAGTTTTCATTGATGCGTTTGGCGGCATTGGCCTCATTGTCCAGATAGCGCAGCATGGCCGGATGATGGACGGTGGCGGCCAGCAGGTCGCGGAACTTGCCCAGCGCATGCGGTGCAATGGCATTGGCCTCATAGTCGCCCACCATGGCGCGCAGGTTATGCTTGCCCTGGTGCACGCTGAAATGGTTGAGCCAGAACCAGCTCATCTGCTGCTGCAGCTGGTTTGGCGAATAGACGTCGAGCAATAGCGAACGGGTGGCCGCTTCGCGCGCCAGGCGGTTCAGTTCCTGCTGATAGTCTTTTTGCGCCTGCTGCTTGGCGCCATCGTCCATCACCGCAGCGGCGTCCTTGCGGCGCTGTTCCATGGCCGTTACCAGTTGCGCCATCGGCGTCTGGCTGATGGTCATGGCGTCGATCTGCGCCTGGACTTCCGTCGGCAACACGGCCTTGCCAGGATGCAACTGATCGTGCAGATAACGCTGCCAGCCCTGCGATTGCATCTGGCGCACGCTGGCACCACTGATGCCCCAGGTCACACGCTCGAGCATGGCGATGCTTTGCCGGCTGGCCGGCTCACTGTGTTCAGGCTTGACGGCAACCGCGGCGCAGCCGCTCAGCATGGCGCAGGCCAGCAAGGCGGCGGTCAGCAGGGAAGGAAGCAGCTGTGGCATGGCGATCCTCAGGCAAGTTCATCCGAAGTGCCGAGCTTACCCCCATGCTGCTGCGCACAACATTGCCATTTGCAAGCAAATGTATCGCCACCTCAGCCGACTCAGACGGACAAGGCGGCACACTGTTCGCGCAGAAAGTCGCGCAGCTGCAGCACCAGCGGCGTGACCTGGGCGCGGTGCATGCACACCAGATGCAGCGGCGCAGCCTCGCCCGCCACCTCCGGCAACAGCGGCTGCAAGCGGCCGGCGGCCAGGTCCGGCCACAGGTCGAGCCGGGATTTATAAGCGATGCCCAGGCCGGCCACGGCCCAGCGCCGCACCAGGTCGGCATCGTCGGCGCAGCGGTTGCCGCTGACCTGCAGCGTGACCTGTTCGCGCTGCGGCAAACGATAAAACGTCCAGCGGTCATGCAGCCCGTCTTCCAGCGCAAAGCACAGGCAGTTATGCTGCTGCAAATCTTCCAGCGAGCGCAGCGGGCCGTGCTGCGCCAGGTAGCCGGGCGACGCCACCAGCACGCGGTCATTGGCCGGCGCCAGCGGCATGGCGATCAGCGAGGAATCATCCTGCTGCCCATAGCGGATGGCAATATCGACCTGCTGGCGCACCATATCGGCCAGGCGGTCGCTGACGCTCAACTGGTATTGCAACTTCGGGTAGCGCTGCTGGAAGGTGTCGAGCCAGCCCAGCATCAGATTGCGGCCCAGATCCGATGGCATGGCAATTTTCAAGGTTCCACCGAAACTGTCCCTGCCAGCCAGCAACGCTTCATGACCGGTGCGCAGCAACCGCAGCGCCTCGCGCGCATGTTCCAGATATTGCGCACCTTCGGCCGTCAGGTTCAGCGAGCGCGTGGTGCGCGCCAGCAGGCGCAAGCCCAATGTTGCTTCGAGCCGCTTGACGGCGGCACTGGCCAGCGCCGGTGAAATGCCCAGCTCGCGCGCCGCCGCCGACAAGCTGCCGCGATCGGCCGTGCGCACAAAGACCTGCAGATCATCGAGTCGCAGCAATTTTCAAGATTCCTTTGAAAGTGTTTCGCCAGGCGCCCGCTGTTTATCGGGCTGCACAAGCTGCATCATACGTTATCACCCAGCCTAACCAAGGAGCCTTCATGAAAGCCATTGCCTACCATCACAGCCTGCCCATTACCGACGACAACGCCCTGCTCGATATCGAACTGCCCAAGCCGGTGGCCAGCGGGCGCGACCTGCTCGTTGAAGTCAAGGCCATCTCCGTCAACCCGGTCGACACCAAGGTGCGCAAGAACCGCGCGCCGAAAGAAGGCCTGCCCGAAGTACTGGGCTGGGACGCAGCCGGCGTAGTGGCCGCCGTCGGGCCCGATGTGACCCTGTTCAAGGTGGGCGACAAGGTCTGGTACGCCGGCGCCATCAACCGCCCCGGCAGCAACAGCGAGTTCCAGCTGGTCGACGAGCGCATTGTCGGCCATATGCCGGCCAGCCTCGACTTTGCACCGGCGGCCGCCTTGCCGCTGACCGCCATTACCGCCTGGGAGCTGTTGTTCGAGCGCCTGCAGGTCAGCCGTAACCACGATGCGCCGGCCAAGTCGCTGCTGGTAATCGGCGCAGCCGGCGGCGTCGGCTCGATCCTGGTGCAGCTGGCGCGCCAGCTGACCGGTCTCACCATTATCGGCACCGCGTCGCGCCCCGAAACGGCCGACTGGGTGCGCGAACTCGGTGCGCACCATGTAATCGACCATAGCGCCCCGCTGGCCGGCGAGATCAAGCGCCTGGGCCTGCCGCCGGTCGACTATGTAATCAGCCTGAACCAGACCGACCGCCATTTCGACCAGATCGTCGAACTGATCGCGCCGCAAGGCAAGTTCGCGCTGATCGACGATCCCGAGCAGATCGATGTGCGCAAACTCAAGGGCAAGAGCGTCTCGCTGCACTGGGAACTGATGTTTACCCGCTCGCTGTTCCAGACGCCGGACATGATCAAGCAGCACGAACTGCTCGATGAACTGGCCCGCCTGGTCGACGCCGGCATCATCAAAACCACGGTGGCCGAGCGCTTCGGCAAGATCGACGCCACCAACCTCAAGCGCGCCCACGCGCTACTGGAAAGCAATAGCGCCAAGGGCAAGATTGTGCTGCAAGGATTTTAAGGCGTAGGTCGGATTAGGCCGCGCCGCGCAGGCCCGTGGGGCCGTAATCCGACAACATTGTTGGCGTCAGCGGTGTTGTCGGATTACGGCCCGGAGGGCCTAATCCGACCTACGCCACCGGGTCTTTCAAAGCACCAGCACCGCCCTGAAATCATTGACATTGGTCAACGTCGGCCCCGTCACCACGCTGTCGCCGAGCGCCTGGAAAAAACCGTGGCCGTCGTTGTTGTCGAGGCTGTCGCGCGGGCGCAGGCCCAGCGACCAGGCGCGCTGCAGGGTGTCGGGCGACAGCGTGGCGCCGGCGATGTCTTCCTGGCCGTCCACGCCGTCGGTGTCGCCGGCCAGCGCATGCACGCCCGCTTCGCCATCGAGCGCGATGCCCAGCGACAGCAAAAACTCCACATTGCGCCCGCCGCGCCCGCTGCCGCGCACGGTGACGGTGGTTTCACCGCCCGACAGCAACACGCACGGCGCGGCAAACGGCTGGCCGCGCCGCGCTGCCTGCAAGGCCATGCCGGCCATTACCTTGCCCACCTCGCGCGCTTCGCCCTCGATACTGTCACCGAGGATATACGGCGTCACGCCGGCTGCGCGCGCCACGGCTGCGGCCGCCTCCAGCGCCATTTGCGGCGTGGCAATCAGCGTCGTTTGCGCACGCGCCAGGCGTGGGTCGCCCGGCTTGACCGATTCGCCGCGCCCGCTTTCAAGCACCTCGCGCAGACTGGCCGGCAGGGTGATGCCATAGCGGCGCACGATGGCCAACGCATCGTCGCAGGTGGTGGCGTCGGCCACGGTGGGACCGGACGCAATATCGCCAAGCTTGTCGCCCGGCACATCCGAGATGGCCAGCGTCACCACCTGCGCCGGATGGCAGGCCGCCGCCAGCCTTCCCCCTTTGACCGCCGACAAATGGCGGCGCACGCAATTCATTTCGCCGATGGTGGCGCCCGATGCCAGCAACGCGCGGTTCAGTGCCTGCTTGTCGGCCAGCGTGACGCCCGGCAAGGGCAGCGCCAGCAACGCCGAGCCGCCGCCCGAAATCAGGCACAGTACGGTGTCATCGGCACGCAAGCCTTCAAGCAGCGCCAGCATGCGCTGCGCGGCGTCCATGCCCGCCTGATCCGGCACGGGATGGGCAGCTTCGACAATCTCGATGCGCTGGCACGGCACCGCATAGCCATAGCGCGTGACCACCAGCCCTGACAGCGGCCCCGGCCAGTGCTGCTCAAGCGCCTGCGCCATGGCAGCCGAAGCCTTGCCAGCGCCAATGACGATCAGGCGCCCGCGCGGCGCCGGCGGCAAATGGGGTGGAATGCAATGGCTAGGTTGGGCTGCTTCGATGGCAGCGTCAAACATGGCTGTCAGCAAATCGCGTGGCGGCGTATCGGCGTGCATGGCGGTCTCCTTGTTGTCTGCGACCATGCTACCAGCAGCGACCACGTATGCGCAGCCCCGCGCTACAATGCCGGCACGATATCAACGGACTCCTGCATGCAAACCACCATTGAATGGGCACAGCTGGCCCGCGCTTTCGGCCTGTTTGCCGTCACGGCCGTGGCTGAGTTGCTGGGCTGCTACCTGCCGATGCTTTGGCTGAGCAACAAGGGCAGCGCCTGGCTGCTGCTGCCCGCCGCGCTCAGCCTGCTGGTATTTGTCTGGCTGCTGACCTTGCATCCGGCCGCCAGCGGGCGCGTCTACGCCACCTATGGCGCCATCTATATCGCTACCGCGCTGGGCTGGCTGTGGCTGGTCGACGGCGTGACGCTGGCCTGGACCGACATGGCCGGCGTCGGCCTGGCGCTGGCGGGCGCTGCGGTGATTGCCCTGGGGCACAAAGCAGCATAAGCGACTGTTGTTTATAAGTTAGCCATGTAACCATTGGATACATTTGCGCAAATATGTTGTGCACTTATCCAATATAATGGCTATCTTCCCGACGCCATGCGCCCTCTCCAGGATTTGCCGCAATGAACCACCATCACGAGCACCATATCGCCTCCGCCTTCCGGCAGGAGTTTGCCGACCCACATCTGTGGTGGACGCGTGCAGTGGTGGTCGGCATGGCCGCCGTGGCCGGACTGGTGGTGGTTGGGTTCACCTGGCTGGCCGAGACTGCGCTCGACCTGTTCCTGCACCTCAACGGCAAAGCCTGGTGGCTGCCGCTGCTGTGGACGCCGGCCTGCGCCGCCCTGATTGTCTGGCTGACGCGCCGCTACGCCGTCGGTGCAGCCGGCTCCGGTATTCCGCAAGTGATGGCCACGCTGGACCCGGCAGTGGCGCCAGCGCAGCGCTCGCTGTTTGTTTCCCTCAAACTCAGCATTGCCAAGATAGGCCTGACGGCTGGCGGCATGCTGGGTGGACTGTCGCTGGGACGCGAAGGCCCGTCGGTGCAGATTGCCGCCGGCGTGATGCTGTTTGCGCGCCGCTGGCTGCCGCGCCGCAGCACGGTCAGCGCCCACTCGTTGCTGGTGGCCGGTGGCGCCGCCGGGATTGCAGCGGCCTTCAATACGCCGCTGGCTGGCGTGATGTTTGCCATCGAAGAACTGTCGCGTTCGCCCGAACAGCGCAACAGCGGCCTGATCGTGGCCGGCATCGTGCTGGCCGGCATGATGGCCGTGTCGATCCACGGCAACGCTACCCACTTCGGCGTGATCCACCCCGGCCCCATCGGCCTGCCACTGGCCCTGCCCGGCCTGCTGGTGACGCTGGTGGCCGGCGTGGCTGGCGGCCTGTTTGCACGCTTGCTGCTGGCCTCGGCGCGCGGCAATCCGCTGGGAAAACTGTCGGCGTGGCGCCATGGCCGGCCGGTGCTGTTTGCCGCCGTCTGCGGTTTGCTGGTAGCCGCCATCGGTATTGCCAGCCACGGCGCCACCTTCGGCAGCGGCACGGTGGCCACGCGCGCCATGCTTGAAGGCTCGGCCGATGTGCCAGCCGCCTTTGTCGGCTTCAAATACGTGGCCACCTGGCTGACGGTCTGGTCGGGTGCACCGGCCGGCATCTTTGCGCCGTCGCTGGCGATCGGCGCCGGCATCGGCCACGACATAGCGCTGCTGCTGCACTACCCGCATGCGCCGGCGCTGATCGCACTGGGCATGGTCGGCTTCCTGGCCGCCGCCACCCAGGCGCCGCTGACGGCGTTTATTATTGTGATGGAAATGGTCGACGGCCACGGCATGGTTTTGAGCCTGATGGCCTGCGCGGTAGTTGCCAGTACCGTCTCGCGGGTCTTGAGCGAGCCGCTGTATTCGGCGCTGGCGCAGCTGCAGTTAAAGCGCCTGCCAGCTACCGCTACCTTGGCAACTACATCGTAAAGCCGAACGGCTGCAGTCCCGCCTGCGTGTCGCCTGGCGCCACCACGGCCAGCAAGGCAGCCAGGCCGGCATTGAGCTGGGCGATGCTGTCGCCGTCCAGGCGCGACAGCGCGCTGGGCAGCAGGCCGCGCGCCGGCTGCGGCGCCAGCGCCAGCACCGCCTGGCCTGCTTCGGTCAGGGTCAGCGTCACCACGCGCTGGTCGGGCTGGTCGCGTGCCTTGTTCACATAGGATTTCTTCACCAGCGCATCGACCAGGTTGCTGGCCGTGGTCTGGTGGATCGACATCTTGCCAGCCAGCGCCCCCAGGCGCAGGCCAGGCTGCTCGAACAGCTCCTGCATCACCCACAATTGCGCGCCAGACACGCCGCACTGCTTTTCAATCTGCGTCGAATGGCGCTGCGCAGCACGCATTACCACGCGCATGTTTTGCAGGGCCAGGCTTTGCGCCCTGGCCAGATCCTGTTCATCGGTCATCACATCCTGTGCCACCATCGTCTCCTGTAAAACGTCACGCGCCCGTAGCGTTGCCCACCGGCTCGCCGTTGCGCCACTGCTGTTCCATGGTCTGCCTGCCGTCCGGCCCCCAGGCGCGCTCGACGCCATGCTTGATGCCATGCTGGTAAGGCACCACCTGCTGCAGCTGGCCATCCTTGTACCAGGTTTGCGTCAAGCCATGGCGCTGGCCATCGAGATAGGCAATCACGCTGGCGCGCTGGCCGTTTTCATACCATTCGATCACATCGCCCTGCTCGCGGCCCTGCGCGTCACGCTGCCAGGCCACGCCAGGCTGGCCATTGCGGCCCCATTTCTGCACGCTCAGCATGGCGCCGTTCTGGAACAGCACCTTTTGCGCCACTACGCCATTGTCATGGCTCTCGAACGACCAGCCGTCGGGTTCGCCTTTGCGCCAGATCGTCCGGGCGCGCAAGCTGCCATCAGGCGCGTAAGACACAAACTCGCCGTCCATCCGGTCATCGACATAGTGGGCGCGCTGGTACAGCGAACCGTCCTGGTGAAACACTTCCCACAGACCATGGAGCTTGCCGCCGCGCAGATGCGAGCGGCTGCTGACCTTGCCAGTAGGGCCGTACGCGATCACTTCGCCATCGGCCATCTGCTCGCCGTGGTAACGCAGCCGGTTCATCAGTTGGCCGTTCTCGTGCCAACTCTCGTGCACGCTGTTGCCCTGGCCTTCCGGCGTCACGCGCTGCTTGAGTTGCCCGTTCGGGTAATACGAGACGCTGGCGTTGCCAGGGCGCTGTTGACCATCACGATCGAGCTGCACTTCGCGCGCCAGCTGGCCATTTTCAAAATACCAGCGGCGCAGATGCACGAACTTCGCCTGCGACAGATCGAGGTCGGTAGTCCAGCTTTCCATCGCCACCCGGCCAGGCTGGTCGGCAAACTCCAGCAGCACATGCCAGGCGCCCAGCTTGTCGTCGCGCACCGGCGGGGTGCGCAGCGCATAGCTGGCGTTGCCAGCGTCGCTGGCAACATAGTCTTCGTTCAGATACATAGGCAGCTCTTTCATTTGCGCCGAGCCATGCAGCGGCATGGCCAGCAACAGCGCCAGCAGCGGGCGTACAACTGCTTGCTTCATAGGGGCTGGCGCGTGGTCTGGCTTTCATGCAGCCGCGCATAGGCGCCGCCCTGCTGCAGCAGGGCGGCATGGCTGCCCGCTTCAACCAGCTGGCCGCCATGCATCACCACGATGCGGTCGGCGCTTTCAATGGTCGACAGGCGGTGCGCAATAACGATGGTGGTGCGGTTACGCATCAGTACTTCCAGCGCGGCCTGCACCTGGCGCTCGGACTCGGTATCGAGCGCGCTGGTCGCTTCATCAAGCAGCAAAATCGGTGCATCTTTATACAGCGCGCGCGCAATGGCCAGGCGCTGGCGCTGGCCGCCGGAAAAGCGCGAACCGTTCTGGCCGGCCGGGGTGGCGTAGCCTTGCGGCATCTGCATAATGAAATCATGCGCGTAGGCGGCGCGTGCGGCCGCCTCGATGCGCGCCTGGTCCGGTTGCGGGTCGCCATAGGCGATATTGGCCGCCACCGTATCGTTAAACAGAATCACGTCCTGGCTGACCAGCGCAAACTGGCGGCGCAGCGCCAGCAGCTGGTAGTCGCGTACATCGACGCCGTCGAGCAAAATCTGGCCGCCAGTCACATCATAAAAGCGTGGCAGCAGGCCCAGCAACGTGGTCTTGCCGCCGCCCGAGCCGCCCACCAGCGCCACGGTTTCACCAGCAGCAATACTGAGCGAGATATTGTTCAGCGCGACCGGCGCATCAGGGTCTTCCGTGTTGTAGCGGAACTGCACGTTCTGCAAGGTCAGGTTGCCGGCCACCTTGGCCGGAACAGCCGCGCCCGGATCGGGCTCGACCGGCGTATCGATCAGACTGAATACCGACTCGGCCGCCGCCAGGCCGCGCTGCAGCGGCTCGTTGATCTTGGTCAGGTTCTTGATCGGCGACTGCATCGCCATCAGCGCGCCCATAAAGGCCACAAACGCGCCCGGGGTAATGGCGCCGCTTTGCGCACGCAGCAAGGCAAAGTAAATCACCGATGACAGCGTCACGCCAACCAGCATCATGATAATGCCCGAGTTCATGGCCGAGGTGGCCGCATGCTTGACGGCCAGCTGACGGTTGCGCTTGACCACGTCGACAAAGCGCGCATGTTCATAGTCCTGGCCGCCGAAAATTTTCACCACGCGCTGGCCGGCGATGCTTTCATCGAGTACCGAAGTCAGTTCGCCAACGGCCTGCTGCGAACTCTTGCTCAGGTGGCGCATGCGCCGTCCGGCCAGCGTGACGATAATGGCGATAATCGGCATGGTGGCCATGCAGAACAGCGCCAGCTTGACGTCGATGCTGAACAGCAGCACCAGGTAACCGATGGTGGCCACCGAATCGCGCACGAACACATTGAGCACGTTCAGGCCCGCCTGCGACACCTGGCTGGCGTCAAAGGCCACGCGCGACTGCGTCAGGCTGGTAGTGGTGGTGTCGAAAAAGCGGCTGGGCAGGCGCATAATGGTGGCAAACATCTGTTCGCGCAAATCGGCCTGCACGCGCGTCGACAGCCAGACCGCGCCGTAATCACCGGAAAAGCTCGACACCATGCGCAGCACGGCCAGCGCCAGGATGGTGGCCGGAATCACCCACAGGTCGACCTGCCCGGCCTGCGCCGGCAAAAAGCGGTCGACCCAGCCCTGCAGCATGCCCATGAAGCCGGCGGTCGGCACCATCTGGTCGCTGGCGCCGGCGCGCATGGCGTCCACCACGCTTTGCAGCTGGCGTATCAGCAACACATCGGTGGCCGACGCCACGCCCACGGCCAGCAAAGTGCCCACCATGATACCGCCATGGCGGAGAAACTGACTGATAAGGCGGCGGAACAGTTGACGATTTTGCTGCATGCGGTGGCGGAAAAAATAAGAAAACATGATTTTAACGCGTGTGGCGTCCCGGCATGTGAAACGTTTGCACCAACCTTTGCCCCGCGCTGGTGCGCGCGCACGCCAGAGCGCATAATGCGGGCATGCTGAACCTGACTTTTCTGGGCACCTCATCGGGCGTGCCCACCCGCTACCGCAATGTGACTTCGCTGATCGTGCACACTGGCCCGGGCCGCCAGTGGTGGATGGTCGACTGCGGCGAAGCGACCCAGCACCGCTTGCAGCGCGTGCCCTACAGCGTGCATGATCTGGAGGGCATCTGCATCACGCACGTGCATGGCGACCATAGTTACGGCCTGCCGGGCCTGCTGGCCAGCGCCTCGATGACAGGCCGCACCAAGCCGCTGATTTTGATCGCGCCAGCCGCCATCAAGGCGTGGCTGGATGCAACCTTGCTGCATACGGAACTGTTTCTCACCTATCCGCTGATCCATATCGATGTCGACAGCACCGACCTGGTGCACGAGCGACCGGGGCTGCATAGCCTGCGCATTACCCGCCATGCGCTGTCGCACCGCGCGCCAAGCGTGGCCTACCGCTTTGAAGTGGAAAACAGCAAATGGCAGCTCGACAAGCACGCCCTGCTGGCGCACGGCGTGCCGTCCGGCCCGGCCTGGGGCCAGTTGCATGCGGGTAAGGACGTGACACTCATGGATGGCCGCGTGCTTGCCGCCAGTGACTTCCGCCAGGTGCAGACGGAGCGTGCGGTAGTGGTAATCGGCGGCGACAACGATACGCCAGCGCTGCTGGCCGACGCCTGCGCCGGCGCGCAGCTGCTGGTGCACGAGGCCACCTATACCGAAGCGATGCTGCAAAAAGTCGGTCCCGGCCCCACCCACAGCTCAGTGCAGCGCGTGGCGCAGTTTGCCGCTCAAGCCGCGCTACCCAATCTGATTCTCACCCATTTCAGCGCCCGCTACCACCACGCCGAAGGCATGGCCGAGCTGGCCGCTGAGGCGCGCCAGTTCTATCATGGCACACTGTACCTGGCGCGCGACTTCGATACCTATGAACTCGATGCCGAAGGTGGGCTGACGCTGCGCGCCAGCCAGAAGTGAAGTATCCGACAAAATGGCCGGGAACATTGCTCAGGTCAAGTCCCGGTACATTGTCGGCCAGGGCGGCCCAGGGAGCACAGTTTTAGTCGCCTTTTCGCTCGGCGTTCGTATGTAATTTTTTGATTTTCAAGGAAACTAATTTACAGGAGTTAAATTAATCAACTTTCTCAAAAATAGTGCACCTGACTTGAAAAACGTCCTGCCATCATTTTATTGAGCCATCACCAAGAAATTCAGTTCGATTCAATTCCTGAAACGATATACATCTTCTCGGCACTTGTATCTCGCTGCCCTACACAATTGCTGATATTTTTTTCGCTCCCCTCGCAAAAAAATACTGATGTACTCTCCCTTAAAGCTATGCCATGGAACGGGGAAAGAAAATAAACCCCTCCTTTGCGCTGTGTTATTTTATTCATTGCAGCAACAAAATCAACTGCAAATGAATGCTTGGTCCTTTCCTCTATCCATGCAAAAAATACTGCTTTTGTCTCCTCGGCCGGTATTTGGCTCGTTCGCTCAAACCCGGGATGAAACATTAAGGCCGAATCATGCTGAACTGAAGAAAACTCTCTGATATCCCCACCTAAAAATGCAATTGCGCAAGCAGAGGCACATATTCCTTCGGCGATAGTTTTAACTTTCCTTTCGGAAATCAATTTTCCGATTTTAAGACCCACAGAAAATGATCCACCGCCTGAATCCTTAAATAATATGGTCGAAACCGGCTCATTTAAAATAAAATCGGATAACTTTGAGTAGGTCTCCGCATCAATTCTTCCACTTACAGTGACTACATTTTCAATATAACGTACTTCCGCACTCGCCATACTTGCTAAAAGGCCAAAAAACATAACAATGATGCCATGTATTAGTTTGAAATTTATTTTCATGAGGAAATATTTTAAATCGGGAACATTGCTTAGCTGGCGCAACTTGCCGCGATACACCACTGGCTGGTGATTCAGTGTCTGAGTGATGAAGTCGGCATCGCCCGGGACGGGCGTGCAGAAGAAAGTCTGCTGGAAAATCTTGAAACGGTCAATTTCTTGGAACGGAAAATACCGCGATGACGGCGCATTTCACTGTAGCGGTCATCCTTGAACTGGCGCTCGATACCGGTAAACGGCAGCAGGCGCTCAGCAAGATCGCCGAAATTGAGGTCAAGCCGGCTGGCCTTGAACTGCTCGAAAATCTCGAACTGATCCTGGCAGATTACCTGGATGGCTGTTTCCGGAAACTGATAGAGTTCGCGCCACATCACGTGCCAGCCCGAGTCGACCTGATTAATGAAATCAACCTGCCGCGGGTTCAGGATATAGGCATCCGATTCGATGTGAATGATCTTCTTGGCGCCCAGCTCCTTGTCCAGCGTGATCGCATGCAGGAAACTGCACCACCAGCCCGGATAGGCGGAAATGCTCTGGCGGCCCAGGTTGTTTTCAAAATGCACCAACAGCGTGTCTTCGCTAAATTGCGACAAAGGTGCATCGAAGGGCACGGTCCTGATGACCTCGCCGGGCGGCAAGTACGGCGAACCGTCATCGAGCATGATGCGCTTGACGGCGTCGATCGGCATTTTCTGGTAGTAGTCAAGCCAGCGGCGGTAGCGGTTGTCCCAGGCTTGGGCATTCTTGATATAGCTGGTGCAGAAGAGTAAGGATTTCATGTATTGATGCAGTTCGACGATCCTGGCGCAGCACCAGCAAAGCGCGCAGCAAGTGGAGCAGCATCACCGGCCATTGCCAAATGCTGCCAAGTCAGGCATACCCGCTGCATTCGCCTGGTCGCGCCAACAATGAAAATACCAAGGCTGCACTCAGCCCCCCTCCCCCAAAAGCTTGCTTCTGGGGTAAAAATCCAGCTTGGTGACATGGCCGCCATGGCCTGACGGCTGGAATAGGATGACGCGATTTTATCATAGGCAGGTCGAGGTAAAGCCGTGTTATTAGACGTTTTCAATATCCTGTTGGCAATATCTTCCGAGGTTGCCTGATGACACCGCGCCTGACCGGCGCGACTCATCCGGCCCGCGGGTCATCTGCCCTGGCCACATGCCATCAATGCAAATCCTGCCCATACAAACCGGCAAACTCGGCCGCCAGCGCACGCGCCTCTTCCTGCTGCGCCGGGGTCAATATCTGCAGCAACTGGTCGCGGTTCTTGATGGCCTGTCCATCACCGGCCTCGGCCGGCATGGCGATCCACGCATAGGCGGTCACATAATCGAGCTCCACGCCCTGCCCCTGCGCGTACAGCAGCCCGTATTCATTCTGTGCGGCCAGCGAACCGGCCTCGGCGCCCTGGCGGTACCAGAACGCCGCCTGTTCGAAGTCCTGCGCAATATCGACACCGCGCCGGTAGGCCTGCGCCAGGTTGAATTGCGACTGCTCATCGCCGGCCTCGGCCGCCTGGCGGCCATAGTGCAGCGACAGCTGCATATCCTGCGCCACGCCATCGCCATTGGCGTACATCAGCGCCAGATTGGCCAGCGAGGGCGGATAACCGGCCTTGCCGGCGGCACGGAACAGTTCGATGGCGCGCGCCACATCCTGCGCCACGCCGTGACCCTGGTAATACAGGCTGGCCAGGAAATGCGTGCCGGCGGCATCACCGGTCGCGGCAGAGGCGCTGAAATGCTGGTAGGCTAAGGCAAAATTATCGTCGTTATAGGCATCGATGCCCGCTTCATTGAGGGAGATGCTTGCGTCGTTCATCCAGACTCCTGTTCAATAGCTATACACGGAAAGCCGATTGTAAGAGCTGTGTTCGCTTGCCCCGTGTTCTGTTGCGAACAAAGATATATAAAGAGAGACTTCATGATTTCACCACTGCACTACCTGCCTGCTCACCCCGAAGACGCCGCCGCCTTTGTCGCCCTGCGGGGCCAGACGCGCCAGAACGCCATCTCCGCCGAACGCCTGGCCGAGCTGGGTATTACCGCTGCATCCTGGGCAGACATGATGGAAAACGGCAACCTGTCGGGCGTGACTTGCGACCACGAAGGCGAGCTGGTGGGCTACTGTTTCGGCGACCTGGAAACCGGCGAAGTGATTGTGCTGGCGCTGCTGCCCGCCTACGAGGGCCAGGGGATCGGCAGGAAACTGCTGGAACTTGTCGTCAAACAGCTGCACGCCAAAGGCCATCAAACACTGTTTCTCGGCTGCTCGAACGACCCCGAATCGCGCTCGTACGGCTTTTACCGCCACCTGGGCTGGCGTGCTACCGGCGCCATCGACAAGTACGGGGATGAGGTGCTGGAATACCGGTTCTGATGTTAGTCCGGCTTGCCTGACGGCTTGATTTCTGGCTGAGCCGCCAGCCCCCACTCGTTCCAGCCCTCGCCAAACAGCTCGACCGGATGCTGGGTGCGCTCGGAGCCATTGCCGCAGGCCATCGCGTCTGGCGGACAATATTTATCGCAGCCCCAGCAGATGCGCTCGGGGTTTTTCGGATTGATGGGGAAAGGCTTGGCCATGATGGTGCTCCTGGAATAGATCCTGTCCCATTCTGGACCTGCACCTGGCAAGGGTCAAACCCATAACATGGGCTTTTTTTGCCCAAGTCAACATTATCAGAATACGATGCCGCTGCCGCATAGCGGCGCCGCCATGACCTTGATGATGGCATCGATCACGCCGTCGCCGAGCAAGACACGCATGGTCACTGGGGCGTCGTCGACATGCGCGAACGCATCGAGCGCATCGGCGGCAAGCTGACCATGGTGGCCGGCACGCAGGCCGGCGTGGTGCTGCGCTTTGTGATTCCGGCGCAGCTGGCTTACCGGCTTGAAGAAGCTTGATGCAGGAGGTTAATACAAAAGGTTAAGTACAGGCACTTGCAGCAAAGGTGCAGACCAATGTTGCTTTCTGGCATACTCAAGCGTGGCGCACAGCATTCGCATCCGCAATGACTGCCCCTTATCCCTGACGACCTTGCCGCACTTTCCCATGATGCTTTCCCCACCCTTGCCCATCAACGAGTCGGAACGGCTGGCGGCGCTGCACGCGCTATGCCTGCTCGACACCCCGAGCGACGCCACCCTCAACGAGCTGACCGCGCTGGCCGCGACCGTGTTCGGCATGCCGATCACGCTGGTCTCGCTGGTCGATGAAGGACGCCAGTGGTTCAAGGCCAGGGTCGGCATGCCCATGCAGGAAACCCCGCGCTCGCAAGCCTTTTGCGCCTACGCGCTCGAGCGCACCGAGCCGCTGGTGGTGCTTGACACCTGGCGCGACGCGCGCTTTGTCGGCAATGCGCTGGTAACCAGCGAGCCGTATGTGCGCTTTTACGCCGGCGCTCCGCTGATCACCGCCAGCGGCCTGTGCCTGGGTACCTTCTGCGTAATGGACCGCGAGCCCAGGCTTGACTTTGGCGACGCCCAGATCGCCCAGCTACGCCGCTTTGCCAGCCTGGCCATGCTGCGCATCGATACCCTGCGCGATATCGGCTATGTCGATACGCTCACGCAACTACCCAACCGCACGCGCTACCTGGAAGACCTGGGCATCCATCTGGCCGAGCGCGACCACGGCGAACGCCACCTGTCGGCAGTGGCCATCGACATCTGTGGCGCCACCTATTTCGAGCATATGCAGGCGGCCTTCGGCAGCAGCCATGCCGACGGCTTTATCCAGGAAAAGGCGCGCGGCGTCATTGCCGCGATGGCGCCGGCGCCCGTCTACCGCGTCGACCAGACCGTGTTTGCCTGTGTGCTCGAAGCGGCCGACGACGCCAGCCTGTCGACTCAGTTGATAGCGCTCCAGGGCGAGCTGTCGTGCGTGATCGACTATCAGGGCATACCGCATGCGCCGCAGGTAGTAACAGGCGCCGTCAAGCTGGCCACCCAGACAAGTATCGACGACACCACACGTTCGCTGCGCGCCGCCCTCAGCCATGCGCGCACGCAGCGCCTGGCCACCACCATCCACCACCCCGACCTGAGCGCCACGCAGCGGCGCGCATTCGAGATCCTCGCCTCCATTCCGGCGGCGCTGAACGACCAGCATCAGCTGCAACTGCACTACCAGCCCAAGGTGCATACAGCCGACGGCAGCTGCGCCGGCTTCGAGGCCCTGCTGCGCTGGACCCATCCACGCCTGGGCCAGGTCAACCCGGCGCAGTTCATCGCGCTGGCCGAAAAGACCGCGCTGATACGCGCCATTACCGCCTGGGTCATGCACGCCGCGCTGGCGCAGGCCGAACAGTGGCAGGCAGCGGGCCATCGTTTTACGCTGTCGTTCAATATCTCCGCAGTCGACCTCGACAACAGCCTGTTTGCCGACGCCTTGAGCTCCGCCCTGACCCGCTACCGCGTCGCCCCTGCCCTGCTGGAAGTGGAATTTACCGAAAGCGCCATGGCCGGCGACCCGCAGGCCGTGTACCAGCAGTTGCAGCGCATCCGTAGCCTGGGCCTGCAGATCGCCATCGACGATTTCGGCTCCGGCTACAGCAACCTGGCCTACCTGAAACAGATACCGGCGACCACGCTGAAAATCGACCAGTCGTTTATCCGCCCCCTGGTCAGCGGCAGCAGCGACGCCACCATTATTGCCGCCATTATCAAGCTCGGTCACCAGTTCGGGCATCGGATTGTGGCTGAGGGCGTGGAGACACAGGAGGTGTATGAGCTGCTCAGGGATTGGGGGTGTGATGAGGTGCAGGGGTATTGGATTGCGAGACCCATGGCAGCGCGTGAGGTGATGGAATGGATGGAAAATTTTTCGGTCCCTGTAAAACGCGTGCTCAATTAGCTCCTTGCAAAAAAAAAGCAATGCAGCTTGCCAAGCTTATAAAAAACAGTTATCAAAACAACTGTTAATCGTTGTTATTTTGGACTTTTCCTTAAAAAACCAGCAATTAGTTTCCTCATTCAACGGTTTTATTGTGTTCCCTCTTTATACTCAATAAATTATTGACGCAGGGAAATTTTATGAAGCTTTTTGACATGAAACTGATTCATCGCTTCGCGCTGCTGGTAGGTATCGTCGTGGCCGGTTTTGCCTTGTATGGAAGCTGGTCTTTTCACGTGCTGAACCAGGTGAAGGTCAACGGCCCGATTTATCAACGGGTGATCCAGGGAAAGGATCTGATTGCCGACATTCTGCCGCCACCTGAATACATTATCGAATCGTATCTGGTGGCGCTGCAGGCCATGAGCGCCACGCCTGCCGAACGCGTGGCGCTGATCGACAATCTCAAATCGCTGAAAAAGGACTACGACACGCGGCACGATTTCTGGTCGAAAGAAACGCTGGAAAGTGATCTCAAGGATCTGCTGATGAACGGCACCGACAAGCCGGCGCAGGCCTTTTACCAGGTCGCGTTCACGCAGCTGATACCGGCTCTGGAAAAAAAAGACAGCGCTGCCGCTGAGGCGGCCATGGCGGTGATGAAGCAGCACTACGTGCAGCACCGCGCCGCGATCAACCAGCTGGTGGCAGGTGCCACCAAACGCAATGTCGAAGATGAGTCGAACGCCAGGGCGCAGATTGCCTCGTCGTCCGCCATCATGCTGGCTATTTTGCTGGGATCGGTCGGGCTGGCCACGGCTGTCTCGTTTGCCCTGGCGCGCAAGCTGCTGAGGCAGATGGGCGGTGAGCCGCGCGATGCAGCCGATATCGCCGCCAGTATCGCAGCCGGCGACCTGGGCGTCAGCATCCGCATAGCGCCGCGTGACCAGGGCAGCCTGCTGGCGGCGATGAAAACCATGCAGCAGGGGCTGATCAATATCGTTGGCCAGATCCGCATCAGCACCGGCACCATTGCCAGCGCTTCGACGCAGATCGCTTCGGGCAACCAGGATTTGTCGGCCCGCACGGAAGCGCAGGCGTCGGCGCTCGAGCAAACCAGTTCGTCCATCGAAGCGCTGGCGCACGCGGTGAAACACAATGCGGGCAATGCACGCGAGGCGCAGCAGCTTGCCGCCTCAGCCTCCGATGTGGCGCTGCGCGGTGGCCAGGTTGTCTCACAGGTGATCGATACCATGGGCGCGATCAACAGCTCGTCCAAAAAAATCGTCGATATCATCGGCGTCATCGACGGCATCGCTTTCCAGACCAATATTCTCGCCCTGAACGCGGCCGTGGAAGCGGCCCGCGCCGGCGAACAGGGGCGCGGATTTGCCGTGGTCGCCACCGAAGTGCGCAATCTGGCGCAGCGCTCGGCCGCTGCCGCCAGGGAGATCAAGGTCCTGATCGAGAACTCGGTGCAAACCGTTGACGCCGGCGCCCAGTTGGTCAACCATGCCGGCGCCACGATGCAGGAAGTGGTCGACAGCGTGCGCCGCGTGAGCAACATGATCAGCGACATTAACGCCGCCAGCCAGGAACAGACCGACAGCATCGTCCAGATCAGCGACGCGATTCGTCAGCTCGATGGCGTGACCCAGCAAAACGCCGCGCTGGTGGAAGAAGCCGCCGCTGCGGCAATCAGCATGCAGGACCAGGCGCAGCAGCTGTCGCAGACGGTGAGTGTATTCAAACTGGCCGAGGGAGATGCGGTGCAGGGAGCGCCGATGACGCGGTTGGCGCTGGCTCGTTAAAGCCGCGAGTCTGGATAAGCTGATGCGCTTTTTGGCTAGCCAGTCCGGCTAGGCCATCCGTGCGTCGTACTTTGACTCTGACGTTCCGTCTTCACTTCTTCCCGATGCTTTTGTAGGCACCCAGCGCTGCACCGGCAGTAGCGCCGGTGATGGTACTAATAATTGGAATTGGGATCATCGATGCCAGAACACCGCCAACCACGGCTCCAGCTGCTGCATCCTGAACGAGCTTTGACTGCAAAGCGCTTTTGCCCAGTTGACCAACCTCGCTGGCCACGGCGCCGGCAACCTCCCGAACCTTGGCTGCGGCGATTTTTGCATCCTCGAAATCAACCTTACCGTCGCCGTTCAAGTCGCCAACCAGCACGCCGAGTGCGCTGAGGGCATTTCCGGCAGAGTCGGCAGCCACGCCGAGCGCAGCGCCCGCAGTCTTGGCGCCAGCTGCGGCCGAATCACCTAAAGCGCCCGCGCCATGCTTAACGGCAACCAACGACTTTCCGGCGCTCTCTGAAATAGAATCGCCCGCTTTCGCTGCGAAGTGCGATGTGGCCTGGGCGGCATCCCCCATTGCTTCACCGGTCGACTTGCCCAACTCAAGTGCGGTATGACCTGCCCTCTCGGCGGACTCCTTCACCGCGGTGAACGAGGTGCTTGCTACGACCGCTACCGCATCAGTAGCGGTGGCAACGGTATCACCCACATTCTTTACGAACTCTGAGAGCCTGCTTTTCATATTTCGATCCCGCTGGAAAACGCTTTAACTTGCTCGCTTGATGTTGCAATTCTAACACAGTGAACGGGTCATGAACGGGCTCAGGTCCGTCAATGCGACACGGACTGATGCATTTGGCGCCGTAAAAGCAAGCTCAGCCAGAAACCTAGTTAGTACCACAAACGCGCGCCCGCGGCGCGCGGGGCTGCCGCGCAGCGGCAGCAGATGGAGGATTCGGGGCGGCATGCGCCTGCAGGCGCAAGGCCTTCGAATCTCACACGCAGGGCGCGCAGGCGCCCTGCTCGCTTCCGCCAGGCAATAAAAAACCGCCCTGAGGCGGTTTCTTTATTTCTTGGCGGAAGCGGTGAGATTCGAACTCACGAACAGTTTAACCCGTCGCTAGTTTTCAAGTCTTCAAAATTACTTTTTCATATCAATAACTTAGAAAAAATTCAATTCCGCAATCAGCATTTTTCTAAGGCCTTATCCACCTCAGCTAAAGCCAATTTACACAGGCGATGCGGAAACGATTTGCTCCAACCAATGACTCAGGATAGGATTTGCTCCATGCTCCTGATCACGTCTCTGTCGGCAGTTCAAGTTGAGGCTAGCGAACATCGACGTGAGCCTTCATCTGATCATCTCGGTTTAGAGTATAGTCAAAAAGCATGCAACAATGACATGAAATCCAGAAAATATTTTAAGCGAAAATCTAAGCAATATCACCCACTTCAAAAAGTTCCTATCAAGAATATGAAAAATCTAGTGCCACCAGTTTTCTACAAATATACACCTGTTGAAGACTGGCTACCTTTGCTTCTAAATGGAAGTTCCATTAAATTTACCAGCAGAATTAATTTCAACGACCCGTTTGATTCACTTTCATCAACCCACCTTAACTATGAGGCAGAAAATGTAGAGAAATATATTAGAGAGGGGCTAGAAGGGTTGAATATTTTACCACCTGAAGAAATTGAATCAATGGTAAAAAAAATAATTAAAAACAAACAACAAGTTGACTCAAATTCAGGAGATGAAACATATTTAGATAACACAGGAATATTATCCCTTGCATCATCATGGGAAAATATCCTACTTTGGTCGCATTACGCCAATCAACACAAAGGAATCTGCATAGGATTTGATAGCGAAAAAGATATCTTCCTAGCGGCTCAGAAAGTCATCTATAGCAGTGACTTTCCAATAATTATCAGGCCAGATGACTCTCCGGATGTCATGCTTGAAAAAACATTTCTTAGAAAATCAAAATGCTGGGAATACGAAGATGAATGGCGTGTTTTAAAACCAACATGGAATAAAATAAAAAAAGAAGACCTAAACAGAAGAAAAATAAATCCAAAAGTTGCCAAACTCATGGAATCTTCCAATGGACCAGGAACATATAAATTTGAAAAAAATACCATCATCGATATAACACTTGGCATGAACATCAGCATAGAGGATGAAGAGAAGGTTATAGCAGGAATTAAGGCATCCGCCATTAGTATCAAACTATTTAAGGCATCTCGAAAGAAAGGGCAATATAAGGTACAAAGGGATGAATTAAGTATTTAAATACAATAGTAAAATACCTTTTTCACTACATCGCTACCAAACTACTCCTCAGAAAAACTGCTCAAAGTGCGTCAAAATGCGTCAAATCGCATGCCCCATCTTCGCCCTGCCGCGCCAGTCCTCATGCGCCTTCGGCCATGACGCAAATTTGAGTCAAAACAGCCCTAAGTAGCGGGCAGGTGTGGAGGGGGGACAACTGCGCGCGCCGGGCCGAAATTGGCTTTTTTGTCGCTTTTCATGCTCCCCGGCAGGCAGGGACGTAAAAAAGCCGCCTCGTGGGCGGCCTGTGGGGTGGCTGGGCAGGGTCGGCGCGGCTGGGTGGTATCCGGTCGGCCCCGTGCGCTATCGCGCCGTGGTGGTCATCCTGGGCGGCCCGCGCGGGTCTTCGCGGCCAGCTCCTTTTCGTAGTCGTCGCGGCAGTCGATATTGCAGAAGCGCAGCGCCGGCGCCAGCGGCTCGTCGCAATAGTGGCAGGCGCCGTGCGGCACCAGGCCCGGCCGGCCACGCACTGCGGCCAGGCCGCGCGCCACCTCGGCAGCAATGATTTTGTCGGTCTTGTCGATCAGATCGGTCATGCTGCGCCCTCCCCGCCCTTGGCTAGCTCATACGGGGCGAACTTGACCACTTCCACGCCGGCCCATTCGTTGATCGCCATGAACTGCGACTGCAGCGGCACCAGCTCGTTACGGGCGAACACGCGCGCGGCCGGCTCGACGGCGCCGAAGCCGCCGGCATTGCTGGGCAAGATGCCCATCAGCTGCGGCGGTACGCGGTGCGCGGCCAACTGGTCGTCGCGCGTCACGCTCTTGATGTTGAAAAATTCATCCTTGGCGGCGACGTCCGACACCGGCAGAATCTGGATGCCGTCCTTCTTGCCGTTCGGCGCATACATGAACAGGTTGCGAAAGTTGCCAGGGCCTTTACTGTCGCGCATGGCCTGGCGCAGATTGTCAACGTCCGCCGTATTGGCCGCCGCGTCGGTCATGTAGAACACGAAGCCGGCGTGACTGCCGTTCTTGTAATACTTGCGCCGGAACAGCGTGGCCGCCTCATTGAGCCAGGCCGACTGCAGCGCGCTCAGGTACTGCGGCACGCCGTACAGCTCCTGGTTCACATCGGGTTCCATCAGGTGGAAAATGCGGCCGGTTTCAAACTGGTGCTCGGTGCCGTGGTTGGTCACGAAGAAATACGTATCCATGTCGATGCCGCGCCGCATGTACTTGGCCAGCGCGTGCGCGAAGGTCAAGGGCCGGCCGCTGCGGCTGGGCCGGTCTTCCAGGTAGGCATTGCCGAAGGTGAGGAAGTCGAGCGCCATGCGCTTGAAGGCGTCGCGCGACAGGTACTTGCTGGGCACCAGCGTGGACGCCAGCACGTTGGCCTTGAAGTGGATAGCGGACGAATGGTGCACGCCGGCATTGAACGACTTGGCCAGGCCGGCCAGGTTAATCGGCGGCTCGTACCATTGGCCGTTCTTCCAGCATTCAAAGCAGTCGAGGATATCGCCGTGCTCGAGCACCGGCGTGGGGTCGCCAAACGAAAACGCCTCAATGCCGGCGGTAGCTGGCGCCGGTGCTGCCAGCTCAGTGGCTGCTGCGGTTACGGCGCGCTGGCTGGCGCGCCGATGTCGATTCTTGCTCAATTGTAAATCTCCATAATGGATTGGTTGTTGTCGGTAGTGCCTTCAAATGGTTCGTGGTCGAGCGCGTGCATGCAGGCCCAGGCCAGATCGGCGTGGCCGGTTTCGTCGCTGCGCCCGGCCACATAGGTGACGTGCCGCCCGCTGGCCGTCAGGGTCTTGCTGATCGCCATGAACGACTGCGCGATATCGATCCAGCCGGCGTCAAACTCCAGCCGGCCCTTGCTGATGATGTTTTTGGCTTTCAGCACCATGCGGGTCTTGACCTCGGGCGAGTAGTTCAGCGCCGTGACGGCCGGGAAGAAGCCGCGCACAATCGGCAGTACGCCGATGCCCATGCCGGTGGTGTCGATGCCGATGTATTCCACGTTGTAGCGCTGCGTCATCAGCCGGATCGCTTCGGCGTGGTCTTCAAAACTCTGGCCGCGCCACTGGTGGCGCTCCAGCACGCGGAACTTGCCGCCGGCCGTCATCGGCGGCGCCAGCACCACGCAGCCGGCGCTGTCGCCGTTCAATGCCCGGTCGTAGCCGATCCACACAGGCCGGTTGCCGAACGGCCGATGCGGCACCGTCAGCGGCTTGTAGTCGTCCCACTCCACCCATGAATCGATCATGCAGCGCTGCAGCTCGGCCAACGGGAACACCGACGCGGAGTCGTCGATGAAGTTGCACATCAGCAGGTTTTCAAACTGATCGGGGCTGTATTCAAAGTTGCGCAGCTCGTCGATATCGAACAGGTTGCAGCCGCCACGCTCGGCGTCCAGGATGGTGACGATCTGGCGCCAGATTTTGTCCTCGCCCGTGTAACCCGACGACAGGCGGCTGTGGCTCACATCGATCTTGACCTGGTCGGCCTTTGCCCGGCGCTTGTTGAACAGCTCGCCGGTCCAGAATGGATACGCCTGGTGCGTGGTCGAGGAAGGCGTGGAAAAGTAGGTCTTGCGCCACTTCTTGTGGATGGCCATGCCGCTGGCCACCTTGTTGAGTTCCTGGAAATTGTGCGTCCAGAAAAATTCATCAAAGTAGAAGTTGCCGTGGTAGCCCTGCGCGGTGCGGGCGTTCGTGCCCAGGAAGTACAGGTGCGCGCCGTTCGGCAGCACGATAGGGTCACCCGACAGCTCGATACCGGCCGCCTCGCGTGCAAACTGCACGATGTATTGCTTGAAAACGTGGGCCTGGCTTTTGGACGCCGACAGGAAAATCTGGTTTCGCCCCGTCTGCATGGCATCTGCGAGCGCCTCGCGGGCGAAGTACCAGGTGGCGCCGATCTGGCGGCTTTTGAGGATGGCGCGCGTGCGCTGGTCGCCGTTGCGATACCAGACCTTTTGATAGTCGAACAGCGAATCCTGGAACGCGTCGAGCAGCTGGATGCGCTGTTCGTCGCTGAAATCGTTGCGCACCGGCTTTTTCTTCGGGCCAGCATTGCGGTTGGCCAGCTTGGGATTCAGGTCGACTTCATTGCCGCCCGGTTGCTCATAGCGGCGCACGCGCGCCATCTGCACGATGGTGCGCGCCAACAAGTCAATTTC
This sequence comes from Janthinobacterium aquaticum, assembly GCF_009208565.1. Lineage (GTDB taxonomy): Bacteria > Pseudomonadota > Gammaproteobacteria > Burkholderiales > Burkholderiaceae_D > Janthinobacterium. Next base: position 20,864 of record NZ_WFLK01000020.1, on the reverse strand, counting down.
TTTGAAGTCGCTGCCGCTCTTGGCTTCCTTCTCGATCAGCTTGACCAGGCGCAGCTCGGCCGATGCTTCAACGTGCTCGATGGCCTGCGCCTTGTCCCATTCGTCGCGCTCCTTCCAGCTGTTGATCGTGCTGCGCTTGATGCCGAGATGCCGGGCAATCGACGAGATCCGCCAGCCCTTCCAGTACAGCCCACGCGCCACGCGGCGCGGCTCGGATTCGGGCACGGCCAGTTCGGTAATTTTCGCCAGTTTTTCGTCGGTTTCTAACATGCCGCCAGCGTAGGCCGCGCGCGCGCGCAGCGGGGGCAAGGCCGGCGCGCTGCGCGGCGTGTCGCTGATCGAGCTGGCCAACCTGAACGTGACGGCCCTGCAGATCGTCTTGCCACGTATCACCGAGCCGACCCTGTACTCGCTGGTGCGCAAGCGCTGCGCCTGCGGAAAAGCCAGCACCGCGCGCCAGCTGGGGCAGTATGGCCGGTGCGTCACCTGCATGCGACAACCAGCAAGTACGGCAATGGATCCATATAAAGAATTTTGCCGACTGCGCGATCACCGCAAGCATGGCGCCGAAGTTCCGCAGTACACGGAGGCCGAAGCATTCGCCTTGGCCATGAGCAAATACCGGAAAGCCGACATTGCCTCGACGAAAGCGGCATCCAATGAATAATCTTTTTGAAAATGTGATCCAGTCCGAAACCTTGAGCCCGGAAGAGGTGGAAACCATATCCGGCTGCGGCCGCAAAAACGACCAGATCAAGTGGCTACAGCAAAACGGCTGGACCTTCATCAAGAACCGCGCCGGCGCACCAATCATCGGGCGTTTGTACGCCAGGCTGCGCTTGAGTGGCATCAATCCTGCCAGCCTGGTGAGCACGCCGGCGTGGGCACCGGACCTGTCCAAAGTACGTTAAAAGAAAGAAAACTATGCGACCCAAGAGCACTGGCTACAAACTGCCGCCGCGCATGCTGCGGCGCGTGCGCAAGCTGAAATCGGGCGAAACATGGACCGGCTACTACTACAACGGCCGGGACGATGCCGGGAACCGGAAGGAATACCCGCTGGGCACAGATCTGGTCGAGGCCAAGCGCCTGTGGGCAGAATACGAGTGCAAGCCAGTCCCGACCGACGCCACGCTCATGGAATACGTTTTTGCGCAGTACGTCCGCGACATCCTGCCGGGCAAGGCACCAAGCACGCAGCGCGAGAACTCCAGCTCGTTGAGCCAGTTGCGCCCGGTCTTCGACAGCGCGCCTATCGACGCCATCACACCGCAGGACATTGCCCGCTACCGCGACGCGCGCAGCGCCAAGGTGCGCGCCAACCGCGAAATCGCGTTGCTGTCTCATGTGTTTAATATGGCAAGGGAATGGGGCTACACCAAACGAGAGAACCCATGCAGGGGCGTGCGCAAGAACAAAGAGGTACCGCGCGACTTCTATGCCGACAAGGCTGTGTGGGATGCAGTGCGGAACGCAGGCTGTGAAGAGCTGCAGGACGCCATGGACCTGAACTACCTGACCGGTCAGCGACCTGCGGACGTGCTCAAGATGCGCGACAACGATTTGAAGGATGGTGCGCTACAGGTGCGCCAGGGCAAGAGCAACAAGCTCCTGCGCATCGTGCTCGAGCACGACGGCATCAAATCCGAACTGGCGAAGATTATCGAGCGCATCCACGCGCGGCCGCACCGGCCACGCACTACCTTCATCGTCGCGCTGCCGAATGGTTGCCAGGTCAAGAAGTGGCATTTGCGCCTGCGCTTCGATAATGCCCGAAAGGCTGCGGCAGAACTGGCGTTAAAGGCTGGCGACGAGGAGTTGACGGGCCGTATCAAGGCGTTTCAGTTCCGCGATATACGGGCGCGGTCGGCAAGCGACATTGTTGACTTGAGCGCTGCAAGCTCCCTGCTGGGACATAGCGAAAAAGTCATCACGGAAAAAGTATATCGGCGCATTGGCCAAGCCGTCCGCCCGACACGTTAACCCTCACGGATTTTTGTCAATATCATCATGTTTTCCGCATACTCGGAAAAATGCAGTCCCGCCCTCAAAAGTGAAGCTAGCTTTATAGTTATCATCAGAACTCAAATGTATTGTATAAACCTTCACTTTTTTTGTTTCGTCTAGTCGAGATTTCACTTCCTTACTCGTCAACGAGTGAAGATGAAGTCGTGCTGGAGGATTCAAGATATCTACAAAAATAAGAAGCGAAATGGCTGATTTCGCTTCTTTTTGTATGTTTGGAGGAAGCTTACGGAACAGTCGCTGGAACTGCTCGTTTGCAATATTGATAGCTGTTACGACAAGCAAACCACTCATTCGACAATAATGCGATCAAACATTGCTTCAACTTCCTGGCGCGACGATGCTTCAAATCCATCTAAAATTTTAGACATATCGGCATCGTGCTCAGCAATCGTCCACTCCAAATTGCTAGCAGCCTCGTAACTTTCCGTTATCACTTTCACGAAAATTGAATGTGCATGTTCAAGTTTGAAACGAGCATTCTTACTTAAGAAACTGCTAACTTTTCCATCTGCAAAAGGTCCCGTCTGAGCATTTTTCCGAAGATCCAGCAAAAAAATCCGCATAGACTCAAGATCCTCGCGGATGGCGAAATCCTCATCAATGAAGGAATCTGTCTCATGATCACATGTCCGCGACGACGCGATCTGACGCGCAAGCGTGTTCATTTCCAAACATTGCTTAGCTAGTCTTGACGAGAGAAATTTAATTTGTCGGGTGTATGCGTTTGTCATCCATGAAAAAGGAAGGCGAACAACGAACGAAAAAAAAGCTTCAAACCGTTGATGCCGGCGCATCTTCTCAATAGACGCTAACGTGTCATGAATGCTCACATTCATCGATACGGAGGACATAGTATTTTCCTAAGTTACTGTGCTACAACTTTGTAGTATGAATTTAGTATAGCAAATACAGGATGAATACAAATGCATTTTGTTTAATCATTTGTAACAGAACAAAGTCGGTACAAAGAAACACACATCGGAAGTTCGGAAGTTCAGAAGTTCAGAAGTTCAGAAGTTCAGAAGTTCAGAAGTTCAGAAGTTCAGAAGTTCAGAAGTTCAGAAGTTCAGAAGTTCAGAAGTTCGTCGGACTGAACAGTGCATGTAGAGCAAATTCAAGCAGAGTTGCGGAAACGGTTTCCGCAACACAAAAGGACAATCTACAACACAAGATTGTCCAATCATCTAGCTTTGCATAAGTATTAAGTTGTAAGCCTTTGATTTAAAAGGCTTATATCCTAAAATTTGGCGGAAGCGGTGAGATTCGAACTCACGAACAGTTTAACCCGTCGCTAGTTTTCAAGACTAGTGCCTTCAACCACTCGGCCACGCTTCCATGTGGCAGCATTATACATAAAGCTGGCGGGCTTACCAATGGGCTTGGTGTGCTTGTGGGAGATTAAAGCTACTCGGGCAGGTCCCAGTTCTTGCGCAGGATGCGTTCGAAGTCTTCGGATGGGAGCGGGCGCGAGAGCAGGTAGCCCTGGACTTCGTCGCAGCCGGAGCTTTTCAGGAAGGCCAGCTGTTCGGCTGTTTCCACGCCTTCGGCGATGACCTTGTGCTGCAGTTGCTGGGCGATGCTGATGATGGTGCTGGCGATGGCGCAGTCGTTGGCGTCGATCGGGATGCCGGTGGTGAAGGATCGGTCGATTTTCAGGGTGTCGATCGGGAAGCGCTTGAGGTAGGACAGGCTGGAGTAGCCGGTACCGAAGTCGTCCAGCGATAGCGCCACGCCCAGTTCGGTGATGCGGTCCATGATGCCGATCACGCGCTCGATGTTGTGCATCAGCGTGCTTTCGGTGATTTCCAGCTCCAGCCAGGCCGGTTCCAGGTCGTAGCGCGCCAGGGTGGCGGCCACGCGTGCTGGCAGGGCTGGGGTGAATTCGCGGGCCGAGACGTTGACGGCCAGGCGGATTGGCGGCAGGCCGGCTTTCTTCCAGGCTTGCGCCTGGGCGCAGGCGGCGTTCAGCACCCATTCGCCGATCTGCACGACCAGGCCGGTCGATTCGGCCAGCGGGATGAATTCGGCGGGCGGGATCATGCCCAGGTCGGGGTGGCGCCAGCGCACCAGCGCTTCGGCGCCGATCATGCGCCCGCTGATCAACTCGTACTTGGGCTGGTAGTGCAGCAGCAGTTGCTGGCCGGACAGCGCATGGCGCAGCCCGGTTTCCAGGCGCATGCGCGACTGCATGCCCAGGTTCATGTCCTGGCTGTAGAAGGCCACGCTTTCCGGCTCGCCGGCGTCCTGCTTGGCGCGCTCCATGGCGATGTCGGCCAGGCGCAGCAGCGTTTCGGCGTCCTGGCCGTCCTGCGGGTAGACGCTGATGCCGATGCTGGCGCCCACGCGCAGGTCGTGGCCGTCGATCAGGAACGGCGTGGTCAGCGAAGCGAGCAGCTTTTGCGCCACGGTACTCGCTTCAAACGGCTGGTTGAGGTCGAACAGGCCGACGGCAAATTCGTCACCGCTCAGACGCGCCACCAGATCCTGTTCGCGCAGCACCTGGCGAAAACGCAGCGATACCTGGCGCAGCAATTCGTCGCCCACCTGGCGGCCCAGGGTGTCGTTGATCAGCTTAAAACGGTTCAGGTCGACGAACAACAGGCAGCCGAGCAGCTTGCTGCGCTGGGCCACGGAGAGGGCCTGGTCGACCAGCTTGGTCAGCAAAGTGCGGTTGGGCAGGTTGGTCAGCGCGTCGTAGTAGGCCAGGTGATGCAATCGTTCTTCGGCCAGCTTGCGCTCGGTAATATCGGTCAGGTAGGCGATCAGGCCGACCGGGCGCTCGTCCATGTCACGCAGGGTCGACAGCGACAGGCTGGCCCAGAACACCTCGCCCGATTTTTTGCGACGCCGCACTTCCATCAGGCGCCCGCCCTGCTCCAGGAAGGCGTCGTGGAAACCGGCGTCTTCCTCGTCGTACAGGAACAGAATATTGCGTCCGATCGCCTCGACCGAGGTATAGCCGAACAGCCGCTCGGCGCCCTTGTTCCAGCTGGTGATGTAGCCGGTCAGGTCCATCGTCAGCACCGATTCGTGCAGCTGGTCGAGGATCTGCGTCTGCTGCGCCAGCAGCGCTTCGACCTGGGCGTAGGCGTGAGTCGAGCGCTGCGCCAGCGAATGCACTTGCAGCACGCCGGCCGTCAGTGCGGCCAGGCTCGACAACTGGTGGCGGTCGTTCTCGCTGTAGCCGCTGCGCCCGGCCACGGCGTAGTGGCCGAAACAGTGGCCGTCAAAGTTAATTTCCTGCAACAGGGTCTGCGCACGCACGGCTGGCGGCGCACCGGCGCCTTCGCCGCCCTGGGTCGGCAGGAACTGGCAGTCGGGGCTGTCCATGACCTGGCAAGCTATGCGGCCCAGCTCGGCTTCGAGCGCGGCGCCGCGCAGGCGCACGATGGCGTTGCACAGCGCGGCGCTGTCGCGCAGGGAATCGCCAAAGGGAACGGAAGGCGACAAGTAATTCATGACAAGTAATTCATGACAAATGATTCATGCTAGACGTTCCGGCTGAGCTGTACCGCCCATTGATAAGCCGGCAGCAGGCTGCGCCACCAGGTTTCAGCGTCGATGCCGGCGCTGTCGAGGCCCGCTTGCGATGGCACCATGGTTTCAACCAGCGCCAGCGCGGTGCCCAGTTCGCCACGGCGCTCGAGCAACGCGGCGCTGACGGCTGGCGCCAGGTTGAGCGCGGCGACGATTTCGGGCATCGGCATGCCGAGCAGCACATCGAGCAGCGAAAACACGCCGGTCATGAAAGCCTGGTCCTGCGCGTCGCGTCCGCTGCCGCGCAGCTGGCACAGCGCTTCCATCTGCGCGGCACGCACCGCCGCCAGCGGCAGCAGGGCGTTGAGCTTGCCGTCGTCGTGCTGGCGCGCATACAGCAGCAGCTGCAGCCAGCGCTGCAGCTGGCGCCGGCCCAGCAGCGCAATCGCCTGGCTGAAGCTGGTGATCGGCGCGGTAAAACCGAACGCGGCCGAGTTGACCAGTTTGAGCAGATGGTAGGCCAGCACCGGATCCTGCTTGAGCGGCACTTCGAGTTCCTGCACGTCGGCGTCGCGCGCCAGCAGGCCCAGCAGCGCCAGCAGGCGGCGGCGGGTGCTGCCGTCGTCGGCCTCGCTCTGGGCGCGGGCATGGCTGCGCGCAAAGTCGCCGGCAAACCAGCTCACGCCCAGCTCCTGTACGGCCGCCAGGCGCAGCATATCGTCGACGTTGTAGGCCATATGCGGGCCAGGCAGCGGCAACAACTGATGCAAGTCCGGCAGCGCTCCACCGGCGTCGAAAGTCAGCGCCTGCGCTTCGGCCAGCGCGGCCGTGACGGCGTTGCCATGCGCGCCATCGAGCACAATGCGGTAGCCGGCTTCGGCCCATTGCGCGCATTTTTTTTGGATCGGCTTGTCGTTGGCCAGGCTGGCCGGCAAACGCAGGATGGTACGCTGCGGTACGCAGGCCGCCAGCGTGGCGGCATCGACCGAAAAGGGGTCATGCAGGGGAATAATCAGGTCCAGCGGCGCCAGCGCGGCATAGGCCTCGCCTGCTTCGAGCACACTGGCCAGTACGCCGCCAGATTCTTGCGGCAGATGCAATATGACCGCTACCCACTCGTTGTGAGCATTGGCAACTGCTTGTAATCCCACCAAAGGAAACTGGCTTGATGCAGACGCTGGCATGGTATCTCGGTGTAGCTAAAGCATATGTAAAAGTGGCAAACAAGGGGCGCTACCATGAACAGCCCCTCACCCGTGACGATGGTGTCAGATTGACAGCCAGAAATCATTCTATCCGAATCTATCGCGTGGAACAGTTTAATTTTGGCAATAGATGTTTAAAAACTTCAGTTTAAAAACTTCAATTACGCAAAAACTTTGCAGGATGGTGCCAGAGACGGCCGGCAGATGGCGCACTTGTCAGCCGCTCTGGCCGGTACTGGCATGCTCGACCGCGTACTTGATCAGCTCGGCCTGCCCTTCGATGCCCAGCTTGCGCTTGATGTTCAGGCGGTGCGTCTCGACCGTGCGCACGCTCAGGTCCAGCGCGCGCGCAATCTGCTTGTTGGCTTCGCCGTTGGCAATATGCTGCAGCACCTGCTGCTCGCGGCTGGTCAGGAACGAGTCGTGTACCTGCGGGTTCGACAGTTGGCGCGCCAGTGCCGCGCTGTAGTAAATGCCGCCCGACATCACCGTCTCGATGGCAAACACGATATCCTTGCCCGGCGCATCCTTGAGCACATAGCCGCGCGCGCCGGCAGCAATCGCCTGCGACACATATTCGATCTTGTCGTGCATCGACAGAATCAAGACCGCAATCTGCGGAAAGGCCTGCCGAAATAGGCCGGTCGCTTCGATGCCATTGATGCCGCGCATATTGATGTCCATCAGCACCAGGTCGATCTGGTGGGTGCGCGCCTGCGCCAGGGCTTCGTCGGCGCCGCCGGCCTCGGCCACTACATCGAAGTGCGCCACCGCTTCAAGGCGCGCACGCAGGCCATCGCGCACCAGGGGATGATCGTCTACCAGCAAGATCCGTATCGTTTGCGTCATGGCGTTCCAGGCTAGGGTTGAAGGTCCAGCCGCGCCAGCACCACGGTGCCGGTCGGCGTCGAATTGATCTGCAGGCTGCCGCCGATGGCTTCCATGCGTTCGGTCATATTGCGCAGGCCGATGCCGCGCTGCGGATGCAGGGCAATGCCGTCGGCGTCAAAACCGCCGCCATTGTCACTGATGCGCAGTTCCAGCGCCCCGCCCGCTTCCTGCAGGCTGACCGCCACCTCGCTGGCATGCGCATGGCGCTCGCTGTTAGTGAGCGCTTCCTGCGCGATGCGAAACAGCACGGTGTTGACCATGTCCGGCAAGCCCTCACCGGCGCCGGCCGGACGGGCCGCAAAGCTGGCCTGGGCGCTGCTGCTGTCGTTGTATTCGCGCACCAAGTGGTCGAGCGCGGCCGCCAGGCCCAGGTCGTCGAGAATGGCCGGGCGCAGGTTGTGCGAAATGCGCCGCACTTCGCCCAGCACGTTGTTGAGCTGCTCGGCAGCACGCTCGAAGGTGGCCGGCGCTTTTTGCTGCTGCTCCGCAGTGCCGCCAAGTCGCGCGATGCCGGCCTCGATCTGCAGCTTGATCGATACCAGCCACTGGCTGATGCCATCGTGCAGATCGCGCGACAGGCGCGCGCGTTCCTCCTCCTGCGACTCGACCACGCGCTGGGCCAGCACTTTCAGCTTGGCGTCGGCCACCCGCAGTTCGCTGATATTGAGCACCAGGCCCGAGCCGGCCACCAGCAGCGAACCGAGAATGGCAATCGCGGCAATCCACAACATGGTCGAGCGGATATTGCCAAACTGCTGGGTGTCGACCTTGGCCAGCGCCTGGTCCACATCGTCCATATAGATGCCGGTGCCCAGCATCCAGCCCCATTCGGGCATCAGGATCACATAGCCGAGCTTGGGCGCCGACTTGGTGGTCGACGGCTTGACCCAGTGGTAGCGCACGAAGCCGCCACCGTCTTTGGCCCGCTGCATCAGGCGCTGGATGGTGGCCGTGCCGTCCTGGTCGCGCAGCTCCCACAGGTTCTGGCCGACCAGTTCGGGCTGGCGCGGATGCATCAGCGAATTGCCCTGCATATCGTAGATAAAGAAGTAGCCGTCGTCGCCATAGCTGAGCGCGCCAAGAATGCGCTTGGCTTCGTCGAGCGTGGCGGCGTCCTTGCGCCCCGACTGGTACAGGGAAGCAATCGAATGGCTGGCCAACGTGACGTAATGCTTGAGTTCGGCTTCCTTGCTGGCCAGATAGGCCTGCGCGATGGTGGCGCGCTGCTGCTCGCCCAGGCTGATGGCCTGATGGCGCACGGCGAAGGCAATCGCGCACATGGCCAGGATCAGCGGCGTAATGGCCAGGAAGATCACTTTCTGTCGGAGTTTCATGCCCTGCGCCGCCTGCCCATATAAACAATCCATGATTTTACGTGGCAAGACTGCTGCACGCCTGCGTAGTAATACTGAGACTTACTGCGTAGTGCTGCGCTTGCCACGCTGCTTGCCATCATTATAAGCTTGATGAATACGTGGCATAAGCGGCCATGCGCCAAACTGACACCGATCAGTGCCTGTCCGCCGGACATCAATCGCGCCCGTCAATCTCTGGAGGAAGCAATGAACCGCATTTTCAAACAGCTCGGCTGGGCAGCGCTTGCGCTGGCCGGCGCCGGCTCCCTGGGCGTGATCGCCCTGCAGCGTGGCGAATCGATCAGCGCCATCTGGATCGTCATCGCCGCCGTCTGCGTCTACCTGATCGCTTACCGCTTTTACAGCCTGTTTATCGCCGACAAGGTGCTGAGCCTGGACCCACGCCGCATGACGCCGGCGTTCAAGCATAACGATGGCCTCGACCATGTGCCGACCAATAAATATGTGTTGTTCGGCCACCACTTTGCCGCTATCGCCGGCGCCGGACCGCTGGTCGGCCCGGTACTGGCTGCGCAGATGGGCTATCTGCCCGGCATGCTGTGGATTCTCGCTGGCGTGGTGTTTGCCGGCGCAGTGCAGGACTTTATCGTGCTGTTTATTTCGATGCGCCGCGACGGCCGCTCGCTGGGCGATCTGATCAAGGCTGAACTCGGTGAAATCCCCGGCATGATCGCGCTCCTGGGCTGCTTCATGATCATGGTGATTATCCTGGCGGTGCTGGCCCTGATCGTGGTCAAGGCGCTGACCGGCTCGCCATGGGGCAGCTTTACCGTGATGGCCACCATTCCCATCGCGCTGTTCATGGGCGTGTATTCGCGCTATATCCGCGTCGGGCGCATCGGCGAAGTCTCGATTATCGGCTTCGTGCTGCTGATGCTGGCCATTATCGGCGGCCAGTACGTGCAGGAGTCCGCCGTGCTGGGCCCGATGTTTACGTTTACCGGCACCGAGCTGACCTGGATGCTGATCGGCTACGGCTTTGTCGCTTCCGTCTTGCCCGTGTGGCTGCTGCTGGCGCCGCGCGACTATCTGTCGACCTTCCTGAAGATCGGCACCATCGTGGGCCTGGCTATCGGCATTATCGTGGTGGCGCCGTACCTGAAAATGCCGGCCATGACCAAGTTTATCGACGGCAGCGGCCCGGTCTGGTCGGGCAATCTGTTCCCGTTCCTGTTCATCACGATTGCCTGCGGCGCCGTATCGGGCTTCCATGCGCTGATCTCGTCGGGCACCACGCCGAAAATGATTGAAAACGAAAGCCACGCGCGCTTTATCGGCTACGGCGCGATGCTGATGGAATCGTTTGTGGCCATTATGGCGCTGGTGGCGGCCTCGACCATCGAGCCGGGCATCTACTTTGCCATGAACAGCCCGGCAGCCCTGATCGGCACCACGGCCGAGTCGGCTGCGCAGGCGATCTCGCAATGGGGCTTTTACATCACCCCGGAAATGCTGACGCAAACGGCCAAGGACGTCGGCGAGCACACCATTATTTCGCGCGCCGGCGGTGCACCGACGCTGGCCGTGGGCATGGCGCAGATCCTGTCGGGCGCCATCGGCGGCAAGGCCATGATGGCCTTCTGGTACCACTTTGCGATCCTGTTCGAGGCGCTGTTTATCCTGACGGCCGTTGACGCCGGCACGCGCGCCGGCCGCTTTATGCTGCAGGACCTGCTGGGCAGCTTCGTGCCGAGCCTGAAACAGACCGAAAACGTGATCGCCAACCTGCTCGCCACGGGCCTGTGCGTAGCGGCCTGGGGCTACTTCCTGTACCAGGGCGTGGTCGATCCGCTGGGCGGCATCAATACGCTGTGGCCGCTGTTCGGCATTGCCAACCAGATGCTGGCGGCCATTGCGCTGATCCTCGGCACCTGCGTGCTGTTCAAGATGAAGCGCGGCCAGTACGCCTGGGTCACCATCGTGCCGACCGTGTGGCTGCTGCTGTGCACGCTGACTGCCGGCTGGCAGAAGATTTTCGACGCCAATCCACGCGTCGGCTTCCTGGCGCACGCCAGGAAATATTCGGCGGCGCTCGATGAAGGCACGCTGCTGGCGCCGGCCAAGTCGGTGGCGCAGATGCAGCAGATTATCTTCAACGACTACCTCGACGCCGGCCTGGCTGGCTTCTTCGTGGTGGTGGTGGTGAGTGTGCTGTTCTTCGGTATCCGCACGGTGCTCAAGGCGCGCGCCGACAGCAAACCGAGCACCAAGGAAACCCCGTACCAGGCCTTGCCCACGGTGCAATAATGATCGATGAAATCCTCAAGGCAGGACGCTACCTCGGGCAAAGCATGCGGCTGATGTGCGGCCTGCCCGAGTACGACACCTACGTTGCGCACCGGGAACTGACGCACCCGGGCGAGCCGATGATGACGTATGAGGAATTCTTCCGCGAGCGCCAGGAGGCCAGGTATGGCGGGGCTGGCAAGCGTGGGGGGTGTTGTTAGGCTGACGCTTCTGCCTGATTGTTGGATTACGCCACGCCTGCGTAGGTCGGATTAGCGCGCAAGCGCGTAATCCGACAACACCGCTGATGCCAACAATGTTGTCGGATTACGCAGCTGCTCAGCTAATTTATATGCCAACAATGTTGTCGGATTACGGCCCGAAGGGCCTAATCCGACCTACCGACAGATCACGTCTGCCTCCGTTCCCCTTCCCTTGTTCTTCCTTAGACCCATATCAACAACCGGGTCAGTTTTCACGATTACATTTCCTGTTGGAATTAATTTAACATCTGCCGCCAGTTCACCAGCCATCTGGAGCGTCGCGCATTCATGTTCAATTTTCATCGCTCCAGCATCAGCGCCAGGCTGACCATGATGTCGGTGCTGTCGGCAGGCTGCGCGCTGCTGCTGGTGTTTGCGGCGCTGGCCGCGACCATGCTGTGGCATCGGCTGGCGCCGGGCAACTGGCAGTGGCTGCCGGGCCTGCTGGTGGCCAGCGTGCTTGCGTTGCTGGCAGCACTGCTGCTGGCGCGGCGGCTGAACAATCTGATTGCCGAGCCGATTGGCGAACTGATCACGACTGCCAGGGCGGTGTCGCGCAGCCAGAGCTACAACCACCGCATTGCCCACCAGCGCAGCGATGAGCTGGGCGTGCTGATCGACAGTTTCAACGCCATGCTGGCGCAAATCGACAACCGCGACGCCACGCTGGACAGCTATCGCGACCAGTTGGAGCGCCAGGTCAGCGTGCGCACCGAGCAGCTGGAAAAGGCCAAGGACGCGGCCGAGGCAGCCAGCCAGGCCAAGAGCGCCTTTCTTGCCACCATGAGCCACGAGATCCGCACGCCCATGAACGGCGTGCTGGGTATGACCGAGCTGCTGCTGGCCAGCCCTTTGACTGCGCAGCAGCGCCACTACACCAGCATGGTGCAGCGCTCGGGGCAAAACCTGCTGGTGATCATCAACGATATCCTCGACTTTTCCAAGATCGAGGCTGGCAAGCTCAGCGTTGAATATATCCGCTTCAATTTCCGCGAACTGCTCGACGATATCGAGCATGTGTTTGCGCCGCAGGCGCAGGTCAAGCAGATCCGGCTGGAATTTTTGATCGCCAACGATATCCCGATCGCCATCTGCGGCGACCCGAACCGGCTGCGCCAGATTATCGTCAACCTGCTGGGCAACGCCATCAAATTTACCGAGACCGGCGCCGTCACGGTCAAAGTTGCCGTGTGCTGCGAGGACGGCCCTGGCGTGGGCCTGCGCTTCGAGGTACACGACACCGGCATCGGCGTGTCGCAGGAAGCGCAGGCGCGCATCTTTGAATCGTTCTCGCAGGCCGACGGCTCGACCACGCGCAAGCATGGCGGCACCGGACTGGGCCTGACGATCTCCAGGCAGCTGGTCGAACTGATGGGCGGCACCATCGGCGTCGACAATGCTCTAACGCAAGGATCGATCTTCTGGTTCGAAGTACGCTTCGACAAGCGACGCGTCGACAGCGATGACCCGTCCTTCAACCTGAAAACCACCCGGGGGTTACGCGCCTTGATCGTCGACCATGACCCGGCCACCCGCGCCGTACTCGAGCGCCAGCTGGCCAGCTGGCATATCGCCAGCGACAGCGCCGTCTCGGCAGGCGAGTGCCTGGCGCGCCTGCATGGCGCCGTGCAGGCTGGCAAGCCCTATACGGTGGCGCTGCTCGACATGGCGCTGCCGCGCACCAGCGGCCTGGCGCTGGCCGCCACCATCAGGCGCGAGCCGCTGCTGGCCGACCTGAAACTGCTGCTGCTCACCAGCAACGTCGACGCCGCCGACCCGGTACAGCGGCGCGAGGCCGGCGTGGCCTTCCAGCTGATCAAGCCGGCGCGCGAATGCGACCTGTTCGACTGCATCGTCACGCCGCCGCGCGCCGACGCGCTGCGCGGCCATGCGCTCTTTCATTCCCCGGCGCACCCTGCGCCGCACCCGGTGCGCCAGGCCGGCCGGCGCCAGCGCCGCCGCGTGCTGCTGGCCGAAGACAATCCGGTCAACGTGGAAGTGGCGCGCGCCATGCTCGACAGCCTGGGGCTGGAAGTGCTGTGCGCCCACAATGGCCAGGAGGCGCTGCAGGCGGTGCAAAGCGAACACTTCGACCTGGTGCTGATGGACTGCCAGATGCCGGTCATGGACGGCTTTGCCGCCACCGCCGAAATACGCCGTGCTGAACAGCAGTTCGGCCACGCGCGCGTGATGCCGATTATCGCCATTACTGCCAACGCCCTGCAGGGCGACCGCGAAGCCTGCCTGGCGGCCGGCATGGACGACTACCTGAGCAAACCATTCACGCAGCAGGAGCTGGCACACACGATCGCGCGCTGGATTGCGCTGCCGCGCGCGGCCAGCATGCACCACCAGGACCGCGAACCGGCGCCTCCTCCACCTGCCCCGGCGCGCGAGCTGAACCTGGCCGCGCTCGATCATATCCGCGCCCTGTCGGGCAATGACAGCGATGCCGAGGCGCTGCTCGGGCGCGTGATCCACGCCTTTGTCAGCGACACCCCGCGCCAGCTGGGCGTATTGCACGCCGCCATCGAGCAGCACGACCATGAAGCCATGCGCAAGGTCGCGCACAGCCTGAAGTCGGGCAGCGCCAATGTCGGCGCAGACGGCCTGGCGCAGCTGTGCCGGGAGATGGAGCAACTGGGCCGCGCCAGCAGCCTCGACGGCGCAGCAGCCATGCTGCAGGCCATGCAGCAGCAGTTCCTGGCGGTGCGCACATCGCTGGGCGCCATCCTTGTAAAGGAGCACTGACATGACAGCGCCACCCTCAGCCAACTCAACCAAACGCGGCCTGGTGCTGGTGGCCGATGACGATCCCGTGATGCGCCTGCTGATGCGCCAGATGCTCACGCAGGTGGGGCTGGACGTGATCGAGGCCGAAGACGGCGTGCAGGCGCTGGCGCGCTACCGGCACAGCGGCCCGGACCTGGTGATGCTCGACGTCGACATGCCGCGGCTCGACGGCTTTACGGCCTGCCGCACCATCCGTGAGCAGGAGACGGGCGGCAGCGTGCCCATCATCATGGTCACCGGCAGCGACGAGCTCGAGGCGGTCACCCACGCCTACGAGGTGGGCGCCACCGATTTCGTCTCCAAGCCGATCAACTGGCCGATCCTCGGCCATCGCGTGCTGTATGTGCTGCGCGCCAGCGACGCGATAGCGCGCCTGCGCATTGCCGACGCGCATAACCGCGCCGTGCTGGCAGCGATTCCCGACACTTTTTTCCGCATGAACCGCGACGGCTATTATCTCGATTACGCACAAGGCCATCACGCCAGCATGGACAGCTGCGTCGGCAGCCATATCAGCGAAGTGCTGCCGGCTGAAATCGGCGCGCGCCTGGTTGAGCAGATGCACGCGGTGCTGGCCACGCAGCAGGTGCGTTCGGTCGACTATACCTTGACGCAGGCCGACAGTTCGCGCCACTTCGAGGCGCGGCTGGTGTCGACCGGCCCCGACGAAGTGCTGGGCCTGGTGCGCGATATCAGCGAGCGCAAGCGCTCTGAAGAGCAGATCCGCCGGCTGGCCTATTGCGACAGCCTGACCGGCATCCCCAACCGCCAGGCTTTCCTGGAAACGCTGGAGCGCGAACTGCAGCGCTCGAAGGAGTACGACAAGAAGTTCGCGGTGCTGTTCATGGATCTCGACGCCTTCAAGCGCATCAACGATACCCTGGGCCACGATGTGGGCGACCATCTGCTCAAAATCGTCTCGGAGCGCCTGCGCGACACCGTGCGCCCCAGCGACCTGGTACTGCAGGGCGAAGCGGAAGCGGGCCAGATGGACAGCGCCAGCAACCTGGCGCGCCTGGGCGGCGATGAATTCACCATCCTGATTCCCGACCTGGAACGGGTGGAAGACGCGCTCAATGTGGCGCAGCGTGTCAAGGAAGCCATGGGCCGCCCCTTCATGATCGATGCGCATGAAATTTTTGTGACCGCCAGCATCGGCATTTCGCTGTACCCGGAAGACGGCGAAGACTGCAATTCGCTGCTCAAATACGCCGACACGGCGATGTACCACGCCAAGAACTGCGGCAAGAACAACGCCAAGCTGTACAGCTCATCGCTGACGATGGAGATCATGAGCCATGTCAGGATGGAAGTGGGCCTGCGCAAGGCGCTGCAGAACAACGAACTGTATTTGCTGTACCAGCCGCAGATCGACGTGCCGAGCACGCAGATCGTCGGCGTGGAAGCGCTGGTGCGCTGGCGCCATCCCGAGCGCGGCATGATACCGCCCACCGAATTCATTCCGCTGGCAGAAGAAACCGGGCTGATCGTGCCGATCGGCGAATGGGTGCTGCGCACCGCCTGCAACCAGGCACGCGCCTGGCAAAACGGCAGCCAGCAGGCGATCCGCATGGCCGTCAACCTGTCGGCCAAGCAGTTCAAGGATGAAAACCTGATGCAGATCGTGCTGTCGGCGCTGGCCGATACCGGCCTGGACGCGCGTTTGCTCGAGCTCGAACTGACCGAAGGCACGCTGATGGACGACGCGCGCGCCACCATGGTCACGCTCGAGCAGTTACGCGGCATCGGCGTGTACCTGTCGATCGACGACTTCGGCACCGGCTATTCGTCCATGAACTACCTGAAGCGCTTCGATGTGCGGGCCTTGAAAATCGACCGCAGCTTTATCGCCGGCCTGCCGCAGGACACGGAAAACGCCGCCATCACGCGCGCCATTATCGCCATGGCGCACGGTCTGAAGATGGTGGTGGTGGCCGAAGGCGTGGAGACCGACGAACAGCTGCTGATGCTGGCAGAATACGGCTGCGACATGGCGCAGGGCTATTTTCTCGGCCACCCTGCCCCGCACGACACCATCACGGCCATGCTGGCGCGCCAGGAAGGGCGGATGCTGGCGCGGCTTACAGCACTTCGAAGACGAGGAGCTGCGTGACCTGCAGCGGGTTGAAATTGTCGTCCGAGATCATCACCAGGCTGCGCCGGCCGTTGGCCAGGCGCGGCCCCCAGCTGATGCCTTCGAGGTTATCGACGCGTTGCAGGCCACTCTTTTCCAGGTCCAGCAGCAATCGCTTGCGCGCCGGCACATAAGCTGCGCCAGCCAGGGCCGGCAGCGTGGCGATATCGGTGGCGCCGGTGGTATCCATTTCAAAAATGCGCACATGATTGACATAGATGCCTTCGGCGTTTTCCACGCCGGCGCGCTCGACGATCAGCAGGCGATGGTCGTCCAGCGCCAGGATTTCGGACACGCCATTGTCGCCATTGCGCCCCGGCGCCGGCTTCGAAGCAATCGGCTCGATCGGATACGCATACTGGCCCCATACCTTGCCGTCGCGGCCCAGGCGCGTGATGCGCACCACCGAGCCCTGCTCGGGCGTGGCCAGCGGAGCATCCTGGTACAGCGACGCTTCCATGCCCAGCCACAAGCTGTTGCCGTCCGGCGCAAACGACAGGCCTTCAAAAGTCATGTTGTTGCGCGAGCCGCGCTCTTCTTTGGACACCCTGAACATGGCCGGCGTGGGCAAGGTGGCCAGATAGCGCCCGTCGCGATCGGCATGGGCCACGAACGGGTCAAGGCCGACCTTGCGGTTGCCTTCGCTGCCATACCACAGGCTGCCATCGCGCGGATCGACGCGGATGGTTTCAATATCGGGCACCTGGTCGCCCTGCTCCAGCCTGGCATGCGCCAGGTTGGGGTACGGCTTGCCGTTGGCCTGCGTAAAAAAGTGCACCGACTCCAGTTTGACGCTGCGAAACTGCTGTGCATCGTAGTCCAGCCTGGCGCGGTAAAAGCGCGCCGGATTGATTTCCGAGCGGTCATCGCTTTCCAGCACCCAGCTGTCGCTGGCCGCATCGTAATCGATGCCGGACAGGCCGCCGACGCTGGTGCCCTGAAACTCCTGCTTCAATGCAATGCGCTGTTCGCCGATCAGGCGCAAGCTGCTGATGGGCGCGTCATGGGGAACCGGTGCGGTGGCGCAGGCCGAGAGCAGCAAGGTGCCGAGCAGAGCGGTAATGGTCAAGCGGTTCACGGTAAGCCTTTATCAATCTGTGCAAAGAGCGTAGGTCGGATTAGCGGGGCGAAGCCCCGCGTAATCCGACAACATTGTTGGCGTCAGCGGTGTTGTCGGATTACGGCCTGCGGCCTAATCCGACCTACCGACCTACACAACGCCATCTGCCTTTAACTGCGCCACGGCGGCGGCGTCAAAACCCAGCGAGGCCAGCACTTCTTCGTTATGCTGGCCCAGTTCCGGGCCCAGCCATTGCGTGGTGCCGGGCGTGGCCGACAGCTTGGGGCTG
The DNA here is from genome assembly GCF_009208565.1 of Janthinobacterium aquaticum. Lineage (GTDB taxonomy): Bacteria > Pseudomonadota > Gammaproteobacteria > Burkholderiales > Burkholderiaceae_D > Janthinobacterium. The sequence continues at coordinate 3,122 of NZ_WFLK01000020.1, read as the reverse complement.
ATGGCGGGCAGCTTGACGGGGGTGCCGTCGGCGAACTGGTGCTGCTCGAACATATTGCGCGCGAGGAACTGCGGGTCGCTCATCATGTCGCGCACCGAATAGATTTTGCCGGCCGGTACATCGGCCGCTTTCAATACCGCCAGTGCGCTGTCGATGGTGTGGCCGGCGCACCAGGCGCCGATGGCCTCGTCGATTTCAGCGGTGCGCGCCACGCGGCCGTCGTTGCGTGCCAGTTGCGCGTCGCCGGCCAGGTCGATGCGGCCCATGGCCAGCATCAGGCGCTTGAAAATCGCGTCGCCATTGCCGGCAATCACGATATTTTCACCGTCGCCGGTGGTATAGGTATTCGATGGCACGATGCCGGGCAACGAGCCGCCCGTGCGCTCGCGCACCACGCCGGCCTGGTCGTATTCGGGCACCAGGGATTCCATCAGGTTGAACACCGACTCGTACAGCGCCACATCGACCATCTGGCCCTGGCCCTGTTCGCGCCCGCCCGTCACGTCGCGGTGGCGCAGCGCCATCATGGCGCCGATCACGCCGTGCAGGGCAGCGACCGAGTCGCCAATCGATACACCTACGCGCACGGGAGGGCGGTCGGCAAAGCCGGACACATAGCGCAGGCCGCCCATCGATTCGCCGATGGCGCCAAAGCCGGGCAGGTCCTTCATCGGGCCGGTCTGGCCAAAGCCGGACAGGCGCACCATGATCAGGGACGGCTTGAGCAGTTTCAGCTGTTCATAGCCGAGCTCCCACTTTTCCAGCACGCCGGGCCGGTAGTTCTCAATAATAATGTCCGCTTCCAGCGCCAGCTGGCGCGCGATGTCGCGGCCCTGCGGGCTTTTGAGGTTCAGCGTCAGGCTTTTCTTGTTGCGCGCCTGCACCGACCACCACAGCGAGGTGCCGTCCTTGAGCACGCGCCAGGTGCGGATCGGGTCGCCGCCATCGGGCGACTCGATCTTGATCACTTCGGCGCCGAATTCGCCCAGCATGCGCGCGCAGAACGGCCCGGCAATCAGGGTCCCCAGTTCCAGCACTTTGATACCGGCCAGCGGGCCAGCTACAGTTTTGTTTTCCATGGGCACTCCGTTCAGGTGGCGCGGCGGTCGAGCATGGCGCGTGCGATGGTGCCGGCGTCAACATACTCAAGTTCGCCACCGACCGGCACGCCGCGCGCCAGGCGGCTCACGCGCAGGCCGCGCGCCTTGAGCATTTCGCTGATGTAGTGGGCGGTCGCTTCGCCTTCATTGGTAAAGTTGGTGGCCAGCACCACTTCGCTGACCACGCCGTCGTTGGCGCGGTTGAGCAACTTTTCCAGGTGGATATCTTTCGGGCCGATACCGTCCAATGGCGACAAACGTCCCATCAGCACGAAATACAGGCCCTTGTAGGTCAGCGTCTGCTCGATCATCAACTGGTCGGCAGGCGTTTCCACCACGCACAGCAGGCGCTTGTCGCGCTCGTCGTCGAGGCAGTTCTCGCAAATTTCGTGTTCGGTAAAGGTATTGCACAGGGCGCAGTGATGCACGGCATCGACGGCCTGGAACAGCGCGCGCGACAGCATGGCCGCGCCTTCGCGGTCATGCTGCAGCAGATGAAATGCCATGCGCTGGGCCGACTTGGGCCCCACGCCAGGCAGGCGCCGCAACGCCTCGGTCAGAAATTCCAGCGACTTGGACATGGATCAAGCCACGCTAGGCATGGTAAAGAGGCGCATGCGGCAGATCATCAGAATGGCATCTTGAAGCCGGCTGGCAAATTCATGCCGCCGGTCAGGCCTGCCATTTTTTCAGCGGCAGTCGCTTCGGCCTTGCGCACGGCGTCGTTGAAGGCGGCGGCCACCAGGTCTTCCAGCATGTCCTTGTCGTCAGCCAGCAGCGACGGGTCGATCGAGACGCGCTTGACGTCATTCTTGCAGCTCATGACGACCTTGACCAGGCCGGCGCCGGACTGGCCTTCAACTTCGATCAGCGCCAGTTGATCCTGGGCCTTTTTCATATTGTCCTGCATTGCTTGCGCCTGTTTCATCAGGCCAGCCAGTTGGTTTTTCATCATGGGTAAAGCTCCGTATCAATTCAAACAGCGGTTCAAAAATAAATTAATGCAGGGTCGGCGCAGTGCCGGCCGGTGCAGGCGAAATCGTCCCCGGCACCACGAAGGCGTCGAATTCACGCTTCATATCGAGCACAAAGGCGTCGGTTTCAATGGTTTCTTCAGCCTGGCGCTGGCACGCTTCGCGATGCGCCTGCGCTTCGGCGCTGGCGGTGTACCAGACAGCGCCCAGTTCGGTATCGACGGCGATCTTGCGATCGAAGCGTTCGGACAGGGCGGCGGCGAGCTTGTCGACATTGGCCGGCGAGCGCCAGGTGTCGATCGGCACGCGCACGCGGAAGGTGGTGCTGTGGCCGTCATGCAGGCACTCAATCAGTTCGGCCTGCACCGCCAGTTGCTGGGCCACGCCGCGCAGCGGCAGGCTGGCAGCCAGCGCCGGCCAGTTGCCGTCCCAACCAATGGCGGGCACAGGCGTGATCACATACGGCGCGTCGGGCGCAGCCTGTTTGGCGGCGCGCTGCGGCATCACCACGGCCGGCGGCTCGGACGGCGCGCTGGCAGCAGTGGTACTGGCACCTGCGCTGGGCGACGCCAATGCAGCAGCGGGCGCCGATGCGTGGGCAGCGATGGCGCTGTCGTCGGAAAATTCGGTCACCCAGGGCGGCAAGTCGTCATCGACCGGCGCAGCCTGGCGCACGGGGGCTGCCGGCTGGGCGCGCTGGGCAGGCACAGGTGTGTCGCTGACGGCCGCGGCTGGCGCATCGTCCCACGGTGCGGGCGAGGCACTAGCGACCGGCGGCCTCGACGGTGCTGCCGGTGCACTCTGCGCAACGGGTGCAGCCGCAACGACCGGCTCGGGCTTCGGTGCTGCAGCGGGTGCCGACGGGGCACTGCCCGGTCGGCCTTTCGAGGCGGCGCGCGCAGCTTGCAACGCGGCGTTAATGGCGGCGCGCGCCGAACTGAGCGGTGCGCCGGACGGCGCGGCGGCAGGCTCCGGCGCAACGGGTGCAGCAGGCGCAGAAGGCGCGGACATCGGCGCCGATGCTGCCGCAACCGCCGCAGCCACCACG
>NZ_WFLK01000001.1 GCF_009208565.1 Janthinobacterium aquaticum | reverse complement strand
TACTACCTTGTTGCGATGCTTGCCGTTGGTCAGGCGCAGCGCGCAGTCCAGCTTTGCCTTGGCAACGTCGATTCCTAAATGAAACATGTTGTGGTCCTCTTGCGATCTACCTTGTGAATGCGGGCTAACCGGCGTGCCGGTGCCAAAGATACTGTCCGATCTTGACATTGAGGGTGGGTAACTGGTGCGAGATCTACGATGCTGGCTTTGAGCCTAAGGGCGGATACAGCATCCAGTTACCCGGTCTTGATATGCCTACCAAGAATTTTGACAGCGGTTAATGTTGTTCGCAACACCATCAACCGCATGAGAGGAATAATACAAGGTCGGATTAGCCGCGTAGCGGCGTAATCCGACAACACCTGCGGCGCCAACAATGTTGTCGGATTACGCGGGGCTTTGCCCCGTTAATCCGACCTACCGTCCTCTTAACTTAACGGCATTACGACCTGACCCCGGATTTTCCATGTCACAATGCATCAGACGACACTTCTTTACAGGACCCCCATGACCCGCGCCATACTCGACGAAAGCCAGATCCATCCCGCCGCCCGCCCGTTCATCGGCGGCAAGCATGGCGATATCGTGCGCGAAGTGCAGGCGGCCATTGCCGCGCACCAGGTGGTGGTGGTTGGCATGGCACTGAACCCGTTTCCACGCAAGGCGCGCAAGATACTCGATGTGCTCGGCACGCCTTACCAGTACCTGCAGTACGGCAGCTATCTGAGCCAGTGGCATCGCCGCAATGCGCTCAAGATGTGGAGCGGCTGGCCGACTTTTCCCATGGTGTTTGTCAATGGCGTGCTGGTCGGCGGCGCCAGCGAACTGCAGGCGCTGGTGGCCAGCGGCGAGTTGAGCAGCATGCTGGCCAGGAAAATACGCGCGTTTTAACCTCTTGTGACAATGCGTGAATTTTGTCGCCACTTGCAGTGCTTATAGTCGTCTTTTTGATGCCACAAAGCGAAAGGTGGAACGATGGAAGACGAGGGCGTGCCGGGCAAGAGCGGCAAAGGTTTGATGTTCGTTTGCGCGCTGCTGTGCGTGCTGGCCGTCTGGCTGGCTGCGCAGTGGCAAAGTGGGGCGCTGGCGTTTCAGGCCAATCTGGCGGCGCTGGCGCCGGGTATTTTCGGCTCGATGCTGCTGGTGGCGCTGTTCGTCGAACGCATGATCGAAGTATTTGTTTCCCTGTGGGCGCCGCCGCAAGTGGCAGCGCACCAGCAGACCATCGCCTGGTGGCAGGCCCAGCGCGGGCGCCAGAAGCGCCGCATCGCCGACCTGCTGGCCGAACTCAATAGCACGCCTGGCCTTTCCGACGAGCGCAAGACGGTCATCGCCGGCCTGCTCGACGCTGCGCGCCAGCAGATCGAACAGGCCGACGACAAGGTCGACGCCGAGCAAAAGGCGCTGCTGCCGTACACCATACAAACCACCAAAGTCACCACCTGGGTCGGCCTGATGCTGGGCATGATCACCTCGGCGGCCGGCTTTCGCTTCCTGTCGCAGATCGTGGTGCTGGCGCCGATATCGGCAGCGGGCCTGCCGCTGTCGGTGCAGGAGCAGTACAGCGCTTTTATCGCCGTCGATGTGGTGCTGACCGGCGCGGTACTGGCCGGCGGCAGCAAGCTGGTGCATCAGATCTTCGGCGTCTATGAGTCCTACACCACGGCCTGGTCGAAGGCCGCGCAGGCGCGCGGCGTGGCCTCGTCGAGTTAGTCGCTGGCGCGCCGCCAGCCTGGCGGACGCAGGGGATCGAGCAGGCTGCGCAGGTCATTGTGGTCGAGTTCGTACATCAGCGCCAACAGGCTGCCCAGTTCGCCCGAAGGAAAACCTTCGCGCGCGAACCAGCCCAGGTAGTGGCCGGGCAGGTCGGCCAGCTTGCGTCCCTTGTATTTTCCATACGGCATATCGCGCGTCAGCAGCAGCGCCAGTTTTTCAGAGTCCATGCGCATCAGTGTAGCAGAGCGCTCAATTGTTGAGATGCGCGCAACTATGTTCTGCCCGGTCAGCTATTTTTAGAAACAAAGAAAACCCCGATACTGCTTGTCATTAACTTTATCGGAGTTTCCCGTGTTTTCCATGCCTATTGCCCTGCTTGCGCTGACCATCAGCGCATTTGCCATCGGTACCACCGAGTTTGTCATTGTCGGCCTGTTGCCCACCATCGCCGCCGACCTGAAAGTCAGCCTGCCCTCGGCCGGCCTGCTGGTCAGCCTCTACGCGCTGGGCGTGGCCGTCGGCGCCCCCGTACTGACGGCGCTGACCGGCAAGGTGCCGCGCAAGATTTTGCTGTTGTCGCTGATGGTGTTGTTTACCCTCGGTAATCTGCTGGCCTGGAAGTCGCCAGGCTATGAAACCCTGATCATGGCGCGCATCCTGACGGGCCTGGCCCATGGCGTGTTCTTTTCCATCGGCTCGACCATCGCCACCTCGCTGGTGCCCAAGGAAAAGGCGGCCAGTGCGATTGCCATCATGTTTACCGGCCTGACGGTGGCGCTGGTCACGGGCGTGCCGCTGGGAACGTTTATCGGCCAGCATTTCGGCTGGCGCGAAACCTTTCTGGCTGTCTCGGTCCTGGGCCTGGTGGCGTTTGTCGGCAGCCTGCTGTATGTGCCGTCGACCATTCGCCACAGCAAGCCGGCGTCGCTGCTGCAGCAGTTCCAGGTGCTGGGCCAGCCGCGCCTGTTGCTGGTGTACGCCATGACGGCCGTTGGCTATGGCGGCTCCTTTATTGCCTTTACCTATCTTGCGCCGATTCTGCAGCAGGTGTCGGGCTTTGGCGCCAGCGCCGTGGGCCTGGTGATGCTGGTGTATGGCGTATCGGTGGCGTTTGGCAATATATGGGGCGGCAAGCTGGCCGACAGGCGCGGCCCGGTCAGCGCGCTCAAGCTGATTTTCCTGCTGTTGTCGGGCGTGCTGCTGCTGTTGACCTTTACCGCGCCGCATCCGGTGCTGGTGGTGGCGACCGTGCTGCTGTGGGGCGCCGTAGCCTTCGGCAATGTCGCCGGTTTGCAGGTCTATGTGGTGCAGCAGGCTGAACACTTCACGCCGCGCGCCGTCGACGTGGCCTCGGGCCTCAATATTGCCGCGTTCAATCTTGGCATTGCCGGCGGCGCCTGGGGCGGCGGCCTGATTGTCGACCGACTGGGGCTGGTTCATACCGGCTGGATCGGCGCGCTGGTAGTGCTGGGCGCGTTTGGCCTGACGGCCCTGAGTGGCCGGCTGGACCGCCTCAATCCGATACCGCTGCGCGCTGCCGGTGAAAAATCCCTCCATGCAGCAGGACATTAAGCGGTTTGCCTGAGCGCCTCGATGACGTCGGTACAACGTCATCAAGCTGACATATTGCCTGTTTATGATCTGGCCTCGTCGCCTTGCCGGCCTGTTCCACGATATTTATTCATAACGGAAAAACAAAAAATGTCGAATCACGCTCCTGAATCTACCCGTCGCCGCCTGCTGCAGATGTTTGCAGGCGCTCCCATGTTGCCGTTGGCCGGCCTGACCGGTGTCAGCACCTTGCTGTCCGCCTGCGGCGGCAGCTCGGACTCCGTGACGCCACCGGTGACCACGCCAGCCACCCCGGTCGCGACCTTTACCACCGCAGAATTTACCGGCATGGCTGCGCCGACGGCCAGCTCGCCAACCGCACTGGCCACCACCACGGTCGGCTCCAAGCTCAAGGTCAACTTCAGCGATGGCAGCAGCAACAGCTATAACCTGGCTTACCAGCCTTTCTTCCTGACCGGCGACCGCGTCCCGGACGGCAAGGGCGGCACCGTGATTGCCGGCGGTTACTTCGACATCAAGAACCAGCCCATCATCGACAGTTCGCTGCCAGGGCGCGAGCGCCAGTTCTTCTCCGATTCGCCGGACGGCAGCTCGATGCTGACGATTGCCAATCCAACCGTGACTGGCATCAAGGGCAAGGCCGTGTTTGCCGTGGTGCAGTTCGAGTACAACACCGCCAACCAGGCCGGCGCATCGACCTACGGCACGCTGCCGTCGCCGATCGCGGTGCTGACGCTGGACCAGGACCAGACCACCGGCAAGCTGTCGATGGTCAAGTACCACAACGTCGACACCTCGTCCGTCAAGGGCCTGTGGATCACCTGCGGCGCCAGCCTGTCGCCGTGGAACACCCATCTGTCGAGCGAAGAGTACGAACCCGATGCGTTCGACCAGGGCCTGGGTGGCCAGACGCTGGCCGTGCTGAAAGCCTACAGCCAGAACGTGTTCGGCAACCCGGCTACGGCCAACCCGTACGACTACGGCCACCTGCCGGAAGTATCGGTCAATCCGGATGGCACCGGCAGCATCAAGAAGCACTACTGCCTGGGCCGCTACTCGCGCGAGCTGGTACAGGTGATGCCCGACCAGCGCACCATCCTTGGCGGCGACGACTACACCAACGGCGGCCTGTTCATGTTCGTGGCCGACAAGGCTGCCGACCTGGCCGCTGGCGGCACGCTGTACATCGCCAAATACACCACGCAACTGACCGAAACCACCACCGGCAAGCTGCAATGGGTCAGGCTTGGCCATGCAACGCATGCTGAAATCAAGGCGCTGGTCGATGGCGGCATCAAAGCCACCGACATCATGGATTCGACATTGAGCGATCCGAACGACACCAGCTACACCAAGATCGTGCTCAACAAGAAAACCGCCTGGGTGCGCGTCAAGGCCGGCCAGGAAAAAGCCGCCGCCTTCCTGGAAACCCATCGCTACGCGGCAATGAAGGGCGGCAGCATGGCCTTTACCAAGAACGAAGGCACGACCGTCAACGCCAAGGACAAGATTGCCTACTCGGCCTACGCCAATATCCAGGATTCGATGGTCGAAGGCGGTTCGGGCTATGTCGCCGGCCTCAACGTCAAGTTCAAGAAACTGGTCGCAGGCGCGGTGGTGCAGCACAAGCTCGGTGGCGGCCAGAAAGATGACACCGGCGCCGCAATCGACAGCGAATGGGTACCGCTTGAATCGAGCGTACTGCTGGCCGGCGAAGATATTGCAGCCGACGCCCTCGGCAACACCGCCAACCAGGACAAGATCGCCAGCCCGGACAACCTGAAGTTCTCGGAAAAACTGCGCACCCTGTTTATCGGCGAAGATAGTGGCAACCATCTGAACAACTTCCTGTGGGCCTACAACGTCGATACCAAAAAGCTCGAACGCCTGCTGTCGTGCCCGGCCGGCGCCGAATCGACCGGCCTGCACGCAGTCGACGAAATCAACGGCTGGACCTACGTGATGAGCAACTTCCAGCACGCCGGCGACGAGTGGAGCCGCTTCCCGGGCTTGCCCACGGCGCTCAAGGACCAGATCAATATCATTATCAACACCAACTACAACAACAAGGCCAGCGGCGCAGTCGGCTATCTGACGGCGGAACTGACGCAGGTGAAACTGTCAAAATAATGCGCTGCATCTGAGCGCATTGCCAATCGGCAGGGCAAGCAAAAGTGCCCGTCTCCGCAAGGGGACGGGCGCTTGCTTTTGAAGGGGGGACTGGCTTGAGTTATTTCTGTTTTTAGCGACCTTCGATTCCACTGCCTTCCAACGATTTTTCCAAAAGTCGAAGGCGAGACACAACGCGTTCACCGACATTATCTGCATGGCGGTTGGCTTTGATCATTTCATTGGAAAGCCGATCAAAGTCTTGCCGGATAATTCGCAGCAGCATTGCCAGGGTTTCAGCGCTTGCCACGCGCTCGATGTCTTTGCCAAGTAAATAAACACCGGCCAAATCCGGATCGGCATCTCCGGCCTCGATCACACCTTCCTCATCGTAGACACGCTCCAGATTGCCAGCTGCGGTGTAATTGTCCATCAAGTGGATCAGATCATGGGCATCTTTCGGATTTTCCCGTCCCCGATCAGACCATGCGACAAGTTTCAATATCGCGAGGCCGGCCAGTGAAACAACCTTTCCGTCAAAATCAGCGGCAAACCTCACGTGCTCTGCGGCCGCCAGCACATCGTCATAGCCTGCAACGTTCATGATGACCGCCATATCCGGTGGCCAGGCGATTTCTCCCGTGCCTTCGGCAATGGGGCCAAACGGTACCAGGTCCAGAGGATAGCAAAGAGAGCCGTTCGGGCCAGTGAAGTAGATGCGTTGTTTTGCCGCGCCCTGTTCCTTGAAGGTTCCGTGCGCCAGAAGCCTGGAGCGCAGCGCATCGAACTGCTGCCAATTTTTCACGGCGACGGCAAAATCTACATCATAGGTTGCTCGCCTGGCGGTAATGCCAAACACATGATCCAGGAGGATGTCTCTTGCTGTCGCGCCCACCAGCATGTAATCAATCCCGTCAGCCGATGCATCGGCGGCGACGACACGCAGGATATCGATAATGATGGGATCGACGGGCCGGTTATTCCTGATTAAACGTGGGGTCAATGCACTTCTCCTTGATCATGTTGGCCGCTTCGTCTGCGCGCGGATCCATTAAGGCCCGCAGCTCGGCGTAAACCAGCAGTGGTGGCGCAAGGAGGCGTTCGATGTCGCCTTGTGGCCAGAATGCTTCCAGTATTTCGATATTGCCATCGGCATCGGGTTTGAGTCGATGTTGTTTGACCAGCATCCTGATGACGCTATCGATATCTCCCTGCTCAACGTAAAGGGTTTGCGTCAATGGCTTGAGGTAGCCGGTCAGATTACAGGCGGCCACTTCCGAGCTCCACGCGTAACGAAAAGCATCCAGTTGCACTGACCGCCACCAATCGGGGTCAGGTGCGCTGAAACGCCTGCGATGCAGTTTGGGGCGCAATGTTACCGGGAAATTGACTGCCCATTCATTGATCAGCCGATCTGGCTCCAGCAGCTTTCTACGTCCGGCACCGCCGGAATCAATCAGGTAACCCCGACGCTGTAAATCGTTCAGCACATTGTAGGCAGTACCCAGTGACACGCCAGCGGCGCCTGCAATGGACTTGAATGATGAATTGAGAAGGGCGGGCTGTGAAAGCACTGCAAAGACCACGCGCAATGTTGCTGAGTTCGTAAGTCCCTTGGGTTCGTCATTGGCAAGGCGAACCGGGCTACGTTTTTCGCCAGTCATAAAGACAAAGAGACCTGGTGCATGCAAATATGCGTTGCCAGACAGATCGATGAACTGCAGGTCTATTGTCCTGCAGTATTCGGCCAGTTCCCTGCTGAGGTAGGGCGTGATCAGCAGACCGTCCTCTCCGAGCCGTGTCAGCTGTTGCCGCACTTTGTTCAGATGTTCCTTGCGATCAATCGATGATTTGCATTCGACCCAGTAACGGTGTGTGCCGTTAGGATGCTGCAATCTGATTGTGGCATCGGCCTGCGGCTGATCAGATCTGAAAGGCTCAACCGTGGTGACAGATCCCGTGATCGCGGTTCTTTCTTGCAATGTTCGCAGAGCATGCGAGATCAGTTCCCGCTCCGCAGTGAGGTAATCCAGAACGAGTTCACTTGCGATCATTTCTATCTCCACCATTTCTCACTGAATGTGACTGCACATGGTATTAAAAAATCAAAAAAAATTCAATAATTTTTCTTTTTCACGTTACGCGAATTCTTAAATAAATTAGAAAATTTCTTGTAGACAAAAACAGCGAAGAATTTAAACCACTGCTGCCGATGTGTCTGCAACCGACGGTGCCGTATATCCGGATGACTGCCGTCTGCTACATCGTCTTCTCTTTTTCCATGACGCGCGTGGAGCAACTGACCGCGCTGCGTCCCGCAGCCGCTTCAACGCGGGTAGTGTATATTCCCGTCCCTGTCCATCCTTGCCGTTCGCACCTTCATGTCACCGATCCTGCTGTTTTCCGTCGTGCTTGCCTATTTCCTGATCCTGCTGGGCGTGGCCAGGCGTACGGCGCGCCGCGCCAACAATGACAGTTTTTTTATCGGCAACAAGAACAGCAACTGGATGCTGGTGGCCTTCGGCATGGTGGGCACCACGCTGACCGGCGTGACCTTTATCAGCGTGCCGGGCGCCGTCGGCAGCAGTGGCTTCGGCTATATCCAGCTGATGATCGGTTATGTACTCGGCTACCTTGCCATTACCTTTATCCTGCTGCCGCTGTATTACCGGCTGCAACTGACCTCCATCTACCGCTACCTGGAACTGCGCCTGGGGCGGCGTGCCGGCCAGAGCGGGGCGGCCTTTTTTATCCTGTCGCGCCTGCTGGGGGCGACGGCGCGCCTGTATTTGGTGGTCAATATCTTGCAGGCCACGATTCTTGACAGCCTGGGCGTGCCGTTCTGGCTGACTGCCTGCGTGGTGCTGCTGCTGATCTGGCTCTATACCTATGAAGGCGGCGTCAAGACCATCGTCTGGACCGATACGCTGCAGACGGCCTGCATGCTGGCCGGGCTGGTGATCTGCACGTTCTGGCTGCTGCGCGAGATGAATCTGTCGCCGCTGGAAAGCCTGGAGCAGATGCGTTTGCAGGGCCTGGCGCGGGTGTTCAATACCGATCCTGACAGCCCCGGCTACGTGTGGAAGCATATCGTGGCCGGCATGTTTATCACGATCGCCATGACCGGCATGGACCAGGAGATGATGCAGAAAAATATCTCGGTACGGACCTTGCGCGACTCGCAGAAAAACATGCTGACCCTGACCGTGATATTGACCGGCGTGCTGCTGCTGTTCCTGTTCCTGGGTGGCCTGCTGCACCTGTATGCGCCGGCGGCCGGTATTGCAGCCACCGGCGACAAGCTGTTTCCGGCGGTGGTGCTCGGCCATTTTCCGGTCTTGGTGCAGCTGATCTTCTTTATTGCCTTGATTTCCGCGCTGTTTCCCAGCGTCGATGGGGCACTCACGGCGCTGACCTCGACGTTCTGCATCGATATACTGGGCTTGCCGCGCAGGAGCGGGCTCGACCAGGCCACGCAGACGCGCTGGCGCCAACGCGTGCACCTGGGTTTTACCGCGCTGTTCCTGCTGCTGATCATGGCCTTCAAATGGATCGACAGCCCCAGCATGATCGGCGTGATCCTGAAGCTGGCCAGCTACACCTATGGGCCGTTGCTGGGCCTGTTCATGTTCGGCCTGCTGTGCCGGCGCGGCGTGCGCGGGCGCTGGGTGCCGCTGGTGTGCGTGGCCGGCCCGCTGCTGTGCGCGCTGATCGAACAGGAGCAGGCGCTGCTGTTCGAGCATTACCGCCTGGGACTGGAGCTGCTGCTGCTTAATGGCGCACTGGTGCTGGCAGGGTTGATGCTCATTTCCGTGCCGGCTGAAAAGGGCGCGGTACTGCTGTCAGATTAGCCGGTGGCGGCAGTTTTCAGTTATATTGATTTTTTAGCCAAATCAATACGGAGCATCGATGTCACTGAATCCCTTTCCGCCACTGCGCCGCGGGCTGGCTGCCTGCTGGCGCGCGCTGGACGCCACGCGCCGCGCGGTCTTCAACCTGATCTTCCTGCTGGTGGTGGTCGCTATCCTGATCGGCATCTTTGGCGGCGGCGCCAAGCCGTTGCAGGACAAGACCACGCTGGTGCTGAGCCTGAAAGGGCCGCTGGTCGAAGAGACGCCTGGCGGGGTGCGCGATGCGGTGCTGGCCAATGTCAGCGGCGACGTCAGGAAAAGCGTACAGCTGCGCGACGTGCTGGCAGTGCTGGACATGGCTGGCAAGGACCCCAAGATCGGCGCCATGGTGCTGATGCTCGACGATCTCGAAGGTGGCGGCCTGGCGTCGCTGCGCGAAGTGGCGGCCGGCATCGCGCGCTTCCGCGCCACCGGCAAGCAAGTGGTGGCCTGGGGCTCGAACTACAACCAGCGCCAGTACCTGCTGGCCGCCAGGGCCAACGAAGTGTATCTGCATCCGATGGGCGGCGTGCTGATTGAGGGTTTTGGCCGCTACCGCAATTACTACCGCGATGCGCTCGACAAGGTCGGCGTCACGGTCAACCTGCTCAAGGTAGGCGCCTACAAGAGTGCTGCCGAGCCATATATTGCCAACGGGCCGTCGGAGGCCGCAGCCGAAGCCGAGCGTTATCTGAATGACGGCCTGTGGGCGACATATACGACTGATGTGGAAAAATCGCGCAAGCTGCCGGCCGGCGCCATCATGAATTCGATCAACCAGCTGCCCGAAATGCTTGAAGCGGCCGGCGGTAATATGGCCAAGGTATCGCTGGACGCCAAGCTGGTCGACGGCCTGAAAACGCGTGACGAACTGCGCCAGATGATGATGACGCGCGGCGCCAAAGATATCGACGGCAACAGTTTCCGTCAGGTGTCGTACAGCGACTACCTGGCGCGCCTGCGTCCGAACATGATGGGCGACGCCGTTGGCGTGGTGGTGGCCTCGGGCGAGATCGGCGACGGCATGGCGCCGGCCGGTGAAATCGGCGGCCTGTCGACGTCGCGCCTGATCCGCCAGGCACGCGAAGACAAGTCCATCAAGGCCATCGTGCTGCGCGTCGATTCGCCTGGCGGCAGTGCCTTCGGCTCAGAACTGATCCGCCGCGAACTGGAACTGACGCGCGCCGCCGGCAAGCCGGTGGTGGTTTCGATGGGTAACGTGGCTGCTTCCGGCGGCTACTGGATCAGCACCGCCTCCGACGAAGTGATTGCCGATGCCGCCACCATTACCGGTTCAATCGGCGTGTTTGCCATTTTGCCAACCGCGGAAAAAGTGGTCGACAAGCTGGGCATCCACACCGCCGGCGCGCCGACCACCTGGCTGGCCGACGCCGGCAACCCGCTGCGTCCGCTCGACCCGCGCTTTGCCAAAGTGGTGCAGGGCTCGATCAACCATGTGTATGGCGACTTCATCAATATCGCCGCCAAAGCGCGCAAGACCACGCCGGAAAAAATCAATGAAGTGGCGCAGGGACGCGTCTGGACCGGCCTGCAGGCCAAGGACCGCAACCTGGTCGACCGTATCGGCAGCTATGGCGACGCGCTGGCGTCGGCCGCCAGGCGCGCCAAGCTGGGCAGCGACTATCGCGTTGCCTACCTGGAGCCTGAAGTATCGAATTTCGACCGTTTCCTCGGCATGTTCGGCTCGAAAGCCATGGCCTCGCTGGGCCTGGGTGAGCATGTCCGGCTGGGAATGGCCTCGACCGGCCTGCCGCCGCAGGCAGCGCTGGGCGTGGCCACTGACCTGGCCTGGTTGTCGGACATGACGCGCGAGCGCAAGCCGTTCATGGCGCTCACGCATTGCCTGTGCAACGATCCGATGGGCGGCAAATAGCGTTTGCTGTCGTTGCCACTCACGAAACAAGCCGGTCATGCCGGCTTGTTTTTATTGCGGTGCTGTAAAGCGGCGTAAAGGTTTTGTGATGGAACAGCGGCAAAGGCAGGAGATTTGTAGCGAGTTTGTATCTGCATTAGTACTTCTGCCAACGCTGCTGTGCGTGGCATTCCCCTTGCAAGCCTCATATTTGCGTGCCTATGATGCCTGGCCCACCTTATTGCTGTCGCCAATTGTTTCAGTCAGAAATGAAACAGTTACATGACTATGCTAGAGTCCTCGCTCGATGGGAGGCCGATGTTTTTTCAGCTGATTTTCAGCTCTTGAAATCCCGTCAAGATTGCAAGAAAAACCTGATTGCGGCAGTTGTCCTGAGTGTGCAAACCTCGGCCGGCGCCACCAGCAAACACACAAACAAACGCCGTGCCAGCGGCCTATAAAAGGAAGAGTAATGGATACGCATACCCCGGTCACACCTGCACGGCGCAGCCGCCGTTCCAAAATCGTCGGCACCGTGATGGCGCTGGCCGTGATGGCCGCGCTGGGCGGCGCCGCCTGGTACCTGACGCACTCTGGCAGCAGTGCAAAGGCTGGCGCCAGCATGGCCGGTGGCCCTGGCGGACCTGGTGGTCCCGGTGCCGGCGGCCCGGGCGGGCGCCGTGGTCCGCCCTCGACCACCGTGGGCGTGGCGACCGCCGTCAAGTCCGACTTGCCGGTGGTGCTCGATGCGCTGGGCACGGTGACGGCGGCATCGACCGTGACGGTGCGCCCGCAGGTGTCGGGCATCCTCAAGGAGATCAGATTCAAGGAAGGCGGCATGGTCAAGGCGGGCCAGGTGGTGGCGCTGATCGAGCCGGCGCAGTTTGAAATGGCCCTGATGCAGGCTACCGGCCAGCGCCAGCGCGACGAGGCACAGCTGGACAATGCGCGCCTGACCCTGAAGCGCTACCAGACCCTGCTGGGCCAGGACTCGATTGCCCGCCAGGATGTCGATACCCAGGCCGCGCTGGTCAAGCAGCTCGAAGGTACAGTCATGACCGACCGTGCAGCCGAAGGCACGGCGCGGCTCAATCTGGGCTACACCAAGGTGGTTTCGCCGATCAGCGGCAGGGCAGGGCTGAAGGTGGTCGATATCGGCAACCTGGTCAGCACCAGCGATACCGGCGGGGTAGTGGTCGTGACCCAGCTCTCGCCGATCGACGTGCAGTTCTCGGTGCCGCAGGACAAGGCGCAAACCATCCAGGAACGGCTCAATTCCGGTACCGCGCTGCCGGCCGTGGCGCTCGACCGCACGCGCACCATCACGCTTGACAAGGGCGCCTTGAGTGCGCTCGACAACCAGGTCGACGTGCAGACCGGCACCGTGCGCGCCAAGGCCCGCTACGCCAATGACAAGATGGCGCTGTTCCCCAGCCAGTTCGTCAATGTGCGCCTGGAGATGGGCAATATCGTCGGCGCCGTGCTGGTGCCGGTCACAGCCCTGCGTCACAGTAACAATGGCGACTTCGTGTATGTGCTCAAAGCCGACAAGACCGTCACCGTGCGCATGGTCACGCGCGGCCAGGCCACCACCGACATGGTGGAAATTCGCGCCGGTCTGGAAGCGGGCGAGCAGGTCATTACCGAAGGCGCCGACCGCCTGAAGGAAGGCGCCAAAGTGATGCTCGCTGGCGACAAGCCGGCCGGCATGGGCGGTGCTGGCGCGGGCAATGGCGAGCGCCGCCATCGCCGCCAGCATGCCGAAGGCGCCGCTGGCGCCGCCGGTGCCTCCGGCGCCGCCGGTGCCTCCGGCGCTGCAGCGTCTGCTGCCGCCAGCGCGCCAGTGGCCACGCCGGCGAAAGGTGATGCCGCCAAGGGTGCCGCGCAATGAGTCCATCGACTCCGTTTATCAAGCGCCCGGTTGCCACGGCGCTATTGATGCTGGCCATTGTGCTGGCCGGCCTGGTGGGTTTCAAGTTCCTGCCGCTGGCGGCCTTGCCGCAGGTTGATTTCCCCACCATCCAGGTGCAGACGCTGTATCCGGGCGCCAGCCCCGAAGTGATGGGCCAGACCGTGACGGCGCCGCTCGAGCGCCAGTTCGGCCAGATGGCAGGCCTGCAGCGCATGAGTTCGACCAGTGCTGCCGGCGTGTCGATTATCACGCTGCAGTTCACGCTGGGCCAGACGCTCGACGTGGCCGAGCAGGAAGTGCAGGCCGCCATCAATGCCGGCGGGTCCTTGCTGCCCACCGACTTACCGGCGCCGCCGGTGTACGCCAAGGTTAATCCGGCCGACGCGCCCGTGCTGACGCTGGCCATTACCTCCGACACCATGCCGCTCACGCAGGTGCAAAACATCGTCAACACGCGCCTGGCGCTCAAGATCAGCCAGGTCAGCGGCGTGGGCCTGGTGTCGCTGTCGGGCGGCCAGCGCCCGGCCGTGCGCATCCAGGGCGACACCAACCTGCTCGCTTCCTATGGCCTGGGTCTGGACAGCCTGCGCACCGCCATCGCTTCGGCCAACGTCAACAGCGCCAAGGGCAGTTTTGACGGCCCCACGCGCTCGTTTACGATCAACGCCAACGATCAGTTGGTCACCGCCGACGACTACAAGAAGCTGATCATCACCTACAAGAACGGCGCCCCGGTGCGCCTGTCCGACGTGGCCAAGGTGGTCGACAGTGCCGAGAACACGCGCCTGGGCGCCTGGTCGGGCAAGCAGCCGGCGATTATCCTTAACGTGCAGCGCCAGCCTGGCGCCAATGTGATCAAGACGGTTGACGCCATCAAGGCACTCCTGCCCGAGCTGCAGCAAAGCCTGCCGGCCGCCATGAAGCTCGAGGTGCTGAGCGACCGCACCACCGGCATCCGCGCCTCGGTCGAACACGTGGAACTGGAACTGCTGGCCTCCATCGTGCTGGTGGTGCTGGTGATCTTTGCCTTCCTGCACAGCCTGCGCGCCACCGTGATTGCCAGCCTGTCGGTGCCGATCTCGCTGATCGGCGCCTGCGGTGTGATGTATTTGCTCGGCTATAGCCTGAACAACCTGTCGCTGATGGCGCTGACGATTGCCACCGGCTTCGTGGTCGATGACGCCATCGTGATGATTGAAAATATCGCGCGCTATATCGAAGAGGGCGAAACGCCGATGGCCGCAGCCCTGAAGGGCGCCTCGCAGATCGGCTTTACGATTATCTCGCTGACGGTCTCGCTGATCGCCGTACTGATCCCGCTCTTGTTCATGGGCGATGTGGTGGGCCGTCTGTTCCGCGAGTTTGCCATGACGCTGGCCATCACCATTCTGATTTCGGCCGTGGTCTCGCTGACGCTGGTGCCGATGATGTCGGCGCGCTGGCTCAAAAGCCATGCGGATGAAAAAATCGGCGCGTCCGGCCAGCGCATCCAGGCCTTTTTCGATCGCGTGATTGTGCGCTACGACCATGCGCTGGTGTGGGTGCTCAAACGCCAGGGACTGACCCTGATCGTGGCGCTGGCCACGCTGGTGCTGACCGTGATCCTGTACATGACCATCCCGAAAGGCCTGTTCCCGACGCAGGATACCGGTCAGTTGCAGGCGCGCCTGGAAACGGCGCAGGCGGTGTCGTACGAACGCATGGCCAGCCTGCAGCAGGCAGCAGCGAGCGCGCTGCTGGAAGACCCCGATGTGGAGACCTTAAGTTCGCTGGTTGGTGTGGACGCGGCCAACAACACCATGCTCCATACGGGCAGCATGCTGATCAACCTGAAGCGCTCGCGCAGCGATAGCCAGGACGACATCATGGAGCGCCTGCGTGAACGCGTGGCCAAGGTGGCTGGCGTGACGCTGTATCTGCAGCCGACGCAGGACCTGACCATCGACTCCGAATCGGGGCCGACCCAGTACCGCGTCTCGCTCGAAGGCGCCGATACCGCCACCGTCACTGAATGGGCCAACAAGCTCGCTGCACGCATGCGTGACAAAGCGCAGCTGCGCAATGTGGTGACCGACGCCGGCGCCACCGGCGCAGCCGTCAATGTGTCGATTGACCGCGACAGCGCTGCGCGCATGTCGGTCACCACCGCCACCGTCGACGATGCGCTCTACAACGCCTTTGGCCAGCGCATTATCTCGACCATCTTTACCGAGACCAACCAGTACCGCGTAATCCTGGAAGCGGCGCCCGGCATCATTACCACGCCGGAAAAACTGGGCGACCTGCAGGTGCGTACCGGCGCCGGCAAGTCCACGCCGCTGTCGGCGTTTGCCAGCGTGACCGAAAAACAGGCGCCGCTGCAAATCACGCACGTGGCGCAGTATCCGGCCACCACGCTGGGCTTCGATACGGCCAAGGGCGTGGCATTGGGCCGCGCCGTCGAGGCGGTGCGCGAAGCGGCAAAAGAGATCGCCATGCCGGCGTCCGTCTCGCTGACTTTCCTCGGCGCTGCCGGTGCGTATGAAAACTCGCTGTCGAACCAGCTGTGGCTGATCCTCGCTGCCGTGGTGTGCGTGTATATCGTGCTCGGCGTGCTGTATGAAAGCTATATCCACCCGCTGACGATTCTGTCGACGCTGCCGTCGGCCGGCGTGGGCGCGCTGCTGGCGCTGATGGTGTCGGGCCAGGACCTGGGCGTGATCGGCATTATCGGCATTATCCTGTTGATCGGCATCGTGAAAAAGAACGCCATCATGATGATCGACTTTGCCATCGAGGCCGAGCGCGACGAGGGCAAGAGCCCGCAGGAGGCGATTCACCAGGCCGCGTTGCTGCGCTTCCGTCCGATCCTGATGACGACTCTGGCCGCCCTGTTTGCCGCCGTGCCGTTGATGCTGGGCTGGGGCGAGGGCGCCGAACTGCGCCGTCCGTTGGGACTGGCCATCTTTGGCGGGCTGATCCTCAGCCAGATCCTGACGCTGTTTACCACGCCGGTAATCTACCTGGCGTTTGACCGCCTGGGCCAGCGTTTCGGGCCGAAAAAAGGCGCGGTCAATCTGGACAAGGCCGATACCGGAACCGGGAGCACCGCGTGAATCTGTCCTCCCCGTTTGTCAAGCGGCCGATTGCCACCGTCCTGCTGACCATCGGCATTGCGCTGGCCGGCATCGGCGCGTTTTTCGTGCTGCCGGTCTCGCCGCTGCCGCAGGTCGATTATCCAACCATTTCGGTCAGCGCCAGCCTGCCTGGCGCCAGTCCGGAAACCATGGCCAGTTCGGTGGCTACGCCGCTCGAGCGGCGCCTGGGGGTAATTTCGGGCGTCAACGAGATGACCTCGTCGTCCGGCAGCGGCTCGACCCGCATCAACCTGCAGTTCGACCTGAACCGCAAGATCGATGCCGCCGCGCGTGAAGTGCAGGCGGCCATTTCGGCTTCGCGCGCCGACCTGCCGGCGACCCTGCGCAGCAACCCGACCTACCGCAAGGCCAATCCGTCGGATGCGCCGGTGGTGATCCTGGCGCTGACCTCGAAAACGCGCACGCCGGGCCAGATTTACGATGCCGTGTCGAACCTGGTGCAGCAGAAAGTGGCCCAGGTCAAAGGCGTGGGCGACGTGGAGCTGGGCGGCGGCTCGCTGCCGGCCGTACGCGTGGAACTGCTGCCGTACCAGCTCAATCACTACGCCGTCTCGATGGAGGACGTGCGCGCGGCGATCCAGGCCAGCAACGCCAACCGGCCCAAGGGGGCCATTACCGGCGATGAGCGCAGCCTGCAGGTGTATTCGGGCGCCAGCACTGCCTCGGGCGGGCGCAGTGCGGCCGACTATCGCAGCCTGGTGGTGGCCTGGCGCGACGGCGCCGCCATCCGTCTCGATGACGTGGCCGAGGTGGTCGACGGCGTGGAGAACAACAATACGCTGGGCCTCTTTAATGGCGAGCCGGCGGTAATCGTGCTGATCACGCGCCAGCCGGGCGCCAACGTGATTGCCACCGTCGATGGCGTGCGCGCGCTGCTGCCCGAATTGCAGGCGCAACTGCCCGGCGACATCAAGCTGCAGGTGGCGTCCGACAGCACTAATTCGATCCGCTCGTCCCTGCATGAAATCGAGTTCACATTGATTCTGTCGATCGTGCTGGTGGTGCTGGTGGTCAGCGCGTTTTTGCGCAGCGTGCGCGCCACCATCATTCCGGCGGTGGCCACCATTGTCTCGCTGCTTGGTACTTTTGGCGTGATGTATGCGCTGGGCTTTTCGCTCAACAACCTGTCGCTGATGGCGCTGACGGTGGCCACCGGTTTCGTGGTCGACGACGCCATCGTGGTGCTGGAAAACACCCAGCGCCATATCGAGGCCGGCATGGACCGCTTCAAGGCCGCGCTGCTGGGGGCGCGCGAAGTGGGGTTCACCGTGCTGTCGATCAGCCTGTCGCTGGTGGCGGTGTTTATTCCGCTGCTGTTTATGGGCGGCCAGGTGGGGCGATTGTTCCGCGAGTTTGCCGTGACCCTGTCGGCTGCGGTGATGATTTCGCTGGTCATTTCACTGACCACCACGCCGATGATGTGCGCCTGGCTGCTGAAAAACGGCGAGCAGCACAAGCCGCCCGGCGCCGTGGCGCGCTGGTTCGAGCGCGGCTTCGAGCGCATGCTCACATTCTACGAGCATTGCCTGGACTGGGCGCTGTCGAGTGCCGCGCTGGTCATGACCATCCTGGTATTCGTGGTGGGCCTGAACGTGTATCTGTTTGCGGCCGCGCCCAAGGGCTTTTTCCCGCAGCAGGATACGGGCCAGATCAACGGCGGCATGCGCGCCGACCAGAGCATCTCGTTCCAGGCCATGCAGGGCAAGCTGCGCGAACTGGTCAATATCATCAAGAACGATCCGGCGGTCGATACGGTGGTGGGCTTTACCGGCGGCAGCCGCGCTGGCGGCGGCTTCATGTTCATCAACCTGAAACCGGCCTCGCAGCGCACCGACAAGGGCCAGGCCGTGATCGCCCGCCTGCGCCCGCAACTGGCCAAGGTCAGCGGCATTTCGCTGTTCCTCAATCCGGTGCAGGATTTGCGCATGGGGGGCCGCTCGTCGAACTCGACCTATCAGTACACCCTGATCAGCGACAACCAGGCCGACCTGAAAAAATGGGCGGCAAAGCTGGCCGACCAGATGAAGCAGCAGCCGGCCCTGACCGACGTCGATACCGACCAGGCCGAGAACGGCGTGGAAACGTATGTGTCGATCGACAAGGACCGTGCCACCGAACTGGGAGTGCAGGTGCGCGATATCGACAATGCGCTCTACAACAGCTTCGGCCAGCGCCAGGTCGCCACCATCTATAGCGAACTCAATCAATATCACGTGATCATGGAAGTGGCGCCGCGCTACGCGCAAAGTCCCGAGGCGCTGCGCTCGGTGTATGTGCCGGCCTCGAATGCGGCCAATACCACCACCACGACCAGCGCGGTCAGTTCGGCGGTGTCGGCTACCACCTCGAACACCACGGCGGCGCGCGATCCGTCCAGCGGTACGGCGCTGGCTACCACCATGTCCACTATGGTGCCGCTGTCGTCGTTCAGCACCTTTGCCGAAAGCTCGACCGCCACCTCGATCAACCATCAGGGCGGCGAACTGGCCACCACCGTGTCGTTCAACCTGGCCGACGGTTATACGCTGGGCGACGGCCAGGCAGCGGTGGCGCAGGCCGAATCCGAGATCGGCATGCCGGTCAATGTGCGCGGCAGCTTCCAGGGTTCGGCCAAGAGTGCGCAGGACAGCAACAAGGAGCAGCCGCTGTTGATCCTGGCCGCCATCGTGGTGATCTATATCGTGCTGGGCATCCTGTATGAAAGCCTGATCCATCCGATCACGGTGCTGTCGACGCTGCCGTCGGCCGGCGTCGGCGCGGTGCTGGCGCTGCTGCTGTTTCGCATGGAGTTTTCCATCATTGCGCTGATCGGGGTGTTTTTGTTGATCGGCATTGTCAAGAAAAATGCTATATTGATCATCGACTTCGCACTGGAGGCCGAGCGCTCGCGCGGTCTGACTGCCGTCGAAGCGGTCCGTGAAGCGTGTTTGCTGCGCTTCCGTCCGATCCTGATGACCACACTGGCGGCAGCGCTTGGCGCCTTGCCGCTGGCAATCGGTTTCGGCGAGGGCTCCGAGTTGCGCCAGCCTTTGGGGGTTGCCATTATTGGCGGCCTGATTGCCAGCCAGTTATTGACATTGCTGACCACCCCGGTGGTCTATATCCTGCTCGACAAACTGCGCAAACGCAGCCCCGACGAGCAGCAATTGAGCCGCATTCCCGGGCCAGATAACCTGAGCACATCATCATGAAGCAAGTAAAAATCGAGAAGTTTTCCACGCCGCTGCGCCGCGTCCAGTCGCTGGCCGCCGCCAGCGCTTTCGTCCTGCTGGCTGGCTGCGCCGTCAGCCCTGTCTATCAAGTGCCGACCGCTGCTGCGCCGCAGACGTTCAAGGAAGCGGCCGGCTGGCAGCCGGCGGCGCCAGCCGATACGCTTGAGCGCGGTCCGTGGTGGACGCTGTTTGGCGACGCCCAGCTGAACCTGCTTGCCGACAGCGTGGAAGTATCGAACCAGAACGTGGCCGCCGCGATTGCGTCCTATGAACAGGCGCGCGCGCTGGTGCGCGAACAGCGCGCCTCGCTGTTCCCGACCGTGACGCTCAATGGCAGCGGCACGCGCTCGGGCGGTGGTGGCGAGCAGCAGACCAGCAACAGCTACCGCTCCTCGCTGGGCGCCAGCTGGGAGCCGGACGTGTGGGGCAAGCTGCGCGCCGGCGTGACCGGCGCCGACGCCAGTGCCGCCGCCAGCGCGGCTGACCTGGCCGCAGCGCGCCTGTCGGCGCAGGGCGAACTGGCCACCAATTACTTTTCGCTGCGCCAGAGCGATGCGCAGATCGCGCTGCTCAATACCACCATCGAGGGCTACCGGCGCGTGCTCGATATCACCGGCAACCGCTTCAATTCCGGCATCGCCGCCAAGTCCGACCTGCTGCAAGCGCAGACACAGCTGGCCAACGCGCAGATCGATTTGTCGAGCCAGGTGCGCCAGCGCGCCCAGCTCGAACACGCAATTGCCATCCTGGTGGGCCGCGCGCCGGCCGACTTCAGCCTGGCCGCCGCGCCATGGACGCTGACGGTGCCTGATGTGCCGCTGGGCGTGCCATCGACGCTGTTGCAGCGCCGGCCCGATATTGCGGCGGCCGAACGGCGCGTGGCGCTGGCCAACGAGCAGATCGGCATAGCCCGCTCGGCTTATTATCCGAGCCTGAACCTGACCGGCTCCTACGGCTCGAACGCCAGCCGCGTCGGCGATTTGTTCAACGCCTCGACCAGCCTGTGGTCGCTCGGCGTGTCGGCCGCGCAAACGCTGTTCAACGCCGGCGCCACCACGGCCAGCGTGGATGCGGCGAAAGCGTCGCACGAGGCAGCCGTTGCGCGCTATCGCCAGACCGTCTTGAGCGCGTTCGGCGCGGTGGAGGATCAGCTGTCGGCCACGCGCGCGCTGGCTGAGCAGCTTGACCTGCGCCGCCAGGCCTCGAATGCGGCCGATCAGGTCGAGCAGCAGATGCTCAACCGCTACAACGCCGGCCAGGTCGGCTATACCGATGTGGTCAATGCGCAGGTCACTGCGCTGTCGGCAAGGCGCCAGCTGGTGCAGGCGCAGGCCGACCGCCAGACCACGGCGGTGGCGCTGATCCAGGCGCTGGGCGGCGGCTGGCAGGCCACGCAATAAGGCGGTTGTCGGCAGGGGCGCGCGCGGTGCGCATGGTGTGCATTTGCGCCTTTCCAGTCGTGTAGCGAGTGCTAAAATGCAAGTTTAATTCTTTCTTGCCTCGGCAGGTGTGCCGTGGCGCTTACTTGCCGACGATGACACGCAGCAAATCCAGCAACGGCCCCGTAACGGACCCCGCCGCCATCATTTTTCCCGTGGTGGCGATTGGCGCCTCTGCCGGCGGCCTCGATCCGATCGTCGCTTTCCTGTCCAATGTGCCGCAGGACAGCGGCATAGCCTATGTGGTGATCCAGCACCTGGACCCGCTGCACAAGGCCTTGCTACCCGAGTTGCTGCAGCGCGCCACCAGCGTGCCGGTGGTGGAAATCACCCACCAGTGCGAACTGCGGCCCAATCATATTTATGTCATTCCGCCGAACGCCGAACTGGGCCTGTCGAAGGGCCGCTTCCTGCTCAGCGAGCCGGTGCAGTTGCGCGGGCACCGGCTGCCGATCAACGCCTTTTTTGAAAGCCTGGCGGCGGAACTGGGCGAGCTGGCCGTCGGCGTGGTGTTTTCCGGCATGGGACGCGACGGCACGCGCGGCCTGCAGGCCATCAAGCAGGCCGGCGGGCTGACGCTGGCGCAGTATCCGGACACGGCCAAGTTCGACATGATGCCGCAAAGCGCCATCTCGGCCGAGGCAGCGGACCTGATCGATTTTCCCGACAAGATGCCGGAAAAGATCATCAACTACCTGTTTCGCAGCAGCTATCTGAGCCAGCCGGGCCAGGATGCCAACGGTCGCAATTCGCTGCAGGAAATCGTGGCGCTGTTGTCCGAACACACCGGCAACAGTTTTACCGACTACAAGATCAATACGGTGCTGCGCCGCATCGAGCGGCGCATGAGTTTGTTCCAGTTCAGTTCGATGGACCAGTACGTGCCGTATCTGCGCGAAAATCCGTCCGAGATCGACCTGCTGTTCAAGGAGCTGTTGATCGGCGTAACCAGCTTTTTCCGCGACCAGAAGGTGTGGGAATACCTGAAGATGGTGGTGTTGCCGCAGCTGCTGGCGGCGAACCCCGATGGGCGCGCCTTCAAGGCCTGGGTGCCGGCCTGTTCCACCGGCGAAGAAGCCTATTCGCTGGCCATGATCTTCCATGAAGTGGTGGCCAGCATCAATCCGCCGTCGAAATACAGCCTGCAGATTTTTGCCACCGACCTGTCGGCCGATGCGATCGACCGCGCGCGCCAGGGCCGCTTCCCGCTCAGCATCAGCAGCGATGTGTCGGCCGAACGGCTCGATCGCTTTTTCCTGCGAGACAAGAACCATTACCATGTCAAGAAAGAGATACGCAATTCGATCATCTTTGCGCAGCAGAACATTATTTCAGATCCGCCGTTTACCAAGCTCGATATCCTGTGCTGCCGCAATCTGCTGATCTATCTCAATGCCAAGCTGCAGCAGCGCCTGATTCCGCTGTTTCATTACGCCCTGAACCGCGACGGCATTCTACTGCTCGGTAGTGCTGATACGCCTGGGCATTTTTCCGACTTGTTTGCACCGCTGACCACTTCGACGCGCCTGTTCCGGCGCCTGGATAACCTGGCACGACAGCGTTTGCCAACCTATTTCCCGACCAAGGTATCGTTGGCATCTCCCCCTACACCCAGTGACACGAGAGAAGTGAGCATGACAGGCAAGATACAATCGCATGTGGAGCAATTGCTGCTCCAAAAATATTCGCCGGCGGCGGCGCTGCTGAACCAGGATGGCGATATTCTGTATATTAACGGGCGCACCGGCGCCTTCCTGGAGCCGGCTGCCGGCAAGGCAAACTGGAATATCCACGCCATGGCGCGCGAAGGGTTGCGCTACGAACTGGGCAGCCTGATCAAGCAGGCGCTGCAAAGCGAAAGCGTGATGCGCCTGAAGGGCCTGGTGGTGAAAGACCACCTCGGGCAGTCGATGGGCGTCGATCTCAGCGCCGAGGCGCTAAGCCAGCCCGAGTCGCTGCGCGGCATGGTATTCGTGACCTTTTCCAGCGTGCCGCTGCAGGCCGAGACGCGCAGCGGCCGGTCGCCTAATCCCAAGGTGCTGGAACTGGAGCAGCAGCTGGCGCAGGCGCGCAACGAGATCCAGGCCGTGCGTGATGAAATGCAGACTTCGCGCGAGGAGCTCAAGTCGGCCAACGAGGAGTTGCAGTCGACGAATGAAGAATTGCAATCGACCAATGAGGAACTGACGACGTCGAAAGAGGAGATGCAGTCGCTCAACGAGGAGCTGTACACGGTCAATGCCGAGCTGCAGTCCAAGGTCGACGACCTGTCGCTGGTCAACAGCGATATGAAAAACCTGCTCAACAGCACCGATATTGCCACCATCTTCCTTGACAGCGACCTGCGCATCCGCCGCTTTACAGCGCCGGCCACGCAAATTTACAAGCTGATCCAGACCGACTTGCGCCGGCCCCTGAGCGACATCGTCAACGACCTCGATTATCCCGACCTGGAAACCAATGCGCTCGAGGTGATCCGCACGCTGGTGTTTTCCGAGCGCCAGGTGCCCACCAAGGCCGGACGCTGGTATAACGTGCGCATCATGCCCTACCGCACGATTGAAAACGTGATCGATGGCGTGGTATTGACGTTTATTAATATCACCGAGTCGAAGATGCGCGAGGCACAGCTGCGCCAGATGCAATCGGGCGTGCTCGGCGGCGAAACAGGCGACAGCGGCAAGAGCACGCCATGAACGGCAAGTTCGATAGCGGCGCCAGCCTGAAAGCCTTGCGCGAGCAGGCTGAGCAACTGGTGCTTGGGCAGGCCAGGCAGGCCAGTGCGCCGTTATCGAACGAAGAGGTGATGCGCCAGTTGCATGAGCTGCAGGTCAGCCAGATCGAGCTGGAAATGCAGAACGTGGCGCTGGCTGAGCTGGAACGGCTCAAGGCCGAATTTGAAAGCAGCCGCGACCTCTATGCCCAGCTCTATGAACAGGCGCCGGTCAGTTATTTTTCACTGGCGCGCGATGGCGTGATCACGCGCGCCAATGCGGCCGCCAGTACTTTGCTGGCGCGCGACAGGCGCAGCCTGCTGGGCCTGAGCTTCGAGCAGTTCGTGGCGCCGCAGGCGCAGGCGCTCTGGCGCCGTTTCCTCGCCAGCGTGTTCGATACCGGCGCGCGCCAGGTGTTCGAGGCGCCACTGTTCGCCTCGCCTGAAGGCGGCGCCATGCGCATCGAAGCGAACTATGACGCCGACAGCGACAGCGCGCGCATGATGGTCACGCAGCTCGGTGACGAACATGAGCGTGACTCGGCGCTGCGGCGCGCCTTTTTGATCCTCGACACCATCCGCGAAGGCGTGATGGTGACCGACCGCAGCAACCGCATTATTTCGGTCAACCCGGCGTTTACCGCCATTACCGGTTACCAGGCGGAGGAGGCGATCGGACGCGATCCGCGATTTCTCGGCGCCGGCACGCATCCGCCGCAGTTTTATGAGGTCATGTGGCGCAGCCTGCGCCAGGACGGCTGCTGGTCTGGCGAGCTGGTCAATCAGCGCAGGAACGGCGAGCGCTTTGTCGAGTCGCTGTCGATCACGCCGATGCGTGCGTCCGACGGTGCCACCAGTCATTTTGTGGGCGTGTTTTCCGATATTACCGAGCGCAAGCTGGCTGAAGCGGCCGTGCGCGAGCTGCATCGCGAACTCGACCAGCGCGTGGCCGAGCGTACCTCCGAGCTGGTGGGTGCGAACCAGCACCTGCAGCGCGAAATGTTCGAGCGCGAACAGGCGCAGCTGGCCTTGCGCGACGCCGAGCATTTTTTTCATGCCACCCTCGATTCGCTGCCGGACCGGGTGCTGGTACTCGACCGGGCCGGGTTTGTGGTGCATGCCAACCAGGCCTGCATGCGTTTTGCCGGCCATGCCACGCCGCAGCCGGCCTATCTGGTTTTTTGTGAAACCGATCCGCGCTGGCAGGGCGGGGCCGGCCGGCAACTGGCTGACGGCATCCGCGCCGTGATCGCCGGGGTCAGCGCCACCCATACACTCGAGTATGCGTTTGCGGTGGCCGACGGCGAACGCTGGTGGCAGGCCAGGGTCAGCCGTTTCCTGGGCGAGGGGCCGCTGCGGGTGGTGGTGGCGCATACAGACATGACTGAACGCAAGCTGATGGAGCAGGCGCTGCGCCAGCTTGCGCTGCACCTGGAAACGGTCAAGGAAGACGAGCGCAAGCGCATTTCGCGCGATATCCACGACGAGCTGGGGCAGAACCTGCTGGCGCTGCGCATCGATGTGTCGATGCTGAGCGCGCGCACGCAGGCGGCCCATCCGCGCCTGCACCGGCGCGTTGCTGCCGCGCTCGACAATGTCGACACCACCATCCGCAGCGTGCGCGGCATCATGAACGAGCTGCGCCCGATGGCGCTGGACCTGGGATTGCAGGCGGCCATCGAATGGCAGGCGGGCGACTTTCGCAAGCGCAGCGGCATCGAGTGCCATCTGCTGATACGCGACGAGGCGCTGTTTGCCGCCATCGGCAGCCATCTGGAAATCGCCCTGTTTCGCATCGTGCAGGAGGGGCTGGCCAATATCATGCACCATTCGCAGGCCAACCTTGCCGAGATCGAGCTCAGTTCCGATGCCTGCGCCGTGCATCTGAGCATCAGCGATAACGGCCGCGGCATTGCTCCTAATCAACCGCGTGGGCAGCAATGCTTTGGCCTGATCGGCATTGCCGAGCGCGTCAATGGGCTGGGCGGACAGTTCAAGATCGGCACGCCGCCGTCGGGGCAGGGGTGCCGGCTGAGTTTGCAAATTCCGTTGCAGCCGCCGCCACACCGGCCAGGCTAGCCATTATTTGCCGCCTGGCACTGGCCGGACAGGCTATACTTTTGCCTGCTTTTTATGGAGGGGCAAATAGCATGTTCAAGAAAATCGCATTACCAGTCGCCTTGTTGGGCGCGTTCGCCGGCGCACACGCCGACGAAGGGCAGTGGCAGCCACATCAGTTGCCACAGCTGAAAGCCGAGCTCAAACGGGTCGGCATCGAGATTCCTGCAGAAAAACTGGCTGACCTCAGCAAGCACCCGATGAGCGCCATCGTCTCGCTGGGCGGCTGCTCGGCCTCGTTTGTGTCCGACGCCGGCCTGGTAGTGACCAATCACCACTGCGCCTACGGTGCGATCCAGCGCAATTCGACGCCTGAACATAATTACATTACCGACGGTTTCCTGGCCAAGACGCGCGACGCCGAACTGCCGGGCGGCCCGAACAGCCTGGTCTACGTGACCGACAAGGTGGAAAACGTCAGCGACCGTGTACTGAAAGGCCTGACGGCGCAGATGAGCGGGCGCGAACGCCATGAAGCGGTGGAAAAACGCATCAAGGACCTGATCGCCGAATGCGAGACCGACAAGATGTATCGCTGCTCCGTGCCAGCGTTCCACCGGGGCCTGGAATACTACCGCATCCGCCAGATGATGATACGCGACGTGCGCCTGGTCTACGCGCCGTCCGACAAGATCGGCAACTTCGGCGGCGACGTCGACAACTACGAATGGCCGCGCCACACCGGCGACTACTCCTTCCTGCGCGCCTACGTGGGCAAGGACGGCCGTCCGGCCGATCCGTCGCCCGACAACGTGCCCTACAAGTCGAAAGACTTCCTGGTGGTCTCGGCCGAAGGCATCAAGGCCGGCGACGGCATCCTGCTGGCCGGCTACCCGGGCCGCACCAGTCGCTACAAACTGCCGGCGGAAATTCGCTACGCGCGCGACGACGCGTTCCCGCTGAAAGTGGCCGAACTGCAGGCCGACCTGGCCGTGATGGCTGACGCCACCAAAGGCGACGCAGCTGCAGCCGTGCGCTATGCCAGCGTGGTGAAAAGCATCAACAACGTACTGAAAAAAACCCAGGGCCTGCTCGACGGTTTTGCGCGCAAGGACATCGCCGCCATCAAGGATGGCCAGGACGCCGAGTTCCGCGCCTGGTACGCCAAACAGCCGAACGTGTCGCCAACGCTGCTGGCCGAACTGGATGCCGCCATTGCCAGCGACATGGCGCTCTCCGACGAGGAATTTGCCTGGTCGGTGGCCACCAACAGCGACCTGCTGAAAAGCGCCCGTTCGCTGTACCGCCTGGCTGAAGAACGCCAGAAGAGCGATGCCGACCGTGAATCCGGTTACCAGCAGCGCGACCTGGCCTTTATCAAGGCGCGCCTGGCACGCCTGGAGCAGTCCTACGTCAACAAGGTCGACCAGGCCCGTTTTGAAGCCGGTCTGAAGCGCTACGCCCAGCTGGCTGCCAAGAGTCATCCGCAAGGGCTGGACGCCTTGCTGCCAGCACCAGGCGCAGTTGCTGCGCTGTACCAGAAGACGGAACTGGCCGACACCGCCAAGCGCCTGGCCTGGATGGAAAAGGACAAGGCCGCGTTCGAGCAGTCGAACGACGCCTTCGTGCAACTGGCCATCAAGCTGCAGCCGGTCGCAGCGTCGCTGGAAGATCGCCGCAAGGAAATCGACGGCGACCTCGAGCGCGTGATTCCGCAGTACATGCAGGCGGTGATTGCCTGGAAGCAGTCGCAAGGCAAGCCGGTCTACCCGGACGCCAACTCGACTTTGCGCGTGACCTACGGCACCGTGGCGCCATACTCGCCGCGTGACGGCATCAGCAAAGGCCCGTTCACTACGGTGGAAGGCATCGTTGAGAAAGTTACCGGCAAGGCGCCGTTCGAAGCACCGCAAGGCCTGCTCGACGCAGTCAAGCAAAAGCGCTACGGCCAGTTCCGCGATCCGGTACTGGGCACCGTGCCGGTCAACTTCCTGACCAGCGCCGACACCACCGGCGGCAATTCGGGTTCGGCCGTGATGAACAAGCGTGGCGAACTGATCGGCCTGAACTTCGATTCCACCTACGAATCGATTACCAAGGACTGGTACTTCGACACCGCCATCACGCGCGCGATCCACCTCGATATCCGCTATATGCTGTGGGTGATGAAGGAAGTGGACCATGCCGATAACCTGCTGGCGGAAATGACGATCAAGTATCCGAAGCCGGTAAAGAACGCTAAAAAATAAGTGTGTTTAGCTGAAGAAAAACCGCATTGCCCGCAAGGGTAATGCGGTTTTTTTAACCCCAAAGCAAACCCTGCAGGGGCAATCCACCCAAAGTTAAGGACTTGCGAAGCCCATAGAACAAATATTCCATTGAGCTATCGATGTGATTGCCATAGACTGCATGAGCAATGAGAATTGATATCAGTCTCTGGAAAATTCTCTCAATAATTGTCATTTATCCGTATTCGCATGCTGCGAAAGGTTGAATTACGCATGGTGAGGTTGTAATGCCTGAAAACCGGTTTTCAGCCGTTCCAAGCCAATTTCGCGATGCTTCACTCTTGCCAGCTTCGCTGGTTCGTTCAAGCTGTATGGAAATCGGCATGCGGCATTATTTTGCTTGCTATAACTGGTAATTAATATGAATTTAAGCTTGGAGGAGTGGGATCGAACTATAGCCGGACTTTACGATGGCATATTACAGCCCGATCTATTTTTCTCCGCCATCGCAGCTGCAAATAAAACACTGGATGCGGACTTTTGCCACGTTCTAGGCGTCACGCCCGAAGGGCAAGTTCCATTGAATATTGTCACGATACCGAGCTATGAAGTGGCGACCGGAGTTTATGCTCGTCACTACGTCGGCATTGATCCATGGCGTCAATTTGCCGATAGTCAGCCGGTAGGGAAGACCTATCGATCCAGTTCCTTGTTTAGTCCAAAATTTGTTGATCGTAACGAGTTTTAACAAGACTTCCTGAAGCCCCCACGGCTTGCGTTAAATCATAGGCGCATGCTTGCATCGCAGCGAAAAAATGAGCGTTTATCCAGCATTCAATCACATCAATGGCAGCCGGAATTTACCGATGAAGAGCATAGGTATTTTAATTTAATTAATTCTCATCTTGGCAAAGTCATCACCGCGATCGAACGCATACGTCCTGTCAGCACAGCGTTGACGCTCGGTGAGCTAGCGCTTGAGGTGATGCAGATCGCCCTGTTGGGGGTGGCCCCAATGGCATCGTTACGTATGCCAATGTGCAGGCAAAAATAGAACTGGCGACGCTCGCCTTGGCGTTTGATCATTCATTTTAATGATGCAGCACTGGCATTAAATGCTGTAAGATTGCCTTCAAGCATGCCCTCTGAAGTGATTCGTGTTTCATAAATCTCCTGGGGCATTTTATTTTTCTTTCACTATAGGTAAAAACATGATTTTATCCTGGTCTCTCATCGTTATTGGTGCCTTGTTTATTCTTAATGGGATTCCTGCCATGATTTTTGGTGCTGGCGGCATTTTTTATATTTTCCTGGGTGCAGTTATTGTTTTCTTTGGTCGCAAGCTTTTGCGAAAAAATAAAAACAAGATAAACAATATAAAGCATTTGGATAAAAATGCGCTGGCCAACGCCGACTATAGTCATGTTTATGAGGATTTTGCCATAGGCATCAGCGAAAGAGATCGCAAAGTTTATCTTGCCGAAAATGGGAAGTCCAAGACCTATGATTTTAGCGATATCCGAAGCTGGCGATACAATCTGGAGTCCGGAGGCGCTGTTATTAACGGTGGCATGGCCGGGGTCGCACGAACAATTGGCCAGGACCGCATGAATAAAATGGCGAGCGGATTTTTCGTGCAGGTTAGAGACATAGATAACCCTGAATGGCAAATCAGATTCCCTCATGATTCGGAGCAAAAGAAGAACCTGTTGCGCTGGATGGAGATTTTCGATCAAAAAGTCAATAATCGGTAAGTAAAAAAAACCCGAAAACAAGCCCGGGTCTTTTTGATTTGTCTCGTCGGCACTACATGAATCTGGCACTGTTCTTCTTGGGCGGCGCAACCTCCAACTCATTGGCCAGGTGAGGGTTCCGGATTTTGATGACATCGCCAAGGTCCGCGCGGTCGATGGTGAACAGCGGTTTGCCGTCCTTTGTGTTTAGTACAACTACCGCATCAACGACGAGATAGGAGGTCGCCGACTGGCTCGTGTCGGTGATAGCCTGCGACTTGACGATGTGACCGAGGTTAATGCATGGAAGGTCCGCGCTGGATGAACTGGCATCGCCAAGTGCTACCAGCCCGCTTTCGATTTCACGCGCCTCGCTCTAAACAGTGAAATATTAGTACAGCGCAGATCGTTGTGGTTTCATCAAAAGTGATAGTTAGGTGCCAGCCCAATCCACCCAAGTTAGGCGATAGGCTGCCATCAAGTAGCTCGCAGGCGTTGGTTCGCCGTGATCTTGATCGTCCTGGGTGATGTTTAAACGTTCGCTTGGCGATCAGAGCCAGCGCGTTGGCCAGCAAGGGGATGCAGGCAGCCCAAGCACCAACGATGGCAAGAGCGGCCTGCGTACCGAATCGACACAGGTGCGGTTGATGGGTCTGTCGAGTGGCAATGCATTGATCACTCATCCGACTTCGTTGCCAGCGCCACAATCGCCGCGCCGGCGGCGACGATCAGCAGGTCTTCGATCAGGCCGCTGCGGGTCTGGCCGATTTTGGCGATGGCCTGCTTGCGTGCCGACAGCGTCAGGTAGGCCATCGGCACGGCTGTTGCCACGGCGACAGCGGCGCCAGTGCGTTCGCGGCCCTCGGGCGCCAGGGCGGCGCCGGCAATGCCGGCGCTCATCACGCGCGCCAGCATGCCCAGGAACACGGTACGGTCGGGCGCCGTTTTCATCTTGTCGCCGGCCAGTTCGCCGGCGCCCATCGCCAAAGCGCCCAGCTTGAATACGGGGCGGTCCAGCAGCACCAGCGTGCCCGGCGTCTTGCGTCCGGCCAGGCGGGCCATGGCGAGGGTGGCCATCGGTGTCATCGAACGGGCGCTGGCAACGGCGCCGATCAGAATGGAGGAAAGCAGGCTGCGTATCTTCAAGGTCATCATGGTGGTCAACTCCTCTGCATTGGTTAGACACCATTGTAGTGAGGCCATGCAGTGCTGTCGCACGCTATGGCGGCGTGCACTATGCCGGCCTGCACCTTAGCGCTTCGAGCGGCAGCTGGAAAAACCGTGGCACCAGCGCCGGCGTCAGTTCATTGCCGCCGCCTATCATGTCGAGCCGGCCGCTCAGGCGCAGCATCACGTAGCCATGTCCCAGCGACCAGCCGGCGCTGGCCGCTGCCTTGGCCCAGTGTGCATCAAGGCCGGCTTCGCGCACGGCCGCGCCGGCGGTCAGCAGCACATGCTCGAAACACTGCTCGGCGGCCTGCAGCAGCACCGGGAACTGGCGCACGTCCTGGTGCTCGAACATCAAACGATAGTGGGCCGGTGCACCGAGTGCAAATTCAATATATTGCTGCCCGAGCAGCTCGAAACGTTCGGCCGCCGGCAGGCTGCCCAAGGGCGGCAGGTGCTGGTCCCAGCGCTGGCGCAGGGCGGCAAAGCCGGCTGCTGCCACTTCTGCCAGCAGCGCTTCCTTGCTGGGAAAGTGGCGGTAGACGGCGGCGATCGATACGCCTGCGGTGCGCGCCAGTTCGCGCAGCGACAGGCTGGCGTCCTGCTGCTGCGCCAGTTGCGCCATTGCGGCCGCTAGCAGGGTGTCGCGTAAATTGCCGTGGTGATAGCTGGCTGTAGTCATATGTTATCGGTGTTTACATTGCGTGATTTGTCTGTATGATGGCGATGTTATCACTGAAAACATATGAGGTCTTCCATGATGGGCTCCAGCAAGGTCAAAGTGCGCAAGGTGGAACTGCCGCGGCAAGCATCGATAGCCGGTCTCTACCCGGGCAGCCATCTGGCCGATGCCTACCAGATAGCGCTGGGTCCCCGGGCGCACGGCATGGACATGGAGAGCCTGGCGCGCGTGCTGCTGGGCAGTCAGCCGCGCTGGGCGCAGGCGCTGATGGTGCTGCGCGACGCCATCGTGGCGCCTTTCGGCATCAAGACGGCCAGCGAGCTGGCAGGCGGCGAGGGCGGGCGCATCGGCATCTTTCGCATCTATTCGGTGACGGACGATGAAATCGTGGTGGGGGAAGACGACAGCCACCTGGACTTTCGGCTGTCGATGCTGCGCAGCGCCGATGGCAGCGTGTACGGAAGCGTCACCCTGGCCAGCGCCGTGCATTGCCATAACCGGATAGGGCGCGCCTATATTTTCCTGATCCGGCCGTTTCATGAACTGATCGTTCGGCGCTCACTGACGCGCGCAGCGAGACTGCACCTGGCATAGGCGAGAGAGACGGGCGGCAGCGCCGGCAGGGCGTCAATCTTGCTTATTCAGGCCCGCTATTGCATACTGCACCACCTGCCTGATCCCCATTCCCATGAACGATACGCTGTTGCTGCTCGGCTTTGCCACCACGCCGCTTGAACTGATTTCCTTTGTCCTGGCACTGACAACCGTTGCGCTCAATATTGGCCAGAATCACTGGGCCTGGCTGTTTGCGATTATTTCCTCGGCTGCCTATGGCTGGGTGTTTTTTGCCTCGCGCCTGTATGGCGACATGGCGCTGCAGCTGGTGTTCATTACCGTGTCGTTCTGGGGCTGGTACCAGTGGCTGCATCCGCAGCAGGGCGCGACCGTGCTGCCGGTGACCACGCTGTCGCTGCGCGGCTGGCTGGCCAGCGGCGCTGGCTGGCTGGCCGGCTTTCTGCTGATCGCCTGGCTGCTTACTTCCACCGATACCGACGTGCCCCATGCCGACGGCTTTCTGACGGCCGGCAGCCTGGTGGGGCAGGTGCTGCTGTCGCGTAAAAAACTGGAAAACTGGATCGTCTGGATCGTGGTCGATATCCTGTACGTCGGTCTGTATATCCACAAGAATCTGATGCTGACCGCTGTGCTGTATGGCGTGTTCGTGGTGATGGCCGTGATCGGCCTGCTGGCCTGGAAAAAAGCCGCGCCGGCCGCGCCCGATGCGATGGTTCTCAAGTGAGCGCAGCGCTGTACCGCATCGCCATCCTGGGTGCCGAATCGTCGGGCAAGTCGACTCTGGCCGCCGCCCTGGCCGAACGCCTGGACACGGTGTGGGTGCCGGAATACTTGCGCGAGTTCGTGGAAAAAGAGGGCAGGGTACCCGTTGCCGCCGACCAGTTCCTGATTGCCAGCACGCAGGTGGCGCGCGAGCGCGAGGCGGCTGGCCGGGCAAAGCGGGTGCTGGTGTGCGACACCACGCCCCTGATGACGGTGCTCTACAGCCGCCATTACTTCGATGGCGAAGATGTGCAACTGGCAGCGCTGGCCGCTGCCACGCGCTACGACCTGACACTGGTGACCGCGCCCGATACGCCGTGGGTGGCCGATGGCCTGCAGCGCGAATCGGAAGCTGTGCGCCAGCAGGTCTACCAGCTGCTGCTCGGCGAGCTGGCGGCGCGGCAGATACCGCACCATATCCTGCACGGCACGCTCGCACAGCGCATGGCGCAGGCCATGCCGCTGATCGAACGCGCCATCGCTAACGCCTGATAGTCGATCAGAAGTCAAACTGGGCCGACACGCGCAGCGTGCGGCTGGCGCCCGGATACAGATAGCCGTCGGACTCCGGCGTGGCGTCGCGCCAGTAGAACTTGTCGAACACGTTGTTGACGGTGGCGCGCAAGGTGGTCTGCTGGCCGGCAATGCGCGTGGCGTAAGCGGCACCCAGATTGAACACATGGTACGACGGCACAAAAGTCGCATTGTTGTACTGGAACGCCTTCTTGCCTGCATATTCCCAGCTGCCGTTGACGCTCAGGCCGGCAAGCTGCTGCACGCGGTAGTCGGCATGCATATTGCTTTTGAAAGCCGGAACATTGGGCACGCGCTTGCCGTCGAGCGAGGCTTCGCCGGTAGCGGACTGGCGACTGTTGAGCAACGTGGCCGACACGCCCAACGTCAGGTCGGGCGTGGCCTTGCCCTGCGCTGACAATTCCAGCCCGCGATGCTGGGCCTGGCCTGCGCGCACAAAGTAACTGGCTTCGTTCTGGAATTCCAGGCCCTTGCGGATCTGGAACAGGCTGGCTGCCACCATGAAGTCCGGTGTCAGGTCGGCCTTCACGCCGAACTCGATCTGCTTCGAGCGGCTCGGCGACAGCTCTTCATTGGCATTGGCTGCCTTGCGGTCGGCCGTGCCGCCATGCTCCATGCCTTGCGAGTAGGCGCCATACACGGCCACGTTGTCGAGCACGTTGTAGACCAGCGCCAGATTGGGCAGCAGGAAGTCGTGGCTGGCGCGCACTTCGGCCACGCTCGGGTCGGCCTTGAGTACGTACTGGTAGCCGTCCACGCTGACATGGCGCAGGCCCGCATGCAGCGTCCAGCTTGGCGCCAGGCTGACGATGTCCTGCACGAACACGGAATTCTCGCGGTCGTTGCGGGTCAGGCGCACCGGCCCCTGCACGCCGCTCGATGGCTCGACGATCACCGGCTGGTAGATATTGCTCACGCCGGCATAGTCGTAGACGTACAGGCCGGCGCGATCCTTGCGGCGGAAGGTCGATACGCCCGCCGTCAGCGCATGGCGCACGCTGCCGGTGGCAAATTTGCCCTGGATCATCGCCTGTGCACTGAGCGGCTTCTTGGTTTCACCGAGGCTGCGGTAGTCATACACGTCATAGTCGCCATTGCTGCAGAAACCTGGAAACAGGTTTTCCGAACTGCAGCCGTACGGGAAGGCGGTGTAGTCGTCACGCTTGAACGAATGCTGGTTGGCCGACAGGGTGGCGTGCCAGTTGTCGTCAAACGCGTACTGGAAGCGCAGGCCGATGTTGCTGGTGATGGTTTCGACCGGACGCGTCCAGGGCTGCAGGTTGAGCATGGTGTCGGCACTGACGTGCGTGGGCAGGGTAGTGTTGCCCAGCAACTGGAAACCTGGTGCGGTGGCCTGCGCCTTGTACTGGTAGTCGGCGTCGAGCTGCAGCAGCGCTTTCGGTGAAATCTGCCAGTCAAACGCGCCGGAAATGAATTTGCGGTTGCCGTCGGCGCCCTTGATATACGAGCGCAGGCGTTCTGCCGCCACATTGATGCGGTAGCCAAAGCGTGGGTCTTCCAGGCGGCCACCGAGGTCGACTGCGCCATACAGCGTGCCGCGCTCGCGCGCTTCAAGCGTGACCGTGCGCAGTGGCTCGGCGGTGGGGCGCTTGACGATAAAGTCGATCACGCCGCCCGGTGCGGCCACGCCGGCCTGCAGGCCCGACAGGCCTTTCAGTACCTCGATGCGCTCCTTGTTTTCCAGTGGAATCTGGGTGTCGCCGGGAATGGCCACGCCGTCCTTGCGGTAGCTGGAATTGTTGTCGAGCTTGAAGCCACGGATCGAGAACTGCTCGGCATAGCCGACGGCGTTGTAGGCGTCGTTGATGCTGGCGTCCAGGCGCACCGCTTCGCTGGCATTACGGATCTGCAGGTCCTGCAGCTGTTGCTGCGAGATGACGGTGACGGCGGCCGGCGTTTCCAGCAGGGCTGCGTCGGAAAAACCGCCCACCGTGGCGCGCTTTGCCGCCGGCGTCTTGCTGGCAGTAACGACCACTTCGGCCATGCTGGGCGTGTCGGCGGCCTCTGGCGTGGCGGTGTCTAGGGCAAAGGCGGGCGCGGCAAACGCTTGTGCGATAGCCAGGGTCAGCAGGGAAACAGACAGATTCGGTGTAGGCATGATTGCTCGTGTTGGCATGTTCGGCTGGCGCCAACGCAGGAGCTATCAAAGGAGGGTGGGTACTTTGCGCTTTCCTTCGCTGGCATTATCCAGATCAGGTACGAAGGGTATCTCTCACCCGGAAAACAGCTCCAGGACCCCTAGCGAAGCGACAGCTTAGCACGAAGCACCGCCAGCTGTCTCGCGCAGCTGACGGTTTTACAACAATGCATGGCTGCTACAAGCTCATTTCCAGCACCTTGCGGCTCACTTCCAGCGTCACGTCGCGCTGCTCGCCCATGGCCGTCATGCCGTGCGCTTCGAGCGCGGTCAGCACGGCCTCGATGCTGCCATGGTCGAGCCCATAGTCGGCCAGGCTGGTTTTGAGGCCCATATGGCGGATAAAGAATTCGGTACGTACAATCGCCCCTTCGATGCGGCCATTTTCATCGCCGCCGTCGAGGTTCCAGATACGCGCCGCATACTGCAGCAGCCTGGCGCGCTTGGCGTCGCGGCGCACGCGCATCATGCTGGGCAGGAGAATGGCCATCGTTTGCGCATGGTCGAGTTCATACAGGCTGGTGAGCTGGTGGCCGATCGCGTGCGCCGACCAGTCCTGCGGCACGCCGGCGCCGATCAGACCGTTCATGGCCAGCGTGGCGCTCAGCATCACGTTGGCGCGCACGTCGTAATCGTCCGGATTGGCCAGCGCGCGCGGTCCTTCCTCGATCAGCGTTTGCAGGATGCCTTCGGCAAAACGGTCCTGCAGCGCGCTGTTGACCGGATAGGTCAGATATTGCTCCATCACATGCGCAAACGCTTCGATCACGCCGTTGCCCACCTGGCGCAGCGGCAGCGTAAACGTGGTCGACGGATCGAGCACCGAAAACACCGGATACACCTTGCGGCTGGCAAACCAGCGCTTTTCCCGGGTCGCCTCGCGCGTGATGACGGCCGAGCCGTTCATCTCCGAGCCGGTGGCCGGCAGCGTCAATACGGTGGCAAAGGGCAGGGCGGCTTCGATGGTCTTGCCGTTGTTTTCAAGCAGCTCCCACGGCTCGCCCTTGTACAGCGCGGCGGCGGCAATAAACTTGGTGCCGTCGATCACCGAGCCGCCGCCGACGGCCAGCAGGAAGTCGATCTTTTCCTGCTTCACCAGCGCCACCGCTTCCATCAGCGTCTCGTAGCTGGGGTTGGTTTCAATGCCGCCAAATTCGATGACGGTGTGGCCGGCCAGCGCGCCGCGCACCTCATCGTAGACGCCGTTCTTGCGGATGCTGCCGCCGCCATAGGTCATCAGCACGCGTGCCCCTAGCGGCACCAACTGGCCGATGGCAGCGCTCTGGCCCTGGCCGAACAGGATTTGCGTAGGATTGTAAAAGTCAAAATTGAACATGTCTCTCCCATTGTTGCTCGATGGCTGGAACCTGATTATGGACGAAGGCGTGCCCGGCTGTCCCGACGCTTGAGCTTTTGGCTGCTGCAGAGGACAATGCAGCTCGGCTGTCACTACACGATCAAGGAAACCGCATGTCCCATCTGCCACTCGAAGAATCCGGCCTGCCGGCCACCGCGCTCGACATGCATCGCGCCATCAACGCGCTGGTCGCCGCGCTGCAGTCGGTCGACCTCAATGGCCAGCGCCTCGAAGCGTGCACCGACCCGGAACTGCGCCGCGTGCTGGCGCATGCGGGCGACGCCAGCCGCAAGGAAGCGGCCATGCTGCTCGAATGGATGCGCCGGCGCGATGCACGCCTGGACAAGGAAATGAAGGAAGCGCTGTTCAAGGCCGGCCCCATCGTCGCGCAGTTTCATTACGACGAGAAAGTGCAGTAGCCCGCTGGCAATAGAGCGCCAGGCATGCGCCATCGATTGCCGCTCTCGCGTAAGCTGTCGCCCGACGTTCAAGCGAAAGGGAGTCAGATGCGAAGGGAAGTTGCATGAAATCATTACCATACCGGGAGGGCAGCTGGTTTGCCGTGCCCTTGACCGGCGGCGGCCATGCCGTCGGCGTGGTGGCGCGCACCGCGCCAGCCGGACGCATTATGCTGGCCTATATGTTCGGGCCGAAACGCGACGCACTGCCACCGCTGTCCGAGCTGCAGCAGCTGCGCCCTGAACAAGCCGTGCGTCGCCTGCGCACCGGCGACATGGCGCTGCTCAACGAGCGCTGGCCCATGCTGGGCGACAGCGCCGACTGGCAGCGCGACGCCTGGCCGATGCCGCCGTTTATCCGCCGCAACGAGTCGCTGCAACGCGCCTGGCGCGCCAGCTACGCCGACGCCGACCCGGCCAAGCTCGACCGTGAAGAATCGGTACCGTTCGATACGCCGGGGCTGGAAAGCGATTCGCTGTATGGCTATGGCGCAACGGAGCTGCTGATGAGCAAGTTGCTGGTGACCTCATCACCTGATTCGGTGTAATCCGACCATCTCCGGGACGGCCAACAATGTTGTCGGATTACGCGCTGGCACGCTAATCCGACCTACCCGACCTACCCGACCTACCCGACCTATCCGACGTGCACGACGTGCCGATTTACACCGCTGGCAAACTGATCTGAAACGCCAGCCCGCCGCCTTCGCGGTTGCGCACCTGCAACTCGGCGCCGTGGCGCAGCAGCACGCGGTCGACGATGGCAAGACCGAGGCCGGCGCCGTTGGCCTGGCCGCGTGCCGTATCGAGGCGGGTGAAGGGCTTGAGCATCTGCTCGATCTTTTCGGTCGGCACGCCGGGGCCGTGATCCTGTACTTCGATCACCACTTTTTTCGCGCCCAAGCTGCCTTTGATCTGGCAGCTGATATCGAGTTCGGTCATGTCGCTGCCCGGCGTCTTGCCGTAGCGGCGCGCATTTTCCACCAGGTTATTGAGCACGCGTCGCAGATCGGTGCCGTTGCCCATCACATGCGCATCGGGTGCGATCTGGGCCGTGATGGTGACGTCAGGCAGGCGCATCGCCTCGCGCGCCATGTCGGTCAAGAGGCCCGACAGGTCGATTTCGGTAAACGTCGACGCTTCGGTCGGTCTGGCATAGTCGAGGAACTGGCCGATGATGGCGTCCATCTGGCCGATATCGGACTGGATGCCTTCTCTTGCATCATCGGACAGATTGGCCATTTCCACTTCCAGCTGCATGCGCGCCAGCGGCGTGCGCAGGTCGTGCGAGATGCCGGCCAAAATCACCGCGCGGTCCGATTCCACCTGTTTCAGGTCGTCCACCATCTGGTTGAAGCTGCGGTTTGCTTCCAGGATTTCTATCGGTCCTTTTTCCGGCAGCGGCGCCGGCTGGCGTCCCTGTGCAATCGCGCGCGCCGCTACCGTCAGGCGCGACAGCGGGCGGTTGATCAGGCTGGAAATAATCGCCGCGCCCAACAGCGACAGCAGCGACACCAGCGAAGCCCAGCCCAGCCACTGGAAGCCGGTCAGGCCGCGCAGGCGCTCGCGGTCTAGCATCAGCCAGTAGTCATCGTCGTCGATCTTGAAGCTGACCCAGAAGCCGGCCACGCCATTGACGCGCGCCGAAAAGCGCGTGTCGTGACCGAGCTTGGCCTTGACCAGCGTTTCAATGTCGGGCATCAGATAATTGTCGGGCGGCGGATCGATGCGGTCGTCCTCGTACAGCGGGAAGATGCGGATGCCTTCGTTGCTGACCAGGTCGAACAGCAGTTCGCGGCGCAGCTCGGGCGCCGAGTGCGTCAGCGCCGCATGCGTGATGGTGACCACGGAGATGATCTGCGCAGAAATCTGCTGTGCCTGCGGCTCGCGCTGGACCACGGAAATCATGCCGATCCAGGCGGTCATGCTGACTGTGGTCAAGGTGCCGAGCAGCAGGAACGTGCGCCAGAACAGGCCGCTCTTCAGCCGTGCCAGGCTGATATCGGGAACAAGTTTCATCTAGCCTCGCCAGCGATCAGCGCGGCTGTCCGTCCGGAATGAACACGTAGCCCAGGCCCCACACGGTCTGGATAAACAGCGGGCTTGACGGGTCCGGTTCGATCAGCTTGCGCAGGCGCGAGATCTGCACGTCCAGGCTGCGGTCAAACACTTCGTATTCGCGCCCGCGCGCCAGTTCCATCAGCTTTTCGCGCGACAGCGGCTGGCGCGCATGGCGGGCAAATACCTTCAGCACCGAAAATTCACCGGTGGTCAAAGGTACTGTCTCGCCGCTCTTTTTCAGCGTGCGCGTGCCCAGGTCCAGCACGAAGTTGCCGAACTCGAAGGTTTGCGGCGTTTCCGATGGGGCGCCCGGAATTTCGTCAGGCCCCTTGCGGCGCAGCACGGCGCCGATACGCGCCACCAGTTCGCGTGGATTGAATGGCTTGGGCAGGTAGTCGTCGGCGCCCATTTCCAGGCCGACGATGCGATCCACGTCTTCGCCCTTTGCCGTCAGCATGATGATCGGCGTCTGGTCGCCGGCACCGCGCAGGCGGCGGCAGATCGACAGCCCGTCTTCACCGGGCAGCATCAGGTCGAGCACCAGCAGGTCATAGCGTTCGCGCAGCCACAGCTTGTTCATGGCGGTGGCGCTTTCGGCCGTAAAGACATTGAAGCCCTGTTCGGTCAGGTAGCGGCGCAGCAGGTCGCGCAGGCGCACATCGTCGTCCACCACCATGATCTTTGCCTGATGGCCCTGTGCGCCTTGCGCTGTTGTATTGTTGCCGGAAGTGGAGGTTGTGGTCATTTGGTATGTCGTGTTATCGTATATTGGTTGCTATAGTAACGCCTGGCGCGGCGTCGTCAATGGCTGCAACTTGCGTTTTGGTCTGATTTGGCACCCATTACATACTGTTACAAACTTTACCCAATTGCTCTTACTGCGTCGTGTAAAGCATCATACACTGGGGTCACAGTGGAATTGCGCTTTAAGTTTATACGGCATTGCGGAAGAGGAACTCAATGAATAACGTCGATCAAAAAATTCACGCCAGTCCTTGCGCTGTTGCAGCACGTGTTTCCGTACAGGCGTCTGCACGCATTTCTGCACGTGTGGTGTTGTCCTCGCTTGCCTTCGTTTGCATGTTGGGCTCAGGCCTGGCGCAGGCTCAGTCACAGCCGCCGCGGCGCGACGACCAGCCACAGTTGCAGAGCCAGCGTTTCGAGCAGTCGCAGCGCAACAATGATAACCGCTTGCGCGATCAGCGGGACGCACGCAGCTTCGATACGCGCGCCGACGACCAGCGCCGCGGCAATGACGGCGCCGAATCGCGCCGCACCGGCCGCATGACGCCCGACGAGCGGCGTGA
Source organism: Janthinobacterium aquaticum (assembly GCF_009208565.1). GTDB lineage: Bacteria > Pseudomonadota > Gammaproteobacteria > Burkholderiales > Burkholderiaceae_D > Janthinobacterium. The sequence goes on along the minus strand of NZ_WFLK01000001.1, from coordinate 618,377 downwards.
TCTGCGTCGCCAGATCAATGAAGCGGGGCAGGATATCTATTCCAATCCGCCGCGCCGCTAAGCGTCCCTGAACGTTGCTTTTTCTGCCGCAGGCCAGACCATCTTCGCATGGCCTGGCCTGTTTGTTTTGGTGCGTGCAGCGACATGAAGATTGCTCCGTGCCGCCATCAGCCGTGCTATTGTTCTGCCGCAAGAGCAGCATTTTTAGCGGAGGAGCGGGAACGTGAGCGTGAGCGACAGGGACGCGTTTGAGGCCGACATGACCGGCGCTGGCGGTTGGCCGCCTGGCCTGCTGCTGCGCAAGGACGGCGTGTTCCTCGACGTGGCGCTGGCGCCCGAACTGCTGCGTTCCGGCATCGATCGCCTGTACCAGACTGGCTGGCTGCTGGCCGGGCTCGATTATCCCTTGTTGCTGCAGACGCTGTTTCAGGCGCCGGGCCCGCGCCGTACCGTCAAGAGCGAAGCGGCGCTGCGCATCGCGGCGCGCGTGGCGCCGTTTGCGCCCGAGCGGCGCCGGTTGTATGAACACATTACCGTGCACGATGACGTGGCCGAGTTTTATTTCGAGGCCGTGCCTTCCAGCGAGGACAGCCGGGTACCGGTCACGCGCGATGTCGACGAAATGGTGGCGGCGCTCTGGCGCCATGGTGTGCATTATGGCGTGGACAGCGCTGCCGTACGCGCGCTGATCGTCTCGGGCCGCGCCGAGCGCGCCATCGTGGCGCGCGCGCTGGCGCCGCAGCCGGGGCGCGAAGCCCAGCTGACGCCGGTGGCGCAGGGGATCGAGCGTGACGATGCCCCGCGCGAACGGGCCGACGGCCGCTTCGACTTGCTCAGTTTTAAGAATCGCCATCCGCATATCAAAAAGCATACGCGCCTCTTGCGCAGCAGCGCCGCCACGCCAGGTCTGCATGGCTATGCTTTGTCCGGCGCGGTGCTGCCGCCACCGCCGCCTGCCCAGGTCGATTTGAGAGCATACGCCGGCGAGGGCACGCGGATCGAGCGCGTGACGGACGGCGAGTTTCTGGTCGCCGCCGTCGACGGCTATGTGCAGATTGATGCGCAGGGCAGGATTTCCATCGAAAACAAGATCGTCAGCCATGACGGCGTCAGCAGCCGCACCACTGGTAACCTGAAGCTGCGCGGCGCCTACGAGGAGTTTGGTGAGGTGCAGGAGCAGCGCCTGATCGACGGCAGCGACATGACCTTGCACGGCGACGTCTATGGTCGCCTGCATTCGCATGGCGGTCTGATCGAACTCGAGCGCAACCTGGTGGGCGGCACCGCGTACAACGAGCATGGCGATATCCACGTCGGTGGCGTCGCCTCGGGCGCGGTGCTGCAGGCGCGCGACGGCACGGTGCGGCTTGCGCGCGCCGAGAGCTGCGTGATTTCCGGCACGCGCGTGGTGATCGCGCACGCCAGCAATTGCGAGATCATTGCCGACGAGGTGGAGCTCGGCGTGGCCGAAGGCTGCGCCGTGGCGGCGCGACAGATGCGCATCGGCCAGACTCGTGCGCGCAAGCAGGTCGAGATGCTGGTGTTGCCACTGGTGCCGGATCTGGCGCCGTTCGAGGAGCGCATCGCCGACGCCGTCGCCAGGGCAGAGCAGCAGGGACAACTTCAGATCAAGCGTCAGCAGGAAGTGGCGGCCATTGCGCAGCTGCCGGACATGCGCAGCTATCTTTCCCTGACTGGCCAGCTGCGCCGCAGCGAGCTGGTGTTGAAGGAAGCGCAGCAGGTGCTGTATGACAAGCTGGCCGCGCGCATGGCGCCCGTGCTCAAGGAGATGGCCCGCCTGCGGCTCGATATCAAGCAGGCCGAGGTGATGCAGGCGCAACTGCAGGCGCAGGCCGGGCAGTTCGCGCAGGAGCGGCTGGCGGCAGCGGCCCACACGCATTGCGTGCTCACTGCCATCGAAGGCGACACCATCGTGCGCACCTTGCTGGCGCCAGCGCTGCCGGCGCGCGTCTACGACCGCACGCCCAAGGAAATCAAGGCCTTGCTGCATAGCGCAACGCCGGGCACGCTACCCGTGTTTGTGGGCAGCAGCGGCGCGCTGGACTGGACGTATGTGCCGGAGGAAGTGACATCGTGTAGGTCGGATTAGCGCGTAGCGCGTAATCCGACAACATTGTTGACGCTGGTGGTATTGTCGGATTACGCCGCTGCGCGGCTAATCCGACCTACGAATATTGGCCGACCTGATCCCGATTTATCCCAACACCTTGCCACGTGATTGCTTGAGCAGGCCGTGCGTGCTTTTGCTGTCGAGCCGGCGCCGTTGCGAGCCGCGCGTGGGCTTGGTGGCGCGGCGGATGGTGGGCAGCACGGCCACGCTGTCGATAATCTGCTGCAGCCGCTGCAAGGCTTCTTCCTTGTTCTGCTCCAGGCTGCGCGACTGTTGTGCCTTCAGTACCAGTACGCCGTCCTTGCTGATGCGGCTGTCGCGCAGCGCCAGCAGGCGCTCCTTGATCGCATCGGGCAGCGACGAGGCGGCAATGGCAAAGCGCAGATGCACGGCGCACGAAACCTTGTTGACGTTCTGCCCACCCGGCCCCTGGGCGCGGATGGCGGAAAATTCAACGTCGGCAGGATCGAGCGTCGGCATCGCAGTGCTTCAATCAGGCGCCGATCTTTTCCAGCTGGTCCTGCAGGTCCAGCCAGTCCGCTTCGAGCTGCGCCAGGTCCTTGGCGTAGAAGCTCTGGTCGGCCAGCAATTGCTTCAACTTGGCCTTGTTGGCCGCATCGTAGATCGACGGCTCGGCGAGCGCTGCATCGGCCAGCGCCTTTTGCTCGTTGCGCTTGGCAATCTGCTCTTCCTGGCGCTTGATCTTGTTTTCCAGCGGTTTACGCAGGGCAGCGGTGCGCTGGCGCTGTTCGGCGTCCAGACGCTTCTGCTCCTTCTTGTCGACCGCGGGCACGCTGGCCACGGCGGCCGGCTTGGCCACTGGTGAAGCGACCGGGAAGTCCGTCTTGTTGGCCTTGCCCGCAGCCGGCAGCACATCGGTGCCTTTGCCCAGCTTGGTCTGGAACAGCCAGTCCTTGTAGTCGTCCAGATCGCCATCGAACGGCTGCAGCTTGCCGTCGGCAACGATAATGAATTCGTCGGTGGTGGCGCGCAGCAAATGGCGATCATGCGATACCACCACCAGCGTGCCCTCGAACTGCGCCAGTGCCTCGGTCAGCGCTTCGCGCGTTTCCAGGTCCAGATGGTTGGTCGGTTCATCGAGCAGCAGCAAATTTGGCCGCTGCCAGACGATCAGTGCCAGAGCCAGACGGGCCTTTTCGCCACCCGAAAACGGCGCGATCGAGCTGGTGACCATGGTGCCGGGGAAGTTGAAGCCGCCCAGGAAGTTGCGCAGTTCCTGTTCGCGCACGGTCGGCGCAATCTTGGCCAGATGCCACAGCGGCGATTCGTCATGGCGCAGCATTTCCACCTGGTGCTGGGCAAAGTAACCGATATTGAGGCCCTTGCCCATGGTGGCGTCGCCGGTCAGGGGCGCCAGCTCACCGGCAATGGTCTTGATCAGGGTCGATTTGCCGGCGCCGTTCTGGCCCAGCAAGCCGATGCGCTGGCCGATCTGCAGCGAAAACTTGATGCCGTTGACGATGGTTTTCTGGCTGATCTCGCCGGTTTCCTCGTTTTCGATCTTGTAGCCGGCGTCGACGTCTTCCATCACCATCAGCGGGTTCGGCGCGCTCAACGGCTCGCGGAACTCGAACGAGAATTCGGCGGCAGCGCGCAGCGGCGCCAGCTCTTCCATCTTGGCCAGCGCCTTCATGCGGCTCTGTGCCTGGCGAGCCTTGGAGGCCTGGGCCTTGAAGCGGTTGACGAACGACTCCAGATGCGCGCGCTTGCGCTGCTGCTTTTCCAGCGCGCCGGCGGCCAGGATCATCTGCGCCGCACGCTGGCGCTCGAAGCTCGAGTAGTTGCCCGAATAGCGTTTGAGCTTGCGCTCGTCGATATGCACCACCACGTTGACGACTTCATCGAGGAAGTCGCGGTCATGGGAGATGATCAACAGGGTGCCGGCATAGCGCTTGAGCCAGTCTTCCAGCCAGATGATCGCATCCAGATCCAGATGGTTGGTCGGTTCATCGAGCAGCAGCAGGTCGGACGGGCACATCAGCGCCTGCGCCAGGTTCAGGCGCATGCGCCAGCCGCCCGAAAAGCTGGCCACCGGCTGCTGCATCTGGTCGAGCGTAAAGCCCAGGCCCAGCAGCAACTGCTCGCCGCGCGACTGCACGGTATAAGCGTCGGCATCGGCCAGCGCGCTGTAGATCTCGCCGATGGCAATCCCGTTTTCCGAAGTGGCCGGCTCGCTTTCCAGGCGCGCCAGTTCCGCTTCGAGCTTGCGCAGGGTGACGTCGCCATCGATGGCGTAGTCGAGCGCAGCACGGTCCAGCGGCGGGGTTTCCTGCGCCACGTAAGCCACGCGCCATTTGGCCGGGAAATCGATCTCGCCCTGGTCGGGATGCAGCTCGCCGCGCATCATCGCGAACAGACTCGATTTGCCGGCGCCGTTGGCGCCGATCAGGCCGATCTTGTCGCCCGGGTTAAGGGTGACGTCGACCTGTTCGAGCAACGGTTTGATGCCGCGCATCAGGCTTACTTGTATAAAACGTATCATTTTTTTCTTTGTGGTGTTACGTAGGTCGGATTAGTGGGGCAAAGCCCCGCGTAATCCGACAACATTGTTGACGTCATTGGTGCCTGATTAAACCAGCTTCAACTGCTCCGCCGTCAGCAGAAACACCATATCGTCGCCAGCGCTGGTAGTCAGCCAGGTCAGGCCCAGCTCGCCAAAGGCGGCTTCGGCAAATTCGCGCTCGTTGCCGATTTCAACCATCAAAATGCCATCGTCGGTCAGGCGCTCGGCGGCGCCGGCGATAATCTTGCGCACCAGGTCCATGCCGTCGCTGCCGCCGTCGAGCGCGATTTGCGGCTCGGCCAGGTATTCCTGCGGCAGCGCCTTCATCGAGGCCGAATTGACGTACGGCGGGTTGGTGACAATCATGTTGTACTTCTTGGCCGGCACGTTGGCGTACAGGTCGGACTGGATCAAATTGATGCGCGATTCAAGTTTGTAGGTGTCGACGTTGCGTTTGGCCACGGCCAGCGCGTCAGGCGAGATATCGACCGCGTCCACGGTGGCGCTCGGGAAGGCGTCGGCCATCATGATCGACAGGCAGCCTGAACCCGTGCACAGTTCGAGGATATTTTCCACCGCTTCCGGCTCTGCCACCCAAGGCGAAAAATATTCGGGAATCAGCTCGGCAATAAAGGAGCGCGGCACGATCACGCGCTCGTCGACGTAGAAATTGTAGGTGCCCAGCCAGGCTTCTTTGGTGATGTAGGCGGCCGGCACGCGGTCGATGCTGCGGCGGTCGATCACGGCCATCACGCTGGCCACTTCCGATGGCATCAGCTTGGCGTCGAGGAACGGTTCGAGCTTGTCCAGCGGCAGCTTCAAAGTGTGCAGGATCAGATAGGCGGCTTCGTCAAACGCCTCGGCGCTGCCGTGGCCGAAAAACAGCTTGGCGGTGTTGAAGCGGGTGGTGGCGTAGCGCAGCAGGTCGCGTGGCGTGGTAAACGGATTCGGTGTCATGGCGTTCTCGAAAAGACGGTGTTCTGGTCCGCATGGCGGACCTCGGTATTGATTCAGGCAGGCAGCAAATGCTCCAGCGTGCGCCGGTAAATGTTCTTCAGCGGATCGATATGGCGCAGTTCGATATGTTCGTCGATCTTGTGGATACTGGCATTGGGCGGCCCGAATTCTATCACCTGAGGGCAGATCTGCGCGATAAAGCGGCCATCCGAGGTGCCGCCGGTGGTCGACAGCTCAGTCGTGATACCGGTCTCCTCGATGATGGCGTCCGACAGCGCATCCGACAGGCTGCCGCGTGGCGTGAGGAACGCCTGGCCGCTCAGCGTCCATTGCAGATCGTATGGGAAATCGTATTGATCGAGAATCGCGTGCACGCGTGCGCGCAGGCCTTCATCGGTGCTGGCGGTGGAAAAACGGAAGTTGAAGTCGATCACCATCTCGCCCGGAATCACATTATTGGCGCCGGTGCCGGCGTTGATGTTCGACATCTGCCACGAGGTCGGCAGATAGTATTCATTGCCATCGTCCCAGCGTTCGGCCACCAGGTCCGCAATCGCCTGCGCGGCCAGGTGGATCGGGTTTTTTGCCAGCTGCGGGTAGGCGATATGACCCTGCACGCCCTTGACGGTGAGCCGGCCCGAGAGCGAGCCGCGACGGCCGTTCTTGATCATGTCGCCCAGTTCGGCGCTCGAGGTTGGTTCGCCCACCAGGCAGTAATCGATCTGCTCGCCGCGCGCTTTCAACTGTTCGCACACCACCACCGTGCCGTCGACAGCCGGGCCTTCTTCGTCGGAGGTGATCAGGAACGCGATCGAGCCGCTGTGATCGGGCGTGGCGGCAATGAATTCTTCGCACGCCACCACCATCGCGGCTATCGAGGTCTTCATGTCGGCCGCGCCACGGCCATACAGCTTGCCATCGCGGAGGGTCGGAATAAACGGCAGCGAGCGCCACTGCTCGACCGGGCCGGTCGGCACCACATCGGTATGGCCGGCAAACACGAACACGGGCGAGGTAGTGCCACGGCGTGCCCACAGATTGGTCACGCCGTTCGAGATAATGGTTTCGCAGACAAAGCCCAGTGGCGTGAGCAAATCGATCAGGTGCTGCTGGCAGCCCTTGTCGTCAGGCGTGATGGACGACAGCGAGATCAGTTTTTCGGTCAGGGCCAGCGTTCTGGAAGCGGTCATGATTCAGCCTGCGAAAAGAGTGGTGTACTGCGCATCGGAAAACGCCACGCTGAACCTGCCATCGACATCGAGCACCGGGCGCTTGATGATGGACGGGTTTTCCAGCATCAGCTCCAGCGCGCTGGCTGCATCGACAATGCCGGCCTTGCGCTCGTCGCTCAGGGCGCGCCAGGTCGTGCCCTTCTTGTTGACCAGCACATCCCAGGGCAGCTGCGTCAGCCAATGCTCGACCGTGGCGTGTTGCAGGCCCTGTTTCTTGAAGTCATGAAAGGTGAAGTCGTGCTGGTGGTCGCTGAGCCAGGTGCGGGCTTTTTTGACGGTATCGCAGTTGGGGATGCCGTAGAGGGTGATGGTCATGGTGTGGGAGGCGTGTCAGTAAGGCTTGAGCGGGGTGCTTGCATTCGCGGAAAGAAGCAGATTTACCCGGTATTATACTTCGGAGGGGCTTGCCGGTCGCTGTCTGCGGTAAGCAGGCAGCATCAAGGACGAGCTTGAAGCCATTGCGCTGTCGCTCAATACGTGTAACTGGACTTCAATAAGGCATAAAATTAATCAAATAATTCACATGGCATTAAATTTCCGTCCGGTAAATTGTAAATTTAATTAATGGTTATATATGAAACTTTACTGTACGACTGTGGTTATCCCTGAGTTCTCTGATGTGGCTGGAAAGATAGCTGTTTTAATAAAAAAGCGCATGAATGATGCGTACAAGGGGCAAGATTTCGGAGGAGGGCTTGATACATTTACGATATGTCTATATGTAACTTATTTTGAGGCATCGTCTACGCTGGAAGAGGCCAGGTTAAATCATGGCATAGAAATCTTTCAGGATTTCAGGACGAAAGAACTAATGAAGGGATTGGGCATTATTGTTGTGGTTGATCCGGATTTGGCTAGAAATATGACTGAAGAAGATTTCAAGAGTGATGTTTTTAATAAAATTGGCTACACATTTGATAATTTTGATATAAATACTCCCTCGGAATTTGATGTTGAAAGTTTTTCTTTTTTTGTAAAGTCCAGTCTTGTTAGCTGACAGTTGCCAGTCCAGCGTGCCGCTCAGCAGTCTGCCGCAGACAAGGTGTGCGTGCCGCAAGCAAGTTCAGTTGTGCCAGAAGAGAGGCTGGCGGCGCAATAGGGGGGAGGTGGCTCGTCAGCATCCGTTGCGCACGTTCGCACAGCCAGCGAGCATGGTATGCGTAATAAAAAATGTCCCGCATAAACGGGACATTTTTACTTCAGCGCTGCAGCCGGCCTGATCAAATACCGCGCAGCAGTTCGTTGATGCCGGTCTTGGCGCGGGTCTTGGCGTCCACGCGCTTGACGATCACGGCGCAGTACAGCGAGTACTTGCCGTCTTCCGAAGGCAGGTTGCCCGATACCACGACCGAGCCGGCCGGCACGCGGCCGTAGGTCACTTCGCCGGTGGCGCGGTCGTAGATCTTGGTCGACTGGCCGATATACACGCCCATCGAGATCACCGAGTTTTCTTCAACGATCACGCCTTCGACGATTTCCGAGCGGGCGCCGATAAAGCAGTTGTCTTCGATAATGGTCGGGTTGGCCTGCATCGGTTCGAGCACGCCGCCGATGCCGACGCCGCCGGACAGGTGGACGTTCTTGCCGATCTGGGCGCAGGAGCCGACGGTGGCCCAGGTATCAACCATCGCGCCTTCATCGACGTAGGCGCCGATATTGACGTACGACGGCATCAGCACCACATTCTTGGCGATAAACGAGCCGCGGCGGGCGACTGCCGGCGGCACCACGCGGAAGCCGCCTTTGGCGAAGTCTTCCGGCGTGTAGTTGGCAAACTTGGTCGGTACCTTGTCGTAGAACTGCATGGTGCCGTCGGACGGCATGACGACGTTGTTTTCCAGGCGGAACGACAGCAGCACGGCTTTCTTGACCCACTGGTTGACCACCCAGTCACCGCTGGTTTTTTCGGCAACGCGGATGCTGCCGTTGTCCAGGCCGTTGATCACGTGCGATACGGCGTCGCGCAGTTCGGCAGCGCCGTTGCCCGGATTGATCTCGGCGCGGTTTTCCCAGGCCTGGTCGATAATGTTTTGCAGTTGTTGGCTCATGATGAAGTCTTGTGTGGATTGAAATACGGTTATGCGGAAAGCTGCTGGCAGAATTTTACTATGCGCTGCGCTGCCTCGAGGCCTTCGGCCGTTTCGGCCACCAGCGCCATGCGGATGCGGTTGCGTCCCGGATTGATGCCGTGCGCGTCGCGCGCCAGATAGCTTCCTGGCAGGACGGTGACATTATATTCGGCGTACAGGCGCTGCGCGAACTCGGTGTCCGACAGGCCGGTGCGGCTGACGTCAGCCCACAGGTAAAAGCCGGCGTCGGGCAAGGCGACATCCATTACCGTCTGCAGCAGCGGGGTAATGGCGTCGAACTTGGCACGGTATTGGGCGCGATTGTCTTCGACATGGGTTTCGTCGTTCCAGGCCGCGACCGAGGCCGCCTGCACGGCAGGGCTCATGGCCCCGCCGTGGTAGGTGCGGTAAAGCAGGAATTTTTTCAGTACTTCGGCGTCGCCGGCCACAAAGCCCGAGCGCATGCCCGGCACGTTGGAGCGCTTGGACAGGCTGGAAAACACCACCAGGCGCGCATACGGGCGCTCGACGCTGGACAGGCCCAGCATATGGGCTGCCTGCATCGCGCCCAGCGGCGGCGTGTCTCCGTGGTAGATCTCGGAATAGCATTCGTCGGCGGCAATCACGAAGTCGTAGCGTTCGGACAGCGCAAACAGGTTTTCCCAGTCGGTCAAGGTGAGTACGGCGCCGGTCGGATTGCCGGGCGAGCACAGGAACAACAGCTTGACCTTTTCCCACACGGAAGCAGGTACGCTGTCGTAGTCGCAGCCGAAGTTGCGGACCGGATCGGAATTCACAAAATACGGCTCGGCGCCGGCCAGGTAGGCGGCGCCTTCATAGATCTGGTAGAACGGGTTCGGGCTGATCACCAGCGAACCGGCAGCCGGGTCGATCACGGTTTGCGCCAGCGCAAACAGCGCTTCGCGCGAACCATTGACCGGCAAAATCTGCGTGGCCGCGTCGAGCGCCGGAATCTGATAGCGGCGCTGCAGCCAGCCCGCGATCGCCTCGCGCAGCGCCGGCGTGCCGATGGTGGTCGGGTAGCTGGCCAGGCCGTTGATGTTGTCGATCAGCGCCTGCTCGATAAAGGCCGGCGTCGGGTGTTTCGGTTCGCCCATGCCCAGGCTGATCGGCTTGTAGGCAGCGTTGGCGCTCACGCCGGCAAACAGCTGACGCAGCTTTTCAAATGGATAGGGTTGCAGTTTTGACAGAAGTGGATTCACGGGCAGGCCAGGTCAGTTGGAGGGATGCGAGCCTGACATTATAGCTGCGCCGGCCACGGCGTAGTATCGGCTGCAGTTGGTGCATCGGCGGCGCCACAGGTTAAAATACGCCATGTCTACCATACTTGCTATTGAAACTTCTTCCGAACTGGCATCGTGCGCCCTGTTGCGTGGCGATGTCGTGTTGAGCCGTGCATCGTCGGGTGTGCGCACCCACTCCCAGGCCATCTTGCCGCTGGTGCAGGAACTGCTGGCCGAGGCCGGTATTGCGCTGGCCGATTGCGATGCAATTGCCTATGGCTCCGGCCCGGGCTCGTTTACCGGCGTGCGTACCGCCTGCGGCATCGCCCAGGGCCTGGCCTATGGCGCCGGTTTGCCGGTAGTACCGGTGGTGACGCTCGACGCCATGGCGCTCGCTTGCCAGCAACAGCATGGCGCACAGCGCGTGCTGACGGTGCTCGATGCGCGCATGGGCGAAGTGTATTGGGCGCAGTACGATCTTGCCGGTGCCATGCAGACAGTGTTGCCGCCGGTGCTCAGTGCGCCTGGTGCGGTGGCGCCGGAGGGCGACGTGGTCGCTTGCGGCAACGGCTTTGCCGCCTATGCCGACGAGCTGGCTGCCTTGCCCTGCATTGCCACGGCAGACGCCGCCATCATGCCGCACGCCATCCAGGTCGGCCAGTTGGCGCAGCGCGCCTTTGCTGCCGGCCAGACGGTGACGGCTGCCGAAGCCCAGCCGCTGTATCTGCGCAACAAGATTGCGTACACCAGCGCCGAGCGCGCCGTCATCAACGCCGCCAAGGCTGCCAAGGTGGTTGAGGGGGCAGGGCAATGACAGCCGACCTGGCGCGCCTGAGCCTGGCGCCGATGCGCGAGGCCGATCTGGACGAGGTGCTGGCGCTGGAGCTGCGCGTCTATCCGCATCCCTGGACGCTGGGCAACTTTGCCGATTCACTCAAAAGCAATTATCCGGCGCGCGTGCTGCGCGACAGCGACGGCACCTTGCTCGGTTACTTTGTGGTCATGCCGGTAGTCGATGAAGGCCATCTGCTCAATGTGGCCGTCGATGGCGCGCTGCAAGGGCAGGGCCTGGGCCGCCATCTGCTGGCACAGTGCTGCGCCTGCGCGCGCGAGCTCGGCATGGAGTCGATGCTGCTGGAAGTGCGCCCGACCAATCTGCGCGCGCTCGACCTGTACCAGCGCCATGGTTTCAAGCAGATCGGCCGGCGCAAGGGCTACTATCCTGCGAGCAATGGGCAGCGCGAGGACGCCATTGTGATGCGGTTCAGTCTGGAGCCTGGTCTGGGAACCCCATTATGAGCCGCAGCGCCGTGTTTCTCGATGAAATGGGCATCGGCCCGCTATGGCGCTTGCGCCAGGGCGCGGCGCCTGAGCTGCAGGAGGTGATCGAGGCAGCGCCTGAGCCCATCGTGCCTGTTGTGCAGGCCATGCCAGAGATTGCCAGGGTGGTTGAGGTTGCTGAAACAGTGCCGCCGCCAGCGGTGGTGGCGCCAGCCGCCGTGCCGCCTGCGCCGGTCGCTTTGCCTGTAGCGGAAGACACGGCCTGGTTTGACGACGCGCCCGCACCGCCGGCAGCCCAGCCGGTCACCGATGCCGAGATTGCCGCCATGGACTGGGACAGCCTGGCTGGCGCCGTGGCCAAGTGCACGCGCTGCGACTTGTGCAAGTCGCGCAAGGGCGTGGTGATGGGGCGCGGCAACCGTCAGGCCGACTGGCTGATGCTGGCCAGCAGCCCGTCGCGCCTTGAGGAGCGCGAACAGCGCGCCTTGCCGGGCGACCAGGGAAAACTGCTCGACAATATGCTCAAGGCCATCGACCTCGATACCGGGCGCGACACCTATGTCACGCATCTGCTCAAATGCCGGCCGCTCGATGAAGCCGGCCAGGAACGCTTGCCGACGCAAGCCGAATCGGCTGCCTGCCGGCCATATTTCGAGCGCGAACTGGCGCTGCTGCAGCCGCGCACCATTGTCACGCTCGGTTCGATGGCCGCGGCAGGCATGATGCCCACTGAAAAGCCGGTACGCGGCAAGGTGCGCCAGTTGGGGGCGATGTCGCTGATTGCGACCTTCCATCCTGAAGCACTGCTGCAGGACGACACCGGCCGGGCCAAGGCGCGTGCCTGGGCCGACTTGTGCCTGGCAAAAAGCACGCATGGCTGAGCAGAACTTCCAGCGCCGCTTTGAACAGCGCTGGAGCCATCTGACCGAGCCGCGCGTGCGCGCGCTGGCCTGGCTGCTCGATTCACCCAACCTGCTCGATGCAAATAGTCCCGCCTGGCAAGGGCGCATTGCCAGCCTGGGTGTCGTTACGCCGGCGGTAGCCGACTGGCTGGCAGGGCTGCAGCGCGATCCGGCGCCGTTTGATGCCGCCTTTGGCGACAAGGTGTACTCGCGTCTCGGCCTTTATGCTGAAAAGCTGCTGGCCTTTTATTTCGAGCAGCACGGACAATTATTTGCCCACGGCCTGCAGGTGCGCGCCAGCCGCAACGACACGGTGGGCGAGTTCGACTTCCTGCTGCGCCAGGGCGAGCACTTGCTGCACTGGGAACTGGCCACCAAATTCTATCTGCTCGACGGCGCGCCCGATGCCGCCTTGAATCATCTGATCGGCCCCAACCTGGCCGATGCGCTGGGCCTGAAGATGCGCAAGATCTTCGACAAGCAGCTGGCGCTGGCCAGCCATCCGGCTGCGCAGCCCTTGCTGCCGCAACCGGTGGAGGCTGCGCAGGCGCTGGTCAAGGGCTGGCTGTTTTATCCGCAAGGTGTGGTGCAAGCCATGACCGGCATCGCGCCCGCTCATGCGCATGGATTCTGGTGCACTGCCCGTCAATTGCCGGCGCGCGCCTATGTGCTGCTGCCGCGCCTGCAATGGCTGGCGCCGTACAAAGGACGTGATGAGCAAGTACTGGCTGCCGGCGAACTGGCGATGCCACTGGCGCAGCCTTATATGGTGGCCGAAGTCGAAACGGTCGACGGCTGGCAGGTCGAAGTGGCGCGCGGTTTCGTGGTGCCCGACGACTGGGCCGAGCGCGCCGGCGAGCGGAGGCAGGCGGGGATGCTGCCGGCGTAATCGCGTAATCCGACAACACCGCTGACGCCAACAATATTGTCGGATTACGGCCCGAAGGGCCTAATCCGACCTACGTGCCACGTCGGAAGCCCCGTCGGAAGCGGATCTTAATGCTTGTGCTCGCCAATCAGCGACAGGTTGTCATGCTCGGCCTGGTTCATTTTATGGCGGCGCATGATCAGGAACATGGTGCCGGCCACGAACAGCCCGAACAGGGTAATGATGATATTGAGCGGCAGGTGCAGGCGGATCATCACCGAATAGACGGCCAGCATGGTCAGGATCGACAGGTTTTCATTGAAGTTCTGTACCGCAATCGAATGGCCTGCGCTCATCAGTACGTGACCGCGGTGCTGCAGCAGGGCGTTCATCGGCACCACGAAAAAGCCGGACAGGGCACCGATCAGCACCAGCAGCGGATAGGCAACCCAGACAGAGTGCACTTGCGTCATCATCATCACGATAATACCCATGATGATGCCCAGTGGAATGACGGTCAGCGATTTGCGCAGCGGAATAAAGCGTGCCGACGCTACCGCGCCGAGCGCTACACCGATGGCTACCACGCCCACCAGGCTGGTCGCTTTGTCGAATGGCATATGCAGTGATTGCTTGGCCCACTCCAGCACGATCAGCTGCAAGGTGGCGCCGGCGCCCCAGAACAGGGTAGTCACGCCCAGGGTGATCTGGCCCAGCTTGTCTTTCCAGAGTATCGAGTAGCAGTTCGCAAAGTCGGCGATCAGTTTGATAGGATTGCGTTCCTGATGCGGGTAGACGCAGCCGGTATCGGGAATCTTGAGGTTGGCCAGTGCGGCGATCACATAGATACCTACTACCACGCATAGCGCCGCTTCCGACTTGGAAGTAATGCCGGTGTCGATCAGCGGGATGTCAATTGACAGCAGCATGTCCGACACATGGCCGCTGACCAGCGCACCGCCCATCACCGTACCGAGGATAATCGAGCTGACGGTTAGTCCTTCGATCCAGCCATTGGCTGCCACCAGTTTCTCGGGGGGCAAAAGTTCGGTCAGGATGCCGTACTTGGCTGGCGAGTACACGGCCGCGCCAAAACCGACCACGGCATAGGCCAGCAGCGGATGAACATGGAAGAAAACCAGGGCACAGCCGAAGATTTTAACGGTGTTGGCAATGAACATGACCTTGCCCTTTGGCAAGGAATCGGCGAAAGCGCCAACAAAAGCTGCCAACAGCACGTAAAAGAGGACAAATGAGAGTTTTAGCAGCGGGGTAATCCACGCTGGGGACTTCATGGACACCAATAAATCAACGGCGACAAAAAAAAGGGCGTTATCGGCCAGCGACGAAAAGAACTGCGCTGCCATGATGGTATAAAAACCACGATTCATTCTGGATTGCCTGAAATCATATCTGGCTTGCTTTATACCACGAAAAAACGACTATCCCCAAGTTTGCCAGCCTATGTTGCCCCCGAGTTGGCTCAAGCATTATCTAAGCGTCATTTAATTGATTTGAAGTAAGAAAATACACACGTTGATGTACATTTTATAAATAGTAAAACTTGGCGGGCACCTTCAGTACCGCCTGTTGCATCCGGTAAAATGCAGCTTTGCCACTTGCCCTGAGTCTGTGTATGCCGCGGCCCCTGTTTGCCCATATTCATATCGATGCCATGCAACATAATCTGGCGCGCGCCCGCGAATGCGCGCGCGGCGCCAGGGTCTGGGCGGTGGTCAAGGCCGATGCCTACGGACATGGACTGGCGCGCGCCGTGCGCGGTTTCGCCGACGCCGACGGGCTGGCGCTGGTGGAGTTTGATTATGCACTGCGCCTGCGCGAATTGGGCTGGACCCGGCCGATCCTGATGCTCGAGGGTTTTTTCGACGCCAGCGACCTGCAGTTGATGGCGCGCCACGGCCTGCAAGGCAGCGTGCACAGCGAAGAACAGCTTGCCATGCTGGCGGCGGCGCAACTAACGGCGCCCATCGATGTGCATCTGAAAATGAATACCGGCATGAACCGGCTCGGTTTTACGCCCGATACCATCGCCCATGCTTACGCCCGCCTGCGCGCCATGCCGCAGGTGGCCAGCATTACCCTGATGACTCATTTTGCCAATGCCGACGAGCTGGCACCGGCACGCCTGCCACTGGCGCAGCAGCTGCAACGCTTTGAAGCCGGTGCGGCCAGTATCAATCAGCGCCTGCCGCGCAGCCTGTCCAACTCTGCCGCCCTGCTGATGCACGAGATCGACAGCGACTGGGTGCGCCCGGGCGTGATGCTGTATGGTGGCACGCCGGCCGGCAGCGCGCATGGCGTGCCGGCGGGCGAGTTTGGCCTGCTGCCCACCATGACCCTGCGCAGCCAACTGATCGCCGTGCAGCAGATCGAAGCCGGTGAGCTGGTCGGTTACGGCAGTTGCTTCGAGGCCGGCGCACGCATGCGCATCGGCGTGGTGGCTTGCGGCTATGCCGATGGTTATCCGCGCCATGCACCGCACGGTACGCCGGTGCTGGTCGATGGTGTGCGCACGGGGCTGGTGGGACGCGTGTCGATGGATATGCTGATGGTCGACCTCAGTCATGCGCCCGATGCCGGCGTGGGCAGTGAAGTCACGCTGTGGGGGCAGGGCTTGCCGATCGATGAGGTGGCGCTGGCGGCCGGCACCATCGGCTACGAGCTGATGTGTGCGCTGGCGCCGCGCGTGCCGGTCAGCGATGCGTGACGGTCGCACGGTAGATGGTCTATACTGTATAAATACACAGTAACGCAGTAACTTTCCGGAACTCCGCATACCATGGCAAAAAACAAGACCACCTATACCTGCAGCGACTGCGGCGCGATCAGCAATAAATGGACCGGCCAGTGCAGCTCCTGCAATCAGTGGAACACGCTGGTCGAGACGGTGGCTGAAACGGCGGGCAATAACCGTTATTCCAATCCGCAACATATGTCGCTGGCGCAGACGGCACCCGTGCTCTCGCTTGACGATATCGACGCCATCGACGTGCCGCGCTTCGGCACCGGCATCGAGGAATTTGATCGCGTGCTGGGCGGCGGCATGGTCTCGGGCGGGGTGGTGCTGATCGGCGGCGACCCTGGTATCGGCAAGTCGACGCTGCTGCTGCAGGCGCTGGCCAATATGTCGCACCACAAGCGCGTGCTGTATGTCAGCGGCGAGGAGTCGGGCGCGCAGATTGCGCTGCGCGCCAAGCGGCTGGTGATCGACGCCAAGGAGCTCAAGTTGCAGGCCGAGATCCAGCTGGAAAAAATCCTCGCCACGCTGGCTGACCTGAAACCGGAAGTGGTGGTGATCGATTCGATCCAGACCGTCTATTCCGATGCGCTCAGCTCGGCCCCCGGTTCGGTGGCGCAGGTGCGCGAGTGCGCGGCGCAACTGACGCGCGCGGCCAAGACCAGTGGTGTGACGATTATCCTGGTCGGCCACGTGACCAAGGAAGGCGCGCTGGCCGGTCCGCGCGTGCTCGAGCATATCGTCGATACGGTGCTGTATTTTGAAGGGGACGCCCATTCGAGTTTCCGCCTGGTGCGCGCCATCAAGAACCGTTTTGGCGCGGTCAATGAACTGGGCGTGTTTGCCATGACCGAAAAAGGCCTGAAGGGGGTGTCGAACCCGTCGGCATTGTTCCTGTCGCAGCACGATAACCAGGTGCCCGGCTCGTGCGTGATGGTCACGCAGGAGGGCACGCGCCCGCTGCTGGTGGAAATCCAGGCGCTGGTCGATACCAGCCATTTGCCCAATGCGCGCCGGCTGTCGGTGGGGCTGGAGCAGAACCGGCTGGCCATGCTGCTGGCGGTGGCCCATCGCCATGCCGGTATTGCTGCGTTTGACCAGGATGTATTTATCAATGCGGTGGGCGGCGTGAAAATTACCGAACCGGCGGCCGACCTGGCGGTTTTGCTGGCAATTAACTCCTCGATGCGCAACAAGCCCTTGCCGCGCGGCCTGGTGGTATTTGGTGAAGTGGGGCTGGCAGGTGAAATTCGTCCGGCGCCGCGTGGCCAGGAACGGCTGCGCGAGGCGGCCAAGCTCGGTTTTACGCTGGCGATGATCCCCAAATCGAATCTGCCCAAGCAGGCCATCGAAGGCATCAAGGTGATTGCCGTCGAGCGCATCGACGAGGCATTCAACAAGCTGCGCGATCACGAGTGAGCAGTTTGATAATCGAAATACCAATTTTGCGTTTGATCAAACTTAATCGCCATTTCCAACTATAATATTTGCCCTATGCCCTCCGGCATGGCGCACATGTTTGTGCGATAACGTGAATTGATAGCGAAGTGAATACTGTGTCAGCAGAGCAAAGGCAAGGCGCCCGCAAGATTTTGCGCAGCAGGGCGATGTTGGTAATGGACGGTGCGGAACCGGTGGCGGCGCGCACACTCGATGTCGGGCCGGGCGGCATGTCGGCCGTGGTGGCCGAGCCGGTACCGGCAGGCAAGCAGGGCAAGGTGCTGTTTGAATTGTTTTATGAAGGCAGTGCGCATATTATTGAAGCACGTACCGCTGTATCGCATTGCATATTCAGCAGCGCCGGCTTCAAGGTGGGCCTGACTTTCATGAAGCTCGATATGGCCGTTTCCAGCGCCATCTCCAAATTCATGCGCTAAACTGGTGCATAGCGGGGTGGAGCAGGGCAAAAATTGTTCTGTTCGTCGTTTTGATATTTGAATAATGCTGCATAATGAGCAATTCAGGGCGGCTGTCGCGCCTTTGCTTACCGAACAGGACTGCAACCATGTTTAATTCGACCATTACCAGCAAGGCCTACAGCAATCCCCTGACGACGACGGCGCCGTCAGCCGAGGTGTACGCCAAGGTCGAGCAGCAGATGAAATCGCAGAACACCGGCGTGGTCAAGCTCAATACCAGCCTGGCGCGCGACCAGACCAAGCTGTCCGGCCTCGGGCAGCTGCAATCGGCGCTGGCCAAGTTCCAGGCGGTGGCCGCCAATATGTCCGGCAGCGGCGTCAATACCGCCGCCACCTCCAGCACCAAGGGCGTGCTGACGGCCACCACCAATGACAAGGCCGCCAGCGGCACCCACGCCATCGACGTCAAGCAACTGGCGCAGGGCCAGACGCTGGCCACCGCACCGCAAAAAAGCAGCAGCACCGTGATCGGCACGGGCGCCGTGGCGCAAATCAGGATCGAACTTGGCAGCGTCGATGGCAAACAGTTTTCCGCCGGCGGCGGCAAAGCCATCACGCTCACCATCGACAGCAGCAACAACACGCTCGACGGCATTGCCGCGGCGCTGAAAAAGGCCGGTGTCGACGCCAGCGTGGTCAAGGGCGACGACGGCTATACGCTGGCGATCAACGGCCAGAGCGGCGCCGACAACAGCATGCGCATCAGCGTGGCGGGCGACGCCGCCATCGGCAACCTGCTCAGCTACAGCCCGTCGGCCAGCAAGGGCATGACGCAGACGCAGGCGGCGCAGGATGCGCTGCTGACAGTCGATGGCAAGGACGTGATCAGCGCCAGCAACAAGCTTGACAAAACCATCGAAGGGGTGAGCTTCGAGCTGAAAGCCAAGGGCAGCACGGACCTGGTGGTGGCCAAGGACAGCAGCCAGATCGCCAGCAATGTGGCCAGTTTCGTCACCGCCTACAACGAACTGAACAGCAAACTGCAAACGCTGCAGAAAGGCGATCTGAAGTCCGACACCGCCCTGAGCCAGGTCAGCGGCCAGATGGCGCAGGTGCTGCGCACAGCCAGCAACGGCGTACCGGCTTCGGTATTGAGCAGCGCAGGCGTGACGCTGGGGCGTAGCGGTGAGCTGGTGCTCGACGAGAAAAAGCTCAAGTCGGCCATCGAAGCCGATCCGGATGCGGTCAGCAAGCTGTTTTCCAATGACGGCAAGGGTGTGGCCGACCAGTTCAACGCCAAAATCACCACCTTGACCAGTGATTCCAGCCTGATCCGCAAGGAAGTGCAATCGGTGGGTAAGGAAATTACCACGCTCAACAACAAGAAGACCGAGCTGGCCAAGGTGTTGACCAAGCAGGCCGAAGCGCTGGTCAAGCTGTATTCGGCGCAGGAGCAGGGCACCAATTCAGCCCTGCCAGGCTATACCGGCAAAAACTCGCTGTTCGACTTTATGGCGTAAGGCGGCCAGTCTTAATTGCTGGCATTCCGGGAAAAAAATGCCGATGGCGAACTGCCAAAGGTTTTCCTGAACATCGCTGAAAAAGCCGACTGGCTGGCGTAGCCCAGCTCTTCGGCCACCTGCGACAGCGCCACGCCGCGCGCAATCATCGGCGCCGCATGCGCCAGGCGCACCTGCTGGCGCCACTGGCCAAAGCTCATTCCCAGTTCCCGCTCGAACAGGCGCGCCAGCGTGCGCTCGGACGCACCGGCCATTTGCGCCCATTCTTCCAGAGTCAGCTTGCTGCCCGGCGTATCGATCAGGCGGGCGCACAGGCTGGCCAGGCGCTTGTCGGTCGGCATCGGCACGTGGATGGGGCGCGTGCTGGCGCGCGACAGTTCATCGAGGATCAGCTCGGCCAGCAAGGCCTTGCGCGCCATTTCCTGGCCCGGGTCGAGCTGTTCCAGCGCCATGCTCAGCTGGCGCAGCAGGTTCGATACTTCCAGCACGCGGCAATCGTTGCCGGCAAACGGTGCGCGCGCCGGATGGATGCACAGCGGGCGCAAGCGGGTTTTTTCCAGGATTGCCACCGCGTGCTCGACCTGCGGCGGTATCCAGATGGCGCGCATGGGCGGCAGGATCCAGCTGCTGTTGTGGGCGCTGATGCGCAGCACGCCGTCCAGCGACAGCGCAATCTGGCCCCAGTCATGGCTGTGCGGCAGCAGGAATTCATCGGGTTGCAGGTCGCGCGCCACCATGGTGACGGGGATGGCCTCGCTGGGCAGTTCGCGTGGCGGACACATGCGTGTGTGATGCAGGATGGGGACGGCCATCAGCTTGGCAGGAACGCGACAAAAATTGGCATTTTAGTGGAAAAAGGGCAATAGTATTTTGTTTACACTCAATCATTATCATAATCAGCAGGGGATGACATGGCAACAACAACTTTGCGCAGCGACGCGCGCGTGATTGGCCTGGTCGGCCTGGCGCATGGCGTCTCGCATTTTTATCATCTGATCCTGGCGTCGCTGTTTGTCTGGCTCAAGCCTGCTTTTGATCTGTCGTATGCCGAGCTGGGCCTGCTGATGACGGTGTTTTTCATTATCTCCGGCGTGGGGCAGGCGCTGGCCGGTTTCGTGGTCGACCGTTTTGGCGCGCGCGCGGTGCTGTTTTCCGGCGTGTTCCTGCTGGGCGCGTCGGCGCTGGTGCTGGCGCAGGCGTACAGCTATACGGCGCTGATGCTGGGCGCCATGCTGGCCGGCACCGGCAACAGCGTATTTCATCCGGCCGACTACACCATCCTCAATCAGCGCGTCTCGCCCGCCCGGGTGGCCTACGGCTTTTCCATGCACGGCATCAGTGGCAATATCGGCTGGGCCCTGTCACCGCTGTTCATGACCTGGGTGGCCACGCATTATGATTGGCGCATCGCCTTGCAAAGTGCGGCCGTACTGCCATTTGGCGTGCTGCTGATCCTGGTGCTGAACCGCCATGCGATCCGGCCTGAATTCAAGCCGGCCACGGCAACGCCAGGCGCCGATGGTGAGAGCACGCTGTCGTTCCTGCGCCTGCCGGCGGTCTGGATGTGCTTTGCATTTTTCCTCATTACCGCCATTGCACTGGGCGGTATCCAGAGCTTTGCCAGCGTGGCGCTGGTCAAGCTGTACGGCATGAGCCTGGCGCTGGCTACCAGTGCATATACTGCCTATATGCTGGCCTCGGCGGTGGGCATGGCCTTTGGCGGTGTGGTTGGCGCGAAAAGCAGCCAGCCTGACCGCAATGTGGCGATCGCCTTTGGTGCCGCTGCGCTGCTGGCAGTGCTGCTGGGACTGGCGCTGGTGCCGGCCTGGGGTGCAGTGGTGCTGATGGGCGCCATCGGCCTGACGTCGGGCGTGGCCGGTCCTTCGCGCGACCTGATGATACGGGCGGCGGCGCCGAAGAACGCCACCGGGCGCGTGTACGGCGTAGTGTATTCGGGGCTCGACAGCGGCCTGGCCATCGGCCCGCTGTTCTTTGGCGCGCTGATGGACGGCGACCATCCTGCGCTGCTGTTCGTGTTTATCGGCGTGTTCCAGGCACTGGCCATCGTCACAGCGGTGGGCGTGGGCGGAAAAACGCGGGCGGGAGCGCTGCAAAAGGCATAGAATGTGCTCCGGGATTCTGATATTTTTTCGGAGAAAACATGACCTTTGCCACCACCGATCTGTGCGATGACTACGCTGCCATGCTCGATGAAGGCACGCTGGCGGTGTTGTCGCCGGTCTACCGCTCCTATGGCCAGAAAGCGCGCTTTTGCGGCCCTGCTATCACCTTGCAAGTATACGAAGACAATGCACTGGTGCGCAGCACACTGGAAACGCCGGGCCAGGGCCGCGTGCTGGTGGTCGACGGCGGCGCCAGCCTGCGCCGTGCGCTCGTTGGCGGCCAGCTGGCCATGCTGGCGCAAAACAACGGCTGGGCCGGCATGGTGATTCACGGCTGCATCCGCGACAGCGAGGAAATCAATGTCTGCCAGATCGGCGTGCGCGCGCTGGCCACCCACCCACGTAAAAGCGGCAAGACCGGCGCCGGCAAGGTTGACGTACCGGTGCATATTGCCGATGTGACGGTGTTGCCGGGCGACTGGATCTATGCCGACGCCGACGGCGTGCTGGTAGCGCGCCAGGAGCTGGACTAGCCAGCCAGCAGTTCAGGGATCATGCGCATAAGCATGAACGCTGATATAAAAGCGGTCGATGGCCGGCCAGTCCTGGCGCTGGCGCACCGGTGTTTCTTCGGTCGCCATGACCATCACATACTGGAAGCCGGTATGCCTGTCGCGCCACGAATGCCGTGAGCTGTCCCAGGCGCAGCAATAGCGCTTGAGCGCAGGCAGGCCATACGCGCGGTGCAAATAGGTTTCGGCCTGCCGCGCGTGCTTGCCCGCCACTTCATAGCGGGCAAGGTACGGCTGGTCCTGGCGATCATGCTGCTGCTCGCACCCCTTGTAGAGCAGATAGGCCGGTTTCCTGCCCTGTTCGCCGAGAAAGTCGCCACAGCGCAGCTGTGCTGGCGGCTGTGCCTGGCCGGCGGCGGCCAGCAGTATCGCCATCACCATCGTTACCGCCATGATGCGGCCTGCGATCGATAGTCGCGGCACCCATCGCCGGCACGCAACAGGGCGCGTTGCTGATCAAAGCACAAGAAATTGTGCGACAGGCCCATGGCGCCTGCCAGGTCACCGGTTTGCATGAGCGTCCATTGAAAGATGCTGGGGCCTGCAGTGTACTGCACGCGCAAGCGTGGGCTGTTTTCGTTATGGATGGCATGCGCCGGCGCTAACGGGCCCACCGGTACTGTGGTAACTCGCGGCACCAAGTCTGCCCGTGCGCGTGCCTTGGTTGAAGCGACCTTGATGAGATGCAATAATGCACGCTGTATGATGACAGAACGACTCTAAAAGGACTTTATGCAAGCTGCCACTGGACAAGATACGGTATTGCTCGATCCCGTGGTAGCACCGCGCATCGCGGTGACCCGGCTGCTGGCCGGCGTGCTGCAAGGCGTGCTGCTGTTCTGGCTGTACAGCGCCGCGCAGAACAAGGCGTGGCCCGCCACCGTGCCATCGCTGCTGGCGCCGCTGATGCTGTGCTGCATGCTGCTGCCGGTGCTGCTGGTATCGAGCCTCGGGCATATGTCGATCAAGCGCATCGCCTTGTGGATGCTGGGCGCCGGCACGGTATTGACGCTGCTGGCGCTGCACGATGTGGCGCGCGGCGCCGAGCACGTTATCTGGGGCAACTACAAGCCCGGTGCACCGCTGCGTGTGATTTCCGCGCAGCTGTTCGGCTTTTGCGTGGTGGGCCTGTACGTGGCCCATGCGCTGGTGCTGGCCAGCGCGCAGGACCAGTTGCGCGTGGCGCGCTATCCGACCTACTTTGAAATTGCCTGGAAGCTCGGCATCCAGCTGCTGTTTTCGCTGCTGTTCGTGGCCGTGCTGTGCCTGGTGTTCTGGCTGGGTGGACAGCTGTTCTTGCTGATCAGGCTGGCATTCCTTAAAAATTTGCTGGCGCAGCCCTGGTTCGTGATTCCCGTGCTGTGCTTTGCGTTTTCGTTTGCCATGCATATTACCGATGTACGGCCATCGATCGTACGCGGCATCCGCACGCTGCTGCTGGTCTTGCTGTCGTGGCTGCTGCCGATTGCCGCCGTGCTGGTGGCCAGTTTCCTGCTGACCTTGCCGTTTATCGGTTTCGAGCGGCTGTGGGCCACGCGCCATGCCGCCTCGGTGCTGCTGGGCATGGCCGGCGTGCTGGTGGTGCTGATCAATGCGGCGTTCCAGAATGGCGAAGTGGGCATGGGCGTGGCGCGCGGCGTGCGCCTGGGCACGCGCCTGGCGTGTTTGCTGCTGCCGTGGCTGGTCGGCATTGCCATCTATGCGCTGACCTTGCGCGTGATGTCGCATGGCTGGAGCGCCGAGCGCCTGGTCGCTTGCGCCTGCCTGCTGATTGCCGCCTGCTATGCGGTCGGCTATGCGTGGGCGGCCAGTAAATACGGCAACTGGCTGCACCTGATTGCCAACGTCAATGTGGCCACCGCTTTTGTCGGCCTGGCTGTGCTGTGCGCGCTGTTTACGCCGCTGGCCGATCCGGCGCGCCTGTCGGTGGCCAGCCAGATGGCGCGCCTGGAAAGCGGCAAGGTGGGCGCCGACCGTTTCGATTTCGAGTATCTGCGTTTCGAAGGTGCCAAGTATGGACAGGCGGCGCTGGAAGAACTCAAGGCCCGCCGCACCGGCCCTGAAGCGGCCATTATCCAGGCGCGTGCGCAGGCCATGCTGCTGCGTGAAAACCGCCTGGACGAAACCGGCGCCCTGAGCGACATCAGCATCAACCTGACCGTGCGCCCGGACGGCGCGCGCCTGCCCGAGAGCTTTTTGAGCCAGGACTGGAGCCAGGTAACGCCGGGCTGGCGCTTGCCGGCCTGCCTGAAGCGGGCAGGGCAGCAGTGCGATGCTTATCTGCTCGACTTCGACGGTGATGGCAAGGATGAGGTGCTGCTGATCAGCAATGATCCGCGTGCGGTGTCGGTGCTGCTGGCGGAAAAAGAAGGCGGCGGCTGGTATGCGCGCGGCCAGGTGCCGGCCAATATCCTGCGCTGCAAGCCGCTGCGCGAGAAGCTGCAGGCCGGCCAGTTCCAGCTGGTGCCGCCGCAGGTGCGCGAGCTGGAAGTCGATGGCCTGCGCGTGCCGATGAGCCTGT
Source organism: Janthinobacterium aquaticum (assembly GCF_009208565.1). Taxonomy (GTDB): domain Bacteria; phylum Pseudomonadota; class Gammaproteobacteria; order Burkholderiales; family Burkholderiaceae_D; genus Janthinobacterium. The sequence continues at coordinate 593,816 of NZ_WFLK01000001.1, read as the reverse complement.
ACAACCCGGAAGAGCCTGATTGCCCCGAGCAATAGAGCCTAGTTGCGTGTCCTCACGCCGCGCACATGGTTCTCCAGTTCGCTGAACGACGGCCGTTCGGTGGCGGAAATGACTTTGCGGCCAAATTCCACTGCCAGCGCCGGCGCGTAGCCGTTCAGGCTGGCCAGCAGCGTGACCTTCACGCACTGGTACATCTTGGCCGTTTCATGGTGCTTGCGGCGCAGCAGGCTGGCCAGTGGCGAAATAAAGCCGTAGGCCAGCAGGATGCCGATAAAGGTGCCCACCAGTGCCTGCGCAATCAGCACGCCCAGCTCGGCCGGCGGCAGGCCGACCGAGGCCATGGTATGCACCACCCCCATCACCGCGGCCACGATGCCGAAGGCCGGCATGGCGTCGGCCAGCTGTGAAATGGTCTGGATCGGCATCTCGGCGTCTTCATGATGGGTCTCGATTTCATTGTCCATCAGGTTTTCGATCTGGTAGGCGTCCATATTGCCCGACACCATCAGGCGCAGATAATCGGTAATGAATTCAAGGATATGCTCGTCGCCCAGCGTGTACGGATACTTGACAAACAGCGCGCTGCGGTAGGGATCGTCGATATCGTCTTCGACCGACATCAGGCCTTCCTTGCGGATCTTGCTCAGCACTTCATACATCAGGCCCATCAGTTCCATATAGCGCGCCTTGGTGTATTGCGCCGTATGGAACAGGGTGGGGATGGCGGCCAGCGTGGCGCGGATGGCCTTGGCGTCGTTGCCGACGATAAAAGTCCCGACCGCCGCACCGCCGATCATCAATAGCTCCAGCGGCTGGAACAGCGCCGCCAGATGGCCGCCCTGCAAGGCAAAGCCGCCAAAGACGGAAAACAGCACGACAATAAAACCAAGTATGACCAGCACTGGGTACTCCCTGTAAATTGCTATAACGCAATATTGTAGTGTACCGCGATTCGGTTCCCGGATAAACGTGCATGGCGACAGTTGGCGCACAATTGATCAGTTCACTCAACAAAACTTTATAATGGCCACATGACATTCTTATCACACCGTACTGTTTCCATTCTTGGCGTGCTGGGCAAGCTGGCCGCCTCCCTGATAATCGTTCTGAGCGCAGCCTGGGGCGCGCTGGCGCTGTGGTATCACCTGCACGGTGGCGCGGCGGCGCAGACCATCGGCGCGCTGCTGTGGGCCGCGCTGGGTATCGGCAGCGTGGCGCTATGGTGGCTGCGCGGCAGTGCGCGCGCCTTGCTGCCGTATGGCGTGGGCTTCGTGCTGATGCTGGTGTGGTGGAGCCTGATTGCACCCTCGCAGGACCGCAGCTGGGCCGACGATGTGGCCAGGAATGTGACGGGCAGCGTCAAGGGCAGCGTGGTCACGCTCGACAACGTGCGCAATTTCGACTGGCGCAGCGATGACGACTACACCGTCAAGTGGGAGCAGCGCAGCTATGACCTCGACGAGCTGCGCACGGTCGATACCGCGCTGTCGTACTGGACCGGCCCCCTGATCGCCCACACCCTGGTGTCGTTTGGCTTTGCCGACGGCCGCTTCCTGACGTTTTCCATCGAGATCCGCAAGGAAAAGGGCGAGAGCTTTTCCGCCATTGGCGGCTTTTTCAAGCATTTCGAGACCAGCCTGATTGCCGCCGACGAGCGCGATATACTGCGCGTGCGCACCAATGCGCGCGGCGAAGACATGCATCTGTACCGCGTGCTGATGCCGCGTGCAGCGATGCGCTCGCTGTTTATGGCCTACCTCGACGAAGCCGACGCCCTGAAGCGCAAGCCGCAGTTTTACAATACGCTGACGGCCAACTGCACCACCATCGTGTTCGAGATGGCGCGCCGCATCGTGCCCGGCCTGCCGCTCGATTACCGGCTGCTCGCCTCTGGCTATCTGGACCGCTATCTGTTCGATGTCGGCGCGCTGGTGCCGGGCCTGACCTTCGCTCAGCTGCGCGACGGCGGCCATATTACGGCGCGGGCGCGCGAAGCGAACGACGATGCCGACTTTTCGCATGCGATCCGGCGCAATATGCCGGGCTACGATGAAGACGGCCGTGCTGTGCGGCAGATGCCGAAGCAGGCACCGAGGCGCTAGGCGCTCTGGGCGCCAGGCAGTATTGCTATACTGGCGCCTTTTCCAAGAACAAGAAGGCCCGCCATGCCATTTTCCTCACTGGGTCTGATTCCCGCCCTGGTCCGCGCCGTTGAAAAAGCCGGCTATGCCGCGCCGACGGCCATCCAGTCCGCCGCCATCCCTGCCGTGCTGCGCGGCAGCGATGTGCTGGGCGCGGCGCAAACCGGCTCGGGCAAGACGGCCGCCTATGCGCTGCCGCTGCTGCAAGCGCTGATGGCGCCAGTATCGGGCCCGCGCCAGGTGCGCGCGCTGATCCTGGTACCCACGCGCGAGCTGGCCGCGCAGGTCGGCCAGACGCTGCATGCACTGGCCAATCCGCTGCCCGTCAAACTGAAAATTGCCGTGCTGTTCGGTGGCGTGTCGATCAATCCGCAGATGATGGACTTGCGCGGCGGCGCCGATATCGTGGTGGCCACGCCGGGGCGCCTGCTCGACCTGGTCAAGCACAATGCCGTCAAGCTGGGCGGCGTGTCGTGCTTCGTGCTCGATGAAGCGGACCGGCTGCTCGACATGGGCTTCAGTGAAGAAATCGGGGCGGTGCTGGCGCTGCTGCCGGCAAAGCGCCAGAACCTGTTTTTCTCGGCCACCTTTCCCGACAGCGTACAGGCACTGGCGTCCAGCCTGCTGGTCGATCCGGTGCGCATCGAAGTGGCGTCCGAGCCGCAGGACAAGCCCGATATCGTGCAGCGCGCCATCACGGTCGATGCGGCGCGCCGCACCCAGTTGCTGCGCTACCTGGTCTTGCAGCAGCAGTGGGAACGGGTGCTGGTGTTTGTTGCCACCAAGTATGCGGCCGAGCATGTAGCGGCCAAGCTGCAGCGCGCCGGCCTGCATGTTGGCGCGTTTCACGGTGAATTTGCGCAAGGCACGCGTAGCCAGCTGCTGGCCGACTTCAAGGCCGGCCGCTTGCAGGTGCTGGTGGCCACCGATGTGGCTGCACGCGGCATCGATATTGCCGGTCTGCCGGCGGTCATCAACTACGACCTGCCGCGTTCGGCCGCCGACTATATCCACCGCATCGGCCGCACCGGCCGCGCCGGCGAAAGCGGCATGGCGGTCAGTTTTGTTACGGCCGATACCGAAGCGCATTTCCGCCTGATTGAAAACCGCAACGATCTGCGCATCGTGCGTGAAGTGGTGGCCGGTTTCGAGCCGACCGAACAGGCCACGCCCGTCAGCGCCTTCACCGACACCGTCAACGGCGGCGTCAAGGGTGCGCGCAAGAGCAAGAAAGACAAGCTGCGGGAGGTGGCGGCGAAGGCGGCAAAGGCGGCAGAAAGCAGTTAAATTGGTTCTTGTGTGCGCCAGCCCCTTGAGTGGAGCGTCTTGCCGTTTTACTATAGGCGTTCTATAAAGCAACGGAGTTGCGCATGCAGAACAAAATATGGACGCTGATGGCCGCTGCCGGGCTGGGTTTGCTGAGCGCCTGCGCCAGCTTGCAGGGCGGTTCGGGCTTGAACCTGACCATGCCGGGCACCGTCCCAGCCAATCCGGCAGTGGCTGCCACCTGGTATAACCCGCCGGCCGAATTTCCCGGCATCTGCATCACCCAGTTCAAGGATGGCAGCCTGCGCTTTGACGGCGGTTTTGCGTTTTTGAATCCGGGCCGCTGGTCGTACGATGCGGCCACTGCGGAACTGCGCTTCGAGCTCAAGCCCTGGCCGCAGCTGGCCAAGGCGCATGCCAATACCGGCTTGCACCAACAATTGCTGCGTGTCGAGGCCGACAAAAACGCACTGGTCTACCGCGTCAAGGCCGAGACCAAGTCCATCGGTTTGGGCGGTTTTATCTTCTACCGCGATATGGCGTGTCCGGGCAAATCTGGCAAGGCCGCCAGTTGATTACAAAGGCTTGCCGCTTTTTTCCACCACATCCATGCGCCGTGCGATGCGCTGCGCTGCGTCAAGCTGGCCAGCCTGTTCCAGTCGCAGGCGCTGCACGCCCAGCCAGGCCAGCAGCGGCCGGCGCCAGCCCTGGTCCGAAGCGGTGGCGACAGCCGTGTCGAGCAGCGCAGGGGTGGCGCGGTTGGCGCGCAGCAGCACGCCGGCAGCCACCAGGCGTGACAGCGGCTCCCTGATCGCCGCCACGGCATCGGCCGCAGCCGTATCGGAGGCGGCAGCGGCCGGTGCGCGCTGCGCTTCGGGCAGCAGGGCGATCTGTCCAGGCTGCACTTTTCCCAGCAGATAATCGGCATAGGCGCGATCGGCTTCGCCGGCGTCGCTGCGCAGTTGCTCGAAGCCGGGGCAGGCGTCAAGCGCCAGGCTGGCCACGCGCGCCGCGCAGCGCAGCAGCTCGACACGGGCGATCAACTCGAATTTGCCGGTGGAGCCGACCTGCGCGCGGGCGCGTTCGAATTCAGCTTGCTCAACGCGCGCATCGCCACTCAGATAGGCTGATTCAAAGCGTTCAAGCGAACTTTGCGCCGTCATTTTCCAGTCCGGCACCGGCGGGCCGCTGGCGCAGGCGGTCAGCAGCACGCAGGCCAGCAAGGCAGTGACTTGTTTCATTCTCATGGCAGGGTAATCTCCGGATTGCGCTTGAACGGCCATTTACGGTTCAGTTCGTTGACCAGTTGCTCGACCTTGCGCAGATTGCTTTCCACCTCATTGCGCAGCGGTGCCAGGTCGGCGGTGGCCGCTTTGGCATTGGCGCCGACGGCCTGCGCTTCGACCAGCACGGCGTCGACTTTTTTAAGGCTGGCGCGGGTGTCGGCCAGCAGCGCGTTCAACTGCACGATGGTGGCCTGGGCATCGGTCATCACGCCCTGTTCGCCGAATACGCGCGTGTCGGCATTGCCCACCAGCGTACTGGTGCGGCGCGCCAGCTGGTCGGCCGTGACCAGCAGCGCATTGGCGCGTTCGACCAGCAGTTTGGATTGCGCGTCGTCGCCGGTCAGCAGGCCCATCGCGCCGCCCGGGCCGCTCAGCTTGCCGGTGACGGCCTGCACATTGCGCATGGTCGAGTCGAGCGGCGAATCGGCGCCGGTCAGGTTGCCCAAGTTGGCCAGCAGATCCTTGGCCGCGGCCAGCAGGCGCGGAATTTCAGCGGCCATATCGCCCACCAGCAGGTCGCGCGTGGCCTTGTCGGGCAGCGGCGGGTCGGTCAGGATGCCGCTGTAGGCGCGCAGCTTGGCGCCGCCGACAATGCCGCGCTCGAGCGTGAAGATGCTGCTGGTGCGCAGCCAGTGCGCGTCTTTTTCCGGCACGTCGACAATCACGCGCGCACGCCCGTCCGGCGCCAGTTCGATGCGGCGTACGCGGCCGATGGGAAAGCCCGAGAAGGTCAGGTCGGCGCCGACCACCACGCCGTCCGAATCGTCGGTGGCCAGCACCAGCTCCTGGGTTGACTCGAAGGCGCCGCGCGCATACATCAGGTACAGCACGGAGCCGGTGATCAGCACGAACATCGAGATCAGCAGGATGGCCGCCTTCAGTTCGGCGTGGCGCACCGGTGGCGGCGCGGGCAGCACCGCGTCGGGCGCGGTAATATCGGTCTGGTCGGGATTTGGGGTCTGGCTCATGGCAGGCGAATAGGATAAAGGAGTCAGTAGTAGTTGCCCATCAGGGAGGCGACTTCAACGAGCAAAATAACGGAAAACAGGCGCAGCATTTCGGACAGGCCGTGCGCGGCAAACAGCCGGTGGCGCCGGTCGGGCTCAAGCGGATAGTACGATGACGCGAGCGGTATCAGCGCCACCGCAAAGCTGAAAAACACCACCTTGAGCATCAATATCAGCAGCACCGCCGGATTGAAGATCTGGCCGACCACGCGCGTATAGCCCTGCAGCGCCCATGGCGTAAAACCGTAGATCACCAGGTAGGCCAGAATCAGCGAACTGACGCAGCTGAAAATGGCCAGCATCCAGACCGCAAAAATACCCGACATCACGCGTGGAAAATATTCGCGCCGCAGCAGGTCGACGTTCTGCTTTTGCAGGCTATCGAGCGCGCCGGTCGAGCGCATCTGCGCAAAGGCAATGCCGTCGGGCAGCGTCAGGCGCAGCGCCACGAACAGCGCGGCGGTGAGCGGAATCAGTTCAAGCACCAGCACACGCACCACCATCTCCAGCGCATAGCGCGACAGGCCGTAGCTTTGCGCGCTGACCACCACGATGCGGATCAGCACCAGGCTGACCAGTGCGCAGGCCACGCTGAACCACACCAGGTTGGGCGCGGTATTGATCACCAGCCGGTGCGCCAGCAGCGGACGGTTGCTGCGGTTATAGCTCGATGGCGACAGCCCCAGCGAAAAAATCAAAATTGAAAAATGCAGCAGGCTCCACCAGCTGCGCAGCCAGGCGATGGTGGCGCGGTGCAGGCGATGCAGGCCGATGATCAGGGAGACGGAACGGGTCATCGTGGCATCTTAACATCGGCCGCGTTCGCCGGGCGATACGGCTGGTGTGCGTCGGCTATTGTGCGACGCTGGCGATAATCGCATCGGCCGCGGCGCGCACGCGCGCCGAGCGCGCCAGGTCGCCATGCATGACCAGCCAGACGTCATACGGCTCGCTGCGCTCGGGCCAGATGCGCACCAGTTGCGGGTCGCTGTCGCCCAGATGGGTGCCCAGTTCGGCAATGCCCAGCCCGGCGCGCGCCGCTTCCTGCAGCATCATCGCGGTATTGACCTCCATCGCCACGCGGGCATTGGCCACCGGTTCTCCGGCCAGTTTGTCGGCATGGCGCGCCGCCACCGACTGGTGATAGATCACGATATCGTGGCCGGCCAGCGCCGTGCCGCGCTGCGGTTCGCCGCGCTCGGCCAGATAGGCGGCCGAAGCGTACAGGCCCAGGTTGCGTTTGACCAGGTGGCGCGAAATCAGGTCCGGGTCCTGCGGGCGCGCCGAGCGTACGGCCAGGTCGGCTTCGCGCCTGGTCAGGCTGGTCAGCTGTGGCGACACATGCAGCGCAATGCGGATGTCGGGGTGCTCGTCATGCAGGCGGCGCATGGCGCGCATCACGAAGTGGCTGGCCATGCTGTCGGTGGTGGCCACCCGCACCAGGCCCGACAGGCGCGTATCGACGCCCTGCATTTCGCGCTGCAATCGGTCCGCTGCGCGCTCCATCGCTTCGGCCGCCGCCAGCGCCAGTTCGCCGGCCGGCGTTGGCACATAGCCCGATGGCGTGCGCAGGAACAGCCTGGCGCCGAGCGCCGTTTCCAGCGCGGCCAGGCGCCGTCCGCAGGTGGCCTGGTCGATGCGCAGCAGCGCTGCTGCGCCGCGCAGCGTGCCGGCGCGGCCGATGGCCAGGAAAATGCGGGCGTTATCCCAGTCCATCGCTGTGTCCTTGTTTTAGTGTGATGCATTTTTGCATCAGGGTGCCGATTTTATGGGCGTTTACTGCATCATGCAAGCTTTCTACAATGCGTTTTTCTTCGTGCTTTCAAGGACTCTCATGTCTTCCGTTGTAACTGGTCGCCGGCCTTTTCCGGTCTTGCTGACGCTGGCGCTGGGCTTTGTGATGGCGATGCTTGATGTGACTGCGGTCAATGTTGCGCTGCCCGGCATTGCGCTCGATCTGCAGGTGCCGCTGGCGGGCCTGGTATGGGTGGTCGATGGCTATACGCTGACGTTTGCCGCACTGCTGCTGGCCGGCGGCGCACTGGCTGATCGCTACGGTCCGAAGGCCGTCTATCAGGCAGGCCTGGCGCTGTTCCTGGCCGGCTCGGCGCTGTGCGCCATGGCGCCCGACGGCGTCTCGCTGACGGCGGCGCGGCTGCTGCAAGGGGCAGGTGCTGCGCTGTTCATGCCCAGTTCGCTGAGCCTGCTCACGCACAGCTATGAAGACCCGGCGCTGCGCACGCGCATGCTCGGTGCCTGGTCGGCGCTGGTGGGCGTGGCGGGGGCCTCGGGGCCGCTGGTCGGTGGCCTGCTGGTGCATCAGTTTGGCTGGCGCAGCGTGTTCTGGATCAATCTGCCGCTCGGTGTGCTGGCCATCGTGATGGCGCAGCTGTTGCTGGCGGCGCCACCGAAGCGGCCGCGCGCGCTGTCGCTGGGCAGCCATGCGTTGGGCGTGGCGGCGCTGGCGGGCCTCAGTTTTGTGCTGATCGAAGGCCCGGTGCTCGGTTGGCTGGCGCCTGCCGTCTTGCTGGCGTCGGGCCTGACACTGGCGAGCGCTGCTGTGTTGCTGCAGCGCGAGCGGCGCGGCAGCCATCCGCTGCTGCCGCGCGAACTGTTTCAGGGCAGCAGTTTTGGCGCGGCCAATGGCGTCGGTTTCCTGATCAATTTTGGCGTTTTCGGCCAGCTGTTCCTGCTCAGCCTGTATCTGCAGCAGGGCGGCAGCGGCGATGCGCTGCAGGCAGGCCTGCGGCTGTTGCCGATGATGGCGGCTTATACGGTCGGCAATTTTATGGCTGGCGGCATCGCGGCGCGCCATGGCACGCGCAGGCCCATGCTGCTGGGCTTGCTGGTGGCGGCGGCCATGGCCGCCTTGCTGGCGACGCTCCAACTGGCCGCGCAGCAGGCCTTGCCGTATGGCGTGCTGGTGCCAGTGGCGGTGCTGATGAATGTGGCAATCGGCATTGCGATTCCGGCCATGACGGCCACCGTGATGCAGGTGGCCGGCAAGGCGCATGCCAATAGCGCGGCAGCGGCATTGAACGCCAACCGTCAGGTCGGCGCGCTGGTGGGCGTGGCGCTGGCCGGCAGCATGCTGCAGATGGCGCCGGGCTGGCCGCAGCGCATCGTGCTCGCTTACGCTGCCGTGGCCGTGGCCTATGCGCTGGCGGCAGGGCTGGTCGACCGGCGCATCGCAGTGCCCACCTCCGTACCGGCTTGACCCTGCTTTATGTGGCCTCGTGCCGCTGGCGCCAGGCGACCAGCTCTTCGATGGTCAGGATGGGCATGCCGTGCAGTTCGGCAAAGCGCTCGATATCGTCGCCGCGCATCATGCTGCCGTCCGGGTTCATCAGTTCGCACAGCACGCCGGCCGGGCGCAGGCCGGCCATGCGCGCCAGGTCCACAGAGCCTTCGGTGTGGCCACGGCGCTCCAGTACGCCGCCAGGGGCGGCGCGCAGCGGGAATACATGGCCGGGACTGACCAGGTCGGACGGAGTAGCCGATGCGGCAATGGCTGTGCGGATGGTGGTCACGCGGTCGGCTGCCGAGACGCCGGTAGTGACGCCCTCGCGCGCTTCGATCGAGACGGTAAACGGCGTGCCGTAGCGGCTGCCGTTATGTTGCGACATCATCGGCAGTTGCAGGGCCTGAACGGTGGCAGCCTCCAGGCACAGGCATACGATGCCGCTGCATTCGCGGATCAGCAATGCCATGGTTTCATTGGTGATTTTGTCGGCTGCCAGGATCAGGTCGGCTTCGTTTTCACGGTCGAAATCGTCGAGCAGGATGACCGGCACGCCGGCGCGCATGGCGGCCAGCGCCGATTCGATACGACCTTCAAGGTCATTCGATTGCAGGGTGTAGCTATTGACTAACATGGGTGGAACGCTCCTCGCATAAGCGAAAAACGCTGCAGGGCAAGCGCATAGGCGCAGCAGGCCGCGTCGCGCAGGCGAGCGGGCAGCTGGACTACCGCACATCTTCTTTCATCCGGACTATACCGTCGGCTCTGGCATCGCACCAGATCTGCTGACCCTCCCGAAGGAGGCGCTCGCGGGCTTGACCGTGGCCGGTCTTACCGCCGGTGGGGAATCGCACCCCGCCCCGAAGACGTATTGTTGTGCCGGTCACATAACCGGCGGCAATACTTTAGCACAGATAGGCCATTGCGGCAGTCGCCCGGCCTCGGCATCCTAAGCTGATTTTAATCGCGGAAAGGCCGATTCGGTGTAAGGTAGCGCCGTTACGCCTTAACCACGAGAGTACATGAAACTGAGACCATTACGCCTGATCACGGGCGCCGTATTGCTGGCCTGCGCCTGCATGGCGCAAGCACAAATCGCACTGAACGATCCGCTGCCGCTGTCGCCGGAGGTAACGGTCGGCAAGCTGTCCAATGGCCTGACTTACTACATCAAGAAAAATGCCCGTCCGGCCCAGAAAGTCGAATTGCGCCTGGTGGTCAAGGCCGGCTCGATCCTGGAGGATGACGACCAGCAGGGCCTGGCGCACTTTACCGAACATATGGCCTTCAATGGCTCGACGCATTTCAAGCGCAATGAGCTGATTTCCTATCTGCAGTCGATTGGCGTCAAGTTCGGCGCCGACCTCAACGCCTACACCAGCTTCGACGAGACCGTGTATGTGCTGCCGATCCCCACTACGCAAAAAGGCAACCTGGAAAAAGGATTCCTGGTGCTCGAAGACTGGGCGCACGGCCTGAAGTTCAATCCGGCTGACATTAACAGCGAGCGCGGCATCGTGCTCGAAGAGGCGCGCCTGGGCAAGGGCGCCAGCGACCGCATGAACAAGGTACTGTATCCGAAGCTGCTGAACGGCTCGCGCTATGCCGAGCGCATGCCGATTGGCAAAGAGTCTGTGCTCAAGACCTTCAAGCCGGACACCATCAAGCGTTTCTACAAGGACTGGTACCGGCCCGACCTGATGGCGGTGATGGTGGTGGGCGATGTGGAACCGAAGCAGGCCGAGGCGATGATACGCCGGCATTTCGGCAAGCTGAAAAATCCGGCCAAGCCGCGCCCGCGCACCTATGCCGAAGTGCCGCTGCGCGAACAGACCGAAGCGCTGGTCATTACCGACAAGGAAGCGACCGACGATACGGTCTTTATCCGCTATCCGATCCGCCCGGCGCAGGAACCCGTCACGATTGCCGACTACCGGCGCCAGATGATCGAAAACCTGTACGGCCAGATGCTGAGCGCGCGCATGCAGGAACTGACGCAGCAGGCCGATCCGCCGTTTATCCAGGGCGGCAGCAGCATGGGCAAGCTGGTGCGCGGCTATGAGTCGTTCAGCGCTTATGCACTGTTGGGCAAGGGCGGCGTGCAGCCGGCCATCGCAGCGCTGGTGCGCGAGGACGAACGGGCGCGCCGCTTCGGTTTCAGCCAGGATGAACTCGACCGTGCGCGCAAGAATATGCTGCGCAACTACGAGCGCGCCTACAACGAGCGCGACAAATCCGATTCGGCCGGCTTCGTGGCCGAATACTCGCGCAACTTCCTGGAAAAAGAGGCGATACCGGGCATCGAAAATGAGCTGATGTATGCGCGCGAATTGTTGCCCCAGGTTAGCTTGCAAGAGCTTAACGAGACCGTGGCCAAGGTGATTCCCGACCGCCAGAAAAAGCTGGTCGTGTATATGGGAAGTGAGATGGGAAGTGAAACAGGCAGTGAAGCAAATGCCGGCGGCAAAGCAGTGCCGACCGAGCAGCAGCTGCTCGACGCGGTAGCGCAGGCTGAGCAGCAACAGGTCGAGCCGAAGCTGGAAAAAGTGGTCGACAGCAAGCTGATGGATGGTCCGCCAGCCGGTGGCAGCATCGTCAGCGAAACCCTCAATAGTGCCATCGGCGTGACCGAGCTCAAACTGGGCAATGGCGTGCGCGTGCTGCTCAAGCCGACCGACTTCAAGAACGATCAGGTGCTGATGGGCGCGACGCGTTTCGGCGGCCAGTCGCTGTTTGACGACGCCGACGTCTACAACGCGCGCTATGCCAGTGCGGTTGTCAGCAACATGGGCCTGAAGGACCTGGCGCCGCTGGATCTGCAAAAGGCCATGGCCGGCAAGACCGTCAACGTGGGCGCTTCGCTGGGCGAACTGAGCGAAGGCTTTGGCGGTTCGTCCAGCAGCGCCGATGTGGAGTCGATGCTGCAGCTGGTCAACCTGTATATGCACCAGGTGCGGCGTGACCCGGCGCTGTTCCAGTCGTATATCGGCAAGCAGCAGGACCTGGCGAAAAACAGCATGCTGCAGCCCGAGACGGTGTTCTACGACACGGTCCAGCGCACCATGTTTGGCGACTCGCCGCGCATCGACGGCGTGCCGCATGCGAGCGACTTTGCCAAAATCGACCTGGACCGTGCGCTCGAGATTTTCCGCCAGCGCTATGGCAGCGCGCGCGACATGACGTTTTTCTTTACCGGCAGCTTCGATGTCGAGACCATCAAGCCGCTGCTGGCCGCTTACCTGGGCACCTTGCCGGTGGGCGAAGTGCCGCACGCTTACCGCGACCTGGGACTGCGGCCGGTCAAGGGCGTAGTCAAAAAAGCGGTGTATATGGGCAGCGAGCCGAAGAGCAATATTTCAATCAACTTTACCGGCGAGGTCGAGTACTCCGACGAGCAGAAAATGGTCTTGCAGGCGCTCGGTGAAGTGCTCAATCTCAGGGTCATCGACGTGCTGCGCGAAAAGATGAGCATGATCTATGGTGGCGGCTTCGAGACGGCCATGGGCAAGCATCCGTATGGTCATTACACGGTAGGCCTGTCGCTGCCGACCGGCCCTGAAAATGTCGACAAGGTGATTGCGGCGGCGTTTGCCGAGATCAAGCGCATGAAGACCGACGGCCCCAGCGCAGCCGACTTGGAAAAAGTCAAGCTGAACTGGATTACACGCCAGAAGAAAGCCATGCGCGAGAACAGCTACTGGATGAGCCAGCTGATGGGCAGTGTCACGCAGGAGCGCGATCCAACCCAGATTCTGCGCTACGAGCAGCGCGTACGCGCCATCACGCCACAGGCCGTCAAACAGGCGGCGCAGCGTTACCTGGATCTGAACAATTATGTGCAGGTGGTGCTGTATCCCGAGCAGAAAAATGTGACAGCCAGCAACAGTCATTAATTCAGGGTAGGGCCGGCAGCGGGGGAACTGCTACACTGTCGGCTATCGATGCGATAGCGCATGCAAGCTGAGGAAGCAAGATGGCAAAGAAAGAAGAACTCGATCCGGAAACCCTGGAACTGATCAACTGGTGCATCGAGGTCGAAGGCTTCCTGGTTGCCGGCGGCGCCACGCTGGCGCAGGCCCAGGAGCATATCGAAGAGCAGGTCGAATGGTTTACCGACCAGTTCTACGACGGCCTGACGCCGGAAGAAGCGGCCAAGGAAGCGTTGGCCTGATCAGCTGAGCAAGTAGTATCCAATGCGGGCGGTGCCTGCCGGGCATCGCCCGGTGGCGCCGCCCGTTTTGCTTTTCTGAAAAGCTTTCCTTAACCTATATCCCTGCATTTTCTTTGTATTTCCCAAGGTTCCCATGACTCTGCGTTCCCGTATTCTGCTGTTGTGCTTTACTACCCTGCTGGGCATTATCCTGATCGCCTCGGCCTCTCTTTTTTCGATGCGCCAGGGCCTGATGGCCGAACGCGTGGAGCAACTGACCGTCCTGGTCGAACTGGCCAATGCTTCGGTCGAGAAGGCCTATGCGCTGGAACAGTCGGGCAAGCTGACGCGTGAGCAGGCGCAGCAGCAGGCCAGGCTGGCCGTTGGCAGCTTCGTCAAGGACGACATGTATTATTTTGTGCGCGACTACAGCAGCGACCTGCTGTTGGTGCATCCGAAAGCATCGCGCATCGGCGTGCCGCAAGATGGCATGAAACAGTCGGGGGACAATTACCGCGCCGCGCTGGCCGGCAAGCGCGTAGGCGTGGTGCAGGCCGATGGCACGCGTCCCGGCGTGACAGGCCCGGTGGCCAAGATGTACACGGTAATGAAGTTTGCACCTTGGAACTGGCTGATCGGCACCGGCACCTATATTGACGATATCAACCACAAATTCTGGGCCCAGGCGCGCATGCTGCTGGCCATCGGCGGCGTACTGATGCTGGTGGTGGCCGGCATGGCGACGGTCATGCTGCGCCGCATCGTGGGCCAGCTCGGCGGCGAGCCTGACTACGCAGCGGCCATCGTGGCGCAGATTGCGCAGGGCGACCTGACCACGCCGATCAGTACCCGGCCTGGCGACACCGGCAGCCTGCTGCTGGCGATCCGCGCCATGCGCGACAACCTCGCGCATCTGGTCAGCCAGGTGCGCCGCGACGCCGACGCCATCTCGACGGCATCCGCTGAAATTGCTTCCGGTAACCATGATCTGTCGGCACGCACCGAGCAGCAGGCCGGCGCACTCGAGGAGACCGCCTCGACGATGGAAGAAATGACCTCGACCGTGCGCCAGAACGCGGACAATGCGCGCCAGGCCAACCAACTGGCCGTGTCGGCTTCGCAGGTGGCTGTGGAGGCGGGCGGCGTGGTCGGGCAGGTGGTCAGCACCATGGGCGCGATCAACCAGTCGTCGAAAAAGATCGGCGATATTATCAGCGTGATCGATGCGATTGCCTTCCAGACCAATATCCTGGCCCTGAATGCGGCAGTCGAGGCGGCGCGCGCCGGTGAGCAGGGGCGCGGCTTTGCCGTGGTGGCCGGCGAAGTGCGCAACCTGGCGCAGCGCTCGGCGGCGGCGGCCAAGGAGATCAAGCAACTGATCGACGACTCGGCCGAACAGGTGGGCGCCGGGGAAAAGCTGGTGGCACTGGCCGGCGCCACGATGGACAAGGTGGTCGTCAGCGTGCGCCAGGTCAGCGATATCGTGGCGGAAATTTCGGCCGCCAGCGGCGAGCAGAGCGCCGGCATTGAACAGATCAATCAGGCGATTGTGGAAATGGATAATATGACCCAGCAGAATTCGGCGCTGGTGGAACAGGCTTCGGCGGCAGCGCAGGCGATGAACGATCAGGCAGCCGGCCTGGCGCAAGTGGTCAGCGTTTTCAAGGTGTAGGAAGGCAAATAAGGTATAGAGCTGGAGCAAGGTTTCGTTCGATTGACGGAACTTTTTTGCAGGCCGTTTGTCCAAACCTCTTTGGTATGAGGTGAAGGTGATGATGGCAGACGGTTTTTTCTATGATGCAGCATTTGCCCGCAATCTGGGCTGGGTCACGCAGCAGGAGCAGCACAGTTTGCGCGGCAAGCGCGTGGCCATTGCCGGCATGGGCGGCGTGGGCGGCGTGCATCTGCTGACGCTGGCGCGGCTCGGTATCGGCGCGTTTCATCTGGCCGATTTCGATACCTTCGATATCGCCAACTTCAACCGCCAGGCCGGCGCCATGGTCTCGACGCTGGGCCAGCCCAAGGTCGAGGTGCTGGCGCAGATGGCGCGCGATATCAATCCTGAACTCGATCTGCAGCTGTTTCCCGATGGCGTCAACCAGGGCAACCTGGCGGCTTTTTTCAAGAATGTCGACCTGTATGTCGATGGCCTTGATTTCTTTGCCTTTGCTGCGCGCCAAGCTACTTTTGCCCTGTGCGCGCAGTTGGACATTCCGGCCATTACCGCAGCGCCGCTGGGCATGGGCACTGCCGTGCTGAGTTTTCTGCCGGGTCAGATGACGTTCGAGCAATATTTCGGCTGGGGCGACCTGCCGGACGAAGAAAAGGCGCTGCGTTTTCTGGTCGGCCTGGCGCCGGCCGGCCTGCACGGACGCTATCTGGTCGATCCCACGGCGATCAACCTGAAGGAGCGGCGCGGCCCTTCCACCATGATGGGTTGCCAGCTCTGTGCTGGTGCGGCCGCCACCGAAGCGCTGAAAATCCTGCTGCGGCGCGGCACGGTGCGCGCGGCGCCGCATGGCACGCATTTCGATGCGTATCGCAACAAGCTCGTGCATACCTGGCGTCCGGGCGGCAACCGCCATCCGCTGCAGCGCCTGGCCATGGCGCTGATACGGCGCCGCAGCCCAGCCCAGGGCACATGATGGTGGCCGCCTTGACCCTTGATCCCGTGCTGGCAAGCATACTCGAACAGGCGCGCTGGGCGCCCAGCGGCGACAATACCCAGCCCTGGCGCTTTGAAATAGTCGGCCCACGCCGGGTGGTGGTGCATGGTTTCGATACGCGCAGCCACTGCGTGTACGACCTCGACGGCCATCCCAGCCAGCTGTCGCTGGGCGCCTTGCTTGAAAGCATGGCGCTGGCTGCCAGCAGTCACGGCTTGCACATGGAGGCGCAGCGGCGCACCGGCTTGCCGGACGCCACGCCGACCTTTGAGCTGCGATTTGTCGACGCGCCGGGCCTGATACCCGATCCGCTGGCCGCATATCTGCTGGCGCGCAGCGTGCAGCGGCGCGCGCTGAGCACGCGGCGCCTGCGCGTCGATGAAAAGGCTGCGTTGGCGGCCAGCTTGCCGCCTGGTTACAGCGTGCTGTGGCTGGAAGGCGCGCGCCTGCGCCTGGCCTGCGCGCGGCTGATGTTCGACAATGCGCGGCTGCGCCTGACCATGCCCGAGGCGCATCAGGTGCATCGCGATGTGATCGAATGGGGCGCGCGCTTCAGCGATACGCGCATACCCGACCAGGCGCTTGGCGTTGACGCCGTGACGGCCAGGCTGATGCGCTGGATTATGGGCAGCTGGCGCCGCGTCGACTTTTTCAATACCTGGCTGGCTGGCACGCTGGCGCCACGCCTGCAGATGGATCTGCTGCCGGGCTGGCGCTGCGGTGCGCATTGTGTCTTGCTGGCAGACACGCCGCCGCGTCACATCGACGACTATGTGGCGGCGGGGCGCGCCATGCAGCGCTTCTGGCTGGCGGCAACCGAACTGGGGCTGCAAATGCAGCCGGAACTGACGCCGTTGATCTTTGCCCGCTATGCGCGCGAGCGGCGCGTGTTTTCCCGTGCGCCAGGGCTGCATGAGCTGGCGCAACAACTGGCAGGGCGTACCGAGGCGCTGCTGGGCAAGGATGTGATTGAGCGGGCCGTATTTATGGGCCGCATCGGCGCCGGGCCACCCGCGGTGGCGCGCTCGCTGCGCCGGCCGTTGAGCGAACTGCTGGTCGTGCCTGGCAAGGGGGCGTGACATGCGCCGTATCGGCACGCTTGAAATTGTCGTCTTCCTGGGTTTGCTGGCGCTGATCGTGTTGCTGGGCATCGGTGGCGCCGCCTGGCTGGTGGGCATGCTGACACTGGGGCAGTGGCGCCCGATCGCCTTGATGGCGGCGGCAGTCGTGCTGACCTATCTGTGCGCCTTTGCCGTGTACCGGCTGGCGCTGCGTGTCTGGCCGCTGGTCGAAGGTAGCGCCGCACCCGGTTCGCGGGCGGCCTTTGCCGCCAATCTCAATATCCTGTTTTACTTGTTGTTGTTTAACAGTTTGATTCGTACCCATTTCCTGCCCTTGCCGCTGCTGCGCCTGGTGTACCTGGCGCTCGGGGCGCGTCTCGGAGAAAATACCTACAGCGCCGGCGCGCTGCTCGACCCGCCTTTGATCACGATTGGCAGCAATACCATCGTCGGCCACGATGCGGTGGTGTTTGCGCATGTGATCGAAGGCGAACGCCTGGAACTGCAGCGCGTGTGGATCGGCAGCGGCGTGACGATCGGCGCCCACGCCGTGATCATGGCTGGCGCGCGCATCGGCGACGGCGCCATGATTTCAGTCGGCGCGGTGCTGACCAAGGGCAGTGTGGTCGGCCCTGGCGAAGTCTGGGGCGGCATTCCGGCGCGTCGCCTGAAAGGCTAGGAGTGACATGCCTGGCGCGCTTTGCGACGCGCCAGGCACAGCCCTGCCAGTCCCAGCCCCAGCAGGGCCAGCGTAGCCGGCTCGCTGACCAGCTGCACCGTCGGGAAAATCGACAGATCGGCGCTGTTGACGGTGTTCAGGGTCAGCGTGTAGTTGCCCGCCACCAGGTTATTGGTCAGCGCTGTATAGGCGCCGCCGCAACTGCTGCCGGTGCCCGTGCCGGTAGGCGCGCCACAGGCGAGCGGGTCATAGGTCAGCAGCTTGCCGCTGGTCAGGGTATTGCTTGAGTAGCTCAGATTGAGGTCGGCCGCATCGGCAAATTCGGTGCCGCCGCTGATGCCTGAGCCTATGGCGCCGTCCGGCGACCAGTTGAACACGGTTTGTCCGACTGCATTGGTGATGGTAAAGCTGACCGACATATTGGCGCTCGACGACGAACCGGGGCCTGCCAGCGCATCGAGATACACCTGCATGAAGGGCGCGGCCAGGAAGTTGAACAGGATGGTGGCGCCCGGTGCGCCAACCACCAGGTTGACGCGCAAGCCGGTGTTCGAACCGTTGCGTCCTGAGGCATCGGCGTTGCCGGCATCGAACAGAAAAGCTTCGGCAGCATTGACTGAATGCGTGCTGGTAGCGCCGGCAGGGAAGGGCGGAATCTGCGAGCTGATGATTTGTGCATCGCCGCGCGAGTACGAGGCGCCGCCCTGGCCTTGCTGGCTGAAATTGTTTTGCCCTTTGGTGACGGCGCCCAGGCTCGATTGCGGCGCGTCGATAAAACCATTGCCGCCGCGAATGACGCTGCTGCCATTCAAGGTGGCGGTCGAGCGTGAAATATCGGTATTGCCTGCCACCGCAATCGAGCCGGTGGGGTTGCTGACGGTCAGGCCGAAGATATTACTGTAAGAATAAGCATAGGCCGAAGCGCTGGCCTTGCCGCTGGCGCCGGCCATCAGCAGACAGGCCAGCGCCAGCGAGCAGATTAAAGTCGGAAAAGAAAAAGGCTGTTTCATAGGGCGTCCCGGGCGTGTGCGCCGTGGCGTTGCTGCAAGGCGCCACGGCAGGCAGGTGTAAAAAAAACCGACAGAGCGCTGCCGTTCAAGCGGTGAGCCGGCGGCGGCTGGCGTAGCCCAGGCCGGCCAGTCCCAGGCCGAGCAGGGCCAGCGTGCCCGGTTCCGGCACGGCAGCCACCTTGACCAAGTCGACGCTTTCCACCGCGTTCAGTGTCAGCGTGTAGGCGCCCGCCACCAGCGCATTGGTCAGCGCCGTGAAGGTGCCGCCGCAGCCGGTGCCGATGCCGGTGCCGGTCGGCGTGCCGCAACCGGTCGGGTCATAGGTAAACAGGTTGCCGCGTGTCAGGAAGTTGGTCGACAGATTGGTGTTGAGATTGGCCGCGTCGGCAGACTCGGTGCCGCCGGTAATGCCGGAGCCGACCACGCCGTCCGGCGCCCAGTTGAAAATGGTGGCGCCGGCCGCGTTGGTGATGCTGAAGGTCACGACCAGGTTGGCCGTCGATGACGAGCCTGCTCCCACATCGTTGTTCAGGAACACTTGCATGAAGGGATCGGCCAGGAAGTTGAACGCCAGCGTGGCGGTGGGCGAACCGACCACGAAGTTGACGGAAAAGCCGGTGGTCGAGCCGTTGCGCCCCGAGGCGTCGGCGGTGCCGGCCGTATCGAGATGGGCTTCGGCCACATTGACCGCCTGGGTGCTGGTGGCGCCCGGTGGGAAAGGCGGGAACTGGGTGCTGACGATCTGCGCATCGCCGCGCGCGTAGGTGCCGACCGGGCCTTGCTTGGTGAAATTGTTTTCGCCATTGGTGACGGCGCCGACGGCCGACTGTGGCGAATCGAGCGTGCCGGAGCCGCCGTTGATCACGCTCACGCCGTTGAGCGTCGAGGTGCTGCGCGAGATATTGGTGGTGCTGGCCACCGTGACCACCCCGGTGGGATTGGTAATGGTCAGGCCGAAGATATTGTCATAGGAGTAGCCGTAGGCGCCTGCCTGCGCGCTGCCTGCCGCGCACAGCATGGCCAGTGCGGCAGCGGCGGGGAGCAGTTTCAAGTTTGAAATGTTCATTTTGCGAACCTCGTCATGGGTGGAAGAGTGGCATCGGATGAGCCCTGTCGGGAGGAACTCACGGGTCTTCAAAGCCACTTTCGTGCCAGGCCGGGTTTTTACTGCGTAATCAAGCACTTGCCCTGTTATCTGCAGCGCGCCATGTCGGCTGTCGCAGGCAAGTGTAAAAAAAGCCGACAGCGTGGCGCCGTCAGGTTCAGGCTGGCAGCAGTTCTGCCATGCTTGCCTGCAGGCGAGCAATCGGCTGGTATTGCCCGAACAGCCTTGCCAGATGCTGTGCGGCGCGTCTGGCGTGCGGGTCGCCCAGCAGGCGCGTGCAAAGCGCGCGCAACACCGCTTCCTGCAGGCGGTCGGCGCGCAGCAGCGCTCCGGCGCCAGCGCTGACGATGGCGTGCATATTGAGGAACTGGTCAAGGTTGCCGGCAATGCCGATCACCGGCACGCCGGCGCGCAGCGCCTGGTGGCTGGTCGGGCTGCCGCCATTGCAGATCACGATGCTGGCGTGGCGCGCTGCCGCATCGCCAGGCAGGAATGGCGCCACGAAGGCGTTGGGCGGCACGCTGGCCAGGTCGATATTGCCGGCCGTAGCCGCCACTACAGTCACCGGCAGCGGCGCCAGCGCGCGCAGCACGTGCGGTAACAACTGCGCCAGGCCGGAGCTGCCCAGGGTGACGTAGACGATCGGCCGGCTGCTGTCCAGCACGCTTTGTTGCCACCACGGCGGCATGGCCACCGGCGGCGCCCAGGTGATTGGGCCCAGAAAGCCATGGCCTGCCGGCATCGCCGGCGAGCCGAACAGTTCGGCAATATCGGCGTACAGGGTGTGATCGGCATCGGTATAGATGCGGCGCAAGTCGCTACCCAGCGAGGGCAGGCCATGCCGTCGGCGCACGCGGTTGAGCGGCACGGCGTGCGAAGCAAAAGCGATTGGCCGCACCAGGCGGAACAGCGTGTCGGCCAGCCAGATGGGCAGCGTGCGCGTTATCGGCAGCGCCGGCACCGTGTAGTGCTGGCGCACATGCGGACTCCAGTAGGCATTGCTGATGGTGATATAGGGTATCTGCTGCAGGCGCGCGCTGACCGACAGCGACAGGCGAAAGTCGCCGATCACCAGATCGGGCTGGACCGCTTGCAGCAGGCGCATATCATCGGCTACGTAGGCTTGCAGCGTGGCCTCATCGTACACCGGACTGCCTTGCGCCAGTGCCTGCAGAAACTGCTGCGGCGTGATGCTGTCAATGCGCCAGCGCTGGAAAGTGCTGCCCTGGAAACAGAAATCATAACCGTCGGCGCAGGCAAAATGGATGTCATGCTGTTCAGGCGGCAGGCCTTGCGCCAGCGTCAGCAGGCGCCCGACATGGGCCAGGGTGACGGCTTCGGCAAGTAACAAGATTTTTTTTCGACGCATTGTTGCTCCACGGCTGGCGCCAGGCAGCAGGCCCGGCACCCTGTTTGGAGTCTTTGCAGTGAAGAAAGTTCCTGCTGTACCTGTTCCAGCGGCGCGACATGATCGGGCCGCCTGCGCTAGAGTGGCCGTAAAGGAGATCGCCATGAACGATGACATAGTCAAGCACGCCCACAGCACGCCCGAGCCCGATATCACGCCGCCGCCCGAAGGCGACCCTGTCACGCCGCCACCGGACAGGCAGCCCGAGGTCGATCCGGTGCCGGTCGAAGAGCCAACGCCGCCGTCGCCGCCGGTGAAAATGCAGTAACCATGCAGGCAGCTTCGCGTGGCACGCCATTTAAACAACAGCGTTCAAGAAAAGCGTGCTCTGGCACACACAAAACGCGGTTGAACGTGTGTGTGTCACGCAGCCGTCACGATTCTGTTCTTATAATGAGCTATCGAAAACACATGGCGTTTTGACGCGAATACGGAGACCATCATGGGCAATTCTTTATACAACAAAATCCATCTGGGACGCCGGCCTGTGCTGGAAAACAAAAGCCTGCTGGCACTGGCGTTGACCGGCGCCGTGGCTGGTTGTGGCCTGGTCTGGCTGGTGTTGCGCACGTTGAAATAAACAACAGTTCTTCAGCTTGCCGTGCGCCGCGCGCCTTGCGTGCGGCCATGTACTGACGTTGCCTGTTGCCGTTGTGCAGCCGGGCGCGTACCATGAGGGCCGAAACCTGGCCTCTTATGGAAATGTATGAAGAACGAAAAATTAACAACCGACGAATATGATGCGCTTGAACAAGTTGCGCGCGGCATCAAGACCGAGCGTCCAAGCGCTTGCGTGGCGCGTAATGCCAAGCGCCTGTCGGGCCTCAAGCTGCTCAGCTATGCCCGCGATGGCCGCCTGTCCATCACCGACAAGGCAAAGGAAATGCTGTTTCTGCGCCGCTGCATCATGGGCCTGCGCGCCGTGTCTGCCGACCCGCTGGCCGCGCTCGATAGCGAAGTAGGGTATTTCCTGAGCAAGAAAGCCCATATCGTCGCGCGCGCCGACGGCGCCGGACACGATATCACCGACAAGGGCCGCGACTCGCTGGCCGATATCGACACCCTGGGCCTGTAAGGCCTTGCAGCCGGCCCTGCAAGGCCGGTTTCCTGTTACTCATTCCCTGGAGAATACTTTGGACAGTGCGATGAACTGGTCGGCCCATGAACTGACGATGACGGTGCTGATGACGCCCGACATGGCCAACTTTTCCGGCAATGTGCACGGCGGCACGATCCTGAAATATCTCGACAGCGTTGCCTATGCTTGCGCCAGCCGTTATTCGGGCAGCTATGTGGTGACCTTGTCGGTCGATCAGGTGATGTTTCGCCAGCCCATCCATGTGGGCGAACTGGTGACCTTCCTGGCCTCGATCAATTACACCGGCAACACCTCGATGGAAGTGGGCATCCGCGTGGTCACGGAAAATATCCAGCAGCGCCTGGTGCGCCATGCCAACAGCTGCTATTTCACCATGGTGGCGGTCGATGCTGACCGCAAGCCGGTGGCTGTGCCGCCTTTGGTGCTGGAAACGCCCGAGCAGAAGGTGCGCTTCGAGCAGGCCAAGCTGCGCAAGCAGGTACGCCAGGAGCTGTCGAAGAAGTAAGCCAGCCAGCACACAAGTAAAAACGGCCACCAGATTGCTCTGGTGGCCGTTTTTTTCATGCTGCGCCGGTCGCGGCGCAGATGCCATCAACCGTGATTAACGGTCGCCGTAGCTGCGGCGTGCGCCGTCGGTGCTGCGCGGGTTGGAACCCTTGTAGCCGCCGCCGGTGCTCGGTGCGCCGTCTTTGCGTGGTGCGCCCGGTTTGCTGAAGGTGCGCTGGCCTGGCTTGGCGCCGCTGCGGTTATCGCCTGGTTTCCAGCCGCCTGGACGGGCGCTCGAACGTGGCGCCGACGCGGTTTTCTTCGGCTCGAAGCCTTCGATCACGTTGACCGGAATCAGTTGCTTGGTAAAACGCTCGATGCGCTTGACGTTCATGCCTTCGGCGTGGTTGACCAGCGAGATTGCCAGGCCATTGCGGCCGGCACGGCCGGTACGGCCGATACGGTGCACATAGTCTTCCGGGAACTTCGGCAGGTCGTAGTTGAACACGTGGGTAATGGTCGGTACGTCGATGCCGCGGGCGGCAACGTCGGTAGCTACCAGCACCTTGACATGGCCACGACGCATGCCGTCGAGCGTGCGGTTACGCGCGCCCTGGTGCATGTCGCCGTGCAGCGCGGCAGCCGAGAAACCGGCGATGTTCAGGCGGTCGGCAATGGTGTCGGCGTCACGCTTGGTGGCGGTAAACACCACAGCCTGGTCGAGCGAATCGTCGCGCAGCAGGTGGTCCAGCAGGCGATTCTTGTGCGACAGATCGTCGACAAAGTGCACGCGCTGGGTGATGTTTTCATGCTTGTTGGTCGAGCTCGCCACCTGGATGATCATCGGGTTCTTGGTGATGCGGCGGGCCATATTGCCAACCACGCCGTCGAGCGTTGCCGAGAACAGCATGGTCTGGCGGCCTTCCGGTGTCGCTTCAACGATTTTTTCGATATCGTCGATAAAGCCCATGTCGAGCATGCGGTCAGCTTCGTCCAGTACCAGGATTTCCAGTTGCGAGAAATCGATCTTGCCCGATTCCATATGGTCGATCAGACGGCCTGGGGTAGCAACCAGGATTTCCGGGTTCTTGGCCAGCAATTGCATCTGTTTAGGGTAAGGCATGCCGCCCAGAATCGACACAGCCTTGATGCGGCGAATGCCGGTGCTGTACTTGTCGGTATTGGTGGTCACTTGCAGTGCCAGTTCGCGCGTTGGCGTCAGAACCAGCATTTTTGGCGTGGCAGCCTTGAAACGTGGACGTTCGCCACGGGCGCGGGCAGCCTGCATGTCCTGGTTGGCGGTACGGCCGGCTGCGCTTTGTTCGGCGCTGGCCAGTTTGTGCAGCGACGGCAGCATGAACGCTGCGGTCTTGCCCGAACCGGTCTGCGACGAGACCAGCAGGTCACGGCCTTCGATCGCGGCAGGAATCGCTTGCGACTGGACCGCGGTTGGCGCGGTGTAGCCCGATTCGGTCAGAGCGGCGAGGATGGACGGATGCAGGCCTAAGGATTCAAATGTCATTCTTTTTTTCTTTCGTGAAAATCAGCGTTCTTGCAAAAAGCAGAACGCAAAATAGCAACGCCAACCAAAACGAAATGACTCGAATAAAAAGAAATTTCGGCACAAAAGCTTTGCGCCGGGACGGTGTCAGGTGCGACACACAAGGCGGGAGGGCTTTATAAGGCAACATCCGGTGGATGCGCCAAGGCTTGCGAAGCTGCTAGTTTGATATTGCATGATGCTGCGGGGTTGCTTTTTGCAAAGCATATTGCAGCGCACAACGACACTATACCGTATTTTCATCGGTTTTGCACGGCTTATCTGTACAGCGGCGTTCCGGGCGCGCATTTTTGCCGTCCATTGTGGCGTGGGCAAGTAAAACCGGCCGCGACAGCAGAGCTGTGGCGGCCGGCAAGGTCAGTGCGCAATGGCATTGATCAATGGCGTGCCTTGGCGCGGTTGTTGCTGCCGCCACGGGCGATGCGCGGCTTGACCAGCGAGATCGGCGTAGCCTTGGACTTGCCGCCCTTGGCCACATGGCGCGAGTTCTTGCTGGCGCGCTCGGGACGATCCGCTTCAAACAGTATCTTGGCGTTGTCGGCGATGTCCTGGGTGATATTCATGTTCATGGTGGCCGACGTCTTGGGCACCAGGATGGTCGAGCCGGCGCGCAGGCTCGTGCGTTGCGGAATATTGTTAGCCTGGCGCAGCACATCGGCCGTGGTGCCGAACTTCGAGGCCAGCGTTTCGATGCGTTCGCGTGCGCTGGTGATCTTGTGCGTGGTCCAGCTCGACAGGGCATGGCCCCATTGCGCCAGGTTGCTGGTGAACTTGGCCGCGTTTTCCTGGGGCAGCAAAATCTTGGTTTTTTCGCCACCGATAATGACCGGGCGATTGAACTGCGGATTGAGCGCCTTGAATTCATCCATCGACAGCTCGGCCAGCTGCGCCGCGACGGTCACATCGATGTCGCTGGTTTTGTCGATGGCGGTAAAGTAGGGGTGATTGTCGACCACCGGCAGCGTCAGGCCATATTGGGCCGGGTTGCCGATAATGTTCTTTACCGCCTGCAGCTTGGGCACGTAATTGCGCGTTTCGGCCGGCATCAGGTCGGCCAGGCTTTCAAAGTCGGTCGGCTTGCCCAGCGACTGGTTTTTCTTGATGGCGCGCTGAACCGAACCTTCGCCCCAGTTGTACGCAGCCAGTGCCAGTTGCCAGTCGCCAAACATGTCATACAGGCGCTGCAGATAAGTGAGCGCCGCATCGGTCGAGGCCAGCACGCCGCGGCGCTCGTCCTTGAACATGTTCTGTTTCAGATTGAAGTCGCGTCCGGTGGCCGGCACGAACTGCCACATGCCGGCCGCATTGGCGCTCGAGAACGCCTGCGGATTGAAGGCCGATTCAATGAATGGCAGCAGCGCCAGTTCGGTAGGCATGCCGCGCTTTTCCAGCTCCTGCACCACGTGGAAGATATAGCGCGAGGCGCGCGCCGTGGTGCGGGCGATATAGTCGGGACGCGTGGCGTACCAGTTGACGTGGTTGGCCACCAGCTGGTTATTAATGTCGGGAATCGCATAGCCGCTGCGGATGCGGCCCCAGACATCGGCTTCGCGCAAAGGGTCGGAACTGTCGCTGAGATTTTTCATCAGGCGATCCGTCTTTTGCAGGCGATTGTCGAGGGTGGGGAGGTTGGCCGTGACCTGGGCGGTCATCGGAATCAGGGCGGGGTTGGCAGCGGCGACTGGCGCGTAATCGCTCTCAACACCGGTGTCGTTCGCCTGGCTGAAGGCCGGCACCAGGGCCAGCACCAACGCTGCCAGAGCGCCAGATTTAAAGGAGTTTTCGTGCATATTATTCCATTGTTGTCGTCGGAGAAACATCGGACTGACGCATGAGCAAGCAGCGAGTGTACGTATTTCCACATGCCGGAGTCAAGAATTATGTCAGTTCGATGACGGCTTGCGGGGAAGTTTCCATTCGCTAATCATGCGAAAAATACCAATTAAATTTGCCCGTTTCGCTGTTCGGCCGCTGTTATAGCATAGCCGGGGCAGGGGCTGTCGCAAGGTTAGCGGCGCGTGGGTATGAGCTTGCGCAAAGTATGCGTACAATTTGACTTTGGCCGGCGTCTTGCCGGTTGCGTTTATTGAAAGAAGCCTGTTATATGACTACCCCGCCGCGCCACGAAGACGACAACGCCGTGATCATTGCCAATACCGTCGAGTGGCTGGAAAAGGCCGTGATCGGCCTGAACCTGTGTCCGTTTGCCAAGGCCGTGCATGTCAAGCAGCAGATCCGCTATGTGGTGTGCGATTCGGCCAATCCCGAAGAACTGCTGGCGCTGCTGATGGATGAATTGCAGCTGCTGGCCGATACCAGCCCGGAAGAAATCGACACCACCTTGCTGATTCATCCGTATGCGCTCAACGATTTTCTGGACTACAACGAGTTTCTCGACGTTGTCGAAGCTGCAGTGGAAGACATGCAGCTCGATGGCGAACTGCAGGTAGCGAGTTTTCATCCGCAATACCAGTTTGCCGAAACGTTTGATGACGATATCAGCAACTTCACCAACCGTTCGCCGTATCCGACGCTGCATCTGCTGCGCGAAGACAGCATCGAGCGCGCGGTCGAGGCCTTTCCCGAGGCTTCCGAGATTTTCGACAAGAATATCGCCACGCTGGAAAAGCTGGGCTTGGACGGCTGGCAGAAGCTGGGCCTCTACCAGCATGTGGTGGCCAAATGAGCGACGAGCTGTGCGACGCCTTGCCGGAACGGCCCGATACACCGTGCGTGGCGGTCTGCTCGACTACCTTCGATGAAATATGCCGCGGCTGTGGTCGCACCGTGGTGGAGGTGGCGCACTGGGTGTCGATGAGCGCGCAGGAAAAAGAAGCGGTGTGGGTGCGCATCCTGGCGCAGGGGTATCCGCGCAGGAATAGCTGAGAAAGACGTGGCGTGCTGCCCGCCTGTCCGTGATGTCATCCGACAATACCGCAGACGCCAACAATGTTGTCGGATTACGGCCCCTGCGGGGCCTAATCCGACCTACGTCCGACCCGACAATGGCGTAGGTCGGACCCGGCAGCCGATTAATAACTGCCGATAAAATCTTTCTTGCCAATCTCGATGCCGTTATGGCGCAGGATGTCGTAGGCGGTGGTGGCGTGGAAGAAGAAGTGCGGCAGCGCGTAGTGAAACAGATAGGTCTGGCCCGTGAAGTGTTTGGTTTTCTCGCCGCTGCCGGTGGTGATGGCGCGCGTTTCGCTGCCTTCGATATCGGCTTGCGGCAGGCTTTCCAGGAAGACGATGGTCTTGACGATGCGCGCTTTCAGTTCGGCAAAGCTCTGTTCGCTGTCTTCATACGGTGGCACGGCCACGCCGGCCAGGCGCGCGCCGCAGCCCTTGGCGAAATCGGTGGCGATCTGGATCTGGCGCACGAACGGCAGCATGTCGGGGAACAGGCGGTAGTGCAGCAGCGCGGCCGGATCAATCTTTTTATCCTGCACATGTGCTTCGGCCTTGTCGAGGATGGTGGCCAGGCTGCCCAGTATCTGTTTGAAAACGGGGATCGATGCGGAATGGATGGAAAAGGTCATGATGGTTCCTCTTGGTAAAGTGGCGCGATCATAGCAAGGTGTGCGGTTTTTTGCTTGCCGTTGTCCTGGCTGCTATATTGTCAGGCATGCGCTGTGGTATCGAGCGCACAGATCAGCGGCTAGTTTTATTGCTTTATGGACAGGTATGTGACTTTGTGTGCATTTTCCATGCATAATTGCCGACAAGGAATTTCCTCCATCGCAGTGCTCCCCCGATAAAATCCGATGACCGTACGCTCGACCATCATTGCTCCGTGCCGCCGGCATGGCTGATTCCATTTTCCGTCGCTGGCGCGCCAGCCTGAACAACCTGTATGGTTCGTCGATCTATGGCGCGCTGATACTGGTGGTGCTGGGCGGCCTGGTGGTGCCCGCGCTGGTCGGCAGCTATCTGCTGGTCGGCGTGCACGAGCGGCAGTCGGCGCGCACCAGCCTCAATGAATCGCTGCAGCGCTATGTCGACATCCTGGCGCTGGGCATGCAGGAATCGCTGTGGAACATGAATGCCGAATCGGCCCGTTCGCTGGTCGAATCGGTGATGCGCGACCGCGCTGTGCTGGTGGTGCAGGTGACGGGCGTGGCCGATACCGAATTCATGCGCCTGCAGGCGCCGCAGCGCCCGGTCGGCAATGTTTTTCGCGCCGGGCGCGACATCGTGGTGCGCGGCGAACGCATCGGCCATGTAATGGTCGAAATGGACGATGCGCGCAGTCAGCAGGATCTGCGCGAAAAGCAGATCGCCTATATCTTTGTGCTGGGCGCGCAACTGGCCATCTCGATGGCGCTGATCGTGCTGTTCATGAATCGCCGCCTGCTCAGGCCCTTGCGTCGGCTGATGCGTTTTTCCGACCGCCTGTCGCATGGCGACTTCGATACGCCCTTGGTGCCCGACGGTAACGATGAGCTGGGCCGCCTGGCCGCGCAGCTTGAACGCATGCGCGCCGCCATCGGCCAGCTGTTCGAAGATATCGGCCAGCGCGAAGAGCGCTTTCGCACCATCGTCACGCAGGTGCCCGGCGCGGTGTTCCGCTACCGGCCCGACGGCCCCATCGATTTTGTCAGCGAGGCCATCGAGGACATTGCCGGCTACACGGCGCAGCAGTTCATGCGTGGCACCACCCATGCCTGGGTCGACCTGATCTGCCCGGAGGATCGCCGCAACCACCGGCGCGCCGTCAGGCAGGCGGTGGCCGAGGTGCAGCCCTACGCACTTGAATACCGCATTATCGACGCGGCCGGCATCGAGCGCTGGGTGGCGGAAAACGGCCAGCCGCAGGCCGGCGAGCAGGGCGTGGTGTGGGTCGACGGCATTATTGCCGACATCAGCCAGCGCAAGCACCATGAAATGCGCATCGAAGCGCTGCTGACCGAGCAAAGCGCGATACTCGACAACGTGATGTTCGGCGTGATGTTCGTGCGCCACCGCCGCATCGTGTCCGTCAATCGCCGCTGCGAAGAGCTGTTCGGCTATGGCCGCGATGAAATGGCGGGCCAGTCGACCGCCATCGTGTTTCCGACCTTGTATGACTTCGAGGAAGCAGGCGAGCGCCAGTATCCTGCCATGCGCGAGGGCGGCGACTTCAGCGAGGAGCGCCACTACAAGCGCCAGGACGGCAGCCTGTTCTGGGCGCTGGTCAGCGGCTGCGCGCTCGATCCGGCCCGTCCGGGCGAAGGCAGCATCTGGGTCTATGCCGACATTACGGCGCGCAAGGAGGCCGAGGAAAAACTGCGCCTGTCGGCAGCCGTGCTTGAACATATCGCCGACGGCGTGATGGTGGTCGATGTCGATGAAATGATCGTTGCCGTCAATCCGGCCTTTACGCAAATTACCGGCTACACCCAGGCCGAGGCGGTCGGCCTGCATTCATCGATGACGCGCTCGCAGCGTCATGACGATGCCTTTTACGTGACCATGTGGGACGAGCTGACCGGTACCGGTTTCTGGCGCGGCGAGATCTGGCGCCAGCGCAAGAACGGCGAGGTTTATCTGGAATGGCTGACCATCAGCGCGGTGCTCGACAACCGGGGTGCGCCGACGCATTACGTGGGCGTATTCAGCGACATCACCGCCATCAAACAGGCGCAGGAAAAGCTCGATCATATGGCCCATCACGATCCGCTGACTGCACTGCCCAATCGCCTGCTGTTCCACGACCGCCTGCAGCACGCCTTGCAGCGCGCTGCGCGCGATGGCGAGCAGCTGGCCATCCTGTTCATCGACCTGGACCGCTTCAAGAACGTCAACGATACGCTCGGTCACCATATCGGCGACGAACTGCTGCAGCAGGTGGCCAGTGAGCTGGCCGCGCGCCTGCGCGAAGGCGACACGCTGGCGCGCCTCGGTGGCGATGAATTCATCGTGCTGCTCGAAGGCGTCGATGGCCAGTTCGGCGCCAGCCAGGTGGCCGACAAGCTGGTGGCCATGTTCGAGCAGCCGTTCCTGGTGGCCGGCCACGAGCTGTTCGTGACCTGCAGCGTGGGCGTGAGCCTGTATCCGCATGACGCGCAGGATCTTAATATGCTGATCCGCAATGCCGACGTGGCCATGTACCAGGCCAAGGCGCGCGGGCGCAACGGCTACCGCTTCTATGCGCCGTCGATGACGGGCGAGGGCATGGAGCGCCTGCGGCTGGAAACGTTCCTGCGCCGCTCGCTGGAAAAGAACGAGATTTTCCTCAACTATCAGCCGCAGGTCGAGATCGACACGGGTCGCCTGATCGGCGTCGAGGCGCTGGTGCGCTGGAACCATCCGGAACTGGGCCTGGTGCCGCCGTCGCGCTTCATTGCGCTGGCCGAAGACAGCGGCTTTATCAACCAGCTGGGCAAGTGGGTGCTGGAAGAAGCGTGCCGCCAGATGCTGCGCTGGCAGCAGCAGGGCCTGCATGTGCCGAAAATGGCGGTCAACCTGTCGCTCAAGCAGTTCGAGCGCGGCAGCATCGCCGGCATGGTCGACGCCATCTTGCAGGAAACCGGCCTGGAGCCGCAGCGCCTGCAGCTGGAAGTGACCGAGTCGGTGATCATGAATACCAGCGATGCGCTCGGCTACATCAATGACCTGCACGCGATCGGCGTGGGGCTGGCCATCGATGACTTTGGCACCGGCTACTCGTCGCTGGCCTACCTCAAGCAGTTGCCGGTGCAGACGCTGAAGATCGACCGCTCGTTTATCAAGGATATTGCCAGCGACGCCGACGACGAAGCCATCACGATTGCCATTATCGAGCTGGGACGCAGCATGCAGCTGTCTGTGATTGCCGAAGGCGTGGAGACGCAGGAGCAGGCGGCATTTTTGCTGCGCCACGGCTGCCGCCTGGCGCAGGGCTATTTTTATAGCCGTCCGGTGACGGCGCACGATATAGTGGAGCGCTGGACCTCACTCTAAAGAAAAGGATGGCGCATGGCCGCACGACAATCGACTTCCCGCCGCCGTTTTCTGCTTGGCGGCCTGGGGCTTGGCGTGGCAGGCGTGGGCGCACTGGTGCTGGGTTGGGGCGTGCTGCCGCCGCGCCAGCGCCTGTATGGCAGCGCGCCGCTGCCGGTCGGAGGCGGTGCGGTAGCGCTCAATGGGTGGCTGGCGATCCGTCCTGACGGCAAGGTGCTGCTGGCCATGCCGCGCAGCGAAATGGGGCAGGGCGTGCATACCGCGCTGCCGATGCTGGTGGCCGAAGAGCTGGACGTGGCGCTCGATAACATCGAGCTGATCCAGGCGCCCATCGACAAAATCTTCGGCAATATCACGCTGCTGCGCGACGGCCTGCCGTTTCATCCTGACGACCGCGGCCGCACCCGCGCCCTGGTTGAATGGACGGTGGCCAAGGCGGCGCGCGAGCTGGGCGTGATCGTGACGGGCGGCTCGTCGAGCGTGAAGGACGCCTGGCAGCCGATGCGCGAGGCCGGCGCCGCCGCTCGCGCCATGTTGGTCCAGGCCGCAGCGCAAGCATGGCAGGTCGCCCCCACGCAATGCACGACCAAGGATGGTGCCGTGCTGCATGCCGACGGCCGGCGCGCCAGCTACGCCAGCCTGGCAGGGCAGGCGGCCGGCATCGATCCGGGCAAGCCAGTGCTCAAGACGCCCGAACAATTCAGGCTGATCGGGCGCAGTGCACCGCGCCGCGATACGCCATCGAAGGTCGATGGCAGCGCCGTGTTCGGCATCGATGCGCGCCCGCCCGGCCTGTTGTACGCCAGCCTGCAGCTGGCGCCGCGCCTGGGCGACACGCTTGCCGGTTTTGACGCCGCACCGGTGCTGGCCATGTCCGGTGTGCGCAAGGTGCTCGACCTGTCCGGCGCGCTGAAGAACCGCAGCGCGCCGTGCGTGGCGGTGGTGGCAGCCAGCTACTGGCAGGCAAAGCAGGCGGCCTCAGCGTTGGCGGTGCAGTGGCAGGCTGGCGCTGGCGCTGCTTTGTCGAGCCAGGCCATTTTTGCCGACTTTGCGCGCCGGCTCGACAGCGAGGCGGGCTATACCTATCACGCCAGCGGCAAGGTCGACGATCCGTCGCAGCAGTCGCTGCGTGAAGTGAAAGCCGAATACCGCGCGCCGTTCCTGGCGCACGCCACCATGGAGCCGGTCAACTGCACCGCGCAGGTCAAAGACGGTAAAGTGCGCCTGTGGGCCTCGACCCAGGCGCCCGGCATTGCAGTGGAAGCGGCGGCCAAAGTGGCCGGGGTCGCTGCCAGCGACGTCAGCATCGAGGTGCTGCTGCTCGGTGGCGGCTTTGGCCGGCGCCTGGAAGTCGATATGGTGGCGCAGGCGGTGGCCATTGCGCTGCAATGCGACGGCGCGCCGGTGCAATTGATCTGGACCCGCGAACAGGATACTGCGCACGATATGTACCGTCCGGCGGCACTGGCGCGCTTTGCCGCGCGGCTCGATGCGCAAGGGCGCATTGCGGCCTGGGACAACAAGTCGGTCAGCGCCTCGATCACGCACCAGTATTTGCAGCGCAACTTCGGCCTGCCCGGCATGGGGCCGGACAAGACCACCGCCGAAGGCGAGTTCGACATGCCTTATGAGATCGCCAACCAGCGTATCGCCCATGTGATTGCCGACAGCGCAGTTCCAGTCGGCTACTGGCGCTCGGTCGGCCATTCGCATAATGCGTTTTTCAAGGAAAGCTTTATCGACGAATTGGCGCATGCGGCCGGCCAGGACAGCGTGGCCTACCGGCGCGCCATGCTGGCGCAGCACCCGCGCCACCTGGCCGTGCTCGACGCGGCCGTGGCCCGGGCTGGCCAGGCCCCGGCCGGCAGTGCGCATGGCGTGGCACTGCACCAGTCATTTGGCAGCATCGTGGCGCAAGTGGCGCAGGTGTCGGTGGACAACGGCGAGATCCGCGTGCAGCGCGTGGTCTGCGTGATCGACTGCGGCCTGGCCGTCAATCCCGATATCATCGAGCAGCAGATGGAGTCGGCGGTGGTATTCGGCCTGTCGGCCGCATTGGGCGGCGAGATCACGTTCAAGGATGGCAAGGTCGAGCAAAGCAATTTCCACGACTATCCGGTGCTGCGCATGGGCCAGGCGCCGCAGGTCGACACCATCATCATGCCCAGCCTGGAGGCGCCCGAAGGCGTGGGCGAGCCGGGTACGCCGCCGATTGCGCCGGCCGTGGCCAATGCCCTGTTCAAGCTGACCGGCCAGCGCCTGCGCAGCCTGCCGCTGCGACTGCCGTAAGCTGTTTTAGCCGGGTTCTGCCAGCAGCGTGCGCAAATTGCAGTCGCGCTGCCAGTTGCGCCGCTCGTCGCTGCTGAGCGCCTGGGCGGCCAGTTCGTCGGCGCTGAGCGCCTGCTGCGCCGTGATCATGCGGTGCGCCAGGCTGCCGTCGGGCAGCACGGTGCCAAAGAAGGCCACGTTGTCGTCATGCTGGATCAGCAGGGTAGGGAAGTTGTCGATATCGAGGTCACCCACCACATCGGCCTGGTCTTCGATATCGATCCAGACAAACTGCATGTCCGGATGGCGCGCCGCCAGTTCCTCGAAAGTGTGGCGGTAAGTGCCGCAGGTGCCGCACCATTGCGCGCATAAACAGGCCACGCTCCAGCGCGGGCCGGCCAGGCTGGCGGCGATCTCGGCGCGGTTGTCGGTAGTTAAGGTCAGACTATGCATGGTTTTGCTGGCGGCGCACGGGCGCAGCGGCCAAAAGCGCGTATTTTACTCCGGCCTGCGCATTGCTTGCGGCCGAGGCCGCCGGCCTGGCCGGTGTTTTTTGATATGCATGGCGTTTCTGGTGGATAATGCTGCCAATTGCACGCCCATTTTATTTTAGGAACAGTCAGTTTATGTTGAGTTATCGTCACGCTTTTCACGCAGGCAACCATGCCGATGTGTTGAAGCATTATGTCCAGATCCAGTTGCTCAAGTATCTGAATCAGAAGGACACCGCCTACAGTTATATCGATACCCATTCGGGCGCCGGCGTGTATGCGCTCGACGGCGGTTATGCGTCGAAAAACGCCGAGTATGAGACCGGCATCGCGCCGCTGTGGGATCGCACCGACCTGCCTGAATCGCTGGCCGAGTATGTGAATCTGATCAAGGAAATGAATCCGAGCGGCAAGATGCGCTACTACCCAGGTTCGCCGTACTGCGCCGACCAGGTTAGCCGCGAGCAGGATCGTTTGCGCCTGTTCGAGCTGCATCCGGCCGACGCCAAGATTCTGGCCGACAATTTCCGCAAGGTCGAAGCCCATGCGCAGGCCCAGGGCGAGCGTCCGACCGTGCGCGGCAAGCGCGTGATCATTACCAAGGCCGACGGTTTCCAGAGCCTGAAAGCGCTGCTGCCGCCGCCGTCGCGCCGCGCGCTGGTGCTGATCGACCCGCCGTATGAAGACAAGATGGATTACCGCAAGGTCAAGGACACGCTGGCCGAAGCGCTGGGCCGCTTTCCGACCGGCACGTACGCGGTCTGGTATCCGGTGCTGCAGCGCATGGAGTCGCGCCAGTTTGCCGACAAGCTCAAGCAACTGCCGTCAGCCGAGTGGCTGCACGTGACGCTGACGGTCAATACGCCATCGCCGGACGGCTTTGGCTTGCACAGCAGCGGCATGTTCATTCTTAATCCGCCGTACACCCTGGAGCCGATGCTGCGCGAAGTAATGCCTTACCTGGTCAAGGTGCTGGGCCGCGATGACGGCGCCAAATTTGTGCTGGAAACCGGCAAGGGCGGCGTGAAAAATACCGGTACGCGCCGCATCTGATGCGTCTGGGGCTTATTGGCCCAGCAGTAAAAATACCGTGGGCTTCTTGTGGAAGTCCGGCGCCTGGCCTGCCGCCAGGCGTTTTTTCCACTGGCCGGCATTGCTGGTCTGGATGCTTTCCGTGGAAAGGCTGAGGTCGGTTGCCACGCAGATCAGCGTCGACGGCTGGCACTGCGCCACCAGTGCTTCAAGCATGGCGGCGTTGCGGTACGGCGTTTCAATAAACAGTTGTGTCTGTTTTTCCGCGCGCGAACGGTTTTCCAGCTCCTTGATGCGCTTGGCGCGCAGCGCCGCGTCGGTCGGCAGATAGCCGTTGAAGGCAAAGCTCTGGCCGTTCAGGCCGCTACCCATCACCGCCAGCAGGATCGATGAAGGCCCCACCAGCGGGCGCACGCGGATGCCGTGCTGGTGCGCCAGGCGCACCAGGTCGGCGCCCGGGTCGGCCACAGCCGGTACACCCGCTTCCGACACCAGTCCCGCATCGCGCCCCGCCAGCAGCGGCGCCAGCAAACCGGCCAGCGCCTGCGCCGGGGTATTGACGTTCAGTTCCGAAATCGTCATTTCCTGCAAGGGCCTGGCCAGCGGATGCTGTATGCCGACCAGTTTTAAAAAGGCGCGCGCCGTCTTGGCGTTTTCAGCCACGAAATAATCGAGCTGCGAAGTGATGCGGCGCACCTCGTCGGGAATAATATGCGCCAGCGCGTCGGGTGGCGCGTCGGTCGGCGCATCGGCCAGAACTTCGGACAGGCCGAGGTGGTTGGGGATCAGGTACAGCGTGCCAGTTGCTTGTGAGTTCATGGTCAGTCGTGTTGTAACCCTGGCAGCGAAAGGCCGGAGTCGAACCCTCAGGGTCCGACTCCGGTTCCTGCCTTGGGTTGGATTTCAGGTGTTAAAAAAAACCGCTCCCGCGCGCCGCAGCATACCCGTCAGCGCAATCAGTGGCAGCCCGGTCAGGGCGGTAGGGTCGGTACTGTCGATGCGTTCGAGGATGGCGATGCCCAGCCCCTCGTTCTTGGCGCTGCCGGCGCAGTCGTACGGCTGCTCGATGCGCAGGTAGGCATCGAGTTCGGCATCCGGCAAATCGCGCACGGTAACCAGCGTTTGCACGTCTTCGATCTGCGCATGAGGGGTTGCTCCGCGTCCGTCGAGCAGGCACAGCGCCGTATGGAAGATGACCTGGCGTCCGCGCATGGTCTGCAGTTGCAGCAGGGCGTTGGCGTGGTTGCCCGGCTTGCCGATCTGCGCGCCATCGAGCGTGGCGACCTGGTCCGAGCCGATCACCAGGCTGCCGGGAAAACGTTGCAGCACAGCCTCGGCCTTGGCGTGGGCCAGGCGTAGCGCGGTGGCGCTGGGGCTTTCGCCGTCGAGCGGACGTTCGTCGAGGTCGGGTACGGCCACCTCGAACGGTAGTTGCAGGCGCGACAGCAGTTCTCTGCGGTAGCTGGAACTGGAGGCAAGAATCAGGCGCAAAGGAGAAGAATTTGGTATCATTCGGTAAACAATCAGCAGGCCGCTGGCGCAAAAAAATGCGTGCAAGTCTTTGACTCGGCGTTGAAAACCCTGTTATTATCGCAGGTTTTCCGGGGAAATTTTCTGCCAATGAATGCTTTTGTGATCGACGCCTTTGATTTTTCCCGTGTCGGTGCAAGCCGCGAAGGCGTAACGCCGGTTGCCGAAATGACCCGGTTGACCAAGGATTGCGCGGACAATTCCGGTGAGATTTCCTGGAAGATTGTCGGCAGCACCAGCAAGCAGGGATACCCTGAGCTGACCTTGTCGGTCAGCGGCAAAGTCCAGCTGGTTTGCCAGCGCTGCCTGGCCCCGTTTGCCTATGATATCGATTCGTCGACCAGGCTGATGCTGGGCAAGGATGATGCGCATGCTGATGAAATCGAAGAAATCATTGCCGATGAATCGGTCGATGTGATCGTCGGCAGTCGCAGCATGGATGCCATGGCGCTGATCGAAGATGAAGCCTTGCTGGCCCTGCCGCAGGTACCCAAACACGATGTCTGCCCCGATACGGCGCAGCTCGATGCTCTCAAGACTGAAAAGAAATCGCCCTTTGCGGCGCTGAAAAGCTTGAAGCCAGAATAAGTAGTGGTAATGAACGTGTCAAACGCGTGTTGTAATCGAGTATGGCAATGTTGTAGTAGAAGTAGCAGTAATAAACGATGTCGGTACGGGCTGTTTTAGGATAGTCTATGCCGCTGGGATACTCGATTCGCATGTATTTGCTGGTCGAATGTGCTAAAATTTTAGAACTTATGTATTAGGAGTTATCATGGCAGTTCAACAGAACAAGAAAACCCCATCGAAGCGCGGTATGCACCGTTCGCACGATTTCCTGGTAGCGCCGCAATTGAGCGTCGAGCCAGTCACCGGCGAAACGCATATGCGTCACCACATCAGCCCTAACGGTTTCTACCGTGGCCGTAAAGTGTTGAAGACCAAAAACGACGAGTAATCGACGTTTTGTTGGGTAAGTCGAAAGCGGTGTTGCGTGGATGTTCAGCGTGGCGCCGCTTCTTCTTTTTTATCGGCTGCAATTGATCTTGCACACCGTCATTTTGAATCACGCTCACCGCGTCTGGTTCGTGCATGACACGATGCCATCGGCATATGTTTCAGTCCGATTCTCATCTTGCCGCAAGCCCGCAGCGGTATTGAATCAAAACAAATGACAATCAAAATATCTATCGACTGCATGGGCGGAGATCATGGTCCCTCAGTCACTATTCCTGCAGCAATTTCCTTTATCAAACAAGAGCCTGACGCCGAACTGATCCTGGTGGGATTGGAAGATGTGATCCGCGCCGAACTCAAGAAATACAAGGCCGACGCATTGCCGCGCCTGACGGTATTGCATGCCTCCGAACAAGTTACCATGGACGATCCGCTGGAAGTGGCCTTGCGCCGCAAGAAGGATTCGTCCATGCGCGTGGCCATTGAACAGGTCAAGAACAGCACGGCGCGAGCCTGCGTTTCCGCTGGCAACACTGCCGCCCTGATGGCCGTTTCGCGCTATGTCCTCAAAACCATGTCAGGCGTCGACCGCCCGGCCATCTGCAGCATCCTGCCCAATCAAAAGGGCGGCCCGACCTATATGCTCGACCTGGGCGCCAACGTCGACTGCGAACCGCATCACCTGCACCAGTTTGCCATCATGGGTTCGGTGCTGGTGTCGGCCATGGAAGGCATCGAACGCCCGACCATCGGCCTGCTCAACGTCGGTACCGAAGACATCAAGGGCAATGAGGTGGTCAAGCTGACCTCCAAGCTGCTGCAGGCCGACCATGACCGTGGCGCGCTCAATTTCTACGGCAACGTGGAAGGCAACGACATCTTCAAGGGCACCACCGATATCGTCGTGTGCGACGGTTTTGTCGGCAATGTGACATTGAAAGCCATCGAAGGCCTGGCGCGCTATTTCAAGCTGGTGCTGACGTCCGAATTCAAGCGTAATCCGATCACCATGCTCGGCGCCCTGATCGCGCGCACGGCTCTGAAGGCCATCGGCAACCGCCTGAACCCTTCGCGTTTCAATGGCGCCAGCCTGCTGGGCCTGCGCGGCCTGGTCTTCAAGAGCCACGGCGGCGCCGATGCCTATTCATTCGAGTGGGCGATTCGCCGCGCGCATGAGGCGGCCAAGAACGATGTGCAGGCGCACCTGGCCAGCATGATCGCCGAACTGATGCCGCGCACACCAGTGGAAGAACCTCAATCAACAAGCTCTAGCATTTAGTGGACGGATACGGGCATGACTGTTTTTAGCAGAACCTACAGCAAGATTATCGGTACCGGCAGCTATCTGCCGGAAAAGCGCGTGACCAACCAGGATCTGACGGAGCAGCTCGCTGCCAAGGGCATCGAGACGTCCGACGAATGGATCGTCTCGCGCAGCGGTATCTCGGCGCGCCACTACGCGGCGCCGACACAAAACTCCTCCGACCTGGGCGTGGAAGCGGCCAAAAAAGCGCTGGAAATGGCCGGCATCGAAGGCAATGACCTGGACCTGATCATCGTGGCCAGCTCGACCCCGGATTTCTTCGGCAGTTTTCCCAGCACCGCCTGCATCGTGCAGAACAAGCTGGGCATTACCAACAACTGCGCCGCCGTCGACGTGCAGGCTGTCTGCAGCGGCTTCGTCTATGCAGTGGCCACGGCCGACAGCTTTATCCAGTCTGGCATGCACAAGAACGTGCTGGTGATCGGCGCCGAAGTGTTTTCGCGCATCCTGGACTTTAACGACCGCAGCACCTGCGTGCTGTTTGGCGACGGCGCCGGCGCCATCGTCATGACGGCCTCGCAAGAGCCGGGTATCCTGGCCACCAAGCTGCATGCCGACGGCCGCCACTCCGATATCCTGAGCGTGCCCGGCAATGTGGCCGATGGCGCCCTGGCCGGCAGTGCCTTTTTGCATATGGATGGCCCGGCCGTGTTCAAGCTGGCTGTGTCGGTACTGGAAAAAGTCGCCCAGGAAGCGTTGACGCACGCCAATATGACGCAGGACCAGATCGACTGGCTGATCCCGCACCAGGCCAATATCCGCATCATGAACAGCACCGCCAAGAAGCTCGGCTTGCCGCTGGAAAAAATGGTGGTCACGGTTGACCAGCACGGCAATACCTCGGCTGCGTCGATCCCGCTGGCGCTCGATATCGCCGTGCGCGACGGTCGCGTCAAAAAGGGCGACAACGTGATGATGGAAGGCGTGGGCGGCGGCTTTACCTGGGGCGCCGTGCTCGCAAGAATGTAAGCTGCTGAGAAAAATATTAAACGGAGTCACCATGACAAAATTCGCATTTGTTTTCCCGGGCCAGGGCTCGCAAGCCATCGCCATGCTCGACGGCTTTGCCGGCAATGACATCGTCGCGCAAACCGTGGCCGAAGCGTCCGAAGCGCTCAAGCTCGACCTGGGCAAGCTGATTGCCGAAGGTCCGAAAGAAGAACTGGACCTGACCACCAATACCCAGCCGGTGATGCTGACGGCGGCCGTGGCGTTCTATCGCGCCTGGATCGCTGCCGGCGGCCCGCTGCCCAGCGTGGTCGCTGGTCACAGCCTCGGTGAATACTCGGCGCTGGTCGCTGCTGGCGTGATCGATTTCAAGGACGCCGTGCCGCTGGTGCGCTTCCGCGCGCAAGCCATGCAGGAAGCCGTGCCGGTCGGGCAGGGCACCATGGCGGTGGTACTGGGCCTGTCGGACGATGACGTACGCGCCGTCTGTGTCGAGGCCGCTGCCGAAAATACCGCGCTGGTGGTCGAGCCGGTCAACTTCAATGCGCCGGCGCAAGTCGTGATCGCCGGCCATACGGCAGCTGTCGAGCGCGCCTGTGAGTTGGCCAAGGCCAAAGGCGCCAAGCGCGCCATGAAACTGCCGGTATCGGCGCCGTTCCACTCCTCGCTGCTGAAACCGGCGTCGGACCGCCTGAGCGCCTATATGGCCGACCTGACGTTCTCGGCGCCGCAAATCGCCCTGATCAATAACGTCGATGTGGCCATCGTCAACGATCCGGCCGGCATCAAGCAGGCGCTGGTACGCCAGGCCGCCAGCCCGGTGCGCTGGGTCGAGACCATGCAGAAAGTCGCGGCTGACGGCATCACGCAAGTGATCGAATGCGGTCCGGGCAAGGTGCTGATGGGCCTGGCCAAGCGCATCGATCCGGTGCTGGTGGGCGACGCCATTGTCGACCAGGCATCGCTTGACCGTATTTTGACGCAGCTCAAATAAACTGCAGGCGGCAGCGCGACTGCCGTCTTTTAATAAGGATAACCATGAATTTAGCAAATCAAGTCGTGCTGGTCACCGGCGCTTCGCGCGGCATCGGCCGCGCCATCGCCGTCGAATTGGGCAAGCAGGGCGCCACCGTGGTCGGCACCGCCACCTCGGAAGCGGGTGCGCAGGCCATCAGCGACTACCTGACCGAAGCGGGCGTGGCCGGCAAGGGCCTGGTGCTGAACGTGACCGACGCGGCGCGTTGCGCAGCAGTCGTTGACGAAGTGCAGAAAACCTACGGCAGCCTGTCGGTGCTGGTCAACAACGCCGGCATCACGCAGGACCAATTGGCCATGCGCATGAAGGACGAAGAGTGGGACAGCGTCATTTCCACCAATCTGTCGGCGGTCGGCCGTTTGTCGCGCGCGGTACTGCGCGGGATGATGAAAGCGAAAACTGGGCGTATCATTAATATTACGTCGGTGGTGGCCTCGTCGGGCAATCCGGGGCAGATGAACTACGCGGCAGCCAAGGCTGGCGTGGAGGGCATGAGCCGCGCGCTGGCGCGTGAAATTGGCAGTCGCAACATTACCGTCAACTGCATCGCGCCAGGTTTTATCGATACCGACATGACCAAGGCGCTGAGCGAAGAGCAGCACGCCGCGCTGCTGACGCAAATTCCGCTGTCGCGTTTGGGCAAGCCGGAAGACGTGGCGGCGGCCGTGGCTTTCCTTGCTTCGCCGCAAGCGGCCTACATCACGGGCACCACCCTGCACGTGAATGGCGGCATGTATATGAATTGATGCGTATGCTGGACGAGAAGGCGGTTTGTGGCATGATGGAAACGTCTTTTTGTCTGAAATAGCATCTTTTAGCAGCAGCTTCGGCTGAAATAGCCGCAGACATTGAAATTAGTATTCGGACGCGCAAACCTGATAAAATGCGCGCACTTTCCGTAACACACACTTTGGAGCCATAACATGTCGGATATCGAACAACGCGTTAAGAAAATCGTCGCTGAGCAACTGGGCGTTGCAGAAGCAGACATCAAAATCGAATCCTCTTTCGTCGACGATCTGGGCGCCGATTCCCTGGACACCGTGGAACTGGTGATGGCCCTGGAAGATGAGTTCGAAATGGAAATCCCTGACGAACAAGCTGAAAAAATCACCACCGTGAAACAGGCGATCGACTACGCCACCGCCAACGTCAAGGCCTAAGGCTTCTGACTGACTTCAGGAGAATCGCTTGAGCCGTTCTAAAAACCGTCGTGTCGTCGTTACCGGCCTGGGCTGCGTCTCACCTGTAGGCAATAATATTGCCGACAGCTGGGGTGCAATCGTCGAAGGTAAATCCGGCATTGCCACGATTACCAAGTTCGATGCCCAGCCTTTCACCACGCACTTTGCCGGTGAAGTCAAAGGCTTCAATATCGAAGATTACATCTCCGGTAAGGAAGCTCGCCACATGGATACCTTTATCCATTTTGGCATGGCTGCCGGCATTCAAGCCATGCAGGACTCCGGCCTGGAAGTGACCGAAGAGAACGCCGAGCGTATCGGCGTGATCATCGGCTCGGGCATCGGTGGCCTGCCGCTGATTGAAGAAACCAAGTCCGAGTACGAGAAACGCGGCCCGCGCCGTATTTCGCCATTTTTCGTGCCTGCCTCGATCATTAACATGATCTCTGGCAACCTTTCGATCAAATATGGTCTGAAGGGCCCGAACCTGGCTATCGTGACGGCCTGTACTACCGGTTTGCACTGCATCGGTGCTGCTGCGCGCATGATCGAGTACGGCGATGCCGACGTCATGATCGCCGGCGGCGCCGAATCGACTGTCTCGCCGCTGGGCCTTGGCGGCTTCGCCTCGGCACGCGCCTTGTCGACCCGTAACGACGACCCGGCAACGGCGTCGCGTCCGTGGGACAAGGACCGCGATGGTTTCGTGCTCGGCGAAGGCGCTGGCGTGATGGTGCTGGAAGACTACGACCACGCGGTAGCGCGCGGCGCCAAGATCTATGCTGAAGTGCATGGTTTCGGGATGAGCGCAGATGCTTATCACATGACCTCGCCTCTGGAAGATGGCAGCGGCGGTGGCCGTTCAGTGGTTGCTGCGTTGAACAACGCCGGTTTGAACCCGGATCAGATTCAATACGTCAACGCGCATGGCACCTCGACGCCGCAAGGCGACGTGGCTGAAGTGATGGGCGTCAAGCGCACCTTCGGCGAGCATGCCAAGAACCTGGTCGTCAGCTCGACCAAGTCGATGACCGGCCATCTGCTCGGTGGCGCCGGTGGCCTGGAAGCAGTGTTTACGGTGCTGGCAATCCACAATCAAGTGGCGCCGCCGACCATCAACCTGTTCAACCAGGATCCGGCTTGCGATCTCGACTTCTGTGCCAATACGGCGCGCGACATGAAGATCGATTATGCAGTGAAGAATTCGTTCGGCTTCGGCGGTACGAATGGCACGCTGATTTTCGGTAAAGCAAAGTAAAAGCAAGTCTGGTTCGGCGAGATATTTTTGTTTCGCCTGAACTTTTAGCGCTCACTACGGTCAAACCGTAGTGAGCGCTGATTCGGCGCCAACGTTCGTTGGCGCCTGAATTTGCCCGGCATGGTGCCGGCGCGCCTTAATTTTTTCCCGTCAAGTCTATGTCGATTGCCGTTTCGGCTGTCGTTCGCACGCCTGTCTGCGTGCGCCTGCCGCAAGCTTGCCTGGCCGTTTGCGCGTTGCTGGCTGCCTGTCCGCTGTCCGGCTGCTGGCCTGCTGTCGGCAGCTCCATGCAATTGGTCGGTGCTTACGCCTGGTCCTTGCCGCTGGCAGTGGCAAGCGCTGCCGGCGGCCTGTTGCTGCTGGTCATCTGTTGCCGGCCCGCCACCGCATGCAGGCTTGATATTTCACCGGTCGGCCAGGTGCGCCTGGCGGTATATCTGGATTCGACAGCGCGCGATTCGGCAGCGCCCGCTGCGGTGCCGGCGTCAATCGCGTTGCCGTCGCAGTCGTCGTTATGTCGGCTGTTGCCGGGAACGACCTTGTGGCCAGCGCTGCTGGTGCTGCGCCTGATGGACGGGCAAGGCCGGCGATGCAGCGTGCTGGTCCAGCGCGGCGCCTACGGATGTCCGGCGTTTCGCGCGCTTGCCGTGGCGTGTCGCGTGCTGGCGGCGCGCCAGGAGCCGGATGGCGAAAAAAAGTGACATGAAAACTGAACTTCTTGCAGCGGGCCAACTCTATAGTCAATCAGGCACGCACGCTGCATGTGAACAGGGGTTGCGGGCGTGAAGACAGAGCGGGAAGCGGATCAATTGCTGGTCGAACGCGTACAGGCGGGCGACCGGCAGGCGTTTGACATTCTGGTGTCGAAGTATCAGCGACGCCTGATGCGTCTGATATCGCGGTTGATACATGATACGGCTGAGGCTGAAGATGTAGTACAGGAAACCTTTATCAAGGCATACCGGGCGCTGCGGCATTTTCGTGGTGAAGCCGCCTTTTATACCTGGCTGTACCGCATCGGTATCAATACAGCCAAGAACTATCTGCTGACCCAAGGGCGGCGCACGCCTGCCTTGGGCGATGCCGATGCCGGGCAGGCGGAATCGTTCGAGGATGGCGGTAAACTGCGCGACAACAATACGCCCGAGTCCGTATTGGCCAGCAAGCAGATCGCCGCCACCGTCAACGCCGCCATGGACTTGCTGCCGATTGAATTGCGTACGGCGATCATATTGCGTGAAATCGAAGGCCTGAGCTACGACGAGATTTCACAGATCATGGCCTGTCCCATCGGCACCGTGCGCAGCCGTATTTTTCGCGCACGCGAGGTGATTGCGGAAAAACTCAAACCCTTGCTCGACATGCCGATTGACAAGCGCTGGTAATGAAACGAGTATGGCGCTTATTGTAAAAAAGCATGGCCGGTAATGACGC
Source organism: Janthinobacterium aquaticum (assembly GCF_009208565.1). Taxonomy (GTDB): domain Bacteria; phylum Pseudomonadota; class Gammaproteobacteria; order Burkholderiales; family Burkholderiaceae_D; genus Janthinobacterium. The sequence goes on along the minus strand of NZ_WFLK01000001.1, from coordinate 549,267 downwards.
CGGGATACTTGAACTGGCTGGGTCTATCATGGACACGCACACACAATTGCTCGAATACCTGTCGGCCCTGGCCGACGGCGAGCTGGCGCACAGCGAACGCGAGCTGGCCCTGGCGGTACTCGATACCGAAGCCGGGCGCCAGGCCTGGCAGGCCTGGCAGCGCATCGGCGACGTGCTGCGCGCGCAGCTGCCCGGTAATGCGTCCGATGCGCCTGATACGCCGGATATGCAGTTCGCGGCGCGCCTTGCCAGCCGCCTGACGCAGGAGGAGGCTGCCGGCAGCACCGTCCCGTCCAGACAGCCTGACGCAGCCTTGCCCCTGCAGCGCCATCCATCGGCGCAGCGCTGACAGTCTGGCTTACGCCGGCCTTAATGCCGGCGTCCCCCTCTTGACACCTGCCTGCGGCACGATTGACACTATCAGCAGGCGATATCTTGCTTATGCGATATATTGTTGAGCAGTTTGCCATTGCTTGCCGGCAGCAGCCCGATCCGATTCAACATTCGAAAAGTACTGTCCATGAAAAAAAATATTTGTGCAAACAGCAAAACGTTTTCAGCGAAAACTCTTTCCGCACTGTGTCTGGGAACGGCCAGCGTTTTCTTTGCGCCCACCGTGCTGGGCCTGGGCCCGGTCGCGCAGGCCGCCATTCCTGCCGTTGGCTTGCCCGACTTTGCCAACCTGGTCGATGCCGTCGGCCCGGCCGTGGTCAATATTCGCACCACCGAACGCCTGAAGTCCGGCGGCCCCGGCGCTGGTGGCCAAGATGAACAGGAAATGCAGGAATTCCTGCGCCGCTTCTTTGGCGGCGCCATGCCCACGCCACGCCAGCAGTCGCCCAAGGCGCCGCGTGGTGCGCAGCAGGAGCGCGAAGTGCAGCGCGGCGTCGGCTCGGGCTTTATTATCTCGGCCGATGGCTATGTGCTGAGCAATGCGCACGTGGTCGACGGCGCCGATGAAGTCTACGTCACGCTGACCGACAAGCGCGAATTCAAGGCCAAGGTAATCGGTGCCGACGCCAGCACCGACGTGGCGCTGCTCAAAATCGAGGGCAGCAACCTGCCTCGTATTACCATCGGCGACTCCAACAAGATCCGCGTCGGCGAATGGGTGATTGCCATCGGTTCGCCATTCAACCTCGACAATACGGTGACGGCCGGCATTATCTCGGCCAAGGCGCGCGATACCGGCGACTACCTGCCGCTGATCCAGAGCGATGTGGCGGTCAACCCCGGCAATTCGGGCGGCCCCTTGATCAATATGCGCGGCGAAGTGATCGGCATCAATTCGCAGATCGCCACCTTGTCCGGCGCCTATAACGGCATTTCGTTTGCCGTGCCGATCGACGAGGCGATGCGCGTGGGCGAACAGTTGAAAAAGACCGGCAAGGTAGTGCGCGGACGCATCGGCGTGCAGATCGGCGCCGTCAGCAAGGAAGTGGCCGAGTCGCTGGGCCTGCCGAACGACAAGGGGGCGCAGGTATCGATGGTCGAGCCGGGCGGCGCTGCCGACAAGGCCGGCATCAAGCCGGGCGATATTATCCTGAAATTCAACGGCGCCGCCATCGAGCGCTGGTCCGACCTGCCGCGCCTGGTGGGCAGCGCCACCGTCAATGGCAAGGCCACCATGACCGTCTGGCGCAACGGCGTGCAGCAGGAGGTGCCGGTGGTGGTGGCGCAGGTCGATGACGGCAAGACAGCCAAGAAAGACGCCAAGGCACCGGAAGTACTGGGCCGCAATGCACTGGGTCTGAAAGTGAGCGACGTGCCGGCAGCCAAAAAGCAGGAACTGAAAATCGATGCTGGCGTCCAGGTCGACGATGCCGATGGCGTGGCTGCGCTGGCCGGCTTGCAAGGCGGCGACGTGATCTTGCAGCTCAATAACACCGCCGTGCGCGACGCCAAACAGTTCAATGCGCTGGTAGCCAAGCTCGATCCGAAGAAGACCACCGCGCTGCTGGTACGCCGTGGCGATACCGCGCAGTTTGTTTCCTTGCGGCCAACCGCGAAGTAACTCCGGCCTGTGGGGGCGGGCCATCCCAGGCCGCTCCCTTGCCCCGCGCGCGTCAACAAGATCACTGAACCCACCATGCACTTCACCCTGTACTCCCGCGGTTACTGCCACCTTTGCCAGGAGATGTTTGACGCGCTGCAGCGTCTGCAAACGCCGGCGCAGCCGTTCACGGTCGAGGTAATCGATATCGACCAGTCGCCCGACGCCACGCTGCTGGCCCGCTTCGATGAGCTCGTTCCGGTGCTGTTTGCCGGCCTTGAGCAGCCCGAGCTGTGTCATTACTTCCTCGACGAAGCGGCCGTGCGGCGCTGCCTGGCAGCGCAATAAAGAAAGCGCGCCAGCACGCAACTGCACGTTTTCCCCGGTGCCACCCTGATAACACGGGCTTTCTAGTGTGAAATCCGGTAAAATGGAGAGGTCGAAAAAGCTCCTGTCCGAGGCAGCAGCTTCTGTCGCTTCAAAAAGCGCTCGCCCGGGGCATGCAGATGCCCTGCTCGGAGCGCTTTTTTCATCATGAGCGGGGCGCCGGGTCTATCCCGAAGTTGGCCCCTTGGCCCTGGATTCCTTGTTACAGCACTGTTGTCACTCGCATAGATATTAGTTAATGAATAACATACGCAATTTCTCCATCATCGCCCATATTGACCACGGTAAATCGACCCTGGCGGACCGCATCATTCAATTGTGCGGCGGCCTGTCCGACCGCGAGATGGAGGCGCAGGTGCTCGATTCGATGGATCTGGAGCGCGAACGCGGCATTACCATCAAGGCACAAACGGCCGCGCTGCAATACAAGGCGCGCGATGGCCAGACCTATAACCTGAACCTGATCGATACGCCGGGCCACGTCGACTTCAGCTATGAAGTGTCGCGCTCGCTGTCGGCCTGCGAAGGCGCGCTGCTGGTAGTCGACGCCTCGCAGGGCGTGGAAGCGCAAACCGTGGCTAACTGCTACACGGCGCTCGACCTGGGCGTAGAGGTGGTGCCGGTACTGAACAAGATCGACTTGCCGAACGCCGACCCGCCGACCGCGATTGCCGAAATCGAAGACGTGATCGGCATCGATGCCGCTGACGCCGTGCATTGCTCGGCCAAGACCGGCCTGGGCGTGCAGGACGTGCTGGAGTCCCTGATCGCCAAGGTGCCGGCGCCGAAGGGCGATCCGGACGCACCGTTGCAGGCGCTGATCGTCGACTCCTGGTACGACTCGTACGTGGGCGTGGTGATGCTGGTGCGCATGGTCAATGGCACCCTTAAACCCAAAGACAAGATCCGCCTGATGGCCACCGATTCGGTGCAGCTGGTGGAAGATATCGGCGTATTTTCGCCGCGTTCGCAATCCTTGCCGCAATTGTCGGCAGGACAGGTGGGCTTTATTATCGCCGGTATCAAGGAACTGAAGGCGGCCAAGGTGGGCGACACCGTGACGCTGGCTTCGCGTCCTGCCAGTGAGCCGCTGCCCGGCTTCAAGGAAGTGCAGCCGCAGGTGTTTGCCGGCCTGTTCCCGGTCGAAGCCAACCAGTACGATGCGCTGCGCGATTCGTTGGAAAAGCTCAAGCTCAATGATGCGGCGCTGATGTACGAGCCGGAAGTGTCGCAGGCGCTGGGCTTCGGCTTCCGCTGCGGCTTCCTGGGCTTGCTGCACATGGAAATCGTGCAGGAGCGTCTCGAACGCGAGTTCGACATGGACCTGATCACCACCGCGCCGACCGTGGTGTACGAGGTGGTGCAGCGCGACGGTAGCATGATCAACGTCGACAACCCCTCCAAGATGCCCGATCCGTCGCGCATCGAAGAAGTGCGCGAGCCGATCGTTACGGTCAATCTGTATATGCCGCAAGAGTATGTCGGTTCGGTCATTACCCTGTGTATCGCCAAGCGCGGCATCCAGATGGACATGAGCTACCACGGCCGCCAGGTCAAGCTGATCTATGAAATGCCGATGGCCGAGATCGTGCTGGACTTCTTTGATCGCCTGAAATCGACCTCGCGCGGTTACGCTTCGATGGACTACGAGTTCAAGGAATACCGCGCGGCCGACGTGGTCAAGGTCGACATGCTGATCAACAGCGAGAAAGTCGATGCGCTGGCCATTATCGTGCACCGTTCCAACAGCCAGTATCGTGGTCGCCAGGTTGCCGCCAAGATGCGCGAGCTGATTCCGCGCCAGATGTTCGACGTGGCGATCCAGGCGACCATCGGCGCCAACATTATCTCGCGCGAGAACGTCAAGGCGTTGCGCAAGAACGTGCTGGCCAAGTGCTATGGCGGCGATATCAGCCGCAAGAAGAAATTGCTGGAAAAACAAAAAGCAGGTAAAAAACGCATGAAACAAGTGGGTTCGGTGGAGATCCCGCAAGAAGCATTCCTGGCAATTTTACAAGTGGACGATAAATGAACCTGCAAGTGATCTTAGGAAATTTCGCTTTAATCCTGTTTGTGCTGATGGTGGCGACCGGCCTGGTCTGGTGCCTCGATGTGTTCTATCTGTCCAAGCAGCGCCGCAAGGCGGCCGACCAGGCGCTGGCCGAATTCGATGCGCGCCAGGCCAAGCTCGCCGGCGAGGGCATCAAGGCCGACGCCGGCGGCAACCGTGCCTCGATCGAAGCGGCGCTGCTGCGCCAGCCGACATGGGTTGAATACTCGGGCAGCTTCTTTCCGGTGATTGCGCTGGTGTTCTGCCTGCGCTCGTTCCTGTACGAGCCGTTCAAGATTCCATCGTCGTCGATGGTGCCGACGCTGCTGGTGGGCGACCTGATCCTGGTGAACAAATTTACCTACGGTATCCGTCTGCCGATCGTCAACAAGCGCATTATCGAAGTGAACGATCCGCAGCGCGGCGACGTGATGGTGTTCAAGTATCCGAAAGACATGACGCAGGACTACATCAAGCGCGTGATCGGCGTGCCCGGTGATAAAATCACCTATGAAAACAAGCGTTTGACGGTCAATGGCAAGGAAGTGACATACACGCCGCTCGACGATTATCTCGACGATGAAAGCACCGTGTATCACAAGCAGCTGGAAGAAAACCTGACCGGCGTCAGCCACCGCATCCTCAATGACGATCCGGCGCCGACGCTGAACCTGGCCGAAGTGAAAGATTTCCCGCACAAGGACGACTGCAGCTACAACGAAGACGGCTTTACCTGCGTGGTGCCAGCGGGGAACTACTTCATGATGGGCGACAACCGTGACAACAGTGCGGACAGCCGCTACTGGGGTTTCGTGCCGAACGAGAATATCGTCGGCAAGGCTTTCCTGGTGTGGATGAATTTCAGCAATCCGAAACGCGTGGGCGGCATTCATTAAGCCTCTGGCCGCCGCGCCCAAACATTGCGTGGCGGCCAGCCGAATCAATCAGATGAAACAGAAACAACAATGAATCTTCAGCTATTGCAAACCCGTCTAGGCTATACGTTCCAGGATGCTGGCCTGCTGCAGCAAGCCCTGACGCACCGTAGCCACAGCAGTTTGCATAACGAGCGGCTGGAATTTCTCGGTGACTCCATCCTCAACTGCGTGGTAGCGTCGATCCTGTACGAGCGCTTCCAGGCAATTGACGAGGGAGATTTGTCACGCCTGCGCGCCAATCTGGTCAAGCAGCAGTCGCTGTATGAAATCGCGCAAAAGCTCGAACTGTCGCAGTTCCTGCGCCTGGGCGAAGGCGAACTCAAGTCTGGCGGCTTTCGCCGTCCGTCGATCCTGGCAGATACGCTTGAAGCGTTGCTGGGCGCAATTTTCCTCGATACCGGTTTCGATGCGGCCAGCATGGTAATCCGCGCGTTCTATATTCCCATCCTCGATACGGTCGATCCGCGTACGCTGGGCAAGGACGCCAAGACGCTGCTGCAGGAATTTTTGCAAAGTAAGAAAATCTCGCTGCCACAATACAATGTGGTGGCCACCCATGGCGCCGCCCACAGCCAGGAATTCGAGATCGAATGCCTGGTGCCGAAGTTGAATATCCAGGTCTACGGCCGTGGCGGAAGCCGCCGCGCCGGTGAGCAAGCCGCCGCCCGACTGGCGCTCGACGTGGCAGAGCAGGCAATGCAAAAGTCGCCTGCCGCCAGCCGCAAGCCCAAACCGCGCGCCGCCCAGCTCAAGCTGGCCGGCATTGCCACCATCCAGAGCGACGACGTTGCCGTTCACACCAAACAGAATTGATACCAGCATGACAGATTCCAAAATGCCCGAACACTTCCGCTGTGGCTATATCGCCATCGTGGGCCGCCCCAACGTGGGCAAATCGACCCTGATGAACGTGCTGATCGGCGCCAAGGTCAGCATCACCTCGCGCAAGGCGCAGACCACGCGCCACCGCATTACCGGCATCCAGACCTTGCCCGATGCGCAGTTTATCTATGTCGATACGCCTGGCTTCCAGACGCGCCACTCCAACGCGCTCAACAAGACGCTCAACAAGACCGTCACCAATACCCTGATTTCGTCGGACGTGATCCTGTACGTGATCGAGGCGGGCACGTTTGGCCCGGCCGACCAGCAGGTAATGGACCTGCTGCCGAAAGAAGTGCCGTGCATCCTGGTGATCAACAAGTCGGACCGCGTGAAAGACAAGGCCGTGCTGCTGCCGTTCGCGCAAAAAGTGGCCGCCATGCGCGACTTCGCCGCCATCGTGCCGGTGTCGGCCAAGCTGCACTTCCAGCTTGAAGGCTTGCAAAACGAGATCAAGCGCTTCCTGCCGGAAAACCAGCCTATCTTCGGGCCCGACGATATTACCGATCGCAGCGAAAAATTCCTGGCCTCGGAAATCGTGCGTGAAAAGCTGTTCCGCTTTGTCGGTGATGAACTGCCGTACACCAGTACCGTACTGATCGAGAAATTCGAGCAGGAAGGCGACCTGCGCCGCGTGTTTGCCGCCATCCTGGTCGAACGCGATACGCATAAATCGATGATCATCGGTAACAAGGGTGCGCGCCTGAAGGAAGTGTCGACCCAGGCCCGCCTGGATATGGAAAAGCTGTTCGGCGGTCCGGTCTACCTGGAAATCTGGGTCAAGGTCAAATCGGGCTGGGCCGACAACGAAGCCGGCCTGCGCGCCTACGGCTACGAGTAAGCCTGCCACGGGTGACAACACCAACCGCATGAGCACCACCCTCCCTGCGTTGCCCGATGCTGCGCCGGTGGCCGCCGCGCCACCGGCTGCCGGTGCGCCGCCAGCGCGTCCGGCACGCCCGGCGCGCGCCACTACCCGCGCCCCGCAGCGCGACGGCAAGGTCACCGGCCAGCCGTCGTTTGTGCTGCACAGCTATCCCCATAAAGAAACCAGCCTGATCGTCGACGTATTTACGCGCGAGTACGGCCGCATCGCGCTGGTGGCCAAGGGCGCCAAGCGGCCCCATTCGCAACTGCGCGGCGTGCTGCAGACCTTCCAGCCGCTGCAGGCCGGCTGGACCGGCAAGTCCGAGCTGCGCATCCTGACCGGTGCCGAGTGGGTCGGTGGCATGCTGCCGTTGGAAAAAACCGCCTTGCTATGCGGCTTTTATCTCAATGAACTGCTGGTCAGGCTGCTGGCGCGCGACGATCCCCATCCCCAACTGTTCGACCATTACGTGGCCACGCTGAACCAGCTGGCGCACAACGAGCCGGCGCCGATCGTGCTGCGCAAGTTCGAGCGCGCACTGCTCAAGGAAACCGGGGTGGCGGCCGATCTCACGCGCTGCACCGTCACGCGCCAGGGCGTGCAGGCCGGTGAGGTGTATGTGGTCGACCCCGAGCGCGGACCGCGTCCGGCGCACGCGCAGGACGCCTGGCCGAAAATCACCGGCAAGACCCTGCTCGACATGGAATGCGAAGATTACCTCGATGCCGCCACGCAGGCGCAGAGCAAGCTGCTGATGCGCTTTTTGCTGGCCCACCAACTCGGTGGCGCGACCCTCAATACGCGCCAGATTCTGATCGACCTGTTGCAGCTATAATTTTACGGAACTTAATCTCATGAGCTTTTTGCAGCCTGCCGGCCCCGTCATCGACCTGGGCGTCAATATCGACCATGTGGCGACCCTGCGCAATGCGCGCGGCACCGCTTACCCTGATCCGCTGCGCGCAGCGCTGCTGGCCGAACAGGCCGGCGCCGACGCCATCACCTTGCACCTGCGCGAAGACCGCCGCCATATCAAGGACGCCGATGTGATTGCGATTGCGCCGCAACTGATTACGCGCATGAACCTGGAAGCAGCCGTCACTGCCGAGATGATCGACTTTGCCTGCCGCATCAAGCCGTTTGATGTCTGCCTGGTGCCGGAAAAGCGCACTGAAGTGACCACTGAAGGCGGGCTGGACGTGGTGCGCTACTACAAGGAAGTGGAAGCGGCCGTCAAGCAGCTGCAAGGCGAGGGCATCCGCGTCAGCCTCTTTATCGATGCCGACGAGCAGCAGATCGGCGCCGCTGCCGACCTGGGCGCGCCGGTGATCGAGCTGCACACGGGCCGCTATGCCGATACCGAAGGCGCGGAGCAACTGGCCGAGCTTGAACGCATCGAGGCCGGTGTGCGCTTTGGCGTTGGGCGCGGTCTGAAGGTCAACGCGGGCCACGGTCTGCACTACACCAATGTACAGGCGATTGCCGCCATCCCCGATATTGCCGAACTCAATATCGGCCACGCCATCGTGGCGCATGCGGTGTTTGTCGGTTGGGAAAACGCGGTTCGTGAAATGAAGGCTATCATGGTGGCGACAAGACTGGGCAGCAAAGGATAAACATGATCTACGGCATCGGTACCGACATCTGCAAGATACCGCGCATCGAGGCGGCGCTGCAGCGCCATGGCGAGCGCTTTGCACGCAAAATACTGGGGCCGCAGGAGCTGGACAAGTTTCGCGCGCGCAGTGCCAAGCATGCGGCGCGCGGCGTGCGCTTCCTGGCAACCCGCTTTGCCGCCAAGGAAGCGTTTTCCAAGGCCATCGGCCTGGGCATGCGCATGCCGATGACCTGGCCGGCCGCGCAGATGCTGAACCACCCGAGCGGCAAGCCGATGATCGTCTGCAGCGGCGTGCTGGCCGAGTTCATGGAAAAACATCGCCTGATCGTGCAGGTCACGGTCAGCGATGAAGAAGAGTATGCCGTGGCGTTTGTGATCGTGGAGCAGGCGCCGGAACCCTGAGTGAGCAATGACTGAAGCAATCCCCGATCTGAACGCCATCGTGCCTGTGCCGGATCCGCGTGAGCAGGTGCTGGCGACGGTGGCCAAACTGCCCAACCTGCCTGGCGTCTACCGTTATTTCGATGCCGCCGACAAAGTGCTGTACGTGGGCAAGGCGCGCGACCTGAAAAAGCGCGTGTCGAGCTATTTCCAGAAAAACCTGGCCAGCCCGCGCATCGCCATGATGGTCGAGCGCATTGCACGCCTGGAAACCACGGTCACGCACAGCGAGGCCGAAGCGCTAATCCTGGAAAACAACCTGATCAAGGCGCTGCAGCCGCGTTACAACATCCTGTTTCGCGACGATAAGTCCTACCCTTATCTGAAAATCACCAACGGCGAAGCGCCGCGCATGGTGTATTACCGCGGTGCGGTGGACAAGAAGAACCAGTATTTCGGTCCGTTTCCCAGCTCGTGGGCGGTCAAGGAATCGATGCAGATACTGCAGAAAGTATTCCTGATCCGCACCTGCGAAGACAGCGTGTACGCCAATCGCACGCGGCCCTGTCTGCTGCACCAGATCGGCCGCTGCAGTGCGCCGTGCGTGAACCTGATCAGCAAGGAAGACTACCGGCTCGACGTCGACAATGCAGCGCGTTTCCTGCGCGGGCGCCAGAGTGAAGTCATGGCCGACCTGGAAAAGAAGATGCATGCCTATGCGGCCGAGCTGAAATTCGAGCAGGCGGCGCTGGTGCGCAACCAGATTGCGTCGCTGTCGCGCGTGCTGCATCAGCAGAGCATGGAAACGTCGGGCGACGCCGATGTCGATATTATTGCCGTGCTGGTGCAGGGCGGCCGCGCCTGCGTCAACCTGGCGATGGTGCGCGGCGGACGCCATCTGGGCGACCGCGCCTATTTTCCAAGCCAGATGAGCGATGCCGCCGCCATTGCCGAAGAACCCATCGAGGTCGAGGTGCTGAGCGCCTTCCTGGCCCAGCATTACACGGAAAAATTTATTCCTGGCACGCTGATCCTCAATATTGAATTCGACCAGCCGGCGCTGATGGTGGCCCTGATGGAACAGTGCGGCCATCGCATCAACCTGATTTTCCAGCCGCAGGGGCAGCGCCGCCAGTGGCTGGAACTGGCGCAAAAAGGCGCCGAGATTTCGCTGGCGCGATTGCTGTCCGAGCAGGGCTCGCAGCAGTCGCGCACGCGTGCGCTGGCCGACGCCTTGCGGCTGGAAATCGAAGACCTCGACACCCTGCGCGTCGAGTGTTTCGATATCAGCCATACGCAGGGCGAAGCGACGCAGGCCTCGTGCGTGGTGTTCCATCATCACGCCATGCAGAACGGCGAATACCGGCGCTACAACATCAACGACATTACGCCGGGCGACGATTACGCCGCCATGCGCCAGGTGCTGATGCGCCGCTATGAAAAAGTGGCCAATGGCGACGGTGTGATGCCCGATGTGGTGCTGATCGACGGCGGCAAGGGCCAGATTGAAATGGCGCGCCAGGTATTTGCCGAACTGGGGCTCGATATCAGCCTGATCGTCGGCGTGGCCAAGGGCGAGGGCAGGCGCGTGGGGCTGGAAACGCTGATGTTTGTCGACGGACGGCCGCAGCAGGAGCTGGGCAAGGAATCGGCGGCGCTGATGCTGGTGGCGCAGATCCGCGACGAGGCGCACCGCTTTGCCATTACCGGCATGCGCGCCAAGCGCGCCAAGACGCGCCAGACCTCGCGCCTGGAAGAGATTGAAGGCATTGGCGCCAAGCGCCGCCAGAAATTGCTGGCGCGTTTTGGCGGCCTGCGCGGCGTGGTGGACGCCAGCGTGGAGGATCTGATGTCGGTGGAAGGCATTTCAACCCAGCTGGCCGAAGAGATTTACCGACAGTTGCACTGATGCACGAGCCGGTGCGGCTGCCAGCAACTGGAATAGGTTACTATGCGTGCGCCATATCATCCCGTGATGTGTGGCGTTTTGTTCACTTTATCCGTCGGCCGATTGTCTTACTATGCCTTTTAATATTCCCATTCTCCTGACCTGGCTGCGCGTGGCCCTGATCCCGTTGGTGGTCGGCGTGTTTTACCTGCCGCCGTCGATGCTGCTGCATGGCGACCAGAACCTGGTGGCCACGCTGGTCTTCATCGTTGCCGCCGTGACCGACTGGTTTGACGGTTTTCTGGCGCGCCGCTGGAACCAGACCTCAGCCTTTGGCGCCTTCCTCGACCCGGTGGCCGACAAGCTGATGGTCGCCGGCGCCTTGCTGGTACTGGTGCAGCTCGACCGCGTCAACGCCGTGCTGGCCTTTATTATTATCGGCCGCGAGATCACCATCTCGGCGCTGCGCGAATGGATGGCGCAGATCGGCGCGTCCAAATCGGTGGCGGTCAGCTCGATCGGCAAGATCAAGACCGCCGCCCAGATGACCGCCATTCCGTTGCTGCTGTATCACGAGGTGATCTTTGGCGCGATCGATACCCATGTCTGGGGTGAAAAGCTTTTGTGGCTCGCTTGCGTGCTGACGGTTTGGTCGATGTTCTATTACCTGCGCCTGGCATGGCCCCTGATTAAGGAAAAGGCCGGCAATCTGCATTGATCCCGTATGTCGGGTGGGTCGGGTACGTCGGGTAGGTCGGATTAGTCCCGAAGGGACGTAATCCGACACAATAGGCGCTTGCGTATCTCTGCGCTTGAAAGCGTAAAAACTGCGGGCCGGAGACGCGGGGCTGAGAAAATGCCGATGGCGGCGTTGCAGCTCCTCGCCGTACTGGCGTACTGTCTTCGTCGCTGCGCCTTGCCCTCGACATTTTTCAGCCCCGCTTGGCCCGGAATGCCTTTGCCGGGGACGAGGGGTGTTTTGGGCATTGGTGGTTTGCTTGTTCTCGTATGTTTGCGGTCCCTGGATAGTCCATAGGAGAAGCCGCCAAAATCCCATTGACACCCTCTGTAATACCTCTATAATGCTGGCCTGTTGTTGATGACGCGGGAGTAGCTCAGTTGGTAGAGCGCAACCTTGCCAAGGTTGAGGTCGAGAGTTCGAGACTCTTCTCCCGCTCCAGTTTTCTGGAAGTGTCATAGGTAAAACAGCAGTTGCAGTGAAAAAGTAGTACTGGCGATGTAGTAGAGCTTCTGATACAATGTTGTCCACTGCGGGAGTAGCTCAGTTGGTAGAGCGCAACCTTGCCAAGGTTGAGGTCGAGAGTTCGAGACTCTTCTCCCGCTCCAGTGATTCACTGGGCGCAGTTGTAAACGAGGTTGAAAAGCAGTAAAATAGTTGTTCAGATGCGGGAGTAGCTCAGTTGGTAGAGCGCAACCTTGCCAAGGTTGAGGTCGAGAGTTCGAGACTCTTCTCCCGCTCCAGCGCAAGCTGGAAGCAGTCAGGTTAGTGGCAGCAGCAGAAAATAGAAGCTCCAATGCGGGAGTAGCTCAGTTGGTAGAGCGCAACCTTGCCAAGGTTGAGGTCGAGAGTTCGAGACTCTTCTCCCGCTCCAGAATTCTAAAGGGAAGCGCAGCTGGCTTCCTTTTTTTATCCGCCGCCATGTGATGGTGCAGCGTGATGCAGTAAAGCTCCATGCGGGAGTAGCTCAGTTGGTAGAGCGCAACCTTGCCAAGGTTGAGGTCGAGAGTTCGAGACTCTTCTCCCGCTCCAGTTTCAGATGTGCCGAAAAACACATCGCAGCAGTTCCTCAGGCGAGGTAGCAAAGAGGTTATGCAGCGGCCTGCAAAGCCGTTTAGACGGGTTCGATTCCCGTCCTCGCCTCCAGATGAAAAAAATAGCCCACTTTCGAGTGGGCTATTTTTTTGCCTGCCCGGGCAGTTGCGGTCGTCTTGCGAGTGTTTTGCGCCTGTCTTGCGCCAGTCTTGTATACTCGCGCCTGCCCGGCCATGCTGTCGTGCTAACCCGATTGATCCGACCTGTGCGCCATACCGATGTAGTGAGCGATTCCCTATAAATTCCCAATCTCGACCGGGATTTGCGTGGCCAGCGGTTCAACGCCAGCCAGCTGTATCGGTACGCCTGATTTCACGGCAGCAAGCCTGCCATTGTTTGCTTCAAACCGGATACTGATCAATGATGAGCAATACCTTTCGGGCCGAATGGTTCCCGAATATACAAAAGAATTTCCTCGCCGGCCTGACCACCTCGTTTGCGTTGGTGCCTGAATGCATCGCCTTTGCGCTCGTTGCGCACCTCAATCCGCTGATGGGCTTGTATGGCGCCTTTATTATCTGCGCCATGACGGCCGTGTTTGGCGGGCGGCCCGGCATGATTTCGGGCGCGGCCGGCTCGATGGCGGTAGTGATCGTGGCGCTGGTGGTGCAGCATGGAGTGCAGTATCTGCTGGCGACCGTGGTGCTAAGCGGCATGATCATGGCGCTGTTCGGCATTTTGCGCCTGGGTAAGTTAATCCGCATGGTGCCGCATCCGGTGATGCTGGGCTTTGTCAACGGCCTGGCCATCGTGATTGCCATGGCCCAGCTTGAACACTTTCGCCAGCCGGCCGCGCAGGGCCATGGCTGGCTGCAGGGCACGCCGCTACTTGTGATGAGCGCGCTGGTGGCGCTGACCATGGCGATTGTCTATATTTTGCCGCGTCTGACGCGCGCCGCGCCGCCGGCGCTGGTGGCCATTCTTGGCGTGGGCGTACTGTGCTATGTGCTGCAATTGCCGACGCGCACCCTGGGCGACCTGGCGCAGATTGCCGGCGGCCTGCCCGTGTGGCACTGGCCCGATGTGCCGTTTAATATGGCAACTTTGCAGATTATTTTCCCGTATGCCGCGCTGATGGCCATGGTGGGCCTGCTGGAAACCCTGCTGACTTTTAACCTGACCGATGAAATGACGGAAACGCGCGGCCAGCCCAACCGCGAATGCGTGGCGCTGGGCGCCTCCAATATCGTCTCGGGCATGTTTGGCGGCATGGGCGGCTGCGCGATGATCGGTCAGACCATGATCAACTTGAGTTCGGGCGGTCGCTCGCGCCTGTCGGGGCTGACCAGTGGCGTGATGATCCTGTTGTTTATCCTGTTTCTGTCGCCGCTGATCGAGCGCATTCCGCTGGCGGCGCTGGTGGGTGTGATGTTCGTGGTGGCGCAGGAAACGTTTGCCTGGGGTTCGCTGCGCGTGCTGGGCAAGGTGCCGAAGCACGATGCGCTGGTCATCGTGGCTGTCACCATTATTACCGTCTTGACCGACCTGGCGGTGGCCGTGGGCTGCGGCATCGTGATTGCCGCGTTGAACTTTGCCTGGCAGCACGCGCGCGAGATGCGCGCCGATATCGATGACAGTACGCAAGGCGAGCGCGTGTATGTGCCGCACGGCACGCTGTTCTTTGCCTCGACCGCGCATTTCCAGGAACTGTTCGATCCGGTTCTGGACCCGGCGCGCGTGGTGCTCGATTGCCGCCATCTGCATATGGCCGACCATTCGGCCATTGCCGCCATTGAATCGCTGTACGAGCGTTATGAAAAAGCCGGCAAGCATGTGCAGGTCACGCATTTGTCCAAGCGTAACCATGCCTTGCTGGCGCGCGCCGGCGTCGATGTCGGCGTGGCCTGACCTTTATTGAAAAGAAAATCCGGAGCACCATGCTGACTGCAGAACAAGAAACATTATTACAGGAAAGCCAGCAGGCTTTCGATGCCTATTACGACGCGCTGGGTACCTCGCTGGTCAGCTTTGTCGAGCGCCTCGGCATCCAGCCATCGCACGAAGTGCTGACCAATGCGGCCGAATACCTGCCGTATATCGATGCGGCCATGCGCACCATCACTATCCGCGATGAAAGCTGGCAGTGGGTCAAGACCATGCTCGGCTACTTTGTGGGGGAATACTTCGTGCAGCAGCATGCCGGCTGCTGGTATCTGGAAACGCAGCCCCAGTCGCCGCATTTCTGCCGTGTGATGGTCGGCGGCTTTGAAGATGGCCTGCCGGCCGATGCTGCGATCGAGCCGGAACAGCTGGCGCTGGCCTTGTTGGCCGGCCCGCTGCCGCGCGAGCTGTCGAAACTGATCGACGAGACGGCGACAGCGCTGCAACGCAAGCCGCTTTAAAACTCTTCCCAATCGCCTTCGCCACTGGTCGCCTTGGGCGCGCTGCGAGGTGCAGGCGAGGGCAGGGTCGGCGCCTTGCGGACTGGCTGCGTTGGTGCTTTCAAGGGCGCAGCCTTGGCCACTTTCACTGCCGGTACGGCTGCCGCGCCGTCCAGGCGAAACACGCTGACTACCTGTGCCAGCGCGCTGGCCTGTTCCTGCATCGCTTCGGCCGCTGCCGAGGCTTCTTCCACCAGCGCTGCATTTTGTTGGGTAACCTGATCCATTTCGGAAATGGCCTGGTTCACCTGCTCGATGCCGGCGCTTTGCTCTTCGCTGGCGTTGCTGATTTCACCCATGATCGAGGTGACAAAGGCAATGCTCTGCACGATCTCTTCCATGGTGCGGCCGGCGCGATCGACCAGCACGGTGCCGGCGTCAACTTTCTGCACCGAATCGTTGATCAGATCCTTGATTTCCTTGGCCGCTGCACTCGAGCGCTGCGCCAGGTTGCGCACTTCGGTGGCCACCACCGCAAAGCCACGGCCCTGTTCGCCGGCGCGCGCTGCTTCCACCGCCGCATTCAGCGCCAAAATATTGGTCTGGAAGGCAATCCCGTCGATCACGGAAATAATATCGACGATCTTTTTCGACGAGTTGTTGATGTCGTCCATGGTGGTGACCACTTCGGCCACCACGGCGCCGCCGCGGCTGGCGATCTGGGCGGCGTCGCCGGCCAGTTTGTTCGCTTCGCGCGCATGCTCGGTATTCTGCTTGACGGTCGAGGTCAGTTCTTCCATCGAGGAAGCGGTTTCTTCCAGCGAACTGGCCTGCTGTTCGGTGCGCGACGACAGATCCTGGTTGCCGGCTGCAATTTCGCTCGATGCGGTGGCAATCGTGTCGGTGCCGCTGCGCACCTGGCCGACGATGCCCACCAGGCTGTCGTTCATGGTTTTCAGCGCCTGCATCAGCTGGCCGGTTTCATCGCGGCTGCTTACCGTGATCTGGCTGGTCAGGTCGCCGGCCGCTACCGTTTCAGCAACCTGAACGGCAGCGCGGATCGGACGCGTGATCGAGCGCGAAATGGTCCAGGCAAAGCCGATGCCGAGAATAATGGCCAGGATGCCCAGTTCGATCAGCAGCAAACGGGTGCTGGTGTACGACTCGAGGATGCTGTCGGCTACGCCGTCGGCAGCGGCAATCTGCATTTCCGCAAAGCGCTTGACTTCGGCCTGGTAGGCCACCGTGATGGGCGCCAGCTCCACATCGAAAATCTTGCGTGCCAGTTCCATATCGCCTTCGGCCTTGGCCTTGAAGGCGCGGCCGCGCGTTTCAACATAGGCAGTGCGCACCTTGCGCACCACGTCGAACTGCGCCTTGACGCCCGGATTGCGCAGCGAAACGGCAATCTTGTCCTGCAGATCGCTGGAGCGCTGGGCAAATACTTTCAGATCGGCTTCGATTTTGGCCAGCACGACCGGATTGGTAATTTCAAACGTGGCCACGCCGCGCACGCTGTTGATCTCGATGATCTTGGCCCATTCGGCTACCATGCGCTGGTTCTTGATGCTGGTATGGACCAGGCGGTAGGTCAGGTCGCTGGCCGTTTGCATGCGCACGATGGCGGTGACGGTCAGGGCGGCAAGCAACAGCAATACGACGGCAAAGCCGACGCCGAGGCGGCTGCCGATATTCAGGTTTTTCATGTGGTTCCTAGCAATTTAACAGTCGGATTCGCCGCAATGCGCAGGTCGTCGCGCTGCAGAACGGGAAATCGGGGGTAACTGGCGCCGCGCTTCTGGCGCTATGGCGGGCCACGCAAGCTGTGGCCGGGAGGTGCAAGTGGTTGCGCACTGGCTGGATGCTCAGCGGCCGGCGAAGTATAGCATTGATACGGAGAAATAGTTTTTCAAAGCAATAATAATGTTATTTAGGCATGTAATATAATGACAGGTGCAGGTGCTCACTATCGCAATACAAGGCGGATTTTAGCAGGGCTACCGGTCAATAAGTAGTTTCCACTAAGTAGTCACAACCAGCAGCCAGCACCAGTTGCCTTATTGAGGAGTAAAATGCATTGATATGGCGCAAAAACTCTGTAATTCATGCTGTGAATATCGGTAGCGACTGCTCCATGACTTTTTTTTACATACAAAACTTCGGAAAACCGGTGGCAGTCACACCGGCATGCCGAAGTTCCTTACATCATAGAGGCCTGATATGGTTCAGATGTCCAGGCGCCAGTTCCTTCGGGTAACTGGCGCGACCATTGCCGGCTCCAGTCTGGCCATGCTCGGTTTCGCACCGGGCACGGCCATGGCTGAAGTGCGGCAATACAAGCTGTCTCGCACCACCGAGACGCGCAATACCTGTCCTTACTGCTCGGTAGGCTGCGGCGTACTGTTGTACGGACTGGGCGACGGCGCGAAAAACGCTGTGTCGAGCATTATCCACGTGGAAGGCGACGCCGATCACCCGGTCAACCGCGGTACGCTGTGCCCGAAAGGCGCCAGCCTGATCGACTTCATCCATAGCCCGAACCGCCTGAAAGTGCCCGAGTATCGCGCACCTGGCGGCACGGAATGGCAGCCGATCTCCTGGGATGTGGCGCTCGACAAGATCGCGCGCCTGATGAAGGATGACCGTGACGCCAACCTGATCGAGAAAACCGAAGACGGCAAGACCGTCAACCGCTGGCTCTCCACCGGCATGCTGGCCGCCTCTGCCGGCAGCAACGAGGTCGGTTATCTGACCCACAAGACAGTGCGCAGCATGGGGATGCTGACCTTTGATAATCAGGCGCGTGTATGACACGGACCGACGGTGGCAGGTCTTGCCCCGACGTTTGGCCGTGGCGCGATGACGAATCATTGGGTCGATATCAAGAATGCCGATGTGATCCTGGTCATGGGCGGCAATGCAGCAGAAGCACATCCTTGCGGATTCAAATGGGTAACGGAAGCAAAAGCACATAACAAGGCCAAGCTGATCGTTGTCGATCCGCGTTTTACCCGTACCGCATCCGTGGCAGATTACTACTGCGCCACGCGTACCGGCACGGACATCGTTTTCCTCGGCGGTATCATCAATTACCTGCTGACCAACGACAAGATCCAGCACGAATACGTCCGCAATTACACGGACATGCCCTTTATCGTGCGCGAAGACTTCGGCTTTGAAGATGGCCTGTATTCGGGCTTCGACAAGGAAAAAGGCAAGTACACCGACAAGAGCACCTGGGACTATGAAATCGGCGAAGATGGCTACGCCAAGGTCGATCCGACCCTGGAGCATCCGCGCTGCGTGTACCAGATGATGAAGAAGCACTATTCGCGCTACACCGTGGAAATGGTGACGCGCACGTGCGGTGTCTCGTCCGAGAAATTCCATAAAGTTGCCGAAGCGCTTGCTTCGACCGCCGTGCCCGGTCGTGCCGGCACCATCCTGTACGCACTGGGCTGGACGCACCATTCGACCGGCGCGCAGACCATCCGTACCGGCGCCATGGTGCAGCTGTTGCTCGGTAATATGGGCATTGCCGGTGGCGGCATGAACGCCTTGCGCGGCCACTCGAATATCCAGGGTCTGACCGACCTGGGGCTGATGTCGAACCTGTTGCCAGGCTATATGACGCTGCCCAACGAGGGCGAGCAGGATTTCGACGGCTATATCGGCGCGCGCGCCACCAAGCCGCTGCGTCCGAATCAGCTCAGCTACTGGAGCAATTACCGCAAATTCCACGTCAGCTTCATGAAGACGTGGTGGGGTGACTTTGCCACGGCCGAGAACAACTACGCGTTCGATTACCTGCCCAAGCTCGACAAGCCGTATGACCTGATGCAGGCCATCGAGAACATGCATCAAGGTAAGATGACCGGTTATATCTGCCAGGGCTTCAACGTGCTGGCGTCGGCGCCGAACAAGCAGAAGGTGACCGAAGCGCTGTCGAAACTCAAGTTCCTCGTCATCATGGATCCGCTGGCAGTGGAAACCGGTGAATTCTGGAAGCCGCACGGCCAGTATCACGAAGTCGATCCGACCAAGATCATGACCGAAGTGTTCCGTTTGCCGACCAGCTGCTTTGCCGAAGAACGCGGCTCGCTGGTGAGCTCCTCGCGCGTGCTGCAATGGCACTGGCAGGCAGCCGAACCACCGGGCCAGGCGCGCAGTGACCTCGATATCATGTCGGGCCTGTTCCTGCGCATCCGCAAGATGTACCAGACCGAAGGCGGTAAATTCCCGGACCCGATCGTCAACCTGACGTGGAACTATGCGCAGCCGCATAGCCCGCAGCCGGAAGAGATCGCCCGCGAATTCAACGGCCGGGCACTGGTCGATCTGTACGATCCAAAGGACGCCACCAAGCTGCTGGTCAAGAAGGGCGAGCAATTGTCCTCGTTTGCCCAGTTGCGCGACGATGGCAGCACCACCAGCGGTTGCTGGATTTTTGCCGGCAGCTGGACCCCGGCAGGCAACCAGATGGGACGGCGCGACAACAGCGACCCGACCGGTATCGGCCAGACGCTGGGCTGGGCCTGGGCATGGCCGGCCAACCGCCGTGTGCTGTACAACCGTGCTTCGTGCGATCTGAAAGGCAAGCCGTTCGATCCGACCCGCAAGCTGATCGCCTGGAACGGCACCAACTGGAGCGGTGCTGACGTGCCCGACTTCAAGGTGGACGAACCGCCGGAAAACGGCATGGGTCCGTTCATTATGCTGGGCGAAGGTGTGGCGCGTTTCTTTGCGCGTGGCGCCATGGCCGAAGGTCCGTTCCCCGAGCATTACGAGCCGTTTGAAAATCCGCTCGGCTACAACCCGATGCATCCGAAAAATGCGCAGGCGACCAGCAATCCTGGTGCGCGCGTGTTTGCCGATGACCGGAAAATGTTCGGGACGCATGAAGAGTATCCGCATGTGGCAACCAGCTACCGCCTGACCGAGCATTTCCATTACTGGACCAAGCATGCACGGCTCAATGCCATTATCCAGCCGCAGCAATTCGTTGAAATCGGCGAAGAGCTGGCCAAAAGCATCGGCGTGGTTGCCGGTGGCGAAGTGCGCGTGTCGTCCAAGCGTGGCCACATTATCGCCAAGGCCGTCGTCACCAAGCGTATCAAGGCGTTGACGATCGAAGGCAAGCCGGTGCATACCGTCGGCCTGCCGCTGCACTGGGGCTTTACCGGCCTGACCAAGCCCGGGTATCTGATTAATACCCTGACGCCTGGCGTGGGGGATGCGAATTCGCAGACACCGGAATTCAAGTCCTTCCTGGTGAAGGTGGAAAAAGCATGATGGGAGATCAATAATGGCACTGCAATCGTTAGACATCAAGCGCCTGTCCGCCACCACCGTCACGCCGCCCCAGGCGAGGACGCCGGTGACCGGTACCGTGGCCAAGCTGATCGATGTATCCAAATGCATCGGCTGCAAGGCCTGCCAGACGGCCTGTATGGAATGGAACGACCTGCGCGATGAAGTCGGTGAGAATCACGGCACCTACGACAATCCGACCGACCTGTCGCCGCAATCGTGGACGGTGATGCGTTTTACCGAGCATGAAAGCAACGACGGCAACCTCGAGTGGTTGATCCGCAAGGACGGCTGCATGCACTGCGAGGACCCGGGCTGCCTGAAGGCCTGTCCGGCGCCGGGCGCCATCGTGCAGTACACCAACGGCATCGTCGACTTCCATCAGGAAAACTGCATCGGCTGTGGCTACTGCGTGGCCGGCTGTCCTTTCGATGTGCCGCGCATCTCGAAAAAGGACGACCGCGCCTACAAGTGCACGCTGTGCTCGGACCGCGTGGCCGTCGGCCAGGAACCGGCCTGCGTGAAAACCTGTCCGACCGGCGCCATCGTGTTCGGCACCAAGGAAGACATGAAGGTGCATGCGGAAGAGCGCATCGTCGACCTGAAGTCGCGCGGCTTCGAGAACGCAGGGCTGTACGACCCGGCTGGCGTGGGTGGCACGCACGTGATGTATGTGCTGCACCATGCCGACAAGCCGACGCTGTACGCCAACCTGCCGAACCGTCCGCGCATCAGTCCGATGGTGGGCTTCTGGAAGGGCTGGGCCAAGCCGCTGGCCGTAGCCGGCATGGCGGCAACGGCGCTGGCCGGTTTCTTCCATTACACGCGTGTCGGTCCGAACGAAGTGTCGAAGGATGAAGAGGCCGAAGCACTGGCAGAGGCCCGGCGCATCCGCGAGGAGCAATCATGAGCCACCAACATGACGATCACAAGCTGCGTGACAAGGACGGCAATCCCCTGATTGAACGCTACAAGCCCAATGAGCGCACCAATCACTGGATCACGGCGATTACCTTCGTGATGCTGGCGCTGTCGGGCCTGGCGATGTTCCATCCGTCGATGTCGTGGCTGGCGCTGCTGTTTGGCGGCGGCCAGTGGACGCGCATTTTGCATCCGTTTGCCGGCCTGGTGATGTTTGTCTCGTTTGCGATCCTGGTGGTGCGCTTCTGGCACCATAACAAGTTCGAGGATGGCGACAGGCAGTGGTTGAAGCAGATGGACGATGTGCTCAACAACCGCGAAGAAAAGCTTCCGAAGATCGGCAAATACAACGCCGGCCAGAAGATCCTGTTTTTCGTGCTGCTGTTCTGCATGTGCGGCCTGCTGTTGTCAGGCATCGTGATCTGGCGCGCGTATTTTGCGTTCTACTTCCCGATTCCCGTCATCCGCGCCGCCGCCTTGCTGCACTCGATCTGTGCCTTCGGCATTATCTGCGCCATCATCGTGCATATCTATGCGGCGCTGTGGGTCAAGGGCTCGATCGGCGCCATGGTGCGCGGCACCGTCACGTACGGCTGGGCGCGCAAGCACCATCCGAAGTGGTTTGAAGCGGTGATGCGCAACGAAAAGCACTGATTGTCTTAACCCTACTGCAAAAGTCAGGGTAGGTCGGATTAGCCGGAACGGCGTAATCCGACAATTGGCAGCTGATATGGTCGGATTACGCCGCTACGCGACCTGCGCGTCCCGGCTAATCCGACCTACTTGGTTGCCAAGAGCTTTGCGGCTGGCGATAGCCGTATCGATTAAAATACTTTATCGCCCTTTTTTTGATGGGAACCCCAGTGGTACAACGTATCCTACAGCCAGGTGAAATCGAAGGCCTGGACCACAACGCCATTCCGCGCCTGCTGCTGCCGCAGCCAAAGTCCTTGTTTGCTGCGCGCGCGCTGCGCCTGCGCGAACTGGCGCAAGGCAATATCAAGGGCATCCCGGTCGACGCCGGCATGCAGGGCTATCTGGTGCTGATGGCCGCGCTGGCCGACGCCCAGGCTGCCGTGGTGGACAAGCTGGCGCCGGGCAGCGTGCCCAGCGCTGATGCCGACGCGCTGCGCCGCGCCATGTCGCACCGCATGCCGGTGCTGCCGGTCAATGGCGCCCGCCCACCGGTCTGGCGCAGCATTTTCAGCAGCCTGCTCGATGAGCTGGCCGCCACTGCCGCCAAAACGCCGGCGCTGGCCACGGGCCTGAACCAGGTGCTGGCGCAACTGCGCGCGCTCGATGAAGCGGCGCTCGATGCCTGCGCCGACGCCGTGCTCGATGAAAACGGCGACCATATCAATCCGATGCACGCACCGTTCGTGGCGGCCGCGCTGCAGGTACTGTGGTCGACTGCCGCCAGCGAACTGCGCGCCACGCGCGTGCCGGACCTGGACACCGGCGCGCTGTGCCCGGTCTGCGGCTCGCATCCGGTAGCGAGCGTGATTCGCATCGGCGGCCAGTCGCAAGGCTATCGCTATCTGCACTGCGGTATCTGCGAAAGCGAATGGCATATGGTGCGCGTGAAGTGCTCGACCTGCGAGCAGAACGGCAAGATCGCCTACCAGGGCCTGGACCTGGCCGGCGCCGCGCCGTTCGACCCGGTCGCAGCCAAGGACGAAGCACTGCCCAACAAGGCCAACGATCCGAAAAAGGTAGCGCGCGCCGAAACCTGCGACGACTGCCATACCTACCGCAAGGTATTCAACCAGGAACATGACTACAACGTCGACCCGCTGGCTGACGACCTGGCCAGCCTGATGCTCGATTTGCTGGTGGGCGAAGCCGGCTACCAGCGCGCCAGCGGCAATCCGCTGCTGTGGCTGGGCAAGGGAGAAGGCGCCTGATGAAGACTGTGCCGTCCGTGCAGACTGTACGCTTGCCGTCCGTCGACCGCATCCTGGGCGACGCCGCCTGCGCAGCGCTGATTGCGCAGTATGGCCGCGCGCAGACGCTCGACGCCGCACGTGCGCTGCTGGCCAGCCTGCGTGCAGCCATGCTGGCCGGCACCCAGGCGCCGCTGGAACTGAGCGAGATTGCAGCGCAACTGGCACAGCAGTTGCAGGCGCAGTCGCGCTCGTCGCTGCGCGCCGTATTCAATCTGACAGGCACGGTGCTGCACACCAACCTGGGGCGCGCGCTGCTGCCTGACGCGGCCGTGCAAGCCGTGGTCGAAGCGCTGCAGTGGCCGATGAACCTGGAATTCGATCTCGAGACCGGTAAGCGCGGCGACCGCGACGACCTGGTCGAAGAACTGCTGCGCGAACTGACGGGGGCCGAAGCGGCCACCATCGTCAACAACAATGCCGCCGCGGTGCTGCTGATGTTGAATACGCTGGCGCAGAACAAAGAGGTGATCGTCTCGCGTGGCGAACTGGTGGAAATCGGCGGCGCCTTTCGCATTCCCGACGTGATGACGCGCGCCGGCGCAGTGCTGCGCGAAGTGGGCAGCACCAACCGCACCCACCGCGCCGACTATGCCAATGGCATCAATGAAAACACCGCTTTGCTGATGAAGGTCCATTGCAGCAATTACGCCATTACCGGCTTTACCAAAAGCGTGGAGCTGGACGAACTGGTGCCGCTGGCGGCCGAGCATGGCGTGGCCACGGCGGTGGACCTGGGCAGCGGCACACTGGTCGACCTGGCGCAATATGGTCTGCCGCATGAAACCACGGTGCGCGAGACGATTGCCGCCGGTGCCGACCTGGTCACCTTCAGCGGCGACAAGCTGCTCGGCGGTCCGCAGTGCGGCGTGATCGTCGGCCGCGCCGATCTGATTGCGAAAATCAAGCGCAATCCGCTGAAGCGCGCGCTGCGCGTCGGCAAGCTGACGCTGGCCGCTCTGGAGCCGGTGCTGCAGCTCTATCGCGCGCCCGACCTGTTGGCCGAACGCTTGACCACCTTGCGCTTGCTGACACGCCCGTCCAGCGCCATGCGCGCCCAGGCGCAGGAGATCGCACCGCAGCTGCAGCAGGTGCTGGGCGACAGCTACGCCGTCACAGCCGAGGCGATGCTGAGCCAGATTGGCAGCGGCGCCTTGCCGGTCGACCAGTTGCCGAGCTTTGGCCTGGCCGTGCGGGCCACTGCCAGCTGCCGCATCGGCAATGCGCTGGGCGTGCTCGAACAGCGCCTGCGCGGCTTGGCCATGCCTGTCATCGGGCGCATCGGCCAGGATACGCTGTGGCTCGATCTGCGCTGCCTGGAAAGCGCTCACCACGATCGCTTCGTGGCGCAATTGGCGCAACTGCAGTCATGATTGTCGGCACCGCAGGCCATATCGACCATGGCAAGACCACACTGACGCGCGCGCTGACGGGCGTGCATACCGACCGCCTGAAGGAAGAGCAGGCGCGCGGCATTTCCATCGAACTTGGCTACGCCTATCTGCCGCTGGCCAATGGCACGGTGCTGGGCGTAATCGATGTGCCGGGCCATGAAAAATTTATCCGCACCATGGCTTCGGGCGTGACCGGCATCGACTTTGCGCTGCTGGTGGTGGCGGCTGACGACGGCGTGATGCCGCAAACGCGCGAACATCTGGCCATCTTGCGCCTGCTGGGCGTGGCGCGCGGCGCCGTGGCTTTGACCAAGGTGGACCGCGCCGACAGCGCGCGCGTGGCGCAGGTTACGCGCGACATCACGGCGCTGCTGGCCGATACCGCGTTTGCCGGTGCGCCTGTGTTCCCTACCAGCGCGCAAAACGATGGCGACCCGGGTGTGGCCGCCTTGCTGGCGCACCTGACGCAAGTGGCCGGCACGCTGCCCGAGCGTGACGAGCGCCGGCTGTTCCGCCTAGGCGTGGACCGCGTATTTTCGCTGTCGGGGCAGGGCACCATTGTCACCGGCACGGCGCTGGCCGGCCGCGCGCAGGTGGGCGATACGGTAGTGCTGGCGCCAGGCGGCTTGGACGCGCGCGTGCGCAGCATCCATGCGCAGAACCGCGCTGCCGACAGCGGCCTGGCCGGCCAGCGCCTGGCGCTGAACCTGGCCGGTATTGCCAAAGAAAAGATCGAACGCGGCAACTGGGTGGTCGCGCCCGAACTGGCGCAGTGCTCCGAGCGCATCGATGTCGAACTGACGCTGCTGCCCGATTGCGCCGTGCAGCTGAAAGCCTGGTCGCCGCTGCATGTGCATCTGGGGGCGGCGCACCAGCTGGCGCGCGCCGTGATGCTCGATGGCGACAGCCTGTCGCCAGGCCAGACGGGCCGCGTGCAGCTGGTGTTCGAGGCGCCTTTGCATGCGGTGCCAGGCGACCGCTTCGTGGTGCGCAATGCGCAGGCCACGCAGACCATCGGCGGTGGCATGGTGCTCGATCCGTTCGGGCCGGCGCGCAAGCGGCGCAGCCCGGCGCGCCTGGCCTGGCTCGATGCGCTGGCCGCTTTTATCGCGCACGGCGACACCGGCGCGCTGCTGGCGCAAAGCCCGCTGGGCCTGCGCGAGTCGCTGCTGGTGCGCCTGTCGCTGCTGCCGGCAGGCGCCATCGTGCTGCCGTCGGACACGCGCCGTATTGCCCTGCGCGGCGATGATGCCTTGCTGCTGACGCCGCAGGCGCTGGCCGCGCTGGAGGAACGTGTGCTGGCCGCCCTGGCCGCCTTCCACGCGCGCGCGCCCGACGAAGCGGGGCCGGAACTGTGGCGCTTGAAGCGCATTGTCGACGCCGAGATGGAAGACGGCTTGTGGAGCGCGCTCGTTGGTGGCCTGCTGGCCGACGCACGCGTGCTGGCGCTGGGCGCCAGCCTGCATCTGCCCGAGCACAGCGTGGCGCTGAGCGAGCAGGAGCAGGCGCAAGTCGCGCCGTTGCTGGCAGCCTTGCAGGCCGGTCGCTACGATCCGCCGTGGACGCGCGACCTGGCGCGCGAGTTTGCCATCAGCGAAGACGAGACGCGCCGTCTGCTGCGCAAGCTGGCCAAGGCCGGCCAGATCAGCCAGGTGGTGCACGACCTGTTCTACCATCCGCAGGCGCTGGCCGAGCTGGCGCAGCTGGTGCGCGACCTGGCCGCGCAGGCAGAAAGCCACGCGGCGCTGCCAGCCGGCTCGGGCGCGGTCGGTGCGGCGCAATTTCGCGATGCCACTGGCCTGGGGCGCAAGCGGGCAATCCAGGTGCTGGAGTTTTTTGACCGCGTCGGCTACACGCGGCGCGTTGGCAACGGTCACTTGCTGCGGCCACAGGTACAGTGGTCCTACACAGCGGCACCGGCATGAACCAGCTGCGCTTTGATCTTGGCGACCTGCAGGCGATGGTGGCGGTGGTGGACAAGGGCGGCTTTCGCGCTGCCGCCAGTGCGCTGCACCTGTCGCAGCCGGCGCTGTCGCGGCGCATCGCCAAGCTCGAAGAAGCGCTCAATGTACAGCTGTTCGAGCGCACCACGCGTCGCGTCGCGCTGACACTGGTCGGACGCGAATTTTTTGCGAGGGCGGTTGAAATTCTCGATAACGTGGAGCGCTCGCTGCACAAGATCAGCGATATCTCGCTCACGCATTTCGGCCAGGTGACCATCGCCTGCGTGCCGTCAGTGGCGCATAATTTTTTGCCGCCTATCCTGCAGCGCTTCAATGCAGCCTTGCCCGGCATTCGCATTCGCGTGGCCGACGAAGGTGCGCACGACGTATTGAACCTGGTGGCCCGCGGCGACGCCGATTTCGGCGTCAACTTCCTTGGCGCCAGCGAGGCCGGCATCGATTTCGAGCCGATTATCCGCGAGCAGTTCGTGCTGGCCTGTCTGCCCGGCCATCCGCTGGCCGCGCGCGAGACGGTCAGCTGGGACGATATCAGCGGCTATCCCTACATGACCGTGGCCAAGTCCAGCGGCAACCGCAAGGTGCTCGATGAGGCGATGGCGCCGGCCGAGCGGCGGCCGCAGTCGTATATCGAGGTGCGCCATGTCTCGACGCTGCTCGAACTGGTGGCATCAGGCCTCGGTATTGCGGTGGTGCCGCAGTTGTCGATGCCGGCCAGGGGAGGGCTGCGCGCGGTGCCGCTGGCAGGGTCAGGCATCGAGCGCACGCTGGGCGTGATACGCCGCACAGGCCGCGTGTTTGCGCCTGCCGCGCAGCACCTGTACGAGGAAATCAAGGCAACGCTGGCGGCATTGCAGTAATTGATGTGTTTGCCGCATCAATGCTGAGGTTTTTTGCATTTTACTTTATCAATGCCACTTCTGATAATGGTTCCATAAAAACCGTAGCCATTATCAGGAGATCGTCATGCAGTTCCCCCTAGCCCGCGCGTGTGCGCTGTTGCTGTCCGTGCTCGTGCTGGCTGCGCCCGCGCTGAAAGCCGAAGAAATCAATGTCATGAACTCGGGCGGCTTCAGCGCCGCCTACAAGGCCCTGCTGCCGCGCTATGAGCAGGCCAGCGGCGACACCCTGCATACCGCTTGGGGTCCTTCGATGGGCGTGGCGCCCGAAGCAATACCGGTACGCCTGTCGCGCGGCGAGCCGGCCGATGTCGTCATTATGGTCGGCTACGCGCTCGACAAACTGATCGCGCAGGGCGTCGTCGATCCGGCCAGCCGCACCGACCTGGCCGATTCGCGCATCGGCATGGTGGTGCGCAAGGGTGCGTCGGTACCCGATATTTCCACCGTCGACGCACTGCGCAAGGCCATCGTGCAGGCCGATTCGATCGCCTATTCCGACAGCGCCAGCGGCGTCTATATCGAACGTGAAATGCTCAGCAAGCTCGATATCGAGACGCTGGTCAAGCCGCGTGCGCACATGGTGCAGAAAACGCCTGTGGCCGAACTGGTGGCGGCAGGGCGCTATACGCTGGGCTTCCAGCAGGTCAGCGAAGTGCTGCCGATTGCCGGCATCACCTTTGTCGGCCGCCTGCCCGAAGCGGTGCAAAGCGTGACCCGCTTTGCCGCCGGCATTCCCTATTCGGCCGCCCATCCGGCTGCCGCGCGCAAGCTGATCAGCTTTCTCGCCTCCCCCAAAGCCCGCGATGCGGTCGTTGCCAGCGGTCTCGATCCGCTGCCGGCCAACTGATACTGATACGCCCCTTTATCCTGCGCCGCCAGCGTGCGGCAGAGAGAGATTCAAATGACTGCCATTTCAAAGGCCGCGCCGTCGCGCGCCGGCATGGTGCTGCGTGTGACCAGCGGCAATTTCATGGAAATGTTCGACTTTTTCCTGTTCGGCTTTTACGCCACCGCCATTTCAAAAGCGTTTTTCCCGTCCGATAACGAAGTCATTTCGCTGATGATGACGCTGATGACCTTTGGCGCCGGCTTCCTGATGCGCCCATTGGGGGCCGTGATCCTTGGCGCCTACGTCGACCGGGTTGGCCGGCGCAAGGGGCTGATCGTTACGCTGGGGCTGATGGCGCTTGGTACGGTGCTGATCGCCTGCGTGCCCGGCTACGCCACCATCGGCGTGCTGGCGCCGGTACTGGTGCTGATCGGGCGCCTGTTGCAGGGCTTTTCGGCCGGCGCCGAACTCGGTGGCGTGTCGGTCTACCTGGCCGAGATGGCCACGCCGGGACGCAAAGGCTTTTATGTCAGCTGGCAGTCGGCCAGCCAGCAGGTGGCCATTGTGGTCGCCGCAGCCCTGGGCTATGGCCTGAACCAGATACTGAGCGCCAGCGAGATGAGTGACTGGGGCTGGCGCATTCCGTTCTTTATCGGCTGCATGATCGTGCCCATTTTGTTCGTGATTCGCCGCACGCTGCAGGAAACCGAAGAATTTCAGCAACGCAAGCACCGCCCCGAACTCAAAGCAATCCTGCGCTCGATGCTCGACAACTGGCGCCTGGTACTGGCCGGCGCCATGCTGGTGGCGCTGACCACGGTGTCGTTTTACCTGATCACCATCTATACGCCGACCTTCGGCAAGACCGTACTCAAACTGAGCACCACCGACAGCCTGATCGTCACCTTGTGCGTAGGCGTATCGAACTTTTTCTGGCTGCCGGTCATGGGTGCGCTGTCGGATCGTGTCGGACGCCGTCCGTTGCTGCTGTGTTTTTCGGTGCTGGCCATCCTGACGGCCTACCCGGCGATGCACTGGCTGGTACAGGCACCGAGCTTTGGCAAGATGCTGGGCGTGGAACTGTGGCTGTCGTTTGTCTATGCGAGCTTTAACGGCGCCATGGTGGTGGCGCTGACCGAAGTGATGCCGGTCGAGGTGCGCACCACCGGCTTCTCGCTGGCCTACAGCCTGGCCACGGCCATTTTCGGCGGCTTTACGCCGGCCATTGCCACCAGCCTGATTGCCAGTTCCGGCGACAAGGCTTCGCCAGCGCTGTGGCTGACCTTTGCCGCCGTATGCAGCCTGGGCGCGGCGCTGTACCTGTATCGCCAGCCGGCGGTACGCCAAACTGCCATGGCTGGCGTGCCGGGGGCGCACGGCAAGGCCATATAACCGGCAGGCAGGCAGCTCGCCAGCGCTCTTTTCCACAAGCCGCTATCATCTTGTTTCGATATCGGCGCCGCCGCCGCGCGGCAGAAAAGAGAGACTCAAGATGACTGCCACCCAGACTGCCAAGGCCCAGTCGCAGACCAGTATGGTGCTGCGTGTGACGAGCGGAAACTTCATGGAAATGTACGACTTTTTCCTGTTCGGTTTCTACGCCACCGCGATTGCCCAGGCCTTTTTCCCTTCGCACAGCCAGGTCACGTCGCTGATGCTGACCCTGATGACGTTTGGCGCCGGCTTTCTGATGCGCCCCCTGGGCGCGATTTTCCTCGGCGCCTATGTCGACCGCGTGGGCCGGCGCAAAGGCCTGATCGTCACGCTGGCGCTGATGGCCGTCAGCACTGTGCTGGTGGCCTGCGTGCCCGGCTACGATACCATCGGCATATTGGCACCGATCCTGGTGCTGATCGGGCGCCTGCTGCAGGGTTTCTCGGCCGGCGCCGAACTTGGCGGCGTGTCGGTCTACCTGGCCGAGATGGCCACGCCGGGGCGCAAGGGCTTTTATGTCAGCTGGCAGTCGGCCAGCCAGCAGGTGGCCATTATCGCCGCCGCAGGTCTGGGATTCGGCCTAAACCAGGCTTTCAGCCCGGCCGAAATGACCAGCTGGGGCTGGCGCATCCCGTTCTTTATCGGCTGCCTGATCGTGCCAATCCTGTTCGTGCTGCGCAGCCATCTGCAGGAAACCGAAGAATTCAAACAGCGCAAGCACCGCCCCGACCTGCAGGCGATCCTGCGTTCGATGCTGGCCAACTGGCCGATGGTGCTGGCCGGCGCCATGCTGGTGGCGCTCACCACCGTGTCGTTTTACCTCATTACGGTCTATACGCCGACCTTTGGCAAAACCGTGCTCAAGCTCAGCACCACCGACAGCCTGATGGTGACCCTGTGCGTGGGCGTATCGAACTTTTTCTGGCTGCCGGTGATGGGTGCACTGTCGGACCGCGTCGGGCGCCGTCCTTTGCTGCTGTGCTTTTCGGCGCTGGCCATCATCACGGCCTATCCGGCGCTGCACTGGCTGGTGCAGTCACCGAGCTTTGCGCGCATGCTCAGCGTGGAATTGTGGCTGTCATTTGTCTACGCCAGCTATAACGGCGCAATGGTGGTGGCCCTGACCGAAGTGATGCCGATGGAAGTACGCACCACCGGTTTCTCGCTGGCCTACAGCCTGGCCACGGCCATTTTCGGCGGCTTTACGCCGGCCATTGCCACGGCCCTGATCGAAGACACCGGTAACAAGGCGTCACCGGCGTTCTGGCTCACGCTGGCCGGCGTGTGCAGCCTGGCTGCGACCTTGTATCTGTATCGTGGAAAAGGCAGCAAGGCAGCGCTGGCGTAGGTCGGATTAGGCCCATCGGGCCGTAATCCGACAACATTGTTGGCGTCAGCGGTGTTGTCGTATTACGACGCCCGCTTGCTGGCAAACACCGCACCAGCAACCACGATAAACGTGCCGACAATGACTTTCTGCCAAGTGCTTGGTACGCCAGCGAGAATGAGCACGTTGTTGATCAGGGTGACCAGCAGCACGCCCAGCAAAGTGCCGCTGACAGTGCCGCTGCCGCCGGTAATGCGCGCGCCACCGAGGATCACGGCGGCGATCACGTCAAGCTCCATGCCGACCAGGTCGAACGGGTTGGCCAGGCGCGTGCTCGAGACGTGCACGATGCCGGCCAGACCGGCCAGAAAACCGGCATAGCCGAACACGAACAGATGCACGGTGCGCAGCTTGTAGCCGAGGCGTTCGGCAATCGACAGGCTGCCGCCGATCGCATACACGGCGCGGCCCATCAGCGTGCGGTTGAGCAGCCACCAGGTCAGCGCAGCAGCCGCCACCAGCACCAGCACGGTGGCCGGCAGTACCGCATGCACGCCGGTGGCCGTATCGTGGCGCCAGATGGCCAGCTTGCCGAAGGCGTCCATCGGCTGTGGCACGTTCATGAAGAACACCGTGCCGATAAAGGTCAGCAAAATACCGCGGAACAGATACTGGGTGCCGATGGTGACGATCAGCGATGGTGCTTTCAGCCAGTCGACCAGCAGGCCGTTCAAGACGCCCAGCAGCGTGCCACCGGCAGCGCCGGCCACCAGGATGATGGCCATATGCGTTTCCGGGAACTTCGTCATCACCAGCTTGGTAATGCCGTACATGGTCAGCGCTGCAATCGCCGCAAACGACACGTCGATGCCGCCGGCAGCGAGCACGATCATCACGCCCAGTGCAAATAGCCCCAGCACGGTACAGGCGCGCACGATGTCGAACGCCATCGCCAGCTGGAAGAACTGCGGATTGATGGCGCCGACCACCAGGCACAGCACGATAATGAGCGCCAGCGTAAACAATTGCGGGTGACGCGCCAGGCGCTGGCGCAGCGTGACTTTGGGGGCGCCGACATCGGCCGGCGCGGCGTAATTGCGGGTCATCGTGCTGCTGTTCATGAAGCCACCTTGCTGGTTTGATCGGAGATAAGGGCGTGGTACAGCGTTTCTTCTTCCAGTCCTTCGGCGTCAAAAACGTTGGCGATGCGGCCCTTACGCATCATCACGATACGGTCGCAGTTCTGCAGCAGTTCCGGCAGGTCGTCGCTGACCAGCAGCACCGCCAGGCCGTCTTCGGCCAGGCGCTGGACGATGCGGTAGATGATGTCTTTCGAGCCCACGTCCACACCCACCGTCGGGCCGTGCAGGATCAGCACGCGCGGGGCAATCGCCAGCCAGCGCCCGATCAGCACGCGCTGCTGGTTGCCGCCGGACAGCGACTGCACCGGGCGGTCAACATCCGGGGTCGCGATCTGCAGATCCTTGACCGTGCTTTCGGCCAGCGCCTGCGCGCGGCGGGCGTCCAGCGCACCAAAGCGCGAGCGCAGGGTGTTCAACACCGTGGTAATAATGTTTTCGCGGATCGATTTGTCGAGGAACAGGCCTTCACTGAGGCGGTCTTCCGGCACGTAGCCGATGCGCTGGGCAATCGCGTCGTTCGGGTTGCGCAGCGTGATGTGCTGGCCGTCGAGGAAAATCTCGCCACTGTCGGCCGGCTGCACGCCGGCCAGCGCCAGCGCCAGTTCATTGCGGCCCGAATCGAGCAGGCCGGTAATGCCGAGAATTTCGCCTTTGTGCAGCGTCAGGTCAACGCCGGAGAAATAGCCGCGCCGGCCCAGGCCCTTGATGCGCAGCAGCTCGCCGTCGCCGTGCGAGCGCTGGCGATAGCGGCCGCCATCGAGATTCTTGCCGGTCATGGCGTGCGCCAGTTCGGCCTTGGTGTAGTTGGCAATCGGGCCTTGCGTGACCTTGCTGCCGTCGCGGAAAACAATCGCCTGGCCACCGATGGCGTAGCACTCGTCTAACTTGTGGCTGACGAACAGCACTGCCACGCCCTGGGCGCGCAGGCCTTCGATCACCGATATCAGGTTGTCGACTTCCTTCTGGGTGAGCGAGGTGGTCGGCTCATCCATGATGACCATTTTGGCGCTGGTGGCCACCGC
Organism: Janthinobacterium aquaticum; assembly: GCF_009208565.1. Classification (GTDB taxonomy): domain Bacteria; phylum Pseudomonadota; class Gammaproteobacteria; order Burkholderiales; family Burkholderiaceae_D; genus Janthinobacterium. The sequence continues at coordinate 515,922 of NZ_WFLK01000001.1, read as the reverse complement.
GCGCGCAATCGCCAGCAGCTGGCGCGTGGCGATCGGCAGTTCATCGGCGCGGGTGGACAGGAAGTGCGGATCGGATGGCAGGCCGACGGCTGCCAGCGCACGCGCGGCGGTGGCGTTGACGGCATGGCGGTCGAAGCGGCGCGCCAGGCGGCCATTGCCGGCCACCAGCTGCTCGCTCAGGGCCACGTTTTCAGCCACGCTCATATTGGGCAGCAGCGACAGGTCCTGGTACACGGTCTCGATGCCGAGCGCCAGCGACTGCAGCGGCGTCAGCGCGTCGTGCGGCTGGCCGTTGATGCTGATGCGCCCTTCGCTGGGAGCGTGGGCGCCGGAAATGATCTTGATAAGGGTGCTCTTGCCGCAGCCGTTTTCGCCCAGCAAGTGATAAATTTCGCCAGCTTCGATGGTCAGGTCGACGCCGCGCAGCGCATGCACGCCGGCGTAGCGCTTGTGGATGCCTTCGAGCTGCAAAAAAACCTTCGGCGTGGCCGCCGGATTTTGGGTGGTACTGGTCATGAATCGATTCTTTCTGCGATAAGCGATGCCGCACACGGCCGGCGTGCGATAGGCGTTGCCGCACGCCGCGGGCGCCTGATGGCGCCAGCGGCGTGCTCAGTTACTTAGAACGCGTACTTTTTGTAGTTGGATTTATCGACTTCGACCCACGCCTTGCCGGTAACGATAATGCCCACGCCAGGGCCTTTTTTCACGGTGACCGCGTTGTAGCCCGGTACGCCCATGTCCATGCCGTTGGTGATGGTTTTGCCCTGAATGAGCATCAGCGCTGCCTTGTTCATCATGATGCCGGCGTCTTTCGGATCCCAGAAAGCGATACCGCCTACGGCGCCCGATTCAAGAAACTTGGCCGCTTCGCTCGGCAGGCCGGTGCCGTACACGCAGATTTTGCCGGTCAGGCCAGCTTCTTCGATGGCGCGGCCGATGCCCAGCACGTCGAGCGAGGACGAACCCTGGAAGCCTTTGATATCCGGGTGCTTGCGCAGGATTTCCTTGGCTTTGCCGTAAGCTTTTTCAGCGTCGTTGGCGGTCTCGTTTTTCGCGTCGACCAGCACCATTTTCGGATACTTCTTGGCGTTGTTGGCGCCGCCGTCAGCCCACTGCACTTGCGACTGGCTACCCAGAGAGCCCAGCAGGGACGACCATTTGCCGGACTTGCCCATGCACTCGGCCAGGCGTTCGTTCAGGCGCGCGCCGTAGGCGGTGTTGTCGAAGGCTTCGATGTCGACCAGGGTGTTTTTCTGGTTGTCCGCTTCATGCGTGACAACCTTGATGCCGCGGTCGAGTGCGCGTTTCAGTACGGGTTCGAGCGTCAGCGGGTCCATCGAGACGACGGCAATTGCGTCGACCTTCTTGGCCACCAGGTCTTCCACCAGGCGTTGCTGTTGAGCCGCGTCCGACTGCGCCGGGCCGATCTGGCGTGCATTGACCACGCCCGGATTGGCTGCGCCAAACTCCTTGACGCCCACTTCCATGCGATTGAACCAGCTCATGCCGGTGATTTTTACAACCGTGACGATATCGACCGGCTTTTTATTTTGTGCGTGCAGTACGCCGGCAACCGTGAGGGAGCCGATGGCAACGATGGCAGCGGCGCAGGTGGTTTTCTTGAACATGTTTGTCTCCATACCCTCTTTATTGATTGTTCGCTGACCCAGGAGGGGACTGGATCAGCGTGCGCTGGGGTGGTATTGATTAACCCTTGCGCGGTGAGAAAAAACGGTAGTCACTCAGATTGATACGGGCCGAAGCCAGGAAGCACAGCAGCAGCAAACCCCAGGCGCAATCGCGGAAGAAGTTCGAGATATCGAGCAGGTTGAATGTGCTCGACAGCAGCTGCAGCGCGGTGGCCGAGAAGAACAGGCAGACCATGCGGCCATAGCCGCCTTGCGGACGCACCCCGGCCATCACCGCCACCAGGATGGCGATCAGCAGGTAGGAGCTGCCGTAGTCGGCTTTCACGCTGGCCGTGCGGGCGGCGATGATCACGCCGGCCAGGCCGGCCAGCAGGCCCGAAATGGCATAGGTGGCCACCAGCATGCGCGCGCCGGGAATGCCGGCATAGCGCGCTGCCTTGGCATTGGTGCCGAGCAAAAACAGGCGGATGCCGAACGGGCTGAAACGTAGCAGCCAGCCGATTGCCAGCAGCACCACCATAAAGATGATGAACGGGATCGGCACGCCCAGCAGATTCTCGTTACCGAGCATCGACATCGGCTCCGCGCCGGCCAGGCGTACGCTCGAGCCTTTGCTCAATACCACGGCGGCGCCGGTAAAGATCAGCTGCGTGCCGAGCGTACACAGGATCGGCGTCAGGCCCACGCCGGCAATCAGCCAGCCGTTGAGCAGGCCGCCGATCACGCCGGTGGCCAGCGCCACCAGGATAAAGGCCAGCGTATAGCCCCAGGGCGAGGCGTCGGCATCGACCACCAGCGGCACGATGGTCGCGGCGACAACGCCGGCCAGGTTGGCCATGCCCAGCACCGACAGGTCGATGCCGCCGTTACCGGCAATCATGGCCAGCGAGACGCCGATGGCCAGCAGAGCCAGTTCAGGCAACTGGCTGGCCATCGACTGGAAGTTGTAGACGTCGAGGAAGTCGCCGTGCGACAGCACGCTGGCCGCAAGCAAAATCAGGACATTGATACCCACCAGGAAGTTAAGCTGTGGGTCGGAAAACTGGCGCTTCATGCTGACTCCAAAAATAAACGGAAAAACCTGGCTCAGGCGCGTGCCAGCAGTGCGTCAACCTCGGCGCGTTTGGGCATCGACGGGGCGGTGCCGGCGCGCGTGACCGAAATGGCGGCCAGCGCTGCGGCAAAGCGGGCCGCTTCGCGTGGCGTGGCGCCTTCTGCCAACGCTGCTGCAAAGCCGCCATTGAACGCATCGCCGGCGCCGGTTGTTTCCAGTACCGGCCCGGCATTGAACGGCGCGATCAGCACCGATTCGCTGGCGCTGTGCAGCAGTGCGCCTTGCGAGCCAAGCGTAATGAGAGCGCAGCCGACGCCACGTGCAAGAAAAGCATCGCCGGCGGCGCGCGCTTGTTCCAGGTTGGTGACGGGCAGGCCGGTCAGGATCGCCGCTTCGTGCTCGTTGGGGGTAATGAAGTCGCACAGCGGATAGACGGCGTCGTCAAACGCCACTGCCGGTGCCGGATTGAACACCGTGGTGGTGCCGGCGGCGCGGGCGATCTGCAGGGCGCGCAGGGCAGCGTCGGCAGGCTGCTCGAGCTGGGTGACAAACACGCGCGCAGCGGCAATCGCGTCACTGGCTGCTTCCACGTCGGCCACGCCGATCAGGCTGGCCGCGCCCGAGACCACGATAATGGCGTTGTCACCGTTTTTCTCGTTCAGGTAGATGAAGGCTGCGCCGGTCGGATGGGTGTCGACCTGTTTGACGCGCGGCGTGATGCCGTCGGCGCGCCACAGCGCCAGCGCATTGTCGGCAAAGCTGTCCTGGCCCAGGGTGCTGATAAAGGTCACCTCGGCGCCGGCGCGCGCTGCCGCCACGGCCTGGTTGGAGCCTTTGCCGCCCGGGCCCATGGCAAAGCCGGAGCCGGCAATGGTCTGGCCCACGCCGGGCATGTGCGCGGCGCGAAAAGCCAGGTCGGCTACATAGATGCCGAGGATCGCGACGCCGCGTCCTGCTTGAACGGCGCCCATGATCAGGCCTCAGGGGCGATCACGCCCTTTTTGAAGATGAAGCAGCCGTAGAAACGGCGCTCGCCGGTGGCGATCACGCAGTAAGCTTTGCGCGCCACATCGTAAAAATCAAAGCGTTCGATCGAGCCCAGGATGCGCTCGCGTCCTTCGGCCTGGTTGATTTCGATCTGTACTTCCTGCTGCACCGGCAGCACATTGTCCGGTTCGCCCACCACCTCCATGCGGTGCGCGGCCACATCCACCGCCGTATCGAGCGCCATCACCGACAGGATGGCGCGCGCCGCTTCCCTGGTGCCGACGCCGTCGATGCGCAGCACCTTGCCCAGCACCGTCTGGCGGGCAACAGAGTCGGCGGGGAAGTTGGCGTCACACAGCACCAGTTCATCGCCATGGCCCATGGCGCGCAGGGCGTACAGCACATCCGCATTCAACAGCGGGTCGATATGTTTCAACATTTTTGTCTCCAGACTTGTTATGCAATTGTTGCAGTGGTGTCTGCCAGATTGCCGCTCGTCGTCGGCTTGCCTGGCACTGCGTATATAAACCTTTTAACAGGTCGGTTAGCGTAGGTCGGATTAGCGCAGCGTAATCCGACGCAGCGTCGCGTAATCCTAATTAGCGCCGCGGGCTGTTGTCGGGTTACGCCGTTCCGGCTAACCCGACCTACCCCGACCTACTCCGATTTACCGTCCTTTATTCCCCGTACGGCACCCACACATTCTTGATCTGGGTGGCGTGGCGCAGCCAGGCCGGGCCTTCTGCAGCGATGTCGTCGTTCCAGTCGGTTGCAAGACCATAGTCTACCAACGTGCGCTTGAGGTTGCCGGTTGACAGGCGTTCGACCGTGGCCGACAGCGCCGCGTCGCCAAACGCCCACAGGGCGTCGACGTCGTCGTGCGCGGCGAGCGTGGCCAGCAGCGTGGCGGCGTCGCCGGTCACGATATTGATCACGCCGCCCGGCAGGTCCGACGTTTCCAGCACCTGGTAGAAATCGGTAGCGATCAGCGCATGGCGCGCGCTCGGCACGATCACCGAACGGTTGCCCATCGCCAGCAATGGCGCCAGCAGGCTGACAAACGACAGCAGTGGCGATTCGTCAGGGCAGACCACGCCGACCACGCCGATCGGCTCGACCATTGCCAGCGCGACGCCGCGCATTGGCGGCACGTGTACGGCGCCTTCGTATTTATCGGCCCAGGCGCCATAGGCGAACAGGCGGCTGATCGACTGGTCGACTTCTTTGGCGGCAGCCTCGTTCGATACACCGGTCAGGCTGGCAATGCGGCTGGCAAATTCGCCGGCGCGCGCCGACAGGTTCTCGGCCAGGTAGTACAGCGCCTGTGCGCGGCGGTGCGGCGTGCTGGCCGACCAGCTGGCGGCAGCATGCGCGGCAGCGACGGCGTTGCGGATATCCTTGCGGTTGCCCAGGCCGACTTCGCCAGCGAGCTTGCCGTTGGCGCCGAACACGCCCAGCGACTGCTCGCCGTCCGAACGGGCCTGCTTGCCGCCGACATACAGCTTGGCGGTGCGGTCGACCAGCGCAAAGCTGGCGCTGGTGGTGTCTGCGGCTTCGCTTTTGCCGGTGACGGCAGCAGCAGTAGCAGTAGCAGTAGCAGTGCGGGGCAAGCGCTGGGCCCAGGCGCGCGGTTTCAGGTATTCATAGCAGCCTTCGCGGCCGCCTTCGCGCCCGAAGCCCGATTCGCGCACGCCGCCAAAACCGACGCCGGCGTCAAACAGATTGGTCGAGTTGATCCATACCACGCCGGCTTTCAACGCTGGCACCACGGCCAGCGCCAGGCCGATGGTTTCGCTCCACACGCTGGCGGCCAGGCCGTAGCGCGAATTGTTGGCAATGGCCACCGCTTCATCGTGGGTGCGGAAGGTCATCGACACCAGTACCGGTCCGAAGATTTCTTCGTTGGCCACGGTGCTGGCCGGATGCACATTGGTCAGAAGGGTCGGTGCAAAGTAGCTGCCGCCGACCGGCAGCGAGATATCGGGCTGGAAGCAGGTTGCGCCTTCCTTCACGCCCAGCTCCACCAGTTTTTTCACGCGCTCGTGCTGCGACGGCGCGATCAAGGAGCCGATGTCGATGGTCTTGTCGAGCGGCGTACCGGCGCGCAAGTGGCCCATGCGGCGTTTCAGGCGTGCGTAGAAGTCCTGCGCAATGCCTTCCTGTACCAGCAGGCGCGCACCGGCGCAGCAGACCTGGCCCTGATTGAACCAGATGGCGTCAACCACGCCTTCGACGGCAGCGTCGATGTCGGCGTCGTCAAACACGATGAACGGCGACTTGCCGCCCAGTTCCAATGTGAGCGACTTGCCGCTGCCGGCGGTTTTTTCACGGATCAAGCGGCCCACGTCGGTCGAACCGGTAAAGGCGATCTTGTTGACGTCCGGGTGCGCCACGATGGCGGCACCGGTGGCGCCGTCGCCGGTCACCACGTTCAGTACGCCGGCCGGCAGGCCGGCTTGCGCGGCCAGTTCGGCAAACAGCAGCGCTGACAGCGGCGTGAATTCGGCTGGCTTCAATACCACCGTATTGCCCAGCGCCAGCGCCGGAGCGATTTTCCATGCCAGCATCAACAGCGGAAAGTTCCACGGCACGATCTGGCCGATCACGCCCACCGGCACCTGGTCGGCAAATTCGCGTTCCTGCAGTTGCGCCCAGCCGGCGTGGTGGTAGAAGTGACGCGCTACCAGCGGCACGTCGATATCGCGCGTTTCGCGGATCGGCTTGCCATTGTCGAGTGCTTCGACGACGGCAAACAGGCGGGCGTGGCGCTGCACCATGCGCGCCAGCGCATACAGATGGCGGGCGCGCGCATGGCCGCCAATGGCGAACCAGTTTTCCTGTGCGGCGCGGGCGGCGCTGACGGCAGCGTCGACGTCGGCCTGGGTGCCTTGCGCAATGCGTGCCAGCGGCTTGCCGGTGGCCGGTTCATTGGTGTCGAACAGGGTGCTCGACGCGGCAGGCGTAAAGGCGCCGTTGATGAAGTGGCCGAAGCCGTCGCTGTGGCGCGCCAGCCAGGCGCGTGCGTCGGTGTCGCTTTCAGGGGCAGGGCCGTAGTCCATGGTATCGAAATAGTGTGTAACGCTCATATGAATTATCCGATCGCGTGGCGGTGGAAAGCCGAGTAACGGCCGGTAACGTGGTGTTCAAGCTGGCGTTCGATATCGGCCAGCAGCGAGGAGGCGCCGATGCGGAACAGGTCCGGTTCGAGCCACTCGCGGCCCAGTTCTTCCTTCATCAGGATCTGGTAGTTGAGAATGTCCTTGGCGGCCGAGACGCCGCCGGCCGGCTTGTAGCCGACCTTGTAGCCGGTGCGTTCCTGGTACTGGCGGATCATGCGCAGCATGATCAGGGTCACCAGCGGGGTGGCGTTGACGCCTTCCTTGCCGGTCGAGGTCTTGATAAAGTCGGCGCCGGCCATCATGCAGATCATCGAGGCCTTGGCCACGTTGCGCATGGTTTTCAGTTCGCCGGTGGCCAGGATGGCTTTCACGTGCGCTTCGCCGCACGCTACACGGAAGTCGCGCATTTCGGCGTACAGGGCTTTCCAGTTGCCGGTCAATACGTGCTCACGCGTGATGACGATATCGATTTCGCTGGCGCCATCGTGCACCGACGCTTCGATTTCCTTCAGTTTCAGGTCGTGCGGGATCAGGCCAGCCGGAAAACCGGTCGACACGGCCGCCACCGGAATGCCGCTGCCGGCCAGTGCTTCCACGGCGGTCGCCACATAGCGGTGATACACGCAGATGGCGCCCGTATGCAGCGTGCGCTCGCCAAAGCCCAGCGCGTCGAGCAGGTCCTGGCGCACCGGCATGATGGCCTTGGCGCAGAGGCGCTTGACGCGTTCGGTGGTGTCGTCGCCGGACAAAGTGGTCAGGTCGATGCAGCTGATGGCTTTGAGCAGCCAGGCAGCCTGCGCGTCCTTTTTCACCGAGCGGCGGCCAGGCAGGGTGGCCACGCGGCGCTCGGCGGCCGACAGGTTGACGCGGATGTCATCGAACCAGCTGCTGTCGAAAGGTACGCCGGGATTGCGGGCGTGGCCGTGGCTGCTGGCAGCTGCGCCAGGCGTGGCCGGCAGCACGATGGAAGACGGTTCGGCAGCAGTGGCTGCGGGCTCGCTGCGCGGCCGGGCGGCTGCGGCAACGCGCGGTGATTTGGAAGTAGTGGTCATGGTTGGGGCGCCGCCGCGCAAGGCTGCGCGGGCAGGTCAGTGGGATGGTGGGCGGTAAACATTGCAGTCGTGTCTCCGTGAACGCTAGGGCGTTTCCTTGTGGTTTTGTGGTCTGTCGAACCTGAGTAACATCTCGGTAGCATTCGGCGCCACAATTTTATGTTACGCCAATAACATTTGTGAGCGCAACTACTTTTTTCTAATAACATAAAGATTTTCTGCTGTTACAATTCATGCTTCATGATTTGATCAAGAGTGAAAGCAAACCCATGCGCAATACCGTGCGAATGACAGCCGGCGCAAAGGCGCGCCAATTGCGGCTCGAACGTATGCAGGCCCTGATCGGCAATTCCGGTCCGGCCTTGCTGAGCCGCGTCGCCGAATTGCTGGGCGTGACCGAAATGACGATACGCCGCGACCTTGCTGTGGCGGGATCACCACTGTCCTGCCTGGGCGGATATGTTCTGGAAGCAACATTGCCGGCCAGCTCGGAGCAATATGTGCTGGCCGAAGAAATCGACCACCACACCGTGCGCAAGCGCCTGGCCTGCCAGCGCGCCGCCGCCATGGTGGAAGAGGGCGACAGCCTGTTTATCGACTGCGGCACCACCATGCTGCATTTTGCCGCTGCGCTGCCGCCCGACATTGCGCTGACCGTGGTGTGCTACTCGATGAACGTGGCTGACATCATCGGCAAGCGCGCCAATACCCAGCTGATCCTGCTGGGCGGGCTGTACCAGCCGTCTTCACTGACTTTTTACTCGGAAGAGTCGGTGCAGTACCTGGGCCGGCTGGGCGTCAACAAGGCCTTTATTTCGGCTGGCGGCGCCGATCCGGTACGCGGCGTCAGCTGCTCGCACTTCCATGAGGTGGCCACCAAGCAGGCAGCCATCCGCAGTGCGGCGCAAAGCATCCTGGTGGTCGATGAAAGCAAGCTGGGGCGTGTGCGCACAGCGTTTTTCAGCCCGCTCGACGTGTTTTCAAAGATTGTCGTCGGTGGTGAACCCGATAGCGAGCTCGCTGCCCAGTTCCAGGGCTGGCCGCTGGAGGTGGTGGCGGCGCCGGCAGCGGTGAGCGAACAGCGGTTTGGAAATATGTAGCGGCGTCGGTTATACTTGGCAGGCACCGCGGAAAGCACACTCATCCGGTGATGTGGCCGGGCTTCAAACCCGGTGGAGGGCGTCAGACGTTCTCCCGTAGGTTCGACTCCTGCTGTTTTCCGCCATCTTTCCCCGTTCCCGCCTGCCGTTTCCACGGTTGCCTTTTCCATTGCAGTGACAAGATAAGCCGGCGTTGAAAAAGCGGCATCAGGGTGCAAATGAAGCCAGGATACAGTTCAAGGACGTGTGCGTTCGCAATCATGGCGCTGCTGGCCGGCACTGCAGCGGCCGGGCCGCTGCGTATCGTCGGTGAAAACCTGCCGCCATCGAGCATGATGGATGGCGAGGTGGTGGTCGGACGCGAAACGGGCAAGGTGCGCGAGCTGCTGGCGCGCGCCGGCGTGGGCTACCAGATCACGCTGCTGCCCTGGAAGCGCGCCTATGCACAGGCGCTCGGCGAGCCGGATACCTGCATTTACGCCGCCACCCGCACCCCGGAGCGCGAAAAGCTGTTTCGCTGGATCGGTCCGCTCAACGAAGGGCAATGGATACTGTATGGGCTGGCGTCGCGCCGGCTGGTGGCGCAAAGCCTCGACGATGTGCGCGGCATGACCATCGGCACCTTGCTCGGCGATGCGCGCGACGACTATCTGCGTCAGCGCGGTTTTGACGTAGCGCCGGTCACGCAGGAGTGGCTCAATCCACAAAAGCTGATGATGGGGCGCATCGATTTGTGGGCGGTCGGCGTGGCCAGCGGCACGCGGCCGTTTGCCGGCAAGCCGTGGGAAGAGCAGGTGGTGCCGGTGCTGACCTTCAACCGCGTGCAGACCTATCTGGCCTGTAATCCTGGCGTGCCCGAAGCGCAGCTGCAGGCCATGCAGCGTGCCGTGACAGCCATGCGCCGTGACGGCAGCATGGCGCGCCACGACCAGGCAGCCAATTCAAGCTTCCAGCCATAGCCGCACACAGTTGCGGCCATCGCGCTTGGCCTGGTACAGCGCCTGGTCGGCATGGTTGTAGGCCGCTTCAAATGCGCTGCCGGCGCGGTTCCAGCTCACGCCCACGCTGACGGTGACGCTGCGCGAAATCGGTGAACAATGCTGATGCGCGCCGACGGCGTTGCAGATCTGCTGCCCGATGGCTGCAGCGTCTTCGCGCGAGGCAGTGGGCCACACCACGGAAAACTCCTCGCCGCCGACGCGGCCGATGGCCGTGTCGCTGCCCAGCACCTGCTTCAGGCAGCCCACCACGGCCTGGATCACGCTGTCACCGGCCGGGTGGCCGAAATCATCGTTGACCTGCTTGAACAGGTCGATATCGAGCACGATCAGCGCCATGTCTCCCTGCGTCAGGCAACGCTGTGCGCGCTCGATCAGGGCACCGCGATTGAGCGCGCCGGTCAGCGGGTCGTGGGTGGCGCGGTATTCGAGCTGGCCGGCCAGCGTCTGCAGTTCGCGGTTGAGCAGATGCATGTCGCGCTCGGCGCGGTCGCTGCGGCGGATCAGGCGGCGCGTCTCGCGCATCAGGCGCTCGTAATGGTTGATCAGTTCGCCCAGCATGCGGCGTTGCTGCGCACCCGATGCCGCGTCGTCGGCGTACATGCTGCGCGCGGCCGACAGCGCCGCCGCTTCCACGGTAAACAGATCGGCCTCGAGGCCGGCGTCATGCATCGGAGCGCCCATGGTCTACTCGCTGCGTACAGGGTGGTCGTGGAAATCGAGCGCCGTGAAGTCGAGCTGCAGCTCCTCGCCGAATTCGGCGATGGTGTCGTCGTCTTCGTCGTGGTACCAGTTCAGGCGCACGTGGTTGCCGTCGACAGCGGCCTGGTTGAGCGTGTCGAACAGCGTAAACAGCATCTTGGTGCTGGAGCTGTTGAAGTAGGCCAGCGACACGTGCACCGTGATCTGGGTGTCATGGCACGCTTCCACATAGTTGCGCACGGCGGCGATCAGCGGGCCGTAAAAGGCAGCCGCGTTCTCGGGGTAGGACTCGCCCTTGATCGACAGGGTGTGCTGCTCGAACCGGAAATCGATTTCGGGCGAACTGGGGGTGGCGGCAAGAAAAAGGGGGGACGGTAATTGCATATGCTTTCCTGGTTCGGCGCTTGTCAGATAATGGCTTTGATGCAGAAGATGGTGCTGCCGGGCTCCTGCGGGTCCTGGGCAAATTCGAATTCCAGCGGTTCGCTGGCGTCGCGCGCGAGCGTCAGAAAACCCAGGCCGGCGCCCTTGCTGTCGGCCGGCGTATCTTCGCGCAGGGCCTTGCGGTAGGCCAGGCGGATTTCTTCCATCGTCATGGTGTGCAGCGGCTCGAGCCGGCTGCCGATGCGCGCCACGTTTTCGGTCGACACCGGATTGGCACAGAGCAGGAAAAAGCTGTCGCCGCGGGTGCCGATGCAAAACGAGCCGCGCCGCATCTGCAGGTCGTCCTGGGCGTCCGGCGTCAGGCTGTCGGACGAATAGTGCATGATATTTTGCGACATCTCGATAAACGACGAGAAGATGCGCCGGCGCGTCGGACCGGCCGCACCGGCCGTGTCCAGGCGCGCCTTGATGGTTTCGGAAATGGCGCTGACCACGTGCTGCGAGAAGTAGCCGGCATAGAAAAAGATGATATTGCGCTTGCGCGCCACATCCCAAAACTCGTTAAATTCTTGATACAGCACGTGCGTGCTCCTGGCTGGCCGGTTGCCCGGCGGGTTGAGTAAAGAATTGTCTACAGGCGGAAGCAGAAAAAAGTCAGGTCGTCGCGGCGCGGCTGCGGGCCCTGCCAGGCGGCCATGTCGTGCAGCAGCGCAGCAGCGACCTCGCTGGCCGGCGAGCCCTGGCGCAGCAGCAGTTGCTCGCGCATGCGCCGCTTGCCGTAGGCGATATCGCGCGCACCGCCAATCTGGTCGAGCAGGCCGTCGGTGGTCAGGAACAGCAGGCTGCCCGGCTGGGCGTCGACCACTTCGCTGCGCCAGGCATGGTCAAACGGTGTATCGACATAGCCCACGCCCATGCGCGCGCCCTCGATGGCGCGCACCGCGTCCGCGCCCGGCTCGACGATATACAGCGCCTGCTTGGCGCCGGCGTAGTGCAGGCTGGCGCTGGCGGCGTCATAGCTGAGAAAGGCGCAGTCCATGCCGTCGTTGGAAGTGGTGCCGCTGGCCGCGTCGGCGCTGCCGTCCTGGCCCAGCAAGGTCTTGATGGCGCGACTGACGGCGCCGATCAGGGCGGCCGGATCGCCATGCCCCAGCTCGCGCAGCGCCTGGCTCAGGGCCGATGAGGCGATCAGCGTCATGAAGGCGCCTGGCACGCCATGGCCGGTGCAGTCGGCCAGCGCGGCAAACCAGCCGCCGGCATGGCGCTCGAAAAAGTAGAAGTCGCCGCCGACCACGTCGCGCGGCTGCCATTCGAGGTGGGCGTCGGGCAGGCTGGCGCGCAGTTCGGCGTCGGAGCTGCGCAGCAGCGCGCGCTGGATCACGCTGGCGTAGTCGATGCTGTGCATGATCTGGCGGTTTTTTTCGGCCTGCATGGTAGCCACCACGTTCATCAGCTGCAGGCCGAAACCGACGCCGGCCAGCACGCCGTTGTCGGTAATGATGAAACCGTCGGCCAGCGCCTTTTCGCCGGCTTCGACGGCGCGGAAGGTCAGGTCCTCGATGCTCATGGCGGCGTCGACGATCAGCGGTTCCTTGTCCATGAAGGCGATGCAGCTTTTCTTGCCATACACTTCGTGATAGAAGGGCTTGGACATCTGTGACATAAAGATATTGCGGCTGATCAGGCCGATCGGGCGCTGCTGTTCGGTGACGGGCAAGCTCATCATGTCGCGCCGTTCCATAAACAATTCCAATACGGCGAAATTGCTGTCGTCCGCCTGCACCGACTCCGTGGCAATGCACAGGTCGGCAGCGATGGACGAGCGATAACGGGGAAGATGCAATCGAGAGGCGTTGAACTCCACGGGCGGCTACCTTTACATGACGGTCGGCGCCTTGTTGCTCCAGCTGCAAGGACGGCTGGCCAAAAGGCAATGTCGACATGGTAGCCGCGCAATATGACAAGGTGATTACAAACTTGTCAGAGTCGTACCAATTATGCCTGGTAGGCAAGCACCTTTTTGCTCAACGCAGGTGCGAGGCCAGCCGCTGCGCCTGCGCCAGCCAGCGTGCACGCTGGTCGTCGTTTGCGCCGAGCAGCGGACCGTAGGTAGCCACCCGGACCGGCTTGATACCGCAAAACTCCAGCGTGGTTTTGCGCATCTGGTGGATGCCGGGCATGCGATAAACCCAGCGGAAATACCAGGGCGGCGTATCCATCGTGACCAGCAACGTCACTGTCCTGAAAGTTGATCAGGTTGCATGCTAAAGCCTGCCCCAGGGGGTAATGTCTCTAACTAAGTTAGCGCTCCGGCGCCAAAAGCACACTGGCAAACGCATTAAAGCCACAGTTGTGCGCATAGGTTCTCCGGGCCAAGCGGGGCTGAAAAATGTCGATGGCAAGGCGCAGCGACGAAGACAGTACGAATGTACGGCGAGGAGCTGCAACGCCGCCATCGGCATTTTCTCAGCCTCGCGTCTCTGGCCCGCCATTTTTTCGCCTTGCGACTATCAATGCTCGAAAAAGCTTAACTTAGCGGCCTTAGCCCCAGGGGGCAAGGTCAAGCCTTATACGCCGAGCCGGAAATCGTTGACGCAGTCGGCGCTCAACACCGGATCGATAAAGGTGCTGGCGTTGCCGGAGCCGAGCGGCGACTGCGAGCTCAGGCCGGCATACAGGCGCGGCGGATAATCGTTGCCGTACAGGCGCGCCAGGTTCCAGCTGACCTTGTCAGTCGAAAAATACAGGCCCACGGTGCGCGTATCGGACGATATTTTCAGATACACCTCGGGTGCGGCAATCGACTGGTGGTTATTGTCATCGGACGTATCGACCGTGCGTACGCTCACCACGCGCGTGACGCCGCGCTCGTCGCGCTCGAGTGCGAACTTCTGCCATAGCCGTTCCGAGGCGAACAGGTACAGCGCGCCGGCGTCATAGCTGGTGTGAAAGCCGGGCCTGACCATAGCCGTTAGCGTGAATGGCCTGGTATTGTCGAGTTCAGCCAGCAGCACCGGCGCCGTATTGTTGGACAGTTTGCCGTTCGGATCGTTGAAATAGTCGCGCCTGGCGGCACTGCTGATCGTGATGGCCGCGCCATCGATGCTGGCATACTCGTCCGCCTGGTTCAGGCAGCGCGTGAAATGTATGCCTGGCAATTGCAGGGAACAGGGCGTACCCAGGTTGTCGGTGCTGTCCCGGGCGCCTGCGCGGTTTTCCATATTGTTCAAAAGCGGTCTCCTGTGCTGTTATCGTGTGCGCGACACTGGCGGTAGCGCTTGCCCGATTGTGCAAGTAAAAGACCGTGCTGTCCATCGCCGACAGGAAGGGCAATGGTGGCTCAGGCAGCCAGGCAGGCGTCGATTTCCAGGCCGATGGCGGCCAGGTCGGCGTCGAGCTGGCGCAGGCGCGCCATTTCGCTTTGCAACTGGCTGCGCTTGGTATCGACCAGGCGCGACAGGGCAGCCCAGTCCGACTTGTCGCCATCGAGCAGCGAGTGCAGCTCGGCCAGTCGAAAGCCCAGCGCCTGCGCCTGGCGAATCAGCCTGACCTGGCTGGCATCGTGTTCGGTGTAGCTGCGGTAGACGCCAGCGCGCCGTACTTCGCCCAGCAGGCCCAGTGCTTCATAGTGGCGCAAGGCCTTGGGCGTGGCGCCGGTCAGGCGCGCCAGTTCTCCGATATACATGCTGCTTCCCGCTATGAAATGGCCATGCTAGTGCAAAACAGGCGTCCTGCAAAGCCGGCCGTCTTCAGGCGCGGCGCGGCGGCACTTTTTTTGCCGTGCAGTCAGCGCAGGTGCCGTACAGCGACAGCGCATGTTCATGCAGCACGAAGCCGCGTTCGGTGGCGATCTCGTGCTGGCGCGTTTCAATGCCATCGTCGACAAATTCATCGACCTTGCCGCAGCCGGTGCAGACCAGATGGTCATGGTGATGACCTTCGTTGAGCTCGAACACGGCATGGCCCGATTCAAAATGCCGGCGAAACAGGATGCCCGCTTCGGCAAACTGCATCAGCACGCGATAGATGGTGGCCAGGCCGACATCAATCTTTTCGGCCAGCAGCAGCTTGTAGACATCATCGGCGCTCAGATGCTTGATCGAGCCTTCTTGAAACAGCTGCAGAATCCGCAGGCGCGGGATAGTCACTTTCAGCCCCGACTCACGCAGTTCTTTCAATATATCCATGTCTCCCATCCTTTATAGTGGCATCAATGCAGATTCGCATTATATCGCAAATGATAATCATTATTATTCGCATATGCAATAACTTGCTGACGAAAGAAAGGAGACGGCATGGACCGTTTTGATGCCATGCGCCTGTATGCGCGCATCGTTGAACTGGGCAGCTTCACGCGCGCGGCGCACGACCTCGGCTATCCGAAAGCCACGGTCACGCACGCCATCGCCCAGCTCGAAGCGCGCCTGCAGGTGCGCCTGCTGCAGCGGACTACGCGCCAGGTCAGGCCCACGCCCGACGGCCAGCTGTATTACCAGCGCTGCGTGCATTTGCTGGCCGAGCTCGAAGAGACCGAGACCGTGTTTGCCAGCGCCCAGCAGCAGCCGGCCGGCAAGCTGCGGGTGGACCTGCAAGGCACGCTGGCACGCCATTTCGTGTTGCCAGTGCTGGATCAGTTCTGTCGCCGCTATCCGCATATTGAGCTGGAAATCGGCATGGGCGATCGCCTGGTCGACCTGGTGCGCGAAGGCATCGATTGCGTCCTGCGGGCCGGCGAACTGGACGATTCATCGCTGGTGGCGCGCCGGCTGGCGCTGCTTGAGCAGCTCACCTGCGCCAGTCCGGCCTACCTGGCGGCGCATGGCACGCCGCGCAATCTGGCCGAGCTTGATGGTCACCGCGCCGTCAACTTCTTTTCCAGCCATAGCGGCAAGGTGTGGCCGTTTGAATTTCGCCAGGACGGGCAGCTGCACCGGCTGCAACTGCCCGGCACGGTATCGGTCAGCCATGCCGACGCCTATCATGCGTGCTGCCGCGCCGGACTCGGCCTGATCCAGGCGCCGCGCTATCACCTCGAGGCCAGCCTGCGCGACGGCAGCCTGGTCGAGGTGCTGGCCACGCAGCGGCCCGATCCCATACCCGTATCGGTGCTCTATCCGCAGGCGCGCCAGCTGGCGCCGCGCGTGCGCGTGTTTGTCGACTGGCTGGCCGGGCTGTTTCCGGACGCAGTTTGATGCATCGCAATAGAGGCTTTTTTTGATCTATGCGAGGTAAATCTGCCCTCTGTCGTGGCCTTGCAGCACTATTTGATGTGGATCAAAGTTTTTGCTGCGCTGCAATCCTAGACTTCGTTTCGTTAAATGACGAAAAAACTTAACGAAAAACTTAACGACGAAAAAGAGGGAAACAGAATGAAAAAGTCCACAACCGCAGCAGCAATTATCCTGGCCATCGGTGCCTTTGCCGGTAACGCCATTGCACAGGAAAGCCCATGGCTGGTGCGTGCCCGCGTGGTGCAGATCGATACCGCCAACAAGTCGGCACCCGTAGCTGGCGTCGGCGCGTCCGACCGTATTCATGTCAGTGACAAGACCATTCCTGAAGTCGATATTTCGTACTTCTTTACACCGAATATCGCTGCCGAGCTGATCCTGACCTATCCGCAAAAACACGATGTCAAGCTCGACGGCGCCAAGATCGGCACCTTCAAGCACCTGCCACCGACGCTGTCGCTGCAATACCACTTCATGCCTGAAAAACAGTTCAGCCCCTACGTTGGCGCCGGCATCAACTACACCAATATTTCGGACGTGAAACTGCTCGGTGGCGCCGGCCGCCTGGAGCACGACAGCTGGGGCTACTCGCTGCAAGCGGGCGTCGACTACAAGCTCGACAAGAACTGGTCGCTGAACTTCGACGTCAAGAAAGTACAGATCCGCAGCGACGTGTTTATCTCGGGCGTCAAGGCCAGCGAAGTCAAGGTTGATCCTTACCTGATTGGTCTGGGCGTCGGCTACCGCTTCTAAGATTGGGCCGCGCTGCGTAGGTCGGATTAGCGCGCAAGCGCGTAATCCGACAACAATGTTGGCACTGTAGGTGTTTGTCGGATTACGCCGTTCCGGCTAATCCGACCTACCATACTTCGGCGCGGCGCCTTGCCCTGGACGTTTTTCGACAGCGCTCTGTCTCGGGTGCGCTGATCGCTGATAAATCCGGCTTTGACGCCGGATTTTTTTTGCCCATCTTCTGCGTCGCGCTTACAATGGCTGGCACTGTGAAATCAACCAGAAAGTGAGCCAGCAATGCCCGTCAGTTCCTACCTCGATACCCATCCCGCCATCGGTGAACGCGTCTATCTGCACGGCACGGCGCAGGTGATCGGTGATGTACAGATCGGTGACGACTGCTCGATCTGGTGCAACAGCGTGCTGCGCGGCGATGTCAACCGCATCGTGATCGGCGAGGGCAGCAATATCCAGGATTTTTCCATGGGCCATGTGTCGCACAGGAATGCCGCCAAGCCCGAAGGTTCGCCGTTGACCATCGGCAAATACGTGACCATCGGCCACTCGGTGATTTTGCATGGCTGCAGCATCGGCGACGAATGCCTGATCGGCATGGGCAGCATCGTGATGGATGATGTGGTGGTGCAAAAGCACGTGATGGTGGGCGCAGGCAGTCTGGTGTCGCCCGGCAAGGTGCTGGAAAGCGGCCACCTGTATGTAGGGCGGCCGGCTGTCAAGGTGCGCGCCTTGACCGAGGCCGAGATCGCCTACCTGCGCTACTCGGCCGAGCACTATGTGCGCGTCAAGAACAACTACCTGGCCGGCAGCGCGCCGGCCTGAGCGGCGCGATCAGCCCTTGGGTGCGGCTGAAGGCTGCTGGTACTGCTCGAAATTCTTGATGTAATCGTTGAAATTGTCGGTCAGCATGCGCTTGTATTGCTCGGTGAAAAAGGCCACGGCCTCGTCCTTTTCCTGCGCCATTTTGGCCGCGTCATTCATCCTGCTGGACACGAGAAACGCGTTGAAGCGCGCTGCCGCGTACAACAGCGAAGTGGCCACTTCATTGCCGGTGTTGTGTTCGCATTGCTGATTGGCCAGAGCGATCACCTGGTCGGCGCGCTCCCAGAATTCCGGGCCGGTTCTTGGTTTGCTGGTTGGTGTAGTCATAAGGTCCTCATGTGGTGCGCGCCAGTCTACACAGCGCGCCGCAGCCTGTCCAGCCAGCACCGGCGCCGTCCAGGGCGCCGACACGATCATGCTGACGCGGCAGTTTTACAAGCAGCTTGCCAATCTGTTTGCCTACTCTTCCAGCGTAGCCTCCATCAGATCGATTTCACGCAGCAGGCGCAGATGAATCGAGTCGTCGAGCTCGCCTGAAATACGGCGCCGGTACAGCTCGTCGCGTTCGGCAGACAGCGCTTCCAGGCGCAGCGCGCGTTCAGCGCGCGCCATGTCCTGCATGCGGGCCGCTTCGTCATTGCTGCTCTCGCCAAGCGCCAGGCGGCGGCGATAGGTTTCCAGCAGGCGGTTGGCGGCCTCCATCACCACCTGCTCCTTGCCGTCCTTGCTCATGCTGGCCGACACTTTTTCCAATCGGGCAATGGCCGCTTCGGCCGCCGCCGAGCGCGCATTGCGCTCTTCGCTGGAGCGGCGCGCCGGTGGCGCAAACACCAGTTCCTTGCTCAGCAGCGGCAAGGTGACGCTGGCCAGTATCAGCGACAGCAGGATCACGCCCATCGCCAGGAAGATCACCAGGTCGCGCGCGGGAAAGCGCGTGCCGTCGGGCAGGAACAGCGGCAGCGTCAGGATGCCGGCCAGCGTCAGCGCGCCGCGCACGCCGGCAAACGAGGCGACCAGCAGCAATCGCAGGCTGGGTCGTGCCAGCGCATTGGCTTCCTTGTTGCTCTTGTCGTCACGCTTGTGGCGCTTGAACAACGTGACCTTCATCGAGACGAACACCCACACAAAGCGCATGAAGGTCAGGCCGACTGTAATGGCGATCACATACAGCGGCAGCTTCCAGGTGCCGCCGGCGCCCAGTTCGACCGTGGCGGCAGGCAGGTTGGTGATCGTGCCGGGCAGTTGCGCCCCGAGCATCACGAAGATGACGCCGTTGAGCACCAGCTGCATGGTGTCCCAGACCGCCTTGCGCTGGGTGCGCGTGGCGGCCAGCGGGCGGCCGATCAGGTCGGCGTAATGCATCGAGACGCCGGCAGTGGCGGCCGCCAGGATGCCCGAGCCATGGATCTGCTCGGCGCCCAGGTAGGCGGCAAACGGGATCAGGATGCTGATCAGGATCTGCAGGCCCGGCTCTTCGCCAACCTTGCTGACCAGCCATTTGTTGGCCAGGCCCACGCCCCAGGAGATGGCCAGGCCAATCACGATGCCGCCGCCGGCCTCCTGCACAAAGCTCATCGAGGCGGCGCCGATTGAAAAGCCGCCGGTCATCATGGCGCCGACGGCAAAGGTAAAGCACACCAGCCCGGAGGCGTCGTTGAGCAGCGACTCGCCCTCCAGGATATGCATCAGGCGCGGCGGTATCGGATTGCCGGCCGCAATGGCCGAGACCGCCACCGGGTCGGTCGGCGACAGGATCGCGCCCAGCGCAAAGGCCACCGCCAGTGGCACGGTGGGAATCAGCCAGTCGATAAAGAAGCCCATGCCGACCACGGTAAACAGTACCAGGCCGATGGCCAGCATCAGGATGGCGCGCGCGTCGGAAAAAAATGCGCCTTTGGGGATGCGCCAGCCGTCCAGGAACAGCAGCGGCGGAATAAACAGCAGGAAAAAGATATCGGGGTCGAGCGGCAGTTGCAGGCCGAACAGGGCCAGCAGCGAGCCGCCGGCAATCTGGATCAGCGGCAAGGGCAGCTTTGCCCAGCGCATGCGGGCAATAAAGCCGCACAGCACGACAGTGAGGACCAGCACAAGAATAATGGTAACGGTATGCATGTAGGGCGGCAAGCAGGCAGACAAAAGACGATTATAAAGGTCAGTGGCTGCACACCGCTGCCGGCTTGCAAACGCTGTGGCGCGGCACCCGCCTGCCATTTTGCCTGCATACAACGAGTTGCAAATCCGGTTAAGATATTGCCACTGTTGTCTCTACCCCTGAAAGTTCTGTCTTGTTCAAGAAAATCTGTACCGGCCTGCTGATCGTGCTTGGCCTGATGCTCGCTGCGGTGGTCGCTGCCGTGGCATATTACTGGCGCCCGGCCATTGCGCCGATTGCGCCGCCGCCGGCAGCGTCGTTCTCGACGCAGGCCGTCGAACAGGGCCGCATCCTGGCCGGCATGGGCAATTGCGCCGCCTGCCATACCGCCGACGGCGGCGCCGCCTATTCGGGCGGGCGCGCCATGGCCACGCCATTCGGCACGATCTACAGCACCAATTTGACCCCCGATACGCGCACCGGCATTGGCCGCTGGTCGCTGGCCGCCTTCCGGCGCGCCATGCGCGAAGGGGTGGGGCGCGATGGCCAGCATCTGTTTCCCGCGTTTCCCTATACGCATTTTGCCCAGATCAACGATGCCGACCTGGCTGCGCTGTACGCCTGGCTGATGACGCGCGCGCCGGTCGAGGCGACACCGCCTGCCAATACCTTGCCGTTTCCGCTCAACCAGCGCGTGCTGCAGGCCGGCTGGAAGCTGCTGTTTTTCCATCCCGGTGCGGCCTCGCAGGCGCCGCCGGCGCTGGCCGGGCAATCGCTGCAGGAATGGCATCGCGGCCGCTACCTGGCCGAAGGACTTGGCCATTGCGCCGCCTGTCATACGCCGCGCAATGCGCTGGGTGCCGAAATTACCGGTTCGAACTATGCCGGGGCTGCCATCGACAACTGGTATGCGCCGGCGTTGACAGCCGCCAATACCGCGCCGCTGCCCTGGACGCGTGACGAGCTGTACGCATTCCTGCGCACGGGTGCCACAGCCTTGCATGGGGTGGCCGCCGGCCCGATGTCGGAGGTGGTGCATGAAGGCATGGCGGACTCGCCCGACGCCGATATCCGCGCACTGGCAGCGTATTTTGCGCAGCTGGGCCAGGCCGACTTGCGCCAGGTCGATGCCGGCGCCGTGATCAAGGCCGGCATCGACCGCTCGCAGCGCGTGGCGCGGGTCGACAACGACCAGGGCGCCAGCCTGTATGTCGCCGCCTGCGCGTCGTGCCACGCCAACAGCAACGGCGTGCCTGCCTTGCTGCGCCCGGAACTGAGCCTGAACAGCGCCGTCAGTGCGCCCGACCCAGCCAACCTGATTCAGGTGATCCTGCACGGCGTGGGCAAGAAAGAGGGCCTGCCAGGCGCGATGATGCCGGGTTTTGCGCATGCGCTGTCCAATACCGATATCGCGCAACTGGCGGCCTATCTGCGGCGCAGCCGCAGCCATCAGCCCGCCTGGACCAATCTGGAAGCGACCGTGGCACGCCTGCGCGCCAGCAGCCATGCGGCCAGCCAGGCTGCCAACGGCGAAGAAAGCAGCGAGGCGGCCAGGGCCGCCAGCGACGCCAGCACACCCAATTCGGCTGCCGAAGAGGCGGAAATTGCCGCCGGGGTCACCAATCCGGCCAATTCGGCCAGCTCGGCCAGTTCAGCCGCTGCTGCAGCCGGCATCAAATAATCATTGGAAAGAAAGCCATGTTCAAGCTTACCGTCAATGGCCAGGCACTTGCCACCGCCGTCGACCCCGATACCCCGCTGCTGTGGGTGCTGCGTGAAGAGGCGCGCCTGACCGGCACCAAGTTCGGCTGCGGGGTGGGCATGTGCGGCGCCTGCACCGTGCATGTGGACGGGCACGCCGTGCGTTCCTGCATTACGCCGGTACCCAGCGTGGCAGGTTCTGCCGTGACCACCATCGAAGGCCTGTCGCCCGACGGCAAGCACCCGCTTCAGCAGGCGTGGATCGCCACCCAGGCGCCGCAATGCGGCTACTGCCAGTCGGGCCAGATCATGCAGGCGGCCAGCTTGCTGCGCGATTATCCGCAGCCGACCGACGCCGATATCGACGCCGTCATGAGCGGCAACCTGTGCCGCTGCATGGCCTATGTGCGCATCCGCAAGGCCATCAAGCTGGCGGCTGCCACCATGCAGGAGGCACCCCATGCTTGAGTTTCCGGCCAAGCTGCCCAATGAAAAAAATGCGGACTCGCCGGGCGTGTCGCTGGGCCGGCGCGGTTTCCTGATCAGCGCCTTTGGTGCCGGCGTCACGCTGGCCTTCCTGCGCGCCGACGATGCCCTGGCGCGCGGCAAGGTGGCGCAGCCTGCCCGAACAGCGGCGGCCGTTCCCGCGTTCGACCCCAGCATCTGGTATGACATCGGCCACGATGGCACGGTGACCGTCAATATTGCCAAGGCGGAAATGGGGCAGCATATCGGCACGGCGCTGGCGCGCATCGTGGCCGACGAGCTAGAGGCGGATTGGAGCAAGGTACGCCTGAACTATGTCGACAGCGACCCGAAGTGGGGCGTGATGGTGACTGGCGGCAGCTGGTCGGTCTGGCAGAATTTCGATCCGCTCAGCCGCGCCGGCGCTGCCGGACGGCTGGCGCTGGTCGAGGCCGGTGCGCGCCTGCTGCGCGAACCGGTAGCCGCCTGCAGCGCCAGGCTGGGCGTGGTGCATGGGCGGCACCGCTCGATCAGCTATGGCGAGATCGTACGTCGCGGCAAACTCACGCGCGTCTACACGCCCGAGCAGCTGCAAGCGATCGCGCTCAAGACGCCGGCGCAGCGCAAGCTGGTCGGTCAGACGGTGCAGGCGCTTGATATCCCGTCGAAAACCGATGGTTCGGCCATCTACGGCATCGACGCGCATATCGACGGCATGCTGTATGCGCGCCCGAAAATCCCGCCGACGCGCTATGGCGCCAAGGTGCTGACTATCGATGACTCGGCCGCCAAAGGTATTGCCGGCTATGTCGATACGGTCGCGCTCAAGGACCCCAGCGGCACGACGCCGGGCTGGGTCATGGTGTATGCGAAAACCTACGCTGCCGCCTTGCGTGCAGCCGACCTGGTCCAGGTCAAATGGCGCGCCGGGCCGGCCGCCCATGTTTCCGAGCAGGACATCGTGCATTACGCCAGCAAGCAGCTGGCCGACGCTACGCTGGGCGCGCGGGTGGTCGACGATGAGGGCGTCGACGCGGCGTTCGCGCACGCCGACCTGAAGCTGGAGCGCCACTATACGACTGCCACCGTACTGCATTTCCAGCTCGAACCGGTCAATGCACTGGTGCAGGAAATCAATGGCGTCTGGCATGTGCATGCAGGCACCCAGTGGCAGTCGTTGATTCTGCCGGTGCTGGCGCAGGCGCTGGAGGTGCCAGAGGCCAATGTGGTGCTGCATACCTATCTGCTGGGCGGCGGCTTTGGCCGGCGCCTGAACGGCGACTATTGCGTGCCGGCGGCGCTGGCGGCGCAGGCCATCGGCCGTCCCGTCAAGATGATTCTCACGCGCGCCGATGACAGCCATTTCGATTCGCCCCGTTCGCCTTCGGTACAGCATCTGCGCATGGCGTTTGACGCCTCGGGCAAGGTCACGGCGATGGCGCACGAGGCCAGCGCCGGCTGGCCGACCCAGGTGATGGCGCCGGCCTTGCTGGCCAAAAACAGCAAAGGCAGGCCTTACGACCCGTTTGCCATTGCCGGCGCCGATCACTGGTACACGGTGGGTGCGCAGCGCGTGCGCGCCGTGTCCAATGACCTGGCCAACAGCACTTTCCGGCCGGGCTGGCTGCGCTCGGTCGCGCCGGGCTGGACCAACTGGGCGGTGGAAAGCTTTATCGATGAGGCAGCGCAGGCGGCCAAGGTCAATCCACTGGCTTTTCGCTTGTCGCTGCTGCAGGCTACCGGGCGCAATGCCGGCAGCGCACCGAATGCGGTGGGTGGTGCGGCGCGCCTGGCGCAGGTCTTGCAGCGGGCGGCTGAAAAAGCCGGTTGGGGTGCGGCCATGCCGCCCGATACCGGTCTCGGGATTGCCGCCAGCTTTGGCCAGGAGCGCAATATGCCGACCTGGACCGCTTGTGTGGCGCGTGTCTGGGTCGACCGCCGCACATGCATGGTCAAGGTGGAAAAACTGACCATGGTGATCGACGCCGGCACCATCGTCGACCCTGATGGCGCGCTGGCGCAGGCCGAGGGCGGCGCCCTGTGGGGCGTCAGCATGGCGCTGCATGAGGGCACGGCGTTCCTGAACGGCCAGGTCAAGGATACCAATCTCAATACCTATACGCCGCTGCGCATGGCCGATGTGCCTGAACTCGATATCGAGTTTGTCAGCAGCACCGAAGCGGCTACCGGCATGGGCGAACCGCCCGTCACGGTGGTGGCGCCGGCGATTGCCAACGCCATCTTCATGGCGGTCGGCTCGCGCGTACGCCATTTGCCGATCCGTCCGGCTGCCGTGCTGACGGGGCTGGACAAATACGGCGCTGTGTAAGCTGCCTGCCCAGATTCTGCTTCCGGGGGTGATACAGCTAACTACCCCGCAACTGCCCGGCATGAAACCGCAAATGCTCCTCGACAAAGGTCGAGATAAAGTAGTAGCCGTGGTCATAGCCGGCATGTCGGCGCAGTTGCAGCGGCTGGCCGGCATCGCGGCATGCCGCTTCAAACACCTCGGGATACAGTTGCTCTTCGAGGAATTTGTCGGCCAGGCCCTGGTCGATCAATATGCCGCCAGGAAACGGCGCCGGCTGGCCTTGCAGGCTGCGCATCAGGGCGCTGGCATCGTACTGCTGCCAACTGCTTTCATCGCTGCCCAGATAGCCGCCAAACGCTTTCTTGCCCCATGGGCACTGACTCGGTGCGGCAATCGGCGCAAACGCCGAGACCGAGCGGAACAGATGCGGATTGCGCAGTGCCAGCACCAGCGCGCCGTGGCCGCCCATCGAGTGGCCGAAAATGCCGGTGCGTGCGGCGTCAAGATGAAGTTCCTGTTCCAGCAGCGCACGCAGTTCCAGGATATAGCTGTACATGCGGTAGTGGCTGCTCCAGGGCGCTTCGGTGGCATCGACATAAAAGCCGGCGCCGGCACCGAAATCCCAGGCATCGGTCTCGCCGGCAATATTGGCGCCGCGCGGGCTGGTGTCGGGCATCACCAGCACCAGTCCTTCTTCAGCCGCCACGCGCTGGGCGCCGCCCTTGATGGCAAAGGTTTCTTCGGTACAGGTAAGGCCCGCCAGGTAAAACAGGGCGGGGCGCTTGCCATGCGTGTTGCCCGCGCCTGGCGCCGTGTCCGGGATAAACACCGAGAAACGCATCGGCAGGCCGATGGCCTGCGCGTCGTGACGGTAAAAACGTTGTACGCCGCCAAAGCAGGCGTGTTCGCTTAACAGTTCCAGCATGTATTCTCCGAGTCAATATTGCAAGCGCATAGTATAGCCAGACTGCTGTTGTCGCTGCAGCGATTCAGGCCAACATGGCCGCTACTGCTGGCAGCAAGTCCTGCGCCGGTGCTTCAAGTTTGAACGCCAGCAGCTCGTCGGCGCGCGTCTTGCCGATATTGACGGCGGCCACCGGCTTGCCGGTCTCGGACGCCAGCCGGCACAGGCGAAAGCTTGAATACACCATGACCGACGAGCCGATAACCAGCAGCGCGCTGGCCTGCTCCATTTTGCGCAGCGCTTCGGCGCTGCAGGCCGCTGGCACGCCATCGCCGAAAAACACCACGTCCGGCTTCAGTGTGCCGCCGCAATGCAGGCACTGAGGAAGATGAAAGCTGGCCAGTTGCGACGGTTCGAGCAGCGCGTCGCCATCGGGCGCAGGTGTGGCGACCAGGCCGGCCATCTGCGGATTGTCGTGTTCAAGCTGTTGCTGGACCGCGCTGCGGGCATAGGTGCGCTGGCAGTCGAGACACACTACGTCATGTATGCTGCCGTGCAATTCAGTGACGTCGGTGCTGCCGGCACGCTGGTGCAGGCCGTCCACGTTTTGCGTGACCAGGCTGCCGATCCGTTGTTGTAACGCCAGTTGCGCGATAGCCAGATGGCCGGCATTGGGCGCCGCACGCGACAGGGTCGGGTAGCCAACCATGCTGCGCGCCCAGTAGCGGCGCCGCACCGCTTCCTGGCGCCGGAAATCGGGCCCCTGCACGGGCGCATTGCCGCGCCGCACACCATCGGCGTCGCGGTAGTCGGGGATGCCCGAGGCCGTGCTGATGCCGGCGCCGGTCAGCAGCAACACATCAGGATGACGCTGGAGAAACTGGCCCAGGCGATCGACAGATTCGTTGACGGCTTTGTTCACAGATTCGTCACTGCTGTTGCCGGCGCCTGGCTTGCCGGGCAGGGCCGAAGCCATGGGTGAGAGTGCGGTAGAAGTAGACATGATGCGCCATGCTACTCCAAATCCAGCCGTGCTTCAGGCCGCGCCTCGGCCCACGTTTATTGCAGGGCCATGCCAAAGCGGTCCAGCCGTGGCCGCCAGCCGTGCAGAATGTCGGCCGATACCAGAATGCCTTCGGCTTTGCCAATCAGCAATTCGCGCGGCACGAAGCCGAAATAGCGCGAGTCGGCGCTGTTGTCGCGATTGTCACCGAGCATCATGAAATGGTCGGCCGGCACGGTCACCGGCGCAAAGTCGCGCCGCGCCGCGATCTGCGGCAGCAGCTGTATCTGGCGTGAGCGTCCATTGCCGCTTTCGCGTACTTGCTGCACGGTGATTTGTCCGGCCTTGCCGACCGGCTCGCTGACAGTGTCCAGCAAAGCGTAATCTACAGGCCGGCCATTGATAAACAGCTGTTCATTGCGCATGGCAACCGTATCGCCGGGCAGGGCAATAATGCGTTTGATCAGGCGGGTATGGTCAGCCGGCGAGGAAAAAGTCACGATATCGCCACGCGCCGGCTCGCCCGTGCGCTGCAATACGATATCGGTCAGCGGCACTTTGACGTTGTAGGCCAGCCGGTTGACGAACACCACGTCGCCTTCGAGCAGGTTGGGGCGCATGGAGGCCGACGGTATCGGGTTCCAATCCGCGACCGCCGTGCGGAACACGCCAAACAGCAGCACAAACATCAGAAAGCCTTTGTTGGCGCGTATCCAGTTCGTTTTCATTGCTCGTCTCCTGATTGCTGTTGATCAGCAATCTTGCTCGTGCGTACACACGTGTTGGGCGTGGCAATATGCTCACCCTGTCACCACGATGCGCAGACAAACTGAAGCGACTCTTAAAACTGGTGCGCTGGCTGGAAAAAGAGCCAGTTTGACAGCCAACTGTTGCTGGCCAGCCGCAGTTGCTGCGTTATGGTCGACGGCAGGGGGCAGCTGCGTCCCTGGCTGCGCGCGTGAGCGGCTTGCCGCCCAGCTCTTCCCACAGTTCGGCAATGGCCACCAGCAGGCCGCCGGCCAGCACGGGAATGGCCACCAGCGCCGGCATGGTTTGCAGCCATGGGTCAAGGGCGATGGCCGATATGATGGACACCATTAGCGCCACGGCCCAGAAGCGGTGCGGATGGCGCAAGGTTAACAGATGCGGTAAGGTAGTCATAACTCCTCCTTCGATAACAGACGAAACAGTCGCGCAACAAAGATGCTGCTGGCGGCAATCACCACGCAGGCATCGAGAAAAAACAGTACCATGCCCACCAGATGCATGCCCTGCACCAGATAGGCAGGAAGCTGCCTTGCCTCGGCCCATTGCGTCAGCCATGCCAGCGCTGCCGCTGCGGCAAAAACCAGCACCGCCAGCGACAGCATCAGCAGCACATGTTCAAACAGGCGATGGCGCAGTTTCATGTTGGACTCCAGGGTGTCAAAAAGATTCCCGAATGTTGACTTTAATCGTCATCGCAACCGCCTGTTTGCGCTGGCGTAAAGTGGCCGGCGATAGGCGCAAAAGAGAATTTTTACCTGGAAATGCCGATACGATCAGGCATCAAGCTGCGGATTGCGCCGTTCAAAGTACAGCAGGTCATACCAGCTGTTGTTGAGCCGCATGGCATTTTTCGACTGGCCATACTGGACAAAGCCGCCGTGTTGCAGCACCGCAATCGACCCCAGGTTGGGCGGACGCACGGTCGCTTCCAGGCGCCACAGGTCGAGTTCGCCAAAGGCCTGTTCCTGCAGCAGCGTCATCATTTGCCTGGCGTAGCCGCGTCCGCCAAACGGCGCGCCCACGCGGTAGCCCAGCTGCGCCTTGTTGAAGTAAGGCCGCGTGACGCCCGTCAGGTTGATGCGACCGACAATCTGGCCGTCAATCTTGGCCAGGTACTGATGGCTGGTGTCCTGCGCGCGTTCGCGCACGGCGTGCTCAATGGCGGCGGCAATGCCGTCGATGGTGTAGTAGGACTCGGCGCGCGCCGTGACCCATTGCTCGAAATGGGCGCGGCTGGCCAGTTCAAAGTCGAGCAGGGCGGCAATATCTGCACTGGTGGGCGCGTGCAGTTGCAACTGATTCATGTCTGTCATAGTGCGCTGGCGTGGCAATCCATGCGAAGGAAAATGCCTCATTATAGTCAGCAACCTCTTCCTGCTCTGAGCAAGCTGTCAACGCATTTGCCAGATTTCTTCCTCAGTCCAGCCCAGTTCGGCAAAGTCTGGCGCGCGCAGGTTGGCTTCGCCGGTGCAGAAAAACTCATCGAGCTGAGGCGGCGCCACGGGTGTGCCGGCCAGCATGGCGTGCACCTGGCCGCGATGGTGGTTCTGGTGCTGGAACAGATGGGCCAGCAGGCGCGAACGCGTATCGATTTGCGGCGTGTCGCGCAAGATGGTGACGGGCCGTGCCAGGTCGGCGTCGGTCAGCTGCCGGCAATGCGCAATCAGGCGCTTGTCGGCTGCCGCTTGCGCCGCATGCAGGCTGGCGCAGTCGTCGAACGGCTCGTCCTGTTCAAAAAACACATAGCAGTTGTCATGCGGCGCCTGGCCGGTCAGTTCGCGCTCCAGTGCATCGAGATAAAACCAGTCGCAGGTCAGGATATGGTTGAGAGTAAGCTGGATGGTCGGGAAAAAGCTGGTGCGCGTGGCCTGCAAGTCGGCGCGCGTCAGTTGCAGGCACGCGTGGTAAAGACGGTGGTTGGCCCAGGCATTGTTGCAGGCTTGGCTGGCGATATACTGTACGAATGGACTGGTCATCAAGGTTCAGTGTTCAGCGTGAAAAATACAGCGCATGCAGGTGCTCGAGATCGACTTCGCGCGCCGCCTGCGACAGCGCCACTTTACCGCTTTGCATCAGAATCACATGGTCGGCCACGGCCACTGCCCGCGCCGTATTCTGCTCGACCAGGATAATCGTGCGCTCGCCATCGTTCAGACGCGCCAGGATGGCAAACAGTTCGTCTACCACCAGCGGCGCCAGACCGAGCGAAGGCTCGTCGATCAGCAGCAGCGACGGGTCCGACATCAGGCCGCGCGCCATCGCCAGCATCTGCGCTTCGCCGCCAGACAGCGAACCGGCCAGTTGCCGGCGCCGCTCGTGCAGGCGCGGGAACATCGCGTAAGCCTGCTCCAGGCGCGCGGGCATGTGCTGGCGATGCTGTTTTGGAAAAGCCCCCATGATCAGGTTTTCCTCCACGCTCATGTCGCGAAACACCATGCGTCCCTCGGGGATCATGGTCACGCCGGCGTCGCTCATGTTCCAGGTTGGCGTGCCGTTGATCGCCTTGCCGCTCAAGCGGATACTGCCGGCGCTGACCGGCAGCAGGCCCATGATGGCGCGCAGCAGCGTGGTCTTGCCGGCGCCGTTCGGGCCGATAATCGTGGTCAGCCTGCCGGGCGCGATGCTGAGCGAGACATCCCACAGCACATTGATGGCGCCGTAACCGGCGCGCACTTTATCGATTTCAAGCATTCGGGCCTCCTGCATCTGCGCCTACATAACTTTTGATCACGGCCGGGTCGCGAAACACTGCCTCCGGCGTGCCGTCGGCAATCAGCTGGCCAAAGTTCAGCACTGCCACGCGCTGGCACAGATTGCTGATGGTCTCGATATCGTGTTCGATCATCACGATGCCCACGCCGAATTTTGCATGCAGGTCCTTGAGCATGCCCATGAAGCGGCGCTTGCCATTGGTTTCCAGGCCGGCCAGCACCTCGTCGAGCAGCAGCAGTTTTGGCGCGGTGGCCAGCGCCTTGGCCACTTCCAGCGCCTTCAGTTCCGTCAGCGCCAGTTCGCTGGCTGCATCGCGCCCGGCCTTGTCCGCCAGTCCGGTAAAGTCGAGGATGGCGTCGAGGCGCTGTGGGTCGACCTTGCCGGTGCCAAAGCGCTGCGCCACGATCAGGTTTTCACGCACCGTCAGCTCGTGCATGGGCTGCGGAATCTGGAAAGTGCGGCCCAATCCCAGGCGCGCGCGCTGGTACATGGAGGTAGCCATCACGTTGCGTCCCTCGAAGCGAATCTGGCCGCCGGTGGGGCGCACCAGTCCCGAGATGGCATTGAACAGCGTGGTCTTGCCGGCGCCATTGGGGCCGACCAGGCCGATCACGTCGCTGCTGCCGACGTTCAGGGTCACGCCATCGACCGCCTTGAGGCCGCCGAAGCGTACCGAGACATTATCGAGTTCAAGCATGCTGCTTCTCCTTGCTACCGTCCTTGCGCCTGAGGGCCTTGTGCAGCAGCGGCAGCAAACCGTTCGGGCTGAACACGATCATCGCCACCAGCAGCAGGCCCAGCACCAATTGGTGGCCGGTCGGGATCAGCGCCTTGAAGACCAGTTGGTCGACCAGGTAGACCACCACCGCGCCCAGCACGGGGCCGGGTATGGTGCGATAGCCGCCAAAAATGGCCGCCACGATGGGCAGCGTGACCCACAGGCCGTTGAAGGCGTAGTCCGGCTCCAGGAAGTTGATGTAGTGCGCATTGAAGGCGCCGAACAGGCCGGCCATAAAGGCCGACACCAGCAGCATCAGGCCCTTGAGCAGCGTGCTGTTGACGCCCACCACGCGCGTGGCGTCTTCGCTGTCATGCATGGCGCGCAGGGCCAGGCCGTAATGGCTGGCGCGGATGCGGCTGTAGGCCAGCATGCACAGCACCACCAGGGTGAGCACCACCAGGTAGGCGCCGTTTTTGCTCGCCAGATCGAAGCCCAGCACGGTAGGCAGGGCCGGGATATTGGCCACGCCGCCGGCACCGCCCGTGACCGAACTCCATTCGGTCGCCAGGATGCGGAAGATATGCGCGTAAGCGAGGATGGCCAGCGCAAAATACGGTCCGCGCAGGCGCAGCACCGGCAGCATAATGACGGCGGCCGCTGCCGCCCCGGCGCCGCCGAGCAGCATGGCCGGCAGCACCGGCACGCCGAGCTTGACGGTGGTCAGCGCCGAGACATACGCGCCCACCCCAAAAAACGCCGAATGGCCGAAGCTGACCATGCCGCCCAGGTTGCCCAGCAGCGCCCACGACAGCGCCACGCCGCCGATAATCAGCGCCGCCACCACCATGCTCATCACGTATTGATTGCCGCCCAGCGCCAGCGGTACGGCCACATAGGCCGCTGCCAGCAGGAGCGTATTGCGTATCCATGCCGTGGTTTTCATCCGCGCCTCCGTGCCGCACCAAACAGGCCGTTGGGCAGGATAAACAGCACCAGCAGGAACAGCACCATGCCAGACAGCTCCTGCAGCGCCGAACTGGCCAGCGTTACCGTCAGCGCTTCGCACACGCCCAGCAGCACTGCCGCCAGCAGCACGCCCGGGATCGAGCCGATGCCAGCCAATACGGTAATGATAAAGGCCTTGACGGTCAGCGCGCTGCCGTAGGCCGGCTGGATCACGCCATAGCTGAATAGCGCCACGCCGGCAAACGCGGCCAGCACGCCGGCGACCAGGAACGACACCATTTCGGTGCGGCGCGGATCGATCCCCATCAGCTTGGCCGCATCGCGGTTGCTGGCCACGGCGCGTACGGCGCGGCCATACCAGCTGGTCGACAGCCAGCGCCATAGCGCCGCCATCAGCACCAGGCTGACACTGAAAAAAATCACTTCGCTGCGCATGCTGAACAGCGGCCCGACTTCAAAGCCTTCCTGCAGCCAGCTTGACGACGTCGAGCGGATATCGGCCTTCCATACCAGCAGGATAAAGTTCGTCAGGATCACGCCGATGCCATAGGTCAGGATCAGTGAATTGATCTCGCGGTCCTTTTTGATGCGGCTGACGATCACGTACACGCCCACCGAGGTGGCGCTGACGATCACCAGCGCAATCGGAATGGCAAACATCGGCCCCAGGCCGAGGCCCGACTCCACGCTGTAGGCGATATAGGCTGCCAGCAGCACCAGTTCGCCATGCGCCAGGTTGATCACTTTCATGGTGCCGAACACCAGCGCCAGACCCAGCGCGATCAGGGCGTACGAGCCACCCTGCAGCAAGCCTGAATACAGCGCCTGCGCGATTAATTCTGTCATGAGCTAGTCCTGTTCATGTTCCTCGGGCGCGTCTGTGCCGCCCAAGCAGGGCAGGTGCGCAGACGCCACGATGCTGCGCTTACCAGGGCAGCGCAGGGTAGGCCAGCTTGCCGGTCGCGTTTTCCTTCGGCCAGACAATCACGATCTTCTTGTCCTGGTGCTGCGCCATGCGGTGCACGAAGTTCTTGTTGTCGCCATTGTCGGCAAACTGCACGCGCCCGATCAGCGTTTCACGGTCGGTGGCACGCATCTCGTCGGCGATGCCGCCTTTCTTGACGGTGCCCTTGTCGGCGGCGCGCGCAATGGCTTCAAACAGCAGCATCGACTGCACATAGCCGAACTGGCCCAGGTAGTCGGGCTCCTTCTTGTAGAGCTGCTTGTAGGCGTCGGCAAAGGCCTTGCCGTCGGCCGTCTTGAATTCGGTCGGGAAGGGCAGCAGCGCGGTGCCAAATATATTGGGCATCAGGTCCGGAAAGTCGGCCGCCATCTTGGGCGTGGCCAACGACCATACGCCAACCATCGCCTTGATCTTCGGCTTCAGGACGCGCGCGGCGCGGATAATGCCCACATAATCGTTTTCATAGCCGACCATGGCGACGACTTCCGATTTGTCCTGCAGCTTGATCTTGTTGATGATCGGCTTGAAGTCGGTAATGGCCGGGTCGAACGAGTGGGAAGTGACTTTTACACCCTTGGCGGCCAGCGCCTTTTCCACATCCTTGGCCAGGCCGCTGGTTGCTTCCTTGGTCGAATAGACGATCGAGACCGATTTTGCGCCCACATCCTGCAACAGGCCCAGCATGGCTTTTTCGTAGCCGGCCGTATTGTTAATGCGGAAAAAATTCTTGCGCCCGCTTGCCACCAGGCTGTCATCGACGCCACCGGACGTAATATAGACGAGGCCGAGCTTGTTGGCCGTGTCCGACGCGGGCGAGATATTGTTCGAGCCGTAGCCGCCGGTAATGGCCACCACGCCCTGGCTGGCCAGCTTTTCAACGGCGGCAATCGCCTTGGCCGGCGCCGATTCGTCGTCGATGGTGACGATTTTGACCTTGTGTTTGCCGTTGGTCTTGTTGAATACTTCGGCGGCCACCATGATCCCTTCCTGCATGCCGGCGCCGACGCGCGCCAGGTTGCCGGTCAGTGGAATCTCGGCGCCGACCAGGAACTCGTCTGCCTGCGCTGCGCTGAGGGTGCCACAGGCAAGCATGGCTGCCATGGCGATACGTGTGATTGCGTTTTTCATCTGTGTCTCCTCCGATATGACTGCTGCCCGCTGGTTTGCTTTTGTCGGACGGTATTGTAATGAGCTTGACTGCTGGTCTACAAATCTGACGATGTAATCTGTTGCTGGGCCATCTGTTTCAGGCGTCCCTTC
This sequence comes from Janthinobacterium aquaticum, assembly GCF_009208565.1. Lineage (GTDB taxonomy): Bacteria > Pseudomonadota > Gammaproteobacteria > Burkholderiales > Burkholderiaceae_D > Janthinobacterium. Next base: position 482,204 of record NZ_WFLK01000001.1, on the reverse strand, counting down.
AGTATCTTGCCGGTGGCCGCTGCCGGCAGCGCCTCCATCACGATAATGGTCGATGGACGCTTGTAAGGCGCCAGGTGCTGCGCCAGCCACTGCTGCAAGTCGTCCACCGACACGCGCTGGCGCGCGTCGATTTCCACATACGCTACCACGTCCTCGTTGCCATCGGCGAGAAGGCAGCCGACGACGGCCGACTGCACCACGCCGGGGTGGGCGTTCAGTGCTGTTTCCACCTCCAGCGGATAGACATTGAAACCCGAGCGGATAATCAGTTCCTTGGTGCGCCCGACAATAAACAGCGCGCCGTCGGCATCCTGGCGCGCCATGTCGCCCGTATTGAGCCAGCCGCCATCGCGCATGGTCGCTGCCGTCATGGCCGGCTCGCGGTAGTAGCCGGCCATCACGTTCGGGCCGCGTATCCACAGCTCTCCCGTTTCGCCCGGCGCCGCGTCGGCGTTATCGGCATCGACCAGGCGCACGTCGACGCCGGGAATCGGCAGGCCGACCGAATCGTCGTGGCGCGGCGCATCGAGGCGGGTCTGGCTGATGGTGGGCGAGCTTTCCGTCATGCCGTAACCGTTGTGTAGCGACGTGCCCAGCAGCTTTTCCACCTCCTGCTTGAGCACCGGCGACAGCGGCGAGCCGCCGGCATAGGCAAAGCGCAGCCGGTTTGGCAGCGGCGTGCCGGCGCCACCCACTGTCTGCAGCAGCTTGGCGTACATGGCCGGCACGCCTTGCACAATGGTGAGGCCATCGCGCAGCGCCGACAGCAGATGCTCGCAGCTGAAACGCGGCACCAGCTGCAGCGTGGCGCCAGCCGTCAGCGTGCCCAGCGCCACCGAGGCCAGGCCATACACATGCGAGATCGGCAGCACGCCATAGGCGCGGTCGCCGGGCTCCAGGCCACGCAGGCGGCTCGACACGGCCGCAATAAACAGCAGGTTACGGTGCGTCAGCATTACGCCCTTGGGCTGGCCGGTGGTGCCGGTGGTATAGATCAGCGCGGCAATCTGCTCGTTGCCGGCCGTCGTCGCTTCAGGCTGCGCCGCCTCGTTCAGTGCGCCCACCTGCAGTGTGCCCATGCCGTCAACCGCTACCGTACTGCTGCCGCTGTACTGCGCGTGGGCTGCCGCTTCCGGCGAATTATGCGTCAGGTACAGCACGCGGCGTGCCGTGCAGTGGCTGGCGATGGTGTCGACTTCGCGCGACGACAGCCGCGCATTGACATTGACGACCCACGCGTCGACGCTGGCGCAGGCAAAGATCAGCGCTATCTGCAGCGCGCAGTTTTCACCGACCACCACCACGCGGTCGCCGGGGCGCACGTCCAGCTTGCGCAGCAATTGCGCGGCGCTGTTCATGCTGTGGGCAAGCTCGGCATAGTTCCAGCGGCGATCGCCTTCGATCAGCGCCGGCGCATGCGGCGTGCGCTCGGCCCACTGTTGCGCAATCGCCGACAGGCGCGCCGGCATGGCAGCGAGCAGGGCGGGGATGTCGAAAGCGGCGCCCATCACTTTTGCGCCGCCTTGATCATATTGCGGGCAATCACGATCTGCTGGATCTGCGTGGTGCCTTCGTAGATGCGGAACAGGCGCACATCGCGGTAGAAGCGTTCGGCAGCGTATTCCGATATGTAGCCTGCGCCGCCATGGATCTGCACCGAGCGGTCGGCCACGCGGCCGCACATTTCGGAGGCAAACAGCTTGCAGCACGACGCTTCGGTCGAGATATCTTCGCCATTGTCGCGCCGCCGCGCCGCATCGAGCACCATGCTGCGCGCCGCGTAAATCTCGGCCTTGCTGTCGGCCAGCATCGCCTGGATCAGCTGGAACTGGGCAATCGGCTGGCCGAACTGCTGGCGCTCCATGGCGTAGGCCAGCGCATCGGCCAGCATGCGTTCGGCCGCGCCCACGCAGACGGCGGCGATATGCAAACGGCCCTTGTCGAGCACTTTCATGGCCGTCTTGAAGCCCACGCCTTCCTTGCCGCCGATCAGATTCGCTGCCGGCACGCGGCAGTTTTCAAAGATGACGTCGCAGGTATGCGCGCCTTGCTGGCCCATCTTCCTGTCGATCTTGCCCAGAGACAGGCCTGGCGTATCCTTTTCCACGATAAAGGCGGAAATGGCCGATGCGCCGCGTTTGGCCTGGTCGGTGCGCGCCATCACGGTAAAGATGCTGGCCTCGGGCGCGTTGGTGATATAGCGTTTGCTGCCGTTGAGGATATAAAAGTCGCCGTCGCGCACGGCCGTGGTGCGCAGCGAGGCGGCGTCCGAGCCCGAACCGGCTTCGGTCAGTGCAAACGAGCCGATCATGTCGCCGGCGGCCAGCTTCGGCAGATAGTGCTGCTTCTGCGCTTCCGTGCCGTCGATCACGATGCCTTGCGAGCCGATGCCGTTGTTGGTGCCGATCAGCGAACGGAAGGCTGGCGAGGTGCGGGCGATCTCGAAGGCGACGCGCACCTCTTCTTCCATGGTCAGCTGCAGTCCGCCATAGGCTTCCGGTATCGACAGGCCAAACAGGCCCAGTTCACGCATCTGCGCCACGATGGCCGGCGGAATAGTGTCGGTTTCAGCCACCAGCGCCTCGTTCGGCACCAGCTCCTCGCGCACAAAGCGGCTGATGCTGTCGAGCAGAATATTGAGGGTTTCTTCGTCGCGTATCATGATTTCCTTGTTCAGTTAGGCTCAGGCGCGGCCGGCCTAGGTGCGGCCCATATTGGTTTCGATGTTCTTCACCAGTGCCGCCAGCCGGGGGCCCAGATCGGTTTCCAGCTTGTCGCGCGACAGCAAAAAGGCCGGGCCGCCGCAATTGAAGGCCAGCACCTGTTCGCCATCGAGGCCCAGCAGCGGCACGCCCACGGCATGCACGTCGCTCTGCCATTCGCCGGCCGAGATGCAGAAACCGCGATCCTGGTAATCCTTGAGCGCCTGCTCGACGCCGGCGCGGATCTGCGGCCAGCGCTCGGCATCGTGCGTGCGCGCATGGTCCAGCAGGTAATCGCGTTCGCCTTGCGGCAGGATGCACAGCAGTGCCTTGCCCATGGCGGTGGTCATCAAAGGGATGCGCGAGCCGACATCGAGCCGCAAGGTGACGTTGGCGCTGCTGCGGCAGCTTTCCACGTACACCATGCTGTGGCGGTCGCGCGCGCCCATCGACACGGATGCCTGCGCATGTTCGGCCAGTTCCTCCATCAGCGGGCGCGCCAGCTTGCGCACATCGAGGTTCGACAGCATGCGGTAACCGAGCGCCAGCACGCCGGCGCCCAACTGGTATTTGCCCAGATTGTCCGAATAACCGAGATAACCGAGTTTGGTCAGGGTATAGGTCAGGCGCGAGATGGTCGGCTTGGGAATCGCCGTGCGCCGCGCCATCTCGGCATTCGACAGATACACCTCGCCCGGCCGGAAACAGCGCAGCACTTCCAGCCCGCGCGCCAGTGCGTTGACGAACTGGCGGTCACGGCTTTCCTCGTCGTCGGCAAAGACCACGATTTCGGGATCGGTGGCGCTGAGGCTGGGGGCGATCTGCGTTCGCATTGGTGCGTTCCTTGACTGTTCTTGCCGGCCAGTGTGCCCAGCATGCACAGGCATGTCAATCGTTTTGCGGAACATTATTTCGCACAGCAAAATATGTGGCGCGGCACCAATGGCAGCGCGCGCAGCCCAGAGTCAGGCCGTCTCGCCTGTTGTGCAAGGTTGAAGATTTAATCGGATGGAAAATACGCCGGGGCGCAGCATTTGCAGTAATCGATGCCAGCTGCGACGGTGGGCAAACGCCGCAAGGCCTTCAGGCGAAGGCGACTGTCTTATCGATAGTGAGACAGGAAAAAGTGCTTCAGCTGCGTACGTCGATCAGGCTGCCCAAGGCCTGGTCGGCAGCTTTCACGACATTGGCCGACAGATTGAAACCGGCTTTGTAGACCAGCGTATCGGTCAGTTCGCCGGCCAGGCCCACGCTGCTCGGGCGCTGCTCGGCCACCGTGTTTTGAGCTGCCTGGGCGCCCGTGTTTTCCTGCGCCGACAGACGGCGCCCTTCGACGGACAGCGTAACGCCACTGCCGGCCGGGCTGCTTTCCTGGAAGCGCGCCGACTGCGGCTGGTAGCCTGGCGTATTGACGTTGGCGACATTATTGGCGGCCACGTCGAGCGCGCGCTGGTTGGCGGTCAGGCCGGCGGTGCCGGTAGTAAGGGCAGTAATCGACATAATCGCTCCTTGCTGGTCGTGGCGTTCAGTTAATCTGTCCGACGCATTTAAAAGCTTAAAAACGCAAAGGCGGGCCGGAGACGCGAGTCTGAGAAAATGCCGATGGCGGCGTTGCAGCTCCTCGCCGTACTGGCGTACTGTCTTCGTCGCTGCGCCTTGCCCTCGACATTTTTCAGCCTCGCTTGGCCCGATAAGCCTGTTCAAGCAATTGAGACTTAATCTATTTTGCAGGTTGGCTGGTCGAGCTGGGATGCTAACTGAACGGTATTAGCTCCTTGCTAGCCTCCTTAGTTTACTCTTTCTGGCCAGCGCCGTGGTTGGTGTGCGGCGACACTGTTGCGGGCGCTGACTATATTATCGATGGCGGGCGATTTCTGTTGTTGTCGCGCCATGTGATGCCTAGACTGGATGGCTGCATTCTTTCATGTTCCCGATGGAGGCCGTTATCTTGCGCACGATCCTGCTCCTGCTGGCTGCATTTGCCATGTCCATGACCGGCCATGCGCTGGCCGATAACGCCACGTTCGACCCGCCGCTCGACGCACGCCTCAACGAACAGGTAGTCATGGTGCCCGCTGGCGAAGGACTGCGCGACCGGCTGGAAACCACTATCTTCAAGCCCGACGGCCGCGGGCCGTTCCCGCTGCTGCTGATGAACCATGGCAAGCAGCCTGGTCCGTCAAAACAGCAAAAGCGCGAGCGTTTTGTTTATCTGGCCATTGAATTCGTGCGGCGCGGTTATGCAGTGATGGTGCCGATGCGCACCGGCTACGGCCAGTCGACGGGCGACTACCGCGACCGCGGCTGCGACATGACGGCCAGCGCTTTTGGCCAGGCGCGCGACTTGCGCGATGTGCTCGAGTATGCGCGCAGCCAGAGCTGGGTCGATGCGCAGCGCATGGTCGTCGCTGGCCAGTCGTATGGTGGCATGGCGGTGCTGGCGCTGGCCACCTCGTCAGAACCTGGCGTGCGTGCGGTCCTCAATTTTTCCGGCGGCCTGCGCTACGACAATTCGCCGTGCGATTGGCAGGCTACGCTGACCAAGGCGTTTGGCCTGCTGGGCAAATACAACCATATTCCCACCTTGTGGTTGTATGGCGCCAACGACTCGTATTTTGCGCCGCCGCTGGTGGCGCAATGGCACCAGGCCTTCGTGGGTGCGGGCGGCCACGCCAGGCTGGTCGACTATGGCGCCTTCAAGCGCGATGCGCATCTGACCGTCGGCAGCCGCGACGGCGTGGCCTATTGGTTGCCGCCCACCCTGACTTTTTTGCGCAGCATGGCCATGCCGGTCAAGCCGATAGTCGAGATTGGCGAGCCGCCAGCGCTGCCGGCCACCGGCTTTGCCGCGCAAACCGATGTTGACGCCGTGCCTTATCTGACCGAACGTGGACGCGCCGCCTACAAGGTATTCCTGGGCCGGTTGCAGCCGCGCGCGTTTGCGCTGTCGGCCAGCGGCGCCTGGGGCTGGGCGGAAGAGGGCGAAAGCCCGGACCTGCGCGCGCTGGCGTCATGCCAGCAACTGAGCAGCGTGCCGTGCCAGCTGTATGCGGTCGATGAAAATGTGGTCTGGACCGGTGCCGGCGCCGCTGCCGGCAGCCACGATTAGGCTGCTGCGCACAATAGTTATCGCCGAAACAGCCGCTGCGCGCATATACTAGGCAAAAAAAACGGCAGCAATGCTGCCGTTCCGCCCTTATTATCAGCGAGAATCATCTTTATGGCGTCATCCCCCGAAAACCTCAGCATGGCCGTGTTTTGCGATTTTGAAAACGTCGCGCTTGGCGTGCGAGACGCAAATTACGAAAAATTCGATATCAAACCGATCCTCGAGCGCTTGCTGCTCAAGGGCAGCATCGTGGTCAAGAAATCCTATTGCGACTGGGACCGCTACAAAAGCTTCAAGGGCCCGATGCATGAAGCGAACTTCGAACTGATTGAAATTCCCCATGTGCGCCAGTCTGGCAAGAATTCGGCCGATATCCGCCTGGTGGTTGATGCGCTCGACCTGTGCTACACCAAGGCGCATGTCAACACCTTCGTCATTATCAGCGGCGACTCCGACTTTTCGCCACTGGTGTCGAAACTGCGCGAGAACGCCAAGCAGGTGATCGGCGTGGGCGTCAAGCAGTCGACCTCGGATCTGCTGGTAGCCAACTGCGACGAATTCATTTTCTACGATGACCTGGTGCGCGAGAGCCGCCGCTCGGCCGCCAAGCGCGACCCGCGCGAAGCACCGGCTGCCAAGCGTACGCCGGACGAAGAAGTGCGCCGCAAGGAAAAATACGAGTCGCGCAAGACCGAGGCGATCGAGATGGCCGTGGCCACCTTCGACGCGCTGGTATCCGAACGCGGCGACACCGGCAAGATCTGGGCCTCGATGCTGAAAGAAGCGATCAAGCGCCGCAAGCCCGATTTCAGCGAGTCCTATTACGGTTTCCGCACCTTCGGCAACCTGCTGGAAGAAGCACAGGCGCGCGGCCTGCTTGAATTTGGCCGCGATGAAAAATCGGGCGCCTATGTCTATCGCAGCAGCGGACTGGTACCGCTTGCTGCAGACAACGCCAGTGTGCCAGCCAGCGAAGTGACTTCGCCGGTGGCCAGCGATAGCGCCTTGCCGGAAGAGGGCAGCCGCGAGAACGGCAGCCGCCGTGGTGGCCGCAACGAGGGACGCAATGAGGGCCGCAACGAAGGTCGCAACGGCCGCAACGGCCGCAAGCAAAATGACCTGCGCCGCAACGACGCGAATGCACCGGCCTTTGTACCGGTAGCCGATGAGGCGCTGGCCCAAGAAGCCGAAACGCTGCCGCAACCGCCGGTAGAAGTAACTGAACTGGCCGACGTGATCGAAGCGGCAGTGATTGCGCAGCCGCCAGCAGTCGACAATGGCAAGGGCCGTGGCAATCGCCGCAATGGCCGCGGCGGGCGCAATGGGCGTGCTGCCGACAGCGCCGACCTGGCGCCGGCGGTCGTGCCGGTGGCCGCGCCGGTGGCTGACGTCGTGGTCGAAACAGCGCCGGTGGCTGAACCAGTAGTGGAAGTGACCGCACCAGTTGCTGTTGCCGAGGCGCCAGCCAAGCCCAAGGCCAAGCCGCGCACGCCGGCACGCAAGGCGGCAGCAGCGAAAAAGCCGGCTCGCCAGGCCGAAGAAGCGTCTGCTGTGGAAGCTGCGCCAGTTCCGGTCACTGTGCAGGAAGCGCCGGTCGCGCCAGCGTCAGAACCGGTGGAGGTGACCGAGGCAGCGCCAGCCAAGCCTGCGCGCAAGCCTGCAACGCGTCGTCCTGCACGCAAGAAGACAGAATCGGCAGAGTAAGGCGATCGTTGTCTTTATCTGAGCTGCATTGAGATGGCAATGTTGTATTTGCCGGGCCGTTTGTAGGCACTGAAAATCCAGTCTGCAAAGGGGCGTGTCGGCAGTGTCAGATGGTAGACCGTGCCAGTGACATCGGGATCACGGTTCATCGTCTCCTCGCTGACCTTGAAGAGCGTTGAAGGTGGCGGCAACGCCTTTTTCAACTGCTCTTGCAAGGCAGCCTGATCGTTTGTATGGGCATACACCGTACACAGGCCATCGCGCTCCAGAACGATGGCCATTTTTTCGCCTGTATAGGCTGCGCCAGCCGCTCCTTCGCGCAGCAGCGCCTGTTTTTGCTCCGCGCTGGCCGGAACAAAGCCGAGCTTGCGTGCAATCGCCTCGCCGCTATCCTGATCGCCCAGCGCGCCCATGCACACCCTGAAAAACCCATCGACCGCTTGCGTGTCCTGCGCTGCGGCGTCTGCCATGCAGATCATGCAAAGCGATGCCATGAAGATTGATTTCATCTGCGTCCTTTCAACTCGCCATTGGAGTGCATGCTATTGACCGAAGGTGATACCCGTCGAGCGTAGCAGGTGGCCGGGTTGAAAGTATGAGCAAGCGCAAGCTGCGGCTATCGAGGCGCGTCAGGCCTCCATCTTGAAGCCGCCGACGATCACCGCCAGATTGGTGGCCTGATCCTGCAGAGACTGCGCTGCTGCTGCCGCTTGCTCGACCAGCGCCGCATTTTGCTGGGTGTTCTGGTCCATATGCGTTATGGCGCGGTTGATTTCCTCGATGCCGGTGTTCTGTTCGGCGCTGGCACTGGCGATTTCGCTGACGATGGTACTGACGTTTTTGACGCTGCCGACGATTTCCAGCATGGTCTGGCCAGCCTTTTCCACCAGCACGCCGCCATCGGTAATCTTCGATACCGACGAATCGATCAAAGCCTTGATTTCCTTGGCTGCCTGGGCGCTGCGGTGCGCCAGGCTGCGCACTTCGCTGGCCACCACCGCAAAGCCACGCCCCTGTTCGCCGGCGCGCGCCGCTTCCACGGCCGCGTTCAAGGCCAGGATATTGGTCTGGAAAGCGATGCCGTCGATGACCCCGATAATGTCGACGATCTGGCGCGAAGACTGATTGATCGCTTCCATCGTGCTGACCACATCGCCGACCACTGCACCACCTGCCTCGGCGATGGTGGACGCATCGACCGCCAGGCGGTTGGCCTTGCGCGCGTTGTCGGCATTTTGCTTGACGGTCGATGTCAGCTCTTCCATCGCGGACGCGGTTTCCTCCAGCGCCCCGGCCTGCTGTTCGGTACGGCCCGACAAATCAAGATTGCCGCTGGCGATCTCCGCCGACGACACCTTGACGGCGTCGCTGGTGCGGCGAATTTCCAGCAGGATGGCGGTAATCTTGTGCACGAACACATTGAACGAGCGCGCGATCTGGCTTACTTCGTCCTCCCCATCTTCGGGCAGGCGCATGGTCAGGTCGCCGTTGCCGGAGCCGATGTTGTCCATCGCCGTGCGTACTTGCGACAGGCGGCGGAAAGCGGCTGTCGTGACCATGCCCAGTATCAGGGCAACGAGCGCCGCCACCAGCACGATGGCCACCAGCGCCGACTGCGTGGCACGGCGCATGCCGGCGTTGACATCGGCCTTGTCCATCGCCAGCATCAGGGTCCATTCTGTGCCTTTCACGGGCACACCCTGGATCAGCTTGGCCGCGCCGTTCAGCTGCAGTTCGGTCGTGGCGTCATTGCCAGCGAGCGCGGCAAGGCGTTCGGTCGTCAGATCCGGGTTCCAGTCTTTGGCCGGCTTGTTGATCCATTGGGCATCCGGGTGGGCCAGCATCATGCCGTCGCGGTCGACCAGGAAGGCAAAGCTGCCCGGAGTCGGGCGTACGGCCTTGACCACGTTGCTGACGCCATCGAGGAACATGGCTGCCGCCACCACGCCTTGCATTACGCCGTCCTGTTTGACCTGGGCCGTGAACGACACCATCGGCTTCTTGGTCAGCACATCGGTATAAGGCTTGGTCACCACCGGCGCGCCGGCCTTGACCGACTGCTGGTACCACGAGCGCCCGGTCGGATCATAGCCCGGCGGCAGGCCTTCCGGGTTGGACGTGAATGCCGTCTTGTCCTGCTTGCCGAACGTGGTGACGTAAAAACCCCCGCTCTTTTGCAGCTGCCTGATGACGAACACGGGGTCGGCCTGCAACACGCCTTCGGCAGCGGCGGCCGTCATGCTGGCCCTGGATGCCACCCATTCATTGATGGCGGAGGCATAGCCGTCGGCGATGGAGCGTGAATTTTGCTCGATGGCGTGGTCGTTGGAGGTCTTGACGATGACGTATGACACAGCGCCCACCAGGCAAAGGCTCAGCAGGAGCAGGGAAATACTGAAAAACAAAATGCGCGTTCTGATCGATGAAAACATGGTTATCTTCCCTGTTATTGTCTGTCTTGCTTTTTCGCCGCCCTGGCGGCAAAAAAGCACATTCCCAACCATGTAGTTGTCCAGCGTCGACGATGCAAACAGCAAACCGGATGGGTTTTCCTTGATCTCCGTCGTATCCACTGGGAAATTTATCGTACCGGATTTTGTCTGCCTGTCGAAGGCAGAAGCTGAAATTCTCGCTACCGAAACGACAGTTTGGTGTGCAATTGCAGGATATAGCTGCAATTCCGGACGGCTGGCCGCAGTTTATGCACGGCTCGGCGCGCCAGCTTCAACCGGATGGGCTGAGTGGGGCGAGATCGGCGTCAAGCCCTGAGCGCAAGGAACTACAGTGCATGCTGGCGATGGTGGAAAAAGGGGAAGCCGACAAGCCGGTCTATACGCTGCGGGGTGAGCGCTGATGGTAGCCAGGTGCGGGCAGGGTGCACCTGCCCGTTACTTCAGATCGCATGCGCCGCGTGCAAGTCCGCCAGGATCTGCTCCTTCAGCTGCGCCTGCGCAGCCGGGGCGCGTGTGCGTGGGCGCGGCTGGGGCACGTCGTAGTGGGCGCGCGGCGGGCCGGCGCGGGTGTCGAGCATGACGATGCGGTCGGCGAGGTACAGCGCTTCGTCAATATCGTGGGTGACCAGCAGTACCGTCAGGCCATGGCGGGCCGCGACACCAGCGAGCAGATCCTGCAGCTTCATGCGGGTAAACGCGTCGACGGCGGAGAACGGCTCGTCGAGCAGCAAAATGCGCGGCTGGCCGAACAGGCCGCGTGCGATGGCGGCGCGTTGGGCCTGGCCGCCGGACAGCTGGCGCGGCAGGAACTGCGCGAGGCCGGGCAGGCCGACTTCGTCGAGCAGCTGCGCCACGCGCGGATCGTGTTCGCCGCCGGGCCCCAACCCAAAGGCGATGTTCTGCGCCACCGTCAGCCACGGAAACAGGCGCGGCTCCTGGAAGATCAGGCCGATATCGGCGTGTACTCCATCAAGTACCTTGCCATCGAGCTGCAGCCTGCCGCGATAGTGGCTGTCAAGGCCGGCGATGATCGACAGCAGGCTGCTCTTGCCGCAGCCGCTGGCGCCGATCAGGCTGACGATTTCGCCCGGCTGCAGTTGCAGCTGCAGGTTATGCAGCACGCGGCGCGGACCATACGATTTTTCATGCACGTCGATCTGGAGCAGGGCAGGCATGGCTTCTCTTTCAGTCGGGTTGATAGCTGTCGCGCCAGGCCAGCGCTCGCTGTTCGACAATGCGCATCAGGCTGTCGCTGGCCTTGCCGAGCAATGCCAGCAGCACGATGGCAGCCAGCACGATATCGGCGCGGCTGGTTTCGCGCCCGTCGCTGAGCAAGTAGCCCAGGCCCTGGCTGGCCGCGATCAGTTCGGCCGCTACCATGAACATCCAGGCCAGGCTCAGGCCATTGCGCAGGCCCGTGAAAATCGATGGCAGGGCGGCCGGCAGCAGCACGCGCCGCGCCAGCGCGGGGGCGCTCAAACGGTACATGCGCGCCGCCTCGATCAGCTTGCGGTCCACGCCGCGTATGCCCGAGGCCACGCCCATGTAGACGGGAAAGAAGGCGCCGATACCGATCAGCACCAGCTTGGGCGCTTCGTCGATGCCCAGCCATAGCAGCAGCAAGGGCACCCAGGCCAGTGAAGGAATGGCGCGCAGCGCCTGGAAAGCCGGGTCGAGCAGCGCTTCGGCCGTACGGCTCAGGCCCACGGCAGCGCCGAGCACGATGGCCAGCAGCGCGCCTCCGGCAAAGCCGATGGCCACCCGCACGGCGCTGGCCAGCACATGGCCGCCCAAGCCCTGCTGCGCCAGCGCGCCGATGGTGGCGGCGATTTCGCTGGGGGCAGGCAGCAGGTTGCCCGGTATCAGGCCGCTGCGCACCCCCGCTTCGGCGCCCAGCAGCGCCAGCGCCGGCAGCAGCAGCCCCCAGGCGGCGCGCGGCAGGCGCCAGCGCAGGGCGGGGCGGCTGGCCTTGTGAGCCGGTGCATCGGCCGCGAGCGTGTCCCTGGCCATGGATTATCCCTTGCTAATGAATGGCACGGCAAAGCGCGTGTCGACCAGGTCGGCAATGGCGCGGTTGATATCGGCGCCGGGCTTGACCAGCGCTTCGTCCACCAGGATCGGTGCGGCTGCCTGCAGCGCCTTGACATGCTCGCTGGACGGTTGCGGGTTGCCAAAGTCGCTGCGCAGCTTGATCTGCAGCAGCGCCACCGGCAGGCTGACCTTGGCTTCTTCGGCCAGGATCTTTGCCGCTTCGGACGGATTGGCGCGCACCCACGCACGCGCCCGTTCGTAGGCCTGGATCACCTTGCCGGTTTCGGCCGGGCGAGCCGCAAGGAAATCCTCGCGCACGTTCAGAAAACCATAGGTATTGAAGGCCACGTTACGGTAGATCAGGCGCGAACCCGATTCCAGTTCGCTCGCTGCCATATGCGGGTCCAGGCCAGCCCAGGCGTCGACCTTGCCCTGTTCCAGCGCAGCGCGGCCATCGGCATGCTGCAGGCTCACGTGTTCGATATCGCTGCGTTTCAGGCCCGCCGTTTTCAGGGCGCGCAGCAAAAACAGATACGGGTCGGTACCCTTGGTGGCAGCCACCTTCTTGCCTTTCAGGTCAGCGATACTGCGGATCGGGCTGTCCTTGCGCACCACCAGCGCCGTCCATTCCGGCCGCGAGAAGATGTATGGCGCCCGGATCGGGTTGCCGTTGGCGCGCGCCAGCAGCGCGGCCAGGCCGGCGCTCGAACCGATATCGATGCTGTTGGCATTCAGGTATTCCAGCGCGCGGTTGCTGCCTGCGCTCAGTACCCATTTGATGCTGGTGCCATCGGCCTTGAACGCTTCTTCCAGCCAGCCGAAGCGGCGCAGCACCAAGCTGGTGGGCGAATAATAGGCGTAGTCGAGCCGCAGCTCCTTCAATGGCGTAGCTGCCTGCGCGGCGCGCGCCAGAGCAGGGAAGGCGGCGACAGCGGCACCGGCGGCGGCCAGCTTCAATACGGTTCTGCGTTTCATGTGGTCCTTGAAAGTTTATGCTGCCAGCGTGGCAGGGGTGTTGTCGATGCTGACCTGGCGTCCAGGGTGGCTGTCGGGCAGGCGCGGGCCCTGGCCAAACACTTTGTGGCGCAAGCTGCCTTGCTGATAACTGCTGCTGTAGCGGCCGCGCCGCTGCAGTTCGGGCACGATATGCGTGACCACATCGCGCATGCTGTCGTGGGCCACGGCAAAGGCCAGGTTGAAGCCGTCGATGCCGGTGTCATCCAGCCAGCTTTCAAGCTGATCGGCCACCTGGCGCGCATCGCCGACGATCACCGGGCCGCGCCCGCCCAGGCCGATATATTCGGCCGCCTCCCTGACCGTCCAGGTACGGTTCGGGTCGGCCTGGCTGAATGAGGCCAGCGCGGAGCGGCCGGCGTCCGAGTCGATATAGTCGATGGTGGCGTCGAGCGGATAAGCGCTGAAATCGACGCCGGTCCAGCCGGACAGCAGCACCAGCGCCGCCTCGATATCGATATGGCGCAGGTAGTCGGCATGCTTGGCGCGCGCTTCGGCTTCGGTCTCGCCAGTGATGATCAAGGCCTGCGCGTAGATCAGCAAGCTGTCGCCATCGCGCCCGGCGGCCTTGACAGCAGAGCGCAAGTCGTCGGCATAGCGCTTGACCACCGTTTTGCTGGGGCCACTGACAAAGGTGGCCTCCGCATGACGCGCAGCAAAGCGGGTGCCGCGTGGCGAGGTGCCAGCCTGGTACAGCAGCGGCGTGCGCTGCGGCGACGGTTCGCACAGGTGGATGCCCGGCACCTGGTAGTGGCGCCCGACATGGTTGATGGCATGCACGCGCGACGGCTCGGCATACACGCCGCGTGCCTTGTCGTTGACCACCGCGTCGTCGTCCCAGCTTTTTTCCCACAGCTTGTAGACCACATCGAGGTATTCGTCGGCCAGGTCATAGCGTTCGTCGTGGCCGAGCTGGCGCGTCTGGCCCAGGTTGCGCGCCGCGCTGTCGAGGTAGCCGGTGACGATATTCCAGCCAATGCGTCCGCCGGTCAGATGGTCGAGCGTGGAAATGCGTCGCGCGAACGTGTACGGATGCTCGTAGGTGAGAGCGCAGGTCACGCCGAAACCCAGGTGCGTTGTCGCCTGCGCCATGATCGGCACCAGCGCCAGTGGATCGTTGAGCGGCACCTGCACGCCATGCCTGAGCGCTGCATCCAGGCTGCCCTGGTAGACGTCATACACACCCAGCACGTCGGCCAGGAAGACGGCATCGAACAGGCCTTTTTCCAGCAGCTGCGCCAGCTCGGTCCAGTGCGACGCTTCGGTGTAATTGCTGCTGCGGTCGCGTTCATGCGTCCACAGCCCCGGCGACTGGTGGCCCACGGTGTTCATCTGGAAAGCGTTGAAGCGTATGGTTTTGGGCATTATTTTGATGCCGTCTGCAGGGATTGCTGATACTCCGGCTTCACATAGCCGGCAAAGTGCTTGTTGGTGACCTCCAGGAAAGCGCGCGAACGGTAGGCTGCCGCCAGGTCTTTGGCAAACTGTTTGTCCTTGTCGACCGTGCGCACTGCTACCAGGTTGATATAGTTAGGCGGGATTTTTTCGGCCACCAGCGCTTCGGTCAGTTTCAGGCCCGAAGCGAGCGCGAAGTTACCGTTGATGAACGAATAGTCGGTGTCGCCCAGCGAGCGTGGCAGCTGCGCCGCTTCCAGCGGCAGCAGCTTGATCTTTTTGAGATTGACGGCGATGTCTTTTTCCGAGGCGCGTACCGGGTCGACGTTATCGCGCAGCTTGACCCAGCCCAGCTGCTCGAGCAGCACCAGTGCGCGCGCCTGGTTGGTCGGATCGTTCGGCAGGCCCACGGTGGAGCCTTCTTTCACCTCGGCCAGCGATTTGTGCTTTTTGCTGTAGAGCGCAATCGGCGCGGTCGGCACCTGGATCAGTTCAGAGAGCGCCAGCTTGTGCTCAAGCGCGAATTTTTTCAGGTAGACGATATGCTGGAACACATTGGCGTCCAGCGATCCCTCTGCCAGCGCGAAATTGGGCTGGATATAGTCATTGAATTCAACGATCTTCACCTTGTAGCCCTGCTGCTCCAGTATCGGCTTGATACCCAGCTTGAGCTGGTCGGCATACGGCCCGGCGCTGGCGCCGATGGTAATGTCTTTCGGGTCTTTGGCCTGGGCCAGGGAGGTGGCAAGGGCAAAAGCAAGTGTGCTCAGGATCAGGGTGCGGCGTGCGATGGTCATGGTTGTATCTCGGTGAGGTCAGGAGTAAGCAGTTGGCTCGGGCACGGTTCCCGACAGCGCAAAGCGTCCCAGGTCGCGCAGCTTGTAGTCAACGGGATCGTGCAGGGTATGGACGCGCGCATTGCGCCAGTAGCGGTCAAAACCGTAGCGTGCCGAGGTTGAACGTGCGCCGGTCAGCTCGAACATCTGGCTGCTGATCTCCACGCCGGCCTTGTGCGCCAGGCATTTGGCTTCGGCCACGGCCACGGCCAGTTCGCCGCGTTCCTGCGCGGTGACTAGCGCGCCTTTGTCAAAGACGGTCTGCAGTTCGCTGGCGGCCGCATTGGCCAGCGCCTGGGCAGGGCGCAGCAGCAGCCACAACTGGCCATAGCGGTGCTGTACCAGCGGATCGTCGGTCGCCTGCGCCACGCCGGAAGCAAACCAGGACTTGGCCTCGTCGCGCGTGTACTGGCGCGCCGCCTCGAAAGCACCTTCGGCAATGCCCAGGTAAAGGTTGGTCATGATCAGCTGTGCGATCTGCGAGCGTACGGTGGCCTGCGGCGTGGCGGCCTGTCCCGGCGCTTGCAGCACCAGCTCTGCCGGCAGGGCGACCCGGTGAAAATGCACATTGCCGCTGTCGGTCTGGCGCTGGCCGAAAGCGTCCCAGTCGGCCTGCACCTCGACGCCGTCCTGGCGCGTGGGCAGGGCTGCGATCAGCGCTGAATTGCTTGCTGCGTGCCATGCCGAAATGGTCAGCCAGTCCGAGCCGACCGAGCCGGAAGAAAAGCTCTTGACGCCGTCGAGCACAAAGCCGCCGTCACTGTCGCTGGCAGAAACGCGCTTGTCGAGCGGGTTCAGGGCATTGCCCCAGAACAGATGCTGTTCGACCGTCAGCGTCAACAGGCGGCGCTGCTGCTGCGCCGTGCCATACAGCTGCAGGCCGGCCAACTGCAGGTGGTGAAAGCCGAACACATGAGCCAGTGCACTGTCGGCGCGCGCCAGGATACGGATCACCTGAAGCACCACCGGCCAGGAAGCGCCCTGGCCGCCAAACTGGGTCGGGATCGACAGTGTCAGCAGGCCTGACGCGCGTATCAGCTCGCGTTCCGGCGCGGCGTGGCCACCGGCCTGGTCGCGGGCATTGGCGCTCTTGGCCAGCGCCTGCGCCAGTTCGGTAGCAATCGCAATCGCGTCGCCGGGCAGGTCGCTGCCTGGCTTGTGTGAGGTGTGTGAGCGGGTGGAATGAAGCAGGCTGGACGTCATGGTGTGCTTTGCGTGGATTCGATGCGAACCAGTATTGCACCGGAAAAGCAGCGCCGTACACGAAGAAATGCGCGCATGGATATGCAAAAAAAGCGCATGCAAGCGGTGCGACGGGTATCGCCGGGCGTCGTGCCGCGTAAAACAAAAAACGCATATCGAAGTGCGAAAGCATTCGTTTTGCTGGCCGCTTGATGGCGATAGGCTGCATCCATCTTTCGCAGTTCCACAACTTCAATATCGGATCGGAACCAGCATCATGAGCATACTTTTACTGGGCGGTAGCCCGCAGTCACCATCGAGCACCAGCCGGCTGCTCCAGCACATCGGCCAGCAACTGGCCTTGCACGGCCATGAGGTCAGCAAGCTCGATGTGCGCGATTTGCCTGCGGCCGCGCTGCTGCAGGCCGATTACGCCGATACGCAAATCGCCGCTGCCGTGCGCGCCGTGGCCGACGCCGATGCCATCGTGATTGCCACGCCGGTCTACAAGGCTGCCTACACGGGCCTGTTGAAGGCCTTTCTCGACCTGCTGCCGCAAGATGGCCTGCGCGGCAAGCTGGTGCTGCCGCTGGCCACCGGCGGCGGCCAGGCCCACACGCTGGCGCTGGACTACGCCTTGCGTCCTGTGCTGCACGCACTCGATGCCAGACAGGTCTTTGCCAGTATTTACGCCAATTCGCAGCAACTGAACTGGCACGAAGAGCGCGGCCTGACACTGGACGCGCCGATCGAACAGCGCGTGCGCGCCGGCGTGGCCGATCTGTCGGCCGGCCTGCTGGTGCTGCAGGGCGCACGCCGCGCTGCCATCGCAGCCGAAGCGGCGTCACAGTCGCCGCAGCGTTCGCTGCAGGAACACCCGTATAAACAGCCTGCCTTGCAGACTGCCTGATTTTTTCACCTGACCGGAGAACCCGCCATGACCCATCGCCATCAACAACGCCAACGTCTGCACCGCCGCCATACCCTCGGCCTGCTGTTTGTCGCCGCTGCCGGCATGGTGACGGCGGTCATGCCGATGGCGGTGCAAGCGCAGGCCACGGCAAAGCAGGAACTGCGCATCGGTTACCAGAAGTACGGCACGCTGACCCTGCTCAAGGGCCGCGGCACGCTGGAAAAGCGCCTGGCCGAACAGGGTGTCAATGTGAAGTGGACCGAGTTTCCGGCCGGCCCGGTGCTGCTCGAAGGACTCAATGTGGGCAGCATCGACTTTGGCACCGTGGGCGAAGCGCCACCGATTTTTGCGCAGGCGGCCGGCGCCGACCTGGTGTATGTCGGCAATGAGCCGGCGTCGCCTGGCAGTGAAGCCATCGTGGTGCCCAAGGGATCGTCCCTGCGCACGCTGGCCGACCTAAAAGGCAAGAAGATTGCGCTCAACAAGGGCTCGAACGTGCATTACCTGCTGTTGAAAGCGCTGGAAAAAGCCGGCGTGGCTTATGCCGATATCCAGCCCGTGTACCTGCCGCCGGCCGATGCGCGCGCGGCCTTCGAGCGCGGTAGCGTGGACGCCTGGGCCATCTGGGATCCGTTCCTGGCGGCGGCTGAAAAGCAGATCGGTGCGCGCGTGCTGGCCGATGGCAAAGGGCTGGTGGCCAACTATCAGTTCTATCTGGCTTCGCGCAATTACGCTGAAAAAAATCCCGAGATCCTGCGCATCGTGCTCGATGAGGTGGCCAAGGTCGACGACTGGGGTCGCAGCAATCCGGAAGAGGTGGCGACCGTGCTGTCGGCGCAAACCGGCCTGTCGCGCGACGTGGTGGCGCTGGCCGCCTCGCGCTACGCCTATGGCGTGAAACCGGTATCGGTCGACGTGATCGCCGCGCAGCAGAAAGTGGCCGACGCCTTTGCCAGCTTGAAGTTGATCCCCAAACCCATCATTGTCAAAGACGCGCTGCTGCCGGTCAAACAGGTAGCGAGCAACGCCAAATAAAAGAGAGATACCATGTCATTGAATATTTTCTGGTTTATTCCGACCCATGGCGACAGCCGCTACCTGGGTACCTCGCAAGGCGCGCGTCCGGTCGACGCCGACTACCTGCGCCAGGTAGCCGTGGCTGCCGATACGCTCGGCTACGATGGTGTACTGCTGCCCACCGGCCGTTCCTGCGAAGATGCGTGGGTGGTGGCCTCTTCCTTGATCAGCGTGACGCAAAAGCTCAAGTTCCTGGTTGCCGTGCGTCCGGGTCTGTCCAGCCCCGGCCTGGCGGTACGCATGGCGTCGACCTTTGACCGCCTGTCCAATGGCCGCCTGTTGATCAATGTGGTGACCGGCGGCGACCAGGGTGAACTGGAAGCCGACGGCCTGTTTGCCGACCATGCCAAACGCTATGAAATTTCGGACGAATTCATTCGTGTCTGGCGCGCTTCGCTGGCTGGCGAAGGCGGTGCGGCCGGCTTTGATTTCGAGGGCAAGCATATCCAGGTCAAGGGTTCGAAAACCCTGTACCCGCCGGTGCAAAAGCCGTATCCGCCACTGTATTTCGGCGGCTCGTCCGAGCCGGCCCACGAGCTGGCAGCCGAGCAGATGGATGTCTACCTGACCTGGGGCGAGCCGCCGGCAGCCGTGGCGGAAAAGATCGCCGATATCCGCGCGCGCGCCGCCAAACGTGGCCGCACGGTGAAGTTCGGCATCCGATTGCATGTGATCGTGCGTGAAACCAATGAAGCAGCCTGGCGCGCTGCCGATGAGCTGATCAGCCATCTGGACGATGAGGTAATCGCCAAGGCGCAGGCAGCGTTTGCCAAAATGGATTCGGTGGGCCAGCAGCGCATGGCCGCGCTGCATGGCGGCCGGCGCGACAAGCTTGAAGTGTCGCCCAATCTGTGGGCCGGCGTGGGCCTGGTGCGCGGTGGCGCCGGCACCGCGCTGGTGGGCGACGCTGAAACGGTGGTGGCGCGCATCAGGGAATATGCCGAGCTGGGCATCGAGACCTTTATTTTCTCGGGCTATCCGCACCTGGAAGAATCGTACCGCTTTGCCGAACTGGTATTCCCGCTACTGGGCAAGGGCAAGGCCGTGGGCGAGCAGTCGCTTACCGGCCCGTTTGGCGAAATCATGGCCAGCAATATCGTGCCGCAAGCGCCGGCTGACCAGAAAAAGGCGGCCTGAGATGGCAAAGCGCAAACACGCGCCCTGGTGGCAGCCGCTGGCGCCCTGGGCCTTGCCGGCGGCGTTGCTGTTGGGCTGGCAGGTGGCCTCGCAGGCAGGCTGGCTGTCGTCACGCATCCTGCCCGAACCGTGGGCGGTGGCCAGGGCCTTCTGGAGCTTGAGCGAATCGGGCGAACTGTGGCTGCACCTGAAAACGAGCTTGTGGCGGGCAGCGCTGGGATTTGGCATCGGCGGTGGCCTGGGACTGTTGCTGGGATTGTTGACCGGTAGCTGGCGCCACGCCGAAACGCTGCTCGACACCACTTTGCAGATGATCCGCAATATCCCGGCGCTGGCGCTGATCCCGCTGGTGATTTTGTGGTTCGGCATCGATGAAACGGCCAAGCTGTTTCTGCTGGCAGTCGGCGTATTTTTCCCGATTTATCTCAATACCTTCCACGGCATCCGTTCAGCCGACCAGGGCCTGATCGAGATGGCCAAAAGCTATGGCCTGTCGGGCTGGCCCTTGTACCGCGACGTGATCCTGCCAGCGGCGATGCCGTCGATACTGGTCGGTGTGCGTTTTTCGCTGGGCCTGGTGTGGGTGCTGCTGATCGTGGCCGAGACCATTTCGGCGCAGGCCGGTATCGGCTATATGACCATGAATGCGCGTGAATTCCTGCAAACCGATGTGGTGCTGGTGGGCATCCTGCTGTACGCCCTGTTGGGCAAGCTGGCCGACCTGTTTTCACGCCAGCTCGAGCGCCGCTGCCTGCGCTGGAATCCGGCATACCGTTAAGCGTACCAATAGTTCAAGGAGTGACCATGTTGCTGGCACCGATACAGATCGAATCCGATTATCTTTCCCATTTCGTGCAGGATGCGCCATCGGTCAGGCATGTCGCGGAGTCGCACGAGGCACCCAAGGTGCGCTCCGGCGTGCCGCTGGCGCTGTCCAATCTCAGTAAATCCTACGACGAGCGGCGCGTGCTCAAGGATGTGCAGCTGCATCTGGAAGCCGGTGAATTTGTCGCCATCGTGGGGCGCAGCGGCTGCGGCAAGAGCACCTTGCTGCGTTCGATTGCCGGACTGGAAAGCGTCGATGAAGGCAGCGTCACGGTGGGTTCGGGCACGCTGGCGCCGGAGGTGCGCATTATGTTCCAGGAGGCGCGGCTGCTGCCGTGGAAAAGCGTGCTCGATAACGTGGCGCTGGGTTTGCCGCGCGCCAAAGGCGCCGCTGCTGCCGCCTTGTGGACGGTTGGCCTGGCCGAGCGCGCCGAGGACTGGCCCTCAGCACTGTCCGGTGGCCAGAAGCAGCGCGTGGCGCTGGCGCGCGCACTGGTGCACGAGCCGCAGTTGCTGCTGCTCGATGAGCCGCTTGGTGCGCTCGACGCGCTGACGCGCATCGAAATGCAGCAGCTGATCGAATCGTTATGGCAGGCGCGCGGCTTTACCGCCGTGCTGGTCACGCATGATGTGGCCGAAGCGGTGGCGCTGGCCGACCGCGTGCTGCTGATCGAAGATGGTGAAATCACGCTGGACCAGGCAGTGGACCTGCCACGCCCGCGCCAGCGCGGCAGTGCCCAATTTGCGGCGCTCGAACAGTCTATCTTGCAGCGGGTACTTCGGCCAGCACGATAAAGCCGTCGGTATCGACCGTGGCCACCACGGTTTCATAGTTGGCGATACTGGCGTGGCGCGTGGCCAGCGGATGGGCGTGGGTGGCGGTAATGACCATCACTTTGGCGCCCGCCGCTTCACCCGCTTCGATGCCTACCGAGGCGTCTTCAAACACCAGGCATTGATCGGCTGGCACGCCCAGCTGTTGCGCGGCCAGCAGATAGCAGTCTGGCCTGGGCTTGCCGGCCTTGACGTCTTCAGCCGTGACCATCACGGCTGGCACCGGCATGCTGGCCGCTTTCAGGCGCGCCACGGCCAGCGCACGCGGCGCCGAGGTCACGATCGCCCATTGCGCTGGCGGCAGGGAATTGAGGAAACGCTGCGCGCCGGCGATCTCGATAATGCCTTCCACATCGATGATTTCGGCATCGGTAATGCCCTGCGCTTCCTGGCGCGGATCGAGTCCGGGCAGTGCCAGGCGCGTGATCGTGTCTACCGAGCGCGCGCCGTGGATGGTGGGCAGGAACGCCGCCACATCGAGCCCCTGGCGCTTGGCCCACTGGCCCCAGATGCGCTCAGCCGCCGCTATGGAATTGATGACGGTGCCGTCCATGTCGAACAGGAAAGCGCGATAGCGGCCGGCAATGCCGGCGGCAGGGGAGACGGGAACTGCGGACATGGCTTCCTTCCAAAAGTCGGTGGAAGTGATTGTAGCAGCGTAGGTCGGATTAGGCCCCGAAGGGGCCGTAATCCGACAACATTGTTGGCACGGCCGGTGGTGTTGTCGGATTACGCGCGTAGCGCTAATCCGACCTACCGGTATTTATTTCGCCACCGGCATCGCAAAATCCGCCCCTGCCGCCGTGCTTTGCGGCCAGCGCTGCATCACTGACTTCTGACGCGTGTAGAAGCGTACGCCTTCTTCGCCGTAGGCGTGCATGTCACCGAACAGGCTGCGCTTCCAGCCGCCGAAGCCGTGCCAGGCCATCGGCACGGGAATCGGCACGTTGATGCCGACCATGCCGACCTGGATGCGGCGCGCGAATTCGCGGGCGGTGTGGCCGTCGGCCGTGTAGCAGGCCACGCCGTTGGCAAATTCATGGGCGTTGACCAGTTGTACCGCTTCTTCGAAGCTGGCGGCGCGCACGCACGACAGCACCGGGCCGAAGATCTCTTCTTTGTAGATGCGCATGTCCGGTTTCACATGGTCGAACAGCGTGGCGCCGGTAAAGAAGCCGTCTTCATGGCCGGCTACCTGGAAGTTGCGGCCATCGACGACCAGCTGTGCGCCTTCCTCGATGCCGATGCCAACATAGCCTTCCACGCGCAGCAACGCTTCGCGCGTGACCAGCGGGCCCATTTCCGCCGATTCATCGAGGCCGTTGCCCACCTTGAGCGTGGCGCAGCGCTGCCTGACCATTTCGACGATCTTGTCGCCGATATCGCCCACCAGCACCGCCACCGAAATGGCCATGCAACGCTCGCCGGCCGAGCCGTAGGCCGCGCCCATCAGCGCATCAACCACCTGTTCCGGATTGGCGTCCGGCATCACCACCATATGGTTCTTGGCGCCGCCCAGTGCCTGCGAGCGCTTGCCGTATTGCGCTGCGCGCTGCTGGATCGATTGAGCAATCGGAGTCGAACCGACAAAACTCACGGCCGCCACATCAGGATGCGCGATCAGGGCATCGACGGCATGTTTGTCACCCTGGATCACATTGAATACGCCCGGTGGCAGGCCCGCTTCGGTCAGCAGATCGGCCATGAACAGCGCGGCGCTCGGATCGCGTTCGCTTGGTTTGAGAATAAAGCTGTTGCCGGTGGCAATGGCCAGCGGGTACATCCAGCACGGCACCATGCACGGGAAATTGAACGGGGTAATGCCGACGGTGACGCCCAGCGGCTGGCGCATGGTCCAGTTGTCGATGCCCGTGCTGACCTGCTCGGTATAGTCGCCCTTGAGCAGTTGCGGTACGCCGCAGGCAAATTCGATGATGTCGATGCCGCGCGCCACTTCGCCCTGCGCATCGGACCAGACCTTGCCGTGTTCGGCCGTGATCATGGCCGCCAGTGTGTCGCGCTGCTCGTTCATCAGCTGCAAAAAGCGCTGCATGATGCGGGCGCGGCGGATCGGCGGCATGTCGCCCCAGCCTTGCTGCGCCTTGAGCGCGACCGCCACCACCTGGTTCACTTCCTCTTCGCTCGCCAGCGCCACCTGGCGCGCCACGGCGCCGGTGGCCGGGTTATACACGGCTTGCGATTTGCCGCTGGCGCCTGCCACGCGGCGACCGCCGATATGGTGGCCGACTTCTTCATTACTGGTGTAGGCGATGCTGCTCATGCTGGTCTCCGGTGGTGTTTGAGTGGTGCCCATTCTGGAACCGGCGGCCAGCGAGGTCAAGACGATAAAACTTGATACACTGTTCAATATAATTGACAATCAAGGTATGGAAAATAAACCAATCTCGGGACTGTGGTCGCATATTCACTCGCTGGGCGTGCTGGCGGTGACCGGCTCTTTTACTGCCGCCGCGCAGCGCCTGGGCGTGACCAAGGCGGCCATGAGCCAGCGCATCGCGGAGCTGGAACGGGCGGCCGGCGTGGCGCTGGTCCAGCGCACCACGCGCAGCGTGCGCCTGACCGAAGCGGGGCAGCAGCTGGTTGATACCACCGGCGCGGCCTTTGGCGAAATCGAACAGTGTTTTGCCAGCGTGCGCGACCTGGCTAGCGAGCCCAGTGGGGTATTGAGCGTGACGGCGCCGGTGGCGCTGGGGCGCCAGCAGCTGGCGCCGCGCATGGCCGCTTTCCTGCAGCAGTATCCGAATGTGCGCATCGAACTGGAATTGACCGACCGCCTGAGTTCCTTGTCGCAGGAAGGCTTTGACCTGGCGATCCGCCATGCCGACACGGCGCCCGACACCCATGTCGCCTGGACCCTGTGCGAGACGCGCTCGCTGCTGGTGGCCACGCCGGCCTACCTGCGCCGCCATGGCGTACCGGAGGCGCCCGACGACCTGGCCAGCCATGCCTGCCTCACGTACTTGCGCCGTGGCGACGTGCCCAGCTGGAGTTTTGTGCCGGCCAGTGGCACTGGCGCGCGCACCAGCATTGCAGTCAAGGGGGGATTTTCAGCCAATAACAGCGAGGCGCTGCGCGATGCTGCGCTGAGCGGGCTGGGGATCGCCTTGCTGCCGGACTTCAGCGCGCAGGCCGATCTGGCGCGCGGCAAGCTGGTAACGGTCTTGCCGCGCTGGCGCCCGATCGGCGCATTTGGCCAGCGCCTGTTTGCGCTGCGCGCCTACAGCCCGTACCTGCCGCGGGCGGCGCGCGCCTATGTGGACTTTCTGCGCGCCGAGTTTCGCGGCGGTTTTACACAGAGTTGATTACTTCTTGGCCGTGCCGGCCTTTTCCATTGCGACCTGGTAGTCGGTTTTCTCGTAGCCGGCAAAGTTCTTGTTGGTCACGTCCAGAAAAGCGCGCGAACGGTAGGCCGCCTCCAGGTCTTTGACCCATGGCTTGCCCTTGTCGGCGGTGCGCACTGCCACCAGGTTGACGTAGCTGTCCGAGATTTTTTCGGCAATCAGGGCGCTGGTCAGCTTGATACCGGCCGCCTGTGCGTAGTTGCCGTTGATGAATGCGTAGTCGGTGTCGGCCAGCGCGCGTGGCAGTTGCGCCGCTTCCAGCGGCACCAGCTTGAGCTTTTTCGAATTGTCGGCGACGTCGCGCTCGGAGGCGCGCAGCGGATCGACATTCGGTTTGAGTTTGATCCAGCCCATTTTGTCGAGCACCACCAGCGCACGCGCCTGGTTGGTCGGGTCGTTCGGCATGGCGATGGTGGCGCCATTCTTGATCTCGGCCAGCGATTTGTGTTTGGTGCTGTACATCGCGATGGGAATGGTCGGCACGGTGATCAGCGGCGAGATGGCCAGCTTGTTATCGGTGGCGAACTTGTTCAGGTAGACGATATGCTGGAACACGTTGGCGTCCAGCGATCCTTCGGCCAGCGCGAAGTTCGGCTGCACGTAGTCGTTGAATTCAACGATTTTGACCTTGTAGCCCTGTTTTTCCAGGATCGGCTTGATGCCGATTTTCAGCTGGTCGCCGTAGGGACCGGCGCTGGTGCCGATCACGATTTCCTTGGGGTCCTTGGCGTGCGCCGAGAAGGCGAGGGTCAGGCCGGCAGCGGCCAGCAGCAGGTTGCGACGGAGAGTGTTCATAATGTTCCTTACTTTGAAATTAACGTTTGTCCAGGCGCTTGGCAATGCGGGTGCCGGCAAACTGGATGATCTGTACCAGCACGATCAGGATGGCCACGGTGACGACCATGATGTCGGTCTCGAAACGGTAATAACCGTAGCGAATCGCCAGGTCGCCGATACCGCCGCCGCCGACCACGCCGGCCACGGCCGAATAGGACAGGAAGCTGATCGACAGCACGGTCAGCGCCAGCACCAGGCCGGAACGCGCTTCAACCAGCAGCACGCGGAAAATGATCTGCATTTCCGAGGCGCCCATGGCGTGCGCCGCCTCGATCACGCCGCGCGGCACTTCGCGCAGGTTCTGCTCGACCAGGCGCGCCAGATAGGGAATGGCGGCAAACGACAGCGGCACGGCAGCGGCCAGCGGGCCGATCGAGGTGCCGGCAATTACGCGGGTAAACGGCGTCAGGGCTACCAGCAAAATAATGAAGGGGAACGAGCGCACGGTGTTGACCAGCCAGCCCAGCACCAGCGACAGCGGACGGTTTTCCATCGACTGTCCTTCCGAGACCAGGAACAGCACGATGCCCAGCGGGCCGCCGATCAGCACCGCAGCGGTCAGGCCGATGCCCAGCATGGTCATGGTCTGGCCCAGCGCCACCCAGATTTCGGGCAGCAGGTTGACGACGTTATTGATTGATTCTTCAAACATGTGCTGCATCCTTCCAGGCGCTCTTTTCAAACGCTTCGGTACCGTAATAGGCGAGCTCGCGGCCCAGCGCGGTCTTGCGCGGGGTGGTGTCGCTCAGTTCGAACTGCTCGGCAATCGCGCCCGACTCCACCACCGCCACGCGGTTGCAGATGGCGCCCAGCACCGACAATTCATGGCTGACGATCACGATGGTCACGCCCAGGCGCGCATTGATGTCGCGCAGGGTATCGAGCAGCGCGCGCGTGGTTTCGGCGTCCAGAGCCGACGTTGGTTCGTCGCACAGCAGCACGTCAGGATGGCTGGCCAGGGCGCGGGCAATGGCCACGCGCTGCTTCTGGCCGCCTGACAGTTGCGCCGGGTAGCTGTGCAGCTTGTCGGACAGTCCGACCAGCGCCAGGCATTCCTCGACGCGGGCGGCAATCTGCTCGCCTTTGTGGCTGCCATGAATCCTGAGCGGGAAGGCCACGTTGTCAAACACGCTGGCGTTTTGCAGCAGGTTGAACTGCTGGAAGATCATGCCGATATTCTGGCGCGCGTCGCGCAGGTCTTTCTTGTTCAGGCTGGTCAGTTCGCGGCCGGCCACGGTAATGGTGCCGCTGTCGGGACGCTCGAGCAGGTTAATCAGGCGCAGCAGCGTGGACTTGCCGGCGCCGCTCTTGCCGATCAGGCCGAAAATGTCGCCGGCATACACATCCAGGCTGGCATCCTTGACCGCGTGGAACTGTGCACCCTTGGGCAGGGCAAACGTCTTGTTTGCGCCATCGATGCGGATCACCGGGGGGCGGTGTGGTGTGGTCATGCGGTAATTCCTCTTATTATTAGCCATGGCCGAACAGCTTGCCGCGATGGCGCAGCGTCCGTTCTGTCATGTCGGTTGCGTAGTATACCTGAACGCGTTATGAGGACAACGACAGATTCTTGCTTTGGATATGCGAATAATGTCTATTGCGGCGATTTCGGCTTATAAAATTACAAGCCCTGCAGATTGGGAAAATTAAATTCAGTCAGACATGCGGCAGGCGTCAGGTCGCCGGCAAAGATTTGGCGCGCGGAGTAAGCCTGCAGGCGCATGTAGTGCGACCGGCAGCGGAGCCGTGACAGTAGCGGAAGGCGTTATGGCGCGTCGGCTGGCGCGACCGGGGCAGATTCTGCTTCGGCTGACGGCGGCCGGGCGGCCGGGCCATTGGGCCGGCGCAGCAGATAGATCAGGACGGCAATTTCGATGGCACCCACCAGCACGATCACCCATACGGGCGGGTGGCCCAGGCACATGGCGACAAAGCCGATTGCCATGCCCAGCGCGGCCATCGCCTTGCCGCGGCGCGAGACGGCGCGGTGCTCGCGCCACTGGCGCAGCGGATGGCCGAAGCGCGGATGGTGCAGCAGCCAGTGTTCGAGGCGCGGCGAGGCACGGCTGAAACAAGCCAGCGCCAGGATCAGGAAAATGGTGGTGGGCATCACGGGCAGCATGGCGCCGATAATGCCCAGCGCCACCATCAGCATGCCCGCTGCCGTCCAGGCCCAGCGGCGCAGTCGGGCGCCATGCGCCTCGCGCACCAGCGGTGGCGGCGCCGGAGTGGGAGCCGGGGTGGGCGGCAGCTTGCCTTCAGTCATCAGCCGAGCGCCTCGACATGGCCATGCATGCGCATGAACGCGGCGCGCGCACCGTCGATCACGCGCGCCTCGCCATCGGCATCGAGCTCGACCGTATCAAGTACGCTGGTAAAGTCGCGCCAGTGGCGTGCGCGGCCGTCCGGATGGCCGGCCAGGTGACGCGCGCCAAAGTGCTCATCGAGTCCGATCTTGCCTGCCAATTTGTACAGGATGGCGGCGCCCAGCTTCGAGCCTTCGCTGACATACAGCCAGCCCAGCGCGGTGGCCAGGTCCAGCTGCGTATCAACCGGTGCGGCCAGCGGGGCAGGCGGCAGCGGCGTGTCCAGGTCCTGCAGGTCGGCCGCAATGCTGGCGTAGCGGCGGCGCTCGGCCAGGTCCGGCAGCAGGGCGGCCAGGCCCGCATGTTCGTACAGCGCATCGACATCGCGCAGGAACGCGTATTGCGCCAGCAAAAAACGCGCATAGTTGTGCTTGTTCTCGAATGGCGCACTGGCCATGATGCGCTTGTCGAGCACATCGTGGGTGGCCATGGTATCGGCTTTCAGGCGCGCGCTACGTGGCAGGGGCAGGGGGGCGGTCTCGGTAGCGGTCAAGGTGGTAGTGTCGTGCGTGGCTGCGTTCATGGTGTCCGGTCCCCTATTATGGATCAATCAGGTCAAAGCTGCGCATGCCCTTGTGAGGCAGCGCGATGGCATGTGGTCAGCAAGGTCTTGGGCTGGCGTGCACGCGGCCAGGATGGCCCGCTGGCTGGCGGAGTTGGCCGTACCCGATGGTTGCGGCGGCAACAGCTTGTGAAAGGCAGGCATGATAGCAAGCGCGAAGCGCAATAACAAGAATCATTCGCATTCAGATTGGTGATTATTTCTGTGCTAATCTGATTGCTGCTGATCACTGCCATTGGCGCATTGTCAGGCGATGCGGCAGATGATCGATTTTTTCGATGCTAACTAGGTAAATTTTCCGTTTTACATCGATCTTCCTGCCATGCATAATCATTGCAACAGTAGCCAGACAGTGTGATGTGCTTACCTGGCACACCGTCACTGTGGCTGGTCCCTATTTTTATTTACAGGAAAATCAATATGAAAAAACTGCTCGCCTTTATCGCCGCCGCTGGTATCTCCCTGTCCGCCGCTGCCGCTCCGGAAGTGTATGTCATCGATGGCAGCCACACCTTCCCGCGTTTCGGCTACACCCACATGGGCTTCTCGCATCAGGAAAGCCGTTTCAACAACACCACCGGCAAAATCACGCTGGACCGCGCTGCCAAGACCGGCTCGGTTGAAGTGCTGATCGACACCAAATCGGTGGACACCGGTTCGACCCTGTTCAACGGCCATATCCAGGGCGAAGACTTCCTCGACACCACCAAGTATCCAGTGGCCACCTACAAGTCGACCAAGTTCAACTTCACCGGCGACAAGCTGACCAGCGTTGACGGCGACCTGACCCTGAAAGGCGTGACCAAGCCAGTGACCCTGACGGTAACGTCGTTCACTTGCGCACCGCACCCGATGCTGAAGAAAGACGCTTGCGGCGCCAACGCCACGGCCCAGATCAAGCGCTCGGAATTTAACGCAGGCAAATACGCACCAGCAGTCAGCGATGAAGTGCAACTGACGTTCGCGATCGAAGCGATCAAGCAATAATGTTTGTGGGGCAGGCAGCAGCCTGCTCGCGTCGGTAACAGCAAAAGGCGGATCTGCACGATCCGCCTTTTCTATTTCAGCCCAGATGATGCACTGGCTGCAAGCCATACACGGGCGTCGCGAGTCCTTCCATGCGCGCCTTCAGTTGCAGCGACAGATACTGCGAATAATGGCGCGACTGGTGCAAATTGCCGCCATGGAACCACAGCGCCTGCTGTTGCGTGGGCTTCCACATATTGCGCTGTTCGCCTTCCCACGGGCCCGGGTCCTTGGTCGTCGCTGAACCGAGTCCCCATACCTTGCCGACCTTGTCGGCCACTTCCGGCGAAATCAGGTCGGCGGCCCAGCCGTTCATCGAGCCATAGCCGGTGGCGTAGACCACCAGGTCGGCCGGCAGCTCGGTGCCGTCGGTCAATACCACCGAATGCTCTTTGAGCTCGCTGACGCCGACCCCGCTTTTAAGCTTGATCTTGCCCGAGGCTATCAGTTCGGAGGCGCCTACATCGATATAGTAGCCTGAGCCGCGGCGCAGGTATTTCATGAACAGGCCCGAGTCGTCGTCGCCGAAGTCGAGCATGAAGCCGCTTTCTTGCAGACGTGCATAAAACGCCGCATCGCGTTCGCGGATCGCCTTGAATACCGGCTTTTGAAAGTCGGCCAGCAGCTTGTACGGAATCGAGGCAAACGTCAGGTCGGCCTTGGCGGTGGTCATGCCGGCGGCCAGCGCGCGCTCCGAATACAAATCACCCAGCGCCAGCTCCATCAGCGAATCGGACTTGACGATATGGGTTGACGAGCGCTGTACCATCGTCACGTCCACGCCGGCTTCCCACAGCGCGGCGCAGATATCGTGGGCCGAGTTGTTGGCGCCGATCACCACCACCTTCTTGCCAACATAGGCGTCCGGCCCCGGATGCTGCGAGGAGTGCTGCTGCTCGCCCTTGAAAACATCCATGCCCTTGAATGTCGGCAGATTGGCCTTGCCCGACATGCCGGTGGCCAGCACCAGCTGGCGTGGCTTCAGGGTGACCGGCCGGCCATCGCGCAACACCTGCACCGTCCACTCGCCACTCGTCTCGTCAAAGCTGGCCGACTCGCAGGTGGTCGAGCCCCAGTAGTTCAGCTCCATCACCTTGGTATACATTTCCAGCCAGTCGCCAACCTTGTCCTTGGGCGTAAAGACGGGCCAGTTGTCGGGAAACGGAATATACGGCATATGGTCGTACCAGACCGGGTCATGCAGGCACAGCGACTTGTAGCGCTTGCGCCAGCTGTCGCCTGGACGGGCGTTTTTCTCGATGATAATGGTGGGCACATCGAGCTGGCGCAGACGCGCACCGAGCGCAATGCCGCCCTGGCCGCCGCCGATAATCACGCAGTAAGGCTGGCGTTCGTAACCGAGTTCCTTCGCCTCGTTTTCGCGCCGCTCCAGCCAAGTCGTGCGATGGGTGTGGGCGCCATGTTCGGCGCCCATCGGGCGGCGCTTGCCGCGCGCTTCTTCAAAGCCTTTCAGTTCGCTCATGGTGGTGAGCAGCGTCCAGATCCTGCCGTCGCGGATGCGGATAAAACCCACGCCGCGCGCCACAGCAGTCTCGACGCTGATCCAGCCCTGCAGCACGCCACCGCTCTCGCTTGCCGGCTCGCCTTCTGCCATGCGGATCGTGATTGGCTGCGCCGCACCCAGCTGGGCGTCCAGCATGGCGGCAATCTGCGCGCGGCCTTCCAGGGTTTTCAGGTTCCAGGTAAATAGTACCAGGTCGCGCCAGCAGCCGTCTTCTTCAAACAGGTTTGCTGCGGCGGCGCTGTCGCTGCTGCGCAGCGCGCCTTCGAGCTGTTCGAGCGTGCCGGCCAGGCGCTGGTCCAACGTTTGATCGTTCATCGTGTCTCCTCATGTCGTGATGATGGAATGCGGCTTTTTGCACCGCTGACGATGTTGTATCACGCACGTTTGTGGCTGGCATGGCGCGTTGCAGCACGACTGCCAATGAGACGAAAATCTCGCTCTTTATTGCCGGTGCGGCGGCACGATATCGAATTGCCTGAGGCGCCGGTACAGCGTGGCGCGCGACATGCCAAGCATGGCGGCGGCGTCCAGCGGGCGCCACTTCGCTGCCGCCATCGCGTTGGCGATGCGCGTGCGTTCGGCCTGCTCGTGCTGCGCCAGGCTGCGCCTGGCGGGCGCGCTGTCGGTCGCATCTGGAAACTGCCGCGGGCTGCTGCGCGATGGTGCACGTATGCGTGCATGCAGCCAGCTGCCGGCACCGGCGTTGGTCATGCGCAGCGACAGCAGCTGCGACCCGGCGCGCCGGTCGAACAGCCGGCCGGGGCTGACCTCGAATACTTCTTCGATGGGGCGGGGCAGGGTGGCCAGCGCCGCCACCAGCTGGCGCGCACAGCGGTTGGCGGCCACCACCATGCCGTGTTCGTCGATGGCCAGCAGCATTTCCGGCTGTACTTCCACGAAATGGCGATTGCGGTGCGCCAGCATGATGTGGCAATAATCATGGGATTGCAGGAAATAGGCGTCTTCGATCATGGTGGCGCTCTGGCGCACCAGCTGGTAGACCAGGCGCTGGCTGTCGCGTGCATCGGGCGAACTGAGGGCCGAGGCGTCGAGCACGCCGATCAGTTCATCGCGCGCGGAAAAAATCGGTGCGGCGCTGCAGGTCAGGCTGGTAAAGGCAGCGCGAAAATGATCGAGCTTGTGCACCGTGATCGGTGCCTGGTCGAGCAGCACCGAGGCAATGCCGCAGGTGCCTTCTTCGTCTTCGGACCAGCATGAGCCCAGGTACAGTCCGGCTTTCCTGAAATGCTTGCGCTGGTCCTGGTCGACCGCATAGTCGATGGTCACGCCGTGCGCATTGGCCAGTATCACGCAGTAACCTGCTTCGCGCACCATGGCGTGCAGGCGCGGCAGGCATAGTGCCGCCGAGCGCAAAAAACCTTCCTCGGACTGCTGGATGGCGCGCAGCTCGCCGGCGCTGAGGATGCGCGGCCCGGCGGTGGCGCCTGGATCGAGCCGGTAATCGTCGAGCGAGCGGCGGTACGAGCGGGCCAGGCGCGTGCTGTCGGCGCCAGGATCGGGCACGCGGCCATCGATCAGGTTGCGCACGCGCTCAAGATGGCTGGTGGGGCGCACATAGGGCATGGCGGTCTCCATTTTTGTGACAGGTGTTGACTGCTTGTAGCATGAACGGGTGCGCCACGCATCCTGCAGTGCAGCACGGTGCCGCGTTGAGACGAACGTCTCAGCCGTGCGTCGGTCTGAGCACACTTGCAATAATATGTTCTTATCGTTACCAACTATTGCTTGAAAAATAATGAATTCCGATATACCCGAAGAGCACGCCGCCACGCCGCCGCCCAGGCTCAAGCTCAGCCTGGCCCAGCGCCTGCTGTGGCCATTTGCCCAGCTCGGTCACGCCTTCAAGCTGACCGGCACCCATTTGCTGCACCATGTGATCGGCGCCACGCTGATCGCCTCGCTGATGCTGGCGCTGGAAGGCTTGCATGTGCTCGAATGGCTTGATGCGGCGATGCTGCGTTTCAGCGCCGAGCATGGCGAGCTGGTTCGCGAGCGCAAGGACCAGGGGGCGCGGTACAGGCCCGGCATTATCGAGATCGACCAGCCGGCGTTCGAACAGGTTTTCCAGGAACGCGAGCCGCTGGAGCGGGCGCGCCTGGAGCAGCTGATCGCCAGCGCAGCAGAGCGCGGCAGCAAGGTGCTGGCCATCGACCTTGATCTGGCGCCGGCCGTACACGAAGAGCAGCATGAAGGCGGCCGGCCGCTCGACCGCCTGCTCGATAAATTGGCCACTGACGGCCATCAACTGGTACTGATCCTGCCGGAAGAGTCGCCACGCAATGCCAATTTGCCGTGGATACGCGCGCGCTGCGAGGCCGGCGTGCATTTTGCCAGCCCGCAGATCCGTGAGCGCATGGGCGCTGTCACGCGCATCGAGCTGAAAAGCCCGGTGCTGGCCGCCGTCACGTTCGAGCTGGCGCATGGCGTGCATGAGCAGGAGCACAAGCAGCCCTTGCCTGGCATCCTGTCGGAGCAGAAGGAAGTGGTCGGCCTGGCCAACCGCGTGTGCCAGCTGGCCAAACGCACCGGCAGCGAAAAGGAACTGGCGCGCTGGGCTTTCGAGCCGGTGATTCACGGCGACGCCAAAGATGCAAAAGAACAGAACGCCGTGACGGCGCCATTTCATCCGAGTGCGATGGCTGCCGAATTTCTCGACCCGACCCGCACCCGCGCCCGCCTGATCGACGGCAAGGCTGCCGTCTCGCCGGACGCGCTGCGCAAGAACGTGGTGTATATCGGCACCAGCTACGATCCGCGCGACCGCTACACCACCGCCGAGGGTGAACAGTCGAGCCTGCATCTGCATGCAGCCGCGCATGCTTCGCTGGGCATCGGTACGGCCGATGTGAACAAATACGTGGTGTTTGCCGCAGATATCGTGATCGGCGTGCTGCTGGGCTGCCTGTTTGGCGGTCTGTGGACGCTGTATGGCCGCGCCGAGCTGGCCATCGACAAGCGCATGGAAGAACCCGATATCGGCCGTTTGCACCGCATGGGCACGCTGGCCGAGTTCTATGGCATCCGCGTGATCCTGTGCGTGGTATGGGCCTCGCCGGTGCTGATCGGCCTGCTGGCCATCTACCTGTCGCATGGCGCACTCGAGCAGGGCTGGTGGGTCAATCCGGGACCGTTGATTGCCGGCATGTTCCTGCACGCCATGTCGCTGCGCGATGAAGCCCACCATCCGCACGAGGAAGTGCCCGGGCTCAATGTCTGGGCCCAGTTGCGCCGTACCCATCCCGGCATTGTGCTGGTGCAGGCGCCGCTGGCAGTGCTGCTGTTTATTGTGGCGGTGCTTTAATGCCGCGCAATACGGGTGTGCCGGCGCGCAGATAAAATCTTGACTTTACCTTATAGTGTATCTACATTATATATGTTAGTCACTTTTGATCCGTGTAAAGACACCATCAACTGCCTGAAACACGGTGTGTCGCTAGTCGAAGCAACACGCCTGGACTGGGAGCATGCGCTGACGTGGTTGGACACACGTCGGGATTACGGTGAAGAACGCGAGATTGCCCTGGCGGCCATCGGCAACACCTTATTTTATGTCGTCTTTGTGGAAAGACACGGCGGCATGCGCATCATCAGCATGCGCCGAGCCACTAACAAGGAGATAAAACGCTATGTCCAAACTTACTGAGTTGCGTTTGAATACGGACGAAGAAGAGGCCGCGATCAACGCGGCAGCGCTGGCTGACCCTGATGCCCAGCCCTTGACCGACGCAGAACTGGCGCAGTTTGCGCCCGGGCGCCGGCCACGCGGCAGGCCGGCGCTGGCGGTGACCAAGATCGCCACCAATGTACGGCTCGACCCGGACGTGCTGCAGGCGTTCAAGTCCACCGGCGCCGGCTGGCAGACGCGCATCAACGAGGTGCTGCTGGTCTGGGCGCGCGAACGCGGCATGATCAAACGCTGAACAATCAGGCCAGCAGCTTGAGCCCCGGCGGCAGCGCTTCGCCCAGCATGCGTTTGGTGCTCGCTTCGTCAAGCTGCACCACTTCGGCAACCATCGCCACCCAGCTGGCCGGCGCGCCCACGCCTTTGAGGCGCGCAATTACCGTGGCGCGCAGCGTTGCATCGATATCGCGCGAGCGGTCGCCTGTCATGCGCGCCAGGTGGGCGCTGGCAAAGGCCGCCGCTTCGGTCTTTTTCCAGTCCATCGCCAGCAGCACGGCCAGCCAGTCCGAGACGGTGGCGCTGTCCACCACTTCATGCGCGCTGCCATGCAAGGGCTGGCGTGCGCCGACCCGCGCCAGCGCCCACAGGCTGTGCAGGTCGGGCGACTTTTTCATGCGTTTCAACAGCCAGGCGCCCACTTCGGCCTTGTAGGCGCCAGGGATGCGTTCGAGCGATGCCCCAAGGCGCAGCATATCGTCGTCGCTGCCGTTGACCAGCGTGACCGGACGGCGGCTGCGTTCGCCTTCGTCGGCCTGCAGATTGTAGGCAAAATCATCGAGCAAGCGTAGCTGCTGTTCGCTGCTCAAGCCGCCGGCCACGCGGCGCCACAGCGTCCACCATTCGCTGCAGACCTGGCTGTCCTTGTGAAATTGCGCGCCGGTGTCAAACAGCGCCCACAGCTGCTCGATGCGCCACGGATCGAGCGCATCGCCATAGCCGGGGCGCAGGCAGTAGCCGGCCAGGTTCAGCCAGACGCGTTCGTGCTCGGCCGAGCGGCGCCGGCCGCGCGCGCGCGCCAGCAGCGCGTCAAACAGCTGGCGCAGCAGTGGGGTATCCCAATTTTCACGGCCGCCCAGGCCCTGTTCCAGATGCTGGCGCAGCTGGCGCACATCGCGGCTGTCGGTCTTTTGCGCCTTGCCGCCAAAGATGCGCTCTATCTTGGCCACCGCTTCCCTGATGCGTGGCGACACCGGTTCGATCTCGCCGTCCGACTCACCGGCCTGCGCCTCGCCGCGCAGCTGGAATTCCAGTTGCCAGCGCTGCGCCGGGTCTTCTTCCGATACGCAATGCACTTCCAGCGTGCCCACGTCGGTCATCACGGTAGCAAGCTGCACCGCAATGTCACGCTTGTCGTTGCCATCAGCGCCGGCGTGCAGCACGCTGGCCAGTGGCGGCAGATGCAGGAAGTCGCCATCGCGCAGGTCGACCAGGTCGCCCGCTTTCGGCGGGATAGCGCCGCGGGCGTTGCTCGTTGCCAGGTGAAAGCGCACCGGCCGGCCCAGGCGCAGCGCAAAGCGCCGGTCGGCCAGGCCGATTTCCTCGCCGCTGGCGGCGCCGCGCGGCAAAATGCAGACGGCGCGATGCTCCTTGACCGACTCGCCCAGCACCAGATAATAGCTGCGCGGCGAGCCGCCGCCGATGCGCGGCGCTTCGCCGCGTCGCGCCAGCGCATAGGCCACCGCACCGCGCGCCACGGCCACGTCGGGATTGTCGTTATGCAGTACGTGCGGCGCGCTGCCGCGCCAGTGCGCCAGCGTATCGGCCAGGCGCTGCGCCAGCGCGTCGGCGCGGAACACGCCGCCATTGAGCAGCACGGTGTCGGGCAATTCGCCGCCGTGCTGCTGCAGGAAGCTGGCCAGATGGCGCGTGACGGCTGCGTCCTGCGCATACGGCAGGCCGAATTCGATAATGCCGGCGCGCCCCTTGCGCGCGGTTTCATGCGCGTCGACCAGCGGAAAAAAGCCATCGATCACCAGCGCGGCCACTTCCTCGCGCGTGAGCTCGACCGAACGGCTGGCGCCGATCAGGCGCGAGCCGCCGCCCAGCAGCGTCACGCTGGTGCTGGCGGGTGCGTCATGCGACAGCAGCAGCTCCTTGGCGGCGCGGCAGCGCTCCATCAGCTGCGACAGGCGCGCGGCCGACAGGCGCAGGCCGCCTTCGCTGCCAGCAGCCATGCGCGTTTCAACCAGGTGCGCCAGCGCCAGGTCCATATTGTCGCCGCCGAGGATCAGGTGGTTGCCCACGCCGGTGCGGCTGAACTGCGGCTCGCCATCGTCATCGAGTTCGACATCGATCAGGCTGAAGTCGGTGGTGCCGCCGCCCACATCGACCACCAGGATGCGGCGCGACTGCGCCAGCTGGTCGCGCAGCGTCTCGCGGTGGCGCTGCAGATAATCATGGAAGGCGGCCTGCGGCTCTTCGACCAGGCGCAGCTGCGCCAGGCCGGCCTGGCGTGCGGCGGCCAGCGTCAGGGCGCGTGCGCCTTCGTCAAACGAGGCCGGAATGGTCAGCACCAGTTCTTGCTGCTCCAGTGGCGCTTGCGGGAAGCGCGCATTCCAGGCGGCACGCACATGAGCCAGGTAGCTGGCGCTGGCTGCCACCGGTGACACTTTCGGCACCTCGGCTTCGGCGCCCCACGGCAGGATAGCCGCCTGGCGGTCCACCTGGCCATGCGACAGCCAGCTTTTTGCGCTGGCCACCAGTCGGCCCGGCACCTGCGCGCCGAACTGGCGTGCCAGCGCGCCCAGCACCACCTGGCTGACGCCTGCCACGTCCTGCTGCGCCCAGGGCAGTTGCAAGTCGCCTGGCGCCAGCTCACCGTCGGCCGGATGGTAGCGCAATGAGGGCAGCATGGGGCGTGGCGCCACTTCGCCGGGCGCTACCAGCTGTTCGATGCCGAACAGCTCGATCGGCGCGCCGGCGCGGCCCGCTTCCACATAGGCCACTACCGTATTGGTGGTGCCCAGGTCGATGCCGACCAGATAAGTCGCTTTGCCTGCCTTGGCCATATTATTGCGCGCTGTTGCGCACGTCGAATTCGACCTTCCAGCGCTCGGCGCCATCGAGCGACACGGCCAGCAGTTCAAGTGTACCGGCTTCGGTCACGCGCGCATGCAGCCTGACCTGCACCACCTCGCCGGCCTGGCGGCCATCCGACGACAGCGTGGCCTGGATTTCGCTCAGTTCCTGCAGCTCGTCCGGTGCCCAGAAGTCCAGCAGGTCGCCGATCTGGTCGTTGCGGCGCGTGGACGAGGCAAAGAAGCGAAAATGCACCGGTTCGCCCACCACCAGGCCGAACTGCTGGCCTGGCAGTTCCAGTTCGCTGCCTTCCTCCATGCCGAACGGCGCCACGCACAGCGCCTGGATCGGCGGCTCCATGCCGGGGATGGCCGGCATGGCCGACTCGATCGCCACGTAGAAGGCGCTGGCCGTGCCGCCGCGGATGCGCACGCCATGGCCGCGCCGCACATAGCTGTAGTAGGCGGCGCCGCGCGCCACGGCCAGGTCCAGATCGGCCCCGGCCAGCACGCGTGCAGCTTCCGCGCCTTCCATATACAGCCAATCGTTGACGGTGGCCATCATGCGCTGCACCAGCAGATCGGACTTGAACACGCCGCCGTTGAACAGCACGGCGGTCGGATGCAGGAACGTGGCGCCGTCTGCCTGGCGACCGGCAAAGCCTTCCAGTTCGGCAGTGGCGGCCACCTGGCGAGCCAAAAACGCCGCCAGGTGGCGCGTAATGGAGGCGTCCTGCGCATAGGGCAGGCCCACTTGCGTGAGACCGGCGCGCGTGCGCACGGCAGGGCGGCTCGACGCTTCGACCTGCGGGAAGAAGCCGTCGAGGATAAAGGTCGACACTTCGGCGCGCGTCAGTTCGGTGCGGATCGAGCCGCCGATCAGTTTCGAGCCGCGGCTCGGCACCACGATCGGGGCGGTGTCCATGCCGCTGTCGGCCAGCAGGCTTTCCTTGGCGCTGCGGCAACCGTAGGTGAGGGCGCGCATCTGCCAGGCGTCGAGCTGGGTGCCGTTGGCGGCCAGCTTGCGCGCCACCAGGTGGGCCAGCGCCAGATCCATATTGTCGCCGCCCAGCAGGATATGCTCGCCCACGGCCACGCGGTGCGGCTCGAGCACGCCATCGCGCTCAAGCACGGCGATCAGCGAAAAGTCGCTGGTGCCGCCGCCCACGTCAACCACCAGAATAATGTCGCCCGGCTTGACTTCCTTGCGCCAGCGTCCTTCGCTGCCCTGGATCCAGCTGTACAGCGCCGCCTGCGGCTCTTCGAGCAGCGTCAGGTTGCCGTAGCCGGCGGCCTTGGCCGCTTCCATGGTCAGTTCGCGCGCGCCCGGATCGAACGAGGCCGGAATGGTGACGGTGATTTCCTGCTGCGCAAACGGTGCCTCAGGATGGGCGTGATCCCAGGCCTGGCGCAAGTGCTGCAGATACCGCATCGAGGCGGTGATCGGCGAAATGCGCGCTACTTCAGGCGGTGCATCGCTGGGCAGGATGGCGGCGCGGCGGTCCACGCCAGGGTGGCACAGCCAGCTCTTGGCGCTCGACACCAGGCGGATCGGGGTGGTGGCGCCGCGGCTGCGCGCCATTTCGCCTGCTACATAGGGAGAGTCCGATTCAGCAGTGCCCCATGGCAGCGCCAGGTCGCCCGGCGCCAGTTCATCGGCGTGCGGCAGGTAGACAAACGATGGCAGCAGCGGCAGCGATTCAAGCGTGCCTGGGCCTGACAGCTGCGGCACGGCCAGCACGCCGTGGCTCGATTTCTCGCCGTCGCTTTGCGTCAGATTGACATACGACAGCGCGCTGTGGGTGGTGCCGAGGTCAATGCCGATGGCGTAGCTGGCAGGGGAATGAAGAGCCTCGTTCACAGTTCCACCTCGGCCGGCGCCAGGATGGCGGCATCGTGCTGCTCGCTCAGTTTTGGCAGGCGCACGCCGGCAGCGCGCCAGCCGCGGTGGCTGAGCGTGCCGGTAAATGGCGCGGCGCCAACCACGTTGCCGGTCAGGCGCACGCTGGCCGGATCAAAGCCGGCCGGCAGCGTCACGCGGCTGCCTTCTGCTTCCTGGCGCACCGCTTCGATGGTGAAATAGTCGCGCAGCACCTTGGCGCAGCCTTCGTGCACCACGCGCGCGGCAGCGCCGATATCGGCGTCGGCATGGCCGGCCAGGTTTTCCTGGGTAAAGTCAATCAGGCGCGCTTCGCGCTGCAGCAGCGCCAGCAGTTGCAGTGCGGCGTCTGGCGTGGCTTCTTTGACGATCACGGGCGCCGCTGCCGGTGCCGGGGCAACCGGTGCTGCGGGTGCGACTGGTGCTACCGGCGCAGCTTCGGGCAGATGCAGTTTTTCCACGCGCGCAGCATAGGCGCCGTCGGACAGGGTGCTGAAAAAGGCGCCGAAAGCCAGCGGGATTCTGCGCCAGAACGATGGATGGGACGTTGGTGTGCTCATGATGAGGTGTTTTCTCTTGTGTTTTGTGGTGAGGCGTCGGCGGCGCGCAAAAGCTGGGCCGCTTCGCGGTAGCGAGGCGCATGGGCGCTCGGTGTTTGCCCGCATGATACCAGCTTGCACGCTTGCGCCAAAGCGGGCGGGCCGCTTGCGGCAACCGTGCCGGGCGTGCCAGTCGAAATACATTACAATCGGCGCTTGTTTTTTGCTTAATATTTTCGCGAGATAATGAAATTTCACCGTTCCACTTCTTCAGAGGCCGCCATGCAACCTTCGCCAAATGCAATCAAGCTGATCCTGGTCATGATGGTTGCCTTGCTTGCCGGCTGCGCCCCTAAAGCCGAACAGGGCGGCGCTTCCAGCGCAGCGCGATTGGAAGGGCGCGACAAAGGCAGCGAGTTTCTTGCTTACGAGCATAGCGTCAGCGTCGACACCAGCGAAGCGCAGCTGCGCCCGCTATATGAAAAAGTCATCGCTGCCTGCAAGGCCGATACGGCCAACGGCTGCATCCTGCTCGATTCGAGCATCGACAGTGGCCGCCATGTGCAGGCGCGCATCAGCATGCGTGCCAAACAGGCCGGCGTGAAAAAGCTGGTCGAGCTGGTCGCCGCTGGTGGCGACGTGACCAGCCAGGGCACCAAAGTGGAAGACCTGGGGCGTCCTGTGTTTGACAGCAACAAGCGACTGGCGATGCTCAGGCAATACCAGGCGCAGCTGCAAACGCTGGAACAGCGCTCGGCGAAAGACGTCGATGCGCTGATCAAGGTGACCCGCGAGCTGGCCACCGTGCAGACCGAACTGGAGCAGGCTACCGCCGCCAATGTGCAGCTGATGCAGCGCATCGAGTCTGACCTGCTTACTGTGTCGCTGAGCAGCCAGGGCCGCCAGTCGTTCTGGTCGCCGATCCGGCACTCGCTGGGCAACTTTACCGAGAACCTGTCCGAAGGCACGGGCAATGCGATTACCGCCATGGCCTATATCCTGCCGTGGTTGCTGGCCTTTGTGCTGCTGTTCCCGCTGGGGCGCAAGGGCTGGCGCCGTTTGCGTGGTGCAAGGAAACCCGACACGCGCTGATGCACTGCCGTCTGGTGCATCAATCGAACCCGGCTGCACAGCGCCTGTGCAGCCGGGTTTTTTTTCGTGCAACAACATCACGGCTGCACCAAAGCGTGGCGTGGGTCGCGTGCGTGTCGGGGCCAGATGCTGGCATACATTCTGCTTTAACAACATGGTAGCCCCTTCCGACACGCATGCAGCACCTTAACCTGGAGTCACCATGTCACGAAGAATCATCCTGAAAGCGGCAGCAGCAGGCGCACTGGCCTTGAGCACGGCAGGTTTTTCCCCGGCGGCGTTTGCCGCCGACACCATCAAGGTGGGTATTTTGCATTCGCTGTCGGGCACCATGGCCATCTCGGAAACGTCGCTCAAGGATGTGGCGCTGATGACGATCGCCGAGATCAACGCCAAGGGCGGCGTATTGGGCAAGAAGCTCGAACCCGTGGTAGTCGACCCGGCGTCGAACTGGCCGCTGTTTGCCGAAAAGGCACGCCAGCTGATTGCGCAGGACAAGGTGTCGGTGGTGTTTGGCTGCTGGACCTCGGTGTCGCGCAAGTCGGTCTTGCCGGTATTTAAGGAACTCAACAGCCTGTTGTTCTATCCGGTGCAGTATGAAGGCGAGGAGCTGGAAAAGAACGTGTTTTACACGGGCGCTGCACCGAACCAGCAGGCAATTCCTGCGGTGGAGTATCTGATGAGCAAGGACGGTGGCGGCGCCAAGCGCTTTGTGCTGCTGGGCACCGATTACGTGTACCCGCGCACCACCAACAAGATCCTGCGCGCGTTTTTGAAAAGCAAGGGCGTCAAGGACAGCGATATCAGCGAAGTCTATACGCCGTTCGGTCATGCCGACTACCAGACCATCGTGGCCAATATCAAGAAGTTCTCGGCCGGTGGCAAGACGGCAGTTATCTCCACCATCAATGGCGACTCCAACGTGCCGTTCTACAAGGAGCTGGGCAATGCAGGCCTGAAGGCAACCGATGTGCCGGTGGTGGCGTTCTCGGTGGGCGAAGAGGAGTTGCGCGGCATCGATACCAAGCCGCTACTGGGTCATCTGGCGGCCTGGAACTATTTCGAATCGGTCAAAAACCCCGTCAACGCGGCCTTTATCAAGCAATGGAAAGCCTATGCGGTGGCGCAAAAGCTGCCCAATGCCGGCACGGTGGTGACCAATGACCCGATGGAAGCGACCTACGTCGGCATCCATATGTGGGCGCAGGCGGTCGAGAAAGCCAAGTCCACCGATACCGACAAGGTGATCGCGGCCATGGCCGGGCAGAGCTTCAAGGCGCCGTCCGGCTTTACGCTGACCATGGACGCCACCAACCACCATC
This sequence comes from Janthinobacterium aquaticum, assembly GCF_009208565.1. Classification (GTDB taxonomy): domain Bacteria; phylum Pseudomonadota; class Gammaproteobacteria; order Burkholderiales; family Burkholderiaceae_D; genus Janthinobacterium. Next base: position 439,762 of record NZ_WFLK01000001.1, on the reverse strand, counting down.
TGCACAAGCCGGTAATGATCGGCGAGATCAAGGCTGACGGCCAGTTCAATGTGGTGTGGAAAACCAGGGAACCGATCCGCGCGCAGCCGTGGAGTCCGTTTATCAAGGGTAATGAGGGCAAGCAGCAGTAGTTTTTTAATCCCACAGCAAGGTCCGACCCGGCGGTTCGCCGTTGGGTTCAATATCAAAACTGTGCCTGGATTCAGTCCGCCTGAAGCAAACTTGAGAGGTCGTCCGCATGCGTCTGACTAGCCGTATTTTGCTGTTGTTGTGCCTGCTGCCTGCACTGGCGCAGGCAGCCATCGATGCTGCCTTGTTAAAGCCGCTCGCTGGTGACGATCCGGAAGCGCGCGTGGCGGCCGTGGGGCAGCTGGCGGCGCTGGCCACGCCGGAGGCAGCGCGCGTGCTGCAGGCGCTGCAGGACGAGGCGCTGTATGCCACGCCGGACGGGCGCGTGCTGGTGATCGAGGGCGAGCAGGCGTTCGATCCTGCCAGCGGCAGCAATGGTGCGGTGCCCGATGGCGTCGATGGCGTGATGGTCAATAACCGCTTGCGCTCGGCAGTGCAGGGCGCCTTGTCCGGACTGGCGCTGTTGTCGCCCGAGCGCGCCACGCGCCTGGCTGCGGCCAGCGAGCTGCAAAAGTCGGTCGATCCGGCGCAGGCGCCGTTGATCCGCAAGGCGTTGGCGCAGGAAAGCGATGCGCAGATCCGGCAGATCCTGGCGCAGGTCATTGCCAGCGCCGACCTGCAGTCTTCCGATGCACCCGTGCGCAGACAGGCAGTGCTGGCGCTGGGCGGCAGCAGCGATGCGCGACTGTTGCCTCGCCTGCGCGCGATGCTGGAAAAAGACGCACAAGGGCGCGCGCACGAGCCGGACGAAGCGGTCCAGATTGCCGCCGTTCAGACCATCAGCGCCATCGAGGGGCGCGTGGCGCGCATGGAATTTGCCGGTAATGTGTTTTATGGTATTTCGCTGGGTAGCGTGCTGCTGCTGGCCGCGCTGGGTCTGGCCATTACCTTTGGCCTGATGGGCATTATCAATATGGCGCACGGCGAACTGCTGATGATCGGCGCCTACACCACCTATTTGTGCCAGCTGTTTTTCCGCCAGTACCTGCCCGGCATGCAGGATGCCTACTTGCTGGCAGCGGTGCCGGCCGCCTTCCTGGTCGCCGCACTGGTGGGCGTGGTGCTTGAGCGCACGGTAATCCGCTGGCTGTACGGCCGCCCGCTTGAAACGCTGCTGGCCACCTGGGGCATCAGCCTGATCCTGATGCAGGCGGTGCGCACCGTGTTTGGTGCGCAAAACGTCGAGGTGGCCAACCCGGCCTGGATGTCGGGCGGCGTGACGGTGCTGGGTGGCCTGGTGCTGCCGTGGAACCGGCTGGTGATTATCGGTTTTGCCTGCGTGGTGGTGGCGTGTGTGTGGCTGATACTCAACAAGACGCGGCTGGGCCTGTTCGTGCGCGCCGTCACGCAGAACCGCCGCATGGCGTCCTGCGTTGGCGTCTCGACCGGCAAGGTCGATATGCTGACCTTTGGCCTCGGTTCGGGCATTGCCGGCCTGGGCGGCGTGGCGCTGTCGCAGTTGGGCAATGTGGGGCCGGACCTGGGCCAGAGCTATATCGTCGACTCCTTTATGGTGGTGGTGCTGGGCGGCGTCGGGCAGCTGGCCGGCACCGTGATTGCCGCGCTGGGGCTGGGCGAAGTCAACAAATTTCTCGAGCCGGTGGCCGGCGCCGTGCTGGCCAAAATTGCCATCCTGGTGTTCATCATCGTGTTTATCCAGCGCCAGCCGCAGGGCCTGTTTGCCATGAAAGGACGCAGCGTCGAATGATCAGCTCATTTCCCGTCAAGCAGGGGCTGTTTTCGCGCCCCGTCTGGTCCGCCATCGTTGCGTGCACGGTGCTGGCCGCATTGCTGCCGCTATGCAACCTGCTGTTTGCCGAAGGCCATGCGCTGCATGTGTCGGCCTACACGGTGGGCCTGGTCGGCAAATTCATGTGCTACGCGCTGGCCGCGCTGGCGCTCGACCTGGTCTGGGGCTATACCGGTATCCTGTCGCTGGGCCATGGCGTGTTCTTTGCGCTGGGCGCCTATGCGCACGGTATGTATCTGATGCGCGCCGGCCAGGCTGCAGGCAGCGTGCCCGGTTTCATGCAATTTCTGGACTGGAACAACTACCCCTGGTACTGGGCCATGACTGAGCACTTCTGGTATTGCATGGCGCTGGTGGTGCTGGTGCCGGGCGTGCTGGCGTTTGTGTTTGGCTATTTTGCCTTCCGTTCGCGCATCAAGGGCGTGTATTTTTCGATTATCACGCAAGCGATGACGTATGCCTTCATGCTGCTGTTCTTTCGCAATGAAACTGGCTTTGGCGGCAACAACGGTTTTACCGACTTCAAGACTATCCTCGGCTACAGCGTGACGGCGCCAGCCACCAAGGCGGTGCTGTTCCTGCTGACGCTGGCCCTGCTGGTGGCGGCGCTGATCGGTGCGCGCGCGATTGTCAGCTCCAAGCTCGGGCGCGTGCTGCAAGGGGTGCGTGACAGCGAGGCGCGACTGATGTTCCTCGGCTACAACCCCCTGTGGTTCAAGCTGTTTATCTGGACCCTGTCGGCCATGCTGTGCGGCATTGCCGGTGCGCTGTATGTGCCGCAGGTGGGCATGGTCAATCCTTCCGAGATGTCGCCGGCCAATTCGATAGAAATGGTGGTATGGGTGGCGGTGGGCGGACGCGGCACGCTGATCGGGCCGATCCTGGGCGCGTTTACCGTCAACGGCCTGAAGAGCTGGTTTACCGCCGCCTTGCCCGAGCTGTGGCTGTTTGCGCTGGGCCTGCTGTTTATTGGCGTCACGCTCTTCATGCAAAAGGGCATGCTGGGCGTGGTCGACAGCGTACGCGTGCGCCTGGCGCGTGGCAAGCATGCTGCACCGGCAACGGCCGAGGAGGGCGCATGAGCATTCGCATGTTGCCCGGCATGGCTGCGCCGGAGGCGGGCGCGCAATATGCCCGCGTTAAGAGCCCCGGCCTTGACACCACCCACGGCGCCATTTTGTACCTGGAAGACATCACGGTGTCGTTCGACGGCTTCAAGGCCATCAACAAGCTCAACCTCGACATTTCCGTCGGGGAACTGCGCTGCATTATCGGGCCCAACGGCGCCGGCAAGACTACCATGATGGACGTGATCACCGGCAAGACCCGTCCCACCTCGGGCAGCGCCTGGTTCGGCCAGACCATGAACCTGGCCACCATGAGCGAAGCGCAGATCGCCCATGCCGGCATCGGCCGCAAGTTCCAGCGTCCCACCGTGTTCGAGCAGCACACGGTGTTCGATAACCTGGAACTGGCCATGAAGATGAACAAACGCGTGATGACGACGCTGTTTGCCCGGCTCGATTCGGCGCAGCTGGGCCGGATCGAAGCGACCTTGCGCCTGATCCGCCTCAACGGCCAGGAGCGCCGCCTTGCCGGCCTGCTGTCGCATGGCCAGAAGCAGTGGCTGGAAATCGGCATGCTGCTGATGCAGGAGCCGCAGCTGATTTTGCTCGACGAGCCGGTGGCCGGCATGTCCGATGCGGAAACGGCGCGCACGGCCGAACTGCTTAACGAATTGCGCGGCAAGCATTCGATCATGGTGGTCGAGCACGACATGGGCTTTGTGACCGACATTGCCCGGCAGGGCATTGTGACCGTACTGCATGAGGGCAGCGTGCTGGCGCAAGGGCGCATGGAGCAGGTGCAAGCCGACGAACGTGTGATTGAAGTTTACCTGGGGCGCTGACATCATGCTGCAAGTGGAACAACTGCATCAATACTATGGCAGCTCGCATACGCTGCGCGGCATTTCTCTATCGGTCAGCAAGGGCGAATGCCTGGCCTTGCTGGGCCGTAACGGGGTGGGCAAGACAACCCTGCTCAAATGCCTGATGGGCGTGCTGCCTGTCAGCGAAGGCCAAGTCAGCTTTGACGGACGCGATATCACGCGCCTGGCGCCGCATGTGCGCGCCGCGCGCGGCATGGCGTATGTGCCGCAGGGGCGCGATATCTTTGCGCGCCTGAGCGTCGAGGAAAACCTGCTGATGGGCATGGCGGTTAAAAAAGGCAGCCAGGCCGGGCGCATCGATGAACAGGTGTTTGAACTGTTTCCGGTCCTGAAAGAGATGCTGCAGCGCCGCGGTGGCGACCTGTCTGGCGGCCAGCAGCAGCAACTGGCCATTGCGCGCGCCTTGCTGGCCGAGCCGAAGCTCATTATCTTTGACGAACCCACCGAAGGCATCCAGCCGTCGGTAATCAAGGATATCGGGCGCGTGATTGCGCTGCTCAAGCAGCGCGGCGACATGGCCATCTTGCTGTGCGAACAGTATTTTGACTTCGCACGCGAGCTGGCCGACCAGTTCGTGGTGCTCTCGCGTGGCAGCGTGGTGGCCAGCGGCAACGCTGCCCAGATGGATGGCGACGATGTGCGGCGCCACCTGGCCGTCTGACGGCTAGATGATCTGGTACCAGCCGAGCACGGCGCCGGCGCCCAGCAGCCACAGCAGATGTATCCTGGTGCGCCAGATGATCAGGCCGGCCAACACCGACAGCGTCCATACCGGCCAGTCGGTGGCCAGGCGATGGTTGGCGCCGCCCAGGATCAGGCCGGTCGAGACCAGCAACGCCACCACGATCGGCGCCATGCCCTGCTTGAAGGCGCGCACAGCGCGCAGGTCGCGGTTGCGATAACCCCACTGCGCTGCCAGATAGGTCAGCGTGGTGCTGGGCAGCATGATGCCGACCATGGTAATGAACACGCCCAGGCAGGCCGCTGTCGTGCTGCCCGCGTTCATGCCGACGTTCCAGCCCATCAGCGCAACAAACAAGACGTTCGGGCCAGGTGCGGCCTGGGCAATGGCAATCGATTCATTGAACTGCGCCTGGGTCAGCCAGCCATGCTGCTCGACCAGGAAGCGGTGCATCTCGGCAGTCGTGGAAATGGCGCCACCCACCGACATCAGCGACAGCAGCAGATAGTGGCCAAACAGATTGAGCCAGTCGGCGCCGGTCAGCACCAGTTGCAGTGGCGGGTTCATCGTGGCAGCTTTCGATAGGTGGCCCAGACGCCAAAGCCGCCCAGCCCCAGCAGTATCCACGGCAGTGGCCAGCGCAGCACCGCCACCATCAATACGCCCAGCGCCGCCATGGACAGTGTCAGCCACAGCGGTAGCGGATGCTTGACCAGTGCTGCCGCAAGCTTGATGCCGGTAGCCGCAATCATGCCGGCCGACACGGCCGCCATGCCGCGCAAGGCGCCTGCCAGTTGCGGATAATGTCCGTAGTGCGAGTAAAGCACGCCCAGGATCAGCACGATCACCAGCGGCGCGGCCAGCATGCCGGCCAGCGCCGCCAGTGCCCCCTTCAGGCCGAAATAGCGCCCGCCCACCATCAGCGACAGATTGACCACGTTGGGACCGGGCATGATTTGCGCGACTGCCCAGTCTTCGAGAAACTGTTCCTGCGTCAGCCAGCGCTTGCGCTCGACCATTTCACGCTGGATCACGGCCAGTACGCCGCCAAAACCCTGCAGGGCCAGCCAGGTAAACGAGAAAAACAGGTCACGCAGGGAATCAGGGCGGGGCTGTGTATCGGGCAGGACGCTGGTGGGGGCAATGGAAGGAGCAGGCATGCCTGATTATCGCCGTGCACCGGCAGTGTTGTCGATCTGTTCTTGCACGGGGCACTTTGACAATCGCCGCACAAAACAACAGCTGGCGGCTATCGCCAGCAGCCATGTTATGCACAAAAGATGAGTTAACGAAATGCCGGAATATTTTTTCAGCGAGAATCGTCAGCGCGCAACGACTTTGCAAGTCATTGATTTTTAACTGATATATTTTTGCCAGTTGATTGGGCAGTTTATTGAAAGCCGCACTGGCTGTGGCTTTGAGGGCTGTCAAGAGGTGCTTATCCACAAAGATATCCACACGCGATGGGGATATCTGAAAAAGCCTATAACAATCCGGCACTTAGCTTCTGCGGACAACTTGATGGCTGATCCTGCATGGTGGAGAGATACTGTATTTGCATACAGTATGCTGGTGCTGGCGCTGCAAGTCAAGCGCGACCTTAGCGGACAGGCTGCCCGTGCGATACGCACGCTTCCAGCGCGGCAGACAGGTTGGCGACCTCGCTTTCGGCCTCGCGCAAGCTGGCATAGGTGCGCAGCGAGGCGATCACGGTGGTAAACAGTTTCCGGTTGGTTAGATCCGTCTTGCACCAGAAGTCGTTGATATCGTAGTCGGTAATAATGCGGTGCTCGAGCGCTTGCCCCGGCTGTCCCGTGCGCAGGATAATGCGCACGGCCTTGTAGTGCAGTTCTTCACGGATCTGGCGCGCCAGGTGCAGGCCGGCATCCTGGGTTTCCATGATCACATCGAGCAGCACCACGGCCACATCGGGCGAAGCGTGCAATACCGTCATCGCCTCTTCTGCCGAATAGGCATGCAGAAAACTCAGCCGGCGTCCCTCGAAGCTGGCCTGGCTCAATGCAAACTTGGTGACCACATGCACATCGACATCGTCGTCGACAATCAGTATCTGCCAGGACGGCCGCGCGGCCGCGCTGACGGCGTCGCCATCGCCGGGCTGCGCCTCGTCGATCAGCCAGTCATTATCCTCGGCAGCCGCTGTTGCCTGGTTGTTCGCCACAGTATCGGCGTTTTCCTTGTTCATATCGACCACTTTCCCAGCGTTAAGCGTAAGCGCCGTTATCGTCGCGCGCTTTGCGAACCTTATGTCAGTGAGCCTGCTTTGTCAAAGGTAGTGCAGTGTGGCAAGTGGATACAAGCAGCGGAAAAAAATATTTTCAGCATCGGCGCGATGACTACTTAGTGGCACGAACAGCTTGCGCCAAGTCATTGATTTTATTGATGGAAAATATTGCCTTAGAATTCAGCAAATTATTGAATGCCGCATTCGCTCTGGCTTTGCGGCTTGTCAAGGGGTGCTTATCAACAACTTTATCCACAGTTGCTGTGGATAATCCGAAAAGCGCCAGCCAAATCCGGGGCTTAAGGCATCTGCGCCGAGGCCGGCTAACGGTTGCGCAACAGGGCAAATTCGTCCAGAAAGCACTGCTTGGCTTCCTGCGGACCCATGGCCTTGATTATAGTCGCCAGTGGGGTAATGCCGTCAAGGTATGCCCAGCGTTCTGCCGAATGCGGCATCAGGTCGCGCTTCTCGGTGGCCAGCGCGATCAGGTCGGCATGCTTGATCGGCGCATAGTCGGTAAAATCGATGTCGAAGGTGGCGGCAATAATCGCGGTGACCTGGTCCTCCAGCGCGGCAAATTCGGGCAGCAATACCTTGAGCGGCTTGACCATGTCGCCCAGGTAGGCTTCGGCTGCATCGTGCAGCAGGGCAGCCAGGCGCAGTGGCGGCGGCACCAGGCTGGCCACGATCAGGCTATGCTGGGCGATGGAATAGAATTCACGGGTCTGGCCGTTGAAACGGCATTGGTAGGCCAGGCCGTGGGCAATGTCTTCGATGGCGACCCGGTCGATATGCGGGCGCAGTGGATAAAAGCGGTTGCCGGAAAAAGTGGAAACGTAATCGGTAGTCATCATCTGGTTCATTATCGCGGTCTTGCAGTGAGCAGGACTGATCGTACACCGGCTGGCTGGATTTGGCCGCATTTTGGAGTAGCTAATGAAACGACTGCCGTGGAAACGACTGCTGTGGCTGGCCTTGGCCGGTATCGTTTTGCCCGCCAGCGCCATGCCTGGCGGCGCCATCGCACTGTGGCCAGGCGCGCCACCGGGCGGCGCTGCTGCCGGGCCGCAGCAAACCACTGCCAAGGGCTCGATAACTGATGTTGCCATGCCGTATCTGGTGGCGCACCGCGCCGCCAGTCCGAACGCCATGGTGGTGCTGGTGATCAGTGGTGGCGGCTATGCGCATATCGAGGCAGGCAAGGAAAGCGCGCCGGCAGCGGCCTGGCTGCAAGCCCACGGCATCAGCGCATACGAACTGGTCTACCGTTTGCCGGTCGAGGGCGGCGGCGTGGCGGCGCCGTTCCAGGATGCGCAGCGCGCCATGCGCCTGCTGCGCAGCCATGCCGGCGACTGGGGCATCGATCCGAAACGCATCGGTATTATGGGGTTTTCTGCCGGCGCGCATCTGGCCGGCATCACGGCGACCCAGCCTGGCGTGGCGCGCTACGCGCCGGTCGATGCCAGCGACAGCGTCTCGGCGCGGCCGGATTTTGCCGTGCTGCTGTACCCGGTGCTGACCATGCAGGCGCCTTTCGATACCACGCACGCAAAGAAAATCCTGCTGGGCCCCGCGCCGTCGCAGCCGCAGCGCGATGCGCTGTCAGTCGAGCGCCAGGTCGATGCGCAGACGCCGCCCACCTTTATCGCCCAGGCGCTCGACGATGCGGTTGCCGCACCGGACAACAGCCTGCTGATGCTCGCTGCCTTGCGCCGCAATAGCGTACCGGCCGAACTGCATCTGTTCCAGCGCGGCGGCCATGGCTGGGGAATGGGCAAGGCCGGCAGTGAAGCAGCTGCCTGGCCGTTGTTGCTGCAACAGTGGCTGGCCGGTTTGCCGCACGACTGATCAGGCTAGCTCTTCAGGCCGCCATCATGCGCATGCTGCTGGCCTAACTGGTCAGCAGACGCGCCTGAAGGGTATGTAAAATATCGGTGAAAACGTCCGTCTGGTCCAGAGCCCTGGACAACACCAGGGCGCCCTGAATGCCGCCTACCACTTCTTTTGCAAGCGCGCTGGCCTCTTGCGGTGTGCGCCCGGTGCGCACCAGCGCCGCGGCAAGCGCATCGATCCAGGCTGCAAAGTAATCACGGACTCGATTTGCAAAGCGGTCACGCTCATTGCCGAGCGCGAACACGCCGACCAGGCAAACGCGACGGCCAGACAGGAAGTAGCGGCTGACGTCGTCGAACATGGCTTTGATGCCTTCCATGGCATCGGCACGCTCAAGCAGCGCGTCGAAAACATGCTGTTTGAACCACTGGTCGACCTGCTCCAGCACGGCTTGCGCCATTTCCTCTTTGCCGCCTGGGAAGAAGTGGTAGATGCTGCCCTTGCCCAGCTTGGTGCCTTCGCTGATGCGAGCCAGGCTCGCACCCTCGAAACCATAGGCCCGGAATATTTCAGCCAGCATCGGGATCACATCTTCCCGTTCCGCAATTACTCTAGCCATGCATGTTCCTTAAAAACCGAAATCGCTCAGCCCCGGATGATCGGCTGGGCGTGGGCCGCTATTGTCCCACAGGAACTTGCGCTCATCAGCACTGATCGGATGCTCGTTGATGCAAGCGTGGCGATGATGCATCAGGCCATACTCATCGAATTCCCAGTTTTCATTGCCATAAGCACGATGCCACTGGCCCGAATCGTCGCGATACTCGTAGGCAAAGCGCACCGCGATACGCGCACCGCCGTAGGCCCACAGTTCCTTGACCAGGCGGTAATCGAGTTCGCGGGTCCACTTGCGCTTGAGCAGCGCGACGATGGCTTCGCGCCCCTGAACGAACTCGGCGCGATTGCGCCACCAGCTGTCTTCCGTGTAGGCGAGCGCGACTTTCTCTGCATCGCGGGTGTTCCAGCCGTTCTCGGCGAGGCGAACTTTTTCAATCGCGGTTTCGAGGGTGAAAGGTGGCAGTGGGGGACGGACAGACATGTTATTTCTCCTTGTTTACCGTTTGGAACACAATGTACCGTTCGGTAAAGAGACTATAGAGCGGTCAACTTCCTTTTGCAAGCTTTTTTTTTGGACGAATTTCATCGATGCCCGCCGAGTCGCGCTCGATTGCTGCATTGAAGGTGTAAGTGAAAGGGAAGGGGCGCGCTGCTGCTGCCCGTTAGCGTGGCTGACGAGACACTATCTGGAACTGATCCAGGAAGTGCTCAGGTGGACAGGTATCCTGATGCACTCATGCGCTGCAAGACGCAGAGGCCTAAGCGCCGTCACTATTCCAGGTGTTTTTGCACAAGGCCGTAAAGGCCGCTGCTGCCGCAGACTGGTATGCACCGTGACGGTAGAGCAATGCTGCCGTACGCGATTTCGGTGCTGGCGAGATAGAGATATTGCATAGCTCTGGATGCTGCGCACCGATGGCTTCGGGCAGTATCGTGACGAGACTGCTGCGACTGACTACCGCTATCAAGGCGCTGATGGTATTGGCTTCCATGGCAATAACGGGGGCGATCGCCTGCGATCGCAAATAGTCGTCGACGTGGTGTCTGGTGGCAAAATCAGCACTCAATACAGCGAGCTTCTCGGTGGCCAGCATCTGTGGCGTGATATCGCGTTTTGGCGATGCAAAACGGTGATGGATACCTGCCACGACGCTCAGCCGCTCTACCAATAAAGGTTCGCACGCAATGTCGTCGGCAGTGCGCGTCACGTTGAAAGCAATAGCCAGATCAACCTCGTCTGCTGCGACGGCTGCCGCGATGGTATCGAGCGACATCTCCTGCAGACGCACTGTGATATCAGGGTACCGTGCATGAAATGCGGCCAGCAAGGGGCCGACCAGATAGGCCGTGAAGGTCGGGGTGGTAGCCAAGCGCAGCTCGCCACGCTTCAGGTCCTGCACGTCCAGGATCGCCCGTCGCCCGGACGCCAGTTCCCGTAGCGCTTTGCGCGCATGTTCAATATAGACACTGCCGGCGTCGGTGACTTTTACGGTGCGCCCGCTGCGGTCAAGCAACGCAACACCCAGCGACTCTTCAAGCTGGATGATTTGTTGCGACAAGGTCGGCTGCGATACATGCAAGGCTTCGGCGGCCCGCGTGAAATTGCCGTGTTCAGCCACGGCAAGCAGATAGTGTATGTGTCGAAGTTGCATCGTGTGGTTTGCTGAAATGGCTTCTGTTGCCATTTTAACCCGGCGCTACCTGACCAGCCGCGATATCGGAACGCGGCCCGGCTGCGTGCTCTTGCTATGCATGTATTGGTAAAACCTATCGAGTCCATCCGAAATCGATCTTGGACGGTATGGTCGAAACACATGAAGATGAATCCATCAAAGCCAGGGAGGTTATTCTTATGAAACAGCTTATCGAAGGCGCGATGAAATTCCAGACGCAGGTTTTTCCTGAAATGTCGAACCTTTTCAAGAAACTCGCGACAAGTCAGAGTCCTGCTGTGCTGTTCATTACCTGCTCGGACAGCCGGGTTGTGCCCGAGTTACTGACTCAGCAACAGCCAGGCGACGTGTTCGTGATCCGTAATGCCGGCAATATTGTGCCGTCCTACAGTGCTGAACCCGGTGGCGTGACCGCCAGCGTTGAGTATGCGGTCGGCGTTCTGGGCGTGACCGATATCGTCGTGTGTGGCCATAGTGATTGCGGCGCCATGACCGCAATCGCCAGCCATAAATGCCTCGATAACCTGCCGGCGGTGGCAAGCTGGCTACGCCATGCCGATGCAGCGAAGGCCGTCAACGAAGCGCACACGCACGACACGCCTGAGGCGAAGGTGATCTCGATGGTCTATGCCAACGTGGTGGCCCAACTGACGAACATGCGTACTCACCCGACTGTTGCACTGGCCCTGGAACAGGGCAAAGTTACTTTGCATGGCTGGGTGTTTGACATTGAAACCGGCGATATCAATGTCCTCGACGGCAACAGCTGCACATTTGTCAGCCTGGCCGCCCACCCTGATGCCGTGGCCTTTAAATCGCACAAGCAGCAGTTGGCCGCTTGATTTGCTTTCCCCTCCACAAGAAGGAAATTTGTCATGATCCAAAGCAATGTAACGCAAGATGTCCGGCTTGAACTGACTGCCCGCGTCATCGCCGCAAAGGCCATCAAGGACCTGAGCTTTGCCGAGCTGGCGCAAGACACCGGTCTGAGTGTAGCCTATGTCACCGCCGCGCTCCTGGGGCAGCACGCCTTGCCCAGCGAAGCGGCCGAGCTGGTCGCCGCCCGCCTGGGACTCGATGCCGCCGACGCCAGGCAGCTGCAGGCCATTCCACTGCGCGGCAGCATACCGGGTGGCGTGCCGACCGACCCCACCGTCTACCGCTTCTACGAAATGGTGCAGATCTATGGCACCACGTTGAAAGCACTGGTGCACGAGCAGTTTGGCGACGGCATCATCAGCGCCATCAACTTCAGGCTCGATATCAGGAAGGTTGACGATCCCGAAGGCGGTTCGCGTGCCGTGATTACCCTGGACGGCAAGTTCTTGCCGAACAGGCCGTATTAAGTTCCTGAAAACGACCTGGTAATCTTGCGGAGGCTGCGATGAATTCTGCTGAAAAAGCGCACATGGCCGTGTGGTGCGAGCAATTGATCGCTGCGCAGCGTCTGACGTTTCAACAAACGCCCGAGGGCTGGTTAGTCAGCCTCGATGGCTTTTACATGTCTTACGGCGAGACCGTGTGGATCGCAGCGGCCTGGGCGTTTATCATGAGCCATAAGTCCGCTTATGAGTAGCGTGCAACAGCCCGGAGGCCCTGCCTGTGCCGCCTTGCCGCTGCGATGTAATATATCTCTGCCATGATGTCGGCGTTAGGGCATTGAGCTGTCGACAATTATTTATTTGCAGGGAGAGACTCATCGACCAGGTTTATTTGATGCAGGTGTTTGTTGCCGTCAGCGAAGAAGGCGGCTTGTCCGCAGCTGCACGCAAACTGGGTTTGTCACCGGCGGCCGTCACCCGCGCCGTGGTCGCGCTGGAACAGCAACTCGGCATTGCCTTGCTGCTTCGCACAACGCGCAACGTGCGTCTGACCGACGCCGGTCAACAGTATCTGGAAGATACACGCGCCATTTTGGCCAGCATTATCGAGGCAAACGAAAAAGCCAGCGGCATCAATGCCGAGCCGGGAGGGCAGTTGATGCTGACGGCGCCAGTGCTGTTTGGCCGCCATTTCGTGCTTCCCTGTGTACTCGACTACATGCAGCGTTACCCGGGGGTAGAGGTCAATGCGCAATTTCTCGACCGCGTCGTCAACCTCGTTGAAGACGGGTTTGACGTCGCCGTGCGCATTGGCCACCTTCCTGATTCGACGCTTCGAGCGGTCAAAGTGGGGCGGATAAGACGCGTGCTGTGCGCTTCGCCGTCTTATCTGGCGGCGCACGGTACACCGGCTCATCCCGCAGACCTGCAAGGCCATACGATAGTGGCATCGAGCGCAACCACGCCACGCGTCGAATGGCAGTTCCGTGACGGGGGCGACACGTCTAGCGTTTTGCTCAAGCCACGCCTGCTGGTCAGCACCAACGATGCGGCGCTCGATGCGGCGATTGCCGGTCTGGGCGTCACCCGCCTGATGTCGTACCAGACCGCACAGGCCATCGACAAGGGCCAGCTGAAAGTCCTTCTGGAGGACTTCGAGGAGGAGCCCTGGCCGGTACACCTGGTGCATCGCGAAGGGCGCCACCGTTCTTCAAAAGTGCGCGCCTTTATCGACATTGCGTCCGAGCGCCTGCGCACGCACCCCCTGCTACGCAACTGATTACCTCAGAGATCCAATACCAGTGGCTCGCCAGCGGCCGACGGCAGCGGTATGCTGATGCAGGTCAGGATATGCTCCGGGGCACACTGCGCACCCGGAGGCGAAACATAGCCCGATCTGCCCGATAGTACCCGGCTTGCACAGGTTCCGCAGTTGCCGCTGCGGCATCCCGATAACGGCGTCATGCCGTTGGCTTCGGCCAGTTCCAGCAGCGTGCCGTCTTCCGGCTGCCATGTGATTTCTTTTGATGAGACATGGAATTTAACGGCGGCAGGGCTGGCGCTGGCAAGATCGACCAATTCCACCTTTGCAGCAGGCGCGTCGGTATCTGCCATACGGCGCATTGGGCTGTCACCACCGAAATCTTCAAAGTGTATGCGCGCGTCGCGCACATTGAGTCCCCGCAAACCGTCATACAGCTCTTGCATGAACCCCTGCGGGCCGCACAGATAAAAGTCGTAGTCATCGAAGGGCAGGATTTTTTTGAGCAGGTCAATCGACACCCTGCCTCTGTATGGCCTTGCCTGGACAGCTTCGGACCAGGCATCTCCATCCTGGCTGTGCACCAGATGGACAAAGAGATTGCGATGGCTTGCGCGCTTGTTCGCCAGCTCTTCGGCAAACGCCTGTTCTTGCGCGTTGCGCGCGCCATGGACAAAGTAAATCGGCAACTGGTGAACCTGGCTGCCATCGTTCGGCAGCAGTCCATCGAGCATGGCGATCATTGGCGTGATGCCGGCGCCGGCTGACAGCATGACCGCCGAACGGTTGCGTGACCGGTCAAAGGTGAATGCGCCACCTGGGCTCTTTGCCTCAATGACGGCGCCTGTGCTCTGCTCATGCAGCCAGGAAGACGCGGCGCCTTGCCGTTTGACGGAGATCTGCAGCCGCTGTCCATCTGGCGCGGCGGACAGCGTATAAATCCGTTGAAGACCGCCTGCCGCTGCCGGTAGCCGGATCGGCAAAAACTGGCCCGGGGTGTAAGAGGGCACTGCCAGGCCATCCACGGCGTCCAGGAAGAAAGTGCGGATGCTGGCGCTTTCATCGCGCGTTCCGCTGATGCGGTACGCCCGCCATTCGTTTGCCTTGCGCTCAAGCCCGATAGCACGATCGGCCTGCTGCCAGGTTCCCGTGCTTTCAATCTGAGGCCAGTAGCTGCGCGCCGACCAGCGCAGCGGAAGTGAGTTTGCCAGCCGGCGTACGCCCACGACTTTCAGCCGCAGCAGACGTTGTGCACCGGCGAAGGCCGCGACCTGCGGACCATCCCAGACCAGGCTGGCAGTGCAGCTGACCTGAAGATAGTCGCCGGTGTCGAAGTCGATAAACAGCAAGCCGGCACGCGGGTCCAGGTGCAGGTTGCCCAGCGTCTGGTATAGCCTGTTTCCCGCGAAGTCTGGCAACAGCAGCGTGCGGCCGTCTTCAACGCGGATAAAGCCCGATTGCCCGCCACGGTGAGAGATGTCAGCGCCGGCTGCAGACGCGTTTGCCGTATCGGCAGATGCCGCCGCATTACTCGCAATGAACATGGTGTCGGCAGATTCAATCAGCGCCCGATCGGCTGGCGTCAGGACGGCGTATTCGTGAACCTGCACCGGTCCTGACAGTTTGACCAACTGCGGTTCGCGCGTCTGGATGTATTGCGGACAGTTGCCGAAACTCTGCTCTACACGCGCCGTAAAGCCGTCATCATCGATATGCTCGACGGTTGCATTGAGGCGGTTACGGCGACGGGTCGGCAGCTCGATGCCGAGCATGCCCAGCCGGGCCCCGTCACGCATGTTCTCTGCGAGCTTGTCACCAGGCAGCGGCTGCGCGTTGATCCGCACAGTTTGCGCGTCGGGAGAATGGATAAAGCCTGGAGCGCCGACCATCATCGAGGCCCATGGCTGTCCGCTGTCGTCCACGCTGCCGACCATCAGGAATGGCAGCTGATGAAAGAAGAGGCGATGCTGTTCGGGCATGTGGTCACGAATCATGCGTTGACCAAGCCAGGCCGCTTCAGCCAGCGTTCCGGCCTGCTGTTGAATTGCCAGTTCGCCGGCGTGAAACGGCAGCTTCTCTGATGATCCATCGTGCACCAAGGTATTCATGGTTGTTCCTGCTTTCGGTTCTAGTGGTCCGATACGTTAGTGCGCTGCATGGGCACAAAGCCGGGCAGTGCCTCGACGCGCGATAACCATCCACGGATGGCCGGGTACGGGGCCAGATCGATACCGCCTTCCGGAGCGTGGGCGATATAGCTATATGCCGCCACATCGGCGATGGTGGCGTGGGCGCCCAGCGCGAAGTCACGCTCTGCAAACTGCGGCTCGAGAACGTCGAACAGCTTCCTGGAAACGGCCCTGGCCTGCTTATGGTCGAGAGCGTAAGCAAACACGGTGATCAGGCGGGCCGAGCATGGGCCGTTGAAAATTGGCCCTGCCGCCAGCGACAGCCATTGCTGAATCTTGACTTCGCTCGCGATGTCTGCGGGCATCCAGCGCGCTTCGCCGTAAGTGCGCGCGAGGTAAACCAGGATCGCGTTGGAGTCGTAAACAACCAAACCGTTGTCGTCGATCACCGGCACCTGGCCAAACGGATTCTTGGCAAGATAGTCGGGCGTGCGCTGCTGCCCGTTGGCCAGGTCGACGTCGATCATCTCGAACGGCAGGCCCAGCAGCGAGAGAAACAACTCGACACGGTGAGCGTGGCCGGAGAGAGCGGCGCGATACAGGCGGATCGGGCGCACTGGCTTGGTTACTTTGGTTACTTTGGTCATGGCGATTTCCTTCATTAGGTGAGAGTTCTCATGGCCGCGCTTTTCTGGATGTTTTCCATCACTGGCGTCCACGCTGCCTGTAACCGCATTGTGCAAAACTGCTGGCTTTAGAGAAAGGACGCCAACTGAAATTGAATTTTTCTCTCAGCGAAAAAGCGGCGGCCACATCTGCTGTGAGTGGTGCATGGCTAGTGAAAACGCCAGATCCTGGACATGGCGAGCCGGCATGCTGAAGCAATGATGGAAGGGAGTGTGGATAGCAGTGCAGGCAAGGAGGCCCCCGAAGCTGCTAATTATCTGGCGTTGACAGATGCCGGTTCTGTAGCCAGGTCGCAGCACGCTTCATCAAGCGCCGCCTGCAGCTGCGGCAGATGCGTTTCGACCTGATCAAGCTGGCCATTGGAGGCCAGTTGCTCCATGCGGTGGCACAGGCCGTGCAGCGTCTGGCGGCTCAGGTAGCCGGCGCTGCCCTTGAGCGCATGGAAGGCGGCTGCGGCGGCGCTGGCGTTGTCGTCGGCCACGGCATGGCGCGCCAGGTCGAGCCGGCGCGGCGCTTCCTCCAGAAACGCCTTGGCAATGCGCTGCAGATGATTGTGCGACAGGCCGTCCAGCGGCAGGATATGTACGCGCTCCTGGGTGGGACCAGCGGGCGCAGCAGCGGGGGCAGAAGCAGCAGCGGAAGCAGAAGCAGCCGCGACGCCCAGCGTCTCGATGCCGAACTGGCGCGCCAGCAGGTCTTCCGACGCGCTCGACGGCAGCACCTGGCCGCGTGCCAGCAGCAGGTCGATCAGCGCGTCGATCTTCTGGAACAGCAGCGCTTCGTCCACTGGTTTGCTGAGAAAATCATCCATGCCAGCCGCCAGATAGCGCTGGCGGTCATGCTCGCTGGCGTTGGCCGTCAACGCAATAATCGGAATCTGGCTGTCCCGCACGGCAAACTGTTCGCTGCCGCCGGCGCGGATCAGGCGCGCCGCCTGTTCGCCATCCATCTGCGGCATGCGGCCGTCCATCAGCACGCAGTCGTAGTGCTCGGCAGCGAGTGCACGCAGTGCTTCTTCGCCGTTTTCCACCATCGCCACCTGGTGGCCCATACCCTCCAGCAGGGTGCCGATAATGATCTGGTTGGTGCGCACGTCTTCTGCGCACAGGATATGCAGGCGGAACGGGTGGCGTGCACGGCGCGGCGCCTGGCGCGCATCGAGCGGCGGCGCCACGCCTTCGGCCAGCGGCAGGGTGAAGTGGAAGCGCGAACCGATGCCCGGTTGGCTTTCCACGCCGATACGCCCACCCATCAGTTCGACCAGCTGCTTGCAGATGGCCAGTCCCAGTCCGGTACCGCCATAGCGGCGCGTGGTGGAATGGTCGGCCTGCTCGAACTTGCCGAACAGGCGCGGCAGCGTCTCGGCATCGATGCCGGCGCCGGTATCGCTGATCATGAATTCGATCTGGCCGTCGTGCACGCGCCGTACCTGCAGCGCCACTTCGCCGTTGGCAGTAAATTTGATGGCGTTGCCCAGCAGGTTGATCAGGATCTGGCGCAGGCGCGTCGGATCGGCGCGCACATAGCGCGGCAGGTCGAGCGCCAGCTCGCGCCGCAGCAGCAGGCTCTTGGCGTCGGCCTGGCCCTGCACGATGCCGGCCGCGTCGTCGATCAGCGCCAGCAGGTCGAAATCGACGCTTTCAAGGGGCAGCTTGCCGGCGTCGATCTTGGAAAAATCGAGGATATCGTTAAGGATGGTCAGCAGCGACACGCCATTGTGCAGGCCGATGCGCAGGTATTCCTGGGTGGGGCCGCGCACCGACTGGTCGCGCAGCGCAAACTTGAGCATGCCGATCACGCCGGCCAGCGGGGTGCGGATATCGTGGCTCATGGCCGACAGGAAGTCGATGCGGTGGCGGCTGACCACTTCGGCGTGCTCCTTGGCTGCCAGCAGCGCTTCGTTGCTGAGGGTCAGCTCCTGAGTGCGTTCCTGTACCCGCTGCTCGAGATTGTTGCGCAGCAGGCGGATCTGGTCGGCCAGCGCAAAGGCCAGCAGCAGGCCGTCGAGCGTGCCGCCGAGCAGCGTGAGCAACTGGGCGTTGGCCACCACGGCCGGTATCAGCCCCAGGTTGGCCGGCAAAATCACAAAGCCGGGCAGCATCAGCGCCACAAAGCCCAGCACGAAGAAGCGCGCCGGCTGGAAGCCGCCGCGCCACACCACGATGCCGCAGGTCAGCGCCAGCACCATCCAGATGGTGATGGCGACGGTGGCCAGCGCATGGGCGTATTGCGGGTACAGAAAGCAGCTGGGCAGAAGCAGCAGCGGCAGCACCAGATTGATGCGGCTCCAGCGCGCCAGACGCGGCGCGCGTTCGTCCAGGCGCAGGAAATCCATGTAGAACAGGGTGCTCAGTACCGGCAGCAGGAAAAACGGCACATAGTGCAGCTGCAGCATGCGCCAGTCGAACAGGTCGGAAAACACATGGAACGTCATGGCCCACGCCAGGCCATAGGTGATCACATAGAGCGCGTAGTAGAACGAAGCCTTGTCCAAGTTGATTGAAAAGATAAAGAAATTGAACAGTCCCAGCGCCAGCAGCGCGCCAATCGAAGCGATGATCAGGAAGTTTTCCCGGCCGACCAGCTTGCGGTAGTCGTCCTGCGCGGTCACGGCAAACAACGGTGCCCGCGCGTAGTAGGGGCTGGAAAAATGGATCAGGATATCGGCCGTCTGGCCCGGCTGCAGTTCGATGTTCTTGCCATAGTGCAGCAGATAGTCGTGCGGGCGCTGGTAGCCGCTCAGCAGCGTGCGCGCCGGCAGATCACCGGCATAGACATGGATATCGACCGTATCGATCAGGGTATCGTTCGGATCGATCACCCACGCCGCCTGCGTGCTGTCATTGCGCACGGTGGCATGCAGCCAGTAGGCGCCGCCAAACAGGTTGACGTCGGCAACCGGGCGCTGGCGTGCCAGCCAGGCCGGCAGGGCTGCGGCGTCAGCCGGCGCGGCCGCATCGGCCTGTGCCGGCGCCAGGTACAGCTGGCCGCCCTGGCCGAGGTGGTGCAGGCCCTGGGAAGTCAGCGACAGCGTGGCGGCATTGGCGTTACCCAGCAAAACGCACAGCAACAGCAGTACGCACAGCCAGGCGAGGGCAAAAGATCGGTGGGGGAGGATAGGGGGCTGGGCTGGCATCGCTGATGTGGTGTTGTCGCTGTGTTCGTGAGCGGCATGCCCGTGCGGTTCAAGCACATATTTTAATCGACAGAAACTGCTATTTTGTGATTAGTTGTCAAAGATGACTCGCCAGCTGTTGTATCGGTGCCTTCCGGTATGATGGCGGTTTTTGAACATGAGTATCAACCATGCTGAGTCCCGAACAACTGCTGGCCTTTCTGGCCGCCGCCACCCTGATTACGGCCAGTCCGGGGCCTGATAATCTGATGGTACTGGGTGTGGGCATGTCGCGCGGACGGCGCCAGGGCATGGTGTTCGGGCTCGGCTGCGCCCTGGGATGCCTGACGCATACGTTGTTGGCGACCGTCGGTGTATCGGCCCTGCTGGCCGCCTCGCCGCTGGCATTTACTGCACTCAAGGTGGCCGGTGCGCTGTATCTGGTCTGGCTGGGCATCGGTGCTCTGCGCAGCCGTGGCGGCGCCAAAGTGGCCGGAACTGGCGAGCTGGCAAACGAAACGCTGGGGCGCTTATTTGCCAAGGGACTGTTCGCCAACAGTATCAATCCGAAAGTCGTGCTGTTTTTTCTGACCTTTTTGCCGCAGTTCGTGCTGACCGCGCCAGGCAGCGGCAGTGCATCCTGGCAGACAGCGCAACTGGGCCTGGTATTTACCGCCCAGGCCTGCGTGCTGTTCGGTTTGCTCGGCTACTTTTCCGGCGCCATTGGCCAGTGGATCAACCAACGGCCGCGCGCCGGCCTGTGGCTCGACCGCGTTGCCGGCGCCATCTTTATCGGCCTGGGGCTGCGCCTGCTGCTGGTGCGCTAGCGCGGATATCGAAAGCCAGTTCCATCTGGTCCTGTACCGCCATGGCCCCGCCCAGCACGGAAAACGGCGTGATGCCGAAGTCGCTCTGATTGAGCAGCAGCTTGCCGCTCGCCTGCAGGCTGCGCCCGTCCGCAGCGCTCACCACGGTGGTGGGTACTGCCACCTGGCGCGTGACACCATGCAGGGTAATGGCGGCGTCGAGCACGCCCGGCGTGGCGCCGTAGCGCGCCTGCACCGTCACCAAAGGATAGCGTTCGGCGTCGAGCACGCGCACCAGCATATTGTGGCGGGTGCCGGCAATCGCTTCGTTTGAGGGCGTCGTTTCCAGCCCGGCCTGCGCGCGCAGCGCCGCTTCATCGACGCTCATGGCGTCGAGGCGAAACTGGAAAAAGGCCTGGCCGCGCGCTGGCGCTACCCAGCCCTCGAGCGTGCGGCTGGCAATCACATGATCGTGGCCGAGCCGCGCCAGCGCGCCGCCACGGCGCACGGTAATGGTCAGCAGGCTGGCTGGGGCGTCGATGCGCAGCACCGGCCCGTTCTGCGCCTGCCCATCCGGCATGGCGATATCGGCCATGGTCGTTGACGCAGGCTGAACCGCCATGGTTGAAGGCAAAGCAGGGGCGGCAGGTGAAATGGGCAGCGGCGAGCAGGCGGCCAGCAGCAGGCCTGCCAGCAGCAGCGTGGAGCGGGAGGAAACGGTCATGGATTCTTTTCATGCAGATAATGCACGATGGTAAGCGATTACGGCACTTTGTGGAGCCAGCGCGCGCTGCGTCATATTGCCGTCATATGCGGCTGCTATGCTTCGTTTCGTTGGTACAGCATGCGAGGCGCACATCACTACGCTCGGGGAGCGCTAGGATGCCGCGCATGGCTCAACAGCTTAGCCGGTGAGCTCAACCATCGGCACCAGACACCGCAGCAGGGACTGATAACAGGAAAAACAGGCTGCCTTAATGAAGTCCTAAGCCTGAAAAGCCGCAACGCTGGCATAGTGAACACATGGCGCACGGAAACCCCGGGCCCAAGGTTGCCGGACACCTCATTGACCGGCACGAATTGTGTTTTGTTGTCCTCCCTGTTTATCCCTGCGCTCTCAACAGCGTTTCAACCGGCAGCCGCATATGGCGATGCCGGTTTTTTTTTGCCTGGTGAATTGACAAAGCCTGCTTGGAACGCACCATGAGCAGCTTGCAGTGCCAGGCACTGCAAGCTGAGCTGACCGGCTAGCGTGGCATCAGCCAGCTTGCTTGGCCAACCACGCATCGATCGCCGGCAGGCGCTGCGTGCGTACCTTGATGCGGTAGGCGATATCGGCCTTGGCGGTATCGGCGTCGCCGCGTGCACCCTGCGCCAGGTGCGCTTGCGAGTACGCTTCGAGCTTGTCTATCATGGCTGCCTGCGCCGAGGCTGCGGCCAGGCGTGGAAAATAGCGGCTGCGCGAGCTGGCGTCGATACGGGCATTCACCTGCTCCAGGTGGGCCAGCGCAAAGTCGAACGCCAGTTCCGGATGCGTGTGCGCCACGCGGCTGATCATGGCCGGGCTATTGGTCACGCCCGGTTCATCCGTCAACGCCAGTGCCAGCGCACGTTTGGCCAGTGCCGCATCATCGGAGGACGCCAGCAGGTCATAGAGCTGGTTGCGGATCAGCGGGGTTTTCTCGGCTTGCGCCTCGGCGTGCAACTGGTCCCACATGGCGCTGTCGGCATGCTGGGCCACCACGCCCAGGATGGTACGGCGCAGCGGCGCCGGCAATGCGGCCGGATCGGTGCTGCGCGCGGCGTAGCGGCGGCGTGCTTCGGCGATCACCGCTGCATCATCGAGCGAACTCAATGTCGATATCAGTTGGGTGCGCAGCGTGGCCACGCTGGACGCTTCGCCGTCGCGTGCCTGCCAGCCCGTTTGCGCCAGCACCGGCGCCAGACGCGAGACAGCCCACGCATCGAAGGCGCGCTGGCGCGCCGGCTTTTCTGCCGAGCCGTCCGCATACTGCTCGTGCAGCGCGCCCAGCACACTGGCGACCTTGCCCCAGACCTGCGGGTCGGCCGACAGCGGCGTGGCTTTCACCATATCGAGGAAGTCGGATGGATTTTGCAGGCCAGCCATGCCCAGCGACTGACTGTTGGCCAGTACGCCCAACTGGTCGATGGCCGGTAGTTGGGCGAAGCTGGCGGCAAGCCCGCTGGCCAGCGCCGGTGCATACACCGTGCGGTAGTAGCCGCTCTGGCCGGCATTGACCAGCAGCGGGCCGCAGCCCGGCACCTGCATGGTGGCCTTGCCGTTTTCCACCAGCGCGCGCGCCAGCTTGCTGCTGCCCACCGTTTGCGCGATCACCGGCACGCGCCAGGTCAACGCTTTCTTGCCGTCGCGGTCCTTGGTAAATTCGCCCTGCGTGAGCTTGACGGTGGTATTGCCGGCCTTGCAGACGGCCGAATCGACGCGGATCAGCGGCACGCCTGGCTGCAGCGTGAAGTCATGCGCAATCGCGCTGACCGGCTTGCCGGCGGCCGCGTCGACCTCGCGCCACAGGTCGTTCGACACCGTATTGCCGTAGGCGTGCTTTTTCATGTAGCTGCGCACGGCCGTGCGCCAGGTATCGGCGCCCACATACGCTTCAAGCATGCGGATCACCGCTTCGCCCTTCTGGTAGGTGATGGTGTCGAAGGCCTGGCTGGCCTGTTCGACCGTGGCGATGCGC
The DNA here is from genome assembly GCF_009208565.1 of Janthinobacterium aquaticum. Lineage (GTDB taxonomy): Bacteria > Pseudomonadota > Gammaproteobacteria > Burkholderiales > Burkholderiaceae_D > Janthinobacterium. The sequence goes on along the minus strand of NZ_WFLK01000001.1, from coordinate 416,841 downwards.
TGCACTACCGGATGGGTGGTGACCAGCGCATCGCGCGCCATGGCCGCTTCGCGTCCGCCGACGGCCGACAGCGCGGTATTCCATTCCGGGTGCATGCGTTCGGTGGCGCGGCTTTCCATCCACGAGGCAAAGCCTTCATTGAGCCACAGGTCGTCCCACCAGCGCATGGTGACCAGGTCGCCAAACCACTGGTGCGCCATTTCATGGGCCAGCGTGACGTAGATATTTTCCTTGTCGGCCTGGGTGGAGATGGCCGGGTCGAGCAGCAGGCTGTATTCGAACGTGAAGACGGCGCCCCAGTTTTCCATTGCGCCGAAGAACTGGCTGCGTCCCGGTGCGGCGATATTGTCCAGCTTGGGCAGCGGGAAGCGCACGCCAAAGTAATCGTTGTACTCGCGCAGCAACGCGGCCGACTCGTCGAGCGCAAAGCGGCCTTGGGCCAGCGCGCCTTTCTTGGTAATCACGCCAATTTCCGTGCCGTCCGAATTGGCGGTGGCGCGCTCGAATTCGCCGAGGCCGAAAAACAGCAGATAGGTCGACATGCGCGGCGTGGTGGCAAAGCTTACGCGCTTCTTGCCGTTGCCCGCATCAACGCTGGAGGTGATCGGCATATTGCCCACGGCCATCTGGTTTGATGGCACCGTCACGTCGAGCGCAAAAGTGGCCTTGTAGTCCGGTTCATCCCACGACGGAATCACGCTGCGCGCATCCGAGTTTTCAAACTGCGTGTACAGCGCGCGCTTGCGCCCTTCCGGCGTGTCGTAGTCGAGCGAGAACAGGCCGGTGGCCTGGCTGCCGATCTTGCCGCTGTAGTCAATGGCCAGCGTGTACTGGCCCTTGGCCAGCGGCTTGGCAAAATGCAGCGTGGCGGTCTGTTTGTCCGCATCGATATCGATTTTGCTGGCCTGCTGCATGCCGCCCACGCCTTCGATGCTGGCGCCGGCAAAGGTCAGTTCGAGCGCATTGACGGTAATGCTGCTGGTCGGTGCCGACACCGTCACGGTAATGGCCACCTTGGCCATAAAGCTCGATGCCTGTGCATCGGGCGTGAGCGACAGCGCATAGTGCGACGGCGTGACGCCGCGTGGCAACTGGGTGGTAGTGCTGTCGGCATGCGCGGCGCTGGCGTGGCGCACATTGCTTGTGTTGTTGGCGGCATAGGCGCCGGTGGCGGCCAGTGCCAGGACGGCGGCGGCAATTTTGGTGCTGGCGTGGCGGCGTGCGAAAGTGCGGTACATGGGAACCTTGTTGGGCATGAAGAGCGTGGCGGGCCTTGTGGGCTGTCGGCGGTCGTGGTTGAAAGTGGACACTGGATCAGGTTCGCCGGCGCGGTCGCCCGGCGATCCCGCCACGCAATCTACGGGCAAAGCCGGCCAAAGTCAAACACTGACGGCTGCTATGATGGCGTTGCACCCACAGCCAAGTTCAGCGACTTTTCATAACAACAAGGTATGCAAACAAGGAGACCATGATGAAACTGTATAGTACCCCGCGCACCCCCAATCCACGCCGCGTGACCATGTTTATGGCCGAGAAAGGCATCACCGGCGTCGAGCAGGTGGCGATTGACCTGATGGCCGGCCAGCACCGCGATCCGGTTTTTTTGCAGAAGAACCCGATGGGCCGCGTGCCGGCGCTGGAATTGCCGGACGGTCGCGTGCTGTGTGAAACGCGCGCCATCTGCACCTATCTGGAAGGCCTGCAGCCTGACCCGAACCTGATGGGAGAGGGATTTGAAGAGCGCGCCTTTATCGAGATGGCCGACCGGCGCATCGAACTGCATCTGTTTCTGGGCATCGTCAACAGCGTGCGCCATAGCCACCCGGCGCTGGCGGCGCTGGAAAACCCGCAGTTTGCCGACTATGGCGCAGCGCAAGGCATCAAAATGCGCGAGACGGCGCAGTGGCTCGACCAGCTGCTGGCGCAGCAGCCCTATGTCGCCGGCGAGCGCTTCACGATCGCCGACATCACCGCTTTTTGCGCGCTGGAATTCGCGCGCGGCCTGATGAAATACACGCCGGGCGCCGAAGGGCTGCCGCATCTGCAGGCCTACCGCGACCGCATTGCCGCCCGCCCCAGCGCGCAGACAAAATAAACCCGGCAGGCCGGCGTAGGTCGGGTTAGCCGGCACGGCGTAACCCGACAACACCCGCGAACCCAACCACAGCCACTACCCTACCGCAACTGCTTCTGCAAAAAGGTATACGTCATCGCCCACATCAGCGCCTGCTGGTCGTTATTGGCCGCGCCGGCATGGCCGCCTTCCGTGTTTTCCCAGTACAGCACATCGTGACCCTGTTCGTCCATCTTGGCCACCATCTTGCGCGCGTGGCCCGGATGGACGCGGTCGTCACGGGTCGAGGTGGTAAATAGCGTGCGCGGATATTTTCTGTCCTTGAACACGTTCTGGTACGGTGAGTACTTGCTGATATACGACCATTGCTCCGGCACGTCCGGGTCGCCATATTCGCCCATCCATGAGGCGCCAGCCAGCAGCTTGTTATAGCGGCGCATGTCGAGCAGCGGCACCTGGCTGACGACGGCGTTGAACAGGTCAGGGCGCTGGGTCAATACGGCGCCGACCAGGAGGCCGCCATTGCTGCCGCCCATGATGCCCAGGTGGCGCGGACTGGTCAGCTTGCGCTTGATCAGGTCCTGCGCCACCGAGATAAAGTCATCGTAGGCGCGCTGGCGGTTTTCCTTGAGCGCCGCCTGGTGCCAGCGCGGGCCGAATTCGCCGCCGCCGCGGATATTGGCCAGCACATACACGCCGCCCTGTTTCAGCCAGGACTCGCCGATAATGCCGCTGTAGTTCGGTTTGAGCGATACCTCGAAGCCGCCGTAGCCATACAGCACGGTGGGGTTCTTGCCATCGAGCCGGGTCTTCTTGTTCATGATGACAAAGTAGGGCACTTTGGTGCCGTCCTTCGAGGTCGACTCGTACTGTGCCACCTTGTAGGGTTTGGCGTCAAAGTACGCCGGCAGCGACTTGATCTTCGTGCGCGCATCGCTTTGCACCTGGCCCAGGTACAGCGTGGTGGGGTTCAGGAAGTCGGTCACGATCAGGAAATACTGGTCGGAGTCGACCGGGTCGAGCGGGTTGACGACCAGCGTGCCCAGCGCCGGAGCGTCGACAGCGCGACGCAGCCATTTGCCGTCCACGTGGCGCAGCTCCGTGATGCGGTTCTTGACCTTGTCCAGTTCCGTGATCAGGATCGCCGATCTGGTGGCCGCCACGCCGTCGAGCGACGAGGTAGCCGTGGGCGCGTACAGCACCTCGAAGTCCTGCTTTCCCTGCATGAAGGCGGCAAAGTCCATCGCCAGCAGCGCGCCTTGCGGGTAGGTCTTGCCGTTGATGTTCCAGTCCGAGCGCAGCGTCAGCACGACCTGGTCGCGCACCGTAAAGGCGTTGGCGTCGATCGGCTTGGGCAGTTTTTTCAGACTGTCGCCTTCGCGCAGGAACATCTCGCTGCTGTAAAAATCGATCTGCCGCTCGACGAACTGCACCTCGTGGCCGGGCGTGAAGTCCTTGTAGGCGCCGGCGCTCATGTCGCTGGCCTGCGCTTCGTACAGCGTCTTCGCGTCGGTCAGCGGCGTGCCGCGACGCCATTGCTTGATCATGCGCGGATAGCCGGAACTGGTCATCGAGCCGGGGCCGAAATCGGTCGAGACAAAAATCGTGTCGGTATCGATCCAGCTGGCGCTGCCTTTCGCTTCGGGCAGCTTGAAGCCGTCGTCGACAAACGCGCGCTTGGCCACGTCATATTCGCGCACCACCTTGGCGTCGCCGCCGCCGCGCGACAGCGATACCAGGCAGCGCTCGCCCTTCGGATACAGGCAGGAGACGCCGCCCCAGACCCAGTTCTCGCCTTCGCTCGCCGCCAGCGCATCGAGGTCGATCACGGTTTCCCACTGCGTATCGGCAGCCTGGTATTGCGCCAGCGTGGTGCGGCGCCAGATGCCGCGCACATGCTGGGCGTCGCGCCAGAAATTATAGTAATAGTCGCCTTCCTTGCTCACGTAGGCGATGCGCTCTTTCGAGTTGAGGATGGTTTTCAGGCGCGCGTCGAGCGCGGCAAAGCCGGGTTGGCTTTGCAGCTCCTTGACGGTGACGGCGTTGTGCGTGCGTACCCAGTCCATCGGGCGCTCGCCGCTGATGTCTTCGAGCCACTGCAGCGGATCGGTCGGTGGATTGGCGGCGGAATCGGGCGACTGGGCATGCGCCAGGCCGGCGGTAGCCAGGCCGAGCAGCATGCTGCCTGCGAACTTGCGATATAAAGACATAAGGCTTTCCTTGGCAATAACGGTTGTGCCGGTTTGCTGTCAAAACGGCACGCACATGTTGCCATGGATTGCTTTACAGAACCAGAGGCTGTGCCTGATACCGCCAGGTTCGCGTCCCCGGCCCGCCATTTTTTCGCCTTTTAATTTCAACGTTCAGGCTTCAGGCAGTTTTGCCACCACCTTGATCTCGAACTGGAAGCCATATAGCCAGGTCACGCCCACCGCCGTCACCGTCGGGTAGGGCGCCTGGCCCCAATACTCGGCCTGCACCAGATCCCAGATGCGCTGGAAGGTCTGTTCCGGATCGACCAGGAACAGCGTCACGTCCTGCACATCGTCAAAAGTGCAGCCTGCCGCCTGCAAAATGGCGTTCAGGTTGTCAAAGGCGCGCCGTACCTGTGCTTCGAGTTCAGGCTCAGGCGAGCCGTCGTCGCGGCTGCCGACCTGGCCCGACACAAACAGCAGGCCGTTGGCGCGGATGGCCGGTGAATAGCGGTTCTGTTCATACAGCGCCTGGCGCCCCGGTGGAAAAACGATATCGCGTGCTGTCATGGTGTCTCTCTGGTCATTGCAGGCCCGTGCCTGCGCAAGACCTTACTTTAACCAGCAAGCGAGACTGGAAAAAGCAGCAAGACAGTACAGGACTGTTTGTATAATCCAAACAATCATGAAAGGACACTGGCGATGGACCGGCTCGATACGATGAAAACCTTTGTGCGCGTGGTGGAAACGGGCAGCTTTACCAAAGCGGCGCACACCCTCGGCATCAGCCGCGCCACCGTCACGCAGCTGATCCAGCAGCTCGAAGCGCGACTGCAGATGAAACTGCTCAACCGCACCACGCGCAAGGTCAATGTTACGGCCGACGGTGCTGCTTATTACGAACGCATCGTCCCCTTGCTGTTTGACCTCGACGAGATTGAAAGCAGCCTGCCCAGCGCCGCCTCGTTGCCGCGCGGCGTGCTGCGCGTCGATATGCCCAGCCCCTTTGCCACGCTGATCCTGATGCCGGCGCTGCCGCAGTTCCATGCGCGCTATCCTGATATCGTATTGGAACTGGGCGCCAGCGACCGCATGGTCGATGTGATCGGCGAGAACGTCGATTGCGTGATCCGTGGCGGCGAGATCACCGACCAGTCGCTGGTGGCGCGCCCGCTGGCCCAACTGCAGTTGGGCGTCTATGCGGCGCCAGCCTATCTGGCGCGCGCCGGCACGCCGCGCCATCCGCGCGAGCTCGAAGATGGTGCGCACCGCATCGTGCGCTTTCGCTGGCGCAGCAGCGCCAGTTCGCCCTATGTCCTGCAGCGTGGTGAAGAAACAGTGACCATCCGCGGCCAGCATGTGCTGTCGATCGACGACGGCAATGCCTACCTGGCAGCGGGCCTGGCCGGCATGGGCGCGCTGTGGCTGCCCGACTATATGGCCAGGGCCGCTGTGGCCAGCGGTGCGCTGCTGCCGCTGTTTGCCGGCTGGCAGATCGCGCCGATGGCCATGTCGCTTGCCTATCCGCCCAATCGCCACCTGAGCAAGAAGCTGCGCGTGTTTATCGACTGGGTGCAGCAACTGATGGCGCAGCAGTCCTGTTAGTGCAAAAACGCCATGTCCTGGCGCCCGCTGCACCAACAAGTGGCATTGCTGCACTGCGATATGCCATGCTGGCATCGCCATGCCCGTGCAAAACGCCTGTGTACCCGTTAAAAAGCTGGCACGGCGCTTGCTAAAGAAAGGGTACGGATCAACGGCGATCCCCTGAACAAACAACGGTCCAATGACGGACCACACGGACAACGGCGTCCGCCCAGGCTGAATGACTTCATGCAGCAGGGGCGGGCGCCGTTTTGTTTTTGTGCGACAGAGTTTTTTAACGGGATACTTCGGGAACCATCATGGCCAGCAAAGCTAACAGCATCGCGCTCTTCTCCCTCGCCACGCCACCCATGCGCGCCTTTCACCTGACGTGGATGGCGTTCTTCGTCTGCTTTTTCGCCTGGTTCGCCTGCGCACCGCTGATGCCGGTGATCAAGGGCGAATTCGGCCTCTCGCTGGCGCAGGTCGCCAATATCAATATTGCGGCAGTGGCCATCACCATCCTGGTGCGCCTGATAGTGGGCCCGCTGTGCGACCGCTACGGTCCGCGCAAGACCTACACCGGCCTGCTGGTGCTGGGCGCCATTCCCGTGCTGGGCGTGGCGGCGGCGCAAAGCTATGAAAGCTTTCTGTTTTTCCGCCTCGGCATCGGTGCGGTCGGCGCCAGCTTTGTCATCACCCAGTACCATACCTCGGTGATGTTTGCGCCGCGCGTGGTCGGCACCGCCAATGCGGCCGCTGCCGGCTGGGGCAATGCCGGCGGCGGTGCAGCGCAGGCGCTGATGCCGCTGCTGCTGGGCGCTATCGTCATGCTGGGCGTATCGGAAACCATGGGCTGGCGCTTGGCGCTGCTGGTGCCGGGCGTACTGATGCTGGTGATGGCGGTGCTGTACTGGCGCTATACGCAGGACTGCCCGGAAGGCAATTACTCGGATCTGCGCGCCGCTGGCATGACGATTGAAAACGGTAAAAAGGGCGGCTGGGCCAGTTTCAAGGCCGCTGCCAGCAACTACCGGGTCTGGCTGCTGTTCGTCACCTACGGCGCCTGCTTCGGCATCGAGATTTTTATTCACAATATCGCCGCCGTCTACTACGTCGACCACTTTGGCCTGTCGCTGAAATCGGCTGGCCTGGCTGCCGGCAGTTTTGGCCTGCTGGCGCTGTTTGCCCGCGCCCTGGGCGGCTGGCTGTCCGACAAGCTGGCCCTGCGCGGCAACCTCAATAGCCGCGTGACCTTGCTGTTCATGCTGATGATCGGCGAAGGCGTGGGCCTGCTGTGGTTTGCCAAGGTCGATAGCGTCACTTACGCCGTGATTGCCATGCTGGTATTCGGCCTGTTCACCCATATGGCCTGCGGCGCAACCTATGCACTGGTGCCATTTATCGACAGCAAAGCACTGGGCGGCGTGGCCGGCATTATCGGCGCCGGCGGCAATGTGGGCGCGGTCGCTGCAGGCTTTCTGATGAAAGGTACCGGCGACATTCGTCAGACATTGATTATCCTGAGCGTGCTGGTGGTGGTATCGGCTCTGTGCGCCATTGCCGTGCGCTTCAGTGCCATGCCGGCAGAACAGAAGATGGCTGCGGCCTGAGGAGAGCAAGATGACACATTCCATGAAAATCGTTGTACTGGGCAATGGCATGGTCGGCCACAAATTCCTCGAGCGCCTGGCGCTGGAGAGCAATGCGCGCCTGTCGGTTACGGTGCTGTGCGAAGAGCCGCGCCCGGCCTACGACCGCGTGCATCTGTCGGAGTATTTCACTGGCAAGTCGGCAGACGATTTGTCGCTGGTGGCGCCCGGTTTTTTTGAGCAGCCCAATGTCGCCCTGAAGCTCAACGCACGCGCCGTCAGCGTCGACCGCGCCGCGAAGACCGTAACGGTCAGCACCGGCGAGATCCTGCCGTACGACAAACTGGTGTTTGCCACCGGCTCGACCCCGTTCGTGCCGCCACTGCCCGGCAAGGACCGCGACGGCTGCTTTGTCTACCGCACCATCGAGGACCTGGACGCGATGCTGGCCTGGGGCGGCAAGTCGACAACCGGCGTGGTGATCGGCGGCGGGCTGTTGGGCCTGGAATGCGCCAAGGCGCTGCGCGACCTCAAGCTCGACACCCATGTGGTGGAATTTGCGCCGCGCCTGATGGCGGTGCAGGTCGATGAAGGCGGCGCGCGCGTTTTGCGCCGCAAGATCGAGCAACTGGGCGTGACCGTACATACGCAGAAAAACACGCTGGCCATTGTCGATGGCGAAGCCGCCACGCACCGCATGCAGTTTGCCGACGGCAGCCACCTGGAAGCGGACATGATCGTGTTCTCGGCCGGCATCCGTCCGCGCGACGAACTGGCGCGCGCCTGCGGCCTGGAAGTCGGCCCGCGCGGCGGCATCGCGATCGACGATAGCTGCCTGACGTCCGACCCTGACATTTACGCCATCGGCGAGTGCGCGCTGTGGGGCGGACTGGTATTCGGCCTGGTGGCGCCCGGTTATGAAATGGCCCGTATCGCGGCGCGCCATGTGCTGCAGGAAGAGGGCGAGGCCAGTTTCAAGGGCGCCGACATGAGCACCAAGCTCAAGCTGATGGGCGTGGACGTGGCCAGCCTGGGCGACCCGCACGGCAATGCGCCTGGCAGCCGCAGCTACCAGTTCATGGACGAGCGCAAGCAGATCTACAAGAAAATCGTGGTGTCGGACTGTGGCAAATACCTGCTTGGCGGCGTGATGGTGGGCGACGCCAGCGAATACGGTACGCTGCTGCAGATGATGCTGAACAAAATCGAGCTGCCCGAGTCGCCCGAGTTCCTGATCCTGCCGCAGGCCGACGGCCAGCAGGCCAGTCACGGCCTGGGCGTGGACGCCTTGCCCGATACGGCGCAGATCTGCTCATGCAACGATGTGTCGAAAGGCGCGCTGTGCGCGGCAGTGGCCAATGGCGCCACCAGCATCGGTGAACTGAAAAGCTGCACGAAAGCCGGCACTGCCTGTGGCGGCTGCGTGCCGCTGGTCACGCAGATCATGAAGGCTGAAATGAAAAAGCAGGGCATGGCGGTCAACAATCATGTCTGCGAACACTTTGCTTTCACACGCCAGGAACTGCATCACCTGGTGCGCGTGGAAAAAATCCGCAGCTTCGGCGAACTGCTGGAAGCGCACGGCCATGGCCTCGGTTGCGATGTGTGCAAGCCGCTGGTGGCCAATATTCTCGCGTCGTGCTGGAACGATTTTGTACTGAAACCGGTGCACGCCAGCCTGCAGGACAGCAATGACTACTTTCTCGGCAATATCCAGAAAGACGGCACCTATTCGGTCGTGCCGCGCATGCCGGGCGGCGAAGTGACGGCCGACGGTCTGATCGCGGTGGGCATGGTGGCGAAAAAATACGGCCTGTACACCAAGATCACGGGCGGCCAGCGGGTCGACCTGTTCGGCGCGCGCGTCGAGCAGCTGCCGGACATCTGGGAAGAGCTGATTGCGGCCGGTTTCGAGTCGGGACATGCCTATGGCAAGTCGCTGCGCACGGTCAAATCGTGCGTCGGCTCGACCTGGTGCCGTTACGGCGTGGCCGACAGCGTGGGCTTTGCGATTGCACTGGAAAACCGCTACAAGGGTCTGCGCACGCCGCACAAGATCAAGTTTGGCGTCTCCGGCTGCACGCGTGAATGCGCCGAAGCGCAAGGCAAGGATATCGGCCTGATCGCCACCGAAAAAGGCTGGAACCTGTACGTGTGCGGCAATGGCGGCATGAAGCCGCGCCACGCCGAACTGATTGCCAGCGATCTCGATGAAGCCACGTTGATCAAATATGTCGACCGTTTCCTGATGTTCTATGTGCGCACGGCAGACCGTCTGCAGCGTACCAGCGTATGGCGCGACAACCTCGAAGGCGGCCTCGATTACCTGAAAGCGGTGGTGATCAACGACAGCCTCGGCATCGGCAGCGAGCTCGAAGCGGACATGCAGCATGTGGTCGACCATTATGCTGACGAGTGGAAAGTGGCCGTGTCCGACCCGGCCGTGCGCCAGCGCTTCCGCCATTTCATCAATAGCGACCAGGGTGACGAAAACGTGGTGTTCGTGCCCGAGCGCGGCCAGATTCGCCCGGCCACGTTCGACGAACGCCGCCGCCCGAACGCCGTGATTCCCATTTTAGCCGTGGAGGTTTAAGCCATGAACGACATGACCGTCATGCAGCAACCGCAATTGAGCGACTGGCAGGCCATTTGCGCGCTGTCCGATATCGTGCCCGATACGGGCGTATGCGCGCTCGTCAAGGGCCGCCATGTGGCGTTGTTCCGGGTCGGCGACGCCTCGCCGCGCGTCTATGCGATCGACAATATCGATCCCAATGCCGGCGCCTCGGTGCTGTCGCGCGGTCTGGTGGGCAGCATCGGCGAACGGGTAGTGGTGGCCTCGCCGCTGTACAAGCAGCATTTCGACCTGGCCAGCGGCGAGTGCATTGAAGCGCCTGAAAATTCGGTGGCGGCCTGGCCGGCGCGCGTGTTTGCCGACATGGTGTGGGTGGCGCTGTGAATGCTTGCGCCTCGCCGGCGCCGGTTCGCCAGTCGCTGGTGGTGGTGGGTAACGGCATGGCCGGCATGCGCACGGTCGAAGAGCTGCTGAAACTGGCACCGGACCTGTACGACATCACCGTTTTCGGCGCCGAGCCGCATGGCAATTACAACCGTATCCTGCTCTCGCCGGTGCTCGCTGGCGAAAAAACGGTGGACGACATCATGCTGCACACGCGCGAATGGTACGCGCAAAACGGCATCACCCTGCATGCAGGCGACCCGGTGGTGCGCATCGACCGGCGCCAGCGCGTGGTGCAATCGCAGTCGGGCCTGTGCGTGCCGTATGACCGGCTGCTGCTGGCCACCGGCTCGACGCCGTTTATCGTGCCCGTGCCTGGCCATGAACTGCCGGGCGTGATCGGCTTCCGCGATATTGCCGACGTCGACACCATGCTGCAGGCGGCGCGCACGCACCGCCATGCGGTGGTGATTGGTGGCGGCCTGTTGGGACTGGAAGCGGCCAACGGCCTGCAGCGCCAGGGCATGGACGTGACCGTGGTGCACATGAGCGCCAGCCTGATGAACCAGCAGCTCGACCAGCCGGCGTCGGCGCTGCTGAAAGCCGCGCTGGAATCGCGCGGGCTGCGCTTTCTGATGCAGGCCCAGACCGAGGCGATTGTCGGCAAGGAGCGCGTTGAAGGCGTGCGCTTTGCTGATGGCAGCACCATTCCCGCCGACCTGGTGGTAATGACGGCCGGCGTGCGGCCCAATGTGGCGCTGGCGCGCGCGGCCGGCCTGCACTGCGAACGCGCCATCGTGGTCGACGACACCCTGCAAAGCTACGATCCGCGCGTGTATGCAGTGGGCGAATGCGTGCAGCACCGCCGCGCCACCTTTGGCCTGGTCGCGCCGATCTGGGAGCAGGCGCGCGTGGCCGGAGCCCATCTGGCCGGCGCCGGCCACCGCCGCTATGTGCAGCAGGCCAGCGCCACCAAGCTGAAAGTGACCGGTATCGACCTCTATTCGGCCGGCGACATCATCGGCGGCGAAGGCAGCGAAGACCTGGTGCTGCGCGACCCGCGCCGTGCCATCTACAAGCGCCTGGTAGTGCAGGGCAACCGGCTGACCGGCGCCGTGCTGTATGGCGACGTGCAGGACGGTCCCTGGTATTTTGATTTGATACAGCAACGCCGCGATATCAGCGCCTTGCGCGCGCGCCTGCTGTTTGGCCAGGCGCTGTGCAGCCAGACCCAGACTTAACCATCACAGGAAACACCATGATTACCAGCACGCCCGTGAAAACCACTTGCCCTTACTGCGGCGTCGGCTGCGGCGTGGAAGCCACGCGCCTGCCCGACGGCGCCATCCGCATTGCCGGCGATACCGCGCATCCGGCCAACGCAGGCCGCCTGTGCGTCAAGGGTTCCGCGCTGGGCGATACCGTCTCGCTCGACCAGCGTTTGCTCTATCCGCAAGTGCGCCAGGATGGCGTTTTGCGGCGCGCCAGCTGGGACAGTGCGCTCGACAAGGTGGCCGGCGGCCTGCGCGCGATTATCGACCAGCACGGCCCCGATGCGGTGGCGCTGTATGTCTCGGGCCAGCTGCTGACAGAAGACTATTACATTGCCAACAAGCTGATGAAAGGCTATGTGGGCAGTGCCAATATCGACACCAATTCGCGCCTGTGCATGTCGTCGGCGGTGGCCGGCCACAAGCGCGCGTTCGGCGAAGACATCGTGCCGGGCTGCTACGAAGACCTGGAACTGGCCGACATGGTGGTGCTGGTCGGCTCGAACACGGCCTGGTGCCATCCCATTTTGTTCCAGCGCATCGTGCGCCTGCGTGAGAGCCGCCCGCACATGAAGCTGGTGGTGATCGATCCGCGCCGTACCGCCACCTGCGAGCTGGCCGACCTGCACCTGCCCATCAAGCCCGGCACCGATGTGTGGCTGTTCAACGGTCTGCTGTGCTACTTGGCCAGGGCTGGCGTAATCGCCGACGACTTTGTCACGCAGCACAGCAGCGGCCTCGATGCGGCGCTGGCAGTGGCCCATGAAGACTGCAGCGATCCGCTCAAGGTGGCGCGCATCTGCAAGATTGACCCAGACGCCCTGCTGGCGTTTTATCGCGACTTTGCGGCCACCGGCAAGGTAGTGACCGCTTACTCGATGGGCGTCAATCAGTCGTCGAGCGGCACCGACAAAGCCAACAGCATCATCAACTGCCACCTGGCCACGGGGCGTATCGGCCAGCCGGGCATGGGGCCGTTTTCGCTGACCGGCCAGCCCAACGCCATGGGCGGGCGCGAAGTGGGCGGGTTGGCCAATATGCTGGCTGCGCACATGGAGCTCGACAATGCGCAGCACCGGGAAGTGGTACAGACGTTCTGGGACGCACCGGCCATGGCCGACAAGCCGGGCCTGAAGGCGCTCGACTTGTTCCACGCCATCGAAGAAGGCAAGGTGAAAGCCGTGTGGATCATGGCCACCAATCCGCTGGTCAGCATGCCCGACGCCGACCAGCTGCGCCGCGCGCTGGACAAATGCGAACTGGTGGTGGTGTCCGAGATCAGCGCGCAAAGCGATACCAATGCCCATGCCGACGTGCTGCTGCCGGCGTTGGGCTGGGGCGAAAAAGACGGCACGGTGACCAATTCGGAGCGGCGTATCTCGCGCCAGCGCGCCTTTTTGCCGGCCCCGGGCGAGGCGCGCGCCGACTGGCAGGTGCTGTGCGAGGTGGCGCAGCGCATGGGCTATGCCGGCTTTGATTTTGCGTCGCCACAGGCTATTTTCGATGAACATGCGCGCTTGTCTGCCTGGCGTAATGAAGGGGCAACAGCGCGCCTGTTCAATCTGTTTGATCTCACCGGCATGGATGCAGCACAGTATGACGCCCTGGCGCCGCAGCAGTGGCCGCAAGGCCAGGCGCGCCTGTTCGGCGACGGCCGCTTTGCCCATGCCGATGGCCGTGCGCGTTTTGTGCCCACTGCGCCGCGTGCGCCGCGCAATGTACCCGATGAAGACTATCCGCTGATACTCAATACCGGGCGCGTGCGCGACCAGTGGCATACCATGACGCGCACCGGCAAGGCGGCGCGCCTGTCGGATCACTTGCCCGAATCGTTTATCGACATCCATCCCAACGACGCGCTGCTCTACAGCGTGCGTGAAGGCGAACTGGCGCGCATCTCCAGCGCCTGGGGCGCGATGGTGGCGCGCGTGGTGCATGGCGGCGGCGTGGCGCGCGGCCAGGTGTTCGTGCCGATCCACTGGAGCGACGCCAATGCCTCCGACGCGCGCGTGGGGGCGGTGGTCAATCCGGTGGTCGATCCGGTCTCGGGCGAGCCCGAATTCAAGCATACGCCGGTACGCATCGAGCAGTTCCGCGTGCACTGGCATGCGTTCGTGCTGAGCCGCAAGCCGATTGAGCTCGATGGCGTGGCACACTGGACGCGTGTGCAGGGCGAGCAGTTCCAGCGCTATGAGCTCGCTGGTCGTACCCGCATCGCCGACCTCGGCGACTGGGCGCGTACGCTGCTGCAGGTGGACGATCCCGATGCCGACTGGCTTGACTACCAGGATGCCAGCGCCGGCGTCTATCGCGCGGTGCACCTGGAAGACGGGCGCATCACGCAGTGCGTTTATGTTTCGCCGCGCCCGGACCTGCCCTCGCGCGCCTGGCTGGCCAGCCTGTTTGCCCATGAGCAGCTCGACCCGCTCGACCGCGCCGGCGTGCTGCTGGGCGCGCCAATTGCCAAAGGGGCTGATGCCGGCCCAACAGTCTGCGCCTGCTTCGGCGTAGGTCGCAATACCATCTGCAACGCTATCCGCGAGCGCGGCTTGACCACCAGTGCGCAGGTCACCAGCTGCGTCAAGGCGGGCGGCAATTGCGGCTCCTGTGTGCCGGAGATACGTCAGTTGATTGCCGTTACGCTGGCCGAGGCGGCTGAAGAGAAAGCTGCGTAGCGCTGTCATGGCGTTCAGTTAATCTGTCTGGCGCATTTAATAGCTTAAAAACGTCAAGCGGGCCGGAGACGCGAGCCTGAGAAAATGCCGATGGCGGCGTTGCAGCTCCTCGCCGTACATGCGTACTGTCTTCGTTGCTGCGCCTTGCCCTCGGCATTTTTCAGGCTCGCTTGGCCCGGTACGCCTGTTCTGGCAACTGAGGCTTTAATTTGTTTCGCAGGTTGACTGGTCGCGTAGGGAGCTAACTGAACGCCATTATGCGTAACGCTGCCTGTTGTGTTTCTGTGCCGGTGTTTGCTATATTGCCAGCACATCAACAGGAGACGGCATGGCAGCTAGCGCAGCGTTATATTCATCTACCGTCTGGCTGACCGGGCTGTCGGGCGCCGGCAAGACCAGTATTGCCGAAGCGCTGGCGCTGCGATTGCAGGACGAGGGCAGGGCGGTGTATGTGCTAGATGGCGACAGGCTGCGCCATGGCCTGAACCGCGACCTCGGCTTTGCGCCGCAGGATCGGCGTGAAAATATCCGCCGCGCTGCCGAAGTGGCGAGGCTGATGAATGATGCCGGCCTGCTGGTGATCGCGGCCTTTATCTCGCCCTACCGCGAAGATCGCGCCATGGCGGCAGATGTTATCGGCGCCGAGCGCTGGCTGGAAGTGCATGTCAGCACGCCGGTCGAGGTATGCGAGGCGCGCGATCCGAAGGGACTCTACGCGCGCGCGCGTGCCGGCCAGCTTGCCCAGTTCACCGGCATCACCGCGCCCTACGAGGCGCCGCTGGCCGCCGGCCTGACGCTCGACACGCGTGCGCGCACGATCGATGCGTCGGTTGACGAACTTCTCCGGTTTCTCCATCTGTTATAAAAAACCACACTGTGCGGCGGGACGGCGCAGCTTTTGCATGCCGCCATGGTACTTTTGGTATCATGTTGCAAAGCAATCTATTTCCATGCCTGCCAGATAAGCCCTGAGCAGGCGGACCGCCGGGGCGCAGTACCAGGCACTACCGGACCTAGCAGCCATGATAACGAGTACACGCAAGCGATGGCGCAGTATCTTGCCAGCCAGCCTCAAAGCACGCATGAGCGTGGTAGTGTTCCTGCTGGTGCTGGGCGCGGTGGCGCTGCTGGCGCTGGCCACGCTGGCGCTGGCCGAGCGCGACATGCGCGCCGTGACCGGCCAGCAGCAATTTGTATCGCTGGCCAGCGCCGCCGTTTTCATCGACGAGGAACTCGCTGCCAAGCGCAACGTGCTGCGCGTGCTTGCCGACAGCATCGCTGCGCTCGATATCGACGACCAGCCCGGCCTGCAGCGCTTCCTTAATGCTCAGACCATATTGAGCAAGGAATTTTTTACCGCCGGCCTGGTCGGTCTCGATGGCACGCTGCTGGCCAGCCTGGCGCCGGCCAGGCTGCGCGCCGGTTCGGTCAAGCTCAACTTGCGGGGCAGGGCGTATTTCGACCAGACCCTGGCGCAAAAGCGTTCCATTATTTCCGAGCCCTTGCAGGGCAGTGTGTCGGGCATGCCGGTGGTGGTGGTGACCCAGCCGGTGTTCGATGCGCGCGGGCAGATCCGCTACGTGCTGGCTGCCAGCGTCAATTTGCGCCAGCCCGATTTCCTGGGCAGGCTCAGTTCGCTACGGCCCGGTGTGGGCGGGCACTTGTATATCATGACCGCTGACGGCATCGTCGTCGAGCACCCCGACAAATCGCTGATCATGCAGCATATTGCCGCGCTGTGTCCGCCCAGTATCCCGACCAGCAACGCCATCAAGGGCTTTGAAGGCTGGATGACCGGCAAGACCAGCAAAGGAGAAGATGCGCTGTTTGCCTATCGCCGCATCGCGTCGACCAACTGGATACTGGCTTCTGTTTATCCGACCAGTGCCGCATTCGCGCCGCTGCATGCGATACGCAGCAAGGTATTGGTGGCGGCATTATGCATGGCGGCGGTAGCGGGCCTGCTGGGCTGGCGCGTGGTGCTGCGCCTGCTGCACCCGCTCGAGCGCCTGCGCCGGCAGGTGCACGGCATTCGCCGCGACCGGGTTGGTATCGAGGTATTGCAGATCGGGCGGCGCGATGAGATCGGCGACCTGAGCCGTGACTTCTATTCGCTGGTGGCGGAACGCGAATCGGCCCAGGCGCAGACGCGCGCCAGCGAGCGGCGCCTGAAACTGCTGACCGATCACGTGCCGGTGGTGATTGTCTATATCGACCGCGAACACCGCTACCAGTTCATGAACGCCACGTTTGAAAAATGGTTCGGCGTCTCGATAGCGGAAGGGATGATGAATTCGATTCGCGACGTGCTGGGCGAGGCCGCCTACGCGATGCGTGAACAGCATTTGCGCCGTGCGTTTGCCGGTGAAGAAGTCGAGTATGAATTTACCACCGATGCTGCCGATGGTTGCCGCTCGTTCCAGACCAATTACATCCCTGATGTGGCTGAAGACGGGCAGGTGGCTGGCGTGTATGGCCTGATCCACGAGATTACCAAGGTGAAGGCCGTGCACTCGGCGCTGCAGTTTGCCGCCGCCACCGATGTGCTGACGGGCATCGCCAACCGCCGCCGCTTTGACGAGCAACTGGCCCTGAGCATGCAGCGGGCCAGGGAGACGGGCGAGCCGATGGCGTTGGCCTATCTCGATATCGACCGTTTCAAGGGCATCAACGACAGCCTCGGTCATGCGGCCGGCGACGAGGTGCTCAAGGAGTTTGCCGCGCGCCTGGTGCGCAAGGTGCGCGCCAGCGACCTGCCTGCGCGCCTGGCCGGCGATGAATTCGTGATCATCTTCGATGCCGTGACCAGTGCTGCCGAGGTGCAGCAGATCGGCCGCAAGATCATCGAAGCGATACGCGTGCCGTTCCGGCTGTCGCAGGGCGAACTGCTGGTCACGACCAGCATCGGCATAGCACTGTTTCGCCACGGCGAACTGGTGCCGGAGCAATTGCTGGCAGTGGCCGACCAGGCGCTGTACCAGGCCAAGGATCAGGGCCGTGATACGGTGGCCCTGATCGAGGCTGACGCAACAGCAGGCCGGACGGCCTGACTCAGTTCAGCGGCTCGCTTTTAAGCTGGTGCGTACGCGCCACTTCCTTCATCGCTTCAAGCAGGCTTTCGCGCAGCGGCGGCGGCAGCTGGCCAAAAAACTCTTCGTCATTCTGGTCGGCCATGCCGGCCAGCACTGGCACCAGCGCCTCGCCTTCGGCCGTCAGCTCGATCGAATGCTGGCGACGGTCGGCCAGCAGGATGGACTTGCTGACCATGCCCTTGCTTTCCAGCCGGTCGATCAGCTTGGAGACGGCGCCCTTGCTCATGCCGGCCACTTGCGCCAGCGTGGTGGGCGAAGTGCAGCCGAGACGGAACATCTCGCGCAACACCACCCACTCGGAGACGGTCACGCCATTGGCTTCGGCTTTTTTCTGAAAGCTGTGCGATACGTGGGTGGAAACAAAACGCAGCCAGTAGCCGAGATGGGCTTCGAGTTCGCTGACGGCGGCGGCGTTGGCGTGGATGCCGGACGATTTGACGCCCACTTCAAAAGTATGGTTCATCTCATTTCCTTCACTAGGCGGCGCTTCGGGCATGGTTTGGGCCGTGGCGCTGGATGTCGAGTGGCTTGTTGGGGAATCGTGGTCTTGCATGCAGTCTTTACAGGTAATTTCCTAAGAAATCACTATGCTCCATGAGTTAATTTTCAATAATGATGTTGATAATTCGATTAAGCAAAAAGCAATATCACGCGCACAATCGTCTTGCCAATAAGGAAGATTAAAATTATAACTCATGTTGCATCAATGGTAACAGCATTATTTTGACAACGAAAACATTTTCCCTCTCAATAAGTGAAGTCCTGCACATAACGATCAATTGACTGCCGTTCGGCGGCGCCCGGCCAGGTCCAGTGTCAGGCGGCGACGACCACTTTGACGGCGGCATCGCGCAAAACGCGCGCAAAGCGCGGCGGCGGCGGCGCATCGGTAAACAGCATGTCGACCTGCGCCAGATCGGCCAGCCGCACCAGCGCCTTGCGGCCGAATTTATGCTGGTCGGCGACCAGCCACACTTCACGCGACTGTTCGATAATGGCTTGCGCCACGCGCACCTCGCGCGCGTCGAAGTCGCGCAGGCTGCCATCCTCGTCGATGCTGGAGATGCCGATAATGCCGATATCGACCTTGAACTGGCGGATAAAGTCGATGGTTGCCTCACCCACGATGCCGCGGTCGCGCCCGCGCACCACGCCGCCGGCCACGATCACCTCGCAGCCCGGATTGTCGGCCAGGATGGCGGCCACGTTGAGGTTGTTGGTCACCACGTGCAGGCCCGCATGCTGGCCCAGCGCGCGCGCCACTTCTTCGGTGGTGGTGCCGATATTGATCAATAGCGAACAGCCGTGCGGCACTTGCTGCGCCACCGCGCCGGCGATGCGGCGCTTCGCTTCGCTGTTGAACACCTGGCGCTGGCTGTAATCGATATTTTCCACCGAAGAGGGCAGGCCGACGCCGCCGTGGTAGCGCGCCAGCAGGCGCGCTTCTTCCATCTGCTTGACATCGCGGCGCACGGTTTGTGGCGTCACGCCCAGTTGCTGGGCCAGTTCTTCCACCGAAACGGTCAATTGCTGGCGTACCGCATCGAGCAGGCGGCGCTGGCGGGGATTCAAAATCATGGTAACTTTCTTATAAAACGAAAATAAACGAACAAATATTGATTAAAATATGTTGCTATGCATTCGTATTCTGGCGTATCTTATTCATATGGTATGTGAATACCTTCAGTATTGATCTTAAACACAGTCGCTGGCGATGCCTAGTTTTTCTTGCCAGCGACCATGACAAAAATGGAGTTGCAATGACGGTTGTACCGCACCACGATTCATCGACAGGCCTTCACCAGCCGAACGCAACGAGAGAGCTCGCCTGCGATGTGCTGGTGGTCGGCGGCGGCATCAACGGCGCCGGCATTGCGCGTGACGCAGCCGGACGCGGCCTGTCGGTGGTGCTGTGCGAAAAGGATGACTTGGCCGCGCATACCTCGTCAGCTTCGACCAAGTTGATTCATGGCGGCCTGCGCTATCTCGAGTATTACGAGTTCGGCCTGGTGCGCAAAGCGCTGATCGAGCGCGAAGTGCTGCTGCGCTCGGCGCCGCATATCATGTGGCCGCTGCGCTTCGTGATGCCGCACGCTAAAGGGCAGCGTCCGGCCTGGCTGATCCGCGCCGGCCTGTTTTTGTACGATATGCTGGCCAAACGCGAACTGTTGCCGGGCTCGGCCAGCATCAATCTCAAACGCCATCCAGCCGGCCAGCCGCTGAAGGCGCAATTCGAACGCGGTTTTGTGTATTCCGATGGCTGGGTCAACGATGCGCGGCTGGTGCTGCTCAACGCGGTTGATGCGGCCGAGCGCGGCGCGCAGATTTTTACGCGCACCCGTTGCACCGCCTTGCAGCGCGAGGCGGACGGCTGGCAGGCGCGCCTGCAGCATGAAGACGGCAGCGCGGTGCTGGTGCGCGCGCGCAGCGTGGTCAACGCCACCGGGCCGTGGACGGCCGAATTCCTGCAGCAGGCAGCCCCGGCTGGACCGGCGCGCAAGCTGCGCCTGATCAAGGGCAGCCATATCGTTGTCAAGCGCCTGTTCGAGCACGATCATGCGTATATCTTCCAGCACCCGGACGGACGCATCGTGTTTGCGATTCCCTATGAAGACGACTACACGCTGATCGGCACCACCGACCTCGACTATCAGGGCGACAGCGGAAAAGTTGCTATCAGTAATGAAGAAATCAGTTACTTGTGCGAACTTTCCAGTTACTATTTCAGCAAGCCGATTACGCCAGATGATGTGGTCTGGACCTATTCAGGCGTGCGTCCGCTGGTACAGGACGAAGCGGCCGACGCCAAGGCCGTCACGCGCGATTACCGCTTCGAGCTGGATCAGGACGGCCCGCCCTTGCTGAGCGTTTTTGGCGGCAAGATCACGACCTTTCGCAAGCTGGCCGAGGAAGCACTCGACCTGCTGGCGCCGACCCTGGGCAATACGCACGGCGCCTGGAGTGCGGCGGCCTGCCTGCCCGGCGGCGATGTGGCAGGCAGCACGCCGCAGAACCGTGCGGTACGCGAGTTCGGCAGTTTTGTTCAGGGCTGGCAGCAGCAGTACGACTGGCTGCCACCGGCGCTGGTAGCGCGTTATGCGCGCGCTTATGGCACGCGCATTCATGCGCTGCTGAAAGGGCGCGACAGCCTGGCGGCAATGGGCGAGGAAATTGCACCGGGGCTGTATGCGGCCGAAGTCGATTACTGGCGGCGCCATGAATTTGCCGTTACGGCCGCTGACATGCTGTGGCGGCGTTCCAAGCTGGGCCTGCATTTGCCCGCTGGCACGGAATTGATACTGGATGACTGGCTGGCCCGCCATCCCTTGTAGTTTGCAGGTGACGACCATGCCCCGACAGAGGGCGCGGCGACAAAAACTTTGGAGGAGATTCATGCAACTGGAGCTGCACGAGATCAGCAAGAAGCATGGTGCTGACGATTATCTTTACCCGATGTCGCTGGCGCTGGTGCCGGGCGCCATCAATGTGCTGCTGGGCACCACGCGCGCCGGCAAGACCACGCTGATGCGTGTGATGGCCGGGCTCGACAAGCCCACTGCCGGCAAGGTGCTGGCCGATGGCGTCGATGTGACGGGCGTGCCGGTCAGTAAGCGCAACCTGGCCATGGTCTATCAGCAGTTCATCAACTATCCGGCCTTCAGCGTGTATGACAATATGGCTTCGCCCTTGCGTCTGCGCAAGGTGCCTGAAGCGCAGATCCGCGAAAAAGTACTGGCGCTGGCCGAGCGGCTGCATATCACGCCCTATCTGGAGCGCACGCCGGGCGAACTGTCGGGCGGCCAGCAGCAGCGCACGGCGCTGGGGCGCGCGCTGATCAAGGATGCCTCCCTGCTGCTGCTCGATGAGCCGCTGGTCAATCTTGACTACAAGCTGCGCGAAGAGCTGCGGCGCGAACTGACCGAGCTGTTTTCCAGCGGCAGCACCACCGTGGTGTATGCCACCACCGAGCCGCTTGAAGCGCTGCAGCTGGGTGGCCATGTGGCGGTGCTGCACGAAGGGCGCCTGCTCCAGCAGGGGCCGACGCTCGATGTGTTCAACGCGCCAAACAGCATCGAGGTGGCGCGCACTTTCAGCGATCCGCCAATCAACCTGCTGCCGGTGCAGATCGATGCGCAGGGCGTGGCGCAGGCTGAAGGCGGCCTGGCCATTTCCCTGAACGCCGAACAGCAGGCAGCGCTGGCCGGCCAGCGCAGCGTGACGCTGGGCGTGCGCGCACACAGCCTGCAACTGGCTTCTTCCGTCGCCAGTGCGCCCGGTACGCTGGCGATCCCCGCAACCGTGGATCTGGCTGAAATCAGCGGCTCGGAAACCTATGTGCATGCGCGCCGTGGCGCGCTGTCGCTGGTGGCCCAACTCTCAGGCGTGCATGATATGGAGATCGGCAGCGACTGCACCATGGTCTGCCAGAGCGCTGCACTGTTCATTTTTGGCGCCGACGGCAAGCTGCTGTTTGCCCCGCAGTCCGGTAAGGGAGGCCAATAATGGCGCGCATTGAACTGATCGACCTTGCTCATGCCTACAAGCCCGACCCGAGTGCGCCATCGGATTACGCGCTGCGCCCGATGAGCATGACCTGGCGCGACGGCGGCGCCTATGCACTGCTGGGGCCATCGGGCTGCGGCAAGACCACCTTGCTCAATATTATCTCGGGCCTGGTCAAGCCGTCGCACGGCAAGGTACTGTTTGACGGCAAAGACGTGACGCAACTGCCGACCGAAGCGCGCAATATTGCGCAGGTGTTCCAGTTCCCCGTCATCTACGACACCATGACCGTGCACGACAACCTGGCTTTCCCGCTGCGCAATCGCGGCTGGAAGGAATCCGAAGTGAAAAAGCGCGTGCAGCAGGTGGCGCAGATGCTTGAACTGACGGGTGACCTGAAAATGCGCGCCAGCGGCCTGTCGGTCGACGCCAAGCAGAAAATCTCGCTGGGCCGCGGCCTGGTGCGCCCCGATGTGGCCGCCGTGCTGTTCGACGAACCGCTGACGGTGATCGATCCGCACCTGAAATGGCTGTTGCGGCGCAAACTCAAGGAAATCCACCATGAACTCAAGCTCTCGCTGATCTACGTCACGCATGACCAGGTCGAGGCGCTGACCTTTGCCGACGAAGTGGTGGTGATGACGCAGGGTGAAGTGGTGCAGACGGGCAGCGCGCAGGCGCTGTTTGAAACGCCGGCCCATACCTTTGTCGGCTACTTTATCGGCAACCCCGGCATGAATCTGTTCGACTGCACGTTGGACGACGGGCGCGCCATCGTGGCTGGCCAGGCCCTGGCCCTGAATGATGCCGCCCGCGCTGCGCTGACAGGCGCCAGCGGCAAGATCACGCTGGGCATCCGGCCCGAGTTTGTCGAATGCGTGGACGGCGCAACGGCGGCAAGCGACACCGTGCAGGCCAGCGTGCTGGCCGTGCGCAATATGGGCACGCATTATCTGGCCGAATTCCGGCTTGGCAGCCAGGTGCTGGCGGCCAGGCTGCGCAGTATCGATGCAGCGACAGCGCCAGGACAGGGCGTGCGGCTGCGTTTTCCGCCGGAGCGCACTTTGTACTACGTCAACGACAAACGGGTGGCCTGATGAAAACTGATAATAACCGCGCTTGGTTTCTGATACTGCCGGTGCTGCTGTGCGTGGCGTTTTCCGCCATCCTGCCCCTGATGACGGTGGTGAACTATTCGGTGCAGGATATTCTGAGCCCGACCCAGAAAGTGTTTGTCGGCGTCGAGTGGTTCCGCATGGTGATGCAGGACGGCGACCTGCACAGCGCCTTGTTGCGCCAGCTGCTGTTTTCCGGCTCGGTGCTGGCGATCCAGATCCCGCTGGGCATCCTGATTGCGCTGTGCATGCCGGCCGATGGCTGGAAGGCTTCCCTGTCGCTGGTGCTGATCGCGCTGCCGCTGCTGATTCCCTGGAACGTGGTCGGCACCATCTGGCAGATCTTCGGCCGTGGCGATATCGGCCTGATGGGCTACAGCCTGAACCAGCTGGGCTTCGACTATAACTACAACGGCAATTCGCTCGACGCCTGGCTGACGGTGATGGTGATGGATATCTGGCACTGGACGCCGCTGGTGGTGCTGCTGTGCTATGCGGGCCTGCGCGCGATTCCCGACGCCTATTACCAGGCAGCGCGCATCGACGGCGCCTCGCGCCTGGCGGTGTTTCGCTATATCCAGCTGCCCAAGCTGCGCAATGTGCTGATGATCGCGGTGCTGCTGCGCTTTATGGACAGCTTCATGATCTATACCGAGCCGTTCGTGCTGACCGGCGGCGGGCCAGGCAACGCCACCACCTTTTTATCGCAGTACCTGACGCAAAAGGCGGTCGGGCAGTTTGACCTGGGACCGGCTTCGGCGTTTTCGCTGATTTACTTCCTGATCATCCTGCTGTTCTGCTTTGCGCTCTACACCTGGATGCAGCGCGTTGGCACGGGAGACCAGAAATGAATCGCAAAGTTTCTTCAGGCATTCTGATCGCCTTCCTGCTCGCGTCCCTGCTGCCGATCTACTGGATGCTCAATATGTCGCTCAAGACCAACGAGGAAATCGTGGGCGTCCTGAGCTTGTGGCCGCAGCAGCTGACGTTTGCCAACTACCACACCATCTTTACCGACGCGTCCTGGTACAGCGGCTACATCAACTCGATGATCTACGTGGCGCTCAATATGGTCATGTCGGTGACGGTGGCGCTGCCCGCCGCGTATGCTTTTTCGCGCTATAACTTTGTCGGCGACAAGCACCTGTTTTTCTGGCTGCTGACCAACCGCATGACGCCGCCAGCGGTATTCCTGGTGCCGTTCTTCCAGCTCTATTCCACCGTCGGCCTGATGGACACCCATCTGGCCGTGGCCCTGGCGCACATGGTGTTCAACGTGCCGCTGGCGGTCTGGATACTGGAAGGCTTCATGTCGGGCGTGCCGAAGGAAATCGACGAGACGGCGTATATCGACGGCTACAGCTTCCCGCGCTTCTTTATCCGCATCTTCCTGCCGATGATCAAGTCGGGCATCGGCGTGACGGCGTTCTTCTGCTTCATGTTCAGCTGGGTCGAACTGCTGCTGGCGCGCACGCTCACGTCTGTGAACGCCAAGCCGATTGCCGCCACCATGACGCGCACCGTGTCGGCGGCCGGCATGGACTGGGGCGTGCTGGCGGCGGCCGGCGTGCTCACCATCGTGCCGGGCGCACTGGTGATCTGGTTCGTGCGCCATTACATCGCCAAGGGCTTTGCCATGGGGAGGGTCTGAACAATGGAAAACAATGTGGACAGTACTGCCAGCCTGTTTGGCTGGATGGCGTGGACGCCTGAAGTGGCGGTGTTCTTTATCTGTATCGGCTTGATGCTGGCCGTGATGACGGTGTGGCAGATCCGTTCGCCCAGCATCGAGCGCAAGGGCTTTTTGCCGATGCCGACCACGCGCGGTGACCGCCTGTTTGTCGGCCTGCTGGCAGCCGCCTACGTGAATCTGGCCTGGGCCGGCCTGACCGAGCTGCAGCAGGCAATTGGTGCGGCCATCAGTTTTGTAGTGTTGTTGATTGTAATGCGGTGGGGATAAGCCGGCTTGCCGGTGGGTGGAGAATGCCGGGCGCCATCGGCGGCCGGTTCATATAATAAAAGGAGAGATACGATGAAATTGAAGTTCACGGTCTTTGCAGCAGCAGCCATGCTGCTGGCCAATGCGGCCCTGGCCGACGTCAAGCAGGCGCAAACCTGGGTCGACAAGGAGTTCCAGCCATCGAGCCTGAGCAAGCAGCAGCAGATGGAGGAGATGAAATGGTTTATCGACGCTGCCGCCAAGCTCAAAGCCAAAGGCATCAAGGAAATTTCGGTGGTGTCCGAGACCATCGACACCCACGTCTATGAATCGAAAACGCTGGCCAAGGCGTTTGAGGAAATCACCGGCATCAAGGTGCGCCACGACATTATCCAGGAAGGCGACGTGGTGGAAAAGCTGCAGACCTCCATGCAGTCCGGTAAAAGCATCTATGACGGCTGGATTTCGGACTCCGACCTGATCGGCACCCACTACCGCTATGGCGCCGTCGAGCCGCTGTCGGACTATATGGCCGGCAAGGGCAAGGAATTTACCAATCCTGGCCTGGACCTGAAGGACTTTATCGGCATCAGCTTTACCACCGCACCGGATGGCAAGGTCTATCAGCTGCCCGACCAGCAGTTCGCCAACCTGTACTGGTTCCGCGCCGACTGGTTTGCGCGCAAGGACCTGCAGGCCAAGTTCAAGGCCAAGTACGGCTACGAGCTCGGTGTGCCGCAGAACTGGTCGGCCTACGAAGACATCGCCGACTTCTTTACCAACGACGTGAAAGAAATCGACGGCAAGAAAGTCTACGGCCATATGGACTACGGCAAGAAAGATCCCTCGCTGGGCTGGCGCTTTACCGATGCCTGGCTGTCGATGGCTGGCGCGGCCGACAAGGGTATCCCGAACGGCATGCCGATCGACGAGTGGGGCATCAAGGTGGCGGCAGACAAGTGCACGCCGGTGGGCGCTTCGATGTCGCGTGGCGGCGCCACCAATTCGCCGGCTGCCGTCTTTGCGCTGACCAAGTACATCGACTGGATGAAGAAATACGCGCCGCCGCAGGCCAACGGCATGAACTTCTCCGAGTCCGGCCCGGTGCCGGCGCAAGGCGAGATCGCCCAGCAGATTTTCTGGTACACGGCGTTTACGGCCGGCATGGTCAAGCCCGGCCTGCCGGTGGTCAACAAGGATGGCACGCCGAAATGGCGGATGGCGCCGTCGCCGCACGGCCCGTACTGGAAAGACGGCATGCAGAACGGCTACCAGGACGTCGGTTCATGGTTCCTGTTCAAGTCCACGCCGGACGACCGCAAGGCTGCCGCCTGGCTGTATGCGCAGTTCGTCACATCGAAGACCGTCTCGCTGAAAAAGTCCATTGTGGGCGTGACCTTTATCCGCGATTCCGATATCCGCCACGATTACTTTACCAAGCACGCCAATGAATACGGCGGCCTGATCGAGTTCTACCGCAGCCCGGCGCGCGTGGCCTGGACGCCGACCGGCAACAACGTGCCCGACTATCCGAAACTGGCGCAGCTGTGGTGGAAAAACGTGGCCACCGCCATTACCGGCGAAAAAACGCCGCAGGCCGCGATGGACAACCTGGCCGAGGAAATGGACCAGGTGATGGCACGCCTGCAGCGCGCCGGCATGAAAGCGTGCGCACCGAAGTTGAACGCCAAGGGCGATCCGAACCAGTATCTGTCCGACCAGCACGCGCCGTGGAAGAAACTGGCCAATGAAAAACCGAAGGGCGAAACCATTGCTTACGACAAGCTGCTGCAGGCCTGGAAAGAAGGCAAGGTGCGTTAAACTTTGCTGATGTTGTAATCTGGCAGGCACGGTTCGTGCAGACGAACTGTGCCTGTTTTTACCATGTAATGCAGTGCTGACTTATGACCAACTATATACTTGCTTTAGATCAGGGTACCACCAGCTCACGCGCCATTCTGTTTGACCATGCGGGCCGCGTGCATGCGTGCGCGCAGGGTGAATTTCGCCAGATTTTTCCGCAGCCGGGCTGGGTCGAACACGACGCCAGTGAAATATGGGATTCGCAGCGCAGCGTCATGGAGCAGGTGCTGCGCGAGAGCGGCGTGCCGGCCAGCGACGTGGCCGCCATCGGCGTGACCAATCAGCGCGAGACCACCGTGTTGTGGGACCGCGCTACCGGCGAACCTGTCACCAATGCCATCGTCTGGCAGGACCGGCGCAATGCCGCCTTTTGCGATCAGCTGGTCGCCGAAGGCAAGGCCGAACTGATCCAGCAAAAAACCGGCCTGGTGCTCGACGCCTATTTTTCCGCCACCAAGCTCAAATGGATGCTCGACAATATCGCCGGCCTGCGCGCACGCGCCCAGCGCGGCGAGCTGGCCTTCGGCACCGTCGACAGCTGGCTGATCTACAAGATGAGCGGCGCCCATCTGACCGATACCAGCAATGCTTCACGCACCATGCTGTTCAATATCCACACGCTGCAATGGGACACCGACCTGCTGGCGCTGCTCGATATTCCCGCTTCGCTGCTGCCCGACGTGGTGCCATCGAGCGGCATCGCCGCCCATACGCACACCGATTTGCTGGGCGTGCGCCTGCCGATTGCCGGCATTGCCGGCGACCAGCAGGCCGCCACCTTTGGCCAGGCCTGCCTGAAGCCGGGCATGGCCAAGAACACCTATGGCACCGGCTGCTTTATGCTGATGAATGTGGGCAAGCGCCCGCTGCCGTCGAAAAACCGCCTGCTCTCGACCGTCGGCTGGCGCCTGGGCGAGGGCGCCAACCGCACCGATTATCTGCTCGAGGGCAGCGCCTTTATTGCCGGCGCCGCCGTGCAGTGGATGCGCGACGGCCTGGGCATTATCAGCCACTCGTCCGAGGTCGAGGCGCTGGCCAGCAGCGTGCCCGATACGGGCGGGCTGGTCTTCGTGCCGGCCTTTGCCGGCCTCGGTGCGCCATACTGGGATCCGTATGCGCGCGGCACGCTGATCGGCATTACGCGCGGCACCGGCAAGGCGCATATCGCGCGCGCGGCGCTCGAAGGCGTGGCTTACCAGAACGTCGATGTGCTGTCGGCCATGCAGAAAGACGCCGGCATTGCCCTGTCCGAACTGCGCGTGGACGGCGGCGCGGCGCGCAACGACATGCTGATGCAGTTCCAGGCTGATATTCTGAATGTGCCGGTAGTACGTCCGGTAGTCACGGAAACCACGGCGCTGGGTGCAGCCTATCTGGCGGGCCTGGCGGTAGGTTTCTGGGCGTCGGAAGAGGAGATCGGCGCGCAGTGGCAGGTGGGCCGCCGCTTCGAGCCGAAGATGGCGCACGATGAACGCCTGGCGCGGCTGCATAAATGGCAGCGTGCGGTCGAGCGTTCGCGCCAGTGGGACGAGTAGACTGACAGGGTCAGGGCCGGGACGAGGTATCCCGGCCCCCGACGGCTTACATCGTTTCGACCTGGTCGCCCTTGATTTTCTTGCTTTCTTCAATCAGGTTGCGCGCACCGGCACGCAGTGCCGACAGATTGCGCTTGATGGTCTGGCGCAGGACTGCTTCGGCTGGCGCCTGATTCGGCGCACCGACAAACGCTTCCACGGTGGCCGTTACGTCGCAGTCGGTGTCGATGGTCTTGCGGCGGATCGACAGCTTGACTGCCTTGCTGCTGCTGTTGATGTTATTGATTGCCAGCAGCAGTTGCTCGCGCGACAGCTCCAGTGATTTGGCATCGGCAAAATTCGGGAACACCAGCATCAGATACTCGGGATCATTTTCCGCATCCAGGCTGAAGTACAGCGTGCCCAGGTCGGGATACTTGAAAATGACGTCATCGGTGTCATCGATCTTGGCAATCATGCCCAGTTCTTCTTCAATCACCGTTTTGTACAGTGTGGCAAGGGTATTGCTATCCATAGATTGCTCCATCAGGTTACGTAACTATCAAGTTTATAAGCAAGTATAACGTCTTAGTGGTGGCCATGGCCGCCACCTTGCTCGGCTTCGGGCTTGCGTATGGCGATCCAGGCCGTGATCAGGCTGAAGACGATAGTCAAGGTCAACAGTACGCTGTGCGCAAACACTTCCGGCTCGTGATATGCCTGGATAAATTCCGGATCGATGGCCGGCCCATGCTGCACCGTGTGGCTGGCCGTCACGGCGTTCTCATGCGGTGCTGCATGGATATCGCCGGCCTGTGCCTGCTCAGGCAGCGCCAGCGCATGCCCTTGCTTGACCTTGATGCGCTCGCCATTGGCAAACAGCCAGTACAGCATTGAGTTCTGGTCCTGGTGGTGCGTCACATGCAGGTAGCTCATCACCGATTCTCCCACCTCGTAGGTAAAGAATCCCACGAAGACGCCGCTGCCGGCAGCGGTAATACTGCGGCGTACGCGGTCGCGATGCTGTTCAATATGCAAGGCGTCAGCGCCCACATAGGTTGCACGGGCCTTGATCACTTTTTCAATCGATGTCAGCCGTTCCTTCAGATGCAGAGCCTGATCCATCTTGCACAGCAACAGATCGGAAACATAGGCATCTTGTTGCAGCGGCGCCATATTAAGTGCAGCGACATTGGCATTGGTCTGTATCAGCCCGGCCATGGTTTTATTGAGTTTTTTGGTCGTGTTTTTATGCAGTTGCTCGGCAATACGCGTTTTCAATACCTTCAAATTCAAGGCGTACAGCAGAAAAACGATACCGCCCGCCACCGATGTGAAGGTCAGCAATTTACCCAGTTCGGACCAGTATTGGAATTCGGGAAACCAGACCCAGTACAGTGTCAGCACCAGCATGGCAAAGACACTGCCATACAACCATCGCTTGTGTCGGTGCACAAAGTCATGCAACACGGTGGCACGTTGAGCAAAGACATCTTCCCACATTAATGCATACCGTTTGTGTGGTCCATTATGGCTCTTGCCATGCTCTTCTGCCGCATCTTCAACTCGTTGCCATTCTTTCAGCATGTTGCTTGAAAAAACATGCTCTTTGTCTGCGTCGATGGCAGTGCGGAGCTTGGCAAGGCCTTTCGTCTGCTCCTGCAGGATATGGCGCGTTTCAAGCCGTGTGGTCGTCATCTTGGCCAGCATAAAGGCGCGCAATACCATGGCGGCGTCGTCGGCCTGCATTTCAAAGTTTGCGTCGTACTCAGAAACGGTAATGGGCCGCTCGTAATCAATGTAGAAAGCATTTTTGTGCGTTCTCTCGCTGATCCTGTACGTCTCAAGGATGACCGATTGATCGGCAGGTGTGGTGGCGATGCGTAATTCGCCGAGCAAAAAGCTGCCGTCACCCGGTGATCCGGGGGGCGCAGCATTCATCTTTTTGTTGATCTCGATTGGCGCGCTTCCCGCCAGCAGTTCCTCCATTTCGGCTCCTTGCGTGCCGGTATGCCCGTGCGTGTTTGTCGTAACGCTCTCGAGGTCGCTACCTTCAACCTTGTTGCCCTCTTTGACCAGATGTTCATTTGTCCGGATAACTTCCGGGGGCGTGTTATCGTCGCTGGCAAGCGGATTTTTACTGCCATATACTGGTTTCGCGACCGGCAGCTTTGCCGGTTCCTTGCCAGCGTCGCCGTCCTGCGCGACGGCTTTGACGTTGTCCTCATCAACGGAATTTTTCTTGCTATCGAAACGGGGCAGGCCATCGGCCTCGATGTCCTTCTTCTGTGGCTTGATGGGCACCACTTTGGCGGGTGTTTCATCACGGCGCATCACGGAAATAAAGTATCGTCCGCCGCTGCGTGGTTCGGCTTTGTAGCTGTAGATGACGGTATTGCTCATAACCCTCTTTCCTGTTGAATTTGTCCGCTTAAGCCAGCATATTGCGCAAGGTATCGCCATCGAGCATTTCATGTTCCAGCAGGTAGTTCGCCACCTGCTCGATGGTGCGCCAGTGTTCGTCGATCACGTGCGTGGTGTGCTGGCGCGCTTCGGCCAGCCAGGCGTGCGAGCGTTCCACCGCGCGTTCCTGCAGGGCGCGCTGGCCGGCCTCGGAGATGCCTGACAGCGACAACCAGCCAAATTCCTCGTCCAGCCCCCATTCGGTAATCGCCTGCCAGGCCAGGCGGGTGGCGTAGTGCAGGTCGCTGGCGGCGCCGGCGTCGTTGCCGCCAGCGTCATCGATGGCGGGGAAGCGCCGCGATTCGGCAATGCGTCCGGCCAGTGCCACGCAGATGCGGTTGATGGCCTGGGCGCGGTTGAAGTTGCCGCCGCTTGAATTTTCCTGGTCATAACTGGTAAAGCCCAGGCTGTCGCGGCGCGGCACGATGGTGATCTGCTGCACCCGCACGCCGGGGTTGAGCACCATCGACACCACGGCGTGGCCGGCCTCGTGAAAGGCGGTCGATTCAAGCTGTTCGCGCAGGCGCGGGTTTTCGACGCGCTGGCCGTGGCGGATCACATTGATCTGTTCAAGCACATCGGCCTGGGTAATATGGTCGGTCTGGCGGCGCACCAAGTCGAGCGCGCATTCGCGGTAGACTTTTTCCAGGTCGGCGCCGGTCATGCCGGCGCTGAGGTCGAGCAGCACCTGGTCGTCCCAGGCGTCCTGGTGGGGCAGGCCGTGCAGGCGCGCCACGAACAGGGCGCGCGCTTCGCGGTCGAGCATGGGAATTTCAATATTGAGGTCGAGCCGGCCCGAGCGCGTCAGCGCCGGATCGACCTTGCCGGGGAAGTTGGTGGCGGCGATCACGAACACGCCGCCCCAGCGGGTGTCGGAAAAACCGTCGATTTCAGTGAGCAGCTGGTTGATGCAGACATCGGCGCCGTGCGCGCCGCGCACGCCCAGCGCATCGATCTCGTCGATAAACACGATGCTGGGTGCAAACTTGCGGGCGCGCTGGAACAGCGTGCGGATCAGGTCCAGGTCCAGCAGCTGCGGCCCGGTCACGCTGATAAAGGGCAGCTTGGCTTCGGCCGCCAGCGCCTTGGCCAGCATGGTCTTGCCGGTGCCGGCACTGCCATACAGCAGCATGCCCTTGGGCAAAGCCAGCGGTGCGCCGCCGACGCTGGCCGGCTGCTGCAGCAGGCGCAGCACCTGCTGCAGGCGCTGCTTGACATGCTGATGGCCGAAAATCGCATCAAAGCCCTGCTTGGGCAATTCGGTGACAAAGCCGCCGGTGTTGCCGTAGTCCGATTGTACGCGCACGCGTTCCAGTTCCAGCGCATCGAGCTGCAGCGTGAGCGTGGCGCCGTCGCGCGTGGCCGTCAGCCGGTAGCGCAGCGTTTCGCTACGGCGCAGCAACTGGTTGAGCACTTCAGCCGGGTTGCTGGCGCGCAGGCGCTCAAGCAGTGGCGACGGCGCCACGCTGACCACCAGCTGCGTGGCGCGGCTGGCGCCGCTGGCGTCGCAGTCGCGCACATAGTGCTGTACCAGCGGGCGGGCCACGCCATCGAGTTCACGCGCATTGATGTCCGGTCCCAGGGCAAGCGTCAGCACCCAGGCCAGTTCGGGCGCGTCGAGACCGCTGCAGGCCACGTTCTGCGCTTGCAGGCCGCTCGCCAGCGTGGCCAGGCGCTGGCCTGTGATGGCCAGCAGCGCGTCCAGCCCCAGCGGCAGGAAGGGCAGGATGGGGAACTGGCTCAGGTGCGTGGCAAAGCCCGAGGCGCGCGCGGGCGCCGGCTCGCCGCGGATACCTGTCTGGCTGGCGGGCGGCGCGCCAAAAGCCGCGCGCAGCTGGGCGATCGCCTGCTCCGGCGTGTCGGCCAGCAGTTGCTGGTAGCCGGGCTGCTCATAGACGGCGCTGGCGGCATTGCTGGTAAAGAGCAGGATGGTGTCGCTGAAGTCGACGCTGCGGCTGTCGGGGTGGCCGCTTTCAGCGCCGCTGCCGAAGCCATATTCGTCATCGAGGCTGCCGCCGACCAGCAGAGGCATCAGCAGCTGTTGCACGTTTTCATGGGCGCGGTCGATATGCTCGAACACCACGATGGCGCGCGGATGCTCCCACACAAAACCGGTCAGGCGCCCAGGGCGCGCGTCCGACCAGCCATAGCGCAGGCCGGTCAGGCCAAAGCCTTCGCGCTCGCTCTGGTAGCTGGCCATATTGAGCGTCAGCATGGGCCGCCCGGCATAGTGCTGCGCCAGCAGATTTGTCATCAGGGTCTTGCCGCTCGATGGTGGGCCGAGCAGCAGAAACACCTGTGGACCGTTTTGGCCGTCAAGTTTCCATTCACGCAGCGTCAGTTCTTCGCGCAGCAGCGTGGCGGCCAGTTCCTGGCCCAGCAACTGGGTGGCCAGCCGTTCGCGCAGGCTGTTGCCCGCAGAGGCTGCGCCGCCGGCGCCGGCGTTGATCGGCGGCGGCTTGAGCGCGGCCGTGACCACCTGCATGGCCGCGGTGATCGCGGCGTCGCGTTCGCTTTCCTCCAGCGGCGCTTCGGCAAAAACGGCCTCTTCGCCGGCCCAGTTGCCGCCTGCCAGCCGCGTTTTGAGCTGCACCAGCGCATCTGCCAGGCGCAGTGCCGGTTCTGCCTGGTAGCTGTCGAGTACAAGCTGCCCGCCGGGCGCTGCCTGTTCGCGCGTCAGCGCGGCCGCCGGCACACCGGCCTGGCCAACGGCGCTGTCGGTGGCGGCAGGGGCAATAAATTGCAGGGCCGCATAGAAACAGTCGATATCAATGCGTTTGCGTTGTTGATGCAAGGCAATTACCTTGGACATCCTGAGCGCTGCGGTCAGTTTGTCCATTGATGCTTCTTTACGCTGTTCATGCAGACCTGGATGGGCTAACGGAGGTGAGCGCGAGTATCAGCGATCTTTTGCAATACGTCAATTATTGTTATGTTCTACGTAAGCTGCATGGAACGCAGATAATAAAGCGCAAAGCCGGCCGCTTCGCGCGGCAGCGAATACAGGTCGCGCCACTCGACATACGGCGCATGGATCTGTGCGCTGACATGCACGCCGGCGCGCTGCAGCGCCAGCCGCATGCGCGGCACATGGAAATACTGGGTGGCTACCATGGCGCTGCGCCAGCCGTGGCTGGCCATGATGGCCGCTGCATTGTGCGCCGTGGCGCCGGTGGTCCAGCCCTGGCTGTCCTCGACAATGGCGCTGGCCGGCACGCCCTGGCGGCGCAGGTAGGCCGCCATGGACACGGCTTCGTCAAAGCCTTCCTTGCCGGTGGCGCCACTGACCAGTATGCGCGGCGCCAGTCGCTCGCGATAGGCGGCCAGCGCTGCATCGAGCCGGGCCTGCAGGCGCGGGCTCGGCGTACCGTCGGGGGCGATGGTATTACC
Organism: Janthinobacterium aquaticum; assembly: GCF_009208565.1. Taxonomy (GTDB): domain Bacteria; phylum Pseudomonadota; class Gammaproteobacteria; order Burkholderiales; family Burkholderiaceae_D; genus Janthinobacterium. The sequence continues at coordinate 382,615 of NZ_WFLK01000001.1, read as the reverse complement.
AGGCACCACAATCACATCGGCAGGCGCAAGCTGGTCGTGCACGCCGTCGAGCACCAGCGCGGCGCAGGCCAGCGTCCATGCCGCCAGCAGGGCGGCAAGAAGATAAAGCAGGTTTTTAAGCATGGTGCATGATACTGCACCGATGGCCGTGGTGTTGTCTGGTTACGCCCTGCGGGCTAACCCGACCTACGCCTTGCCCTCGACATTTTTCAGGTCCGCTTGGCCCGGTGTTCCTGTGCGGGAGGACCAGAATTATTTGCGCGGCTCGTGAATGCGGAATTTCCTGACAATACCAGCATGGTCAAACATCACGGCCACTTCGCGCGTGCCTTTTTCGCCCAGCAGCGGCAGCAGTCGCCTTGAGGGCTGCAGTTGGTTCTTGTAGACCCACACTTCATAGCCGGGGTCGAAGCTGACCACGGTGGCGTTGCCCAGTGCCGCGTCGAGATCGAGGCGGGTGGTTTTGCCCACCTTGATGTTCTGGTAGATGGCGCCGTTGACGGGCGCGCGGTTGACCTGGTATTCGCTGGCCGTGCACATGGCCACGCTCAAGCCAGCCAGGCAGCATAGCGCCAGTTTGATGACAGTGTTCATGGTAGTCGTTCCGGTGTGCATCACCGCTTCCAATCTCAGAGGGGACGGGCGTGATGTCTGGACGCAGTGTGCTGAGATTCTGTTGAACCGGCTACCGGATTATACAAAGGCTCGCATGGCGATGCTGAAGGGTGCGCAAAACGGTACTTTCAGCGTCCTGGCTGAACGTCGGTCGAGACCGCCAGCGTTTCCTTGATCTCTTCCATCACCACATAGCTTTTCGATTGCGCCGCGCCCGGCAGCTGCAGCAGCATGTCGCCCAGCAGCTTGCGATATTCGGCCATCTCGTGGATGCGCGCCTTGATCAGATAGTCGAAGTCGCCCGACACCAGGTGGCATTCCTGCACCTCCGGTATCTGCAGCACTTCGCGGCGGAACTGCTCGAAGGCCGAGGCCGACTTCTGGTTCAGGGTGATTTCCACGAACACCAGCAACTTGGCGCCCACGGCGGCCGGATTGACGCGCGCATAATAGCCGCTGATCACGCCGTCGCGCTCCATGCGCCGCACCCGTTCGATGCAGGGCGTGATCGACAGGCCGACCTGTTCGCCCAGCTCTTTCATTGAGATGCGCCCGTCCACCTGCAGCACGCGCAGGATATGCCGGTCGAGCTTGTCGAGCCCGCGTGCCGATTCTTTAAGAATTCTCATGGATTTTTATGATTATTTGCTGAATATCTTGATTTATACGTGAACAAATGCTGGTTCAATCGCCATATCATAGCGGCAAATCCGGCAATCTGCCCAAAAAACAATCGTCATCAAAAAACGGAAAAATAGAGGAAATTATGCGTATCGTGATTCTGGGCAGCGGCGTGATCGGCGTCACCAGTGCTTACTACCTGGCCAGGGCCGGCCATGACGTGACCGTCATCGACCGCCAGCCCGGTCCGGCGCTGGAAACCAGTTTCGCCAACGCCGGCCAGATTTCGCCCGGCTACGCCTCGCCGTGGGCCGCGCCCGGCATTCCCCTCAAAGCCGTAAAATGGATGATGCAGCGCCACGCCCCGCTGGCCATCTCGCTCGACGGCAGCATGGCGCAGCTCAAATGGATGTGGCAGATGCTGCGCAACTGCACGCCCGACGCCTACGCCGTCAACAAGGAACGCATGGTGCGTCTGGCCGAATACAGCCGCGACTGCTTCAAGACGCTGCGCGCCGAGGCCGGCATCACCTATGAAGGGCGCCAGCAGGGCACGACCCAGCTGTTCCGTACCGAAAAACAATACAACGATGCGGCTAAGGATATCGAGGTGCTGCAGGAAGCGGGCGTGCCGTTCGAGGTCTTGTTGCGCGACCAGTTGTCCGGCGCCGAGCCGGCCCTGGAAGCGGTCAAGCACAAGCTGTTTGGCGGCCTGCGCCTGCCCAACGATGAAACCGGCGACTGCCAGCTGTTTACCACGCGCCTGGCCGAGATGGCCGTCGCGCTTGGTGTCACGTTCCGCTATGGCGTGCCGATCGATGCGCTGCTGACGCAGGGCGACGCGATTGCCGGCGTACAGTGCGGCGCAGAACTGGTCAAGGCAGACGCTTACGTGGTGGCCCTCGGTTCCTACTCGACCAATTTCATCAAGCCGCAGCTCGATATTCCCGTCTATCCGCTCAAGGGCTATTCGATCACGGTGCCTATCGTCGATGCGGCCAAAGCACCGGTATCGACCATCCTTGATGAAACCTACAAGATTGCCGTCACGCGCTTTGACGACCGCATCCGCGTGGGCGGCATGGCCGAGATTGCCGGCTACGACCTGCGCCTCAACCCGCGCCGCCGCGAAACGCTGGAAATGGTGGTCAACGACCTGTTCCCCGGCGGCGGCAATACGGTCGACGCCACCTTCTGGACCGGCCTGCGCCCGATGACGCCGGACGGCACGCCGATCGTCGGACGCACGCCGCTGCGTAACCTGTTTCTGAACACCGGCCACGGCACGCTGGGCTGGACCATGTCGTGCGGTTCGGCGCAGTTGCTGGCCGACCTGATGTCGTCGAAGCAGCCGGCTATCCGCGCCGATGACCTGTCGGTAGCGCGCTATCACGGCGCCACCCAGGGCGGCAAGCTGCAATACGCGGGCGCTTGAGATGGGCGCTTTCATGAGCATGGGCGTGCCGGCCAAGGAGCGTAGCGGCGCCATCCTGACCATCGACCTCGATGCCGTGCGCAGCAATTACCGTTTGCTGCGCGCACGCGCGTTGCCGGCTGCCTGTTCGGCCGTGGTCAAGTCCGACGCCTACGGCCTGGGCGCAGCGCAAGTGGCGTCGGCGCTGTACCAGGAAGGCTGCCGGCATTTTTTTGTCGCTCACCTGGAAGAAGGCATCAGCCTGCGCCCGCACCTGGCGCTGGACGCCGCCATTTTCGTTCTGCACGGCCCGCCGGTAGGCACCGAAGCGGCGTTTACCGAGCATGGCTTGATTCCTGTGCTCAACAGCGTGCCACAGGTGCAAGGCTGGCGCGCGCATGCCGCCATGCTGGGCCGCACGCTGGACGCCATCGTGCAGGTCGATACCGGCATGTCGCGCATGGGCATGGCGCCGCAGGAAGTCGATCAATGGCTGGCCGACGCGCACTTTCTCGACGGCGTCAATGTGCTCTATGTGATGAGCCACCTGGCCTGCGCCGACGAGCGCGCCAACCCGTTCAATGCGCTGCAACTGGCACGCTTCCAGGCGATCCTTGCCCGTTTGCCGGCCTGCCGCGCCAGCCTGGCCAATTCCTCGGGCGTGTTCCTGTCGCCCAGCTACCACTTTGACCTGGTGCGCCCCGGCGCGGCGCTGTATGGTATTACGCCACAGGCAGGCGAGGTCAACCCCATGCGCCCGGTGGTGCGTCTGCAGGGCAAGATTATCCAGTCGCGCACGATAGGCGATGGCGACCATGTCGGCTACAGCCTGCGTTATACGGCGCAAGGCGTCTGCCGGGTGGCCACTGTGTCGGTCGGTTATGCCGACGGCTGGCTGCGCAGCATGAGCAACCAGGGCCTGGCCGTGATCGATGGCGTGAAGGTGCCGCAGATCGGCGCCATTTCGATGGACTCGATTACGCTTGACGTCAGTGCAATTGCGCCCGAACGCGTGGCGCCGGGCAGCCTGGTTGACCTGATCTGCGCCGAGCATCCGGTCGATGCGGTGGCCGCCATGGCCCAGACCATCGGCTACGAAGTGCTGACCAATCTGGGTGGACGCTATTACCGCGAATACCGCGGTCTGGCCCGCCCAGCTTGACCTTACCTAGCCTTCTGGCGTGCAGACGCCGGCGATAATTGTGTGGCAAGATAGCCCTGTAGCGTACTTTGCTCCAGGGCTTTTTTTCCACTTTTATCGAGGTCATTCATGAGTCAATATCAAGTCGCCGTTATCGTTGGCAGCCTGCGCAAGGATTCCTTCAACCGCAAGCTGGCCGACGCCATCATCAAGCTGGCCCCGCCAGAGTTTTCGTTCAAGCATATTGAAATCGGCGACCTGCCGCTGTACAACCAGGACGACGATGGCGCCCAGAGCGAACAGGTGCTGCGCCTGAAAACCGAGATCGCCGATTCCCAGGCGCTGCTGTTCCTGACCCCCGAGTACAACCGTTCCGTGCCTGGCGTACTGAAAAACGCCATCGACCACGCTTCGCGCCCTTACGGCCAGAGCGTCTGGGGCGGCAAGCCGGGCGCCGTGCTGGGCGTATCGGTGGGCGCCATCGGCACCGCACTGGCGCAGCAGCATCTGCGCAATATCTTGGCCTACCTGGACGTGCCGCTGCTAAACCAGCCGGAAATGTTTATCCAGGCCAAGGATGGCCTGTTTGACGAACACGGCAATATCGGTGAAGCCAGCCTGGGCTTCTTCCAGGGCTGGATGCAGCATTATGTGAATTGGGTCAAGAAACACGCGATCCACGCATAAGCGGGAATAAACGCTTGCAACGAGCATCACGGATGCTGCCGGCAGCGCCGGCAGCACAGCCGAATCAATCCACCTTGATCAGGCCTTCGGCTTGGATCGCCAGCTTGATCTCGGGCTTGAAGCCCAGGTCGAGGTTGACCGTAATGCCATAGTCGGCGCGGTTGAAGTTGGCAAACGCGTTCACGCCGCACACTTCGCGCTTGTACAGCTTGCTTTCCATGCATTTGAAGGTCTCGATCTGCAAATTGAGCGGCTTTGTCACGCCGTTCAGGGTCAGTTCGCCTATGACTTCGACCGGTCGCTCGCCGTCGAAGCGCATGCTGCTGCCGCGATAGACGGCCGTCGGATATTTCTCGGTATCGAGAATGCGCGCCGATTTCAATACGCCATTCATGGCGGTATGGCCCACATCGACTGATGCGGTCTCGACCGTCACTTCCAGCGTTCCCGTTTTTGCCTGGCGATCCAGCACCACGGTGCCGCTGCTTTTGGTAAATTTGCCGCGCCAGACCGACATGCCGCCCCAATGATCGGTCTCGAAGCTCGGGTAAGTGTGGCTAGGCAGCAAGGTGTAGGTTTCAGCGGCAAACGCCGGCAGTGCAAGGGTGGCTGCCAGGGCGCTGATCAACAGTGATTTCATGGTGTTTCCTTCAAAGAGTAGATATCGGAGAACTATTTGCCGGTCGTTACCAGGCGAAACTTCAGCGTCACTTCATCGGCCACCAGCGAGGTGTCCTTCCATTCCTGTTCGCCGATATTAAATTGCAGCCGTTTGATCGGCAGCGTGCCGTCGAACGTCAGCACGTTGGCGTTCTGGCTCATCTGCACCGGAATGCTGACCGGGCTGGTCGCGCCCTTGATGCTGAGCTGGCCGTCAACCAGATAGCGCCCGGGCGCCGTTTGCCTGACCGCGCTCGAGACAAAGGTGGCCTTGGGAAAGCCGGCAGCGTTAAACCAGGTCTTGCTGCGCACTTCCTTGTTGTAGCTTTCATCGCCGATATCGAAGCTGTTCATGTTGACGTCGATGCGCACTTTGGTTTGCGCCGGTTTGGCCGGGTCGAATTGCATGTCGAGTGCAAACTGCTTGAATTTGCCGTCCAGCGGCACGCCCATCTGTTTGAAGCCGGCAACGATGCTGCTTTTTTGCAGATCGAGCGTGTTTTGTGCGCCCGCCAGTGCAGGCAGCAGCAGGGCCAGCGCGAGGGCGCCGCGCCGCAAATGGGATAAACAGGTCATGTAATGTCTCCGGTGAGTAAAGGTCAGGATCAGCGCGATGATGGCGGGCGCTGGAGAAACGGCAGCATGCGTGCCAGCAAGCCGTCGCGATTGATGAACTGGTGTTTGATCACGGCCAGCAGATGCAGGCACACCAGGCACAGCAAGCTGTAATTGAAAATCCAGTGCAGGCTACGCAGCAACACCTTCAATTGGGCATCGGGCGCCACGATGGCGGGAATGGGCAGTACGCCAAACAGCACCACCGGCACACCGGCAGCCTGGCTGAACAACAGGCCCGACACGGGCACGGCCACCAGCAGCGCATACAGCGCCAGGTGTGTCAGGTGCGCTGCACGCTGTTGCCAGCGCGCCATGCCAGCTGGCATCGCCGGGCTGGCGTGCAACAGGCGCCACAGCACGCGCGGCAGCAGCGTGAGCAGCACAGTCAGGCCGATCCATTTATGCCAGGAAAAATATTTCAGTTTCGTTGGCGTCAGCCCCGGTATGTCCGTCATCACCAGCCCAAGCGCAAAGCAGCCTGCCACCAGCAGCGCCCCCAGCCAGTGCAGCACGATGCTGGTGCGGGGATAGGTCGTGGCAGCAGTGCCGCTGTGGTCGGGTTGGCGTGGCTTCATATGGTGTCCAGTCAGGGGATCGGCACGCTGGCGCCCATGCATGGCGCCATCGTGTCAGGGTGGTTCAGGGGGAATGGTCAGATGCTATGGTTCAGGCCGATACTGATCCCGGCCTGGCCGGTCTGGCGCGTGGCCGGAATCAGGGCGCCGCCATACAGATTGCGGTCGATTTCAAGGTACAGGCGGGTGCGCTTGGAGAAGGCATAGTTGGCGCTGACGATATACAGGTCGCGTTGTCCGCTGACCACATGGCTGTAGCGCGAACGGTACACCGCGGCCACCAGTTCCACCTCCGGCGTGATCTGGTACTGCGCGCCGACCCAGCTCACTTTGTTGCTGTAGGTGCCCGCTGCCAGTGTTTCCTGCCGCTCCTTGGAGTGGCCAGCTTTCAGGCGCAAGTCGCCAAACTGGTAGCCGCCGCCAACGATGTAGGAAACATTGTCCTGCCCGGCCAGCGTTTTTTTCTGCGTGTAGGCAGCGCCCAGCTGCGCGGTGCCGTCGGCGTAACGTGCGGCCACTGCCTGCGCCGAGCCATTGCGGGTGTTCCCTACTTGCTCGCCGGCCGCGTATTCGGCGGCCAGCGTGACCGGACCGGTGATGTAGTTGTATTGCAGGTCGTTGTTGAAGCGCGTGCCGCTGGAAGCCGACGCGCCCAGGCCTGCGGCAATCGCTGCGGCGGGCAGGGTGGTGCCGGCGCCGGCGCCAACCGGCACCAGGCTGATGTAGCGGTAGCCGAACGGATCGTTTTCGCGCACCGTGGTCGAGGCGATCGTGTACTGGCGCCCGGCAGTCAGGCTGCCCCACGCGCCGCCCAGGCTGACCCAGGCACTGCGGTTGAACAGCACGCCGTTGGCGTTATCGAGTGCGCCGGTGCCGTTGTTGAACCCTGTTTCAAGCAGGAATTTGACTTTATTTCCGCCCCCCAGATCCTCGGTCCCCATAAAGCCGAAGCGGTTGGCCTGGTAGATGCCATTCGAACCGACTGACAGTTTGCTGTCGCCAGCGGCATTGCTGTTGGTGACGTTGCGCACGCCGCCATCGGTGGTGCCGTAGATGGTGACATTGCTTTGGGCGTGTGCAAGGTTGCTGGCCAGGCCGAGCAGGGCCAGCGCGTACAGGGTACGTTTCATGATTCATCTCCAGTGTTTTTTATAGGTATGTCAGTCGTGATCGACTGTACGCAGCGCCATGTCACGACCCGTTGAAGGTGCCGGCACGTTGTCTGCGTGAACAAATTATATGCACAAAATAAAAAATTATGTACAAAAATAATTTTGTGCACAAAAATAAAATGTGTGCGTATAATCCGAAAAAATGCTGAAAAATTGCTCGATCAGTGGTATCAAGTAAGCCTGACGAAATCTGCTGAGGAGTAATGCATGGGTGCCAAGGAAATGATCGATATGCCAGTGTCCGAACGGGCGTTTCAACTGCTGCGCGGCAAGATATTGCGCTGCGAGTACGAGCCCGGCGTGAAGCTGAAAATCGATGTGCTGCAGCGCGATCTCGGGGTGTCGAGCAGTCCTTTGCGCGAAGCCTTGAGCCGGCTGGTGGTCGAGGGCCTGGTCGTCAGTGACGAGCGGCGTGGCTTTACGGCGGCGCCGATCTCGGTCAGCGACCTGCGCGAAGTGACGCGGCTGCGCCTGATGCTCGATTGCGAAGCGCTGGCCGAGTCGATCGACCATGGCGACGATCACTGGGAAGCCAATATCGTGACGGCGTTTCACTGGCTGTCACGCATCGAAGGGCGCCATGGCGAAGGGCCGCTGACGCTGGACGCGGACTGGACGCTGCGGCACAAGGAATTTCACATGGCTTTGCTGAGCGGTTGCAGTTCCGGCAAGCTCATGAAGCTCAGTTCTGCACTGTTTGACCAGTCCGAACGCTACCGCAGGCTGTCGATCAGGTACCGCGTCGAGCCGCGCCACAAGGCGGCCGAGCACGGCGAGATGATGGACGTGGTGCTGTCGCGTAAAAAGAATGAAGCAGTAACGCTGTTGCATGACCATATTTTTCGTACCGCCGAGAACGTTGCCGCTGTACTGGGCAAATTGGCCTCGGAAGAACTGACAACAAAAGGAGACAGTCGATGACAACAACAAAACAGGAATGCGTGGTAGGCGGTGTCACATTGCCGCGCCCGTTCAAGGTACGCCGCCTCGGCCATTTCGGCATCAATGTGCACGACCCCGAGGTATCGCGCCATTTCTACGAAAAGCTGATGGGCTTTCGTATTTCGGATGTGCTTGATTTCGGCGGCCGTCTGCCGGAAGAGGAAATGGTCAAGCATGGCCCGCATGTGGGCTACTTTGCCCGCCATGGCACCGAGCACCACTCATTCGTGTTTTTTCCGCGCCGCGTGCTCAATGCGGTGTATGGTTTCCCTGCCGATTTTCCTGAAGTTGTCACCAACCAGATCACCTGGCAGGTAGGCAGCCTGCGCGAAGTGGTCGATGGTCATGACTGGTTCGTCAAGAAAGACATGCGCATCCAGCGCTCGGGGCGCGACTTGCCCGGCTCGAACTGGAACGTCTATCCCTTTGATCCCGATGGCCATGTCAATGAACTGTATTACGGCATCGAACAGATCGGCTGGAACGGCCAGAGCAAACCGTACAGCATGCACAAGGTGCGCTACACGCGTCCGCCCGAACTGCCTCATCCGTCCGAATATTCCGAGGTGCAGGCCTGCGTCAAGGAAGGCATCGATGGCACCACCGGCTGGCAACAGAACGAGCCGATGCCTGAAACTTACAATGTCGATGGCGTACTGCTGGGCCGTCCGTATAAAGTAACGCGTGTCGGTCCGGTGCGCCTCTTCGTGCAGGACATGGAGCAGTCGCTGGCGTTTTACCGCGATGAACTGGGCCTGGTCATTACCGAAGAAGTCATCTGGCAGGGACACCGCTGCGTTTTCCTGCGCGCCAATACCGAACACCATTCGCTGGCGCTGTATCCGATGGCGCTGCGCGCCGAACTGGGCCTCAATCCCAAGGCCACGCTGTTCTCGTTCGGCATGCAGGTGGCCAACTACCAGCAACTGCAAGACGCGGTGGCGTTCCTCAAGCAAGAGGGCGTGACCATCAAGATGCTGCCGCCCGAGTTGTTCCCCGGCATCGACTATTGCGCCTTTGCACTCGACCCGGACGGCTTTGCCATCCAGCTCTATTACTACATGGAACAGGTCGGCTGGGACGGCAAGCCACGCCCGGCGTCGCTGCGTCCGGTGATCGATCCCGATAACTGGCCCGCCACCGTGCCGGCCGCGTCCGACAGCTTCCAGGGCGAAACCTATTTTGGCCCCTGGAGCTGAGCCGGCGCACCACGCTTGACCCCGCTTTAGTTACAACGCTGCACTCCTTGCAGGATGCGCCCTGGCGCACCCTGGGGATGCGTGCAGCCCAACGTTTTGACCATTAACCGACTTGCCGCAAGGCCAGTGAAAGGACAATATGAAACTCATCTCTTTTAGCAGCAACGGCCGTGAAAGCTGGGGCGCCGTCAGCGGCGATCGCGTAATCGACCTGGGCGCGGCCCTGGAAGGCAAATATCCCTTGCTGCAAGACTTTATCGGCAGCGAAGACTATGCACGCCGCGAGGCGCTGGTCGCCGGTCGCGAAGGCACACTGCGCCTGGCCGACGTCACGTTGCTGCCAGTCATCACGCGCCCGGAAAAAATCGTGCTGCTGGTCAGGAACTATCTCGACCATCACAACGAAGTGGTCGCTGCCGGCCTGAAACGCGAAATCCCGAAATTTCCACCGCTGTTCCTGCGCGTGTGGCGCTCGCAGATCGGCCATGAAGCGCCGATCGTGCGCCCGGCTATTTCCGACCAGCTCGATTGGGAAGGCGAACTGGCCGTCATTATCGGCAAGGGTGGTCGCCATATTGCCGAAAGCGACGCCTTGTCGCACGTGGCCGGCTACGCCTGCTATAACGACGCCAGCGTGCGCGAGTTCCAGTTCCATGCGCAGCAAATTGCTGCGGGCAAGAATTTCGTCGGCACCGGCAGCTTCGGTCCATGGATGGTCACGGCCGATGAAGTGGGCGATCCATCGCAGCTCAAGCTGCAAACGCGCCTGAACGGCGAACTGGTGCAGGACTCCAATACCAGCAACATGATCTTTGGCGTGCCGCGCCTGATCAACTATATCTCCACCATTTTCGACCTGGTGCCGGGCGACGTGATCGTCACCGGTACCCCGGCCGGCACCGGCTGGACGGTCAAGCCGCCACGCTTCCTGCGTCCGTCCGACGTGGTCGAAGTGGAGATCGAGAAAATCGGCGTACTGCGCAACGGCGTAGTCGATGAAGCAACAGCCTGAGACGAAAGCGTGATGATGAAGACCCAACATTTGTTCGACCTGACGCTGGAACTGGGGCAGATGGTGTCGCTAGGGCCGGTGGCAGCCGGCGAGCGCCGCGTGGCCGGCATTGCCGGCGGCGTGCTGGCCGGTGAAGCGCTGCGCGGCGAGCTGCTTTCGGGCAGCGACACGCAGCTGATGCGCGCCGACGGCGTGCTGGAAATCGACGCCGCGTACGTGGTGCGGCTCGAACACGGCGAATTGCTGCGCATCGTCAACCAGGGCTACCGCCATGGTCCGGCCGAGGTGCTGGCGCGCCTGGCGCGCGGCGAAGCGGTCGATCCTGCCGACTATTTTTTCCGCACCGTGATGCGCTTTGAAACGGCCGCACCGGCACTGGCCTGGCTCAATGGCGCCATCGCCGTGGCCAACGCCGAACGCCAGGGCGGCAAGGTGATCATGCACGCCTGGCAGGTATTGTAATGAACGCCAACCTGGAGACTGGCATGCCACATCATAATTTGATCGACGGCGAGTGGGTCGCCGGCGGCGAGCAGGTTGCCAACATCAACCCGTCCGATACCAGCGACGTCGTGGGTACCTACAGTTTCGCCACCGCCGCCCAGACGCAGGACGCCATCGCTGCAGCGCGCGCGGCCTTTCCCGCCTGGTCGGTCGGCAACATCCAGACCCGCGCCGAGATGCTGGACCGCATCGGTACTGAAATCCTGGCGCGTAGCCGCGAGCTGGGGCAGCTGCTGTCGCGCGAAGAGGGCAAGCCGTTGGCCGAAGGCATCGGCGAGACCGTTCGCGCCGGCAATATCTTCAAGTTTTTTGCCGGCGAAGTGCTGCGCAGCGGCGGCGAAAGCGTGCCATCGGTACGCCCCGGCATTTCGGTTGAGATCACCCGCGAGCCGCTCGGTGTGGTGGGCCTGATCACGCCGTGGAATTTTCCGATCGCCATTCCTGCCTGGAAGATCGCACCGGCGCTGGCCTATGGCAATTGCGTGGTCTTCAAGCCAGCCGAACTGACGCCGGGCAGCGCCTGGGCGCTGGCCGACATTATCGCGCGCAGCGGCGTGCCCGCCGGCGTCTTCAATCTGGTGATGGGGCGCGGCGACGTGGTTGGCGCTACGCTGGCGGCGTCGCCGGACATCGACGGCATCAGCTTTACCGGCTCGCAAGGCGTGGGCCGGCGCGTGGCCGCGCAGGCCGTGGCCAACATGACCAAGGTCCAGCTGGAAATGGGCGGCAAGAATCCGCAAGTTATTCTCGACGATGCCGACCTGGAAACGGCGGTCACGCTGTCGCTGCAAAGCGCCTTCTTTTCCACCGGCCAGCGCTGCACGGCAGCGAGCCGCTTTATTGTCACCAACGGCATTCACGACCGCTTCGTGACTGCGCTGGCACAGCGGGTGCAGGCGCTGAGGGTTGGCCATGCGCTCACTGGCGATACCGAAATCGGCCCGGTGGTCGACCAGCGCCAGCTCGACAAGAACTTCGAATATGCCGGTTCGGCTGCAGAAGAAGGCGCGCGGCTGGTGGCCGGTGGCCAGCGCCTCGAGCGCGCCACGCATGGCTTTTTCATGGCGCCGGCGCTGTTTGCCGACACCACGCCATCGATGCGCCTGAACCGCGAGGAAGTCTTCGGCCCCGTGGCCGGCATTATCCGCGTGAGAGACTATGAAGAAGCGCTGGCGCTGGCCAACGACACGCCGTTTGGCCTGACCGCCGGCATTGCCACCACCTCGCTCAAGTACGCCAGCCATTTCCGCCGCCATGCGCAGGCCGGCATGGTGATGGTCAACGTGCCCACGGCCGGGGTCGACTACCACGTGCCGTTTGGCGGGCGCAAGGGATCGAGCTACGGCGCGCGCGAGCAGGGCCGCCATGCTGCCGATTTTTACACCACCATCAAGACCGCGTACATTGCACCTTACTGAGGATACTGACATGACATCATTGGCATACTGCAGTGGAGCGCCGGCATGAGCGGCGCCCTGTCGCACCTGAAGGTGCTGGACCTGTCGCGCGTGCTGGCCGGGCCGATGGCTGGCCAGATCCTGGCTGACCTGGGCGCCGAGGTCATCAAAGTCGAGCGCCTGGGCCTGGGCGACGATACGCGTGCGTGGGGGCCGCCTTACCTCAGCGACAGCGACGGCCAGTCGACCTCCGAGGCCGCGTATTTTGCCACCGTCAACCGCAACAAGAAGTCGGTGGCGATTGACCTGGCCCATCCGGAAGGGCAGGCGCTGATCCGTTCGCTGGCGGCCGAATGCGATGTGCTGATTGAAAACTTCAAGGTGGACGGCCTGCAGCGCTACGGCCTTGATCACGCGTCGCTGAGCAAGATCAATCCGCGCCTGGTGTACTGCTCGATTACCGGTTTCGGCCAGGACGGCCCGTACGCCGCGCGCGCCGGCTATGATTTCCTGATGCAGGGCCTGGGCGGCCTGATGAGCATTACCGGCCATGGCAACGGCCAGCCCGGCGCCGGTCCGATGAAGGTGGGCGTGGCGCTGACGGACGTGATGACCGGCCTGTACGCGGTGATCGGCGTGCTGGCCGCACTGACCGCGCGCGGCCAGTCGGGCAAGGGCCAGCATATCGACCTGGCGCTGCTGGACGTGCAGGTGGCCGGCCTGGCCAACCAGGCCATGAATTACCTGGCCACCGGCGTCGCGCCGCAGCGCATGGGCAATTCGCATCCGAGCATCGTGCCGTATCAGGATTTTGCCACCGCCGACGGCTTCATGATTATTGCCGTTGGCAATGACGGCCAGTTTGCGCGGCTGTGCCAGGCGCTTGACCACCCGCAATGGGCGCAGGACGAACGTTTTGCCACCAATGTGGCGCGCGTGGCCAACCGGGTCGAACTGATTTCCCTGCTGCATGCACAGACCGTGGGCCAGACAACGGCGTACTGGGTCAGCGCGCTGGAACAGGCTGGCGTGCCGTGCGGGCCGATCAACGATGTGGCGCAGGTGTTTGACGATCCGCAGGTCAAGGCGCGCGGCATGCGTGTCGATATGGCCCATCCGCTGGCCGGCAATGTGGCGCTGGTGGCCAGCCCCTTGCGCCTGTCGCAGACGCCTGTCAGCTACCGCCTGGCGCCGCCGTTGCTGGGACAGCACACCCGCAGCGTGCTGCGCGACGTGCTCGCGCTCGATGATGCGCGCATCGACGCCTTGTGTTCTGCCGGCGCCATTGCATGCCTGGAACAAGCGGAGGTGGCGGCAACCTCTTAAAGCTGGGCAAGGTCAAGACTATAAATAAAGGAGACAAGCTTGAACACGCTACATCAAGGCCGCTCGCCCACGGGCGACGCGGCAAAGGGAGTCATCGTACTCTCGGATATTATTGAACACAGCCGTCTGGGCAGCTATCAGATCCGGATCATGGTGCTGTGTGCACTGGCCGTGGTGTTTGACGGCTTCGACGTGCAGGCCATGGGCTTTGTGGCCCCGGCCCTGCGCCAGGACTGGCTGGTTGCGCCGGACGTGTTCGGGCCGATTTTTTCCGCCAGCCTGGTCGGCATGGTGATCGGTTCGCTGCTGCTGAGTGCCGTGGCCGACCGCATCGGCCGCCGTCCTGTGCTGATCGGCGCCGTGATGCTGTCGGGCCTTATTACACTGGCCACCTCGTTTGCCACCTCGGTTGAAAGCCTGCTGGCGCTGCGTTTCCTGACCGGCATCGGCCTGGGCGCCATCTTGCCCAATGCGCTGGCGCTGACCAGCGAATACAGCCCGGGCAGGAAAAAAACTTTCCTGGTGATGATGATGGCGTGCTGCCTGTCGATCGGCGCGGCCGTCGGCGGCGCCACTGCAGCGCTGCTGATTCCGGATTTTGGCTGGCGCTCGGTGTTTGTGGTGGGCGGTATCGGGCCGATGGTAATCGGCGTGCTGATGCTGTTCATGCTGCCCGAGTCGCTCAATGTGCTGGTGCAAAAGCCCAATCAGCGCAGCACCGTGCTGCGCATCTTGCAGCGCATTGCGCCGCAGGTGGGCGTCAGCGAAGACAGCCGCATCGTGTATGGCGAGGCGCGTGCTGCCGGCGCCCCGATCGGCCAACTGTTCAGCGAAGGGCGGCGCGACACCACCTTGCTGCTGTGGCTGATGCACTTTGCCAACCTGGCGATTCTGTATTTCCTGGCCAACTGGCTGCCAACGCTGGTCAAGGATGCCGGCCTGCCGCTGCGCACCTCCGTTATTGCCGGCACCATCTTGCAAGTTGCCAGTGTGCTTGGCTCGCTGTGCCTGGCGCGGCTAATTACCCGCTATGGTTATTTCCGCGTGCTGCCCGTCAGCTATCTGATTGGCGCGCTGGCCATCGCATTGATCGGCCAGGTTGCCAGTTCGCCGCAAATGCTGTTTGCAGTGGTATTCGTGGTGGGCTTTTGCGCCATTGGCGGCCTGAATGGCATCAATGCACTGGCCGTGGCGTCTTATCCGGCGGCCTTGCGTACCACCGGCATCGGCTGGGCGCTGGGGGTAGGGCGTTTCGGCTCGATCCTGGCGCCGATGCTGGGCGGCATCTTGCTGGCCAGGCAATGGAGCATTTCCTCGCTGTTCCTGGTCGCTGCCGTGCCGGCGCTGGTGCTCGCTGGCGCGCTGCTGGTGATGCATGGCCGTGCACGCCGTGCCGCGCAGGCGCCGGCCAACCTGCTGCACAAGGAGGCGACATGATGCGCACCCTGTACGCCATGCTGCTGGCCGCACTGTTGTGCTGTGGCCTGGCAGCGCCGCTGGCGCAGGCCGGCGAACGCGCCACGGCTGCCGAAGCGCAGGCCATGGTCAAAAAAGCAGTCGCTTATCTGCAAAAGAATGGTCCGCAAAAAGCCTATGCGCAATTCAATGATCCACAGGGCCAGTTCCGCGACCGCGACCTGTATCTGGTGGTGTTCGACATGCAGGGCACCGGCCTGGCCCATGTCAATCCGCGCCTGGTGGGCAAGCTGACCGGCGATATCCGCGACGCCGACGGCAAACAGATCTTCCACGCCCAGCGCAAGCTGGCGCTGGAGCAGGGCAAGGGCTGGGTCGATTACAAATGGCCCAATCCGGTCAGCGGCAAGATCGAGCAGAAGTCGACCTATCTGGAACGGGTCGGCGACATCATCATCATGTGCGGCATTTATAAATAACCCAGGTGCGCCACCGGCGCACGCGAAAGACAACCATGACCTCTGTTTCTTCTCCCGCCTTGCCGCAGCTGCATGACGCACTGCTGCATATCGATGGCCGCGTGGCCACGTTGACCCTCAACCGCGACGATGTGCGCAACGAGCTGACCGGCACGCGCCTGGTCGACGACATTGAAACCGTGGCCGCCTGGATCAACGCCAACGAAGCCATCTCCGCGCTGGTCATCAGCGGCGCCGGCAAAGCCTTTTCGGCCGGCGGCAACGTCAAGCACATGCAAAACCGCCAGGGTACGTTCGGCGGCGACGTCCATGCGGTGCAAAAGCAGTACCGTGAAGGCATACAGCGCATACCGCTGGCTATGCACAAGCTTGAAGTGCCGGTGATTGCCGCCATCAATGGCGCGGCCATCGGCGCCGGTTTCGACCTGGCCTGCATGTGCGATTTCCGCCTGGCCGCCAGCGACAGCGTGATGGGCGAGACCTTCGTCAACATGGGCATTATCCCCGGCGACGGCGGCGCCTGGTTCCTGCAGCGCCTGATCGGCTACCAGCGCGCGGCCGAACTGACCTTCAGCGGACGCGTGTTCGGCGCTGCCGAAGCGCAGGCCATGGGCATCGTGCTCGAGGTGCTGGAGCCGGCCGAGCTGATGCCGCGCGCACAGGCACTGGCCGCCAGCTTTGCGGCCAAGCCGCCGCAGGCGCTGCGCATGAGCAAGCGCCTGATGAAACTGGCGCAGCGCCAGGAGCTGCCCGATTTCCTCGACCATTGCGCCGTGTTGCAGGGCATCTGCCACAACACGCAGGACCATCTGGAGGCGGTCGGCGCGTTCCTGGAAAAACGCAGCGCGCAGTTTGTTGGACGCTGACCACCGGACGTTGACACCCCATCGCGCCGCCGCTGGCGGCGGCGCCACATTCCCATTCAAAGGCACACCATGCAGATCAAGGACCAGGTTTTCATTATTTCAGGCGGCGCGTCAGGCCTCGGTGCGGCAACGGCGCGCATGCTGGCGCAGCAGGGCGGCAAAGTCGTGCTGGCCGACGTGCAGGATGCACCGGGCACAGCGCTGGCGGCGCAGCTGGGCGGCGTGTTCGTGCACTGCGACGTCACCTCGGAAGACGATGCGCGCGCGGTCATCGACGCCGCACTGGCGCTTGGCCCCTTGCGCGGGCTGGTCAACTGCGCCGGCGTGGCGCCAGCCATGAAGACCGTGGGCAAGGACGGCGCCCATGCGCTGGATCTGTTCCAGCGCGTGATCAGCATCAACCTGGTCGGCACGTTCAATATGTGCCGCCTGGCAGCGCAGGCCATGGCGCAGCAGGAGCCGACGGCGCAAGGCGAACGTGGCGTGCTGATCAATACAGCGTCGGTGGCGGCCTTTGACGGACAAATCGGCCAGGCGGCCTATGGCGCTTCCAAGGCTGGCGTGGCCGGCATGACCTTGCCGATGGCGCGCGACCTGGCGCGTAGCGGCATCCGGGTCATGACGATTGCACCGGGCATCTTTGAAACGCCGATGCTGCTGGCCATGCCTGCCGAAGTGCAGCAGGCGCTGGGCAGCATGGTGCCGTTTCCTTCGCGCCTGGGCAAGCCAGAAGAGTACGCCCAGCTTGCCTGCGCGATCATCGACAATGTGATGCTCAACGGCGAGACCATCCGTCTGGACGGCGCCATCCGCATGCAGCCAAAATGAGTGTGCCGGAAAGGCAACATATTGTAGGTTTGGTAAAATATTGCACTATAGATATGTATAATGCAGCTCTTTTCAGGCGCTGCCATTTCCATGTCGTTCTCAGCCAAGTTACGTATTTTGCTGCACATTAATCTGAGGCGCCTGATCGTGCTGGTCGCTTTTGGCAGCGCGATCATTTCGCTGGCCAATGGCTTTCACGCCAGCTACCGCGTGCAGCGCCAGTTGCTGATCGACACAGCGCTGGAGGCCAATCATGCTTACGCCCTCAAGCTGGCGCAAAGCACGCAGGATTATTTGCAGTCGACGCGCCAGCAGCTCGCTTACAGCGCCGGCCTGCTGGGGCCGCGCTTCAACCAGCCGGGCGCGCTGCAGGCCGAAGCGACGCGCTTGCGCGAACAGACCAATACTTTCAACTCCGTGGCAGTCGTCAACGCAAAAGGCGTGGTGGTAGCCGTCTCGCCCGAAGCGTTGCCCGTCATGGGGCGGCAGCTTGCAACGCCGGGCGCGCTGAAGATGCTGCGCGAGCGCCAGCCGGTGATTACCGAGCCCTACCTCTCTTCGGTTGGCAATCTGGTGATCGTCATTTCCCACCCGATCGTGGACGGACTGGGGCGCTACCTGGGCTATGTCGGCGGGACGATTTACCTGAAACAGAAAAACATTCTATCCAGACTGCTTGGCCAGCATTTTTACCGCGATGGCTCCTACCTGTATGTGGTAGACCAGAAGCGGCGGCTGCTGTTCCACCCCGATCCAGCGCGGGTGGGGGAAACAGCCGGCGCCAATACCGTGATCGATGCCGTGGCGCGCCAGGAAAGCGGCAGCAAGCGCACCGTCAATACGCTCGGTGTCGATATGCTGGCCGGCTATGCTGCCGTGCCGGCAACGGGCTGGGGCATCGTGGCGCAGCGGCCCACCACCGCCACGCTGGCGCCGCTGAACCAGCTGATGTTCAATACCCTGTGGCATACGCTGCCGGTGGCCTTGCTGAGCCTGCCAC
Organism: Janthinobacterium aquaticum; assembly: GCF_009208565.1. Taxonomy (GTDB): domain Bacteria; phylum Pseudomonadota; class Gammaproteobacteria; order Burkholderiales; family Burkholderiaceae_D; genus Janthinobacterium. The sequence continues at coordinate 364,143 of NZ_WFLK01000001.1, read as the reverse complement.
TGATCTGGTGGCTGGCGCGCCTGATCTCGCGACCGCTGATGCAGCTGGCCGAAGGCGCCAGTCGCATGGATACGCCGGGCACGGCCGAGCGCATCGACCGCATCAGCGTCTGGTACGTGGAAGCGGCGCAGATCAAGCGAGCCTTGCTGATCGGCATGTCGCTTCTGCAGAAAAAGATCGGCCGCCTGAAAGCTGATGTGCAGACCGATCCGCTGACGGGCCTGGCGAACCGGCGCGGCATGGATACGGCGCTGGCCACGTGGCAGCTGCAGTCGCGCGCTTTTTCCGTAGTGGCCATCGATATCGACCATTTCAAGCAGGTCAACGACCTGCGCGGCCATGCGGTGGGCGACGCCGTCATCTTGCGCCTGGCGCAGCTGATGCGCGCCTGCTCGCGCGATGCCGACGTGCTGTGCCGCAATGGCGGCGATGAATTCCTGATGCTGTTGCCCGACGCCAGTCTGGAGGTGGCGCAACGCGTTGCCGAGCGGCTGCGCGCCAAGGTTGCCGAGACGGTGATTGCCGGCGCAGGCAAGGTGACGGTGTCGCTGGGCGTGGTGGCGTCGAGCCAGCATGCCGGCGGCGCCGACGCCATTCTGCGCGCGGCCGATGCCGCGCTGTATCATGCCAAGCAACAGGGGCGTAACCGCGTGGGCGTGCTGGAAATAGCATGATGATGGCTGTAACAGAGAAGAGCTGCTGTGCGGGAACAATATGAATAACAGCAAGAGCGCCGCGAGCATACGCTGCGAGGCCGGCGGGCGGCCATTGGACCTGGCCCGCCTTGGCTGCCGTGAAATGGGCTATGGCCACTCGTCGCAGCTGCCCTTGTTGCCGTTTTGCCTGCGCCTGCCAACCAGCGAGCTGGCCGGCCTGATCGACGCTCCTTATGACGATTTCCTGCAAACCTGCCGCGAAGATGACGCGCTGTTTGAAGAAAGCGACTTGCCGGCGTTGAGAGACGCCGGCTACCCTGGCGTGCAGGCCATGCTGGCACAGCATCGCCCGTTGCTGGCGCAGTTACTGGTCGATTACCTGTACCGCGACCTGCTAGACGCCATTGCCATGCGCAGCGGTGCCACATTGGCGCGCCCGCGCCGCAGCGGCGACCCGCGTGGCGCCAACGGCCGCGCGTATTTCACCGTCAACGCTTTGCAGGCCGTAGCGTTTGTCGATGATGAGGTGGTGCTGGAAGGACAAGGTTATTTTGGTGTGTATACTATCTGGCTGAAAGTTGTGGCTTGACCTTCCGGTAGTGGGAAGGTTTATGATGTAGCCATGGAACGTCACTGTCACCGCTTTTTTCTGCGCTCGCTGCTCTGGCTGCTGGTCGCCGCACTGCCCCTGCAGGGGTTTGCGGCGGTGGCGCGCCTGTGCTGCCAGCCGGTGACATTATCCATCAGCGAGGTTGCCAAGCCGGCACCGCATTGTCACCAGATGGCTGACAAGGTCGATGACGGCAGCAAACACATCAAGCCTGTCGATCACCAGCCTGGTCACGACTGCGGCCATGCCGCCTGCAGCGTGGGCGCCAGTGCGCCGCCGTCGTGCCTGCAGACGCCGGTGCTGGCGTCGGCCGTTTGCCTTCCGCCGCTGGCCAGCAGTCAGTTCCTGGCCGGGCATATTCCGGCCGGTCCCGAACGTCCTCCCAGAAACGCCTTCATCGTCTGATTGCCCGCAGGCTGCATGCAGCCTTGCCGGTGTACTTTGGCGCCCCGATCGCGCCGTACTTTTACTTTCAGGATAGATATGAAGCCCTTGTTTTGCTTCGCGCTGGCCGCTACGCTGGGCCTGCCTGCGGCCGTGCAGGCATCAGGCCCCGCACCCGCTGCCGCCGCCTCGCCCCAACCGCAGGATGCCCAGGCATTCGTGCCCCCGATTGCTTACCGCTCTGCCTTTGACGCCTACCAGTCCGTCCCCGAAGAGGACGCCACGCCTGATGAAACCTGGCGCGCCGTGAACCGCAAGGTCGGCGATGCCGGCGGCCATATGGGCCATATGGGAAATATGGGTCACATGGGCCAGATGCAGCAGACGGGCCAGATGCACGATCATGCGATGCCGATGGCCAAGCCGGTCACCGCGCCTGCAACCCCCGCGCCGCCAGTGCCAGCAGCGGCTCACCACCATGAGGAACACTGACATGCGCGCTTTTTATCGAATGACGCCGCTGATGCTGGCCTTGTTGCTGGCCGGTTGTGCCAGCAACAGTGCGGACGGCGGCAGGCAAAGTGTTTCGGCGCTGGTTGAAACACGTACGGGCGCGGCGTTGCCGCCATCTGCCGGTGGACAGGACGAAGCGGTAGCGCAGTTGCTGGCCCAGCCGCTGACCGCGGACGCGGCCGTGCGCATTGCGCTGCTCAATAACCGTGGCCTGCAAGCATCGCTTGCTGAGCTGGGCATCTCGGAAGCGGAGCTGGTGCAAGCTGGCCGGCTGCGCAATCCCGGCCTGTCGTTTGGCCGCTCGCATGGCAGTGAAGGCAATGAGATCGACCGCAGCGTCAGTTTTGATCTGGCGGGTCTATTGACTATGCCGCTGCGCGTGCAGATCGAAGAAGGGCGCTTCGAACAGGCCAAATTGCAGGCAGCATCGACCACCGTGCAACTGGCCCATGCGGTGCGCCGCGCCTACTTTACGGCCGTGGCCGCCGTGCAGACCGAAATGTTTATGCAGCAGGCGATGGTATCGGCCGAAGCAGGCGCGCAACTGGCTGCGCGGCTGCAGCAGGCCGGCAACTGGAGCCGTCTGGACCAGGCGCGCCAGCAGGTGTTTTATGCCGACGCCGTCAGCGAGCTGGCGCGCGCGCGCCACCAGGCCACGGCCGCGCGCGAACACCTGGCGCGCCTGCTGGGGCTGTGGGGCAGCCAGGCCGAGCTCAAGCTGCCGGCGCGCCTGCCCGACTTGCCCGACGCGCCGCAGCCGGCCGGCGAGCTGGAGCAGCAGGCCATGCAGCAGCGCCTCGACGTGCAGATCAGCAAGTTGAACACCGAGGCGACGGCGCGTGCGCTGGGTCTGTCGCGCGCCACGCGCCTGGTCAATGTGCTCGAGGTCGGCTATACGAACAAGAGCACCAGCACCGCGCCGCGTGAAAACGGCTATAGCGTGTCGCTGGAACTGCCGCTGTTCGACTGGGGCACGGCCCGCAATGCGCGCGCCCAGGCCGTCTACGAGCAGGCGCTGGCGCGCACGGCCGACACCGCGATCACGGCGCGCTCGCAGGTGCGCGTCGCCTACTCGGGCTACCGCACCGCCTACGACCTGGCGCGCCACTATCGCGATGAAGTCGTGCCACTACGCAAGACCATCTCGCATGAGGTGCTGCTGCGCTACAACGGCATGCTTGCCTCCGTATTCGAACTGCTGGCCGACGCGCGCGAGCAGGTCGCCAGCGTCAATGGAGCCATTGAAGCGCAGCGCGATTTCTGGATTGCGCAAACCGATTTGCAGGCAGCCGTCGAAGGCGGCGCGGTCACTGAGAACAAGGAATAATGATGGTTACTCGCAGAAATTTTTTCATGAATGCCGGCGCCGTGGCGCTGAGCGCCGCCGCTGTCAGCCGCGTTGGCGCAGCCTCGTTGCCTGAGGCGGTGATTGCCAGTAGTGCCGATACCAAAGCGCCACCGCCGCCACCGAATGGCCGGCCATACAATCCGGTGGTGACGCTCAATGGCTGGTCCTTGCCCTGGCGCATGAATAACAACGTCAAGGAATTCCACCTGGTGGCCGAGCCGGTGGTGCGCGAACTGGCGCCGGGCATGGTGGCCAATCTGTGGGGCTACAACGGCCAGTCGCCGGGCCCGACCATCGAGGTGGTCGAAGGCGACCGCGTGCGCATCTTTGTCACCAATAAGTTGCCCGAGCAAACCAGCGTGCATTGGCATGGCCAGCGCTTGCCTAACGGTATGGATGGCGTCACCGGCCTGACCCAGCCCGGCATTGCGCCCGGCAAGACCTTTGTCTATGAATTCGTGGCCAAACGCCCCGGCACCTTCATGTATCACCCGCATGCCGACGAGATGACGCAGATGGCGATGGGCATGATGGGTTTCTGGGTGACTCATCCGAAAGACCCGAATTTCATGAAAGTGGACCGCGATTTTGTGTTCCTGCTCAGTAATTACGATATCGATCCGGGCAGTTATACGCCCAAAATCATGACCATGACGGACTTCAATCTGTTTACCTTCAACAGCCGGGTATTTCCCGGCATCGATCCGATGGTGGTGCGCCAGGGCGACAAGGTGCGCGTACGCGTGGGCAACCTGACCATGACCAATCATCCGATTCATATGCATGGACATGAATTCGAGGTCACCGGCACCGACGGCGGCTGGACCCGGCCCGAATCGCGCTGGCCGGAAGTGACGACCGACGTGGCGGTCGGCCAGATGCGGGCGGTCGAGTTCGTGGCGACCGACCTTGGCGACTGGGCTTTTCATTGCCACAAGTCGCACCACACCATGAACGCCATGGGGCATGACGTGCCGACCATGATCGGCGTCGACCACCAGGGCATTGCCGCCAAGATCAACCAGCTGGTACCCGGCTATATGGTGATGGGCGAGCGCGGCATGGCCGACATGGGCGAGATGCAGATGCCGGTGCCCGACAACACCTTGCCGATGATGAGCGGCGACGGGCCGTTCGGGGCGATCGGCATGGGCGGCATGTTTACCACCGTCAAGGTGCGCAAGGACCAGAAACCGGGCGACTACCGCGACCCGGGCTGGTACAAGCATCCGCCCGGCACGCTGGCCTATGAATGGACCGGCGCCATGCCGGAGCCGGTGCGCCCTGCCGTCAGGCCGGTTGCACCGGGCGGCATGGAAATGAGTGTGCGCAAGCCAACAGGACATGGCGGACACTAATTTTATTCAGATAATGTTCATTGCCGCCTAGCATGATTTTGAAATAATAGTGTTGTGCTGGCTCAATGAATTGTCCTGAAGTGACAATCCGAGCATCTGTTCGGCGACTTTTTTCTTTATATTCGGCAGATGATTGCTTGAATAAAGGGGAAAAGCATGCTGAAACAGATGAAAGTCGGTACGCGGCTGCTGGCCGCGTTTTCATGTATCGCGGTGCTGGGCGCGATCGTGGCCGGCATCGGCATTTTCAATATGGGCAGGATCGACACCATGGCCAGCCAGATGTACAACAATGAGCTGCTGGGCCTGTCGCATATCAAGGAAGCCAATATCGCCCTGATCAAGGTCGGCCGCGCGCGCAGCAATTTCCTGCTGGCCACGACCGACGAGGAGCGCGCCACGCGTCAGGCCGATATCGCCAAATTCCTCGCCGCCAACAAGGCCAGCCTGGCCAAGGCGCAGCCATTGTTTGTCACGCCGGCCGCGAAGCAATTGTTTGCCCGTTTTTCCACCGTCGAAGCCGAGTACGTCAAGGTCATGACGCAGGTGCTGACGATGGCGGCGGCCGAACCGCTGGCGCAGCGCAGTGCAGAACTGACCGCGCTGTTGAATACCACGCGCCAGCATGCCAACGAGCTTGACGGCCTGCTTGACCAGTTGTCGCAGCAGAAGGAGTCGCGCGCCAAACAAGCCTCCGAACAGGCCAGCGGCGTGTACCAGGCCAGCCGCAGCTTCATGATCGCGCTGGTGCTGGGCAGCGTGGCGGCCGGCCTGGCGCTGGGCGCCATGATCACGCGCGGACTGACGCGCCAGCTTGGCGGCGAGCCGGGCTATGCCGTGCAGATTGCCGGCGCGATTGCCGAAGGCGACCTGACGATCGATATTCACACCGCCAGCAACGACAGCAGCAGCCTGCTGTACGCGATGAAAGGCATGCGCGACAAGCTGGTGGGCATCGTCAGCCAGGTGCGTTCCGGCACCGAAACGATCAATACGGCGTCGGGTGAAATTGCCCAGGGCAATCTTGACCTGTCGTCGCGTACCGAAGAGCAGGCCAGTTCGCTGGAAGAAACCGCTTCCTCGATGGAAGAGCTTACGTCTACCGTGCGGCAGAACGCCGAAAATGCGCGCCAGGCCAATGTCCTGGCCGGCGCTGCGTCGGACGTGGCCAGCAAGGGCGGCGCCGTGGTGGGGCAGGTGGTGCAGACGATGGACTCGATCAATGCGTCGTCGCGCAAGATCGTTGACATTATCAGCGTGATCGACGGCATCGCCTTCCAGACCAATATCCTGGCCCTGAACGCCGCCGTGGAAGCGGCGCGCGCCGGCGAGGAAGGGCGCGGCTTTGCGGTGGTGGCGGCCGAAGTGCGCAACCTGGCACAGCGCTCGAGCCAGGCCGCCAAAGAAATCAAGACCCTGATCGGCGACTCGGTAGCACAGGTGGAAATCGGCGCGCGCCTGGTGCAGGATGCCGGCCAGACCATGGATGAGGTGGTGGCTAGCGTGCGCCGGGTGGCCGATATCATGCAAGATATTACGGCGGCCAGTGCCGAGCAGAGTGCCGGCATCGAACAGGTCAACCAGGCGGTGGTGCAGATGGACCAGGTGACGCAGCAAAATGCAGCGCTGGTGGAAGAAGCGGCGGCCGCTGCCGAGTCCCTGCAGGACCAGGCCGTGGCATTGACGGAGCTGGTGGGGGTATTCCGCCTGCATGCGCAGCAGGGTGCGCCGGCGCCGGCGGCGAGCAATGTCACGCCGCTGCGTCGTCCGGCGCCCGCACCCCGGCACGATCTGCGGCGCCTGGCCTGAAGGGCGCTGCCAGCAGCGAGGCGGCAGCAAAGTATGGCCAGAAATGGTAGGCTGTGACAGTCAAACTGCCAATTGTCCCTGCTTATGCTGCGTCTGAAACACTGGTTATTGTCCGTCCTGCTGCCCGCAATGCTGCCCGTGTGTGCCTGTGCCCAGCAGGATGCCGGTGATCCGGTACTGCCGTACCGTCCATCCGTCGCCAGCCCGGCGCAACTGCCGTCGCCTGGCCAGCTGGAACTGGAGCTGGGTGCCTTGTCGATCAAAACCGACCAGTCGCGCCGCGCCAGCCTGCCTTATGCGCTGAAGCTGGCGTTCACACCGCAGTGGGGCATGCTGATCGAAGGCGACGCGCTGGTGCGCGTGCGCGACGACGCCTCGCCAGGCACCACCGGAATCGGTGACACCAGCCTGGTGCTCAAGCGTGCTTTTCTGCTTGATAACGCCACGGCGCTGGGACTCGAACTGGGCTGGAAAGTGCCGACTGCCAGGGACAGCATCGGCAGCGGCAAGCGCGATATCAGCCTGAACGCGATAGTGAGCCGCGACCTGGGAGCCGTGCATATGGACGCCAACCTGAACGCCACCCATCTCGGTGCGCCAGACGCCGGCACGGGCAGCACGCAGACTGGCTGGGCAACCTCGTTTTCCATGCCGGTGAGCGAGCGCTGGGGCGCAACGGCCGAGGTGTCGGGCACGCGTTCGCGCGGCGCGCCAGCGACTGCGCAATTGCTGCTTGCCGCCACCTGGAGCGTCACGCCACGCTTGGTGATCGATATCGGCGCCGCCCGTGGCCTGACTGGCGTATCGCCGGACTGGTCGCTGTTCAGCGGCTTTGTTGTGCCGCTGGGCAAGCTGTGGTGACGGCGAGGCAACGGTCTTATGTGTCCTTGCGTACAAACGGATCCCTTTTGCGGGCTTACAATCGGCGCATAGTCCACAGGAGCATGTCATGAAAAAATCGATACTCTTCGCCACCGTATTTGCTGCCGCCCTGGCCGCCTCTGCTGCCGCCCAGGCCCAGGTCAATGTTTCGGTCCATATCGGCCAGCCCGATTTTTACGGCCGTATCGATGTGGGCGACTATCCGGCGCCGCAACTGGTCTACGCCCAGCCGGTGATCGTGCAGCGTCCCGTGCATTATGTCGGCCGTCCAATCTACCTGCGCGTGCCGCCGGGGCATGCCAAAAACTGGTCGCGCCACTGCCGCGCGTATAATGCCTGTAACCAAGAGGTCTATTTCGTCCAGGATAATTGGTATAAAAACCAGTATGCGCCGCGTTATCGCCAGCAGCATGGTCATCCCGGACGCCCCGCGCACTACGCGCATCCTGCGCCACCACCGCCACACCATGATGGCCGCCCCGGCCCCGGATCCCGTCCACACGAAGCACATGGCCGGCCGGACCGTCACGACCACGACGGCCGGCCTGGCCCGGGCCGTGGCAATGGACACGGCAACGGCCACGGCAATGGTGGTGGGCATGAGCGGGGAAATGACCGCAGAAATTAAACTACCAAGGAGTATCTTTGCAAAGCAAAATCGTGATCGTAGGCGGTGGGGCAGGTGGCCTGGAGCTGGCCTGCAAACTCAGCCGCAAGCTCGGCCCCGGCCAGGTAACCCTGGTCGACAGCCGCCTCTACCATATCTGGAAGCCGTCGCTGCATGAAGTGGCGGCCGGCACCCTCGATATTCACCAGGAAGGCCTGTCCTACCAGATGCTGGCGCACGACAATGGCTTTACCTATGTGTATGGCCCCTTGATCGCGCTGGACGCCGCCGGCAGCAGCCTGACCGTGGGCGCCATCGGCGTCGACGGTGAGCAGTTGCTGCCCGAGCGCCGCATCGGCTATGAACAGCTGGTGCTGGCCGTCGGCAGCACCTCGAACTATTTTGGCGTGGAAGGCGCGCGCGAGCACACCATTTCGCTTAACGCCACCGAGGACGCCGAGCGCTTCCGCCTGACCCTCTTGAAACTGCTGGCCATGGCCGAGCAGCGCCAGGGCGACGCCGGCCATCCGGGCGTGGACATCGTCATTATCGGCGGCGGCGCCACCGGCGTGGAGCTGGCGGCGGAACTGCGCGAGGCCAGCGGCGTCTACGCCGCGTATGGTTTCCAGAATCTGAACGCGATCAAGGATGTGCGCATCACGCTGCTCGAAGGGGCGCCCCGCATCCTGGCGCCGCTGCCCGAGCGTGTCTCGGCAGCAGCCCTGCGCCTGCTGCGCCAGCAGGGCATCACGGTTGCGGCCGATACCCGCGTCACTTCGATCGAAGCGGACAAGGTCAACGTGGCTGGCGGCGCCAGCTATGCAGCCGACATCTGCGTATGGGCGGCCGGCATCCGCGCGCCGGAGTTTCTGGCCACGCTGGGCCTGCCGACCAACCGCGCCGGCCAGCTCGAAGTGACCGGCATGCTCAACGTGCAGGGTCACGCCAATATTTATGCGCTGGGCGACTGCGCCGCCTGCGCCGGCGCCGACGGGCGCCTGGTGCCGCCGCGCGCCCAGGCCGCGCACCAGCAGGCCGATTACCTGCTCAAGACCTTCATGCTGCAGGCCAAAGGCAAGCCGCCGCAGACCAAGCCGTATGAATACCTCGACTACGGTTCGCTGGTGTCGTTCGGCCGCACCACCTCGGTGGGCACGCTGATGGGGTCCCTGAAGGGGCTGAGCTGGTTTGTCGAGGGTTTCGTGGCGCGCATGATGTATGTCAGCCTGCATCTGATGCATCACAACGCCGTGCTGGGCAGCGTGCGCACGGCCGTGATGGCCATGGGGCGCTTCCTGATCAAGCGCAGCACGCCGCAGGTCAAACTGCACTGATTTCAATGGAAGGAACAAGCATGCAACGTTATGCAATCGCATTGATGCTGGCCTGCCTGGGCATGGGAGCGGCCCAGGCAGCAAGCAAGGCGCCAGCGCAGGCACCCGAAACGGTGGCGAAATTTTCCTGGCTGGCCGGCTGCTGGCAGGTCGATGGCGCCGAACCCGGTTCGGGAGAGCAGTGGAGTACGGCCGCCGGCGGCACCATCCTGGGTACCAGCCGCACCGTCAAGGGCGGCAAGACTACCACGTTTGAATTTGTCCAGATTCGCCTGACCGTGCCGGGCCAGCTCGCTTATATCGTCCAGCCGTCGGGCGAACCGCCGGTGGAGTTCAATCTGCTCAGTCAAAGCAAGCCTGGCGAGTTCATCTTTGCCAACCTTGATAATGACTTCCCCAGCCGTATCATTTATCGCCGCGATGGTGATCGCAAGCTGCATGCCAGCATCGTCGGGACCCTGAAAGGGAAATTGACCACCATTAATTTTCCGATGACCAGGATCAGTTGCGAGCCGGGGCGCGCCAAATAAGTCAGATAAAAACGGCGCTTGGGGCGTAAAGCCGTTAAGTTAGCGCTCCGGCGCCAAAAGCATACCGGCAAACGTATTAAAGCCACAGTCGTGCGCATAGGTTCTCCGGGCCAAGCGGGGCTGAAAAATGTCGAGGGCAAGGCGCGGCGACGCAGACAGTACCTCAGTACGGCAAGGAAGCCGCAACGCCGCCATCGGCATTTTCTCAGACTCGCGTCTCTGGCCCGCCATTTTTTCGCCTTGCGACTTACAATGAGCCGTGTTTTACTGTGCCTGTTGGCGCGGCAAGATGACGGTCAGCGTGGCGCCGCCTTGCGGGCCTGTGGCCAGGCTCAGCGTGCCACCCAGATACTGCACGCGTTCGCGCACCAGGCGCAAGCCATGCTTGTTGATTTCTGCCGGCAACGGCGTGGGCAGGCCGATACCGTTGTCCTTGACCGTCAGCATGACTTCTTCATCGTTTTCATCGACAATAATATCGACTTCGCTGGCCTGGGCATGTGCTGCAATATTGGCCAGCGCTTCCTCAAGCGTGCGCAGCAGCGCCACGCCGACGCTGCGAGGGCCGCTCAGTTCGTCTTCGGGCAGGCTGCAACGCACGGTCAGCTTGTGTTGTTCGGCAAATTGCGCGGCCAGTTCGCCAAGCGCCACATTGACGCCCAGAAATTCAAGCTTGTCGTTCCACAGCTTGATCTGCATCTGGCGATTGGTTTCAATCACATTGAGCAGCAGCTGCTTCATGGTGGCTGCGCGCTCGAGCAGCACGGGCTCCTGCGGCATTTTTTGTGTCAGCAGCGACAAGTGCATGGTCAGCGCCGTCAGCGACGAACCCAGGCTGTCGTGCAACTGGCGCGACAGCGCGCGTCGTTCATTGTCCCAGCTGGTATTGACATGGCCGAGCAACTCGGAGAGGTCGGCGGCACGCTGCGCATCGGCCTGGCCAGGGCCTTGCTGCGGATCGGAATATGCGGACATGGAGCCCCGTGAGTAGTGAAAAAGATAAGCTGCGTGGCTGTGGATAATACAGCAGGTTTTCGATCCGGGGCGCATGGATGGAAAATTTCGGCCCAGCCGGCCAGCGCTGTCGCACCCATTTGCGTACGCTTGCGCACATACCTGCCGCGCTGCTGCTGCCATAGTAAGGCCGTGCCCCATCCGCCCTGGCGGCGGCTTACCCACTGAAAGGACCGGCCATGAATATTGATACGATTGTTGATCAGGAATACTGCGCGAAGAGTTTTCGCGATATCGTCAACGCGCCCATCAGCGCACTGCGCGGCGTCAGTCCGAAAGACGCCAAGGCACTGACCCAGGCTTTCGGCGTCACCACCGTGCGCGAACTGGCCAATCTGAACTTCGTCAAATGGGCCAGCGCGCTGGCCATCCTGGCAGACGAAGAGGGCATGACGGGCGAAGAAAAGGCGAAGGAAGAGCTGCTGGACGACGCCGTGGAGATGACCTTTCCCGCCAGCGACCCCATTTCGGTAGACGCCGGCATTACCCGCATCGAAGTGCCGCCCGAGAAGGTCAGTGCCTGTACCGACCACCAGCATGCCGGCAAACACGAGGCTCAGGCCGGTAAAAAAGGCAAATAGGGCCGGTTCCGCTCACTGCGCTGCTGCGACGTAGCGGCGAAAAAAAAGAGGCTGCGGCCTCTTTTTTCATTGCCTGAAACCTGCCGGCATGCTTGCCGCGCCTGTTTCAGACCACCGAGGTGACGCTGTGGCTCTGCAGGTTGCTTTCCGCCGCTGTCATATCGTGCTGCGCGCAGCAGTAGCGATTCTTGCCGGCCCGCTTCGCTTCGTACAGGGCTGCATCGGCCGCGCCGAGCAGCGCGTCGACCGTGCCGGCGTCGTCGGGGTAGATGCTGATGCCGATGCTGGTCGACAGCTGCAGCGTCAGGTCGTTGATAAAGTAAGGCTCGGAAATGACTTCGATCAGCTTGGTCGCCGGCTCGTGCGCATCACCCTTGCCGGCCAGGTTGCCCAGCACGATCACGAACTCGTCACCGCCGATGCGCGCTACCGTGTCTTCCTTGCGCGAGACGCTGACCAGGCGTTCGGCCACCAGTTTCAGGATGTCGTCGCCGTAACCGTGGCCGTAGGTATCATTGATGGCCTTGAAGCCGTCCAGATCCAGGTACAGGATGGCCGACTTGCCGCGCACGCGCGCCGAATGCTGGAGGGTATGGCCGATGCGGTCTTCCAGCAGGCGGCGGTTGGGCAGGCCCGTCAGCGGGTCGTGCAGCGCCAGTTCCTGCTGCTGGCGGCTGTATTGCGCCAGTTCCTTGTACAGCAGCCGCACTTCCAGCATGTTATGGATGCGCTTGTGTACTTCCATCAGGTCAAACGGTTTGCTGATAAAGTCGCGCGCGCCTGCTTCTAGTGCGGCAATCTTGAAACTTGGTTGCGCCGTCAGCGCCAGCACCGGCAGGTAGCCGCCGTGTTCGATTTCCTTCAGGCCTTTCATGACCTGGAAGCCATTGAGTTCCGGCATCTGCAAGTCAAGCAGGATCAGGTCGTAATTGTGTTCCTCATGCAATGGGCATACTTGCGCAGGGCGCATGGTCGCCGTCACATTGCTGTAGCCGGCGTCGCGCAAAATCTCCAGCATCAGGTCAATATTGTCGGGTGAATCATCAACGACCAAAATTTTGGCTTTCAAAATCTCATCTTGGCTTGGCATGGGGCATCTCTGTGAATAAGTTCAACGCTGCATCGTCTCCGCGGATAGCCGGTTCACAGCGAACCGCACTGATGGTAGCGCCTTGCGAAAAGATAGGGCGCACGAAAGCTGACCAGCATGGCTGTGCAATGTGCCGCCATGCTGCCAGCGGCATGCAGGGCCGGCTCATCGCGCAAGGAGGCGCGGCGTTGTGGTTGGGCTTGTTATGTCCTGACTGTTGAATTGAGTGTAGCAAACACCAGTTGTGTTGCTTGTAGGACAGTGCCGCGTAGCGAGGTAGGAAGTGTAACCGGTGTTTGCTGACTTTTTGTATTCAAATTTTTATTTATTTGCATCATCTTTTGTCAGGCTTGTCACAGGCTCCGGTACCTTCTCGACGGGCAGGCGTACAGTAAAAGTGGCGCCCTGCATTTCGCCAGGGCTGCTGACAGACATGCTGCCGCCATGCTGCAGCACCAGATGATTGACGATGGCCAGGCCCAGGCCCAGGCCGCCGTGCTTGCGCGTGGTCGAGGCGTCGGCCTGGCGGAAGCGGTCGAACACATGCGGCAGGAAGTCGGCGCGGATGCCCACGCCGTTGTCGGCAATAATGATCAGCAGCCAGTTGCCCTCGCGCCGCACGGCAATGCTGACGCGGCCGTCCTGCGGCGTAAATTTGAAGGCGTTCGACAGCAGATTCCACAGCACCTGCTGCAGGCGGGCGGGGTCGCCCATCAACACGCCGGCGTCTGCCGCGATCTCGGTATGCACACTGATATGCTTGGCCTGGGCTACCGGCTGCAAGCTGTCGAGTGCGGCGGCAATCAGGGGTTCTGGCGCAACCGGTCGCCGTTCCAGCGCCAGCGCGTTCGAGCCGCTGGCGCTGATGCGGCTCATGTCGAGCAGGTCTTCGATCAGTTGCGCCTGCGCCCTAGCGTTGCGCTCGATGCTTTGCAGGCCGCGCTGCAGGTCGGCCGGCGCACGCGCGCCGCGCGCCAGCACCTGCGCCCAGCCCAGTATGGCCGACAGCGGCGTGCGCAATTCATGCGACAGGCTGGCCAGGAATTCGTCCTTGAGCCGGTTGGTATGTTCGGCTTCGGCGCGCGCTTCGCGTTCGCTGTCGAGCAGGATGCGGCGCTCTTCGGCGGCGCGCTGCGCCTCGGCGTACAGACGCGTATTGTCGAGCGCCATGGCGGCCTGGTTGGCGATGGCCGTGACGATGCGCTCGCTGCGCGCGCTGAACATGCCCGGCTGCGGATGGCCGAGCAGCAGGCGGCCCAGGATGCGTCCCGAGTGCGAACGCACCGGCAGGCTCAGGCAACTGCGCATGGCCGGTGCGCCGGCTGTGTTCTGATCGGCCTGGGTGTCATGCAGCCGCAGGGCAGGGCCATGGCGCAGCGCCGGCCCGATGGCGCGCGCCGCAGCCAGCTCCAGCCCGGACACCGCCAGCGCCTCGGGCAGCGGTGGTTCATCGTCACCGCCTTGGGTGCCGGCGCCGCCGTAATACAACACGCCATGGCGCGCGCCGCTGATCTGGGTGGCGGCGTCGACCGCCGCCTGCAGCAGCGCCGGCAGGTTCAGCGTGCCGGCCAGCGTGGCGCCGGTGCTGTTGAGCAGTTCGAGCACGCGCGTTTCATCACGCAGATCCTCATGCACGTGCCTGACTTGGTCGACATCGGTGCTGGTGCCAAACCAGCGCAATATCTGGCCGCGCTGGTCGCGCATGGGGTTGGCGCGCGTCAGGAACCAGCGATACTGTCCGTTGCGGGCGCGGATCGGGAACTCCATCTCGAATGGCGTGCCGCTACGCAGCGCCGCCCTCCAGCCGGCCAGCATCTGCGGCAGCTCCTGTGGATCGTAGGCGCCGCGCCAGCCATCGCCGGCCATCTGCTGCGCGCTGATGCCGGTGTAGTCGTGCCAGCGCTGGTTGCACCAGATAATGGCGCCGTCGGTGCGCGCGATCCACGCCAGCTGCGGGAAGGCATCGGCCAGCGCGCGCAGGTCCGCTTCGCTCTGGCGCAGGCTTTCCTGGGCCGCCTTGCGCTCGTTGATGTCGCTGATATAGGCCACCAGGCCGTCGGCGGAAGGAAACAGACGCACCTCCAGCCAGCCGCCCAGCGGCGGGTAATACAGTTCGACGTTGCAACTGCGTTGTTCGGCCATGGCGCGCCGGCACTGCGTTTCCAGTTCGGTGCCTGACAGGCGCGCGCAACTGAGCCACAGATTGTCGCCGGCGCCGACCTGTTTGCCGGCGCACTGCGAGGCCAGCATGGCTGCCGCATGCGCATTGATATAGCGGATGGTCCAGTCGCGGTCGAGCAGGCACAAGCCGTCCGTGATCCCTTCGAGCAAGGCGGTGAAGGGCGCGTCTGCCTGGGTCAGGCTGCTGTCGTCGGTGGAACGGATCATGATGGTATCGTCTAAGCCGCCATGGACTGGCGCAGCCTGCCGCAAACGGGCACGGCGGCTGCGCAAAGGTGTTGTCTGCGTGATTACGCCTGATGCCATGATTGTATCGCCAGCGGCAGATCGCCATCGCACGGTTGAGTACTCGCCGCCCGGGCGCTGCTGCAGATAGCACTGGACAGCCGGCAGTGCAGTCCCTATAATCCCGCTTCTTTCGAGACAGCAACTTCTCGATTCGCAGCAGGTGGTTGAAAGGCCGTCTGTCGGCGATAAAAAAGCGTAGGCTTTTGTGCGATGGAAAGTTGTTGTCAGAGCAGGGCGTTGCCCGGTGAAACCAGCTAAGCGATTGAAAAATCGAACTTTTCAAAGCGAAATGAATACGATATAATGTTTGCCTGCGCGGCTGTAGCTCAGCTGGATAGAGTACTTGGCTACGAACCAAGGGGTCGTGGGTTCAATTCCTGCCAGCCGCACCAGAATTTCTGAAATCAGGCAATGCCTGGTTTGTTGTAAAAAAGTTTTATTCTTCATGCAGTACGGTGAAGTGTTGCAAGTTTTGCGGCTGTAGCTCAGCTGGATAGAGTACTTGGCTACGAACCAAGGGGTCGTGGGTTCAATTCCTGCCAGCCGCACCAGTTTTATCAAAGCCGGAAGATTGGTTTTGCATGTTTCAAGTTCCATGCAAATGGAATGCAAGTTTTGCGGCTGTAGCTCAGCTGGATAGAGTACTTGGCTACGAACCAAGGGGTCGTGGGTTCAATTCCTGCCAGCCGCACCAGTTTTACCAAAGCCAGCAGTTTGGTTTTGCATGTTTAAAGTTCCATGCGAATGGGATGCAAGTTTTGCGGCTGTAGCTCAGCTGGATAGAGTACTTGGCTACGAACCAAGGGGTCGTGGGTTCAATTCCTGCCAGCCGCACCAGAACAAAGGGATCAGATTGAAAAATCTGATCCCTTTTTCCATTGTGCCGCCACTTTTTGTTCAGCTTATGCTGCGCGTCGGTACTGCTGGCGAAACGCGCGCGGCGCCATCTGCTTGTCGGCACGAAACTGGCGGTTGAAATGGGCCAGATTGCGGTAGCCGGCCTCCTGCGCGATGGCGGCAATGCTGTGTTCGGTCTGGATCAATTGCTGGCAGGCGCGCCCGATGCGCAGCCGCGCCAGATAACTGGCCGGCGTACACAGTACGTGGCGCTTGAAGAAGCGGTGAAAAGCCCCCAGCGACAGGGCGGCGCGCCCGGCCATGTCGGCCAGCGCGATTTCCTCGCGAAAATGTTCGTGCATATAGTCAAGCACGCTGGCCAGCCGTTTTTGCTGCAGGTCCGCTGCCACCAGATTCAGCGCGCTGGACGCCAGCGGCTGCGCTTGCAGGTCGCCAGCCAGTTCCAGCAGCACATCGAGCAGCAGCGGTAGGCGCTGCGCTGGCTCCAGCGCTTGCAGGCGCAGCAGCCGGTCGCCGCAGCGCGCGGCCACTGCCGGCGTAAAGTGCAGCGCCGGCCCTGCGCGCCTGGCCAGCTGGCGCAGGCTTTGCAGCTCGGGAAATACCTCGGCCAGTTGATGTATCCATTCCAGCGAAAACCATACCACTACCGCCAGCATCGGCCGCGCCGCATCAATGCGTTCGCTGGCCGACCAGGTATGGGGCAAATTTGGTCCCACCAGCACCAGGTCGCCCGGTTCGAAATTGCCCAGATGGTCGCCAATATAGCGCTGGCCGCGTGCATTGACCGTTAGCGTCAGCTCGAACTGCGGATGGTAGTGCCAGAGGAAGGGAATGGCCTCGAGTTCGCGCCACAGCAGGCCCCAAGAGTGGCCGGCCGGTATCGTGACCTGTTCAAATAAAGGTGTCATCGTGACGTTTGGTGGGCCTGAATGGTCACGATAGTATCAGAACTGGCTGTTGATGACGTATTGGCACACTGCGTTTCGCCGCACAATCGCTGTCACACCAATCAATAACAGGAGACAGCGATGCAAGACCGCTACCAGTATGGCAATGGACGCCCGGGCAATCCTTCCGTGGCCTATATCGAGCAGGCGCAGCTGCACGAACTGAAAAAACAGCTGCCACTGCGCGTGTTGTCGGACAGCGACTTTTTGCACTGGCAGACCTATGGCTATGTGATCGTCAAGGATGCCGTCAGTCCTGAACAGGTGCACCGCACCACCGAGTTCCTGTGGGAGTTCCAGGGTCTCGACCAGCACGACCCGTCGACCTGGAATGCCGACCAGCTGCGCGACCATGCGATGAAAGAGCTCAACGGCTCGGGCATGGTCGAGGCCTACCATAACCAGGTGCTGTGGGATAACCGCCAGACCCGGCGCGTGTATGACGCCTTTGTCGATATCTGGGACCGCGAAGACCTGTGGGTCACCATCGACCGCGCCAACCTCAATACGCCGAACAACGGCAAGCGCAAGTTCGGTGGCTTTATCCACTGGGATGCCGACACGACGCTCGATCCCTTGCCGGTCAATGTGCAGGGCGTGCTGGCGCTGTCGGACACCACGCCTGAAGGCGGTGGTTTTCAGTGCTTCCCGCAGCTGTTCCAGAATTTCAAGGCATGGCGCGAACAGGCGCCCAAGGGCCGCAATCCATGGCAGCCAGACCTGGAAGCGGTGCCGTATCCGATGGAATTTATCGCCATGAAGAAGGGCGAACTGCTGATCTTTAACAGCCTGCTGGCGCATGGCATCCGGCCCAATACCTCAAGCGACCAGGTGCGCCTGGCGCAGTACATCTCCTTTACGCCGGCGCAGGAAGACAATGCGCCGTTGCGCGAGTGGCGCGTGCGCAGCTGGCGCGAGCGCAGCGCACCGGAAGGCTATGCGTTTCCGGGCGACCCGCTGGAAAAGGAAAAGCTGGTTTATCCGCAGGCGCAACTGAGCGAGCTCGGTGAAAAAATCCTCGGTGCGCGCGACTGGTGAGGGCTGAAAAATAGGCAGATAGACAATCTGCGCCAAATGCACGATCATGGTCTGACCTGTCACCGACATGACGCTAACGAGGACCCGCATGACCATGATCACCTGCATCGAAGACCTGCGCGTGCTGGCGCAAAAACGCGTGCCGCGCATGTTTTACGACTATGCCGACTCGGGCTCGTGGAGCGAATCGACCTACCGCGCCAACGCGCTGGATTTCGGCAAGATCAAGTTTCGCCAGCGCGTCGCCGTCAATCTGGAAAACCGCAGCCTGGCCTCGACCATGGTGGGCCAGCCTGTTTCCATGCCGGTCGCGCTGGCGCCGACCGGCCTGACCGGCATGCAGCATGCCGATGGCGAAATCCTCGCCGCGCAGGCGGCCGAGCGCTTCGGCGTGCCGTTTACACTGTCAACCATGAGCATCTGCTCGATCGAGGACGTGGCGGCGCACACTACCAAACCGTTCTGGTTCCAGCTGTACGTAATGAAGGACCGCGCCTTTATCGAGCGCCTGATCGAGCGCGCGCGGGCGGCCCGCTGCAGCGCGCTGGTGCTGACGCTCGACTTGCAGGTGCTTGGGCAGCGCCACAAGGATTTGCGCAACGGCCTGTCGGCGCCCCCCAAGCTGACGCTTAAAAATATCGCCAATATGGCCACCAAGCCGCGCTGGGTGGCCGGCATGCTCGGTACCAAGCGGCATGGTTTCGGCAATATCGTCGGCCATGCCACGTCGGTGTCGGACATGTCATCGCTGTCGGCCTGGACCCAGCAGCAGTTTGATCTGAGCCTGTCGTGGAAGGACGTGGAATGGATCAAGCGGCGCTGGGGCGGCAAGCTCATTATCAAGGGCATTATGGATGCCGACGACGCGCGCCTGGCGGTAGGCAGCGGCGCCGATGCGCTGATCGTGTCGAACCACGGCGGGCGTCAGCTCGATGGCGCGCAGTCGTCGATCGAGGCGCTGCCGGCCATCGTGGAAGCGGTCGGTGGCCAGATTGAAATTCATATGGACGGCGGCGTGCGCAGCGGCCAGGATGTGCTGCGCGCGGTGGCGCTGGGCGCGCGCGGCGTCTATATCGGCCGCCCGTTCCTGTATGGCCTGGGCGCCATGGGCGGGCCAGGTGTCACGCGCTGCCTGGACATAATCCGCAATGAACTCGACCTGTCGATGGCCTTTTGCGGCCTGCGCGACGTGCAGCAGGTGGACCGTACAATTTTGCTGCCGGGGACGTTTTAAGCGCTACCCGGCAGGCCCGGGCTCAAGCCGGTTGCCCGATATTGTTCCACTGGCCGCGAAAGGTCGCCGCATCGAGCGGGCGTGCATGTACGTCGCCGGGCTTGAACAGATCGGTCAGCGCCAGATCCTGGATGGCTGAACCGAAGCCGCCCAGCGTGGCCTTGCCCCAGGGGCGCCTGGCATGCAGAAATACTGGCGCCTGCTGCTGCCGGGCCAGCACTGTCATGGCCTGGCGCGTGGTTGCCGCCGCTTCTGCGCCCAGATCGGTGGCGATTGCGCACACCAGGCGCTGACCGAACAGCAGTGGCCGGCCAGCGGCGTTCAGCCGGGACTCATTGAAGACGCTGATAAACAGGTCCGGCGCCAGATCGTCTTTTTCACACACCGTCCACGTGGGCGCCCACGCTTCCACGCTCATGAAGCGTGCACCGGTGGTGTGCGGCCCATGCGTCCATTTGGCCTGCGACTTGTCGTCCCAGCCCATGCGCCCGAAAGCGATCAATTTTCCTTGCGGATTGTACTGGTGGCTGCGCACGCCGGCTTTACCCTTGCCACGTGTTTGCGCCAGCACCGGTGCGAGGGCGGCGGCAAACGGCGTCCACTGGTCCGACTGCCACAGGCCGGGGGCATCGGGGGCGGCCAGCAGCACGAATACGTCATAATCGCGTGAAAAGAAAGACATGGGCATCCTGGTAAGCGTGTGAAAAATCTTGCCATGCCATTATAGTTGCATGAAATAATAAGCGTGTTCACGGCTGACTGATGGCAGGAGACTGACGATGAAAGTTCGCACCTTGCTGACTGCACTTGCCTTGCTCGCGCCATGCGCGGCCCATGCCCAGGACCGCTACCGCAACGATGAGCGCGACCGCCGCGATGACATTCAGCTGGTCTGCTACGGCGGCGCCGAAAAAACCACCACCGAGTATCGCTCCGGCTACGAATGGGATGCGCAGCAGCACAAGTATGTGCCGAAACAGGGCGTGGAGCTGGGCAAGTCCGATTTCCAGGCCACCCTGACTATCTCGATACATGGCGAACGTGGCGAGATACAGCTGCCCAAAAGCCTGATTCCACCGCTGCATGGCGGTAACGACAGCGGCTGGTGGAATATCGACGAGCTGTGGATCGGCCACGATGAGATTCGCGGCAAGTTTCGCCTGAATGGCCTGAACCAGCCGCGCATGGTGATCAACCGCATGAATGGCGCCATTACCATCGACGGCATGATCAAGTTCAATGGCCGCTGCGACGCCGACCAGGGACACCGGCGCTTCTGAGGCGCCGCCTTGGTCTATGGCTCTTGCGGCTGGCGCAGGTTGATGTCGATCTGCCGGTAGGGGATGGCGATGCCGGCTGCCTGCAATGCGGTCAGCGTGCGGCCCAGCAGGTCGCCGCGCACCTGCTCCCAGGTGGCGATATCGCCGAGCTGCTGGCGCGCCTGTTCAGGCGCCGCTGCCGATGTCCAGCTGGTAGCTTGCCGTCTGGTTTTTGCGCGCAGCATTGCGCATCAGGTAGACCGTCACCTTGTAGCGCGTGGCGCCTGTCACGCCAGCGTGGAAGTGCGCCCCGTCGCGCGAGCCGACAAAGATCGCCTCGTCGCTGCCGTTGGCGCTGACATTGAAGTACAGCGACGGATGGGCGCTATTGAGCCTGATATCGAACTTGCCGTTGGCCGGTGCAGCAATGCTGTATTCGACCGTCGCGTAGCCCTTGATCTTGCCGGCCAGTTTCTTGACCGGCGCCCCTTGCACCAGTTCGACCTGTTCGCGCCGGACAGGATCGGCAGCCCAGGCATGACCCTGGAGCAGCACTGCGCAGGCCAGGGTGGTGAGGTATTTGTGCATCGTGTGCTCCAGGCAGGTGGGAGGGGACTATGGTGGGCTGTTGCTGATACTGTAACATGCAGCTGCAAAAAACTTGCCGGTTGTTTAGCTTTGCAGGAATATTCAGCTTCAATCCAACGTAACGCACAAGGAGTCGTGTATTGAAATCTGATCTGGCTGCCCCGCGGTTCAAGCGCTTGCTTGCGCTGTCGATACTGGCGGCGTGCCTGTATGCCGATGCCGCGCTGGCGCAGGGTGCAAAGGTGTCCTCGCCGGTCGAGCTGGCGCGTCGCGCCGGCTCGCTCAAGCCTGGACAGTGGGTATGGGCGCCCGCCATTGCGCCAGCCGGGCCGCTGCTCGTATATGTCGACCTGTCGCGCCAGTTGGCCACCATCTACCGCAATGGCGTGCGCATCGGCGTGTCCACGGTATCGAGCGGCAAGCCGGGCCATGACACGCCGACCGGTGTCTTTACCATCCTGGAAAAGAACGTCGAACATCATTCCAGCGTGTATCACAATGCCAGCATGCCGTACCAGCAGCGCCTGACCTGGGACGGCGTGGCGCTGCATGCAGGCGGCCTGCCGGGCTACCCGGAAAGCCACGGCTGCGTACACCTGCCGTATGCGTTTGCGCGCGTTCTGTTCGGCGCCACGCGCCAGGGCACCACTGTGATCGTCAGCAAGTCGGCCGGCAGCCATGGCGGCGCCGATGGTGCCGACGGCGGTGAGGTGCTGGCGCCGTCGGCGGCCGTCGAGGTGCAGGAGGGCGATTTCTGGGCGCCTTCGCGTTCGGAAAAAGGGCCGGTGACCATTGTCATGTCGCGCAGCGACCAGGCGGTGGTCGTGCTGCGCAACGGCGTGGAAATCGGCCGCGCCCGCGCCACGCTGCCACCGGCCAGCGACGCAGACCGCGACACCCATGTGCTGACGCTGGCCGACACCGCCGGCCAGGGCCGCTGGCTGTATGTCGGCGTGGCCGGCCACGACGAGGAATCGGGTCGCCAATTGGCCGAGGCAATACGCAGTCAGGTGCAATTGCCTGCCGATTTTTACGCCAGCGTCAGCGCCATCCTCAAGCCGGGCGCCACCTTGCTGGTAACGGCGGCACCATTGTCGCAGAGTGGGCGCGGCAGTGCCCTGACCGTGATCAGTGGCGCGGCGCAATAAAGCAGCCGGCCAAGGTGGCGTGCCTCAGCTGACGCGATTGCGTCCGCTGGTCTTGGACTGGTAGAGCAGGGCGTCTGCCGCGCGTATCAATGCGGTGCTGTCAGCGCCTTGATCCTGGCCAGGATAGACGGTGGCCGCGCCCAGGCTGATGGTGACCACGCCGATGGCGCTGGCGGCATGCGGGATCTGCAGCGCCACCACCGCCGTGCGGATGGCTTCGGCCACTGCGCGCGCGCCGGCCGTATCGGCGCCCGGCATAATCACCGCAAACTCTTCGCCGCCATAGCGCGCCGCGAGATCTTCGGCGCGATGGACGCTGCCTGCCACCGCACCGGCCACGGCGCGCAGGCAGTCGTCGCCTGCCACATGGCCGTAGCTGTCATTGAATTTCTTGAAAAAGTCGACATCCATCATGATCAGCGAGACCGGCTGCGCATGGCGCCGGGCGCGATCCAGCTCCAGCGCCAGTTTTTCATCGAAACAGCGCCGGTTGGCCAGCCCGGTCAAACCGTCTTGCGAGGCGCGCGCTTCGAGTTCGGCATTGGCCTGCTGCAGTTCGGTTTCGATACGGTCGCGAATGGCAATCTGGCGCATCAGCCTGCGAAACAGGAAAATGAGCAAGGCGCCGGCCACCAGCGAGGCTGCAACGATTTGCGTACTGAGGCGCCGCCAGTCCGAGAAAATATCGTCGCGCGACAGGCCGGCCGCCACGATGACGGGAAAGCGCTCCAGGTGGCGGTAGCTGTAGAGCCGCTCCACGCCATCGACGCGCGCTTTCATCATGGCCGTGCCGGCCGGTCCCATTTTCCGGTAAGTCTGCAGCAGCACACCTTGGGAAACATCCATGCCGATCACCTTGGCGTCGAACGGGCGCCGGTAGATCAGCCGGCCATCGTCGAGCGCAAAGAAGGCGGTGCCGGTATTGCCCAGGTTGAGGCTGTTATAGACATGCTCGAACGACTGCAGACGCAGCGTGACCAGTACCACGCCGGCAAAACTGCCATCGGCCAGTTCGACCCGGCGCGATACCGGCAGCAGCCACTGTCCGCCTTTCTTGCCCAGTATCGGCGTGCTGATATGCGTGCCCGCCTGCCGGTTGGCCTGGTGGAAATGGAAGTAGGCGCGGTCGGTGCTGTTGCCTTCCTCGCTGTCGCCCAGCGATGTGGCTAGCCACTTGCCCTGCCGGTCGATAATGAACAGGCCATCGATTTCCACGATATTTCTGGATAGCTGCTCAAGGTGTCGTTGCAGCCGGTCGCCGGTCGCATCGTTATTGCCCTCATGGCGCAGGTGCTCGACGATGTCTTCAAGCATCACATCGGCCAGCTCCAGTTCCATATAGGCCTGCGCTGCCAGCGTGCGCGCCATGTTCTGCGTGGTCGCCTCGGCCTCGCGCAAACGCACCTCGTGGGCCGACCAGACGATCCACGCGGTCATGCCCATCAGAACGGCGCAGATGCAGAAAAACGCCGTGCTGGCCAGTGCCGTGACGGGCCGTTTGTGGCGTGCAGCTGGTTGCGCAGCGCGGTTTGTTGCATCATCCATGGCAGGGCGGAAAAGATAGATAAAAAGTGTTGCCATAGTACATTAAAATAAAGACAGCTTTGTGTATCCATCACCACAATCGGGCCATCCATGACCTATGAAAAAACCATTGAAACCGAACGCCTGATCCTGAGAAAGCCGCACCCGGCCGACGCGCCGGCGCTGTTTGCCATCCACGCCGACCCGGAGGTGATGCGCTACTTCAGCGAACTCCCATGGCAGGACGACAGCCGCGCGGCAGGCAAGATTGCCGACGATATCGCTGCCTTTGAAAAAGAGGAGTCGTTCCGCTTTGCCGTCGAACTGAAGGCAACCGGGCAATATATGGGCAGCTGCAGCCTGTTTGCCGAGCACCGCCAGAACCGCCGCGCCGAGATCGGCTATGTGCTGGGCCGGCCGTACTGGGGCCACGGCTATATGCAGGAAGCCCTGTCGGCGCTGCTGGAGTTTGCTTTTGTCGAACGCAACCTCAATCGGCTGGAAGCCGATATCGACCCGCTCAATACGGCCTCGGCCAGCGCACTCGAGCGCCAGGGTTTCAGGCGGGAGGGATTTTTGCCCGAGCGCTGGATCGTCGGCGGCCAGGTCAGCGATACGGCGCTGTATGGCCTGCTGCGGCGCGAATGGGAAGCGCGGCGAAATGCCGGGTCGGCCGCTGCTGTCCCGGGCTGATACAGTACCCGTTGTGGTAACGCTGCGTTACCCTCAATCGCGCCGCCGGCGGCGGCTGGTCAACAGCCAGTAGCCCACGCCCAGCACTGCCGCGCCGATGGCGGCCTTGCGCAATACGCCGGGCCGGTCATGGCGCCAGGCTGCCGGCAAACCCATTTCACTGACGATGTTGGGCAGTTGGCCATGGCGCAGGTCCTCGGCCACACCTTCCACCGCATCGACGCGGTCGGCCAGCAGCAGCATCAGCCAGTGGCGCAAATCATTTTCCGTGCGGCGAAAGGCGAGACGGCGCAGCATGCCGCTCAAGCCGCGCGGCGGCGCGCTGGTGCCATACAGCGGTGTGATGGCCGGATATTCCAGTGACACCAGCACTTCCGTAGCGCCGTGCTGCTGTACCGGCGGCGCCGGCGGGCCATCGAGCCGGGCCGGCATGCGTTCCATGGGGACGGCGGGGCGCCTGGCCCGGTCCAGGTCGCTGCCCCAGCCTGCGATATCTTCTCGCCGCGCCGCGTGGGTCCGAGGGGAAGCCGGCTCTGAAGGTGTCATTTCATTTGGCATGGTTCGCTCCTTGCGGGTTGGTACCGGATGGCAGCAGCACGGTCTTGATGCAATTGTCCAGTTTGCCGGAAAATATCTGGTAGGCATCGGCCACGTCGGCCAGCGGCACGCGGTGGGTAATGATTTGCCTGGGATCGATATGGCCGGCGCGGATATGTTCGAGCAGGCGCGGCAGATGGCGCTTGACGCTGGCCTGGTTCATGCGCAGGGTCAGCCCCTTGTTGAGGGCATTGCCTATCGGCACGGCGTTAAAGGTCGGTCCGTAGACGCCGACTATCGAAACATTGCCGCCCTTGCGCACCGAGTTGATGGCCCAGTGCAGCACGGTGGCCGAGCCGGCCTGCATCATGGTGTAGCGCCCGGTCAGCGACTGCATGGCATTGCCTGCCGCCTCGCAGCCCACCGCGTCGATGCACACGTCGGCGCCCAGCCAGTCGGTCATCTTCTTGATATGCAGGGCCATGTCGGTCACATCCTTGAAATTGACCACCTCGCACTGGGCGTAGCGTCGCACGAAGTCGAGCCGGTAGTCCACATGGTCGACCACGATGACGCGCCCGGCGCCCATCAGCCAGGCGGACTTGGCGGCAAAGATGCCGACCGGGCCGGCGCCAAACACCACCACCGTGTCGCCGGCGCTGATGTCGCCCATTTCGGCGGCCTGGTAGCCGGTCGGCAGGGCGTCGGTCAGCAATACGGCATCGTCGTGGTCGATATCGTCGGGAATGACCATCGGACCGACGTCGGCCATCGGCACGCGCACCAGTTCGGCCTGGCCGCCGTCATAGCCGCCAGCCGTATGCGAGTAGCCATAGATGCCGCCCACGGCAGTCGCCTGCGGGTTCACATTGTGGCAGTTGCCATACAGTTCGCGCTGGCAAAAATAGCAGCTGCCGCAAAAGATATTGAACGGCACCAGCACCGCGTCACCGATCTTGAGCTTGCGCACCGCGCTGCCGACTTCGACCACGACGCCGACAAATTCATGGCCGAAGGTCGAACCGACCCGCGTATCCGGTACCAGGCCGTGATACAGGTGCAGGTCCGAGCCGCAGATGCAGGAGCGGGTCACGCGCACGATGGCGTCGCCCGGGTGCTCGATTTCGGGGTCCGGCTTGCAGGACGCCCTGATGCGGTAGGGACCGCGATAATTCATTGCCAGCATAGTATCTCCGTGTCAGTTTGACGGTCATGCCAGGGCTTGCTGCAAAGTAGCAAGGCTGGCCATGGTGCGTGCTGCAGGTCCATGATGCACCCGCTATCGATGCAATCATGTAGGACAGATACACCTGTGACGGTAAGAGTCTGTCTGGCGTAGTGGCTTGCCCTGGCTAGGACAGGTCCGAGAAAAACACGGGGAGAGGGTCGAAGCTGTCGCGCACGCCGATGTCGGCTATGATCAAACAGGTTGTTGAAACCGGTGATCCGCTAGCGGTCACCGTCAATGGCAGGGTACAGGCTGTTATCCAGAGCCTCGCCAGCTATCAAAACACGCAGAATCAAATGGCGATGCTGCGTATCCTCGCACTTGGTCGCAAGCAGATACAGGAAGGTAAAGTCATCGATCATGAGGACGTCCGGTCTTTGATCTAGTCCGCTATCAGCCCTTCCTCGCGCAAGGCTTTTTGCACCGCCGGCCTTGCCTGTACACGCTGGTACCAGTCGCGTAAATGATCGAGCTGGTCGAAATGAATATCGGCCTTGTAGTACGAGGTCAGCCACGACGCCTGGCCCCAGCCCGTGAGCGCGAACAGGTAGGCGTCGGCTACACTGAAGTATTCGCCCATCAGATAAGGCTGGCCAGCCAGCTGCTCGTCGATCCAGGCATAGCGCTGTTCCAGTTTGGGCCTGGCCATTTCCAGGTAGTTGCCGGCACGTGCGGCGTACAGCAGCGGAATAAATCCCTTGTGTATTTCGGTGGACAGGAAGTTCAGCCATTGCTGCAGGCGATAGCGCTCGAAGCTGCCGTTGGGTGGCGCCAGCCGGGCTGCGGGATGCAGGTCGGCCAGGTATTGCATGATGGCCGGTCCTTCGCGCAGCAGGCGTCCGTCGTCCAGTTCCAGCACGGGCACATAGCCGTGCGCATTGACATCGTAAAAGCTGGCGCCGTCGTCGGTCACGTGCCGCTTGTAATCGACCTTGACAAGGGTGGCGTCCAGGCCCAGTTCCCTGAGGACGATATGCGTGCCCAGCGAGCAGCTGGCGGGGATATGGTACAGCTTCATGATGGCTCCGGTAGTGGCGCCCTCCAGGTGAAAGCGCCTGGACAGCCATTATAGGCAGCAAGGATAAAAAAGGAAGAAGGCAGTATAATGTTGTGTAGGTACATTTTTTATACTTGATGCGAGCGCAGTGACCATGAAGGAAAGCGTAACGGGATGTTCGATCGAAGAGGCGATGCGGCTGCTGGGTGGGTGCTGGCGCTTGCTGCTGGTGTCTTACCTGGTCGATGGTCCGAAGCGCTTCAATGCACTGCGGCGCGATGTGCCGCATATTTCGCAGCGCATGCTGACCCTTGATCTGCGCGCGCTGGAAGAGGCGGGACTGGTCGCGCGCACGGTGTATCCGGAAGTGCCGGTGAAAGTTGAATATGCATTGACGGCAGACGGCCAGCGCCTGCTGCCGGTGGTGGCCGTGATGAAGGAATTCGGTTTGTGGCTCAAAGGCAGGCTGGAATAGGGTGCCGCCGAGGTGCGTCCGCCGAGGCCGCAGAGCCATAATCCCGCCACCGTATCAGCCAGCGCCACTCACGTCACCACATTGATCGGTGCCCCACGCTCGAACGCTTCCACATTATCGATCAGCATGTCGGCCAGCAGCTGCATCGCCTCGCCGCTGGCCCAGGCCGTATGCGGGGTCAGGATAAAGTTCGGCAGGCGCAGCGCCAGCAGCGGGTTGTCGGGCAGTGGCGGCTCTTTCGACAGCACATCGAAGCCGGCGCCGGCAATCACGCCGCGCGTGAGGGCGTCGGCCAGCGCCGCCTCGTCGACCAGGCCGCCGCGCGCCGTATTGATCAGCAGCGCCGACGGCTTCATGCGCGCCAGCTCTGCTGCGCCGATCATGTTGCGCGTCTTGTCGGTCAAGGGCAGGTGCAGGCTGATGATGTCGGAGGTGGCCAGCAGTTCGTCAAAGCTCACTTCAATCACGCCGTCTTCCGCGATGGGCGAACGGTTGTGCACCGCCACCTCCATGCCGAAAGCGCGCGCCAGCTGCGCCACCGACTTGCCCAGCGCGCCGTAGCCGAGCAGGCCCAGGCGGCTGCCGGCCAGGTCGCGGATCGGGTGGCCGAACAGGCAGAAGCGGCTGGACTGCTGCCACAAACCGGCTTCGATATCGGCCCGGTAGGCAATCAGCTGGCGGCGCAGCGCCAGCATCAGCGCCAGCGTATGCTCGGGCACGGTAGCGCGTGCGTAGTCGCGGATATTGGCCACCACGATGCCGCGCGCGCGGCAGGCCGGCAGGTCGATAATGTCGGTGCCGGTCGCGGCCACCGCGATCATTTTCAGATCGGGCAGCTGCGCCAGTTCGGCCTCCCTGAGCGGCACTTTGTTGGTGATGGCGATGCTGGTGCCGGCAAGGCGCGCTACCGTCTCTTCGCTGCCTTTGGTGTGCGCGTGCTCGGCCCAAGTATGGGCGAAGGCCGGGCGGCGCAGATTGGCAATCAGGCTGTCGCGGTCGAGAAAAACAATGCTGTGCTGTGTCATGGAGCGGTACCTTGGTCGGGCCGGCGCACGCCTTGCTGCTGCGTGGCAGGGTGGTTGATAAACATGTCGGCCACCCATTCCACAAACACGCGCACCTTGGCAGACAGGTGGCGGTTCGGCGGATAGATGACATGGATGGGTAAAGGGTCGGATTCCCAGTCGCCGAGCACTTCGACCATTTTGCCTTGTTCGATCAGCGGTTCAAGCATGAACTGCGTCATCTGCGCCAGGCCCAGGCCGGCCAGGCCGGCCGCGGTGTAGGCGTTCGAGTCGTTGACGGCAAGATGGGCCGGCATGGCAACCTGGATGCGCTCGCCGTCGCGCGTGAAATCCCATTCGTAAGTGCGGCCGGTCTTGGCCGAAAAGAAGTTCACGCCACGGTGCTGTTTCAGATCGTTCGGATGCTGCGGCGTGCCGTACATGGCCAGGTACGATGGCGAGGCGCAGGTGATAAAGTGCAGCACGCCGACGCGGCGCGCGATCAGGTTGACGTCACCGAGTTCGCCGCCACGGATGGCGCAGTCAACGCCTTCCTCGATGAGATCGACCGGCCGGTCGCTGCAGCCCAGTTCCAGTTCGATATCGGGAAAGCGTGCAAAGAAGTCGGGCAGGGCAGGGATGATCAATTCACTGGCCAGCGCCGTGGGCGCATCGACGCGCAGCCGCCCGCTCGGGCTCAGGCGCGTGCGCGACAGCGATTCCTCTGCCTCGCGCACGTCGGCCAGAATGCGTACGCAGTGCTCGTAATAGGCGGCGCCGTCAGAGGTAATGCTGACGTGGCGCGTGGTGCGGTTGAGCAGTTTGACCGACAAGCTTGTTTCCAGTGCCTGCACGAGCGTCGAGACGGTGGCCTTGGGCAGCTGCATGTTTTCAGCTGCGCGCGTAAAGCCGCCGGCATCGACTACCTGGATAAACACTTCCATCGCTTGCAGCTTGTTCAACTTGATTTCCTGTCATGTTCTATTTGATTGTTCGGAATCCTGAACAATCAATTCGCCATTGCGCTATTTATCAGATTGTAGAACAAGTTTATAGTTGTTGTACTGCAGCATATTTCTGTCGCAGCAGACTCATCAGGAGAAACATCATGGCTCATCGGAATGGAAACTTTGCATTGTTCGCGCTTTTTGCCAGCGCGCTTGCCTTGTCCGCGATGGTATACACGGACGCTTACTCGCATGCGGCGCAGTCCGAAGCGTCCGGCTATAACGCGCTGACCCACGAGGTTGGCGGCGGTGCCCTGTTGTGTCTCAACGACGCGGCCGCCAGCGTGCTGGCGCCGGTGGTGGCGCAATGAGCGTGATGGCCGACATCGCTCCAATCGAGTCGCTGAAAATACGCGACATCGAGGTGCAGGGCGAGCAGGGGCCGCTGGCCGCGCGCATCTATACGGCTGGCACGGCCGGCATCAAGCGTTCGAGCCTGATCGTGTTCTTCCACGGTGGCGGTTTTGTCGAAGGCGACCTGGACGACGCGGACGATTTCCTGCGCTGCCTGGTGCTGGGCAATCCCGACCATGTGGTGCTGGCCTCGAACTATACGCTGGCCAAGGTGCGGCCTTTCCCGGCCGCCGTCGAAGATGCGCATGCGGTGCTGATGTGGGCAAAAAAGAACAAGACCAAGCTGGGCTGGTCGGGCAAGCAGATGGTGGTGTCGGGCATCGAGGCCGGCGCCAACCTGGCCGCCGTCTGCGCGCTGATGTCGCGCGACCGCGGGGGCCCGCCTTTGGCTGGCCAGATCCTGATCATGCCGATGCTCGACCCGGCGCTGTCGACCTGCTCGATGCGCAGCCTGCCGACCTGCCCGGAGCTGGTGGAAGTGGCGGACGCCTGCGCCGCCGCCTACCGCGGCTACCTGCCCAATGCCACCGACCGCTGCCATCCGTATGCGTCGCCGCTGCATTCGAGCCGGCTGAAGAACCTGCCGCCGGCGCTGATCCTGTCGAGCGAAACTGATCCATTACGCGATGAAGCTGAACAATACGGCAGCAAGCTGATCGCCAACGGCGTCAAGACCACCGTGCGTCGCATGCCGGCCGAGCCGCTGCTGGACCAGGAGGCGCGCAATGAATGCGCGTGCAAGGTCCACGCCCTTAGTGAAATTGCCAGTTTTGTGGCCGGCCTGGCGCCGGAACCGGAGTCATAACGACGCCACAACGCCACCGAAAATCATTCCTTCAAAAAATTACACTTAGTAGTTTACTTTTTGAGTTTCGATTGCTACACTGTGTAGTGTAGTTTGTCAGCAAGAACGTAATTCGCCTGCGTTGTGCACTCGTACAGCCAGCTTTGTCGTCCCCGTCTGTTTTTTGTAAAACAGGCGGTCCCTCCACCGTCGATTTGCGCCATGAGGCGCCTTGAACCGCAGTTTGCTTCGCCAAGCTGGGTGGCGTGCTGCCGCCCATACGATTAGAAATTTTCATATATTAGGGAAATAAAATGAAAAGCACTCAACAATTTTCAGCCTTGCTCAAGCCGCTGGCCGCCTCGCTGGTCGTGGCCGGCCTGGTTGCCTTCAGCCTCGGCGGCTGCGACAGCGCCAACAGCAAGGTGCCTGACGCGCCTGCCGCCGGCGGTCCACCGGTCTCGGCCGCCGCCGTGGTGGAAAAGCAGATCACCGAAACCCAGGAGTTTTCGGGCCGCCTGGAAGCGATCGAACGCGTGCAGATTCGTTCGCGCGTCGGCGGCTTTATTACTTCGGTCAATTTCAAGCCGGGCAGTGAAGTGAAAAAAGGCGATGTGCTGTTCGTGATCGATCCGCGTCCATTCCAGGCCGAAGTGTCGCGCGCCGAAGGCGCCGCCGCCTCGGCCCGCGCCAAGGCCGAACTGGCCAAGCTGGAGCTGGCGCGCGCTGAAAAGCTGCTGGCTGAAAAAGCCATTCCGCAGCGCGAACTCGATGAAAAAGCCTCGAACCTGAAAGAGCTCGACGCCACCGCCCGCGCCGAGCAGGCGTCGTATGAAGCAGCGCGCCTGAACCTGTCGTACACACAGGTACAGGCACCGATCAGTGGCCGTGTCTCGAAGGCTGAAATCACGGTCGGCAACCTGATCGATGCCTCAGCCGTACTGACGTCCGTGGTTTCGACCGACCGCATCTACGCCAGTTTCGACGGCGATGAAGACACCTATCTGCGCGTAGCCGGTACGGCGCAAAAGGGCACACCTGTCACGGTGCGCGTGGGCCTGGCCAACGAGGCCGGCTTCCCGCATGAAGGCAAGCTCGAATTCGTCGACAACCAGCTCGATCCGGCCACCGGCAGCGTGCGCATGCGCGCCACCTTTGCCAATGCCGACCGCATGCTCGTGCCTGGCCTGTTTGCCCGCATCCAGCTCGATGGCGGCAATGGCCCGCAGGCGCAAAGCACGGCTCTGTTGATCAGTGACCGCGCCGTGGGCACCGATCAAAGCCGCAAATACGTCTATGTGGTGAACGCCGACAACAAGGCCGAATACCGCGCCGTGACACTGGGTCCGACCTCGAACGGCCTGCGCGTGGTGCGCGACGGCCTGAAGGCTGGCGAAAAAATCGTCGTCAACGGCCTGCAGCGCGTGCGCCCCGGCGCGCCCGTCACGCCACAGATGGTAGCGATGGATTTTGATCCGCTGGCGCCGGCAGCGGCACCGGCCAAGAAAGAAACAAAAGACGCGACCGTTGCAGCCAAAGCGGCATCGACTTCCAAGGAATAATCATGAATTTTTCACGCTTTTTCATCGACAAGCCGATCTTTGCGGCGGTGCTGTCGATCGTTATTTTCGTGGCCGGGATGCTGTCGATCTTCGGCCTGCCGATCTCCGAATACCCGGACGTGGTGCCGCCATCGGTGGTGGTGCGTGCGCAGTATCCGGGCGCCAACCCGAAGGTGATTGCCGAAACCGTGGCCGCTCCGCTCGAGGAGCAGATCAACGGTGTCGAGAACATGCTCTACATGTCCTCGCAAAACACCTCGGACGGCGCCATGATGCTGACCATTACATTCAAGATCGGCACCAACGTCGAGCAGGCTGAAACGCAGGTGCAAAACCGCGTGCAGCGCGCTTTGCCGCGCCTGCCCGAAGAAGTGCGCCAGATTGGCGTGACGACCGTCAAGTCGTCGCCCAACCTGACCATGGTGGTGCATCTGGTCTCGCCCAACAAGCGCTATGACGATATGTATCTGCGCAACTACGCGGTGCTGAACGTCAAGGACCAGCTGGCGCGCCTGCCCGGCATGGGCGATATCCAGATCTTCGGCGCCGGCGACTACGCCATGCGCATCTGGCTCGATCCGCAAAAGGTCGCTGCCCGCGGCATGACCGCCAATGACGTCGTCGACGCCATCCGCGAGCAGAACGTGCAGGTCGCCGCCGGTGTGATCGGCGCTTCGCCAGCGAAGGACTCGCAGTTCCAGCTGACCGTCAACACCCAGGGCCGCTTGCAGTCACCCGAAGAGTTTGGCGCGATTATCGTGCGTACCAACAGCGACGGCGCCGTCACGCACCTGAAAGATGTGGCGCGCGTGGAAATGGGCGCCAACAGCTACTCGCTGCGCTCCCTGCTGAACAACAATCCGGCCGTCGGCATGGGTATTTTCGAGGCGCCCAACGCCAATGCGCTGCAGCTGTCGTCGGACGTGCGCGCCAAGATGGACGAACTGAAAAAAGACTTCCCGCAAGGCGTGGAATACCGCATCGAATATGACCCGACCCAGTTCGTGCGCTCGTCGATCGAAGCGGTGATCCATACGCTGTTGGAGGCCATTGCGCTGGTGGTGCTGGTGGTGATCATCTTCCTGCAGACCTGGCGCGCGTCCATTATCCCGCTCTTGGCCGTGCCAGTGTCGATTGTCGGTACCTTTGCCGTGATGCTGGGCTTTGGTTTTTCGATCAATACCCTGTCGCTGTTCGGGCTGGTGCTGGCCATCGGTATCGTGGTCGATGACGCCATCGTGGTAGTGGAAAACGTCGAGCGCAATATTGAAGAAGGGCTGTCGCCGCGCGACGCCACCATCCAGGCGATGAAAGAAGTGAGCGGTCCGATCGTGGCCATCGCGCTGGTGCTGTGCGCCGTGTTCGTGCCGATTGCGTTTGTACCTGGCCTGTCGGGCGAGTTCTACCGCCAGTTCGCGCTGACCATTGCCATCTCGACCGTGATCTCGGCATTCAGCTCGCTGACGCTGGCGCCAGCCCTGTCGGCAGCCTTGCTCAAACCGCACGATGCGCCAAAAGACGCGCTGACGCGCGGCATGGACAAGGTCTTCGGCCGCTTCTTTGCCTGGTTCAACCGCTTCTTTGGCCGTGCTTCGCACCGCTATGAAGCCGGCGTCAAGGGTGTGCTGGGCCGAAAGAGCGCATCCTTGGGTGTGTACGCACTGCTGGTGATCGCCGCCGTGTTCGTGTTCAAGGCGGTACCGGCCGGCTTCGTACCAGGGCAGGACAAGCAATATCTGGTGGGCTTTGCGCAATTGCCTGACGCCGCCTCGCTCGACCGTACCGAAGACGTGGTACGCCGCATGTCCGACGTCATCAAGTCGGTGCCAGGCGTGGAGTCGACGATTGCCTTCCCGGGCCTGTCGATCAACGACTTTACCAATGCACCGAATGCCGGCATCGTGTTTGCGACCCTGAAACCGTTTGACGAGCGCACCACCAAGGAATTGTCGGGCGGCGCCATCGCGGCCGAGATCAACAAGCGCCTGGGCGGTATCCAGGACGCCTTTATCATGGTGTTCCCACCACCGCCGGTCAACGGCCTGGGCACCATCGGCGGCTTCAAGATGATGATCGAAGACCGCGGCAACCTCGGTTACGACGCGCTGTACAACGCCACCCAGGCGCTGGCCGGCAAGGCTTACCAGACGCCGGAACTGGCTGGCGTGTTCTCGGGCTACCAGATCAACGTGCCGCAGCTGTTTGCCGATGTGGATCGCGTCAAGGCCAAGCAGATGGGCGTGCCGCTGGCCACCATCTACCAGACCTTGCAGATCAATCTGGGTTCCTTGTACGTGAACGACTTCAACCAGTTTGGCCGTACCTACCAGGTGCGCGTGCAGGCCGACGCCGAGTTCCGTTCGCATGCGCAGGATATCGCGCAACTGAAAGTACGCAACGACAAGGGCGAAATGATCCCGCTGTCGTCGCTGATGCGCGTGAAAGACAGCTATGGCCCGGACCGCGTACAGCGCTACAACGCCTACGCTGCAGCCGACTTCAATGGCGGTGCCGCACCCGGTGTATCGAGTGGCCAGGCGCAGGCGGCACTGGAACGCATCGCCAAGGAAGTGCTGCCACAGGGCATTTCGTATGAATGGACCGAGCTGACCTACCAGGACATCTTGTCCGGCAACACCATGATCTACGTGTTCCCGCTGTGCGTGCTGCTGGTGTTCCTGGTATTGGCTGCCCAGTATGAAAGCTGGACCCTGCCGCTGGCCGTGATCCTGATCGTGCCGATGTCGATCCTGTGCGCTCTCTTGGGCGTGAAGCTGACCGGTGGCGACAACAACGTCTTTACCCAGATTGCGCTGTTCGTGCTGGTGGGGCTGGCGTCGAAAAATGCGATTCTGATCGTGGAATTTGCCCGCGAACTGGAAGACCATGGCCGCACCGTGGTGCAGGCTGCGCTCGAAGCTTGCCGCCTGCGTCTGCGTCCGATCCTGATGACGTCGATCGCGTTCATCATGGGCGTGGTACCACTGGTGTTCTCGCACGGCGCCGGTTCGGAAATGCGTCACGCGATGGGTGTGGCGGTGTTTGCCGGCATGCTGGGCGTGACCTTCTTCGGCCTGTTCCTCACGCCGGTGTTCTATGTTTTGCTGCGCACGCTGGCGCAGCGTTTTGAGAAAAAGCCAGCCGTCTCGATGGACAAACCGGTCGCCAAGCGTCCTACAGCGCCGGTGCTGGATCTGGAAGGAGATGTATCGTGAAAAACAATCTGATGATGCGTAGCGCGAAGTCGACGCTCAAGCCGCTGTTAAGCGTGATGGCCGCCGCCGTGCTGCTGGCCGCCTGCTCGACGCCGCAGTTTATCCAGCCGCAAATCGATACGCCAGCGGCGTTCAAGGAGCCGCAGTCGCTGGCCGCTCCGGTAGTGCAGACGGCGCCCGACGGCACGCGCTGGGCGCCGGCCCAGGTCAGCTACGCCGAGCGCCAGGCGCGCGGCCAGTGGTGGCTGGCGTTTAACGACGCCACCCTGACGGCGCTGATCGGCGAGGCCACGCAGGCCAACGCCAACCTGGCTGTTGCCGCCGCCCGCGTCAAGCAGGCGCGCGCAATTGCCGGCATCGCCGAAGCGGACCGTATTCCGCAGGTGGGCGTCAATGTCGGCGGGCAGCGCACGCGGGCCTCGAACGTGTCGCTGGGCCTGCCCAACGGCGCGCCGGTGGCCGCTACCAATGTCTATCAGGCCAACCTGACGGCCAGCTACGAAGTCGACCTGTTCGGCCGCGTGGCAGCCAATGTCAGCGCGGCGCGCAGCGATGCGCTGGCAGTCGAGGCAACTTATCGCTCTGTGCTGCTGTCCCTGCAGGCCGATGTGGCGCAGACCTATTTCCAGCTGCGCGCCACGGACGCCGAACTGGCGACACTGGAGCAGACGGTGCGCCTGCGTGAAGAAAGCGTGCATGTCAACCAGCGCCGCTACGACCTGGGCGATATCGGCGAATTCGATCTGTCGCGCGCCCGCACCGAACTGTCGACGGCGCGCGCCGAGGCGATCGGCCTGCAGCGCCAGCGCGCCACCAGCGAACATGCGCTGGCAGTGTTGCTGGGCAAACCGGCGGCCAGCTTTACGGCCGGCGCCAATCCGCTGCAGGACAGTGCGTTCCTGCCGCTGATACCGGCCGGCCTGCCATCGACGCTCCTGGAGCGCCGGCCCGATATCGCCTCGGCCCAGCGCACCATGGAAGCGGCCAATGCGCGCATCGGCGTGGCCCGTTCGGCCATGTTCCCGGCGTTGAGCCTGAACGCTTCGGGTGGCGGCGCCTCCGATACGTTCTCCGATATCTTCAAGTGGAGCAGCCGCTCCTGGCTGCTGGGCGCCTTGCTGTCGATGCCGGTGATCGATGGTGGCCGCAACAAGGCCGCCATCACGCGCAGCGAAGGCCAGCTTGACGAGTCGGTAGCCAGCTACCGCCAGAGCGTGCTGGTGGCGTTTGCCGAGGTGGAAGACAACCTGGCTGGCCTGCGCATCCTGTCGGGCCAGACGCAGCAGATCGACGAGGCCGTGGTATCGGCGCGCCGCTCGGCCGACCTGGCACAAAAGCTGTACGACGCCGGCCGTTCCAGCTACCTGGACCTGCTCGACGCGCAGCGCAACCTGGCCACCATCGAGCGCAACGCGGTGCAACTGCGTGGCAACCGCGCCGTCACCACCGTGGCGCTGATCCGCGCCCTGGGCGGTGGCTGGGGCGAGGCCGAGCCGCAGGTAGCGGCCAACTAGTTTTCCGGCACTGCGGGCTGGCATGGGCCGGCCCGCAGCAAGGAAACCATCTTCAGGGCGGTGCAATGCATGGGCATTGCGCCGCTTTTCTTTTGTCCATAAAAAAAACAGGTCCGTTTCCGGACCTGTTCATCATGCTTGAACAAAGTTTGCTGCGCTTATTTGGCTGCTGCAGCTTCGGCAGCCGCTGCGGTCACGTCCTTGCCAGTGGTGACGTTCTTGGCCTTTTTATGCTTGGCTTTCTTGTGCGCTGGCTTGGCTGCCGGCGCCGCAGTGTCCACCTTGGCCGCTTCTGCTGCCGCTGCGGTGACGGGTGTTACTGCCGCTGCCGGTGCGGCGGCAGGCGCCTGGGCAAAAGCGGCGGTGGCAAACAGGCTGGCGATCAGTGTAGCAAATACTTTTTTCATGACGGTATCCTCGGTATGTGATGAACAGGTATTTCTTGTCAGACTGTAGCAGGTTTATTTGGCCGGCGCTGTAGCACTGGCGTCGACTGCTTTTTCATTGGCCTTGACCTTGGCTTTGGCTGCCTTGTGATGGGCCTTGGTCTTGGCGACCTTGGCATCGGCCTTGGCGCTGGCCACGTCGGCTTTTGCGTCAGCGACTGCTGCCGCTTCCTTGGCGTCGGCTTTGGCGACAGCTTTGGTTTCTTTCGCTTCCGCTTTCACCACTTCCTTGGTGTGTGCAGCCTGGGCTTTCGCTTCAGCGGGAGCCGCTGGCGTCTGGGCAAAAGCGGCGCTGGCGAACAGACCGGCGATCAGGGTGGCGCTCAGGTTCAAGATGCTTTTTTTCATGGTGCAGTCCTCAGTAGTGGTGGATGTTCGTATTTGTCTGTGCCGGGAAGTTTCCCTTGTCACTGAGCAGAAAACGCGGCCCGGTACGCTGCCGTTGACGCGCTTTACAAACGCTTACAACCCGCCCGTATCGGCTTGCGCGCCTGACTAAAAAATAGTTGAATCCGATGTGCCGGGGAGGGCGTAAAAGTCCATGCAATCATGCACACGCCACTATGGAAAACGGGCAGCCAGCCTGCCAGTGTTCCCTCACCGGAGATCATCATGCGTACTTTCGTTCCCGCAGTCCTGTTTGCCACTTCCATGCTCGCTACCGGCGCCGGTTTTGCCGCCGACATGAACACCATGGTTGGCGGCCAGAGCATGTATCCCAGCAAGGACATCGTCGACAATGCCGTCAACTCAGCCGATCACACGACGCTGGTGGCTGCCGTCAAGGCTGCAGGGCTGGTCGATACCTTGAAAGGCAAGGGGCCATTTACGGTGTTTGCGCCGACCAATGCGGCCTTTGCCAAGCTGCCGGCCGGCACGGTTGAAACGCTGGTCAAGCCGGAAAGCAAAGAAACGCTGACCAAGATTCTCACCTATCACGTCGTACCGGGAAAATACGACTTCAAGGCGCTGGCGCGTGAAATCAAGATGCATGATGGCAAAGCCACGCTGCCCACCGCCAGTGGCGGCAAGCTGATGTTCGCCATGAACGGCATGCACAATATCGTGGTGATGGACGAAAGCGGCAACACAGCCAATATCAGCACTTACGACGTCTATCAATCCAACGGCGTGATCAACGTGATCGATACCGTGCTGATGCCGAAATAAAGCGCCAGACTAAAAAAAACAGGGTTGAAGAACCCTGTTTTTTAGTGTCGCCGTAACGATTACTTGGTTTGTGCGGCTTCGGCTGCCGGTGCGGTGACTGCCTTGTCGCCGGTTGCGGCTTTCTTGGCCTTTTTGTGCTTGGCTTTCTTGTGTTCAGCCTTGGCAGCTGGCGCTGGCGTTTCAGCTTTGGCGGCTGCTGCTGCCGGCGCCGTCACGGGGGCTGCCGGTGCTGCCGGTGCTGCGGCAGGGGCTTGGGCAAAAGCGGCGGTAGCGAACAGGCTGGCGATCAGGGTGGCGAATACTTTTTTCATGATGAAATCCTCGATAAATAATGAAGTGATGTAATGGGTGTTGCGTACTGCAATGACTGGTCAGCCTGGCTTATTTTGCTGGCGCCGCTGGTGCTGCCGGTGCAGCTTCTGCCACTTTCTCGTCAGCTTTCACTTTGGCCTTGGCGGCTTTGTGATGGGCTTTGGCTTTGCTTACTTTTGCGTCGGCCTTGGCGCTGGCCACGTCGGCCTTGGCATCGGCTACGGCTGCCGCTTCTTTTGCATCAGCCTTGACGACAGCCTTGGTTTCTTTGGCGTCAGCCTTGGCCACTTCTTTGGTATGGACCGCTTTTGCTTTGGCATCGGCTGGCGTGGCTGGGGTCTGGGCGAAGGCGGCGCTAGCGAACAGGCCGGCGATCAGGGTG
Organism: Janthinobacterium aquaticum; assembly: GCF_009208565.1. Taxonomy (GTDB): domain Bacteria; phylum Pseudomonadota; class Gammaproteobacteria; order Burkholderiales; family Burkholderiaceae_D; genus Janthinobacterium. The sequence goes on along the minus strand of NZ_WFLK01000001.1, from coordinate 324,682 downwards.
GCGCTCAGGTTCAAGATGCTTTTTTTCATGGTGCAGTCCTCAGTGATGGTTGTTTGTGTCTTTGTGGTGCAGGGATGATTCCCGTGTCACTGAGGAGAAAACGCAGCCCGTCACGCAGGCGTTGACGGGCTTTACAATCGCTTACAACTGGCTCGATTTGAGGAGGCGTGCGCGCCGCTTGCGCAGCCAGATAATCAGACCGGTGGCGCTCAGCATCGCCACCACCAGCCCCATGGCCGAGATCAGCACGCGCCCTGGCAGGCCGAGGATGCGCCCGGAATGCAGTGGAAACTGCGCCTGCAAAAAGATATCGCCAGCGCTGCCCGTGCCGGGAATCACGCCGCCCGCCGCGCTGCCGTCGCGGCCATCGAAATACAGCCACGCATTGCCAAGGCCACCGTCGCCATGGTCGTTGTCGGCGTTGAAAAAACCGACGCCATACAGGCCGTAAGCCGAGGAATAGAACACGCCGCCGGCCGGCAGCTGCCAGCCGCGTTTGGCCGCTTCGGCTTTGGCCAGGGCCACCGCCTGTTCGCGCGTGAGCAGTGGCTCGACCGGTTTGTCGGGCGCTTGCGGAGTGCGGCTGTCAAAGGCGTTCGGGCTGAGGGTGGAAAACTTCGCTACCAGCGGTCGCATCAGCTGCGTCTGCAGATTCATCGACACCGACGTCACCGCCAGTATCAACAGCAGCAGCCAGACCCATACACCGCCGGAGCGATGCAGATCGAAATTCAGCCGGTGGCCGCCTTGCTGCCAGCGGAAAGCCAGCGATTTGCGCCAGCTGCGCCAGTTGGGGAACGACAGGTAGAGGGCGATAAAGCAGTCGAAAAACCACACGATGCCGATAATGCCCATAAACCAGATGCCGAATTCGATGCCCCAGCCGCTCGGTATATGCATGGTGTAATGCAGCTTGTACAGGAACGGCAGGAGGTTTTCGCGCGCCAGCGAGATGTCTCCCCACTGGCGCGCGCCCTGCAGCTTGCCAGTCACGGGATCGACGGCCAACTGGTTGAAGCCCAGTTCATGCAGCTTGCCGGTGGCAGGGTCGAGCCTGGGTTCGACCGACATCAGCGCCGTATGGCCTGCTTCAAGCGTAGTCAAGGTGTAGTTGACGCGCAGGCGTGGATCGTTCGCTTCGACCTGGCGCGCCAGCGCCAGTCCCGACTGCGCACCGCCAGCATGCTCGCCGCTGGCGGCATGGAACAGCTGCGGGTTGAGCCAGGCATCGAGCTCGTGATCCCACGAAATCACGGCGCCGGTCAGCCCGGAAATAAACAGGAATAGCGCCACCGCCAGCCCAAACCAGCGGTGCAGCACGACCAGCGGGGAACGCAGCGTCATTTAGTACTTCCAGCTCAGGGTGGCGCTGCCATTGCGCCCGGCTGCGTACAGCGACTGGTCCCAGTACAGGCTGGTCAGGTGCTTTTTATCGGTGACGTTGTTGAGGTTGAGCGCCAGGCTGACGTTCTTGCTCAGGTCATAGCTGGCCATCAGGCCCAGCTCGGCATAGGCGCCCTGGCGCAGCGTGACGGCGTCGCTGACAGCCAGATGAATCTGGTCCTGCCAGCGCAAGGTGGCGCCCACTTTCAGTTTCGGCACGGCGGGCAGTTGATAGGTGCTCGACAGGTGGAACTGCTTGCGCGGGATGAAAGTGCGCGCAGCCTTGCCGTCGTTGCCCGTGATGCTCAGCTGCGCATAGCCGGCGCTGGCCTGCCACCCTTTGGCCAGCTGGCCCGATGCATCGAACTCGAAGCCTTTCGAGTCCGAATCGACGCCGCGGTAGATCGTCTTGAAGTCGGCGGTGGTGCCGGCCGCCTCGGCCACGTTCTGCTGGCGCGTCTTGAAGACGGCCCCCGACAGGTTCAGCCGGCCGTCAAGCAATTCGCTTTTCAGGCCCAGTTCCAGGCTTTTGCCCTTGGCCGCAGCTAGCGTCTGGCCGTTGGCGTCGGTATCGCTTTGCGGATTGAAGATCTCGGTATAGCTGGCATAGGCCGACACGCTGCGGTTGATGTCATAGACCAGGCCCAGGTAAGGCGTGGTATCGCTTTGCGACTTGGCGTGGCTGACGCCATAGGCGCTGCCGCTGCTGTCGACCTTGACGGCGTTGACGCCGGCCAGCAGCTTGGTATTGTCGGCCAGGTTGAAGCGCGCGGCCACAAAGGCGTTCTTGCGTGTGTCGCTGTATTGGCTGCCGTCGGTGGACGCATCAAACAGCGGTTCAGGGTAAGTGCCGTCAAAGGCGCCGCTGGCCGACAGCTCGGTACCGATGCCGCGCCCGTACCAGGACACGTTGTTCAGGCGCGACTTGGACCAGCTGGCGCCGAAGGTCAGGTCATGCTGGCGCCCGCCCAGAGCGAATTTGCCGGTGGCCGAAACGTCGGCCAGGCTTTGCTCGTTGTGCGAAGCGTACTGTGACGGATAGCTGTACAGGCCGACGCCGGTGGCGCGGTCCGGCGTGCCGTATACATACAGCAGCTTGGACGCCTCGTTGGCCTTGGTATGGGTCAGCGTGGTCCTGATGCTCCAGTCGGCGTTGATGCGGTGCGCCAGTTCGGCAAAGGTGCTGTTTGTTTCCGTGTTCCAGTACGACCAGTTGGCCGAGGTCGAGGTGGAAATCGGGTAGTCGGTCTGCGTATTGTCGCTGTAGTACATCGGCAGCGCGCCCCACATGCCGCCGCGCGCCTTGTTCATCTGGTAGGCGTGGCCCACGGTGAATGTGGTGGCATCGGTCAGCTTCGCTTCCACCACCGCGTAGGCAACGTCTTTTTTTGGCGAATAGCGATCCAGATACGAGTCGCCGTCCTGGTGCGCCAGCACGAAGCGCGCCGATACCTTGCCATCGCTCGACAGCGGTGTCGATACATCGGCGTCAAGCCGGCGCGTATTCCACGAGCCGAGCGTCAGCGCTGCCGATGCCGCCAGCCCGGCGGTCGGTCGCTTGCGCACGAAGTTGATGGTGGCCGACGGATTGCCGGTCGAGGAAATGAGTCCATTGGCGCCGCGCACCACATCGACGCGCTCGTACAGGGCCGTATCGAGGTCGCCCGAGACGTTGCCGAACACCAGCGGCATGCCCACGCCGTCGTACTGGAAGTTGGTGATGTCGTAGCCGCGCGCGGTGTAATAGGTACGGTCCGTTTCCACCGCTTCGACCGTCACGCCGGTGCTTTGCGCCAGCACCCGGTTGACGTTGTCGAGCCGGAAGTCGTCCATCTGCGCGCGCGTGACCACCGACACCGACTGCGGCGTTTCGCGCAGCGACAGTTCCATTTTGCTGGCCGAAGCGCTGCTGCGCGCGGTGTAGGCGTCCGCTTCGTGGCTGGCCGTGACGGTAATCGTTTGCATGGTCGCCGCATCGTCGGCGTCGCCTGCAGGCTGCCCGGCCTGCGCCATGCTGCTGCCGAGAGCGATCGAAATGGCCAGCGCCACGGGGCGCAGTGCAGGCAGGCGGACAGGGAATGGGGTGGCGCGAACGGACATGCGGTGCTGCATAACTGAGACTCCAGGAATAAGAATAAAGGTAATAATGAGAACCATTCTCAATTTTAGCTGTAATCGGAACGTTCGTGTAGTGTGTTCAACCGTTAAAGGCAGTTATCAGCTTGTATTTACCTGTTTTTACAAAGCGCTGTTGTTCGGGCATTGATGCCGGCATGGCGGGCATTGGCCGCATACTGTGCGCTCCGGTTGTTGCGCGCGCTAGAATCATGCCTTCTTTTGCCAGATACTGCGTGCTCCAGCCATGTCCATTTCCACCTTGTATGCCACCGAGCCGATCGTGCATGATCGGCGCCTCGTGCGGCTGTACCTGCAACAGTCCATGCTGCGTTTTTACGCCTGCTTTTTGCCGTTCATGGCAATCCTTGCCGCGCTGTGGCTGACCTTGCTGGGACAACTGCTGTCCGGTGCAACGCAAAACTGGGCGCCGCTGTGTTTCGGGCTGCCGGCCCTGCTGGCGCCTGCGCTTGGCTGCAAGGGCATGGTGCGGGCGCAACTGCAAAAGTTTTCGGACGAAGGGCGTAGCCTGACTGAAGAGCTGGTCTCGCCGCGTATCGTGCGTGAACTCGCGTCGCCGTTCGACATTTTCACCACCTTTGATTTATGCGCCGAAGCCCTGTCGAGCCTCGCCACTGGCCATGCGCTGGGCTTGAGCGGTCCGCCGGCTTTTGCCCATGACCCGTTCAGGCGCACGATCGTGCTCGGGTCGCAGCGGCCATTTCGCCTGTTCGGCGGCACCGAAGTGCGCCTGCAGGCGGGGGCCGGCGAGAGCGTGCACATCACCATACGGCGCATCGCCAGCGGCGATTTTCTGCGCTTTCAGACCGGCAGCGCGCTGCGCGCCGTCGAGGCAGTGGTGACGCAGCTGCAGGCCAGCATCACGCGCCGCCAGCGGGCGCTCGATACGGCCTCGCGTGCCCAGGCGGCCGAGCGCAGTGCGCTGCAGGCGCGACTGTCCGCCTTGCAGGCCCAGGTCGAACCACATTTTCTGTTCAATACGCTGGCCAATCTCAAATATCTGGTGCGCACCGATGGCAAGGAAGCGCTGCGCATGCTCGATCATCTGATCGCCTATCTGCAAAATGCCATGCCAGACATGCGTTCGGTGTCGTCCACCGTCGGGCGCGAGCTGGCACTGGCGCACGACTATCTGTCGCTGATGCAAATACGCATGGGCCAGCGGCTGCAGTTTGAAGTGGCCGCGCCAGCCTCGCTTGACGCCGTGCCGATGCCGCCGGCCATGCTCATTTCGCTGGTAGAAAACGCGCTCAAACATGGCCTGGCGCTCTTGCAGCAGGCAGGCATGGTGCACATCGCCGCTGCACTCGAAGACCAGGTGCTGGTGCTGCGCGTGCGCGACAACGGTGCCGGCCTGGCCGGCAGCGCGACCCATGGGGAGGGTACGGGCCTGGCCAATATCCATGCCAGACTGGCGCTGCTGTATAACGGGAAAGCGTCGCTGACGGTGATGGCGTGCGCACCATCGGGCACGGAAGCTGTTTTGCGCTTGCCAGTGGCGTTGCCGGAGCAGTCAGCATGATTTCGCGCGCCGTGATTATCGAAGACGAGCCGCTGCTGCGCTCCGAGCTGCGCGACCAGTTGCAGCAACTGTGGCCAGCCCTGCAGATCGTTGGCGAAGCCGATAACGGCGTGGCGGCGCTGGCGCTGATCGATGCGTTGCAGCCGGAGCTGGTTTTCCTCGATATCCAGATGCCCGGCCTGACCGGGCTGGAAGTGGCCGCGCATCTGCCGGCACTGTGCCAAGTGGTGTTTGTGACCGCTTACGCCCAGCATGCGCTGGCCGCGTTTGATGCCGGCGCCGCCGATTATCTGCTCAAACCGCTGTCGGCGGCACGCCTGCTGCAGACCGTGCGCCGCCTGCAAGCGCGCAGCGTGGCGGCCCCACCACCGCCGGCATTGTGGCGGCAACTGGCGCCGGCGCCGGTTTATCTGAAATGGATCAAGGCCTCATCAGGCCAGTCGCTGCGTCTGTTCATGGTCGATGAAATTGATTACTTTCAGGGCGCGGACAAGTACACGCGGGTGATGGGTGCGGCGGGGGAGGGATTGATACGTTTGAGCCTGAAGCAGCTGCTCGAGCAGCTCGACCCGCAGCAGTTCGCCCAGGTGCATCGCAGCAGCATCGTCAACCTGCATGCGGTCGAACGCATCGTCAGGGATGGCGCGGGGATGCAGTTGTATCTGAAGAACGGCCGCGGCGTGCTGGCCGTGAGCGACGCCTACAGCCGCCAGTTCCGGCAGATGTAAGCGCCACTGTCAGCCATTACTTGGCCGCTGGAGCTTCGGCTTTTGCTTCGGCAGCATTGGCTTTGGCCTTGGCTTTGCTGGCCTTGTGATGCGCCTTGGCCTTGCTGGCGTCGGCATCGGCTTTGGCGCTGGCCACGTCGGCTTTGGCGTCCGCCGTTGCTGCTGCTACCTTGGCGTCTGCCTTGGCAACGGCCTTGGTTTCCTTGGCTTCGGCCTTGGCCACTTCCTTGGTGTGCTTGGCTTCAGCCTTGGCCGGGGCGGCAGGCGTCTGGGCAAAGGCTGCGGTAGCGAACAGGCCGGCGATCAGCGTAGCGATAACTTTTTTCATGATGCAGTTCCTTGGAAGTGGTTGGTGTTCAGGAGAACGATTCGCCTGTCACTGAACCAAGAACGCAGCAAGTAAAAAGATGGTTGACAGCAATACAGACTGTTACATTTGCCGGTGTTGCGGCGGTTTGTTAGCTGGCGTACTGCATGCGTGCAGCAGCGGGCCTAGACTGGCCAGCATCATTCACGCCGGGAGCCGTCATGACCGATGCATTGAAGACCTATAAAGCCAAACGCAATTTCGATGTGACGCCGGAGCCTGCCGGCGGCGATGAAGTCGCTGGCGAAGCGCTGAGCTTTGTGATCCAGAAGCACTGGGCCAGCCGCCTGCATTACGATTTCCGTCTCGAGCTCGATGGCACCATGAAAAGCTGGGCCGTGCCCAAAGGGCCGAGTTACGACAGCCGCGACAAGCGCATGGCGGTGCAGGTGGAAGACCATCCGATTTCCTACTCCAGCTTTGAAGGCACGATACCGGAAAAGCAGTATGGTGCCGGCAAGGTGATTATCTGGGACAAGGGCACTTGGCAGCCGCAGCCGGCCACGCCGGACGCGCGCAAGGCGCTGGCGGACGGCAACCTCAAATTTACCCTGCATGGCCATAAAATGCATGGCAACTGGGTGCTGGTACGCATGAAAAGCCGCGGTGAAAAGCAGCCGGCCTGGCTGCTGATCAAGGAGAAAGACGAATACACGCGCCCGGCAGAAGAGTATTCGGTGGTCGATGAGCTGCCCGACAGCGTCAAGCGCAAGGCCATGCCGAAGCCTCGCAAGAACGTCGAAGCCCGGCCTCCTGCCGCTCCCAAGGCCAGCCTGCCCGAGCGCTTCTCGCCGCAACTGGCGACGCTGGTCGATGCGCCGCCTGCGGACGCGGCCCAATGGCTTTACGAGATCAAATTCGACGGCTACCGCATCCTGGCGCGCGTGGACGGCAAGCAGGTGGCGCTGATCACGCGCAACGGCAACGACTGGACCCACAAGCTGGTGCGGCTGCAGCAGGCGCTGGAAAAAATGGGCCTGCCATCGGGCTGGTATGACGGCGAGATCGTCGTCAATAACGACAAGGGGCAGAGCGACTTCGGCGCGCTGCAACTGGCCTTTGACAAGGAAGCCACGTCCGACATCGTGTATTACCTGTTCGACGTGCCTTATTTTGACGGCAATGACCTGCGCGGCCAGCCGGTCGAAGCGCGCCGTGGCCTGCTGCAGCAATTACTTGCCAGCCTGCCCGAGTCGCCGCTGGTGCGGTTCAGCGCCGAACTCGACGCGCCGGCGCAGGAAATCCTGTCCGCCGCCTGCCAGCTGGGACTCGAAGGCGTGATCGGCAAGCGGCGCGGTTCGCATTACGTCACGCGCCGCTCGGCCGACTGGATCAAGCTCAAATGCGGCCATCGCCAGGAGTTCGTGATCGGCGGCTATACCGAGCCGCAAGGCGCGCGCGAAGGCATCGGCTCGCTGCTGCTGGGCGTGCATGATGAAGAGGGCAAGCTGCACTATGCCGGCAATGTCGGCACCGGTTTTGATGAAGCGACGCTGCGCGATTTGCGCCGGCAACTCGACGCATTGAAGACGCCGTCCAGCGCCTTTGCCGGCAAGGCCGGCGGCGTGCGCAAGCCGGTGTGGGTCAAGCCGCAGCTGGTGGCCGAAGTCAGTTTTGCCCAATGGACCAGCGCCGGCTCGATTCGTCATGCGGTGTTTCTCGGCCTGCGCAGCGACAAGCAAGCAAGCAGCATCGTGCGCGAACGCGCGCAACAAGCCGGCAGCAAGCAGGAGAAAAACGTGAGCAAACCTGAAAAAGCACAAGTGGACAGCATCCTGCCGGCCAGCTTCAGGGTGACCCATGGCGAGCGCGTGATCGACAAAGATAGCGGCGCCACCAAGATCGACCTGGTGCGCTATTACGCACTGGTCGGCAAGCTGATGCTGGTGCATCTGCGCGGCCGGCCCGTATCGCTGGTGCGTGCGCCGGCTGGCGTCGGCGGCGAGCTGTTTTTCCAGAAGCACGCCGACGTCTCAAAAATGCCGGGTGTGAAACAGCTGGCCAAGGCGCTCGACACCGGGCATCCACCCATGCTTGAAGTGGGCAGCGCTCAGGGGCTACTGTCGGCGGCGCAGTGGAACGTGGTGGAGTTTCATACCCAGAATGCGCTGGCCAGTAGCTACACTACGCCCAACCGGCTGATATTCGACCTCGACCCGGGCAAGGGCGTGGACTGGCCGGCCATCCGGGAAGCGGCCGTATTGCTGCGTGCGTTCCTGACCGAACTTGGTTTGCCAGCCTGGCTGAAAACGAGCGGCGGCAAGGGCCTGCACGTGGTCGTGCCGATCCGCCCCAAGCATGACTGGGACACCGTCAAATCTTTTTCGCAGGCCATCGTGGCGCATATGGCGCAGCTGATACCGGATCGCTTCGTGGTCAAAAGCGGACCGTCGAACCGGGTCGGCAAGATCTTTATCGACTACCTGCGCAACGGACGCGGCGCCACTACTGTTTGCGCCTGGTCGGCGCGCACGCGCTCAGGGCTGGGCATTTCCGTGCCGCTGGCGTGGGAGGAGCTCGATCAGCTGAAATCGGGCGACCAGTGGCAGGTGGGCAATGTGCATGAGCGCCTCGCGGTGGGCAATACGCCGTGGGACGGCTATGCACGCAGCGCCAAAGGGATCGATGCGGCGATGAAAAAGCTCGGGTTCAAGCCCTAGTCTGTTGGCTGCTCGCTTTTCAACCATGGCAGCATTCTTGTCAGCACATCGTCGCGGCGTACCCAGTGATGGAACAGCGCTGCAAGAACATGTATGGCAACCACGCTCCAGGCGATCCATTTGCCCAGAAAATGATGAATGGCGTCGATCGGCACCTCGAACGCTTCAAAGCTCAAGCCGTAGCTGTGGCTGATCCAGGCAAACAGGGCTGTTTCGTTAAAGCCGGTGACGCTGAACAGGCCAAAGTCGGTCGGTGCGCCTGTGCCCAGATAGCCGGTCAGCGGCATGGCGATCAGCAGGCCATACAGGGCCCAGTGCGCCAAGTGAGCAAGCCGGTGTTCCAGCGCGCTGCCAGGGGGATTGTCGGGCTGGACGCCGATCATGCGCCACAGCAGGCGAGGCAGCACGAGAAAACCGACCAGCAGTCCCAGCACCCAATGAATGTTAAGCACCGGCCACGATTCGGGCGACGTATCGTCCATAAACCAGATCACATAATAGACCACGATATAGGCTGCAATAAACGCAGCGGCACTGGTCCAGTGCAGGAAACGGGCGAGCACGCCGAAGCGGTTTGCGGTATTTTGCCATTGCATGTTTTTTACTCCGGTAAATGATGTGCGCCAAGGCCAAAATTAACGTGGCAACAGGCCGCTCAGCAGCCGTTCCAGGCCTTGCAGTCCTACGTCCAGACGCGTTTCCGGGTCGCCATCGGGCTCGGCGATCCAGAACGAGGCCTCCGTGACTGCCCCGTAGATCATCCGCGCCGTCACATTGGCATGCAGTGGCGCCACGATGCCTTCGCTGATCAGTTTTTCCAGCGACGCCTGCAGTGCAGCGATCCCCGCCAGTTGGGCAGCCTGTGGCACGTCGCCAAAGACGGCGCGTGCATCCTGCAGAATGATGCGGCGGATTTCCGGCTCCAGTGCGAGTTCGAGATAGGTGCAGCAGCGCTGGCGGAACGCTTCCCAGGAGGAGGGCGCGGCATCGGACACGGCCTGCAGGCGGTCGGCAACTTCCGCTTCGATCTGTTCGATAACTGCCAGCAGCAGGCCTTCCTTATTGCCGAAATGGTGATAAAGCGCGCCGCGCGTCAGGCCGACGGCGGCCGTAAAATCGTTCATGGCAGTGTGGGCAAAGCCGTGCTGCGAGAAGGCGCGCCGGGCCGCCGTGACCAGTTTGGTCCGTGTTTCTTCGATCATGCTGGCGCGTGTGCGGCGTTGCTGCATCAGATTATTCCTCCATTGACATACACGATGCATGTTAATGACATGCATCGTGTATGTCAATGGAGGCAGGGCAGCATTTTTGCCGGATCTGCGGTGCGATCAGGCCCGCAAATTCAGGCGCTTTTGCGTTTTGCGGGACTTTTGCCTGCTGCTGCCGCCTTGCGCGGTGCGGCTTTACGCGGCTCGACCTTTTTAACCGGCGTTTTTTTAGGTGCTGGTGCCTTCTTGCCCAGGCTCTGCTGCAGCAGTGCCACCAGGTCGATCACGTTGCTGGCTTGCGGCTTCTCGTCAGCGTCCGGTTCGGGTGCGGTAATGGTCTTGGTCTGTCTGGCCTTGATCTTTTTCTTGACCAGCGCCAGCACATCGTCGCGGTAGGTGTCGCGGTACTGGTCGGGCTGCCATTGTTCGCTCATGCCTTCGACCAGTGACAGCGCCATGTTCAGTTCCTTGTCGGAGATGCCGGCCGCTTTGAGTGTGGCGCCCGGCAGTTCCAGGTCGTCCATCTCGCGGATTTCATCGGCAAAGCGCAGTGTATTGAGCACGATGGCCTGGCCGATGCAGACCAGCGCGCACAGGTGCTGGCGGGTGCGGATCACCACGTTGGCGATGCCGACCTTGCCCGACTTGCGCAGCGTTTCGCGCAGCAGCGCATAAACCTTGTCGCCGCCCTTGCCTGGCAGCAGGTAATACGGGTGCTCGTAGTAGGTGAGGGGCACCTCGGCCGCGTCGACAAAGGTCAGGATGTCGATGGTCTGGGTGGCCTTGACGTTGGCGCGTTTCAGGTCTTCGTCCGACAGCACCACATATTCATCGGGCTTGTATTCATAGCCCTTGATAATGTCGTCCCACACCACTTCCTTGCCCGTCTTCTTGTTGTAGCGCTTGAAGCCGATCGGCGCAAAGTCGCGCCGGTCGAGCATCGACAGGTCCAGTTCATGGTCCTTGGCGCCCGAGATCAGCTCGACCGGGATATACACCAGGCCGAAACTGATGGCGCCTTTCCACAGTGCGCGCGGCATGCTATTCGCCCACGCTGCCCGTGACCGGCAGCACGATGCCGGTGATATAGCTCGAACAGGCCGGCGAGGCCAGGAACACATAGGCCGGCGACAGCTCTTCGGGCTGGGCCGGACGGTGCATATCGGTGTCCTTGCCAAAGCTGGTGATTTCATCGACCGGCTTGTCGGCCGGGTTAAGCGGCGTCCAGACCGGGCCAGGCGCGACCGCATTGACGCGGATGCCCTGTTCCAGCAGGTTGCCGGCCAGCGCCATCGTAAACGCGTGGATGGCGCCTTTGGTGGTGGAATAGTCGATCAGCTTTTTCGAGCCTTTCAGGCCGGTGACGGAACCGGTATTGATAATGGACGCGCCGCGTTTCAGATGCGGCAGCACCGCCTTGGCCATATGGAAGTAGCCGTAGACATTGGTTTTCAGGGTGAGGTCGAAACGCTCTTCGGTCAGGTCGAGCAGCGAGTCGGCATGTTCCTGGAAGGCGGCGTTGTTGACCAGCACATCGATCTGGCCGAACTGGTCGATGACCTGCTGCACCGCCTGCTGGCAAAAGCCCACATCGCGCACGTCGCCGGGCAATACCATGCAGCGCTGGCCTTCAGCCTGCACATGGCGGCAGGTCTCCTCGGCGTCTTCGTGTTCGTTCAGGTAAATAATGGCCACGTCGGCGCCTTCGCGCGCATACAGCACGGCCACGGCGCGCCCGATGCCCGAGTCGCCGCCGGTAATGATGGCGACCTTGCCTGCCAGCTTGCCGCTACCCTTGTAGTCGGGCGCCATGAAGCGGGGTTTGAGGTCCATCTGTGCTTCGATGCCGGGCTTGTCGAGGTGCTGGGCCGGCAGCGGCGTGCCGGGCTGGCGGGTCTCGCCGGTTTGGACGGCCTCCTGGCTTTCCTGCTCGTCGGCTTTGGCGGCGTCGCGCTGGTCCTGTTGCTGCTGCACGCTGCGTTGCAGGCTGGCGGCAGACTGTGTCAGTTCGTCGGTGGTGTGATCCTGGGAATTGCTCATGCTGGCCTCCTTGAATGCGAAGTTTCAGTATCGGCCTTGCAAGCTTGTCTTAACAGTACGCTTGCTAACAGAGTGGCGAAGTCGCTTTCAAAGTTATATGATGGATGACATTATTGAGGGGGCGCCATGAAAGTGAGCAGGGAGCAGGCGGCATTGAACCGCCAGCGGGTGGTCGAGGTGGCATCGAAGCTGTTTCGCGAAAAAGGCTATGACGGTATCGGCGTGGCCGATCTGATGAAAAGCGCCGGTCTCACGCACGGCGGCTTTTACGGCCAGTTTGCGTCCAAGGAAAGTCTGATGACCGAAGCGTCGACGCTGGCGCTGCAAAACTCCATCGCAAACTGGCGCACCAAGGGCACACTGCCCGAGATCGTCGACAGTTACCTGAGTGCACGTCACCGCGATCAGCCGGACAGCGGCTGCCCCGCTGCCGCCATGGGCGGCGATATCGCACGCACGCTGCCTGGCGCGCAGCAGGCGTTTGCCGCCGCCACGCGCCAGCAGTTCGCGCTGCTGGCCGGCCTGATGCCGGACGGCGATTCGACGTTGCAGCACCAGCAGGCCATCACCACCTTTGCGGCGATGGTGGGGGCGATGGTGCTGGCGCGCGCGGTCGGCGACGACCCGCTGTCGGATGATATCCTCGGCGCGGTCAGGGCCGAGCTGCTGGGCAGTTAAGTTAAGGCTTGCTGCGCCGTCTGCCCCTGTCAAGCGGACGCGCCGCGTGATAGGCTTCGGTTTTCAGTTTTTGGGATGGCATCATGCTGCTTTGGCTCAGGCAATACCGGCGTTCTCTGTTGGCGGGAGACATTACGGCCGGCATTGTGGTGGCCATGATGATGGTGCCGCAGGGCATGGCCTATGCGCTGGTGGCCGGCCTGCCGCCGGTGGTCGGCATCTACGCCAGCATCCTGCCGCCGGTGCTGTACGCCGTGTTCGGCAGCAGCATGACGCAGTCGGTGGGGCCGATGGCGATCGTGTCGCTGATGACGGGCGCCGCGCTGGCGCCGCTGGCCGACCCCGGCTCGACACTCTATATCGTGCTGGCCGCGCAACTGGCCTTCATCAGCGGCGTGATTTTGCTGCTGTGCGGGGTGCTGCGGCTGGGTTTTATGGCCAATTTCCTGTCGCGCCCGGTGATCAGCGGTTTCAGCAATGGCGCCTCGATCCTGATTATCTGGGGCCAGGTCACGCCGCTCATGGGCGCCACCTGGCCGCACTGGCACCTGCCCAGCCTGCTGCTGGGCCTCTCCAGCCTGTTGCTGCTGTGGCTGGCCAAACGTTACCTGTCGCACCTGCTGCAGGCGTGCGGCCTGAGCAAGACGGCAGCCGATGTCGGCGCGCGCCTGGCGCCGATGCTGCTGGTTATTTCCGGTATCGTGCTGGTCACGTGGGGCGGCATGGACCGTATGGGCGTGCAGGTAACGGGCCATGTGCCGAGCGGGCTGCCGGGCCTGAACCTGGCCACATCGGGCGCGCACTGGCGCACGTTGTTGTCGCCCGGCTTGCTGATCGCCTTTATCATTTTCCTGATGAGCATGTCGGCTGCGCAGACGCTGGCGCAAAAGCGCGGCGAAAAGTTGCACACCAATCGCGAGCTGCTGGGCTTGGGCGCGGCCAATGCGGCCAGCGCGCTGTCGGGCGGCTTTCCCGTCACCGGCTCGATCTCGCGCTCGGCGGTCAACTTCCAGGCCGGCGCCAATACGCCGCTGGCCAGCATCATCACAGCGGCCCTGCTGGCGCTGGCGCTGGTGGCGCCGACCGGCTGGCTGGCGCTGCTGCCGCTGCCGGTGCTGGCAGCCACCATTATCTTCGCGGTGGCCAATCTGCTCGACTGGGGCACCTTAAAAATGGCCTGGCGCTACGACCGCAGCGATGCGGTGGCGCTGCTGGCTACCACCGTCGGCGTGCTGGTGCTGGGCGTTGAAGCAGGCGTGGTGATCGGTGTGCTGTTGTCAATGGGTACGCTGATCTGGCGCGCCAGCCGTCCGCATATCGCCGTGCTGGGGCGCATCCCCAACAGCGAGCATTTCCGCAATATCGAGCGCTATGAGGCGCATACCTTGCCCGATATCTTGCTGCTGCGCATAGACGCCGGCCTGTTCTTCGGCAATGTGGAAGCGGTGACCGAGCGCATCGAGGAAGAGCTGCGTGGCCACCCGAGCGCGCGCCATCTGGTGCTGGTGCTGTCGGCCGTCAACCAGATCGACAGCACTGCGCTGATGGGATTGCTTGAACTCAATGCCACGCTGGCCAAACGTGGCATCACGCTGAACCTGGCCGAAGTCAAGGGGCCGGTAATGGATCGCCTGCGCCAGAGCAATTTCCTCAAACAAATGAGCGGCAAGCTGTATCTGAGCACGGCGCTGGCCACGGCCGACCTGGGCGGCAGGCCGACATGATGATGGAACTCAATCTGCACGGCGAGGCGCACGCTGTGGCGACAGCGGCGCAGTTGCAAGCGTTGCTGGCCCGTTCGCATACTTTGGCGCAGTGCGAGCTGTGGCTGACCATGGCCGCCGATGCCGAGCAAGGCCCGGCGCTGTGCATGCTGCGCAATGGCGGCAATGCCTGGCTGATGTATCTGTCGCCGCAGGACGGCACCAGCTGTCACTCGCTGGGCGACGAGGAAGCGCCGGGTGAGTGCAGCTATTTGCTGGCCAACGGCCAGCTCGACTTCTATCCGGAGGCATGGTGCATCGCAGTCGAGCCGTGCTATCAAGCCATGGCGGCGTTTTTGCGCGACTCGGGCGCGCGACCTGCGGCCGTGGCCTGGCAGGCAGATTAGAGATATCAGGCCAGCGGCCTGAAACCATGGACTTGCACGCCTGCTTGCCGTTATGATGTTTTACTAAGTATGCGCCGCTGCATGGTATGCGCGCGGCCATAAGGGCGAAATCTGCTGGTGAAAAGGCGTGGCATGGGCGTTGTGGAGCAGGGGCTGCACGGGCTGGCGCCGGGCGGCAGGACAGGACAGGCAGTGGTGCGCCGCTGCTGCTGCGCATTGCTGCTGCTGTTTTGTACAGGGGGGGCGCTGGCGGCCCCTGGCGCACTGGCACACAAGCGTGTCCTGTTGCTGAGCGCCTACGATTACGGCCGCGCTGGCGTGGCCGCTTATACGCGCACCTATGTCGAATCGATGACCGCTGCCGGCCTGGCCGGCGAGAACGTGATGGTCGAACATCTGAACCTGAACAAGGCCGATGACCCGGTGCAGCGCGCCAGGATGCGCGAACTGTTGCTTTTAAGGTACAACCAGTCTGGCGGGGCCAGAGCTGATCTGATCGTCGTCCTGCAGCAGCCGGCGCTCGACTACCTGCTGGCGGAACTGGCGCCGCTCACGCATGGCACGCCGGTGCTGGCCATCAGCACCAGTGGCCTGCCTTTGCCGGCCGGCAGTTCGCCGCTGGTCTGGCAGCAAAAATCGAATGTTGACTTTGCCGGCACGCTGGCGCAGGCCATGGCGCTGTTCCCGTCCACGCGGCAGATTGTGGTGGCCGTTGGCGCCAGCGAGTCCGACCAGATGTTCAAGCGCGAGATGCAGCAGGCCGCACTGCCATGGCAGAACATGGTGGAGGTGCGCTACCTCGATCAGCTGAACCTGGCGCAGATGCGCGAGGCCGTGACCAGGCTGCCGGCCGGGACCTTGCTGGTGGCGGCCAATGTCAGCCGTGATGCCGATGGCGCCATTGTGCGGCCGGTACAGTTTGCGGGCGAACTGGCGCGGCTGGCCAGTGTGCCGGTGTTCGGCATGTATAACACCAACGTAGGGCAGGGCGTGCTGGGCGGCTCGGTGCTGCATATCGACGACGCGGCGCGGCAGATGGCGAAATTGTCGATGGCGCTGCTGGACGGACAGTTGCCCGGGCCGCCGGGCGCCTTGCTGGCGCCGTCGCCGACCGTCGCCATGTACGACTGGCAGCTACTGCAGCACTGGAATGCCGATATCGGCACGCTGCCGCCGCAGACCGTCTTTGTCAACCAGACGCCGACCTTGTGGGTACAGCACCGTGTGGCCGTGTTGTCCACTGGCGCCGTGTTCCTGCTGATGGCGACCCTGCTGAGCGCCTTGCTGCTGCAGCGGCGCCGTTTGCAACGCGCCGAACGCGAAGCGCGCGAGAGCGAGCAGCGCTTTCGCATCCTGGTCGAGCATGCACCCGACGCTATCCTGGTGTACGACCTCGATCTCGACCTGTTTATCGACGCCAATAGCGGCGCCGAGCGGCTGACGGGCATGTCGCGCGAGCGACTGCTGGCCAGCCGTCCGCTCGATTTGTATTGCGAAGAACAACCGGAGGGGCACTCACTGGCGGCCATGCTGCGCGAGAATCTGCAGCGTGTGATGCAGGGCGACAGCCTGCATGTGGAGCGCAATGTGCGGCGCGCCGACGGCGTCATGCTGCTGTGCGAAGTGCATATGGTGCGCCTGCCGATGGCAGGGCGGCATCTGGTGCGCGGCGGGATCATCGATATCACCGAGCGCAGGCGCAGCGAGCAGGAATTGCTCGGCTACCGCGACCACCTGGAAGAGCTGGTGCAGCAGCGCACGGCGGCGCTGTCGGTGGCCGTGACCGAGGCCGAGTCGGCCAACCGCGCCAAGAGCGTGTTCCTGGCCAATATGAGTCATGAATTGCGTACGCCCTTGAATTCGGTGATCGGCTTTTCGCAGATGATGGCCAGTTCCGCCGGCATGGCCGAGGAAGAAAAAAGCCGGCTGGCCATGATCAACCGCGCCGGTCACCATTTGCTCACGCTGATCAACGACATCCTTGAACTGTCGAAGATCGAAGCCGGCCGCATGCAACTGCAGAGCGGACCGGTGGAGCTCGACAGCCTGCTTGACGAGGTGCTGGCCATGATGCGCGTGAAGGCCGCCGAGCGCGGCATCGCGCTGCAGCGCCAGACCAGCGGTCTGCCGCCGCTGGTGACGCTCGACGGCGCCAAGTTGCGCCAGGTGTTGCTCAACCTGCTGTCCAATGCCCTTAAATTCATCGAACGCGGCAGCGTGACGCTGGCGCTCCATTGCCAGGCTGCCGGCGAGCAGATACTGCTGGCCTTTGCCGTGCAGGATACCGGCAGCGGCATCGGCAAAGAGGACCTGGAACGCATCTTCGAGCCTTTCGTGCAGACCGACATTGCGCTTGGCCATACCGGCACCGGCCTGGGATTGACGATTTCGCGCCAGTTCGTGCGCCTGATGGGCGGCGAGTTGCAGGTCGAATCGCAACTGGGCCAGGGGTCGGTATTTCGCTTTACCTTGCGCGTGGACAGCGTCGCCGTCACTGCGCCTGCGCTGCCTGCACCAGGCTTGCCTGAGCGACTGCCACCGGGGCAGCGCGGCAGCGCGGTGCTGCTGGTCGATGACGACGCCAACAGCCGCCAGCTGCTGCGCGACCTGCTCACGCCGATGGGCGTGGAGCTGCAGGAAGCCGTTGACGGCCGGCAGGCGCGCACCATGCTTGAAACGCACCGGTACGACCTGGTGCTCAGCGACTGGCGCATGCCGCAGATGGACGGGCTGGCGCTGACGCGCTGGCTGCGCGGCCAGCCGCTGGCGGTGCAGCCGCGCCTGGTGATCATGAGCGCCTCGGCCTTCGAGGAGGAAAAACAGGAGGCGCTGGCTGGTGGCGCCGACGCCTTCCTGCGCAAGCCGATCGAGCAGCAGCAGTTGTTTGCGCTGATCGGGCAGCAGTTGTTACTGCACTGCGAGCAAGTGGCCGCCAGGGCGCAGCCTGCACGGCAGGACCAGTTGCAGGCCGAGATGGCGCAGCTCGACCCACGGCAGCGCCAGGCACTGCTCCACGCGGTGCGCGCGCTCGATTTGCGCCGCAGCGCCATCGTGCTGGCCGACGTGGCTACCCAATTGCCGCAGCTGGCCGCCTGCATCGGCGCCATGCTGGGCGACCACCAATATCCGCAGCTGTGCCAATGGCTGGTGCAAGAGCCCGGCGCGGATCAATCGCAGGATGCACCGTCATGAGCCGCAAGCCAGAAAACCAGCGCGGCGAACGCCTGGCCCGCATTTCCATCATCTTGGCCGTCAGCGTGACGCTGACCTTCGTGGTCACCTTGCTGCTGCTGCTGTTCGCCGTGCTGTTCTATCAGTCCGAGCGCGACCAGCGCTGGCAGCAGCTGCACCGCAGCCTGTCGGTCAGCGCCGACCAGCTGGCGGTGGCGGTCGAACTGCCGCTGTGGAATCTGGACGACAAGCAGATGCTGGCCATTATGCGCAGCACCCTGGGCAACCAGGAACTGTACGCCAGCACGCTGACGCCGGCCATCGGCAATAACGAGATCTTCATGGGCCGCGACGCCAACGGCACGCTGCAGCGGCTTGACGCCGCACCGGAAGAGGCCTCGCTGCTGGTCGAACGGCGCGTGGTGGCGCTGGGCCCGCAGATACTGGGCACGGTTGCCGTCTACGCCGAGCCGTCGGTGCTGCATGCGCAGCTGCGCCAGCGCGCGCTGGCCATCGGCCTGCTGATCGTCGGGCTCGACGTGATCCTGGTGGCCAGCATCTGGCTGCTGATGTGGTGGCTGGTGCTCAAGCCGCTGACCAGCATCGGCCAGTATGCGGCGGCGGTGCGCGCCGGCCAGCATGTGGGCGCCGGCCTGCCGCCCAAGACCTGGTTCCTGGGCGAATTGCGCACGCTGTACCGCGCCATCCGCGATATGGTGGCGCTGCTCGACAGCCGCTACCGCGCCTTGCAGCGCAGCGAAGAGCGAGTGCAGATGGCGACTGGCGCGGCCAGTATCGGCATCTGGGACTGGAACGTGGCGACCGGTGAGCTGGAGTGGGATGACCAGATGTACGCCCAGTTCAAGGCCGACGCCGCCGCCGGCGTGGCGCCGTCGCAGATCTGGCGCAAGGCCTTGCTGGCGCAGGACGTGCCGTTGACCAAGGAGGCGATCCGCGCAGCCCTGCGCGATGGCCATGCGTTTTCGTATGAGTACCGCATCCTGTGGCCCGATGGCAGCATCCGCTATATCAAGGTCGGCGCGGTGCTGTTTCGCGATGGACATGGAAAGCCCATGCGCATGGTCGGCTCGAATCATGACATCACGGCGCACCGCGAAGCCGAGCTTGAACTGCTGCGCCACCGCCATCACCTCGAAGAGCTGGTTGCCGAACGCACCGGTGCGCTGTCGGTGGCGGTGCGCGAGGCGCAGGCGGCCGACCGCGCCAAGAGCGTGTTCCTGGCCAATATGAGCCATGAACTGCGCACGCCCTTGAATTCGGTGATCGGCTTTTCACGCCTGATGGCCGACTCGCCCAATATGCACGCCGAAGAAAAACGCAACCTGGTCATTATTCATCGCTCCGGCACGCATCTGCTGACGCTGATTAACCAGATCCTGGAGGTGGCGAAGGGCGAGGCGGGCCGGCTGGCGGCGCAGGACGAAGTGGTGGCGCTGGCGCCGCTGCTGCAGGAAGTGACGGACATGCTGTGCATCCGCGCCGAACAGCAGGGCATGGCGCTGCATCTCGATGGCGAGAGCCTGCCGCCGGCGGCGCTGGTGGACGCGACGCGCTTGCGCCAGGTATTGCTGAACCTGCTGACGAACGCGCTCAAGTTTGCCGGCCGGGGCACGGTGACGCTGCGCGTGCGTGGCGAGCCGCTGGCCGACGGCGCCTGGCGGGTGGCGTTTGCCGTGATCGATACCGGCATCGGCATCGCCATCGAAGACCAGCTGCGCATCTTCGAGCCATTCGTGCAGGCCGACAGCGATGGTCCGAAAGACGGCACCGGCCTGGGCCTGGCCATTTCGCGCCAGTTCGTGCAACTGATGGGCGGCACGCTGACAGTGCAGTCGCAGCCGCAGCAGGGCGCTACCTTCCGTTTTACGCTGACGATGCAGGAGGCGCCATTGCCGCCGACATCGGCACCGGCCGCGCCTTTGCCTGCGTCGGCCGTGCCTGTGCTGCCGGCCGCGCCGCTCGAGCCGCGCGCGCTCAACGCGCTGGCGCCGTCGGCCCGCGCCGCGCTGCTGGCGGCGCTGCGCGAACTCAATCTCGCGCGGGTCAGCCTGCTGCTGCAGGAATTGCCGCCGTCGGCGCAGCTGCTGGTGGCCGCGTTCCAGGCCATGCTGGCGCAGCATCAATACCGCGAGCTGTGCGAGCTGCTTGAACATCAAGATGCAGTGGCGTAGACGGGCGCTGTGGGGCGTGAACATCGGAACACCCGGGCAAATCAAAAAAACAAGAAAAATGCGACGCTTAGATGGTGCTAAATTGCAATAAAGATTATGATGTTGGTATGGTGTTCACCGCATAAAGAGATTGTTACAGCGTAGCAGCATCTGCTGCGCCTTATTCAGAGCTGAGAGAACTGCACCATGCACCGCGATTTTTCGGAAGTCAATTCCAAGGGGGAAGTGCTGATCGTCGAAGATACGGCCGCTTCGCTCAAGCTGCTCAGCGACCTGCTGAGCGGCGCCGGCTATGCCGTGCGCCAGGCGCCCAACGGCGAACTGGCGCTATGGACGGCGCAGGCGCGCGCCCCCGACCTGATCCTGCTCGATGTGCGCATGCCTGGCCTCGATGGCTTTGAAGTGTGTCGCCGCCTCAAGGAAACGCCGTCGCTGTGCGAAGTTCCGGTGATTTTCCTGTCGGCCCAGCACGATACCGACGACAAGGTGCGCGGTTTTGCACTCGGTGCGGTTGACTTTATCGCCAAGCCGTTCCAGGCCGAGGAAATCCTGGCCCGCACCGACGCCCATGTGCGCCTGCGCCGCGCCCAGCTGCAATTGGCGCAGGAGCGCGCCACGCTCGAGCAGCGCGTGACCGAACGCACGGCCGAACTGGAACAGGTGGCCGGCACGCTGGCGCGCGAAGTGCAGATACGGCGCGCCAACGAAGACTTGCTGCGCCTGTCGGGCCAGTTTTTCGAGGCCACCCAGGACGCCATCCTGATTACAGACGCCAATAGCCTCATCGTCGCTTCCAACCCGGCCTTTACGCGCATTACCGGCTATGCTGCGCAGGAAGTGCTGGGACTCGATATCACGCGCCTGTATGCCGAAGCGACTGGCGAAGCGGTACGCGAAGCGCTGCGCCAGGGCTTGCACAGCAGCGGCTACTGGACCGGCGAAGTACAGACCCGGCGCAAGAGCGGCGACACCTATCCCTGCCTGCTCAGCGCCACCACCGTGCGCGGGCCCGATGGTGCGGTGATCAACTATATCGGCGTTTTTCTCGATATCAGCGAACGCAAGGCCGAGCAGCATCTGATCGACTTTTTGTCCTATCACGACGCGCTGACCGGTCTGCCCAACCGCGCGTTGGTGCGCGAGCGTTTCGAACCGATGCGCGCACAGGCGCTGCGCGAGGGCCAGCAGGTGGTGCTGATGTGCCTGGACCTGGACCGCTTCAAGAACATCAACGATTCGCACGGCCAGGCGGTGGGTGACAAGGCGCTGCAGGTGGTGGCGCGTTTTCTCACAAGCTGCGTGCGCGAAGGCGATATCGTGGCGCGCCAGGGCGGCGACGAATTCCAGATTCTGCTGCAGGACGATGCGCTGCTGGGACGCACGCTGGCGCTGGCGCAGACCATCCTGGGCGGGCTGCGCGAAGAATTGAGCGTCAGCGGCGACCGCCTGGCCTTGACCACCAGCATCGGCATCGCCATGTGCCCGGCCGATGGCAACAGTCTCGACGACCTGCTGCGCCATGCCGATACGGCGCTGGTGCGCGCCAAGGAAATGGGGCGCGACCATTACGCCTTCTTTACCGAACGCATGGGCAGCGACATCCGCGACAAGCTGGCGGTACAGCAGCAATTGCGCGGCGCAGTCGGGCGCGATGAATTCGAAGTGCATTACCAGCCGCAGGTGTGCCTGCGTACGGGCGCCATGGTGGGCGCCGAGGCGCTGCTGCGCTGGCATAATCCGACCCTGGGCCGCGTGCCGCCTGGCGTGTTCATTGCGCTGGCCGAAGAATATGGCTTCATTACCGCCATCGGCGAATGGGTGCTGGAAAGCGTATGCGCCCAGATCCGCGCCTGGCAGGACGCGGGACTGGGCAATATCAAGGTAGCGGTCAACCTGTCGGGCAAGCAGTTTGCGCAGGACCGCACGGTGCCGTTCGTCGAAGCGGTGCTGCGCCGCTATGCGATTGCGCCGGCCTGCCTGGGCATCGAGATCACCGAAAGCGCCGTGATGGGCGACCCGGACAAAGCGGTGGCGGCGTTGACGCGCCTGAAAGACATCGGTGTCAGTATTTCGCTCGACGACTTCGGCACCGGCTACTCCAGCCTGGGCTACCTGAAGCGCTTCCCGATCGATGTGCTGAAGATCGACAAGTCGTTTGTCGACGATGTCTGCACCAGCTGCAGCGACGCGGCGATTGCCCGCTCGGTCATTTCGCTGGCGCACAATCTGCATATGCGCGTGATTGCCGAAGGCGTGGAAACGCGCGAGCAGCTGGCCTTCCTGAGCGAGCACGATTGCGACGAGATGCAGGGTTATTATTTCAGCCGTCCGTTGACGGCGCAGGCCTTTACCGACTTGCTGCACGAAAAACGCACACTCGACATCGGCGCTGCCTGATCCGGCGCACTGGTGCACTGCGCCGGTGCACCGCGCTGCACCGTGCTGCATAATGGTGCTGCAAACTCACTCCAGCTGACGCCAGCTGCCCGCGCCAGCGAGGTACGGCTGGCGTACGGCTGGCACGCATTATGCTGTGTTCATCGTTATTTGCACGATGAACGCGCATGCCTGACGATACCCACATAGTCAACACGGAGCACAGCGCCACCCACGGCGCCTGGCACGCGGAGCTGCGCCTCGAGTTTGCGCTCGACGATGGGTTCAGCCGCCTGGTGGGGCGCCGCCATAGCGGCCCACTGCGCGTGCAAAAGCCGCTGTACCCGGAAGGCGGCGCGCTGTGCCACGCCATCATTATCCATCCGCCTGGCGGCGTGGTGGGCGGCGACCAGCTCGATGTGCAGGCCCATGTCGGCGCCGGCGCCCAGGCGCTGCTGACGGCGCCCGGTGCGGCCAAGTGGTACCGCGCCAATGGCCATGTCACGCGCCAGCAGGTACGGCTGCAGGCAGACGCCGGCGCGGCCATCGAGTGGCTGCCGCAGGAAAGCATTTTCTTTGACCAGGCCTGCGTGCAGCTGCGCCACGAGGTCGAGCTGGCGGCCGACGCCAGCTATCTGGGCCTCGATATCGTCTGCCTGGGCCGCAGCGCCTCGGGCGAAAAATTCAATAGCGGCAGCATCAGCCAGCACACCCAGATTCGCCGTGGCGGCAAGTTGCTGTGGTGGGAGCAGGGCGTGCTGGCCGCTGGCGGCGCCCTGATGCACAGCGCGCTGGGCATGGCCGGCCATAGCGTGTGCGCCACCCTGATTGCCGTCGGCACCGTGCTGCCAGCGTCGTTGGTGGCCACACTGCGCGCGCTGGCGCAGCCGGCCGGTGCGCTGTTGGGCGTCACGCAAATCAAGGCGCTGGTGGTGGTGCGCCTGTTGTGCAGCGACAGCGAGGCGGCGCGCCACCTCATGCTGCAGGCCTGGCAATTGCTGCGTCCGGCCCTGCTGGGGCGCCCCGGCATCGTGCCGCGCATCTGGAATACCTGACCCGAAAGAGACCATGGACCTGACTCCACGAGAAAAAGACAAGCTGCTTATTTTTACCGCGGCGCTACTGGCCGAGCGGCGTCTGGCGCGCGGCCTGCAACTCAATTACCCGGAAGCGGTGGCCCTGATCACGGCCGCCATCATGGAAGGGGCGCGCGACGGCAAGTCGGTGGCGCAGCTGATGTCGGACGGCACGCAGATACTGACGCGCGCCCAGGTGATGCCGGGCATACCCGAGATGATTCCCGATATCCAGGTCGAGGCGACCTTCCCGGACGGCAGCAAGCTGGTGACCGTGCACCATCCGATCCCGTAATGTGCGCCGGCCAATAAACATCATGACCACAAAGGAGCCGCCATGACACCAGGCGAATATCAGTTGGAAGAGGGCGAAATCGGCCTCAATGCAGGCAGGTCTACCGCGACGGTGGTGGTGGCCAACCGTGGCGACCGGCCGATACAGGTCGGCTCGCATTTTCATTTCTTCGAGGTCAACCCGGCGCTGTCGTTCGAACGCTGGCGCGCTTACGGCATGCGCCTCAATATTGCCGCCGGCACCGCCGTGCGGTTTGAGCCGGGCCAGCAGCGCACGGTCGAACTGGTGGCGCTGGCCGGCGAGCGCAAGGTATTCGGCTTTGCCGGCGCCGTGATGGGCGAACTGAAAGATACTCCACCCGGAAAGGGCTGAGATGGCCAGTATTCCCCGCAGTGCCTATGCCGAGATGTTCGGCCCGACCACTGGCGACCGTGTGCGCCTGGCCGATACCGAACTGTTTATCGAGATCGAGCACGATTACGCGATCTACGGCGAGGAAGTCAAATTCGGCGGCGGCAAGGTAATCCGCGACGGCATGGGCCAGTCGCAGCGCAGTGCGGCCGAGGTGATGGATACCGTCATTACCAACGCCGTCATTATCGATCACTGGGGTATCGTGAAGGCCGATATCGGCTTGAAGAACGGCCTGATTTTCGGCGTCGGCAAGGCCGGCAACCCGGATATCCAGCCCGGCGTCACGCTGGCCATCGGCGGCGCCACTGAAATCATCGCCGGCGAAGGCATGATCGTCACCGCCGGCGGGGTCGATACGCATATCCATTTCATCTGCCCTCAGCAGATCGAGGAGGCCTTGATGAGTGGCGTGACCACCATGCTTGGTGGCGGCACCGGTCCGGCAGTGGGCACGGCGGCGACCACCTGCACGCCGGGACCATGGCATCTGCATTCGATGCTGGCCGCGGCCGATGCTTTTCCGATGAACCTGGGTTTTATGGGCAAGGGCAATGTCAGTCTGCCCACGCCGCTCGAAGAACAGGTGCGCGCCGGCGCCATCGGCCTGAAACTGCACGAGGACTGGGGCAGCACGCCAGCTGCCATCGACAACTGCCTGTCGGTGGCCGAACGGATGGATATCCAGGTGGCGCTGCACAGCGACACGCTTAACGAAGGCGGCTTTCTCGAGCATACGCTGGCTGCCTTCAAGGACCGCACCATCCATACCTTCCATACCGAAGGCGCTGGTGGTGGCCATGCGCCCGATATTATCGCTGCCGTCGGCCAGTCCAATGTGCTGCCGTCGTCGACCAATCCGACCCGCCCGTTTACCGTCAATACGCTCGACGAACACCTCGACATGCTGATGGTGTGCCACCATCTCGATCCGGCCATCGCCGAAGACGTGGCCTTTGCCGAGTCGCGCATCCGTCGCGAAACCATCGCCGCCGAAGATATCCTGCATGACCTGGGCGCCATTTCCATGATGTCGTCGGACTCGCAGGCGATGGGGCGGGTCGGCGAAGTGATCATGCGCACCTGGCAGACGGCGCACAAGATGAAGGTGCAGCGCGGCGCGCTGGCGCCCGACACGGCGCGCAGCGACAATTTCCGCGTCAAGCGCTATATCGCCAAATACACGATCAATCCGGCCATCACGCATGGCATCTCGCATCTGGTCGGCTCGATCGAAGCGGGCAAGATTGCCGACCTGGTGCTGTGGAAGCCGGCTTTTTTCGGCGTCAAGCCGTCGATGATCCTCAAGGGCGGCATGATTGCGGCGGCGCAGATGGGCGACCCGAATGCCTCGATTCCCACGCCGCAACCCGTGCACTACCGCATGATGTTCGGCGCCTTTGGCGGCGGGCTGAAAAAGTCGTTTACGTTTGTCTCGCAGGCAGCCTGGGAGCTCGATATCGGCCACCAGTTAAAGCTCAATAAAACCGTGCTGCCGGTCAAAAACATGCGCGGCCTGCGCAAGCACGACATGATCCACAACGGCGCTACGCCGCATATGGAAGTCGATCCTGAAACTTATGCCGTGCGTGCCGATGGCCAGTTGCTGGTATGCGAGGCCGCCAGCGTGCTGCCGATGGCGCAGCGCTATTTTCTTTTTTAAGGCGTCAACCCCATGCTCACTTTGCATACCAAAATCGATCCATCCGACCCTCGTCCGGCCGAAGCGCAGCTGGTGCTGCCTTATGACCTGCGCGAAAAATGCCGTTTGCGCGCCACCTTGTCGAACGGTGAAGAAGCGGCCGTGTTTACCGTGCGTGGAACGGTGCTGCGCGATGGCGAACGCTTGACCGGCCCCGATGGCCGGGTAGTACAGATCGTCGCCGCGCTTGAACCGACTTATCTGGTGCGCTGCCCCGATGCGCATACGCTGCTGCGCTGCGCTTTTCATCTCGGTAACCGCCACACCCAGGCGCAACTGGGCGACGGCTGGCTGCGCATCCGCCGCGACCCGGTGCTCAAAGAAATGCTCGAAGGGCTGCGCGCCACCGTCAGCGAAGAAAACGGGCCGTTCGAGCCCGAGGCGGGCGCTTACGGCGGCGGCCACGGTCATCATGACGGCCATGGCCAGCATCTGCTGGCGCCGGTGCCGCTGCGCCAGAAAATCCATCGTCCCGGCGACCGTAGCTGATGCAGGCGCAGGCCCTGCTGCATCTGCTGCAGTTTGCCAGCCCGGCCTTGCCGATCGGCGCCTACAGTTATTCGCAGGCGCTCGAAGCGGCGTTGGAAAGCGGCGCCGTGCACGACGCGGCCACGGCGCGCAGCTGGATCGCCGATTCCCTGCACCAGGTGATGGCGCGCTGGGATGGGCCGCTTTGCTGGCGCCTGATGCAAGGCTTTGCGCAGCACGACGCCGATAGCGTGGCCTGCTGGAGCGAGCGCTTTATCGCCTCGCGCGATACGGCGGAGTTCCGCGCTGAAACCGTGCAGATGGGCTATTCGCTCAACAAGCTGCTGCAGGAACTGGGCGTGGTAGATGAGACCAGGCTGGCCATGCTGCAGGCGGGCGGCGAAGTCACGCTGCCTGCCGCCTACGCCTGCGCGGTGGCGGCGCTGGCCATCCCGCATGAGGAAGCGCTGCTGGCGATGCTGTTTGCCTGGGCAGAAAACCAGGTACTGGTATGCGTCAAGTCGGTGCCGCTGGGGCAGGTGGCGGGCCAGCGCATGCTGCTGTCGCTACGCGATGAACTGGCAGCGGCGGCGCAGACGGCGATGCAGCTGGGCGACGAAGAAATGGGCAACTGGACACCGGGATTGTCGCTGCTGTCGATGCGCCACGAGGTGCAGTACAGCCGGCTGTACCGATCATAACCATCAGGAGAAAACATGAACATGACATCGAACCCGCTGCGCGTGGGTATAGGCGGGCCGGTCGGCTCGGGCAAGACGGCGCTGTGCGAAATGCTGTGCAAGGGCATGCGCGAGCGCTACGACATGGCCGTTATTACCAACGATATCTACACCAAGGAGGACATGGAAATCCTGCTGCGCGCCGACGCGCTGCCGGCCGAGCGGCTGATGGGGGTGGAAACGGGCGGCTGTCCGCATACGGCCATCCGCGAAGACGCGTCGATCAACCTCGAAGCGATTGCGCGCATGCAGGCTGATTTTCCGGCGCTGGACCTGATCCTGGTCGAGTCGGGCGGCGACAACCTGGCAGCGACCTTCAGCCCCGAGCTGTCGGACCTGACCATTTATGTAATCGACGTGGCCGGCGGCGAGAAAATCCCGCGCAAGGGTGGCCCCGGCATTACCCGTTCGGACCTGCTGATCATTAACAAGACCGACCTGGCGCCGCATGTGGGCGCGAACCTCGACATCATGGCGCAGGACGCCAAACGCATGCGTGGCGAACGCCCGTTTGTGTTTACCAACCTGCGCAGCGGCGACGGTGTAGAGGCCGTTATGCAATTTATCCGCGAGCAGGGTTTGCTCGATCAGAAAAAGGACATGCCATGAACCATAAAAACAGTAATCTGATACTGGCCGGTGCGGCCCTGTCGCTGCTGGCCATGCCGGCTTTTGCCCACCCGGGCCATGGCGAGGCGCTGGGCTTTTTCGATGGCCTGGCCCATCCGTTTACCGGCCTTGACCATCTGCTGGCCATGCTGGGCCTGGGGCTATGGGGCGGCCAGCAGCGGCGCAGCCTGGCGCAGCCTGCCACCTTTCTCGCCATGATGTTGGTCGGTGCGATGGTCGGCATGGCCGGCTTGACGGTACCGGGGCTGGAGACGGGCATTGCCGCCACCGTGGCGCTGACCGGCCTTGCCATTGCGCTGGCGTTGTCGCTGCCGGGCTGGCTGGCCACCAGCCTGGTCGGCCTGTTTGCGCTGGCACACGGCAATGCGCATGGCCAGGAATTGCCGTCGGCATCGGCGGCGGCCGGGTTTATGCTGGCCTCGGCAGTACTGCTGATGGCCGGGCGCCTGGCTGGCCAGGTGCTGGCTGAACGCATGCTGCGTGCCGCCGGCGTGGCCATGACGGCGGCCGGCGTGGTGCTGATGGGGATGAACTAAAACTGCACCAGCCGCCGCGCTAGCCCGGCCGCTTGTCCGACAGCACGATCGGCGCGGCATCCTCGGGGTGCAGCCCCTTGTAGTTGGCATAGACGGCGGCAATGGCCGCCATGTCGGCCTCCTTGTCGCCCGTCAGCGTCAGGTGGTCGACCAGTCCCAGCACCTTGCTTGGGTAATCGATATACACCAGCACCAGCGGCACCTTGGCTGCCAGCGCCAGGTGGTAAAAACCGCTGCGCCAGTTGGGGCGATAGCTGCGCGTGGCCTCGGGCGTAATGGCCAGCCAGTACCAGTCGGCAGCGAGCATGCGCTGGGCCTGGGTTTCAATGGTATTGCTGGTGGTGCTGCGGTCGACCGGTTCGCCACCGAGGTATCGCATGATTTTGCCCAGCGGGCCGCGAAACAGCGAGTCCTTGGCCAGCCAGCGAAACGGCAGGTCGAGCGCCCACTTGCCGAACAGGCCGATAGGGAAATCCCAGTTCGACGTATGCGGATAGACCACCACGATGCCGCGCGGACCGGGCAGCGGACGAAAACGCAATCGCCAGCCGAACAGATTGAGCACCCGCAGCGCACTGCGCTGGCGCCAGGTGGGCAGCGTTTGCGGCTGTACGAAATAGTCGTCCATGGGTCTCCTCTGTACCTTTATCCTGGTTGCAATGGCGCGAGCGGCGGCCATTTCATATCGCAAAAATTTCTGCGCAGGCATTTTATATGCGGCAGCGTGCATCGGCAAGCAGAGGCATTGCCGCCTTTTGGCCGAGCATGGGCGGCTCGCGCGAATAAGGGCTGGAAGGAGAGGAGGCGTAGGTCGGATTAGGCCCCGCAGGGGCCGTAATCCGACAATACCATTGACGCTAACAATGTTGTCGGATTACGCGGGGCTTTGCCCCGCTAATCCGACCTACACTCAGGCCAGTGCCGGATAGTCGGTATAGCCTTCTGCGGCCGGGGCGTAAATCGTTGCCGGGTTGAGCGTATTGAGCGGCGCACCGGTGCGCAGGCGTGCCGGCAGGTCCGGGTTGGCGATAAACCACAGGCCGAACGCCACGGCGTCGGCTTCGCCTTTGGCCAGCAGCGCTTCGGCCGCTGCCTGGTCCATCTTTTCGTTGGCGATATAGGCGCCGCCGAACTGTTCTTTCAGGTACGGACCCAGACGGTCGTCGCCCAGCGCTTCGCGCGCGCAGATAAAGGCGATGCCGCGCTTGCCCAGTTCGCGTGCCACGTAGCCGAAAGTTTCCTTCGGCGTCGAGTCGCCCATGTCATGCGAATCGCGGCGTGGCGCCAGGTGCATGCCGACCTTGTCGGCGCCCCAGACGTCGATACAGGCATCGGTCACTTCGAGCATCAAACGGGCGCGGTTTTCAATCGAGCCGCCGTACTGGTCGGTACGTGTATTGGTGCTGTCTTGCAGGAACTGGTCGAGCAGATAGCCGTTGGCGCCGTGCACTTCGACGCCGTCAAAACCGGCCTTTTTGGCGTTTTCGGCGCCCTTGCGGTAGGCGGCAACCACACCCGGAATTTCTTCGAGGTCCAGTGCGCGCGGGGTCACGTATTCCTGCATCGGACGCACCAGGCTGACATGGCCGGCCGGTTTGATGGCGCTCGGCGCCACCGGCAGGTCGCCGTCCAGGAACAGCGGCGCCGAAATACGGCCCACATGCCACAGCTGCAGCACGATCTTGCCGCCGGCGGCGTGTACGGCGCTGGTAATCTTTTTCCAGCCTTCGACCTGTTCATCGGACCAGATGCCAGGTGTATGCGCGTAGCCGACGCCTTGCGGGGTGACGGCGGTCGCTTCGGTAATGATCAGGCCGGCCGAAGCGCGCTGGACGTAGTACTCGACCATCAGATCGTTCGGTACACGGCCCGGGTTGTCGGCGCGCGAACGCGTCAACGGCGCCATGATGATACGGTTTTTCAGTGCCAGGCTGCCGATGGTAACAGGATCAAATAAGGTGCTCATTGTTTCGCTTTCATATCAGGATGGCCGCGGTAGCGGCAGGGAAACTGCGCTTACAAACCTTGCTGCAACTGCTCAAGAAAGGCGGCAATGGTCGCTTCATTACGCTTGAACAAGCTCCATTGCCCCACTTTGTAGCTTGAAATCAAATCTGCCTTCTGCAAGACGGCCAGGTGCGCCGACACGGTCGACTGCGACAAAGCCAGGTGACGGTCAATCAGGCCCGCACACACGCCAAACTCCAGCGGGTGGACCTGGTCGCTGAAATACTGCTTTGGCGTTTTCAGCGCCTGCAGAATTTCGCGCCGTACCGGATTGGCCAGCGCCTTGTGTATCGCATCGATGTCCATCAATTCTCCTGGCCGGCAGGGCGCACCCTGTGCATATCGGCATTTCTCGATTTCAATATCGCTTTTTTACGATATTGCATTGCGTTAGCATAGTACGATAGAAAACGATAACGTGCTGGGCCGGTGTAATTTGAGCCGGCCCCGTACTTCATCGAGCGAAATAAAACAGCAGCAACGCCAGCACGGCCGGCACGGTCTGGATGTACAGGATGCTGGTCTTGACAGTGGCCGCGCCCCAGATACCGGCTACGGCAATGCAGCCCAGGCCATACAGCGTAAATGCCTGCGCTACGGTCGCGTCCGGCAGGAACATGCCCAATGCCAGCGCCGCGACCAGGAAGCCGTTATAGCAGCCCTGGTTGGACATGGCGGCGCGCACGATTTCGGCCTTTTCCTTCGATAAGCCGAATACCTTGCGGCCGCGGGCGTCGAACAGGATGGTTTCAAGCAGCACGATATACACATGCAAGAGCAAAATAAGGGCGGTCAGTGCTTTGGCTGCGGTCAGCATCGTGTCTCCAGAATGATGGGTAAAGCGCAATTATCAGCCAGGCCGGCTTGTTGCGGAATTGTTTGTTTAGAGCAATAACACTAGCGCGATATGCTTTGGGCAAGATTTTGCCGCGAATGCTATACTCGCCGCTCTTTTGCTCCTGTGGGGACGACCCTGCCACGGTGATGGGGCTGCATGGCGGGGACGACCCTGCCGCCTCGGGAGAAAAACATGTCGTGGATGATACTGGTATTGGCTGGCCTGCTGGAAATCGGCTGGGCCATCGGCTTGAAATACAGCGCCGGCTTTACGCGCCTGGTGCCTTCGGTGCTGACGGCTGTTTCCATGCTGGGCAGCGTCGTGATGCTGGGCCTGGCCTTGCGCACCTTGCCGCTGGGCACGGCTTACGCCATCTGGACCGGCATCGGCACGGTGGGCACGGCCATCTTCGGCATGATGGTGCTGGGCGAACCGTCGAGTGCGGCGCGCATCGTTTGCATCGCCTTGATCGTTTGCGGCATCCTCGGGTTGAAACTGCTGAGTCCGCAGTAAGGCTGACGGTGGGTGTCGGGTTACGCTGCGCTAACCCGACCTACACCGACCTGCGCCGACCTGCAAATTCGAGAGTACGCGATGACTTATCTGTATCTGGCCATTGATCAGAAGCCCGGGTTGACGCGCGCCAGGTAGTACCACTCGGCGTTGGCCTGGGCATTGACGTCCGGGAACAGGATAGTTGCATCGAACTCGGCCGTGACCGGCGTGCCATCGGCGCGCACGCCGATCTGCTCGCCCTGTTTGACCGTATCAAAGCTCGACCAGGTTTTGATAAAGCGGTCGTTGGCGTCAAGCTTGTCGTGCACCACCACCATGCTCAGCGCTTCCATGTCGGCGTCGGCAATCGGCTCCGGCTGCGGCGCAGCGACCAGGCCGAGGAAGGCCAGCGTGTTGCGGATGGCCCGGTAGGCGACGTCCGGCGCGGCCGGATCGGCATGCTGGCCGCATTCGAGCGTCAGGGCATAGCCGCCGGTCGAGCGCATGTATTCGGTGGTGCCCACGCCGTAGCGCAGCACCATGCCGACCTGCTCGCTGCTGCCCATGCGGCGCTGCACGCCCTGGCCGTAGGTCTGCAGCCAGCCGTCGACAAAGCGGCGCACGCCCAGGCGACGCGCCAGTGCGCGCTCTTGCTCTTCATGCTGGAACGGCTGCAGCGGGCCGTCGTTGTTGCGCGGGCCGACCATCACGAAGGGCTGGCTGTCGGCGTTGAACGAATGCAGGTCAAGCAGCACGTCATGCTGGCTCAGCAGCGGGCACAGCCAGTTGGCGATGCGGTCTTCGAAGTCTTGCGGGTGCGCGTTCGGAAACAGGTTGCGGTTCAGGTTGCGCTCGCCGCTGCGCTGGCCTTTGGCATACGCCAGCGGATTGGTGATCGGCACAAAGGTCACGCTGCCGGCCAGGATCGGCAGTTCGCCGCTGTCGATTTCCGCCATCACGCGCAGTATGCCCTTGGTGCCACAGGTTTCGTTGCCGTGCACGGCGCCGGTCACGATCAGGCGCGGCCCCTGGCCCTGGCCGGTATAGTTGATGGATTTGAAGTGGTGTGCGCTGTGCATGCTCTCTGGTCCTATGGTGGAAACGGGTCGCCGTATTTTATTTCATCTGCCTGCCGTTCTGTAAAAATCTGGCCAGGGCAGGGCACGCCATGGCATGATCGGCGCCTGTTCACTATTGCTTGCGATTCATGTCCGGTCTTGCTCCATCTTCCCGCCTGCACGGCTTGGATACCCTGCGCGCGCTGGCCATTGTGCTGGTGTTCATGAATCATTACCGGCTGTTTGTCAGCGACGGTGATGCCTTTGGCTTCTGGGGCGAGGTGGGCTGGGTCGGGGTCGACCTGTTTTTTGGCCTTAGCGGCTATCTGATCGGCAACCAGATCTTTGCGGCACTGCGTAGCGAACACGGTTTTTCGCTGCCGCGTTTTTATGCGCGCCGTTTTTTGCGCACCTTGCCGAACTTTTATGTGGTACTGGCACTCTATTATCTGTGGCCGGCTTTTCGCGGCGACAGCCCGCTGTTGCCGCTATGGCGGTTTTTGACCTTTACGCAAAATATCAATCTGAACCCCGGCACGGCGTTTTCGCATGCCTGGTCGCTGTGCGTGGAAGAACAGTTTTATGTACTGCTGCCAGCCGTGGCCTTGCTGATCGCTGCCTGCCGCCAGTCGCTGTCCTGGGCGTGGGCGGCGGTGGCGGCCAGTTTTGCAGCCGGCATGCTGGTGCGCAGCTATCTGTGGCAGGAGCATGTGCCCGGGCCGCAAAGCCTGTATGGCTACTACAAATATATCTACTACGCGTCATGGTGCCGCTTTGACGAGCTGGTGGCCGGCGTGGCGCTGGCGCTGCTGAAAAACTACCATCCACGGGCCTGGCAGCGCGCCACCTCGCATGGCAACCTGGCGTTGCTGGCCGGACTGGCGGGCGCCGCGCTGGTGTTGCCGGTGTTTTTTGCGCACCACTATGACTACTGGGTAACGGTGTTTGGCTATCCCGCGCTGGCGCTGAGTGTCACGCTGCTGCTGGTCGCTGCCATGAGTCCGGCTAGCCTGCTGTACCGGCTGCGCGTGCCCGGCGCGGCCAGCCTGGCCCTGTGGTCGTATGCGATTTACCTGCTGCACAAGCAGCTGTGCATCATGCTCAAGCCGCTGCTGCAGGCGCAGGGTCTTGGCCCTGACGGCTGGCCGGCGATGCTGGTGATGGCGGCGCTGAGCGTGCTGACTGGCTGGCTGCTGTACGCGCTGGTGGAAACGCCGTTTATGCGCCTGCGCCAGCGTTATGTGTCATCGAACGCTCGTTGCTAGATGTCGATCACGTCCAGCCCGCGCGGCGTGCCCACCAGCAGTTCCAGCACCGCATGTGCGCGCACCTGGTCCGGTTCGTGTTCGGTATTGCGGATCAGCGCGCGCAGGCCCGGCACTGCTTCCACGGTATGCGCGCTGTCATAGGCGCGCATCAGCATCAGCACCAGATCGGCGGCGCCGGCGCCGGGCGAGCGACGCAGCCGTTCATGGATGGCGGCCAGCAAAGCCTGCTGCATGCGCGGCGTCGGATGAGTAATATAGGCAAACACGCTGGGGGTGGCGGCAATGGCCGCGCCGATGCGCCGCTCGATCTCATCGGGCTTGACGTCGGACGCGATATCGAAATAGGCGGCATCCCAGCGCGTGCGCGCATGTGGATGGTTGGGCGGAAAGGAGTCGGCGGTTTCAAAGCCGCACCAGCGGCTCAAAGCTTTCAGCCAGGAAAGAAGGGTAGAGTTCATGCCGCGATTCTAGCGATATTTGCGTGGCCGTGGTCAGCCTGCCTTTTGTATGGCCGACGCCCGGCAATCGCAATCAAAACAGAATGAAGTTTCCTGTAAAACAGCCCTTGTCATTACGGGAAAGCCTCTCTATAATGCTGGTCTTCGGGCGGTTAGTTCAGCTGGTTAGAATACTTGGTCGACATCCAAGGGGTCGGGGATTCGAATTCCTCACCGCCCACCAGAATATGCAGCAAGGTAATAATCAAGGCAGCGCAAGCTGCAAGTGATGATTAAAAAAGTCATCAAAAAAAAGTTTTACGGGCGGTTAGTTCAGCTGGTTAGAATACTTGGTCGACATCCAAGGGGTCGGGGATTCGAATTCCTCACCGCCCACCAGAATGCAGTTCAGAGAGAAAGAAAGGTTATCCGGTTATGACACCGCGAACTACTACCAGGATTTGGGAGTGACGCTAGTCGATCGGGTTTGCTTTGTCTCAAAAAAGTGAAAAACGCGGCTAGTCCGCGTTTTTTTGCGTCTGCGTTTTCCTTTCAGTTCTATCCACACATTATTTAGCAGTTTTACCTGGCGCCAGCGCCGACATGGAGATCAATATGCTTACAATCCGACTTCCCGATGGTTCCGCCCGTCAATTTGACGGCCCGGTCACCGTGGCCCAGGTTGCGGCCAATATTGGTACCGGCCTGGCCAAGGCTGCGCTGGCCGGCAAAGTTGACGGCAAGCTGGTCGATACGTCCCATCTGATCGAGCAGGACGCCGAAGTGGCGATCGTGACCGACAAGGACGCCGATGGCCTGGAAGTGATCCGCCATTCGACCGCTCACTTGCTGGCCTATGCCGTCAAGGAACTGTTCCCCGAAGCGCAAGTGACCATCGGCCCGGTGATCGACAACGGCTTCTACTACGACTTTGCCTACAAGCGCCCGTTTACGCCGGAAGACCTGGCGGCGATTGAAAAGAAAATGGCCGAGCTGGCTAAAAAAGACGAGCAGGTATCGCGCAAGGTGGTGTCGCGCGACGAGGCGATTGAATACTTCAAAGGTATCGGTGAAGCTTACAAGGCCGAGCTGATCGGCGCCATTCCGGCCGACCAGGAAGTATCGCTGTATTCGGAAGGCAAGTTCACCGACCTGTGCCGCGGCCCGCACGTGCCGTCGACGGGCAAGCTGAAAGTGTTCAAGCTGATGAAGCTGGCCGGCGCCTACTGGCGCGGCGACTCGAAAAACGAGATGCTGCAGCGTATCTACGGCACCGCCTGGGCTAAAAAGGAAGACCAGGAACTGTATCTGCACAACCTGGAAGAAGCGGAAAAGCGCGACCACCGCAAGCTGGGCAAGCAGCTCGACTTCTTCCACTTCCAGGAAGAAGCGCCAGGCCTGATCTTCTGGCATCCGAAAGGCTGGTCGATCTGGCAGCAGGTCGAGCAATATATGCGCAATGTGTACCAGGTCAACGGCTACCAGGAAGTCAAGGCGCCGCAGATTCTGGATCGTGGCCTGTGGGAAAAGACCGGTCACTGGGATAACTACCGTGAAAACATGTTTATCACGGAGTCGGAAAACCGCGCCTATGCATTGAAGCCGATGAACTGCCCTGGTCACGTGCAGATTTTCAACAACGGCATGCGCAGCTACCGCGACCTGCCGCTGCGCTACGGCGAATTCGGCCAATGCCACCGCAACGAGCCGTCCGGCGCGCTGCACGGCATGATGCGCGTGCGCGGCTTTACGCAAGATGACGGCCATATTTTCTGTACCGAAGACCAGATCGCCGGCGAAGTGACGGCCTTCCATCAGCAGGCCATGGATGTGTATACGGCATTCGGTTTTACCAATATCGACGTCAAGCTGGCGCTGCGTCCGGACAGCCGCATCGGCACCGAAGAGTCGTGGGACAAGGCGGAAGAATCGTTGCGTTCGGCCCTGCGCGCATGTGGCGTGGAGTGGACGGAGCTGCCGGGCGAGGGCGCTTTCTATGGTCCGAAGATCGAATACCATCTGAAGGACAGCCTCGGCCGCGCCTGGCAGGTGGGCACGGTGCAGATCGATCCGTCGATGCCGGGTCGCCTGGGCGCCGAATATGTGGCGGTTGATAACACGCGCCAGGTGCCGATTATGCTGCATCGCGCGATCGTCGGTTCGCTCGAACGTTTTATCGGTATCCTGATCGAACACTATGCTGGTGCGATGCCGTTGTGGCTGTCGCCGATGCAAGTGTCGGTGTTGAATATTTCCGACGCCCAGGCCGATTATGTGCAACAAGTAACAACAAAACTGCGCAAAGCGGGGCTGCGCGTACAGGCTGATTTGCGCAACGAGAAGATTACCTATAAAATACGTGAACATTCCGTTCAAAAAATGCCTTACATCCTGGTGATCGGGGATAAGGAGCGGGATGCCAATACCGTGGCCGTGCGGGCGCGGGGTAATGTCGACCTGGGCGTAATGTCCGTCGACGCCCTGATCGAGCGACTCAAACATGAAGTCGACACCAAGGCCTGACGAGGAAACTCGCAGCACGACCGTCTTATCAGATTTTTAAAGGAAATTACAATAGCTACTGACAAGTCACATCGCATCAATGGCGAAATCACTGCCCCTGAAATGCGTTTAAGCGGGGTCGATAACGAGCCACTCGGTATCGTGAGTTTGGCCGAAGCCTTCCGCCTGGCGGAAGAGGCTAACGTCGACCTGGTGGAAATTGCGCCAACCGCGCAGCCACCGGTATGCCGTTTGATGGACTACGGCAAATTCAAGTATTCGGAGCAGAAAAAAGCTCACGAAGCGAAATTGAAGCAAAAGATCATTCTCGTGAAGGAAGTTAAATTCCGTCCGGGTACTGATGATGGTGACTACAATATCAAGCTGCGCAATCTCATCAAGTTTCTTGAAGATGGCGATAAAACCAAAATCACGCTGCGTTTCCGCGGTCGTGAGATGGCGCACCAGGATATTGGCTTCCGCATGCTGGAACGTCTGAAGGCCGATCTGGAGCCGCATGGCCAGGTTGAGCAGTTTCCAAAGATGGAAGGCCGTCAGATGATCATGGTTCTGTCGCCGAAGAAGAAAAAGTAAGCTACAATAGCGGTTCTCTGTGGATGGCAGGTGTTTGCGCCAGTGTTGGTGCAGCAAGTCGTCCCGGAAAAATTTGAGCGGCCCGTTCAGCAATGGACGGGCCGCTCGAAACTGTAGTGGACTCGCATCCGCTGCACAACATGTGAAAGCAGGCATCTAAGCGCGACGTCGTGTTGCCACCTGCAATCCTGTTATAAATGGAGCTGTCCGTAAGAGGACAGATTGCTATGCCTAAAATGAAGACCAAAAGCTCCGCGAAAAAACGTTTTCGCGTGCGTCCAGGTGGTACTGTGAAGTCGGGTCAAGCGTTCAAACGCCACATCCTGACCAAGAAAACCACCAAAAACAAACGTCAGCTGCGCGGTACCCGCAACATCAACGCTTCGGACGTGACGTCCGTACTGCGTATGATGCCGACTGCTTAATCTCACACTCAATTTAAGGAGTTACTATGCCTAGAGTAAAACGTGGGGTTACAGCTCGTGCCCGTCATAAGAAGATTCTTGTTCAAGCTAAAGGCTACCGTGGTCGCCGCAGCCGTGTATACCGTGTTGCCAAGCAAGCAGTTATGCGCGCTGGCCAATACGCATACCGCGATCGCCGCAACAAGAAACGCGTTTTCCGCCGCCTGTGGATCGCCCGTATCAACGCTGCTTCCCGTGAGCATGGCGTAACGTACAGCGTATTCATGAACGGCCTGAAAAAAGCAAATATCGAACTGGACCGTAAAGTCCTGGCCGATATGGCTGTGATGGACAAGCCAGCATTCGCTGCGATTGTCAACGCAGTTAAAGCAAAAATCGCTGCGTAAGCACGGTCATTGCACAACGCTATTTTTACGATAGCGTTAAAAAGAGCGGGGCAGGGGTTTATACCTCGTGCCCCGTTTCCGTTTTTGATAGTTGGGCTCTCAGTCCCGGATAGATTTCCAAACAGGAAAAGCCGCATGAACTCCCTAGAAGAACTCGTTGTCTCGGCCCAGGCTGACTTTATCGCCGCCGCAGACGCTGCCGCACTTGAAAACGCCAAAGCCCGCTACCTGGGCAAGACTGGCCAGATTACTGAAATGATGAAGGGTCTGGGCAAGCTCGACCCTGACGCGCGCAAGGCGCAGGGCGCCCTCATCAACGCCGCCAAAGTGCAGATCGAAGACGCGCTGACCGCGCGCCGTGATGCGCTGGCCGACGCGCAGATGCAAGGCCGTCTGAACGCCGAAGCGATCGACGTGACCCTGCCAGGCCGTGGCCGCATGCCAGGCGGCATCCATCCGGTGATGCGCAGCTGGGAACGGGTCGAAGAAATCTTCCGCTCGATCGGTTTTGATGTGGCCGACGGCCCCGAAATCGAAACCGACTGGACCAATTTCACGGCTCTGAACAGCCCGGAAAACCATCCTGCGCGCTCGATGCAGGACACCTTCTATATCGACGGCAATGACACCGACGGCAAGCCTTTGTTGCTGCGCACGCACACCAGCCCGATGCAGGTGCGCTATGCGCGCACGCATACGCCGCCGATCAAGGTGATCGCGCCGGGCCGTACCTACCGCGTCGACAGCGACGCTACCCATTCGCCGATGTTCCACCAGGTCGAAGGCCTGTGGATCGCCGAAGACATCAGCTTTGCCGACTTGAAGGGCGTGTACCTGAACTTCGTCAAGGCATTCTTTGAAACCGACGACCTGCAGGTGCG
This sequence comes from Janthinobacterium aquaticum, assembly GCF_009208565.1. GTDB lineage: Bacteria > Pseudomonadota > Gammaproteobacteria > Burkholderiales > Burkholderiaceae_D > Janthinobacterium. The sequence goes on along the minus strand of NZ_WFLK01000001.1, from coordinate 285,362 downwards.
TTTCCGTCCGTCGTACTTCCCGTTTACGGAACCGTCGGCCGAGATCGATATCGCGTTCGGTTCCGGCCCGCTGAAGGGCCGCTGGCTGGAAGTGTCGGGCGCCGGCCAGGTGCACCCGACGGTGGTGAAAAACTTCGGCCTCGATCCTGAAAAATTCATCGGCTTTGCGTTCGGCTCCGGCCTGGAACGCCTGACGATGCTGCGTTATGGCATCAATGACCTGCGCCTGTTCTATGAAGGCGATCTGCGTTTCCTGAAGCAGTTCAATTGAAGCATTGTCCCGTTTGATTTGCGGCGCTTGAGCGCCTTTGTGCTCGCGCCGCAATCGTTGATCTTTTGAAGGCTTGAATATGCAATTTTCCGAAAACTGGCTCCGTACCATGGTCGATCCGAAGATGACTTCGGACGAACTGTCCCATCTGCTGACCATGTCCGGTCTCGAAGTTGAAGACGTCGATCCGGTTGCCCCGCCATTCTCGAACGTGGTGGTGGGCCTGGTACTGGAAATGGAGAAACACCCGAACGCCGACCGCCTGAATGTGTGCAAGGTCGATGTCGGTACTGGCACCATGCTCAATATCGTCTGCGGCGCGCCCAACGTGCGCCCGGGCCTGCGCGTGGCCTGTGCCATGGCTGGCGCCGTGCTGCCGCCTGGCGCCGATGGCAAGCCGTTTGTCATCAAGGTCGGCCAGCTGCGCGGCGTCGAGTCGCAAGGCATGCTGTGCTCGGCGCGCGAACTGAAATTGTCGGAAGAAAACGCCGGCCTGCTCGAATTGCCTGACGACGCGCCGATCGGCCAGAATTTCCGCGACTACTACGCGCTCAACGACCTCAAATTCACCATCAAGCTGACCCCGAACAAGGCGGACTGCCTGTCGGTGCTGGGCGTGGCGCGTGAAGTGTCGGCGCTGACCGGCGTGCCGCTCAATGCGCCGCAGTTCGCAGCCGTACCGGTGTCGAGCGACGAAGTGCTGCCAGTCAAGGTCAGCGCACCGGATCTGTGCGGCCGCTTTACCGGTCGCGTGATCCGTGGCCTCAATGCACGCGCCGCTACGCCGGACTGGATGAAGCAGCGCCTCGAGCGCAGCGGCCAGCGTCCGCTGTCGGCACTGGTTGATATTTCCAACTATGTGATGCTGGAGCTGGGGCGTCCTAGCCATGTGTTTGACCTGGCCAAGATTCATGGCGGCCTGGATATCCGCTGGGGCAAGGCAGGCGAGTCGGTCAAGCTGTTGAACGGCAATACCGTGGCGGTCGATGACTGGATCGGCGTGATTGCCGACGACCAGGAAATCGAATCGCTGGCCGGCATCATGGGCGGCGACGCCAGTTCGGTGTCCGACGACACCGACAGCATCTACCTGGAAGCGGCATTCTGGTGGCCAAACGCCATCCAGGGCCGTGCCCGCCGTCTCAATTTCTCGACTGATGCGGCGCACCGTTTCGAGCGTGGCGTCGACTTTGCCACCAACGTCGAGCATATCGAACGCATTACCGCGCTGATCGTGGAAATCTGCGGCACGCCGGGCACCACCGTCGGCCCGGTCGACGACCATGTGGTCAACCTGCCGCAGCGCAAGGCTGTCACCATGCGCACGGCGCGCGCGCAGAAAGTTATCGGCGTGCCGTTGACTGACGAGGTCGTGGCCGATATCTTTACGCGCCTGGCGCTGCCGTTCGTGCAGGCCGACGGCGTGTTCTCGGTGACTTCGCCCAGCTATCGTTTCGATATCGAGATCGAGGAAGACCTGATCGAGGAAGTGGCCCGCGTCTACGGCTTTGAAAACATTCCTGCGCTGGCGCCGGTTGCGGCCAATGTGATGCAGATCGCCCCGGAAAACACGCGTTCGCTGTTTGCCGTGCGCCATGAACTGGCCGACCTCGGTTACCAGGAAGTGGTCAACATGAGCTTTGTCGATGCTGGCTGGGAGCGCGATTTTTCGGGCAACAACAACCCGATCAAGCTGCAAAATCCGATTGCCAGCCAGATGAGCGTGATGCGCTCGTCGCTGATCGGCAGCCTGATCGCCAACGTGCGCTACAACCTGAACCGCAAGACCAATCGCGTGCGCATCTTCGAGGTGGGCGCGATCTTCCATCGTAACGAGACGGCCATCAATGGTCCCTTGTCGGTGGCCGGCTACGACCAGCCAAAACGCGTGGCTGCCATGGCCTACGGTGCCGTCGCGGACGAGCAATGGGGCCAGGCTGCACGCACGGTCGACTACTTCGATGTGAAAGCCGACCTTGAAGCGCTGTTCGCGCCGCTGGTGCTGCGCTTTGCAAAGGCAGAGCATCCGGCGCTGCATCCGGGTCGCTCGGCAACCGTCGAACTCGATGGCAAGGTGATTGGCTTTATCGGCGAATTGCACCCGCGCTGGATGCAGAAATACGATCTGCCACAGGCGCCGGTACTGTTTGAAGTCGATGCTGCGGCACTGGAGCAGCGCACGCTGCCGGTGTACGCGGAAATCTCGAAATTCCCGGGCGCCAGCCGCGATCTGGCGGTGGTTGTCAAGCAGGCCGTGCCGGTGCAGGACGTGCTCGACACGCTGCACAAGGCAGCGCAGGGCAGCAGTGCCGCGCGTGTGGTGCAAGCCATTGTTTTATTTGATGAATATCGTGGAAAAGGTCTGGAAAGCGATGAAAAAAGCCTTGCTTTCCGGATTAGCTTGCAAGATACTCAAAATACCCTGCAGGATGACGTGGTCGATGGCTTGATGGCCGTGCTGATCGAAGCCGTCAAGCAGGCGCACGACGCAAAACTGCGTTCGTAATTGCCGGAAGGCCGTCGCCACCATGCGACGGCCTTCCGCCGTAAACAGGCCGCGTGTTTGTCATGGACAAACAGCAGGCGCACAGAAAAGGCAGGGCAGGAAAATTAATAATAGCGACGTTGATTCCGCCGTACTGCAGTCCGCACTGGCTGCCGATCTGCATCGGGCCATGCTGGTTGCCAAAGTGCGCCAGGAAGCGGAAAAAGATCTTCCCACCTTGACCAAGGCTGAACTGGCCGAACTGCTGTTCGAGCAAGTGGGCCTGAACAAGCGTGAAGCAAAAGACATGGTGGAAACCTTCTTTGACGAGATACGCAATGCGCTCGAGCGCGGCGAAGCGGTCAAATTGTCCGGTTTCGGCAACTTCCAGCTGCGCGACAAGCCGCAGCGGCCGGGGCGCAACCCCAAGACCGGCGAAGAGATTCCCATTACGGCGCGCCGCGTCGTGACCTTCCATGCCAGCCAGAAGCTCAAGGGCATGGTCGAAGAAACCAGTCCGCTGGCCCGCGCGGCCTGAGTGAATGGCGATGAACGAGCGCATCAGTAAAACGGAGTTGATCGCCTTGCCGCCGATTCCGGCCAAGCGCTATTTCACGATCGGCGAAGTGAGCGAGTTGTGCGGCGTCAAGCCGCATGTGCTGCGCTACTGGGAGCAGGAGTTCTCCCAGCTCAAGCCGGTCAAGCGGCGCGGCAATCGCCGCTACTATCAGCACCACGAAGTGCTGCTGATACGGCGCATCCGCGAGCTGCTGTACGAGCAGGGCTTTACCATCAGCGGTGCGCGTAACAAGCTCGACAGTCGTGGCGCAGCGCATGTCAATCTGGCAGACGATTTCACGCCGCCGGTTCCTGATGTGGTCGCCGCGCCGCCCGAACCGGTCGAGCCGCCGCTGGACCGGCAATGGATACGCGCCGAGTTGTTGGCGATACTGGCCTTGCTAAAATAGAACTCGGTCTTATATAGCCAGGGTTGTGTTTTATAACGCTGTTTTTTTTTGATTAAAATGCAGGGGCGCACGGCTTGTATCGTGTGCGCCGTGTGTTTTACTTATAATGCTTAGGTTGCGTTTTTGTTAGTGACGCTGAACCGGCGCGGTGTGCCGCGTCGGGAGTCTTTCCCAGGCAAGGAAAATTTAAGGGGAAACAATGATACGCGTTGCCATTTGTGATGACCACCAAATAGTACGAGCTGGATTCAAGCAGATTTTTTCGTCGTCAGGCGATTTCAGTGTGGTGGCGGAAGCCGGTACCGGGCGCGAGGCGCTCGATATCGCCCGCCGCGAAATATGTGATGTGCTGTTGCTCGATATCGCCATGCCCGACCAGAGCGGCATCGATACCTTGCGCACCATCCGCCAGGGCCAGCCCGAACTGCCGGTGCTGATCCTGAGCGGCTACCCGGCACAGCAGTACGCGCTGAACCTGTTCAAGATGGGCGCCAACGGCTACCTGAACAAGGAGTGCGAGGCTGACGAGCTGATGACGGCCGTGCGCACCGTGTACCAGGGCCGCCGCTATGTCAGCTCGACCGTCGGCGAGTTGCTGGCGCAGTCGTTCGACCGCGACACCAATGCGGCGCTGCACACCGAACTGTCGGATCGCGAATTCCAGGTGTTTTTGCGCCTGGCGCGCGGCGCCACCGTCTCCGATATCGGCGTGGCGCTGTCGCTGAGCATCAAGACCGTCAGTACCTACCGCACGCGCATTATGGAAAAAATGGGCTTGCAATCGAACAGCGACTTGACCTATTACGCAATGAAAAACAATTTGCTTGACTAGCGCGACGGTGCGATCATGGCTCATGATCGCCCGGCTTGCCTGATAGCATGGTCTTGATGTTGCGTGACGCAGCACCCGTAAGCGAGATTGATGACACACAGGCGTCGGCATGTTGACCGGCGCCCAGCTTGCCAAGGATGCACATCAGGATGTACTTCACCGTTGAACCGGCCCCGAAACACCGCCTTCCCTTCTTCAAGACAGCGCTGTTCTTCGTCTGCGCGCTGCTGCTTGTCGGCAACGGCTTCAGCCTTTACCACAATCTCCAGTCCCTCAAGCGTACCAATACACTGCTGAGCCAGAGTGCGCTGGTGGCCGACCGCCTGCAGTATCTCAATGTGCTGGTGCTCGATGCCGAGAGCAGCCTGCGCGGCTATTTCCTGTCGGATGCCGATACCTATCTGGGGCCGTCGAAAACCGCCACTGCCGAGATTGAAAAGGAGCTGCATGGCCTGGAGGTGCTGCTGGCCAACAGCCCCAGTCAGCTCAAGAACCTGGCGCAGCTCAAGACGCTGATCCGGCGCAAAATGCTGACACTCGATGAATCGATCAACGTCTACAAGCAAGGTGGCCTGTCCGATATCGTCAATATTGCCCGCGTCAGCGACGAACGCGCCGCCATGGACGAAATCCGCCTGCAGGTGGTGATCATGGTGCGCGAGCAGAGCGAGTCGCTGGCCACCGGCAGCGCCGCGTTTTACCGCGAATATCAGAATGCGGTGGTGTTTGGCATTGGCATCAATGCGCTGGCGATTGCGGTGCTACTGATGTTCTACCAGCTGGTGCGGATCAGTTTTCGCACGCGCGCCGCCGCCGAATTTGCTCTGCAAAACGCCAACGACAATCTGGAGTCAACTGTGGCCAAGCGTACCGAGCAGCTATCGGTGCTGTCGCGCCATCTGATCAGTGTCAGCGAAGAGGAAAAAGCGCGCCTGGCGCGCGAGCTGCATGACGAGCTCGGTGCCCACCTGACCTCGATCAGCATGGACTTGGGCGCCGTCACGCAGCAGCTGGCGCAAACGCAACCCGAACTGGCGGCCCAGCTGCGCCGCGCCAAGGCGACGCTGCTGGAAACGGTGGAACTGAAGCGGCGCATCGTCGAAGATTTGCGGCCCAGCCTGCTCGATAATCTGGGCCTGTGCGCGGCCATAGAGAGCTATTGCATGGAATTTACGCGCATCAGTTCGGTGCGCTGTGAAACAGACGTCAGCATCAGCCTCGATATCCGCGAGCCGACGCTGACCATCGCCGTGTTTCGCATCGTGCAGGAATCACTGACCAATATCCTCAAATATGCGCGCGCCTCGGCGGTCAGCGTGACCCTCAGGCGCAATGAGCAGGGCTTGCTGCTGCGCGTGCTCGATGATGGTGTCGGCATTGCCGAGGACGCGCTGCAAAAGCCCATGTCGCATGGTTTGCTGGGCATGCGCGAACGCGCTTTGCTGCTTGGTGGCACGCTGAGCGTGCGGCCCGGCCCCGGTGGCAAGGGCACTTGCGTGGAAGCGCTGATACCGTTGCCGCTGATGCCGGAGCCGCTGCAAGAAGACGCCGAGCTGCGCCCAGCGTAGGTCGGCATTGGTCGATGTACGTCGATGTACGTCGGCGTAGGTCGGCTTAGCGCAGCGTAAGCCGACGTTACCAGCGAATTATCCCTCCCCCCCCCGGTTTGCTTTTGGAACAAAAAAAACACCAACGGCCAGGAAATTCCTGGCCGTTTGGTGTTTGATCGGTAGAGTAGCTTAGCAGCGCGCTACATCGCGCAGCAGGCGGTCGTATTCGGTCTTGGCAACCTTGTAGCATTCGCCTGCGTAGGACTCCAGGCCAGCGCGGTCCAGCACCGTGATATTGCCACGGCGGTAGTGGATCAGGCCTTCATCCTGCAGCTTGCCGGCGGCGGCGGTGATGCTCTCGCGGCGCACGCCCAGCATGATCGAGATCAGTTCCTGCGTGACTTTCAATTCATTCGATGGCGAGCGGTCCAGGCGGTCGAGCAGCCAGCGGCACAGCTTTTGTTCGATCGAGCTGTGACGGCCGCCAACGGCGTTTTGCGCCATCTGGGCAAACAGGGCATTGGTATAGCGCATCAGCAACTGTGGCAGGGCGCCGCCCTGGTTGAAGGCGTCGCGCAGGCTTTGCGTTTTCAGGCGATAGCCGTAACCGGCGCTCTGCACGACGGCGGTGCACATGGCGCGCTCGCCCGGCACCAGCGATACGCCGACCACGCCTTCATGGCCGACCACGGCGATCTCGGTGGTGGCGCCGTCTTCCATTACATACAGCAGCGACACGATGGCATTGGTCGGGAAGTAGGTGTATTCCAGGCAGTTGCCATAGGCGAACAGCTCTTTGCCGAAAGGCATCTCGACCAGTTCCAGGTCTTCAAACAGCGATTCCAGCGCTGCGCGCGGCAGGGCGCCCAGCAATTCATTCTGTTGTGCGCTGCTGAGGCTGACACGCGACGCAAGCTTGATCTCGCGGCCGGCAGCTGGCATGGCCAGTGGCAGCATGGCGGATTTGGTGGCTGAGACGCTAAGTTGAGTGTGGTTCATATGTTTCCTCGCAGGCTGTTACATCGGGTGCGCCTGCTGCGCTGGCCGGTCAATCTTCGAGAGATTTTCTTCGTGCCGCGCAGTGCAGATCGCGATGTAGCTACTTTACGGGCATATGTAATTGGCGAACATAAGATTAGCAGTCGCCGTTTTGTAGTCTCAATTGAGGTCGCCTTGTAGTCCTAGTCCTACGAGCGCACGATTGAAATGGTAGCGGAGCGCTCCTGGCATGGGATTCATGCTGGCTGGCGCCCTGAAACGCCGCAGAAAGCGGCTTTGGAGGTGAGTTCAGATAGTACTCCAACTTTTTAATTTGGGCCGTTCTGTAGGACGGCGTGTAGGACGCCCGGTGTCCGTCCTTGCCAGGCAGGTGATCGATGCCCGGCGGGCGCTGGAACAGTTCACACGGAAGGGCCATCATTCTGTAAAATCGAGGGTTTTTTGCAATGGCCATATTATGGGACGCCCCAGATGGTCACCAATATGGCTAACGAGAACAACATGACAGCGACAGATTCGACCGATACCACCGATAACAACGAGATAGCAGCGTCGGCGGCCAGCAGCAAGACCCCTGCGATGATCGCGCGCGAAGTGCAGCGCCGCCGCACGTTCGGCATCATCTCCCACCCGGATGCCGGTAAGACCACGCTGACCGAAAAACTGCTGCTGTTCTCGGGCGCGATCCAGATGGCCGGTACCGTCAAGGCGCGCAAGTCCGGTCGCCACGCCACGTCGGACTGGATGGAAATCGAGAAGCAGCGTGGCATTTCGGTCGCCTCGTCGGTGATGCAGTTCGAGTTCCGCGACCACGTGGTCAACCTGCTCGACACCCCGGGTCACCAGGACTTCTCGGAAGACACTTATCGCGTGCTGACGGCGGTCGACTCGGCGCTGATGGTGATCGATGCGGCCAAGGGCGTGGAAGCGCAGACCATCAAGCTGCTCGACGTGTGCCGCATGCGCAATACGCCGATTGTCACCTTCATGAACAAGATGGACCGCGAAACGCGCGATCCGCTCGACCTGCTCGACGAACTCGAGTCGGTGCTCAAGATCCAGTGCGCGCCGGTGACCTGGCCGATCGGCATGGGCAAGAACTTCCGCGGCGTGTACCACCTGCTCAACGATACGATCATGCTGTTCAAGGCCGGTGAAGAAAAGGCCGACGGCGCCTTTGAGATCATCAAGGGCATCGACAATCCGCGCCTGCAGGAGATGTTCCCGCTGGAGATGGATCAGCTGCGCATGGAAGTCGAACTGGTGCACGGCGCCTCCAATCCGTTCGACCTCGAACAATTCCTGGCCGGCGTGCAGACGCCGGTGTTCTTCGGCTCGGCCATCAACAACTTCGGCGTGCGCGAGATTCTGTCGGCGCTGGTCGATTGGGCGCCCGCGCCACGCGAACGCGATGCCACGGTGCGTTCGGTCGAGCCGTCCGAGCAGCCGTTTACCGGCTTCGTGTTCAAGATCCAGGCCAATATGGACCCGGCCCACCGCGACCGCATCGCTTTCCTGCGCGTGTGCTCGGGGCGCTTCGAGCGTGGCATGAAGGTCAAGCATTTGCGCCTGGGCCGCGATATCAAGGTGTCCTCGGTGGTGACGTTCATGGCATCGTCGCGCGAACAGGTGGAAGAGGCGTACGCCGGCGACATTATCGGCCTGCCGAACCACGGCAATATGCAGATCGGCGACAGTTTTTCCGAAGGCGAGATGCTGACCTTTACCGGCATTCCGTACTTTGCGCCGGACTTCTTCCGCTCGGTACGCATCCGCAATCCGCTCAAGATCAAGCAACTGCACAAGGGCTTGCAGCAGCTCGGTGAAGAAGGCGCGGTACAGGTGTTCAAGCCGGTGCAGGGCGGCGAACTGGTATTGGGGGCAGTCGGCGTGCTGCAGTTCGAAGTGGTCGCCAGCCGCCTGCTCAACGAGTACGGCGTCGACGCCGTCTTCGAAGGCACCAGCATCAGCAGCGCGCGCTGGGTCTCGAGCGACGACAAGAAGGCGCTGGTCGACTTTGAAAACGCGCTCGGTCACAATGTGGCCTATGACGCGGCCGGCAATATGGCCTACCTGGCCACCTCGGGCGTCAATCTGCGTCTGACGCAGGAGCGCTGGCCCAAGCTGACTTTCCACGCTACCCGCGAGCATTCGGCCAAGCTGGCGTAGGCTGGCAATACGTTGATGCTTGATCGGTCTGCGTAGGTCGGATTAGGCCCCGCAGGGGCCGTAATCCGACAACATTGTTGGCGTCAGCGGTGTTGTCGGATTACGGCCTGCGGCCTAATCCGACCTACGCGCCATCACCGAGTGCCATCACCGTGCGCCGGCTCCAGTCGCGCCGTTCCAGCAGCAGGGCGGTCAGCTGCGCTGCCGTCATCGGACGGGCAAAGAAATAGCCCTGCACATTGTCGCAGCCGGCCTGGCGCAGGAATTCCACCTGCTGCGGCGTTTCCACGCCTTCGGCCACCACCTTCAGGTTCAGGCTGTGGGCCATGGCGATAATGGCTGTGATGATCGCTTCGCCTTCGCCGGGCAGGTCGTGCACGAAGCTGCGGTCGATCTTCAGCTGGTCGATCGGCAGGCGCTTGAGGTAGGACATCGAAGAGTAGCCGGTGCCGAAGTCGTCGATCGACAGATGGATGCCGGCTTCCTGCAGGCGGCGCATCAGCTCCACATTGGCGTGCACGTTGTCCATCATGACGCCTTCGGTAATTTCCAGCTCCAGCAGCCCGTGCGGCAACTGCGTTTCTTCCAGGATGGCGCGTATATCGTCCATCAGGCCCGGCTCGCGCGCCTGGCAGGCAGACAGGTTGACCGCGACATGTTCAAGCGAATCGAGCAGCCCTGCCTTGCACCAGCTGGCCGCCTGGCGGCACGCGCTTTGCAGCACCCAGCGGCCCAGTTCAATGATGACGCCGCTTTCCTCGGCGACCGGAATAAATTCGTCCGGGGTCAGCGGACCGAGTTCACGGCAGTTCCAGCGGATCAGCGCTTCTACGCCGACGAGGCGGCCGCTGCGCAAATCGATCTGCGGCTGGTAGTGCAGATACAGCTCATCGTTTTGCAGCGCGCGGCGCAGGTTCGCTTCGATGCGCATGCGGCGCTGGGCGCGCTGTTCCATTTCGGCGCGAAACACCGCGTAGCGGTTCTTGCCGTCGTGCTTGGCGTAATACATGGCGGTATCGGCGTTGCGCGTCAACGTGGCGCCGTCCTGCGCGTCAAACGGATACAGGCTCATGCCGATGCTGGCGCTGACATACAGCTGGTGGCCCTGCAGCGCAAACGGCTCGGCCAGCGCGGCCAGCAGCTTGCGCGAGACGCAGGCCATCTCGGAGGCATCATCGGCCGGCTCGACAATCACCACGAACTCGTCGCCGCCGATGCGGCAGACGATATCGGTGCTGCGCACGATGGCCGTCAGGCGCCTGGCGACCAGCTGCAGCAACTGGTCGCCGCACTGGTGGCCCAGCGTATCGTTGACGATCTTGAAGTTGTCGAGGTCGAGCAGCAGCAGGCCCAGGCTGCTGTCCTGGCGGTCGGCACGCGCCATGGCGTAGGCCAGCGCCTCGTTGAATTCATGGCGGTTCGGCAGTTCGGTGACGGGGTCGACATGCGCCAGATAGTGCAGGTGATTCTCGGCCTGCTGCGCGGCCGAGCGCGTGCGTCGCACCATCAGGATCGCCACCGCGTAGGCAAACAGGCTGACCAGGCCGATATAGGCGGCCGCTTCGATCAGATCCTGATGCAGCGTGACGAGGTTGCTGCGCAGCAGCAGGGCGCCGCCGCCCGGCACCGGTGTCAGCAGCGTAGCATGATCGGCCAGCCAGTCGATCCGCATGCCCGCTTGCGGCGTCTTCGGTGCCGCGTCGCTGGCGGTGCGTGCGTAGCTGGCAAAGGGCGAACCGTAGGGACTGTAAAGCACGGCCTGTTCGATCTCTGGCGTACCCGACAGCCGCCCCAGAGCCTGCTCGGCGCCCAGGCGGTCATGCTGGCGCAGCTTGACCGACATCTCGGGCGCCAGCATGGCCGTTTGCAACGAAAGCGAGCGCTGCAGCGACCCTTGCAGGCAGATCAGCTGGAATATGATCAGCAGCAGGCTGGTACAGCTCATCAGAACAAACGCGGCCAGCAGATTGAAGCGGGCTACCTGCGCGCCGCGCATCCTGGCTGACGGCAGCTTCATACGTTCCATCATGCGGTTTTTCCTTGCCCTGCCATGCATTGTTTCCATTCTGGTGTAGCCGGTGGCGCAAGGGGCGCACCGTCTTGTCGAGGCCGACATATTGTCAGTTTGGCGCCTGAAAGTACAGGCGGGATGCAACTGTCTGTTACTGCGCGCCGTACTACAGGCGACAAGGGCATGCTGTCTTTGCAATACGCGCTGACAGCAATTTTAGCTTTTTTCTCCAGATTATGTTTTTTTAAAGGTTTCGTTGCCGTCAAGATTGCTTATCTAATTTATTGCAACTAATTGATTTTAATAAATTTTATTGACAAACCATCGTGGGCTATGGCCTTGCGTCGCGAGTTCGTCCATAATCCGCTGATGAATTGACCAGAGAGGAAGACTTGGAAACAAAACCAAAAATCGTTTTATCGTCGCAGGACCTGGAGCGCCTGGAAACACTGTTGTATGCGCTGGGCAATAGCCTGTCGCCGGACCGCGCCGCGCTGCTGGCCGAGCTGGGCCGGGCAGACGTGCTCGAGCCGCAGGAAATTCCGCCTACCGTGGTGACCATGAATTCGACGGTGCGCTTTACGGTGGAAGGTCGCGAGCAGTTCTGCCTGACGCTGGTGTATCCGAAAGATGTCGACGGCCAGGCCGACCGCATTTCCGTGCTGGCACCGGTCGGCAGCGCGCTGCTGGGCCTGTCAGTGGGCGACAGCATCAGCTGGCCGATGCCGGGCGGCGTGGTGCAGGTAAAGATCGAAGAGATCGTCTACCAGCCCGAACGCGCCGGCGAGTTTCACCGCTAGCGTGTGCCATGCGCACGGCGCCTGCCGTGCGTGGCAGACGCTCTCAGCTGTTTTTCTGCATCCGCACCACCACCCAGCCCGCTACCACCGTAAAGGTGACGATCACGGCGACAATGATCCAGAAGCCTTCCGGGTCCTGCGCCAGCGGTATGCCGCCCACGTTCATGCCCAGCATGCCGGCAATGATATTGATCGGCAGCGCCAGCACCGTCACGATGGTCAGCACGAACAGGCTGCGGCCGTTTTCCTCGTTGACACGCGCCGCGATTTCCTCCTGCAGCAGCTTGATGCGCTCCTGCAGCGAGGTCATGTCGCTCAGCACCACTGAAAACTCCTCGGTCGACTGGCGCAGGTCCAGGCTGTCGTGTTCCGACACCCACGAGGGCGGACGCTGCAGCAGCCGGAACAGGGCCGCCGGTTCCGGCGCCAGCAGGCGCTGCAGCCGCACCAGCACGCGCCGCATCGAACCGAGCACTTCGCGCTTGGGCACCAGCCGTCCGGCCAGCAGATTGTCTTCGATATCGTCGACGCGGGCGACCGCATCGCGCACGATATTGACCAGCACATCGGCTTGGTCGCGCAGCAGGTGCACCAGCAGTTCGACCGAGGAGCGGATCGGTTCGTGGTTCCGGATGACGGCCTGGCGCAGCCGCTCGATCGACTGCAGCGGCGCGCGGCGCGCCGTCAATACCAGGCTTTGCGTGACACTGGCCCACATGGTGGAAATGTCGGACGCTTCAAACGAAAAATTGTGCACTACATCGTTGACGACGGCGATCAGGCTGTTTTCAACATGCTCGATGCGCGTCGAGCGCGAGCCCTGGTGCAGCGTTTCGTAAAATTCGTCGGCCAGGCTGGTATGGGCCAGCAGCCATTTTTCGCTGGCCGCGTGCGACAGGTTGAAGTGCAGCCACAGGAACTGGCCCGGCGGGCGCGCCTCCTGCGCCAGCCAGGCCAGCGCTGCGCTCGAATCGAGTGCTACCGGCTGGGCTTCGCGGCCAAATAAAAAGCCCCAGACCAGGCCCGAAGTATCCGAACCATAGGTAAAGCCGGCAGTTTCCATCGTCATCGTGTTTGTTTTCCGCGCGCAGTCATTCGCAGTGATTGATACAGTAAATGATGCAGTATTGATCGTCGCGCGATTGTAGAGAATTTATATTACCGTGACATGACAAAGGCCACCTTGAAGGTGGCCTTTGCGCAATCATGCCGGCTTAACTGCGCCGCGGATCGTTGGGGCGGCGGTCGTCGCGGTTCGGCACGCCGTCGTGATCGCGGTCATGGCGGTCATAGCGGTCATCATGGCGATCCTGGCGGTTCGGGATGCCGTCGCGGTCACGGTCGCCGTTCGGACCGCGCGCGTTCCAGCGGCCCTGGTCCATCTGCCAGTGGCCGTTGCGCTGGCTCCAGCTTGGCGGCGCATACACATAGCCGGGGCGTTCGGCGATCCACACGCCCGGCGTCCAGGCGTAGCTGCGGGTGCGCCATTCCCAGTGTCCGGGCGCCCACACATAACCGGGGCGCGGACGCGGAATCGCTTCACGGCGCGGCGGCGGCGGGGCGATGCGGATTTCTTCATAGCGCACCGGCTGCGAGACGGCGACCCAGCCGCCCTGGTTCAGGCGCCAGCGATTGTTTTCCTGCACCCATTCGGCGCGGCGGTACTGGTTGCCGCTACGCTCGCGTAACCACTGGCCTTCATTCCACACGTGGCGCTGGCCGTTCCAGTTCCAGTAGCCGGGCGCCCAGACATAGCCGCTGCGCGGTGCCGGCACGCTTTCAAAGCGCGGCGCTGGCGGAGCGCTGCTGATAACGATGCTGACACTGGACCCTTGGGCCATCGCCTCGACCGGCGCAAACGCTGCGGTACTGATGGCCAGCATGGCTGCTGCATAGATGGTGATCGGTTTCATGGTTGGCTCCCTCGGTGATAATGTGAGGTGAACTATAGCCACTTGCGATACGTGTTTTCGGATTTGAATTAACTTATTACATTTGACACAAAACCATGCTGCCGTGTATCTGCGGCGGTAACAATTACAGCGTGCTGGCAGTGACGTTGCGCGACAGCTGCTGGCGCTCTTCGAGCAGCGACAGCTGCTTTTCCTGCGCCGTCATGCGCTTGGCGCTGACGGTCACCACATGCATCGTTTGCGCGGCGCTGGCGGTCTCGCCGGCTTGCGGCTGCACGACACTGACATAGCTGGCCGAGCAGGCCAGGGCAACGGCGACGACAAACATGGCTTCGAAGTTTTTCAGCGCTTTCATGATGTTTCCTTTCAGTGGCGGGTTGGCGATGTATGTACTGTAGGTCAGCCGGCCGGCGTGTTCCACGCGCTTGCGACCAGTTGCGCTTTTTGCAGGATAAAGCGTCAAAATGCGGCGCTGGAAGGCGCTCGCTGCGTTTCTGGCGTCGCCACCGCAGGAATTGAGGGACAATTAGCCCTGTATCCGGGCTTATGAGTGCAGTTGCTTCATGGCATTCTTTATCTTCAGGCCATGCTGGCGTGATCGGTCGTGCCCGGCCTGCTAGAATCGGCAGGGCAGGCGCCTGGCGCCAAGCGGCAGAGCTCAGGCGCGCCGGGCATCTCTACATCATCAGGAGTCTTACATGTTCCAATTGTTTGGTTTTGGCGGCGCCCGTTGCCCCCGTTGCGAACACAAGAATGCTGCCGCTGCCGCTTACTGCGCCGAGTGCGGCCTGTCGCTGGGCGCGCCCGGCAACGATGCGGTGCTGCACGCCAACGAGTGGCGCCTGGCCGACGACCAGCTGGCGCTGTTTTTCGGCGTGCGCGAACTGTCCTCGCTGTTCGGCGCGCCCGGCCGGCGCCTGCAGGTGCCGGCCGGCACGCGCGCCTGGATCGTGCAGGGCGACGCTATTACGCCGGTGCCGCCGGCAGACTACGATTCGGCCAGCTTTTTTGCGCGCCTGCCGCAATTGATGCCGGCGCGCCCGGCCGAAGTGCTGCTGGCGCGCGCCGATGCGCTGGCGCTGGCGTTCGAGCTGGACCTGGCCAGCACCGAGCAGCTGGCGGTGGCAGCCAGCGTGCAGATCGATATCGCGCTGGGCCAGCCCGAAGCGTTCGCGCGCCAGTTCATGCGCGCCCCCGGCGCCGTGACGCTGGCCCATCTGCACGCCTTGCTGCTGCCTTCGGTGCGCCAGATTGCGCTGGAATTCATCGGTTCGCGCGCGCTGCGCGAGATGCAGGCCGATGCCGACCTGCGGCCGCAGTTCGACGAGCGGCTGCAAACGGCGCTGACGCAGCGCCTGGCGCCGTCGGGACTGGCAGCAGCACGCGTGCAGACGACGGCGCTGCGCCATCAGAAAGCTGCGGCCGGAGAGGGCAGCGACGCGCCCATCGGCACGCTGTGGTTGGGGGGCTTGCCGCCCGATGGCGAGGCGGGGCAGGACAACGCGCACTACGACGAACAGCAATGGCAGCGCATCGCACGCGAGGAAATGGCGGTGCGCCATGCGCTGCGGCGCAGCGAGCTGGAGCAGGAAGCGCGTGCGGGCCAGGCCGAGCTTTCGCACCAGGAAGCCGAGCGCCGGCAGGCGCTGCGCGGACGCCAGATCGACCTGTATGGCCGCATCCTGGAAGCGAAATCGCGCCGCCAGGCGCTCGACCATGGCGCGGCGCTGGCGGTGGCCGAGCTGGAGCAGGAACTGGCCAGGAAGGGCGCGGCGCAGGCCGATGAGGCGGCTGGCTGGGCGCATTTGCAGGCGATGGCGGCGATCAGGATGCGCAGCGAACTCGAACTGTCGCAATTGAATGGGCGCGAACAGCTGCAGCTGGCGCAGCAGCGCTTTACGCACCAGGTACACCTGCAGTCGATCAGCCAGCAGATGGAAAGCGCGCTGCTGATCGACGATGAAACGCAGCGCCGCACGCAACTGGCGCGGCTGCGCCAGAGCGAAATGGCGGCGGCCCGGCGCGAAGCGGAGCTCGAAGCCGAGCAACACAAGGCCGCCTGGCAGGGGCTGGCGCTGGCCAACGCGGCGCGCCAGCGCGAAGCGCAGCGGCTGCAGGAGTGGGAAGACCAGATGCAGCTGGCGCGCCAGCGCGAACTGCTGCGTGCCGAGGCGCACAAGGACGAGGCGGCGCAGGTGCAGGCGGCCGACGTGGCGGAAAAAGTGGCGGCGCTGCGCCGCGCCGGCGCGCGCGAGGACGCCGTCGCCCAGCAGGAAAAGCTGATGCGCACCATCGAGGCCGATGGCGTGCACGCGCGCCAGCTGCAGCAGCAAGCGCACCTGGCGCAGCTCGATGCGCTGCAGATCGAAGAGCAGCGCCAGCAACTGCGCCAGCTTGAGCAGGAGGCGCAGTGGCAGCGCGAGCTGCTGGCGATGGGGCAGCAGCGCGAGCACGACCATGCGCGCTGGAAGAGCGACTATGAGTCGCTGGTGGCGCAGCAGGCGCATGCGGCCGAACTGGCGCGCATCGAGATCGACCGGGTCGAAAAAGTCGGCACCCTCAGCGATACCGGCAAGGTAGCGCTGGCGGCCGGCCCCAATGCGGCCGTGCTGGCGCAGGTGCTGAAAACCCAGCTGCAGGCCGGCATGAGCGCCGAACAGATCCATGCGCTGGCGGCGCTGGCGGCTGCGGAAAACAGCGTGGCCCCGCTGGACGCCATGCGCATGGCGCAAGAGGGCGCCAGCCAGGAGCGCGCCTATCTGCAGGAACAGGCCGAGCGCGAACGGCGCGCCCAGCTCGAACTGATCAATCTGCACAATACGGCGCACGGCCAGGCGCTGGCGGCCCAGGCGCAGCTGGGCGTGGCGGTGGCGCAGGCGGTGCTGCCCGGCCAGGCTGCCGGCGCCATGGCCGGCCGCTGCGCCAATGGCCACCTGCTGCGCATCGGCCATCCGGAAGACAAATTTTGCGCCGCCTGCGGTGTGGCGCTGCAGCCTTGATGGAAGCTTCACTTTAGATGATGCAAAAAGCACGAGACAAACTGCGCGAACTGCGCGCCCTGCATGACGACGGGCTGCTCAGCGAACAGGAATTCGAACACCGCAAGAACGCCATCCTCGATGCCGAATATGCGCCCCCCGGTGCTTCGGCGCCGGCGCCGCTGCCGGTGCGCCAGGGCACCGAACTGGGATTGATGGCGGGCCAGGAAATCGGCCCGCAAAACCGCCGTTACCGGCTCGAACGGCTGATCGGCACCGGCGGCATGGGCCAGGTATGGCAGGCCACCGACCTGGCCACGCATGCCGAACTGGGCAGCAGCGAAATGGTGGCGCTCAAGATCCTGCCGCCGCAGTTGACGCAAAGCCCGACCCACGCCCGCCTGCTGATCGAGGAAGCGACCCAGGCGCGCAAGCTGGCGCACGAGCATATCGTGCGCGTCTACGAGTGGGCGCAGGACCCGGCCACCGCCAGCTACTTCATCATCATGGAATGCCTGGACGGCGAGGATCTCGAACATTACCTGGCGCGCGAGGGCAGGCTGACGCTGCCGGCAGTGCAGCAGCTGCTGGCGCCGGTGGCCGAAGCGCTGTCGTATGCGTGGGAAAAGCACAAGCTGGTACACCGCGACATCAAGCCGGGCAATGTGTTCCTGACCGCTGGCGGCGAAGTCAAGCTGCTCGACTACGGCATCGCCTCGCGCGTGCGCAACGCCGGCAGCAGCATCGGCCTGGAAACGCCCAACGCCGGCACCGACGGCTATCGCGCGCCGGAAGCAGGCGCCTACCAGCGCCAGCCCAGCCCGCGCCTCGACGTGTATGCGGTGTCGGTCATGATCTACCAGATGCTCGAAGGACGCATGCCGTTCGACGAGGTGCGCCAAGCCGGCCATTTGCCGTCGGCGCCGCAGGCGCTTAACGCCACGCAGTGGCAGGTGCTGCAGAACGGTTTCTCGATGACGCCCGAACTGCGTGCGCAGTCGGTGCAGGCGCTGCTGGAGAGCCTGGAACGCGCCGCCGGTCCAACCGCCGAGGAGTTGCTGGAGCAGGCGCGCCAGGAGCGCGCACGCGAGGCGCAGCGCCAGCAGCAGGCGGCGCTTGAAGCGCAGCAGGCCAGGGAAGCGGCGCGCAAGCTCGAAGAAGAACAGGCGCAGCGGCGCCAGGCCGAAGCGCATGCGGCGGCGCTGGAAAAGCAGCGGCTGGACAAAGTGCGCCGCGAGCAGGAAGCGCAGCGCCAGCGCGAAGCCGATGAGGCGCGCAAGCTGCGCAAGGAGGCGCTGCGCGGCCAGCTGCGCGCGCGCCGCGAAGCCGATGCCGCGTCGGCGCTGCTGGCGCACCAGGAACTGCAGCGCAAGGCGGTGCAGGCCAAGGCGGAAGCAGCTTACCGCGCCGAGCAGGAGCGCGCGCGCAGGGAGGCTGCCGAGAAGGCGCAGGCCAGCCGCGCCGCTTCACCGGTCGAACCGTCGCCCGAGGCGTCGCCTGAGGCCAGTGCTGCACCAGTAACAGCGCCAGCATCGATCCCCGCTGCCGACGGCCTGCTGCGCGACGATTTCCTCGATGGCAGCGGCCAGGGCCCCGAGCTGGTGCTGATTCCCAGCGGCCGTTTCCAGATGGGCTCAAACGAGGAAGAGCACAAGGCGGCGATGCGCGCCGGGGCGCAAAAAAGCTGGCTGGAGCGTGAAATGCCGCAGCACTGGGTCGGCATCGCACAGCCGTTTGCGCTGGCGCGCCATCCGGTCAGCGTCGGCGAATGGCGCGTTTTTGTGCGCGCCACCGGCTGGAACGGCGGGCTCGAGACCAACTGGGAAAAACCCGGCTTCGTGCAGACCGACCTGCATCCGGTAGTCGGCGTGAGCTGGAACGACGCGCAGCTGTACCTGGCCTGGCTCGGCGAAAAGACCGGCCAGCGCTATCGGCTGCCCAGCGAAGCCGAATGGGAATACGCCTGCCGCGCCGGCAGCCGCACCGCCTTCCATACCGGCGAGACCATCAGCACCGAGCAGGCCAACTACGACGGCCTGTATATCTACAATGGCGGCGAGCGCGGACAGTATCGCGGCGGCACCACGGCGCAAGGCGTTTTTGCGCCCAACGCCTGGGGTCTGTACGACATGCACGGCAATGTCTGGGAGTGGGTACAGGATAGTGTGCATGACAACTACCAGGGCGCCCCCGTTGACGGCAGCGCCTGGGAGGACGGCGCCGACAGCAGCCGGCGCATCCTGCGCGGCGGCTCCTGGCTGTACCATCCGCGCTACCTGCGCTCGGCGCTGCGCAACGGTTATTCGGCAGTGCTGTCGAACGATATCGTGGGCTTTCGCGTGGCGCGCGAGGTCGGGTAATTTTGCCGGCGGCCCTCTCCTTTGACAGGCTGCGCAAAACCGGCAAAGCGTGTAAATTGAGGCTTTCTTAACGCAGCAAGGAACGCCATGACCATCACAGCCATCCGCGACCAGTCGCAACCCATGCGCCATATCGTGCACGTGCGCGACCATATCATCTCTGCCGACGCCAGCGTGGCCGAAGGCGGCGGCGATTCCGGCCCTTCGCCGCACGACCTGTACGACGCGGCGCTGTCGGCCTGCAAGGCGCTGACGGTGCTGTGGTATGCGAAACACAAGAATATTGCGCTGGAAAACGTCGAAGTGACCACCGAGCGCGACGCCAGCGACGAGCGCAAGGGCGTCTATCGCCTGGCCGTCAGCCTGCACCTGACCGGCGACCTGTCGGACGCGCAGCGCGAGGAATTGCTGGCGGTGGCCGGCAAATGCCCGATCCACAAGCTGATGACGGCCGTGACCACCGAAGTGACGACGGTGCTGGCATGAGCGCGATCCTGAAAAGCCACGAGAAGGACCTGGGCGGCGGCTTCGTGGTGCGCCGTTTGTTGCCGTCAGCCGTCAAGCAGGCGGTCGGCCCGTTTATCTTCTTCGACCATTTCGGCCCGATCGATGTGGCGCCCGACGCCAACCACGATGTGCGCCCGCATCCGCATATCGGCCTGGCTACCGTGACCTATCTGTTCGAAGGTGCGATCGACCACCGCGACAGCATCGGTTCAATCCAGCGCATCGAACCCGGTGCGATCAACCTGATGACGGCCGGGCGCGGCATCGTCCATTCCGAGCGCACGCCGGCCGACCTGGCCGGCCAGCCGCACCGCACGCATGGCCTGCAGCTGTGGGCCGCGCTGCCCAAGGCCAACGAGGAGGATGCGCCGGCTTTCACGCATACGCCGCAGGCCGACATTCCCGTGGTGCCGCTCGACGGCGCCGTGGTCAAGGTACTGATCGGCAGCGCCTACGGTCAGACTTCGCCGGTAGCCACCTGCATGCCGACGCTGTACCTGGACGTGGTGCTCGAAGCCGGACGCAGCCTGTCGCTGGAGGGCCTGCCGGCCGAAGCGGCCGTCTACCCGGTCAGCGGCGAGGTGCTGCTCGACGGCGTGGCGCTGGCGCCGCACACCATGGCCTTGCTCGATACCGGCGCGGCGCCGGTGGTCACGGCCGGCGACGGTCGCGCGCAGCTGGTGGTAATCGGCGGCGCGCCGCTGGATGGGCCGCGCCATATTTTCTGGAACTTCGTCTCGTCGAGCAAGGAGCGCCTGGCGCAGGCGGCCGACGACTGGAGCGCGCAGCGCATGGGCCAGGTGCCGGGCGAGACCGAGTTTATCCGGCTGCCCAAGACGCCAGTGCGCCCACCGCCGCAGTTTCTGTAACACTCAAGGCGCGCTGCCGTAGCGCCACATATGCTGCCAGCGTAGCAGGCTTTCCCAGGCTTGCCTGATTGCGCTGGCCGTCTGCTGCGCCAGTTCCACCAGCAGCGCGCTGCAGCGCTGCCAATGCACGCCATTAAAAAACACATGGTCGGCCACCACTACCGCCGCCAGCCAGGCGGCGGCGATCACGATCAGATCATGCCGGCCGCTTTTCCACCAGCGCAGCGAGTGGCGGCGGATAATCCACGGCACGCCCAGCGGATTGGGCCAGTCGGCCAGCAGGTGCATGATGCCGCCGGCGGCAAAACCGAACAGCGGCGGCGCCCACAGGTGGTGCGGCAGTTGCAGGTAGGTATAGACCAGCAGGGCGATCCACGCCAGGCCCCAGTGGGTCCAGGTGCGGTGCGTGATCCACAGCTTGTGCGTGCGCGCCCACCACGCCACTTCCATCCAGTCCGGCGCCGTGCCGCCGAGCGCACCCATTAAAAACGCGGCAATCGACAGCAGGTGATACGGCCCGCCTGCATCGGCGTGCGCCACCAGCGCTGCGGCGATCACGCCGGCAGCCCAGCCGGTCGCATGATGCGCTTTGTTGGAAGCCATGGAAAATGTAAAACGCTTTCGTGGCGCTTTGTAAAATCATAGAGTTGGTTGCTGGATGAATATACAGTACACAAGGGTAATAGACGAGGCTATTTGCACAAGATGTGTAAATTATTTGTTAAATGCGGGGTGATTTTTAACCCCAAAGCAGGCGCTGGGGTGAGCTGGTAGGTCGGATTGGCGCGCAAGCGCGTAATCCGACAACACCAACGGCCGTGCCAACAATGTTGTCGGATTACGGCCCCTTTGGGGCCTGATCCGACCTACGTGATGTTCACTGGCTAGCTACAGAACAATGGCCTAAACCGTCAGCGCAGCGCCAACGTCATCGCGTAGCCCGGCGCCGTCGGTGCGGATAATCCAGCATTCGGGATAAGGCTCGCTGGCCAGGCGGTGGTGGCGACCCAGGCCGGCCAGGCTGGCCAGCGCAGTGGTGGGCGCCAGTGCGGTTTCGCGGTCGCTGGTCGGGTCCAGATGCCAGAAGCCGCCGTGGCGGTGGAACAGCAGTGGCAGGGCGGCTGCCTGGGGTGCAGCGTGGCCGGCATCGTGAGGCAGAGTGGGGCGCGTTTCCGGTTGCAGCAGAAAAAAGCATTCAGCCTGCGCACCCTGGTCGAGGCGGTGCAGGATCACGCCGTGCGGCAAAATGGCAGTCACGCCCAGTACCACGATATTGCGGATGCTGGCCGACAGTTCAATCCGCATGCCCGGGCGCAGCGGCACGGGCTTGTGCTTGCCGGGCCAGGCGCCGTCGAGCAGCAGGCCGTAGCGCGACACGTCTTCGATCTCGAAGCCGGACTGGCCACGGCGGATAATCGCATGTCTGCCCGACAGGCGCCGGGTCAGGCCGTTGTTGTCCTGGCCGTCGGCGCTGAAATGGCTGAGCAGTACATCGCTTTCCGGGTCCACCAGTTCAAAGCGGCCGAGCACGCATTCGTCAAGCGCAAACAGGCGCAGCTGGCGCTGTGCGCCGCTTTCCGGTGCGGCGTTGACGATGCAGGCGGCCTGGCTGCGATGCGGATGCTGGTCGCTGCTGCGCGGGATGTCGACCTCGATCAGTTCTTCGTCCCAGGCGATGGTGGTAAAACCCATATCGACCTTGCCTTGTGGGGCCGACAGGTCGACGTGGGCGATGCCGGCGTTGCGCGCCGTGATATCGAGATTGCAGCCGTCGCCGCCCGTTACGCGGGCAATTGACGCATCGTCGGCCATGACGCGCACGTTTTTGTGGGTGCTGAGGAAGATCTGGTGGATTTCCGTCAGCGTGGCGTCGCGGCGCGGCACCAGGATCACGAATGTGCACACCCATTTCTGCACGATGGCGCCGTCGCGGTGGCTTTGCAGTTCGACGTCGATCTGGTACTGGCCGTGCTCCTTGTTGCGGGACGAGAAGTCGACAAATACCGGGCGCCAGTCGCCGCGCGTGGTGCGCGCCACGTCGTGCTGCACGGCGCCGCGCGGGATCAGTTCGGAGCGCAGGCGCAGCGTCAGCTGAGGCGCCGCTTGCGCAGTCATGCCGCGCAGCTCCATTTTCAGCGTCTGCCGGCCGCCGGCGGCGCGCGGGTCGAAGCCGCTGATATGCAGGTGCGCCTGCACTGCCTGCGAGAACGGGCGCATGGGCGCAGCCGATGGCGCCGCTGCCGGTGCCGGTGTTGCTTGCACGCGCTCGGGCGGGGCCTTGCTATAGGTGTTTTGGGTAACGGCAACAGCAGGCGCAGGCGCGCGCGTACCCGCCGTTGCCGATTGCTCGGAACGGGCGCTGCGCATTGCGTTCAGCAGGTCATAGCTGCTTGGTTCGGCGCTGGTTTGCGGGTGGTTGCCCGCGCAGGCGCTTTCCCCAGGCAAGACCCAGAACGTACAGTGCGGGTGCTGCGGGTTGCTGCATTTTTTCATGTCATTCTGACTCGAACCATCTGGGGCTTGGCGCCCTCTGTCGTAGCAGCAAGCTTACGCGCTTTTGCTTCGATTGGGAATCGGCACTTCCTGTCAAATGCCGCTTTTTGCGGCATATATGCGACGATAAAGCCCGATTTGAAATTCTTCTTGGAAACTATTGCATTAAATCATATTTCGTGGCTTTTCAGGCATGTCAGATAAATCATGCTTTAATGCGTGCTATATGTATCCGGTAGTACAGAGCAAACGCCGCCAGTTGCTTACGCTGGAATTCCGAACCTCGCCTGAAAGCCCGTTATGACAAACCGCCGCTGGCAGCCACTCGCTGCCGCCTATATTGCAAGCTTGCTGGTGTTTCTTGCTGCCGACGCCCTGTGGTTGGGCGTGCTGATGGGACCAACTTACGCCGAATGGCTGGGGCCATTGATGCTGGCGCAGCCGCGTCTGGCACCCGCCGCCGCGTTTTACCTGCTGATCGGCATCGGTTTACTGGTGTTTGGCGTGCTGCCCGGCTTGCGCAGCAGCAGTCTTGCCACCACGGCGCGTCTGTCCGCCTTGCTGGGCCTGATGGCTTATGGCACTTACGATCTGACCAATTACGCCACCTTGCGCGACTGGCCACTGGCGCTGACCCTGATCGACCTGGCCTGGGGCACGTTTTTGTGCGCGCTGGCGGGAAGCGCCGGCTATCTGGCGGCGCGCCGGCTCAAGCCTTGAGGCGCAGTACCAGCGCTGTCAGATTGTCGCTGTGCAGGCCAGCTGGCGGCTGATGCATGAAGTCGCACAGAATCGCCTCGCTGGCCTGCGCCGCCGTCTTGCCGCGGCATAGCGCCGGCCAGCGCGCGATGGCCTCGTCGGGCCTGGCGCAGGACCAGAAGCCATCGCTGGCCAGCACATAAACCGCATCAGGTCGCAACGGCAACGCCCTGCGGTCGCCCAGGTGCACCAGAAAGGGCGGCAGATTGCCGGCATCGAGCGCCACCAGCGGCAACTGCAGTTCCAGCCTGTCGTTGATGACATTGCCAAGAATAAAGGCCTGTGCAATCTGCGGATGGTGCTGGCCATGCACACGCGCACGCCAGCCGCTTTCATCGATCAGGCCGGCCATGGCATGCACGGTGGCCGGCACATGGTCGACGGTCAGGCAGGTCACGCTGTTTTCGCTTATTTCATACAGGCGCGAATCGCCGACGTGGTAGAGCAGGGGATCGCCATCGGGCGGCATTTCCAGCAGGGTCAGGGTGGTGCCGGGCGGGCGCGCCGCCGGCGCCTGATTGAACTGCTGCTGCAGCTGCGCATGCAATTGGTCCAGCTTTGCTGCCAGCGTGGCATGGCTGGTGCAGGCCGGCATGGCCAGCAGGCCTTGCACCCCCGCTTCTGCCGCTTCGCGCCCATTGCCATGGCCGCCCATGCCGTCGAGTACGGCGGCGCGGATATGTCCCGCAGGCCAGTCGGGCACGTGCAAGCGTTCCGGCAGCTGGTTGGCCAGGAATGCTGCCTGGCCGCTGGCGTCGATCAGCAGGAAATTGTCCTGGTTTTCGCTGCGTTTCAAGGCGCCCGCACCGACGCTGGTTGCGGCGGCAAGGTCGAGCCGTGGGCCGAAATCAAGCGCCTCTGAAATGAAATGCATGGGGTAGGGCGCTCTTGGTGGCGCGCTGTGGACGATACCGACAGCTTAGCCGAAGCGCTGTGCCAGCGCCAGCAACTTGGCGGCATCGATCGCTGGCGAAAAAAAACCTGCACCGGCAAGCCGGCGCAGGTTTTCGGGGAGCGTTCAGTATCGCTTAACGGCGGTGTCCCCAGCCGTGGCCACGATCATCGCGGTAGTCGCGGCGGTCCCAGCGGCCGTGGTCGCGGTAGTAGCCGCGGCTTGGTTCAACGTAGACCACCGGTGGCGGACCGTAGTAGCGCGGTGGCGGTGCGTAGTACACAGGGCGCGGCGCTGGCTGGTAATACACCGGGCGTGGCGCTGGCTGGTAATACACGGGCGGCGCGCTCTGATAGTAGCCGCCGCGATAGCCGCGGTCATAGCCGCGATCATTGGTGCGCAGGCTATTACCTACCGCAGCACCGATCACGCCGCCGACAATCGCGCCGTTGGTGCCGCCAGTGTTGTTGCCGATGGCCGCTCCGACAACGGCGCCAGCAACAGTATTGAAATCGCGGTCGCCGGCAGCCGACGCGGCCGAAGACACCGCAACTGCCGCTACCATTACCGCACCGAGGAGTTTTTTGTTCAACATGGCATTTCCTTCCATTCCGGCGTGATCACCATGATCCGCATGCAGTGAACTATAGCGGCCGCATTACAGTCCATCCATGTTTAATACAACTTATTACAAACCAAACGGACCGTAACAAGTCGGCGCCAGTTCAGCGCAAATTCAGCGCTGTGAGGCGTCCAGGCGCGCCTGCCACTCGGGGCGCAGCAGGCCGTAAATTTTTACATCGCGCATTACGCCGTTGATAAAAAACGCCTGGCGCAGCACGCCTTCATGCGTAAAGCCGTTCTTTTGCGCGATACGCTCGGAGCCGGTATTGAGCGGATCCATCAGCAGTTCGAGCCGGTGATACGGATAGGCGCCAAACAGATAGTCGACCAGCAGGCGTGTCGCCTCGGACATATAGCCGCGCCCGAAACGCTGCGGGTCGAACAGGCGGTAGCCGATCTCGCGACTGGTTGGCGTGCGCGTCTTGAAGTGGGTAATGGTGCCGACGATATTCTGGTGCAGGTCTTCGATCACGAACAATTCGCTGTCCTCGGTCACGAAGCCGGTCTGCAGGAAATCGCGCCGCATCGCTTCGGGCGACTTGAACTGCAAGGAGAAAAACGACCCGCGCGAGGGCAGGTCGTTGACCAGTGCAATATAAGCGTTCAGATCGGCGGCCTGCAAGTGCCGCACGGTGCACAGGGTTCCCTTGAGCATGGCGTAGTCCAGTGGCGGTTCGAACCCTGATGTTACCCGAGATGCCATCGCGGCGTCGCGTGGCAGTGGCAATATTGATGCAAACACACAATAAATACGTTATCGTTTCAGATTGCGCCCTGCGCCTTACACTCCCGTACAGGATAGTCATGCATTTTTCTCGTTCCCGCACGCCGCTGCGCCGTGCTGTTTCCCTCGCTGTTACCTCGATGCTGCTGGGCGTTGCTGCCGGTGGTGCCTGCGCTGCTGCGCCCGGCAATTCGCCCGAAGCGCTGGCGCAGGTGCGCGATAGCGCTTTGCGCAGCGACTGGGCTTATGAACGCCTGGCCGATATGACCGACCTGATCGGCCCGCGCCTGTCCGGTTCGGTCGGCGCTGCCGCCGCCGTGCAGCAGGTGGCCGACACCATGCGCCAGCTGGGCGCCAAAGTCACGCTGCAGCCGGTCAAGGTGCCGCACTGGGTGCGCGGCGTGGAAACGGCCGAGATCGTTGACTATGCGGGCCGTCCGGCCGGCATTGCGCAGCGCGTGGTGCTGACCGCGCTGGGCGGCTCGGGCGCAACGCCAGCGGCCGGCCTGACGGCGCCAGTGGTGATCGTCAGTAGCCTGGAAGAACTCAATGCGCGCGCCGCTGAAGTCAAGGGCGCCATCGTGCTGATCGATACGCCGTTTGACCAGGAAATGGCCGAGCGCGGCCTGGCCGGCACCACCTATGGCCAGGGCTCGCGCTTCCGCTTCAACGGCCCGAAAGCAGCGGCCGACCTGGGCGCCGCTGCTGCGCTGGTGCGCTCGATCGGCGGCGCCGATTTCCGCATCGTGCATGCGGGCGCGACCGGCCTGCAGGACGGCAAGCGTATTCCGGCTGCCGCCGTGACGGTGGAAGACGCCTTGCTGATGGGCCGCCTGGCCGCACGCGGCCCGCTCAAGATGCACCTGACACTGACGCCGCAAACGCTGCCCGACGCCGACAGCTACAACGTGATTGCCGACTGGCCCGGCACCGACAAGGCCGATGAAGTGGTGATCGTCTCCGGCCACCTCGACTCGTGGGACCTGGCCACCGGCGCCCATGACGACGGTGCCGGCGTGGTCGCGGCCATGGGCGTGATCGAGACCTTGAAAAAGCTCGACTACCGTCCGCGCCGCACCATCCGCGTGATCGCCTGGATGAACGAGGAAAACGGCGGCCGTGGCGGCCAGGCCTATTTTGACGCCAACAAGAATACGCTGGCCAAGCAGTATGCGGCCATCGAGATGGATGGCGGCGCCGGGCGCCCCTTCGGCATCCTGGCCGGCGTCGGCCCGAAAGCGGAAAAACTGTTCGCACCGCTGCGCGCAGCACTGCTGCCGATCGGCGCGCAGGCATTTACGCGCCGCGACGTAATCGGCTCGGGCGACTTGCATCGTCTGGAAAAAGGCGGCGTGCCCAGTTTCGAGCCGCTGGTCGACATGCACAGCTACTTCCACTACCACCACACGCCAGCCGACACGCTCGACAAGGTCAACCCCGAGCACCTCAAGCGCAATGTGGCAGTGATGTCGTCGCTGGCCTGGTATCTGGCCAACCTGGATGGCGAAATCGGTCGCGCGCCAGAGCAGGAGTAAGTCCGGCTTTAGCGCGAAAAGCCCTGCATGATGATGTCTTCATCATGGCGCAGCCCCCACCAGGGCAGATACGCATACGCTTCACCGCGGGCGCGAAACCAGGGCTTGTCGTGATCGATGGGGCGCACGGTGGCTGGCGGCAGCACCAGCACGGCGGTCAGCTTGCTGGCGTCGCTGGTGCCAGCTACCAGCACCGGCTTGCCGATGTGGTTGGCATGGCCGATGGCCAGCGCCACATTGGTCAGCGCCGTGCCGGCACCCATCTCGCCCAGCAGGGCCGGGGTGTTGAAGGTTTGCGGCAGAAAATCGAAACCTGGTACTTCTAGTGTCAGGGCATGCGCCAGTTGCCCAAGCCTGTCCGATGAAGCGGGCAGGCTGCGGTTGGCGTCGTGGATCACAAAGCCAATATCCTCCTCAGTCCTGCCGCTGTTGTGTGCCGCCTGGGCAAGCACCGCCTGCCAGGCCTGCACGGCGCGCGGCGGCTTGTCCTTTGATGGTTCGAAATGCTGCGCATTGCTGCTGGCCGGATAGCCTATCCAGGCCAGCGCAGCGCGTTCTGTCTTGTAGTGCGGCCCAGCCAGCACCAGCAGCACCATGTTTTCATTGATCTGCGTATCTTTTGGCCGGCTCGGCGCATCCCAGCCCATGACCCAGACGGTCTTGTCGGGATGCGCTTGCAGGTACTTCAGTCCAGCTTCGAGCGAGACAAAGCCGGCGTTATTGCTGCCCATGGTTAAGTGCACATCGGGCGGGGTGGGGCTGGTCCACAGCGTAGGGGAACCCGGATTGCCGATACTGAAAACCCTGGCAATATAGTCCCTGGTAAAGTTGCCAGCCTCCTGCTCGTCAAGCTTGGCTTCGGGTAGTGCGTATTCGATGCGAATACCAGCGAGTTCGCGTCGGGTTTTTTTATCGCGGATCGAATGCGCATTGTAAAAGTAGCGCGAGTTGGCAAAGTAATTGTCGTGCATTTGATCGACCAACACTTCCACATATTTATGGTGGTAACCTTTGAATGTCTCTTTACCGTCATTTCCGGCTGCAATGTATGACACTGCCTGTAGTGTCGTAAAAGCGCGCGGATCGGTTCTCACCATATCATCATTTTTGTTGGGTTTTGCCAGGCCCAAGGTCCAGAGTAACTGCCATTGCGTCGGATAGTCGCGCCGCTGCAGGGGATTGAGCCATTGCAGGCCGACAACCTGCGCTGAAAATGGTGGCGATATCGGAACATTGGCGCTGCTGCGCAGTACGCTGGTTTCCGTTGCAGGCTTGACTCCACATGCAGTTAGCAGAGCATAGATTGCAATAGTTAAAAGTAAAGGTATCTCGATGGCCTTCATGATCGCTCCAATATTTTCATAGTTAATGTAGGGAGTTGAGTTGCATGACACTGCCAGGCTTGTCAGTACGACGGAAGTAACTAGTGCGTAAGCAATTCGTCGACGACTTGTAGGGCGGAAGTTATGCACCGTCTGTCCTCAAGATAAGGTCGCTGTAATTTACTTGTGGGCGCTGGTTCTGGCGCTCATCCATGATTTTTTCAGGCATCTTGGCTGCGCACTTCTCGTTATTGACCCATACTGACAGCAATAACCCTATGTACTTACCATCAGCGAAATACTCTTTGAATTGTTTATGTTCATTTTCGTCAGGTAAGCCTGCCAGTATTCGCCAGTCCGCCGCAATTCGTAGCGTCTGCAACTGCTCGTTGCTGATCGTGCACACCCCCACCGCCACGTCATATGCCAGCGCTTTTTCCGCATTGCCGGCGCAGGTCAGGATGGTGGAATGATCTGTGGCGTAGGTATCGATATTGGCGCCAAGATAGTGGCGTATTTCCTTGTTGCGCCAGGTGTTAAACGACGTAGTTGCGGTCTCGGGTTGATCTATCTGCGTGACTGGCTGGCCGGGTTCGACTAGCTTTTCGCGACGCGCCTGCATGCGCAGCATGCCGTTCATTTCATACTTCAGGCTCGCTTCGCTGTCGGCATTGCCGCGTCCCTTGCTGCGATGTCCGGCGTACGCATCGCCATCGGCGTCGGCGCGCTGTGCATCCAGGGCTTCGGCTGGCATATCGAACCCTTCGTCGAAGGCCAGGCTGACCTCACCATAGCGTTTGGCTTCAGGCAAGAATGGTTCGGGCAGGGCCGGCGCGTTCATTGGCAGCTTCCAATGTTCCGGCGGCAATGCGTTGATACGGGTGCGGGCCAGACTGGTGGCGATAATGGCAATCGGTGCAAGCAGGAACGTCAGTATCTTGCTCCCGATGCTGCGGCTGGCACGCAGGCCCTTCTCGATTGAGTAGACGGCAATCTTTGACGGTGGACTCCAGAATTGATGGCTATCTGGCGCCAGCGGCTTGCCATCGCGCTGCCAGATATCGAAGTCTTTCTCGCCAGCCTGCCCGACCAGGTGGTTCTGCGCAAAGACACGCTGAGTAAATACGCCTTCTCCGCCGGTGTCGGCAATTTCCTGCGCCGACATGCCGCGCCAGCCTATACCTTGTATCGGTGTGGCAGAGATGACCTGATCGTGCGGATTGAAATACAGCGTCACGCGACCGTGGACAAAACCGTTCAAACCATAATCTTCGCGGTCGGCCACTGCTGTGTAGCTGTCTTTGCGCTCCGGTTTGAGGTTGGCGCACAGTTGGTCGACCAGTGCGCTGTCCTGTTGCGTCCCCTGACGCGTGTGCAGGATGGCAAAAAAGGCTTTCAGCGTTTGTGCGCGCGCCGTGTACTTTTGCCGGCCCGTATTGCCATGTGGGTCCTTCAAGTTGCCGCTGATCCAATTTTCCGTGAAGTTGCTGTCCAGCAGGCTGTATGGTGGGTTGCACAGTACATAGCTGTCGGCCACGGCAGACGGTCCCAGCCTGTCGCCAAGAAAAGCGGCCGCCATGGCCACCATATTGCCCTGGCTATGGCAGACGATGGTGACGGGCGCATCGTGCTGGCAGGCGCGTATCGATTGCACCAGGCGGGCCAGGCGCCATGCGGCAAACACGAAGTAAGCGCGCGGCGGGCAGGCATAGACCTGGCGGTCATTGGTCGGATTCATATGCTGGATATGCATCCACAAAAATAATTCTTCCGACAGGCCGTCGCTCCACAAATCGGGCAGGGCGCTGCAGCCATTGGCAAACGGGCCACCGCCCCAGTAGTTTTTTTCATTGAGGTAAATACCATCACCAAACTGCTGCAGTTCTTCCCCGCTGGCCTTGTAGCCCCAGCGAAAACGGATCACGGGCGAGTTGGCATGGTCGGCTTGTAGAAAGTTCGTGGCGTTGCGCCTGGGGTTGAGAAAGCCGTCTTCTGTCAGTTCACGCGCATACCGGGCTGGCTGCATTTGTCCGCTTGCCGGCCCGGAAATGTGCAAGTCCTGGTCGCGCCGTTTCAGGCGGGCGTTGAGTCCTGCGCACAAGCCTTGTTCGGCCTCGTCATACCATTCGCCATCGGAATTGACACCGTGAACAAAGATCATAATGCCTGGACGGGGCAGGCGCACGACGGCGTCAAGCAGGCCCTTGTCGAAGCGCGTGACGCCTTCAACTTCGGCCAGCAAAACACAGTCTGGCCCGGGAAATTCTGGCGTTTGCATGCAGATCCCATCGCATTGATATCGTTGCGCCCAAGAAAAACGGGCAATCTGCACTGTATGCGGATTGCCCGTGACGCTGTTTGCGAGAGATCAAGCGGCGCTGTTCAGACAGCGTTGAGCGGTATCTTCAGATAGCGCACGCCGTTGTCTTCCGGTTCGGGCAGCCTGCCGGCGTTGAGATTGACCTGGATCGCCGGCAGGATCAGCGTTGGCATATCGAGCGTGGCGTCGCGCGTGGTGCGCATGGTCACGAACTGGTCTTCGCTGACGCCGTCATGCAGGTGGATATTGCTGGCGCGCTGTTCGGCTACCGTTGTTTCCCAGCGTGCTGACCGGCCGGCCGGCGGATAGTCGTGGCAGATAAACAGCCGCGTAGCTGGCGGCAGCGACAGCAGGCGCTGCGCGGAGCGGTACAGCAGGGCGGCCGAGCCGCCGGGAAAATCGCAGCGCGCCGAACCGACGTCGGGCATGAACAGGGTGTCGCCGACAAACACGGCGTCACCGATCTGGTAGGCCAGGTCGGCCGGCGTGTGGCCGGGCACATGCAGCGCACGCGCCTGCAGGGCGCCGATGCAAAACAGCTGGTCGGGCGCAAACAGCTGGTCGAACTGCGCACCATCGGCCGATGCTGGCGGCAGATTGTAGACCGGTGCAAACGCCTGCTGTACTTGGCCGATGGCCGCGCCGATGGCAATCTCGCCGCCGATATGCTGCTGCAGATACGGCGCGGCCGACAAATGGTCGGCATGGGCGTGGGTTTCCAGCAGCCACTGACAGTGCAGCGCCTGCGCGCGCACAAAAGCGATCACCTGGTCGGCCGAGGTGGTGCCGGTGCGGCCGGACTTGGCGTCATAGTCGAGCACCGAGTCGATCACGGCGCAGGCGCCGCCTGGCGCCTCGTACACCACATAGGTGACGGTGGCGGTGGCGGGGTCGAAGAAGGCTTGGACAAGTGGGTTCATGGCGTCATTATATCGCTGCGCCAGCAGTTTGATATGCGAAAACCGCATAAGCTGCAGCGCTTTGCAACGTGCGGGCAAGGTGTGGCGCTTCATGTTACGCTGCATTTCACCTTACAACGAGGAGGAATCGATGGACGATATCACGGCACACAGCGAACAGTATCGCGGCTTCACCATTTCGGTCACGCCGCAGAAAGACAATGACGACCTGTGGGACTTCAGCTATCGGCTGCAGCGCGACGGCGAACCGGCGTCGCAGGCGATCGAACGCAGCCGCACCCTCGGCGGTTACGCCGCACCCGATACGGCCCGTCTGGCCGGCCTGGAAGTGGCCCGCATCGAAGTCGACAATCTGCTGCGCCCCTGAGCGCCCCTGAGCACATATCGCCGCATGAGAGCACGGCACAGCGGCAAGCACGCCGCAGCATGCCGTCCTTTCATGTTACGTGCTACGATTTCTTATATTGAGCAAGGAGGCCCCCATGAATGACAACAGTTCCAAAATCCACTATAAAGGCTGGGAAATCGTGCCCTTGGCCGTACCGACCAGCGACGGCAAATGGTCGGCCAGCTGCGATATCGAACGCGCCAGCGCGGAAGGCATCGAAGTATTCGAAGGCTCGACCATGCAGTTCGTGCGCGACGACGAAGACGGCGCCATTGCTGCGGCTTGCGAAGAAGCCGTGCGCCAGATCGATAATATTATCGCCAATCCCCTGGTGCGTCTGGCCTGAGCATCCATCTTACGCAGCCGGTGTTTACCGGTTGCGCATGTTTCATGACGTTTCAAAATTGTTTCATTTTGAGATTTTGAAATGCAATTGAAATATCGTTGAAACATCATTGAAACATTTCAATGTCTTCTTCTCGTCCTCCATCTGCCCGCCAAGCCTGATTATTCGGCCTTGTTGCGGTATTCACCTCTGCTGGCACGGCATTTGCAATAGTGTGGCTATTGCAATCTCGTTGAAACAATAGACCAAGGTGATCAGATGACTCAGTACTCCGCAGGTGCGGCATTTCGCAAAGCTGTCCAGGAAGAATCCCCATTGCAGGTAGTCGGCACCATTAATGCCAACCATGCGCTGCTGGCCAAGCGCGCCGGCTACAAGGCCATTTATCTGTCGGGTGGCGGCGTGGCTGCGGGTTCGCTGGGCTTGCCCGATCTGGGCATCTCGGGCCTCGACGATGTGCTGACAGATATCCGCCGCATTACCGACGTGTGCGATTTGCCGCTGCTGGTCGATGCCGATACCGGTTTTGGCTCCTCGGCCTTTAACGTGGCGCGCACCGTCAAGTCGATGATCAAGTTCGGCGCCGCCGGCTTGCATATCGAAGACCAGGTGGGCGCCAAGCGCTGCGGCCATCGTCCGGGCAAGGAAATCGTCAGCAAGGAAGAAATGGTCGACCGCATCAAGGCCGCCGTCGATGCGCGCACCGACCCGAATTTCGTGATCATGGCGCGTACCGATGCGCTGGCCGTCGATGGCCTGGAAGCAGCGCTCGAGCGCGCCGTGGCCTGCGTGGAGGCGGGCGCCGACATGGTGTTCCCGGAAGCGATCACCGACCTCGATATGTACGCCAAATTTGCCAAAGCGCTCAATGTGCCGATCCTGGCCAATATCACCGAATTCGGTTCGACGCCTTTGTTTACGCTCGACGAGCTGCGCAGCGCCCATGTGGGCCTGGCGCTGTATCCGCTGTCGGCCTTTCGCGCCATGAACAAGGCGGCTGAAAATGTCTACGCCGCCTTGCGCCGCGACGGCACGCAGAAAAACGTGGTCGACACCATGCAAACGCGCATGGAACTGTACGAATCGATCAACTATCACGATTTCGAGCAAAAGCTCGACGCGCTGTTCGCCGCGCAGAAAAAATAAATCCACCTATTTCTGGAGAAGCACATGACCGCACCACAAGCCGCCACCTTCAAACCTAAAAAATCGGTTGCCCTGTCGGGCGTGACCGCCGGTAATACCGCCCTGTGCTCGGTCGGCAAGACCGGCAACGACCTGCATTACCGCGGCTACGACATTCTCGATGTGGCCGACAGCTGCGAATTCGAGGAAATTGCCTACCTTCTGGTGCACGGCAAGCTGCCGACCAGCGCCGAACTGAAAGGCTACAAGGCCAAGCTGAAATCCTTGCGCGGCCTGCCGTCGGCCGTCAAGGCGGCGCTTGAAGCCCTTCCAGCCGGCGCCCATCCGATGGATGTGATGCGCACTGGTGTGTCGGTACTGGGCTGCACGCTGCCGGAAAAAGACGACCATAACGTACCGGGCGCGCGCGATATCGCCGACCGTCTGATGGCCTCGTTCGGCTCGATGCTGCTGTACTGGTACCACTACAGCCATAACGGCAAGCGCATCGAAGTGGAAACCGACGACGAATCGATCGGCGGCCATTTCCTGCACCTGCTGCACGGCAAAAAGCCGTCGGCGTCGTGGGAAAAAGCCATGCACACGTCCCTGATCCTGTACGCTGAACATGAATTCAATGCTTCGACCTTTACCAGTCGCGTGATTGCCGGCACCGGCTCTGACATCCACTCGGCCATTACCGGTGCGATTGGCGCGCTGCGCGGCCCGAAACACGGCGGCGCCAACGAAGTGGCGCTGGACATTCAAAAACGCTACGACAACGCCGACGAAGCCGAAGCCGATATCCGCGAGCGCGTGTCCAACAAGGAAGTGGTGATCGGCTTTGGCCATCCGGTCTACACGATTTCCGATCCGCGCAACAAAGTCATCAAGGAAGTGGCGCGCAGCCTGTCGCAGGAAGCGGGCTCGATGAAAATGTTCGATATTGCCGAGCGCCTGGAGTCGGTGATGTGGGAGATCAAGAACATGTTCCCGAACCTGGACTGGTTCTCGGCCGTGTCGTACCACATGATGGGCGTGCCGACGGCGATGTTTACACCGCTGTTCGTCATTTCGCGCACCTCGGGCTGGGCCGCGCACATTATTGAGCAGCGCATCGACAACAAGATTATCCGCCCGAGCGCCAACTATGTCGGCCCGGAAGACTTGCAATTCGTGCCGATCAAGGACCGCAGCTGATGAGCGCCACCATGAATCATCTTTACCGCAAGGCTTTGCCTGGCACCCGGCTCGACTACTTTGATGCGCGCGCCGCCGTCGACGCCATCAAACCTGGCGCCTGGGCCGGCCTGCCGTATACCTCGCGCGTACTGGCGGAAAACCTGGTGCGCCGCTGCGACCCGGCCACGCTGGACGCCTCGCTGACGCAGCTGATCGAGCGCCGGCGCGACCTCGACTTTCCATGGTTCCCGGCGCGCGTGGTCTGCCACGACATTCTCGGCCAGACCGCGCTGGTCGACCTGGCCGGCCTGCGCGACGCGATTGCCGCGCAGGGCGGCGACCCGGCGCTGGTCAACCCGGTCGTCCCCACGCAGCTGGTGGTCGACCATTCGCTGGCGGTGGAATGCGGCGGCTTCGACCCGGACGCC
This sequence comes from Janthinobacterium aquaticum, assembly GCF_009208565.1. Classification (GTDB taxonomy): domain Bacteria; phylum Pseudomonadota; class Gammaproteobacteria; order Burkholderiales; family Burkholderiaceae_D; genus Janthinobacterium. The sequence goes on along the minus strand of NZ_WFLK01000001.1, from coordinate 249,592 downwards.
TTTGCCAAGAATCGCGCCATCGAAGACCGCCGCAATGAAGACCGCTTCGACTTTATCGACTGGACCAAGAAGGCCTTCAAGAACGTCGACGTGATCCCGCCCGGTAACGGCATCCTGCACCAGATCAATCTGGAGCGCATGTCGCCGGTGATCCAGGTGCAGGACGGCGTCGCCTATCCCGACACGCTGGTGGGCACCGATTCGCATACGCCGATGGTCGACGCATTGGGCGTGATCGCCATCGGCGTGGGTGGCCTGGAAGCGGAAAGCGTGATGCTGGGGCGCGCCTCGTGGATGCGTTTGCCCGATATTATCGGCGTCAAGCTGACTGGCAAACCACAACCGGGCATTACCGCCACCGACACCGTGCTGGCGCTGACGGAATTCCTGCGCAAGCAGAAAGTAGTGTCGTCCTACCTCGAGTTTTTTGGCGAGGGTGCCTCGCACCTGACGCTGGGCGACCGCGCCACCATCGCCAATATGGCGCCCGAATTTGGCGCCACGGCGGCCATGTTCTATATCGACCAGCAGACCATCAAGTACCTGAAACTGACCGGCCGGGACGACGAACTGGTGCAGCTGGTCGAAGCCTATGCCCGGGAAACGGGCCTGTGGGCCGACAGCCTGGCCACGGCGCAGTATGAACGCGTGCTGGAGTTCGACCTGTCGACGGTGGTGCGCAATATCGCCGGGCCGTCCAATCCGCACAGCCGCGTGCCAACCTCGGAACTGGCCGCGCGCGGCATTGCCGGGGTGGTAGAAAACGAAGCGGGCAAAATGCCCGATGGCGCCGTCATCATCGCCGCCATTACCAGCTGCACCAACACCAACAATCCGCGCAACATGATTGCCGCCGGGCTGATTGCGCGCAACGCCAACCGCCTGGGCCTGCAGAGAAAACCGTGGGTCAAGTCGTCGCTGGCGCCGGGCTCGAAAACCGTCGAACTGTATCTGCAGGAAGCCGGCTTGATGAGCGAACTCGAAGCGCTGGGCTTTGGCGTGGTGGCGTTTGCCTGCACCTCGTGCAACGGCATGTCCGGCGCGCTCGATCCGGTGATCCAGGAAGAAGTCGTCTCGCGCGACCTGTATGCCACCGCCGTGTTGTCGGGCAACCGCAACTTCGACGGCCGCATCCACCCGTATGCCAAGCAGGCCTTCCTGGCTTCGCCGCCGCTGGTCGTGGCCTATGCTATTGCCGGCACCATCCGCTTCGATATCGAGAAAGACGTGCTGGGCTTCGATGCCGACGGCAAGCCGGTCACGCTCAAGGATATCTGGCCGTCCGACGAAGAGATCGACGCCATCGTGGCAGCCAGCGTCAAGCCCGAGCAGTACCGCAAGGTGTATGTGCCGATGTTTGCCGCCCGCGTGGATGACGGCGAGAAGGTCAGCGCGCTGTACGACTGGCGCCCGCAGACAACCTATATCCGCCGTCCGCCTTACTGGGAAGGCGCGCTGGCCGGCGCGCGCACCCTGCGCGGCATGCGCCCGCTGGCGGTATTGGGCGACAATATCACCACCGACCATCTGTCGCCGTCGAACGCCATTATGCTCGACAGCGCAGCGGGCGCGTATCTGGCCAAAATGGGCTTGCCGGAAGAGGACTTCAATTCCTACGCCACCCATCGCGGCGACCATCTGACGGCGCAGCGCGCCACCTTTGCCAATCCGACCCTGAAAAACGAAATGGTGATTGAGGACGGCAAGGTCAAGGCCGGTTCGCTCACGCGCATCGAGCCCGATGGCACCATCTCACGCATGTGGGAAGCGATCGAAGTGTATATGGAGCGCAAGCAGCCCTTGATCATTGTCGCCGGCGCCGACTATGGCCAGGGTTCCTCGCGCGACTGGGCAGCCAAAGGCGTGCGCCTGGCCGGCGTGGAAGCGATCGTGGCCGAAGGCTTCGAGCGCATCCACCGCACCAACCTGGTTGGCATGGGTGTGCTGCCGCTGGAGTTTTTGCCCGGCGTGAACCGCAAGACGCTGGCGCTCGATGGCAGCGAGACCTATGACGTTCTCGGCGAGCGCACACCGCGCTCTATCCTGACACTGGTGGTCCATCGCAGCAACGGCGAGACGCTGCAAGTGCCGGTGACCTGCCGCCTCGATACGGCCGAAGAAGTGTCAATCTACGAGGCCGGCGGCGTGCTGCAGCGTTTTGCGCAGGATTTTCTGGAGTCGTCCGTAGGTCGGATTAGCGGCGCAGCCGCGTAATCCGACAACACCGGCAGCGTCAACAATGTGTCGGATTACGCGTGGCTTTGCCACGCTAATCCGACCTACTTTCTGGATACATTATGCCCCATCCCCCCCAAATCAAAATCCCCGCCACCTATATGCGCGGCGGTACCAGCAAAGGCGTATTTTTCCGCCTGCAGGACCTGCCGGCCAGCGCGCAGCAAGCGGGGGGCGCGCGCGACGCGCTGCTGCTGCGCGTCATCGGAAGTCCCGACCCGTATGCCAAGCAGATCGACGGCATGGGCGGTGGCACCTCGAGCACCAGCAAGACGGTAATCCTCGACAAGAGCAGCCGCGCGGACCATGACGTCGACTATCTGTTCGGCCAGGTCGCCATTGACAAGGCCTTTGTCGACTGGAGCGGCAACTGCGGCAACCTGTCGGCGGCTGTCGGCGCGTTTGCCATCAGCGCCGGCCTGGTCGATCCGGCGCGCGTGCCGCATGACGGCGCAGCCGTGGTGCGCATCTGGCAGGCCAATATTGGCAAGACGATTATCGCGCATGTGCCGATGACCGGCGGCGAAGTGCAGGAAACGGGCGACTTCGAGCTCGATGGCGTGACCTTTCCGGCCGCCGAAGTGAAACTCGAGTTTCTCGACCCGGCCGCCGATGAAGACGGCGACGGTGCAGGCTCATCGATGTTTCCCACCGGCCAACTGGTCGACGAACTCGAGGTGCCGGGCGTGGGTACGCTGAAAGCCACCATGATCAACGCCGGCATCCCCACCATCTTTGTCGACGCGGCGGCCATCGGCTATGTGGGCACCGAACTGCAGGACGCGATCAACGGCGACCCGGCCGCGCTGGCGCTGTTCGAGTTGATCCGCGCGCATGGCGCGCTACGCATGGGCCTGATTACCGATATCGCCCAGGCAGCGACGCGCCAGCATACGCCCAAGGTGGCGTTCGTGGCGCCGCCTGCCGATTACGTGGCGTCGAGTGGCAAAGAGGTCAGGGCGGGCGAGATCGACCTGCTGGTGCGTGCCATGTCGATGGGCAAGCTGCACCACGCCATGATGGGCACGGCGGCGGTGGCCATCGGCACGGCCGCTGCCATCCCCGGCACGCTGGTCAATCTGGCGGCCGGTGGCGGCGCCCGGCAAAGCGTGCGCTTCGGCCATCCGTCCGGCACCCTGATGGTGGGCGCCGAGGCGGCGCAGGAGGGTGGCGAATGGCGCGTTACCAAGGCCATCATGAGCCGCAGCGCGCGCGTGCTGATGGAAGGCGCGGTGCGCGTGCCTGGCAATGTCATCGCTTAAAAAACAATAGCAGGCCAACCGGAGGAGACATGGATTACGCTGCATTTTATCAGCGCTCGATCGACGCGCCCGAAGCTTTCTGGCGCGATGAAGCGGGCAGGATCGACTGGCATACCCCGTTTTCGCAAGTGCTCGACTATTCCCGCCCACCGTTTGCAAAGTGGTTTGTCGGCGGCACCACCAATCTGTGCCACAACGCGGTCGACCGCTGGGTCGCCACGCGTGGCGATGCGCCGGCGCTGATCGCCATTTCCACCGAAACCAATACCGAAAAAACCTATACCTACCGCGAGCTGCAGCGCGAAGTCGAGCGCTGCGCGGCCATCCTGCTGTCGCTGGGCGTGGCGCGCGGCGACCGCGTGCTGATCTATATGCCGATGATTGCCGAAGCCGCGTTTGCCATGCTGGCCTGCGCGCGCATCGGTGCCATCCATTCGGTGGTGTTCGGCGGCTTTGCGGCCAACAGCCTGGCCAGCCGCATCGACGATGCGCAGCCCAAGCTGGTCTTTTCCAGCGACGCCGGCTCGCGCAACGGCAAGGCGATTGCCTACAAGCCGCTGCTCGACGAAGCGATACGGCTTGCTGCGCACAAGCCGCAGCAGGTGCTGCTGGTGAACCGCGGATTGGTGCCGATGCAGCTCGAACCAGGGCGCGATGTCGATTACGCCAGCTTGCGTCAACAGCACATGGACGCCAGCGTGCCGGTCACCTGGCTCGAATCGAACGAGATGTCGTATGTGCTCTACACCTCGGGCACCACCGGCAAGCCCAAAGGTGTGCAGCGTGACGTGGGCGGCTATGCGGTGGCGCTGGCTTCGTCGATGCAGCATGTATTCTGCGCCAAGCCGGGCGAGACCTTTTTTGCTACTTCCGATATCGGCTGGGTGGTCGGCCACTCGTATATCGTCTACGGCCCCCTGATCGCTGGCATGGCCACCATCATGTACGAGGGTCTGCCGATCTGCCCCGACGCGGGTGTGTGGTGGCGCATCGTCGAGCAGTACAAGGTCACGCGCATGTTCTCGGCGCCGACTGCCATCCGCGTGCTGCGCAAGCATCCGGTCGAACTGATGCGCAAGTACGATCTGTCGTCGCTGAAAGCGATGTACCTGGCTGGCGAGCCACTCGATGAAACCACCTCGCAGTGGATTGCCGATGAACTCAAGGTCGATATTATCGACAACTACTGGCAGACCGAAACGGGCTGGCCGCTGCTGACGGTGGCGCGCGGCGTCGAGCACACGCCGACGCGCCTGGGCAGCCCCGGCAAGCCGCTGTATGGCTATCGCGTCAAGCTGCTCAATGAAGCGACTGGCGAAGAGTGCGGCGCCGGCGAGCGCGGCGTACTGGTGCTCGAAGGCCCACTGCCGCCCGGCTGCATGCAGACGGTCTATGGAGACGATCAGCGCTTTGTCGATACCTACTGGTCGACCATCAGCGAGCATCAGGTGTATTCCACGTTCGACTGGGCCATGCGCGATGCGGACGGCTATTACTTTATCCTCGGCCGCACCGATGACGTCATTAACGTGGCCGGCCACCGCCTGGGCACGCGCGAAATCGAAGAGAGCATCTCTAGCCATCCCAACGTGTCGGAAGTGGCGGTGGTCGGCATGGAAGACAAACTCAAAGGGCAGGTGGCGATGGCTTTCGTCATTCTGAAAGACGCCCGGCCAGCCGAAAGTGCCGAGGGCAGGGCGGCGCTGGAGCGCGATGTGATGGCGGTGGTGGATCGCCAGCTCGGGGCCGTGGCGCGGCCGGCGCGCGTGCTGTTCGTGCCGCAACTGCCGAAGACGCGTTCGGGCAAGCTGCTGCGCCGCTCGATCCAGGCCATCTGCGAAGGACGCAGTCCGGGCGACCTGACCTCGATTGAGGATCCGGCCTCGTTGCAGCATATCGAGGCTGCACTGGCGTAGTAAGCCTATACCGGAGTTTATCGAATGATAAACTCCGGTTGTTCATATCCGTTCGCTTTCCTTGCGCACCACGCGACCGACGATAATGCACTCCCTGCCGCGGCACATCTTGCGGTGGTATTTGCGCTGGTCCGGATTGTCCGAGGTCAGCCACCATTCGCCGATATCGCGCGCCAGCCGCTTGACTACCGGCTCGCCTTCGTAGTTGACGGCAAACACCACGCCGTCCACCGGCCGTGTATCTGCCGTGTTGATAATCACCACATCGTCCTCGTACAGGGCCGGTTCCATGCTCTCGCCCTTGACCTTGATGGCCACCAGCCTGTCCGGGTGATAACCGTTGCGGTCGACCCAGCCGCGCTGCACGCTGATGGTGCCGCCGTCATGGGTTTCCGGCTCGACCGCAAAGCCGGTAATGCCGGCCGACAGGCGCAGCTTGACTTTGCGGATGGTATAGAAGCGCTCGTCGTGCTCATCGTCGAGTACCACCTCGCGCACGCCCTTGAGCGCGCGCGCGGCCAGCATGGCCTGATCGGGCGCGGCGCCCTGGTCGAAATACATGCTGTCGAGCTGCAGGTCCGCTTCGAGCTTGCGCGCGATTTTCTCGCTGAAGGCACGCCCGTCGCGGTAGGTCGGCGACAGGATCTGCGAGATGCGCGCCTCGCTCCAGCCGCTGGCGTCGGAAATCTTCTTGCGCGTATTGGCATAGCGCTCGCCGATCAGCGCCAATAGCCGGTCACGTCTGTATTGATACATATCCATCCCCCTATTAAACCCGAAATTTACCGTTTGATAAAGTACCAAATGCTTGACTTTAACATTAGCGATTGATAAAGTCCATCCATTGCCTGTCGCAAATTCGCACACTGCGAGACGGGCCGGCACAAGGAGGCAGGCAGATGTTAAGCAGCAATCAAATGACAGCAGGCAAAAGAACATCCCAGGCAGGACGCCGCTTGCAGGGGCGCAGCAAGCGTTCGCAACAGCACATCTCACGGATCGCGCAGTTCATTACCGAGCAGGGCCAGGCCAGCGCGGCGCAGCTGTCTGCCCTCTTGGCGCTCGACGCCGGCACCATCAGCCGCTATCTGCGCCATATGTGCGACAGCGGCGTGATTCACCTGGCGCAGCGTCACTGCACCGAGCCCGGCCGGCAGCGGCCCGCCCTGTATGCGGCGGGTGAAGCGGGCGGCGACTGTGAGCGCTGGGCCGAATTGCCGCCCCAGGTGCGCCTGACGGCGCGCTGGCCGGTCGGCCAGGCGCTGCGCGATCCGCTGGTGGCGGCGCTGTTCGGGCCAGGGCGATAACCATGGCGCAGCGGCGTCTATTGAGTAACAGAAACGAGAAAAATGTATCATGGAAATCGATATCAGCGCCGCCGGCGCGACCTGGATCAAATTGCTGGGCCTGCCTCTGCTGGCAGCCCTGCTGGCTACCATCCTCAGCTTTATGGTGATGTGGCCGCGAACAAAAAAAGAAGCGGTGATCCGCATCTGCTCGAGCATTATTATCGCCACCTTTACGGGCCCCGTACTGGTAGCCGCCGTGCTGTCCTGGTGGCCCAGCCTGTTCGACAGCGCCAACCGGGTCGCCGTGCTGTACGGCTGCGATCCTGCCACCGGCTTTCTGTTTATCGCCGCCCCGCTGATGGCCGCCATCGGCCTGCCCGCCTGGTGGGTGCTGGCCGCCTGCGTGCGCTGGTTCGACCGCCGGCGCGACAAGGACATCGGCGAGATGGCTGCCGAGGTGGCTGCGGCGGTCAAGGAGGTGAGGTCGGGGCGGTGAGGTGGAAGGGTTTCACTATATGTCGAGCTGTTTGAATACCGGATCGATGATTACCGCCGCACCATCGGCAGGCGAGACGAGCATATAGGTGTAGCTGAACGATTGCGGGTCGAACAGCTGGATGGAATGGGGATGCATGGACAGATGCTCCTGATGGATCAATGGGGGGGGCTGCACGGTTCAGGCGATGCGCGCCAGCGGCGTGCGCCGCAGCACCAGGCACAAGACGGCGCCGGCTGCGCCGATGTACAGCAGTGCGCATCACGCTCATCGATAACATCAGGATGCAGGCGGTAACGAGCACGGCAAGCGGGGCATTGAGCGCTTGTACCAGCAGGCCGGCGATGCCTGGGCCGAGCAGGCGTGAAATCGAGTCGGTGCTGGCAAAGCGGGCATGGGCGCCGAGCACGCCTTCGCGCCCGACGATGCCGGTCAGCAGGATCTGTTCTTGTGCCCGCGCCTGCACCTATGCCGCCGCTGGCGTGACGGGGGCCTCGATGGCGCGCTGGCGCAGCATTGCCGCGCTATTTGGCGCACGGCCGCGAAATGCCTGGAAATTGCTGGCTGCGGGGCGGCTGCCGCCGACTTCCAGTATCTCGCTGCGGAACCGGTCCCAGGTACCCTGGTCGAGCACGCCGGCTTCTTCGAACGCATCCCAGGCATCGGCCGACAGCACTTCCGCCCACAGGTAGCTGTAGTAGCCGGCCGCGTAGCCGCCGGCAAAAATATGCGAAAAGCCATGGGCAAAGCGGTTGTAGGCCGGCACCTGCAGTACCGCCACCTGCTGGCGTACCTGGTCGAGCAGGCGCTGCGCGAGGGTGTCGGGCTGTTCACGCAGGTGCAGCTTCATGTCGAACAATGCGAACTCGATCTGGCGCAGCAGGCCCAGGCCGCTCTGGAAATTCCTGGCCGCCAGCATCTTGTCGAACAGTTTCCTGGGCAATGGGCGGCCATCGTCAACATGGGCGCTAAGGGGCTCGACGACATCCCACTGCCAGGCAAAGTTCTCCATCAGCTGGCTGGGCAGCTCGACCGCATCCCACTCCACGCCGGAAAAGCCCGATACGCCGCGCACCTCCACGGTCGACAGCAGTACGTGCAGGTTATGGCCGAATTCGTGGAACAGGGTAATGAGTTCATCGTGGCCGATGGTGGCTACGCCATCGTCGCCCGGGGCGGTGAAATTGCAGACCAGGCAAGACAGCGCCGTGCGCAGATGCTCACCGTGGCGCCAGCGCGGCTGCAGGCCATCCACCCAGGCGCCGCCGCGTTTTCCGGCGCGCGCATACAGGTCCAGATAAAACAACCCCAGCACTTCGCCGCGGCGCGTCACGCGCCAGGCACTCACGCTGTCGTGCCAGACCGGCACGTCGGCGGCAGTGATCTCGACGTCGGCAATGCGTTGTACCAGCTGCAGCAACGAGTTGAGCACGCGGTCAACCTGGAAATAGCGCTTCACTTCGCTCTGGCTGAACGCAAACCGGGCCTGGCGCAGGCGCTCGCTGGCAAAGGGCAGGTCCCAGGCCTGCAACTCGTCCAGTCCCAGTTCTTCGCGCGCAAACGTACGCACTTCCTCGATTTCGCTCACTGCCGAAGCCCTGGCCGACGCTGCCAGTTCGTCGAGAAAAGCCGTGACCTGTGCCGGGCTTTGCGCCATCTTCGGCGCGAGCGACAATTCGGCGTAATTGGCCAGTCCCAGCAACGCCGCCGTTTCGTGGCGCAGCGCAAGCAGTTCGTCCATCAGCGCCGTATTGTCCAGTTCCGCCGGACCGAACTCGCTGGCGCGCGTGACGTGGGCGTGATAGAGCTTTTCGCGCAGCGCACGGTTGCTGGCCTGGCGCATGATGGCCGAGTAGGTAGCCTGCTGCACATTGAGCTTGCAGCCTTCGTACCCGTCGGCCGCTGCCGCCTTGCGCGTCGCTTCGAGCACATCGGTCGGCACGCCCTCCATCTCGGGTAGCGCAACATACATGGCAAAGCGGTCGGTGGCGTCAAGGACATTGCTGGAAAAACGCTGCGTCAACATGGCGCGGCGCTGCGCCAGCACGGCAAAGCGTGCCTTGTCGGCAGCATCGAGTTCGGCCCCCGACAGCCGCGCAGCTTCGACGGTGAGCGCCGTGGCGCGCGCCTGCTGCGACGACAGGCTGGCGTCGCCGGCAGCCTTGCGATACTTGCGGTAGAGCGCCACGTCGCCGTCCAGCGCGGTAAAAAAAGCGCTGACCCCGGGCAGGCAGGCAAGATAGCTTGCGCGCAGCGCCGGCGTATCGGCTACGCCGTGCAGATGCGAGACGAGATGCCAGGCCATGGTCAGGCGTTCGACCGGCAGATCGAGCGCGGCGGCCAGCGCCGTATAGTTGGCAGCCACGTCCGGGCCGGCCGCGTGCTGGCGCGCAGCGTCGGCTTCGGCCAGCAACTGGTCGATGGCCGGCGCGATCAGGGCCGGATCGATGGCCCGAAAATCGGGCGCACCGTTGAAATTGAGCGGGGGGGTATGCATGAGAAGTGTGGGGAAGTGTGGTCAGTGCTGCGGGCAGCTGTGTAACCGGTACGGCAACGCTGAACGTTGCGCTGCCGTACCGGGAGGTCAGTCAGGGCAGTGTCATGCGCTGTGTTGCGCTTCGGCGCCAAGCGACGCCGCCAGATCCAGTACTTCAAGCCCTGCCATGTCTTGCGCGAGATTGCCTACCGAGGCGGCGCGGCTGGCGCTGGCGTCCCTGAGCCAGCGTGCCACCGCCTGCCGTACGGCATCGATGGTGCAGGCCAGTACGCCTGAGCGATATTGCTGGCGCGCGGCTGTGCCGATGCCGCGCTGGTGCAGCGACCAGGCCGCCAGTACCGCACCAAACGGCGCGGCCGGATGGTCGAGCTTCTTGATGGTCGACACGATCGCCTCTTCCAGCTGTTCCTGCGTGAACGGACGGTCGAGCATGCGCTCGACTGCTTCGGCAAAATCGGCGTAGGTTGCGGCCAGGCGCGGATCACGGTAGGACTGCATCGTGAAGGTGCCGGCGCCTTCTGCGTAGCTGGCGCTGCCGCCGTAGGCGCCGCCGCGTTCGCGCAGCGCCTGGTGCAGGAACTGATGCTGGAACAGTTCGGCCGCCACCGCCAGTGCCGGTGCGTCCGCATGTTGCATGTCCGGCGCTTTCCAGGCGATATGGCAATGGTTGACCTGGCTGGGCGCATACAGCGCCAGGGCTGCCCGCTTGCCGCTGATGGTGCGGTGGCGCGCAGGCGCATCCTGGGCTGGCGCCATGTTGAACAGCGCAGCCAGGGCCTGTGCATCGTCACCGGAGCCCGCCAGCAGCACGGTAGCGGGGCACTGCACCAGGCTTTCATGCAGGCTTGCCAGGCGATCAATCACCGCCTGATACCCTTCTTCGGTCGCCATTTTCGCTTGCAGGTGCGCCAGGAAAGTGCTGTAGGCGGCGCCTTCGCTGGCATCTTCGAACGCGCGCAGCGGCGACAGGGGCGCGCTGGCAGCCAGGTGGGCCTGTCGGTCGCCTTCCTGCGCCAGGCTGTTGCGACGCTGGCGCAGCATGAGTTCGACCAGGAAGCGGATACGGGCCTGCTCATCAAAGCGTGGCTGCCCGACATACGTGTCAAGCACTGCGGCGATCTGCGCATGGTCTTCGCGCAGCGCGCTGGCATAAAAATTCATCGACAGGCGCAGCGCACCTGCGCTGTCGAGCAGCGGCTGCACGCCGATGTCAAATTGTGCGACCTGGCTGCGGCGCCAGGCCCCGGCCTGCTCGAAGCGCATGTCTGTCACGCCCAGGCCGTCGCGCAGGCTGGCGTAAAGCCTGAGCCACGGCCAGTTATGTTCGCCCAGTGCGCTGATGTCAAACTGCATGCGCGCCGAAGAAATGCCGTTCGAGGCAATGCTGAACACATATTTGCCGTCCCGTGCCTCAGGTACTGCCGGCAGCGCCTTGGGCTGGCGATCCAGGTCGGCAGGGCGGATGCGTGGCAGTAGCGAGGCGTCTGCCGGTGCGCGCTGGAGTTCTTCAAGTGCACGGTTGTCGGCGCCTATGCGCTCGAACTGCGCCGGCGTCATGCCAGCCTGTATCGTGGCCAGGCGTTGTTCTTCGGCGGCGGCGCGGTCCTTGAAGTAATCGGGGTCGGGCAGCACGTGCGCATCGAGCCGCGCCGGGTTGTCCAGCAACGCGCGCACCAGGCCCTGGAAAAAGCCGGGCCTGGCGATGTCGCGGCGCAGTTGGGCGAGGATGGCGGCGCTGTCGAATGCGTCGATGGCGTCGCCGTCGCGCAGTACCGCAGGCACGGCATTGAGCATGCGCGACAGAATATTGGGCATGCGTCCGCCCGATGTGTCGCGCTGCTGGTAGACGATGTCGCGCAGCGCTGCCTGCAGCGCCGCTTCCGGCACGCCCGTCTGCGCTACCGCTTCCAGCGTCTGCTGCAACAGCGCGCGCGCGTCGTCGAGCTGCTCGCGCGTCAATCCTTCCATGCCGACATGGAACAGGATCTGGCGCGCATTGGCGTCCATGCCGATAATGCGGGCAGGGCGGCCGTAGCCGGCCGATTCGAGCGCCTTGCGCAGCGGCGCCGCAGCGTCACCGAGCAGGCCCGCCTGCAGCAGGTGGGCGTGGTGCAGCGCGGTCAGGTCGGCCGATTCACCCAGGACCCAGGCGCTTTGCACGCCATGTTCGCTGGCGCTGTCTGCCTGGGCCGGCACGCCGATGGTGTGCTGGCGTGGCGCGGCCACGGTGGCCAGTTGCGGCAGGCGCCGCGGCGCGTTGCCGGGCAGTTGCGCCAGCACGCGTTCGGCGATGCGCTGCTGCACTTGCGCCGCAGGCATGGCGCCAGCCGTCATGAACAGCGCTTGCGACGGGTGGTAGTGGCTGGCATGGAAATCTTTGAGCGCCTGGTAGTCGAGCGCAGGAATATCGAGCGGATCGCCGCCCGACACCACCGCATAGGTCGTTCCTGCCAGCAGCTGAGCGGTGATGCCGTTGTAGAGCGCCTGCAAGGGGTTGGTAAAGGCGCCTTTCATTTCGTTCAGCACCACGCCCTGGTAGCGCAACTTGCCGTCTTCGAGCGTGTAGCGCCAGCCTTCCTGCAGAAAATTGAGGTAGTCGAGCGTCGGGAAGAAGGTCGCGTCCAGGTAGACGTCGAGCAGGTTGAAAAAATCGTTGCGATCCGTGGTGGCAAACGGATAGACGGTACGGTCGGCGTAGGTCATCGCGTTCATGAAGCTGGCCGTCGAGCGCCGCATCATCGAAAAGAAGGGATTGCGCACCGGGTAGCGCTGCGAGCCCGATAGCGCCAGGTGCTCGAGGATATGGGCCCGGCCGTCGCTGTTGTGCGGGACCGTCGGGAACGCCACCAGGAAGGCCAGGTCGGCCTGGTCGGTGAGCAGGTGGATATGGCGCGCGCCCGACAACGGCTCGACATATTCCTCGACGGTCGTGCGCAGCTCGGCGATGTCGTGGCTGCGAAGTTTTTCGAATAGTGTCATGGCAATAGGCAGTAAAAGGCGGACGCGCCGCCAGGGTGAGGCATCAAGCCTGTTTGAGCTGCTCGATCAGGACGTCGGCCGCGCGGCGGTTGGCGCTGATGATGGCGTCGCGGTCGATCCGGTTCTTCCAGACGATCTTGTCGTGGACGTCCGGGTGGTGCTCGGCCAGCAGGGAAAAGACGGTAATGCCCTGTTCCTGCAGCTCCGGCTTGCTGGCAAGATGGGTATCCCACATCAACTTGAGGTGGGTGCGGATATTGGTGTCGTCTTCCTTGGTATAGCCTGATTCGACGTCGGCCTTGCTGATGGCCGCCTTGCTGTAGACGCGCAAGGTGTCGTAGACCACGGCCTTCGAGGTGGACGGGTCCCACGCTGCCGTTTCGACGCACACGGCCAGGCTTTGCAGCAGTTCGCTGTCGAGGCCATCGGTCACGCCGGTTGCGCTGCGGCGTGCGGCGCGCCAGTCGGCTGGAACCGGGCGCTGGCCTGCCATCACCTGCTGCTGCAGCGATTGCACCTGCTGCAATACGGCGTCGAGTTCGGCCGGCACATCGGTCGACTGGCCGACAAAGGCGCGCGCATCGGCCAGCACGCTCAGGATCACGGCGCTGGCAGCGGGCGAAACGTCGGCGCCCGGGCGGATGGCGTTGAGCAGACGGATGCCGAAATCAAGTGCGTCATCGATGGTCTGCTGCTGGGCCGCAATGCCGTCGGCGGTCGTTGCCAGCCACTGCGGCAGGCCAAGATCGTTTTCCCATTTGACCAGGTCTTCGCTTTCGAGCAGGCAGCCGATCAGGCTGCCTTTTTCGCCATTCCAGGCCAGTGGGCCCGGCGCCAGGCGTTTCTGTTCGGCTTGTTTGCGCAATTGCGCGATGCAGTCATCGCGTACGGTGGGGTTCGAGTGGTAGGCTTGCATTTCATGCCTCCAGCTGGTCGTCGAGCAGGGCCGCCAGGCGGGTCTTCGATTGCGCGCCGAGCAGGCGGGCACGCTCCTCGCCGTCGGCGAACAGCAGCAGAGTCGGCAGGCCGCGCACGGCCATCTCTTCCATGGCCTTCCGGTTTTCATCGGCGTTGATCTTGACCACGCGCACTTCCGGATAGTCGTCGGCGATGTCGGCCAGGATAGGCGCCAGTGCCTTGCACGGGCCGCACCATTCAGCCCAGAAGTCGACCAGTACCACTCCCTTGTGCTGTTTCACATCGACGTCGAAAGTGGCGTCGGTGGCGTTGACGATGTTAGAGCTCATTCGGTATTCCTATCATTAAAAAGTTTGATGCGGCCAGCGTACCAGCACAGCGGGTGCGCGTGACCGGACTGAATTGCAGACATCTGTCAGGCTGAATGGCCTGTTTTATCAGTACAGATATCAAGCCGGTAAATCAGGTTGGTCAAGGCGGGCTGTCGGTGGGGTGGCGGCAGCCACCTGCAGCTCGTGGTCGTGGAAGCGAACCAGTTCGGCGCGGTGCGCAACGCTGACGATTGCAGCATTGGGCAGTGCGCGCAGCAGTTCGGTGTACATCTGATGCTCGAGCGCCGGATCGAGGGCGCTGGTGGCCTCGTCGAGGAACACGAAGTCGGGCGCCTGCAGCAATACGCGCGCAAACGCGACGCGCTGCTGCTCCCCGCCGGACAGCTGCTGGCGCCAGTTGTCATGCGCATGCAGGCTGGTAATGCGCTGGTCGAGGTGGCAGGCGGCAAGCACGCGGCGGCAGGCTTCGTCGTCATACGCCTCGGCAGGGTAGGGATAGCACAGCGCCTCCTTGAAAGGCCCGGTAGGCAGATAGCTGCGCTGCGGCACGAACATCATGTGCACACCGTGCGGACGCAGCACCTCGCCGTTGCCATGCGGCCACAAGCCTGCCAGCACGCGCAGCAGGGTGCTCTTGCCGACGCCGGACGGACCGCGCACGATCCAGCGCTCGCCCTGACTGATGCGCAGCGGCTGGACCTGGGTGAGCGGGCTGCCCAGCGGATCGCGCAGCTCGAGCAGGCTGGTCGTCAGGGCCGTATCGCTGCTGTCGGCCAGGCGAAAGCCGCTCTGTCGCACGCGTGCCTTGTTGATATTCCACTGCAAGTCGCGCAGTCGATTGGCAATCGCGATCCAGTTCGCAAACGACTGGTAGGCCTGGCTGAAAAAGTTCAGCGAACCGCTGAGCATGGCGTAGGCGCCGGTAATGCGCGTCACGCCGCCCATGGTGATCTGCCCGGTCAGGTAAAGTGGCAGTGCAGCGAGCACCGGCAGGCCGGTAAAGAAGTGGGAATAGCCGGTCGACGTCAGCATCACCTTGGCGCGCCGGATAATGAGCGAAACGGTGTTTTCGCGCACCTTCCTGAACAGCCGGGTCAGGCGGCCATCTTCGGTGGGCGCGCCGCAGTAGAAGGCAATCTGCTCGGCGTTCTCGCGCACCTGCATGGCGCCGTAGCGATAGTCCGCTTCCACGGTCTGGCGCTCCATGTTCAGGCCCACCAGTCGCTTGCCCACCCAGTGCATCAGCAGCAGGCTGCCGATGTTGTAGGCGTAGGCCACGTAGACCATCATGCCGTGCAGGTTCCAGGTGCTACCGGCGAGCGTAAACGTGACCACGCCCGACAGGCTCCACAGCAGGGCTGTGTAGGTCACCAGGTTGACCGTCACGTTGAGCAGGTTGAACGTCAGGTTGAGCGTATCGTTGGTAAACAGCCTGACGTCTTCGGAGATGCGCTGGTCGGCATTGCTGAGCGTGCCCTCGCGTTCCATGTCGTAAAACACGTTCGCTTCCAGCCATTCGCGCTGCAGTTTTTCGGTCAGCCAGGTGCGCCAGCGCAGGTCCAGAAATTCCTGGACCGCCACGTTGATTACCGACAGCGCACCGATCGACAGCCCGGCCACGACGCTGGCCACCAGCACCGGCCAGATGATGTCCCACTTCATCGTCAGCAGCGAGTCAGTTACCTCCCCGGTCAGCTTGTTGGCCCAGATATGCAGCCTGACGGCGCCGAACATGTTGAACAGGATGACCGCCACCATCAGATAGACTTTCCAGTCCCTCAGCTGGCGCCAGTAGGAAAATACCAGCGCCGACAGGCGCGGGCGTAGCGGGTCTTGCAGCGTCGTATGCGTCATCGTCTGGTCCGGGTATGCCTATTTGAAGCTGTACTTGGCTGTGAGGACGTAGGAGCGTCCCGGCAACAGCGGCACGTAGCTGTTGCTGACGGTCGTGTCATACAGGGTACGGTCAAGTATATTCTTCACGCCGAACGTCAGGTCCCAGCGCGGCATCGAGTAGTACACGCTGGCGTCGAGCCTGGCACCGCCCGGCACATTGAACTGATAGGTCGGATTGATGTTGCCCAGGCTGCCGCTGTTGGCCGTGATGCCCGCTCCGACTCCCCAGCCTTTCCAGTTCGCTGACTGGGCCTTGTAGACCGTCCACAGGCTCATTTTGTGTTTCTCGATGCCGGTAAATACCGTGGTCGCCACGACGGGATCGGCCACCTGGCTGTAGGTGTAGTTGAAGATCAGATCCAGGCCGGCCATCAGGCGGCCCTGGGCGTCGATTTCCGCACCACGGCTGCGCTGGGCATCGCGGGTGTTGTAGCAGTTGTTGATGCGGTCATAGACACGCGTGTTCGACTGCTGCAGCGAAAACAAGCTGGTGGTCAGGGTAAAGCGGCTGTCGAGCAGATCGAACTTGGCGCCCAGTTCACGGTTGCGGGTGATATTGGGCGGCACGGTACCCAGGGTGCACGAGCGGTCGGTAAAAGGAATATAACCCTCGGCATAGCTGGCGTACAGCGCGGTGTTGTCGTTGAGCTGGTAGACGATGCCCGCACCGGGGATGGTGTGGTAAAGCGTGGTCGATGGCGTCGATACGTGCACGTCCGGCTTGCCGAAATAGGTCGCCTGGCTTTCGGCAACGACGTAGCGGTTGCGGCGCAAGTTCAGCAGCACATTCCACTTGTCATAGGAAAGCATTTCCTGCACATACACGGCGCGCTGGCGCTGCCCGTTATAGCTCTGGTTGCTCGGCGTCGTGGAGCGGTCGCGCAAATCATCGAAGGTGTACGGCGTGGAAGAGTAGACCGGTACATTGACGTAGGTTTCGGTAGTCTGGTAAGAATCGAGTCCATAGTTCGAATGGCTGAAGCCGGTCGAGAGCTTGTGGCGCACTTCTCCGGTCGCAAAATTGAAACGCAGGTAATGGTCGCCGCTCAGTGTCTGGTCCTGGCTCATCGTGCGTGAAGCACTGAACGAGATGTCGGGCTGCGGTGAATCTGGCGCGGCGCCGCGCGCATAAGTAAAGCCATTGGCAGACGGTACATGCAGGTCGAAGTCTTGCGTCGTTTTTTGCAGCCGGCTGACCAAAGTCACATTTTTTGCAAGCGCCTGTTCAAGCTGGTAGTTGTAGCGGCGCACGGTCACGTCGAAGCCGTCATGGCGGTTGGCGAGCAGGCGATCCGGTTTTGGCATGATCTTGCCGTTGCGCAGCGCGAAGGTGTAGGGCAGCACCGGGTTGAGGTCTTTGGTGTAGTCTGCGCTGACGATAAAGTCGGTGCTGGCGTCTTTCCAGCGGAAAGACTGTGTCAGGCCCTTGCTGTTCTTGCCGTCGGTACCACTGTCGCTGCCTGTGGCATCCTGCAAGCTGACGATGGTGCGGTAGCTCAGGCGCTTGTCGTCGCTGATCGCGCCGGACAGATCGACCGCTGCCGTCTTGTCATTATGTGTGCCGTACTGCAGGTACAGGTCTCGGATGTCGTCGGCTTGGGGTTTCTTGACCACGATATTGACGGCGCCGCCCAGCGCACCGCCGCCAGCCAGGATCGCCTGCGGGCCCTTGAGTACTTCAACGCGCTCGACCGAGAACACGCTGCGCGAGGTGGCGCTGCTGTCAGGCACGCCATTGGTATTGCTCGATGCATTGAAGCCGCGGATGTTGAAAGTGGTCATGCGCTGCGGCGTCTGGCTGAACGCCATGCCGCTGACATTGCGCAGCGCCTCGACCAGGTTGGTTGCCTGCTGCGATTCGAGCACCTTGCCGGTGAGCAGTGTGACGGCGCCCGGCACCAGGTGCAGGCTGGTGCCGCCGCGCGTGGCCGTATCGGAACGGTCGGCTTTGAATTCGCTCTCTGCCTGGTCACGCTTTGCCACCACCGTGACCACCGGCGCCGGCGTGACCACCAGGGAGCCGACGTGGTCTTCGTTCAGCAGGTAGTTGGTGCCGGCCAGCGCCTGGCTGATGGCTGTGCCGGCACTGAAATTGCCAAGCACCTTGTTGGCGCGCCCATCTTGCAACGCTGCGCGGTCAAAGGAGATGTGGCGTCCACTGATGGCCTCGATCGCCTCCAGCGTCTGTACCAGCGAGCCCGGTTTCAGGTCGTAATAGTGCACGGAAACCGGCGCTCCCGATGCCCCCGCCTGCTGGGCCATCGCCATGGGTGATATCACACCGAAGGTAAGGATGCCGGCCAGCGCGTTCTGAATAATCGACCTGCGCGGGGTGTAACGTGAATCGTTGCGATACATGATGGACGCCCTTGTTTTTGGAAGTTGAAACCGTAATATAATTAAATGCTTTTTGTCATGCCAGTGTCATAACAGTACGCCTCACAGCCATATTTTCCATTTCGTACTGAAGAAAATTTCAGTACACAATTCACTTCCCTCTCGCCCAGGAGCCAAGACATGCCGCGTGGACGTCCCAGCCATCGACCAACTGTTGCATTTGACAACACCGTGCGCCAGCAAAGGGAAGAGGGCGAGGGCCGTGTCTCGCTGGTGGACCGGCTGTTTGACCGGGTGGTGCTGGAAATCCAGGCCGGCCGGCTGGCGCCGGGGCAGCGTTTGCATTCGGTGCGCCAGCTGGCTGATGAGTGCGAGGTCAGCCGCGACACCGTGGCGCGTGCCTACGACAAGCTGGTGGCGCACGGACACATCGAGTCGCGCCCGGGCTCGGGGTTTTACCTCAGGCAGAAGCAGCGCCAGTCCTGGTCCGGCACCGACAACGGCAAGCATCAGCTGCTGCCAGACTGGTGGCGCTTTCGCCTGGTGCAACCGGCGGCAGATTTGAAGAGCACCACGGGCCTGGGCTTGCTGCCGGCCGACTGGCTCGATGAAACCGGGCTGGGTAAAGCCATGCGTGCCGTGGCGCGTGCCAGTGCCCGCAACCTGTCCGGTTTTGGCAGTCCGCTCGGCTACCTGCCGTTGCGCCAGCAATTGCAGGCCAAACTGCGCGAAGTGCAGGTCGAAGCTCCCGTATCGCGCATCATGGTAACCGCCGGCGCCACCCAGGCGCTGCATCTGGTGATCATGGCCAATTTGCGCACGGCGGGAGAGCCGGTGCTGCTGGAAGAACCGTGTTCGTTCATGCTGCGCGACCGCCTGATGGCAGTCGGGCTCAATCTGCTCAATGTACCGCGCGACGAAGATGGGCCCAACCTGGAAAAACTGCGCGAACACTGCATTGCGCACCGTCCGCGTTTCTTCTTTTGCAGTTCCGTTTTGCATAATCCGACGTCGAGCCATATCTCGCCGCACAAGGCGTATCAGATACTGCGACTGGCCGATGAATTCAACCTGACGATCGTGGAAGACGATACCTACAGCGACCTCATGCCTGTCGGCAAAACTGCTCCCGTTACCCGGCTTGCCAGCCTGGATCAGCTCGAGCGCGTCGTCTATATCGGCAGCTTCTCCAAAACGGTTGCTCCCGGCCTGCGCCTGGGCTATATCTGCGCCAGCCAGCAGATTATGGACTGGCTGCTCGTCTATCGCACGGTCTGCGAAATATCGGGTTCGGCCATCAACGAGCGCGTACTGTACCAACTGCTTTCGCACGGAGGCTACCGCCATCACTGCGCGCAGCTGCGTAGCCGGCTCGACGAATGCCGCCAGCCGGTGATCCAGCAGCTCACCGACATCGGTTGCAGCATCGATCACCAGCCTTCCGAAGGGATGTATCTGTGGGTCACGCTGCCCGACAAGATGAAATCGCTGGCGCTGGCCGACGAACTGCTCAAAAGCGGACATCTGACTGCGCCAGGTCCGCTGTTTTCAAGCGACGCCTTGCATGTATCGCGGATGCGCTTCAATATCAGCCGCACCTTGGGCAGCCCTTTGATCGCCGATCTGTCGCGCCTGCTCAAGGCGCGCACCAGCGCCGGCTGACGCCGGCGATGCGCGGCGGCCGTAGATGAAAGCAAATTTGTCTGTAAATTTTTGATGTTCTGCCCTTTGCGAGCACGTTTTGCAGACAGACTTCTCATCCCCTGGCCTCTCCGGTCAGATCAATCGGCACAAACGAACATCCTCCTCAACCGGCGTACTGAAATTAAATTCATGATTAAAACAGTTTTGCTTGCTGGTTTTGCCCCTTTTAATGGCGAGTCGCTTAATCCCGCATGGGAGGCAGTGGCGATGTTGCAAGGGTACGCTGACGCGACGTTTCGGGTGGAATCTCGCCAACTGCCGTGTGCGTTCGGGAGCGCACGGCAGATACTGAGCGATTTCGTTAAAGAGCTTTCTCCGGCGCTGGTTGTTGTTGTCGGACAGGCAGGGGGGCGACCGGATATAACGATTGAACGCGTCGCGATCAATGTCGATGACGCGCCGATCAAGGACAACGCAGGCCAACAGCCTATTGACCAGGTGATCGCCGAGGATGGACCTGCTGCATACTTCGCCACTCTTCCTCTCAA
Organism: Janthinobacterium aquaticum; assembly: GCF_009208565.1. Lineage (GTDB taxonomy): Bacteria > Pseudomonadota > Gammaproteobacteria > Burkholderiales > Burkholderiaceae_D > Janthinobacterium. The sequence goes on along the minus strand of NZ_WFLK01000001.1, from coordinate 229,243 downwards.
GTCCATCGTCTGTGCGCTCAGAGAACTCGGAATTCCTGCCTCGGTTTCGCAATCGGCCGGTACGTTTGTTTGCAACCATGTTTTTTACGGTTTGATGCATTTTCTGGCGACCCAAATGCCCAACTCGCGCATTGGCGCAGGTTTTATTCACATCCCATATCTGCCAGCGCAAGCCGCGAACCGCCCTGGCGCACCGAGTATGGCGCTCGACACAGTTGTCATGGGCCTGCAATGCGCTATCCAGGTTGCGCTTTCCACCAGCGAGGATCGCAAGGAAGCGGGCGGAACGACGCACTGACTTGACATTGTGCGTAACCGTGGACGGCTGATTCGAGACGTACCCTGACCCATGTCCTTATACACAACTCAGCGTTAGCCATCCCTGCCAGTCAGCATGCGCAAAAAGAGAATCGAACACAGCAGCTGCATTACAGGAGACTGTCGATTGTCGACATCGGAGTATTGCATTGCAATACGAGGCTGCTTTACGCGGCATTTAAAAATGCGGTAAAAAATTACGGCAGAGAATTTTGCGGAACTGAGCTTGTTTTGCGGAACTAGAAAAATGCGAAATGATAGTGTGTACTATCTCTGTGGTTCGCATGTGCGCTGGTGCCCGGAGCCGGAATCGAACCGGCACGCCCTTACAGGCGGGAGATTTTAAGTCTCCAGTGTCTACCAGTTTCACCATCCGGGCAGCGCGGCGAGATTCTAGCACAAATAGTGCCTCTTACACCATGAGTCATGGCAGAGGCTGTCTCAATCGGTCACGGTCGACGGTATATTTCATTGCACGTTCGGCATGTAAAGTTTCATCTCGGAACTATCGTGATACACTGCGCATACGAACTCCATGCTGGTTCGTGGCCATCGTCATGCCGCTTGCAGGCCCCTTCGACGCTGGCTTTTTCCTGTCATATCGATTGGGAAATGTTTATCTCATCGTCAGCCAGGAATCAATGTCATGCCCACCATGAAGAAATCGCCGTCCTTGTTACACTTGTGCCTCGGTGCAAGCCTGGCGTTTGCCGTGGACGGTGCCAACGCACAGGAGGCGCCATTGCCAGCCTGGACTTTTGGCGGTTTTGGTACGGCCGGGCTCGTGCATTCGAGCGAGCGCCAGGCCGATTTCAGCGCCAATGTGATCAACCCTGGTGGCGCCGGCAAGACGGATCGCTGGAGTCCGTCGGTCGACAGCCGCCTCGGCGCGCAGCTTGCGGTCGACGTCACGCCGCAGTGGTCGGCGGTACTGCAGATGGTCGCCGAGCGTAACTTGCAGGACTCCTGGCGGCCGGTGGTGGAGTGGGCCAATGTCAAATATCAGGCGACACCAGAGCTGAGCCTTCGGCTGGGCCGGATTGTCCTGCCGATTTACCTCGCCGGCGATTACCGCAAGGCCGGCTACGCGCTGGAATGGGTGCGTCCGCCAGCCGAGGTGTACGGCTCGCTGCCGGTTGCCAATAGCGACGGTATCGACGCCAGCTACCGCTGGCAGGCAGGCGCGGCCAACAACCTGACCCAGGTGCTGTATGGCCGCACCAGTGTCAAGACCGATGACACTGGCAAGCGGGCCAGGGGGCGCCAGCTGGTCGGCCTGTCCAATACCACCACCTATGGCGGCTTTACGGTACGCGCCAGTGTGCTGACGGCGGAACTGACGGTCGATCTGGCGCGCCCCCTGTTCGACGCTTTCCGGCAGTATGGGCCGCAGGGCGCGCAGATTGCTGATCGCTATGATGCCGATCACAAGCGCGTGGCAATTGCCAACGTCGGCGTCAGCTACGATACCGGTGACTGGTTTGTGCAGGCCGAAGGCAGCCGCATGAACGCGCGCTCGTTCCTTGGCGACAAGACGAGCATGTATGTTGGCGGCGGCTATCGCTTTGGCGCCTGGACCCCGTACGCCACCTTTGCCAGGGTGAAAGCCAATATCCCTTTGCAGGACGCTGGTCTCGCCAGCGGCGCGCCGGGCGCCAGCTATCTCGACGGGCAATTGAACCGGCTGCTGCAAACAATTGCTGCGCAGCACAGTATCAGCACCGGTGTGCGCTGGGATTTCCAGCCGGACCGTGCGCTGAAACTGCAGTACGACCGCCTGCGTCCCACGGGCGGCTCTTCCGGCACCTTGATCAATGTGCAGCCGGGTTTTCGTTCCGGTCATCCCGTGCACGTCGTGAGCATCGCGCTCGACTTTGTGTTCTAGGATGGCCGCCATGCTGAGAAAAACGCTGTCAAGTTTGTTGCTGACGCTGGCCTGCTTCCAGGCGAGCGGAGCGCTGGGCGCCGAGATGGTCGTCATCGTTTCGGCGCGCAATGCGACTGAAGTCTTGCGCGCCGACCAGGTCGCAGACATCTTTCTGGGCCAGAGCGCGCGTTTTCCCGATGGCGCTCTGGCGGCCGCCGTCGACCAGCCGATCGGTGCGCCGCAGCGTGATGTGTTTTACCTGAAAGTGGCGGCCAAGTCGCCGGCGCTGCTGAAAGCATACTGGACCAAGATGATTTTCACCGGGCGCGGCCAGCCACCGAGGGAAGAGCCTGACAGCGTCAGCGTCCGCAGGCTGGTGGCCGACAATCCCGGTTTGATCGGCTATATCGACCGCGCTGCGCTCGATGCCAGTGTCAAGCCTGTGCTGGTGGTGCGCTGATGCCTTTCCAGTACCCGACGCCGGATCCGGCCGCGCCACGTGCGCCCACCAGCCGCATCGGCAAATTGCTGCGCCTCAGCACCGACACCCATTTTTCGCTGCCGCTGTTCGTGCTGCTGCTGCTCGTCGCGATATGGGGCAGCACCTTGCGCATTATCGGCGCCGAGCAGGCAGGCGCCCAGAGCGCGATGCGCGACTCGGTGCGCGAACTGATGGATACCTACGAGGCCCAGGTGGCGCGCAATATCGGCGACATCGACCAGACCCTGAAAGTGGTGGCGTACGCCGTCAGCCTCAAGGGCGCCGACGGCGCGCTGCCCGAACTGAAACGCCAGGATCTTCTGCCACCCGCCATGATTTTTACGGTGGTGATCGCCGACCGTAGCGGACGTGTGATTGCCAGCAGTCCCGCTACGCCACCGCGTTCGATTGCAGCCCAGGATTATTTCCAGCGCCATGCGGCGCGCCCCGGCGATATCACCAACGTCAGCGTGCCACTGCCCGACCGCCCCGGTGGCGCGGCGGTGCTCAATTTTACGCGGCGGCTGCAGGATGCCGCCGGTCATTTCGACGGCATCGTGATGGTGCAGGTAGACCCCGCCTATTTCACCAGTGGTTACGAGCGCACGCGCCAGGGCGAACATGGCTTGCTGGCCATTTATGGCGCTGATGGACAGGCGCGGGCCTTGCGCGTCGGTGCTCGTGACAGTCTGATCAGTGCCGCACCGTCGCTGGCCCGCCTGCGCGCGCAGCCGGCCTGGGATGGCGTCACGCGGGAAATGCTGATTCAGCCGTCCCTGGGCGGGCGCCTGAGCGTGGTGGTGGGCCTTGCGCGCAACGAGCAGATGGCGGAATTCATGCAGCACCGGCGAACCAATATGGTGCTCGCCGCAGCGGCCAGCGCTGTGCTGCTGCTGTTTGCCAGCCTGGCATGGATCTGGCTGTGGCAGCGCGCCAAGGCGCAGCGCCTGATGCGGCGCGCCCAGGCGACCTACGCCGCCGCCGCCGAGGCCAGTCTCGACGCCTTTTTCATGCTGCACAGCCTGCGTGACAAGCATGGCATAGTGATCGATTTCCGCGTGACCACTGCCAACAGCCGGGCCGTCACGATGACGGGCAGGAGCAAGCTGGAAATGCAGGGCGCGAGCGTGCTGGAGCTGCTGCCGCGCAGCCGTGAAAACGGCCTGTTCGACAAGCTCAGGCGCGTGGCCGACGAGCGCTCCGTCTACGAGGAAGAATGGGAGAACGATCGCGCCGAGGCGCCTGCACGGTGGCTGCATCTGCAGTTGGTTGGCGTGGAAGACGGTGTGGTGGCGATTGTTCGCGACATCAGCGACCGCAAGCAGGCCGAAGCGCGCATCCTGACCCTGGCCATGTACGACGGGCTGACGGGCTTGCCCAACCGCAGCCTGACCATGCAGCGCCTGGAAACGGCGGTAGAGCAGGCGCGTGAAGGCGGCAGCGCGCCGCTGGTATGCTTTATCGACTTGGACGGCTTCAAGCAGGTCAACGATGGCCTCGGCCACCAGGCCGGTGACGACTTGCTCAAGATCACGGCCGCGCGCATGCGCGACTGCGTGCGCCAGCACGATACGGTGGGGCGGCTCGGCGGCGACGAGTTCGTGCTGATCCTGCCATGGAGCAGCAACGAGTTGGCCGCCGCCCGCGCGCTGCTGGAACAAATCCTGGCTGCCGTCACGCAGCCACTGCTGCTGGCAGGCCAGGAAGTGCGGATCAGCTGCAGCATTGGCGTGGCCATGTATGCGCAGGAAAGCGACAGCGCCGACAAGCTGCTGGTCCACGCCGACGCTGCCATGTACCGTGCCAAATCGGCGGGCAAGAACAATGTCCAGTTTTTTGAAGAGGACCTGAGCGGCACTGGCGAGTCCCGGCCGGACCGGCCAGCGCCTCAGTCGTTCAGAACGTCGCCTTGAACTGCACGCCGTAAGTGCGCGGTTCGTTGACGATGCCAGTCAGGTTGTCAAAGTCGATCGCGCCCAGCGACTGGATCTGGTTGGTGATATTGCGTCCGTAGGCAGACAGCTCGTAGTTATCCCATTTGTAGCCCACGCGCAGGCCGCCTTCGAGCAGCTCCTTGGCCTTGTATTCCTTGGCCTCATACAGGAAGAAATTGTAGCTGGTGCGGTAGGCCCAGTCGGTATAGGCGTAGAACTCGCCGCTGGCGACCGGAATGCTGTACTTGAGCGTGAAGTTGCCTTGCCATTCGGGGGCGCGCGGCAGCGGGTTGCCGTCGATGTAGGCGGTGCCGCGGAAGGGGCCGAGCGGGTCGGTCACGGTGCAGCCGCTGGCCGGGTTGTTCAGGGCGTTGCCGCAGGTTTGCACGAACAGGCGCTTGTCTTCGATTTCGGTGTGGTTGTAGCTGCCGCCCAGGGTCATGCTGAGCGAGTCGCTGAGGTTGGCCTGGAAGTCGAGCTCCGCGCCACGGCCGGTGGCCTTGTCGGCGTTGATCAGCTGGTTCATGTTGATGGCGCCGCTGCCGGCAGTGAGCTGCTTGTCCTTCACGCGGTATTCAAATACGGCCAGGCTCAGGCGTGCGCGCTTGTCGAACAGGTCCTGCTTGATGCCGGCTTCGACCGACAGCGCTTTTTCCGCGCCGGCAAACGAAGGGCGGTCGGACAGGCCGTTCAGGCGACCCTGCATCGACGGCGCACGGTAGCCGGTGGCAATGCGGGCGTAGGCGTTGGTTGACGGCGTCAGCACATAGGTGCCGCTGAGGTCCCAGCTGACGTTGTGCGAAGTGTCGTTGAGGTAAAAAGGGCCGGCAGTAGTCGCTTCCACACGCTTGGCCGAAAAGTCCTTTTCGTCGCGCGTGTAGCGCAGGCCGGCACGCAGCTTGAGCGCGTCCGACACCGTGTAGTTGAGCGAGCCGAAGGCGGCGTAGGACTTCGCGCTTTGATTTTGCGTGGAATAGTTCGGGCTTTGCGGGTTGCCTGACGACAGGCTGTCAAAGGCAATACTGTCGATCTGGATGTCTTCCTTGAAGTAAAACAGGCCGGCGATCCATTGCAGTGGGCCGCGGGCAGACGACTCGGCGCGAAACTCCTGCGAGATCTGCTTGTGGTTCGGGATAACGTCGGCCGTTTCCACCACGAACGGAATAAAGCCGGGGCCCATCGGAGGCGCGTACACGGCGCCGTAGCCGCCGTCGACGTCGGCGCGGCTGAAGAAATCGAGTTTTTCGTAGCCGGTGATCGAGTGCAAAGTGACGTCCGGCAAATCCCATTTCAGGCGCATGCTGCCGCCCTTGGTTTTCAGATGCTGGCGGTTGATGCCGTCGGTGGGGTAGTTGTCGTAGTCAAAATTGTCGACCAGGTCGTTGGTGCCCTGTTTCAGGATATTGGCGCGAAACAGCGTTGCCGTGCCGTCGAGGTTGCGCGCGTGGACGTTGAACAGGGCGCTGAAGTCGCGCGTCGGCTTGACCAGTACTTGCAGGCGGGCGGCGCTGTCCTCGTAGCCTTCAAAGTCGCGCGTGCCGCTCGGGAGCGGATTGTGCACGCGGTCGTCGCGGCGCTGGGTCTGGCCGGAAAAGCGCAGTGCCACCGTGTCGCTGACTGGTACGTTGAACGCGCCTTCCAGGTTCTTCACGCCATCCTTGCCAAAGCCGCCGCTCAGGTAGCCTTCGGTCTTGAAGACGGGCTTGGCCGAATCGAACTTGATCACGCCCGCCGGCGAATTGCGGCCAAACAGCGTGCCCTGCGGGCCGCGCAGCACTTCCACCTGGTCAACGTCGAACACGGGAAAGCCCTTGAGCATCGGGTTTTCCATCACCACGTCATCCATCACCAGGCCGACCGGCTGCGAAGCATTGAGGTCGAAGTCGGTATTGCCCAGACCGCGAATATAGAAGCGCGGAAAGGTGCGCCCATAATCGGACTCGACCGATACGCTCGGCGAGCGGCTGTTGAGGAAGCGGATATCGGCGCCACCGGCAGTGAGCACATCGAGTTTCTCGCCTTTCAGCGTGGCGATCGACATCGGCACGTCCTTGATGTTTTCTGCACGGCGCTGCGCCGTGACGATCACGGTTTCAAGCTGGTTGGCGCTGGCCGGGGCGGCCGCGGTGTCGCTGACAACATCAGGGGCTGGCGCGGTGGTTTGCGCCATCGACTGCAGCGGGAAGGCGGCGACGACGGCCAGGGCGATCACGGTATGGCGTATCCGGCCTGCGTTCTGTGTTGTCATGAAACTGCTCCTCGGGTTGGATAAAGTGGCGAACCTGGGTGGCACAGCGGCTGGGCGCCAGGCAGGGGAGATTTGCTATTTAGCCATTTCCAGCAGTGAAATATTCATATGAATTTCCTCTCAATCGGTGAAGAAAATCGTATTTGTCGTTCACTTTTTCATGTTGCATAGTGAGGAGCGGCCGCCTCTGTCGCACAACCTGGAAATGAACGTTGGCGATCACCTACCGCCATTTTCGCCATTTTTCATGCCGAAAAAACAGCACTCGCCCCATGGAAAGCCGTCATGGCGACGTTGTTGCAAGACCACATACTTCTTCCTTGAAAGTGGCCTGCCACGACATTCTTCCTCTGCCGTTGCGGTCTTTGACAGAAATATCGGCGGCCGCTGCACTGGCCGTCAGCTTGGCGTAAAATGTAAATAATTTCACAGAAGAAATTTTTATTTCTGCCATGCTAATTTCTACTATCCCCACCGCCGTCGACGGCATCCAGCTGTCCGAACTGATCGCCGCCCTGAGCCAGGCGCTCGATATTACCGAAGGGCAGCCGGAAGGCCATTGCATCCGTTGCTGCTGGATCGGCATGCACGTGGGTCGCGAGCTTGGCATGGGGGAAGAAGAGCTGTGGGATCTGTATTACACGCTGCTGCTCAAGGATCTGGGCTGCAGCAGCAATGCGGCGCGCATCTGCGAGCTGTACATGACCGACGACCTGACGTTCAAGCAAGGCTTCAAGACGGTGGGCGACAGTCTGCCGCAGGTATTGAAGTTCGTGCTCAAGCATACTGGCCTGAAAGCCGGACTGGCCGAGCGCTTCCGCGCCGTCATGACCATCTTGCGTGACGGCCCGCAGATTGCGCAGGACCTGATTGCCACGCGCTGCCAGCGCGGCGCCGAGATTGCGCGCCTGCTGCGCTTTCCGGAAAGCGTGGCGACCGGCATCTACAGCCTCGATGAGCACTATAACGGCCAGGGCAAGCCGCACAAGCTGGCCGGCGAGGCCATTCCGCTGTTTGCGCGCATTGCCCTGATGGCGCAGGTGATCGATGTGTTTCATACCGCCGATGGTGCGCGGGCGGCTCGCGCCGAGGCGCGTCTGCGCGCCGGCACCTGGTTCGATCCGCAACTGGTGGCCGCGTTCGAGCGCGTGTCCGAATCGGGCGCTTTCTGGGCCATGCTGCGCTCGAGCGAGATCGATGCGGCGGTGGCGGCGCTCGAACCGATTCAGGGCAAAGTGCCGGTCGATGAAGACTATCTCGACGATATTGCCGTGGCGTTTGGCCAGGTGGTCGACTCGAAAAGCCCGTACACCAGTGGCCACAGCGAGCGCGTGGCGCTCTATACGGACATGATTGCCGAGGCGATGGGCGTGGCGCCCGAGCGGCGGCGCTGGCTCAAGCGCGGCGCCTTGCTGCATGACGTGGGCAAGCTCGGCGTCAGTAATAGCGTGCTCGACAAAGCCGGCAAGCTCGACACCGATGAATGGCAGGCGGTGCAGCTGCACGCCGCCTATACGGAAAAAATCCTGTCGCGTATCGACGCCTTTGCCGAACTGGCCGTGGTGGCGGCCGCGCATCATGAGCGGCTCGATGGCAAAGGCTATCCGCGGGGCATTTCAGCCGACGATATTTCGCTGGAAACGCGCATTATTACGACTGCCGATATTTTTGATGCCATTACCGCCGACCGTCCTTATCGGGGCCCGATTCCGATCCCCAAGGCGCTCGATATCATGGCCGAGACGGTCGGCACGGCCATTGATGCCCAGTGTTTCGAAGCCTTGAAGGCGGCGCTGGAAAAATTGCCGGAACTGGCCGCGGTCGGCGCGCCGGTGCAGCTCAGTTCGGCCACGGGCAGCCCGGCAGCGCCGGTCAAGACACTGGCTGCAGCGGCCTGACGGTCAGCTGCCTTAGATCGGAAACGCGCCGGCGCCCGAGACGTTCAGGCAGGCCACCTTGTCGGTGGAAAAGTATTTGATTTGCCCCAGGCCGATGGCGTAAGCGCCGTCCCCTAGCGGCGTGATCGGTCCGGTCAGTTTTTCACCGCTGACCAGCGTTACCACCCACGGTGTGCTGTCCGGCTTGCCCGCATGCTGCAACGCCTGTTGTACCAGATCCGACATAGTGCCTCCAAGATGATGTTTTCCTCATCATAGCAGCGCTCTCGCCGTTCATGCGTCCGCCAGCAGATTCTTCGGCAGCGCCACCGAGGTCAGTTTCCAGCCCAACAGGCCATCGCGCTGCAAAGTCAGTTCGCCGATATGACTTTTGCTGTGCGTGCGCTGTACCACCACGCTGTTCCAGGAGGTGTAGTGCAGGGCGTAATCGGGTTTGTTGATGCGTTGACGACCGCTGACATCGCTGACTTTGGACAGCGGCTTTTCGTAGCGGTCATTGAGTTTCATCAGCGCGATCATGCCTTCGGGCATCAGCATGGTGTCGACCAGCGGCGCTACCACGGCCGGGCTGATATCGGCCGCCACGCCGGGAGCGGCAAACAGTTGCTGCAGTTGCCAGTTCAGGCTGGCGCGCAACTGGGCGCGGTCGACATGCGTCGCCAGCGCTTCGGTATCTTCTTCCATCGCGGCGGCGTGAATCTGGTTGATGGCCAGATACGGGCTGCCATACAACAGGCCGGCGGATATCGCCATGGCCAGTGCACCGAAAAACAGGACTCGTTTCATATTGAGATCTCTTTTCACGGCGCCTGGCGCCCGAGGTGCTGGCATCTTACATATTATTTCCTTAAATCAATATAGATTTTTAAGTAATTTTTGTTGTAAATCAATTCAAGTGCAATCAGAGCAGCTCTGCCGGCAAGCTCAGGTCCACCAGCCGCCAGTCCCAGACGCCATGCCGTTGCAGCAGGAAGCTGGTAGCCGATTTGCCCGCACCGGCGCGCCGCAGCACCACGTAATCCCATGAGTGGTACGCCAGGCGAAAGTCATGGCGCTCGCCGTCCGGTCCCAGCTTGCCATGCAGGATCAGGGTAGTCAGGCCCGGTGGCGAGACGATGGTGTCGAGCATTTCCTTGAGCTCCTCGGTGTCGCTTGTTTCACCAGCGGCCAGCAGCTGGCGTTGCACACTGGCGCGCACGGTAGGCAGGTCGGCGCGCTCGGCCAGCGTGGACAGCCGTACCGACTTGGCCGCCATGCTGAGGCGGTACATGGCAACATACGGGCTGACGTAGGTAAAGCCGATGGCGGCGACAGCAAAAATCGCAGCGGTGGCGTACTTTCTTTTCATGTTCAAGGGTCGATGATTGGTGCCGCCGTGATTTTACCCGGCCAGCTGCAGTTGCGGTGACAGATGGTGTAGCATGCGTGCCGGCGCGGCTGATTGTGCCGCATGCAATAACAAGGACAACCATGAATATTATTATTAACCCGCTGCTGCAGGCCTATGTCGACCCGCTGACCGAAAGCGAACACGCGGCGCTCGAGCGCAGTCTGCTGGCTGAAGGCTGCCGCGACGCGCTGGTGCTGTGGAACGATGTGCTGATCGACGGCCATAACCGTTATGCCATCTGCCAGCAGCACGGCATACCGTTCAGGACTATCCAGAATACCAGTTTTGAATCGATCGACGATGTGATGCTGTGGATGATCGACAATCACCTGGCGCGGCGCAGCGTGTCGGACTTCCAGCGCGGCGTGCTGGCGCTGCGCAAGAAGGAAATCGTGTCATCGCGCATGCCGTTGGCGGCCGCTCCTGACAGCGCCGAGCCAGCCGAAGGCGAGCGTGCGGCGCCCGCTACTGTCAAGCCTGCCATGAGCACGCGCGAAGAGGTGGCCCGTGCAGCGCGCCTGAGCAGCAACCAGATCAGCCAGATTGAAAAAATCCAGAAGGCCGCCGCGCCCGAGCTGGTCGAAGCGGTGCGCGCCGGCACCATTTCCATCAATGCGGCAGCCACGGTGGCCTCGCTGCCGCCTGAAGAGCAGGTGGCGGCGGTGGCCGGTGGCAAAAAATTGCTGCGTCAGGCAGCGAAAGAAATCCGCGAGCAGCGTGCCGCCTCGCGCCCACCGCGCGAACCGAAGACGCCACATGTGTCTCTGGATACGCCGGAAACCGGCGATGAACCGTGGGCAGCCAGTGCGGCCGCGCCGCCATCCGAAGTGGAACGCCTGCGCGACGAACTGGCCACCCTCAAACAGCGCGTGGCGCAGCTGCAAAAGGAAAACACGGCGCTCAATGAACGTATTGCCGTGCTGATCGATGCATCGTAATCGCAAGTCTGAATCATGCCCGCCGACGCGAAGCATGCGTAGGTCGGATTAGCGGCTGCAAGCCGCGTAATCCGACAAAGCCAGCGGCACAAGCGTATACGGGTCAAATTAGCGGCTGCAAGCCGCGTAATCCGACAAAGCCAGAGGCGCAAGCGCGTACGGGTCAATTAGCGGCTGCAAGCCGCGTAATCCGACGCCGCCGCCCACTCAGATCGCATCCAGCGCCGTACGCAAATCGTGGCGCAAGTCTTCCACATCCTCGATCCCCACCGACAGCCGGATCAGCCCATCGCCGATGCCCAGCCGGGCGCGCTGTTCGGCCGGAATGCTGGCATGCGTCATCAGGGCAGGGTGCTCGATCATGCTTTCCACGCCGCCCAGGCTTTCGGCCAGGGCAAACACCTGGCAGGTTTCCAGGAAGCGGCGCGCACCGGCCAGGTCGGTATCGAGGTCGATCGATATAATGCCGCCAAAGCCGTCCATCTGGCGCTGCGCCAGCGCATGCTGCGGGTGCGAGGCCAGCCCCGGATAAAATACGCTCTTGACTTCCTTCTGCTGCTCGAGCCAGTGCGCCAAGTCGAGTGCGCTCTGACAGTGGCGCTGCATGCGGATGGCCAGCGTCTTGACGCCACGCAGGGCCAGGAAGCTGTCGAACGGGCTGGCAATCGCGCCCACCGAGTTTTGCAGGAAGGCCAGCTGTTCGCGCCATTCGGCCTGCCGCTCTTCGGCGCCGACGATGGCGATGCCGCCGATCATATCGGAGTGGCCGTTCAGGTATTTGGTGGCCGAGTGCACGACGATATCAAAACCATGTTCGAGCGGACGCTGCACGAGCGGGCTGGCAAAGGTATTGTCGGCTACCGCAATAATGCCGCGTGCGCGGCAGATATCGGCAATCGCACGCAGGTCGGCCAGTTTGAGCATGGGGTTGGTCGGCGTTTCGACCCATACCATTTTCGTTTCCGGACGCAGCGCAGCGAGCAGGTTGTGCGGATTCGTCAGGTCGACATAGGTGAAATCGTGGCCGGCTGAGCGGCGCCGTACGCGCTCGAACAGGCGGTAGGTTCCGCCGTACATATCGTCGCCGGCAACGATATGGCTGCCGGCGTCAAGCAGTTCGAGCACGCTGGAAATGGCGGCCAGGCCCGAGGCGAACGCAAACGCGGCGCTGCCGCCTTCGAGGTCGGCCACGCAGCGCTCGAAGGCCCAGCGCGTGGGGTTGTGCGAGCGGCCGTAGTCGAGGCCCTTGTGGACGCCGGGGCTTTCCTGCACAAAGGTGGAGGTGGCGTAAATCGGCGGCATAATGGCGCCGGTCGATGGATCGGGCGACTGACCGGCATGGATTACGCGCGTGGCCAGGCTGCTTTTGCGGGTTGTCGGTGGGTTCAAGATAGCGTCCTGCGTAAATGGTTGAGGAGGTCGAAGCGTGTAATCAGGCCATAAAAGACGCCATGTTCGGCAATCACCGCCGTCAGGCCGCGCTCGAGCGTGGCGCGCAGCGCCGCCAGGCTGGCGGACGGCGCCAGTGTTTCCAGGGCGGTGGTCATGGTGTCGCCCACCAGGCCGGCAAAGTGGGCGGCGTCGCCCGAGACGTGCAGCAGCAGGTCCGATTCATCGATCATGCCGACCAGATTGCCGTCGTCCAGCACCGGCAGCTGCGCCAGGTCGCTGGCGCGCATGCGGTTAAAGGCAGTGAGCAAGGTGTCGCCGGGCGCCACGCTGACCACTTCGCCGTCGTCATGGCGCCGGCCGATCAGGTCGCGCAGGTCGCCCGAGACGCTGCGTTCAAGCAGGCCCTGGTCGCGCATCCAGCCGTCGTTGTAGACCTTCGACAGATAGCGGGTGCCGGTATCGCAGACAAATGTCACCACGCGTTTGGGCGTGCTCTGTTCGCGGCAGTACTTGAGCGCGGCCGCCAGCAGGGTGCCGGTCGAGGAGCCGCCCAGGATGCCTTCGGCACGCAGCAACTGGCGTGCGCTGTCGAAGCTTTCCTGGTCGCTGATGGTGTAGGCGCGGCGCACGCTGTCCATGTCGGCAATGGCGGGGATAAAGTCTTCGCCGATGCCTTCGACCGCCCACGAGCCGCTGGTGCCGGCCACCTTGCCCGATTCGATATACTCGGTCAGGATCGAGCCTTGCGGGTCGGCCAGCACGAACTCGAGCTGCGGCTGCACCTTGCGGAAATAGCGCGACAGGCCCGTCAGCGTGCCCGAAGAGCCCACGCCGACCACGATGGCGTCGACGTCATGGCCGCTTTGCTGCCAGATTTCCGGGCCGGTCGAGGTTTCATGCGCAAGCGGATTGGCCGGGTTGTTGAACTGGTCGGCAAAAAAGGCGCCCGGCAGTTCGCGCTCCAGGCGCGCCGCATAGTCCTGGTAATACTCGGGATTGCCCTTGCCCACGTCCGAGCGCGTGGTGTGCACCTCGGCGCCCAGCGCTTTGAGGTGCAGCACTTTTTCGGTCGACATCTTGTCGGGCACGACCAGGATCACGCGGTAGCCCTTGATACGCCCGACCAGCGCCAGGCCGATGCCGGTATTGCCGGCCGTCGCTTCGATGATGACGCCGCCCGGCAGCAGGCGGCCATCGGCTTCGGCAGCCTCGATAATCGACAGGCCGATGCGGTCCTTGATGGAGCCGCCCGGGTTCTGCGATTCGAGTTTCAGGAACAGCTGGCAAGGGCCGGTGTCGAGACGGGTGACTTCGATCAGCGGCGTATTGCCGATCAGCCGGAACAGCGCCGGGGCTTCGGTGCGGCCTGCCGGTGGGGATAAGGGCAGGTGAGGGTGTGCAAGGTCATTCATGATGGCTCCTGTCAGCGAAAACGGCGGCGCGCGATTGTGTCGCGGGCAGCTTTTCCGTGCAAAAGGGCGCAGTGTAGGCGCGTGCCTGCCGGCTGCGAACGAATGTTTATCTGCTAGCTTAGTCGCTTTTTGCATATGCTGGCGCGTCCGATCCGGTGCGCCTGAACGACTGCTTTGCAATTGACCTGCCGACGCCTATACTTGCGCTGCAGGCTGATGCCAGCTTGTGCATGCGGGATATCGCCCGATGCTGATTTTGTTCGTTTGGAGATTGTTTTGGCACGCCTTTGGTTCAGATATGCTGCGATGAACGCAGGCAAGACCAGCTCCCTGTTACAGGTGGCACATAATTATGAAGAAAACGGCGAGCAAGTCTTGCTGCTCACTTCAGCACTCGATGACCGTGATGGCCAGGGTGTGATTTCTTCCCGCATTGGCCTCAAGCGCGATGCGGAGACCTACAGCACGCGCACCGATTTCTCGGAGCGCTTGAAAGATGTCGATGTCGCCTGCGTGCTGATCGAAGAGGCCCAGTTCCTCACCGTCGAGCAAGTGCGCCAGCTGCATCGCTGGGTGCACACCAAAAATATTCCGGTCATGTGTTTTGGACTGCGATCCGATTTCAAGGGCGAGTCCTTTCCGGGGGCGGCAGCGCTGCTGACGCTGGCAGACAACCTGGAAGAAATCCGCACCGCCTGCCGTTGCGGCAAGAAGGCGACCATGAATATCCGTATCGACGAGAACGGTAACCGTGTGCAGGAAGGCCAGCAGGTCTTTATTGGTGGCAACAGCAGCTACCGGCAGGTGTGTGCCCGCTGCTTTTACAAATAAAAAGAGAGGTCGCGTAGGTCGGATTAGCGGGGCGAAGCCCCGCGTAATCCGACAACATTGTTGGCGTCAGCGGTCCGACAACATTGTTGACGTCAGCGGTGTTGTCGGATTACGGCCCGAAGGGCCTAATCCGACCTACGCATCAAACTGCTTTACAGCGCAATATCCGACACTTTTTTCACCGTGCCTGGCTGTGCGCTCGATGCAGCCGCCGGCACGATGCCGTCGAGGCTCGGTGAGGCGATCGCCAGTTGCAGGGTTTCTGCGGTGGCGGCCCATTCAGCGGCCAGCAGTTGCGGGTTTTCGTTGAGTTTCTGGCCGTAGGTCGGCACGATTTCACGAATCTTGCTTTGCCACGCTTCGGTTTTCATTTTGTCGGCAAACACTTTTTCCAGCAGCGACAGCATGATGGCCGGCGAGGTCGAGCCGCCTGGCGAAGCGCCCAGCAGGGCCGATACCGAACGGTCCTGCGACACCACCACTTCCGTACCCAGCTTCAGCTGGCCGCCTTTGCCCGGCACGTTCTTGATGATCTGCACGCGCTGGCCGGCCTGCCACAGGCGCCAGTCGCCGTCCTTGGCTTCAGGCATGTAGTGGCGCAGGGCCGCCATTTTTTCTTCTTTCGACAGTTCCAGCTGCTGCGCCAGGTATTTGACGAGCGAAAACTCGTTCATGCCGACCTGCAGTTGCGGAATGATGTTCGACGGCGTGGTGGCCTTGGCGATGTCGAAGTAGGAGCCGTTCTTGAGGAACTTGCTCGACCAGGTGGCAAACGGGCCAAACAGCAGCACGGTCTTGCCGTCAAGCACGCGGGTGTCCAGATGCGGCACCGACATCGGTGGCGAGCCGCTGTCGGCCAGGCCGTAAACCTTGGCCAGGTGGCGCGAGGCGATCTCGGGGTTTTCCGTGACCAGGAATTCGCCACCGACCGGGAAGCCGGCGTATTGCTTGGCTTCCGGAATGCCGGTCAGTTGCAGCAGTGGCAGCGCCGCGCCGCCGGCGCCGATAAAGATATGCTTGGCATCGACCGTCTGGATCTTCGATTTGTCGTTGATGTCGAAGGCCGACACGCGCCACGTGCCGTCGTCGTTGCGGGTAATCGAGCGCACTTCATGGCTGGTGGTGATTTTGACGCCCATGCCTTCGTTCAGGTGCTTGTAGAACTGGCGGGTAATGGCGCCCAGATTGACGTCGGTGCCCAGCGGCGAACGCGTGGCGGTCACGATTTCGCCTTCCTTGCGGCCTTCCATCATGATCGGAATCCACTTTTTGATCTGGACCGGATCGGTGGTCATTTCCATGCCGGCGAACAGTGGCGACGCTTTCAGTGCTTCGACGCGCTTGCGGATGAATTCGCGGTTTTCCTCGCCGAAGACCAGGTTCATATGCGGCGTCGAATTGATGAATTCGCGCGGATTGGCCAGCAGGCCCTTGCGGACCTGGTGCGACCAGAACTGGCGCGAGATCTGGAAGCTCTCGTTGATCTCGATGGCCTTGGTGATATGCACCTGGCCTTTGTCGTCCATCGGCGTGTAGTTCAGCTCGCACAGCGCCGAGTGGCCGGTGCCGGCATTGTTCCAGCCATTCGAGCTTTCTTCGGCGACCTTGTCGAGGCGCTCGAATACTTCAAATTTCCAGCCTGGTTCCAGTTCGGACAGGTAGACGCCCAGCGTGGCGCTCATGATGCCGCCGCCGATCAGCAGCACGTCCACCGCGCGGTCCGCCTTGTCGGCACGGTACTGGCGGCCCGACAGCGCCACGTAGCCGCCGCATGCTGCTGCTGCGCCCACTGCCACACCCATAAACTTACGCCTGGAGACGCCGCGGCCTTTGGTCGCGGTGGTTTTCTGTTGATCTGCTTGACTCATATACTACCTTCCGAAATATCAGATTAGCCGGGCAATGGCGGTTCAACCGTTCCTGCCACGGGTTCGCATCGTGGCAAAGGATCAGTTGCAAATTTCATTGCCCAGGCAAATAAATTACAAATCTTGCTGCCTCGCATTGAGCAGCATTTTTTCAAGTGCATGCTTGAGGGCCAGCGCTTCCTGCTCGCTGAAACCACTGAGCAGTTGTCCATAGACTTTCTGGATGGCCGCGGTGATTTGCGGGTACAGCGCGACGCCTTTTTCAGTCAATGTCACATTGACCTGGCGACGGTCTTCCAGATCGCGAACCTTGCGAACGATGCCTTTAGCCTCCATTCTATCAAGAAGTCGCGACATAGGTCCGGCCTCAATGCCGACTAGTTGACAATACTCATTGACAGTTCGAGCGCGTTCGCGTATGGCGCCTACCACCACAACATACTGTGACGCGGTCAGGTCGAGCGGCTGCATTTCCTTGTCCACGGCAGCAAAAAGAGCATTGCGGGTTTGGTTGATCAGGTAGCCAAGTTGCCCATTTTGTAGTTCTTCTACTATTTGCATGTGCTTCAATGTGATTCTCCACAATTGACGTATAAGACGAAATATGTTTGCTTGAGCAATTATATTCCACCAGGTCGTTATCGCTTGCATGGTTGCTGCTACGGCGACTGCAATGGGAGTGGAAGAACAGGGGATGGCGCGATAGTTGACAGCCGTCGTTTCCGGGCCGGACAGCGGTGTCGGCCCGGAAGTGTGATGGTCAAATGCGGTGGGCTTACTGGTGCAGCGTCACGGCGCGGGACGGGCTCAGCGTTGCCACCGTAAAGCGCGACACGATGCTGCGCAAGCCTTCGGCCTGGCTGGCCAGGGCGTGCGCCGCTGCCGAGGCCTGTTCGACCAGGGCGGCGTTTTGCTGGGTGACGTCGTCCATGCTGATAATGGCGGCATTGACCTGCTCGACGCCGGAGCGTTGTTCGACCGACGCCGCCACCACTTCACGCATCATGCCGCTGACGCAGTTGATCGACTGGGCAATCTCGGTCATTGATTGTCCTGCCTGGTTGACAGCGGCCGAGCCGATTTCAATGTCGGATACCGAACCCAGAATCAGGCTGCGAATTTCAAGCGATGCGGCAGCGCAGCGCTGGGACAGCGAGCGCACTTCGGTGGCAACAACGGCAAAACCACGCCCCTGTTCGCCTGCACGCGCCGCTTCCACGGCCGCGTTGAGCGCCAGGATATTGGTCTGGAAGGCAATCGCTTCAATGGTGCCGATCACCTCGGTCATGCGCTTGCTGCCATGCGATACTTTTTCCATTGCCGCAACCACGTTTTGCACCACCGCGCTGCCGGACGACGCCGTCTGAGAAGCGCGCTCCGACACCAACTGGCCTTGCCGTGCGTTCTCGCTGTTATTGCCGATGGTCGAGGTGATTTCTTCCATGCTGGCAGCGGTTTCCTCCAGCGACGATGCCTGCTCTTCGGTACGGCGCGACAGGTCGCTATTGCCGACTGCAATCTCGCCGGCGGCGTTGGCAATCGCATCGGCCGAGCCCTTGATGTCGCTGACCATCAGATTGAGCTTGACGCGCATTTCCTCGAGCGTCGCGATCAGGCTGTCTTTGGGCATGCGGGTGATGTCGACCGCCAGCGCCAGGTTGCCGTTGGCAATTTCGCGTGCAATGGCGCGCGCCTCATCCGGGTCGCCGCCGAGCTGGCGCATGGTGCTGCGCGTCAGGCGGAAACTGACCGTTACGCTGACCAGCAGGGCGACTACCACCAGCACCAGGATGGTGGAGTAGGTGCGCGCGGCGTTATTTTTTGCCGTGATGCTTGCTTCCTTGTTCAGGGCGATTTCCTTGTCTTTCAGGGCGATGGCGCTGCCGACCCACTGCCGCTGCAAGGGCCGCAGTTCGGTCAGGGCCAGTGCTGCGGCCAGCTCGGTCTGGTTCTCCAGCGCCGCCTGCAGCACCTTGTTCAGGGCAGGCATTGCGGCCTGCTCGTCCTGCTGCAGTTGCGCATACATGCGCTTTTCTTCGGCTGAGGTGCCAGTGTCCTGGTCCAGCATCTGGCCCAGTTTTCGCAGTGCATCGCGGTAGACAGCCTGCTGTTTTTTGATGCGGTCGGCTTCCTGCTGCATCAATTGGGGATCGGTAAACATGATGGTGTTGCGCAAGGCAATCATCTGGTCCTGTATGGCCACTTCCAGTTGCGAGGCGTACAGCATTTCCGGGGTGTTGACGTCGAGTGCATCGACGATATTGCGGTTCAGCGTTCTGACGCCATTGGTGCCTGCGGCGCCGATCAGCAGTGACAAGGCCATCAACAGCCCAAGGCTCAGCATCAGCCGGTTCTTTAACTTGAGTTTCATTTCGATTATCCTGTTAACTGTACTGTAGGTATAGTACAGTATTGATTAAAAGAAATGTTCATTGCAAATGAGAATTATCACCAATTGTTGCAGCAGTGTGGCTTTCCAGCCATAGTAGAATGTCGCTCATTACGTATAACTACTGACTTCAGATTTCATGACTACAGCCCACGGCGCGCGTGCCAGCAATCGTGATGCGCTTCTCGACGCGCTGGAACGCATTATTTCGGAAGGCAGCGTGCATGATGTAACGCTCGATGGCGTTGCTGCGCGTGCCGGCATCACCAAAGGCGGTTTGATTTATCACTTCAAGTCCAAGGAAATGCTGCTGCATGCGCTGGTCGAGCGCATGCGGATGCGGCTCGATGCGCATTGCGTCGATCCGGATATGAGTCCGCGCCTGGCGCTCAGGAAGTTCCTGATTGCACGCATTCATTACGCCTTTGCACTGAGCGCCCAGGAAAAGAAGGTGATGGCCAATTTGCTCGCGGCAGCGTCAAGCTATCCGGCGCTGATGGCGCCAGTCAAGGCGATGTATGAAGGTGGTGTCGAGGGGCTGGCCCGCGTCGAGGGCACCGCCGGCCTGGCGCTGTCGGTCTGGACGGCGCTCGATGGTTTTGTATTGCTGGAAATGCTGGGCGTGCGCCATTTCTCGGCGGCGGAGAAAGAGCAGATGAAAGCGCACCTGCTGCTGCAGGTCGAGCAGGGAATCGGCCTGGAAGACTGACTGAGCTTGTTTTAGTCGGCCACAGGCATGCCGACATCGGCATCATCGGACAAGGCCAGGTCGCCGCGCTCGTAGGCGGCCAGTACTTCTTTGGCCCGTTCAAGATCGCGTTCATGCACCAGCAGGCGCGCGCCGCCGATGGCTGGCGCCAGCAGCATGTCGGCCTGCATATGCTGGTCGTCGGTCAGGATGACATCCAGGCCGGCCGCTTCCAGGCAGCCGCGCATCAGGTGGGCGTCGGTGGGGATCATGATCCTGGCAAGCAGGCAATAATCATCGTACATTGCTACTCCACAGGTGTTGGTTGACGGCCCATCTTAGCATGGGACTTGGCAACCTAAAGTTTGAACACGCCCACCACGCGCGTCAGTTCCTGCGCCTGTTCCTGCAGTGCGTCGGCAGCTGCCGCCGCTTCCTCCACCAGCGCCGCGTTCTGCTGGGTCACCTGGTCCATCTGCGTAATGGCCTGGTTGACCTGGTCGATGCCGGCGCGCTGTTCTTCGCTGGCCTGCGCAATATCGGCCATCAGGGTGCTGACTTTCTGCACGCTGGCCACCACTTCGTCCATGGTGGCGCTGGCGGCGCTGACCTGCTTGTGGCCGAGGTCGACCGTGCTGGTGGAGGCGTCGATCAGATCCTTGATGTCCTTGGCGGCGGCTGTCGAGCGTTGCGCCAGGGTGCGCACTTCGGTGGCGACCACGGCAAAGCCGCGGCCCTGTTCGCCGGCGCGCGCCGCTTCCACGGCCGCATTGAGGGCCAGGATATTGGTCTGGAAGGCAATGCCATCGATCACCCCGATAATATCGGCAATGCGCGCCGACGAGGCGCGGATGGCGTCCATGGTGCTGCTGACCTGCGCCACGGCTTCGCCGCCCTGGGCTGCCACGCCGGACGAGGCGCGCGCCAGGCTGTTGGCCTGCTGGGCATGTTCCACGTTCTGGCGTACGGTCGAACTCAGTTCTTCCATCGACGCTGCCGTTTCTTCGAGCGAGCTGGCCTGTTCTTCGGTGCGGCTCGACAGGTCCAGATTGCCGCTGGCAATTTCACTTGATGCAGTGGCGATCTGGCTGGCGCTGCCGCGTACCTGGCCCACCACGGCCGACAGGTTGTCGCTGATGCTGTTCATGGCGCGCAGCAATCGGCCGATCTCGTCTTCACTGGTGGTGTCCAGGTGTACCGTCAGGTCGCCGCCGGCAATTTGCGCCGCAGCCGCTTCGGCCTTGCCCAGCGGACGCGTGACCAGCGTACGCACCAGCAGATACAGCAATACGGCAAACACCAGCAGCGAAATCAGGCCGAACAGGGCCAGCTGGTTGCGCAGACTGCGTGCTTCTTCGGTAATTTCATCGGTAAAGGTGCCACCGGCAATCAGCCAGTTCCAGTCCTTGAAATGGCGATAGTACAGCTGCTTTTCTCGCGCGCTGGCAGCCGTTTCGCCAGGTGCGGTCCAGGTGTAGCGGATGTCGCCGTTCTTTTTCTCCAGCATTTCCTGGATAAACAGGCGGCCATCGGACGCCTTGAACTCCAGTGCGCTCTTGCCTTCGCTGTTTGGGTGGAGTACCAGGTTGCCATAATTAGGGCCCTTGGCGGTGTCGACTATATAGATATAGCCGGTCTTGCCGATCTTGATCTGGCGGATTTTGTCTTTCAGCATCGCCATGTTCTTGCTGATATCGAGGCCGATAAACAGCACGCCGACCACCTTGCCGGCCTTGTCGCGCACCAGGTCGTACTGGGTAATGAAGGGTTTACCGAACAGGTTGGCAATGCCGACATACGATTTGCCGGCGCGCAGCTGCGCATAGCTGGGGTGGGCATGGTCGAGCATGGTGCCGACGGCGCGCTCACCATCCTGTTTCTTGAGTGAGGTGCTGATGCGTACGAAGTCGCCGCCATCGGCAGCAAAGATGGTGGCCACGACGCCGGTTTTCTCCAGGAACTGGTCGACGATGGAGGTGTCCAGGTTGAGCACCATGCTGCCGTTGGCCAGCGCCGGCGTGGCCTTGCCGGCGACATCGACCTTGTTGGCGGTGTCGATGGTAAAGGCGGCCGGCAGTTCGCTGGCGAACAGGCGGGCAAACGTGCCAGCCTCGTTGACCATCGCCGTATTGAACACTTCGGTAGTGGTCATTACGCTGTCGAGTTCACTGATGACTGCCGCTTCGGCACGCTGCTCCAGCACGCGCGACGTCACCGTGCCGATCAGCACGGCCAGGCTGACCAGAATCAGGCTCACCAGTGCAAACGTAAAGATGGTGATTTTGCCGCCGACGCTCCAGTGGCGCGGCTGTATTGAAAATTTCTTCATGATGAATTGTATAAATAATAAATATCAATGCAGCGCGCACGCGCAGATCGCCTAGCCGCATGATCAGGGGAGCGAGGCTGAAGGAGTAACCGTTGGTGCGGATGGCGCTGGAAAAAGGGTAGGGCTGACCGGAAGCTGTGAATACAGGACGGCGTCGGGGTCATCATATCATGTAACCCACAAATTATTTCTTTTTGCAATGATAAAGGTCAATAAATTCAATAACTTGTGATAAATATTATCTGGCTTGCCACGGCTTTTTTATATTTTTTGTATGCTTTACTTCGGTTTATACGTAGTTGTCTTATGACATGGGACTGTGCATGGTGATTGTTTCAGTTTGTAATGAATATGCGCGCCGCTTTAACAAGCGCTTAAGCTTCTGGGGAGAAACTCCATTTCCATCAGAGACCCATGCTGTGTATCCTGCGCTGTGTATCCTGTAGAATAACTTCAGACCAGTCGCCATCTCACTGTAGTCATGGCTGGCGCCATAGCATTTGCGCCGCCTGCAACTGTATAAACAATTTTCGGAGAAGCCGATGAAGAAGCAAATGATTTTGGCCACACTGGTCATGGCGCTGAGCGCGCAAGTTGGCGCGGCCCAGGCCGACAAGAGCGCCGCGCCTACGCCGCCGATGAAGCCGCTGGCCCAGCAGACCCAGGCTGCGCTGTGGGCTTCGCGCGTGCTGTCGCGCTATCACTACAAGGCGACTCCACTGGACGACGCCATGTCGGAGAAGATTTTTGACCGCTATTTCAAGTCGCTCGACGGTGAAAAGCTGTTTTTCGTGCAGGCCGATATCGACCGCTTTGCGCCGCTGCGCACCAAGCTTGACGACGCCATCAACAATGAAGACCTGACGGCGCCGTTCGCCATCTATAACCTGTACCAGCAGCGTTTCGACGAGCGCATGGCCTATGCGCGCGAACTGCTGAAAACCAAATTCGATTTCTCGTCCGACGAGAGCTACCAGATCGACCGTGAAAAAGCCGCCTGGCCGAAGAACGAAGACGAAGTGCGCGATCTGTGGCGCAAGCGCGTCAAGAACGACTGGCTGCGCCTGAAACTGGCCGGCAAGGACGACAAGGGCATCCGCGAGACGCTCGACAAGCGCTATGAAAGCTACACCACGCGCTCGCGCAAGCTCAACAATGAAGACGTGTTCCAGATCTTCATGAACGCCTACGCCATGTCGATCGAGCCGCATACCAATTACCTGGGCCCGCGCGCGTCGGAAAACTTCGATATCGCCATGCGCCTGTCGTTGGAAGGCATCGGTGCGGTGCTGCAGACGCGCGACGAATACACGGTGGTGCGCGAAGTGGTGCCGGGCAGCCCGGCCGGTTTGTCAGGCAAGGTCAAGGTGGGCGACCGTATCGTCGGCGTGGGGCAGGGCGACAGCGGCCCGATTACCGAAGTGCTGGGCATGCGCATCGACGACGTGGTGCAGCTGATCCGCGGCGCCAAGGATTCGACCGTGCGCCTCGATATCCTGCCGGCCGACGCCGGTCCGGACGCCAAGCATACGGTGGTCTCGCTGGTGCGCAAGAAAATCAGCATGGAAGAGCAGGCTGCCAAGAAATCGATTATCGAAGTGCGCGACAACGGCGTGAAGCGCCGCATCGGCGTCATTTCGCTGCCGACCTTCTACCAGGACTTCGAGGCGCGCCGCCGTGGCGACAAGGACTTCAAGAGCGCCACGCGCGACGTGACCCGCCTGCTGACCGAGCTGAAAAAAGAGAAGGTCGACAATGTGCTGATCGACCTGCGCAATAACGGCGGCGGTTCGCTGACCGAGGCGGTCGAGCTGACCGGCCTGTTTATCGACAAGGGCCCGGTGGTGATGCAGCGCAATGCCGAAGGCAAGGTCGATATCGAAAGCGACACCAACGCCGGCCTGGCCTGGGATGGCCCGATGGGCGTGCTGATCAACCGTGGTTCGGCTTCGGCGTCGGAGATTTTTGCCGCCGCCATCCAGGACTACGGTCGGGGCCTGGTGATTGGCGAGGGCAGTTTCGGCAAGGGCACCGTGCAAACGCTGCTCAACCTGGACCGCTTCGGCGGCAGCGACAAGGCGCGCCTGGGCGAACTGAAGATGACGATTGCGCAGTTCTTCCGCATCAACGGCGGCACCACCCAGCTGCGCGGCGTGACGCCCGACATCAAGCTGCCGAGCATGGCGGATACGGAAAACTTCGGTGAATCCAGCTACGACAACGCATTGCCGTGGGTGCAGATCAAGCCGGCGCCATTCGTTGCCACTGGCGACTTGAAGGAAATCGTGCCGCTGCTCGACAAGAAACATGAAGCGCGGGTGGCCAAGGACAAGGACTTCCAGTATCTGCAGGACGATATTGCGCTGGTGGTCAAGCAGCGCAAGGACAATATGCTGTCGCTCAACGAAACCGTGCGCCGCAAGGAGCGTGACGCCCAGGAAGCGCGCGCCAAGGCACGTGAAAAACGGTTGATCGCGCAAATTTCCAATCCGTCCGACGATCTGGTGGTGATTCCTGATCCGAAAGATGTATTGAAAGGCGCCAAGGCCGCCAGCAAAACGGCCAAGCAGATCGCCGCCGTCAAGGGCGCGCTGCGCACCGACGATGGCCTGCAGGGCGACGAGCGCGCTCTGAGCGCGGAACTGGACGCGGAAACGGCCGCCAAGAGCGCCAAGGATGTGCTGCTCAACGAAACGGCGCGCATCCTGGCCGATGAAGTTACGCTGATTAAGGGTGATACGCGCCTGGCAGCGAAGGTGCTGCCGTATGGCGCCGATACCAAGGCAACACCGGTGGCGGCGACCAAGTAGGTCGGATTAGGCCCTTCGGGCCGTAATCCGACAACATTGTTGGCTCCTGACTAGAGTGTCGGATTACGGCCTGCGGCCTAATCCGACCTACGCCACAGGTGCGAATTTGACGCTATTGGTCATTCCACCATTATGCGCCAGCCGCATTTCTGTTATTGCCACAAACAATTGGCAGCCGATTGCGCAATGCAGCATAATTGATCTGTCTCCTCTATTCTCCTCCAAGAAAATAGATTCAGCCCGCTCCTGTAGCGGGCTTTTTTTTTAGCCGGGCAATTGCACATCGGGGTTTTGCGCCAGCAGTTCGGTTAGCCAATTGGCAAAGGCGCGCACCTTGGGTACGGCCAGCCGTCCTTGCGGTGTCAGCAGCGACATGGCCATCGGCGTGGGCGGATAATCGGCCAGCACCGCCACCAGCGCGCCGCTGTCCAGGTGCTCGCGCACCTGGTACAGCGCGGCCTGCGCCAGTCCCAGCCCCTGCAGCGCGCAGGTGACGTTGGCGTCGGCATCGCTGACCGCCAGCGGCCCCTTCATCTGTACCCGCAATACCTGGCCTTCGTGCAGGAAATCCCAGTCGAATGCGCGTCCGCTGCGGCCCGAGAAATGCATGATGCCGCTGTGCATAGCCAGGTCGGCGATCGTGTGCGGCGTGCCGCGCCGGGCCAGATAGGCCGGTGCGGCGCAGGTGACGAAACGCATGCTGCCGATGCGCTTGCCGATCATGGCTGAATCTTGCAACTCGCCCACCCGCAGCGCGCAGTCGATGCCTTCCCCGGTCAGGTCGACCAGGCTGTCGGTCAGGCCGACGTGCAACTGTACGTCCGGATACTGCGCATGAAACTGACCGATATGCGGCAGCACCAGTTGGCGCCCGACCGTGCCGGGCAGGTTGATGCGCAGCAGGCCGCGCGGCTTGTTGGCCTCCGGGCCGATAAAGGCCAGCTCCGATGCCTCCACCGCACCCAGAATGGCGATGCAATCGCGGAAATAGTCGGCGCCATCGGGCGTCAGCGACAGGCGGCGCGTGGTGCGCTGCAGCAGCTGGGCTCCCAGGTAGGCTTCCAGTTTTTGCAGCGTCGCCGTCAGCGCCGCACGCGGCAGGCCCAGCGTTTCGGCGGCCTTGGAAAAGCTGTTGGCTTCGACAATGCGCACGAACGTCTGCATGGCCTTGATCTTGTCCATGGCAACTCCCTGGGATTGTTCATATAAAGTGAAAAGTATAGCCGACTGGTCGCGTAATGATTTAATCGTTGACTATGCCTACAATGGCTTATCTACTTTTTCAACGAGGAAATAAAATGAACAAGGCCTCTTCACACACCCGCAGCACCGCTGCCGGAGCGGATGCGCAGTCCGATATTTCGTCCGGCATGGTGCTGCTGCTGGCCATTGCCTGCGGCCTGATTGTTGCCAATCTGTATTATGCGCAGACGCTGGTCGGCCCGATCAGCGCCGCCACCGGCCTGTCGGCCAAGGCGGCCGGCCTGATCGTGACGCTGACCCAGATCGGCTACACGCTGGGCCTGCTGTTCGTGGTGCCGCTGGCCGATCTGCTGGAAAATCGCCGCCTGATCATCACCGGCCTGCTGGTGACCGCCGTGGCCCTGCTGGTGGCTGCGCTCAGTACCGGCGCCATCGTGTTCCTGGCCGCTGCGCTGGCCATCGGCCTGGGTTCGGTGGCGGCGCAGGTGATCGTGCCGTTTGCTGCGCACCTGTCCAAGGAAGCCACGCGCGGCAGGGCGGTGGGCAAGGTGGTCAGCGGCTTGTTGCTGGGCATTATGCTGGCCCGTCCGGCCGCCTCGCTGATTGCTGCCCATGCCAGCTGGCATGTGGTGTTTGGCGGCGCTGCCGTGCTGATGATTGCGCTGGCGCTGGTGCTGCGCCGTGCGCTGCCGGTACGCCAGCCGGTGTCGAGCATGACCTATCCGAAACTGATGGCTTCGCTCTGGCATCTGCTGACCGGTACCCCGGTGCTGCGCCGCCGCGCCGCCTACCATGCCGGCCTGTTCGGCGCCTTCAGCCTGTTCTGGACCGTCACGCCGCTGGTGCTGGCCAGCCCTGAGTTCGGTCTGTCGCAAACCGGCATCGCCATCTTTGCGCTGGTCGGCATGGCTGGTGCCGTGGCCTCGCCGATTGCAGGCCATCTGGCCGACAGCGGCCATACCTTGCCGGCCACGGCTGCGGCACTGGTGCTGGGCGCGGTGGCTTTTGCGCTGCCGATGTTTGCGCCGCAGTCGCATGCCCTGGCGCTGGGCCTGCTGGTGGCCGCTTCCATCGTGCTCGACATGGGCGTGGCCGCCAACCTGGTACTGGGCCAGCGCGCCATCTTCAGCCTGGCGCCTGAAGTGCGTGGCCGCCTGAACGGCCTGTATTTCGCGCTGTTCTTTGCCGGCGGTGCCGTCGGCTCAGCCGTCGGCGCCTGGGTGTATGCAAGCTACGGCTGGCATGCCGCCCTGCTGACCGGCATGGCGTTCCCTGGCCTGGCCCTGCTGTACTGGCTTGGCGAGTTGCGTCCTGGCGCAACGGGCCGTACCGCCTGACAGCCATATCGCGTCATTATCACCACTGTGAATTTCAACCATCATGAATATAAAGTGGTTTTATATGGCGCGATGCAGCATGATTACACCTGTCTCCTCTAACTCCTCACCGGAATTAGATTCAGCCCGCTGCTATAGCGGGCTTTTTTTTGCCTGTCGCAATAGCGGAGCGGCTGGCGGTCAGGCCACCACCAGTCCCAGCTGGCGCACCAGCATGGCGGCCTGGGCGTGGGTGATCACGGCGCCCTTGAATAGTGCCGCCTCGCCCAGCTTGACGCCGTCGATATCGGTGCCGCGCAGGTCGGCGTCCTGGAATTTGGCCAGTTTCAAGGTGGCGTTGCGCAGGCTGCCGCCTTCGAATACGGCTTCGCGAAAGTCGCAGCCGGCCAGGTAGGCGTCGGAGAAATCAAGTTCTTTGAGCACGGCCTTGCGAAACGAGAAGCCGCGCAGGTCGGCGCCCACCAGCAGGCTGTCTTCAAAGCTGATGCCCAGATGCGCCACTTCCTCGAACGAAGCGCCGGTCAGCTTGCAGCCGCGAAAGCTGCTTGAGGCCAGGCGCGCGCGGCGCCAGGTGGTGTTGTTGAGGTCGCAGCCGTCAAAGCGGGCGTCGACCGCGTCCACCGATTCAAACTCGGCACTGCCAGCGCGGCAGCGGCGCCAGCTGCTTCGCGCCAGTTGGCTGCCGAACAGATTGGCGTCGTGGAAGGTGCAGCGCTCGAAGGTGCAGTTTTGCAAATCCAGGCGCGACAGGTCGGCGCCGTCAAAGCTGCAGCCGATAAAGCGATTGACTGCCTGTGCCAGCAGCGCTTCCAGTTCTGTGCGTCCGAGCGTGCGTTCTTCTACGCTCTGGTCGTTCTCTAATGCCATGCTTGGTATTCCTTGTAAAGGGCAGGGCGGCGAGAGCGTAGCGCACGCGCGCCGCCCGGCCGGTGTGCCAGCCAACGTGCTCACCTTGGCCGGCGGCCATTGTAGCGCAGCACCCTTGCTAGCGCCACGATGGCCGGGTTAGTATGGTTGCAGGTGCACCCATTGCGCCAACGTCGCTCGGACGGATCCGGGCGCTTACGTAAAGACTGATCATGACCGAAACCCAAGCTCCGCGCAGCTTTTCGCGCATCAATCGCCTTCCCCCTTATGTGTTCAATATCACTGCCGAGCTGAAAATGGCGGCGCGCCGCCGTGGCGAAGATATTATCGACATGTCGATGGGCAACCCCGATGGCGCGACGCCATCCCATATCGTCGACAAGCTGATCGATACCGTCAAGCGGCCCGATACGCACGGCTATTCGGCCTCCAAGGGCATACCCCGCCTGCGCCGCGCAATTGCGCACTGGTACAAGGCGCGCTACGAGGTCGAGATCGATCCCGACAGCGAAGCGATCGTCACCATCGGCTCGAAAGAGGGACTGGCCCACCTGATGCTGGCCACGCTCGACCGTGGCGACACGGTACTGGTGCCCAACCCCAGCTATCCGATCCATATCTGGGGTGCGGTGATTGCCGGCGCCGATATCCGTTCGGTGCGCATGGGCCCTGGCGTGGACTTTTTTGCCGAGATCGAGCGGGCCATCCGTGAAAGCTATCCCAAGCCCAAGATGATGGTGCTGGGCTTTCCGTCCAACCCGACCGCGCAATGCGTGGAACTGGAGTTTTTCGAGCGCGTGGTGGCGCTGGCCAAACAGCACAATATCCTGGTGGTGCATGACCTGGCTTACGCCGACATTACCTTTGACGGCTGGAAGGCGCCATCGATCATGCAGGTGCCGGGCGCGCGCGATGTCGCCGTCGAGTTCTTTACCATGTCGAAAAGCTACAACATGGCCGGCTGGCGCATCGGCTTTATGGTCGGCAACGCCGAACTGGTGGCGGCGCTGGCGCGCATCAAAAGCTATCACGACTACGGCAGCTTTACGCCGGTGCAGGTAGCGGCGATTGCCGCGCTGGAAGGCGACCAGAGCTGCGTAACGGAAATTTGCGCGCAGTACCAGAAACGCCGCGACGTGCTGGTCAAAGGCTTGCACGAAGCGGGCTGGATGGTGGAAAAGCCAAAGGCCTCGATGTATATCTGGGCGCATATCCCCGAAGCCTATCGCCACCTCGGTTCGCTGGAGTTTGCCAAGTTGCTGCTGGAAAAAGCGCGTGTCAGCGTGTCGCCCGGTATCGGCTTTGGCGAATATGGCGATGAATATGTGCGTTTTGCACTGATCGAGAACGAGGCGAGGGTGCGCCAGGCGCTGCGCGGCATCAAGGCCATGCTGAAGGACCCTGCGCCTGCCATAAAATAATGCTGTGTGGCATCATGCATTGCCACCATTATCACGCTCACGCATGACCTATATCATCAATATAAAGTGGTTTTATGTGTTGCGATGCGGCATGATGCTTCTGTCTCCTCTACTTCCTCACAGGAAATAGATTCAGCCCGCTAACTTAGCGGGCTTTTTTTTGCTTGTTGAAATGGCGTCCTTGTCTTTTGATCAGGATATTGCCATGCCGCATGATGGGCGCGCAGTACCGTGCGCCCCACTAAGATGGTTGTATGCCTGCAAAACAGGTTCTTCCCACATCTTAGCCAAGGATCATCATGAACGTACTGAACAATCCATTTCGCATCGCCGCCCTGATTGGCAGCCTGTTTGCCGGCGTGGTACCAGTCAGCCAGGCGGCAGCGGCCCCTGCCAAGCCGACCATTATCCTGGTGCATGGTGCGTTTGCCGATTCGTCGAGCTGGGATGGCGTCAGCGCCCGTCTTGAAAAGGCCGGCTACACCGTGATCGGCGCGGCCAACCACCTGCGCAGCGTGAAAAGCGATGCCGCCTCGGTGGCCAGCGTGGTCAAGAGTGTGTCCGGTTCGGTGATCCTGGTGGGCCATTCTTATGGCGGTTCGGTCATCAGTGAGGCTGCCGAAGGCGCCGGCAACGTCAAGGGCCTGGTCTATGTGGCGGCGTTTGCGCCGGAAGCGGGCGAGACTGCTGCCGGCCTGTCGGGCAAGTTTCCTGGCGGTACGCTGGGTGCGGCGCTGTCCAAGCCTGTACCGCTGGGCAATGGCAGCAATGACTTGTATATCGAGCAGGCCAAGTTCCACGATCAGTTTGCCGCTGACGTGCCAGCCGACAAGGCCCGCCTGATGGCCGTCGGCCAGCGTCCGATTACCGATGCGGCCCTGAACGAAGCGTCGACGGCGCCGGCCTGGAAAACCATTCCATCGTGGTTTGTGTATGGCGCGGCCGACAAGAATATTCCGCCGGCAGTGCAGGATTTCATGGCCAAGCGTGCCAAGGCCAAAGATATCGTGGTCGTGAAGGGCGCTTCACACGTGGTAATGGTGTCGCATCCTGACGTCGTGGCCAAGTTGATCGAAGACGCTGCGCGCAGCATCAAGTAAGCAGATGACAGCAATATGACAAGATATAGCCACAGGCTATTTCTCTCATCACAACATGCAATTGGCAAGCTTTGCTGCAATGCGCCATAATTGATTCGTCTCCTCTACTTCCTCACAGGAATTAGATTCAGCCCGCTCCCACAGCGGGCTTTTTTTTGCGCTCGATTTGTCCGTAGCGCTTTTCATGGCCAGCCTGCCTCTGGCGAAATATTGATTTACTTCCCTGTGCTCTATGGAACCCCTTGGCACAATCAGGCATGCGCCACGCATTTGCATGTGTATTTACAGTGCAAACTATCGCACCTTGTGCTATGATTTTTGAGGCAAACAATGAATCAGAAAAGAGTATTCAAAACAAAAACGTTTGCACGCTGGGCCAGGAAGGTGCTGAACGACGAATTGCTTTGCAAGGCGGCAAGCGAGATTGAGCGGGGCGAATTCGAGGCCGATCTGGGTCAGGGTGTTTGCAAGAAACGCATCGCCTTGCCGGGGCAAGGGAAAAGCGGCTCGGCCCGCTCGCTGGTGGCGAAACAGCATGCCTCGGCAATTTTTTTTCTTGCAGGGCGGGAAAAGAGTGATCCGGGAAAGGATTTTTCTTCCAAGGAAGAAGAGGCGGCCAAACTGGTGGGCAAGGCATTGCAGGGGGCAACAGCTGCAAAGCTTGATGCCATGAAGATGGATGGACTATTAACGGAAATTTGTGGAGATTGCCATGAGCAACAAAACTACGGCCGATAGCCGCGTGCTGCAAGAGTTGCTGGAAACGGCAGCTGATCTGAGCGCCTATGGCCTGGTGTCGAAGATCGATATGGCGCGCATGAATATGCTGTGCGAGGCGCCGCCCGAGTATTCGCCCCAGCGCGTGGTGGCCATACGCACAGAGGTCGCGAGAATGAGCCAGCAGGTGTTTGCGTCCATGCTCAATGTGAGCGTGTCTACAGTGCAGAAGTGGGAGTCCCCAGCTGCCGAGAAGCGTCCGAGCGGCGCTGCGGCAAAGCTGCTGCAGTTGGTCGAGAAAAAAGGCATTGAAGCGGTTCTCGCCTGAGCTTGTGTGCCAGGCATGTACACCAGGCCTGGCGAGTCTTTTGTGGCGCAGGCAATCGGGATGGCTGACTTCTGCAGTACAATCATCGTGAACGGTCGTGCTATTTTTGTGCGCTTGAGCCTTCTGCGCGCGGTAGTGCGGCGTCACAAGAACAGGAGACCAGACCATGAACCTGCATTACAGCGCAGAGGAAAACGTGTTTCGCGACACCGTGCGCGCTTTTCTCGACACCCATCTGCCGCCCGAACTGCAGCGCAAGGTGCGCCTGCACCTGCGCCTGGCGCGCGAAGATTATGTACGCTGGCACAAGATCGTTGCCGCACAAGGATGGGCCGCACCGGGCTGGCCGGTGGAGTTCGGCGGCACCGGCTGGAGCGCGGTGCAGCGCCATATCTGGGAAGACGAATGCGCGCGCGCCGCCACGCCGCCGATCCTGCCGTTCGGCGTCAATATGGTGGCGCCCGTCATCATGGCCTTCGGCAGCGAGCAGCAAAAAGCCCATTATCTGCCGCGCATTCTCAATTGCGACGACTGGTGGTGCCAGGGTTATTCCGAGCCGGGCGCCGGCTCCGATCTGGCCTCGTTGAAAACCACCGCAGTGCGCGACGGCGATCATTACATCGTCAACGGCCAGAAGACCTGGACCACGCTGGCCCAGCATGCCGACATGATCTTCTGCCTCGTGCGCACCGACAGCAGCGTGCGCAAGCAGCAAGGCATCAGCTTTCTGCTGATCGATATGAAAACACCCGGCGTCACGGTGCGCCCGATTATCATGCTTGACGAAGACCACGAGGTCAATGAAGTCTTCTTTGACAATGTGCGCGTGCCGGTGGCCAACCTGGTGGGCCAGGAAAACCGCGGCTGGACTTACGCCAAATACCTGCTGGGCCACGAGCGCACCGGCATTGCCGCCGTGGGCCGCTCGAAGCGCGAACTGGCGTTCCTCAAGCAACTGACCATGCAGCAGCAAAAACGCGGCCAGCCGCTGCTGCGCGATCCGGCCTTTGCGGCAAAAGTGGCGGG
The DNA here is from genome assembly GCF_009208565.1 of Janthinobacterium aquaticum. GTDB lineage: Bacteria > Pseudomonadota > Gammaproteobacteria > Burkholderiales > Burkholderiaceae_D > Janthinobacterium. The sequence goes on along the minus strand of NZ_WFLK01000001.1, from coordinate 196,451 downwards.
CGTGGAAATTGAACTGATGGCGCTGGAAATGACGGTGTTGCGCGTGGTCAGCGAGGAGAACAAGGGACCGGGGCCGCAGGCGTCGATGCTCAAGGTGCGCGGCTCGGAAATCCAGCAGCAGTTGACCGAACTGATGGTCGAAGCCATCGGCCCGCAGGCCTTGCCATTCGATCCCGCCTATCTCGACGGCGATGCGCAGTACGCTGCTGCAGGCGACGACCTCGCCGCACCGCTGGCCGCGTATTACTTCAATTACCGCAAGACCTCGATCTATGGCGGCTCGAACGAAATCCAGAAAAACATCATCACGCAGATGATCCTGGGCCTGTAAGGAGATACAGCATGGACTTCACCCTCAATCAGGACCAGCAGCAACTGGCCGACGCGCTGCGGCGCTGGCTCGACAAGGAGTATGCATTCGAGCGCCGCCGCGCCATCGTGCATTCCGATAGCGGCGTGTCGCACGAGGCCTGGGACGGCCTGGTCGAACTGGGCCTGACCGCCTTGCCGCTGCCGGGCGAGGCGGGCGGCTTCGATGGTACGGCGGCCGACCTGCTGCCGGTGATGCAGGCGCTGGGCCGCGCGCTGCTGGTCGAGCCGTATTTCGCCACCATCTGGGGCGCGCGTTTCCTGGCGCTGGGCGGGCGTCACTTGTCGCAGCTCGAACAGGTGGCGCAGGGCAGCCTGCGCCTGGCCTGCGCACTGGGCGAACGCCAGGCGCGCCACGACTTGCACGATATCGTGACCACCGCTGTTGCCAATGGCGAAGGCTTCGTGCTCGACGGCGAAAAAACCGTGGTGCTGCATGGCGCCCAGGCCGGTGCCTTGATCGTCTCGGCGCGCAGCGGCGGCGGCCAGTATGACCAGGATGGCATTTCGCTGTTCCTGGTGCCGACCGACGCGCCGGGCGTCACGCTGCGCGACTATCGCACCATCGACGGCCAGCGCGCCGCCACTGTCACGCTGGTGCAGGTGGTGCTGGGCGGCGAGGCGCTGATCGGGCAGGCGGGGCAGGGCTGGCCGCTGCTCGACGCCGCCGCCGATTACGCCACTGCCTTGTTGTGCGCCGAAGCGGTGGGCGCCATGGAGGCGCTGTTCGAAGCCACGCTCGATTATCTGAAAACGCGCCAGCAGTTCGGCGCACCGATCGGCCAGTTCCAGGCGCTGCAGCACCGCATGGCCGACGTGTTTATCCACCTGGAGCAGGCGCGTTCGATGGCGATGCTCGCTGTCGCACAGGCCGACAGCGCAGAGGCGCAGGAGCGGCGGCGCGCCGTTTCGGCCGCCAAGGCGCGCGTCAGCCAGGCCGCCACTTTTGTCGGCCAGCAGGCGGTGCAGCTGCACGGCGGCATGGGCGTGACCGATGAACTGCCCGCGTCTCACCATTTCAAGCGCCTGTCAATGATTGCGCTGACCCTGGGCGACGCGCAGCACCATCTGGAGCGCTTTGTCGCCCAGCCAGGCTTTCTGCCGGCGGAGGGCGCATGAGCGACGATGCCATCGTGCTCGCCGTGCGCGAGATCGCCGGCGTGGCCGGCTTGCGGCAGCTGACTGGTCAGCATGTGGCGCTGTCGCGCTGGTTCGATATCACCCAGCAGCGCGTCGATACCTTTGCCGATGCCACCGAAGACCATCAATGGATCCATGTCGACGCCGAACGCAGCGAACGCGAGTCGCCGTTCGGCGCCACGGTAGCGCATGGCTTTCTGACGCTGTCGCTGCTGCCGGCCATGTTGGGCAGTGCGCTGCACCTGGCCGGTATCCGCATGGCCGTCAATTATGGCCTGAACAAGGTGCGTTTTCCGGCCCCGGTGCCGGTCGGCAGCCGGCTGCGTGCGCGGCTCGATATCGTGGCGGTCGATGATGCGCCGGCAGGTGCGCAGGTGACCTGGGCCGTGACCGTCGAGCGCGAAGGCGACAGCAAACCGGTGTGCGTGGCCGAGTTTCTGATGCGCTGTTATCCGTAGCGCTGGCAGTTGGTGGGCGATGCTAGAATGGCAGCGTTGCCCATGCCACCTCTTGCTGCCCCTTTGATGACTGTTGATACCGCCCTGGTCGTACAGGCGCTGCCGTTCGCGCTGCTCATTCTCGACACCTCGCCCGACTTCGTGATCCTGCACGGCTCGGATGAGTATATGGCTGCCACCTGCACCACGCGCAGCGAAATTATCGGCCGGCCCATGTTCGAGATTTTTCCGGCCGAGTCGGAGCTTGCCGATGGCCCGGCGCGTCTGCGTGCATCGCTTGAAGAGGTGGTGCGCACGCGGCGAATGCACACCATGGATCTGCAGCGCTACGATGTGCCGGACCGTCAGCACGGCGGCTTTATCGTCAAATACTGGCTGCCGACCAATCTGCCGGTACTCGATGGCGATGGCCAGGTACGCGCCATCGTGCACCGCGCCTATGACATGACGGCGCTGGTGGATGAAACGGCCTTGCCTGCCGGTGATATCTCGGCCCATGTCAAGCGCTCGTTCGAGGACTTGCGCCAGGTGATTGAAGTGGTCAAGGAAGGCGAGCGGCGGCGCAGCGCTGCCGAGGCGCGCGCCGCCGAGGCCGGCGAACGGCTGGAACTGGCGGCGCAGGCCGGCGAACTCGGTACATTTTATTGTCCACTGCCACTCGACAAAATCTACTGGAACGACAAATGCAAGGAGCATTTTTTCGTGGCCGAAGACGCCGAGATCGATAGCGAGCTGTTCTACCAATACATTCATCCTGACGACCGTGAGCATACGCGCCTGGCCGTCGAGGCCAGCGTGCATAATCGGCAAACCTACGATGTGGAATACCGCGTGCTGGCGCCGGACGGACGACAGCGCTGGCTGCGTGCCAAGGGCCGCACCTATTTCGACCGTGCCGGCCAGCCGACCCGTTTTGACGGCATCACCATCGATATCAGTGCGCAGAAACAGGTCGAGGCCGAGCTGGCGCAGAGCAACCAGCAGAAAGACGATTTCCTGGCCATGCTGGCGCACGAGCTGCGCAATCCGCTGGCGCCGATCAGCGCGGCGGCCGATCTGCTGAACCTGGCCAGCCATGATACGGTGCGGGTCAAGCGCATGAGCGAGGTGCTGGGCCGCCAGGCGCGTCATATGACGGCCATGCTGGACGACCTGCTCGATGTCTCGCGCGTGACGCGCGGCATCGTGGCGCTGAAAAGAGATGCGCTCGATTTCAAGCTGGTGCTGGCGTCCGCGCTCGAGCAGGCCGGTCCCCTGATCGCGCAGCGCGGCCACCAGGTGCAGCGCGTGGTGACGCAGGACAGCACGCTGATGCTGGGCGATGAAAAGCGGCTGGTGCAGGTGCTGGTCAACCTGCTCAACAATGCCGCCAAATATACGCCACCCAACGGCCGGATCACCATTTCGCTGTCGGTCGACAGGGACATGCTGGCGCTGTCGGTAGCCGACAACGGCGTGGGCATCGCGGCGCGGCTGCTACCGCGCATATTCGACCTGTTCGTGCAGGCGGAGCGCACGCCCGATCGCGCCCAGGGCGGCCTGGGACTGGGGCTGGCGCTGGTGCGCAGCCTGGTCGAACTGCATGGGGGACGCGTTGCCGCCGACAGCCCGGGCGAGCACGAAGGTGCCACGTTTACCGTCTGGCTGCCGCGCCATGCCGGCGAGGAAATACATGCCATACCGGGGCAGCAGCGCGTTCTGCGCAGCAAGCGCGCCTTGCGCATCGTGGTGGTCGACGATAATGTCGATGCAGCCTGGACGCTGGCCAGCTGTCTCCGCTCGATGGGACACGAGGTGCGCGAACTGCACGATCCGCTGGCGGCGCTGGCCTTGCCGGACGCGCCGGACGTGTTTCTGCTCGATATCGGCATGCCGAAAATGGACGGGCGCGAACTGGCGCGCCAGCTGCGCCACCAGCCGCATATGGCCGGCGCACGGCTGGTGGCAGTGACCGGCTACGCCAGTCAGGGTGATGAGGCCGGGGCAGCACCATTTGACAGCTATCTGGTCAAGCCGGTTGACTTTGCCGCCTTGCTCGATGTGCTGGACCGGATTTGATTGATGCGTGGGTCGGATTACGGCCCCAAAGGGGCCGTAATCCGACCCACCGTCCACGCATTCAACCGGGCAGCACAACCTGCTTCTTGCGCTCGGCAATGGCTACTGCCATGGCCACCAGGTCCAGATCGCTGGCGCGCGCTTTCGGGAACATTTCCTGTTCTTCTTCCTTGACGTGGTGCTCGATCTGTTCCGACAACACGGTCACTTTGGCGTCGTACAGGTCGTCGCCCGGCTCCATGGACAGGATTTGCGCGATCAGGTCCTTGGCCGACGCATGTTCCACCGTGGCTTCATCGACCAGGTCTTCGCTGTCCTCGGCGTCGGCGCGCACGGCAGGGTAGAAGATTTCTTCTTCGGCCGTGGTGTGCTTGATCAGCTCATGGCAGATTTTGGTGGCCAGGGTTTTTTTCGCTTTCAGGGCGCGCTTGCCCAGGCCTTCGTACTGCTCGAACATGGCTTTGACTTCGGCGTGGTCGGCTTTTAGCAGGGCGACCGCATCATTGGCGGTCTCGGTGCGCTTGCGCTTGGCTGCTGTGCTGGCTGCTTGAGTATTGGCTGGCATGATGTGCTCCTGTAAACAATGATTAGGTGAAAATCATCATAGCTCCACAGTAAAGCAATGGCATCAGAAGTACGCGCAGTACTTTGTAGGATTTTGCCTAAGCTATCATCGACATCAGAAGAACACGGCCGTGCGCGCAATAATCGAACCGGTGTTGCCATAGGGCTGGGTCGCACGGATCGAGCCGGTGGTGGCCACGCCGTCATCGAGCTTGCTGTCGAGTTGCTCGGCATAGCTTTCGGGCAGGTTGTCGAAGCGGATGCCGTTGCCGGCGCGTCCCGCCACTTCATCGTTGTACAGATACACGGCGCCGCCCTGGGCGCTGGTCATGAACTGGCTGGTGCCGTTGTAGGAGCCGGTAATAAAGCCGCCCAGCGCCAGATGCTGCGGCGCCAGCGTGAATTCGCGCGGCTGGCCGTCGCCGATCTGGCCGTCGCCATTGCCGTTGCCGGCCGAATTGGGCACATGCAGCGTGCCCTGCAGATCGTCGCCGGGCAGGGCGCGAAATTTGTCCTGGTAGGCGTTGACGGCAGCGGTCAGCGAATTGCTTTGCTGGATAATGTTCTTGACCTTGGCGCTGTCGATCAGGCCCTGGCCCTTGAGCACGCCACCCAGCAGCAGGCCGATAATGACCAGCACGATGGCAATTTCAACCAGCGTAAAACCGTGTTGCGGGCGAGGCGGCATAAGATATTCCTTGAGTTGCGGTGGTGATAGTTTACTGTAATTGCCGGCGCCTCAGGGCGCCGGCCTGGCTGCCTGTGTCTTTTTGGCTGCCAGCGCGTCGAGCCGGCGCGCCATAAACGCCAGTTCGTTCGGATCGGTAATCTGGCCGCTGTCGATCAGGCCGCCCAGCACCAGCCGGGCGCTATCGAGCTGGTCCATGTCTTCCAGGATAAACGCATCCATCTGCCGCACCCAGGCCGGCACGCCCGGGCCGCTTGCATGCAGGCGCAATTCGCGCGCATAGCGGCGTGCCAGCGCCAGGTCATGCAGCTGGTGGCGGGCAGTCAGCGTCGCTTGCGCCATGGCCGGCCAGCGCCGTTGCGGATCGGCCGCAAAGCTGTCGGCGACAAAACGCAGCATGCGCCGCACACGCGCCGGATCGGCCACGCCGGCATAGACGCTGCCGGCGGCCACCAGCGCGTACTGGCTGCGCGGATCGAGCGCCTGCGCCGTTTCCAGCCAGCCGGCCAGGCGTTCGTAATCGAGCGCGCGCCATGGCAGGCTGATGCCAGGCTGGTCGTCGAACGCCTGCAGGTGCAGCAGCAGGCCGCGCGCCATGGCCAGCGGTTCACCCAGGCTGGCCAGGCGCGCGCCAGCCACGCTGGGCGCTGGCGGCAGCGCCTGTGCCTGCGGCGGCGCGCTGCGCTGTTCCTGCCGCCACAGCACTTGCAACAGCAGGCACAGGCCCAGCACCAGCCACAGCAGGCGCGGCACGGCCGCCAGCGGACGCAGGCCTGCACTCACGGCACACTCCGGCGGTAAAAGTCGCACAGTGCGGCCGCCGCCAGTAGCGCCACATAAATCGCCGTTTGCGCGGCCAGCGCTGCCAGCGCCGGCCAGTTGCCGCTGGCGTACAGCAGCCAGTCGCTGCGGGCAAACAGGTCGAGCCGCGGCAGCAGCAGCGCCAGCATATCGATACCGGCCGCCAGCGCCCGTTGCACAGCGCCGCCCGCACCGTGGCTACCATGGGCCAGCAGTTGCAGGCTGTCGATCACGCGCGCCAGCAGGTAAAAGCCGGCGCTGGCGGCCAGCGCCGGCAGTGCATTGTGCAAGCTGGCAGCGCATAGCAGGCTGAAGGTGGCGACGATCCACAGTTCGGCCAGCAGCGACAGGCTCCATAACAGGCTTTGCAGCGGTGCCGCCCACAGCAGCGTCAGGGCGCCGAACAGGATGGCCGGCAGTGCTGCCAGGGCGGCAAAGCCGGCCAGCTTGCCTAGCAGATAGGCCGCGCGCGGCAGCGGCAGGGCCAGCACCAGTTCCAGGCCCTTGTCGGCCGCCTCGCGCGCCATGCTGGTCACCACAAAGGCCATCAGCAGAAACACGCCGGCCAGGCGCAGCGAGGCGGCGACCAGCGCCGCTTCGGTGGCGGCGCTTTCAGTGAGCGCCAGTTGTCCGAGCAGCGCGGACAGGCCCAGCGCCGTGCACACGGCCAGCAGGCACAGCCATAAAAACTTGCCGCGCAGCGCCTCCTTGACGGTGTAGCGCGCGATCAGCAGCAGCGGCGCGGCCATCAGCGCGGCAGCCTTTGCGCCACGACCATCCTGTTGAACAGAATGCCAGGAACGATCCAGGTCACGATATCATCGAATTGGCCGCCGGGCTGGGCCGGGCCGCTTGCGGGGCGGCTGATAAAGATCGTCTCGCTGACAGCATTGCTGCGCTCGTCCACGTTATTGGCCTGCACACTTTGCTGGCGCTGGCCCTGTTCGCTGAAGGCGCCGTAGCCGTTCTTGCCGTGCGACATGATCATGGCCGGAATATCGTTCAGCCCGGTTGCCTGTACCAGCGCGCCGCCGTTGCGCGTGACGATGCTGATATCGCGCGGCGTGCTGAGGGCAAACAGCTGTTCGCTGTCGGCAAACGCCGGCGTGACGCTGTAGCGAAACAGATTGTTCCAGCTGTCGCTCTTGCGCAGCCCCAGCGTGGTCCACGGCAGGATGCCGCTGCGCTTTTCGCCGCGGCAGCGCGATCCCTGCCGGTCTTCCAGGCCGTTCAAGGCCGAGATGGCAGGGCAGGGCAGATAGCCGTAGCGCAGCGCAAAGCCGGTCAGCGCTTCTTTGGCTTCATCGAGCGCTTTTTGCGTGTCGGCCACCTTGCGCTGCTCCAGTTGCACCGACAGCGGCGTGACCAGGCCGCCGATCATGAGGCCCACCACCACCAGCACGATGGCGATTTCGATTAGTGAAAAACCGCGCTGGCGGCGTGATAAATAAGTCATGGCAAGGTGCGCGCAGCGCGCATGCGTTGATACAAAGTCGGCAGGGTAATCCACGCCAGCATATCGTCAAACGCACCGCCGGCAGTCTGATCGTTGGCGGTGGCGGGGCGGCTGACAAAGGTGCGGCTGGCGCTGTCGTTGTGGGCTTCGTCGAGGTTGCCGCGCGCCAGATTGGGCTGGCGCACGCCGCTGGCGGCCGTGCCAAAGTTGGCGCCGCCTTGCGAAAACAGTACCAGCGGCAGGCACTGCACGCTGACATCGCATTCCGCCTGGCCGGCCAGGAACCGCAGCGCCCCATCGGCGCCGCGCGTGCTGACCGTGCGGTTGGCCACCGCCGAGAACGAGACGATCGGCGCGCGTGTCATCTCCGGCGTCACGCTGTAGCGCAGCAGCCGCCCCCAGCCGTCGCTGCCGGCCACGCCCAGCGCCACCCACGGCACAAAGCCGCTGCACTGGGCGTCGTCGAGGCAGTCATCAAGGCGTTCGCGCCCGTCCAGCGCCGAGGCAGCTGGGCGCGGCAGGCGGCCGTTGCTGGCGGCAAAACCGAGCAGTGCTTCGCGCGCCTGCGCCAGTGTCGACAGCGTGCGCTGCTGGCGCACGGCCTCGGCCGTATTGCGGCCAAAGGCGTTGATCAGCAGCGATGCCACACCCAGTCCCAGCACCGCCACCAGCAGCAGCAGGGCTGCGCCTTGCTGGCGCGCGCGCATCAAGGCCGGCCTCCCGCTGCTTCGACTACCTGCCGGCGCAGCGGATCATAGCGCTGGCCGGGCCTGAGCAGCACGCTCTGGCCGTTCGACAATTGCAGCGTCAGCGTGCCGCCCTGCTCGGGAGCCAGCCGGTTATAGGGCTCCTGCTGCGCCTGCTCGGGAGCCAGCCGGTTATAGGGCTCCTGCTGCGCCTGCTGGTTCAGCCAGACGGTCGAGCGCCCGCTGCTGCGCTGTACCAGTCCGTTCAGTTCCACCGGCGGCGGTAGCGCAGCCGGTGCCGGAGCCGGGGCAGGGGGCGCGGCCAGCATTGCCTGCGGCTGGTCGGCTGCGTTGCGCCGGGCGTCGAGTTCGGCGCGCTGCGCGGGCGTGGAAAACAGCCGGCCCAGCGGCGCCGGGTTCTGCGCCTGCGCCAGCGCGGCGACAGACAGCAGCAACAGACATAGCCCGCGCCTCATGGCTGCACCCCGGCAGCGTCGGGCGTCTGGCCCAATGTCAGCCACAGCAGGCTGCAGTCGGCGCTCAGCATGGGCGCCGCTGCAGCGTCGTTGGCAATACTGCTGCCGCCGCTGTCACCGCCACTGCTGCGGCGGATCGCGCAATCGTGCACGGCGATATAGCCGGCGCGGCGCAAGTCGTTCAGGAAAGCCAACATATCGCCTTCATGCAGCAAGTCCATATGCAGCCGCATTTGACTGGCGCGCAACTGATACTGGCCCATGCTCAAAGGCAGCGGTACTTTCAGCGTCTGCTGGGCGCTGATTTCATAGCTGAGCGGCAGCAACTTGCGGCGCGCCTGGCTGCGCTGCATGGCGTCGATCCAGGCCAGGCGGTTTTCCTCGCCGATCAGGCCGCGCTGGCGCAGCGCTTCAAAGCGTGGCCCGTAAGTGCGTATTTCCTGCTTTTCCGTTTCCACCTGGTTGAACAGCGAGGCCGCCGCCGTGCGCGACCTTTGCGCCTGCTCCAGTTGCTGGGCCTGCTGCTGGCGATAGCTGCCGGTGACGCCCAGCAGCACCAGGCTGATGATCAGCGTGGCGGCAAAGCACAGCAGTGCGCGCCGCACCAGATGCAGTTCGCCCAGCCACAGCGGCAGCGCGCGCGTGGCCGGCGCCGGCTTTTTCATGCCGGGCGCGCTCATGGCCGCCACGCCAGCAGCACGGTGAAGCGCGCCGGCGTATCGGCTGCCGCCAGCGCGCTCTTGCCGGCCAGGGGAACGCTGGGGCGCAGGTCCAGCGGCGCTTCCTCGATCGCGACCGTCATGTGCGGCTGGCGCGCCAGTCGCTGTGCAAACGCGGTGACGGCCGACAGCGCGCTGCGATAGTCGTTGCGTGGCATGTCGACATCGAGTTCCACCCGCAGCGCCTGCGGCGGCGCAGCCGGAATGCCGGCCAGCGCGCTGTCGATGGCGCTGCCGGCAGCTTGGGACGGCGGCGCCTGCTGCATGCCGGCGCTGCGCGGCGGCGCTTCGCCGGCATGCCAGTGCAGCGAACTGAGCCTGACCTGCGGCGCCTGGTCGAGCGCGCTGCTGAGCATGACCAGCAACCGGCCCGGCTCGGGCGCCTGGGTGGCCAGCAAATGTTCCATCATGACGGCAGCTTTCATGTTCCGGGTTTTTTCGGGCGCTGGAGGCAGGCCGGCCATGACGTTGCGATAGCGCTGCTGGTAGGATGCCGCCTCCTGCTGCAGGCGCGCGCTGTCGCCGGCATCGTCGTAGCCGCCCAGCAGGTTGGCGACGCACCACAGCAGCGCCGAGGCGCCGATCAGTGCGCTGGCGCCGTACAGCGCCGTGCGCGCGCGCCGGAAATGATCATAGCGCGCCAGCGCGCCGGGCGGATAGTGGGATGGCGGCGGCTGCCTGCCCAGCAGGGTCAGCAGCAGCTGGTCGGCCAGCGCCGGCGTGGCGTGCAGGCCCACGCGTTCGCTGGCCGCCTGCATGTCGATAAAGTGATACGCCACTTCCACGCCGTTGTCGCACAGCAGTTCGAGCCTGGTGATCTGCTCGCCAGGGGCCACAATGACGGTATGGAGCACGTCGCCGCGTTCGAGCATGCGCGTGCTGGTCAGGAACTGGCGCGTTTTTTCCGTCTCCAGCGCGATATTGACGGCCACGCCGTCGAGTGCAATGGCCGCCGTCTGGCGTGAAAAGCGCAGCTGGCCGCCGTCGTAATAGCTTTGCCGCAGGCCGCCCGACTGCTGCGTGACCAGCAGCAGGTGTTCATGCGGCAGCGCCAGGCGCTGTACCAGCGCAATGCTGAGCAGGCTGGTCGAGTAGATGCCGGCCAGCGGCACCTGCAGATGCTCAATCGCCTCGGTCCACGGCTGCAGCAGGGCAGGGTTGGTCAGCGCAAAAAACAGCACCTGGTCATCGTGGCGGCCCGTGCTTTCGCGTCCCAGCATAGTGCTGCCGCGATAGGGCGTGTCGCGGTGCAGCTGCTGCTGGCGCCGCGCCAGCAGCGCGCGGCCAGCCTTGCCGCGCACATGCGGCAGCAGCTGGCGCTGGAAATCTTCCTCGATCAGGTCGGTCAGCAGATAAACCGGCGTGTCGCAGCGCTGTGCACCGGGTTCTTCCAGCCAGGCGGCAAACGCGTCGATGCCCTTGGCGCTGGCCTCGAAGTGCCGGCCGGGGCCCAGCGCGCCGTTGCGCCAGTCATAGGCGCACAGCGCGTCGCTGGTCAGGTAAAGCAGTTGTTTGCGCAACACGGCGGCCTCACGTCTTGATATTGCTGATGGTGTCGTAGATCGGCCCCAGCACCGACAACATGATCCAGCCCAGCAGCAGGCCCAGGATCACCGTCATGGCCGGCTCGATCATGGCCTGCACTTTTTCTATCAGCTCCTTCACTTCGCGGTTGTAGAAATAGCTGACATTGCGCAGCGCCGTATCGAGCGAGCCGGTAGCCTCGCCAACCTTGAGCATGCGGATCACCAGCGGTGGAAAAATGCCGGTCTGCTGGAACGCTGCGGTGACGCCCTGGCCTTCGCCGATCAGCTGCGCGGCGCGGCGCAGGCCGGCCGCCACCACGTGGTTGCCGGCAATGCCTTCGGACAGGCGGATACACTCGAGGATGGTAATGCCCGACGCATACATCAGCGCAAAAAAGGTGGCAAAGCGCGCCAGGATGATTTTATGCAGTACCGGCCCGATCAGCCACAGCCGCAGTTTCATGGCGTCAAACGCAAAGCGCGCCGCCTCGCTGCGTTTGAGCCAGGCGCGTGCGCCGGCAAAGCCGGCCAGCGGCAGGGCCAGCAGCAGATACCAGTAATCGATAAAGATATTCGACACCACGATCAGCACGCGTGTATGCAGCGGCAGTTCGCCGCCCATATTGCGGATAAACGCGGTCAGTTGTGGCACCAGATAGATCATCAGGAAGAACGTGACGGCGGCGACCACCAGTGCCACCACTACCGGGTACATCATGATCTTGCGCGTCTGCGAGGCGAGTTCATCTTGCCACTTGAGACTTTCCGACAGATTTTTAAAGACGTCGGCAATCTTGCCGCTCTGCTCGCCGGCGAGGATCAGGCTGGTAAAAGTAGCGTCGAAGATATCGCCATGCAAGGCCAGCGCCCCGGACAGCGGCAGGCCGCCTTCGATACTTTCGATCAGGTCGGTCACCACTTCGCGCAAGCGCGGATGGTCGGTGCTGTCGCGCAGGTCGTTCAACCCTTCCAGGATCGGCACGCCGGCGCCGGTCAGCTGCTCCATGTGAAAGCAGAAGTTGATCAGGTCGCGCCGGTGGATCACGCGCTTGCCCAGCAATACCAGATGTTGGCCGGTCACCTTGCAGTCGATCAGGTCGAGCTGCATGCGGTGCAGCCGCGCTTCCAGGTCAGGCACATTGGCCGCTTCCATGCTGCCCGGAATGACGGCGCCGGCAGCGTCCATGGCGCGGTAGACGTATTGCGCCATCAGGCCAACCTGTCCGTCAGGTCGACCACGCGCGCCACTTCTTCGAGCGTGGTGACGCCTTCGCGCACGCGGCGCAGGCCGTCGTCGACCAGCGCATGAAAGCCGCTGGCGCGCGCCGCGTTCTTCAGTTCGCGCATGGTGGCGCGCCGCGCCGTCATTTCATCGAGTTCGGGCGTCATTTTCAGCAGTTCCATAATCGCCAGGCGGCCCTTGTAGCCCTGATGCGCGCAGCGCTCGCAACCGACGGCATGGCAGACGGTAGCTGGCGCATCGTCCGCACCCAGGCCCAAGAGGCGCCGCTCGACCTCGTCGGCCAGCGTCGTCTCCTTGCAATGCGGACACAGCACGCGCACCAGGCGCTGGGCGATAATGCCGATGATATTGCCGGCCATAATATCGGGCAGGATGCCGATATCGAGCAGGCGCGTGAGCGAACCGATGGCCGAATTGGTATGCAGCGTGGAATAGACCTGATGGCCGGTCATGGCGGCGGCAAAGGCCATTTCGGCTGTTTCGCGGTCGCGGATTTCGCCGACCAGTATCACATCCGGGTCCTGGCGCATCATCGAGCGGATGCCGTCGGCAAAGCCGAGCTTGACCGATTCGTTGACCGAGGTCTGGCGTATCATGTTCATCGGATACTCGACCGGGTCTTCCAGCGTCATGATATTGATGCTTTCGGTATTGATATGGTTGATGATCGAGTACAGGGTGGTGGTCTTGCCGCTGCCGGTCGGCCCGGTCACCAGGATCACCCCGTCGGGGCGCGCGATCATCAGTTTCAACAGGTTCAGCTCGGTCTCGGCCAGGCCCAGCGCGTCCAGCGGCACGATGCCTTTCTGGCGGTCGAGCACGCGCAACACGAAGTTCTCGCCATGCGTGGTGGGCTGGGCCGAAGCGCGAAAGTCGATCTGCCGGCCGGAAAAGCGGATCGTGATGCGCCCGTCCTGCGGCGCGCGCGCCTCGGCGATATTCATGTTCGAGATCACCTTCAGGCGCACCGCCATGGCCGGCCAGTACGATTTGTGCAGGCTGCGGATCTGGCGCAGGATGCCGTCGATGCGGTAGCGGATGCGCAGGAACGACTGCTCCGGCTCGAAATGGATGTCCGAGGCGCCGTTTTGCACCGCGTCGGCCAGCAGCGCATCGATCAGGCGCACCATCGGCTGGCTGTATTCGTCGGACGGTGAAGCCATGCTCTGGTAATTGACTTCGCCCGTTTCAATCTCGTGCAAAATGCCGTCGATCGACAGCTCGAAACCGTAATACTGGTCGATCGCACGCGCAATATCGGATTCATTGACCAGCAGCGGCGTAATCGTAATGCCCTTGACCAGCATGGCGGCGATCTGGTCGAGCGCGACGATATTGCTGGTGTCGGCCATGGCCAGGATCAGATTGTCGCTGTGGCGCTCATACACGATAGGAAACACGCGATAGCGCTTGGCCACCTCCTTGGGAATCAGTTTCAAGGCGATGGCGTCCACCACCAGACTGGTCAGGTCGGCGCTTTCCTGCTTCAGGTTTTCGCTCAGCGCCTCGCGCACGGTGGCTTCCGTCACAAAGCCCAGCGTGATCAGCAACTTGCCCAGCGGCTCGCTGCTGCGCTTCTGCTCGATCAGCGCGATGCGCAGCTGGTCCTCGCTGATCACGCCTTTCTTGATCAGCAATTTGCCCAGGGGAAGTTTGGCTGGTTCTGCCATCGATGCGCTTCTTTTCTTATTGTTGACGCGTGATGATGATATCGGCTGCGCCGGTACCGGTATTGGCGCCGCCCAGCTCCTGCAGCCGGACCTGGGCGGCAGTGCGGTCAAACCCGGCCGGCGCAGCTTGCGCCAGGCTCAAGGCGCGCTGGTAATAGCTGGCGGCCAGGCGCGGCTGGTTCAGCCGGTCCAGTCCCACCGCCAGGTTGAAGGCGTAGTCGGGATTGTCCGGCACGGCGCTGTAGGCGCGGAAAAACTGCTGCTGGGCTTCGCTCCAGCGGCGCTGTTTGGCGTACACATTGCCCAGTGCAAACAAGACCGGGCCGCTGTCGGGCGTGCGTTCCAGGATGGCTTTCAGGCGCGCTTCGCTTTGCACCAGGTCGCCCTGGCGCAAGCCGACCAGGCCGGCCAGGGCCACGCCGTCATCGGGATTGAGTTCGAGCAGACGCACGTACAGGGCGGCCGCCTGCGCGCCTTGCTGCTCGCGCAGCGCCACCGTCGCCAGGCCGAGCAGGGCGTCGCGGTTGACCGGATCCTGCGCCAGCACGGCCTCGTACTGCTGGCGCGCCGGCGCCAGCTGGCCCGTGCTCAACGCCTGATAACCCTGCTGCACGCCGGGCGCCACCTGCAGCGCGGCGTCGTTGCGCATAACCTGTATATGACTGGCTGGCGGCGCCATCACCGGCGCCAGCGTCGGCGGCGCGGCCGGCGGCATCTGCGCCAACTGCGCCTGCACTGCCGCCTGCACCGCCGACTGGATCATTGCCTGCTGCTGCGCCAGCGAGGCGGCCGGCGCTTCTTCTTCGCGCAGCGCGGCGCTTTCCGGTTCCTGTGCGGGCTGGACCGGACCGTTGGTGGCCGGCAAAATCACCAGCGGTCCGGCGCCGGCCACAGTACCGGGCGCATCCGTCAACGGCATCGGCACGCCGGGCAGGCTGGCGCCGGCGCCCGGGCTGCTGGTGGCGCGCCAGTACCAATAGCCCATGGCCGCCACCACCAGTAGTAGCACGCTCAGCAGCACGGCCAGGCGCAACGTGGCCGGATCGATGCTGACGGCGCTGCGCGGCGGCGTGGTGCTGCGGCTGGCGCTGGCCGCGCGCGGTCTGGCTGCCGAGGTGCGTGGCGTTTCTGCCCGCGGCGTCTCAGTGCGCGGCGGCTCGGCGCCCGACGCTTCGGGCGCCGCAGCAGCTGACGGCGCCTGGTAGGGCGGCGCGGCTGGCGCGCCGTTCAGTGGTTCCAGGCTCAAGCCTGCCAGCGCCTGCGGCGGCGCGTCAGTTGCCGTGCGAGAGGACGGCAGCACAGTGTCGGCCGGCGCCAGTTCCAGCACCTGGTCATACGCCTCGGACGGCTTTTCCAGCTCGTCCTCGTGCAAGCTGGCCTGTTTGGCACGCTCGGCTTTCTTGAGCGCCTGCATCAGCAAACTCATGGCTGGCCTCCCTGTTGCGGGACCGGCTCCGCATATGGCTGGCTGTTGAGCGGTTTCTGGCCCGGCAGCAGATAGCGGTAGTCGCGGTAATCGCCTTCGATGCTGGCGTCCTTGACCACCACCGGGCGCATGAAGATTACCAGTTCGGTCTTGCTGCTGGTTTCATTACGGTAGGAAAACAGATTGCCCACCACCGGCAGGCTGGACAGTCCCGGCACGCCGTCTTTCAGATTGTCGATCGAGTCCTGCATCAGCCCGCCCATCACCGCCACCTGGCCGCTGCTGACCTTCATGATCGATTCGAGTTCGCGCGCCTGGATCACCGGCACCCGGCTTTGCACATTGGCCGTGGCCAGGGCCGGATTGGGGTCCTGCACATAGCCGACGATGCGGGTAATGGTCGGGCGCACATTGAGCGTGACTTCATCGCTGTCGGAAATCTGTGGCGTGACGCTCATCACAAAGCCGACCGGCACCGTTTCCAGTTTCGATTCATAGGTGGCCGGGGTGGTGACGGTGCCGGTCGAGCTGATCACGGCCGGCGTGACCTTGATGGTAAAGAACACGTTGTTGTCGACCACTTTGAGCATGGCGGTCTGGTTGTTGAGCACGCTGATTTTCGGGCTCGACAGCACTTTCACCTTGCCGAACGATTCAAGCAACTGGATGGTGGTGGAAAAACTGTCTTTCAGGTAGTTGAGCACGAAAATGCCGGGCGTGGTGCCGGGTGTAACGCCACTGGGCAGCGCCGGTGAGCCGACCTGCTGCTGGTTGAGACGCAAATTGCCGGTCAGGCGCGACCAGTTGATGCCCTGCTGGTATTCGTCGCTCAGGCGCACTTCCAGGATGGTGGCTTCGATCAGCACCTGGCGCTTGGCGCTGTGCAGCACCAGGTCGAGAAACTCTTTGACCTTTTCATGCTGGCGGCCGGTGGCGCGCACGGCGATCAGGCCGCCTTCCACGTTGACCACCACCGAAGACGATTCGCCCTTGTTGGCCAGCTTGGGCAGCGCCATGCCGTTGGCGTCGGTGGCACTGTTGTTCTGTATGGTGCCAGCCGGTTGGCCTGGCGCCTGGTAGCCCTGGCCGCCATATTGGCCTGGCGCCGCCACCGGATCGGGCGACATATAGCGCGTCGACGGCATGCCCGACACCGGCGCACTGGCGGCCGGCGACTGGAACTGCCCTTGGGGCTGCCCCTGGCCGGGCTGGCCTTGGGCTTGCAGGCCGGCAAGCTGCTGATTCAGCTGCGCCAGCGGGTCGGTCAGCTTGTCGTTGAGCGTGGTCTCGCGCAGCAGGTCGCGGATATTTTTTTCCAGGCTATACCAGAAGTTGTTTTCCGAGCGGTTGACCACCAGGCTGGTGGAATTGTTGTTGCCGTTGCCGCCGCCCTGCACCGGGTTGGCGGCGTTATTGCTGGCGCCGCCAGCGGTGGAAATCTGCGTGGCGATATTGACGCTGCTGTTGGTACTGCGCGCCATATTCACGTAATCGACCTTGTAGGTGCGCCATACCGGCGCGTCCGGCAACACCAAAAGGTTCTTGCCGTCGATTTCATAGCGCATGTCGACCTGCCTGCCGATGCGGTTGAGTAATTGCGGCAAGGTCTGGTTAAGCGCGTTAAGCGTGACCGTGCCTTCGATCTGGGGGTGGATGTCGACATTCATGCCGGCATCGCGCGCCAGCGCAAACAGCAGCGACTGCACCGGCACCTTGTGCACCGTCACGCTGTAGGTCTCCACTTTGGCGCCCGGCGTCGGCGCAGGCGCGCTCAGACTTTGCTGTACCGTGTCGGGAATCAGCCCGGCCGGACGCGGCGCCTCATTGATGTGTGCCGGCGACAGCGGCGTCTGGTGCGCGGCGCAGCCGGCCAGCATGGCACAGCAGGCCAGCAAAGGGAGAGGGTGGTTGTGCATGAAAAGAGTCGCCCTTGGAGTCGAGAGGTGCCTTTGCAATTTTAACCACCGTGCTGGTTAAAATGCAATCGTGCAAATGGCAACATCAGCGCTGCCCCGTGAAATAAAGCCGGCGGCTGCAACGCCGCACCGTGCAGCCCGGCAGGTTGAAATTTCCTTGTGGATATTTTATTTGTCGGGCTGCAATGTTGCATGGCTTAACGCCATAGCAGTGCCGCCAGGATCAGCCCCACTACTGCCAGCGCACAGGCCAGCCAAGTGCCGTGCCGTCTCGCTGGCCTGAACGCACTGTCGGCAATCGCCTGGCGCAGATGGCGCGCGCTGATCTGCTGCGCGTCGTCGGCATAGGCGGCCAGCAGCGCCTTGTCGGCCAGGATATTGACGCGCCGCACTGTGCCTTGCGAGGTGCGCGTCAGCAGCCATAGTGCGCCGAGTGAAAACGGCAGCGGCGCGTTGCGTCCGGCAGCGGCCAGACGGCATTGCAGATACTCGGGCAACAGGGCGGGCGGCAGGCGCGGCATGGCAAAGTGCTGGGTAATGCGTTCGTTGAACTGGCGCAGTTGCGGCAGCGCCAGCGTCTGGTCGAGTTCGGGCTGGCCGAACAGCACGATCTGCAGCAGCTTGTGGCTGGCCGTTTCCAGATTGGTTAGCAGGCGCAGCGCTTCAAGCGTGTCGACCGGCATGGCCTGCGCTTCCTCGGCCAGCAGCACCACCTGGCGCCCGCCAGCATGGCGCGCGATCAGTTCGGCGTGCAAGGCGCGCAGCACCACGTCGGCACGCTGGCCGTCGAGCTGCAGGCCCAGTTCGTCGCCGAGCGCCGCCATCACCTCGTCGGGACCCAGACGCGGGTTGAGCAGATACAGCACATCGATATGAGCCGGCAGGCGCGCGGCCAGCATGCGGCACAACATGGTCTTGCCGCTGCCTACTTCGCCGGACAGCTTGATGATGCCAGCGCCCTGTTCGACGGCATAGACCAGTGCCTCGAGCAGCGCGCCGCGCGTATTGCCGGCGTAGAAAAAGGCCGGATCGGGCGTGATGCCGAACGGCGCTGCCCGCAGTCCGAAATGGCGCAGGTAGAGCGCGCTCATGCAATGGCGTTCAGAAAAGCCTGTTCCAGGCTGGCGCCGGCCGCCCCACCGTGGCGGGCGCGGCACTGCGCGGGCGTGCCGGCAAAGGCGATGCGTCCGCCATGCAGGATGGCCATGCGGTCGCACAGTTCATCGATATCGGCCAGTGCATGCGAGGTCAGCAGCACGCCGCGTCCGGCCGCCTGCCATTGCCGTAAGGCGCCCTTGAACAGCGCGCGCGCCTTGGGGTCGAGCCCGCTCATCGGTTCGTCCAGCACCAGTTGCTGCTTGCCCGACAGCAGGCAGGCGGCCAGCCCCAGCTTTTGCATCATGCCCTTGGAATAGCTGCGGGCAGGGCGCAGCAAGGCGCCGGCATCGAGTTCGAGCAGGGCCAGCGTCTGCAGGACGAGCGCTTCCTGGTAGCGCACGCCATGCAGGCCCAGCAGATACTGCAGAACTTCGCGCCCTTGCAGGTAATACGGCGCCTGGAAACGCTCTGGCAGGAAGGCCAGCGGTGCGCGCGACGCGCTGCGGTGCTGCGGCTGGCCGAAGATGGCAATGTCGCCTGCCTCTGGCGTGCAGAAGTCGAGCAGGCAGTGCAGCAAGGTGGTCTTGCCGGCGCCGTTGATGCCGACCAGACCGAACAGTTCGCCAGGTCTGATATCGAGCGAGATACCGCCCAGCACCGGCCTGCCGGCCAGTTGTTTGTGTACGGCGTGAAAGCGGATGGCGCAGTCGCTCATGGGTACTTGATCAGTCATTGAACGCCATTATGGCCATGCGCTGGGCCAGGCCGCAAGCGTTTCTGCATCGCTTGACAAACAAGATGAAAATGCCAAGCAAGAATATATTTTCTTTAAGAAACAATGCGTTCTGGCATAAAATGCCGTAGGCGCAGTGGACGCCGCTTGAAAACCTGAGGAGCGATGCATGGCAAGGCCTGAGAAAGTCCGGCTCGGTGAGATTTTGGTGCAGCAGAAACTGCTGACAGAAGAACAATTGGGTCTGGCCTTGACGGAACAGAAGCGCTCGGGCCGCAAGCTGGGACGCGTGTTTATCGAACACGGCTATGTCACGGAAGAGCAGATTTCCGGTGCGCTGGCGCGCCAGCTCAACATCCCCTATATCAATCTCAAGTTCTACAATATCAACCCGGAACTGGTGCGCCTGCTGCCGGAAACCCAGGCGCGGCGCTTTCGCGCGCTGGTGCTGGAAGACCGCCGCGAGAGCCTGTTGGTCGGCATGTCCGACCCCACCGATCTGTTTGCCTACGACGAGATCGCGCGCCTGGTGCGGCGCAATATCGAACTGGCGGTGGTCAATGAAACCGAGGTGCTGGCCGCCATCGACCGCATCTATCGCCGCACCGAAGACATTTCCACCCTGACGCGCGAGCTCGAGCAGGACCTGGGCGATGTCTCGATCGACTTCGGCGCGCTGGCTGCCAATCCGGGTCTGGAAGAGGCCCCCATCGTCAAGCTGCTGCAGTCGGTGTTTGACGACGCCACCCAGGTGCGCGCCTCCGACATTCATATCGAACCGCAGGAAAGCCGGCTGCAGATCCGCTTTCGCATCGATGGCGTGCTGCACCTCCAGACCGAAGCCGATATCAAGATCGCCAGCTCGCTGGCGCTGCGCCTGAAACTGATGTCGGACCTCGATATTTCCGAAAAGCGCCTGCCGCAGGACGGCCGCTTTGCCATCCGCGTAAAAAACCAGCGCATCGACGTGCGTATCTCCACCATGCCCACGCAATACGGCGAATCGGTGGTAATGCGTCTGCTCAACCAGGGCGGCACTGCCCTGCGACTGGACGGCATCGGCATGCCGCCGGCGCTGGTCGAGCGTTTTCGCGCCATCGTGCAGCGCCCCAATGGGCTGGTGCTGGTCACAGGGCCGACCGGTAGCGGCAAGACCACCACGCTGTATTGCGCCTTGTCCGAACTCAACTCAGTCGAGAAAAAACTGATTACCGTGGAAGATCCGGTCGAATACCGGTTGGCCGGCATCAACCAGGTGCAGGTCAACGACAAGATCGAGCTGAACTTTGCCCGCGTGCTGCGCTCGGCCCTGCGCCAGGACCCTGACATCGTGCTGGTGGGCGAGATGCGCGACCAGGAAACGGCGCAGATCGGTCTGCGCGCCGCGATGACCGGTCACTTGGTGCTGTCAACATTGCATACCAACGATGCCGCCAGCACGCCGCTGCGCCTGATGGATATGGGCGTGCCGCGCTATATGGTGGGCAGTTCGCTGCAGGCGGTGCTGGCGCAGCGCCTGGTGCGCGTGATCTGCGAAAGCTGCACCACGCCGTACCAGCCGCTGCCCAATGAACTCGAATGGCTGCGCATGGAGCTGGGCGAACTGGTTGACCGCACCCAGTATTTCCATGGCAAGGGCTGCTCGCACTGCAACGGCATGGGCTATCGCGGCCGTACCGGTGTGTATGAACTGCTGGAAATGACGCGCGCCGTGGTCGATGCTGCCAACCATGCCGACCCGTCGCATTTCCTGAAGGCGGCCAACGCCGAGATGGCCGGCGAGACGCTGCGCCGCCATGCGGTGCAACTGGTGGTGCAGGGCCGCACCACGATTGCCGAAGCGATGCGCATCAGCAACCAGAACGAGGATTGACGTGCCTTTTTTCGCCTACAAAGCCCGCAGCGCCAGCGGCGAACTGCTGCAAGGCGTGCTGGAAGGGGCCGACAGCGGCGCGGTCGCCAACCAGCTGTTCGCCACCGGCGCCACGCCGGTCGATATCGTGCAAACCAAAAGGGCGGTGACGACCAGCAGCGAGCTCGGCCTGTGGCAGCGCCTGACCGAGAAAAAAGTTACCTCGATGGACGTGCAGCTGTTCAGCCGCCAGATGCATACGCTCCTGAAAGCCGGCGTGCCCATTATGCGCGGCCTGGCCGGCCTGCAGGAGTCGGCCGTCAGCCCCGCTTTCGGACGCGTGATCAAGGATATCCGCGAGTCGCTCGACGCCGGGCGCGAACTGTCGGCCGCCATGGCCCGCCATCCGACCGTGTTTTCCGCGTTTTACCTGTCGATGGTGCGCGTGGGCGAGATGACGGGGCGGCTAGATGAGGTGTTCTTGCGGCTGTTCGACCATCTGGAATTCGACCGCGATATGCGGGCGAGGGTGAAGTCGGCGACGCGGTATCCGATGTTTGTGATCGTGGCCATGATTATTGCAATGGTGATCGTCAATATCTTCGTTATCCCTCAATTTTCCAAGGTCTTTGCCAGCTTCCATGCGGAGCTGCCTTTGATGACGCGCATTCTGATTGGCAGTTCCGCCTTTATGGTGAAATACTGGCCAGTGCTCCTGGTACTGGCGATTGCTGCGGTGGCCGGTTTTAATTACTGGCTGCGCACGCAAGCTGGTCGCTATAACTGGGATCGCATCAAATTGCGTTTCCCTATTGCCGGCAAGATCATTCAGAAAGGCACCATGTCGCGCTTTGCGCGCAGTTTCGCGCTGTCCAGCACCAGTGGCGTGCCGATCGTGCAGGCGCTGACGGTAGTCTCGCAGACGGTCGACAACGCCTATTTGTGTGCCAAGGTCGAACAGATGCGCGATGGTGTGGAGCGTGGCGAAAGTATTTTGCGTACTTCCGTCAGTGCCGGTGTCTTTACGCCGGTGGTGCTGCAGATGATTGCTATTGGGGAAGAATCTGGCTCACTCGACGATCTGATGGATGAGATAGCCGAAATGTATGAGCGTGAAGTCGATTACGAACTCAAGACGCTGTCGGCGCAGATCGAGCCGATTCTGATCTCCTTCCTGGGCGCCATGGTGCTGGTGCTGGCTTTGGGTATTTTCCTGCCGATCTGGGATTTGGGGAGGGTAGCATTACAAAAATGATGCTCATGCGTGCCAGATTACATCGCGCCGATGCTGGCTTTACGCTGTTCGAGTTGGCGGTGGTGGTAGCGGTGGTGGCTATTTTGTCCACGGTACTGCTGAGCCGTCTGTCATTCTATACGCAAACTGCCAGACAGCTTGCTTTTAACCAGACCCTGGCCGCATTGCGTGCACAGGTGAAGCTGGAAGCGCTTGAACTGATGATTGCCAGACGACCAGAGGACATCGCCGCTTTGGCCGGGAAAAATCCTTTTAACTGGTTGGTACAGAAGCCTGCCAATTACTTGGGCGAAATGACGTCTCCCAATACAAAAAAACTTGATCCAGATAATTGGTTTTTTGACAAAAATGATGGAAAATTGGTATATTTGTTAAGTGCAGGCAACATTTTCAGCTCTGAGGGTTCCGAGTTGCTAAAATTCAAGGTAAGCTTGAAACAAGTCCCACCGACAGCGACAGAGGCTGGTGACGCTCTCACGCTGGAGGCGATGCCGAGCTCATCAGGCGGTGCAGTGGCTGCCAGGTAGGCCATTTTTTTAATGCAGACAGACGTCTGTTTGCAGGTGCAATATTCACATGATTTTTTGGAGATCCGCATGAACAAATCGATACGTAGTTTCAACCAAAGCGCCCAAGCGGGTTTCACATTGATCGAACTGGTTGTGGTGATTGTTATTCTGGGTATTTTGGCGGCAACTGCGATTCCTCGTTTTGTTGATATGGCGACGCAGGCGCGTATTGCCAAGATCAATGCGGCACGCGGCACCTTGCAAAGTGCCGCCGCGCTGGCCCATTCGCAATGGCTCGTTACTGGTTCGACATTAACAGACATCAGCATGGAAGGTGTCAACAACGTTAATATGGCTTTCGGCTACCCTAGTGCAACCGGCATTTTGGTTGCTGCCAATTTGAGCGCCGCCGACTACACCACCACGACCAGCGGCGCGACTATCGTTGTTTCGGAGAACCCTGCCCGTACCGATTGCACGGTTACGTACACGCCAGCGACCTCGCTGACAGTTCCTGCGGTGGTATCGGCTGCGACCACAACAGGCTGCTAAATCAGGCTGCTGACTTAGCAGCACACTTTTTGTCAGGTAGTTGGTCGCTGACTGTCGCGACCACTGAGCCCAAATTGGCGTCGCGCCGATTGGGCTTTTTTAAAGCCTGCATTTTGAGTTGGCGAATCAGCACTGGCGCACCTTGAACATACCAAGCTTATGACGCATTATGGTCTGTCTTCTTCTACCGTGCTGATTGGCATTCGCCGCGTACGCGGCTTCACCATGATCGAGCTGATTACGGTGATCATAATCGTCGGCATTATGGCGGCCTTTGCCGCACCGCGCTTCGTGCAGAAAGAAACGTTTGACGCGCGCACCTTTACCGATCAGAACCTCAATATGCTGCGCTATGCGCAAAAGCTGGCGATTGCGCAGAACCGCCCCGTATTTGCCTTGTTGAGCAGTAACCGTATTGCACTGTGTTTTACTGCTGCCTGCAGCGTTGCTGCCGACCAGGTGCGCCCGCCGTCCGGTACCAATTCCGGCAATCCCGGCACCGTTGCAGCCTGTGGCAATGCTGCTGCCTGGTTTTGCGAAGGGCGGCCCAGTAACGTCACTTATACGCCACCGACTGCAGTGTTCTATTTCAATGCGCTGGGCCGGCCCTTTCTGGCCACTGACGTCGATCCGGTATCGACCTTTACGCGCATGCAGATTCCCATCAGCGGCGCTGGCGTTACGCGCAATGTGATCGTGGAAGCGGAGACCGGCTATGTGCACTGACCCCCTGCGCTTTGGCCGGCGCGGCCAGTGCGGCTTTACGATCATTGAACTGGTGATCTTTATCGTGGTGATTGGCGTGGCCGTGGCCGGTGTGCTGGGGGTAATGAACCTGACCACCAGCCGCAGCGCCGACCCGCAGCTGCGCAAGCAGGCGCTGGTGCTGGCAGAAGGCCTGCTGGAAGAGATACAAAGCGCGCGCTTTACCTTTTGCAAGCCCGATGATGCGGCCGCTGAAACGGCCGTCAACACAGCTGGTTGCGCCACGCCGCAGGCGGTGGGCCAGCCAGCAGGCACTCGTCCTTACCTGAGTGTGACCGATTATGTTCCAGCGTTTGGTACCGCGCAGCCCTACATCAGAGATGCGCTGGACATCAAGTTTCCAGATGGCTACAGTGCCACTGTAACATTATCACCTGAAGTTGCGTTAGGCCCGGCTGACGCCCTGGTGCCAGCGGATGCCACACCCGCCAATCTCAATGCCCTGCGCATTACCGTCACGGTGTCTTATGCCGGCGGAAACGTTACCCTGGTCGGCTACCGCACGCGCTATGCGCCCAATCTGATATGAGGCCGACATCCCTGCGCCGCCAGCGCGGCTTTACGCTGGTTGAACTGGTGGTCACGATGGTGATCATCGGCATCGTCGCCGGCATGGTGACGGTGTTTATCAGCGCCCCGGTGCGCAGCTATCTTGATACGGCTGCGCGCGTCGAGCTGGCCGATGCGGCCGATACGGCCACGCGCCGCATTGCGCGCGATGTGCGCCTGGCGCTGCCCAATAGTGTACGTGTGGACCCCAGTCGCAAGTATTTGGAACTGTTGCTGACCAAGACCGGCGGCCGTTACCTGGCGCAGGGCGATGCCACGCCCGGCAATATTCTGGGCTTTGACCCGGATGCGCCACCAGCCAATCCCAATGTCTTCACTATCGTTGGCGCCGCGCCGAGCGGCGTGCAGGCAATACGCGCCGGAGATTTTATCGTGGTCAACAATCTGGGTGATTCAGCACCGGTAAATGCTTATGAGTGTACGGCAAAATGCAACCGCGCCACGGTTGCCTCAGTTGCCGGTAATAGCGTGACTATGGTCGCCAACCCATTTTTGGCTGCCAACCCCAGCAACGCCACCATGCGCGCCATGCCTTCGCAGAGCAACCGCTTCCAGGTCGTGACCACGCCGGTCACCTATTACTGCGCACCCGGCGGCACGCTGCAGCGCTATTCCGGCTATGCCATCCAGGCTGCTCAACCAGTCAATGCCGCAGCGGCGCCGTTACTCAATGCGCCGGTCAGCGGCCAGTTGGCCGGGCAGGTTGCCGAGTGCGGTTTCTCCTTAGGCCAGCTGGCCAATGTGCAGCGCGGCCTGATCACGATTAACCTCACACTGGGCGTGAAAAATAGCAGCGCTGGCCAGGTCACGCTGATGCAGCAGGCACAGGTCAACAATACGCCATGAAGCCTAACCGACTCTCCTCACGCATCTGCCGCCCCTCGCGCGGCTTCGGCATTATTACCGCCGTGTTTCTGCTGGTGGTGCTGGCTGGGCTTGGCGTAGCCATGGTCAGCCTGTCGACCGTGCAGCACGCCAGCTCGGCGCTGGACGTGCAGGGCGCACGCGCCTACCAGGCGGCGCGCGCCGGCATCGAATGGGGTTTGTATCGCCAGCTGCGCGCCAATATCTGCGAGGCGAACCGTACTTTCGCCGTGCCCGCCAGCGGCGGCTTTACGGTGACGGTGCGCTGTACGCTCACTACCGGTCCTGGCGCCTTGCAGCGCTACCAGCTGG
This sequence comes from Janthinobacterium aquaticum, assembly GCF_009208565.1. Taxonomy (GTDB): domain Bacteria; phylum Pseudomonadota; class Gammaproteobacteria; order Burkholderiales; family Burkholderiaceae_D; genus Janthinobacterium. The sequence goes on along the minus strand of NZ_WFLK01000001.1, from coordinate 170,745 downwards.
TATCCACCGCCTGCAACCAGCCGTTCAACGGCGCGTGCTCGGCTGCCAGTGCCAGCAATAACAGTGACTATGTGCAGCGCGTGGTGCAGGCGGAGTTCTGAATGCCTGGTCATGGTTTGATTCTGATGACGGGCTGACATGCGGAAATTTCAGGCTTTCTATTGGGAGGCAGGATATTCGATGCGTTGACGCCTCGTGGTATTTTTCAGAATATTTGTTGTCAATTGTTAATTTTTTTGCCTGTAAATCGGGTTCATGAATTAAAATTGACGCAATGCATTAATTCGGCGGCAACATGGCGCCAGCTACTTTTATCGACGGATCGTGCGCATGGCATTATTTGTAAGGACAAAAAAACGCGAAGGATTGCTGGCGACAGCGTTTTCAGCCGATGGCGTATGCGCCGCCGTCGTCAGGCGGCAAAGTGAAGGCAAGGTACAGGTGCGCGCTGCCGCTTTTTACGCCGGCGCTGGCGCCAGTGCGGCTACCTCCGGCGCCACGCTGGAGAAGTTGAGCAAGGAGATGCAGGCTGCGTCCTACCGCAACACCACTTTGCTGAACGCGCCCGATTATCAATTACTGTCGCTCGAAGCGCCCAATGTGCCACCGGAAGAGCTGAAGACGGCTATCGGCTGGCGCCTGAAAGACATGCTGGACTTCCCGCTGGCCGACGCCACCATCGATGTGTTCGACATTCCGCCCGACCAGAATGCGCCCGTGCGCGGCCAGTCGGTGTTTGCGGTGGCGGGGCGCAATGGCGCCGTGTCGGCGCGCCAGGGTTTGTTCAGCGGCGCCAAGGTACCGCTGTCGGTGATCGATATTCCTGAAATGGCGCAGCGTAATATTGCCGCCTTGCTGGAAACGCCGGGCCGCGGCCTGGCCATGCTGTCGTTCGATGGCGATGGCGGCTTGCTGACGGTCAATTTCAATGCCGAGCTGTATCTGTCGCGACGCATCGACGTCAAGCTCGACCAGCTGCGCGAGGCCGGCGACGAGCAGCGTGCGCAGTACCACGACAAGATTACGCTCGAGCTGCAGCGCTCGTTCGACCATTTCGAGCGCCAGTTTCACTTCATTAACGTCGCCCGCCTGATGCTGGCGCCGACCGGCGTGGACGGCCTGCATGGCTATCTGGCCGACAATCTGTATATGCCGGTCGAAGCGCTCGACCTGTCGGCGATATTCGAGCTGTCGGACGTGCCGCAACTGCAGGACGCGGCCAGCCAGGCGCGCTTTTTCCTGACCCTGGGCGCCGCCTTGCGCCAGGAAGCGGTGGCGCCATGAGCCAGCAGATCAACCTGTTCAACCCGGCGTTTGAAAAACAGCAGCAGGTCCTGTCGGCCGCCACCATGGCGCAGGGATTGCTGCTGATCGCGCTGGCCGGCGCCGCACTGGCCTGGTATGGCCAGCGCCAGGCCGCCAAGCTCGAGCAGGCCGAGGCGCAGTCGCTGGAGCAGCTCAAGCTGCGCCAGGCGCGCCTGGCCAAGGTGCAGGCCGAGTATCCGCCACGCAGCAAGGATGCCAGCATTGCGCAGTCGCTGACGCAGGCGCAGGCCGAACGCCTGGCCCTGCTCGAGGCGCAGAAATTGCTGGACGGCGGCGACCTGGGCAACACCAACGGCTACTCCGCCTACTTCCGGGCCTTTGCCAACGGCAAGGTCAACGGCCTGTGGCTGACCGGCGCCAGCATCGTCGGCGCCGGCACCCAGATCGGCTTGCAGGGCGGGGCCTTGCAGGCCTCGCTGGTGCCCGCTTATATCAGTGCGCTGGGCCGGCAACCGGTATTGCGCGGCAAGACCTTTGCCCGCCTCGATATCGGTGCCAGCACGCCGCCCGCAGCGCCTGGTGCGCCGACTGTGTCTACCGTGCCGGCCAACCCTGCCGCAGCTGTTGCACCTTCCATACCTTACCTGGCCTTTGATCTGCAGTCGCAGCCGAAAACCGATGATGCGGCAGGAGGCGCGACGCCATGAAACAATCGCCGTTGAAGCAGCAATGGGACAAGCTGGCCGCGCGCATCGACGCCATGAGCGTGCGCGAGCGCGTCATGATATTTGGCGCCAGTTGCGCCTTGCTGCTGTTTTTGCTGTATTCGCTGTTCCTCAATCCGCTGTTTGCGCGCCAGCAGCGCCTGAGCGCCAGCCTGGCCGAACAGCAGGCGACCATGGCCGGCATCGATGCCGAGATACTGCAGAAAATCAGCAGCCACGCCATCGATCCCGATGCAGCCGAGCGCGCCGAACTGGACAAGGCGCGCCAGGAAGTCACGCGTCTGGGCCATACGCTGCGCAGCACCCAGGCCGGCCTGGTGGCGCCCGAGCGCATCGTGTTTTTGCTCGAGCGCCTGCTCAAGCAGCATGCACGGTTGAAAGTCGAGTCCTTGAAAACGCTGCAGACCATTCCACTGGGCGACGACAGTGTCGCGGCTGGCGCGCCTGCGGCGGCGCCGTCTTTGACGTCCGCCACCACGGCAAGCGGCGCGGTGGCCGCCGTGCATGCTAACGCAGCCAATGCTGCCAATGCGTCAGCCACGCCGGCGGTGCCTGCGGTCAAGCCGCCGCCGCTGCTGTACCGCCATGGCGTGGAAGTGGTCTTGCAGGGCAGCTATATCGATATGGTCAACTATATGGAAGCACTCGAAGCGATGCCCACGCGGGTATTCTGGGGCAAGGCCAGCATGTCGGTAGAGCGCTACCCGCACGCCAGCCTGAAGCTGACGTTGTACACCTTGAGCCTCGATAACAAATGGATTGCACTATGATCGGCCGGCTGACCCTGCTTGCGCTGTTGCCGCTGCTACCCGTCATGGCCGATGCGCAGGCGCTGATCGACCCGACCCGGCCTCCCGATGCGCCGCTGTCTGTCGAAGGCGCCGTTGCCGAAGCGCGCAAAGGGCCGCAGCTGCAATCGGTGCTGGTGTCCGACAACGGCCGGCGCGTGGCCGTCATCGATGGCCGCACGGTGCGCGTGGGCGACCGCATCGGCAATGCCAGCGTGGCCGGCATTGCCGGCACGTCGGTGGTGCTGCAGCGTGGCAAGGCGATGGAAACCCTGCGGCTCTATCCGCGCCAGGATGCACAGGCCCCAGGCAAGGCGGGAAAGAAGCGCGCTTATGCAGATCAATAATGCAGATCAATAAAGACATGGAAAACAAGGCGAGCATGCAGAAGTTAACCCGAATGGCGGCGGCGCTGGGCCTGGCCGCCAGTGTCAGCGCCTGCGTCGCGCCACAGCAGCGCGATACCTATGATGCCATCAAGGCACAGGTGGCGCAGGCCTCGAAAACCACCACGCCGGCCAGCCAGCCCGATGCGGTGCAGGAGGCGCTGTTGCCGCCGGCGCAGGCGCTGGCCGGCAGCCTGCCCAAGGCGCGCGCGGTGCTCGATGAACGCTTCAACGTGGCCTTCAACAATGTGCCGGCGCGCCAGTTCTACAATTCCATCGTGACCGGCACGCGCTACAACATCCTGGTTCATCCCGATGTGCAGGGCAATGTGTCGGCCAACCTCAAGGACGTCACGCTGTTCGAGGCGCTCGACGCCGTGCGCGAAATGTACGGCTACGACTACAAGGTCGACGGCACGCGCATCTCGATCCGCCCGTTGACCATGCAGACGCGCATGTTCCAGGTCAATTACCTGACCGGCAACCGCAAGGGTATGTCCAATCTGCGCGTCTCGTCGACTTCGGTCAATAACGCCGGCAGCAGCACAAGCGGCCAGGGCAGCGGCAATAGCGGCAGTGGCCAGCAACCGATGCAGCAGCCAGGCCAGCAGGGGCAGGGCGGCCAGGTGGTGCAGGACAGCGCCAACGTCAGCACCACCTCCGATGCCGACTTCTGGCTCGAACTCAAGGAGTCGCTCAACGCCATCGTTGGCGGTAGCGGCGACGGCCGCAAAGTGGTGCTCAGTCCGCAGTCCGGCGTGGTGGTGGTGCGCGCCATGCCCGAAGAGCTGCGCAATGTGGACGCTTATCTGAAGGCGACCCAGCTGTCGGTGGACCGCCAGGTGATCCTGGAGGCGAAGATTATCGAAGTCGAACTGAACGACAACTACCAGACCGGCGTCAACTGGGCCTCGTTTGCCTCGATCAAGAGTGGCCATGCCAACCGCATCTCTACCGGCTTCCTGGCGCCCGGCAGTAGCCTGGCGCCGCTGCCGTTCGGCGGCGGCCAGCCGCCGGTGATCACCAACGGCGCCAGCGGCATTTCTGCCAGCACCGGTTTCGGCCTCAGCTCGGCCGCCTCGGCCGCCGGTTCCATGTTCGGCCTTGCCCTGCAGACCAGCAACTTTGCCGCCATGATCTCGTTCCTGGAGTCGCAGGGCAATGTGCACGTGCTGTCGAGCCCGCGCATTGCCACCATGAACAATCAAAAAGCGGTGCTGAAGATCGGTACCGATGAATTTTTTGTCACCGGCGTGAGCACCACCGTAACCTCGACCGGCACCACCGGCGGCACCACCTCGAGCCCGAACGTGACCTTGCAGCCCTTCTTTTCCGGCGTGGTGCTGGACGTGACGCCGCAGATCGACGAGAACGGCAATATCATTTTGCATGTGCACCCGTCGGTCAGCCAGGTCACCACCGTGACCAAGGATGTCGACCTGGGCAGCGCCGGCTCGCTCAAGCTGCCGCTGGCCGCCTCGAGCACCTCGGAAATGGACAGCATGGTGCGCAGCCAGGATGGCCGCATCGTGGCCATTGGCGGCCTGATGCGCCAGTCGACCGTCAATGACCGTTCGCAGGTGCCGGGCGCCGGCAATATTCCCTTGCTGGGCGCCTTGTTCCGCAATACCGGCCAGACCATCCAGAAGCGCGAGTTGGTGGTGCTGATCAAGCCGACCATCGTGGAAGGCGCCAACAGCTGGAATGACGACCTGCTCGAGTCAAGCAAGCGCATCGAGGCGCTCGATCCGCGCCGCGCACCGGGACGGCCTTAGATGTACCGTGCCCATTTCGGCTTGCGCGAGGCGCCGTTCGGCCTGACGCCCGATACCAGCTATTTCTTTAACGGACCGCAATCGCAGGCCGCGCTCAACACCTTGCTGGTGGCGGCGCGCAATGGCGAAGGGTTTATTAAAATTACCGGTGAAGTGGGCACCGGCAAGACTTTTTTATGCCGCAAATTCCTGCAGTCGCTGGGGCCGGCCTTTGTGACCGCGTATATCCCGAATCCGAATTTGCCGGCGCAGGCGCTGATCCAGGCGCTGGCGGCTGATATCGATGTGCTGGTGGCCAAAGATGCCGATCAGCATCAGCTGCTGACGGCCATCAATCTGCGTCTGCTGAACCTGGCGGCGCAGGGCAAGCGCGTGCTGCTGTGCCTGGACGAAGCGCAGGCCATTCCGTTGGAAAGCCTGGAGGCACTGCGGCTGTTGACCAATCTGGAGACGGAAAAGCGCAAGCTGCTGCAGATCGTGCTGTTCGGCCAGCCCGAGCTTGACGCCAAGCTGGCGCTGCCGGAAATCCGCCAACTGACGCAACGCATCACGTTTCACTATGAACTGGGCCCCTTGTCGCGCGATGACGTGGAGTTCTACGTGGCGCATCGCCTGCGCATCGGCGGCTATACGGGCGCGCGCCTGTTCGAACGCGCGGCGCTGAAAAAACTGTATGGCGCCAGCGGCGGCATTCCGCGCCTGGTCAATATCATGGCGCACAAGGCGCTGATGCTGGCGTATGGCGAAGGCCGGCAACAGGTCAGCCGCCGCCATGTGGCGCTGGCGGCCGACGACACCATGGCCAGCCGGCGTCCGGCGTGGCTGCAAGCGTGGCGCAAACGCTGGACCTGGCTGGCCGGTTCTGGCGCGCTGGCCGGCGCCTGCGCCGTAAGCCTCACCTTATTGAACCGTTGACGAAGAGATGAGTCTGTAGATGAGTCTGATTAACAAGATGTTGCAGGACCTCGACGCGCGCGGCACGCCCGACGGGCAGGGTGGCTTGCCCGGTGCGCAGGACGTGCGCCCGGTGCCGCTGCAGGAACGCGGCCTGCCGCGCGGCCTGTTGGCGGGCGGCGCGCTGGCGCTGTCGGTCATTGTGATTGCCCTGGCCTGGGTGTATCTGAAGCGTCCGGAACTGCCGCCGGTGCTGGTCAATGTGGCGACCACGCCCCCTGCTGCACCGGTGCCTGCTGCTGCACCAGAAGTGGTGGCAGCCGCACAACCGGTCGTGGTGCCGGTCGCCATACCGGCCGCCGCGCCCGTTGAAACCGCGCCAGCCAGTGTTGCGCCGGTCGAAACTGCGCCGGTGCCGCCGCCCGCAGCGGCGAAACCGGCCAGGCCAAGCGAGCGCGTCGCGCCACACAATCTGCGCGCCGAAGAGTTGCAGCGCATCGGCGCGGCAAAGGAAAAAGCAGCGCCGCCCAAGGTCGCATCGGTGGCAGGCGAAAGACTGGCCGAAGGCAAGCAGGTCACGCCGCAGCAGCGCATCGACAACGGCTATCGCCGCGCGCTGGCCTATCTGCAGGATGGCCGCATCGAGGAAGCGATGGCCGGCTTGCAGCAGACCCTGGCGCTCGATCCGCGCCACCAGGGCGCGCGCGAAACGCTGGTGCGCCTGCTGCTCGAAGCGCAGCGTCCGGACGAGGCGGTGAGCCAGTTGCAGCAAAGCCTGAACCTGGACCCGAAACAGCCGGCGCAGGCGATGACGCTGGCGCGCCTGCAGCTCGACAGGAGCGGCGCGGCGGCACTCGATACCCTGCGCCGCACGCTGCCCTATGCGCAGGAGCATGGCGACTACCGCGCCCTGTATGCGGGCGTGCTGCAGCGCGAACAGCGCTACCGTGACGCGGCCGAACAGTACCAGGCGGCGCTGCAGTCGGCGCCCGACAACAGCGTCTGGTGGATGGGGTTGGGGATAGCTTTGCAGGCCGACAATCAGCCGGCGCCGGCGCGCCAGGCGTTTGAACGTGCCAAGAGTCTGCAGACGCTGTCGCCGCAGTTGCAGGCGTTTGTTGAACGCAAGCTGGTCCAGCTGGCGAAATAGTTTATAGCTGCGCTCCGTCGCCCCACACATGGCGCATGCTGAAATGCAGCTGCGCTTCGCTCTCGTGCACTGCGCCGACAATCGCGCATGCGGCCGTCACGCCGGCAGCACGCGGCAGCGTATGCTTCAGTTCTTCCGGCGACAGCGGCACGCCTTGCACCGTGCTTAAGGGATGGATCAGCGTGGGGTCACGCCGTGTTACCACCGCGAGCTCGCCGCTGCGCAGGCGCACCAGCGTGCCTGGCGGGTATTTGCCCAGCACCTGCATGAAATGCTGCGCCAGCAAGCGTTCGGTGCCGGAATCGCGGTCGAGAAAGATGGTCTGCAGGGCCTGGTCGGGCAGGGCCGAGCGCAGGTAGTTGCGCGACGACACCAGCGTGCAGTACTGGCTGGCCAGCGCCACCAGTATCTGCTCTGGCGAGGCAGATTTTGCAGGCAGCGCGTCCTCTGCCGTGATGGTCAGTGCCGCGATACCGATATCGAGCAGCTCGACGTGAGACTGTTGCATATCCTGCGCCACCAGCATGGCCAGCAGCGCTGTCTCGATGCCATGGCGCACGGCATGGGTGCCGGCTATCTGGTTGAGCATGATGGCAGCCAGTGCGATATCGGCGCCTTGCCCGAGCGCCACCAGCAGTTCGCGCGCAATCGCCCGCAGGTCCGGCGCGCCGTCGCCATCGTGCGTGGCGCACGGCAATTGCGCCAGCCGGCGCGCGCTGTCATTGAGCGTGCGCAGCACTGATGGTTGCTGCTGGCGCGTATCGGGACCCATCGCTTACACAGCGCGCAGGCGCGCCAGCGCCAGTTCCAGCGTGGCGTCCTGCTTGGCAAAGCAGAAACGCACCACGCCGGACTCCTGTCCTTCGGCATAAAAGGCCGATACGGGAATGGCCGCTACCTTGATTTCGCTGGTCAGCCACTGGGCAAACTGCGCTTCCTTGTCGTGCGAAATGGCGTCGTAGCGCACGCACTGGAAATAGGTGCCGTCGGCCGGCAGCAGGGTAAAGCGGCTGCCGGCCAGTCCGGCGCGAAACAGGTCGCGCTTGCGCTGATAGAACGCCGGCAGCTCCAGATACGGTTGCGGCGACGCCATATGGCTGGCCAGCCCGTGCTGCATCGGCGTATTGACGCTGAATACATTGTACTGATGCACCTTGCGAAACTCGGCCGTGAGCGCAGCCGGCGCGGCTACATAGCCCACCTTCCAGCCCGTTACATGGTAAGTCTTGCCAAAGCTCGACACGATAAAGCTGCGCGCCGCCAGTTCCGGGTGGCGGCACAGCGATTCGTGGCGCACGCCGTCATACACCATGTGTTCATAGACTTCGTCCGACAGCAGCATGATATCGGTGCCGCGCACGATCTCTGCCAGCGCAGCAATGTCGGCCGTGCGCAGGATGGTGCCGGTCGGATTGTGCGGCGTGTTGATGACGATCAGGCGCGTCTTGCCGGTAACAGCGGCGGCAATTCTGGCCCACGGCACGCTGTAGCCATGCTGGCCCAGTTCCATTGCCACCCGCACCGGCACGCCGCCGGCCAGCGCAATGGCTGGCAGATAGCTGTCGTAGGCCGGTTCGATCACGATCACTTCGTCGCCCGGATGCACGCAGCATAAAATCGCCGTGGTCAGCGCTTCGGTTGCGCCGGCGGTGACGGTAATTTCCGTGTTGGCGTCGTACTGATGGCCGTACAGGCTGGCAATCTTGGCGGCAATGGCGAGGCGCAAGGGCGCCGCACCGGTCATGGGCGGATACTGGTTATGGCCGGCGCGCATTGCCTCGCTGACCAGTTCGACCAGCGCCGGGTCGCAATCGAAGTCGGGAAAGCCCTGGCCCAGGTTGACGGCGCCGTGCTCGGCCGCCAGCTGCGACATGCGGGTAAAAATGGTGGTGCCGACGGCCGGCAGGCGCGTTTGCAGGGAAGGCGTAGGGAAATGCTGGGTCATGGTCGGTGTTGGCGCAGGGGAATCATGACTTATTCTAGCGCAGCGTCAGCGGTTCCGTGCAGTATCATGCAATATCAATCAGCGGCGCTGGCAGGCGCCCATTTCTCCGGTACCATAATCTGGAACATGCCGGCTTTGACCGTCTTGCGCGCCAGTTTCAGCAGCGCCTTGTCCTTGGTAATAAGGATATCGGCGCTGGCGTCGCGCGCCAGTTCCAGAAATTTCTGGTCGTCGCGGTCGCTGCACACCGGCAGGCGCACGCCAGAGACGGGCGGGGCCACCACCGTGATCAGCGCATCGAAGCGGCTGATGGCGACGGCGCGGCTGGCTTCGTCGAGCGGCAGGTGCGGGTAATTAAGCACCACCAGGTATTCCATGCGGCAGTCTTCACGGGTAATGGCCTGTACCGCACCGCTTTGCATGGCGGCCAGCAGGGCCGCCCAGCGCGGGTCGTTAAAGACAAACAGGTCGAGGCAGACATTGGTGTCGAGGACGAGTTTTTGTGGAGCAGGTATCATGTCGGCAATTCTTTTTTCGATGAACAATATGTTGATTGTGCTTTCCCCCGCCAAGAGTCTCGACCTGGAGACGCCGCCTACCACCAAGCTGCACAGTACGCCTGATTTTCTCGAGCATTCAGCCCAGTTGATCGAACGCATGCGGGAATTTTCGCCGGCCGAAGTCGGCAGCCTGATGGATATTTCCGATGCCTTGTCGGCCCTCAACGTGGCCCGCTACGCGTCCTGGACCACAGACACTGTCGATGCGCGCCAGGCCATTATGGCCTTCAACGGCGACGTCTATGCCGGTTTTGACGCGCGCAGTTTGCAACCTGGCCAGCTCGATTATGCACAGTCGCAGGTACGCATCCTGTCGGGCCTGTACGGCCTTTTGCGTCCGCTCGACCTGATCCATCCGCACCGGCTGGAAATGGGCACGCGCCTGTCCACCGCGCGCGGCAAGGATTTGTACGCGTTCTGGGGTAGCCTGATTACCGATGCCCTGAACCGCACCGCCGAACAGCAGGGCGCCAAAGTGCTGGTCAACCTGGCGTCGGAGGAATACTTCAAGTCCGTCAAGCCGCGTCAGCTGGCCGTGCCGGTGATCACACCGGTGTTCGAGGACTGGAAGAGCGGCAAGTACAAAATCATTTCCTTCTACGCCAAGCGCGCGCGCGGCATGCTGGCCCGCTACGCCGCCGTCAACGACATCCGCGATCCTGAACAATTGAAGGCGTTCGATGTTGACGGCTACGGCTTTGTGCCGGAAGCATCGAATGACAGCAGTTGGGTGTTCCGGCGCAAGGTGGCACAATAATGGCGGGATTGTCCCTGTCATCGTCGCGTAGGTCGGATTAGGCCGCAGGCCGTAATCCGACATGGCGTGATCAGATGCAACGGCGTAAGCCGACAGCAATATCCGACAGCGGCGCAAGCCAACAGCAATATCCGGCAGCGGCGCAAGCCGACGGCAATATCCGGCACCTGAGTGTCGGATTACGCCGCTGCGCGGCTAATCCGACCTACCCGATCTACCCGACCCACGCGAGCCACCCGACCCACGCGCCTCATGGCTTTTTACTGCCAGAAATTCCACCAACGACGTTCCTTCTTGACCCCTTCCGGGCTCAGGAACGCGGTTTGCGGGTAGTTCTTGGTCAGCACGCGCAAGGTGTCGTCGCGCAGGTCGGTCAGGCCCAGCTTGTCATACGAGCGATACATGATGAACAGTGCTTCCTCGATCGCTGGCGACTGCGAGAAATCCTTTACCGTGCCCTGGGCGCGGTTGGCGGCGGCCAGGTAGGCGCCGCGGCGGTAGTAGTAGCGCGCCACGTGCACTTCGTACTTGGCCATGGCGTCGATCAGGTAGTTCATGCGCGCCAGGGCATCAGGCGTGTACTTGCTGTTCGGAAACTTGTCGACCAGTTGCTTGAAGGCGGCAAACGCTTCGCGCGTGGCCTTCGGATCGCGTTCGGTCGGGTCCTGTTCGTACAGGAAGTTCAGGAAGCTGATCTGGTCGTTAAAGCTGATCAGGCCGCGCAGGTAGTACATATAGTCTACGTTGGCGTGGTTTGGATGCAACTTGATAAAGCGTTCGACGGCAGCCAGCGCCTGAGCCTGGTCTCCCGACTTATAATACGCGTAGGCGATTTCCATTTGCGCTTGCAGCGCATAGTTGCCGAAAGGATAGTTAGCCTCCAGCTTCTGGAACAGGCCGATGGCAGCTTCATAGTGCTGCCCGGCCATTTCTTCACGCGCCTCCGAGTATAATTTCGTAACGGACCAATTTTTGGTCTCATCCACTTTTTCCGGCAACAAGCTGCAAGCGGACATGCCGAGCAGAACGACTGAAGCGACTACCAACGATAATTTTTTTTGCATGACGTTTTGCAAGAAGGTTTTAACCAAGATTTTACAATAGGCTGATTATAGCCGATGGGAATGCTGTGATATTAACTCCGAAGCCTAATTTGGCGGACCCCGTGTTTGACTCCTCTTCCGAACAGGATGGCGATGATGTGTTTGATGGCGATTTTGGCGGCGATGACGCCGTTGACGAACTGGCGCCGATCGAACTGCAACTGACGCCCGACGCCTGCGGCCACCGCCTCGACAAGGTCATCTCCAAGCTGGTGCCGCAATACTCGCGCAGCCGTCTGCAACTGTGGCTGGAAGACGGCTTTATCAGCGTTGACGGCAAAGTTGCCAAGCGTAACATGACCGCCTATGGCGATGAAAAAGTCGTGATCCTGCCGCAGAGCGCGCCGGAAGACGCTGCCTACAAGCCAGAAGAAATTGCCCTCAATATCGTGCACGAGGACGAGCATATCATCGTCATCAACAAACCGGCCGGCCTGGTCGTGCATCCGGGCGCCGGCAATTGGTCGGGCACTTTGCTCAACGGCCTGCTGCATCATTGCCCGCAACTGGTGGGCGTGCCGCGCGCCGGCATTGTGCACCGGCTGGACAAGGATACCAGCGGCCTGATGGTGGTTGGCAAGACGCTGGCTTCGCAGACCGACCTGGTGCGCCAGCTGCAGGCGCGCACCGTCAAGCGCGAATATTTTGCGCTGGTATGGGGCACGCCGCGCGAGTCCGGCACCATCGATGCGTCGATTGCGCGCCACCCGCGCGAGCGCGTCAAGATGGCTGTATCGCAAAACTTTACCGCCAAGCCGGCCATTACGCATTATGAAGTGCTGGAAACTGGCGAGCTGGACCGTCGCCCGGTCAGCCTGGTGCAATGCCGCCTGGAAACGGGCCGCACCCACCAGATTCGCGTACACATGCAGCATCTCGGCTTTGCGCTGGTGGGTGATGCTGTGTATGGCAAGCCGCACCTGGTGCCGGTGTTCCCGCGCCAGGCGCTGCAGGCGCGCCGCCTGGGCCTGGTGCATCCGGGCACGGGGGAAGACTGCGAATGGATCGTGCCGCTGGCCGATGACTTTGCCGAACTGATTGCCTCAGCCGGCATCGAAGAGCCGGAAGCGGTGTAATGGCTGACGCCCGCGTCGATTTTCCCGGCATCGTGCCCGACTGGCCCGGCTTGCCGGCCAATGTGGGCGCGCTGTCGACCGTGCGCCTTGGCGGCGTCAGCCAGGCGCCCTATGGCGATGGGCAGGGTGGCGGCGGCCTGAACCTGGGCGTGCATGTGGGCGATAATGCGGCGGCGGTTACCGCCAACCGCGCGCTGCTGCAAGCGGTGCTGCCGGGCACGCCTGCCTGGCTGTCGCAAGTGCATGGGGTGGCAGTGGTGGATGGCGCGCTGCCATTTGACGGTACACCGGAAGCCGATGCCAGCGTGGCCAGCACGCCAGGCGCCGTGTGCCTGGTGATGACAGCCGACTGCCTGCCGGTGCTGTTCAGTTCGCAAGATGGCCAGGTGGTGGGCGCGGCCCACGCTGGCTGGCGCGGCCTGGCTGCTGGCGTGCTGCAACGCACGGTAGAGGCCATGCGCGAGCGCGGTGCTGGCGAAATACTGGCCTGGCTGGGGCCGGCTATCGGTCCGCAGCAGTTTGAAGTAGGGCAGGAAGTGCTGCAGGCCTATCTCGACGGTGCGCAAGATGATGGCGAGCGGCAGGCGGTTACGCAAGCTTTTGTAGCGGCGCCAGGCAGAGACGGCAAATACCTCGCAGATATCTACGCATTGGCGCGCATGATGCTGTTGCGGGCGGGCGTGAAGCAAGTATCTGGTGGGCAATACTGCACCGTCAGCGATGCAGCGCGGTTTTATTCCTACCGGCGCGATGGCGTCACGGGGCGACAGGCCAGTTTGATCTGGCGCAAGTAATCTTTAGTTTTCATGGCGGCAGACACTCAGGTGTCTGCCGTTTTTGTTTTATCTTCAGTACCAGTGGCAGCACGGCGCGCCGCCTTGCGTTTGCGTCGCCCCGAACCGGTCAGATAGAATAGGATCGACAGCGGAATGACGCAGTACAGCAGAAAGGTCATCAGCCCGGCAACAATGGAAGGCTCGGTCAGCGCCATCAGGCCGACCACATAGATCCAGGCGATGGCAGTCATCAGCATCATTGTTGTTGGCAATCAGTAAGGGTAGCAAACATCGTTGTTTCACTTTTGAATGGACTGAACCATATGAATATGCCCGATCCTCAGGCGATGAGCAAAGAGTGGATAGCGCAATTGAGTGATCCCAATCAATGGAATAGCTGGTTCAAGATGGTGCCGCAGGCCCCGGCCAATCCGCTTGCCGGCATTTTGCAGGATGCCGGCGCCAGCATCAAGCCGGAAGTGGTCGAGCAGCTGAAAAATGCGTATATGTCAAAGCTGACGGCGTTGTGGGGCGACTTCGTGGGCGGCAAGACGCCTGAACTGAAGGACCGCCGCTTTGCCGCGCCGGCCTGGCACGCCAGCCCGCTGTCGGCCTTCAATGCCGCGGCCTACCTGCTCAACGGCGAATTCCTGAGCGCCATGGCCGACGCCGTCGAGGCGACGCCGCACCAGAAACAGAAGATCCGCTTTGCGGTGCAGCAGATCGTCGACGCCATGTCGCCGGCCAATTTCCTGGCCACCAATCCCGATGCGCAGCAGACTCTGATCGAGACCAAGGGCGAGAGCCTGACCCGCGGCCTGTCCAATATGCTGGCCGATATGCAGAAAGGGCGCATTTCGCAGTCTGACGAATCAGCGTTCGAAGTGGGCCGCAACGTGGCCACCACGCCTGGCACGGTGGTATTTGAAAATGAACTGTTTCAGCTGATCCAGTATGCGCCAGCGACCCCAACGGTGCACCAGCGGCCGCTGTTGATGGTGCCGCCATGCATCAACAAATACTATATCCTCGACTTGCAACCGGAAAACTCGCTGGTGCGCTATGCGGTCGAGCAGGGCAATACCGTGTTCCTGATGTCCTGGCGCAATGCCGACCACAGCATGCAGCATGTGACCTGGGACGACTATGTGGAGCAGGGCGTGATCGAGGCGATCCGCGTCACCCAGGCCATTTCTGGCCAGGATCAGCTCAATATGTTCGGCTTTTGCGTGGGCGGCACCATCGTCTCGACCGCGCTGGCCGTGCTGAAGGCGCGCGGTGAAAACCCGGCGGCCAGCCTGACGCTGCTGACCACCTTCCTTGATTTCTGCGATACCGGCGCGCTCGAAGTGTTTATCGACGAGCCACAGGTGGCGCTGCGCGAGCAGACGCTGGCCAAGGGCGGCCTGATGTCCGGGCGCGACCTGGGCAGCACTTTTTCCAGTCTGCGGCCGAACGACCTGGTATGGAACTATGTGCAGTCAAACTACCTCAAAGGGAAAGAACCCGTTGCTTTCGACCTGCTGTACTGGAACAGCGATGGCACCAGCCTGCCTGGTCCGATGTTTTGCTGGTACTTGCGCAATACCTATCTGGAAAACAGCCTGAAAGTGCCGGGCAAGCTGACGGTGGCCGGCGAAAAGGTCGACCTGTCGAGCATCGACGCGCCTGCGTTTATCTACGGCTCGCGTGAGGATCATATCGTGCCGTGGGGCGCGGCGTATGCCAGCATGGCCGTGCTGAACCCGAAAAAGCCAGGCGCCAACCGTTTTATCCTGGGCGCTTCCGGCCATATTGCCGGTGTAATCAACCCGGCCTCGAAGAAAAAGCGCAGCTACTGGACCAATGATCCTGCCAAGCCGTCGCGCTCGGCAAAGGCAAAAGCTGTGGTGCAAGGGGCCGAGCAGTGGCTGGAAGGCGCCACCGAACACGCTGGCAGCTGGTGGCCCGAATGGGCGGCTTTCCTGGCGCAGCATGGCGGCGCCGAAGTCAAGGCGCCGGCCAAGCCGGGCAGCAAGCGCTATGCGCCCATCGAGGCGGCGCCCGGACGCTACGTCAAGGTCAGGGCCGACTAGCTTGCAAGCTTGCCACTTGATGGGGCAGTCTACTATGGTTGCCTTGTCAAGAGCCTACTTTTAGTTGCGTTGCAATAATTTCGGGAATCTTCCGCACGATTGTGTGCGCGTGTTGTTTTCCACTCTATAATGCAAAAAGTAGGACGCTGCGAAAGCGAACCACCCGTTCGCTTTTTTTCGGAATAACTCAGTATGCGTTGCGGCGCAATAAGTGGGACCTGTGATGAGTAGTGTTAAAAAAAGTAGTGACCGCCTGATTAAGAAATACCCTAATCGCCGTCTGTACGATACGCAGACCAGTTCCTACATCACCTTGACCGATGTCAAGCAACTGGTGCTGGATAATGAAGAATTCACGGTCGTCGACGCCAAGTCCAGCGAAGATCTGACACGCAGCATCCTGTTGCAGATCATTCTGGAAGAAGAAGCGAACGGCGCGCCCATGTTTTCCAGCGGCGTGCTGTCGCAGATCATCCGCTACTATGGCCACGCCATGCAGGGCATGATGGGTTCCTACCTGGAAAAGAACGTGCAGGCGTTTACCGATATCCAGCATAAATTCACCGGCACCTCGGCCGGCAGCTTCGACGGCAAGCCGTTCAGCCCTGAAATGTGGACCCAGTTTATGAACGTCCAGGGCCCGATGATGCAAGGCATGATGAACAACTACATCGACCAGAGCAAGAGCCTGTTCGTGCAGATGCAGGAACAGATGCAAAACCAGAGCAAGAATCTGTTCGGCGCTTTCCCGTTCGTGCCGCCAGTGCCGCCAACGGACAAAAAATAAGCCGCTTCAGGCTTGGCAGTCAATAACGGCACAGCATAGACTGTGCCGTTTTGTTTTTGGCGCTGCTTTGTGCGCCTGTCATCAGGAGTGTGATGTCTATTCCAAAAAAGGGAAGCCGCCGGATCACGGTCGATGCATTATCCTATCGCTGGTCCGTCAGCCAGCCTGCGCTGACAGCGGCCCTGACAGAGTCCAATATGTCTTTCGCGGTTGAGGCGGAACTGGGCGGGCGCACCACGCTGCGGGTGAAGACAGATATGGCCTACCCGGATATCTGGCTGGGCAATAGGTCACCTGCTATTACGCCCTCCATCGTGGAGCGCGCCATACGCCAGGCACTGAGCCAGGGGTGGCAGCCGTGCCAGTCGGGAAGTGCTGTCGAGATCACAATTTGCCTGGCCCAGGCCTGACATGCGCCGTTCTTCACACAGCAAGGTGGGCAGGAAATGAGCGGGGAACTGCTCGCCCGGCTGCAGGATATTATTGCAGCAGATCGCCAGCGCATGCATGTTCTTCAACTTGCACAAGAGCTCGACCTGCCCGATTGCTGGGTTGCTGCAGGCTTTGTGCGCAGCGCTGTCTGGGATTATCTGCATCAGCGTTCCCCTTCGCCATTGCCTGACGATATCGACGTGATCTGGCACGATCCAGGCAACGCCACACAGGAGCATGACGCCATGCTCGAGTCGCGCCTGAGGGCGTGCGACGCCACGCTGGGCTGGTCGGTCAAGAACCAGGCGCGCATGCATGAACGCAATGCGGATCTGCCTTACCTGAACGCTTCTGATGCGATGCGCCATTGGCCGGAAACGGCCACTGCCGTGGGTGTGCGGCTCGGTCGCCAGGGCAGCATCGAGGTTGCTGCGCCTTTCGGCCTGCATGACCTGTTTGACTTGATTGTCCGGCCGACAGAGCGCTTCCTGGCAGGCAAGCAGGCGCTTTACGCCGATCGCATCCATTGCAAGAACTGGCAAGCGGCCTGGCCCATGCTGCGGATTGCATTGCCAGACTGATCCAAACCTTGGAAAAGCGGCGGGCTCCCTGTCTTTTGGCAGTGTGCTTGCCTGACTGTCACTGTCAAGCTAGCTCCGGTAGCGTGGACGCGGCATCAAGCCGCGCCGGCATATTTACCGGGGATAGACGATGGTGACACTCAATATTAATGGCAGCGAGCGCAGTTTTGACGTGACGCCCGAGATGCCGCTGCTGTGGGTGCTGCGCGATGCGGCGCACATGACAGGTACCAAATTTGGCTGTGGCATGGCGCTGTGCGGGGCGTGCACCGTGCATATCGACGGCGAGGCCGCGCGCTCGTGCGTGCTGCCGGTACAGGCGGCCGTGGGCCGGAAAATCACCACCATCGAAGGCGTCGGCGCCACGCCGAGCGGGCGCGCCGTGCAGGCGGCGTGGCTGGCTGCCGAGGTGGTGCAATGCGGGTACTGCCAGTCGGGCCAGATCATGTCCGCTTCGGCGCTGCTGGCAAAGAACCACGCGCCGACCGACGCCGATATCGATGCCGCGATGAGCGGCAATATCTGCCGCTGCGGCACCTACCAGCGCATCAAGCTGGCGATACACCAGGCGGTGTTGTCGCCTGCGCTTAAAGAAAGCAAGTCATGAGCGGCGCACTGCAGCCATCGCCTTCGCGGCGCCTGTTTTTGAAAAGCGCGGGCCTGGTCGGCGGCGCCTGGGTCCTGGGACTGCTGCCGGGCGCGGGCGAGTACGCCGCTGCCGCCCCTGTTGCGGGCCAGTTCGACCCGAATGCCTTTATCTCCATCCACAGCGATGGCAGCGTGACGCTGACCATGCCGAAAATCGAAATGGGGCAGGGCACTTACACCTCGCTGCCGATGCTGATCGCCGAAGAGCTGGAAATCGGCCTCGATCAGGTGCGCCTGCGCCATGCGCCGCCCGATGTGGCCTTGTACGGCGGCGCGCGTCACGACCAGTTTACGGGAGGCTCGCTGAGCATCCAGACACTGTGGCTGCCGCTGCGCCAGGCCGGCGCCACGGTGCGCACGCTGCTGGTCAGCGCTGCGGCGCAGGGCTGGGGCGTTGCGCCGGAAAGCTGCCATGCGGCGCACGGCGTGGTCCATCACGCGGCCTCGAAGCGCCAGATCGCTTATGGTGCACTGATCGCGACGGCGGCCGGTTTGCCGCTGCCGGCAGTGCCCGTGCCGCTCAAGGCCAAACGCGACTTCAAGCTGCTGGGCACCCCGCAAAAGCGCCTGGACACGCGCGGCAAGGTCGACGGCAGCGCGCAGTTCGGCATCGATGTGGTGTTGCCGGGGATGCTGTTTGCCTCGGTGGCGGCCTGTCCTGTCGCTGGCGGCAAGCTCAAGTCGGTCGACGATAGCCGCGCGCGCGCCTTGCCTGGCGTGCGCGACGTGGTGCGCCTCGACGATGCGGTGGCCGTTATCGCCGACAATACCTGGTATGCGCGCCAGGGCGTGGCGGCGCTGGCCATCACCTGGGACAACGGAGAAAATGCCGGCCTGTCCACCGCCGGCATTGCCGCCATCATGGCGCAGGCGGCAGCGCAGCCAGGCAAGGTGGCGCGCAACGACGGCGACGCGGCCAGCGTGCTGGCGATGGCATCCGGCACCCAGCGTCATACCTCCACCTATACCAATCCGATGCTGGCGCACGCGCCGATGGAGCCGATCAACTGCACCGTGCATGTGCAGACTGACCGCGCCGAGTTGTGGGTCGGCACGCAGATACCGGCCCGCGCGCGCGATGCAGTGGCCAGACGGCTGAATCTGGCGCCGGAGCAGATTACGCTCAATGGCTATCTGCTCGGCGGCGCGTTCGGGCGCCGCCTGCACAGCGACTTTATCGAGCAGGCCGCGCTGATCGGCCGCCAGGTCAAGGGGCCCGTGAAGGTGACGTGGACGCGCGAGGAGGACATGCAGCACGATGTGTATCGCGGTTTTTACCACCATGTGGTGTCGGCTTCGGTCGGTGAGGACGGCTGGCCGCTGGCGCTGTTCCACAAGCTGGCAGGGCCGTCGAATATCGCGCCTTTTTCACCGGGCCTGCTGCGCGATGGCCTTGACCTGGCCGCCGTCGAGGGCTCGGCCAATCTCAGCTACGCGATTGCAAACGTGAAAGTGGAGTACACGCGCGAAGACGGGCCGGTGCCGACCGGCTTCTGGCGCGGCGTGGGGCCGACGCGCAATCTGTTCGTGCTCGAGAGCTTTATCGACGAACTGGCGCACCGCGCCAGGCACGATCCACTGGCATACCGGCTGGCCATGCTCAAGGACAAACCGCGCGCGGCCCATGTGCTCACGCGTGCGGCCAAACTGGCCGGCTGGGGCGGCAAGCAGAAAACACCGCCGGGCATGCTGGCGCGCACCGGGCGCGGCATCGCCTTGCTGTATGCCTGGAATACCTATATGGCGCAGGTGGTTGACCTGTCGGTTGGCATGGACGGCGCCGTTAGCGTGCAGCGCGTGGTATGCGTGGTCGATTGCGGCAGCATCGTCAATCCCGATACGGTGGCCGCGCAGATCCAGGGCGGCATCAACTTCGGCCTGACCGCCATGCTGTATGGCGAAATTACGCACCAGGACGGGCGCGTCCAGCAAAGCAATTTTCATGACTACCAGGCCCTGCGCATGCCCGAGGCGCCGCAGGTGGTGCTTGAAATCGTCGACAGCGAGGAGCCGCCGGGCGGCATCGGCGAGCCCGGCACTGCCACCTTCGGGCCGGCGTTTGCCAACGCCATTTTCGCCGCCACCGGCAAGCGCTTGTACAGCACGCCGGTGCGCGCCGCCGATCTGATTGCAGGAGGCCAGGCATGAACAGGAAATGGACAATCGCGCTGACAGTAGTCGTGGTGGGGGTGGCTGGTGCGCTGGCATTTGCCTGGCAGCCGGCGATTGCGCCAGTCGCACCCGTCGCATCGGCCATGCTGGACCAGGGCGCGGTGGCGCGTGGTGCGCGCATCGTGGCGCTGGGCGACTGCATGGTGTGCCATACCAGTAAGGACGGCACGCCATTTGCGGGCGGCCGGGCGCTGCGCACGCCTTTCGGCACGCTCTACACCACCAATATCACGCCGCATGTGGATGCGAACGGCGAGGGTAACGGTATCGGCGACTGGTCGCTGGCAGCCTTTACGCGTGCGGTGCGCCAAGGCGTGGCGCGCGACGGCCATCTGCTGTATCCGGCCTTCCCGTACATTCATTACACGAAAATGACGGATGCCGATATTGCCGACGCCTATGCCTTTTTGATGAGCCGCGAAGCGGTCGATGCAAAGCCGCCTGCCAACGACTTGCCGTTGCCGCTGCGATTTCGCCCGCTGCTGGCAGGCTGGAATCTGCTGTACCTGCGCAGCGGTGCGCAGGCGGACGATGCCAGCCAGGACGCAACCTGGAACCGTGGCCGCTACCTGGTCAACGGCCTCGGACACTGCGCCTCGTGCCACAGCAGCCTGAATCCGATCGGCGGCGAGGGCAGCCCGGCCTTCGGTGGCGGCAATGTCGATGGCTGGGATGCGCCGGCGCTGACGACCTTGCTGGACCGGCCGACGCCGTGGAATCAGCAACAGCTGGCGCTGTACCTGCGCCATGGCTATTCGCCCGAACATGGCGCGGCCGGCGGGCCGATGGCGCCCGTCACTCACAGCCTGGCCAGCGTACCGCAGGAAGATGCGCAGGCCATGGCCCGTTATCTGATGACATTGCAGACTGCCGCGCCGCCCAAGCCGGGCGCGCCGGCGCTGCAGGCCGATTCGGGGCAACTCAAGCTGGGCGCAACGCTGTTTGCCGGCGCCTGCGCCACCTGCCATGGCGCCGCGCCGGCTGGCGGCTTGCCATCGGCGCGCTCACCGCTGGCACTGGCCACCGCGGTAGCCGGCGAGCGGCCCGATAACCTGATCCAGGTACTGCTTGAAGGCATGCCGCTGGAAACAGGACGCTCCACCGGACAGGCTTCGCGCTATATGCCGCCATTTGCCAGCGCGCTGACCGATGCGCAGATCGCTGCGCTGGCCGCCTACATCCGCGTGGACATCGCGAAGCGTCCCGTATGGCCTGATGTGGAAAAGCGTGCGGCTGCCTTGCGCAAGGCAGCCATGTAAGGACGATGGCCGCAGGCGAGTTGGCGTGGTTGCCGCCTCGCCTGCGGCCAGTTGTTTGCCCTAACTACATGACCGTTTCCAGTCCGACCATCTTGACCACGTAGTAGGTGCCGAGCCCGACCACCAGCAGCAACAGCAGGAAGATGGCAATCACCTTGCCGCTGGCCCGCAGCACTGCGCGCTGTTCTGCCGCCGGATCCTTTTTCTTCTTGCCTTGATCGTAATGCCACTTGATGGCGTAAAACATGCCCGTAGCCAGCACGAGGGCCTTGAATGTCACCAGGACGATAGGGATCCAATCCATTTTTTGATTCTTTCCAGCTTCTAACTTGACACAAACTATTATGAGGAACTTGGCCTCAGGGCATTGCTTCGGCAGCGGCCATCGATTGCAGCCATCTGAAAGGCATCTTTCAGGCGTTTCGACGATAGCATTGCTGCACGTTCTGAAGCATACTACCTGAAAGCAATATCCATACATTGAGACAAAATGTCCCAGTTGAAAACCATACAAGATGAAAAGCCGCCAGGCTGGCTGCCGCAGCTGGTCGCCAGCAAAGGGCCCCGGTTCCTGCAGATAGCCGATGCCTTGCAGGCCGCGCTGGCAGACGGCTCGTTGCTGCCAGGTGACCGCCTGCCGCCCCAGCGCCAGCTGGCTGCGCAATTGGATGTCGATCTGACTACCATCACGCGTGCCTACGATGAAGCCAGGCGGCGCCATCTGCTCGAAGGGCGCGGCGCCCGCGGCACTTACGTTGCCGCGCCCAAAGTCGAATTGAGCTCGGTTCTCGACCTGAGCATGAATACCCCGCCGCCCCCCGAGGGCGTGGACTTTGACGATCTGCTGAAACAGGGACTGTCGCAGGTGCTGCTGAGGGCGGATAGCGAATTGCTGATGACCTACCACCTGGCCGGCGGCAGCGATTCCGACCGCAGGGCAGGGGCGAAATGGCTGGAGCCGATGTTCGGGCACGTCGATTGCGCGCAGGTCATCGTCTGTTCCGGTGCACAGGCAGCGATTGCGGCATCGATCCTGGCGCTGACCGAGCCTGGCGACGTGATCCTGGCCGAGCCCATCAGTTATCCCGGCCTGCGCACTGCGGCGGCGCAATTCGGGCGGCGCATTGTTGCGGTCGAAACAGACCAGCACGGCATGCTGCCCGAACTGCTTGAGCAGGCCTGCCGCCAGCACAGGGTCGGGCTGGTCTATCTCAATCCGACCCTGCAGAACCCGACCGCCGTCACCATGCCGGTGCACCGGCGCAAGGAGCTTGCCAGCGTTGCGCAGCGCTGCCAGGTGCGCATTATCGAGGACGATCCCTACTGGCTGCTGGCCGACGCGCCGCCACCGCCGCTTGCCACATTTGCCGCGCAGCAGGCGGTGTATGTATCGACCCTGTCGAAATGCCTGACACCGGGCCTGCGGGTGGCCTATGTGCTGATACGCGAGGCGCCCGAGCGCGAACGCTTCCTGGCGGCGCTCAGGTCATTTGCGCTGATGGTCGCGCCGCTGACGGCCGCGCTGGCCACGCAGTGGATACTTGACGGTTCGGCTGCCACCTTGATGGCAGGCATACGCAAGGAAGCACGCCTGCGCCACCGCATGGCACTCGATATTCTGTCCGGGCGCAACAGCGGCGCCGAAGACGGCCTGCATGTGTGGCTAGAACTGCCTGCCTACTGGAACTCCATGCAACTGGCCAGTGTCGCCGGCAGCGAAGGTATTGCCGTGACCCCGGCAGAGCAGTTCGCCATCGGCAATGTCACCGTCAACGCCATCCGGATTTCGCTGGGCAGCATCAAGGACCGCGCACGTTTGCAGGCGGGGTTGCAACGGCTGTCGCAGCTGCTTGCGCGGCGGCCTAAGTCGCTTGCTGCTGGCGTGGCTTGATAGCTCGGCGTTCCTCTGCTTTTGTGGCGCGGTTTCCTAGCTTTCCGCACTTGCCTGCACCCTGTCAATCCGGCCAGCGTAGCAGCCGCGCCTGGCGTTGTGAACGTGGATATAGCTGACCTCCGGATTGGCAAAAATCTGCTCGATCACGGTTTCAATCGCCGTGCCTTCGACCACGTCAGCTTCAAGCATCATTGCGCCGGCAGAGTAGCCGCGCAGCGACAACAGGCGACACCGCATCGACTCAGGCACCTGATTGACTGCATCGTAAGTATTGCTGGCGCCTTCGCGTACGAAAATGGCGTGGGAGGCGCGGTATGGCGTCATGGCGTCCAGGCAAACATGGTTAAGCAGCAGTACCGTTTCGCCCACTTCGGCATCGCGCAGCTCTATGCGATCGGGAAAGCCTGGCTTTTCGTCAACGATATAACGGTGTATGCCCTGTGCCTGCAACTCGGCCTCAGGCAGGCCAAAAAAACGCTGGAACGGTTCGGGTGAAAGACCGCGGATACGAAACTGCATGGTGACACTCCTGTTTGCCTGAAAATGACATCAGACCATCATTGAAGCGCGTGCGCCATCCGCTTCTTGCTTTGCAATTCACCCTGGGCACTGACGCCTTTGGCGTTACAAACTCTGTTGCCAGTTCTGTTGCATCTGCCGCAGCAAAACCAGGCCGCCGCTGACAGGGGAGGGCCGCTCGGGGTACAATAGCCGATTCGCCTTACATTTTCCTAGCTGCCCACTATGTCTGAAATTCACCGTATTGCTCCTTCCGCCAAGCCAGAGGCCCTGCAGGCCATGCCAGGTGCCGCGCCGAAAGTCGGCTTTGTTTCGCTCGGCTGCCCGAAAGCGCTGGTCGACTCCGAGCAGATCCTGACCCAGCTGCGCGCCGAAGGGTATGAAACGGCGAAATCGTATGACGGCGCCGACCTGGTCATCGTCAACACCTGCGGCTTTATCGACGCGGCCGTGCAGGAGTCGCTCGATGCGATCGGCGAAGCGCTGGCTGAAAATGGCAAGGTGATCGTCACCGGTTGCCTGGGCGCCAAGAAAGATGCTGCCGGCGACGACATCATCATGAAAGTGCATCCGAAGGTGCTGTCGGTAACCGGTCCGCACGCGCTGGCCGAAGTGATGGATTCGGTCCATCTGCACCTGCCGAAGCCGCACGCGCCGTTCCTCGACCTGGTGCCGCCGCAAGGCATCAAGCTGACGCCGAAGCACTATGCCTACCTGAAAATTTCCGAAGGCTGCAACCACCGCTGCAGTTTCTGCATCATTCCGTCGATGCGCGGCGACCTGGTGTCGCGCCCGATCGGCGAACTGATGATCGAAGCGGAAAACCTGTTCAAGTCGGGCGTCAAGGAACTGCTGGTCATTTCGCAGGATACCTCGGCCTATGGCGTGGACGTGAAGTTCCGTTCGGGTTTCTGGAACGGCCGTCCCGTCAAGACCCATATGACCCAGCTGACCGAAGCGCTGGGCGAGCTGGCCAAGTCGTACGGCGCCTGGGTGCGTCTGCACTACGTCTATCCGTATCCGCACGTTGACCAGATCATCCCGATGATGAGCGGCGGCCATATCCTGCCTTACCTCGATATTCCAATGCAGCATGCGCATCCGGACGTGCTGAAGCGCATGAAACGTCCGGCCAGCGGCGAGAAAAACCTCGACCGCATCCAGGCCTGGCGCGCGATCAACCCGGACCTGACCATCCGTTCGACCTTTATTGCCGGTTTCCCGGGCGAGACGGAAGCGGAATTCGAATATCTGCTGGACTTCCTGAAAGAAGCGCAGATCGACCGCCTGGGCTGCTTTGCCTATTCGCCGGTCGAAGGCGCTACCGCCAACGAGATCGCCAATCCGGTGCCGGAAGAAGTGCGCGAAGAGCGCCGTGGCCGCGTGATGCTGTTGCAGGAAGAAATCTCGAAAAAGCGTTTGCAAGCGAAGGTTGGCAAGACCGTGCGCGTGCTGATCGATGAAATTACACGCACCGGCGGCGTGGGCCGCTCGGCTGCCGATGCGCCGGAAATCGATGGCGTGGTCTACGTCAAGCCGCCGTACGAGCCGCACCGCAAGCTGGCGGTGGGCCAGTTTGTCGACGTGAAAATCACCTCGGCCGACGCGCATGACCTGTGGGGCGCTGCAGAGTAAGATCGACGTAAGCAGATGTAACATTGCTGCGGTGTGACAGGGCGAAAGCCCGTACAATCAGGGCGGACCAGTCATTGCTGGCCCGCCTTTTTTTACGTGCCACAGCCCTAGCGATGACCCAGACCAAATCCCTGCAAACTGCACTGATCCACAGCGACTACACGGCGCCTCAAGGTTTTGCCGCCTTTCCCCAGGCTATACACCATGCCTCGACCGTCCTGTTCAAGGACGTGGCGTCGATGCGTTCAGGTAACTGGCACGATAAAAGCGCCTACACCTACGGCCTGCACGGCACGCCCACCACCTTTACGCTTGAAGCGCGGCTGGCTGAGATCGAAGGCGGCACGCACTGCCTGCTGGCGCCGTCCGGCCTGGCGGCGATTGCCATGGCCAACTTTGCGCTGCTCAAAAGCGGCGACGATGTGTTGCTGCCGGAAAACGTGTACTACCCGAACCGCGAACTGGGGCGCTGGCTGTCGCAGGACTTCGGCATCACGGCGCGCTATTACGACCCGCTGGTCGGCGCCGGCATTGCCGAGCTGATACAGTCCAATACGCGGTTGATCTGGACTGAAGCACCCGGCTCGGTGACCATGGAAGTGCCCGATATTCCCGCCATCTGCGCTGCCGCTCATGCGCGCGGCGTGATCGTCGGGCTGGACAATACCTGGTCGGCCGGGCTGGCGCTGCGCGGTTTTGATCTCGGTGTCGATTTCGTGATGCAGGCGCTGACCAAATACCACTCGGGCGGCTCGGACGTGCTGATGGGCGCCGTCATCACGCGCGACAAGCAGCTCAACGACCGCCTGGCGCTGGCGCATATGCGCCTGGGGCTGGGTGTCGGAGCAGACGATGCTTATCTGGTGCTGCGCAGCCTGCCGACCATGAAGCTGCGCTTCGATGCCCATGACGCCGGCGCGCGCAGCGTGGCTGCCTGGCTGAAAAGCCGGCCCGAGATTGCCAGCGTGCTGCATCCGGCGTTCGAGGACTGTCCGGGGCACGCCATCTGGCAGCGCGACTTCACGGGGGCAGGGGGCTTGTTTTCCGTGCTGTTTGACGCCAGCTATACGGAACAGCAGACCGACCGGTTTGTCGATGCCTTGACACTGTTCAAGATCGGCTATAGCTGGGGCGGCGCGCATAGCCTGGTGATGCCTTACCGGCTCCATGGCATGCGGCGCAGCTGGCAGCAGGGCGGCCAGCTGGTGCGTTTCAATATCGGGCTGGAGTCGCCGCAGGACCTGATCGCCGATATCGCGCAGGCCCTGGCGGCGTTATAGCATTACGGCACTGCCTGGTTGTTGTTGAGGTCGATAAAGCCGCGCAGCAGGCGGTAGGCTTTCCACAGCCAGGCCACGCCCCATACCAGCAGTGCGCCGGGGATGCCGATCAGCGTGATCCACAGCACGCCGCCCAGTACCATCCAGAACAGATACCACCAGAACGAGCGGATCTGCCAGCTGTGGTGGCTGTGCACGAAGGTGCCGGCCGACTCGCCCTGTTTCACATAGTTGATAATCAGTGGAATAAAGGAAAACGCGCCCAGCGAAAACACAAAGCTGGCGCCATGGATCAGATATAGCCACCAGGCCAGGTTTTTTGCCTGCTGGGTACGGATATCGGGATTGTTATCAATAATTGTCTGCTGTGTCATGGGTGCTCCTGGTCCAGGGTCTGGGTTTTGATTGTAGCAATCAAACCGGCACGACAGCATATGATTGAAAAAAAACGTGAAAGGACGCCATGAAGCGATCAATCTGGAACAGCCTGCGCTGCCTGCTGCTGGCAAGCGGCCTGGTACTGGCTTTGAGCAGCCAGGCGGCCGACGGCGCCTTGCGCAGCGATATCACGGCAGCGCTGAAGGAAGAGGGTCTTGCTGGCGCTGTATGGAGCGAAGTGCTGCCCACTGGGCGGGTTAATCTGGGCGCTGCCGGCGTGGCCAATGCCGGCAGCAACAGCGCCATGGCGCCGGACGCCAAGGTACAGGTCGGTTCCGTGGCCAAGGTGGTGCTGGCGCTGGGCGTGTTGCAGCTGATTACCGAAAACCGGCTGCAGCTCGATACGCCGGTCAGTGAAGTATTGCCCGAACTGGCCATCAACAATCGCTGGCAGGCCAGCGACCCGGTGCGTATCCGCCACTTGCTGGACCATACGGCAGGACTCGATAATATCCGCTTCTGGCAGGCTTTCAGCAGCAAACCCACACCCGATACGCCGCTGGCCGAGGCGCTCGACGGCAGCCGGCTGCTGCGCGTGCGCACCCGGCCCGGCAGCCGCTATGCCTATTCCAACATGGGCTATGGCGTGCTGGGCATGGTGATTGAAAAGATTGCCGGCCAGCGCTATGAAAGCTATCTCGACGCGCACCTGCTGCCGCTGCTCGGCATGCGCGACAGCACCTTCGGTTTTGTCACGCAAACCGGGCCGCGCCCGGGCGGCCAGCTGGGCGTGCAGGTCGACCCGCGCCTGGCGATGGGGCACTTCGAGCACGGCCGGACGCAGCCGGCCGTGCCGCTGTATCTGCGCCCGGCCGGACAGTTCACTACCACGGCAGCCGATATGGCCAGGCTTGCGCAGTTCCTGCTCGGAGACGGCAAGGCTGGCGACCAGGTGCTGGTGGCTCCCGGGTTGATGGCAGCGCTGGCCACGCCAGAAGGCACCGATGCGGCGCAGGCGGGCCTCTTGGCCGGCCATGGCCTGGCGCTGGCCACGCGCGACCGCCACAATGTGTCCGGCGCCTGCCATCCTGGCACCACGGTGGGCTTTCGCGCCATGCTGTGCATTTTCCCCGAACAGAAAAGCGCCTACTTTATCGGCTTTAACGCTGACGTGGAACAGGCCGACTACGAGCGCTTCAACCGTTTGCTGCTGCGCGAGCTTGACCTGCCGCTGCGCGCGCCAGCCCCGCGCGGCACGCCGGCGCCCACGGTGGAAAACTGGCAGGGCGTCTATGTGCCGGCTTCCGGCGGCCTGGCCGGCATGGCCTGGGTCGATACGGTATTTGGTTTTCTGCGCCTGAAATGGGACGGCGACAATATGTATCTGATTCCGTTCCAGGGCGAGCCGAAGGAGCTCGAACCGGTGGACGGCATGCTGTTTCGCGCCAGCGACCGCAGCGCTGCCTCGCACGTGCTGCTGCAAAGCGAAGGGCGCCATGTGATCAGCGACGGCCTGCACACCTGGGAGCGCGCCTCGATGCTGCGCATGCTGGTGCTATGGGCCAGCGCGGCGCTGGGCGTGATTGGCTTGCTGTATGTGCTGCTGGTGGGATTGTGGCGCGCCGCCAGGCGTGTCTTGAGCCGGCGCGACCATCTGTTTGCGCCGCTGCTGGCCGAACTGGCGCTGCTGTTGACGTTGCCGCTGTTTTATTTGCAGTCGTGGCAGTCGCTGGGCGAAGTCTCGCCGGCCAGCGTGCTGCTGCTGTTGGCCACCATTGCGCTGCCGCTGGCGGTGGCGTTCGGCCTGGCACGCTGCTGGCGCGAGCGCGGCGCCACTGCGCAAGAAAGAGTCGACTGGCTCGCCTTGCTGGCAGCCTTGCAGTTGTTGCTGGTGCTGGCCTGGTGGGGATTGCTGCCGCTGCGTTTGTGGCAGCTGTAGGTCGGATTAGGCCCTGCGGGCCGTAATCCGACAACATTGTTGACGGCCGATGTCGGATTACGCGGGGCTTTGCCCCGCTAATCCGACCTACCCAAGATGTTGAGGATGCCGTCGAGGCCGACGAAATTCAAGGCCACATCGGCCTGGGCGCGCACCACCGGTTTGGCGCGAAACGCTACCGACAGGCCGGCAATGCTCATCATTTTCAGGTCGTTGGCGCCGTCGCCCATGACGATCGCTTCGGACGTCGCAATCCCCAGCTCCTTGCACACGCGTTCGACCGTGCGCATTTTTTCCTCGGCGTCGACGATGCCGCCGATAACCTTGCCGGTCAGTTTGCCGTCGATGATTTCCAGTTCATTGGCGTGCGTGTAGTCCAGGCCCAGGCGCTCTTTCAGGCGTTCGGTAAAGAAGGTAAAGCCGCCCGATACCAGCAGCGTTTTCAGGCCTGCCGCCTTGACTGCAGCCAGCATCTTTTCAGCGCCTGGTGACAGCTGCAGGCGTTCGTCATACACGCGCTGCAGGGCTGATGCGTCGAGCCCTTCGAGCAGCGCCACGCGCTGGGTCAGGCTGGCGGCAAAATCGAGTTCGCCACGCATTGCCGCCTCGGTAATGGCGGCCACCTGCGGTTTCAGGCCCTGCATGTCGGCGATTTCATCGATGCATTCGATGGTGATCAGGGTCGAGTCCATGTCCATCGCCACGAGCTTGAATTCGCCCAGTTCGCGCTGGCCCATCGTGTAGGTGGCGTCGAGCTGTGCGGCCTGCGTGGCCACTTCGATGGTGGGGCGCAGCGCCGGCGAGTAGGCGATCTTTTCGCAGCGCACCGCGTACGGGCCCAGGCGTGTGATGGCGGTGGGCGCGGCCAGCGCGGCAATGCGTTCGAGCCGGGCCGGGTCGCCGCCTTCGCCTTGCAGGATCAGATTCATGGTGATGGATGTGCTGGATGTCATGGGCAGGCCTGCAATGGATTCAAAAAATAATAAACAATGACTCTAGGCGGTCAATTGGCGAATAGTGGTCTTGATCTGCGTGACGCGCGCGGCCAGGTCGGGCATGGCCGCGCTCAGTTTCAGCTTGTCCTGGCCGTGCAGCTTGATATGGCGGTTTTTCTGTATCAGTTCGATGATGCGCATCGGGTCGATCGGCGGCTGGGCCATGAACTGCAGCGTGGCCGCTTCGCCATGGACGTCGATCTTGACGATGCCGACTGTCTTGGCCAGGATGCGCAGGCGGTGCGTTTCGATCAGTGACTTGACCGGCTCGGGCAGCTTGCCGAAACGGTCGATCAGCTCTTCCTGGATATCGTCGATCTTGTCCTGCGTGGCACAGTTGGCCAGGCGCTTGTAGATCGACAGACGCTCGTGCACATCGCCGCAGAAGTCGGCCGGTAACAGCGCTGGCACATGCAGGTTGATCTCGGTGGTGGTGGCCAGCGGCGCGGCCAGGTCGGGCTCCTTGCCCGCTTTGAGCGAGCGCACGGCTTCGTTAAGCATGTCCGAATACAGCTGGAAGCCGATTTCAGTCATCTCGCCGGACTGGCTGTCGCCGAGCACTTCGCCGGCGCCGCGTATCTCCAGGTCGTGCATGGCCAGATAAAAGCCGCTGCCCAGTTCTTCCATCTGCTGGATCGCGTCCAGGCGACGCTGCGCCAGCTTCGACAGGCCCTGCACGTCATGCACCAGCAGATAGGCATAGGCCTGGTGATGCGAGCGGCCCACGCGCCCGCGCAGCTGGTGCAGCTGCGCCAGGCCGAACTTGTCGGCGCGGTGCATGATGATGGTGTTCGCAGTTGGCACATCGATGCCGGTCTCGATAATGGTGGTGCACAGCAAAATATTGAAGCGCTGCGCCACGAAGTCGCGCATGACTTTTTCCAGGTCGCGCTCATGCATCTGGCCGTGCGCCACTGCAATGCGCGCTTCGGGCAGCAGTTCGGTCAGCATGGCCAGGCGGTTCTGGATGGTCTCCACCTCGTTGTGCAGGAAGTAGATCTGGCCGCCGCGCTTGAGTTCGCGCAAGCACGCCTCGCGGATAATCGCTTCACCTTCACTGCGCACAAACGTCTTGATGGCCAGGCGCTTTTGCGGCGCCGTGGCGATAATGGAAAAGTCGCGCAGGCCTTCGAGCGCCATGCCCAGCGTGCGCGGAATCGGCGTGGCCGTCAGCGTCAGCACGTCCACTTCCGCGCGCAGCGCTTTGAGCGCTTCCTTCTGGCGCACGCCGAAGCGGTGTTCCTCGTCGATGATCACCAGGCCCAGACGCGTGAACTTCACATCATCCGACAACAGCTTGTGGGTGCCGATAATAATGTCGAGCGTGCCGTCGGCCATGCCCTTGAAAGCCTGCGTGATCTCCTTGCCGGTACGGAAGCGTGACAGCTCGGCAATGCGCACCGGCCAGTCGGCAAAGCGGTCGGCAAAGGTCTGGGCATGCTGCTCGGCCAGCAGGGTAGTGGGGGCCAGGATCGCCACCTGCTTGCCGCCCATGACGGCAATAAAGGCTGCGCGCAGCGCCACTTCGGTCTTGCCGAAGCCGACATCGCCGCACACCAGCCGGTCCATCGGTTTGCCCGACGTCATGTCCTTGATGACGTTGTTGATGGCCTCGGCCTGGTCCGGCGTTTCATCGAAGCCGAAGCTGTCGGCGAAGCGCTCGTAGTCGTGCGCCGAATACTCGAACGCATGGCCCTGGCGCAGCGCGCGCCGGGCATA
This sequence comes from Janthinobacterium aquaticum, assembly GCF_009208565.1. Lineage (GTDB taxonomy): Bacteria > Pseudomonadota > Gammaproteobacteria > Burkholderiales > Burkholderiaceae_D > Janthinobacterium. Next base: position 139,231 of record NZ_WFLK01000001.1, on the reverse strand, counting down.
CAGGTTGAGAAGCTCGGCGGCCGTGTCGCGTACCTGGTCGGCCGCTTTTTTCTTGGCCTTTTCCCACTGTCCCGAACCGAGCGAATGCAGCGGCGCGTCTTCAGGCGAGGCGCCTGAATAGCGCGAGATCACGTGCAGCTGCGACACCGGCACATACAGCTTGGTGTCCTTGGCATATTCGAGGTGCAAAAATTCGGTCTCGCCTTCGCCCAGGTCCATGCTGGTCAGGCCCATGTAGCGGCCGATGCCGTGGTTGATATGCACCACCGGGTCGCCGATTTTCAGCTCGGACAGGTCGCGCACCATCGACTCGACCTGCGTCACGCCTTCCTGCTTTTTCTTGCCCACGCGCCGGCCCGAGCCGGCATACAGCTCCGTTTCGGTGATGTAGGCGATATGGCCGTCGTCGGCAAACAGCTCGAAGCCCGCATGCAGCGGCGCCACGCCCAGCATCAGTTTGGCGTCCGACTGCAGGAAGCCGTCATTGCCTTCGGCTGGAACCAGTGGCAGGTCGAACTCGGCAAAATACTGCTGCAGCGTTTCGCGCCGGCCGTTCGACTCGGCGCAGATCAGCACGCGCCGGCCTTGCTGCAGCAGATAGCTGCGCAGGTTGGCCAGCGGATCGTCGGCGCGCCGGTTGACGGCCACGTTCGGTATCGGCGCCGACAGTTCGGACGCCTGTGCATCGGCGGACTTGTTGATGGCCACGCGCGCATACGGCTTGGCCAGCGCAAAGAACTGTTCATCGGACAGGAACAGCGACTCGGGCGGCAGGATCGGGCGTTCGCGGTCGGCCTTCAGGAAGCGGTAGCGCGACTGGGTATCGGTCCAGAAGCGGCCAATAGCCGCGTCGATATCGCCGACCATGGCCAGCGCGGCCTCGGCCGGCAGGTAGTCAAACAGGGTCGCGGTTTCTTCAAAAAACAGCGGCAGATAGTATTCGATGCCGGCCGAGGCAATGCCGCTGCTGATGTCCTTGTAGACCACCGCGCGCGACGGATCGCCCTCGAACTGCTCGCGCCAGCGGCTGCGAAAGGTGGTGCGCGCCGCCTCGTCCATCGGAAATTCGCGCCCCGGTAGCAGCCGTACTTCATGCACCGGATAGAGCGAGCGCTGAGTGTCGGCGTCAAAGGTGCGGATGGTTTCGATGGTGTCGCCGAACAGGTCGAGCCGGTAGGGCAAGGTTGAACCCATCGGGAACAGGTCGAGCAGGCCGCCGCGCACCGAGTATTCGCCGGGCGACATCACCTGTGACACATGGCTGTAGCCCGCCAGCGTCAGCTGCGACTTCAGGCGCGCTTCGTCCAGCGTCTCGCCCTTCTTGAAAAAGAAGGTGTAGGCCGCCAGGAACGACGGCGGCGCCAGGCGCACCAGCGCCGTGGTGGCCGGCACGATCAGCACGTCGCACTGGCCATTCTGGATTTCATGCAGGGTTGCCAGGCGTTCGGACACCAGGTCCTGATGCGGCGAAAAGGCGTCGTAAGGCAGCGTTTCCCAGTCCGGCAGCAAATGGCAGCGCAGCTGCGCGCCACCGAACCATGGAATTTCATCGAGCAGGCGCTGTCCGTCGCTGGCCTGCGCCACTACCACGGCCAGCATCTGGCCCCGCGATTTCCATTCCAGCGCCGCCAGCGCCAGGGCGTAGGCGTCGGCGGAACCATACAGGGCCGGCAGGGCGTAGCGGTTGCCGGCTTTGGGGAGCGATTTTTTCAGGGCTGAAGACATGCAGGCGATGGCGAGGGTAATGGTATTGATGAGGGTGGCAAGGACGAAAGCAGGCGCTGCACCGGATCGAAGACGCGGTGCGTGCAGGCCAGATTATAGACCATGCACGCCGCCATTTCAGGCACCCGTGCCGGTGCGCAGATTGGCCACGCCGAATGGCACGTGCACCATCGGAATGGCGTCGCCATTGGACTTCAGGTGGCTTAACTGGTCATCGAAGAAAATATGCGGCCGGAACACGCCCAGCACGCGCGACTTGTCCATGCCGCCGAGGAAAAATGTTTCGTCGGCCGCCACGCCCCAGCTTTTCAGGGTGGTCACCACCCGTTCGTGCGAGGGCGCATTGCGCGCCGTGATAATGGCGATGCGCAGGATTTTCCGGTAGGACGGGTCGCGCTGCTGCGCTTTTTCTTCCAGTCGCTGCATATTGGCCAGTTTCTGGAACAGGCCGGCCAGCGGGCCGGGTCGATGCGGCGTGCCGACGTTCAGCGTTTCGTGGGCGTGGAATTCATCGACGTCGTTATTGCGCTTGAACACCGTTTCGGCTTCATCGTCGGCGATCACGCCGTCAAAGTCGAAGGCCACGCGCAGTTCGTCGTCCTGTTCGTCGTCTTCGGTGCGCGACGGCGAGGGCAGCACCAAGCCTGCCGGATAATGGCAGGCCAGCGCGCTGCGCACATCGTCTTCATTGGCGCTCAGGAACAGCGAAGCGTTAAACGCCGGCAGGTAAGGATAGGGCGACCTGCCGGTCATGAAGGCGGCGCGTGAAATGTCGAGCCCGTAGTGGGCAATCGAATGCATGACGCGCAAGCCCGTTTCAGGCGAATTGCGTGAAAACAGCACGACTTCGACCGGCGACTCCTCAGGGTGGTGTTTGTTGATGTTCAGAAAGCGGCGGATAAACGGGAACGCCACGCCGCGCCCGAGTACGGCGTCGACATGTGTTTCCTGGTACTTGCGGTATTCCTCGGTGCCGCTGTCGAGGTAGACCTGGTGCGATTCGGACAGGTCAAACAGGGCGCTCGATGCCACGCCGATCACCAGTTTGTGTTCGATAGGGTAGGCCATCACGATTCCACTATGGATTGAATGGCTATATTAGACGAATATCAATGTTTCGGCCATCTGTGTATATGGCGCGACAGTCAGTTAAAAAATTGCCTTTGGTTAATTGTTTGATGCTCAAGTCCCGGCTTTTACACTATGCTGCTCGGCGATCAATTCTCGTAATTGTCTTTACCTTACGTTTCCCGATACTGCCCCGACCTCGCAATCTTTGGCGCGTACCGACGTTTCTACCGATCTGGCCAGCAGGTGCTGACTGCGCGCGCCGGTCTTTTTATGGGATAAGCATGTTCAGAAATTTACGCATCAAATGGAAACTCGCGTCGCTGGCCGGCGTCATGCTGGCAGCACTGCTGGTGGTGGGCGTCACCGGCTTTCTCGGCATCGCCGAGGTGGGCGGCGCGGTGAATGAAATCGGGCTGGTACGCCTGCCATCGGTGCAGGGCCTGCTGCTGATGAGCGAAGGCCAGACGGCGGTCGCTGCCGGCACGCTCAGCGCCGCAATCTATGAAAACAACTACCAGGCACAGGACAAATTCAGCGAAGCGCAGCAGTTGCGCGCGCGGGCCTGGGCCACGATCGACAGTGGCCGCAAGCTCTATGAACCACTGCCGCAGACGCCCGATGAAGCGCGCCTGTGGCAGCGCTTCCAGGGCGAGTGGAAGGCATGGAAGGGCGCTGATGACAAGGTCGCCAGCGTACTGGCGGCGCTGGCCGCCAACCGCGACGAACAGGTGCAGCGCACGCTGTTTGTCGATTTTTACCGCGATTACCTGGCATCGCGCGCCTTGTTCGGCAAGGCCGAAGCTTCCCTTAACGAGATCATTGTGCTCAACAAGGCGGTAGCGCAGTCCAGCGTGCAGGGGGGCGGCGCAGCCGTATTGCGTTCCAAAAGCCTGATGGTCGGGCTGGCGCTGCTGGCATCGGTGATCGGCATCGCCTGCTCGGCGCTGATTGCGCGCGCCATCACCGAGCCGATTGAAGCGGCCGTCAAGGTGGCGCAGACTGTGGCCGCCGGCGACCTCAGCAGCCGCATTACGGTATCGACCACCGAAGAGACCGGCCAGTTGCTCAAGGCGCTGTCGGACATGAACTCGGGCCTGGTATCGATTGTGGGGCAGGTACGGGCAGGTACCGACACCATCGCTACCGCCTCGTCGCAGATTGCCAGCGGCAACCTCGATTTGTCCTCGCGCACCGAGGAACAGGCCAGTTCGCTCGAAGAAACCGCGTCGTCGATGGAAGAGCTGACCTCGACCGTGCGCCAGAATGCCGACAATGCGCAGCAGGCCAACCAGTTGGCGGTGACCGCGTCGCAGGTGGCCCTCAAGGGTGGCGCGGTGGTCGGCCAGGTGGTCGAGACCATGGCAGCGATCAACGGCAGTTCGCGCAAGATCGTTGACATCATCAGCGTGATTGATGGGATTGCTTTCCAGACCAATATCCTGGCCCTGAATGCGGCAGTCGAGGCAGCGCGCGCCGGCGAGCAGGGCCGCGGCTTTGCGGTGGTGGCCGGTGAAGTGCGCAACCTGGCGCAGCGATCAAGCGCTGCGGCACGTGAAATCAAGACGCTGATCGACGATTCGGTCAGTGCCGTCGACGCCGGCGGCAAGCTGGTGGCAGAGGCCGGTGACACCATGAACGATATCGTCACCAGCGTGCAGCGCGTGACCGACATCATGGCGGAAATTACGCTGGCCACGCAGGAGCAAAGCTCGGGCATCGATCAGATCAACCAGGCGATCGGCCAGATGGACCAGGTGACCCAGCAAAATGCGGCGCTGGTGGAAGAGGCTGCCGCTGCTGCGGCGTCGCTGCAGGACCAGGCCGGCAAGCTCGCTGGCGTGGTCAGCGTGTTCAGGCTCGCTGCCTGACGCGCAGCTTGTTGAACTGACTGCAAGACGGCCGCCCGGTGCGGCCGTTTTGCATTTTCTGCCTCGCCACGCCCGGCATGGCTCATCCCTTGCAAATTTGTCTCATTTTCTATCTAAGCAAAACTTTGCAAAAATTAACGCGACATAAGCTGTCATATAAACCACACTGCCGGGCGTGCTGCAAACATGCCTGCGCGTGGCACCTTGCTGCCGTCTTGTCTCCTGCCTGCTGACCCTGCTGCTGTTCCTTGCCTGCCTTAGTCTGATTGCAGCCATTGCCGCCATTGCCGTCTGCCAGTTGCTGCGAGCCTGGCGCTTCACTGTTAACCATTTCTAAGGATGCGAATGAAAATGCTTACGATGAATATCGGCACGCGCTTGCGCTGCTCGTTTGCGGTGTTGACGGTATTGCTGCTGGCCACTGCCGCGCTGGGCCTGCTGCGATTGTCGACGCTCGATCAGCGCATGGGCAGCGTGATCGACCAGGAGTATCCGAAGACCGTGGTGGCCAATGACATCATCAAGCAGGTCAATGTGATCGCACGCTCGTCGCGCAATCTGCTGCTGATGACGGCACCGGAACAGCTGGCAAAGGAACGTGAAACGATTGCGGCAGCGAGCGCTCAGACGGAGCAGAAACTGACCGAACTGGAGCGCATGGTCAATAGCGACAAAGGCAAGGCGCTGATGCGCACGGTCATGCAGGCGCGTGCCGACTATAACGCCGGCCGCGACAAGGTACTGGCACTGCTTGACGAAGGCGCGCGCGAGACCGGCACCAATCTGCTGCTCAGCAGCGTGCGCGCCGATCAGCTGCGCTATATGGCAGGGCTGGAGACGCTGATCAAGCACCAGCATCAGCGCATGGAAGACGCCGGGCAGCAGGTGCGCCAGGAGTACCTCAGCGCGCGCATTACTTTGCTGGTGATCAGCGCCCTGGCCGTCATGTTCTCGATAATTACCGCCTGGCTCGTCACGCGCAGCATCGTGCGGCCGCTGCAGCACGCCGTCAACGTGGCGCAAACCGTGGCGGCGGGCGACCTCAGTTCGACCTTCGGTGTGCATGCCCATGATGAAACCGGTCGGCTGCTCGACGCCCTGGCGACCATGAACGGCAACCTGCGCGATATTGTGCAGCAGGTACGCAGCGGTACCGATACCATTGCCACCGCGTCGACCCAGATCGCGGCCGGCAATATCGATCTGTCTTCGCGCACCGAAGAACAGGCCAGCTCACTCGAACAGACCGCCTCGGCGATGGAAGAACTGAGCTCGACGGTCCAGCAAAACGCCGATAACGCGCGCCGCGCCAGTGCGCTGGCGACAGAGGCGTCGCAGATCGCCAGCCAGGGCGGCACGGCAGTGGGGCAGGTGATTACCACCATGGACGCCATCAGCGGCGCATCGGCCAGGATTGCCGATATTATCGGCGTGATCGACATGCTGGCTTTCCAGACCAATATCCTGGCGCTCAATGCAGCGGTTGAGGCGGCGCGTGCCGGTGAGCAGGGCCGCGGCTTTGCGGTGGTGGCCACCGAAGTGCGCAACCTGGCGCAGCGCAGTGCCTCGGCGGCGCGCGACATCCGCGCCCTGATCGCCAATTCCACCGAACAGGTCGATGCCGGTGCTGCGCTGGTGTCGCGTGCCGGCGCCACCATGCACGAGGTGGTGCAGGCGGTCGGACGCGTCAGCCAGATGGTGGCCGATATTTCTGCGGCCAGCGCCGAGCAGAGCACCGGCCTTGGCCAGATCAACCAGGCGGTGGTGCAGATGGATGAAGTGACGCAGCAGAACGCGGCGCTGGTCGAAGAGGCCACGGCCGCTTCGCAGTCGCTCGAGAGCGAGGCTGGCCGGCTGCTCGATATCGTCAGTGTATTTCGCCTGCGCGCCGGTAACGCCACGGCTGTCGCAGCCTCGGCACCGGCCAGCGTGCGCGCCGTGCCACGCTTGAGCGCCTGAGCGCCGCGGCGTGCCAACCATGTTCTACAGCCGTCTGGCACAGGCGATGGACCGCGGTGACCTGTGCTTCTATTACCAGGGAAAATTCGGCACGGCCGATGCGCGCCTGGCAGGCCTCGAAGCGCTGTTGCGCTGGCGCGATCCGCTGCACGGCATGATTTTTCCACAGGATATCATCGGCCATGCCGAACAGAGTGCCGCCATCATCGAACTGGGCAAATGGGGTATCGACAGTGCCTGCCGCCAGCTGGCCCGCTGGCGCCACGAGGGGCTGCCGCTGGTGCCGGTGGCGGTCAATATCTCGGTGTGGCAATTGAGTGGCGGCGACCTGTACGACACGGTGCAGCACTGTTTGTCGCGTTACGCGCTGTCGCCCACCTTGCTGGAAATCGAGTTGACAGAAAGTGGCGAGATCGTCGATATGGCGCAGGCCTGCGACACCTTGCAGCGCCTGCGCGTGCTTGGCGTGCGTGTAGCGCTCGACGATTACGGCACCGGTTATGCCGGCCTGATGCACCTGAAGATGCTGCCGCTCGATACGCTCAAGATGGACCGCTGCTTCATCGATGGCGTCGATGGCAATGGGCGCGATGCGCTGATCGTGGCGTCGAGCGTGGCACTGGCCTGCGCGCTGGGCCTGGAGGTGGTGGCCGAAGGCGTGGAGACGGCCGCCCAGCTGGCTGGCGCGCATCGCCTCGGTTGCCACCAGACGCAAGGATATTACCTGCACCGTCCAGCCCCGGCCGCAGCCATTGCGCCTTTGCTGGGCAGTGCGCGCACACCTGCAGCATGATGAATGTAACAGCGTTCATACATGGGGCCATGTGGCGCTGCGCCAATGATCGGTAAAATAGAACCTTTGTGCGGTCATTGCGCCTGCATTTTCTTCCCATAGCATCAAACATGAACAGCCCCGTACCGGCCTATGTCTTCGGCCCGTTCCGCCTGTTGCCGCTCGAACGCCAGCTGTTCGATGGCGAACGCGCCGTGCGTGTCGGCAGCCGTGCGATGGATCTGTTGCTGGCGTTGCTGGAGCGTGCCGGCGAGATCGTTGACAAACAGGACCTGCTGGCCATCGTCTGGCACAACGCCGTGGTCGATGATTCCACCTTGCGCGTGCACCTGGCGGCGCTGCGCAAGGTACTGCGCGATGGCCGCGATGGGCAGCGCTATATCACCACCGTACCGGGGCGCGGCTATGGTTTCCTGGCGCCGCTGAAACACGCCGGGCATCCGGCGCCGGCAGAGCTGGCGCAGACCGAGCCGCACGATAACCTGCCGGTGCTGCTGACGCGGGTGGTCGGGCGCGACGATGTGGTGCAGGCCATGGCCAATCATCTGCAGCAGCAGCGCCTGTTGTGCATCGCCGGCCCTGGCGGTATCGGCAAGACCACGGTGGCCGTGGCGCTGGCCAGGCGGGTGCTGCGCCGCCATGCCGACGGCGGCTGCTTTGTCGACCTGGCGCCGCTCAGCGACGGCCAGCTGGCGCCGCTGGCGCTGGCTGCAGCGCTGGGCGTGTCGGTGCCTGCCTCTGATCCGATGCCAGGTCTGCTGGCCCATCTGCGCCAGCGCCATATCCTGGTGGTGCTCGACAACTGTGACCATGTGGTGGCAGCTGCCGCGGCGCTGGCAGACACGCTGCTCAAGCATGCGCCGCATTTGCATCTGGTGGTGACCTGCCGCGAACCGCTGCGTATTGCCGGCGAGCAGCTGCAGCGCTTGCCGGCGCTCGAACTGCCGCCACTCCATGGCATGCATGATCCTGCCGCCTTGCGCCATTTTGCGGCCGTGCAACTGTTTATCGAACGCTGCAAAACCGTCCATGCCGGCTTCGCGCTGGCCGACGCCGAGCTGCCGGTGGTGGTGGAAATCTGCCGCCGTCTCGACGGCATTCCGCTGGCGCTCGAACTTGCTGCGGGGCGGATTGCGCATTTCGGCCTGCATGAACTGAGGCGCCAGCTCGATGACTGCCTGCGCCTGCTGGTACGCGGGCCGCGCAACTGGCCTTTGCGCCACCAGACGCTGCGTGCCACGCTCGACTGGAGCCATGGCCTGCTCGATGATGAGGCGCGCAGCGTGCTGCGCGCGCTGAGCGTGTTCAGAAGCCGCTTCCAGCTGGCGTCGGCCGACGCCGTTGCCGATCGCGATGTCTACGAGTGCATGGCCGAACTGGCCGCCAAATCCTTCATCAGCGTGGAATTTTGCCGCCAGCAGGTCTACTACCGGCTGCTTGACACCACGCGCTGCTACGCGTCGGCGCAGCTGGCGCTCGCCGGCGAGCAGCATGCCGTCTATGGGCGCCACGCCCGCCATTGTCTGCAACTGGCCGAGCGCATTGCCGGCGAATGGGGCAGCATGCCGGCCGCCGCCTGGGTGGTGCGCCATGGCCGCCATATCGATGACCTGCGCGCAGCCATCGACTGGGCTTTCGGTGCGGCCGACAACGCGGCACTGGGCGTGGCGCTCACGCTGTCGGCACAGACGCTGTTTTATCAGCTGTCGCTGCTTGACGAATACCGCGTGCGGGTCGAGCTTGCCCTGGCGCGCATGGCGTCCGGGCCGATAGCCGATGCCGGCCTGGAAATGCAGCTGCATGCCTCGCTGGCCCATTTGCAGCTCTATACGCAGGGTGTCAGCGGGGCCATGCTGCTGTCATTCCAGCGCAGCCATGACCTGGCCATGCAGGGCGGCGTCGCTGAAAGACAGGCCCAGGCAATTTGCGGCATGTGGCTGGCCAGCATGGCCCTGGCTGACTATCGCCGTGCCGATATCTGCATCGGCAGCTTTGCCCTGCTGCCGCAGACCGGCTCGGATACGGCCATGCAGCTGCTTCTCGCGCGCATGCGCGCCTCCAGTGAACATATGCAGGGCCGGCATGCTGTCTCGGCCGACCTGTCGCGCATGGTGCTGGCGCAGCACGCCGATACCGGGCATTTCAGCTCCAACAGCGTGCTGCTGGCCGACCATCAGGTGTGCCTGCGCGGCAACCTGGCGCGCTGCCTGTGGCTGATGGGGCAACCCGACGATGCCTTGCAGCTCGCGCGCGAGGCGGTGGCCGTCGGCTTTGAGCACAACGGCGTGTCGCTGTGTGCAGCGCTGGCTTTCAGCGCCATCCCGGTGGCGCTGTGGTGCGGACAACTGGCGCAGGCGCAGGCCTGGAGTTCTCTGCTACGCGAGCATGTCGAGCGCCTTGGCTTGCTGTACTGGCGCGGCTGGAGCGATGGCTACCAGCAGTTGCTTGATGCCGAGGCAGGGCGTGCCGCGCTGAACTGGCCAGGCGCGGCGCGCTGGCCCATGCAGATCGACATGATGGCAACGCTGCACGATGCCGCTGCCGATGCGCATGCGCTGCGACGGGTGGAGGAGGGGATGGCGCCGTGGATGGCCGCCGAGGTGCTGCGCCGTAGCGCGCAGCGCGCCTGGCTGGCGCTGGCGCCTGGCGACAACGCAGGTCTTGACGCGGTGCGCCAGCGACTTGAAACGGCCTTTCAACTTGCGCGCGACCAGGGCGCGCTGGGCTGGCAGTTGCGCTGTGCCACCAGCCTGGCGCGCGTGCTGGCGCAATTGCAGCGCTGTGCCGAAGCCTGCGCGCTGCTGCAGGCTGTCCACGGCAAGTATGCACAAGGCCATGACAGCGCCGATCTGGCGGCGGCAGCAGCGCTGCTGGCCAGCCTGCAATCTGAAAAATGACGCTGCTGCTGCGCTATAATCGTTGCCGATTCAATCATTAATCCACCGCCGTACCGACGGCGCCGTTTTTACTCTGTTTTTTTGGAATGCACTTGCCGACCCATTTCAACTTTGAGCAGTTCCAGCAGATGACGCCCTTAAATGGCGAAAATATCTGGGAATATATTCTCGACCGCCATGCGGGCCGTATCGGTGTCAAGCGGCGCAAGCCGGCGCTGGAGAATCTCGAGCGCATCTTTGGCGCCACCTTCCGCCTGGCCAACGATGTCGGTTTTCGCGCCATGAGCCTGCGCGACCTGTGCCGCGAAACCGGCTTGTCGATGGGCGGCCTGTATGGCTATATCAGCGGCAAGGACCAACTGGCCGAAATGATCGAAGACGTGGTGCGCCACGCCAGCCAGGCCCTGCCCGAACTGTTTGCCCATGTGGCGTCGCCGCTGGACCGGCTCGAAGCGCTGATCCGCTCGTCGATCTACCTGTCCGAAGTGCTGCAGCCGTGGTTTTATTTTGTCTATATGGACTCGCGCGTGCTGCACGCCGAACAGCGCAGCATGGCCAAGCAGTCCGAACTGTACGTGCAGACGCTGCTGGCCGCCACCATCGCCGACATTACCCCGCGTCCGCAGGGCGATCCCGCCCTGCTGGCGGCGCACTGCCTGGCGCTGTTCCAGGACTGGTACGTCAAACGCTGGAAATACCGCGCCGCCAAGGTCGATGTCGATGATTTTGCTGATAGCGTGGTGGCCACCGTGAGGGGCTATCTCGGCGTTGCCGCGCCAGGTCCGTAGGTCGGATTAGCGGGGCAAAGCCCCGCGTAATCCGACGCCATTGTTGGCCTCAACGGTGTTGTCGGTTCACGGGTTGCCCCGTGCCTAATTATTCATGGTCTCCACCGGCACCGATTCGGGCATCGCTGCCGGATCGGTTGGCGTCTCGCTGTCCATGTCGAGCGTCTTGACGCCCATGTCGATATATTCGTCGTAGATCCACTCGCCGTCGATCTGCGACAGGCCGGCCGGCACGGCGCGCGTGATCTGCGGGCGCGTCGACAGGGCGGTGCGCATGTAGTCGATCCAGATCGGCATGGCCAGCGTGGCGCCGAACTCGCGCCCGCCCAGCGACTTCGGCTCGTCATAGCCCATCCAGGCCACCGCCACGATGCCGCCGCCGTAGCCGGCAAACCAGCCGTCGACGGCGTCGCTGGTGGTGCCGGTCTTGCCGGCGATGTCGCTGCGGCCCAGCCGTTTGGTAGCGGCCGCGCCGGTGCCGCTGCGCGTCACTTCACGCAGCATCGAGTCCATCACAAAGGCATTGCGCGGGTCGAGCGCCAGGGTTTTTTCGTCGCCTGCAAGCGGTGGTTTGGTCTGCATCAGCACCGCTCCCCTGGCGTCGACGATGCGATCGATCAGGTACGGTTCGACCTGATGGCCACCGTTGGCAAACAGCGCGTAGGCGCCGGCCAGTTGCACCGGCGTGACCGAGCCCGTACCGAGCGCCATGGTCAGGTTGTTGGGCTGGCGCGCCGGATCGAAGCCGAATTTTTCAATGAATTCATGCGCATACGGCACGCCGAGCGCGCGCAGAATGCGCACCGAGGCCACGTTCTTGGACTGCGCCAGCGCAAAGCGCATGGTAATCGGACCGTCGAACTTGAAGTCGTCGTTTTGCGGCGCCCACATCTTGCCGCCGGCCGACAGTTCGAGCGGCACGTCGTTGATCAGCGTGGCCGGCGAAAAGCCTTTTTCCAGCGCCGCCGAGTACACGAAAGGCTTCATGGCTGAACCGGGCTGGCGCCACGCCTGCGTGACATGGTTGAACTTTTGCAGGTTGTAGTCGAAGCCGCCCACCATCGCATGGTAGGCGCCGGTGTCGGCGTCGAGCGAGACAAAGGCCGCGGCCACCAGCGGCACCTGGGTAATGGCCCATTTGTCCTTGCTGTCTCTGGCGATGCGGATCACCGCGCCCGGGCGCAGCCGGATGCCGTCCTTCGCCTTGTTCGAGAGGGCCGGCGCGGCAAAGCGCAGGCCGTCGCCGGTGATCTCGATCGGATCGTCGCTGCCGCTGTCGACCGTGACCTTGCCGTTGGCCACACCGAGCACCACGGCGGCGATCAGGCCGTCGCTGTCCGGACGCTTCTGCAAGGCCGCGTCGATGGCGTCGTCGCGCAGCTGGGGCTCGTCGGGCAGATCGATAAAGGTTTCCGGGCCGCGGTAGCCATGGCGCTGGTCGTAGGCGATCACGTTGCGGCGGGTCGACTCATAGGCGGCGTCCTGATCGGCTTTCAGGATGGTGGTATAGACGCTGATGCCCTTGGTATAACTGTCTTCCTTGTACTGCGCATAGACCGCCTGGCGCGCCAGTTCGGCCACGTATTCGGCATGCGTGTCGAAGCCTTGCCGCCCGCGCGTACTGACGCGCATCGGCTGCTTGAGCGCCTGCTGATACTGGCCTTCGCTGATGTAATCGAGCTCGCGCATGCGTTTCAGCACCAGCTGCGCGCGCGCATGGGCGCGTTTTGGATTGCTGACCGGGTTATGGCGCGAGGGATTTTGCGGCAGGCCGGCCAGTGTGGCCATTTCGGCAATCGACAGTTCATTGAGCGGCTTGCCGAAATAGGTCTGCGCGGCGCTGGCAAAACCGAACGAGCGCTGGCCCAGGTAGACCTGGTTCATGTACAGCTCGAGGATCTGGTCCTTCGACAGCGCGGCCTCGATTTTCAGGGCCAGCATGATTTCATTGAGCTTGCGCGAGGCAACCTTGTCGCGTGTCAGGAAGAAGTTGCGCGCCACCTGCATGGTAATGGTCGAGCCGCCGCCGTGGCCGAAGCCATGGCGCAGGTTCGACAGCACGGCGCCGCCGGCGCGGATAAAGTCGATGCCGTTGTGTTCATAGAAGCGACTGTCCTCGATGGCCAGCAGCGCTTTCTTCATCATTTCCGGTACCTGGGCAATCGGCACGAAATCGCGGTGCTCTTCGCCGTATTCGCCGATCAGCACTTTGTCGGTGGTGTACACGCGCAGCGGTATCTTGGGCTGATAGTCGAGAATCACGTCGAGCGCGGGCAGGCGCGGCTTGACATATAAAAACAGGTAGCCACCCAGGCCGGCAGCGCCGGCTACGGCCAGGCAGGCTGCCGCGATGGCGGTGCGCACCACGGCGCGTTTTGATGGCAGGGGAAAGGCGGAACGGTTGGCAGTCAAGACAGGTCTCACGTGAGCGTGCACGGCACGGTGCCAGCGATTATAGACCAATGCGCGCGCTGTCTTGCCAGCATGGGCAGCGCAAAAAAACTTTTCATCGAAACGCTCCTGTGCCATAGTCTTGGCTGTACAGAGCGGCCCGGGCGATCCCCGGGCTGTTTGATTTATACTATATACAAGGAATACTCATGGCAAATGATGCAACACCGTCGACGGTGAAGCCGTATATCCCTGCCAGCGCCAAGTTGCCGGAAATGACTTTCCGCGCGCTGCTGATGGGCGTCATCCTCGGCATGGTGTTTGGCGCGTCCTCGCTGTATCTGGTGCTCAAGGTGGGCCTGACGGTCAGCGCCTCGATTCCGGTGGCGGTCATCGCCATTACGCTGTTCGGCCTGGCCAAGAAGGTCGGCGGCAAGGACTCCTCGATCCTGGAAAACAGCATTACCCAGACGGCCGGTTCGGCCGGCGAATCGCTGGCCTTCGGCCTGGGCGTGACCATGCCGGCCATCCTGATCCTGGGCTTCGACCTGGAAATTTCGCGCGTGATGCTGGTGGGCATACTGGGTGGACTGTTGGGCATCCTGATGATGATTCCGATGCGCCGCACCATGATCGTCGACCAGCACAAGGAGCTCAAATTCCCCGAAGGCACGGCCTGCGCCGAAGTGCTCAAGGCAGCCGCTACGTCCGAGTCGCGTATTGCGGCCGGCGAAAGCATCGAGGAAGACTCGGCCGCCGCCAAAGACGCCAAGAAGCGCGCCAAGATCATCTTTGGCGGCTTTGCCGTGGGCCTGCTGTACAAGGTCTTCAATATCTCGTTCAAGGGCTGGAAAGATACGCCCGGCGTGGAGTTTGCCGCGCCGCTCAAGGGCGGCTCGATCGGCGCTGAAATCTCGCCCGAGCTGCTGGGCGTGGGCTACATTATCGGCCCGCGCATTGCCGCCACCATGGCGGCCGGCGGCGTGCTGTCCTATCTGCTGCTGATCCCGATGATCAAGTTCTTTGGCGATAATCTCACCACCGTGCTCTCGCCAGGCACCAAACTGATCAGCGAAATGGGCGCCGACGATGTGCGCAGCGCCTATGTGCTGTATATCGGCGCCGGCGCGGTGGCTGCCGGTGGCCTGATTTCGCTGGTACGCGCCATGCCGATGATCTGGCGCAGCCTGTCGGCCGGCCTGTCGGGTCTGGGCAAGGGCAGCAAGGCCAATGACACCTTGCGTACCGAACAGGATATCCCGCTCAAGTGGGTGATGATCGGCTGCCTGGCCATTATCGCCGTGATCACCTTTGCCACGCCGTTGCACATGAACGTGCTCGGTGCGCTGCTGATCCTGGTGTTCGGCTTTCTGTTCGCCACCGTATCGTCGCGCCTGACCGGTGAAATCGGCTCGTCGTCGAACCCGATCTCGGGCATGGCGGTAGCGACCTTGCTGTTTACCTGCCTGATCTTCCTGATCATGGGCTGGACCGGCGGGCGCTATTATGTGACGGCCCTGTCGGTCGGCGCCATCGTGTGTATCGCCGCCAGCAATGCCGGCACCACTTCGCAGGACCTGAAGACCGGCTACCTGGTCGGCGCCACGCCGCGCCTGCAGCAGTACGCGATCCTGGCCGGCGCGCTGTCGTCAGCGCTGATCCTGGGTCCGATCTTGTTGAAGCTCAATGAAGCAAGCACCGTCTATGTGCCGGCGGCGCAGGTGGCGCCAGGACTCACCGTCGATGCATCGAAGCTGACGGTCACGGGCGCACTGCAAGGCCCGCAGGCCGAGACCGACCACGCTACCTATAAAGTCTGGCAGAAAACCGACACCGTCGGCGGCCCGGCCGGCAAGTACTTCGTGAAAGAAGACGGCCAGCTGGCCTACCTGGTTGACCCGGGTATCAACGGCCATTACAACATGCGTCCGGACGGCTCTGAAGTGAAGAAGTACGATGCGCCCAAGGCCGTGCTGATGTCCTATATTATCAAAGGCATCCTCGACCAGCAGCTGCCATGGACGCTGGTGCTGTTTGGGGTCATGATCGCGGTGGTGCTGGAAATGGCCGGCATTGCCTCGCTGGCGTTTTCGGTCGGCGTGTACCTGCCGCTGTCGTCCACGCTGCCGATCTTTGTCGGCGGCCTGGTGCGCTGGCTGGCCGACCGCCGCAACAACAAGCTCGAACACAACGCCAGCCTCAATGAGGAAGAGCGCCAGCTGGCGGGCGACCGCAGTTCGGGCGTGCTGCTCGCCTCGGGTTATATCGCCGGCGGCGCGCTGGCCGGCATCATTATCGCCATCACCGCCGGCGTGCTCACGCACTTCGACCAGATGATGAACAACTGGGCCGAGCATGGCAATCCATTCTATGCGGGCCTGAACGCCGACGCACTGTCGCTGCTGCCGTATGCGGTAATCATCGTGCTGCTGTATGTGGTGGCGCGCGAGAAGAAGAAAACTGCGACAGAAAGTTGATACCGAAGCTTGATACATCGAAGGACTGATTTTTTTCACCGCAGTATCGAGTAACCGCCCGCATCGCCTGCCGATGCCGGGCGGTTTTTTCATGTGCGGCGTGGCTATTGATCCCTGTCTTTCAACGGTACGGTTGCTGCGCTGTCCATGTCTGTTTATAATTGAGAATAATTCTCATTAATATTTTCTCTGCCAACGTATGCCTGCCGTTCCCGCACCCATGCACGACCTTGCCATTCTTTATCAGCAGCACCATGGCTGGTTGCGTGGCTGGCTGCACCGCAAGGTGGGCAATGGTTTCGATGCGGCTGACCTGGCGCAAAGCACTTTCCTGCGCGCGCTGACGGCGCACAATGTCGATGCGGTGCGCGAGCCGCGCGCCTGGCTCACCACCATCGCATGCAATCTGCTGATCAACCACGTGCGCCGGCGCGCCATCGAACAGGCTTGTCTCGATGCGCTGGCGCTACTGCCTGAAGCGGTGGCGCCGGCCCCTGAAGTGCGGCTGATGTTCCTGGAAACCCTGGTCGAGCTGGATCGTCGTCTGGCGGGCTTGCCGGCACAGGCGCGCCAGGCCTTTTTGCTGGCGCAGCTCGACGGCATGGGGCAGCAGCAGATTGCCCTGGAGCTGGGCATCTCGCTGGCCACGGTCAAGCGCCATCTGGCCAAAGCGGCGCTGCGCTGCTTTTTTCCGGAGTAGGGATGGAGCACGAGTATGCGGCTGCAGATAACGCGACCGTGCGCGTGGCGCCGGCAGTGGCGCGCCAGGCCGTGCAGTGGTGGCTGCAATTGCAAGATGGCGTGGCGTGCACCGCGACCCTGGTCGCTTGGCAGGCATGGCGGGCGCACGACCCGGAACATGAACGGGCCTGGCAATGCATCGAGGAGGTCAGCGGCCGCCTGGCAGATATCCCGCCGTCGCTGGCCTCAGCAGCAATGGCGGCGCCGGCTTCGCGCCAGCGCCGGCGCGCAGTGCGCATCCTGAGCGCGCTGGTGGTCGCTGCCGGGAGTGCCGCCGTGCTGCGCGAGACGCCGGCATGGCAGACCTGGAGCGCCGACGCCAGCACCGCTACCAGCGAGCGACGCAGTGTGCGCCTGCCTGACGGCGGCACGCTGGTCCTCAATACCGGCAGCGCTGTCAACGTGCGCTATGACGCACGGCAGCGCGTGGTGGAACTGCTGCGCGGTGAGGTACTGGTGCAGACGACGCACGATGTTGCGCAAAAGCAGGAACCCCGGCAAAGACCGTTCATCGTACAGACACGCGACGGCAGCGTGCTGGCGCTGGGTACGCGCTTTACCGTGCGCCAGCACGACGCTTCGGTTGGCGTTGCGGTGATCGAGGGCGCGGTCGAACTGCGGCCTGTTGCGGGCGATCACGCCATGCGCGTGTTGCGTGCGGGCGAGGAGAGCGCCTTCACGCGCCAGGCGGTGCGCTCGATCCGGCCGCTCGACCCCGGCGCCGGCGCGTGGGTCGACGGCATGCTGGTCGTGGCGCACTGCCGCCTGGACGATTTTCTGCAGGAGCTGTCGCGCCACCGGCCTGGCCGCCTTGGCTGCGAACAGGCCGCTGCCGGCCTGCTGGTGTCGGGAACCTATCCCCTGGACGATACCGATCAGGTACTGCTGGCACTGACGACCGCCTTGCCGCTCGAGCTGCACTACCTGACGCGCTACTGGGTTACGGTGCGCCGCAAGCAACAAGGGGGCTGAAAGAAAAGTGAGCTGTTTTTGCAGCAGGCTTGTCATGGTAGGTGAGGGTGCCGCTTTGCACCCGCCATCATTCATCCATCGACAAAGGTATGCCATGACTGACCGCAGCACATTTTCCGCCAACAGCCCGACACCAGGGACCAGACGTCCCGCCATGACGCCGATTGCCCATCTCGTGCACGCGCTGTGCTTTGGCGCGCTGGCCTGCTTGGCCACCACCGGCGTGCAGGCCCAGACGGCGCAGGCTGAAACAGTACGCCGCTACGATATTGCCGCCGGTGCGCTCGAAGTGACACTGAACCAGCTGGGCCGCGAGGCGGGACTGCTGATCGCTTTCAGTTCGGCCACTACCGAGGGGTTGCGCAGTAACGGCGTAAGCGGCAGCCTGACGATTGAGCAGGCTTTGGCACGCGCTCTGGCCGGCACCGGCCTGATTGCCGTGCGCACGCCGGCTGGCGGCTATGTGCTGCGCAGCGCACCGGCCGGCGCCGCGCCTGCGGGATCGTCCGGCCAGGTACAGACCATGGCGCCCGTTACCGTCAGGGCCCAGTCGGAAAATGACAGTGCCTGGGGCAAGGTCAGCGGTTACGTGGCCCACCGTGGCAGTACCGCCACCAAGACCGATGCGCTCCTGCAGGAAGTGCCGCAATCGGTTTCCGTCATCACGCGCGACCGCATGGACGACCAGGGCGTGCGCACCCTGAACGATGCCATTCAATATACGGCGGGCCTGCGCGCCAATACGGCCGGCGCCAACCCGGCCGATGACAGCCTGTCGCTGCGCGGCTTCAGCCAGTTCTCGGGCGCTTTTTACCTGGACGGCATGCGTTTGATGCCGATGGGGACGCTCGGCTTTTTCGGGATGGAACCGTATGGCGCCGAGCGAGTTGAAGTGCTGAAAGGGCCCTCGTCCGTGCTGTATGGGCAGAATGCGCCTGGAGGTATCGTCAATTTCGTGGCCAAGCGGCCGACCGCCGAGACGGTGCGCCAGGTCGAGCTGCTGTTTGGCAGCCATGCGCGCAAGCAGGCTGCCTTTGATTTTGGCGGCAAGCTGGACGATGACGGCAGCCTGCAATACCGGCTGGTAGGGCTGGCGCGTGACGCCAGCCAGCAGATCGACTACATGAAGGATGATCGCCTGTATCTGGCGCCCAGTCTCACCTGGACACCAGATGCGCGCACCAGCGTGACCCTGCTGAGCTTTTTCCAGAAAAACCGCGCCATGCAGTCGTCGAACGTGCAGTTCAATGCCCTGAACGGCGACAATCCCAACGGCCGCCTGCCGCTCACGCGCTTCCTGGGTGAGCCGGGCTTCGACCACGAGGAAACCAAAGTGGCCTCGCTCGGCTACGAAGCGCGCCACACTTTTGACAGCGGCTGGACGGTCAAGCAGAATTTCCGCTATCTGCATGCAGACAACCATGAGCAGTATATGTTCAGATGGGGTAACCTGATCGATGATACGGTCACCAACCGTGAAATCGACTCGCGTGACGGCAAGGGCAGCGTGTACTCGCTCGACACCAGCATCAGCGGGCAGTTCGTCACCGGCGCTCTGCGCCACGACATGCTTGCCGGCGTCGACTACAGCCGCAGCAACACGTCATTTCAGTCGTATATCGCGGATGGACCGCAAATCGATATCTACCGGCCCGTATATGGCGCGCCGCTCGATCTGGCGGCCCTGACACCCGATGCCTTGCGGCGCGAGCATAACCGGCAGTTGGGACTGTATGCGCAGGATCGGATGGCGTGGCAGCGCTGGGTGCTGACAGTGGGCGGGCGCAAGGAATGGACGCGCCAGGAGCAGCTCAACCTGCTGGCCGCGCCGGCCACCAGCACCGTGCGCAAGCCCGGTGCTTTTACCGGACGTGCCGGCCTCACTTACCTGGCAGACAATGGCCTGGCGCCTTATGCCAGCTATACCGAATCGTTTGCGCCGGTCTCTGGCGCCGACCGCCTTGACAGGCCTTTCAAACCTGAAACGGCGAAACAGGTAGAAGTGGGTGTCAAATATGCGCCGGACACGAACCTTGCCATCACGCTGGCGGCATTCGAGCTGCATCGCCAGAATGTGCTGACAACCGATTCGGAAGCGCCGAATTTTTCGGTCCAGCAGGGCGAGGTACGCTCGCGCGGGATCGAGTTCGAAGTGGTGGCGCAGCCCACGCGCCAGCTCAAAGTGCTCGCATCGCTGACCTATAATCCGCTCAAGGTCACCAGGGCAAACCCCGACCAGTGGGGTGACAATTACCAGGGCAATTCACCGTACGAAGTACCGAAGAACATGGCCTCGGTATGGGGCGACTATGCTTTCGACGGCGTCTTGCGCGGGCTGTCGGCCGGTGCCGGTTTGCGTCATGTAGGCGACAGCTGGGGCGACGCTGAAAACAGTTTCAAGGTACCCGGCTTTACGCTGGCGGACCTGTCGCTGCGCTACGACTTGGGCGCGGCGCGCAGTCAATGGCGCGGCCTGACGCTCAGCGTGACGGCGAAAAACCTGTTTGACAAATACCATGTCGCCTCGTGCTTCTCGGCGCGTGCATGCAACTATGGCGAGCAGCGCAATCTGGTGGCACGGGTAGGCTACGTCTGGTGACGTGCATGATGGTGGCGCATGTGCTGACAGCGAACATCATATGCCAAACACCTTGAGCACCGCGTCCGTCAAGCCCTCGAACCAGCTGCCCACCTTGCCCGGTTGTTTGCCGTGGCGCGGCGTTTCCTCGTAGAGCAAAATGCCGTCGCCGTCGAAGCGGTCATTGAGCAGGGCCTGCTGGCCGCGCAGGTAGGGGATAAAGGTTTCGCTGCGCGTGGTCGAATAGAGCACGCCGGTGGAAAAGCCCAGCGTGGCGGCCTGGCTGATGGAGCGTCCCTGGCCGGCTGGTTCCATGCGCACGCCGCGCGTGCCGCGCACGATCAGCGTGACAGGGCCGCGAAAGACGATAAAGCGCAGCTGCAAGGTCAGCCAGGCGTGCAGGCTGGCCAGGCGCCAGTGGCTGCTGATCGATGGTTTCTGCTGGCCGTGCACGATCAGTCCGACCAGGCCGCGCGGCTGGAATACCAGCGCCGCGCCTTCGGGCAGCGTCAATACTGCCACTTCCATCAACGGGTCGTCGCTGGCCGACAGCGTGATCGACGCCGTCTGTGCGCTGGTGATGCTGGTCAGCGCCACCATGCCGGCGGCCAGGCTGGTGAACGGATACGTCCAGTCGAGCAGCCACTGCGTGCGCTTGCGCGTGGTGGCCGGTGACGATTGCAGATAGGCCGGATGAATCAGCATGGTGTCGCCCTGTTCCAGCTGCAAGGATTGCGAGACGCCGGAAATGCGTGACTGCTGGGGCAATGAAATGGAAGTCGGCCTGCCGTTCAGGTGCAGTTCCTGTGCGATGGCCAGTGGCTTGAAACGCGACGCCAGTGGCGCCAGCACAAAGTAAAAAAATGCCTTGATGGCCAGCGGCGTCAGGATCGCCGACAGCACCAGCAGCGCGGCGATGGGTATGACCTCGAACACCGGTGCGCGCCAGCGGGCGATCCAGTTGCGCGCCAGCTGCGCCTGGCTCGCTGCGATGGTGTGCTGCAGCGGCGCCAGCGTGGCTGCCATAGCTGCTTTGTCGATAGCGAATGGGGCAGGGCGCCTGGCGTCACCGGTACGCGCACGCTGCAGCAGGTATTGCTGATACGCTTGCAGGTTGGCGGTGCGTAGGATTTGTTCCTGCTGTTCCAGCGCCGTCAGCTGGCCCTGCGCCGCATTGCCTGGCACATGAGCCGCCAGCGGGTGCACAAGCAGCAGTTGGCGCTGCTGTGCCAGATTGACCTGCAGCGCGGTATAGACGCGCACATGTTCCTGGTGCAGGCGCACCAGCGCCTGGCGCGCATCGTCGCCGCGCAAGGCCGCCTGCAGGGCGGCCAGGTAGCGCGCTTCCTGCGACAGCACTTCGATTTCGATACGCCGCGTCGCCTCCTGCTGCGCGTGTGCGGCCAGCACGTTGGCGTCAGGCAGGGGCAGGGTAAACAGCGATGGCGATCGTTCGGCACGCAACTGGCCCAGCTCTGCCTGGATGCTGGCCAGGCGCGTGTCGACAGCCGATAGTGAGGCGTTTTGCAGGTTTGCGACCCGCTTCGTGGCCGCTTGCGCCAGCGTATCGCCATGCTGTTCGCCGCTACTTGCCGCCTCGCGCAGGATGCTGACCGAGGCACTGGTCGCCTGAAAGGCGCGCCATTCTGCCAGCAGATAGCGCCCCGCCAGAAGGATGACAATAAACAGCACGAACTGCAGCGCATGGCGCAGCAGGAAGTGAAAAACGCTCGTCAGCAGCTGGCGCAAACGATGCTTTAGCTGGCCGCGCCGTCAGCGTCGGCGCAGCATTTCTTGTACTTCTTGCCGCTGCCGCAGTGGCACGGGTCGTTGCGGCCGGTTTTCGGTACGGCGCGCAGCACGGTGTCGCTGGCATGGCTTTGCTGCAGATGGCGCTGGCGCGCCCACGCGGCATTGATGGCAATCACCGACGGGATCACGGCGTCCTGCGCCTCTTCGGCTGTTTCGTCATCGAGTTCGGTGGCCGTGGTCAGGTGGCGAAACGGCGCCAGGTATTCGGGGTGGCTGACGGCCAGCGTGGCCCATTGCGGCTTGTCGAGCTGCGTGCCTTGCAGGAAGCCGGCGCACCAGCCCTGCACGCTCCATTCCGGGCCGCATTCATAGATCGGCTCGAAGCTGTCCGGGTCCTTGGTCAGCCATTCAACCATATAGGCGTAGTGGCGCTGCGCCAGCGCGGCGGCGCGCACGCTTGCTTCGCTGGCTGCTGGCAGCGTGCTGCCGGCAGATTTGTCCCACATCCAGGCCAGCCACTGGGCCGGCTCGATTGGTTTCGGACTGAGCGCCACGGCCGTCAGCAGGCCTTCGAGCATGGAGACATCCATGGCGGCGCCAGCCAGCTCGGGCGCGGCCAGCAGGGTATCGAGTTCGGCGTATTCATCGTCGGAGAGCGGGGAGGTGGTGGCAATGCTGGACATGGTGTTTTTCTGCAAAAGTGAATGGCCCGGGGCCGATGGCGTTATTGTAACCGCCCAATAAAAAACGGCGGCCCGCAGGCCGCCGTTTTGCTACAACATGCGACGATTACTTCACGCCGTGCATCAGTTTGTTGATCAGCGGTGCGATCAGGAACAGCACCACGCCGGCGCCCAGCAGCGACCAGAAGCCGAAGGTGTAGCCGGACAGGGCCGACGGTACCGACATGCCGCTGTCACCACTGACGTGACTGGCGAAAATGCCCGACAGGTTGTTGCCGATACCGGTCGACAGGAACCAGCCGCCCATGCCCATGCCGACCAGGCGTACCGGGGCCAGCTTGGTGACCATCGACAGGCCGATAGGCGACAGGCACAGCTCGCCAATCGACTGGATCACGTAGACCATGAACAGGGTCCAGAACGGGATCTTGTTGTCGGCGCCAACCAGGCTCGACAGTGCGAAGATCAGCAGGCCGAAGGCAGCAGCATTGCCCAGCAGGCCCAGGCCGAATTTGCGCGGGATCGATGGATTGACATTGTGGCGTGCCAGGAATACCCAGACAGCGGCAATGATCGGTGCGAAAACGATAATCGCTACCGAGTTGACGGTCTGGAAGTAGGCGGTCGGGAACGTCCAGAAGCCCAGGTCGCGGTTGACGATGTTTTCAGCCAGGAAGGTAAACGAGCTGCCAGCCTGTTCAAAGAACATCCAGAACAAAATGTTGAAGGCAAAGATCACCAGCATGGCGATGGTCTTGTCGCGTGCCACCTTGCCGGTGCGTGCGCCTTCGATAAACAGCATCACGGACAGACCGACAAACAGGATCGTCAGCACGATCTGCAGGTTGGCGGCGCCAACGGTCAGCAGGAAGTACATCAGCGGGATGACACAGATGCAGCCCAGTGCTACCCATACCACGCGCATCGGATTGGCCGATTGCGCGTCCGGTGCGCCGATACCTTTGAGGGCGTTACGGCCGACATAGAACCATACCAGGCTGATCAGCATGCCGACGCCGGCTGCCATGAACACCATTTTGTACGATGGCATGCCCGAGGTGCCGAAGATCGACTCGGCCAGCCACTGGGTAAACACCGGTGCGACCATCGCACCCATGTTGATGCCCATGTAGAAAATGGTAAAGCCACTGTCGCGGCGCGGATCGGCCGAGGTGTACAGCTTGCCGACCATGGTCGAGATGTTCGGCTTGAACATGCCGTTACCGACGATCATGGTGGCCAGGCCCAGGTTGAAGATATCCTGGTTGGGCACGGCAATACAGAACAGGCCGGCTGCCATAAAGACGGCGCCCAGCAGGATCGAACGCTGGTAGCCGATCACGCGGTCGGCGATATAACCGCCGAACAGTGCGCCTGCATACACCAGCGCCAGGAAGGAACCGTAGGTCAGGTTGGCCGCAGCCTGGCCCGACGCATCGCCACCGTGGAACTGGGCCACGATGTAGAGCACCAGTGCCCAGCGAACTCCGTAGAACGCAAAGCGTTCCCAGAATTCAGTCATGAACAACATCCACAACGGGCTGGGGTGGCCCATGATCTGCTTGAACTCGGGAATTACGGCTTCCTTGTTGGGCGTAGTCGCACCGCTCATGCGGTTCCTCCTGAAAATTATTATGGTCAATCGATAAAACAAACTTATGGAAGCGGCCTCTACTGCAGATTCTCTTGTGAAGTATCCCGGCACGGAAATTCCAATAGGGACGCATTCTAATCTACAAATTGCGCTGAGCGAAGGTTTCCGTTTGCATTAGCAAGGACGGCTGTTTCATATCGGTCAAACCGGTTTCAGGCAACAGTAGCCATGGAGGAATTTGCGGCAGTACAGCACAAGCTGCCAGAGTTGTCGTATATTGGTGCTGCAACACCCTTTGAGCATCGATTTTTATAGGATTCAAGCACAATGGAACACGACGTTATCGATACTCTGGTGACACCTGAGGGCCGCCTGGACGTGCTCTCCAAGAATGAAGTCAATAAATTGCTCGACACCAGTCAGGGCGGCCTGTACGACACCTTCCGCCGCTGCGCACTGGCGGTACTCAACAGCGGCAGCACCATCGACGATGGCCGCGCCCTGCTAGAGCGCTACGAGTCGTTTGAAATCTCGATTATCCAGCGCGAGCGCGGCATCAAGCTCGACATCAAAGGCGCACCGGCGGCAGCGTTTGTCGATGGCAAGATGATCAAGGGCCTGCACGAGCATCTGTTTGCCGTGCTGCGCGACATTATCTTTGTCAGCGATGAAGTAACGGGCAACCCGAAATTCGATCTGCACAGCACCGAAGGCGTGACCGACGCGGTATTTCATATCCTGCGCAACGCCAATGTGCTGCAAACCCAGCTCAACCCCAATCTGGTGGTGTGCTGGGGCGGTCACTCGATCAACCGCGCCGAATACAATTACTCGAAAGAGGTCGGATACCAGCTGGGCCTGCGCGGCCTCGATATCTGCACCGGCTGCGGCCCGGGCGCCATGAAAGGCCCGATGAAGGGCGCCACCATCGGCCACGCCAAGCAGCGCCTGCACAACGGCCGCTATCTGGGCATTACCGAGCCGGGCATTATTGCCGCCGAGTCGCCCAACCCGATCGTCAATGATCTGGTGATCATGCCGGACATTGAAAAGCGCCTCGAGGCATTCGTGCGCGCCGGCCACGGCATCGTGGTGTTCCCGGGCGGCGCTGGCACGGCCGAAGAGATCCTGTATATCCTCGGCATCCTGCTGCATCCGGACAATGCCGACGTGCCATTCCCGCTGATTTTCACCGGCCCGGAAACGGCGCGCGAGTATTTCGTGCAGATCAACCAGTTTATCCACGATACGCTGGGACCGGAAGCGCAGCAGCGCTACAAAATCATTATCGACGACCCGGAACTGGTGGCGCGCGAAATGCAGGAGGGCATCAAGCAGGTGCGTGAATTCCGCAAGGCACACAGCGACGCCTATTATTTCAACTGGCTGCTCAGGATCGACCATGAGTTCCAGAAGCCGTTCCACCCGACGCATGAAAACATGCGCAACCTGAGCCTGCACAAAAACCAGCCGACCCATCTGCTGGCAGCGCAACTGCGCCGCGCGTTTTCAGGCGTGGTGGCTGGCAACGTCAAGGACGATGGCATCCGCTCGATCGAGAAGTACGGCAACTTCGAGATCCATGGCGACAAATCCATTATGGGCCCGATGGACGCGCTGCTGGCGTCGTTCGTGGCCCAGCACCGCATGAAACTGGCGGGCACGGCGTATGTGCCGTGCTATACCGTGGTGCAGTAGGTCGGATCAGGCCCCTGCGGGGGCCGTAATCCGACAACCGTGTTGGCACTGACCGTGGTGTTGTCGGATTACGGCCTGCGGCCTGATCCGACCTATAAAAGGTTCTTCACGGGTTTCCGCGGAGGCGCACAAAAAGCCGCCAGATCGCACGATCTGGCGGCTTTTTGCATTCGGCTGCCGGCCAGGTTTTGCCCTCCACACTATTGAGCCCGCACCATCGCGTTTGATTGAATGCTGTTATTATCCGCGCATTAATAGTTTCTTGCGAGAAGCAATTTTTACTAAAAAGCAAGATTGCATGTGCAGTCCTTCAATCAATAACAGAGAATTTTATGTGGCCTTTTTCAACCAAGCAATCGACTGCCTTGCCGCAGATGGAATTGCAGGCTTTGCGCGACCAGATCGACCAGGCGCAGGCGCTGGCCGCCCAGCTGGAAGATGACAACGAGCATCTGATGAACCGTTTTGACCTGGTGCGCGGCGCCACCTCCGATGGCCTGTGGGACATGGAAGTGAACCAGGCCGATCCCGGCAACGAAAACAATGTGTTCTGGTGGTCTAACCAGTTCCGCGCCTTGCTCGGCTATCGTGACGAGCGTGATTTTCCCAATGTACTGGGCAGTTGGTCGCGCTTGCTGCATGCCGAGGATTACGGCCCGACCATGCAGGCCTTCGGCAAGAGCCTCAGCGATCTGTCGGGCCGCACGCCCTACGATGTGCGCTACCGCCTGAAATGCCGCGATGGCGAATACCGCTGGTTTGCCGCAAAAGGCAAGATCCTGCGTGACGAGCGCGGCGTGGCGCAGCGTATCGCCGGCTCGCTCACCAGCATAGAAACCCAGCTGGCCAAGGAGCGCGAGCTGGAAAAGACGCTGGTGCGATTCGAGCTGTCGGGCGACATGATCAACGACGGCCTGTATGACGTGGAAATTGTGGCAGGTGACCCGATCAATCCGAACAATGTGTTCTGGTGGTCGCCGCAGTTTCGCAGCCTGCTCGGTTTCCAGACCGAGCAGGAGTTCCCCAATGTGATGGATTCGTGGGCTTCGCGCCTGCATCCGGAAGACAGCGAACAGAGCCTCGGTGGCTTTATTGCCCACCTGAACGACCGCAGCAGCGGCGAGCCTTTTACCGTGGTGCAGCGCGTACGCTGTGCCGACAATGAATACCGCTGGTTTCGCGTCAAAGGCCAGACCAAGCGCGATGCCAATGGCTATCCGCTGCGCTCGGTCGGCGCGCTGACCGATATCCACTCGCAAAAGCTGGCTGAAGAAGCCAAGGAGCGCCAGGTCGCCTACCAGGCCAGGCTGGAAGCGAGTCTCAAGGACATCGGCAAGATTGTCGAGACGATCGAGCTGATCGCGCGCCAGACCAATCTGATTGCGCTGAACGCCGCCATCGAGGCAGCCCATGCCGGTAACGCTGGCCGCGGCTTTTCGGTGATTGCGGGCGAAGTGCGCCAGCTGTCGTCGCGCACGACCGAGGCGACCACCGAAGTGTCGCGCATCCAGCGCGAGCTGGCCCAGGCCTGATCCGCTACATCGCCAGCATGAAAAAAGCCGCCAGATAGGCTATCTGGCGGCTTTCTGCTTTGATCTTGGAATAGCCTGAAAAAAAACGCTGTGAGCTAATTTTTCAGGCCTTCGCCATTACTCTTCGCGGCGCAGGTGCGGGAACAGCAGCACGTCGCGGATATTGGGCGAATCGGTAATGATCATCATCAGGCGGTCGATGCCGATGCCGCAACCGCCGGCTGGCGGCATGCCGTATTCGAGCGCGCGGATGTAGTCGGCGTCGTAGAACATCGCTTCTTCGTCACCGGCGTCCTTGGCGGCAACTTGCGCCAGGAAGCGGGCCGACTGGTCTTCGGCGTCGTTCAGCTCCGAAAAACCATTGGCGATTTCGCGGCCGACCATGAACAGCTCGAAGCGCTCGGTAATGCCGGCCACGGTGTCGGAGGCGCGCGCCAGCGGCGACACTTCAACCGGGTAGTCGATGATATAAGTCGGCTCCCACAGCTGCGCTTCGGCGGTTTCTTCAAACAGCGCCAGTTGCAGCGCGCCCAGGCCGGCGGTGGCGAACGGCTTGACGCCGAACTTCAGCAGTTCTTTCTTGATGAATTCGGCATCGTTCAGCTGCTCGGCCGTGTAGTGCGGCGCGTACTTGTTGATGGCGCCAACGATGGTCAGGCGATGGAACGGCTTGGCCAGGTCCAGCTCGCGGCCACCGTAGGTCAGCGTGGCGGTACCGTGCGCATCGATGGCGGCCTGGCGGATCACCGCTTCGGTAAAGTCCATCAGCCACTTGTAGTCGGTATAGGCCGCGTAGAATTCCATCATCGTGAATTCAGGGTTGTGACGGATCGACACACCTTCGTTGCGGAAGTTGCGGTTGATCTCGAACACGCGGTCAAAGCCGCCCACGACCAGGCGCTTCAGGTACAGTTCCGGCGCGATACGCAGGTACATTTCCATGTCCAGCGCATTGTGGTGCGTGACGAACGGCTTGGCTGCCGCGCCGCCCGGAATGGTGTGCAGCATCGGCGTTTCGACTTCCATGAAGTCGTTCTTTTCCATGAAGCGGCGGATCGACGAGATGGCGGCGGTACGCGCCTTGAAGGTGCGACGCGTCTCTTCGCTCATGATCAGGTCGACATAGCGCTGGCGGTACTTGGTTTCCTGATCGGCCAGGCCGTGGAATTTGTCCGGCAGCGGGCGCAGCGACTTGGTGATCAGGCGCAGTTCTGTGACCTTGATGGTCAGCTCGTCGGTCTTGGTCTTGAACAGGGTGCCGGTCACGCCCAGGATATCGCCCAGGTCATAGTGGTGCAGCGCAGCCATGGCCGCTTCGCCGGTCAGGTCGAGCGTGGCGTAGATCTGGATGCGGCCGTCGGCGCGCGGGCCCGAAGCGTCCTGCAGGGTGGCGAAAGCGGCTTTCTTGCCCGCTTCGCGTTTCAACATCATGCGGCCAGCCAGCACCACGGTCACCGGTTCGGCTTCCAGTTCTTCGCGTGTCTTGCCGCCATACTGGGCGTGCAGGTCGGCGGCCTTGTGCTGCGGGCGGAAGTCGTTCGGGAACGCGACGCCTTCGGCGCGCAGGGCGCCCAGCTTGGCGCGGCGCTCGGCGATGATCTTGTTTTCATCAGGGGCGGCGGCTTGGTCTTGGATTTCCGTGGTCATGATCAGTTTGTTTTTGTGTAGATTAAATGGTGGTCGCTGCTGGCGCGCTGGCAAACAGCGTATCGAGATCGAGTTCGCTGAAGTTGGCCGCGATGCAGATCACGTTGTCGAACTCGGCAAACGCCGAAGCGGGCAGGGTGGTGGTCAGCACCACCGCGCGCATGCCGGCGCGGCGCGCCGCCTCCACGCCCAGCGGCGCGTCTTCAAACACGATGCAGTTCTCGGGCAGCGCGCCGGCGCGTTCGGCGCCGGCCAGGAATACGTCCGGGTTGGGCTTGCCACGCGCCACATCGCCGGCACCGACGATGGCGTCGAACTTGCTGCGCAGGTTCAGGCCATCGAGCGTAAAGGCGATGTTTTCGTTCGGCGCGGCGGTGCCCACCACCAGCTTGACGCCGGCAGCGGCAGCCTTGGCGATCAGCGCGTCAAAGCCCGGCACGGCAGCCAGGTGCGGGCCGTACAGTTCGCGGTACAGCGCTTCTTTCTCGGCGTTCAGCGTGACATGGTCGACATCTTCGCCCAGATAGCTGCGCATGATTTCATGGCCCTGGCGACCGGCTGTGTCGAGAAAAAACGCATCGGGGTCGATCACCTTGCCGCGGCTTTCAAAAAACGCCAGCCACGATTTGGTGTGAAAGGCCATGTTGTCGACGATGGTGCCGTCCATGTCAAAGATCAGTGCACGCTGAGGTGAAGTCATGCTTATACGCCTTGCTTGAGGGAAGCGGAGATAAAGTCGTCGATGTCGCCGTCGAGCACGCCCTTGGTGTTGCCCGTCTCGAAACCGGTGCGCAAATCCTTGATGCGCGACTGGTCGAGCACGTAGGAGCGGATTTGGTGGCCCCAGCCGACGTCGGTCTTCGAGTCTTCCAGCTTTTGCTGCTCGCTCATGCGCTTGCGCAGTTCATGTTCGTACAGCTTCGCTTTCAGCATTTCCATCGCTTCGGCGCGGTTGCGGTGCTGCGAACGGTCGTTCTGGCACTGCACCACGATACCGGTCGGGGCGTGGGTCATGCGCACGGCCGAGTCGGTTTTATTGATGTGCTGGCCACCGGCGCCCGAGGCGCGATAAGTGTCGACGCGGATATCGGCCGGGTTGACGTCGATCTCGATCGAATCGTCCACTTCCGGATACACGAACAGCGACGTGAACGACGTATGGCGGCCGTTGGCCGAGTCAAACGGCGACTTGCGCACCAGGCGGTGCACGCCGGTTTCCGTGCGCAGGAAGCCATAGGCGTGATCGCCCTCGACTTTCAGCGTAGCGGTCTTGATGCCGGCTACCTCACCCTCGGACTGTTCCAGGATATCGACCTTGAAGCCTTTGCGCTCGCAATAGCGCAGGTACTGGCGCAGCAACATCGAGGCCCAGTCCTGGGCTTCGGTACCGCCGGCACCGGCCTGGATATCGATAAAGCAGTTGTTCGGGTCCATCGGATTGTTGAACATCCGGCGGAACTCCATGCTGACGATGACTTTTTCAATTTCCCTGACATCGACTTCGATCGCTTCGAGCGTCTCGTCGTCGCCTTCCTCACGCGCCATGGCAAACAAATCCAGCGTATCGCGCAGATCGGCATCGGCCTTGGTCAGGGTAAAGACGATCGCTTCGAGCGCCTTCTTTTCCTTGCCCAGGTCTTGCGCGCGCTTGGGATCGTTCCAGACCGTAGGGTCTTCTAATTCTTCATTGACCTGCTCGAGTTTCTCCGACTTGACAGTGAAGTCAAAGATACCTCCGAAGTTCGGCTTCGCGGACCGTCAGGTCGGCGAGCAGGGCGGAGATGACATTAATGCGTTCGGCTTCCATGATCTTGGTCTTCTGGTAGTGTAATCAACCTTGAATTATACCCTACGGCAGGCGGTTTTCGACGCTCAAGACACGCCATAGACCAATTGTGACAACCGGATCGTGGCAGATTATCAGGGTGATGACTGAGGGAAGGCCATGGCCGGATTGCCGCTGATCGCATTGATCAGCGCCGTATCGATCAGTTTTTGATAAAACATCTTCATGGACGCCCTCCGCCTGCACCGGCTGATTTCACCGATGCTGCGCCGGTTCGCGGCGTCCATCTTGCGCTGGCACAGACCAGACGCCATCATCAGGAGCGGTGGCGGTGGCTTCCCAGCGTCATCGCATATTCATGCGTAAATAATGCGCCAAAGAAGAAAATCTGCGCCGAATAGTATATCCAGGTAATCAAAGCCACGATGGAGCCAGCCGCACCATAGGCGTTGCCGAAGTCGCCGTGGCCCAGGTACAGGCCGATCACCACCTTGCCGCCCATAAACAGGATCGCCGTCAGAATGGCGCCAACAATCACATCGCGCCAGGCAATCGGCGTGGCAGGCAGGTATTTGTAAATAAAGGCAAAGATGACGGTGACGATCACCATCGACAGGCCGGCCATCGCATACTGCAGCAGCTTGCCGGGATCGGTTGGATCGGCCCAGCTGCCTTGCAGCGCTGCCAGGCCGGCGTTGACCGCCAGCGTCATCATCAGCATCAGGGCCAGCACCAGCACCAGGCCGAACGACAGGATGCGTTCCTTGAGCATCAGCCACACGCCCGAGCCTTCGGACGGCGGGATTTCCCACAGCTCGTCCAGGCTTTCTTTCAGTTCGGCAAAGGCGCTGGTGGCCGTGACCAATACGATCACGCCGGAGATCAGGCTCGCCGCCAGCCCTTCGTCTTCGCGTCGGGCGCCGGCAATAATGGCTTTCAGTGCATCGCCGCCCTGCGCGCCGGTCAGGCCGCCCAGTTCCGTCAACAGGGCGGTGCGCACGGCGTTTTCGTCAAAAAACATGCTGGCCAGCGCCACCACCAGGATCAGCATCGGCGCCAGCGAAAACAGCACATACAGTGTCAGCGCGGCGCCCTTGCTGGCGGCGCGCCGGTCCAGCCAGGCGTTGAAGGCGGCGCGCGCCATCTGCGCCAGCGCATAAGCATACGAGGCCCAGCCGCCACGCTGCACGCGTTCGGCCACTTCGATGCGCTGCTGGGCCAGCACTTGTTTTTTTTCCGGGGGCAGGTTTTTCAAGATGCAGCTTCCTGTAGATGGACAAGGCTCCAGCTTGCACGCGCCAGCTGCCAGCTTCCGTGCGCGTGCGCACGCTCTGCTACAGTGCAGTTTTGCCACTTGCAGAGAACACCATGCCGTTTCCAGAGTCCCGCCAGCCCGTTCTCGACCCGGTCGATGCCGCCATCGTGGCCGAGGCGCGCGCCTTCAACCGCCGCCTGGCCTGGGCGCCGCGCCTGCGCATCCGCAATCGTTTTACGCCGCTGCTGGTGCAGTCGCTGTTGCATCTGGGACAGGTGGCCGACGGCGCCAGGCTGGCCAGGGCCGGCGTACGTGCGCGCCGCCAGGTCATCCACGTCGATGGTCTCGCCGTGCCGCTGCGTATCCTGACGGGCAGCCGGCCGCCGCGCGCCGTGGTGCTGGATTTTCATGGTGGCGGCTGGGTGATCGGCAACGCGCAGATGAATGACGCGCTCAATATTGCGATTGTCAACGCCTGCGATGTGGCGGTGGTGTCGGTCGATTACCGGCTGATGCCGGCGCATGCGCTGCGCGATATGCTGGACGACTGCCTGGCTGCTGCGCGCTGGCTGCTCGGCGACCAGGCCGATCCGTCATGGGCGCAGCTACCGATGCTGGTGGTGGGCGAGTCGGCTGGCGGCCATCTGGCGGCGGCAACGCTGCTCAGTTTGAGGCAATCGCCGCCATTGCTGGCACGCATCGCCGGCGCGGTGCTCTACTACGGCGTGTACGACCTGTCCGGCACACCGAGCGTACGCGCGGCCGGGCCCGACACCTTGCTGCTGCACGGCCCCAGCATGGCAACGTCGATGCGCCAGCTGACCCCGGGCCTGAGCGAGGCGCAGCAGCGCACGGTACCATGGTCGCCGCTGTATGGCGTGCTCGACGGCATGCCGCCGGCGCTGATGGTGGCCGGCGCGCGCGATCCGCTGTTTGACGATACGGTGCTGATGGCGGCGCGCTGGCGCGAGGTGGCCGACGTCGAGTTGCATCTGCTGCCCGAGGCGGCGCACGGGTTTATCCGCTTTCCGATCGCGCTGGCGCGCAATATGCAATCGCGCACCCACGCGTGGCTCAATGAGCGCATTGCTGCTTTCAAGCCCCTGACGTGAGCATTCTAACGGCAATCGATTTGCCTGCTGGCACCATGCTGTCGATCGCATGGTGCGCCAGCGGCAGCAGCGGATTGCATTCAGGGAAATAGCCGGCCAGGCAGCCGGCAGGCACGTCGTAAGCCACCAGCTTGAAACCATTGACGCGGCGCACGATGCCGTCTGGCGCCACGCCCAGCAGATCGACCAGCGCGCCTTCAGCAAACCCCAGCCGCGCGATATCGTCTACATTGACCAGCAGCACGCGGCGCGTGCCGTGGATGCCGCGAAAACGGTCGTCTTCGTTGTAGACGGTGGTATTGAACTGGCTGTCGCTGCGGATGGTAAACAGGCGCAAGACATCGGCGTTGGGCTGCGGTTCATCCGGGTCTTCCTGCAGCGTGGCTGGCGTAATAAAGTTTGCCAGGCCGTTGGCTGTTTTCCAGACCCGCTCGGCCGCCGGCACGGGCCGGCGAAAGCCGCCTGGCTGCCACATGCGCGCGTTAAAGCCGTGGAAAATATCCGGGTAGGTGATGGCAATGGCGTCGCGCACGGTGGCATAGTCGGCAACCCACGCATCCCACGGCACCAGCGCAAAGCGCTCGGCCGGCAGCATGGCGCGCGCCAGTTCTGCCACGATGGCCGGTTCCGAGCGCAAGGTGGCGGCGGCAGGCTCGGCGCGGCCGCGCGAACCATGCATGCAGCCGGTGCTGTCTTCGACAGAGACGGCCTGCTCGCCGCTGGCCTGGCGGTCGATCTCGATGCGGCCCAGGCAGGGCAGCAGATACGTCGTTTTCCCCGGCACCAGATGGCTGCGATTGAGCTTGGTGGCGATCTGGACCGACAGTGTCAGCTTGCGCCAGGCAGCTTCGAGCTGGTCGGTGTCGGGTGCGGCGCGCAGGAAGTTGCCGCCCAGGCTGACAAACGCCTGCACCGAGCCGTCAAGCAGGCCCTGGCAGGCGGTCACGGTATTGAGGCCCTTGTCGCGTGGCGGCGCAAAGCCGTATTGTTTTTCCAGCTGGTCGAGCGGCGCCAGTTCCGGCTTTTCTGTAATGCCCACCGTGCGCTGTCCCTGGACGTTCGAGTGGCCGCGCACCGGGCAGATGCCGGCGCCTGGTTTGCCGATATTGCCGCGCAGTAGCAGCAGGTTCGACAGCATCTGCACATTCTGCACGCCATGGCGATGCTGGGTCAGGCCCATGCCAAACACGCCGATCACACGCTGCGAACTGGCGTAGGTGGCCGCCGCCGTTTCCAGGTCGGCGCGGCCCAGGCCCGACTCGCGTTCGATATCGCGCCATGTGGCGGCCCGTGCAGCGCCGGCAAAGTCGTCAAAACTGGCAGTATGTTCAGCGAGAAAAGACGCATCGAGCACGCGCGGGGCGCCGGCAGCCTGCGCCGCATCGTCGGCCTCGATCAGCGCCTTGCACAGTCCCATCAGCGCCGCGCTGTCGCCGCCGGCCTTGACCTGCAGATACTGGGTGCTGATAAGCGTCTCGGCCGGGGTGAGCATCTCGGCCGGCGACTGCGGGTTGGCAAAATGCAGCAAGCCGGTCTCGCGCAGCGGGTTGAAGGTGATCACGGGCACGCCGCGTTTGCGCGCTTCCTGCAACTGGTGCAGCATGCGCGGGCTGTTGGTGCCGACATTCTGGCCGAAGAAAAAGATGCAGTCGGTCTGCTCGAAGTCGTCCAGTACAACGGTGCCGATCGGCACGCCGATGGTTTTCGGCAGCGCGACCGAGGTGCTTTCATGGCACATGTTCGAGCTGTCGGGCAGGTTGTTGTTGCCGTACATCCGCGCGGCCAGCTGGTACATATAGGACGTTTCCAGCGAGGCGCGTCCGGAACTGTAGAACACCACGCTTTTCGGGGCCATCGCGCGCAGTTCGGCGCCGATGGTCTCAAACGCCGCTTCCCAGCTCGTTTCCTGGTAACGGTCGCTTGCGCTGTCCCAGCGCAGCGGCACCGTCAGGCGGCCCACGCTTTCGAGCTGATGATCGCTCCAGCTGCGCAGTTCGGCCAGTGTGTGCTTGTCAAAAAAGTCGGCGCCGATAGTCTTGCTGGTGATTTCCCAGGCCGTGGCCTTGGCGCCGCTTTCGCAAAACTCGAACGGGTGCGGGTTGGCCGGCTTGG
This sequence comes from Janthinobacterium aquaticum, assembly GCF_009208565.1. Taxonomy (GTDB): domain Bacteria; phylum Pseudomonadota; class Gammaproteobacteria; order Burkholderiales; family Burkholderiaceae_D; genus Janthinobacterium. The sequence goes on along the minus strand of NZ_WFLK01000001.1, from coordinate 103,800 downwards.
CCCAGGCGCAGCCCACGCAGGCAAAACCGTCAGTCTTGTTCTGATGCAGCATCAGGCTGCTGCCCTTGAACAGCACGCCTTCGGTCAGCAGTGCCGAGCCGACTTCCTTGACGGAGCCCCAGCCTCCTGCAGGATGCGCGTACGGTTCGGGTTGGCTGGCTTTGGTCATGGCGTGCTCCGCGATAATTGGATTATGCGAAGTTACGTGCAATCGGCCTGGCTCTCTGTACTGCGCTGCACACAAGATGGCATTCGGGTAATTGCGTGGCTGAAAGCCGGCGCGTATGATGGCCAGTTTTACTGATACTGGCCCAGCCCATGCCGACCCCGACCATCCTGCGTTTGTTCGTCCTTCCTGTTCCCGTGCTGCTGGCCGCTTGCGGCACTGTGCCATCCGTCACGCCGTCGATGCCCGCCATGCCCGCCACATCGGCTGGCAGCACCGTCACGCTGGCGCTGCTGGAAACCACCGACCTGCACGCCAATGTGCTCAGCTATGATTATTACAAGCTGCAGGCCGAGCCGTCGATCGGGCTCGAGCGCACGGCCAGCGTGATTGCCCAGGCGCGCGCGCAGTTTCCAAACAATTTGCTGCTCGATAATGGCGACACCATCCAGGGTACGGCACTGGCCGATTACCAGGCGCTGGTGAAACCACTGGCTTGCGACCAGACGCTGGCGATCTACAAGGCCATGAATCTGCTGAAAGTCGATGGCGGCGGTATCGGCAACCATGAATTCAACTATGGCCTGGCGTTTTTGAGCCAGGTAACGGGCAACCGGTTTGACGTGGACAGCGTCGATGCGGCCAAACCGCGCTGCGCGGGGCCGCAGTTTCCGCAGGTGCTGGCCAATGTCTACAGCGTGAAAAGCGGCAAACCGCTGTTTGCGCCGTATCACATCATCAACAAACAGGTGACGGCAAGCGGACCTGACGGCAAGCAGGTGACGGCGGTGGTCAGGGTAGGCATTATCGGTTTTGCACCGCCGACCATTATGTCGTGGGACAAGCGCTGGCTGGAAGGGCGCGTCTATACGCAGGGCGTGCGCGAGACGGCAGAAAAATATATCCCTGAAATGCGCGCCAAAGGCGCCGACCTGGTGGTCGCCATCTCGCATGGCGGCCTGGATAACAGCCCATATTCGCCGACCATGGAAAACGGCAATTACTATCTGTCGCAAGTATCGGGCGTGGACGCCATGCTGATCGGCCACTCGCACCAATTGTTCCCGAACGCTGCCAGTACCGTGCCGCAGTTCAACCTGCCCGGCGTGGACAAGGTTCGTGGCCTGGTCAACGGTGTGCCGACCGTGATGGCCAATCTGTGGGGCAAGCATCTGGGCGTGATCGGCCTGCATCTGCGTTACGACGGCAAGCAATGGGTGGTGGACAAGAGCCAGACCACGGTCGAGGCGCGCGGCATCCAGAACGCCGACAAGAGCTATGTGGTGCCCGATGCGGCCATCGCCGCGCTGGTGGCCGACGAACATGCCGCCACCATCCGCTATGTGCAGACGCCAGTCGGCAGCACCGATTTCCGCATGTCGACCTATTTTGCCGATGTGGGCGATGTCAGCGCGATTGAAGTGGTCAATCAGGCGCAGGCTGCCTATCTGGCCGCGTTTGTCAAAGCCAATCTGCCGCAATACGCAAGCCTGCCGGTGCTGTCGATGTCGTCGCCGTTCAAGAGCGGCTCGGCTGGCGTGACCGACTATACCGATGTCAAGGCGGGCAATGTCGCGCTGAACAACGCTGCTGACCTGTATCTGTATCCGAACGCGCTGTATGGCGTGAAGATGACGGGGGCCGAACTGAAAGCCTGGCTCGAGCATTCGGCGCAGCGCTTCAATACCATCGATCCGAATCAGGCCCAGCCGCAAGAACTGGTCAATCCAGCCCATCCAAGCTATAACTTCGACGCCATCACCAGCCGTGATGTGCGCTATGAAATCGATGTAACCCAGCTGCCAGGCCAGCGCATCAAGACCTTGACCTACCAGGGCAAGCCGGTGGATCCGCAGCAGCAATTTCTGATCGCCACCAATAACTACCGCGCCAGCGGCGGCGGCAATTTCCCTGGTCTCGATGGCAGCAAGACGGTAGTTGCTTCGCCGGACAATAACCGCGAGTTGCTGATTGCCTATGTCACCGAGCAAAAACACCTGACACGCGCGGCCAGTGGCGCGGCGCGCAGCTGGCGTTTTGTAAAGGTAGCGACGAAGGGCCCGGTGGTATTTCACTCGGCGCCCAATGTGATTGCGTTGGCAAAGGACGCCGGCATCAACAATGTAACGCAGCTCAAAGCCGATGATGGGCTAGGCAAGGGCTTTGCGCTGTATCAGGTCGATTTGTCGAAATGAGACTGAAAAGTTGCATGCTGGCGGTGGTGTTGCTGGCTTCGTTGACTACTGCACTGCCGGTCTTTGCTGCTAACGATCCGGGCACGGATCTGGCCCAGGCCAGGCAGTTGATGCGTGGCGAGGCAGCAGGGCATCCGCAGGCGCGCGCCCTGTTTGCGGCAGCAGCCAGGCAGGGCAGCGGGCCGGCAGCCTACTATCTGGGCCTGATGCAAAAAAACGGCCTCGGTGGTGCGGCAGACCCGGCGGCTGCGCTGCAATCGCTGTTGCTGGCAGCGCAGCGCCAGGTAGTGCCTGCCATGTTTCTGGCAGCGAACATGCTGCAAGACAGCGATCCAGCCCAGGCGCGTCGCTGGCTTGATGCGGCCTGTGACGCCGAATATCCGGAAGCGCTGATGCAAAAATCGCTGGCGCTCTCGGAAGGGCGCATGGGCTATGCGCACAATGAAGCGCAAGGTGCGCTGTATCTGAAAATGGCGCAGCACGCGATGGGACATCGGCAGCCTGAACCTTAGCTGCCGCTTGCAGGCGGCTCGGCAATGGCATTCAATGCAGTGGCATTCAATGCCCCGGCGGTATCAGGTTTTGCACGCAGGGACTTGATGGCATCGCTTACTGCCAGCGGGTTGCGCGAGAGCAGGGCGCCAGCCAGGTCCAGCAAGCCGGCCGCCGCCTTGATGGCTGCCTTGGTCTGCTTGATATCGGCCACCACCTGCGTGCCGCGATCGATGGCCTCGTTGACATTGCGTACGGCGTCCTGTGCATGTTCGGCCAGCAGATAAATGCCATTTGCACGGAAAAACGCCACCATGTGGTCCAGATGGCTTTCATACTGCTGCAGTTCCTGCAGTTCTACCGCTGAAATCGGCGGCGCCTGCGCGGTCAAAGCGATGCGCAGCTCGAGTATGCCTGCCGAGGCGCGTGCCAGGCGGTCGGCGATATTGGTGCTGTCCGACTCTTCCAGCCGTTCGGGCTTGTTCATTCTGTTCTCCTACCACAATGTCGGGCTGTACAGCGCGTTCTGGCGCTGCAAGGCGTCGACGCGGCTGGCAAACACTGCCAGTTGCTGCGCCAGTTCGGCGTCATTCATGGGTTTGCTGCGCAGTGCGGCCAGGCTGCGCTGCATGACGTCGATGGCGTCCACATAGGCGGCCAGCACTTTGCCACGTTCGACCAGTTGCAAGCGGTCGTCAGCCAGTCTGGAGCGCAGAATATTGACGGCCAGCGGCTCGCGCGCGGCGCTGTTGTCGAGTGCACGGTCCAGTAGCGCCAGGGTCCGGCTTTCATCACCCACGGTGTCGTTATAATTTTGCCGGGCGAAACTGCGCAGCGTATCGCTGATCAGCTTGATATCGTCTTCGCGCTCAAGCAGCAGTGCAATGCCCGCTCGTTGCTGGCGCTGCGTGGCTACTCGGCTGATCAGTTCGCTCAAGCGCGTAACCCGCGCCACCTTGTCTGCGTCCAGCAGGCTGCCGCCACCACTGTCTGGCAAGCCTCCCAGCGCCTTGTTCAGCGCACCAAATTCGTCCTTGCTGCGCGACAGTGTGTCGCTCGACAGCGCCAGCAGCACATCGGCATAGCGTTTGAGTACCTGGTTCAGTTGCGCCATGGCCGAGAATGCGCCGGCATAGGGCTGGCAGCGTGCAAGCGCATCTTGCGCTGCAGCCTGCGGCTGGTATGGCCTGTCGGTAATGACACCGGTACGCTGCACATTGCTGGTGCAGCTGCGCATGGCGTGCGCCAGCATCGGCTCGAAGGCGTTGGCGACCGATTCGGTCTGTACTGCAAAGGTAGCCACTGGCTTGAAATTGCTGCAGGCACTGTTCAACAGCGCGAGCAGCAGGATGGCCGCAATGGTGGAAAAAGGGTGCCGCATGCGACCTCCGCTCGGGCTGGAATGCCCATCATCGCACTGCTGGCAGTGCCGTCTTTTGCGCCAGATCAAACGGCCGTCACCAACCAAGCCATGGGCTGCAAAGCCAGTGTTTTCGCCATATTTTGCTTACGCGAAGCTGACAGGTCTGTAGAAAGTTTTCAAATCAACCATGCTGCGTCGCGTCATATGTAGTTGTTGCTGGGGCATGCTTACTCCCCTACAATGAATTATCGATGGGGCGGTTATCCAGCGTACGACTATAACAATATGTGGTTTAAAAGCGTTGTATCACAGGAGATGACAATGAAGTTCAATCAGAAATTGCTGGTAGCAAGTTTGGTTCTGGGTTTCTCGCAAATGGCTGTTGCAGCCGACCCCATCAAGATCGGCGTATCCGGTCCGTTTACCGGCGGCTCGGCGCCGATGGGCGTGTCGATGCGCGACGGCGTCAAGCTGGCCGTGGCTGAAATCAACGCCAAGGGCGGCGTCATGGGCCGCTCGCTGCTGCTGATTGAGCGCGACGACGAAGCCAAGAACGAGCGCGGCGTGCAGATCGCGCAAGAGCTGATCAACAAGGAAAAAGTCGCCGCCACCGTGGGCTATATCAATACCGGCGTGGCGCTGGCCTCGCAGCGTTTCTACCAGGACGCCAAGATTCCCGTGATGAACAATGTGGCCACCGGCTCGATCGTCACCAAGCAGTTTGCCGACCAGCCAGAAAACTATATCTTCCGCAATGCCGCCAATGACCAGATCCAGTCGCACATGATCGTCGAAGAGGCGGTCGAGCGTCGCAAGTTCAAGAAAGTGGCGATCCTGGCCGACTCGACCAACTATGGCCAGCTGGGCCGCGAAGACCTGGAAAAGGCGCTCGACAAAAAAGGCATCAAGGCGGTAGCGGTTGAAAAATACAATATCAAGGACGTCGACATGACGGCCCAGTTGTTGAAAGCCAAGCAGGCCGGCGCCGAAGTGGTGCTGACCTACGGCATCGGTCCGGAACTGGCGCAAATTGCCAACGGCATGGAAAAACTGGGCTGGAAAGTGCCGCTGATCGGCAGTTGGACGCTGGCCATGGGTAACTTTATCGACAATGCCGGCAAGAACGGCGACGGCACGCGCATGCCGCAAACCTTTATCCAGGACGCCAGCACCCCCAAGCGCAAGGCCTTTATCGACGCGTATCTTGCCGCCTATAAGCCGTCGGGCGGACGCATGCCGTCGGCCGTGTCCGCAGCGCAAGGTTACGACTCGATCTACCTGCTGGCAGCGGCCTTCAAGCAGGCCGGCGGCACCGATGGGCCGAAAGTGCGCGCCGCTCTGGAAAACCTGAACGAAAAAGTCGAAGGCGCCGTGACCACCTACAACAAGCCGTTCAGCAAAACCAACCATGAGGCGATTACGGCCGACCTGACCGTGTTCGGCGAGGTCAGGGATGGCAAAGTCATCCTTGCCAAATAAGCGAGCGGACATCGTCCTGATGCCTTAGCTGTGAAATGGCCAGTCTTGAGGATCAAGGCTGGCCATTTTTTATCGTTCGTCTTACGGGGAATACCATGGAAATCTTCCTGCAGCTTGTCTTCAGCGGCGTGGCGCTGGGCATGATTTATGCCGTTATCGCTTTTGGCTACCAGCTGACCTTTGCCACCTCAGGCACCCTCAACTTTGGCCAGGGCGAGTCGTTGATGCTGGGTGCGCTCGTTGGCCTGAGTCTGGTTGGCACCATCCACGGCGGCCCGTACATGAGTTACTTGCTGATGATCCCCATCGTGATCGTCTTTGGCGCCTTGCAGGGCGTGTTTGTCGAATGGATCGGCGTGCGCCCGGCCATCAAGATCAAGAGCGAGTTCGGCTGGATCATGTCGACCATTGCGCTGGCCATTATCTTCAAGAACGTGGCGGAAAATATCTGGGGCAAGGACGATTTGATGTTTCCTTCCCCCTTGTCGGCCGCGCCGTTTCAGTTGTTTGGCGCCAATGTGCAGCAGATGCAGGTGGCCGTGATACTCGGCGCGCTGGCCATTATGCTGGCCGTTGAAGTGTTCAACCGCAAATCGATCTACGGCAAGGCCGTGGTGGCCACTGCCAATGACCGCGATGCGGCAGGCTTGATGGGCATCAATACCGGCATGGTGATCACGTTTTCGTACGCGCTGTCGTCGGCCACGGCCGCGTTTGCCGGCGTGCTGGTAGCGCCGCTGACGCTGACCGGCGCCACCATGGGCGCTTCCCTGGGCTTGAAAGCGTTTGCCGTGGCCATTATCGGCGGGCTGACGTCGGGCATGGGGGCGATTGTGGGCGGGCTGATCCTGGGTATCGCCGAGACCACCACCGGCTATTACATCTCCACCGGCTACAAGGAAGTGCCCGGCCTGCTGTTGCTGCTGCTGGTGCTGGCCATCAAGCCGTCCGGCCTGTTTGGCAAAGCTGCGATCAAGAAAGTCTGAGGAACACATGAACCAGAAAATTACCATGCTGGCATTGAGCGCGGCAGGCTTGGCCGTGCTGCTGCTGTTTCCTGTTGTGATCCCCAATCCCTATTATATTCATCTGGCCGAAACCATCCTGATCTACGCCATCCTGCTGTTTGGTCTTGATATCGTGGTGGGCTATACGGGCCAGGTGTCGTTGGGCCATGCCGGCCTGTTCGGTATCGGCTCGTATGCGACCGGCGTGCTGGTATTCAAACTTGGTGCGCCGTTCTGGCTGGCGATACCGGCCAGCGTGCTGGGCGCGGCCGTGTTTGGCGCCATCCTGGCGCTGCCGGCGCTGCGCGTGACCGGGCCTTACCTGGCGATGGTCACGCTGGCCTTCGGCACCATCGTGCAAATCTTGATCAACGAGATGAGTTTCCTGACCGAAGGGCCGATGGGCATCAAGATCCACAAGCCCATGCTGTTCGGCCATAAACTGTCGGAAGTCGAGTATTACTATATGGTGGCGGCGCTGACGGTGCTGTCGCTGATCGTGGTGCACCGCATATTGAAATCGAACCTGGGACGCGCGTTCGAGGCGCTGCGCGACAGCCCGATTGCATCCGACTGCATGGGCGTGTCGGTGTACCGCTACAAGGTGTATGCGTTCGTGATCAGCGCCGGCTTTGCCGGGCTGGCTGGCAGCCTGTATGCGTACTCTGAAGAATATATCTCGCCCAATACCTACAACTTCGAGCTGACCATCCTGTTCCTGTTGGCCGTCATTATGGGCGGTCGCAAGACGCGCTCGGGCGCACTGATCGGCGCGCTGATCGTGGTGATGCTGCCGAGCCTGCTGTCCGATATTGCCTTGTTCCGCAAGATTGCCGTGGCGGCCGCCGTACTGGGCGTGATCGGTTCAGGCCTGATGCTGGCGCAAAAGCGCACTACCGTGCGCGGCGTGATCGTGCCGCTGGTGGCCACCATCGGCCTGGCGGCGGTGTCGTTCAAGTTAGATAATATGGTGGAGTGGCGTTTGACCATTTTTGGTTTGATGACGCTGTTTGTGGTGTATTACCTGCAGGACGGCATCGTTGGCTTCCTGATGAGTTTTATCGGGCGCGGGCGGCGCCATGTGAAGGCGGTGACCGCGCATGGCGTGGCGCCGTTTGCCCAGTTGGGCGACAGCCGCAATACGGGCGGTGTGCCTCTACTGCGCGTGGACCAGGCGCTGATGCAGTTTGGCGGCTTGAAAGCGCTCAACCAGGTCGATCTGTCGGTGGCGCAAGGATCGGTACATGGCCTGATCGGCCCGAACGGTTCAGGCAAGAGCACCATGATGAATGTGCTGACCGGCATCTACAAGCCGACCGCCGGCAAGGTCGAGTTCGATGGCGCCGTCATTTCGGGCCGCACGCCGTCTGAAATTGCTTTGGGTGGCGTGGCGCGCACGTTCCAGAACGTGCAGCTGTTCGGTGAAATGACCGCCACTGAAAACGTATTGGTCGGCCTGCACAACACGTTTGCGTCGAACGTGTTTGACGTGATGCTGCAAACGCCGCGCTACCGGCGCGAAGAGCGCCTGGCGCGCGAACGGGCTGCCAGCATTCTCGACTTTGTCGGCCTGGCCGACCTGGCCAACGAAGAAGCGCGCAATCTGCCGTATGGCAAGCAGCGCCTGCTGGAAATCGGCCGTGCGCTGGGTTTGAATCCGCGCCTGCTGCTGCTCGACGAGCCGGCCGCCGGCCTGACCGCGCCCGATATCCGCGAACTGATGGCCATTATCCGCAAGATCCGCGAGCACGGTATTACCATTATCCTGATCGAGCATCATATGGATGTAGTGATGGCCTTGTCTGACGTAGTCACGGTGCTCGACTTTGGCCAGAAAATTGCCGAAGGCGCACCGGCTGCGGTGCAAAGCGATCCGAAAGTGATCGAAGCCTACCTGGGCGGCAGCAGCGAGCAGGCCGCCACGCCATCGACCACACATTGACGAGGACGCCATGTTAGCTATCCATAATTTGCAGGCCGCCTACGGCAAAGTTGAAGTGTTGCACGGCATCTCGCTGGAGGTACCCAAAGGCAAACTGGTCACGCTGATCGGCTCGAACGGCGCTGGCAAGACCACCACCATGCGCGCCATTTCCGGCATGTTGAAACCCAAAGGCGGCAGCGTAACCCTGGACGGCAAGGATGTGACCGGGCTGGACTCGCACAAAATCGCGCGCGCCGGCCTGGCCCATTCGCCGGAAGGGCGGCGCGTATTTGCCTCAATGTCGGTGACCGACAATCTGCTGCTGGGGGCGTTTCCGCGCTTTACGCGGGCGCGCCCGAAAGGCGACGTCAGGGGCGACCTGGAGCGGGCGATGGAGCTGTTTCCACGCCTGAAAGAACGGCGCGACCAGCTGGCCGGCACGCTATCGGGCGGCGAGCAGCAGATGCTGGCCATGGCGCGCGCCGTGATGCTCAACCCCGAGGTGATCCTGCTTGACGAACCATCGATGGGCCTGGCGCCGATACTGGTCGAAGAGGTGTTTCGCATTATTACGCGCCTCAAGTCCGAGGGCGTGACCATGCTGCTGGTGGAACAGTTTGCCGCCGCCGCGCTCAACGTGGCTGACTACGGCTATGTGCTGGAAAACGGCAGCATTTCGGTGCATGGACCGGCAGAGAGCCTGAAGACCGATCCGAAGGTGGTGGCGGCGTATCTGGGAGGTGGGCATTAGCTTGTGCCTGCTTGTTAAATCCTCTACACTTCCCGCTTCCTTCAGGTAGTGGTGAGAAAGTTCCATGCAGAGCGTATCGCGGTATGTCCCGATTTTTTTGTTGCTGTATTGGGGCGCCAGCCGCGCAGACGATGAACCGCTGCAAAAGGTGGAGGTTTCTGGCGCCAATGGCGTCCAGCAGCGCCGGGACGATACGGCCAGCCGGCTGATCGTGGGCCGTGACGAGATAGTGCAATATGGCGACAGCAATCTCGCTGCGGTACTGGCGCGCCAGCCTGGCGTATCGGTGGTCGGCAGCGAAGTGAGATTGCGTGGCCTCGGAGCCGGCTATACGCAAATCCTGATCAATGGCGACCCGGCGCCGCCCGGCTTTTCGATCGACACACTGGCGCCGGACACCATCGAACGCATCGAGATATTGCGTAGCGCCGCCGCCGAATACAGCATGCAGGCCGTGGCCGGCAGCATCAATCTGATCTTGCGCAAGGGCAGTAGCAGCGCGCAGCGTGAAGTCAAATTTGGTGCGGGCCGGGGCGATGGTCGCTGGAGTCCGCTTGCCTCCTTGCGTGCGGCAGACAAGCTGGGCAACTTTTCCTATGGTGTGACTGCGGTGTTGGAGCGCACTGCCGAGGACGCCGAGGTGCAGACGCGCGAACGCGCTTCTGACAGCGCGGGCCAGACTGTGATGCTGCGCCAGACGTCAGTGCGCAATGCTTCGTCGGTCAACAAGGCCAGCCTGGCGCCGCGTTTGCACTGGGACTTGACGGGCAGCGACACACTGACCTGGCAGAGTCTCTTTAACTGGTATCGCACCGGCTTCAACGGCAATGCGCGCGAAACCGTCCTGCTTGGCAACGGCACCGATTATCCAGTCAACCGGGTGACATCGGCCGCATCCATTTTTTCCGGCCGCAGCGATCTGGCCTGGGTCAGCTCATTCGGCGCCCAGGGCAAACTGACGGCCAAGCTTGGGTTCAGTCACGATCAGCGCGATACCGATTATGATTTCCTTGGGCACGCCGCTGATGATGCGCCGCGTTTGCGGCGCGCAGTGTTATCCGATGCAACCGACGACAGTGCCACCAGCAGCGGAAAATATCTGGCCCGCCTTGGTGCCGGCCATGCCCTGAGCCTGGGCTGGGATGGCGGCTTGCTGGTGCGCCGCGAAGCGCGACATCAGCGCGATACTTTTGCCGACGGCGCGCCGCCTTATGCGCTCGATGAAGACTATATTGCCCGGGTGCGTCGGCTGGCGCTGTATGCGCAGGATGAATGGGATCTGGCAGCGCGGCTGCAGATGTATGCCGGATTGCGCTGGGAGGGCCTGCGTACCTCGACTTCCGGACGCACGCTGGCAGAAACGCCAACGCGCTCGGGCGTGTGGAGTCCGGTCATGCAGATGCTGTGGAAGCTGCCTGAGCAGGAGCGGGACCAGGTTCGCCTGGCGCTGGCGCGCACCTACAAGGCGCCCGCCACGCGCAACCTGATACCGCGGCGCTATACGGTCAATAACGGCAATGGTCCGAACAATCCTGACTTCCAGGGCAATCCGGCTTTGCGCCCGGAACTGGCCTGGGGCCTCGATGCGGCGTGGGAAAGCTATTTTGGCAAAAGTGGCGTGGCCAGCCTGTCTGCCTTTGCACGCCGCATCAGCGATGTGACAGTGCAGCGCCTGTTTGAACAGGACGGGGTCTGGATCACCACGCCGTACAATCAGGGCAGGGCCAGCGTGCACGGCATTGAAGCCGACCTGAAATTTCCGCTACGCAGCTTGATTGCCGATGCGCCGGCACTGGACTTGCGTGCCAACCTGGCGCGCAGCTGGTCACGCGTTGATGCCGTGACAGGTTCGGACAACCGCCTGGCCAGCCAGGTGCCGGCCACGTTCAATTTGGGTGTGGATTATCATGCGACGGCGCAGTGGAGCGGCGGCGCCAGCTATAACCTGCAGACGGGTGGTCTGGCGCGGCAGGACCGGTTCTCCGGCAGTTATGTCGGTGTGCGCCGCACGCTTGACACCTATGCACTGTGGCAACAACAAGGCGGATTTCGCCTGCGGCTGTCCCTGCTCAATCTGCTGCACCAGCAGCGTTTGCAGGGACAATGGTATCAGGATGGACAAGGCGCAAGTGACAGCATGACCAGTACTGCGAGTGGCGCCGTGCTGCGTTTGCTGATCGAACGCAGTCTGTAGATAGTTAGTGGCGCGTCGGCTTTTCTTCCTGCACCAGGATAAACGGGCTGACCACCACCGCCCACAGCGAGGCGTCAGCGGCCTGCCAGCTCGAAGCCTGCTGGTCCGACACCTTGGCGACCTTGCAGTCGGCCATCCATTGCACGATGGTCGGCTTGTCGTCATGCGAGATGCGTACGGCCACTTCCACCAGGTCGAGTTCATTGGCCACCCACACCACATTGCCTTGGGCGAAATGCTTTTCCAGCTCGCTCCAGGGCAGGCGCGCCGTTTCGCTGTTGACTTTGAGGCGCAGGTCGGTGTCGTTTTCGGGTTTGGTTTGCATGGATTTCTTTATCGTTCTGGAATAAGCGGGCTCGATTATAGTGCTTCCACGCGCGGCGTGGGGCTGCCATCCCATGTCAGCCGCCAGGCTGTTCCCTTGCGCACGTTACCGACCAGGGCAGGGCGGAAGCAGGCGAGATTGGTGCCGCCGGCGCGGCGCGTGCTGGGAAAGATCACACCCATCGAGCCGGCATCCAGCAAGGTGGCCGCCAGCTCCTGCGAAGCAATATAGCTGGCCGGATCGAGGCAGGCGGCAAAGCGGCCGTCGTGGCGGATATCGTGGAAAGTGGCGGAAAAGTCAGCCAGCAGGCTCTGGTAGCTGACGCTGTCGTGGAAATAATCGATCTCCTGGTATTCCACCGTCTTGTGAAAGATTATTTCCGCCAGCGCCGTTTCCATCTCGAACGCACAGTACCAGGCGCCGCGTTCGCCGTCGTTGAAACGCGCCCCTTCCGGGCGTGCATAGGTATAGGCGGCATTGATGATGCGAAAGTTGGGCACGCCAAAAACCAGCTCGTCCACGCCAATTCCTGGCGCACCGCCGTACTCGGCCACCAGGCGTGCATTGGTGGCATTGTCGAGTTCAAACAGCTCGCGCAGATGGGTGTCGTCGTCGGCCAGCGGCGCCAGCACCGAGTCTTCCAGGTCGGCAAAGCGTGAAGGGATCAGACGGCAGGTGTCGATCTGGCGCAGCGCTGACAGCGGCGGCAGATCAGCGTGGGGCAGGAGCGGCGTCATCAGAGGCCGCCGCGCCGCGCATCGAGCAGCTTGCGCACTGTCTGCATGGCCAGCAGGCCGCCGGCCAGCATTTGCGACAGTGGCGTGCGCCCGCCAAACACCGGGTTTTTGTTTGGCAGGCTGACCCACTGGTCGGCCAGTTGGTCGCCATACAGGATATGCAGCGCCTTGTAGATGCCCAGCAAATACGAGATGCGCGTGATGCGGTCGACTTCCAGCACGCGGTCCGGGTTTTTCTTCCACTCGTACCAGGCGCTGCTCGACAGGCCGCCCAGCAGCTCGCGCGCTTCCTCGTCGCGCAGCTTCCAGGCTGCAGCCAGCCTGAAAAAGCCTTTCAGCGCCGCTTGCGACAGGCGCTCGCGTTCCTCTCTGGCGTTGAGGTCGATCAGCACCGCCGGTTCGAAGCGGCTTTTTGGATAGGCGTAAGCTAGATTCATGATGACTCCTTTAATGGATAAATATTACTCCATATCTGGATTTCATGTGCAGCTTAGCTGCGCTGCCTGTACTGGATAGGCACTACTTTTGTGACGATAAAGCACTAAAAGTAGTAAAAATGCACCAAATATGTGCAATGTTGCACCAAGTCAGGGGGTTAATCCGTAATTTTTGTTGCTTGTGGGATATGATATTGATTCATATCAATTTTATTGCGCAATATCGTCGTTCATCACACAGGATCGTCATGCAATTTTTTAAAAATCTCAATATTGGCAAAAGGCTCGCCATTTCTCTGACGCTGATCGGCGCCTTGCTGTTAAGCGTGGCCATTATCAGTATCATCATGCTGGGCAGATTGAATCTTGGGACCACCAATATCGTCGAAAACAATCTGGTGCAATTGCAGTTATCGAACCAGATGATCAGCAATGCCAACGATATCGCCATTTCCTTGCGCAATATGGCCATGAGCGACGACCCCAGCGATCGCAAGGCGCAGGATCAGATCGTGCATGAGCGCCGTGCGGACATGCTGAAAAATATTGCGGCGCTGGAACAGTTTTCCCTGAGTGGCGCCGACAAGGACTTGCTGGCGAAAATCGCCGCGGCCAATACCGAGTATGCGCAGGGTCAGGAAGAAATGCTCAAGCATATCGCGCAAAGCTCGCGCGAAGACACGGCGCTGTACCTGACCAACAAGCTGCGTCCCGTCTTTCGCGTGCTGAAAGACCGTCTGCTGGAAAAAATCGCGTCCCAAAACGTCAGCGCCAAGGAGGCGGGCGCTGCAGCCAATGCGACCTACGCCAACGCGCGCTTGATCATGATCGTGCTGGCGCTGGCGGCCATTGCCCTGGCCGCACTGCTTGGTTACGTGATCACCACCTCGATTACGCGTCCGCTGGCCAGGGCGCTGCATCTGGCCAATACCGTGGCAGAAGGCGACTTGAGCAGCGTGATCACGGTTGACACGCGCGACGAGACCGGCCTGCTCTTGCAAGCGCTGAAAACCATGAACGAGCGCCTGGCCGCCACCGTCAGCCAGGTGCGCAGCGGTACCGACAATATCGCCATGTCAGCCAGTGAAGTGGCTGCCGGCAGCATGGACCTGTCGTCGCGCACCGAACAGCAGGCCAGCTCGCTTGAAGAAACGGCCTCGTCGATGGAAGAACTGACGTCGACCGTCAAGCAAAATACCGACAATGCGCGCCAGGCCTACAAGCTGGCCGAATCGGCCTCCAGCATCGCCCAGCGTGGCGGCCAGATGATTACCCAGGTGGTTACCACCATGGACCAGATCAATCAGTCGTCTGGCAAAATCGCCAGCATTATTGGCGTGATTGACGGCATTGCCTTCCAGACCAATATCCTGGCGTTGAACGCTGCCGTGGAAGCAGCGCGCGCAGGCGAGCAGGGACGTGGCTTTGCCGTGGTAGCCACCGAAGTGCGCAACCTGGCCCAGCGCTCGGCCGCCGCAGCCAAGGAAATCAAGTCACTGATCGATGACTCCACGTCGACCGTGGAAAATGGCAGCAAGCTGGTCAGCGATGCCGGCACCACCATGGGCGAACTGGTCGACAGCGTGCGCCGCGTAACCGATATCGTCTCGGAAATTACTTCGGCCAGCGTCGAGCAGAGTGCCGGTATCGAGCAGATCAACCAGGCCGTGATTGAAATGGACAATGTGACGCAGCAAAATGCCGCATTGGTCGAGCAGTCGGCAGCTGCGGCGGCCGCCATGCAGAACCAGGCCGAGGCGCTGGCAACAGCGGTCAGCGTGTTCAAGCTCGGCGCGTCGGGGCAAGTGGTGCCAGCCACTGTGGTCAGTGCGCGCAAGCCGGCAGCGCCTGCTGCAGGCAAGCCACGCGCCGCGCAAATAGCGGCGCCTCGCTCAGCCAGTGCACGCGCCGCGTCGCCCAAGCTGGATGACGAATGGGAAACGTTCTGAGGCAGACGGGGGCTATGATGGTAACTGAGGCAATCGAAGGCGCCCGCTGGTTCAGTGCCGTGGGAACCTACACGGCCCAACCGGGCCAGCTGGCTGTGTCCGATCTGCAGAATTTCAAAGGCAACATCAACTGGCTACCCACCTCACGCGACCAGCCAGATCCGATCCACGGCGACGCCCTGCAAGCGCTGCTCAAGCAGGGCGAACCGGCGATCCAGGCTGAAGTGCTGAAAAACTACAGGTTGACACTGCAGTCACTGCGCACGGTACCGGACGGCACCCTGCGTTTCGTTGCGACCGATTTTACTGAAGCAGCCAAGGGGGCGGCCTTGTATTGTGTTCGCATGGCAACCCTGGAAATGCGCGCCGGATGCGCCGGTTTCTGGGTTGGCGCGCTGGAAATTTACCGCCAGGGCAACTGGCCGTGCGCCTTGCTGGCTGATGGCACGCTGTTGGTTTATTAATCAGTCAGAGTTGGCCTGATATGCTCTATCACGCCGGCTCCGCATGCTCCACCATCAACTGCACCTTGGTGGTGCCGTTGTATTCATTGGCGTCGAGCCTGAAGGCGACGCGCGTGCGTTCGCCCAGGGCGTCGGTGTGGCCGAACCAGATGGCGTCAAAGCGCACGCCGTTTTTTTCCAGCAGCAGTTTCAGGTGCCGCTCTTTCAAAATGCGCTGGCTGACGACGCGAAATTCGTCGCAAAATACCGGTGGCGCAAAGCCCTGGCCCCACACCTGACCGTCCATCAAGGCAATAAAGTCGGTGGTGTAATAGGCGTCTTCGAGCGGGCCGTCGGTTTCCACCACGCGCTCGAGCTGCTGCTCGGTCAGCCAGGCCTGGCCGACCGCTTCAAACGCTTTGGAAAACGCATCGAACGCATCGGCGCGGATGATCAGGCCTGCTGCCATCGCATGGCCGCCGAATTTGTCGATCAGGCTCGGCGCGCGCTTGGACACCAGGTCGAGCGCGTCGCGCAGATGAAAGCCGGGGATCGAGCGGCCCGAGCCCTTGAGCCAGCCATCGGCGCCCGGTGCAAAGGTAATCGTCGGGCGATAGAATTTTTCCTTCAGGCGCGAGGCCACAATGCCGATCACGCCCTGGTGCCAGGATTCATCAAACACGCTGATGGTGCTGCTGGCGGCGGGCTGGAATTCGTCCAGGTGTAGCATGGCCGTATCCTGCATGTCCGCTTCGATTTCACGGCGTTTCAGGTTGATCTCGTTCAGTTGCTGCGCCAGCGCCCAGGCGCGGCCTTCGTCATCGGTAATCAGGCATTCGATGCCGAGCGACATGTCCTGCAGACGGCCGGCGGCATTCAGGCGCGGTCCCAGCGCAAAGCCCAGGTCGAACGGGGTGGCGCTGCGTGCTTCGCGGCCAGCCACGCGGAACAGCGCAGCCACGCCCGCATGCATATTGCCCTTGCGCATGCGCTTGAGGCCCTGCGCCACCAGGATGCGGTTATTGCTGTCCAGGCGCACCACATCGGCCACCGTGCCCAGCGCCACCAGGTCGAGCAGATTGTCGAGCTTGGGCTGCGGCATGGTCTCGAACGCGCCGCGCTTGCGCAGTTCTGCGCGCAGGGCCAGCAGCACGTAGAACATCACGCCCACGCCAGCCAGATGCTTCGATGGAAAGCCGCAGGCAGGCTGGTTCGGGTTGACGATCACGGCGGCGGCGGGCAGGGTGTCGGCCGGCAAATGGTGGTCGGTAACCACCACTTCGATGCCGCGCCGGTTCGCTTCGGCCACGCCGTCGATGCTGGCAATGCCGTTGTCGACGGTAATGATAATGTCGGGCGACTTTTCGCGCGCCGTCAGTTCGACGATTTCCGGTGTCAGTCCATAGCCGTATTCAAAACGGTTGGGTACGATAAAGTCGACATTGGCACCCATCGCGCGCAAGCCGCGCAGGGCCACGGCGCAGGCAGTGGCGCCGTCGCAGTCGTAGTCAGCCACGATCACCATGCGCTTGCCGGCAGCAATTGCGTCGGCCAGGAACACGCCGGCCGCATCGATATGCAGCAGGTTCGACGGTGGGATCAGCGAGGCCAGTTCGCTTGACAGTTCGGCCGTGTTGCGCAGGCCGCGCGCGGCGTACAGGCGCGCCAGCACCGGGTGCACGCCGTCCTGGCGCAGCAATTCCGATTCGCGGTAAGGGCAGGGGCGGGTGGCAATGCGGGTACGGGTCATGGTTGCTTCAGTGCGTTCAGATTATTGGTGCGCCAGAATTTGCGCTGGGCATTCCTGCTGGTGGTGCTGTCATGCCAGCCTTCGCGGTGCGTGAGGACCAGGCGCAACTGGCCCAGGCTGCCGTCCTTGAGTGCCGCCAGGAGCGGTGCAAACCAGTGCTGCTCAAGCTGCTGCATCTGCTGCAGCCACAGACCCCATTCCTGCGCCAGCGCCGGCGCGATCAGGCCGCCATGCACCAGCAGCGCATCACTCTGGCCGGCCAGTACAGTTGTTAGAGTGGCGTTGCGCTGCGCAGGTTCCGCCAGCGCCGCCAGCCAGCCAGGGGCTTCTTGCGTATGCAGCGATTGTGCCTGGCCCGGCAGCTCAGACCCCAGTGCGCCGCCCCATAGCCAGAAGGAATTGACCGGTTTCAGGCCGCGCTCTTCGCGCGCTGCATTGGCCGGATGGCCATGCCACAGCATCTGGATTTCGTTTTGCAGCCGGCGCAGCGGGCGCGCATGTTCGCCTTCGGGCATGGCGACCGACAAGTCCTGGGTGGCTGCTGCGTCCGGCGACGGGCCTTGCAAATCGCTCCAGGCGTCGGCGCGCATGAACCAGGTCAGCGCATCGCCGTAATACAGCGGCTGGCCCATTTCATCGAAAAACGGCCGCGCCGTCTCGAACAGCGCGCGGCTGTCTGCCTCGCTCAGCTGCAGCTGGCGTGCGTCGCCCATGCCGATATGCGTGCGCGCCAGTTCGATATTGACCGGGTGGATCAGAAAGTAGCGTGCGCCCGGTTCCGGCGACAGGCCAAAGCCGCGCATGGCCTGCGCCGCCGGTCCGGCACCTTGGCTCAGCGCGGAGGCCAGCCATGCCTCGTGCGGCAGCAGAGGGGAAGCGTTGTCGGCCCGGTGAAACTGTTCGCTGGCAGTGCGCGACAGCAGCGCGGCCAGCGCCGGCGCCTGCAGCGCCTTGATGATGTCCGGCGCCAGTTCGGCGGCGGGCAAGGCGTAGGGCAATACAAAGGTCAGTTGATTCATCCCGGAATTGTAGGCCATTGTGCGCTTGGGCGTGCTAAAAGTCGCGTTTGCGTCGTGTGTTTCACGCATGAAATTGCCAATATGTGGCACACTGCGCGCTCGCCTATCATCGTTGTTGCGGGAGCGCATAAGTATCAAATGAGCATCATCAAAAAATTTCCTTACGAGTGGCAGGTTGGCGTGCGCTACACGCGTGCGGGCAAGCGCAGCGGCCGTAACAGTTTTATCTCGTTCATTTCCATGATTTCGATTGCCGGCATCGGCCTGGGCGTGGCCGCGCTGATCGTGGTGCTGTCCGTCATGAACGGCTTCCAAAAAGAGGTGACGGACCGTTTGATGTCGGTGCTGGCTCATGTGGAAGTGTTCGATACCACCGGTTCCATGCCCAATTGGCAGGCGCAGGAACGCGCCGCCTATGCCAATCCGCAAGTCAAGGCGGTGGCGCCGTTCGTGGAAACCCAGGGCATGCTGCTCAACGATGAAACCATGCGCCCGTCGGTGGTGCGCGGCGTGGTACCGCAACAGGAAGCCACGGTATCGAGCGTGGCTGGCCAGATGAAAGAAGGCAAATTCGACTCCTTGGCGCCAGGCTCCTACAACGTGGTGCTGGGCATCGACCTGGCCAAGGCGCTGGGCGTGCAAGTGGGCCAGAATGTCACGCTGATGCTCGAGCGCGAACCCAAAGTGGGCGACTCGCCCGGCGCCATGATCATGCCGCGCATGCGCCCCTTGAAGGTGTCCGGTATTTTTGAAGCGGGCCACAATGAACTCGATGGCAGCCTGGCGTTTGTCAATATGCAGGACGCCGAACAGCTGCTGCAGCTCGATGGCCCGTCGGGCCTGCGCCTGCGATTGCACGATATGAACCAGGCGCCACAGGTGGCGCGCGAGCTGAAGGCGTCGATGCCGGGCGAACTGTGGATGCGCGACTGGTCGCGCGCCAGCGCCAGCTGGTATGCGCTGGTGCAAAGCCAGAAGAACATGATGTTCATTATTCTCAGCATGATTATCGCGGTGGCAGCGTTTAACCTGGTGTCGACGCTGGTGATGTCGGTCACCGACAAGCAGGCCGATATTGCGATTTTGCGCACGCTGGGTGCCTCGCCGTTCTCGATCATGAAGATCTTCATGATCCAGGGCGCGCTGGTGGGGCTGTTGGGTAGTGCGCTGGGCGTGATCGGCGGCGTGGTGCTGGCGCTCAATGTAGGCGTGATCGTGCCGTTTATCGAAGGCATCTTTGGCCTGCACTTCATTTCAAAAGAAATCTACCAGATCAGCGCCGTGCCGTCCGACGTACACTGGCTGGACGTGGCGCAGATCGGCCTGATCGCCTTTGGCCTGGCGCTGGCGGCTACCATCTATCCGAGCTGGCGCGCGGCGCGGGTCAAGCCGGCCGAGGCGCTGCGTTACGAATAAACTGGGGTTCGACCCGGCATTAACCATTTATGAGCATGTTTAAAAATCTCCCCTTTGAATGGCTGGTCGGCCTGCGCTACACGCGCGCCGGCAAGCGCAGTGGCCGCAACAGTTTTATCTCGTTTATTTCGCTCATTTCCATGGCCGGCATCGGCCTGGGCGTGGCGGCGCTGATCGTGGTGCTGTCGGTGATGAACGGCTTCCAGAAGGAAGTGACCGACCGCATGCTGTCGGTGCTGGCGCATGTGGAAGTGTTCGACAACAGCGGCAGCATGCTTGACTGGCGCGCCGAAAAGGCCGAGGCGTTCAAGAATCCGGCCGTGAAGGGCGCGGCGCCGTTTGTGGAAACCCAGGGCATGCTGCTGCGCGACGACGCGCTGCGCCCGGCCATTGTGCGCGGCGTGCTGCCGGAAGAAGAGCCGAATGTGTCGGACGTGGCCGGCCAGACGCGTATCGGCAGCTTCAAGGCGCTGCAGCCTGGCAGCTTCAATATCGTGCTGGGCATCGAACTGGCGCGCGCGCTGCGCGTGAACCTTGGCGAAAAAGTCACGTTGATGCTGGCGCAGGGGCAGGTCACGCCAGCGGGCGTATTGCCGCGCATGCGCAGCTTTACCGTCAGCGGCATTTTCCAGGCTGGCCACAACGAATTCGATGCGGGCCTGGCCTTTATCAATATCAAGGATGGCGAACGGCTGCTGCGCCTCGAAGGTCCGTCGGGCCTGCGCCTGCGCCTGGCCGACATGAACCGCGCGCCGCAGATTGCGCTTGAGCTGAAAAAATCGATGCCGGGCGATCTGCGTCTGCGCGACTGGTCGCAGCTGAACGCCAACTGGTTTTCGGCCGTGCAGACCGAAAAGCGCATGATGTTCATTATCCTCACGCTCATCATCGCGGTGGCCGCCTTCAACCTGGTCTCCACGCTGGTGATGACGGTGACTGACAAGCAGGCCGATATTGCCATCTTGCGCACCCTGGGCGCATCCCCCGGCTCGATCATGAAAATCTTCGTGATCCAGGGCGCGCTGGTGGGCATACTCGGCACCATCCTGGGCGTGGCCGGCGGCGTGCTGGTGGCCACCAATATCGACGTGATCGTGCCGTTTATCGAGCACTTGCTGGGCGTGCAGTTCCTGTCGAAAGATATCTATTTCATCAGCACCGTGCCGTCCGACATGCGCTGGCCCGACGTCGCCAAAATCGGCGTGCTGGCCGTGATCCTGGCCTTCCTCGCTACCCTGTATCCAAGCTGGTGGGCCGCGCGCGTCAAGCCGGCCGAAGCACTGCGTTACGAATAATGACATGACTCTTACCATGACCGATCTCAATAAAACCGCGCCTCAGGGCGAACCCGTGCTGTCCTGTCGTGGCCTGGGCAAGACGTTCACGCAGGGCAGCTACAAGGTGCAGGTACTGGCCGGCATCGACATTGCCGTGCACCGCGGCGAGCGCGTCGCCATTGTCGGCGCTTCCGGCTCCGGCAAATCGACCCTGCTGCATCTGCTGGGCGGGCTCGATACGCCGACCACCGGCAGCGTCAATCTGCTCGGCAAGGATTTTGCCAGTCTCAGTGAAAAGGCGCGTGGCGACCTGCGCAATGCGCAGCTGGGCTTTGTCTACCAGTTCCATCACCTGCTGCCCGAGTTCTCCGCGCTCGCCAACGTCGCCATGCCGCTGCTGATCCGCCGCATGCAGCGCGCACCGGCCACCGAACTGGCGCAGACTATCCTGGCACGCGTGAATCTGGCCAAGCGCGTCAGCCATACGCCGGGCGAACTGTCGGGCGGCGAGCGCCAGCGCGTAGCCCTGGCGCGCGCACTGGTTACCCAGCCGGCCTGCGTGCTGGCGGACGAGCCGACCGGCAACCTCGATCACGCCACCGCCGAACAGATTTTCGACCTGATGCTGGAACTGTCGCGCACCCTGGGTACGGCTTTTGTGATCGTCACCCACGATATCGAACTGGCCAAGCGCTGCGACCGCGTGCTGCGCCTGACCGACGAAGGGCTGCAGCCTTACCAGTATTAAGGAGCCTGCCATGCAATGGATCGATACGCATTGCCACCTGGACGCGCACGAATTCGGCGACGAGTCGCTGCAGATTGCGGCGCACGCCGGTGCGCAGCAGGTGCAGATGATCGTGATACCGGCGGTCGAGCGCGCCAATTTCTCCATCGTGCGCGATCTCGCTGCCAGCGCGCCCAACGCCTGCTATGCGCTGGGCATTCATCCGATCTACGTACCCAACGCTACCGAGGACGACCTGCTGGCGCTGCGCGCCGCCGTGCAGGCAGCCATGGTCGACCCGCGTTTTGTCGCCATTGGCGAGATCGGCCTCGACTTCTTTATTCCGATGCTGACCGAACCGGCCATGCGCGCCAAGCAGGAGCACTTCCTGCGCGAACAGCTGAAAATCGCACGCGATTTTGACCTGCCGGTGCTGGCCCATGTGCGCCGCTCGCAGGATATCGTGCTCAAGCATGCACGCCAGATCCGCCCGAACGGCGGTATCGCGCATGCCTTCAATGGCAGCTTCCAGCAGGCGCAGGGCTATATCGACATCGGCTTCAAGCTCGGCTTCGGCGGCGCCATGACCTTTACGCGCGCGCTGCAGATACGCCGCATGGCTGCCGAACTGCCGTTGGAGGCCATCGTGCTGGAAACCGACGCGCCCGATATTTCACCAAGCTGGGTCCATCCTGGCCGCAACAGCCCTGAGCAATTGCCGCGCATCGGCGCCGTGCTGGCCGAATTGCGCGGTATCGACCTTGCCGCAGTCGCGCTGCAGACCAGCGCCAACGCGCGCGCCGTGATGCCGCGCCTGCCCATCCTGAAAGAACAGCCATGAAAAAATCTTTGTTGGCCGCCGCACTGGCTGCCGCCACACTTGCCACCACGCCTGTCATGGCTGCCGAGCTGTGCGACGGCCTGCCACGCCTCGATGTGACCACGCCGGCCGGCTTTTGCGTGGGCGTGCTGGCCTCCGGATTGAAGTTCCCGCGTGGCGTGCTGCCTTTGACGACCGGCGACCTGCTGGTTACCGACATGGCCGGCTGGACGCCGAACCAGGGCAAGCTGTGGCTGCTCAAGCGCCAGGCCAATGGCAGCTACCAGAAGCAGATGCTGATGGACAAACTCGATCGCCCGAACGGCATCGTGCAAGGGCCTGATGGCCAGATCTATGTGGGCGTGGTCAAGCGCATCTTCCGCTTCGATCTGCGCGATCCTGCCACCATGACCGACGTGATCGGCGGCAGCGCCAAAACCCCCGGCTTGCCAGGCCTGGGCCTGCACCTGTTGACCAATATGCGTTTCAGCCCCAAGGGCGACCTGTACGTGAATGTCGGCTCGAACACCGACCATTGCGAAGGCGCAGACAACAAGGCGCCTGATCCATCGAAACCATGCGTGGCAGGCGAGGGCAAGGAGCCGCTGGCCGCTATCCGCGAATACAAGATGACCTGGCCGGCCGGCACCGTCGCCAGCTGGAGCACGTATGCACACGGCCTGCGCAATTCAATGGCGCTGGCGTTCCATCCCGCGACCGGCGCGCTGTGGCAGGCAGAAAACGCGCGCGACGCTATCCAGGCGGCCATGCCTCAGCTCAAAAGCGACGAAGATCTGCCGCACGAAGAGCTCAACCTGATCAAGGCCGGCCAGCATTACGGCTGGCCCTACTGCTACGACAACAACCTGGCCAGTCCCGAATACCCGAAAACCGATTGCGCCGCCAAATATGTGGCGCCGCAGCGCCTGCTGCCCGGCCACGCCGCGCCGCTGGGCATGACCTTTTATACGGCCAGCCGCTTTCCGGCCACGTATAAAAACAGCCTGATTATCGGCTACCACGGCTACCGGTCCAACGGCCACCGGCTGGTGGCGCTACTGCCCGACGCCGCCGGCGCGCCGCTGGGCAAGTCGGTGGAACTGATCAAGGGCTGGGAGCGCAAGGGCAAGCAGGGCCGCGGCGCCCCGGTTGACGTCAGGCAGGGGCAGGACGGCGATATCTATATGGCCGATGACCATAACGGGCTGGTACTCAAGCTTCATTACGACGCGCCCGCTGGATAATACTTATTCAAGCATTTTGGTGATACGGTCCCTTAAGCGCAAGATGCAAACTTGCGTGGCCGCGATCCTACAGGCCGGGCCGCCTTGCCGTCCATGTTTGACATGGCGCCCGGCGCGGTCGCGGCGGTTGCCAGACAATCTTCAGACTTACCGGAGAGCCGCCATGCGCCATTTGCCCGCCATATTGACTGCCGTCCACCGGGGTCAAGGTTTGCGGTTCGGCCTGTTACTGGCGCTGCGGCGAAGTGTGGTTCTGGGAGCTGCGCTAGCGCAGCGCCGATCAGCGAAACTTCTTGCTTGACCGCTGGCGCGAGGCGGCATTGTGCGCGCGCAGAATGGAATCAACGCGCTCGGACGCATCGCGCGACAGCTGCTGCGCCGTCTCGATATCGGGAAAATACTCGGGCAGGCGGTAGCTGAGCCAGGCGTAGGCCGAATAATAGCGGCAGGTGTCTTCCACCTGCTGCAGGTTTTGCGAGTTGCCGCCATAGGCGTGCTGGCGCAGTGTGCTCATTTTGCCCTGCGACAGATTGCGCGACCAGTTTTCCCATGCCGTCTGCAGCGACGGCACTTTGCTGGAAATGGGCACCAGCGACAGCGTGAATTTGTCGGCCACGCTCAAAGGCAGCGTATCGAGCCACAGCGCGCGCTCTTTCTGGTCTTCGGTAATGCGCGGGAAGAAAAAGCCGTCCGGCACATCGATATTATGGATAAAGCGGCGCAGCAGTTTCGACAGCGACTGCTCGCCCGTGACGGCGGCGATGCGGTGCAGATGTTCGAGCGTGGGCGCCACGGCAAAGCCGCTGGTATTGAGCGCATGCAGTTTTTCCTTCAGCAGCGCGCGCATCACTTCGTGTGTTTCGTTGTCGTAACCGGCTACCAGGCCTTCTTCATGCACGCCATAGCGGCCGGCCCGCCCGGCGATCTGGCGCGCCAGCGCGGCCGAAATTTCTTCCTCTTCGCGGCCGTTGTATTTGACGCTGGTGGTCATCACGATGCGCGCGATCGGCATGTTCAGGCCCATCGCCAGTGCATCGGTGCCGACCACCACATCGGCCGTACCATCGCGAAAACGCTGCGCCTGCGCGCGCCGCACTTCGGGCGACAGATTGCCGTAGACGGTGGCCACCGACAGGCCGGTTTCGGTAATCATGTCGCGCCACATCAGCACTTCACGACGCGAAAACGCGATCACCGCGTCGCCACGGCGCAGGTTGCGCACCTTGCGCACGGCGGTCGGCTCCATCGATAACGGCCCCATGCGTTTCAGGACATGCACTTCCAGCGGGCAGTCCAGCCGTTCGGCCAGCGCTTCGATGGCGCGCCGCGCCTCGGGGGCGCCAACCAGGTAGACGGTATGGGCCGGCGCGCCGCAGACGGCGGCCGTCCAGGCGGCGCCGCGCTCGGGGTCGGCCAGCATCTGGATTTCATCGATCACGGCCACCTCGACCGCCGTGCGCGTATCGAGCATTTCCACCGTGCTGGCCACGTGGGTAGCGTCATCGGCCAGCCGGCGTTCCTCGCCCGTCACCAGGCTGACCGCCAGCGGCTTGCCGTTGGGGCGCGCTTCCTGCATGCGTTCAAAGTTTTCCAGCGCCAGCAGGCGCAGCGGCGCAAGATAGATGCCGCTTTTGGCCTTCATCAGCGCTTCCATGGCGCGGTGGGTCTTGCCCGAATTGGTGGGGCCCAGCAGCGCGACAAAGCGGCGCGGCAGCCGGCGCGCCATCTCGAACGACGCCGGGTATTCAGCGAGGTTGATGCTCTGGCGCGTACGCGCCGCATGCTGCTCTTCCTGCTGGCGTTCGATGGCGTGGGTAAAACGCTGGCGGATGCGGTCGAACACCATGCCGGCCGGCTCGGAGGTCTGCATGTCGGCCAGCGTATGCAAAAACAGCATCGGGTCCGATTCGACATCCTCGCACTGGCCGGCAATATCGGCCACGAAATCGCTCACCTGCAGGCGCAGTTCCTCGAATGCGGCCGCACTGGCGCGTTCGCGCAGCAGCGCCAGGCGCGTTGCGCGGTCCATCTTGCGCCACTTGGCCGGGCGCGCCAGCACGCCTTGCGCCGGCACCAGCGCATAGGGCACGCGCAGGCCGCCAGCCTTGACGACGCCGGAAAAGCGCACGAACACGCGCCCCTCCATCTTGACCAGTGCAATATGCTCGGCCAGTTCGCCGAGTTCCTGCACGAGGGTGCTGTCATGCTGTTCGTCGGCAGCGTGGTCAAGATGGTCGTCGGGAGGCAGTGCGGAGGTCGTCATGTGAGGCCTGAAACAGAAAAATTCAGCCACGATTATACCGCGCTGGCGGCATGCTCAGGCGCGCGGTCAGCGCGACGCCAGCGCCAGCACGGTATCGAGCCGGGTGCTGTCGCAGCTGACGGCAAGGCCGTCTTCCAGCAGTGGCGCTGTCAGCTTGGTCAGCACCGCGCCGGGCGGCATTTCCAGCGCCAGGCGTGCGCCGCGTTCCCAGGCCAGGCGCATGGTCACCGCCCATTGCACCTGGTTGGCCATATTGGCAGCCAGGCTGGCGGCTATGCGCAGCGGGTCGAACAGCGCGCGCGCGGCGCTGCTGCTGAGGTAAGTGCAGCGCGGGCGGTGCAGCGGCACGGTGTCGAACGCCTGCTGCATCTGCAGTGCAGCGTCGCCAAACAGCGGGCAGTGCGACGGCACGGCCACCGCCAGCCGTTTGGCGCAGCTGGCGCCGTGTGTGCGCGCCAGCGTCATCACGGCGGCCAGGCCAGCATCGCTGCCCGACACCACGATTTCACGCGCCGCATTGATGTTGGCGATATAGACCGGTTCTGCAGCGCTGTGCACCTGCGCCACCAGCGGCGCCAGTTGCTGCGCATCGAGCCCCAGCACCACCGCCATGCCATAGCCGCTGGGGTAGGCCTTTTCCATCAGCTCGCCGCGCCGCGCCACCAGTCTGACTGCGTCGGCAAAGTCGATCACGCCGGCGATGACGGCAGCTGCATATTCGCCGATGGAGAAACCTGCCACCATCGACGGCCGCGCGCCATGCTGCATCAGCTGGCGTGCATAGGCTACGCCGCTAATGAGCAGGCATAGCTGCACGGCGCGCGTGGACTGCAGCGCCGCTTCAGTGTCGAGTTGCAGCGGGTCCTGCCCCAGCACGGCCGCGCTTTCGGCCAGCAGCGCGGCGCTGTCGGGCAGGCCATGGAGCATGCCGCTGCGCTGCGCGCCCTGGCCGGGAAAGGTAAATAGCACCGTCATGGCATCTCCCATGGGTTGGCGGTCAGGACCGGTCCTTGAGCGGTCTTGAGCAGCACGCGCGTGCGTCCGGCGGCCCATTCGGCAAAGGCAAAGCCGCCGTGACCGGTATCGATCTGCAGATCGATGCGGCATAGCTGGCTTGCCTCAGCCAGCATTGCCAGCAGGGCATCGCGCTGCTGCGTCGTGAACGGCCGGGCGCTGCGCAGCACCAGATCGAGGTCGCTGTCGGCGCGCAGCAGCGGTTCGCCGGTAGCCAGTGCAAAGCCGGTGCTGCCGCTCGGGCCCCACGCCAGGCCCAGCGCGTTCAAGGGGCCGCTGGCTACGCGCAGGGCGTCGAGCGCGGCGCAGGGCGCCAGGCTGGCCGGTACGACGATGCTTGATAGTTGCTCCGGCGTGCACACGCGCAGCACGCTGGTGCTGGCAGTCACGCCGGACTGGCGCTCGCTACGCACGCTGCCGCGCAGGCCAACCGGCACCTGGCCAGCCGGCGCTTGTGCGCGCCGTACCACCACCGGCCAGTGCGGCCGCGCCCAGGCCGGCGCCGGCGCGGGCAGTGCTGACAGCCATAGCAGGTCGTGGGCGCGCAAATCGCTCATTACGCCCCCACCATGGCCTTGACGCTGAAAAACAGCAGTGATGGCCCCAGCAGGCAGCCCAGCCCCGTGTGGAAGGTTGCACCAGCGCGCCATATGGCACCAGTTTGCGGTCGGTGGCGGCCAGGCCGGCCGACACCCCGCTGACGGTGCCGGCCAGGCCGCCGAAAACCATCGCCGAGCGCGGGGTTTTCAGGCGCAGGAAGTTCGCAGCCATCGGCGTGCCGACCATCACGATAATGGCCTTGATCAGGCCAGCGGCGATGCTGAGCGCCATCACGTCCGAGGTGGCGCCGATGGCAGCACCGGTGACCGGGCCGACGATGTAGGTAACGGCGCCGGCGCCGATGGTGGTCATGCTGACGGCGTCCGAGTAGCCGAACGACCAGGCCAGCGCCGCGCCGACGATAAACGGAATCAGCACGCCCAGCAGCAGCGCCACCACGCCGATCATGCCGGCCTTGCGCGCCTCGGATGCTTTCACTTCAAACGCGGTGGCAACGATGGCAAAGTCGCGCAGCATGCTGCCGCCCATCAGCCCGATGCCGCCAAACAGCGACAGGTCGGCCAGCCCCTTGTGGCCACCGCTTTGCATGCCGCCCCACCAGGCCAGGCCCAGCCCTATCACGATGGCAATCGCCGAGCCATGCACCCGGCCAAAGGTCAGCCAGCGCGAAATCTGCATCGATACCAGCATCACCAGGCCCACCACGGCAAAGGCGGTGACCAGGCCGTTTTCCAGCACGGCTTTATGTATGACGTCCATATGTGTCGTGTCCATCATGGCTTACTCCCGGCACAGGTTCAGTTCGGCGCAGGCTTCGGCCACCTGCTGCGGCGTTTCCATGCGGTTGATCAGGGCAATCACCAGCGCGCAGGCAACGACTGCGCCCAGCGCCGCCAGCAGCGCTACCGGGCCGCCGCGCAATGCCGCCACCACATCTTGCTGCGCGGCCATGGCAACGACGACCGGAATATACATCGCGCCCCAGTACTCGACGCCGCGCTCGCTCATGGCCGGCAACCAGTTCAGGCGGTGCATATAGATGCGCGCGGCAATGAGCAGCAGCATGGCGATGCCGACCCCGCCGACGTTGGCGTGCACGCCCATGGCCCTGCCCAGCAGGTCGCCCAGGATAATGCCCAGCAAATGGCAGATGGCCAGCAGGGCGGTTCCGTAAATAATCATGTTTGTCTCCTTGAATATGGTTGGAAGGACTTGTGTGCGTCTTCTCTTGACCGGTAAATGCTCAGGGTGGTGGCGCCTCCTCGTGCCATTGCTGGCGCAACAGGGCGCGCACCTGGCTCGATGCCTGCCGGTTCGGTGCACCCTGGCGGCTGGCCAGGCCGGTATCGTCCGACAGCGTAATATCGGCCAGCGCCGCCACCAGGCTGGCGCGCACAGTGGCGAGATCCTCTGGCAGCGGCTGATCCGGCTGGCGCACGGCCAGCAATTGCCACAACAGGCCCAGCGAGGCGTAGTTGGCGATGTCGTAAGCCATAGGCGGCACCGTGGCCGACAGCTTTTCCAGCGCCTCGACCGAGCGCAGCGTAATGCGCGCCGCCGAGGCCTTGCCCATCGCATGCACCATCACCTGCGGATCGTCAAAGGCGATCAGGCGGTTGGCCTGGTAGCCATGAGCGAGAAAGGCGCCCGACATGGCCTTGCCGACGATCAGGCCGATCACCGGATGGCCAGCCAGGCGCGCCTGGGCATAAGCACCCGCAGCGCCAGCCAGCGCCTGATGGATGCCATAAGCTTCTTCGCGCCGGCCATAGGCCTGGCTGGTCACGTCGATCACGGCCACGATCGGGCGCTTGATTGCCTGTTCACGATCGAGCGCGACGACTTGCTGCACCGCGCGCGCCAGCTGCCAGCCTTCGACCAGGCCGATTTCGCCGTTGCGGGCGCGTGGAAAACGGTTGGCGCTGTCCGGCACCACGGCCAGGTAGCGCGCCGGCTGTTCGTCGAGCAGCGCGTCGACCACGCGTACCGATGGTGCATAACCGTCCAGCGAGGCGGCGCCGTCAGTCAGCGCGGCCAGCCAGATGGCGCCGCGGCTGCTTTGATCTGCTGTCATGGTGTCTCTCCTTGTGCGTATTGGTGGCGAACCGCTGCTGGCGTGGCCTGGCCGGCGGTATCCACGCTGGCCAGCCGCGCGAGGTAAAAATCAGCCTGCTCGCTGCGGTGCTGCGCCGGCACGCCGCGTGCAAACAGCTGCACGGTGGTGGCGCGGATCAGCGCTGTGTCGTCCTCGACAAAGGCGTCGGCCAGGCCGCTGGCATGGCGCTGTTCGCCGCCGCTCAAGCTCCAGATAAACGGCTTGTTGCGCGAGTCGAATTCTTCGATGCCCGCTTCCTGTTCGATCACGGCCGGACCATTGAGACCCAGCCTCGCCTCGCGGGTCACCATCAGATAGCTGCACAGGCCGGCGGCGATCGACATGCCGCCATAGCAGCCCACGGTGCCGGCCGAGATGCCGATTACCGGCTGATAGCGGCGCAGGTCGACAATCGCAGCCTGGATATCGGCAATCGCGGCCAGGCCCAGGTTCGCTTCCTGCAGCCGTACGCCGCCCGTTTCAAACAGGATCACGGCGCGGGTCGGGATGCCTGCGCGGTTGTCCACGGCCGCCAGTTCCAGTGCACCGGCGATTTTTGCACCGCCCACTTCACCCATGCTGCCGCCCTGGTAGGCGCCTTCGATGGCCAGCACCAGCGTGCTCTGGCCGTCCAGCAGGCCCTTGGCCACGATCACGCCGTCGTCGGCCTGGGCAGTAACGCCCTGTTTGGGCAGCCAGGGCGACGCCACGCCACAAAATGGATCGAGCAGTTCGCGCATGCTGCCGGCGTCGAGCAGGGCGCGCGCACGACTGCGGGCGCTGCGCTCGATAAAGCTGTCGCGCTCCAGTAAATGCTGCAGGTTCATGTCAGCTCCTCGTAGGCTTGTTCGATGCGCATGCGTACCACGCCGGGCGTGGCGCCGCTGTCGTTGATAATGATCTGCGCGGCCGGTAGCGGCTCGCCACCGAATATGCGTGCCAGCACGGCGTCCCACAGCGCGCCTTTGCCGTTGACCGAGGTGTTGACCACGATATGCGTGCTGCCCGTCGCATTGGGCGCCAGCAGCACTTCCAGGTCGCCCGAACCGACCACGCCGGCCAGTGCGCGTCCTGACGCCGGCGCACTGGCGGGGAAGTTGTATTCACGTTGTTCCATGGCTGTCCTCGGTGTCAGTGTCAGGTTGATGGTGCTGCAGGTGCTGCAGGCGCTGCAGACGATCCAGCAGCAGGGTGGCGGCCAGCAGATCGGCCGCGCCACCGGGCGAGACGTTCAGCGCCAGCATGGTGTGTTCCAGCTGCACGAGGGCGGCGCTGCCTGCGCGGGTCGTTAGGCCGCCGGCCGCCAGCACGGCGCTGGCGCCAGCCTGTACCTGCGCCAGTGCGCCGGGGCCGCCGCGCGCCAGCACGCAGGTGTCGTCAAGTTCAGCCACGATGGCCAGCAGCGATTGCAGGCGTGCGGCCGTTTCGGTAGCGCCCTGCCTGCGCGCCTCTTGCAGGGCCGGCAGGCTCACTTGCGTTACATGCGGAAAATCGGCCTGCGCCTGGCCGCTGGCGCCGCCCACGTGGTAGCGCAGCCGCGCCGCTTCGCCCTTGTTGCCGGTGCGTGCCGGGGCACCCGCATCCTTGATGCGCGCCAACGCGCCGGCGCGCGCCGCCAGTGCTGCCGGTGTCAAGGGCTGGCCGGCTGCCAGCTGCTGGCCAGCAGCGGTAATCAGCAAGCCCAGTGCCCAGATCGCGCCGCGGTGGGTGTTGACGCCGCCGGTCACCGTCAGCATCACCGCCTCACCGACCCGGCCGAGCCGGCCGATGCGCTGGCGCAGCAGGTCTTGCGGCAAGCCAGCCAGGCCTGCTTCGGCCATCGCTTCAAAGGTGGGGCGCAGTGCGACGGCCGAGTGGCACATCAGGGCCCAGTTCAGGTCCCGGTGCGCGCCACGGCTGCGCAGGTCGACCAGGCCGGGTTTGGGCGTCAGCGTGACTTCATCGAGCAGCGCCTGCTGTACCAGGCTGGCCAGCGCGCGCGCCTGCTGCAGGTGAGGTTGAAGGTGAGTGATAGTGGTCATGGTCATAGTCATTACCAGCTCCTGAATTTGGCGGGTGGGTCATACAGGCCATCGGACCATTCGACCAGGTCGGCGATGCTCTTGGCGGCCAGCAGGCTGCGGCTGGCGTCGCCGCGCTGCACGCCGATATCTTCTGGCAGCGCGATCAGGCCGGCTTGGCGCAGCGACTGCGTGGTTTTCGGGTCGTGGCGCAGGCCCACGGGGGTGACGCCTGCCACGGCCGCCAGCATGGCCTTGCGCTCGTCGAGCGAACGCGCCTTGTACAGGTAGGCGATGCCTTCTTCGGTCAGCACATGGCTGACATCGTCGCCATAAATCATCACGGGCGCGAGCGGCATGCCACTGTCCTGGCCGACCTTGACGGCGTCCAGCGACTCGACGATGGTCGGCTGGCCGCCGTCCTGGAATGTTTCGACCATCTGCACCACCAGCTTCTTGCCGCGCGCCAGCGGATCGTCGGTCTCGATCAGGTCGAGCCAGGCGGGCGTCGGGTGGCGCCGGCCGTGCGGATCGTGGCCCATATTGGGCGCACCGCCAAAGCCGGCCAACCGGCCATTGGTGACGGTCGATGAATTGCCCACGCCGTCCATCTGCAAGGTCGCGCCGATAAACAGGTCGACCGCATACTGGCCGGCCAGCTGGCACAGCGCGCGGTTCGAGCGCATGGAGCCATCGCGGCCCGTGAAAAACACGTCGGGGCGCGCCGCCGTATAGCGCTCCATGCCCAGTTCGGCGCCGAAGCAGTGCACGCTCTCGACCCAGCCCGACTCGATGGCCGGAATCAGCGTCGGATGCGGATTGAGTGCCCAGTTGCGGCAGATCTTGCCTTTCAGGCCCAGCTGCTCGCCATAGGTCGGCAGGATCAGTTCGATGGCAGCCGTGTTGAAGCCGATGCCGTGATTGAGCGACTGCACCTGATGGCGCTCATAGACGCCGCGAATCGCCATCATCGCCATCAGTACGTGCACCGGCTTGATCACGCGCGGGTCGCGGGTAAACAACGGCTCGATAAAGAAGGGGCGGTCGGCTTCGACCACGAAGTCGACCCAGGAGCCGGGAATATCGACGCGCGGCAGTTCAGCCGGGTCATCGACGATGCGGTTGACCTGCGCGATCACGATGCCATCGCGAAATGCTGCCGCTTCCACCAGCGTGGGCGTGTCTTCGGTACTGGGCCCGGTATACAGATTGCCCTGGCGGTCGGCCAGGTAACCGGCCACCATCACCACGTTCGGTGACAGATCGACGAACAGGCGCGCATACAGTTCGATATAAGTGTGGATGGCGCCCACTTCAAGCTGGCCGTCCTGCAGGAATTGTGCAATGCGCAGGCTTTGCGTGCCGGCAAAAGAGAAATCGAGCTTGCGGGCGATGCCGCGCTCGAACAGGTCCAGGTGCTCGGGCAGGCTCACGCTGGGCATGATCATGTGCAGGTGATGCACGATGGCCGGATCGACCTGGTTGAGCATGCGCGCCAAAAAGTCGGCCTGCTTCTGGTTATTGCCTTCCAAAACCACGCGGTCGCCCGGTTGCAGCAGCGCTTCGAGTGCTGCCGGCATATCGGCCGCGTTGAGCACCGGTCCGTTGGCGTAGCGCTGCACGGCGGCGATGCGGCGCTTTTTTTCAGTGCGCCGCTTATCCCAGACGGGGGTTGCCGTCGGCGTTGGCGGCCTGGTTATAGGGCTGGTCATCGGAACTCCCGGAAAATTCGTCGTAAGCTCACGATAGGCCGCTTTAGTGCGCCGTACAATCAAGCTGATGGTATATTCATTACTGTGAAGTTAATGAACCAGCTTTAACCGGACGCCACAATGGCCATTGATGAAGACATCACGCTGAAAAAACTGACCGTGTTCCTGAGCTTTATGGAACTCAACAACATGGCGCGCGTGGCCGAAGCGCTGGGCCAGAGCACCGTCAGCGTGCACCGCGCGCTGCACTCGCTGGAGCAGGGCCTGCGCTGTCCGCTGTTCAAGCGCGACGGGCGCAATCTGATCCCGCTGCATGCGGCCTACACGTTTGCCGAATCGGCGCGCCGCGCGCTGGCCGAATGCGAGGAGGGCGTGCGCAAGGTGCGTGAAATGTCGGGCATCAATCCGGTGCGCCTGAAAATCGGCTCGCTCTATTCGCTGACGCTCGACTGCATCCCGCAACTGGTAATCGGCCTGAAGCTGAGAAAGCCCGGCCTCGATATCGACCTGACACTGGGCTCGAACCGCGAGCTGCTGCAGCTGTTGAACGACGGCCGTCTCGACGCCATCGTGATCGGCGTGCAGGATGCACTTCCGGGCGGACCGCTGGTGTCGGTGCCGCTGTTTCACGACGAGGTATTCCTGGCTGCACCCACCGGCTCGCCGTACAGCGGCGAAACGGCGCTCGACCTGCAGCGCCTGCGCGACGAACGCTTTGTCACGTTGGGCGACGGTTTTGTGACCTCCGAGAGCTTCAACCATGCATTTGCCCTGGCCGGGTTTGCGCCCGCCACCGCGATGCAGGTCGGCGATATTTTCTCGCTGATTAACCTGGTCAGCGGCGGCATCGGCTACAGCCTGCTGCCGGGACGCGTGCGCGCCTTCAGCAGCCGCATCGAACTGATACCGCTGGCCAGCCGCTATCGCGCGCAGCAGTTGATTACGCTACTGATGCTTGACAGCCGCGAGCGCGATCCCAATTTGCTGGCGCTGGCAGCCGAGTGCCGCATGGTCGGGCACCGCTGACGGCGCCAGCGTGACTAATCGACGTTGTACTGCACCTCATGCGCCTCGGCTGGCACCGGCACGTCCCAGCGGTGCAGCATGCGTTCTAGCGACGCCTGGTTCAGGGTTGTATCGCGTGCGCCATTGCGCCGGCGCAGCTCCTTGAACGACGCTTCGAGATAGATGATGTTGACTTCGGCATCGTAGCGGTACAGCAGGTCGAGCGCCTTGTCGCGCAGTTCCGGGTTGATATTGGTGGCGTTCCACACAAACGGCGCTTTTGCGCGCAGCAGTTCCTTTGCGCGCTCCACCGTGTAGTGGGCAGCGGCGCCGTCGTTTTCCCCGTGCCTGAGCTTTAGCGTGGCTTTCGCATCGTCGAAGGACACCACCGGCAGCGTCGGGTATTCGCGCGCGACCCAGGTGTTCTTGCCCGATGCCGGCAGGCCGCTCATCAGCACCACTTTTGAGCCTTGCGGCGCATACAGCGGATAGTCGGGGTGGCCTTTGGCATGGCGCGCGTATTCCAGGCGGGTATGCGCATCGACATAGGCGCGTGGCTGGCCGTAGCACTGTTCTTCGCGCGCCAGCTCGCGAAACAGCTCCACGTTATCGAGCACGGAAGCCTGGTCGGCGCAGATCCTGCCGCGCATATCGGCTTCGGCCAGCGCGGCAAGCAGGCGGATATCGAGCTCCCAACTCAGCTTGTGCACCAGGCGTGTGGCGTCCAGCGTGGCCGACGACACAGCAAAAAACGGCACCTGGTGTACCTTGATCAGCCGGCAGATCGCCTCGCGCAGCGCGAACGGCACGCCGGCGCGCCACAGCAGCACGCGCGCATCGACTGCGCCGCGCTTGGAGTGCCCGGGCTGGCCGATATGGCCGGTATAAGGATCGATCACGGTGGTGTCGGCCTTGGAGACGTCATGCAGCAGCGCCGCGAAAAACAGGATAAAGCGCTGCTCCTCGCTGGCGCTGGCGTAATCGGCCAGCTTGACCATTTCATCGCAGACCATCATGGTATGCGTCCAGACATCGCCCTCGCCATGGTAGCGCGGCTCCTGAGGCGTGGTTTTTGCCCGTTCGAGCACCGGGAATGCCAGCAGGCATGCCTGATAATCGGCTTGCGCCCCTGGTAATGGCACCAGGGCGGCCAGGGTTTTCATGTTCATGCTGTACTTTCCTGCCAGGTGTGCGTCAGCACCGGCGCATAGATATCGACGCCTGGACGCAGTTGATTCGGAACGAAGGGCTGGTCGGCGTGATGGCGGGCCGACTCCAGGATGGCCTGCACGAAATCGGCGCGCACCCATTTGTAGCGCTCGATGGTGCGGCCGTTTTCTTCGACCTTGATATACAAGCCTTCGGTGAGGTCGCTCTTGTCGCACTGCTGCCAGGCTCTATCCAGATCGAGACCTTCTGCGGCGATCACCTGCTCGAAGCGCGTGCGCCAGGCGCGAGACTTGGCCAGCGATGGCGGCAGCCAGTCCTGCCTGCCGGCCTTGCCACGCGCTGCGCAACTGACCAGCTCCCTGAACTCGCGCAGCGTGCGCGGTGCGATGCCCTGGTACAGCACCGGCACGGCCAGTACCGGCGCACCGGCCAGCAGTGCGCTTCTGGCTGGCGTCGACAGAAACGCTTCTTTCGAGCGATCCCAGATGTCGAACTCGGCAAAATAGTGCGGTAGCGCGTCGTAAAACACCGAGTGCTTCTTGTGCAGCCATTCGCCGTACATGACGTAGCGGTCCTCGAGTTTTTCCAGCAGTGCGCCTTCGTGGGCGCTGGCCCAGCGTTTGAACAGATTGAACTGGCGCTCGCGCCCGCCGCCGGCCAGATAGTGGCCACGCGACTGCAGCAGCTGCTCGCCGCCATGGTTGAAGGACACGCCGCTATTGCCACCATCGAGCTTTTCCTCGATCACGATATGGCGGCCGGCCAGGCGCGCATACGGCACATGCTCGTGGCCTTCGTCGCCATCCTGCAGGCGCGAGCCTTCCAGGTGCGGCGTGCGTGGGTATTTCAACAGCGCAGGAATATCCTGGCCGTGTATAAGGGTATTCATTGCAATCTCCAAAAACAAAATCAGGGATTGCCAACGACAGCATCGAAAAGGGTCATGCAGGTGCCGTTAACGGCAGGGACAGAGAAGGGCAGCGTCGCAAGAGTGACTCGCGATGCTGCACGGCGTCTGCTTTCCACTAGTGATTTCACCACCACGCAGGCATGGCTGCGGCAAGGCGAAATCGCGCTCGAGCGAAGTTCGTTGGCGAATTAGTAGAAAGAAACAGGCACGTCGTTCTCGATTCAGGAAAGAGGGTTGATACGGTTGAGCCGTTAATTGTATTTTACTTTTTACGATTTCACAATTGCTTTTGTATCGCGCGCGTGGCTTGTGTGTTGCGTCAATGTTCCGTCGCTTCGACGCGCAGGCCGCACTATCGCCAGCTATATTGACTGGCTCCCACACCTGTCAGCTACCGCCATGCGCCTGTGCATCCTTGGTTTTGTTGCCGGCACCTGTCTGCTGCAGACGCAGGCGCAGTTGCCTGAGATGCCAGGCACATGGCTGGTTTTGCTGGTACTGGTGCTGGCGCTGGCCGCAGCAGGACTGCTGCGCCGCTATCATCCGGTGCTGCAGGGCGCAATCGCCGCCATGTTAGGGGCAGGACTGGGTTTTTGCTGGGCCGCCTGCCTAGCACAGGCAGCCATGGCGCCGCAACTGGCGCTGGCAGACGAGGGGCGCGATATTGTGGTCACCGGCACGATTGCCAGCCTGCCGTACCGCTTCGAGCAGGGCGTGCGTTTCAATTTTGCGGTGGAGCATTCCTCAAGTGCCAGCGTGCCGCCGCTGGTGGCACTGTCCTGGTATAGCGGCTTTCGTGGCGAGGCCAGCGCGGTGGTCGGCGACGTGCAGCCGGGCGAGCGCTGGCGGCTGACGGTGCGCCTGCAGCGCCCGCACGGCAATGCCAATCCGATGGGCTTTGACTATGAAGTCTGGCTGCTCGAACAGGGCGTGCGCGCTACCGGCTATGTGCGTCCCGAGCCGCGTGCCGACACGCCGAACCGGCGGCTCGATGCGTTCGTACCCGGTTTTTCCAATACGGTGGAGGCGGCGCGGGCATGGCTGCGCGCGCGCATATTGCGCAGTCTGGCCGGGCGCGAGTATGCGGGCGTGATCGTGGCGCTGGTGGTCGGTGACCAGCGCGCGATCGACCAGTCGGACTGGCAGGTGTTCAACCGCACAGGCGTCAGCCACCTGATTTCGATCTCGGGTTTGCATATCACCATGATTGCCGGCCTGTTTGCGCTGGCCGCGGGCGCGCTGTGGCGGCGTTCGTTTTTCACGCAGTGGCAATTGCCTTTGCTGCTGCCGGCGCAGAAAGTGGCGGCGCTGGCGGGCGTGGCGGCGGCATTGCTGTATGTGCTGCTGGCCGGCTTTGGCGTGCCGGCCCAGCGCACGCTGTATATGCTGTGCGTGGTGGCGCTGGCCTTGTGGCTGGGGCGCCTGGCCAGCGTCACGCATGTGCTGTGTCTGGCGCTATTGACGGTGCTGCTGTTTGACCCGTGGGCCGTGCTGTGGCCCGGCTTCTGGCTGTCGTTTGGCGCGGTGGCGACCATACTGTATGCAACGGTGGGGCGCGTGTCTGCCATGCTGCAGGCCGGCGGCGCCCGCGCCAGTCTGATGCACCAACTGGCGCTGGGCGCGCATACGCAATATGTGGTGACGGTGGGGCTGGTGCCGCTGACGGTCCTGCTGTTTTCGCAGGTGTCGCTGGTCAGTCCGGTGGCCAATGCGCTGGCTATTCCCCTTATCAGCCTGCTGGTAACGCCAATGGCGCTGGTGGGCAGCCTGCTGCCGGCGCCCTTGTCGGATGGGCTGTTATGGGCTGCCCATGCGCTGGTAGCCATGCTGGCGCAGGTGCTCGAGTGGTTTGGCGCGCGCCGCTTTGCCGTCTGGAGCGCACCGGCGCCGCCGTGGTGGAGCTTTTGCTGGGCGGCTTTCGGCACGCTATGGCTGCTGGCGCCGCGCGGCTGGCCACAGCGCTGGGCCGGCATGCTGGGCTGGCTGCCCTTGCTGGCTGCCTTGCCGGCCAGTCCTGCGCCGGGGCGTTTGTGGGTGACCGCCTTTGATGTGGGCCAGGGCATGGCGTTGCTGGTTGAAACCCATCGCCACCGGCTGCTGTACGACACAGGGCCTGCCTACAGTCCCGACTCGGACGGCGCCAGCCGCGTGATCGTGCCGTACCTGCGTGCGCGCGGTATCGACCGGCTCGACGGCGTGATCATCTCGCACAGCGATACCGACCATGTGGGCGGCGCGCTGTCGCTGCTGGAGCAGGTCGAGGTGGGGTGGCTGGCCTCGTCGCTGCCATCGGGCCATCCCGTGCTAGCCCTGCGCCGCAGCCAGGGCAGGGTGCACTGGCGCTGCAGCGCCGGCCAGCGCTGGAACTGGGACGGTGTACAGTTCGAGATGCTGCATCCGCAGGCCGACAGTTACGACAATCTCCATGTCAAACCAAACGCCCGCAGCTGCACGGTCAAAATTACCAGCGGCCGGCATGCC
The DNA here is from genome assembly GCF_009208565.1 of Janthinobacterium aquaticum. Taxonomy (GTDB): domain Bacteria; phylum Pseudomonadota; class Gammaproteobacteria; order Burkholderiales; family Burkholderiaceae_D; genus Janthinobacterium. The sequence continues at coordinate 64,874 of NZ_WFLK01000001.1, read as the reverse complement.
ATTTTGCTGGCCGGCGATATCGAAGCGCAGCAGGAGGCGCAACTGGTGGTGCAGCATGGCGCCAACCTCAAGGCCGATGTGCTGCTGGCCCCGCACCATGGCAGCGGCACTTCGTCGACGCAAGGTTTCCTCAAGGCGGTCGAACCATCTGTGGCGATCTTTCAGGTCGGGCACCGCAACCGTTATCGGCATCCGAAGGCCGAGGTGTTTGAGCGTTATGGGCAGATGGGCATACAGCGCATGCGAACCGATACCGAAGGTGCCGTGACGCTGGCCTTCGGGGAAACAGTCCAGATTCAGGCATATCGCCAAAGCCGGCCGCGTTACTGGCACGAGCGCTGACCATCGAAACGTCAGATTGCCGGCTCCCGCTCATCCGGTATCTCCAGGCCTTTATTCCTCACATACTCAAGAAACAGCCTGGCCCCCTTGGCCATGCGCGAGGTGCCGTATACGGCGTGCATGCTGGGGTCTTGCTCCTTTGACGAAGTAAGCCGGTAGGCGGGGCAGACGCGTTGCAAGGCGCCGGTAGCCACCGCCGGTTCGGCCAGCCAGCTGGCCAGGCGCACGATGCCGGCGCCTTCCAGTGCGGCCTGGAAGGTGGCGATGCCGGAGGTGAAGCGAAAGCGCGGCTCGGCCTGGTAGCGCACGTTGCGCGTGGCCGAAACAAAATGCCAGTCGCGCAGGATGCGCGGGGCCGAGTGGATGATCACGTCGTGGCCGGCCAGCTCCTCCGGTTCGTCGGGTGCGCCCATGCGCGCGATATAGTCGGGCGAGGCGTACATATAGCGGCGGTAGTTCCATAGCGGATAGCCGATCAGCTCACTCGACTGGGGGAAAGCGCCGCGGATGGCGAAGTCGAGCTTTTCCTGGATCGGATCGATCGACTTGTCCGAAAAGTGGATGTCGACCGACACCTTGGGGTAATCGCGCGAGAACTGCGCCACCACACGGGGCAAAAAGCCCAGCGACAGGATTTCCGGTGCCGAGATGCGCACCCAGCCCTGCGGCGAGTTGCTCAGTTGCGCCAACTGATCTTCCGCTTCGGCCTGGGTTTCCAGCAGATGCTTGGCCGAGGCGTAGTAGGTTTCGCCGGCAGTCGTCAATGTGAACTGCTTTTGCGTGCGCAGAATCAGCTCGGCGCCGATCGCTTCTTCCAGGAACTGGATGGCACGCGTGACGGCCGAGGGCGATCTGCCCAGCATGCGCGCCGCATGCACGAAACTGCGCTTTTCCACCACCGTGCAAAAAGCGCGGATTTCCCACATCAGTTTCAAGGACATGCACCTCTCCCGGCTAAAGCACCAGTAAAGCGCATGGCGCGGCATTTCGTCAAGCGTTACGAATGATTGCGTTTTGCGCAAGATGGCGTTGCATCCATAAAAATGTTGGCGCTCTATACTGGCCACCTTCCTTCTTTTAGTGTGCTGCCATGCTGACCATTTCGCTTCTCTGTCTGTTTGCTTTCTTTGCTGGCCTGATCGATGCGGCGGTCGGTGGCGGCGGCCTGATCCAGTTGCCGGCGCTGTTCAACCTGATGCCCAATATGGCATCCACCTCACTGCTGGGCACCAACAAGTTTGCCTCGGCCTGCGGTACCACGTTTGCCGCGCGCTCGTTTATCGGCAAGGTGCGGGTACCCTGGATGCTGGTGCTGCCGGCTGTCGCTGCCGCCTTTGTGATGTCGTTTATCGGCGCTGCCGCCGTGTCCTATGTGCCGCAGCAGGTGGTGCGCCCGATGGTGCTGGTACTGATTATCATCATGGCCATCTACACCTTTATCAAGAAAGACTTCGGCTCGATGCGCGAGTCGCGCAGCATCGGCACACGTGAGCGTATCCTGGCCGTGGTGATCGGCGGCGCCATCGGCTTTTACGACGGGCTGTTCGGGCCGGGCACGGGCAGTTTTCTGATCTTTTTGTTTATCCGCGTGTTCGGCTTTGACTTTATCCTGGCGTCGGCCTGCTCCAAGCTGGTCAATATCGCCACCAACGTGGCGGCGCTGGCCTTCTTTGTGCCGGCGGGTCATGTGGTCTACGCGATTGCCGCACCGATGGCAGTATGCAATATCCTCGGTGCGCTGACTGGCACCTGGATCGCCGTGCGCCGTGGCGCCGCCTTTGTGCGGGTGCTGTTCCTGGTGCTGCTGGTGATGCTGATACTGAAACTCTCCTACGATATTTTCTTCAAGTAAGCCATGAAGACCCTGCGTGGCGTGCTGTGGGACAACGATGGCGTGCTGGTCAATACGGAGCAGATGTTCTACGAAAGCAACCGCGAGCTGCTGCTGCCGTACGGTATCGACCTGTCGCCCAAGCAGTTCTTCGACTGGTTTCTCGATAACAATTATGGCGCCTGGCATCTGCTGCTGGCCCAGGGGTATCCGCCGGCCCTGGTCGACCGGCTGCGCACCGAGCGCAGCGCGCTGTTTGGCCGGCGTTTGCGCCAGGCCGGCGCGCTGGCCATGCCGGGCATGGCGCAGCTGCTGGCGCAACTGCGCACGCAGGTGGCAATGGGGGTAGTGACCAGCGCCTACGCCGAGCATTTCCAGCTCAGCCATGCCCATACCGGCCTGGCCGGTCATTTCGACTTTGTACTGACGCGCGAACATTATGCGCAAAGCAAGCCGGCGCCCGACGGCTACCTGGCAGGGCTGGCGCGGCTGGGGCTGCCTGCAGCCGACTGCGTGGCCGTCGAAGACTCACCGCGCGGCCTGCGCGCGGCCAATGCGGCCGGGCTGGAATGCATCGTGTTGCGCAATGCCATGAACCGCCACCATGCGTTTGACGAGGCGTTCTGCGTGGTCGAATCGGTCGCCGAGCTGGGCCAGGTGCTCGCTTCCTTTGTGTCGGACAAGAAAGTAGCAGGGCGCCGATTAGAGTGCACGCTCTGACCGGTCCGGCAGTTGCGCCTTTACAATGATTCATCGCACCTCAGTCCAGGCACCACCATGACGCTACCGCAACTGCATTTCTCCCACGCCAACAGCTATCCGGCAGGTACTTATCGCAAGCTGTTCGGACTGCTGGGCGAGCATTACCAGGTGCAGGCGCTCGACATGCATGGCCACGATCCGCGCTACCCGGTCAGCACCGGCTGGCCGGCACTGGCGCAGGAACTGATCGCCGACCTGGAGCGCCGTTACACGGCGCCGGTGATCCTGGTCGGCCATTCTCTGGGCGGCATGTTGAGCCTGCTTGCGGCGCACCAGCGGCCGGACCTGGTGCGCTGCGTGGTCCTGCTCGATTCGCCGGTGGTGGCTGGATGGCGCGCCTGGTTCGTGCGCCTGGCCAGGAACACACGTATTGGTGAGCGCTATTCGCCGGCCCGTTTTTCAGCGCGCCGGCGCAAGGTCTGGCCCGATGCCCAGGCTGCCTACGAGCATTTTGCCGCCAAGGACCTGTTTGCCATCTGGGCGCCGCAGGTGCTGCGCGACTATATCGCCAGCGGTCTCGCGCCGCATCCGGATGGCGTGCAGCTGCGCTTTACGCGCGAGATCGAAAGCCAGGTCTACCGCAGCTTGCCGCATCATATCGGCAGCCTGGTGCGCAAGGGCTTTCCGGTACCGATCGGCTTTATCGGCGGGCTGGACTCGGTCGAGTCGCGCCAGGCTGGGCTGGCGGCCACGCGCAAGCTGGTCGGCAGGTTCTTCCGCCAGGTGCCGGGCGGCCACCTGTTCCCGATGGAAGCGCCGGAACTGACGGCGCAGGTGGTGCATGAGATGATTTCCGACCTGCTCGGCCATCGCGGCGGCCAACGGTAGCCGATTTTCGCGTAAAATCCTGCCATTCCGATATTCTAGAAAGACCCCTTGCGATGACGATTAAAAGCGATAAATGGATACGCCGCATGGCGGAAACGACGGGCATGATCGAGCCGTTCGAACCGGGCCAGGTCAAGGAGCGCGACGGCAACCGTATCGTTTCTTATGGCACATCGAGCTACGGCTACGATATCCGCTGCGCCGACGAATTCAAGCTGTTTACCAATATCAACACCACCATCGTCGATCCAAAAGACTTTGACGCCAACAACTTTGTCGATGTTTCGGGCAAGGGCTATTGCATTATCCCGCCGAACTCGTTTGCACTGGCGCGCACGGTCGAGTACTTCCGCATTCCACGCAATGTGCTGACCATCTGCCTCGGCAAGAGTACCTATGCGCGCTGCGGCATTATCGTCAATGTCACGCCGTTCGAGCCGGAATGGGAAGGCTATGTGACGCTCGAATTCTCCAACACCACGCCGCTGCCGGCCAAAATCTACGCCAACGAAGGCGTGGCGCAGGTGCTGTTCTTCGAGTCCGACGAAGTCTGCGAAACGTCCTACAAGGACCGTGGCGGCAAATACCAGGGCCAGGTTGGCGTCACGCTCCCCAAGACCTGATCGGCTTTACCAGGCCTGGCGCAGCAGCCAGGCTTTCAGCTCGGCCGATGCCCGGTACAGCGGCATATGGCCGCGCAGCAGGATTTGCGCGCTGCGCCGGTAGGCCGCGCTGCTGATCTCGATGCCGGCGTCGCTCTGCCGCGCCACGATGGTCGTGTCAAGCACGCCAGCCGGATTTTCTATGCCGACCGCGATATCGGCTTGCTGCGCTCCAACGGCCGGCACGCCGCTCGCCAGCGCATGCGCCACCGTGCCGGGGATCAGGCAGGCGGCCGCCAGGCAGCAGCCGCCCGAGACGGCCAGCGAGGCATGCGCCGACTGCGGCGTAAAATAGCGCACCGCAATATTGCCGGCGCCATTTGCTGCGCCGACGATGCAGAACTTCGGTATCGTTTCGCTGCGCTCGAGTTCTTCACGGGTCATCGGCTGGCCGTCGCGCCGGCGCAATCCCATCAACAGTCCCGCTTCACTCCACAATGCGCGTATGGCCTGCATGAAGGCGGCGTCCGCCTCCAGTTCCGCGATCGGCTCGTGCGCCGTCTTGCCCAGTTCGCTGGCCAGCGCAATCACCATCGGCACGGCCACATCCACGCACGACACCGTGTAGCGGCCGATCCGGTTGCGCGTCGCGCCTGTTGGCAGCAGCCGGCCGGTCTTGGCGCCCACCGGCTGCTGCAGGAACAGGTCGACCTGCGGGTAGCTGCCGCGTACGCCGGGAATGGTCGTATCTGCAAAGCTGCCGTCCTGCCGGCGTTCCATGCGCGAGGTGGTGACGACGCCAGTATTGGTATTGCGGATCGCGATCTCGTGCATGCCGATGGCCGGCGCCTCGATCACGCCTGTGTCCAGCCCCCACAATTGCAGTGCCGACGACATATTGCCGCAGTTGACGCTCCAGTCGATCAGGCCGTGCCCGCCGGCCAGCTGCGCCAGCGTGCTGACCAGGCGTGCTTGGCCCTGATGTTGTTCGACATCGACCAGGAACACTTTGTTGCTGGTAGGCGTGCCGCGCCCCAGTCCCGTGACCTGGCGGTTGCCGGGCAGCGGCGCTTCGCCGTCGAGCGGTACACCCAGCAGATGCTGCAGCAATTCATCGCGCAGCGGCGGTTCTGCCGGCACGGCGGCGGCATGCAGCACCAGGCCGGTGGAAGTGCCGCCACGCAGGTGGTGCAGCGGGTATTCTGGCACGCCAAAGCGTACGCGCGGAACAAGGTCGGGCAGGGCAGGTAACAGGGGCATGACGGGGCGTTCAAGGCGGCAAAACACCAGTGTGCCAGTTTTTTGACCTTGCCGGTTGTTGGCGGCGTTCTTTACACGGCTTTACCTGGCTTTACATGGCAGGCCATTCATCCTTGTAAATATTTTCCGATAATAAAGTATCGAACAAGGAGGCATCATGGTATCGGCAATCTCGGGCAGCACAATCAGCACGGTGGCAAGCAGTGGCGGCAGCAGTAGCAGTACGCAGATCGCCGCTCTGCAAAAGCAGATCACGGCAGCGCAAAAAGAATTGACCGAGTCGCAAAAAGGCGAGCAGAACGAAGCCGCGCAGAAACTGCAGCAGCAGCTGGCACAGCAGATCGCGGCGCTGCAGGCGCAGATAGCGCAGTTGCAGGCGGCTGCAGCACAGCAGGCGCAACAGCAGCAGACCGGGCAGGGCGGTAGCAGTGCAGATACCAGTAACAGCGCCAGCACCAGCAATGCGCGGGCGTCAGGGTCGTTGTTGGGGAGTATTATCGATACGCAGGCGTAACAAGATCGTCGGATTGGAGCGTAGGTCGGATTAGCGCGCAAGCGCGTAATCCGACAACATTGTTGGCGTCGGTGGTGTTGTCGGATTACGCCGCTGCGCGGCTAATCCGACCTACGTGACTTCACGGTTAGCACCATCTCCACGCAAAACCCGCCGCTGCTGCGGTTGCGCGCGCTGATGGTGCCGCCGTGTGCTTCGATCACGTGGCGGGCGATGGCCAGGCCCAGGCCGTGGCCATCGGTCGAGTTTTCGGTGTTGCTGGAGCGGAAAAAGGGCTGGAAGATATGATCCAGGTCGGCCGCCGGCACGCCGGGGCCACGGTCCAGTACGGTGATGCGCACCTGGCTCGCCTCTGGCAGCAAGGCCAGTTCCAACTGCACCGCGCCGTGGTCGGGACTGTGCTTGACGGCGTTGCGCACCACGTTTTCCACCGCGCGCGCCAGCAGCTCCGGCTGGCCGCTGACCATTACTTCGCCCATCCCGGCGTCGCCGCCGACATCGAGTGTGATGCCGCGTGCTTCTGCCTCGTAGCAGGCGTCTTCCACGATGTCGTGCAGCAGGTCGGCGAGGCAAAAGTCGCTGTAGAGAGCTTTGCCGGCGCCTGCTTCCATGCGCGACAGGGTCAGCAACTCGCCAATCAGCTTGTCCATGCGCACGCCTTCGCGCTCGATGCGCGCCAGCGAAGCGTCGAGCTTGTCGGGTTGCTGGTGCGCCAGGCCGATGGCGGCCTGCAGGCGTGCCAGCGGCGAGCGCAGTTCGTGCGACACGTCATGCAGCAAGCGCGTCTGGCTGTCCATCAGGCTGCGCAGGCGGCCCGTCATGCGGTCGAAATCGCGGCCCAGGTCGCTCAGCTCGTCGCCGCGTCCGCTGGCCTGGAAGCGCGGCGCCAGGTCGCCGTTCGAGGCGGCCTCGAAGGCCAGGCGCAGCGCGCGGATCGGGCGCGAGAAATACCAGGCCAGCAGAAAGGCAAACAGCAAGCTGGCGATGGTGGCGGCGATAATGGGCACCAGGTTGCGGTACGGGCTGTCCATGCGCGGACCGGGTCCGCCCATGCCGGGGCCGGGTAGTTGGTTGCGCAGGTTGTCCATGCCAGGGGCTGCTCCGGGCGGTGCGCCATCCGGGCGAGGGATTTCCCTCCCGGAACCGTTCTGGGCAGGATCGCGCGGCGCCGGCGGCAGCATGCGCGGGCCGGCCATGGTGACCGCATTGAGCGCTTCACGGGCGGCGCCCAGTTGTGCGTTGCGAAAACGTTCCGAGTAAGGCAGGAACAGCAGGTAGCGCACGCCGTCGCTGCCGGTGGCTTCGCGTACCACAGGGCGGCTCTGCTCCTGTTCCAGCAGCGCGCGCGCCTTGTTGAGCATGGCCGGATGAATGCTGCGGCCCATCAGTTCCTTGCCATGCTGGTCGATGGCGACCACGCGCATCCGGTCGAGCTTGCCAATAAAATGCTTGAGCGCTGCGCTGCCGCCGGCTTCCAGCGTTGCCGTGGCCGCCTCGATGGCCATCTGCGCCGGCGGGCTGGTGTCGATCTCTTCGGCGCGCTGTTGCTGGATGGCGCGGTTTTTCAGCCAGAACGCGCCGCCGATGCCGATGGTGGCCGCGATCTGGGCCAGCAGTATGCACAGGAAAAACTTCCAGAACAATCGGCCCACGCTTATTCCTTGATCAGCTGGTAGCCGAGCCGGTACACCGTCTGCAGGCAGGAACGGCCATCGTCAAGGTTGCCCAGCTTGCGTCGCAGGCTGCTCAGGTGGACGTCGATATTGCGGTCAAAGCGCGCCATCGGGCGCCCCAGCCCCAGTTCGGACAGCTGGTTCTTGCTGACCGGCTTGCCGGCATTGCGCACCAGTACTTCGAGCAGGTTAAATTCGGTGCTGGTCAGTTCCAGGTGTGTCCCGGCCCAGGCGGCGCGCCGCTGCTCGGGCCACATTGTCAGGTGGCCCACCACCATCGGCGCGGTGGCCGAGCTGTCGGGCGGCAACGCCTGCGAACGGCGCAGAATGGCGCGGATGCGCGCTGTCAGCTCGCGCGGCGTACAGGGCTTGGTCACGTAATCGTCGGCGCCCAGCTCCAGGCCGACGATGCGGTCGGTATCGTCGCCGCGCGCAGTGAGCATCAAAATGGGCAGGCGGCTGCCGGCGCGGATGCGGCGCAGCGTTTCCAGGCCGTTCATGCGCGGCATCATGACGTCGAGGATGGCGATCGCATACAGGCCGGTCAGCGCTTCGGCCGCGCCGCGTTCGCCGTCATGCACGGCAGTCGCCTCAAAGCCTTCCTGGGTCAGGTATTCCTGGAACATGCCGACCAGTTCGACATCGTCATCTATCAATAAAACCTTGCTCATGCCTGGTGCTTTTTTCGGTGGTAACTGCCCATGATAACAGTCAAAACAGACGGCAATGCGCTGTTTTACGCGCTTTTACAGTGTGCCGCCAGGAGGGGTTTTACATGTTTTTACCTGCCGCTAACGTTGCTTTACATGCCTGCGCCGGACAATGGAATCCTGTCCAGACACGAGGAAAGCATGATGAAACACAGTAGCAAACCAGTTGGCGCCACCATTGCCATGCTCATGATCGCAGCACTGTGCCTGCCGCTCGCCAGCCAGGCGCAGCAGGGACCGCAGCGCGGCCCGGATGCCGGCCCGCCACACGCCATGCCAGCCCCGCCGTCAGCCATGGGCGGACACGGTAACAGCGATGGCCTGCCGCCCTTTATGCATGGCATCGAGCTGAGCGAGGCGCAGCAGGACAAGGTGTTTGCTGCCACCTATGCCCAGGCGCCGTTCCTGCGCGAGCAGGAGAAAATCGCCTTCAAGGCGCACCAGCAATTGCGCGACCTGGCGGCGTCAAACGCCTATGACGACGCACAGGCGCAGGCACTGGCACGCAGTGCAGCCGAGGCCATGGCGGCCATCAGCCTGCAACGCGCACGCCTGGAACAGCAGTTGCTGGCCGTGCTGACGCCGGAGCAGCGCCAGCAGATCGAAGCGCGCCGCCCCGATGGCGCCGGCCGTCCTGGTCCGCGGTCGCGCTAAGTCATTATGATGATCCGCAAGCCAGCCAAGCGGGACAGTCACAGCATCGGGCAACGCGCCATGCATCTGTGCTACCTGTGCGCCAGCCTCAGCCCGGCGCTGGCCGGCTTGCCTTACCTGATGGAATATGTATGGATTTGCATGAGCAAAAAGCTGAGTTCGCAGCTGAGTTCGGCCTGGCGTCCGACCTTGAAGTAATGCAGCGCCAGGCTGCCGAGCGGCGCCAGGTCTTGCGCTGGCTGCTGGCCGGCGTCGCCACCATCCCGCTGGCCAGTTGCGGCGGCAGCGCCGATGCCGATGTCGCCAGCACGGTCACCACCGCGACCGGCACCGGCAGTACTGCCACCGCCACGCCAACGGCAGGCAGCTGCGCGGTTATCCCCGAGGAAACGGCTGGCCCGTACCCGGCCGATGGCAGCAATACCAATGGCGGCAGCATCATCAATGTGCTCAACCAGTCCGGCGTGGTGCGCAGCGATATCCGCGCCAGCTTCAATGGCGCTACCGGCGTGGCTGCCGGCGTGCCGCTGACCATCAAGCTGCAACTGGTTAACGCCAATACCAGCTGCGCCAGCCTGGCCGGCTACGCCGTGTATCTGTGGCATTGCGACCGCGACGGCCTGTATTCGCTGTATTCAAGCGGCGTGACGGCGCAGAACTATCTGCGCGGGGTGCAGGAAAGCGACAGCAGCGGCAATCTGTCGTTTACCACGATTTTCCCCGGCTGCTATGCGGGCCGCATGCCGCATGTGCATTTTGAAGTCTACCCGAGCCTGGCCAGGGCCGCCACGGCCAGCAGCCGCATCAAGACCTCGCAGTTCACCTTTCCGCTGGCGACCCTGAACGAGGTCTACACGGCCAGCGGCTATGCCACCAGCGTGCGCAACCTGGCGCAGATCAGCTACGCCACCGACAATGTGTTCAGCGACGGCACCAGCTTGCAGATGGCCAGCGTGAGCGGCAACGCCGTCGACGGCTATGTGGTCACGCTGACCATCGGCGTCAACGGCTAGGATCAAGCCATGAAACCCAGGTCGCGGCGGCTGAAGTTGCCCAGGTTGGGGAACACCTCGGCCAGGCGGTTGTCGGGCACGCCGAACCATCTGGCCAGCGTGGCGCCATACTGGTCGACCGAGGTGGTCGGCAAGAGCGAGCCGGAACCCACGTCCAGTTCATGGCCGAGGCCGCTGGCCGGGAAGGCGCCGTAGATATCGCGTCCGCGCACGGCACCGCCGACCACGAAATGGTGCGCGCCCCAGCCGTGGTCGGTGCCGTCGCCATTGCTGGTAAAGGTGCGTCCGAAATCCGAAGCCGTAAACGTGGTGACCTGGCGGCGCAGGTCGGCGCCCTGCAGGCTGGCCAGCGTGGCGTCGAAATAGGCCAGCGCGTGGGCCAGGCGCGCCATCAGGTCGGCGTGCAGCACTTTTTGCCGGTCGTGCGTGTCAAAGCCGCCCAGCGTCACATAGAACACCTGGCGTTTGGCGCCCAGCGGATTGCGCCCGCCGATAATGCGCGCCACCGTCTGCAACTGCACCGCCAGCGCATTGGTGGCGGCCACGCCGGTATTGGGATTGACATAGGTGCCGGGGTTGGGCACGCCGGTCGGGCCGGCGGCCAGCATGGCGCCGCTCAGCAGCGTCTGGCTGGCAATGGCGCGCTGCACCACCGCCACCTGTTCCTGCTCGATCGGATCGTTGCCGGCCTCATTGATAATGGCTTGCAGCGCGGAGGCGCCGGCTGGCGAACTGAACAGATAGCCGCTGGTATTGCGGATCGCCACGGCGCCCGACTGGCCCACCTGGAACTGGCGCACCTGGCTGCCGCTCAAAAACACCGAATTGCCGGCCGCCGAGACGGTGGTAAACATGGCATTGGCGTTACCGCTGGCAAACACATCGCCGATACGTCCGCCCCAGCCGGTGGTAGCGCCTTCGGGTTGGCCCGATTGCCAGATCGATTGCTGGTCGTTATGCGAAAACAGCTTGGGCGGCAGCGCCACGCTTTTCGCCTTGTATTGCGCCAGCGTCACCGGCTGCACCAGCGTGCCGACATTGGCCACCACCGCGGCGCGCCCGGCGTCAAACAGGTCTTTCAACGGCGCCATGGAAGGATGCAGGGCGAAGCTGCGGCCGGCCTGGGCGGTATCGGGCACAATCGGCAGCACGCCGCCCGTCTCGCCCACGCCGGGCAGGTGGATCGAATCGCTGGCGCCGGTATTGCGCAATCGCTGGTACTGGCTCCAGGAGGCGGTGTCGGTGGCCAGCACGGTGTTGAAGGCGTCATTGCCGCCATTGAGGAAGATGCAGACGATGGCCTTGTAGTCGCTGGCCGACTGGGCAGCCGCATCGCCCATGGCGGCCAGGTTGAGCGCAAACGGCGTTGCTGCCGAGCCGGCCAGCGCCGCCATCGAGCCGAGAAAGCGGCGGCGCGAGATCGGCGCGGCGGGAGGGAAAGAGGAAGGTGGCATGCTCGGTGTCCTTATTTCTGCACCAGGTAATCGGAAGAGGCCATGGTCAGGTAGACGGCCAGCTTGACGCGGTTGCTTTTGGCGGTGGCCACTTGCGCCGCCGTGGCCGAGGCGCCGCTGGGAATGGCCACGCTGTTGACGGCGGTCAGCAGGCGCCCGCGCAGGCGCGCCGACATGGTGCCGTGCGTCAGCAGCAGGTCGATGCGGTCGAGCAGGGCCGGCGCATCGGCCGCCAGCGCCAGCTCCTGGGTATAGTCGGGCTTGACTTCCAGGCTTTCGCCCACGCCGCTGGCCACGGTGTCCTGCATGAAGTTCAGGTAAGCGGTGACGGACGGTTCGGCCGTGATCTGCAATTCCGGCGCGTACAGGCCGGCGCTGGCCAGCGCCGAATTGGGCGGCACATAGGAAGGGCGGAAGAAGTTGAAGACCGATGGCGCGTTAAGCGGACTCTGGCCCAGGCCGTACATCGGCGTTTCCAGGTAATAGATGCGATAGCGCCCGCTGGCCGCCTTGGCGTCGAAGGCACGCATCCAGCTGGCCAGGCGCAGCAGCGGCTCGCGCAATTTGCCCGTACGCAAGGTAGTGCCGGCCGGCGCCAGCGCTTCCTGGTCCAGCAGTACGGCGCGGATCACCGCCTGCATGTCGCCGCGCACACCCTTGCCATTGTTGGCGAAGGCGGCCGCTACCCGGCCCACGTAGGCCGGGCTGGGGTTGCTGGTGACCAGGCGCTGGATCAGCTGGCGGCCAAAGAAGGGGCCCACATTGGGATGGTTGAACAGGGTGTCGAGCGCGACTTTCAGGTCCGCTTCACCGCTGGTGGCGCCGGCAATGCTCTGGCCCAGAAAGTTTTTCTCGCCGCTGGAATGGAAGGCCGGGTAGTTTTGCATCGGTTTCCAGTCGCGGTCGGGGTCAGGTACGCCGCCGTTGAAGCGGCTGCTGCTCTGGTCGGCGCCGGCCCAGCTCCAGCCGGTAAAGACGCGCGCCAGGCCGCTCACGTCGTCGCGCCCGTAGGTGTCGATCGGCTTGCCGCCAGCCAGCTTGACGCTGCCGTCGGCGTTCAGTTGATATAAGCCGATGGTAAACAGCTGCATCACTTCACGCGCGAAGTTCTCGTCGGGCGTGCGGGTAGCCGATTCTTTCTGGTTGCGCAGGTGCGACAGGTAGATACCCATCATCGGATGGAGGGCCACGCCTTCAAGCAGGTCGCGGAAATTGCCGAACGCATGCTGGCCCAGCATGTCGTAATAGCTGGCCACGCCACGCACCTGCGGCCAGACCGTTTCGTTTTGCGTCGAGATCACGAAAATTTCCGACAGGGCAAACGCCACGCGCTGGCGCAACTGGTCCTCGCCGCGTACGCCCTGTTGCCAGAACGACTCGTAAAAGCCGGTCGGGTTGACTTTGGCGCCGCCCGCTGCCTGGGCGGCCAGCAGCGTGTCGATATATTTGCGGTGCAGCGTTTGCGGTGCGGAAAACTGCTGCGTGAACCAACTGGCGGCGTCGCTGGCGGCAAGCTGCTCGATGGCCGTCATATTCGGGCCGAAGGTGGCGCGTCCGAGAAAGCGCGACGCTTCCCTGGTCGTCAGGCGCAGCGCCTGCGCCGGTGGCGGCACGGTGACCACCGGCGGCGTTGGATCGGCCGGTGTTGGCGTGCTGACCGGGGGCGTGGTGTCGCCCGGCGTGCCGGTGGACGTGCCTGGCGTGGTCGTTGGCGGCACGCCAGGCGAGGTCGGATTGACGCTGGTGGCCGGCGCAGAGTCGCCAGCACCGCCGCCGCAGGCAGTGAGCAGCGCCAGCACTGCGGGAGCGAGCACGCGGCGTAAAATGGAGGCAGTCATGTAATTTCTTCCCGGCAATATGATTTCATCGCCGTAATTGTAGAGCTTGTTTAGTGACTTTCTGTTTCAAGAACAGCATTGACGACTTGCTCACGGAATCGGATCAGCGATCTTTGAAGGTTTTGATGGGAATTTGCGCGATGTTGCGAGAACATTCCATTTTGAAAATGGAATTTATTTTTGCCCGCTGTCGCCCGCTTGTGGCCGTTTTGCGACGAAGCGATTACAGCTTGCCAAGTTGTTTGCAAACTGTCAGCAGCCAATAAAAGGCCGCGACATGATTTTGCTATGCTGCCACTATCAGGCTGTCTTGCAATCCCATTTACAGGAAACTCCAATGATGAACTCCCCTGCGGCAAAGCGCCGCCATGGCAGCTTGGCCACCTTGCACGCCAGCCAGGCCGGTCTTGCGCGCATTGCACGCACGATCGCCGATCCGGCGCGCTCGCTGGAAAGCCTGATCGGCGTGACGGGCGAGCTGCGCGCTTTTGTCGAGCGCCATACGCAACTGGTCATGAAAATCGCGAACCCGTTGACCGAAGGCGGCAGCACGCTGCCCAGCGGCCGCGCGATTTCGCCGTTGCAGGCGGCCTTGTGTGCGCGCGAAATGCTGCGCAGCGCCGCCTTTATCCAGGGGCTGGCAAGCGCGATCCGGGCGCGCCTGAACGACGCGGCGCCGGTGGCCGTGCTGTATGCCGGTTGCGGGCCGTTTGCCCTGCTGGCCCTGCCCCTGATGGCGATCTTTTCGCCGCGCCAGGTGCAATTTACCGTGCTTGAAGTGCATGAAGAAGCGCTGGGCCATGCGCGCACCCTCATCGATGAGCTCGGTTATAACGCGCATGTGGCGGCGTTTGTCTGCACCGATGCGGTCACCTGGCGCATCGCACCCGACGCCGTGCCCGATGTGATCGTCAGCGAAACGATGAATACTGCGCTGGGCAAGGAGCCGCAGGTGGCCATTATGCGCAATCTGTTTGCGCAGGCGCCGCAGGCAACGCTGGTGCCGTCGGCCATCAGCGTGCATGTGGGCTCGGAAGGCGACACCAGCGCCGAGCCGTGCAGCGAGTGGGGCAAGGTTTTCGAGATCAATGCCGAGCGCATTCTGGACTGGCAGTTGATTGAGGCGCCCCGGCTGCCCGCTGCCAGCATCACGCTGCCGGCCGATCTTGGCTTCGGCGCCCGGCTGCTGACGCGTATCGAGGTGTATGGCGACATCCGGCTCGGCGATTACGACAGCAGCCTGAATCTGCCGCTGCAACTGCCTGGCAAGCCGAAATTGAAGGGAAAAGAAACCCTGGCCTTCAGCTACCAGCTGGGCAGCGCGCCAGGGCTGGCGTGCGAGGTGTCCCCGTCACAGTAAGGGAGGAACCGGCGCCGCCATTGCGGATGGCGCCGGTGCTGCGGCGTCAGGCGATCAGTCCTGGCGCACGCAATCGACAAAGTAGCCGCGCTTACCATCGACTTCGCGCTTGACCAGGCCGTGCACATCGGTCTCGAAGCCGGGGAAGCGCTCGTTGAAGTCGCGCGCAAAGCGCAGGTAGTCGACGATGGTCTTGTTGAAGCGCTCGCCCGGGATCAACAGCGGAATGCCCGGTGGATACGGTGTCAGCAGGATCGACGTAATACGTCCTTCCAGTTCGTCGATGGCCACGCGTTCGATTTCGCGGTGCGCCATCTTGGCAAACGCTTCCGACGGTTTCATGGCCGGGATCATGTCCGACAGATACATTTCCGTGGTCAGGCGCGCCACATCGTACGCTTTGTAGAAGTCGTGGATCTGCTGGCACAGGTCGCGCAGGCCCATTTTTTCATAGCGCGGGTTGGCCGCCGCAAATTCCGGCAGGATGCGCCACATCGGCTGGTTCTTGTCGTAATCATCCTTGAACTGCTGCAAGGCGGTCAGCAGGGTGTTCCAGCGGCCTTTGGTAATGCCGATGGTAAACATGATAAAGAACGAATAGAGGCCGCATTTTTCAATGATCACGCCATGCTCGGCCAGGTACTTGGTCACGATCGACGCAGGAATGCCGGTCTCGCCGAACTGGCCGTCGAGCGACAGGCCCGGGTTGACGATGGTAGCCTTGATCGGGTCGAGCATATTGAACCCGGGAGCCAGGTCGCCGAAACCGTGCCAGTCGTCTTCGGCGCGGATCATCCAGTCTTCCTGCTGGCCCATGCCTTCGTCGTTGAAGCTGTCTGGTCCCCATACCTGGAACCACCAGTCCTGGCCCCACTCCTGGTCGATTTTCTTCATGGCGCGGCGGAAATCCAACGCTTCCATGATCGACTCTTCCACCAGCGCGGTGCCGCCCGGCGCTTCCATCATGGCCGCCGCCACATCGCACGAGGCGATAATCGAGTACTGCGGCGAGGTCGAGGTATGCATCAGGTAAGCCTCGTTGAAGGCGTCCTGGTCCAGCTTGACCTGGTCCGATTCGCGCACCAGGATCTGCGAGGCCTGCGACAGGCCGGCCAGCAGTTTATGCGTCGACTGGGTCGAGAAGATCATCGATTCCTTGGCGCGCGGACGGTCCTTGCCGATCGCGTGCATATTCTTGTAGAAATCGTGGAAGGTGGCGTGCGGCAGCCACGCTTCGTCGAAGTGCAGGGTATCGATCTTGCCGTCGAGCATTTCGCGCAGCGTTTCCACGTTGTAGACCACGCCGTCGTAGGTCGACTGGGTAATGGTCAAAATGCGCGGCTTCTTGTTTTTCGCTTCGCGCGCAAATGGGTTGGCTTCGATCTTGCGGGCAATGCTTTCCGGCGTGAATTCAGCCAGCGGAATCGGTCCGATAATGCCCAGGTGATTGCGCGTTGGCATCAGGAACACGGGAATGGCGCCGCACATGATAATCGAGTGCAGAATCGATTTGTGGCAGTTGCGGTCGACCACCACGATGTCGCCTGGCGCCACCGTCGAGTGCCAGACCATCTTGTTCGAGGTCGAGGTGCCGTTGGTCACAAAGTAGCAATGGTCGGCATTGAAGATGCGCGCGGCATTGCGCTCGGACGCGGCGACAGGGCCGGTATGGTCGAGCAACTGGCCCAGTTCTTCGACGGCGTTGCAGACGTCGGCGCGCAGCATGTTTTCACCGAAGAACTGGTGGAACATCTGGCCGATCGGCGACTTCAGGAACGCTACGCCGCCCGAGTGGCCGGGGCAGTGCCACGAGTAGGAGCCGTCATTGGCGTAGTGCACCAGCGCGCGGAAGAACGGCGGCGAAAGGCCGTCCAGATAGGACTTGGCTTCGCGGATAATATGACGCGCCACGAATTCCGGCGTATCTTCGAACATATGGATAAAACCATGCAGTTCGCGCAGGATATCGTTGGGGATATGGCGCGAGGTGCGCGTTTCGCCATACATATAGATGGGAATGTCGGCGTTCTTGTGGCGGATTTCCTCGACAAAGGCGCGCAGGGACTTGAGGGCAATATCGGTGTCTTCAACCGAACCGCTGCCGAACTCTTCATCGTCGATCGACAGCACGAAGGCCGAAGCGCGCGATTGTTGCTGGGCAAATTGCGACAGGTCGCCGTAGCTGGTCACGCCCAGCACTTCCATGCCTTCTTTTTCCATTGCGGCGGCAAGGGCGCGAATGCCCAGGCCGGACGTATTTTCAGAACGGAAATCCTCGTCAATAATGACGATAGGGAAACGAAATTTCATGCATGTCTCCAAAAAAGCAAGCCGCCCCTGACCAAAGGAGGGGCGGACGAGGGCGCGACAGCAGGCCATGCCTGTGCGGTCGCAACAAAAAATAAGAACGGGATTCTCGCAGAAATGCAGCCTCTGCGGTAAAAAATATCATCTGCCAAAACACACGATTTTTGCGCAGCTTACACCATTCCTGTTACTGGGGCGTGACAGCAGGCTGCTCGCTGCCCGCGCGGCGCTCGAGCGTGACGAATGCATAGGCCAGGCCTGATTTTTCCGACACATGCGCTACACGTGCGGTTTCTTGCCAAATGGCATGATCGATGGCCGGGAAAAAGGCGTCGCAGTCGTAGGCAGCAGCAATCTCGGTAACGATCAAACGCGTGGCCAGCACCAGCGACTGGCGGTAGATCTCGGCCCCGCCAATGACATACGCTTCTTCGCCCGCCAGCAGAGCCAGTGCTGCTTCGATCGAACCGACCGCTTCCACGCCGTCATGGCGCCACTCGCTATTGCGCGTGATGACGATATTGCGCCGGTTCGGCAGCGGCCTGCCGATCGAGTCAAACGTCTTGCGTCCCATAATGATCGGATGGCCGGTGGTCAAACGCTTGAAGTGCGCGAGGTCTTCCGGCAGCTTCCAGGGCAGGGTGTTGTCGATGCCGATGCCGCCCTGCTGGTCGGTGGCGACGATAATGGTCAGGTGTTTCATGTCAGTCTTGCTGTCAAAGTAAATGCCGCCATTATCGTTGAAATACCGATGGATGGTCAGCGATGAATGCCAGCATGGCGTCGGCCAGTGCCTGCGGTGCTTCCAGCGGGATCATATGGCCGGTTTGCTGGCCGCTGGCCTCGCCAAACATCTGCAGCGTAGCATGGGGGAACCTGGCGGCCATGGCGCGCAGATCTGCCGCCGGCACCAGTTTGTCGTCCTCGGCGCCGACGATCAGTACCGGGAAGGTCAGCGCGGCCAACTCATCCATCAGATCGAGCCGGCCGATGGTGGTGGCAAACTGGGTCAGCAGCACGTCTTTGCCCAGCTCCAGCGCCATCTGGTCGATCACTCCGACAATGGCGGCGTCCTGCAGATGGGCCGGATGCAGGATTTCGCGCAGGCGCTGGCGCGTGATGCCGGTATAGGCATTGCGTTCGAGCATGACGGCAATGCGCTGGCGCGTCTCGATTTCCGCCGGCTGCAGGCCCCTGGCCGAATTGGCGATCAAGGTAAGCGAGGCGATGCGTTCGGGATGGGCCACCGCGTATTCGACTGCCAGATAGGCGCCCAGCGAAAACGCCACCAGGTGGGCGCGCGGCGCGCTGTGGCCGGCAATCAGTTCCTGCATCTGTCCGCGGGTGCGCGCCTTGTGCAACGGCACATAATGCAAATCGCAGTGCTGGTCGAGCAGGGGCGCCACGCGCATCCACATGCGCTCGTCGCACAGCGTGCCGGGAATCAGGTCGAGCCGGATCGAAGGAAGGTTTTCTGCAGTCATGGTCGCGTGGCACAGGCAAATCGAGCGGCATTATCGGCCAATTTCGCAAAAGCTGCACGATGGCGGGATGGACAGCAGGTTGCTGGATGGTATTATTTTCAATAGTGCGCGTCTGGCATTATGGTAGGCTGGCAGTCAGTTGCGCATGCGCGTAGCGCTTATTGAATTCAATCTTATCAAAAGGGAAAATACCATGGCGATCAGTTTGCAAAAAGGCGGCAATGTCAATTTGAGCAAGGAAGCTCCTGGCTTGAAAAAAATCGTGATTGGCCTGGGCTGGGACCCGCGCGCCACCGATGGCGCCGCCTTTGACCTGGACGGCAGCGCCTTTTTGCTGAAAACCGACGGCAAGGCGCGTTCCGATGCCGACTTTATTTTCTATAACAACCTGAAGTCAGCCGATGGCTCGATCGTCCATGCCGGCGACAACACCACCGGTGGCGGCGATGGCGACGATGAAAAAGTCGCCGTGGATCTTTCCGCCGTGCCGGCCGATATCGACAAGATTGCCGTTGCCGTCACCATCCATGACGCTGAAAACCGCAAGCAGAACTTCGGCATGGTCAGCAAGGCCTATATTCGCTGCCTCAATGGCGACAACGGCCAGGAAATCGCCCGCTACGACCTGTCCGAAGACGGTTCGACCGAAGCTGCCATGATCTTCGGCGAAATCTACCGCGCCGGCAGCGAATGGAAATTCAAGGCCATCGGCCAGGGCTTCAAGGGCGGCCTGGGGCCACTGGCGCGCTCGTTTGGCATTAACGCTTAAGCAGGCGCCCCGTTATAGCCCGTCCCGGGCGTTGCTTGCCATGCCCGGGTGCAACTCTTCTGCACTGACCCCATATGGAAACTCTGATCAAAGGGCAACGCCTTGCGTTGGCCGGCCTGGTTGCGGGCGATGTTTTGCAACTGAAAGCCGATGCCGCGGGCCTGGCGCCCGATTACGCCTGCTTTGGCCTCGACGCCGCAGGCAAGCTGGCCGACGAGCGCTACATGACGTTTTTCAACCAGCCGCGTACGCCGTGCGGCGGCGTGACGGTACAGACTGGCGGCTTTTCCTTCCAACTAGGCCTGTTGCCGACCTCGATAGCGCGGCTGGTGGTGACAGCGGCCGTCGACGGCGATGCGGTGATGTCGCAGCTGGGGCCATCCTCGCTGGTGCTGGCCGAGGGCAATCGCGAGCTGGCGCGCTTTGCGTTTGCGGGCAGCGATTTTGCCCAGGAAAAAGCCGTGATGCTGGGCGAGTTCTACCGCAAGGACGGCCAGTGGCGTTTTATGGCGGTGGGGCAGGGCTTCAATGGCGGGCTGGACGCACTGGTCGCGCATTTTGGCGGCGAAGTGGCCGGTGCCGAATCCGAACCGGTGGCCAAGCCGGTGTCGCTGTCGAAAATATCGCTGACCAAGCCTGGCCAGACGCATAAAGTATCGCTGGACAAGGGCGCCGGCGCGCCGAAAAAGCTGATCGTCAGGGCCACCTGGGTCGATAACGGCGATGGCGACGACGATAACGACGATCTGGACCTGCGTGTTGGCCTGCTGCTGCCCGACGGTCGCATGCGCTTTATCCAGGCGCCCGACACCCCCGGCAGCTTTGACGCCATGCCCTATGTGCTTCACTTGGGCGATGTGACGGGCGCTTCCGGCAAGGCGCCGGCCACTGAAACGGTGGAAGTCAATCCGGCGCTGGCGCAGTTTTATGGTGGCACGGTCGGCCTGGTGTTCAGCGTGTATTCGGCGGTGGCCAATGGCGCCGTATCGGTCGCCTCGATGCAGCCGAAGATGGTGATGGAATATGGTGCGCAGATTGTCGAGTGTGCATTTGATTTTCGCAGTTCGCCGGCAGCCAAAGACGACACCGTCTACAGCTATGTGATCGGCCTGGCGCGCGTGACGCCCGACAGCATTATCCTCGAGCCTTCAGGCAAGACTTCGGAGCCCGACAGCGAAGCCACGCCCTGGCTGACCTGGCAGGGCGATGCATTGAGCTTGCAATTCAACGGTCCTGCCGTCTTCAAGGGCGAAGACAAGGACGATGAAGACGACTATAACGCCGGCAATCCGCGCCGCTACATCGCTTAAGGACACCCAATGGAACATCTGAGCAAAGGCCAGCGCCTGCCGCTGGCAGCTATCGCCCCTGATGGCGTACTGGATATCGGCGTGGGCGTGGCCGGACTGGCGCTGGACTTCGCCTGCTTTGGCCTGGACGCCGGCGGCAAGCTTGCCGACGAACGCTACATGACGTTTTTCAACCAGCCGCGCACGCCATGCGGCGGGGTCGAGGCGCGCGCTGGCAGCAGCGGCGAGCAGGCGGCGTTTGTCTTCCAGCTGTCGCGCCTGCCGTCCAGCATCGACCGGCTGGTGCTGACCGCCAGTATCGACGGCAGCAGCGTCATGTCGCAACTGCAGTCGGGCCATGTGCGTATCGCCAGTGCGGGCCGTGAAGCGGCGCGCTTTGCGTTTTCAGGCACGGACTTTGCGCAGGAAAAGGCCGTGATGCTGGCCGAGCTGTACCGCAAGGATGGGCAGTGGCGGCTGATGGCGGTTGGCCAGGGTTTCAATGGCGGCCTCGATGCGCTGGTGCGCCATTTTGGCGGCGAAGCGGCGCAGGCTGCGCAACCCTCGCAAGCAGCAGTGTCTGCCGTAGTACAGGCCAAGATCAATCTGGAAAAGCGCGTCGAACGTGAAGCGCCACAGTTGGTCAGTCTGGTCAAGCAGGCCGGGGTATCGCTGCAAAAGGTCGGCCTGCACGAGCATCGCGCCAAGGTTTGCCTGTGTCTCGATATTTCCGGCTCCATGGGGCGGCTGTACCGCGACGGCCTGGTGCAGCAGTTCGCCGAACGCATCCTGGCGCTCGGTTGCAAGTTCGATGATGACGGCGAAATCGACGTTTTCCTGTTTGGCAAAAACGTGCACCAGCCCGAGCCTATGGCCTTGAGCAACTGCACCACCTATGTGCGCAATGCCATCGACCATCATCCGCTCGAAGGCGACACGCGCTATGGCCGCGCGATGGAAGCTATCCGCGCATTCTACTTTCCCGACGCGCACGGCGGCGAACGCAGGAGTGCGCGTCGGGCCGACTTGCCCGTGTATGTGATGTTCGTTACCGACGGCGGCACCAGCGACCAGGCCACCACGGAAAAGCAGCTGCGCTGGGCCAGCAACGAGCCGATCTTCTGGCAATTCATGGGCATCGGCAAGGGCCGCAAGTCCAAAAGCAAGTTCCTGGCAGCGTTTGCCGATTCCGACTTCCCGTTCCTGGAAAAGCTCGACGAGCTTGGTGGACGGCTGATCGACAACGCCAACTACTTCTCGGTCAGCTCGCCCGACGAGCATAGCGACGCCGATCTGTACGACTTGCTGATGACGGAGTATCCGGGCTGGCTCAAGCTGGCAAAACAGCATGGTTTGCTGGCCTGAGTGAGGCAGTATTACCACAAAGGGAATGGAAACGTTAAACCAGGTAAAGAACAATTGTTCTCATTTGGCGCGGCCTCTAGAATCATGCCATCAGTCGCCACGACTCTTGCACAACGATTCCTACTTTGACAATTCATGCAAAAAATCCTTTTCTGCTGCCTTGCCGGCAGCAGTCTGCTGTCCCCTTTGACTTCCGCGCACGCACAAAGCAGCGCATCTGACACGCTCAAGCCTGCGGCACCGGCCGTGCCAGCGGTGCCTGCCAAGGCTGCGCCGCCGGTCAAGGTCGAGGCGCCAGACACCACGCCTTCGGTCAGCGTCAGCGCCGAACGTCCGACCGGCCGTATCGACCGCCAGGTGTACGAGGTCAAATCCGATATCGGCAGTACCAACGGCACGGCTGCCGATGCACTCAGCAATGTGCCGTCGGTGGCGGTCGATCCCGATGGCTCGGTTACGCTGCGCGGCAGCAGCAATGTGCAGATCCTGATCGACGGCAAGCCGTCGGCCATGATGCAGGGCGATTCGCGCGGCGCGACCCTGAACGCGATGGCGGCCGACGATATCGACTCGGTCGAAGTGATCAACAATCCCGGTGCGCAGTTCGGCAACGAGGCTGGCGGCGGGCCGATCCTGAACCTGGTGATGAAGCGCAACCGCAAACCGGGCGGTTTTGCCACCGTCAATGCCAACCGCGGCATCGGCGGGCGTTATAACGCATCGACTTCCGGCACCTATAACGAGGGTCCATGGGGCTTTCAGGGCGGCATCAATTTCCGCCACGACGGGCGTAACTCCGAAGGCGAAGTCACGCGTGAGCGGCTCGACCGCGTGACGGGCGCCTTTGCGCCCAGCAGCCAGAGTTCGGTCAATAACGGCCTGAATGATTCGCTCGGGTTGAATGGCACCGTCAATTACAACCTGGGTGCCAACGATACGCTGGCCGCCAGCGTCTCGCTGAACAACCGCAGCAACGACCAGCGCTCGCGCGACCGCTATATCAATGGTGACAGCGACGGCAATACCATCGGCGACTACGTGCGCAGCACAGCGCGTAGCGGCGACAGCCATAATTACAGCTGGGGTGGTCGCTACGATCACAAGGGCGAGCTGCCCGGCGAGACGCTCAAGATCGACCTGCGCGTGTCGTCGGCAAATAACGAGAGTGACAGCGATTACGCCAACGTCTATGCGATAGCGACCGGCAATGCCGTCGACACCCGCGCGCGCCAGCACAGCCAGACCGGCAACCGCATCGTCGACTTCAGCGGCGACTACGAGCGCCCGCTGGCTGGCGGCGTGGCCAAGCTGGGCTACAAGGTGGCCGATAATTCCAGCAGTTTCGACACGCTCTATACCGATATCGACCCGCGCAGCCTGATTGAGACTGTCAACCCGATGCGCAGCAACCGCTTCGAACTCGACGAGCGCACCATTGCGCTGTACGGCTCGTACCAGATGCGTTTGAGCGAGCGCTGGGGTGCGCTGGCCGGCCTGCGCGCCGAATACACCGACCTGACGGTGCGCCAGATTACCAGCGATATTGAAGCCACCAACAACTACATCAATTACATTCCCAGCCTGTTTGCCACCTACAAGGTCAACGACGAAAGCAATCTGCGCTTCAGCTACGCGCACCGCATTCGCCGCCCGAGCGCCGGCGACCTTAATCCGTATGTGATCTATCGCGACGAATTCAATGTCTCTGCCGGTAACCCGAAACTCAAACCAACCCAGACCGATTCGTTTGAAGTGGGCTATGAAACCAAGCTGTGGGGACTGGAAAGCAGCTTGCGCGCCTATCACCGGCGTGACAAGGATGCGATTGTCGACTACCGCTATTTCATCAGCGACAATGTGCTGCTGACCACGCGCGAAAACGGTGAAGGCAGCCATTCAAGCGGCATGGAGTTCAGCCTGTCGGGCAAGCTGACGCCGTCGCTGACGCTTAACACCAGCGGCAACCTGGCGCGCAGCCAGCAGCAGTCACAGGACGACCTGGGCAATGTCAGCACGCGCACCGCCAATTCGCTGAGCGGCCGCGCGCGCCTCAACTATCAGCTCAACACCGCCAACCAGGTGCAGGTGGCGCTGCAGATGCAGGGCAAGACCTTGTCCGGCCAGGGCTACCGCTCACCGAACAATACGGTCAATATCAACTGGCGCCATACCGTGACGCCGCAGTTGAGCCTGGTGATGAATGTCACTGACGTGTTCAGCAGCAACAAGATGGAAACCGTGATCAACAGCGCTTCGCTGCGCGAAACGAGCACGCGCCGCTTTGACGGCCGCATGATCTATGTGGGCCTGTCGTATCGCCTCGGTGGTCCGTCGGCGTCCAGAGACGGCGATTCGCCGCGCTTTGGCCCGCCGGGCGGCCGTGGTCCAGGCGGTCCGGGAGGCCCTGGCCCCGGCGGACCGGGCGCGGAAGGGTAGGTCGGATTAGGCCGCGAAGGGGCCGTAATCCGACAACATTGTTGGCGCTTGCGGTATTGTCGGATTACGCCGCTACGCGGCTAATCCGACCTACGGTTTGCCTGGACTCGGCTAGATCCAGTTATTTTGCGCTGGCCAGCTCGTTGATAAAGTCAACCAGGCTGGCGTTGTACCGCTCGAAATCCCAGCGTCCGGTGCCATGCATGGCGTGCAGCACCGGCGCATCCTCGCCATCGGCCTGGCTCAGATCCAGGCAGAACGGGTCGGCGCCTGCATCGGCAATCACCACATAGTGCGCGGGCCAGTCGGCAATGACGGCCTGTTCGACCGGATTCCAGCTGTAGCCATGCTGCGCCTTGAGCAGTTCGTGCGCGCCGTACAGGCTTACGCCTTCTGGAAAATCATCTCCTTCGACCTGTACCCTGAGCGGCGAAGCGCAGGCCAGGAAGCGCCGGTAGTGCTCGGGCAGCGTCCAGCGCTGGTCGATGGCCAGCAGGTCCGCAGGATTGGCGATGGTCAGCCAGTTTGACGGCTGGGCCAGATCCTGTTCCTGCGCGCGCTGCGCCGCCAGCTTGCGCTCGAGCGCGGCCAGTGCATGTTCCAGCGGTGACTGCGGCGCGTCGAGCAGACGGTGGCGCGCCGGCTCGGCATGGCCGGCGCCATCGGGGTAGCCGAGCGACTGCCAGGCCAGCAGCGCCGGCAGGTCGAGATCCGGCTCTTTCCAGTAGCCGGGGTCTTGCGGGCGGCCCGCGTCAAACGGCTGGCGGCTGAAGATGGCCAGGCTCTTGACGGCCTTGGCGCGCACATCGAGTGCCTGGCCGGTGTCCAGCGCCAGCGCAACGAGTGCAGGATACGCAGCCTTGCCGCCGCTTTTCAGCAGGCCATCGACGCTCCAGTAGGCCAGCTTGGGTTGCTGCAGGCTCCAGGCATAAAAATCTTCGTACTCGCCAGGCTGCGTCAGGCGCACCATATCGGGCAGCAAAAAAGCGCGCCAGTGCAGCAGCTGGCCGTCGCGGATATACGCCGCCAGTATCGACAGCACGGCGGCGCGGTCCGCCTCGCCATGGTTTTTCAGCAGCCGGTCTTTCAGGCGTGCGAACTTTTCACCGCTGGTTTCGTCAAACAGCTTGCGATGCAGCGCCGACAGTGGTGCGGTCGCCATCAGACCGCCATCGCCGCCTTGATCGGCGCATGATGCTCGTAGCCTTCCAGCGAAAAGTCGGACGGTTCGATCTTTTCCAGCCATTCCGGCTCATACTTGCCGGTTTTGGCATACTCGGGCACGCGGTCGGCAATTACCAGGCGCGGCGCCGGGAACGGCTCGCGCTGCAACTGCTCCTGCACCATATCGAGATGGTTTTCATAGATATGCGCGTCGCCGATAAAATAGGTGAACCAGCGCGGGGTATAGCCGGTCAGGCGCGCCACCAGGTGCAGCAGCACGGCGCCTTCGGCGATATTGAACGGCGTGCCCAGGCCGATGTCGTTGCTGCGCACATACAGGCACAGCGAGATTTCACGCGTGCTGGCGTTGGGAATAAACTGGTACAGCAAATGGCAGGCGGGCAGGGCCACGGCGTCGAGCACGGCCGGGTTCCAGCCATGGAACAGGATGCGGCGGCTGCCTGGGTCGTTCATGATGGTGTCCAGGCATTCGCGCAACTGGTCGACCGCCTTGTACAGCAGCACCTTTGCCACGCCTTCCTCGACCACCGGCGCCACTACTGCAAAGCCGTTGGCCTGCGCGCTGGCAATCTGCGCCGCTTCGCTCGCGTCGAGCAGCTTGTAGGCTGGCCATTGGCGCCATTGCACGCCGTAGACGGGGCCGAGGTCGTCTTCACCCTGGCGGTAGGGATTGGCCAGCCACTGCGCGTTCTCGTTGGCGTTCTGGTCCCAGACTTTGCAGCCGAGCGCGCGGAACTCGGCCGCATTGCGCGACGCGCGCAAAAACGCGCACAATTCGCCGACGACCGACTTGAAGGCCAGCTTCTTGGTGGTGACGGCTGGAAAATTGCCATTGGCCAGGTCAAAACGCATCATCGCGCCCGGTACGCTCAGGGTGCGGATACCCGTGCGGTTATCCTGCCAGCTGCCGGTATCAAGGACGGTTCTGATCAATTCCTGGTATTGCTGCATGGTTGGTGCTCCTACATCGCCTACATAAGGACGGTGATTGTAACGCAGCCGGCGCCATGCAGTGCCGCCCGCGCTGTTCGCATGCACATAAATGCGCCTGGCGCATACCACTGGCGATAACTCTGTGGTAACTTGTGTATCCTTACGGAAATGATGTAAATACGGTAAAAACAGCAACATGCCTTTGCGACAATTTTTCATGCCTGCCGGCGCTGCTACCGAGCTCAGCCGCGCGGCATTCTTCAGGGCCAACCTGCGCATGGTGCTGGCCTGGCCGCTGCTCGGGCTGGCCCTGTGCGCGGTGCTGTGGACCGCTACCTTGCTGCAGCTGGAAGCGGAAAAAAAGGTGGCGCAGCAGCAGGCGCTCGACAATGTCGCCTCGCTGTCCAAGGCCTACGGCCAGTATCTGCTGCGCACCATGGAGCAGATGGACCAGCTCACGCTGCAGCTGAAATACGAATGGGAAAACGCACACGGCAGGCTGCAGCTCGACCAGCTCAAGACGCAGGGCATGTATGCCTTGCCGCAATTTGCCGTCGTCGCCATCTTCGACCGCAAGGGCCACCCCGTGACGGCCACCGCGCCGCTGCAGCGCCTGCGCACCAGTGAGCGCAGCGATATGCTGTTGCGGCACTGGCGCAGTAACTCCAGTGCGCTGCGCATTGCGCTGGGGCGGATGCAGGAAACGGCGCCGGCGGCCGACACCGGCCAGGCGGACGAGGGTGCTGGCGCGGCCCAGGACGCCACCCTGGTTCACTTTACGCGCCGCCTCGAGGACGCCGATGGCAATTTCGACGGCGTGCTGCTCATTTCCATCCATTCCAGCTATTTTTCCGAATTTTATGACAGCGTCAATTTCGGCAGGCTGGGCATGTCGGCGCTGGTCGGCGAGGATGGCGAGTTATTCAGCACCCGCCTCGGTTCGCGCGTGGCGCCGGTGCGCGGCGTGCCATTCTTTGACACCAGCTTTCTCGACAGCGACAGCGGCGCCATGCAGTCGCAGGGCCGTATCGGCTTTTCGGACAAGCAGAACCGTTTTGTCGGCTGGCAGGCGCTGGGCGCCTATCCATTTACGGCCCTGGTTGGCCTGGCCGACATGGAAGTGCTGCAGCCTTACCAGGAAACGCGCACCATTTACCTCGGCATCGCGCTGGCCGTCAGCGCCATGCTGCTGGCCTTTACCGGCGTCGCCACCATCTTGTCGTTGCGCCTGGCCTGGCGCCACCATCAGTCCGAAGGCGTGCGCGGCGCCTACCGCATGGCCACCGAAGGCACCAGCGACGGCTTTTATATTATCGTGGCCATTCGCGGGGCCAACGGCGCCATCAGCGACTTTGAACTGGTCGACTGCAACGAGCCGGGCGCCCGTTTTTTGGGCGTGCGCCGCGAGCAGCTGCTGGGCCTGCGTCTGCAGTCGCGCGCGCACGAGCCGTATTTCCGCGACCTGATCCAGAATTACAAGGTGGCCATGCAGACCGGCTTTTCGGAGCAGGAAATCGAACTGGCCGACGGCAATCCGTTCCAGCTGCGCTGGATACGCCGGCGTGTGGTGCGTAGCGGCGACCGCCTGGCCGTGACCGTGCAGGACATCAGTGAGGCGAAAGAGCACGAGCAGGAACTGCGCCGCATGGCCAACGAGGATGGCCTGACCGGCTTGCCGAACCGCCATTGGCTGCAGCACTTCCTGCCCGGCGCATTGAGCCGCGCGGCGCAGGGCGGGCAGATGCTGGCGCTGCTGTTCATCGATCTGGACGGTTTCAAGGACATCAATGACACGCAGGGCCATGCCGAAGGCGACAAGGTGCTGCGCGCCGCCTCGGTGCGCCTGAAGGCGGTGCTGCGCCCTGGCGACCATGTGGTGCGCCTGGGCGGCGATGAATTCGTGGTGCTGCTCGATCCGATCGAAGACGACAGCCGCGCCGAGCAGGTTGCCGCGCGCATCGCGCAGGCCTTCGACGAGCCGTTCTACCTGGGCAGCGAGCGCCACAAGATGGGCGCCTCGATCGGTATCAGCATCTCGCCGCGCGACGGGCGCGACACCGATGTGCTGCTGAAAAACGCCGATATCGCCATGTACGCCGTCAAGATGGCCGGCAAGGGCCATCACCGCTTCTTCCAGCCGGCGCTGTTCGAGACCATCCGCCACCGGCGCGAACTGGAGCAGGCGCTGGTAACGGCGCTCGAGCAGGATCAATTCCTGGTGGTGTACCAGCCACGCGTCGATACCCAAAGCGGCCTGTTGTGCAGTATGGAGGCGCTGGTGCGCTGGCAGCATCCGCTGCACGGCATGGTGCCGCCGCTTGAATTCATCCCGGTGGCCGAAAGCAGCGGCCTCATTTCGCAGCTGGGCGAGATGGTGATTGAAAAGGTCTGCCAGCAGATGGCGCGCTGGAAGTCGTTTGGCTTGCAGCTGGTGCCCGTTTCCATCAACGTCTCGGCGCGCCAGTTCAGCCGTGGCGATGTGCATCTGGTACTGGCCTCGGCGCTGGCGCGGCATGCCATCGAAGCGCGCCTGATCGAAGTGGAAATCACCGAATCGGCGATGATGGACGAGCAGAACCGTACGCTCGAGCAACTGGCCGCCATCCGTGCGCTGGGCGTGCGCCTGCTGGTCGACGATTTCGGCACCGGCTACTCGTCGCTGTCGCAGCTGCAGAGGTTTGCCATGGACGGCCTGAAGATCGACCGCGCGTTTACCACCGAACTGGGCCGCTCGGAGCAGGGTGAAGTGTTCGTGCGCGCCATCGTTTCAATGGCCCATGCACTGGGC
Source organism: Janthinobacterium aquaticum (assembly GCF_009208565.1). Classification (GTDB taxonomy): domain Bacteria; phylum Pseudomonadota; class Gammaproteobacteria; order Burkholderiales; family Burkholderiaceae_D; genus Janthinobacterium. The sequence continues at coordinate 35,477 of NZ_WFLK01000001.1, read as the reverse complement.
ATGAGCGTGGTGGCCGAAGGGGTGGAAACGCAGCAGCAGCTCGATATGCTGCGCACCTTGCAGTGCAATGAAATCCAGGGCTACCTGGTGTCGCGCCCGGTGCCTGCCGAGCAGATGCTCGAACTGATGCTCAAGCGGCGACTGCTGGGCCGACCCGATGGGGCACTGCCCGCATTGCAGCTCTCACACTAAAAAAGAGCGACCGTTCGCTTTTTTTTGAAATTTATTATATGCTGCCCAGGCACCGTCCGGGAACCCGCTTGCAGGCGTTCCCGGCGGCTCCGTACGACGGGCAGATACTGGCGGCCCGAACGCATGCATAGCCAGCTTATATAATAAAGAGAGACCCGCTTGAAACCACAATATCTGCCTTTGATCATTGCCGCCGCGCTGGCCGGCCTGTCCACCAATGCTGCCGCATCGGGTTACCGCTTCGGCTCGCAAAGCGTGTCCGGCCAGGGCACGGCCGACGCCAATGCCGCTGAAGCGGCTGACGCTTCCACCATTTTCTACAACCCGGCCGGCCTGTCGCGCCTGGAAGGCACGCAACTGCTCGGCGGCGGCACGCTGGTGCTGCCGCATTCGAGCTTCCAGGACACCGGCTCGCGTACCTTCACCAACCGCGTCCCCGGTGGCACGGCCAAGGACTATGCGCCCGACGCCGTGTTTGCGCCAGCGCTGTACGCCAGCAAAAAGCTCAACGACCAGTGGACTGCCGGCTTCGGCCTGTTCGTGCCTTACGGCGCCAAACTCGATTACGGCAACAGCTGGAGCGGCCGCTACGCCATTTCCAATATCAAGCTCGAAGCGATTGCCTTGAATCCTTCGGTGGCGTTCAAGCTCAACGAGCATCACTCGTTCGGCTTTGGCGTAACGGCCGAATACATGAAGGCCGAACTGGGCCAAGCGGTCGACGTGCCAGGTTCGGTGGCCTTCCTGGCGCAACATGCGCCGGCCGCATCGACCGCCTTTATCACCAATATCGCGCGCACACAGGGTTTGGCTGCCGCCCAAGCTGCGACTGTGGCGCTGCGCGGCGCCAAGGATGGGCATGCCGAGATGGATGGCGATGACTGGGGATTTGGCTTCAACCTTGGCTATCTGTACCAGATGAACGAGGCGACGCGCTTTGGCGTGTCGTACCGCTCGTCGATCTCGCACAAGCTCAAGGGCAATACGGTGTGGGATTTCTCGCAGGTGTCGAATAACGCCGCCGTCAACGCCTTTATTGCTGCCGCCTCCAACAAGGTCAATTCGGGCGCGCTGGTCGAACTGCGCACGCCGGAAACCGTCTCGCTGAACGCTTTCCATCAGATGGATGAGCGCTGGGCGCTGATGGGTGACGTGACCTGGACGCGCACCTCGCGCCTGCAAAATCTCGATATCCAGTTCCCGCCGACAGCCGAAGGCGCAGAGCGCATCCGCCAGCAGTGGAAGGACACCACGCGCGTCTCGCTGGGCGCCAACTACAAGTATAGCGACAGCCTGCTGCTGCGTGCCGGTGTGGCCCATGACGAAGCGCCGGTACGCGGCCCCGAACTGCGCCACGCAGCGCTACCTGACAGCGACCGCATGCAGTATTCGATCGGCGCCAACTGGAAGCTCAGCCCGAATGCCTCGCTGGACCTGGCCTACAGCTATATCGACTTCAAGGACGCCGCCGTCAACTACACCAACCAGTGCTCGCCGGTGACCGCCGGCTGCACTGGCAACGGCGAAACCACGCGCGGCCTGTTCAAGACCCGCATGCAGTTGCTGGGGCTGGCTTATAACTACAAGTTTTAAGGCGTCGGTCGTAGGTCGGATTAGGCCCCACAGGGGCCGTAATCCGACAATACCGTTGACGTCAACAATGTTGTCGGCTTACGCGCTGCGCGCTAAGCCGACCTACGCGCTAAGCCGACCTACGCCGACATGTACGCGTCAATCCGACGTATATGCGTCAATCCGACATCAGCATCAAGCCGACATCAGCATCAAGCCGACGCGCGCACGCGCCTGTGTCCAAACGCGGCCATTACGGCTTCAATCGCGCCGCGAGCAAATCGAGCGCCTTAAGCACCTGGCCGTCCGGCATTGCCAGCAGGTTGTCGCCCACATACCACTCGATATAGCAATGATCGGGCAGTGCTGCATGGCTGGCGCGGCCGAACAGCCAGATGCCGTGTTCGCTCGCGATGTCATCGCGGATCGCCATGGCGCGCTCGCGCGAGACCGGCAGATGCAGGTGCAGCATATTGGCCTGCGGGCGGGCCGGATTGACGGCGATCACCGGGTAATCCTGCAGCAGCTGGTATAGCCACTGCGTGCGCTCGAAGTAGTGCGGCATGGCGGCGATGCGCGCATCGAACTGCATGGCGGCGGCCACCACGTAGGGCGTACGGTGGATAATATTGCCGCCCTGGCGGCGGAACCATTCGCGTGCGCGCTCGACAAACTGGCCGCTGCCGGCCAGCATGGCGCCGCCCAGGCCGCCGATACCTTTGTAGAGCGACACATACACGCTGTCAAAGCCGCGGCAGACGGCGGAGAGTGGCTGGCCAAACGCTGCCTGGGTTTCCCACAGGCGTGCGCCGTCCATATGCAAGTGGATATTGTGCTGCTGGCAGTGATGCTTGATAGCGTCCAGTTCGTCCCATCGAGGGCACTGGCCGCCGATTTCGCGCATCGGCAGTTCAAGCTGCGCCGCAGCCAACGCATCGGGCACGGCGCGCAGGTCATCCACCGTCCATGGCCGGTGCGGGTCGCCGATCATCAGGGCCTTGAAATGGTCGAGCAGTTCGTGGTTGCCGCGTTCGTGGCGCAGGATATGCGAGGTCGGATGCAGCGCCACCAGGCGCGAAGCGCGGTCCTGGCAGGCCAGACGCAACGCGGTCACCTGCGTCATGGTGCCGGTGATGCAGAACACTGCCGCTTCAAAGCCCAGCAGGCGCGCGATCTTTTGCTCGAACTGTTCGATCAGTTCGCCGTCGCCATAGGTGTCATGCGCAATGCCGTGTTCTTCGCACCAGGCGGACATCGCGGCAAAGGTTTCGGCCGGTGTTGGCTGGCGGTGGCCCGGGATAATGGTATGGCATTGCTGGCGCAGTTCGGCGTCGGTCAAGAAGTTCTCCTTACAGGGTGGCGGTGGCCAGCTTGGCGCCAAAGCCGATAAACAGCGCACCGACCCCGCCGCCCATGCCGGCCGACAGGCGGCGACGGCGGCGGAAGGCGGCCGCCAGGCGCGCGCCGACAAAGATAATCACTGTCAGATAGGTAAAGCTCAGTAGCTGGCAAGTCAGGCCCAGTCCGACAAACGACAGCGCCGGCGTGGCAAAGGCGGGGTCGACAAACTGGATAAAGAACGAAATAAAGAACAGGATCGCCTTGGGATTCATCAGGCTGATCACCAGCGCCTTGCGGAAGGGATTGCTTTCCTTTGCAGCAGTCGGCGCAGGCGTGACGTCGCCGGTAGCCTGCGGTGCGCGCAGCTGCCGCCAGCAGCCGATCAGCATTTGCAGGCCGATCCAGCCCAGGTAGGCCGCGCCGATATACTTCACGGCATAGAACAGGGCAGGGCTGGCTTTCAGCAGCGACGCCACGCCGCAGGCTGACAGCACCATCAGCACCAGGTCACCCACGAATATGCCGCAGGCGCCCTGGTAGGCCGGGCGTACGCCGCGCTGGGCGGCTACCGACAGCACATACATCGAGTTAGGGCCGGGCAGCAGCACGATAAAGATCGTGCCGATCAAAAAAGTCCAGAAGTCGGTAATGCCCAGATGGGCGTGGAAAAAGGCGTTCATCTTTCAACCTACCCAGCGTGCACATGGTGAAACTGCAGTGCCGCCAGGTTGGCGTAGACGCCTTTCATTGCCACCAGTTGCGCGTGCGTGCCCATTTCCACGATCTTGCCGTCTTCCATTACCACGATGCGGTCGGCGCGCTGCACGGTGGCCAGGCGGTGCGCGATAATGACGGTGGTGCGCCCGACCATCGCCGCTTCCAGCGCCGACTGCACCAGGCGTTCCGATTCGGCATCGAGCGCGCTGGTGGCCTCGTCGAGCAGCAGCAGCGGCGGGTTTTTCAGCAGGGCGCGCGCAATCGCGATGCGCTGGCGCTGGCCGCCGGACAGGCGCACGCCGCGCTCGCCGAGGAACGATTTGTAGCCATTGGGCAGGCGCTCGATGAATTCATGGGCAGCCGCCATTTTTGCCGCCGCAATCACCTCGGCGTCAGTTGCGCCGGCGCGCCCGTAGCGGATGTTTTCCATCGCGTCGTTCGAGAAAATCACCGTATCTTGCGGCACGATGCCAATGGCGTCGCGCAACGTGTGCAGGTCGAGCTGTTTGATGTCGACGCCGTCGAGGCGGATCTGGCCGCCTTGCGGATCGTAAAAGCGCAGGAACAGCTGGAACAGCGTGGTCTTGCCGGCGCCGGACGGACCGACCACGGCCACCGTTTCACCGGGGGCGATATCGAGACTGACCTGGTCCAGCGCATGGGTGTCGGGGCGCGAAGGGTAGGAAAACTGCAGGCGGTCGAGCGTCAGCGAAGCGCCATTGGCGGCGCGCGCCGGCAGCGCCAAAGGTGCGGCTGGCGAGGAAATATCCGACTGGACGGCCATCAGTTCAAGCAGGCGCTCGGTGGCGCCGGCAGCGCGCTGCGCCTCGCCCATCACTTCGGACAACGCGCCGATGGCGCCGGCCACGATGGACGCGTACAGGATGAACTGCCCCAGGTCGCCGCCCGTCATCGAGCCATCGAGCACCGCGCGCGCACCGAGCCACAGCACGAACACGATGGCGCCAAACACCAGCAGGATGGCGATCATGGTCAGCAGCGCGCGCGCGCGGATACGGCGCATGGCGGTCATGAAGGCGCCTTCGACCGAGTCGCCAAAGCGCTTCGATTCGATCTTTTCATGCGTGAACGCCTGCACGGTTGGCATGGCGTTGAGAATTTCACCGGCCATCGCCGACGCGTCGGCAATGCGGTCCTGCGAATCGCGCGACAGCTTGCGCACGCGCCGGCCAAACACGATGATCGGCACCACCACCAGGATCAACAGGCCGATAATGATGCCGGCCAGTTTGGCGCTGGTCACGAACAGCATCACCAGGCCGCCGATAAACAGCAGCATATTGCGCAGCGCCATCGAGATGCTGGTGCCGACTACCGCCTGGATCAGCGTGGTGTCGGTGGTAATGCGCGAGAGCACCTCGCCGGTCTGCGTAGTTTCAAAAAACTCGGGGCTTTGCGTGACCACATGGCCGTACACGGCGCTGCGGATATCGGCCGTGACGCGCTCGCCCAGCCAGGACACCGTATAAAAGCGCGCCGCCGTAGCCAGCGCCAGCACCGACGCCACGCCAAACAGGGCCAGGAACACCAGGTCCACATGCTCGATGCTTTTCGAGCCGGCCGCGCCGCCAAAACCGAGGTCGATCATCTGCTTGAAGGCGGCCGGAATGGCCAGCGTGGAAGCGGCTGCCACCACCAGCGCGATACCGGCCAGGAAGAACTGCTTGCGGTAGGGCGTGAGGAAAGGCATCAGGCCCTTGAAGGCGGCCAGGCTGCCTTTTTTCAGTTCGCGGCTGGTGCCCGTTGCGGGCGTCGTGGAAGTGGTGGTGCTGCTCGTTTCGGTACTGGTCGTCATGGGTCTTCGCTTTGTTTTACTGTATCTGCTACTGTTGTTCTACAACTTCATCGGCTGGACATAACCGGTCATTTCCAGGTAGGCGCGGCCTGCCTGCTGGCCGTCACGCTTGACCGTCACCGCGCCTTCCCAGTAGACGGCGCCGGTCGAGCGGCGCGAATCGAGTTCCTGGTCGGGCTGCAGCGGCGCGATCTGCCAGCGCGTGCCACCGGTACGAATTTCGGTGGCGACCGGATACTCGGCCCTGGTGCGCGGCGAGCGCCACAGCTGCGTGGGGGCAAATTCCACCTCGTCGGGCCCGAATTGCGTGACCTTGCCGTGGCGGTCGCGCCATGCGGCGTGGGCCCATAGTTTAGCACCTGTCTTGCTGCGTATCTGGAAAGCCATCAGCGCGCCGCCGTCATCGAGGTTGGCGCCGACCCAGTTCCAGCCGCTGGCGTTTTCATCGAGCACCTGGCTCGACCATTCGTGATCGAGCCAGGTGGTGCCGGTGACCGCTTCGGGCTGGCCGCCGGCGCGTGTAATGGTGCCGCGCGTGGCCAGTTGCGGCTCGCTGTAGTAGTAACTGGACTGTTCCGGGCGCGGCCCCTTGCGCGAGTAGCCGCGCTCGCCCTGCAGCAGCGGCGCCTGGGTCGGGCTCAAGGTCAGCTGCAGCGAAAATTCGCGCGCCGCCAGCGTTACTTCATAGTGGCCATCATCGCGCCGCTGCATGCGCCAGTCGTCGAGCTTGACGTCGGTATTGCCTTCCTTTGCGTAGGCCAGGTCAAAGCCCTGGCGCGCACTGCGCTCGTCGTGCAGCAGCTTGCCCAGCTTCGGATCCGACAGCGCGGCGTGGCCGATAATAAGCTGTTTCGGCGCAAACGCGCTCGGGTTGGCCGGGTCCGAGCCGGTGGCGCTGCGAAAGAAGGTGACCTGGTAGCCCAGTTGCTGGCCGCCGGCGGTAGTGACCCAGCCGGTGGCATACCACCACTCGGTCTTGAAGGCGGGATGGGCGCCGAAGTCGTGCGGCAGGCGCAGCGACTGGCCAGCCGGCAGCGGCGTGACCGGTTCAAACACCGGCGCGGCCGCCATGGCCGGCAGCGCCAGGCACAGTATCAAAAGCAAACAATGTCGCATTACCAGTCCTCCCTGACGGCGCGTATGGGACCTGCCGACAGCGCCTGACGCCCGGCCAGCAGGGCCGTAGCGGCGCTGGCGGCCAGCAGTGCACCGGCCACGGTGGCGATCAGACCCCATGGCAGATGCAGTTGCATGGTCCAGTGGAACGATTGCGGATTGACGATATACACCAGCACAAAGCTGATCAACAGGCCCAGCACGAAACCGGTGGCTATCCCCAGCGCCGTCAAGGCGCCGCCTTCGAGCGCCAGGATGGCCAGGATCTGCCCGCGCGTGACGCCCACATGGCGCAGCATGCCGAATTCGCGCGCGCGCGCCAGCGTCTGCGCCGAAAACGTGGCGGCCACGCCAAACAGGCCAATCACGATGGCAATCGCTTCAAGCAGGTAGGTGACGGCAAAGCTGCGGTCGAAAATCTGCAGGCTCAGGGCGCGAATCGCCGAAGGGCTCGACAGCTCCAGCGTGGCGCCAAACGGCAGCGCCTTGATGCGTTGCTGCAGCTGGTCAGCGCTCACGCCTTTATCCAGCCACAGCGCCGCGTCGCTCACTTCCAGGTCGCGCGTAATGGCGCGGTAGTCGTCCAGCGGCATATAAATCGAGCCGCTGGCGCGCGCATAGTCGCGCCAGACGCCGGCTACAAAGAAGTCATGCAGGCCACCTGCCAGCGGCAGCCTGATGCTCTGGCCGGGCTGGTAGCCATACAGATCGGCGGCAGCTTCGGACAGCCATACGGGGCGCAAGCCGGCAGGCACCGGCAGCGTGTCGCCGACGAGCACCATGCTTTTGCCGGGATCCTGCAGATTGATCGGGCGCGCCAGCAGCGTGACGTTGGGGCGCTCGGGCGACAGCGACAGCGAGCGCACGCGCAAAAAGTCGGCACGTGCCACGCCGGGCAGGGTGGTGATGCGGCGCTGTTCGTCGGGATTCAAACCGGAGGTGCTGCCGCTGGCAGCGGTGCGCGCATACAGGTCGGCCGGCAGGATCTGCAGCAGCCAGTCGTCGACCGAGACGCGAAAGCTCGATACCATGATGGCCATCGCCACCATCAGGCTAAAGCTCGACAGCACCCCGCCCAGCGCAATGCCGACCTGGCCTGACGCATTGGCCAGGCGCGACACCGTCAGGCTGCGCACCGGCGCGCGCGCAGCGACACTGGCGCGCAGCCACACGCGTTCGACGGCGCGAAACACCACCAGCGCCAGCTGCGGCATCAGTGCAATGGCGCCGATCAGCAGCAGCGCAATCGAGATATAGCCAAACAGCGGCAGCTCGAACACGGGCGGCAGCAGCGTCAGTGCGCCCGCTGCCAGCAGGCACACCAGCGCCGGCCAGGTCTTGGCCAGGCGCGTGGTGACGGCCGCCTCGCTGCCCGACTTGAGCGCGATGGCGGGCGCCGCGCGCGACGCCTCCAAGGCCGGCGCGGCGCAGCCGAGCAGCGCCACGCCCAGGCCCAGCGCAAAGTACACCAACGCTGCTACCGGCGTGAACTGCACCTGCGGCTGCACCCCGGAGAAAAAGCCGGCGCCCAGGTCACCGCCAAAAAAACGCAGCGCCAGCGCCGCCATGGCGTAGCCACCGGCAATGCCGGCAGCCGCACCCACCACGCCCAGGCTGGCGCCTTCCATCAGCACCTGGCGCAGCAGCATGCCGCGCTCCATGCCCAGCACGCGCAGCAGCGCAAACTGGCTGCGGCGGCGGATCACCGACAGCGCCTGGGTGGAAAACACCAAAAAGGCGCCAGTAAACAGGGCAACCAAGGCCAGCACGGTCAGGTTGACGCGGTAGGCGCGGCTGAGGTTGTTGTTGCGGCTGTTCTGGTTTTCATCGTTGGGCTGGCCGACCCGGAAGCGGCCCGGATAATCGCGTTCCAGATCACGCGCCAGTTGCGCTTGGAAGGCCTCGCGGTTGACCCCGTCGCGCAGTTTCAGATCGATGCGCGACAGCTTGCCCAGGCGCTGGAAGCGCCACTGCGCCGCGCCGATATCCATCACGGCGATGCGCTGGCCGGCGCGTGCGCGCTGCAGCGAGCCGGCCACGCGCAGCTTGATGCTGCCGGTGCCCGACTGCAGCGCCAGCGTGTCGCCTTGCGCCAGGCCCAGCGCACGCAGGGCAGCCGGCGACAGAAAAATCGCATCGCCAGACAAGGTGTCGAACGGCTGGTCGTCGCTTGGTGCGCCGATCAGGTCGGGCGAAATAAAGCCGGCGCGAAAAACGTCAAGCGCCAGCACTTGCAGTGGCGGCAGACTGGGCTTGCCGGTCACGCCGACCTGCAGTTCGAGTACCGGCGAGGCGACGGCCACGCCGCTTCGCGCTGCCAGTTGTGGATAGATGGCTTCATCGAACAACGCTTCACGGCCCGACACCTGCACGTCGGCCTGGCCGGACAGGCTCTTGACGGCGGTGGAAAATTCATTGAAGGCGGCGGCGTTGATCAGGTGGATGGCAAAGCCCAGCGAGACGCCCACGGCAATGGCCAGCACCGCCACCAGCGCGCGCACCGGGTGGGCGCGCCATTCGCCGAGCAGCAGCCAGCGCGACAGGGTGCTGTGCGAGGCGGCCGGTTTCAATTGAGGCAATCGAGCGCCAGGCGCTCGCTGGCGCGCCGCACTTTGAGCTGCGCCGCTTCGCGCGTCTTGTCGCCGGCGCCCACGGCGTCCTGCGCCGCCCATTTCTGCTGCAGGCGCAGCTGGGCGCAATGCTGTTCATGTTCGGCCGACTGCATATTGGCGCGCGCGCGGGCCGCGTCTTCGCGCTCTTCGCGTTTTTTGCGCGTCGATTCGAGCTGGTCGGCCACGCGCTGCTGGCGCGTGGCGGCGCCCTTGTCGATGGCCGGTGGCGGCGGTGGGACTTCGATCAGCTGCACCTGGCCGGCCGCGCACGGCGTTTCGCTATAGCTGGTCCGGCCGTCCTTGACGCATTTGTAGACGCCCTGCGCCGATGCTTGCGCCGATGCCACGATCGCCAGCGTGATCAACAAGGTTTTCATAATATTTTCCCCGGATTCATGATGCCCTGCGGGTCCAGCGCCTGCTTGATGGCGCGCATCAGCTGCAGCTCCAGCGCCGACTTGGTATGCGCCAGTTCGTCTTTTTTCAGCGCGCCGATGCCGTGTTCGGCCGAGATCGAACCGTCAAAGGCCGTCACCTGGTCATGCACGATGCGGTTGATCGCATCCTGGTTGGCCAGGAAATCGATATCACTCATGCCGGCCGGCGGCGCCACGTTGTAATGCAGGTTGCCGTCGCCAAGGTGACCGAAGCACACCAGCTGGCAGCCGGGAAAGGCGCTTGCCAGCGCCGCATCGGTCAGGGCGATAAAGTCGGCGATGCGCGAGATCGGCAGCGAAATATCGTGCTTGATATTCTTGCCGGCGCGCGCCTGCGCCAGCGGGATATGTTCGCGCAGCTGCCACAGGCCTGTTGACTGCGCCACCGAGGCTGAGACCACCGCGTCTTCGATGACGTCGCTGTCGAGCGCCGCGCCGATACTCGCTTCAAGCAGTTCGATGGCATGCGCTTCGGACTGGCTGCTCGACAGCTCCAGCAGCACATACTGGCCATGCGTGTACTTGAACGGCTGCGGCAATTGCGGAAACTGCTCGGCCACCAGGCGCAGGCAGTACTGCGACATCAGCTCGAAACCGGTCAGGCTGGCGCCGCAATGGTCCTGCATCAGGCCCAGCAGGCGTAGCGCATGAGCAGGCGAGTTCAGGGCGGCCAGCGCCGTAATGCACGCCTTGGGCTGCGGATAGAGCTTCAACACTGCGCCGGTAATCACCCCCAGCGTGCCCTCGGCGCCGATATAAAGGTCGCGCAGGTCGTAGCCGGTATTGTCCTTGCGCAGGCCGCGCAGGCCGTTCCACACTTCGCCTTGCGGCGTGACCACTTCCAGCCCCAGGCACAGCTCGCGGGTATTGCCATAGCGTAGCACCGCCGTGCCGCCGGCGTTCGTTGCCAGGTTGCCGCCGATGGTGCAGCTGCCTTCGGCCGCCAGCGACAAGGGAAACAGGCAATCGGCCGCGCTGGCGGCCTCCTGCACGGTCTGCAGAATGCAACCGGCGTCAACCGTGATGGTGCGGTTGACGGTGTCGAGCGCGCGGATGCGGTTCATGCGCGCCAGCGACAGCACCACGGCGGTGCCGGCGCTATCGGGGATGCTGCCCAGCACCAGTCCGGTATTGCCGCCCTGCGGCACCACCGGCACGCCATGCGTGCTACAGGCGCGCAGCAGCTGCGCCACCTGTTCTGTACTGGCAGGACGCAGCACGGCCAGCGCGCGGCCCGTATAACGGTCGCGCCAGTCGGTCAGGAACGGCGCCATCTCGGCGTCGGCGGTCAGTACATAGGCGTCCCCGAGCGCGGCGCGGCAGGCAGTGAGAAACTCCGTCATTTTGTGATATTGACCTTGTTGACTTTGGCGAGCAGTTCCCTGGCCATCTGTTTGGCGGCCTTTTTATACGGGCGCAGATACAGCACGGCGCAGCAGAAATACACGCACACGATCACCGCTTCACCCCAGGCCATAAAGGCCGATGCGGCCAGCTTGTCGCTGTAGCCGCGCACCACGCCCTCGGTAAAGTACAGCAGGATCACCATCGACGACCATTGCAGCGTATAGACATCGCGCTTGATCACGCCATACAGGGGAATAAGCAGAGGCACGGCCTTGATGGCCAGCCACGAGCCGCCCGGTTTCAGGGGCGCCACAACCATTTCCCACAGCACGCACCAGACTATCAGCGTGGACAGGCTGGCAATGGCGCCCCAGTGAAAGTACTTGTGCAGTGCGCCATGCATCATGCCTCCGCAAGCTTGCGCGCGTTCTCGGCCAGGCGCCGGCCCAGCGCCAGCGCGAGGCGCTTTTCATCGTCGCTGATGGCCTTGTTGCCTTCAATGCCGGACCAGTGCGTGGCGCCATAGGGCGAGCCGCCGGTCGAGGTGGTCATCAGTTCGGGGTTGGTATAGGGCAGGCCCATGACCAGCATGCCGTGGTGGAACAGCGGGATCATCATCGACAGCAGCGTCGACTCCTGGCCGCCATGCAGGCTGCCGGTCGAGGTAAATACGCAGGCTGGCTTGCCGGCCAGGCTGCCGGCCAGCCAGTCGCTGGCCGTGCCATCCCAGAAATACTTCATGGCCGCGGCCATATTGCCAAAGCGCGTGGGCGAACCGAGCGCCAGGCCAGCGCATTGCTGCAGATCCTCGAGTTCCACATACGGCGCGCCCTCGGGCGGCACCTCGGGCGCGGTGGCTTCGGCCACGGTCGAGACGGCCGGCACGGTGCGCAGCCGCGCATCACAGCCGGGCACGCTTTCGACGCCTTGCGCGATCAGTTCGGCCAACTGGCGCGTGGCGCCATGACGGGAGTAAAACAGGACAAGAATAATCAGATTGGATGGCTTCATCATTGGTATTATAGGGCGCTTTGCGGGCCGATACGACTGCCTTTGTACGCGCCTTTCCGATTTCGCTGATTTGGATGTCATGTTTTTAAAAACCATCTTGCCTTTCTTTCGCAGCCTGTGGCGCATTGCCAGCCAGAGCGTGCACGCCATGCGCGGCCTGAGCTGGTCGCAGGTACGCGAGCTGCTGCAGTTTGCGCGCCGCCGCGTGAGCGAAGAAAGCCTGCCGCAGGTTGCCGGCAGCCTCACTTTCGCCACCGTGTTTGCGCTGGTGCCGCTATTGACGCTGGCGCTGGCGATCTTTACGACTTTTCCGCTGTTTAATACTTTCCGCCATGCACTGGAAGACTATTTCGTGCAAAGCGTGATGCCCAAGGGCATTTCCAACACCATCCTCGGCTACCTGACCACGTTTGCGTCGAAAGCCACGCGCCTGTCGGCCATCGGCGCCGGCGCACTGATCTTTACCTCGATCGGCATGATGAATCTGATCGAGCGCATCTTCAACCGCATCTGGCGCGTGCGCCAGGAGCGGCGCTGGAGCAAGCGGCTGCTGGTCTACTGGGCCATCGTTACGCTCGGGCCGCTGCTGGTTGGCGTGTCGCTGACGGTCACCACGCGCGTGTTCATGGTCACCAGCATGGCCACCAGTGGCCTGGTCGGCGATGCGCCGTTTCTCAGTGCTGCTTTCTACACCGTGGTATCGATCGGCCTGACCATGCTGGCCTTTACCCTGCTCTATATGACGGTGCCCAACCGCGATGTCGACTGGCGCGACGCCGCCTGGGGCGGCCTGCTGGCGGCGCTGGCCTTCGAGGTGGCCAAGCGCGGCTTCGGCGAATTCATCCAGGATTTTCCCACCTATTCGCGCATCTACGGCGCGCTGGCCGCCTTGCCGCTGTTCCTGGTGTGGATCTACCTGTCCTGGATGATCACGCTGGTGGGCGCCTTGCTGGTGGCGGCGCTGCCGGTGGTGAAATACGAGCGCTGGTGGCATGAGGCGGCGCCCGGCAGCGAGTTTGTCGACGCGGTGGCGGTGCTGCAGGTGCTGCACCGCGCCAGTGCGTTTGGCGACACGGCGCTGGTGGGTTCTGCCGAGATACGCAGCAGCACCCGCCTGGGGTTTGACGAGATGGAAAAGCTGCTGGCCAAAATGGTCGACCAGGGCTGGGTGGGTCGTGTCAATGTGGAGTCGGCGGTGCGGGTGCAGTGGGGCAAGCGGGTGGCCGACAGCTCGGACCACTGGGTTTTGCTGGGCAATGTGCAGCGCATCACGCTGGCCGATGTGTACCGGCTGTTCGTGTTTGGCGGCATGCGCGTCAACGCCGGCTATCCGGCCGGCGCCACCGACGAGCGCGACATGCGGGCGGCGCAATCGGCCGCAGCGCTGGCCGCCGAGGTGGAAAATGCAGTCGAGCAGGGCCTGGGTTTGACCCTGGCCGAGCATTTCAGCCAATTGCGCGCCGCCTGAACTGTAGCGCTTGCGCTCAGTACCGCTGCGGTGCGCGGCCCGTGCCTTCTGCAACGCGCTCGAACGCCGCCACATCCCCGTCGCGCAGCAGCCCCAGGTAAAACGTATCGTCGCCTGACATCACGTTGACCAGTTGCAATCCATGCGGCGCCAGATGGCGGCCAATCGCCCGCAAGCCTTCTTCCATGCGGTCGCCGTCCTCGCGGTCATGCCAGCGGAAATCCTGCAGCGCCGGCACGTCGATATGGGCGCCGATATGCTCGATCTCGTCGACCGCCTTCCAGTCCAGCGTGGTGCCAAAGCCCAGCGCATGGGCGGCAGTCGACCAGAGCGAAAACAGGCAGGCCGCTTCCGGCGTGGCGCCCTCATATTGCTCTTCCGGGTCGTCCTGTTCCAGCTCTTCCTGCATCAGGCGCACGCAGCTTGCGGCCAGGTCGCTGTCGCCCAGCACCAGCATGTTGGCCATGGCGTGCAGTTCGCCGGAGTCGGCCTGTTCCAGCAGTTGCGCTGGCGTATAGGCGTTGATCTCGATACGATCATCAGCAGGCCGGCTCAAACCCATGGCCGCACTGAGTTCGGCCGTGACGTCGGCCTTGAACTGTTCCAGCCTGCCGACCTGTTCGATCAGTTGGCCGGCAAAATCCATGCGCCAGGCCATGCCTTCGCTGGCGACATACAGAAAATCATCCTGGATCACCACGCCGCGCAGATGGTGGGCCGGCGCATAGCGTGGCACAAAGGCCTGCTGGCCATCCTGGCGCAGCAGGCACACGCGGCCGGCCGCATCGACCGCATAGATCAGTTTCTTGCGCACGCGTGGCGGCGAGGAGGTGGTGGCGCAGTCGATTTCGCTGTACTGGCATGGCGCCAGCAGCACGCCATCGGTATTGGCCAGGCCAAACAGAAAACGCCCGTCGATGCGCTGGCTGACAATGGCGATGCGGTTCTTCTTGCCGAAATCCTGCACCGAACTGTAGCAAGGTTGCAGCACTACCTTGCCAGTGACGTCGAGTACACCGCAGCGGTTGCGTTCATCGTTGTGCTCATTATTGCGTTCATGCTCAAAATCGATATAGCCATCGTCGCGCGCGCTGACATGCTCGACGTTCTCGTGCAGCACTGCGCCATCGGGCAGGTGCAGCAGCCTGCCTGCGCCCGAGGCATCCACCTGCAGCGCCAGATGGGCATTGACGATATAGAGCGCGCCGGCGGCCGGTGGCAATACCAGCATGCCATTGAGATCGGCCAGGCCGGTGCGTGGCGCGTCGCCATCGGACACGGTAAGCGTCAACCAGCCATGCTGCGCATCGTGCGCGTCCACTGCGGCGGCGCCCAGCGTCAGCGGGATAATCCAGCGGCCATATGGCGTGACTAGTCCAACCGGCTGCGCCTGGCCGGTCGGCGTGACTTCGTAGCACAGTGCATCGTCATGCCAGGCTTGTACTGTCAGGTTCGCCATAAAGGGCAGGCTGTCTGTTTCCAGTTCTTCGATATCGAACAATTGCGCGCTGGCGCTGGCCGACCAGTAGCCAAAGGCCGGCGTGCTGCCGGTGGCGCCGTCCAGCAATGGCGCCAGTACACTGCGCTGGCCGGCCACCAGCGCCGCGTGCAGTTGCGCCGCTTCCACCCGCAACTGCTGCAGCGCTGCGTCGTACTGCGGCGTGCCCACGTCGTGCGGTATCAACTGCACGCAGTCGAGCACCAGCCACTGTTCGCTGCCGGCCAGCAGGCTGGAAATAGCGCTGCGCGCCACGATGGCGGCGGCGTCGCGCGGGCGCTCCATCATGGCAGTCAGCTGTTGCCAGGTTTCCCGGGCCTGGGCCAGTGGCGCGGCCAGTACGCAGCAGCCGTCCTCGCCAAAGTCATATACCGGCCAATGACAGGGTTTGGCGTCGGGCCCCATCAGCAGCTTGAACAGCAGCGGAATATCGCGGCGCCATTCGGCCAGGCCTTGCAGCGCATCGAGATGAAAAGTAGCGTCGCCGGGCAGGGCGTCGCTGGAAAACAGAACAGAAGTAAAAATAATCATCGGAGAATCAAATAGAAGTGCTGGCAAAGCCGAACAGCGCATCGAGCACGGCGTCAGGCTGTTCGGCCATCAGTTCGTGGCCGCTGTCGACCTGCACTACCTGGCCATGCGCGATGGTCGAGGTCAGCAGGCGGGTGGATTTGGGCGGCGTCATCATGTCGCGCCGGCCAAAGATAAACAGGGCGGGGCAGCGCACCGACGCGGCTGCCGCTTCGCCGTTGGCATAGGCGTTACAGGCGGAAAAGTCGGTATAAAACACCTGCTGGCCGTTGCGCGCGGCAATATGCTGCTTGAGACGGCGCGCGCCGCCCATGGCAAAAAAGCCGGGTCCGGGGAATGACGGTTTTTGCGCAATCGACGAATGCGACCAGATATTGACCATATCGATGGCCGTTTGTACGTCGGTGCGCGCCGTCTCCAGCAGCGCTGGCGACACCTTCATCGGCCAGGTTGAGCCCAGCAGCGCCAGTCTGGTCACGCGCTCGGGTGCCTGGCAGGCCGCTTCAAGTGCAATCAGGGAACCCATGCTGTGACCGGCCAGCATGGCGCGCACCACGCCGGCAGCGTCCAGCAGCGCCAGCAGCCAGGCCGCCAGCGCTTCCACCGTGTCCAGCGCCGGCCCACCGCTGCGGCCGTGGCCGGGCAGGTCCGGCGCCAGCACGTTCCAGCCGTGATGGGCAAAATAGCGCGATTGCAGCGCCCAGACGCTATGGTCGTTCTGCGCGCCGTGCAGAAACACGATCGTCGGCTGGGCGGGATTGAAGGCCTTGCCACCGGTATAGCAATATGCGCGTTCACCCTGTATCGTTAGCAGCATCTCACACTCCTTTTTGCGACAGCTTCAGGCTGCGCGCCAGGTCGTCGATCAGGTCGTCGGCGTCTTCCAGGCCAACCGAGAGGCGCATGGTGCCCTGGGTAATGCCGGCCTGCTGCAACTGCGCGTCGGGCACGCGGAAATGGGTCGTGGAAGCGGGGTGGATCACCAGCGACTTGGCGTCGCCCACATTGGCCAAATGCGAAAACACCTGCAGGCTGTCGGCAAAGCGCTGGCCGGCCGCGCGGTCACCGCGCAGGTTGAAGGTAAAGACGGCGCCGGCGCCCTTGGGCAGCAGGGTTTTGGCCAGTGCGTAGTCCGGGTGGCTCGGCAGCTCCGGGTACGACACCGATTCGACCGCCGGATGACTGAGCAAAAAGTCGATGACCTTGCGGGTATTGGCCACATGACGCTCCATGCGCAGACCCAGTGTTTCCACCCCCTGCAAAATGGCAAACGCATTGTGCGGACTCATGGCTGCGCCAAAGTCGCGCAGACCCTCGCGCCGCGCGCGCAGGGCAAACGGCGCCACGGTCGACTCCTCGGCAAACACCATGCCGTGAAAGCCGTCATAGGGTTCGCACAGTTCGGCAAAACGCCCCGTCTGGTCGTAGGCGCCTTGCCAGTCAAAGCTGCCGCCATCGACCAGCAGGCCCCCAATTGCTGTGCCATGGCCGCACAGGAACTTGGTAGCCGAATGGAACGCCAGGTCGGCGCCGTGCTCGAACGGGCGCAGCAGATATGGCGTGGTGAAGGTCGAGTCGAGCATCAGCGGCAGGTGATGCTCGTGGGCCAGCGCAGCAACGGTGCCGATATCGAGCACGTCGAGCCCCGGATTGCCCAGCGTTTCGGCAAACAGCACGCGCGTTTCGGGACGGATGGCGGCGCGCCAGGCGTCGATATCGCGCGGGTCGACAAAGGTGGTCTCGATGCCGAAGCGTTTCAGGGTATAGGCCAGCAGGTTGTGCGAGCCGCCGTACAGTGCGCGCGAAGCGACGATATGGGCGCCGGCGCCGGCAATCGTCACCAGTCCCAGGTGCAGCGCAGCCTGGCCGCTGGCCGTGGCGATGCCGGCCACGCCGCCTTCGAGCGCGGCAATGCGCTCTTCAAGCACCGCATTGGTGGGATTGGAAATGCGTGAATAGACATGGCCGGCGCGCTCCATATTGAACAGCGAGGCGGCATGGTCAGAACTTTTGAAGGCAAACGAGGACGTGAAATGGATCGGCGTGGCGCGCGAGCCGGTGCTGGGGTCAGGCGCGGCGCCTGCGTGCAGCGACAGGGTATCGAATCCCGGGTACTTCGGACCGCTCATGGTGTCTCCGTCAAGATTGTTATCGTAGCCAGATCGTAACCCGATTCAGTACTGAACAGAAGATCAGCCGTGCGCCAGCATGGCGATGCATGATTCATTGACCGCAATACTGGATTTTTTAACAGTCATAGGCTACAGTCGCAATTCAGAGGCTTACAATAAAAAATACCACTCACCGGACAGGAAGGCCACCATGAAAGTATCTGAAATTCTCCAAGTCAAGGGAAATATCCTCTATACGGTCACGCCCGACCAGCCGCTGCTCGATGCGGCCAACACCATGGCTGAAAAAGACATCGGGTCGCTGGTGGTGATGGAATTTGGCGACCTGGTCGGCATGCTGACCTTCCGCGAAGTGCTCAATGCGCTGCACGAGAACGCCGGCCAGATCGGCGGTGGCACGGTGCGCAAGCATATGGACGACCATCCGATTACCGTCACGCCCGACACCGAAGTCAATGAAGTACGCCGCATCATGCTGGAAAAGCATGCGCGCTACCTGCCGGTCATGAATGCCAAGACGCTGCTGGGCGTGATCTCGTTCTACGACGTGGCACGCGCCGTACTCGAAGCGCAAAGCTTTGAAAACCAGATGCTCAAAGCGTATATCCGCGACTGGCCGGCTGATACGCCGGATTGATGATTGATAATTGATGCGTGTAGGTCGGATTAGGCCCCGCAGGGGCCGTAATCCGACAACATTGTTGACGTTCGCGGTATTGTCGGATTACGGCGCGTCGCGCCTAATCCGACCTACGCCGCTCCCGCCACCGTCTCGTTATTGAGCCAGTTCCCCAGCGCCGCAGCCGTCATCGGCCGCGCAAACAGGAAGCCTTGCGCCAGAGGACAGCCCAGCGCCTGCAGGATCTGCGCCTGGCGCTCGTCTTCCACGCCTTCGGCAATCACCGATAATCCCAGGTTGCGGCCCAGCTGAATCACCATTTCGGCGATGCTGCTGCCGCGCGCCGAGCCGGTAATCTCGGTAACAAACGCGCGGTCGATTTTCAGGCGGTCGACCTGCAGGCGCTGCAGGTACGACAGCGAAGAAAAACCGGTGCCGAAATCGTCGATGGCGATGCTCACGCCGGTCTGCTTGATCTGCCACAGCATCTTGATCAAGAGGTCGGGCTCTTCCATTGCCATCGATTCGGTAATTTCCAGTTCGATGAATTCGGGCGGCGCCTGCGTTTCTTCCAGCGCGGCGCGCAGCATGTCGAGAAACAGCGGGTGGCGGAACTGCACCTGCGAGACGTTAATCGACATGACGAAATTACGGTGGCCCTGCTCGCGCAGCTGCACCAGTTCGCGGCAGGCGGTGCGCAGCACCCATTCGCCCAGCTCGATGATAATGCCCGAGTATTCGGCAATCGGGATAAAGCGGTCCGGCGAGATGAACTTGCCGTCCGGCGTCTGCCAGCGCAGCAGCGCTTCGGCGCCCACCGGGCGGCGCGTCGTCAGGTCGATCTGCGGCTGGTACACCACGAACAGCTGGCCCTGGCTAAAGCCGGTGCGCAGCGCGTGCATCATGCGCACGCGCTCGCGGATCTCGATGCCCATGCTGCGCGAAAAATAGAAATGGCCGGCACGCTGCTGCATTTTGGCGCGCTTCAAGGCGATGTCGGCGTCCTTGAGCGCATCGGCGCCGCTGCCCACGTGCTCGCCCAACCGCACCAGGCCCAGCGTGGCCGACAGCTGCACGTCCTGGCCGTCGATGCTGAACGGCGTCTGGAACAGCGCCAGGATATTGGCCGGATTGACTTGCGACGAGTCGCCCAGCACGCAGAAAATGTCGCCGCCCAGGCGCGCCACCGTCAGCTGCGCACCGAGCTGGTTCTGCAGCCGGCCGGCCACCGCCAGCAGCAGCATGTCGCCGAACTGGTGGCCAAGCGCATCGTTGGTTTCGGAAAAATGGTCGAGGTCGACCAGCGACAGCGTCGCTTCGTCGCGCGCCGGGCCGGCCAGCGTGGCGTCGAGGATCTCCACCAGGCGGGTGCGGTTGGGCAGCTTGGACAGCTGGTCGTAAAAGGCGGCGTTATGCAGGTGCGTCACCAGTTCCACATTGTCGAGGCCGACGGCAACATTGCTGCAAAACACTTCCAGCAGGCTGATGTCGATCGGGCTCAGGGCGTGTGGCAGTAGCAGGTAGGCGGCCGAATCGCGGCTCGACTTGCCGGCAAAGTACAAGGTGACGCAATCGTGTGCATACACATTGCTGCGCTGGGCCAGCGCATGCTCGATGGCCGCGGCGATGCGCGGATTGGCCACGCTGCACAGGGCGCCGTGCGGCAGGTCGGCAAAGCAGCCGGTATTGGCGCACACCACCAGGTCGCGGCTGCCGTTGTCGTGCTGTTGCTGCACGCACAGTACGCCGTCGGCGCGCATGCCCAGCAGTTCGCCGATCTGCGTCAGCACCCCGGCGGAAAAATTCTGCACGCCATGCAGCGCCATCAGCTGGGTGCTGGCGTGCACGATCTGGTCCAGCCCGCGCCGGCTGTTGCTGATGGCGCAAATCTGCTCGTAAGAGCGGATCGCCGCCGTCACGGTGGTAAACAGCTTGATGCGCGTGAGCTCGGATTTGGTCTTGTAATCGTTGATATCGAAATCGCGAATGGCGTCGATTTCCGGCGCGTAGCCGGGCTGGCCGGTGCGCAGGATAATGCGCACGTCGCTCATTTTCAGCGTTTCGCGGATATAGCGCACCAGATGCAGACCGGCGTCGTCGTGCTCCATCACCACATCGAGCAGGATCACGGCGATATCGCGTTCATGCCGCAGCAGTTCACGTGCCTGGCCGGCCGAATAGGCATGCACGAACTGCAGCGGGCGGTTCTGCATTTCCAGGTTGCCGAGCGCGAAAGTGGTGGTGGAGTGCACATCTTCATCATCATCGATGATCATCACCCGCCACACGGGGCGCGCGGCGCCGGCTGGCTGCGTCGCTGGCGCCTCATCGAGAAACACCAGGTCGTCCTGATCGTCCTTGCCAGTGTCCAGCGGCGTGATCGGGGTGATCGGTCCAGGCATGTAGTGGCTTCTCCAGATGGCTCGCTAAGAAAAGAGCACATCACAACAGGCCTGCAGCATGGCTGCCTTTGGTTGGCGCTGGCTTTGCCGTCATCATGCAGTGCGGACATATTGTGATGCGCTCTCGCTGAAGTATATAGCGATTTAACAAGCAAAATGTTTTTTTTAGTTTTATTTAAACGGGTAATGTTTCCTTCGTAACATGATTAATGCCAACTTCGCGCATTTCATCGTATTTAATCGAATATGATATAAAACAGCTATGTCAATGCAACACGGTTTTTTTAAATCGCCCTGTTGCTGCGGCGCCGTCGCGACATGGCGTGCCGCACGGGCTGGTAGAATGGCGTTTTCCAGTCTTTCATATTTCCTACTATGTCCGGCAACTCTTTTGGCAAGCTGTTTACTGTTACCACTTTTGGCGAATCGCATGGTCCGGCCATCGGCTGCGTTATCGACGGTTGTCCGCCGGGCCTGGCGCTGTCGGAAGCCGACATCCAGCCTGAGCTTGATCGCCGCAAGCCCGGCACCTCGCGCCATGTGACCCAGCGCCAGGAATCGGACACGGTGGAAATCCTGTCGGGCGTCTACCAGGGCGTGACCACCGGCACGCCGATTGCATTGCTGATTCGCAATGAAGACCAGCGTAGCAAGGATTACGGCAATATCGCCGAGAGCTTTCGTCCCGGCCACGCCGACTATGCTTACTGGCATAAATACGGCGTGCGCGATCCGCGCGGCGGCGGCCGTTCTTCGGCGCGCCTGACCGCGCCGGTGGTGGGCGCGGCAGCGATTGCCAAAAAATGGCTGGCGCAGCAGTACGGCACCACCTTCAAGGGCTGCATGAGCCAGCTGGGCGAGATTGCCGTGCCGTTCCAGTCGTGGGAGCACGTGCACGCCAATCCGTTTTTCGCCGCCAGCAGCGATGCCGACCTGATTGCCAGCATGGAAGAGGCGATGGACCAGCTGCGCCGCGACGGCGACTCGATCGGCGCGCGCATCGAGGTAGTGGCGCAAAACGTGCCGGTCGGCCTGGGCCAGCCCATCTATGACAAGCTCGACGCCGATATCGCCTACGCGATGATGGGCATCAATGCTGTCAAAGGCGTGGAAATCGGCGCCGGTTTTGCGTCCGTGGCGCAAAAGGGCACCCAGCATGGCGACGAACTGACGCCGGAAGGCTTTATCGGCAACAACGCCGGCGGCGTGCTGGGCGGCATTTCCACCGGCCAGGACATTACCGTCTCGATCGCCATCAAACCGACCTCGTCGATCCGCACGCCGCGCCGTTCGATCGACAAGGAAGGCAAGCCGGTGATGGTGGAAACCTTTGGTCGCCACGACCCCTGCGTGGGCATCCGCGCCACGCCGATTGCCGAAGCCATGCTGGCGCTGGTGCTGATCGACCATGCGTTGATGCACCGTGCGCAGTGCGGCGACGTCAGTGTGCAGACGCCGAAGCTGAAATAAGCTGATGTAGGTCGGATTAGCCGCGCAGCGGCGTAATCCGACAACACCTGCAGCGCCAACAATGTTGTCGGATTACGGCCCCGCAGGGCCTAATCCGACCTACGCCCGCTGCCTGGCCGCGGATGTCAATTTACTTTGTTCGCCACCAGCTCCAGCTGGTGGCGCATCTCCACCGACTGCACCAGAATCGCGCGGATGTCGTTGATCAGGTTGAACTCGGTCTGGTTGAGCTGGATCGGCGGGAAGCTGTCGTCCCAGTCGCCGTACAGGAAACCGGCCGGGTGGCCGTTGGCCGACAGCGGCACCACCACGAAGCTGCGCGCGTCCGATAGCGTGCTTTTCCACCATTGCGGCAGCTTGGCGGAAAACTTCGGATCGCGTGCATTGTCGATAAAGATCACGCGGTCGCTGTTGAGTGCCGCATGAAACACATTCGGTTCGTACACATCGGCAAACACCATCAGGCTCTGCAAATCGGCCATGCCTGCACCCATGCTGATGCGAGCCGCATACTGGCGCTCCTTGTGGTTGCGCACAAACGCCACCGAGCGTGAAAAATCAAAACCCTGATGCAGCGTTTCCAGCGCCATCGACACCATCTGGCCGGGCTTGGCACTGCCCAGCGCACTGCGCAGTTCGGCCAGGCCGCCGATCAGTACGCGGTTGCCTTCGGCGCGCATGCGCGTCGAGGCCAGCTGGCGCGCGCGCCGCTCGGCCGGCTTGGACAGCGGCGCAATGGTCAGGTCGGCCGCCGCCATGGCCTTGGCCTTGTCGACCGCCACACTTAATTCTTCGGCCTGCACGCCGAGCATGCCGGCGTAGCTGCCGATCAGCAGCTGCACCTGCGCTGCACCCGCTTCGTCGTCATGCCACATCAGGTCGGCGCAGCGGGCCGACATGGTCGACAGGCCGGCCATCCAGTCGGCGCTGCTGACAGCTTCTTCCGATTCGGCCGGATCGACCGGTTCGAGCGGGCGCATGCCGTTGATCAGGTGCTGCGGCAGGCCCCAGTGGGCGGCGGTGGCATAGCCGACTTCGGGCAGCGAGAGGCCCAGGATGTCTTCGGCGGCGGCCGCCTCGTTGCCAGGCCCGCCATGCGCCTGCAGCCGCGCCCAGTAGTCGGGCATGTAAAAAGTCACCATCATCCGGCCCAGCGTATGGAGCATCGAGCACACCACGGCCTGCTCGGCCTGCAGGCTGCCGGCGCTGGTGGCCACCTGCTGTGCCACCATGCCGGCCAGCACGGCCTTTTCCATTTCCACATGAGCGCTGACGGAATCGGGCGTGGCCTGCGACAGCTCCTCGATCAGTTTCAGGCCCAGCGCCAGGTGGCCGATGGCGTCGATGCCGAGCACCAGTACCGCCTTCGAGACCGTATTGACGCGCTGGCCAAAGGCCGAATACATGCCGCTATTGGCCAGGCGCAGCACCTTGTGCGTCAGCACAGGGTCTGACAGTACCGTTTGCGTCATGTCGAACTGCTGGTCGTCCTCGCCGCGCATGGCACCCAGGATGGCGCTGATGGCCTTGGCAAAGCCGGGCATGTCGCCTTGCTGTCGGGTGCGCGACCACAATTGCTCCAGGGTATGCTTGCCGAGCTGGGTCGGCGCCGTGAAGTGGCCTGGAATCATTGCATGCCTCCGCGCGGTTCATGGGCAGGCGGCGTGGGAACCAGCGCCGCGTAGGTTTTGTCGCTGAGCGCCGCCAGTGCGGCATGGGCCGGCATCGGCTTGCCGGTCAGGTAACCCTGGACGTACTGGCAGCCGCGTGATTCGATAAAATGCATTTGTTCTTCCGTTTCTACGCCTTCGGCCACCACCGACAGGTTCAGATGTTTTGCCAGGTCGAGTATGGCATTGCAGATAGCGGCGTCCTTGCTCGATGCGGGCAAGTCTTTGATAAAGGTGCGATCGATCTTCAGCACGGAAATGGGAAAGCGCTTGAGATAGGCCAGCGAGGAATAGCCGGTGCCGAAGTCGTCGATGGCGATGCGCGCCTGACGCTCGGTCATTCTGACCAGGATCGATTCGGCATGCACCGGGTCGATCATCAGCGTGCCTTCAGTAATTTCCAGCACCAGGTTGTCGCCGGACACGCCGGAAAAGGTGATGGCGTCGTCGAGTATGTCGAGAAATTTGTCATTGCGGAACTGGCGCGGACTGATATTGACCGACATGTACAGCGGCCGCTGCGCCACTTCCTGGAACTGCTTCAGTTGCACGCAGGCCGCTTTCAGCGCCCAGGCGCCAAGCAGATTGATCAGTCCATTCGATTCGGCAATCGGAATAAAGCGCACCGGCGGCACCAGCCCCAGCGCCGGGTGCTTCCAGCGCATCAGCGTCTCGAAGCCCTGGATCTGGCGCGTGCGGGCGTCGACGATGGGCTGGTAATAGAGCAGAAATTCGCCTTCGCGCACGGCCTGGAACATTGCCGCTTCCAGCGAGATGTCGTGCTCCGACGGGCCGTTCAGGCGCGGGCTGTAGATCAGGCAGCGCGCCTTGCCGGTTTCTTTGGCGCGCGACATGGCCGCATCGGCCAGCGCCACCAGGCGTACTTCGTCTTCGGCGTGCAGCGGATAGATCGACACGCCGACCGAGGCGCCGATGTAGATGGTGTGGCCATCGACTTCGAACGGCGACTGCAGCGTGGCCAGCAGGCGTCCCGTGACCAGCTTGATCTGCGCCTCGGTGGCGCTGCCGGGCAGCACGGCGACAAATTCGTCGCCGCCGGCGCGCGCCAGCGTATCGCTGTCGCGCAGTGTCTTGCGCAGGCGCGCCGCGGCCAGGCGCAGTACGGCGTCGCCGATCGGGTGGCCGAGGCCGTCGTTGACTTTCTTGAAGCCATCGAGGCCGATGGTGGCCACCGAAAAGCCCTGGCCCGACCGCGCGGCCTGGGCAATGACCATGCGGATGCGGTCCGACAGCAGCAAGCGGTTTGGCAGGCCGGTGAGCGCGTCGTGGGTTGCCATATGGCGCAGGCGCTCTTCCGTATTATGCTGGCCCGAAGTGTCGCGTCCGACTACCAGCAGCTCGGCCACGCCGGCATCGTTGAGGTAGGACGACAGGCGCAATTCGAACCAGATTTCCTGGTCCGGCGCCTGCAGGCGCATTTCCAGCCGGCCTGGCACCTGCAGCGCATCGTCGAGGGCCGCCTGCAGGGCGGCGCGCGAGACCTCGGTGGCCAGCATCAGCAGGCGCTGGCCCGGCAGGCCGGCAGGGGCGGCAGGAGAGGCAAACAGGGCGCTGGCGCGCCGGCTGGCAAACAGGATCACGCCTTGGGCATCGAGCCGGAACACGATATCGCCTGCTTCTTCCATGAGGTTGTCTAGCTCCTGACGAGCCTCGCGTTGGGCGGCGGATGGGGTACTGGAAAACATCGTGCTGGCTTTGACCTTTTATTGTTGATGCCGCCTGGTTCTGCGCATGGCGGCATGGTGTTCAGCGCCCGCAGCGCTGCGCGTCATGCGTGACGCGGATGTTATTGCATTTTTAACGGAGCCGACTGCATGGTGTTATCTGCTTTCCGGTCAGACATTTCTACACGGAATGTATCACTGAAAAGCGCCGGTTTACATGAAATAAAGCAACATTACTTCGGCTTTCGGAAATATTCTGCTGTGTGTGGAAAAAAGTCACGCCGCCTTGTTATCTGCTTGGTATCTCTATATTGCATTGCTGATTTTTTGCTATCATCGTCTGCGCTTGCCGGCACTGCGCTTCTGCGTTAGTCTGGCCCAGGTCTGTCGACCCGCGCCGGCGCTGCCGGGGCGAAGGCCGACATGATAGCAAACCATGATGGAGTCCCGCCATGAATGCTTGTGATCGTTATGCTACACATGCCGTTTTCAACCAGAGCGCGCCGTTTGAAAACATTAACCTGTTTGCCTGCGATGCCGCATTGCGCGAGGGTGTGCTGCGCGAGGGCGCGGCGGCAGCGGTGCCCCGGCTCACGGCGCTGGGGCAATTGCTGGGCCGCGCCGACACCATGGCGCTGGCGCGCCAGGCCAATATCAACGGGCCGCAATTGCAGCAATTCGATCGCGCCGGCCGTCGCATCGACGAGGTGACCTTTCATCCTGCCTGGCATGCCTTGATGACGATACTGATCGAAGCGGGCGCCCATGCTGCGCCGTGGGTGGCGCCGGGGCCGGGCGCACAGGTCGCGCGCGCCGCCACCTATCTGCTGTTCGGCCAGGTGGAAAACGGCGCGCAGTGTCCGGTTACCATGACCTACGCCAGTGTGCCGGCGCTGCGCCAGTCCGGCCTGCCACAACTGGTGGAGCAGTGGTTGCCTAAAATTCTATCGACGCACTATGATCCGCGCTCGCTACCGATCGAACACAAGCATGGCGCCCTGATCGGTATGGGCATGACGGAAAAGCAGGGCGGATCGGACGTGCGTAGCAATACCACCCGCGCCGAAGCGGTGCCGCTGCAGCAAGCGCAGGCGCTGTTCGGCGCGCAGGGCGAGGCGCTGTGGCGTATTACCGGGCATAAATGGTTCTTTTCCGCCCCCCAAAGCGATGCGCACCTGATCCTGGCGCAAACCGCGATGGAGTCGGGCAGCGCCCTGTCGTGCTTTTTCCTGCCGCGCTACCTGCCCGACGGCACCCGCAACGCCATTGTCGTGCAGCGCCTGAAAGACAAATTAGGCAATCGCTCAAACGCCTCGTCGGAAGTGGAGTTTGCCGGCGCCTATGGCTGGCTGCTGGGCGCGCAGGGCAGGGGTGTGGTCACCATTCTCGACATGGCTGCTCACACCCGGCTCGACTGCGTGCTGGGCAGCGCCGGCATTATGCGCGCCGCCTTGACGCAGGCCTTGCATCATGCGCGCCAGCGCAGCGTATTTGGCCGCTTGCTGGTCGAGCAGCCGCTGATGGTCAATGTGCTGGCCGACCTGGCGCTCGAATCGGAGGCGGCCACGGCGTTTGCGCTGCGCCTGGCGCGCTGCTTCGATGCGCCCGATGATGGTGCCGAGCAGGCACTGGCGCGCCTGCTGACGCCGGCTGGCAAGTACTGGATCTGCAAGCGTTGCCCGGGCGTGGTGGCCGAGGCCATGGAAGTGCTGGGCGGCAGCGGTTATGTGGAGGATGCGCCGCTGGCGCGCCTGTACCGCGAAGCGCCGGTCAATTCCATCTGGGAGGGTTCAGGCAATATCATGTGTCTCGACGTGCTGCGCGCGCTGGCGCGCTCACCGGCCGCGCGCGATGCGCTGGCAGCCGAGCTGGCACTGGCCGGCGACGGCGAGCCGGTCTTTGCGCGCTACCGCGCCGCCTTGCTGCTTGAACTGGCGGCGGCGCAGCTTGACGAGGCCGGCGCGCGACACCTGGCCGGGCGCATCGTGCTGGCGGTGCAGGCCGGCCTGCTGCTGCGCCATGCACCGCCATTTATTGCGCGCGCTTTTGTGGCGTCGCGCCTGGCGCAGCATCCGGACGCGGTGTTTGGCTGCCTGCCAGCCGGTTTTGACGGCGCGGCCATCCTGGCGCGGGCATTGCAATAAAAGAATTGGTTCGCCTGGAGCACACCGTACGGGCGCCAATTTTTTCTGAAATTCCAGCCACAGGCGGCCTGAGGGCTGGGATAATGCGGCTATTGATCAAATATGCCGCCACGTTTGAATGAAAGACTATTAATGAAACAAGATCCGCGCTTTCCCAATCTCTTTATTACCGATCACCCGCTGATCCAGCACAAGCTGAGCCATATGCGCGAGCACGACACCTCGACGCGTACCTTCCGCGAACTGCTCAAGGAGATCACCTTGCTGATGGGCTACGAGATTACGCGTGACCTGCCGTTGACCACCCGTGAAATCAAGACGCCGTTGATGACCATCGACGCGCCCGTCATCGCCGGCAAGAAGCTGGCGATCGTGCCGATCCTGCGCGCCGGCATCGGCATGAGCGACGGCCTGCTTAATCTGGTGCCGTCGGCGCGCGTCGGCCATATCGGCGTGTACCGCGATCCGGCCACCCACCGGCCAGTTGAATATCTGGTGCGCCTGCCCGACACCACCGACCGCATCTTTATTCTGTGCGATCCGATGGTGGCAACCGGCAACTCGGCAGTGTATGCGGTCGACGTGCTGAAAAAGCGCGGCGTCAGCGACGAGCAGATCATTTTCCTGGCGCTGGTCGCTGCTCCCGAAGGCGTGACGGTGTTCCAGGATGCGCATCCGAACGTCAAAATGTTTACGGCAGCGCTCGATTCGCACCTGAACGACCACGCTTATATCGTGCCGGGCCTCGGTGATGCCGGCGACCGCATCTTTGGCACCAAATAAACCAACTTTACGGCGACTGACTCGATGGCAACGTTAATGGATCCCGACTTCCGCGCCCGCCTGCGCGCGCTGAATGAAAAATACGCGGCTGGCGTACCGTCACTGATGCAGGCAATTGCCGACGCGCAGACTCGCTGCAACAGTGAAGGCCCGCGCCAGGAGCAACTGACCGCCTTGCACCGCGGCCTGCATGCAGTGGCAGGCTCGGCTGCTACCTTCGGCTTTGCCGCGCTGGGGCAGGAGTGCCGGCGCATCGAACAACTGGTGCGCGCGCTGTTGAACGAACCGGGCAATGTCATGGCGCAATGGCCCGCACTCGACACGCAGGTCAGCACACTGCTGCGCTGGGCCGAACGCGATGCGGCCGCCACCCATTTCAACGCCTGAGACGGCGCGATTGAACCGCAAAAGCGTGCTACGTTTGATGAAACGCAAAGCGTGCGCGCTGTCGTTTGAGCTATAGTATGTCCATAGCCTGTTATAAGGCGCCGCAAAACAGTGAGAAACCGCGTATTTTTGGCATTTTTTAACCCTCAAACACGCTTCGCAGGTTTATTTTGCGAAAGAATGGTTTTTTTCTGTTTTGTTGGTATAATTAGGCATCGTTGGATTCGAGCTAGTAGTGCAGTTTGTCTGTCATTTCTTTCTTGCTTCAAACGATATAACGGGCGCAAGCCCAACTTAACTGAAATAGGAAATTGTAATGGCAACTGGCATCGTAAAATGGTTCAATGATTCGAAGGGTTTCGGCTTTATTACCCCTGACGAAGGCGGCGAAGATCTGTTCGCTCACTTCTCGGCTATCCAGTCGGCCGGCTTCAAATCGCTGCAAGAGAACCAACGTGTTTCTTTTGAAGTGACCGCTGGCCCTAAAGGCAAGCAAGCTTCGAACATTCAGCCAATCTAATACGCTGGATCAAACGAAATAAGAAAATCCTCGGTTTCCGGGGATTTTTTTTGGCCACAGCCTTCAGGATTCGGCGGTTTCGTCTGCCCCTGATGCACTAAGCTCGCGTCCCAGCACCATAAGCAACACTCCAGTCGTCGGCACAGGCCCACCGGGCCAAGCGGGGCTGAAAAATGTCGAGGGCAAGGCGTAGGTCGGGTTAGCCCGCAGGGCGTAAGCCGACAACACCACGGCCATCGGCATTTTCTCAGGCGCGCGTCTCTGAACTGCCCCAGTACCCCTCCTGTGCATAGCACTGTCTTAGAAAATCCACAAAAGCCCGTATCCGCAGCGGCAAATGCCGGCGCTGTGCAAATACCGCATAAATATCGTTGCCAGGCGCGGCAAACTGATCGAGCACCGTGACCAGTTTGCCGGACTCGATTTCAGCGCCCACCTCCCACATGGAACGCCAAGCCAGCCCCTTGCCGGCCAGCGCCCAGTCGTGCAGCACCTCGCCATCGTTGCAATCCATATTGCCTGACACCTTGTAGGTGACGTTTTTGCCGTTTTCGCTGAAGGTCCAGCCACGTTGGCTGCCTTCGCTGCTGATGACCAGGCAGTTATGCCGTGCCAAGTCGCCTGGCAGGCGCGGCGTGCCGGCGCGTTTCAGGTAGGCGGGCGAGGCCACCACCACGCGATGGTTGTCGGCCAGCTTGGTGCTGACCAGGGTCGAATCGGACAGGCTGGCAATGCGGATCGCCACATCCACGCCTTCGCCGATCAGGTCGACCAGGCGATCATTCAGGTGCAGCGACACGCTGACGTCGCGATGCTCGGCTGCAAAAGAGGGGATCAGCGGTGCCACATGCTGGCGGCCGAAGCCGGCTGGCGCCGAGATCAGCAGGTGGCCGGTGGCCTTCACGCTGCGCTCGGCCACCGCCGCTTCGGCTTCTTCGAGTTCACCGAGTATGCGCTGGCAATCTTCCAGAAACGCGACGCCCTCATTGGTCAGTGCCAGCTTGCGCGTGGTGCGTTGCAACAGTTTTACCCCGAGACGCTGCTCGAGTGCGTCGAGGCGGCGTCCTATCATGGCCGGCGCGATGCCTTCGGCGCGGGCGGCGGCCGACAGGCTGCCATGCGCAACAACTTCAACAAACGTGGAAATCTGACGAAATTGACCCATGAACGGCACTCACTTGTGATAAAAACGCATGGATGTAGTGATTTTTAATCTCGTTTCCGTGCCTAATAGTGCATATACTATAAACCAACGCATCATTCGGCAGTGACTCAGTTGTGCGCTACTTGCACGCTATCACTGTTACGGCTGATCAGTCCAGCGCTTGTTTGACCACCAGATTACTTTTGATAATAACGGAGAGTTCCATGACGCACAGCACGATCAATTTACCTGAAGGCATGCAGATCACGGGCGAAATCAAGCCCGGCTATGAACAGATACTGACCCCGGAGGCGCTGGCGCTGGTGGCGAAGCTGTCGCGCGCGTTCGAGCCGCGTCGCCAGCAGTTGCTGGGCGTGCGCATCGAGCGCGCAGCGCGGCTCGACGCCGGCGAGCGGCCTGATTTTCTGCCGGAAACGGCGCATATCCGTGACGGCGACTGGACCATCGCACCGATACCGAAAGCGCTCGAATGCCGCCGCGTGGAAATCACCGGTCCGGTCGAGCGCAAGATGGTGATCAACGCCTTCAATTCCGGCGCCGACAGCTATATGACGGACTTCGAGGACTCCAATACGCCCAACTGGGACAACCAGATCACTGGCCAGATCAATATGTTCGACGCCGTGCGCCGCACCATCTCGCTCGAGCAGAACGGCAAGTCCTACAAGCTCAACGACAAAATCGCCACGTTGGTGGTGCGTCCGCGCGGCTGGCATCTCGATGAAAAGCATGTGCTGGTCGACGGCAAGCGCGTCTCGGGCGGCATCTTTGATTTTGCGCTGTTCATGTTTCACAACGCCAAGGAGCAACTGGCGCGCGGCGCTGGGCCGTACTTCTATCTGCCGAAGATGGAATCGCACCTGGAAGCACGCCTGTGGAACGATATCTTCGTGATGACGCAGCAGGAACTGGGCCTGCCGCAAGGCACCATCAAGGCCACCGTGCTGATTGAAACCATCCTGGCGGCGTTTGAAATGGATGAAATCCTGTACGAACTGAAGGAGCATAGCGCCGGCCTGAACGCTGGCCGCTGGGACTATATCTTCTCGTGCATCAAGAAATTCAAGCTCGACAAGGACTTCTGCCTGGCCGACCGCGCCAAGGTCACCATGACGGCGCCATTCATGCGCGCCTACGCCTTGCTGCTGCTGAAAACCTGCCACAAGCGCAATGCGCCGGCCATCGGCGGCATGGCAGCGTTGATCCCGATCAAGAACGATCCTGAAAAGAACGAAGTGGCGATGGGCGGGGTGCGCAACGACAAGGCACGCGACGCCACGGACGGCTATGACGGCGGCTGGGTCGCCCATCCTGGGCTGGTCGAGCTGGCGATGGCCGAATTTACCAAAGTGCTGGGCGACAAGCCGAACCAGATCGGCAAGCAGCGTCCCGACATTGAGGTCAAGGCGGCCGACCTGCTGAACTTCCAGCCGGAAACACCGATCACGGAAGCGGGCCTGCGCTACAACATCAACGTCGGCATCCATTATCTGGGCAGCTGGCTGGCCGGCAACGGTTGCGTGCCCATCCACAACCTGATGGAAGACGCGGCCACGGCCGAGATCAGCCGCTCGCAGGTATGGCAGTGGATCCGCTCAAACAAGGGCGTACTGGAAGACGGCCGCAAGGTCACGGCCGAGATGGTGCGGGCGATGATCGTCGAAGAGCTTGCCAAGGTGCAGCGTGATGCGCCGGGCGGCGATGGTCCGACTTATGTTCGCGCCGGCCAGATTTTTGAAGATATGTCGACTTCGGATGCGTTTGCCGAATTTCTGACGCTGCCGCTGTACGAAGAAATCTAAAGCGCTGACCCACGATCCCGGCCATGCCCAACAGGCATCGCCGGGATTTTTCATGTCCGTCAGAAGTTGTTTTTCCACATGCGTAAGGCGGCAAACGCCTCCACCGGCGAGGCATCGGTGGTCAGCTTGCCGACCACTTTCAGGCTGTTCAGGATTGCTGGTTCGCGATAACGCAGGAAAGGGTTGGTGGCTTTTTCCAGCGCAATGGTGGTTGGCACCGTTGGCAAGCCCTGCTGGCGTTTTTCCGTGTCGATATTGACGCGCTGCTGCAGCGCTTCGTTGCCGGGTTCCACGGCGCAGGCAAAGCGCAGATTGGCCAGCGTATATTCATGCGCGCAAAATACCTCGGTATCGTCTGGCAGGGCGGCCAGCTTGCCCAGCGAATCGGCCATCTGGCCCGGCGTGCCTTCAAACAGACGGCCGCAGCCGCCGGCAAACAGCGTGTCGCCGGAAAACAGCCACGGCGCGCCATTGCGTCCATCGTGCTCGCGCACATAAGCAATATGCCCCCTGGTGTGACCCGGCACCTCGATCACGCGCAGCTGCAGATTGAGCTCGGGCACGCTGGCCACGTCATTTTCTGCCAGCGGCTGCGTGATCTCTGTGATAGCCTCATTGCGTGGGCCGTAGACCGGCACGGCATAATGCTGCAACAATGTGGCGACGCCACCGGTGTGGTCGGCATGGTGATGCGTCAGTAAAATGGCGCTCAAGGTTAACTGATGGGCTTGCAAAGCTGCCAGCACCGGCGCAGCGTCGCCGGGATCGACCACGGCGGCATGGCTGCCGTCATGGATCAGCCACAGGTAGTTGTCGTTAAATGCAGGCACGGCAAGTACCGATAAAGCGTGTTTGGGGGAATGGTTCATGTGTAAAAGAGAAAACTGAATGGACAGCACGGCATCCGAAAAATCCATTATAGCGCTTGATAGCTGGCTGCAGACACCTGCCGGAGTATATGCGCGCGCCTGGGAGCAGCAATGCCTGGACCGCCTGACGGTCGATATCTTCGGCTTTAACGCGGTGCAACTGGGGCTGCCGCAGTTCGATGCGCTGGCCGCCAGCCGCATGCCCAACAAATGGCAGGTCGATGCGCGCCTGCCGTCACGTCAGCCGGCCGACAGCCGCCTCAAGCTGGTGTCGGCCTTTGACGAGTTGCCGTTCGATACGCACAGTCTGGACCTGGTAGTGCTGCCGCATGTGCTGGAGTTTTCCGCCGAGCCGCATCAGATATTGCGTGAAGTCGAGCGTGTGCTGATTCCTGAGGGGCGCCTGATTATCTGTGGCTTCAATCCGGCCAGCCTGTGGGGCGCACGCCAGGCCATGGGCCGCCTGACGGGGCGGCGCTATCTGCCCAGGGCCACCGAGGTCATTTCCCTGCCGCGCGTGAAGGATTGGCTGAAACTGCTCAATATGGGCGTCAGCGAAAGCCATTTCGGCTGTTATGCGCCAGCTTGCCGGACTGAAAAGTGGCTGCGCCGGCATGCTTATATGGACCGCGCCGGCGCGCGCTGGTGGCCATTTTTTGGTGCAGTGTATATAGTGCAGGCCATCAAGCGCGTCAAAGGGATGCGCCTGATCGGTCCGGCGTGGACCAAAAATCCGGCAACGGCGCCAGCCGGCGTGCCGGTCACGAACAAGAGGCGGGAACAGCAAGATGGCTAATGCAACAGATCAGGTGGAAATTTATGCGGACGGTGCCTGCAAAGGCAATCCCGGCACGGGCGGCTGGGGCGCGCTGCTGGTGGCGGGCGGCGCGAAAAAGGAAATCTACGGCGGTGAATTGAATACCACCAACAACCGCATGGAACTGAAGGCCGTGATCGAAGCGCTGACGCTGCTCAAGCGGCCCTGCGAGGTAGTGCTGTACACCGATAGCCAATACGTGCAAAAGGGCATCAGCGAGTGGATCCACGGCTGGAAGGCGCGCGGCTGGAAAACCGCGGCCAAGGCGCCGGTCAAGAATGTCGACCTGTGGCAGGCGCTCGACGAAGCGCAGGCGCTGCACAAGGTCGAATGGCGCTGGGTGCGCGGCCATAATGGCCACCCGGGCAATGAGCGGGCCGACCAACTGGCCAACCTCGGCGTGGAAACCGTGCGCGCCTGATTATGATCGTGCAGTCGGCTCCGGGGCGCAGGTTTGCTATACTGCGTCCCTTGTTTTTTGTTCTTGGGTGAATCCAGCCATGCGTCAAATTGTTCTCGATACCGAAACCACCGGCCTTAATCCCCGCACGGGCGACCGCATCCTGGAGATCGGCGCCGTCGAGCTCAATAACCGCATGCTCACCGGGAACAATTTTCACCACTACATCAATCCCGAGCGCGATTCGGAAGAGGGTGCGCTGGCCGTCCATGGCCTGACCACCGAATTTTTGAGCGACAAGCCCAAGTTTGCGGAAATTGCCCAGCAGTTGCGCGACTATATCGCCGATGCCGAGCTGATTATCCATAACGCCCCGTTCGATATCGGCTTTCTCAACGCCGAATTCAAACGCCTGAACATGCCGCCCGTGCACGAGCAGGTGCGCGGCGTGATCGATACGCTGGTGCAGGCCAAAGAAATGCACCCTGGCAAACGCAACTCGCTCGACGCCTTGTGCGACCGCTATGGCGTCTCCAACGCCCATCGCAAGCTGCATGGCGCGCTGCTCGACTCGGAACTGCTGGCCGATGTCTACCTGGCCATGACGCGCGGCCAGAACAGCCTGAGCATGGATGTCGAGGAAGCCGCGCCAGCCGACGGCGCCGTGCTGGAAATCGTGCCGCTCGCTGCCGTGATTTTCCAGCCAGCCAGCGCCGACGAAGAAGAAGCGCACCAGGCCTCGCTGGCTGGCCTGGACAAGGCGGCCAAGGGACAGTGCATCTGGACGGCGGTGACGGCGGCGCCAGCTGCCTGACCCGGAAGAAAATCGTAGATACTGTTATCCCCGTCAAGCGGCGTGCAAGGTTGGATCAAATATTTTTCCTGACCTGAGCACGCCGAATGCCACGTGTACCAGTTTGCGCATCATGGCACCGATGATCAATTTCGGCGCCT
>NZ_WFLK01000019.1 GCF_009208565.1 Janthinobacterium aquaticum | reverse complement strand
TAGGTACCAAAACCCCTGGGCGCCCTTTTTCGCAATCTAGTCGTGATTACTCACCTAATCATGACGAACCGCTGGTAGATATCGAAGCGGTCCCGAAGACTGGGGCTGGGACTAAGCGCGGCGGCAAGCCGGCCTCCACGGGCATGAAGCTGGCGCAGGCACCCGAGGCAGGGACGGCGGAAAATCTCGTTCTAGACGCCGACTGGCCCCTCTTGTTGGCGCCGACGTAAATTGACCCACGTGCCGAGAAATCACTGACCCAGCCTGATTCCTCGCGAACCGTTGTCCGTACTGGGCCTGCATCGATAGGCGTTGGGTCAGTCGTGCGTCGGCACATGGGTCAATGCGGCGTCGGCGCCAACACTATACCAATGCGAGCGGCTTGATCGCTTTGGCAATGGCTTTGCCAGCGGATATCTCGGCCATACGCAGGTCATACGCACTTTGGAGATTCAACCATCCTTGAGCCTCACTGCCAAAATAGCGCTCCAAACGAAGTGCCGTATCAGCGGAAACGCCGCGCTCACCTTTGGTGATCTCGCTGAGGCGAGAGTACGGAACGTGCAGGGCCAGAGACACAGCGCGCACGCTGACGCCCATGGGCTTAATGTAGTCCTCCACCAAAATTTCGCCGGGGTGGATAGGACGCATACCATTTTTGAACATAATGCCCTCCGTGGCTGTTCAGGTTTTTCTATGCGGGGCTAGGCCCCGCTCAGTGTGGGTCTTCGATCAGCACTTCATAAGGGCCGCTATCACCCCACTTGAAGGTCAGACGCCACTGGTCGTTAATCCGCACATGCCAAGCGCCGTCGTACTCTTTCAGGTCGTTACCCGGTGGCGCCTTCATGAAATTCACCGAGGGAGCCGCGTCGAGCTGGGCCAGCTTGCGCTCGGCTACGTTCTTAATGTTGACGAATCGGCGACTCCTGCCTGTGGTGAACAGGGCTTGCGTGTCGGGACAAGCGAAGGATTGAATTGGCATATTTCCATATTATCCGTTATCCGGTTAACAGTCAACAAAACGCAGGGATTTTCCTCGTTACATTTAGTTGGACGGCTGAAGCATCTGGGGGAAGCCTACCAAAAAATTTATCTCCTGTTCACTTGATGCTATCGGCCGGGCCCGCGCGGGCCACGCGGCCTGGCGTTTCTCGCTCCCAACTTTCGATCAGATCGATCGCGTCCTGCTCCGTGTATCCCATCGTCGTGTCGACGCTGGCATGGCCCAGCGACGTGGCCACGCTTCGCAGATCCTGCCCCGACAAGAGTGACGTCATCGCGAAGGTATGTCGCAGCCAGTGTGCCGATACCCGATCCAGATGCGCTGCGCTTGCGCCATCGCCGGCTTGTTGCAACAGAAGGACCGCATCCCGTATCCGGCCTTTGATGATGCCGTGAAGTCCTTGGCGGCTACCGACGTCGCGCCATTCACCAAACAGCCGTCGGTCCGACGCGCTCTTGATCCTGCTCCCGATCTCCCTTTTCTTGGTGCGCACGGATAGCACAAGTCCATACTGCTGGATGCCCGGCCCGGGCATCGGGTCAAGCCCGAATGCGCGCCTGTAGGCAATAAAAGCCTCCAGGAACGCCACGCTCACCGGGACCGTGCGCTGTTTGCCGCCCTTGGCCGTCTCTGCCTCGACCGTCATGGCCCAGTAGGTGTTGCCGCTGTTGGGGTTGTACAGCAACCCGACGGCATCCATTTTCGCCCCGATGAGTTCCGAGGCCCTCAATCCTGACTCGCGCAGGCAGATGAAGATGAAGCAATCGCGCACGTAAATCTGATGGTCTTTCTGGGTCGGCCGCGGCGCCTCCGCCATCACCTGCAGCACCAGGTCAAACAAATCATCCCCCACCGCGCGCTTTTTGTCCAAGCGGCGCTGCTTCGGCGCTTTGACGAGCGCCATCGGATCGAGTCGCAGATAGCCGGTGCGATGCAGGGCGCTGAACATGGCCTTGGTAAAACGCATGATGTCAGACTGCGTGCTGACGCCAGGCTGCTTCTGGAACGGTGAATAGTCCGGGGTACCAGGTACGATATTTATAGTACGCAAGGACGAAGCAGGCAGCTGTGTCAAGTAGTCGCGGAAGGCTTTGACATCTTGCAGGGTCCAGGTTGACGGCGGGCGTCCCAGTTCGCGATCGCAATACCAGCGCAGCTTGGCCAGATGGTAGCGGTAGGTTTTCAGCGTTTCACCGGAACCGCTTCTGCTGTTATCGGCCACCGCGGCCAGCCACACATTGATCGCTTCCCAGTCGTCTGCGACCGGCCCCAGGCTGTGCACCGGCTGTGGGGCGGCAACCGTCATTTGGCCGGCGCCGTGGGAATAGGGGGTCAGTCCGGTCATCGCGCTGGACCTCCTTTGCTGAACGCCATTTGCCGGTACATGTCCACTTGCTGCTCCTTGTCTTTGAGTTGTTGCTCCAGCTGCGCGCAGCGCTCTTTAGCCGCGCGCGTTTCTCCGCGAACGCCATCGATGGCCTGCATGGCAAACTGCCGGCTGCCATGCAGTTCTTCCGCCATCGCGCCCAGCGCCGCCGCCTGGTCCTTGACGTTCTGGTACAGCACGGCCAGCTCGCGCGCGCGCTCCTCTGCCTGGGTGGCGGCAGCTTGTACCTCGAGCGCCATCCGGGCGGCCTGCGCCCGGGTTTTAATTAAATCCTCTTCAGTGACAGCGAGACGCTCGCGCAGATAGTCGTTGTGGGCTTGCAAGCCGACCGAACGATCCTGGCCGGCAAACACACGATCCTGTTGATCCAGTCGCGCTGCCAAGTGGTGCAGCAAGCCAATGATCTGCTGGAGTTCGAGTCCCGTTTCCCGCGCCGGCGCCGGTGCTGGCACCGATGGCGCTGCCTCAGCTGCCGGCAGTGGCGTTGCCGCAGCGATGCCGACGGCCACCGCGCGGCTTTTCAGGTCATGCTCAAGCAAGTTTTTTTCGGTCTCGAGCGTGGTCGTCGACGGCGTGCGCTCGGGGGCGTACGCCTGCAGCAGCTTGCGATAGGTGCCGGCGCTGTAAACGCGCCCGGTCGCGTGGTGCACCGCGCGTAGGAAATCGTGCACGAATGGACGATGCTGGCGGGGGTTGCCGGCATGACGGGTGCGCAGGTCGCCCAACTGCATCACCAGGCTGCGCGCCTCATCGTCGGTGAGCGCAAAACGCGGCCGGCCGGCGTTGCGCGCCAGCGATGCCGATGCCGGCGGCGGTGGGAACAGCGGGTCTGGTGGTGGGTGCATGGTGAGCGCAATCGATCGGGTCTGCCAGCGCGGACATCACGGCGGCGTGGGTGAAAACAGCATAGCACAACCGGCAAAACAGCGGTATTTAAACCGGTATTTTTGCGTAATAAACATACCTCTTTATTACATTATAATACTTAGCCCATATTAAGTAATATAGATTTATAAGAGGCCGTCTAAAATAATTTACGCTATTTTTCCGAGGACACAGACATCATTTGTGTGGACAAACAATAAAGTCTGACAATAAATAATAAAGTCTGACAAAGGCCGCCTGGCGTGGCTTTTGGCCCTGGCAGCGGCCTTCAAGCGGTGTGTTTCCTTCCTCATGTCAATCAAAGAATAAGGTCTGCCCAGGCACTGCAGGCGTACTTCAGCCCTGCCAGTGCCCTAGACCCATCAGGGCATAATTTCCGATTTGTGTAATGGTGTCCCTAGACGTGGTGTATGAGATGTGATTCTCAAGGGGATGGGTCCCTGGTCAGTTGATCACGGCAGAGAGCCGTGCAGACTGATTTTCGCTCAAGGGTTGCAATCCTTTAAGCTGCATGTATCGCGGCTTCAGCGAGACCGCGCCGGGTCAGGCCGCGCAAGAAGTCCGTCTAGAGCGGTTCTCCTTCGGAAATACCCGTGGCCACGCCAAGAATTTCGCGCATGCCGTCGGTATTGACGGCCACAGCGATTATTACGGCTACCTATACCACCCGTCCGGCTTGGCGCGATTTAACGCAAGTGGCGACGATCCACAGGTAGGGCCAGTCACGCTCGATGGGCCGGCCCAGGAAGGCTTGCACGCGCTCATCGATTTCCTCGCACAGCCGCGAAACTTGGCTCTTGGACACACCATTCATGCCTACGGATTTCACTAGTTCATTGACCGAACGCGTTGAAATGCCCTGGATATAAGCTTCCGGGATTACCGCCATCAGCGCTTTCTCGGCCGTGCGCTGCGGCTCCAGGCCTTGCCGGCCCGTATTTCATAGGCCCGGTCGCGGTAGCCGTTGCGGCTGTTGGTGCGCTCCTCGCTGCGCTCGCCGTAGGCGGCCTGATACAGCGCTTCGACGTCCATTTCCATCAGCCTGTGCAGCGCGTGTTGTAGCGTCTGCCGGATGAAATATGCGTCTGCCCCCTTTTCGGCCATATCGATTTAACCTATGTGGCGCTGAGACCGGAGGGCCAGCCCGATTTGGTTCACCGGTGAGTACGTGCAGGATGCATCACAACAGGCAGTAAACTGGAATGTAGCTTAAAAGCTGCTAACCTAACTATCACACCGCCAAAACGCTACACCGTTCGGTTTGAATCTAGCACTTTGAATCCCTGACCATTACCATATGCCATTTTTCGCAAAGATCTACAGGATTTCGCTATGGGAAAGAGACGATTCAAGACCGAAGCGGATATTGAGCGCTTTGTGAAACAGGGGTACGGACAAGGGGAAGGCTCATCCTACAAACCGTGGCTGCGCGTGCAAGATATTCCATCACTAGGCCGGTCTCGCAAAGCCCCAGGCATAAAATCTGGGCGCATGCACCATTTTTTTTCCGACCTGGAATTTCGCTATTTCCTTCTGCTTGAATTTTCTGACCTGGTCGTAGACATCCGCGAACAGTACCCATTGTTTGCGACATCGAAGGCCCGGGACATCGCTGCGGAAATGGGCATCCAGTATCCAGTTTTTGTAGGCACGCAACTTCCATTTGTGTTGACGTCCGACTTCGTGGTCACACTTCAGGAACCCGGACAAAAAAAACGATTGGCGATCAGAACCTGCAAGTATGAGAAAGACCTTGTTGATCCCAATAGTGGGCTATGGACTATTGATAAGCTTGATCTGGAGCGGGCAATATGGGCCGAAAGCGCTATAACGGACTGGAAGATTGTGACAGAAAAAGTGGGTAACCAGATCCTCTTCGACAATTTGGAATGGTTACACAGGCGGTACGTGTCAAGGCAGTTGTCGCATAAAGCTGTTTTAGAATGCGTCGGTTTGTCCTTTCCTCAGCGCGTCACGCGGCGCGACGCTGGTCAAGTTTGGACGGCGGATTGAGCCAAACCTCGTCAGCCACCTGCCACGCGCGTGGCGGCCGTTTCCAGCGCAACGGATGGCGCTCCCGCGCCTGCGCGTAGACTTCCCGCCGCTGCCGCAGAACGGCGTCGGCAACGCCGCTGTGGCGCTGTTCTGGTGTCACAAAGGATAGGCCGCTATGCAAATGCTCGCCGTTGTACCAGGTGACGAATTTGAGCACCCATTGCCGCGCCAGCTCGATGTTCTCGAATCCATTCGGCGGGTAGCTTGGCGCGTACTTGCAGGTGCGGAACCAGGC
The DNA here is from genome assembly GCF_009208565.1 of Janthinobacterium aquaticum. Classification (GTDB taxonomy): domain Bacteria; phylum Pseudomonadota; class Gammaproteobacteria; order Burkholderiales; family Burkholderiaceae_D; genus Janthinobacterium. The sequence goes on along the minus strand of NZ_WFLK01000019.1, from coordinate 68,998 downwards.
TTCGATATGGGCGTTGTCGTCCGAGACGCCGGGGCGGCTGTGCGACGGCGTGATGCCCAGCGTCTCCAGCTTGGATTTGAGCGTGTGCGCCTTTTGCGCAGCGCCATTGTCGGCGTGCAGCACCAGCGGCTTGTTGTGGCGGCGGCGTTCGCGCCAGCAGGCCCGTTCCATCAACGCCGCTGCCTCGTCGCCGCCCTCGCGCGCATGCACCTCCCAGGCGACCAGCTTGCGGCTGAACAGGTCGATGACGGCGTACAGATAGAAGAACATGCCGCGCACCTGGCTGGGCAAATAGGTTACGTCCCAGCTCCAAACCTCGTTGGGGCCGTGGGCCACATGTCGCTGCGGTTCGGTGCTCTGCGGCGCCTTGGCGCGGCCGCGATGCTGCTGTTCTTGCGCAGCACGCAGTATGCGGTAGAACGACGATTCGGACGCCAGATAGGTTCCCTCGTCGGCCAGACGCGGCACGATTTGTGCCGGTGGCAAGTCGGCGAAGCGCGCCTCGTGGCAGACGTCGAGCACGCGCTGGCGTTCTTGCTCGCTCAGCTTGTGTGCCGGCGTCGGCCGGGCCGCCGTCGGTCTCGCATCGGCTTGGACCTCGCCCGTGCGGCGCCAGCGCCCAACGGTACGCGCACTCAAACCTATTTCGGCACAGGCCAAACCCAAATGGGCGCCATCCTGGCAGGCTTGCTCAATATCGGCGACCAACTCCTGGCGCTGCGGCAACGCAATCATGCGTCCTCGCCGTCTGTCCACAGCGCTTCGTACTTTCGGGACAGCACCAGCAGTGCCGCCGTCTCGGCCAACGCCTTCTCCTTGCGGCGCAAATCCCTTTCCAGCTCGCGGATGCGTTTTTTGTCCGTCGCGCGTTCGGTGGCGCCTGCTCGGCTCTGTCCAGCCGACAAAGCCGTGTGGACTTCAGTGCGCCAGCGTTCCAGCTGTTCAACCAGCAATCCCTTGCGACGGCAGTACGCCGCCAATTCAGCCGCGTTCAGCGGGGCCGCCTCCAGCACCACCGCGAACTTATCGGCGGAACTCCATTGCTCGGGATTTTGTCCATCGCCAGGCACCGCGCGGCCTTGCTCGCGTGCCTGCTTGCGCCACAGGTACAGCGTGGCTTCCGGCACGCCGGTGAGCTGCGCCACTACGGCCACAGGCTTGTTATGCGGTGCGCTCATTTGGCTGAGCGCGTGCTCTTTCTTCTCGTTGGTGTATTTCGTCATCGTCAAATCCATCGCCCCAGGGCAGATTAGAACTCCAATTGATGGAGGCGACAACTATTTTGACAGAGGGGGCCCCTGATACATCCTGGCCGCGGTCCACTGCACCTTTCCGTCATAAACATAGACTCGAAGGTCGAATTTCAGCGAGCTAGGATTATCGGTGGAACCGATCGAGCGCTCACCGGGTATGACGAGGGCCTGAGCGACGTAGTCACCAGCCAGAATGTCCTGCCATACCCGTTTGGTGATCTTTTCACCACGGTACGTGGCTCGCCCCCCGTAACCTGCAACAGGTTTAAAAAACAACTTTCGGCGCTCCGTCCACAAGCGGTCCGCATCGGAGGCCGTCACAATCTGCGTTCGCGGTATGCTCTTGAGCAGAATATCTTGCACGGCGGGGGCTACGCCAAGCGCTACGAGCTCTTTCTTATCCGATAGCAGAACCAGATTTGCCTTATTTGCATAGAGGGTATGCGCTTGGGGGTGCGGCGTTAGCACGATTGCGCTTTCTAGATACGCCGAACGCAATGGGAGACACTGGGGCGACTCAAGCATGAAATCGGTCAGCCGGTTATAGACCAAGTCGATAGCAAGATCCCCATGACGTAAAACGCCATCACGATAGGTAAGGTCCGATGGTGAGGCAATAACGGCCTCTATGCCGTGGCGTTCGAACAAGCGTCGAAAAAGAACAAACTCGGGATAGAGATACTGCTGCTCTGGATGATCGTCAACTATCGCGACTGTCCGAAGTGGCTGTGAACGTTGAGAGAGCGCCCATTCCGACTCAAACATGTTGAAGATGGTATCTTCAAGGGTCGCACCGCTATCAATGGCTCGTGTCAATTCACTATCGCTGAGACAGCACGATCTATGGGCTTTTGCCATCGCGGCGTTGAGCATCGCTCCACCGGCATTTGTGTTGATTTCGATGAGCGCCAAGGTATCGTCGTGGATGTGGAAGTCATAGCCAAAAAATACTCCTTTTGCATCATCAGGATTATGCTTGGCAATGTCAGGAGCATCAGTCAGAACGCGCGCACGATACGATGGCAGCGATATTACGGATTCAATCGCTGCAATAACGTCCGCAATACGTTTGCTTTGGCGATACGAGACAAAAATAGGCCGCGCAGAAAATAGATAGGGACACCGCTCCTCGATCAACTCGTGCAATCCGTCCATGCCCGGTTCGCTAGAAAGCGCTATTTTCAATGCGGAGCTATCCAAACTGGTGCAGAAACAGTCTCTATTGAGGCGTGCAGCCGGAAGAAAATTCAATTCTTCGTTGCTAAGCAAGCAGCCATTATTCGATGCAGCTTTCACTATCGCAGGTATATTCATGTTTGCTTCCACAAGAATGTCGCTCGGTGCCACAGTCAGCGGTTAAGGCCGACCGGTACCGCGCAACCGGAGTGCATTGGTAATGACAGACACGGAACTCAGGCTCATCGCTAACGCGGCGATCATCGGCGATAGCAGTTGGCCAGTAAATGGATACAGCACACCGGCAGCCAGGGGAATGCCCAAGGCATTGTAGACAAACGCGAAGCCCAGGTTCTGCCACATATTTCGAACAGTATCGACCGAGATTCGACGGGCAAGGGCAATCCCACGCAGATCTCCTTTTACTAAAGCGACGTGAGCGCTATTGATAGCCACGTCTGTTCCTGTACCCATGGCAATACCAACATTGGCCTTCGCCAGTGCGGGGGCATCATTGATTCCATCGCCGGCCATTGCGACCACCTTGCCTTGCTTTTGCAGTTTTTCTACCAAGGCCAACTTGTCCTGTGGTTTCACCTCGCCGTAGAACTCCGTGATGCCCAGCCTTTCGGCTACGGACTTCGCAGTGGTGACGCCATCGCCAGTGGCCATGATTACGGTCAGCCCTTCAGCGCGCAAGCCTTCTATGGCCTCATGCGTCGTTGCCTTGATGGGATCCGACACCGCAATCAGTCCAGCCAAAACGCCGTCAGAGGATAGATACATGACGCTAGCACCTTCTGTCCGCAGGCGTTCAGCGACCTCAGCAAGCGGCCTCCAATCGACTTTGTCAGCATCCATCAGCGCGGTGTTGCCCAGTGCGATGTGCACCCCGCCAAGCGTGCCGCGCACGCCAATACCGCTGGCAGACTCAAAACTGTCAGGTTTGGTTAGCACCAGTGCTCGCCTGTTCGCTTCGTAGACGATCGCGTGCGCTAACGGATGTTCGCTGCCCTGGTCTATGCTCGCCGCCATTTGCAGGACGTCTTCGTCCTTGAAACCGGGCGCTGCGACCACGCTGTTAAAGGAAGGCTTACCTTCAGTGAGGGTCCCCGTCTTGTCGACAATCAGTGTGTCGACCTTCTTGAGGTCTTCTATCGCTGCGGCATCCCGAAAGAGCACACCTTGGGTGGCCGCGCGGCCTGTGGCGGCCATAATGGACATCGGCGTGGCTAACCCCAATGCACATGGGCAAGCAATGATCAGTACTGCAACGGCGTTAACAAAACCAAAGACCCAGCTCGGTTCAGGGCCATACATTCCCCATAACACGAACGTCAGTAGCGCTATTGCCACGACAACGACCACGAAATAGCCTGCAACACTATCGGCGAGTCGTTGCATAGGCGCGCGGGAGCGCTGCGCCTGCGCGACCATTTGTACGATTTGAGACAACATCGTGTCGCTGCCGATTTTTTCGGCACGCATAATCAGGCTCCCGCTGGTATTGATCGTTGCGCCAATCAACGTGTCTCCTGCACGCTTTGTCACAGGTAAGGGCTCGCCAGTCAGCATTGACTCATCGAGCGAGCTCTCGCCATCGAGCACTACGCCATCAACTGGTACCTTCTCACCGGGTCGGACACGGAGTTTGTCGCCGACGTGGACGTGCGTGAGCGGGATGTCATCCTCGGAGCCATCGTCCTGAATGCGTCGAGCCGTCTTTGGAGCGAGGCCAAGTAAGGATTTGATTGCGGCGGAAGTTTGGGAGCGTGCGCGCAGCTCAAGTATCTGTCCAAGAAGCGTGAGCGAAACAATGACTGCCGCTGCTTCAAAATATACGCCTATGCGGCCATGTGCAGCAAAGGTAAGCGGGAAGAGGCCCGGTGCGATTGTGGCGACGACACTATAGCCATAAGCAGCCATTACGCCAAAGCCAATCAAAGTCCACATATTCGGGCTCATGCGTGCCAGCGATTGCGCCCAGCGTCTGAAAAATGGCCAGCCGGCCCACAGTACGACAGGTGTACTTAATGCGAATTCAATCCAGTTTTGGCCTGGCAGCCCCATAGAAAGGAACACATGCCCAAACATCGCCAGTAAGAACACCACTAAGGTAAGAGGCAGCGTCCACCAGAAACGATGGCGAAAATCGACTAGCTCCGGGTTTTCCGCCTCATCTAGCGTCGGCATTTCAGGTTCGAGCGACATGCCGCAAATAGGGCAAGTTCCCGGTGCTGGCTGGCGAATCTCGGGGTGCATCGGGCAGGTGTAGACTGCTCCCTCCTGGGGGGCATGCGCAGGGTTGGGTGCCGCATTCGCTTTATCGATAAAGGAATCTGGCGCTGCGTTGAACTTTGTCATGCACTTTCCGCTACAGAAGTGGTAGACCATACTTTTGTAGGTGATTTCTTTTTCGGGATTTGCGCCAACGTGCATACCGCATACCGGGTCAATGAATGGTTTTTCGTCTACTGCCAGCCGCGCATCGTCGGGTTCAGTTTTACTGTGGCTGTCGTGATGATGCTCGTGTGCATGATGCTCGGCGTCAGTTCTACTCATGAATCACTCCTTGGCCAGATTCGCCTGTTTCGTTGGCTGTGGTGGAACCAGCTATTGCGGCAACGGCGGGAATTGAACATTCCCGCCGAATGAAGTCATCTATTTGGCAGAAACCACTACCTGCCCCTTCATGCCCGCCTCAAAGTGGCCGGGTTGTAAGCACGCAAATTCCACTTTGCCGGCTTTGTCGAACTGCCAGACAATGGTTCCCGATTTCCCAGGCGTCAGGGTCACCTGATTGGGTTCCGCATGCTCCATCTCCGGAAACTTTGCCATTTGTTGGGCATGTTCTTTCAACTCGCTCTCAGAACCAATGACCATCTCATGCTTGATCTTGCCGGAATTGTTGACGACAAAGCGAATAGTCTCGCCCCGTTTCACGGCGATAGACGCTGGGTTAAAACGCATGGTGTCGTTCATATCGACAGTGACGGTACGCGTCGCTTTTTTCGGGTCACCCGCCTTGCCCACAAGAGATGCGCTCTGCTCATTTGCGCCATGCTGGTGGCCACTATGTGCTGCTGGGTTGCTATCCGGTACCGCAGCAATGCTGAAAGTGCTCAAACTGGCCAGTAACATTACTGCAATTGCATTTAAGGTCATCTTTTTCATATCGTACTCCCTTGTAGAAAACCGTCGCGACATTACATCGCGGTAGGTGGTTGTTGAGTGGTAAGAATTGCCGCCGCAAACAGTGCACCGAGCAGTAGCAAGGTCTCTACTTGTAAAACGACTCTCACCAGAGTGACGCCGCGGGAGGAGCGGGAGGCGGCAGGCAATCCAAGAAATTTGTTGTAGCCGCCCAAGGCGACGGCAAGAAGGACCATTGCAACTTTGACCAGTAAGGTGATGCCATAGGTGGTATGAACAAGATGCTCTGAGCTCCCCACTCGGTGCCATGCGCTGTAAATTCCAGTAGCAACAATGGCAACTACTGCAAGCATTGCTGCCTGGGACATCAATTCTAGGTATTGATCGGTGGTACCCGTATCAAATTTCCTTATCCGCGACTTATGTAGAACAAACCAGCCGGAAACCATCACTGCACCAGTCCATAGGCCGATGGCAAAATAATGGATCGCTTCAACCGCTAGCGGAATGGTCCAGAAGCCTTCCTCGCCCGCATGCCCCATGGACGCCCGTGTTGCAGAAAAAATAGCCAAAAGCAGAACGACAGCAATATCGCTGCTGCGGCCGACTCCGCCTACAAATCGAACAATAAAGAGAACAAGCATCGTCACAACAATGGCGCAGCCTGCATGTCCGTAGTCAGTTGTCGACACCATCATCCAAAACATCGGGCACGCTTCGCGTAGCCCTACACCTCCCATGACCGCCGTCGCGCTCAATAGTGCCGATGCACTACCAACCATGCTGATTGCCGCTGCCATCAAGTCAAGTTTGCGCAGCGCTGGTTCGAAATGATCATGATCGACACCGCTAGAACGCATCCAGTAGCGTGCAAACCATGATCCAACGAGCCAGGCAAAGCCGAGGTTCAGCAGCAAAGCTGAACTGACTTGCAACAGCGAGACTGCATCCATTTATTTCACCGTGAACTTAAAGTCGCCTTTGCGACGGTGTCCATCGTGCCCTGCAACTGCCCAGCTCACGGTATAGGCGCCAGCATTCAATGTCGGTACTTCCAAGCGTAAGATGGCCGGATTTGCTGCATCAACCTTTGCCTTGTCTGCAGCAACGGCTTTGCCTTCGTCATCGCTCAGAGTGATTGAGCTAAAGGCTTCTTCCACCTTCTCGTTGAAGGTCAGCGCAATCTCCTTTGGTGCAACTGCCAGGGAGGCACCTGCCTCGGGATTGGAGCTCTTCAAGCTCGCATGTGCCAAGGCAAATGGGGTAGCCAGCGTTGCCGCCACAATGGATGTGGCAAGAATCATTTTCCGCAGTGTCTTCATGTTCAACTCTCTTTGTTAAATTTACTTTACTGCTTCGATGGAAGTGACCGTCAATGCACCGCCAACTTTTTCCACCACGAAACGTACTTTGTCGCCTTGTTTGACCTTGTCAAGCATCGACGGCTCTTTGACCTTGAACATCATAGTCATCCCAGGCATGCCCAAGTTCTTCAGCTCGCCATGTTTGATGGTCAGCTTGCCGGCGTCCTTATCCACTTTCTTGATTTCCCCTTCGCTCATCGCGTCTTGCGTCGCGGAGGCGCTCTGCTGCTGTGCGAGCGCCACGGAGGTCGTTGCCACGGATGACAGGCCAATCAAGGTTGCCAATACAACTTTGTGCAGGTTTTTCATGATGTTTCCTTTCAGTTAAAAAAAATTAGTGACCGCTATGTCCGGTCGGTTTACGAACAGTAACTTCAATATTGGGTTTGTTCATCGTCGGCATCGACTGCCCCCCAGCGTTAGTTGCACGTTCTGGCTCAGGAAGGTTACCCGTCCACTCGTATGCCACGGTTCCGGCCGGATGCTTGTACCAGCCAGGATCGGAGTAGTCGCCGCGCTTCTGGTCCTTGCGCACCTTCAAGACGGTAAACATTCCCCCCATCTCAACCCCACCGAACGGTCCTTCACCCGTCATCATCGGTAAAGTATTATCTGGTAGCGGCATTTCCATGCCTCCCATGGAGCCGCCCTTGTCGCCCATCACCATATATTCAGGGACGATTTTGTTAATTTTTTCAGCAACCCCGCGATGGTTGACGCCAATCATTGTCGGTACCGAATGGCCCATTGCATTCATGGTATGGTGGGATTTATGGCAGTGAAGTGCCCAGTCACCCAGATCAGTAGCGACGAACTCGATGGCGCGCATTTGCCCAACTGCGACATCGGTGGTGACTTCAGGCCAGCGCGACGCCGGTGGTGTCCAGCCGCCATCCGTACCAGTGACGAAAAACTCATGGCCATGTATATGAATAGGGTGATTCGTCATCGTCAGGTTACCGACACGGATGCGTACCTTGTCACCTTGGCGCACAGGCAATGAATCAATGCCGGGGAAGACGCGGCTATTGAATGTCCACAGGTTGAAGTCCAGCATGGTGTTGATCTTCGGCGTATAGCTTCCCGGCTCCACGTCATACGCGTTGAGCAGGAAAACGAAATCACGGTCCACAGCATGGAGCGATGGATCCTTTGGATGGGTCACCCAGAAGCCCATCATCCCCATCGCCATCTGGGCCATCTCGTCGGCGTGGGGATGATACATAAATGTACCTGGCCGTTTGGCCTCGAATTCGTAGACGAAAGTCTTTCCCGGAGCGATACCCGGTTGATTGAGGCCCGTTACGCCATCCATACCGTTCGGCAAGCGCTGGCCATGCCAATGAACACTGGTGTGCTCAGGTAGCTTGTTGGTCACGAAAATACGCACCCGGTCACCTTCGACCACTTCAATTGTCGGGCCTGGGGATTGCCCGTTATAGCCCCAAAGGTTGGCTTTCATCCCTGGTGCAAGTTCACGCACCACGGGTTCGGCAACGAGATGGAATTCTTTTACGCCGTTATTCATCCGCCATGGCAATGACCAGCCATTCAGGGTCACGACCGGATTGTAGGGCCGGCCAGTGGGTGGCACCGGAGGGATGTGCGTCTTGGCATTGTCCATCAACATGGCCTCAGGCAATGACGCGGCACCGGCCTTGCTAACGGCAGCGGCGCTTACCGCTACAGCACCTGCACCTCTGAAAAAATCTCTACGTGAAATCATGGCATGGCCCTTGTATCGTTCGTACTTCCGCTGTTGATGGCGGATTGAAGTTTGGTTTCTGCAATCCAAAAGTCGCGCTGGGTTTCGATGGCGGCATTTACGCTCACCAGTTGCTCGCGCGAATCTGCCAGTAATTCGAATACGCTGGCAAGCATCCCGTTGTAGCGAAGCAGAACCTCGTCGGATATTTTTTTCCGCAGCGGCACAACATCGTCACGATAATGACGGGCGATGTCATAGCTAGTGCGGTATGCGGAGTACGCCTCCCGAACTTCCGAGCGCGCCCGCACGGCAGTGTCGGTGGTGCGATGAACGGACTGCATGTAGAGCGCCTCGGCCCGCGCGACCTTGGCGCCACCCCAATCGAAAATTGGTAATTCAAGGGAAATCTGGTAGCCGCTCTCGCGTGGCAAACCTGTCGTACTCTTATTGGTGTAGCCGGCATCAAAAACGTTGATGAAGCCAGTTGCCTTTGTCAAGCCAAGTGCCGCGGCCGTTGCCTCGGTATCGCGGCGGGCCGACAGCATATCGAGACGTTGCGACATTGCCTGTGCTTCCGCATTGTTCGTTTCCTGCGGCTTTTCCGGCAGTGGAGGCAATCTGTCAGGCAGGACGAAATTTTGCTGCTCTCCCCACAGGCCCAGGAGGCGAATGAGCTGTTCGCGCGTGGCTGTTGCTTCATGCCTGGTCCTCGCTAATTGTGTCAACGCATCTTGGTAAAACGCACGCTCACGGGCCTGATCAAGTGTGCTCCAGTTTCCAACCTTGGTCATGCTGTCGGCGAGTTGCGATGATGCCTCGGCGGCGCCACGCACTTGCTCCGCGAAAGCGGCCGATTGGGCCGCCGCAACGGCCATAAAATATGCCCGACGGGTTTCTGCCGCCAACTGCACAGCCTGAGCAGCTGTTAGCAACTTGGCTTGCTCAAAGCGTCCTTGCTCAACGCGGCGACGCGTGGGCAACGTCAGCAGGCCCGCAATATCAAACATCACACTGCGATCGATTTCCGCATCGCCACCACCACTGACGCGGCCGAAACTAAAACTTGGATTGCGCATCCGTCCAGCTTGTACAAACTCAGCCTCCGAGACGCCCAATTCAGCGAAGGAGATCTTCAGCGCTGCATTATTGAGCAGCGCAATCTGAACCGCAGATTCAGGCGTCAGTGGCGCGGACAGCAGTGATTGCACCTGTGAAGTGGACTGTTGGCTATCTTTCAGCGTCTCTTTCGTGAAGGGCTTGACCTGTCCAATCCTCTCTTGCGTTAGCCGAGAGACATCATTTAATCCACCATCCGGTGAAAAGCTGGCGCAACCTGCAAGAAATATGACACCGAATACAGTAGCTACCCGATTGGGTGTTGGCAACGATAGTCGCTTCATGTCATTTGCCTTTCATGTTCATTTGATGGCCTTTGTGCGGATCGTTCGCCGAAGACGGCTTGGGTTCTTCCTGGCTTTTTGCACCGGGTACCATTTCCATCGACATGTCCCCCAGATCGCCATGCTGAGAGTCCCCTGTCACTTCTTTATTTGCCTGAATCCAGGCCTTATCTGGAGATATCGGGGGCTCCCCAATCGGCTTAGCATCCGCAAAAGCAGAAACATATTTCAACGGCGGCACAATGGCCTTAGCATCCGTCACTGTCGCCGTGGTGCTCGCGGGTTGAGTGGATTGTGCATAGACAACCGGCGAGAAGCTAACCGTTGCCAGAAGCAATAAGTGGAAGCGTTGCATGATTCTCTTTCAAAATGACTGGTTACTGGGTGGATACAGCACGAGGTGAGGCGAACGCCAGTGCATGATTTCAGGAGGTGGCGGGGAAAGTGGTGTGGAGGGAGCTCAAGGGACGCGAGGAATGAGTGGCGGCTATTGTTGCCTCCAAAGGTAGAGTAAGGCGTACGCTGTCCTGCACCTATTTCGGCCCGGTTGCTTACAATGCGCGTCAGCATGAAATTCATCTGCAGTATCTTCCCTATGACGGACAACTAAGTTCCTTGCAAATTACCTGAACCACCTGAGATGAAATCGCCTTTTTACGCTACACCTTCCAACTGGCGGAAGGTCAAGCGAATTTCAGTTTTCCAGAGTATTTTCACTTCCACCTTGTCACAATCACCGCCCGCTGATTTAATTGCATCACTGCAATTCATCATATAAACAAAAACACTGGAGACCTCGTGCGCCAACTTACTTCCCTGATCGCTATTTCCGTATTCAGTCTTCCCCTATACGCCGCCACACCAACTGAAACTGTTGCTGCATTTCACGAAGCGCTCGCCAGCGGAATATCCGAGCAGGCGAGCACTTTGCTTAGCCCTGAAATTAAAATTTACGAATCTGGGCATGTTGAGCGTTCACGTGATGAATACGCTGGCCATCACCTGCCAGCCGATACCGCCTTTGCTAAGGCCACTAAAAGCAAAGTCCTAAAACAAAACGAACGTATTGATGGAAACCTGGCCGTCGTGATGCAGGAAACAGAGACCACAGGACAATTCCAGGGCAAAAATGTGCACTTATTCGGCACGGAAACAGCTTTGCTCGAAAAACAGGGCGATCAATGGGTCATCTTTCATCTGCACTGGTCGTCCCGCAAATCTCAATAACTTCATGAGCCAGCAGTACACTGGCGGGCGTACATGTAATTAGTTGGCGTAGGTCGGGTTAGGTGCCACGTACACACGTACGCCGTGGGTATTCACGCCAGACGGCGCAATTGCCGAAAAGTCAAAGCTCGAATTGGCTCGTAGCGTATCGAACTGCCAAGTGAACGTCTTACCATCCACATCAAACTTGACGACGTCGCCCTGGGCGACATTCACATACTTCGTAGTCGATGAAATCGTGATAGTGCGCGTGGCGGCCGGCGCCGGAGCAGCACTGCCAAACGCTGGATTCGAGTGCATTTCGCCTTGGTGTGCCATCGCGGCAAGCGGGCTGAGAGCGATGACAGCAAAAACGGCGACGATGTTGGCTTTGATGGATTTCATTGGAATGTCCTTATTTTTCAGGTGCGGGTGAATGAAGTTGCGGATCCGATGAAGCTATTCTACGTAGGGGACCCGCACACCCGAATGACTGAAACATTACATTTTCATTACAGAAACCTTGATAATTTGATTAAGGTAGCAGGTTCGAAGTGGAACCGCGACTTTCTTGCGGCAACATGCTAGGCGCAGCAATGGTTTATCAAGAGTAGGTCGAGTGTGAAGATAGGCATGCCGTCGTTGCGGCCGCCAAGCATTCGCTTTAAGCGCTAGCAGTACCGCCATTTGATTGAGCAGCTTATTACCTCTCGATAAGTCGTTTGTCGCCAGATACATGCGATACCAGAGTTTCCAACGTGCTGAGAGACGCACACCTCTGCCACTGAGTACGAAGATTCAGCTAATTGGTATGTCGATACGTCTGGAGAAGACCAGGACGTCAAGAGTTCCGTACCAAGGTGAATCGATAGCCGCGCATAAAAATAGGTTTACATTAATTTCATAATTCGATTATTATAGAAATATGAAATTAAAAGGAGTGCACATGGAAACTAAAAATGTCATCGCTGCGTTGGCGGCACTGGCACAGGAGTCACGCCTGGCCATCTTTCGCTTGCTTGTCCAGACCGGACCGCAAGGGATGGCGGCAACGAAGATTGCCGAACAGCTGGGCATCCCGCCATCTTCCCTGTCATTTCACTTGAAGGAACTGGTGCACGCGGACCTGATCGTGCCGCGCCAAGATGGACGCTTTGTCATCTACGCCGCGCATATCGACAGCATGAATGCCCTGATCGGCTTTTTGACCGAAAACTGCTGCGGCGGCGCGCCTTGCACTACTGCGCAAGGCGCAGCCTGTGATGCCGCATGAATCCAAACGTACAAATTGAATCGCCCCCCAACCAACGCAGTGATTAAAGGATTCGTCATGACCGACAAAGTGTACAACGTGTTGTTTCTCTGTACCGGCAACTCAGCCCGTAGCGTGATGGCCGAGGCGCTGGTCTCCACCATGGGCAAGGGCCGCTTCCGTGGCTTTTCGGCTGGCAGCCACCCGGGCGGCAGCGTCAACCCATTCGCCATCGAGCAAATTGAAGCGACCGGCTATCCGCTCGATAAACTGCGCAGCAAGAGCTGGGATGAATTCGGTACTCCAGACGCACCACACATGGACTTCATCATTACTGTGTGCGACAACGCCGCCGGCGAAGTCTGCCCATACTGGCCAGGTCATCCGCTTTCGGCGCACTGGGGATTCGAAGATCCGGCTGCAGCTACTGGCACCGACGCAGAAAAGCGCGAGGTATTCCATAAGGTGTTCCGGCAGATCATGACCCGGATGAACGTTTTCGTCAGTTTGCCGCTGCACATGCTCGAAAAAAACGCGATCCAGCACGAGATCAAGGCAATTGGACAAAGCGCCGTCTAGTAGGCGAGCGCCCCGGCATGCCTGTTGATAACGGGCATGCCTTACTTTTCACTATTTTGCGATAATTTCATGAACGTTCTTTTTTTGTGTACCGGCAACTCTTGCCGATCCATCCTGGCAGAAGCGACTTTCAATCATCTGGCGCCGGCAGGCTGGCATGCGCTGAGCGCAGGCAGTCATCCGGCCGGGGCGCTGCACCCAGGAGCACTGGCGTTGCTGGCCAACGAGCAGATATCGACCCTGGGGTATTACAGCAAGTCCTGGGACGCTCTGCCTTCCGTGCCCGATATCGTCATCACCGTGTGTGCCAGCGCCGCTGGCGAGACGTGCCCGGCCTACCTGGGCCCAGTGCTTCGTAGCCACTGGGGTGTAGACGATCCCGGCCATGTCACGGGGACGGACGCAGAAAAGGACGCTGCTTTCCGGGTGACGTATGGCATTCTGCGCGCACGCATCGAGGCTTTCTTCGCCTTGCCGCTAGAGCAGCTGCAGCATGACCCTGTACGCCTGAAAGCTGAACTCGACAACATTTCTAGTGTCTTTGCCCCGGCTGCCCCCAAGGAGGCGCTCGTATGTTGACTGCTTTCCTGATTTTCTTGGCGACTCTGGTACTGGTTATCTGGCAGCCGCGTGGCTTGGGTATTGGCTGGAGCGCGGCCATCGGCGCTGGCGTCGCGCTGCTGGCTGGTGTCATCCAGTTGTCGGACATGCCCGTCGTCTGGCACATCGTCTGGAATGCAACCGGCACGTTTATCGCCGTCATCATCATCAGCCTGCTGCTCGACAAGGCCGGTTTCTTCGAGTGGGCCGCGCTGCACGTGGCACGCTGGGGAGGTGGTAGCGGCCGCAAGTTGTTTGTCTTGCTGGTCCTGCTGGGCGCCGCTGTCGCTGCGTTGTTTGCCAACGATGGTGCGGCGCTGATACTGACGCCTATCGTGATCGCCATGTTGCTCGAACTGAAGTTTTCAGCCAAAGCTACGTTGGCCTTCGTGATGGCGGCCGGCTTTATCGCCGACACGGCCAGCCTGCCGCTGGTGGTGTCGAACCTGGTCAATATCGTTTCGGCCGACTATTTCAAGATCGGCTTTGCCGAGTATGCGGCCGTGATGGTGCCGGTCAACGCGGTGGCAGTGATAGCGACCCTGCTTGCACTGATGTGGTTTTTCCGCAAGGACATCCCGCAAGACTATGACGTCTCCCAGCTCAAACGCCCCGGCGCCGCGATCCGCGACATGGCGACCTTCAAGGCCGGCTGGCTGGTCCTGGCGCTGCTGCTGATCGGCTTTTTCTGGCTTGAGAGCCTGGGCGTGCCGATCAGTGCCGTGGCCGCCGTTGGCGCCGCTCTGTTGCTGGCTGTCGCCGCTAAAGGCCATGTGATACCCACGCGCGAAGTCATTCGCAATGCACCATGGCAGATCGTTGTTTTTTCTCTGGGCATGTATCTGGTCGTATATGGCCTGCGCAACGCGGGCCTGACCGGCTACCTGACTGGCGTACTCAATTACTTTGCCCAATATGGCGTATGGGGCGCGGCCATGGGCACAGGCGTGCTGACGGCCGTCCTGTCCTCGATCATGAACAATATGCCGACGGTGCTAATCGGGGCCTTGTCGATCGATCCTACCTCAGCGCAGGGCGCCGTTCGCGAGGCGATGATTTATGCCAATGTCATTGGCAGTGACCTGGGGCCGAAAATTACCCCTATCGGCAGCCTGGCGACCCTGTTGTGGCTGCATGTCCTCGACAGTAAGAAGATTCACATCTCCTGGGGTTATTACTTCCGCGTCGGCATCGTCCTCACCTTGCCTGTGTTGCTGGTGACCCTGGCGGCGCTGGCACTGCGCCTCAGTTATTAAGGAAAGGATTTATTATGGATATCACTATTTATCACAACCCGGCCTGTGGCACTTCGCGCAACACCCTGGCGTTAATCCGCAATACTGGCACTGAGCCGCAGGTCATCGAATACCTGCAGCAACCGCCAATGCGCGAGACCCTGGTCGATTTGATTGCCCGTGCTGGCTTGAGCGTGCGCGAGGCCATTCGCCAGAAAGGTACGCCGTACCTGGAACTGGGTCTCGACCAGGCCCAAATCAGCGACGAGGCACTGTTGGACGCCATGCTGGCCCATCCCATCCTTATCAATCGTCCGTTCGTGGTCACGCCGCTTGGCGTGCGCCTATGCCGCCCATCGGAGTTGGTGCTTGACGTTCTGCCCTTGCCGCAACTGGGCACGTTTGCCAAAGAAGACGGCGAGGCGGTCATCGATGCGCAAGGAAAGCGGGTGGTGCCCCATGTATAAGCCAGTCAAGGACTTGCCCAATATCAGTGCTGCGCACCTCGATACGCCGACGGTTGATAAACTTATGCCAGCGACGGTGGCAACGCATCCGCCGCGCATGCTCTTGCTGTACGGCTCGCTACGTGAACGCTCGTTCAGCCGCTTGCTGACTCTGGAGGCGGAGCGGCTGCTGCAGAATTTTGGCGCCGAGACGCGGGTTTTCGACCCGCATGGCTTGCCCATGGTCGACAGCGTCAGCCCTGACCATCCCAAGGTGCAGGAGCTGCGCGAGCTGTCGCTCTGGTCGGAAGGCCAGGTTTGGTGCAGTCCGGAACGCCATGGCGCTGTGACAGGTGTGTTCAAGTCACAAATTGACTGGCTGCCGCTGGAAATGGGCAGCGTGCGTCCGACGCAGGGGCGGACCCTTGCGGTGATGCAAGTGTCGGGCGGCTCGCAATCGTTCAACGCCGTCAACGGCTTGCGCGTGCTGGGCCGCTGGATGCGCATGGTGACCATTCCGAACCAGTCGTCCGTTGCCAAGGCATACCAGGAGTTCGACGAAAACGACCGCATGAAGCCGTCGCCATATTACGACCGCCTGGTCGACGTCATGGAGGAATTGTATAAATTCACCCTGGTGGTGCGCGATCGCTCGGATTACCTGACCAGCCGCTATAGCGAGCGCAAGGAATCCATGCCGGCCGAAGTACGCGCCCTCGCCGAAGCGGCCATGAATCACGAGACGCCAAGCAAATAGGCTGTTTTCATGTTGGCCCGTTCGCCGGGTTTTCACTGCACGATGACCTAGCCGAGGTTTTGGCTGGAAAGGGTAAGATGAAGATGAAAATTCTGGTGTTTCTCGGTTCTATTCGCACCAGCACACCGCCCCTGCCTGCGCGCGTGGGCGAACGGGTCGCCAAGGCCATCGTGGCGCAGTGCCGCCATGATGGCCACAATGTGGTGCTCATCGATCCGCTCGATTACGAGCTAGGTGACGTGTTCAAGCCACACTTTTCCTATGCGCAGGGGCGCGCGCCCTTGCCGTTGGAGCAACTGGCCAGTGAGATTGCCAGCGCCGATGGGTATGTGATGGTCAGTTCTGAATACAATCATTCAATGAGTCCGGCACTGATGCATTTACTGAACCACTTTGGCAGTTCTTTGTTTGCCTTCAAGCCCAGCGCCATCGTCACTTATTCGGCGGGCCAGTGGGGTGGTGTGCGGGCGGCGGTGGGTATGCGCGCTTTTCTGTCCGAGCTGGGCTGTTTGCCGGTGTCGGCCATGATCCATATTCCGACAGCACATACTGTTTTTGCTGCCGATGGCAGCTTTGCACCTGAAGTCGACAGTACGCGTTGGGTTTCCTATATCGAACGCACCTTTTCCCAGTTGATCTGGTGGGCAGAGGCCGCAGGACGGGAGCGGGCCCGCTCGGGAGGCACAGGGCCTTCACCAGCTTTTCTGCGCGATCCTACTCAACGCAATGCGCCGTGAAGCCACATAGGATGGATTATTGCTAGAATGATACTTTAGGGTGCCGTGCGTAGTTTGCGGCCGTGCTCCTTCCTGCCATTTCACGTCTATTTGGATCCCGCTGATGATTCGACTTGCCACTACCGCCGATGCTGCTGCGATCGCCACGATATACAACCATTACGTCAGCAGCTCCACCATCACGTTTGAAGAGCAGATGGTCGCCATCGATGAGATGGCCCAGCGCATCGCTTCTGTGGGTGCGCAGTTGCCGTGGTACGTCTTTGAACGCGATGGTCAAATACTAGGTTACGCCTACGCAACGCCCTGGCGTGCCCGGAGCGCCTATCGTTTTTCGGTCGAGTCAACGGTGTACGTGGCGCACGATGGAGTCGGTCAGGGCATCGGTCGACAGCTTTACAGTACCCTGATCGAGGAGCTCCGGCACCGCCAACTGCAAGTGGTCATTGGTGGCATTGCGCAGCCCAATGAATCTAGCGTTGCTTTGCACGAGCGCCTAGGATTTGAGAAGGTGGCCATGTTCAAGCGGGTTGGCTGTAAATTTGATCAGTGGATTGATGTCGGATACTGGGAGCTGCAGCTTGCTTAGTTAACCGCTGAGCACAAGATTTCTGTCCTCAAAAATCCATTTTCAGCGCTTAACTGTTTCGTTCGATGCTGTCGTGCCAGGAAAAAATAGCGTGAATTGGGTAACTCCATCAAGCTCACTCGTGACACTGGCTCGGCCATGGTGAAGCGCCATGATGGATTTGACGATTGAAAGACCCAATCCAGCGGAGGCTGACGTACTGGCCCTCGATTTATCGGAACGGTAGAACCGGTCAAACAACCGCGACAGGTGTTCCTGCGCGATGCCTGGGCCAGGATTGGAAACAGAAACTACGGCCCCGTCGTCGTCCTCTATCGCCTTGAGCAAGATAATTTCGCCCTTCGGCGTGTACCGAAGAGCGTTCGATACAAGGTTACTCACCGCGCGGCGAAGCAGGTGCCCATCAGCAAGCACTTTACCTGAGGCGATGACGATGAATGATATCCCTGCGTCGGATGCCGGCCCTTCAAAATACTCGGCGATTCGCGTCAGCTCAACATCCATATCAAGCTGCTCAGTTGCTAGCGAAACTTGGTCATGGTCAGCCCGCGCCAAAAATAATATGCTTTCCACCATTCTAGCTAGACGGCCAAACTCCTCGTAGTTAGATGAAAGCAGGTTTTGATATTCATCGGATGATCTGGGCTGAGACAGGGCAACTTCTGTTTGAACCATCAGATTGTTGAGAGGCGTACGCAAATCGTGTGCCAAGTCATCTGCAAACTGGGAAAGGTTATTAAAGCTATTTTGCAGGCGGTCAAGCACCTCATTGAACGAATCAGCCAGTATCTGGATTTCCTTCGGTGCTGATTTTGCATGCAAGCGCACTTCCAAATTGTGCGCACTGACTTGCTGAGCTTGCTGCGCGATGAGCTTTACTTTGTGCAACGCGCGACGTACTAGTAGAAACCCCAGTAGGGCTGTTAGCACCGCACCAAAGAAGCCCGATGCAAGCACTTTTAACTTGTATGCAGATAGAACAGCTGCGCGGCTCTCTTCGCTTCTGGCGAGCGTGATTTTCACCACGGAACCTGTCGAACCAACGGTACCCAGCGCAGCAATAACTCTTAGGTTGGGTTCGCTATGCCCTAGTGCAGCACGTACGTGAGATGGCTCTGGCATCGTCTCTACCGGCACAGCCCCGCTGGCATGCATGAATGAACGGTCACGGGTATTGCGGGTTAATTCTTCACCGTCTTGTGCCTGCATAACGAGCAAAAAGCCGCCATGCAAATCGACAGCATCTAAAAAACGGTGCGGATCCACACGAATCGACTCTACACTCGGTGTCTCCTCAAGCATATGTCTGATGAACACAATACGGTCGACAAGGTCTGCATCATCCCGTGCTTGGAGCTGCACCGCGAGAGCTTGATAGAGATAGATGCCTAAGGCCGAAAATACAATTACCGAGATGCAGGCGAAGAGCGCCCCCAGCTGCGTGGTGAGAGACCAGTTCTTGGCCTTCATTGTCTATCTTCTAATACATAGCCCATACTCCGAATCGTATGGATCAGTTTGACTTCGAAGGGGTCGTCAATTTTTGCCCGTAGACGGCGTACCGCGACATCCACCACGTTCGTGTCGCTATCAAAATTCATGTCCCAGACTTGCGATGCAATTAACGGCCGGGACAAAACCTGTCCGACCCGCTTGGATAGCAGATGCAAAAGTGCAAATTCTTTCGCAGTCAAATCAATCCGAACCCCAGCCCGTATGACTCTTCGCTTGGGAATGTCTAGTTCCAGATCGGCAATCTGAAAAATATCAGCTTCTCTGATCGGCCCTCGGCGCAACAACGTTCGAATACGAACAAGCAACTCAACGAAAGCGAATGGCTTAACTAAGTAATCATCCGCACCAAGCTCCAGACCTTTGATGCGGTCATCGAGCCCATCCCGTGCGGTAAGAAATAGCACCGGCGTATCAACCGTTTTGCGCAACTCAGCGATGATTTGCCAACCGTCTAAGCCCGGAAGCATGACGTCAAGCACGATCAGGTCGTAATGGGCAGTAGTGGCAGCGTGAAGTCCGTCGGGCCCAGTTCTCGCCAAGTCAACAACAAAACCAGACTCACTCAGACCTTTCTGAATATATTCGCCCGCCTTTTGCTCGTCCTCAACCACTAATAATCGCATGTCACTTTTCCACTAGTTCAACTGCTGTGTCCACGTTATGCGGATGGTGAAGATCGCCATCGGTCTCTGTCTTCAGTCTACCTTGGAAAGATGACAATCGTCTAACGCCAGGATTACAATCTTGTCAGAATTAAAGGTCCACCTGCAGCTGTTTAATTACTTGCTATAAAGAGGATACAGGTTTTGTTCGATGCGGCGCTGGTTAAAGGGATCTTCCCGATCGATGTAGCGCATGGCGGACTGGGCATTTTTCCAGCCCACATGCTCCATCAGCGTTCTCAGATCCCACCCATTCGCAGTTGCCCAACTGGCAAAGCCGCGGCGCAGCGAGTGGGCACTGTACAACTCAGGCGCATCCACGCCAGCTTCCTGCAGGATGTTACGCAGGAGCGGCACCAGGCTATCGATGTTTAGGCCGTTAGCGCTGATGTTGGCCCAGCGATCAATGGCACGAAACACCGGTCCAGCCGTCAATCTCGCTGCAACAATCCATTCCTCATAAGCGGTGACAGGGCATAGGCGCGATAGCAACGGCACCTTGAAGTTGCCGCCTTTGAGCTGGCGATCACCTTTGGTGCGTGGCAAAAAGCAAGTCATCCCTTCACTTGGCGTGACGTGGACATGCTCGATCTGCAGGCGCGTCAGCTCATCGCCGCGAAACCCGCGCCAGAAACCCAGCAGGAACAATGCCTTGTTGCGGCGGTACCGCAGCTCGGCGGCCAGTTCTCCCTGGGATTGCGCGGCGTCGGCGTTGGTAGTCAACCAGTGATCGACCAACATGAGTTGATCGATCTGGAAAGGTTTTGCACGCTTTTCCTGGGCGGGGTGCAGCGTCTGGATACCGCGCAAGACTTGGCGTACTACCGGTGCCTTGGTTGGGTCTGGAAAGCCCTGGTCGAGATGCCACTGGGCTAATGCGGCCAATCGCTGACGCAGGGTGTTGACAGCGTGCTTGCCGGCACGGTCGGCCAGGTAGCGTGCCACGCTATCCGGCGTCGCCGGCAAAAAACCACCCCATTCCACTTCAAAGTCGCGGAGCGCGCTTTGATAGCTTTTTCGCGTGTTCTCGCGCGTAGCAGCCTGCAGAAAGAGGTCGATATCAGACATGGCATGACAAGGCAGAAAGGCGGGCGGGTAAGGTCGACTGGGTAAATCGTTGCGAGCGTTGTCACCAATTATGTCCGGCTATACCGGAAAATGTACAGCAAACGCGGCCAAAATAGCACGAAAAGAGATCTGACACAGGATAACCATATATTATCCTGCTTTAATTTCAAGGAAAATTTGAGCTTGAATTTCTCGAAAAATGGTATGTAATTACATGGTATGTAATCTATTATCTTATTTCGTGGAGACGCCATGGCCCGCGCCGGACTGTATCAATCGGATATCAAAAAAGCGCGCGATGCGTTGCTGGCCCAAGGGCGCTACCCTTCGGTCGACGCTGTCCGCGTTGCCTTAGGCAACACGGGGTCCAAGACCACCATCCATAAATATCTGAAAGAACTGGAGACGGAGAAAGGCTCTGGCGACGGGCGCAAGGCGCCGATCAGCGATGCCTTGCATGATATTGTGGTTCGGCTGGCCGCGCGACTGTATGAGGAAGCCGCCGAAAGGACCTCGGCTATCGAATCACGGAACGCCGAGCAGGAGCGTGACCATGCCGCGGCCGTGGACAACTATGAGAAAGAACTGGCAGCGCTACAACAGCAATTGCGCCAGGCCAGGGATGACGGCATCGAGGAAATACGAACGCATACCCAAACACGTTCCAGTCTGCAAAATGAGACCATCTTGCGCCACACGACGCAGCAACAAGTGGCCGATTTGCAAGAGCGCCTGGCAGAAAATGAGGCGCACCGCCGCTCGTTGGAGGAAAAGCATGCCCATGCGCGCGACTCCCTGGAGCATTATCGTCAGTCAGTCAAGGAACAGCGCGATCAGGACCAGCGGCGCCATGAACAGCAGACACAGCAACTGCAATCAGAGCTACGACAACAGCAACAAGCCGTGGTGCTCAAACAGGAAGAAGCGACTCGGTTGAACCAGGAAGGTGCTAAGTTGGTTGCCGAGCTCTCACACTCCAAACAAGCGCTTTACGAGCAGCAAGCGCTAGGCCGTCGGCAGGATCAAAAGATCGAGCAGCTTCATGCGGCTCAGCAGCATGTCAAAGACCTGGAACGACAACATGCCGCCAAAGTGACTGAGAATGAGGTATTGCTGGGGCAGGTAGCAGAACTGGGCAAGGAGATGGGAGGACTGAAAACCCGAAACCGTGAACTCGAATTGTCCTTGGTACAAGCTGACGCTAGAGCCGAAGCGAGCCAAAGCATCAGTGATGAATTGCGGGGTTATCTGCAGTCACTTGGCCGACCACCCGCCTCAGAGTAGAAGTAAAGACTGGTCTGGACATCCGGCCGCTGCAACAAAAAAAAGAATTAAAATTCTTTAAAAACAGAAACTTAGATCAAGTTTTGGGAATTTTTACAGGAATCCCGGCCGACTC
Source organism: Janthinobacterium aquaticum (assembly GCF_009208565.1). Taxonomy (GTDB): domain Bacteria; phylum Pseudomonadota; class Gammaproteobacteria; order Burkholderiales; family Burkholderiaceae_D; genus Janthinobacterium. The sequence goes on along the minus strand of NZ_WFLK01000019.1, from coordinate 46,899 downwards.
TCTCATTGTGTTCACGGGAGATAGGGAACCGTATCGGGTTACTATTTTCTCCATGGAATCAATAACTTCGTTAGCTTTTCGCGAAAAAAACCGCAATCCAGCCCGACCCTCCTACACCTTCGCGGGCGTAGATCACCGACTGCCGATACAACGGCAGGTGATCCGCGAACTTGGCAACCAGCACATGTGCCAGCAGGCCGGGACCGGCGATACCGCGCGCAATCGGCCGGCTTGGGGCAGGCGCCTGCACGATGGCGTCGCAGCAGCCGCAGGCCAGTTTCGGGCGCACGTGACGGATCACGCGGAAGCTGGCCGGCACGAACTCGAGTTGCTCGGCCACGTCCTCGCCCAGTTGATGCAGCTTGCCGCCGCAGGACGGGCAGGCTTCATCGGGAGGCAGGTAGCGCTGTTCATCACGCGGCAGATGCTCAGGCAAAGGCTTGCGTGCCGCCCGTTTGCGCGGCGCCTGGTCCGCTGCCGGCATCTCCCGTTCGGCCTCGGCGTCGTCGGCCTGCAAGTCTTCAAGCTGCAACTCCAGTTGCTCGATCTGGTGGTCGAGTTTTTCGGACTTGCGGCCGAATTGCATACGTCGCAGCTTGGCGATCTGCAGTTTCAGATGCTCGATCTCGGCGGCGCGGGTATTCAACTGCGCTTTCAATCCCGCCACTTCGACCTCACGCGCCCACAGCAATGCCTTCAGGGCATCGATGTCGTTGGGCAGGTCGGCAGGGTTGAACATGGACCGAGTTTACGCGAGGTACGCGACGTTTACAAGGCCGCTGTCGGGCGCCAGGTGCGCTCTGGCCGACGCCAGTCTATGCCTTCGAGCAGCATCGACAGCTGTGCCTGCGTCAGTGCGACACTGCCATCGGTGGCCTGCGGCCAGACGAAGCGACCGCGCTCAAGCCGCTTGGACAGCAGGCACAGGCCATCACCACTCCACCATAGCACCTTGAGCATGTCGCCACGCCGCCCCCGAAACACGAACACGTGGCCGCTGAACGGGTCTTCGGCCAGCGCCGCCTGCACCTTGACGGCCAGCCCGTTCATGCCTGCACGCATGTCGGTGACGCCGGCCGCCAGCCATATCTTCGTGCCTGCTGGCAAACCGATCATGGCAGTAGCCGCGCCAGCAACAGCGTCAGCGTGGTCGCGTCGACCTGGCCTTCCAGACGCAGCTGGGCTGGGCCCACGCTGAGCACGATCACGCCGGGCGGGACGCTGGCGACCGGTGCACTTGCGGGCAGGGTGTCGAGCACTGTGACGGCCACCAGCTGGCTTGGCGCATTGCCGCCGGCAAGCGCCTCGTCACCGAAACGCTTGCGCCAACTGAACAACTGATTGGTGTTGATCTTGAGCTCACGGGCGATCAGCGAAACGGAGGCGCCATCGACCTGCGTACGTGCCACCGCGGCACGCTTGAATTCATCGCTGTGACGGCGATACGGCCCGCGTTTCGCCCTGGTTGTAACTGATTGAATTATTGTGTCCATAAATAAATTTGTGGACACAATCAATTTGTGCCCCAAATTCAATCATGGCATCGTGCGGTGCCCAAGGGTAGACGGCGGTGGGCCGACGCTTACAGCGCATCTTCGGCAATACGATGAAAGCGCGTGCTCTGGCGCGCCAGAAAACGGAGGCGTGGATCAGTGCGTCCGCACTGAACAGGATGACCAGCTTCGGCATGCCGGTGTCGGTAAAAATCTAAAAACGGACGGAAACTGGGGACGTTTTTGCCTGGCGTCGATTAATTCAACAACCCCATGACTATCTGGCGTCCCGCTTAGTTCTCACCCTACATCCATAGGGAAGCTGATGATGCGCGTCTCTTTACTTGCCAAGGCACCTGCCATATATCGAGGCACCCTTCGCAGCAACACCACTCCAGAGGTGAAAGTGCACACTCCCTCGCGCATTCGCAGCCGTAGGCATCCCTGCATATTGACGCCACCGGCAAATCGTAGAACCGCCTTCGGCCCGATTTATACAAACACTGGCCAAACGAAGCGAGAAGGGTTGGCCAGGCACACCTCCGATTTAATAGGCCAAAACCGCCAGTCAATGAAAATATAATACAATACCTTCGTTAGCGCAATTAACTGAGGTTAACTTATGACAAACAGATCACCGCGCTTACGCGCGGCCAACACCGTCTACAAAAGGGCCCTCTTATGGGCCGCCGATCCAAAAATAGCCTTTCGCCGCTGGCTTGAAAAAGACGCGTACGAGGAAGGCCACAACTTCAGCGCCAAGACCATCGCGGTCTACACGTCGATGTGGGCGATCTTCATTGCCCACCTACGGACATTCCGCAGCAAAAGCGTCGTGCTGGCCAATGAAGAAGATATCCGTCACTTCCTGGATCAGGCCCATGTATGCAAACGCGTCGAAGCGCGTCAGCGCTATGCGCTGCTGCTTCGGCGCGCTTACGCCGCCTTGCAGCAAGCCGATCCTGATTTCGTCAATCCGACCGAGGCGACCTTTCGCCCGACAACCCAGCCTGCCGACGAAAAGCCGATGCCCTTTCTGCTCCCAGCTGAACGAGTACGCGTGTTTGCCTTGCTATGCGATACCAACGATCCGCAGGATCAGGAGAACCTGGTGCGCATCCGCGCCAAGGCGATGTGTGCGTTGATGCTGGGCGCCGGGTTTAAGCCTGGACAAGCCAACATAACCTCAGTTAATTGTGTAGGATATGGGCGCGAACGGTTTATCGTTGCGCCGCAATGCGGTACCATGACGTCGCACCGGGCCCTGGTGCATCCGGCTGCCTGGCCGGCGATTGACCGGTGGCTGGCGTTAAGCGGGAGCGAAGGATTGATGTTTCCGGGCGCGCCCTCGGACAAGGAGCATCCGGTCGACTATGCACGAGCATTCATCGGTGCGAAAAAACTGCTGGCGGACCTGGGGACAATGGCTGGCGGCGAACGGGTCAGTCCGCAAACCCTGCGCAACTCCTACGGCGCCAGCCTGCTCGAGGATGGACTGGGCCTGGACGCCGTGCGGGAATACATGGGCTTCTCCAGGCTGGAATTTGCCCGGCGCTTCTCACATGCCCATGCGGCATGGTGCCGCCGTTCCGGGCTACAGCAAAGCACGGTAGAATCGACGTCCAGCAACGATCTGAACGATGCTCCACCACCCTCTTCTGAAAGCTGCCACGATGCATCCGATTAATCCAACGGCAGAACAACGTATCGCCGAGCTGGAAAGCGCCCTTACAAAAGCGGTCGACTATTTGCGCTCATTGCCATTGAATCCTTCGAACCACCACGCCGCGGCGGCGGCCGACCAGGTGCTGCAACAACCTGCCCTGCCAGCACACATGCTGTCGGGAACGGTGATGGCATCGGCCGGTGTGCTACTGCTGCGCGCCACGCTGCAAGGCAATCAGCTCGCGGTGCAAACAGCTGATCCAGGAACGGTGCCGGCCGCCTTCCGGGAACAGCATGCAGTGCAGCTGCGCGCGGCACTTATCCGCGGCATCACCATCGACCTGTCGGCTGCATAAAGTCCATGGTGCGGTCGGACACTGGGCTGCTTTACATGTGCAGGCCGAACAAGATACCGAAAGTGGCGCCGCAGCTGATCCTGCGCGCGCAGCTAGCGTGGCGCCAGGCTGAACTGCTCAACGAAGGCGGCTAGTGCCTCAATGGTCGGTTCACCCCATAGCTCCTGGGCGTACCAGTTGGTAAACAGCGAGCGTGCCAGGACGTTCTCGACGCCGCGGTCCAGATTGACGGCCGTGTTCGTATTCTGATCCTTGAAGCGCTCAAAAATGGCGCTGCGGTCGGCGTTATCGAGTTCGTTGTACAGGTCATACGCGTCCTGCGCGCGCGCCGCGAGGAACTTCTCCAATACCGTCGTACCGCTGTCTTTTTTGACGACGCTATTTTTTGCCGCGCTGCTTTTGAGCTGCAGGTTTTTCGCCGCATCAGCTCCCTGCTTCATCGTCCAACGGAAATAGGCAGCTGGAGAATCCAGTGGCGCACTACTCTTGTGATCAATCCGAGCCTGAACAAAGGCCACGGCGCTGCGGATCTTGTCATCGCCATGCTGCGCCATCACATCAGCTGCATCGACCTGGGTCAGACCAAATTTCATGATGCTGCCCATCAGTTCCAGATCGATGACGGGCGGCGCTGCAAAACCAAGCTGCGGCTGCTTGGTATGCTCGACGCGAAACTGCAGGCGCTCGACGCGCCGGCCCACGCGGTGTTCGATGAGCTCAACCTGGATATCCGTGAGCGCATTGATCTCTGCCATCGCTGGCCGAATAACATCGCGCTTGAAATATTTATACTGCGGCGGTGGCGCATCCGCGGAAACAGGATTGCCGGTCAGCGCACCATACCAGTGTTCATACGTCTCGATCAGCGTGACCTTGGATGGATTGGTGGCATAGCGGCGGCAAATTTCATACAGCGCGAGCGACGAACCGGAACGCAGCAAGCCCTGGTAGAAAATGCTGAACCGCGTGTAAGTTCCCGGGGCCATGACCAGCTCATGCACTTCCGGCGGAAATGCGAAACCAAACCAGACCTGCCCGGAATGCTTTTTCAAGCCCATCGGATTGACCAGCGTAACCGAAGCGACCAGGCGCTCGGACGTCCACTGGCGGTCATTTTCCATCAGCAGCTTGATGTTTTGCATCTCTTCAAGCTGGGCCTTCAGGAATTCGGTGTCTTTGCTATCGTAGGCAGCATCGCGTGCCAGATCGGCCAGGCGAATCCAGAAGTATTTTTTTGACGCCGGTGTATCGATCGGGGAATTGACGCCCGTGACCTTCAGCTGCTGGGCGTGATACATCATGACGTTGAACACCTTACGGGTGAGCAAAGACATCTTGCCTTCCCGCACGCGCAGACCGATCGCATCATTTGTCTTGCGAAATTCCATCGATGGTGATGTCAATTCGCCATTATTGGCTGCCTTGGGTTTTCTCATTGCCACGCCGATCCTCTTTCATCGAGAAAGCATGGCTCCACATGCCCATACTCGCCTTTACATGGTGCGAACTATAGCGCGAATTGACTCACCTTTGCATGCTCACACAGGGAATTTCACCAAAATAAGTGATTTTTTTTTGAAAAATATTTCACCTTAAAACTGGACCACATGCTGCGGACATGCTCCATTGACTAACAAGCTCCCTGTGCAAGCTCACCTGATATCACAGCTACATAAACAGGCATCAGACACCAGAGCCGCATAAGTGGCTCTGTCCAGTACTATTACATCGACACGCCCACCGAACCAGCAAGCTACCCACAGCTACGCAATTTCGTCCATCACATCCTTCACGCTCCCTGTGGAATCTCACCAATCGAAGCTACAGGCGCCTCACAGTGCCCTCGACAACATACCATTCGAGCAAATCGACCTATTTCGCATAAAAACGGCACCAGAAGACCATAGCACGCCAGCACGCCGCCACAAATATCCTGCACTACCAAAAGCACTCCCCGTGGAAGCTCCCGCAAAAGACATCACCAGGCGATATCAAGACATCTATCTAGCTGCAATCAAATATGCTCCCTGTAAAACCTCCCCCAAGAACTGAGAGCCCACTGCAGTAACTATGCAAAGCCAACGTTAGCCAGAAGCACAAAGCAAAAGAGCAGCCTAAACTCATGCGGCGCTTCCCATGCCTCTACCCTCTACCCGAAGCATCATCTGATGGGAAAAAGTTATCCACATCCCTTTAATACTGTCCCTGTAAAAGCTCACCCTCATCGCCTCCAGTCACCGTATCCCCTCCCCTCGGTACCCGTACAGTCTCACCATAAAAACTTTTACTCCCTGATACGACTCACCGAACTCCCCGTACAGCCTCACCCCTGTCCCCGGGCAAGCTCACCGAATCCCTCGCTAGGCCGCATGGATACTCAATCTACGCACGCTTAATTTGTATTTAAGGTTTTAAAAGGGTTCTTTATCAAAAAACCTCTCAAGCAAAAAAAATATCCCAATGAACGTTTAACGATGACTCAACTGCCTAGAAATAGAGATAACTTAGTAAAAAATCAAGAAATTTCACTTACTATAAAACAATGACATCGCTTCATAAAGAACATAAGCCATGCAATACAAGCAAACGTACTAACTTTGCATGCATAGCGAATACAAAAAACATCGTCAGGACATGGACTACTCGATTTCGACATTAAGACACTAAACAACTTTCCATAAACAAAACTAATCTGACGACCACATACTATGTGAGACATATCTCTTTAACAAATGATAGATCGATAGCAACACTCTCTTACTGTGCCCCTGTAGAAGCTCCCCATAGGTAAATAGCAAGAAAAAGTATGGGTTAAGTTGTTATAAAAACATTATTTTCTGCAAAAAACACATTCTATCTTTACCAATTAAGCGATTGATTAATAAATAAACAAAGAATGAGTCACATCAATCTTAGTCACTGTAAAAGCTCCTGCATGATTCCTCTGAGCTCAAATTTCAAAATACTGTCAGTCCGTAGATACATATTTTCAACGCAAATGTTATACAGACAGGATTCTAAAGGTGAGGTATTACAGGGAGTGTGAATCAAGATTACTGGAGGATGCTTTACGAAAGTTTCTAAAAGGAAACTAATATACCCGCCAAGTTTTCAGATCGCTTTGCTTCAGACTAATTTTCATCCACTCAGATCACGTCCGACCAGTACCTGGACAGACAGTTTGCAATGAATTTAGAGAATATTTGCTTGCTTGACCTGATGTCCCCGTAAAGGCTCACCATATACCGACTTCCTTTCCTAACACTCCCTATAAAAGCTCCCCAAACGTACCTGGGTCGATAGATCCTTTATTAAGTGATAAATAAATTAATGCATGAGCTATGTTCGTGGTCCCTGTTCAAGCTCACCTATAACAGGCCTTGAGTATCTTCATCGCATTTATTGATTGAAAAACAATTAAATTCTGTCGTACAGACATGGACATCCGCTTTTCACATACCATAACGACAATTTTCACCTTCATAAAAGCCTGAAAAACGCATCCAGGCTTTTAAAAGAGACTATTCCTTTTAACTTGTCGATAGACTTTATTTTCGTCAATCTCCCTTTATTTGGAAAAGTTCGATTGAAAAGTACATTGAAACCCGCTATCATCATTGAAATAATCATCACGACGGGATCCCCATGCGCTCATTTGAAGGTGTAAAGCAGAAACTAGCGATGGAATTGAGCGGCTTCACTGGTACGCCAAAAACGTTTCGTACACGGTATCGTGAACAGGCAGACAACAAGCACAAGCTGTACAGTGCCGCTGAAATCCGTGCTATCCGCTTCGGACTGCTGAATATCCCTCCAGATACCAAACGCCCGTTGACACTGCCACCAGTAATCGACACGCGCATGGCTAAAGGCGGCGTCGGCAAGACCACCATTTGCGGCAACGTCGCCAGCTGTATCGCCTTGTCAGGCTACCGCGTACTGTTGATCGATGGCGATCCACAGTCGTCGCTGACGAGCCTGTACGGCATCAACTGGCTCGACGAAGAAATTACGCATATTGGCGAGCTGATGAAACGCACCTCACAGGGGCAGCGTGCACATCCCGAGAAAGCAATCCGTTCGATCTACGCCGATGGCATGCTTGATCTGATCCCAAGCGACATCACCATGGTCGACGAATCCTGGCTGATGGGAGCCATGAACCGGGAGCAAGCCTTTACGCGCCTATTGGAAGCCGAGATCGAGTTTTTCAGCCAATACGACGTCATCATCATTGACTCCGCACCAGGCACTTCGGTCCTGGCTACGACATTCATGGTGGCCTGCAAAACGCTGCTGACGGTGGTGACGGCCGAGGGACAGGCCATCGCGGCACTCGACGTGCTGGCATCAAACGTACAGGAAATCAATGCTGCTTTTGGACGGCAAGGGATCCATCTGGACGTCCATATCGTGGTGAACCAGTTCAATACGTCGAAAACACCGCACCAGTATCAGCTCTCGAAACTGCTGCCGAAATTTCCGGGCAAGATCAACGACACCATCATCCGTGATTTTGTCGGTTTCCTGCGTGAATCAGATCCGGACAACATCAGCAGCAATGGCCCGGTACTGGAAAAAGAACCCAATAGCGGGGGCGCACGCGACATCATCGATTTAACCAAGTCACTTATCAAACTATACGGCCTGCGCTTGGCTGGCACGACATTACCAGGGCAGGAAAAATTATGAGCAGAAAACCATTGAAAGTATCCGGCCTGATCCAGTCAGGCCGTCTGGTGCCACAAGCCGGCATCACCGCCTCAACCGCATTTGATACGCCAGCCGATGCCTCAGCCATGGAGATTGGGCAGGACCATCCAGCTGAAGTCACCTACAACGCTCAGCCTACCAGCACCCCAGCGACTGTAGCGCCGGTCAATGCACTCGGCGTGGAAAAACTGATTGATTTGGATTTGCTTGATGACAGCCCATTTCAAACCCGGTTGAAGTATGACCCGGAACGTATCGATGAAATTTCACAGTCGTTCTTGAGCGCCGGACAAAGTACGCCGATTACGGCACGCCAAATGCCTAACGGCCGCTACGAAATCATCAAAGGCCAGACGCGCAAAAAGGCTGCTATCAACATCGGCTGGAAGCAGGCACGCGTCCTGGTTGTCTCGAGAACGGATCGGGAAGCCGAACTGGACGTCATGGTCGACAACACCGGCGCGCCTCCGACCGAGTACGAAGAAGCACTGATGTTCCGCAAGGCGATGAGCAAGGAATATGCGACCACACAAAAGGCAGTCGCTGCGATGTTCCTGTGTTCTCAGGCCAAGGTCTCCAATGGCCTGGCGATGCTCAACCTGCCTGCCGAAGTACTCAGCCTGCTGGATGACGAACCCGGATTATTTGGCGCGCATGCGGCAAAAGTAATCAATTCGCTGTGGGAGACCTATCCTACCCACCACCACGTCATTTTGAAGGCCATTCAGCGCCTCAAGGAAGGCGCTGACCAGGGATCGATACAAGTGTGGGTCACACAGCAAATTAACGCCGCCAGCCGCTCTCCCCGGGCGCAGAAGCACTTGATTCCTTCTTCGTCAGGTGCACCGCGGTATTTGACACAGGCGAAGGACCGCGACATCATCGTGCGTATTTCAGACCGATCGATCGATGCGGCGATGGTGCATCAGAAGATTGATGAAATGCTAAGAAAAATGGCTGACGAAGTAACGGGATAATTTAATAAATTCAATTAAATCAATGACTTACAGAGTATTACTGAGTAATAACCTGATCTGTTATACGTCAAAAGCCTGGGATTCCCCAGGCTTTTTTTTTTTTGGAAGTTGATTGCTCATATCAGGATACTCTGGTGGAATAAAACGCTGAGAGATCTGCCACGTTTTCGATATCCACCCGTCTCAAGAGAACGGCGATAAATCTAATGTTGTTGGCGTAACTGAAGCCAAACATCCAATCGACCACTCGATCACACATATCTTATCCAACCATGGCAACCATTGCACAAAAATGGCTCGTTGCTGTGCTATGCCAGTACCAGTTTCTCTCGACTCAACATCTATAGATTATGCAGGAGAAGCATGGCCAATTTCAGCCGCATTGGGAAGCGCTGTGGATTGTGACGTAACAACAGCGCATCCAGGATCATCTGCGGGCTCTTTTTGCCTAAGTAAGAAAACTAGCCATGATGCGAATGGTGAGGTCGAACAGGGACCACTCCCCGAGAATGGCTTTATCTAGCATCTCGCTCTATACCGTACAACGTGCAGGTGCATTTCCATCACAGCACTCTTATTCTAGAAGCATGGATTTTCATTCAAGGTGAGATGTAGCAGGGAGTCAATTCCATGTCATCGCTATGCATTGCTAATGTAGATTAACTGACAGACATCATTTTCATGATCAAGCATCACTTCTTATCCTTCTTGAAACCGTTGCATGCTGGCCGCCAATGGCTTTCCAGGTGTATTTAGCATTACATGAAGCTGTAGAGATGCTGTTACACAGATAGCTAATAAGAACCTGATCTTTTTTATCCATTAAAGGTGAGCTTTATCAGGGACTATCAAAAGTAGTCCCTAATAAAGCTCACCCAATACCCGCGTGGGTAACTTGACAGGAAGATCGCTTTGGAGACGTGCCGGCGATAGTTGGCTGGTATCTTCTTTTGCCAGTTGTTCACGCTGCAGAATTGATTGGCATACAAAAAACGGTTTCTTGATTATTTAGGCCATCGCCTGCGTATAGGTTTCTTGGTTGCCAAGATGCCGCCACAATCTCACCCACCGCCGGTTGAGCAGAAGTTTTCGCTAATATACTGGCCGCAAATACTGCAACAATCAGTGCCTGACGCCCCATAACGAAATGTACATTCAGGACATCGATATGGTATTTCCGACAGGTCTGTCAGTGTTTGACTACCCTACTGTCTGCTGTCTGGATAGAATAGATGCGGCGAGACGACTGGAGTCGTTCTGACAGTGTGCTGACAACCTGGCGTTAGACTGGGAAGATTCTTTGTCTTTCACTTGGCTAGACGTCAACGGCATCGTGGCTAGTATGGCGTGCGCAGTCTGCTGTCATCTATCCGCTATCAAGTCTTGGCATTCTCTTGTGGTTCTAGCCCACGCGGCACGACAGAAGGCACTCAGGCTGCTCGGCCCCAAGTGACTTGGTGCCACGCTAGCCAGATATTCTTCAACCCTGTTATACCAGCTGTCTTGATGTTTGTTCGGAGGCATATCTGCAGACGTACTGTAAGCGCTCCATAAACCACAGCCTTGTGGCGTGATCCCGATTTGCGCATGCTTGCCGTTTCAATTTGAACGGGAGCAAGTATGGAAGGCGACACCGAATTCTGGACCTCACATATCGAGGCCTGCCGCCGTGAAGGCATGGCGGCGAGCGTATATGCACGGCAGCATGGCCTGACGCTGGCGTCGCTGTACTACTGGCGGCGCAAGTTGACGCGGGCCGCAGTAACCGGCGCCGATGGCGCAGCGAACCAATTTGTCGCCCTGCGCGTGGTTGATATGGCAGTTGGCGCCGCAACCGGCACGTGCACTCTGGTGCTGCGTTCCGGTCTGCGCCTGGAGTTGGCCGCGCTGCCGTCGCCAGTCTGGCTGCTGGCCCTCGACCAAGCCCACGCGGGAGTGCGCTGATGCACCCGGGCTGCCGCATCGACCAAGTGTTTTTATGCCGCGACCCGGTCGACTTCCGCAAGTCCATCGGCGGTCTGTCGGTGCTGGTCGAGCAGGCGCTGGGACTTGATCCGTTCGGCAGCGCGCTGTACGTGTTCATCAACCGCGACCGCAACAAGATCAAGGTATTGTACTGGCACCGTAACGGCTTCTGTCTGTGGCTCAAGCGGCTCGAAGCGGAGAAATTCGCGTGGCCGCGCGACGCCGGCGGCGCCACGCAAGGCGTCACGCTGCAGCAGTTCGAGTGGCTGCTGGAAGGCTTCGATGTCTGGCAGAAGCCGCCCCATAAAACACTGCATTTCAGTTCTGTTTCATAGGAGAATTTGGTAAACTACGGCATGCCTGCAACCACCGCCAAACCGTCCAGCCTGCCGCCGCGCTACAGCCTGCCAGAACTGGTGCTGCCGGCCGTGTTGCCGACCGACGCGGCAGCGCTGACGGCATTGCTGCACTCGGTCATCGCCGCGCACCACGACGTCAAGACCCAGGCGATGAACCACATGCAGCACATGCTGGAACAGTTCGTCCTGGCGCGCCACCGCATGTTCGGCACCAGCTCGGAACAGTCGTCAGCGCAGGGCCGCTTGTTCGACGAGGCCGAGGCGCTGGCCGCTGGCAGTGATGCAACGCAGGACGTGGCGCCGCTGCCGCCGGACACTCAGCCTGATTCCAAATCGAACAGCAAACCGGCGCGCGGCAAGCGCAGCGCGCTGCCAGCCGAGTTAAAACGCGTCGATGTCGTGCACGACGTGCCAGCGGCCGAACGTACTTGCCCGTGCGGCACTCCGATGGTGGAAATCGGCGAAGAAATCAGCGAACAGCTCGACCTGGTGCCGATGCAGGTGCGCGTGCTGCGCCATATCCGCAAGCGCTACGGCTGCCCCGGCAGCGTGCACGCGCCGGTGACGGCGGCGTTGCCGCCCCAACCCCTGCCCAAGAGCAACGCCAGCGCCGACCTGCTGGCCATGCTGCTGGTGGTCAAGTTCATCGATGGCCTGCCACTGGCGCGCTTTGAATACGTGCTGGCCCGCCACGGTGTGACGGTACCGCGCCAGACGCTGGCACGCTGGGTCATCGGCGCGGCCGGCGTGCTGCAGCCGCTGCTCAACCTGATGCGCGACGCCTTGCTTGAAGGAGCGTTCCTGCACGTCGACGAAACGGTGGTGCAGGTGCTCAAGGAAGCGGGCAAGGCGCCGACCTCGAACAGCTATATGTGGGTGCAGACGGGCGGACCGCCAGGGCGGTCGGTGGTGGTGTTCGACTACGATGCGAGCCGCAGCGGGCAGGTGCCGGTGCGCCTGCTGCACGACTACCGGGGCTATGTGATGACCGACGGCTACAGCGGCTACAACGAGCTGATGCGCACAGACGGCATCGAGCAACTCATTTGCTGGGCGCACGTGCGCCGCCGCTTCGTCGAGGCGGTCAAGGTGCAGCCCAAGGGCAAGCGCGGGCTAGCCGACGAGGCCGTTGCCATGATCGGCAAGCTGTACGGCATTGAGCGCGACCACCAGGATGCCGATGACGCGACGCGCCTGCTGGCCCGGCAAACCCACAGTGTGCCGGCGCTGGCGGCGCTGCGGACCTGGCTCGACCAGACGCTGCCGGGCGTGATGTCGAAGAGCGCGCTCGGCACGGCGCTGTCGTACCTGCACGACTACTGGCCGCGTCTGACACGCTACACGGAGCGCGGCGACCTGCCGATCGACAACAACCGCGCCGAGAACGCGATCCGCCCGTTCGTCGTCGGGCGCAAGGCCTGGCTGTTCAGTGACACAGTAGCCGGCGCCAATGCCAGCGCCGTCATCTACTCGGTGCTGGAGACGGCCAGGGCGAACGGGGTGGAACCTTACACCTGGTTGCGGCGCGTGCTGCGCGAGCTGCCGGCGGTGAAAAACGTCGAAGACGTTGAGGCGCTGCTGCCATGGAATATGAGCGCACTCGACCACGGCCAGAGCGTGACACCGATGGGCGTGCTGCAATGAGCCGGATCTCATCGCCGACGCTCGCCGACGCCATCAAAGTCGTAAGGGCCATGGGCATCGAGCAAAAAGAGGTACTGGCCAACGAATTGTTCGAGCGGCAGCCAAACCTGTTCGGCTCGGCGCTCGCACTCCACCGCATGGGTGTCGCCCCGGCAAAAATCGAGGTGGTGCTTGATCTGCTGTTCATCTGCTTCCAGTCAATGAAGCAGTCGGGGCTATGCTGGCCATTGATCACCGAGGCTGACCTGGACAAGCAATTAAGACGCTATGTCGCCACGGTGCGGTTTGGTGACGACCTGGCCTTGGCACAACGCCAGCGCGCCATGACGCAATATCTCGAATCCCATCCGGAAAAACCGCTGCTCGCCTATGTCACCGACGAGCTCAATAAATGGTTGGCCGGCATCACACCCGAAGCGACCGACAACTACGTCATGCTCGCCGCCATGAACTTCGTCAACTGTATCGCATTCACCCCGATCCCGAAGCCGGCGAAGCGAACCTGAACGACCTGGCCTGGTTCGTGAGGCATGGACTTCAATGCCACCATCATGCCGGCAAGAAGATTAGCGGGCAAGGTTGGGGTTTATGGATCGCTTACGACGTACTCTCAGCTCAAGGCATTGCATTTTTAAAGGGAGCTTCTACGGGGAGCTAAACTCTTGAGACCAGAAATCGTCATGTCCTTGCATTCACGCTGCGAGATCATGTTTACCGGACTAGGTAGTCCTGTGTCAGCAGCGGTTGTAAACTGATACAGGGTCAGTTTTCGGTCGGCGCCAACACATTTCCTAAAGCAAGTGGCAAAACAGCGTGAAAATGGCGCCGCTGAATGATGAAGGCATCGCTTTATTGGCATGATCGTTATACGATCTAGCTTACGGGGCCGCGGCCCCTTGTTTGTAGGTTTCCTCGACTTAGCTTTCGAAGATAGCTACTTTCAGATCATCACACTTAAGCCAGATGTGCAACGGTAGAGGTAAGTACTACCTCCCCGGTAACACTGGCTGGATGCTGTGCCACGTACTTGATAGCGGATTGATTCAAGCCCTCGCTGAGTCTTCTAAGATAGCAATCGCCCTTCGTTAAAACATAATTTGGACCGGCGACTGTACTCAGGAGCGTTACCAACTCTTCTCTCATCCAATCCTTGTCCGACCAGCTACGGACCATAGCCCGGTCGACCATATGGACGCCCCCTCCGACTTTGACTGCATGGTTGCCGAGTTTGTAGCAGCGCTCCTGCACTAATGACCTGTACAAAGCCATGTCCCCGCCTTCGAGTGACATGTAAGGTTTTGAAAGTATTTCGCTGATGTGATGAGGATGCGTCCCAGTCATCCAGCATACAAGTGCGTCAAACGAACCTGGCTGCAAATGTAGCTCAAGGTCAGAGGATATAACATCTATTACAACGATCTTCACTTTCAGTCCTTGCCATGCGGAGAGATTTGACAGTTGATCGACCGAGATCAGTTCGACCGATATACCTTTGGCATTTAGGCGCTCACAGGTGCGATCAGCGCACGATTGGTTAGATTCAATCACCAGCACTTGGCGACCTGTACTGAGCAGAGCTTCTGTGCTGGCACCTGCGCCACAACCAACCTCAATGATTTTGTCGGCTTTCCCCAATCGTTCGTTCATCCACGTGTAATGCCCTGCTGCAGAGAAGGCAGCGGCGCTGCGCTCCCATTCTGAAGAATATTGGGCTGCGGTCATTGCCTGACCGAATCTCGGATGGATTTCATTCATATCATTTTTCCCGCTACTTGGCGGCCTTTCCAAATAGCCGGCTACCGGCCGGCGTCGGGGCGGCATCGCCACCAATTCATTTTCCTACATCGGCCGTGCCTGGATATGCGTGCATCCAGCGTAACTGCTGGGACAACGCCGTCGCTGAACGCTTCTTCTTGAACCTCAAGATGGAACGGGTCAAGGCTGTTCATCGATTCTGGACAGCACCAAGTCAAGCTGTACCCTGATGGGGAGAACACAGAATTCGGAAAAAATCGGGCGCTAAGCTCGCGTACCTCGGTTTTGCGTTCCACTGCGCCGGATGCCCACCAAGTGTTCGCGCAAGCTATGTTGTGATCTCTCGGGTGCTGACCAAGAAAATCGATATCCTGCGCCTCAAGCACACGGCGCAGCAATAGCCGCCAGGGGCGAAATAACCTTAGCGCCCGATTTTTTCCGTTTCCTCTCTTCGCCCCTAATTGACGAGATCGGCACGGTCGACGACTTCGTGGTCGCACAACATAACCTGGGAGCGTTCGACTTCGGTCCGTACCCAAAGGGATTTGCACAGATGAGTAGCGTCTTTTCTTCCTCGATAGCGTCGGTATTTGACGAAAACATTGCGCGACAGCGTTACCAACTTAGATAGAGAAATAATATCGTTACCACGGCAGAAATGCCCGCAACTATAGCAAGCGCAATGCGTTCGAAATGGCAACCCTCATCACCGACGTAAGGCATTGATTGGTAAATTGCCGATCATGAATTTTCATAGGTATGTTCGTCGACAAAAGGCTCACACGCCTGCATATCTCCCGACATTTCCGTCACGGCTTAAACCAGGAGGCAGGCCAGACGACGAATTGGAAGTGATTGTGTCGCGTTGTTGATTAAACGGCGGAATTTCCCTTGAAGGGCATTGTCCAGGTCATTGCGGACGGACCTTGCCCGCCAGCGCGTAAAATTGGTCGGCGAACGACATCGCATCGGCTCCGCTGATTGCGAACTGCCCCTTGCGGATCATGTGCATGAGCTCGACGCCTGCGAGCACGCAGTGGGCGGCGCGGAGCTATTTGAAGTTGAGCATCGGTCTGGTCGCCCGTTTGATGGCGCGATTGCCCTTTGTTGACAACTACCCGCATCTGCAGGTACATTTACAGCAACACAAAAGGACATTAAGGAGCATGAACATGATCGCACTTATCCAGCACATCAAAAAAATTGCAGTCGCAGACACACGCTTGTTCTTTGAGCCGTTTGTTTCTGTTTTCAAATTCATCAAAAAAGACTTCACCCGCTCTTCAGTGAAACACTGATGTACTGACAAGATATCGAGACCTCGTCTCTATGCTTACAGAAGGCCCATTCTAGGCACCATGTTATACACAAGTCTATCCTTGCCCAAACCTGCGCACGGTGCGCATATTTTTGACGGCCACCTGTAGACCCTTCAATCCAAGCCAGATGATTTCCGCGCAGGGGTCCCAGTGGCGTTTGCGCGCCAGGAAGCCTCCAAAGCACACGATTTGGCTCAGCACCTGATCGACTGTTGCCTTTGGCGGTGCCGGTTTTTCACGCAGCAGATAGGCCGCTTCAATTTCGTCCTGATCGAAGTACAACGTGGCGTCGAAGTCTGGGCAGGTCCGGCCCGTGCGCTCCAGGTATGCGGTGCACCACGCCACCATCATGAACAGCGCCAGGGCGCGCTCGATACGTGCGATGCAGCCAAGCTAAAGCTCCTCGACCTTGCAGACGTTTTTCAGCACGTTGAACAGAATATCGATCTCCCAGCGTGCCCAATACCAGTCAATCATTTCCTGCGCTTGCGCCAGCGTGTCAGCGTCGCAGTTATTGAGCGAGTGCCATTCGATCGGCTTGGTACGGTCCGGCGCATAGATTTCCCGGGCGATGAGGCAGGTGGCGCTGACGGTTTTTGCCCTGGCCCGTTGGCAGTTCCACCTTGCGCGCCCATAATTGCTGACGCACCTTGCGCGCCTTGACGCAGTGCCGCGCCGGCATGTCAAAGACGATCTCGCCGAGAGGCGCTGCGGCGCTGGTGTGCTGCCAGAGCTTTTCCGACTTTGGCAGGCAGCGGTTGTGCTACGCAAGCACCAGCCAGTCAACCGGCGTGCCCAGGTATTGCTCCCGCAGCATCAACGGCACCAAATCGGCTTCGCGGTCGGCCACATACACCAGTCGCGTGTCCGGCGAATGCGCCGCCATGACGGTGGGGCAATTCTAGGTCGGCGCCAACGATATGCACGCTACCTGAGATAGGGGCGCTCAAGAGTTATGTATAAAGAGGTGAGCTAACAGTCAAGTCACGCTTAATCTCCTATATTCTTGATTACATCCATCCTTAAAAAATGCCGCACTTTGCTGCACTACGTTGCACTTTGCTGCACTAAGTTGCACTTCGCTGCACTTTGCTGCGCTGGCGGTAAGATACTTTGCACTCATGAACTGAGATTCCAAATATGATGCGTTTTTTATCTGTTTTCGTTTGATCTGCAGCAGTCCAAACTGCTAATATCTATCCGTCGCCATGCGGCATTGTTTCACTAGACATCTTTTCAGTTCCTTCGGAATCGAAAAGCACCAATTTCTACCGCCGCTTGAGCGGCAATCTTCCAGGCCGAGCCTAATACCTTGGTACATCAACCTTAAATAGTTCGTAATGCAGTTAGCCCAAGGCCATCTTTGGCCGTTTTTTTCCTTCGAGCGCAAACTTGGGACGAACACTGAGTGACAGCGAAACCCAAGCTACATCAGGGTTAGACGTCGCTTAGGAACACTGATTTCCCACTGAACCTGATTTTTCGCGCTGCTATGCGAGAAAAACAGGGCCGGCTGCCGGAACGCCACAAGCAGCTCAGTTGCAGCTGCGCCGTATACCCCGGTCCGGGCCATCGAAATTTTTAGAGACACAGAAGGGCGGATATCTGGATGCTCCCAGACACAGGAATCGCTAGCAATATGCTGGTGCCAATGTAGCCTCCGCGACGTCCACGTGACGTGAGAAATACCATTTGGTGACAGCGCCACCAAAGACTTGCCCATGAGGGCAGGACGCGCTGCGTGAGAAACCACGTGAGAGTTCCGGGCCTAACAGCATCATGTTCGGCGATCGGCTTCCGAAAGGAGTCGGCATACTGCCTCAAGCCAAAAGGGGTGGCAGTGTGAAATTAGTGTGCTTACGTTTGGGTCCCTTTCCCCGGCAGTTGATGATTTTTTACCAGCGGCATCTGTCATGCCGCATCCGTATGCGTTCAATCGAATGTATAGGGATGCGGCCTGGCGTACCTGTAGAAAAGGACTGACATGAAATCTCTGATCTCGCAACTCAGCGCAATTTTGCAACTGAAAGCGGGTACCCGTTTCAACGGGAAAGTAGCCAGCGAACGCACGAAGACTGCCATAGGCGACTCTTTGCGCGCGAGCTTCCGTCACCTCGTGAATTTGAATTTCCGCCTCCAAAATCCGGAGAATTTGGGTGACAAACACGTCAAGGCGCTCTGCGAGTTTTGGTATCACTCGGGACTTACCCCAAAGACAATTCAATCCAACCTTTCGTACCTGCGAATTTTCGTAAGCGGCCAGCCGCCCCACCTGTACAGCGTGTTCAGCGTTGGGTAAAGTCCGGGAATGGCAACAGCGAGTCGATCTGGCTGTTGGGGCATGTCGGGAGACGTTCCAGAACATTGGCCAGCCAGCGCGCCGGGTCAAGGCCGTTGAGCTTGGCAGTAGCGAACAGGCTCTGGATCGCAGCGGCGCGGCGGCCGGCCCGTTCCGAGCCGGTGAACAGCCAGTTCTTCTTGCCGATGGCGATAGGGCGAATGGCGTTCTCGACCGGGTTGTTGTGTGTGCCTTGCTAAGGCACGATTGATCAGTTGGTGAAATTCCGACCTGGCTAACTCGCGCTCCAGCCAGAAGCACAAGGGGCGGTTCAGGAGGTAACGAATGGACTGAAGCACTGCTTGAAAAGGCCTCTTTAGGGGGCCAGCGAGCCATGCGGGCCGCAACGTGAGTGAACACTGAGAAGGCCTCGAAAGGTCGTCGTGGATGCCGACTCGCCATAATAACGAGGAAGGCCGATGGCGGCACCGAAGCGAGCGTGAAACGCAGGTGCCGCGTCCACCGGGGTAGTGGTGGCAGCACGCATGGTATGGATTAATCGTGCAACAAGGGAAGTCCGTGATGGTGATCTACAGGCAATCGATCAACGACGACCTCGCGAGGGGTGGAGTCGGCCATTGCGGATGGCGGATGGGGGTGTAGTAGTGACGAAGCTGGGTAACGCCGGTGGAGCGAAGGCCCCCTGTTTCGGTGCAAACGTTCAAAGCAGGAAGAGCCCGGGGATTGGCGCACGTCTATCAACCCCGCTTGATTCGGTTCGGACCTTGCAGAGTGCGTTGCAGGCGAAAGCCAAGAGCGAAGCAGCCTATCGGTTCTACAGCCTGTGGGACAAGGTGTGCCGCGATGATGTTTTGTACGAAGCCTACCGGCGCTGCCGCATCAATCGCGGGGCCGCCGGGGTGGATGGCGAAACCTTCGCGGACATCGAAGACTACGGGCTGGCGAGCTGGCTGCAAAGATTAAAGCAGGAGCTGCGCACCAAGTCGTATCGGTGTGCGCCCCTGTTGCGTGTATGGATTCCTAAAGCAAATGGCGCACAACGTCCGCTGGGCATTCCAACCGTCCGCGACCGTGTGGCGCAGATGGCCGTTCTGCTCGTGATCGGTCCCATCTTCGATGGCGACTTGTTCCCGTGGCAGTATGGCTTCCGCGAAGGCATGGACGCCAAGATGGCACTGCGGCGCATTCACTACGGCATCGCCGATAGGGGAGCGCGCGAAGTGGTGGATGCCGACCTCGCTGATTACTTCAACACGATCCCTCACGGTCGCCTGCTGCGCTGTGTTGCGCGGCGGATTGCCGATGGGACCGTGCTGGCGGTCATACGCCAGTGGCTTGATACCCCCGTTGTCGAACGGGACCACACGGGCGGGGAAACCCGCACGACGGTGGCAAGGGACACCAATCGCGGCACACCGCAAGGAGGCGTTATCTCCCCGCTGTTGGCGAACCTGTACTTCCGTCGTTTCATGTTGGCGTGGTACCTCGGTGGACATGCGCGGCGGCTACAAGCTGAAGTAGTCAACTACGCGGACGACTTCGTGCTCCTGTGCCGACCTGGCATGGGGCAGGAGGCGATGGTGACGATGCGGCACCTGATGTCCAAACTGGGCCTGACGGTCAACGAACAGAAGACCCGGCTGGTCCAACTGCCTGAACAACGGTTTGATTTCCTTGGCTACACCATAGGACAGTTCTATGGCCGCGAAGGGCGACGTTATTGGGGCACGGCACCCTCGAAGAAAGCCATCAAACGCTTGAAAGACCACATACATGCCGAAACGACGAGCCGGTGGTTCGCGACAACGCCAGAGACTCGGGTCAAGGAATTGAATCCGATGCTGCGCGGCTGGGCGAATTATTTCAGTCAAGGGCCGGTGGGAAAGATCTACCGCCATGTCGATGACTACACGGCGCGGCGTTTGCGAATCTGGTTGCGCAGGCGCAGCGGCAAGCGGGGAACGGGATACCGCCAGTATCCCGACCAGTACCTCTACGAGAAATTGGGTCTGATACGCCTGCTGCCAACTGCACGCGGCCGCTCGAACGCGAAGGTTTGATGCGCCGGAAGAGAGCCGGATGCGGGAAATCCGCACGTCCGGTTCGACGAGGGGGATGTGGAAACGGGGCTGTGGGCACTTGCCTGCAGCTGCCGCGCCACATCTCTACTCTACCGATCGGCAGTATGCCCGAATTGGCATAGCGCTCCAGCGCCGCCCAGCGCTTGAGTGCATGGTCGACGGCCTTGGCCGTGCCACTGCCGGTGGCGACGGTCCGTTGGGTCGCCAGCAGCCAGGCGTGCCGCTCGGCCAGCGCCGGCATGGCCAGTTTCTGGCGCAACGCCAGCCGCAGCGGCGGATCGAGTCCGGCGCCTTGCTGCTCGATCGCGTACAGCGCCGCAATGCGGCGCAACGCCTCTTGGGCGACCGGGCTGCCGCTGGCGGCGTGCACGTCGAAGAATTTGCGCCTGAGATGGGCCAGGCAAGCCAGTTCGGTGGGGCCGTCGGCAAACAGGGCTTTGTAGCCCACGTAATCGTCGACCATCAGGTGGCCGCGCCAGCCCTGCAGGAAGGCGCGCGCGTGGGCGCCGGCGCGGCTGGTCTGGTAGTCGAACACGACGATGGGCGGGCCGTCGTCATGCGCGCCGGAGCGGTAGGCCCACAGATAGGCGTGGCGGGTCTTGCCGCTGCCGGGATCGAGTTGGCGCACCGGGGTTTCGTCGGCGTGCAGGCAATCATGTTGCCGCAGCAGTTCGGCCAGCCGGTCGGCCAGCGGCTGCAGGGCCACGCCGATGCGGCCGATCCACTCGGCCAGCGTCGAGCGGGCCAGCGGCACGCCCTGGCGGGCGGCAATCTGCTCGATCCGGTACAGCGGCAGGTGGTCCAGATATTTGCAGGCCGCGATCCACGCCAGCAGGCCAACGGCGGCCATGCCGCCATCGATGACGACCGGCGGGATCAACGCCGCCGTCACTGTCTGGCAAGGACGGCACGCGTATTGCGGACGGATGTGGCGGTGCACAAAGAAGCGCGCCGGTTCCACGTCCAGCTGTTCGCTGACATCCTCGCCGATCAGTACCAGGGCGGCGCCGCACTGGCCGCATTGGCACGATTCGGGTTCATGGCGGTGCTCGATGCGCGGCAATTCTGGCGGTAACGGCTGGCGGCCGGCGCGCTTGCGACGCGGCTTGGCCGGCGCCTGGCTGTCGAGCTCCTCTTCGATTGCGGCCAAGTCCATGTCGACCGTTTCCTCGAACAGCAGGCGTTGCTCGCCGACGAGGGCCTCGCTGGCCTTGCCGAAACGCACTCGCCGGTAGTAAGCAAGCTCGTGCGTCAGCGCGGTGATCTTGAAGTCCTTCTCGGCCAGCTTGGCCTGCTGCTGCGCAAACAGCGCCTGCACCTGTGCCAGCAGGGCTGGGTCGATGTCGGTGCGGGCCAGGTCGTCGAGCGGGTTCATGCCGGGCAGTTTACAGGGCCGGCGCCATGTTTACAAGCGCAACTGTTTACCTGTCACAGCCGCCACTGTGCCGGCGCCGGCGCCGACAGGCGCTGCCAGTCCACCCCGGCGACCAGCCACTGCCATTGCTCGGCACTGATCTGCCAGCTCGCGTCGTCCGCCTGCGGCCAGACGAACTGGCCACGATGCAAGCGGCGCACGCACATCCACACGCCGGTGCCGTCCCAGCACACCAACTTGAGGCGGGTGCGGCGCCGGTTCGCAAACACGTAGGCTGTGCCGTCGCACGGCGGGCGCCCCAGCGCCTGCTGCACGTGCAGCGACAGTCCGTCGATTCCGGTGCGCATGTCGACTGCCGCCGTCGCCAGCCAGAACGCCTTGGCCGACAGCTCCATCACAGGGCACGCATTAGTTCGGCCAGCCAGCTTGCCGGCACATCGCCCGGCAAGCTCAACGTCCAGCCGTGCTCGTTGCGCAGGCTGATCGCCAGCGGCAGCGCCGCCGCTGGCGCCACGCGCACCGGCAACAACCCGGGCACGGACGATACCTTGGCCAACCGCCGTACCCAATAGCCAACCTGGCGGATCGGAAAGCCTTGCTCGATGGCGTATGCCCTTTGCGACAGTCCGCTGTCCCGCCACTGTGCTACTCGTTCCTGCCACACTTTCTGTCGCTCTTCGTTTGACATCTTTAACTCCCGTAGTGATCGAGAGGATAGTTTGGCGAGGCCGATCAGGAATTCATAGATGGGACGGCTGGATGCTTACGCTGAACCAGCAACTGGCCACGGTCAACCGGCTTGCGCTGGCCAATGAACTGCCGGATGCGATCATTACCGACACTGGCCTCAAAATCAGCCCGCAGGATGCGGTAGTGCCCGAGTCGGCCCAGGCACTGATCAACCTCACCAGCGCGATGCTGCCACGCATCAAGATCACGGAGTTGTTGATGGACGTCGACGACTGGACCGGATTTACCCGCCACTTCGTCCATCTGAAAAACGGCGAGCAGGCCAAGGATAGAACACTGCTGCTGTCGGCGATTCTGGCTGATGCGATCAACCTCGGTCTGACCAAGATGGCGGAATCGAGCCCCGGGGCGACCTATTCGAAGCTGTCGTGGTTACAGGCCTGGCACATCCGTGACGAAACGTATTCGGCCGGCTTGGCCGAACTCGTCAACGCTCAATCTGGTCACGCGTTTGCCGCCAACTGGGGCGACGGCACCACGTCATCTTCGGACGGCCAGCGCTTCCGCGCCGCTGGCCGGGCCGAAAGTACCGGACACGTCAACCCGAAGTACGGCGCCGAACCGGGAAAGATGATCTACACGCACATCGCCGACAACTACGCTCCGTTCAGCACCAAGATGGTCAACGTCGGCGTCAGGGATTCGACCTATGTGCTCGACGGATTGCTTTATCACGAATCGGACCTGCGCATCGAGGAGCACTACACGGACACCGCCGGCTTCACGGACCACGTGTTCGCGCTGATGCATACGCTGGGCTTTCGCTTTGCGCCACGCATTCGCGACCTCGGCGACACGAAGCTGTACATTCCGGGCGCTATTGCGGACTATCCAGGTTTGAAATCCATGATCGGCGGTACCCTGAACATTAAGTACCTGCGTGCACATTGGGATGAAATCCTGCGCCTAGCGGCGTCGATCAAGCATGGCACAGTCACCGCATCACTCATGCTGCGCAAGCTCGGCAGTTATCCGCGCCAGAACGGCCTGGCGCTCGCGCTACGCGAACTAGGCCGCATCGAGCGCACGCTGTTCATCCTGGACTGGCTGCAGAACGTCGAATTGCGCCGGCGCGTCCATGCCGGATTGAACAAGGGCGAGGCGCGCAACGCGCTGGCTAGGGCCGTCTTTATCCACCGGCTGGGCGAAATTCGGGATCGAAGCTTCGAACAGCAACGCTACCGCGCCAGCGGCCTGAATCTGGTGACGGCCGCTATTGTGCTGTGGAACACCGTGTACCTGGAGCGAGCCACACGGTCCTTGCGCGAGTCAGGAAAACTGGCCAAGGACGATATGCTGCAATACCTGTCGCCCTTGGGCTGGGAACATATCAATCTGACCGGGGATTACGTCTGGCGTCAAAATCGGAAAGTCGACGACGGACAATTTCGAGCGCTGCGAAACCTCAAAGAGGAGTGAATTGGCTTAGCGCCCGATTTTTTCCGAATCCTGTGTGCTCCCCAAGCATGTCTTGGCAAGCCGATGCTTCGCTTGGAAATGCAGCTGAAATCCGGGATGCTGATCTCGACTTTCAGGGCACGGGCAAGCGAGTTCATGAAGCCTTCTGTCAGCCGCAATGCCAGATGAAAAACCTGACGTATGAACAGCGCGGTCTCGATTGCCACATTGGAATACTTTGTTGGCCGGCCGCGCGCCCCGGTCTTGGCTGGGCACCACTCGGCAATCGCCTCCTCGGTAAACCACATCGTAAAGTCACCGCGCCGCTTGAGCGCGGCGTTGTACTCAGGCCAGTTCGTCACCTTGTAAAGCGGCTTCTCGAACTTGTGGCGACGCTCTTCGCTGTGTTTGTACGGCACGGGTCTACCTGGGAGAAAATGATGTCAGATTGTACACTCCTAGGGCGACCGGTCGAATTATTCAACAACGCCGCTGTTTAGCCTGTTTAACTACAGCGCTAACCACATCACTCTTTTCTAGAAATATATTTGATGGCACCTGCTCCCCTTCCACGGCCCCCTCAAGATGCCGCCGGCCAATCCAGTTAGATGGGTTTTTCCTTGATGGCGGTTGAAGTTCATCAGGTGGATTTTCAAGACATGCAAAGTCATCCACCGGCTCAATGGCACATTGACACGCTGAAATACAGCCATCCCTGATATTACTCAGTAATACCGTCTAACTCTTTGATTTAATAAAGATTTTTTCGAAACGGGATTGCAATAAGCCAGATCAGAGATTACAAGTGGAGTTAGGCCATGGATCACGGGACTACCCCGAATGGCAGTATTGAATGGCCGTCAGCGTCTTATTGAGGAAGCATGCCTCGTCATTGTTTGTTACATGGAAGTGTGCCTTTGAACGTTGATATCCGCCTAAAGGAAGGGGATTCCTACAGCGCTGCGCAATGACTTTCGGGTTGCATCGCTGGTCCCCTGCCTCCGCGAGTGACCTGATTGCACCATCTCTCCATAGGCTAACAAGCGCTGTCGCCACTCTAAAACATTGATCGTGCCCAATTAATTTGGGTACCCGCAATCGACGCAAAGGAATGACGTCTGAGTCTTCCTATCCGCAAGAAGCACTCGGACGGCGCACTATAGTCGCCCTCACACTTTGCCGCCGTTATCCAGCAGCACATCGAGCAGCCGCAGACCAAGAACTAGGCATGCCAAGCCAGACAGCTTCGCCGTCAGCACTCTTAACCCCGCCCTGAAAGGCGAGGTTAAGAGTGCAACCGATCAAAGTCACATCGCGAGATCGCTTGCATTACCAGAGATTGATTGTATAAAAGGTCCATACCCACACAGCGACACTTATGATCGGATAACTCGATGTCACCTACCGCTGTCCCGATGCTGCAGTTCAGGAGAGGCTGGTTCCTCAACAGTAGCCGCTATCTGGCCGCTCCCACTTTTCTGATGATCTACTGCACAATTTCTTTGGGAACCCGAATAAAATCAATGAGTTAGACAATATTACTGAGTAATATTGAAGGAACGGATAGCTGAACGGTCGCAGCCTCTGTCACCGGTTGTGGGGGAAGTGTCGTTTGCCACACAGAACCGTCACCGTCGGCAAGCTGCAGCAGTCGGGAATGTTTATGCTTGATGCCTTACAAAGTCGCAGCACCAGCAAGGCCCGACTGAGTGTTGAAATTGCCCGCCATACAGATGGGGATGTGGCCTTTGTGCACGCCCTGGCCCTTGTCGGACGGCACCATCGCCATTACCATGTCGCCAGTGCGAAAACCCAATGCGGTCTTCTTGCGCCTCAGGCAGGCGCGCTGGAAACCAAACCGGTGACGCAGGGTCTTGCAGTGCGAACACGGCCCGGTGCAGGTGACGCGCAGGATTGTCCCGTGCATGCCGTGCCCACACAGGCAGCGTCCAGCGCATGCGTCTTGACCAGGCCGACCCGGCTGCAGTTTCACTTCGTGCGCCCGCCGGTTCCCGTCTGAATCGAAAGAGCGGTCTTTTAAGTGTCGCCAGCAGCGCTCGCGTGGCATGTCGGCGGCCGCATCGTGCAGCGGCATTCTCACCCTGGTGCAGGATGCATGTCAGCCTCGCCGCATGCATTCGCCAGGACGTCCCGGATGTTCTGCGCAGCCTTGTTACCGGAGCAGAGTCTGCACGCTAGTGTCAGGTTGCTCACAAGGTTCGAGGCGCCGGCGGCGCGCATGAATGTGTTCCATCTGCAGCGGGACGACGGTGGTATCACAATAAGTAAAGGTGTGCCCAAATTTTCCGTGCAGGTACTCGTGCACTTCGTAGTCGGCAAGCATACCCTGCGGATAGCCGACACCACTGATGTCCGGATTCTGCAGCAGTTGCATGTCGATGCACACCAATTCCTGAGCCAGGTGCGCGACCGTTGCCATGCGGCTTAGCCGGGAAACGCATGCCATGGTCATATCGATGGATGGCTGCTGCCAGTCCGTCGGTCTGCTGCGGTTGTTGAACTGCTGTGTGCGATAGCGAAGATTGTGCCGGCGCCAACGCCGCGCGGCTGCACGGGCCGAGCAGGGCATCACGGATGGCAGTAACACTGCTGTACCAGCTCGAACAGGAAATACACGGTTCGGCCACGCCGCTGGCGTCGACAGTGTCTTCGATACGGCAGAGCGCCAGGCCGGTGGTTTTGCTACCGAAGTCGAACGACAACTGCAGGGGCTGCAAGACGCCTGTTTCTTGAAGACGCTCGACGAACCGGATATAGAACGGAAACAGCTATGGATCCGCGTACTGCAGCAGGCAATGAGGCTCTCTTCTCGCTTCGGTGTACACGGCATCAAGGGCTGCTACCGCTTATACATAACCACTACAACCACGTTGATTCCTTTGTGGCGTCGCCATGAAATCCGTAACAGTTTGCACTTACCTGCCTTCCAGCGGAGGCAGCAGATTCACTGCCTCGCTCTCCTCGAGAATGTTGCAAGCCGGTATCGGCCGGAACTGGATGAAGCATCCCGGCCTCGGTCTTGCACACACTTGCAACGAAGTACCTGAGGGCTTTCGCCCTCAGGTACTGTCTCGGGAGAACCTGAATTCTCGGGGTATTCGCCTTTCAAGCTACACCCATCTGGGTGTGGTAGTTGAGAAAAAATAAGATCGTTGTCTTCGGCAATTGTAAGATGCACTTCTGGGGGTCAATTTTAGGTCGGCGCCAACAGTCGTTGGCAAAAGGAGCGGTGTCGCGTTTGTCTGGCGTTCAGGCTAAATGTACAGGTGCACTGGTCAAAACTGCACAAAACATGGCCTGGCACAGGATAAGAATACATTATCCTGCTTCAATTTCAAGGAAAATTTTAGCTTGAATTTCTCGAAAAATGGTATGTAATTACATGGTATGTAATCCATCATCTTATTTCGTGGAGAGGTTATGGCCCGTGCCGGACTGTATCAATCGGATATCAAAAAAGCGCGCGATGCGTTGCTGGCCCAAGGGCGCTACCCTTCGGTCGACGCTGTCCGAGTTGCCTTAGGCAACACGGGGTCCAAGACCACCATCCATAAATATCTGAAAGAACTGGAGACAGAAGAAGGCTCTGGTGACGGGCGCAAGGCGCCGATCAGCGATGCCTTGCATGATATTGTGGTGCGGCTGGCCGCGCGACTGCATGAAGAAGCCGACGAACGGACCTCGGCTATCGAGTCCCGGAGCGTCGAACGGGAGCGCGACCATGCCGCGGCCGTGGGCAACTATGAGAAAGAACTGGCGGCGCTACAACAGCAATTGCGCCAGGCCAGAGATGACGGCATCGAGGAAATACGGACGCATACTCAAACTCGTTCCAGTTTGCAAAATGAGACCATCTTGCGCCACACAGCGCAGCAGCAGGTGGCCGATTTGCAAGAGCGCCTGGCCGAAAATGAGGCGCACCGGCGGTCGCTGGAGGAAAAGCATGCCCATGCGCGCGACTCCCTGGAGCATTATCGTCAGTCAGTCAAGGAACAGCGCGATCAGGATCAGCGGCGCCATGAACAGCAGACACAGCAACTGCAAGCCGAGCTACGGCAACAGCAACAAGCGGTGGTACTCAAACAGGAAGAGGCGACTCGATTGAACCAGGAAGGCGCTAAATTGGTTGCCGAGCTGTCACATGCCAAACAGGCGCTTTACGAGCAACAAGCGCTCGGCCGTCGGCAAGATCAAAAGATCGAGCAGCTTCATGCGGGGCAGCTACATGCCGGAGACCTGGAACGACAACTTGCCGCCAAAGTGACTGAAAATGATGTATTGCTGGGGCAGGTGGCAGCATTGGGAAAGGAAATGGGGGGACTGAAAACCCGATTACGTGAACTCGAATTGTCCTTGGCCCAAGCTAACGCTAGAGCCGAAGCGAGCCAAGGCTTCAGTGAGGAGTTGCGGGGTTATCTGCAGTCACTGGACCGACCACCCGCCTCAAAACAGAGGTAGAGACTGGTCTGGACAGCCGACCGCCAATCTAAATGAACAGATATTGCAACAAAAATCAGAATTAAACTCTTTAAAAACAAAAGCTTAGATCAAATTTTGGGAATTTTTACAGGAATCCCGGCCGGCATTAGGTAGATGCGGGCCGGTACAGCGATAATCGTGGGACATGAAATCTTCTTTGCAGCCAGTATTCCTGCCGTGAGTATGCAATTCACATTTCTTTCCATGTAATCAATAGCTTAGTTAGCTTTTCGCGAAAAAAACCGCAATCCCGGCCGACCCTCTAGTTCGTGCACGGGCTGATAGTCGGCCGCCACCGTCCAGCTGATGCGCCCCTCTCCTTCGGGCATGGCCAGCAGCGCGAGCGCGACGGCCTTAGCCAGAACCGGATCGACATGGCGCGCCACCGCGATCGGCCAGTCAGGATATAAACGCGTGGAAGCCATGCAGGGAAAACCCTCGTTCTGGTGCGGCCCCACCGCTTTCAACTCCGCCGCTTGTAGCAGGCCCTGGCTGATCATCTGCTCGGCCATACAGGCTTTTACGATGCCGGCGTCAACTTCGCCCTCCATGATGGCCTCGATTGTCCTGAACATTGGCAGACCGACAAAGCGCAGCTCACCCAAGTCGGTTTCCGTATCGACGCCCGCGTCGCGCAGCTCGCGCGCTGCCACTAGGTAGCCGGCAAAAGCATCCGGCGACGCGGCCGCCAAGCGCTTGCCGGCCAGATCCGACAGCTCGCTCAAGTCGATGCGATCGGCCCGCGTTAAGATCACTGAGGCAATCGCCGGCATCGCTGGCGAGGACAGAGTGGCGATGCGGCTCAAGCCAGCCTCCGTTTCAAGCGCAATGTAGTAACCAGGGTTGGTGATGACAAGATCGGCTTCGCCGGTGGCTACTGCGCGCCGCAAGCCGGGCGCGTCGTAGGTTTTCAGGCGAAAGCGGTAGCCGGTGACGGTCCGGCCCAGATAGCTGGCCAAGTCCGTCCAATCTGCCAGCGCCGTTCGTTCACCCTGGTAAGCAAATACGGCCAGCGTGACTTCCTGCTGCTGCGCGCTGGCCATGCCGCAGCAGAGCAGCAGCGCTGGCAAGACGCTGCGCTGCTTGCTCGGCAGCGCCAGTATCTGGCGCAATTGCCTTGGGATCATGGGGCGTGGGGGGTTCCTGAAAAATATGCGTGATACGGATAAGCGGCGCCATCATGCCACACGCGTCGATTTTTTTACTTGGCCTAGGTAAAACTATTGCAAAAAACGGCGGCAGCGGGTGGTTCGCCCCCGCACGCCAGGCAAGTCTCGGCCCCGATTGATACGCGCATTCCTCGCGCGCCAGGTGCTCTAGCAGCGATTTGCGCGTCGGCTTGATTCGTGGTGCCTTGCCCGTCGACGCACGCTCCCGCTCAGCCTCATCCTTGATGGCGTAAAGGACTTTTCGTTTGAGCAATACGGCGACAGAGCACTTTGTGCGACCAAAATTTTCTTTCACAAGAAAATTATGCTTGATTTATCTACCTACTAAATGGTAGACTTGTTTTGAGCTTGGTATTTACCCAGTCAAATATTCCGCGCCACGGCGCTCCAGAACCTTTGCGAGGCATTTCATGAATCAACTTTTTACTCCTTTTGACCTGTCCGGTATTTCTTTAGCCAATCGCGTCGTAATGGCGCCGATGACCCGTACCCGCACGCTCCAGAACAATCCTGATGAACTCACCGCACTCTATTACGCTCAACGTGCGTCAGCTGGCTTGCTCATTACTGAAGGCTTGCCGGTTTCCGATGAAGGCCGTGGCTATCTGTACACCCCAGGCATCTACAGCGAGGTACAGGGAGAAGGCTGGCGCGCGGTCACAGATGCTGTGCATGCCAAAGGCGGCAAGATTTTTGCCCAGTTGTGGCATGTGGGCCGCATGTCGCATGTCTCGATTCAGCCGGGCAATGCAGCGCCGGTGGGGCCCAGCACCGTTGCTGCCGAGAACACCACAGTGTACGCCTGGATCGAACCTGGCAAAGCTGGCCCCGTGCTCCCTAGCGTGCCACGCGCGCTGACGGTCGACGAGATTGCACGCGTGACCGCTGACTTTGTTCACGCCGCGAAAGTTGCCATTGAAGCGGGCTTCGATGGTATCGAGATCATGGCGGCGAATGGATTCCTGTTCGACCAGTTCCTGAGCAGCGCCGTCAATACGCGCACCGACCAATACGGCGGCAGCATCGCCAATCGCCAGCGATTCTTGCTCGAAACGATAGATGCCATTGCCGCCGCCATTGGTAGCAGCAAAATTGGCGTGCGCTTCTCGCCGTTTGGCCGTTTGTACGACATGCGTGCCTACGCTGACGAAGCGCAAGTTTGGAGCAGCATGGCCGAAGCACTCAATACCAGGAAGCTGTCCTATGTGCACCTGAACTATCAGCCAACCATTACCGCAGCAGAAGTTCCTGCAGGTTTTGGCGCCAAATTCCGCCAAGATTATCAGGGTACCCTGATCGGCGCCGGTGGTTTCACGCAGGAACTGGCAAGCAGCGAATTGGAAAAAGGCGACCTCGACCTTATCGCCTTCGGCATGCCTTTCATCTCCAACCCGGACCTGGTGGAGCGCATGCAGAACGGTTGGCCACTGGCCGACAGCGATCGCTCGACCTACTACGGTGTCAGCGGTGCCTTATCCCAGGGCTATACCGATTACCCGACCTATAACGCAGCGTCAGAGCGCTAAAAAACAGAGGCAGACCACGCACCAGCGCGGTCTGCCCATTTATCCAGTACCTCCCACATCTTCTTGGAGTATCAACATGCATGCATTTACCAAAAAAGTTGCCATCGTGACTGGCGGCAGTTCCGGTATCGGTAAAGAAGTAGCAAAGCGCCTGGTCGCTGCTGGCGCCTCGGTGGTCATCGGCGGCCGAGATGCTGCCAAACTGGCGCAAGCGGCCAACGAAATTGATCCCAGCCATCAGCGCGTTCGTTTCCATGCCGGCGACATCAGTCTGCCCTCGGCAGCCCAGGATCTGGTGGATACGGCCGAAGACGCATTTGGTGGCGTCGACATCCTGATCAACAACGCCGGCGTGTTTCAACCCAAACCGTTTCTTGAGGTATCGCCAGCTGAGTACGACGGCTTTCTGGATATTATCCTGAAAGGCAAGTTTTTCATGGCGCAGGCCGCCGCCCGGGCAATGTTGAAACGTGGTGGTGGCGTCATCGTCCAAACGGGTTCAATGTGGGCCACGCAGGCGATTGGCGCCACGCCATCTGCGGCCTACTCGGCGGCGAATGCGGGCGTACACGCGTTGACGCGCAATCTTGCCATCGAGCTAGCAAGCTCGAACATTCGTATCAATACCGTCGCGCCAGCCGTAGTGGAAACACCGATCTTCGGCACCTTCATGGACGCCGATCAAGTCAAAGCTGCATTGCCGGGCTTTGACAGCTTCCACCCACTAGGCCGCAACGGCCAGCCGCGTGATGTCGCTGAAGCCATGTTATTTTTGGCCTCCGACGCAGCGTCATGGATTACCGGCGCAATCTTGCCGGTCGATGGCGGCGTTACTGCAGGACGCAATTAAACGCACCAGGTGCACGACGGCGCCCCCTTGCAGCCGACTGCTAGGAGGCACCAAGCAGCGGGTAAGCTGGTTGCAAATATCTAACTCGCTGTGATTTCATATTTTTAGGCCCTTGCAACATAGGTCGGCGCACCATCAATACTCTGCTCACAACTCAGCGAGCAGTTTCGAGTACTGCCATCTGACAAACTGAGCAGATCTGCCCGGTGCTTTCGCAAGCGTTTGATAACTGAGTTCAGCGGCAAGCTGATAGTCATGATGGCTCTTGCAACTCTTCCACAATGGCCTGTTTCACTGCTGCAAGGGTGCGCTGACCACTCAGCATCAAACGCAAACGCCCATCTCGAAACAGTACGATCGATGGAACGGAACGCACACCCATTGTGACGGCAACAGTGGGTGAGACAGCGCTGTCGATCACGCCAAAGCGTGCCCTATCGGTCAGTTCGTTCGCGAGAGTCTGAAACACTGGTTTCATTTCATTGCACGGCCGACACCACGATGCGGAAAATAGCACGATCGTGTCACCTTCCCGTATAAAGTTTGAAAATGCCTCTGCGGACAAGTCGACAAAATTACCCATTCTATACCTCCTTTTCGCTACACCAGACCATGCCCCAAAGGGCATTGGGTTCCGCTCGCCTCCATGCTTGCAGCTTTGGACAAGATGAGCATGCCTTCAAGTGCATTGACATAGCGTTGCACCGGCTGCACGCCAGAAACATAAAAATGTTGATTGAAGATAAAGTGAGGCGAACAAATCGGGATAGCCGATCCACATTGATCTTCGTGGGATCCATTCGATACACTTTTCGACAAAAATGTCTCTCCACAAGGAATTTTTCGCTCTTCTTCGACCAAACAATGAGTGCCGTGTAGGTTCACTTGCACCCTGTGTCTATCGGAAAAGTCAGCCAAGGCTTGATCAAAATAGCATTTTGCTTGCAAGAATCCTGGACTGTCGACGTCAGACCAGATATCGACAATGAGCGTTTGATTATGGCAAATCATGAAGGTATTTCCCGTCGTGAGACGACACCTAGACTACAATTTTGTGTGGCTTATGAAGTTCTCGCCAAGTGGTGTCGCAAGGTTGCGCAAGTTCTACTATTGCATGGGAAAAATTCTACCTTCTAGTAGGTAGCATGTCAAGCGATGGCAATGCTAGTGTATGTCAGCGTCAATAGGAATGCACTTTACCCACCACTAGATGAGCAGGTTAACGTCACTTAAATTTCAATCTGGCAAACCACAAAAATACATAATTGAAGAGTTTTCTTGCAAACCTACCTTTTAGTTGGTAGACTAATGGTTCTTTCACTATATCGGCTACACCCGCCGAATCAAAAGGATCCATCATGACCAATATGCTCAATGGTATTAATGTAGACGGCCTGCAACAGTTCGCTCAATGCGTGGCAGCCAATCCGGACAAAGGTGAAGCACGCTTCAATGTCAAAACCAAGTGGCAACATCAGACCCGCAGTGTGGCGACCGTCAGCCACTATGAGCTGGGCGGTGAGAAGCATGCGCGGCATTTTGAGATCGCCTCCGATGAACCAGAACAATTGCTGGGTCAAAACACGGCGCCGAATCCACAGGAATTGCTGATGGCTGCGCTCAACGCGTGCCTGTCAGTCGGATACGCCGCCAATGCGGCCGCCATGGGCATCACCGTGCACAGCCTGGAAATCGAAACGGATGGCAAGCTGGATCTGCGCGGCTTTTTGGGGTTGGACGAAACCGTCAATCCTGGCTACGACGAGGTAAGCTACGTGGTGCGGCTGCATACCGACGCTTCGCGCGAGCGCGTCGAAGAGCTGCACCAGGCAGTAACCAAGACTTCGGTCAACCTGGCTAATTTCTCCAAGGCCATCCGCATGGTGCCCAAGCTGGAGATTCTTGAGGCATAATTGCCCACCTTGCAGTTTCGATGTTAATCCTGCGGCAGCCGACCATGTCGGTCGCCGCAATATCAGTACCTTTCGACCAGCTACAGCACAAGCTGAACCATGGTCATTGGTTTAGGAGTTTGTCATGTCAGTCAGCACCCGGGATGCCCTCTTGAAGAGCGCGGAAATCCAGCTGCGGTCGAAAGGCTACGCAGCCTTCAGTTATGCCGACCTATCGGAAGAAATCGGCATCCGCAAAGCTAGTATTCACCATCATTTCCCGACCAAGGAAAACCTCGGCATCGCATTGATTACGCAATATATCGATTTGTTTAGCGAGAAATTGCAAACCATCGATGCAACGCAGGTCAATCCAGTTGAACGCCTGCGCGAGTTCGCTGGACTGTTTCTGGCCAGTGCCAATGATCGCCTGCTTCCGCTGTGCGGAGCACTTGCCGCTGAAATGGCTGCTCTACCCGCGTCCTTGCAAGAGTTAGGAAGACAATTGATCGTGACGCAGCTGTCCTGGATGGAGAAAAACTTGCTTCAGGCAGCACAAGTACATGGAAAAACACTGGCTAAACCTGCCAAGGACTGTGCATTGATGTTGCTAGGCGCACTTGAAGGTGCGAGCTTTATTGACTGGGCCTTGGGCCCTTCATCTGATCCATTGGCAGCATTTACTCACATCCTCAATACATTGCTCTAATTATTCTGGGGCAATATCCATCATCTTTTGCCACGGCGCATTGCGCCGTGGCATTACCCGAGCTGACTATTAGCTAGCCGGTCATCGGTATCGACCAGCCTTAAATTTTAAACCGTAGTTTGACAAACAAAAACACACCTTGACTACCTATCTACTAGATGGTAGAGTTATTGAATCCTGGGATTTGCCCAGATAACTAATCAGCGCATAGCGCTAACTGAGGACATTATGGAAGACTGGAAACAAGCCCGCCAAGACATCAATACTCGTGCGATGCAGCTCAATGCATTGACACCAGAAACCATGAAAGGCATTGCTGCCCTGGCCGCAGCCGGCGACAAAACCAATCGTCTCGATGCGAAAACGCGCGAACTGATCGCTCTGGCGGTAGCCGTTACCACACGCTGCGATGGCTGTATCGCCTTCCATGCCGCTGCCGCCAAGAAACTCGGCGTGACCGCGGAAGAGATCGGTGAAGCCCTCGGTGTTGCGATCAATCTCAATGCGGGCGCCGCAGTTGTCTACAGCACCCATGTGCTCGATGCTTTCGATAAAGCGTAATACTTTTCGTTTTAGTAGCCTGGTCCCTGTATAGGCCAGGTTCTACATTTAAGGTGAATCTATGAACAGCAATAAAAAAACCCTGGTCGTCGACATCTGGTCAGATTTCGTTTGTCCTTGGTGCTGGATAGCCAAGCGCCGTTTTGAGAAAGCGCTGGCCGATTTCGAACATCAAGCGGCAGTGCAAGTCAATCTCCACGCCTATCGCCTTGCCCCGAACTATCCGCCTGAACCGATCAAGTCAGCCTTGCTGAAGAAGTTTCGCAATCCGACTGCAGCAGAAGGAATGGTTTACGCCGTGAAGTCGCATGGCGCTGATGAAGGACTGGACTACCAGTTCGACACGATGATGTTTGGTGACACCATGGATGCTCACATGCTCGTCAAGGCAGTCGACGATGAGGCCTTACAAAAACGCTTGATTGAGGTACTTTACGAACAAAGCACGTCTTACGGTAAATCATTATTTGATCGAGCGTCACTGGCTTCGCTCGCAGCACAAGCTGGCGTGCCTGCCGACGTCGTGCAACGCGCCTGGACGACACCGGAACTACGTGATCAGGTACAGCAAGATGAGCGTACTGCGTCAGCCTTGGCTTCAGGAGTACCGCTGTTCGTCTTTGGTAATGGTGTTCAAATTTCTGGCGCGCAGCCGCAAAAGGTGTTCAAGCAGGCCTTGGAAAAGATGTACGCCCAATCGGAACTGCAGCTCGCAGCTCCTACCGGGCAGGTCTGTGGCCTGGATGGTTGCACGATTTAACGCAGGTCGACTTTTCGCAAGGGCCTTCACGTCAATCCAGCCATCAAATGCGAGCAGGTTGCTGGCCAGAGCTGCTCTAGAGCTCAACATTTTATTTAGCGGAAGCAAATCATGAAACATTACGACTATATTGCTATAGGTGGCGGAAGCGGCGGGATTGCATCGGTCAATCGTGCCGCCATGCATGGCATGAAATGCGCCGTGATTGAGGCGAAGGACATCGGTGGCACTTGCGTCAATGTTGGGTGCGTTCCCAAGAAGGTGATGTGGTATGCAGCGCAAATTGCCACAGCGCTCCATCACTATGGTCCTGATTATGGCTTTGAGGTGAGCGTCGACCATTTCAATTGGCGCCGGCTGGTCGCCAATCGCACGGCTTATATCGAGCGTATCCGCGCCTCTTATCACAGTGTGCTCGACAAAAATAAGGTAGACGTGATCCAGGGTTACGCCAGGTTTGTTGATGCACGCACTGTCGAAGTTAACGGTGAAAAAATAACTGCAAATCACATTCTGATCGCAACCGGCGGCTATCCAAATCGGCCTGCAGTCCCTGGTGCAGAACACGGTATCGATTCCGATGGCTTCTTTGCCTTGGATGCCCTACCACAGCGCGTCGCAGTGGTAGGGGCAGGCTATATCGCTGTTGAAATTGCAGGGCTTCTCCATGCACTGGGCTCTGAAACGCACCTGTTTGTACGCCACCATGCACCCCTGCGCTGGCTGGATCCGCTCATCGTCGATACACTGGTAGATGTGATGCGTGTTGACGGTCTGACGCTGCACACGAATGCCGTACCTGAGTCGGTGATAAAAAACGCAGATGGCAGTGTGACCCTTATCCTGGAGGACGGTCATACCCAAACCGTGGATTGCCTTATCTGGGCAATTGGCCGCAAACCTGCTACCGAAAATTTGGAGCTCTACCAAGCTGGCCTCAAAGCCGATGCGCGAGGTTACATCGTTGTCGACAAGTTCCAGAATACCGCAGTGGCAGGCATTTATGCGGTAGGTGATAACACGGGCCAGGTCGAGCTGACACCTTTGGCGGTGGCGGCAGGTCGTCGTCTTTCCGAACGCCTGTTCAACAACAAACCTGACGAGCATCTCGATTACAGCAATGTACCGACCGTCATATTTAGTCACCCACCCATTGGCACGGTCGGGCTTACAGAGCCCGCCGCCCGCGAGCAGTATGGCCACAGCGCGGTGAAGGTATATCAATCAGCTTTTACTTCCATGTATACGGCACCGACCCATCATGCTCAGCCATCACGCATGAAGCTCGTTTGTGTAGGGCCTGAAGAAAAGATCGTTGGCATACACGGTATTGGTATTGGCATGGACGAAATCCTGCAAGGCTTTGCGGTGGCTTTGAAGATGGGGGCGACCAAACGCGACTTCGACAATACAGTTGCTATCCATCCTACAGCTGCTGAAGAGTTCGTTACGATGAGATTGTAGTGGTCAACCCATCCCGGACACTATATTAAGTTTTTCTTCGACGACGGCCGGTGCCAGTCCCTGGTTGAACTGATGCGGCCGTATCCAGTTATACCTGTGCATCAGGTAATGGCTGATGTCCCGTGGTGCTTCTTGTGCCGTCATGTAACCTGTTGACGGCAGCCATTCCGTTTTGAAGCTGCGGAACAGTCGTTCCATAGGTGAGTTATCCCAACAATTTCCCCGACGGCTAATACTCTGCTGTATCCGGTAGCGCCACAATCGCTGACGGAATTTTCGGCTGGCGTACTGACTACCCTGATCCGAATGGAACAGCAGTGCCTGCGGTCGACCACGCTGCTCGAAAGCCATTTCCAGCGCTTGCACAACAAGGTCGGCGTCGGGCCGTAGCGAGAATGCCCAGCCCACCGCTCGGCGAGCGAACAGATCCAACACCACGGCCAAGTAATACCATTGCCCCTGCGCCCAAACATAGGTGATGTCGCCGCACCAGACGTGATTTGGCGCCCCAACCGTGAACTCTCGGTTGAGATGATTTGGAATGTCGACACGCTCCACCGTGGCCTGCTTGTAGGCGTGCTTGCCAGGTTGCTTGCAGACCAGCCCCAACTCCGCCATCAGACGACTAACTTTGAAGCGGCCAATGGCCGTGCCTTCCTCGCGCATCATGTCCATGATGCTGCGGCTCCCCGCTGAACTTCGGCTCTCAACGAACAGCTCGTGGACGCGGCTACGTAATGCCACGCGCTCAACATCAATGTGTCGCACGCGCTCCCGATGTGCATACAGGCATGACCGCGCGACATCGAACACCGCGCAAATCAACTCGATTGATTCGTCACCACAAATCTGATCGATTACCTCGTACGTTCTATCCCTTCCGACATCAAGAGCGCGGCAGCCTTTTTTAAAATGGATTTCTCCCGCTCAAGACGTTCAATGCGCGCCTCTAGTTCCTGTATTCGCTGCTGATCCGGCGTGATCGCCTTGCCCTGTGGCGTGACGCCTTGTCGCTCCAATTGAAGCTGCTGAACCCAGCGGCGCATTAGCGATTCTCCGACGCCGATCGACCGGCTGGCCTCCACGTGGCTGTATCCCTGATCCAATACCAAGCATGCTGCCTGCTGCTTGAACTCAGGGGAAAATGTACGTCTTTGCTTGCTCATCAAACACCTCTCCATGGCGAGCATTCTCGCCTAAATCAGTGTCCGGGTACATTAAACCACTACACTGCCACCTGAATACGATCGAGCGATGGGTTGGTCCAGCAGCACTAGAGGCTGGCCTGAACTAGCCAGGTGCGCAATAGGCAAACCCATCCTTACATTCTTGCAATTGATGCGTGCGACGATTTGCTGCTTATTTGCCCAATTTGCGGGATGCCATCACACCGCCATCAACATCCCATACTGCACCAGTCACCCAGGAGGCCCTGTCCGAAAGCAAAAACACGATGCTCTCGGCAACATCACGCGGCGTACCATTACGACCGAGCGGATGGAAATCGTTGAAATCCTTCAATGCGCTATCGAGCTGATCACCAGGAATGAAGCGTTCGAAAATCCGGGTTTCCACCATGCCTGGGGCAACTGAATTGATGCGAATGCCGAATTTTGCCAGTTCGGCGGACACATGCCGCGTCATGGAATCAAGTCCGATTTTCGCCATCGAATAAGCCGAGGCCAGCACCGTCTCAATCGCTTGGCGAGCTGCAACAGCTGTCACGTTGACAATGGAGCCCGACTTCTTCTGCGCCACCAACGAGCTGGCCACCTGCTGGGTAATAAAAAAGAGCGCCCGATTCAGATTCAGAAAACTATCATAATCTTCGAGCGAGTGCTCAAGGAACCCTTTAGGATAAAAAATACCAGCGGAATTGACCAGCAAATCGATGTCACTATGCTCGCTTTTCAACCTGTCGATTAATGTACGTACGCTGGCAAAATCCGATAGGTCAGTAGTCAGTGCGAATGCCTTACCTTCGCCAGCAATGGCCACCAATTGCTGACGCGCGACCTCTGCCTTTTCCACGCGATTTCCCACGACTACCACTGCGCCACCTTCCTGTGCAACCATCGTGGCCACTTCCAGACCGATGCCGCTGGTCCCGCCAACGACCAGGAGTTTGCGGCCATCAAAGCTTTTGGTATCCATCATCACGTTCCTTTTTCAGTTTAATCAAAAAATTACCAACTAGTAGGTAGACATTTTAGGCAAGCAATTTTGTTGTGTCAAGAATTACTTTAACCGCGCTCTTCACCCAAAATACTGGGTGACAGGTTCGCGACGAATTCATGTTGTGAGAGCAGCGAAAACAGTTTTGGCGGAGTGGTGCTGCCTGAATCGAAGCGAGGCTATCTTCTTGTGATCGAAATAGCATTTAACGTGATTGGCCGTTTCACGTAATTTCTTGGCGGATCAACACAACATTATTTCTGCCAAGTAAATATGATTGCAAAAAAAAATGCCCGGACGTTTCTAGCCGTCTTTGTGAGCGCGCCATCGTGCTTGCTCACGCTAGCTCTAGACCTATCCGGGACGTACATTGGCGACGGGACCGCCAGAAAATCGACTGCACTGGCCGATATCCTCTATACGGTATCGATAGCACATCATTCTCTCTCACGACACCGGAGTCATTGCATGAAAAATTTAAAAATTGGCGTACGCCTGGGCTTGGGGTTTGCCTTGGTTTTAATGCTGTTAGTCATTTTGACGTCGGTTGCCATCGTCAAAATGGAAATAGCGGGTGGCGCTACCAGCCATCTGGTCAATGTCAGCTACAAGAATGTCAGCATGGTAGCCGAATGGTCCAAGATCATCGAGCTCAATGTGTTGCGCTCGGCCGCCATGTGGAAAAGCACCGATGCGGCCGAGAGTAAACTGCTGTTGGACGAGATCAATACCGATGCTGCGCGGTCTTTGGCACTGCAGCAGGAGATCGAAGGATCGCTACGCAACCCTCTCGTCATCGCGGAATTCAACAAAGTCAAACAGCAACGCAGCCGCTACGTCGAGGCACGCAGCCAGATGCTGAAAGCGAAAGCCGATAACGATAGCACAGCCGGCAACGCCATCTTTCATGAACAAGTCCTTCCCGCATCAGCCACTTACCTCGCCAGTATCCGGCAACTTGCCATTATCCAGTCAGATGCGGCAAAACTCGTGGCATCGAATGTGTTGAGTTCCTACGCAAATACTCGCATTTTTCTTATCGTGATGGGCACGCTGGCCCTATTGGTTGGAATAGCATCCGCCTATTTCGCCACCCGCTCCATCACCATCCCAATTGCATCGGCCGTGCAGCTTGCGCAAACTGTCGCGGACGGCGACCTCAGAAGCCTGGTACAAGTAGATCGCAAGGATGAAATGGGATCATTGATGCAGGCGCTGCAAAGCATGAACAGCAATCTATTGAGTATTGTGTCGAAGGTGCTCAAAGGAACTGAAAATATTGCCGCCGCTTCCGCACAAATTGCTGCGGGCAACCTGGATCTGTCAGCCCGCACGGAACAGCAGGCGAGCTCGCTTGAGGAAACCGCTTCTTCAATGGAAGAACTGACAGCCACGGTCAAACAAAACGTCGATCACGCACGCCATGCCAGTTCACTGGCGAAAGAAGCTTCGGCTATTGCAGAGAAAGGCGGCACTATGGTCAGCGACGTGATCGGCACCATGGCCGGCATCAATGCATCGTCGAGGAGAATCGTCGACATCATCTCCGTGATTGATGGCATCGCCTTTCAGACCAACATCCTGGCGCTCAATGCCGCAGTGGAAGCGGCGCGTGCCGGCGAGCAGGGACGTGGTTTTGCCGTGGTTGCGTCTGAAGTACGCAACCTTGCGCAGCGTTCGGCCAGTGCGGCCAAAGAGATCAAGCTGTTAATTGATGATTCAGTGCACAAGGTAGATATGGGATCGGCGCTGGTGCAGCAGACTGGCGGCACGATGGAAGAGATCATCAAAAGTGTCGCAGGCGTAACCGAAACCATCCGCCAAATCTCCGAGGCCAGCGCTGAGCAAAGTGCTGGCATTGAGCAAATCAACCAGGCGGTGACGGAAATGGACCAGGTCACACAACAAAATGCAGCTTTGGTAGAGGAAGCGGCGGCGGCCTCAGCGGCGATGCAAGAGCAGGCAACCGAACTGGCTCAACTGATGAGCGTGTTCAAGACGCATGACGAGGTCAAGCACGCGACAGCCCGAACACCCGTAGTGACGCAGCATAAGCCGGCGCTACAACTCAAGAACTGACAATGAAAGATACCTGCCGAATATTGTTTAGCCGGAGCTCCCCCATGCGAGCAAGATTATCGTATCTTTTCCTGTTGTTCGCGGCCATGACATGCCACCCCACGAAGGCGGTCAGGCAACTCGAATTAAGGATCGCGACATTGAACTATCCGCCTTACGTTGAAGAGCATGCAAGCCGGCAACCAACGGGACTGGCCGTGGAATTGATCGAGCATGCATTTGGCAGGATGGGCCAGCCGATCGCCATCGAATTTCTGCCTTTCAAGCGTTCTCTGGCCAATCTGGAGAGTGGCAGAATCGATGCGTTATTCCCGATGAGAAAAACACCTGAACGCGAAAGTCGATATGACTTTGCGCTGCTCCCACTGCTCAAGCAGGATATCCAGATTTTTGTACGTGCCAATTCAGCAATTCAATTTTCAGGTAACCCAAGACAACTGGCTGGCTATTCGATCGGGGTACTGCACGGCGCCTCGTACGGTATCGATCTGAAAAAGTTTTCCCTTGATGGCGGGTACAAGAAGCTCGAGCCGTCGAGTTCGCACGAGATGAATTTCAGAAAATTACTGGCCGGTAGGATGGATGCGGTACTTTGCAGCCGTCTGGTCGGCTTGACCATTTTAAAGGGGCTCAACGCATCGGCTGACGTCAAAATGATCGGCCCGCCAGTTGGCAGCTACGACAGCTACATCATGTTCAACAAAAACAAGGTGCCATATGACATGATTGCAAAGTTCAGGCAGGCAATGACGGACATGAACAATGATGGAACCCTGAACCGGCTGCAAAAAAAATACAAGCAATAGCATCGGAGGGCTGACCAGCTCAGGGATGTTTCCTGTTGCGTGTGATGGTGACGAATCGATTCGGCGGATTGTGCATGATGCTCTTGAACATACTGATGAAGCTGCTTGCATTCTCATAGCCCAGATCATGCGCAACTTTCTGTATCGTTTCCCCACTTCGGATGCGCGGAATGGCGATCGTAATATGCAATTGATGGCGCCAGCGCCCCAGTGTCATGCCAAGCTGCTGCATGATGATGCGGCTAAAATTTCGTTCGCTGAGCGCCAATCGTGCAGCCCACTCACCATGACTGGTCTTGTCAGCAGGATTGGCGATCAATTGCTCCACCAACAGCTGCAAGCGCGGATCAGTCGGCATGGGAACGATCAGGTTCAGCCGTTGGGCATGGCCAATTTCATCGAACAGCACGCTGAAAAAACGGCACTCCGCGCTATTTTTCTCATACGACTGTTTTAATGAAACCGACTTGAGTATGAGCTCCCGCAATAGCACCGTCGGTTCGATCACGAACGCCTCATGCGGCAAGCTGGCCGCTTGCTTGATATCGACAAATATTGCGCAATACTCGACGAAGCCGCTCCCGAAGCTCCTATGGGCTATGCGAGACGGGATCCAGACAGCGCAGTTTTCAGGCACCACCCAAAGACACTTCCCGACTTGAACGTTAATGAGTCCTTTTGCACAATACAAAAGTTCAGCCCGAACATGACTGTGCGACCTGGCATCAAGGTAGGAGGGCAGCTTGTCTTGCGAATGAAACGCGTTTATTTTTGTTTTATGGAGATAAAAATCATCTAAGAAATCACCATATGGAAATGGTGTATTTTTCGCAATCATCCGCGTCAGGTCAATTTAAAATGAGTTTATTGGGAAGAAAATCCTTCTGATATATCAGTGTATACTGGTGTGGCAGTTCTGTCTGGATCATTTGCATACGCGAATGGAGCGCATAGCGCGGATGCCAATTGGTACAGCCAAAGGCAATGTCCAATCCTGCGCCCGTAGTTCACTACAAACATCGACATATTGCTGATCAATAAACTAAATTTTGCCTTTCATTTCGCTCTGTCCAGCGATAATGTGACCCTGGGTTTGAGCCTGCTGGGCAAAATCGTCGCAGGGTAACGTCAATCGCTCCAGCGGTGCGGCCGC
Organism: Janthinobacterium aquaticum; assembly: GCF_009208565.1. Taxonomy (GTDB): domain Bacteria; phylum Pseudomonadota; class Gammaproteobacteria; order Burkholderiales; family Burkholderiaceae_D; genus Janthinobacterium. The sequence continues at coordinate 3,106 of NZ_WFLK01000019.1, read as the reverse complement.
GCCAAGGCAAGCATGACCGGTGTTGGTGATGTCGAGAATTTGTCGACAGCACCGACACCGGCATTGTCTCCTGATTTTCGGCTTGTCTACTCTACTCCCGCACCGTGCAGCTGGCTCTGCACATGACTGACGACCGCCATCACCAAGCCGGCAACGTCCAGCTGCTCGCGCACGCGCTCTTCATCGTCCTCGTCATCCAAGCCCAACTTGAAGCGCGCCGCCGCAATCGGCCCGTTGCGCAGATACCCTTCCACGCCGTCGCCATCGCAAAAACGGTTTTGCAGAGCATCCAAGGCGTCCAGGATGGCCTGGTCGTGTGCGCCTGAACGGTAGCGCTTGACGATCTCGTCGCCGACCTGCTCCGGCGTGCCGACGTAGCGCATCACGTGTACCAGGTCACCGGCGTCCTTGTTCTCGGCGCGCTGGTCGAATGCGATGGCCTTCAAGATGAGGAAGGACGTCACATCGGCGTAGCGAACCAATTCGGTCGACATGCCTGCCCCGTCGAACAATTCGGCCGTGACCCTGCGTTCGCAGTACCAATCATGTACCACGCCCGCATGACGAATGCCGAGCGCCGACACTTTTTCCCCCTCGATCGGCGTGAGCCGGCCTTCCTGGGAACGGTCAGCGGCGTCATGCAGGAACTCGACCACGACACTTTCATGCGCCGAGATCCTGTGCTCCCACTGCCAGCTGCTCGGTCCAGTACCGCCGGGCTTGCGATAACGGTGAAAGCCACGCTGTTTCAACTGCTCGCCCAACGACGCATAGCCATCGCCTTCGGCGATCACCTGCAGATTGAAGACAATATCGACGTCCGTCGTGCCCGCATGTGCCGGCACGTCTGGTGGCATCTCCGGTGTCAGGTAACGTGGCACCAGGCCACCGACCAGTCGGATGGAATCTTTCATGGTGCCGAACGCCGACAACAAGGTGACCAGAACCCGCTCGCACGCCAGCGTCTGTGCGCTGTCGTAACCGTCGGCTGTTTTTGGTTTTTCCGCTGTGGCCATCCTTATATTCCCAGTTTTTGAAGTCGAAGTTGTTCGGCGAGCTCCTTGTTTCTGCCCTTGCCATCGAGCAAGTCAAGATACAGGATAAAAGGATTGGCCAGCAATGCGTTGGACGATGGATCTTTGCTTGCAAACATCGTGCTGACACCGGCACGCTCGATGAGCGTGACGTTGGCGCCCTTGTCCACCGATTTCATCCTGAACGCGGCCTCATAGTATCCGGCCTCGCCGGGAGGAATAATGATCTCAATGGTATCGGTGCGGGTCAGATGCGGCACGACGCGGTTGGCAGCCGCAGCACCGGTAAAGACACTGCCTTCAAGCGCAACGGTACCGATTTTTCCAGCCAACTGGTCAAGTAGAGTGGCTGGGTTGGATGCGTAGCAGTGCCATTTCGTTTTGGTGTCTTTGCGCTGTTTCCAGGCCGCCGCCCAAGCGTCGAGCAACTCGCCCGGCCTGGACAGCCTGCGGCGTAGTGTTCGGCCGCGACCCTCGCTTTCGATCCATTCCCTGCGCTCCAGTTCGGCCAGCACGGTGGACACAGTGTAGGTAGAGGTTGTGGACATCTCGGCAAATTCTAACCCGCTCCTAAAGTTGCGATGCTCCACAAGCAAGGTGAGGATCACCTGCTCGCGTGCATCGGTGAATAACGCCAGTGTGCCACGACGAGAAGCAGGCTTGGAAGGACGCTGAATGTCGATCAGCCATTCCTGGTGCCTTAGATAGAACGTCCCGCTGGCCTCAAAATACGCCATCCGATGGTGCCGTAAATCGTCCTTCGCGCCTTCGCTGAGGTGCTCGGCAGCGACCATCAGGATGATATCGCTGGCATTGTCGTTCGCCTTCATGAAGCCCTGGAGGCGCCATGCGGCCTCGCGCACATCTCTCGGATATGCTTGGCGCAGCAGTTCTATGGCAATTCGTCGGCGACCGCGTGGCGAGACGATATGCATGAGGCAATCCAGTCGCCTGCCGTCATGTTCGAGGTCGAACATGGTTTGTTCAACCTCGATATCGACGCTGTTCAAGGCCTGCGTGAGCGATTCTACAAGGTTTTTCTCTTTTATCGACATGGTTTATCCGTGCAGATACATAATTATTCTTTAATTTGCTTTAGGTATTAATCATAGTTTAGCTGCGCAGATAAATTAGTGCAAGCAAATACGGTTCTGTCGCATTAGCGCTCGCCGGCGGGTCGATCAGGTAAACTACGGTGTTTGGACGCTGGACGAATCGACATGCTCAACATCAAAGGGATGCGCTTTCCGATCGACGTGATCTTCGTCTGCATCCGCTGGTATGTAGCTTACCCGCTGAGCTACCGACACCTGGAAGAGATGATGGAAGAGCGCGGCGTGTCGGTCGACCATTCGTCGATCAATCGGTGGGCGATTCGTTTCCTGCCCTTGGTCGAGAAGATGGCCCGGAAACACAAGCGCCCAGTCGGTGGCAGCTGGCGCATGGATGAGACCTACATTAAGGTCAAAGGCGCCTGGAAATACCTGTACCGCGCCGTCGATAAGGATGGAAAGACCGTCGACTTCCTGCTCACAGCCAAACGCGATATGGCTGCGGCGAAGCGCTTCTTCGACAAGGCCATAAGAGCGAACGGCGATCCGGACAAGGTCGCGATGGACAAGAGCGGCGCCAACAAGGCGGCGATCGATGCGATCAACGCTGGCCGCGACGTGCAGATCCTGGTGCACCAAGTCAAATACCTCAACAACATCGTCGAACAGGACCATCGCGCCATCAAGCGGGTGACCAGGCCGATGCTCAACTTCAAATCGTTCCGCGCCGCCCAATGCGTGCTCGTCGGCGTCGAGCTCATGCACATGATCCGCAAGGGGCAGTTCGCAATCAGCGGAGCCGATGCGATGTCGTTTGCCGACCAATTTTATGCGCTGGCGGGCAAGGTCCGTCCGCAGTGATCGGGACAATGTCCCTTCCAGGGAAATTCCGCCGTTTGATCAACAACGCGACACAACCGACTCTAATGCCTCCTTTCTCTGTCTATAGTGTGGGATAGACGTTGTGTTGGGTATTCTATGGATCTTCTACTTAAGCGGGCTGCGGACCTGTGCTCTGTG
>NZ_WFLK01000018.1 GCF_009208565.1 Janthinobacterium aquaticum | reverse complement strand
CGCTGGCAGCGCGCGCGGCCGCAGCGGCCGCCGGACGCTGGCCCGGCGCAGCAGCAGGCGCCCTGGCGGCCGATGGTGCAGCTACCGGCACGCCATCGCCGCCGCCCATGCCGGGACGAAACGCCAGCATGCGCAGCAAGGTCATGGTAAAGCCGGCGTATTCGTCGGGCGCCAGGCCCAGTTCATTGCGGCCATGTACGGCAATCTGGTAGAACAGCTGGACTTCTTCGGCGTCGAACTGACCGGCCAGGCGCACGATATCGGCGTATTCGGGTAAGTCGTTCGGCACGGCAGCTGGTACGGTCTGTGCCAGTGCGATGCGGTGCAGCAAGGTACCCAGGTCCTGCAGCGCGCCGTTATACGACAGGCTGCGCGAGGCCATCTCATCGGCCACCGCCAGCAGGTCGGCGCCGTCCTGTTTTGCCAGCGCATCGAGCAGGCGCACCAGGTAGGACTGGTCGAGCGCACCCAGCATGCCCTGCACCGCGTCGAGCGTGACTTCGCCGGCCGCATAGGCAATCGCCTGGTCGGTCAGCGACAGCGCATCGCGCATCGAGCCGTGCGCGCCCTGAGCCAGCAGGCGCAAGGCCGGCTGCTCGAAGGCAATGCCTTCCTGTCCCAGGATATTGTCCAGATGGCTGACGATATGGCCGGGCGGCATCTGCTTGAGGTTGAACTGCAGGCAGCGCGACAGCACGGTGACCGGAATTTTTTGTGGATCGGTGGTAGCCAGGATGAACTTGACGTGTTCGGGCGGCTCTTCCAGCGTTTTGAGCATGGCGTTGAACGCATGGTTGGTCAGCATGTGCACCTCATCGATCATATAGACCTTGAAGCGCGCACTGCTCGGCGCATACACCGCCTGTTCCAGCAGCTGCGCCATTTCATCGACGCCGCGGTTCGACGCCGCATCCATCTCGATATAGTCGACAAAGCGCCCGGCATCGATGGCCGTGCACGCTTCACACACGCCGCAGGGCCGGGCGGTGATGCCGCCATTGCCATCAGGGCCGGTGCAATTGAGCGACTTGGCCAGGATGCGCGACAGCGTGGTCTTGCCGACCCCGCGCGTGCCGGTAAACAGATAGGCGTGGTGCAGGCGGCCGCTGTCAAGCGCATGCGTGAGCGCGCGCACGACGTGCTCCTGGCCGACGAGCGTCTCGAAGTTCTTGGGGCGGTATTTGCGGGCGAGGACTTGATAGGACATGCTGGGATTTTACCGTAGATAGCAGGTGCAAAGTGCCTCTCCTGCGCTCGGCCATCAAGCCGCGCCAGGTCAAACCAGAGACAACAAAAGGATAATTGTAACAAGTGCCGCTGGGAATGACCAAAAGCGCCGGCGCCGGCATAGAATTTGTTTTTCCTTTAACTTGATAAAAATGAAAAAACTTGTCCTGCTGCCTGTACTGTTTCTGTCCCTCCACGCCCATGCTGCCGAACGCGAATGGGTGCCCTACAAAAAGCTGGTCGAAGACCTGCGCCTCGACAAATTCTACGCCCTGCCCGCAGCCGAGCGCGAACGGCTCAACCTCTTGATCAGCATCAAACCGAACAACCCCAGCTACAAGCCGTCGGATGTGGTCTTGACTGCCGTCAAAGGCAGCGAACGCCAGCCCTTGCCAGCACTGAGCCCGGATTTTCGCATGGCGCTGACGCCCAATCCCGCACTATTGAGTGACGACACCAAAATCATGACCAGCCTGCCCAAGGATGAAAAGTCCAAAGTCAGCATGGTGGCCACCACCACCCTGCCCGATGGCGTGCAATGGCCGTATGCCAGCGTGATGGGCAATGTGGCGCGTATGAATAGCGCCATCAAGAAAATGGCCGGCGCGCTGAGCATGTTTGCGCCGTCGGTCAAATCGGTGGTGTTCAAGTTTGCCAAACCGGCCCAACTGAGCGTGGCCGGCAAAGTCTATACGACCGATGGCAAGAACCAGATCACGCTGAAACCGGAACCGGGCTGGCTCAAGGACAACCCGAGCATGGTGGCCAGCGAACGGCCGTTTGAAGCGGAACTCAGTGAAGAATAAGCCACTGCGCTGAAAAACAAAAAGCTGCCAATGGCAGCTTTTTTATTGTTTCCCGAAGGAGGCGAGCCTGATCTGCGGCACTCATGGTTAATAGCCGTGGCTGCTTCGTTCCCGACCTGACCAGGTTAGCCATGCCACGATGCGCAGGGGCCCGCCGGGTGCAATTATAACCGGAATGGAGCGGATTGGGAAATACAGCCGGAATCCACTCCGCCATGTCAAGAAAACCGTAGGTCGGATTAGGCCCTGCGGGCCGTAATCCGACAACATTGTTGGCCGTGACCGTGGTGGTGTCGGATTACGCGCTTGCGCGCTAATCCGACCTACAACCCCAGCTCCTGCCAGATGCCATCCACTTTCGCCTTGACCTCCGGCGTCATGGCAATCGTGGTGCCCCACTCGCGGTTGGTTTCACCCGGCCACTTGTTGGTGGCGTCGATGCCCATCTTGCTGCCCAGGCCGCTGATTGGCGAAGCAAAGTCGAGGTAGTCGATCGGCGTATGGTCGACCAGCGTGGTGTCGCGGGTCGGGTCGACGCGGGTGGTGATGGCCCAGATCACCTCTTTCCAGTCGCGGATATCGACATCTTCATCAACCACCACGATAAACTTGGTATACATAAACTGGCGCAAAAAGCTCCATACGCCGAACATCACGCGCTTGGCGTGGCCGGCGTACTGCTTCTTGATCTGCACCACCGCCATGCGGTAGCTGCAACCTTCGGGCGGCAGGTAGAAGTCGGTGATTTCGCTGAACTGCTTTTGCAGCAGCGGCACGAATACTTCGTTCAGCGCCAGGCCCAGCACGGCCGGCTCGTCGGGCGGCTTGCCGGTGTAGGTCGAGTGATAGATCGGGTCGCGGCGCATGGTGATGCGGTCGATGGTAAACACCGGAAAGCTGTCCTGCTCATTATAGTAGCCGGTATGGTCGCCATACGGGCCTTCGAGCGCATGCTCGTAGCCGGACGGATGGTTTTCATCGGGATAGATATGGCCTTCAAGCACGATTTCAGCCGAGGCCGGCACGCGCAGCTCGCTGCCGATGGCCTTGACCAGCTCGGTACGGCTGCCGCGCAAGAGGCCGGCAAACTGGTATTCGGACAGGCTATCGGGCACCGGCGTGACTGCACCTAATATAGTAGCAGGATCGGCGCCCAACGCCACGGCCACCGGATACGGCTTGCCCTTGCTCTGGATCGCGTGTTCGCGGAAGTCCAGCGCACCGCCGCGATGGGCCAGCCAGCGCATGATGACCTTGTTGCGCCCCAATACCTGCTGACGGTAGATGCCCAGGTTCTGGCGCTTCTTGTTCGGTCCCTTGGTAATGACCAACCCCCAGGTAATCAATGGCGCAATATCGCCGGGCCAGCAGTGCTGGATCGGCAGGCGCGCCAGGTCCACGTCATTGCCTTCCCAGACGATTTCCTGGCATTTGGCGCCGCGCAGCTCCTTGGGCGACATGTCCCATACCGACTTCACCAGCGAACCCAAGCCCAGCAGGTCCTTGAAGTCCTTCGGCGGCTCGGGTTCTTTCAGGCGCGCCAGCACGTGGCCGATGCGGCGTAGCTCGCTCACATCCTCGGCGCCCATGCCCAGCGCCACGCGCCGAGTCGTGCCGAACAGATTTCCCAAAACCGGTATGCTATGACCGGTGGGATGCTGGAACAACAAGGCCGGTCCGCCGACGCGCAGCGTGCGGTCGCACACCTCGGTCATCTCCAAATGCGGCGAAACTGGGGTGGAAATCGGCTTAAGTTCGCCCATTTGTTGCAACTGAGAAATAAAATCTCGCAAATCTGAATATTTCATGTGTTTTTAAATTTTTTTGACGCGGGACGCCGTTGCTGAAAAAACTGGGCCAAGTATTTGATTTTATTGATTTTTGGCACAATGCAAGTCCAAAAGTAAGATTTTTTCGTAATAAAGAATGAATTCGTTAGTATTGACTTGATATAAAACGGCTTTTACAATTCGCCCAACTTGAAAGAGAACGCCGGCCCAAGGCTTGATTTTAGCGTTTCTCGTTCATTCACGGAGTCGGGGCTCCAATGACATTTTAAGGAGTGTTTTCAAAAGGCGTCTGCCTTACCCCCGGTAAAAGGTTGTATTGCGACTGATTCAATACCACAGGGAACGATCAGCTCAAGCAAGCAATGACGGCGTTTCTCGCACGCATCCATACGCGGCGACAAACGATGATATTTCTGATGCACGGCATTGGCAGCACCCCACAACACCGCGATCTGCGCGGCGGGACTGCCTGTTGACGCGACATTTCGGGGAACTCTATGACTCAACGCAGCACCGAAGCAGCATTGCCTGCTTCAACCGTGGCTGGCCAGCCAGCGTTAGCGCGACTTCGCGCGCGCGCACAGGCCATTTCAGCACGTGGCGTACTGGCCACAGCACAGCACACCATGACGTTTTTCGGCGTTTCCGCGCTGGCCCTGGTGGCGTTCCTGATGTTCCGCCCTGACCTGGGCAAGCAACTGACGCACAGCCTGTTTCCACTGCCGATGACCGAAGCGCAAGCGGTCGAAGCACCGGCCCTGTCGGCACTGATGGAAGCGCCCGCTTCGGTGCAGACCGTGGCCGCCAGCACCACCGCACTAACCAAGGAAGAAAAAGCGCTGCTGGGCACGCAAAAGCAGCAGCAATGGGTCACCAACTGGCTCTCCAAGCGCTACCGCGTGGCCAATGACGCCACCAATATGCTGGTGTCGACCGCCTACCTGACGGCGCGCGAAATCAAGCTCGACCCGCTGCTGATCCTGGCTGTGATGGCGATCGAATCGGGCCTCAATCCATTTGCAGAAAGCCCGGTCGGCGCGCAAGGCCTGATGCAGGTCATGTCCAAGGTGCACCATGAGCGCTTCCAGGAAATGGGCGGCGTACAGGCTGCACTCAATCCGGTGGCCAATATCCGCGTCGGCTCGCTGATCCTGAAAGATTATGTGACGCGTGGCGGCTCGGTCGAAGCCGGCCTGAAAACCTATGTGGGCGCTGCCAACTTCGCCACCGACTCGGGCTACGGCTCGCGCGTGCTGGCCGAATACCGTCGCCTCAAGCAAGTCTCGGCCGGCCAGCGCGTGCCGACCTCGACACCGGTGATGGCGTCGAACTCGCCGGCCCCGGCAGCGCAAACAGCGCCCACGCTGGCCAAGGAAACGAGCACCATCAATATCAAGGTCGTCAGCGGCCATAACGAACTGGCTGGCCTGTAACTACATCAACCAGGCGCGACCATTGAAAAAGCCACCGGCACTTGCGTGCGGTGGCTTTTTTGTTGTCTGTGCGACCCAAGGCCGCACTGGCACCGCATATTACTTGTTGCTGTTGGCGCGCTTCGATGCGCTGACTTCATCCGAACGGTACTTGATGGCCAGCTTGTCGAGCACGCCATTGACGTACTTGTGACCATCGATACCGCCGAACGACTTGGCCAGCTCGACCGCTTCATTGATCACCACGCGGTAAGGAATTTCCACGTTGTTCTTCAGCTCGTAGGAGCCGATCAGCAAGATGCCATGTTCGATCGGCGACATTTCAGCGATATCGCGGTCGATCATCGGCGCCATGGTGTCGCGCAGCGCCACCGAATCCTTGATCGCGCCATACAGCAGCTGCGTGAAATGGTCGCTGTCGGCCTTGTCGAAGCCGTGGGCGGCGCGAATATTGTTGACGACCGTGGTGGCGTCTTCATTGTTCAGCAGCCACTGATACAGGCCTTGCAGGGCGAACTCGCGCGCGCGGTGACGCGGCGTGCGGTTCTTGCTGGGATTGGCGAGCAAAAGTTTCTCAGTCATGATTGTTACCTGTTCTTAAATACGTGTTCCAGAAATGCCGACGCACGAATCAATCTTCGTCGGAGTCTTGCAACTCTTCCAGCGCTTGCGCCAGATTAGCCATTTCCACTGCCACGCGCGCCGCTTCGGCTCCCTTGACCAGCATGCGTACTTCCGCCTGCTCGTCGTTTTCGGTCGTCAACACGGCGTTGGCGATCGGGATGCCGTAATCGAGACCGACGCGCGTAATGCCTGCGCCCGATTCATTCGATACCAGCTCGAAGTGGTAGGTTTCACCGCGAATCACGGCGCCCAGGGCAATCAGGGCGTCGAATTGTTCGGTCTCTGCCATTTTTTGCAGAATCAGTGGGATTTCCAGGGCGCCCGGCACGGTCACGTGCAAGATATCTTCATTGGCCACGCCCAGCTTGCTCAACTCTTCCAGGCATGCCGACAGCAAGCCACCACCGACGATTTCATTGAACCGGGCCTGGACGATGCCGACGCGCAAACCTTCGCCAGCAAAATTGGTTTCGTATGTTCCTACGGTCATGAGGTGCCTCTTATCAGGTAAGCAGCGGCAAGTGTGGCCGCCATGGATTGATCAAGTCATGCTTTAATGCATTGCGCAAAGTGCCTGGGCTTTTTGCGCAAATTTCATCTAACCTGCTATTTTAAAGGATTTGGCCAGGGCAGACGTGAAATAACGACGACAGGCACGCAGTTTGCACAAACCGGCGCCCATCAGCGCCTCAAGTGCGGCTATCGATATTGGGCTGGATCTGGTTGACCGGCTTGGCAGGCTCAACGGCTGCCACTGGCGCTACCAGCGGCTTTTGCGTGTCGCCCGCTGCCGCACGGCCGGCCAGGCCGGAACTGGCCGCCATATTGGTCAGGTTGTAGGCAGCGATGGCGGCCGCTACCGACGGGTCTTGCGATGACGGCGGCGGATTGACCTGCGCGGCATTGCGCGCCGCTTGCAACTGCGCTTCACTATTTTGCTGCGCCAGCTGTGCCTGCGCCGTGGCAGCCTGGCCTGCATCGAGCTGCAACTGCGCCTCGCGCGCCAGCTGCTGTGCGCGCTCTGAGGCCGCCCTGGCGGCGATCTGCGCCTCGCTGGCGTCCAGTTGCGCCTGCGCCGCCTCATCGGCCGCCTGGCGGGCGCGCTGCTGCAACTGCGCCTGCCCGGTCTGGTCTGTCTGCAACTGCGCCTGGCGCTGCTGCTCGAACTCGCTGGCAGCCTGCTGTTGCAACTGCTGATCCTGGGCCACGCGTCGTGCATCGAACTCGTCGCTTGCGCTGCGTTCAGTCTGTACGCGCTGCTGGTCATCCTGCAAGGCCTGCGCACGCTGCGTGGCGGCATCGCTGTCCTGCAGCTGGCGGGTTTGCTGCTCCTGGTTGATCGCACTGAGCTGATTGAGCTGCGTGGCTTGCTGGGTTTGCAGCGACTGCATGTCCTGCACCAGCTCTTCGTTCTCCATCTGCTGCTGCACTTCGCGCTGGCGCCGGGCCAGTGCAGCGGCTTGCTGCTCAGCTTGTACCTCGGCTTGCGCATAGCCTTGAACATCGGGTGCAATCGCAGCGGTGGTGGCATCAGCCTGCTGCACCGGCGATTGGGTGCTCAGGTCGGCGGCCACCACGCTGGCTGCCGCCTGCCCCTGCTGCTGGGCCAGCACAGCGCCCACTTGCGCCATCACATCAGTGCCTTGCTGCAGGGCGTCCAGCGTGCCGGCGCGGTCAGCTTCGAACGCTGCCTGCAACGCTGCCGCATCGACCTGCTCGCCGCGCAGGTCGATGCCGATGCGCGACAGGCCAGCCTGGGTCAGCAGATTGCCGTTTTGCGCCAGCGCACCGGCCGTGTCGGTGGTGCCGTCGCCGGATAGCAGGTCATAGCGCTGCGCAAGGTTGTTCTCGAAGTTATTCTGACTATTGCCGGAAGCGGCCAGCTGGCTGGCGTCGATGCCACTCGTTTGCAACTGGGCAAACGACTGCGTCAATTGCTGCGCCACCGCCAGCAGGTCAGCATTGACGCCGGCCTGCTGGACGCTGCCATTGGGCTGTTCGGCGAGCCCTTGCAAGGCCAGCATTTGCCGTCGTGACAAGGCCACGCCGGACAAAAACTGGCCCAACGGAGAAATATCGACTTGAGCCGAAGCGACCAGCCCCACCGCCCCCTGGGGCGTCGCCACAACAGTAGCCGTGGCGGGCGTGACGGCGGCAGTTTCACCGATCCGTGTGCTGGGGGCAATGGTATTGGTTAGCGTGGTGCGCGGGATCGGGTCCATGGCTTGCTCGCAGAGAAAGCCTTATTATGCGCCTTTGGCGGCAGTACACCGCACGGCTGTACCTGAATTCAGTCGTTCTCAGGCACCAGCTTTACCAACCGACAACATACGCTCGACATAGCGCGCAATCAGGTCGATCTCCAGATTGACCTTCGCGTCGACCGTCAGGTGTTTCAGCGTGGTCATGGCGATGGTGTGCGGAATCAGGTTGATCGAGAAGCGGCAGCCGGTGCCCAGGTCTTCGACGCGGTTGACCGTCAGCGACACGCCGTTGACCACTACCGAGCCCTTGAAGGCCAGGTATTTGGCCAGCTCGTGCGGCGCTTCGATCACCAGCTCCCACGATTCGCCAACTGCTTCGAACTTGCGCACCACGCCCAGGCCATCGACATGGCCCGACACCAGGTGACCGCCCAGGCGCTCGGCCAGCGTCAGCGCCTTTTCCAGGTTCACTTCGGTCGGGGTATCGAGGCCGACGGTACAGTTGAGACTTTCGCGCGAGACGTCGACGGCAAAACCGGTGTCGGACTTTTCCACCACCGTCATGCAGGCGCCGTTGATGGCGATCGAATCGCCGAGCGCCACATCGGCCAGCGGCAAGCCGCCCGCGTGGATAGTGAGGCGCACGCCGGCGTCGGCGCCGCCATCCAAAGGTTGCACGGTTTCAATTTTGCCGATGGCGGCGACGATTCCTGTAAACATGGTAAGCCTATAAAGTAGATGAGAATAACGGGTACAACAATCAGTGCTGTGGCATGAACCTGGCAAGGATACGCACATCCTGACCTATCTGCCTGACCTGGTGGAAATGCAAGGCGACCTTGTGTTCCAGCTCAGTCAGCGCCGGCAGCGCAAACATGCCCTGCGCATCGCCCAGCAGCGTGGGCGCCAGGTAGACCAGCAGCTCGTCGACGCAGCCTTCGCGTATCAGCGAGCCGTTCAGCTTGGCGCCGGCCTCCACATGCAATTCATTGATCTGGCGCCGGCCCAGCTCCAGCATCAGCGCTGCCAGGTCGACCTTGCCGGCGGCATTGGGCAGCATGATCACTTCGGCGCCCAGCGCGCGCAGTTGCGCTTCCTTTTCCGGATGCGGGACGGCCGCCACGATCCAGGTGCCGCCGCCGGCCAGCACGCGCGCGTCCAGGCTGATGTCGAGCCGGCTGTCGACCACGATGCGGCGCGGCTGGCGCGGCGTATCGATGCCGCGCACCGTCAGTTGCGGATCGTCGGCCTTGACAGTGCCGATGCCGGTCAGAATGGCGCAGGCGCGCGCGCGCCAGGCATGGCCGTCGGCGCGCGCTTCGGGTCCGGTAATCCACTGGCTCTGGCCGTTGTGCAAGGCCGTCATGCCATCGAGGCTGGCGGCCGTTTTCATGCGCGCCCAAGGCTTGCCGCGCTGCATGCGCGAGAAAAAGCCGATATTGAGTTCGTACGCCTCATCGGCCAGGATACCGGTGGTCACGGCGATGCCTGCAGATTCCAGCTTGGCCAGGCCCTGCCCCGCCACCAGCGGATTGGGGTCCAGCATGGCCGCCACCACGCGCCCCAGACCGGCGCGCACCAGCGCGTCCGAGCACGGCGGCGTGCGCCCGTGGTGATTGCACGGCTCGAGCGTGACATACGCGGTGGCGCCGCGCACGTCGTGGCCGCGCGCGCGCGCATCGGCCAGCGCTTCGATCTCGGCATGGTTCTGGCCGGCCGGCTGGGTCACGCCGGCGCCGATCACCTGCCCGTCGCGCACGATCACGCAGCCGATATGCGGATTGGGCGTAGTGGTGTAGAGGCCGCGCGCCGCCCAGTCCAGCGCCAGGCGCATGCCGTCGACATCATTGAGTATTTCCACGAGTGATTACCAGAATAAGGGTTACAAGGGCTGCATCAACCCCGGCGTACAAGCACGGCGGTATTGGTGCACGCTCAGCTTTCGCCGGCGCCGGTACAGCTAAGCGACTGCTGCGGATCGCATACGCGCACGCGGCCGAGCATATTGATTTTAATATGTCGTTCCTGTTTGCCAAAAATCAAGGACAGCGTGCCCCAGCGCGCCGCCAGGCTATTGCTGGCGCTGCAACTACGACCGGCGCTATTGTAGGCGATATACGGCGGCGCGGCAGTGCCTGAAGTAAAGGCAAAGCGCACCGTCATGCCGTCAGCCAGCGGCGCCTGGCGCAGCAGCAACTCGTCACCGGCGTCATAGGCCAGGTCGTGATTGCGGTCGACAAATACCAGCCAGCCCGCGCGCCAGTCTGCGCCATCACCGGCCGGTGTCAGGAGCACCCGCCTGCCGCGCGCCATGGCCTGCACGCGCGTCAGCTCGATCGCCGAAAACAGGTCGGTAGCCGTCGCACGCAGGCGCTGGCGGGTCAGCAGTTCGTGCATGCCAGGCAGGCCCAGCGACAGCAGCAGCGCGGTGATCGACAGCACGGCCAAAAGCTCTAACAGAGTATGGCCGCCGTGGCGCTGCCTGCAAGCCGGGCCGTCTTTTGAGATCACGGCCAGCATAACGTCGCCGGGCCGGCGCTGCCGCGCTCACCCGTGCTGCTCAGCGTCAGCATGCCGCAATCGGTGTCGCTGAACTGGCGGTCGACCCGCCCGGTGCCCGGCCTGGCGCGCAGCAGCACGCACTGCACCAGGCTGGCCCCGGCGCAGACGACGGCGTCAAGCTCGTAGGCGCTGCGCACGGCCGCCTCTTCGCCGCCTTCGCCGGACCACCAGGCAAACTGCCTGGCCTGAGGTTCGCTCGCGCCGGCGGAAAATGCCAGGTAGCGGTTATGCTGCGCGTAATAGCGCTCCTGCTGCTGCATCATTTTCAGCAGCGCCGCCTGTCCCTGCACGCGCTTGGCCCGCACAATCTGGCCTCGGTAGGCCGGCAGCGCCAGCGACAGCAGCAGCGACACAATCACCAGCGTGACCAGCAGTTCGGGCAGGGTGAAGGCGCTAGTGTGGCGACTTTGACGGCCGTCTTGTTTGGAAAGCAATTTCATATCGGACCGGACATCTCGCTATCGGGGGAAAACTGGCTATTTCTTCGATGCCTCATGCAGCTCGCGCCAGTTGGCGATTTCTCGCCAGCTGAGCCGCCCCACCGGCAGCGCGCCGCTGGTCACGCGTAACGATGTACTACCAGTAGCACCGGCAGCACCGGGCTGCACGACGGCAAAGCTCCTGCGCCCTTCTGCGCGGCCGGTCGGGCTGACCGCGCTGGCGCTGCGCTGCAGCTCCAGCAATTGCGGCGGCGCCCGCGCCAGGCCGTCGAGCAACCTCCCCGTCACGGCATCGGGCCGTATCACGCCGGCGGCATCGGCGGCCAAGCCGCTCAGCACATCGAGCGCATAGATGCGCGTGGCGGGCCGGGCGCAGGCGTCGCGGCCGGGCAGTACGGTGTTGAAAACGGCCATGCCGGCAGCGAGCACCGGGCTGTGTACGCTGCGCTCGTCGCTGTGCGCGCTGCCGGCCAGGTCCAGCACCCAGCCGTGCATGGTCTCGCTGCCGGCATAGCGCAGCTCGGCGCCGCCAATGCGCCAGCCATCTTCGGCCTGCGCCAGGCTGCGCGCAACCAGATCGGCCCGGCTGCGAGTGGGCGACGGCGCCTTCAAGTCGTCGCGCACTGCATACAGCGACTGCGGCGCAAACACTGGGGGCCACATATCGGCCGGCTCCACCAGCTTGCCAGTACCAAACAGCAGCAGATAGCCGCCGCCCGGCGCATGCGCCACCTTGATCTGTTGGGTAATGGCCTGGCGCGCGCCTTGCGCATCGCGTGCAACAAAGACCAGCTTGCGCCCGACGCCGTCCTTCCAGGGCGAACCGCCAGCCAGCTCAAGCCGCCAGACATTGCCCTGCATATCACCGGCATACAGATAAGCCAGCGCACCATCGTCGCCGGCCACCAGCGCCGGCGGCGCCAGCGCATGGCTGGCTAGCGCAGGGTTGGCTGCGGCTGACGCCGGATCGTTTGTCACCGGCAGCGCCAGCCGAAAATAATTGCCGTTCAACTGCCAGGGCGTGCCTGGCGGCTTGTCCAGCGCCAGCAGGAAAATCGCGGCGGCGGCGCTGGCGGCCGAACGCGTCTTGCCGTCGGGCTGCGTGTTGTTGTAGCCACTGCCGACCACGGCAAAATCGCGGTATGCGCGCGCACCGTCCTTGCCGCCCATATTGATGCGCGCCACCGATGGCGGTGCCCGCAGATTGCCCATCAGGCTATCGTCAAGGTCGGTGAACTCCCACAGTGCACCCTGCTGCGCAAAGCGCAGGGGATCGGTCACATCGAGCGCAAACAGGCCTTGCGCGCCGCCGCCCATGCTTGACAGCAGCACGGTGGCCCAGCGTCCGTTCAGCAACACTTCGGCACTGGATGCGGCGCCGTCCAGCAAGGGCCGGCCATCGTCATGGGTCACGGCCGCAGCCAGCACGCCCGGCACCAGCGCCTGCGGCAGATAAGCAAACAGTTCCTTCCCGCTGACCGCATCAAAGGCGTGCAGCAGGCCGTCGTTTGCACCCAGATACAGCATTTTCAAACGCCCCAGCAGGCGCTGGCGATGCTCGAGGTAGTCGGCACCTGCCCGGTTCAATCCCGGTGCGCCGACATACACCAGATTGCCGTATGGCGCGGCGCCCAGGCTGCCGGCGCGGCGGCGCAGAAAACCGCCAGGCTGGCCCGCCTCGTGCGTGCGCTCACCCTGCAGATAGCGCACCAGCGCCTCGCCAAACGCCATGGCGCCCGACTGTCCAGCCTCTTCTGGCTGGAACAGGCTGCGCTGCTGCGCAGTCAGGCGCGGCCAGTCCAGCACCAGCAGACGGCCCTGGCCGTCGGGCGTATGGACGGGCCGCATGGCGCTTGGTGCGTTGCCGCCCGCACGCCACAGCGCCTTGCCTGGCGCGACAACGCCATCGGCGCCGATTGTCATTGCAGCGCGCGCCAGTTGCATGGTGCCGTCTCCCAGTTGCAGCTGGCTGCCGAACCAGTACGCGTCGTCGGCGCCGCTGGCCAGCGCCAGCAGCGACGGCCCTGCCAGGGTCGGTGCCAGCGTGGCGCGGTCGGTTGCCAGAAGCAGCGCGCGCAAGCCGGCAATCAAGGCTTGCGGATCGTTGCCGGGCAAATAATGGCGAGGCCAACGGCCGTCGCCGCTCCATTCATTCAAACCATGCAGGTCATTCGCGCCAGCAACGGCAAACGGCTGGCCGTCGCCATTGTCGTCCAGAAAGCCGCCGTACTTGGCAGCCAGCAGCAGTGGCGTAACGGCGGGCATCGCTGATGAGTTGCCATTATCCGTCGGCCGCAGATCCGCAGTATGGTATTGCACCGGCACCAGGCCGGCCGCGCTTCCTCCCGGCCGCATGGCGCGCACATGCGACCAGTACGCCAGCCCGGCTGCATAAAAGCTGGCGCCGTGGGCGCCATGCGACTGCTGCTCAAGCGCCGCCAGCGCCGGCAAAGGGCCGGGATTGCCTTCACCGCCGCTCTCCAGTAACCCCATCAGCCCGGTCCACGCCATGACGTCAAGCGGCGGCGTGCTGTAGGCGTCGACGCTACGGGCGCGGCTGTCAGCGCCCTGCCCGGCCGTGACGGCGCGATTGCCGGGCACATAACGATCAGCTGCCATGCCGGCGTCTGCCAGCGCCAGCACGGTGTGGCGCTGGCAGGCCACCTGCTGCGGGTCCAGCCACGCGCGCTCGAACGGCAGGGCATCGCGCGGGCGAATGTCGATGGCGCTGGGCTGGCGCCCCTGCAGATAGCGCAGCGACTCGTACAGTATTTCGGCCAGCGGCGCGGTGCTGGCGTAATGCCCGGGCTGATCCGGCACGCTGCGTCCCAGGTTGTTCAGATAGGCAAGCGCGGCGCCACCGGCCGGCCCGCTGCCTGCCTTGACATAGACGCCCGTCGATTGCTGCCAGGCGGACTCGGGATTGTCCTGCGGCTGAAAGCCTGGTGCCGGCCAGCGTTGCAGGCCCAGGTGCGCCAGCGGCGCGCGCAGCGGGCCGCCGTATGCAGGCTCGGCAGACTCGCCAGATGCGCTTGATGCGCTCGCAGGCGCCAGCCAGGGACTCAATACACCGATGCGCACGCGCCCGGCCTGGCGTTGCAGCGCGCCCACCGGCTTGTAATGTTTGCCGTAGGCCATGCATAAATCCGGCCGCAGCGGCCCTTCTTGCGCGTCGCAAACCTGCACGCGCGCCAGATATACGCCCAGCGCACCCGCCCTGCCCGGCGCATCGCAACTGCCTTGCGGCGCCAGCGCACCGTCACCAAACAGCAGGCGGTTTCGGCACGACACAATCGCCAGCGGCGTCACGCTAAACGGCGTTGCCGCCGTCACGCCGGCGCGCAGCAGCTTGCGCGGAAAATAGTCAGAGTGGGCATAAAAGTCGGGACCGCCGTCGCCGGCCGGCAGATAAGCGCGTTGCAGCACCGTGCTGGCCGCTACATCGATAAAGCGGTCGCCGCCGCTCAGGGCGTAGCGCACCAGGTCCAGCAGGCTGGTACTGGCCCAGTTCAGGAAATTGCCGCTGAAACTGTCGCCACCGCAATCGTGACCCGCCCCCGCGCGTTTGACGACCGAAAAGTAGCCGGTGCCAGCGCGCAGGTCGGGCACCGCAACGCCGTCCTGGCTGCGCAGCGGGTAGCGGTAGCACAGGCGTGCATCGAAGTAGCCGCTATAGTCTTGTTGCGGCAGATATTCGCCGGTATAAGCGGCGCCTGCCGATGCATGCGTCAACGCCAGATCGAGCAGCAGGTTGGGCGGCACGCGTGCGCCGTGCTGGCCGATATCGGCGCGCGACAGGTCCACCAGCTGTGCCTGCGCCAGCGCCTGCTGGCCGCCCCCGCCGGACATAACCACCGCCACCACCGCCAGCAGCAGAGACAAGAACTGCCGGCGCCGGTCAATCTTGTGCAGGATCATGGCGCCACTCCCGGCGCCGCCATGCCGCCGGCGCGCTTGCGATAAAAGGTCTGCAGCACCACCTGGGTATCGGCTTGCGCGCCAAAGCCGATGGCGGTGACGCGATACAGGTAGCCGGCAAGATCGCCGGCGCCACCTGCCTCGCCGGCCACCTCCTCGCCCGGCAGGTGCGCCGGCAGCAGTTCAACCAGATAGCGCGGCCGGCGCGACGGCAGCATGCCCGCGCCGCTGGCCATGGCGGCGCCCGTAAAGCGCCCGTAGTCGACCAGTGCGCCAGCATCGTCGGCGTCCAGCGCCAGTTGTCGCCACAGCGCGAGTTCGCCGCCGGCGGCAGGCAGGCACAGGCCGGTTTGCGCGCCACCTGCACCAGCGCTGGCCACGGCGGCGCAGTCGTCAGCAAAGCTGGCCGCGCTATCGAACGCGGCGCTGCGGCCCGGTGCGCCGGGTCGCCCTTCGATATCGATTTGCGCATCCATCAGCGCCTCCTCGGCAGCCTGAAAAGCAATATGACGGTCGCGCTCGGCGCGCGCGGCGCGCTCACCCTGCAGCGCCAGTTGCGCCGCCGAGACACCCAGCAACAGCATCACCACCAGCATGCACAAGGCAAACACCAGCGTTGCGCCCTGCTGCTGGCAACAACGCCTCATGATGGCGGTACGGCGTTGCGCAACATGACCGTGGCCTGCACCAGCTTTCGCAAGCGCCCCTGCTGCCTGGCCGGCAAGCTCGCTACATCAATACGCACGCCGGCGTCGCTGGCGCCATGCGCGTCGGCATAGGCAGCGCCGAACAGGTCGAACTGCGGCGGCCCGGTCTGCGCGGCCGCTCCACCCTGGTCGTCTTCGCCATGCAGCAACAGGGCCAAGCGTACGCTGGCCACGCGCTTCCAGTGCGTGCGGCGCTGTAACTGGCGCTGGCGCTCCACCGCGCTCTCGCCCGGCAGCACCAGCGCGGCGTCGCGCGCATCGAGTCCGGTCGCGCTGACATACTGGTTGGCCAGCCCATCAGGCGGTGTATCGGTATCGAGCCCGTACAGCACCTGGAAGCTGTCGACGCCGCGAATGATCGCATCGGCACCCCAACCATCGGCGCCACGGTATTTGCAGCGCAACTCGGCCTCGCCGTCGCCGCCAACGGCAACATAGAAAATACTCCAGCCGCGCTCGCTTTCGCTGGCGCTGGCACCCACGCCGAAGCCGGCGCAATTGAGTACCGTGCCGTCACCGCCCTGCGCCGCTCCCGCCCCTTGAAAACGCACGGCCAGCACATCGCTGCCATGCATGGCGTCAGGCAAGGGATTGCTGATGCCTTCGGCATTCTTGCCCAGGCTGCGCGCATCGAGGCCGGACAGGTTGGCGCTGTCGTCGGCTGCCGGCAGCCAGGAACCGACGTCCGCGTCCAGATTGATATAGGCGCTCTGGCGCAGGGCGCGCGCCATGGCGTCAATCGCATAGCGGCCACTGTCATCCATCCTGGCCTGCGACGCCTGCGCGGCATGGCTGACGCTGACCGCCAGCAGCATGCTGCTCGCGCCCAGCATCAGCACCGCCCCCAAGGCCAGCGCCAGCAACAGCTCAACCAGCGTCATACCGCCACAAAGCCTGTTCATGGTGCACCGCCGGCCACCTGCCAGACCAGTTTCGGGCCACCCATGCCGCCTGCCAAGTCGGCGCGATAGCGCTCGCGCCAGCCCAGCTTGATGACCACCGGCGCATGGGCCGCGCCGCTGCATGCCCAGCCGGCCTCGTCGTCTGCCGTATCGCCGGCAGGCAGGTCGCGGCAGATGCGCAGGCGCCCGCCCGGCAAGGCCGTGTGCAGTTGCTCGCGCCATTCGTCGATATCGAACTGCGCCAGTTGCGCCGCGCTGCAACTGGCGCTGCCAAAACAGGCAGAACCGGTGCTGCCGCCGCCGGTTAGCGGCGCATTATCGCCAGCGTCATGGTCGAGGCCAAGATAGGGATTATCAACGTCGGAGGCAGTCATTACGGCGCGGTTGGCGCGCAGGCGCTCGGCCATGCCCGCCGCCAGTTGCGCGGCACGCGAGGCCAGAGTGGATTCATGCTGCGCGCGCAGTGTCGCGACATGCAAGGTGCTGGCGCCAAGCAGGCCCAGCGTCAGCAGCACCAGCGCCACCAGCACCTCGACCAGGCTGCTGCCGGTACTCAAGCTGATGCTGCAACGCATGCCGTCCATGGCCTCACCTCCTTATGCGAACCTCCATACGATAGGCCGACGGCCGTGACGGCGCATGATCTGGCGCAAACGGCTGCATAAAAAGCGGTAAAACGACGGAAAAAACGGCGTGGAACTGATCAGAACGCTTGCCTGTGGACGATTGCCATGGCAAGCCGGGAAATGGTGATTTGAAACGGTATGGCGCGCAGAGCGCCTCAGGATTCCCTGGCGGCGCCGGGACCGACCTCGGCAATGGCGTCCTGGAACTCGGCCGGGTCTTCAAAATTCTTGTACACCGAGGCGTAGCGAATATACGCAATCTTGTCGAGCCGGCGCAGCTCCTGCATGACGAGTTCGCCGATATAGCCGGAATCGACTTCGCGCTTGCCGCTGGTCAGCAGCTTTTCTTCGATGGTGGCGATGGCCATATCGAGTGCGGCGGCCGCGACGGGGCGCTTGCGCAAGGCCAGCATCAGGCTGCCGCGCAACTTGGCCGCAGCGAATTCGGTCCGGCTGCCATTCTTTTTGACCACCGCCGGCATCGCAAGTTCAATCCGTTCGTAAGTGGTAAAGCGCTTGTCGCATTTGCCGCAGCGGCGCCGGCGCCGGATGGCGTCGCCCTCCTCCGATACACGCGTATCGAGGACCTGGGTTTCGTCATGTTGGCAAAATGGACATTTCATGTAACAGCAGACTTTCTATCTCAACAACAAAAACGCAACAAGAGCGTAAAAAACAGTGCAAAAACAGCGCGGGCGTCCGAACCAATCAGGACGCCCGCGCGAGACCGGAATGTGTCATACACAATCTTACTCTGTATGACACATACTGGACAAATAATTATGCAGCGTAGACCGGGTTGGCGTCAGCGAGCACCTTGACGGCCGCCTTGACGCGCTCGATGGTGGCGGCGTCATGCGGATTGTCCAATACGTCAGCGATCAGGTTGCCCACTTGCACCGCTTCGGCTTCCTTGAAACCGCGCGTCGTCATGGCCGGGCTGCCCAGGCGGATGCCCGAGGTCACGAATGGCTTTTGCGGGTCGTTCGGGATACCGTTCTTGTTGCAGGTGATATGCGCCGAACCGAGGATGGCTTCGGCTTCCTTGCCCGTCAGGTTCTTGGCGCGCAGATCGACCAGCATCACGTGCGACTCGGTGCCGCCCGATACGATGCGCAGGCCGCGCGAAATCAGGGTCTTGGCCAGCGCGTCGGCGTTTTTCACAACCTGCTTCTGGTACTCGACGAATTCCGGGCTCAGCGCTTCCTTGAAGGCAACGGCTTTACCGGCGATCACGTGCATCAGCGGGCCACCCTGGATGCCGGGGAAAATGGCCGAATTGATGGCTTTTTCGTGTTCGGCCTTCATCAGGATGATGCCGCCACGTGGGCCGCGCAACGATTTGTGCGTGGTCGAGGTGACGAAGTCGGCGTGCGGCACCGGGTTCGGGTACAGGCCGGCGGCGATCAGGCCGGCGTAGTGGGCCATGTCAACCATGAAGTAGGCGCCAACTTCCTTGGCGATCTTGGCAAAGCGCTCGAAATCGATTTTTTTCGAGAAAGCCGATGCACCGGCGATAATCAGTTTTGGCTTGCGTTCACGGGCCAGGCGCTCCATGGCTTCGTAGTCGATATCTTCTTCGGCAGTCAAGCCGTACGAGACCACATCGAACCACTTGCCCGACATATTGAGCGGCATGCCGTGGGTCAGGTGACCGCCTTCGGCCAGCGACATACCCATGATCAGGTCGCCTGGTTTCAACATGGCAAAGAACACGCCTTGGTTCGCTTGCGAACCCGAGTTCGGCTGCACGTTGGCCGCTTCGGCGCCAAACAGTTGCTTGACGCGGTCAATCGCCAGTTGCTCTGCCACGTCGACGTATTCGCAGCCGCCGTAGTAGCGCTTGCCTGGGTAGCCTTCGGCGTACTTGTTGGTCAGCTGCGAGCCTTGCGCTTCCATGACGGCTGGCGAGGTGTAGTTTTCCGAGGCGATCAGTTCGATATGGTCGTGCTGGCGCGTGTTTTCTTTTTGAATAACGGCGAACAGTTCAGGATCGACGTTGGCGAGGTTGTGATCTTTTGCAAACATGTAAAAACTCCAAGATGTGGGTGCTTCAGTTACCTAAGGTGCTTATACTGGCAGGTTGGATCGAATGAGGGGAGCCGGCGTTAAATTAATAACAACAACGGATAGGCAGCCTCTTCGCGCAATTCCATCGGTGGCTGCCCAGGCGAACGGCTAATGAAATCTCACGTTTCCCGGTGGATGCCCACCTTTCGCCGGCAATCATCGCACCAAAATGGGGATGATTGCGACTTTTCGCCAGTCACGTGAGACGAAATGGAAGCCAAATTGTAAGTTAAGTGCCCGAATTGAGCAAGGAATGCAGGCGCGCAGCTATAATCGCCGCGCATTGCGCAGCCCGGTTTGCGCAGCTGACCAAGCCGCATGAAGTTGGTGCAAGCCTGATTCATTCTTAAGCTGGTCTTAACCATGGCCCGGGCATGTAAGCGTATGTTACGGGACTTGTTATAGTTTCCAGGTTTCAAGCATGATGCCCGCTTGCAACTACGATGCCGCTTTGCCTAGGCATTTCAGCAAGCGTCATTCGTCATGATAGTAAAAATCGCGTAAAATGTTGCTCAATCTCACTTCTGGCAAAAAAAACATGCCTTCAGTCTTTACCTGGAACGTTCGTGTCTACTATGAAGACACCGACGCCGGTGGCATTGTCTACTACGCCAACTACCTGAAGTTTTTTGAGCGTGCGCGTACCGAATGGCTGCGCGCCATCGACGTTGGCCAACAGGCGCTGCTGGAAGAACATGACGCCCTGTTTGTCGTCAAAAGCGTCAGCACCGACTATCATGCGCCAGCCCGGCTCGATGACGCGTTAAGATTGACGCTGAGCATAGAAAAGATGGGGCGTGCCTCCATCGTTTTCCTGCAACAAGCCTGGTGCGGCGAAACCCTGCTCAGCACGGCCCGCGTCAAGATCGGCTGTGTAGACTCAGCCATGCGTCCGCGCGCCGTTCCAGACGCAGTTGCCGCCCGCATGCGCGCCGCCTGAGGCGCTTCACCCTTCGGATAAATTCACCCAACAGACTGCCAGCCAATGAACGTTACACAAGATCTTTCTTTCCTCGCGCTCATCACCAATGCCCACCTGATCGTGCAGTTGATCATGGCCCTGCTGCTGCTCATTTCCCTGACCAGCTGGACCTATATTTTCCGCAAGATGTTTGCGGTGCGCGCCGCGCGCCGCCAGACCGTCGAATTCGAACGCAGCTTCTGGGCCGGCGGCAACCTGCATGCGCTGCACCAGAGCGCCAGCGGCAACCGCGACCAGAGCGGCGCACTGGCCCGCATTTTTGATGCTGGCATGGGCGAATTCATCAAGGGCAAGGCTTCCTACGGTTCGCGTGAAGCGCTCGACGTCGGCGCCGTGCTTGACGGCGCGCGCCGCGCCATGCGCGCTGCCTTCCAGCGTGAAATGGACGTGCTGGAATCGCACCTGGCCTTCCTGGCGTCGGTCGGTTCGGTCTCGCCTTATATTGGTCTGCTGGGCACCGTGTGGGGCATCATGAACGCCTTCCGCGGTCTGGCCAATGTACAGCAAGCCACACTGGCAGCGGTTGCGCCCGGCATTGCCGAAGCGCTGATCGCTACCGCCATCGGCCTGTTTGCCGCGATTCCTGCGGTGGTTGCCTACAACCGCTTTTCGCACGATATCGACCGCCTGGCCATCCGCTTCGAGAGCTTCGTGGAAGAATTCTCGAACATCCTGCAACGCCAGTCGCGCTAAGACGGAGATCAGCCCATGGGTTCCTCCTTCAACAGTGGCGGCATGCGCGGTGGACGTGGCCGCAAGTTCAAGTCCGAGATCAACGTCGTGCCGTATATCGACGTGATGCTGGTGCTCCTGATTATTTTCATGGTGATGCCGTCGTCGAACAATCCGAGCGTAGTCGACCTGCCGAACGCGGAAAAAACCGCGAAACCGCCCGATGACTATATTCAGATCGTGTTGAAACCCAATGGTTCCCTGTCGATCGGCGTGATCGGCAAGGAACAGCAGGCACCGGAAACCGAACCGAACCGCGATGCCTTGCTGCGCAATCTGCGCACCCTGCATGCCAGCAGTCCGGACTATCCGGTATTGATTGCGGGCGACAAGGAAAGCAAGTATGACGACGTGATCCAGTTGATTTCCGAAGCCAAGAAAATCGGCATCAACCGGGTTGGCCTGGCCACCAAATAAATAGCCGTATCCTGACCGTTTTTAGAGTGACCCGACTTTGCAGAACAAACAAACCGACCATGTATTAGGCAAGCCCTACAGCGTGCCGCGCGAGAAAAGCCGCTGGCCCGCGCTGGGCATGGCGCTGGCCATGCATCTTGGCCTGCTGTTTTTCCTGTGGGTAGGCGTACACTGGCAAAATACGGAACCGGTGGCGGTCGAAGCGGAGGTGTGGGACGTCAAGGTGCAGACGGCCGCACCGCCACCGGAAGTGACCACTGACCCCGAGCCACAGCCGGCACCGCAGCCTGAACCGGAACCGGTGGTGGAAGAGCCGCCACCGCCACCGCCGCCAGTGGTCGCGCCCGAGCCGAAAGTCGATCCGCGCGAGGCGGAAATTGCGCTTGAGCGCAAGAAAGCCAAGCAGAAGGAAGAGAAGGAAAAGGCGGCCGCCGAAGAGCGTCGCAAGCAGGAACAGAAAGAACGCGAAGAAGAAAAGCGCGAGCAGGAGAAGGACAGGCAGAAACAGAAAGAAAAAGAAAAAGCTGAAAAGCTGGAGAAGGAAAAAGCCAACAAGCTGGAAAAAGAGAAGAAAGAAAAGGCCGAGAAAGAGAAAGCCGAGAAAGCGGAAAAAGCGGCGCAGGACAAGGCTGAAAAAGAAAAGGCAGACAAAAAAGCCGCGGCGGAAAAAGCCGAGAAGGCGAAAAAGGCAGCTGCAGAAAAGGCAGCGGCCGACAAGGCACGTGCCGACAACCTGAACCGCATGATGGCTCAGGCTGGTAACGGCACGACTGGCACGGCCGAGAAAGCGACCGCGCCACGCAAGGACAGCGGCTATGTCGCTGCCCTGACGAGCAAGATCAAGGGCAATATCGCGTATAGCGGTAGTACCGACGTGCCGGGCAACCCGC
Source organism: Janthinobacterium aquaticum (assembly GCF_009208565.1). Taxonomy (GTDB): domain Bacteria; phylum Pseudomonadota; class Gammaproteobacteria; order Burkholderiales; family Burkholderiaceae_D; genus Janthinobacterium. The sequence continues at coordinate 102,042 of NZ_WFLK01000018.1, read as the reverse complement.
GCGCCGTGTTCAAGATCGAGCAATTGCCAACTGGGGATATTATTTCGGTCCGGAAGATAAAAAGTAGCGGCCTGCCGGCGTATGACAGCGCGGTGGAAAACGCCATTAACAAATCGTCGCCACTGCCGAAGAAAAAAGACGGCACGGTGGAACGCCAGATTGAACTTATATTCGAGATGAAGGAATAGTCTAATGATGATCATGAAAAAAATGAGCTACGTGGTGCTGTGTGCCGGGCTGATGCTCGGCGCCACCGGCGCACAGGCCCAGTTGCGCGTGGAAATTACCGGTATTGGCAGCAATCAGATTCCTGTCGCGATTGCCAATTTCGCCAACGAATCGGCAGCGCCGCAATCGATATCGGATATCGTCAAGGCCGATCTGGCGCGCAGTGGCGTGTTCAAGATTATCGATGGCGCGGAAATGTCGGAAACGGCGCCGGTCAGCTACGATCAGTGGAAATCACGCGGCGCCGATGCGCTGGCGGCCGGCAGCGTGCAGGCGATGGCCGATGGCCGCCTGGACGTGCGCTACAAGCTGTTCGACACCATCAAGAGCACCCAGCTGTCGAGCATGAACAATGCGGCCGCGCCGCAGTTCAACCGCCTGCTGGCGCACAAGATCGCCGATGACATTTATGAAAAACTGACCGGCACCAAGGGCGCCTTCTCGACCCGCATCGCTTACGTGACGCAATCGGGCCGCGAATACCGCCTGGAAGTGGCTGACGCTGACGGCGAAGGCATCCAAGTGGCGCTGCGCTCGAACGAGCCGATCATTTCACCATCGTGGTCGCCAGACGGCACCAAGGTGGCCTATGTGTCGTTTGAAAAGAAAAAGCCGATTGTCTACGTGCAAAACCTGGTCACGCGCCAGCGCACCATCGTCTCGAATGAAAAAGGCAGCAACTCGGCGCCGAGCTGGAGCCCGGACGGCACCCGCCTGGCCGTAGCCCTGTCGCGCGACGGCCACACCCAGGTCTATACCGTCAATGCCGACGGCAGCGGCCTGCGCCGCGTCAGCAACAGCAGCGGCATCGATACAGAACCACAATTTTCGGCCGATGGTCAAAGCATTTACTTCACCAGCGATCGCAGCGGCGGACCACAAATCTACCGCATGTCGGTCAGCGGCGGCGATGCCAAGCGCGTGACGTTTGGCGGCTCCTACAACATCAGCCCGCGGATCGCCTCCGACGGGAAGACACTCGCTTATATTTCCCGTCGCGACGGCAATTTCCAGCTCTACGCGCTCGACCTGGCTAGTGGCCAGGAACTGCGTCTGTCGGACACCGCCAACGACGAATCACCGAGCTTTTCGCCCAACGGGAAATATATCATGTACGCGACCGAATCCGGACGACGCAAGTCGCTGGCAGTGGTATCGGTGGATGGCCGCGTCAAACAGCGTTTGACTACGCAAGCTGGCAATATCAAGGAGCCCACCTGGGGTCCTTTCATGAAGTAAATGCAGTACAGTTTCACCTTTAACCATGACCCGGAGAATAAAAATGAGTAATTTCAAAAGCCTGGCTTTCATCGCCGCCACTGCAGCCCTGCTGTCCGCTTGCAGCACCCCTGTGAAACTGGCAGAAACCCCAGTGGTCGAGCGCGCTCCTGAAAAAGCAGCCCCACCACCAGTGGACAACCGTCAAGTTCAGCCAGTGACGACCGCATCGGTCGATCCGCTGGACGATCCAAAAGGCGTGCTGGCCAACCGTAGCGTCTACTTCGACTTCGACAAATACGTCGTACGTGAAGCCGACACCGCCGTGGTACAGAACCACGCCGCTTACCTGACCAAAAACACCTCGCGCAAAATCCTGATCCAAGGTAACACCGACGAACGCGGCGGCGCTGAGTACAACCTGGCCCTGGGCCAGAAACGTGCTGAAGCCGTCCGTAAATCGATGGCCGCTCTGGGTGTGTCGGAAGGCCAGATGGAAGCCGTATCGCTGGGCAAAGAAAAGCCTAAAGCACAAGGCAGCAACGAAGCAGCATGGGCAGAAAACCGCCGCGCTGATATCGTTTATTGATATCGATGCTGCCATCGGGGATAGCCGCGATTATTTTCGTGCTTACCTGATTGGCCAGTCATAGGCATAATAATGGGGCGCTGCGCGGTCAATTACCGCACCGCGCCCCGTTTGCATGATTGCGTAACCTTTGAAAGCCCGACCCATGATGACATTTTCGAAAGCCGGCCTCGCCGCCGCCGTGATGGCGGCATTCGCCTACCTGCCCCTGCACGCCAACGCAGCCCTGTTTGACGACGACGAAGCCCGCAAGGCCATCCTGGAGTTGCGCAGCAAGGTCGATGCCCTGGCACAGGACATCAACTCGCGCCTCGACACCAAGGCCGACAAGACCAGCACCCTGTCGATGCTCAGCCAGCACGACCAGACCATGCAGGAAATCGCCCGTCTGCGCGGCCAGATCGAAGTGCTGGGCAATGAACTGGCCAATACGCAAAAACGCCAGAAAGATTTCTACACCGACCTCGACGCCCGCCTGCGCAAGCTGGAGCCACGCCAGGTCACCATCGACGGCCAGGAAGCAGCTGTGGGCGTGTCCGAACAAAGCTCGTACGAAGCCGCCCTGGCGCTGTTCAAGTCGGGCGACTACAAGTCGGCCGCCACCTCGCTCGACGCCTTCGTCAAACGCTACCCGGAATCGGCCTACGCGGCCAATGCGCAATACTGGCTGGGCAACGCCTTCTACGCCCAGCGCGACTGCAAGAGCGCCATTGCGGCCCAGCAAACCGTGGTCAAGAACTACCCGGACAGCCCGAAAGCGTCGGACGCCATGCTCAATATCGCCAGCTGCTACACCGAGCTGAAAGACAAGGCCAACGCCACCAAGACGCTCAACGCGCTGATCTCGCGCTACCCCGACTCTTCGGCCGCGCAAACGGCCAAGGAACGCTCGGGCAAGAAATAAGCATAGGCGCAAGCATGGGCGGGGAGCCGGAAAATCTTGCCGTGACGTTTGACAGAATCGCGCTCACCCCCTATAATCTTTCTTCTTCGGGTCGTTAGCTCAGCTGGTAGAGCAGCGGACTTTTAATCCGTTGGTCGCAGGTTCGAATCCCGCACGGCCTACCACGAATACGCAGTAAAGCACTGCTTGCAGAAGTCACGGCAAGCATTTTTTTACCGCTCAGTGTTACCGAAGTTGTTGTAAAGAGTTTTTTGGGTCGTTAGCTCAGCTGGTAGAGCAGCGGACTTTTAATCCGTTGGTCGCAGGTTCGAATCCCGCACGGCCTACCAAATACTACACAGAAGCCAACCGTTCGCGGTTGGCTTTTTTGTTTTCTGATTTGCCGTTTCTGCACACTTGCCCTCCCCCGCATTTCATGCCAATCTGCATTGATCCAGTCCTGGCAGCTCCTGCCATAACCCGTTCAAGGCGCTGCCGATGCAGACCAAGCACAAAAAACTCCGAACCGTCCTGCTGCTCTCTGCCGCCTTGATGCTGGCCGGCTGCACCAAACACCACCCCGTCAGCCTGGCCATCGGCACGCAGGCCAATAAGTCCGATGCGCAGGTCGTGCGGCTGGCTGAAGCGACAAAGTTCGAATGGGATCAGGTCTACCTGTTCGATCCGTATAAAAATCGCACCGACATCTGTGCAATGGTGAAAATACCAGCCAGCGATTGCACGCGGCAGCTTGGCTCTGGCTTACAGGACGACGGCGAAATGTCGCTGGCCTTCATGTCGCGCGGCCGGCTGGTGCACTACGTGCGGCACCTGCGCAGCCAGGGCGACTTTACGCCGGTATCGGCACTGGACCGGCAGCCGATTGCGGCAAAGGACTGTAAAGCGCCGCGCAATTTGGCACAGTAAGACATTAGATTTAGCACTTCATTCCTAAAGTAAAAACCCGCCGGAGCGGGTTCTTGGTGAGGATACCTTAGCGTAGATACTGAATGATTCCCATGTAAGCATTCCCCATCTGAGCGAAGCCGAGTGCGCCACAATGAGTAATGTCGGTAATGTAATTATATGTATCAGGGCCACTGTAATCCGCCATCGGTTTCTCTGGCGTGAAATCGAACCCGTAGACGCGATGGACAATCGAGTGGTAGTCCAGTAAGTAAATACTCTCAGCCTCGCGTTCACCGAAGTCGGAGTTCAGGTTCTTGGCCAGCAGCCACATTGTCCGCTTCACGCGCTCGGTAGTGAGCGTGCCGTACTCGCCCTGACGCCCTGACGATACGGGAACACCGACGATGATCTTGCACGCCGGGCTGTCGGCTTTTACACTGGCAATGAGCTGCTCATACCGCGCCTTGTAAGCAGCATAGATTGCCGGGAACGTGTTCGCGTCTGCGCTGTAAAAGTCGTTGGTGCCCAACAGAACATGCAGGATGTTCGGCTGCTGGATTGCCCATGTAGCCCGGTACTTGCCATAGTTAAAAGCAAAGCCCCCCAACGTTGCGAGAGAAATCCCTACCCAGGCCGCACCATTCCAAACGATGAAGCCGCCACCCTCGCTCATCACATCGTTCACGGCTGGCATTTTCTTCCGGCCCGTTACCGCGTCGAACTGCTCCCGAATGTCGTTGAAAAAAGTGGCGTTGTAACTCGGCATTTGCGAGTTCGCGTCAACCCAAAATGACGTCGGTCCGAAGTGCTTGTAGGCGTTGACAGGCTGCATGAACGGCGACAGATATCCACGGTTATCCAAAGTGAAATAGCTTTCAATAGTCCAGCCGCCTTGGCCCTCGCATTTCACCGTTTGATTGGTGGAGTTGGCCCTGCGGTTGCCGCTATAGGTGATGCCTGCTGCGGCTGGCGTCGCGTTGATGACGTTCGCCCATGTCATGCGTCCGGTGAAACTGTCGCCGATGTTCTGAACATTGACTGGCGTGGTTTTGGCTGGGTCCGAAATTTTGACTTGATACCATTTTCCGGCCGCTCCCACCACGACGTCGAAGCCGCTGCCCACAACCGTGGCGCTGCCATTGACGGCGGTATTGACTTGGCCAAGCACCGGCAGCAATTTGCGCGCCTCACCGGTTTCACGGGTGGGAGAATTTATCTCATCTGGCAGAGAACTGGAGATACCAATATGCCCAGCATGCGCCTGGAAATCCCTGACGATGTTTTCGTAGTACAGCGCGAGTTCCTTGCCTGCCGGCACGTAGTGCGTCGTCGCCAGCACCGGAGCCTCCACGGCCGGCGTCCCAGGCGAACCAGTGCCAGAGCTGTCGACCGCGATTGGAATGCCATCAGCGGCACGCAGTTCGTAACGGTATTCCACGAAAGGCGTTGATACATTCCCTTCTTCCATCTGGATTGCCTCAACACCGTAGTGCGCTACTGTGATCCGGACATAGGCCACGCCGTCAGGGATCGTAATGTGATTAAGCAATGCACCGCTATCGTAGCCACCAGGGATCACCTCCTTTTTCTCATTAAAAAGACAAGACATCCGCATAGTCGCCAAATTGAACGTGTATGGCCCAGGGCGCACTGGGATGAAGTCGGAATAGTCATAATTCTCGTTGTCAGCCTCGACCGCGCTAGGGGTAAGATACTTGCCGACTGTTACCGTGTTCTTGTTGAACTTGTTCTTTCCGAGCGGTAAGAAATTGGTCGCAAGCGGTGGCACCAGGATAGGCGCGCCGCCGTCGACTCCCAGGTATTGCCTGTACGACTCAAATCCAGTAGAAACGACACCTTGTTCCAGTTGGAGAAATTCACTCCCAGCCCCCACAGCTATACGGATGAACGCAACGCCGGCTGGGATGTTCAGGCTGTCCACGGAGACGTCACCGTTGTAACCTCCTGCAACCACTCGCATACCCGCATCGTAGTTGCAGGAGAATCGAATACCGGCCGTGTTGCATTTGTAACGACCTGGCCGTACCCGGATGTAATCCGATGTGTCGTAGGAGGCGTTGTTCATCAACACGCCGTAGGCCGTGATGTACTTACTTTTCGTTACCGTGCGCGGGTTAAATTTGTTCTTTCCGGCAAGCAGAAAGTTGGTCTGAATTGGTGTCACTGCTTGGTCGAGCAAATGATTGCCACCAATCGCACGATCCTCGATTTTCTCACCTGGCAGCCAACCAGCAGGAAGTGAGGATGCTTGCGGAACAATCAGCACGCCATTAGGGAGCGCAAGGCGGTACTGAAATGGCTCGTATGCCGTAGTCGGGCCATTTTCGAGCTGGAAGACATCCATATCCGATGCGAACATCGTGACACGCACATACGAAATACCTTGGGGAACAGTAAATGGCGAGGTGCCGACATCAGAACCGCCGACACGCACAATCTTTTCCTTGTCAAAATAGCAGGTATAGCGCATGCCCGAAGCGTTTGCGTAGTAGGTCTCGCCTGGCTTGACAGCGATATAGTCGGAAACGTTGTACACAGGATTGTCGGCGAGTACGCCAGTCTCGGTGAGGTATTTCCCAAGCGTTGCGGCCGTCTTGTCGAACAGGTTCTTTCCTGGGATCAGGAAGATGGTACGCGATGGTCCGATCAGGGCGGCGGACGACGGATACGAGGCAATCAAGACCGAGGTGTCGCTACTCATGCGACGGTATTCGAACGCGGCCACGTCGCCATTGCCTTGCACCTTGAATGCCTGGCCATCGGTCACGGCGGCCCTGCCGGCTGCTTCCGTCGTGTATACACCAGCCTGAATCAATGCCGCATCGCGCGCCGCTTCCGCAGCGATTTTGGCCAGTACGGCATCGATGGCGAATTCACTTCGTACAGTTCCAACAGATACTTTTTTGTTTTGCGATCCCTGCCGCAAGATCATCAAATCAGCATCAGCGGCTGGCGCGGCCGTATCGAGAGTTGTGAAATTGAGGTTGCCGTCGATGTTATTGAGCGCGTCCTCTACAGTGCCTGTGCCATGGCCAATCAGCCTCGCACCGTCGGCGGCCGCCAGTTGAGCGGAGTCGATATCGAAGCCTCGCCAAACCGCAGCGCTTGAGTAGATGCGTAACTGACCGCCCTGGCCGAGGGTCGGGTTGTAGTAGGCGTCACCCGCAGTCAGCGCGCCGCCGAGAGGACTGGTTACAGGATCGACCGCCTGAATGCCGAACCAATGACTTGTGAGGTGGAACAGCGCGGCGGCTTCGTTCGCCTGCACGCCAAACGTTGGCAGCGCGGCGAGGAAAGCGTTAGCCTTGGCGACAAACACATCTGAATCATCGCCGCGAGACGGCGCTGGTGGCAGTGCAGTAATCATGTCAATCCTTCTATTTCTAATGAACAAACAGCGTAGTTTTTGTAGGGGATATCGATGGACAGGTCTTTATAGAACCCATACGCGACGGTGGAACCGAAACGGGCTATCCCGATGTACACAATTGGCGTAGCGCGGTAACGCGCCAACAAGTTGAATGTTTGATCTACAGCGCTGGCGTCCAGCCACAACGGCAGTGTGACGCGACGGCTGAATGCGCGTTCGACAACGTTAAAATTACCGAACGAATCACGCCCCTTAACGCTGTAATCAGCCAAGCTGATCTTTGCTCCACGCTGTGTTATCCCCATAGCCTTAGCGTGACCAATGACCAACCCGCCACAGAAAACAAGGCGGCCAACATTGGTCAGCGTGACGGTAATCATCAAGTCTGAATACACTGGCAAGTCGGTAAAGGCGATGTCATTTACCCTGACTATCGGCTCTAAAAAATAGCTATACCAGTCGTTAATGCCAGATGTGGCCGCAGGATTGACGGTTCTGTCAAAAACGATGCCTTCGACCGGATCGGAGGCTGTTACTCGGATGCTTGCACAATCGATATTGAGCAAGGCGATCCCGTTGGCAATACCTTTAGCCGCGACGGAGACGACGATGGAATCCATGTTCGACGCTTGCGACGTAATACTGGCATCAAACATTTTCCAGCGATTCGTCCGCCCTTCCTCGACCCAGTAAGTGGGGCTGGTCGCAGGATTGTGGTTTACATTCTCATCCTGCAGCGAAGCGTAGGTCTTGTGGGTATCTGGATCGACAAGCATGACTCTTGCACCGATGGAGTAGCTTGCCGTAGCGCTGTAGATAGGGTAGTCATCCTCGGCAATATTGCTATATGTCAGCATGCCATCGGTAATGGTTAAGGGGCGGATAATTTTCATGCCGGCACCGCCGTCACAGGTAACGGCTGATCAACATCAGCACGCACAAGAAAACCTTCATCCGCCAAACGCTTTACGATACGAAACAACGCGCCGGTATTCTGGGCAATAGCAATATCACCATCTTGAGACTGCTCGGAAAAACGTGCCAGTGCTTCACGCATCGCACGCATCTCAGCCACTAACGCCGCGTTATCACTACCGGAAAGCATGTCTGATGTTTGCGCCGCGTTATAGATGCGAGACGGCCCGGTAACCTCCAACTCAGGCCCATTCTCACCGACTAGGCGCAGGCCACCGCCGAAGTCACCACCGTTGGCAAAGCCGGGAACTTTAACGCCGTACTTCACTGCTGTGGCAGCAGTGGTTTCCAGACTGGCGGCTGTCTGGCCGCGTATCACAGCCAGCTCCAGGGCCGTGCGTGCTTGGGACTCAGCCAGCGACAACAGTGCTTGGGACAGGTCAGGCAGCGACGCTGCAGCGTCCTGGTCGCCGGCACGCGCCTTTGCCGTTGCTATCGCAAACGACGCTTGGGCCGCTGCATACGACTGCGTGCTGTCGGTACCGAGCAAGCCGCGAATACGCCGAATCTCATCGACGATGCTGTCGGTAACCGACTGCCATGCGTCAGTGATCTTCTTGGCCGCTTCGACGGCATCCTCGGCCGCTGGATAGACCTTGGCAAACTCTGGCGCCAGGGCCAGCAGTGCAGCGTACTGCTTGGCGCCGGCCTCGGTGGCCAGCTTGCCCGAGTTGGCCAGGTCGAGCACCACATTTTTGTACTGGTCACGCGTCGTTACACCGGCCAGGCCCAGCGCTGCCATCTGCTGGGTGACCATCTTGGTGACCGGCGCCAGGCGTTCAGCTTCGCTCAGGAAGTCTTGGGCGAATGCTTCAGTTTGATTCTGCAGTTTGTCCAGGCCGCCCACCAGGTCGATGAGGTATTCGCGTGCGGCCAGGCTACTCATGCCGACAGCACCAAACGCCGCGCCGATAGAGCGCATGATAGCGTCGAGGCTGGTGTAATTCGACGCCACCCTGACCAGGGTTTCGCCCAGGCCTTCGCCCACTTTCTGGAATTCGGCGATCTGTGGATAGACGGCTGTAGTGATCGTATCAAACGCCACGGACACGCCGGCCGACAACGCGTCGACCAGGTCTTGTCCTTTGAGGTCACGGGTGCTGACTGCAAAATCGATCACCACCTGGTTGATCGCGTCATTCAACACTTTGCCATCGGCACCCAGCTTGACGCCGGCATCGACCAATAGCGAACCCATGTTGTCGAAAATAAGTGTGAACGGCTTCATCGCCGCAGCACTCAATGCGAGGGTGTTCGTGTAGTTTTTTGTGCTATTTCCATGGAACCAGCCGCCGTCCGATTTCTTTGTCACATCCTCGTATTGAACGCCGCTTGCCATTCCACTGCGCAGCGCTCCCAAGGAGCCGGCAAACTTCACGCCGGTATCCGTAATCGTGGTGCTTTTGTCGCTACCGAAAAAGCTCTTAGTTGCACTGTTCACTGTGCCAAACGCACTTCCACCAGTCAGACCGGCCGTCTGAAACAACCCCTTAGCAGCACCGCCCAGGGCGGACTCGATGTTACGCAGCGCGGTCAGCATGCTGTTCTGGTAGCCCAGCTCCAGCGACGAGTTCTTCTCCATGATTTCCAGTGAACGGGCCATAGAGGCAGATTTCGCCGTGGAATCGCCCAACACGGTGCCAGTGCCTTGGGTCTTCTGGCGCTCTTGAAACGTGGTCGCAGCCGGGCCGCCGCCACCGCTCATGCTGGACCCCATGCCGACCATGAACGCGATGATTGCTGCAGCCCCCACAAACCCCCATACGCCCAGCTGCTCAAACGCTTTGGCCACGCCAGCGATAGTCGACGCTGTCGTTTTGGCCGCGCTGTTGGCTATCGAAACGCCGGTGGTGGCCGTGTCGACGCCAGCTGCACCGAGCATTGCTGTCGACTCAAACGCTTTGCCAGCCACCACTGCCGTGGTCTTGGTCGAGGTAGCCGCCAGCGACTGCACCATCGACTGCACGGCCATTGCCATTTCCACCGTGCGGAACGCACGCTCAGTCGTCTGCAGCACTTTGTAGCCGGCAGTACCTTCCTTGAAGTAGCCCTTGGCCGCGCTGGTGATGTCACCATAGCTTTTCACCTGGGCGCGTGCCGACTCGCGCTGCGCGGCTGCGGTCAGGCGCAACTTCTCGGGGTCGGCGTCGCTACGGCCCTTGGTTGCCTCGGCTAGGTCTTTGCCGATCTGTATCTGGCGCGCGGCATTGTCGGCGTAGGATTTGAACATGCTGCCAACAGCCTTGCCGCCAGCACCGAATGCGCTGCTCAGGCTTTCAGCGATTGACGTGCCGACGTACTTCCATTCCTGAATAGCGCGCTCGGCCGCTTTCTTCATGCCTTTGTCGACATCCTGCTGGTCCAGACCGTCAGCTATACGCGACCGTGCAGCGCGCTGGTCTTCGAGGTATTTCAGGATTTTAGGCGCTTGCTCCAGCTCGGCCAGCGTGGCGCCGGTGATGCCTTGCTCCACAATGAACTGTTTTTGACCTGCAATGGCCAAGTCCAGGCGTGCGACTGTTTCACGCTCGATGGCGCCGCGCGACTGTTCATGGCCGATATTAGCAGCCTCAATCTTTTCAGCTTCCGCGTTCAGGCCACTGATGTATTTATTCATGGCATCGTCAGACGCCGACTCTATGGCCTCCTGACGCAGAAACTGAGCCATACCCAGCAGGTTGGTTTCGTCGTCAGCCTTTTGCTGGGCGACCCGACGCTTCGCCTCGATGTCAGCGATCTGCTTGGCGTGCCGTGCAGCTTCCTCTTTCGTGAGGTCGTGATGGGCGCGCAGGGCTGCGATCTGGGCCGTGTAGCCGTTGATTTCTTCCCTGGCGGCGGTTTCAGCGTAGTCACGTTTATTTTTGTAATACTGTTCGTCGCCCAGCTTGCCTGCGGCATGGAACATGTCGTCAATTTTCCCCAGCTGCGCGACCATCATTCTTTCCGCTGTAACGGCATCCTGGATACGGGCCAGCTGGTCACTCAGGTCGATGTTGTCAGCAGCGTCGGCACGTGCTGCTTTCGGCTTGTTGCTATGGGCTGCCGTCAATGCCTTGACATGCTCGGCGATTGCCTCGGGTGTGACCAGCACGCTGGCCGGGTTGACCTTCTTGATCTTTTCGATGTCTTCGTAATATCCGCGCAACGCCACCTGCAATTCGTTCAGTCCTCGCTTTTCCAGACGCACGTTATCAGCCGTGATGCGTGAGGCGGCATGCACGGCCTGGGACTGTGCCAATTTTTCAGCACCATCCTTTTTCGCCTGCGCATCAACAACTGCCAGCTGCTTCTCGGCTTCAGCCAAATCAGTGACCGCTGCAGCACGCATCCTGACCAACGCTTCGTCGCTGTACGTAGCGCGACCTCGGGTGGCCGGCCCTGAGTAGAAACCGCTATCGATCTTTGATATTTCGCCTTTCAGCCTCACCACTTCACTACCCGGCGTCGCCTTCTTTCCCCAGTTGCCGATTTCATCCACGGCACCGCCAATAGCTTCCCGGATGCCATGCCATGCTTTAGCGACGTTACCCAGGTTTGCGGTCATTTCTTCTGCGCGCTCGTGAATCACGCGAGCAAACTCCTCAGTGGCCACCGCGCTGGCGCCTTTAGCATCGCCCTCTTTTTCCAATGCGCGTATCTGTTCGTAAACTGCCTCGGTCAGAAAGTGGTAGGTGTCATCGAGTTTCACAGTGGCGCGCGAGATAACCTCAGTAGCACGGGCGCTACTACCGGTCGACTGTACTGCCAAGGACTCAAACTGCTTAATGGTTTTTTCGATGGAAATGCCGGCGCCATGCTCCAGGGCGACCACAGCCTGCGTAATGTAGCCGATCTGATCTCCAGTGAATTTTCCTGACGCGGCCAACTCGGTGACTGCATGTTTTGCAGCACCGATGCTACCGTGCACCTCAACGGCAGAATGGGCCAACGCATTGAGCGAATCGGCCGTTTCGCCGGCGTAGTTGCCAGTGAGGATCAGTGCGTTGTTCATCTCGCGCTGTTCCATCGCGCCTTTGATCCACGCGTAGGCCAGCCCAGCCATTGCAGCGACAGCCGCCAGGATGGCCAGGCCCAGCCCGCTGAACAGGAACGACGCGGCGCCAGTTTGTTCTGCCAGCACCATCAGCGAGCCGCCAAAATTGCTGAAACGGCTCTGGCTCAATTCATGCGCCAGAACGATCAGCTCTTTTTTCGATTGAGCTGTCGAGAACGAAAATTCGTGATGGCCCTTGGTGGCTTTGGATACTTCGTCGGCATGTTTTTTTGCAGCCTCGGTCGCCTCGGTAAATCGGGTGATCAGCGGCGCAGCCTCTTGGCTCACGCCCAGTTGGGCCGCCTGGTGGGTGAGCAACGCCGTGCGCGACATGCCAACCGTAGCAACCTGGTCTTTCAGCCTGGCGATGAAATTGTCTGCTGCAGCGCCTTGGCGCTCCTCAGCCGCGATCATGTTGCGTAGTGCCTCGGTATTGCTGGCGATGGCCGCTGCCTGTTTTTGGGTTGCAGCAGTACCGCCCAGCATTTTCGCCTCGTACTGTGCCAGCTCTGCAGCATTCTTACCCAGCATATCGTGCTGACGCTGCAGGCTGGCGACGAATTTTTGCGACTCTTCTGACGCAACACTGCTGCCGCCGGCACTGGCTCCACCAGTGCGCGCAGCCATCTGCGCACTCATTTGTGCCGTAGCGCGTGCCAGCGAGCCAGCAAGGTTCACGTTCTCATCGGCCTGGCGGCGGGTACTGACAGCCGACAGCTCGGCCGCGCGAGCCTCGGCCTCGGCCGCCGCCGTCTGCTCGCGGGACGCGGCAACCATCGCTTTAATGCGCGCGGTCGCAGCTTCTTCAGTTTCCGCTTTTTTTGCTATCGCCTCGCCCTGTTTGGCGACCGCGTCTGTTCCTGCAGTGAATCCGTCCGCCATCGCACGGCCAGCCTGCTCGACAGACGCAGCCATTTTCTTGGCGGCGCCATCGATGCTTTCAATGACCGGCACGGATTGCTGGCCGTCGACTGCAATGCGAATCCCGAATTCGACAACCTGGTTAGCCACGGTTTTCTCTCTCTCTAATCACTTTTAGCGCTGCGTTTTCCATTACCCGAATGCCGTCGAGTACATCTGGCCAACTGCGCCGTTTGACTCCCATCATTTCCAGCGTCGACTTGAGAGCGCAGTAGTTCAGTCCCTCGGTGATGATCGATGCCATCCCGACTGCGACCCGCACCCACTGCGTATCGCAATTGAGGAACGCCTCAATGATGGTTTGGTTTTCTGGAAAATATTCATACAAGGGCGCGGGTCGTCTGGCGTAGGCTTCAGCCTCTTCCTCCAGGCCGGCCCGCGCCAGATCGGATGCCAGTTCATCGGCGCCCTGGGCGACACCACCACTCGCCCAGAACGCTGCCGCGTCCTTTAGATCTTTTTTGGCGCGTGTTTCAACGAATCAAAATAGGCGCGCACGATGGACGGCTGGGTTGGAAACATCGACAGGAGGCTGGCCAGATTAGATTCGGTGAAGTCCACCGGCGTGCCGGCTTCGTCGGCGACACCTCTCCAGCCGATCATTACCTGGTTGATTACGCCACGATCACTGAGCGTGCCGTCGGCCAACGCATCCTGTTGCTCCTGGATTTCGTCCTGGGTCAGGCGCTTGAATTGCGCCTGAAATTCCACGATTTTTTTCTTGCCATCGTCGGTCGGAAATTCGACTTTTACAGGGTGAAAATAGGATGGCAAGGTAGCGATTTTGATCATGATTTCTATTTCTTTCTGGTTGAGTGAGGTGAAAATATTCCAGAGCGGCACCCTGGAGCGGTATTACAGGCAGGTCAGGGTAATTTCATCGTTGCCGATGATCGGCGTCGGTTCCAGCGTCAATTTGTAGCCAGTAACGCCTTCGATCTGGGCGTACTCGACGCCTGCGATCTGCACCAGCAAGTCAGTTTTAATCTTCTTGCCAGCTGCAGTGCCATGAGTAGTGGTCAACACCACATTGGCGTTTGTCTCGTTCAACAGGAACGGGTTAAACACGGCCAGGGTCGGTGCCAGGACGGTGATCGAGCTGGTCGGTTTGCGGTCGGTAATCTGGATTTCTTTTTGCCCAGGATTATCCGAGCGCACGATCTTCTGACCCAGCGCCCAGTCGAACTCGGTGAACGACAGCGGCACGCCGCCGAGCGTTACAGGCGTCGTATTAACGCTGTTGACCGCTTCTTCCTTGGTCCAGCCGGTGCGGTCGACGCTAGGCATCGCACCAGCGACTGGCGTGACATAGCAAGCATCGAACGCAAACGACAACATCGGGATACCCTTCGACATCTTGGCCTTTACTTCGCCACGCATGCCGCTGAGCTTATGCAGGACATCGTCGATATACATATAGGCCGTAGCAGACGAGAACACATTGCTGACGAGGTTGTAGACGACTTCGTCGCCTACGGTCACTGTCTCGGCCATGCCGCATGCCTGCAGCAGCGGTCCCCACTTCGGGGCGGTACCGGCCACCCCGGATGGCGCGACGGCGATATCAAAGCCCAACTTTGCCCAGGTGCTGATCAGCACGCTGCCCGAACTGCCCATGTATGGCAAATCGATAGTGCGGTCAGCGCGGTCGCTTTCCATCGGCGTAAAGCTGATGTTGCGTGCCTCGATGAAATTGAGCAGGCCGGTCGGATTGGAGTCGACGTTGTACGCAGTCTCCAGTTTGAAGAACAGGGCCTTGGTACGCCACTGGCGTGGCGTTGCGAGGAGATTAGCCATTATTTTTTGCCTTCTTCTGTTGAGGGGAAATACTGCCAGCGCCATCTGCTGCTGCGCTGACCTGGTTGCTCACCGCGTCAACGACTGGAGCCGCGATAGGAAACGATCCTGCAATCGGCGTTGTAGGATCGGCGTAGGCACCAGGCGCGGCCGGTACGGGGCCAATGCGCTCACGCGCGCCAGTGACCGGGTCAATACGAAACTGGCCGCCTTGGCCCCAGTGCGCAGGCTGGTTGGCGATGCTGGTCGTGCTCATAACGTGCTCCTGTCATAAAACGATGTCATATAAATGTCCTGCCACCACATGTGGCCATCCTGGAATACCAGCAGGTTGCTGGCGCCGCGCTCCAGCGGCGCATAGTCTTGGACTGGCACCCAGCCCATCAGCAGCTCCTTGACGGCCTGGCGCAGCGGCGCCAGGTCCTGCTGCGCCGCCACACCGTGCGGGTCGGCCACGTTGCGCACCACGAACACGATGCCAACGGTCGCTTGGACCAGCTGCATCACAACGTCCACAGCGAGACTAGGGCCGGGGTTTTCCGTCTGCGGAATCACAAACGCGGCCGGCGTGACTGTCGGATTGCTCTCGACAGCGGTCTGGAACCCGGCCGCACCGGCGACTAGTTTTAACGCATCCAGGGTGCGCAGGCGCGCCATGATCTCGTCGATCATGGCCGACCCGCACGTCGAAATACTGCAGGGCTGGTGGTGAACAACACAGTGGCCGACGCCGTATTACCAGGCACGCCTGCAGCGCCGTCGACCAACACCTTGCCGGCCTGGACGTCTTTCAGCCACTTGACTGAATCGGTGTAGTCGTCGCGTGCGCGTTCAGTTGCAGATTCACCCAGCAGGTTGTAACGGGCAATGGTGCACACACACTGCACGACGATTTCCGGTGCTGGGTTCAGCGGCACGCTGTAACGGCCGCTGATATACCCGTCGACAAATGCGGAGGCGGAGAACAGCGCTTTGTCGACAGCGTCGGCCGGTAGCATCGATTCTCGCTGCACCACCTCGGCCTGGCCGTAGCGGTCCACCAGCTGGTCGCGCGTAGCGTAAGCCGTGGTCATTTGTCGTCGTCCATGTTTGTTTTGATTTCCATGTACTGAACGCGCAGGCATGGCTCGTCTTCCAACTGCCAGAGCTGCTCGGGTGTGAACTCATCCCGGCGCACCACGGTCGGCTGAGAACTCCAGGCGCGGCCAGCGCGGCGAAAGCCGTCATAGCGCGCGGTGATCAGCAGGCCCGGCACGCTCACGCCATTGGCCAAGTCAGACGGATCACCATTGACGCCGGCCACGCTCGACGCGATAGCTGCCCGCAAATCGTCCCCTACGCCGGTGCCGACGTCAGTCAACATCGAGCCATCCGTATCTGTCGTATTCGCTTTCAATTCTGCTTCGTGGCCAGAGGTGCTTGTGTCGCCCTGGGCGACGCTCACGCCGTCCGAACTTTGCACGGCCTGAGCGCCCGTACCGCTGGCTGTCGCTGACTTTGCGGCGGGCGTATCTTTTTTTGCCATGGGTTACTCCTGAAGAAATTACGCTGTAGCGTTGCCCTGGAGGTCTTCCAAGGCAACACATCTGACCGGCAACAGTTACGCGGCGGTACCGGTCGAACCGAACGCGGTTTGCCAGAAACCGTAGCCACCGGCCGCGCGGGCTTCGGCGCCGAATTTGAATTTCTTGGTGCTGAAAACAGCATCGGACTGCGGATCGGTCTGCTCGACCAGGACCGGTTTTTTGCGCTCCTGGTAGATAAATGGCTTCACCGGCTTAGTGGTGTCCAGCAAGAACCAGGCACTGCGCGAACGCAGGCGCGGCTCAACGACTACTTCATATGCGCCCTTGAATGGGTTCGCTTTGCCGTCTTCCAGACGATCAGTCGTCATCAGCAGGTTTGCGACGAACATCAGCGCGGGTGGGACCAGCAAGACGTTCGGTTTCACGTTCAACGAACGCCCTTCGTCATCCTTGAATTCCATCATGGCCACGCCGGCCGCGCCCAGGCTGGCTTGGGCTTCTTCAACGGAATCGGCCGACAGCTTCTTGTCGAACATGTTGCTCACACTGCCCAGGCTGCCATCTGGCAGGACAACAGGGTGGTCAGTATCGAAGAAATACTGACCGTCGAAGCAGCGATTGGTAAATCCGCCGTCGACGACGTCATACACGATCTCGTCCGGCAGCTGCTTTGCGGACATGCCAGCGCCCTGGGCTTGGGTGGAATAGATACCCAGGTTGTCATCTTCGATATCGTTGCGCTCGACTTCAATGGTCGCTTCAAAGTCTTCGTTGATGATCGAATACTTGTAACCCTTCAGATTTTTGACCGCCTTGGCGCCGATCCAGCGGCGCATCTGGGGAAATGCACTGAGCCAGGCGTAGTCGTTCTGTCCGGAGGTCGACGGCACCAGCATGGCAATCTTTGCCCAGGAAGTGGGCGCCGCGGCAAATGCGTTGTTGAACATCGTCTTCAGGGAGACGAACAAGTTCGACAGGTTGCTTTTGTTTACTAACATGAGTTTTCCAATAGGGTAGTTTTACGGTTTCTGTTCAGACCTGCAGCGGGTGCTGCTATTCGATCCAAACGCCATCGGCATCAATGCCCACCACGCGGCCAGCTGGCGAACGCGTGTTCGTGGCGCTGGTCTTGGCCACCGTTTCGTCGTCGACGACATAGACTGTTTTGCCGAATTCAGCCTGGGTAACCGGGTCTGCCGACGAGTTCGACCATTTGAATGCCTCGCTGCGGCGCACCAGGACGGTACGTGCGCCATTGGCGCCGCCCGTGTTGTCGACGAATTCCTCGGACCGGCCCAGATACGTCAGGGTGGTTGCGATGGCGCCAGGGGTGGCAAAGCCGCCTGCATTGGCGCATACCAGCGCGCCAGCGTAGATTTTGACGTTCGCCGCCACAGCGACGGGGACGGCGTTGGCGTGCTTATATGGTGTGTTGCGATCAGCGGTAAGTGGCACAGTGGCTCCTTGGTGAAATGGGTATATAGAACGTCAGGCGCGTTTTTCGGCCGTCAGCGTTGCCAGGTAATCCGTTTGCGAAACGCCCATGGCCGCGCACAGCGCCACTTGTGACTCGGTGAGTTCGCCGACCTTGGCCGGGGGCTGGCCTTGGGTCTGAGTACCATTCAGCGCAGCCACGACAGGCAAGGCGTTGATGTATGCGGACAGCGCAGCCGTGTCCTTGGCACCGAACTCGCGCGCCCAGTCCGTCATCGATGGCAGCAGACGGCCGCTGTCCAGGCCGGCCTTGATGACGCTGTCCAGCGATTGCGTGTTCAACTGCGCATTCAGGCTGGCAACATGGCCGTGCAACGCTGTCAGGGCGGCGACCGGAACGAACTTGGCCGGATCAGGCTTGGTGGCGTCGGGGTCTTTGGCATCGATCAGCTTCTTGACGGCGGCGGCGACATCATCGTCGGTGCTTTCTGCCGGCAGTTTCAGCATGGCGATCAGTTTTTCGAGCAAGGTCATTGGTGACTCCTGGGTAGTTGAAGCGTTAAGGGATGCGAATTGCATTGAGGCGGCAGCGGTCAGAACTTCATCCATGCCGAGAATTGCAGGGTTATTGGTGAGGGCTGCCATAAACAGGCCAGTGACATCGCCATTGGCGGCAAAACCGATCACGGGCGAGATAAAGCGGTATTCCTTTGCGTCGATCATTCCCGACGCCTTTGCGGTCCATTCCACGTCGACGCCGAACAGCCCGACGCCCTCGCGCCACTCCAGTTTGCGGAACCAGCCGGCTGCAGGCGCTGGCTGGCCGTTTTTCTCGATGTGCAGGGTCTGGTGGTCATAGTCGATGACGTACGGCGTCGGACGCGCAGCTGCAGCGGCGATTAACTGCTGCGCCAGGCTCTCGGTCATGCGCCAGGCTTTCGCCTCAACCGGCCGGCCATCGAACGAGCGAAACTCGCCTGCAGGCGTTAGCTGGATTTCACGCAACCCGCTCTCAGGCAGCGCCATCGAGCAGGCAGCTACCGCCACCTGGGGAGCGTGTACGGGTTGTTTTTTATGAGGGGCTTTGGACATGCGGCCATCATGTCAGGCGCGCGCGAGGAAGTAAGACTGTCAGCTGACAGCACTATTTACAGCCGGAAATGGTATTTTGAAGGGGGACGTTGCGTGACGGAATCGCCAGCAAGGCCGTTACAGGGGCGTTAATAGCCGTTTTTCTCGATGAGATGCGGCAATGTGCCAGCCAGGTGCATTTAAACGCGTCTGGCGGCGTTTAAATGCGTTTTGCCGTTTTCGGCACTTAAACCGTCAAAACAGGCCGGTCAACAGGTTGCAATCCCAATTCGTAATGACCAGCTCGGTAGACCCCTTGGCTGCACCGTGTACGTTGCCAGTCGCGTACTTGATATCGATCTCCAGTATATGCAATCCGTCGAATACACGCCGGATATCTGGATGATCGTTGATCGATACCATCACCTTGCCCTTGCATGTCCGCATCAGCTGGGCCATCAGTTCAAACTGCTCCAGGCCGAACTCGACCCCGTAGCCAGCCATCTGCCAGTACGGCGGGTCCAGGTAGAAAAATGTGTGTGGCCGGTCCCATTTGGCCAAGCACTCCTCCCAAGAGAGATTTTCCACGTATGTGCCGGCCAGGCGCAAATGCGCCGCGCTCAGGTTTTCCTCGATGCGGCACAGGTTGATGGCGGGTCCGGTGGTGGCCGTGCCAAAATTCTGGCCGGCTACCTTGCCACCGAACGCGTGCTGCTGCAGGTAGTAGAACCTCGCCGCACGCTGGATATCGGTCAATGTCTCCGGGTTGGCCATCTGGTGCCATTTGAAGATTTGGCGGCTAGATATCGCCCATTTGAACTGGCGGACGAATTCCTCCATGTGGTGCTGCACGACACGGTACAGGTTGACCAGGTCGCCGTTGGTGTCGTTGATGACCTCGACTGGTGCCGGCACCTGCCGCAGGAAATACAGCGCGGCGCCACCGCAAAATGCTTCGACATAGCATTCATGGGGTGGGAACAGCGGTAGGAGACGGTCAGCGAGGCGGCGCTTGCCGCCCATCCAGGAGACAATTGGAGTGCTCTGCATTGATACTTTCACTAGGCGCTCCTGGGCGCTCTGGTGCGGGACTCGCGGCCCTCATATCGTTGAGTGTCCCGCAGCGCGGGCATTTGATGCTCAGCCTGGTGTATTCACCCATGCCTAATTTTTTGTGACAGTTGCCACAGCGGATATCCTGCAATGTTTACTCCGTGATAATATGCGGCCCCCGATCGGGTTGCAGAGCCTTGGCGGATCATGCAGGGTATTGCGTGTGAAGTGGCCGGCCCAGGTGTTGACGCACTCGGGCCGGTCGCTCTGTTTTTTAGCTCGTGATGTACTGTCGAATCCCCTCGACGATCAAATCCTCCTCCGTTCGTTCAAGTTCCCCAGTCGGCGTCAGCGGCATGAACGGCCGCGCCGGAATATCTCCCCACAAGTGTTTCCACATAGCCTTGGTGCCACCGGCGTGCTGCATGCGGGCATAGCGCATCGTCGATCCCATGGTCAGCGCATCGCCGGTGTCGGTTTGTGTGACTGCCGAGAAGATCTGCCGCGCCAACGCGCCAGAGCGGCCCTGCAGGGGGCGCTTGGCAGCGGCCAGCGCCTTGCCCTTGGCCAGCATCTTGCCGGTTTTCTTGGAAATGCCACCGCGCGAACGAATGTAGTTGGCCAGCGTGACCGCCGTATTTGGCCGCCACGGGACGCCAGTCGGCGACGTGGCGGCAGCAAAGCGCCGTTTGACGCGCTCGACCATATCTTCGCCGAGCACTGCCAGAACAGGCGACAGATGGCCTATTTTGTACAGCAGCTGGCCCAGCGCATTGGCAACAGCGTCGCCCGAGGCGTTAATGGATGATGGCATAACGTCCCTGTGCAATGTCCGACTGCAGGTCGCCTGCAGGCTTGTAGGCAGAGACCACCTCGTACATGCCCCGTTCGGTGAGCTGCGCCTCTGCAGCAATCACGGCCTGGCGCGGCTCACCGGCATAGCTGACATATACCAGGCGCCCGGTGCGGGTATCGAACAGCAGTTGATCCGGCTGGGCCAGCAGCCCTGGGAGGCGCGCGACATCGTCGGCGCTCAAAGCTCCTGCAGCCTGGCTACGCGCGGTCTGGCTGCTGGCGATCACGCTATCGCGCATGCTAACGGCGGCCGCATTCGGTACCGGCACCTGATTTTTCGTCATCCAGGCGATGGTCTCAGGCGACAGCGCGCCGATCACGGCCACACGGCCGGCCGGCGCCGGCGCTGCCTTCGCTTCACTGACAAACGTCCTGTAGGCAGCGTCGCGCTCCCGCTGTAATGCTGGGCGCAGCGCCTGGTTCATAACGGCGCCCACGGCCGCGTCCAGTTTGATGAGCTTCGCGTCGACCAGCTCGGCCAAAGGCTTAGCGACGTTTGCGCCAGGCGCGTAGTCGAATCCCCGGTCGATGCCCACTGGCGCCATGGTTTTCGGGTCAATCTCGTCCCATCCCTCGGGCGGCTCGTCCAAGCCGGCCTTCTTGGCCCTGGCATGTTCGGCCGCGTCGACCGAGATGATGCGGCATTCACAGCCCCAACCATTCGGGCAGAAATGCGTTAGCCAGAATGGGTGATCGTGCCGCAGCACGATGCCATCCCAGGACAGGTGCAGCGGGCGCGGGTGCAGCACGCTATCGGAATGCACATATTTCCAGTACGGCCGCAGCGACAGCAGGCCCGGATCGGTGAGCTGCCTCCAGCGGCCGGCCGCGTAACTGGTGGACATGTTCGTCTTGTAAATGACGTCCGCGCGCCAGGCGCGGCCCGCCTTCGACCCCTCGCCAGTCCAGCCAGTCCAGCCGTTTTTCTTCACCAGGGCGTCAAAATCCTTCTTGAATGCGTCGATGCCGGCGCCGCCTTCAATGGCTTTCCTGACCGCCGCATGCAGGTCGTTCAACAGATCGGCATTGGCGGCGCCGGCGACGATGAACGCGCGGTCGTGCGCGCTGCGCATGATGTCGTCCCAGCGCGCCGTAGGCAGGTTTAGTTTCTGCTCAAAGAAATTCAGCTGCTCGGCGAATGGGTTGGCGACGTAATTGCCGGCCGCGTCTTTCCCAGGGAAATTGGCAGGGACCGGCATTATGCGCCGCCCTGGGCGTCGCTCAGCCCCTTCAATTCAGCCAGGGCGAATGCGGCCGCCATCAGCTGCACCATGGTTTCCTGCGGCGCGCCGCCGAATGCAGCCAGCATGTCCTCCTGCAGACTGGCCAGACTGGTGGCGTTCGCCACCATCGTGCCGACCTGGCCGACCTGGCTGGCCCAGACCGGAGCCGCCGCGCCGGCCAGCTGGCCGACGATGCCGTCGACCGGACCGGGCTTTGCGGCCACTGCCGGCGCTGGAATGGTCGCCGACAGCGCCGCTGCAGCAGCAGGTGTTGCAGGTGCTGCAGGTGCTGCAGGTGCTGGAGCAGCGGCGCGCGGCTGCTCCAGCACCAGAAACTCTTCGCCGTCCTTTGGTTCGGGAATGTGCAGCCGCTCCTGCGCCCAGCTGCGCCGGATTTTGAAGCCGACCCCAACTAATTTCGGAAGCGCGGCAGCGTATGCTGCCATGTCCTCGGGCTGGTCGGTTTCCAGCACGAACCGTGGGCAGCGCGCCAGCCCGTCGATGCCCGGCATGTTGACGGCCACCATTGGATAGATCAGATCCCGCGTGATGGTGCCGCTGACCTGACGGGCGTCACCGCGCGCAATGTCCATCCGAACGCCGTTATGCACTTTGCCCAGGGCGAAACTGCCACCGCCGCCGTCGCCGGCGTCCGTGGTCAGTGTTTGGCCCAGGATGCTTTTGCTTTGCGACTTTTCGACCCAGCGCATCATCTCCATATGGGCGGTGCCGCCAGCGCCACTGACCTCGTTGATCTCAATCGACATACCTTCGGGCATGATCGCGCGCGCATCGTGGCCCAGCGCGGTCACGGCGCGCATCAGGGACGATTTCTCATCGGCCGACGCGCCCGCAAAATATTTGCCGACGATGATCGGCAGCCCGTAGGTCTCCAGGAACTCGGCGAAGTCGCCCAGGGCATAGGCTTTGTACAGGAACAGCCACACCAGCGTGCGGTGCAGGCCTGCGCGGCCCATGTAGCCCGATTTCGGCTTGCCATGGGTATGCATGACCCAGCCGAACGGCCGCAGGGGGGCGCCATAGGATGAACCGTCGATCAGATTGATGGTGCTGCGGCTTTTGTCGAGGGTGAACCACTCCTGGGGACGTGGGTGGTACGTCGGCAAACGATACTGCCCCTCCGGGCGCCACTCCAGCTCCACTGGAGCGAATCCATGCCCCACGCCCTCCATCAACGACAACAGCATGTCCTCCAGCGGATCGACTGCATCAGTCAGCATTTCCGTCACCCAGTCCGACGCCTTCTTTTCTGCTGCATTGGCATTACGCGGCGGGACCACGCTCCAGCGCAGACTGGCCACGGCATTGCGGCGCTTGTCCATCTCCGAGCGCAAGTGTGCATCGCGCTCTTCCAGGTCGGCAAACAGCCGGTGCTGCTCAAACAGGTTGCCGGCGTCGGCTTCGCGCAATACCCGGTCCAGCCTGGCAGGTGTCAGGCCGCCCAGCATGGGCGTCAGGTAGCGGTTTTCCAACGCTGTGACATTGGCAGTCTGCGGGGCAATGAATACGGTCCGGTCAATTGGCCGGCCGTGCTGGTCTACTATCGTGCTCATACCATGCTCCGTGAGCGAGAGTCGCTGTAATCGTCGTTATGGGAATCGGTCCCATGGCCGCGCCGGCTCACCGACTGGAATCCATCACACACGCCGTCAGCGGTCATTTGATAGACGGCGTAGATTGCCAATGCAAGGGCCACGGCGGTGTCCCCGTGGCGCATGTGGCCGTCCGAGCCTTGGGTATGCGCGTTATCCGGAACCTTGGCCACCCCCTTGTCCAACTTGATGGCGCGCAGGTCGTTAAGAACGTCCGCGTCTTTTGGTACTGCCAGTGTCTGGTCTTCAAATGCAGCCTTTAGGCGCGGCATGTTGTCGCGGTACCATTCCACCGACAACATCACCTGGGCGATGCGCAGGGCGCCATAGTGCTGCATGGCGACCTCGGCCAGGTACTGGCCATTGCCGCGTGCGTCCATAGCGCCACTTCGGAAGCGCGGCAAACGGTCGATCAGGTAGAACAACACCTGGCGTTGCTGGTCGAACGGCACATTGCGCATCTCCAGGATGAACGGCGTTACCAGACGCAAGTCACGCGTTTGCACCAGCGGCCAGATTGCTGACAAGTCGCCGTTACGCGCAAAGTCCTGCCCAAAGTGGTGATCAAGGTTCGGATCGAGCAGCGCGAGTAGCGGCTGCAGGTGCTCCCGGCACCAGTCGGCAGTTTCTGCCTCACGGATATGCTTTGGCAAAACGGTGAATTCATTCGGCAGTGACAAGCGCACGACAGGGATGCCATCCCGCATACAGGTTTCGATTACCGCGCGCTGCAGGTAGCTCCCTGATCCGGTTCCGGGGATGACGTCAAGCTCTTCGGCCGCGTTGCTCGCATAGAACGCCCGCATCCCCGCGACCCATGCCGCTTCGGCTTCTTCCGTCCATTCCTTCGATGTCGACAGGCAGATGCGCTTGAACAGCCCCTGTTCCACCGCTGTCGTGAAGTCGATGCGATGCACCGAGTACGGCAGTTTCTTGGCGCGGCAGTCTTGCACCAGCTCGTTAAATGCATTGGTATCTCCATCATGGGTTGAAATGATACGCACGCGGCCGCCCCACATCAGCAGAGCAATAGCCGCCTTGATCAGGCCTGCCAGATCGCCATGAAATGCGGCTTCGTCGATCACTACGCGCCCCTGCTTGCCTCGCAGGTTCGACGGGCGGCTGGAGAGCGCCGTGACGCGAAAGCCACTTGCAAAGGTAATGCCGAAGGTGAGGATGTGCTTATCCTGCTTGCCCTCGTCCTGGTCGATGAAAACTTGCTCTTCCATCTCACCGGCCGCCAGCTGGTAGTGTTTGGCCCAGAACGCGACGTCCAGGATGAATTCCTTCGCCATGTCCTGGTTGTAGCCGATGTACCAGGTATCGTCGCCACCGGCCGTGCGACTGGCCGCGCCAGTCAGCGCAGCATCGGCAGCCTCGGCCCAGCTGATACCAACGCGGCGAGATTTTTCGCAGACTTTTACCTGGGATTGATCGCCGACCCATTTTTGCTGGTATGGCAGCAGGACGGTTGGTGCGCTCAGAGTCATCCTGCAATGCCCAGGATCTCGCGGCGGATCTGGTCTACCGCCTCCGGCGTCAAGCCGGCTTTTTTAACCACGGCCGTGACAGATGCCAGTGCAGCAGTGGCACGTGCTTTGACCTCGACTGCGTATTTTTTGTTGCTGATAGAGGCGCGCGCCAGGTCAGCGATGGCGCGAGTGATGGCAGCCATGTTCAGCTTGCTCTTGTCGACTTCGCCCATGTCCATCACCACGGTAAACAGTTTTTCCTGCACCATGCGGATTAACGCCTGGCTGACGGCATCCTCATCATCCGGGCTGGCGTCGACCATCGCCTTGGCCTGCTGGCTGACCATGCGCAAGGACTTCATGCGCTCTTCAAACACGCTGCCGTAGCGCTGAATGCTGGACCGACCGATACGGAACTCGGCGCCAGCCTGCTCCAGACGTTGGTTCACTTCCTGCTCCAGCAGCTCATAACCGGCGAACCCGGTTTCAATCAAGGTGGTATCGAGCCACAGTTTCAATTCGGCCGGAAGCTGCTCGACTTTTGAACGGGGCGGCACTATCAACCGCCCCAATTTTTGACTGGCCGCGCGATACCTGGCAGGCAGTCGATTGTGTATTCGACGATATCGGTGCCGTAGTGGTACAGCTCGGCGAACAGGCGGCCACTCGGCTCGCGTTTGCTTGCCACCAGGCGGCGCTTTTCCAGATAATCGATTTCCGTGCGGATTTCATGCGCTGTGGTGTCGGCGTAGATCGCGCTCAGGGTGACCAGCAGGAGGTCTTCATAGCAGCCCACCGGGCGGGCGTTATAGAGCGTGACCAGCAGATACCAGCGCAACGATTCGCGGCGGATTTTTGCAGGGTCGATAGGGATCAGTGGCATGCTCATGGGCGGGTACCTGTCAGTTGAATGTTTTGAACCCGCTGGCTAATCGCGTCCAGCTTGGCTTCGATAACGGTTTGATTGCGGATAAAGTCCTCGCGCCTGACATACAGCAGTGGCAGCTCAGCGCGCCACTTGAGCATGTCGCGCTCCAATTCGTTCATCTTGTCGATCACCTTTCCTTGCTCTTCCACATGCCGGGTCAGCAATTCGTTGATCGATCTATTGGAGTTGGCCAGCGCCGACTCCTGTGATGCGAACCGGTCGCCCAGGCGGTGTTCAAATTGGCTGAACAGTATCTTTCCGCCAGCGGCCACGGCGCCGAAAAACGCCAGCAACAGCGTCACCAATTGCCAAAATTCCAGTTCTACATTCATGGACGGCCCCCGTTCGCATGGGAGGCGCGTTCCAGCTCTTCCTGGCATTCAATGCACGTTTGAACGCCTGGGACTGCCTGGCGGCGCTTTTCGGCAATTGGTTCGTCACACACCGAGCAGTCGGTGGCCGAGTCGGCTACCGACTTGCCGGCAAGACCGGCGCGGCGTGACTGGTCACGGATTGCATCCAGTCGTGCGATCTCCTCCACTTCGGTGGCGCGGTCGCTGATATCGGTCATTGGGCCTTCCCCAGGATGATGTCTTTTTCACGGCTGCTGCGGGAGCTGCCGAATTCAAACTGGTGGGCGTCACGCAGGCAGCAGCCAAAGATGCCGGCAATCGACGACAACAGGCCGACGACCTCACCAGGGATTTTGTCGCGGAACAGCACCAGGATGGCTATGCAGGCGATCAGGCCTACCACGTCGCCGGCCACCATGTAGTCAGCGCGGCGGTTGGTGTAGCCGGTTTTGTGCAGCGCCAGATCACGGGCGCGGGCATCCTGCACATCGGCCAGGTACAGTTTTACCAGCTCGGTGTCAGCTGCCAGCACAGCCAAGTTGTAGGTCTGCGCCAGTGCAGGGTCAGCAGCCAGCGCGGTCAGCGCCGCCTGGCCATCGGTGGATTTGGTGACGGCCATGGCGATATCGACCGCCCTTTGGGCGACGGCAGCGGGCGCATCGCCCGCGCCAAAGAAGCGCATCAGTCCGGGCGCGAACTGCGCCAGGCTGACGGCCAGGGTAATCGGGTCCATCATTTCTCCGTAGTGGGGGTGGTTTTGCCGGCAGTGGCAGGTGGGGTGAGGAACAGAGCGCGTTCGGCCGCGCGGCGCCGGGTCAGGCCGGCCAGCACCACGCCTTTGGATTTATTCCAGCGTGGGAACTCGGCAGCGGCGCCAGCGACGTCACCTGCGCGCAGCTTGCGTGCCAGGGTAGAGCCATCAAGGGCGTCAATGCCGCAGTTGAATGCGAACGATCCGAGAGCATCGAATTGAGGTTGGATCAGACGCGGAAAAGCCGTGTTCAGAAAAACTTCGACCTTGGCCATGTCCGCATCGAGCAACGCGACGCACTCGGCCAGGGTCAAGCCGTTTGGATACAGGGACCGCGCCAGCGCGCGGTCGACTTCGCCTGTAAGGAAGCGACCGCGATACCAGATAGCGTGGCCCCAGCCAATCGTCCAGATTTTGGACGGGTCCATGTAGGGGTCAAAATTGACAGTGGAAGGGTCGCCGTCGAGGATGCCCTCGAACGAGCGGATGATGGCGGAGGCGGCGGGGGAAAATTTCATTGTCACACTGTACGCACGCGCGGGGCGGCGTCTCAGGGTGACAACTGACAGCAGTGATTAGAAGAGACTGGCTTGACTGTTGTCTACGACAGGCGTTTTGGGCACCGTTTTTAGGATACGCCACACCTGGCGTTCGGTCAGCCCGTAATTCTCGACCAGGTAGTGGATTGCCTCGCGCCCGGAGTGCGTGCGCTCGGTCGATGTAAGCCTGTCATAGTCCGCCAGCATCCTGCTGTTACGCACCGACTTGAGCGCGGCCGTGCAACGCGGCACGTTAAACGGGTCACTGCCGAAGTGGCGCAGTAACGCATCGGTTGGTTCGTCACCAATACTGGCGGCCAGGCGCGCCACACTGTCGCCGCGCACGTATAACGCTAGTTCTTTGCCGCCGTGGCGCTCGATGAGCAACACGGCGGCCTGCAGGCCAATGAGTGCCACCAGGCGCTGCGCGCTCTCGGGCAAGTGGGAAACGTCAGGTTGCATGGCAATCGTCCGATGGGGAGGTGATTGGCGCGGCCGCTTTCCGCGCGCGCCGCTTGGCGTCGATGGCCAGGGCTGAAATGACCTTCGCCAGATGCTCGCCGTCGCAGAACTCAATGCGCTCGATGTGGGTCGTGTTGGCGAACAGTCGTTTTGCGATGCCGTCCGCATAGGCCCAAGACAGGCCAGAATCGGCCAGCAGCGCGCCGATCTTCTTCATCCTGGCCATCCGGCCCTGTGCCACGTTCGGCAGCGCACGCGCGGTTTTGGATGCCTTGGCTTTGAAGCCGAGCTTCTTGCAATGATCCAGGAACAACTTGCGCCCCTTCCAGTCCAGGTCGGCCGAGCTGCTCTTGCCGGTGACGGACAGCAGCAGGCTGCGGTATTCGTCGTCAGGCAGGGCCAACTGCTTCTTGGCGACATGGATCGCCGCCAACTCGCGCTTGCGCAGCGCCTCGGCGCCTACCGGCTTCATGGCGCCTCCAGCAGCGGTTGCCCGGACGCGGTGCCGGCGACGCCCCGATGCAGCTGGGCCTGCTGGCCGACGATGTAGCCGATGGCACCATGCTCTGTTGTGCGCGGGCCGGTCAACTGCCGATTGCTCGGCGCCAGCGAGCTCGTCTTGGCGTAGTTGACCCGCGTGTAAGCGTCAATGGCCAGCACCTGGGCGGCAGTCGGCGCCATCGCCGCAACCTGGCCACGCACGGCAACTACCCAGCCGACGCAGAACTGGTCGGCTGCAGCAACGCGGTTTTTGCGGTGGCGCTTGAGGGCGACCTGCATATACCGTATCCGAGCAGCCTTGAGCTGTCGCGCCAACACCTTGAACGTGTATGCCGCCACCTCCGGTGCCGGCGCCGTGCCGATGATCGCATACCCTCCCAAGAAAGCAGTACATGGGCTGTTCAAGCGGCGCGTAAAAATGATTTCGCAGCTGAATGCTCCGGCCACCAGGCTGGCCAGCGCCACCTCCCAGCGTGGCGGCACCTTAGTGGCGCAGCTGCGTGCCCAATGCTCGGTCACGCCGGCCGCCAGTAGCTCGGTGTGGTCGACCTGATGCTGCTCCATCAACTTTTGCGCCTGGCGCAGTGCGGCGGCGGCTTCATGCGGCTCGGCCGAAGCCGACAGCGCCAGACACTTGCGGATTTTGTCGATTGCGGTGGCCTTGTCCATCACGCCTCCACCAGCTCGGCGCCGACCGGCGTCGCATTGACGACAACGGCCGGCAATCCAGCCTGGCTTTCAGTGGCGACTGTCACATAGCCTGCCGGCAGCGGTTCATTGAAAAAGGCCAGCAGTGCATCGAACCAGTCCGTGCCGTCTAGCGGAAACTCGGATGTGAACTCGTAGCCCCTATCATTACGGCCGAAAAAACGGCCATTCACATCGGTGTAGAAAACCTTTGCTTCGGGCGCTTTAGGTGAAAACACGATGATGTAATCGCTTTTTTCCTGGTCGAACAGCGTGCTGTCGCACACCAGCTGCTGCAGCAAACACTGAGCGCGGATCAATTCAATCGATTTTGGCCCCTTGAATTTCTTGAGTTCCATTTTGCTCTCCCTACATGGTGAATTACTTATTCGATATCGATGGCGCCGAAGCCGATGCCAACGAGCGAGATACTCTTGTTGTGTTTCACGTAATGCCTGCGCAATGGCGTGAAGGATGTCCAAGAGAACCGGCGCATCGAGAATTTCTTGTTGATGCGTTCAAGGTCCGCTTTCTTGCAGCGCTTGCCGCCATAAATTTTGATCATCTCTGTGCGATGCCCTGCCGAATGCACAAACCGTTCAGTCGTAGGCAAGAAGCGCCGGCCTTCTTCGGAGTCGCCCACAAGCCAAGCGCCGCGAGCAACGCCGTTCACATACACGGAAATTTCATACTTGAGCTTTTTGGCCATTTCCACCTGCAGGGAGACCTGGTAGCCGTCACAGTCGAGCCTTACGATTCCATGGGGATGGCTGAGTTCAAATTCGATGGCCGCCCATTGTTCCTTGGTGATGGAGGCCTTATCGGTAGCGTCCACTCTACGCACCGGCGAGGTCGAGTGTGATCGGCTGGTACTTGCCAGACGTGCCGACCCGCTCATACACGCGGATATAGCTGCGGCTTCCCGAGACCTGCAACGCCTCACCGATGGCCGTCATGGCGCGCTGCCACTCCTCGTCCTCGATAGCCAGGCGCCGCAGGCCCAGCACGCGGCCGGTGTTGATGTTGCCGCTTTTGTCCACCTGAAAGGCGTCATTGATCAGTACCTTGATCTCGGGCTGGGCGCCTTCGCTCCAACGCTGCAGGCAGGCGTCGATCAACGACTTGGCCGCCTGCAGGCGCTCGTCAAATACCAGCGTTTCGTTGATGGCACGCAGTACCTTGTAGCGGCCGTCGAACGACAGCAGCTGGACATTGCCTTTGTCGCCACCGAGCTTTACCTCATACTGCTCGGCGCTGAGCGTAACGAATGCCGCGATATCGGCAAAAAAATCAGCTTTCATCTTGGCGATCTGCTCAGACAGCGCCTTGGCCTTGGCGGTAATTTCCAGCACCAAGCTATCGCGCGCCAGGTCGATGGGGCGGATCATGGCCACAGGCACCAGGTGGCCACGGGCGTCCATTTTGTAGCCGTCAGGGATAGTTGTTTGGGTCATATTGGCTTTCAGTGATAGTTAAACTAATGGTTGGTTGATGGCTGTGTCGCTGGCAGCGGTCAGCAGGCACTTGCCGTGTGAGCAAAATTCGATAGAGCCACAGCACTGCGATCTACGGTGAGTGCGTTCAGTCTCTGTGAACTGCGGATCGTCGCAATACAGCGGGACGATCCGCCAGAATGGGTATTGACCGGGTGGGTTCAGTGCAGCCAATTCGATCTCTGCCTCGGCACGGCTAAAAACCGTTGTGATCGCATTGGTGATCGAACCGATGGACAGCGCAAACGCAACAGGCGATCTATTTGCCTGTTGCTGCGCGCTGGCGCCAGCGGCCCAGCCCAGCACCAGAATAATCAGAGTCAGGATGGCAAATACTCCTGCAGAGCTAGCCTCGCCGGTCGAGTGCCACAGGCTGCCAGTGACGATTCCGATAATGGACGCCGCCACGCCGATGTAGAGGTAAGTAGTCTTCACTAATGCTCTCCTGGTTAGACGTCACGGCGGTCGGCATGCTTGAAGGCATGCAGATCGCATACAAGACGGGTGGTGACGCGGATCAGCAGCTGGACGCAGCGCCGGCCGGTCTTTTCGATGTACTCGCCCTTGGCGCCCATGCGATCACCTGCCTCATAGGCGTGGTGCTGGCAGTTCTTGCAAGCCGGCATGACAGGGGGCTTGTCCGACTGCCTGATGTTGACTGCTTGCGCGGCCGCTTTGCGCTCGGCATTCATCATTGGCCACCCTGCAGTGCATCGAGCTTTTCCAACAATGCGCGCTTGCAGCGGGCGTTGTATTGGCTGCGTGCTGCGAACTGGCGCTGTGCATGCATACGGCAGTCGACGGCAAACGTCATCTCAGCAACCGTGCGGCGCTGACGGCTGTCGATCATGGCCAGGCGCATCTTGACGACGGCCACGCGGATTTTATGCAACAGGAATTTCATCTTGCGATCTCCTTCATTGGTTTATGACTGCAGGTTTGACAGGTGGTCCATTGCGCCAGTCGCGCGCCGCCGCCAAATGGCTCCGGCGCCAGCGCTTTGCGCTGACATACGTCCGGGGTGATCTCCTGCCCCGTGTGAGGGCAAAGGCGTCGGTCGTAATACAGAGTGATTTTTGCCTCGATCTGGTCGACGCCCTCCAGGTCGTCGTTCAGATAACGCGACAAGTAAGGGCGAGAGATTCCCATCGCGGCGGCCGCCGCCGCGATGGTGGTGGCGTCGGCCGCCGCTTGCGCAAGCGCGAGGATGCGAGGGTTACGCATCGCTGATTTCCTTCACAATCGGGTAGCACGTCCTCTTGTTCGGGTCATAGACCTCGTTGGTCGCTGCGCGCCACACTGGCGCCAGGCGCCCGTTATTGATAACGAGCCTGTAACGCAGGAATCCTGGGCTGGTAAGAGCGACGCCGGGCACCAGCTTCTTGTCAACGTTGAGGATGCCGCAGCCTGCCAGCGCTTTTAACCACTTGCGCAAGTTGCTCTTGGCATCCCTTTCGCTGCCGTTCGCCACCACGTCCAGCAGATCGGCCAGGGTGAACACTTCGCGGCGACGGATCACCCACCAAGCGCGCTGACGCAATCCACATGAGGCCGTGCGTTTGCGCCTGTTGAGCGGCACTGATGCGACATCTGGCGGATTGATCATCGTCATTTATTGGACTCCCTTTTTCAGGGCTTTCATGGCGTCTTCGCACAGGCTGATACCCTTCACATCGGTACCGGCCAGGCTGGTCTTACTCAGCTTCGCCCCGATCAGTTCCAGCGTGCGACCGGCGTTGGCCATCAAGCGGTAGCGGCCACGCGACTGTTCAAAGACCTGTTTGACGACAGCCTCGTCCACCGTCACCTCGCACAGCTCAGTCAGGTAAGCAGCGCAGTCGTCCATGCTGGCCGGCAGCAGCACGGGTGCATCCGATATGCGCGTGGCGATGTGTGCCAGACGGTCTTCGGCAAAACGGAACCGCTCACTGGTGTGGCACACCAGCACCAGGATCACGCCGGCTTGCTCAGCGATGCGGCGCAGATACTCAATGCACTCGGCCTTGTTCGCCAGCCCGTGCTGGGCTTCATCTAGGATGATCGGCTGGCCAGTGCGTTTGAAGTGGGCAACCATGGCCTTGTATTCGGCGAACTTGGCACCGGCCGGCACGCCGGTCTGGTCGGCCAAGTAGTCGCGCACGAATGTGATGCTCATGCCGGGCATGCCTTCCAGGTAGATGGCATCACGGGCGGCAGCCCAGTTGTCCACCGTGGTACTTTTGCCAGTGCCTGGCGCGCCGGTCAGCAGCAGGATGCACGCCTCCGGGCTGCCCCGGTTTTCGACGGCAGAAATACCGGCTGCAAAGCGTTGATGGTTGGCGGTTTTAACGTAATGGCGTTTCATGTATCATCCTTCTGGTTGTAATGAGTCGTAGTTCTATGTTGTTGCTTTGCCGCTGCCGCGTAGCTGTAACTACGCGGCAGCACTTTCTTTCCCCGCCTTGCCTTCTTCCTCTGTCTCCCCGTGTAACCACCTGTTTGTCTCCTCACGGCTCCACACGCGCTCTTGCGTTGCTGCAGCTGCCGGCATGAAGTCGGCCGCAGTCAACATGGCCGGTGCTACCGGGCGCGCCTCGACGTCGACAAAATCGGCTATCGACTTCATGCGTGGTTCGTCGACCAGGGCGCCTTCGTTCTCGATGACCAAGCCGCCAATGCGAGTGCGAACCGCTTCGGCTTTCTTCTCCAGGCGCTTGATAACCTGCAGCGCGCGCTTCTCTTCGCCGGCTTCAAAGGCGGTTTGTGAGCGATAAGCGCTTTCGTAGGTGCGCTGGGCTTCGCAGATGATTTCGCCATCCAGGGTCTTGACCCATACCCGCGTATCGTCCCTGTCGCTGAATGCGACCACGACCTGCTTGCCTTCCCAGTCGGCCAGCACCTTGTCGTGGAAAACCATCTTTCCGTAGGGGCTGACGCGCTGGCGCACCACTTTCTTTTGTACGTGCTGCCAGAACATGTCGACTAAGTGCGCCTCGTCGACCATCACCGGCTTCCAGCCCTCGGCACGATGAGCGGCCAGCGCCTCGGCCGGGCTTTGGTGGCGCATTTTTCCCGTGCCAGGGTCGCGCATCTTCGGCAGGCTGGTGTGCGGCCGGTTGTTGAATGCCATGCGCTTTTCATCCAGCCATTCGACCGCCTCGGCATAGCTGCCAAACACGCGGCCCTTGCCCATGCGCTCCGTCTCCAGCTTCAACTTGGCGTATTCCGCCGTCTCGCCGCGTCCGGCTGCTGCCACCATTTTTCCCGTCAGTTTTTTGACACGCTTTAACGCGAGGCTGTCCATGTCCTTGGCCTGGTAGGTCGCCAGTTCCCGGCTGCAGCGGTCCAGGTACTTATTGAAGTTCTCGGCGATGCCGTTGGCCTGGCTGTTGCCGACTTCCTGCGGGTGGACAATCGTGAAGCCGGCGCGGTCGGCCAGGGAGGTGGCCGGGTTCGTCTTAAGCCGTTCGCTTTTCTTCACGATGGCCGTGCTGTCCGTCTGCAGAATCACTGGCACGCCGTAGCACCGCACCGTGTTTTCGATGCAGGCGGCGATCACGTCAAAATTCTCCGTGTAGCCCAGGCCGAACGGCGGTACAAAGCGAGTAGCTACGTCATGCGCATGCCACACCTCATAGGTGACGAATTCCCCGGTTACCTTGTGTGGCGCCGTAAAGTGGGTATTCCAGCCGTCAGCGTGGATTTCATCCCACGGCCGCATGCCGGCGCTGGTGCGGTTCGTGTAGTGCATATGGGCGCGCAAAGCGGACCCGTTGTGGCGTCCCTTGAGCAGCTCCAAGGCGCTGAATTTCTCATTCAGGAAGTAGCCCACTGCGCGCTTGGTCGGTACGTCAGTTCCCCAGGCAGGATTCCACTGGCGTGCGATCTCCTCGGCAATCCAGACCAGCATCGATCCCTGCGGTCGCTGCTTGAGAGCCACGGCCAAGGCGTGCCACGGCTTGACACTCATGTCCTTTTGAATTTTCAGTGGCGTAGCGCGGCCACGCTCCTTCTTCTCAGCTACCCAGTTGTAATAGGTCTTGGCACTCAACTTGTTGGCGGCGCGTGGCTTGTCCCAGGCGCGCTCATAAGCCCACAGCATAGGCCCGGTCAAGGTACCGGCTGCCTTGGCGTCGTTCAGCCATGCAAGTGCCGCCTTAGTCGATCCCTGATAGCCGTCGACAAACTGGAAAATGCGATCACGGGCGCGCTCAACCTCCAGCTGGTGCGTGGTCAAGCTATGCGGGTCGATGGCGACGGCTGACGCGCGCGGCGCAGGTACCGACGATTTTTCGGCTGGCGGCGCCAGTTTGACGCTGCCCATCGCATGGATATGCACGGCATTCGCTACATCCGTCGGCAAGCTACACAGCGGGTAGAAGCGTTTCTTGCCCCCTTTTACTGTTACCTCGTCAAAAATCCAGGATTCACGAGCCGCCCGTAATTCGACACCACGTTTGCCAATACCCAACGCGGTAGCTATTTCAGCGAGTGCGCTTGTGGACACGTGGTTCATTCGGCCTCACCTCCGAAAAGCGGCAGGTCGGGCTGGGTGCAGCGCTCCACATTGGCCCGGTGCCAGCCAATTTCGCCCATCAACACCGTAAGTGCTGCCGTGGTTTCTTCACCGTCCGTACCGTGGGCGTTGAAGTCGATCAACATGCTAGTTGTCTCCGAGAAATGCTTTTGGAGCTGCATTACGTCGGTCTGCGTCAATTTGCGACCGGATGGCATCTCAACTGCCAGCAGATGAGCCTGAGCGCAAAGGTATTCAGTGACATACGTCACCCCGCAAGCGGCCTCAAAAGGAGCAACCATATTGATCGGCATCCGGGCTTCGCCGAGCCACTTATATAAGGTGTCCAGCTTCGCACCCATCAGGTCTGCAATACGCTTCGCGCCCCGGTTGTGCTTCTTCATGGCGAACTCCAGGCAGAGCTGGGTAGCCTCGCCGATACTGCTGGCGCGGCGCAAAGTGCGTCGTCCAATTCGTGTAGTCATTTTGGATATCCCTAAAAACACATCATCCAATCGCGCCGCTGGTGGTTCCGGCGCGGATATTCAACAATGAAGGCTCTAAAACACCCCTCAATAAACAAGGAGCAATACATGCCGAACTCTCATTTGCCGCCGCCTGATCATTCCGATGACGACTTGGGCTTTGACGAGGAAACAAGGCTCTATGCGTTAGAATCGGCGTTCATTGGCTTGGCAAAGGCCTTGATTGAATCTGGCGTCCTTCAAACCAGTCGACTGACTCATCATCTGCAAGCGCAGGCTGATGACTGTGATCGGCGAGGGATACGAGATTCGGCAGAACACATTGATCTGATTGCACAGTGCATCGACCGCGACGAGCTAACTCGCGTTCGGCCCGCAACTGTTGCGCGGCCAGGCACGGTGTAGTCGTCATGTTCAAGCGGCCATTGCCTGGCGCGCGTTGTGCAGGACCGGCTTCCCTGCGGCAGAACGTTTGCGCATTTCATCTGCCGAGCAGCAGATCGCGCGGATGCCGCGCAGCTTTGGTGTACCGTCAGCGTTGTAGCGGGTTGGCCAGATCGCGGCTGGTTGCAGGCCCAAGGCAGCGGCAATGCGCTTTTCGTTGGCAGGCATCGGGCGTACCAGGCACGCCGACAGGCTGGACGAACTGGTCAAGCCCGCATCAAGTGCAATGCGTGATAGCGTGGTGCCGCGCTTATGTAGTGCCGCCTTGATGTCTTCGGGGTGCCAGTCCTCTTGACTGGTTTTTTTTGGAGCGTGAATAGTCATGTTTTGCCTCTCTCTGTTGCGGTGTAAAACATCAGGATATTCCCGATTGGGAAGCATGTCAACTCCCGATAGGGAAGTATTTTCTTGTTCGCACTTCGCAGAGGCTGCAACTTCGACTTTTATTTAGGTTTATCTAATGATTTCAATCACTTACGCTAAGTGCGAACAAGGCTTTCAATTCGCACTTAAATTTCGCACTTCAGCCTTGGAAGTGCGAACCCATGCTTGATGACTTGAACACTCTTGCCGGTAGGTTTTCCTCGGTACGAAAACATATGGGGTTTAACCAAGAACTGTTCGCCAAACAGACGGGTATTCCTAAGTCGACAATTCAGAAATACGAGGGGGGACATCGGGAGCCTGGCTCAGATGCATTAGCGGCACTTTCCCGAATGGGAATTAACGTCAACTGGCTTCTGACCGGCGTTGGAGAAATGTTGCTAACGACGCCTACAGCAGCGCATGAACCATCTCAACCTTTGCCGAGAGCAAAAATCAATGAGGATGCTCTGATAGCGGCATTTGTTGGCATGATGCAGGTCGCTGCGCCAGGAGAGACGCCGAAGCAGACCGCAACCAAGGCTATTCAGTTCTACAACTACCTTCTCGATCAGGAGATGATCACGACGGATGGCATAGGCAAAGGCAAAATGGGGAACGCGGCCTGAGTGTCAGGCGTCAGTAGGAAGCACGGCTCCGTTGTGGCACGTTACCGGCATGGCCTGTAACGCATCAAACCGGTCCGCAAGATCCGCACTGCTGGTGATGGGTATGCTGTCGCACTTACACAATCCCCCTCAGAATTCATTTTCAAGGTTTTAAGAGTGATATCAATGACTTACAGTAATTGTGAAAGTTTTCGGACGTCGCACTTGCACGTCGCACTTTGACAAGGAAAGTGCGGCATTATTGGTAGTAGGCTGGTGGGGTAATAACGGGAGGAAACATTACCATATAGAATATGGTATGTCTTTCGAACAATATCAGTGGGTCATCGCTATGGCGGCGGCCTGGTCAGCCCCAGCAGACCCAAACGACCTGCTCAAGCCCCTGATGGACTACATTGACGGCGTTTCCGGGCGCCTTGCGCCAAACGACTGGACGCCAGCGAATGACGGCGCGGCCCAGGATGAACCGTCAGCAATGCTTGTCCTGGCCTTGATTTCTTTCTGTGCCAAATTTCACGGCATTTTCACGATTTTCCGGCGAAACTGTGCCATATCGGTTTTTATCCTGACACTCGCCGCAAACCCGCATTCTTGCAGGGCCGACGCGGAATAACCCGGCTAAACCCAGGACTGCCCACCTGTGCCATATCTATTGTCCCTCCACAGGACGCCGTTTTTCGCGTGGTGCGCAAGAGCGCGCAGGGGCGTACGCTGGTGCTTGAATAACGTCAAGTCGCCCCCCACCCAAAAGCAAATCCGGGGGTGGGACAATACCGCTGACGCCAATCATGTTGTCGGATTACGCGGCCTTGCCGCCAATCCGACCTAGCAAAAGGAGCTTGCGCGCAGCGTTATTGCAACACCGGACGCATCACCAGATGCGCCATGGTAAAGCGCACTGCCCGGCCCAGCGGCACTTCGACCCAGCGGTGGAAGGCGGCGCCGGCTGCCAGGCTGGCCGTCCAGGCGCACAGCATGCCCAGCGCCTGCCACTCGGGTTCGAGCGGCGCATAGCGCACAAAGACCGCATTGACCAGCAGGCAGACCGGAAAGTGAATCAGGAAGACGCCATACGAGATGCGTCCCAGCGCATGCACGGCGGACCAGGTGCGGCCGTGCTGGCCGATTGCGCTGCGGCCGCACAGGCACAGCACACAGGCGGTGGCCAGCGCCAGGGCGATGCGGCTGCGGAACTCCATCGACAGCGCCAGCGTGGCCGGCACCAGCATCAGCAGCACCAGCGCGCTGACGGCGCTGCTTTGGCGGCGCGGGTCGCTGGCCCACCAGGCCAGCATGCCCAGGCCGTAGCTGCCGAAGAAATACGGCGCCCAGTTATCCCAACTGCTGTCGAGGTTGAAATAAAACAGCGACAGCGTCATACCGGCGGCGGCCAGCAGCGGCAGCAGCATGGCCTGCTGGCGCGCGCCGGCCAGACGCCCTGCCGACCAGACGATCAGCACGCTGGCGGCATACAGCTGGAAGTCGATGGCCACATACCAGGCGCCGGCCGACAGCGATTCGTAGCCGAGCACGCCGTGCAGCAAGAGACCGTGCGCGAGCAGCTGGCCGATACCGGCCGGGGCGGAAATCGAGTCGTGCTCCATTGCCAGGCCGGCCAGCAGATTGGCCAGCACGGCCAGCAGCGTGGCGGCAATAAACGGTGGCGCCAGCTTGGCGTAGCGGCGGCCAATGGCCAGGCCCGGCATGACACCCAAAGGCCGTGCGCCGTCCGGCGACAACGACTTGGCCGCCAGAAAACCGCCGATCACCAGAAACACCTGCACGGCAATGCGCGCGCTGTCGCCCAGCCAGCCGAGCAGCGCCGGCCACATCGGCTGCACATAGTCGGACATCGGGCCGTAAAACGCCAGATGATGCAGCACGATCAGTTGCGCCGCGCCTGCCTTCAACAAATTGATCAAGCCAAACTGCGGACGATGGTTTGGGTCCGCATGATTCTTTACTGCCACTGCCGCCAACCTTTCCTTGCCGTAGCGCTCACATCACTTGCGCGCGACCACGTTTTTCAACAGGCCGACATCATAGCCGAGCTGGGCCATGGCTGGCGTCCTATAGCCTGAAAGCAATCAATCCTGACGTGAAAAATCGGCCCGCAACAAGGTCTGCAGCAGGCTGCCACCCTGCTCTCCCGGTCGCACGACAAACGCCGTGTGCGACAGGATAAACAGCACGCCCGGCTGGCCTTCCATGCTGCTGATCAGTTGTTCGAGCTCGCGCGCCTGTGATTCGGGCCGGCTGAATTGCTGCACCAGCAGCGCCTTGCACTTGTCGATAGTATCGGTGCGGCGCGGACATTGATCGGTACGCACATAGGCTATCCCGCGCTGCGCAAGACGCGCTGTCAACTGCACCGCCACGGCGCCGGGCTCGCCATCCAGCTGCAGCGTATAGCCGGTGCCGCCCAAGCCCATACGGGCAAACAGCAGCAGCGATACCGGTGCGCCAAAAGCCTGCGCGGGTGCCACTGGCGCATAGGCAAACGGCGGCGCGTAGTCTGCTGAAAAAGCCTGCTGCACTTCGCTGCTGGCCGCCTTGCGCCAGCCCGGCAAACAAGCGGCGTTGTCGGGGGCAAAGCAGAGGCGGTAGCCCCGCTGCTCATCGAGGAACAGTTCCTCCACCGGATTGTTTAACTCCGGCGCCGCATCGGCAAACACCGGCTGGACTTCCCACCGCCCCACTGCATTGCGGCGCCAGGACAGCGCCTTGCCTGCCCAGTCCCACAGGCGCTGGTACGGGTTGGCCGTCTCATCGCGGGAGTCTTCCAGATCAGCCAGATAGGTGACCGGCAGCCCGATGGCATCGCGATGGCTGCCCTGCGCGTCCACCACCATCACCCCCGACGGCGCGTACTCGCTGTTGACCAGTGCATAGGCAGCGCCATCGGGCGAGATGCTGGCCAGCGTGTTTGCATGCAGGCTGTACGGTCCGGCCAGCGGATCGGGCAGCATGCTTTGCACCACCGCCTGCGGCTGCGCGCGCAGCAGGAAGCCCGGCCACAACTGGCCGGGAAAATACAGCAGGCCGGGCGCCATCGGAAAGCCGAACGGATAGCGCCGGGTGGCGCGATAGTCCGCACCGGTATTGAGCTTGCCCAGCACGGGCGCACCGTTTTTTTCATAGACGAGCTTGACGACGGTATCGGTGTTGTCCACCACCGACGCAAAATACACGGGCTGCGCGATATCGGGCCAGCGCGCCATGGTTTCAGCCTTGTCCAGCAGGACACGGTCGCGGTACAGCAGGCGCTTCGAGCTGATCTCGGTTGATGTCAGGTAGCCGCCGCCCTGGCGGTACAGAATCGACAGCGCCGTAAATGGGCCGTCCGGCTCGGCCAGCGTCACACTTTCGCCGCGCTTGAGTACGCCGGCGTAAGGGCCTTCGGGCGGCTCGGTATAGGGTGAGCAGGCCGCCAGCAGCGACGCAATAACCAGGCGGATGCAGGCAGATACGGGCATGACGGAAGGGGCGTTGCGCTGCAGTGGCAGCAATCGCGCAGATTCTATGGCAACTCAGCCATTGCCAGCGCCCGGCTGGCGCAGGATGGCTTCGAGCAGGCCTGGAAAGCGGCTGTCGATATCGCTGCGGCGCAGCGTGTTCATATGCGTGGTGCCATTGTTTTCGGTGCAGACCAGGCCCGACTCGCGCAGCACCTTGAAGTGGTGCGACACGGTGGACTTGGGCCGGCCGCCGTCGAGCTCGCCGCAGCTGGCGGCCGGCACGCCAGCCAGGTGGCGCACGATATCGAGGCGTATCGTGTCGCTCAGCGCATGGAGCACGCGTTCGAGCACGAATTCGCTGGCAGGGGGATGTTTGTAGGGACGCATCAGCAGAATCATACACGATCGGCTATACTCATTCCGTAGTTCGATAATTTACGAAATTAAGAACCTTCCACCACCCTATTTTTCAAAGGCCACCATGTCCGCATTATTCCAGCCCTTCAAGCTTAAAGAAATCACTCTGCGCAACCGTATCGCCGTGCCGCCGATGTGTCAGTACATGGCCGTCGAAGGCCGCGCCAACGACTGGCATTTGTCGCATTACGCCGGCATGGCGCGCGGCGGTGCCGGCCTGGTGATTGTCGAAGCGACGGCCGTCTCGCCGGAAGGGCGCATTACGCCGGGCTGCACCGGCATCTGGAATGACGACCTGGCGCAGGCTTTCGTGCCGGTGGTCAAAGCCATCAAGGATGCCGGCTCGGTGCCTGGCATCCAGATCGCGCATGCCGGTCGCAAGGCCAGCGCCAACCGTCCATGGGAAGGCGACGACCATATTGCCGAGGGTGATGCACGCGGCTGGCAAACCATTGCACCGTCGGCAATCGCCTTCGGCGGCGGCCTCTCCAAGGTGCCGCGCGCCATGACGCTCGACGATATCGCCCGCGTGCGCCAGGACTTTGTCGACGCCGCCGTGCGCGCCCGTGAAGTGGGCTTTGAATGGCTGGAACTGCATTTTGCCCACGGCTACCTGGCGCAGAGCTTCTTCTCGGCGCACAGCAACCAGCGCGACGATATTTATGGCGGCAGCCTGGAAAACCGCGCCCGCTTCCTGCTCGAAACACTGAAAGCGGTGCGTGAAGTATGGCCGGAACACCTGCCGCTGACGCTGCGTTTTGGCGTGATCGAGTTTGATGGCCGCGACGAAGAAACGCTGCTCGAATCGATCGGCCTGGTGCGCCAGTTCAAGGACGCCGGCATGGACATGATCAGCGTCAGCATGGGTTTTACCATTCCTGACGTATCGATTCCATGGGGTCCGGCCTTCATGGGCCCGATTGCCGAGCGCGTGCGCAAGGAAGCACATGTGCCGGTCTCGTCGGCCTGGGGCTTCGGCACGCCGGAGATCGCCGAGCGCGTCGTCAAGGATGAGCAACTGGACGTGGTGATGGTCGGCAAGGCGCACCTGGCCAATCCGCACTGGGCCTACTTTGCAGCCAGGGAACTGAAGGTGGACCGCGCTTCGTGGACCCTGCCAGCACCTTACGCACACTGGCTCGAACGCTACTGATCAGGCTTGTTGCTGTTCGCCGGATGCCCTTCCAGCGGCAGTTCCGGCAGGAACAGCAAGGCAATCAGGCCGAACAGCAGCAGCACGGCGCCAGCGCCAAACACGCTGGCAATCGCGTGGCGGTACAGCGCCACCACCTGCGGCGAGGCCAGCTCATGGGCCATCGCTGCCGCCGCCACACCCTGCCCGTGCAGCTGGTGCGCCAGGATCGCCCCTGAAGCGGTCACACCCAGCAGGCCACCGAGCGAGCGGAAAAACGCCAGCATGGCCGTGCCCACGCCACGGCGCGACAGCGGCAAGGCGTTCTGTACGGCGATCGTCATGTTCGGCATCACCAGGCCCAGCCCCATTCCCAGGAAGAAGATGGCCGGCTCGATCACCGAGTAGCCTTTGGCCGTCTCCATGGCCCAGGCCAGCACGGCAAACGCCAGCACGGCCACGGCCAGCCCCGCCACCTGCACCATCTTGTATTTTCCCGAGCGCGACAGCACGCGCCCGTTATACATCGACGATGCCACCAGCCCGACCATCATGGCCACCGTCATGATGCCCGACTCGGCCGGCGTCGCGCCCATCACCAGCTGGAAAAACAGCGGGAAAAATACGCTGGCGCCCATCAGGCCCATAAAGGTCATCGCCATCACCAGGCTGGCGATATTGAAGGTGCGGTTCAGGAACAGGTCCGGCGGCATGACCGGTTCATCGACGCGGCGCACATGCCACAGCAAGGCAATCAACAGCAGCACGGCCAGCGCGCCGCTGACCTTGATGGCCATGCCGTCCCATGGCCATTCGGTGCCGCCCAGCGCCAGCACCAGCAGCGCAGCGGTAATGCAGCCTGTCAGCAGAACCGAACCCAGATAGTCGATCTTGTGCGCCTGCATGCGCACCGGCTTGCGCATGGCGCGGGCAATAATGAAAAACGCCACCGCCCCCACCGGCAAATTGACATAGAAAATCCAGTGCCACGACAGCGCATCGGTAATCACCCCGCCCAGCACCGGCCCCAGCACGCTGGTCACGGCAAACACGATCGGCACCATGCCCTGGCGCTTGCCGCGTTCGGCCGGCGGCACGATGTCGCCGATAATGATCTGCGCCAGCGGCATAAAGCCGCCCGCCCCCAGTCCCTGGATGGCGCGAAAGATGATCAGCTCGGTCATGTTCTGCGCCAGCCCGCACAGCACCGATCCCAGCAGGAAAGTGAGCAGCGCGGTAAAGATCATCGGACGCCGGCCATACTGGTCGGCCAGCTTGCCGTACAGCGGCATGGTGGCGGTCGACGCCAGCACATAGGCGGTCACCACCCACGACAGATGCGCCATGCCGCCCAGGTCGGCCACGATGCGCGGCAAGGCGGTGGCGACGATGCTCTGGTCAAGTGCGCCCAGGCCCAGCACGGCCATCAGGCCCAGGTAGATGGCATTGACTTCGCGCTCGCTGATCGGCGCTGCCGCCGGTTGCGGTGTGTTTGCTGCGTTCATGGCTGTCCCAGCTCCATCAGAGGTTGCATGGCCGCGGCCAGCGCGTCCATCTGTTCGGGTGTCAGGCGCGCAATGCGGCGCGCCATCACGTCGCGCCGGCGTGCGCGCAAGGTGTCGAGTGCCTGCGCACCGGCGCCGGACAGCTGCAGGCCTGAGCGGCGCCGGTCCTGCGCATCAGGCACGCGCTCGACCAGGCCGGCCTCTTCGAGCGACTTGACCTGCGCGCTGACAGTCGGGCCGCGCACATTTTGCAAGCGTGCCAGCGCGGCCACGCCGATGCCGGGCTGCTCCTGGATCAGCGCCAGCAACATATACTGCATCAGCGACACATGCGCTTCCATCTCGCCGCCATCGCGCTGCATCGAGCGTATCAGGCGTTTGAAGGCCAGGCGCAAATCGTCAGACAGCGCCAGCGCGCGTTCGGGTATGGGGACGGGTTGGGATGAAGACATGGTGACTCGCAAATAAATAGGTAGGCTACCTATTCATATTAGCGCAATCGGCAAATTCGTGCTTTCTTTGATACGGATCCGGCCATCACGCCTGCCTGTGCTGTTGTGATAACAAGCGGCAATGAAAGCGCTTGCCAAACTCTGCCTTGCTCCTTATAATTGCTGCCCTTGGGTCGTTAGCTCAGCTGGTAGAGCAGCGGACTTTTAATCCGTTGGTCGCAGGTTCGAATCCCGCACGGCCTACCAAGATTCATCAGAAACGCCAACCTTCACCGGTTGGCGTTTTTGCTTTGTGCCGCAGCTTTCCTCTATCATGCGGCTTTCCCCTGCTGCTGCCTGCCATGCCGTACACCATCGCCGCCCCCGTCCACAGTGAACTGATCATCAAGAAAAGCCGCTTTATCGGTTGCGTGCAGCCGATGACGGACCGCGCTGCGGCGCAGCAGATCGTCTACGGCCTGAAGCAACAGCATCCGGGCGCCTGCCATGTGTGCTGGGCGCTGCTGGCCGGCGGGCAGTCGGCGGCGGTCGACGACGGCGAGCCGAGCGGCACGGCCGGGCGGCCCATGCTCGATGTGCTGCGCCACCAGGATCTGGAAGGCGTGCTGGCCACGGTGGTGCGTTATTTTGGCGGCGTGAAACTGGGCGCGGGCGGCCTGGTGCGCGCTTATACCGACAGCGTGG
The DNA here is from genome assembly GCF_009208565.1 of Janthinobacterium aquaticum. GTDB lineage: Bacteria > Pseudomonadota > Gammaproteobacteria > Burkholderiales > Burkholderiaceae_D > Janthinobacterium. The sequence goes on along the minus strand of NZ_WFLK01000018.1, from coordinate 57,073 downwards.
CGCAGGCGCTGCTGCAGGCCGAAAAAACCGCCATCGTGCGCCAGCGGCAGCTTCGCTGTACCGTGCCGTATGCGATGGAGGGCATGCTGCGGCGCGAACTCGACGCGGCTGGCGCCACTTTGCTGGCAGTGGCGCACAGCGACGCCGTGCTGTTCGATTTCAGCCTGGCCGAAGGCGCAGCCAGCGCCCTGCTGGCGCACCTGCATGAGGCTGGCAACGGACGCATCGCCTGGCTCGACGAGCAGGACTAGAGCGGCAAGGGAAAATCGCGCAAACTGGCCAGCCTGGCCTTGAATTCGGCAATCTGCTCCGGGTCCAGCTTGAGGTCGACCGCGGTCTGAGAACCTGAAAAATCGCTGACATGACTCCAGATGCGCCGTACCGACAGGCTCGAACCGTGCAACTCGGCGTCCAGCAGGCTGATCCTGATCGAGCCGTCATCGCGGAACGCATATTTGCCACTGGGCGCCTTTGACAAGGCGTGCTTCCAGCTCTGCATTTGCGCGGTCGAGGCCGGCCACAAATTGATGGTAAAAAAAGCCCTGAGCGTCGCTGTCAACGGCAAGATATCGTTCAGCAGCGCGCGCACGCGCTCGTCCCCGGTATCGCGCAGCGTCTTGGAATTGGCGGCGTAGCTGAACTCCAGGATCACTTCATGCATGTCGCGGGCGGTGGCGGCCTGGTCGAAACGCTTGGTCAGATAATTGGGTTCGAGCCGGTCCAGTGCATGGACCAGCTCGGCAAGCGAGGCCAGCGTCCTGGCGATCTGCGTCTGCATGGCCATTGCCAGCCTTACTGCACCCGCCGCACTTTCGGCGAATTGTTGGTGCCTTCGATCTTCAGAAAGTAGGTACCGATAAAGTTGCGCTCGATGGTCACTTTCGGATTGTTCATCGGCGACAGCACGGCCGAACTGCCGTCGACAATGCGCCAGGTCTGGCCATTGGCCAGTTTCACCAGTTCATTGCCACTCCAGCCGTCGAACTTGCCGACGATGGTGCTGCTGATCGAATTGGACTTTTCCGCCTCGACCGCCTTGGGCGCGGCAATGGTGGCCATGCCGAACGCCTGCTCGCGCTGCTGCGGCGTTGGCGCTGCGGCAGCAACCGGAGCAACAGCGGCGCTGGCGCCCAGTGGAATGGCGTCATAGCATTTGACACGGGCCGGTACGTCGGCAATGCCACGGCATTGCAGCATGGCGGCGTCGTCAGCCAGTGCAGCGCCCGATACGAACAGCAGTACAAATAAAGCTTTCATTACATTCCTCAGAAATTAATCGGGGCCGCCTACTTTGGCCTTTTGACCTGCAGCATAATGAAGTGCAGCCAGGCCATGCCCGGCAACACCATCAGCAACAGCGCCATGCCGGCCATCATATCAGGCAAAAACCGCACGCCGGCGGCAAAATACGCTACCACGGCCAACCAGAAGCGCCAGTTTAAAGCGTAACCTTTACGCGCCACGGTAGCGAGCGCAATGCGCCAGAATTCCAGCAGCGTCCACAGGGCGCCGGTCAGCAACAGCGCCGCCAGCGCATTGGCGCCAGGTGCCTCATTCCAGGTGCGCACCAGGTTATACAGCAGCACCGGGTAGCCGCCAAGCACGACCAGCGTGGCCGGGCCGGCGGCAATCACGGCTTCAAACAGTTGTCCCTTTGAACGATGATCCATGCGCACCTTCTATTGAGAAACACGCATTCTACAATCGGCAAGCGCTCTTATAACAACCCGACATATTTATATAGCGTAATATTCGCTGCCAATCGGAACAGCACGCCCCATATTACGGTAGAGTAGCGGCCCTTTCCATGCCAGCTTCCGGGCCAGCTCTGGCATTGTTCGCTAGAATGCCATGTCACCGACAACACCAATAACATCAAGAAAACCAGGATAACGCTACCATGGCCATTACCATCATCCTCAACCTGATCGTCGCACTGCTTGTGTTCGGCTTCATGTTCCGCCAGCAAAGCCGCCACGCGAGCTTTACCGTGCGCGTGTTTACCGGCCTGGGCCTGGGCGTGCTGCTCGGCGCGGCCGCGCAGGCCATCTACGGCGGCGATTCGGCCGCCGTCACCGGCACCAATGAATACCTGGCCATCGTCGGCAGCGGCTATGTAAAACTGCTGCAGATGATCATTATGCCGCTCATTATGGTGTCGATCATTTCAGCCATCCTCAAGCTCAAGGACGCCAGTTCGCTGGGCAAGATCAGTGCGCTGACCATCGGCATCCTGCTCATTACCACCACCGTGGCCGCTGCCATCGGCATCCTGATGGCCAAGCTGTTCGGGCTGACCGCCGTCGGGCTGACCTCGTCCGCAGCCGAAGTGGCGCGCGGCGTGCAGCTGCAAGGCTCGCTGGAAACGGCCAAGGCGCTGTCGCTGCCGAAGCTGCTGATCAGCTTTGTGCCGTCCAACCCCTTCCTCGACATGACCGGCGCGCGCAAGACCTCGACCATTGCGGTGGTGGTGTTCTCGATCTTTATCGGTATTTCAGCCACCGGCATTGCTGCCAAGAAGCCTGAAATCTTCGCCTCGTTCGAGCACTTCATGAAGGTCGCGCACGCCATCGTCATGCGCATGGTCACGCTGGTGCTGCGCCTGACGCCGTATGGCGTGTTTGCGCTGATGTTCGAGGTGGTGTCGACCTCGAGCGCGGCCGATATCCTGAAACTGGCCAACTTCGTGGTGGCGTCGTACTCGGCGCTGTTCCTGATGTTTGTGGTGCACCTGATGATCATTTCGGGCAGCGGCTTAAATCCGGTGCGCTTCGTGAAAAAGGTCTTTCCGGTGCTGGCCTTTGCCTTTACATCGCGCACCAGCGCCGGCTCGATTCCGATGAGCGTACAGACCCAGACGAAGCGCCTGGGCACGCCCGAGGGCATCGCCAACTTTGCCGCCTCGTTCGGCTCGACCATCGGCCAGAACGGCTGCGCCGGCATCTATCCGGCCATGCTGGCGGTGATGATTGCGCCGACCGTCGGCGTTGATCCATTTACCGCGAGCTTCCTGCTGCCGCTGCTGGCCATTATCACCATCGGCTCGATCGGCGTGGCCGGCGTGGGCGGCGGCGCCACCTTTGCCGCGCTGATCGTGCTGTCGGCGATGGACCTGCCGGTCGCGCTGGCGGGCCTGTTGATCTCGGTCGAGCCATTGATCGACATGGGCCGCACGGCCTTGAACGTCAGCGGCTCGATCACGGCCGGCACCGTCACCAGTCGCGTGATGGGGCAAACCGACCTGGCCGTGTACAACAGCGAAACCGAAGCCGACCTCGACGAGGTCGAGCACGCCATCTGAGCGACACGCCTTGTCTCTTTCGTCTATATTGGCACGAAGCTAATATCGACGGAAGAGGCAGGCAATGGAACAGAAGTGGCCGCAGCAAATCTGGATCGTGCGTCATGGCCAGAGCGCCGGCAATGTGGCGCGCGATACCGCCGAAGCAGAAAAACAGTTGCTGATCGACATTGCCGAGCGCGATGTCGACGTGCCGCTGTCCTCCCTGGGCGAACGCCAGGCGCAGGCGCTGGCCGGCTGGTTCGCCGAACTCCCCCCTGAACAACGCCCCACCGTGGTGCTGTATTCGCCCTACGTGCGCGCGCGCGAAACGGCGCAGGCCATCCTGGCGAAGCTTGACCGCGACACGCTGGTGTCGGTGGTGGCCGACGAGCGCCTGCGCGAAAAAGAATTTGGCATCCTCGACCGCCTGACCGTGCACGGCATCGCCAGCAAATACCCGGAACTGCACGAGCAGCGCCGCCATGTGGGCAAGTTCTATTTCCGTCCACCGGGTGGCGAAAGCTGGTGCGATGTCATCCTGCGCCTGCGCAGCGTATTGGACACCGTCACCCGCGAATACCGCGGCGAACGGGTGCTGATCGTCGGCCATCAGGTGATCGTCAACTGCTTCCGCTATCTGCTTGAACGCTGCGACGAAGACGCCATCCTGGCCATCGACCGCGCGGCCGATGTGCCCAACTGCGGCGTCACTTCGTATGCCTTCAACCAGGCGCTGGGCAAGCACGGCAAGCTGCAGCTCGACCTGTGCAACTTTGTTGCACCGCTGGAGGAATCGGGCACGCCGGTGACCGACCAGCCCGATATGCCGGCCGCACCCAAATCCTGAGACTGTCCACCGGAGGTGCCCCATGAACACCCACGCCGCCCACGCCGCCATTCCCATCACCGCCACCATGCTGCGCGACTGGCCGCTGCCGATGCCGACCGCCGAAGGCGACAAGGAAGTGCGCGGCCACCTGCTGATCGTCGGCGGCTCGCGTGAAATGCCGGGTGCGATTTTGCTGGCCGCCAACGCCGCCCTGCGCGCCGGTGCCGGCAAGCTGACGCTGGCCACTGCCGCCAGCGTGGCGCCGGAAGTGGCCGTAGCCATGCCCGAAGCGCGCGTGATCGGCCTGGAAGAAACCGCGCAGGGCGGTTTCCGGCTTGAGGCAAAAGACAGGCTGGCGCCGCTGGCCGGCAAGGTCAATGCGGTACTGGTGGGGCCGGGCATGCGCGACGACGACGCCAGTTGCGAACTGATGCAGGCGCTGCTGCCGGTCTTTTCAAGCAGCCAGATCATTATCGACGCCTGCGCCATGAACGTGGTGGCCAGCGCTCCCGGTTTCCGTTTTGCCCAGCCACCGCTGATCACCCCGCATGCGGGCGAAATGGCGCACCTGACTGGCCAATCCAAGGAAGCCATTGTGGCCGATCCGCACGGCGCGGCCATCGAAGCGGCGCAGCGCTGGAATGCCGTGGTGGCGCTGAAAGGTGCGCTGACGGTGATCGCCACCCCCGACGACCAAGCCTGGTCGCATGAAGGCGGCAATGTCGGGCTGGCCATTTCCGGTTCCGGCGACACGCTGGCCGGCATTATCACCGGGCTGGCGGCGCGCGGGGCACCGTTGGAACAAGCCTGCGCCTGGGGCATCGCGCTCCATGCACTGGCCGGCGAACAGCTGGCGCTGCGCTTCGGCATCCTCGGTTATCTGGCGCGCGAATTGCCGGCCGAGATACCGGCGTTGCTGCGTAATTTAGCCATGTAGTGCGACCAGATAATGCCGTCATCCCAGCTGGCGAAAGCACTGAAAACAACAGCCATAAGCATATCTGAAAAGAATCGTTAGCCGCGGCCGTACTGTCCCTTAAGCTCCTGTCAATTGTTTCCACATTGACATACCAAGCTGACAGGACACCACCGTGCAAGCGCGCCCACTTTATTTATCCCATCTTCCCGCCACGCCACTGCGCGCCATCGTGCTGGCCTGCGCCATGACTGCCGCTGCCCCGGCGTGGTCACAGAGCGAGGCCCCCGACGGCGAAACGGCTGCCGCCATCGACCAGGTTACCGTGACCGGTTCGCGCGCACGCAACCGCACGGTGTTTGACAGCAGCGTGCCGATCGACCGTTTCGGCGCGCGCGAAGTACAAAATGCGCTGTCGAGCGGCGACGTTGGTGCGGCCCTGCAAAACCTGTCGCCGTCGATCAACTTCCCGCGCATCGAGTCGAGCGGTGCGTCCGACTCCGTGCGCGGCATCCAGCTGCGCGGCTTGGCGCCGGACCAGGTACTGATACTGATCAACGGCAAGCGCCGCCACACCAGCGCCGTACTCGATACCGAAAGCAGCTTTGCTGGCACGGTGCCGGTCGATATCAATGCCATTCCACCGAACGCCATCGACCATATCGAGATTTTGCGTGACGGCGCCGGCGCCCAGTACGGCAGCGATGCGGTGGCTGGCGTGATCAATATCGTGCTGAAAAAAGCGCGTACCGGCGGCTCGGCCCAGGCCAGCTACGGCGCCAACCATACCCATTTCGACCCGACCGGCCAGACGCTGACGGACGGCCAGAGCAGCACCGTCAGCGCCGACTACGGCGTGCCGCTCGGCGACGCCGGCTACTTGCGCTTTGGCGCCGAAACGCGGCGCCGCTCACCGACCGAGCGCGCCGGCCCCAGCGACGCCGGCTGGACTTCTTACAACTTTACGCCGGCCGACCAGGCACTGGACGGCAAGGTGCTGTTCAAGTCGGGCGACTCGCGCCAGCGCAACAACTCGGCTTTCTATAATGCGCTGCTGCCACTTGGCAACGGCCTGGACCTGTATTCGTTTGCCACCGTCAATGACCGCCAGTCCGACGGCAGCGCCTACTTCCGCTACCCGGGCGACCCGTCGAATGTGCTGGCGCTGTATCCGAACGGCTACCGTCCCGTCACCCATGGCGACAAGCGCGATGTCAGCGTGGTGGCTGGCGTGCGCGGCGACGCCGGTGCCTGGCACTGGGACGCCAGCGCGCGCCATGGCGGCGACCGCTTCGACTATGGCGTCAGCGACTCCGTTAACGCCTCGCTGGGCGCGGCCAGCCCGACCAGTTTTCACCTGGCCAGCTTTGATTTCCGCCAGAACGCGCTGAACCTGGACGCCACGCGCAGCGTGGAAATCGGCCTGCCGGCGCCGCTGAACCTGGCCGTCGGTGCCGAATGGATGCGTGAAACCTATACCAGCTCGCCGGGCGACGCGGCATCGTACGCGGCCGGCAGCATTACCGACGCGCCACCGGGCGCACAGGCCGGCCCGGGCTTGCGTCCGTCCGACCGTTATGACGGCAGCCGCCAGATCCGCTCGGTCTATCTCGACGCCGAAAGCGACCTGACGCCGCGCTGGCTGCTCGGCGCCGCCGCCCGCTATTCCGACTACAGCGACTTTGCCAGCGCCAGCACCGGCAAGCTCTCGACGCGCTACAAATTGACTGAAGACTTTTTGCTGCGCGGCTCGCTGTCGAACAGTTTCCGCGCGCCGGCGCTGGTACAGACGGGTTTCCGCTTTGCCACGCTGAACTTCAATGCCGACGGCACGGCGTTGCAAACGGCCGCCCTGCTGCCGGCCAGCGATGCACTGGCACGCAGCTTTGGCGCCCAGGCCTTGAAGCCTGAAAAATCGACCAACCTGTCGCTGGGCCTGGCCTGGAAACCGGCGCACGCCACCAGCCTGACGGTGGACGCCTACGTGATCCGCATCCGCGACCGCATTACCCGTTCCAGCGACCTGCAGAGCGACGCCATCACCGCCTACCTGGCCGCGCAGGGCCGCAGCGATATCCAGTCGGTGGCGTATCTGGCCAATCTGCTCGATACGCGCACCAAAGGCCTCGATGTGGTACTGAACCACGACCTGGCGCTGTCTGGCGGCAAGCTGAACCTGAATGCAGCGCTAAACCTGAACAAGACCAGCCTGGACAAGGTACGCCAGAGTTCGGCCGCACTGGCCGCCATCGACCCGGATCTGACGCTGCTGACGGAAACGAGCCTGTTTCGCATCCGCCATGCGTCACCGGACAGCAAGCTGATCCTGGGCGCCGACTGGCAGGCGGCCGGATGGGGCCTGCAGGCGCGCGCTACCCGCTTTGGCAAGCTGGAAGACTTTTCGTATGACAGCGAGGCGCCGCTGATCGACGGCATTCCCGCGCAGCGCTTCGGCGCCGTCTGGTCGCTCGACCTGGAAGGCCAGCTCAAGCTGAGCAAGCAGCTGACCTTGAGCGTGGGCGGCAACAATATCCTCGACCGCTATCCGCAGCGCGTGAGGGAAACCAATAACGCCACCTATGGCGGCGCCCTGCCCTACAACTTCATCAACCCGATCGGCGTCAATGGCGCGTACTTTTACGCCAGAGCCAACTACACGTTTTAACTGCCGTTTTCAATATAAAGATTAAATACAAGGATTACCATGATCGTCAAACGCCTCTCCCAATTCGTCGCCGGCGCCTGCCTGGCCGCTGCCGTGCTCGCACCCGCCACCGCTGCCACGCCGCTGGTGCTGATGACCGACTTCGGCACCGCCGACGGCGCTGTCTCGGCCATGCATGGCGTGGCCTACGGCGTCGATCCGAAACTGACCATCTCGGACCTGACGCACCAGATTCCCGATTACGATATCTGGCTGGGCGCCTACCGTCTGTACCAGACCGCAAACTACTGGCCGCAAGGCACGGTATTTGTGTCGGTCATCGATCCGGGCGTGGGCACCACGCGCAAGTCGGTGGTGCTGAAAACCAAAAATGGCCGCTATTTTGTCGGCCCGGACAATGGCTTGTTTACGCTGATTGCCGAGCGCGATGGCGTGGCCGAACTGCGTGAAATCGACGAGAACGTCAACCGCCTGGCCGGCTCGAACGAGTCCTACACCTTCCATGGCCGCGATGTGTATGCGTATGTGGGCGCGCGTCTGGCTTCCGGTGCGATTACCTATGAACAAGTGGGACCGGTGCTGGCCAGCGACTCGGTGGTCAGGATCGCCTACCAGCACGCGGTACGCGACGGCAATACCTTGCGCGGGATTATCCCGGTACTCGACGTCAAGTACGGCAACGTCTGGACCAATATTCCAAAAGCCCTGCTGACGGAACTGAACGTGCAGCCACACGACCTGCTGGAAGTGCGCTTCCTGCACAAGGGCAAGCAAGTGGCCAAGGTGACGGCGCCGTTCGAGCACACGTTTGGCGGCGTGGCTAAAGGCAAGCCGCTGGTCTACCTGAACAGCCTGCTCGACGTGGCCGTGGCCATCAGCCAGGGCGACTTTGCTGCCAAGCACCATATCGAGTCGGGTGTGGACTGGCAGGTGGAAGTGAGTAAGGTCAAGTCGAAGTAAGGTGGTGATTGGCCAGGGCGACCCCCGCCCTGGCTTTTGGTTCCCCTCTTCAGCACAACTGCTTGCGCAATCGCAAAGCCAGCCACGCTTTTCCCGCTTATTTCCTCACGCATTGAACTTCCCTGCATGCACGCGTTCTAACCTCTACACGCGATGCCAGCCTTGTTGGCTGTGCCTGCTTGACAGTTCGATTTGCTCATAGACCAGAGAGGAAGCACCATGCCAGCCCCACTCCTGACCACTACCAAGCTGCTGCTTGGCGCCACCGCGCTATGCGCGCTGCTGGGCGCCTGCAACAAGCGCACCGACAATGCCGGCACGCCAGATACGCCGGCGACCTCCACCACACCGGCGACCACGCCGGGCATGACGCCTGCACCTGGCACGGCGCCAGGCACCGGTACCGATGGCACCACGCCAGCCACGCCGCCCGACACCACCAGTCCAGACGGTACGACCACTCCCCCGCCAGGAACCGGCACACCACGTAGGTCGGATTAGCCTGGCAAAGCCAGGCGTAATCCGACAACACCTTTTACGTCAACAATGTTGTTGGATTACGGTCATGGCCACGATCATGGTTCTGGGCGCGGTCGCGGCCAACAATGTTGTCGGATTACGGCCCCCTTCGGGGGCCTAATCCGACTTACTTGTGCAGGCTGACCGGCTTGTGCCGTCCCATCAAAAACAGCACGGCCAGTTTCAGCATGCGGTAGATAAAACGGATCAGCAGCAGCGTCAGCAGGCACTCGATACCGGTCAGCAGCAGGGCAAACGCCACATGCATGCGGCCAGCGCGCCATTTGAATTTGGCCACGGCGCCGTCGCGGGCGATCTCGATGCTGTCGTAGAAGGTCGGCACCACCAGCAGCGTCAGGATGGTCGAGGTAATGGTGCCGCCGATAATGGCGATCGCCAGCGGACGGTAGAACTCGCCGCCTTCGCCCAGTCCCAGCGCGACCGGGAACATGCCGGCAATCAGCGCGAAGGTGGTCATCAGAATCGGGCGCAGACGCATGCGGCCTGCATACATCAGCGACTCCTCGCGGCCATAGCCCTCTTCTTCACGCTTGCGGGCAGCATCGAGCAGCAGGATGGCGTTCTTGGCGACCAGGCCCATCAGCATGATGATGCCGATAAAGCTCATCAGGTTGAGGGTATTGTAGGTAATCACCAGCGCCACCACCACGCCGATCAGGCTCAGCGGCAACGACATCATGACCGCCAGCGGCGCCGTAAAGGAGTTGAACTGCATCACCAGGATCAGATACATCAGACCGATACCCATCACCAGCGCAATCACCATCTCGGTAAACAGCTCCTGCTGGTCCTGGCCGGCGCCGCCAAGCGCCAGGCCGTAGCCGGGCGGGAAGTCGATCGACTTGGCCAGCGCCATGGCGTCGGACGTCACTTCGCCGTTGGAACGGCCCTGCGCATTGGCCGACACGGTAATGGTGCGCTTGCCGTTCTTGTGCTCGATGCTCGATGGTCCCTTGCCCATGGTAATACTGGCGATCTGGTCCAGCGGTACCATCTGCGAGGTACCGGTCACGCTGATCGGCAGGCGCTCGATATTGTCGGACGCCACCCGGTCTTCGGGGTGCAGGCGCACAGCCACGTCGCGCGTCTCGCCGGTCGGGTCGACCCAGTCGCCTACTTCCACGCCGGCAAAAGCCACGCGCAGCGACTGCGCCGCATCGTTGACGGAAATGCCCATCGAATTGGCCAGGCCGCGATTGAGTTCGATCTGCAGCTCGTTTTTCGGGTCCTGCTCGGACAAACCGACATCGACCGCACCGGGCACCTGGCGCAGCTTGTCCATATAGGCGTTGGTGATCTCCATCAGTTTACGCGAATCGGGACCGGTAAATTCCACCTGGATCGGCTTTTGCGCGCCGTTGCTGAGATCGTCCATCACCACATATTCTGCGCCCACCAGGCGCGATACCTTGTTGCGCAGTTCGGTTGCCACTTCCTTGGCCGAACGCTTGCGGGTATTGCGTTTGCCGATATCGACGTAGATGCGGCCGCCACCGGTATTGACCGAGCTGTTGGTGTCCTTGGTTTCAGGCAAGGTGCGCGCCAGCACGGCCGCCGCTTCCAGTTTCAATCGCGAATACTCGAGGCTGCTCGACGACGGCGTGCGTACGGTAATCATCAGGTTGCCCGAGTCCGAAGCCGGCAGGAAACTGGTGCCGCCGTGCTTGACATGCAGCGCAATCGCACCGACCAGGCTGGCCACCGCGAGAATGGCCATCGAACGGCGGTGATGCAAAGCCCAGGCAATCACATTGCCGTAGCGGTCGGCCTGATGGTCGAACCAGTGATTGAAGCGGTCAAGCAAGGCGCCCAGGCCTTTTTTCTGCGCCGTATGATGGTCGGCCGGGTCGCCCCAGTACGCCGACAGCAGCGGATCGAGCGTAAACGAAATACCGAGACTGACCAGCACCGAGCAGGTCACGGTCAGCGCGAACGGACGGAACCATTCGCCCGAAATGCCGGGCATAAAGGCCACCGGAATAAACACGGCAATAATCGAGAAGGTGGTGGCGGCCACGGCCAGGCCGATCTCGGCCGTGCCTTCCAGCGCGGCCGTGCGGCGGTCCTTGCCCATCTGCATGTGACGCACGATATTTTCACGCACCACGATGGCGTCATCGATCAGCACGCCGATGGCCAGCGACAGGCCCAGCAGGGTCATGAAGTTGAGCGTGAAGCCGCACAGCCAGACCGCGATAAAGGCGGCAATCACCGAAGTGGGCAGGCTCAGTGCGGTAATCAGGGTCGAGCGCCAGGAGTTGAGGAAGGCGTAGACGACGAAAATGGTCAGCACCGCACCAAGCACCAGCGACTCGATCACATTGTTCAGGCTGTGCTGGGCGTTTTCGCCGCCATCGCGCGTCACCTGCAAGGTGGTGCCCTTGGGCAGCGTCTTGCTGATCTCGGCCACCATGTCGCGTATCTTGTTGGCCACGCTGACGGTGCTGGCGTCACGCACGCGGGTAATCGACATGCCGACGTTGGGCTTGCCACTGCGCACGCTCAGGGAATTGACTTCGGCAAAACCATCCTCGATGGTGGCCACCTGGGCCAGGCGCACGATTTCCTCGCCGCGGCGCTTGACCACTACGGCTTCAAAGTCGGCTGGCGACTCGATGCGGCCGACCAGGCGGATGCTCTTCTCGTCCATTTCGCCACGCACCTTGCCCACCGGCGCATTGGTGTTCTGGTTGCGCAAGGCGGTCACGACATCGCTGACGGACACATTGTATTCACGCAGCTTTTCCGCCCGCAGCAATACCGACAGTTCGCGCTTGAGCGAACCGCCCACATTGACCAGCGCCACGCCGTCGACGGCGCGGAAGCGGTCGGCCAGCACGTCTTCGGCCAGGCGCGAGATTTCAGCATGGGTCTGCGTGCTGGACGACAGCGCCAGCTGCATGATCGGCTCGGCCGCCGGATCGATGCGCTGCAGGATCGGCTCGCGCATTTCCGTCGGCAGCTTGTAGCGCACGGCAGCGATGGCGTTGCGGATATTGTCGGACGCTTCGATCAGATTGGTCTTGAACGAAAACTGCAGAAAGATGCTGGCCGAACCTTCGCTGGAGGTGCTGTTGATTTCGGTGACGCCCGTAATGCTCTCGAGCGACTTTTCCAGACGGTTGACCACTTCGCGCTCGACCGTATCGGGCGAGGCGCCAGGGTAAGGAATGCTGACGACGATAAACGGCACTTCGACGTCCGGGTTCTGGTTGACGCGCAGTTTTTTGAGCGCCAGCAGGCCCACGCACATCATCGCCAGGATCAGCACGATGGTGGCGGTGGGCCGCTTGATACTGAAATCGGAAAGGAACATGGCTTAGTTTCCTTTACCGTTGCCATTACCGGCGGCGGCAGGCGCTGCTGCAGCCACGGCAGCGGCAGGGACGGCAGCCGGAGCGGCGGCCTTGGCCAGCTCGACTTTCTGGCCATCCTTGAAAGTGGCACCTGGCGTACGCAGCACCTTGTCGCCGCTGGCCAGGCCGCTACGTACTTCCCACTGGCCGGTACGGGTATCGCGCGTGCCGATCTTGACGGTGGTTTTCTGCAAGGTATTGTCCTTGAGCTTCCAGGTATAGGTGAGGTCGCCGGCTTTCACCAGCGCCGAATCGGGCACCATCACCACATTGACGCTGTCAGCCTCGATGCGCCCTTCCGCATACAGGCCAGCCACGCGCGGCTGGTGCTGGTCAGCAAAATCGACCAGCACGGCCACCTGGCGCGTGACGGTGTTGGCGGCCGGATCAACGCGGCGCACCTTGCCCATAAAGTCCTGGCCCGGATAGCCATTGATGCGGAAACGCACCGGCTGGCCCACTTTGACGATGCCGATCTTGTCGGCCGACACCAGGCCTTCGAAACGCATGCTGGCCGGATCGATCACGCGGATCAGCTCCTTGCCGATCTGGGCCGTATCGCCATTCGATACCTTGCGTTCGCTGACGATGCCGTCGAACGGCGCGCGCACCAGCGTGCGCTGCAGTTGCTGGCGCGCCTGCGCGGCGCGGCTCTTGGCGGCCGACAGATCGCTTTGCGCGTTGTTGCGACGAATTTCCGTGTCTTCCAGTGCCTGGGTCGAGGTCATGCCCGAGGCGCGCAGGGTTTTCATGCGCTGGTACATACGCTCGGACTGCTCCAGTACCTGGCTGGCGGCGCGGCTGGCCTCTTCGGCCGAATTGAGGCTGTCGCGGATCGCCGTCTCATCGAGACGCACCAGCACGTCGCCGCGCTTGACGGCTTCACCGTTTTCTTTCAACACCTGAAGCACCACGGCCGATACTTCAGCGCGCAGGTCGGCATTGCGCTCGGGTTGGATCGAACCGGTAATGACGGGGCCGGAGGCGAGCGCATCGCTGGCAATGGTCAGCACATCTTCAGGAGAAATCAGCAGGTTGGCCGTGGTGGCGGCTGCCTTGCCCTTGCCGGGGTCCTTGGACTCCTTGCCACAAGCGGTCAAGGCGGCAGCGATCGCCACAACTAACAGGGTTTTGCGCAACATGGGTACTCTCCGGAATGATTTGAACTGCATGTCGGGGCGACAACTTGGTAAGCTGGCGTCGGCACACGGGCATTATTTTTATTAAAACCACAATCGGCAGAGTATCTCTGAGCGTCTCTGGCGATGTCAATCAGCGGCCGCTGTAATGCATGAATCAAGGGGTGAAACGTAGTTTTTACGCCCTGAAACGCAAAACCCCGCCGAAGCGGGGTTTTGCGTTTCAGAAGAAATATGGCATCAGCCGCTAATGCGTCTAAGTTAGCGCCCCGACTTCACAAGCACACCAGTAAGGTTGATACGCCTCCAGTCGCCAGCAAGGGAACACCGGGCCAAGCGGGGCTGAAAAATGTCGAGGGCAAGGCGCAGTCTGGTAGGTCGGATTAGCCGCGCAGCGGCGTAATCCGACAACATTGTTGGAGCATGAGGAATTTGGCGGCAGCAGGATCAACCCCGACCAAACACGGCATTAATCAAAAATCCGATCGCCACGCCCGTACACAGGCCACCGGCAATCTCAACCAAAGTATGCCCCATGCGCTCGCGCAGCCAGGTATGGGCCGGGCTGGCGGTCTCTTTTGCCACGCGGTTGATCGCAGCGGCCTGCTTGCCGACATGCTGGCGCAGGCTGTTAGCGTCGATAATAACGATAAAAGCCAGCGTGACGGCCACGCCAAAGGCCGGGTGGCCGATGCCTTCACGCAGCGCGATCAGGGTGGCCATGCTGGAGACAACCGCGCTATGGTTGCTGGGAAAGCCGCCGTTGCCGACCAGGCCGAACGCCCACTGGCGCGTGCGCGCGCTGTTGATCAAAAATTTGATCGGCCCGACCAGGATCCAGGTGATCAGGGGCGTGACGAGGTAGGCGATATCCACGGATTTTCCTTTGTTATAAGTGATTGCAAACAGGCGCGCATTATCGCAGATCGCCGCTGGCGGCGACACTGCCGCAGCATGCGCACGTGGCTGCGTATAAAACGCCACCCCGACCGGCGATACGCTAGAATCCATGGTGAATACAACAATTGATGAAAATCATCAATTAATTAATCTATAACACCTAATAATATAACGGGGTAGCCATGCGGCATTTCAGAATTTCTTTTTTAGTGACGTTTGTCCTGATGGCCGTTTCCGGTTGGTGGGGCTACACCCACGGCGGCATGAGCGGCCTGCTGCAAGCGCTGTGGATTACCGGCGTGCTGGGCATTATGGAAGTATCGCTGTCGTTCGACAACGCGGTGGTCAACGCTTCGGTGCTGCGCCACTGGAACGAGTTCTGGCAAAAGCTGTTCCTCACCGTCGGTATCCTGGTGGCCGTATTCGGCATGCGCCTGCTGTTCCCGCTGGTTATCGTCTCGGTCGCCACAGGCTTGGGTCTGGTCGATGTGTGGACCATGGCCACCACCACGCCAGAGGTGTATGCCAAGCACTTGACCGACAACCATGCGCAGGTCGCAGCCTTTGGTGGCGCCTTCCTGCTGCTGGTGTTCCTCAATTTCCTGTTTGACGACGAAAAGGAACTGCACTGGCTGGGCTGGGCCGAAGAAAAGGTCAATGCGCTGGGCACGGAAAGCCTGGCTGTGCTGATCACCATGGGCGCCGTGGCCGGTTGCGTGGCGATGGGTCCGGTCGATGAAAAGTACAGCGTGTTGGCCTCGGGTATCGTCGGCATTGCCGTCTACCTGGGCGTGAACTGGCTCAGCGGCCTGCTTGAAGAAGGCGAACCGGACGCGGACGAAGACAGCGATGCGCCAGCCGTCAAAAACGGCAACGGCGAACTGGTCAAGAACGTGGCGCGCGGCAGCATCGGCGGCTTTTTGTACCTCGAAGTGCTGGACGCTTCGTTCAGCTTTGACGGCGTGATCGGCGCCTTTGCCATTACCAATGACGTCGTCATCATCATGCTCGGCCTGGCCATCGGCGCCATGTTCGTGCGCTCGATGACGGTGTTCCTGGTGCACAAGGGCACGCTGGACGAATTCGTCTACCTGGAACACGGCGCCCACTATGCCATCGGCATCCTGGCCTTGATCATGCTTGCCTCCGTCAAGTACCATATTCCCGAGTGGTTCACCGGCCTGTCCGGCGTGGCCTTCATTCTGGTCTCGCTGTGGTCGTCGCTGCGTTATCGCAAGCGGCACGCAGCCGAGGCTTGAAACTGGCGATTTCGTCACCATATGCAGTTCAAGGGTCAAGCCCTGGCGCTTGATCCTTCCGGCATACATTTATCTATAAGGAGCGACACATGGCAATCAGTCTGCAAAAGGGCGGTAACGTCAACCTGAGCAAGGAAGCACCGAACCTGAAGAAGATCATTATCGGCCTGGGCTGGGACCCACGCTCGACCGATGGCGCCACCTTCGACCTGGACGGCAGCGCCTTCCTGTTGAAAGCAGACGGCAAAGTGCGTGGCGACTCCGACTTCATCTTCTACAACAACCTGAAATCGACCGATGGTTCGATCGTCCACACGGGCGACAACCAGACCGGCGAAGGCGAAGGCGACGATGAACGCATCGAGATCGACCTGTCGCGCGTGCCGACCGATATCGAGCGCATCAGCATTACCGTCACCATCCATGATGCCGACGCGCGCCGCCAGAACTTCGGCATGGTCTCGAAAGCGTTTATCCGCTGCCTGAACGCCGAAGGCGAACGCGAAATCGCCCGCTACGACCTGTCCGAAGACAGCTCGACCGAAACGGCGATGATCTTTGGTGAAGTTTACCGCTACAACGGCGAATGGAAATTCAAGGCCATCGGCCAAGGTTTCAACGGCGGCCTGGGGCCACTGGCACGCTCGTTCGGCGTGAACGCATAATCTAACGTGAGCTGAACACAGCCGCCTGGCTTCGTCAGGCGGCTTTTTTTTGGAGATTTATCATGCCAGTATTCAGTGTAACCGGCGACGTCGATCCTTTTCTGCATGTGAGCATGAAACAGGGTGAAACCATCTATTGCGAGTCCGATGCAATGGTGATGATGGAGACGGCGCTCGATTTGAAGGGCAAGATGACGGGCGGCCTGGGCAGCGCCATCATGCGCCGCTTTGCCAACGGCGAATCGTTCTTCCAGCAGCATATCGAAGCGGTGCGCGGAAGCGGCGACTGCCTGCTCTCGCCGACCCTGCCCGGCGCGATCGAAGTGGTCGATGTCGGTGCGCGCCAGTACCTGCTCAATGACGGCGCGTTTGTCGCTGCCACCTCGGGCACCGAAATGAAGGTGCGCACGCAAAGCATCGGCAACGCGCTGTTTGCCCAGTCGGGCGGCTTCTTCGTGATGGAAACGTCGGGCTCGGGCCAGGTGGTGGTATCCGGCTTCGGCTCCATGTTCCAGCTCGATGTCGAACCGGGCAAGGATGTGGTGATCGACAATTCGCACGTGGTCTGCTGGGACAACAGCCTGAAATATGAAATCTCGGTCACCACCGGCGGCGGTGCTGGCGGCGGCGGCATCGGCGGCTTCCTCGGCAATATGGTCAACAGCGTGACCAGCGGCGAAGGCATCGTGCTGCGCTTTTCCGGTTCGGGCAAGGTCTTTATCTGCTCGCGCAACCGCGACGCCTTCCTGAAATGGACCTCCGGCAAGGCCGGCTGACCGCACGACGTAAGGCCAGCTTAAGGCTGACCGGCTAGACTGCGCGCGCACACGCGATCAACCGATCAACCATCAGTGCGCGCGACCTGATTCACCCCTCCTACCGGTTACCCGTTCATGCATAGAGTCTGGTTCAACAAAACATTTTCCTCGGTCGGCACGGCAATGCGCCTGATCCGCGAAGCCGATGAAGCGGCCACCGGTGGCAAGCCGCGCTATCACATCATCTGTACCAATACCAATGCCCATGCGGCAGCGTTCCTGTCGGCGCATGAATCGGCAGTCGAACCGGCAGGACTGACGGGCGAAGACTATATCGAGTGGTGCCTGGCGTTTTGCCAGGAACACGGCGTGACGATTTTCTGGCCAGGCAAGGAAGCGGGCCTGATCGGCAGCGAATGCGCGCGCTTTGCCGCCATCGGCACGCGCGTGCTCAGCGTGGCCAGCCCGGACGTGCTGGCGCTGATGCATGACAAGGCGCGCTTTTGCGCCGGCCTCGATCTGCCGATGGCGCCGCCGGCCGACTACCGCGCCGTCACCACCATTGAACAATACGACGCCGCCTTTGCCGAACTGCGCCCGCTGCACCGCAAGCTGTGCATCAAGCCGTCCGAATCGGTGTATGGCCTGGGCTTTGCCGTGCTCGATGAAGAGCGCTCGAGCACCGATTTGCTGCTGGCCGGCGCGGCCTACCAGATCAATGCGCAGGAACTGCGAGATGGACTGGCAAAGCTCCAGACGTTTCGCACGCTGCTGCTGATGGAATACCTGGACGGCCACGAGTACAGCGCCGACTGCGTGGCCGACCATGGCCGGCTGGTATGCGCCGTGCCGCGCAAGAAGCTGCACACGGCCGGCAGCGGCCAGCTGATCGAGCTGCGTGCCGAGTTGCTGGCCGCCTGCGAAAAACTGGCACGCGACTACGCACTCAATGGCGTGTTCAATATCCAGTTCCGCGAAGGCGCCAAGGGCCTGGCGCTGCTGGAGATCAATCCGCGCATGTCGGGCGGCATCGGCATGGCCTGCGCGGCCGGTCCCAACCTGCCCTACCTGGCGCTGGCCGGCTTCGACCAGGGCTACGACAAGCTGGTGGTGCCGCTCATCCGCGAAGGCATGCGCGTGGCCGAAACGGCGCTGGCCGTGGAGCTGCCATGAGCATCGTCAGGCAGCAGATGCCCACGGGCGAACTGACGCTGCAGATCGACGAGGCACGCTTTGCACTCGACGCGCTGATCGGCTACGCCGCGCGCGCCAACGCCAAGCGCGGTTTCCTGTTTTTGTCCAAGGTGCTGGGCAAGCACTGGCCGGCCACGCCGCGCGCGATGGAAGCGATCCACGCCGACCTGGCCGCACAGATTCCGTCCCTGCCCGGCCCGGTGGTTTTTATCGCCATGGCCGAAACGGCCATCGGCCTGGGCCAGGGCGTTTTCGAAGCCTGGCTGCGCACCCATCCACAGGCGCAAGGGCTGTTCCTGCACAGCTCGCGCTACCGCGTGGGCGAGCTGCCGTTCTTTGAATTTGAAGAGTCGCACAGCCATGCGCCGCGCCAGTTCCTGCATCTGTCGCAGGAAGCGAGCGCGATTTTTTCCAGCGCGCGCAGCCTGGTGCTGATCGACGATGAAGCGTCGACCGGCAACACCTTTGCCAACCTGATCGCGGTCTGCCGCGCGCGCTATCCGCAGCTCGAACAACTGCATCTGGGCGTGATCACCAATTTCATGGGCCAGGCCGCCAATGCCGGCTTGAGCGAGCGCTTCGGCCTGCCTACCACCATCGGCGCAGCCTTGTCCGGCCAGTATGGCTTTGCAGCGGGCAGCGCCCCGACGACGCCGGCGCCCAGTGCGCAGCGCTTCGAAGCGAACGCCGAACGCGGCGCCAGCGATGCGTTTGGCCGCATCGGCGTGAACCGCGCACTGGCGCCGCCGCAGGCGCTGGCGCAGCAGCTGGCGCGTGACATCGTTGAAGGCGACACGGTGCTGGTGCTGGGCACCGGCGAATTCATGCACCCGTCGTTTTTGCTGGGGCGCGAACTCGAAGCGCTGGGCAAGAACGTGGTAGTGCAGTCGACCACGCGCTCGCCGATACTGTCATGGGGTTCTGTCAGCCATATCGTCGCCTGCGACGACAACTACGGCGAAGGCATCGCCAATTACCTGTACAACGTTGCGCCCGGTCAGTACGACCACGTTTTTATCTGCCACGAGACGCCGGCCAGCCCGGCGCTCCTGCAGCTTGCCGGCCAGTTGCACGGCCGCCTGTTCCACTTCCAGTCCGAGACCAAAATTGAAGAAATTCCTGTTTGTTGACCTGGACGATACCCTGTTCCAGACGCCCAAAAAATGCGTCGGCGAGACCGATCTGCAACCAGCGGCCTACCTGAAAAATGGCGAGGCCTGTTCCTTCACCACCGCCCGCCAGCGCGCCTTCTTTGAATTCGCGCAAAGCGGCATGACCCTGATCCCGGCCACGGCCAGAAATGGCGATGCGTTTCGCCGCGTCGACCTGCCCTTTACCAGCTACAGCGTGCTCGATTACGGCGGCATCGTGCTGCAGCCGGGCGGCGCGCTCGACGCCGGCTGGCTGGCGTTGATGCAGGACGATATGCATCTGGCCCTGCCGGGCCTGGGCGAAGCGATGCGCGTGATCGACGACTTCCAGCAGAAAGCCGGCCTGCCGTCGCGCGCACGCCTGATCGAAGACTACAACACGCCGTTCTACGTGGTGGTGAAAGACCATGAAGCGAAGGGCGAGCGCCTGGCCGATATCGAGCAGCAGGTGCTGGCCGACTGGATCGCCGGCGAAGGCTCGGACTACTTCATCCACCGCAACGGCAACAACCTGGCGGTGCTGCCGAAGACGCTCAACAAGGCGCGCGCGGTGGCCTATCTGCGCGCCGAACTGGAAGCTGAGCATGGCCCGATCCTGACCTTCGGCATGGGCGACAGCAAGTCCGATGCGCGCTTTATGGCCGCCTGCGACTACGCCATCGTACCCAATGGCACCCAGCTGGCCGCGCTGACGGTGGCGGCCTTATGAACGCCGCTGCACCGCACTTCAGCGGCAGCTATGCGCAGGGCGATGTCGAGTTTTTGCTGACACCGATGGCCTTGGAGCCGATCCGCGACCTGGCCGAAAAGGAGCGCCTGATCCAGTCCGGCCAGCGCCATTACAGCGAGATGCTGTCGCCGGAATCCTTGCCTTCGCCGGCCTATCTGGCGCTGTTCCAGAGCGCCTTTGAAGCGAACCGCACGCAGATGGCGCGCGACTGCCTGCGCCTGGCCGCGCTGATTGCGGCGCGCCGCAACGGACCCGTTACGCTGGTGTCGCTGGCGCGCGCCGGCACGCCGGTCGGCGTGATCCTGGTGCATCTGCTGCGCGAGGTCTTTCAGCGCGAATGCCGCCATTATTCGGTCTCGATCATCCGCGACCGCGGCATCGACCAGGTGGCGCTGCGCCATATCCTGGCGCAAGGCGCAAGCGCAGAGTCGATCGTGTTTGTCGACGGCTGGACCGGCAAGGGCGTGATTTCGCGTGAACTGCGCCACACGGTCGAACAGTTCAACCGCGAACACAAGGTAACCATCGACAGCGGCCTGTTCGTGCTGTCCGACCTGGCCGGTACCGCCGCCTGCGCCGCCTCGTGCGACGACTACCTGATTGCGTCGAGCATCCTCAACGCCACCGTCTCGGGCCTGGTCAGCCGCTCGGTGCTCAACGAATCGATCGGCCCCGATCAGTTCCATGGCTGCGTGTACTACGCGCAGTTCGAAGCGCACGACCAGTCGCGCGCCTTTGCCGACGCGCTGGTGGCCGACGCCATCGCGCTGGCCGCCAACGAGGGACTGCCGGCGGCGGTCGCCACCGATGCGCCGGCCATGGCGGCGCGCTCGCAGGCGTATATGGACAGCGCGCAAAAGCAGTACGGCATCAGCGACATCAACCTGATCAAGCCGGGCATCGGCGAGGCCACGCGCGTGCTGCTGCGCCGTGTGCCGGAACGCCTGATCGTGCGCGACACGAATGCGCCGGACGTGGCACATTTGCTGCTTCTGGCACATGAAAAAGCCATACCCGTCACCATGGAACCGGCCCTGCCTTACCAGGCAGTGGCCCTGATCAGGAGCGCACTCGATGGATAACTGCATACACCCACAAAGTGAACACAAGGCCGCGCTGGGCGCATCGATGTATGTGCCGACCACGCACAAGGATCTGCTGGCCATTGCCAATGGCGACAAGCTTGCGCATCTGCGCTCGGTGATCTTCTGCACCGAAGATGCGATTGCCGAGCGCGATCTGAGCTACGCGCTGTTCAACCTGTCGCTGGCGCTGCAAAACATGCGCGATGCGTCCGATACGCTGCGCTTTGTGCGCGTGCGCAATACCGAAGTGCTCGAACGCGTGCTGGCCATGCCCGGCGTCGAGAAATTGTCGGGCTTCGTGCTGCCCAAGTCGACCCGCCATAACTTTGCCGATTACTTCGAACAGGTACGCCATACCGCGCACCTGCTGATGCCCACGCTGGAAACGGCCGAAGTGTTCGACGACGATGAAATGAAGCAGTTCCGCCTGCAGCTGTGCGCGCCCGAAGTGCGCCCACGCATTCTGGCGCTGCGCATCGGCGGCAACGACCTGCTGGCGCTGCTGGGCCTGCGCCGCCCCACCACCGGCACCATCTACCAGACCCCGCTGGGCCAGGTGATCGGCCGGCTGGTGACGATTTTCAAGCCGCATGGCTTCGAGTTGTCGGCGCCGGTGTTCGAGCACCTGTCGCAGCGCGCCTGGCTCGACGCCGAAGTGGCGCAGGACATGGCGCACGGCTTGACCGCCAAGACCGCCATCCACCCGGATCAGGTGCCGCAGATCGAGCGCCACTATCAGGTGGCGCAGTCCGACATCGAACTGGCGCTGCGTATTATCGACCCCGACAGCCCGGCCGTGTTCCGCATGCAGGAATCGATGTGCGAGGTGGCCACGCACGCCAGCTGGGCCCAGCGCATGATCGAGCAGGCGCGCCTGTTCGGCATCGGCCAGCTTGATGACGGTACGGCCGCCATCCATCAGCATCAACTCACCAGCGACGAAGGGACAGCACGACCATGAGCAATTTCACACGCGGACAAAAAGGCAAACTGGCCGACCTGGGACTGAACGGGCCGTTTGCCGTCACGCTCGATATCGTTTCAGGCTCGATGGAAGTGGACGTCAGCTGTTTCGGCGTCGACGCCAACGGCAAGCTGTCGGACGACCGCTACATGGTGTTCTACAACCAGAAAAGTGCGCCCGACAACGCCATCACGGTCGAACTCAATGGCCAGCGCTCGGTGTTCCAGGTCGATCTGGCACGCCTGCCGGCCTCCATCGACAAGCTGGTATTTACCGCCGCCACCGAACAGGGCAGCATGCGCGCGCTCGGTGCCTCAAGCCTGCAACTGGGCCACGCGGCCACGTTTGCCTTTGCCGGCAACGACTTCCAAGATGAAAAAGCGGTGATTATCGGTGAACTGTACCGCCGCGACGGCAGCTGGCGCTTTGGCGCCGTCGGCCAGGGCTTTGCCGGCGGCCTGGGCGCGCTGCTCAAGCACTTCGGCGGCAGCGAAGCGTCGCAGTCCGCGCCTGCTCCCTCTGCACCTCCGGCACCATCGGCTACACCGCCAGCGAACAAGATTTCACTGTCCAAGATCCGGCTGGAAAAACGCGGCGACAAGGTCTCGCTCGACAAGCGCGACAGCGGCGGCTACGGTCGTATCCGCGTCAACCTGAACTGGAACCAGAACGCCTCGCAAGGCCAGGCGCCGGCGTCGAAACTCGATACCGGCTTTCTCGGCAAGCTGTTTGCCAAGCCGGCCGGCCGGCAAGGCGGCATCGACCTCGATATCGGCTGCCTGTTCGAGATGAGCAATGGCGCCAAGAGCGCGGTGCAGGCACTGGGCAACAGCTGGGGCGCGTTTGACCGCCCGCCGTATATCCACCTCGAAGGCGACGACCGCACCGGCAGCGTCAGCAGCGGCGAAAACATCTTTATCAACGGCGCCCACTTTGACCAGATCAAGCGCGTGCTGGTGTACGCGTTTATCTACGAGGGTGTGCCCAACTGGGCCGCCACCGACGGCGTGGTGACCATCGAAATTCCCGGCCAGCCGACGGTTGAAGTGCGCCTCGACAGCGACAGCCAGCACGCCATGTGTGCGATCGCCATGCTGGAAAACCAGGGCGGCAATCTGCAGGTGACAAAATTGGTGGAATACTTCGGCGGCCAAGGTAAAATCACGGCGCACCAGGCAATGGACGAACGCTACAATTTCGGCCTGAACTGGAAGGCAGGCCGCAAGGACTGATCCCACTGAAAACTACGCAGACCATGACCCCTACCACCAAAAAAGTCAGCATCGCCTTGATTATCTTCCTGCTGGCAGGGGGTCTGTTCGTGGCCGCCTATACCTGGATGGCGCTCAGCTTTTCCTACTCGGAAGGCGAACGCGCCGGCCACCTGCAGAAATTTTCCAAGCGCGGCTGGGTCTGCAAAACCTGGGAGGGTGAGCTGCTGCTGACCGCCCTGCCCGGCACCATCCCTGAAAAATTCCAGTTCAGCGTACGCGACGAAGCCGTCGCCCGCCAGCTGCAGGCCGCTGCCGGCAAGCATATCGTCGTCACCTACAGCCAGCACAAGGGCGTGCCGACCGATTGCTTTGGCGAGACCGAGTATTACGCGGACAAGATTGTGTTGAGTAGGTCGGATTAGGCCCTTCGGGCCGTAATCCGACAATACCTCAGGCGCCAACCATGTTGTCGGATTACGCGGGGCGTAGCCCCGCTAATCCGACCTACGCCCCGTTAATTCCACCCGCGCCCGGCCATTCTTTACATAAACCGCTCGATCACTTCGCGCGTCAGATGCGCTGAGCTGGCCGCTTCTGCCTTGGCGCGTACTGCTGCCAGCGAATCGGACAATTCCCCCTGCTTTTCCTTCAGGCTGGCGCGCAGCGCGGTCAGTTCACGTTCCTGCTGGGCGGCGCGGCGCATATCCAGTTCCAGCAGCTGCTGCTTGGCTACTGCCATGGCGCGCGTGGCTTCGGCAGCTTTGCGCTGGACGGCGGCGTGCGCCTGGGCGCTGGCCAGCAGCGCTTGCTGGGCGGCCAATTTGTCGCTCGCTGCCTGCTGCGCCGCCAGTTCGGTCTCTGCGCGTTCACGCATGGCGTCCTGCGCTTGCTGCTCCATGCTGGCGCGCGCTTCGGCCGCTTCAGTGGCCTGGCGTTCGGCTTGCAGACGCCCGGCAATCGCTTTGGAAGCGCGTTCTTCAACAGCCGTGGTCTGGCGCTGCTGCACCAGTTTTTCAGCAATCAGGGCCAGCGACTCGC
Source organism: Janthinobacterium aquaticum (assembly GCF_009208565.1). Classification (GTDB taxonomy): domain Bacteria; phylum Pseudomonadota; class Gammaproteobacteria; order Burkholderiales; family Burkholderiaceae_D; genus Janthinobacterium. Next base: position 32,427 of record NZ_WFLK01000018.1, on the reverse strand, counting down.
GTTCTGTGTCGACAAAGGCGCGCTCGGTGGCCAGCAGTTGTTCGGCGGCCTGGGCTTTTTCAGCTTCCACGCGGGCGCGCTCGCTGTGCACCAGACCCAGTTCGACTGCCAGGCGCGCCTGCGCCTGCACGGCCTGCGCGGCGGCGGCTTTTTGCTGGCCTTCGACCAGCGCCTGCTCGGTCAGGATGGCAACCGCGTGCGCTTCTTTTTCTGCCGCGTCCTTCAGCGCCAGCTGGGCTGCCTGCTGCTCGCGCAGCGCTTCGGTTTGTACCTGCTCGGCCACGATGCGCTGTTCGGTCGCGGCGAGGGCCAGCGCTTCGGCAGCCAGCTTGTCCTTCAGGGCAGCGATGGCGTGCTGTTCAGCATTGATGCGCGCTTTTTCCTGTTGCTGCAAACGCGCCGCTTCTGTGGCTTTTTCTTCGGCCAGCAAGGCGACCTGCTCCTGCACAGCCAGTTGCGCGGCGCCGGCTTCAAGCAGCGCCTGTTCCGCGGTATTCTGGCGCGCCGACAATTCGGCTGCGGCGCGGGCCTGCCCGGCGCGCTGCTCGGCCAGGCTGGCGGCGCGCTGTTCCTCTTCCAGCGCCTGAGCGGCGGCGGCCGCCGCGTTCTGTTCGGCCGCTTCGCGCGCCCGGGTTTCTTTCAGCGTGGCCGCTTCCGCTTCCAGGCGGGCGTGGCCGGCGATTTCAGCATCCTGTTCGGCGGCGATACGCGCCAGCGCCACCGCGCGCAGCTGGCGATCGACCTCGATGCGCGCTTCGGTGGCGGCCAGGATGCGCACGTCGGCGTCGCGGCGCGCCTGGGCGCTGGCGGCAGCGACCATTTCCAGGCGCTCGCGGTGCACGGCGGCGTCGCGCAGTTCTTTTTCGGTCTGCAGGCGCAGATGCAGCGACTGCGCCGCATGGCGCTCGGACTCGGCCTGCGCCAGCGCAATGGCTTCGCGCTCCTGTTCCAGGTGCGCCAGCGCGCGCGCTTCTTCCAGCGCGCGCACTTCGGCGGCGGCGCGGTTGAAGGCCGATTCCAGCGCGATCTGGTCGGCGCGCTCGCGCTGCACCGTCAGTTCCAGCGCCTCGCTTTCGGCTTCGGCCAGCATCTGCGCGGTCTGGCGTGCACCGTGAGCCTGGCGCTCGCGCTCGCGCGCCAGCACCGCCATGCGCGCATCGGCCGAAGCGATGCCGACCATTTCTTCCTTGGCTGCCTGTACGGCAGCGACGCGTTCGACCGCCTGCAGACGCGCCTGTTCGGTCTGCACCTGCAGCTCTTCGGCAGCGCGCGCGACCTGTTCGGCCAGTTCCGACTGCACGGCCACCTGTTCGCTGGCGCGCAGGCGGCTTTCCTGTTCGGCGCGGACGCGCTGTTCGGCAGCGAGGCGGATTTCATTGTCGGCTTCGACGCGGGCGCGCAATTCGGCCGTTTCCAGCTTGACCGCTTCCAGGCGGGCCACGCTGGCCTGCGCAGCGGCGCGCATGGTTTCCAGGCGGTCGCGGTTGGCAGCGATCGCCTCTTCTGCCGCCTGCGCGCTTTGCTGCGCTGCTGCTGCGGCAGCGGCATCGATGGCGGCGCGGTCTTCGGCCAGCGAGCGCACGCGCGCTTCGGCCAGCGCGCGGCTTTCGGCCGCGCAGGTGGCCTTGGCCTCGGCTTCCACGCGCGCGATGGCTTCGTGGATGGCTTTCAATTCCATTTTCTGGCGATCAGCCACGGGTTCGGAGTTGGAGGTGGATTCGGCCGCCGCTTCAGCCGGCTCGGCATCAAGCTGGGCAACCGGCGGCGGCACTGGCGCCATGTCTGGTACCGCTGCGGGGGCGGCAACGTCGAGTTCATTGAAATCATGCAGCGAGACGATGCTGTCCTGCCCGAATTCATCCTCGTCGGCGTATGCGGAGAGGGAGGCGGCCTGGCGCTGGTTTTGTGCTTGCATGATGACTCGCGTGATGGTGTCAACGCCGGAACGTTCCAGCGTTATATACCACCATTATCGGGCCGCCATGGGCTTTTCAGCGGTTCAAGAAGAAGGCGGTTTACCGCCCTTTTCTCGTTTTCAAGCGCTTCAGACCGGCCACAAAGGCGCTTCATCCATCAGCGCGATCTGTTCGCGCAGCTCCAGCACCCGGTCCTGCCAGTAGCGCTGGGTGTTAAACCAGGGGAAAGCGACGGGAAAGGCCGGGTCGTCCCAGCGGCGCGCCAGCCAGGCCGAGTAATGGATCAGGCGCAGCGTGCGCAATGCTTCGACCAGGTACAGCTGGCGCGGCTCAAAATCGCAGAAGTCTTCGTAGCCGGCCAGGATATCGCTCATCTGGCGCACCATTTCGTGCCGCTCGCCCGACAGCATCATCCACAGATCCTGGATGGCCGGCCCCATGCGGCTGTCGTCAAAGTCGACAAAATGCGGGCCGGCGTCGGTCCACAGCACATTGCCGCCGTGGCAGTCACCGTGCGTGCGCAGGATGCTCACATCGCCGGCGCGCTCGTAGCAGCGCCGCACGCCGTCAAGCGCCTGCGCCACCACGCTGGCGTAGGCGGCGCGCAGCTCGGCCGGCACGAAGTCGCCGGCCAGGATGAATTCGCTCGGTTCGACGCCAAACGTGTGATGATCGAGCGCCGGGCGCTCACGGTAGGCGCCCAGTGCGCCGACGGCGTGGATGCGGCCGATAAAGCGCCCTATCCATTCCAGCGTGGCCGGATCGTCAAGCTCGGGCGCACGGCCGCCATGGCGCGCAAACACGGCAAAACGAAAACCGTTGAACTCATGCAGCGTGCTGCCGCCAATCGCCAGCGCCGGCACCACCTGGATTTCACGCTCAACCAGTTCGGACACGAACGCATGCTCTTCCAGGATGGCAGCATCGCTCCAGCGCCCGGGACGATAGAACTTGGCCACCAGCGGCGCACTGTCTTCGATGCCGACCTGATAGACGCGGTTTTCATAGCTGTTGAGCGCCAGCAGGCGGCCATCGCCATGCAAGCCGACGCTGGCCAGCGCGTCAAGCACGCAGTCGGGGCCGAGTTCGGCATAGGGATGGACGGGCCGGTCGTCCTGGTGCGGCGGGTTTTCATTGTGCATGGCGATATTGTACGGGGCGGCGCAACAGGCTGCATAAACACTTGCGCACCGCGCCAGCGCAAGGCGTATACTGTTGCCTTATATTTCTCCACAAAGAGCAAGCCATGCAACTCGAACAGCCATTATCAGAAAAAGAATTCGACGAACTAGACCAGTTCCTGTTATCGGACCGGTGCTCCGAAGACGCCATGACCATGGATATGCTGCACGGCTATCTGACGGCCGTGGCCATCGGTCCCGAGCCGATCATGCCGGCCGAATGGCTGCCGCGCGTATGGGGCGAAGAAGCCAAGGATGCGCCGAAATTCAAGAATGGCAAGGAAGAAGAGCGCATCATCAACCTGATCATGCGTTTCATGAACGAGGTGCTGGTGACGTTCGAGGTCGCGCCCAAGGAGTTCGAGCCGCTGTTTGTCGAGCATGAACACGCCGGCCAGACCCTGATCGACGCCGAATCGTGGTGCTGGGGCTTCTGGGACGGCATGGAGCTGCGCGAAGGCTCGTGGAACGAGATCTGGGACTCGGAAGTGGCCGACCTGATGCGCCCGATCTACCTGCTGGGCGCCGACGAGATCGAGGAAGAAGAACTGCAACTGGTGGAAGACCCGGTCAAGGCGCACAAGCTGGCGCAGGAACTGGAAGCGAACCTGCCGGCCATCCACCGTTTCTGGGTACCGCGCCGCAAGGCCCCGGTACAAACGCTCAAGCGCGAAGAGCCGAAAGTGGGCCGCAACGACGACTGCCCTTGCGGCAGCGGCAAGAAGTTCAAGAAATGCTGCGGCGCCGAAGGCACCCCAGCCTGATCGTCTTACTTTGGCCCTCGCACGCCGGCCAGCGCTACCGCTGCGCCGGCAACGGCACTGGTAAGCGCTGCCGGCTTGCCTGGGCCAGATTCATGCCCCTGCAGCGGCGCCACCAGGCTGCCAGCTGCATTCTTTTTCAGCGCAATGCGCCGCGCCACGCTGGCGGCAATCATGCGGCGCATAACTGATCCTCCCAGGCAGCCTTGTCGACGATATGGCGCCACGCGCACAGCTCCTGCGCGCCGGGCTTGCGTGCTCCCGACAGCATCACGATGGCGTCTCCCTTGTGATCGTACACTTCCACTGAGGTGACCAGGCCATCGACGGTGGGCTTGCGCACCACCCAGGCGCTGGCGATATCGTCTTCGCACAGCTGCAGCCTGAAACGCGCATCGGCGATCGTGATCCACGGCCCCGTTGCCAGCACCTTGTGTATCTGCCCCGTATGCAGCTGGAGCATGCCGGCATTGCCCACCAGCGCCGTGATGGCCACCTGCTCCTGCGCGGCGTCGCGCAGCAGATCAAGTACGCACGCAACATCGAGCTGCTGTACAAAACGCGGCTCGGCCAGGCGCAGCGCCTGCAGGCGCGAGACTGCATATTTTTTCAGCAGCAGAAAGAAATCATGGGTGTCGTGCAGGCTGGCCCAGCCCGCGCGCAAGCCGGCCACATCGACCTGCGCATCAGGCTGCTCTAGCTGCGGCGACGGCGGCGCCTGCACGCACATGCCAGGCTGCTGGTCGCTGGCGGCATGCTGCGCCACCAGCGCATCGTAGGCGGCAAGATCGCTGCGCGGCGTCAGCATGATCTTGTGCACAGCGTGGCCGGCGGCGTCGAAAAACTGCAGGCTGCGCTGCACGCTTGACGCCCCCATCTCACATACCGCATAGCCATGCGCCCAGTGGCGGTAGAACACGCGCAGGTCGATTTCGCCACCGAGCACCAAGCCAACCTGGCCGCTGTGGCTTGCACCATGATAGACACCGGTCTTTTCATGCACGCAGGCGGCGTTGCAGGTTTGCGCCACCACCTCGCCCAAGGCCGCAACGCCGGCCATCAGGGCCGGCCACTGGTCGCGCAGGCGCACCGCGGCCAGGTCGGCGCCGTCGCGCAGCAGCAAACCGGCATGGGCGGCAAGCAGCGCGCCTTCGGACAAGCCTGGCTCGTCGGACGTATGACGCTGGCTGGTCAGGAAGGTGTGGCCGGGAACTGGCAGGACGGCAGGATCGAATGCAGTGGACATGGTCAGCACGGTGTCTCCTTGGAAGGCATGCACTGGCTGGCAAACGCTGGCTGGCGGGGAAGAATGAAACTTAGTATAAATGAGAATCATTCGCACAAAAAGATTTTTTTATGCTGCATTTGCGTTAGCTCAGCACAAAAAAAATGCGCCGCAAACTGCTGCGGCGCCCAAGGAGACCTGACCATCACACTGATCAAGCAGGTTCAATTGTATATACCTCTGTCGCACTTGCGGAGATACACACGACGATTTTTCATCAATTCGATGCATCCCTCTACTGATTCTGCTGCTACTCTAGCTTGCACTGGCCTGCACGGCAGGCAGCGCGGCCGTCTTCGGCGCCGGGCGCTGCGCCAGCAAAATCACCGCCGCCAGCACCATCACACCGCCCAGCAGCTGGGTGCTGCTGACTTTTTCACCGAGCATGCCCACGCCAAAGGCCATCGTCACGACCGGCTCGAACGTGGAAATGATCGATGCCTTGGACGCGCCGATCTGCGCCACGCCGGCAAAAAACGCGGCAATCGCCACCGCCGTGGAAAACAGCGCAATGGCGCAAACGGCCAGCCAGCCGGTCGCCGTGGCGGGCAAGGCGATACCCTGCCAGAGCGCCATGCCGGTATTGGCCACGCCGGCCGTACTAAGTATCACGACACAGGCGGCGAGCGGGTGGATGTTTTCTGCGCTTTTCGACAAGCTGTTGCCAAACAGGATATACACGGCGTAGACGCCGGCGGCCATCAGCGCCAGCGCAATGCCGATCGGCTGGCCCTGCAGCTTGCCGCCCAGCGTGACGGCCATGCCGGCCACCGCCAGCACCATCAGCGCCAGCATGCGTCGGTCCAGTCTTTCCCAGCCCAACAGCAAGGCCAGCACCGTCACCAGCACCGGATAGGCGTACAGCAGCATGGCGCACAAGCCGCTGCTGGCATACAGCAGGGCCGTGAAATAGCCCTGCGACTGCGCCGTGTACATCAAGCCCATCAGCATATAGCCGGCCAACAGGCGCCCGCGCGGCAGGCGCCAGCCACCCAGCCACACCAGTGGCAACAGCAGCGCGGCGGCAATCAGGAAGCGCAGCGCCAGCATGGTCGAGGGATTGAGCCCGGACGCATAGGCGGCCTTGGCAAACACGGCGGAGCTGCCAAACCCGGCAGCCGACAACAACACCAGCGCAACGGCGCGGCGATCAGACATGACTAACCTCTTCAAATAAATCGGGGGAAGCCGGGCAAACGGGTTGATTCGTGCCGGCTCGAACAAGCTGGATATGCGTCAATTATTTTGCGGGTGCAAATAACACATGCTTGCCATGATATTCGCTTGCGCAAAATGAAACAAACCAATATTGTTTACGGATAGACCAAAAATTACTGAGGCTCGATTTTCATGTCCCGACATCTGCCCCCGCTTGCCGCCCTGCACGCCTTTGAGGCGGCAGCGCGCCATGAAGGCTTCCAGCGCGCCGGCGAAGAACTGCACGTGTCGGCCGGCGCCATCGGCCACCACGTCAAACAGCTTGAGTCATGGCTGGGCGTGGCGCTGTTCCAGCGCCTGCCGCGCGGGGTGGTGCTGACGGGTGCCGGCCAGCGCTATGCCGCCACGTTGGGCCCGATCCTGAATCAGCTGGCCGACGTATCGGAGCAGGCGCGCCGCCAGGGCGACGACAAGGTGGTGACGGTGACGGCCACCAGTTCGCTGGTGTCGCGCTGGCTGATGCCGCGCCTGGGCCGGCTGCGCGACCGCCATCCGCAGCTTGAACTGCGGGTGCTGGCCTCGATGCACCCGGTCGACCTGGCGCGCGACGGCGTGGACGTGGCCATCCGCCTGGGTCCCGGCCGCTATCCGGGCATGAAAGTCGACTTGCTGATGGAGGAATGGTTTTCAGCCGTCTGCAGCCCCGGCTTTCGCGACAATGCCGCCATGCTCAGACAGCCCTCGGACCTGCTGCGCTACCCGCTGCTGCACGACGAGCCGGAAGTGCATCTGCCCGGCGTGATCGACTGGGCGCGCTGGCTGCACAGCTGCGGCGTGCATTACAGCGGCAGCAGCGGCAACAGCGGCGCGCGCTTTTCTCACACCTATCTGTGCCTTGATGCAGCAGCCAGCGGCCAGGGCGTGGCGATTGCCGCCAGCCCGCTGATCGGCGACGACCTGCGCGCCGGACGCCTGGTGCGCCTGTTCGAACACCGCCTGCGCGGCCCGCACTGCTACTACCTGCTGCGCTCGCCCCTGGCCGAGACGCGGCCAATGGTGCATGCCTTTTGCGAGTGGCTGATCGCCGAAGCGCGCGCCGACCAGGAAGCGCTGTGGCCGGCGGTGGCGCCATGAGCGCGCGCGAACTGGCACGCAGCGCCAGCATCACCGTCACGCATGACTATGAAAGCGCCAGCGTGCATTCAAGCGCGGGCTGGCAACTGCACGTAGGCGAATTTTATGGCGACCCGCAAGTGGCGCTGATCGATGCCAATGCGCGCTGGTGCGCGGTGGCGGGCGAAGGGCTGATCGTGTGCGAGCTGGCGCCGCAGGGGCGCTGCACCGCGTATTTCCGGGAGCCGGGCAATGCGCTGTGGATTACCGAGCTGCGCCAGGAGGCGGCTTGGGTGCTGGAGGCGCGCGGCGAGGATGGGTGCTGGCACAGGATTGATTTGCAGGCGCCCTGATTGCCCTTGGTGCGCTGGCTATGTCGGGTTACGCCGCGCTTGCGCGGCTAACCCGACCTACGCAATACGCGCAGGTCGGGTTGCACGCAGGTCGGCTTGGTGCGTAGGTCGGCTTAGCGCGCAGCGCGTAAGCCGACAACCACTCGCGACATAAAACCTACAGCTTGATAAAATGCTCGCGATAGTACTTGAGCTCTTCGATCGATTCGATAATATCGGCCATCGCCGTATGCTTCTGGTGCTTCTTGAAGCCGGTGGCGATTTCCGGTTTCCAGCGCTTGCACAGCTCTTTGAGCGTCGATACGTCCAGGTTGCGGTAGTGGAAGAACGCTTCGAGTTTGGGCATGCCGCGCACCATGAAGCGGCGGTCCTGGCCGATGGTGTTGCCGCACATCGGCGATTTGCCAGCTGGTACATACTTTTTCAGGAACGCGATCAGCTCGGCTTCGGCCTGCGCTTCCGTCACGGTCGAGGCCTTGACCCGTTCGATCAGGCCCGAGCGGCCATGCGTGCCCTTGTTCCAGGCATCCATCTTGTTCAGTGTTTCATCGGACTGGTGAATCGCAAATACCGGGCCTTCGGCCAACAGGTTCAGGTGCATGTCGGTGACCACCACCGCCACTTCGATAATGCGGTCGGTATCGGGTTCCAGGCCGGTCATTTCCATATCGACCCAGATCAGGTTCATTTCATTGGGACGCGCAGGAGCGGCAGGGATGGATGGGGTTAAGTCGGTCGCTTGTGACATAATTCTCTCTTGGCCTGATTAAACTAACTAAATAATCAGCCATTTTCTCACAGGCACAGCATGTATTCACTCGCGTTCTCGATTTTGTTTGTTTCCCTTCTGGTGCTGACGCTGGCCGTGCGCTTCTGGCTGGCCTCGCGCCAGATCCGCCATGTGCTGGCCAACCGCGCCCAGGTGCCGCCTGAATTTGCTGAAAAAATCCCGCTGGCCGCGCACCAGAAGGCGGCCGACTATACGGTCGCGAAAACCAAGTTCGGCCTGCTCACACTGCTGGTCAACTACGCGGTGCTGATTGGTTTTACGTTGCTTGGCGGCCTGCAGTGGCTGGCCGTGCATCTGCAGGAAGTAACGGGTTCCGGCATGTGGTATCAAATCAGCCTGATCGTGGCCTTTGCCGCCATCTCCGGGCTGGTCGACCTGCCGTTTGATTATTACCGCCAGTTCGTGCTTGAACAACGCTTCGGCTTCAATGCCATGCGCCGCGGCCTGTTCTTTGCCGACATGCTCAAGGGTGTGCTGCTGGGCGCAGCCATCGGCCTGCCGCTGCTGTGGGTGGTGCTGACGCTGATGGCCAGCGCGGGCGACCTGTGGTGGCTGTACGCGTGGCTGGTGTGGAGCGGTTTCCAGCTGCTGATGATGGTGCTTTACCCAACCGTGATTGCACCGCTGTTCAACAAATTTACGCCGCTGGCCGATGAATCGCTAAAACAACGCATCGAAGGCCTGATGCAGCGCGTCGGCTTTGCCTCCAAAGGCCTGTTCGTGATGGACGGCTCCAAGCGCAGCGCCCATGGCAATGCGTATTTTTCCGGCTTTGGCGCCAACAAGCGCATCGTGTTTTTCGACACCCTGCTGTCGCGCCTGGCGCCGCATGAAATCGAAGCGGTGCTGGCGCATGAGCTGGGCCACTTCAAGCTCAGGCATATCGTCAAGCGCATCGCCATGATGTTTGCCATATCGCTGGGCTTCCTGGCGCTGCTCGGTTACCTGAAGACGCAGCCGTGGTTCTATGCAGGCCTCGGCGTCGACCCGGTCACGCTGGCGCTGGCCGGCCAGGGCACCGATGCGCTGGCGCTGCTGCTGTTCATGCTGGCGCTGCCGGTGTTCACGTTCCTGCTGGGGCCGTTGGCCTCGCTCGGCTCGCGCAAGCATGAATTCGAAGCCGATGCCTTTGCCGCTCAACATACTGACGCCAATGACCTGGTGTCGGCGCTGGTGAAAATGTACGAAGACAACGCCTCGACGCTGACGCCCGATCCGCTGCACTCGGCCTTTTACGACTCGCACCCGCCGGCCAGCGTGCGCATCGGCCACCTGAAGGGAGCTACCGCATGACGACCTTGCAAGCCCTGGCGCAGCAGCAGTGCGCGCCGCGCCAGCAGGCGCTGCCCGATACCGACGTGGCCAGCCTGCTGGCCCTGCTGCCCGACTGGCGGCTGCACGACGGCATACTGACGCGCACTTTTCAATTCAAGAACTATTACCAGACGCTGGCTTTTGTCAACGCACTCGCTTATATGACCCATATTCAGGACCACCATCCGGAGCTCATCATTACCTATAAAAGCTGTACCGCCCGCTACACCACCCATTCAATCAACCAGGGCGCCGGCGGCCTGTCCGACAACGACTTTATCTGCGCCGCGCGGGCCGATGCGCTTTACCAGAGCAGCCAGGTGGCGCCATGAGTGCCGATAAACTCAATGGCGTCATTATTGCCGCCCATGGCCGCCACTACCTGGCCGAAGTGGATGGCGTCAAGCTGCAGTGCGTAACGCGCGGCAAGAAAACCAATGTGGCCGTGGGCGACCGGGTGCAGCTGACGCGCACCTCGAACGACCAGGCCGTGATTGACAGCATCGACGAGCGCCAGACGCTGCTGTACCGCTCGGACCAGTACAAGTCCAAGCTGCTGGCGGCCAACCTGACCCAGCTGTTTATCGTGGTGGCCACCGAGCCGGGCTTTGCCGACGACCTGATTTCGCGCTCGCTGGTGGCGGCCGATGCGGCCGGCATCGAGGCGCACATTATCCTCAACAAGACCGATGTGACGGCCTCGCTGGACAAGACCCGCGAACGCCTGCTGCCGTACTCCTCGCTCGGCTACCCGGTGCATGAAGTGTCGGCGCGCGCCGCACCCGAGCATGCGGTGGCCACGCTGACGCCGCTGCTGGCTGGCCAGTCGTCGATCCTGATCGGCCAGTCGGGCATGGGCAAATCGTCGCTGATCAACCTGCTGGTGCCGGACGCCGACATCGCCGTGCGCGAGATTTCCGCCGCGCTCGACACGGGCAAGCACACCACCACCTTTACGCGACTGTATAGCCTGCCTGAACTGGGCGAGCACAGCTCGATCATCGATTCACCGGGCTTCCAGGAATTCGGTCTGTACCATTTGAGCGAAGGCATGCTCGAGCGCGCCTTCCGCGAATTCCAGCCCTATCTGGGCGGCTGCAAGTTCTATAACTGCCGCCATCTGATCGAGCCGCAATGCGCGGTGCTGCAGGCGCTGGCCGACGGCAAGATCGCTAAAATGCGCCACACGCTGTACGGCCAGTTGCTGCACGAGTCGGCGCAGACGCTGTACTGACACCGGAGAAAGCAAACTTATCCATAAAAAAGCACTGGTGTGCGAAATTAAATTTCGCCACCAGCACTGCTTTCCGCATTTTTACCGACAACCACTCATTCCCGTTTTCCGGCATTCCAGCCCCCGAAAGCTGCCATTCGTCGCCAGCCGCTGGAGACAACATGGTGCATTTGCTATCTTGATCTGCGTTGCTGCAGCAGCCCTGCCAGCGACAAGACGGTTCCCCCTCCTACCTCCAGATCAAAGGTGATTCTCATGTCCAAGCTTATCCACGTTGCACGCCTGCTCCCCGCCGCCGCCCTGCTGGCCTTGTCCGCTGCGTCTACCCCTGCGCTGGCGCAATCCGGCGCCGATCACGGCAAGGTGCGCATCAGCATCCAGGCGCCCTACCAGGTGACCGCGCAGGAAGCGATGTCGATGGAGCAGCCGTATGCGCTGTCGAACGGCCAACTGCTGGTGGTGCGCCAGCAGGATCAGCAGTTCTTCGGCCGCCTGGCGCAGCGGCGCGAACTGCGCGCCACGCAGGAAGTACGGCTGCACGCCACGGCGCCGGGGCGCTTTGTCACCGAGCGCGGCGCCAGCCTTGCCTTTGAACAGGGCGGCGAACGGGTGGTCATCGACGACGCCCAGCGCCTGCCTGGCTTGCGCGCACCGGCAGGCCAGGCACTGGCTGATACTGGCGCACAGGCGCCGATCCGCCTGGTTTCACGCTGAAAGGCGCTGCGCAGCAGGCATAAAATGCCTGTTCAGACATGAACATTTCTCCCGCAGGCAGCTTACAATGACAGGCACCGGGCTTGTCTGGAAGGCAAGCCGGCGCCACTGTCGCGGGAGAGGCAAGTATGGAAATGTTCGTGCTCGAGCATGAAATAACACAGTGGGAAAATGCCATGGCGCCGCTGCAGGGTGCGCAGCGCCTGCCGCTGCTGCTGTCGCTGGCCTGGCATCTGCGCCAGCGCGACAGCGCGCGCGCCAGCCGCTATGGCCAGGAGGCGCACGGCCTGCTGGCGTCGGCGGCGCTGACGCCGCAGGCACAGGCGCTGGCTCAGGCGCGCCTGCAGTTGATACAGGCCGAACTGGCCTGGCTGCACGGCGCGCTCGACAAGGCCGAAGCCATGGCGCTGGCCGTGCGCGATATCGTATGCCAGCTTGGCGACAATGCCGCCTGCGCCGATGTGCACTGGCTGCTGGCCTCGATTGCGATCGACCGTGGCGACCATCTGCGCCGCGACGAGCAGCTGCAACTGGCAGCAGAACAGGCGCGCAGCGCCGGCGACGCCATGCGCGCCAGCCTGGCCGATGCGGCCAGCGCGCGCTGGGCCGTGCTGCACGATGCGCCTGCGGCGCAGGCGCGCTGGGGGAAACGCTTCAGCCTCGACTCCTCCGGCCTGCAGCCGCCGCCCCCGCTGGCCACGTGGGTCCATGATTTCCACGGCATGCTGGCCTACCGCTCGCACGATCTGGGGCGCGCCGCCGGCCACTACATGCAGGCCTATGAAGCGGCGCTCGACAGCGGCCAGTTGCGCACCGCCATTACCGCCGCCATCAATATCGGCGACTGCTTCGGCAGCCTGAACGACCATGAGTCGGCGCTCGAATGGATGCAGTGCGCGCTCGACCTGGCCTGCCCGACCGGCTGGCCGCGCAGCATCGGCGCCTGCCAGACCCACACGGCCGAAACCATGCGCCGCCTGGGCCGCCTGCAGGACGCCGAAACGCTGCTGCAGCAGGCCTTGCACACGCTCGCGCCGATGGCCGGCGCGCGCAGCTACGCCAATGCCTTGTTCTACCTTGGCGAACTGAGTCTGGACAAAGGCGACTACGACATGGCGCTCGACGCCTTCTCGCGCCTGGCGCAGCGCGCCGAGGCGCTGGGCCAGGCCGACTTTCGCTGCCTGGCCCAGCGCGGCAGCGCCCATGCGCTGTCTTATCTCGACCTGCCGGAAGAGGCGCATCTGGCGGCGCGGCGCGCGCTGCAACTGGCCACCGTGCAGGGCGACGCCGTCAACCAGGTGGCGGCGCTGCGCGTGCTGGCCATGCTGCATGCGCGCCATGAACTGGCGGCGCCGACCGGCATGCGCGAACCCACGCCGGCGTTGCACTACCTGCACTGCGCGCTGCAGGTGGCGCTGTCGATCGACGACTACACGCCGCCAGCCGACCTGTTCGATGCACTGGCGCGCGAATACGCCGATGTCGGCGACTATGCGCGCGCCTATGACATCGCGCTCGAGGCCGGCGTGGCGCGGGAAAAAAGCCACACCCAGCAGGCCACCAACCGCGCCATCGCCATGCAGGTGCACCACCAGACCGAACATGCGCGCTCGGAAGGCTATCACCACCGCGAACTGGCCGCCTCGGAAGCGCGCCGCGCCGAAGTGCTGCAGCAGACCAGCGACACGCTGGAACGGCTGTCGGCCATCGGCCAGGAAATTACCACCCACCTCGACGCCAGCGCCGTGTTCCAGGTGCTCGACCGCCATGTCCATGCGCTGCTGTCGGTCAATACCTTTGCCGTCTATATGCTCGACGCGGCCGGCACCGCCCTGCACCGCGCCTATGGCGTGGAAGCGGGCCGCCTGCTGCCCGACAACGCTATTGCACTCGACAACGCGCATGCCTATTCGGTGCGCTGCCTGCTGGGACGCTGCGAGGTGTATATCGCCCAGGTGCCGCCGCGGCGCCATGCCTACACTGTGCCGGGCACGCTGCATAACGAGAGCGTGCTGTATATGCCGCTGATGGTGGGCGAGCGGCTGCTGGGCGTGATGACGGTGCAGTCCTGCCACAGCAACGCCTATGGCGAACGCGAACGGCTGATCTTTCGTACCCTGTGCGCCTACAGCGCCATCGCGCTCGACAACGCCAGCGCCTATCGCCAGTTGCAGGATGCGCAGACGCAGCTGGTGTCGCAGCAAAAACTTGCGGCACTCGGTGCGCTGATGGCCGGCGTGGCGCACGAACTCAATACGCCGATCGGCAACAGCCTGCTGATCGCCAGCACCATGCAGCAAAAAACGCAGGATGTGGAACGGCTGATGAATGGCGCCGGCCTGCGCCGCTCCGACCTGGCTGCGTATATCGACGACGCCGGCAAGGCAGCGGCGCTGGTGATGCGCGGCCTGCATAGCGCGGCCGACCTGGTCAACAGTTTCAAGCAGGTGGCGGTCGATCGCACCACCGAACAGCGGCGCGCATTCGACCTGCAGCAACTCAGCCATGAAATCATCGCCACCGTCATGAACCGCATCCGCAGTTCGGGCCACCGGATCGAAACCGACATTGCGTTCGGCATCGGCATGGACAGCTATCCCGGTCCGCTGGGCCAGGTGATCACCAACCTGGTCAACAACGCCCTGCTGCATGCTTTTGACAAGGCCACGCCATCTGGCCTGATGCGCCTGTCGGCCAGCGCCAGCGAGACGCAGGTGCGCATCATTTTTGAAGACAACGGCGGCGGCATCGAAGAACAGCATCTGTCGCGCATCTTCGATCCTTTCTTTACCACCAAGCTGGGCCGCGGCGGCAGCGGCCTGGGCCTGTCGATCAGCTACAACATCGTCACCGCCCTGCTGGGCGGCGTCATCAACGTCAACAGCAGCCGCGCCGGCACCTGTTTTACGCTGGTATTGCCGCTGGTGGCGCCACAACAAAACGGCGCCCCGGCCAGCGCCATCTACTGACGCGGCAATGGCTGTGCAGGCGCCGTCCTGCCAGCCTTTCCAATCCAAAAGCAAAACCCTTATAATTGAACGGCTGTCGTTTTTGCCATTGCATTTTTTTCAATATGGCAAACTGATTCCAACCGCGCGATTTTTTTACATTGCAGGAACGATCAACACAGCAGCGCGCCGGGCAAGACGCATCAGCAAGCCGGCGGGAAAGGCACGCCGCCGGCGGCCTGCGCATCTTCTGGTTCTCATTATGTTGACAAAAAAACCGATCAAGCATTACCTGCAATTTTCCGACTTCACCCTGGAAGAGTACGAATATGTGATCGAACGCGCTCATCTGATCAAGCGCAAGTTCAAGAACTATGAGATCTACCATCCGCTGATCGACCGCACGCTGGTGATGGTGTTCGAGAAGAACTCGACCCGTACCCGTTTGTCGTTCGAAGCCGGCATGCACCAGCTGGGCGGCGCCGCCATCTATCTCAATACGCGCGATTCGCAGCTGGGCCGCGGCGAACCGGTGGAAGACGCCGGCCAGGTCATGTCGCGCATGTGCGACATCATCATGGTGCGCACCTTCGGCCAGGACATTATCGAGCGCTTTGCCGCCAATTCGCGCGTGCCGGTCATCAACGGCCTGACCAACGAACACCATCCGTGCCAGGTGTTTGCCGATATCTTTACCTATATCGAACACCGCGGCTCGATTGCCGGCAAGGTCGTCGCCTGGATCGGCGACGCCAACAATATGCTGTACTCCTGGCTGCAGGCAGCCGAGGTGTTTGGCTTCCACGTCAATGTGTCGACCCCAAAAGGCTACGACATCGACCTGGCGCAAGTGAAAACACAGCGCTATACCTTCTTCGACAATCCGTCGGACGCCTGCGAAGGCGCGCACCTGGTCAATACCGACGTGTGGACCAGCATGGGCTACGAAGCGGAAAACGCCGCGCGCATCAAGGCGTTCGACGGCTGGATCGTCGATAGCGCCAAGATGGCGCGCGCCGCGCCCGAAGCCCTGTTCATGCACTGCCTGCCTGCCCACCGCGGCGAGGAAGTGGCCGCCGAAGTGATCGACGGACCGCAATCGGTGGTGTGGGACGAAGCGGAAAACCGCCTGCACGTACAAAAAGCCCTGATCGAATACCTGCTGCTTGGTAAGATCAATTAAGCCCTATCAGTATCAATCAGCATCAATCACCACACTAGACAACTGGAAGCAATATGAGCGACATCAAAAAAGTAGTCCTCGCCTACTCGGGCGGCCTGGACACCTCGGTCATCCTGAAATGGCTGCAAGATAATTACCAGTGCGAAATCGTCACTTTCACCGCTGACCTGGGCCAGGGCGAAGAACTGGAACCGGCACGCGCCAAGGCCATCAAGTTCGGCATCAAGCCGGAAAACATCCATATCGAAGACGTGCGTGAAGAATTCGTGCGCGATTTCGTCTTCCCGATGTTCCGCGCCAATACCGTCTACGAAGGCGAATACCTGCTGGGCACCTCGATTGCCCGTCCTTTGATCGCCAAGCGCCTGATCGAGATCGCCAACGCCACCGGCGCCGACGCCATCTCGCACGGCGCCACCGGCAAGGGCAACGACCAGGTACGCTTCGAACTGGGCGCCTATGCGCTGAAACCGGGCGTGAAGATCATTGCGCCATGGCGCGAGTGGGACCTGCTGTCGCGTGAAAAACTGCTGAAGTACGCAGAAGACGCCGGCATCGAAATCGACATGAAGCACAAGAACGGCGGCGCGCCGTACTCGATGGACGCCAACTTGCTGCATATCAGCTTTGAAGGCCGCCATCTGGAAAACCCGAGCGCCGAAGCCGAAGAAAGCATGTGGCGCTGGACCGTCAGCCCTGAAAAGGCGCCGGACGAAGCGGAATACCTCGATATCGAATACGAAAAAGGCGATATCGTTGCCATCAATGGCGTGCGCATGTCGCCGGCCACCGTGCTGGCCGAGCTGAACAAGGTTGGCGGCAAGCATGGCGTGGGCCGCCTGGACCTGGTGGAAAACCGCTACGTCGGCATGAAATCGCGCGGCTGCTATGAAACCCCGGGCGGCACCATCATGTTGAAAGCCCACCGCGCGATCGAATCGATCACGCTGGACCGCGAAGTGGCGCATCTGAAAGACGACCTGATGCCGCGCTATGCCTCGATGATCTACAACGGCTACTGGTGGGCGCCGGAGCGCGTGGCGCTGCAAACGCTGATCGACCATACGCAGCAGACCGTCAACGGCTGGGTACGCATCAAGCTGTACAAGGGCAATGTGATCGTGGTGTCGCGCGATTCGAAGACCGATTCGCTGTTCGACATGAACATCGCCACCTTCGACGAAGACGGCGGCGCCTACAACCAGGCCGACGCCGGCGGCTTCATCAAGCTCAACGCACTGCGCATGCGCATTGCCGCGATTGCCCGCGAAAAGCGCGGCCAGAAGTAAAGCCAGCCAGTCCGGGCACGCGTTGCCCGGCAGCGAACAAGCCGCCTGTGGGCGGCTTTTTTGCATTTATGCGTGGGAACTGTAGCAAAAACTTGCCTGCATGGCCGTGGCGTGACGGTCAATACCCCCTTTTTACTGGCCGCATGGCAAAATACCCCCGTGCAACTCAGCAGAACCTTCCCGCTTTCGGAGACCCCATGTTCAACAACCTCAGCATCAAGAATAAACTGTATATGGGCTTCGGCTCGATCGTGGCGATTATCCTGATCCTGCTGGGCGTCGCCTACAACAGCTTTGCGCGCCTGTCGGAGGCCAACAACTGGGACCGGCACACGATGGAAGTGCTCAGTGAGGTGAGCAAGATACACAATTCCATCCTGCAGATCCAGGTCGAGGCGCGCGGCTACATTCTGACCGGCAACGAGGCCTCGCTCAATCCCGAGACCGATGAAATGGCCGTGCTGACGCAGCATACGCAAAAAGCGATTGCCATGACGGTCGACAACAAGGTGCAGGCCGAGCGTTTCCGCAAGATCGACCAGCTGACCACCACCTGGGTGCGCGACTGGATCAACCCGCAAATTGAAAAGCGCCGTGCCCTGGGCAATACGCCGGGCGCCACCGAAACGGTGGCGCGCACCATGCCAGCCAATGGTTATCCGGCTATCGTGCAGGCCAACAAACTGCTGGACGAAGCGGCGGCCGAAGAAAGCCGCTTGCTGGCCGAGCGCACGGCCACCTCGGCCAGGCTGCAGGAAACCATGCTGCTGACGCTGGCTTTGGGCGGCGTGTTGTGCATCGTGCTGGCACTGGGCATTTCGTTTATCCTCGGCAAAGCCATTCTCGGCCCGCTCAATAACCTGACCGAGGCCGTGGGCCGCATTGCCGGCGGCGAGCAAGGCGCCCGCGCCGCCATCGTCTCGCGCGATGAACTGGGCAAGGTCACCGAAGAATTCAACCGCATGGCGCAAACCATCCAGGACAACCAGGCCAATGAACTGGCCGCCACCAATATGCTGCGCGCCAAGGTCGACTCGCTGCTGGAAGTGGTCTCGAAGGCCGCCTCGGGCGACCTGACCGGCAAGGTGACCATCAACGGCAGCGATGCCATCGGCCAGCTGGGCAACGGCCTGGCCAAGATGTTCGAGAACCTGCGCAGCCTGCTCAACAATGTGCAGAAAGCCGGCATCCAGGTGACCACCTCGGCCACCGAAATTGCCGCCTCGGCGCGCCAGCAGGAGGCGACCGGCATCGAGCAGGCGCAAACGAGCGTGGAAATTCTCAGCACCACCAAGGAAATCTCGGCCAATACCAGCCAGCTGCTCAAGACCATGGAAGACGCCACCGCCGTGGCCGACTACACCACCAACGCCACCGCCGAAGCCCAGGGCAATCTCAAACGCATGGATTCAACCATGCAGCACATGGTGTCGGCCACCGATTCGATCAACGCCAAGCTGGCCGCGCTGTCGGAAAAAGCCAGCAATATCAACAGCGTGCTGATCACCATTACCAAGGTGGCCGACCAGACCAATATCCTGTCGCTCAACGCCGCCATCGAGGCCGAAAAGGCCGGTGAAGCGGGCCGTGGCTTTTCGGTAGTGGCCACTGAAATTCGCCGCCTGGCCGACCAGACGTCGGTATCGACCTGGGATATCGAACAGATGCTCAAGGAAATGCAGTCGGCCGTGTCGGCCAGCGTGATGGGCATGGACAAATTTTCCGAAGAGATCCGCCGCAGCGTGGGCGAAGTGCGCCAGGTGGCCGAGCAGCTGTCGTCGGTGATGGACCAGGTGCAGAAACTGACGCCGCAGTTCGACGCCGTGCTGCAGGGCATGCAGTCGCAGGCGATCGGCGCCTCGCAGATTTCCGACACCATGATGCAATTGAACGACGCCACCCAGCAGACGGTCGAATCGCTCAAGGCCACCAGCGAAGCGGTGCACCAGCTGCAATATGCGGCCGGCGACCTGCAATCGAGCGTATCGAACTTTGCCGTGACCATCTGACGCCATGAAAGTGCTGGTGTTTCATATCGGGAACGACCGCTACGGCCTGCCGCTGGCCGATATCGTGCGCGTGCTGCCGCTGCTGCAACTGAAGCAGCTGCCGCTGACGCCGGACTACGTGGCCGGCCTGATGGACCTGCACGGCGCGCACGTGCCGGTGATCGACCTGTCGCGCCTGGCCGGCCTGGCGCCGGCCGCGACCCAGTTCGACACGCGCATCGTGGTGGTCAACTACCGGCCCGCCGGCGGCGCCAGCCACGCGCTGGGCCTGATGGCCTCGCGCGTGCGCGGCATCGAACAGATCGACCCAGCCAGGCTGACTGACAGCGGCGTGCTGAGCGCACCCTTCCTGGGCCAGGTCGCCAGCGGCAGCGAAGGCACGCTGCAGCTGTTGCAGCTGCAGCAGTTGCTGTCGCCCGAGGTGCGCGCACTGCTGTTTCCGGCCGGGAGCGCGCCATGATGGCGCAGGCGCTGCTGCGGCGCGTGACCGGACTGACGGTGTCGAAGTCGATGGCCGAGCGCGCCGTGCGCCAGCGCATGGAACTGACCGGCGTGGCCGACAGCGTGGCCTACCTGGACACCATGACACCGGCTGAAATGACGCAGCTGGTCGAACTGGTGGTGGTGCCCGAATCGTGGCTGTTTCGCGACCCGCAGGCGTTTTACGCCACGGTCGAACTGGTGCGCGAGCGCTGGGCGCGCGGCAGGCTTACGCGCATTGCCTCGATCCCCTGCGCTGGCGGCGAAGAGCCGTATTCGATGGCGATGGCGCTGCGCGATGGCGGCGTGCCGTCGCAGGCGTTCAGTATCGACGCCTATGACCTGAGCCCGGCCTGCATCGAGCGCGCGCAGGCAGGCATCTATGGCCGCAACGCCTTTCGCGCGCAGGACATGGCGTTTCGCGAACGCTATTTCACGCCCCTGCCCAACGGCGCGTATCGGATCGACGACGCGCTGCGCACGCAGATCACCTTCAGGCAGGGCAATTTGCTGCAACTGGACGCCGGCGCCCTGCCTCAGCCCTACGATGTGCTGTTCTGCCGCAACCTGCTGATTTATTTCGACAAGCCGACCACCCGCGCGGCGATTGAAAAACTCTCTTCGCTGCTGGCCGACGACGGCATGCTGCTGGCCGGCTACGCCGAGGTGCCCTCGTTCTGCCAGCACGGCTTTGCGCCGCTGCAGTACCGCCAGGCGTTTGCACTGAAAAAAGGCGGCGCGGCCAATGCACCCTTGCCCATCGTGGAGCCAGTGGCTTCACCGCGCCCCCTGGCGCCCGCGCTGCGCAGCGTGCCGCGCCCGTTGACGAACAGCACGCCAGCGCCACCGCGCGCGCGCGCGCCGGCCGTGCCGCCTTCAGCGCCCAAGCCGGCAAGCGCCCAGCCGGCCGACCTGCTGGCCCAGGCGCGCCTGCTGGCCGACCGTGGCCAGCTGCGCGAAGCGGGCGACCTGTGCCACGCGCACCTGGCGCGCCATCCCGACGACGCCGAAGCGTATTTCATGCTGGGCATGATCAACGAACTGGCCGGCAAGATGGACCTGGCCGAAGACTACTGGCGCCGCTGCATCTACCTGCGGCCCGACCACTATGAAGCGCTGTGCCATTTGTCGCTGCTGGCCGAACGCAACGGCAATCACACGGCTGCCGCGACCCTGAAGGCGCGCGCCGCGCGCGTCTACCAGCGCCGCCAGGCCGAGGTCTGACATGCGGAGCGATAGCCTATGAACAGCCTTCCCCTCAATCCCGAGCGCGACAGCATCGACGACTGCTGGAACGTGATCGGCGTAGCCGGCGACCAGAGCTGCGCGCGACTGCGCGAGCATATCCATTGCCGCAATTGCGAGGTGTATGCCGATGCCGCCCAGCGCAACCTGCAGCGCCCGCTCGACGCCGATTACCAGCAGGCGTGGGCCAGCCACTTCCGTGCAGTGGCCGACAACGGCGGGCAGCACGACAGCTCGGCGCTGGTGTTTCGCATCGGCCGCGAATGGCTGGCGCTGCCCACCAGGGTCTTTGTGTCTGTCGCGCCGCAGGTGCGCCCGCACGTGCTGCCGCATCGCAGCGGACGTGGCCTGCTGGGCATCGTCAATATCGCCGGCAAGCTCTATCCCTGCATGTCGCTGGCCCAGCTGCTGGGCATCGACGAACAGGGCGCGCCGCCCGCCAAGGGACGCCACACGTTTGCGCGCCTGCTGCTCCTGTGCTGGGAAGACCAGGCCTATGCGCTGCCGGTGGCCGACCTGCACGGCATCGTGCGCTATGCGTCAAGCACCATGCAGGTGCCGGCAGCGACCATCAACAAGGGCCTGTCGCGCTATCTGTCGGGCGTGATTACCGAGGGCGAGCTGCGCATCGGCTGCCTCGACACGGCGCTGATCGGCTTTCAACTTGCGAGGCTATTACGATGAGCCAGGACCAGCTCGGCGACCTGAGCGGATTTTCGATGCTCGAGCTGTTCCGCATGGAAGCGGACAGCCAGACCCATATCCTGACCGACGGCCTGCTGGCGCTCGAACGCCGCGCCGGCGATGCGGGCGCCATCGAGGCGATGATGCGCGCGGCGCACTCGATCAAGGGTGCGGCCGCCATCGTCGGCCTGCAGGTGGTGGTGCAACTGGCGCACGGCATGGAAGACGCCTTTGTCGCCGCCCAGCATGGCCGCCTCAAGCTCACGCCGGAGCGGGTCGATGTGCTGCTGTCGGGGGTGGACCTGATCGTGCAGGTGTCGCGCCTCGATGACGCCAGTGCCGAAGGCTGGCTGGCCGCCAATGGTGGGCAGATCAAGCAGACGCTGTCCGCCATCGAAGGCATAGCCGAGCTGCCCGAATTGCCTGCGCTGCCGCCCTTGCCGTCCTCGCCAGCGACGGCAGCGACCGGGCCTGCCGCCGCACCGGCCAGCGGAACAGGCAGCAGCCTGCCGCCCGATATCCTGGCCGCGCTGGCTGGCGAAATGCAGGCCGAACTGGCTGGCGAAGCTGCCAACGTCGCGCCTGAAACAAGCGAAGCGGCGCCGGCCACGCCACGCGCCAGTGCCGCCGCGCCAGCCAAGGCTGCACAGAACTTCGACCGCCTGCTGTCGCTGGCCAGCGAGTCGCGCATCAATGCGCACCAGATGCATCCGTTTATCGGCGCGCTGCAGCGTTTCAAGCGCAACCAGAGCAATCTGTTTGCCGCCGTCGAACAGCTGCACGAGGCCATCTCGCGCTCTGGCGATCCGGGACTGATGGAAAAGTCCTTGCTGGCGCTACAGAAAACCCAGCCACTGAAACAATTCGTGCTCGAGCACATGGCCGACATGGAGGCCTATGAGCGGCGCCTGCTGGCCGTCTCGCAGGGCATGGTCGACGAGGTGCTGGCGCTACGCATGCGGCCGTTTCGCGACGGCATCCATGCGTTTCCACGCATGGTGCGCGACCTGGCGCGCAGCCTGGGCAAGGAGGCGCAACTGGTGATCGAAGGCGAAGAGACGCTGGTCGACCGCGATATCCTGGCGAAAATCGAAAGCCCGCTCAACCATATGCTGCGCAATGCGCTCGACCATGGCATGGAAGGCCCGTACGAGCGGCTCGATGCGGGCAAGCCGGCCATGGGCACCATCCGCATGGAGGCGCGCCACCGCGCCGGCATGCTCAGCATTGAAATCAGCGACGACGGGCGCGGCGTCGACCTGGAAAAAATCCGCCAGTCGGTCGTCCAGCGCAAGATGGCCAGCCCGGCCATGGCCGCGGCGCTGTCGGGCGGCGAACTGCTTGAATTCCTGTTCCTGCCCGCCTTCAGCCTGAAGGAAAAAGCCAACGAGCTGTCCGGGCGCGGGGTCGGGCTCGATATCGTGCACGAGACCATCCGCCAGCAGAACGGCACGGTGCGCCTGGAGTCCGAACCGGGGCGCGGCTTTCGCGCGCTGATCACGCTGCCGCTGACGCAGTCGATCGTGCGCGCCCTGGTCATCACCATCCAGGGCGAGGCCTATGCGATTCCCATCGTCAAGGTGGAAAGCGTGCTGCGGGTGCCGCAGGCGGCCATTCACACGCTGGAAAACAAGCAGTTTTTCGAACTCAAGGGCGAGCATCTGGGGCTGGTCTCGGCCGCGCAGGTGCTCGAACTGGGCAGCACCGAGGCCAGCGGCGACGACCTGCCGGTGGTGGTGATCGGACGCGGCAAGCAAAGCTATGCGCTGGTGGTCGACGCTATCCGCGGCGAGCAAAGCCTGGCGGTGCAGGCCATCGATCCGATTTTCGGCAAGATGCGCGATATCTCGGCCGCCGCCCTGCTCGACGACGGCGAACCGGTACTGATACTCGATGTGCCCGATTTGCTGCTGTCGATCGACAAGCTGCTGCACGAAGGCAGCCTGCAGCAGCTGGCGCAGAGCCAGCTGGCCGAGCGGCGCCGCGTCAAGCGCATCCTGGTGGTCGACGACTCGCTGACGGTGCGCGAAATGGAGCGCAAGCTGCTGCTGGGCCGCGGCTTTGAAGTCGATGTGGCCATCGACGGCATCGACGGCTGGAACGTGGTGCGCAGCGGCGAGTATGACCTCGTCATTACCGACGTCGACATGCCGCGCATGGACGGCATCGAACTGGTCACGCTGATCAAGAAGGATCTGCACCTGCACAAGCTGCCGGTGATGATCGTGTCCTACAAGGATCGCCAGGAAGACCGCGCGCGCGGCCTGTCCGCCGGCGCCGATTACTACCTGACCAAAGGCAGCTTCCACGACGAGACCTTGCTCGACGCGGTGGCCGACCTGATTGGAGACGCCCGCTTATGAGGCTCACTGGATGAAGATTGCAATTGTGAATGATGTTGCCATGGCGGCCGAAGCGCTGCGCCGCGTGGTGGCCAGCACCCAGGAGCACCAGGTGCTGTGGATCGCCCGTACCGGCGTCGAGGCAGTACGCATGAGCCTGGACAACCGGCCCGACCTGATCCTGATGGACCTGAACATGCCGGAAATGGACGGCGTGGAAGCGACGCGCCAGATCATGGAGCACTGCCCGTGCGCCATCCTGGTGGTGACCGGCCAGCCACAGGACAATGTCAACCAGGTGTTTCGCGCGCTGGGCGCCGGCGCGCTCGATGTGACCGCCACGCCTGTGCTGCAGGGCAAGCCCGGTGGCGACAGCGAACTGCTGGCCAAGATCAAGACCATCGGCAAGCTGATACGCCATAGCGCCGAGGCAACGCCGCTGCGCAGCGCCGCACCGGCCGAACGCAGCGAGGCGCAGGTCAGCACGCTGGTGGCCATCGGCGCGTCCACCGGCGGACCATCGGCGGTGGCCAGGGTGCTGTCAGGCTGGACGCCGCCGCCCGGCTGCGCGATCGTGGTGGTGCAGCATATCGATGAAACCTTCGCCTCGCACTTCGCCAAATGGCTCGACGACCAGCTCAGCATGCCGGTGCGCGTGATTGCCGACGGCGACGAGCTGGTGCCGGGCACGGTGTTGATCGCCCGGACCAACGATCATTTGTTGCTAGATCAAAACTATCGTTTGCGGTACGATGCAGCACCGCGCGACTATGTATACCGTCCTTCGGTCGATGTGTTTTTCCATTGCGTGGCCCAGCATTGGCGTGCCGATGCGGTCGGCATCTTGCTGACAGGTATGGGCCGCGACGGTGGCGAAGGCCTGCTGGCCATGCGCCGCGCCGGCAAGACCACCATCGCGCAGGACCAGGCCAGCAGCGCCGTCTACGGCATGCCACGCGCAGCAGCAGAGCTCGATGCCGCACAACAAATCCTGCCGCTCGACAAAATAGGCGCGAGTTTGCGCAACCGCCTTGGCGCAAAACTCAACAGTGGGTGGGAACCCGCCACCAATCTTTGAAAAGAATGCAATGCCCGAATTTTCTTCCCGTTTTCCAGCCCACGAAGCTGCATTAACTGAATTTAAGGTCAGCGTATTGCTGGTGGACGACCAGCTGATCATCGCCGAGGCTATCCGCCGCATGATGGGTGACCAGCAGGATATCGAGTTTCACTACGTGACCGACCCCAGGCTGGCGCTCGATACGGCCGTGCGCATGCAGCCCACCGTGATCCTGCAGGATCTGGTATTGCCCGAGACCGATGGTTTTGCGCTGATCAAGCAGTACCGCGAACACGAAGCGCTGGCCCATGTGCCGGTGATTGTGTTGTCGGCGCGCGACGATCCGAAACTGAAAGCGTACAGCTTTGCCGTGGGCGCCAACGACTATGTGGTGAAATTGCCGGACAAGCTGGAATTGCTGGCGCGCATACGCTATCACTCGAACGCCCATATCAGCCGGCTGCAGCGCGACCAGGCGTTCCGTTTCCTGCGCGAAAGCCAGAAAAACCTGGCCGAAGCCAATATCGAACTGCAGAAGCTGGCTGCGCTCGACGGCCTGACCGGGATTGCCAACCGCCGCCGCTTCGACGATACGCTGCAGGGCGAATGGCAGCGCGGCCAGCGCGACAAGGAACCGCTGAGCCTGCTGTTCTGCGATATTGACAACTTTAAAAAATACAATGACCACTTTGGCCACCTGGCCGGCGACCTGTGCCTGAAAAAAGTGGCGGCCGTGCTGACCGAGCACCTGAAGCGCCCGGCCGACCTGGCGGCGCGCTATGGCGGCGAAGAATTTGCCCTGATCCTGCCGGAAACAGATACGACCGGTGCCATGCAGATTGCCGAAGCCTGCCGTTGCCATCTGGAAAACTTGCAGATCGACCATCCTGAGTCCGCGAAGGGCATCGTCACCATCTCGATCGGCGTGGCCACCGTCGTGCCTTCGCCGGCATCGACCATGGAACAATTGATCAACCGCGCCGACCAGGCCCTGTACACGGTCAAGCGCAACGGACGCAATCGCGTGCTCAATGCAGACGAACTGCAGGACCAAGTTTTTTAACCGCAAGAAAGGCAAGCATGAGTACCAGCATCAACGCCAGCGCACAGCTGGACAATGTCAGCGTTGTCAAGAAAGCCAATATCTATTTTGACGGCAAGTGCATTTCGCACAATGTGATTTTTCCTGATGGCACGAAAAAAAGCGTGGGCGTGATCTTTGCCTCGAACCTGCGCTTCAATACGGGCGCGCCGGAAATCATGGAAATCGTCAGCGGCCTGTGCAAGGTGCGCCTGGCCGATGCCAGCGAATGGCAGAGCATCGGCGCCGGCCAGCAATTTTCGGTGCCAGGCAACAGCTATTTCGATATTGAAACCGTGGAAACGGTCAACTACGTCTGCCACTTCGGCTGAGCCAGCCTGCTAGACAAACACCGGCTCCGGTGACAGCTTCACCCCGTATTTTGCTTCGACATCGGCCGTAATCGCCTCGGCCAGACGAGTAATATCGGCGCCACGAGCGCCGCCGTTATTTACCAGAACCAGCGCCTGTTTGGGGTACACGCCCGCAGGCCCCAGGTTTCTCCCCTTCCAGCCACACTGATCGATCAGCCAGCCCGCCGCCAGCTTGTGCGTGCCGTCCGCCTGCGCATGGTGCACCAGCGCTGGAAACTGCTGCAGCAAGGCCTCGCATTGCGCCTGCGATACGACCGGATTTTTAAAGAAGCTGCCAGCATTGCCGATCACGGCAGGGTCGGGCAGCTTGCGCCGGCGAATCGCCATCACGGTGTCGGCCACCTGCTGCATGGTTGGCTGTTTCTGGTCAGCTTCCAGTTGCTGCTCGGCCACGGCCTGCGCCAGCTCGGCATAGCGCAGGTTCGGGCGCCATTCTGCCGGCAACGCAAACGTCACTTCCAGCACGATCAGTTCGCGTCCCTGGGCTTGCTTGAAAATGCTGTCGCGGTAGCCAAAACGGCAGTCGTCCACATTCATCTCGAAGGTCATGCCGCTGCCGGCATGCATGACGCTCACGCTATGCAGATAATCCTTGATTTCCACGCCATAGGCGCCGATATTCTGGATCGGCGCCGCCCCAACGGTGCCGGGAATCAGCGACAGGTTTTCCAGGCCGCCCACGCCTTGGGCCAGCGTCCATTGCACGAAATCATGCCAGTTCTCGCCGGCGGCGGCGGTTACCAGCACGGTGTCGAGGCTGGCCTGCGCCAGGCGCATGCCGCGCGTGGCCATATGCAGCACCACGCCGGAAAAATCGCCGGTCAGCACGATATTGCTGCCGCCGCCCAGCACCAGGCGCGGCATGGCGGCAAGGTCGGGGTCTTGCAATGCTGACAGGAGTTGCGCGGTGGAACTGATACGCAGATAAGCGGCGGCCCTGGCGTCGATGCCGAAGGTATTGAGGTGCCGGAGGCTGTAATTGTGTTCGATGGTGAGCTCGTCAGACAGGAAATCGGAAATATTTTGCTCGATTATAGAGCGAAAGCGACAAAAAACCATCTTCCGACAAGGGTGGCCAGCCCGTTGTCCGTTAAAATGTCGCATCTATAATTACGCCCGCACCCAGCGCCACATCAGGCTTTCATGCCGATGGCGCCGAGCGTGTGCTCGCTTTAACAAGAAATGAAAGGAACAGACCATGCCGTCATTTGACGTAGTCTCCGAAGCCGATATGATCGAAGTGAAAAATGCGGTGGAACAGTCCAACAAGGAAATTTCGACCCGCTTTGACTTCAAGGGCAGCGACGCCCGCGTCGAGCACAAGGAAAACGAACTGACCGCCTTTGCCGATTCCGAATTCCAGCTCAGCCAGGTACGCGACGTGCTGACCAATAAGCTGACCAAGCGCAAGGTCGACGTACGCTTCCTCGACGAAGGCGATATCAAGAAGATCGGCGGCGACAAGGTCAAGCAGGTCATCAAGATCAAGAATGGTATCGAGACCGACGACGCGAAGAAGATCGTGCGCGTGATCAAGGACAGCAAGATGAAGGTGCAGGCCAGCATCCAGGGCGAATCGGTGCGCGTGACCGGCGCCAAGCGCGACGACCTGCAGGCCGCCATGGCCATGCTGCGCAAGGATGTGCCCGACATGCCGCTGGAATTTAATAATTTCCGCGATTAAGCACAACCAAGTTTACATTTGAACAATCATGTGCACCCCGTTTTGCCCGCCTGCTTGGGGTAGAATCGGGGCAATGCGCAGCCAGATGCGCGCGTCTGGCCCAGTGATAACCACGGTAGTCTAAGGATAGCAATGAAATGTGTTGATGATTTCCGCCTGCGCTTTGGCAAAAAAGAGTATGTGCCCATCATGATAGGCGGAATGGGTGTGGATATTTCCACGTCGGAGCTGGCGCTCGAAGCGGCGCGGCTGAACGGTATCGGCCATATTTCCGATGCCATGGTGGAAGACGTGTCGGATCGCCGTTTCGACACCACCTTTGTCAAAGACAAAACCAAACTGTACAAATTCAACATCAACAACAGCGACAAGGCTGTGGTGCAGTTCGACCTGGGCCGCCTGGCCGAAGCCCAGCGCCGCCATATCGGCGCCACCATGGAAGCGAAAAAAGGCGATGGCCTGATTTTCGTCAACTGCATGGAAAAGCTGACCATGAACGGTCCGCGCGAAACGCTGCGCGTGCGCCTGAACGCGGCGCTCGACGCCGGTATCGACGGCATCACCCTGTCGGCTGGCCTGCACTTCGGCTCGTTTGCGTTGATGGCCGACCATCCACGTTTCCGTGACGCCAAGCTGGGCATTATCGTCTCGTCTGTGCGCGCACTGCAGATTTTCCTGCGCAAGAACGCCAAGCTCGACCGCCTGCCCGACTTCGTGATCGTCGAAGGCCCGCTGGCCGGCGGCCACCTGGGCTTTGGCATGGACTGGGCCAATTACGACCTGCACGTGATTACCGCTGAAATCCTGGCGTACCTGAAGGCCGAGCAGCTCGATATTCCGCTGATCGCCGCCGGCGGCATCTTTACCGGCAGCGACGCCGTGTCCTTCCTGGAAGCGGGCGCTGCCGGCGTACAGGTCGCCACGCGCTTTACCGTCACGAACGAATGCGGCCTGCCGCACAAGGTCAAGCAAGAATACTACCGCGCGTCAGAAGAAGACATTATCGTCAATGGCGTCTCGCCGACCGGCTACCCGATGCGCATGCTGAAAAACACGCCAGCCATCGGCGCCGGTATCCGTCCGGGCTGCGAGTCGTACGGCTATCTGCTCGACGCCACTGGCAACTGCGCCTACATCAATTCGTATAACCGCGAAGTGGCGGCCCATCCGGAACTGAAGACGGTGTCGGTGATGGACAAGACCTGTCTGTGCACGCATATGCGCAACTTCAACTGCTGGACCTGCGGCCACTACACGTATCGCCTGAAGGACACCACGCACAAGCTCGACAATGGCGAATACCAGATCCTGTCAGCCGAGCACGTGTTCAAGGACTACCAGTTCAGCGTCGACAACCAGATCGCCTTGCCGGAAAAAGAAACCGTGGCCTGAGTCAGCATAGCCCGGATATAAAAAATGGCGCAGCCTGCATGGGCTGCGCCATTTTTTTATGCTGGCAGCAACGCCGCCAGAGTGCGCTCGATCTGCTCGAAGCGTGGCCGCTGCAACGGCGGCCCCGCCAGGCAGGCCGCGCTTAAGGTCTTAACCTCCGGCAACGATGCTGCACAGCGCTGCAGCAATTCTTCCAGCAAGATGCCGAAAGCGCGCGTCTCGAAGCCCTGTATCACTGGTGTGGCAGCAGCATCGAGAGCATGCAACGAAGCGGCACCGAAATCGCTGAGCAGGCAGGCGCCGTCCGGCCGATACAGGATATTGTGCGCATACAGGTCACCATGCACGATGCCATGCGCATGCAGCTGATGCACGGCTGAAGCGATGCCATGCGAAATAGCCAGCACCTGCTGGCCGCTGAAGCTGGCATCGGCGCGATAGATATCGCGCGTACACGACGCCAGGCTGGGCGGCCCTGCCAGGTTACCATAGGCCGCATCGATCAGCGGCATCACCAGTCCAGGCGCCCCCTGTGGGTGAGCACTTACCGTACCGAGTACCGCCATCATATTGGGGTGGCTACCGGCGCTGACGCAGGCCGCCATCTCGCTGCCAGGCAGGCCATCGCTGGTCATCTCGCCCTTGAAGACCTTGACCGCCACCGATTGGCCATCGAGCGTTGCCTGCGAAATCACGCCAGAGGCGCCCTCTCCCAGCTGTTGACCCAGCTGCATCCGATCCCAGGCAATCTGCGGCAAACTGGCGGCATCGAGCGCAGCGGCTTCACGTTCCTGGCTAAACGGATTGCCGGCGCAGGCAAGCCAGCTCAGATGCGGTAGCTGCTCCAGCCACGCTGGCAGCGATGGCAGGCGATTGGCGGCGATACGCAGCAGTTCGAGTTGCTGGCAATGCACCAGCGTCTCCGGCAGCGCACTCAAGCGATTTCCGGCAAGCATCAGCTTTTGCAGATGCGCGCAATGGCCTATTTCTTCCGGTAGGTGCTCGATCGCGTTGTCCGTCAGGGTCAGCCAGCGCAGTTTGGGCGGCAACGCTGCGGCCGGTACAGTGCGTATCTGGCAGGCCTTGAAGCCGATCATGCGCAGCTCGGCGCAGGAGCCAAGTACCGCCGGCAGTTCGGTAAAAGGATTATTGGAGCAAAAGATAATGCGCAGCTTGTGCAGGCGCGGCAAATCATCGGGCAACGTGCTCAGTTTGTTGTTCGACAGATCGAGGATCTCCAGCGTATCGGCGAGATCGAAAATCTCGGCTGGAAATTGGGTCAGGCCACAGGACAATTGCAAGCGCTGCACGCCTTTCAATTGTCCGGCGCGCAATTGTTCCACGGTAGCGGTCACGGCACACTTTCAAAATCAGTCAAGGCGGCAGTGTAGCAGCCCGCTACAGGAAACGTCCGCCTTTGCCTGACAGGATTTTTTTCACGCCATCTGCCAGCACGGCCAGCATCAGGGCGCAGATGGCAACCATCAGCAGCAAGTGATAATTGCCGCCGCTATCGGCAAACAGATAGGAGTAGCCATACCCTGCCAGCGCCTGGAAAGAAGCAAAGACGGTGGTGGCACGGCTCCACGCTGCATTTTGTGCTGCGGCATCGCTAGCCAACATATGGTGCAAGCGGCCCAGCGTAATCGGAACGATACCAGGCGGAAAAGTGCCGACCACGAAGGTTGCGACAATCAGCACCAGATGTTGCTGCGACAGCAGCATCACGCCGAGTGCCACCGCCTGCAGCCACAGCACCAGGTGGGTGGTTGGTGCCGGACCGATACGGTCGGCCAGTGCGCCATAGAGCATGGGACCCGCCATCGCACCGACGCCATACACGATCCAGAACAATGAGGCCTGATGTGCCCCAAGGCCCAGGCCGCGAGCAACATAATCGACCAGAAACACCATCATCGGTACCAGCGCTACGGCCATCAGCGCATACTGCACGAACAGGATATTGAGCGAGACGGCAGCATCTTTTTGCAGCACTGTCTTGTGGGTAGCGGAAACAGCCTTGCCAGTTGGCAGCGTGTGAGGCCAGAACGTCCAGCTGACCAGGCTGAGCAACAGTGACAAGGCGCCCAGGCCCAGCCAGGTGGTACGCAAGCCCGAATGCATCAGTAACGGCACCAGCGTACCCGACGCGGCCACACCTACGCCGATGCCCAGAAAAATCGCACCTCCGGCAATCCCCTTGCGGTTGACCGGAATATGCGGCAAAACGGTCGACGCCACCAGTACCATAATGCTGCCGCCAGCCAGACCCGACAGGAATCGCCAGACAAAAAACCAGCTGACCGACAGCGGAAAGGCACAGGCAAAAAATGCTGCCGATGCCAGCAGCATCATCAAGCGCAGCACCGTACTGGCACTGACATGCCTGGCCAGCGGACGGCCCATCAGCGCGCCGACAAGATAGCCCATCAGATTGGCGGCGCCCAGATAGATCACGTCAGACACGGAAAACCAGTGCGCTTCGATCAGCGAAGGAATCAGCGGCGTATAGGCAAAGCGCGCCAGGCCGATACCAACCAGGCTGGCGCACAAACCGCCGGCAATCGCCTTGATGCTGGCGCGCGCAGCAGCTTCATTGGTGGGAAAAGAGCTCGTGTTCATCAATATCCTTGGGGTGCAAACAGGATTAGTGTGACATGTTTGCGGCGCGAGCGGACTGGCCAGAGGGCAAGGCAGAAATTGGTGGCGTGACCCACGGACGAAAAAAAACCCGACCATTTCTGATCGGGTTTTTCTCTACTACGAATAACAAGCCTGACAATAACCTACTTTCACACTGGTTGCAGCACTATCATCGGCGCAAAGTTGTTTCACGG
>NZ_WFLK01000017.1 GCF_009208565.1 Janthinobacterium aquaticum | reverse complement strand
GCCCGCCATGGCGCCCAGCGCGCGGCGCGGCGACGCATGGGGCAGCGGCTGGCCCGGCGCGAGCGCGGCCATGCAGGCACGGGTGGCGCCGCCCGTTTCGCCGTCTGGCATTGGCGGATGGGGAAAGGATGGGAGGGTATGCATGGCGGCTCCTGTTTCGGTATCGCTTGCGCAAGGCAGAGATTGCCTATACGATTGCAGATGCAATGATTGTAGTTGCAATCCTTTGCGCAAGCAAGAGGCGCTATGGTCAACCGAAATTCTTAACAAGGTGGAATATGACGCTGAACAATCATGAAACCGTGCGCATGGCCTACGCCGTGAAACTGACGAATGCGCAGGTTGAAGCGGCGAAGAAGTTATACGCCGCCCACTTCGGCGCTACCGACAACCCGCAGGCGATGGCTGCCATCATTGCGGCGCTGGCGCGTAACTACAGTTCCGCCGTGGCGGCCAACGTCCTGTAGCGCAGCAGGCGGGCAGCGCTGACTTGATCGTCGCCCATCTTCGCGGTACGCGTGCGCCTTTGCGCAATTGCCGCCGGCCATAGAAGTCAGAATCGGCCACTTCGCAGGGTGGCGCTGGGCCTTTGGCGCCGTCGTGCTGGCCAGCTCGTTCTCGGCCGCAGCGATCTCGGCGAGGATGCGCCGACAGCGTTAGGCCCAAAAAGATCAACTTGCTGTCACCAGCACGAAAAAGATCAAATTACTGTCGAAGAATCGCGACAGCAAGTTAGGTCACTTCGTTGGGATATCAGAGGGAGACGTAGATATTTTGAGTACCTGGAATGCTGTCTGCGTACTCCTTAATATGAAACTCACCTTCGTCACGTAGCATTCAGATTGGTAAGGCCCTCATTCTGCAGTGCCTGCCATTTTCCACCTGAATCATGACTGACATCGCTTTATCCCTGCGCCATAGCGCCGCTGTGCCACCTGCCGTGCTCCGCCACTCTGCCAGCGGCCACCGCCTGAAAGCGGTGCTGGGTGCACTTTTTTTTCCCCGCCAGCGTAAGCGCTGGCATGCCTTTTTGGGAAGCATACCCGGCCTGCATTGCCTGGCGCAACAGCATCCCTGCCTGCGCTTCAAGCTATACCGACCTTACGTGTCGCGCCGGCTTGGCTGCTCCGCTCGCCTGGCCTTGCTGGAAGGACATTACCGCTTCATGTGGCAAGTCGGCGCACGCGTCCTGATCGAGCGGGCCGCGCGCCAGAGCGTGGTGCTGGCCGCGGCCGAAGGCAAGGATGGAGCGCTCTATCGCTTGCAACTGACGGCCATCCACGACAGCCACCGCGAAGGTGAAATGTGCCTGCGCCTGACGCGTGACGGCCAGTCACTGTACCTTGCCAGCTTTTTGTTTGTACCGCGCGCCGATGGCGTGTCGCTGCAGCTGGGCGCGCTGCAAGGCCTGCGTTCCGAGGCCGGCGCGCAAGCCGTCAAGGATGCGACGCGGGCACTGCACGGTTGCCGCCCGAAAAACCTGTTGGTCACGGTCCTGCGCGATTTCGGCGATTTTTTTGCCTGTACCAATCTGTTTTTTATCAGCAATGACAATCGCATCGCCTTGAATGCACGGCGCCGGCGCCATATCGCAGCCGATTACGACCAGGCATGGCAGGAAATGCATGCCTTTCGTATGCGCGATGGCAATTATCACTTGCCTTGCGCGCCCTACCGTCTACCTGACCTGGCCGCTGTGCCGTCAAGGAAACGCGCTGATGTGCGCCGGCGCGGGGAAATGCTGCAGACCATGATCTCCGGCATGCGTGTCCAACTGGCGGGTTTCCTGGAAGCGCCGTCAGCAGAGTGCTGAAGCAGCGCTTGCCTCGTTGGGCAAGCAAAAGCGGCAGGTATTTATGTCCGTGCGGCGCCCATACCGCGCTGTAACAACGGGCGCGTCATCATCTGTGCCAGCAGCACGCCCAGCAGCGACACGCCGCCGCCGATCAAATGAAAGGCATGCAATGTGTCATGCAGCCACACAATCGCCAGTAAAGCCGTCAGAACCGGCAGTAAATTGACGAAAATACTGCAGCGGTTCGGCCCCAGCAATTTCACGCCTTCGATCCATAAATACGACAGCACGATGGACGAGCCGATACCGGCATAGGCAATCAATGGCAAGGTGGCGTCGTTCAATGGTGCGCTGCCTGCAGGAAGGCGCAGGAAGAACGGCAGCATGCACAACAGCGCTGCCCAAGCCTGGCAGTAGATCGATTGCCAGGCGGGTACTGCCAGGCGCCAGCGGCGCAGCAGCACGCCGTACAAGGCAAAGATCAGGCAGGCAAGCAGCATCAGCGCGTCGCCTGCGTGCATGCCTTCATGCAGCAGTACCAGCATGTCGCCGCGCCCGACCAGATACAGCAAACCGCCGAACGACAGCAGGCCGCCAAGCGTCATGCCGAGCGTCAATTGTTCGCCCAGCAGCACCACGCTGAGGATTGCCGTCATCAATGGCGCCAGCGCCGTAACAATCGCCATATTGGTGGCGGTGGTGCTCTCGGCAGCACGGTACGAGAGACTCTGGAACAGCGCCATCGCCATCACGCCGCACAACATCAGCTGCCACCAGTGGCGGCGTATCGCTACGCGGTTGCGCCACAGCGGGCGGGCCACGAACGGCGTCATCATCAGCAGTACCAGCACCAGACGATAAAAGGTGATGGCGGTGGGGGCGATGCTGGCGGATGCCAGCTTCGATACCACGACATTGCCGGCCCACAGCAACATGGCGGCCAGCGGGTAAAGGTAGGAAGACGGGTGGACAGGTTGGTGCGCAGGCATGCAGTGCTCCAGATAACTAAAAGAGAATCATGATGCCGCAGGCACGCTTCGCATTCTCGCGCTAAGATGCCGGGACCTGTCGTAAAACTGTCTTTTTTATCTATGCAAGCAGACTTTCAGAAACTTCTGCCCGTGAACGCGCGCGCAATGGCAATGTCCATTGATTATGAACACGGCCATGTGATTTCCGTGCACCGCCACGCGCACGCGCAACTGATCTACGCCATACAAGGCGTGATGACCATCGCCACGCCAGCCGGGCGCTGGGTGGTGCCGCCCACGCGCGGCGTATGGCTGCGGCCCGGCGTCGAACACCAGATACGAATGAGTGGCGCAGTCAGGATGGGTACGGTGTTCATCAACTGCGCCAATTCGCCAATTCTGCCGCGCCACAGCTGCGTGCTCGGGATCAGCCCGCTGCTGCGCCAGCTGATCGTGGCAGCCGTCGATATCGCGCCCGACTTTGCCGATGGCGGGCGCGACTGGCATTTGCTGCAGCTTTTGTTGCATGAACTCGACAGTTTGCCGGTGCTGCCGCTGCATCTGCCCCTGCCACAAGATGCACGGCTGCAGGGCATTTGCGAACGCCTGATGGAGGAACCGGGAGAGCAGCTGACGGTGGCGCACTGGGCGGCCCAGCTGAGCATTACCGAGCGCAGCCTGCACCGCCTGTTCCACAAGCAGACCGGCATGCGCTTCGGCCAGTGGCGGCAGCAGGCGCGGCTGCTGCGCGCATTGGAACAGCTGGCTCACGGCGCCAAAGTGATCGATGTGGCGCTGGACAACGGCTACACCAGCCAGAGCGCCTTTACTGCCATGTTCAGGAAGCATTTCGGCACCACGCCTAGCGACTTCTATCGCGATTCAGCAACAGTTCTCAAAAAAAATTCTGCTATATAGTAAGAAAGGTCGGCGATTCTCTGCTGGCGTGTGCGCCGAGTTGGCGGGTTTTGTGGACATGCTGCCAATTGCATCAACGTCACCGGCGCCCGCCATCGATACTGGCCTGAAGTCAGCTACGCCAGCCTGAATACACTGACCACCGTCGCCAGATTGGCCGATTGCTCCTGCATGGCCGCCGCCGCTGCGGCCGCTTCTTCGACCAGCGCAGCGTTTTGCTGGGTGACCTGGTCCATCTGGATCACGGCACGGTTCACTTCCTCGATGCCTACGCTCTGTTCCTGGCTGGCGGCCGTGATTTCGCTGACCACTTCGCTTACCCGGCGCACGCTTTCGAGCATGTCGTTCATCGACTTGCCGGCCTGCTGTACCTGCGAAGTGCCGGAACCGACTTGCACTACCGAGTCGTCGATCAGCACCTTGATTTCCTTGGCGGCAGCAGCGCTGCGGTGCGCCAGGTTGCGCACTTCGGTGGCGACGACGGCAAAGCCCCTGCCCTGCTCGCCTGCGCGCGCCGCTTCCACGGCCGCGTTCAGTGCCAGGATATTGGTCTGAAAAGCGATGCCGTCGATCACGCTGATAATGTCGACGATCTTGCGCGACGATGAGCTGATCGATTCCATGGTGGTGATGACCTCGCCGACCACCTTGCCGCAATCGCCGGCGATGTCGGAAGCCGATTGCGC
The DNA here is from genome assembly GCF_009208565.1 of Janthinobacterium aquaticum. GTDB lineage: Bacteria > Pseudomonadota > Gammaproteobacteria > Burkholderiales > Burkholderiaceae_D > Janthinobacterium. The sequence continues at coordinate 133,101 of NZ_WFLK01000017.1, read as the reverse complement.
CAGTTGCTTGGCGTGGCGCGAGTTGTCGGCGTTCTGCTTGACGGTGGACGTCAGTTCTTCCATGGCCGAGGCAGTTTCTTCAAGCGAGCTGGCCTGTTCCTCGGTGCGGCTCGACAGGTCGAGATTGCCGCTGGCAATTTCTGCCGAGGCAGTGGCGATGGTGTCAGTGCCGCTACGCACTTCGCCCACCACGCGTAGCAGGCTGGCGTTCATCAGTCCCAGGGCTGCCATCAACTGGCCGGTTTCGTCGGCGCCGCCGGGCACGATGCTGGCGGTGAGGTCGCCGTTGGCCACGCGCTGGGCCACGTCGACAGCATCTTGCAACGGCCGCGAGACGATGCGCGCTACCCACACCGCCAGTCCCATGCCGACCACGATCAGCACCACCAGCACGCCCAGGATCAGGTTGCGCGACAGGACAAAGGTTGCGGCCGCTTGCTGGTCCGATTCCAGGCTGCCGTCGTCGTTGATCTTGACCAGGGCTTCGAGCTGCTCGTTTACCTGGCGAAACAGCTTGTTGGATGCACCCCGGAACAGCGTGCGCGCTTCCTCCTTGCTGCCGGCACGCGACAGGGCCGTCAGCTTTTTGCTTTCCACCATGTAGTCGGTCAGCGACTTTTGCAGTCCGCTATAGATGCGTTTTTCCTCGGGCTCGGACACCAGCGCAGCATACGAGGCCTGCTGCCTGGCGAGCGTTTCCAGGCGCGTGGCCATCGATTTGTCGGTCGCAGCCATGTCTTCTTCGGTCGTTACCAGGATGTGGGTCGACTCGGATATGCGGTAGCGTGAAAGCGAATTTTGCATCTGGCCCAGGTAGCGCACGGCCGGCAGCCAGTTGGTGGCGATGTCGGTCGAGGCCTGACTGACCTTGGTCATCTGGGCAATCGAGAACAGTCCCAGTGCACAGGTAAAAATGGTAAGAATGGCAAAAGAGACAAGCAGCTTTTTACCGATCTTTAAATCATAAAACCACTGCATGTCGCCCCCTGATTAATTTCTTATTTGAAATTCGATCATAGCTACTGCCTATTCAAAAGTCGATGAAAGCGAAACAGCCGCCGCTTTTCGCTGCGAAGTTGTGGCTTTTCAGGTGAATTTAATGGAAGTTGATCTATCTTGCATAAAACACTATCAGGTGGCTTGGTCGCTGCAGTTATTCAGACGCGCTATGTGCTCGACGGCGGGGACGAACTGACGAAAGTCATCGCTATCTGCTCAGGGATATTCAGGTGAATTATCCTGTTGACATGTTTTTTCAGAAGGTGAGCGTATCGTTCAAACAGAAATTGTCTGCGTGCGTGAAAAATAGTGCATAGGGCGGCCTGACAAGCTGCGCGTCACCCTTGCGTCAATTCCATCGCCCGCTGCCACGCCGGGCGCGCCTTGACCATGTCCATAAACGCTTTCAATTTCGGCCAGCGCCCGCCCTCCTGTTGCTGAACCGCCAGGCTGACCGGAAAGCTCAGCATGATATCGGCGGCGGTTAGCGTGTCGCCAATGAAGTAACCCGATGGCTGCAAGATGCTTTCCAGGTAGTCAAAATGGCTGACGACTTCGCTGTCGATGCGGCCATGCAGCGGTGCACCGCCCTCTTTCAAGCGCGCCACGTAGATGCGGAGCAGCAAGGGAATCATGGCTGATCCTTCGGCAAAGTGCATCAGTTGCAGATGGCGCAGTGCGTCTGGCGTGCCGGCGGCGGGCAGCAGGCGGCCATTGCCGTAGGTGTCGCACAGGTATTGGGCGATGGCGCCCGATTCCTCGATCAGCACGCCATTGTCTTCCAGCAGCGGCGACTTGCCCAGCGGATGGATCTTTTTCAGCTCGGGCGGCGCGAAATGCGTGACGGCGTCGCGCTGGTAGCGGACCAGTTCGTATTCCAGGCCCAGTTCTTCAAGCAGCCAGACGATACGCTGCGAGCGGCTCTGGTTCAGATGGTGTACGCGGATGGCCATGTTGGTTTGACTTTCAAGCTGTGAGAAGCGCCATTGCACCAGAACCTGTGCGGTGTGTCCAGTGCGATCGCTGGCATGGGCAATGAAATCGCCGGGGCTTATCCGGCCTTGGCCGACGGCAAGGTGCTGCGGCCTTTCCGCGCCTGTATATTGTATGCAAGCGCCCGGATGGCAGTGGGCGTAAGACTGGAACGCCACCGGTGGCTCCGGGCACGCACGAGACGAACGCACCCTGTTTTCCGCCATCAAACTGCTACACTGTGAGTCACTATTATATTTTTACTCTTACTGGTACAGGAACAACGTGGAAGCACTGGTCAAAACCGGCATTACCGGACTCGATGAGATTCTTTTCGGCGGCATTCCGCGCCATAACAACATCATCGTGGAAGGCGCGCCCGGTGCGGGCAAGACCACGCTGGGGCTGGGTTTTATCCATGCCGGCGCCGCGCTGTATGACGAGCCGGGCGTGATCGTTTCGTTCGAGCTCGACGAAGCCAAGCTGCTGCGCGATGCGGCTGGCTTCGACTGGGATCTGCAGGCGCAGATCGACCGGGGCATGATCCGGATTATCCAGACCAGCCCGGCCGTGTTGCTGTCGGAGTTCCGCAATGCCGACGGCGCGTTTGCCGGTGCGTTGCGCGCCATGAACGCCAAGCGCCTGCTGATCGACGGCTTGACGCCCATGCGCCTGTATGCCGAGGCGCATGACCTGGCCTTCCGCGACGATATCTATGTGCTGATCGAAGGACTGAACCGGCTGGGCGTGACCACCATGATGACGGCCGAGCGAGACGCCTCGATCGCCGCGCCGGCGCACGAACGCTTCGTGTTCGACACGATCATCGAATTGAGCCGCGCCGAGCACCAGCGCCGCGTCGAACGCCGCCTGACGGTGGCCAAGTCGCGCGGCCAGGATTTTATCGGCGGCAGCCACACCATGCGCATCGAGGCGCACCAGGGCATCCATGTGTTCCGCCGCGCCCAGTCGCGTCCCCTGCAGCTCAATGACCAGCCCACTTCCGACCGGCGCATCTCGGTCGGCGCGCCGGAAATCGACAAGCTGATGGACGGCGGCCTGTATGAAGGCTCGGTCACCATGGTCAGCGGCATCTCGGGCACCGGCAAGACGGTGCTGTCGGTGCAGTTTTTGACGGCGGCCGTCAAGGCCGGCCACAAGACGCTGTTAGTCACGCTCGACGAGCATCCGCGCCAGCTCACACGCAATGCCGCTTCGCTGGGCTTTGACCTGGCCGGCATGCAGCAGCGTGGCGAGCTGTTCCTGCTGTACGAGTCGCCACTGGAACTGGAACTCGACGTGCATTTCGACCGCGTCATCAAGCTGGCCGAGCGCGAAGGCATCGACTGCATCGTGTTCGATTCGATTGCCGTCTATGAAATGGCCAGTCGCATCGAAGTGGCCGACTACCTGTATGCGCTGGCCACGCATTTCAAGAACCGCCTGGCAACAGTGCTGTTCAATTACGAAAGCCCCGAGCTGCTGGGCCTGTCGCAGATCAGCGAAGACCTCAAAGGCTCGCACCTGGTCGACAATATCATCCTGCTCAATTACGTGGAAATCTCGACCGTGCTGCGCCGCGCGATCGCCATTCCCAAGGTGCGCGGCAGCCGCAATCTGCAGGTCACGCGCGAATATGTAATTGCCGAAGGCGGCCTGCGGCTGCTCGACGAAGACCGCACGGCCGCCGCCCAGGCCAACGCGGTGCCGCAACTGCCGTTCTCGGCCTATTCGAGCCTGCTGTCGCGCTCGCCCACGCGCCAGAGTCCGGCCATCGAGACGGCCGTGGCGCAAGGCGACGAGCTGCCCGAGTCGGTCGCCTCGCCGGTCGACACCACGCCGTGATCCGCGTCGCCCCTGCCCATGCCGACCCGCTCGACTGGGAAGAATGGCGCACGCCCCTGCAGCAGTTCAGCCAGGCCTGCGCACTGGTGGTATCAGCTTACGAGATTGACGGCCAGCGCGCCGGCCAGCGCAAAATCGGCCCGCTGCTGGCCACCCGCACTGCGCGTTTCCTGGCGCAATCGAGCCTGTGGCGTGACGATGGTCCCGGCACGGCGTTCGAACAGCGCGTGGTGGCGCTGGTGGCGGCCGGACACGACGATGTGACGGAGCGGTACCATGATCTGCAGGTAGCTGCGCTGCCCCTGACGCGCGGCGGCCAGCGTTATGGCGCGCTGGTGTTCGGCTGGTGCTTTGCCGACTTCAGCTCGCCGATGGCCTGCCAGCGCCTGGGCGCCGAGATCGGCGTCGCCGGCCAGGCGCTGTGGAACGAAGTGCGGCTCGACGCGCCGTTGACGTCGGCACGCCTTGACACCTACCGCGAACTGCTGCGCACGCTGGCAGGGTCGATCGACCGCCAGCGCGACACCATCGATGAACTCAAGCGCGTCAGCCGCACGCGCGAACTGTTCCTGGCCACCGTTTCGCACGAGATGCGCACGCCGCTGTCGGCGCTGTCGATGCGGGTGGAAATCCTGCTGCGCACCATGCAGGACATGCCGCCGGCGTTAAAGACGGCACTGCTGTCGATGCGCGTGCACGTGCGCCAGGAAGCGGCCATGGTGGAAGACCTGATCGACGCGGCGCGCACGCTGACCGGCACCATGTCGGTCGAGCGCGTGGCCACGCCGCTGGGGCGCGTCGTGCGCGAAGCGGTATCTACCGTCGAAGGCAGCGTCAGCGCCAAGCGCATTGCTTTTTCCGTGGCGCCCGACAACCATGGCGACCATATCGAAGTGTACGCCGACCCGCGCCGGCTGCAGCAGGTGTTGTGGAACCTGATCCTGAACGCGGTCAAGTTCACGCCCGAAGGCGGCGCTGTCGGCGTGACCATCAGCCAGGAGGCCGATGGCGTGTGCATCCGCGTCAGCGACAGCGGCCAGGGCATTGCGCCAGACGACCTGGCGCATGTGTTTGGCGCCTTTACGCTGCAAAGCGAAGCAAACGCCAGCGGCCTGGGGCTGGGCCTGTATATCGCCCGGCGCATTGTCGAGCTGCACGGCGGCAGTATTACTGCCAGCAGCCCGGGCAAGGGGCTGGGGGCCACGTTTACGGTGTATTTGCCGACGGAACGGGGAGCGATTGAGCGGGAGCGTAGGTCGGATTAGGCCCTCCGGGCCGTAATCCGACAACATTGTTGGCGTCAGCGGTGTTGTCGGATTACGGCCTGCGGCCTAATCCGACCTACCCGACATACGCCGACCCACGCTGATCGCACTGCTGCGCGTAGCGGTTCAATTCCTCGCCCAGGTAGCGGGCCGAGGTACCGTCGAGCTTGAGCTGGGCCAGCGCACCGGCCAGCCTTGGCGCCAGGCTGGCGTGACGCTGGTTCAGGTAGCAGTGGCCGCTGGTGGTGGCGATGGTGGCCAGTTGCCTGATCTGCGGTTGCGCCAGCGGGCGCTGGCCGCAGCCGGCAAAGCGCAGATAATCGTCGACCGCCTCCTGCACATCGAAATACAGGTCGGTGCGGCGCAGTTGCAGCTTGCGGATACCCTGCCACACTTCGCCGATCTCCGAGCTGTGCGCGCGTCCCAGCTGCTGCTCCAGAAAGGCTTCCATTTCCTGGATGCCGCGCCGCGTTTCGCAGCGCAGCCCCTGGCGCTGTACCTGCGCCATGTCGACAAACGGCGCCGCCGTGGCCAGGCCATACACGCAGAAATTGACGGCATTGTTGGCTTCTTCCACGCGCCGCAGTTGCGGATGAAGCTGCTGGTAGGCCAGCGTGCGTCCCAATTCCCCATCGACTTCGCCGCTCTCGACCATCGCCGTGGCGCGCTTCGCCGGCACCTCGACAAATTCGAACTGCAGGCCCAGCATGGCACAGGCGTCGGTATAGAGCCGGATCAGCCACTGGCTGCGCGGATTGGCCTGAGGGCGCGAAAACACAAAGCGCAGCAGCTGCCGGTCGGCGCTGTGGCTGGCCACAGGCAGCATGGTCAAAGCTGCTGCCTGCAGCAAGCTGCGCCGGGCGACCATTATTTGAGCAGCCTGGCGCTGGCGTTGGCGCACGCCCTGCCGACGGCCACCGGAACTGGCCTGGCCAGCGCCGGTTCGCCCGCGTCAAGACGGAAGCGCAGCACCAGTTGCTCGAGCAAGGCGGCCTGCTCCTGCATGCTGCCGGCGGCGGCGGCCGCCTGTTCGACCAGGGCGGCATTTTGCTGGGTCACTGCATCCATTTCATTGATCGCCTGGTTAACATGGGAAATGCCGGTGCTCTGCTCACTGGAAGCGGCCGTAATGGCCGCCATGATGTCGGTCACACGCGACACGCTGGTTACCACCTGCTCCATGGTGCTGCCGGCCTCGGCCACCAGGGCGCTGCCGCTGCGGATGCTGTCGACCGAGTTGCCGATCAGCGCCTTGATTTCCTTGGCCGACTCGGCGCTGCGGTGGGCCAGGCTGCGCACCTCCGATGCTACCACGGCAAAGCCGCGGCCCTGTTCTCCAGCGCGTGCGGCCTCGACTGCAGCGTTGAGCGCCAGGATATTGGTCTGGAAGGCAATCGCGTCGATCACCGCAATAATATCGACAATGCGCTCGGCCGAGGCATTGATGGCGTCCATGGTCTCGACCACGCGCGTGACCACCTGGCCGCCCTTTTCCGCCGTGCTGGCAGCCGCCTGCACCAGCGCATTGGCCTGCTGGGCATTGACGGCGTTCTGGTTGACGGTCGACGTCAGCTCTTCCATCGAGGCGGCGGTTTCTTCGAGCGAGCTGGCCTGCGACTCGGTGCGGGCCGACAGGTCGAGATTGCCGGTGGCGATTTCGACCGAGGCCTGCGCAATCATGCTGGCGCTGCCGCGGATTTCGCCGATGGTCTGTGCCAGCTGCTGCTGCATCGACTGCATGCCGAACAGAATGCTGCTGTCGTCGTTTTGTTGCGTCTGCAGGCTGACCGACAGGTCGCCGACGGCAATACGGGCGGCCGCGCCGCGCACTTCCAGTGGATCGCCGCCGATGGTGGCGCGCAGGCTGCGGTTGGTCAGCACCACGATGGCCGACAGCAGCGCTGTCACCAGCAGCAGTACCAGGGCCGATTCAACCAGTTCTGCCTTGAAGGCCTCGTCGATATCGTCCATATAGACGCCGGTAATCAAATCCCATTGCCACGGCGCGTAGCGCAACACGTGCGACACTTTTGGCAGCGGCACCTTGCCGCCCGGGCGCGCCCAGACGTAGTACACATAGCCGTTGCCGGCAGCACTGGCGCCCGCTTCGGCAATATGACGGTACAGATAATAGCCGTTGGAATCCTGAAAGCCGCTCATGTCCTTGCCATTGTTCTGTGGCGCAAACGGATTCATCAGCGAGATGCGATCCTTGCTGGTAATGGCCGTGTAGCCGCCGCCAGGAAAGCGCAGCGCCCGCACCGCTTCAATCGCCTGCTGCTGCGCTGCCTCTTTGCTCAGCTTGCCGGCGGTGGCCATGTCGTCAAAATGCTTGACCAGGCTGGACGCTACCGCATTGATATTGCTCAGGTCCTTGCGCCGCTCGTCGAGGCGCAATTCGCGCGTATCGAGAGCGTTATAGACAAAAACACCAAAGATACAGATCAAGCTGCAGACCAGTGGCAGCCATAATTTTTGCCGGAACGAAAGTTTGTTCATCAATCGACTTTCTGAATTATTTGAATTGCAATGAGATGGGCGCAACAAAACACGACCGTGAGTACTGGCCGCGGGGTGAGATGGAACAATATCGGGATCAAACGAGCGGCTGGAGCCGGCAAGCCGTGGTTATCTGGATCTTTTCATGGTCTGGCGCGTTGTTTGGGCACCTGAAAAAATCCAACCACGCCTTGCACCAATACGCTGGCAAAGACGACCTGCTTGTCGCGCGCACGGCGGACAACAGCCGACGTGCACATTAAAGTTGCACAGCAGTATAGTTGCTTTCTTATTAGCAAGAAAGGCTATAAAATAAATTAATTTGTTTCTGAAATCGGTCTAATCAAGGTGCACGATGGATAAGTTGATGGCAATGCAGGTATTTGTGGCGACCGTCGACAGCGGCAGCCAGTCTGCTGCAGCAGAAAAGCTGGGCATGTCGCGCCCGGTGGTGTCGCGCTATCTGGTCGAACTGGAAGACTGGTCGGGCGCGCGCCTGCTGCATCGCACGACACGCAAGCTCAGCCTGACTGCAGCCGGAACCGACGTTTATGCGCGCAGCCGTGAATTGCTGGAACTGTCACAACAGATGCGCCAGGCGGTCGGCGAAGCTGGCGATACGCCACGCGGCCGATTGCGCATTACGGCCAGTACCACGCTCGGGCGCTCAGTGCTGGCGCGGCTGCTGGCGCAGTTTGCCGCACAATATCCAGCGGTGTCGATCGACATTCTGCTGTCCGACCAGTTGGTGGACTTGGTCGAGCAGCGCATCGATCTTGCCGTACGCATTACCAACTCGCCCGGCGCCAACATGGTGGCACGCAAGCTGGCAACCTGCCATGTACTGCTGTGTGCAGCGCCTGTGTATATCGGGCAGCACGGCGCGCCGCAGCATCCGGCGCAATTGCGCGACCATAACTGCCTGACGCACGCGACCTACGGCAAGAATACCTGGACCTTTTCAAAAGACGGCGAGCAGCACGAGGTCACCGTCAGCGGCAATATCAGCGCCAATGATGCCGCCGCAATCAAACAGGCCGCCATCTACGGCGCCGGGCTGTCCATGCTGCCCGCGTACATGGCGCTGCCACTGATTGCCAAGGGCGAACTGGTGGCGCTGCTGCCTGGTTACGAAGCGATGTCGATGACCATCTACGCCATCTATGCCACCCGCAGAAACATGCCCCTGGCGCTGGCCAGGCTGGTCGATTTCCTCGAGCTGCGCTTCAGGCAGGAACAACTGTAACGCAGCCGCGTGCAGGCAAATTGAAAATCCTATATGATGACCATCATGCAGAAAAATTCTACAACGCCGAACCGCAAGGAACAAACCCACGACCGCATCGTCGACGTGGCCTCGCGCGCTATTCGCCGCAGCGGCTACAGCGGCACCGGCGTGGCCGATATCATGAAGGAAGCCGGTCTAACGCATGGCGGTTTCTATGCGCACTTCGAGTCGCGCGACGCCCTGTTGGCCGAAGCTGCCAGCCGCGCCTGCGCCGATTCGGCCGCGCTGGTCTCGTCAGTGGTGGCCAGCGCGCCGCCAGGCAAAGTGCTGCAGGCGATGATGGCGGCCTATCTGGCGCCCGAACATATTGCCGACATTGAAACCGGCTGCCCACTGGCGGCACTGGCCTCGGAAGTACCGCGCCAGGCTGAGCCGGTACGCCAGGTTGCCGACAGCTATATCAAAAAGATGATCGAGGCCTTTGCGTACCAGATGCCTGATCGCAGCCCGCCTGAGGCAAACCAGCAGGCCATGGCGTTGCTGTGTTCGCTGATCGGCACCACCGTACTGGCGCGCGCCGTTGCTGATCCAGAATTGTCGGCAGCCTTGTGCGCGGCCACCATGAAACAATTTGCTGAAACGGCTGGCTGACGCCTGCCATTTTTTTTAAACCAGAATATGATGATCGTCATATTCAAACCCGGTCAGCTGTCAGCTGGTCATATGAAAGGTTCATGATGTCAACTATTTCAAACAAAACCGCACTTATTACTGGCGCTTCTTCGGGTATCGGCGCTGTCTATGCCGACCGGCTCGCTGCGCGTGGCCACGATCTGGTGCTGGTGGCGCGCCGGGCCGATCGCCTGGACGCCATCGCTGCGCAAATCAGGGCCAGGCATGGCGTGCAGGTTGAAACGCTGGTGGCCGATCTGGCCAGCGATGCGGGCCAGGCCAGTGTCGAACAGCTGCTGATGAACCGGCCAGTGGCCATCCTGGTCAATAACGCCGGCATTGCCCGCCTGGCGCCGATCAACCCCGCCGGCCTGGCCGACTCGATGGCGCAGATCGCGCTGAACGTCACCGCCCTGACCCGCCTGACGCACGCCGTGTTGCCGGGCATGAAGCAGCGCAACGAGGGCACCATTATCAATATCGCGTCGGTGATGGCGCTCAGCACCATGCCGATGGGCAGCGTCTACAGCGCCACCAAGGCCTATGTGCTGGCGTTGAGCCGCACGCTGCAGCAGGAACTGGCAGGCTCGGCGGTCAAAGTACAGGTGGTATTGCCGGCCGCCACCGCCACTGAGGTATGGGACAACTCGGGCGTGCCGCTGTCGGCCATGGCGCCCGAGTCCGTCATGACGACCGATCATCTGGTTGACGCCGCCCTGCGCGGACTGGACCTGGGCGAATCGGTAACCTGGCCTTCCGTGGCCGATACGGCGCTGATCGAACGTGTTGAAGCCGACCGGATTGCCTTGTTCAAGTCGGCGCAGACCGGCCAGGTGGCGCCGCGCCTGGCAGCAAAATGAAAGCGCTGATCCTCCAACGCTACGGCGGCGTCGATCCGATCGCCTTTGCCGAGATCACACGCCCGCAACTACGGCCGGACGAAATGCTGGTGCGCGTTCATGCGGCCGGGCTCAATCCGATCGACACCATGATCCCCAAGGGCACCTTCAAGCCGATGCTGAAATTCGACCTGCCGGCCACGCTGGGCAGCGATCTGGTCGGGGTGGTGGTGGAAGTGGGCAGCCAGGTGACGCGCTTCAAGATCGGCGACGCGGTATTTGCCAGCCTGTTTGACCTTGGCAGGGGTTCGCTGGCCGAATTTGCCGCCGTGCCTGAACACGTGGCGGCGCACAAGCCGGCCAATCTGGACTTTGTGCAGGCCGCGTCGCTGCCGATGGTGGCGCTGACTTCCTGGCAGGCGCTGGTCGAGCGCGCGCAGGTGAAGCCCGGGCAAAAAGTGTTGATACCGGCCGGTTCGGGCGGCATCGGCACCTTTGCCATCCAGCTGGCCAAGCACTTGGGCGCCATCGTCGGCACCACCACCAGCGGCGCCAATACCGAACTGGTGCGCAGCCTGGGCGCCGATGAGGTGGTTGATTATCGGACCCAGGCGTTTGAGCAGGTGTTGCAGGGCTACGATGCGGTACTGGGCACGGTGCGCGGCGACAGTCTGGAAAAAGCCGTCACCATTCTCAAGCCGGGCAGCAGCGTGGTGTCGCTGGTCGGCCCGCCCGACGCCGCCTTTGCACGTTCGCGCGGCATGCCGTTTTTCTTCAGGCTGGTGTTTGGCCTGATGAGCCGCAAGATGATCGGCCTGGCAAAAAAACGCCATGCCAGTTATTCTTTCCTGTTCGTGCGCCCTGACGGCGAACAGCTTGCGCAGATCGCCAGGCTGGTCGAATCGTCCACCATCCGCCCGGTGGTTGAGAGGGTGTTTGCCTTTGACGATACCAGGCAGGCATTGGCTTACCTGGAACAGGGGCGCGCCAAGGGCAAGGTGGTGATACAAATGCCAGTGTAAGGAAAATATCTACCGGCCGCCCGTCGCAACCAGCGCCACTTGCAACGCATCAAAATTAAACGGCTTTTGCAATCCGGCATCGGCCACGGTACCAGCCTGGCTGGCCTGGCCGCTGGCAATAACAATATGCATGGCCGGATAGCGGCGGCGCGCCGCTTCGGCGACCACCTTGCCCGACATGTCGGGCAGGCCCAGGTCGGCGATCAGGATATCGTAAGCTGCGCTCTCCAGCGCCCGCAGGGCGGACTGGCCGTCGGCCATGGCATGCACTTCGTGACCCAGCAGGCCCAGCATGTCGACGGTAATCTGGCGCACCGCTTCTTCGTCCTCGACCAGCAGGATTTTCTTTCTTGGCGCTACCGTCTCGGATGCCGAAGCTGGCAGGGCCGGTACTTCCGCAACAGGCGCTGCCTTGCGCTGGCTGGCCAGCACCTGGCGCAGCTTGCGTGCCAGGCTGTCGCGCGAATACGGTTTGCCGAGCAGTTCGACGCCCGGATCGAGCCGGCCGCCATGGACAATCGAGTTTTCGGTATAGCCTGAGGTAAACAGCACGGCCAGCTGCGGCAGCAGTTCGCGCGCCTTGCGCGCCAGTTCGCTGCTGCGCAGCGGGCCGGGCATCACCACGTCGGTAAACAGCAGGTCGACCGCCATGCCGCTTTCCAGGATAGCCAGCGCGGCCGCCGCATCGTTGGCCTTGAGCACGCGGTAGCCCAAGCCGGTCAACATTTCCACCACGATATGGCGCACAGCTTCATCGTCTTCGGCCACCAGGATGGTTTCCTCGCCGCCGCTGGCCTCGGCCAGCACCTGGGTTTCCTGGCGCGCCTCCTCGCCGAGGTTGCGCGGCAGATATACCCGCACCGTGGTGCCCTGCCCCACTTCGCTGTAGATCTTGATATGGCCGCCCGACTGCTTGACAAAGCCATATACCATCGACAGCCCCAGGCCGGTGCCCTTGCCTTCCGGCTTGGTGGAAAAGAAGGGGTCGAAAGCCTGCGCCAGCACTTCGGGCGGCATGCCCGAGCCGGTATCGCTGACGGCCAGCATCACGTACTGGCCTGGCGCCACTTCCGTATGGCTGCGGCAGTAGGTCTCGTCGAGCCAGGCATTGCCGACCTCGATGGTCAGCCGGCCTGGCCCATCCATCGCGTCGCGCGCGTTGATGGCCAGGTTGAGCAAGGCCGTTTCCACCTGGGTCGGATCGACCAGCGTATTCCACAAGCCGCCGGCCACGATGGTTTCAATATCAATCGGTTCGCCCAGCGTATGGCGCAGCATGTCTTCCATGCCGGCCACGATGCGGCCAATCTTGAGCACGCGCGGCTCGAGCGCCTGGCGCCGGCCGAAGGCCAGCAGGGAACTGGCCAGACGCGCCCCGCGTTGCACGCCGCCCATGGCGTTTTCCACCCACTGCGCGGCGCGCGGATGGGCAGTCGGCACCGTGGCCAGCAGCTGCAGATTGCCGGAAATAACTTGCAGCAGATTGTTGAAGTCATGCGCCACGCCGCCGGTCAGCTTGCCGATGGCGTCCATTTTCTGCGACTGTTGCAGCGCTTTCTCCGCCTGCTGCCTGGCCAGTTCGCTGGCCCGCTCGGCGGTCACATCACGCGCCACGCCGTGCACATAGCCGGCGTCAGGCACGGCGCTCCAGGACAGTACCCGATAACCGCCATCCTTGCACAGATAGCGGTTTTCCAGCTCCACCGTGCTATTGCCATCGGCCAGCCTGGTCAGCCGGTTCGCTGCTGCGGCGCGGTCGTCGGCATGGATGAAATCAAAGATCGACTTGCCAACAACCTCTTCCTTCTCCCATCCCAGCAAGGCCCGAAAGGCCGGATTGATCGATACGATGCGCCCCTCAAAATCGCAGACCAGCATGATTTCCCGGGACAGGCGCCACATGCGGTCACGCTCGCGCGTGCGTGCGCTGACCTGCTCGGCCAGCGTGGCGTTCAGGTGGGCGAGCTTGAGGCTGGTCAGTTTCTGGTCTTCGATATCGGTGCTGGTACCGATCCAGCTGCTGATGGCGCCGTCGTCGCTGCGGATCGGCAAGGCCCGTATCAGATGCCAGCGGTACTGGCCGTCGCGGCGGCGGATGCGGTATTGCGCTTCAAAAACCTGACCGCTGTCAACCGAGGTACGCCAGCGCGTGCCAGCCTCCACGATATCGTCCGGATGCACCACCGCAGCCCAGCCGTCGCCATTGAGGCTGCCGGGCTGCGCGCCGCTGTAGTTATAAACCTGCTGGTTGAACCAGTCGAGCTGGCCTTGCGCATCGGCCGACCAGACCTGGTTGGGCATGGCCTGCGCCCATACGCGAAAGCGCGACTCGCCCTCGCGCCACAGTTTTTCCGCCTGCACGCGCGCCGTCACATCGGAGCCCTGCACGAAAATGCCGACAATCGCGCCGTCGTCGTCGCGCATCGGCTGGTAGACAAAGTCGACATAGCTGAGGCGCTCGGGCGCGGTGGCAGTAGCGGCGATCAGGAACGGCACCGAGGTGCCCGTATGCGGCTCGCCGGTAGCGTACAGCGCATCGAGCAGGCCGACAAAGCCCTGATCGGCCGCTTCCGGCAAGGCCTCGGCCACACTGCGCCCGATCAGTTCGCGCTCGCCGATCAGTTCCAGATAGGCGCGGTTGGCTAGTGAAAACACATGCTGCGGGCCATTGAGCATGACCATAAAGCCGGGTGCCTGCTCGAACATCTGCGCCAGGCGCGCATGTTCGCCCTGCAGCTGCCGCTCGGCCCTGACTTTTTCAGTGGTATCGACCACCACGGCCAGCATGCCGACTGCCTGGCCGCAGTCATCATGGATCGGCGAGTAATCGAGATTGAGCCAGTGGCGTTCGAGCTTGCCGTCACGCATCCAGCTCAGTTCCTGGTCCTTGAAGCTGACCGGCTCGCCGCCCAGTACGGTAGCGCGCACGCCACGGTTGAAGTCGGCCAGCTCGGGAAAGGCGGCCGAGCTGGTCAACCCCATAATGGCCGGATGGCGCAGGCCGACGATGTCAGCGTAACCCTGGTTGTAGAGCAGCGTGCCTTCCGGCCCCCACAAGATAGTCATGGCCAGTGGCGAATGCACGATGGCGCCGATCAGGCTGCGCATGCCGGGCGTCCATTGTTCGATGGCGCCCAGTTCGGTGGCAGACCAGTCGGTAGACAGGATCAATTCGCCTATTGCACCAGTGCCTGCAAGAAAAGATGAATGAGGAGCAAGGCAATGAGCGGCCATGGAAGTCCAGGGTAAGAAAATGGACGCGCGAGCGGCGTGGGAGTGACATTGTCACGAATCATTATACCGGCTGGCGGCGCTGATCCCGGTTTAGTTGGCAGCCGCCCGCCTGCCTGCCCGCCTTCCTACCATCATGCGCAGGCGCCGGTAGCCAATCACCACGCCGGTGGCGCTCAGTGCCAGCCCGCCCAAACTCAGCAACACCAGTACCGCCTCGCGCCACGGCCCGCTGCGCAACATGGGCGGCAGATCCCAGCTATGCAGAAAGCTGAACAGCCAGCGTCCGACCCGCTGCGTGCTGTCCATGGCCAGCACCACCTCGCCGGTGGCCGGGTCGATATACACCCAGTTGGCGTGCGCATCGTCAAAGCGCAGCTGCAGCACCGGCAGACGCCGTTCGGCTGCTCCCATCATGGCTTCGGCTTCGCGACCATAGTAATAGGCGTCCCACGCATGCAGCCACTGGTACTGCATGGCAACGCCCGGCATCAAATGCGTGGCCGCCTGCAGCAAGCTGGCCTCATCCCAGCGCTCGCGCACCTGACCCCCAGCTTCCCCGACCACCAGCCGCGTGCGTGCCCGGGCGTCGCGCGCAATCAGATACGGGCGGCCGTCAAGCACACGCCAGTCCAGTTCGACTGCCTGGAAACCGGCCCCGGACAGCAACTGCAAGGCCTTCTGCGGCGCCAGGGACAGGTGCGCCTGGGCCAGCGTGGCGCCGCGCCAGGCTGCCTGATCTGGCCGCGCACCGTTGGCGTCAAAGATACGCAGCGGATTCATCGACATGAGGCCACTGAATATCCACGTACAGACAATGGCGGCAAAAGCCAGCCCGACCAGATGGTGCCAGCGCATCAGCGTCTCGCGGTAAGGCGAGCGCGAACCGGATTTGTAGCGGCCCTGGAAACGCCAGCGCCAGACGCCGACCAGCGTGCCGGACAAGGCAGTGATCGTGGCCGCAAACGATGCGATGATCACGGTCCAGCTCCAGACCGGATCGTGCGACCGGTCGCGCAGCGGATAGACCCAGTGCAGCCAGGCGCCGACAAAGTTCCACAGCCGCTGCGTGCGCGGCGCGTCGATCAGCACTTCGCCAGTGCGCGAGGACAGATACAGCAAAGTGTGCTGCGCGTCGTCCATCTGCACCACATGCAGCGGGCGATGCGGGTCCAGCGCGCGCGCATGGGTCCAGCGGTCTTCGCGCACCAGGCCCTGGTAATGCGCTGCAGCGCCAGGCAAAAAGGCGCGTGCGGCCGCCAGCGCCGTGGCGGCATCGGCGCCTTCCTGCCGCTGGCCAGTGGCCGCATCAAACGCTGTTACCTGGCCACTGGCGTCACGCACGCGGTAGACGGGCGCGCCGCCGTTGGAGGTCAGTACGAGCTCGCTGGCCGAGGCAGACTGGCGCAGCACCTGCGCCGGGTCCGCGAAAGCGAACAAGGGCAAGGCAGGCTTGGTTGCGAGCCTTTCCCACGGCGTGAGCTTGGGATAGCCGACAAACAGCATCACCATGCCACTGATAAACCACAGCGCCATCAGCAGGCAGCCGGCAATGCCGGTCCAGCGGTGCAACTGGTAGCAAAAACGCTTCATCGCTAATGCCTTCAGAAACGATAGTGCACGCTGGCCTCGACCTGGCGGCCCGGACCGTAGAACCACTGGCTGGTGGTGTAATAGGCCGTCGTGAAATAGCCACGGTCAGCCACATTGGCTGCGCGCAGGCTGACGGTGGTGTCAGGTGCAGCCTGCCAGCGCAGTGCCAGGTCGGCGGTGGCGTAGCCAGGCATGGCGATGCGGTTGGCGTTATCGGCATAGCGGCGGCCGACGGCGCGCAGGCCGGCGCTGGCGCTCCAGCCGGGAAAAAACTGATAACTGAGCCAGATATTGGCCAGCTTTTGCGCCACATCAGGTGGCACCTTGCCGGCGCGCGAGACGGCCACGCCCTGCTCGGACTCGATAAAGTCGTCAAATTTTGCGCGCAATACGGTGGCATTGGCGTCCAGCTTCCAGTCACGCGCGAGCGTCATGCCCAGCGTCGCTTCCAGTCCGGTCGATGAGCGCTGGCCCACCTGCACGCGCAGCTGCGGGTTGGCCGGGTCGCGCGCCAGCAGATTGTTTTTTTCGATACGGTAGGCGGCCAGCGTCCATTCGCCCTTTTTCTCCCAAAACGATTGCTTCAGCCCCACTTCAAGCTGGCGCCCGGTCGACAGGTCAAACTTGCTGTTGGCTGCCGACAGCATCAGCAGGCCGCCCACCGGATCGGCCGCCCTGGCCAGTTGGGCGTACAGCGCCGTGTCGGGCGTGGCGTCAAACACCGTGCCCAGGCGCCAGCCGATATTGGTGTAGGTGCGGCCAAAGTCCTGCTGGCCGCTCACCAGGTTCTGGCGCTCGACTTGCGCATGGTCATAGCGCGCGCCGGCCAACAGCGACCAGCGCGGCGTGACTTCCAGCCGCTCTTCGCCATATACGGCGTATTGCCTGGCCGTATTGCGATAGCGTGGAATGGTGGGAATCGCGCTGACGAAATGGCCGGCAATCGGGTCATACGGATCGACCGACGCCGGGTCCGGGCTGCCCACGTAGGTATTATTGGCATGCTGGAAACGGCTATGGCTGGCGTCAACGCCCAGCGCAAACTGATTGGGCAGGCCCAGCAGGCTGCTGCGGTGCATGACGTCAATGGTAGCGCCCGTCTGCTGCTGGTCGTGCAGGATTTCGGTGTCGTCAGAGCGGTCGATCAGGCCGGTGGCGCCGTTCCAGGCATAGCCTTCGGCATTGCGGTAATGGCGCTCGCTTCTGATATGGTAAAGCTTGCTGCGCACGGTGGTGGCGGCAGACGGCGCCCACTCGGCTGCCGCCTCGCTCCAGCGGTCATCGTAGCGGATCACGCTGTCGCCGACATTGTAGTTTTTCTCGCGCAGGGCCGGCAACTGGCGGCCATCGACCAGCGGTGTGCCGAAGTAGCGCATCGGATGCTGGCGGCCGGTGGCGTGGCTAAGCTTGAATTTGAGCTCGGGCGTAGCGTCCCATTGCAATGCGCCGGAAAAACTGAGGTCGCGCGACTGGCCCATATCGACCCAGCCGTCCGAGCGGTTGCCGCTGGCATCAACCCGGTACGACCACTGCTCATCGATGGCACCGCCGCTGCCTACGCCGATGCGCTGGGTATTGTCGGTGCCAAACGTGGCCTGCACCTCATTGCGGATGGCGCTGCGGGTGGGCTTTTTGGGAATCACATTGACCACCCCGCCAATCGCACCGTCGCCCACCAGCACCGACGCGGGGCCGCGCAGCACTTCGATGCGATCGACCGACCAGGTATCGAACGGGAACGTCAGCCCTACGCCGCCAACCTGGCGCACGCCGTCGTACAGGCGCGTGACCGAAGTGGTGTCGGTAAAGCCGCGCGCCGACAGCGAACTGCCGCCGTTGCCCGGATGCGGCATGGCGGAAACGCCGGCTGAGCGGGTAATGGCGTCGACCAGGTTGCTGTCGCCACGTTCGTCCAGCAGGGCGCGGGTAATCACGTCGATGCTGGCCGGGGTTTGCATTGGCGTCAGATCGAGGTTCGAGCCGGTGGCAGCCGGCGTGCGCAGCGCCGTGGCCTTGTCGGCGCTGACCAGTACGGCCGGCAAAGTGATAACGTCATCAGCCGAGGCCAGACCGGGGACAGCCAGAGTGCTCAGGACAGCTGCCTGAATCAGGGGAATGCGGGTAGTTTTCATGATGGCAAAGCACAAGTTTGTCGCGCGCCGCCTTCAAAGGGGCGCGCAGCGAATAGAAACGCCCGTGCAGACAGTTGCAGCGGGACGAACAGGTTCGAAAAACTCAGGCGATGGCGGGTGGACCGCGCGGCTTGCCGGCAGACCAGGAAAACAGTGGCTGCGGTGCGCGGTAGAACAGCGGTGGGTAAAGATCGTGCCCTTCGATCAGGGCGAGTTGGATAGCCGCGCCGGGCAGCAAGGCAAACGAGCCGGCATGGGTGGCGCAGTACGGGCAGTGCTCGAAAGCATGTTTGGCCGGGTCCATGCTGCTGTCTGCAGGCAGGCCGGCCATGCTGTCGGCGTCTGTCATGCCGCCGACACTACAGATCTGCATGGCAGGAATGGTCGGGTTACCAGCAGCGAGCGCATGCGAAACCGATGGCGCAAGGGCAGCAAACAGGATCGCCAGCATGGCGACCCAGATATGCACGACTCTTGTTGTTGCCAATTTTCTCATGGCGTGATTATAGCCAGGCTGCCCCCTCTTTTGCCAGCAGTACTCCGGTGCTTAGTGCAACCCGGTCAGCCCCTGCTGCAAGCGGATGATATCGATCAGCGTGCGCAGCGCCGGATGTTTATGGCGCCGGCTGCTGTAATACATATGGAACGGGTCGCTTTGCGCGGCGTGCGCGGCCAGCACCACGTGCAGGCTGCCTTCGGCCAGTTCGGCGGCAATCCGGCTTTCCAGCAGATAGGCCAGTCCCGTGCCGGACTTGGCGGCGGCGATGGTGGCGGCGGTGTTATTGATGGTAATTAATCCCGGCACGCGCACGCTGCGCTTGTGGCGGCCCTGCCCCAGCTCCCACTTGTAGCTCGAGTTGTCGCCCAGCAGCAGCTGCAAACAGTGATGCCGGGCCAGATCGTCCAGTTGTTGCGGCTCGCCGTGACATGCCAGATAGTCGGGCGAGCCTGCCACGATCCAGCGCTGCGGACCGCTGAGCGGCACAGCCACCATCTCTTCGGGCACATGGTGGCCGTAGCGGATGCCGGCGTCATAGCCTTCGGCCACGATATCGATGGGCCGGTCTTCCACCACGATCGTCAGGCGCACGGCCGGACACTGGCGCGCAAACTCGGGCAACGCCGGGTTGATCAGCAGGTGCGCCGCATCGGCAAACACGTTGATGCGCAGTTCGCCATAGCGCCCGGCACCCGGCGCATCGACCTCGGCCAGCGCCTGGCCGATGGTCTCGAAACCGGCTTCGAGCTGCTGCGCCAGCGCCAGGCCGGTGTCAGTCGGCGACACCGCGCGGCTGGAACGGTTCAGCAGCTTGCTGCCCAAGCGCTCTTCCAAGCGCCGCATGGCGTGGCTGGCCGCCGACGGCGTCAGGCCGAGCTGGATGGCGGCCGCCTTGAAGCTGCGCGTGCGCATAATGGTGACAAACACGCGCAGGTCGCCCAGCTCGATACGGTCAAAGACGCTCATGGTTGAATAGTGTTCAGTATGTCGATGAATAGGATTCAGCTTAAATCGTATCACGGCGTGCCCTATCCACGTTAGGATGCAAGTCCGATTTTCAGCACAACAGGAAGCCCGATGAGCCCTTTTTCCTCCATCACCCTGCCCGACCTGGCTGGCAAGCGTGTCTTGCTGACTGGCGGTTCGACCGGCATCGGCGCGGCCGTTGCGCTGGCGCTGGCCGCGCAAGGCGTGCAGCTCGTAGTGCATTACAACGCCAGCGGCGAGGCGGCCGAGCAGCTGCGCGCCCAGGCGCCCGAACAGATCACGCTGCTGCAGGGCGACCTGGGCCAGCCGGGCGAAGTGGCGCGCGTGGTGGCGGAAGCGGCAGCACTGCTCGGCGGCCTGGACGGGCTGATCAACAACGCCGGCGCCATGCTGGGCCGCGTGCCCACTACTGCTGCCAGCGAAGAACATTTTGACGACGTGCTCAACCTCAATGCGCGGTCAGTCTGGCAGGCCAGCATCGCCGCCCATCCGCACCTGAAGGCGGCCGGCGGCGGTTTTATTATCAACACCAGCTCGATTGCGGCGCGCAATGGCGGCGGTGGCGGCGCGGTGCTGTATGCAGCGGCAAAAAGCTTTGTCAGCAGCCTCACGCGCGGCCAGGCCAAGGAATTCGTGGCCGACCATATCCGCGTCAACGCGGTGGCGCCCGGGCTGATTGAAACGCCTTTCCATGTGCGCGACACCCCGCCCGCCGTGATGGCCGCGCAAAGTGCCACCATCCCGATGGGCCGCGCCGGCTTGCCCGACGAATGCGTGGGCGCCTATCTGTTTCTCGCGTCGCAGGCGTTGTCGGGCTATATCACCGGCCAGGTGATTGAAGTCAACGGCGGCCAGCTGATGCCATAACCCACCATCAAAGGAAAACACCATGCAACAACGCAAATTGGGCAAGACCGGCGCACACATCTCTGAAATCGGCTTTGGCGCCTGGGCCATCGGCGGCGCTTGGGGCGATGTCTCCAGCGACGACGCCAAGGGCGCGCTGCACGCCGCGCTCGACGCCGGCATGACCTTTATCGATACGGCCGACGTCTATGGCGATGGCCGCTCGGAACGCTTTATTGCCGAAGTGTTCAAGGAGCGCGGCGGCGAGAAACCGTTTGTCGCCAGCAAGCTGGGCCGCCGCCTGGCGCCGCATGTGGCGCAAGGCTATAACGCGGAAAACCTGAACGCCTTTGTCGAGCGCTCGCTGGTCAATCTGGACACCGACTGCCTGGATCTGGTGCAGCTGCACTGCCCGCCGCCGGAAGTGTATTACCAGCCGGAAGTGTTCGATATCATGGATCGCATGGTGACTGCCGGCAAAATCCGCCACTACGGCGTCTCGGTGGAAAAAGTCGAGGAAGCGTTGAAAGCCATCGAATACCCGAACGTGGCCACCATCCAGATTATCTACAACGTCTTCCGCCAGCGTCCGGACAGCCTGTTCTTTGCCGAAGCGCAAAAACGCGATATCGGCGTGATCGTGCGCGTGCCGCTGGCCTCGGGCATGTTGAGCGGCAAGATGCATGCCGGTAGCACCTTTGCCGCCGACGATCATCGCGCCTTCAACCGCAACGGCGAAGCGTTCGACAAGGGCGAGACGTTCTCGGGCGTTCCCTACGACGTGGCGCTCGAAGCGGTCGAAGAAATCCGCCGCCTGGTGCCGGGCGACATCACCATGGCGCAGTTTGCCTTGCGCTGGATCCTGATGGAAGACGCGGTTTCCACCGTGATTCCGGGCGCGCGCAATGCGCAGCAGGCCGCTGCCAATGCTGCGGCGAGCAGCTTCCCTGCGTTGAACAGCGAAACCATGACCGAACTGCGCAAAATTTACCAGCACCGCATCGCGCCATTTGTGCACCAGCGCTGGTAAGATTGCGTTTTTCGTCACGTCATACCATTAGAAAGAGAACAGAGTACATGTCGACTATTAAACTGGCCATCGTCGGAGTGGGCAAGATCGTTTATGACCAGCACGTGCCTGCGATTGCCGGCAATGCCAATTTCACGCTGCTGGCCACCGCCAGCCGCAACAACACCATCGATGGCGTGGCAAGTTTCCCGACCATCGAAGCCATGCTGGCCGCGCATCCGGAAATCGAAGCCGTGTCGCTGTGCATGCCGCCGCAATACCGCTACAAGGCGGCTTACGCTGCTTTGTCGGCTGGCAAACATGTGCTGATGGAAAAACCACCGGGCGCCACGCTGTCGGAAGTGTCCGACCTGAAACGCCTGGCCGCAGAAAAAGGCGTCACGCTGTTTGCCACCTGGCACTCGCGCCATGCGCCGGCCGTGCCGGTCATGAAGGCCTTCCTGGCCGAGTATGCGCCGCGCAAGGTCACCATCAACTGGAAGGAAGACGTGCGCCAGTGGCATCCGAACCAGGACTGGATCTGGCAGCCGGGCGGCCTGGGCGTGTTCGATCCGGGCATCAACGCCCTGTCGATCATGACGGAAATCCTGCCACGCGCCGTGTTCCTGCGCGCAGCCGAACTGTCGTTCCCGGAAAACCGTGAAGCGCCGATTGCCGCCGACCTGCACTTTACCAACGCCGACGGCCTGCCGGTGGAAGCCCAGTTCGACTGGCGCCAGACCGGCAAGCAAAGCTGGGACATCATCGTCGAGACCGACAAGGGCGAACTGCGCATGGCCGACGGCGGCGCCAAGCTGTCGATCGACGGCGTGGCGCAAGAGCTGCCGCCGGAAGCCGAGTACCCATCGCTGTACAGCCACTTTGCCGACCTGATCCAGAACGGCAAGTCGGATGTGGACCTGTCTCCGCTGCGCCAGATCGCCGACGCCTTTATGCTGGGCAAGCGCCAGGTCGTGGAAGCGTTCCACGATTAAACTGCGGTTTGCATGACTCCTGCCAGAAATTGTCAGTATCGCCAGTTATGCTGGCGCCACTGATTTTTCTGGCCTTTTCAAAGGAACCTTATGCCACGCGCCATCACCATTCTCACCGACAATTTTGCCGACTGGGAAATCGCTCTCTTCAACGCCACCGCCCGCCTGTATTACGGTTTTTATACCGGCTATGCCACGCCTGACGGTTTGCCCGTGACCTCGGCGGCCGGCATGCTGGTCACGCCACAGCTGGCCATCGCCGATATCGACCTGCGCGAACTCGACGCCCTGATCGTCTGCGGCGGCCCGGCCTGGCAGGATGCCAAGTCGGCAGCGCTGATTGCCTCGCTGGCGCCGCTGCTGCAGGCGGCGCGCGAACGCGGCATGGTCGTGGCCGGCATCTGCGACGGCACGCGCGTACTGGCGCAGGCCGGCCTGCTCGACCATGTCAGCCATACCTCCAACAGCGCCGACAACCTGGCCGTGCCTGGCTATCACGGCAGCGCGCACTATCGCGATGTGCCGCATGCGGTAGCAGACCAGGGCGTTGTCACGGCACCCGGTACCGCACCGGTCAGCCTTGCGGCGGCGACGCTGCAGGCGCTGGGGATTGCCGATCCGCAGCTTGACGCCTACCTGCGCCTGCATGCGGCAGAGCATCAACAGCACCGGTGAAAGTGAGCAAGGTCAAGATTTAGGGTAGCCAGGCTGCCATTTTCCGGCGAAATCTGTCACATCTTGTCATCGGCACTATAATACTGGCACCGCGTGCAGTGGCCTTGGCGGCGATAGACGGTAACAATTTGGGGCAGAGCTGCGTACAATAGCGGCTGGGCCTTCTCAGGGTTTCACTTTTGCCAGCAGTTGCCAGCACCTAACCATTTTTTTGACCAGCAAATAAATACTATGAGTTCGATGAATGAAGAGCGCGTATTAAGCGTGCACCACTGGACGGATACCCTGTTCTCCTTTACGACCACGCGCGATCCTTCGCTGCGTTTTTCCAATGGCCACTTCACCATGATCGGCCTGCGCGTCGATGGCAAGCCGCTGCTGCGCGCTTACAGCATCGCCAGCGCCAATTATGAAGAGCATCTGGAATTTTTCAGCATCAAGGTCCCAGGCGGCCCATTGACCTCGCGCCTGCAGCATCTGCAAGTGGGCGACACCGTCATCGTCGGCCGCAAGCCGACCGGCACCCTGGTATCGGACTACCTGCTGCCAGGCAAGCGCCTGTACATGCTGTCGACCGGCACCGGCCTGGCGCCGTTCCTGAGCATCGTACGCGACCCGGACATCTACGAACGCTTCGACCAGCTGATCCTGGTTCACGGTGTGCGCCAGGTGGACGAGCTGGCCTACCACGACCTGCTGGTCGAGCACCTGCCGAACCACGAGTTCCTTGGCGAAATGGTGTCCGACAAGCTGCGCTACTACCCTACCGTTACGCGTGAAGAATTCCGCAACACCGGTCGCATCACCTCGCTGATCGAAAGCGGCAAGCTGTTTGAAGACCTGGGCGTGCCACCACTGGACCCAGCCGTCGACCGCGTGATGATCTGCGGCAGCAGCGACATGCTGCGCGACCTGAAAGACATGCTCGAAGAGCGCGGCTTCAAGGAAGGCAATACCTCGACCCCGGGTGACTTCGTGGTCGAACGCGCGTTCGCTGACAAGTAAGCCTACCGCACCCTGAAAGCCTGGCCCGCCACGCAATGGCGCTGCCAGGCTTTTTTGCATCAAAGCACCGCGTCAAAACACGGGGTCGGTTCCGCCAATCGGACACGAACTCATCCGAACTCCCTATCCTGCATCCCCAAAGACCTCTTTATGCAGGGCGAAGCCGAGCAAAGCTGAGCCTGTGTCCAAATGGCGGAACTGACCCTGCGTTACGCGTTATTCCACCCAGACGTCCTCGTAGCCCGCACGGTCGATAATGAATTTGGCACCGCTCGGCAGTGCCAGGTAGTTGATGGCCTGCGGCAGCAGCTCCTGCAGGTGCGACGCGTGCAGCGGCTGGTAGAAGCCTGACGCGTCGGAATGTTCGCCGCAGTGGATAAACCAGCTGATGGTGCCGTTCTCGGGCAGCGTGATGCGCGTGCCGTAGATGGGCTCTTGCGCAAGCGTGCCCGTGGCCAGTGCAATCATGGGTTCGGGCGCTTGTGCGGGCAGGCCGTATTTGTCGCAGAGCTGCTGTTGAAGCGGTGTGATGGGCATGGTCAGGAGCCGATATATTGGTAGTGGAGGCGCGGCACGCCTTGGTCGCTGCTTTCGCTGCTTATCTCGACGTGCAGGATCGCCTCGCAAGGCTGGCCCGCGACCATCAGCATGCATTCCATGCCAAGGTTGCCCAGATGATTGACGAACCAGTCGATTGCCGGGCGTCCGCCACGAAAAACCTGCGAGCACTGCACCAGCGGCGCCAGTGTCAGCATGTCACCGGGCGCCACAAAACTGCCGACATCTTCAAATATCTCGCTGGCGACAGCGTCGCTGATGGCAAATTCGCGCAGCAGCACCGTACGGTCGCGCCGGTTGATCGCGTCTAGCAGCTTGCTGACCAGCATATGGCTTTGTTGATTGCTGATTGATGTCATGGTCTGGTCTAATGGGCAATATTGCGATTATAGCCTTGGCTTCGGATACTGTTCGTTTGATAGTAGTTATCTCAGTGAACTATATTTTGCAGAAAATGCTTTCCACCCACCAAAGAGTTCTCCTACAACAGCACAAGCCGTATCCCTATGGCTTGCTCAAGCATAAGAACAGACAATGTTTCGGCGGGATCATCTGTCGAACAAGATGGATGACCGGGCAACCAACCTTAACGATTGGAGACATATCATGGCAAACAGCAACGATAAAAGCAGCAATCAGTCAGGTAACAATCAATCAGGCAACAAGCAATCGGGTACCCAGGGCGGCACGCACGAGCAGCATGTCGAAGCGGGCCGTCAAAGCCATAAAAACGACGGCAACAATGCGTCGGGCTCGCAGCAATCGGGCCAGGGTGGCCAGGGCTCGTCGGGTTCCGGCTCAGGTGGTTCTGGCTCCGGCATGCGCGGCGGCACGCCGGAGCAGCATGCCGAAGCCGGCCGTCAAAGCCACAAGAACGATGGCGGCTCGTCAGGTTCGCAGCAGTCCAGCCAGTCGAAAGGCGGTAGCGAACAGTCCGGCTCGGGCGGCATGCGTGGCGGTACGCCTGAACAGCATGCCGAGGCTGGCCGCCAAAGCCACAAGAACGACGGCAAAAAGTAAGCTGAAAGTCAGCTGAAAAGCGTACTGGCCTGATTCAGGCCATTCATGCGCCGGGCCCGCTCCATGCTGGCCCGGCTGTTTTACTTTCGGGAGCGACCAATGAAACCAATATGCCTTCTGCTGGCCATCACCGGCCTGCTGCTCGCTGGCTGTGGCGCCGACAATACGCCCTCGAACGTCAGCGCACCGGGTGCGCCGGCAAGTCCCAAAACGCAGGCCCTGGAAGCAGGCGCGGCGCTGCTGCAGGACAAGCCGCCGATTGCCGCCCTCAATGCCTATCTGGACGGTTTTCATTTCTACAGCGGCAATATGCAGGGCCAGATGGAGGCGCACCACTACTGCGCCAACGTCAACGAAGATGTGATCCAGTGTGTGATCTACGATGGCAACGTGGCCAGCGCCAAGCTGATGGGCGTGGAATATATCGTGACTGCCAGGCTCTACCAGGGCTTGCCTGCGCCTGAAAAAGCGCTCTGGCACAGCCATGTACACGAAGTGAAGTCCGGCCAGCTGATTGCGCCCGGCATCCCGGATGTTGCAGAGAACGCACTGATGAAAAAGCTGGTGGGCACCTACGGCAAGACCTGGCACACTTGGCATACCGACCAGCATGCCGAGCTGCCGATGGGTGTACCGCAACTGATGATGGGCTTTACCGCTGACGGCCAGGCTGACGCGGCCATGGTGGCGGCGCGCGACCAGCGCTTCAAGGTTGACAGCATGGAAAAGCGCCGCCAGCGCGCCGATATTGCCGCGCCAGCCATTGATCCGGGCGCCGATGCGTGGCAGCACGGCAACGCCGTCCAGCTCGATGACCTGACAAACGTGCACCACAAGTGATGGCTGGCGGTTGTCTGGAATGGCATTCTGGGCGATAATTCGGCCATGAACGATACCACCACCTTGCCCCCATTGCCCGATCGCCTGTCGATCGATCCGAGCAGCCCTTTCCACGTCGCCGCCGTGTTTGAACACGACGTCGGCATCCGCTTCAACGACAAGGAACGCCTTGACGTTGAAGAGTATTGCATCAGCGAACGCTGGATCAAGGTTGCCTCGACCAAGTCGCTGGACCGCCGCGGCCGCCCGCTGCAAATCAAGCTGAAAGGCAAAGTCGAAGCGTTTTACCGTTAAGACTTCCTGACTTCATAAAAAGGCCGATGCAAATCGGCTTTTTTTACGTCGTTTGATCCACCTGCGTCACCATGCCCGCCGCCGTTGCCACCGGCAGCCACAGCGTGGCATCGGCCAGCACCTGGTCGACCGGCAAGTCGGCCGCGCTGGCCGCCTGTAGTGCGCATTGCTGCAGCGGTGCAGGCTCTGCGGCTGCCTGCAGGAAATAAAACTGCCATGGTTCGAGCGCATGCATGCTGATGCGATAATTCCAGCGCGCAATGGCAACAAAGCTCGGGCTGGCTGCCGGCTGCGGCGGCAACACCTTATCGCTGGCGCCCTGCGCCTGCTCCCAGAAGGCGCGTACCGGAAACGACAGGGCCAGCAGACGCGTGCAGGGCGGCAGCAGCAGCGGGCCGGCCTCGCCCAGCAAGCCGCCAAAGCCATCGAAGCCCCCGGCCTGCGCCTGTCCCGTCCGGTTTTCCAGTCCGAGTGCCCTGCCCGCCTCGGCGCGCGCCCGCTCCAGCCGCGCCAGGTCGATAGGGAACTGCAATATGACGGCGCCGGCTCCATGCTGGCCCTGCGGCTGGCTGGCCGCCAGAAAATCGGCAAAACCGGTGCCCAGGTCGTACAGCGTGCTCGAGCGCGAAGGATGGCGCCAGAGATAGGCGCGCGCAAAGAAATCGAACAGTTCGGGGCCCATGCTCTGGCGCAGCACCGGAAACTCGGCCTGCAGGCAGTCGAGCAGGCGCAGCACATAGCCGTCGGCGTAGATGCTTAACCGCTGCGGGCGCGTCAGCACCTGCTCCGGCGCCAGCCCGAAACGCTGCTGCGCCAGTGCCGCACCCTGCGGCGCACCGCCCGGACAGGTCATGGCCGTCAGGAACCAGCTCTGCAATTGCGCCAGTTCAGGTTGCATGGCTGGCCTCCAGGTGAAAGCCCAGCGGCGTCGACAGCGCCGGGCCTGCGCCAGGCAAGACTGGCGCGTCGGCAAACACACCCCGCTCGGCCGCACGCGCCTTGGCCAGTTCGGCCAGCAGTTGCGGATACGGCGGAATATTGGCGTCCCATTCCAGCAGCGCCGACACGCCGCCGGTCAGCTGCTGCGCCAGTGCATACAATCGCCAGACGGCGGCAGGAACCGGCGCGTCATGCGTGTCGATCAGCACCTCGCCGCAATCTGTCGGGCCGGCCAGGTGGATCTGCACGATCTGCGCATGCGGCAGCTGTTCGATGTAATGCACGGCATCAAAGCCGTGGTTATGCGCACTGACATGGACATTATTGACGTCAAGCAGCAGGCCGCAGCCGGTCTGCTGCGCCAGGCGGCTCAGGAATTCCCATTCGGGCATGCTGGAGCCGGCAAATTCCACGTAGCTGCTGGGGTTTTCCAGTATCAGCGGTCGGCCCAGGAAATCCTGCACCTGAGTGACGCGCCCCGCCACATGGCGCAGGCTGGCTTCGTCGAGCGGCATCGGCAAGAGGTCGTGACTGTTGAGCGAAGCGGCGCCGGTCCAGCATAGGTGATCGGAAATCCACGCCGGCTTGAGTTCGCCAGCCAGCGCGCGCAGCTTGTGCAGATAAACCATATCAAGCGGCGCGCTGCTGCCGATCGACATCGACACGCCATGCATGACGATCGGCACCTGCGCCGCCACCGTGTCAAGCACATGGCGCGCATAACCGTGGTTGTCGATAAAGTTCTCGCTGATAATTTCAAACCAATCCACCTGCGGCCCGTGCGCGAGAATATGCTGGAAATGCGGGTGGCGCAGTCCCACGCCCAGGCCCAGATTCGGCAGGCCCAGGCGGGAGGCCGCCAGTTTGCTGGCGGCATGCATCAGGTCGACGGCGGCAAGGCCATGCGCAGATCGGTCGGGGCAGGCTTGTCGCCCGCTACGCCGCCACGCGCCACCACCACCTTGCTGTACGCTTCCCACGCCTTGTCGTACACGCTTTCACCGAGGCTGAAAGTCACGGTCTCATTGAGCGCAATGCTCTTGTGATCGGGCGCTGGTTCAAAGTTGTACAGCGCCATGGTGCCCGGTTCGGCGTTCGGATACAGTTGCGAGGCCGAGATCGGCACGGCGCAGCCGCCGAAGGTGCCGCATTTGTTGTCGCTCGGTGCGCTGTAGATTTTCGGGGCCGGGCCAGGCGCTGGTGGCTTGGGCGCACCGCACAGATTGCCGGCCACGGCAGTCACCTTGGCCGAATGGCCACACGACGATGGCGCAGCTGAACCGCCGCACTGGCCGCCGCCCGCGTCGAGCTGGGCAAAACCGCAGCCGCCCTGGGCATGGCAGCCGTTCGAGCCGCGGCAGGTATGGTAGACGGCCAGCGCCGCACAGCTGCTCGAGACCGGGTCTTCCAGGTGCATGCCTTGGCAGGCATGGTAGAGCACGCCGCTTTCCGGCAACGGCACGCCGGCCGCCAGGCTTGGGGCCTGGCCCAGCACGGCCCAGCAGATCGACATGCGGTCGCCGGCGCCCACCATCGACGGATACGGGAAATCCGTGTCCTGCACCTGCCAGTAGGTATCGAGCACCTTGGTAATGCCGTAGATGGCGCCGGTCGCTACCGTGCTCAGCATGTCGAGCGTATCGGACTTGTCCTTCAGGCGGTTCAGCGCGCCGGCCACATCGGCTGGCGTGGGAATATTCTTTGGCGCCGTGGCCGCGTTGTAGCGCTCGTTGGTCAGCATCGCCTCGGTCCAGCTGTGGCCGGCAGCGTGCCACTGGGCCCAAGTATTGACCGGCAGCATATCCTTGACCTGGCCAAAGCGCTCGTAGTGATCATAGGCGGCGCTGTCGTGGCGGGCGGCGGCGTCGCGCGATGGCGCCTGCTGGCCGTCATTGGTATAGGACGGATAGTCGGCTTCGAGCGCTTCGAGGTCTTCGCGGTAGTCGGGCTTGACCGCCATCAGCATCGGCTTGCCCAGTACGCGGCGATAGCGCTTGATGGCCGACTCGCTGCCCTCGCCCTGGTCGGTAATGGCCGCCATCATGTCGATCGCCTTGTTGAAGGAACGGATCTGGCCGCCGTCCTGGTCGTTCTCGCCAAAACAGGTGTCGAAGCGCGGAAATTCCTTTTTTTCATGGCCGCTGTCAGGCTTGTCGGTGTTGAACATGTCCTGCTGCACCGAGCCGTTGACGAACAGTTTTTGCCACAGCGTCTGGCCATCGGTGTACTCGATACTGATATAGCGCGCATAACATTCGTACATATAACCGATGGTGCCGAACAGCGGCAGGTCATGCACGCTCTTGCCTGGCGTCCAGCCGGCCAGTGGTACTTCGGGGAAATACTTGGTGCTGTCCTTCTTGTCGTACTCGGCCAGTTGCTCACGTGCCTGCTCTTCCGGCTGCTCGATGGCCAGGAACAGGTCGCACTGGTTGCCGTTGAGCTCTTCGAGATTGACGCGTACATGATGGTAGCCCGAGGTATCTTGCAGGTCGACAATATGCGGAATCATCGTGCAGTTGCTGCCATAGCAGGTCCAGCCATGTTTCTGGTCCTGCAGTTCAGTGCCCGTAAAGCTGGGCGAGGCGCCAATCGCGGTGGCCAGGTTGGAGGCCATCTGCAGGTGCAACATTTCCTGGATAAATACGCTGAAGATGATATTGAAGGCTTTTTGCTCCTTCGTGTCCGGCTTGGCAGTGGTGCTCATGCCCGGCCACTGGCGCCCGTCATAGTAATTGACACCCTTGGCATTGATCTGGTGGGTGCCGTGGATCGAATACATGGTGGCCATATAGAGCGGGATCGTAAACAACTCGACGCTGACCGCTGCCTGGGCAATGGCGCGTACGGCCGCCGTGTCGGTGGCCAGCATGTCCAGTGGTCGCTGTGTTACAGGTGGCTCGGTGCTTCCTATGGCAGGCATCTTCATTCTGGTCTCTCCCTGAGCGTAGTCGTTGGGTGCCGTCGCGTCCGTGATGGGCAGCGATCGGGGCCGACAAATAATACGCTCAGGAAAAATGACTATGCGGCAATATTGAGCAAACTACCGGGACACTATCGCAGCCCAATAAAACATATATTTATGATAATAAATAATGCCATTTTCCCTACATTCTGTGACAATTGGATAGATTAACTGCCGCGCCAGCGTGTATAGCAGCGCCGATACACGGTAGCATCAGTCACTATCATATTGATAGTGACTTGAATCTAGCGCGACTCGACCTTGATCAGCTCGATCTCGAACAGCTTGGGCCACAACTTGCCGGTCACAAACAATCGCTTGCCGCGCGCATCCCAGGCGATGCCATTGAGTACGGCATCGGGATTGTCGGTGCCGCGCTGGTTGGCCGGCAGCAAACCGGTCAGGTCGATCCAGCCGACGATCTTGCCGCTGACCGGATCGATACGGGCAATCACGTCGGCGCCCCAGACGTTGGCAAACAGCTGGCCATCGACCATTTCCAGTTCATTCAGGCGATCGATGGGCTTGCCTTCGGCCGTCACGTCGAAGCGGCGCAGCTCTTTCATCGATTTCGGGTCGAGCACGCGGATAGCACTGCTGCCGTCGCTCATATAGACGTACTTGTGGTCGCTGGCCAGGCCCCAGCCTTCGCCCTGGTACTGAAACTTGCGCTTGAGCTTGAAGCTTTTCTGGTCGAACACATAGCCGGTCTGCGAGGTCCAGGTCAGCGCCATGATTTCGTCGCCGACATCGGTAATGCCTTCGCCAAACACATTGGCGTCAAGCATTTCGCGCTGCAGCACGCGCCCTGTCGC
The DNA here is from genome assembly GCF_009208565.1 of Janthinobacterium aquaticum. Lineage (GTDB taxonomy): Bacteria > Pseudomonadota > Gammaproteobacteria > Burkholderiales > Burkholderiaceae_D > Janthinobacterium. Next base: position 101,357 of record NZ_WFLK01000017.1, on the reverse strand, counting down.
CAGGTCCACTTTGCGCAGCGACGACTGGCCGTTCTGGCCCGTGCTTTCATACAGATGGCCGTCCTTGTACAGCAGCCCCTGGGTAAAGGCGCGCGGGTCATGCGGATAAGTATTTTTGACAAAGTATTTATAGACGGGGATGACAGCCTGGGCGCAGCCCATTTGACTCATCAGGGCTATGGTGCACAGCAGTCCCGGCAGCAGCGAGCGTGCCGGGCGCTTCAGTATGGCGCTTGCAATGATCTTCATTGGTTTCAAAGGAAATGAATGTCGCTTATTGTAATCGGCCAGGCGCTGCGGCGCTGCCAGCCATGCGCGAACGCACCAGGTCGAGCCAGGCGCGGGCGGCAAACGACAGACTGGCCGTGCGGCGCCAGGCCAGCATCAGATTCCACTCGACCGGCGGGTCAACCAGCGGTGCGATGGCAAACTGGCTGGCGTCGAGCGTATCGCAATACATCTTGGGCAGCAGGCAGATGCCCACGCCCAGGCGCACCAGCGAGGCGATAAAGTCCCACTGGCCGCTGCGCCCGGTAATGCGCGGCGTAAAGCCGGCGCGCTGGCAGGCATCCAGCACGATATCGTTCAGGGCAAACGTGTCGCCATAGAAAATAAAGGGGCTATCAGCCAGTTCATGCAGCTGCACCGAGGCGCGTCCGTGCCAGGGCGAACTGGCGGGTGCCAGCAGGCACAGCGGCGAGCGCACCAGCGGCAGCGCCTCGAAGTCCTGCCAACTGGCGGCATTGCCCGGATAGTCAAGCATGGTGCCCAGCTCGACCGTCCCTTTGCGCAAATCGCGTTCGATGGCCTGCGTGCCCACCTCGTACATCTTCAGCTCGATCCCGGGATAGCGCTGGTGAAACTCGGCCAGCCACGGCGCCAGCTCCATATGCGTCTGCGGCGACACGCCCATGCGCAGCTCGCCACGTTCGAGCTGCTGCAGGTCGCGCAGTTCGGTCTTCAACTGCTCGTGCAGGGCCAGCAACTCATGCGCGCGCGCCAGCACCACCCGTCCCGCATCGGTCAGCGTAAAACGCTTGCCTTCGCGCTCGAGCAGCATCAGGCCCAGCGACTCTTCCAGCTGCGCCACCATCTTGCTCACAGTCGGCTGCGTTACATGCAGGCGGCTAGCTGCGCGCGTAAAACTGTGCTGCTCGACAACTTCGACAAAGTAGCGCAGTGAGCGGATATCCATCGTGTATTCCAATATCGAATGATATTCATAATTTTAATTCATTTTATCTTTCAACAGGCACTGTCTACAATCAAGACTTCCTCTCAAGAGACTTCATCATGCAACGCGCTCTTTCATCCACTCTTCCACCTGCCTTGCTGTCGCGCTGGCGCCAGCCCGTGCTGACGGCCTGGCAGGTCGGCCTGCTGATCGCCGGCTGGTGGCTGGCGGACCAGGCCAGCAGTGCGTTGCAGCTGCCGTTTTCGGGCGGCGTGACGGGCATGGTGCTGCTGGTGGGCCTGCTGCTGGCCGGCTGGGTGCGCCCAAGCAGCGTGGAACTGGGCGCCAACTGGCTGCTGGCCAATATGCTGCTGTTCTTTATTCCGCTGGTGGTGTCGGTGGTGCAATTTACCGACCTGCTCAAGCAGCAGGGTCTCACGCTGTTTCTCGATATCGGCATCGGTTTTGCGTGCGTGATGCTGGCCACGGCGCTGACGGTGGAATGGGTTTGCCGGCTGGAACGCCAGTTGCGTCTGAACAAACTGCGGCGCCAGCGCGCCCGGCGCAAGGCGCGCGCATGAACACACTCCTGGTCTCGCTGCTGTTCCTGCTGCTGACGCTGGTGCTGTTCTATGCCAACGTGGCGCTGCACCGGCGCCGTCCGCACTTTCTGCTCACGCCGGCGATCTGCACCTCGGCCATCCTGATTGCCATCGTGCAACTGACTTCGACGCCGTTTGCCACCTATTTTGGCGAGACGCACTGGCTGCCGTGGCTGCTGGGTCCGGCAACGGTGGCCTTTGCGCTGCCGATCTACCAGGAGCGCGCGCTGATTCGCAAGCACTGGCTGGCCCTGTCGCTGGGCAGCTGCGCCGGCATCGTCGCCTCGGTGGCGGCCACCGTGCTGCTCGACCGGCTGCTGGGTGTGCATGGTGACATGGCACGCAGCCTGCTGGCGCGCTCGGTGTCGACCCCGTTTGCGCTGGAAGCGTCGCGCCATCTGGGTGGTTCGGCGCAACTGACGGGGATCTTCGTGATTGTCACCGGCCTGTTCGGCCTGATGCTGGGCAAGCCGCTGCTGAGGCTGCTGCCGCTGCGCATGCGCATTGCCCGTGGCGCGCCGTATGGCGCGGCAGCGCACGGTTTCGGCCTGTCGGTGGCGCGCCGCGTGGGCGCCGAAGAAGGCGCCGTGGCCAGCCTGACCATGATCTTTTCGGGCGTGGTGACGGTGCTGCTGGCGCCATTGCTGTCACCGCTGCTGGCGCACTGGCTGCGCTGAAGGGTGCGTCTGCCCCTGGCGGGCACACGCCATCGACGTTTATCGGAGATAATTACGGATAATACTTCTTACCGTTCTCCAACACCCTGCCCCGATGCGCTATCCCGCCGTTGTTCCGTTTGACCAGCTACTGCCGCAATTGGCGGACTTTGACGCCATTATTGATGTGCGCAGCCCATCCGAATTTGCCGAAGACCATCTGCCGGGCGCAGTCAACCTGCCGGTGCTCGACGACGACGAGCGCGTCAAGGTGGGAACGCTGTACAAGCAGACCAGTGCTTTTGAAGCGAAAAAGCTCGGTGCGGCGCTGATCGCCAAAAATATCGCCCGCCATATCGAAACGCATTTCCTCGGCCACCCGCAATCGTGGCGCCCGCTGGTTTATTGCTGGCGCGGCGGCAACCGCAGCGGCGCCATGGTGCATATCCTGGCGCGCATCGGCTGGCCCGTGACCCAGCTTGACGGCGGCTACAAGGAGTACCGCCGCCATGTCAATGCCGAACTGGCCACGCTGCCCGGCGCCTTTGATTTCATTAACGTATTGTGCGGCCCCACCGGCAGCGGCAAGAGCCGCTTGCTGCAGGTGCTGCATGGCCAGGGCGCGCAGGTGATCGATCTGGAAAAGCTGGCGCGCCACCGTGGCTCGGTGCTGGGCGGGCTGACCGACGCGCAGCAGCCGTCGCAAAAAGCGTTTGAAAGCAGCTTGTGGCAGCAGCTGCGCAGCTTCGACCCCGCCAAACCCGTCTTTATCGAGTCCGAAAGCAAGAAGGTCGGCCAGCTGCGCGTGCCTGATGCGCTGATGGAAAAAATGCGCGCCGCCGATTGCACCGCCGTGCAGCTCGATACCGAACACCGCGTGCAACTGCTGATGGACGACTACGGCCATTTCGTGGCCGACCCGGCGCGCCTGAATGTGCAACTGGCCCTGCTGACCCAGTTGCACGGACGCGAGAAAATCAGCCGCTGGCAGCAGCTGGCGCTCGATGGCCGCATGGCCGAACTGGTGCAGCAGTTGCTGGTCGAGCATTACGACCCGGTCTACCTGCAATCGATACGACGCAACTTCAGCCGCTACGCCGAGGCTACGCCACTGGTGCTGTCCGATATTTCGAATACTGCTTTTGAGCAGGCGGCGCGCGCCTTGTGTACTATCGCTAAGAATTGATTTACTGAAACATAGGATACCCTCATGTCAGATAGCCATACCCCTCCGATTCGCTTGACCGAATTTGCTCATGGCGGCGGCTGTGGCTGCAAGATTGCGCCCGGCGTGCTGGCCGATATTTTAAAAGGCAGCGGCGGCTTTCCGCTGCCCAAGGAACTGCTGGTCGGCATCGAAACATCCGATGACGCCGCCGTCTACCAGTTGAACGACGAGCAGGCGCTGATCGCCACCACCGATTTCTTTATGCCCATTGTCGATGATCCGTTCGACTTTGGCCGCATTGCCGCCACCAATGCCATTTCCGATGTGTATGCGATGGGCGGCACGCCGATCATGGCGCTGGCCCTGGTCGGCATGCCGATCAACAAGCTGCCGGTGGAAACCATTGGCCTGATCCTGCGCGGCGGCGAAAGCGTCTGCGCCGAAGCCGGCATTCCGATTGCAGGTGGCCATACCATCGATTCGGTCGAACCGATCTACGGCCTGGTGGTGCTGGGCCTGGTGCATCCGTCGCAGGTCAAGCGCAATGCCGGCGCGAAAGCTGGCGACAAGCTGGTGCTGGGCAAACCGATTGGTGTGGGCATTTTGTCTGCCGCACTGAAAAAGAACGCGCTCGACGCAGACGGCTACAGCTCGCTGATCGGCAATACCACCAAATTGAACACCCCCGGCAAGAAACTGGCCCTGCTCGATGGCGTGCATGCGCTGACCGATGTGACCGGTTTTGGCCTCTTGGGCCATACGCTGGAACTGGCGCGCGGCGCCAAACTGCAGGCACGCCTGTCGCTGGGCGCCGTACCGCTGCTGCCGCAGGTGCGCCAGCTGGCCGACAACGGCAATATCACGGGCGCCTCGCACCGCAACTGGCAGGGCTATGGCAGCGAAGTGCAGCTGGCCGGCAGCGTGAGCGAGATCGACCGCGCCATCCTGACCGACCCGCAAACGGCCGGCCCGCTGCTGGTGGCCTGCGCGCCGGAAGCGGTCGAACAGGTGCTGGCAATTTTCCGCGATGAAGGCTTTCTTGACGCAGCCGTCATCGGCGAAATGAGCGCCGACGGCACTGGCGTGGCAGTCAACTGAATCTGATACTTTCAAACACAAGGATAAACATGAACACTTCCACCAAACTGAACGCCGTACTGGCCACCGTGGCCGCCACCCTGGCCATCCACAGCGGCATCGCGCAAGCCCAGCAAGTGCTGCGCGTATCGGCCATTCCCGACGAAGCGCCGACCGAACTGCAGCGCAAGTTCAAGCCGCTGGGCAATTACCTGGAGAAAAAACTGGGCATGAAGGTGGAATTTACGCCTGTGACCGACTATGCCGCGTCGGTGGAAGGCCTGATCAACCACAAGCTCGACATGGTCTGGTTTGGCGGCTTTACCTTTGTACAGGCCAACGTGCGCAGCGGCGGCAAGATTGTGCCGCTGGTGCAGCGCGAAGAAGACACCAAGTTCAAGTCGGTGTTCGTCACCACCAGCAAGGACATCAATACCCTGGCCGACCTGAAGGGCAAGAACTTCACTTTCGGCTCCGAATCGTCGACTTCGGGCCACCTGATGCCGCGCTATTACCTGCTGGCCGCCAAGATCAATCCTGACGCCGACATGAAGCGCATCGCCTTTTCCGGCGCGCATGACGCCACCGTGGCGGCCGTGGCCGGCGGCAAGGTCGATGCCGGTGCGCTCAATATTTCGGTATGGGACAAGCTGGTCGAATCGAAAAAGGTCGATCCGGCCAAGGTGCGCGTGTTCTACACCACGCCAGGCTACTACGACTACAACTGGAGCGTGCGTTCGGACATGAACCCGGTGGTGCGCCAGAAGCTGACCGACGCCTTCCTGGCGCTGGACGCCTCCACGCCTGAAGGCAAGGAAATCCTCGACCTGCAGCGCGCCACCAAATTCATCCCGACCAAGGCCGAGAACTACAAGGACATCGAAGCGGCTGCGCGCGATGCGAAGCTGTTGAAATAATCCCGCCAATTGAAGAAAAATCGTAGGTCGGATTAGGCGCGCAGCGCCGTAATCCGACAACATTGTTAGCATCAGCGGTGTTGTCGGATTACGGCCCTCTGGGCCTAATCCGACCTACCCACACTGCATGACATACCACCTCACCAAGCTCAGCGTCCACCATGCCGGCGCCGCCAGCAATACCCTGGCGCTGCGCGAACTCGATCTCGATATCGTCCAGGGCGAACAGATTGCGCTGATCGGCCCGTCTGGCGCCGGCAAGACCAGCCTGCTCCATACGCTGGCCTGCGCGCTGCAGCCGGCTTCCGGCACGCTCGCCGTGCTCGGCGTGCAACCGTGGCAGGTGGCCAGCGCCGAGCGCCACGCCTTGCGCCGGCGCCTGTTCCTGGCGCCGCAAACGCCACCGCTGCCACCGCGTCAGCGCGTGGTCAACGCGGTGCTGGCCGGCCGGCTGCCGCAATGGAGCTTGTGGACGGCGATGCGTTCGCTGTTCGTGCCGCTCGATCCGCGCGCCGCCTGGCAGGCGCTGGGCAAATTCAATCTGCAAGATAAACTCTACGCGCGTGTTGATCGGCTGTCCGGCGGCGAACGCCAGCGCTGCGGCATGGCGCGCGCACTGGTGTCGAACGCCGAAATTTTCCTGGTCGATGAACCGCTGTCGGCGCTCGACCCGACGCTGGCGCAGCAGACCATCGAGGTGCTCAAGGCCGAAGCGCAGGAACGCAATGCCACGCTGATCTGCAGCCTGCACCAGGTTGAAATCGCGCGCAGCAGCTTTGCGCGCATTATCGGCCTGCGCGATGGCCGGATCGTGTTCGATGCGCCGAGGCACGACGTCAGCGACGCCATGATTGCCGCGCTGTACCGCAACCAGGCCGACCCTGCGCCTGTGTTTGATGCCGTCGAGCCGGATTTGCAAGCTGCGAGGCCGCGTTGCTAGCGTCAGCCATGCCGCGCGACCCGGCCTGGCGCAACCGTCTGACCATCACCGTCGTGGCGGTGCTGGTGCTGTGGCCGATGCTGGTGCAAGCCGAATTCAAACCCTGGATCTTGTGGGACGAGCAGAGCCTGGGCGCCACCTGGCAATTTCTATCCAGCTTTGTGCCGCCCGCGCATTCCAGCGAGTTCCTGCAGATCGTGGCCGTCTCCACCTGGGAAACCATCGCCATGGCCACCGCCGGCATGGCTCTGGCCATGCTGGGCGCGATTCCACTCACTTTGCTGGTGACCGACCGGCTGTCGGTGTCGCGCATCGGCAGCGGCAAGGTCGCGCCGATGGCTGCCGCCATCCGCCATGGCGTGCGCGCGCTGCTGGTGCTGCTGCGTAGCGTGCCCGAGCTGGTGTGGGCGCTGCTGCTGGTGCGCATTGTCGGCCTGGGACCGACGGCCGGCGTGATAGCGATTGCCCTCACCTACTGCGGCATGCTGGGCAAGGTATACGCGGAAATCCTGGAATCGTCCGATGCCCAGGCCTGCAACGCCATTTTGCACAATGGCGGCGGGCGCATCCAGGCGCTGCTGTATGGTGCGCTGCCCGATGCGGCGGCCGAACTGGTGTCCTACTCGGTCTACCGCTGGGAATGCGCGATACGCGGCTCGGTGGTGATGGGCTTTGTCGGCGCCGGCGGCCTGGGCCAGCGCATGGATGAATCGATGAAGATGATGGCCGGCAGCGAACTGTCGACCATGCTGATGGTGTTCGTGCTGCTGGTGGCCGGCGCCGATGCGGTCTCGGCCATGCTGCGCAGGAGGCTGGCATGAGGCATGAAACTGATTTGCCCCAGCCGGCGCCGGTGCGCTGGTCGACCTGGTTGCTGCTGGCCGGCTTGGCGGCGCTGGTGGTCGGCAGTTTTGCCAGCCTGCCGTTGAAATGGCGTGATTTTTTCAGCAGCGAAGCCATGGCCAGCACGCTGGACTTTCTGCATGGCTTTGCGCCGCCTGAACTGTCGCCCGGCTTTCTGTCCAAGGTCGGCGTGGCCACGTTTGAGACGCTGGCCATGTCGGCCATCGGTACGGTGATTGCCGCCGTGCTGGGCTTTGTGCTGGCACTGCCGGCCAGCGGACGCCTTGGCCCCGTGGCGCGCAATCTGACGCGCGGTGTACTCAACGTGCTGCGCTCGATACCTGAACTGGTGTGGGCCTCGATTTTGCTGATCGCCGCCGGCCTGGGGCCGTTTGCCGGCACGCTGGCGCTGGCGTTTCACACAGTGGGCGTACTGGGCCGCCTGTTTGCCGATGCATTTGAGAACTGCCCGCCCCTGCCGGCGGCGACCTTGCGTATCAACGGCGTGCAACCGACTGCGGCGTTTTTGTACGCTACCGTACCGCAGTGCAGTCCACAAATGATGTCTTATACGTTGTACCGCTGGGAAAACAATATTCGCGCCGCCGCGATACTGGGCGTAGTTGGCGCAGGCGGCTTGGGACAGATGCTGAAATACCATCTGTCGCTGTTCCAGATGCAGCAGGCAGCGACCGTGATCGTGGCCATGCTGCTGATGGTGGCCAGCGTGGACGGCCTCAGTTACCTGCTGCGGCGCGCGATGACACGTTAATAATGCAATGAAAAGATGGAGGCACGATGCTGGGCTGGTGGACCGTCGTAACAACTGAAACACTCGAACAACGCAAACAGGCTGGCGGCAACAGCAAGGAAATGACGCTGGCAACCTGGGATGCCGGCCTGGGCGGCATGGACTGGATCATCAATCTGTGCAAGGCCGGCAAGGCAACCCAGCATTCGTCGGGCGGCTATCCCAACCGCTTTACGGCGCTGGCCAGCGAGCTGGTGCCGCTGCTGGAAAAAGGCATTGCCGAGAACCCGGGCGTGCGCTTTGGCGGTGACACGCCAACTGGCTGGAAAGGCAGCATTACCGTGCATCCCGAACGCATTGCCGCCTGTTCGCCGCAGCAACTGCTGACGGTGGAAGTGTGGGATCAGTCTTGAGCCATCAAATTTATCTATCAAGGAAACGTATCATGGGATTGGCAATATCCGTCGGCGTCATGGCCGAAGTGCTGCAGGAAGACCCGGAAGGCGCCGTCGCGCTGGCCGCCTCGATCGAGCAGGCCAATGCGGCCCTGCGCCTGGCCGGGCTGCCGCCGCACGAAGAACCGGCACGGCTGCCCGAGCTGAAGTCGCGCGCCGCCATCGAATCATTTCCCTACAGTTTCCTGCACCATCTGCGCCGCGCCTACGCTTATGCCCGGCAAGACGGCCAGTGGCGCGCGACGCCGGTGCCGGAAGGTGAAGACCCGAGCGACGACCCGGTACTGGAAGCGGAAGCCGACATGCTGAGCAGCCATCTGCTCTGCCATTCAGACTGCGAAGGCTATTATTTCCCGATCGTGTTTGACGATATTGTGTTTGCCGACGAGACCATGCCGATACTGGGCGGCATGCTCGGTTCGTCCTACCGGCTGCGCGAGGAACTGGTAGTGGCCGCGCCGGCGCTGGGCATCTTCCTGCTCAACGAGCAACTGAGCGACGACGAAGCCGAGCGCATCAATGCGCGCATCGACATCGAAGCACCGCTGCATCGGGAGCTGGTGGCGTGGCTAGCCATTTTTGAAGCGTGCCGCTTGAGTATCGAGCACAAGACGGCCATCATGTTCAACTAGGGGTTTCATTGACCAGCTCATTGAACAACTCATTGGCATCACCACTGACGGTGCGCGTCTGCACGCCTGGCGACTGGCGCGCCTTGAAAGCGGTACGCCTGGCCGCGTTGCTGGACGCACCGACAGCGTTTGGCGTTACTCACGCCAGCGCTGCCGCCTACACGGACGCCGACTGGCAACAGCGTGCACAAAGCGCGGCCGAGCGCGCCTACGTGCTGGCGTTTGATGGCGATATGGCAGTCGGGCTTACGGCCCATGCGCAGGCCGGCGACGGCGCCTGCCATCTGCTGGGGATGTGGGTGGCGCCAGCCTGGCGCGGCAGCGATGCGGCAAGCCGGCTGGTGGCGCTGGCAAAACAGCGGGCGATGGACGCCGGTCACGCGCGCATGGTGCTCGATGTAGCGCCGGAAAATGCACGCGCGGCCGCGTTTTACCAGCGGCAGGGATTTGTTTTTACGTCGCACCGCGAAGCGCTGGAAAGCCATCCGCACATCATGCTGCAGCAAATGGCTTGCCAGCTTCAGGCCTGAATTAACTCACACTCATTTCACGCGCTGCTTTTCCAGCTTGCGCGCCAGCGTGCGCCGGTGCATGCCCAGCCGGCGCGCCGCTTCCGAGATATTGAAATCGGTCTCGGCCAGCATTTCATGGATGCGTTCCCATTCGAGCGTCTTGATATTGGTGGCGCGGCCGGTCAGCTCGATCTCGGCGGTGCCGGCCACATGGCCGAACGCCGCTTCGATATCGTCGGTATTGGACGGCTTGGCCAGGTACTGGCAGGCGCCCAGCTTGATCGCCTCGACGGCGGTATTGATGCTGGCGTAGCCGGTCAGCACCACGATCAGCATCTCTTCGTTGTGCTGGTGCAGCAGTTGTACGCAAGACAGACCCGAGGTACTGCCATTGAGTTTCAGATCCACCACCGCATAATCGGGGCAATGCTGTTCCAGCAAGGCGTTGACTTCGTCGAGGTTGGTGGCCAGGATGACCTGGTAGCCGCGCCGCTCGAACGAACGGCCCAGCGTGCGGGCAAAGGCCGCGTCGTCCTCGACGATCAGCAACAGGCGGTCATCTTGCTGCATGGTTCACACTTTCTCTTTCAAATTTGATGGCGGCCAGCGGCAGCGCCAGATGCACGGCTGCCCCGCCCTGCACGCGGTTGCGGGCGGTGACGGTGCCGCCCAGCGTGCGCGCCACGTTGACGACCAAAAACAGCCCAAGGCCGCCGCCCGGCTTGCCCTTGCTTGACTGGTAAGGCTTGCCCAGGTGGGCCAGCATCGACGGCTCGAAACCGGGACCGGCATCGGTCACCACCAGGTGCAGCGCATCGGCTTCGCGCGTGGCCTCGAAACGCAGCCAGTCGGGCGACGCTTCGAGCGCATTGTCGAGCACATTGCAGATGGTCTGTTTGAGGGTGGAATCGAACACCACCGGCACATCGAGGTCGATACGGTTATCGTACTCGAAAGCGCGGATCGGGCGGCTGTCGCGCCATTCCTCGACCAGATCGTTCAAAAAGGTATTGATGGTGGTTTTCACCGACGACTCGCCGCGCGCTTCGCCGGCCGACAGCAAGATGCCGCTGACGATGCTTTTACAGCGCTGCAGCTGCGCCTGCATTTCGGTAATTTCTTCCAGCAGTTCGGCATCCTGACTCAGCGACGGCATGCGGCGCCAGTCGCCAAGGATTACCGACAAAGTGGCCAGCGGCGTGCCCAACTCGTGCGCGGCGCCCGAGGCCAGCAAACCCATGCGGATAATGTGCTCCTCTTCAGCGGCGCGCTGGCGCAGGTCGGCCAGCTTGGCGTCGCCGGCGCGCTGGTTGCGGTTGATGCGCGTAATAAACATCACCAGCAAGGCGGCATTGAGGAAAAAGCAGATCAACAGGCCCTGTACATACAGGCTGGCAAAGCCGCGCTCGGGGTCGATCGGCAAAATGAGCGGGCTGGGCAGCAAGGCCAGGCCGGCCAGACACAGGCCGGTGATCGCCACCATGATCCAGGTCGACCACACTTCCAGCAGCACGGCGCTGAGGATCACCTGCAGCAAATACAGAAAGACAAACGGGTTGCTGATGCCGCCGCTCAGGTACAACTGGGCGGTCAGCACGGTCACGTCAACCAGCAGGGCCAGGAACAGCGCCGTATTGGACACCGGCTGGCGCTCATGCCAGCGCAACAGGCTGGCGAGATTAAAGGCAATCAGGCAGGACAGCACTTCGAGCATATACGGCACCGGCAAGGCGATACCGAGGCCCACGCCGACGCCGAAGATGGTGGAAATCTGGCCGATCACGGCCAGCCAGCGCAGCTGGATCAACAGCTTCATGTTCTGATGGCCAGCCGGATGCTCGATCACGGCCTCTACCGTCCCGCGTTCCAGCACTTCGCGGTTCGGCACGATTTTCACCTTGCTGTCCACCCTAGCCCTGTTCCTGCTGTGCAGGGGCGCGGCGGCGCTTCCTGTCCTCGCGCACGATCCACCAGCTGATGCCGGCCACCATGAGGGCCAGTGCAAACCAGGTCAGCGCATAGACCAGGTGACTGTTGGCAAAGCGGATTACCGTCAGGCCGCCGACCGGCGCATCGGCTGCGCTTTCCAGGCCCTTGGCCGCATCGACAAAGTATGGCGCCGTGTTGGCCAGTTCATGCGAAGCAGCAATCGCGGCCACGTCGCGCGAATACCATTGCTGGGTCGCCGGGTTGTTTTCACGCAAAAAGCCGCCGCGCGGTTCGGTCATCCGCAGCAGGCCGTCGATGGTCACTGTGCCGGGCGGCGTGCTGGCGGCAATGCTGGTACGTTTGGCTACAAAGCCACGGTTGACCAGCACGGTCGAACCATCTGCCAGGCGCAAAGGCGTGATCAGCCAGTAGCCGCTGCCAAGCTCGGTCGTTGCCTGCACCAGGGTGTTGAATATGGGGAGATAGATGCCGGACAGTCGCACATGGCGGTATTCGTCCGATTGGTGGGTAATGCTGGCCCATGCTGCAGGACCAGGTGCGTCCGTGGCAGGTGCATGGACACGTTGTTCAACGCGCTCGATCAGGTCCAGCTTCCATTGCAGTCGCTTGACTTGCCAGGTTCCCAAAGCGCAGAAACCGGCAAACAGGATCGCCGCGAGCACCGCCAGTGCATAACGAATGGCGGTGCCACGCGGGCCTGGAGCGGCATCGGACGATGCCGCTCCAGGGGCGCGCCCGATATTGCCTGGGCGCGGTTGACTCATCATGAAGCCGAGTTCATGTTCATCTCGGGCATCATGCTAGGCATCATGTTGGTGTTCATGTGGTACATCACCCACAGCGAACCAGCCATGGCGATCACCACGATGATGACCGTGAAGATCAGCGCCATCATGTTCCAGCCGCCTTCGGACTTGGCGTTCATGTGCAGGAAGTACACCATGTGCACCACCACCTGAACGGCAGCAAAGGCCAGCAGGACCAGGCCCAGCGTGCCCGAGTTGCTGATGGTCTTGTTCATCACCAGCCAGAACGGAATGGCCGTCAGAATCACCGACAGGATAAAGCCGATGCTGTAGCTTTTCAGGCTGCCATGGTCATGCGCATCGTGGTGGTGGCTGTCATGGCCGTGGTCGTGGCCATGGTGGTCGCCGTGTTGATTGTGGCCGCTCATGGCAGGACTCCCATCAGATAAACAAAGGTAAATACACCGATCCAGATCACGTCCAGGAAGTGCCAGAACAACGACAGGCACATCATGCGGCGACCGTTTTCAGGCGTCAGGCCATGCTTTTTCAGCTGGAACATCAGCGTCACGAGCCAGATGATGCCGAAGAACACGTGCAGGCCGTGGGTACCGACCAGCGCGAAGAACGACGACAGGAAGGCGCTGCGTTGCGGACCGGCGCCTTCATGGATCAGGTGCATGAACTCATACATTTCCAGCGACAGGAAGGCTACGCCGAACAGACCGGTGATGCCCAGCCACAGCAGCGTGCTGCCCAGCTTTTTGCGCTGCATGGCCAGCATGGCAAAGCCATAGGTGATCGACGACAGCAGCAGCATGGCCGTATTGACGGCCACCAGCGGCAGGTCGAACAGTGCCGCGCCGGTCGGACCGTCAGCATAGCTGCGGCCCAGCACGGCGTAAGTGGCAAACAGACAGGCGAAGATCAGGCAATCGCTCATCAGGTAGAGCCAGAAACCCAGCAGGCTGCTGTTTTCCGGATGGTGCTCGCGCACAAAGTATTGCTTGCGCAGGGCGGCGCCAGCGGCGCCGGTGTTATGGACGATGGTTTCAGACATGGCTGCTCAGCAATTTAGTGTAAGCGTCTTCGGTGCGAACAACTTCTTCGGCCGAAATGTAGTAATCGCGCTTGTAGTTAAAGGTGTGGACGATGATGGTCACCATCATGACCAGGAAGCCGATACCGACCACCAGCCACATTTGCCAGATAATGCCGAAGCCCACTACCGCTGCCAGTGCCGAGATCACGAAACCTGCCCAGGTGTTCTTCGGCATATGGATTTTCGTGAAGCCCGAGGTTGGACGCTCGTAGTTGTGCTTTTTCATGTCGGTCCATGCATCGAGTTCATGCACTTGTGGCGTGAAGGCAAAGTTGTAATCTGGCGGTGGCGACGAGGTCGACCATTCCAGCGTACGGCCGCCCCATGGGTCGCCGGTCACGCGCAGTTTTTCGCGGTTGCGGTAGCTGACGATGAATTGCATGATCATGCTGCCGATACCAAGCGCGATCGAGACTGCGCCAAACCAGGCGATGATGGTCCAGATTTGCAGCGATGGATCTTCGAAGTGGTTCAGGCGACGCGTGACACCCATCAGGCCCAGGACGTACAGCGGCATGAAGGCCAGGTAGAAGCCGACGAACCAGAACCAGAACGAGCATTTGCCCCAGAACGTGTCGAGCTTGTAACCGAATGCTTTCGGGAACCAGTAGTTGATCGCAGCGAACACACCGAACACCACGCCACCGATAATCACGTTATGGAAGTGGGCGATCAGGAACAGGCTGTTATGCAGCACGAAGTCGGCTGGTGGTACGGCCAGCAGCACGCCGGTCATGCCGCCGATGGTGAAGGTGACCATGAAGCCGATCGTCCACAGCATTGGCAGTTCGTAGCGGATACGGCCACGGTACATCGTAAACAGCCAGTTGAAGATCTTCGCGCCGGTCGGGATCGAGATGATCATGGTGGTAATGCCGAAGAACGAGTTGACGCTCGCACCCGAACCCATGGTGAAGAAGTGATGCAGCCATACCAGGTACGACAGGATCATGATCACGCAGGTGGCGTACACCATCGAAGCGTAGCCGAACAGGCGCTTCGAGCTGAACGTGGCAACGACTTCCGAGAACACGCCGAAGATCGGCAGCACCAGGATGTAGACCTCAGGGTGACCCCAGATCCAGATCAGGTTGACGTACATCATGGCGTTGCCGCCAAGTTCAGTGGTGAAGAAGTTGAAGCCGGCGGTGCGGTCCAGGCCCAGCATGGCCAGTACGGCGGTCAGCACAGGGAAAGCTGCAACGATCAGCACGTTGGTGCACAGTGCGGTCCAGGTAAAGATCGGCATGCGCATCCAGGTCATGCCAGGTGCGCGCATCTTGACGATGGTGGCGATCAGGTTGACCCCGGACAGCAGTGTCCCGACCCCCGCAATCTGCAGCGACCAGATGTAATAGTCTACCCCCACATCCGGACTGCCCAGAATGCCTGACAGCGGCGGATAAGCCAGCCAGCCGGTACGGGCGAATTCGCCGACGAACAGCGAAGCCATCACCAGCACGGCGCCCATGGTGGTCATCCAGAAGCTGAAGTTGTTGAGGAACGGGAAAGCCACGTCGCGCGCACCGATTTGCAGTGGCACCACGTAGTTCATCAGGCCGGTCACAAACGGCATCGCCACGAAGAAGATCATGATCACGCCGTGGGCGGTAAAGATCTGGTCGTAGTGATGGGGAGGCAGGAAGCCGGCATTGTCGCCAAAGGCGATGGCCTGCTGGGTACGCATCATCAGCGCATCGGCAAAGCCGCGCAGCAGCATGATGATACCGAGGATCATGTACATGATACCGATTTTTTTATGGTCGATACTGGTGATCCAGTCGCGCCACAAGGTACCCCAGACGCGGAAATACGTCAGCGCCGCGACCAGCGCGATGCCGCCCAGGCCGACACCAGCAAAGGTCGCCAACAGGATAGGTTCGTGAAATGGAATTGCATCCCAAGTCAGACGGCCGAATATAAGCTTCGTCAGATCAATATGGTCTAGCATTGTTACTCTCAGAGAAAAAAGGGAGGCGCCAGTCAAACGGCGCCAGTATCTGCAGCATTAAAACACGTTGCTGCGCGATTCATGCAGTTGTTACTTGGCCTGAACATCCTTTTCAACCGCTGCGTTCGCTGCCACGACTGCCGTGGCAGGTGCGGCCGCGGTCTCTGCCGCTGCCAGCTTGTACGGCTGGACCGGCGTCACGCACAGCGCGTCGGACACGATGGTGCGGTTCAGGATGGCCTTGTACAGATCGACCGGCACATTGCTGTAGCGGCGCACCGGATCGCGTTCGCTCGGCTTGGCCAGCGCCAGGTAGTCGTCGCGGTTGAGCGCGCCGCCGCCTGCACGGGTGGTGGCAACCCATTTGTCGAAGTCTGCATCATTGACGCCATGGAACTTGAAACGCATGCCCGAGAAACCGGCGCCGCTGTAGTTCGCCGAGAAACCGTCATACACGCCAACCTTGTTCATCACTGCGTTGAGCTTGGTTTCCATGCCTGGCATGGCGTAGATCTGGCCGGCCAGTGCTGGAACGAAGAACGAGTTCATGACCGACGAGGCGGTGATCTTGAAACGGATTGGACGGTCGACCGGCGCATAAAGTTCATTGACCGAAGCAATACCTTGCTCCGGATAGATGAACAGCCATTTCCAGTCCAGCGCCACGACTTCAACGATCATCGGCTTGGTGCTGGCCGGAATCGGACGGTTGGCGTCGATACGGCTCAATGGACGGTATGGGTCCAGCGTATGGGTGCTGATCCAGGTCAGCAGGCCCAGCACGATAATGATCAGCAGGGGCGCGCCCCAGATAATGAGCTCGAGGCGGGTCGAGTGGTCCCAGTCCGGCTCATATTTGGCCGCGGTGTTGTTTTTTCTGTAGCGCCATGCGAACAGCAGGGTGAGAGCGATTACCGGAACGATAATCAACAGCATCAGCAAGGTGGAAATGACGATCAGATTACCTTGTTGAATGGCGATATCACCGGACGGGTTCAGTACCACCGTATTGCAACCTGCCAATAAGGTCAGTGGTAACAGCGCCAGTCCGTGACGAGCTTTTAATGAAAACATACAGGAAAATCCAGTACAGGGGATGAAGATATGGTACTTTATTCCCACTGGAGCACAATGGCAATTGGACGTTTTGTCCACCCCTGCGCAGATTCTCGCTCTGCTGCTTGGGAACAGTCCTACAGCTACTGTGTGCATAGTCCTACTCCGGGCGTGAGACACCTGGGGTAAGTTACATGTTGTCGAACTCGAAACAATTAATAGAGAGGCTCATCATGTCCAGCACGCGCATCCACAGCGGCGACGTCCCCGCTGATTTTTCCCCCCACTCCCTGCGCGACGCACGCGGGGCCGGCACGGTCGAGTCCCATATCGACCCCGGTGAGATCGCCGTCGGCGTGATCATCGGCCGCGCCTCCGAGTACTTTGACTTTTTTGTCTACGCCATTGCATCGGTGCTGGTGTTTCCGCAGCTGTTCTTCCCGTTCGAAGAACGCCTCGAAGGCACTTTGTACTCGTTCCTGATCTTCTCGTTTGCCTTTATCGCCCGCCCTTTCGGCACCGTGATCTTCATGGAGATCCAGCGCCGCCTCGGCCGCAGCACCAAACTGACCATCGCCCTGTTCCTGCTCGGCGTCTCGACTGCCGGCATCGCCTTCCTGCCAACCTATTCGCACCTGGGCTTTGCCGCCATCGTCTGGCTGGCTGTGCTGCGTATCGGCCAGGGCGTGGCGCTGGGCGGTTCGTGGGACGGCCTGCCTTCGCTGCTGGCACTGAACGCGCCGGCAAACAAGCGCGGCTGGTACGCCATGCTGGGCCAGCTTGGTGCACCGGTCGGCTTCCTGATCGCTGGCGGCCTGTTCTGGTACATGCAGGTCAGCCTGCCCACCGAAGACTTCCTCGACTGGGGCTGGCGCTATCCTTTCTACGTGGCTTTTGCCATTAACGTGGTAGCGCTGTTTGCCCGTCTGCGCCTGGTGTCGACCAATGAATATGCACGCCTGCTCGACGAACGCGAACTGCAGCCGGTCAGCGTGTTTGAAATGGGCCGCGGCCAGGGTCGCAATATCGTGATCGGCGCGCTCGCTGCGCTGGCCAGCTATGCGCTGTTCCATCTGGTCACGGTGTTCCCGCTGTCGTGGATCTCGGTCTACCAGACCCGTTCCGCCACCGACTTCCTGCAAGTGCAGATGGTTGGCGCCGTGCTGGCCGCTATCGGTATCGTGCTGTCGGGCCTGCTGGCGGACCGCTTCGGCCGCCGCACCACGCTGGGCGTACTGGCCGTGCTGATCGCCATTTTCAGCGCCTTCGTGCCGAGCCTGATGGGCGGCGGCAATACCGGACAGGATGCTTTTATCCTGATCGGCTTCAGCCTGCTGGGCCTGTCGTATGGCCAGGCAGCCGGCGCCGTGACGGCCAACTTCCCTGCCCGCTTCCGCTATACCGGCGCGGCCCTGACGTCGGACCTGGCCTGGCTGGTCGGTGCCGGCTTTGCGCCGCTGGTGGCGCTGGGTCTGTCGGCCAATTTCGGCCTTGCTTACGTCAGCTTCTACCTGCTGTCAGGTGCGGTGGCCTCGCTGGCCGCACTGAGCCTGAACCGGGCGTTGGAAATTCGCGACTGATATCGGTTGATTCACCTGAAAACGGCGCCAGGGCTGACCTGGCGCCGTTTTTTATTTGCTAGACGAAAACTTATGCTTCCGTGCAGAACCACCAACTTTACACGGCACTGGTATGCTATCGCCTGCCCCGTCACTTGCACCAATGACCTCAGCGGTAAAAATTGTGTTTCAGTTAAAATTGCTCACTTGAATCCTCATCTTCCATGCCGATGACTACCAATACCCCGATCGACACCTTCAGTTTCCGCCGCATTCTGGCGCGCAACGTTACCTTGCCGCTGGTGGTCGGCGTGCTCACTGCGCTGGTCTTTGTCGGGCTGATCGCCTATCTGCTGTCGGCGCTGCGCTCGGTCGAGCATTCAGAACGCGTGATCGGCAATGCCAACGAGGTGATGAAGCTGTCGGTCGACCTGGAAACGGGCATGCGCGGCTACCTGCTGACCGGCGACGAAACCTTCCTCGCGCCATTCAAGTCGGGCAAGGCCAAGATCAATGTCGAGATGACCACCCTGCTCGAGCTGGTGTCCGACAGTGCGATCCAGCAGGATCGCCTGCGCCGCATCCGCGCACTGCAGGATCAGTGGACCGAATACGCGGAAAGCGTGATCGCCCAGCGCCGTAACAATCAGGAGTTTCTCGCGCGCGTGCGCCAGGGCGAAGGCAAGCTTGAATTCGATGAAATCCGCCGCGAGTTCCTGGCGTTTCTCGGCATGGAGCAGCGCCTGCGCCAGGAGCGCAGCGATTCGGCCGAAAACGGCACGGCGATTGCCGTGGTGATTTTCCTGGCGCTGAGCCTGGGCTTGTCCGGTTTGCTGGCTTTTCTGGGACGCCGTGAATTGCTGCGCCTGTCCAATATCTATAATGCGGCGCTCGAGCAGCGCGGCAAGGACAACGAGGTGCTGCAGGAGCAGGCCTGGCTGCGCAGTGGCCAGACCGAACTGGCCGAATACAGCGCCGGCCAGCTGGCCCTGCCGCAACTGGGGCGGCAGGTGC
This sequence comes from Janthinobacterium aquaticum, assembly GCF_009208565.1. Lineage (GTDB taxonomy): Bacteria > Pseudomonadota > Gammaproteobacteria > Burkholderiales > Burkholderiaceae_D > Janthinobacterium. The sequence goes on along the minus strand of NZ_WFLK01000017.1, from coordinate 82,252 downwards.
TCGATTTCCTGGCCAACCGCCTCGATGTGGCGGTCGCGACCCTGTACGTGATGCAGGAAGACGGCAGCCTGCGCCGCGTTGCCGTGTACGGCTTTTCCGAACAAGGGCTGAAGGACCGCCAGGTATTTAATCTCGGCGTCGGCCTGGTCGGCGAGACAGCGCGTGAAAAACGCCTGAAACACCTGAAACAGCTGCCCGAGAACTATCTGACCGTCAGTTCCAGCCTGGGCCAGGGTGCGCCGCTGGAACTGGTGCTGACACCGGTCAATAACGAAGGCGCTGTCAACGGCGTGATCGAGCTGGGCTTCACCCGCCCGGTGACGCCGCGCGATATCGAATTCATGCGCCTGATCGCGGGCAATGTTGGCACCTCGCTTGAAGCGGCGCTGTATCGCCAGCGTCTGCAGAACGTGCTGGAAGAAACCCAGCAGCTCAACGAAGAGCTGGAAGTGCAGCAGGAAGAGCTGCGCACGGCCAACGAGGAACTGGGCGAACAGTCGCGCGTGCTCGAGCAGTCGCAGGCGCACCTGGAAGAACAAAAGGCGGCGCTCGAGCAGTCGAACGAACAACTGGCCATCCAGGCGCTGGCGCTGGACCAGAAAAACGTGGCCATCGGCGAGGCGCACGACCAGCTCGAAGCGCGCGCCGACGAGCTGCAGCGCGCCAGCCGCTACAAGTCCGAATTCCTGGCCAATATGTCGCATGAACTGCGCACTCCGCTCAACAGTTCGCTGATCCTGTCCAAGCTGCTGGCCGACAACAGCCATGGCAACCTGACGCCGGAACAGGTGACCTTTGCGCAGACCATTTACTCGGCCGGCAACGATCTGCTGACCCTGATCAACGACATCCTCGATATTTCCAAGGTCGAAGCCGGCAAGCTGGAACTGACGCCTGAAACCGTACAAATAGGCGACCTGCTGTCGAGCATGAAGATGTTGTTCGGCGCGCAGGCGCAGCAAAAGCAGCTGGAGTTCCAGGTCAGCCTGGCACCGGACGCTCGCGCCGAGTTGACCAGCGACCGCCAGCGCCTCGAACAAATCCTGAAAAACCTGCTGTCGAACGCGGTCAAATTTACCGACAAGGGCAGCGTCAGCCTGCGCGTTACCAATGACAATGCCGGCCATGTGCGCTTTGAAGTGCAAGATACCGGCATCGGCATCGTCGACGACCAGCAGCAGAAAGTATTCGACGCCTTCCACCAGGCTGACGGCACGACCAGCCGCCGCTATGGCGGCACCGGCCTGGGCCTGTCGATCTCGCGCGACCTGGCCGCCTTGCTCGGTGGCAGCATCGAACTGGCCAGCACACCGGGCCAGGGCAGCACCTTTACGCTGGTGCTGCCGCAGCAATGGCAGCAGCGCGCAGAAACGGCGCCGGCCACTGTGGTAGTCAAGGCGCCGGCCCCTGCTGCGGCAGCGTCGCCTGCGCCAGCGTCCACACCAAGTCCGGCCACGCCCAAGCCGGTGCCGCAAGCCACCTTCAAGGATGACCGCGACAGCGTGCCAGCGCGGCGCAGCGGCCAGCGCTCGGTGCTGGTGATCGAGGATGAACCGGCCTTTGCCGGCATCCTGTTCGACCTGGCGCACGAGATGCATTACCAGTGCCTGGTGGCGCACGGCGCCGAGGAAGGCCTGCGCCTGGCCGCCGAATACCTGCCCGACGCGATCCTGCTCGATATCGGCCTGCCGGACCGCCCTGGCCTGCTGGTACTGCAAAAGCTCAAGGAAAACCCGGCCACGCGCCATATTCCCGTGCATATCGTGTCGGGCAACGACCAGGTGCAGGCGGCGATGCAGTTGGGCGCTGTCGGCTACGCCACCAAGCCGCGCACGCGCGAGCAGCTGAAAGATGTATTCCACAAGCTCGAAGCGAAATTCACGCAGAAAATGAAGCGCATCCTGCTGGTCGAGGACGATGAACGCCAGCGCGAAAGCGTGGTGCACCTGATCAGCGACGACGATATCGAAATTACCGCCGTGGCGCTGGGCGAGCAGGCGCTCGACTTGCTCAAGACACAGATTTTCGACTGCATGATCATCGATCTGAAGCTGCCCGATATCGAAGGCAACGAGTTGCTCGAACGCATGGAGCATGAAGAACTGTGCTCGTTCCCGCCGGTGATCGTCTACACCGGTCGCAATCTGAGCCGTGAAGAAGAAGCCGACCTGATGAAGTATTCGCGCTCGATCATTATCAAGGGTGCGCGTTCGCCAGAGCGCCTGCTCGACGAAGTCACGCTGTTCCTGCATAAAGTGGAATCGGAACTGTCCACTGAACGCCAGGGCATGCTGCAGCAAGTGCGCAGCCGCGAACGCGTGTTTGAAGGGCGCAAGATTTTGCTGGTCGACGACGACGTGCGCAATATCTTCGCGCTGACCAACGCGCTGGAACAGAAAGGCGTGGTGGTGGAAATCGGGCGCAACGGCTTCGAGGCGATCAGCAAGCTCAATAGCGTCGACGATATCGACCTGGTGCTGATGGACGTGATGATGCCGGGCATGGACGGGCTGGAAGCGACACGCCAGATCCGCGCCGACGGCCGCTACAACAAGCTGCCGATTATCGCCATTACCGCCAAGGCCATGAAAAACGACCAGGAAGAATGCCTGCAGGCAGGCGCCTCGGACTACCTGGCCAAGCCGATCGACCTGGATCGCCTGTACTCGCTGCTGCGCGTCTGGATGCCGAAGATGGAACGCATGTAATGTCGGATCAGTACACGGATGCGCAGCTGGCCGAACTGATGGAGGCGATCTATCAGCGCTACAGCTATGATTTTCGTGATTACGCGCCGTCGTCGCAGCGGCGCAGGCTCAGCCATGCGCTCGAACGCTTCCATTGCGCCGATGTGGCCGCGCTGCAGCAACGCGTACTGGACGACCCGGATCTGTTCGAGCAGCTGTTGCAGATACTGACGGTGCCGGTCACGCAGATGTTTCGCGACCCGTCGTTTTTTCTGGCCCTGCGCCAGCAGGTGCTGCCGGTGCTGAAAACCTATCCGTCGCCGCGCATCTGGGTGGCCGGCTGCTGTACCGGCGAAGAAGCGCTGTCGCTGGCCATTCTGCTCAAGGAAGAAGACATGCTGGCGCGCTGCACCATCGACGCCACCGATATCAATCCGCAGGCCCTGCAGAAAGCTGCGCGCGGCGTGTATGGCCTGCATCGCATGGACGCGTATGGCGCCAATTACCGCGCCGCCGGCGGCCAGGCGCAACTGTCCGACTATTACACGGTCGAACATGAAACCGTGCGCTTTGACGCCGATTTGCTTGAGCGCATCAATTTTGCCGACCACAGCCTGGCCACCGACAGTGTGTTTGCCGAAACCCAGCTGGTGTGCTGCCGCAACGTGCTGATTTACTTCAACAAGGAACTGCAGGACCGCGCGCTGGGCCTGTTCCACGATTCGCTGTCGCACCGCGGCTTTTTGGGCCTGGGCGGCAAGGAAAGCCTGAATTTCAGCAGCTACGCCGAGCGCTACGAACCGATTGCCGGCCAGGAAAAGCTGTACCGCAAGCGCGCCATGCTGGGCCAGCGCGCCAGCAACAAAGGATTGCCAGGATAAAACATGATGACCGAGACCAGTACCAAATTATTGATCGTTGACGATTTGCCGGAAAACTTGCGCGCGCTCAATGCGCTGATACGCGACAGCGGCCGCAGCGTCTACCAGGCCTCCTCCGGCGAGGAAGCGCTGGCCCTGCTGCTCGAGCACGATTTCGCGCTGGCCATCCTCGACGTGCAGATGCCGGAAATGGACGGCTTCGAGCTGGCCCAGCTGATGCGCGGCACCGAAAAGACGCGCCATATCCCCATCGTGTTCGTCACCGCCGCCGGCAAGGAAATGAATTTTTCCTTCCAGGGCTATGAAAGCGGCGCGGTCGACTTCCTGCACAAACCGCTCGATATCAACGCCGTGCAAAGCAAGGTCAATGTGTTTGTCGCGCTGCACCAGCAGCGCATGGAGACGCGGCGCCAGGTGCTGGCGCTCGAACAGAGCCGTCAGCAGCAGGAAGCGCTGTTGCAGGAGCTGCGCGCCACCCAGGGCGAGCTGCAGCGCTCGCTGAACATGCGCGATGAATTCATGTCGATGGTGGCGCACGAGCTGCGCACGCCGCTCAATACGTTGTTTTTGGAAACGCAGATGCGTACCGTCAACCTCGAACGGGGCAACCTGGCCGCTTTTGACGCCGACAAGCTGCAAAAGATGGTGGCGCGCGATGCGCGCCAGATCCGCAGCATGGTGCGCCTGATCGACGACATGCTCGACGTGTCGCGCATCAATAGCGGCAAGCTGTCCATCCGGCGCGAAGCGGTCGACCTGACCGAGCTGGTGCGCCGCGTGGCCGACGACCTCAGCCCCGGTGCCCTGGCCAGCAACACCACGCTGCACGTGCAGGCCAGCGGCGTGATCGAAGGCCATTGGGACGCTTTCCGGGTCGAACAGATCGTTGTCAACCTGATCAGCAACGCCGTGCGCTACGGCGCCGGCCAGCCGGTCGAGATCAGCCTGTCGCAAACACCGAACAGTGCCGTAATCGAAGTACGCGACCACGGCATCGGCATCAGCAGCCGCGACCAGGAACGTATTTTCCAGGCTTTCGAGCGCGTGGTGCAGCACGACCGTACCGGTGGGCTGGGACTGGGGCTGTTTATCACCAAGCAGCTGGTCGACGCGCACGGCGGCGCCATTACGCTGCAAAGCCAGCCCGGCAGCGGCTCGCTGTTTTGCGTGACGCTGCCGCTGGCGGGACAGTAGATGCGCTATGCAGTCAGCATATCAATCTGATAAAAACCAGGTTTCTGTGCGCGCATAATGGCATGGCTGAACATCTGGAGAAGATAGTTCAAGATGTTCAGAATCGCATGGTTGCCGACACATACAACGCCCGGCCATCACCTGGCGCATGGCGTGTCACTTCGTTGGTCCACACATAGTCGTAATAGCGATTGGCGAGATTTTTCAGTTGCATATCGAGCGTCAGCGCACTGGAAACACGGTACGTGAGACCAAGATTGAGCAAGGCATAGGCGCCATACCTGGCGCCGGTATTGGCAGTCGTCAGAAAATAGCTGCCCTGCCCGTTCGCCCAGGCCGACACTTTGGTGGCGGGATCAAGCTGGAGATCATAGCCGGCCGAATAGAGATGGCCAGGTACGTGATCGATTTGCTTGCCCAGCGTGGCAGGTGCTGTCGGATCGGGTTCGACGATGCGCGTACGCTGGCGCGAATAGGCAAACCAGGCACTGTGGCGCTCGCCCTGCTGCACGTTCAGTTGCAGGTCGATGCCTTCGCGGCGGGTCTTGCCGACGTTTTCCGAGTCACCCGTCGGATCATTGAGCTTGCGCTTGACTTCACCGCTGGCATCCTGGCGCCACACGGCAATGCGGCCATCGGCCCAGGCAACCGGCCGCAATTTGATGCCCGCTTCCCAGCCTTCGTTGATCGACGCACGCAAGCGATTGGCATTGGACTGATACGCGCCCGCCCCGGCGCCAACCTGGAACGTCTTGCCCCAGTTGCCGTAGATGCTCGCCGCCTGCCACGGGCTATAGACGGCACTGAACTTGGGCTGCCGGATCAGGCCGTAATCGTTGATCGGGTAGCGCACCTGTCTCGACGGGTCGGAGAAGTCGCCCTGGACCTTGTCGATACGGTAGCCTGGCATGATTTTCAGACCGGTGACCGGCAGGAAAACTGCCTGCAGGTAGGCGCCCCAGGTATCGAAATCAAACCGCTGGTCGCGCGTAACAGCCTTGCGCACCTTGTTCTCTGTCCTGTAGCGCGGGCTGCGATCATGCTGGTGCTCGGCACTGGCGCCCACCTCGACCGACATGCCGCGCGCCCATGGCGCCGGCACTGCCTGTGGCCGGTAAGTCAGGCTGGCCAGCACGCCATAGTGGGTTTCGTCGATAACACGCTCCTGCTGCGACGCCAGCAGCGAGTAGCGCAGCCAGCGCTGGTCGCGCACGCTGTTGGCATAGGCCTTGGCAGACAGCGACAGGGCCGGGCTCAGTTCGGCGTCGAGATGGGCGCTTAACTGGCCCATGTCGCGATTGCCGCCGTCCGATTGCGCATACGCGTAGGAAGCGGTCGGCGTACGGTGCGCATCGGCGGCTTCAAGGTAGCCCGCTTCATCGCCATGGCTTTGCGTCAGGCGTGCGATCACGCCGAAGCGGGTGCGCTGGTCGTCGGTGGTGTAGAACCATTTGCCTGACAGCGTCGCCTTGTCAAAAGCGGCATTATCGCGGTATCCGGCAGACTGAAGATAGCCGACGAAGTAATTCTGCGTCCAGTTACCCTCTTCGATACCTTTGGCCAACTGCATCTGGCGGGTGCGAAAGCTGCCGTAGCTCAATCGTGCCTCACCATCATTGCCGCCCGTGCGCGTATGCACGTTGACATTGCCTGCGATATTGTGTAGGCCATAGCGCGGATCGTTGGTGCCGCGCACGATCTCGATGCGGCTGATCTCCAGCGGAAACAGCATGTCGAGGAAAGGCATGCCGCCGGCATTGTCATTACTTGGTATGCCGTCGATCAGGAGCTTGACGGCATTGACCTCGCCTTCGCCGTTAAAGCCGCGAAAAGACAGTTTGCCCGACTCGTTGCCTTGCCTGAACTGCGTCAGCATCACACCCGGTGCGCGCGTCAACAGCTCCCATGTGTGATTGACTTGCTGCTGTTCGATCACTTGCGGTGCCAGCACATCGACGGAACTCAGTATATTGCGTGACGACAAAGGGCCGCTGCTGCGGGCATGGATGTCCACTTTACCCATTTGCAGCACGGCGTCATCGCCTTGCTGTTCTTGAGCAGTGGAAAAAGTCGGTAAGGCCAGGCTACCGATTTGCGCGCACAGCAACCATACTTTTGGCGCAGTCATGCGCTGGCGACGGAAGAAAAACAGGAATTTCTGATTCAGCATACATATCCAGAGAAAGCGAACAGCCAGCCGGGGCAGGCGAACGGATTGATCTTGAGATCGCGCGTGGGCGCAGGACAGGCTACGCAAAAGCTGTCAGCGGTCAACGGCAAAGCGAGTAAAGCCTGGCCCATGACAGGCGCGATCAGCAACTGCAGCAGCGCACGATGGCGCAAGCTGCGGCAGGCAAACAATCAGGCCGTTCGCGGTGGGCCGCGTGGATTTGCCGATGACCAGACAAACAGTGTGCGTGGAGCACGAAGGAATAAACGCGGGAAGATGGCGTGCGCACCGGGGACGGCTAGTGGCTGATGCGCCGATGGCAGCAAAGCAAACGAGCCGCCATGCGTATGGCAGTACGGACAATGCTCGAAAGCATGTGCGACCGGATCCATGCCCGACTGGTGCTCCAGGCTGCCGGCATCGGCTGACTTCAACCCATCGACCGTGCAGATGTCCAGCAAAATGAGAGAAGGAGGCGAAGCGGACCGCGCCGAGGACGAAGCTGCCAGCGCATGCGAAATGGAAGGCGCAAGCGTAGCGAAAAGCACGGCCAGGAGGGCCAGCCAACCGTGCAGCAGTCGTCTTCTTGTCATTTTAAGCATGCGGCATTATAGCCGCCAACTGGTCTTTATTGCCATTTTTAAGCTCGGCCTACGTCGCGCACAAATTACGCTTTTAACTGGCAGTTCAACAGTTCGCCGGGCACGTGATCAGTCCAGCCCCGCCAGCGCTGCCGGCATGGGGCTGCCCAGCGCCCTGGCCAGATCCTCCAGCCCAAACGGCTTTTGCAGGAACGTGGCCTGGCGTTCGCGCGCCAGGCTGGCGCCCCAGGCATGGCCTGAGGCAAACACCACTTCCAGCTGCGGCAGCCGGCTGCGCGCCAGGTCGGCCAGCTCCATCCCGCTCTTGCCTGGCAGGCTGATATCGGTCACCAGGACATCGAGCCCCGCCGTGTCGAGCAGCAGCAGGGCCGCTTCGGCGTCGGCGACGTCCAGTACGGTGTGGCCGAGCATGGTGAGCATTTCGGCGCTCATGGCGCGCGCATCGTCGTTGTCTTCCACCAGCAAGATGCGCTGGCCAGCTGGTTCGGCTACTGCGGACGAACACCGGCTGTCGAGCACCCGGCGCACCGTGCGCGCCAGCTCATCGCGTCCATAGGGTTTGCTCAGCAGCTCGACACACGGCGCCAGCCGGCCGCCCTGCATCAGCACATCGTGCGCGTGGCCCGAGGTAAACAGGATAGCCAACCCTGGCCGCGCTTCGCGCGCCAGCCGCGCCAGTTCGGTGCTGGGCACCGTGCCGGGCATTACCACATCGGTCAGCAGCAAATCGACGGGGCCGGCCTGTTCCAGCAGCGCCAGCGCACTTTCGCCGTGCTCGGCCTGCAGCACCGTATAGCCCAGTCCCAGCAGCATGTCGACCACCGTATGGCGCACGGCGGCATCGTCTTCCACCACCACGATGGTTTCCGAGCCGCCCTGTACCGGCCCGTGCAGCACGGGCGGCGGCTCGGCCAGCTGTTCGAGCGAGCGCGGCAAATAAATCTTGAAGGTGGTGCCGGCGCCCGGCGCGCTATGGACTTCGATATGGCCGGCGCTCTGGCGGATAAAGCCGTAGGCCATGGACAGACCGAGCCCCGTGCCCTCGCCTTCGCGCTTGGTGGTAAAGAAAGGCTCGAATATCCGGCCGATCACTTCCTGCGTCATGCCGTGGCCGGTATCGGTAATGGTCAGCAACACGTATTGGCCCGGATGCACATCGGCATGCAGGCTGGCGTAGGCGCCGTCGAGCGTCACATTGCCCAGCGTGAAGGTCAGGCGGCCGCCGCCGGCATCGTCGGCCATCGCGTCGCGCGCATTGATGGCCATATTGAGCAGCACGTTTTCCATCTGGTTCGGGTCGACCAGCGTATGCCACAAGCCCTCGCTGATGAATATTTCCTCGATCATGCGCTCGCCCAGCGCGCGCCGTATCAGTTCCTGCATGCTGCGCAGCAGGCGACCCAGATCGGTTACCAGGGGTTTGAGGGGCTGGCGCCGGGCAAACGCCAGCAGCTGCGACGACAGCCGGGCACCACGCTCGACCGCCGATTCGGCCGACAGCAGGCGGCGCGCCGCCTGTTCGTGCTCGCCGACGGTCAGTTTCAGCAGCTGCAGATTGCCCGAGATAATCTGCAGCACATTATTGAAATCGTGCGCCACGCCGCCGGTCAGCTTGCCGATCGATTCGAGTTTTTGCGCCTGCAGCAGGGCGTGCTCGCTGCGCTGCAGCGCCAGCAGCGCTTCCTTTTCATCAGTCACGTCGCGCCCGATCGCATGCACCAGCTTTTGCGCCGGCATCACGCGCCAGGCGATCCAGCGGTAGACGCCGTCGCGGCGCCGGTAGCGCAGCTCCATGCGCACGGTGACGCCCTGCTCCACCAGGCGCGTCAGGTGCTGCTGCGCCACGGCGCGGTCGTCCGGGTGCACCAGGCTGATGAACTCGATGCCGAGCGAGTCGCTTTCGCTGCGCTCCAGCACGCCGGTCCAGGCCGGATTGACGGCGATAATCACGCCATGCAGGTCGGCCATCAGCATGATATCGGTCGACAGGCGCCACATGCGGTCGCGCTCGGACGAGCGCCTGGCCCGTTCCTGCTCCAGCGCACGCGCCATAAAATCCATTTCTTCCTGCAGGTTTTTCTGTTCCTGCACATCGCTGTTGCTGCCGACCCAGCGCACCAGCGAGCCGCCTTCGTCAAACAGCGGCACGGCGCGCGCCAGGAAACAGCGGTACTGCCCGTCATGGGCGCGCAGACGCAAGGGCATGTCAAACGGCAGCTGCTCGGCCAGCGCCAACTGCCAGGCCTGCGCGGCCTGCTCGCGCTCGTCCGGATGGATGCACAGTCGCAAGGCGCCATCGAGCAGCGACTGCATCGACAGGCCGGCGTAATCGCACAGGCTCTCGTTAAGCCAGTATAAGGTGCCGTCGGGCTGCGCCAGCCAGGACTGCAGCGGCAAGGCGCTGGCCATTGCCTGGAAGCGCGATTCGCTGTCGAAAAACGCCAGCCGCGCCTGCTCCTGGGCGTGCAGCGCGGCCTGCTCCAGCCGGCTGCGTTCGATCACATGGGCCGTGCTGCGCGCGCTGATGGTCATTAATTCGATTTCGGCCTGGGTCGGATGGCGCGCCGTCTGGAACAGCAGGCCCAGCACACCGAGCACATGGCCTTTGGCGCAAAATACCGGCGTGACCCAGCACGAACGATAGCCGTGCAGCACCGCCTCCCTGCGGCCGGCGCTCCACAGCGGGTCGCGCGCAATGTCGCCGCAATACACGGGCGCACCGGAAAAACCGGCCATGCCGAACGGCGATTGCCGGCTGTCGCCCAGCTGCAAGGCCGCCGTCAGGTCGGGCGGCAGCGTGGGCGCGGACGCGCCGCAGTAACGGTCGGCCTCGTCGATCAGCAGCACGCAGGCATGCATCGGTTCTTCCGACTGGCTTTGCAGCGCCAGCAGCAATTGCTCGAGCGCAAAGACCAGCGTGTCGCCGGCGGCGATACTGGCCAGCGCCTGATGTTCGGCATGAAGCAGGTCGATAAGATGTAGGGCGTGCACCGGGTCCGTAAGCGATATAACTGATACGCGAATATATCACGGAGCAACATTTCCAAGCGTATAAGCGTGGTGGTGCATGCCATAAAGCTTGCCATTTATCATGGTAATTGGCCTGTGCTAGAGTGTGGCTCCTGACCATTTAGGAGTACCCATGCCTGTCGCCCAGTCACTGCTTGCCGCTGCCTTGTTGGCCCAGGGCGCCGGCAGCGTCACCACCCCGATGACCCTGGACAATTATCTGGCGCTGAACGGCCCGCCCCCCACAGCGCAGCTTGCCTATGGCACGGCGCCCTCGCAGTTCGCCCAGCTGTTCCGCCCTGAAGGCAAGGGACCGTTTCCGGTAGTAGTGCTGGTGCATGGCGGCTGCTGGACCGTGCAGTTTGGCGGCATACGGCAAATGCGCAATGTCGCTGGCGCCCTGGTCGAGCAAGGCATTGCAGTGTGGAATGTGGAGTACCGCCGCGTGGACGAGCCGGGCGGCGGCTATCCCGGTACCTATGAGGACATGCATAGCGCGCTCGACAGCCTGCAAAGCCATGCCGCGCAGTACCAGCTCGACACCAGACGCATCGTGGCGATAGGTCATTCGGCCGGAGGCCAGCTGGTGCAATGGATTGCCGGGCGCAGCAAGATTGCGCCATCGAGCCCCTTGTTTCGTGCGCAGATGCTGCCGGTGGCCAATATCATCAGCCTGGGCGGCCTGGCCGATTTGCGTCATGAGAAAGCGCTGATCCAGTCCAGCTGCGAGCGCAACATGACGGAACTGGCCGGCTTGCCCAGCGATGAGCGCCCCGACATTTACAGCGACACCAACGCCGCCGAGCTGGTCCCGAACGGCACGCGCACCGTGCTGATCACGGGCGAGCTCGACACCATCTCGCCCCCACGCGTGGCGCACGACTATGCCGCGAAAGCCACCAAAGCCGGTGACCATGCGCAAGTGCTAATCCTGCCCGGCGCCAGCCACTACGACGAAATCGCCGCCAGCTCGCCGGCGTGGAAGATGGTGTTGCCGGTGATCAAAGAAATGCTGGGGATGGATAACAATCCCTCTGCCTTGGGTAGGTCGGATTAGCGCAGCGTAATCCGACAATGTGATCCAACCCGCTAACGTCAAAAAGAATAATTAGCGCCAGCAAGGGCTCCCGGGCCAAGCGCACCTGAAAAATGCCGAGGGCAAGGCGCGGCGACGCAGACAGTACGCTAGTACGGCAAGGAGCCGCAACGCCGCCATCGGCATTTTCTCAGGCGCGCGTCTTCGGCCCGCATGTTTTTGGCAGTTGTTGGATTACGCGCTGGCGCGCTAATCCAACCTACCGTACCGTCGCAAGATACTGCGCCAACTGCGCAAACGTCGCTGAAAACCCCTGCTTCATCGACTCATGCCCTTCCAGGAAAGTTTTGTGCTGTTCCTCAGTCGCCTCATGCGGCGAAGAACGCAACGTCATCACCGTCTTGCCATCGTTTTCAGCGAGCGTCATGGTATTGAAGGAAAACAACGGCCAGGTCGCACTGACCGGGTGCTGGACCGGATTGCCATCGCGGTCGGCAAACGACAAAACCGAGACGATTTTCTCGGGCGCCTCGATGGCGTGATAGGTAAATTTGCCCCACATCTCGTAGCCATTATCGGCCCGCATGCCATAGTGAAAGATGCCGCCCGGCTCCAAATCAAGCGCCAGCACGCTCAGGGTGAATCCTGCCGGCCCCCACCATTGCTCCAGCCGTTCCGGCTCCACCCACGACTGGAACACCAGCTCGCGTGGCGCATCGAAGGTCTGGCTAATCACAAAATCGCTGTTGCTGTTTTCCGTGCTCATGGCCCCTCCCGGGATAGTGTTTGTGGCAGTTAATGTAACAGCCTTGTGGCTGAACGCAAAATGCCCATACCAGATTGCCACATGGTAAAATATTAGTTAGAAACCTAACTATTAGATTGCTTATTTTATGATTTCTATTGAAGAGCGCTTCTCGGCCGCCCTGCACAAGACGGCGCGCGGCTGGCGCCATGCGATTGATCGCCGGCTGAAAGACCTGGACCTGGGCCAGGCGAGCTGGATGGCGATTGCCATGATCGCCAAGTCGCCGCAGCCGCCGTCGCAAAGCGAACTGGCGCACCAGCTGGGGGTGGAGAATCCGACCATGGTGTCGATGCTGGACCGGCTGGTCAAATCGGGCTTCGTGCAGCGCCAGCCATCCGAGACCGACCGGCGCGTCAAGCTGGTGGTACTGACCGACGCCGGCATGCAGGTGTATGACAAGGTGCGCAAGGAAGCCGACGCCTATCGCAATGAGCTGCTGCAAGGCATTGACGCGCAGCAATTGCTGGCGGCAACCGAACTGCTCGAAGGGCTCTTGGCCGCTACGGAGAAATCTGCATGAGTTCGGCAACTGCAGCGGCTGGCGCTCTGCCCTCACCCTTGCCCGCTTCGCAAGACCCCAGCCTGAACCGGCGCATGATCACCATCTCGATCATGCTCGCTACCATTATCCAGGCGCTCGACGGCACGATTGCCAACGTGGCGCTGCCGCACATGCAGGGCAGCCTGTCGGCCTCGCAGGACCAGATCACCTGGGTGTTGACGTCGTTTATCGTGGCCGCCGCGATTGCCACTCCGCTGACGGGCTGGCTGTGCGACCGTTTCGGCCAGAAAAACACCTTTCTCGTGTCGGTAGCGGGCTTTACTCTCGCCTCGGTGCTGTGCGGACTGTCGGCCACGCTGTCCGAGATCGTTGCCGCGCGATTGCTGCAGGGCGTGTTCGGCGCGGCGCTGGTGCCGCTGTCGCAGGCGGTGCTGCTCGACATCAATCCGCGTGAAAAGCACGGTTCGGCCATGGCGATCTGGGGCATGGGGGTGATGATCGGCCCCATCCTCGGCCCCACGCTGGGCGGCTGGCTGACCGACAGCTACAGCTGGCGCTGGGTCTTCTTTATCAATATCCCCATCGGCGCGATGGCCTTCTACGGCATCTGGCGTTATATCCGCAAGGATGCGCCACAGCGGCGCGTGAGCTTTGACATGTTTGGTTTTGCCACGCTGAGCCTGTCGATCGGCGCCTTGCAGATGCTGCTCGACCGCGGCGAGCAGAACGACTGGTTTTCCTCGCCAGAAACCTGGATCGAAGCGATCGTGCTGGCCATGAGCTTGTGCTACTTTATCGCCCATACGGCGCTGCGCCCGGCCGGCAAGTCGTTTCTCGACTACCGGTTGCTGAAAAACGCCAACTATGTCAGCGGCCTGCTGTTTATCTTTATCGTCGGCATGGTGCTGTTTGCCACCCGCGCGCTGACGCCGTCGATGCTGCAGGGGCTGATGAACTATCCGGCCGCCATTGCCGGCCTGGTGACCGCCCCGAGCGGACTGGGCACCATGCTGGCGATGCTGATCGTCGGCCGGCTGACCGGCAAGGTCGATACCCGCGTGCTGCTTGGCACGGGCTTTGCCATTACCGCATTCTCGTTGTGGCAGATGGCCAATTTCACGCTCGATCTGGTGCCAAAAACAGTGGTCTGGAACGGCATTATCCAGGGCATCGGACTGGGGCTGGTATTCGTGCCGCTGAGCGCGGCCACCTTTGCCACGCTGTCGCCGGAAATGCGCGCCGAAGGCACGGCCATCTACAGCCTGATGCGCAACATCGGCAGCAGTATCGGCATTGCGCTGGTGCAAACGCTGCTGGTACGCAATACCCAGACTGCCCATGCGGCACTGACCGAACACATCACCATCGCCAACCCGGCCCTGCACGATCCGGGCATCGCGCAAGCTTATGACCTGGGCACGCAAGCGGGCATGGCCGCGCTCAATGGCGAGATCACGCGCCAGGCCTCGATGATCGCCTACCTGGACGACTTCTGGCTGATGATGTGGCTGACCATCCTGGTGCTGCCGCTGTTGTTGCTGATTAAACCACCGAAGAAAAATGCACCCGTGGTCGTCGACCATGCGGCAATGGAGTAAGCAATGAAAACCACACCCCTCTTGAGCATCATGGCATTGAGCCTGGCGCTGGCCGGCTGCGCCAGTATCCCGCCCGACACCAATGTGCTGCCGCAGCAGGACCTGGCGCAAGCCGGCCTGGCGGCCGATATTCACCTGGCCAGCGAAGGTTGGCCCGCCGCCCAGTGGTGGCGCCAGTTCCAGGACCCGCAGCTGGACCAACTGATCAGCCAGGCGCTGTCGGCCAGCCCCGGCCTGGATACCGCCGATGCCCGCATCGCCTCGGCCCAGGCGGCATTTGACTTGCAGCATGCCGAGCACGATCCGCGCGTCGATATGAACGCCAGCGTCAACCGCCAGCGCTATTCGGGCAACGGTTTGACCCCGGCGCCGATTGGCGGCAGCTACTACAACGAGGCGAACCTGGCTGTGCAGGCCCATTATGACCTGGACTGGTGGGGCCGGCACAAGGCGCAGATTGCCTCGGCCCTGGGTGAAGTCAATGCGCGGCGCGCCGAGTACGCGATGGCAGAACAAATGCTCGCCGCCAATATTGCGCGTCATTACTTCAGCATCCAGGGCAACTGGGCCCGCATGGACAACCTGCATGCGCTGGTCGACTTGCAGCGCGCGCTGGTGGCCGACAAGGAAAAACGCATTGCGCACGGCCTCGGTGTGTCCGACGATCACCTGTCGGCGCAAACGCGGCTGTCGCTGATCGAGCAGCAGATCGCGCTGCTTGAAACGCAGAGCGTGACCGAGCGCGAAGCGCTGCGCGCCCTGCTCGGTGCAAACAGTGCCGCCCTGGCTGCCTTGCAGCCGCATACCGCACTGGCCCTGCCGCACCAGCTGCCTGGCAAGCTGGGCATGGAGCTGCTGGCGCGCCGGCCCGACCTGCAGGCGGCGCGCTGGCGCGTGCAGGCCTCGCTGGACCGCATTGAAGCGGCGCAGGCCGCGTTTTATCCCGATATCGACCTGGGCGCTTCGTTCGGCCTCGATTCGATTCATCTGAGCAAACTGCTCGAAGCGGGCAGCCGCACGCTGTTTGTCGGTCCGACCCTGTCCTTGCCGCTGTTTGACAGCGGCCGGCTGCAGGCGCAACTGAAAGGCGCGCGCAGCGAGCGCAATGAACTGATCGCCGACTATAACCAGCGCGTGTTCGACGTGGTGCGCGATGTGGCGCAGGCCGGCGCCAGGCTGCAGGGCGTGGAAAACCAGCTGCGCCTGCAGGACGACAACCTGCGCGCCAGCGAAGCACAGTTGCGCAATGCCAACGCCCGGCTCAGGCAGGGCCTGTCGGACCGCGCCATGCAGATCAATGCCCAGATGACGGTGCGCGGCCAGCTCGACCTGGGCATGCAGCTGCAAACCCAGCGCCAGAACGCGGAAATCAATCTGGTGGTGGCGCTGGGCGGCGGTTATCGCGGCGCCAGCGATTTTTCTGACGCGGCAGCGTCAACCTTACAGTCAACCAAATAAGCGGAACAGATCATGAGCAGCGAAAACAATCAGGCAGTGGCAACAGGTCCCGGCAAGCGCAAGGCGGTATTGCTGGCCATTACAGCCGCCTTCGTGGCGGCAGGCGTCGCCTGGGGCGTGTATTACCAGCTGGTGCTGTCGAAAGAAGAAGTCACCGACAATGCCTATGTGGGCGGCAACCTGGTCACGTTGTCGGCGCAGGTCACCGGCAATGTCGATGAAATACGCGCCGAGGAAACACAGCTGGTGAAAGCCGGCGCGCCGCTGATCCGGCTCAACGCCATCGACGCGGACCTGATGCTGAGCCAGGCCGAAGCCAGGCTGGGCAATGTGGTGCGCCAGGAACGCGAACGCTATGCCAGCGTGGCCCAGTACGACGCCGTGATTGCGCAGCGCCGCCTGGCGCTGGCCACCGCCCAGGGCAACCTGGCGCGGCGTGCGCCGCTCGCTGCCGACCAGACGATATCGGGCGAAGACCTGGTGCATGCAAAACAGGCAGTCGATGAAGCGCAGGCCGCCCTTGCGGTGGCGCAGCGCCAGGCCGAGTCCGTACGTTCAAGCGTGGCCGGTGTGGATCTGGCCAGCCATCCGGCGGTGCTGTCGGCCAAAGGTGACGTGGTGCAAGCCTGGCTGGCCGTGCGCCGCAACGCGGTGCTGGCGCCGGTGACGGGCTATGTGGCCAAGCGCAACGTGCAGCTGGGTGCGCATGTCACGCCCGGCACGCCGCTGATGGCCATCGTGCCGCTGAACCAGCTATGGGTCGACGCCAATTTCAAGGAGTCCGAGCTGCGCAATATCCGCATCGGCCAGCCGGCCACCATCGAAACTGACCTGTACGGCGGCAAGGTGGTGTATCACGGCAAGGTACTGGGCATGTCAGCCGGTACCGGCAGCGCGTTTTCGCTGCTGCCGGCGCAAAACGCCACCGGCAACTGGATCAAGGTGGTGCAGCGGGTGCCGGTGCGCATTACGCTCGATGCCCAGGAGCTGGCCGCCCATCCGCTGCGCATCGGCCTGTCGACCACGGTCACGGTCGATACCAGCCACGGCGAAGGCGCCAGGCTGGACCAGCCGATGGTGGCCGGCAGCGCCCAGGCTACCACCACCCTGGCGCTGCCGGTGGCCGAAGCGGAAAAGCTTGCCGACGATATTATCGCGCGCAACTTGCGGTTCTAGCAGGCCAAAGGGCAGCTTGGCCTGACTGTTGCGCCAGGGTGCGCACGGTAGGCGATCAGTGCGCGGAGGCGATGTGGATTCAGCTATACTTTCCTTTGAAGAAAGTTAACAAACCTTAATCCAGATCAACTCCGCACGCCGCCTGGCGCTGCGCAACTTTAAGACGCCCTATTTTCCCCATGAAAATCGATTCCCGCACCCTGATTCTTACCACCCTGCTGCTCTCGCCAGGCTTTGCCCTGGCTGGGGAACTGGAGCAGCAGATGCAGCGCTGCGCCGTGCTGGGCGACCCCAGCGCCCGTCTGGGCTGCTTTGATACGCTGGCCAAGGCGGTCGAGGAAGCCACGATTGCCACCGGTGGCGATCCGCGCGCCACGGCAACCACGCTGGCGGTGGCCAGCACCGTGACGCCAAGTACGGCAGCCAACCCGGCCGCCGTGCCAACGCCTGAAGCAGTCAACGCCGCCATTCCGGCCGTGGCACAGACCGGTGCAGCGCCACCGGAGTCGCCGATCTCGCGCGTGACGCAACAATGGGAGCTTGATGATGTATCGAAGCGCGGCCTGTTCAACTTCCGTTCGCACCGCGACAATTATCTGCTGCTGGCCAACTACAGCAATGCCTCGAATGACCAGCCGTTCCGCGAATTCACCCCTGGCGGCGTCAAGACCCAGCACGTCGAACTGACGTACCAGCTGAGCTTTAAAATGAAAATGCTGGAAGACATCGCCGGCACGCCGGTCGACCTGTGGTTCGGCTATACGCAGCAAAGCTTCTGGCAGGCGTACAACCGCAAGGCCTCGAGCCCGTTCCGCGAAACCAACTACCAGCCTGAAATGATGCTGGTCACGCCGATCGGCAAGTCAATTGCCGGGCTGGACTTCAAGTATTTCAATCTGGGGCTGGTACACCAATCCAACGGCCAGACCTCGACGCTGTCGCGCAGCTGGAACCGCGTATATGGCGAACTGGGCATGGAGCATGACAACCTGGCCATTACGGCGCGCCTGTGGAAGCGGCTCGACAATGGCAAGTCGGACAATGACAATATCGATATCACCGATTACATGGGCCATGGCGACTTGCGCCTGAGCTACCGCAACAATGGCCATGAATTTTCATTCACGGGCCGCCGCAATTTCAGCACCAGCCACGGCTCCGTGCAGGCTGGCTGGGCCTTCCCGCTCAAAACCAACCTGAAAGGCTACCTGCAGGTGTTTTCCGGTTACGGCCAGAGCCTGATCGACTATAACTACTCACAGAAGTCGATTGGTGCGGGTTTTATGGTTGATTATTGATCAGGTCGGATTCGATGTGGGTCGGGTAGGTCGGATTAGGCACCGAAGGGGCCGTAATCCGACAGCATTGTTGGCATCAAAGGTGTTGTCGGATTACGCCTGGCTATGCCAGGCTAATCCGACCTACCGCCTGCCACCACCGAGTACCCGCGCTGGCAGCATGACAATCGCGCGCAGCAACTCGAAAACGCCTTCGACGCCGATGCCGATCAGGCGAAACGGCAACAGCAGCAGCCAGGCCAGCGGATACAGCACCAGCGCCAGCAAGGCCAGCGGCCAGCACACCACCAGCAACAGCAGCCACAACACAAATCCCAGCATGCCACACCTCCCGTAAAGTAATGAGCGGGGAAAACGCCTTGTTTCCCCCGCTGCTATGCCAGCACTATAGGCAGGTGCTGCAAGCGCCGCAACATCCATGCGACGAACTGCAGCCGGCGCTGACAAACGGTCGTTTACTGGCCGACGCAGATAATCTTGGTCACATATTCGTGCGCGTTCGGTTTCTTGTTCGAGGCCCACTTGATGGCCTGATTGGCTTCCTCTATGGTCAGCACGGTGGCTTTGTCTTTTGATTTGATAAAGGAGACGCCCTCGAAGACGCCTTCCTTGCTGCGCATGACCTTGGCAAACACGGGTGGACGGGTTTCGCCGTCGCTGATTTTGTTTTGCTGCACCAGGTAGCGCTGATCGATCTGTTCCATGATATTCAAACGGTGTCGTAATAAAGCACGCAATATACCCTGAATGGCAAAGCGCCGCAGTAGCAAGCTCTGCGGCGCTGTGGAAGCTGGGTCAGGAAAATCAGGCGTAGACGGCGGGGTGCTGAGCCGACTGCAAAGCCATGTCATAGATGACCTGGGCGCGCATGGTCGCTTCAAGCGACGGGATCGAGCCGCCAGCGCGATACTGGAAGCTGACCTGCAGCACGTCGCCCGCCTTGACGGACATCGGCGCGGCCAGTGGCAGACACATGTAATGGTTGAGCCAGTCGATGGTGTTCGACTGTTCCGGCACCACCGCCAGGATATTTTTGGTAATGAAACGCAGCGCATTGAGCGTACCCGGGCGCTCGACAACAAACTTGCCGTCGAAGCTGAACACCAGATCGGTATCCTGGGTAAAGTCGATAATGCTGTAGACCGATGGCGGCGCCAGGTCGACTACGCCGGGATGGACGGCGTTATTTTGCTGGAACTGCACGATGGGCGCGTAAAAGCCTTCGAAATCGTATTCCTGCTGCATCGGCTGCACTGCCATGATCACCGCTTCGGGCAGGAAAATCGGCAGCGGTCCGCCGAAACGGGCCAGGTAGCGGCGCTTGAACGATTCGATCACCTCGACCTGCTTTTCACGCAGCATGCCGACGTGAATCATTTCGCAGATCACCACATCGACCGGTTCGGGCGGCAGGTATTCAAACGCGTCGGCGTGTACCACTTCAACCTTCTCGCCATGCGGATTGAGCGCCAGCATCTTGCGCGCTTCCCGGACCATGTCCGGATTGAACTCCACGCACCAGACCTTGTCGGCCTGGGCCGCCGCAAAGCACGACAGCACGCCGGTACCGCCCCCGAGTTCGAGCACTTTCATGCCGGGCTTGACGGTATAGGCAATGGCCGATTTGAAGCCATGCATGCGATTCTGATCCATCAGCATATTGTGATGGTAATGGACGGGGATGAATTGCCCCAGATAACAACTCTCGATTTCTCGTTCATTCAGCATGTTGGCCCTCTCGGCAGTCGGTTCGATTTTATCGTTCCAGAAAGCAGTGACGTCACAGGGGCTGCGTTGTGGACGCCGGCAATCAAACCGGCGCCTGACTTGTACTTTGCTGCCCATCTGGCGATCTCCTGATTAACGTAACGCAACAACATCATTATCGTTAATCAGGGACGGGAACAAATGCTTGATCTGAAGGGCAATTCCATGCCAGTTCAGCTGCTTGGCAGGCTGTGCAGCCTATTTTTTGGCGGCCTGAGCCGCCAGGTGGCGCGCAATAATGGCCGCTACGCCCGGCTTGTCGGCGGCCTGGGCAAACTGAGTTGCCGTCCAGCCATGGTCGCTTTTCAGGGTGGCGTCGGCGCCGGCAGCCAGCAGCAGCTGCACCGCCTCCTCCTGTCCTTCGCGGGAGGCAAACATCAGCGGCGTGATATTGGTCGGCGCGCGCGCGTCCACCACCGCCTGGCGCGCCAGAAACAGTTTCATGATCGGCAAATCGCCTGCCGAGGCGGCATAGTGCAGCGGCGTCCAGCCGCTCTGGTTCACTTTGGCGCCCTTGGCCAGCATGGCTTCCACGGTAGCCTGCTTGTGCTTGTAGGCTGCCATCATCAGCGCCGTATTGCCGTTCGCCGAGCGCGTTTCCAGATCGATCCCGGGCGCATCGAGCAGCACCCGCACCACCTTGTCGGCGTCGTCGCGTAGCGCCACCACCAGCGCCGTATCGCCGCGCTGCGGTTCAAGCTGGTTGGGACTGGCGCCTTCGGCCAGCATGCGCGCCACGCCCGTGGCGTTATCGACCGACACGGCGCGGAAGAACGACACCGCATCGGGTGCCGCCTGGGCTGCGCCAGCGCTGCACAGCATGGCCGCAAGCAGCAGTTTTCGCATCATTATATGCATGAGGAAGTTATCGTACTACGTTGAAAAGATTAAAGAAATTATCGGTGGTCTGCTGCGCGACCTGGGCCAGCGGTATGCCTTTGAGCGTCGACAGGTACTCGGCCACATGGGCCACGTAGCCCGGTTCGTTCATGCGGCCACGAAACGGCACCGGCGCCAGGTAAGGCGAATCGGTCTCGATCAGAATGCGCTCGAGCGGCACTTCGCGCGCCACCGCCTGCAGGTCTTTGGCGCTCTTGAAGGTCACGATGCCGGAAAACGAGATATAAAAACCCATCTCGATGGCAGCCCTGGCTACCTCGAGCGACTCGGTAAAGCAATGCATGACGCCGGCCACGCCACCGTCGGCGACGCCGGCACCCTCTTCGCGCATAATGCGGATGGTGTCTTCGCTGGCCGATCTTGTGTGAATAATCAAGGGCTTGCGCGTGATTCTTGAAGCTTTGATGTGGGTGCGAAAACGCTCACGCTGCCACTCCAGGTCGCCAGTCAGGCGGAAATAATCAAGCCCGGTCTCGCCGATGGCGATGATTTTCTCGTGATCGGCCAGGCGCACCAGGTCGTCAACCGACGGCTCGGGCGTCTCTTCATAGTCGGGATGCACGCCAACCGAGGCAAAGATATGCGGATACTGCTCTGCCAGCGCCAGCACCTGTGGAAAGTCCGGCAGGTCGACCGACACGCACAGCGCGTGCGTCACCTTGTTCTCGGCCATTTTGGCCAGAATTTCGGGCATGCGAGCGGCCAGCTCGGGGAAATTGATATGGCAGTGGGAATCGATATACATGGGCGCGATTGTACGCGAAATCGGGCCGGGCCACGCCGGCCGGGCCACGTCCGTCAGCAGCCGCAATGCCCTGCGTAATCAAGCAGCATTTCTTCCAGAAACAGCTTGGGCGACAGCGGATGGTCGGCAATCGCGCGGCGGTCGTTGGCGCCCTTGATGGCGGCCATCAGGCGGCTGACGTGGATGCGCGCAGCCAGCGCTTCAAGTTCGCGCCGGTGGCGCGGGTAATAGCGAATGGCGCCCGACATCTTGCAGGAAAACAGATCGTACAGCCAGCGCTGCAGCGACGCCACCAGCGGCGCCAGCGGCGACTTTTGCAGTTTGTCGGCCGCCTTCAGCGCGCCTTCCACGCCGGGATGGGCCAGCACCTGCAGCAACTGCTCGGTTTCCTCGCGGCCACCGGCCTCGGACTGGGCCAGCGCCGCCAGCGGTGCGCCGCCCTGCTCGCGCAGCCAGCTGTCGGCGTCGTTCAGGCCCTGCGTCTTGAGCCAGGCCAGCGCCTGGTCGTGGCTGGGCATGGGCATGGCGAACTTGCGGCAGCGCGACAAAATCGTCGGCAGCAAGCGGTCCAGGCTGTTCGACGCCAGCAGGAACAGTGTGCCCGGCGGCGGCTCTTCCAGCGTTTTGAGCAGCGCATTCGAAGCCGGCACATTGAGTGCCTCGGCCGGATACAGCACTACCACGCGCAGGCCCTGGCGGTGGGTGGAAATATTCATGAAGTCGGCCAGTGCGCGGATCTGCTCGATTTTGATGTCTTTGGACGGCGTCTTGGTCTTGGCGGCCTTCTTGACCGGCTCGCCATCGGCATCGACCTCATCGGCCAGGTCATCCTCCAGCGCCTCGGGACGCACACGGCGGTAGTCGGGATGATTGTGCTGTGAAAACCAGCCGCAGGATGCGCAAGCGCCGCAGGCATGGCCGTCGGCGCGCACGTCCTCGCACAGCAGCGCCTGGGCAAAACGCTCGATAAAGTCGGCCTTGCCGATGCCCTGCGCGCCATGGAACACGATGGCGTGCGGCATGCGCGCGCGCAGCGCCTGCAACTGCTGCCAGGCGTCCTGCTGCCAGGGATAGAGTGGACTGGTCATGACTATTCTTTATAAATCAAGAGGCTGCATCGCTCTTTTCAAGCAATGCATCAAGCAAGTGCGCGAGTTCGACCTGGATTGCCGCGATACTTTGGGTGGAATCGATGATGCGAAAGCGCGCGGGAAACTGCGCGGCGCGGCGCAGATACTCATTGCGCGTGGCGGCAAAAAATTCGGCTTGTTCCTGTTCGAACTTGTCGAGTTCGCGCGTGGCGTCCAGGCGCGCGCGTGCCACTTCGAGCGGCACGTCGAACAGCAGCGTCAAGTCCGGCTGCAGTTCGGGGTGGACCCACGCCTCGAGCTGCTCCATCTTGCGCAGGTCCATGCCGCGCCCGCCGCCCTGGTAGGCAAAGCTGGCGTCGCTGAAACGGTCGGAAATAACCCACTCGCCGCGCGCCAGCGCCGGCGCGATCACCTGGGCGATATGCTCGCGGCGGCTGGCAAACATCAGCAGCGCTTCGGTTTCGAGGTGCATTTTTTCATGCAGCAAGATCTCGCGCAGCTTTTCGCCCAGGCTGGTGCCGCCCGGCTCGCGCGACGACACCAGTTGCACGCCCCGCTGGCGCAGGTAGTCGGCGACAAACGCGATATGGGTCGACTTGCCGGCGCCGTCGATGCCTTCAAAGGTGATGAAACGAGCTGGTAATTCGCGGGCTTTGGAATTTGAAATCATTACTGTGCATTATTGGTATTGATACCGCGCTGATACTGATTGACGGCGCGGTTATGGTCGGGCAGGTTGGCCGAGAACTGGCTGGTGCCGTTGCCGCGCGCCACGAAATACAGCGCATCGGTGCGCGCCGGTGCCAGAGCCGCTGCCAGCGATTGCGCGCCGGGCAAGGCAATCGGCGTGGGCGGCAGGCCGCCGCGGGTGTAGGTATTGTACGGCGTATCGGCCTCGAGGTCGCGCTTGCGGATCTTGCCCTGGTAGCTCTCGCCCATGCCGTAGATCACGGTCGGGTCCGTCTGCAGCAGCATGCCGGTGCGCAAGCGGTTGACGAACACGCCGGCAATCATGGCGCGCTCGGACTTCTGTCCGGTTTCCTTCTCGACAATCGAGGCCATGATCAACGCTTCATACGGATTCTTGTACGGCAAGGCCGGATCGCGCTTGTCCCACGCCTGTGCCAGGCGATCAATCATGGCCGTATGCGCCTGTTTGAATATCTGCATTTCGCTGGCGCCCTTGGCAAACAGATAGGTGTCGGGGAAAAACAGCCCTTCCGGCTTCGGGTACTCGGGACTGATCCTGGCCATCAGTTCGGTGTCGCTGAGCTTTTCCGTATCGTGCTTGAGGCCGGGATGGCCGGCCATGGCCAGGCGCATCTGGCGGAAAGTCCAGCCTTCGATAATGGTCAGCGACTCCTGCGCAAATTCACCGCGCGCCAGTTGCGTGATCAGGCGCTGCGGCGTGGTGCCGGGCTTGAGCTCGTAGGAGCCGGCCTTGATCTGCGACGTCTTGCCTTCGATGCGGGCCAGGAAATTGAACAGCAGCGGCTTGATCGGCACGCCGGCGTCGGCAATCTGCTGGCCGGCCGCATGCGCGCCGCTGCCGGGCGCGATGGCAAAGGGAATTGCCTCGCCCTCGGTGATAATCGGTTGCTGCGCCCAGTACACAAAACTGCCGCCCACGGCAATGGCGGCAATCGCCGAGCTCACTACAAGTTTTTTAAAAAAAGCCATTGCTTCCGATTCTGAATAATTTGATGCATTTGCGATGCGGTCCGCCAGATTGCAAGAGCAAACACGGCAATTGGAGCGGTCGCCGACGCGAATGGCGCACAATCACTATAATGAACCCGTAATGATAATGCGTAATCGCTGATCTCTTATGGAAATTATGAATAATTGGAATCAATTTTTAGCTGACCAGGGCGCGCGCGCCAGTGGCACCGACCAACAGGCGCCTGCCGATTTCGGCCAGGCCTTGAGCGCAAGCGCTCTGCAGGCGGGCTTTGTTGCGCCGCTGGCCGACCAGGGCCTGATCGCCGTCGTGGGCGACGATGCCGCCAGCTTCCTGCACGGCCAGTTGACCAATGACGTCGAGCATCTGAACCAGCAGCAGGTGCGCCTGGCCGGTTACTGCACGCCCAAGGGGCGCCTGCTGGCCAGTTTCGTAATGTGGCGCAATGCTTCGACCGTCTATCTGCAACTGGCACGCGACGTGCAGCCGGCGATCCAGAAGCGCCTGCAAATGTTCGTGCTGCGGGCAAAGGCCAAACTGCATGACGCCGGCGCCGACGAGGCCACGCAGGTCGCGCTGGGCCTGGGCGGCGCGCAGGCCGGCGCGGCGCTCGCGCCATGGTTCGACAGCCTGCCGGCCGCACCATGGAGCAAGATTGAGCATGCGCTGGGCACGCTGCTGCGCGTGGCTGACGCGTTCGGCCATGCGCGCTATCAGTGGCTGATGTCGTTTGACACCGCCCTGACGGTGTGGCCACAGCTGACTGCCAGCCTGGCAAAAGGCGGCGTCGATGCCTGGCGCCTGTCGGAAATCCATGCCGGCGTGCCCCAGATCAGCCAGGCGACGCAGGAGCAATTCGTGCCGCAGATGGTCAATTTTGAACTGCTGGGCGCGGTCAACTTCAAGAAAGGCTGCTATCCGGGCCAGGAAATCGTTGCCCGCAGCCAGTATCTGGGCAAGCTCAAGCGCCGCACCACGCTGGTCAGCATCGCTGATGCTGGCGTGCAAGCCGGCGGCGAGCTGTTTGCGCTGGCTGACCCCGAGCAACCGTGCGGCATGGTGGTCAATGCCGCGTCCAATGGCGCCGGCGGTGTTGATGCGCTGGTGGAAATGAAACTGGCCGCCATCGAACAGGGTGGCAGCGCAGCAGGCGCGGTGCGCTATGGCTCGGCCGAGGGTCCGGCTGTGTCTTTCCTGTCCATGCCCTACGTGCTGGACCCGCTGGAGCTGTGAGCGCGCCATGAAAGATCTCTATATCTATTACCAGGTGCGCGAAGAGCAGGTGCAAGCGCTCGAAGCGCGCGTGCGCGCCATGCAGCACAAGCTGGCGCAGGACAGCGGCGTGGCGCCGCAGCTCAAACGCCGCCCGGAAACGAAGGACGGCCTGCAGACCTGGATGGAAATCTATCCGGTGGTGGGCGACAGCTTTGGCGCCCTGCTCGAGTCCGCCGTGCAGCAGGCGGAACTGCTGTCGCTGACGGCCGGCGCGCGCCATATGGAAACGTTCATGGACCTGCCCCCATGTGCCTGATCGTTTTCGCCTGGAAAGTCAATCCGCATGTGCCGCTGATTGCCGCCGCCAACCGCGACGAATTCTACGAGCGCGCCACCGCCCCAGCCGCCAACTGGCCCGAGCATCCGCACGTGTACGCGGGGCGCGACCTGCAGGCCGGCGGCAGCTGGATGGGCATTACGCAGGCCCAAGGCGGCCCGTCGCGCTTTGCCGCCATTACCAATATCCGCTGCCCGCGCGAACACCGCGCCGATGCCCCGTCGCGCGGTGCGCTGGTAGCGGATTTTCTGGCCGGCAGCATGTCGGCTGAAGAGTATATCGCGCAGATCCGCCCCGGCGCTGACGCCTACAACGGTTTCAATCTGGTGCTGGGCGACCGCGACACCCTGATCTGGTTCTCCAATCGCGGCGACGACGATGCGCGCAACGGCCAGCCTCTGGCGCCCGGTATCTACGGCCTGTCCAATGCGCTCTTGGACGCACCGTGGCCCAAGGTGCTCAAAACCAAGGCCCAGTTCGCCAGCCTGATGTGCCTGGGCGCGCCCGACGACGCCTATTTTGAAATGCTGGCCGACACCACCCGCGCACCCGACTTCCGCTTGCCCGACACCGGCGTGCCGCTCGACCTCGAGCGCGTACTGTCGGCCGTCTGCATCGAAACCCCCGGCTACGGCACCCGCACCTCCACCGTCGTCAAGCTGCATGCAGACGGACCGGGAGAGCTGCACGAGCTGTTGATCCAGTAGGTCGGATTAGGCCGCAGGCCGTAATCCGACAACACCACGAACGCCAACAATGCGGTCCGATGACGGCCCGACCGAACCTAACAACACCACGAACGCCAACAATGTTGTCTGATTACGGCCCCGCAGGGGCCTAATCCGACCTACGCCACCTGATGTTTTCAAAAAGAAAGCGCTTGCGCAAGCGCTTTCTTTTGTTTACGATATGTCCAAACGCGGCACCAAGCCGTATTCATACAGTAGTCCATAAAAATAAAAAATCAATCTGGAGACGCCATGGCCACCATGGAAGATGTTGCACGCGCGGCGGATGTATCGCTGTCGACTGTGTCCCACGTAGTCAATGGCACCCGCAAGGTCAGCCCGAAAACCGTTGCCGCTGTTAATGCCGCCATGCAGCAGATCGGCTATGTGCCCAATATGCTGGCGCGCGCGCTTGCCGGTTCCTCCTCCGGCACCATCGGCGTGGCCATTTCCGCCTTTACCAATCATTACTTCAGCGAAACCGTGCGCGCCATCGAGGCGGCCTGCACGCGCCATGGCCTGATGATGCTGTTTTCCGATACCCATGACGATCCCGCGCAGGAACTGAAGGTCGTACAGAATCTGCACCAGCGCCGTGTCGACGGCATCGTGCTGGCGCCGTCGGGCGACCCGCATAACCGCGCGCTGGAATACTTGTCGAGCAATAACATCGCCTCGGTGCTGGTCGACCGCATGTCGCCGCTGGCGTTTGATCAGGTCGGCGTGGAAAACAGCGAAGCGACGGCCGAACTGGTCAGCCACCTGATCGAACAGCACGGCCATCGCCGCATCGGCTTTATTGCCGGCGCACCGGGCCTGTCGACCACGGACGAACGGATCGACGGCTACCGCCTCGCCTTGCAGCGCGCCGGGATTGCCTTTGACAGCGACCTGCTACGCTGGGGCAACTCCAACCTCGAGCGCAGCGGCGCGGCCACGCGTGAACTGCTGGCGCTGGCGCAGCGCCCGACCGCCATCGTGGCGGCCAACAACCTGATGACCATCGGCACCATGCATGCGCTGCGCGACGCCCAGGTGGCTGTGCCGCAGGATGTGGCGCTGGCCGGCTTCGATGATTTCGACTGGGCCGATTATTTCAGTCCACGCCTGACCGTGATGGCGCAGCCGCTCGAAGAGCTGGGCGCGATGGCGGTGGATTTATTGATCGAACGCATTGCCAACCCTGCCCGCGCGCAGCATGTGCAGCGCCTGTCGCCTGTTCTACGTGTACGCAATTCCTGCGGCTGCGCCTGAAACCAAACCAGAACAACTATCCATGACTTCCGTGATTTCCCTGGGCATCGACCTGGGCACCTCCGAACTGAAAACCGTGCTGCTCGACAGCAGCGGCGCCGTGCGCGGCCAGGCATCCGTGCGACTCGATGTCAGCCGCCCGCAGGCCGGCTGGTCCGAACAACACCCGCAGGACTGGTGGCAGGCCTGCGTCCAGGCGCTGGGCCAGCTGCGCGCCAGTTTCCCCGAACAATTTTCCGCTATTGCCTGCATCGGCCTGTCTGGCCAGATGCATGGCGCCGTGCTGCTCGACGCCAGCGATGACTGCATCCGCCCGGCCATTTTGTGGAACGACGCGCGCGCGCATCTGGAAGCGGCCGAGCTGGCCGAACAGTATCCGCAGTTTGCGGCCGTGACCGGCAGTCTGGCCATGGCCGGCCTGACCGCCCCCAAACTGCTGTGGCTGAAAAAGCATGAACCGTCGGCCTTCGCCGCTGTCGCCTGCCTGCTGTCGCCGAAAGACTATCTGCGCCTGATGCTGACCGGCCAGAAGATCACAGACATGTCGGACGCCGCCGGCACCTTGTGGCTCGACGAGCCGGCGCGCGCCTGGTATGCACCGATGGTGGCGACCACCGGCCTGCGCCCGGAGCAGCTGCCGCCGCTGGTCGAGGGCGATGCCGCCACCGGCACCGTGCTGCCGGCGGTCGCTGAACAGCTGGGCCTGCCAGGTAATGTGATGGTGGCCGGCGGCGGTGGCGACAATCCGGTCTCGGCCGTGGGTATCGGTGCCGTCAACGCCAGCGACAGCTTTATTTCGCTGGGCACCAGCGCGGCTATCGTCTCGGTGACCGAGCAGCCCTTGGGCAATCCGGACGGCGGCGTGCACAGTTTCTGCCATGCCTTGCCCGGCCGCTGGTATGCCATGGGGGCCATTTTGTCCGGCGCCAGCTGCCTGCGCTGGGCCACCGGCGTACTGGGACAAAAAAATGAGGCAGCGCTGCTCGAATTGATCGAAGCGACCATCCCGCTGCAGCAGGCCGTGGCCAGCAACGCGCCGCTGTTCCTGCCGTATCTGTCGGGCGAACGCACGCCGCATAACGACCCGCAGGTGCGCGGCGCTTTTTTGCAGCTGGGCCATGAAAGCAATACCGCCCAGATGGGTTACGCCGTGCTCGAAGGCGTGGCCTTTGCGCTGCGCGACGCCATGGCAGCCGTGACTTCCACCGGCGCGACCGTGCCGCACTGCATGCTGGTCGGCGGCGGCGCGCGCAGCCAGTACTGGGCGCAGCTGCTGGCCAATGTGCTGGGCGTGGAAATGCGCACCCTGCACGACAGCGAACTGTCGGCCAGCATCGGCGCGGCCAAGCTTGGCTTTGCCGCCATCGGCGACACCAGCCTGCTGACCCAGGGTCTGGCCATCAAGAACACCTTTGCACCCGATATCGCGCAGCATGCGGCATTGAATGTGCGCTATGGTAAGTACCGCCGCCTGTTTCCTGCAGTGCAGGCACTGCATCAGGCGGCCTGACGAACTTCATAAAGGATAGAAACAATGAATCAACTGCAACAACTGAAACAATCGAGCACCGTGGTAGCCGATACCGGCGACTTTCTGCAACTGGCGCGCTTTGCACCGCAGGACGCCACCACCAATCCGTCGCTGATTTTGAAAGCGGTGCTGCAGCCTGACTACGCGCCGCTGCTGGAATCAACCGTGGCCGCCCACCGCAATGCCTCACTCGACGATATCGTCGACCAGGTACTGGTGCGCTTCGGTCTGGAAATTTTGAAAGTGGTGCCGGGCCGCGTGTCGACCGAAGTTGACGCCCGCTTGAGCTTTGACCGCGCCGCCACGGTAGCGCGTGCGCGCCGCCTGATTGCGCTGTATGAAGCGGCCGGCATCGGCCGCGAACGCGTGCTGATCAAGATTGCCGCCACCTGGGAAGGCATCCAGGCCGCGCGCGAACTGGAACAGGACGGCATTTTCTGCAATCTGACGCTGCTGTTCTCGTTCTGCCAGGCGGTTGCCTGCGCCGATGCCAAGGTACGCCTGATCTCGCCGTTTGTCGGCCGCATCTACGACTGGTACAAAAAGTCCGCTGGCGCGTCTTGGGACGAAGCGGCCCGTTCGCTGGCCAACGATCCTGGCGTGCAGTCCGTCACGCGCATCTACCAGTACTACAAGCAGCATGGCATCAACACCCAAGTGATGGGTGCAAGTTTCCGCAATGTCGGCCAGATCACCGCCCTGTCCGGCTGCGACCTGCTGACCATCAGCCCCGATTTGCTGGCCAAGCTTGAAGCATCCGATGCACCGTTCGAACGTGCGCTGGGCGTGGACCACGGCGCACCTCAGCCGGCTGTCAGTTTCGATGAAGCCGCTTTCCGCTATGCGCTCAACGACGACGCCATGGCGACCGAAAAACTGGCCGAAGGCATCCGCGGCTTTGCCGTCGATGCAGCCAAGCTCGACAAGATGATCGAAGCGCTGCGTCTGGCTGCCTGAACATTTTTTACCCGTAGTTTTTACCGCTGTACCGTTTGTTTCTATAAAAAAACCTGGAGATACCATGAAAAAAGTACTGATCGCTTCCCTGTTGATGACCCTGGGCTGCAGCGCTTTTGCTGCTGATAAACCGTTGAAATCGATCGGCGTCAGCGTTGGCGACCTGGCCAACCCGTTCTTCGTGGCCATCGGCCGTGGCGCCGAAGAAACCGCGCACAAGCTGGGCGGCCCTGGCGTGAAAGTCACCACCGTATCGAGCAAGTACGACCTGAACACCCAGGTCGACCAGATCGAAAACTTTATCGCCAACAAGACCGACATCATTATCCTCAACGCGGTCGACTCGAAAGGCATCGCACCGGCCATCAAGAAAGCGCGCAATGCCGGCGTGATCGTGATTGCCGTGGACGTGGGCGCTGTTGGCGCTTCGGCCACTGTGATGTCGGACAACACCATGGCTGGCGACGTATCGTGCGCCTACCTGGCCAAGCAGATCGGCGGCAAAGGTAACGTGGTGATCCTGAATGGCCCACCGGTGACCTCCGTGATCGACCGCGTCAATGGTTGCAAGAAAACCCTGGCCGGCTTCAAGGACATCAAGATTTTGTCCGACAACCAGAACGCTGGCGGCAGCCGCGATGGCGGCATGACCGTGATGTCGAACCTGCTGACGGCCCATCCGAAGATCGACGGCGTGTTTGCCATCAACGATCCAACCGGCATCGGCGCTGAACTGGCGATCAAGCAAGCCAAGCGCAGCGACGTGAAACTGATCACGGCAGTTGACGGCGCACCGGATGGCCAGAACGCACTGAAAAACAAGGCCGGCCTGTTTGCCGCCACCTCGGCGCAAAACCCGTACCGCATGGCCACCGAAGCGGTGCAGATGGGCTACGACATCATGAACGGCCGCGCGCCGAAGCAAACCATGGTGCTGCTGCCAACGCCGGCCGTGACCAAGGAAAACGTGGCCACCTACACCGGCTGGGTAAAGAACTGATCCGGCTGAGCTGAACCACGCGGCGCGCGCAGCCACCTTGGCCGCGCGCGCCAGTTTCACAGTTAGGAAGGACAGTCATGAGCGACGATATTATTTTTGAAATGCGCGGCATCGAAAAGCGCTTTGGCGCCACGCGCGCGCTGCGCGGCGTGCATCTGACGGTGCGCAGCGGCGAAATCCATGCCGTGATGGGCGAGAACGGCGCCGGCAAGAGCACCCTGATGAAAATCCTGTCGGGCGTCTACACGCCGGACGCCGGTGAAATCATTCTCGATGGCAAGCCGATTCGCATCCGCAATCCCGGTGAAGCGCGCGCGCTGGGCATCAACCTGATTTATCAGGAACTGAGCGTGGCAAAAAACATGACGGTGGCGCAGAACGTGTTCATGGGCAGCGAGCCCAAGGGACCATTCTTTACCGTCAAGGCGGCAGAAATGCGCGAGCGTACCAACGCCATCCTGGCTGATCTCGGTTCGCGTTTCAACGCCGACAGCATGGTGTCGACCCTGTCGATCGCCGAACAGCAGCAGGTGGAAATCGCCCGCGCACTGGTTCACAAGAGCCGCATCCTGATCATGGATGAGCCGACGGCGGCATTGTCGGACCGCGAAACGGAACAACTGTTTCGCATTATCGAAGAACAACGCGACAAGGGCCTGGCGGTGCTGTATATCAGCCACCGCATGGCCGAAGTGGAACGCCTGGCGCGCCGCATCACGGTACTGCGCGACGGCGCCTACGTGGGCGAGCTGGGCAAGGATGAACTGGACCAGAAAAAAGTGGTGCAGATGATGGTGGGCCGTCCGGCCGACGATTTCTACCAGCACCAGCGCCGCCAGTCGCATGGCGCCGAGCGCCTGCGGGTGGAAAACGTCGGCGCCGGCAAGGTACGCCCGGCCAGCTTCGTGCTGCATGCGGGCGAAGTAACGGGCCTGGCCGGCCTGGTCGGCGCCGGGCGCACCGAACTGGCGCGCCTGATCTTCGGCGCCGACAAGAAGCAATCGGGCCAGGTCTGGCTCGACGGCAAGGAAGTGCAGATCGGCGAGCCGCTGGCGGCGATTCGCCACGGCATCGGCTACCTGCCGGAAGACCGCAAGAGCCTGGGCCTGTTCATGCAGCTGTCGGCAATGGAAAACATGTCGATGAATATCCTGTCGCAACACGCCAAGGCCGGCGTGGTCGACCGCCGCGCACTGACCGACCTCACGCTAGCCTCGATTGCCAGCCTGAACGTTAAAGTCTCGGGCCCGGAAGGTATCGTCGGTGGTTTGTCGGGCGGTAACCAGCAAAAGGTACTGCTGGCGCGCTGGCTGGCGATCAAGCCGAAAGTGCTGATTCTCGATGAACCCACGCGCGGCGTGGACGTGGGCGCCAAAAGCGAGATCTACAAGATCATCCACCAGCTGGCTGACGCCGGCACGGCCGTGCTGTGCATTTCCAGCGAACTGGCCGAACTGGTCGGTATCTGCGACCGGGTGATGGTCATGTGCGAAGGCAAGATGACCGGGGAAGTGACGGGGGACAATATCACCCAGGAACAGATCCTGGCCCTGGCCACGCATCACGATGCAGCATAAAAACACAATATTGACAGGAGTAAAGCATCATGACAACTAACAGCAGTGCGTCCACCGCGCGCCAACCTCTCAACGCCTCGAACGTGATGCGCCGCCTGGGCATGTTGCCCGTGCTGGTGGTGCTGTATATCGCCATGTACGGGCTGACCGTGTATTTCTCGGGCAATGGCGAGTCGACCTTCATGAGCAGCACCAACACCATGAATATCTTCCGCCAGGTATCGATCAATATCGTGCTGGCCTCGGGCATGACCTTCGTGATCCTGACCAGCGGCATCGACCTGTCGGTCGGCTCGGTGCTGGCGGTGTCGGCCGTGGCCGGCATGCTGATGTCGCTGTCGGCGCAGTTCGCCGGCTTTTCGATTCCCACCTTTTTGCTGGTCGGCCTGCTGCTGGGCGCACTGAACGGCCTGCTGGTAGCGCTGGTCGGCCTGAACCCGTTTGTCGTCACGCTCGGCACCATGACTGCCTTGCGCGGCGCCGCTTATCTGCTGGCCGACGGCACCAGCGTGCTGAACACGGAAATCCCGAGCTTTGAATGGATGGGCAACGGCAGCTTCCTGGGCCTGCCGTGGCTGATCTGGCTGGCTGCGATGGTGGTGATCATTACCTGGTTTATCCTGCGCAAGACCACGCTGGGCCTGCATATCTACGCTGTCGGCGGCAATATCCAGGCAGCGCGCCTGACCGGCATCAAGGTCGGCATGGTCTTGATGTTTGTCTACACCATCAGCGGCCTGTTTGCCGGCCTGGGCGGCGCCATGTCGGCCAGCCGCCTGTATGCAGCGAACGGCAACTGGGGCACCGGCTACGAGCTCGACGCGATTGCGGCAGTGGTGCTGGGCGGCACCAGCCTGATGGGCGGCGTGGGTTCGGTCTGGGGCACCGTCATCGGCGCGCTGATTATCGGCGTGATGAACAACGGCCTGACCATCCTCGGCCTGTCCTCGTTCTGGCAGTATGTGGCCAAGGGCGTGGTGATCGTGCTGGCCGTGATCCTGGACAAATGGCGCCAGTCGCACGCGCAGAATTAAAATAAGGCATATCGTAGGTCGGATTAGCGGGGCAATGCCCCGCGTAATCCGACAACATTGTTGGCATCAAAGGTGTTGTCGGATTACGGCCCAAAGGGCCTAATCCGACCTACGCTCGATATTAGCCAAACACCAGCACCATCTCCACATGCGGTATGCCCGCCTCCTCGAACTGCTCTCCCCGCTGCACAAAACCATAACGCGCATAAAACGGCGCCGCCACCGTCTGTGCATTGAGCACGACGGAAGCATCGCCACGCGCGCGCGCCTGCTCCATCAATTGCTGCAGGATGGCGCCACCGATGCCGGTGCCGCGCCCTGCCTTGCGCACGGCCATGCGGCCGATATGGCCGTCGGGCAGCAAACGGCCGGTGCCGAGCGCGCTGCCGGCGGCGTCATAGGCCACGGCATGCAGGCAGACGGCGTCCATGTCGTCGAGTTCGATCTCGGCCGGCACTTTCTGTTCGTCGACAAAAACTTCAAAACGGATGACGGTGGCGTCCGGGCCCAGCGTGGCCCAGTCGCCGAGGCGAATAATGTGTTGGCTCATGATAAATAAAAAAATAGACAGGCCGGCATTGTCGCACGGCCTGCCCTTGCTGGTTCAGCGCAGATCAGCTCAGATCAGCTTGACCAGTTGCTTGCCGAAGTTACGCCCTTTCAGCAAGCCGATAAACGCTTCGGGCGCACTGGCCAGCCCCTCGGCCACCGATTCGCGAAATTTCAGCTTGCCCTCGGCCACCAGTGCGCCCAGTTCGCCCAGTCCCTGCGGCCACAGCTCTGGCTGCTCGGAGACGATAAAGCCGCGCACCGTCAGGCGGTTGATCAGGATCAAGCGGAAATTATCGATCGGCGTTGCCTCGCCGTTGTAGCCGGCGATCCAGCCGCACAGGGCGATGCGGCCAAACGCATTGGTGCGCGCCAGTGCGGCGTCAAACACCTTGCCGCCGACGTTTTCAAAGATGGCGTCGATGCCGTCGGGCGTGGCTGCCGCCAGGTCGGCTTCGAGATTGCCGGCCTTGTAGTCGACGCAGGCGTCAAAGCCCAGTTCATCGACCACATACGCGCATTTTTCTGCGCCACCGGCAATACCGACCACGCGGCAGCCCTTGAGTTTGGCCAGCTGGCCCACCACACTGCCCACGGCGCCACTGGCGGCCGATACCACCACCGTCTCGCCAGCCTTGGGCGTCATGATATGGTTCAGGCCGTACCAGGCCGTCATGCCGGGCATGCCGACTGCGCCAAGGTAAGCTGAGGCAGGAATCTGCTTGGTATCGACACGGCGCAGCATGCTGCCATCCGAGACGGCCATCTCGGCCCAGCCCAGCGTACCGACGACCATGTCGCCCACGGCAAATTTCGGGTTTTTCGATTCGACAACTTCGCCGACGGTGCCGCCGATCATGGTGTCATCGATGGCCTGCGAAGCAGCGTAGCTCTTGCTCTCGCTCATGCGCCCGCGCATATACGGGTCGAGCGACAGATACTGGTTGCGCACCAGCAGCTCACCATCCTTGATGACGGGCATATCGACAGTTTCAAGGCGGAAGTTCTCTGGCTGGACTTCGGCTTTGGGGCGTGAGGCGAGGACGATGCGTTGGAATGTGCTCATACAGGCTCCTGAAAAGTTTACACTTCGTAATCCATGCACTGCCGCGCTTCGCGCACGGCGGCAAAGAATGGCTTGATCTTCACGTGCTCGGGATGGTTCTGGTAGGCGTCCAGCGCTGCGCGGCTGTCAAACGCGCTGTAGAGCACGATATCGTACGTCGCTTCCAGGCCGCTCTGGGCCACGGCCACCTCGAACTCGACGATGCCGGGCACGATACTTGAACAGCCGTCGAGCAGCGCCTTGAGTTTCAAGGCATTGGTGCCGCGGTCGGCGCCTTCGGCGTGGTCTTTAAGTTTCCAGAAAACAATGTGCTTGAGCATGGTCATAACGATCAATGAATGAGCCGATACTGTAACCGCTATCGGCCCATCGTGCAGTGCGCTACACCACCTCGAACAGCCCTGCCGCGCCCTGCCCGCCACCGATGCACATGGTCACCACCACGTATTTCACGCCGCGCCGCTTGCCTTCGATCAGCGCATGGCCGACCAGGCGCGCACCCGATACGCCATACGGGTGGCCGACGGCAATCGCGCCGCCGTTCACGTTCAGGCGCGCCATCGGGATGCCCAGCGTATCGGCGCAATACAGCACCTGCACGGCAAACGCTTCATTAAGTTCCCACAGGCCGATATCGTCCACGCCCAGGCCGGCCTTTTTCAGCAACTTTGGAATCGCAAACACCGGACCGATGCCCATTTCGTCAGGCTCGCAGCCGGCCACGGCAAAGCCGCGGAAGATACCCAGCGGCTGCAGGCCCTTTGCTTCGGCCACGCGCGCATTCATCACGATGGCCATCGCGGCGCCGTCGGAAAACTGGCTGGCATTGCCGGCGCTGATCACGCCGCCGGCAATGGCCGGACGGATTTTCGCCACGCCTTCATAAGTGGTGTCGGCGCGGATACCCTCGTCGGCGGCAATCGTCACCTCGCGCGTGAGCAGCCTGCCGCTGGCCTTGTCGGCCACGCCCATAATGGTGGTCATCGGCACGATTTCGGCATCGAACAGGCCGGCAGCCTGCGCCGCAGCGGCGCGCTGCTGGCTTTGCGCTCCGTACTGGTCCTGGCGTTCGCGGCTGATGCCATAGCGTTTGGCCACCGTCTCGGCCGTCTGCAGCATCGGCCAGTACAGCGCCGGCTTGTTTTGCTGCAGCCACACTTCACGCAGCATGTGCTTGTTCATCTCGTTTTGCACGCACGAGATCGACTCGACACCGCCGGCAGCGTAGATATCGCCTTCGCCTACATTGACGCGCTGCGCTGCCAGCGCAATGGCCTGCAGGCCCGACGAGCAGAAGCGGTTGACCGTCATGCCGGGCGTGGTGACCGGGCAGCCACCACGCAGCGCGATCTGGCGCGCAATATTGTTGCCGGTAGCGCCTTCGGGAAAGGCGCAGCCAGCGATAACGTCTTCCACTTCGCCTGCCTCGATGCCGGCGCGTTCGATCGCCGCTGCCAGCACATGGCCGCCCAGCGTGGCGCCGTGGGTCATATTGAACGCGCCCTTCCAGGACTTGGCCAGGCCGGTGCGGGCGGTGGCAACGATAACGGCATCTTGCATGAGTGTCTCCTGATTCGATAGTGATCGGGTAAATGATATGGCAACGAGAATAGCACGATTAAGTACGGTCGTTCGCTTGCCCGCAGGGCAAAACACCTTGAAACAGGCGCAATTGATCGGGCATTTTTTGGTAAGTTTCGCGTAAGGTTACAAGAACACACTGCGTTCAGCTGTTGCAAGAATGGTCAAAAAGACCGCGGCGACGGTTCACTATAACTAGGGAGACAAACAATGGCTACACCATCCGGATCGGCCGACGTGCGGAAGATTTCCACCAAGGGAACTCCGATTACGCCGGAAGAGCGCAAGGTCATCTTTGCGTCATCGCTGGGCACGGTTTTTGAATGGTACGACTTTTACCTGTACGGTTCGCTCGCAACAATTATCGCCAAGCAGTTCTTTATCGGCGACCCCACCACCACCTTCATTTTTGCGCTGCTGGCCTTTGCCGCCGGCTTTATCGTGCGCCCGTTCGGCGCGCTGGTGTTCGGCCGCCTGGGCGACATGATCGGCCGCAAATACACCTTCCTGATCACCATCCTGATCATGGGCGCCTCGACCTTTATTGTCGGCCTGCTGCCGGGCCACGCGTCGATCGGCATTGCCGCACCAATTATCCTGGTGATCCTGCGCATCCTGCAGGGCCTGGCGCTGGGCGGCGAATATGGCGGCGCCGCCACCTATGTTGCCGAACATGCGCCAGAAGGCAAGCGCGGCGCATTCACGGCCTGGATACAGACCACAGCAACGCTGGGCTTTTTCCTCTCCCTGATGGTGATCCTGGGCACGCGCATGGCCACCGGCGAGGCGGAATTTGAAGCCTGGGGCTGGCGCATACCGTTCCTGGTGTCGGTAATCCTGCTGGGCATTTCGGTCTGGATACGCATGGCCATGAACGAGTCGCCGGCGTTTGCCAAGATGAAAGCGGAAGGCAAGACCTCGAAAGCGCCACTGACTGAAGCCTTTGGCCAGTGGAAAAATCTGAAAATCGTGATCCTGGCGCTGCTGGGCCTGACCGCTGGCCAGGCCGTGGTCTGGTACACAGGCCAGTTCTATGCGCTGTTCTTCATGATCCAGACGCTGAAAGTCGACCTGGCCACGGCCAATATCCTGATTGCGATTGCCCTGTTGCTGGGCACGCCGTTCTTCCTGTTCTTCGGCAGCCTGTCGGACCGCATCGGACGCAAGTACATCATTATCGGTGGCTGCCTGATCGCTGCCATCTGCTACTTCCCGATCTTCAAGGGCCTGACGCACTTTGCCAATCCGCAACTGGAAATGGCGCTGAAAAATTCGCCGGTGGTGGTTGTTGCCGATCCGGCTTCCTGCCACTTCCAGTTCAACCCGACCGGCACCACCAAGTTCCCATCCTCGTGCGACATTGCCGCCGGCTTTTTGACCAACAGCTCGGTCAACTACACCAAGGAAGATGCACCGGCAGGCTCGGTGGCCAAGGTACGCATCGGCGCCAAGGAATTTACCTCGTTTAATGCCACCATGACGGCCGACGGCCTGAACTTCGACGCCGACAGCAAGGCCAAGGAAGCAGCGTTCAAGAAAGAAATCGGCGCCGGCATCAAGGAAGCGGGCTACCCGGCCAAGGCCGATCCTGACCAGATCAACAAGCCGATGGTGGTGCTGTTGCTGTTTATCCTGGTGTTGTTCGTGACCATGGTGTACGGTCCGATTGCGGCCATGCTGGTGGAAATGTTCCCGACCCGCATCCGTTATACCTCGATGTCGCTGCCCTACCATATCGGCAATGGCTGGTTCGGCGGCCTGCTGCCGACCACGGCCTTTGCGCTGGTGGCCTTCAAGGGCGATATCTATTACGGCCTCTGGTATCCGATTATCGTGGCGCTCGGTACGGTCATTATCGGCACCTTGTTTGTTGGCGAAACCAAGGACAACGATATCTACGCCAACGACTGACGCTGAACTGCCCCGGCGTTGCCGGGGCAACAATGCAAAACGCCGCTGGCAAGCTGCCAGCGGCGTTTTTTTTCAGGCACCGCGCTTATTTCTCGCTGTGGCCCTGCTTGAGCTTGTCACGCTGCTGCACATACTCCTGGTAGCTGGTCTGGTTGCGCTTGCGGCAGGCATTGCGGTCATCGAAATTGTTGAGGCTGTTGCAGTATTCACCGATCTTGTCCCGGTTCGCGTCATACAGCACTTCACAGCCAGTCATGGCCAACAGACAGGGGACGATCAGATATTTCATTGCATCTCTCATAGCATGGTTGAATGAACTGCACGACAGAAAACGCCGATGGCAGCCGGGTAAGCCGCCAGCTTTATCTTAACCGCATCATGGCGCGAAGTACAGGCGCCCGGTTTTACGCCAGAACAATAAAATTCTCAGGTCGCCCTGTTATCCCCATCATCCGCGTCATCCTCGTCGTCATTGAGCAGCGCACTTTCGCGTGCAAACGCCGACAGATGCTCGAGCAGCACGCGCACGCGCGCCGGCAGATAGCGCCGCTGGGTCCAGACCGCGTACACATGGCGCGGCTGCGGCATCCAGTCGGGCAGCACGCGCAGCAGGCGACCGTCGGCCAGCTCCTGGCGGCACTGCAGCAGCGGACACAGCAAGATGGCATGAAGCTGACCCAGGCTGGCGTCAACAGGCCGCTGGCAAAATTGACGGGCGCCAGCACGCGGATGGCGCCGGACACGGCCGACAGGCTGGCGTCGAGCTGTTGGGTGGCATGACGCAGCGCATGCACCAGCGGACGGCACTGCTCATAGTATTGCCAGCCTTCGGCCGTCGGCTGCAGGCGGCCTGCACCCGGACTTCCTGCTGCGCTGGCGCCATGCCTTCCTGGCGGCCTGGCCGGTGGCGTTTTGCGCCGTGATGCTGTGCGCGCCGGCGGTACAGCAGGCCAGCCGCCAGATCGTGCAGCGCAAAAAACGCGATTCGTAACCAGCAGCAATCGATTTCCTTCTGTGTGGCGTTTCCAGTTGCGCATGATTTGCCTATAATGAGCTGCAAGTACGCCAGCTCATTTACCAAGTCTAGGAGTTTCATGCAGCATCTACCCGCCGCCCGCCCCGTGCGCGCCGTCCTGCTTTGCAGTGCTGCCTTTGCCTTATCCGCCTGCTCACTGTGGGGCGGCAAAACCGGCTCGCCGGCCATGGCCTCGTTGCCCGATGCTGATATTGCCTACCGCCTGGCCGGACATGGCAAGCTGCCGGTGGTATTCCAGTCCGGTCTCGGCGACAACAAGGAGGTCTGGGCCGATGTGCTGCCGGCCGTGGAGCAGCAGCATCAGGTGTTGACCTATGACCGTCCAGGCTATGGCGACAGTCCGAAGACGGCGGCGCCGCGCGACCCGTGCACGATTGCCGCCCAGCAGCATCAGTTGCTGGCAAAAACCGGCCTGAAGCCGCCGTATATCCTGGTCGGCAACGGCATCGGCGGCCTGTATCAATATGTGTATGCAAAAATGTATCCGCAGGACGTGGCCGGCCTGGTGCTGCTCGACCCGGTTCACCCGGAGCGCTGGCGCCGCCTGCAAAGCGAAGCGCCAACCTGGGCCATGGCGCTGAAAGCGCGCCAGGCACTGATACTGAACGCTGCCAAATCTGCCGAATTCGATGCGCAGACACAATGCCTGCAAGGCATCGACAGCAAGTCGCCGCTACGCGCGCCCGCCATGCTGCTGGTGCGCGGCAAGTTCGCCATCGAGGAAACCGGGCCATACGAAAGCGTGGTGCGCGAGCAGGAAAAAGACTGGCAGCGCCTGGTCGGCGCGCCCGCCATCGAGCGCGTGACCGGCGCCGGCCCGGCGATCCAGAAAGACAATCCGGTGATTGTCAATGAAGCGATCAGGATGGTGGCAAAGGCGCGGTGAATGGATCGGGGCTGGGATCCTGGCGCATATCATGTAGGTCGGGTAGGTCGGATTAGGCCGCAGGCCGTAATCCGACAACATTGTTGGCGCTTGCGGTGTTGTCTACGCGCGTAATCCGACAACTTTGTTGGTGTTAGCGATGTTGTCGGATTACGGCCCGAAGGGCCTAATCCGACCTACGTCAGCTGTTGAATCCCCTTCCCTCACCAGCCAGCCTGACCAGCAGCGGCGCCGGCGTCCATGCTTCGCCGTGGCGGCCCTTGGCGTAGCCTTCGATGGCGTCGAGCACATTGGGCAGGCCCACCGTATCGGCGTAGAACATCGGGCCGCCGCGGAACAGCGGGAAGCCGTAGCCGGTCAGGTAGACCATGTCGATATCGGAGGCGCGCAGGGCGATGCCCTCTTCCAGGATGCGCGCGCCCTCGTTGACCAGCGCGTACACCAGGCGCTCGACGATTTCCCGGTCGCTCACTGTGCGCCGCGCCACGCCGATGTCCTGCGAATGCTGAACGATCATGGCGTTGACCTGCTCTGAAGCTAACGCATTGCGCTCGCCCGGCTTGTAGTCATACCAGCCGGCGCCCGTCTTCTGGCCAAAACGGCCCAGCTCGCACAGCAGGTCGGCCGTTTTTGAATACGTCACGTCCGGCTTTTCCACATAGCGGCGCTTGCGGATGGCCCAGCCGATATCGTTGCCGGCCAGATCGCCCATGCGAAACGGTCCCATGGCAAAGCCGAACTGCTCCATCGCCCGGTCGACCTGTTCCGGCAGGCAACCTTCTTCGAGCAGGAAACCGGCCTGGCGGCTATATTGCTCGATCATACGGTTGCCGATAAAGCCGTCGCATACGCCCGACACCACGCCGGTTTTCCTGAGCTTTTTCGACAGCGCCAGCGCGCTGGCCAGTACATCCTTGCCGGTCTGCTTGCCGCGCACGATTTCGAGCAGCTTCATCACATTGGCCGGGCTGAAAAAATGCAGGCCGATCACGTCTTGCGGGCGGCGCGTAAAGCCAGCGATCTTGTCGAGGTCGAGCGTGGAGGTATTCGAGGCCAGGATGGCGCCCGGCTTCATGACCTCGTCGAGCTGCTGGAATACTGCCTGCTTGACGTCCATGTCCTCGAACACGGCTTCCACCACGATATCGGCCTGGGCAATATCGGCATAAGACAGCGTGCCGTTGACCAGCGCGATGCACTGCTCAGCTTTTTCCTGCGTCAACTTGCCTTTCTTGACGGTGCTCTCGTAATTCTTGCGTATCGTTGCCAGCCCCTTGTCCAGCGCTTCCTGTTTTGTCTCCAGTAGCGTGACGGGAATGCCCGCATTGGCAAAATTCATGGCAATGCCGGCGCCCATGGTGCCGGCGCCCACCACGGCGGCGCTGGCAATCGCCCGCACCGGTGTATCGGCCGGTACATCGGGCACCTTGCCGGCCACGCGCTCGGCAAAGAAAGCATGGCGCAACGCTTTCGATTCAGCCGACTGCACCAGCTGCATAAACAGCTCGCGCTCGAATTTCAAGCCGTCATCGAATTTTTTGGTGACCGAGGCCGCCACCGCCTCCACGCATAGCAGCGGCGCCGGGAACGGGCCGGACATGGCCTTGACGGTATTGCGTGAAAACTGCAGGAACGCTTCATGGTTCGGGTAATCGACCTGGCGATCGCGTACCCGGGGCAAGGGTCGCACATCGGCAACCTTGCCGGCAAAGGCCACGGCGGCGGCGCGCAGGTCGGCGCCCGGCGCCGTCACTTCATCGAACAGCGTCGTGCCGGCCAGTTTTTCGGACGCCACCGGCGTGCCCGAGACGATCATGTTGAGCGCCATTTCCAGCCCCAGCACGCGCGGCAGGCGCTGCGTGCCGCCAGCGCCCGGCAAAATGCCGAGCTTCACTTCAGGCAAAGCCATCTGCGCGCCCGGTGAGGCGATGCGATAGTTGCAGCCCAGCGCCAGCTCCAGCCCGCCGCCCATGCAGACGCTATGGATGGCTGCGATCACCGGTTTGGTGGAGCTTTCCACCACATTGATCAGCGTATGGAGCGTCGGCTCGGTCAGCGCCTTGGGCGAATTGAATTCCTTGATATCGGCGCCGCCCGAAAAGGCCTTGCCGGCGCCGGTGATCACAATGGCCGTCACGGCGTCGTCGGCCAGCGCCTGGCGGATGCCATCGACGGCTGCGGTGCGCGTCGCCAGGCCCAGGCCGTTGACCGGAGGATTATTCAATGTAATGACGGCAACAGAACCGCCAACCTCGTATGCAGCGCTCATTGTCTCTTCCTTATAGGTTTGTCGTCGCCAGCCCCCCCTGCTCGGGCCAGTCCTGGCGAGTCTTTACTATACCCGATAAAAGAACGCCCGTATTTTTGTTGCCGCTGAGGCAGACCTGAAAAAACCGCGCGCAGTGCCTGCCGGCTATCAAATCCAAAGCCGAATCATCAGAAAAAAACACGATGATAATAAGCAGAAAAAGTTCCTAAAATAATCAAAGATAATCTCCGATGCAGCGATTACCACACATTTAAAACTTATTTTTCAAGCTGCTTGTTTTTGACATGACTGTGATGAATAATAAATTTATTGATAAAAATCAATAAACTATCGCTTTATCGAATCGTGGCAGAATAATGCATGCAGCTCCAATAGTTTAATTCTCACTGATTATCACCATTATTTTAATCCTATAACATTTCCAGCCTTTATATTAACTGCCGATCAAAGGAACCTTTATGGACGCAGCCACTCATGTCGGTCACTCTCAGGATTTGGACTTACAAGCAATCAACACGGCGCTCAACCGCGTCCAGGCCGTGATCGAATTCGAGCTCGACGGCACGATCCTGCATGCCAATGAGAATTTCCTGCGCGTGCTCGGCTACACGCTCGATGAGGTACAGGGCCACCATCACGCCATGTTCTGCGAGCCCGAGTACGCAAAATCAGGCGCCTACCGCGACTTCTGGGCGCGCCTGGCGCGCGGCGAATTCGAGCAGGCTGAATACAAGCGCATCGCCAAGGATGGCCATGAAGTGTGGATCAGCGCCTCCTACAATCCGATTTTCGATTCTGACGGCAAACCTTATAAAGTCATCAAGTTCGCCACCGACGTGACGGCGGTCAAGCAGCGCAATGCCGAATATGAAGGCAAGGTCAGCGCCATCGACAAGGCGCAGGCGGTGGTGGAATTCGATATCAACGGCATAGTGCTGGGCGCCAACGAGAACTTCCTGGCCGTGATGGGCTACGAAATCGGCGATATTCGCGGCG
Organism: Janthinobacterium aquaticum; assembly: GCF_009208565.1. Lineage (GTDB taxonomy): Bacteria > Pseudomonadota > Gammaproteobacteria > Burkholderiales > Burkholderiaceae_D > Janthinobacterium. The sequence goes on along the minus strand of NZ_WFLK01000017.1, from coordinate 37,722 downwards.
AACACCACCGCATTTTCTGCGAAACCGAGTACGCCAACAGCGTCGATTACAAGAAATTCTGGCAAAAGCTGCACCGCGGCGAATTCGACAGCGGTCGCTACAAGCGCATCGGCAACGATGGCAAGGTGGTGTGGATACAGGCGACCTACAATCCCATCCTCGACGCCAGCGGCAAGCCCTACAAGGTGGTCAAGTTTGCCACCGATATCACCGAACAGGTCAAGCTCGAAGACACCGTGCATGCGCGCGCGGCCAGCGACAACCGCAAGGTTGACACCCTGCTCGCGTCGGTGGCGCGCGCCGCCCAGGGCGACCTGACCGTGCATATCGTGCAGGAAGGCACCGAGCCGATTGACCTGCTGGCCGGCGGCATCAGCAAAATGATTGCCGACCTGCGCGGCGTGATCGGCAACGTGGTGGCGGCCGCCAACGGCTTTGCCGACTCGTCCAATGCCATTGCCGAGCGCGCCACCGGCGTGGCGGTCGGCACCCAGGCGCTGGGCGCCACGGTCGAACAGATGAATGCCTCGATCGACGGGCTGACCTTTTCCATCAATTCGATCGCCGAAAACACCTCGGCCGCCGACTACCTGGCCAAGTCGACCCAGCAGGAGGCCGAAGCCGGCGCGCGCGCCGTGGCCAAGTCGATCGAGGCGATGGACCTGATCAACCGTTCGTCGGAAGATATCGGCGAGATCGTCAAGGTCATCAGCGAAATTGCCAACCAGACCAATATGCTGGCCTTCAACGCCGCCATCGAGGCGGCGCGCGCCGGCGAACACGGCTTGGGCTTTTCAGTGGCGGCCGACGAGGTGCGCAAGCTGGCCGAACGCTCGTCGCAGGCCACCAAGGAAATATCCAAGTTGATCAACGAATCGGTCAAGCGCGTCTCGACCGGCAGCGAAATCTCGCGCCAGGCCAGCGATGCGTTCGACCGTATCGTCTCGGGCGTGGGCAAGACCACGCTGGCCATTTCCGACATCGCCAAGTCCGCCAACGAACAGCTGCTGACGGCGCGCGAAGTGTCAACCGCGATTCAGTATATCGCCGAGGAGACCGAGAAGTCGGCCGCCAACTGCGACAGCATCGCCCGCTCCACCGATGCGCTCAATGAGCGTGCCGGCGGCCTGACGCAGACCGTCTCGGGCTTCGTGGTGTAAGCGATGAGTCAAGCCGCCACGCTGACGCCCGAGGTGCTCGACACCCTGATCGCGCTGGTGCGCGAGCATACGGGCATCGCCATGACGGCGCGCAAGAGCGTGCTGCTCGAGCGCCGCCTGCAGCCGCGCCTGCAGGAACTGTCGCTGGCCAGCTACCAGGCGTATCTGGAGCGCGTGGCGTCCGACCGCGATGAAGTGAGCCATTTCATCGACCTGGTCACCACCAACGACACGCTGTTTTTCCGCACGCCGCAGGTCTGGGACTATTTTCGCGACCGCTACCTGCCCGCCTGGGCGCGCGCGCATCCCGATGCCTGCTTGCAGATCTGGTCGGCGGCCGCAGCCAGCGGCGAAGAACTCTATTCGATCGCCATGCTGTGCGAACAGTTCCGCCTGCAATCGCCGGCGTTTCGCTACCAGATCCTGGCCAGCGATATTTCGCAGCAAATCCTGGCGGCCGCGCGCGCCGGCCAGTACAGCGGCCGTTCGGTCGAGCGCATCCGCCTGTCGCACCCGGAACTGCTGCGCAAATATTTTACGGCCACGCCGTACGGCGTGCAGGTCGACGACGCGCTGCGCCAGCACGTCAGCTTTGCCCAGCACAACCTGCTCGAGGCGCTGCGTCCGCCGCGCCAGTTCGATGTGGTGTTCCTGCGCAATGTGCTGATCTACTTCGACGCCGAGCACCAGGAAACGGTGCTGCGGCAGGCGCGCAAGAGTCTCAAGGACGATGGCCGGCTGATCCTGGGCGAATCGGAAACGATTGCGCGCCTGGGCACCGGCTATCAATTCGAGTTTCCCATGATTTACAAGACTGGCGAGGCATAAGATGCTGCTCACCCACCATTCAGTCATTTCAGCAGGCAGCCAGCTGCCACCGCCGCAACAGGTCGGCATGGGCCAGTTGTGCGTGGGCTCGCACGGCGAACAGTTGCAGGCCCTGCTGGGCTCGTGCATCGGCATCGGCTTTATCTGGCGCAAGGGCGGCTGCTGCGGCCTGGCCCATTGTTTGCTGCCCGAAGCGCCAGGCATGGACGGCGAACTGGGCGCGCGCTATGTGAGCCAGGCCGTGCCGTCGCTGCTGCGCCTGATGGGCGTGCGCACCGCCGACTATCGCGATATCGAAGTGGTACTGGCCGGCGGCGCCAGCATGTTCGGCAATCCCGGCGGCCGGCTGCAGGTGGGACAGAGAAACGTCGAAGCGGCGCAGAAATACCTGACCCGCTGCGGCCTGCAGGCCAGCTTTTGCGCGCTGGGCGGGCAGCGGGGGCGCCAGTTGCTGATCGATTGCGCGCACCACAGCTTTGCCGTGACGGAAGTGGCGGCGCCAGCGCCGCGCAAGGAGGGCTGGCATGGACATGCATAAGGCAAACGTAACCAGCGAATCGACCACCGCGCTGGCCACCGAGCTGTTCGGCTCGTTTCATCTGGGCGGCGATGAATTCGCCCTGCCGGCCGGCTGCATCCGTGAAGTGGTCAATTATCCGGCCAGAGTGACGCCGCTGCCGCTGTCGCCGGCCTATCTGGAGGGCATGTTTACGCTGCGCGGTGCGGTCATTCCGGTAGTCAACCTGGGCCGGCTGTTCCGCGCCGATGCCCCGGCGGCCACCGCCAGCGACAAGGTCGCCATCCTCGACTTTCAGCAGGTACTGGTCGGCATCGTGTTCCAGGACACCGGCGAAATCCTGCGCGTGCCGGCCAGCCAGCGCAGCCAGTTGCACTATGCCACCGGCGACGCGCAGGCGGTGATTGCCGGCACCATCGTGCTGGCCGATGGCGCGCGGCTGCTGCAGATACTCAATCCGCACGCCCTGCTGTGCATCGAAAACGTGCCCCATGTGCTGGCACGCCAGTCCAGCAATAGCCAGCATGGCGCGGCCAGGCTATCGCAGTCGGCGCGGCGCCAGTGCGTGAGCTTTCATGCGGGCGGCTCGGCGTTTGCCATCGACATGGCCGCCATCCAGGAAATCATCCGGGTGCCGGAACTGAACAGTTCCATCCTTAACAGCGAGCTGTGCCTGGGACGCATGCATTTTCGCGGCAGGCAGGTGGCGGTGGTCGACTTTGCCACCCTGCTGCGCGCGCCGGGCGCCGGCGCCATGGATCGCCCGGACCAGCGCATTATCGTGCTGCGCCTTGATGACGCTACCGTGGGCTTCCTGGTCGACAGCGTCGACAGCATCGTCCACTACGTGCCAGATGAGGTCCTGCCGATTCCACTGCTGAGCCGGACCCGCGCGGCCATGTTTACCGGCTGCATCAACCACGACAAGCTGGGCGATTTGGTGCTGCTCGATCACCGCGAGATATTGTCGCACGCGGAAATCGTGGAAATGCAGCAAGGCCATGCGCGCCTGTATCCGGCCGAAAGCGAGGCTGAAAAAACCGTGCGCAAGGTGCAGCGCCAGGTGTATATCACCTTTACGGTAGAAAACAGCTTTGCCGTGGAAATCAGGCAGGTGCGCGAAATTATCGACTTTACCGGCAATATCACGCGCCCGCCCGGCATGGCGCCATATATGCGCGGCCTGCTCAACCTGCGCCAGCAGATGATTACCATTATCGACCTGCGCCAACTGTACGGCATGGCGCCGCTGGCCGACGAGAGCGGCGCCAAGGTGCTGGTGATCGAACGCGGCGAAGAGCGCTACGGTTTCCTGGTCGACGCCGTCAACAACATCATGACCATTTCCGACAGCCAGCGCTTCGCCGCACCCCAGCTGATCCGCACCGGCCAGCACGACGACCTGCGCAGCGAAATGGACGAAATGATTGATATCGGCACGGCCAGTATAGGTACGGCCAGTAACGGCACGGCCAACGCACGCGAGACGCTATCCGTATTTCGCTGCGACCGCCTGCTCGATAAAATGGCAGCGTAGGCCACGCCAAAGCTGGGGTCAGTTCCGCCATTGCGACACAACCTCAGCCTTGGAGGCATCGTTGAGGAGCAATGGCGACTCTATGCCTGATGAGCTCGTGTCGCATTGGCGGAACTGACCCTGTTTTTACTCGCTGAGCAGCACGCCTTTTTCACTGTAGACCTTCTTGCTTGCCAGCGTGCCGTCCGGCCGGTAATCAAGATGCTCGCCAACTGGCCTATTGTCGACGTATTGGCCAACCAGGCTTGTTTTGCCGTCCTGAAAAAACCAGGTGCTCAGACCGTTTGCCATGCCTTTTGCATAGGACCTGCTACTGACAAGCACGCCATCGTCGGTATAGCTGAGCACCTCGCCATTTGCCATGCCATCGCGCACCGGCATGCGCCTGACTACCTTGCCCTCGTCGTTGAAGGTCTCGATCACGCCATCAACAAGCACGCCGGCGTGATATTGCTCAGCCTGCTTCAGCCGACCTTCCTTTTGATGGTACGTGCGATGCACACCCTCGCGCAGGCCATTGCGCCATGTGCCGCGTGCGGCCAGGCTGCCGTCAGGGTAATAGCGGCTGGCCACGCCATTGTTCTGGCCCTGTGCGTTCATCGGCACCTCGGTCCTGACCTGGCCATCCACGTGAAAACTGGTATAACGCAAGACCGGTTTGGCATACAGATAGTCGGGGCCGTCAACATGGGTCGATACATAGCGTATGCGCCCTTCGCGCTCATAAATGTCGACATCCCAGGTACCGGCAACCTTGCCGGGCGCCAGCGGCATCAGCAGCTGGTACTGGGCCTCGTTCTGCCTGGCTGGCCTGAAGTTCTTGTCCAGATACAGGCGTGCCTTGCCGTCCTTGCACGACGCGCCTTCGCAGCGCCCCAGCCGGATCGCCTCGGGCAGCCCGCCCGCGCCCGGCTTCGGGCACCGCTCGATCACCACCACGATCGGCGCCTTGCTGGCAACCTGCCTGGCTAGATCCGCTTTCATGGCCGCATAAGTGGCCGCGTCCAGTCCCAGAGCGCTGGCCTGCATGCGCACCTGCCGGCCGCCACAGGCATTGTCTGCCGCCAGGGTCAGCACATCGGCGCCGTTGTTGCCGTCATTGCCAGGCTGTGCGTGCACGGCCTCGATAACCTGGCGCTGCATGATTTCCGCCTGCGCGGCCAGCGGCAACATGGTCAACGCTGCCAGCAGCGCAGAAAATTGTCCGTATTTCAAATTCAAGGTGTTTTTTCCTTCCCTGACAATGGCGGCGGCAGTGTAAACACCATCTTGCCGTCGCGATAGCGCAGCAGCACCTCGACGCTGCTGCTGCGGATCTGGCCGTTTTCAATCGCGCTGATGTAGGGCCATTTTTTCAGATGGTCAACCAGCAGCTTGTTGATGCGCGGGTCCATTGGCTGGTCCGATACCACGGCCGTCATCGCACCGCCCTCGCTGATCGAAATGCTGAGCGCATTTTCACCCTGCAGTTCAGCCATGCCCGGCCTGGTCAGGACCAGTGGCGGCAGCGTCGGCAAGGCCACTGCTGCACGCGTTGCCAGCAGGTCCGGCTTGGCGCTGATGCGCCCGGCCAACTCGCGGCCGTCGGCCAGCACCTTTTCCCAACGTTTCCCGGAGGCGCGCGGCATCGCCAGCAACAGAATCTTGCCGGCACGCTCCAAGCGCCGCTCGGTACGCTCCACGCCGTTATCAGGTGCTTCGCCAGGCTCGTTCGACAGCGCGTTATAGATCGCAAAACGCTGCGCGGTGGCAAACCCCAAGCCGGCGAAATTGACGGCCTCGGCCTCATCGCCAGCGCGCAGGGCGGTGGCGGCCAGGCCGATCCAGGCGACGCCGTCGGTCGGACGCGCCCAGATCGACTGTTCAAAATACTGGCGTGCAGCCACCGGCTCACCCAGCGACAGATGGATGCGCCCCAGCGCGGCAGAAGCCAGATAGTCGCGCGGCTTCTCGATCAGCAGATCGCGCATCTGGTCGGCCATGCCGTCGCGCACGCCAGGCAGCCAGCCCGGGCCTTCGATCAGCGATTCACGCAATTGCTCGCGCACGCGGTCGCTGCGCCCGTTTTCCCGGCTCGGCACCGCCTTGTACAGCCACTGCATGCCACGCAATAACACGCTATCGTCGCCGTTCTTCAAAGCCTGCGACAGATTGCGCAGTACTTCGCGCGCGTCCGATGGCATGAATTCGACCGGCTTGCGGTCGCGCCAGTCCAGCTTTTCCAGGCTGGCCTTTTCTTCGGCCTGCGTCTGTTCGGCCGTGCGTTCGGCTACTTTGTCAGGCGTCGAGGTCCAGACTGAAAAACCAATCAGCAGCAGCACGATAATGACCACCACTGCCACCCAGCCCATGCCAGACACGGGTGTTCCGACTACCGGCAGCGGCTTGGAGACAGGTGCTGGCGGCGCAGCGCGGCGACGTCCGGGCGTGGCTGGCGCCCTGGCCTGGCTTTGCGCCTGCGCCAGCGTCTGCTGCTGTGCCGCCTGCGCAATGATCTGGTCGCGCGCGCAGGCGGCGCAGGCAAAACCGGTGAAATGCTGGTGCTCCGGGTTGACTGTACATACCGCCAATTGGCCACCGCTTTTTTGCGCATACGGGCGCAGCAACTGCTGCCAGTCCAGCGGCGACGGACGCACGGCCCTGGGCGAATTACTGAAAGCGCGGTCGAACATGGCGCGCACATCGGGCGGCATCAGCGCGTGGCCGCTGGTGGCGTTGGGGGCAATCGACTTGTTGGGCTGCACACCATAGGCATAGCAGCCGTCGCGGATACGCCCCGGCAAATCGGTTGCCACCTGGGCATTGGCTGCCCGGCCGCTGTAGGGATGGATGCCGAAGTTGAGCAGCTGGAAGATCACCACGGCCAGCGCGAAGCGATCCTGGGTCGACTCGCTGCCTGCCTGCATGCCCTTGCGCTGGAATTCGGGCGCCAGGTAGTCGGCCGTAAACTGCTCGGCCGGAAAGCGCTCTGCCCTCCCCTGGATGCTGAAGCCGTCGCAATCGAGCATGGCGATATACAGCGAATCGCGGTAAAAGCGAAGATTGACCGGTTTCAGGTCGACCACATAATGCTGCTGCTGATGCAGTGCTTCCAGCACGCCGGCTAGGTTGGCTGCCAGCGTCAGCTTGGCGCCCAGGCCGGTTGGCAGGCCAGCGGCGCGCGCCTGGCGCTCCTGCATGATCTGTTCAAGCTCGGCCGTGTGCGCCATGTCGAGCAGCGGCATGGCAAAGCCGATAAAGCGGCCCTTGGCGTCCTGCAGCGTCGACTGCGGCCAGGCGATCTGGATATAGCGCTTGCCGTTTTCCAGCTGGTCCGGCAGCTCCGGCGACAGTTCGAGCATGGCCTCGATCTTGCGGCGGTTTTTCTCGCGATCGAGGTGCGGGTGGTACAGCTTGGCCACCTGCGTGGGCGCGTCCGGCAGCAGATACACACTGCCGGCCCCGCCGCTCTTGATCAGCTTGCCCAGCAGCAGGCTGCGCGCTTTGTCCAGCCAGACCTGCGATGCCGGCTTGACCACTGCCCTGGCCTTGCTCATGCGCGCCAGGCCAGCAACAAGGTCTTGTCGTCGCCGGTAATCTGATGCGTGCGCGGGTCGGCCAGCGTGGCAGCAAGCGCCGCGTTGCCGGACTCGATGCTGTTAACGCTGCGCAGATAACCCTCGATGGCGCCCATATACGGCGCATACAGCGACGCGTTCTTTCGCGCCATGGCAAACGGCATGCAGCCGTCGGACATCAGCACCACCGACTCGACGCCTGGCCCCAGCGGCAGCAGGCGCAGATGATCGCGCCAGCGCGTACCGCTGACAAAATAGGTTTCATTGGCGTATTCGCCGTTGGCTGGCAGCGAGATGCGCTGCGCGCCATCGGCCATCTGCGCCACCGCCACGCCGTCGCCCAGATGAAAGAACAGCCCCACGTCCTGCCCCATGACCACGCCAACGACGGTGGTGGCATAGTCGTCGATGGTAGCGCTGGCCGCTGCAGCCTTTTCATCGAGCGCCGCGCGTATCTGCGCCAGCACGTCTTCAAGCGCACCGTTGTGCAGTTCTTCGATAGCAGCGCCGCCATGCAGGCGCGCGGCCAGTGCCAACACCAGCTGGTCAGCCACGAACTGCGCGCCCTCGTCGCTATGGCGCGCCGAGCCGGCGCCGTCGCATACCACCGCCACCAGATGGCTGCCGACCACCGCCTGCGCCTGCGCGTCCTGGCACGGCAGGCCTTTGTCCAGATGCGACTTGCCCACCACCGACGCGCCAAACACGCGCCAGCCCTGCTTCACGTGCGCCACCTCAGGTACTGACGACAGACCAGCCATCGGTCGAGGCCAGCTGCGCCTGCTGCCCCGGACGCGACTGCGACACCACCTGCATGCTGGCGCTCAACCACAGGAACAGCTCGCGGAACTGCAGGCCGCGCAACTGCTTCACGCCACGCTCGCCACGGCTGGAAAACTGCCCCAGTACCTCGGTATTGGCCTGATCGCCCACGGCAATCGGGAAAATCGCAACCTTGTTGTCCTGCTCGGCACGGCGCGCCATTTGCGCTGCCGCTTGAAAATTGTCGGTCGGCTCGCCATCGGACATCAAAAACAGCCACGGCCGGGTATAGGCCACGCCGGCGCTGCGGAAGCGCTGCTTTTCCTGCTCGATCTCGGCCAGTGCCAGCTCAACCGCATGGCCGGTCGGCGTGGTACCGCTGGCCTCCAGACGCGGCGCAGTGAAATCCATCGCGTCGCACCAGTTACTGGCCACCAGCGCTTCGTCATGCGCACCAAACTCGATCACCAGTATGCGCACGCGCTTGCTGGCGATCACATCGGACTTCAGTTCTTCTTCCAGCAGCGCCAGACCCTCGTTAAGCATATTGATCAAGGGGCCGTCCATGCTGCCGGAGCAATCGAGCACCAGCACCAGCGGCGTGCGTTGTTCGGTATTGTCGACCAGGGCGACGTCAGGAATCATTATTGCTGTCATGTGTTTTTGATAGAGTTGCGAAATAGCTTACAGACGAAGCTTACCCTATGGATACACTTTTGCAGCGCTCAATTGAGTAAATGAAGCCATACAGACGCCATAAAGACGCCATGGGCGTAGGTCGGATTAGGTGGGGCCGCCGAGGCCCATAGGGCCGTAATCCGACAACATCGTTGGCGTGTCAAGGCAATGTCGGATTACGCGCTGCGCGCTAATCCGACCTACGTTACTGCAACTCAAACTCCGCAGGATTCAAACCCAGCTCCTTGGCTATCTTGCTGGCCACCCGCTGCTCATTCGCGTCGAAATTGCCGTCCGACGAAGCAATCGCAATAATCATGCGCACCAGCAGCCGCGACGCTTCCGCATTCGATTTCATCTTGCCCAGCGCCTGATACGCCTTGGCCTCGCCGATATCCTTGTCAAACTCGAGCTGGCTGACAAAATCCTGGAAGGCCTTGATCACATCAGTGGTGGTAAACACCGACAGCGCCTCATTGCTCTCGATGAACTTGACCATCTTCTGCTTTTCTTCCGAACTGACGCTGCCATCGGCCATTGCGATCAAGGCAGAGCCTGCCATGGCAGCGTTCAGGAAATCCTTGTTCTTGTACTTCAGCGCCTCGGTCTTCAGTTCACTGGCTTTGGTTTTCAGCTTGGACAGAAAGGAATCAAAACTCATGGGGCTCTCCAGGTCAGTTGATGTCATACTGAAGCTTACGTTACCACAAGTAAGTAGTTGACGTCGCATGATTAGGCCTCAGCCAGCAGAAGATGTGTCAATCAGCTCAAAATCATAGGAAAATCATGAATGACTATTTTGCATTTATAGACGAATCTGGAAATCACGATCTGGATACCTCAAAGGATGGTGCATCCAGTTACTTTTTGATTTTGGCAATTTTAGTCTCTGCTGAACATGCAAGCACCCTTGCAAATGAAATAGAAAAAATTCGCCTTAAGTATTTTGGGCTGGGAGAGATAAAGTCCAGCTCAACAAAAGACAAAAAACGCTCAGAGATAATTTCAGAATTAAAATTACTCGATTTCAGATTTTATGCTTTAGCAATAGACAAAAAGAGAATCTCAAAAGACACCGGACTCAAATACAAAAAGTCATTTATAAAATTTACAAATGGCATACTTTATGAGAAATTATTCAGAGCAGCAGAAAACTTGACCATCTACGCAGATGGGCATGGTTCCAGCGAATTCATGGAAAGCTTTGAAAAATATATCAATGAAAACCATGGCCCTGATCTCTTTTCTACTTCTAAAATCGAGATGGTAGACAGCAGGAACAATGTAATGGTGCAGCTTGCCGACTTTCTTGTTGGCACTGTTGCAAAAGTTTATGAAAACAAGGCGACAGGCGAAGCAAAGAAAAATTTTCTTGAATTTTTACGCCAAAAAAGAATCAGCATTGATGAATGGCCGCCTCACTTTGAGATTGATCCTCTTGGGACAGCGGTTAGCGACGAAGTCGATAGTGAAATTTCAAAAATATCCTTACGTACTGCTTCTCACTTCTTGAAAGAAAATATCGACAATTATGATACTGAAGTGGCTATTCAGCATGCGACACTTAGCTATCTTCTTTTTCAAGCCCGATTCCCGATGCTTGAAAAATTCACTACCACGAATGAAATACTGGAACATCTTTCTGAACAGGGATTCAATGGCATCACTAAACAGTATCTTCGATCTAATGTTATCGCGAAACTACGCGATCATGACGTAATCATTGCCAGCTCAACAAAAGGTTACAAAATACCAACAACTTATTCAGATATCACCGGTTTCGCAGACTTGGTTGATGGAATAACCATGCCGCTGCTTGGTCGCTTGAAAAAAGCCGATGAGCTATTCGCCCTTGGAAGTGCCGGAAAAATAAAAGTCTTGGACGAGCAACGGTTCAAGAGTTTGAAAAATCTGGTTGACAATATCATTTAATTAAAAATAAATTAAAAAGCCGCTGACTTTCGACAGCGGCTTTTTTCACAATTTAAAAAGGCTCGGCTTTGACTTTAGCAACATCGCCTGGACAAATTGCTTACCCCACAAACTTCCGCGCATTCCTGAACATCCTCATCCAAGGCGAATCCTCGCCCCACGCCTCAGGATGATAAGACTGTTGAACGCTCCGGAACACGCGCTCCGCATGCGGCATCAGCACCGTAAAGCGGCCGTCCGGCGTGGTGACCGATGTAATACCCTCAGGCGAGCCGTTCGGGTTGTACGGATACGCTTCGGTCGCGGCGCCCTTGTTGTCGACATAGCGCATGGCCTTGACGACCTGGGTGATGTCGCCGGTTTGCGAGAAGTCGGCGTAGCCTTCTCCGTGGGCAATCGCGATGCCGGCCTGGGTGCCGGCCATGCCGTTGAAGAAGATCGATGGGGAGTCCATCACTTCGACCATGGCAAAGCGGCCTTCGAATTTTTCCGACTTGTTGCGTGTGAACTTCGGCCAGGCGTGGGCGCCGGGGATGATGGACTTCAGATTGCTCATCATCTGGCAGCCGTTGCAGATACCGAGGCCGAAGCTGTCGGTGCGGGCAAAGAAGCGCGCGAACTGGTCGGCCAGGCTGGCGTTGAACAGGATGGTCTTGGCCCAGCCTTCGCCGGCCCCCAGCACGTCGCCGTACGAGAAGCCGCCCACGGCGATCACGCCCTGGAAGTCGTCGAGCTTGACGCGACCGGCAATCAGGTCGCTCATGTGCACGTCGACGGCCGTAAAGCCTGCCTGGTGCATCACGTAGGCGGTCTCGATATGCGAGTTGACGCCCTGCTCGCGCAGGATGGCCACGCGCGGACGCACGCCGGTGGCGATAAATGGCGCTGCCACGTTTTCCGTTTGATCGAACGTGACGATCGGCGTCATGCCCGGGTCTTGCAGGTCCAGCAGGCGGTCGTATTCAGCGTCGGCGCAGGCAGGATTGTCGCGCAGGCGGGCGATGCGCCAGCTCGTTTCGCTCCACAGGCGGTGCAGATCGGCGCGCGCCTGGGTGTAGATCAGCTTGGCGTCGCGCGTGAATTCCACCACATCGCGGTCGTTCAGTTTGCCGATAATGTGGCTGCAGGCGCCCAGGTTGAAGCTGCGCAGCACGTCCATTACCAAGGACTTTTCTTCGGCGCGCACCTGGATTACGGCGCCCAGCTCTTCGGCAAACAGCGCGCGCAAGGTCAGCTCGTTGCGGCGCTCGGCCACCTGGCCGGTCCAGTTCTTGGCGTCGCCCCAGTCGCTGGCGTGTTCGCCTTCCATGGTCAGCATGTCCAGGTTGACGGACATGCCGGTGTGACCCGCAAACGCCATCTCCGTCAGGGTCGCGTACAGGCCGCCGTCCGAGCGGTCGTGGTAGGCCAGGAGTTTGCCATCGCTGTTCAATTGCTGGATGGCGGCAAAGAAGCCTTTCAGGTCTTCTGCGCTGTCGACGTCCGGCGTGGCGTTGCCCAGCTGGCCCATGACTTGCGCCAAGGCAGATGCGCCCAAGCGGTTCTTGCCGCGACCGAGGTCGATCAGGATCAGCGCGGTGTCACCAAGGTCGGTTTTCAGTTGTGGCGTCAGCGAACGGCGCACGTCCGTCACTGGTGCAAACGAGGATACGATCAGGGACACTGGCGAGGTGACCGATTTGGCTGCGCCCGTGTCTTCATCTTTCCATGTGGTGCGCATCGACAGCGAATCCTTGCCCACCGGGATGCTGATACCCAGCGCCGGACACAGTTCCATGCCGACAGCTTTCACGGTATCGTACAGCGCCGCGTCCTGGCCAGGCTGGCCGCAGGCCGCCATCCAGTTGGCCGACAGTTTGATGTCGGAGATATCGCCAATCGCCGCAGCGGCAATATTGGTGACGGCTTCGCCGACAGCCATGCGGCCCGATGCGGCAGCGTCGATCACGGCCAGCGGCGTGCGCTCGCCCATCGCCATCGCTTCGCCCAGGTAACCCTCGAAGCTCATGGCGGTAACGGCGCAATCGGCTACCGGCACCTGCCATGGGCCGACCATCTGGTCGCGCACGGTCATGCCGCCCACGCTGCGGTCGCCAATGGTGATCAGGAACGATTTGTCGGCCACGGTCGGCAGCAGCAGCACTTTTTGCGCCACGTCGACCAGATCCATGCCGGTCAGGTCGATGGCCGGGAAGTCGTTGGCCACATGCACCACGTCGCGCTGCATTTTTGGCGGTTTGCCCAGCAATACGTCCATCGGCATGTCGACCGGCTCGTTGCCCAGTTCCGGGTCGATCAGTTTTAACTGACGCTCTTCGGTAGCCACGCCCACGGCGGCGAACAGGCAGCGTTCGCGTTCGCACATGGCCTTGAACAGCGGCAGGCTTTCCGGGGCAATCGCCAGCACATAGCGCTCTTGCGATTCGTTGCTCCAGATTTCTTTCGGCGCCATGCCCGATTCTTCCAGCGGCACTTTGCGCAGGTCGAAAATCGCGCCGCGCTTGGCGTCATTGGTAATTTCCGGGAAGGCGTTCGACAGGCCGCCGGCGCCTACGTCGTGGATCGAGATAATCGGATTGTCCGGACCCATTTGCCAGCAGGCGTTGATCACCTCCTGGGCGCGGCGTTCCATTTCCGGGTTGCCGCGCTGGACCGAGTCAAAGTCCAGGTCAGCCGTGTTGCTGCCGGTGGTCATCGACGAGGCGGCGCTGCCGCCCATGCCGATGCGCATGCCGGGGCCGCCCAGCTGCACCAGCAGGCTGCCGACCGGGATATCGTTTTTATGCGTGTGCTGCGCCGAGATATTGCCAATGCCGCCGGCAATCATGATCGGCTTGTGATAGCCGAACACGGCGTCGGTGCTGCCCAGCGCTGCGCCGACGTTCTGCTCGTAGGTACGGAAGTAGCCGCCCAGGACCGGACGACCGAATTCGTTCGAGAACGCGGCGCCGCCCAACGGGCCGTCGATCATGATCTGCAACGGCGAGGCGATGCGCTCAGGCTTGCCGTATTGCGGCGCGTCTGCACGGCCGTCTACCGGTGCGGTAACGGATGCGGCCGTTTCCCAGCTGCGCACGGCGCCTGGCAGCGACAGGTTCGAGACCGTAAAGCCGGTCAGGCCAGCTTTGGGCTTGGCGCCGCGGCCGGTCGCGCCTTCGTCGCGGATTTCGCCGCCGGCGCCGGTCGAGGCGCCGGGAAATGGCGAAATGGCGGTCGGGTGGTTATGCGTTTCGACCTTCATCAGGGTGTGCGTCAGTTCGGTCGATGCCGCGTATTCGTGGCTGTCGCCGCGCGGGTAGAAACGCGCGACGGTCGCGCCTTCCATGATCGACGAATTGTCGCTGTAGGCCACCACGGTGCCTTTGGGCTGCAGTTCGTGGGTGTTCTTGATCATGCCGAACAGCGACTTTGGCTGCGCCACGCCGTCAATGGTCCAGTCGGCGTTGAAAATCTTGTGGCGGCAATGCTCGCTGTTGGCCTGCGCGAACATCATCAGTTCGACGTCGGTCGGGTTGCGGCCGGCCTTGGTAAAGGCGTTGTCGAGATAGTCGATTTCGTCCTGCGACATGGCCAGGCCCAGCTCCACGTTGGCCGTTTCCAGCGCGCCCTTGCCCTGCCCCAGCAGGTCAATCGATTCGAGCGGACGCGCTTCGAGGGTACGGAACAGGTCTTGGGCCTGCTCGGCGCTGCGCAGCACCGATTCGGTCATGCGGTCGTGCAGCAGGTCCGCCACAGCCTGCACCTGCTCGTCCGTCAGCTTTTTGGCCGCGCCGATGGCGCTGCCCAGGATGCCCGTTTTCAGGTTGATGCGAAACGCCACGCCGCGCTCGACGCGCTTGATGTGCGCCATGCCGCAGTTATGGGCGATATCGGTGGCTTTCGAGGCCCACGGCGAAATCGTGCCCAGGCGTGGAATGACGAAGAATTCTTCGGCCACGCCATCGGTGTTGTCTGGCTCGGCCGGCTCGCCGTAGGTCAGCAAGGCGTCCAGGCGAGCCTGATCGTCGCTTGATAACGCGGTGCTGGCATCGATAAAGTGGACATAGCGCGCCTGCACGCTGGCAATCGCCGGGACGACGGCTTGCAGTTGGCTTAACAGGCGATGGCTACGGAAAACGGACAGGGCATTGGAACCCGGCAGTATCAACATGGTTGGAAGGTGGTTGATGCAGCGTGGCTGCGGGTTAAAGGTAAGAATGACAAAATCGTGGTGCGGCAAATTTCCTTTGCGCGCATTATACCCGTTTTGCCCCCTTCCCACGACCCTTGCTTGCCCCGCCAACGTCGTTTTCAGGCGATCACATAACAGTTTTTGCCCTGGCGCTTGGCCTGGTACAGCGATTCGTCGGCCAGCCGGTAGCTGTGACCGAGGTCCTTGTCGCAGGCCAGTTCGGCGATGCCCACGCTGATCGACACCGGGCAAGCCAGCGTGAAGCTGCGATGGACGGTGTCGACCAGCGTGGTGGCAAAGGCGCATACAGCCTGGCGGTCGCCGACAAACACCACGCCGAACTCCTCGCCGCCCAGGCGACCGCACAGGTGGCCTTCGGCCGAGGTGGCGATAATGGTGGCCGTTTTGACCAGCACCTCGTCGCCCACATCGTGGCCCAGGCCGTCGTTGATTTTCTTGAAGTTGTCGAGATCGATCATCATGAAATGCAGCACCCGTCCCGGCACTTCGCGCTGCATGCGCTGCGCGCTCTGGGTAAACATGCGGCGGTTGTTGAGACCCGTCAGGCTGTCCTGGAAGGCCAGGCGCGTCAGTTCCTGGCGCGCGTGGAAATTGCGCAGCCGCAGTAGGCTGAAACTGATATTGAGCGCCAGCCCGAACAGGATCGTCACCACCATCATCAAAGGCATCCACGACGCTTCGCGAATCCACTGGTCGGCGTGGTAGACGCCGCTCCAGACGATCCACCAGATGCCAGCCACCACCGCCAGGTAAGTGAGGCCGCCGTTGAAAATCGGCGCAATGGCCAGCGTCATGAACACGCCGACCGGCAGCACCCAGAATACCGGATTGCCGACCGCGTCGGCCATGGTGCGCAGGCCGAATGCCAGCGCCAGCACGGCGCAGGCGCCGCTGATGGTCAGCCATAGCAGCGTGCGGCAGCGCACGCGCACCACAAAGGTCGACAGCATGCACGCCAGCGCCAGTATCGCCTGCCTGGGGTCGAGCCAGTTCGGCTGCGGGATCATCATCCAGGTCACGCAATAGCCGCAGATGCCAAGCAGCTGCGTGAGCACGCCTACCCGGTGCAATTCGGAGAAAAAAACCTGCTCTTGCGCGCCATTACCGCCAAAAGCCAGCGGTGCAGCGATCCGCTGCAGCGAGCGGAAAGTAAAATCAGGCATGGGCCGCCAACGGGGAAATCAGACTTCTTGATGATCGGAACAGAGCCAGCGAGCCGTCAGCGCCACACGCTGAAAATTGCCAGATGGCATCTACAGTGTCATATTTTATATGGGGTATTGCGCAGAGAATAGCTCAGCCACAGGAAGCGGGCAAGCGTACACGCCAACGACGCCGGCGGGCACCGCCTGCGCTGCTGAAAAGTAATCTGAAATACAACACTTTCACCCGGTCGCACGGCACGCTGCATTTTGCTGGCAAGGCCGCCCGGCTTTGCAGTATGCTGATAAAAAGTATGTTGTCAGGCGATGCCTTGCAGCCGATGCGGGCCATGACCGTCCAGATGAGCGAGACCTGAACGATGCCATATAGTGACTTGTCGGTTCTGATTATCGATCCCAACCCCAGCATGCGCGGCAATTTGCACAATATGCTGACGCAGGCGTCGATTACCAAAGCCGAATATGCGGTCAATTCCGCCAGCGCGATCAAGCTGCTGGCCAAGAAACCGTTCGATATTATCCTGTGCGAGTACGATCTTGGTAGTGGCACCGACGGCCAGGACGGCCAGCAACTGCTGGAAGACCTGCGCCACCACAAGCTGATCGGACTGTGGACCATCTTTATCATGCTGACCTCGGAAGCGGTGCACAGCAAGGTGGTGAGCGCGGCCGAACTGTCGCCGTCCGACTATATCCTCAAGCCCTTCACGGTCGATGTGTTGAGCGGTCGCATCGCACGCGCCATCGAACGGCGCGCCATCTTCCTGCCGACTTATCAGCTGCTTGAAAAAGGCAAGCTGCGCGAAGCCGTGGCCAGCTGCAGCGAGGCCGAATTGCGCCACCCGCGCCTGGCGGCCGACTTTGCGCGCCTGCGCGCCGAACTGCACCTGGAACTGGGCGAGTGGCGCGAAGCGGAAACGATTTATACGCATATGCTGCAGGCGCGCCCGATGGCGTGGGTGCACCTGGGCCTGGCGCGCACCTTGTTCGAGCAGCAGCGCCATGAAGAAGTGGCGCAATCGCTGTCCGAACTGCTGGAACAGTATCCGCGCTTTATGGCAGCCTACGACCTGCTGGCGCAGAACCACGAAGCGATGGGCCAGCAACTGCAGGCCAAGAAAATCCTCGAAGATGCGGTGGCCATTTCGCCGCATATGGTGCGTCGGCTGCGCCGCCTGGGCGGCATGGCGTTCGACACCGGCGACATTGGCGCGGCCGAACGCGCCTACAAGCAGGTGGTCACCAAGGCCAAGTATTCGGAATTTCGCGACCCCGAAGACCATGTCAATCTGGTGCGGACACTGGTGAAAAAAGGCGACGGCCCGCAGGCCAGCGGCGTGCTGCGCGACATGGAGCGCTCGCTGCGCAGCGGCCCGAACGTGGAAGCGTGCCGCGCCATCTCGGCTGCCATGCTGCATGAAATGACCGGCAACGATATCGCTGCCGCCAGCGAACTGCAGCAGGCCGCCGCTGCCGTGCAGGGCGCACGAGGACTGTCGACGCAGCTGAAGGTAGGCCTCGTGCAAAGCTGCCTGAAAAACAATCTCGACGATGCGGCCTCGGAGCTGATGATGAAGCTGGTCAACGAGGCTGACAGCGAGGTGACGATGGAACAGGCGGTCGACGTGTTTGAAAAGGCCGGCCGCCACGACCTGGCGCAGGGACTGGGCCAGCAGCTGAAAAACCAGGTGCAGGAACTACTGCAGGAAGCGGCCGGCAAGACCGAAAGCGGCGAACTCAAAGGCGCCGTCTTCATGCTGCGCCAGGCGCTGCGGCGCACGCCGGGCAACCTGCCGGTACTGTTTGCCTCGAGCGAAGCGGTACTGCGCCAGCTCAATATGCTGGGCTGGGAAGCCACGCTGGCCGAGCAGCTGCAAAACCACCTGCACACCATCCGCAAGATCGATCCCAAGCATCCGAAGCTTGAATCGCTGAGGATGCAGTATGAGGCGACACAGCACAAATACGGCATTGCAACGTGAATTGAACAGGAATGTAGGTCGGATTAGGCGCGAAGCGCCGTAATCCGACAACACCGCTGACGCCAACAATGTTGTCGGATTACGCGGGGCTTTGCCCCGCTAATCCGACCTACGGCCCGCCGCCCGCCGCGTTTTTATTCAGCCAGCGACGCCATATCAATCACAAACCGATAGCGCACATCGCTTTTCACCACGCGCTCAAACGCTTCGTTGATGTCCTGGATGCGGATCACTTCGATATCGGAGACGATATTGTGCTTGCCGCAGAAGTCGAGCATTTCCTGGGTTTCCTTGATCGAGCCGATCATCGAGCCGGACAGGCTGCGGCGCGCGCCGACCAGGCCAAAGGCGCTGACGGGCGGCGTGGCGCCTTCAGGAATGCCGACGATCACCATATTGCCATCGACCTTGAGCAGGTTGATATACGCGTTCCAGTCAATGGCCGCACCGACGGTGCAGATGATGAGGTCAAACGTGCCGGCCAGCTTGCTGAAGGTCTCGGCGTCATTGGTGGCGTAATAATGGTCGGCGCCCAGGCGCAGGCCGTCTTCGCGCTTGGACAGCGTTTGCGACAGCACCGTCACTTCGGCGCCCATGGCATGCGCCAGTTTCACGCCCATGTGGCCCAGACCACCCATGCCGACGATGGCGACCTGCTTGCCCGGACCGGCCTTCCAATGGTTCAGCGGCGAGTACAGCGTGATGCCGGCGCACAGCAAGGGCGCGGCGGCGTCGAGCGGCAGGTTGTCGGGAATCGACAGCACATAGCCTTCCTTGACGACGATGGCGTCGGAATAACCGCCCTGGGTAGCGTTGCCGGTCTCCGGTTCGACGCTGTTGTAGGTCTGGACCAGGCCAGGCATATACTGTTCGAGATCGACATTGCGCGTCTTGCAAGTGGTGCAGGAGTCGACAAAGCAGCCCACGCCCACATGGTCGCCGACCTTGAATTTGGTGACATTGGCGCCGACAGCGGTAACGACGCCGGCAATTTCATGGCCCGGCACCATCGGGAACACCGAGCCGCCCCACTCGTCGCGCGCCTGGTGGATATCGGAGTGGCATACGCCGCAATACTTGATCGAGATGGCGACATCGTCCTCGCGCGGTGCGCGGCGCTCGAACGTGAATGGCTGCAATGGCGATTTCGGGTCCAGTGCGGCGTAGCCTTTGGCGGTGGTAGTCATGGTAACTCCTTTTGAGGATTGAACGAGGCGTAGCTGAAACAAACCGCTCAGCTGCGATGCACAATA
This sequence comes from Janthinobacterium aquaticum, assembly GCF_009208565.1. Lineage (GTDB taxonomy): Bacteria > Pseudomonadota > Gammaproteobacteria > Burkholderiales > Burkholderiaceae_D > Janthinobacterium. Next base: position 18,161 of record NZ_WFLK01000017.1, on the reverse strand, counting down.
GTGTGCCGCAGATGCCTGCTGCGCGTTACCGCGATCCTGCAAGAACTTTGCACGATCCTCCAGATGTGATTAAGATCACGCACTAAGATCACGCACTACACCAGCCCATGATTGCCTTCCAGATGCCTGCTCCCCTGCCCCAAGACGAAATCGCCACCCTGATCGGCCGCCACGCCACCGCCAACGGCGACTACCTGACTGCCATCGACGGCCTGAGCCTGCATCGCCAGTCGGCGCCGACCGCGTCGCTGTTCCATGCGGCCCGCCCCAGTGTCGCCATCATCGCCCAGGGCGGCAAGCAGGTCACGCTGGGCAGCGACACCTTTCATTACGGGCGCATGCAGTATCTGCTGACGTCAGTCGATCTGCCGGTGCAGGTACGCGTGGTCGAGGCCAGCGAAGCCGAGCCGCACCTGTGCGTGGTGCTGGCCATCGACAGCGCCGATGTGGCCGCGCTGGTCACGGCGGACGATGCCGCCGGCCAGACGCCGCTGACGGTGCCGACCACGCGCGGCATATCGGTCAGCGACGTGGCGCCGGAGCTGCTCGACGCCATGCTGCGCTTGCTGCGCCTGCTCGATGCGCCACAGGAAATTGCCGTACTGGCGCCTTTGATCCGGCGCGAGCTGACGTTTCGCCTGCTCAACGGCCCAGTCGGCGCGCGGCTGCGCCATATGGCGCTGGCCAGCAGCCAGTCACACCAGGTCAGCCAGGCCATCGACTGGATCAGGCTGAACTACAGTGAGCCGCTGCGCATCGAGCACCTGGCAGGCCTGGCAAGCATGAGCATGTCGTCCTTGCATCACCACTTCAAGGCGATCACCGCCATGACGCCGATGCAGTACCAGAAGCTGCTGCGGCTGCAGGAAGCGCGCCGGCTGATGCTGGTTGAAAAAATCGACGCCGGCACCGCCGGCTACCGCGTCGGCTACGCCAGCGAGTCGCAGTTCAGCCGCGAATACAGCCGGCAGTTTGGCAATGCGCCGCGCAGGGATGTGAAGGGCTGGAGTCAGACCGGTTCAGCCTGACCCCACCCTCCCCCGCCCGGCGTTTCAATCACAAACACATCGCCTGGCTGCATCTCTATCTTGCCAATATGCGCCAGCTGCTCCACGCTGCCATCCACGCGCTCAACGATATTGCGACCCAATGCGCCTGGCGCGCCACCTGCCATGCCGAAGGGTGGCACGATGCGGTTATTGGACAAAATGGCGGCCGTCATCGCCTCCAGAAAACGCATACGGCGCACGCCGCCATTTCCGCCATGCCAGCGCCCTGCTCCGCCTGAGCCGTGGCGTATTGCATAGCTGTCCAGGCGCACCGGGAAGCGCCATTCGAGTACTTCCGGGTCCGTCAGACGCGAATTGGTCATATTGGTCTGCACCACGTCGCAGCCGTCAAAACCGTCGCCAGCGCCCGAGCCGCCGGAAATGGTTTCGTAATACTGGTGGCGCGCATTGCCAAAGGTGAAGTTGTTCATGGTGCCCTGCGAGGCAGCCATCGCCCCGAGCGCGCCATACAGCGCGTTGGTAATGCAGGTTGAGGTTTCCACATTGCCCGATACCACGGCGGCCGGATAGCGCGGGCTCAGCATCGAGGCCGGCGGGATAATCACCGTCAACGGCTTCATGCAGCCGGCGTTCAGCGGTATTTCATCATCGACCAGCGTGCGAAACACATACAGCACCGCCGCCATGCAGATGGCCGACGGCGCATTGAAGTTATTGGGCAGCTGGCCTGAGGTACCGGTAAAATCGATGGTGGCGCTGCGCGCGGCGGCGTCGACGCGCAGACTGACGGCAATCTGCGCGCCATTATCAAACGCCAGCACATACTGGCCATCGCGCAGTAGCGCGATCACGCGGCGCACCGCTTCTTCGGCATTGTCCTGCACATGGCCCATATACGCCCTGACCACCGCCAGACCATAATGGGCGACCATTTTATGCAGCTCTTCGGCGCCTTTGCGGTTGGCCGCCACCTGTGCGCGCAGGTCGGCCAGGTTCTGCTGAGGATTGCGGGCAGGCCACGGCCCTTGCGTAAGCAAGGCCAGCGTCGCGGCTTCACGCAACTGGCCAGTGTCGCCGTCGACCAGCTTGAAATTGTCGATCAATACGCCTTCCTGTTCGATGCTGGTTGAATCGGGCGGCATCGACCCTGGCGTGACGCCGCCGATATCGGCATGGTGGCCGCGCGAGCCGACATAGAACAGGATGGTCTTGCCCGTTGTATCGAACACCGGCGAAATGACCGTCACATCGGGCAGATGGGTGCCGCCATGATAAGGGTCGTTGAGCATAAACACGTCGCCGGGGCGCATGGCGCCGGCGTTGCGCGTCATGACGGTGCGGATGCTCTCTCCCATCGAACCCAGATGTACCGGCATATGCGGTGCGTTGGCAATCAGATTGCCATCGGCGTCAAAGATGGCACAGCTGAAGTCGAGCCGCTCCTTGATATTGACCGAGTGCGCCGTATTTTGCAGGCGCAGCCCCATCTGCTCGGCAATCGACATGAACAGATTGTTGAACAGTTCAAGCATCACCGGATTGACGTCTGTGCCGATGGCTTGTTGTCGCGTCACGGCGGCTACGCGGCGCAGCACCAGGTGGCCCTGGTCCGTCACGCCGGCGCGCCAGCCCGGCTCGATCACGGTGGTGGCATTGGCGTCGCTGATGATGGCCGGACCGTCGACGGCGTCGCCCAGCTGCAACTGGGCCGCGCCATACAGTGCGCTGCGGCGCCACTGGCCGGCGCAGTACATGTCGACCGTTTCCAGAGGCGTCAAAGCGCCAGTGCGCGCGCCAGGCACAGGCGGCGCCATGTCGGGCGCATCGGAAGCGCCCAGCGCTTCGACCGAAATGGCTTCGACGATCAGCGCCCGAGCCGGCATCAGGAAGGAAAAGCGCTGTTTGTAAGCCGCTTCAAACTGCGCCTGCATGGATTCTGGCGTATCGCGCATGACCAGCAGCGCGGTGTCGGTGCCTTCGTAGCGCAGATGCACGCGCTGCAGTACCGTGATGCGTTCGGGCGCCACGTCCTGGCGCAGCAGTTCATCGCGCGCCTGCGCGTCGAGTTCCGTGAACGCTGGCTGCAGGTCGGCCCCCAGCGCCGCTTCGATGGCGCGCTCGCGCATCGCGCCCTGGTCGGCCAGGCCCATGCCGTACGCCGACATCACGCCGGCCAGGCGGTGGATAAACACCGTTTCCATGCCCAGCGCATCGGCCACCAGGCAGGCATGCTGGCCGCCGGCGCCGCCAAAGCTGGTCAGCGCATACTGCGTCACATCGTGGCCGCGCTGCACCGAGATCTGCTTGATGGCGTTGGCCATATTGGCGACCGCAATGGCCAGATAATCTTCGGCCACCTGCTCGGCGGTGGTGGCGTTGCCCTGCTCGCTGACGGTGCGCGCCAGCGCCTCGAACCGGGCACGCACGCCGTCCACGTCAAGCGGCAGGTCGGCATTGGGGCCGAACAATCTGGGAAAATGCGCCGGCTGCAGCTTGCCCAGCAGGACGTTGCAGTCGGTGACGGCCAGCGGGCCGCCGCGCCGGTAGCTGGCCGGACCGGGATCGGCGCCGGCGCTATCCGGCCCCACGCGGTAGCGCGCGCCATCGAAATGCAGGATCGAGCCGCCGCCTGCCGCCACCGTATGGATGCTCATCATCGGCGCGCGCATGCGCACGCCAGCGACCTGCGTTTCAAATACGCGCTCGAACTGGCCCGCATAATGCGACACATCGGTGGAGGTGCCGCCCATGTCAAAGCCGATCACCTTGTCAAAACCGGCCAGCGCGCTGGCGCGCACCATGCCAACAATGCCGCCTGCCGGCCCCGATAAAATGCTGTCCTTGCCCTGGAACGCGCGAGCGTCCGTCAGAGCGCCATTCGATTGCATGAACTGCAGCGGCACGCCCGGCAGCTCGGCGGCCAGCTGATCGACATATCGGCGCAGCACGGGCGACAGATAGGCGTCGGCTACCGTGGTGTCGCCGCGCGCCACCAGCTTCATCATCGGGCTGGCCTGGTGCGATACCGACACCTGCGTGTAGCCGAGCTCCCGCGCCAGCTGCGCGACTTGTTGCTCGTGGTCCGGATAGCGGTAGCCATGCATGCAGACGATGGCAATCGCGCGATAGCCACGCGCGTAGGCCTGCGCCAGCGCGGTGCGGGCGGAGGCCTCGTCAAGCGGCGTGATGACGTCACCGTGCGCGCCGACGCGCTCATCAAGCTCGATCAAGTCGCCATACAGCAGTTCGGGCAGCACGATCCGGCGTGCAAACAGCTGCGGGCGGTTCTGGTAGGCGATGCGCAGCGCGTCGCCAAAACCGCGCGTAATAGCCAGCACGGTCGGCTCGCCCTTGCGCTCGAGCAGGGCATTGGTCGCGACCGTGGTACCCATCTTGATGGCGCCGATCCGGGCGACCGGCAGCGGCTGGTCCGGCGCCAGCGCCATCAACTCGCGCATGCCGGCCAGCGCCGCGTCGCGGTATTGGCCGGGGCTTTCCGACAGCAGCTTGTGGGTGGCCAGGCTGCCATCAGGGCGGCGCGCCACGATATCGGTAAATGTGCCGCCGCGGTCTATCCAGAATTGCCAGTCCATCGCTGCCCTCCGTGATTCGATGCGAACCATTGTAGCGTGAGCGCCCGTGATTTAAGCGATCCTTCAGCGTGGCACCCTTGCCATGGCGGCGGATCGCGCTTAAGGTCAGAATAAATTGACTACAGGAATTTCTCATGACCTTGCTCGACTCCGCCAATATCGCCAGCCCGCTCTACAGCATTGCCGAACTGCGCGCCATCGAACAGGCTGCAAGCCAGACGCTGCCGCAAGGCACCCTGATGCAGCGCGCCGGCCAGGCAGCCGCCAGCCACGCCCTGAAAATCCTGCACGGCCTGGAGAGCGGCGCCGGCGGCCATATGCGCGTGCTGGTGCTGGCCGGCCCCGGCGACAATGGCGGCGACGCCCTGGAAGCGGCGGCGCACCTGGCCGGCAGCGGCATCGAGGTGCTGGTGTGGCAGGCGCCGGAAGCGCGCGCCACCTCACCCGAACGTGAGCAGGCATTGAGCCGCGCCCGCAACAGCGCGGCGCGCCTGATCACGGCCGATGCCGGCAGTGCCTCGGCGCTGGCCGCAGTACATGCAGCGCCGTGGAATCTGGTGATCGACGGCCTGTTCGGCATCGGCGCGGCGCGCCCGCTGGCAGGTGAATGCCGCGAAGTGGCGCTGCATGTCAATCAGCTTGCCTGCCCGGTGCTGGCGCTCGATGTACCGAGCGGGCTGCAGGCCGATACCGGCGTGGTCGATGGGGTGGCCATTCGCGCCAGCCATACCCTGACCTTTATCGGCGACAAACCGGGCCTGCATACGGGCGACGGACGCGACTATGCCGGTGAGGTGGACATCGCCGGCCTGGCCATCGACCCGCTGCTGCTGGCACCGGCGAACGCCCAACTCAATGGCCTGCACCTGTTTGCGCGCCACCTGCGCACGCGCCGCCATAACAGCCACAAGGGCAGCTACGGCAGCCTGGCCGTGATCGGCGGCGCACAAGGCATGGCCGGCGCGCCAATTCTGGCCGCCCGCACCGCCCTGCACGCGGGCGCAGGACGTGTGACGATTGCCTTTCCGGGCCCGCCGCCGGCGTTTGACAGCGGCCAGCCCGAGCTGATGTGCCGCCGCGCCGATGGCGTCGACTTGTCGGGCCTGCACTTTTCAGCGCTGGTGGCAGGTCCCGGCCTGGGCGGCTCCATCGACAATGCCGACACGGTCGAACTGCTGCAGCGCGCGCTCGACAGCGACAGCCCGCTGGTGCTCGACGCTGACGCCCTGAACCTGATGGCGGCCGAGCCGGAACTGCAGTCGGCGCTGGCCTTGCGCGCAGGCGTCACCATATTGACGCCGCACCCGCTGGAAGCGGCGCGCCTGCTCGACCTGACCACGGCTGAAGTCCAGGCTGACCGGCTGGCAGCGGCACGCCAGCTGGCAGCGCAATTGAATGTGATCGTGGTGTTGAAAGGCTCGGGCACCGTGATTGCCGCACCCGACGGCGCGGTGGTGATCAATACCAGCGGCGGCCCGGCACTGGCTACCGCCGGCACCGGCGACGTGCTGGCCGGCCTGTGCGGCAGCCTGCTGGCGCAGGGCTGGAACGAATGGGACGCCGCCCTCGGCGCAGTCTGGCTGCACGGCGCCGCTGCCGACGCGCTGGTGGCTTCAGGTGCCGGACCGATCGGCCTGACAGCGAGCGAACTGATACCGGCATTGCGCAAGCTGATCAATGCGCTGGCGGGGTGATAACGTTGGATTAATCCGACAACATTGTTGGCGTCCCGGGTGTTGTCGGATTACGGCCCCTTCGGGGCCTAATCCGACCTACGTCCTTTTCAGGGAATCAAACCACGCGCCCGGCTGCAATCGTGATAGTGCGTCCGCAACGCGCGGCAATCGAGGTGTCGTGCGTGACCAGCACCAGCGTCGAGCCGCGTTCGCGGTTCAGCTCGAACATCAGCTGGATTACCGCTTCGCCGGTGGCGGCGTCCAGGCTGCCGGTCGGCTCGTCGGCGAACAGCAGCGGCGGTTCGGTGACAAAGGCGCGCGCCAGCGCTACGCGCTGCTGCTCGCCGCCGGACAGGTATTTCGGATAGTGCTTGAGGCGGCTGCCCAGGTTGACGCGGCCCAGCATGGCCTCGGCCTTTTCTTTGGCCTGCGGGTCGCCGCGCAGCTCGAGCGGCAGCATCACGTTTTCCAGCGCCGTCAGATGCGCCAGCAGTTGGAAGGACTGGAACACAAAGCCCAGCTTTTCCTTGCGAAAACCGGCGCGGCCGTCTTCGTCGAGCGCGAAGATATCGGTGCCGTCCAGCATGACCTTGCCTTCGCTCGGCGTATCGAGACCCGCCAGCAAGCCCAGCAAGGTGGACTTGCCGGAACCGGAGGCGCCCACGATGGCCAGCGTCTCGGCAGTTTGCACGGTAAAATCAATCCGGTGCAGGATGGTCAGCTCACCATCGGCATCAGGAACACGCTTGGCCAGGCCCACCACTTCGATGGCGCTCTGGCTGTTACGACTCTGGTTTGCGGCAGCATGTACGGTAGCGGCTGCGGATGGGAGGAAACTGGTGGAAGTCGCTTTAGGGAATTCGGGCATGCTGATCTATCTTAAAAAATTTCGTGAACAAACCATGGCTGCCGGACGCCGGCGTACCCTGTCGCTTTTGCCGGTAGCGGCACTGCTGATGGCCGCTGGCATGACAAACGCTTATTCTGCACCAAAAACGCTGCTGGTGCTCGGTGACAGCCTCTCTGCCGAGTACGGCATTGCACGCGGCGCAGGCTGGGTGGCCTTGATGGAACAGCGGCTGCAGGCGCAGAAGAACGACACGCGCATCGTCAACGCCAGCATCAGCGGCGAGACCACCAGCGGTGGACGCGCACGCCTGCCCAAGCTGCTGGAGAAAAACAAGCCGGACGTGGTGCTGATCGAACTGGGCGCCAACGACGGCCTGCGCGGCCTGCCGGTGGCCGCCGCCGAAGCGAACCTGCGCGCCATGGGCGAGGCGGCCCGCCAGTCGGGCGCCAAGGTGGTGCTGGTGGGCATGCGCATGCCGCCCAACTACGGCCGCGACTACGCCGAAAAATTCTATGGCGTCTATGGCAAGCTGGCAAAAGAATGGAAAGCACCGCTGGTGCCATTCATGTTCGAAGGCATCGCCGACCAGCCCAAGCTGTTCCAGGCCGACCGATTGCATCCGACAGCCGAAGCGCATCCGACGATATTGAAAAATATCTGGCCGCAGGTGGCGCCTTTATTGGGGGCGAAATGATGCTTAACCAGTCCGGTGAATGACAGCGTAGGTTCTTTCAGACAAAAAAAATAGCCGCTCGAAAGCGGCTATTTTTATGCGTGAAGCTAAAGCTTACGGCGCTTCAGTCACCGGTGCCGCGCTTGTTACCGGACGCACAATCTTGACCTTGGCCTTGTTTTTCAGGTACTCGACGTAATCAAACATTTCCTGTTGCGCCAGGATATTGTTGATCTGGTCTTTCTCCTGCTGGCGGCGCGCTTCGTCCACCTGGGCTGGCTGCTGCACCTTGGCGATACGGTAGATGCCGTAGCCCAGCGCTGGCAGTTCCACGCCCACATAGGCTGGCAGCTTGCTGGTGTCGGCCTTCATGACCTGCACGATGGCGGCGCGGTTGATGCCGTCAAGCTTGCTGCGCGACACCCACTGCGCAGCGCCGAAACCGGTGGCGTCGCCCGACGCCTTCAGCGCGGCCAGTTTGGTCTCGCCTTCTTTTTTGGCCAGCTTGGCAGCCTCTTCCAGCGTCACGCGCTGGCGGATCATGGCGTCGACTTCAGCCAGCGGACGCTTCGATGCCGGCTTGAACTCCACCACGCGGCCCGAGACCAGCACATTGGGCGCCACCGTGACCGCTTCGGTATTGCGCTTTTCTTTCAGCGAGTCGTTCGAGAAGATCGCCGTCAGGAACTTGGCATTGTTGTACGGTGCATTGCCCAGTGCCGGTGATGGCGTGCGCGATACGTTGGCAACGGTTTCCACTTTCAGCTTGAGCTTGTCAGCGACTGGCTTGAGGCTGTCGGACTGCGTATACACCAAATCGGTGAACTGCTCGGCCATTTCGGAGAACTTCTTGGCAGCAAACTGCTTGCGCAAATCGGCCGTGATCTCGCCCTTGACTTCATCGAGCGTTTTCACATGCTCAGGCTTGACCGAGGTCACGGTCAGCACGTGGTAACCGTATTCCGATGGCACCACGTCGCTGATATCGCCCTGCTTGAGCGAGTAGATCGCGTCTTCCACCGGTTTTGGCATCGAGCCTTTGGCCACCACGTCCAGGTCACCACCAAGCTCGGCCGATGCCGGATCTTCCGATTTGGCCTTGGCCACGGCGGCGAAGCTGGCAGGGTTCTTGCGCACTTCCGCCAAGATGGCGTCAGCCTTGGCCTTGGCGGCAGCCTTGTCAGCAGCCGATGCGTCTTTCTTGACGGCGATCAGAATATGGCTGGCGCGGCGCGCTTCGGCGCTGGTGTAGGCTTTCTTGTTCTTGTCGTAGTAGGCAGCAACGTCAGCATCGGTCACATCAACCTGTTCGCCAGCCGCAGCTGCGTCGAGCACCGTGTACTCGATTTTTGCCTGCTCGGGGATTTCAAACAGCTTGCTGTTCTTGTCGTAGAAGGCCTTGACCATCTCGTCGGTCACTTTCACTTGCGGCACGAACTGGGCCACTGGCAGCAGCAGCTCCTGCACTTCGCGCTCTTGCGACGTGACGTCCGACAGGCGCTGGGCGACGCTGCCCGGCGTGAAGGCGCTGTTTTGCACGGCGCCGGCCAGTTGCTGCAGGGCCAGGTCGCTGCGGCGGCGCGCATCGTACATCTGCGGCGTCATGCCTTGGGCGGCCAGCATGGCCTTGTAGCGCTCGAGATCGAACTTGCCGTCCGGCAGGGTCAGGCCGGGGATTTCCAGCACTTCCTTCTGCAGCACCGCGTCGCTGATCGACAGCTTGGCGCGGCCCACTTCAGCAGCCACGGCGCGTTCGGCGATCAGGTTGTCGAGGATGCCTTTGCGCGCTTCCGGCGTATCAAACAATTTCTGGTCGAACTGCTCGCCCATCATCTGGCGGTAGCGATCGATCTGCTGGCGTTGCGCTTCTTCATATTGCTGTTGCGTGATGACCTGGTCGCCGACTTTGGCGATGGTGTTCGCGCCGTCGCCGAAGCTTTGATAGCCGCTGATACCGACCAGAGCAAATGACGGGACGATGATCAGCATCAGCAGAAACTGCATCAAGCGTCGATGGGTACGAATAAATTCAAACATGGGCAGCCAATTCGGATGAGTGGAACACTATAAAAAAAGGCGAACTTGCGTTCGCCTTGATTTCTTCGGCGGAATGGACGGGACAGATGTCCACTTCCCCTTTAGATTCAACAACTTGTCAATCAAACTCCAGCGCGTTTCCGCAGCACGAGCGATAACCTCCTGATTCTACAATGACCATAGCCCTATAGCAAGGGTAAATCAGGCGTGCTGCCCGCAGCAGGCAGCCTGCGACGCTGCTTGCGCTGTTTCGTTTCATTAAACAGTAGTACGCTTAAAAACGATTTAAATCAAAGCCGCCCGATATTCAAACCAGCCGTTCCAATAAACAGCAAGGGAAAAACAAAAAACCCGCACCACCTTTCGGCAATGCGGGTTTTTATATTCTGGCGGAGCGGACGGGACTCGAACCCGCGACCCCCGACGTGACAGGCCGGTATTCTAACCAACTGAACTACCACTCCTAAAGAGCGTATTTTTTTGGCGGAGCGGACGGGACTCGAACCCGCGACCTCCGACGTGACAGGCCGGCATTCTAACCAACTGAACTACCACTCCGAAAAATACACAGTACAACTCGCATTTGCGGCGCCCGAGAGCACCGCCAAATGTTTCCGGTGATTGTCACCTCACCGGAAGGACATTAGTTTACAGCATCCTTCAAAGCTTTACCAGCTTTAAATTTTGGCACTTTGGCCGCTTCGATGGTGATCGCTTCTTTGGTGCGTGGATTGCGGCCGGTGCGTTCTGCACGTTCGCTAACCGAGAAGGTACCGAAACCAACCAGGGTGACGCTGCCGTCGTTTTTCAGGGTTTCCGTCACGCCGCCGATAACAGCGTCGAGTGCGCGCGCAGCGGCGGCTTTGGAAATGTCGGCTGTTTCAGCAATGTGGTCGATCAATTCAGTCTTGTTCACTAGCATCCCCAATTACAAAGGTATAAAACGTTACCGCCTCTGGCAAAGCTTTTGGCACTACGGCGAGACGGCGAAAAATGTGCAGCCGTATTAAACAAGCCGCACTGTAGATGTGTCAAGCGCTTTGGGTCGCAATTCACGTTTCAATATAAAACAAGCGCTATAAAAGCGCTTGTTTTGGTTAAACCAGGTAAAAAACTTAGTGTTTTACTACCTCGCCAGACGCATCAGGTTTGGCCGCAGCCGCCGCTACCGGCTCGACTGCAGGCGTCTCGGACAGCGGCTCAGGCAGGCGCTCGAGGGCAATTTCCAGCACTTTATCGATCCAGCGCACCGGCACGATTTCGAGCTTGTTCTTGACGTTGTCCGGAATATCGGCCAGGTCTTTCACGTTCTGCTCGGGAATCAATACCGTCTTGATGCCGCCGCGATGGGCTGCCAGCAGCTTTTCTTTCAGGCCGCCGATCGGCAGCACTTCGCCGCGCAGCGTGATTTCGCCCGTCATCGCCACATCGGCGCGTACCGGAATGCCCGTGAAGACCGACACCATCGCCACCGTCATCGCCGCACCGGCCGAAGGACCGTCTTTCGGCGTTGCACCTTCCGGCACGTGGATATGGATATCGCTCTTTTCAAACACTTCCGGCTTGATGCCCAGGCGCGCCGACCGGCTGCGCACCACGGTGCGGGCGGCTTCAATCGACTCTTTCATGACGTCGCCCAAGGTGCCGGTACGGATCACGCCACCCTTGCCCGGCATGCTGACCGCCTCGATGGTCAGCAAGTCGCCGCCCACCTCGGTCCAAGCCAGACCGACCACCTGGCCAACCTGGTTTTCCTTTTCTGCCACGCCAAAGTCATAGCGGCGCACACCGAGGAACTTGTCGAGGTTCTTCGAGTTGACCAGCACCTTCTTGTCCGACTTTTTCAGCAGCAGCATCTTGACCACCTTGCGGCAGATCTTCGACACTTCGCGTTCCAGCGAACGCACGCCCGCTTCACGCGTGTAGTAGCGGATGATGTCGCGCAGGGCCGACTCGGCAACCTGGATTTCTTCCTCTTTCAGACCGTTGTTCTTGATCTGTTTCGGCAGCAGATAACGCTGGGCAATGCTGGTTTTCTCGTCTTCCGTGTAACCGGACAGGCGGATCACTTCCATGCGGTCGAGCAGCGCCGGCGGAATATTGTACGAGTTCGAGGTGGCCACGAACATCACGTCCGACAGGTCGAAATCGACTTCGATGTAATGGTCCGAGAACGTGTGGTTCTGTTCAGGGTCGAGCACCTCGAGCAGCGCCGACGACGGATCGCCACGGAAATCGGCGCCCATCTTGTCGATCTCGTCAAGCAGGAACAACGGATTGCGCACGCCCACTTTGGACAGCGACTGCAGCACCTTGCCCGGCATCGAGCCGATATAGGTACGGCGGTGACCGCGAATCTCGGCTTCGTCGCGCACGCCACCCAGCGCCATGCGCACGAACTTGCGGTTCGTGGCGCGGGCAATCGACTGGCCCAGCGAGGTTTTACCCACGCCCGGTGGCCCCACGAAGCACAGGATCGGCGCTTTGAGCTTGTCGACGCGCTGTTGTACTGCGAGGTATTCCAGGATGCGTTCCTTGACCTTGTCGAGGCCGTAGTGGTCGCCCTCGAGCACTTTCTCGGCGTTCGCCAGGTCGTTGTTAACCTTGGATTTTTTCTTCCACGGCAGGTTGACCAGCGTGTCGATATAGTTGCGCACGACGGTGGCTTCGGCCGACATCGGCGACATCAGCTTGAGCTTTTTCAGCTCGTTGGTGGCCTTGTCGAGCGCTTCTTTCGGCATTTTGGCCGAGGCAACCTTTTTCTCGAGCTCGTCGAGATCGGCGCCATCTTCGCCCTCGCCCAGCTCTTTCTGGATCGCCTTGACCTGTTCGTTCAGGTAGTACTCGCGCTGCGATTTTTCCATCTGGCGCTTGACGCGGCCGCGGATGCGTTTTTCCACCTGCAGGATATCGAGCTCGCCTTCGAGCTGGCCCAGCAGATGCTCGAGGCGCTTGGCCACGCTGAAAATTTCCAGGATCACCTGTTTTTGCTCGAGTTTGAGCGGCAGGTGCGCAGCAACCGTGTCGGCCAGGCGGCCGGCGTCGTCGATGCCCGACAGCGACGCCAGTATCTCGGGAGGGATTTTCTTGTTCAGTTTGACGTACTGGTCGAACTGCTGCACGATCGCGCGGCGCATCGCTTCGACTTCGGACTCGTCGCCCGGCTCGGATTCGAGCGGCGTCAGGTCGGCGATAAAGTGCGTCGGCGCATCGCTGATGTGATTGATACGGGCCCGCTGCGCACCTTCAACGAGCACCTTGACGGTGCCGTCGGGCAGCTTGAGCATTTGCAAAATATTGGCGACGCAGCCAATTTCATAGATATCCGAAGGGGATGGCTCGTCCTTCGCAGCTGCTTTTTGAGCGGCAAGCATAATGCTCTTGCCCTGCTCCATTGCAGCTTCCAGCGCCTTGATCGACTTTGGACGGCCAACAAACAGCGGTATCACCATATGCGGGAAGACGACGACATCGCGCAACGGCAATAACGGCAGTTGAGTTTGCTCAGTTAATTTGGAAGTTGTCATGGCGTACCTTATAGAAAGCGTGTTTACGATATAGGCGCTCGCTGCCCAAACTCAAGACCGGCGAGAATAAATAATTTTTGAGAAACAAACAACATGGCTTGTTTCACAAAACACGCCCGCATGACAGTCAGCAGGAATCAATATTAACGTCCAAGTTAAAAAAGCCACACGCAGCAAGTAGCCGCGAGTGGCTTTTCATTGAAACCTGCTATTGATTCAAATTGTACTGCCATGCTTTGCGGAATTCAAAATGCTTTTTCCGCTCAAACCATGGTCAATATCAATTTTCCCCGGAGGCCTTGGCAGTCTCTTGGTAAATCAACAAAGGCTTGGCGCCACTGGTAATGGTATTTTCGTCGATAACGACTTTCACCACATTTTGTTCGCTCGGCAATTCATACATCACGTCCAGCAAAGCGTGCTCCAGGATCGAACGCAGACCGCGCGCGCCGGTCTTGCGCGCCAGTGCCTTCTTGGCAATCGCGTGCAATGCGGCAGGACGAATTTCCAGCTCGGCGCCTTCCATGTCGAGCAGTTTGGCGTACTGTTTGATCAGTGCGTTTTTCGGCTCGACCAGGATCTGGATCAGCGCTTCTTCGGTCAGTTCGGCCAGGGTGGCAATCACCGGCAGGCGACCCACCAGCTCCGGAATCAGGCCGAACTTGACCAGGTCTTCCGGTTCGGCTTCGAGCAGCAACTCGCTGGCCGAGCGCTGCGACTTGCTCTTGATGCTGGCCGAGAAACCGATGCCGCTCTTTTCGGAGCGGTTCGAGATCACTTTCGACAGGCCGTCAAACGCACCGCCGCAGATAAACATGATGTTGGTGGTGTCGATCTGCACGAAGTCCTGGTTCGGATGCTTGCGCCCGCCTTGTGGCGGTACCGACGCCATGGTGCCTTCGATCAGCTTCAACAGCGCCTGCTGCACGCCTTCACCCGAGACATCACGGGTAATCGACGGATTGTCGGACTTGCGCGAAATCTTGTCGATCTCATCGATATAGACGATGCCGCGCTGGGCTTTTTCCACATCGTAGTTGCAGCTTTGCAGCAGCTTCTGGATGATGTTTTCCACGTCCTCGCCCACATAACCGGCTTCGGTCAGGGTGGTCGCATCGGCAATCACGAACGGCACGTTGAGCATGCGCGCCAGCGTCTGCGCCAGCAGCGTCTTGCCCGAACCGGTAGGACCGACCAGCAAGATGTTGCTCTTGGCCAGTTCGATATCGTCCTTCTTGCCCAGGTGCTTGAGGCGTTTGTAATGGTTGTACACCGCTACCGACAGGATGCGCTTGGCAGTCTGCTGGCCGATCACGTACTGATCGAGCATGGTGGCGATTTCCTGCGGCGTTGGCAGGTCGGACTTGGTGCCGGTCACCGTTTCGATGCTCGACGTTTCATCACGGATGATGTCATTGCACAGGTCGATACACTCGTCGCAGATAAACACGGACGGGCCGGCGATGAGTTTCTTCACCTCGTGCTGGCTTTTGCCGCAGAACGAGCAATACAGTAATTTTTCGCCGCTAGAGGATTTTTTGTCTGACATAAGGCATTTTGGTTGGAACTGCATTAACAATATTGCAAAGCTGCTGGCCAGGCGAAGACGCTGCACAGGGCCAGGAAAACACTCCACAAGCACCATGCTACCCGAAATAAAAGCGAAACGCCCGAACGTTTGAGCGCCCGGGCGTTTACTTAGCTACCTTGCAATACCGGTCGGGGCATATCAAGCGCGGCTGGTCAACACTTTATCGATCAGGCCGTACTCAACAGCCTCATCGGCGGACATGAAACGGTCGCGGTCGGTATCCTTGGCGATCTGTTCGATCGACTGGCCCGTGCGATCGGCCATGATGCCGTTCAGACGCGTGCGCAGGTACAGGATTTCCTTGGCCTGGATCTCGATATCGGACGCCATGCCTTGCGAACCACCGGACGGCTGGTGAATCATGATGCGCGAGTTCGGCAGCGAGAAACGTTTGCCCTTGGCGCCGGCGGCCAGCAGGAACGCGCCCATCGAGGCGGCCATGCCGGTACACAGCGTCGAGACGTCCGGCTTGATGAACTGCATGGTGTCATAGATGGCCATGCCGGCCGAAACCGAGCCGCCTGGCGAATTAATGTACAGCGAGATTTCCTTTTCAGGATTTTCGCTTTCCAGGAACAGCAGCTGGGCGACCACCAGGTTGGCCATCTGGTCATTGACCGGGCCGACCATGAAAATCAGACGCTCCTTGAGCAGGCGCGAGTAAATATCATACGAGCGCTCGCCGCGACCGCTCTGTTCCACCACCATCGGCACCAGGCCGAGCATTTCTGTGTCCAGCGCTGGATTACGGTACATACCTGTCATTTCATTTCCTTGTGAAGCAGTTAGGCGATGCCGCCGCCAGCATGATCAGCGGGCGGCGGCAGGCAGAAACTGGTTTACGCTTGTGCGTTGCTTCCCATCAGTTCATCGAAAGCAACTGCTTTCGAGGTCACTTTCGACAGGCCCAGCACGTAAGTGACGACGTTTTCTTCCAATACAAGGGCTTCGATCTCGCCCAGACGACGACGGTCGCTGTAGTAGTACTTCAGCACTTCGCGTGGATCTTCGTAGCTTTGTGCGAAGTCTTCGATCTGTGCCTTGACTTGTTCTGGCGTCGCTTGCAGGTTGTTGTCACCCACCAGTTGCGACAGGATCAGGCCGAGGCGTACGCGACGCTCGGCTTTTTCTGCAAACAGTTCGGCCGGGAAAGGCACGTCCTTGACGTTCATGCCGCGCTGCGCCATGTCCTGGCGGGTCATTTCAGCCAGGCGGTCCGAATCTTGCGCGATCAGCGTTTTTGGCACGTCCAGTTCAGCGATCTTGACCAGCGCGTCCATCACGGCTTCCTTGTTGCGGGCCTTGACGCGACCGGCAACTTCACGTTGCAGGTTTACTTTGATGTCTTCGCGCATTTTGGCCAGGTCGCCGTCGGCTACGCCCAGCGATTTGGCAAATTCAGCATCGACTTCCGGCAGGTGCGCCCATTCCAGCTTTTGCAGGGTGATGGTGAATTCGGCGGTTTTACCGGCCACATCCTTGCCATGGTAGTCTTCTGGGAATGCCAGTGGGAAAGTCTTCGACTCGCCAACTTTCAGGCCCTGGGTTGCTGCTTCGAATTCTGGCAGCATGCGGCCTTCGCCCAGCACGAAAGCGTAGCCTTCGGCTTTGCCGCCGTCGAACTCAACGCCGTCGATCGAACCGACGAAGTCGACCGTCACGCGGTCGCCGTTGGCAGCAACTGGCTCGCCGCCGTCGCCATGTTCGCCAGCTTCGCCCTTGACGTGGAAGTGCACGCGCTGCTTGCGCAGGATGTCGATGGTTTTGTCGATTTCGGCTTCCGACACTTCGGCTTGCACGGTTTCGATTTCAACGTTGGCCAGGTCGCCAATGACGACTTCCGGATACACTTCGAAGGTGGCGTCGAAAGCCAGCTGGCCTTCTGCTGCTTCTTCTTTCGGCACGATGTTCGGGAAACCGGCAACGCGCAGGTTGTTTTCGTTGGCGGCGTCGTTGAAAGCGCGGCCGACTTTGTCGTTCAGCACATCCGATTCAATTTGATAGCCGTATTGTGCGGCAACCATTTTCAACGGCACTTTACCAGGACGGAAGCCTGGTGCCTTGGCCGTACGGGCTTGCACTTTCAGGCGCTTCTCGACTTCCGTGCGCACGTCCGTGACCGGGAAGG
This sequence comes from Janthinobacterium aquaticum, assembly GCF_009208565.1. GTDB lineage: Bacteria > Pseudomonadota > Gammaproteobacteria > Burkholderiales > Burkholderiaceae_D > Janthinobacterium. Next base: position 1,076 of record NZ_WFLK01000017.1, on the reverse strand, counting down.
AGATGGTGATACGACGTTCGAGTTTGCCCAAGGTTTCGACTGCAGTTGCCATGTAAAAAATCGTCCAAAAAATAAGATACTGTTGTTGCGAGAAAAGAAGACCCGCCCCTTTGCACCGGCACCGGCGCAAGACATGGGCCAGCTTGCCTCGCTCGCATATTCATCTGCCACAAAACGAAACCAGGATCATGGACCTGGTCTACCCGGCACAACCTCGCCAGGCACCAAACAATCCGCTGCTTTCATGCTGCAACAGGGCTCCGACCGCTCAGCCTGGCGTTCGTACGCAGGGCTGAATCTGATTCGGTAAAGCGTGGCATTATAACAAAGGCCCCTGGAAAAGTGGCTGGCTTTAAGGCCTGCGACAGAGGCCGCCAGCACCAGCGCACGAATCGCTACTGCTTGTTTGCATTCTGTCTCACTGTTATTCAAGGCTGTTGTATTGGCGCCAGAAGCGGGCTATCAAACCGAGGCCGTCAAGCCAGGGCTTGCAGCGCGCTTCCTCTATTAGTATATGTCATCTGCAGCCGCGTCCCAAACAAAGAAATGCGGGTTTGACCATGTTTTCAGGCAAAAAACGCAGTTTTTTACGTGTTTCGGCGTGGTTTGATGAAAAACAGCGGGAAAAGCGGACGGCACGGCCAGTGTAGCCGTCAGGAAGATGCTGCAAGTTGAACTTTTTGAACCATTACAGGCGAGACTGCCTGCATGGTGCGGATGGGGAGACTCGAACTCCCAAGCCGAAGCACTGGCTTCTAAGACCAGCGTGTCTACCAATTCCACCACATCCGCATACTTTTGCCGAAGCGCCCTGATTCTAGCAACTCGGGAGCATTCTGGCTACCCTGTCACAGGGCTGCTCGAACAAAGGCGGCATTCTACTGGATTTCCCAGAGGAATGCGGCCTTTTTTCGGGGCGTGTCGTCAGCTGTGTCGGATTACGCCCTTTGGGCTAATCCGACCTTGTATTATTCCTCTCATGCGGTTGATGGTGTTGCGAACAACATTAACCGCTGTCAAAATTCTTGGTAGGCATATCAAGACCGGGTAACTGGATGCTGTATCCGCCCTTAGGC
>NZ_WFLK01000016.1 GCF_009208565.1 Janthinobacterium aquaticum | reverse complement strand
GCGCCGAAATTGATCATCGGCGCCATGATGCGCAAACTGGTACACGTGGCATTCGGCGTGCTCAGGTCAGGAAAAATATTTGATCCGACCTTGCACGCCGCTTGACGGGGATAACAGTATCTACGGGCCTTACCCTGCCTGACAACAGGGCCGCAGGTCGGCGTAGGTCGGCGTAGGTCGGATTAGCGTAGCGTAATCCGACACATTCGCACATTATTGCGGCTTTCTGACCCGGAACCACGCCGCATATAATGCGGCGTAATCCGACACATTCGCACGCTATTGCGGCTTCTTGACCCGGAACCAGGCGGCATAAAGGGCCGGCAGGAACAACAGCGTCAAGGCGGTAGCCAGGATCAGGCCGCCCATAATGGCAACGGCCATCGGGCCCCAGAATACCGAGCGCGACAGTGGAATCATGGCCAGCGCGGCCGCGGCGGCCGTCAGCACGATCGGACGGCAGCGGCGCACCGCCGAGTCGATAATCGCGTCCCACGGCGTCGAGCCGTCACGGATGTCCTGCTCGATCTGGTCGATCAGGATCACCGAGTTGCGGATAATCATGCCGAACAGGGCAATCACGCCCAGGTTGGCCACGAAGCCGAGCGGACGGTGCAGCAGCAACAAGGCAAATGCGGCGCCGGCCACGCCGAGCGGCCCGGTCAGGAACACCAGCAGTGCGCGCGAAAAGCTGTGCAGCTGCAGCATCAAGAGCGTAAAGATAATAAAGATCGCCAGTGGCAGGTTGGCCGCGATCGACGCTTCCGCCTCGCCGCTGTCGGCCGCCACGCCCTTGAGGGTAATGCGGTAGCCGGCCGGCAGTTTTGCCCGCAAGGCGTCGATCTGCGGCGCCAGCTGGGTCGATACCGTGGCGCCCTGGATGACGTCGATCACGTCGGACTGCACCGTAATGGCCCATTCGCGCTTGTCGCGCCATACCACGCCCGGCTCCCACACAAAGTGCACGCGTGCAATTTGCGAGATCGGCACGTACTTGCCGCTGGCCGTCGGAATATTGGTGTCGTTAAGCACCGAAATGGTGGCGCGCTCGGCCAGCGGCTGGCGTACCTGGATATCGATCAGCTTGTTATCCTCGCGGAACTGGCCGATCACCGTGCCCGACAAAATGGTATTGGCCGCCTGCATCACCGTGCTCGATGTAATGCCGAGCGCGCGCAGCTTGTCCTGGTCCAGGTCGAGGCGCAGCACCTTGACCGACTCGTTCCAGTTATCGTTCACGCCGACCGTATTGGCGTTGGCGCGCAGCACATCCTTGACCTGGTCGGCAATCGCGCGCACGGTGGCCACTTCCAGCCCGGTGACGCGGAACTGCACCGGATACGGCACCGGTGGCCCGTTAGGCAGCAGCTTGACGCGCCCGCGCACTTCCGGGAAGTCGCGCTTGAACACATCGACGATCTGCTGGCGCAGCCGCTCGCGGTCGGCCAGGCTGTCGGGCAGCACCACGATTTGCGAGACGTTGGTCTGCGGGAAAATCTGGTCGAGCGGCAGATAGAAACGGGGGCTGCCGGTGCCGACATAGCTGGTCACGCTCTGCACGCCGTCGAGCTTGCCGACAAAGGCCTCGAACTTTTTCACCTGCTTTTCATTGGCGGCAAAGGTCGTGCCTTCGGGCGACCACATTTCCACCATCAGCTCGGGCCGGCTGGAATCGGGGAAAAACTGCTTCTCGATAAAGTTGAAGCCGTAGATACCGAGTGCAAAGATGGCCAGCGTGGCAGCAATGGTGGTCTTGCGCCACTCCACGCACCAGGTCACGGCGCGGCGGAAACGGCGGAAGTTGGGCGTATCGAACAGCTCGTGGTCATTATTGGCATGCGGCTTGACCTTCAGCAGCAGATAACCGATATAGGGCGTGAAGACCACCGCCACCACCCACGAGATCACCAGCGCCAGCGCATTGACCGAAAACAGCGAGAACGTGTATTCGCCGGCGGTCGACTTGGCCAGGCCGATCGGCAGAAAGCCGGCCACGGTAATCAAGGTGCCGGTCAGCATCGGCATGGCGGTCGAGGTGTAGGCAAAGGTGGCCGCGTCAAAGCGCGACATGCCCTCTTCCATCTTGCGCACCATCATCTCGACCGCAATAATCGCATCGTCCACCAGGAGGCCCAGCGCAATGATCAGCGCGCCCAGCGAAATCTTGTGCAGGTCAATATCGAGCATGCGCATAAACAAGAAAGTGACGGCCAGTACCAGCGGGATGGTCAGCGCCACCACCAGCCCCGGGCGCACATCGATGCGCAGCGGTTTGGTATGCAGGCCCAGCGCCACGAAACTGACGGCCAGCACGATCAGGATTGCTTCGATCAGGGTGTGGACGAATTCTCCGACCGATGCGGCTACCGCTTCAGGCTGGTTCGACACGCGCTGCAGTTGTATGCCGACCGGCAACTGACTTTCCACACGCGCCACGGTCGCTTGCAGCGCCTTGCCCATGGCAATGATATTGCCGCCCTTCTCCATCGACACGCCCAGGCCGATCACTTCCTTGCCGTTAAAACGCATCTTGTCCTTGGGTGGATCGGCAAATTCGCGCTTGACAGTGGCAAAGTCGCCGAGGCGGAAGGTGGTACCGTTGGCGCGCAGGTCGAGGTTTTCCAGGTCCTTGACGGTCACCATGGCGCCGGTCACGCGCACCTGCAGATTGTCGGTGGGCGTGACCAGCACACCGGTGGCATTGATGGTGTTCTGCTCGGACAGCTGGTTGACGATGGCCGAGAATGGAATGCCCAGCTGGGCAAACTTCTTGTGCGAAAAGACGATATTGATCTTTTCATCCTGCACGCCGAACAGCTCGACCTTGGCCACCTGCGACACGGCCAGCAGCTGCTGGCGCACGTCGTCGGCGTAGTCTTTCATTTCGGCATAGGTAAAACCGTCGCCGGACAGGGCAAAGATCGAGCCGTAGGTGTCGCCGAATTCATCGTTGAAAAACGGCCCCACCACGCCCGACGGCAAGGTATTTTTGATATCGCCGATCTTTTTGCGCACCTGGTACCAGGCGGCCGCCGTTTCCTTGGGCGGCGTCGATTCGCGCAGCTCCAGCAAGATCAGCGTCTCGCCAGGCTTGGAATAGCTGGTGATCTCGTCGATATACGGCGTTTCCTGCAGCTTTTTTTCCAGCTTGTCGGTCACCTGCTCGGCCATCTGCAAGGCTGTGGCACCGGGCCAGTAGGCCTGCAGCACCATCGCGCGGAAGGTAAACGGGGGGTCTTCGTCCTGGCCCAGGTTGGCATAGCTGAGCATGCCGCCGATCAGCAGCACCGCCATCAGATAGCGCGTCAGTGGGATATGTTCGAGCGCCCAGCGTGACAGGTTGAAACCGCCTTTCATTTAACCACCCCGTTATTCACCCCGCCTACGGCGCCGGTGTCAGCGCCAAGCAGGCTGACTTTCTGGCCCGGCTTGAGCAGGTTCACGCCCGCTGTGACCACCGTCTGGCCTTCCTTGACGCCGGACGTCAGCAGCAAGTCGTTGCCGGCCACGCCGCCCACCGTCACCGGCGCCAGCCGGACGGCACCGTTTTCCACCACCCACACCGAGCTTTGCGACTTTTCATTGAACAGCGCAGTGAGCGGCACGCGAATTTGCGGCGTGGCCGTTTGCGAGGCAAACTGCACCACGGCGGTCATGCCCAGGCGCAGCTGCGGCGCTTCGGGAATCGATACGCGCGTGGTGTAGGTGCGCGTGGCCGGATCGGCCACCGGTGAAATCTCGCGGATCTTGCCGGCCAGCGCCTGTTTCGGGTCGGCCCAGAGGCGCACCACCACGTCTTTCACGCCGCGCATGGTCTCGACCTTGTCTTCCGGCAGGCCGATCACCACTTCTTTCTCGCCGCTGCGCGCCAGCTGCACCACCGGCGTGCCGGGCGAGACCACCTGCCCCACTTCGGCGTCGATGCGTGCGATCACGCCGTCGCCATCGGCCACCAGGCTGGCATAGCCGGACTGGTTGGACTGGCCGCGATAGACCGCCTGCGCTGCTTCCACATCGGCTTGCGCCGCCTTGTATGTGGCGTCCTTGCCGTCCAGCACGGCCTGGCTGACGAAGTTTTTCGCACGCAGTTCCTGATAGCGCTTCAGTTCGGCGCGCGCCAGGTCGCGGCTGGTCTCGGCGCTGTTGAGCGTTGCCCGCGCCTGCGCCTGCGACAGCTGCAGATCGGTGGGATCGAGGCGCATCAGCAGCTGGCCGCGCTTGACCACGCTGCCCACATCGACCTTGCGCTCGATAATCTTGCCGCCCACGCGAAAACCCAGCTGCGACGTCACGCGCGCCACGATATCGCCGGAAAATTCGGCATTGACATCGACATTGCTGCTGGCCAGCACAATGGCGCGCACCGGGCGCACCGGTTCGGGCTGCGGCGCCGTTTTGGAGCAGGCGGCCAATGCCAGCACCATGGCGCTGGCAGCAAACAATCGACGAGGTGTCGAAGTCAAGACACCGGTCTTCCGGCACTGGGTTTTCAGGGCAAACAAGGCTTTTTCCTTTACTATGCGGGCTGTCATCTTTTTTATGTGTTTTTCTATGAGTTTTTGTCTCAGGAAACTTGTGCCTGGCGTCGGCTACGGCATTGCTTCCCATAAAGCTTTATAATGTGACAAATATTGATATCACAAAGTCAGTCCGGCAAGTCAAGATCGGGCCTTACTGACTTTCCGGTTAGTAATTATAATCGCGGCGATATTCTTTTAGTGACTTTTGCGTCAGTTACATTCTCAGTTGTTGTAACGACACGCTGTCACCCTAACGAAACGTATTCAATGCCTGTAGACCATTACGAAAATTTTCCCGTAGCATCCTTTTTATTGCCGCGCCGCCTGGTGCCGGCTGTTGAAGCGATCTATGCCTTTGCCCGCAGCGCCGATGACCTGGCTGATGAAGGCGACGCCACGCCACCCGAGCGCCTCGCTTCCCTGCAAGTGTACGAACAGGCGCTGGCCTGCATTGCCCGCGGCGAGAACGTGGCCGACCCGATGTTTGCCCGTCTGGCCGGCGTTATCGCGCAGTTCGAACTGCCGATGCAGCCTTTCCACGACCTGCTGTCCGCCTTCCGCCAGGATGTGACCGTGACGCGCTACGCCAGCTACGACGACCTGCTCGACTATTGCGCGCGCTCGGCCAATCCGGTCGGCCTTTTGATGCTGTGCCTGTACAAACAGGCCGATGCAGATAATGTACGCGATTCCAACGCAATATGTTCAGCTTTGCAACTAATTAATTTCTTGCAAGATGTCGCCATCGACCAGCAAAAAGAGCGCATCTACCTGCCGCTCGAAGACCTGGCGCGCTTTGCCGTCTCGCCGGCCGCCCTGGAGCGGCCCGAAGCCCATGGCAAATGGAGCGCGCTGATGCGCTTTGAAGTAGCGCGCGCGCGTGCGCTGATGCTGGGCGGCGCGCCGCTGGCCATGCGCTTGCGCGGACGCATCGGCTGGGAGCTGCGGCTGGTGGTGCAAGGCGGCCTGCGTATCCTGGAACTGATCGAAGAAGTCAATTACGACGTTTTCCGGCGCCGTCCAAAGCTGGAAAAACGCGACTGGCTGATTATTTTCTGGCGCGCGCTGCGCATGTCGAAAAAGAGCTTGGCGCAAGCGGCGCAAACAAAGCCGATTTTTCCTCCGTCCCATCTGGTCTAAGCGGCTAGAATAGCGGCTTCAAATTGCCACCCCAGCCACCCCAGCATTTTTGCTTATGTCTCCAGACGAATATTGCCAACAAAAGGCCGCCCAGAGCGGTTCGAGCTTCTACTACAGCTTCCTGTTCCTGCCGACCGAACGGCGCCGCGCCATCACGGCGCTGTACGCATTCTGCCGCGAAGTTGACGATACGGTCGATGACTGCACGGACGAAGCGGTAGCACGCACCAAGCTGGTCTGGTGGCGCAAGGAAGTGAAGGCCATGTACGAAGGCAATCCCTCGCATCCGGTCACGCGCGCATTGCAGCCGCACCTGACCGTCTACAAGCTGGAAGAAAAGCATCTGCAGGCCATTATCGACGGCATGGAAATGGACCTGAACCAGACCCGCTACCTCGATTACCAGGCCATGAGCCGCTATTGCTGGCATGTGGCCAGCGTGGTCGGCATCCTGTCGGCCAGCATCTTTGGCGCCACCCGTCCCGAAACGCTGCTGTACGCGGAAAAACTGGGCCATGCGTTCCAGCTGACCAATATCATCCGCGACGTGGGCGAAGATGCGCGCAAGGGCCGCATCTATTTGCCGATCAATGAGCTGCAGCAGTTCAATGTAACCGCAGCCGACCTGCTCAATGCGCGCCATAGCGAAAACTTTGAAAACCTGATGCGCTTCCAGGCCGCGCGTGCGCAAGCGGCCTACGACGAAGCGCTGGCCCTGCTGCCGAAAGAAGACCGCCGCGCCCAGCGCCCGGGCCTGATCATGGCCGCCATTTACCGCACGGTGCTCGATGAAGTCGAGCGCGACGGCTTTCATGTGCTGACGCAGCGCATTTCCCTGACGCCGATCCGCAAGCTGTGGCTGGCCTGGAAGACCTGGGTCCGTGGCTAAGGCTGGCAGCACGGTCAAACGCGTTGCCGTCATCGGCGGCGGCTGGGCCGGTTGCGCCGCCGCCATCGAACTGGCGCGCGCCGGCCATCAGGTCACGCTGTTTGAAGCTGCCCGCACGCTCGGCGGCCGCGCGCGCCGCTTCGAGCGCGATGGCCTGAAACTCGACAACGGCCAGCATATTTTGCTGGGCGCCTATAGCGAGACCTTGCGCCTGTTGAAGCTCGCTGGCCAGGATGCCGGTGCGCTGCTGTTGCAACTGCCTTTGCAGATGCGCTATCCCGACGGCAGCGGCGGCATGGATTTTGTCGCGCCGCGCTGGCCGGCGCCGCTGCACCTGGCGTGGGCACTGCTGCGCGCCAAAGGACTCGAACGTGCCGACAAGGTGGCGCTGGTGCGCTTTTCCAGCGCCATGCGCTGGATGGGCTGGCGCCTGTACAACGACTGCAGCGTGAGCGAACTGCTGGCCCGTTTCGACCAGACCGAACGGCTCTGCCAACTGATGTGGGTGCCGCTGTGCCTGGCCGCGCTCAATACCGCGCCTGAACGCGCGTCGGCGCGCGTGTTCATCAATGTGCTGCGCGACAGCCTGGGCGCGCGCAAGCGCAGCGCGTCCGACATGCTGATCCCAAAAGCCGACCTGTCCGCCCTGTTTCCCGAAGCGGCGGCGCAGTATCTGGCCGCACATGGGGGCGCCGTGCGCCTGGGCGCCAAGGTCGATGCGCTGGCCGCGCGCGCTGACAATCGCTGGCAATTGCAAGCAGGTGATGAAGCAGAGCTCTTTGATGGCGTGGTGCTGGCGACGGCGCCCGCGTCGGCAGCGAGCCTGCTGCGGCCTTTGCCGGTCGAGCCAGACCTGCTGGCCAGGCTCGACGCCTTCGAGTATGAAGCCATCAGCACCTGCTATCTGCAGTACCAGCCGGCGCTACGGCTGGACCTGCCGTTCTACGCGCTGGTCGACGTGCCGCAAGCGGGCCACTGGGGCCAGTTCGTGTTTGACCGTGGTCAGCTTGACGGCCAGCAAGCTGGCCTGCTGGCGGTGGTGATCAGCGCTGCCGGCGCCGCTACTGAACAGGGGCATGCCGCGCTGGCGCAGGCGATTGCCACGCAACTGGCGCAGGTGCTGCAGCAGCCAGGCCTGGCGCAGCCATTGTGGACGCAGGTGATTACCGAAAAACGCGCCACCTTTGCCTGCACGCCCGAGCTGGCGCGACCAGGCAACGCCAGCGGCCTGGCCGGGCTGGTGCTGGCCGGTGACTATACCGCTCTGGAGGACAGCGCCAGCCACTATCCGGCCACCATCGAGGCGGCCGTGCGCAGCGGTGCAGAAGCGGCAAGGCTGTTACGCTGACAACTGCGCTGGCACGCCGCGCCTGGCGGCATATCGCTCCCTGGCGCCGCTGGCCCCCGTAAATATGCAGACTGTCGCACCGCGCTGGTGCGCCAAGTCCCATTTCGCTACAGTCTGACCATCGACAAACCACCGGCAACAACGACACCATGCAGATCAATCCCGACTCCCTGAAAACCTGCCTGAAAGCGGCCCTGCTGCTGGCCTTCGTGACCCTGGCCATGCTGGCCGTGGTCGATGGCCACCAGGCGGGCGCCATGCATCACGCGCCCTTGATGCTGAGCCAGGCCAGCATGCTGCTGCCGGCCCAGGGTTAGAGCGAGGCCATCATGACCCAGCAAGACTACCTCGATGCACTGCAATCGCACCTGGCCGGCCTGGCGCCGGACCTGATCGCCAAGACCATGGCGTATTACGAACAGACCTTCAGCGAGGGCCTGGCGGCCGGGCGCAGCAGCGCAGAGATCGCGGCCGACCTGGGCGACCCGAAAAAAATCGCGCTGACCCTGCGCAGCAACACGCAGCGCCGCGCCTTCGTGCAGCAGAAAACCCCGCTCAACCTGGCGCGCCTGCTGGTCTCGCTGGCCGGCCTGGCCATCTTCAACCTGTTCATGGTGATTCCGGCCGCCGTCTATGCGGCCCTGCTGGTGACCTTTTACGGCATCAGCCTGTCGCTCTATATCGGCGGCATCGCCATTACGGCCAGCGGCCTGTCCGGCGCCAACGAGCTGCTGCTCGACGCCCCGCTGCGCTATCTGGTGATACAGGACGACGATGGCAACCGCGTCGGCGAACATGGACCGACCAGCATCCGCATCGGCGACGCCGGCATCGAGATCCGTAACGTGCCATCGCCAGAGCAGGACACTGCCGGCCGCGGGCATTCGCACCTGCTGGAAAAGGCCGAGGCGCTGGCCGGCAACAGCCTGCGCATTTCCACCGATATGGACAGCGATGCGCGCATCACTCAGAGCGTGATCGGCATGGCGATGGTAGTGGGCGGCATCTTGCTGTTCCTGCTCAACCTGGTGGTCACGCGCTTTACCATGATCGGCGTCAGGCGCTATCTGGCGATGAACGTCGCAATACTGAAAGGACAGCCATGAAACGTCTGCTCAAAACCGGCCTGTCGCTGTTCCTGCTGGCGCTGGTGCTGATCGCCTTGTCTTATACGGCGCTGCGCGCCAAGGGCGTCAATAACCCCAGCAGCGCAGCCGGACGCGCCGTGCGCAGCGAAACGCGCGAGGTCAGCGCAAAAATCACGCAGATCGACCTGAGCGGACCGATCGATCTGACGCTGCGCCGCGGCGCTATCGCTTCGCTGACGGTCAGCGGAGAACAACGTCTGCTGGCCAATGTACAGACCACGCTCGATGGCGCCACCATCCATATCGGCCCGAAAGGCATGCTGTTTCACCACCGCCAGCCGCTACAGGTCGAACTGGTGCTGCCGAACCTGACCAAGCTGGACATCCACGGCAGCGGCGACAGCACGGTCAGCGGCTTTTCCGGCGACAGTCTGGCGCTCGAACTGATCGGCGCGGGCGACCTGAAATTTACCGGGCGCTACAAGGAACTCAAGGCAAGCGTCCAAGGTAGCGGCGACGTGGAACTGCATGGCGGCAACAGCGACATCGTGTCCCTCAATATGGTCGGCTCGGGCAATATCAGCGCCAGCGGCAACACCAAAGCGTTGCAGCTTGAACTGAGCGGCTCGGGCGATATCGACGCCGAGCACCTGGCGGCCGACCAGGCAAAAGTCGTTGTGCAAGGCTCGGGCCAGGCCACGGTATTTGTGCGCAAGGAAGCCGACCTGGCGCTGCGCGGCAGCGGCGATATCCATGTCTACGGCAACCCGCGCCAGCGCGCCTCGCAGCGCTCGGGCACGGGGGAAGTCACCTGGCATTAATGCATCAGGCCTGGCGGGCTTCCAGCCACGCCACCGCCTGCTCGCCGGCCGCCTTGCCACCGGCCAGGCAGGCTGTCAGCAGATAGCCACCGGTCGGCGCTTCCCAGTCCACCATCTCGCCAGCCACAAAGACGCCCGGCATGGCGGCCAGCATGGCGCCGTCCAGCCCATCGAACATGACGCCGCCGGCGCTGCTGATGGCTTCATCGATCGGCCGCGGCCGCTGCAAGGTCACCGGCAGGAACTTGATGGCTTGCGCCAGTGTGGCCTCGTCGGCAAAGTCTGACGCCGACAGACACTCGCGCAGCAGTCCCGACTTGACGCCCTTGATACCGAGCCGGCTTTGCAGGTGGCCCGACATCGAACGCGCGCCGCGCGGACGCGTGACTTCCTCAAACACTTTCTCATGGCTATGATCAGGCGCCAGGTCGAGCCAGATGGTGGTGCTGCCATCGCGCGCGATCTGCTCGCGCAGCGGGCCCGACAAGGCGTAAATCAGACTGCCCTCCACGCCCCCTTCGGTTACCACGAATTGACCCTGGCGGCGTATCTTCAAGCCATCGGCATCGAACGCGGTAATGGCCACCGTCGTCAACGGTTCGCCCGCATAGCGGCTGCGCAGATGGTCGCTCCAGGCAACATCGAAGCCGCAGTTGGCCGGCACCAACGGCGCCACCGCCACGCCCTGCTGCTGCAGGACCGGCACCCAGGCGCCATCAGAACCCAGCCGGGCCCAGCTGGCGCCACCAAGCGCCAGGATCACCGCATCGAACTGGCGCAGCTGCTGGCCGTCCGGCGTGGCAAAGCACAGCTGGCCATCGTGCCAGCCCAGCCAGCGGTGGCGCATATGAAACTGCACACCCGCCTCGCGCAAGCGATGCAGCCAGGCGCGCAGCAAGGGCGCCGCCTTCATATCGGTCGGAAACACGCGGTTCGAGCTGCCGACAAAGGTGTCGATACCCAGCCCGTGCACCCAGTCGCGCACCTGCTGCGGGCCGAACTGGTCGAGCACCGGGCGCAACCGCCCCGCCGCCTTGCCATAGCGGCCGACAAACGCCTGGTAGCCTTCGGCATGCGTGATATTCATGCCACCGCGACCGGCCAGCAGGAATTTGCGCCCGACAGACGGCATGGCGTCGAACAGGTCGACCTGCGCGCCGCGCTCGGCCGCCGCCTGCGCGGCCATCAGACCGGCAGGACCACCGCCGATCACGGCAATACGTAAGATATGGGTACTGGGCATAAGAAAAGCTGAAGAGAAAACCCCGGCATTTTAGTCGAGTTGCGGCCAGATAGTAGCGACAAGGCAGCGAATTGATGCATACTGCAACAAACACAGTGTCATGGACGACAATTAAAGCAGACAGGAGAAGACGATGGGTGCAGGTTTCTGGATTTCCCGCTATGTGCTGGCCAGCGGCATTTTGTTCATTATTCTGGTGATCGTCGAATTTTCCAAAGGCACCACCAGCCAGGCCGATATCCTGAGCGCGCTGGCCTGGTCGCTGGTGGCTTCGGCGATTTTTATCGGCTCCAAATACTGGCGCTACCGCAAGGCGGTGCAGTGTGCAACGTGCAGCGCGGACAGCAAGCCGAAGGCCCGATAGCGGGCAGGAGTCTTGCCTATATTGAACTGCGGCCAGACGGACATTTCACGATTGCCTTGTTACGACCACTGGCGGCCTTTGATAAAGGAAATTTCAGAATGAAACGTGCTTTTTTGCTTGTTTGGTTGCTGGTACCGTTCCTGGCTCAAGCCGCCGATCTCACCGATGAGCAGCATATCGAGCGCGCTGTACGTGACTATATTGAATCGCAACACCAGGCCGATCCGCTACGCATGGCGCGCGGGATAGACCCCACACTAGCAAAGCGCACATATTGGCGGGCCGCCGACGGGTCTGAATTCATCATAAACACAGACTACGATGCGATGTTGAAGGTAGCCAGAAACTACAATAAAGACGGCACAAGATTTCCTGCGCATCCGCGTGTGGACATCAGGATTCTCGATATTGACCAGCGTGTGGCAACCGTCAAATTGAACGCTGATGAATGGATCGACTATATGCACCTGTACAAGAACGACCATAGCGAATGGAAAATCGTCAATGTGCTTTGGCAGTATCACGACACGACGCGCCAGGTCAGCAAAAAATAGCCAGGTTGCCGCATTCGATGGTAACAGCCGCTGTCAGCCAGAACCGGCTCTCCCGGATCTGCGTGACTGCGCACAGTGCGGGGTCAGTTCCGCCATTTGTACACGACCTCGACGGTATATAGCTTCCCTGCACAGCGCGTCAGAAAAGAAAAAGTCCTTTCAGTTTTGCGGATAGTTGGCCGGATCAATCGCGAGCGTCACATGGTGACCAAACACATCGCCGCCCCGCGCATGCTGTTGCAACCCGCGCTTTTCCTCTGACGGTGGACTAATCATTACGATGGATGCTTCTGCGGGATTGCGCAGGTTGATCGCCGCGCTGACGCCGCCATCGCGGTAGCTGCCCATTACGCCGATTGCCATCTGCACCAGCAGCGTGGCCGCGCCGGTATTGCCCAGGCGCCTGTCGGTATCGATCCATTGCGCAGGGTTGCCGGCATCCAGCTCCGTGCCCCCCTCTTGAACATGCTGCATCAATGTCTTGTGCAGCGCTACTTCTTGCTGTGTATTGCCGCCAGTGGCGCTTACTATCCGCGCTGGCGCCGCCGCGCGATCCCCTTCCGGCAGGCTGCGCAGGGCCTGCTGCCAGCCTGCCTGCAGGGCGCGCTCGCGCTCGTCGCGCCGTGTCAATGGCTTGCCGCTGGCGTCCACCATCGCTACATAAGTCGGCCGGTGGATAAAGCCCAGCGTGGGCAAGGCGTCGAGCTGGGCCAACTGCTCCTTGTTGAACGGTACAGGAAACCATGGTGTCGGTTTCCAGTCTTTCGGCGGATGATAGTCATGCGGGTGAAGCTTGTGCAGCATGCTGAAACTGCCGGTGCCGCGGATATCGCTGCGCTGGGCGAACTGGGCGGCGACGGGGAGCCATTCGGCTATCGTTGGCGCACGCATGGTAAAGGCAACAGGATCTTTTTCCTTGTCGGGATGGGGTACGGTGCGCTTCAAGCGCTCGTAGGCAAGAAACAACCGTCTGGCCACACCATAGCTATTGAGATTATCGACGCTGGCTTCGGGCGGCGCATCGTCAAAGGCAAACGCACGTACCGCATCAATACGCTCACGCCGGGCAAGCACGAACAAGGCGGATGCATCAGGCATTTCAGGAACATACTGGCCATCCTTGACCAACGCTGGCGAACCATCTGGTCGATACAGGTCGCGGGCGTAAATACTATCGACGGAATTGAGGACAATATAGGGAGCGTCAGGATTAGCGTCAAAAAATGCAAATACATCCTCCACGATGCGGTCTGGGTATTCGCTGAAGCGGCGTGGACCGGCAATAAACAAATGCCAGTGCAAGCCGGAAGCTGCATAGTCGCCAGCCAGACCGATCAATGGATCATCTGGCCGATCCACCATACTTGCGTTAAAAACCGGGGGCTCGGCGTTAAACACTGGAACGGCAAAATACATGGGTGTATGCCTGGCACCATTTTCAAGTGCATCACCGCTTCGTGCGCCTGACAGCCCCTCCCGTTCGGATGCATCCCATGGATATTTTTTTTCATCCTGCTCACGTATGCTTGCGTAAGCATTGCCGCCCTGCAATGCCTCCCACAATTTCCCCTGACGATATTTATCCACCGTCACGCCCATGCCGATGACCTCCAGTACATAGCCACGCTGTTGCTGTTCAACGGCTTGCAACATATGCTTGCCAGACTGGGCAACTTCAACCGGCTTGTGCGGCCCAAACCAACGAACACCCAGTAGACCGAGGGCGACGCAGGGAGGTATTAACAATAACCATTGCAGATAGTGCCATATGGATTTATGCATGAGAAACTCCATACCATGTCACTTTGAAGTAAGATCGCTTGGTTGCCAGAAACGAAACTGCCTGAATGAGTCGGTACGCTTGCCGCTAAGCGTTTCACAAAGGGTCAGGGTCAGTTCCGCCATTCGTACACGACCTCGGCGGTATATAGCTTCCCTGCACAACGCTCAGACAAGAAAAAGTCCTTTCAGTTTTGCGGATAGTTGGCCGGATCAATCGCCAGCGTCACATGGTGGCCAAACACATCGCCGCCCCGCGCATGCTGTTGCAACCTGCGTTTTTCCTCTGACGGTGGACTAATCATTACGATGGATGCTTCTGCGGGATTGCGCAGGTTGATCGCCGCGCTGACGCCGCCATCGCGGTAGCTGCCCATCACACCGATGGCCATCTGCACCAGCAGCGTGGCCGCGCCGGTGTTGCCCAGGCGCCTGTCGGTATCGATCCAATGCGCAGGATTACCGGCATCCAGCTCAGGGCCGCCAACATGCGCGTGCTGCATCAATGTCTTGTGCAGCGCTACTTCCTGCTGTGTATTGCCGCCGGTGGCGCTTACTATCCGCGCTGGCGCCGCCGCGCGCTCCCCTTCCGGCAGGCTGCGCAGGGCCTGCTGCCAGCCTGTCTGCAGGGCGCGCTCGCGCTCGTCACGCCGGGCCAATGGCTTGCCGCTGGCATCCACCATCGCCACATAAGTCGGCCGGTGGATAAAGCCCAGCGTGGGCAAAGCGTCGAGCTGCGCCAACTGCTCCTTGTTGAACGGTACAGGAAACCATGGCGTCGGTTTCCAGTCTTTCGGTGGGTGGTAGTCATGCGGATGGAGCTTGTGCAGCATGCTGAAACTGCCGGTGCCGCGGATATCGCTGCGCTGGGCGAACTGGGCAGCGACGGGGAGCCATTCTTCGACCAACGGCGGACGCGAGCCCGGTGAATCAGGCTTGCGCCTGGGTAATTTTCGTATCAATTCGTTATAGGTCAGAAACAGCCTGCGCGCCACACCGTGGGCATTGAGATCATTGACGCTGGCCTCGGGCGGCGCATCTTCGAAGGCAAACGGGCGTACGGCATCGATCCGTTCTCGCCGGGCCAGGACAAACAGGGCTGAGGAGTCGGGCATTTCGGGGATGTAATAGCCATCCCAGGCAAGTGGCGGCGAATCCTGCGGGCGATACAGATTACGCGTGGACATACTGTCTTCCGCATTGAGCACGACGTACGCGGCATCTGGATTGGAGTCGAAGAAGGCAAACACGTCTTCCAGAATACGGTCAGGATATTCGCCAAAACGCCTGGCTGCGGCCAGGAACAGGTGCCAGTGCATACCAGACAAAGGTGCGCCTGAGGCCAGGCCTATGGAAGGATCATCAAGACTGTCCATCATGCGAGCGTCAAAAATGGGGGGCTCGGCATTAAAAACCGGTACGGCAAAGTACATAGGCGTGCGCGCCGCGCCATTTTCCAAGCTATCACCACCACGTCCGCCCGCGATACCCTCTCTTTCCATTTCGTCCCATGTGTACTTTTTCTCGTCCTGTTCACGGATGCTGGCATAAGCATTGCCACCCTGCAGCGCATCCCACAATTTTCCCTGTCGATATTTGTCCAATGTGACGCCCATGCCGATGACTTCCAGCACATATTCACGTTTTTCCTGCCCGCTGGGCTGGAGTGGCTGGGCGATAGACTTGCTCACTGCTAGCGGCTTATTTGGGCCAAACCACCGCACACCCAGCAAACTGGCTGCCACACAGGGAGGCACCAGTAAAAGCCACTGCAGATAATGCCTTATAGAATTAGACATGGGAAATTCCTCCATAGCGCTCATTTAGGGATATCGTCACTTGGCCGCCAGGAGCGAAATTCCTTGGTCGAATCAGTACGCCTGCCACTGACCGTTTCACACACCACCGCTGATGGAAGACCAGCGTGTAATGCTGGAACCCAGGCAGGCATTTCGCCGGTACTGTAATACCTCGCGCTGCCTTCGATAATTTGCCTGCGGCTATTTGGTTCACTTTCAAGATAAACTGAAAATTGTTTAATAAATGTATTCCATCTCAGAATGCCCACTCGCACTGCCTTGGCGCCGTCCTGCTGCAGCCGCCAATCCGCCACCGCACACAAATAACGATAAAACCTGGGATCACTGCTTGCCTTGCCTCCGCCGATGGCCACGTCATACGCTGTAACCTGCCTGTGATTGGCGGCATTGCCGATAATGGCGCCGTGGAATGACTTGGGGCTGATTTCCTGCTGCCAGCGCAGCCTCGCTTCGTTGGGCGTTTCCATGCGGACGATGGCAAGCCGGTCGCCTCCGCCCGGATGGCGCCCCACGTGCAACAGCTCGCTCTGGTCTTCCAATGCCTTGCCGCGATTCCATGCCTGCTGCACCTGCTGGTGCTCGCCCGAGCCGAAGAAAGCAGCGACACCCTCGGGAATGCGACCCGCCTGCGCACGCGGGTCGGCAACGATTTCCCTTGGCCTCTGGCGCAGGCCTTTTTTGCTGGTAATGGCGATGGCGGCATCGATGGGGTCAACGTCTTCGCATGGCCCCTGCTGCGCGGGCGGCAGGCGCGACTGGCTGGAATCGGCGGGAAACTGTGCAGGCAGCACCTCGCCGCCATTGAGCACCGCCTTCACGGGAATACGCAAGGCCTCGCCATTGATGCGACGCAAGCCCTCTCGATGCCAGCCAAAGGCACGCGAGATACTCCATCTGCCGGGCTCGGCCGGCGGCCATTGCGCCTCATCATGCCGGGCGCGATGGCCGCGATTGGCGTCGGCAACATGGACATGGTCGTCTTCGCCATCGACGCGCAGCGCAAAGTCATGCGGTGGCAGGCCCACTTTGACCTGCTCCACGGCATTGGTGGCAGGATCGAGACGCTGCTTGACGGTAAAGACGCGCTGGCAAAAGCTGCTGCCCAGTTCCGACAGCGGCTGGCGGCGCTCCTGCACGCACTGCCAGATGACAGGCGCACCTGCCGTCACACCGTGCTGCGTCTTGCCGCTGGCAGCAACAAGCCGGCTGCCGCGCAGATAATCGGGTACGCCCTGCCAGCCTATCCCTTGCATATTGTCGAGCGCCACCGTCATGTCTTCAGGACAGAAATACAGATAGACCTTGCCGCGATTGTCGCGATCCAATGCGGCCTGCCAGGCGCCACCGGCCATGCCGTGGCACAGCGTGTGATCCTTGATCAGTGCGAAAGGCCGCGTGCCACGCTTGCCGGCAAGTACGCAGTTGACGATCTGTACCAGCGTCTGCAGGCGCGCATGCAGGGTCTGGCGGTGACTGATCGCCGCATATTGGCCATCCATCGCTGCATCGGTGCCGCCGCCAAACACGCTACTCGCTTCCACCGTGCCGAAAAACATGGTGGTATCTTCTTCCAGGCTGTACGGAGGATGGGTCAGTATCAGTGTATCGGCCGGGCGCTGCCCTTCGTCGTGCAGGAAGGCCTGCGCCAGCAGCGAGATCAGGCAGCCCTGGCTATGGGCCACGATGGATACCACATCGTCCTTGTCGTAGTCGCGTATCATGGCGATCAATGCCGCGAGCCGCCTGGCGGCCAGCACCATATACATCCGCCCTGGCGCCGTCATCAAGGGGCGCACCGGGTCGCCGCCCACGTCGATCGGCGAAAACAAACCCTTGTTCCACATATCCGGCAAGGTATTGGTGGCATTGCCGAACGGGCCGCCGTTTTTCGACATGTCCTTGTCGAGCCGGTTGCCATAGCGGTCGGTATGCTGGCCGTTGACCACCTTGCTGGCGCCGTTCTGCTCGCGGTAACCCCAGTAAAACGGAATTACCGGGCTGTTGCTAGCGGCCAG
The DNA here is from genome assembly GCF_009208565.1 of Janthinobacterium aquaticum. Classification (GTDB taxonomy): domain Bacteria; phylum Pseudomonadota; class Gammaproteobacteria; order Burkholderiales; family Burkholderiaceae_D; genus Janthinobacterium. The sequence continues at coordinate 163,427 of NZ_WFLK01000016.1, read as the reverse complement.
CAGCTGGCGTTTGAAGAACACGGCGTCGGGGTCCGGTTCCAGCTGGGTCTTGTCCTGGGTTTGCGGCTTGCGATAACTGGCAGGCCGCAGAATCGGCCGGCCGCTGTCGCGCACACCGTACATGCGCGCGTCCAGCCCCTGGCACAGGCCCTGCTCCACCGCCTCGTAACTGGTACCCACATCATTGACGCCGTGGATCACAATCACATTGCCGGGCAACTCGGGGCGCACGCGCACGATTTTTTCCTGCACGCGACCGCACTGCAGCAAGGCATGATCGCTGCCGGTAACATAGGGAATTTTGGGATAGGCCATTTCCGTCCAATGTGTCCATAGGGAAACACAGTGTAGAACGGCAGGCCGGGCTTGAATTTGCGCTATGGCAAACGAAGCAGGCGCGCAGGCCTCAGGCCCGCACGCTGAACAACAAACTTAACCGCCCGTCACCGGCGGGAAAAACGCTACCTCATCACCGTTGGCAACAGCTGTTTGGGCATCGCACATCAGCTGGTTATGCGCCATGCGCAGCGCTCGCCCTTCGGCCAGCGCTTCGGCCCAGTTGCCGCCGCGCGTCAGCAGTGTCGCGCGTACCTGGCCCACCGTGGTGGTGGCCTGCTCCAGCTCCAGCACTTCCTGCCCGGTGCCCACCAGTTCGCGCACGCTGGCAAAAAAACGCAGATTGATTTTCATCGGCTTCCTTATTACAGCAATTCGTTGAACGGGATAAAGCACAGCATGTCGCCACGCGTGATCGACAGGCCCGGCGGGCAGTCGATCAGGCCGTCGCCCCAGACGGTCGAGGTCAGCACGCCCGAGCTCTGGTTGGCAAACAGTTCAAGCTCGCCGTCGTCGGTGATGCGCGCGCGCAGGAATTCGTTGCGCCTGTCGGCCTTGCTGCGCTCGAACGCTGCCGGCAGCCGGTAGCTGCGCGGCGCCAGGTTGCCTGACACACCCTGCAGGCGCAGGATAAACGGGCGTACGAACAGCAAAAAGGTGACAAAGCTCGATACCGGATTGCCGGGCAGGCCGACAAAAAACGCCTGCCCCACTTCGCCAAAGGCCAGCGGTTTACCCGGCTTGACGGCGATCTGCCACATGTTCAGGCGCCCTTCGGCTTCCACCGCCGGCTTGATATGGTCTTCCTCGCCCACCGATACGCCGCCCGAGGTGATAATCAGATCATTGCCTTCGGCGGCGCGGCGCAGCACGCTGCGGGTCGCTTCCAGCGAGTCGGGCACGATACCGAGGTCGGTAATCTCGCAGCCGAGATTTTCCAGCAAGCCGCGCAGCGTAAAGCGGTTCGAGTTGTAGACGGCGCCCGGCGCCAGCGGCTGGCCGGGCATGGCCAGCTCGTCACCGGTAAAGAACACCGCCACGCGCAGCTTGCGCAGCACCGGCAGGCTGGCCAGGCCGACCGACGCGGCCAGGCCCATCTCCTGGCTGCGCAGGCGCCGGCCCGCTTCCAATATCTGGCCGCCGGCGCGGATATCCTCGCCCTGCCTGCGTACCCACTCGCCCGGCTGCGGCGTATGGTTGATGGTGACCACGCCATCGGCCAGCGTGCACTGCTCCTGCATCACCACCGCGTCGGCGCCGTCAGGGATCAGTGCGCCGGTAAAGATGCGCGCGGCAGTTCCTGGCTGCAAAGGCTGGCCGATATGGCCGGCCGCGATGCGCTGCGACACCGGCAGGTTGGCCGAACCGCTGGCGCAATCGACAGCGCGCACGGCGTAGCCATCCATCTGCGTGTTGTCACGCTCGGGCACATTGAGCGTGGACGTTTGGGCAGCAGCCAGCACGCGGCCATTGGCGTCCATGGTGTCGACCTGGTCAACTTCGGTCACCGGCCGCGCAGCGGCAGCCATGAAAGCCAGCGCCTCGGCCACCGACAGCATCGGTTTGCGTACGGGCTCTGTCATCACAGTCCCGTATTGGCGGCGATATACGCCTTCATTTTGGCTACGTCCGTATCCATCACCACAAATTTCTGCGGCAGTTCCTCGATGGCTTCGAAACCGCTTGGGCGCTCGGCATCGACGCCCAGCGCTTCGAGTATGGTTTCGTTGAACTTGGCTGCCAGCGCCGTTTCCAGCACGATCATCGGCACGTTCGCTTCCAGGTGTTCGCGGGCGACCTTGATGCCGTCGGCGGTATGGGTGTCGATGGTGATCTCGTAGTCGTCAGCCACATCGCGGATGGTGTCGAGGCGGTCCTGATGGGTCGACTTGCCGGACTTGAAGCCATACTGCGCGACGAGCTTGAATTCGTCGCCGTCGCTGCCCGGTTTGCCGGACAGGTCGAAGCCGCCCTGGGTTTCCACTTTGTCGAACAGCGCTTTGACGCGTGCGCTGTCGCGCCCGACCAGGTCGTACACGAAACGCTCGAAGTTCGACGCCTTCGAGATATCCATCGACGGGCTGCTGGTGTGATAGGTCTCGCTGGACTTGCGCACGCGGTACACGCCGGTGCGGAAAAATTCGTCCAGCACATCGTTCTCGTTGGTGGCGGCCACCAGTTTCGCGATCGGCAGGCCCATCATGCGCGCGATATGACCGGCGCAGATATTGCCGAAGTTACCCGACGGCACCGTAAACGACACCTTCTGGTCATTGCTGGTGGTCGCTGCCAGATAGCCGCGGAAGTAGTACACCACCTGCGCCACCACGCGCGCCCAGTTGATCGAATTGACGGTGCCGATCTTCTGTTTGGCCTTGAACGGCAGGTCGTTCGAGACCGCCTTGACCATATCCTGGCAGTCGTCAAACACGCCTTCGACGGCGATATTGAAAATGTTCGGGTCCTGCAGGCTGAACATCTGCGCGCTCTGGAAGGCGCTCATTTTCTTGTGCGGCGAGAGCATGAAGACGCGGATGCCCTTTTTGCCCCGCATCGCGTATTCAGCGGCGCTGCCGGTGTCGCCGGAGGTAGCGCCGAAAATATTGAGTTCGGCGTTTTTCTCGGCCAGCGCGTATTCGAACAGATTGCCCAGCAGTTGCATGGCCATGTCCTTGAAGGCCAGCGTGGGGCCGTTCGACAGCGCCTGCAGGATCAGTTTGGTCTGGCCACCGGCCACTTGTTTTTCTTCCAGCACGCGCAGCGGCGTGATGTCGGCGGCGTTTTCGCCAGCGCGCGCGTTCTTGTAGACAGCCTTGGTATAGGTTTTCGCGGTCAGTGCCTTCAGGTCCGCGTCCGGGATATCGGTGGCGAACTTCTTCAGGATTTCGTAGGCCAGGTCGGCATACGACAATGTGCGCCAGGCGTTGAGCTCGGCACCAGTGACTTGCGGGTAGTGTTCAGGGAGATACAAACCGCCATCCGGGGCCAGGCCACCCAGCAGAATGTCGGAAAATTGTTGCGATTGTTGCGATTGCGAAGGCGCTTGTGCAGCGCGAGTAGACACGTAGTGCATGAATTGGAGTCCAGTTGAGCGCAGAGCGATTGAAATGAATGGCAAACGAGCGGATATTATAGTGCCAGCCGGCGTTCCAGGCCATTGCGCGCGGCGCACAGGTCAAGAAACCGGCGCCCGGGGCTGGCGCCGGCATGCGATTTACGCCACACTTGCCTGCATTGCCCTGTCCTTCAACCTGCACGCCCGGCTTTGCGGGCACCGACGGAAAGCCGCCATGCCGCTTAACAAAAAGCCCTATCTGCAAAGCGCCGCGCTGCGGCCCGACACCGTGGTCGACCTCGATCACTACCCTTTCACGATACCGGCCATCCGCGACTTCCGGCAGATCGATTTTCATCGCGACGTGACGTTTTTCGTCGGCGAAAACGGCAGCGGCAAGTCAACCATGCTCGAAGCGCTGGCCGTGGCGCTCGGTTTTGGCAAGGACGGCGGCACGCGCAATGTGCGCATCGGCGCCGTGTCGGACCAGGAGTCGGGGCTGCATGCGCATTTGCGGCTGAGCAAGAGCTACAAGAAGCCAGCCGACAGCTACTTTCTGCGTGCGGAGAGTTTTTTCAATGTTGCTACCTATATGGACGACATGCCGGAGTTCCTCGGTGGCTACGGCGGCAAATCGCTGCACGCCCAGTCGCATGGCGAAGCATTCATGGCCACGCTGGTCAACAAGCTGCGCGGCAAGGGTCTGTATCTGCTGGACGAGCCGGAGGCGGCGCTGTCGCCAAGCCGGCAGCTGGCGGCCCTGTCGGTCATCCACCAGCTGGTGCAGGACGACTCGCAACTGATTATCGCCACCCACTCGCCCATTTTGCTGGCCTACCCCAACGCGCGCATCCTGAGCTTTACCGGCGGCGGCATCCATGAGGTGGCGTATGAAGACACCGAACACTACGCCGTCACGCGCGACTTTCTCGATCACTATCCGAGGCGGCTGGAGCAGTTGTTCGAGGAGGAGTGATTAACCGAGACCGTAGGTCGGATTAGGCCTCGGAGAGGCCGTAATCCGACAACATTGTTAGCGCTTGCGGTGTTGTCGGATTACGCGCTTGCGCGCTAATCCGACCTACCGACCTGACGGTTTTTTCTAGCAAGCCGCGTGATTGACCGTAATCACATGCACGGCCAGGCCACCCAGCGAGGTTTCCTTGTATTTGTCCTGCATGTCGGCGCCGGTCTGGCGCATGGTTTCGATTACTTCGTCGAGGCTGACGAAGTGGGTGCCGTCGCCGTTCAGGGCCAGCGAGGCGGCGGTAATGGCCTTGACGGCGCCCATGCCGTTGCGCTCGATGCAGGGGATCTGCACCAGGCCGCCGATCGGGTCGCAGGTCATGCCCAGGTGGTGCTCGATGCCGATTTCAGCGGCGTTTTCAATCTGCTCGTTGCTGCCGCCCAGCGCCGCCACCAGGCCGGCTGCGGCCATGGCGCAGGCCACGCCGACTTCGCCCTGACAGCCCACTTCGGCGCCCGAGATCGAGGCATTGCGCTTGCACAGCATGCCGATGGCCGCCGCCGTCAGCAGGAAGCGGCGCACGCCGCCAACCGGGTCGCTTGGATGGCAGTCGTGCGCGTAGTAGCGCAGCACGGCGGGAATAATGCCGGCCGCGCCATTGGTCGGCGCTGTCACCACGCGCCCGCCGGCCGCGTTTTCCTCGTTGACGGCCATCGCATACAGACTGACCAAGTGTACTGCGTCGTGCGGCAGATCGTTGGCGCGGCTTGGGGATGCCTTGGCATCCTGCGCCTGGCGCCACAATTTGGCGGCGCGGCGCTTCACATTCAGCCCGCCCGGCAGGTTGCCGGTGGTGTCCAGGCCATGGGCGATGCAGTCGCGCATCACGTGCCAGATACGGTCCAGCCCCTCGTTCAGTTGCGCTTCACTGCGGCGCACATGTTCGTTGGCGCGCAGCATTTCGGGGATCGACAGACCGCTGGCGCGGCCATGGGCCAGCAGCTGCTCCATGGTATCGAACGGGAACGCCACCGGCGCCGCGTCTGCCGGCTGGGTGGGGATGGCGGCCTCGCCTGCTTCGCGGATAAAACCGCCGCCGATCGAGTAGTACACCTTGTCGATGCGCGTGCCATCGGCCAGGCGCAGGGTAAAGCGCATGCCGTTCGGGTGTTCGGGCAGCGATTCGCTCTTGTGCCACAACAGGTTGATGGCGGCTTTGAACGGCACCTTGTGCGCGCCCAGCAGCGCCAGCTCACCGGCCGCTTCGGCGGCAGCGAGCATGGCATCGACTTCGTCGGGCGGCACGTCCTGCGGCGTCTGGCCCATCAGACCCAGGATCACCGCCTTGTCGGTGGCGTGGCCGACACCGGTCAGCGCCAGCGAGCCATACAGCGCCGCATCGACACCCACCACCTGGTCGAGCGGACCGGCTTCAAGCAGGAAGCGGCGCGCCGCCACCATCGGCCCCACGGTGTGGGAACTCGACGGCCCGATGCCGATCTTGAACAGGTCAAATACGCTCATATCCATGCGGTGTCTCTTTATTTTGGTGTTTTGTTTTTTTTGCTGTTGTTGGATTACTGGTCATGCCAACACTTGTTACGCCAACAATGTTGTCGGATTACGGCCCCCTTGGGGCCTAATCCGACCTACGCGACCTACGCTGCCGAAGCGATTTCTTCTGGCTGGCCGACGTTGACGTTGACGTTGGCCAGCATGTCGGCCACCATCTGCTCGACGCCAATCGCTGCTTTCCAGCCCCAGTCGGCCGTGGCGCGGCTGTCGTCGAGGCTTTGCGGCCAGCTGTCGGCAATCGCCTGGCGGCTGTCGGGCGTATAGGCGATTTTGAAGTCCGGCAGTTTTTGCACGATGGCTTGCGCCAGCTGCTCGGGGTTGAACGACACGCCGGCCACGTTGTAGGACGAACGGATGGCGATCTGTTCAGCCGGCGCATCCATCAGTTCGATGGTGGCGCGGATCGCGTCGGGCATATAGATCATCGGCAGCGTGGTGTGCGCGCCGAGGAAGCAGTCGTAGCGCTCGCCGCGCAGGGCTGCGTGGAAGATCGCAATCGCGTAATCGGTGGTGCCGCCGCCCGGTGGCGACTTGTAGCTGATAATGCCGGGGTAGCGGATACTGCGGACATCGACGCCATACTTGTTGAAGTAGTATTCGCACAGGCGCTCGCCAGCCAGTTTGCTGATGCCGTACATCGAGGTCGGATCCATCACCGTCATCTGCGGCGTATTGACCTGCGGCGTATTCGGGCCGAAAGCGGCAATTGACGACGGCCAGAAGATGCGCAGCGGCTTGCCTGCCTCGCCGCGCTCGCGCGCCAGTTCCAGGATATTGAGCAGGCCGTCCATGTTGAGGCTCCAGGCCTTCAGTGGCGCCGCTTCACCGGTGGCCGACAGCATCGCGGCCAACTGGTACACCTGGGTGATGTCTTCGCTGGCAATCAGCGCCGACAGCGCTTCCTTGTCCAGCACATTCAACTGCGTATAGCGCTTGGCCTGGTACAGATTGGTGGTGCTGATATCGCTGGCAATCACATTGTCCGCGCCATGCTGCAGGGCCAGTGCACCAACCAGTTCGCTGCCGATCTGGCCGTTTGCGCCAATGACTAAAATACGTTCCATCTTGAGTTCCTGTTTGTTCTTATTAATTGGTGGTGGTCTTGAGCAGACCCAGTTCCTTGCCCGCCTGATCGAATGCGGCCAGCACCGTGACCAGCTGCTCGCGGCTATGCGCAGCGGAGAGCTGCACGCGCACGCGCGCCTGGCCCATCGGCACCACCGGGTAGAAGAAGCCGGTCACCAGCACGCCCAGCTCATACAGGCGGGCGGCAAACTTTTGCGCTACCGGTGCGTCAAACAGCATCACCGGCACCACCGGGTGCGTGCCCGGCTTGATGGTAAAGCCGATGCGCTCGATCTCGCTGCGGAAAAACGCCGTGTTTTCATGCAGGCGGTCGCGCAGTTCGGTCGACTTGGCCAGGCGTTCGAGTACCGACAGTGAAGCGCCGGCAATCGAGGGCGCCAGCGTGTTGGAGAACAGGTAAGGACGCGACTTCTGGCGCAGCGTGTCGATCACTTCCTTGCGCGCCGAAGTAAAGCCGCCCATTGCGCCACCCAACGCCTTGCCCAGCGTGCCGGTAATAATGTCGATGCGGCCCATCACATTGTGGTGCTCGTGCGTGCCGCGACCGGACGCGCCCATAAAGCCCGAGGCGTGGCACTCGTCGATCATCACCAGCGCGCCGTATTGGTCGGCCAGGTCGCAGATCTTGTCGAGCTGCGCAATCGTGCCGTCCATCGAGAACACGCCGTCGGTAACGATCACCTTGTGGCGCTTGCCGGCGGCGGCGGCGGCCTGCAGCTGCACTTCCAGGTCGGCCATGTCGTTATGCAGGTAGCGGTAGCGGCCGGCCTTGCACAGGCGGATGCCGTCGATGATCGAAGCGTGGTTCAGCGCATCCGAGATAATCGCGTCGTTTTCGTCGAACAGCGGCTCGAACACACCGCCGTTGGCGTCAAAGGCAGCCGCGTACAAAATCGTGTCTTCGGTGCCGAGAAAACTTGAAATGGCTTGCTCGAGTTCCTTGTGCACGGTTTGCGTGCCGCAGATAAAGCGTACCGACGACAGGCCATAGCCGTATTTTTCGGTCGCGGCAATCGACGCTTCTTGGGTTTGCATGTCGCCCGACAGGCCCAGGTAGTTATTGGCACACATATTGATCAGGGTGCGGCCATCGTCGCACACCACTTCAGCGCCCTGGCGCGAGGCAATCACGCGCTCGGGCTTGTACAGGCCCTGCTGGCGCAGTTGATCGAGGTTCTGTTGCAGACCGCTGAAAAAGGTGTTCTTCGCTTGCTTGCTCATGATGTTCCTGATCCTTGTTTGACTGTGTGCCGAATATGTACTGGTGGGAGGGCTGCCGTGGCTTGACCGGTTCGCAAGGTATGCTGTACCGTGAAGCTGTGCCTGGAAGTCTACACGTTTCCAGGATCGCCCTCTTGATCCATTATTTTGAACTGAAATTCAATATAATGGATATTACCGAAGCCCATTGAACTTTGCAAGCCAACTGCCGATGAAAACCAGCGTTACGACCAATTCTCCGCCCGAAGTGGGCGCCACCCTGCAACGACTGCGCCTGGCGCGCGGCCTGACGCTGGAGGATTTGTCGCGCATCGCCGGCGTCTCGAAGTCCATGCTGTCGCAGATCGAGCGCGAAAAGGCCAACCCCACCATCGCCATTACCTGGCGCCTGGCCAATGCACTGGGCGTGCAGATCGGCGAACTGCTGTCGAGCGCGGAAAAAGCCGTGGAAACCATCCGCATTACCGACGCCCATGAAACGCCGACCCTGCCCGGCGACCATGCCGGCTACGTGCTGCGCATCCTGGGGCCGATGGAACTGGCCGGTAAATACGAGTGGTATGAAGTCACGCTGGCGCCGGGCGGCGAACTGGCCTCGCAACCGCATGACCCGGGCACCACCGAGCATCTGACAGTCATCCACGGCAACCTGGAACTGGAAGTCGGCACGGCCAGGAAAAAGGTCAAGAACGGCGGCACAGCCAGGTATCCGGCCGACCAGCCACATACCATCCGCAATCTGGGCAAAACCGAGGGCAAGGCGCTGCTGGTGGTGATACACCGCTAACCTCAGGTGCAATATTGCTTTTCAGCAGTGCGCAATATGCTCTTACACCCATGCTAAGATTTTGTAATACACAAGATTTCCGCGCCTGGATGTCTTAGGGCACAGTGCGCAGCGCATCCAGGCACCCACCGTTTGCCATGGAGAGCCCAGCAATGACCATTTCCGACAGCACCGTCACCTTCCATAACAAAAAAGTCGTCCAGTACGACCCTGACCTGCCGGTCGATCCGTCGCCGGACGTGGTCTACCGCCTGTCGCTCGACTACGACGATGAGGGCAAGATGGAAGAGCTGATTGCCGGCTTCCTGGAAAAGGCCGACAAGAGCAAGCTCGAGGCAATTATCCTGGGCATGTGGGGCGAGCCGTATGACTCGGGCGCCGACGAGGCGATGGCCGAACTGATCAAACAGGCGCCGCAACTGCCGAACCTGCGCGCCATCTTTATCGGCGACATGACGTATGAAGAATGCGAAATCTCGTGGATCGTGCAAGGCAGCTACAAGCCGCTGCTGGACGCCTTCCCGCAGCTGGAAGAGCTGCGCATCCGTGGCGGCAACGATCTGGTGATCGAGCCGTTTGCGCACCAGAACCTGCGCCGCTTCACGATCGAATCGGGCGGCCTGTCCGACAAGATTGCGCAGGCGCTGGCCGCGTCGAGTATGCCGCAGCTTGAACACCTGGAACTGTGGCTGGGCAGCGACGACTACGGTTTTTCGGGCGATGTGGAGCTGTACCGCAAGGTGCTGGCGCAGCTGGCGACGCCAACGCTGCGCTACCTGGGCCTGCGCGACTCGTGCATCGCCGATGACCTGGCTGTGTGGCTGGCACAGGAGCCGCTGGTGGGCCAGCTCGATACGCTCGACCTGTCGCTGGGCACCATCGGCGACGTCGGCGCCAAGGCCATCCTGCAAGGGCGCCAGTTCGGCAAGCTCAAACGCCTGGACCTGTCGCACCACTATATCTCTGAAGCGAACCAGGAAAAGCTCAAACAGCTGCCGTTCGAGGTGGTGCTCGACGATCCGCAGGAAGACGACGAAGACGACGGCGAAACCTATCGCTACGTGGCTGTCGGCGAATAAGGCGTTCCTGCCTTGTCCGACCATCTGATTTTGCTGGCAACAGAAGGCAGCAAGCGCGTGCGCCTGATGCAGGCCGCGCGCGCGCAGTTGCAGCTGCCGCCGGCGCAGATACTGGAATGGCGCGACTATCTGCGCCAGCCTGGGTTGCTCGATGAACTGCTTGACGCTGCGCTTGCCCCGCCCTGCGCATTCAAGATCGAGCCGCCCGGCGACGATCCCGCCGCGCATTGGCATCTGCTGGCCGACGGCTGCCGGTTGCAAGGGCGCGCCCCGGTCGCAGCTCCCTTGCATGGCGAACTGCTGGCGATGGACGCCTGGTTTGCCGGCTTTCGCTCTGCCATGGCGCAGTTGACGGAGCAATTGGCGGCGCTGCAGCAGGTGCGCGTGTTCAATGCGCCGGCCGAAATACTGCGCATGACCGACAAGCTGACCTGCCAGCAGCATCTGGCCGCGCATGGCCTGACCATCCCTACCCTGCTTGGACGGGTGGCCGGTTACGAGCAGCTGCAATCACTGCTGGAACAGCAAGGGATCGACCGCGTCTATCTGAAACCGCGCTATGGTTCGTCGGCGTCGGGCGTGGTGGCCTTGCGGCGCCACCGCGATGGCCGGGTGCAGTCCACCAGTTCGGCCAGAATCGTGTGCAAGGATGGTGTTACGCAACTGTTCAATGACAAACGTATCTCGCGCCTGAGCAAGCATGCCGAGATTGCCGCCCTGGTCAACGCACTGGCGCAGCAGCAGCTCTACGCCGAAGCCTGGCTGCCCAAGCCGCGCCTGGGCAGCGGCCATTACGACCTGCGCGTGGTGACGATTGCGGGCATGCCTGCGCACCGGGTAGCGCGCATCGGCGCCCGGATGATGACCAATCTGCATCTCGACAACCGCCGTGGCGACACCGATGGCCTGCTTGACGCACGCGACACGGCCGCCATGGAGGCAGCCTGCCGCCAGGCCGCCAGCACCTTTCCGCACAGCCACGTCACCGGCTACGACCTGGTCGTACGCCAGGGCTGCGCTCATGTGCTGGAAGCAAACACCTTTGGCGACCTGCTGCCAGGCTTGCTGTGGCAAGGCCAGGACACCTACACCGCACAATTGCATCATGCCTGAAGCCCTCTACCCTATCCCCGATATGCACGCGGTCGTTGGCAGCCACGATATCGTCTTCATTACATTGGACACGCTGCGCTACGATGTGGCGCAGACACTGTTCGAGGCCGGCGAACTGCCGGTGCTGGCGCAATACATGGCTGCTGGCGGCTGGGACAAGCGCCATAGTCCGGCCACCTTTACCTATGCAGCGCATCAGGCCTTCTTTGCCGGTTTTCTGCCTACGCCAGCGCAACCCGGACGCCATGCGCGCCTGTTTGCCAGCGCCTTTGCCGGCAGCGAAACGACATCTGCGCGCACCTTTGCGTTTGAAGAAGCCGACCTGCCGGCCGCACTGGCCGCGCGCGGCTACCGCACCATCTGCATCGGCGGCGTAGGTTTTTTCAACAAGCAGACGGCCCTGGGCAGCGTACTGCCTGGCCTGTTCCAGGAAAGCCACTGGAGCCCCGGCATGGGCGTGGCCAGCCGCCATTCGACCGAAAAGCAGGTCAAGCTGGCCTGCGAGCGGCTGGCCGCTACCGAAGGACGCACCTTTTTGTTTATCAACGTGGCCGCGCTGCATGCGCCGAACCGCGCCTACCTGCCCGGCTGCCGGCAAGATAATCTCGACAGCCATGCGGCCGCGCTGCGCTATGTCGATGGCGCGCTGGCGCCGCTGTTCGAGGCCTGCGCCAGACGCGCGCCCACCTTTGCCATTGTCTGCTCGGACCACGGCAGCGCCTATGGCGACGATGGCTATCAGGGCCACCGCGTCGCCCACGACAGCGTATGGCAGGTGCCGTACGCGAATTTTTTTATTCCGCCGCCAACGGCCCAGGAGCACACAGCATGAACCCATCGGAACAACCAGGCGCGCTGGCGCAGCGCATGCGCCATACGCCTTATCAGGCCTATTCCTATTCCTACCCGCACAAGGCGGCCTACCGCACGCTGGCCGAGGCTACGCCGCTGGCGACGCTGTGGGCGCAGCAGGATCGCTCCGCCCTGTTTGCCTATATCCATATTCCGTTCTGTGAAATGCGCTGCGGCTTTTGCAATCTGTTTGCCATGGCCCGCCCCAGCGCCGACATGGTCGAGCGCTATGTGCAGCAGGTGCTGGTGCAGATGCGCGCGCTCGATGGCGCGCTGGGCGAGCGGAAATTTGCCCGTTTTGCGCTGGGCGGCGGCACGCCCACCTACCTGTCGGCGCAGCAGCTTGACACCCTGCTGTGCGGCGCGCGCGATATACTCGGCATCGACCTGCAGCAAACGCCAGCGGGCATCGAGGCGGCGCCCGAAACGGTCACGCGCGAGCGCATGGCCGTGTGCCGCGCGCATGGCATCGACCGCGTCAGCCTGGGCATCCAGAGCTTTGCCGCCAATGAAATGCGCGCGCTGGCGCGGCCGCAGCAAAACAGCACGGTGCAGCAGGCCATCGCCCTGATCCGCGAAGCCGGCTTTCCCACCCTGAACCTGGACCTGATCTACGGCATTGCCGGCCAGACGGTTGCCAGCCTGCTGGCCTCGATCGACAGCGCGCTGGCCTTTGCGCCCGAAGAAATCTATCTGTATCCGCTGTATGTGCGCGAGCAAACGGGCCTGGGCAAAGTGGCGCGCCGCCAGGGCGCGGCCAGCCTGGACCCGATCATGCTGGCGCGCGACGGCGACAGCCGGCTGGCGCTGTATGCAGCCGCACGCGAACATCTGCTGGCGCAGGGCTACGAGCAGGTCTCGATGCGCATGTTCCGCGCACCGCATGCGCCCGAGCAGAACGGCCCATCCTACTGCTGCCAGAACGACGGCATGGTGGGCCTGGGCGCCGGCGCGCGTTCGTACACCTCGCAGCTGCATTATTCGAGCGAATATGCGGTGGCGCGGGTCGAGACCATCGGGATTATCGAACAGTATCTGGCGCTGGACGAGGCGCGTTTTGCGCAGGCCGAACACGGCTATGTGCTGAACGAAGACGAACAGCGGCGCCGCTTTGTAATTCAGTCGCTGCTGACCGAACCGGGTCTGGATCGCAACGCCTATACGGCACGCTTCGGCACGCAATGCGAAGCCGATCTGCCGCAACTGGCCGAACTGCATGCGCTCGAACTGGTCACCGAAGATGGCCCGCTGCTGCGCCTGAACCAGCGCGGCTATGCCTATGCCGACACCATCGGCCCGTGGCTGATTTCGCCCACGGTGCGCCGCCTGATGGAAGAAAGCGGCCAGGCATGCTGACAGCGCCTCCTGGCTTCGGCGAGGCCGGCAGCCTGTCGCTGCTATACCGCGGCACGCTGGCCAGCTGCAATTACGCCTGCGCCTACTGCCCGTTCGCAAAAAAACGCGACAGCCGCGCCGCGCTGGCACACGATGCGCGCGAAGTGGCGCGCTTTGTGCAGTGGGTCTCTGAAGCACAGCGCCCCATCAGCGTGCTGTTTACACCATGGGGCGAAGCGCTGGTACGGCGCCACTACCGCCATGCCATGGCGCAATTGGCCGCCCTGCCGCAGGTGCGCCAGGTGGCGCTGCAGACCAATCTGTCCGGCCCCCTGAAATGGCTCGACGGCTTGCCCGGACGCGAAAAGATCGGCCTGTGGTGTACCTACCATCCTGGCGAAACCACGCTGGCGCGCTTTATCGAGCGCTGCACGCGGCTGGACGCCATGGGCATACGCTATTCGGTCGGCGTGGTGGCCATGCGCGAGCATTTCGAGGCGATTGCCGAACTGCGCGCCGCGCTCCCAAAACACGTCTACCTGTGGCTCAATGCCTATGACCGGCGCGGCCCCGGCTACTACAGCGAACAGGACCTGACTTGGCTCGACGCCATCGATCCGTGGTTTGCGCACAATCGCCGACCGGTTCCTTCGCGCGGCAAGGGCTGTCTGGCCGGCGAGACGGCGCTGTCGGTCGATGGCGACGGCACACTGGCGCGCTGCCATTTCCTGCCCGAGCGCCTCGGCAATCTGTACACCGACGATCTGGCCGACATCCTGCAGGAGCGCCCTTGTCCGCGCCTCAAATGCGACTGCTATATCGGCTATGCGCAGCGCAAGGACCTGCCCTACCAGCAGATATTTGGCGATGGCGTGCTGGCGCGCCTGGGTGGGCAGGCTGACGGGCTGATTGCCTGATGGCGCAGCCGCTGCTACAGTGACCGCCATGACGACACCATCCCTGCACCATGCCGGCCTGCTATGGCGGCCCTTCGAAGATAACGATGCCGAAGCGTTTGCCGCCGCCGTACGCGAGTCGGTCGCCTCGGTCGCGCCCTGGATGCCTTGGTGTACCAGCACGTACACGGAAACCCAGGCACTGGAGTGGTTTGCGCACTGCCGCGCCCAGGCCGCCAGCGGCGGGGCTTTGGAATACGGTGCGTTTTGCCAGGACAGCGGCGAATTCCTCGGCGGCGCCGGCCTTAATGAAATCCGCCAGCAGCACAAGCTGTGCAATCTCGGCTACTGGGTGCGCCAGTCGCGCCAGCGCCAGGGCGTGGCCCTGCGCTCTGTACAGGCGCTGTCGCGCCATGCGTTCGAGGCGCTGGGTCTGCAGCGCGTAGAAATCGTGGTTGCAGTCGGCAACAGCGCCAGCGCGAATGTCGCGCTCAAGGCCGGCGCCCTGCGCGAGGGCGTCGCCAGGAATCGCCTTTATCTGCACGACCGGCCGGTGGACGCGCAGATGTTTTCACTGCTGCCGCCTGGCAGCACACACGATGCCGAGCGTAACCAGCAGCAACGCTAGCAAGGCAGGCGGAAAAGCACCTGCGCCGAACCGGTCGAGCAACACGCCGCCAAGCAGGCCGCCACCGGCAATGGCCATATTCCAGGCCGTGACCAGCATGGACTGCGCCATATCGGCCGCCTCGCCCGCAGCTTGCGCCAGGGCCGTCTGGAACAGGGTGGCGGCGCCGCCGAAGGCCAGGCCCCAGATCACGACCGCTGCATAGACGGCCGCAGGCGCGTCGCCCAATACGCCGAGAAGGATCGCAGCCAGTGCGAACAGGCAGATGCTGGCCAGCGTCAAGGCCCGCAGGTGACGATCAACCAGCACACCGATCACCCAGATGCCGACCAGAGACGCGACGCCAAACACCAGCAGCACCAGGTCGGTGCGCGCGGCCATGCCGGCAGCGGCCAGGAACGGCGCGATATAGGTATAGAGAAGATTATGCGCCAGCACAAAAGTCAGCACCACCAGCAGCACCGGCCGGATGCCACGCATGATCCATACGCGCTTCAATGACAGTGACTTGCCACCGGTCTGACCCGGATAATCAGGCACCTTGATGCGCACCCAGGCCAGCAGCAGCAATGCCAGCAGGCTCATAATGCCAAAGCACAGCCGCCATCCCACCAGATTGCCCAGAAAAGTGCCGGCCGGAACGCCCAGCGACAGCGCCAGCGGCGTTCCGACCATGGCAATCGCAATCGCCCTGCCCTTTTGATGCTCGGGTACCATGCGCGCGGCACAGCCGGCCAGCAGCGCCCACAACAACCCGGCCGACATGCCCGCCAGGAAGCGCGCCACCAGGGTCACGCCATAGCTGGTCGACACCGTGGTCACGCTATTGGCAATGGCAAAGCCGGCAATCGCGGC
The DNA here is from genome assembly GCF_009208565.1 of Janthinobacterium aquaticum. Lineage (GTDB taxonomy): Bacteria > Pseudomonadota > Gammaproteobacteria > Burkholderiales > Burkholderiaceae_D > Janthinobacterium. The sequence continues at coordinate 147,642 of NZ_WFLK01000016.1, read as the reverse complement.
CAGCAGCAAGCTCCGGCGACGCACCCGCTGGGTCGCTGCCATCAGCGGCATGGCCGCGACCAGCGAGCCCGTTGCATACACCGTGACCAGCTGCCCCGCAAGCGACTCGGACACCGCCAGCCCCTGCCCGATCTGGTGCAGCAGGCCGGCCGGCAGCGCTTCGGTCAGGATCGTGACGAAACCGGCCAGGGCCAGCGCCAGCAATGCAGCCAGCGGCAGCCGGTCAGCGCTTGCGGCGTGCCTGCCGCGAACACCGGCGCTCATGCGCGTGGCTCCAGGCGGTCGATCCCGTAGACGGCGTCACGCACGTCGGCAACAAAGCGCCCGGACATGCCCTCATACAAGGTATTGGTCAACGCCACCACGGACAGGCCGCGCGCGCCATCGACAAACCAGGCGTGGCCGTAGGCACCACCCCAGCGCCAGGTGCCCGGCGACTCGGGCGACGCGGCGGCCGCAGGGTCACGCAGCACCGAAAAGCCGAGGCCAAAGCCAAACCCCGGCGCATTGGGCAGTTCGCGCCCGCCAGTCTGGTCGCGCCCCATTTCCTGCACCAGGGCAGCGGGCAGCAACGGTGCACCGCCCTGGCGCAACACCTCGAGCAGGCGCAGCACATCGCCGGCGCTGCCGACCATGCCGGCGCCACCGGACGCAAACGCCGTCTCGTCCAGCGCGCGCGCCGGTGCATAGCGGATGCCGACGGTGCCCTCGAAGGCGGGCACGATATCGAGCTCACGCATGCGCCGCGGCGATGGCGCGTCGTTGACGTACGCTGCCGCCAGCCGGCTTGCATCGCGCGCGACAAAGCCGGTATCGTCCATGCCCAGCGGGCCCGTCACCAGCTCGCGCACCGCTTTAGCCAGCGGCTGGCCGCAGACCTGTTCAATGACCGCGCCAAGCACGTCGGTCGCCAGCGAATAGCCCCAGTTGCTTCCCGGCGGGTACAGCAGCGGCACGCTGGCCAGGCGGCGCAGGTTCTCGGCCAGAGAGAACGCCGACTGGTTCATGCCATCGGACACGCCAGCGCGCGCATAAGGACCGTTCTCGTCGGCCTCGAAGAAGCGGTAGCCGAGGCCCGCCGTATGGCTTAGCAACTGCCGCACCGTCAGCGATGCCACGCCGCCATCGGGCAGGCAGGGCCGGAAGTCAGGCAGCCAGCGCTCGATACCGGCGTCAAGTGCAAGCCGCCCCTGCGCCACCAGCACCAGTGCAGCAACAGAGACAATGGGTTTGCTGACCGAGGCCAGCCGGAACAGCGCATCCGCCTGCATCATGCGGCCGGCCTCACGGTCGGCGCTGCCGGCAGCGCGCTGATAAACCAGCTCGCCGTCCCTGGCGACCAGCACCACTGCGCCGACCAGGCGCTGGTCGGCCAGGGCCTGGTCGATCACGCGGTCGATCAGTTGCATCGGTTGTGGCACGGGAAATGAAAAAGTTGACATACGGATTTCCTTGGTTGTGGATCACCGCGCCACGATAAAATTTCCGCAATAAAAGAAAAAGTAAGATAGAGTTCCTCGGTATGCGGAAATATCTGTCCGCAATCGGAACGCAAGAGGAATATGGAAAGTCTGAACGGGTTTATCGTCTTCGTGCAGGTGGCCGAAACACGCAGTTTTGTCGCGGCCGGGCGCCTGCTGGGCGTATCCGCATCGGCCGTGGGCAAGAGCATGGCGCGACTGGAAGCGCGGCTGGGCGTACGGCTGTTTCACCGCAGCACGCGCAGCATGACGCTGACGGCAGAGGGCACGCAGTTCCTCGAACGCAGCCGGCGCATCCTGGCCGAAATCGAAGCGGCCGAACTGGAGCTGTCGCAAGCGACTGCCGCGCCACGCGGACGCCTGCGCGTCAGCCTGCCGCTGGTCAGCTCCCTGGTCCTGCCCGTACTGGGCGAATTCATGCGCCAGTATCCCGAGATCGAACTCGACCTGGACTTTAGCGACCGCATGGTCGATGTGATCGAAGAAGGTTTCGATGCCGTCGTACGCACCGGCACGCCCACCGACTCGCGCCTGTCCGCGCGGCAACTGGGCCAGTTCCAGATGATGCTGGTCGCCTCCCCCGCCTACCTGGCACAGCACGGCTTCCCGCAACATCCGGCCGACCTGGCACAGCACAGCTGCCTGCATTATCGCTACCCTCACACCGGCAAGCTGGAAACCTGGCCGTTGCAGGCCGTACCTGGCGAAGCGGAGTGGCAGCTGCCAACCTCGATGATCTGCAATAACATCGAAACGCGCGTCTGCTTCGCCCTGCAAGGCCTGGGTATCGCCTGCCTGCCCGATTTCGCCATACGCGACGCGATTGCCGATGGCCACTTGTTCCCGGTGCTGGGCGAATATGTACAGCGTACCGGCACATTTCATGTGCTGTGGCCGTCGGGACGACAGGCGTCACCGAAGATCCGGGCTTTTGTCGACTTTCTGGGCGAACGGGTGTTTCCGGTCGGGCGCGCAGAGCAACACCAGCAACCAGCAAGATAAGTCCAGGCGTTGCTGATGCCGCGCGGCCACAAGCGCTCCGTGTTCTACACTCTGCAACGTGGCGAAAACTACCGCGACAGTACCACCGACTACGAAGCGCTCGCGGTGCAACGTAATGCACCGCGATGGATCAAGGCACTGACGAAATTCGGATTCATCCTGAATCAGCCTGACATGCTTCTATCGTTGTATGCCTTGACCAACGATGGTCAGGCAGGCGCACGTCCCGAACATCGTTTCTTTCACGTTAACGGAGCACACATAGCAGCACCGTATCGGGCGCGTTTGCTCTACTGCAAAAACAATTTCTCAATGATATGCATATCTATTAGATATCTTGAGTTACACTGATCCGTTAAGTTGACATTGGGCAGTAGGTTGCAAAATACAACTAAACCGGAATGGCCCTTTGCCGCAAAGTGCGATAGCCAAAATACCAATCATCAGTGCGTGAACCTTTACAAAAAATGCTGACAACAGAATTTTCCAAACGAAGTCTTCGTTCAATGATTCGACAAAAAGACGGAAATCAGGGTATTTTAAAAGAAAAACATCTACGTGAGGCATACCTGGGTTGGTTAGAAAAAACAATTGCATCCAATAAATTCCAGTTTGGAAAACTAAAACCCATTAAAGTTGGATCATTCTTGGCATATCAACCCACTTTGCTTGGAGACGATTTAGTTTTAAGGAGAATTAACGGAATAATAAGAAATAGATATTCCACCAGACAAGCCAACAGAAATACCATAATTCAACAAGCCACTATATTACTAGAAGAAAATTGCCCCAAACACATATATAAAATTGATATTGCAAAATTCTATGAGAGCATAGATAGAGATTTTATTATTAAAAAACTTCTTGATGACAACCTTATTTCATCAACTACTCACAATTTGATTTCTATACTTTTCAAAAATTTTGGCAAATATATAAAGTATGGATTACCAAGAGGTTTGTCTATAAGTGCCACTCTTTCAGAGCTATATCTGAAAGACCTAGATAAGAAAATATCGGAAATGGATGGAGTTTATTATTACTCCAGGTACGTGGATGACATGATAATATTTTCCTCAAAGAGTCGGCCATCTATCCTGTCTGAAATCACAGATTTCCTTCCCGGAAAAATGAAAATAAATTTTGATAAATGTGTAAGCTATTATGTAGGTTGCAACTGTCTCATAACGTGTGAATGCGGCAGATCACCTTGCCAGTGCGCTGTTAAATGTGTTTGCCCTTCCACACCCCAGATAGAGATAAATTATCTAGGTTATAAATTAACAATCCCCAAAATCCCTTTAAGGGACACTAAAAAGAAAATCATCGTGGACGTGAGTATGTCGGAGAATAAGGTAAGAAGAATTAAAGCGCGTATGGTTATAGCGTTTCTTGATAACCACAAATTATCTAATTTTTCACTTCTACATGACAGGATAAAATTTCTTACTGAGAACCGTCGAATTAAGACGCAAGGGCGACGAGGGAAGTTAATGTCTGGAATTCATTACAATTATCCACTGATTACAAATATGGCACCTTTTATTGCGATGAATCAGTTTTTACGGTCTCAAGTTTATGCGAACACTGGACAGTTTGGTGTCAAACAATCCAGTATGCTGTCCGCACAACAGAAAAATGACCTCGCGAAATTATCGTTTGTTTCCGGCTTCAAAAGTAAACGATCAAAGTCAGTGAGCTCGCATAGCCTTAAAAACATTAGAAAGTGCTGGCAATGAAAGAGAAAATCAGAATTAGGCAAAAGGATGCGAATAGAGTTTTACTCACCGAAACTTTGCCTTATGAAACACCAATAATATTTTCAAACAAAAAGCTTTATCATTTTGCCATTTTATCAGAAAAAAATTCTTCTACCATACCAGCTTTTGTAAAGACAATTTTTTCTAAAAATAGCTTAAAATCAACTATCCCTTACGACTATAACATCCGTCAAGGGGCAAATAAAGAGCGCCGGTTGTCCATTATTCATCCTGCGCATCAATTATCTTTTACTAATTTCTACACTTCCTACAGTGATTTGATCCTTTCACTGTGTCGGAAAAGCCGATTTAGTTTGCGCTATCCGGTTCGGGTGGCGTCCTATTTTTACACACACGAATACGATGAGGGCGCAGAACTAAATGAGAATGAGGTCGAGGAAAACCCTGAAATAGAGGGCTATGAAGGCAAATATGCAAGCTCTTACTTTTATTACTCTAAGTTTAACCAATTATATAAATTCATTGATTCAGGTGAATTTCTAAATCTGGAGCGTCAATTTTGCAATCTAAAACGCTTCGATGTTAAGCGTTGCTTCGCCAGCATTTATACACATACTATTTCCTGGGCAGTTAAAGGCAAACTATTTGCCAAAGAACATCAAGGCACAAGTTTTGATTCAACCTTTGATAGTTTAATGATGGCCGCTAACTATCAAGAAACAAACGGTATCGTTGTTGGTCCTGAAGCGTCACGAATTTTCGCGGAAATAATTCTTCAGCAGATCGATTCTAATATTTTCACAGCAATCAATGAAGCTGGAATATTGGATTCCGAGTATGCAATTCGTAGATATCTGGATGATTATTTTCTTTTCACCCGAAATAAAGATATTGAAAATTCCATCTACCATATTGTAGAGCATCAACTACAAGATTATAAATTATATCTAAATGAATCGAAGACCGTAGAGATGTCGGTCCCTTTCGCAACTGGTCAGACCATTGCAAAAAGTGATGTTCAGAAAGTTTTAGATGAGAGCGTTTTACATTGGCTTGCCGAGGTTCGTCGGGCAATTACTCCACCAGATTCCGACGAAAACTCCAAAACAGAGCCGCTATTTACTGGACACTTAAAGGTTATCAACACACCATTTAGACAAGCCACTCACGTAATTAGGGACATAAAGATAGCTCTAAAAAGAAGCTCCCAAAGCTTCAATATAATTAGTGGATATGCTTTGTCTGCGATAATAAAATCATGCTATCGCCTTGAAAAAAAAATTAGAAAATTTCCAGATGCGCCTATCCCGTGGCAGAACCTTCAGAGTTTATTAACAAGTACTATAGAAATAGTATTTTTTTTGTATTCAATGGACTTCAGAGTACGGACAACATATTTGGTTTCGCAATTTATGTTAACAATAGATAAATTTGGAAACCTAGATCCAAGACTAAAAGAATCTTTGCAGAGGCAATTAAAAAACTCCGCAATTACGGTATTGGACTCTCGTCCCTCAGGAGAATTAGGTGGCATTGAGGTTCATAACCTGCTCATAGCACTAAGAGCTATTTGTCCCGATGACAACTTATCGGAAGATGACATCCGAAAATATTTTGATATCTCTAATAAAATTAAATATTCTTCATTCCATTATTTTGATTTTATCGCACTGTTTTATGTGATTCGCGCAAAACCACTATACGCCGAGCTTAGCATTGAAGTTTTGACTGAACTAAAAAGGGTTTTCAAGGACAGCGACAATAGAATTGGCTTTAATAGTGAATTAACGTTGTTATTGGTAGATATGCTCTCATGTCCATTTATCAATCGAGATGAAAAAGGGGAAATATTAAACGACTTCTCAAAACACGCCCTCAATAGAATTACCTCAGACCAAGAAAGAGGACAGTTGATCAACTTCTTTACCGCTCATCTTCATTTTGTTAACTGGTCGGATAACTTGAACTTAGAAAAATTATTAGTCAGAAAACAGTTGAACCCAGGATACTAAAAATGATACACTGGCTCTGGAACCTGCTTTCGCAATAGAACACAATGAATTCTGTCAAGTAAGAAGCTTTATGCGATAGGACAAGTTGAATTGCTGCTTACCGTGAGTAAGTACTCAATCAGAGCACCGGGAGAGAGGATCGGGGATATGAAGCTATAGGCCTCGCATTTTGCATATACACGCCAGGAGGTGGGTTCCAATTTGTAAGCCCTACCTGCTTGTCTGTATAGCGGCTTGTGTCACTCTTTGCTGCGCCATTGGATTCCCTGCCGAAGCACTGCTCAGGTGCGGGGAGAACCAATTTCGCCTGCCCCCCCCCCCGCGAGAAAGGTGTGGCACGTTGCTGACTTCACCACCCCATTTTAACGGTTTGGTGTGCGTTTGCTAGCTGAACTGACCCTGTCAGTTTGACTCGCCCGCCATATCCTAGCGAACGCAGCAACTCTGTCTAAGAACCTTCAAAGCGCAACCCCTTTAGTTGTTCGTGAAACTGTTTCAAAGTACGTCGCTGCTTGCGTGATTTTACCGCCTCTATCTTTAGTAGCCCGAAAGCTGGAAAGAGTACTTGTCGATTGCGCTGGGCGAGCGTCTATCTGCGTGGTGCACATCAAGTTATGCGTGATGCCGCTACTGAACCTTCTAGGGCTCGGTCAAGGCAACAGTAACATTGTCTTGTCGTGACAGCCCATAAAAAACGCGGGCCAACCGCACCCGCGCTTTTCACACTCCACAATCAGCAGCTTACTGCGCCGCCACCTTGGCAGGCTCAGCCGTCTGAGTCACTGCCGGCGTCATCTTGAGCGCGCGGCTCAAAAAGCCCCAGCGATCCGCCACTTCTTCGATCTGCTTGGCCGTCGGCTTGCCGGCGCCGTGGCCGGCCTTGCTGTCGATGCGGATCAACACTGGCGCTGCGCCGCCTTGTGCGGCCTGAGCTGCGGCGGCGAACTTGAAGCTGTGGGCTGGCACCACGCGGTCGTCATGGTCGGCGGTGGTGATCATGGTGGCCGGGTAGCAGCCGCCGGCTTTCAGGTTGTGCAGCGGCGAGTATTTCACCAGTGCCTTGAACTGTTCGGCGTCGTCAGACGAGCCGTAGTCGGGCACCCAGCCCCAGCCCACGGTGAATTTGTGGAAGCGCAGCATATCGAGCACGCCGACTTGCGGGATGGCAGCGGCAAACAGGTCGGGACGCTGGGTCATCGCTGCTCCGACCAGCAGGCCGCCGTTGCTGCCGCCGCCGATCGACAGTTTTGCTGGCGAGGTGACCTTGTTGTAGACCAGCCATTGCGCTGCGCCGATAAAGTCGTCAAACACGTTTTGCTTGTTGAGCTTGGTGCCGGCCTGGTGCCAGGCTTCGCCGTATTCGCCGCCGCCGCGCAGGTTGGCCATGACATACACGCCACCCATTTCCACCCAGGCCAGGTTGGCCACCGAGAAGCTTGGGGTCAACGAAATATTGAAGCCGCCGTAGCCGTACAGATAGGTCGGGTTCGAGCCGTCCAGCTTCATGCCTTTTTTGGAGACGATGAACATCGGCACGCGGGTGCCGTCGCGGCTGGTGAAGAACTGCTGGCGCACATCAAACGCGGACGGATCGAAGTCGACCTTGGGCTGGCGGTACACGGTGCTCTTGCCGGTCTTCATGTCGTAGCGATAGATGGTCGCTGGCGTGGTAAAGCTGGTGAAAGAATAGAACGTTTCGCTATCGCTCTTCTTGCCAGCAAAGCCACCGGCCGAGCCGATGCCTGGCAGGTCAACCTGGCGCACCAGTTTGCCGTCCAGGCTGGTGATCTTGATCTGGGTCTGCGCATCTTTCAGGTAGTTCAGCACCAGCTGGCTATTGAGGATATTGGCCGACACCAGCGTCTCTTCGCTTTGCGGCACGATTTCTTTCCAGTCGGCCGGCAGTGGCTTGCGGATGTCGATGGCGATTACGCGCGACTTCGGTGCATTATTGTCGGTGGCGAAGTAGAACACCGGGCCGACATTGTCGATAAACGAGTAGGAAGCGTCGAACTCTTCCAGCAGGCCGACCACCTTGGCGTTCTTCTGGCGCAGGTCCTTGTAGAAGATGCGGTTCTTGCGCTCGGTGCCTTGCGTGGCGGTAATGATCAGGTAGTTGCCGTCATCGCTGACGCGGCTGCCGCCAAATGCCCATTCTTTCTGGTCGGGGCGGTCAAACACCAGCACATCGGCGCTTTGCGGCGTGCCCAGCTTGTGGAAATACAGTTTCTGGAAGTAATTGATATCGGCCAGTTTGGTCTCTTCCTTCGGCGCGTCGTAGCGGCTGTAGAAGAAGCCGGCGTTATCCTTGGTCCAGGAAGCACCCGAGAACTTGGCCCACTTGATTTCGTCGGCGAGGTCCTTGCCGGTGTCGATATCGCGCACTTTCCACTCGTTCCAGTCGGAACCGGAAGCAGCGGTGGCGTAGGCAAGGAACTTGCCGTTGTGGCTGATCGAGGTGCCAGCCAGCGCCACCGTGCCGTCAGCGGACAATGTATTCGGGTCGAGCAGCAGGCGCGGCTCGTCGGTCAGCTTTTTGACCGTGTAGAGCACAGCCTGGTTTTGCAGGCCGTCGTTGCGGGTAAAGAAGTAGCGGCCGCCTTCTTTCGTTGGCGTGCTGAAACGCTCGTAGTTCCACAGCTTGGTCAGGCGTTGCTTGATCGCTTCGCGCTCGGGGATGGTGCCCAGGTACGATTGCGTCAGCTTGTTTTGCGCGACCACCCAATCATGCGTCTCGGCGCTGTTGGCGTCTTCCAGCCAGCGGTAAGGATCGGCAATGGTGGTGCCGAAATAGCTGTCCTGCTGATCGACTTTTTTGCTGAGCGGATAGACTACCGGAGCTGCATCGCCGGCCGGGCAAGCTGCCGCAGGTACAGGTACAGCAGCGGATTGGGCCATGGCGTTGCCGCCAAAAGCGGCCAGCAAACTGAGGATGAGGGTTGCACTACGTAATTGCATGGGTTGTTCGTCTCATTGTGGGGATTCTCGAATGGCAAGCTGGTCTTGCGCCGGCGCTGCCCATGTTGACTTTCGCCAAAGTAAATCATAACGTGGATTACTACTTTTAATGCACAGTTATCCGGGCAATATGCCGGCTTTTATTTGGCGCCAAACGCAAACCATCATGCAAATGATGGCGATGCAACTGTGACAGTCAGTCAATAAATATTGCTAATCGCTTACAGATTTCATCAAGCCGTCATAAATGATATTTATGATGGGCAATAGACCATGGCCTAAAACACTGCCATGCCGACTGCCGCCCACCGTTCCCTCATGCCTAACCTTGCTCTTTCCGCCGTCATGCCTACGCCCGCGCCCATGTCGGACCTTGCCCTGCCAGCCAATGTGGCTTACCTGAAGACCTCGTCCATGGCGGCGGAAGCGACTGCCGAACTGCTCGATATCGTGGCCGGGCGCAAGCTGTCGGCGCTGTTCCAGCCGATTATCCAGATGCACAGCGGCGACATCATCGGCTATGAAGGGCTGATACGCGGGCCGTCCGACAGTGCGCTGCATGCGCCGATGAATCTGTTCAAGGTGGCGCGCGCCGGCGGGCTGACGCAGGAAGTGGAACATCTGTGCCGACAGGTGGTGCTGGAGCGCTTTGCCGAACTGGACCTCCCGGGCAAGCTGTTCCTTAATGTCAGTCCGGAATGCCTGCTGTTGCGCAATGCGCGCCATGGCGGCACGCTGGAATACATCGAGCAGATCGGCATCAACCCGGAGCGCGTGATTATCGAGCTGACGGAAAACCAGCCCACCTACGATTACGAGCTGATGCGCGAAGCGGTCAGGCATTACCGCAACATGGGTTTCCAGATCGCCATCGACGACCTGGGCGAAGGCTTTTCCAGCCTGCGCCTGTGGTCTGAACTGCGTCCGCAGTATGTCAAGATCGATATGCACTTTATCCAGGGCATCAACAATGACCCGGTCAAGCTGCAGTTCGTGCGCTCGATCCAGGAAATTGCGGAAAAATCGGGCACGCTGGTGATTGCCGAAGGTATCGAGACGCAGACCGAACTGCTGGTACTGCGCGATCTTGGCGTGGCGTTCGGCCAGGGCTACCACCTGGGCCGCCCGCATGCGGCGCCGGCGCGCGCGCTGCCAGCCGAGGTGGTGCAGGCGCTGGGGCGCAATGGCGTGGCCGTCTATCCGCAGCGCAGCAGCCTGGAAAAAAACGGCGCCAGCATCCGCAAGCTGCTGCAGCATGTAGCCACCGTCTCGTCGTCGAAGAACAATAACGAAGTCTACGAGCTGTTTGCGCGCGAGCCCAAGCTGATGGTGATCCCGGTAGTCGACCAGGGCGTGCCGCTGGGCCTGATCAACCGCTTCGAGATGATCGACCACTTTGCCCGCCCTTACCAGCGCGAACTGTACGGCAAAAAATCCTGCAGCCAGTTCATGGACGCCCAGCCGCTGATCGCCGACCATGACACCAGCTTGCAGGAACTGAGCTACACCATGGTGCAGTCGGACGCGCACCACCTGTTCAACGGCTTTATCATTACGGAAAACGGCCGCTACCTGGGCATGGGACGCGGCCACGATCTGATGCGCGAAATCACGCAGATGCAGATCAACGCGGCGCGCTACGCCAATCCGCTCACGCAATTGCCGGGCAATGTACCGATCAACGAGCATATCGACCGCCTGCTCCATAGCGGCAGCCGCTTCTGGGTCTGCTATTGCGACCTTGACCATTTCAAGCCGTTCAACGATGTGTACGGCTACCGCAAGGGCGACGATGTGATCCAGCTGACCGGTGAGCTGCTGAGCCGGCATTGCGACCCGAACCGCGACTTTATCGGCCATATCGGCGGCGACGACTTCATGATCCTGTTCCAGAGCGAAGACTGGGAAGCGCGCTGCCAGGCCATGCTGGACGACTTTGCCAGCGCCATCCTGGCCTTCTACAGCGCCGACGACTGCGAGCGCGGCGGCTATATCAGCGAAGACCGGCAGGGCAAGAAAGTATTTTATTCGCTGATCAGCCTGTCATTGGGCCTGATCAAGGTGGAGGCGCACCAGTACTATACGCATCACCAGATCGCCACCCAGGCCGCCGAAGCGAAGAGGCAGGCCAAGAAAATCCACGGCAACAGCCTGTTTATCGACCGCCGCCAAGGCGCCAAGCCGCGTCCGGAACTGGCCTAACGCGCTACGGAGCAGGCAGCGGTTGCTGCGCCAACTGGCGAGCCGATTATCGCAGCGCCTTGCACCTGGCAAACGCCACGGCGACCTTCAGGTTCTGTCCGGCGCCAGAGGAAAGCGCGCGCGACACCATAGGCTGGTCAGCGACTGTGCACATGGCAGCCCTGTGGGCGCCAGCATCAGTGCCAGCCTGCACTGCGCTTCGGCGTCGTCCTGCCGGGCTGCGCGCTGCAGCCAGGCAGCGGCGCGCAGCTGGTCGGCCGCCACGCCACGACCCTGTGCATAAGCGACGCCAAGCAGACGCTGCGCCGCTGGCACACCCTGCGCGGCAGCCTGGCGAAACCAGGCCAGCGCCTGACTGTCGCTCTGCGCCACGCCCTGGCCGCGCTGGTATGCCAGGCCCAGGTTCAGCTGCGCCAGCGCCTCGCCCTGCAGCGCGGCCTTGCGAAACCAGGCCAGCGCCAGTGCATCGTTGCGCTGGGTGCCCAGCCCTTGCGCATACGCCACGCCCAGCTGCGACTGTGCGCTGGCCACGCCCTGCCCGGCGGCGCGGTAAAACCAGGCCAGCGCCAGTTCATCGTCTTGCGGCACGCCGCGGCCCTTGCGATACATCTGGCCCAGGTTCTGCTGCGCCGAGGCCTCGCCCTGGACGGCGGCGCGGCGAAACCACAGCACGGCGTCATCGTCGCTCTGCGCTGCGCCACGGCCGTGGTAATACATGGCGCCCAGATGATTCTGCGCAAAAGCCAGCCCTTGCAGGGCGGCCAGGCGCAACCAGGCAAAGGCGCGTGCATCGTCCTGCTGCACGCCCTCGCCTTTTTTATACAGCAGTCCGAGATTAAATTGCGCGTAGGCGTTGCCTTGCTCGGCAGCGGCGCGAAACCACAGCCAGACCTGATGGCTGTCGCTGGCAGCATCGCGGTGATCCATCTGCGCCTCCCGTCCATGGCGACATCGTTGGACTTGCATTGTAAGTTCGATGCCCTGTGCGGGCTTGCGCGAACTCAAAGGCAATAGCAAAATGCCATGCCTTTGCCGGGCGCGTCAGCTGCGGCCGGCCTGCTTCTGCAGGTATTGCGGCACCTTGGCCGCCGCCAGCTTGTTGAGCGCCACCAGCAGCGCGGCGTCGACGCCGCCGAGACCGTAGGTGCTGCGCAGATGGCGGCCGATATGGATCAGCACCTGGGCCGCCACCTCGGCGTCGGACTCGGCCCGGTGGGCGGCGCTTTTGAAAGCGATGCCAAGCTGGCCCGACAGCAATCCCAGCTTGTAGCTGGACAGACCAGGAAACACGCGGCGCGACAGTTTGAGCGAACACACCAGCGCCTGGTGCGCCGGCGCCAGCTGCAATCGCGCGCTCTCGGCGCGCAGGAATTTCTCGTCAAAGCTGGCGTTATGGGCCGACAGCGTGTCGCTGCCGATAAAGTCCAGCAATTGCGGCACCACCTCGGCCACCGGTGGTGCACGGTCGACCATGGCCTGGGTAATGCCGGTCAGGCCGGTAATAAAGGAAGGAATGCGCGCCCGGCAGTTGACCAGCGTAACGAAGCGGTCGGTAATACGCCCGTCCTCAATGCGCAGCGCCGCCACTTCGGTAATCCGGTCGCCCATGTCGGGGGACAAACCGGTGGTCTCGAAGTCGATCATCACGATCGGTTTGTCAAATACGCTCATGGACGCTTTCAGATAAAGGAATGGGACGCTCAGCCAAATTTGCGCACGGCGTCCAACGCCAGGCCGGCGCCGATACTGCCGAACAGGTCGCCTTCGACCTTGCGCGCCGACGGCACCACGGCGGCGATCTTCTCGCGCAACAGGCGCACGCCGCTCGAGCCGCCGGTAAAGAATACCGTATCGACCGCCTCCGGCGCCACCCCGGCGTCACGCAGCAGGCGTTGCACGGTGTCTTCAACCGAGCCGCACAGGTGGCCGATGGCCTCGTCGAACTGGCCGCGCCTGAGCAGCAGGCTTTGGGCGGGCGCCAGACGCTCCAGTTCCAGCTCCACCTGTTCGGCGCCGGACAGCGCAATCTTGCCTTCCTCGACCTTCATCGCCAGCCAGTGGCCGGAGCGCTCCTCGATCAGGTGCTGCAGGCGCCTGACCTTGTCCTGCTCGCGCGCATCGCGGCACACATCGGCCAGTTGCACCCAGATTTTCTTGGTGTAAGCGAGGTTGATGGTATGCCAGGTGGCCAGGTTGAAATAATAGCTCGACGGCACTTCGCTATTGTTATTGAGGCGGCTGCCATAGCCGAGCAGCGGCATGACCGATGCCAGGCTCAGGTATTTATCGAAATCGGTGCCGCCGATATGCACGCCGCCGGTAGCCAGGATATCGTCGCGGCGCTCGGCTTTTTTCGCGCGCTCGGGCGACAGGCGCACCAGCGAAAAGTCCGAGGTGCCGCCGCCGATATCGGCAATCAGCACCAGCTCTTCGCGCGCAATCTGCGATTCATAGTCAAAGGCAGCGGCAATCGGCTCGAACTGGAAGGCGATCTCCTTGAAGCCGACCGAACGGGCGATCTCGGCCAGCGTATCTTGCGCTAATTGATCGGCCTGGGCATTGTCATCGATAAAGAAAACGGGACGGCCAAACACGGCCGAAGTCAATTCGCGGCCGGCGGACTGCTCGGCCCGGCGCTTGACCTCGCCGATAAATTGCGACAACAGCATGCGAAACGGCACGGCGCGGCCCCCCACTTCGGTCTGGCCGTCGATCAGGCTGGTGCCGAGCAGGCTTTTAAGCGAGCGCATCAGGCGCCCTTCATAGCCGGCCAGATAATCGGCCAGCGCGGCACGGCCATAGCTGACCTCTTCGTCTTCGGCATTGAAGAACACCACCGACGGCAGGGTCGTTTTGCCATCTTCCAGGCTCAGCATGGTGCTCTGACCCGGACGTACCCAGCCCACCGTGGAATTTGACGTGCCGAAATCGACACCGCAAGCGTGAATCATGTCGACCCTTCCCTGAATAAAGGGGCGTTATGTTAGCAGACCGGGCCGACCTTGACCAGCAAAACCGCTGGCCGGGGCAACGCCGCCACACACGGCCATCAAGCTTGCTGTGCATCAAATGATGCAAACGCGCAAAAGATACTCTTAGGCAACCACCCCTGCCGGAGAGCGCCGTGTTCCAGTCTTTATCCTTGTCACCTTCCTGGTCTCGCCCGCCGGTGGCAAGCGCAGCACTGCTGCTATGCTGTGCCTTGCTGTCAGCCTGCGGCGGCGGCGCGACCGATGCCCAGCCTGCCCAAGGCTGCAGCCTGCAAGCGACAGCCGGCTGCGGCGGCACCCTGCCCGATCCCGTTACGCCGCCGGTAACACCGCCGACCACACCGCCGGTGACGCCAACCGATCCCGCCAGCCTGGCCGCCGGCGTGCAACTGCTGTTCTCATCGACCGAACTGGCCTCGGCAGGCCTGGCCGGCAGCGAAGTGGGCGTCACCGCGCTGGTCAGGGACAAAGCCAACCAGGCCTTGGCGGGTGCGGCGATCGCCTTTGGCGCCGATTCTGGCCTGTTGTCGGGCGTGGAACTGCTGACCGACAGGAACGGTCAGGCGCACGCGACGCTGGGCACCGGGGGCGAGCGCAGCAATCGCAATATCAAGGTCACGGCGACCGTGGGCAGCCACAGCGGCGCTGGCACGGTGGCCGTGACAGGCAGCAGCGTGGAGCTGGCCGGGCCGACCCTGCTGACGCTGGGCCAGCAGGCCGACCTGACGCTGACGGTGCGCGACTCTGCCGGCAGGCCGGTCGCCGGCGCCGCCGTGACATTGGCGAGCTCTGGCGCCGGCAATGCGCTGTCCGTCAGGGACGGTGGCGCCGCGCTCAGCAATGCCCACCCCAGGCGCGCGCGCAGGTACACCTGACGGTGGCAAAAAAGGCGCTGTCGATCAAATTTGGCAGCGGCAACAGCGTACGCGCCTATTCGACCAGCGTGCTGCAACAGGATTTTGCCGTGTTCGTGGCCGACAGCGCCGGCAATGCCGTGCCCGGCGTGGCGCTGACGGCTGCCGCCTGGCCCAGCCGCTATGACAAGGGCTATTATGTGTGGGAAGCGGACAAGGCCGACTTTCCCGACACGGGCGTATGGCGCCTGGCGCAGCCGCGCTACAGCTGCGCCAATGAAGACGTGCTGCGCAACAGCCTGTACGACGCCGCCTTCGACGTCAACGGCAATGGCGTGCTCGACCCGGGCATCCCGCTGACCGTCAGCAGCGAGGGCCGCACCGATGCGTTGGGCCTGGCGACGGTCACGCTCAGCTATCCGCGCAATTACGGCTCCTGGGTGCAGCTGCTGCTGACGGTGCGCGGCGCGGTGGCCGGCAGCGAAGCGGTGGCCAGCACCGAGGTCGGCCTGCCCACGCTGGCGCTCGATTTTGGCAACCGGCGCGTCGCGCCGCCGGGCCAGACCAGCCCGTACGGCTTGGGGCCATGCAGTACCGCCGACTGACGTGGCATGCTGGGCTTGGCCGTCCGAAAATGTCTGCTTTGCAATAGAACACTCTTGCAACACGGCAATAGTTTGCGCTATCCTCGTCGCTTAGCTCCGGTCGCCATGCACGCCCGGGCCCGCAGCAAGACCTTGAGACAGGCGCTTGGCAACCATAACTATGCGAAAAAAACTGAACAATACCGGGGCAGGCGGCGCCACGCGCCGGGTAACGTCCTATGATGTGGCGCTGGCGGCGGGCGTGTCGCAGTCGGCCGTGTCGCGCTGCTTCAAGCCGGGTGCCAGCGTGTCGCCCGCCACCCAGGCCAAGGTCATGCAGGCAGCCGCCGCGCTCGACTATATTCCCAATGCCGCCGCGCGCAGCCTCATTACGCGCCGCTCCAACCTGGTGGCGGTGATCGTGTCCAACCTGGCCAATCTGTATTATCCGCAGGTCCTGTCCGAACTGAGCGAGCAGATTGCGCGCCTGGGCAAGCGCCTGCTGCTCTTTACGCTCGAGCGCGAGACCGATATCGGCAAGGTGCTGTGCGATGTCTGGCAATACCAGGTGGATGGCGCCATCGTGGCGGCCTGCCTGTCGGACCAGCAGATTGCCGAATTTGCGCGCCGCGAGGTGCCGCTGGTGCTGTTTAACCGCCGCTCGCGCGAACAGGCCGTGCCGGCCGTGCTGTGCGACCAGGCCGAGGCGGCGCGCCTGCTGGTGTCGCGCCTGGCCGAAGCCGGTCATCGCCAGTTCGCCATTATCGATGGTCCTGGCGATTCGGCCGTGGCGCAGGAGCGCAAGGCCGGCATGCTGGACCGGCTGTTTGAACTGGGCTTGCCGGCGCCCATCGTGGTCGGCGGCAATTACGACTATGCCAGCGGCGGACTGGGCTTGCGCAAGGTAATCGACCGCCTGGGCCGCGTGCCGGACGCCGTTATCTGCGGCAATGACATCATGGCCATCGGCTGCCTCGACACGGCGCGCCAGCAACTGGGCATCGCCGTGCCGCAGCAGATGTCGGTGGCCGGCTTCGATGCGATGGAGGCGTCCGGCTGGCTCAGCTATAACATCACCACGCTGCGCCAGCCGATACAGCAGATGGCCAGCGACGCCGTGCTGATGCTCGACCGCCTGATGGCGCGCTGCGGCGGCGCCGCCGAAGGCCGGCGTTACCGGTCCAGCCTGGTTGAAGGCGCCACCGCGCGCCTGGCGATGATGGCGGCCGCCTGAGTCGGCCCGCAGTTCAGCCGAACAGTTTGCCCTTGAGTATGTTCAAGCCCTGGCTGACCAGATCATTGCCTTCCGGCAGTTGGCCATGCGGCGTCAAGTGGTCGATCAGTTGCGGCAGCAGCAGGGCCAGGCCGCTTGAGGCGGCATCCGGCGCCAGGCCGGCTTTCTGGGCAATCTGCGCGACCACATCGGCGCCCAGCACGCTTTTGACCTGCTCGCTCGACAGCACGGCATTGGCGCCGGCGCCGATCCAGCTGGCCACTTGCGGCGCCAGTCCGCTATCCTGGAACTTCTGCAGCAGACCGGCCACGCCGCCGTGCTGGTTGATCAGATCCATGACCGCCGACAGCAGCGCCGGGTGGCCATCCGTATTGCCGGCTGCGCCGGACTGGCCGCCCAGGGCGTTGATGGCCTGTCCTGCCAGTTGATCGAATAATCCCATATTGACTCCTTTAACGATAAAAAAACGCTGTGATTGTGCGCCGCGCGCATTAAAAAATCTTTAAGCTTGCCTGAACCCCATCGAGCGATAGGAAAGCCATGACCACTACTGTAGGCGATTTTTTACGCGAGCGCAGGTATACCTGGTACGTGCCGCGCATGTCGGCCAAGCGGGCGTCCGCCTATTTCAAGGCACTGCTCAAGGCCAGCATCAGGGAAACCTGGGACGGCTGGTTTCCTCAGGAGAAAAACACACGATGAAATTACCTTTGACCCTGCCCGGCATCTGCTGGCCGCTGCACGCCACGGTGGGCCATATTGCCGTCACCTCCCAACAAATCACCGGGCACTTCAACGCCGGCGCCGGCCTCGACGCCATCGTCGTGTGCGAGCTGGTTCCTGCAGGCAAGTATCGCAACGGCGCGCCGCGCCAGTGGTGCCGTACCCATCAAATGTACTGGGGCACCCAGGCCGATCTGGCCGACCAGAGTTTCAGCGGCCTCACGCGCTGCCGGCAGCACGCCAGCCCGATGGGCTATGTGCTGTATCCTGAAGTCTACGATCCGTCCAGCCACCACGGCGCTGTACTGGCGCAGGGCGACGAAGGACTGCTGACCTTGCACGCCAGGGCCGACGATGGTGGAGCCTTGCTGGTCCGCAAGGCCATGGCGCTGGCCATCGACTGCCGCGCCCTGCCCGGCCTGTTCCACGCCGATATCGTGCAGATCAACCTGACGCCGCCGGCCGTACAGGGCTATCTCGAAGCGCGCCAGGCCGGCGCACCGCTAGGCTGCATCGACTGCCCGCGCTGCCATCATCCACACCTGGACCTGGCCGAATTTGCGCAGGAGCCGCACCAGCGCCATTACTGCGGTCACTGCGGCCACAGCGCCACGCACAGCAAAACCGAGATGGTGTCCAATCCTCTGGCGCGCCTGCACGACTATGCGCTGAGCACGCCGCAGCGCATCGCGGCATGGTTTTAGGTGTGCCTGGCAACAGTCGCGCCGGCAATCAGCGGCTAGACTGAAATTTTGGCAAGGGACATACCATGCAAGACAATTTCGATCACGACAGCGACGAGGACAGCGGCGACGGCGACCTGTCGGACCTGCTGAGCGAACTGCGCATCCTGCTGCCCGGCGCCCAGATGCTGACGGCGTTCCTGATCATCCTGCCGTTCAACGGCGGCTTCGCGAAAATTGTGCAGGCAGAAAAAGTGGTGTTCCTGGCGACTTTTTTCCTGTCCATGACCAGCCTGGTGCTGTTGAGCGCGCCCGCCATCCAGCACCGCATCATGCGCCCGCTCAAGGACCGCGAGCGTTTCAAGCGCGTGGCCGACCGCATCATGATGGCCGGCGCGCTGACGCTGGCCTTCGCTTTCGTGCTGGGCACCAACCTGGTGATCTCGGAAGTGTTCGGCCATCTTGCCGGCATCGTGGCCTGCACCATCATGGCCGTACTGATTATCGTGATGTGGTGGGTAATGCCACGCTATCTCAAGCGGCGCACCAGCATCTGACCGCGCAAACTCGGGGTCAGTTCCGCCAATGCGACACGAGCTCTTGCGTTGATACTATGTTGTCGCTGTCGTCGGTGTCGTCGGATTACGCCGCTGCGCGGCTAATCCGACCTACGCGGCTAATCCAACCAATTTTAAATGGTGACATGACCGCGTTTGATGGGCTATTTTTGCAGGATGGTAATCTTGCCATCGGCTTCCAAGAACGCGCACTTCATGTCCTTGAGCGGGCAGTCGGCTTCGCGCAACGCCTGCTCGACGTCGCCGGCGGCCACGCGGCACTGGCGCACCACCTTGTCGAAGATCACGCCGTCGCGGCCAAGCAGCACCGGCGTGCCGTCGATCAGTTCGGCGATCTTGCGGCTGCGCGAGGTGAGCCACGCGATCAGCATATTTAAACCCAGCAAGGTCATGGCCAGCAACAGGCCGCCGGGAATCGAATCGTCGCCGCCCGACAGCGAGTTCGAGACCGCTTCGCTGAGCAGCATCACCACCAGCAAGTCGAACGGCGTAAACTGCCCCACCGTGCGCTTGCCGGTCATGCGCATCAACAGCAGCAGCGCCAGATAAACCAGCGCTGCGCGTGCCATCAGCTCCCACCACGGCACATCGAGTTCGAACATGGCAAGTCTCCTTGATCAACTTGCCACATTTATACGATATTTACGTGGTGGGTGCCGCACAACTGAAGCTTGGCTCCGATCAGTAAGACAGGCCGTAACCAAACTTGTACAGCGGACGGGCTGTGTCGTAAGGCACGTCCGACTTCTGCACCTGCACTTCGGCCATCGACGACGGCAGCTCGAACGGCAGCTTGCCCTGCGGTTTGGCCTTGCCGGTCAGCACGTCGAACAATGCGCTGTCGCTGACGCCAAAGTTGCCGATCACCGCGCTGGCCTTGTCCTGCACATTGCCCAGGATGGCCGGACGGTCGAGATAGACCGTGACGATGGTTTTTGGCGCCAGGCGGGCCGCATTCTTGATCGCTTCATAATCGGCGTCGCCGTCGATGTAATTGAGGCGGCCTTCATGCTGCATGCTGCCGAAGATATAGTTCGGGTGCAGGGTTTCATAGGCGGTCGACACGCGCAGCAGCGCCACATCGGCCTCTTGCGGCGTGGCCACTACCGTATAGCCGTACTTGGCCGCCACCGAGGCATCGATGCCGTACAGATACACCTTCTTGACCGTGGCGGCCAGCGGCAGCACCTTGTCCTTGTTTTCCAGCAGCACCAGCGAACGGCGCTGCGCATCGAGGCCCGCTTCGATGAATTCGGCCTTGCCCACGGTCGCCGCCGCCTTGGCGGTATCGACAAACGGATGCTCGAACAGACCCTGCTTGAACTTCTGCACCAGGATACGCTTGGCCGAGGCGTTGATGCGCGCTTCGGTCAGGTCGCCGCGCGCCACGGCCTGGGTCAGGTATTGCGCTTCGGTCACGCCGCCAAACTGATCCATGCCGGCCAGCACGGCCTTGGTGTAGCGCTGCGCCTTGGTGGCGTCTTCCATACCCCACGGCG
Source organism: Janthinobacterium aquaticum (assembly GCF_009208565.1). GTDB lineage: Bacteria > Pseudomonadota > Gammaproteobacteria > Burkholderiales > Burkholderiaceae_D > Janthinobacterium. The sequence continues at coordinate 127,121 of NZ_WFLK01000016.1, read as the reverse complement.
TGCCAAAGCCGTTAAAACTCGGCGCCACGCCCGCTGGCGTGCCGTTGCGGCAATAGGCGTCGCAATCGGAGGTAATGCCCCAGTCCGACAAAATCACGCCTTCAAAACCGTATTTGCCGCGCAGCAGATCGGTCAGCAAGGTCTTGCTGAAGCCGGCCGCGGTCTGTTCCAGCGTAATGCCGTCGATCGTGATATTGCTGTCTGGAAGTGCGTAGGTCGGCATTACCGACGCCGCCTTGGCGGCAAATGCGCCTTCGAACGGCTTGACGTGGTAGGCAAAGTTATTGCTCGGAAAGGTCATGTAGCGACCGTAGTAGTTGTGGCCATCGAAACCCTCGCGCGTGGCGCCGTAGCCGACCCAGTGCTTGACGACCGCCACCACGCTGCCGTCATGCAGGCCGGTATTGCCGTCCTGGAAGCCTTCGATATATTGCTGGACCATCCGCTTGGCCAGGTCGGCGTCTTCGCCGAAAGTGCCGTTGATGCGCGACCAGCGCGGCTCGGTAGCCAGGTCGGCCTGGGGCGAGAGCGCCTGCGTGATACCGACAGCCAGGTATTCCTGGCGTGCAATGTCGCCGAAACGGCGCACCAGCGCGTCGTCGCCGATGGCAGCCAGGCCCAGCGTTTCGGGCCACTGCGAAAAACCATTGGTGCTGGCGCTGGCGCCCACCGTGTACTGGAAGTGGTGGCGCGGATCGGTACTGATCGAGACCGGAATGCCCAGGCGCGTCGTTTCGCTCAGCGCCTGCACCTTGTTGTACTGGGCGGCCATATTGGCCGTGTCGCCGGCCATGCGGGTAATAAAGGTATTGATATATTGCTTGACGATCAGGCCTTGGAGGGCCGTCAGGTCATACGCGCCGCCCAGGCCGATGCCGGACGGGTCGGACACCGTGGGCGCCGTGCCATGCATCATCAGGCCGGCCTTTTCATCGAGCGTCATTTTCGACAGCAGGTCGTCGGCGCGTGCCTCGGGCGACTGGCGCCAGTCTTCGTAGACGTCGAGCTTGCCGTTGCGGTTCATGTCCTTGAAGCGATAGGCGCCGTCTTGCACGATAGTGTAGGACGTGGTGCCAAATACCGGCTGTGTGTACTCCTGGGCGACGGTATCGTTGTTGCCGCAGGCGGCAAGGGTGAGCGCGGCCAGGCCGCCGGCGACCGCCAGGGCCATCGGTTTCAGATTGCGGGTCATGATTATCTCCAGATTTATAGTAGTTACGGGCGCGGCATCCAGGCCGGCCCGCAAGCAATATAGCCTGCACCGCGCTGCTGCATGTTGACCGCACAGTGGTCGATTTATACCCGCGTGAACAATTTTCACTTTATTCGTGCGCAACCAACTCTTCCTACAAAGTGTTAGGATTGCTGAAAAATTACTACAATCGGGGAGACACCCATGCATAAATCCGATACGCGGACGGTTTCCAACCGTATCGCGCAGCATTTTGCACGCGCCATGCTGGCAGACGGCCATGATCCGGCCGATTTTGCGCGCCAGACCGGCATTACCGAAGCTTTACTGGCTGAGCCAGGCGGGCGCATCAATGCCGAACGGCACCGCCGCATGATGCTGTATGCGCAGCACCTGGCGCCGCAGCGCGGCATGCTGGAGATGGACGTGCCGCACTGGTTTGCGCAATTTTCCAGCATCGCCCATGTCTGCTTCAACCGCCCCACCCTGCGCGAAGCACTGCAGGAACTGCTGAAATTGCGCGGCCTGATCGGTGAATTCGATTTCATGCTGATGCGCGAACAGGGCGGCCGGGTGGAAATCGACTACCTGTCCGAGTTTTGTCCGCTCGGCGGCGCGATGCAGGCGCTGGCCAATTTCAAATTGCTCAGCCTGGTCGTACGCGCCTATGACGGGCCGCGTGCGACCACGTTTCGCACCGGTTTCATGGGCGCCGCACCGTGGTTCGCGCACAATGTGTCGGAATGCTTCGGCGCACCGGCGCGCTATCACCAGGGGCGCAACAGCCTGACGTTCGATGCGCACAAACTCGACCAGCCTTACGCCCAGTTCAACGCCGTGCTGGCGCCGCATGCGCTGCAGCACGCCCATGCTCAATTGCAGCAGTTGCACGATGCGCAGCGCTTTTCCGCGCGCGTCGAGCAAGCCATCGTCGATTTGCTGGGTGCGCACCATGGCAACGGCGCCTCGCTGCTGCCGGCCCTGTGCGACGGCCTGGCCATCAACAGCTGGACGCTGCGGCGCCAGTTACAGCAGGAACACACCTCGTTTCGCGCGCTCGAACTGCGCGCCAAAAGCCGCGAATCGCGCCGTCTGCTGCGCGAGACCAGGCTCTCCGTGGCCGAGATCGGCGAGCGCCTGGGTTTTTCCTCGCAAAGCGCGTTTACCCGCTTTTTCCGCACCCAGTTCGATCTGCCGCCGGCGCGCTACCGTCATGATGCGGCCGGACAATAGCAGGCTCGGCACACCCTTGCCGCAGCCACTATAATTTGGCATCGCATCGACAAAGGCATGCCATGACGCAGTCCGCACAACTACTTGAACGTTTGCAACTACAGTTGCCGATTATCCAGGCGCCGATGGCCGGCACCGCCACCCCACAGCTGGCCGCCGCCGTCTCTGAGGCGGGCGGTCTCGGTTCGCTGGGGCTGGGCGCGTCAACCCTGGCGCAGGCGCGCCAGGCGATCCGCGACACGCGCGCGCTGACCGCGCGGCCGTTCAATGTCAATTTCTTCTGCCATGCGCCGGCCGTGCGCGACGCGGCGCGCGAAGCGGCCTGGCTGGCCCATCTGCAGCCGCTGTTCGATGAACTGAAAGCCGACGCTCCCACCCTGCTGGAAGAAATCTATCCGACCTTTGTGGGCGATGATGCGATGCTGGCGATGCTGTTCGACGAGCGTCCTGCCGTGGTCAGCTTTCATTTCGGCCTGCCGCCGGCCAGCACCGTGCAGGCGCTGCGCGCCGCCGGCATCTATACCATCGCCAGCGCCACCAGCGTCGAAGAGGCGCAGTTGATCGAGCAGGCCGGCGTCGATGCCATCGTGGCGCAAGGCTACGAGGCAGGCGGCCATCGCGGTGTGTTCGATCCCGACGCCCGCGATGAAAAACTGCCAGCCTTTGTACTGCTGCGCCAGCTGGTGCGCCAGACCAGTCTGCCCGTAATTGCCGCCGGCGGCATGATGGACGGTGCCGGCGTCCAGGCGGCGTTGCAACTGGGCGCTGCCGCAGCGCAACTGGGCACCGCCTTTATCGCCTGCCCGGAATCGGCTGCCAGCGCCAGTTACCGCGCCAACCTGCTGGGCGAGCGCGCCGGCCAGACGCGCATGACCAGCGTGTTGTCGGGGCGCCCGGCGCGCGGCATGGTCAATCGTTATATCGAGCACGGCGAAGCGCCAGGCAGCCCTCCGCCTGCGGCCTATCCGGTGGCCTATGATGCGGCCAAGCAGCTCAATGCGGCCGCAGTCAAGCTGGGCCAGCATGAATTTGCCGCGCAGTGGGCCGGCCAGGGTGCGCCGCTGGCGCGTGCGCTGCCGGCCGCCGAGCTGATGGCGCTGCTGGCCCGGGAGTATGGCAAAGCGGCAGGCGGCTGTTAAAATTGGCACCTGATTGTTTAACCATTGCTGCCCATGCTGAAATCTACCCTGCGCTATCTGCATCTGACACCCGACCAGCCGCTGCCGCCGCTGGAGGGTTTGACCTCGTTCAAGACCATCCTGGTGCTCGAAGCGGTAGTCGAGGAAATGGTGATGTGGGAAACCTGCCGTACACTGGTCGCCTCCGGTTGCCTTTACGCACTGGCCTGGGGCAAGCAATGCGAAAGCTGGCACGAAGCCATCGACGATGCGTTTCTGGAAGCGACCAACTACGAAGACCTCGATGACGCAAAAACCCTGGTCAGCACCGCACACGAGGACGAAGAACTGGGTGAAGTATTCTGGTTTGCCCGCCACCGCGCCGTGCATGCCGCCGAGCTGCCCGATACACTGATTGTCCATATTGCCGACACACCGCGCCGCGAGGCACTCGAAGCCGAGTACCGCGACGCCTGAACATCTCCATCCAGAAAAGGAAGACCATGAGCTTGATCGTTGTTGCCACCATTGATGCCCAACCCCAGCATATCGACGCCGTACGCGCCGCGCTGGAAGCCGTTGTTCCGCCAAGCAATGCCGAAGCCGATTGCATCTCTTATGCACTGCACCTTGACAACAAGATTCCCACGCGCTTTATCATGCTCGAGGAATGGACCGACAAGGCTGCCCTGGTCGCCCATGAAGCCACACCGCACTTCAAGGCACTGGTTGCTGCCGTCGGCGACAAGGTCGTCAAGATTGACGTGGCCGAGTTGAGCAAGATCGCCTGAACCGTGTCCTGCAGGCCCTGACCTTTGGCAGGCGCGCAAGCGGTGTCGCGCCATTATGATGCTCATGCAGGCGCGCCATCGGTTGCGCGCCGCATCATCAGGAAAGCCGTTTATGCACACTGCCGACACATCTGCCCCACCGCGCCTGCCGATCGGCACGGCCAACCAGGTCGTCTTCGATGTCGTTGCCTGGGGCCCCGCCCGAGCCGACGTCGATCTCAGCGTGGCCTGCATGTTCGAACATGAAATGCCTGGCACCACCATGAGCGGCGGCTTGCTGGGCCTGGACCAGGCCCTGGGCGGCCAGCTGTCGCGCCTGCGCACCACCGGCGCTTTTCGCGCGCAGGAAATGGAAACACTGCTGATCACGCTGCCGCCGGCCGCCGTCGCTGCGCGCGCCGTGCTGGTGATCGGCCTGGGCCAGCCCGAACAACTGAACGCCGACACGCTGCGCCGCGCCACCCGCGTGGCCATGCGCGAGGCAATACGCCACGGCGCACTGTCGATGGCGTTTGCCCCCAGCGTGCTCGACGCCGGCCACACCGACAACGCCGCACTCAATATGCCAGCCGTCATGCTCGACGGCATGCTGAGCGCACTGCAGGCCGAAACCGACCTGGCCGCGCTTGGCCTCGCACCCCCGCCAAGCTTGCGCCATTGCACTTTCGATGTCGGCGCACCACGCATCGCCAGCGCCGGCGCCGCCTTCGCCGCCGCCTTCCCCTGAAACGCGGAAACGCGGGGTCAGTTCCGCCATTTGGACACAGCCTCAGCTGTAGAGCCCTGATCTTGCAATCGAGCTACATACCCGTCTCAATACTGATGAGTTCGTGTCTGTTTGGCGGAACTGACCCCGCATTGCGCATTGTGACCGGTAGTGTTGAGCGCCGGTGCGGAAGGATTCAGGCGCTGTAGTAGAACGGCGCGATACCGTCTACCTGCACGATTTCCAGCGTGCCGCCCGCTTCTTTCAAGGCCGCCACGCGTTCCAGCATCACATCGAGCAAAGGCACGCCGTCGGTGGTGACGTGGTAGTTGGCCAGGCAGGTCACGCCAGCGCCCAAGGCCTTGCCCCACGGACTCTCACGCGCCAGGTCGCTGTAATCCCAGATCGCGGCGCCTGGCGTCAGCTGCCTCAACTTGCGCCGGATGTCCTCCAGCTCGCGCCAGGCCGCATCGGCATGCTGCGCCGGCAGTGCGCCGCGACAGAGTTCGAACATGACATGCGGGAAGCAGCTGCCCCAGCTGCCGTGCTCCAGCTGCACCGCCACCGTGGACAGCAGCGAATGGAACAGCGGCTCGACGCCGATATCGGTCAATTGCGCACCGAGCCTGAAGGCGATGCTCACGGTGCGCCACCGTCGGGCGACTGCGGCGCTGGTGGCTGCTGAGGCTGCGGCTGGGCTGCAGGCTCCTGCGGCACGGCGCGGCCATTGCTTTCCTGGCCGCCCGCCTCTTCGACTGGCATCGCCAGCGGCGCCTCTGGCGTGCCTTCCTGTTGCAGGTCGCCCGCTTCTTCTTCGACTTCCTCGACCGGTTCAACGCGACGCAGCGGCGCCGGCGGTTTGCCGCCTGGGAAGATCGCATCGCGCGTCAGCTTGCCGGTATCGAGCGCCGTCTTGAAGAAGTCGCCCACCACCAGCACCGCATTATGGCCGCCCTGGCCCCAGTAGTTGCTGCGCATGGTCACGCGCGCATCGTTGAAGCCCACCCAGGCGCCGCCCACCAGTTCGGGGTGCATCAGGATAAACCAGCCGTCGGCATTGTTCTGCGTGGTGCCGCTCTTGCCGGCCACATCCGAGCGGATGCCGAAACGGTTGCGTATTGCCGTGCCGGTGCCGCGGTCGATTACGCCACGCATCATGTCGAGCAAGGTGTTGGCCGACTCTTCCGGCATGGCCCGTTTCGGCCGGTCGTCGCCAAAGCGCGCGATCACCTTGCCGTCGCGGTCGGTAATATGCGTGACCACGAACGGCAGGCGCGCCTGGCCCTGGTCGGCAATGCTGGCGTAGGCGTTGACCATTTCCAGCAGCGTCACCGGACTGGTGCCCAGCGCCAGCGAAGGCACCGCAGCCAGCTTGCTGTCGCGTATGCCCAGCGCGCGCGCCAGCTTGATAATCGGCGGCAGGCCCACGTCCTGCATCACCTGGGCCGTAATGGTGTTCTTGGAATACACCAGGCCGTCGCGCATGCTCATCTCGCGCCCGGTGGTGCCGCTCATGTCGGTCGGGCGCCAGATAGTGCCGTCGGCCGCCTTGATGTCCGTCACGGCATCGCGGTACAGATGGTCGGGCGTAATGCCCTTTTCCAGCGCCGCGCCATACACGATGGGCTTGAAGGTCGAGCCGGGCTGGCGCGCCGCCTGCGCCACGTGGTCGAACTGTTCGCGCGCAAAGTCGCGGCTGCCGACCCAGGCGCGCAAGGCGCCGGTGGCCGGATCCATCGCCACGAAGCCGGCCTGCAGCCGCGTTTTCGCTTTGTGCAGCGCCGACATGAAGCGCCGGTCGCCCTTCAGTTGCGCCAGCGCTTCGTCGGGTGTCTTGCCATCGGCCACCAGCTTGCGGTAGTCGTTTGACTCGCGCACGAAGGCGTCGTTGAGCTCGGGATGCGATTTCCAGAAATAATCGAACGGCGCACTGCCGGCCTGCATCGACGCATACATGCCGGTCGAGGTCGACGAAGGCAGTCCGGCGCGGCTCCATTCCACATCGGCAATCGCCTGCAAGGCATTGGCCTGGCGCTCGACGGCGCGCTCGGCCGCCTGCTGCAGATCGCTATCCAACGTGGTATGCACCACCAGCCCGTCGCGCTCGAGGTTGTAGTCGTTTTCATCGGCCCAGTTGATCAGCCATTTGCGCACATAGGCGGTAAAGTGGCTGTCGGTCTGTGCGCGTTCGCTCTGGCGCTCGAAGTGCAGGCGCAAGGGGCGCTTGAGCAACTGTTTGTAGCGCGCCTCGTCGATCAGATCGTGCTTGCGCATCTGCCCCAGCACCACATTGCGCCGCTGCAGCGAGCGCTCGGGATTGCTGACCGGGTTGTAGTAATTGGTACCCTTGAGCATGCCGACCAGGGTGGCGCTTTCCAGGATATCGAGGCGGCTGGCCGGCTTGTCGAAATAGGTGCGCGCCGCCATCTCGATGCCGAAGGTGTTGTACAGGAACGGCACTGTATTGAGATAGGCTTCCAGGATTTCGGTCTTGCTGTAGGTTGCTTCGATCTTGAGCGCCGTGATCAGTTCCTTGAGCTTGCGGTTCAGGTTGCGCGATCGGCCAATTTCCTCGGGAAACATATTGCGCGCCAGCTGCTGCGTGATGGTCGAGCCGCCCTGCGCGTTGCCGCTGGCCGTATGCACGATGGCGCCGGCGGTGCGCTTGAAGTCGACGCCGTGGTGCTGGTAGAAGCGATGGTCTTCGGTGGCGATCAGCGCATTGACCACGTTGGGCGAAATCTGCTTGAGCGTGACGCGTTCCTGCAGGCCCTGGTCAAAGCGTACCAGTTCGGTGCCATCGGTACTGACCATGCTGCTGGGCGCAGCCGTACGCGCCTGGCGCAGGTCGTGGATGCTGGGGGTCAGGGGAATGAGCAGCAGCATGTACAGCGTCAGCAGCAGCAACAACGCAAGGAAAGACCACAACGCCAGTACCAGCGCGCGGCGCAGCGGCGGCAGCGTCATCAGGTGCGCGTGGCCCCTGGCCGTCAATGCCATCAGCCTGATACGCGCGGCATCGGCCAGCCGCATGCAATGCCGGCCGACGCGTCCTGCCCATAGTTTTGCCTGTTCCTGCCACTGCTGCTTGCCTGCCATGCGATAACCTTGTCTGAAGCCGGATAATCCGTTTCAGCAAGTATATAGGGCAGCGCGCCAGCGAGCAGGTAATTTACGCGCTAGTGCCGGCGCTCGCGCGGACCGTCCGGCAAACCGTGCCCTTTCAGGCGCGTTTCTTCAAGCTCGTCCATGCCCAGTTTTTCTTCGTCGACCAACATATGGTCGACCCGCTCGCGTTCGAGTTCGTCAGCCAGCGTGCCGTCGATAACGGCCTGTTCAAATTTTTGCGTCATGCTGTCTCCGTTGATGTCTTGTGGCCTGGGGTCCAAGGCTCTGGAACCAGCTTAGATCATCGCCGGGCGCTTTGCCAGTGCGATTTCAATCGAATCGGGGTGCGGCTGCAAGCAGGCGTCTAGCCGGCCTTGCGCAACGTCAGGTTGATGCGCTGCGCGCCCAGCAGCGCATGCTCACCGGCGGCCAGCGGGGCCACGCCGTGAAAGCGCAGGCGGTCGGGGCCGCCCCATACCACCACGTCGCCATGCAGCAGCGCAATGCGCGCAGGCTTGTCGCTGCGCTGCGCGCCACCGAACAGGAAGGTCGCCGGCAGGCCCAGCGAGACAGACACGATCGGCGCGCCGAGGTCGCATTCATCTTTGTCCTGGTGCAACGCCATGCGCGCTCCCGGACGATAGCTGTTGATCAGGCAGGCATCGGGCACGAAACCGGCATAGCCGGCCGCCAGTGCGGCAGCGCCAGCCAGTTCCAGCAACAGCGCCGGCATGGCCGGCCACGGCAGGCTGCTGACAGGATCCTGGCGCACATAGCGGTAGCCGCGCGCGTCGGTGATCCAGCCCAGCTGGCCGCAATTGCTCATCGCCACCGACATGCGCAGGCCGCCCGGCGTGGCCATATGACGCAACGGCGCCGCCTGCACGATGGCATCGAGCGCCGGCAGCAGTTGGGCAACATAAGGCAGTGCAAAGCCGCGCAGCAGTGCCGAGCCGCCGGCACCGGGCGCCAGCGGCGCTGGCGGGGACACAGGCTGGTCTTCGTCGGCAAACAGGGATAAATTCATGCCGCCATTCTAGCGCTGCCACGAGAAAAGCGCGCAAAAGCGCCCGTGGCTTGCCGCAGGTAAGCTACAGTAACGTTTTTCAGCCACTTTGAACTTGCCCCCATGGACCATTTCGCCGATCTGCTGCAGACCCTGGAACAACAGGAAGAGACTTTGCAATTCGACCATTTCGACAACGACCGCGCGCTGGCCGTGGGCCTGTGGATCGTCGAAGACGTGCGCCGGCGCGGCAAAGCCGTCACCGTCAATATCACGCGCAACGGCCAGGTGCTGTTCCACCACGCCATGGCCGGCGCCACGCCAGACCAGGCCGACTGGATACGGCGCAAGAACAATACCGTGCAGCGCTTTGCCCGCAGTTCCTACTATATGGGGATTTACTACAAGAATCGCGGCAGCACGTTTGAAGAGGTCAAGTACCTCGACGACATGGAATATGCAGGCCACGGCGGCGCCTTCCCGCTGATTATCCGCGGCACCGGCCCGGTCGGCACCGTGACCGTATCAGGTCTGGCGCAGGCCGACGACCACGCGCTGGTGGTGGCGGCGCTGCAGGCGCAGCTGGACGCGCACTAAAATTGCATCTTAAATCCGCTGGCCGCCGTCGATGGGAATCTCTGCGCCGGTAATATACGAGGCGCGCTCGCTGCACAGGAACTCGACCAGGTCGGCCACTTCAGCCGTGGTGCCCAGGCGGCGCATGGGGATCTGCGTATCGACGATATGCCCGGTGCCAGGCGACAGGATGGCCGTGTCGATTTCACCGGGGGCAATGGCATTGACGCGCACATGCATTGGCGCCATGTCGTTGGCCATCTCGCGCGTCAGCGAGGCCAGCGCTGCTTTCGAGCTGGCGTAGGCCGAGCCGGCAAACGGATGCACGCGGTAGCCGGCAATCGAGCACAGATTGACCACCGAGCCGCGCGCATTGGACAGTTCCTGCGCAAAGCCGCGCGTGAGCGCCAGCGGCGCAAAGAAATTGGTGTTGTACATTTCCTGCCAGGTCTGCATGTCGGTGGTCAGCGAATTGACACGCGTGCCGCCCGGCCCCTTGGGCGAAACGCCGGCATTGTTGACCAGCGCATGGAGCTTGCCATCGGCCAGCATCGGGCGCAAGGTGTCGACCATCTGGCCGATCTGCGACAGGTCCGACAGATCCATGCAAAAGTGCGTATTGTGTTCCTGGCTGCGCGGACAGCCCAGCGGAATCGGGCTGCGCGAGACGGTAATCACGCGCCAGCCCAGCGCGCGGAAGCGTTCGGCCACCGCATGGCCGATGCCGCGGCTGGCGCCGGTGACGATGGCAGTCTTGCGGTCGAGGTTTTTTTCGGTTTGATCGGGCATGCGGCTCCTTGTCTGATAACAGATTTGTTCATTTCTGTAAGATACTGCGGTATCGTATCAAAAGCAGCCGGTGCGTGTTTCTGCCGGACGCGCCAGCGTACGCCGCCAGCCATTCAAGGAGACCATGTGAACTGGGATTATCCCCACCCCTGCACCCTGCCCGTCATGCCGCAAGCGTCTGATATCGACGGCTTGCAGCACACCAACAACGCCGTCTACGTGCGCTGGTGCGAGCAGGTCGCCTGGCATCACTCGGCGCTGCTGGGCCTGAAACTGGACGATTACCGCCGCCTCGACCGCGCCATGGCGATACGGCGCAGCGTCTACGACTACCTGCTGCCCACCTACGAACATGAGCCGCTGACGCTGGCCACCTGGCTGACCGCCAGCGACGCACGCTCCAGCATGGAGCGGCGCTTCCAGCTGGTGCGCGACAGCGACCGCGCCACCGTCGTGCGCGGCCACTGGGAACTGGTCTGCATCGAACTGAGCAGCGGCCGCGCGCGGCGTCTGCCACCCGAATTCCTGATCGCCTACGAACCGGCTGTGGTGAAGTCAAGGTAATTCAAATATGGCAATCAAGAACACATGAGCAAAATCCTCGACTGGCTCCTTGGAGAAGCACACAATAAACAACATCCTGCGCCCGTACGGGATTGGCGCCACGCAGAACTGGAAAGCTTGCGCCAGTCCAGCTCCGCTGGCGATCTCGCCAACTGGCTCCGTCACGACGACGGACGCTTGCGCGAAGCGGCCCTGGCGCGCACTGCCGAAGCCGGCATGGCCGAGCTGTATCCGGCAGTGATGGAACGGCTCAATGACTGGGCGCCACAGGTCAGGCAGGCGGCTCGCAGCGCCCTTGTCACCATGCTTGCATTGATGTCGGAAAGCCAGGTACTGGCGGCGCTGGGCTTGCTCGAGCGCCTGTTTCTGGCTACCCGCGAGGATCATACGCAGTGGATCGAACAGTTCGAAGCAGCAGCACTGGAAAAAATCGGACCGCAAGCAGTTCTCAAGGCAATAACGGGCCAGCAGATTCGCACTGCCCGCGCCTGCTTTCGCATTGCGCGCCAACACCGCCTTGCGCCACTAGACACGCTGGTAAAACAAACGTTGCAATACGCACACGATATCCGTATCGCAATCGCCGCGTTTGATTTGATCGCCGAGGCTGAACAATCCGTGCAAAGCAGCCTGTTCGAGGCGGCCCTTGCCAATAAATTCGGCGCCGTTCGCACCCGCGCCCTGCGCGCGTTGCTCGCCGCATCGGATCAATCACGGGCCCGCCCGGTCGCCATGGCTGCCTTGGCAGATCCGTACAGTGCCGCCAGAGGCGCAGCGATCTGGCATCTGCAACAGATGGGCGTTGAAACAGATCGTTACTATCTCGAGCAACTCGCAACGGGCGCATTGCCTGCCAAAAAAATACGCCTGTGCCTCAGTGCCTTGTGCGGGCATGGAAACCATGGACAACTGGCCGTCATCAAAAGTTACCTGAACAGCCCCTGGTCCAGCGTACAGGTCAGCGCCCTGCTGGCATGGGCGCGGCTGGACAAATCTGCCAGGGATGACATCGTGGTCGTGGCATTGCAAAGTGAGGCCACCGCCCCGCGCAAGATAGCGCTGCTGATGACAGAAAAATACGGCGCCTGCATCGACACGGCTACCGCCGTGACAATGTCGCTCGACAAGGCAGATAGCGGACTTGCGCTTGCTTTTGCCCAAAGAGATCCGTGGATTTGGTTGGCAACAATCATCAACCTATGGAGTCAAGCTGCGCCAGCGGCGCCACTTCGTTGCACCCTGATAGAAGAACTCGGCAAATGGACCGCCCGATCTCGGCATCTTTATCAAAAGCCTGCCAGCAACATGCAAGCGCTGCTGACATCGTCGGCAAGCGCCATGGCGTTGGAGGAAATGCTTGCAGGCAGTTCGTCAAGACGGCAAATAATCATGGATATGCTGGCTAGAATCTGTGGAAGCCAGCCTTAACCATCGTCATCTTGTCGATATCGAGCACACTGAAATCACTTTCTGGCAGATTGGGTAGCGCCTCAGGCAGCGTTTTCCTGGAAACGGCACAGGCCTCAGTTCCATGCACGCATTAACCTCGCCACAGGGACTGCGTATCGACAATTCGCTTGGCTAACCCGGCCAATTTTCGCTTGCGTCACCGTTCTCCCATGATATTGCCCAAGGAAGGCGAAGGCGCATGGTTGCGACAGCTACAGATAGGCGGTTTGCGCAGGCGCGGCGCTCCAGTTGTCGTTTCGTCCATCCAAGTAGGTAATTGGAATAGCGGCCAGTTCGTCCGCCGTCACATCATCAAGACAGGCAAGATTGACCGCATAAAAGTCACCCCAGCGCGGCGAGCGTCCTGTGCCGAATGGATGGACGCCGCACTGTTTGCAAAACAGGTGCTGGTCGGTCATGGTGTGAAACTGGTAGTTGCCCAGCCCGGTTTCGCCCGACAATAGCCGGAACGCGGCTGGCTTGATAATGGCCGGCCAGAACCGCAGCTTGCTGCAGATGGAGCAATTGCAGCGGATGCTGCCGCAGCGCAGGTCGATATCGGCCTCGAAGCGTACCTGGCCACAATGACAGCTTCCCCGGTAGGTTTTCATCCGCGCGCCTTTTGTTTCAGAGGCACTGACTCTAGCAGCCGATTGCAATTTAATCAATTACAATCGGGCGCACATCAGTATGGCGCGGGCACGTGTATCAGTGCTGGCCGATCTTGGTGATCTTCAGCGAATTGGTGCCGCCGACCTTGCCCATCGGCTCGCCCCAGGTCATGACCACGGTGTCGCCCTTGGCCACGATCTTGTTTTCCAGCAGAATATCTTCAGCCTGCTTCAGGACCTTGTCGCGGTCGGTGCCCGAGCTCAGCTCCACCGTGCTGACGTTGCGGTACAGCGCCAGCTTGCGGCGCGTGGCCACGCTGGGTGTCAACGCAACGATCGGAATATCGATATTGATACGGCTCATCCACAAGGCCGTCGAGCCGGACTCGGTCAGGGTGGCAATCGCTTTGACGCGCAGATGGTGCGCGGTAAACAGCGCGCCATAGGCAATCGACTGGTCGATGCGGGTAAAGGTGGCGTTGAGGAAGTCGGCGTCGAGCCGGCTGACATCCCATTTCTCGGCATCGAGACAGATGGCGGCCATCGCTTCCACGGTTTCGATCGGATAGCGGCCGGACGCGGTTTCAGCCGAGGTCATGACGGCGTCGGTACCGTCGAGCACGGCGTTGGCCACGTCGGACACTTCGGCGCGGGTTGGCACGGCGTTGACGATCATCGACTCCATCATCTGCGTGGCGGTAATGGCCAGCTTGTTCGAGGCGCGCGCCATCTTGATCATGCGTTTTTGCAGGGCCGGCACGGCCGCATTGCCCACTTCCACCGCCAGGTCGCCGCGCGCCACCATAATGCCGTCGGACGCGTCGAGGATTTCCTGCAGCGCAGGAATGGCTTCGGCGCGCTCGATCTTGGCAATCATCATCGGCTTGTGGTCCCATGCTTCGCCGGCAATATTGGCCAGCTGACGCGCCATCACCATATCGGTGGCGTTTTTCGGGAACGACACGGCCACGTAATCGGCCTGGAAACTCATCGCCGTTTTGACGTCTTCCATGTCCTTGGCCGTTAGCGCCGGCGCCGACAGGCCGCCGCCCTGGCGGTTGATGCCCTTGTTGTTGGACAACTCACCGCCGATTTTCACGGTGGTATAAATTTCGCTGCCGACCACTTTGTCGACCGTCAGCACGATCAGGCCATCGTTGAGCAGCAGCACATCGCCTGGACGCAGGTCGCGCGGCAGTTCCTTGTAGTCGAGGCCGCAGCGTTCCTGGTTGCCCAGTTCGCCATTCTCGCCCCATTTGGCGTCGAGAATGAAGCCGGCGCCGTTTTCCAGGAAAATCTTGCCTTCTTCAAATTTGCCGACACGAATTTTCGGTCCTTGCAGGTCGGCCATAATGGCCACTTCACGGCCGCACAGGGCCGCTGCCTCGCGCACCATGCGGGCGCGGTCGATATGGTCCTGCGCCTTGCCATGCGAAAAATTGAGGCGCACTACATCAACGCCTGCCTTGAACATGCGCACCAGCGTGTCGATGTCGTTCGAGGCCGGGCCGATGGTGGAAACGATCTTGGTGGCGCGTTGCTGTACTTGCAGTGTCATATCTGTTCTTTCTATAAAAGGTCTGGTGCGGCGCGCCTTGTGGGCACGCCGATGCGCTGGTGAGGTGTCTTAGCCGCTGTTGCGCAAGCCGGCCGCAATGCCGTTGATCGACAGATGAATGCCGGTGCGGGCAGCGTCATCCTGCTTGCCTTCGCGGAAGCGTTGCAGCAACTCTACCTGCACATGGTTGAGCGGGTCGATATACGGGAAACGGTTGCGTATCGAGCGCTGCATCAGCGGGTTGGCCTGCTGTAATTCTTCCTGGCCGGTAATCAGTTTCAAAGCATCGAGCGTGGCCGCGTATTCGGTGCGGATACGGCTGAAAATCGCTTCGCGCAAGGCTTCGTCCTTGACCAGCTCGGCGTACTTGCCGGCAATCGCGATATCGCTCTTGGCCAGCACCATGTCCATGTTCGACAGCAGCGACGAGAAGAACGGCCAGTCCTGATACATGCTGCGCAGCACCTGTTGGCCATCGGCAGGATGGGCGGCCAGGTAGGCTTGCACGGCCGAACCGAAGCCGAACCAGCCCGGCAGCATGAGGCGGCACTGCGCCCAGCTCAGCACCCAGGGAATGGCGCGCAGGTCTTCGATCGAGGTCGATTTCTTGCGCGAGGCAGGCCGGCTGCCGATATTCAGGGCGGCGATTTCGGCAATCACGGTCGATTCCCAGAAATACTGCTCGAAGCCTTCGGTGCCGTAGACCAGTTCGCGGTAGGCGTTCAGGGCCGTGCCCGACAGCTCTTCCATGGCGGCCAGGTGGCCGGCGCCGGCCGACACACCAGGCTGCAGCTGCGCCTGTGGCAGCAGCGTCGACTGGATGGTGGCAGCCACCAGCACTTCGAGGTTGCGACGGCCTACTTCCGGGTTGGCGTATTTGGCGGTAATGACTTCGCCCTGTTCGGTCAGGCGGATCTGCCCCTGCACCGCGCCAGCGGGCTGGGCCAGGATGGCTTCATAGCTGGGGCCGCCGCCGCGGCCGACCGAGCCGCCGCGGCCGTGGAACAGGCGCAGCTTGATCTGGTGTTCGCGAAATACCTCGACCAGTTCGATCTCGGCCTTGTACAGTTCCCAGCCCGATGTCAGGAAGCCGCCGTCCTTGTTGCTGTCGGAGTAACCGAGCATGACTTCCTGCTGGTCTGCGCGCGAGGCCAGCAGGCCGCGGTAGAACGGCAGGCCGAAGGCGCGCGCCATAATGGCCGGGCCGGCGCGCAGGTCGTCGATGGTTTCAAACAATGGGATGATATTGACGTCCACTTCCAGTTTGTCCTGGCGCAGCAGGCCCACTTCTTTGAGCAGCAGCGCCACTTCCAGCAGGTCCGACACGCTGGCCGCCTTGGAAATGATGCAGTTGGTCACCGACTCGCGGCCATAGCGGGCATGCGCCTCGCGCACGGCGCCGAAGATGGCCAGCTCGGAGGTGGTTTCTTCCGAATACGTAGCGTAAGGCGAGACCAGCAGGCGCGGCGAAGCCAGTTCGCCCAGCAGCAAGGCGATGCGCTGCTCTTCGTCCAGGTCCAGGTAGGCCAGGTCCGGCTGGGCACCGGCAAACAGTTCGGCCACCACGCGCTCGTGTACATCGGAATTCTGGCGCAGGTCGACCGGCGCCAGCGAAAAGCCGAACACCCGCACGGCGCGGCGCAACTGACGCAGGCGGCCACGCGCCAGCGCGCGCAGACCGGTCGATACCAGCGACTGGTGCACCACATCGAGGTCGGCCAGCAGGTCGCTTGAGGCCGCGTATGCTTGCACGCCTTCGACCGCCTTGCCTTTGCCGGTCAGGCTGAAACGCGCTGCTTCCAGGCGCGCGCGCACGCCATGCAACGCGCGGCGGTACGGCTCGTCGGCGCGGTGCGGCGAATGGTCGGCCGAGCGCTCGGCCAGTGCGGTCAAAGCTTCGCTGCAGCCATTGAGTTTTTGCGCCAGCGACAGCTGCGAGGCCAGCTTGCGCAATTCATCGAGATAGAAGCCGAGCGCCTTGTCGGCCTGGCGCTGCAGGGTCTGGCGCAGGATATCGGCCGTGACAAAAGGATTGCCATCGCGGTCGCCACCGATCCAGCTGCCCACTTTCATAAAATTGGGCAGCTCGGCGTCTTCCCAGCGCGCATCGCGCTGCGCCAGCATGCTTTCCAGCGAAGCGTACAGCTGCGGCAGTTCGCGCAAGATCGTATGGTCGTAGAACGACAGGCCGTTTTCCACCTCGTCCATGACCGACAACTTGCTCGAGCGCAGCAAACGCGTATGCCACAGCGTGACGATGCCACGGCCCAGCGCTTCTTCGTTCTGCGCTACCTCTTCCGGCGTCATCTGCACGCGGTCACGCTCATTGAGCAGGCGGGCGATGGCCAGCTGGCAATTCTGGATGCTTTTGCGCTGTACTTCAGTCGGGTGGGCGGTAAACACCGGGCTGATAAAGGCGTCTTCAAAGAAACTTTCCAGCGCATCGGCCTTGTCGGCATCGAATACATTGGCCACCGCATGCACCAGGCTGCCCTGGCGCGGCGGCGAGCCGGCAATCAGATGGGCGCGGGTACGGCGGATATGATGCTGGTCTTCGGCAATATTGGCCAGCAGCGAAAAGTAGCTGAAGGCGCGGATCAGCTGGGTGGTTTCTTCCTGCGACAGCGCCTGCAGGGCATCGGACAATTGCGCGCGCGCGGCCTGGTCGTTATCGCGACGAAAGCGCAACGCCAGCTGGCGCACATGTTCGATGCGTTCGAAAGCGGGGTCGCCCAGATGGCTGCGGATGGCGTCGCCCAACAGGCGGCCCAGTTGACGGATATCGCTGCTGAGCAGCTCGTCTTTTACTTCATTCATTTGCATGGTATTTATTCCTGGCGCAGCCCGCACGGGCACGCAGTTTGCATCGCACACGCTTTCCGCTACAGAAAACGCCCCATCAATTTGTAGTAAATTTACGAATCAGCCTGGCCATCTCCTATATTTTCCATTTTTCGGCAGAAGAAAACAGCCTTATTGCGGTGCAGCATACAGAAAACTACGTGCTTTCCACAATAATATGAAAATTTACTACGCATTCAGGTGAAAAGCAATCGACTTTTCCTACTTTTGGTGTGTTGCGCTGGTGAAAGGCGGCGGCAGGCGATACGGCGTAGTGCCGATGGCAGGCTGTGACCATGACGCATTTCCTGTATGCTGACGCCACTGTATCCCTACCTGCCCTTTCCCTGCCCAGCAATGCGATTGACCGCCTACACCGACTACACCCTGCGCACCCTGATGTACCTGGGCATGCACCGCGACCGCCTGGTCACCATCCAGGACATCGCCGACCTGCACTCGATCTCGAAAAATCATCTGATGAAGGTGGTGCACCAGTTGGGCTTGTCGGGCATCGTGGAAACCGTGCGTGGCCGCAATGGCGGCCTGCGCCTGGCGCGCGATCCGTCCGAAATCAATATCGGCAAAGTGGTGCGGGAAACGGAAAGCGATTTTTTTATGGCCGAGTGTTTCAATACCGAATTCAATACCTGTCCGCTGACCCCAGGCTGCCAGCTGCGCTCGGCGCTGGGCCAGGCTACCGGCGCTTTCCTGGCCGTGCTCGATCAAGTGACGCTGGCGTCGATACTGACCCCGGCGCCAGGCATGGCGCCGGCAATGCGGGAAGGCGTGATTACCCTGCAGCTGGCGCCTTGAGGGGAGCTGGCTGATAACGTATGATCACGGGCGGATAAACAGACGGATGCCTGCCGTCAGAATAGACCGTAAAACTTGACCCAACGGCAAAATGCCCGGGCAATCAACCATCGCTACGACTCGCCATCCATGACCACACCCCCACTGCCCGCCAACTTGCGCCTGATCGACTGCACCGAGGCCGAGCATGCGCCAGCCATTCTCGCCATTCTGAACGAAGCCATCGTCAACACCACCGCGCTGTACGACTATGCGCCGCGCCCGCCGCAGGCGATGAGCACCTGGTTCGCCACAAAAAAAGCCAACGGCTTTCCCGTGATCGGGCTGGTCGATGAAGCGAATCAATTGCTGGGCTTTGCCAGCTGGGGCACGTTTCGCGCCTTTCCGGCGTTTAAATATACGGTCGAGCACAGTCTCTACATTCATACGTCGCAGCGCGGGCGCGGCCTGGGCAAACTGCTGATGCGCGAACTGATACGGCGCGCGCGCGCAGCGCAGGTGCATGTGCTGATCGGCTGTATCGACGCCAGCAACCAGGCCAGCATCGGCCTGCACCAGCAACTGGGCTTTACCCATTCGGGCACCCTGCCCCAGGTCGGCTTCAAGTTCGGCCGCTGGCTCGACGCTGCCTTTTACCAGCTCACGTTAGATACGCCTGACCAGCCGCAGGACGGCTGATCCACCTGCTAAGCAGACGCACGATGGACAAAAAAAGGGCCGGTCAATCAACCGGCCCTTTTTCTATTGCACTAGCGCATAGCGATCAGTGTCCGCTCGCTCCTGCTGCGCCGATACCCGTTTCCGAACGCATTTGCTGCGCTTCGTAGCCGGCACGGTCGATGCGGGCACGCGGGCTGTTGTCGAGGATCGAGAACAGCCAGATACCGACGAAACCGGCCGTCATCGAGAAGATGGCTGGGGACGCGTAAGGGAACAGCGCATCGGTGTGGCCCAGTACGTCAACCCAGACCGATTTCGAGACGATGGTCAGGCCAACTGCGGTGATCAGGCCGATAAAGCCGCCGATGGTGGCGCCGCGGGTGGTGCAGTCTTTCCACAACACCGACATGAACAGCACCGGGAAGTTGGCCGATGCCGCAATTGCAAAGGCCAGCGAGACCATGAAAGCGATGTTCTGCTTTTCAAACGCAATACCCAGCACCACTGCCACGATACCGAGGCCAATGGTGGTCAGGCGCGACACTTTCAGTTCGCTGCCGGCAGCCGGATTGCCCTTCTTGAACACGGTGGCGTACAAGTCGTGCGAGACAGCCGAGGCGCCCGACAGCGTCAAGCCAGCAACCACTGCCAGGATGGTGGCAAACGCCACGGCCGACATAAAGCCCAGGAAGACGTTGCCGCCCACTGCCTTGGCCAGGTGCACGGCCGCCATATTGTTGCCGCCCAACAGTTTGCCGGCTGCATCCTTGAATTCAGGATTGGTGCTCACCAGCACGATGGCGCCAAAGCCGATAATAAAGGTCAGGATGTAGAAGTAAGCGATCCAGGTGGTGGCCCAGAACACCGACTTGCGTGCTTCCTTGGCGGAGGGCACCGTAAAGAAACGCATCAGGATATGCGGCAGGCCGGCGGTACCGAACATCAGCGCCATGCCGAAGGAAATGGCCGAGATCGGATCCTTGATAAAGCTGCCAGGACCCATAATGGCTTCCTTGGTGGCGTGCACTTCCACCGACTTGGCAAACAGCGCTTCCGGGCTGAAGTTGAACTGCGCCAGCACCGCAATGGCCATAAAGCTGGCGCCGCCCAGCAGCATGACTGCTTTGATGATCTGCACCCAGGTGGTGGCCGTCATGCCGCCAAACAGCACGTAAATCATCATCAGTGTGCCGACCAGCACCACCGCGATCCAGTATTCCAGGCCGAACAGCAGCTTGATCAGCTGGCCGGCGCCGACCATCTGCGCGATCAGGTAGAACGCCACCACCACCAGCGTGCCGGAGGCCGAGAAAATACGGATCGGCGCCTGCTTGAAGCGATAGGCGGCCACATCGGCAAAGGTATAGCGGCCCAGATTACGCAGGCGTTCGGCCATCAGGAAAGTAATGATGGGCCAGCCGACCAGAAAGCCGATCGCATAGATCAGGCCGTCATAACCGTTCAGGAACACGGCAGCGGAAATGCCGAGGAAGGACGCGGCCGACATATAGTCGCCGGCAATCGCCAGGCCATTCTGAAAGCCGGTAATGCCGCCGCCAGCCGTATAGAAGTCGGACGCCGATTTGGTCTTGGCCGCCGCCCATTTGGTGATGAACAGGGTAAAGATGACAAAGACCGCAAACATGATGATGGCGGTCCAGTTGGTCGGCTGCTGCTGCGCCTGGCCCAGGTCGGCGCCGGCGGCTACCGCGACACTGGCGGCACTGGCAAGGGCTGCTGCAAACAGCGCGTGGCGGGTATCGAAACGGGCGCTCATGCTTGCACCCGCTTTTGAATCGCTTGCGTCAGGTCGTCGAATTGCTTGTTGGCGCGGCGTACATAGACGCCGGTAATCAGCACCGTAAAGACGATCACGAACAGGCCAGCGGGCATGCCCCAGGTCATGACACCGTCGCCGATTCTGGTGGCGAGAAATTCCTTGTCGAATGCAATGAGCAGAATGTAGCCGTAGTACACCAGCAGCATCATGCCTGTCAGCGCCCAGCCGAAGCGCGAGCGTACCCGCACCAGCTCATGATAATTGGGATCGCTTTTGAGTTTTTGAACCAGATCGTCCTGCATTTTATTGCCTCCGTATTTATGTGAACCTATACCCGTTTAGTTCGGGCTTGGTTTCACAGTACAGCGCGAGGCTTACCCGCCGCTTACGGCGGATGATTTTGCAGACAGATCGAAAGTTCAGGCGGCAGCTCAGTTCAGCGCCGCTGCCGGGCCGAAAAATTCGTAATGCGTTTGCGCTTCCGGCACGCCCAGTTCGCGCAATTGCGCCTTGATGGCGCGCATGAACGGCTGCGGCCCGAGGAAATACGCTTCGACATCGCGCGAGGCCGGCAGCCATGCCGCCAGCCTGGCCTGGTCGAGCAGGCCCACCGCGTCGGGCGCATGGTCGCTGCCCTGGTGTTCAGCATAGATATAATGGCGCTGCAGTTGCGGATGTTGCCCGGCCAGCGCATCGATATGGCTGCGGAATGCATGCACGCCATGGTGGCGCGCCGCATGGATAAAATGCACCGGCCGCTTCGTTTGCAACGCAGCGTCCAGCATGGTCAGCGTGGGCGTGATGCCGACGCCGCCGCTGATCAGCACCAGCGGCTTGTCGCTATCGGCCAGCACGAAGTTGCCCGATGGCGGCGTCAGTTGCACCGTATCGCCCACGTTGACGCCGTCATGGAAAAAGTTCGACACCTTGCCGCCCGGCTCGCGCTTGATGCTGATGCGGTAGGTCTGGCCATTGCTGGCCGCCGACAGCGAATACTGGCGGCGCATGGCTACGCCGCCGACTGTCACCACCACGCCGATATACTGGCCCGGCGCGAAGGCCAGTACGGCCTGGCCGTCAACCGGCGCAAACACAAACGAGGTGATTTCTTCGCTTTCGGCGGTCTTGCCGAGCACCGTGAAGTCGCGCGTATCGCGCCAGCCGCCGGGCAGTGCCGCCTGCGCGCGGTAGATGCGCCCTTCTTCGCCGGCCAGGATTTCGGCCAGCTGGCCATAGGCGGCGGCCCAGGCTTCGATCACCGCATCGCTGGCCACCTCGGCGCCCAGCACTTCGCGGATCGCCTGCAGCAGGCTGGCGCCCACCAGCGGATAATGCTCGGCGCGGATCTGCAGCGCCACATGCTTGTTGACGATGGTCGCGACTAGCGGACCGAGCGCCTCTAACTGGTTGATATGGCGCGCATACATCAGCACGCCGTTGGCCAGCGCGCGCTGCTGGTCGCCGCTATGCTGGTGCGCCTGGTTAAAGTAAGGCAGCACTTCAGGGTGATCGCGGAACAGGCCCTTGTAGAAATGGCGGGTCAGCGCTTCGCCGCCCTGCTCGAGGATGGGGACGGTGGCGGTAATAATGTCGCGGTGCTGCTGGGATAACATATGAAACTCCTGGCTGGTTCGGATAGTAAGGTCAGGCTAAGGTCAGGCGGCCATGCGAGCCGGCGCCATCGCCTCGATGGCCGGATACAATTCGTGGTCTTCGCGGCGCATGCGCTGGTACAGCGCATGCAGCACGGTATTGGCTTCGCTGCGGAACTGTTCCGGCTCGGCCTCCAGGCGCAGCGCCGTATTCCAGCGGCTGGCAAACGCCAGGTAGGCGCCGGCGATACCGTCCATCTCAGTCTCGTAGCGATGGCCCATGCGCACCAGGCTGGCCATGCCGCTGCCCTGCACGGCCGGATACAGGTAGCGCTGCTCGACAGCCAGATGCAGTTTGATCAAGCCGCTCATGGCCACGATCTGCGCGGCGATGGCAGGGGCTTGACCGGCCACGCCGGCACGCGCCAGCGTGCGCAGCGCATCGATGGCAGCCAGGATGTCGAGGTGCTGCTGTTTGAATTTGTCGATATTCATCACACTCACTCTTTTCGCTGTTGGTGTAGCGCCAGTGTAAATCAAAGCAGTTAAACATGCAATTTATATGCATGTTTAAATGTGAAAAGATAATTTGTAAAATTCACATGCACAGTTGCGCAACAGAACACGAAAACAGGCTTTGCGCAGTCTATAATCGTGCGACAACAGACCGCCCCTGGCTACCGACTCTTTCGGCGACGGCGAGGCGGCACTCCACAAGCCAAGGATCAACATGACTATCGAGACAGACGCCAATCAAGCCAGGCAACTGGCCGCCATCATTACCGAGTACGAAACCCCATTGCTGGAAGGCTGGATCGCCGATCTGATCGGTCGCCTGATGCGCCGCGACAAGATCGCCGAGAACGAACTGCGCCAGCAAGCGTCGCAGTTCCTGCCGACGCTGGCGCGTGCACTCGAGGCGAGCGGCAACTTCAATATCGAGCACAGCGCATGGGATGACGCGCGTCACCTGCTGACCGATATTTCACAATCGCGCGTGCGCCAGGGCTATTCGCCGATCGATACGGCCAGCTTCATTTTCGCGCTCAAAGAACCGCTGTTCAACTACCTGCGCAATGCGCTCAATGACCAGCCGCAAGTGCTGGCCGATGCCGTCGTCAGTACCAGCAAATTGTTCGATGAACTGGGCCTGCTGACCATCGAGGTCTACCAGAAAACACGTGAACAGGTGATCATGCGCCAGCAGCAGGAACTGCTGGAACTGTCCACGCCGGTGGTGCAGCTGTGGCAGAACGTGCTGGCCCTGCCCCTGATCGGCACGCTTGACAGCGCGCGCACCCAGGTGGTGATGGAAAGCCTGCTGCAAAAGATCGTCGACACGGGCGCGCTGATCGCCATTATCGACATCACCGGTGTGCCCACCGTCGATACGCTGGTAGCGCAGCATCTGCTCAAAACCATTGCCGCTGCACGCCTGATGGGCGCCGACTGCATTATCAGCGGCATCCGTCCGCAAATCGCGCAGACCATCGTGCACCTGGGCGTCAATCTCGACGATGTGATTACCAAGGCCACGCTGGCCGACGCGTTCGTGGTGGCCCTGAAGCGCACCGGCTCGACCATTACCACCACCCAGCCACTCTGAGACGCCCATGGACAAGATTCCCATTTTACGGATGGGCCGGCTGTTGCTGGTCACCATCCAGGTGGACATGCATGACCGCCTGGCCATGGCGCTGCAGGACGACCTGACGCAGCGCATCGTCAAGGACCGCGCCACGGGCGTGCTGATCGACATTTCCGCGCTCGATATCGTGGACTCGTTTATCGGCCGCATGATCAGCAATACGGCGGCAATGGCCAAGATCCTTGACGCGCGCACGGTGGTGGTCGGCATGCAGCCGGCCGTTGCCATCACGCTGGTCGAACTGGGATTGACCCTCGAAGGCGTCAGCACCGCGCTCAACGTGGAGCTGGGCATCAAGCTGCTCGAACGAGGCAGTTTGTGGAGCTGAGTGTGATGCTGATGACGATGGGTGCACCATGCTAGCCGCAGCGCAGGAACTGGTGCTGCCGCTGCATACGGACGAAGACGTGGTGCGCCTGCGCAAGCAGGTACGCGAGCATATGATCGCCATGGGTTTTGGCCTGATCGAGCAGACCAAAATCATTACGGCCGCCAGTGAGCTGGCGCGCAATACGCTGCGCTACGGCGGCGGTGGCGAAGGGCGCATCGCACGCGTGCAGAAAGGCGCGCAGCAGGGGCTGGAAATGAGTTTCAGCGACGAAGGC
Organism: Janthinobacterium aquaticum; assembly: GCF_009208565.1. Taxonomy (GTDB): domain Bacteria; phylum Pseudomonadota; class Gammaproteobacteria; order Burkholderiales; family Burkholderiaceae_D; genus Janthinobacterium. The sequence continues at coordinate 102,478 of NZ_WFLK01000016.1, read as the reverse complement.
CCCGGCATACCCGATATTCCACAAGCGCTGACGGACGGCTTTACCAGCGGCGGCGGCCTCGGTCTCGGTCTCGGTGGCGCCAAGCGCCTGGCGGATGATTTCAGGATCGACACCGCCCCTGGCGCCGGTACCACCGTCACCATCGTGAAATGGAAACTGTTTTAATGATTTCGCCCAGCAGGCCTGACTACATCAGGCAGGAACAACATGTCATTGCCGAGGCCAGCGATGTTGCTGCCGCACGCCGCGCCGGCAATGCGCTGGCGCGCGCCATCGGCTTTGACGAAGTGCGCACCGGCCAGTTGGCCATCCTTATTACCGAGGCAGGCACCAATATCCTCAAGCACGCCAACAGCGGCGAGATATTGCTGCGCAAGGTCTTGCGGGCCGGCGCTGCCGGCATCGAAGTGCTGGCGATCGACAAAGGGCCCGGCATCAGCAACGTGGCGCGCCACATGCAGGACGGCCATTCCACAGCCGGCTCGTATGGCGTGGGCCTGGGCGCCATGCGCCGACTGAGCCAGCAATTCGACCTCTATACCCTGCCCGGCCAGGGCACGGTGCTGCTGATGGTCATCTGGGGGCTGCCGGCTGCCGGCGTGTTTGTCCGTCCGGTGCAGTGGCAGGTCGGCGCCGTCTGTCTGCCGCTGGCGTCCGAAGAGATCAGCGGCGACGCCTGGAATGCCGTGTGCGAAGCCGACGAAATCACGGTGATGATGGCCGATGGTCTGGGCCACGGCCCGCTGGCGGCCGAACCGTCGGAAACGGCGGCCGTGCTGCTCGAACAGGCGGCGCCGGGCCTGGCGCCACTGCCGGCGTCGTTCCTGCAACTGGCCCACGGGGCGCTGCGCAGCACGCGCGGCGCTGCCATGGGGGTGACGCATATCGACGCCGGGCGCGGTGAGCTGCGCTTTGCCGGCGTGGGCAATATCAGCGGCTACGTGATCGGCCACGGGCACGAGCGCAATCAGCGCCATCTGCTGTCGCATAACGGCATCGTCGGCACCAATTTGCGCAAGGTGCAGGAATTCGTGCATCCGTGGCAGGCCGACTCGCTGCTGCTGATGCATTCGGACGGCCTGCACACGCGCTGGGACCTGGACTTGTATCCGGGCCTGTTGCGCTGCCATCCGAGCCTGATTGCCGCCGTCATGTACCGCGATTTTTCGCGCCAGCGCGACGATGTGTCGGTGGTGGTGGCGCGCCAGATGCCGCCGGAAGACCTGGAACTGACCGCAGGAGAGCTGCCATGAGCCAGCGCATCCTGACGGCGCATATCGGCAATGAACTCGAAGTGGTCGGTGCGCGCCAGCGCGCGCGCCAGATCGCCGCCCTGTGCGGCTTTGGCACGCAGGACCAGGTGCGCATTGCCACTGCGGTGTCCGAACTGGCGCGCAATGTGTACAACTACGCTGGCAAAGGCAAGATCCACTTTACCATCGAGGGCAGCACGGCGCCGCAGGTGCTGGCTATCCGCGTGGAAGACCAGGGCCCGGGCATCGCCCAGCTCGACCGCATCCTGGCCGGCCAGTACCAGTCGCCAACCGGCATGGGCCTGGGCATTATCGGTGCGCAGCGCCTGATGGACCGCTTCGATATCCAGAGCGCACCGGGCAAAGGCACCGTCATTACGCTGCAAAAGCTGTTCCCGCGCAGCGCCCCGCTGCTCGATGGCCGCCGTATCGGCGCACTAGGCGCCGACCTGCAGGCGCTGCCGTCCGATATCACGCTGTCCGAAGTGCAGCAGCAGAACCATGAACTGATGGGTACCCTGGCTGAACTGAAGGCGCGCCAGGACGAACTGGTGCAGCTGACACGCGAACTGGAAGACACCAACCGCGGCGTAGTGGCGCTGTATGCCGAACTCGATGAAAAGGCCGACCACCTGCGCCGCGCCGACCAGATGAAGTCGCGCTTCCTGTCGAACATGAGCCACGAGTTCCGCACGCCATTGAGCTCGATCCGCGCGCTGTCCAAGCTGCTGCTCGACCGCATCGATGGTGAGCTCAGCGAAGAGCAGGAAAAGCAGGTGCTGTTTATCCTGCAAAGCGCGTCCGGCCTGAACGATCTGGTCAACGACCTGCTCGACCTGGCCAAGATCGAGGCCGGCAAGGTCGATATTGCACCGGGCAATGTCAGCGTGGCCGAACTGTTCAGCGCCCTGCGCGGCATGCTGCGCCCGCTGCTGGTCTCGGAATCGCTGACGCTGACCTTTGTCGAACCTGAAGCGGGCCTGCGCCTGCAGACCGACGAGGGCAAGCTGTCGCAAATTTTGCGCAACTTTATCTCCAATGCGCTGAAATTTACCGAGGCCGGTTCCATCATGGTCAGCGCCATGGCGCTGCCGGACCAGCCGGCAATCCGCTTTTCGGTTGCCGACACGGGCCTGGGCATCAGCGAGGCCGACCTGCCGTATATTTTTGAAGAATTTACCCAGGTGGAGAACCATCTGCAGCGCAAGGTCAAGGGCACCGGCCTGGGCCTGCCGCTGTGCCGCAACCTGGCCACGCTACTGCAAGGCTCGGTGGCGGTAGAGAGTACGCCCGGCGTCGGTTCGGTGTTTTCCGTCACCCTGCCACTGGTCTACCATGCCGCCGCGCCGGAGCCGGAGGCCGCACTGGCGCAGCAGGCCGACAGCAAGTCCGATGGTCGCATGCCGGTGATGGTGGTGGAAGACAATCCACCGATCCGCCTGCTGTACGAAAAATACCTGGCCGGCACCGAGTTTCGCATGGTACCGGCGCGCAGCCTGCGCGAGGCGGTCGAATTGTGGCAGCACGCAGCACCGAGGGCGGTGCTGCTCGATATCGTGCTCCACGGCGAAGATTCGTGGCACTGGCTGGCCGAACTCAAAAACGATCCGCAGCGGCGCGATGTACCGGTCATCGTTGCCACCGAAGTGGACGACCAGCGCAAGGGACTGGCGCTGGGCGCCGACGCCTATTATCTGAAACCGCTGCCGCGCCAGAAGCTGCTGGCCACGCTGCGTGCACTGATCGGCCACCCCACCAGCGAGCATCTGCGCAATGGGGTGCCGCTGGCCACCTATGAACTCCATCAGCGTGACACGCTGGGCGATCCAAACCGAGATCAAGATCATGCCTCAAACTAACGCCTATCAAGATGCCTTGATTCTCAATGTCGATGACAGCGACGGCGCGCGCTATGCCAAGACCCGCATCCTCACGCGCGCCGGTTTTACCGTGATCGAGGCGTCGAGCGGCGGCGAGGCGCTGGTACGCGCACGCGCCGACCGGCCCAGCCTGATCCTGCTCGACGTCAAGCTGCCCGATATCAATGGCCTGGAGGTATGCCGCCAGCTCAAGGAAGGCGAAGAGACCAACACCATTCTGATCCTGCAGACCTCGGCATCCTTTATCGGTACGGCCGACAAGATCCGCGCGCTCGATGGCGGCGCCGACAACTACCTGGTCGAACCGATCGAGCCCGATGAACTCGTGGCCAACGTCAAGGCGCTGCTGCGCCTGGGCCGGGTCGAGCGCGAGCTGCGTGAAGTGGACCGCCGCAAGGACGAATTTCTGGCCACGCTGGCACATGAACTGCGCAACCCGCTGGGACCCATCCGTACTGCCCTGGCGCTGCTGTGCAAGCTCGATCCCGACGTGCCGGCAGTGCAGGACAATGCACGGCGCACCATCGGGCGCCATACCGACCATCTGGTGCGGCTGGTGGACGACCTGCTGGACGTGTCGCGTATTTCCCAGGGCAAGATCTCGCTGCAGTGGGCACGCGTGAGCGTGGCCGGCTTTGTCGGCAGTGCGCTCGAAACGAGTTCGCACATGATCACCACGCGCGGCCACACCTTGAGCGTGGATCTGCCCGAAGACGATCTGTGGGTGCGCGGCGACCCGGTGCGCCTGTCGCAGATCGTCTCGAACCTGCTGCTCAATGCGGCCAAATTTACGCCGCCGGGCGGGGTGATCGGCTTGTCCGCGCAGCGTGCCGGCGACAACGTCATCTTGCGCCTGGCCGACAACGGTATCGGCATCGCCGCCGACAGCATCGACGCCATTTTCGGGCTGTTCGCACAAAGCGGCCATGCACCGGACAGGGTACAGGACGGGCTGGGCATCGGCCTGTCGCTGGTGCGCAACCTGGTCGAACTGCATGGCGGCCAGGTCAGCGTCAACAGCAGCGGCGTGGGCCAAGGCAGCACCTTTGAAATCGTGCTGCCGCTGGACCTGGCCGAGGCGTCGCCGGCAGCCCCTGCTGCTGCAGACGCGCGCGCCAGTACCGCCAAGCGTATCGTGGTGGTCGACGACAATGAAGATGCGGCCGACACGCTGGCCGAACTGCTCGAACTCGATGGCCATGTGGTGCAGACGGCCTATACCGGTGCGCAAGCGATCGAACGGGTGCAGGATCTGCAGCCGGACCTGGTATTTCTCGATATCGGCCTGCCCGACATGAGCGGCTACGAGGTCGCCGGCAAGCTGCGCCAGCTGCCTATCGCCCAGACGTTCGTGCTGGTGGCGCTGACCGGCTACGGCCAGGAACACGACCGCCGCGCCGCGCTCGACGCCGGCTTCAACGAGCATTTCGCCAAGCCGGTCGACTTCGGCAAGCTGGCCAGCCTGGGCATCCATCTCGGCAAGTAGGATCCGCCGGCGCCTGTCATGAAACCGTAAGCGGCTTCGACTATAATCGGGCCGTGCGAAACACGACGGTTTCGAGCCAACTGGGATGGATATTTTGCGGCTTCAAAAATTGCTGGGCGCGTGTGCGCCGGCCTTGTTTTGCCTGTTATCAGGATCGGTGGCGCCAGCGGCCGCGCAGGCATTGCCGGCACGACTGGTCTGCCATGATGATATTTTTGCGCCGTACTTCATGCAGAACGGCGCGCGCATCGAAGGGCTGAACGTCGACGTGCTGCGCGAGGCGGCCAGCCGGCTGGGGATCGCCATCGAATTTCGCGCCATGCCGTGGCGGCGCCTGGAAACCGAACTGGCCAAGCCGCAGGGCGCCGTCGACTGCGCCTTTGCCATGAGCCGTACGCCGGAGCGCGAGCGCTATCTGGAATACGGCAAGGTACCGCTGCAACCGACCGAATATGTGCTGTTCGTGCGCCAGCCCGGCGTTGCGCAGCCTGCCGTGCGCCTGGAAGACATGGCCGGCAAGGTGATCGGCGTGCGCGCCGGTTTTCGCCTGCCCGACGCCGTGGCGCAGGGCGCTGCCGAAGGACGCTGGACGCTCGCTGAAGTGTCCACCGACACGGCCAACTTCCAGAAACTGGCGCTGCACCGGGTCGACGCCGTGCTGGCCAACAGCAGCGTGGGCCTGTACACCGTCAAGCAACTCAAACTCGCCGGCATCGTGCCCGTCTCGCCGGCGCTGACGCACTTCGACACCTTTATCGTGTTTCGCAAGAGCGCTGCCTCGCCGGAACTGGCCAGCGCCTTTGACCGCGTGCTCAAACAGATGCGCCAGGACGGCAGCATCGCCCGCATTACCACCGCCTATCTGGGCACACCAGGCCAGGAACTTTGACATGACTTCCCGTACTCCACTGCTGCGTATCACCATGATCCTGGGCGCGCTGCACGCCCTGCTCGGCTACTTCCTGCTGCCCGCCTTGCAGCTGCCGCTGACGGCCACGCTGCTGTGCGCGCTGGTGCTGTTGGCCTCGACCATGCTGATGCCGATGACGATCTTTGCGCGCGCCGTCACCAGCGACAATACCGTGGCCGACCGGCTGTCGTGGGCCGGCTCGATCTGCATGGGCTTTTTCTCGTCGCTGTTCGTGCTGGCCCTGCTGCGCGAGGCGCTGCTGCTGTGGCCTGCCACACGCGCCCACGCGCAGGCGTCGGCGCTACTCGTATTGGCACTGGCCCTGCTCGCAACCGTGATCGGCTTTGTCAATGCGCGCCGCGTGGCCCGCGTGCGCCGCGTCGATGTGCCGATTGCAGGACTGCCGCCGGCGCTGCACGGCTACCGCATCGTGCAACTGAGCGACATCCATGTGGGCGCCACCATCAAGCGGCGCTGGGTCGAGGCGATGGTGGCGCGTGCCAACGGCCTGCAGGCCGATCTGATCGCCATTACCGGCGACGTGGTCGACGGCACGGTGGCGCAGCTGGGACAACATACGGCACCACTGGGCACGCTGGCCGCGCGCGACGGCGTGTTTCTGGTCACGGGCAACCATGAATACTATGCGGGCGCCGCGCCGTGGGTAGCCGAGTTCCGCCGCCTGGGCTTGCGCGTGCTGATGAATGAACATGTGGTGATCGAGCACGCGGGCAGCCGTTTGGTGCTGGCCGGCGTGACCGACTACAGCGCCGGCCACTTCGACCCGGCCCAGGCCAGCGACCCGCAGCGCGCCATCGCCGGCGCGCCCGACATCATTCCGCGCATCCTGCTGGCCCACCAGCCGCGCACGGCGCCGTCAGCGCTGGCGGCCGGCTTCGACCTGCAGCTGTCGGGCCACACCCACGGCGGCCAGTTCTGGCCCTGGAATTTGTTCGTGCCACTGCAGCAGCCGTATGTCGCCGGCCTGCACAAGCTGGAGACGCTGTCGGTGTACGTCAGCCGCGGCACCGGCTACTGGGGCCCGCCCAAGCGTATCGGCGCGCCGGCGGAAATTACCTTGTTACGACTCGTCGCAGCGTCGGATGACCACCGTAGGTCGGATTAGGCCCCCGAGGGGGCCGTAATCCGACAACACCACAAGCATCAATGGCGCCGTACCAGCGCAAAGCGTGTAATCCGACAACATCGCTGAGGCCAACAATGTTGTCGGATTACGGCCCCTTTGGGGCCTAATCCGACCTACGTGAATCGGCTTGCATCTGCGCGGCAAAGCCGCTCTCTTCAAACTGCGCCAGCAGGAAGTCGACAAACACGCGCGTCTTGGCCGGCAGCAGTTTTTTGCTCGGGTAGTAGATCGACAGCGGGCCGGAATCGGCACACCAGCCGGGCAGCAGGCGTATCAGCGCGCCGCTACGCAGATGGGGCTGGGCGTGTGGCGTAGGCAGCAGCGCCACGCCCAGGCCGTCGATGGCCGCCTGCGCCATCGCTTCCGGGTCGTCCAGGATGGCACGCGGCCGGCATTCGGCCACGCCCTCGCCGCCCTGCCCGTCGCGCAGTATCCAGCTGCGCAGGCGTCCGCTACCGGCCGAACGGCGCACTACGCCGTCGAACTGCGCCAGCTCGGACGGATGCTGCGGCATGACCCTGCCCTGCATAAACGCCGGCGAAGCGGTAGCGACGATATAGGCGTGGCCGAACTGGCGCGCCACCATGCCCGGCGTCAGTTCGATGCCGCCGCCGATGGCCACATCGAAACCCTGTCCGATCAGGTCGACGTGGCGGTTATCGAAATGGCAGTCAGGCACCACGCCCGGATAGCGTTCGATAAAGCGCCCCAGCAGCGGCAGCACATAACGCCGCCCGAACGCCGGCGCCATGCTGATCTTGAGGATGCCGGACGGCTGGCCGCGCTCGCCGGCCACGTCTGTCATGGCGTTCTGCAAGGTCTCCAGCGCGCCGCCCACCTGCTGCAGGAAGCGCTCGCCGCCCTCGGTCAGCGTCAGCTTGCGCGTGCTGCGCTGGAACAATCGCAGTCCAAGATTTCCCTCTAGGCGCGCCACATTCTTGCTGACGGCAGCCGGCGTGAGTCCCAGCCGGCGCGCGGCAGCGGAAAAACTGCCGGACTCGGCCGACAGCACAAACGATTGCAAATGATTAAGTGCTTCCATGCATTCATTCTAACGCTCATTTGATACTCATGGTTGAAACTGATGTGCTGCGTGACCGGCTACCGCACAGGCAGTGAAAGGCAGATACTGAACTCCTCAACCACTTATCTGAAAGCCCATCATGACCAACTCGACCGTATCCACAGCCGCCAACACTCTCCCACTGCAAGGCAAAGTAGCCTTCGTGACCGGCGGCTCGCGCGGCATTGGCGCCGCCATCGTGCGCCGCCTGGCGCGCGACGGCGCCAGCGTCGTCTTCACCTACCAGAACTCTGCTGCAGAAGCACAGGCACTGGCCGACAGCGCCTCGACCAGCGCTGCCAAGGTTGAAGCCGTACAGGCCGATGCGGCCAATGCAGCAGCACTACAGGCGGCGATTGACAACGCAGCGGCAAAACATGGCCGGCTCGATATCCTGGTCAATAACGCCGGCGTCTTCGTACCCGGCGATATTGCCGAGTTTTCACTCGATGATTTCGACCGCACGCTGGCCGTCAATGTGCGCGCCGTATTCGTGGCCATCAAGGCAGCCGTAGCCCATTTGCGCACGGGTGGGCGTATTATCAATATCGGCAGCACCAATGCGCACCGCATGCCGTTTGCCGGCGCCGCTGTCTACGCCATGAGCAAATCGGCGTTGAGCGGCCTGACGCAGGGCCTGGCGCGCGACCTGGGACCGCGTGGCATTACCATCAACAATGTGGAACCAGGCCCGGTGGCAACCGACATGAATCCGCCGACCGGCGACTTTGCCACCCTGATGCACGGCCTGATGGCGTTGCCGCGCCATGGCAAACCCGAAGAAATTGCCGGCATGGTGGCCTATCTGGCCAGCGAGGAAGCGGCGTTCGTGACCGGCGCTGGCCTGAAGATCGACGGCGGCTTTGCAGCCTAAGGGCGCCGCGACAGATGCTCGCCGGCATTGGCCGGCAGGCGCAGGCTGTCGATCATGCCCAGCAGGCTCACCAGCGCCACCAGCACGAAAGCAAGCCGGAACTGGCCGGCCGGCATCGCCTGCCAGCCGGCGCTGGTGACCAGCCAGTGGCCCAGGCGCACACCCAGCGCGCCGAGCGCCACACCGAGTCCCATCGCCACCTGAAAGGCGGTGCTGAACAGCGTATTGGCGGCGGCCATGCGCTCTTGCGGCATATCGGCAAAGGCAATCGTGTTGTAAGCCGTGAACTGCATCGAACGCGTCAGGCCGCCAACAAACAGGACAAAGGCAATCAGCCAGACCGGCGTGGCCGGCGTGAGCAAGGCGCAGGCGGCCAGCGAGGCCACATTGATGGCGCCATTGACCAGCAGCACGCGCTTGAAGCCACAGCGGCGCAGGATGGCGGTGGTGGCCGGCTTCATCAGCAGATTGCCGGCAAACACGGCCAGCACCAGCATGCCCGAGTGAAAGGCATTGAGCCCGAACCCGAGCTGGAACAACAGCGGCAGCAAAAACGGCACGGCGCCGATGGCCAGGCGAAACAGCGAGCCGCCGTGTATGGTCACGGCAAAGGTCTTGATGGACAGCGTACGCAGGTCGATCAGCGGGTGAGCCGCGCGGCGCAAATGGCGAATCGCCAGCACACTCAGGGCCGCACCGAGGCCAAACCAGATGGCAGCCTCGCCCGAGGCGGCATCGGGCCGGCTCAGTTGTTCCGCGCCCCAGGTCAGCGCCAGCAGCGCACCGCCCGCATACACAAAACCGGCCAGGTCGAACGGTCGCCGCTCGGCCGGCAGATGGTTGGGTACCAGGCGCCAGGCAAACAGCAGCGCAATCAGGCCCAGAGGCAAATTGAGATAAAAAATCCAGCGCCAGGAACTGTAGCTGGCAATAAAACCGCCCAGCGGCGGCCCCAGCACAGGCGCCACCAGGGCCGGCCAGGTCAGGGTCGCAATCACGCCGATCAATTTCTCCTTCGGCGTGCTTTTCAGTACCACCAGCCGCCCGACCGGCACCATCATGGCGCCGCCGATGCCCTGCAGCGCCCGCAGCAGCACGAATTCGCCCAGCCCCTGCGCCATGCCGCACAGCACGGACGCCAGCGTAAACAGCGCCAGCGCACTGGCAAACACCTTGCGCGCGCCAAAGCGCTCGGCCACCCAGCCACTGATGGGTATAAACACGCCCAGCGTCAGCAGATAGGCGCTGACACCGATATTGAGGTCGAGCGCCACCACCCCGAACGAGCGCGCAATATCAGGCACCGCCGTGGTAATCACGGTGCCGTCGAGGTTTTCCATAAAGAAGGCGCCGGCCACCAGCAGCGCCAGGGCGCGGCTGTTGTTCTGGCTGGTGTCTGGACTTGATGCTGCGGTAGTATCGCTGGCCATGGCGCAATGAATGATATCAATGCGCCATTATCCCCTGCTCGCGCTTTTGCTGCATGCCGGCAGCACCGTCAAGGCGGTCAGTGCGCAGCAAAGATCAGCGACTGATGCGCCGCCACGCCCGCCATCACGCCGTCCGCCACCGCAAAGGCTACGCCGCCGGCCATGCGCGCCGTGTCGCCACAGGCATAGACGCCGGTCACGCTGGTGGCTTTTTGCAGGTCGGTCTGCACGAACGGACCGATTGGTCCCTCCTCGATCACGCAGCCCAGCTGCGCTGCCAGCGGGCTGGCCGGAGAAGTGCGGCAGGCAGCAAACAGACCCGCCATGGTGTGCGTGCTGCCGTCGACCAGCACCACGTCGGCATCGCCTTCGATGCGCGCCACCGGCGTGGACACCAGCGTGACGCCGCGCCGCGCCAGCGCCGCCAGCTGTTCTGCGTCGGGCGCAAAGGCATCGTTGAGGAAAAACGTGACCTGGCCCCAGTCGGGCAGCATCATGGCATGATGCATGGACAGCGGGCCGGTGGCCAGCACGCCGATACGGCCCTGCTCCAGTTCATAGCCATCGCAGTAGGGGCAGTGAAACACGTGCACGCCCCAGCGCTCGGCCAGCCCTTCAACCGCGGGCATTTCATCGATCACGCCGCTGGCCAGGATCAGGCGCTTGCCTTTCACCGCACTGCCACCGGCCAGCTGTACAGAAAAACCTTGTGGAGTGTCTGTTGCTTGCACGGCACTGCCATCCTGCCAGTGCACGGTTGGATACTTGAGCAACTGCGCCTTGCCTTCGGCAGCAATCTCGCCGGGCGGGCGGCCGTCCTGCGTCAGAAAGCCGTGCGAATGGGCGGCCGTGCGGTTGCGGCGCACGCCGGCGTCGATCACCAGCACGCGCCGGCGCGCCCGCGCCAGTTGCAATGCGGCCGACAGGCCGGCATAGCTGCCGCCGACAATCACTACGTCATAAAGATCGGGTGGTTCATTTTGACTGGACATGCAGCGCTCCTGGTAAATGGGTTGAATCGGGATAGATGGCGCTGAAGCGCTGCGCCAGGTCGGCCAGCGTGACCTCCCCCAGACGCGCGATCAGCAAGGCTTCGGCATCGAGAAAAGCGCTGGCCAGCGAGGCGTTGACCACTTGCTCGACCAGGCATTCGGGATGGTCGACCCGATTGCCCATGGCGAACACGGTGGGCGAACCGACCGCTTCATAGATATCGCGCAGCGTCACCTGCTGCAGGTTGCAACTGATGCTCCAGCCGCCGCCGTGGCCCTTGACCGACGCCACATAACCGCGTTCGCGCAGCCCCGCCATCACGCGGCGCACCAGCACCGCATTGGTGGTGAGGTAGCCGGCCAGCTCCTCGGACGTCATCGGGCGTCCAATATGCGCCATATGCAGCAGCACATGCAGTATCGATGAAAGTTTGCTGTCTCTTCTCATGTAACTAATGATAGTACATATTTGGAAAACGCGCATCGGCGCAATGCACATTGCCTCAAAAAACGGCTGGAGGATATGACTTTCTGAAATAGACGCGGCGCAGCTGCGAGCGTGGCGGGCAACGCGGTCGTTGCAACTACTTGACTGCATGCGCAATGTTATTAGTATAAAGACCAGTCTATAATGAGCATCCTTCATGTAGAAATTAGCACATAATGCGTGGATCTGAATTTGCCGAGCTAAAAGCATTTGTCGCGGTCGTTGAGCGGCACAGTTTCGCACGGGCAGCGGAACACCTTGGCCTGTCGCCTTCAGCGCTCAGCCAGACCATTCGCCAGCTGGAAAGCCGCATTGGCAGCCGCCTTCTCAATCGCACCACTCGCAGCGTCGCGCCGTCGGCAAGCGGCGAGCAGCTGTATCACCGCTTGGCCCCTTTATTCCGAGAAATGGACGTGGCGGTCGCTGAAGCCAGCGAAGCCGCAGGGCAGATGAGTGGTACGCTGCGCATCAACACGCTTGGAATCGGCGCGCGGATGGTCATTGCGCCACGCCTTGCACGCTTTCATCAAGCCCATCCTGACGTCGTGCTCGATATCGTGGTGGACGATGCGCTGGCCGATATCGTCATCGGCCGCTTTGATGCAGGCATCCGCGTGGGTGGGCAGCTTGAGAAGGACATGGTAGCTATCCGCCTGACACCGGACATGAACATGGTCGCGGTGGCGTCACCGGACTACCTCGCGCGTCACGGCACACCCAGGTCACCAGCCGATCTCCACCAGCATGCCTGTATAAATTGGCGGCTGCAGATGGAGGGAAGGCATTATCGTTGGGAGTTCAAGAAGCGTGAGCAGAGCATCGAAGTCGCGGTCGCTGGGCCGGTCGTCACCAATCACGCCGACATTGGTATTGCCGCCGCGCTCAACGGACTTGGGATTGCCTATCACTTCGAGCAGGATGGCGTGGGCGAATTACTGGCGCAGGGGCAGCTGGTCCAGGTACTCGCCGACTGGTCAATCACGCGACCCGGGCTTTTTCTATACTACCCGAACCGGCAGCATCGACCGGCCCTCCTCAGTGCCTTCATCGATTGTCTGCTTGATCGAGGCCCCTTCGGTCAACCTTGACCAGGCACTTCCACGACAGTAGTTCATACGCGGCATTATGCTCGCGACTCTACATAAGCCATCCATATTCTAGAATATTCCCTAATCAAACGGCGGCGCGCATTATAGGGCTTCAGTCACCACTTGGAGCCACCAACATGCACACCCTGACGCTTCCCGAACCGATCTCGACATACTTCGCATCCGAACACGATAGTGAAGCATTGAAACAATGCTTCAAAGACGATGCCATCCTGAAGGACGACGGCCACACATACGAAGGCATCGACACCATCACGGCCTTCCTGGCTGCGGCATCAGTCAAGTACAACGCGACGACCGTGCCGTTCGACATGAAAAACAACGACGGCTTCCACGTTGTGATGGCCAAGGTTACCGGCAACTTCCCCGGCAGCCCCGCCAACCTGTCTTACCGGTTCGGCCTCGATCATGGCCTGATCGAGTCGCTGGAGATCAACGTATGAGCTTCGACCTCGAATTGCAAGGCAAGCGCGCCCTGGTCACCGGCGGTACCAAGGGTCTGGGCGCTGCCCTCGTCAAAAGTTTGCTGAATGCTGGAGTGGAGGTGATGACCTCGGCACGCTCCGCCCCGGAAAAGCCGGTGCAGGGTGTGACCTACGTAGCGACCGACTTGTCTACTGCTGAAGGCGTGGCCAAGCTGGTCCGTGCGGTCGAGGAGCACTGGGGCAGCGTCGACATTCTGATCAACAGCCTCGGAGGCTCGACCGCTCCGGTCGGTGGTTTCGCGGTCCTCGACGATGCTGTCTGGTTCGATGAACTGAACCTTAACTTCATGTCTGCGGTCCGCCTGGATCGTGCACTGGTGCCGCGAATGCTGGCAAATGGCGCAGGCGTCGTTTTGCACGTGAGTTCAATCCAGCACATCCTCCCGCTCTGGACATCGACGACCGCTTACGCTGCGGCCAAGGGCGCTCTTTCGACGTACAGCAAATCCTTGTCGAAGGAAGTGACGCCGAAGGGTGTGCGGGTTTTGAGCGTCTCGCCTGGCTGGATCGAGACCGAGGCGTCGGCTGAGTTCGCCGAGCGCATGGCGCGCGAACACGACACGGACTACGAGGGTGGCAAGAAACTGATCATGGAATGGCTCGGTGGAATTGCCATCGGCCGCCCAGCCAAGCCACAGGAAGTGGCGGATTTCATCACATTCCTCGTGTCGCCACGCGCCGCCTCGGTCGCAGGCTCGGAACATGTGATCGATGGCGGAACGGTTCCGACGGTATAGCCATCAATTTTGCAGTAGCGTGATTCCCTGTACGACGTGGCGCAAGACCGTGCGTAATCTCCTGTGGCACACTGCGCGACTTGCGCCTAATCAGGCGCAAGTCGCCGTTGCACGAGCAGTCATCTTCTGCCGGCTTGGTAGCTTGGCAATGCACATACTTCTCAATTTCACTGCGGCGTCTCGGCTAAGTTTGCCGATGCAAGAGCGCACCAGCTGATCGGTCATGACACGCTGCGGCCTCCACCGGCTGTGTAATACCCAAAAAATGAGCATCTGGCATTCGTGGATTGCCAGGTTGTCGGGCGTAGCTCATACATCGCACGCCTTGTTTTTTCCTGTGGCGGTGCGCATGAATTCCACAAATGCACGCACTTTCCCGGGCATATGCTCCAGCATGCGCCGGTGGTGTTTTACTTGACAGCCGCCCTGGCACGCGCCGCGTGCAGCTTCTTGTAGCTGTCGAGCAATCGCTGATGGCGATCGAGCCCTTCGAGCGCCATGCTGGTCGGCGTCAGGCCGGCAAAGCGCACGCTGCCGTCGACCGAACCGAGCACTGCATCCATGCGCGCGTCGCCAAACATGCGGCGGAAATTGGCTACGTAATCGTCCAGTTCCATCTCGTCATCGAGCGCCACTTCCAGTACCGCTTGCATGGCCTGGTAAAACAGTTTGCGCTCGACCGTGTTGTCGTTGTACTGCAAAAAGGCGCCGACCAGTTCCTGCGCCGATTCAAGCTGCTGCAGCGCCAGGTTGATCAGCAGTTTCAGTTCCAGCACACTCAGTTGGCCCCAGACGGTGTTTTCATCGAACTCAATGCCGATCAGGGTGGCGATATCGGAGTGTTCATCGAGCTCGTTATTTTCCAGGCGCTCGAGCAGCTCTTCCAGGCGCTCGTCATCGAGGCGATGGATATTGAGCACGTCTTCGCGGAACAGCAGCGCCTTGTTGGTGTTGTCCCACACCAAGTCTTCCACGGGATAGACTTCCGAGTAACCGGGCACCAGGATGCGGCAGGCGGTCGCGCCCAGGTGGTCGTAGACGGCCGTATAGACTTCCTTGCCCATGGCGTCGAGAATGCCGAACAGGGCGGCGGCTTCTTCGGCATTGGAGCGCTCGCCCTGGCCCGAGAAATCCCACTCGACAAAGTCGTAATCGGCTTTGGCGCTGAAAAAGCGCCATGACACGATGCCGCTCGAATCGATGAAATGCTCGACAAAGTTGTTTGGCTCGGTCACCGCTTCGCTGGTAAAGGTCGGCGGCGGCAGGTCGTTCAGGCCCTCGAAGCTGCGGCCCTGCATCAGTTCGGTCAGGCTGCGCTCAAGCGCCACCTGCAGGCTCGGGTGCGCGCCAAACGAGGCAAACACGCCGCCGGTGCGCGGGTTCATCAGCGTCACGCACATCACCGGATAGACGCCGCCCAGCGAGGCGTCCTTGACCAGCACCGGAAAGCCCTGCTCTTCCAGGCCCTTGATGCCGGCCACGATGCCGGGAAATTTGGCCAGCACGTCCTGCGGCACGTCGGGCAGGCAGATTTCGCCTTCGATAATCTCGCGCTTGACGGCGCGCTCGAAAATCTCGGACAGGCACTGCACCTGCGCTTCGACCAGCGTATTGCCGGCGCTCATGCCGTTGCTGACAAACAGGTTTTCAATCAGATTGGACGGGAAATACACGGTCTCGCCGTCCGAACGGCGTACATACGGCAGCGCGCAGATGCCGCGCTCTGTGTTGCCCGAGTTGGTGTCGATCAGGTGCGAGCCGCGCAGTTCACCATCGGCGTCATAGATATCGAGGCAGTAATCGTCGAGGATCTCACGCGGCAAGGTATCTTTCTTGCCCGGCTTGAACCAGCGCTCTTCCGGATAATGCACGAAGGCGGCGTTGGCGATGTCCTGGCCCCAGTAGCTGCCGGCATAGAAGTGATTGCAGCTCAGGCGCTCGATATATTCGCCCAGCGCCGAGGCCAGCGCACTTTCCTTGGTCGAACCTTTGCCGTTGGTAAAGCACATCGGCGAATGCGCATCGCGGATATGCAGCGACCACACATTGGGCACGATATTGCGCCACGAGGCGATCTCGATCTTGATGCCCAGGCCGGCAAGCAGCGCCGACATATTGGCGATGGTCTGCTCCAGCGGCAAGTCCTTGCCTGCGATATAGGTGCGCGCGTCGGTATCGGGATTGAGCGTCAGCAGCGCCTGCGCGTCGGCGTCCAGGCTGGCAACCTCCTCGATCACGAAATCCGGGCCGGCCTGCACCACTTTCTTGACCGTGCAGCGGTCGATCGAGCGCAGCATGCCCTGGCGGTCTTTTTCCGAGATATCTGCCGGCAACTCAAGCTGGATCTTGAAAATCTGCTGGTAGCGGTTCTCCGGGTCAACGATATTGTTTTGCGACAGACGAATATTCTCTGTAGAAATATTACGTGTATCGCAATACAATTTGACAAAATACGCCGCGCACAGCGCCGACGAAGCGAGGAAGTAATCGAAGGGACCGGGCGCCGAGCCATCGCCTTTATAGCGGATCGGCTGGTCGGCAATCACCGTAAAATCATCGAACTTCGCTTCCAGGCGCAGCTTGTCGAGAAAGTTGACCTTAATTTCCATGGAGAATCCAAACTCTGTACTGATTAAACAAGCCGCTATTATCCTTGGTTTCAGGCTTGCCGTCCCTCTCCCTGAAAAACACCATGACCTTGCACATGCGCAGTCTGCTTTGCATCAGACCAACGAGCAGTGTCAAACTTACTTCAAACTATGAAAACTTACTGAATATATGGATTACTTTCAAGGTGTCGTAACGGACTATCTGCGTGCAGATCGAGCAATGTTTATCAATACCGAATGCTGCATACAATTAAACCCCGGCCACAATCCCGACAGGACCGGGCACCACTGGTATTGCGACGCTGTAGCCGTGAATTTTCGCACCAGGGAAGTTTTTCTATGTGAAGTCAGCTATTCCAAATCACTCAATGCGCTACTGAAGCGCATTACAGGCTGGAATGAACACTGGACGCAGCTAAAACAGGCACTTGTCAGAGACTGCGCAGTGCCTGGCGACTGGCATGTGCAGCCGTGGCTGTTTGTGCCCGCTGAACTGCAACCAGGGCTGGAGCGAAAACTGGCACTCTTGCCAAAAACCGATGGTCAAGGCGCATTGGTACCTACCGCAAAAATCACGGCGCTGGAGAACATACTTCCGTGGAAGTATCCTTCCTGGAACAGGATTGCCGAAGAAAATTAAACTTCATGAATTTTATCCTCGTAGCAGCCATCGTGAGCTTCTCTGCCTTGACAGGCATAGCGTCATCAGCACCTGGCGCACACTCAGAGCGACCTTTTTTTGTCAGTCCTGTCCTCGCAAGGCTTTAGTTACACGCCAGGGAGGAACTTTGAAGCCATGCCGTATCGACCGCACCGAGCCGCATGGCGCAAGACTGGTGCGCGCGGTTCAGCACAACGGTATAGGGCAGCGCGCCCAGGCGGTTGCCGAAGCGGCGCAGCAACGCGGCGCCGTCGGCCGGTGGCGCCGCCAGCTGCAGGTAGTGCACGCCGACGCGCAGCGCGAATGCGGCGGCAGGCGCCGGATCATCGATCGCCACGCCCACATACGCCATGGACGACGTTTGCGACTGCGCCTGCAGCAGCGGCAGTTCGCGCACGCACGGCACGCAGCTGCTGGACCAGAAGTTCAGCAGCACGGGCCGGTCGTGGAAGCTGGCCAGGGTGACCAGGCGCTGGCCGTCCAGCGTGGGCAGGCGCAGCGCTGGCGGATTGTCATGCGCCATGGCCATTGGCAACATAAAAAACAGTGCCCATGCCCACTTCACGGCGCCACCAGGGTGGCATTGTCGATGCGGTAGTACAAGCCCATCGAATCGTTTTTCAGCACCGTCATCTTGCCCGACATGACCAGCGGAGCGTAGCCGAACTTGACGGCGCTGCTGCTGTTGACCTCGACCACGCCCTCCGGTCCGGCCGGCAGGCAGAACGGGCAACTGGCCGAGGTGACCGTCAGCAGGAAATGCTTGTGCAGCTGGCCCGGCTGCAGCGGCATCATGTAGCCCTGCACTTTCACGTCCGTCTGGTCCAGCGCAGCAATGGCTGGCGTGTATTTGGGCAGCATGCGCCCGCCCTTGCCCTTGACGGTGGTGGCCTGGCCCAGCAGCGACCAGGGCAGCACGCCCGGCATATCGGTCAGCACCGGAAACGTCAGCGCCGCAGGGGCGTTGTCGGTTGCCGCCGTGATGGCGGGATGGCCGGGTTTGGCCAGCACGGGAGCGGCCAGGAACATCAGGCATAAAACTGTAGTAGCTCGTTGCATGGTTTTCTTTCAGTGATGGGCCAGCGTGGCCGCAATATCGGTACGGTAGGCGCGCACGGCGGGTAGCAGCGCAGCGAGCAAGCCGACAGCGGCGGCAACCGGCAGCAGCCATGCTTCGGATGGCGTGATACGCCAGGCAGACAGGCCGAGGTTTTGCTGCGCCTGCATCAGTTGGCCGAGCAGGCCCACGCCGGCGTGGCCCAGCAGCCAGCCCAACAGCGCGCCGCCCAGCGAGAGCAGCAGGCCCTGGGTCAGCAGCAGTAGCAGCAAGGTACGTGGTGGCGCGCCCAGCGTGCGCAAAATGGCCAGGTCGGCCTGGCGTTCCTGCAGCGCGTGATACAGCGCCACCAGCATCGACAGGCAGGCCACGGCCAGTACGCCGCCGGCTATGGCGCGCAGCACATCGGCGCCCACGCCCAGCAGCTGGAACAGCTTGGCGGCCTCGAACGCCGGCTGGGCCGCCTGCAGGCGCGTCTGGCTGTTGATCCAGCGCGGCAGGCTGACGGCAGCCAGCGGCGAGGCGTAGCGCACCAGCAGGGCCGTTACCTCGTGCTCGTTGGCGCTGGCGGCTGTGCGCACATGGTCGGGGTCGGTGTCATGCACATGCCAGACCGAGGCGACGGGTGTGACGATCAGCCGGTCAAGCACAGTGCCGGTCGGGCGCAGGACACCCACCACCTGATACGGCGCATGCGCATGCTGCTCGCCGCCGGCCACCAGGCCGTGCGAGCCGGCAAAGCTGTCGCCCGGCTTTTTGCCCGTTACGCGCGCCGCTTCTGCTCCCAGCACCACCTGCATCGGTCCGCCAAACAGCACGCCGGTAGCTGCCTGCCCGCCGTATTGGCGCACATAGTCAGAGTTGGTGCCGACGATGCGGTAGCCCTGGTAGCTGTCGCCAAGCGCCAGTGGAATCACTTGCGCCACCAGCCGATTGGCTGCCAGTTCAGCCTGCGCCGTGGCCGGAATATTGCCGGTCGGGATATCGATGTGATACACGGACGACAGGATCAGCTGCAACGGCGAGCCCTTCGCGCCCACCACCATATCGATGCCGTCGGCGTCGCGCAGCGCGCCCTGCTCCAGCTGGGCGCTGACGGCGACGATAAACGTCATCAGCGCCACGCCAAACGCCATCAGCAGCAGGTTCAGGGCGCTCGACAGTTTTTGATAGCGCAAGGCGGCCAGCGCCAGCGTGACGGCGTTTAGGCGGCGCATGGCAGGCCCTCCCGCGCAGGCAGGCGCAAAACCAGGGCGACGGGCATGGCGGCAATCAGCCTGGCATCATGGCTGGCAATAATCAGTGACGCACCGGACTCCTGCGCCTGGCGCAACAGCAAGGCGGTCACGCTCTGGCAGGCTTCATCATCGAGGCTGGCGGTCGGTTCATCGGCCAGCAGCAGGCGCGGCCGGTTCAGCACGGCGCGCGCAATGGCCACGCGCTGGCGCTGCCCGCCGCTCAATTGGTGCGGTTTGGCTTGCGCCTTGCCGGCAAGGCCAAGCTGGGCCAGCAGCGCATCGGCACGCGCCGGATCGGCCGGCTGGCCGCTGGCGTAGCCGGGCAGCAGCACATTGTCGCGCACGCTCAGGCTGGCAAGCAGCGACAGCTGCTGCGGCAAGTAGCCCACATGACGGCCGCGCCAGCGGTCAGCCTCGCGCGGCGCCAGCGCGCCAATGTCGACACCGTCGACACTGATGCGGCCCGCCTGCGGACTCAGTATGGCTGCCAGCAGGTGCAGCAGCGTGGATTTGCCGGCGCCCGATGGCCCCAGCAGCAGCGCATGTTCGCCGCGCGCCAGCGCAAACGACGGCACCGACAGCACGCTCTGGCCGCAGCGCCGGTAGTCCAGATCTAGTATGGATAACACGTTCTTCCCCAGCAGGTTGGTGTAAAGCGGCGCGCCAAAGCGCACCGGATATCAACAGGAGCCAGGAATGCACGGCGGGCCGTGCGCGAGCGGAATCAGGAGGGGCTTTGGCAACAGGCCAGCCGGCGCCATGGCCGGCAACAGTATCTGCTGCAGCGTCCATGCGCCAGGCTGCGGCGCCAGCGGCGCGAATGGCTGGCTGGCCGGCGGCAGGCTGTCCACAAAACAGGCGCTGCAATCGACCGCGTGTGTACCCAGCGCATGGCTGTGCTGCGTGGCGCCCAGCAGTTGCCAGACCAGCGCTGCCGCCAGCAGCCACGCCACCCAGCGCAGCCAGGGCGGGCGAGCCGGGTGAAGTCGGTCAGCAGCAAAAACAGAAAGCAACATGCGAGGGCGGCACACTAATGCAAGATGATTGCATATCGTAGCACGCCCTGCAGCGATACTCTAGTCCTCCTTGCGACGGCGCCACCAGAGTATGGCCAGCAGGAGCGCCAGGCCGGCAACGATCAGGCTGCCGCGCACCAGGCCGATCAGGTCCGACGGCGCGCCACCCTGGCGCAGAATCGTGACCTGCTCCAGCGTGACCTTGCCGGCCGGGTTGCCGTACAGTTGCTGCACGTAGTTGCCCAGGCTGACGAGCTGCTCGGACGACAGCGTCTGGCGAAACGCCGGCATCAGATAGCCGTTGGCGTCGCCCACGCCGGCACCCTGGCGCTGCACACCATCGAGCATGGCCATCACCAGATTGTTGGTGTTGCTGCGCCCGGTGGTGGAGTTATGGAACAGCGGCGGCAGGCTGCCGTCAAAACTGCCCTGCCCGCGCGCCTGGTGGCAACTGGCGCAGTGGGCGTCATAGAGCTGCGCGCCGCTCATGCGGTTAAGGTCTTTGGGCAGCGGCACGCCGCGCAGTTCGGCCAGCCTGTCGCCGGCCTGGCCCCACTGCGTGACTGGTTTGCTGTCGCTCGGGTCGCGCAGCGCCGGCACGCTTTTGATGTACAGCGCAATGGCGTCGAGGTCGTTTGGCGTCAGATGGCGCAGGCTGTGGTCGATCGCTTCGGCCATCGGGCCGGCAGCCTGGCCGCGCTGGGCGCTGCGCCCGGTGCGCAGGTAGGCGGCCAGGTCCTGCCGGCTCCACGAACCGATGCCGCTGTTGACGTCAGACGTGATATTGGGCGCGCTCCAGGTGCCCAGGTCGGCGCCGCCCAGCAGTTTTGACGCCTGCTCGCCCATCAGCGCATTGCGCGGCGTATGGCAGGTGCCGCAGTGGCCCAGCCCCTGCACCAGATAGGCGCCGCGGTTCCATTCCACGCTTTTTGCCGGGTCGCCCTTGAACGGTTCCTTGTCGAGAAACAGCCAGTTCCAGGCCAGCATCGACAGGCGGATATTGAACGGAAACGGCAAACGCGTGCTGCGTTCGGGCGCGGCATTGACGGGCGCCACGCCCTGCATGAACCAGGCGTACATGGCGGCCATGTCTTCGTCCGTGACTTTGGCATAGGCCGTGTACGGCATGGCCGGGTACAGGTGGGCGCCATCGGCACGCACGCCGTGGCGCACGGCGCTGGAAAACTGCGCCAGGCTGTAATTGCCGATGCCATGGCTTTTCGATGGCGTGATATTGCTGGCGATAATCGGTCCGATCGGCGTCTCGACGGCCAGGCCGCCGGCCATCGGCTTGCCGCCGGCCACGGTGTGGCAGGCGATGCAGTCGCCGGCCGCGGCCAGATAACGGCCACGCTCGATCTGCGCCGCCGCGTCCACGTCAACCGCATGGCCGTGACTGGACAGCAGCAGGCCGGCCGATAGCAGCAGGGGCCGCCATGCAAACCGCGCGCTCATGCCGGCGCTCCCGCTGCTGATGCCGCTGTGCCGGGCTTGATGCCCTGCTCGGCCAGTATATGGTCGACCGTGCGCAGCGCCAGCGCCACGCCGTTCTCGGTGGAGTTGCAGGTGCCGCAGGTGGGCAGTACGCCGGTGCTGCAGAAGAACAGGTTGGCGTGGTCGTGCGCGCGCCCCCATTCATTGCACACCGACGCCGCCGGATCGCGTCCCATCGACAGCGTGCCGCAGATATGCTGGTTATTGGCGTAGGCGCCCTCCTTGCTCGGACGCAGATTGGTGCCGCCCATCAGCCGCGCCACATTGGCAAAATCCTGGCGCGCGCGTTCGTGGCCCAGGCGCGTATATTCGCCGATCGAGTAATGGGCCTGCGGCTTCGGGATGCCCATGCTGTCTTTCTCGCTGCTGAGGGTAATGCGGTTTTCAGGGTCAGGCAGCACTTCAAGCACGGTTTTCAGGCTCATTTCACGCGCCGAGGCAAAGCGCAGCTGGCGCTCGAATTCCTCGCCGAACACGGCGCGACTGATCAGGTCTTTGGTGGCGCCGTCTACGCGCGAGATATTGGTGAAATCGAGCCGGTAGGCCGCGTGCTGGCCACGGAAGTCGCCATCGCGCATGGTGCCGATCGAGCTGGGGCTTTGCGGGCCCCGGCCCAGCCACAGGTCTTCGTCGGCGTCGAATGTCAGCGACGTGCTCGGATGATCCATCAGGTGTCGCCCGACCATGTCGCTGCTATTGGCCAGCCCCTTCGGATACTTTTCGGACGCCGACAGCAGCAGCAGGCGCGGGCTTTCAATGCCGTTGGCGGCCAGAATGAACGTCTTGGCGGTGACGCGCTGGCTTTTTTTGTCGGCGTCGTAGTAGAGCGCGGCCGTGATGCGCCCTTGCGCGTCGTGTTCGAGCTGGTAGACATTGGCGTTGACGCGGATGGTCACACCGGCCGCCTCGGCCTGCAGCGCGGCAATGCCGCCGTGGTATTGCGCGTCGACCGGGCAGATAGGCTGGCAGTTGTTGTTGCCGCAGCAGGCCGGACGCCCGCCGTAGCTCACGCTGTTGCGCGCCGTGGTATTGCTGACCACCTTGTACTGCGGCGCGAGGCGTTCGCGCACGCGGCGCATGGCGTAAGGCTCGATCACCGGTTCCATCGGAAACGGCTGCTTGCGCGGCGAACCGGTATTGTCGGCGCCGGACACGCCCATGATTTCCTCGGCCTCCTGGTAATACGGTTCCAGGTCCGCATAGCTGATCGGCCAGTCCACGCCGACGCCATACAGGCTGTGCAATCGAAAATCGTTGGGTACATTGCGCCAGGCCTGCGCCGCCCAGTGCCAGGTGGTGCCGCCGAACTGGCGGATATATTCGGCCGGGTACGGATACGGTCCGGCCTGCACCAGGTAGCCGCTGTCGGTAGGCTGGTAGATCGGGTGCGGCGCCGTCGGCACCGACGGATATGGCGACATCAGGTCGCTGCGGCGTGTGGAATTGCGAAAGCGCGAGACGATCTCGCCACGCGTCACGCGCGGGCCCGCTTCAAGGATCAGCACCGAGGCGCCGGCCAACGCCAGCTTGCGCGCCGCCAGCGAGCCGATAATGCCCGAGCCGATAACGAGGAAATCAGTACTCATCGACTCAGCCATGCCCGGCTCCTTCAGGTTTGCTGGCCCAGCTGCCGTAAGCGCCGTCGGCGTAGCTGGGCGGCTTGAGGATATCACCGACGATGGTGGCGTTCAGCGCTTCCTCATACGCCACGCAGACAGCACTCTCGCCACTGCCGACGATGCCGAGAAACCACGCGCTGGCAATTTCGCGCGGCAGCGGCGCCAGCGGCGACTGCGCTTCATCGAGGGCTGGTTGCAGCGTCGCTGCCGTCAAACGCTGCTCATTGATCTGCGCCAGCAGCGCGCGCACCTGCGTGGGAAATTGCGCGTTCTGCGCGACCAGTGCGTTATACAGGCGCTTGGCCAGGCCAGGTTCGAGCGCCAGGCGCCCCACCAGCAAGGCCGACACACCGAGAAAGGCGCCCTGCTCGGCATTGTCGACCGGTTCGGCCAGCGCCCACGGCACCAGCGCTGCGGCCGAGGCCGACAACAGCGCGCCCAGCAGCAGGCGCCGGCCGGGATGGAACGGGCGTGCGCCCGCCGCGTTGATGGCAGAATCGGTATTCATAGTCTCTCCTGTGATTTCAACTGGATGACAGCAACGGGCCATGCCGTGCTGTCAGCGAGAAAAATTATAGAAGAAACTATTTATGCGTGAATAATGCTTGCAAACAGCATGATCTTCGCGCTACTGCCACCGATTACCGACCAGTCTGCGTAGCGCGCTGTGCAGGAATAAACTGCTCGCGCACCGCCTTGGCCAGCAGGTCAGGCGGCAGCAGGCCCTGGCCTAACAGGAAGTTGTTGAAAGCCAGGCGGTCGAAGCGCGCGCCCAGCGCCAGTTCGGTTTCCGCACGCAGCTGCAAAATACGCGTGTAGCCGTAGAAATAGCTGCCGGCCTGGCCCGGCATCTTGAAGGTGTAGCGGTCCAGTTCCGAACGCGCCATGGCTTTCGACAACATCACTTCGTCGGTCAGG
Organism: Janthinobacterium aquaticum; assembly: GCF_009208565.1. Taxonomy (GTDB): domain Bacteria; phylum Pseudomonadota; class Gammaproteobacteria; order Burkholderiales; family Burkholderiaceae_D; genus Janthinobacterium. Next base: position 78,013 of record NZ_WFLK01000016.1, on the reverse strand, counting down.
ATGCGCCCGGCTTCTTCGCGCGTGATCTGGCCCAGGTTCAGCATCGGGTCGAGCATGGCGCGCGCGGCGCGCAGCATGCGAAACTGCAGCGCGATAAATTGCCCTTCGACCGGCTCGTAGGGAATCATCTCGGCTTCCGCATACAGCGCCCAGCCTTCGACGTTGACGCTGTTGAACGCATACAGGCTGCGCGCCTGCGATACGCCGCGCTCGACCATCGCGCTGAACTGCAGCTCGTGGCCGGGGCGCCCTTCATGCGCGCTCAGGGTCCAGGCGGCGCCGGCAAAGTTGAAGTCGTCATACGCTTCGCCCTTCCCCTGCGCTGCGGGATTACTGACCGGCAGCACAAACTGGCCGTGTTCGCCGTTGTTGCCGATCAGCGGTGGCGGGCGCATATGCGGCGCCGGCAGCGCAGCCGATTCAGCCGCTGAGGCCAGGCGCATGGTCATGGCGCGCTGTGGCAGGTCGACAACGCGCTGCTGCACGATGCGCTGTTCCAGTTCGGTATTGACGCCCTTGTAATGGGCTTCGAGCTGGTCGTTCGGAATCGAATCGCTTTTCAGCGCACGCAGCACCTGGCGATAGTCGCTGCCATCAATGCCCTTCAGCTGCAATCTGGTGGCCACGACAGGCGCCAGCGCCTGCATGGCGGCGCGCGTTTCCATATACGCCACTTCGGCCCGTTCGATCAGCGCCTGCGGTGCGATATCGATGCCCACCTGCTGCAGGCGAAACGCATACAGTTCGGGCGCCATGCGAAAGTCGGTGCGCGACAGCGGCAGCACCACCTTGCGCTCCCACGCCGCATAGTCGTTCAGCTGCTGTTCCAGCGCGTCCAGCGCAGGTCCGGCGCCGTCGATCTTCATGTCGGCAAACAGCTTGCGGATGCCGGCGATATAGGTCGGCACGTTCTCGAGCGACTGTTCGACCTGCAGGCGCACTGGCCCTGCCAGCCCGCGCTGGCCGATTTTTTCGGTAAAGCGCGCCTTGGCCTGTTCGGTGATCGAAGTGCTGCCGGGGAACTGGCCCACGTAGCGCTGCAGCCGTTCAAGCGCTTTGGCGCGGCGCGCGGCAGGGCGCTGTTCCTGCAACAAGCCCTGCATGCTGCCAAACACCATCTGCGGCACATCGATCCACGGCAAGGTGTACTTGGCATCAAGGCGCGTACCGGTGATTTCCTGGTCGACGGCGTGGATCAGTATCTGCAGATCCTGCGCAATGCGCTCGTCTTTTTCAGCAGCCAGGCGCAACTGCAGCTTGCCGCGCGTCTGGGCCAGCGCGGCAACATAGCGCTCGGTAATCTTCGGCCCCAGGTCGGTGGCCAGACCGTCGTATTGGGCCAGGCCGCTGTCGGACGCATTCTCGGGTGAAAAGCGCGCCTGCGCTTCGAGCACAATGGCGGTGTGGCGGTTCGACGCCTCGACCCAGGCATTGGGCGACGCGGCCTTGGCCACGACAGACGCGGCGATGGCGGAACTGCACAGCGCGCTGGCGGCGCCAGCAAGCACGGTAAGACTGAACAGGAGGCGGACGGACATAACGGTACTTTCGCGAAAAACAATGAAAAACGGGGTCAGGTTTATTGCTACCCTACACACAGTTAAGCCGATATGCAATCTTGCAAAATAAGCATATCAAGCCGATTATCGAACAGCGCAACAAAAACTTCCTGCCGCTACAACAGAAGCCACACGTACGGGCTGCTGCGTGCTACTCTATGTTATCGATAACAATCTGCTGCACCATACTTTATGTGCAGCGCAGCATTTTTAAGCACACGCCAGCAGGAAATGGCTTAATCTTTTACAATATCGCCTCTTTACCCGTCCTTCCATCCTTTACCCAACAAGCACATGCACTCTTCCGCAGATCAATTCATCCCGCGCGTGACGGCGCCATTTGGCGCTGGCTATGCCGACCTGGCGCTGGCCATCGGCGGCCTGGCTATCGGTACCGGCGAATTTGCCTCCATGAGCATCCTGCCGGTGGTCGCCGACGATCTGGGTGCCACCCTGCCGCAGATGAGTCATATGATCAGCGCCTACGCGCTGGGCGTGGTGGTGGGCGCGCCGCTGATCACGATTTTCCTGGCCCGCATGCCGCGCAGGCTGATGCTGATCTGCCTGATGATGATGTTCGCTGTTGGCAACCTGCTGAGCGCCATTGCGCCCAACTACGCGATGCTGGTCATTGCCCGCTTCGTGGCCGGCATTCCGCATGGCGCCTTCTTTGGCGTGGCCGCACTGGTGGCCGCTGCCATGGCCGAACCGGACCGGCGCGGCCAGGCCGTGGCACGGGTGCTGATGGGCCTGACGGTGGCCAATATTTTCGGCGTGCCGCTGGCGACCTATATCGGCCAGACGCTGGGCTGGCGTCCAGCCTTCCTGCTGGTGGCGGCGCTGGGCCTGCTGACCATGCTGATGATGCGCATTTTCGTGCCAAAAGTAGCGGCCGGCAATGCCAGTCCGCGCCGCGAACTGGGCGTCTTCCGTCGCCTGCAGGTGTGGCTGACGCTGCTGATGGTCGCTGTCGGGTTTGGCGGCATGTTTGCGGTCTATACCTTTATTACCCCGACCCTGCTGGAAGTGACCAAGGTCACGCCGCTGGTGGTGTCGCTGCTGCTGGCCGTGATCGGTATCGGCATGACGGTCGGCAACATGATCGGCGGCTGGCTGGCCGACCGTTCGCGCCTGTGGACCATCTTTGGCGTGCTGGTCTGGAACGTGGCGGCGCTAACAGCGTTCAGCTTTACCACCAGCAATGTCTGGCTGACCGCGATCAACCTGTTTGCCATCGGCGCCGGCATTGCCGTGGCCCCTGCCGTGCAGACGCGTCTGATGGATGTGGCCGGCGATGCACAGACCGTGGCGGCCGCCCTGAACCACTCGGCCTTTAATATCGCCAACGCCCTGGGCGCCTGGGCCGGCGGCATCGCCATTGCCATGGGCATGGGCCTGCATTCGACCGGCTGGGTCGGCGCCCTGCTGGCCTGCGGCGGCATCGTGGTACTGGGCATTTCGGTGATGGTGGAAAACCGCAGCGCCAGCGGCGTACAACCGGCGTAAGCTGTCCCGCGCATCAGGCAAAGCGGCCACCTTCGGGTGGCCGTTGTCATATTGACCTTGCCAAAGCCGGCGCCACCACAGACAATAAGAACCATTCTCATTGGCTGGCAAATCCAGGCCGCTTAATTTCTGAAGGTTTGCTGGCATGCGTAGTTTCTGGACCGTAGTACACCGCTGGGCAGGCTTGACTGTCGCCCTGTTCCTGATCGTGGCCGGCCTGACCGGCGCCGTCACCTCGTGGGATCACGAACTCGATGAATGGCTCAATGCCGACATCATGGAAACGCCGGGCCGCGGCCCGCTGCAAGATCCTTTCGTGCTGGCGCAGAAGGTGGCCGCCAGCGATGCGCGCGTGGAAGTCAATTACATCACGCTGGGCCTGGAACAAGGCCATGCGGCGCAGTTCATGGTGCGGCCCTTGCCTGACCCGGCCACCGGCAAGCCGTACGTGCTTGACTACAACACCGTGTATGTCGACCCGGTCACCGCACAGATTACCGGCACGCGCGACTCGACCGCCATTTCCCTGTCACGCCGCAGCCTGATGCCGTTCCTGCGCCACCTGCATTACAGCCTGCACGTGCCGGCCTTCTGGGGCACCGACCGCTGGGGCTACTGGCTGATGGGCACGGTGGCGCTGGTCTGGCTGCTCGACAGCCTGGTGGCGTTCTACCTGACCCTGCCCCGCCGCCTGCGCGAGCGCTCCGATGCGCCGCGTCACCGCAACGCGGCCAGCTGGCTGCAGCGCTGGAAGCCGTCGTGGGTGGTGCGCTGGGCGGCAGGCGGCTACAAGCTCAATTTCGACCTGCACCGCGCTGGCGGGCTGTGGGTGTGGCTGATTATTATCGTGGTGGCGTTTACCTCGTTTTCGCTCAATCTGTACCGCGAAGTGTTTTATCCGGTCATGTCGCTGGTGTCGACTACCACGCCGGGGCCGTATGAAACCCAAGTACCTGCACCGCTGGGCACCCATATCACGCCGAAGATCGGCTTCGAGCAGGCGGTGTCGATTGCCAAAAAGGAAGCGGTGCAGCGCGGCATTAACGCACCGATCGGCGGCATTTATTACGGCGGCAATTATTCGTTCTACAACGTCTCGTTCTTCGACCCGGCCGATGAATTCGGCACGGCCGGCATGGGCCTGTCCAACCTGTATGTCGACGGCATGAGCGGCAAGATTATCGGCCAGCACAAGCCGTGGGAAGGAACGGCTGCCGACGTGTTCGTGCAACTGCAGTTCCCGCTGCACTCGGGCCGCATCCTGGGTATGCCGGGACGCATCATGATGTCGTTGATGGGACTGATGGTGGCGATGCTGTCGGTCACCGGCATCGTGATCTGGGAGCGCAAACGCCGGGCGCGGCGCCTGCAAAAAAATAACACCGGCGCGTAGGTCGGATTAGGCCCTTCGGGCCGTAATCCGACAATATTGTTGGCGTCAGCGGTGTTGTCGGATTACGGCGCTTCGCGCCTAATCCGACCTACGCCTGGGGCCGTGTCCAATTGGCGGAACTGACCCCGAGTTGGCGACAACACCGTTTAAATCGCGCTATCCCACGGCGCCGACAGCCGCACGGCGCAGTTGATCAGCCCCACCATCGAGTAGGTCTGCGGGAAGTTGCCCCACATTTCGCCGGTGACGGGATGCGTGTCTTCCGACAGCAGCCCCACGTGATTGCGCGCCTGCAGCATGGTTTCGAATATCTTGCGCGCTTCGTCCTTGCGGCCGATGCGGGCCAGCGCGTCGATGCGCCAGAAGGTGCAGATATTGAAGGCCGTTTCCGGCTTGCCGAAATCGTCCGGCGCCTCGTAGCGGCGCATATAGGGGCCGTCGCACAGCGATGCTTCGAGCGCGTCGACGGTGGCGATAAAGCGCGGGTCCATCGGATCGATGAAGTTGACCTCGGCCATCAGCAGCACGGACGCGTCCAGATCGCAGCCGCCCAGGCTTTCGGCAAAAGCCTGGCGCTCTTCGCTCCACGCCTCCTTGAGCAGGCGCTCGCGGATAATCACGGCGCGGCCCTGCCAGTATTCGGCGCGATCCGGCAGTTCGAGCTTGTGCGCCACTTTCGACAGCCGGTCGCAGGCCGCCCAGCTCATCAGCATCGACGAGGTATGCACGCGCGCGCGGGTGCGCAACTCCCACATACCGGCGTCGGGCTCGGCGTGCAGCTTGAAGGCCTGCTCGCCGACCGCTTCCAACGCCGTAAATTCAGCCTTGCCGGCGCGGTGGAACAGGCGATGATCGAGAAAGGCCTGCGCCGCGCCCAGCACGATATTGCCGTACACATCATGCTGGAAATGCTCCTGCGCCTGGTTGCCCACGCGCACCGGGCCGTTGCCGCGGTAGCCGGGCAGATGGTCGACAAACGACTCGGGCAGCAGTTCTTCCAGTCCGATGCCGTACAAAGGCTGGATATGGCCGCCCTTGGAACGGGCCACGATATTGGTCAGCCAGCGCAGGTATTCTTCCATCGTGCCCACTTCGGACAGGCTGTTCAAGGCCCGTACCACGAAAAACGCATCGCGCAGCCAGCAATAGCGGTAGTCCCAGTTGCGGCTGCTGCCGGGCGCCTCGGGAATGCTGGTGGTCATGGCGGCGATAATGGCGCCGGTGTCTTCGTACAGCGACAGCTTGAGCGTGATGGCGGCGCGGATCACCACGTCCTGCCATTCGAGCGGCACGGCCAGGCGTCGCGTATAGGTGCGCCAGTAGTTGATGGTTTCCTTCTCGAACACGCGCGCCGTCTCGTCGATGCCGCCGGCCAGCGTTTCATCGGGCCCAAGCAGGAAGTTGGCGGTGCCGCCGAGCACGAAATACGATTCACTCAGCACATAGTTGAGCGACACATCGGTGTTGAGGCGCAGCGTCTGCTCCGGCCCCACATAGCGAATATGGTGGCTGCCCTGGGTGATCTGCGGGGCCAGCTTGCCCCATTCGAAACGCGGGCGCAGGCGCACGCGGATGCGCACGGCATGGTCGAGCGGACGCACGCGGCGGATCATCATCAAAGGGCGGAACATGCGGTCGCGGCTCAGGAAACGCGGCGCAAAGTCGGTGATTTCAATGCCGCGTCCGTCCGCGTCGTACAGACGCGTATGCAGCACGGCTGTATTGGGCTCGTAGAACTGTTCGCTGCGCGCGAAATTTTCAATATCGATGGCCCAGACACTGCCGTTGTCGCTGCCGTCGAGCAGATGGTTGAATACCGGATCGCCGTCAAAGCGCGGCAGGCACGACCACACTACCTGGCCGCACTGGTCGACCAGCGCGGAAAACGCGCAGTTGCCGATCACGCCGCAATCGAGCGAGGCCTGCGCAGGCGGTGCGCTGGCAGTAGGCGCATGGGCGCCGCTTGGGGTTTCATACGATGTCGTCATAGGCTACTCCTGGTTCGGGTTGCGGGGTGGCCAGCAAGACGGCGCGCAAGGCGTCGGGGCTGTCAAGCCGCCGTTCGGCCACGCTGGCACCGGCGCCAACCTTGACGCCGGTGCCGCCGGCTTGCTGCACAGTGGCAAATCCTGCCTCATCGGTGGTGTCGTCGCCCGCAAACACGGGGACGCGGCCGGCAAACGGTGCTTCGCGCATGAACGCGGCAATCGCACCGCCCTTGTCGCTGGCCGCCGGCTTGGCTTCGAGAACCATTTTGCCATGCAACAGTAAAACACCGGGGCACGCTTGCACGGCCGCCGTCATTTCACGCACGCACAGTTGTTCCAGTTCGGGCGCCAGCCGGTAATGCAGCGCGACGGCGCCGCGCTTGTGTTCGACCAGCAGGCCCGGATGCAGCACCGCCAGCGACTGCGCGCGCGCCAGTACCGGCGAGATATCGGGCGTGGGCGCCACGTGCAACTGGCCGTCAAAGCCGCGGCGCTCCACGCCATGCACGCCAGCCACCGGCAGCACCAGTGGCGCCAGCATGGCGTCGATCTGGTCGACCGGCCGGCCGGATACAATCGCCAGCGCACCGTCATGATGCGCCGCCAGGCGCGAGAGCGCCTCGCGCACGCCCGGCTGCAGCCGCACGCCGTCCGGCGTGGCAGCGAGGTCAACCAGCGTGCCGTCAAAGTCAAGAAAGATGGCGCGGTCAGGCTGCGCCAGCAGGGTCGCCACGATGGCGCTATCGTCGTGAGGGGGAGTCAAATGTACAAATTCCTATTATTTTTCGGTGTTTTTCGATGTATGCCAGTCAAGCATAGCAGCAGCGCGTGCGATTGCCCCAACGGCCGAACTGCCGGGGTCGGACCCTGAGGGGCTAGGCGCCCCCGTCCGACCCCAGTCGTCTTTTGGGTCAGGAAGCCTTGCGCCGCTTCATCCGGCTATGCGCATCGATCTTGGTCATCACCTTGTCGCGCTGGCGCAAACGCGAGGCGTCGAGCAGCATGCGGCCGGCCCAGCGGTACACATTGAAGTGCTTGACGCGTGCGCGCATGCTCTTCATGCGTTCGCGCTGTTCCACCGGCGGCATTACCAGCCCGCGGTACAAGGCATCGGCGCCCTGCTCGATATGATACGGGTTAATGATCAGCGCTTCATGCAGTTCGCGTGCGGCGCCCGTGAACTGGCTCAGCACCAGCACGCCCTGCTCGTCTTCGCGCGCAGCGATGAATTCCTTGGCCACCAGGTTCATACCGTCGTGCAAGCTCGTTACCATGCACACCTCGGAGGCGCGGAAGTAGCGCTGCAGCGCGTCCTGGCCATGGTGCTCGGCTTTCAGCAGGATCGGCACATAGTCGCCGCTGCCGAAGCGGCGATTGATGCGCTCGACCATCTTGCGCACGCGTGCGTCGAAGTTCTGGTATTCATCGAGCGAAGCGCGGCTCGGTGCGGCAATCTGCACAAAGGTAAAGTGGCCGACCATGCCCGGATGCAGTTCAAGCATGCGCTCGACCGCCTGGAAGCGCTCGACAATACCTTTCGTATAGTCGAGACGATCCACGCCGATGCCCAGCAGGTGATCGGCCGGCACGCCCAGTGCGGTGCGGATTTCGGCGCGGCAGGTGGCCACGTCCGGCAGGTTCGGGTCTTCGTCAGGCCAGGCAATCGAGATCGGATAATCTTCCACCTGGGTCATCTCGCCACCATAGGAGATGGTCGATGCTTCCGGCTCAATGCGCGTTTCCAGGTAGCGGTCGACGGTTTCCAGGAAATTTTTGCGGTGGAACGGCGTATGGAAGCCCAAAATGGTGCTGCCCAGCAAACCATCGAGGATTTCTTCGCGCCATGGGCAAATGCCGAACGACTCCGAGTTTGGCCAGGGGATATGCCAGAAGGTGATAATGGTTGCTTTCGGCAACGCTTCACGCACCATGCGCGGCAACAGGGCAAAGTGATAATCCTGTACCAGCACCACCGGATTGTCGGTCTTCGCTTCGGCAATCACGGCGTCGGCAAAGCGGCGGTTCACTTTCACATACTGATCCCAGTCCGACGAACGGAACACGGGGCGCACGTGGGCGATATGGCACAGCGGCCACATGCCTTCGTTGGCAAAGCCATAGTAATAGCCCTGCTCTTCTTCCTCGGTCAACCAGACGCGGCGCAAGGTATAGCTGGGGTTATCGGGCGGCACGGGAACATGGTCGAGCTTGTCGACGGTTTCACGGTCGGCCGAACCGGCGCCGTGCGCGATCCAGGTACCCGAACAGGCGCGCATCACCGCTTCCACGGCCGTCACCAGGCCGGACGCCGGGCGCTGCACCTTGATGCCATCGTCGGTTTTGGTATGGATATACGGTTCGCGGTTCGACACCACCAGCACCTGGTCGCCGGCCAGATCCGATTGGAGCAGGCCGCGCAGCTTTTCCGGCGTCCATTCCGAGGTCCAGCCCGAATCGCTGCGGCGCTCGAGGTGGTATTCCTGCAGCAGTTCGCGCAGGTCGCCGATCAGCGGCTCCATTTCAGGCGGAGGCGGCGGCGTTTCGGCCGGTGCATCGGCCGGCACCACGGCGGTGTTTTTCGACAGCAGTTCGCCGCGCAGAATGTCTTTCACCGCCGCCAGCCAGCCGCGCCAGCTCAGATGCGCGACAAACACGGTCATCACCGAAATGAGCACCGCCAGCACGGCCAGGAAGGCAAAGATAAAGCGCTTGGTGTCGGTATTGCGACGCTCGACAAAGCTCATGTCCTGCACCAGGATCAGGCGTCCCATCTGCGAGGCCTCATTCATCACCGGCGTTTCGCTCAGGTGTACCTGGCCTTGCGGCAGTTGCAGCAAGGACTTGTTCAGGCCACCCGAAGACGGCGTGCTCCAGCAGCCGATCGAGACCGGATACTGGGTTGTTTTATAGAGCAGCTTGCCGGCATTGTCGCAAAAGCCGATGGCGATCAGGCGCTCGTCGCGCGTGGCGCCCTGGAACAGCTCATCGATACGGGCCGTATCGTTTTCAGGCAGGTAATTGGACAGCGAGGGACGCAAGGTGCCGGCCAGCAATTCGGCGCGACTGTCGAGGTCGCGCACATACCAGCGCAAGGTAATGTTGTCCAACAGCGGCACCACGATATAGGCAAACAGACCTAATACCAGGGCCAGAGGCAGAATGAAACGCAAGGACATTCTGAGCGATCTGAAAATCATCATTTTCCTTTGCAAAAACAAAAAGCTTGACAAGTATGCCAATATGACTCGTGTGACGTCGCGCGGTTGATTTCCATACTGAAACTTTAAGCCAGGAAATGACTAGTCATCTCCACGCAATACGCACTTCTGAAACCAGTATCGCTGCAATGCACAATCTTTTCAGTTCGGCACCGCACATCCCGGTATGCTTATTTGCTTTACTATCTGCATTAAAATAAGCATTTGCGGCAATATATTACATTAACAATAAGGAGTTTTCGCCTATGGATTTGATTACCTTCCATTCGCTGATGGGCGGGCGGCTCGGTTCGGCGCTGACCGTGCTGCTGAGCGCCATCGTCGCCACCCTGATTACCGTAACGCTGCATCGCGGCGGTATCAGCCTGATCAAGCGCCTGGCCAATGGCCGCCCGTTTACCACCAACCTGACCCGCGTGGCCTTCAACGCCAGCCAGTGGTGCATGATCGTGTTCGGCCTGCGCATCGTGCTCGCTGGCGCGCCCACTGATACGCCGGGCCTGGTGGCCATGTCGCATATCGCCAGCGTGGCGCTGATCGTGGCGCTGACCTGGTTTGCCATGAAATGCATCGAGTCGCTGAGCCTGACCATCGCCCAGCTCAACCCGGTCGATGTGGCCGACAACCTGCGCGCGCGCCGCCTGATTACCCAGGCGCGTGTGCTCACGCGCAGCGCGCACGCGATCGTGCTGGTGCTGGGCCTGTCGTTTGTGCTGCTGACCTTGCCGGGGGCGCGCCAGATCGGCGCCAGCCTGCTGGCCTCGGCCGGCGTGGCCGGTCTGGTGGCCGGTATTGCCGCCCGGCCAGTGCTGGGCAACTTCATCGCCGGCCTGCAGATCGCGTTCTCGCAGCCGATCCGCATCGACGACGTGCTGATCGTCAATGGCGAATGGGGCCGCGTCGAGGAAATCAAGGGCACCTACGTGGTGGTGCGCATCTGGGACGAGCGCCGCCTGATCGTGCCGCTGCAGTGGTTTATTGAAAATCCGTTTGAGAACTGGACCCATACCTCGTCCACCATCCTGGGCACGGTGTTCCTGTGGCTGGACTTCAGCGTGCCGATCGAGCCGCTGCGCGCCGAACTCGAACGCATCTGCAACGACTCACCCATCTGGGACCAGCGCGTGTGCAAGGTGCAGGTCACCGACGCCAATGACCGCGCCATGCAGCTGCGCTTCCTGATCAGCGCGCAGAACGCCGGCGACGCTTTCGAGCTGCGCTGCGTGATCCGCGAAGGCATCCTCGGCTATGTCGCCGAGCATTACCCGCACGGCCTGCCACGCGTGCGCTCCTCGCTCGACCCGCTGGAAATGGCGCCGCCGGCCAACCGCCCGGAAGCGCTCGACACCATTATCGACGGCCACCCGCACGCCAAGGCGTAAGTGCAACGCCCTTGCTCAACCGCTACTGGCGCAGCCGAGATCGATTGTCATTGCTGCGCAGCAATGTTTTGTCAAATGGGACAGCTTTCTTTGAAAATATTGTTAAGATAAATAAACCGGCGCAAGCCGCTATCGAATGACAAGCAAGCCAATTACAAGTAATCGCAGAAAGTGACTCCATGAAACGACGAAGCGTGCTGGGACTGGGCATCTCGCTGGCCCTGCTGCAAACAGGGTGCGTGACTGGCCCCAAGCCTGATCTGGTATGGGAAAACGCGTTTGACGCCTTTATGCGCGACGGCCTGGCGCGCACCGAAACGCCGGCCATGAGCGTGGCCGTGGTGCGCGGCGACCAGACCATTTTCGCGCGCGGCTATGGCTGGGCCAATATCGAGTCCGGCGTCAAGGCCGATGCCGATACGGCCTTTCATATCGCCTCGGTCAGCAAACTGGTGACCGCCACGGCCGTCATGATGCTGCTGGAACAGGGCGGCTTCCAGCTTGACGACAAGGTGGCGCCCTACCTCGACTTTCCGCTGCTGCATCCGAAATTTCCCGATGTGCCGATCACCTTCCGCCATCTGCTCACGCACACGTCCGGCATTTCCGACGCCGTCTATGAAAAGACGGCAGCATTTGCCGTGCAGGGCGATCCGCGCTTGCCGCTGCGCGACTTCGTCAAGGGCTATCTGTCGCGCGGCGGCGGCTGGTACGACGCCGACCTGTCGTTTGCCGGCCGCCCTGGTACCGAATGGCGCTACAGCAATGTCGGCTATGCGCTGCTTGGCTATGTGCTGGGCCGCATGAACCCCGACACGCTCGATGTCTTTACGCGTGAAAACCTGTTCGAGCCGTTGGGCATGGACGACACGGCCTGGAAACTGGCCGGCCTGCCGCGCGGCACCAATGTAGCCCAGCCCTACAAACACAAGGAACCAGGCCTGCAGGTACTGCCGCCGACCGGCTACCCGGACTGGCCGGCCGGCCTGCTGCGCAGTTCAGCCCATGATTTTGCGCGCTTCCTGGCTATTTTCAGCAACGGCGGCATGGTCGGCAAGCGCCGCTATCTGCAGGAAAGCACGTTGCAAGCGATGTTTGCCCCGCAAGTGGGCACGGTGTCTGCCACTGAGCCGTCCATGCACCAGGCGCTGGGCTGGGTATTGCGCGACCTGGACGGCGTGCAGCTCGCTACCCACAGCGGCGGCGACCCGGGCGCGGCGTCCGTCGTGTGCGTGGACCGTACGCGCAAGACGGCGGTGCTGGCTTTTGCCAATATCAGTGCCGACAAGGAACTGCGCAACTTCCAGAAAGAAGTGGTGCAGCGGCTGCTGGCGCACGCCGCGGGGTCAAATCTTGCCGCAGTCAAAATGTAAATTATGTGGACGGACGCACAGTAACATTGCGGCAAAACCGTATGCTGGAGTCATCAGTGTTTGTACTGATTTTGCAGTGACTTAACTTCAGGAGATCATGATGACTAACCGCATCGGCAACAAAGACGTCGCACAGCAACGCAGCAAGAGTGAAAAAGCCCGTATTCGCGCCTCGAACATCGCCAGCGAAGCGGAGAAAAAAGCCATCGCCAAAGCCAAGTACCGCAATGCGGTCAAAGGCCAGCCTGGCGTACCGGGCCCTGCCGCCTGAGTTTGACGCTCTGGCCCTGGCAGCCGCTTCAGCTACCGAACCAGCCGCGCAGCTTTTCCGCTGCGCGTTCCTTGACCTCGGCCGTGATATAGGCCGAGACGGTGGCGACGGCGGCAGCCAGCACGGCCAGGTCATCAACGTAGCCGATGACCGGCGTGATGTCAGGTATGGCATCGATGGGCGAAATAAAGTAGCCGAGCGCACCATACACGGCCGTCTTGGCCCACACGGGCGTATTAGGTTGCTGCGCGGCGTAATAGAGCCACAGCGCCTTCTCGATCACCTCGTAGCCGGCCGTCTTGGCGAACTTGAGCACCTTGTCCCAGAAACTGTCGTCCGTATATTTCTTCTCGTACGCTTTGGTCGACTGGGCCGCGTGGTCTTCTTCCAGGTTTTTTCGTTTGCCAAACATCATCGCTCCTTTGCATCCCATTTTGGGCGCACAGTAACATAAATCATCTGATCGCAGCGCCCCGGCACTGCAGATCCCCGCCTGGAGTATCGAACATGAGCAAGCAGCAAGACGCCCTGGATGACGCACCGGCCACTGCCAAAGCGGCAGGCCTGCGCTACGTGGGCGACCACCAGAACGGTATCGCCCGGCGCGGCAAGCCTGGCAAATTCCGCTATGTCGACCACGACAATGCCCCGATCAAGGACCAGGACACGCTCGAGCGCATCAAAAAACTGGCCATACCGCCGGCCTGGACCGACGTGTGGATCTGTCCACGCGCCAACGGCCACCTGCAGGCCACCGGGCGCGATGCGCGCGGGCGCAAGCAATACCGCTACCACGCGCGCTGGCGCGAAGTGCGCGATGAATCGAAGTACGAGCGCATGCTGAGCTTTGGCCGCGCCCTGCCCGCCATCCGCCAGGCAGTCGACGCCGGCATGAAGCTGCCCGGCTTGCCGCGTGAAAAAGTACTGGCCACCATCGTGCATCTGCTGGAACTGACCATGATGCGCATCGGTAACGAGGAATATGCACGCACCAACAAGTCGTTCGGCCTGACCACCTTGCGCACGCGCCATGTCAAAGTGCAAGGCAGCGGCGTGGAATTTCATTTTCGCGGCAAGAGCGGCGTGCACCATGACATCAAGCTGAGCGACCGCCGCCTGGCGCGCGTGCTGCAGACCATGCGCGAGCTGCCGGGCCAGGAACTGTTCCAGTATATCGATGAAGATGGCCAGCGCCACGGCGTGGACTCGGGCGATGTGAATGACTACCTGCGCGAGGTGACCGGAGAAGATTACACGGCCAAGGATTTCCGCACCTGGTCAGGCACCTTGCTGGCGGCGCTGGCGCTGGAAGAATTTGAAAAGGTCGATTCGGAAGCACAGGCCAAGAAAAACATCGTGCAGGCGATCGAATCGGTGGCCAAAAAGCTCGGCAATACGCCATCGATCTGCCGCAAGTGCTATGTGCATCCGGCGGTGCTCGATTCCTACCTCGATGGCAGCCTGCTCGAAGGCTTGCGCACGCGCGCAAGGCAGGAACTGAAGAATGATCTGCATGCGCTGGCGCCGGAAGAAGCGGCCGTGCTGGCGCTGCTGCAACGGCGCCTGCAAAACCCGGAAAGCGTCAGGCGTCGCGCTTAGGCTTGCACTGGGCCGTCAGGCTCAGTTCAGTCATGCCGCAGGCTGGCAGGCCTGCATCGGCCATCTGCACCGGTGCACTTGCTGCCTGCTGCGCGTCGTGCGCCGTGTCCTGACCTTGCCACACGGTCGCTGTCAGCGTGGAGGCCACGAACAGGCAGATGAGCAGAAACGGTTTGTTGATGGCGGCGGCAGGCTGTTTTTTGGTGTGCATGGCAGAGTCCCGGTCAAATGCTGAGCTTGGTTGCAAAGTTGACTCATAGTCTCGTGTTTGCTCAGCAGCGGCAATCAGACGGTTCCCGCACATCAAGTAGGAAAAAACTGACAAAACCTGCCGTGCGCCCTAGCCTGCCGGGGCGTCCGGATCCTTGACCTGCAACACCCCCGGTACCGCACCCAGGCGCTTTTGCAACGCCAGGAACTGCACTGGCGTCACGCGCGTAAAAGTAATGACGATATCGTCGAGCTGGGGCGCGCTGTCTTTCTGGCGTATCACAAACTGCTGGATGCGCGTGGTGCCCGCGCCCAGCGCATCGTGCAAGGTATCAAACGACAGCGCGTCGCGCTCGGCAGTGACCAGCAGTTCGCGGCGCTGGTGCGTGCCGATAAAATGGCGTTCGAGCGGCTTGATGCCGGCCAGAATAATCAGGATGATAATGGTGGCCGCCACCGCCGGCGTGTACAGACCGCCGCCGACGGCCAGGCCGATACCGGCCACCGACCAGACACTGGCCGCCGTGGTCAGGCCGCGCACGATCTCGCCACGCGCGAGGATGGCGCCAGCGCCCAGAAAACCGATGCCAGAGACCACCTGCGCGGCCATGCGCGACGGATCGAGCGTCACCCGCTCGCTGAGCACATCGCTGAAACCATAGGCCGACACGATCATGATCAGGGTCGAGCCGACACAGACCAGCATATGCGTGCGCAGGCCGGCCACCCAGGCCAGGCGTTCGCGCTCGTAGCCGATGGCGCTGCCCAGCAAGGCTGAAAACGCCAGCCGTCCTACCAGTTCCCATTCATTTGCCATTGCCATCGCCGCTCCTTGACCGCGTGTTCATGGCCGAATTTAGCATGAATCACGGCGACAGGCGGCAAGCTGCGTTCAGGACGGCAGGTCGGACAGCTCCAACTCGCTGAAACCGGCGCGCCGGCGCGCTTCCAGATTGAACGGACCGCGCAGCGTCGGCGCCTCGTACTGGCGCGCCAGTTGCGCGTAGGTGTCACGCAATTCGAGACCGCGCTGCGCGCACAGATAGCCGTACCAGCGGTTGCCGATCTCCACGTGGCCGACTTCGTCGCGCAGGATAATGTCGAGGATGGCGGCAGCGGCCATGTCGCCGGCCTGCGCCAGCTTGGCGCGCAGCGGCGGTATTGCATCGAGCCCGCGCGCTTCCAGCGTGCGCGGCACCAGCGCCATGCGCGCCAGCACATCGCCGCGCGTCTTGTCGACCATTTCCCACAAGCTGTCATGGCCGGGATAGTCGCCGTACGCGTGCCCCAGCACATCGAGGTGCGCCACCAGCAGCGAAAAATGCGTGGCTTCTTCCGCCGCCACGCGCAGCCAGTCTGTGTAGTACTCGTGCGGCATGGCGCCAAAACGCCACAGCGCATCGAGCGCCAGATTCATGGCGTTAAATTCGATATGCGCCAGCGCATGCACCAGCATCGCGCGCCCCTCCTGCGTGACCATCGAACGCCGCCCCACCAGCCGCGGCGGCACCAGTTCAGGGCGCACGGGACGGCCCGGCACCTCGCCCTGCGGCTGCAGCGTTGCACCAGGATCGGCCGCCAGGCCCGCCGCTGCCATGGCAGCAACCATCGCCACCTTGGCCGAAGGATCGGTTTCCAGCAAACAGGCCAGCGCGCAGGCGCGCAGTTCGCTTGGGACGGAGGAAGGTAAGTCGGTGGCTTGCATGGCAATATGTTGCGATAGAAAGAAGGGCCGCAGTGTATCAAAAACAGGCTCAGAAAGCCGGGTCGGTTTGGCCCTAATGCCGCTAATACCGCTAATACCGCTAATACCGCTAAGTTACGAGGATTAAGAGGACGGTAGGTCGGATTAGCCGGAACGGCGTAATCCGACAACATTGTTGGCAGCTGTGGGATTGTCGGATTACGCCTGGCTGCGCCAGGCTAATCCGACCTACTTGGTTTGCCAGGATTTCTCCTTAATTTTCCTTAACTTAGCGGCATTAGGAACTGACCCCGATTTAGAATTGCAGTTGCAGACCCAGATCGACCGAGCGGCCCTCTGCTGGCAGGGACTGCAGGGCGCCACCTTGCGTGGCCAAGCGCGACAGGTAGACGCCGCCCAGCGGGTCGGCGTAGGCGCGGTTGAACAGGTTGGACACGCCGAAGCTGACACTGGCCTGCTTGCCCAGCGCCACGCTGCTGCGCAGATTGACCAGCGCGTAGCCGCCCGTTTCCAGTTCCAGCCGGCGCGCGTCGACGGTGGTTTTGGCGGCGACTGCCTTGAGTTCCAGGCGGTTGCTCCAGGCGCCCAGCTGGTGTTCGAGGGCAAACAGGGCGTTCAAGGGCATCATGCGGTACAGGTCGCCGCCATCCTGGCGCTTGCCGCGCGTGTATGCCGCCGTGCCGCTGACGCCAAGACGACCCCAGCGCGCACTGGCCGACAGCGGCAGCTGCCACGACAGGTTCAGGCCATACAGCTTCGCGTCGTGATTGGCGAACTGCAGCAGATTGCCCCTGGCCGCCATCTGCATATAAGGATTGAATGACGCCAGCACGTTGACGTCGATATAGTCGTTGACGCGGCTGTAATAAGGATTGAGGCGCACGAACCAGCCATCCTGGCCCTGTTCGCCGCCATGCCAATCGGCCGTGAAGGCTGCCGTGTAGGCCGTTTCCGGTTTCAGGTCAATATTGCCGACATAGCCATTGCCATCACCAAACCAGTTGGTCATGGTCATGGCCATCGTGCCGCGACCCCAGGAATAGCGTTCGTAGAGATTGGGCGAGCGCACCTTGCGCGCCAGTGCAAATTCGTAGCTACTTGATGCGTCCGGCACAAGGCTGGCCTGGGCGGCAGCGTCAAGGTTGGTGTCGCGCTGCTTGTGCGAGCGCGCATTGAAGGCGGCGGCTGCGGCCGAGTCAGCCATGTTCATCATGCCGGTTCCATACGACTGGACCTGGCCGGTATCCATGCGTACCGATTCGGCGCGCACGCCCACGACCGTGCTCCAGCGAGCGTCCAGGCGCGAGGCCAGTTCGCCAAACAGCACGGCGCGGTCGCGCTTGCCACCATTGATATTGAGATAGGTGCGCGGCCCCATCATCATCGAGCCCGGCACAGCCGGCCAGTAGTCGTCCAGGCGGAACGCATGCAGCTCCTGCCCCAGGCGCAGTTCGCCGGCCGCCAGCGGCACGCTGGCCTTCAGGGCGTAGCCGGTATTGCGGCCCCGCGTGACCATCGGCATGGTGCCGGGTCGTTCGCTGCTGAAAAAACCCATCTCATGGTCGGTCTGCTGCCAGTAGGCGCGCGCCTCGAGCATGCCCCAGCCCAGCGTGCCCTGGTAAGCCAGGTTGGCGAACTGGCCGTGGTTGTCCGTCATGTCCATGTACTGGTTGGGGAAACCCTGGTAGGGAATATGCTGCACGCCGGCGCGCAGCGTCAGTTGCTGGCCCTGCCCTCTGGCCGCCAGCACGATGGCCTGATTGATGCTCTCGGCCATGCTGCCCAGCACCTTGTCGCCATTGCCGTCTTTGTAGCTGCGGCTGCGCGCATAGGCGCCGCTGTAGCCGACACTGAGCGATTCAGTGGCAGTATTGGCCGCCACGCTGGTCGACACGCTGCGGTTGACGCTGCGTCCGGACAGCGCAAACGAGCCGCTGACCAGCCGTCCTTCGCCCGGCTGGGCAAACACCGGCGCGTTTGACTGCACCTCGATCACGCCGCCAATGCTGTCGCCGCCACTGCTGACGGGCGGCACGCCGGCCAGCAGCACGATGCGCTGCACCTGCTGCGGGTCAATATAGGACAGCGGCGCGTTCATGTGGTTGGCGCAGGCCGAAGTGATTTCCATGCCGTCGATACGGATTTTCAGGCGGTCGTCGGCAAAGCCGTTGGCCACCGGCAGGCCCGAGACGGCGCCGCCGGCAGCCACCTGGTAGCCGGGCGTACCGTTCAGTAGCTGGGCGGCGTCCTGCGCGCCGGGATAGCTGCGGGCAACCGACGAAGCGATCACGGTCAGTTCGGGCATCACCTTGACGGCAGAATCGGACTGGGCCGTGGCGGACAAGGGGAAGGCAATGGTGATGGAGATGGCCATCAGTATAGGTAAGTGTTTCATGCTGCTGCTTTCAAGTCGGATGCGTAAGGACGCACGGCTGCGCTGGCGCGTAGCGCCACAACCATGCAAAACGGAAACGGACAATCAGAAAGCGGCAGGCGGACCGCGTGCAAGACGCGGTGTCCATGCAAACAGCGGGAAGCAGGACTGGTAAAACAGGGAAGGCAGCAGGCCGGCCAGCAATGCGCCGCTAGCGGGCAGCAGTTGCAACGGCGGCAGTTCAAGCAGGGCCACATGCATGCTGCAGCACAGGCAGTCGCCCATGTTCATGGTCGGCTGTTGCGGCTGATCGGGCGCCTGCATGCTGGCCTTGAGACTGAGCATGTTCATGCCGCCAGCCACGGTGCAGATTTCAAAGCTCGGTACGGCAGCGCCACGCGCTACCGTCAGCACGCGCGACACGGCCGGCGCCAGCGCCGCCATCAGGATGGCGAAACAGGCGATCCACAATACGCACGCGGCTCTGGCTTGGTTGACTGGCATGGCGCCATTGTAGCAGCGCGAAGCGGCCGCCAACAGCGCCAGGGTCAAGCCAGCCGCTTACAAATCAACCTTGACGCTGAGCTTGACGGTGCGCGGCGCGCCGGACGCCAGGCGCGTACCGGCGCCGGCCCAGTAGCGCTTGTCGGCGGCATTGTCGACGTTGAACTGCCAGGTCACGTTTTTCTCCATCAGCCGGCCGGCATAGCGCACCCCGGCCGAAAACAGCGTCACGCCGCCCAGGAACGCCTGGTTCAGGTCGTTGACCGGCCGTGCGCTGTAGTAAAACGCGCCGCCGTTGACAGCCAGGCCGGGCACGGCGTCAAATTCATAGGAGAGGAACGCGCTGGCGGTGCGCCTGGAGGCATTTTCCGGCGCCTTGCCGTTGTACGCTGCATTGATATGCTCGAAGCTTGGATCGAGCAGCTGCGCCGAAGTCTGCCACGACAGCTGGCGCGTCAGCTTGCCCTGGGTCGACAGTTCCAGGCCGCGATAGCGCTGCTGGCCGTCCGAGGTAAATACATTGCTGGTGTTGGTATAGTAGCCGGGGCGCTTGATATCGAACAGCGCGGCCGACAGCAGCGTGCCTGCGCCCGTCATCCAGCGCGCACCCAGTTCCTGCTGGCGGCTAACGCCCGGCGCCATCTTGACGCCCTCGTTGGCGGTGCCGGTCGGACTGGTTTCGCCCTCTTCCAGGCCGCGCGCAGTCGATACATAGAACGACACGGCAGGCGTCAGCTTGTAGATCAGCGACGCCATCGGCGTGGTCTTGCTGACGTCATAGTGGCTGGCGCCCTGATCGCTGCGGTAGCTGCTGTGGCGCACGCCGATCACGCTTTGCCATTGCGGGCTGAAGACCATCCGGTCGAGCGCATACAGGCCGGTGTCGCGCGTATCGAGCGCCGCCGTGGTCGGGTTGGCTGGCGCGGCACCGAAGACCACGTTCGTGACCGGCACCGGGTTGTACAGGTTTTGCGAGGCGATCGTGTAGTTGCGCTGATAGATCGGGTCTTGCGACTTGTCGGTGCGCGAAGCGCCCAGCGTCAGCTCGTGGGCAATAAGGCCGGTGTTGAAGGCGCCGGCCAGCTCCGTGCGCAGCAGGTCTGACTGCACCACGCTGTGCTGGATATTGCCGGTAATGCGGCCGGCACCGGTGGCCAGGGCGGCCGCGTTATTGAGACGGAAAATCGCCAGGCGGCGGTCGCGCGCCGTCTCCGAGTGGCCCGCTTCCACCGTCAGCGCCCAGCCGTCGGCCAGCGCATAGTCGGCGCGCAGCTGGGCGTTCTTCGTTTGCGCTTCGAAGTTCGACCAGTCCGGGCCGATCAGCTTTTTCGGGTCGACCGCGCGCGGCAGCGTGATGACGCCATTGACGGCGGCCGGCAGCGCAATGCCGGCCTGCTCGGTCACGCGGCGGCGTTCGTATTCAAGGTCGGCTTTCAACAGCAGGCGACTGCTGACGCGCCAGTCAAAAGCGCCGGCAATAAAGCGCCGGTTGCCATTGCCCACATTATCGAGGTAGGAACCAAGCGTGCCGCCGGCGGCGTTGATGCGCACGCCGAACTGCTGCTGTTCGCCAAAGCGGCGGCCCAGGTCGACATTGGCCACAGCACTGCCGCGCTCGTCGACCGACAGGCCAACGCTCGTGACGGGCTTGCTGCCGGCGCGCTTGGTCACGAAGTTGACCACGCCGGCCGGCGACGTAAAGCCGTAGTACAGGGCCGAGGCGCCTTTCAGTACTTCGACGCGCTCCTTGTTTTCCAGCGCTACCTGCGAAAAATTCATGATCGGCATCGAACCGTTGAGGCGATAGTTGGTGCGGTTTTCCACCGCGATGCCGCGGATAACCAGCTGATCCCAGGTTTCGCCGCCATTCTGCTGGCGCGTCACGCCGGCCGTATTGCGCACGGCGTCATACAGGCCGCCGGCAGCCTGGGCATCGAGCAGCTCGCGCGTGATCACATTGACGGTGGACGGCACATCCATGATATTGGCGCCGCGAAAGCTGCCCGCCTCAGTCGTCAACGGCACCAGACCCTGCGCCCTGGCGCCCGTCACCTGCACCGCCTGCAACGTCTGCTCCTGCTCGGCGTTGTCAGTCTGCACTGCCGTTTGCGCCTGGGCAGCAGCAGCGGAAAAAGCCATCGCACACGCGGCGGCAATGGGGGTGAGGATGGGAGCGACAGCCATAATATCTTTCTGATCGGTAAAAGCAAGCCGACATCATACCGAGAACGATTATCATTCGCAACCAATAGTCGGCATCGAGCACGCCATCCGGCGGTGACAGGCTAGTCACAGCATTGCTATAATCACATTCTTCCGCCACGCTATTGCGGCGGCATTGCTACGGACCATCAAGTGAACAAGATTAACAAGAAAAGCGCGCAGCCCCGTCGCTGGAAGCGCTGGCAACGTTGGAGCCTGGGCGCCAGCTGCGTGCTGGCCGTCTATGGTGCTGCCGGCTTCTGGCTGGCGCCTGCACTGATTCAAAGCCAGCTGCCCCAATTCGTCGAGAAGCAGCTGGCGCGCCAGGCCAGCATCGGCAGCGTCAGTTTCAACCCGTTTACCCTGCGCATGGTGGCGCACGACATTGCTTTCAAGGAAGCGCCGGCGGCCGGCAGCGCGCCGCTGTTTGAGCTCAAACAGTTGGTGGTCCAGCTTGAATGGTCTTCCATCGCGCGCCGCGCCTGGAGCATCGCCGACATCCGCCTCACTGCCCCCAGCGCCCATCTGTCCATTGCGGCTGACGGCAGTTTCAACCTGGCCCAGGTGCTGGCGAGCTGGCAGCAGAACCATCCCGACAAGTCCGAAGGGGCCATGCCGCGCCTGCTGATCAAGCATTTCGCACTGGAGCAAGGCAAACTGGCTTGGCAGGACCGCCAGGCCGGCTACGCGGATGACTTCACACCCATCGACTTCACGCTCGATAATATTTCAACCTTGCCTGACGCCCATGGCAGCTACCGCTTCAGCGCCGACGCGGCGCACGGCGGCAAGCTGGCCTGGCGCGGCACGGCCTCGCTGAGCCCGTTGAAGGGTGAAGGTGAACTGGTGTTGAGCGACGCCGCCCTGCCCGGCCTGGCCGCCTATCTGAAAGCCTATACCCGCGCGACGGTGACCAGCGGCACGCTGTCGGCCAGCCTGCCCTATGCGTTTGCCTATGCCGACGGCAAGCTCGATGCCAGAGTGCAGCAGGCCAGCCTGGCGCTGCGCGAACTGGCCCTGCTGCAACCGGGCCAGGCAGCACCCTTCGCCAGCGTCAGCGCATTGAAGATCAACGGCGTCAACGCCGACCTGGCCAGCAGGCACGTCAAGATCGGCCAGGTCGCGCTCGATGGCGCCAGCCTGGCGGCCAGGCGCGACGCCAGCGGCCAGCTCGACCTGGCGCAACTGGCGCTGCCGCGCCCGGCTATCTCGCCTGCCAAGGCACCTGCCCAGAGCGGCAAGTGGCAGGTCGACCTGCAGCAGCTCACGCTGAAACAGGTGAATCTGACTGCCACCGACCAGACCGTACGCCCGGCGCTGGCTGTCAGCGCGCGCGATTTGCAGCTGACGACGCGCGTGCAGCTGCAGCAGACGGCCAGCGGCCTGCAGATCGTGGCCGACGATGCGCAGCTGCAACTGACAAAGCTGGCCATGCAGCGCGGCGCGCAGACGCCGTTCTCGCTGGCCCAGCTGGGCTTTACCGGCGGCCGGCTCGACCTGGCAAAACACAGCATTAAACTGGGCACGCTGAACGCCAGCGGCGCGCAGATCGACCTGGCGCGCAGCAGCGATGGCAAGTTCGCCATTGCCAGCAATCTGCCCGTGTTCGCCACGGCACAGCCGCCGGGTCAGGCCAGCGCGCCGTGGACCACGCAGATCGACAAGCTGGCATTGAGCGGCTTTGGCGCGCGCTTTGACGATGCAGGCACCGGCATCAAGGCCACGCTGCAGGACGCTTACCTGAATCTGTCGGGCATCAGCAACGACACCAGGCAAGCGCTGCCGTTCGAACTGGGCGTGGCCCTGCGCGAAGGCGGCAACCTGTCGGCCAGCGGCCGCTTTACGCCTGGCAGCGGCGCGCTCGAGAGCCAGCTCAAGGTGGCGCAACTGGCGCTGGCACCGCTGCAGCCCTTGCTGGCGCAGCATCTGAAACTGACACTGGCCAGCGGCACGTTGTCGGGCAATGGCCGCTTGACGCTTGGTGGCGGCGTGGCCAAGTCGCCCAAGGTAGCCTATGCGGGCGCCGTCGAGATCGCCGGCCTGCGGCTCAACGAAGACGATGGCGACCGCTTTGCCTCTTGGAAAAGCGTGCGCGCCGATAAGCTCACCGCCAGCGTGGGGCCGAACTTGCTGGACATTCCCGAACTGCGCGTGATCGAACCGAATGCCCAGCTCATTATCGAAAATGACCGCAGCCTGAATGCCCAGCGGCTGCTGGTGCAGGCGCCGGCCACCACGCCGCCGGCGCCTGAGGCTGCACCGGCGCCCGATGCGGCCTTCCCGGTGCGCGTGCGCCGCGTGCGCCTGCAAAACGCCAAGCTCGATTTTGCCGACCTGAGCCTGCGGCCGCAGTTTGCCGCAAAAATCGTTGAATTGAATGGCGTCGTGACGGGTCTGTCGACACGGCGCGACGCGCGCAGCCAGATCGAACTCGACGGGCGCGTCGACGACTACGGCATGGCGCGCGTGCGCGGCCAGCTCAACCCGTTTGCCCCGACCGACAATACCGAACTGAACGTGGTGTTCAAGAATATCGACATGGTGTCGGCCTCGCCCTACACCATGAAGTTTGCGGGCTACAAGATCGCAGAAGGCAAGATTTCGCTCGATCTGCAGTACAAGGTGCGGCAGCAACAATTGGAAGGGAGCAACCAGGTCGTGCTCGACAAGCTGACCCTGGGCGAACGCATTGACAGCCCCGACGCCCTCAAGCTGCCGCTGGAACTGGCGCTGGCGATCCTGAAAGACAGCGACGGCCGCATCGACCTGGCGCTGCCGGTGTCGGGCAAGCTGAACGACCCGCAGTTCAGCTATGGCGCGGTGGTGTGGAAGGCGCTGGGCAACGTCCTGACGCGCGTGGTGAGCGCACCGTTTCGCGCACTGGGCAATCTGCTGGGCATCAGCGCCGAGAAACTGGCCAGCGTGGACTTTGACGCCGGCAGCGCCGCGCTGCAGCCGCCCGAACGCGAAAAACTGCTGCAGGTGGCGCAGATACTGGCCAAACGCCCGCAACTAACGCTGGCGGTACCGGCGCACTACAGCGATAGCGACGCCACCGCGCTGCGCGTGCAGGCCGTGCGCCGCGCAGTGGCGCTGCAGGCCGGCATCAAGCTCGAAGCCGGCGAAGAGCCGGGACCGCTGAACCTGGACGGACGCAAGATGCGCAGCGCGCTGCGCGAGGTGTATGCGGCGCGCCTGGGCAAGGCCGCGCTGGAAGCGAAGAAAAAGGCAGCCGAGGCCGCAGCGCCAGCCACCGCTGAAAAAGTGCCGGTGCTGCAGCGGCTGGGCAAGCTGATCGAAGGCGAACCGCAGGTGGCCGATCCGAGCGCCTTTTACACTGGCCTGCGCACCGAACTGGAAGAGCGGCAGGCGCTGCCGGCGGACGCCATGGCCACCTTGGGCCGCCAGCGCAGCGCCGCCATCATGGCGCTGCTGGCGCAGCAAGGCGTGGCAGCCGAACGCTTGCAGGCGGGTGCGGTAGAAAAAACCGAGGCGGCGCCGGGCGCACCGGTAGCGCTGAAGCTGGAGTTGGCGGCGCGTAGGTCGGATTAGGCCCCGAAGGGGCCGTAATCCGACAACATTGTTGGCGTCAGCGGTGTTGTCGGATTACGGCCCGAAGGGCCTAGGCGGCCCCGCCTAATCCGACCTACGCCTCCTCCTATTTTTTCTCCGGCAAAGCAAACGCCACCAGACTGTCCCCCATCTTGGTACCCAGCGAGCCATGACCACCAGCCATCACCACCACATACTGGCGGCCGGTCTTGTCTGAGATATAGCTCATCGGCGTAGCCTGGCCGCCGGCCGGCAGGCGCGCTTTCCAGACGACCTTGCCGTTGCGCACATCGTAGCCGCGGATATAGTAGTCAAGCGTGCTGCTGAGAAACGCCACACCGCCGCCGGTGGTGCTCATACCGCCCAGGCTGGGCACGCCCAGCGGCAGCGGGATCGGCACGGGCGCGCTGTCCATGGTGGTGCCGTTCTTGTGCATCCACACCTTTTTCATGGTGCGCAGATCGACGGCGGCCACATAACCCCACGGCGGCGCCTGGCAAGGAAAGCCCAGCGGCGACAGGAAGGGCTTGATCTCCACGGCAAACGGCGTGCCGGTCTGCGGCTGCAGGCCCATTTCGGTGCCAGTGCCGCCGGGCGCCGTGGCCTGCGCACGCGGTACCAGCCGCTCCAGGAAGCCCATATAGTCGGGATTGACGATCAGCAGCTGGCGCACCGGATCGACGGTCGCCCCGCCCCACTCGAAAATACCGAGCGGGCCAGGGGAAATAATCGCGCCCTCGATCTTGCCGCTGGCCACCGTCTGCGGCGTAAACGGGCCTTCATAACGGTGCTGGCGGAAGATGATGCGGCAGGCCAGCTGGTCGAACGGCGTGGTGCCCCACATATCGGTTTCGCTGATATTTTTCTTGGGCAGGAACGTCAGCTCCGAGAACGGCTGCGTGGGCGAAACGCGGTCGCCGGGCGCCACGTTGGCGGTCGGCACCGGCTTTTCCGGCGCCGGCACCACCAGGCTGCCGTCGCGACGGTCAATCACATAGATATCGCCGCGCTTGGTGGTTGCCACCACCGATGGCACGCGGCCCTTGGGCGTATCGATATCGACCAGCGTGGGCTGGCCGCCGATATCCATGTCCCAGATATCGTGGTGCACGGTCTGGTAGACCCAGCGCAGCTTGCCCGTGGCCAGGTCGAGCGCGACGATGGCGCTATTGTATTTCTCGCCGTTGGGATTGCGGTTGCCGCCCCAGGTATCGGGCGTTTCATTGCCCATCGGGATATACACCATGCCCAGCTTTTCATCGACGCTCGACACGCCCCAGGAATTGGGCGAGTTGTTGGTATAGGTCTTGCCGTCGGCAATCGGCGCCGTTTCTTCCGGGTTGGCAGCGTCCCAGTTCCATACCAGCTTGCCGGTGACCGGGTCATAGCCACGGATCACGCCCGACGGCTCGTCGGTTGAATCGTTGTCGGTTACGCTGGCGGCCATCACCACCATCTTTTGCGACACGGCCGGCGGCGAGGTGGGCATCAGAAAACCGCGCTTTTTCATGCCCATGCCGTGGTACAGGCCGATCACGCCGTTCTCGCCAAAGCTCTTGCACGCTTCGCCCGTATCGGCGTTGACGGCGATCAGGGTGGCATCCATGGTGGGTGCAAAGATGCGGCGCGGGCACTCCATGCCGGCCGCTTCCGGCGCCGGATCATCTTTCGCCCGGCCCGCATTGACGTCCCAGTAGGCCACACCGCGGCAGATCATGTGCTGGTAGGTTTTCGCGTCACGGTTGATTTTCGGGTCGTGGCGCCAGATTTCCTTGCCTGTGTCCGGGTCTAGCGCAATCACGATACTGTGCGGCGTGCACAGGTACAGCATGCCGTTGACCTTGAGCGGCGTGACCTCATTGGCAATCTCGAACGGGTCGTTCGGCCCCTTGAAGTCGCCCGTATGGAATACCCAGGCCTGTTCGAGCTTGCCGGCATTGGCTGGCGTGATCTGCGCGGCCGGAGAATAGCGGTCGCCATAGCCGGAGCGCCCGTACTGCGCCCAGTCGTTATGCGCCACGCCAGGGGCAATATCGCCCTGCGGCTGGGCCGTCATGTTTTCTTCGGGTACATTGCCATGCAGGGTGTAATAGTCCTGGAACAGCGACAGCAGGCCCACGCCGGCCGTCAGTACCACCGCGCCCATCAGGGCGCCCTTGCCACGCCGGCTATGCGCTGCAGGCGCCAGGCGGCGGTGGACAAACGGCAGCAGCAGCCAGACACCGGCCGCAAACCAGATATCGAGCCGTGGCAGCAGCTGCCACCAGTCGAATTTCACTTCATAGATCGACCACAACAGCGTGGCCAGCAGCAGCACGGCCAGGAAATTGAACGCGGCAGGACGGCCCCTGGCCACCAGCACACCGGTCATCGCCATGCCGATGCCGGCGATAATGTAGTACCACGAACCCTGCAGCGTCAGCAGCCAGACGCCACCGCCGGCCAGCAGCAGGCCGAGCAGAATAAAGACAATGCCAGTAATGACAAGCAACGGCCCCGGCCGCGTGGAGGGAGTCATGATATTCCTTTGGCAATAATGGATGGACTATGCGGGCGTAACCAAGCCTCACCATGCCATTCTTGCACCAAAGGCCCAACCATGGCACACGCCACGACCGTGTGCAGCGCTACCGTCTCTAACCCTCCTTGCCGTCCACGCGTGGCCGCCACAGAAAAGGCGCGTAAGTTACGGCATACAGCACAAAGGCCAGCGACCATAATGCCCCGGCAGCCACCAGCGCCGGTACCAGCAACGGCGCAGGTCCAACGGCCGCCAGCAAGCGCGCCACGGCACCCAGCTGCACCAGCCAGTACATGCACGCCTCGGCCTTGCCCGCTTTCAGCGGCCGCCCGGTATGGCCCAGCGTGGTGCGCGTCATCATGCCGATAATCAATCCCGCCATCGAACCGACCGTCAGCGCATGAAAGGCCGCGCTGGCCGGCACGATATGCACGCTGGCGAGCGCCAGCAGCACAAAGCCGAGGCCGATCCAGGCATATGACAGATGCAGTATCCATAACAGTGGCACGCGCAACGTGCGCTGCGGCTGCCAGGCCAGCAGATTGGCCAGCGAGACGCCTGCCGCGCACAGCGCCAGCGGCGCCGTGACCACGCCCGGCAGGCCGGCCAGCCAGCTGATGCCGGCCGCCGCCATCAGCGCCACGGCCACCAGCGCGCGCCTCGGATTCGATACTGGCGTCGCGCCCGGCGCGCCATTGCGGGTAAACATGGGAATGACGCGCGCACCGATCACCGACTCGATCACCACAATAATCAAAATAGCCGCCTGCACCGGCACGGCGGGCGACAGGGCCAGAGCGCCAAACGCGGCCACGTGATACAGGCCATTGGCCAACGCCAGCAGGGCCAGCAGACCAACCAGAAACAGATTGCGATGGTTGCCAGAACGCTGCAGCACTAGCAGCAGCGGCCAGGCCGCCAGCGGCAAAAACAGCCAGTCAACGAAGGCGGCAAACAGGCCCGGCGTCGCATACAGCAGCACGCGCCCGGCCAGCCACAGGGCCACCAGCGCCATCAGGTGCGCGCCGCGCGGCGTATCGAGCCCGGTCCAGTTGCGCCCGGCAGTAAACAAAAAGCCCACCACCACCGCCACCGCAAAGCCGAATACCATCTCATGCATATGCCAGCCCAGCCCTACCTGCAACGCGCCCTGCAACACGCCAAAGTAGCTGAGCAGCCACAGCGGCACGCTGATGGCGGCAAACATGGCGGCCAGCAGATAGAACGGACGAAAACCCAGCTGCCAGACGGCATGGCCAGGTAGCCACGGCGCGGCAGTTTTTGCCGCTGGCGGCAAGGAAGGTTCGCTGATCGGAGTAATAGCCATAATGGACTCGCGCTTAAAAGATATATTTAATATGCTACTTTAAAGGCGGCGCTTTGGGTATTGGACAAAATGACTAGTCGTAGGTTGCCAGTACAGCCCTATATAATAAGCACATCGATAAGCACATCGTGACCCGACGCTGCCCCATGCTGACCATTGCCTTTGAAACGCCGGACCAGCCCGAAGTGCTGGCCCTGATCGCCGACCTCGACGCCTACCAACTGACGCTGTATCCGCCCGAGTCCGTCTACGCGCTGGACCTGCAAACGCTGCTGCAGCCGCATGTGCGCTTTGCCGTGGCGCGCAGTAGCGGCCATGCCGTCGGCTGCGCGGCCGTGGTGCTTCAACCCGCCTACGGGGAAATCAAGCGCATGTACGTCAAGCCCGAAGCGCGCGGCCTCGGCGCTGCAAAACAGCTGATGGCGCTGCTGGAACAGGCGGCCCGCGACGCGCACTGCCGCCGCATGACACTGGAAACAGGCCCATCCCAGCCGCAAGCCATCTCACTCTATGCGCAGCAAGGCTTCCTGCAATGCGGCCCGTTCGGCGACTACGCCGACGACCCGCTCAGCGTCTTTATGCACAAGCAGCTGGACTAAGCTGAGCTGATCTGCGCAAACTGCCCTGCAACTCAGGGTCAGTTCCGCCATTGCGACACAACCTCAGCAGTTTGACTTCGCATGCTGCAAATCCACCGCTGCCTGATTGTGCTTACTGCCACCTATCTTCAGGTATTTTGCTCACGGATCAGGCCGTGTCCAAATGGCGGAACTGACCCTGAGTCGCTGCGCATGCCAGGATTTATTGGTTTTGCCCATCATAGGTCTCCAGCGCCGCCGGAACGGCGCCGATCACTACCGCGCCGGCGGCAGGCAGGCCGACCAGTACGGCGCTGAGGACCTCCTGCCGGGTGGCGCCATGCGCTTTGGCCGACAGCACATGGAAGGCCAGCCCGGACAGGTTACCGGTGGCGGCCAGCACCGCGATATAAGCCAGCTCACCGGTCTTCTTGTCGAGCGCACTGGCCGCTGCCAACGCTGCAGCCGCCTGCGTCCACGCTGCTGCGTGCTGTGGTGCTTCGTGCATAAAGGTGGAAAATGCTGCTGAAACGCTCATCAAGTGCTCCTTGTCTGGCTGTAGGTGATGGTGGCTACTTCAGTTGCCGATGCTCGACCGCATACACGGCTGCCTGCACGCGGCTGTTGAGATTGAGCTTTTTCAGCACGTTCTGCACGTGGATCTTGACGGTGCTTTCGGCCAGATCCAGCGTGCGGGCGATGCCCTTGTTGCTTTCGCCGCGCGACAAGCAGTCGATAATCTCCTTTTCGCGCGGGGTGAGTTTATCGAGTTCCGACACCGGCTCTTCGCGCCGCGTACCGGCCTGCAGCTGGGCCACCAGCTTGCCCGTCATCGCTTCGGCGATCACCACTTCGCCGCTAGCTGCGCGGCGGATCGCGCGCACCAGGTAGTCGGCGTCGATATTCTTGATCAGGTAGCCGCAGGCGCCGGCGCGCAGGGCCGTGGCCAGGTCGTCAGCGTCTTCCGACACGGTCAGCATCACGATGGCGGTATCGGGACAGTCATGCTGCATCAGCTGCAGCGCTTCCACGCCCGACATGCCGACCATGTTCAGGTCCAGCAGGATCACATCTGGCTGCAGCTGGATGGCGCGCTTGATGCCTTCGACGCCATCGCCCGCCTCGCCCACCACGGAAAACTCGGCGTGGCGCTGCAGCAGCGAACGTATGCCGCTGCGAAACAGGGCGTGATCGTCCACCAGCATGACGGTAATCGGTTGATCGACAGTTTCCATATTCTGCTTCCCTGTAAAGATTCAAGCTGCGCGGCGCTGTTCACGCGCCAGATGCAGCTCGACGGTGGTGCCGCCGCCAGGCTGGGCGTGCACCTCGAAAGTGGCGGCGATGCGCTGTGCGCGTTCGCGCATGATGTGGATGCCGACATGGCTCTCTGCGCGTTCGAGCACCTCGGCCATGTCGAAACCCACGCCATTATCGCTGACCGTCAGTGCGAAGTCCTGGTCGTCTGCCAGGCGTACCTCGACATGCGTGGCCTGCGCGTGCTTGCGGATATTCGACAGCGCTTCCTGCACGATAAACAGCAGCTGCAGCTGCTGCTCACGCGGGAACGGCGCGCCGTCGACATCGGCCAGCAACTCGGCGGCAATGCCGGTCTGGCGGCGGAATTTGTCAAGCGCCGCACGCAGCGAGCCGATAAGGTCGTCTTCCATCAGCCGGCTGCGGAAATTGAGCAGCAACTCGCGCACATCATCATAGCTTTCCTTGATACCGGCTTGCAATGCCGGCACAATGGCCTCGACTTCGCCATAGCGCTCCTTCCTGACCGAGTCGTCCAGCATCTGCACCTGCAGGTTCAGGAAGTTGAGGCTTTGCGCAATGCTGTCATGCAGGCCTTGCGCGACCAAATTGCGCTCTTCGGAGATCGCCATTTCACGTTCGCGCGCGGCCAGGCGCAGGTTTTCCAGCGCCACGCCGAGCAACTGGCCCAGCGTTTCCAGCAGCGCCAGCTCGCGTGCGCTGAAGGCGCGCGCATGGCGAAAATGCAGATTGAAAAAGCCCAGTTGCTGCTCGTGCGCGTGGATCTGGAACACCGACACGGTGGCAAAACCTTCGCGGTGGCAGCGCAGCTCATGCGCCTTGTCGATGCGGCGCATGTCGTGGACCTTGGCCACTTTCTGCTCGACCGCCGTGCCGCACAGGCAGTCGCCCACCTTCAGACAGTGTTCGGATGCCACCAGCTCTTCCGACAGGCCGTGATGCACCACCATATGCAGGTTGCCACGGTCAAGGTCGAGCACGCGCACGGTCGAACCGTCAGCATCAAAATAGGCGACAATGCGTTCCATAAAGCCGCCGCACAGCGCCTCCAACGGCTGTGGGCGCTGCAAGAAGGCCGAGCTTTCATACAGCAACGCCAGTTCGCGGTTGCGGTATTCCAGCGTGGCCGTCTTGCTGCGCACCCCCTCTTCCAGGTTGCCATACAGCGCCTGCAGGCGGTCGGCCATCTGATTGAAGCCGCTGGCCAGCTGGCCGAATTCGTCATTGCTTTCCACCGCCAGGCGCACGCTGAAGTCGCGCTCCTTCATGCGCTGCATGCCCATCCGCAGGCGCGTAACGGGCTCGATAATGAGCATGAACATCAGATAGATCATGGTCACGGTGCCGACTATGGCCATGCCGACCAGCATCAGCTGCGAGCCGCGCAGCCAGAAGGTGCGCTGTTCGCTGTCCTGCTCGATCAGGCGCACCAGCTGGTTGACCTGGTTGACGAAGGCGGCCGCCTGCAGTTCAAAGGCATGCGCCTGGGTACTGGTGTTGCTGGCCAGCGCGGCCGGCCGCAGCTCGCTGTGCCAGCCATCCTTGATGCGCGCGAACTCCTGCTTGATGGTCGGTGTGGGCGGCAGGAACAAGGGGCGCTGCGGGTCGCCGCGGCCGATGCGCTCGAGCGAATCGTCGATCACGGCGACCTGCTGCTGCGCCGTGCCGCGGGCGTCGCCGGCCAGCAGCAGCGTAAGCTGATAGGTCTGCATGCGCAGCCGGCCCGTTTCATTGATGGCGGCCGAGCTGCCTTCGAGCTGCCACGACAGGTACAGCGTACAGGCAATCGCCGACAGCGCCAGGATCAGCATGCCCAGCAAGGCGCCAACGATCTTGGTCGACAGTTTTTGCCAGGAGGAGATCATCTGATGAAAACGCATGCTGTCCTTATATTTTGCATTCTGAACGTCCGTAGGTCGGATTAGGCCCCAAGGGGGCCGTAATCCGACACCATTGTTGGCGCCTGCGGTGTTGTCGGATTACGGCCCGCAGGGCCTAATCCGACCTACGATCCGCCATCCGCCCTGCAGAAACGCAGTCACTTTATCCCCCCGTCTGCGCCATAAAGCGCACGATCTTGTGCGGCTGCGTGTTGAAATCGTGCTGCTGTGGCTTCAGTTCGATGGCCGTGCGGATGGCCATCTCCAGTTCGGCGTCGCTGGCGCCGGCGCGCAGCATGGGGCCGAATTCAAATTTTTCCTCCTGCCCCAGGCACAGGTACAACGTGCCATCGACCGACAGGCGCACGCGATTGCAGCTGGCGCAGAAGTGCTGCGACATCGGCGTGATAAAGCCGATGCTGGCGCGTCCGTCCGGCGTGGCCAGGTAGCGCGCCGGCCCGCCGCCCAGTTCCTGCGCCTGCGCCACCAGTCCAAAGCGTGCAATCAGGCGCTCGCGCACGTCAGCGAGCGGCATGTACTGCGCATTGCGGCCGGTCGCACCCATCGGCATGGCCTCGATCAGGCGCAGCATGAACTGCTGCTCGATGCAGAAAGCCGCCATGTCTTCGATCTGGCCGTCGTTGACGCCGCGCATGGCCACCATATTGATCTTGATCGGATCAAAGCCGGCAGCCTTGCCGGCCATCAGACCGTCCAGGATCGGCTGCAGGCTGTCGCGCCCGGTAATTTGCTGCATGCAGGCGCGGTCGAGCGAATCGAGGCTTACATTGATACGGTCCACCCCGGCCGCGCGCAGCGCGCCAGCGTGCTTGCCCAGCTGCGTGGCGTTGGTCGACAGCGACAGGTCCTGCAGACCCGGCAAGGCTGACAGCCTGCCAGCGAGCTGCGGCAGATTGCGCCGCAACAGCGGCTCGCCGCCGGTCAGGCGCACGCGCCGCGTACCGAGCCGCACGAATACGGCCAGCAGGCGCTCGATTTCATCGAACGTCAGCCAGTCTTGCGGCTCCTCGAAGCCCCGAAAGCCCTTCGGTATGCAATAACTGCAGCGCAGGTCGCAGCGGTCTGTGACCGACAAGCGCAGATAATCGATAGATCGGCCAAAGCGGTCAACCAACATGGCCCTACTCCTTGCAACAGACACCCACTGTGAAGCCGATTGTAACGGCTGAAGAAAAAACTGGCTGTGCCCCAAAAGGGCTAGCGAACTAGCCCTTCTGGCCTATTGCACCAGCGGACTGCTTGTGCCTTCGAGCTCGACGCCTTCCACCCCGCCGCGCCCGACCAGCAGATGCAGGTACTGGTGCACGGCGCGCTGCCATGACGCGCGGCTCAGGCGATCGGCGATCTGCGCTTGCACCGCCTCATACGCGATGGCCTTGCCGTCCACACGGCGCAGTACCTGCACCACGTGGTAGCCAAAGCGCGTTTCAAGCAGATGGCCGGCCAGCTGGCCCTGTTCCAGGCGGAACAGCAGCGCATCGAATTCCGGCACGCTCTGCCCTGGCGAGAGCTGGCCCAGGCTGCCGCCGACTGCACCGGACGGACAGTTCGAGTACTGCGCCGCCAGTTCGGCAAAGCGTTCGGGCGACTTCTTGAGCTCGTCCAGCACCGCCTGCGCCGTGCCGCGCAACAGTTCCAACGGCGCCTCAGGCGTGACCTGGAACAGGATATGGCGCGCTTCGACCAGCGCCCCGCTGCGAAACAGCTGCGGGTTTTGCGTGTAGAAGGTGCGGCAGGCTGCGTCATCGGCCAGCGGCACCTTCACCGCGTGCTCGAACAGCAATTCGACCAGTGCGTCGTCGCTGTCGGCCGACAGGCCCAGGCTGCGCGCCTCGTCAAGCAGCAGGCGGCGCAGCACCAGCTCGTGCACGGCTTGTTTCAGCGGGTTGCCCGCTGCCTGGTGATGCGGCAGTTCCGATTCGATGGCGTCGTCATCGATGTCGACGCCGTTGACCGAGATTCCCATAATGATTCCTTTCTGCGGTTCGGTTAGCGGCGGCGTACCAGCTGCCAGGCCCGGCCAAGATAGGCGATGGCGCCAAAGCCGCTCCAGATATGCACCAGGCGGGTGAACGGGAAGATCACGAACAGCGACATGCCCATGAACAGATGCAGCTTGAATACCAGCGGTGCGTCAACGATAAAGCCGGCGGCATCGGCGCGCAGGGTCACGATATGCTGGGCCCAGTTCATCAGTTGCACCATCATATGTCCATCGAGGTGCGAGCTCGATGCAGCGATGGTCGACAGGCCCAGCAGCAGCGTGCCCAGGATCCACAGCATCACCAGCTTGTCGCCCGGCGTGGTGACGGCGCGCAGCCGTACATTGCTGAAGCGGCGCACCAAGAGGATCAAGATGCCAGCCAGACAGATGGCGCCCATGATGCCGCCGGCGGTCATGGCAACCACCTGTTTGAGGCTGTGCGTGACGCCCAGCGTATCCCACACCACCACGGGGGTGAGCAGGCCGACGGCATGGCCGCCCAACAGGCCGATAATACCGATATGGAACAGGATATTACCGAGGCGCAGGCTGCCGCGATGCAGCAGCTGGCTTGAATCGGACTTCCAGGTGTATTGTTCGCGGTCAAAGCGAACCAGGCTGCCGAGGAAAAAAATCGCCAGCGCGATGTACGGGTAGATCCCGAACACGAATTGTTCAACATAGTGGTTCATGGTGGACTCCATGTCAGGCAGCCGGCGCGTCGGTGCGCCTGGTCTGCGGGTGAAAATGCACGGGATGGACGCCGCCCGGGGCCTGGCGCAGCAGCGGCTCGACGCCATCGGCGCCGGGGCCAAAGGTTTCCAGCGCTTCGTCCATGTCGCGCACCGGCGGCTCGGACAGCATTTCAGCCGCCACCGGACTCAGTTGCTCAAGCAGCGCAAAGGCTGGTGCATACGGATTCGCGTTGGCCGCCAGCTTGCGCCCGATATGGGCCAGCACGTGCACCGCGTCGCCGAGCAGCGGCGCAGCCGCCTGGTCGCCAATCTGCGCCAGGAACTCGAGGAACAGCGGCACATAGTCAGGCAGGTCGTCACCGACCATCTGCAGGCCGTGGCGCTTGTATTCCTCCATCAGGTCGACCATGGCCTGGCCACGGTCGCGCGATTCACCGTGGATATGCTCGAACAGATGCAGCGAGTGCGACGGATTGCGGTCGAACGTGGCCACATATTGCTGCTGCAAATCGATCAGCCGGTTTTCATTCAGGTGCGCCAGCAAGGGGCGCAAAAGCTCCTGCTGCGCCGGGCTGGCCGCCAGCGCCGCGTCGATCTGCGGCAGGTGGGCAATCAGCTCGGGTTCCGGATACATCAAGAGCGTTGAGACGATGGTGTAGATATTCATGAGAATGCTCCTTATGCGCCGCTGGCGTTCTTGCGCGATTTGGGCATCTGCATGAAGATGGCCGAACCGTGTTTTTTCTTCCCAAACAGCGTCGCGTCGCTGACGCCGTCCGAGCAGCCGTTGCCAAAAGTGAAACCGCACGAACCCTTCTCGTTAAAGCTGTCCTCGACCACTTCCTTGTGGCTACTGGGGATCACGAAACGGTCTTCGTAGTTGGCAATGGCCATGATGTGATACATGTCTTCCACCTGCGCCTGGCTCAAGCCCACCTGTTTCAATACCGTCAGGTTTTCCACCTTCTCGACTGTTTTACTGCGCATATAGGCGCGCATGGCCAGCATGCGGTCGAGCGCCGAGATGATCGGCGGCTTGTCGCCGGCCGTCAGCAGGTTGGCCAGGTACTGCACCGGGATGCGCAGGCTTTGCGTATCGGGCAGCACGCCATTGACACCGAGCTTGCCCGATTCGGCTGCGGCCTGGATCGGCGACAGTGGCGGGATGTACCACACCATCGGCAGCGTGCGGTACTCGGGATGCAGCGGGAACGCCACTTTCCACTCGACCGCCATCTTGTAGACCGGCGACTTGACGGCAGCAGCGAGCCAAAGGTCGGGGATGCCCTGGCGGCGCGCTTCTTCAATCACGGCCGGATCGTGCGGATCGAGAAACAGGTCGAGCTGGGCCTGGTACAGATCGGCTTCCTGCGGCACCGAGGCTGCCGCTTCGATACGGTCGGCGTCATACAGCAGCACGCCCAGATAGCGGATACGGCCGACGCACGTTTCCGAGCACACGGTCGGCTGGCCGGCCTCGATGCGCGGGAAGCAAAACGTGCACTTCTCGGCCTTGCCGGACGACCAATTGTAGTAAATCTTCTTGTACGGGCAACCGGAGATGCACATGCGCCAGCCGCGGCACTTGTCCTGGTCGATCAGCACGATGCCGTCGTCCTCGCGCTTGTAGACCGAACCCGATGGACAAGAGGCCACGCAAGCGGGGTTCAGGCAATGCTCGCAAAGACGCGGCAGATACATCATGAAGGTGTTTTCAAAGGTGCCGTACATCTCTTTTTGCATCTTGTCGAACAGCTGGTCCTTGCTGCGCTGGGCAAATTCGCCGCCCAGGTCGTCCTCCCAATTCGGGCCCCACTCGATCTTGTCCATCTTCTTGCCGGTCAGTACCGAGATCGGACGCGCCGTCGGTGGCGTCTCCGACAGCGGCGCGTTCTGCAGGTGCTCGTAGTCGTAGGTGAACGGCTCGTAGTACTCGTCGATGGCCGGCAGGTTCGGGTTGGCAAAGATATTGGCCAGGATTTTCAGGCGGCTGCCCTGGCGCGGCTCGATCTTGCCGCTGGCCGTGCGGCGCCAGCCGCCGTTCCATTTTTCCTGGTTTTCCCACTGTTTCGGGTAACCGATGCCAGGCTTGGTTTCCACGTTGTTGAACCACGCGTATTCCACGCCATCGCGGCTGGTCCAGACATTCTTGCAGGTGACCGAACAAGTGTGGCAGCCGATGCACTTGTCCAGGTTCAGCACCATGCCGATTTGCGCTCTGATTTTCATACCATGCTCCCGTGTTCTGTCTTCAGTGGCCCTTCGAGCCAGTCAACCTTGTTCATTTTTCGTACCAGCACGAATTCATCGCGGTTCGAGCCCACCGTGCCGTAGTAATTGAAGCCGTAGGCCAGTTGCGCATAGCCGCCGATCATGTGGGTCGGCTTGGTGACCGCCCGCGTGACCGAGTTATGGATGCCGCCGCGCTTGCCGGTCATCTCCGCGCCAGGCACGTTGACGATTTTTTCCTGGGCGTGGTACATCATGGTCATGCCGGCCGGGATGCGCTGGGACACTACCGCGCGCGCCGTCAGCGTGCCGTTGACGTTGAACACCTCGATCCAGTCGTTGTCGACAATGCCCGCTTCTTTCGCATCGATTTCCGACAGCCACACGTGCGGGCCGCCGCGCGACAGCGACAGCATGCGCATATTGTCCGAATAGGTCGAATGGATGCCCCACTTCTGGTGCGGCGTCAGGAAGTTCAGCGCCAGCTCCTTGTTGCCATTCGGCTTGCTGCCCAGCATTGCCTCGGTGGTGCGGGTATTGATGGCTGGCTTGTAGACACAGAAGCCTTCGCCAAAATCACGCATCCACAGGTGATCCTGGTAGAACTGCTGGCGGCCCGTCAGCGTGCGCCAGGGGATCAGTTCATGCACGTTGGTATAACCTGCCGTGTAGCTGACTTCTTCGCTTTCCAGGCCGGACCAGGTCGGCGAAGAAATGATCTTGCGCGGCTGCGCCTGCACATCGCGAAAACGAATGCTGTCATGCTCGCGCGGCAGCGCCAGGTGGGTGTGATCGAGGCCGGTAATGTCGGACAAGGCGGCCCAGGCTTTCACGGCCACGTGGCCATTGGTTTCCGGTGCCAGCGTCAGGATCATTTCGGCGGCATCGATGGCGCTGTCGAGGCGCGGCTGGCCTTTCGAGACCCCCTCAGCCTGCACCGTGCGGTTGATGCCGCGCAGGACATCGACTTCATGGCCGGTTTTCCAGGAAATGCCCTTGCCGCCGTTGCCGATGGTTTCAAGCAGTGGGCCGATCGAGGTGAATTTCTTGTAGACGTCGCGGTAATTGCGCTCAACTACCGTCATGCTCGGCATGGTCTTGCCGGGCACCGGCTCGCATTCGCCGGCGCGCCAGTCTTTCGGATCGAAGGGCTGGCCCAGCTCACCGGGCGTATCGTGCATCAGTGGCGACAGGATAATGTCCTGCTGGGTGCCGAGCAGTTCACCGCCGATTTCCGAGAATTTCTCGGCCAGGCCCTTGTAAATCTCCCAGTCCGACTTCGATTGCCACAGCGGCTGCACGGCTTCGGACAGCGGGTGGATAAACGGATGCATGTCCGAGGTATTGAGGTCGTCTTTTTCATACCAGGTGGCCGTCGGCAGCACCACGTCGCCATACAGGCAGGTGGTCGACATGCGGAAGTCCAGCACCACCAGCAGATCGAGCTTGCCTTCGACGGCCGGGCGCACTTTCACCTGCTGCGGCTTGAGGCAGTCGGTTTCATCGCTGAGCAGGCCGTTCTGGGTGCCCAGCAGGTATTTCAGGAAGTACTCATGGCCCTTGCCCGAGCTGCCCAGGATATTCGAGCGCCACACAAACATATTGCGCGGGAAGTTGGCCGGATTGTCCGGGTCATCGCACGACAGTTGCAGCTGGCCGGACTTGATCTGGTCGAGCGCGTAAGCTGCCGGCGCCTGGCCTGCCGCCCTGGCCGCCTTGGCCACTTCGAGCGGATTGGTTTGCAGTTGCGGCGCCGACGGCAGCCAGCCCATGCGCTCGGCCTTGGCGTTATAGTCGAGCAGTGTCATCTGGCCGGTGGACTCGGCCGCCGATGGCGAAGCAATCTCGCCGGTGGCCAGCTTTTCATGGCGCCACTGGCTGGTGTGGGCATAGAAGAACGAGGTGCCGTTCATCTGGCGCATCGGGCGCACCCAGTCCTGGGCAAACGCCAGCGGGGTCCAGCCGGTTTGCGGACGCAGCTTTTCCTGGCCCACGTAATGGGCCCAGCCGCCGCCGCTCTGGCCGATACAGCCGCACATCATGAGCATATTGATAATGCCGCGATAGGTCATGTCCATGTGGTACCAGTGATTGAGGCCAGCACCGACAATCACCATGCTCTTGCCGCGCGTCTGATCGGCGTTTTCGGCAAACTGGCGCGCCACCGTAATCACATCGGCGCGCTTGACGCCCGTGTGTTTTTCCTGCCAGGCCGGCGTGTAAGGCACGTCGTCGTCATAGCTGTCAGCCACGTTCTCGCCGCCCAGGCCACGGTCGATGCCGTAGTTGGCCATGGTCAGGTCGAACACGGTGGCCACCAGCGCGGTGCTGCCGTCGGCCAGTGGAATGGTCTTGACCGGCACTTTACGCAGCAACATGTCGGAGGCGTCCTTGCCGCCGAAGTAGGCAAAGCCCACTTCGGTGACGGCGTCGCTGTCGTCGATCAGTGACAGCTTGGGTACGATCGGTGCGCCGCTGCCGCCGGCTTTCTGCTCCAGGTTCCATTTGCCCGACTCGCCCCAGCGAAAGCCGATCGAGCCGGCCGGCGCCGTGATGGCACCGGTGGTTTCATCGATGACCAGCGTTTTCCATTCGGGGTTGTTGGCTTCATCGAGATTGTTGGCCAGGTGCGAAGCGCGCAGGAAGTAGTCGGGCACCAGCGTGCCGTTGTGCTCCTTCAGCAGCACCAGCATCGGGAAATCGGTGTACTGGCGCGCATAGTCGCGGAAATAGGCGGACTGGCCTTCGCTGTGGAATTCCTTGAGAATCACATGGCCCATGGCCAGCGCCAGCGCGGCGTCGGTACCCTGTTTCGGGGCCAGCCAGATATCGCCGAACTTGACCATTTCGCCGAAGTCGGACGACACGGCCACCGTCTTGGTGCCCTTGTAGCGCACTTCCGTGTAGAAGTGGGCGTCGGGGGTGCGCGTCATCGGCACGTTCGAGCCCCACACCATCAGGTAGGTCGAGTTGTACCAGTCGGCCGATTCGGGCACGTCGGTCTGTTCGCCCCAGACCTGCGGACTGGCTGGCGGCAGATCGCAGTACCAGTCATAAAAGCTCAGCGCCACGCCGCCGATCAGCGACAGATAGCGCGTGCCCGAGGCGTAGCTGACCATCGACATGGCGGGAATTGGCGAGAAGCCGACGATGCGGTCCGGGCCGTATTTCTTGATTGTCAGCGCGTTGGCCGCTGCGATGATCTCGTTCGACTCATCCCAGGTGGCGCGCACGAAGCCGCCCAAGCCGCGGATCGATTTGTACTGTTTTGCGCGCTCTTCGTTCTGGCTGATCCAGTCCCAGGCGGTGACCGGGTCCATGGTCTTGCGCGCTTCGCGCCACATTTCCATCAGGCGGCCGCGCACCATCGGGTATTTTACGCGCTGGGCCGAATAGACATACCAGGAATAGCTGGCGCCGCGCGGGCAGCCGCGTGGCTCGTGGTTGGGCAGGTCGGGACGGGTGCGCGGGTAATCGGTCTGCTGGGTTTCCCAGGTGATCAGGCCATTCTTGACATAGACTTTCCAGCTGCACGAGCCGGTGCAGTTGACGCCGTGCGTGGAGCGCACGATCTTGTCGTGCTGCCAGCGCTGCCGGTAGGCGTTTTCCCAGGTGCGGTCTTCATCGACCACGGCGCCATGGCCGTTCGAAAACGGCTCGGCTGGCTTGCTAAAGAATTTAAGACGGTCCAGAAAGTGACTCATGCTACCTCCACACATGCGCTGTAAACAGCGCCAGGTCATTGATACTCAAGAAGCAACGCAACCAGCGCGATGGCTCTTGCGTCGATATATTCAGTCTATCGAGTGGACCTGCGCGGCGGTATTGGCAAGAAGTCGGTTTCGGCCACCAGGAGTGCATAGGCGGCTAGTCACTATTGCCTATGGGCGCGCCGGGCCTGCTGCGGTATACCTGTCAGCCTTCATCAGCCACAAGGAAACACCATGAGCATTACCGATTACGCCAGCCTGCTTGAACGCGCCCGCCAGCAGGACCAGCCGCAGCGATTGCTGTTCACCTTCACCCAGGCGCAGCCCCAGCCGGACGGCCAGGGCAAATCGCTGTCACCCGTAATGTGCGCCGACAAGCTGCCCGAGGAACTGGGCAGTTTCGAACAGCTGGTGGAAGAATCAAAACAGATGCAGACCCACTGGGACGTGGTCTTTGTCGGTGCGCTGGGCGGCAGCGCCGGCCAGGCGCCCGCATCGAAAGACTGCGAAGCGCCACTGCGCGCCATGGTTACCGCCATCGAACAAGGCAGCATCGGCCATTTGCTGGCGTTTGACCGGGATGGGGAGTTGCTGAGGTTTGGCTGACCATGTCGGGTTACGCGACTGACGCCAAAACAGTAGGTCGGATTAGCCGCGAAGCGGCGTAATCCGACACCACCTCGGTCAAGGCCAACAATGTTGTCGGATTACGGCCCGCATGGCCTAATCCGACCTACGTTTTGCGAGCGGATGGTCACCCATCCTTCCACGGCCGCTGATGCAGATGGCGCGCCCGCTCGATCGGGCACACCAGCGGCAGGAACTGCTGCTGGCGCGGTGAGTAGGCCATCAGGGCGCCGGTGTCGATGTCGAAATACCAGCCGTGCAGCTTGAGCGCGCCCTGCTCTACCCGCCGTTTTAGCCACGGGTAGGTCAGCAGGTTGTCGAGCGACTGCAAGATGCTGGCCAGCTCACAGGCATGGTGCTGCTCGCGTGGCGAACGGTGGCCCAGGTCGCGCCGCACGCGCTGCGCCACCGGTTCGGCAATGCGCATCCACTGGCCGACAAAGTCGGTCTCCTGGTCTTGCGGGCGCGGCTGCGGCTCCATTAACGCCCGGATGCCGCCGCAGCGCGCATGACCGAGCACGATCACACGCGCCACCTTGAGCTTGCAGACGGCAAACTCGATGGCCGAACTGACGCCGGGCGGCGCACCGGGCGTACAGGGCGGCACTAGGTTGGCGATATTGCGCACCACGAACATGTCGCCCGGGTCGCTGCCGGTCAGCAGCATCGGGTCGACCCGTGAATCGCAGCAGCCGATCAGCAGCGTGCTCGGATGCTGGCCATCGCGCAGGCTGTCATACAGCGTCTGCGGCTCGCCAAAATACTGCTGCTGGAACAGGCTGAAACCGTTGAGGAATTTTTCCAGTTCTTCCATCATCATCACACTTCAGCAAGGCATCGCCGCGTTTTTGCGTGCATAGCACCACCACGTGATCGCAATGCAGCTCACATAAAAGCCGATAAAGCACCACAGCGCTGCGTCCGGGCTGCCGGTGAGGGCAATCGAGGTGCCATAGCTTTTCGGGATAAAGAAGGCGCCGTAGGCTGCCACGGCCGAAGTAAAG
This sequence comes from Janthinobacterium aquaticum, assembly GCF_009208565.1. GTDB lineage: Bacteria > Pseudomonadota > Gammaproteobacteria > Burkholderiales > Burkholderiaceae_D > Janthinobacterium. The sequence continues at coordinate 35,323 of NZ_WFLK01000016.1, read as the reverse complement.
CCCAGCACGGCGGCGCCTTCCTTGTTGGCGTCGACAATGGCTTGCTCCTGCTCGGCCTTGGACTTGCCGGCGGCTGCGCGCTGGCGCTCGGTCAGGAAAATCACGGGGATCATGCGGAAGGTCGAGGCATTACCGATGCCGGTGCCGGCAAACAGCAGCATGAACATCCAGAAAAAACCGGTGAAATTACCTTCGACGCCGCCCTGCGGCATAAACTGCAGCACGCCCAGCACGGCGGCGATCATCAGCCAGAACGACCAGAACGTGACGCGCGCGCCACCGAGCTTGTCGGCGATTACGCCACCGGCCACGCGCGCCAGCGCGCCGACCAGCGGGCCGAGAAACGCGTAGTCGAGCGGGCTGACGGTGGGGAACTGGATCTTGATCAGCAGCGGAAATGCGGCCGAATAGCCGATAAACGAGCCAAAGGTACCGGTATAGAGCCAGCACATCAGCCAGTTGTGCTTGCGCTTGAAGATCACCGCCTGCTCAGAAAACGAGGCCTTGGCCGAGGCCAGGTCATTCATGCCGAACCAGGCCAGCAGGGTCGACAACGCAATAAACGGCACCCAGATAAAGCCGGCGTTTTGCAGCCACATCTGTTTGGTGGCGCCAGCCTTGGTCCAGGTCAGCGAGTCGCCGCCCCACGCACCGAAAATGGCCATGGTGATCACCAGCGGCACCACGAACTGCACCACCGACACGCCCAGGTTGCCCAGGCCGGCGTTCATGCCCAGCGCAAAACCCTTGCTCGACTTGGGATAGAAGAAACTAATATTGGCCATCGACGAGGCGAAATTGCCGCCGCCAAAGCCGCACAGCAGCGCCAGGATCAGCATGGTCGGGTAGCCGGTATTGACATCCTGCACGGCAAAGCCGATGCCGATGGCGGGAATCAGCAGCGAACCGGTGGAAATGGCGGTCCAGCGGCGCCCACCGAAGATCGGCACCATGAACGAATAAAAAATGCGTAGCGTGGCGCCGGACAGGCCCGGCAAGGCGGTCAGCCAGAACAGTTGGTTGGTGCTGTAGGTAAAGCCGATATTGGGCAGGTTGACCACCACCACGCTCCATACCATCCAGACGGCAAAGGCCAGCAGCAGCGCAGGTATGGAGATCCACAGATTGCGCCCGGCGGTGGCCTTGCCGGTCTGTTGCCAGAAAGTCGGGGTTTCCGGCTCCCATGTGTTGATCAGATAACGGCTCATGATGTTGCTCCTGCAGGTTGTTGAGTTTTAAGAGTTGCGCCCTTGCCGAGCTTGGACGGCTTGAACGAGAAATGCATCCAGATCAGCGACACGCAGACGGTGCCGTACAACAGCATGAAAGCCGACGAGCGCACACCGGTCAGGTCAACCAGCGCGCCGAACAGCACCGGCAGCACAAAGCCGCCCAGGCCACCGGCCAGGCCGACCACGCCCGAGACGGCGCCGATATTGTCGGAAAAGTCGTCGCCGATAAATTTGAAAACCGAGGCCTTGCCCACTGCCATGGCAATGCCGACCACGAACAGCAGGACGGTGAACCACAACGGCGACAGGCCGACATGGAAAGCCAGCGGGCCGCTTACCGTCTCGATCACCATCTGCGTTTGCGGATACGACAGCAGGAAAAAGCACACCCAGCACACCCACATCACGGCCCAGGTCACCCTGGCGGCGCCGTATTTGTCCGAGATCCAGCCGCCCATCGCGCGCAATACACCGCCTGGCAGCGAGAAGCAGGCAGCCAGCAAGGCGGCGTGCTTGAGGTCGAAGCCGTATTCGGCCACGTAGTATTTGGTCATCCACAGCGCCAGCGCCACATAGCCACCGAATACCACCGAGTAGTACTGGCAGTAGCGCCACACGCGCGGGTCTTTCAGCACCTTCATCTGCGCCGTGAAGCTTTCGCCAGACGGCGCCAGATGCGACTTGTCGGTATAGGAAAACAGCCAGAAAATAATGGCCGTGGCCAGCATGGCCACCGCATACACCTTGGGCAGCATCTGCCAGCCAAAGGCGGCTACGATACCCGGGGCGACAAACTTGGTCAGGGCCGAGCCGGAATTGCCGGCGCCGAAAATGCCCATCGCCAGACCCTTGCGCTCCTTGCCATACCAGCGCGCCACATACGGCGTGCCAACCGAGAACGAGCCGCCGGCCAGGCCGACAAACATGCCCAGCAACAGGAAGTGCCAGTAGGCGGTAGCGTAGGCGATCAGGTAGATCGGCAGCACGCTGGCCAACATCAGCAGGAAGAACACGCGTCGTCCGCCGTATTTGTCGGTCCAGATACCGAGCGGCACGCGCACCAGCGAACCGGTCAGCACCGGCATGGCCGCCAGCAAGCCAAATTGTGTTTCGGACAGCCCCAGGCTGGCCTTGATGGGGATGCCCAGCACTGCAAACATCATCCAGATGGCAAAGCAGATGGTAAAGGCAAAGGTACTGCTGGCCAGCACCGAAAACTGCTTGCGTCCCAGGCTGGCGTCGTTGATAGGAATATTATTTTTATTACTGTTTAAGGTAGCCACGATGACTCTCCATGAATGCACCGGCCAGTTGGCCAGCCGTCCCGACCAGCTTACGTGGCGCGCACCTCCGGCACTATCGGCCACAGGGTGGTTTTGGCAAGGCAATCTGGATAGGCGACTAGATAGAAGTGACTAGTTGCGCTGTGCCTTGACGCCAGGGATGGTGAAAACGGCCAAAGGCGGCTATGCTGGCGCCTCTCACCAAAACAAGGCACGGCATGGATTACCTGGCTCTCAAACACTTCCATATGGGCTGCGCGGCAGCCAGCGGTGCGCTGTTTCTGCTGCGCGGCCTGTGGATGCTGCGTGCGTCGAGCGCGCTGCAGCAGCGCTGGGTCAGGATCCTGCCGCACCTGGTCGATACGGCCCTGCTGGTCAGCGCCATCACGCTGGCCGTCTGGAGCGGCCAGTCGCCAGGTAGCCAGCCGTGGCTGGTCGCCAAGCTGGTCGCGCTGGTCGCCTATATCGTGCTGGGCACCATCGCCATCAAGCGCGGCAAGACCCTGGCCGTGCGGGCGACCGCCTTTGTGGCGGCGCTGCTGGTGTACGCCTATATCATTATGGTGGCGGTCAGCAAGCAGCCCTGGCCGCTGTAACGGATTTGCTGTCAATCCGGCATCGCTTCGCATACACTAGCGCGCGCAGCATTGCCGGCAACATGGCCGCAGCTGCACCTGACTATTTGAAGGATGCAGATTGCCCGTGCCACTGACTTGCCGCCCTGTTAAACCCGTTCAACGCAGCCGCCACTGGCTGCGCACCCTGCTGCTGTCCGGCGCCGCCGCGACTTGCGAAGCAAGCGTGCCCGATGTGCCCAGTGTGCTTAGCGCGCCCACCCTGCCCGCCCTGCAGGCCCGGCTGACCGGCACCAGCACCGCGCTGCTGATCGACGGTGCGCTCGACGAATCGCTGTGGCGCGATGCGCCCGTCCACGATACTTTTTACGAATACCTGCCCGAGAACGGCCGCGATGCACCGCCCGCCTTGCGCACCACGGTGCAGCTGCTGATCGAGGACGGCGCGCTGGTGTTCGGCATCCGCGCCTGGGATTTGTCGCCGGAAAAGCGCCAGGGGCTGCTGGCGCGGCGCGACAAGGTGGCGATGGACCAGGACTTTATCGGCATCTGGCTCGACCCCAGCGGCCATGGCCGCGCGGCGCAGTTCGTGCGCGTCAATACGGCCGGCGTGCTGACCGACGGCATCTACCGCGCCGACGAAGACGAGTCCGACCTGGGGCCGGATTTCCCGATCGAGGCGGCCGTGCGCCTGCTGCCCGACGGCTACAGCATGGAAGTGCGCTGGCCGCTGGCCAGCCTGCGCTTTCCCTACAGCGACGGCAAGCCATGGCGCGTGATGATCGAGCGCAGTGTGCCGCATGCGGGCGGCATGCTGCTGACCAGCACACCGCTAAAGACCGGTGACCTCAGCCATATCGCTGCGCTGCAGCCCATAGGCGACATGGGCGACACGGTCGAAAGCGTGCGCGACCGGCGCTTTATCGAGCTGCGTCCCGAGCTGACGCTGCGCGCTAACGACGAGCGTAGCGACAGCGACCGGCGGCGCGCGCGCCAGGCCAGCCTGGGGCTGGACATCAATGCGCGTCCGCGCGCCGACTGGGTGCTCAACGCCACCATCAACCCCGACTACTCGCAGGTTGAAATCGACGAGCCGACCTCGAACGGCGCCAGCCGCATTGCGCTCAGCCTGCCGGAAAAGCGCGGCTTCTTCCTGGAAAGCGCCGACGTGCTGGCGCTGCCGCTGGCCGGCTTTTATTCGCGTACCGTGGCCGATCCCGAATGGGGCCTGCGCGCCACCTGGCGTGCCGCCACGCTCGACGCCACCGGCATGAGCCTGCGCGACCAGCCAGGCGGCGTGGTGCTGCGCGGAGGCCCTTATGAAACGGCCAGCTTCGAGCAGACCGGCCGCACACTGGCCAGCCTGCTGCGCGCGCGCTGGCATCGCGATGGCCTCTTGCTGGGCGCCTTTGCCTCGCAGCGCGGCTATGGCCGCGCCGGCGCCAACAACGTACTGGGCTTCGACGGCCAGTGGCGCGGCGACGGCCAGCAGGCCAGCTGGCTACTGATGCAGTCGAATACCAGCGCAGGATTTTCCGACGAAGCGCCGGCAAAACGCAGCGCGTTGCGGCGCGGCCTGTACGGCTCCGGTAAATTCACGCATATCAGCGATATCTGGTGGAACGATGTGCTGGTCGAGGCGAGCAGCGGCGGCTTTGTCAACGACAATGGCTTCGTGCCGCAGACGGGCGTCGTGAAGATCACCGGCAATCTGAACCGGCGCCTCGGAGCGCGCCACCCGGCCATCGGGCCGCTGGCGCTGGAGCTGTACGAGGTTGAGGCGCAACTGGGTCTGCATGAAATGCGCACTGTCAGCGACCATAGCGCTAATCAAGCCGGCGGGCAGGTGGTCGAGCGCAGGCTGCAGCCGGGCCTGTGGTTCCGCGGCCCGCGCCAGCTCGACTTCTGGAGCAAGCTGGGCTTCGACCAGCAGCGCGCCCACCGCGACGGCCGGCTGCACAACACGCCGGCGCTGCACTTCGGCTTTGCCTCGTCGCCACTGCCGTGGCTGTCCAAATTCAACGCCGAGGCCACGCTGGGGCGCCAGCTTGACGTCGACGCCGACCGCGTCGGACGTGGCGGCAACGTCACCGTCGAGACCGGCATGCGCTTTGCGCTGGCGCGCGGCTGGTCGGTCGAGCTTGATCAGCGAGTCAACCGCGCCTGGGTGCAAGGCACGCTGAGCCAGCCGGCCTTTGCCGACACCGGCTGGCGCTCGCTGGCCATGCTGCACCTGAGTGCGCGCGACTCGCTGCGCCTGCTGGCGCAAAACACCCGGGCGGCGCGCCGCGATGACGGCGTGAGTGGCCTGGCGCCGTGGGCCGACAAACAGGCCCACCGCTCGCTGCTGTACCGCCACCTGTGGCGCCATGGCCGCACGCTGTCGGTCGGCTTCACGCATGACAGGCAGCACCCGCCGTCGCTTGTCAACAAGGCGGTGACGGTGAAGTTTCAGTGGGAAACTTGAAGCTGCGCCCCTGTTCACACAATTGCTGCAGCAATCTCGCCGGCCTGCGCTAGAATCTGGCTGCGTCGCGCCGTCTGACAGGCGGCAGAGGCGACACGATAACAAACCCCTCAGGAGTAATAGTGAGCTTATTAAGAACCAAGAATCTGGATGAGATGATCGCCCACAGCAAGAAGCCGGGCGGTCTGGCCAAGGTGCTGGGGCCGTTCGATCTGGTACTGATGGGCATCGGCGCCATCGTTGGCACCGGTATTTTCGTGCTGACCGGCACCGGTGCGCTGACGGCCGGCCCGGCGCTGTCGCTATCGTTCGTGATTGCCGCCGTGGCCTGCTGCTTTGCCGCGCTGTGCTACGCCGAATTTGCCTCGACCGTGCCGGTAGCCGGCTCGATCTATACCTACAGCTATGCCACGCTGGGCGAGCTGGCGGCCTGGATGATCGGCTGGGACCTGCTGCTCGAATACGGGCTGGCGGCCGCCGCCGTGTCGGTCGGCTGGTCTGGCTACTTCCAGTCCTTTTTGTCCGGTTTCGGCCTGGATCTGCCGGTCGCGCTGACGGCCGCGCCCGGCGCCCTGCCCGGCGTGACCACCATCATGAACCTGCCAGCGCTGGCCATTATGCTGATCCTGACGGCCATGCTGGGCTGGGGCGTGCGCGAATCGGCGCGCCTGAACAACATCATGGTCGCCGTCAAGATCGGCGTGGTGCTGCTGTTTATTATCTTCGGCGCGCGCCATGTACAGCCAGCCAACTGGCAGCCGTATATGCCGTTCGGCATGAATGGCGTGATGAGCGCGGCCGCGCTGGTGTTCTTTGCCTTTATCGGCTTTGACGCCGTGACCTCGGCGGCAGAAGAAGTCAAGAAGCCGTCGCGCGACCTGCCGATCGGCATTATCGGCTCGCTGGCCGTGTGCGCCGTGCTATACGTGGTGGTGTCGGCCATCATGACCGGCATCGTGCCGTACCAGAAATTTCTCGGTGTCGACCATCCGGTTTCGCTGGCGCTGCAATACGCCGGTGAAGACTGGATCGCCGGCTTCGTCAACCTGGGCGCCGTGCTCGGCATGACCACCGTGATCCTGGTAATGGCGTTTGGCCAGACCCGCATCATCTTTGCCATGTCGCGCGACGGCCTGCTGCCGCGCCGCCTGTCGAGCGTGCATCCGCGCTTCCAGACGCCCTTCTTTGCCACCTGGCTGGTCGGCATCGTGTTCGGCCTGATCGCCGCCGTGATACCGCTCAACATCCTCGCTGAACTGATCAATATCGGCACGCTGGCGGCCTTTACCATGGTGTCGGTGGCGGTAGTGGTGCTGCGCAAGAAGCGCCCCGACCTGCCACGCGCCTTCCGCTGCCCGGCCGTGCCGGTAGTGCCGGCGCTGGCCGTCATCTTCTGCGTGGCGCTGATGAGCTTTCTGAGCTGGCACACCTGGCTGTTCTTCGGCATCTGGCTGGTGCTGGGTCTGGGCGTGTATTTCGGCTACGCGCGCAAGCGTTCGCTGTTGCATACAAAATAACGCAAACTGGCAAAAAGCGGGGTCAGTTCCGCCATCTGGACACAAGCTGAGCTGTAGCACGCGCCTATTCATCACCATAAAGATGAGGCTGTGTCGGATTGGCGGAACTGACCCCGAGTTCTCTAATCCGAGGCAACACCTGGGCACGCTGTTGCGACACGTGTTGTCGCCGCAAGCAGTTAAGATGGCAGGGTACCGATTCCGAAAGCTGCCATGCATCCCTTCCCCAAACTGATCAAACAGCTCGACCAGAGCGCAGACCAGCTGCAGCGTGCGCGCCTGCGCACCATGCAAGCGATTGCCGCCGGCCTGCTGCTCGTTGCCGCGCTGCTGTTCGTGCTGGCCCATACGCAGCGCGCGAGCCACCCGGCCTGGGGCTATCTGGAGGCGTTTGCCGAAGCGGCCATGGTGGGCGCGATTGCCGACTGGTTTGCGGTAGTGGCGCTGTTTCGGCATCCGCTGGGCATCCCTATCTGGCATACCGCCATTATTCCCAACAGCAAGGACCAGATCGGCCGCAGTCTGGGCGCCTTTGTTGAAAACCACTTTATTACCGAACAGGGCGTGGCCGAACGCATTGCCCAGGCCGACCCGGCCCAGCTGCTCGGCAACTGGCTGCGCCAGCCGGACCATGCAAAGCAGCTGGGGCAGTCGTCGGCCGGCGTGCTGCGCCAGTTGCTGGGCATGCTCGATCATGAACAGATGCGCCGCCTGGTGCAGGAGAAAGCCACCAGCTATCTCGGTGAACTCAATCTGTCGAGCGTGGCGGCCGATAGCCTCGACGCCCTGATTGCCGACGGCAAGCCGGATGATATGCTCGACTTCCTGCTCGACAAATGCGCCGCTTATCTGGAAGACGAAAGCCATCACGATACGATCGGCGACTTTGCGCTGGGCGCCTTCAAGATCGACAACGCTTTGTTGCGTCGTGCGCTGAAAGCCTACCAGCCGCGCATGATTGCCTCTTTGCTGGACTATACGGTGGCCATCGGCATCGACCGCCAGCATCCCATGCGCGAAAAAATCGCCGGCTGGATCGCCGACAGCGCGCTGCATCTGAAGGCCGATGAACACTGGCAGGCTACGGTGCGCCACTACCAATTGCAGGCGCTGGCCAGCGACAAGGTGCAAACCATGCTGGGCGAATTATGGGATACCGCCAGCGCCCGCCTGCTGGCCGATTTGAACAGCGAGCAGCCGGCGCTGGCCGCGACCATTGCACGCCTGGCGGAAAACACCGGCAAGGTGCTGGCCGACGACGCCAAAGCGCGCGACTGGCTTAACGGCGCCATCGTGAAAGGCAGCAGCAGCCTGGTGCGCCGCTACCGGGGCGAGGTGGGCGACTTTATCGAAGCGCAGCTGGCGCGCTGGACCCGCGAACAGATGAGTGATCGCATCGAACTGGCGATCGGCCGCGATTTGCAGTTTATCCGCATCAACGGCACGGTGGTGGGCGGCCTGGCGGGCCTGTTGATCTACACTATCACGCAGCTTTTGTAACTAATAATATTTTTATCATTTTCATTTCATGTAAGTAATCGTTTCCCAAAGCGCCTATAATGCGGAACCGCCCGGCATTCCGCTGCGCATCCAGGAGCACGGCATGAACCGACTTTCACTCGCAGGCACAGAACTTGACTACTTTCATATCTGTGCCTTTTTCAATAGCCGCGATGAGGAATACGCCGTACTGGGGCCGTATTACAAGGAAGGCATCGATCAGGGCGAAAAAAACCTGCACGTCGTCAATCCTGCCATGCTGAGCGATCACCGCTCGCGCCTGGAGTCTGCCGGCATCGATACAGCGCATTGCGAAGCGTGCGGCCAGCTTGAAGTATTGCGCTGGGAACAGGCTTACCTCGATGAAACGGGCAGCTTCAGCAAGCAGCGCATGCTTGACGCGGTCGACCATATGACCGGTGCCGGTCTCGACGCTGGCTACAGCCGCATACGCATCATGGGCGACATGGCCTGGGTCTTCGACAAGATTCCCGGCGCCTCTGCCATCCTGGAATACGAGGCGGAAGTCAATGATGTGCTGTCGCGCAACCGCCAGCCGGCGGTATGCGTCTACGATATCGCCAAACTGTCCGGCGCCATGATGATGGATTTGCTGCGCACCCATCCCCTGACGCTGATCGGCGGCGTGGTGCAGGAAAACCCGTTCTACACGCCATCGCATGAAATGCTCAAGGAACTGCGCGCCCGTGCTGCTGCCTGAGTCTGACAAGCCGGCCTGCCCTGCGGCCAGCCTGGAAGCGGAACGCGGCATGCGTGACCTGCTGGGCCTGCTGTCCCTGTCGGCGCTGTGGCAGGGCCGCGATGGCGCGACGGTGATGGAGCAGATGCTGAGCGCAGTCGAACGGCTGGTGCCGATCCGCTTCGCCTACGCCCAGGCGCGCCTGCTTGATGGCGAACAGCCCACGGTGACGGCGCGCGTGGCCGGTGTCCCCTTGAACCAGGAAGCGTGCCTGGTCTGGCAGCACAGCACCAGCGGCTGGTCCAGGACGGTCAATGTGGGACGCCCGGATGACTTGTTGAGTCCCACGCCGATCGGCGACATGCAGATTTCGCGCATGGAAATGGGCGTCAGCACTTTGCAGGGCACGGTGTGGTTCGGCTCGGATCGCCCCGGTTTTCCATCCACCACCGAACTGGCCATCCTGCGCGCCGCCACCTCGCTGGCTGCCACCGCCATCCAGGCGGCAAAAATTGCGCATGAACGCAACCAGGCCAACCAGGCCAAGGATGAATTCCTGGCCATGCTGGGCCATGAACTGCGCAATCCGCTCGCGCCGATCCGCATGGGCGCCAGCATGCTGCTGCGCGATGGCGTCACGCCTGAACAGGTCAAAAAAACCGGCCTGATCCTGGAACGCCAGGTCGGCCATATCACGGGCCTGGTCGACAGCCTGCTCGACGTGTCGCGCCTGGCCACGGGCGCCGTGGTGCTGGCCGAGAGCGAAGTGGACATGAAGGAGGTGGTGCGCGACGCGTTTGAGCAGATTTCACCGCTGATCCATGCCAAATCCCATCAGGTAGTGCTGTCGCTGCCCGAAGAGAATGCACCGGTGTTTGGCGACCGTAACCGGCTGGTGCAGGTGGTGGCCAATCTGCTCAACAATGCCGCCCGCTACACACGCGCTGGCGGACGTATCGCGCTCGACCTGACGCTGGTCGGCCAGCAGGTATCGATATGCGTCAGCGATAACGGCATCGGCATCGAAGCGGCCATGCTCAAGCGCGTATTCGAGCTGTTCACCCAGGCCAAGCGCTCGGCCGACCGCTCTGAAGGCGGCCTGGGCGTCGGCCTGGCGCTGGCACGCCAGCTGGTGGAACTGCATGGCGGCACGCTGCAGGCGCGCAGCCAGGGCCTCGGGCACGGTGCCCAGTTCGAGGTACTGCTGCAGCGCCGGCTGTTGCGGGCGCCGGTCGCGCCGCCATGCCTTCCTCTGCCTGCAACGGCAACAGCGCCTGCCTGCCAGTCGGGCCTGAACATCGTGGTAGTGGACGACAACCGCGATGGCGCCGATACACTGGCAGAAATGCTGCAATTGCTAGGCCATCAAGTGAGGGTCTGCTACCATCCGCGCGACGCCTTGCTGATCGCAGCCGACGTGGCAGCCGAGGTCTATCTGCTCGATATCGGCCTGCCGGAAATGGATGGCTACGAACTGGCGCGCCGGTTGAAACAGCAACTGGGCGGCAGGCGCCATACGCTGGTGGCGCTGACCGGCTATGGCCAGGCCGACGACCTGCGCAAGGCGCGCGAGGCCGGATTTGACCAGCACTGCGTCAAGCCGATTTCACTGGAAAAGCTGCAGGCGATACTGAGCCAGGCAGGATACTAAGTCAGGTAAACAGTTCGCCGTAAAAAAAAGGCTTGCGATCAGTCGCAAGCCTTTTTTCATGGTGCCGGCATGGCGCCGGCACATTTGGATCCGATCAGATGGTATCGAGCGCAGCGTTCAGGCTGGCGCTAGGACGCATCACGGCATCGGTCTTGGCAACGTCCGGCAGGTAGTAGCCGCCGATATCGGCTGCTGCACCTTGTGCTGCCAGCAGTTCTTCAACGATCTTCGACTCATTTTCGCTCAGGGCCTTGGCCAGCGGCGTGAAATGGGCTTTCAGTTCGGCGTCGTCGTTCTGCGCGGCCAGTGCCTGCGCCCAGTACAGGGCCAGGTAGAAGTGGCTGCCACGGTTGTCGAGCTCACCGGTACGCGGCGATGGCGACTTGTTATTGTCGAGCAGCTTGCCGGTGGCTTCATCGAGCGTCTTGGCCAGGATCTTGGCTTTTTCATTGCCGGTCTTGATGCCCATGTCTTCCAGCGACACGGCCAGCGCCAGGAACTCGCCCAGCGAATCCCAGCGCAGGTGGTTTTCTTCGACCAGCTGCTTGACGTGCTTCGGAGCCGAACCGCCGGCGCCTGTCTCGTACATGCCGCCACCGGCCATCAGCGGCACGATCGACAGCATCTTGGCCGAGGTGCCCAGTTCCAGGATCGGGAACAGATCGGTCAGGTAGTCGCGCAGGATATTGCCGGTCACCGAGATGGTGTCCAGGCCGCGCGCGACGCGCTCGAGCGTGTAGCGCATGGCGCGTACTTGCGACATGATCTGGATATCGAGACCCTTGGTGTCATGATCCTTCAGATATACCTGGACCTTCTTGATCACTTCGTTCTCGTGCGGACGGTACGGGTCGAGCCAGAATACGGCAGGCATGCCCGAGTTGCGTGCACGGGTGACGGCCAGCTTGACCCAGTCGCGGATCGGTGCGTCCTTGACCTGGCACATGCGCCAGATATCGCCCTCTTCCACTTCTTGCGACAGCAGCACTTCGCCGGTGGCGATATCGGTGATGTTGGCGGTACCGGCTTCCGACACTTCAAAGGTCTTGTCGTGCGAGCCGTATTCTTCGGCTTGCTGCGCCATCAGGCCCACGTTCGGCACGGTGCCCATGGTCTTCGGATCGAAGTTGCCATGCCATTTGCAGAAATTGATCATTTCCTGGTAAATGCGGGCAAAGGTCGATTCCGGCATCACGGCCTTGGCGTCTTTCGGACGGCCGTCGGCGCCCCACATTTTGCCGCCGATGCGGATCATGGCTGGCATCGATGCGTCAACGATAATGTCGTTTGGCGAATGGAAGTTGGTAATGCCCTTGGCCGAATCGACCATCGCCAGTTCCGGACGGTGTTCGTGGCAGGCGTGCAGGTCCTTGATGATTTCATCGCGCTGCGAAGCTGGCAGCGTTTCGATTTTTTCATACAGGTTGACCATGCCGTTGTTGACGTTCACGCCCAACTGGTCGAATACGGCGGCGTGCTTGGCAAACGCGTCCTTGTAGAAAATGCGCACGCAGTGACCGAACACGATCGGGTGCGACACCTTCATCATGGTCGCTTTCACGTGCAGCGAGAACAGCACGCCCGTTTTGTAGGCGTCGTCGATTTCTTTTTCGTAGAATTCGAGCAGCGCTTTTTTGCTCATGAACATGCTGTCGATGATTTCGCCAGCTTGCAGCGCAACCTTCGGTTTCAGGACGATGGTCTTGCCCGACTTGGTGACCAGTTCCATCTTGACGTCGCGCGCGGCGTCCAGAGTCAGCGATTTTTCACCGTGGTAGAAGTCACCGGCGTGCATGTGCGACACGTGGGTGCGCGAAGCCTGGCTCCACTCGCCCATCGAATGCGGGTGCTTGCGTGCGTATTCTTTGACTGCTTTCGGTGCGCGGCGATCCGAGTTGCCTTCGCGCAGGACCGGATTGACGGCGCTGCCGATGCATTTGCCATAGCGTGCCTTCAGGGCCTTGGCTTCGTCGGTTTTTGCGTCTTCCGGGTAGTCCGGCAGCTTGTAGCCCTGGCCTTGCAGTTCGCGGATGCACGCGGTCAGTTGCGAGACGGAAGCGCTGATGTTCGGCAGCTTGATGATGTTGGTGTCGGCGTTCTGGGTCAGTGCGCCCAGTTCGGCCAGGGTGTTGGGTACCTTCTGTTCATCCGCCAGGTATTCGGGAAACTCGGCCAGCACGCGCGCTGCAACCGAAATGTCGCTGGAAACGACGTCGACGCCAGCAGGCGCCGTGAATTTTTTGATAATAGGCAGCAGGGAATACGTCGCCAGCATCGGCGCTTCGTCCGTCAATGTATAGATGATTCTGGATTTTTGTGTTGCCATGTTGATTCCCTTGTCTACGGTGATGCTTGGTGGATAACTTGATTTAGTCCCTTGGTTCAGTCCGGACACAAAGTGACTCACTTTGCGCCAGACGGCTTGCATTGGCGCTAACGCCTTCCTTAGCCCACCACGTATTTTAGACTGTCCTTGTCAGATTTGTGTAATGCGGGGCGGCGATTCTTTCATCCAATTGCCAATTTTGCCTGGAAAACCTTTCATTTCGCCTGATTTCTCAAGCAGATTGATGAAAAAAAAGCGCCTGCTGATAGCAGGCGCTTGCGTCACTGACGACAAACTTATCAATCAATCCACTTTGCGGCGGCGCACCACAAGCCACGCCAGCAGCGCCAGCAGCACGATCACGACCGCAGCCATGCCGACACGCGCCAGCGCCAGCATGACAGGCGGCTCGCCGCCCTGGCGCAGCGCCTTGACGCGCGCCGCGTCGATACGCACCTTGCTGGCGCCAAATTCGCTGAGCACATAGTTGCTGATATCGGCCACCTGCACATCGCTCAGTTCATGCGCAAAACCGGGCATGCCCTGGCCATGTTCTGGCCAGACGCCTTCCATCACCGCCATGGCCAGGTTGTCGCCATTCGGGTAATGCAGCATCGGATGGTTGCGCAGCGCCGGCAGGCCGCGCATGCCGTCACCATTATTCTGGTGACAGGCGGCGCAGTTGTTGCGGTACAGCTGCTGGCCCGGTTTCAGCTGGCCGGCCATCTCGGCGATATCGCTGCCGCTGACCGGGGCCACAGGTGCCGACACAGCCGGCCTGCCAGCCGTCTGGCCATTACCACCGGGCAGCGTGCGCAGATAGGTCGCCATGGCCTGCACGTCCTGTACCGGCATCTGTGAAAAGCTCTTGTCGATCGCTTCAAGCATCGGACCGCCAGCCGTGGCGCCATTCGGTGCGTGGCCGCTCATCAGATAGGACACAATGGCCTGCTGGTCCCAGCTACCAATGCCGCTTGCCGGGTCCTGACTGATATCAGGCGCATACCAGGTGCCGAGCGAACTGCCGCGCAGGAAGTGCTCGATGCCGGTTTTTTCCGCCATCAGCGCATTGCGCGGCGTATGGCAGGTGCTGCAGTGGGCCAGGCCCTGCACCAGATAGGCGCCGCGGTTCCATTCGACTGATCGGGCCGGGTCGCTCTGGTAAGGCTTGTCGTCCAGATACAGCGCGTTCCACAGCGCCATCGAGAAGCGCAGATTGAACGGGAACGGCAGGCGCGTTTCGCGCGACGGGGTATCATCAGGCACCACGCCGTGCATAAAGTAGGCATACAGCGCCGCCACGTCTTCCTGGTTCAATTTGGCATACGCCGTATAAGGCATGGCCGGATACAGATGGGCGCCGTCAGCACGCTTGCCCAGCCGCACGGCATCGCTGAACTGCTGCAAGGTGTAGCTGCCGATGCCGGCCTTGACGGACGGCGTGATATTGGTCGCGTAGATCGCGCCCAGCGGGCTGGCTATGGCATGGCCGCCGCTGTACTGCGGCTTGCCGGTCTGCGTATGGCAGGCCATGCAGTCGCCGGCGATAGCCAGGGCCTTGCCGCGCGCGATCTGCTCGGCCGACGCTGCCGGGGCGGCCTGCGCTGTGACGCCGGCGCTGGCCAGCAGCAGTGCAGCAAATGCAGTTTTCAATAATTTATGCATGGCGGGCCTCCGCAAGAATCTTGTCGGCGGTACGCAGGGCCAGCGCCACGGCCGTCAGGGTAACGTTCGCCGTGCCGACGGTCGGCATCACGCCGGTGCCGGCCATAAACAGGTTCGGGTGGTCGTGGGCGCGGCCGTATTCGTCGGTCACACTGCTGGCAGCATCCTTGCCCATCGAGAGCGTGCCGGTAATATGCTGGCGGTTGCTGAAAGCGCCCTCCTTGCTGTGCTTGATATTGGTCGCGCCCAGCTGGGCGGCAATTTCATCGTAGCGCTGGCGCGTGGCGGCTGTGCCCTTGATGACGTACTCGTCCATATTCCAGTAGATGCTGGGCGTGGGCAGGCCCAGCGCGTCCTTCTTGGCCGACAGGGTCACGCGGTTGTCCGGGTCGGGCAATTGTTCAAGCGCGTTCTTGATGCTGACGCGGCGCGCAGCGCGCTCCATAATGATTTCTTCCATTTTTGCGCCGTAATAGCCAGCCTGGATCACTTCCTTGGTGACCGACGCGACCTGCGAGGCGTTCGAGATATCGATGCGGAACGGCGCATGCTCGCGGCGGAATTCGCCGTCGCGGAACTGGCCGATCGAACAGGGGCTGACAGGACCGCGGCCCGGCCAGACCGGCTCGTCCATGTCGAACGTCACGCCGATGGCCGGATGGTCGCACAGGTTGCGCCCGACCTGGTCGCTGCGGTTGGCCAGCCCGGTGGGGAACTGGTCGCTCTTCGACATCAGCAGCAGCTTGGCCGACTCGATGGCGTTGGCAGCGAGCACAAAGGTTTTGCCGGTCACGCGGTGGCTGGTCTTGTTCCAGTCGTAGTAGTGGACGGCCGTGATGGCGCCCTTGTCGTCGTGCTCGAAACGGTACACCACCGCTTCGGTGCGGATCGTCACGCCGGCCTGCTCGGCCGCTGCCGCTGACAGGCCGCCATGGTACTGGGCGTCGATCGGGCAAACCGGCATGCAGTTGTTGTTGCCGCAGCAGGCCGGGCGGCCGTCGAAACTGCGGCTGTTGCGCGCCGTGCAGTCGTCTTCGACCTTGAACTGGGGCGCCAGGCGCTCGGTAATGCGCTGCTGGTACCACGAGGCTGGCACGCGCTCCATCGGAAACGGTTTGGCGCGCGGCGAGCCGGTGTCGGGCGAGCCGCCCACGCCGGCAATCACTTCGGCTTCGTAATAGTACGGTTCCAGTTCGTCATAGCTGATCGGCCAGTCCTTGCCTACGCCATACTGGGTTTGCGTGCGGAAGTCGCTGGGCAAAAAGCGCCACATCTGCGCCGCCCAATGCCAGCTGGTGCCGCCCAGCATGCGGATATATTGCGCCTGGAACGCGTGCGGGCCGGTTTGCTCGATATATTTGTTCGCCTCCGGCGTAAATACCGGATGGGGCGCCATCTCCGAGAACGGATACGGCGCCATAAAGTCCGATTTGAAGGCCGAGTGGCGATAGCGCTCGACCAGTTCGGCGCGGCCCACGCGCGGGCCCGATTCGAGCATCAGTACGCTGTTGCCGGCCAATGCCAGCTTGCGCGCCAGCAGGGAGCCACAAATGCCGGCGCCGATCACGACGATATCGGCAGAGTCAGGTGTTTTCATGATTGTCTTCTTCAGTTCATTTCAGTCAGGGCCGCACTTGCCAGCTGCCGCAAGGGCCATAGGAGTAGCTTGGCGGCACCAGCTTGCCAGCCACCAGCAGGTTCGACAGGCCGTCGGTGTAAGTCACGCAGCGCGCCTTCTTGCCCTTGCCGACCGTGCCCAGATACCAGGCCTGCAAGATTGCGGCGCTCAGTGCCTGCTCGCCTTTCTGCTCTTCTGCAAACGCCAGCTTGCCGCCGTCGGCCAGGGCATTGAGCGCCAGCGCTGCCTTGAGCTTGCCCACACTGGCGGCAAAGTCCGGCGTGGTGTCAGCAAAGGCCTGGTACAGCGCCTGCGCCAGCGCCACGTTGACGGCCTGGTGGCCGCTGAGCTGCTGCGAGACGCTGATAAAATCATCGACAGCCGGGTCGCCCACCTTCAGGCCGGCCCTGGCCTGCTGCGACAGCAGCAGCTGGCCGGCGCCACCGGCCACCACCAGCGCGCCCAGGCCCAGGGCCTTCAGGGCACGCCGGCGCGCATTGTTTTCCAACTTCATGGGATCTCCTGTTTTATCGGATTGCCAGGCGCGTGCCTGGCAGTTTGAACACGCCCATCATCTCGCTCAAGCCAGCGGCCTGCTCCTGCATGGCCTCGGCAGCGGCAGCGGCCTGTTCGACCAGCGCCGCGTTCTGCTGCGTCACCTGGTCCATCTGCGTAATGGCCTGGTTGACCTGCTCGATGCCGGCGCTTTGCTCGGCGCTGGCCGCCGTGATTTCGCTCATGATGTCGGCCACGCGGGCAATGCCCGAGACAATATCGTCCATGGTGGCGCCAGCCTGGTCGACCAGGCGCGTACCTGCTTCGACCTTCTCGACCGAGTCGCCGATCAGCTCCTTGATATCCTTGGCAGCAGCACTGGAGCGCTGCGCCAG
Organism: Janthinobacterium aquaticum; assembly: GCF_009208565.1. Classification (GTDB taxonomy): domain Bacteria; phylum Pseudomonadota; class Gammaproteobacteria; order Burkholderiales; family Burkholderiaceae_D; genus Janthinobacterium. The sequence continues at coordinate 17,899 of NZ_WFLK01000016.1, read as the reverse complement.
ATTGCGCACCTCACTGGCCACTACGGCAAAGCCGCGGCCCTGCTCGCCGGCGCGCGCCGCTTCCACTGCCGCATTCAGTGCCAGGATATTGGTCTGGAAGGAGATACCGTCGATCACGGCAATAATGTCGACAATCTTTTTCGACGACGCATTGATCGAGGCCATGGTGCCGACCACTTCGCCCACCACCGCACCGCCCTGCACCGCCACCTGCGAGGCAGACAGCGCCAGCGTATTGGCCTGGCGTGCATTGTCGGCGTTCTGGCGCACGGTCGAGGTCAGCTCTTCCATCGACGAAGCGGTTTCTTCCAGCGAACTGGCCTGCTGCTCGGTGCGCGAGGACAGGTCGGCATTGCCGGCCGCAATCTCGGTCGAGGCGGTGGCGATGGTGTCGGTACTGGAGCGCACCTGGCCCACCAGGCGCTGCAGATTGGCGTTCATATGCGCCAGCGCATCCATCAGCTGACCGGTTTCGTCGTGCGAGTCATTGCGTATGTCAGCGCTCAGGTCGCCGGCGGCCACCTGGCGCGCCACCTCGACAGCACGCTGCAGCGGCACGGCGATCATGCGCGCAATAAAAAGGGCCAGCAGCACGCCGATCACGATATCGGCCGCCAGCAGGCCCAGCGTGATGTTGCGTGCCTGCTGGTACTGCGCTTCGGCGGCATCGCCGGCAGCGCGGCCCATCGCTTCGGTGCGATCGGCGATCTTGTCCATCACGTCGGCCAGCTGCGCCATGATATCGAAAGCCTTGCCTTCGGCCACCTTAATGGCCTGCTCCTTGTTGCCGCTGCGGGTCAGTTCCACCATTTTGGTACGCTCGACGGCGTAAGCAGCGCGCAGGTCGACCATGCGCGCATAGTCCTGGCGCGCCTCGTCGCTGATGACGGTCTCCTTGTATTTGGCCTGCAGACGGTCAACCTTCTTGACCATGCGCTCGACCAGCGCATCGAACTTGGTGGCGCGCTCAGGGTCGCTGGTCAGCAACTGCTCCATTTCATAACGGCGCTGAGTATTGACGGCCGACTTCATCGCCAGAATATGGCGCATCGACGGCAGCCACTGCCCCGACAGCTCGCTGGCCGCCGCATTCATGCGCCCCATCGCCACGATGGTCGAGCCACCAAGCAGCAGGGACAGCAGCAGCACCAGGCTGAATGACAGGATCAGTTTCCTGGCTATTTTTAAATCATAGAACCATTGCATGGTTTTTCCTTGTTATTTCACGTAGGTCGGATTAGCCGCGTAGCGGCGTAATCCGACAATATTGTTGGCGTCCGCGGGATTGGCGTCCGCGGTGTTGTCGGATTACGGCCCGAAGGGCCTAATCCGACCTACCGACCGTTCCGGATCTCAGCGGCGCCTGCGAAGAAACACTGCCAGCCCTATCAGCAGCACTACCGCCAACCCCATCCCCAACTGCGCCAGCAGCGGCAGATGCGACTGCGGCCCACCCTGGCGAATCACGGCCACGTCGGCCGGCTTGACGTTTGCAGCGCCGGTGCCGTAGCTGACCTGGATATAGTTGGCCAGTGCCGCGACTTCTTCATCATTGAGGCTGTTAAGCGCATTGGCCTGCTTGCCGAACGGCGGCATAAACACATGGCCTTCGGCCGTATGCCGATCCACACCGAGCAGGATGGTGGCCAGCAGGTTGCTGGTGTTGACGCTGGCCGAGTTATGGAACAGGCTCGGGTAGTAGCCGTCCTTTGTGCCTTGCGCATCAAAGCCATGGCAGGAAGCGCAGTTGGCCGAATAGAGCTGCGCACCCACCTGCTGGCCCTGCATGCCGGCCTGATAGCCCTTGCCGCGCAGCGCCACCAGCTCATTGCCAGGCTTGCCCTGGGCAAAGCGCGACACTTCTGCTGGCTGGCCACCATCGGTGGCAATCGCCGGCACGTCCTTGATATAGGCGGCAATCGCTTTGAGGTCATCGTCATGCAGCTTGCTAAAGCTCATGCTGATCGCTTCGGCCATGCTGCCCGCTGCCTGCGCCTTGCCAGGCACGCGGCCGGTACGCAGGTACTGCACAAGTTCCGCCTCGGTCCAGCTGCCGATGCCGGCCGTCGGATGCGAAGTGATGTTCGGCGCATACCAGGCGCCCACTTGCGCGCCACCGAGGTAGAGATCGCGCTTTTCCTGCATCAGCGCGCCGCGCGGTGTATGGCAGCTGCTGCAGTGGGCCGCACCTTCGGCCAGATAGCGCCCGCGCAGCCACTGGCTCGAGCGCTGCGGCTCGGGCTTCAGGGGCTGGTCGTCGAGGAACAGCGCATTCCACGCCTTCATCGAGGTGCGCACGTTCATCGGGAACGGCAGACTGGTGGCAGGCGTACCTTTTTCAACCGGCGTGACGCCCTGCATAAAGTAGGCATACAGCGCCTGCACGTCGTCGTCCGTCATGATGGCGTAGGCCGTGTAGGGCATGGCCGGATACAGCGGCGCGCCATCGGCGCGGATGCCCTTGCGCAGCGCATCGCTGAACTGCTGCAAAGTGTAGTTGCCAATGCCGTGCTCTTTTGATGGCGTGATATTGGTGCTGATGATATTGCCCACGGGGGAACTCATCACCACGCCACCGGCCATCGGCTGGCCCTTGTGCGCCGTATGGCAGGCCATGCAGTCCGAGGCAGTGGCCAGATAGCGGCCACGCTCGACCAGTTCGGCAGGGTATTGCGCCGGCGCCGCCATGGCGTTCAGCGAGGTCAGCGAGGTCAGCGACAACAGCAAGGCGGCTGCCTGCAAGGTTTTCAACAGTGCTTTCATTATGCCCCCCGCAGTTGACGCACCATCGCATCGGCGGCCTTGAAGCTGAGCGATACCATGGTGATGGTGCTGTTGCCGCAGGCCGTGCTGGCCATCGCGCTGCCGCCGGGCAGGAACAGGTTTTCATGGTCATGCGCGCGGCAGTCCGTATCGACCACCGAGTCGCGTGGGTCCAGGCCCATGATGGTGCTGCCCATAATGTGCTTGCTCTGTGCGAATTTCGGGCTGATCTTCATGTCGATCGCGCCCATCGCTGCGGCGATGCGCTTGCCGATCGGCAGCGAGTACTTTTCAGCCGCCCTGCGCGTATAGTCGCCCACGTCGTAATGAATGGCCGGCTTGGGCAGGCCGAGCCAGTCCTTCTTGTCCGACAGCGTCAGGCGGTTATTCGGGTCGGGCAGCACTTCGTGCGCCAGCACCACGTCGGCGGTGCAGGCGGTCAGGCGGCGAATTTCGCTGTCCAGCGCCGTGCCGACCAGGCCTTTTTTCAGCGCATTGAAGGTCACAAAGCGGTGGCGCGCAAAATTATTGAAGCGGAAATAGGCGCCCGCGTGCTCGGAGCGGAAGTCGCCCTGCGAGGTTTCCATAATGCCGCTGTTAACCACCGGCCCCACGCCGGCCCAGAACGGCTCGGCCAGGGTCAGCGTCATGGTCAGCTGCGGGTGATCCATCATGTTGCGTCCGACCTGGTCGGAACTGTTGGCCAGGCCGTTCGGGTTGCGCGGGCTGGCCGACATCAGCAGCAGCTTGGCCGTCTCGATGCCATTACAGGCCAGCACGAACAGCTTGCCGGTAATGCGGTGGCTCTGCTTGTGCTGGTCAAAATACTGTACCGCCTCGACGCGGTTGGCGGCGTTGGTCTCGACGCGATACACCACCGCATTGGCGGTAATCACGGCGCCTTTCGCTTCCAGGCGCGCCAGCGCGGTGGCGGCGTCGTACTTGGCGCCGACCGGGCAGACCGGTACGCAGTTGTTGTTGGCGCAGCAGGCCGGGCGGTCATCGTAGGGCATGCCGCTGTTGCGCGCCTGCGCGGTCGGGATATTGCTGTAGCCGAGCGTCTTGACGACGTCGGTAAAGCGCTGCTCGCCAGGGCCGAACGGCAGCGGCGGCATCGGGTACGGCTTCGAGCGCGCAATGGACGTGGCGTTTTGCGGCGGCCATTGCAGCTCCGGCTCGGCCGGGCCGCAGATGCCCAGCGCATATTCGGTGCGCGCGTAATACGGTTCGAGCGTCTTGTAGTCGATGGCCCAGTCGCGGCCTACGCCGTACAGCGTTTTCAAACGCATGTCTTCCGGCGTCAGGCGCCAGCAGGTGCCGGCCCAGTGCCAGGTCGAGCCGCCGGCATAGCGGATAAAGGTTTGCGCGTACTTGTCCGGGCCGCTCAGTTGCAGATAGGCGTCTTCCGGTTTTTCCGACGACGGCATCGGATGCGGCGCCCAGGGCGCAGGCGGGTAGCATGAAGAGGGATCGCCCTTCAGTGCCAGCGGCAGGTTGCGAAAGTTCTCCACCACCTCGGCGCGCGCCACGCGCGGACCTGCTTCAAGCATCAGCACGGACAGGCCGGCGTCGAGCAGAGTTTCGGCTATCGATACGCCGACCACGCCGGTGCCAACGATAATGACGTCGGCGCTAGTTGTATTGGACATAGTGATTTACTCTGTAAGTCGGTTAAAAGCTCGGCATCGGCGTAAGCGGCACGATAGGACGGCTCCACATATTCGGCCCCGAGAAGCCGTACGAGGGAATCGCTACGGCGTCGGCTGACAGCTTGTAGGTCAGCGCCTCTTCAAACGTGAACAGCTGCGCGTCTTTCTTCGGCGACGACGAGCCGCTGTACCAGGCCAGAATCACCCAGTGGGCGAAGTCCTGCAGCGGGCCTTCGGGAATATCGGCAAAAAAGTCTTCCACCGCGGCGGCCTTCTTGCTGGCGGCCAGCGCGATGATCTGCGTCATCATGCTGGCGCAGTCCGGGTACTGGGTAGCGGCAAAGGCCGCCATGCGCGCGCCGATACCGGCGTTGAGCCGGTGATTGACCAGCAGCTGCGACAGCTGCATGAACTGCGGTGTCAGCGGCGAAGATGCTGGCACGGAAGCGGCAACGCCCCACGCCGCCTGGCTGCCCCAGGTCACCCAGGCGCCGGAAATGGCCGCCGCGCCGAGTAAAAATTTACGTCTTGATAAAGCCATATTGTTCTCCCTGTTCTCCTGTGGTGGCCGGCGCAGGCCCCTGCCCGCGCCGGCAGCGGCTTAGAACGAGTGGCGCAGGCCGACCGTAAACACGTTCTGACTGCCGTTCGAGGACGGCGTGCCCACCTGCGAGTCGCCGACCACGGCCACCGCGTCAATCTGCGTGACACCGTTCGAGGCCAGCGTCTTGCCGCGTGCCTTCTGGTTTGCTTCCAGGATGTAGATCACCGTGCGCTTGGACAGCCAGTACGACTGCATCAGCGACAGCTGGCGGTAGCTGGCGCGGTCGCTGATGCCGTTGGCGCTGGTGGCGCGCGTGTAGGCGTAGCCGGCGCCCAGCAGCCACGGCGTGCCGGTCTGCCAGGTGCTGCGCACGGCAGCGGTATTGAAGATGGCGGTATCGGCAAAGCGCGACGACGCGTTCGGGCGGTATTGCACGTTACTGAGCGAGCCGCCCAGGCCCAGCGCGCCTTGCTGGTAGTGGACGGCAGCGGCCAGGTATTGCACTTCGCGCGCCGACAGATAGCCGGTATTGATCGGCGACTTCGAGAAGCTGCTCGACGACGACGGGTCCCAGGTAGCCTGCAGCGGACCGTTTTTCAGCACCTGGTAGCCCAGCGCGTAGCGCCAGTTGGCCACGTCATACTTGAGCGCCGCGCTCATGGCGCTGCCGCTGCCCTGGTGGCCGGCCTGCTCGCCCGATGCCACCATCAGGCCGAAGGCGGCGCCACGCCACTCGGGCGACATGTACTTGATCGAATTGTTGTTGCGCACGGTGATATCGAAACCGTCGATATCGCCGGGATGGGCGCCGGTCGCGCCGGTCACCACCGGCACCGGGCCGAGCGGATTGAGGAAGGTGAAGTACGGCGCGTACTGGCGGCCGGCCGTCAGGGTGCCCAGGCGCTTGTCGGACAGGCCGACAAAGGCGGCGCGGTTGAACAGACTGCCGCTTTGCGCTGCCGTGCCGTCATCGAGATTGAAACCGGCTTCGAGCTGGAACAGCGCCTTCAGGCCATTGCCCAGGTCTTCCGTGCCCTTGAAACCCAGGCGCGCGCCATCCTTGCTGCCGCTGCGCAGATAGGTGTTGGAGTTGCCCTTCTGATTGCTGGAATAGGCCACGCCGGCGTCAACCATGCCGTAGACGGACACGTTCGACTGGGCGGCAGCGGCGCCGCACACGCCGGACAGCAGCATGCCGCCCACGAGGGTAAATGTAGTGTGTTTCATATCAGTTATGCTCAAGGTCAAAAGCCGGATAAACCGGCCGGAAAACGCGCCAGAGTGCAGCGCAAAGTCAAGTCAGGTGGCCAGGCGCGAGGCGCCATGGAAAAACGTCGGGCAAAGCGGGCCCTGTCCGGCGGCTTCACGGAGGCGGCAATGCGAAAAAAATGGTGCGCCAGCGCGCTAAGCGCTGCTTTTGTACATCAGCTTTTCAGCCAGAATCACCAGCGGCGGAATCAGCAGCGCGACAAACATATTGTCGATGCCGTACGGGTTATCAAACAGATACCAGAATGTGGTCGCGACTGCGGCGGCCAGCAGCCCAACGGTGGCGCCGCGGTTGCTGGCAAAAAAAGGCAGATAGAAGCCGATAATGGCCACGATGGTGACCGACAGGCGCAGCGCGCGCGTGAAAAACGACAGATGCAGCAGGCCGGGCGCAAAACAGACGAACACCAGCGGCAAAAAGCCGATCACCACCGCCAGCCGGCGCGTGGTGATGAATTCGCGCTCGAGCGTCGGCTGGAAATGCGGCACATAGAAGTCGCGCACCACCAGCGAGGCGATCGCCAGCGCCACCGTGCTCACGCTGATAAAGATGGCGGCCACCAGCGACACGGCCACGAAGCCGGCCAGGTACACATTCATGCTTTGCAGGAAAATCGGCAGCGCATACAGGCTGGGCATGCCCGGATACAGATAGCGCGCCGCCACCCCGATCAGCCCGAGCGCCAGGCCGATCGGCACGGCCAGTACGGCCGCGATCAGGGTCGAGCGGCGCGCCGCATCGGCGCTGCGGGTCGAGGCAATGGCCTGGATAATATATTGGGTGGAAAAGATCGCACCGATATTGCCGATAAAGTAGGCGGCGATGGTCGAGGCGCCGATATCGCCGTCCCAGGTAAAGTAGAACGCCGGCAGCGCCTGCACGATGGGCTGCACGCCGCCCGTCATGGCCAGCGCCACCGCCAGCACCACCAGCACGCCCAGGTATTTGATGGTGCTGTGGACGATATTGACGTAAGCGAGACTTTTCATGCCGCCAAAGGCAAAATAAAAGGTGCTGACCACGGCAATCACCAGCGCCGCCATCGGCAGTTCGATGTGGAGCACGGTGGCAATCGCCGCCGCGCCGCTCAGGTAGTTGCCGACGTTGACCAGCAACAGCGCATAGATCATGATCAACGAGACGATCAGCTGGGTCGAGCGGCCAAAGCGTTTGGCAATCGCGCCCGAGATCGTGTATTCACCCGAGTTGTAGAGCTTGCGCGCCAGGAAAAACCCGAACAGCGGAAAGCCGATGGCGGCCGACAGCACGGCCCACGAAGCAGCCATGCCCGACTCGAACGCCGCCTGCGCCGTGCCGATGGTGGACTTGGCGCCGATAAATTCGGACAGCATCAAAATGCCCACCACCGCCGCCGGCATATTGCGCGCGCCGACCATGAATTCGCTTGAGGTCTTGCTGCGCGAACGCGTAGTCAGCCAGGCCGTCAGCACGATATAGCCCGTCACCATCGCAATGATGATGGCGGTATCGGTGGCGTCGAAGCTGTCCATTTCGTCTCAGGGCCAGGCGCTACAGCGAGGCGCCGCCGCAGATGGCGATCTGCTGGCCGGTAATGGCGGCGGCGGCCGGCGAGAGCAAAAAGGCGACCAGCGAGGCCACTTCCGCCGGTTCGATATAGCGCCCGATCGGCGGCAGCTGTGGCGGCGTGCCGGCGCGCGCCGGATCTTGCAGCATGGCCGTAGCGGTGGCGGCTGGCGCCACCACGTTGACGGTAATGCCGCGCGGCGCCAGTTCGGCCGCCCACGAGCGGGCCATGCCGGCCAGCGCGGCCTTGCAGGCCGCATACTGGCTGCGCCCGGCCGCGCCCTGCGCCACACGACTGCCGATCAGCACCAGGCGCGCGCCGTCGGGCATGCGCGGCGCCAGCGCATTGGCCAGCACTTCGGCCGCCTGCACATGCACGCGCCACATGGCCGCACCGTGTTCCGCATCGAGCTGGCCCAGCGGTGCCGTACGCATGAAACCGGCCGCATGCACGAGTGCGCCGACGACACCGGCGCTGGCCAGGCAACGCTTGAGCACATCGGTATCGAGCAGGTCGATCTGCAGGCTGGAAAAGCATGGATGGGCCAGCGTGGCCGGCGCCAGGTCCAGTCCCAGCACCTGCCAGCCATCAATCAGCAGCTGCTGCACGATGGCAGCGCCGATGCCGGCGCTGCTGCCGGTGACCAGCGCGCGCCGGTTTGCTGCCGGTACTGTGCTTGTTGCTACCTGTGGGTTCATGCTGCCTGCCTGTCAGGGATGAAAATGATGAGGCGTGTAGCCGCCGGTGGTCTGCAGCGACTTGGCCAGCTGCGCCGCCGCCTGCAGTACCGCCTCTTTGGTATCGGCCTCGAATTGCGACAACGTTGTGTGATAGGTGGGCGCCGCCACGCTGAGGGCTGCCACCGGCATGCCGTCGATATCGAACACCGGCGCGGCCACCACATAGACGCCCGATACGGTTTCCTGGTCCGACACCGCATAGCCAACGCTGCGCACATGGTCGAGGCGCGCCAGCAGCGCATCGATATCGGTTAGCGTAGTATCGGTCAGGCGCAGCAGCGGCTTGCCGTGCAGTACGCGCAACTGCACCTCACGCGGCATCCAGGCCAGGATCGCCTGCCCTACTGCACTGGAATAGGCCGGTACACGGCTGCCGATGCGCACATCGATGCCCAGCCTGACCAGGCCGGCCTGCACGCGCTCGGCATACATCACATCGCTGCCATCGAGCACGGCCACCGACGCCGCCTCATTGATTTCGCCCACCAGGCTGCGTAGGATGGGCCGCGCGCGCGTGCGCAAGTCCGAGCGCGCAATCGCGTGAAAGCCCAGATCCAGCACTTTGAGCGACAGGCGGAAATAGCGCGTGTCTTCAACCTTTTCAACATAGCCAATCGCCACCAGGGTATTAAGGAAGCGAAACGCGGTGGCGTTGTCCATATCGGCCTTGCGCGCCACTTCGGCCATCGTCAGTTCCGGCTCCTGCGCCGTAAATGCCTGCAGCACGCGAAAGCCCTTGGCCAGTGACTGCACGGTATTTTTCGCCTCGGCAGGCGCAACGGCGCCAGCGGCCGCCTTGGCGCCGCTTTGCTTGCTCAGCTCTATGTTCTTGTCCATGTCTATTGTTGCTCCATCAAAAATAATTCGGTATCCGAATTATAGTTTGACCGTAAGGCGGAAACGAAGCCTGGCTGGCGCTCGGCGCATGCGGCGAAAATTTCGCCTCCTGTCCGCATAACCGATCCATCACCTGCCACCTCACCGGGAAAAATTCGGAATGCGAATATTTATTCGATGAAACAATCAAACAGGACACGACACCGTTTTGCTACTGTAGTGGAAGAGTCTTGCTGCCGCCCCTGCCATATGGCAAGGTCAAAGCGGCATTGCATCGATGATTAATTCGGATTGCGAACTTTAATTTTTATTTTGAAAAAGTATAAGGGAGTTCGCAGTAAAGCTCAAGCAAAAAACTTGCCGAAGCTCAATAGGTAGACTAGGCAAGGCACTATTACTATGCTAGAAAATAATCGAACCATACCTGCGCGCGTCTGGCCAAAGAGGGGTTCGACGCCAAAGCAATAGTTCTTTTCTTGCAATTTTAATTTCCCCAATGTAATTATGCTGACATAATTCCTGCGTATGCTGCAGTTTTCATCTGCGGCCTGTCGGCTCACATCATGTCCATATCCAACCTGAAAACCGGTCCACGCGTGCTGTCTTCGTTTGTGATTGTGCTCTTCATCATGGCCTGCATTACCGGTGTCGCCCTGTGGCGGCTGCATGCAGCCCATGTCATGACGGAGTTTCTGGTCAATGACAAACTGGCCAAGCAACAACTGACTTCCGACTGGCTGGCAATGGCTGAGCTGAACGGCGTACGCGCCCTGTCGATCGCCAAGAGCGACAGCCTGGAAGTGGGCGAATATTTCCAGGCGCAGCTGACGAGCGGCGACAAGCTGGTCGGCGCCACCAAAAAACAGCTGCTGGGCCTGCCGCACACGCAGCAGGAAGACGCCCTGCTGCGCACAGCCGAAGCGCGCCAGAAAGCCTATCTGGACGTGCGCCAACAGATCTTCAGTTTCAAGGACATGGGCAAGACGCAGGAAGTGGAACAACTGGCCGAGTCGACTTTCAAGACCTCGTTTGCCGCCTACACCGGCGCGCTTGACAAACTGCTGGCCTTCCAGACCCAGCAAGCCAAAATGCTGGCCGGCGACTCGGCCACGCAGTACTACAGCAGCCGCGCCACCCTGCTCGCCTTTGGCGCGCTGGCGCTGGCATTGGGCGCGGGGCTGGCCTGGACCATTACGCGCAGCATCGTCGTCCCGATGCAACAGGCCGTCGCACTGGCCACCCGCGTGGCGCAAGGCGACCTGCGCGCGTTCAGGCTGCCGCAGCGCAACGATGAAATCGGCCAGCTGCTCAAGGCCCTGCATGAAATGACCACCCGCCTGGCCGACACGGTCAAGCAGGTGCGCGACGGCGCCCACACCATCGATGACGCCTCGAAGGAACTGGCGACCGGCAACCTTGACTTGTCGCGCCGCACCGAAGTACAGGCCGCCGCCCTGCAGGAAACCGCCTCTTCCATGGAAGAGCTGACGTCAGCGGTACAGCAAAACTCGGGCCATGCGCGCAGTGCCAATGAACTGGCGCTGTCGGCGTCGGCCGTCGCCAACAAGGGCGGCACCATGGTGGACGAAGTGGTGCAGACGATGGATGAAATCAGCGCCTCGGCCAGGAAAATTGTCGATATTATTTCCGTGATCGACGGCATCGCCTTCCAGACCAATATCCTGGCACTGAATGCGGCGGTGGAAGCGGCGCGCGCCGGCGAACAGGGCCGTGGCTTCGCCGTGGTCGCCTCCGAAGTGCGCAATCTGGCGCAGCGATCTAGCACGGCCGCCAAGGAAATCAAGACGCTGATCAACGAGTCGACCAGCCGCATCGAAGTGGGTGCCACGCTGGCCCACGCCACCGGTGACACCATGCTGGAAATCGTCGCCAGCATCGCCCGCGTGACAGCCATTATGTCGGACATCAGCTCGGCCAACGCCGAGCAGGAGTCGGGCATCCATGAAGTCAATACAGCCATCGGCGATATCGATTCCGTCACCCAGCAAAATGCGGCGCTGGTCGAAGAAGCGGCGGCAACGGCCGAAGCGATGCACAAGGAAGCCAATCAGCTGACGCAGCTGGTCAGTTTCTTCAAGGTCGACAACGGCTTGCAGGCAAACACCGGCGTGCAGCCGGCCATGCGCCTGGTCAGCAGCATCACTGCGCAACCGGAAAACATGGCGCCGTTGCAGCTGGCGCGCGCAGGCTGATCAACAGTTGCGCAGCCGGCAGGGGTGGTCAGGCTGGGTGCGCCGTTGTTTGATCAGCTGACGCCTGTGGCCTGGAGAACGTGCATCGAGAAAAGCCAGGCTGGTGATGCGGTCGATGGTACTCACTGGACGTAGGGATGCCACAATTTTACCGGCTCAGGCCAGCGGGTGATGGGTTTTTAGAGGTCGCCTCTGGCCACGGTTGGAGCGCGCAGCTTGAGTGATAAACGGCACGTGGCGACTAACGCTAATATTTAACCCACTTGCCCGCGTTCGATGGGCACGATATCGCACTAGGTCCTTTACTGATGGCGCTAGGCGAATTCACCGGGCCGGTCATATAACAAGTGGTTTTTCCCCTGATAGTTGTACTGTAGTAGATGATGCCCTCGGGTGTTACAAAGCGGCGATCTACTTCGTCATCTTTGGAAATGTAAGCGCTCGATAAGTCGTCTGAAAGTTTTTCGAAGCGGGATTTTGAAACTGGTAATGAAACAGCGATACCTGAACGCAGCTCCCTGTCAATCTTGCCGGCATTTTTTATTGCCCACTCAATCTTTTCCGCAGCTGAGGCAGATAAACCAGATTGTGAGGTAGATTCGACGACAGGTTCTGTCGGACTTGCTGCGAATGACTGCACTGCTTCATTATTCGCCAGAAAATGCGGAGTTAGCATGCCAGCGGCCCCTGGCTTACTGCGACGCTCACGTCCAAATGCTACGCCAGCATTGCCGGGTTGCTTGGCATCGTGGCGAGGCAGCTCAACAACTTTGTTTGGCCGCTGCGCATGCGGGTACACAGCATTAAAGAACAAGACGGGAAACGAAGTGGTGGACGGAGAGGTTCGAAAAATGCCACAACTACTCTGGAAAAAATGCCAGACAATAATATGCAAAGCAACAACAACTAATAATGTCAAAGCAGCCTGATACCTTATCCACAGTTTATTCAAAAATAATTGCTGTCCAAATGTGGCACTCAAATGACAACTCCTAAATATACTGGCTGAAAAATTCAAGATATACCACTGAATCACTATATCATTTTTAATCTGGTGGTCGACAGCACCGGCCTGAAGGTGTCTGGCGAGGGCGAATGAAAGGTGCGCAAGCACGGTTATTCCAAGCGCTGCATCTGGCGATGGGCGCGAACACCGGCCAGATTTGCGCCGCGCTGATGACGCACCAGGACGTTGGCGGTGGCGAGGTGCCGCCCGATTTGCTTGACCAGATCCCGGCCGGCACGCCGATCGGCGGCGTCGGCGGCGACTAATTAAACCCCGCTAGAATTAACGAAGTGGTTTTGGCTCACGCCGATATCCGCTTTGGGGTACGGATTCAAGGCGCGCCTGCCTTGGCCCGCATCGGCCAGGCAGGCACGCCACTCAGCCCTACGTACGCAGTGCCACCGCTGGAGCAAGGCGCATGGCAGCCAGGGTATGCTGCAGCGACGACAAATTCTTTGGCGAGCAATTTGGCGATGTCGATCGGCTGCGCACCATACAGCTTGCGCAACACGATTTCCCGGGTCTTGCGCTGCACGCTGGTAGCCGAAAGTATGTACATGCCCAGAGCAGCCAGTGCCGCAGCGATGAAGGTGGAGACATTGACAACCGCAAGGTAGGGAGCCATCTGCTGCTTGACGGAACGTTCCAGCAAGGTGCGCACCGAATTGATGTCAAAGACATGGTCGGCAAAGTGCTCCCGCCACTTACTCTGAATTGCTTGCTGGACGGCCTCGGGATCGCCACCCACCTTGACTGTTACCGTATGCGCTTTCGGCGACACCAGGTAGATAGTGGCGTATTGTTTAGACGTGATGGGCTGGGTGATGAGGTCTGCATTGACGCCAACAATCCGATAAGCAACGCCTTTAATGGTCAGGAACTGGCCGATTGCTGCGTCGGCACTGGCAAAACCAAATTCGTTGACGGCATTGCGGTCGATGACAATCAAGTTCGAGTTGTCAATCTGGTCGACTTTCGGATCGAAGACGCGTCCGCTCAGTGCCTTCACGCCGAACATGTCGAAGTACCCGGGACTGACGCGGGTACCCCGCATCAGTACGGTCTTGCCATCGCTGGTTTTCACTTCGCACTGGTAAATAATGCCTTCACCGATCGACTCCTCCGACGTGACGACATCGGCCACGCCCGGCAAATGGCGCACAGCGGCTACGAAGGATCGCGCCTTGGCCTCTGTCATATCAACCGGCATGATGAACGACAGCATGGGATCCGGATTGAAACCAAGGTCCATGCTGGACAAGTAGTTCATCTGCAAGGACATGCTCAAGGCAATGCTGGCAAAGCTCAGGCCAGTGGCAAACTGCACCACCGTCAAAAGGCGCCGCAAGAAAATGCCCTGGGCGCCCTCGCTGGCGGTGCGGCCGCCAAGTGCAGACACCGGCCGAACTTTCAAGGCGATCCAGGCTGGATAAGCACCGGCCAACACTCCCATCAGCAATGCCATGCCGACTCCGATCGCGATGCAGGCGAGGACATTGGCGGGGGTAAGCAAGTTGCCAAGCGCGCAGTGCAGTTGCCGGCGCGCGGCATGCGCCTGCACGAAGCCCCGTACCTGGCCATGCCGCCGTTGCTGGACGATCTGGCCGACGTGCTCGCGGCCGACGCCGATGCGCGTCCCTTTGCTTTTTTCGGCCATAGCCTGGGCGCGCTGCTGGCGTTCGAGCTGGCGCGCAAGCTGCGCGAGCAAGGCCGCCCGCTGCCGCAGCACTTGATCCTGTCCGGTAGCGCCGCACCATGGCTGCGCCCCCCGCTACGGCGCCTGCATGAACTGCCCGACCGTGAGCTGCTGGAAGCACTGCGCGAACTGGGCGGCACGCCATCGGCCGTGCTGGAGGAACCCGGCCTGATGGCGATGCTGCTGCCATCGATCCGCGCCGACTTTGCGCTGGTGGCCAGCTATCAATATCGCCCCGCCCCACCGCTGCCTGTCCCGCTGACCATACTGGCCGGCCGCGACGACCCGCTTGCCGGCAGCGCCGCCACGCAGGCCTGGCGCGAGACGACCAGCGCCAGCTGCAGCGTGCACTGGTTTGACGGCGGCCACTCTTTATCCACGAGCAGCAGGAAGCGGTGCTGGCCTGCCTGCGCCGCAGCCTCGCATGATCGCCTTTGATGAAGTCCACATTTGGCAAATCGACCTGACGCTGCCGCAGCCAGCCGCCTGGGCGGCGAGCCTGGATGCCGCCGAGCAGGCGCGCGCCGCGCGCTATGCCACCGCCGCCCTGCAACTGGCGTTCCGCCGCGCGCGGCGCCCTGCGCGCCGTGCTGGCGCATTACACTCACAGCAACCCCGCCGACCTCGCCTTTACGCAAAGCCGCTGGGGCAAGCCGGCACTGACAACCGGCGAACTGGAATTTAACCTCAGCCACAGCGACGACCTGGCGCTGCTGGCCGTCGCCTCCGCTGGCTGCCCGGTCGGCATCGACATCGAATCGCTGGAGCAGCACCGGCTCGACGTCGCCACGCTGTTCGACCTGACCTGCCACGACAGCGAAAAAGCCGCGCTGCTGGCCATCTCGGGCGACGCACAGCGCCACGCGTTCATGGCGCTATGGACCCGCAAGGAAGCTTATCTCAAGGCGCTGGGGCTGGGTTTGCAGGCCGACTTGCACGAAGTGACTTTCAGCCAGCATGCGCAGATCGGATGCTGGGGCGTGGATGGACAGGCGAGGCGCGGAAATGCGCCGTGGCAGGTGCGGACGCTGGAGATGGCGGGGGATATGTGGGCAGTATATGCCTGCCGGATACTGGCATGAAAGTAATATGGCCTCCGCGCTGCGCCTAAAAAATACGATTACACGAACTGAACAATTAATCCACGTCAATCAGCAAACACTTGTTTACTTGATGCTTCCATGCAATTCTAAAGCTTCCATTTGGGCTGTTGCAATTGTGGACCGAATGTTTTCCTGTAATTCATTGAGTCAAAGCCAAGAAACTTGCTTATATCACAAAGGAAATAAAATGAACGATTGTAAAGACACCTTGACGTTTGACAGCGAAGTTACGACGACTGACTACCTCGCCATTTCGTCTATCCTCTCGTTGGTCAGTCGGGAGAATTATGACGAGGTAAAAACGAAGTGGAACGCTATCATTCCAGAGTACTTTACGGGTAATTTTGATGATTTCAAAGTTGCTCGCTCAAAACTAACAATGCTCTTCTTCGAGTTAAACTATACGTCACTAAGTGCGCAGCATTTTAAAAGAGCTTTGTCGCCTGACGCTGCCAAAAACTATGCGGCATGCGTGGCAGAATCAGCAAATGATCCTATTGTCGCCTGGGTCGAAAAATACGACGACAACTTTGTTTACATTACTACTCAGAACCGTATGACTGATGTGAGAGTCCTTTGCAAAGTTGTTGGAAGTAATCAGCCGGTCGCCGAACCGAGCACCTTGGTGACTGGGGCCAGTGAAATATTAGTATTCCCATGGGTTCCACGCAAAGGCATCACGGTCTCAGTAAATGTATTGAATGTGGCAACTGAAAACAACTTGAAAGGTGTGATTATTCAAATTCCACCAATCATATACTTTGAGAAACGACAAGAGGTCATAAAAAAGGCGGTTGTCATTCACGCTGGAGCTGGGGGCCATGGTAGTACTGCTGGTAGTCCTGCTTATGGCTCCGGCGCTATTGTTGCAGATTTGGGTTTCTCAATTCGGCCAGAAACGCTTACTCGAACGCCAGCCGATTGGGTTGATGGACTATGCCCCACTTTTGCGTGGGTACCCATTCAAATCCATGACAAGATTGTTCGCTACGAGGGACGCGTTACTCATGCCGAGGCCGACAATGGCGATACACAACGAAACGTCGATTACACGTTCACAGTAGACACTGTACGGGAACATCTGGTCGAAATCAGCAGCGCTGCAGCGGAGGCAACAAGTTCATAGTTCCTCACGTATTTTCGCCTGCAATCGATGCTCTACGCTTCGTGCAAGACAATATTTTGCAGATAATGGAGGGAATAAGATAAATTACAGCAGAAAATTACACTTAACAAAAAAGCCGACCTCTAAAAGATCGGCTTTTTATGCGAGTGATTGATTTCACTAAGTATTCTTGGTGGGAAGTGCAAGTTTCGAACTTGCGACCCCTGCAGTGTGAATGCAGTGCTCTACCCCTGAGCTAACCTCCCGAAGCGAGGCGAATTATGGCATAGGTGACGACCGCCTTGCAAGGGGCTATGGCTGTTAAATACGATTTACTCTGTTTGCCAGGTCAATGGCGTACCAGACAGGCCGGCAATGGTGTGTGGATGGCGGCGCAGCCGATGCTACCATCGTGCGCATCAGTATCAGCCGAAAGCCGCAAATGCCCTACCCCACCACCCCCGCCACCCTTGAACGCGCCATCGAGATCGCTGCACGCACGCATGCGGGCCAGGTCGACAAAGGTGGTGCGCCGTATATCCTGCATCCCTTGCGCGTGATGCTGCGGGTGGCGCCGGGCGTGCAGCAGATCGTGGCGGTGCTGCATGATGTGGTGGAGGACAGCGATGGGCGTGTGACGTTCGAGGATCTGGCGTGCGAGGGCTTTGCGGCGGAGGTGATCGAGGCGCTGCGCGCGGTCAGCAAGGTCAAGGGCGAATCGTATGCCGATTTTGTGGCGCGGGCGGCACGCAACCCAACAGGCAAGGCCGTCAAGCTGGCCGACCTGCTGGAAAACAGCGACCTGTCGCGCATTGCGCAGCCCAGCCAGAAAGACCTGGAGCGGCTGGAGAAATACCGCGCGGCGATCGCTTATCTGCAAGCGAACTGATACTCCCCTACCCGTCACGACGATACGCTGCTCGATGCGTAGGCAGTAAAGTTTCCATCGAGCGCACGCGCGAACTCAATCCCTATATGCAGGCCAGCTTTGGCGCAACAAAAGCATTTACTCGACTGCGCCAGGACGGCACCGGAACGACGCAATTGTGGCGACGCTGGAACACAGCATAGGCAAGCGGCGTCCTTGTGAGAACGATTGATTTTAAGTAAGAATATGAGGTTTTTGCCAGAGCTGGCATTGATAGCTGCGTAGGTCGGATTAGGCCCCGAGGGGGCCGTAATCCGACAACGCCGCTGGCGCCTGATGTGACCACACCGCTGACGCCAACAATGTTGTCGGATTACGCGGCTTTGCCGCTAATCCGACCTTGTATTATTCCTCTCATGCAGTTGATGGTGATGCGAACAACATTAACCGCTGTCAAAATTCTTGGTAGGCATATCAAGACCGGGTAACTGGATGCCGTATCCGCCCTTAGGCTCAAAGCCAGCATCGTAGATCTCGCACCAGTTACCCACCCCTCAAT
>NZ_WFLK01000015.1 GCF_009208565.1 Janthinobacterium aquaticum | reverse complement strand
TGAGCCTAAGGGCGGATACAGCATCCAGTTACCCGGTCTTGATATGCCTACCAAGAATTTTGACAGCGGTTAATGTTGTTCGCAACACCATCAACCGCATGAGAGGAATAATACAAGGTCGGATTAGGTCCCGGCGGGGCCGTAATCCGACAACATTGTTGGCGCCGGCATTTGTCGGATTACGCGGGGCGTCGCCCCGCTAATCCGACCTACGTGATTCAAACGAAAATTCAGACGAAAATTCAGACGAAAAAAAACCCGAGAGTCGAAACTCTCGGGTTTTTTCTACAAATTTGGTCGGAGTACAAGGATTCGAACCTTGGACCCCCTGGTCCCAAACCAGGTGCGCTACCGGGCTGCGCCACACTCCGAAGACCAAGATAATACAGACCGAATTCAGTTCGGTCAAGGGTCAGCCCGAACTTCCCGTAAATAATTTATGCCCCATGGCCTAAGCTACGATTTTCTTGCCAATAAAGTATGCGACACTGTGGCTCGGTTTTCTCTCACAGGATGCGAAAACATGACTGCACTACCGTTATCAACTTCATTGAACTACCGTGGTCCCAGGCGCCGGCGCAATGGCGTCGTGCTGGGCGTTGGCGTATCGCTGCTGCTGCACGCCGCATTGCTGTACGGCTGGCGCCACACGCGCCCGCCTGCGCTGCCCGACACCGGCCCGCGCGTGGAATCGCTGACAGTCTGGATCAGGCCGCCAGCGGTCAAGCCGCCACCGCCCGTGGCCAGCGTGCAGCCACGGCGTGTACCGAAGCCGGTACAGCCACCGCGCCTGGCACGCACACCAGTGGCACAGGCGCCGGCCAGCGCCAGCGTCGCCGACACGGCGCTACCAGCAATCACTGTGCCGGCAGCACCAGCGGCCAGCAATCCCGACGCTGGTCCGGTGCCCAAATTCGATATGGAGGCAGCGCGCAGCACGGCGCGCAAGATGGCCGGCGAACGCGATCCGGCCAAGGTCGGCACGGCAGTAGGGCAGATTCCCGACAAGCCGCTGCAAACCGAAACCGAGCTGGCGCGCAATATCGCTCAGGGCAAACGCGGCGACTGCCGCACTGCCTACGCCGGCGCCGGGCTGCTGGCGCCAGTCCTGATGCTGTTGGACAAGAAGGATAGTGGCTGTAAATGGTAAGGTTTGACTTTACCCATATTGGGTTCTATCCTACCCAATATGGGTAACTACGCAAATTCCTTGTTTTCCAAGACACAGCAACGGGTGCTGGCTTTGCTGTTTGGGCAATCGCAACGCTCTTTTTATGCCAGCGAAATCATTGCTTTCGCCGCTACGGGCTCTGGTTCCGTCCAGCGCGAACTGGCCAAACTGGTCAATGCCACGCTCATTACAGTAAAAAAAATCGGCAACCAAAAGCACTATCAGGCCAATCACAATGCACCGATTTTCGAGGAGCTGCGCAGCATCGTATTGAAAACGTTTGGTGTCGGTGATGCCTTGCGCACGGCGCTGCTGCCGCATTGGCACCATATTGAACTGGCTTTTATATATGGATCAATCGCCAGAGGCAGCGAACAGGCGCACAGTGATATAGACTTGATGATCATCGGTGACAAGCTATCGAACGCACAATTGCTGTCAGACCTGATGCCTGCGCAACAGCAACTAGGCCGCAGCATCAACCCGACGCTCTACACACGCGAAGAATTTATCGCACGTGTAGATGAACGCAAATCGTTTGTCATGCGCGTGATCGAACAGCCCAAGATCTTTATCAAAGGATCGGAGATAAGCTTGCAAAATCTGGCCAGCCAGACCCCGCCCAAATAGTTCTTACTCCTGCCCCTTCAACTGCAACGCCCGCTCATACAGCGCGTTTTTCTTGCGCCCGGTAATTTGCGCTGCCAGGCTGGCGGCCTGCTTGACGCTGCATTCGGCCAGCAGGATGTTGAGGATGCGCTCGGCTTCGACGTCCTGCGCATCCTGTTCGGCCGGGGCGCCTTCGAGCAGGATCACGAATTCGCCTTTTTCACGGTGTGCATCGGCGCGTATCCACGCTTCGGCCTCGGACAGGGGGCAGCGGTGGATTTCTTCGAACAATTTGGTCAGTTCGCGCGCAAACACCACCTGGCGGGACGGCTCGAAGACGGCAGCCAGCGCCGTGGCGCAGTCGAGGATGCGGTGCGGCGCTTCATAAAACACCATGGTGGCGGTAATACCGCTCAAGCTTTGCAGCATGGTTTCACGCTGTTTGGCCTTGGCTGGCAGGAAGCCGACAAAGTAGAACTGGTCATTGAGCAAGCCGCTGGCCGAGATGGCGGTAATGGCAGCCGACGCTCCGGGCAAGGGCAGCACGCGCAGGCCGGCGTCACGCACGGCGTCGACGATGCGTGCACCGGGATCGGAGACGGCGGGCGTACCTGCATCGGACACCAGCGCGATGCGCTCACCAGCTTGCAGGCGGGCAATCAGCGACTGCGCTACTTCACGCTCATTATGTTGATGGGCAGCAATCAATGGCTTGTTCAGGCCGAAGCGCGTCAGCAGGTGCGCGGTATTGCGCGTATCTTCACAGGCAACAGCGTCCACAATACCGAGCAAGTGCAGGGCGCGCAGGCTGATATCGGTCACATTGCCGATCGGCGTGGCCACTACATACAATGTTGCGATAGGATAGACCTGGTGCGCCGCCTCTGTCATGATAGGCAGATTGGCAATAAAACTGTTTTCTTGTACGGTCATGGAGGTTCAATGCTTGCTAATAGTGTGAAGTTACTGCTTGTTTGTGCCGCGACTGGCATGCTGAGCGCTTGCAGCACGCCTTGCGACGCGCCCGGGCAATTGTGCGCGCCTATCGAATCAAAAACAAGGGTCATGCCGCCGCCCGTGCCGGCGCCCAAGCCGGCCGCGCCTGCGCCGACCGCACCCGAACCGGTAACGTTTGCCGTGGCCGTGCCCGATATTACCTCGTATGACGACGGCGGCGCCCCCAAAGTAGCGCCGAGCGCCGGCAAGCCGGCTACCGGTACCGCGCAGGACATGCCGGCCGCCACCGCGCCGGCGCCGTCGGACGGCAAACAGCATCATATCGGCCTGCTGCTGCCGCTGCGCTCGAGCACGCTGGGACCGGCGGCCGAACTGCTGCGCGCCGGCTTTATGGCCGCCTATGAACGCGACCGCAGCGGCTTTGAAGTGACCGTGATCGATACCGGCGACGGCAATGCCGATGTGCTCAATAAATTTGCCCAGGCCCAGCAGGAGCAGGATATCGTGGTCGGTCCGCTGACGCGCTCTGGCGTGACGGCGGTGGCCAACAGCGACCTGGTGCGTAAGCCGACCATCGCCCTCAATCATCCCGATAGCCGCGAGACTGCGCGCTTGCCGGAAAAAATGCTGGTGATGGGCCTGTCGATCGAAGCCGAAGCGCGCCAGGTTGCCGCCTGGGCCGCCAGCGAACAGCCGCGCGCCAGCGCCCTGATCCTGTCGGCCGGCGCACCATCGCAGCGCCGCATCAGCAGCGCCTTCCGCCAGGAATGGCTGCGCCAGGGCGGCACGGTCGACCAGATGGACCTGACCGCCACCAATGGCTACCTGAGCGACGCCGAGCTGGTCCAGGTACGCGCACGCCTGAACAATACGCCGCCCGGCCTGGTGTTTGCCGCCCTCGATGCCGACCAGGCGCGCCAGCTGCGCGTGGCGATCGGCCCCGACCTGCCGCTGTACGGCACGTCCTCGATCAACCCGGGCATGGGCCGCGGCGCCAGCGGCCCCGAACTCGATGGCGCGCGCCTGCTCGACCTGCCATGGCAAGTGCAGCGCGACCATCCGCAGGTCATGATTTATCCACAGCCGCCGCAGCCCATGGATGGCCGCCTGACCGCCGACATGGAACGCCTGTATGCGCTCGGTATCGACGCTTTCCGCGTAGCGCGCGAAGTGGCGTTGAAACCGCAGTCGCCGTTTGTGCTCGATGGCGTGACGGGCCGCCTGTCGGTCAGCTACGACAATGGCCAGGCTCGCTTCGAGCGTACCGAACAGGCGGCCAGCTACCAGCAGGGCGTGGTGGGCGCCTGGCCGCCGGCGCCACTGCCTGCGCCGGCAATCGCGCCGCCCCAATAAGACCATGCGCCATGCCCGCCCCACGCGACAAGCTGCCGACTGACAAGCAGATCCGGGGCAGGCTGGCCGAAGATACGGCGCTGGCCTATTTGCAGCAGCACGGCCTGCAGCTGGTGCAACGCAATTTTTTGTGCAAGGGCGGCGAACTCGACCTGATCATGCGCGATGGCAGCGGCCTGGTCTTCGTGGAAGTGCGCCAGCGTAGCAGCGCCAGCTTTGGCGGGGCGCTGGCCAGCATCACGCCGGCCAAGCAGCGGCGCATGGTGCTGGCGGCGCAGATGTTTCTGCAGCGCCAGCAGAAGCTGCCAGCCTGCCGTTTTGACGCCGTGGCCATCGAGGGTACGCGCATCGACTGGCTGAAAAACATCCTCGATATGTAAGCATTTTTTACGGCGCTTGTCCGCCCGGCCGCGCGCCTGCACTATAATCGGCAGACTATGAATAATCAACGCATCCTCTCGCACTTCCACGAAAGTGCCGAACTCAAGATCCAGGCCGCTACGGTACTGGCACAACCGATTGCACAGGCGATCGAGCTGATGTTTGCTGCATTGTCCAATGGCAATAAGATTCTGGCCTGCGGCAATGGCGGCTCGGCCGCCGACTGCCAGCACTTTGCTGCCGAGCTGGTCGGCCGCTTCGAGCGCGAGCGTTTCCCGCTGCCGGCGCTGGCGTTGACCACCGATACGTCGATTCTGACGGCAGTGGCCAACGACTACAGCTACCGCGATATTTTCTCGAAGCAGGTGCAGGCGTTCGGCCAGGCCGGCGATATCCTGCTGGCCATTTCCACTTCGGGCAACTCGGCCAACGTGATGACGGCGGTGGAAGCGGCGCTTGAGCGCGAAATGCGCGTGGTGGCCCTGACCGGCAAGGACGGCGGCGCCATCGGCAAGATGCTGACCGACGCCGACGTGCATATCTGCGTGCCGGCCTCGCGCACGGCGCGCATCCAGGAAGTGCATCTGACGACCATACATTGTATTTGCGACGGCATCGACGTCGCGCTATTCGGAGGAGACGTGAATGACTAAATTCGGTACTGGCCCAGGCTGGAAACGCGTACAACGCCCGCTGGCCACTGCACTGCTGTGCGGCGCCATGCTCACTTCGCTGACCGGCTGCATCGAGCTGATGGTCGGTGGCGCGGTGATGGGCGGCGTCGCCGCGGCAGACCGCCGCACCCTGGGCGCCCAGACCGAAGACAAGACCATCGCTGTCAAGGGCGAGGCCAAGCTGCCTGGCCTGGTCGGCGATGCAGGCCATGTCAATGTCAACAGTTTCAACCGCAACGTGCTGCTGACGGGCGAAGTGCGCGACGAAGCGATGCGCCAGTCGGTCGAGCGCGAAATACGCGCTATTCCCGGCGTGGAAGGCGTGACCAATGAAATGGTGATTGCCGGCCCGGCCAGCTATACCTCGCGCTCGAACGACGCGCTGATCACCACCAAGGTCAAGGCCAGCCTGGTCGACATGAAGACCATCTCGGCCGCTTCGTTCAAGGTGGTGACCGAAAACGGCACCGTCTACCTGATGGGCCGCGTGACCCAGCGCGAAGGCACGGTTGCCGCCGATGTGGCGCGCAGCGTGAGCGGCGTGCAGAAAGTGGTCAAGCTGTTCGACTACATCACCGAAGCCGAACTGAAGCAACTGCAGCCGGACCCGGCGCCGGCGCGCAGCAGCAATCCCTGATAGGCCATCGGGCCTACAGCAACCATCAGGCGATGCGGCTATAATGGCCGCATCGCCTTGCTTTGGGCTTTGCTTCGGATGTGATCTCATGACAACTTCGCCCTCCGCCACCAAGTCCTGGCTCAAGCCAGCCGTGATCGCCATCGTGGCGGCCGGCATTGCGGCAGGCGCCTATCTGTCGCTGAACAACAAGCAAAGCGCACCCGATGTGACCTTCCACAGCATCGACGGCGAAAAGATTTCCTCAAGCAGCCTGCGCGGCAAAGTGGTGATGGTCAATTTCTGGGCCACCTCTTGCACGACCTGCGTGGCCGAAATGCCGGAGATGGTCGACACCTACAACAAGTACAAGGCCAAGGGGCTCGAATTCGTGGCCGTGGCCATGCAGTACGACCCGGCCAACTATGTGCTGAACTTTGCCCAGACGCGCCAGCTGCCGTTCAAGGTGGCGCTCGACGTTAACGGCGAGGCCGCCAAGGCCTATGGCGACGTGGCCATGACGCCCACCACCTTCGTGCTCGACAAACAGGGCAAAATCCTCAAGCGCTATGTCGGCAAGCCGGAGTTTGCCGAACTGCACAAGCTGCTCGACAACGCCATCGCCGGCTAAATCGCTTGCAACAGAATACTGTTGCAAACCATTGCATTCTTGCTATAACCTGCACATTCGTGACGTTTGTTACTTTGTGAAGGCCAGCCGTGTCCCCTGATGCTCAAACGCTCGACCCGCAACAGCTGAAAACCTGGTTGCTTGCTGCCGGCAAGCGTGATGCTGTTGCATTTCGCCAACTCTATAACGCTACTTCCTCGAAACTGTTTGGCTTCGCGCTGCGTATATTGCACAAGCAGGAGCTCGCTGAAGAGGCCCTGCAAGAGGGTTTCGTCGCCATCTGGAACAATGCCGCCACGTATCAAAGTCATCTGGCGGCGCCCATGACCTGGATGGCCACCATCGTGCGCAACAAGGCGTTCGATGTGCTGCGGCGTAGCGACGACACGGTGGAAATCGATGCTGAACAGTTTGATGGCGAAGTCATGAACGCACTGAAAGATCCGCAGGCCACGCCGATCGAAGCGCTGCAGATGAGCGGCGACGCCAAGGCGCTGGCCTATTGCATGTCGGCCCTGGAAGGCTTGCACCGCCAGGTGATTGCACTGGCGTATTACCATGACCTGTCGCACAGCGAAGTGGCGCAGCAGATGGCGCTGCCTATCGGCACCGTGAAAACCTGGATACGGCGCAGCCTGGAACGCCTGCGCACCTGCCTGGCCAAACGGGAGGCGCCATGAATATCCGCGGCAACGATGTACTGCGCCAGAAGCTGGCGTCCGAATACGTGCTCGGTACGCTCAAGGGTGGCGCACGCAGGCGCTTCGAAGGCTGGCTGCACAACGACGCTGACCTGCGCCATATCACGGCCGAGTGGCGCCAGCGCCTGGAACCGATGGCTGAATTTGCCAAACCGGTCACGCCGCCGCGGCGCGTATGGCAGCAGATCGAACAGCGCCTGCATTTGTCACCGCAGGGTGGCTGGTCGCTGTGGCGCGATTCACTGTCGTTCTGGCGTTCGCTGGGCATGGCTTCCAGCGCCATCGCCGCACTGCTGGTGGTGGTGATGGCCATGCGTTTGTTCGACGCGCCGCAGATTGCCTATGTTGCCAGCCTGACGGACGAAAAATCGCAGGCTGTCATGCTGGCCACGGCCGACAGCCGCCACGGCGCGCTGGAAGTACGTATGGTCGGCAACGCACCAGTACCAAGCGACCGCGACCTGGAACTGTGGGCCGTGCCGAAAAGCGGCAACCCGCGCTCGCTGGGCCTGCTGGCCGACAAGGGCAGCGTGAAACTGGCGCTGAACGAGCGCGCACTGGGCAGCGACGTGGCGCTGCTGGCCGTGACGCTTGAACCGAAGGGCGGCTCGCCTGATCCGAACGGACCGACCGGGCCGGTGCTGTACAAGGGTAGTTGGGTGAGGCTGTAGGTCGGATTAGGCCCCTGCGGGGCCGTAATCCGACATCACCGCAGGCGCCAACAATGTCGTCGGATTACGGCCCAAAGGGCCTACGCGGCGCGGCCTAATCCGACCTACTTCGGATACAAAATCATCTGCGTGCAGCGAAACAGCGCAATTGTCTTGCCGGTTTCCTTGCTTTTCACCACCGCGTCCCAGACCTGCGTATTGCGCCCCTTGTGCTCGACGCGGGCGGTGCAGGTAATGGTGCCGTCGCGCGCCGTGCCCAGGTGATTCGATTTAAGCTCGATGGTGGTGAAGTTGCTGGCCCCTTCCGGCAGGTTGGCGATGCAGCCGTAGCCGGAAGCGGTATCAGCCAGCGTCACCACGCTGCCGGCATGCAGATAGCCGTTGGGCGCCAGCAGATGCGACAGCACCGGCAGCTCGGCTGTCAGCTGGCCGTCGCCGATATCGGTGACAACAATGCCCAGGTGGCCGGGCAGGCGGCCGACGCCGCGCTGGTTGAATAATTCCAGGGTAATCTCGGGTTTGCTCATGGTCTCGCTTGATCCTTGTTATTAATACGACAGAACACGACAGCACGATCATAGCAACTTTTACGGTCACCCCCGGCCAGGCTATAAAGCAAATCAATTGCAACTGGCTGACAGCACCACCATTTTCTTGTTACTATTCGCCCATGTCATCACGCCAGCACATCAACCAGCCAGCACGTCACCAGGTTCACACCCTGGCGCGTTCGCCATGGCAGTTGTGCGTCGCGCTGTTCAGCGCGCTGGCGCTGGTGTTGCTGCTGTCGACTGCCGCGTCGCATCTGCACAAGACCAGTCTCGATGCGGAAGAGTGCGCGCTGTGCATGACCGCCATCGACAAGGTGGCCGACCTGGCCGTACCACCGGTGCTGGTGGAACCGCCCGCGCTATTGCTGCCATACCGCCTGCTGACGGCTGCGCCACCAGCACTGGCGCCCGTATTTGCCATCCTGCTGCCGCCCGTACGTGGCCCGCCGCCAACCTCGCTGTAGTTCCCACGCTGTTTTTCTTTTTTTCAGGCATTGCCACACTGCGCCAAGGCGCGTGGCTGCCTGGCGTTGACTATTTTCGAGGTTTTCATGCAACACACTCCACGCCTGAGCGCGCTGTCGCTCGCCATTGCCAGCCTGTTTGCTGTCCCAGCCTTTGCCGCTGACGCTACCCCTGACACGACCGCCCCTGACGCTGCACCAGCCGACATGCAAAAAGTCGAGGTCACCTCGGCCCACCTGCGCAGCGCCCGCATCGAACTGTCGCCCAAGGTCGGCACCACCATCTACAGCATCGACAGCCATATGGTCGACATGCTGGGCCAGGGCGACAATACGCCGTTCAATGAAGTGCTGCTGCGCCTGCCTGGCGTATCGCAGGACTCGAAAGGCTCGGGCGCGCTGCATGTCCGCGACGACCATGCCAACGTGCAGTACCGCATCAATGGTGTGCAGCTGCCGGAAAGCATCAGCGGCTTCGGCCAGTCGATCGACACGCGCCTGATCGACAAGACCGACTTCATTACCGGCGCCTTGCCGGCCCAGTTCGGCCTGCGCACGGCGGGCATTGTCGATATTGAAACCAAGGAAGGCGGCATGACCCCGGGTGGGCGCATCGGCATCATGGTCGGCAGCCACGACCATGTCGAACCGAGTGCCGAATTTTTTGGCAGTGTCGGCAAATTCAATTATTACCTGTCCGGCAGCTACCTGGGCAATGCGCTGGGCGTGGAAAACCCACAGCCGACCCGCAACGCGCTGCACGACAAGACGCGCCAGAACAAGTCGTTCGGCAATCTGTCGTATTTCCTCGACGACAATACCCGACTGGGCGCCATGTTCGGCACCTACAACGGCCGCTTCCAGATTCCCAACAACCCTGACCAGGCGCCAGCGTTCAGCCTGGCTGGCCGCAGCGATGCCGCCGCCGGCACCTCAACGCTGCCATCGTCGCAGCTCGATGAAAACCAGCGCGAAGTGAACCGCTTCCTGGTGCTGTCGCTGCAAAAGAGCATGGGCGACCTGAACTACCAGGTGTCGGCCTTCCACCAGTATTCGCAGCTGCATTTCACGCCCGACCCGGTTGGCGACCTGATCTATAACGGCGTGGCCTCCGATTCGCGCCGTTCCAACAGCGCCTCGGGCGCCCAGTTCGACATCAGCTACAAGCTGCACCAGGACCATACGCTGCGCGCCGGCCTGGCCTATACGCGCCAGAAAACCACCAGCGACAATACGGTCGGCGTGTTCCCGACCGATGACAATGGCCAGCAAAGTTCGACCACGCCGATTTCGGTGCAGGACAACAGCGGCAAGACCGGCACCCTGGCCAGCTTCTACCTGCAGGACGAATGGCATATCAGCAAGCCGCTGACGCTGAACTACGGCGCACGTTTCGACAAGGTCAACGCCTATACCAGCGAGCAACAGTGGAGCCCGCGCGTCAACCTGGCCTACCAACTGGCGCCAGGCACCGCCGTGCACGCCGGCTATTCGCGCTACTTCACGCCGCCGCCGCAGGAACTGGCTGCGCAAAAAAGCATCGACCTGTATGCCAACACCACCAATGCACCGGAAATCGCCACCTCGGACAACGTCAAGGCCGAGCGCACGCATTACTACGATATCGGCATCAGCCACCAGCTGACATCCAAGCTGACCGTCACGGCCGATGCCTACTACAAGAAAATCAGCAACCTGTTGGATGAAGGCCAGTTCGGCCAGGCGCTGATCCTGAGCCCGTTCAACTACGCACAGGGCTATGCCAAGGGCCTGGAACTGTCGGCCATCTACAGTGAAAAAGACTGGGGCCTGTTCATGAACGCCAGCACCCAGAAGGCGCAGGGCCGCAATATCGTGTCCGGCCAGTCGCTGTTCGGTGCCGATGAGCTGAACTATATCCGCAACAACTATGTCTACCTCGATCACGACCAGACGATGACACTGTCCGGTGGCGGCCACTATCACTTTGGCGATTCACAAGTGAGCGCTGACTTCCTGTATGGCAGCGGTCTGCGCATGACACCCGATGGCGGCGCACCGAACTCGGGCCATCTGCCGCGCTACTTCACGGTCAATACGGCCGTGACGCATACGTGGAAAAACACGCCGGTCGGCAAGGTGGAAGGACGCCTGGCGCTGATCAATCTGTTCGACAAGTCCTACCTGCTGCGCGACGGTTCCGGTGTCGGCGTGGGCGCGCCGCAGTACGGCGCCCGCCGCAGCATTTATGCAGGGCTGTCGACGAGTTTTTAAGCACGTAACGCGTCCGTGGTGGTGTCGGATTACGCGCTCTGCGCTAATCCGACCTACGCGTTTTTTACCCTGACGTAGGTCGGATTAGCCGCGCAGCGGCGTAATCCGACAACAACGTTGGCTTAAGCCCACACGATGGGCGCCTGGCCATTGGCCTGCAGATAGGCATTGGCCTGGCTGAACGGTTTGCTGTCAAAGAAACCGCGGTGCGCCGATAGCGGGGACGGATGCGGCGCTGTCAGAATCAGATGCTTGCCCGCATCGATCAGCGCGCGCTTGGCAATCGCATACGATCCCCACAGGATGAAGACCACGCCTTCACGCTCGGCCGACAGGCGGGCAATGGCGCTGTCGGTCAGCTTTTCCCAGCCTTTGCCGGCATGCGAGCCGGCCTCGCCCGAGCGCACCGTCAGCACGCTGTTAAGCAAAAACACGCCCTGTTCGGCCCAGTCGGTCAGGTCGGTATGAGTGCGCTGCACGCCCACGTCGCTGGCCAGCTCCTTGATAATATTGCGCAGGCTAGGCTGCGGCCGGGTGCCATCGGGTATCGAGAAGCACAGTCCCATGGCCGCGCCCGGCGTGTGATACGGATCCTGACCCAGGATCACCACCTTGACCTGGTCGAACGGCGTCAGGTCAAACGCGCGAAAAATGTTTTTACCGGCAGGAAAACACGGTCCGGCCGCATATTCCTCCTTCACAAACGCTGCCAGGCTGTCCCACCACGGCTGCTCGAACTGCTGCTGCAACTGCTGTTTCCACGATGCTTCAATGCGCACATCCATGCCCACTCCTTCCGTTGATCCGATTGTGCGAGTATAAACATTGCGCCTTGCTGGCGGTTCACGTTTCACACAGGCAAAAAAAACCGCCCGGCAATGCGGGCGGTGATGATGAAGCAGCTTGCGAGGCTCTTAGGCGTTCAGCGCCGATTCCACGCCAGCCAGATGCGCCTGCTCGTCTGCATGGTAGGAACTGCGCACCATGGCGCCCACGGCAGCGTGGGTAAAGCCCATCTTGTAGGCTTCGGCTTCGAACATCTTGAACACGTCCGGGTGCACGTAGCGGCGTACCGGCAGATGGCTGTCTGATGGCGCCAGGTACTGGCCGATGGTCAGCATGTCGATATCGTGCTCGCGCATGTCGCGCATGACCTGCAGGATTTCCTCGTCGGTCTCGCCGAGGCCGACCATGATGCCGGACTTGGTCTTGACGTCAGGGTACATGGCCTTGAAGTCTTTCAGCAGTTTCAACGAATGCATGTAGTCCGAACCCGGGCGCGCTTCCTTGTACAGGCGCGGCGCCGTTTCCAGGTTGTGGTTCATGACGTCCGGCAGGCCGTCCTTGAACAGCAGCAGGGCTTTTTCCAGGCGGCCACGGAAGTCCGGCACCAGCACTTCGATGCGGGTGTTCGGCGACAGCGCGCGCGTCTGCTGGATGCACTCGACAAAATGGCCGGCGCCGCCGTCGCGCAGGTCGTCGCGGTCGACCGAGGTGATCACCACGTAGTTCAGGCGCAGCTTGGCGATGGTTTTCGACAGGTTGGCCGGCTCTTCCTTGTCCAGCGGGTCAGGACGGCCATGGCCGACGTCGCAGAACGGGCAGCGGCGCGTGCACTTGTCGCCCATGATCATGAAAGTGGCGGTACCTTTGCCGAAGCATTCGCCGATATTCGGGCAGCTTGCTTCTTCGCACACGGTGACCAGCTTGTTTTCGCGCAGCGTATCCTTGATTTCATAGAAACGGGTCGAGGCCGAAGCGGCCTTGACGCGGATCCAGTCCGGCTTTTTCAGGCGCTCGACTTGCTCGATTGGAATAATCTTGATCGGAATACGCGAAGTCTTGCTGGCGCCTTTTTGCTTTTCGCTCGGGTTGTACACGGGCGTGGCGGCGGCTGCGGGGGCGGTACTGGAAACGGTTTCAGAAGTCATGGCTGCTGGCCCTTGACGGGCATGTTGGTTTGTTTGCTCAGGCAGCTGCTGCCTGAGATGCGCCTGCGGCGCTCTGCTGTACATCGAGTAATACGGTCAGTTCACGGGCCAGCGCACGCTGCACGTCGAGCAGCGGCACGTCCACGCCCTGGCTGCGCATGTCCACCGTTTTCAGGCCGGAATAGCCGCAGGGGTTAATCCAGGAAAACGGCGACAGGTCCATCGCCACATTGAGCGACAGGCCGTGGTAGGTGCAGCCGTTGCCGCGCACCTTGAGGCCCAGCGCGGCGATCTTGGCGCCTTTGTCGGGTCCGCCGGCCAGGTAAATACCAGGCGCGCCCTCGATGCGCTCACCCGCGAGATTATACGCCGCCAGCACATTGATGATGGCCTGCTCGATTTTATGCACGAACTGGCGCGCATAGAGCTTGCCGCCAGGCTTGTTGCGGCGCAGATCCATCAGCAGGTAAATCACCACCTGGCCAGGGCCGTGAAACGTGACTTCGCCGCCACGGTCGGTCTGCACCACGGGGATCGCCTGTTCTTCGATCAGGCTGCCGGCCAGCAGATGGCCGCGGTCGGCGGCCAGGCCCAGCGTAAACACGGGCGGATGCTCGACGATCCACAATTCATCGCGCGTTTCAGTGCTGCGCGCATCGGTAAAGGCGCGCATGGCGGCAAAGGTCGGCTCGTAGTCGACGCGACCGAGCTCGCGGATCAGTGCCGCTTCAGTGACGTTGGTGGTCATGACAGATTCGGTGGTGGTGCGGTGTACCCATGATTATAAGCCAGGCCGGCTTTTCAGTCAGCCTGGCCAGGCAGCACCGCCCGCATTACATGACGATCTTGACCATCGGATGGGCCGACAGCGCCGTATAGAGGGCGTCGAGCTGTTCACGGCTGACGGCGCGCACGGTCACGGTCAGGCCGGTGTAGTTGCCTTTGCCGGAAGGACGCGCTTCCAGGCGGCCAGCGTGGAAGGTCGGGTCATGGCTGATGATCAGCTCGGTAATGGTCGGTGCGAAATCGACATGGGTCGGTCCCATCACCTTGATGGGAAAGTCGCTGGGATACTCGATCAGCGATTCGCTGGGGGGAATGTTTTGCATGGTAAATCCAATCGATGCGGAAAGTGCGGTGAACGTTGCTTTAGGCAAGCTATATGCCGACATTGTAGCCAAAATCAAGCGCAAGGCCCGACAGGGCCTGACTTTCACCGGTGAAAATGCACGCGCCCAAAAAAAAGCCAGCCCAAGGGCTGGCTAAAACTATTTCAAATCGGAAAAAAGGAAATAGCGGTAAAGCACGGTCTGGTCTCGACGCGCCCGCCGCGCCAGCTTGCTAGCTGGTCGGGGCGGCAGTTGCGCCGCTGCGTTTTGCAGTAAGGCCAGATTAGCGAAAACCGCTTGCCGTTGCCAGCGACATGTGACGGATGGCAGAAATATCGGCCTGAATGGCCGGAACAAAGGGGCAGAATGCACGCCAGGAATGCGCAACACTCAAGGCTCCACTTGCCGCATCCGGTTATTTTGCGGGCGCTGCTGTTCGCGGTTTTCCCTCGCTTCGCGCTGTTCCCGCACGCGCTCGGGACGCGGGTCGGGCCTTTCAGCTCTTGGCGCTGGCCTTGGCTCGGTCCTCACTTCAGGTCGCGGCTCGGAGCGCGGGTCAGGCCGTTCGGCACGCGGTTCGCGGCGCTCGGGCCGTATCTGCTCCGATGGCGCAAACACGGGCCGTCCTTCGCGGCCTTCGCGCTCCGACCGCCAGGGCCGCACTTGATCCTGTACCGGCGGCAAAGCCGGTACGACCGGCATGGCTGGTGCGGGCGGTGCTGCCGGCGTGGGTGGTGCGGCCGGCATGACCGGCGCGGCGGGCGCCGTCACGATGGGCGGGCGCGCCTGCGGCGGACGCGGCGCCGCCGGATTGAACACCGGCGCCTGGCCGCCCGGTGGATTGCGCCAGCCAGGGCGGTCGTCTTCGCGCACGGTGCGCATATTGTGCACGTTGTTCACGTCAGGCGAATCGGTCTGCAGGCGGCCCGGACGATTGATCCATGCCGGGCGCGGCGCCGTGTCGCGGCGCTCGCCTTGCGGACGCTGCCACTGCGGCTGGCCTGGCGGCGGCGCCGTGGTGAGCGGCATATTGGTCAGTTGCGGCGCCGGCAGTGTCACGCGGCTGCCACGCGGCACATCGACCATGCGGCGCGGGCCGAACGGCTGGCCCGGCAGCATGGTCAGGCCTTCACGGCGCTCGCGCTCGCCAGGCAGCTGGCGGCGTCCTTCGGCTATACGGTTGACGCGCCAGGCATAATCGGGCCTGACGCGGTAGCCGGGCACATAATGGTCGCGCGGCGACAGCGGGAACCAGCCCACGCCTGGGCCGGCGTGCTGGCCGGGGCGCGCCGGATGGTTGCCGCCGACCCAGCCCACCAGCGCCGGCGCCCAGGCGCCGCGCACCCGTTCGCGCCCGGGCGCCCAGCCCCAGCGCTTGCCGACCAGCACCCAGCGGCCGTAATGCGACGGCGCATAACCCCACGGCGCATTGTCGATCCAGGTCCAGCCCCACGGCGCAATCCAGCTCCAGCGGCCGTCGCTGTACGGCGCCCAGCCGGCCGGCACCGTACGCGGCAGCCACAGCGGCCCATAATCGGTATTGTCCTGCCAGGCGCCATAGCGGTCCAGTTCTTCGTAACCGGTCATGTCCTGCGTCACATAGCGCAAGGCGGGCGCGGCCGAGGGCAGGCTTTCCGGCCAGTCATCGAACGCAATACGCTGCAGCGGCCCCGTGTTCAGGCCGTCATTGCTCAATTCAACCCGTTTGCCCGCCTGCACGGTAATGCTGGCCATGCTGCCATCGACGTCGGCCTGGCCATCGAGCACGCTGATGATACTGACGCCAGCCGGACGCCCGGCGTCAACGCGCACCCAGCCCGGCTCGCGCAGGCTGACCCGCGCCTGGGCCGTGGTCAGCTCGAAACCGCGCAGCGCCTCAGCGTCGCGCACCCGCACGCTGACGCTGCCATAGCTCAGGTGCAGCCTGAAGCTGTCGTCGTCCAGCTGGCTCACTTCCAGTTCCGAATCGGCATCCAGGCGTACGGCGACAGTGCCAACGCGCAACTCGGCCAGGCCGTTGCGCTCGGTAGTAATGCGGTTGTCGGAGGTAATCGGCCAGTTCAGCAGGGCCGTTTGCGCCTCGCCGTCGCCGGCGCGCAGCAGCACCGGCCCGGCCAGCGTGGAAATGCGGCCGACGCGCTCGGGCGCCTCGACATCATCATCAGCAACAGCGATTGAAAAGGCCGAGGTCAGCACCACGGCGCACAGGGTATGCAGGAAATTCGGACGCATGGCAGCGCTCCAGGCAGGACAGCAAAAGAAGGGATAGCCTATTACAGCGCGCCTGCCGCACGGCGACAAGCGCGCTTACAAATGATTGCACCTCGAACAGTACGATATAACCGTACGATACTTCAGCCGGCGTGCGCACCGCGCTTGACGAAGAACAGCGCCGCGCCAACCGCCATCAGCAGGCCACCAAAGAAGCGGTTCTGCTTTTTGACGGCGCGCGCATCGCGGAAAAACCGCTGCATCGACGAGGCCAGAAAGGCATAGCTGTGCATGACGATCAGATCGATGGTGCACATGGTCACGGCCAGGATCAGCAGTTGCGGCAGCACGGGAGCGCCAGCGCTGATAAATTGCGGCAATACCGCCACCATGAAAATAATGCCCTTGGGATTGGTGACATTGGTCAGAAAACCGGTCAGCACGCGCCTGCGCATCGATGGCAGCACGCTGGCCGCATGCAGGTCGTCCGCCACCGCCACCCTGGCGCGCCACTGCGACAGGCCCAGGTAGATCAGGTACAGCGCGCCGACCGTCTTGACGATATTGAACGCCACTTCGGAGGCCAGCAGCAGCGAGCCGACGCCGGCGCCGGCAATGAACAGCACCACCAGCAGCCCCAGCTGCAAGCCCAGGATGGTGGCGCTGGTCTTTTTCACACCATACGACAGGCCGTGCGACATCGACAGCACGGCGCCGGAACCGGGCGAAACAGCAATAATCGAGGCGGCAATCACAAACGTGATCCAGGTGGCAAAACTCATCTTGCATCCAGAGATAGGGGAAACGGCCATTTTACCGCGCTGCGTGCGGCGCTGCCGGACGCGCTGGGGTAAGATCATGCTCATTCCACCTTGCTACCCTGCCAATAACAACATCATGAAAAATACACCAGTTTTTTGCTCATCCTTGCCTGCAGCAGGAGGACGCTGATATGGCCGGCTCCAGCCTGTTTGCCCTGCTCGACGATATTGCCAGCATCCTCGACGACGTTTCGCTGATGACCAAGGTGGCGGCCAAGAAAACGGCCGGCGTACTCGGTGACGACCTGGCTCTGAACGCCCAGCAGGTGTCGGGCGTGCGCGCCGAACGCGAACTGCCGGTGGTGTGGGCGGTGGCCGTCGGTTCGCTGAAGAACAAAGCCATCCTGGTGCCGGCCGCGCTGGCCATCAGCGCCTTTGCGCCGTGGGCCATTACGCCGCTGCTGATGGTGGGCGGCGCCTATCTGTGCTTTGAAGGTTTCGAGAAGATCGCCCATCCGTTTTTGCACCCCGATGACAGCCACAAGGCCGAGCTGGCTGAAGCGCTGCGCAATCCGCAGGTCGATCTGATGGCGCTGGAAAAAGACAAGATCAAGGGTGCCATCCGCACCGACTTTATCCTGTCGGCCGAGATTATCGTGATTGCCCTGGGTACGGTCGCCACCGCCACCTTTGCCGAGCAGGTAGCGGTAGTGGCCGGCATTGCCGTCATCATGACCGTCGGCGTATATGGCCTGGTAGCGGGCATCGTCAAGCTCGACGATGCCGGCTTCTACCTGGCGGCGCGCCGTGGCACGGGCAAGCTGATGGACGGCGTGCGCGCGCTGGGCCGCATGCTGGTATCGGCCGCACCAAAGCTGATGAAGTTCCTGTCGATCGTCGGCACGCTGGCCATGTTCATGGTCGGCGGCGGCATCCTGACGCACGGCTGGCCGTGGGCCAGCGAGCTGCTGCACCAGGTCGAGCATGCGGTGGCTGGCGTGGCCGGCATCGGCCCGGTGCTGGCGGCGGTGCTGCCCAGCGTGATCAACGCCGTGGTCGGCGTGATTGCCGGCGCCGTGGTGCTGGCCGTGGTCAAGGGTGCGCAGGCTTTGTTGCGCCTGGTCAAACCCGGCAAGTAGGCTGTGCTGCGCCGATAAGGCGGTGTGGCAAAACGTGCGCGACCTGGCCTGCGTCGGCCTTGATGCATCAGAAAACACGCCAGGCAGTCCGGCCAAGTCCTAAGCGACAGCGGGAACCAAAGTCCCGCCAGCCCATCTATTAGACAGATGGCAACGCAGATGGACAACGGCGGGAGAACGCAATGGGCGATTTGCAACAACGTCTACAGATGGCCCTGGACGCCGCGCACATGGCAATCTGGGATTCGCGCCTCGTCAACGGCCAGGCCATCGAGGGCACGGTGTACTGGTCAGCCGGCGGCGCCGCACTGCTGGGCTTGCCAGCACGCGCGCTGAGCCAGTCCTTCCGCGACTTTCTCGGCCATGTGCACGACGAGGACCGTGCGACGCTGCTGGCCATCATGCAGGCCGGCATCGACCAGCGCACCGGCTACGAACTGCAATACCGCGTGCTCTGGCCCGATGGCGACACTCACTGGCTCGACGCCAGGGCGCAGGTATTGAGCGACCGGCAGGGGCGGCCAATGCGCACGCTGGGCATGATCCGCGACATCACCGAACAGCGCCAGCAGATGATCGCCATTGCCGAACGCCAAGAGTTGGCCGAAGTAACGCTCAACTCGATCGGCGACGGCGTGATGACCACCGACCCGCAGGGCAAGACCCGCTACCTGAACCGGATGGCCGAACAGCTGACCGGCTGGAGCAATGCGCTGGCGCACGGCCGCGATATCCGGGAAACCTTGCAACTGGTCGATGAAAGCAGCGGCCAGCCGCTCGAACATGTGGCCGTCAAATGCCTGCAGCAGCGCCAGGCCATCGGGCTGTCGAGCCATGCGCAGTTGCTCACGCGCGACGGGCACAGCATCGCCATTGCCGACTCGGCCGCACCGATCTGGTCGCGCGACGGCGTTATTCTCGGTGCGGTGGTGGTGTTTCGCGACGTCAGCCACGAACGCAAGCTGAGCCAGCAACTGTCGTGGCAGGCCACCCACGATACGCTCACCGGACTGGTCAACCGGCGCGAATTCGAGCACCTGGTGGCCAGCGCCCTGCACACCGCCAAGGAAGAAGGCCATACCCATGCGCTGCTGTACCTGGACCTCGACCAGTTCAAGGTCATCAACGATACCTGCGGCCATGGCGCCGGTGACGTGCTGCTGCAGTTGCTGGCCAAGCTGCTGCAGGCGCAGATGCGCGACAGCGACATCCTGGCGCGCCTGGGCGGCGATGAACTGGGCGTGCTGCTGCCGCATTGCCCGCTCGACCATGCGCGCCTGGTCGGCGAACAGCTGCGCCAGTCGATCCGCGACTTCCGTTTTGCCTGGGATACCCGTACTTTCGAGCTGGGGGTGAGCATCGGCATGGTGGAAATCACCCAGGACAGCAAATCGACCAGCGAACTGCTGGTCGCGGCCGACCAGGCCTGCTACCTGGCCAAGGAGCAAGGGCGCAACCGCATCCATGTGTATCAGGAGTCGGACGTCATGCTGGCCCAGCGGCATGGCGAAATGCTGTGGATATCGCGCCTGAACGAAGCGTTCGAGCGCGACTACTTTCGCCTGTACGCAATGCCCATCGTGCATCTGCATGCAGGCCAGGAAAGCCATAACGAAGTGCTGATCCGCATCCGCAACAGCCATGGCGAACTGATACTGCCCGGCGCCTTTATCCCGGCAGCCGAGCGCTACGACATGATGGGCTCGATCGACCGCTGGGTTATCCGCGCCGTCTGCCACCACATCATGAGCGTGCGCGACAGCCTGCCGCCACTCGACGCGCTGGCTGAAAGCTGCCGCCGCACACCGGCGCTGTACTCGATCAACCTGTCGGGTATGTCGCTGGCCGACACCAGCTTGCAACACTATATTACCGGCCAGTTCGTGCAATTCGAGATTGCGCCCGAACAGATCTGCTTTGAAATCACGGAAACGGCGGTGATTGCCAACCTGCCCAAGGCGCAAGTGTTCATGCACCAGCTCAAGACGCTGGGCTGCCGCTTTTCGCTCGATGACTTCGGCAGCGGCTTTTCTTCTTTCGGCTACCTGAAGGCCCTGCCGGTCGACTACCTGAAAATCGACGGCCTGTTCGTACGCGACATCGCCAGCAACGCCATCAACCGCGCCATGGTCAAGGCCATCAATGAAGTGGGCCATGTGATGGGCATCAAGACGGTGGCCGAATACGTGGAAAACAGCGCCACCCTGGCCGTGATACGCGAACTGGGCGTCGATTACGCCCAGGGCCATGCAGTGGGTAACGTGCGCCCTTTGACTGCCGGCCTGGACTGACGGCGCAAATACCTGAGCCAAGTTTGATGATTTTGATCTACATCAATAAATTTGCCGTGGTGAATCCTTACACTGACCCACGTTCTTGCAATCATGCAAGTTGTACTTAATAAAAGCGTCTGACAGCGGTCCGGCGCACTGTCCGGGAAACCCCATGCGCCAGAATCTGCCAGTTACCAATCGCGAAATCCTTGTTCTGGACGACCAGGCCATCGTGTCGAAGACGGACATGAACGGCAATATCGTTTATGTGAATCCCTACTTCAGCCAGGTTTCCGGTTTCAGCGAAGCCGAACTGCTGGGCGCGCCGCAAAATATCGTGCGCCATCCGGACATGCCGGCCGAGGCCTTTGCCGACCTGTGGTCGTCGGTACAGGCCGGCACGCCCTGGACCGGGCTGGTGAAAAACCGCTGCAAGAGCGGCGACTTTTACTGGGTGCGCGCCAACGTCACGCCGATCCGCGAAGCGGGCAAGACGGTCGGTTATATGTCGGTGCGCGTCAAGCCCGACCGCGACCAGGTCAAGGCTGCCGAAGAAGCTTATGCCGCCATCCGCAATCAGGAAGGCGGCAATATCCGTATCAAGAACGGCCAGATCATCCGCCCGGGCATCGCGCATGTGCTGCACAAACTGACGCATATGTCGCTCGGTCTGCGCATCTGGGCGGCTACCTCGATCGTCAACTGCCTGCAGGTGCTGGTGTGCGCCATCAGCCTGTTTGCCAACGGCGGCCAGGTCACCAACTACGCCATCTTCGGCGCCACCCTGTTCGGCCTGCTGATCAATGTATTCCTGTGGTACACGCTGCGCATGTCGGTGCTGCAGCCGCTGGGCAAAGCGCTCAACGGCGCGCGCGCGATTGCCGCCGGCGACCTGTCGGGCAGCTTTGAAACCGACAGCACCGACGAGATGGGCCAGTTGCTGCGCGCACTGCAGCAGATGAACAGCAACCTGATCGCCACCATCCGCGATGTGCGCATCAACGTGGAAACCATGGCGGTGGCCACCAAGCAGATCGCCGTCGGCAATATGGACCTGTCGGGCCGTACCGAATCGCAGGCCGCCAGCCTGGAAGAAACCGCCTCGAGCATCGAAGAATTTTCATCGACCGTGAAACAGAATGCCGACAACTCGGTGCAGGCCAACGAGCTGGCGCTGGCGGCCTCGAAAGTGGCGGTGCAGGGCGGCGAAATCGTGGCCGATGTGATCACCACCATGGACGACATCAATACCTCGTCGAAGAAAATCGTCGACATTATCGGCCTGATCGAAGGGATTGCCTTCCAGACCAATATCCTGGCCCTGAACGCGGCGGTGGAAGCGGCGCGCGCTGGCGAACAGGGCAAGGGCTTTGCGGTAGTGGCAGGCGAAGTGCGCAACCTGGCACAGCGCTCCTCGCTGGCCGCCAAGGACATCAAGCAGCTGATTGAAATTTCGGTCGGCAAGGTGGGGGCGGGCATGGTGCAGGTTAATCGCGCCGGCACCACCATGGAACAGGTCGTCAGTTCGGTACAGCAGGTAACAGCCATCATGCAGGAAATCTCGATTGCCTCGCGCGAGCAAAGCATCGGTGTCGACCAGGTCAACCAGGCGATTGCCCATATGGACCAGGTCACGCAGCAAAACGCGGCGCTGGTCGAAGAAGCGGCAGCTGCGGCCACCCGCCTGTCGGAAGAGGCGGCCAGCCTGTCGCAAGCGGTCAGCCTGTTTAACTTCGGCAAGATGCCCACGCCGCGCCGCGTGGCGCATGCCAATAACCGGGGCGGCGCCGCCAATACCGGCAAGCCGGCCGGCCTGAAACGCCTGGCCGCCTGATCATTCAAGCGTCATCACGAACCACCACGAACCAAGAAACAAGACACATCATGCCTACACTACTGAGCAACGCTTCCGCCGAACTGGATGCGGTGGTTGAATTCGATCCCGCCATTATCGGCAAGATGAGCCAGTCCGGCCCCCGCTACACCTCGTATCCGACCGCCGACCGCTTCAACGGCGAATTTGGCTACGGTAATTTCCTCGAAGCGCTGGCTGCACTGCGCATGCGCGGCGGGCGACGTCCGCTGTCGCTGTACGTGCACGTGCCGTTCTGCGACACGCTGTGCTACTACTGCGCCTGCAACAAGATCATCACAAAAGACCGCAGCAAGGCTGCCACCTACCTCAGCTACCTGAAACAGGAAATTGCCATGCAGGGCAAGCTGTTTGCCGGCATGAACCAGGTTGAACAGCTGCACTTCGGCGGCGGCACGCCCACCTATTTCAGTGAAAAGCAGATGGACGAGCTGATGAGCCATCTGCGCCTGCACTTCGATTTTGCGTCCGACGCCGATGGCGAATATTCGATCGAGATCGATCCGCGCACGGTCTCGCGCGAGCGCGTGTTTTCGCTGCGCAAGCAGGGCTTCAACCGCATCAGCCTGGGCGTGCAGGACTTCGACGAAAACGTGCAGAAAGCCGTCAATCGCATTCAGCCCGAAGCCGAAACGCTGGCCGTGATGCAGGCGGCGCGCGACGCCGGTTTTCGCTCGATCAGCATCGACCTGATCTACGGCCTGCCCAAGCAGAGCCTGGACACCATGACCGAGACGCTGCGCAAGGTGATTTCGGCCAGCCCCGACCGCATCGCGCTGTACCACTACGCGCATATGCCACACCTGTTCAAGCCGCAGCGCCGCATCCTCGATGAAGACATGCCCGACAGCAATACCAAGCTGGCCATGCTGGGCCTGTGCATCGCACGCCTGACGGCGGCCGGCTATGTCTATATCGGCATGGACCACTTTGCCAAGCCGACCGACGACCTGGCGGTGGCGCAGCGCCAGGGCCGCTTGCACCGCAATTTCCAAGGCTATTCGACGCGCGCCGAGGCCGACCTGATCGCCTGCGGCGTGTCGGCCATCAGCTCGGTTGGCGCGGTCTACAGCCAGAATGAGAAGACGCTTGACGCCTACTATGAAAAGCTCGACGGCGGCGTGCTGCCGATCGCGCGC
This sequence comes from Janthinobacterium aquaticum, assembly GCF_009208565.1. Lineage (GTDB taxonomy): Bacteria > Pseudomonadota > Gammaproteobacteria > Burkholderiales > Burkholderiaceae_D > Janthinobacterium. Next base: position 188,228 of record NZ_WFLK01000015.1, on the reverse strand, counting down.
GGCCTCAAGCTCGATACCGACGATTTGCTGCGCCGTATCATTATCCAGATGCTGATGTGCAATTTCGAACTGTCGATCGCCACCATCGAGCAGGCCCATCCGGTCAAGTTCCGCAGCTACTTCGCCACCGAGCTGGACAAACTACGCGAATTTGCGCGCGACGGCCTCTTGGTGATCGAAGAAGACTGGCTGACCGTCACGCCCAAGGGACGCTTGCTGATCCGCAATATCTGCATGGTGTTCGACCGCCACCTGACGCTGGCGCGCGCCAGCGCCGCTCCCGACGCCCCGCAACCGCTGCGCTACTCGAAAACCGTATAAGCGGCGCCATGGACGTGTCCAGTCTCTTGCCGCTGCTGCTGGTCGGCCTGGCCGGCAGCGTGCACTGCATCGGCATGTGCGGCGGCATCGTCGGCGCGCTGTCGATCGGCAGCGGTGCCGCCAGGCCGACAGGCCCGGTGATTGCAATTGCCGTGGTGCGGCCGCAGGGCAACCTGCTGCGCGTGCTGGCCTATAACGGCGGGCGCATCGGCAGCTATATGCTCGCTGGCGGCGTCGCCGGTGGCCTGGCCGGCGCCGGCATGCTGCGCCTGGCCAGCCTGCAGGTGGCCGGCTACTGGCTGGCCAACCTGATGCTGGTGGCACTGGGCCTGTATCTGATGGACGCCTGGCGCGGCCTGGCGCGCCTGGAAGCGGCCGGCAACGGCCTGTGGCGCCACCTGCGACCGCTGTTGAAACCGCTGCTGCCGATGGATACGCCGTTGAAAGCGCTGGCCGTCGGCGGCCTGTGGGGCTGGGTGCCGTGTGGCATGGTCTACAGCGCCTTGCTGACCGCCATGATGCAGGGCTCGGCCATCGGCGGCGCGGCCGCCATGGCCGCCTTTGGCCTGGGCACGCTGCCGACCCTGCTCGGCATGGGCCTGTTGGGCGCGCGCCTGCGCCAGCAATTGCAGCGTCGGCCCGTGCGCATTGCCGGCGGCCTGCTGGTGCTCGGCTTTGGCCTGCTGGGGCTGCTGCGCGCCGCCAACGGCGTCTCGCTGGGCTGGCTCGACGCCCTGTGCGTCACGCCCCATCCTTGAAAAGAATTCCATGAACGCTGTACTTTCACCCGAGCTTGATACCGCCTGCTTTCACTGCGGCCTGCCGGTGCCGTCCGATTCAAACTGGCTTGTGACCATCGACGACGTCGCGCGCGCCATGTGCTGCCCTGGCTGCGAGGCGGTGGCGCAAACCATCGTTGAAATCGGCCAGAGCGCCTACTACCGCGAACGCGACGCCTATGCCGCCAATGCCGCCGACGCCAGCCTGGTGCCGCCCGAACTGCGCCTGTACAGCAATGACGATGCACAGTTCGCGCGCGACGCCAGCAGCTGCGAAGCCACGCTGTCGGTCGAGGGCATACGCTGCGCCGCCTGCGTCTGGCTGATCGAGCGCCAGCTGGGCCGCCTGCCCGGCGTGCAGGTGGCCAGCCTGAACGTGGCCACCGAACGGCTGTACGTGCGCTGGAACCGCGCCCAGTGCGAGCCCGGCGATATCCTGCAGGCGGTGCGCCAGGTCGGCTATACGGCTTACCCCTACGATGCGGTGCGCCACGGCGAACGCCTGCAACAAGCCAGCAAGACGCTGGGCCGCCAGCTGTTCGTGGCCGGCCTGTCGATGATGCAGGTGATGATGTATGTGGCGCCGTCTTACCTGGCGGCCGAGGACGGCACGCTGGACAACAATATGGCCAGCCTGATGCGCTGGGCCAGCCTGCTGCTGACCTTGCCTGCCATCTGCTATTCGGCGCTGCCGTTCTTCCAGGGCGCCTGGTCCAGCCTGCGCGCACGCACGCTTGGCATGGATGTGCCTGTCACGCTGGGCATCCTGGCCGCTTTCTTTGGCAGCCTGGTCGCCACCTTCACCGGCCGCGGCGAGGTGTACTTCGACTCGGCCACCATGTTCATTTTCCTGCTGCTGTGCAGCCGCTATTTCGAGCTGCAGGCGCGCCGCAAGGCGGCCTCGGCGCTGGAGCGGCTGCAGCATGCCTTGCCGGCTTCGGCCACGCTGATGGCCGGCTTCCCCGACAACCGCGCCACCATGCTGGTGCCGGCCGGCGCGCTGGCCATCGACGACCATATCCTGGTCAAGCCGGGCGAGGCAATCGCCGCCGACAGCGTGATCGTCGAGGGCGAGAGCGCGCTCGACCTGTCGCTGCTGACCGGCGAAAGCGCGGCGCAGCGGCGCCGTGTGGGCGAGCGCGTGCCCGGCGGCGCCATCAACGCCAGCGCCGCATTGATCCTGCGCGTGCTCAAACCTGCGCGCGACAGCACCCTGTCGGACCTGCTGAAGCTGATCGAGCGCGCCGGCAGCGGCAAGCCGCAGATCGCGCAGTGGGCCGACAAGGTGGCCGCCTGGTTCGTGCTGGGCCTGCTGCTGTTTGCCGTCGCCGTATTTGCCTTCTGGAGCTGGCATGACCCGGCGCAGGCCTGGCCGGTGGCCATTGCCGTGCTGGTGGTATCGTGCCCGTGCGCGCTGTCGCTGGCCACGCCGACCGCACTGGCCGCCGCCACCGACAGCCTGCTGCGGCGCGGCGTGCTGATCGTGCAGCCGCATGTACTGGAAACGCTGCACCGCGCCACCCACATCGTGTTCGACAAGACCGGCACGCTGACGCTGGGCCGCCCGGTGCTGCAGCAGACCGACATGCTAGGCAGCCTCGATGAAAAAGCTTGCCTGCGCCTGGCTGCTGCCCTGGAAGCAAACAGCGCCCATCCGCTGGCGCACGCCATGCTGGAAGCGGCTGGCAACGCCGCTACCGCCCATGCGCAGCAGGTACAGGAAGTGCAGGGCCAGGGCCTGGAAGGGGTGGTGGACGGCGTGCGCTACCGGCTCGGCAATGCCGCCTTCGTGGCCGCGCTGGCCGGCGCACCGCTGGGCGATACAGCCGTCGGCATGCAGGGCATGACGCCGCTGTACCTGGGCATGCAAGGGCGCTGGCTGACGCGCTTTCTGCTCAGCGACGCCTTGCGCCCGGAAGCGCGCGCCGTCATCGATTATTTCCACCAGCGCGGCAAGCAGGTGGTGCTGCTGAGCGGCGACCAGGAAGCGCTGACGCAAAGCGTGGCGCAGCAACTGGGCATCGCTACCGCCTGCGGCGAATGCCTGCCCGATGAAAAGCTCGACTTCGTGCAGCAATTGCAGGCCACCGGTGCGGTGGTGGCGATGGTCGGCGACGGCATCAATGACGCCGCCGTGCTGAGCGCGGCCGATGTCTCGTTTGCCATGGGTTCGGGCGCCGCGCTGGCGCAGGCGCATGCCGACACGGTGCTGCTGTCGTCGCAGTTGCAGTCGGTGCGCGATACCGCCAGCACGGCCGCGCGCAGCATGCGCATCATCCGTGAAAACCTGGGCTGGGCCACGCTGTACAATCTGACCGCCATCCCGGCCGCCGCGCTGGGTTTTCTCAATCCCTGGCTGTCCGGCGTAGGCATGGCGGCCAGTTCGGCGGTGGTCATTGCCAACGCCTTGCGCCTGCGGAGAAACTGATGGAATCGCTGTACCTGTTGATACCCCTGAGCGTGGTGGTGGTGTTTGGCGCCCTGTGGCTGTTCTTCAATGCCTCCGACGGCGGCCAGTTCGACGACCTGGTCGGCCCCGGCCTGCGCGTGCTGCAGGATGACGACACCACGCCGGAAAAACCGGCTGGCACCGAACCCGAATAAGATAACAAACCAGCCTGCGCATCGGGGCGCAGGCATGACTCCCATCACACACCTTTTCCCACGCAATCAACCGCATTGCGGCAGGCTTCCTGCACGCTTTTTTTTGCCTGGATCATCAATTATTTTGATGCCAGTTCGCTACCCCTATTTCATCTGGTTAATTTTGATCCACATCAAAGTTTTTTAGCGATCAAACACTTACGCTCTGGCCACCATCATAAATAGTAATTCCAGGGAGAGTCTTTGTGGATCAATCGCTGAACTATAACTACAAGATCGTGAAGCAATTCGCGGTCGCCACTGTAGTATGGGGCGTCATCGGCATGCTGGTAGGCGTGATTATCGCCGCCCAGCTGGCCTGGCCTGCCCTCAATCTAGACATACCATGGCTGACCTATGGCCGCCTGCGGCCATTGCACACCAATGCCGTCATTTTTGCCTTCGGCATCTGCGGCCTGTTCGCCACTTCGTACTACGTGGTGCAACGCACCTGCCAGGTACGCCTGTTTTCCGACAAGCTGGCCGCCTTCACCTTCTGGGGCTGGCAGGCAGTCATCCTGTGCGCCGTCGTTTCGCTGCCCATGGGTTTCACCCGCGGCAAGGAATACGCCGAACTGGAGTGGCCGATCAGCATTCTGATCGCCGTGGTCTGGATTTCCTACGCGATCGTGTTCTTCGGCACCATCGTCAAGCGCAAGGTCAAGCACATCTATGTGGCCAACTGGTTCTTCGGCGGCTATATCCTGGCCGTGACGATCCTGCACGTGGTGCAAGGCGCCGTGATGCCGGCCTCGTTTACCAAATCGTACTCGGCCTACACCGGCGTGCAGGACGCCATGATTCAATGGTGGTACGGCCATAACGCGGTGGGCTTCATCCTGACTGCCGGCTACCTGGGCATGGTCTACTACTTCATTCCGAAACAGGCCGAGCGCCCTGTGTACTCGTATCGTTTGTCGATCGTCCACTTCTGGGCGCTGATCTTCACCTACATGTGGGCCGGCCCGCATCACCTGCACTACACGGCACTGCCTGACTGGACCCAATCGATCGGCATGGTGTTTTCCTTGGTGCTGCTGGCGCCGAGCTGGGGCGGCATGATCAACGGCATCATGACTCTGTCGGGCGCCTGGCACAAGCTGCGCACCGACCCGATCCTGAAGTTCATGATCGTCTCGCTGTCGTTCTACGGCATCGCCACCTTCGAAGGCCCGATGATGTCGATCAAGACCATCAACTCGCTGTCGCACTACACCGACTGGACCGTGGCGCACGTGCATGCCGGTGCACTGGGCTGGGTGGGCTTCATCACCATGGGTTCGATCTACTACATCCTGCCGCGCATTGCCGGCCAGACCAAGATGTACAGCACGCGCCTGGTCGACGTGCACTTCTGGGTCGCCACCATCGGCGTGGTGCTGTATATCGCCGCAATGTGGATCGCCGGTGTGATGCAGGGCCTGATGTGGCGCGCAGTCAATCCGGACGGCACGCTGACCTATACCTTCGTTGAAGGCGTGAAGGCAACCTATCCGTACTACGTGGTGCGCGTGGGCGGCGGCCTGCTGTATCTGGCCGGCATGTGCGTGATGGCCTACAACACCTACATGACCGTGCGCGGCACCAAAGTGCCCGTGGCACGCATCCCGGAACTGAACGCGGCGCACGCCTGACAGGAGCAAAAGCAAAATGAAATTTTCACATGCATGGATTGAAAGAAACCCCTGGCTGCTGATCGGCCTGATCACGCTGGTGGTCAGCGTCGGCGGCGCCGTCGAGATCATTCCGCTGTTCTTCCAGAAGAGCACCACGGAGCCGATCGCCGGCCTCAAGCCCTACTCGGCGCTGCGCCTGGCCGGCCGCGACATTTATGTGCGCGAAGGCTGCTACAACTGCCACTCGCAGATGATCCGTCCGCTGCGCGCCGAGACCGAACGCTATGGCCACTATTCGGTGGCCGGCGAGTTCGTCTACGACCGTCCGTTCCAGTGGGGTTCCAAGCGTACCGGTCCCGACCTGGCACGCGTGGGCGCCCGCTACAGCGATGAATGGCATCGCACGCACTTGAACAACCCGCGCGACGTGGTGCCGGAATCGAACATGCCGGCCTACCCCTGGTTGGCCAAGACCAAACTGGTACCGGAAGAGATCGTGCCGAAAATGCGCGCCCTGAAACGCCTTGGCGACCCGTACAGCGAAGAAGAGATCGCCGCCGGCCCGGCCGAGCTGCAGGACAAGACGGAAGAAGACGCCCTGGTTGCCTATCTGCAAGGCCTGGGCACATTAATCAAAACGAGGAATTAGCATGGCAATCGACAATCTGTTCGACAGCGCCAGCAGCGTCATGACGGTGGTTTCCTTTACGACGTTCCTGGGCATCCTGTGGTGGACTTTCAGCCGCAGCAACAAGGACTTCGACGCAGCGGCGCACCTGCCGTTCGACGACGAAGCGCTTGACACTCCGGCCGCGCCGGCACCAGTAAAAGAGGAGCGCGCTCATGTCTGACTTCACCAGCGGTTTCTGGAATATCTATATCGTCGTGCTGTCGCTGCTGGGCATTATCGGCTGCGGCGTGCTGCTCTATTCGCAGTCGAAGGTGAAGGTCGAGCCGGGCGCACCGGCTGACGGCACCACCGGCCACGTCTGGGACGAAGACCTGACGGAGCTCAACACACCGATGCCGCGCTGGTGGATGTGGCTGTTCTACATCACCATCGTGTTTGCACTGGCCTACCTGTTCCTGTATCCGGGCCTGGGCACCTACCAGGGCAAGCTGGGCTGGAAATCGACCGGCCAGTACGAGGAAGAACTGAAGAAAGCGGAAGCCGATTACGGTCCGCTGTTCAACAAGTATCTGAGCCAGGACATCAAGACGGTCGCTGCCGATCCACAGGCCAACGCCATCGGCCAGCGCCTGTTCCTGACCTACTGCGCGCAGTGCCATGGTTCCGACGCCCGCGGCAACAAGGGCTTCCCGAACCTGACCGACAAGGACTGGCTGTATGGCGGCGATCCCGACATCATCAAGACCACCATCATGCACGGTCGCAACGGCATCATGCCGCCGATGGGTGCCGCAGTCGGTTCGGAAAAGGATATCGAGAACGTGGCGCACTACGTGCTGAGCCTGTCGGGTTCGACTTCCGATCCGGTCAAGTCGGTACTGGGCAAAGCCAAGTTCGGTGCCTGCATGGCCTGTCACGGCGCCGATGCCAAAGGCAACCAGCAGCTGGGCGCACCTAACCTGACCGACAAGATATGGCTGTACGGCGGCAGCGCCGATACCATCATGGAAACCATCCGCAAGGGCCGCAACAACACCATGCCCGCGTTCGGTGATTTCCTGGGCGAGTCGAAAGTGCATGTGCTGTCGGCCTATATCTGGAGCCTGTCCAATCCACAACCGCAGGCGCCAGTGAAGTAATGTCGGAACCTCAAGTCATCAAGATGTATGCGGCCCGCGAGCAAATCTACCCTCGCGAGGCCAAAGGACGCTATGCAACATGGCGCTGGGTGTGCGTATGGCTGACCCAGCTGGCGTTCTACGGCTTGCCCTGGCTCAACTGGAACGGTAGGCAAGCCCTGCTGTTCGATTTGACCACGCGCAAGTTCTACATTTTCGGCGTGGTACTGTGGCCGCAAGATTTCATCTATCTGGCGGCCCTGCTGATCATTGCGGCCTATCTGCTGTTCCTTGTCACTGCCATTGCCGGACGGGTGTGGTGCGGGTTCTCCTGTCCGCAAACGGTGTATACCGAGATTTTCCTGTGGGTCGAACGCAAGATCGAGGGCCCGCGCAGTGCCCGCATTGCGCTGGACCGCCAGGGACCGTCGGTACGCAAGGCAGCCAAGAAAACCGCAAAACATCTGGCTTGGGGTGCAATTGCACTGTGGACCGGTTTTACCTTCGTTGGCTATTTCACGCCCATCCACGAGCTGGCGCGTGAAGTGCAGACGTTCAACTTCGGCCCATGGGAATGGTTCTGGGTGCTGTTCTATGCGCTGGCCACCTACGGCAACGCGGGCTGGCTGCGCGAACAGGTGTGCAAATACATGTGCCCGTACGCGCGCTTCCAGAGCGCCATGTTCGACCAGGACACGCTGATCATCACCTACGACGCCAAGCGCGGCGAGCCACGCGGCGTGGCCAACAAGAAGGCGGCGCAACCGGCCAAGCCGCTGGGCGACTGCATCGACTGCACCATGTGCGTACAGGTCTGTCCGACCGGCATCGATATCCGCAACGGCCTGCAGTATGAATGCATCGGCTGCGCGGCCTGCGTCGATGCCTGCAACAGCGTGATGGACAAGATCGAACGCCCGCGCGGACTGATACGCTACAGTACCGACCATGCGATGGAAAACAACTTCGACTCGAAGCAGATCCGCCAGCGCGCCATGCGCCCGCGCGTGCTGATCTATAGTTCCATCCTGGCGCTGATCATTATCGGTGTCTGTACCTCGCTGTTCCTGCGCACGCCGCTGAAGATGGATGTGATCCGCGACCGTGGCTCGATGGGCCGCGAAGTGGAAGACGGCATGATAGAAAACGTCTACCGCCTGCAGATCATGAACACCTCCGAACAGCAGCAACACTTCAAGATCAGCGCGAGCGGCTTGTCCGGCCTTGAACTGATTTCGCGCGACGAAGTGACCTTGCAGCCGACCGAAACGCTGGGCTGGCCGATCCGCCTGCGCGTGCCGCACGGTGTGGGCGAGAAAGGCTCGAACAAGATTCATATCGAGCTGCAGTCGGTCGAGGACCCGTCGCTGCATGTGCGCGAGAGCGCGGTGTTTATCGTACCGAGATAAAAGGAGAAAACAATGTCCGATACAGTCAAACTGCAGCCCCCCGTCGACCCCTGGTACAAGCATCGCTGGCCGTGGCTGCTGATGATCGGCCCGGGCCTGTCGGTGGTGGTAGGCAGCTTCATGGGCTATATCGCCTTTACCCAGCCTGACGCGGTGGTGGTGGGCGATTACTACAAGAAGGGCAAGGCCATCAACCAGGACCTGCGCCGCGATACCGTGGCCAGCGATATGGGCATGGACACCAGTCTTGCTTATGACGTGGCGCAAGGGCGCCTGACCGGCTCGGTGCACAGCTTCAACAAGCCGTACACGGCGCCGCTGCAGCTGCACCTGGCGCACGCCACGCTGCCGGAAAAGGACATCAAGCTGCTGGTCAAACCCGATGCCGATGGCAATTTCTCGGTATCGCTGCCGATGCTCGAGCGCAGCCGCTGGCAGGTGCTGGTGGAAAACGACAAGCGTGAATGGCGTTTGTCGGGCATCTGGACCTGGCCGGTGCAGCGCAGCCTGGCGCTGCATGCCGACGAGGAGTTATAAGACCACGACGCCCGCTTTATTTGCAGGTATCGGTACCGGCCGTAATGGCCTTCAGTTTGGCTGGTTGCAAAATCTCGATCTCGCGGTTCGAGACGCGCAGCCAGCCTTCTTTTTTGAACTTCGACAACAGGCGGCTGACGCTTTCGATCGTCAGTCCCAGGTAATTGCCGATTTCCTCGCGCGACATGCGCAGCTGGAAGTTGTTGCCCGAGTAGCCGCGCGCCTCGTAGCGCGACGCCAGGTTGACGATAAAGGCGGCAAAGCGCTGCGTGGCCTGCATATTGCCGAGCAACAGCATGACGCTTTGCTCACGCGTGATTTCCTGGCTCATCATGCGGTGGAAATGGCGCAGCAGGGTCGGCATATTACCGAGCAGCTGCTCCAGGCTGGCAAACGGAATCTCGCACACTTCGCTGTCTTCCAGCGCCACCGCATTGCAATGGTGGCGGTCGGCGCTGATGGCGTCCATGCCCAGCAGCTCGCCGGCCATCTGGAAACCCGTCACCTGTTCTTCGCCGCCCGGATTGATCTGGTAGGTCTTGAAGTGGCCCAGGCGTATCGCATACAGGTTCTGGAACGAGTCGCCGATACGAAACAGCGACGCCCCGCGCGCGACCTTGCGGCGGCGGCCGATAATCTGGTCGAGCCTGTCCATATCGCCCACATCGAGTCCCATGGGCAGGCACAGCTGGTGCATGCTGCAGGTCGAACAGCGCGCGCGCAGCGCCTCCACGTTCAGGGTGGGCGGGGTTGGGGACAGTAACTCTGGTGTCATGGCAGTACCTTTAAGAAAATACAACAATGAGTTTACTGCAAAGTACGCTTGCTTGTGCCTATTTGATCTCAATTCCTGGCAATAAAGCTGTATTTCATTTATTTCTATGGCAACATCACCACTGGCGCGACACGCCAGGCGCCTGAACTTGCCAAGCTGCTGCAATGATAGGAAAATTCCTGGCAGCATTATCTGCAGCCGTGCCGCTCGCTTTTGAAAAGGAAAATATGAAGCCTCTCGGCATTAAAGTCAAAGTCGCGCTGGCTACCAGTCTGATCTCGATTGCCATGATTGCGCTGGTCACCACGATCCAGGTGCAGCGCATGCGCGACGATTTTACGCAGGTGCTGCTGAGCCAGCAAACGGCGATGATCGAACGTACGGCTGACGAGCTTGACGACAAACTGGGCATGCTGCTCGACATTATCAGCGAGACGGCGCGGCGCCAGCCGCTGGCGCTGATGGATAATCCGGCCCAGCTGCGCGAGTACTACACCCAGCGCGCCATGCTGTCGCTGTTTGACGATGTCATCGTGCTCGATGCGCAAGGCAAGGTGGTAGCCGATGTGCCCGAGGTCAAGGCGCGCAACGGTGTCGACGTGGCCGACCGGGCTTATTTCCAGACCATCATGCGCACCCGCAAGGCCATGATTACCGAACCCATCCTGGGCAAGACCAGCCACCAGCCGATCGTGCAGATGATCGCGCCCGTGCTCGATCAAGATGGTGAAGTGGCCGGCGTGGTGATCGGCGTCCTGCGCCTGTACAAGGACAATATGCTGGGCAAGCTGCGCACCGCCAAAGTGGGCAAGAACGGCTTTTACTTTATCCTCACGCGCGAAACCGAACCGCGCTACGTGCTGCACCCCGATGCCAGCCGCCTGCTCAAGCCACGTATACCCACTGCCAATATCACCACCACCCAGCTGCTCAAGGAAGACGGCGAGGGCAGCATGGTCAGCACCAACAGCCAGGGCGTTACCGGCGTCAACAGCTTCAGGCGATTGAAATCGGTCAACTGGCTGCTGGCTGCTTCCTTGCCCGTCACAGACGCTTTCGAACCGTTCAACGGCGTGCTGTACCGCCTGATACTGTGGAGTGTACTGGCCTCGCTGCTGGCGGCCGCCGTACTGGGCTGGGTCACCGTGCGGCTGCTCTCGCCGCTGGTGCGCCTGCGCGACACCCTGCTGGCCATGCGCGCCAGCGGCAGCCGCTTTACGCCGGTGCCGGTACTGCAACGCGACGAAGTAGGCCAGCTGACCGAAGCCTTCAACGGCCTGATGAGCGAGCGCGACCGCCTGCAGCAGGAAGTCGAAACACGCGCCGACGAACTGGAACTCGAACGCGACCGCGCCGAAGCAGCCAACCGCGCCAAAAGCGATTTCGTGGCCAATATGAGCCATGAGATCCGTACACCGCTGAACGCCGTGCTGGGCATGGTGTATTTGCTGGGCAATACCAGGCTCGACACCGAACAGCGCAAATACCTGACCATGGTGCGCGTGGCCGGCCAGTCGCTGCTGGGCATCCTTAACGATGTACTCGACTTTTCCAAGATCGAGGCGCGCCGCATGGACCTGTCGCCGATTGAATTCGACCTCGACGAGGTGATGAATACACTGGCCACCACCATGACCATGAACGCCGGTGAAAAGGAACTGGAACTGGCCATTGCGGTCGAACCGAATGTACCGCGTCGCCTGCTTGGCGACGCCCAGCGCCTGCAGCAGATCCTGGTCAACCTGGCCGGCAACGCCATCAAATTTACCGAAAGCGGCGAAGTGGTGGTGGCTGTCAGCGTGGAAGACAGCGACCAGCAGCGCACCTGGCTGCGCTTCGAAGTGCGCGACACCGGCATCGGCATGACGCTGCAGCAGCAGGAACAGTTGTTTACTGCCTTCTCGCAGGGCGACCAGAGCATTACACGCCGCTTTGGCGGCACTGGCCTGGGGCTGGCTATCAGCAAGCACCTGATCCGCATGATGGGCGGCGAAATCGCCGTGGCCAGCAGCGAAGGCAAGGGCAGCCGCTTCTGGTTTGCGGTGCCGTTCGAGGTGCTGGCACAGCCGGCGGAAGAGCGGCGCAAGCCGGCGCTGGGCCAGTTGCGCCTGCTGGTGGCCGATGACAACCGCACCACGCGCGAACTGATCGTCAAGCTGATCGAGGCATGGGGCTGGAGCGCCGATGAAGTCGATTCCGGCTTTGCCGCGATTGAACTGTACCGCGAACGGCTGGCAGGACAACAGCCGTATGACGTGGTGCTGGCCGACTGGCATATGCCGGTGATGGACGGCCTGGCCACGGCCAAGGCGATCCGCCAGGCCGCCAGCGGCCAGCGCCAGCCCATCGTGGTGATGGTCAACGCGTTTGCACGCAACCACCTGGAAGAAATCTCGAGCGCTGCCGAAGCCGATGTGGTGCTGATGAAGCCGATTACCGGTTCGAGCCTGTTCGATGCGCTACACCAGGCGCTGATCGCCAAGCACGATGGCGACGGCCAGGTGCAGCACAAGCCGGCCGGCACCGAACTGGCCGGCGTGCATTTCCTGCTGGTCGAAGACAACCACCTGAACCAGGCGGTAGCGCGCGGCATCCTCGAGCACATGGGCGCCACGCTTGACGTGGTCGGCGACGGCCTGCAGGCGGTCGAACGGCTGCGCATGGAATCCTTGCGTTATGACATCGTGCTGATGGACATGCAGATGCCCATCATGGACGGCTTCAGCGCCACCCATCTGATCCGCACCGAACTGCGCCTGACCCTGCCGGTGATCGCCATGACGGCCGGCGTGCTGGCCTCCGAGCGCGAGCGCTGCATGACGGCAGGCATTACCGACTTTATCGCCAAGCCGGTGGTGGTGGAAGAGATGATGGAAGTGATCGTGCGCCACCTGCCCAGGCGCCCGCAGGCGCTGCCGGCCAAGCCTGCCGCAGTCGTCGATGAAGAGGTGTTTTCCATGGCGCCGCTGATGCGCGTGATGGGCAAGGACGCCAAGGGCAGGGGCGTACTGCGGCGCATGGTGGAAGACGCGCTGAACAAGGATATGACGCCGATGCGCGACGCTGAAACGGCGCTGCAGGCCGGGCGCCACAGCGATGTCGGGCGCATCCTGCACAGCCTGCGCGGCTCGGTCGGCACCCTGGGCACCAAGCGCCTGATCCGCACCGCCTTTGCCACCGAAGAAGCGATCGACGCCGGCCGCCTGGAAGAAGTGCCGGCGCTGCTGGCCGCCACCGAACACGAACTGCAGCAGGCGCTGGCCGCAGCGCGCGAGTGGCTGGCGCACCTCGAAGACTAGGCGGCGGGCACGCCCAGGATCACGCTCGATGCCTTGAAGATGGCCGTCACGCTGCGGCCCACTTCGATGCCCAGGTCGCTGCTGCTCTGGTTGGTGATAATGGCGGCAATCGTGCCGCCGGCTGGCAGGTCGAGCACCACTTCGGTATTGACGGCGCCGGTCTGCACGCGGGTGACCGCGCCGCTCAGCTGGTTGCGCGCCGAGAAGCGCGCGCCCTCGGTGTCGGTGACCAGGATGATCGACGACGCCTTGATCAGCGCAAACGCTTCAACGCCGGGCCCCAGGCCCAAGCTGGCGCTGCTGCCTTGCGTGACGACTGCCACGATCTGCTGGCCACCCGGCAGGGTCAGGGTGACTTCATCATTGACGGCGCCAGTGGTCAGTTGCGTGACCTTGCCCAGGAATTGATTGCGTGCGGTGGTTTTCATGGCCATTCTCCTGATCAGTAAAAGGTCGTCTGCAATGCCCTCGGCCTGGCTTTCGAGCTGCTGCAAATAACGCGCATGCTCGCGTTCGATAACCTGAAAATTGTCGACCAGTTGCCGCCCGCGCGGCGTCAGGCGCGTGCCGCCGCCGCCCTTGCCGCCGGTCAGGCGCTCGACCAGCGGCTCGCCAGCCAGATTGTTCATCGCGTCGATCGCATCCCAGGCCGCCTTGTAGCTCATCTTGACCAGCTTGGCCGCCTGCGTGATCGAGCCGCATTCACCGATGGCGCCCAGCAGCTGCACGCGGCTGGCGCCGCCCAGGTTCTCGCCGCCGACCGTCATCCATACCGAACCTTGCAGGCCGATTCCTGTCTTATCCAATTTGTTCTTCCCATGGTGTTTGTCCGCTGTCGATCTGTCCGTCGCGCAGCGTCAGTACATGTTCGCCCAGCAGGCGCACGTCTTCCGGGTCATGCGTGATCAGGATCATCGGCACGCCCAGGCGCTCTTGCCACTGGCTCAGTTCCTTGCGCATTTTGACACGCAATGCGGGATCGAGCGCGGCAAACGGCTCGTCGAGCAACAGGGCGGCCGGGTCCGACACCAGTGCCCTTGCCAGCGCCACACGCTGGCGCTGGCCTCCGGACAACTCGTCGGGATACTGGTGCGCCAGCTCCTGCAGATGAAACGCCGCCAGCCAGTGCTCGACCTTGTCATGGCGCGCCCGCGCACGCGGATTGAACCAGCCGCGCGCCAGGCCGAAGCCCACGTTCTGGCGCACCGTCAGGTGTGGAAACAGCGCGTAGTCCTGGAACAGGTAGGCGACGTTGCGCTGCTGCGGCGCCAGGTTGATGCCGGCGGCAGAATCAAACAGCGTGCGTCCGTTCAGGCGGATATGGCCGGCCTCGGGCGTAAACAGGCCGGCAATCGCTTTCAGAGTCATGCTCTTGCCGGCGCCCGAAGGGCCGAACACGGCAATGCGCTGGCTGTTCGACACGCATTGCACGCGTAGCGTGAAACTGCGTTTGCCGGAACGCAAGGTGGCGCGGATATCGAGGTCGAGTTGCATGGGCGTCATTTGTGTACGATGCGCCCGGGCGCCAGTCGGCCGGCCGCCAGCAGCACCACGATGCACACGATGGAGGTAATCAATACCAGCATATTGGCCGACTCATCCTGGCCCGCCTGCACCGCTTCATACACGGCCACCGACAGCGTCTGCGTCTTGCCCGGAATGCTGCCGGCCACCATCAGCGTTGCGCCAAACTCGCCCAGTGCGCGCACAAAACCAAGCAGCACGCCGGCCAGGATGCCGCGCCAGGCCAGGGGCAATGTGACGCGAAAAAAAATCGCCATTTCCGACACACCCAGCACGCGTGCGGCCTGTTCCAACTGGCCATCGACGGCTTCAAAGGCAGCGCGCGCCGGCTTGAACACCAGCGGAAAGGCCACCACAGTCGAGGCGATCACTGCGCCCTGCCAGGTAAAGATCAGGTTGATGCCGAAGTGTTCCTGCAGCCAGATGCCGAGCGGGCCGCGCCGGCCCAGCAGCACCAGCAGATAGTAGCCGAGCACGGTGGGCGGCATCACCATTGGCAGCGTCAGCAAAGCATCCAGCAGGTTACGTCCGGGAAAGCGCGCGCGCGCCAGCAGATAGCCGGTGCCGATGCCCAGCAGCAAATTGAGCGCCGTGGCCCAGGCCGCTACTTTGAGCGACAGGGCCAGCGCGGTCCACGCGACATCCATGCCCGCTTACGGCTTCTTGAAGCCGTATTTGGCCAGAATGGCCTGCGCCGGCACCGTTTGCAGATAGCTGATGAAGCGCTTGGCTTCAGCCGTATTGCTGTTGCCCTTGATGGCGGCGATCGGATAGAGCACCGGCGACGCCAAGGGCACCTCGTAGACCACCTTGACCTTGTCCTTCATGATGGCCGCGTCGGTGCCATACACGAAGCCGGCGTCGACTTCACCGCGCGCCACGTAGTCGAGCGACTGGCGCACGTTTTGCGTGCTGATCGCCTTGGGCTGCACGCTGTCCCACAGGTTCACTTTCTTCAGCGCGCCTTCCGAATAGCGGCCGACCGGTACGCTGGCCGGATTGGCAATCGCCACCCGCGTCACACTCTTGCCGGCCAGGTCATTGAGGTTTTTGATACCGAGCTTGCTGTCGGCCGGCACGATCAGCACCAGGCTGTTGCTCACAAAATCAAGACGGTCGGCCGGCAATATCAACCCCTGTTTCTGCGCCTGGTCCATGGTTTCCTGGTCGGCCGAGGCAAACACGTCGACCGGTGCACCCTTGACGATCTGCTGCAGCAACACGCCGGACGCAGCAAAGTTCAGCGAAACCTTGCTGCCGGGATACTGCGCTTCATAGCTTTGCGCGGCATCCCTGAAAGCATTGGTCAGGCTGGCTGCGGCCGAGACCACCACTTCGCCAGCGCTGGCGGAGGTGGCAAGCAGGGCGGCACTGAGGAAAGCGGCAAGAGGGGCGAAACGCATGATCGGTCCTTGGTGTGATGGCAGACAGGAGCGTAATATACACTTATATATAGCGTCCTGCCATGCAGCTGGTCAAGCAATACAACAATGGCTTGCACTTCCCTGATATACTGTATATAAATACAGTATCGAGGTGGCCCATGGAATTGACGGACAAACTGGAAATCCTGGCCGACGCAGCCAAGTACGACGCATCATGCGCCAGCAGCGGTGCGCCCAAGCGCAATTCCATCGGCAAGGAGGGCTTTGGCGCCAGCAGCGGCATGGGCATCTGTCACAGCTATACGCCGGACGGGCGCTGCGTCTCGCTGCTCAAGATACTGCTGACCAATTACTGCCTGTACGACTGCCAGTACTGCGTCAACCGCCGCACCTCCAATGTACCGCGGGCGCGCTTTACGGTGGCCGAAGTGGTGAAATTGACCGCCGACTTTTACCTGCGCAACTATATCGACGGCCTGTTTTTAAGCTCCGGCATTATCCAGTCGGCCGACTACACCATGGAGCAGCTGGTGCAGGTGGCGCGCGAGCTGCGCGAAGTGCACCAGTTCCGCGGCTATATCCACCTGAAAACCATCCCCGACGCCGACCCAGCCTTGATTGCGGCCGCCGGGCGCTATGCCGACCGCTTGAGCGTCAATATCGAACTGCCGACGCAGGACAGCGTACAGAAGCTGGCACCGGAAAAAAGCGTGCACACCATCAAGCTGGCGATGGGCTCGATCCGCCGCAAGCTCGATGAAAAGGCCGAGGAACCCAAGTCGCCGCGCTTTGCGCCGGCCGGCCAGAGCACGCAGATGATCGTTGGCGCCGACGCCAGCGACGACCAGCAAATTCTCAATACGGCCGAAACCCTGTACGGCAGCTACAAGCTCAAGCGCGTGTACTACTCGGCCTTCAGTCCGATTCCCCACAGCCCGAAAAGCGTGCCGCTGGCGCCGCCGCCGATGCTGCGCGAACACCGTTTGTACCAGGCTGACTTTCTGCTGCGTAGCTACGGTTTTCAGGCCAGCGAACTGCTGCCGGCCAGCGGCGGCAACCTGGCGCTCGATATCGACCCCAAGCTGGCCTGGGCGCTGGCCCACCGCGAACATTTTCCGCTCGACCTGAACCTGGCGCCGCCGCACATGATCGCGCGCGTGCCCGGCATCGGCCTGCGCAATGCGCAGCGCATTGTTGAATTGCGCCGCTTGCGCCAGGTGCGCTATGCCGACCTGTCACGCCTGCGCTGCAGCATGAAAAAAATCTCGCCCTTTATCATCACCGCCGACTACTTTCCCGCGCGCGACACTACGCCGTCCGAGCAATTGCGGCGCAGCATGGCCGAGGCGCCGCAGCAGATGAATCTGTGGCCGGAACTGCAGGCCGCATGAGTGGCTTTGACGGTCGCGTAGTACGGCTGGTGCCGTCGTTTGCCGACTGGCGCATGGCCGCGCGCGCCCTGCTGGCGCGCCAGGTGCCGCCCGAACAGATCGAATGGCAGACGCAAGCCGGCGAGGGCGACCTGTTTTCCGGCGCGCCAACCGAAGCGAACAACGACAGCTGCGCGCCGCCGCTGCACCTGCCGCGCCAGCTGGTCGAACTGCTCGAAGGCGCAGCCTGCTTCAGCGTGGCCGACCGCTGGGCCTTTTTGTACAAGGTGCTGTGGCGCTGGCAGCGTGGCGAGCACGATGTGGTGTCGCCAGCCGACGCCGATGGTGCGCGCCTGCATGGCATGGCCAAGGCGGTTCGCCGCGAAGAGCACGACATGCATGCCTATGTGCGTTTTCGCGAACGTCCGCCAGAGGCCGGCGCACCGCGCTTCGTGGCCTGGTTCGAGCCCACACACGAGGTACTGCCGCAGGTGGCGCGCCATTTTGCGCGGCGCATGGGTTCCATCAGCTGGCTGATCGCCACGCCCGATGCTTCCATGCTGTGGGACGGCCACACGCTGCATGCCGGACCGGCCCTGATGCGCGGCGCGGCAGATATCGACGACGCCGGCGAAGCGCTGTGGCTGACCTATTACCGCAGCATCTTCAATCCGGCGCGGCTGAACGCCGAGCTGTTGCGCAGCCATATTCCGTCGCGTTTCTGGAAAAACCTGCCCGAGGGCGCCATCGTGCCGGCCATGGTCAGCAGCGCCGCCAATGGCGAGCGGCGCACCGGCCAGAGCGCCACGGTCGGCCAGCGCCAGGGCGCCGCCATGATCCCGATTAGCCCCGAACGCGCCCAGCCCGCCCGCGCCAAAGCCAGCACGCTCGACCAGTGCCGCCGCTGCGACCTGTGGCAAAGCGCGACCCAGGCCGTGCCCGGCACCGGCCCACGCGATGCGCGCATCATGCTGGTGGGGGAACAGCCGGGCGACCAGGAAGACCTGGCCGGCCAGCCGTTTGTGGGGCCGGCCGGCGCGGTGCTTGAACGTGCCATGCAGGAGGCAGGCCTGGCGCGCGACAGCGTCTATCTGACTAACGCCGTCAAGCACTTCAAATGGGAACCGCGCGGCAAGCGCCGCCTGCACAAGACCCCGGCCCAGCGCGAAATTGCCGCCTGCCACGACTGGCTGGAAGAGGAACTGCACAGCGTCAAGCCGCAAGTGATCGTGGCACTGGGCAGCACCGCCTTGAAATCGATCCTGCAGGACGGCAGCGCCGCCATGACACCATTGATCGGCACGCCGCTGCAGCATGACGGCCGCTGGATCGTTACGGTCTACCACCCGTCCTATGTGCTGCGCGCACCCGAAGAAGAGAACCGGCGCCAGGCATACCGCGTGATCGTGGAAGGTTTGCAGCTGGCACGCAAGCTGCTGGCCGAAGGCACAGGCAAACAAACTCAGCAAACTCAGGGTCAGTTCCGCCAAACCGACACGAGCTGAACTGTCAGAGAAAAGTCGCCTCGAACCACCACTGTTTGGTGGCGATGCAAGGCTGAGGCCGTGTCCAGATGGCGGAACTGACCCCGAGTTGGATCAGGAGATGCGGGCTGGAGCTTCGGCAGCGTCGGTGCGGCGCGCGTAGCGCTGGGCGATCACCGCACAGATCATCAGCTGGATCTGGTGGAACAGCATCAGCGGCAGGATCACCATGCCCAGCGAACGGGTGGAAAACAGCACCTTGGCCATCGGCACGCCGCTGGCCAGGCTTTTCTTGGAGCCGCAGAAAACAATGGTGATTTCATCTTCCTTGGAAAAGCCCAGGCGGCGGCTGGCCCAGGTGCTGATCACCAACACCAGCGCCAGCAGCAATATATTGACCAGCGCCAGCGCAATCAGCGTTTCCACCGACAGCGTATGCCACAAGCCTTCGCCCACCGCTTCGCTGAACGCCGTATAGACCACCAGCAGGATCGAGCCCTGGTCGACATATTTCAGCACGGCTTTATGGCGGTCGACCCAGCGGCCAATCCAGCGGCGCAGGAACTGGCCGGCCAGGAACGGCAGCAGCAGCTGCATCACGATCGACAGCACGGCGTCGAGCGACGACTTGCTTTCCGCTCCCTTGGCCACCAGCAGGCCGACCAGGATGGGGGCAATAAAGATGCCGATAAAGTTCGAGGCCGAGGCGCTGCAGATGGCGGCAGGCACGTTGCCACGCGCCATGGCGGTCATGGCGATCGACGACTGCACGGTCGATGGCAGCGCGCACAGAAACAGGATGCCCATGTACAGCTCAGGGGTCAGGAACGTCAGCGCCAACGGGCGCATGGCCAGGCCGATCAGCGGAAACAGCACAAACGTGCTGGCCAGTACCAGCAGATGCAAGCGCCAGTGCAGCACGCCGGCCATCACGGCTTCTTTCGACAGCTTGGCGCCATGCAGGAAGAACAGCGCGCCGATCGCCACGGTGGTGATATTGCCGAATACCACGGCGGTCTGCCCGGTACAGGGCAGGAAACTGGCCAGCGCTACGGTGACCAGCAGGGCAAGGGTGAAATTGTCGGGTTTGATTTTGCTCAATAAAGAGGCGGAGGCAGTAGAAGACATGCGGTTACCTGGTAGCGGCGCAGCCTTGCAACAACATGCTGTGCCGGGATGACGGATGCGCCGGAAACGACGCCTGGGTCAGGTATTTTACCGTCAATGCCGGCAGGCTTGCCGGAGCCATGTCTGGATAGAAACAAACGCGCAAAAAAATGCCCTGTCCGCAGACAGGGCAACCCGGAGTAAAAATCAGCGCGAGCGATTAGCCGGCGGCTTTGACTTTCAGCTCATTCTTGATTTCCTTCACGCCGCTCACGGAGGCAACGATCTGGACAATGCGGTCGCCCGCTTCAGCGCTCGGTACGTCGCCCGACAGGACCACGACGCCTTGCTTGGTTGCTACGTTCACCGGTACGGTGGACGCTTGGGCATCGGCGCCCAGGGCCGCTTTGGCCGAGGAGGTGATGGTGTCGTCGGTGACTGCGGCGCCAGCGTTGGCGGCCAGGACGGTGTCAGCAGGAGCTTGTGCTTTCGGTGCGGAGTCAGCGGCATGCGAAGCGGTAATCGATGCACCCGACAGTACAACAGCAGCAACCAGGGTATTGAACAGTTTCGATGTTTGCATGGTAGTTCCTCTCAATAAGTTTAAAAGCTTCTTACTTGGTTAAAGCAACACTTTGGAGCGTCACATCTACCCATACAGCAAACACCGTGCCAGCTTTTATAATCCCTTTAAAATCAATAGCTTAAATAAAAACCGGGTTTTTCTAGCCTGGCATGGCCCGAAAAACCCGGCTTTTTGTCGCCAGATGGCGACAGCTTGTAAGCACAATATCAACGATTTTAATTAAGTCATTGAATTTAAACGATTTATTATTGTCGCTATTCGGCGACAGGGTCGCCATCGGCCCTGAAAAGCGCTGGTGTGAGCTCGTATTTCTGCAGCAAACGGTAGAACTCGGTACGGTTGCGGTCGGCCAGACGCGCCGCATCAGCCACGTTGCCATCGGTCAGGCGCAGCAGCTGGACCAGATAGTCGCGCTCGAAACGCTGCTTGGCTTCGTTGTAGCTGAGTGCTTCAAGCGACGGCACGCGCAGCGCACGCTGCACCAGGCTCAGCGGCACCAGCGGCGCGGTAGCCAGGGCGCACACCTGTTCAACCACATTGACCAGCTGGCGCACATTGCCGGGCCACGGCGCACCCACCAGCGCACTCAAGGCATCGGGGGCAAAGCCGTTGAGTTTTTTCTGATACTTGTCGGCCAGCTTGTGCAGGAAATGATTGGCCAGCAGGGCAATATCCTCGCGCCGTTCAGCCAGCGGCGGCAGCACCAGCGTCACCACGTTCAAACGGTAATACAGATCCTCACGAAATTGCCCCTCGGCCATGGCCACGTCCAGGTCGCGGTGGGTGGCCGACAGCAAGCGCACATCGACCGGTCGCGTTTCGTTGGCGCCGACCGGGCGCACGGCGCGTTCCTGCAGCACGCGCAGCAGCTTGACCTGCAGCGGCAGCGGCATGTCGCCAATCTCGTCGAGAAACAGCGTGCCGCCGTCTGCTGCCTGGAACAGGCCTTCGCGATTGGCCACCGCGCCGGTAAACGAGCCCTTTACATGGCCGAACAATTCCGATTCCAGTAACTGCTCGGGAATGGCGCCGCAGTTGACGGCAATAAATGGCGCCTTGGCGCGGCGGCTGGCGTTATGCACGGCGCGCGCCAGCAGCTCCTTGCCGGTGCCGCTGGGGCCGCGGATCAATATGCTGGCGTCGGAGCCGGCCACCAGTTTGGCTTCGGCCAGCAACTCGCTCATCTGCGTGCTGCGGCTGATCATTTCGGCGCGCCAACTATCGTCGCTCGACGCCTGCGACGGCAGCACGGTCGACAGCTTGACGGCCGACGCCACTTTTTCCATCAGCAGCTTGCCGTCGAACGGCTTGGTCAGATAGGCGAACGCGCCGCGCGCGGTGGCGTCCACCGCGTCGGGGATGGTGCCATGCGCGGTCAGCAGGATCACGGGCAGGGCGGCATGCTGACGGCGGATATCGTCAAACAGCGCCAGCCCGTCGCGTCCCGGCAATTGCACATCGGTAATGACCAGCGCCGGCAACTCGACCGCCAGACGCGCCAGCGCCGCTTCCGCGCTGCCCACTGCGATTACGCGGTAATTGCCTGCTTGCAGGCGGATGGTCAGCAGGCGCAGCAAATCGGGGTCGTCGTCGACCAGCAAAATAGTAGCCAGTTCAGCGTCACTCATTTCTGTCCTCCCGAGGCGGCGCCCGGCCGTACCGACAAGCTACGCTCGATGTTTTTCAGTCCCTCAAGTTTTTCATTGAGCAAATCATTGCGGCGCTGCGCCTCGCGCAACTGGCTGTTGAGCTTGTCGATGGTGTCGTTCTGGCGCTGCAGTTCGCCATACTGGCCGCTCAAGACCTGCGCCAGTGGCGCGAGCAGTTGCGCTTCCTTGCTACTGGCCTGGGCCACGGTATCGAGCAGCGCCTGCGCGCGCGCCAGGTCGCCCGAGGCGCGCACGCTCGCCTGCAGCATGGCGCGGCGGATGGTGTTGTGCGGAGCATGGTCGAGTTTGGCTACGTCGAGCTGGGCCTTGGTCAGTTCGGACGGTGTCATCAGGCGCAGGCTGTTCTGGTAGGCCAGCAGTTCAGCCACCTGCGGGTCGGCCACCACCACCACGCGCGGCGGCGCCTGCACCACCACCGGCTTTGTTACAACTTGCTGGGTGGCGCAGCCGCTTAGCAGCAGCAGGCCGGCGGCCAGGCTGGCCGCAGAAATTCTTGTCATCATAAGGGCAGTTCGATCTGAAAGTGAGCGCCGGCCGGGCGCGGTACAAGAGCGACGCGGCCATTGTGGGCGGCAATATATTCGTGGACGATGGACAGGCCGATGCCATTGCCATTGCGCGCGCCAGTTGCCTGGCGCACACCCTGGTAAAACGGTTCAAAGATGCGTGCAGCGTCTTCCGGCGCCACACCCAGCCCCTGGTCGATGCAATCGATGCGGGCCCGGCGGCCAGCACGCGACAAGGCAAACCTGATCGTGCCGCCCTCGGGGCTGAAGCGCACCGCATTCGACAGCAGGTTGGCCAGCACCGTGGCCAGCTTGTCGCGGTCGGCCTGCACCACCAGCGCATCATCGTCCGCCTCGACCTCGACCACCAGGCGGCGCGCCTGCCATTGCAGGCGCTGCTCGTCGACCACTGCGTGCAGCAGCGCCAGCAGGTCGACCTGGCTACAGGCCAGGCGCTGGGCGTCAAAGGCGGCGGTATTGTAGCGCAGCAAGTCTTCGATCTGGGTTTGCAGCGAGGCCGTATTGTGCTGCAGGATGCCGGTAATTTCGCGCTGGCCACTCGTCAGCTTGCCCGCCACCTCGTCTTCCAGCAGCGCCACGCCTTCACGCAGCGCCGCCAGCGGGGTTTTCAGCTCATGCGAGATATGGCGCAGGAAACGTTCCTTGTCGGCATCAAGCTCAGCCAGGCGCTGGCGCAGCCAGTCCAGCTGCTGGCCCAGCCGGCGCGTATCGGCCGGGCCGCCCACCACGATGGTCTGGTCATAGCGTTTGTCGCCGAGCCGTTCGATGGCGCGCTCGATGCGGCGCAGCGGGCGCGACAGCAAGAAACCGAAACAGATGGCCAGCACGGCCGCCAGCAGCACCGCGCCGATCACCAGCATGCCCAGCAGCTGGCGCTGGCGTTCAAGCTCATCGAGCAGCGCATCGTTGCGGCTGCCGATCTCGGTCTTGCTTTCACGCGCCAGCGTGTCATTGATCTGCGCCATGCGGGCAAAGGCGCGGTAGACCACGGCCTGGCCGTCGCGCTTGCGCTTCTTGCCAGCCTGCAGCACTTGCCAGGCAGTATCGGCCTGCGCCGTCCATTCATCGGCCAGCTGCGGCGCAAAGTGCGGCGTGGCACGGTTCAGCAGTTGCAAGGCGGCAGCAGCTTCCTCGCGCGCGCTGGCATAGCGCTCGCGAAACAGCGGGTCATCGAGCACCAGGAACTGGCGCGCGCTGCGCTCCATGGCCAGCGTGCGTTCGGACAGGCGCTGCGACTGCTCGGTCAGGGTGATGGCTTGCGCCGCCGTTTCACGGCCAAGCTGGGCCAGATGCTCGAGCGTCAGCAGCGCCTGCACGGAAGTGGCGGCCATAATGCCGGCGGTAAGGATAAAAGCAGCAAATAACAGTTGGCGAAAGGAAAGTCTGGACACAGCTGGGCCTAAGCGGAGGCGGGAAAAAGGTGCATGGTACGCCAAGGGCGCAATCGAACGCGCCAGCCTTGGGGCAGGCCCATCGGCGCGCCGCGAATAGTCCTAGTACAATAGGAAAATTCATGAAAAAAACGTCACAGAGGCATCCGAACAGCGCATCAGCTCTGGCATTGCGCGCGTTTGCCCCCATCTGAATGACAGCAATGCTTTTCAACCATCCACCGCAAAGATCCCATACCGCATGAGCACATTTGAAAAAGTTAGCAGCAACTTCATTCCAGTCTTGCAGGCCACTATCGAACAATACGTCGAGCCCGCAACGGGCATGCGCCATATCCATATGCATACCGAACAGGCTGAGATGGTGTTCCTGGTGGCCTTTCCAACGGTGCCTGAGGTAAGCGACGGTCGCGCGCATATCCTCGAGCATCTGGCCCTGTGCGGCTCGGAACGCTATCCGGTGCGCGACCCGTTCTTCTCGATGCTGCGCCGTTCGACGGCCACCTTCATGAATGCGATGACCTATCCGGATCGCACCGTGTACCCGTTCGCCAGCACCGACCGCAAGGATTTTTTCAATCTGCTCGACGTGTATCTCGATGCGGCGTTCTTCCCCAATCTCGACTACCTGAACTTCCGCCAGGAGGGCTGGCGCCACGCATTTGAAGGCGACAAGCTGGTCTACCAGGGCATCGTCTTTAATGAAATGAAGGGCGCCTTCAACAGCCCGATGCGCGCGCTCGACAGCGGCATTGCCGGCACCTTGCTCAAAGACACCACCTATGAAGTCGAGTCCGGCGGCGACCCATTGGTGATCCCGGAACTGACGCACGAGATGCTCAAGGAGTTCCACGCCAGTCACTACCATCCTTCGCAAGCGGTCATCATGACTGCCGGCAATATCGAAGCGTCGGCGGTGCAGGAACAGGTAGCCCAGCGCGTGCTGTCCAAACTCAGTGGCTTTTCGCCGCGCCGCCTGCCGCAATTGGCGCCGGCCTGGACCGCGCCCAAGGAAACCGTGGTCAAGATTCCATCGCAGGAAGCGCGCGACGATGAATTCGGCCTGCAGTTTGCCTGGCTGCTGGGCGAATCGTCCGATCCAATGGCGTTTTACCACGCCCATCTGCTGTCGGCCGGCCTGTTGGGTGAATCGTCGGCGCCGGTGATGCGCGCGATGGAATCGGCCGGTTATGGCCGTCCGTCCGACATGAACGGTCGCGACGCCGGCATCCGCCAGATGGTGTTCCATATCGGCATGGAAGGCCTGACCGAAGCGCAGATCAGCGATGCGCACCAGCGCATCTGGAACGCACTGGAACAGACGGCAGAAGAGGGCATTCCGGCCGCCGTGCTGCACGCCACCTTGCGCGACATCAAATACAGCCAGCGCGAAATCAGCAGCGGGCGCATGCCATATGGCCTGGGCCGCCTGCTGCATGCGCTGCCGCTGGCCATGTATGACGGCAACGTCATGGATGCTTTCGACAATGCCGCGATCCTGGAAACGCTGGAAAAACAGATTGAAGACCCGGAGTTTTTCAAGCAGCTGGTGCGCGACCTGATCGCCAACCCGACCCGCCTGACCACCCGCGTGGTGCCCGATAGCGCCTTCTTTACCGACCGCGCCGCACAGGAAGACGCGACTCTCGCGGCACTGCAGGCCAGCTTGACGGACGAGCAGCGCGCCCATATCGTGGCCGAGTCCGAAGCACTGGAAGCACACCAGCAACTGCCGTCGAACTCGGAAGTACTGCCGCGCATCCGTCCTGGCGACGTCAGTGCGCAGCCGCGCCCGGCGCTGCCGATACCCGAGCCGGTCAATGGCGCGATTGCCTTCTCGATTGCCTCGAACGGCATCAGCTACGCCAATGTGCTGTACGACGTGTCGCACCTGCCGGAAGCGTCGTGGCCATGGCTGCGCCTGTACACCGACCTGGCGCCGGAACTGGGCGTGGGCGAGATGTCGTTTGACGACGCCAGCGCCTGGCGCCAGAGCATGGTACCGTCGTTCCATATCGGCGTGGAAGCCATTCCGCGCGCCAACAAGGCCATGCGTGTAGAACTGTCGTTCTCGGCCAGCGGCCTGCGCGAAGAACATGCGGCGATTGCCTCGGTACTGTCGGCCTGGATCGCCAGCCCGCGCTTTGACGAAGAAGAGCGCCTGGCCTTTTTGATCGAAAGCCTGGTGCAGGACAAGCTGACCAGCCTGGCCGAGTCGGGCGGTCGCTACGCCATGCTGGCGGCCTGCGCGCCGCTGTCGGCGCAGCGCCGTTTTGACGACATTATCGGCGGGCCGACGGCGCTGGCGTTTTACCGCCGCCTGCAGCAGCTGAGCAAGACCTCGGCAGGCCTGCAGGAAATCGCACGTGAGCTCAATGCCCTGCATGCACAAATCATTGCCCAGCCAGCCACCGTGCTGTGCGCCGGCCTGGAGCAGGATGGCCTGGAACTGGCCTCGCTGCTGAAACTGCCTGCCGGCACCAATATGACGCCGGCAGCAGAGTCTGCAGTGAACGTGCCCGCAAGCATGCCGCTGGCCAATGCCGCACTGCACGCCACCAGCCAGATCAACCATTGCTACCTGGCCTGGCCGGTGCCAGGCGTACACAGCCCGGATGCGGCGGCGCTGGCGGTGGCAGCCGAGCTGATGACCAACCAGGTGCTGCATACGGCCCTGCGTGAAAAGGGCGGCGCCTATGGCGGCAACGCCAGCTATGCGGCCAGCGCCGGTACCTTTACGCTGAGCTCGTACCGCGATCCGCGCCTGGCCGGCACCTATGCCGACTTTGACGCCACGCTGACGCAGATCCTCGATGGCGATTTTTCGCAGGAACAGGTGGAAGAGGCGATCATCTGCGTGATCAAGGGTCTCGACAAGCCGCACTCACCGTATGCGGAAGCGCTGACAGCGTGGAATATGCAGCAGCGTGGCACCACCGAAGCGGTGCGCCAGCAGTTCCGCACCGGCGTGCTCAACTGCACGCTGGCGCAGATCAAGGCCGTCACGCGTACCTGGCTGAAAGACGGCCAGGCCAGCCGCGCCGCCTTTGCCGGCAACACCACGCAGGACCTGGCCGGCCTGCAGGTGGTCGACCTGCTGGCGCTGGCCAGCTAAAACGGTTCAGGCAGGCGGCGCAGTGCTCTAAGCCCCTGCCTGCCCCTGCGGCAGCATATACACCAGTTCCCACTGGTGGCCATCGAGGTCCTGGAAGCTGTGTGCGTACATGAAGCCCATGTCGGTGGCCTCGCGGTAGACGCTGCCGCCGGCCGCCACCGCCTTGGCCACCAGCTGGTCGACTTCGGCACGGCTTTCGGTCGACAGGCACAGCAGCACTTCGGTCTGGGTGCGCGTGTCGCACAGCTGCTTGGGCGTGAACTGGCGAAACTTGTCTTCGGTCAGCAGCATGACGTAGATCGTCTCGCTGACGATCATGCAGGTCGCCGTTTCATCGGTAAAGTTGGCGTTGAAACTGAAGCCGAGCTGGGTAAAGAACGCCACCGAACGGTCCAGGTCGCGCACTGGCAGATTGACAAAAATGTTGCGGGCCATCGTGTCTCCTTTGCTGGTACAAGATTCGTCGAGCTCAAAACAGATTGCTGGCAATGCTGCCGCAGCGCTATGTTGCCACTAGCTGCGCGCTTTTTTCGGCATCGGACCGCAGCGGTGAAACCCGCTTTCCGGTTTGCCGGTCTTGCGGTCGATCATACGAAAACTGGCCTTGCCGCGCAGCTGCAAAATCTGCAGCCGCGATTCGCGCACCGGCTTGTCGTTCATGTCGTAACTGGTCGAGATACTGCGCAAAGTATAGGTCTGGCCATCGGTCGAGACCGACTTGATGCTGGTCTGGACATCATGGTCGTGCGGCCCGATCAGATTCTTGCCATCGAAATACAGCGTGCCGGCATTGGGCACGTCGGCGCAGCGCTTGCCGGCGCCGTCGAGGATATACGTGCCCGCCTGCAGCGGCACGCGGTGATGCGACGGTGCGGCAAGTGCTGTGGCGCCGGCAGCCAGGCCCAGCGTCAGTAAAATAATAGAACGAAAATGCATGGTAACTCCTGAAGCAGCCGCGCAACTGCGCGGGCAAAAAAAAAGTATAGCAGCGCCCATGCCGCCGCGGCGCTTGCTTGCTTGCGCTTTCTTTTTTACGTTCTGTTACGCATGGCGCCCGACGCTCTTGGGCGCATAGCCGAAATAGCGCACGAAAGCAGCGCTGAAATTGGGCGGATGGCGATAACCGACCTGCCAGCCGGCCTGCGCCACCTGGCAGCCCGATTCAAGCAGTGCATGCGCGCGCTGCATGCGTAGCGCCAGCAGCGTGCGCCAGGGGCTGTCGTGATAGCGGTAGCGCCACAGCTGCTTGAACTTGAACAGGCTCAGGCCCACTTGCAGGCATAGATACTCAAGCGTCAGTTCCTGCGCCAGCTGGTCCTGCATCAAGCCATGCGCGCGCTCGATGGCGGCAATCTGCACCGCGCTCGCGCGCGCCGGCTTTGCCTCCTCTTGAGGCAAGGGCAGCAGTCGCAGCTGCTCGCCCAGCACGCTGAGCGCGCCGATATGCACGGCCAGCGGATCGCTGGCGCGCAGCAGTGCTGCCGCCTGGGCCGCCACCGCCGGCGTGGTGGCTGCATGCATCAGCGGTGTCACGCCCTCGGGCGGCAGGCGCGCCGCCAGTGCGGGGGCGTAGCGCGCCAGCATGGCTTCGCCTACCCACACCCGTAATTGCTCAATATGCTTGCCACCGTCCAGACGCCGCTCGCCGCTGCCATGGCGCAAGACCGACACGGTCGTATGGCCAGCTTCAAAACGCAGCCGCGTGCCGTCGTTCATGTCATAGCCGGAAGCGCCTTGCAGACCGATGGTAATGATCAGTGCAGCACCTTCATCGCTGCGCGTGGCCTGCTGTACCACTGGCCGTGGCAGGTGATAATCGGAATGCGCCAGCACCAGGCCATGGTCGATCTGGCGCTGCCGGAAATGGCAGTTGTCGGGCAAGCCATCGAGCTGGCGTGGCGTCCAGCCGGATGCGGCAGGTAGCATGAACATCGAATCTCCCAGGCGCAACGGCGTGCATATGAAAATCGCCGCCGCGCATACAAATGCAAATGATAATTATTCTCATTGTTGCATACAATGGGCTGACTGTTCAACGCCAAGCGGAGCCCACCATGTCGATTTCCTCATTTACCCAACAACACGCACTGCAACCGTACTGGGACCTGGCTTATGCGCCAGTACAGGCCGATGCGATTGCGGCAGCACTGGAGCTGGGTCTGTTCGACGCGCTTGCCGACGCGCACAGCGCGGCCGAACTGGCGGCGCAATTGTCACTGCATGCGCCGCATACGGCGCTGCTGCTCGAACTGCTGTGGAGCATGCAACTGCTCGAGCGCGACCTGGGGCAGGAAGCGTCGCCACGTTACCGCTGCAGCGCTACCACGCTGCAATACTATTGCCGCTCCTCGCCTGCCTTTTGCGGCGACGCCTGGCTATACCGGCTGCATGCCATGCGCCACTTGGCACCACTGGCAAGTGAAGGAGGCTGACGGCAGGTTCAGCAGTAGGTTTAACAGTATCAGGCCAGCGATTTTCCATTGACGCCGGTACAAGTACTGGTAGCGTACAAGCCTGATCAGGCTTGCGCCAGCGCCGCAGCGAGCGCATCGAATACCAGCCGCAGCCGGGGCGCCAGCGGGCCGCGCTGCGGCCGGTAAATGTAGATATCCCATGGCACCGGATCATGCTCGTGCAGCAGCGCCACCAGGCGCCCGGTCGCCAGATGCTGATCGACCAGATAACTCGACAGCTGGCCAAAAGCCAGGCCGGCCAGCACGGCCGACAGCTCGGCTTGCGCATCATTGCAGATAAAACGGTTGCCACGCGGGTAGACTTCCTGCCCATCACCAAACAGCCAGGGCCAGGCGCGCCCCGTGCTGCGATCATGCATGGCGGTGGTCGGTAAACGGTCGAGGTCGGCAATCGCCTGCGGCGCACCATGGCGCGCGATGCAATCGGGCGTGCCCACCACCTGCAGATGCATTTTCGCCACGCGACGCACCACGAAGCGGTTATCGCGCAAGATGCCTATGCGCACGCCGATATCGATTTTTTCGCTGACCACGTCCACCAGCTCATCGCCAAGGCGCACATCGAAATCGATCTTCGGATAACGCTGCGCCAGGGCGGTCAGCGCCGGCATGACGATTGCATGCGCCAGCGCCGTGGGCGCCGCCACGCGCACCAGCCCGCCCGGCTCCTCGCCGCTGCCGGCGTCGCCATGCTCGAACAACTGGTCTACCTGCTGCACCGCCAGCTGCGCGCGCATGGCCAGCTGGGCGCCATAGGCGCTTAGTTGCACCTGGCGTGTATTGCGGTGAAACAGCACTTCTCCCTGCAGGCGTTCAAGCTCCTGCACCGCGCGCGTGACGGCCTGCGGTGAAATGGCCAGCCGGATGGCCGCCTCCTTGAAGCTGCCCAGTTCGGCAGCGGCGCAAAAGATACGCAGCATTTCAAGCCGGTTCAGCATGCGGCCGGCCCGTCCTGATCCTGATGATGCAAGGCGTCGATAATCAGTTCGGCCAGGCGTTCAACCGGCGGCGACGCCGTGGGCACTGCACGCAGCAATTCGAGCGACAGCGACGGCAAGGGCGGCAAGCCGGCCTCGCCTGCGGCCAGCGCATGCACGCCGGACGGCAGGCCATGGCCTGTGCGCACCGTGATGCCCAGACCGGCAGCGGCTGCCGCCCACAGTCCTGCCAGGCTGGGACTGGTAAAAGCCGTGCGCCAGGCGATGCCTTCACGCTCGAGCGCCTCGGTGGCACTGCGCTGGAACAGGCATTCGCGGTCGAAGGCAATCAGCGGCAGCGGCTCGCCTGAGCCTGGCTGCCAGGCCAGCTGTGGCGAGGCGATCCAGCGCATCGGCACGCTGGCAATCACCTGCCGCTGGGCCGCCGGCCAGCCCGGCGCCGGCAGGGCAGGGCAGCCCCACAGCAGCGCCAGGTCGAGCTGGCTTGACGCAAGATGCTGCAGCAAGGCCGTATTGCGCGACACATGCGCTTCAATGCGCACCTTCGGATGGGCGCGGCTGTAACGTCCCAGCACCTGCGGCAGCAGCGCTTCGCCAAAGTCCTCCTGCAAACCCAGTCTGACCCAGCCTTCGAGCGCCGGGCCGCGCAAGGCCAGTGCGGCCTCGTCATTGAGTTCGAGCAGGCGACGCGCGTAAGCGAGCAGCACTTCGCCCGCCTGCGTGAGCGCCAAACCGCGGCCTTCCTTGCGAAACAGGCTCTGGCCGGCCTGTTCCTCGAGCTTTTTCAGCTGCGCACTGACGGCCGACGTGGAGCGGCCCAGCCTGTCGGCCGCGCGCGCGAAACTGCCCAGCTCGACGCCGGCAACAAAGCTGCGCAAAAAGGCCAGATCGAAATGCAATGGTGTCATGGGAATAAACGTCCGCTTTTATCGAACGATGGCTGCAAAATTTTCTGATATTCAACATCATCATACTGCGCAACACTGGCGGGGTCAATCACGCTACGGTCTCCATCATGCCTGCATCCTGTTCCGCCACGTCCGCCACTGTTGCCGTCTTGCCTTCCAGCCACCGCTGGAAAGTGCTGGGCGTCGGCGTGGCCGCCAATGTCAGTTTTTCCGCCGCAGCCAATGGCCTGCCCACTACCGCCATCTGGCTGCGCAGCAGTTATCACCTGGGCAGCACGCAGCTGGGCGTGGCGCTGGGCGCGATGGGGCTGGGCATCGCCTGTTCCGAGCTACCTTGGGGCATGGCGACCGACCGCTTTGGCGATCGGCCCGTGTTGCTGACGGGGCTGCTTAGCAGCATGCTGGCGCTGCTGGCCATGATGCTGTGGCTGACGCCAGGGGGCAGCATCCCTTCCTTGCCCATGCTGGCAAGCGGGCTGACGCTGACCGGCCTGCTGATCGGCAGCGTCAATGGCGCCAGCGGACGCGCCGTGATGCGCTGGTTTGGCGCCGGCGAACGCGGCTTTGCCATGAGCATCCGCCAGACCGCCGTGCCGCTGGGCGGCGCCATCGGGGCGCTGCTGCTGCCGCCGCTGGCATCGCGCCTGGGCTTTGGCGCCGTATTCGGCGCACTGGCCGCCTGCTGCGCGCTGTCGGCGTTTTTCACCTGGCGCTGGATGCATGAGCCTGTTTCTGCCGGCGAGGCCGCCACGGCCCCGCAAAACGCGTCCACGGGGCCAGATACCACTCAGGCTGCTTCGCCGTTTGCCAATCGCCGGCTATGGCGCATCGTGGCGGCCATCGGCCTGTTGTGCGTGCCGCAGTTTGCCATCCTCACCTACGCTACCGTGTTTCTGCATGACCATGGCCACCTGGGACTGGCCAGCATTACTGGCGTGATGGTGGCGCTGCAGGCCGGCGCGATGATCACGCGCATCTGGAGCGGCAGATACACCGACCGCCATGCCAACCGCCCGGCCTATCTGCGCGCCTCGACGCTGATTGCGCTGGCGCTGTTTTTGCTGCTGGCCATCGTGACCTTCTGCGGCGCGCCGGACTGGCTGCTGATGAGTGCCGTGGTGCTGGCCGGCATCGGCGTGTCGGCCTGGCATGGCGTGGCCTATACGGAACTGGCAGTGCAGGCCGGCAGCAGCAGTGCCGGTACGGCGCTGGGCATGGCCAATACGGCGGTGTTTATCGGCTTCTTCTGCACGCCGGTACTGATTGCCCAATTGCTCGATGTGGGCGTCTGGTGGTGGGTATGGGCTGCGGCCGGCCTGGTGGCGCTGGCGACCCGGCCATTGTTTCCTGCGCCTCAGGACAGTGGCGAAATCCGGTAGACACAGCGCATGGCATTGCTCAGCACATGCTGCTCGCGCACGATGCGTGCGGCTGGGCCGACCACTTCCTGGAACAGCTGCAATTCGGAGCGGCAAAATCCCTGGCAGGTGCGCGCTGCCGCGCAGATCGGGCAATGGTCTTCGATCAGCAGCCAGTCTGCGCCGTCGGCCTCGACCCTGGCCATATAGCCTTCTTCATCGCGCACGCAAGCCAGCTGTGCCAGGCGCGTGGGTAAATCGGGTGCATTACAGGCCAGCGCATAAGCGGCCCGGCTTTCCTGTTCGCGCTGGCCGATCAGCTTGTCCAGTCCTGCCTCGCCAAACAGCTCGCGCACCGAACCGATCAGCTTGACGGTCAGCTGCGCATGCGTGTCGGGAAAGCGCGCATGGCCCGCCGCCGTCAGCACCCAGTTCTGGCGCGGCCGGCCGGCACCTGCCTGCGCTTCCTGCCTTCCTTCGATCAGGCCGGCCGTGACCAGCTTCTGTACCTGCTGGCGCGCCGCCTCGCTCGTCATTGCCAGCGTCCTGGCCAGCGTCGCAGTCGATACAGGCCCTTTGGTCTTGATGAAGTAGAGGATGCGCTCGTTGGTATGCGGTGCATCTTGATTATCCAAACGTTTACTTGTGTAATTCATTTTACTCAACTATGATGGCCACGTTATACAACTATTTGCTTGCATAATAGGCCGATCTCCCGATGCTGTCGAGGTTTTCGTGCCTGCCTGTACGCAAAGTCTTTGACAGGAATCATCATGCCGCTACCGCATACCATCTGGCTGTTTCAACTGATTCTGGCAATCGGACTGGCCGTCTGGCTGAGCCTGGCCACCCTCAACAATCTCCAGGGTTTTCACGGCTCGGTCTGGGCGATCGGCAATACCATGCGCATGGATTCTTTGCGCCAGGATCCGACCACCACGACGCCGCTGCTGCGCCGCGCGATCACGTCCCTTGCCGTGCACCGGCTGGCACTGCTGCTGGTGCTGGCCTTGCAGGCAGCCAGCGCGGCCTGTGCCTGGACTGGCGCTGTCATGCTGCTCGGCGGCAGTGCGGCGCAGGCGCAATCGTGGCTGAACCTGGGCTTGTGCGCGATGGCCGCCTTCCTGCTGCTGATGCATCTGGGCGGCTTGTGGTTCGCCTACTGGATCGCGCAGGAAGGGCTGCAAGGTACACACCTGGCCATGCTGTTGTGGTGCATGGCGCTGTTTTTCCTGTTCAACCTCCGCTGGGCTGCCTAGCCTCTCGTACTCAAGGAGTTCCTCATGAATCGCAAAATTGCCGGCGCCTGTGCGCTGGCCATGGCGCTCGCCGTTACCGGTGCAGTGCTGGCCACGCGCGCCCAGTCAAAAGCTGCCGCTTCCCCATCGCCTGCACCGGCAACCAAGGTGGCACTGGCGCCCGTGCTGCAAGGCGAGCAGCAACGCTACTTCAGTGCCGTGGGCGAGCTGGAGGCGGCGCGCCAGGTTCAGGTCGCTGCCGAAGCACCGGGTCGCGTGACGCGCATCGCCTTTTCTTCAGGCCAGCAGGTCGCTGCCGGTGCGCTCCTGGTGCAGCTCAACGACGCGCCTGAACAGGCCAGCCTGCTGCGCCTGCGCGCCCAGCTGAACAACGCCCAAAGCCGCCATGCGCGCACCGTGCAACTGGTGGCCGACAATGCGGCCACGCGCGAACAACTCGACAGCGCCGTGGCGCAACGCGATGCCGCGCTGGCCGAAGTACGCCAGACCGAAGCACAGATTGCGCAAAAAGCCATCCGTGCACCATTTGCCGGACAGCTGGGCATCCGCCGCGTGCATGCCGGTCAATACCTGCAGACCGCCGACGCGGTGGCCAGCCTGATCGACACCAGTGCGCTGCTGGTGAACTTCGCGCTCGATGAACACAGCAGCGCCAGCCTGGTGCCAGGCCAGGCGGTGCAGGTCCAGGTCGACGCCTTCCCGGGCCAGGTATTCGAAGCGAGCATCAATGCCATCGATCCGCTGGTGGCGCGTTCACGCATGGTGCAAGTGCAGGCAACGCTGCGCATGCAAAAAGCGCAGCAGGCACGCCTGATGCCGGGCATGTATGCCAGCGTGAAGGTGGCGCGTCCGCCGGGCCAGCAACTGACGGTACCGGAAACGGCCATCACCTACAGCGCTTATGGCGATACGGTATTCGTGGCGCAACAGACCGGCCCGGGCCTGACCGCCAGGCGCGTGGCGGTCGAACTGGGAGAACGGCTCGACGGCCGCGTGGCCATCGTCAAAGGACTCACGGCGGGCCAGCGCGTAGTAGTGTCGGGCCAGCTGAAGCTGGCCGATGGCATGGCGCTGCAAGCCGTACCGGATACCCTGAGCCAGGAGCGCTGGCCATGAAGCTGACCGACCTGTTCGTGCGCCGCCCGGTGCTGGCGCTGGTGCTCAGCACCCTGATCCTGATGCTCGGACTGCTGGCCATCAAGCAGCTGCCGATCCGCCAGTACCCGCAGCTTGAATCGTCGACCATTACCGTCACCACGTCCTATCCGGGCGCCTCGGCCGACCTGATGCAGGGCTTTGTCACGCAGCCGATCGCCCAGGCTGTGTCTTCGGTGGAGGGCATCGATTACCTGAGCTCGTCCTCGGTACAGGGCCGCAGCCTGGTCACCGTCAGGATGGCGCTCAACCGCGATTCCACGCAGGCGCTGACGGAAGTGATGGCCAAGGTCAGCCAGGTGCGCTACAAGCTGCCCCAGGGCGCCTTCGACCCGGTCATCGAGCGCTCGGCCGGCGAGTCGACAGCGGTCGCTTATGTCGGCTTTGCCAGCGACAGCGTCTCGGCGCCAGCGATGACCGACTACCTGGCGCGCGTGGTGCAGCCCATGTTTGCCACCATCGACGGCGTGGCCAAGGTCGAGCAATATGGCGGCCAGCAACTGGCGATGCGCCTGTGGATCGATCCGGCCAGGCTTGCTGCACGCGGCCTGACCGCTGCCGACGTGGCTGACAGCGTACGGCGCAACAACTACCAGGCGGCGCCAGGCAAGGTCAAAGGCCAGTTCGTCGTCTCCAACCTCAGCGTCAATACCGACCTGACCAGCGTGGCGCAGTTTCGCGAGATGGTCATCAGCCGCGCCGGCACAGCCGGCCAGCACGCTGGCGAACTGGTACGGCTGAAAGACGTCGGCACGGTGGAGCTGGGCGCCGCCGCGCAGGAAAGCAGCGGCATCATGGACGGCGTACCGGCCGTGTACCTGGGCCTGCTGCCCACGCCCGGCGGCAATCCGCTGGTAATCGTCGACGGCATCAGGCGGCTGCTGCCCGAGATCGCAAAAACCCTGCCGCCAGGTGTCAGAGTCGAGCTGGCGTTCGAGACGGCGCGCTTTATCGAGGCGTCGATCGACGAAGTGGCAAAGACCCTGCTTGAAGCGCTGGTGATCGTGGTGCTGGTGATTTACCTGTGCATGGGATCGCTGCGTTCGGTGCTGATCCCGGTGGTGACCATCCCGCTGTCGATGCTGGGCGCAGCGGCGCTGATGCTGGCTTTCGGCTTCAGCATCAACCTGCTGACCCTGCTGGCCATGGTGCTGGCGGTCGGCCTGGTGGTCGATGACGCCATCGTGGTGGTGGAAAACGTGCATCGCCATATCGAGCAGGGCAAGTCGCCGGTCGCAGCTGCGCTGGTTGGCGCGCGCGAAGTGGCCGGCCCCGTCATTGCCATGACCATGACGCTCGCTGCCGTCTATGCGCCGATCGGCATGATGGGCGGCCTGACCGGTGCGCTGTTCAAGGAGTTTGCACTGACACTGGCTGGCGCCGTGGTGGTCTCGGGCGTGGTGGCGCTCACGCTCTCGCCGGTGATGAGTTCCTTCCTGCTGCAACCGAAGCAGGGCGAAGGGCGCATGGCGCGTGCAGCCGAACATTTCTTCGGTGCACTGGCGGCCCGCTATACGCGCCTGCTCGACCTGTCGCTGCGCCACCGCGCCATCGGCACCGGCTTTGCCGTGCTGGTGATGGCCAGCCTGCCATGGCTGTATCTGCTGCCGCAGCGCGAACTGGCGCCGCCCGAAGACCAGGCCAGCGTGCTGACAGCCATCAAGGCGCCGCAGCAGGCCAGCCTGGACTATGTCGAACGGTTTTCCTACAAGCTCGATGCGCTGTACCAGCGCGTGCCCGAAACGGCTTCGCGCTGGATCATCAACGGCAGCGACAACTCCAGCGTCGGCGGCATCAACCTGACGCCCTGGGGCGAGCGCCAGCGCAACGCCGCGGTGATCCAGGCCGAGCTGCAGCAGGCGGCAGGCGATGTCGAAGGCACCAGCATCTTTGCCTTCCAGCTGGCGCCGCTGCCAGGCTCGAGCGGCGGCCTGCCGGTCCAGATGGTGCTGCGCAGCGCGCACGACCATGCCAGCGTGTACCGCAGCATGGAAGAGATCAAGCAGCGCGCGCGCGACAGCGGCCTGTTTGCCGTCGTCGACAGCGACCTCGATTACAACAACCCGGTGGTCAAGGTGCAGGTCGACCGCTCGAAGGCCAACAGCCTGGGCATCGGCATGCAGGATATCGGCGAGTCGCTGGCAGTCCTGGTGGGCGAGAACTACCTGAACCGCTTTGCCCTCGATGGCCGCGCCTACGACGTGATCGCGCAAAGCCCGCGCGAGCAAAGGCTGACGGCGCAGGCGCTGACGCAGCAGTATGTGCGCACCAGCGACGCCAGCCTGCTGCCGCTGTCGGCCGTGGTCTCGCTGCACGAACAGATCGAGCCGAACATGCTGACCCAGTTCAACCAGCAGAACGCCGCCACCTTCCAGGGCGTGCCGGCGCCAGGCGTCACGCTGGGCGACGCGGTGGCGTTCCTGGAAGGCGCGGCTGCGACGCTGCCACCCGGCTACAGCATCGACTGGCAATCGGATGCGCGCCAGTTTGCCAGCGAAGGCAACGCGCTGCTACTGGCCTTCCTGGCAGCGGTGGTGGTGATCTACCTGGTGCTGGCAGCGCAGTACGAAAGCCTGAGCGATCCCCTGATCATCCTCATCACGGTACCACTGTCGATCTGCGGCGCGCTCATTCCGCTGGCACTCGGCTTTGCCACCATCAATATCTACACGCAGATCGGCCTGGTAACCCTGATCGGCCTGATCAGCAAACACGGCATCCTGATGGTGGAGTTCGCCAACGAACTGCAGGTGCATGAGGGACTGGCCCGGCTTGACGCCATCCGCAAGGCCGCACAGATCCGTCTGCGCCCCATCCTGATGACCACGGCCGCCATGGTGGTGGGCCTGGTGCCGCTGCTGTTTGCCTCGGGCGCCGGCGCCAACAGCCGCTTCGGGCTGGGCGTGGTAATCGTCTCGGGCATGCTGGTCGGCACCTTGTTCACGCTGTTCGTGCTGCCCACCATCTACACCCTGCTGGCGCGCCGCCACGCCGGCGACCATGCCACGCCACGCGCACGCGACCTGTCGCAGGCGCTGGCCGATACTCCGTAAAGGACTCCCATGCACAAACCCTTGTCCATCCTGGCCGCGGCGCTGCTGGCCGGCTGCAGCATCACGCCGGCGCACGTCACGCCGCAAGTACCGGCCATTACCCTGGCCAGCGCCCAGCAAAGCGCATTTGCCACCAGCCCCGCTGCGGCTAGCCAGGCCCCGTGGTGGGAATTTTTCGACGATGCGCGCCTGGCGCAGCTGATCCACAGCGCGCTGGCGCACAATCTCGACATCGCCCAGGCCCAGGCCAGTTTGCAGGCGGCGCGCGCGGTGCTTGACGAGCGGCAGCTCGACCAGTTGCCTGGCGTGACCGGGCAGGCCGGCTGGCAGCGCACACTGCAACAGGATACGCCGGCCACGCGCAGCGCCAGCACCAGCAGCCGCATCGGTTTCGATGCGCAGTGGGAGCTCGATCTGTTCGGCCGCCTGGCCCACCTGAGCCGCGCGGCAGCCGCACGCAGTGTGGCGGTGCAGGCGGACCTGCACCAGCTGCAGCTGACGATCGCCGCCGAGGTTGTGCGCGCACCTACTTCGAGGCTCTGGGCACGCAGCAGGCGCTGGCACTGACGCAGGCGGACATCGACAGCTGGCGCGCCACGCTGGCGCTGGTCGACGCGCGCCTGCGCTCCGGCAGCGGCCTGCCCGAGGAACGCCACAACGTCCAGGCCAACCTGGCGCGCAGCGAAGCAGCGCTGCCCCCGCTGCAGGCGGCGCTGGCGCAGGCCCGCTACCGGCTCGACGTGCTGTGCGCGCAGCCGCCTGGCACCATGGCGCTGGCCAGCCTGGCGCCGCAACCGGCGCCGCTGGCCGGACGTCTGCCGCTGGGCGATGTCGGCCAGCTGATCCTGCAGCGGCCCGACGTGGTGCGCGCCGAACGCCTGCTGGCAGCCTCCGGGGAGGAAGTGGGTGCGGCCAGGGCTGAGCTGTATCCACGCCTGAGCCTGGGCGGCTTCGTGGGCTTTTTTGCGCTGCGCGGCAGCAGCGTGTTCGATGGCGGAGCACGCGCATTCGAGCTGGCGCCCGGTATCAGCCATCCGGCCTTCCGGCTCGGCAGCGCCAGGGCGCGTGTGCGCGGCAGCGTCGCGCTGGCGCAGGGCGCGCTGGCCGGCTACGAACAGGCGATCCTGCTGGCCCGCGAGGAGGTGGAAAACGCTGTCACGCAACTGGTGGAAAACCAGCGCCGGCTGGCGGTGCTGATGCAGTCGGCGCAGCATGGCAGCGCCGCGCTCGATATCGCCCGCACGCGCTACCAGCGCGGCGCCGGCAGCTACCAGGCTGTGCTGGAAAACCAGCGCGCGCTGCTCGAGATACGGCACGCTGCACTACAGGCTGAAACAGCGTCCTATGTAAACGCCATCACCCTGTACAAGGCGCTGGGCTGGGGCCATGCCATCTAGTGTTTTCGCGCTGACTGTACAGGCAGGCCGGTTCGGTGCACACTGGCCAGCCACCCATGTTGAAAGGCGCGCAATGTTCGCACAAGGCAGCTGGCTCAATCCACCGCAAGACCATGTCATCGGTGAGACGCAACTGCGCATGGTGACCGACGCCGGCACCGACTTCTGGCGCAAGACGGCGTATGGCTTTATCCGCGATAACGGCCATTTTTTCGCCTTTCACAGCGCTGGTGACTTCACCGCCCAGCTGCATGTGGCAGCCGAGTTTTCAGCGCTGTACGACCAGGCCGGCCTGATGGTGCGCATCGACGAGCAGAACTGGCTCAAATGCGGTGTCGAGTTTTCCGATGGCCAGTATTTGCTGAGCACGGTGCTGACGGTCGGCCAGTCCGACTGGGCCGTCAGCACGGCGCCACCGATGCCCGATGGTTTCTGGCTGCGCGTGACGGTGGCGGCAGGCGTCATTCGCGTCCAGTATTCGGTCGACGGCCGGCACTGGCCGCTGCTGCGCCTGGCGCCATTTCCGCAAGCGGAAAACTACCTGGTCGGCCCCATGAGCTGCACGCCCGAGCGGGCCGGGCTGGCCGTGACCTTCAGCCAGTTTGCGCTGACGGCGCCGCTGCAAAAAGACCTGCACGATTTGAGCTGAAAAGTCTGAGCTGAAAAGGTAGTGAGGACAGTGCCGTAGCGGCCGGCGCCTTTTGGCATTGCTACTCGTGCTGGTTGATCGAGCGATGGATATCTTTCGATTCATTGCGCCCGGGCCGGTCATCGGCCAGCTTGCCCGCTTCGCTTTGCGGCTGGTTGCCCGAGCCCTTGACGTTGGCATGGCTGTCCGGCTGGCCCAGCGTGTGCATGTTTTCCTGCTCCACCGGATCGGGCCCCCCCTGCGGCGTGATGACGTCGTTGGCCCAGTGGCCGCTGTTGACATTGCCGCTGGCCAGCTTGCCACCGCCCTGGTTGGCGTACGGGTCGCCGGCAGCCTTGTCGGCATCGGTCTTGTCGATCCGCGTATTGCGGCCCTGCTCGGTAGGATGCTCGGGAATATGCGGTTCGGTATCAGTGATCTGCTTTTGCATGCTGTGCTCCGTCGATGATGATGTCGAATATCGATATTAGGAGCTTGTCACCGCCAGCGAGATAGGCGGCTGCCGTCTTGTGATGTAGGAAAATGCCTTACTGAGTGACTCTCTGACGGACAAAGAGGACCGCGCTGAGCTATATCCACCCAACTTGCATGCGCCGGAAAAAGTGCGGATTTTTATT
The DNA here is from genome assembly GCF_009208565.1 of Janthinobacterium aquaticum. Classification (GTDB taxonomy): domain Bacteria; phylum Pseudomonadota; class Gammaproteobacteria; order Burkholderiales; family Burkholderiaceae_D; genus Janthinobacterium. Next base: position 147,133 of record NZ_WFLK01000015.1, on the reverse strand, counting down.
AATTTCTTGCGCGATTTTTTCGATGCGTCTGTGTGATGTTTCACGTTAAAAGCAGCTGAAAAAGCCGAAAATACAGAAACAATTTCTCAGGGCAAACGAACGGCGCTCATGCGTTTCTCGTCCTAGACTATTGCCATGTCCACAGCTTATCGCTGGCCTGCAGCAGCACGCAGACGGCCGGGCTGTGGTGTGAAGCGACTGATGTTTTACCTCAATCACCCCTTTGACCGGAGACCATCATGACACAGACTTTGGCAGCAGTATTCGACCGCCGCGACGTGGCCGAACAGGCGCGGCAAAAACTCATCACTGCAGGCTTTGGCAGCGAGCGTATCCGTCTTAACGATACCGCCAGCGACTACAGCGGCCGGCCGGCCACCCCGACCGGCACCATCAGCGCGGCCGAGGCGGCGCGCGATGATGAAGGCTTTGTCGCCAGTATCAAGCATTTCTTTGCCGACCTGTTCGGCAGCCACGATGACCGCTATGTGTACGCCGAAGCCGTTTCGCGCGGCCACGTGGTGCTGACGCTCGAAGGCGCCAGCGATGCGGAAATCGACCGCGCCAGCGATATCGTGGAAGACTTCGGTCCTCTCAATATCGAAGAGCACAGCGAACAGTGGCGTGCCGGCGGCTGGAGCCGCGATGACGGTAACTTCACCACCGCCACCAATCAAAGCGGCGTGGCCAGTGTCGGCAACCTGAGCGGCGCCAGCCTGCAGGCAATGACCCCGCCAACGGGCATGGGCGGTGAACTGGGCATCGGCGGCGCTACCGGCAACCTCGCTGGCAACCTCGGCGGCAGCTCGCAGGATCTGTCGACGGCCTCGCAGCAGTTCGCCACCGAAGAAGCCATCCCTGGCGGCTTTGCCGGCGTAGGCGATACCGGCCGCTCGGCCAGCATTGCCCGCAATGTGCGCAGCTATCCGCGTACCGACAGCCTGCAGAACCTCGCTTCGGACGACGACCAGTACTATCGCAGCCACTGGGACCGTACCTATCTGTCGACCGGCGCGCGCTATGAAGACTACGATCCGGCCTACCGCTATGGCCGCTCGATGGCCGACAGCGACACCTATCGCGGCCGACCATGGGATGAGGTGGAACCTGACCTGCGCAGCAACTGGGAACATACGTATCCACAGTCAACCTGGGAAAACTTCAAGGCTGCCGTACGTCACGGCTGGGATCGCCTGACCTCGTAAGCCTTTATACTGACGCTGTGACGCTGGCGCCGCCTGGCGTCAGCGTTGTTCCTGCGTCAGTTTCAGGAAGTGATTGAGGATATGAAAATGATCCTCGAAGAACTGCTCTTCCATCCCCGCCAATGCGGCCAGCGGCAACCACTGCGCCAGCGCCGCATCATCGGCCGCTGCCACTTCCGGCAGCTGGCTGGTTTTCAGATCGAAATGATGGGCGTGCGTAATGGTGCGTCCGCGCTGGCTGCGGTCGGGATGGTCGAACACGGCCACGCCCACCAGCGCCTCGGCCAGTGTGGGTGCCAGCACGCCCAGCTGCGTTTCTTCAGCCAGTTCGCGGATGGCACCCTGCAGCAACCGTTCGCGCGGCTCCAGAAAGCCGCCCGGCAGCGCCCATAGCCCTTTGCCCGGATAGCCGCCACGGCGCACCAGCAGCACATGGCCGCCGGTCTGCACCAGCGCGTCGACGGTGCAGAAAATCGGTGCATAGGGCGCCGCGCGCCAGCGCGCCTTGTACGCTTCGATGGCGCGGTGTTCCTGCACCAGCGGCCCATACCACGGCAGCAGCGTCCAGGCCTTCAGATACTGGCTGACCGCCAGCGGCAGCAGCTGCGCCACCGCACTGAGCGATACATCGATCTGTTCGGCTTCAAACAGCACATTGCGTATGGCGGTCGCGCCGATGGGCGCGGCATCGTCGATCTGCTGGTTCAGCAGCTGCCACTGCGGGAAGTGATGCAGATAGTAGCTGGTGGCGTCCTTGAAGCAGGCCACCAGCGCATGGCGCTGCGCGCGCGGCACGGCGCCAGCCACGGCGGCACGTACGGCGTCGGCCCACAGGCCATCGTCATAGTAATCGCGCACCGGCACGTAATGCACGCGCTCGCGCTGCGCTTCGGGCAGCGTGGCCGCGATCATGGCGGCGCGCTCCTGCCACGTGAACGGGTTTTTCGGACTGCGCGCATGGAACGCCGAGCCGAGCACTACCACCACCTGCGCGCCGGCGGCCAGCGCCGCCTGCAGCAGGCCGGCATGGCCATTGTGAAACGGCTGGAAGCGTCCGATCAGGATCGCCACATCATGTTGAAACGCTGCTTTCATGCACAAGCTCCGGTCGGGTAACGGGCGGCGATCGGCAATTGCCGGCCACTGCCAAAAGCGCGTGCGCGCACGCGGATAATCGGTGCGGCCTGGCGCCGCTTGTATTCATTGCGCGCCACCATGCCCAGGATACGCGTGATCAGGCGGCAACCGTCATCGGTCTCGCGCAGCCTGGCCACGAAAGCCTGCGCCTGCGCGCTTTCCTCGGCCGGCAGGCGCACGCCTTCGATATGCCATTTGAGGATTTCATCGAGCACGGGGTAGGGCGGCAGGCTGTCGGTATCGCGCTGGCCTGGCGCCAGTTCGGCCGACGGCGGCTTTTCCAGCACGGCCACCGGAATGATCTCGCGCCCGGCACTGTCGTTCAGATGGCGCGACAGCGCAAATACCTCAGTCTTGTACAGGTCGCCGATCAGGCCCAGGCCGCCATTGGTGTCGCCATACAGCGTGCAGTAACCGACCGAGATTTCACTCTTGTTGCCGGTCGTGAGCAGCAGGGCGCCAAAGGCGTTCGAATACTCCATCAGAATGGTGCCGCGCACGCGCGCCTGCAGGTTTTCCAGCGGCAGGCCTTGCAGCACGCCGTCAAATGCGTGCGCATAGCCGGTTTCATACTGCGCCACGATGTCGCGAATCGGATGGGTATGGAGCACGATGCCCAAGTTGTTGCACAAGGCCATCGAGTCGGTCACCGAGCCAGCACTGGAAAACACCGACGGCATGGTGATGGCCACCACATTGGCCGCTCCCAGCGCTTCGACCGCCAGCGCCAGGGTCAGCGCCGAATCGATGCCGCCCGAGCAGCCCACCACGACCTTGGCAAAGCCGCAGCGGCGCGCATAGTCGCGCAGGCCCAGCACGATCTGGCGGCGCGCAAATTCGACGGCCGCGATACCCTGTGGCTCGGGCACGGGAAACGGCGCGCCATCGATCTGCACGAACTGGCCTTGGTTGAAATGCAGCAGTTGCACGTCTTCGGTAAAGCGCTCCGCCTCGAACTGCAGCTGGCCGCTGGACGACATGGCAAACGAGGCGCCGTCGAACACCAGCTGGTCATGACCGCCGATCTGGTTGACGAACAGCAGCGGCAGCTGCTGGCGCGCGCAGGCGGCGCCAAACACGGCATGGCGCCGCGCGCGCTTGCCGATATCTGACGGGCTGGCGTTGATGCTGACGATCAGGTCGGGCCGCGCCGCACCGAGCGCATCGAACGGGTTGATGGCGTAATCGCGGCCATCGTCATTCCAGCCGTCTTCGCAAATCATGAAGCCGACCTTGTGCTCGCCCACCTGCAGCGTGCAGGCGCCAGCCGGGCCCGGTTCAAAATGCCGGCCTTCGTCAAAGATGCCGTAGGTGGGCAGCAGCTGCTTGTAGTATTCGGCCACGATCTGGCCATTGCAAATTGCCAGCAGGCTGTTGTGGAGTGGCTTGCCCGGGCCGCGATTGCGGCGCGCCGTGCCCAGTACGGTCACCAGCTGCGGCCAGCGGGTGGACGCCTGCAGCATGTCTTCCAGGCCGCGTTCGAGCTGCTGCAAAAATTCGCTGTCTTCAAACAGGTCGCCAGGATAATAGGCACATAGCGACAGTTCGGAAAAGACCAGCAGTTGCGCGCCCTGTTCGCTGGCGCGCTGCATTTGCGCCTGCATGGCGCGGGCATTGCCGTCGATATCGCCGACGGTGAAATCAAGCTGGGCAAGAGCCAGTGCAAGCATGTGATGTCCCATAAATGGTTGCATTGAAAAATGCTATCGTGCCTGAAAACCGCCAATCCGTACTGATGCAATCGTGCAGGCTACGTCAAAGTGCGCTGCCACGCGCGCAATCGCTTGCAGGCGTTGGCATAGGGCGACGACGTATTGAACTGGATCATGCGGCCCATGGTGTACTGCCGATACCAGTTCGTGCCATACAGTTCGGCATCGTCATGCTCGTTGACCAGCGCCAGAAGCCCATCCTTGGCGCGCGCCAGGCGCTCGCGCAAGGCATCAAAGCCTGTGGCGGCATGGTCAGCATAGAACTGCTGCGCCAGTTTGCCCAGAGCGTTCCACGTGAAACCTTCGGCCGGAAAAGCAATCTCATCGATGGATTTGCCGGCGCGCAGCTGGGCATGCCAATCCAGCACCAGCTCATTCCAGCCCACCAGATAGGCAAGCAGATCGCATACGCTCATGCGCGTGCCAGCCACTTGCCCCTCCAGCACGGCCTCGCGCGCCAGGGCTGGCGGCACCTGCGCCAGCGCCTGATCCAGTTTCGCATAGTTGCTGGTGATAGCGTCGATCAGCTCCTGCTTGCTTGTTGGCACCGCCATCGATTCTCCTTGCTGTGAAACTTATGACGTCACGCTCTGTCAGGCGCCGCTCAGCGGCGGCGTTGGTGCAGGTGCAGCAGACGCCGTCATGGCCGGAGCCACCGGCCCCGCCACCGCCGGCACCTCGACAGCGCCCGGCATCGGCATCGGGCTCAGCACCATGGTACTGGGCTTGGAGATCGAAATATCGGCTTCCTTGAGGCGCTTGAGCAGCTCGAACAGCAGCGCGCTGCGAATGCCGCCGGTCAACCGTGGCGACGAGGCAAAGCCGGTGGCGTTAAACATCAGGTTGCCGTTGTCGATCGAATCGAGCTGCACATTGGGCGCTGGCGTCTCGAGCACATCGTGATTGTCGATAAAGGTCTGCAGGATCAGCGCGCGCGCCTGCTCGGCATCGGTGCCCAGCGGCAACGGCAGCTTGACCTGCACCAGGCCCAGCGGGCTGGCCAGGGTGACGTTGCGCACGGTCTTGGTAATGAATTCCGAGTTCGGCACGATCACGGTGGAACGGTCGCCCATCTGGATTTCGGTAGCGCGCACGTTGATGCGGCGAATATCGCCTTCCACCCCGCCCAGCGAGACCCAGTCGCCGACCTTGACCGGGCGCTCGGCCAGCAAAATCAGGCCCGACACAAAGTTCTGCACCACCGCCTGCAAACCGAAACCGATACCGACCGACAGCGCCGAGGCCACCCATGCAATGCGTTCCAGCCCGATGCCGGCAGCCGACAGCGCCAGCGCCACGGCCGTCACGCCACCGATATAGCCAAACAGGGTCAGGAACGACACCTGCATGCCCGAATCCAGGCTGGTAGTCGGCAGATAGCTGTTCTGCAGCCAGCGCTTGAAGACGCCCACGCCGATATAGCCGACCAGCAGCACCAGCAAAGCCTGGAACACCGCGCCAGGGCGGATCGCCACTTCACCGATGGCCAGCCCGTCCTGCAATTTGCCAAGGCGCTGGAACAGCTCAGCCGGACCTTCGCCAAACGGCGCCAGCAACAGCATCAGCATCAGCATGACGATCAGCGCGCGGCCCAGGCCCGACAGCAGCACCGCTGCCTGGTCGCGCGCCTTGGGCGTGGCCAGCACCGGATTGGCGGCGTCCGGCGGCGGTGGCGTCGAGGCCAGCAGCATGCACACATCGTCGACCAGCACCGTCAGCAGATAGGTGGCGCACAGCACCACCACGATCCAGGTAATTTGCTTGGTGACGAAACTGCCGAATGCCACATAGCCGATCAGCAGGCTGACCAGGCTGGTGGCCAATGCCAGCCACAGCAGCACCACCACGCAGCGCAGCCACAGCGGCGTTACCGGCGAGTTCGGTTCGGCCGCGCGCACCAGGCGCCAGCAGCGCTCGGCGCGCAGCAAGCCGTAGGCCACCGTGATGCTGAGCACCAGCGCGACGATGCAGTTGACCGCCACCGCTGTCGACAAACCGGTATTGATCACCACCGACACCCGCTCGGCCGCCCACACCAGCACCATCACCAGCGCAAATACGGTCGGGTAACGCCCCATGCGCGTAGCCAGTGCATCGGACAACGGCAGCAAACGCCACGAGGCGCGGTTGGGCGACAGCAGCGCGTGGCCCAGGCCTGCAGTAAAACCGGCAAAGCAGATCACGCCAACCAGGCTGCTCAGGAACAGATTGGTCTTGTCGGACAGGCCGCCACTCCAGCGCAGGCCGAACGCCAGCAGTTCGGCCACCAGGCCCGGCGTGGCCAGCGCCAGCACCAGCACGGCCAGCGCATGCAGCGAGCGGCGCAGGCGGCCATGCGGCACGCGCGTCGAAGTCAGCAGCAGCAGGCGGCGCGAGATCCACAGGCTGGCCAGCAGCACCGCCACGATGCCAGCAAAAATTGCCGCCCATACCGTTACCGGCGTGCTGCGCGCAGCGTCAACCAGTTCCTGGCCGAGGTTTTGCAGGCGCAGCACCGTCTGCGGCCATTCGGCATGCAGCTGCTTCCAGAAGCCACCGGCCAGAATCGAGGAAGTGCGCTGGCCCAGCCGTGCCTGCAACTGCGCACGACGCACCGAAGTGACCTGCTCGGAAGCCTGGGTCGCTTCGACCGACAGCAACCGCGCCAGCTTGACCTGCGAATCGAGCGCGCTGCTGTTGCGGTTCAGTGTGCTGCGCTGCGCTGCCACATCGGGTGCGTCCTTGGTGCCGGCCGCCGGCGTGCCGAGTTCGGCCAGGCGCGCCTGCACGCCGGCCAGCACGGGCTCAATCGAGGCGGCCACCTTGTCGGCCTCGGCACTGGCCGCCAGCGCGTCCGATTTCATCTGCGACAGCGAGGCGTCGGGCACGTCTTCGTCGCCATCGAGCGTTTTCTGAATCGACGTGATCTGCTTGCGCAGGGTGTCGAGGCGCTGCTCGGCGGTCGCGGCATCGTCGCCATCGGACTGGGCATGCGCCGGGCTGCCGATCAGGCAGAAGGAAAACAACAGCGCCCACAGCAAGGGCAAGAGTCGGAAATTACGATAAGCAATCATGCGAACCTGATCAGTAAAGTGGAATAGCGTCGAGATGCCTGATCAGCGCAATGCCATCACGCCGGGTCTCGACCATGGACATGCCAATATAGCGGAAAAGCCTGCAGAAACACGCTCATTTGCGCCGTATGCCAGCGCCTGCCCAAATTTTATGCAAGCAACAAGGTTGCTATTCCACCTACTCACATTTCCATATGGAAATGCTTTCTGAACAAGTCTAGGATGGAGTTCCGCTCGGCCGTACGCGTTTACCTGCTTCGCCGCTTATTCCCTCATCACAGCGAGCTCTCCATGAAGTTTCTCTCCCATCTCAACATCGGCAAACGCCTGGCATTGGGCTTCGGCCTGATCGCCATCATGCTGATCGTCATCTCCCTGCTCGGCATCAGCATGCTGGGCAAAATCAACGGCGGTACCGACCGCATCGTCAAGGACAGCATGCCCAAGATTGCCATCGCCAATGCCCTGTCCGACAACGTCAATCGCATGGCCATCGCCTTGCGCAATAGCATGCTCAGCGACGACAGCGCGGATCAGCAAAAACAGCAAGCCATCGTGCTGGCGGCGCGCAAAGAGGCCAACGACAATCTGGAGCGCCTGCGCACCGTGGTGCAGTCGGAAAGGGAGCGCGAAATGCTCACGCAATTGCAGGCGACCAACAGCCGTTATGCGCAAGGCTGCGATACCTTGCTTGCACTGATACGCAGCGGCACGCGCGAAGAACGCCGCACCTATCTGTACGGCCAACTGCGCCCGGTACTGGCCGTCTATGAAAAGCAGCTGGCAGACCAGGTCGCGTTTCAAAACAGCCTGGCCGAGGCCGATGGCGCCAACGCCAACCAGACTTTCCACGACACCCGCAACTGGCTGTTCGCCCTGGCCGCCGCCGCGCTGGTGCTGGCGGGTGTGCTGGCGGCAATCATTACGCAATCGGTAACGCGGCCGGTGGCCAGCGCGCTCAAGGTGGCCAATACGGTAGCCGCAGGCGACCTGAGCAGCACTATTGAAATCAGCTCGCACGACGAAATGGGACAACTGCTGCAGGCGCTCAAGCGCATGAACGACAGCCTGGCTGCCACCGTCGGCACGGTGCGCAGCGGCACCGAAACCATCGCCACGGCGTCGACCCAGGTGGCGGCCGGTAACCTCGACCTGTCTGCACGCACCGAGCAACAGGCCAGCTCGCTGGAAGAAACCGCGTCCTCCATGGAAGAGCTGACCTCGACCGTGCGTCAGAATGCCGACAACGCACGCCAGGCCCATGTGCTGGCCGACACGGCCTCCGGCGTGGCCCGCCGCGGCGGCGACGTCATCGCCCAGGTGGTGCAGACCATGCAGCAGATCGATGCATCGTCGAGCAAGATTGCCGACATTATCGGCGTCATCGACGGCATCGCTTTCCAGACCAATATCCTGGCGCTGAACGCGGCGGTGGAAGCGGCGCGCGCCGGTGAGCAGGGGCGCGGCTTTGCCGTGGTCGCCACCGAAGTGCGCAGCCTGGCGCAACGCTCGGCCGCTGCCGCGCGCGAGATCAAGACCCTGATCGCTGATTCGACCAGCACGGTCGCCAGCGGCAGCGCGCTGGTGCAACAGGCCGGCGCCACCATGGATGAACTGGTGGGCAGCGTACGCCGCGTTACCGATATCATGGAAGAGATCACTGCGGCCAGCGCGGAACAAAGTGCCGGCATCGAACAAATCAACCACGCCATCAGCGAAATGGACCATGTCACCCAGCAAAACGCGGCGCTGGTGGAACAATCGGCAGCGGCCGCTGCCGCCATGCAGGAGCAGGCCGCCACGCTGGCGCAGGTGGTCAGCGTCTTCAGGCTGGACAACAATGGCCGGCAGGAACCGCGCGGGCAAGTAGCAAGACTGGCGTGGGACGCCGCCTGACAGCACTGATGTTGCCATTGCATACTTTTACGCGATTGCAACTTTGTTTGATTCAGGACAATGACAAGAATCCATGTGTATTGCACTATCGCTATCCCTTGCTGGTACGGTGAGCAGGGGATTTCCTCACGTTGCGGCCAGTTTGCCGGCAGGTGCAGCGCAGGCTCTTCCATTCTCGCTATCGGACTCAGTCATGAAGTTTATTTCCAATATCAATATCGGCAAGCGCCTCGCGCTGGGCTTTGGCGCCATCAGCGCCATGCTGATCGTCATTTCCTTCCTGAGCTTGAGCATGCTGGGCAAGATCAATCAGGGCACCGACCATATCGTCAAGGACAGCATGCCCAAGATCGCCATCGCCAATGCGCTGGCGGACCATGTCAACGAAGTGGCTATTTCACTGCGCAACAATATGCTGACCACCGATCCGCTGGACCGGCAAAAGCAGCGCGCCGCCGTGCTGTCGGCGCGTGCAGCCGCTGCTGCCGACATCGACCGGCTGGAAAATCTGGCCCGCCTGGCCGGCGAACGCGAGCTGGTGGCGCAGCTGCGCGCCGCCCACCTGCGCTATGCGCAAGGCCAGGACAAACTGCTCGAGCTGGTCAGCAACAGCACGCTGGAGGAAAGCCGCACCTATATGTACAACGAAGTGCGCGCCATGCTCGACGACTACAAGCGCCTGATCACCCAGGAAAACACCCTGCAGAACCAGGAAGCCAACGCCAACGCAGCCAGCGCCCATGACAGCTATCTGGCCACGCGCACGCTGCTGATCGGCCTGTCGCTGCTGGCGCTGCTGGCCGCGGCGCTGCTGTCCTGGCTGATTACCCATTCCGTTACGCGTCCTCTGCGCCAGGCCTTGAAAGTGGCCCATACGGTGGCCGACGGCGACCTCACCAGCACCATCATGGTCGAGTCGAACGATGAAATGGGCGAGCTGCTGCAGGCGCTGAAAGTCATGAACGACAGCCTGGCGCGCACGGTCGGCACGGTACGTGCCGGTACCGATACCATCGCGGCCGCTTCTGCGCAGGTAGCGGCCGGCAGCCTGGACTTGTCCTCGCGCACCGAGCACGAAGCCAGTTCGCTGGAAGAAACCGCCTCGACGATGGAAGAGCTGACCTCGACCGTCAAGCAGAACGCCGACAATGCGCGCCAGGCCCATGTGCTGGCCGACACCGCGTCCGGCGCAGCCCAGCGCGGCGGTGAAGTGATCGCCCAGGTGGTGGCCACCATGGACCAGATCAGTCAGTCATCGAGCAAGATCACCGATATTATCGGCGTCATCGACGGCATTGCCTTCCAGACCAATATCCTGGCCCTCAATGCGGCGGTGGAAGCGGCGCGCGCCGGCGAGCAGGGCCGTGGCTTTGCGGTGGTCGCCACCGAAGTGCGCAACCTGGCGCAGCGCTCGGCCGCCGCCGCCAAGGAGATCAAGAGCCTGATCGACGCCTCGACCGACTCGGTGGCCAGCGGCAGCGCGCTGGTGCACCAGGCCGGCGCCAGCATGACCGGCCTGGTCGACAGCGTACGCCGCGTCACCGATATCATGGGCGAAATCACCTCGGCCAGCAACGAACAGACGTCCGGCATCGAACAAATCAACCGCGCCATCAGCGAGATGGATAGCGACACCCAGGAAAACGCCGCACTGGTCGAGGAATCGGCCGCTGCTGCCGCCGCCCTGCGCGAACAGGCCGCCAGCCTGGCGCAAGTGGTGAGCGTTTTCAAGCTGGGTGACCAGCCCGCCATCACCATCGAGAAAACCATGATCAGCGTACCGACCTTCGGCAGCAGGGTCGTCCCGGTTGCAGCCGCCAAGCCGGCGGCCAGGCCGGCCGCGCGCACCGAGGCTGAACTGTCGGAGTGGGAAGAGTTTTAAGCCTGCAGGCTGGCCTGAAGCCGATTACACTGGCAGCTTTGCAGCCAGCCTTGTCTCCGCCATGCCAGCCAGATCCCATACCCTGCGCCTGATCCTGGGCGACCAGCTCAATTTGCAGCACCGCTGGTTTCGCGAAGTCGACCCGCACACCACTTACCTGATGATGGAAGTGCGCCAGGAAACCGACTACGTGCTGCATCACGCGCAGAAAATCCTCGCCATCTTTGCCGCCATGCGCGAGCTGGCGCGCCAGCTGCATGCGCTTGGCCACCGCATCCACTACATCACCATCGACGAGCCGGAAGCGCGCCGGCCGCTGCTCGACAATATCGACACACTGATCGCTCACTACGGCGCCACCGCCTTTGAATACCAGGCGCCTGACGAATGGCGCCTCGACGAGCAGTTGTACCGGCATGGCCGCCAGTCGAAAGTAGCGTGGCTGATGGTCGACAGCGAGCATTTCTATACCACCCGCAACGAGGCAGCCGATATTTTCAGGAACCGCAAGCAGTGGCTGATGGAGTTCTTCTACCGCCAGATGCGCGTCACCCACCAGGTGCTGATGGTCGACGCCAAAAAGCCGGTCGGAGAACAGTGGAATTTCGACCACGACAACCGCAAGCCATGGCGCGGCACGCCGCCCGAACCGCCTGATGCGCGCACGCTGCATGATCACAGCGCGCTGTGGCAAACCATCGTTGAGGCTGGCGTAAAGAGCTTTGGCGAGCCGCAGGCCAGCGAGTTCCCGTGGCCGCTGCATCGCGCCGAAGCACTGCAGCAGCTCGACGCCTTTATTACCGGTGCGCTGCCGCATTTCGGCGACTTCCAGGACGCCATGAGCAGTAAGGCCTGGCGTTTGTTCCATTCGCTACTGTCGTTTGCGCTGAACGTGAAAATGCTCAATCCGCGCGAAGTGGTGGCCCGGGCCGAGGCGGCCTATCACGCCGGCCAGGCGCCGCTGGCGGCGGTGGAAGGCTTTATCCGGCAGATCCTCGGCTGGCGCGAATATGTGCGCGGCGTGTACTGGGCGCAGATGCCGGGCTACGCCGAAAAAAACTATTTCCACCACCAGCGCGACCTGCCGCGCTGGTTCTGGGATGGCAAAACGAAGATGCATTGCGTGTCACAGGCCATTACCCAGTCGCTACAGCAGGCGCACGCCCACCATATCCAGCGCCTGATGGTGATCGGTAACTTCGCGCTGCTGGCCGGCCTCGATCCGGCCCAGGTACACCGCTGGTACTTGGGCATCTATATCGATGCCTTCGAGTGGGTCGAGCTGCCCAATACGCTCGGCATGAGCCAGTTCGCCGACGGCGGCATGCTGGCCACCAAGCCTTACGTATCGAGCGCCGCCTATATCGACCGCATGAGCGACTACTGCAAGGGCTGCCACTACGATAAAAAAGCGCGCACCGGCGAGCTGGCCTGTCCCTTCAACGCGCTGTACTGGGATTTTTTCGACCGCAATACCGACCTCCTGGCGCGCAACCCGCGCATCGGCATGGCTTACCGGCAGCTGGGAAAAATGGATGCAGCGGCGATTGCCGGCTTCAGGCAGCACGCTGGCAGGCTGCTGGAAAAGCTCGATGACCTGTAAGGGGTGAACATAAAACTCGATTTAACAGCATTAAATTCAATTTTATGTTCACGGCTTATCAGCCCATCAGCCGCCCCAGCAGGCCGGTAGCTGCCACGCCGATAAATACCGTCGGCAGCAGCGACAGGCGCGTGGCGGCCAGTACGGTAATGGCCAGCGCCAGCAGCTTGGCCGGCTGGTCCGAGACAAAGGCCGGTGCGATTACGGAGATCAGCACGCAGCCCGGCACGTTCTCCATCACCGCCAGCATGCGCGGACTCAGGGTGCGGTTGCGCAGCAGCAGAAAGCCCATGATGCGCGTCAGATAGGTGGCCGTGGCCATCAGCACGATCACCAGCAAGGTTGTTAGATCATGCATGGCCATCCTCCAGCAGCACGGCGGCAACTAGGCCGGCTACGGCGCCCAGCGCCACATGCCAGGCGCCTGGCAGCAGCAGATAGGCGCCGGCCGAAACGACCAGGCTGACCAGCCAGGGCCGGCTGGCGCGCACGCCCTTCCACATGCCGCGCAGCAGCACCAGAAACACCGCCGTAAACGCCATCTCGAAGCCGAACTGCTCCAGGTCGCCCATGCGCGGGCCGATCGCCGCGCCCAGCGCCGTAAACGCCACCCAGCTTGCATACAGGCCGCCAGCCACGCCCAGGTAGTACGGCATGCTCAGGCGCGTCGCGCCGCGCGCCCTGGCGTCGGCTAGCGCCAGCGCCCAGGTTTCATCGCACATCAGGAACAGCGCCGGCAGCGCCTGGCGCCGCTTCAGATGGCGCATATAAGGCACCAGCGCGGCACCCATCAGGATATGGCGGCAATTGACCAGCAAAGTCATGCCGACGATCAGCAGCAGATGCGGTGGCGACGTCCATAGCCGCACGGCGGCAAACTCGGAGCCGCCGGCAAAATTGAGACCGGTCATCAGGGCCAGTTCGGCCACCGACAGGCCTTTTTGCGCAGCCTGCGCGCCCAGCACCAGCGCAAACGGCACAAAGCCCAGCATGACCGGCAGCGATGCCGTCAAGCCGCGCAGCGCTTCGCGCGCCTTGCCGGTTTGCGGCATGCCGTCGGCGGCCGGGTCAAGAACAGGTACAGCGGGGGAGGGAGAAGTATGCATGACGATCCTTTCCCCTCCATTTTCGGCCAGATCGGCTGGAATCGGATTGCGTTGTTGCCACGATTACGCAGCCAATTGGCAGTAGAATCTATTTTTAGCCGTGATACTGGAATTGATCGCCATGAAGCTCGACGCCATCGACCGCCGCATCCTCGGCGCGCTGCAGCGCGACGGCCGCCTGCAAAATATCGAACTGGCCAGGGAAGTGGGCCTGTCGCCTTCGCCCTGCCTGCGCCGCGTGCGCCTGCTGGAAGAAGCTGGCGTGATCGAACGCTATATGGCGGTAGTCAATCCGGCCAAGGTCGGCCGCGGTTTTACCGTCTTTGCGCGCGTCTGGCTGACCGGCCAGGACACCAAAACGGTACGCCATTTCACGACCGCCATCAGCCAGTTGCCCGAGGTGGTGGAATGCCACCTGATGGCCGGCGACTGCGACTTCCTGCTGCGCGTGGTGGCCGCGGATCTCGATGGCTACTACCAGTTCCAGATCCGCTACCTGACCACCATCAAGGGCGTGCAAAGCGTGAAGACCGATATCCCGATGCAAAATATCAAGCAGACCGCAGCCATACCGGTGTAGGCGCTAGTCGGCGCCGGTCACCAGCACGATCTTGCCGACATTCAGACCGTCTTCCATGCGTTTTTGCGCAGCGCCCGCTTCGGCCAGCGGATAGACGCTGTCGATCACAGGGCTCAGGCCGTCCTGCACAAAGTGCGCCAGCCAGCGTTCCCTGAAGCGGCGCGACATGGCGTGCTTGACTTCCTGGGTGCGCGATTTCATCACCGTGCCGACAATCTGCAGATGGCGATACAGCACGCGGTCGAGCGGAATTTTGGCGTTTTCCACGCCGCCCATGATGCCGATCTGCACCAGCCGGCCGCCGAAGTTGAGCGAGTTGACGTTGCGCTCGAAATAGGGCGCACCGATGAAGTCGAGGATCACGTCCACGCCACGGTTATCGGTGCGCTGGGCCACCACTTCGGCAAAGTCCTGTGTCTCGTAATCGATGGCATGGTCGGCGCCCAGCTTGTGCACGATAGCGTGGGCGCTGGCCTTGGCAGTGGTCAGCACAGTAGCGCCCGAGGCATGCGCCAGCTGCACGGCAGCGCCGCCTACGCCACCGGCGCCGGCATGGATCAGCACCGTTTCGCCCGGCTGCAATTTACCGAGGTGTATCAGCGCTTCATGTGCGGTGACGAAAACTTCGGTAATAGCAGCTGCCTGGATATAGTCGAGGCCTGCCGGTATCGGCATGGCCATGCGGTAGTCGATGCGCGAGACTTCGGCGTAAGCGCCGCCGCCAACGATGCCCATCACGCGGTCGCCCACGGCATAACCTTCGACCTGCTCGCCGACGGCAATCACGTCGCCGGCAATTTCCAGTCCCATGATGGTGGAGTCGCCGAAATCGGGCCAGCCGTAGCCGCCGCGGCGGTGCGTCAGGTCGGCGCGATTGACGCCAGCGGCGCGGGTGCGCACCATCAGGTCGTGCGGCCGCAATACGGGTTCAGGGACTTCGCCGATTTTCAGAACGTCGGTCGAACCGAATTGGTCAAAGGTGATAGCTTTCATGTTTGCTCCTGGTTGTATCTGGGGGCCATGCTGCCGTTCAGGCGGCGTCCTGGCTGAAGGTGGCGTTGGCGCAGGCCGAGGCGCTGATCGCCGCCGGAAAGCCGGCATAGAACGCCAGGTGCGTAATGGCGGCAGCGAGTTCGGTCTTGCTCAAGCCGTTCTGCATCCCGCGCAGCAGGTGCGCCGGCAGTTCGTCGGTATGCCCGAGGGCGATCAGGCTGGCGATGGTAATCAGGCTGCGGTCACGCGGCGACAGGTCAGGGTCGCTCCACACCGACGAATACAGCGGATGCTCGACCAGTTCGGACAACCTGGGCGTAAAGGCGCGGGCGGCCGCGCGTGGACTGGTGAAATCAGTTTTGCTCATGGTGTGCTCCTTGCAGTTCAAGCCTGGCTGATGAATTTGTTGGTCAGGTAGTAGCCGATGCCTTCGGTGCCCCCTTCGGCCCCGTGACCGCTTTCCTTCATGCCGCCAAACGGCAGTTCGGTAGCGATGATGCGGTACTGGTTGATGCCGATCATGCCGGCCTCCAGACCATCACCGACGTCGATGGCGGTGCGCGCATCGCGGGTAAAGGCATACGCCGACAGCGCGTAGGGCAGGCGGTTGGCCTCTGCCAGACCGTCCTGCAGATTGTCGAACGGGCGCAGTACGGCGATCGGGCCGAACGGCTCTTCATGCATGATGCGCGCCGTCATCGGCACCTCGGCCAGCACGGTCGGCTCGAAAAAATAGCCGGGACCGTCGATGCGTTTGCCGCCGGTCAGCACGGTGGCGCCCTGTTCGACCGCGTCGGCCACCAGCGCTTCCATCTTGGCCAGCTGGCGTGGATTGGCCAGCGGGCCGACCTGGGTGCCGGCAGCCAGGCCGTCGCCGATCACCAGCTTGCGCGTGGCGGCAACAAAGCGTTCGACGAAACGGTCGTAGGCGCCGCGCTGGATCAGGAAACGCGTCGATGAAATGCAGACCTGGCCGGTGCCGCGAAAGCGGTTGGCAGCGCCGTCATCGGCGGCAGCGTCGATATCGGCGTCCTCGAACACCAGCACTGGGCCATGGCCGCCCAGTTCCAGCGTGATCGGCTTGACGCCGGCGGCGGCGCGTTCGGACAGCAAACGGCCCACCGGCACCGAGCCGGTGAAGGTCACCTTGCGGATAATGGGCGAAGCGATCAGCTGCGCCGACACCATATCGGGCACGCCGAAAACGATCTGCAGCACGCCCTTGGGCAGGCCGGCGTCATCGAGGCAGCGCGCCAGCGCCAGCGCCGTCGACGGGCTTTCCTCGCCCGGCTTGAGGATCACGCTGCAGCCGGCCGCCAGCGCCGCCGACAGCTTGCGCGCCGGGGTAATGGCCGGGAAATTCCACGGCGTGAAAGCGGCCACCGGACCGATCGCCTGGCGCTTGACCAGTTGCTGCACGCCAGGACGATTGGCCGGCACCACGCGCCCGTCGATGCGGCGCGCCTCTTCGGCAAACCATTCGAAGTAGTCGGCCGCGCGCAGCACTTCATCGCGGCTTTCGGCCAGCGGCTTGCCTTCTTCAAGCGTCATCTGGGTGGCAATATGTTCGCTGCGTTCGCGCATCAGTCCCGCCGCTGCACGCAGGATGCGTGCACGCTCGGCCGGCACGGTGCGGCGCCAGACCTGGAACGCATCAAAGCTGGCCTGCAGGGCCAGGTGGAGGTCGGCGGCAGTGGCCAGCGGCAGGCGGCCCAGCGCCGCGCCGGTGGCAGGATTGACGACGGCGGCGGTATCGCGGCCGGCCGCTGCCAGCCAGGCGCCATTGATGAACAGGTAAAGCGGATCGTAGGTGGTCGTTTGCATGATGGTCTTCCCAGGTGAAGTTCAGTGGTGGCCCGGGCCTGGAATCTGCCAGGCCCGCCATGGGAAGAAGATTAAAACCGTACGGGCCTGTTGATAAGACCCTGTTTTTCCACAATGGCTATGCACAAAACGCACAGATGGCGCAGTGCGCTGCCAGCGGCAACAGGCCTACGGATGGCGTTTTTGATTCATGTGATAATCGCCAGGAATCTCCAAGCCATTGCAGACGCATCCATGCTGACTGACCGTTTTGCCGAATACCTGGGCATCTTTGCCGACGTCGCCCGCGAGGGCAGTTTTTCCGGCGCTGCGCGCCGCCGCGGCATCACGCCGTCGTCGGTGGCGCGCCAGATCGACGCACTCGAAGCCCATCTCGACAGCGCGCTGTTCCTGCGCTCGACACGCATGCTGACGCTGACCGAATCGGGCCAGGCCCTGCTGGTGCGTGCGCGCCGCGTGCTCGATGAACTCGACGACGCGCAGCAGGAAATCGCCTCCATGAAAGGCGAAGTGCAGGGCGTGCTGCGCATCGCCTGCTTCCCGACTTTTGGCCGGCGCTACGTGATCCCGGTCGTGGCCAGCATGGCCGTGCGGTACCCGGCGCTGCGGGTCGAACTGGACCTGACGGAACGGCTGGCCGACCCGGTAGCTGAACGGCTCGACGCCGTGATCCGCATCGGCAGCCTGGCCGACAGCACCCTGATCGCCACGCGCATCGCCACGCAAACGCGCACGCTGTGCGCCAGCCCCGCCTACCTGGCCCGCAGCGGCGCAGCGCTAACCACGGTGGAACAATTGCAGCAGCACTGCCTGATCGACAAACTGCACGGCAACGACCTGCTGGGCTGGCGCGATCTGCTCTGTCAACCGCTGGGCAATGGCCAGCCGGTATTTCGCTGCGACGATTTCGAGGCGATGTTCCAGGCCGTCTGCGCCGGCATGGGCATCGGCTGGCTGCCCGACTGGGTGGTGGGACCGGCCATCAAGAGCGGCCAGCTGCTGCAACTGATGCCGGCGCTATCCGCCGCACCCTGCATGCGCACCGATATCCACGTACTACGCGCACTGGCGCAGCCGTCCGCCAAGCTGCGTACTTTTATCGATGAACTGAAAAGCCATATCGGCATGCCGGAACGCTGGTTGTTGCCATGATCGGCTGATGCGCGCTAGAGCCAGATCCTATAGATCCAGTAGCTCTCGTCGCCGGAGGCGAGCAGCCGCAGGAATCTGCCGGGGCTGTGGCCGGTAATGCTGCGCACGTCGCGGCTCAGGTGGGGCTGAGGATGCGCAAACGCGAGGCGTAGGGCGGCGGTGCGCCGGCTCAGGCGCCGATGCGTTCAAGCCGGTATTGCATTTCACTGGCAATGCCGACATTTTCAGACGCCGCAAATTTCCGGATCAGCGCGATGGCCTCCGGTGTGCCTATGCTCGCCAGCGCGTGACTGAACCACTTGGCGATGACCTCGTCTTCCGAACACGTGTACTGCAAATAATCGAAGCCGCCTTCAAGCACGGCCTCAATGACAGGCACGCTGGACGCACTTTTCAGCTGCTGGATTTCCATCGTTACCTGCTGATGCAGTTCATGGCCGGGCATGGCAAGCAGGCCATTGAGCATCGCTGCCTTGAGGTCGACATCGTCGATGCCACAGGCGAGATCGACCACCGCCTCTTTGGCATCCCAGTCCGCAGCGGCAATAGCGGCCGCCATCTGCTCGAGGATGTGGTTGTTGATTGTTGGTGGCATAAATCCTGACAGTTAAGGCTCAAACGTAAAAATGGCGCTGCCGTTATCGCGCAGCGCCATGGTGCATGACTTAAAAGTTTCAAGTCACAAGCATCAAATCCTTACTCCACCGTCACCGACTTGGCCAGATTGCGTGGTTTGTCCACATCCGTACCACGCGCCAATGCCGTGTGATACGCCAGCAGTTGCAGCGCGCACACATGCAGGATCGGGGACAGCACGCCGTAGTGTTCCGGCAGGCGGATCACGTGCAGGCCTTCACCCGAACTGATGTGCGAGTCGACGTCGGCAAACACATACAGCTGGCCGCCGCGGGCGCGTACTTCCTGCATGTTCGACTTGAGCTTTTCGATCAGCGCATCGTTAGGCGCAATGGTGACCACCGGCATTTCGTTGGTGACCAGCGCCAGCGGACCGTGCTTCAGTTCGCCTGCCGGGTAGGCTTCGGCATGGATATACGAAATTTCCTTGAGCTTCAACGCGCCTTCCAAGGCGATCGGGTAGTGCATGCCGCGGCCCAGGAAGAGGGCGTTTTCCTTGCGGGCAAATTCTTCCGACCAGGCGATGATTTGCGGTTCCAGCGCCAGCACCGAGGCAATCGCTACTGGCAGGTGGCGCATGGCTTTCAGGTGGCCGGCTTCGTCTTCTTCGCTCAGGTGGCCATTCACTTGCGCCAGGCACAAGGTCAGCAGGAACAGTCCAGCCAACTGGGTGGTGAACGCCTTGGTCGAGGCGACGCCCACTTCCACGCCGGCGCGCGTGATATAGGCCAGCTTGCACTCGCGTACCATGGCGCTGGTCGGAACGTTGCAGATGGTCAGGGTGTGTTCCATGCCCAGGCTGCGTGCATGTTTCAGGGCTGCCAGGGTATCGGCCGTCTCGCCGCTTTGCGAGATGGTCACCACCAGCGTGTTCGGGTTGGGCACGCTGTCGCGGTAGCGATATTCGCTGGCCACTTCCACGCTGACAGGAATCTTGGCAATCGACTCGATCCAGTACTTGGCCGTCATGCCGGCGTAGGAGCTGGTGCCGCAGGCCAGGATCAGCACGCGGTCGACCTGCTTGAAGATATTGTAGGCATTGTCGCCGAACAGTTCCGGCGTAATGCTGACGACGCCTTCGAGCGTGTCGCCAATCGCGCGTGGCTGCTCGAAAATTTCTTTCTGCATATAGTGACGGTATGGGCCCAGTTCGGCCGCGCCAGTGTGCGCGTGCACGGTTTTCACTTCGCGCTCGACCGGTTTGCCTTCCACGTCAACGATCCACACGCGCGACAATTGCAGATCGACCACATCGCCTTCTTCCAGATAGATGATCTGGTCGGTAATGCCGGCCAGCGCCATGGCATCGGAAGCAACAAAGTTCTCGCCCTGACCGACGCCGACGATCAGTGGCGAACCTTGGCGGGCAGCCACTACGCGATGTGGCTCTTCCCGCGAAAAAACGGCAATCGCGTAGGCACCATCAAGGCGTTTGACGGCTCGCTGCACGGTTTCAAACAGGTCGCCGTTGTACAGATGCTCAACCAGATGGGCGATCACTTCGGTGTCGGTCTGGCTCTGGAAGACATAGCCGAGGGCCGTCAGTTCGGCGCGCAGCTCGTCGTGGTTTTCAATAATGCCGTTATGCACCAGCGCCACGCGGGCGTTTTCTTCGGTTGGCGAGAAGTGCGGGTGGGCATTGAAGGTCACCGGTGCGCCATGGGTGGCCCAGCGGGTATGGGCAATGCCGGTAAAGCCGGAAAGACCTTCTTCGGCGATCTGCTTTTCCAGTTCGGCCACGCGCGAGGTGGAACGCGAGCGCTGTGGACGGCCGTCAGCGTAGACAGCCACGCCGCACGAATCGTAGCCACGGTATTCAAGACGCTTCAGGCCTTCGACCAGGATAGGGGTGATATTACGTTGCGCTACTGCGCCGACGATGCCGCACATGGAAACCTCTGTTTAAAATTTAATCAATGCCGGCATGCTAAAGCAAACTGATTGAAATATGCTTTCTGAATCCATCTATTTTTGATTGAAAATTTCATGCATAATTCCTATTGAAATATTCTTTCATATAACTTGGATTTTTTTCTCAATGAGCGACACGCCTGTTACATTTGATGAGATTGATCGCCGTATCCTCAATGCCCTGCAAACAGATGCATCGCAAAACAACAGCGAGCTGGCGCAAAACGTCCATGTTTCGGCTCCGACGTGCCTGCGGCGCGTCAAACACTTGACGCAAAGTGGCGTGATTGAACGGCAGGTAGCAATCGTGGCCCCACATCTGGTCGGTGCACGCCTGACGGCGATTGTGGAAATAACGCTCGATGTGCAGGCAGCCGAACGCATGGCCGAGTTCGAGCAGGTGGTGGCCAGCGAGGCCGCCGTGCTGCAATGCTACCGCGTCTCGCCCGGGCCGGACTTTGTATTGATCGTGCAGGTGGCCGATATGCCGGCCTACCATGCGCTGGCGCATCGGCTGTTTACCAGCCTTGCCAATGTTCGCAATGTAAAAAGTTACTTTTCCACTTTCCGTAGCAAATTTGAAACGCGTATCGCCGTGTAAACGCTGGGCCTGACAAGTTATCCCGACTTACTATTCTGCTTATCCACATGGTTATCCACATTTTCATGACAATGGTTGGGCAGCATGGCCGGCAAGCTCAGCAATGCCACAACTGACAAAGACTGCTGACAAGTCAATACAGCGATACTTGTCCCAGCTTATTCACCGCTTTTCCACCAGCTGTCCACTGCTTATACCTGACTTGCCAAACACTTGCCTACAAGCTTGTACACAGAACTATCCACAGCAAGCATCTCAAAATTGAGATAAAAAAATCATTTGAATCAAAGGCTTGCAAGTTATTCTGTGATTGTCCCACGATTACTCACAGACTTGACCACAATTTGCAGCCGTCTTGCCAGGGCTTGCTTGAATCAGCCTCCGGTGCATCATCTGTTGAAAACTGGTTCAATACCAGAATGAACAAACGTACCCAGCTTTCCTCACAGGTTTTACTGTGCTTATACCTGGCTTATACCGCACTTATTCAGTACTTTTAAGCCAGCTTGCCCACATCCTTATCCACACCAGGCGTCAATCTCAGCAAGGAAATGTGAAGGCAAGCTAACTTATTCCGACTTTTCAAGCTGCTACCCACAGGCTTATCCACAGCCCGGGCAAAAAAAATACCGCCGGCCCGGGCAGGCTGGCGGTATCGCTTTCAGACAGGCTCTGAAAGTTATTTGGGCTTCTTGGCAGGGCGGATCCAGCCCTCGACTGTCATTTGCCTGGTGCGCGAAATGGTCAGCTTGCCTGGCGGCGCGTCTTTCGACAGCGTGGTGCCGGCGCCCAGGGTGGCGCCCTTGCCGACCGTGACGGGCGCGATCAACTGGCTGTCGCTGCCGATAAAGACATCATCCTCGATCACGGTGCGCGACTTGTTCACACCGTCGTAATTGCAGGTAATCATGCCGGCGCCGATATTGACGCGCGAACCAATGGTGGCGTCGCCGATGTAGGCCAGGTGATTGGCCTTGCTGTTAGCAGCGATCTGGCTGTTCTTGATCTCAACAAAGTTACCGATATGCACGCCTTCATCGAGCACAGTCCCGGGGCGCAGACGCGCGTAAGGACCGATCACCGACGCGGCACCCACCACCGCGTCTTCGATATGGCAGAACGGTTTGATGTATGCACCAGCGGCAACCTTGGCGTTGACCAGTACATTGTTGGCGCCGATGCGCACGCCATCGGCAAGTTCCACCACGCCTTCGAAGACGCAGCCGACATCAATGGTGACATCGCGGCCGCAAATGAGTTCGCCGCGCACATCGAGGCGGGCCGGATCGAGCAGCGTCACGCCACGCTCGAGCAAGGCCTGGGCAATATTGTTCTGGTGAATGCGTTCCAGCTGAGCCAATTGCACCTTGCTGTTGACGCCAGCGACTTCCCACTCGGCGCCAGGCTGGGCCGAAGTGACGGTCACGCCATCGCGCACGGCCTGGGCCACGATATCGGTCAGATAGTATTCACCCTGCGCATTATTGTTCGACAGGGACGACAGCCATTGTTTCAGATGCGCGGTCGGTGCGACCATGATGCCGCTGTTGATTTCACGGATGGCGCGCTCGGCTGGTGTGGCATCCTTTTCTTCGACGATACGCACGATGGCGCCGTTCTCGCGCACGATGCGGCCAAGACCAAACGGATCGTTCTGTTCCACCGTCAGGATGGCCAGCTTGTCATTGCCGGCAGCCTCGACCAGGCTGCGCAGGGAGCTAGCGGCCGTCAGCGGCACATCGCCATACAGGATCAGGGTCGGCACGCTGTCGTCGAGCTGCGGCAGCGCCTGCTGCACGGCGTGACCGGTGCCCAGCTGCTGCGCTTGCTCAGCAGCGGCGATCGGTAATTCCAGGCTGGCGTTATAGCCGTCGAGCAACTTGAGCACGGCTGCGCCCCCATGTCCGTAAATCACGCATAATTTAGACGGCGACAAGGTGCGCGCCGTGTCGATCACATGCGACAGCAGCGGCTTGCCCGCCAGCGGATGCAAGACCTTGGGCAGGGCCGACTGCATGCGTTTGCCCATACCGGCGGCAAGAATGACAACGTTCATGGTTCTGGTTACTTTATAAGTTAAGAGTTGAAAATATGGAAAATTTTAACACGCACGCCGCTTTTTTACGCCGGTTTACCGCCACCCTCTTGACCCTGATGCTGGTCTTGGCGGCAGGCTGCAGCAGCCTGCGCCTGGCCTATAACAATGGCGACACGGTGTTGTACTGGTGGCTCAATGCCTATGTCGACCTTGATCGCGACCAGAAAGGCTGGGTACGCGAAGATATCGACCAGCTGTTCGACTGGCACCGCAAGACGCAGCTGCGCGACTATGTGGAAATTCTGCGCAAGGGACAGCGCCAGTTGCAGGGCAACGTGACGAAAGAGGATCTGCTGGCCGACTATGACGAAGTCAAACACCGCACGCAGACCTTGCTGCTGAAGGCGGCGCCGGAACTGGCCGACCTGGCCCGCTCACTCAAGCCGGAACAGATTGCGCAGATGGAAAAAAAGTTCAAGTCCAATAACGACGATTACCGCAAGAAATACCTGTCGGGCGACCAGGAAAAGCGCCAGCAGTTGCGCTATAAAAAATCGATGGAGCAGTTCGAACTGTGGTTCGGCAGCTTCAGCAGCGAGCAGGAAGCGGCGATCCGCAAGGCTTCCGATGCGCGTCCGCTCGACAACGAAATCTGGCTCGACGAGCGCCAGCGGCGCCAGCGCAATGTGCTCAACCTGGTACAAAAAGTGCAGCGCGAAAAACTCGACAAGGACGCCACCGTGGCACTGATCAACGCCCTGATCAAGGACAGCTTTGCGCGTCTCGACCAGTCCGAGCGCAAGGCCTTCTTCGATTCCTTTGAGGAAAGCACGGCCAATCTGGTGCTGACCGTCATCAAGCTTGCCACGCCGACGCAAAAAGCACACGCCGTCAAGCGCATGCAGGGCTGGATCGACGACTTCAATTCGCTGGCCGCACAGCCCCAGTAAGCAGGGGCTGGCGGCAGTCACTGGCGGGCCATATGCTATAGTGGCCGCCAGTAAAATCGAAGAACTGCCATGCAAAAGAACACCAAGAAACCCGCCAAAGTCCCGGTTCATCACGCGCCGCCACCGAACCAGGTGCGCATTATCGGCGGGCAATGGAAGCGTTCCGTACTACCCGTGCTGCAGGCGCTGGGCCTGCGTCCGACGCCGGACCGTGTGCGTGAAACCGTGTTTAACTGGATCAACCATCTGCGCGACGGCGACTGGTCCAAGGCCCAGGTGCTGGATCTGTTTGCCGGCAGCGGCGCACTCGGTTTCGAGGCCGCCAGCCGCGGCGCGGCGTCCGTCACCATGGTCGACACGCATACGCCGGTAGTGCGCCAGCTGGAAGCAAACAAGGCCAAGCTGCACGCCGACAATATCCACCTGCTGCGCGGCGATGCCATGCTGGTGGCGCAAAGCCTGGCGGCGCGCGGCCAGCGTTTCGACCTGATCTTTCTCGACCCACCGTATCAGCAGGATTTTCTGGCAAAAACCTTGCCGCTGTGCGCCAGGCTGCTCGCCGAAGGCGGCATCATCTACGCCGAATCGGGTCTGTCGCTGGTGTTCGATGAGCACAGCGAACAGGACAAGCCGGAATGGATGGCGCCATGGGAAGTGATTCGCGCCGACAAGGCAGGCACGGTCTACTATCATTTGCTAACGTACAACAAAGTGCCGGCAACTGCGTGAATCTGCTTATAATTTAGGCATAAATGCCCCCAAGCCCCGGGTGAAGCACCATTTTCAGGCATAATGCCCGTCTATATTGGTGCATAGTCAGGAGCCGCAATGGTTGTAGCTGTTTATCCGGGGACGTTCGATCCGCTCACGCGCGGTCATGAAGATCTGGTGCGTCGCGCATCGGGCCTGTTTGACAAGCTGATCGTGGGCGTGGCCGACAGCAAGAACAAGAAGCCCTTTTTCTCGCTCGATGAACGCCTGGAAATCGCCAATGAAGTGCTGGGCCATTATCCGAATGTACAGGTGGAAAGCTTTTCCGGCCTGCTCAAGGATTTCGTGCGCACGCACGATGCACGCGTGATCGTGCGCGGCCTGCGCGCCGTGTCCGACTTTGAATATGAATTCCAGATGGCCGGCATGAACCGTTATTTGCTGCCTGATGTGGAAACCATGTTCCTGACGCCGTCAGATCAGTATCAGTTTATTTCGGGCACCATCGTGCGTGAAATCGCGGCGCTGGGCGGCGACGTATCCAAGTTTGTTTTTCCGTCGGTTAACCGCTGGCTGCAGAAAAAGATTGCCGCCAACGCGCTGGCCGAACAAAGTTAAAAGAACCGAGTTAGAGCACATCATGGCATTACTGATTACCGAAGAATGCATCAACTGCGACATCTGCGAGCCCGAGTGTCCCAACGATGCCATCTATATGGGTGCGGAAATCTACGAGATCGACCCGAACAAATGCACCGAATGCGTGGGCCACTTCGACGAGCCGCAATGCCAGCAGGTGTGTCCGGTCAGCTGCATTCCGCTCAATTTCGCCTGTGTTGAAACACCGGCCCAGCTGATGGCCAAGTTTGAAAAACTGCAGGCCGAAAAAGCCTGAGCACTGCTTACCCTCCGCCATCTTGTGCAGCGCGGCGATCTTTTGCCAACTGTTCTACACTGTAAAAAACTGTTCTATCGCGCATGGTTTATTTACGGAGGCAAAAGATGCACAGCATGGTGTCCCGGTATTGCCGCTTTCTCGCCGCACTCAGCCTTGGAGCGGCCCTGAGTACGCCCGCCTGGGCGCTCGACGTTGGCGGCATCAAGCTCGATGAGACAGTACAACTGGCCAGCCAGGAATTAAAGCTCAACGGCGCCGGCGTGCGCTACAAGTTCGTCTTCAAGGTCTACGCCATCGGGCTGTATTTGCCGGAAAAGAAAAACCAGCTCGACGCGGTACTGGCGCTGCCGGGTCCGCGCCGGCTGGAAATCGTCATGCTGCGCGACGTCTCATCCGAGGATCTGGGCAAATCGTTTATGGAAGGCCTGAACCGTAGTTCCGAGCCGGCCGACCGCACGCGCCTGCTGAGCCAGACCATGCAATTTGGCAGCATGTTTGCGATGGTGCCAAGCTTGCATACCGGCGATATCCTGACGGTGGACTGGCTGCCCGGCGAAGGCACTTTGTGCAAGCTGAATGGCAAACAGCTGGGCGAGCGGGTGCCGGACCTGGCTTTTTATAACGCCCTGCTGAAAATCTGGATCGGCGCGCATCCGGCCGACACGCAGTTGCGCGCCCACTTGCTGGGCGAAGTGACGTAATGGCGACGTAAAAAAAGCCGGTGCAGGCACCGGCTCGTCTGGCAATCTGATCGTTTATGCCTGCTGGCGTAGCTTGAGCGCCTGCTCTTCGCGCAGCTGCTGGCGTGCCAGGCGCTGCTCACGGCTCAGTTTTGGACGCACCACCAGCACCATCGCGCGTGCGATACCGACCAGCAAGGGCTTGAACAACAGGGCAAATGCGCTCACTGCCACCAGGATCAGGGAAACTTGCACCACTGCCAACAGCGAAATGTCGAAAGTCGGTACGGATACTGCGTAGAGGGCGCTGGCGAAGGTAGACATGATTTTCTGTGCATTATAGAATTTGACGCTACTATAGTGCGGTGCAACATATAAATCTAATTTCAGTTTCTGATACCGACTATACGAATTGTGAATGGAAAGTGTAATATTCTTTAACGAGTGAAAAGATTTCAGCTCAAGCCGGTTTACACTCAACAACAATTTATTTCATTTCAACTTCTAATCCCGGACTTTCCATGAGTTTTCTGACGCTCGATCTGAACCTGCTGCGTGTTTTTGACGCCGTCATGACGGAACAAAACCTGACGCGCGCGGCCGGCCATCTGGCGATGACCCAGCCGGCTGTGTCCAACGCCATCAAGCGGCTGCGCGAAAGCCTGGGTGACGAGTTGTTGATCCGCACGGCCTATGGCGTCAAACCCACGCCGCGCGCCGAAGCGCTGTGGCCGTCTGTACGTTCGGCGCTGGCCAGCCTGGAAGCGGCGGTCACGCCAGAAACTTTCGATGTCTCGAAAACCCACGCCACCTTCCGCATGGCCATGGCCGACGCCACGGCCGCGTTCTGGCTGCCATCGCTGATGCGTTCGATCGAACGCGAAGCGCCTGGCGTGAATGTGCGCATGATGCCGCTGACGACGCGCGAGCCGCGGCCGATGCTGCTGCGCGGCGACATCGACCTGGCCGTCGGCTTCTTTCCTGGCGTGGCGGCGCAGCTGTCGAGCGAAACCGGTTCGCCGATCCGCCATGAACGTCTCTATTCGGGTAAATATGTGTGCGTGATGCGCCGCGGCCACCCGCTGGCCAAGGTGGAACTGACGCTCGACAACTATTGCGCCGCCAACCATCTGCTGGTGAGCTTTTCCGGCCGCGCCCACGGTCTGATCGACGAAGCGTTGTCGCAGATGGGCCGTGAGCGGCGTATTTTGCTGACAGTCAACCAGTTCTTTACGGCCGGTCGCGTGGTGGCCAATTCGGACCTGATCACGGTGCTGCCGCGCCACCTGATCGCCTCGACCGGCATGACCGAATCCTTGCTGTACAAGGACCTGCCATTGACCCTGCCGGCCGTGCATCTGGACATGCTGTGGCACGAACGCGACGCCCGCAGCCCTGCCCACAAATGGCTGCGCAGCCACCTGGAAAGCATGAATACGCCAACATTGCGCACCGCCACCGCTGCCGGCGGCGGGGTGACGGCCAAGCCGTACGCTGATTGAGCCGATACGGTACATACGTCGGATTGGGCCCTGCGGGCTGTAATCCGACGACATTGTTGGCGCCTGCGGTGTTGTCGGATTACGCGGGGCCTTGCCCCGCTAATCCGACGTACGGGCCTGCTACAACAACCAGATAATGCGTAGGTCGGATTAGGCCGCAGGCCGTAATCCGACATCACCACGGTCACTGCCAACAATGTTGTCGGATTACGGCCCCCACGGGGCCTAATCCGACCTACCCGACCCACCGTCCGACAGCAATGCGGCAATTCATCAGGCGTTGCTGCTGCGATACCCCACCCTAAAACCACCCCAGTGCTTGCCATCGACATAGATCGGCGCCGACAGGTCATGCATGACTTCGCCCGTATCGCGCTTGTAGGTCTGTAGCAGGAATGGCCGCGTATTGCTGCCGCAGCGCGTGCCGGTGCGGTCGCTGAAGATGCGCTTGGTGCGGTTATGAATAATGTCGTGATCGTAATTGCCCGTCAGCGGTTGCGAAAACTTCTTGTTATGGGTTGGAAAATAGCCATTGTTGTCGACTGCACCGGCATAAGCAAGCTGGGGCAGGGCGGCCAGCAGCGCTTCCTGTAGCTCCGGCAAGACTTTGTCGGTAAAACCATCGAACTGGGTATGGTGCTTGGGCGGATTGGTATTGGGAATCGGCCGGTACTGGCGATCAAACAGCGCCTGGCGCGTAATGCGTCCGCTGGCAATGGCCTGCTCGAACAGCTTGCCCACCTCGCGTGCGGCGCGCTGGGCCGCCTCGCGGATCTGGTCATGCGGCGTGGCCACGCTTGATTCTCCAAGTGCGCTGGCAATCAGTTCGGCCCGTTCGGCCAGCGCCATCGCCGACTGCGTAGCGCGTGGCAACTCGGTATTGGTCGACAGCATGCTGTTGCGAATTTGCATGATCGCATCGGCAATCACCTGCGTGGTGTCGACATGCTCGCGCGAGGCGCGCGCAATCTGGCCGATTTCATCTTGCGACTCGCCCGACGACTGCTCGATATGGCTGAGTGAGCCATGCACGCTTTCCACATTGCGCGCCGCTTCGGTCACGCTGGAAGCGAGCGATTGCATGCCGCGCGCCGCTTTTTCCGATTGCTCATTGATGTCGCGCACCATCCGGCTGATTTCATCGCTGGCTTCCTTGGTGCGCTGCGCCAGTTGCCGCACTTCGCCGGCCACCACCGCAAAGCCGCGGCCGTGTTCGCCGGCGCGTGCCGCCTCGATGGCGGCGTTCAGCGCCAGCAGGTTGGTGCGTGCGGAAATATCGGAAATGGCTTCCGTAAAGCCGGTGATGCGGCGCGACTTGTCTTGCAGGCTCAGCATGGAAGTCGACGCCAGCTGCGCGTCTTCACGCGCGCTGCGGATGCGCTGCAGGCCCTGGTCGACCTCGGCCCGCGCGGCCACGCTTTCCTCGCGCACGCCAGCGGCCACGCGGGCGGCGCGCTCGGCATTGGCGGCGATCTTTTCCGTGGTCAGCGCATTCTGGCCGGAGCTGTCGGCAATATCGCTGGCCGTCTGCACGTCCTGCTCGACCTTTTTCTTGACCGAGTCGACGAAATACGAGGTCTCGGCCGCGCCGATCATGATGTCGTCGATTGCCTTGCCGACCGTGTCGGCAAACTGATGCTGGCCGTCACCGCCTTGCTTGCGACTGGCGGCAGCCATGCTCACCGCGCCCAGCAACGCAGCGAGCACGGCAATCAAATATGGAGATAGGCTGCCGCTGCCGGCCCATTGCAACACAAACACCAGGCCACAGGCAGCCAGCATGGCCACCGCGGTCAAACCAAGGAAACGCACCAGCTGATGCTGCAACTGCTTCATTTGTCCCCCGCTGCGACAGTCCGTGCATCAGTCCGGGGTGGACCGCAATGCCGTAGCCGATGCAACGGGCCTGCACAATTGCAGGCGCAACGCACCCTGACCGACGTCTGCGCGGCGTGTCAGGCAGCTACCGGAAGGCAGAATAGTAGTTCTACCCTACAACATTTGATCGCTGAGCTCAATCGGAATGTAGCGGCCGCTACCCGATTACTTGATCGGCAGCTTGGTGGTGTTTTTGACTTCTTCCATGACGGCATAGGTGTGGGTTTCGCGCACGCCTTTTTGCAGCAGGGTTTTGCCCAGGAACTCGCGGTAAGCCGCCATGTCTTTCACGCGCGCCTTGACCAGATAATCAAAGCCGCCAGCCACCATATGACATTCCAGTACCTCTGGAATGATTTGTACGCTATGCTTGAAGGCGTCGAATACTTCCGGTGTCGTACGGTCGAGCACCACTTCGATAAATACCAGCAATGAAACGTCGAGCAATTGCGGATTCAACTGGGCTGTATAGCCCATGATATAACCTGACTCATGCAGCTTGCGCACCCGCTCCAGGCAGGCAGCTGGCGACAGATTGACGCGCGCGGCCAGTTCCACATTGCTGATGCGTCCATCGCTTTGCAACTCCATCAAGATTTTCTTACTGATCTTATCCAGCATCCGAAGCACTCCCCTAATAAATATTATTTGGTTAAATTGTCTCACCAAAAACTATCTATTGCTAGTCCTTAGTATTACCAGAATTAATCCGCAAGAATCCACTTTACAATCGAATCATCTTATCGTTCGGCTTTCTATATTTTTTTGCACCGTAAAGGGGCAAAAAATACCGGAAGTTTCGTCATTTTCTCCTTGTAAAGAGTCTCTATGCATCCTGCTGGCCCATCGGCTTTTACCCCGGTTCCCTTCGCTGCGCTCCAGGCGGAAATCCTGCCCGAAGCATCGCCTCAACGCGCCGCCATCACCGCTGCCTATAGGCGCGACGAGGTTTCTGCCGTGCAGTGGTTGTTGCAGCAGATCCGACCCGGCAGCACCGAAACCACGGCCGAAGGCCAGGCACTGGCGCACCGTCTGGTGGCAGCCGTGCGCCAGAAACGCACACGCGCCTCCGGTGTCGATGCCTTGATGCATGAATTCTCACTGTCGTCGGAAGAGGGTGTTGCGCTGATGTGTCTGGCTGAAGCGCTGTTGCGTATACCAGACAGTCAGACCGCCGATCGGCTGATTGCCGACAAAATCAGCAAGGGCGACTGGCGCAAGCATCTTGGCGAATCGCCGTCGATGTTTGTCAACGCCGCCACCTGGGGCCTCTTGATTACCGGCAAGCTGGTGTCGACCAGCAGCGAATCGGGCCTGGGCTCGGCCATGACGCGTTTGATCGCCAAGGGCGGCGAACCGTTGATCCGCAAAGGCGTCGACCTGGCCATGCGTATGCTGGGCAACCAGTTCGTGACCGGCCAGACCATCGATGAAGCGCTGAAAAACAGCCGCGACAATGAAACACGCGGCTACCGCTATTCCTACGACATGCTGGGCGAGGCGGCGCTGACGCAAGCCGATGCCGCCAATTACTACGCCTCGTATGAAACGGCGATCCACGCCATCGGCAAGGCCTCGAACGGGCGCGGCATCAAGAACGGCCCGGGCATTTCGGTCAAGCTGTCGGCGCTGCATGCGCGCTACAGCCGCGCCCAACGCGCCCGCGTGCTGGCCGAACTGCTGCCGCGCGTCAAGGCGCTGCTGCTGCTGGCAAAAAAATACAACATCGGCTTCAATATCGATGCCGAGGAAACCGATCGCCTGGAATTGTCGCTGGACCTGATGGAAGTGTTGGCGTTCGATCCGGAGCTCGAAGGCTACGACGGCATCGGCTACGTGGTGCAGGCCTACCAGAAGCGCTGTCCGTTTGTGATCGATTACCTGATCGACCTGGCGCGCCGCAGCAACCGCAAGTTCATGGTGCGCCTGGTCAAGGGCGCGTACTGGGATGCGGAAATCAAGCGCGCCCAGGTCGATGGCCAGTCCGGCTATCCGGTCTATACGCGCAAGGTCTACACCGATGTGTCCTATCTGGCCTGCGCGCAAAAGCTGCTGGCCGCCAGCAGCCTGATCTATCCACAGTTCGCCACCCACAATGCGCAGACGCTGGCCACCATTTATACCTGGGCCAAGCGCGACGGCGTTGACGATTATGAATTCCAGTGCCTGCATGGCATGGGTGAAACCCTGTACGACCAGGTGGTGGGCGACGACAATCTGGGCAAGGCCTGCCGCATCTATGCGCCGGTCGGCTCGCATGAAACGCTGCTGGCCTACCTGGTGCGCCGACTGCTGGAAAACGGCGCCAACTCGTCGTTCGTCAACCAGATCGTCGATGAAAACGTCGCCATCGACAGCCTGATCCGCGATCCGCTGGAACAGGCGCGCCTGCAGGGCGGCCAGCCGCATCCGGCGATTGCCTTGCCAGCAGCGATGTTTGGCCAGGAACGCCGGAACTCGCAAGGCATCGACCTGTCCAATGACGATACGCTGCGCGCACTGGCGGCCGGCCTGGCGCACGAGCATGCATGGCATGCCGTGCCGCTGATCGACGGCGCCGTCAGCCTCAATGCACCAACGCAAGTAGTCAGCAATCCCGCGCACCATGAGGACTGCGTGGGCAAAGTGACCGAAGCGCTGGCGGCCGACGTGGAAACCGCACTGGCCAGCGCCAGCGCGTTTGCCATGGACTGGCAAACCACCGAGCCGTCGCTGCGCGCACAAGCACTGCTGCGCGCGGCCGACCTGTTTGAAACCCATCATGTCGAACTGATGGCGCTGGCTGTGCGCGAAGCAGGCAAGTCACTGCCGAACGCGATTGCCGAGATCCGCGAGGCGGTCGACTTCCTGCGCTACTACGCAGCCCAGGTCGAGCATGCGCCCAATACGCTGGCGCTGGGTCCCGTGACCTGCATCAGCCCGTGGAACTTCCCGCTGGCCATCTTTACCGGCCAGCTGGCCGCGGCGCTGGCCGCCGGCAACGTGGTGCTGGCCAAGCCGGCCGAGCAGACGCCGCTGATCGCCTGGCGCGCCGTGCAGCTGCTGCACGAAGCAGGCGTGCCGCGCGGTGCGCTGCAGTTCCTGCCAGGCAGCGGTGAAGTGGTGGGCGCCGCGCTGTGCAACGATGCGCGTGTCAAGGGCGTGATCTTTACCGGCTCGACGCAGGTGGCGCAGCTGATCAACCGCACGCTGGCGGCGCGCGCCGTGGCCGAATCGGTGGACATTCCCCTGATTGCTGAGACGGGCGGCCAGAATGCTCTGATCGTTGACTCGTCGGCACTGCCCGAGCAGGTGGTGCAGGATGTGATGTCGTCGGCTTTTGACAGCGCCGGCCAGCGCTGCTCGGCGCTGCGCGTTCTGTTCCTGCAGCAAGAAATTGCCGACAAGACCATCAAGATGCTCAAGGGCGCGATGCAGGAACTGCGCGTAGGCAACCCTGACCGCCTGGCCACTGATATCGGTCCCGTGATCGACGCCGAAGCGCAAGGCAATCTGTTGGCGCATATCAACAAAATGAAAACCGAAGCCGTCAGCACCTATACGCTGGACCTGCCGCCGGTGCAGGGCACGTTTGTGGCGCCCACGGTGCTGGAAATCAAGTCGCTTGACCAGCTGACGCAGGAAGTGTTCGGCCCGGTACTGCACGTGATCCGCTACAAGCGCGCCGAACTGCCGCAACTGGTGCAGTCGATCAATGCCAGCGGTTACGGCCTGACGCTGGGCATCCATACGCGCATCGATGAAACCATCGACTTCATTACCCAGCGCGCACATGTGGGCAATATCTATGTGAACCGCAATATCGTCGGCGCCGTGGTGGGTGTGCAACCGTTTGGCGGCGAGGGCAAGTCCGGCACCGGCCCGAAAGCGGGCGGTCCGCTGTACCTGAAACGCCTGCAGAAAAATGCGCCGGCCGGTGCGCAGCACCAGCGCCAGGCGGCGCCAGCGCTCGATGCGCTGATTGTCTGGGCCAAGATGCACGGCCATGACAAGCTCGTTGCGCTGGCGCAGGACTACACGCGCACGACCTTGCTGGGCAGCACCACCGTCCTGCCAGGCCCGACCGGCGAGCGCAATACGCTCAGCTTTGCCGCACGCGGCATGGTGCTGTGCGCAGCGCTCGACAGCGCCGTGCTGATGAATCAGCTCGCTGCCGTGCTGGCGACCGGCAACCAGGCGCTGGTGCTGGCGCAATCGACCGAGCTGATACCGGCCGACCTGCCGCCGGCATTGAAAGACCGTATCCAGGTCATCAGCCAGATCGAAGCGTGCGATCAACCGTTCCAGATCGCCATGATCGAGCCGGTGCTCGACAGCCAGTTGAAACCGCTGCTGGCCTCGCGTGACGGCGCCCTGGTAGGCACCATCGAGACCACGCGCGATACGGTCATCCCGCTGTGGCGCCTGGTGGCCGAACGCGCGCTGTGCGTCAACACCACTGCGGCCGGCGGCAACGCCAGCCTGATGATGCTGAGCGTGTAAGTCGAGCTTATGCAGTCACTGAAAGGCAGAACCGCTGGTTCTGCCTTTTTTACGCCTGCGCCAGGCGCAGGCACAAGTTGTGAACTACATGAAACGCATAACGCGAAGCGACTGTCTGCACAAAATGCATGAAGTCGACGGCCGCTTCCTCATTGGCGTTATCGGAAATGGTGCGCATCACGGTAAACGGCACACCGAGCTCGAAGCACACCTGGGCCACGGCGGCGCCTTCCATTTCCACCGCCAGCAGGTCGGGCAGATCCTGTTTCAGCTGCCGCAGATGCGCAGCGCTGCCGATAAACTGGTCGCCACTGGCGATCAGGCCGCGGTGCACCTGGCTATGCTGCAAAGAAAACGTCTTGATTTCCAGTGCATTGAAGACGTCATGGGCGCCTACACGCAAAAAATCGCCAGCAGCCTGCGCCAGGTGCTCGCACAGACATGCGTCGCTGGCAAAGCGCTGCAGGCCCGTTAACGGCACCTCGAAGCGGGGAAACAGCGGTCGTGCATCGAGGTCGTGTTGCAGCAGCGCTTCAGCGACCACGATATCGCCCACTTTGACGGTTTTATCCCCGCTGCCGGCCACGCCGGTAAACACGATGTGGGTAACTCCATACTTTTCCACAAGGATGGAAGCCGTCATGGCTGCTGCAACCTTGCCTATACGCGACAGAACGCACACAGCGTCGATATTCCATAGCAACCCTAGGGTGAACTCGCGCATGGCGTAGTTGTGCCTCTGAGGGCCGCTCATCGCGTCTACCAGCCCCTGCTGTTCTTCCTTTAACGCACTGATGATGCCTAAACGCATTTTTTTAGTTGATTTCATGCTTGAGCTGGTCATGCCTTGTTCTGGTAAACAAAACGGACTGTATACAGGCGTTTACGCTGTTTTTCCACGGTCCGCGTGTGTTTCTGTGTTTTAAATAAAGATGTATACATAAAAATAGTAATGATAGTAAA
Organism: Janthinobacterium aquaticum; assembly: GCF_009208565.1. GTDB lineage: Bacteria > Pseudomonadota > Gammaproteobacteria > Burkholderiales > Burkholderiaceae_D > Janthinobacterium. The sequence goes on along the minus strand of NZ_WFLK01000015.1, from coordinate 111,740 downwards.
CCACCATTTTTCTGTGGATAACTACGTATACCGTCGAAAAATCAGTAACTTGGCGACCAAAAAAGTCGCTGCATAAGCATTGTATGTATACCGGATGGCTTTGGGATAAAAATTGGGTTGTGGACAAAAGACGAGTTTTCCCACATCCCATCCTGTGGATATACAGGCGTTTATCCACAGCGTCAGCCAAAAACGGGCTTTGCTGGTGGTTTACTGTTAACCCAAACGCAAGTGCTGGGGTCGGACGGGGTCGCCGAGACCCTGAGGGTCCGACCCCGGGTTTTCGCCGTTGGGGTGAAATGACTCGTTGGTGACCTGCCAGCTTGTCGACATCAAAGTCCTGCTTTTCAACAAACCGACCCCGGTTTCAAAATTTCACCGTGGGCAGTTGCTTTGCCCATTCCTGCCAAACGCTGTTGCAATAGCACTTCGCATCGGTGTTAACGTTTTTTTTCCTGGCTCAGCCCATCTCCGCCTTCGGCGCTGTCGGTTTACAAAAGAACTATAGATAAAAATAGTAGTAATAGTAAACGCCGAAACTTCTGTGGATAAGTCGCTTTTTTTCAACAGGATCAATTGTTTACGCGCAAAAAAAATCTTGCATAAGCGTTGTATCAGCGTAGGAGCAAAATTGTATAAAATTGCGCGCTCTGCGTAACTTCCTGTTTACGCACAAGTCATCCTGTGGATATCAAAGCGGTTATCCACACGGCACCCGGATCGCTTCCGATTTTTTATATCTTGCACAACTAGAGGCTGGCAAAACAGTCTGCAGTCCGACACCTGGCCTGCCAGCGCAGCGTTAACGTTTTTTTTGCGGTTCTGCTTTTTGCTGGCCGACTGCTGCCAGGCATCCTGGAAAAATGTGCGTGCCACGGTTACGTTAACAAGTATGTATACAAACAATAGTAATAGTAGTTAACGGCGAACTGGCTTGTGGATAACTGTAGATTTATCCTTGTAAACAATCGCTTGCCTGAAGTACAAACGCTGAGTAAATGCTGTATGAAAAAAGGATGGTTTCTGGACAAAAAACCGCAGCCAGAAAAAATTTCGTTTACACACATAGTGTGCCTGTGGATATCCAAGTGCTTATCCACAGACCTGCGAGGCAAAAAACCGTCTATTTTTGCTTACAAACAAGATGCAAATTGTTAATTAGTGTCGCAGTGCTACCTTACTGGTGGTAATCTGGTTGCGACTCAATAGTCATGCATGAACACAGACTCTGGTGGGGCAGCGGTGGAAAAACACGCCGCGCACCGCGCGAACGGCACGAAACGCACACCTCAAGGAGCTTCATGGAATCGGCAGGCGAATACGACTACATCATTATTGGTGGCGGTACGGCCGGTTGCGTGCTGGCCAACCGCCTCACGCGCGATCAATCGGTGCAGGTACTGCTGATCGAAGCGGGCGGCAAAGACGATTACGTGTGGATACATATCCCCGTCGGCTATCTGCATTGCATCGGCAATCCGCGTACCGATTGGCTCTATTCCACCGAAGCGGACGCCGGCCTCGGCGGGCGCAGCCTGATTTATCCACGCGGCAAAGTGCTGGGTGGAAGCTCTTCCATCAACGGTATGATCTATATGCGCGGCCAGGCCGGCGACTATGACCATTGGGCCGATCTGTGCGATGACGCGTCCTGGCGCTGGGACAAGGTGCTGCCGCTGTTCAAGCAGAGCGAAGATTATTACGGCGGCGCGTCGGAAAACCATGGCGTGGGCGGCGAATGGCGGGTGGAGAAACAGCGCCTGTCGTGGGACATTCTCAATGCTTTTCGCGATGCCGCGCAGCAGGTCGGCATTCCCAAGACCAGCGATTTCAATGGCGGCGACAACAGCGGCAGCGCCTATTTCGACGTCAACCAGCGCCGCGGCATACGCTGGAATACCTCCAAAGCGTTTTTGAAACCGGCTGCCAGGCGCCCGAATCTGACCATCATGACCGGCTGCCACGTGGAACGGCTGTTGTTCGAGCAGACCGATGCCGGCCCGCGCTGCAGCGGCGCTGTCTTTACCGGCGGCGGCACGCAGTGGCAGGCTGCCAGCCGGCGTGAAACACTGGTGACGGCTGGCGCCATCGGTTCGCCGCAGTTGCTGCAATTGTCGGGTATCGGTCCGGCAGCGCTGTTGCGCGAACACGGGATTGAACCGGTGGTCGATCTGCCTGGCGTGGGCGGCAATCTGCAGGATCATCTCCAGCTGCGCATGGTGTTCAAGGTACAGGGCGTCAAGACGCTCAATGTGATGGCCAGCAAGTGGCTGGGCAAGATGCAGATCGGTTTGCAGTATGCGCTGTTCCAGAGCGGGCCGATGTCGATGGCGCCATCGCAGCTGGGCGTGTTTGCCAAGTCCGACCCGCAACAGGCCACGCCCAATCTGCAATACCATGTGCAGCCGCTGTCGCTCGACAAATTCGGCACGCCGCTGCATGCTTTTCCCGCATTTACTGCCAGTGTCTGCAATTTGCGGCCAACCTCGCGCGGCCATGTGCATATAGCTTCCGGCGACAGCTACCAGGCACCGCACATCGTGCCCAATTACCTGAGCACGGAGGAAGACCGCAAGGTAGCGGCCGACGCCCTGCGCCTGACGCGCACTATCGCTGCAGCGCCCGCCTTGGGCAAATTTGCACCGGAGGAATACAAGCCGGGCGTGCAGTATCAAAGCGAAGCCGAACTGGCGCAGGCCGCCAGCGAAATCGGCACCACCATTTTTCATCCGGTCGGCACCTGCCGCATGGGCATGGCCAGCGATCCGCTGACGGTGGTCGACAGCGAACTGCGCGTCATGGGTGTGCAGGGACTGCGCGTGGTTGATGCGTCCATCATGCCGTATATCACCTCGGGCAATACCAATTCGCCAACCGTCATGATCGCCGAAAAAGCTGCGCAAATGATCGTAGCGGCTTGGGCTGCACAGCCTTGAAAAGAGGGCAAAGTCCCCGTAGTTATACTGTATTGTGCGCCAAAATCAAGTTGTGTAAGATTGAAAAAAAGACTAAGTAGTACAAAAAGTACAACTAGGAGACACGATGTCAAACGTAATCTTGGAAACAAGAAATTTGACCAAGGAATTCAAGGGTTTCACGGCCGTCAGCGACGTGAACCTGAAGGTAGAGCGCGGCCATATCCACGCCTTGATCGGTCCTAATGGCGCCGGCAAGACCACGTGTTTCAACTTGCTGACCAAGTTCCTGGTTCCCACTTCCGGACAGATCCTGTTCAACGGAAAAGATATCACCAGCGCCAGGCCGGCCCAGATCGCCCGCATGGGCGTGATCCGCTCGTTTCAGATATCGGCCGTTTTTCCCCATCTTTCAGTGCTGCAAAATGTGCGCATCGGGCTGCAGCGCCAGCTCGGCACCTCGTTTCATTTCTGGCAGAGCGAACGGGCGTTGAATCAGTTGAATGATCGCGCCATGGCGTTGCTGGCCGAAGTCGACCTGACCGAATTTGCCGACACCATTACGGTCGATATGCCCTATGGCCGCAAGCGCGCGCTCGAGATTGCCACCACGCTGGCGATGGAGCCGGAAATGATGCTGCTCGATGAGCCAACGCAAGGCATGGGCCATGAAGACGTGCACCGGGTGACCGAACTGATCAAGAAGGTATCGGCCGGCCGTACCATCCTGATGGTGGAACACAATATGAATGTGGTGTCCGGTATCTGCGACAAGATTTCCGTATTGCAGCGTGGCGCCATGCTGGCCGAAGGCACGTATGCGGAAGTGTCGCGCAATGCACAAGTGATGGAAGCCTATATGGGCACCACCAGCGCCGAACTGGAAGGAGCACATTGATGAGTGTGGTCAACACCGGCACCGGCCGCCCCAGCGCACTGGAAATTTCTCAGCTGCATACCTGGTACGGCGAATCGCATATTTTGCATGACGTCAATCTGAAAGTGGAGCAGGGCGAGGTCGTCACTTTGCTGGGCCGCAATGGCGCCGGCCGCACCACCACGCTGCGCGCCATCATGGGCCTGACCGGCGCGCGCACCGGCTCGATCAAGGTCAATGGCGTCGAAGCGGTCGGCTTGCCGACGCACCGCATTGCCCACCTAGGCATCGGTTACTGCCCGGAAGAACGCGGCATCTTTTCTTCGCTGTCGACCGAGGAAAACCTGCTGCTACCGCCCAAACTGGCTGGCGAGAAAGGCATGTCGATCGAGGAAATCTACGCCATGTTTCCCAACCTGCAGGAGCGCCGTCACAGCCAGGGTACACGCTTGTCCGGAGGCGAGCAGCAGATGCTGGCCGTGGCGCGCATCCTGCGTACCGGCGCGCGCCTGCTGCTGCTCGATGAAATTTCGGAAGGCCTGGCGCCGGTGATCGTGCAGGGCCTGGCGCGCATGATTACCACCCTGAAAGCCAAGGGCTACACCATCGTTATGGTGGAGCAGAATTTCCGGTTTGCCGCACCGCTGGCCGACCGGTTTTATGTGATGGAGCATGGTCAGATCGTCGAGACTTTTGCTGCATCCGAACTCGACGCCAAGATGCCGGTGCTGACCGAGCTGCTCGGCGTGTAAATCGCGCAATCGCCTGGTCACAAAACATAGCCACAATTATTTCCACAACGGAGACACTATGAAACGTAACGCTATTGCCATTGCCACCGCTGCCATTTGCGCACTGGGTTTTTCTGCCGCCGCCCAAGCCCAGGTATCGGGCGACACCATCAAGATCGGCTTTATTTCCGATATGTCCGGCGTGTATTCCGACGTTGACGGCCTCGGCGGCGCCGAGGCGATCAAGATGGCGATTGCCGACGCTGGCGTGGTATTGGCCGGCAAGAAGGTGGAATTCATTTCCGCCGATCACCAGAACAAGGCTGATATCGCCGCTTCCAAGGCGCGCGAGTGGTTCGACCAGCAGGGCGTGGACATGCTGATCGGCGGCACCAATTCGGGCGCCAGCCTGGCCATGGCCAAGGTGGCGGCGGAAAAGAAAAAAGTCTTCTTTGCCATCGGCGCCGGTTCGTCGCGCCTGACCAATGAGGAGTGCACGCCGTACACCGTGCATTACGCCTATGACACAGTAGCGCTGGCACGCGGCACCGGCGGCACCATCGTCAAGCAGGGTGGCAAGAACTGGTATTTCATGACGGCCGACTATGCGTTTGGCCATTCGCTGGAAAAAGATACCGCTGACGTTGTCAAAGCGGCCGGTGGCAAGGTGCTGGGCAGCGTCAAGCATCCGCTGGGCGCCTCCGACTTTTCCTCGTTCCTGCTGCAGGCGCAGGCCGCCAAGCCGCAGATCCTCGGCCTGGCCAATGCCGGCGGCGACGCCATCAACAGTATCAAGGCCGCCAATGAGTTCGGCGTGTCGAAGACCGTCAAGCTGGCTGGCCTGTTAATCTTCATTAACGATATCCATTCGCTGGGCCTGAACCTGACACAGGGCATGTACCTGACCGATGGCTGGTACTGGGACCTGAACCAGGAAACGCGCGACTGGTCGAAACGCTACTTTGCCAAGATGAAAAAAGAGCCGTCGATGCTGCAGGCCGCCGACTATTCGGCCGCCGCCAACTACCTGAAAGCGATCAAGGCGCTGGGCACCGACGACTCCGACAAGGTCATGGCCTACCTGAAGAAAACCAAAATCAACGACATGTTCACCAAGAACGGCGAAGTGCGTCCCGATGGCCGCATGGTGCATGACATGTATCTGATGGAAGTAAAAAAACCGGCGGAGTCGAAATACCCTTGGGACTACTACAAGGTGGTGGCGACCGTGCCAGGCAAGGACGCTTATCTGACCAAGGCCGAATCGAAGTGCTCGCTGTGGAAGTAAGCTAGCTTTGCTGCCCGCCCCGCGCGGGCAGTTTTTTCTGCCGCATTTCACGCCTCGCGCCGCCTCCATGGCGGCGTGTTTCCCTGATACCACATCGTCTGCTGGCGATGCTTTTTATACTGTGATGCCATGGAAATTTTCGGCGTTCCTTTACCAGCCATGATGAGCCAGCTGCTGCTGGGCCTTGTCAATGGCTCGTTCTATGCCATGTTGTCCCTCGGTCTGGCGGTCATCTTTGGCCTGCTCAATGTGATCAATTTTTCGCACGGCGCCATGTACATGATGGGCGCCTTCCTGGCCTGGATGGGCCTGAGCTATTTCGATATCAATTACTGGGCCATGCTGGTGATTGCGCCGATTATCGTCGGCGCCTTCGGCATCCTGATTGAAAAAACCATGCTGCGCTGGCTCTACAAGCTTGACCATCTGTATGGCCTGCTGCTGACCTTCGGCATTACGCTGATCGTCGAAGGCGTGTTCCGCTCGTTCTATGGCGTCTCCGGCCAGCCGTATGCGGTACCCGAACTGCTGGCCGGCGCGACCGACCTGGGCTTCATGATCCTGCCGAACTACCGCGCCTGGGTGGTGGTGGCGTCGCTGGCGGTTTGCCTAGCGACCTGGTTCGTGATCGAGAAAACCAAGCTGGGCGCCTACCTGCGCGCCGGCACGGAAAACCCGAAACTGGTGGAAGCGTTCGGCATCAACGTGCCGCTGATGGTCACGCTGACGTTTGGTTTCGGCGTGGCGCTGGCTGGCTTTGCCGGCGTGCTCGCGGCACCGATTATCCAGGTGTCGCCACTGATGGGCTCGAACCTGATTATCGTGGTGTTTGCGGTGGTGGTGATCGGCGGCATGGGTTCCATCATGGGCTCCATCCTGACTGGCCTGGCACTGGGCGTGATCGAAGGCCTGACCCGCGTGTTCTACCCGGAGGGCTCGGCCACCGTGGTGTTCGTGGTGATGGTGATCGTGCTGCTGCTGCGTCCGGCCGGCCTGTTTGGCAAAGAGAAATAATCCTCATCAGTCATGTATTGGAGCTACCACGATGAATAAAAAAGTTGGCTACGCGATCGCTTTGGCGCTCGCCCTGGCCGCACCGTTTTACGGTTACCCGGTCTTCCTGATGAAGCTGCTGTGCTTTGCGCTGTTTGCCTGTGCCTTCAATTTGCTGATCGGCTATACCGGTTTGCTGTCGTTCGGCCATGCGGCGTTCTTTGGCGGCGCCGGCTATGTGACCGGTTATGCGCTGCGCACCTGGGGCTGGCCGACCGAACTGGGCCTGCTGGCCGGTGTCGCCACCGGCGCTTTTCTGGGACTGGTAATGGGTGGCCTGGCGATCCGCCGCCAGGGCATCTACTTCACCATGATCACGCTGGCGTTGGCGCAGATGGTGTATTTCCTGGCCTTGCGCCTGCCATTTACCGGTGGTGAAGATGGCTTGCAGGGTGTTCCACGTGGAACCTTGTTGGGCACTATCGACTTGGGCAACGACACGGTGCTGTACTACCTGGTGCTGGCCATTTTTATTGCCGGCTTTGCGCTGATCGTGCGTACCATCCATTCGCCATTTGGCCAGGTGCTGAAAGCCATCAAGGAAAACGAGCCGCGCGCCATCTCGCTGGGCTACGACGTCAACAAGTACAAGCTGATGGCCATTGTGCTGTCCGCTTCGCTGGCGGCGCTGGCCGGCGCCACCAAGACACTGGTGCTGGGTTTTGAAACCCTGACCGATGTGTACTGGGGCATGTCGGGCCTGGTGGTGCTGATGACGCTGGTTGGCGGCATGGGCACGCTGGCCGGCCCGATTATCGGCGCGGTGCTGATTATTGCGCTGGAAAACAAGCTGGGTGATGTCGGCCTGTTCCTGGCCAGCCATACCGGTGTCGAGTGGTTTGGCACGCTGGGTGAATCGGTGGGCATTGTGACCGGCATTATCTTTGTGATCTGCGTGCTGATGTTCCGGCGCGGCATTGTGGGCGAGGCCATCGCCCGCTTCGGCAACAGGGCGGCCAAGCCCACCGCCTGATGCAGCAACCAGCGCCGGACGAATCGTCCGGCGTTTTTTATTGGGCGTCCGCTTTACAACATCCGTCAGGAGGAGACCATGAGAAAACACATAATGCGTAGCGGTGCCGGTTTGAGTACCTTGCTGGCATTGGCCGGCTGCGGCAGCGACCATACGGCGGAAGACCTCAATGCCGTACCAGCCTACCTGGGCGCAATCACGCGCACCGACTACGACGGCAGGAGCAATGACCTGCTGACGGCGGGCCTGGGCAAGACGGGGCTGGCTGCGGCAGCGCCCGCTTATGCCGATCCCGGTAATCCCACGCTGGCCGAATTGCGCCGCAACGCCATCCACGCCAATTACCGCGCCGTGCTCGATATTGCTGCCAACAGCGGTTATGGCACTTTTTATGGCCCGAACGTTGATGCGGCTGGCAACGCCGGCACTGGCGAAGGCCTGGTGGCCGGCAGCGAATATAGTGCCTATGCCGACGATGGCAGCGGCAGGCAGAACGTCACGCTGATGGTGCAGGTGCCAGCAAGTTTCAATCCCGAGCGCGCCTGTATCGTGACGGGCACCTCGAGCGGCTCGCGCGGCATCTATGGCGCCATCGGCAGCGCTGGCGAGTGGGGTCTGAAAAACGGTTGCGCCGTGGCGTACGCCGACAAGGGTTCCGGCACCGGCCTGTATACGTTTGATGACGACGGCGTCAACCTGCAAAACGGCGTGCGCGCCGGACGCGTGGCCGCCGGCAGGAATGCCAGCTTTGCACCCGACCTGTCGGACGCGCAGCGCCAGGCGTATGCCAGCGCTTATCCGAACCGGCTGGCGTTCAAGCATGCCCACTCGCAGCAGAATCCCGAGAGGGAATGGGGCAAGGTAACTTTGCAGGCGGTCGAATTTGCCTACTATGTGCTCAACGAGCGCTACGGGACAACAGCGCGTGATGGCCAGTCGCACCTGGTGCGATTGACGCCAAAGAACACCATCACGATTGCGTCGAGCATTTCCAACGGCGCCGGCGCCGCCTTGCTGGCGGCTCAGCTCGATACCAAGGGCCTGATCAGCGGCGTGGCGGCCAGCGAACCGCAAATCCAGCCGTCGCCGTCGACGGCCTACAGTGTGCGCCAGGGTGGGGCTGTGGTAACTGGGGCAGGGCGTTCGCTGTTCGACTACAGCACCTATGCGGCGCTGTACCAGCCCTGCCTGGCCTCAAGTGCCGGCAATGCTGGTCGCTGCACGGCGCTGGTGGCCAAGGGCCTGCTGAACGGCAGTGATCTGGCGACGCAGCAGCAGGATGCGCTCAAGCGCTTGCAGGCGTATGGCTGGCTGCCAGCATCCGATGCGCTACAAGTTTCGCATGCGGGCACCAATATCCTGGTGGCAGTGACGTATGCCTATGCCTACGGCAAATTTTCCGTCAGCGACCGCGTCTGTGGTTTCAGCTTTGCTCAGACCGACGCCAACGGCAGTCCGGTCGCCATAAGTGCGCTGCAAAAGGCGGCCAGTTTTGCGGCGCAAAACGGCATCGTCGGCAATGTGGTGTATGAGGACGCGGTCGGCGGCGCCAAAGTCTACACCGCTGGCGTATCGCCTTCCAGCAATCTGGCTGACCAGTCGCTTGACGGTTTCCTGTGCCTGCGCAGCCTGGCCACCGGCGTCGATCCGGTAACCGGCGCCGCTTTGCAGGGGACGCTGGCGGCGCAAAGCCAGCGCGTGCGCGCCGGCGTGGCCGAGGTTCAGGCCAGCGGCAATCTGCGCGGCAAGCCGGCCATTATCGTGCAGGGTCGCAGCGATACGTTGATCCCGGTCAATCACGCCTCGCGCGCCTATCTGGGCTTGAATGCGGTGGTGGAGGGCGTTGGCAGCAAGCTGCGCTATATCGAAGTGACCAATGCCAACCACTTTGATTCGTTTGCCAGCGCCTTGCCCACGCAGGTGGTGCCGCTGCATGTCTATCTGTTCCGTGCACTCGACGCCATGTATGCACACCTGCGCACGGGCCAGGCCTTGCCGGCATCGCAGGTGGTGCGCACACAGGTACGCAGCAGCGCATCGGTACCGATCAGCAACGCCAACTTGCCGGCGATTGCAGCGACACCGATAGCTGGCAATCTCATCAGCCTCACGGGGGCAACCGTCAACGTTCCCGATTGAAACGGCAGGGCATAAAAAATGGCCACGTTTCACGTGGCCATTTTTTACGCCCAAGCGTGCTCGGGTATCTGCCCCAGTCCCTGGAATACCGGTTTGCTGAACCAGTAGCCCTGCATCAGCGAAATGCCGCAGCTGGCCAGGAAATCGCGTTCGCCGGCAGTTTCGATGCCTTCGGCCAGCACACGGATATTGAGTTCCGCGCACATGGCCGTAATGGCGCGCACGATGGCCTGGCGCGGGGCATGGGTGTCGATCTGGCGCACCAGGTCCATATCGATCTTGATAATGTCCGGCTGGTATTCGGACAGCAGATTCAAGCCGGCATAACCGGCGCCAAAATCGTCGATGGCGGTCTGGAAGCCGAAGCGCCGGTATTCGCGGAAGATATTGACCAGGTGTGGCCGGTCCATCACGCGCTCGCCTTCCGTCACTTCAAAGATGATTTTCTCGGTGGGAAAACCATATTGGCGTGCAGCTTCGAAGGTGCTGCGGATGCATACTTCAGGCCGGTAGACGGCATTGGGCAGGAAGTTGATCGACAGATAGCCCTGCATGCCCAGCCTGGCCGCACCGGCAACGGCCTTGACGCGACAGGCCTGGTCAAAGCGGTAGCGGTTGGCATCCGTCACCTGTGCCAGCACGCTGGCGGCACTTTCTCCATTCGGGCCGCGCACCAGCGCTTCATGGCCGTAGATACTGCGCATGGCCAGGTCGACGATGGGTTGGTAGGCATACTCGAACTCGAACGCCAGCGGCGCACTGTCGTGGCAGCCGGCGCAGCCCGAGTATGGAAATACCGTGGCGTCGGGGTGGATGGGAATCATGGACTCTGTCATGCAGTCAGTTTAACAGGCAGTGAACACCATTCGGTTAGCCGGTTCACAAAGCAGCCAGATAAATCGCAAAGGCGTCCTCGCGCGCAACAGGTCGCGGGTTATTGCCAAGCAAGCGCGTCTGCAGCATGGCGGCTTTGGCCAGTGCATCGAGGTCGGCAGCGACAATCCCGACCTCACCCAGTGTGCGTGCAATGCCGGTTGCATCGGCAAGTTCTTCCAGCGTGGCTACCAGTGCCTGCGCGCGGGCTTCGTTGCTGCCGGTGGCCAGCGGCGCGACTACGCTGGCCAGTTGTGCATATTGTTCGGTAGCGTGGCGCAGGTTAAAGCGCAGCACATGCGGCAGCACCAGTGCGTTCGATAAACCATGTGGCACGTGGAACTGGCCGCCGATCGGATAGGCCAGCGCATGCACAGCTGCCACCGGTGCATTGGAAAACGCCTGGCCCGCCAGCGTTGCACCAAGCAGCATGGCCTGGCGTGCTGCCATGTTCTGACCATCGCGGCAGGCGGGCAGCAGGTTCTCAGATAGTAGTGACAGCGCTTGCAAGGCCAGCATATCGGACAGCGGATTTTTCAGATGGCGACTGGTATAGGCTTCAATAGCATGCACCATCGCATCGATGCCGGTGGCGGCCGTCACGGCGGCGGGCAAGCCCAGCGTCAGGCTGGCGTCGAGGATGACCAGGTCGGCATACAGTTGGGGCGCCACCACGCCCATCTTGCTGGTGGCGCCGGTGGTGACTATGGAAATGTTAGTGACTTCCGATCCGGTACCCGCTGTAGTCGGTAGCTGTACCAGCGGCATACGGGAACCCTGCACATTACCGATACCGTACATGGTTGACAGTGTTTGGGTACCTGGCGCCAGCACGGCAATCAGTTTGGCGACATCCATCGAGCTGCCACCACCCAGGCCAATCACCAGTTCCACGTGAAACAATCTGGCCGTTTCCACGGCGGACAGCACGACGGCCTCAGGCGGGTCTGCCTGTACATCCGAATAGATCTGCACTTCGAGTCCTGCATCGCGCAGGCTTTGCATGGGTTGCTCCACCAGTCCGGTGCGCAGGAAGCCCGCATCGGTTACCAGCAGCACCCGTCGGACGCTGGGGAAGTGTTGCGCGATCAGCTCGCCCAGTCGGTTGGCCGCACCGACTTCGTTAATCAGGATAGGAACAGTACGGAACTGGAAATTGGACATCATCGCTCCTGCAAATGGACAACCTAGCTTACTCCCGTTTCCACGCTATCGCATGGTTCCACGTGAAACCATCCATGATAAAGATAACGATAGCGTCGACAGATAAACTGCTGTTTCACGTGGAGCGTTGATCCAGCCAATACATGGCTGAGTAAAAATTAAGCAAATAATTGGCTGCCCAAGGTTACGACGGCAAAAAGACTCTATAATCGAACCCTATCCCCGCATTTTTCACCCGCATTGTTACTGTGCACTTTTGATGGCGCACTTTTACTGCGCACTTTACTGATTACTTATGTTATTTCCTTCTGAATTCGACGTTATCGTTGTCGGTGGTGGTCACGCCGGTACCGAGGCGGCCCTCGCGTCAGCCCGCATGGGACAAAAGACGCTGTTACTTACCCATAATATCGAGACCCTGGGCCAGATGTCGTGCAACCCGTCCATCGGTGGTATCGGCAAAGGCCATCTGGTCAAGGAAGTCGACGCCATGGGCGGCGCCATGGCGATTGCTACCGATGAATCGGGCATTCAGTTTCGTATCCTCAACTCTTCCAAAGGCCCTGCCGTGCGCGCCACGCGCGCCCAGGCCGACCGCATCCTGTACAAGGCCGCCATCCGCGAGCGCCTGGAAAACCAGCCCAACCTGTGGCTGTTCCAGCAGGCTGTTGACGACCTGATGGTTGAGGGCGACCGCGTGGTCGGCGCCGTGACGCAGATCGGCCTGAAGTTCCTGGCGCGCGCCGTGGTGCTGACGGCCGGGACCTTCCTCGATGGCAAGATCCACGTGGGCCTCAATAACTACGCTGCCGGCCGTGCCGGTGATCCACCAGCGATCTCGTTGTCGAGCCGCCTGAAGGAACTCAAGCTGCCGCAAGGGCGCCTGAAAACCGGTACGCCGCCACGCATTGATGGCCGCAGCATCGATTTTTCGGTGATGCAGGAGCAGCCCGGTGACCTCGATCCGGTGCCGGTGTTTTCCGTCATGGGCAATACCGCGATGCATCCGCGCCAGGTACCTTGCTGGGTCACGCATACCAACAGCCAGACGCACGACATCATTCGCGCCGGCCTCGACCGCAGCCCGATGTATACAGGCGTCATCGAAGGTGTCGGCCCACGCTATTGCCCGTCGATCGAAGACAAAATCCATCGCTTTTCAAGCAAGGAATCGCACCAGATTTTCCTCGAGCCCGAAGGCTTGAGCACGCACGAGTTCTACCCGAACGGCATCTCCACCAGCTTGCCGTTTGACGTGCAAATTGCGCTGGTACAGTCGATGAAGGGCATGGAAAACGCGCATATCTTGCGCCCGGGCTATGCCATCGAATACGATTATTTCGATCCGCGCGGCCTGAAGGCGTCGCTGGAAACCAAGGCGATCTCGGGTCTGTTCTTTGCCGGCCAGCTCAACGGCACCACCGGCTACGAGGAAGCGGCAGCGCAGGGCATGTTGGCCGGCATCAATGCGGCGTTGCTGACGCAAGGCAAGGACTCGTGGACGCCTGCCCGCTCCGAAGCCTATCTGGGCGTGCTGGTCGATGACCTGATCACGCAAGGCGTGCAGGAACCATACCGCATGTTTACCAGCCGCGCCGAATACCGCTTGAGCCTGCGTGAAGACAATGCCGACATGCGCCTGACCGAAATCGGTCGCGCCCTGGGCTGCGTGGGCGATGCACAGTGGGAAGCGTTCGAGCGCAAGCGCGAAGCCGTGGCGGTGGAGCTGGAGCGCCTGCGTTCCACGTGGGTCAATCCGCGCATCCTGGCCGCGGCCGAGTCCGAGCGCATCGTGGGCCAGGCGATCGAGCGCGAATACTCGCTGGCCGACCTGCTGCGCCGTCCGAACGTGGCGTACGACACCCTGATGAGCATGACGGGTATGGAAGGCCAGTCGCTGGCCGGCCCTGGCGTGGATGACGCCGCCGTGCGCGAACAGGTGGAAATCCAGCTCAAGTATGCCGGCTATATCGAGCGCCAGAGCAAGGAAATCGAGCGTCACGAGCACTATGAAAACCTGGCCTTGCCGGAAGGGTTCAACTATCTCGATATCAGTGCGCTGTCGGTGGAAGTACGCCAGAAACTCGACAAGCAGCGCCCTGAAACGCTGGGCCAGGCTTCGCGCATTTCCGGCGTCACGCCGGCAGCCATTTCGCTGCTGCTGGTCCACCTGAAAAAGCGTGGTTTCGGCGCCGCACAAACACAAATCAAGGATGAGGTTGTTGAATGAAGCAGTTTGACCGGGCCGCACTGGCCCCGATTTTGAATGACGGCATCAAGGAACTGGGCCTGGCATTGACGCCGGAACAGGTGGAAAAGCTGCTCGACTACCTGGCCCTGCTGGCCAAGTGGAACAGTGTTTATAACCTGACCTCGGTCCGTGATCCGCTGCAGATGCTGACCCTGCATGTGCTCGATTCGCTGGCTGCCGTGCCGGCGTTTGCCGATGCCAAGCATGTACTGGACGTAGGCGCCGGCGGCGGCTTGCCTGGCATGGTCTTGGCCATTACCCGGCCCGACGTCAAGGTATCGATGATCGACACGGTCCACAAGAAAACCGCGTTTCTGACGCAAGTGAAGGCTGAACTGGGGTTGGCTAACGTTACGGTGTACACCAAGCGCGTCGAGCAGCTGGAAGTGAAGCAAAAGTTCGATGTGATCACCTCGCGCGCTTTTGCCGACCTGTCCGACTTCGTCAACTGGTCGGGCCATGTGCTGGAAGAGGGCGGCCAATTCATTGCCCTGAAAGGGGTGGCGCCGCCAGACGAGCGCGAGCGACTGCCAGCAGAGTGGAAAGTCACAGAGCTACGCCAGATCACGGTGCCAGGGCTGAATGCAGAGCGTCATCTGGTCTTTATTGCAAGAGTTTGAAATAACTATATAAATCATATAAATCGTTTATACGGTATAAACCATATAAATAGTATTAACCGTATAAATAGTATAAATGATTTATTCAGTATAAATAGTATACATCGTTTCGGTGGAGATGCCGGGCGAATCGAATTTGTTGGTGTTTATTAAAAAATAGAAGATACATGGCCAAAATTTTTTGTGTAGCAAATCAAAAGGGTGGTGTTGGTAAAACCACAACGAGCGTCAATCTGTCGGCCGGACTGGCCAAACTGAACCAGCGCGTGCTGCTGGTTGACCTCGACCCGCAGGGTAATGCCACCATGGGCGCCGGCATCAACAAGGCTGGTCTGGAAGCATCGACCTATGAAGTGATGTTGGGCGAGTCCGATGTCAAGACGGCACGCCAGCGTTCGGAAGCAGGGCGCTTCGATGTGCTGCCGTCGAACCGCGAACTGGCCGGCGCCGAAGTGGAGATGGTCGAACTCGATAACCGCGAGCGTCGCCTGAAGGATGCGCTGGCCGAAGTCGACGCCGACTACGACTTCATCCTGATCGACTGTCCGCCGGCATTGTCGATGCTGACCCTGAACGGCCTGTGCGCTGCGCATGGCGTGATCATTCCGATGCAGTGCGAGTACTATGCGCTCGAAGGCTTGTCCGACCTGGTCAACACTATCAAGAAGGTGCATGCCAACCTGAATCAGGAATTGAAGATCATCGGTCTGCTGCGCGTGATGTTCGATCCGCGCATGACATTATCACAACAAGTGTCGGCCCAGCTGGAACAGCACTTCGGCGACAAGGTCTTCAAGACCATCATCCCGCGCAACGTGCGCCTGGCCGAAGCGCCATCGTATGGCGTGCCCGGCGTGACGTTCGATCCGAGCTCGAAAGGCGCGCAGGCGTATATCGCGTTTGGCGCAGAGATGGTTGAACGTATCAAACATATGTAAAGAGATAGCATGGCAACCAAAAAATTAAAAGGCCTTGGCCGTGGGCTCGACGCCCTCTTGGGCGGCGGCGACATGGCTGCGCCCGAACAGAACCAACCGAGCAACTTGCCGGTATCACAAATGCAAGCCGGCAAATACCAGCCGCGCACGCGTATGGACGAAGGCGCGCTGAACGAACTGGCCGCCTCGATCAAGGCGCAGGGCTTGATGCAGCCGATCCTGGTGCGCCCGATCGGCCAGGACACCCTGAGCGGTGTTATTAAATATGAAATCATCGCTGGCGAGCGCCGTTTCCGCGCTTCGCAGATTGCCGGCCTGACCGAAGTACCGGTACTGGTACGCGATGTTGATGATCTGGCTGCCGCCGCCATGGCGCTGATTGAAAATATCCAGCGCGAAGACCTGAACCCGCTGGAAGAGGCGCAAGGCATCCACCGCTTGATTTCCGACTTCAGTTTCACGCATGAGCAAGCGGCCACTGCGCTGGGACGCTCGCGCAGTGCTGTGTCGAACCTGTTGCGGCTGATGAACCTGGCGATGCCAGTGCAAACCATGCTGATGGCCGGCGATATCGACATGGGCCATGCACGCGCCCTGCTGGCAGTCGATGCTGCCACCCAAATCACGCTGGCCAACCAGGTGGTGGCCAAACGCCTGTCGGTGCGGGAAACGGAAAAACTGGTGAACCGGACGCAGGAAGAAGCGTCTAATCCCGTCGAACCGCGTGTAAAAGAAAAGTCGGGCGATATCGCGCGCCTGGAAGAAGAGCTGTCTGACACCCTGGCAACGCCGGTGGTCTTCAAGATGGGCAGCAAGGGGCGCGGTCAGCTGGTGATCGATTTTGCCGATCTTGACGTACTGGATGGCGTGCTCAGTCGCTTACGTGCTTAAATACATGCTTAAGCACGTGCTTGAATAGCCAGTTGATAACATGAGGCAAAGCCGCTGGACAAGCGGCTTTGCCATATGTTGGTGCAAAGCGCAGTGAAGTGTCGGTAAAGCGTCTGTTTCATGCAGCAAACGCGCTGCAGCGGTGCGTGAGCGTTTGACTCTGTATATCAAAGCCAACTATAATCCCGTGTCTTTGCGTGTGTAGCTTTTTCCTGGGAACTGGTAATTGAGTGATTCTAAGCAAAACATTGCCAAACCAGTCTACAAAGTAGTTGCCTTGCAGCTAGCAATTGCCATCAGTTTTGCCACTGTTACCCTGTTTTTCGGCGGCAGTGTCAAAGGCTGGTCCGCAGCATGCGGCGGCGGCATCGCCGTCATCGGCAGCCTGGTCTACGCCATGCTGGTCGTCAGCGGGTCAAGCGACGCCAAAAAGGCATTTCGCGCGCACGTTCGCGCGGAGATGGTGAAAATATTTATCACAGCGGTGCTGTTTATATTGGCACTGGTGTTGTTTCAGTCGGCCGCCTGGTTATGGCTGATCTTGGGTTTCGCGGTGGCAACCTTAGCATACTGGTTTTCATTGCTCGCTGTTTAATCATTGGTTTTGGGGCCAGTTTTGCCTTGAAACGACAAATCTAAATTCATTATGACCACAGAACACGCTATTGAAGCGGGCCATGCTGCCCCGGCTAACGCCACAGAATACATCAGCCACCATCTGGCCCACCTGAAAAGCGCCGACGGCGCCTTCAACCTCGACACTTTCTGGGTGTCGGCGATTCTGGGCTTTGTTTTCCTGGCCGTTTTCTATATGGCGTCGCGCCGCGCAACCGCTGGTGTTCCTGGCAAGCTGCAAAACTTCGTTGAAATGATCATGGAAATGGTCAATGAGACCATTCATGGCGCTTTTCACGCCAAAAGCAAGATCATCGCGCCACTGGCCATCACGATTTTCGTGTGGGTCTGGTTGTTGAACGCAATGGACTTCCTGCCGGTTGACCTGTTGCCAAAAGTATTGAGCTGGTTCGGTGTACACAAGCTGCGCGTGGTGCCAACGGCCGACGTGAACCACACTTTTGCAATGTCGTTCTCGGTAGTTCTGTGCATTATCGCGTTTTCGGTCAAGGCCAAGGGCCTGGGCGGCTGGATCAAGGAGCTGTTCACGGCACCGTTCCATGCAAGCGGCATCATCGGTACGATCCTGTTGGCACCAGTTAATTTCTTGCTGCAAATGGTTGAGTTGGTTGCAAAACTGATCTCCCTGTCGCTGCGACTGTTCGGCAATATGTATGCCGGCGAGCTGATTTTCATCTTGATCGCGTTGTTGCCTTGGTGGGCACAGTGGGCGTTGGGTGGTCCATGGGCAATTTTCCATATCTTGATTGTAACTTTGCAAGCTTTTGTGTTTATGGCGTTGACGGTTGTGTATCTGAGCCTTGCGGTTGAGAAGCATTAATCAGCAACTTTATATTTTGTTTTTTTAGTACCTTTCGTTTTTAAATTTAGGAGAATTTTATGCAAGCTCTGATCGCACAAGTACAAAGCATGACCGTTCTGGCAGCAGCAATCATCATCGGCCTGGCCGCAATCGGTACCGCTTTGGGCTTCGCTATCTTGGGTGGCAAGTTCCTGGAAGCTTCGGCACGTCAACCAGAACTGATGCCACAACTGCAAACCAAACTGTTCGTTATCGCTGGTCTGCTCGATGCTATCTCGATGATCGGTGTTGGTATCGCTCTGCTGTACACGTTCGCTAACCCGTTCCTGTCGGCTCTGACCGCTGTTGCTCAGTAATTCGCTCCAACCCTAGGAGAAACTTTTAGTCAGGAGCAAAGGTATGGACATCAATATGTCGCTCATCGGCCAGATGATCACCTTCGCGGTGTTGGTCTGGTTCTCGATGAAGTTCGTATTTCCAGCGCTGAACACGGCGCTGGATGAGCGTGCCAAACGAATCGCGGATGGATTGGCTGCGGCCGATCAAGGTCAGGCTTCGATGGCAGTCGCTGAAAAGCGTGCGCAAGAGGCATTGAACGGTGCACGTGAAGAAGCTTCGCAACGCGTTGCGGACGCTGAAAAGCGCGCGCAGCTGGTTGCTGAAGAGATCAAGCAAAATGCACAAGCTGAAGCTGCGCGTATCATTGCGCAAGCCCAGTCGGACGCCGAGCAGCAACTGTCGAAAGCACGCGAACAATTGCGCGCTCAGGTGGCTGACCTGGCGATCAAGGGTGCTGAGCAGATCTTGAAGCGCGAAGTAAATCAAGCGGCTCACGCCGAAATGTTGCAGCGTCTTGCTGTCGAGCTGTAATCATGGCAGAACTCGCAACCGTCGCCCGTCCCTACGCGGAAGCTTTGTTCCGCGTAGCCCAAGCAGGTAAGGAGTCCAGCAGCCTCGCGGCATGGTCCGAACTGGTGTCCGAATTGGCCCAGATCGGTAGCCATCCCGAGGTGCAAGCGTACGCGCGCAATCCGAAAGTTTCGGAAAGCGACGTTACCACCACTATCCTGTCGTTGTTGAAATCGCCGCTCAATGAAGAAGTGAAAAACTTCGTCACGATGTTGATCGAAAATGGCCGCATCAGCCTGCTGCCGGAAATCGGCGCGCAATTCCATGCACTGAAAAACAGTGTGGAAGGTGCGGCTGACGCCGAGATCACGAGCGCTTTCGATCTGAGCGAAGGCCAAACGGCCGAGCTGGTCGCAACGCTGGAAAAGAAATTCAGTCGTAAGCTCAACCCTGCCGTCACAGTGGATCCATCGCTGCTCGGCGGCGTGCGCGTGGTTGTTGGCGACCAGGTGCTCGATACTTCGGTGCGCGCCAAATTGCAGCAACTGCACGCTGCACTGGTGTCGTAAAACGCCTCGTGAAACGTGTCGCAAGACGCGCGCTTCGGCAGGCCAGCTTAGACAGACCCTTACCCCTCGCGCAAGCTGAGAGAAACAATTTTAGGAGTTAGTATGCAACTCAACCCATCTGAAATCAGCGAGTTGATCAAGAGCCGGATCCAAGGTCTTGACGGCGGCGCTGAAGTGCGTAACCAAGGCACGGTTATTTCCGTGGCCGACGGTATCTGCCGCATCCACGGTCTGTCGGACGTAATGCAAGGCGAGATGCTGGAATTCCCGGGCAACACCTTTGGCCTGGCCATGAATCTGGAGCGCGACTCCGTTGGTGCCGTGATTCTGGGTGCTTACGAGCACATCTCCGAAGGCGACACGGTCAAGTGCACCGGCCGCATTCTGGAAGTACCAGTTGGTCCTGCCCTGCTGGGCCGCGTCGTCAACGCACTGGGCCAGCCAATCGACGGCAAAGGCGCCATCGAAACGACGATGACGGCCGCGATTGAAAAAATCGCACCGGGCGTGATCGCCCGTGAGTCCGTTTCGCAACCAATGCAAACCGGCCTGAAGTCGATCGATGCGATGGTTCCAGTTGGCCGCGGCCAGCGCGAACTGATCATTGGTGACCGTCAAACCGGTAAATCGGCTGTGGCGATTGATGCGATCATCAATCAAAAAGGCCAGGGCATGAAATGTATCTACGTCGCGATTGGCCAAAAAGCCTCGTCGATCAAGAACATCGTGCGCTCGCTGGAACAACACGGCGCGATGGAATACACCATCGTTGTTGCTGCTTCCGCTTCGGAATCGGCCGCCATGCAATACATCTCGCCGTACTCGGGTTGCGCCATGGGCGAATACTTCCGTGACCGCGGTGAAGATGCACTGATCGTGTATGACGATCTGTCGAAACAAGCTGTTGCTTACCGTCAAATCTCGCTGCTGCTGCGCCGTCCACCAGGTCGCGAAGCGTACCCAGGTGACGTGTTCTACCTGCACAGCCGCCTGCTCGAACGCGCAGCACGCGTGAATGCTGACTACGTGTCGGCCTTCACCAATGGCGAAGTCACCGGCAAAACTGGTTCGCTGACGGCACTGCCGATCATTGAAACCCAGGCTGGCGACGTTTCGGCATTCGTTCCAACCAACGTGATTTCGATTACCGACGGTCAGATCTTCCTGGAAACCTCGCTGTTCAACGCCGGTATCCGTCCTGCAATTAACGCCGGTATTTCCGTATCGCGCGTCGGTGGCGCCGCCCAGACCAAGGTCATCAAAAACCTGTCCGGCGGTATCCGTACCGACCTGGCGCAATACCGTGAGCTGGCTGCATTTGCACAGTTCGCATCGGACCTGGACGAATCGACCCGCAAGCAGCTCGACCGTGGTGCACGCGTAACGGAATTGCTCAAGCAAGCCCAATACTCGCCACTGTCGATCTCGCTGATGGCCGTATCGCTGTTCTCGGTGAACAAGGGCTTCATGGACGACGTGCCAGTCAAGCAAGTGCTGTCGTTTGAAGCTGGCGTTCATGCTTACATGAAGACCAAGCAAGCTGCTCTGCTGGCCAAGATCGAAGAAACCAAGCAACTCGACAAAGACAGCGAAGCAACTCTGTCGGCGGCCATTGCTGATTTCAAGAAATCCGGCGCATATTAAGCGGCCAGGCGGCGCCCACCTTTGAGTGAGGCGCCGCCCTACGCGCAGAAGGAGTAAGGACTCATGGCATCAAGCAAAGAGATACGAGGCAAGATCAAGAGCGTAGAGAATACGAAGAAGATCACCAAGGCGATGGAAATGGTTGCCGCATCGAAAATGCGCAAAGCGCAGGATCGTATGCGCGCCGCCCGTCCCTACAGTGACAAGATTCGTAATATCGCCGCCAATCTGGCGAACGCCAATCCGGAATACACGCACCCGTTCCTGGCAGCTGCCCAGGGTACGGAAGCAAAAGCTGTGGGTTTCATCGTTGTCACGACCGACAAGGGTCTGTGCGGCGGCATGAACACCAACATCTTGCGCCAGGTGACGTCCAAGTCGCGCGAGCTCGAAGCCGCCGGCAACAAGATTGAAGCGGTCGCCATCGGTAACAAGGGTCTGGGTTTTCTGAATCGCATCGGCGTCAAGATCGTCGCCTCTGCCATTCAAACCGGTGATACGCCCCATCTGGACAAATTGATCGGACCTGTCAAGGTCATGCTCGAAGAGTTCCAGGCGGGCAAGCTCGATGCAGTGTACCTGTGCTACACCAAGTTCATCAACACGATGAAGCAGGAACCAGTGGTCGAACAGCTGCTGCCATTGACGGCCGACAAAATGGTCGCCGACAAGAGCGCACACTCGTGGGATTACATCTACGAGCCGGATGCACAAAGCATCATCGACGAATTGCTGGAGCGCTATGTAGAAGCGCTGGTGTACCAGGCAGTCGCAGAAAATCTGGCGTCCGAGCAATCGGCACGGATGGTTGCGATGAAAGCTGCAAGCGACAACGCGGGTAGTGTGATCGGCGAACTGAAGCTGGTCTACAACAAAACCCGTCAAGCCGCGATTACCAAAGAACTCTCCGAAATCGTTGCCGGTGCGGCTGCGGTTTAAACGAATTTAACTATATTGAAGGAACGAACATGGCTGATGGCAAAATCGTTCAGTGTATCGGCGCTGTGGTGGACGTTGAGTTTCCACGCAACGCGATGCCCAAGGTATTCGATGCCTTGAAAATGGAAGGCTCCGAGCTGACCCTGGAAGTACAACAACAGCTGGGTGACGGCATTGTCCGTACCATTGCTCTGGGTTCGTCCGACGGCCTGCGCCGCGGCATGATGATCCAGAACACCGGCAAACCTATCATGGTGCCAGTCGGTAAAGCAACCCTGGGTCGCATCATGGATGTGCTGGGTAACCCGATCGACGAATGCGGTCCTGTATCGCACGAACAGATCGCTTCGATCCACCGCACCGCTCCTGCGTACGACGAACTGTCGCCATCGCAAGAACTGCTGGAAACCGGCATCAAGGTGATCGACCTGGTTTGCCCGTTTGCAAAAGGCGGTAAAGTTGGTCTGTTCGGCGGCGCTGGCGTAGGCAAGACCGTGAACATGATGGAACTGATTAACAACATCGCCAAGGCACACAGCGGCGTGTCCGTGTTTGCCGGCGTGGGTGAGCGTACTCGTGAGGGTAACGACTTCTACCACGAGATGGCTGACGCCAAAGTGGTTGACCTGGAAAATCCAGAGAACTCCAAAGTGGCGATGGTTTACGGTCAGATGAATGAACCGCCAGGTAACCGTCTGCGCGTTGCGCTGACCGGCCTGACGATCGCTGAATCGTTCCGTGACGAAGGTAAAGACGTTCTGTTCTTCGTCGACAACATCTACCGCTTTACGCTGGCCGGTACCGAAGTGTCGGCACTGCTGGGTCGTATGCCGTCGGCTGTGGGTTACCAACCAACCCTGGCTGAAGAAATGGGCCGTCTGCAAGAGCGTATCACGTCGACCAAAACCGGCTCGATTACCTCGATCCAGGCCGTCTACGTTCCAGCCGATGATTACACCGATCCGTCGCCTGCTACCACCTTTGCTCACTTGGATTCGACCGTTGCACTGTCGCGTGACATCGCTTCGCTGGGTATCTACCCTGCAGTGGACCCACTGGACTCGACCTCGCGCCAGCTGGACCCGCTGATCGTTGGTCAAGAGCACTATGACACCGCGCGCGCCGTGCAAACGACGCTGCAGCGCTACAAGGAATTGCGTGACATTATCGCGATTCTGGGCATGGACGAGCTGGCACCGGAAGACAAACTGCTGGTTGCCCGTGCACGTAAGATGCAGCGTTTCCTGTCGCAGCCTTTCCACGTTGCTGAAGTGTTTACCGGTTCGCCAGGTAAATACGTTTCGCTCAAAGACACGATCAAGGGCTTCAAAATGATCGCTTCGGGCGAACTCGATCACCTGCCGGAACAAGCGTTCTACATGGTCGGCACGATCGACGAAGCAATCGAAAAAGCCAAGAAACTTAACTAATATTAAGTTTGGGCCTAACCCCGCCTCCGGGCGGGGTTCTTCAACCCGATAGGACACACATGGCACACACAATTCACGTTGACGTGGTTTCCGCTGAAGAACTGATTTTTTCAGGTGAAGCAGAATTCGTCGCGTTGCCGGGTGAACAGGGCGAGCTGGGTATCTACCCACGCCATACGCCTTTGATTACCCGCATCCGTCCGGGCGCGGTCCGCATCAAGGTAGTCGGCCAGGCTGAAGAAGAGTTCGTCTTCGTTGCCGGCGGTCTGCTCGAAGTGCAACCGGATACCGTGACCGTCCTGGCCGATACCGCGATCCGCGGTCACGACCTCGACGAAGCGAAAGCGCTGGAAGCGAAGAAGCTGGCAGAAGAAAATATCCACAACAAGGATTCGGGCATCGACTACGCGCAAGCGCAAGCCGAGCTGGCCAGCGCGATTGCGCAACTGGCCGCGATCCAGAAGCTGCGCAAGCATTAATTTGCAGTGCAGTTTAAAAAAGCAGCCTTCGGGCTGCTTTTTTTTTGCTGGTGGCGGTGTCTGGTGGCGGTGTGGTGGTGTCGGGTTACGCCGTTCCGGCTAACCCGACCTACGATGCTGTTTAATGTCGGTGGTATTGATTATGTATCATGCGTAGTCGCGTAGGTCGGATTAGGCGGGGCCGCCGAGGCCGCAGGCCGTAATCCGACAACATCGTTGGCGCGGCTGATAAGCTACCGGCACATCCCATATGCCTTGCGCTCGTCAAAGTAGCGATACGTAAACGTGCGCACCGGATAGCGCTTGCCGGCCACCAGCATGTCGGGCATCGACAGGTCAAAGCGTGGTGGCAGCTGGCGCGGCAGCTGCAGGCGCAAACGCCATTGGGTTTCGGTGCTGTTGCCAACGGCCGAGAACATGATCGGCAGCTGCTCGATCACGTCGACGATTTCCGCCTTCTGGTTCATGCCGCGCTGGTAGATGGTGGTCACTTTGGCGGCGGCAAACGGCTCCTTCTTTGGTTCTTCCAGCAGGAACGACAAGCGCGTAAAGCTGGCCTGGGTGCCGATCGGCAGCGTAAAGATCAGCGCCAGTTCGGTGCCGCCATCTTTCAGTGTGGTGGGCGGCGTGGCATAGATGCTGATACCGCGCGGCAGCTCGAAGCGCGAGCCGTCGATCCACGTTTTGCACTCGGGCGTGGCGTCATACAGGCTGGGCGCCGTATAGTCGCTGCAGGCGGTGGCCAGCAACAGCATAGGCAGCAGGGGCAGGGCAAATAGAGTACGGCGCATGGCGGCTGACGGTAGACGGTGAGGCGACAGTGTAAGCGATCGGGCGCCAGTCAGCCAGCGGGCGCGCGCCGCACGTTTTGCACGGCGCAGCCGGTAGCCTGCAGCGCATCGATAATGATGTCGAGCGCGCGCTGCGGCTGGGCCGCGCCGCACATGAAGATATCGATGGCGGCAAAGCCGTGCTCGGGCCAGGTATGCAGCGAAATATGCGACTCGGCCAGCAGCAGCACGCCGGTCACGCCCATGCCAGGGCCAAAGCTGTGAAAGTGGCCATGCAGTACCTGCGCACCGGCCGCCTGCGCCGCCTCGCGCAGCAGCTGTTCGATCTGGCTGCAGTCGACCAGGCGCGCAGGCGCCACGCCCGACAGGTCGGCCAGCAGATGGGTGCCCAAAGGCAGATGCGGCGTGGCGGTCATGCTTATTTGTGGCTGCCGCCGCTCGAGCCGCCGCCATAGCTGCCGCCGCCACTGCCGGTGCGCGAACTCCAGCTGGAGCCGCCGCTGCTGCCGCTGCCGGCCACCTTGAACATGCGCACCCAGTTGGCGGCCGTAACGGAAAACGTCACCATCAGCGCGTAGATCACATATTTACTCATGGCTTTTCATTTTTATCGAGGAACAGGGCCGGCAGGAACAGCGCCAGGCAGCCGATCAGGCTCCACAGCATGGTGCTGGAAAACGACACGAACAGCGGAATGGCGTTCAGTACCAGCGTGATGATGATAAAGATCTTGGCCACGCCCAGATGACTGAGCTTGACCGGCGTGCCGGCGCCGCTGCCGCCCGAAAACGCAGCGCCGAACCACGCTGCCAGCTGATCGTAGGCAACCGGTATCGAGCGTGACCAGGTCATCTCTTCGCTGGTGATTTCCGCGGCCAGGCGGGTCTGGCCCTGCTCGAATTCATACACGTGGGTGCTGTCGCCGACCGCCACTTTCCAGTTGAAGGCGCCGGCCGCATAAGTGACCTTCGAGCCATAGTCGTACAGCTTGGCGAAGGTGGCGCCATCGAGCGTGCAGCGCTCGGCGGAAGTGGACTCCCAGGTGGGCCAGTTGGGCAGTACGGTCGAGCGCGACCAGCCGTCATCGGTTTCCACCAGCCAGAAAAAGCCGGCCTGCGCGCCATACAGCAGATACTCGTTCCACTCGGTGCCCTCATCGTCTTCGCGGCGCATCATGCCGATTACCGTGAAGACGACATTGTCGATCTTTGCCGTGGCACCGAGTTCCAGGCTGCTGTCTGCTTCATCTTCCGCCTGCTGGCCCTTGGCCAGTACCTGCGCCTGCGGGCCTGTGGCGTCGAGCTGAGCGTGGCAGGCAGGGCAGATCAGCTGTGCGGCCGCACCCGGCACATATTTGATGCCGCTGCCGCACGATGGGCAATCGAGTGCATCGAGCTTGCCGCGATATTTGCCGCTGCTCGCGGCAATCGCATCGGGGTCGCGCAGCAGCTGGCATTGCATGCCGTCGAGCGTCACGGCCACGCCCTGGTACACCAACGGCTGTGGACCGTCGGTATAGTCGAGCGTGAGGAAGCTGGCGTAATTTCGGAAATCGGCAACCTGGATGCGCCAGCCGCTGCCCACCTTGAACGGCAGCTCGCCTTGGCCGGCGATGCACTCGCCGCTGCGCACTTCGGCGGCCGTATAGGGCTCGCCGTTGATGTTGTAGCGCTGGCCCGCCACCAGCTCGGCAAAGGCGGGCAGGGCGCCGGTTGCCTTGCGTTCGCGCGTCATGGTGTACAGGCCGGACGAGTCGCCCAGCCAGGCCGTGCTGGCGTCGTCAAACAGTACGTACCACTCGTTCCAGGTACCGGCCGCATAGCGCTGCTGGATGCGCCCGACCACGGTGAAATGGACGCCATCGAACACGCCGGCCGTGCCGACCTGGATCGGCGTGTAGTCTTCCAGCACGGCCGACATGGTGCCGAGATTCTTGACCGATTCAGCGTCTTTGAGCAGGGTGCTGTGGCAGTACTCGCAGACGGCGAGCACGGAAGCGTGCGAGCGGAAATGGACTTCCGCACCGCAGCTGGGACAGGAAACAGTTTGCATGCGGTGGCGCTTAACCGATCAGTTTTTTCAGCAGTTCAGCTTTGGCGCCATCGTAGTCGGCCGCTGAAATCAGGCCCTTGTCGAGCAGGCCCTTGAGCTTTTCCAGGCGCGCTTCGATCGGTTCCTCGGCTGGTGCCGGTGGCGCCGCCGGGGCCGGCTGCTGCGCAGGATTACCGATGCCTTGCGCCATGCCCTGCGCCATCACCTGGCCGATGGTCAATCCGGCACCCATGCCGGCGCCGATGCCGGCCATGCCGCCTTCGTTCTGCGCTGCCAGCGGGATCGCGTCGGCCGTCTGGAAGCGCGTGTAGCCACTCAACTTGTCTGCCCCCAGGCTGCCTTTCATGCCGGCCGAGATGCGTGCGTCCAGCGCTGCCTGCAGCTCTTCGGGCAGGCTGATGCTGGCCACATTGAATTCGTCGAGGCCCACGCCATAGCGGGCAAACGCCTGCGCCAGGTCGCCCTTGACCTGCTGCGCCATCAGCGTCTGGTTGGCTGCCATGTCGAGGAAGGGCAGGTTGGCGCTGCCGAGCGAACTGGCCATGCTGGCCATCAGGATGCCGCGCAGCTGGTCTTCGACTTCATCGCGCGTATAGACTTCGCGCGTGCCGGAAATTTCGGTGAAAAAGGTGCGCGGGTCGGCAATGCGGTACGAATACATGCCGAAGGCACGTACCCGTATCATGTCGAAATCCTTGTCGCGGATGGTGATCGGCTGCGGCGTGCCCCATTTGCGGCCGGTCTGCACGCGGGTGCTGAAGTAATACACGTCCGACTTGAAAGGCGACTCGAACAGCTTGTCCCAGTTTTTCAGGTTGGTCAGCAGCGGCAGTGTTTGCGTGGTCAGCTTGTGGGTGCCGGGGCCGAACACGTCGGCGATCTTGCCTTCGTTGACGAACACCGCCACCTGCGACTCGCGCACGTTCAGGATGGCGCCGTTCTGGATCTCGAAGTCCTGCATCGGAAAGCGCCAGGCCAGTACGCCGTCGACCTCTTCGTTCCATTG
Organism: Janthinobacterium aquaticum; assembly: GCF_009208565.1. Lineage (GTDB taxonomy): Bacteria > Pseudomonadota > Gammaproteobacteria > Burkholderiales > Burkholderiaceae_D > Janthinobacterium. The sequence continues at coordinate 83,830 of NZ_WFLK01000015.1, read as the reverse complement.
CAATACATCGATAAACTGCTTCTTGATAAAGCTGCCGAGGCTCATGATGGTAGTCCTTGCAAGTATGGGGTCAGGAAATGCAGGCGGCGTTGATGGCGCCGATCGACAGCGAAATGGCTGCCAGCAGGCCGCCAAAGGCGCTGTTGTTCGATTCGATCTGGTCTTTGGACATGCGCAGCAAACGCGTGGCCACCATATAGGCCAGCAGCTGCACCACCATCGCACCGAAAGCCCAGGCAAAAAACTGCTGGTAATCGGCCGTATGCATCAGGGACGAGGCGATGGTGGCGGAAAAGCCCAGCATGGCGCCGCCCAGCGACAGCGCTGCGGCCTGGTTGCCCTGGCGGATCAGCAGTACTTCGTTATACGGCGTGAAGCGCGTATAGATCACAAAAAAGATCACCAGCAGCACCGCAGCCAGAAAAAGGTGGATCAGATAGTTTAGGATGTCGTGCACGGCATTCCTCGATTGAGAACTTGATAACGTTTAAGCATATTAGAACAAAAAAAGCCCACATGAACAAAAAGATTCTGATTCTGTCCGTCTTCGTGGTCGCTTCCTGCGGCCTGGCTTATGAACTGATCGCCGGCGCCATGTCGAGCTACCTGCTCGGCGACTCCATCCTGCAGTTTTCCACGATTATCGGCTGCTACCTGTTTGCCATGGGTGTAGGCGCTCACTTTTCAAAGTATGTCAAAGACGACGATGTGCTGTCGCGCTTTGTCGATATCGAACTGGCTGTCGGCCTGATCGGCGGCCTGTCCGCTGCCATCCTGTTCATGACCTTTTCCTGGATGGCGGCGCCGTTCCGCACCTTATTGTATGTGATGGTGTTTCTGATCGGCGCGCTGGTTGGCATGGAAGTGCCGCTGGTGATGCGCGCCTTGAATTCGCGCCAGACCGAATTTTCCGAACTGGTCAGCCGCGTGCTGACGTTCGACTACCTGGGCGCACTGGCCGTCTCCGTACTGTTCCCGCTGGTGCTGGCGCCGCATCTGGGACTGGTGCGCACCGGCTTTTTGTTCGGCATGCTCAATGTCGGTGTGGGCCTGTGGACCATCTGGGTGTTTCGCGCCGAACTGAAAAACCTGGCCGGGCGCCTGCTGCGCGCCTGCGCCGTCCTGCTGCTGCTGGTGGCCGGCTTCGCAATGTCGGACCGCATGGTGGCGTGGGGCGAGCATGGCCTGTTCGGCGACCAGATCATCTATTCCACTACCACCCCGTATCAACGGCTGGTGATCACGCGCTGGAAGGACGATACGCGTCTGTACATCAACGGCAACCTGCAGTTTTCCTCGCGCGACGAGTACCGCTACCATGAGGCGCTGGTGCATCCGGTGCTCGAAGCGTTGCCGTGGGCGCGTCGCGTGCTGGTACTGGGCGGCGGCGATGGCCTGGCGCTGCGCGAGATTTTGCGCTATCCGAATATCGAACACGTGACCGTAGTCGACCTGGACCCGGCCATGACAGGCGCTTTTACCACCCGCCCCGAGCTGGCTGCCCTGAATCACAAATCGTTCTCGGACAAACGCGTGACCGTCATCAACGCCGACGCCGCCGTCTGGCTGCGTGGCAGCAGCGAGATGTTCGACGCGGCCATTGTCGACTTCCCCGACCCATCGAGCTTCGCGCTGGGCAAGCTGTATTCGGTGCCGTTCTATGACCTGGTGAAAAAACACCTGGCCGCCAAGGGCCTGATGGTGGTGCAATCGACTTCGCCTTTCTTTGCACCGCACGCCTACTGGACCATCGACGCCACGCTGCGCGAAGTGGGCATGCGCACCTGGCCGTATCATGCCTATGTGCCCTCGTTCGGCGAATGGGGCTTTATTCTCGCCTCGCCGCAGGCTGACTACACGCCACCCACCCGTTACCGGCTGACTATGCGCTATCTGAACGCCGACACCACGCGCGAAATGTTCAGTTTCCCGCCCGACATGAAGAAGCTGCCGATGGCGCCGAACCGACTCAACACGCAGTCGCTGGTGCATGAATTCGAGCAGGACTGGAACCGGGTGATACGCTGATGCAGCGCCGCTCTTTTTTGTTATGGTCTGCCGGCGGTGCGGCCGCCGTGGCAGCGGGCGCCGGCAGTATCGCAGCCTACCTGCGCTGGCAGGAAATCACGCCGCGCGTGCTCTATCCCGGCCGCGAGGAGGGCCACGCGCTGCGCAAGCTGCTGCGTGAGCATACTGCCTTGCCGCCGCCATCCGAAACGTTGGTGACCGATGTGGCCATACTCGGCTCGGGCATGGCCGGCTTGACTGCCGCCTGGCAGCTGAAAAAGCTCGGCCACCACGATAGCCTGATGATCGACGGCCCGCAGCCTTATGGCAATGCGGCAGGCGGCCAGTTCGGCGAGCTGGCCTATCCGACCGGCGGCCATTACCTGCCGCTGCCATCGCCCGAGTCCACCCATGTGCGCGATATCCTGTTTGACCTCGGCTATATCCTGCGCGACCCGCAGGCCGAAAAGCCGTACTACGATGAGCGCTACGTGCTGCACGCGCCCGAAGAGCGGCTGCTGTTCAACGGCCAGTGGCAGGACGGCTTTATTCCCACCGAAGGCGTATCGCACGAGGAACTGGCGCAGCATGAACGCTTCTTTGCCGAAGTGCGGCGCTTGCGCCAGGCGCGCGGCAACGACGGCAAGCGTGTGTTCGTGTTCCCGACCGTCGAATCGTCGCAGGACCCGGCCTGGCAGGCGCTCGACCGCATCACGCTGAAAGCCTGGCTTGAGCAGCAGGGCTACACCTCGCCCACGCTGCACTGGTATCTGAACTACTGCTGCCGCGACGACTACGGCACGCGCTATGACCAGGTTTCGGCCTGGGCCGGCCTGCATTACTACTGCAGCCGCTGGGGCCAGGCTGCCAATGCCGGCAACGGCGCCTGGCTGACCTGGCCCGGCGGCATGCAGCCGGTGGCCAGCGCACTGGAGCAAAGCTCCGGCATCCGGCGCCGCGCCGGCACGGTGGTCTCCGTCACCACCACTGCTGAAGGCGTCGAAGCGCTGTGCATGGAGCTGATCGACGGCCAGCCGCGCACGTATCTGGTCAAGGCCCGCAAGGCCATCTGCGCCATGCCCTTGTATGTAGCCGCGCGCGTGGTGAAAGACATCGCCAGCTACGGCTTTGACATCAAACGCCATGTACCCGCGTATGCGCCATGGATGGTGGCCAACTTCCTGCTCAAGCGCTTTCCCGACGAACTGCCGCATGCTCCCCTGTGCTGGGACAACGTGGTGTACCAGGAGCCTGGCCTCGGCTACGTGGTCTCGACCCACCAGGACATCCGCGTGCGCCCGCCCGAAAAAACCGTTTTCAGCGCCTATGTCGCGCTGTCGGACCGCACGCCGGAACAGGCGCGCAAGTGGCTCGATACGGCAACGCCGGAAGAACTGCTGGCGCTGGCCAGCGTCGACCTGCACAGCGCCTACGGCCGCCAGTTCGCCAGCTGCGTCGAGCGCGTCGACATCACCGTGCGCGGCCACGCCATGGCCGCCCCGCTGCCGGGCTTTCGCAGCAATGCCGGCTTCAAAGCGCTGCGCGAACACGACGGCGCCATCCTGTTTGCGCATGCCGACCTGTCGGGTTTTTCCGTATTCGAGGAAGCGGCGTGGTGGGGTTGCAGGGCGGCGCGGTTGGCTGCTGGATGACTTTAGATACGGGTGACCATATCCTCCGTTCGCAGCCTGCTATTTTTTCAGAGCCAGACTGCTTTGAATATGCCGTGCAACCTTGCCAGCCAATCGCCAGCGCCATGAGCCAAGCTCTTCATAGATAAGCCCGCACCGCCAATCACGTACTTATCGAAATTCCAGACGAGTCTCAATGCCATTACCTGTTTATGGCCATTGGTCGTGCTACGCGCTGCATTTTCATGGAAATCCATGCTGACCAATCCGATAGCAGCACGATCTACTTTCCCATCAAGGTCAACAAGTGAATGATTCGCCAGATGCGCATATGCCAGCTGAAGCCTTGACAACTACGCCAGGTGCGAGACTGGCTGAATTATCTTTAACGATACGATTGAAACTGAGATTACAGTCCTGTAATTAAATTATAATTTCTTGTTGGAAATTTTAAAATATGGTGATATATTAAAAAATTTCTAATAAATATATTCTATATTTATTTGATGATATTCAGTTCTGAGTCGAAATTTATATTCAGTATATTATTTTAGGATATAAATTACTTCTTTCTTTGTAAAATTATTTAATTTAATTTTTGCTTTTATGAAAAAATACTTTTTCTTGTTGGTTTTTTGCATTTTTTCATATGCCACATACATAAAAATTTATCTTAAAAAATTAAATGAAAATCATTTTTTATTATTATTTTTCCTGATTTTCTTTTTGTTTTTCTTTTGCTATTTTTGGTATTTTAAAGAAAACAAAAGAGAAACTGAATTCTTTAATAAGAGTCAACCTTTTCGAGAATTAATGGTAGGATGGATTTATGGATCAATTGCCGTTATTTCATCAATTTTCTTATATTGGGTTGCTGAGGATGTTACGTTTATTTCTGCCAGATTAAATCTTCAACTTATCCTGTATGCACTTGTTTTTTCATTTGGTGCGGGTGTAATGGAAGAAATTTTATTTAGAGGTTTATTACAAGGATTTTTGAGAAGATCTTTTGTAAAGCCAATATACGCACCCCTTGTGATTTTCCCTGCTGCTTGCGCTTTTGCTTATGTACACAAAGGGAGTTTGCCGGATTTATACCAGTCGAGAATTTTGCTTGTTTTAATGGCTGGAATACTACTGGGGATGATGGCTTATATCACAGATGCTTTGTGGCTTTCCATAGGCGCTCATTTTTCATGGAATTTTTTTCAAACAATTTTTTTTGGTTACGAACAAAAGCTGTTTGGGATGAAATTTGGTGTGGCAAGTTCAATAGAAAGTTCGCGAACATATTCTATAATTATTATAGGAACTATTTTAGTTTTTTGGTTTGTGCTTATAAGTAAAGGCTTTTTTGTAAATAATTTGAAAAACAAGAATAAATTATTTATTTGATAGGTTGAGTGTAGCAATATCAATTGCGTGAGCAGTCTGGTACCCCGGCATCGTCAGACATACAATCTCAAGCTATTGCGTTGTCATGTACTGCACAGCTTGGCTGAATAAAAATGCATACCAGGCGATATCAATCAAAGGAAATCCCATGCGCCATGCCCTGATCGTTATCGACTTCCAGAACGCCGTATTGAGCGAGCGGCCAGCCTGGCAGGCTGAGGTGATGCTCGAGCGCATTGCCGGCCTGATTGCCCGGGCGCGTGGTGCCGGTGTGCCGGTGATCTATGTGCAGCACGATACTGCCGGGTCGAGCTGGGAAGCGGGCACGCATGGCTGGCAGTTTCCGGCCCTGATTGCGCCACAGCCGCAAGACCATGTCAGCGCCAAGCAGTCCTGCGATGCGTTTCGCCATACCGGCCTGCAGCAGCATCTGGAACAGGCGGGCATCGACACGATCTATGTCTGTGGCTACGCAACCGAATTTTGCATCGACACCAGCGTGCGCCGGGCAGCGAGCCTGGAACTGGCGACGGTGGTGATCAGCGACGCGCACACCACGCGCGATCGGCCGCACCTGGCCGCGCCCGCCATTGTTGCGCACCATAACAATTGCGCCATTCTTGAAAACCTTTCAAAAATGTAATAAAAATAATATTGTGAATTATTGACAGTAAAAATTTCTGAGTGTAAATTAATAAAGGAATTTTTTAAAAATAACGGAATTTAAAAAAATGTTTTTTATAAAATTGAATTAATTGAAAATAAAATTTTAACTTGGAAAATAATTATATTTCTCAAGTATGTCTTGAGAGACGTTTACCTCATCCGGTATTTTGGCTCATTTGCCACGCCCCTTTAAATTTTTAAATGCATCATTTGGTTTAAAAATGTGAAAAATTTTTCAGTTGATTCATTGTTTGAGGGGTAAGTTTTAGAGTTTTTTCGTCACGATAAATAAAAAATAAATTCTTTGCGTTTTTGAAAATAGGTTGACTTCACAATGTAATGAGTTTTAATGTGGCATTTCGGTTTCAAGGCGAAGCCGAAACTTTATGGAGGCATAATGCAAGAGTTAAAATTTATGAAATTGATGCGATCAGTTGCACATTGAAACTATCCAAAGGTTTAGGGCTCAGGGGCAATTCTCTGATCCAAATTCCTTCTTGTAAATTTTTTACTAATTTGTAAAGTTAAGATATGATTTTGCTTTCGTCTGACAATCAGGTAGGGATCAACCCGTTCTTTCCAATTTTTGTAACGAAAAGATATAAAAAAATTCCTGCGGTAGAGTGGAAGCAATATCAAAAACTCTTGCCTTTTTTTATATTTATAAATAGTTTTTTTTCTACCTCTTTTGCTTACCTTCATCAAATTAATTCTGCTGATTATGCTGAATTGGTATACTCTGTATTAAATTCCTGCGTACTTTTTTATGTTTTTATTCGGTTGCGATATGGCAAGCGAATGGTGATCATAAACACTGGTGAAAAAATGAAGACCATTGTGGCTCCAATGGTTGTATGGTTGGATTATATATCGATTGGATTAATGTTTTTCCTTTTGGCAAGTGTAGGTCTTGCTCGTACAGATTCAAATCTAATGTATTTTATCTTTACGGTAATGAGGGTTTTTTTCCTGGCATATTCTTTTCTGCCAATACTGAATTATATTAAATACAAAAATATAGAAAATGAGATATGAAAACCAGTCATCCTTTCATATTCTTTAAATCGTAAAGTTAAATATTTTGCGTGACCAACCCGGTGCTCTGGCGTCGCCAGCAACCCGCCCTCAAGCTGCTCAGCCGCTGTTCCGCCAGCAAACCCTTGAGCACCTGAGCACTCGGCAATATGGCACGGTTATATTGGCGCGACCTGTCAGCCATCTGCTACTGACTCTGCTGTTCCTGGCTATCACGCTGGGCATCATCGCTTTTTTCATTTTCTTCAGCACCACCCGCAAGGCACAATCGCAAGGCGTACTGCTGCCCACCAGCGCCGCATCACCTTGGCCGAGCAATCGTATAAGCGCTCGACGTATGGAACGAGCAGGTGGTCATGGCGTGTGCATTGCCATGTAGCGCACAGCTTGGCTGAATAAAAATGCATACTAGGGAATATCAAACAAAGGAAATCCCATGCGCCATGCCCTGATCGTTATCGACTTCCAGAACGCCGTATTGAGCGAGCCGCCAGCCTGGCAGGCTGAGGTGATGCTCGAGCGCATTGCCGGCCTGATTGCCCGGGCGCGTGGTGCCGGTGTGCCGGTGATCTATGTGCAGCACGACACTGCAGGGTCGAGCTGGGAAGCGGGCACGCATGGCTGGCAGTTTCCCGCCCTGATTGCGCCACAGCCGCAAGACCATGTCAGCGCCAAGCAGTCCTGCGATGCGTTTCGCCATACCGGCCTGCAGCAGCATCTGGAGCAGGCGGGCATCGACACGATCTATGTCTGTGGCTACGCAACCGAATTTTGCATCGACACCAGCGTGCGCCGGGCAGCGAGCCTGGAACTGGCGACGGTGGTGATCAGCGACGCGCACACCACGCGCGATCGGCCGCACCTGGTCGCGCCCGCCATCGTTGCGCACCATAACTGGGTCTGGTCGCAGCTGATCAATCCGGGCAATGCCATCAGGCTGTGTACGGCCGATGGCGTCACGTTCTAGTGCCTCAGCAAGACGCACATAAAAAAAGCCGGTGCAAGCACCGGCTTCCGGCCCCCTAAGGCCTGAACTGTTACGACTGCGATCTTACGATTTGTTCTTGTTGACCACGTCCACGAACACGGCGGCCAGCAGTACCAGGCCCTTGATCACTTGCTGGTAATCGATGCCGATGCCCATGATGGACATGCCGTTGTTCATTACGCCCATGATAAAGGCGCCGATCACCGCACCCATCACTTTGCCCACGCCGCCGGAAGCCGAAGCGCCGCCGATAAAGCACGCTGCAATTACGTCGAGCTCGAAGCCGGTACCGGCTTTCGGCGTGGCGGTGTTCAGGCGGGCTGCGAAGATCAGGCCGGCCAGTGCAGCTAACATGCCCATGTTGACGAAGGTGTAGAAGCTCACGCGTTCGGTCTTGATGCCCGACAGGCGTGCCGCTTTTTCATTGCCGCCGACGGCGTACACGCGGCGGCCCATGACGGTACGGTTGGCAATAAAGGTATAAGCCACGATCAGGACCGACATCACCGCCAGCACGTTCGGGAAACCGCGGTACGACGCCAGCAGATAGCTGAAGTAGACCATCACGGCAGCAAAGATGCCGTTCTTGAGCAGGAAGAAAGCACGCGGCTCGTTTTCCATACCGTGCTTCAGTTGCTTGGCGCGGCTGCGCAGCGACGTGATGATCAAAGCGGCGGCAGCGATCACGCCCAGCAGCAGCGAGAAGCCGCGCAGGTTATCGCCTTGGAACGGATCAGGCAGGAAGCCCGAGCTCAGCATCTGGAAGCCTTCCGGGAAAGGACCGACCGATTGACCGGCCAGCAGCGCCAGGGTCAGGCCCTTGAACACCAGCATGCCGGCCAGCGTCACGATAAACGATGGAATCTTGAAAAAGGCCACAAAATAGCCTTGCGCGCCGCCGATCACGGCGCCGGCCAGCAGGCACAGAATACTCGCTGCAATGAAGTTCATCTCGTAATTGACGATCAGTACGGCCGCCAGTGCGCCGACGAAACCGACCACCGAGCCGACCGACAGGTCGATATGGCCGGCCACGATGACCATCAGCATGCCCAGCGCCATGATGACGATATAGCTGTTTTGCAGTACCAGGTTGGTCAGGTTCAGCGGCTCCATCAGCGTGCCGTTCGTCATGTACTGGAAAAAGCCCATGATGACGATCAGCGACAGCAGCATGCCGTAGTCGCGCATATTGTTTTTCAAGAAGCCGGCGTAGCTTTTGGCTTCCGGTGCCGCGTTGCCGGTGCCTGCGGCGGCTGTCGTTTTATTGCTCATTGCTTTCTCCGTGTTTGACGATCGCGCGCATGATCCGTTCCTGCGACGCTTCTGCTGCGCTTAGTTCCGCCGCAAAGCGGCCTTCGTTCATGACATAAATCCGATCGCACATGCCCAAGAGTTCAGGCATTTCCGACGAAATCATGATGATGCATTTGCCCTCTGCGGCCAGCTCGTTGATGATGCTGTAGATCTCGTACTTGGCGCCCACGTCGATGCCGCGGCTCGGTTCGTCGAGTATCAGTACATCGGGGCGTGAAAACAGCCACTTTGCAATCACCACTTTTTGCTGGTTGCCGCCAGAGAGGTTGACGACTTTTTGCAAGATGCTCGAGCAGCGGATCTTCAGCTTGCGGCGATAGTCGTCGGCCACGTTGAATTCACGCGCCTCGTCGATCACCGAATTGCTCGACACCGCCGCCAGATTGGCCAGGCTGGTGTTTTTCTTGATGTCTTCTTCCAGGATCAGGCCCAGACCCTTGCGGTCTTCCGTCACATACGCCAGGCCGTGCTCGATGGCCTTGCCGATGGTGCTGACGTCGATTTCCTTGCCGTCCTTGAGTACCGTGCCGCTGATGCGCTGGCCGTAGGCGCGGCCGAAAATACTCATCGCCAGTTCGGTGCGGCCCGAACCCATCAGGCCGGCGATACCGATGATCTCGCCCTTTTTGGCATGCATGTTGATGCCCTTGATGACGGCGCGATCAGCATGCTCAGGGTGAAATACGCGCCAGTCGCGTACTTCGAAAATGGTCTCGCCGATGTGCGAGGTGCGCGGCGGATAGCGGTCGGCCATCTCGCGTCCCACCATCTTGGCGATAATGCGATCTTCGCTGACCGGTTCGACGCGGCAGTCGAAGCTGTCAACGGTGTTACCGTCGCGCAGCACCGTGATGGCGTCGGCAACGCGCGAAATTTCGTTGAGCTTGTGCGAAATGAGGATCGACGAAATGCCCTGGTTTTTCAGTTCCAGCAGCAGGTCGAGCAGGGCCGCGCTGTCGCTTTCGTTCAGGCTGGCGGTCGGCTCGTCGAGGATCAGCAGCTTGACGTCCTTGCACAGCGCCTTGGCGATTTCGATCAGCTGCTGCTTGCCCACGCCCAGATTGGTGATCAGTGCATCGGGCGACTCTTTCAGGCCGACCATCTGCAGCAGTTCACGGGTTTTTTTCTGCGTGTATTCCCAGTCGATGACGCCCATCTGTGCCGGCTCGTTACCGAGAAAGATGTTCTCGGCAATCGACAGCAGCGGCACCAGCGCCAGCTCCTGATGGATAATGATGATGCCGATTTCTTCGCTGTCCTTGATGCCGCGAAATTGGCGCACCTGGCCCTGATACTCGATATCGCCCGAGTAGCTGCCGTGGCCATACACGCCACTCAGTACTTTCATCAGGGTTGATTTTCCGGCGCCGTTTTCACCCACGATGGCGTGAATTTCGCCGCTGCGCACGCGCAGATTGACATTGTCGAGCGCGACTACGCCCGGGAACGTCTTGCGTATCCCGCGCATTTCCAGGATAGTGTTCGTCATATAACCTCTCTGGCACGACAGATCGCCATGGCCAAGCCATGTGCGCCGGCCGTGCGGCAGTCCATTCTTGATATTCTGTGACGCGAAAGGCCCGGCGTGGCCGGGCCTGCATTACGGTGTACGAAACTTATTTCACTTGTGCTTCGGTGTAGTAGCCGCTGCCGGTAACCAGTACTTGCTTCCAGTTCGCCTTGTCGACGATGACTGGTTTGAGCAGGAACGATGGCACCACTTTCACGCCGTTGTTGTAGGTCTTGGTGTCGTTGACGGTAGGCTGTTTGCCGTTCATCATCGCGTCAACCATGTTGGCGGTGACTTTGGCCAGTTCGCGCGTGTCCTTGAACACGGTCGAAGCCTGTTCGCCGCGGATGATCGATTTGACCGACGGGATTTCAGCATCCTGGCCTGTTACGACCGGGAATGGCTGTTTCGGCGTACCGTAGCCGACGCCTTTCAGCGACGACAGGATACCGATGCTCAGGCCATCATATGGCGACAGCACGGCGTCCACGCGGGCGTTGCCGTAGTAGGCGCTCAGCAGGTTGTCCATACGGGCTTGCGCTACCGAGCCATCCCAGCGCAGCGTGGCCACTTTTTCCATGCCCATCTGTTTCGAGCGCACCACCAGCTTGCCGCTGTCGATGTATGGCTTCAGTACCGACATCGCGCCGTTGTAGAAGAAGTGAGCGTTGTTGTCGTCAGCCGAACCGCCGAACAGTTCGATATTGAACGGACCCTTGCCTTGTTTCAGGCCCAGCGCGTTTTCGATGTAGGCTGCCTGCAGCACGCCAACCTGGAAGTTGTCGAACGTGGCGTAGTAATCGATGTTCTTGGTGCCGCGGATCAGGCGGTCATACGAGATGACCTTGATGCCCTTGTCGGCTGCTTTTTGCAGCACATTGGTCAGGGTGGTGCCGTCGATCGCAGCAATCACCAGCACCTTGGCGCCTTTGGTGATCATGTTTTCCACTTGCGCCAGCTGGTTCGGAATATCGTCGTCAGCAAATTGCAGGTCGGTCTTGTAGCCGCGTTCCTTGAACACTTTGACCATGTTGTCGCCGTCGGCGATCCAGCGCATCGACGATTTGGTTGGCATCGAGATACCTACGGCGCCTTTGTCGGCAGCGCCGGCAACCGGCATCACGGACATGCCGCACATGGCCAGGGTCAGGCTCGCGGCCAGCATTTTCATTGTTGTTTTCATTTCCAGGTCTCCATCGTCTTCGATAGTTGAATGTGCCAGCATCGCGGTCTGTCCAGGCCGCCTTTTACTGGGGGCCAATGCAGGCCACGGCTGATACTAATTTGTCCACCGCAACCTCACCAATCAATTTTTTCGCATATCTGATACTCAAATAGATATGACTTGCTCAAATGCTGCATCGCATCATATATCTCGCCTATTTGCTTTTTCCTTAACTTATGCGCTTGGAAGCGGCTTGCAGACACGGTTTTTGGTGCGTCGCAATACCAATAATCATCATGCAAATTGGTGATTTTCGTAATTGCAGCCGGATGGCAGGGCGCGCAGAATCGTTGCCAATTCGTGTCTTTTATTTCCCTGTCATCTCTGCCTTAGCGTCTTTTGAAAGCTGTCATGCTGCCCATTTCCATTGCTTCCCTGCTGCCTTCCGACCTTTCCCGCGCCACCCTGATCGGCCGTATCTGGCGCGATGGCCCCTGCGTGGTGGCCGTGCGCGGCGGTGAAGTGATCGATATCACGGCGGTGGCGCCCACCGTTTCGGCGCTGCTGGAACACGATGATGCGCTCGGCGTGGCGCGCCATGCGGCCGGCCATTCGCTGGGTACGGTGGAAGAACTGCTGGAGCAGGCCATGCAGGCGCCTGCCGGCCAGCCGCTGCTGCTGGCGCCATGCGACCTGCAAGCGGTCAAGGCCTGCGGCGTGACGTTTGCCGTCAGCCTGCTCGAACGCGTGATCGAAGAGCAGGCCGGCGGCAACGCCGAACGCGCGGCCAGCCTGCGCGCGGCCCTGCAGCAGACGCTGGGCAGCGACCTGTCGGCCCTCAAACCGGGATCGGAAGCGGCCCAGCGCCTGAAACAGCAGCTGCAGGAGCGCGGCGCCTGGTCGCAATATATGGAAGTCGGTATCGGTCCCGATGCCGAAGTGTTTACCAAAGGCCAGCCGCTGTCGTCGGTCGGCTGCGGCGCCCAGGTCGGCCTGCTGCCCGCTTCGGCCTGGAACAATCCGGAGCCGGAAATCGTCCTGGCCGTCAACAGCCGCGGCGAGGTGCAGGGCGCCACGCTGGGCAACGATGTCAACCTGCGCGATATCGAAGGACGCAGTGCATTGCTGCTGGGCAAGGCCAAGGACAACAACGGCTCCTGCGCCATCGGCCCGTTTATCCGCCTGTTTGACGAGCATTTCACCATCGACACCGTGCGCGAAGCGGAAGTGTCGCTGCTGATCGAAGGCGCTGACGACGGCTTTGTGCTCGAAGGCGCCAGCTTCATGCGTGAAATCAGCCGCGACCCGCTCGACCTGGTGCGCCAGACGGCTGGCCAGTACCACCAGTACCCGGACGGCTTCATGCTGTTCCTGGGCACCATGTTCTCGCCGGTCAAAGACCGTGGTGCCCCAGGCGGCGGCTTTACTCACCACCTGGGCGACCGCGTCACCATCGCCAGCCCGGCGCTGGGCGCACTGGTCAACGAAGTGCAGCACTGCGATGCGATTGCACCGTGGACTTTCGGCGTGCGCGCGCTGTACGCCAGCCTGGCAAAACGCGGCCTGATCTGAACACCAACCAATATAAAAGAAAGAGACACCATGCAGCACGCAACCTACCCCAGCCTGGCCGGCAAGCGCGTCATCATTACCGGTGGCGGCACCGGCATCGGCGTGGCCATCGTCGAAGCATTTGCACGCCAGGGCGCGCAGGTCACCTTCCTCGATATCGCCACCGAGCCGTCGCGCGAACTGGAAGCGAAGTTGGCAGACCTGCCGCAGCCACCGAAATTTCGTCATTGCGACCTGACCGACCTGGCTGCGCTGGCTGCCACCTTTGCCGAAATCGAAGCCGATGCGGGCGCCGCCGACATCCTGATCAACAACGCTGCCAACGACGACCGCCACCAGATCGAGAACGTCACCCCGGCCTACTGGGAGCAGCGCATTGCCGTCAACCTGCGCCACCAGTATTTCTGTGCACAGGCGGTAGCGCCAGCCATGCGCGCCAGGAAAAGCGGCGTGATCCTGAATCTCGGTTCCATCTCCTGGCACCTGGCGCAGTCGGACCTGTCGATCTATATGACGGCCAAGGCAGGTATCGAAGGCCTGTCGCGTGGCCTGGCGCGCGACCTGGGCGTCGATGGCGTGCGCGTCAACTGCATTATTCCCGGCGCCGTGCGTACCCCGCGCCAGGAGCGCCTGTGGCATACGCCGGAAGCCGAAGCGCTGATCCTCAAGGGTCAATGCCTGAAGCTGCGCGTGGAGCCGGACGATGTGGCCGCGCTGGCGCTGTTCCTGGCGTCCGACAATGCCGCCAAGTGCGCCGGCCGTGAATACTATGTCGATGCAGGCTGGTACGGCGCATGAGCGAGCTGAAAAACGCGCCATCGGGCGCACCGCGCCGCTTCCGCTCGCAGGACTGGTTCGATAATCCCGACCATATCGACATGACGGCGCTGTACCTCGAGCGCTTCATGAACTACGGCATTACGGCTGAAGAACTGCGTTCGGGCCGGCCGATTATCGGCATCGCCCAGAGCGGCAGCGATATCAGCCCGTGCAACCGCATCCATCTGGAACTGGCCAAGCGCGTGCGCGACGGCATCCGCGATGCCGGCGGCATTCCGATGGAGTTTCCGCTCCATCCGATCTTTGAAAACTGCCGCCGCCCGACCGCTGCGCTGGACCGCAACCTGGCCTACCTGGGCCTGGTGGAAATCCTGCACGGCTACCCGATCGACGCGGTAGTGCTCACTACCGGCTGCGACAAGACCACCCCGGCCCAACTGATGGCCGCTGCCACGGTCGATATTCCGGCCATCGTGCTGTCGGGTGGACCGATGCTGGACGGCTGGCTCGATGGCGAACTGGTCGGCTCGGGCGCTGCCATCTGGAAGGGCCGCCGCCAGCTCGCTGCCGGCGCCATCGACAATGAGAAATTCCTGCAGATCGCTGCCGCGTCGGCGCCCTCGTCGGGCCACTGCAACACCATGGGCACCGCATCGACCATGAATGCGCTGGCCGAAGTGCTGGGCATGTCGCTGACCGGCTGCTCGGCCATTCCTGCGCCTTACCGCGAACGCGGCCAGATCGCCTATGAAACCGGGCGCCGCATCGTCGGCATGGCCTATGAAGACGTGCGGCCATCGAGCATCCTGACGCGCGAAGCGTTTCTTGATGCGATTATCGTCAACGCCGCCATCGGCGGCTCGACCAATGCCCAGCCGCACCTGATGGCGATGGCGCGCCACGCCGGCGTTGAACTCCATTCCAGCGACTGGATGGAACATGGCTACGACGTGCCGCTGCTGCTCAATATGCAGCCGGCCGGCAAATACCTGGGCGAGCGCTTCCACCGCGCCGGCGGCGTGCCGGCCATTATGTGGGAACTGGAACAGGCCGGCCTGCTGCATACGCAGCGCCTGACCGTCACCGGCACCAGCATGGCGACCAACCTGGTGGGCCGTGCCAGTGGGGACCGCGAGATGATCCGTCCGTTTGCCCAGCCATTGAAGGAAAAAGCCGGCTTTATGGCGCTACAGGGCAATCTGTTCGACTTTGCCATCATGAAGACCAGCGTCATTTCCGAGCAGTTCCGTAGCCGCTATCTGTCGCGTCCCGGCAGCGAAGGCGTGTTCGAAGTGCGCGCCATCGTGTTTGACGGCTCGGCCGACTACCATGCGCGCATCAACGACCCGGCCCTGAAAATCGACGACAGCTGCATGCTGGTGATGCGCGGCGCCGGTCCCGTGGGCTGGCCCGGTTCGGCCGAAGTGGTCAATATGCAGCCGCCCGATGCGCTGGTAAAAGCCGGCATCCTGAACCTGCCGACGCTGGGCGACGGCCGCCAGTCGGGTACTTCCGATAGCCCGTCGATCCTGAACGCCTCGCCGGAAAGCGCCGTCGGCGGCGGCCTGGCGCTGCTGCGCACCGGCGACATGATCCGCGTCGACCTGACTGCCGGGCGCTGCGACATGCTGGTCAGCGAAGAAGAGCTGGCGCACCGCGCACGCGAATTGCCGCCACCGGTACCCGATACGGCCACGCCATGGCAGGAAATCTACCGCGCCAGCGTGGGCCAGCTCGAAACCGGCGCCTGCATGGAGCTGGCGCTGAAATACCGCGCCGTGGGCCAGACCCTGCCACGGCATAACCATTAACAGCAGCATTGGATAGGGTAGGTCGGATTAGCGCTCCGCGCGTAATCCGACAACACCCAGGAGTCACGTAGGTCGGATTAGCGCCCCGCGCGTAATCCGACAACACCCCGGAGCCACCAAAGTTTCAGCACCACCGCAGTTCAAACGCAGTCCGAATGTAGTTCAAACGTAGTTAATAAAATCCACCAAGGAGACACACCATGAACAAGATCATCAGCGCCGCCATCATGACCGCCATGCTGGCTTTGAGCAGCAGCGCCGCCATGGCCGATGCGAAAAACCCGAAAATCGGCTTCTCCATCGACGACCTGCGCGTTGAACGCTGGACGCGTGACCGCGACTTCTTTATCGCTGCCGCCGAAAAGCAGGGCGCCAAGGTATTCGTGCAATCGGCTGACGCCAGCGAACAGCGCCAGATTTCGCAGATTGAAAACCTGATCTCGCGCGGCGTGGACGTGCTGGTGATCGTGCCGTTCAATGCCACGGTACTGAACAACACCGTCAAGGAAGCCAAGAAAGCCGGTATCAAGGTGCTGTCGTACGACCGTCTGATCCTGAACGCCGACATCGACGCCTACATCTCGTTCGACAATGAAAAAGTCGGCGAAATGCAGGCTGAAGTGGTCTCCAAGCTGCAGCCTAAAGGCAATTACTACCTGCTGGGCGGCTCGCCGACCGACAACAACGCCAAGATGCTGCGCGAAGGCCAGATGAAGGTCCTGAAGCCGCTGATCGACAAGGGCGACATCAAGGTGGTGGGCCAGCAATGGGTCAAGGACTGGAGCGCTACCGAAGCGTTGTCCATCGTGGAAAATGCACTGACGGCCAACAACAACAAGATCGACGCCATCGTGGCCTCGAACGACGGCACCGCCGGCGGCGCCATCCAGGCGCTGGCAGCGCAGAAACTGGCCGGCAAGGTACCGGTGTCGGGTCAGGACGCCGACCTGGCCGCAGTCAAGCGCGTGATCGCCGGCACCCAGGCCATGACCGTCTACAAGCCACTCAAAACCATTGCAGCCGAAGCGGCCAAACTGGCCGTGCAACTGGCCCGCAACGAAAAACCGGCCTACAACTCGAGCTACGACAACGGCCTGAAAAAAGTCAGCACCGTGCTGCTCAAACCAACGCCGCTGACCAAGGCCAATGTCAATATCCTGGTTGACGACGGCTTCTACACCAAGGCGCAGCTGGGTAACTGATTGCGGGTGCAAAGAACGCCGGTGATGCCGGTGGTGATGTCGGGTTACGCGCTGCGCGCTAACCCGACCTACGCCGACCGTGCATTGGCAAAATACGCCGACCATGCATCGGTGCAATACGCCGACCGTGCATCGGTGCGTAGGTCGGATTAGCTGCGCCCTTGGGCGTAGCGTAATCCGACAACCGCCACCGCCAAAATCCGGCAACCGCCTTCCCTGGTCAATGAATGTGAGCTCAGATGTCTGAATATCTGCTTGAAATGAAAGGCATCGTCAAACAGTTTGGCGGTGTCCGCGCGCTCGATGGCATCGACCTGCAGGTCAGGGCCGGCGAGTGCATCGGCCTGTGCGGCGAGAATGGCGCCGGCAAGTCGACCCTGATGAAGGTGCTGTCGGGCGTGTACCCGCATGGCACCTGGGATGGCGAAATCCTGTGGGACGGCCAGCCGCTGCGCGCCCAGTCGATCCGCGATACCGAAGACGCCGGCATCATCATCATCCACCAGGAGCTGATGCTGGTGCCGCAGCTGTCGGTGGCCGAGAATATCTTTATGGGCCGCGAACTGACGCTGCCGGGTGGGCGCATGAACTACGGCGCCATGTACAAGCGCGCCGATGAACTGCTGCGCGAACTGAAGATCCCCGAATTGAATGTGGCGCTGCCGGTGATGAATTACGGCGGCGGCCATCAGCAGCTGGTGGAAATTGCCAAGGCGCTCAACAAGAATGCGCGTTTGCTGATTCTGGACGAACCGTCGTCGTCGCTGACGGCGTCCGAAATCGCGGTGCTGCTCGATATTATCCGCGCGCTCAAAGCCAAGGGTGTGACCTGCATCTATATCTCGCACAAGCTCGATGAAGTGGCCGCCATCTGCGACACCATCGTGGTGATCCGCGACGGCAAGCATATCGCCACCACGCCGATGGCGCAGATGAACGTGGAAAGCATTATTGCGCAGATGGTCGGGCGCGAAATGAACCAGCTGTATCCGCCGCGCGCCAAGCCGGCGGCTATCGGCGAGGTGGTGTTCGAGGCGCGCAATGTGACCTGTATCGATGCCGACAATGCGCAGCGCAAGCGGGTCGACAATGTCTCGTTCAAGCTGCACAAGGGCGAGATCCTCGGCATCGCCGGGCTGGTGGGCGCCGGGCGCACCGAGCTGGTGTCGGCGCTGTTCGGCGCCTACCAGGGACCTTGCCAGGCCGAAGTCTGGCTCGACGGCAAACAGATCGATACCACCACGCCGGTCAAGGCCATTGCGCATGGCCTGGCGATGGTGCCGGAAGACCGCAAGCACCACGGCATCGTGCCGGACCTCGACGTGGGCCAGAACATCACCCTGTCGGTGCTCGACCAGTTCGTGCGCGCCACCCGCATCGATGGCCAGGCCGAAATGAAGACGGTGCGCGACGAGATCGCCAAGCTGGAACTGAAGACAGCCAGCCCGTCGCTGCCGATTACCAGCCTGTCGGGCGGCAACCAGCAAAAGGCCGTGCTGGCCAAGATGCTGCTGACGCTGCCGCGCGTGCTGATCCTGGACGAGCCGACGCGCGGCGTGGACGTGGGCGCCAAGTATGAAATCTACAAGCTGATGATCGCGCTGGCCGAGCAGGGCGTGTCGATCATCATGGTGTCGTCGGAACTGGCCGAGGTACTGGGCGTGTCGGATCGCGTGCTGGTGATGGGCGAAGGCCGCCTGCGCGGCAACTTCATCAACGATGGCCTGAGCCAGGAAACCGTGCTGGCGGCAGCGCTCGACCAGCATCCGGCATCTAACGTCAATACTGAACACAAGGATAGCGCGGCATGAATACGCATAGCATCAAACAGCTTTTCACCCAGTACAAGATGCTGGCCCTGCTTATTGCAGTGGCGCTGATCTGGGCTTTCTTCTCGTGGAAGACCGAAGGCAGCTTCGTGACGCCGCGCAATCTGTCGAACCTGCTGCGCCAGATGTCGGTCACCGGCATTCTGGCCTGCGGCATGGTGCTGGTGATTATCGCCGGCGAGATCGACCTGTCGATCGGCTCCCTGTTGGGCTTATTGGGTGGCATCGCCGCCGTGCTTGACGTCACGCAGCACTGGCCGCTGGCGCTCAATCTGATGGCGGTACTGGGCTGCGGCCTGGTGATCGGCCTGCTCAACGGCTATCTGACCGCGTACCGGGGCATCCCGTCCTTTATTGTGGGCCTGGGTGGCATGCTGGCCTACCGCGGCATTTTGCTCGGCATTACCGGCGGCATTACGGTGGCGCCGGTGTCCGAGCCGATGGTCTACCTGGGCCAGGGCTACCTGCCGGCCGGTCCCGGCACCGTGCTGGGCATCGGCCTGTTCGTGCTGGCCGCTTTCCTGACCTGGCGTGCGCGCGCCAGCCGCACCGAGCATGGCCTGCCGCAAACGGCGCTGTGGCTCGATGTGCTGCGCGTGGCCGTGATCGGCGCGGTGCTGTTTGCGTTTGTACAGACGCTCAACGGCTATGAAGGCATTCCGTTGCCGGTGCTGCTGCTGCTGGCGCTCTTGGGCCTGTTCAGCTATATCACCAACCAGACCGTGTTCGGCCGCCGCATCTACGCCGTGGGCAGCAATATGGAAGCGACGCGTCTGTCGGGCATCAACGTCAAGGCTGTCAAGATGTGGATTTTCGGCATCATGGGCCTGATGTGCGCACTGGCTGGCCTGATCAACACCGGCCGCCTGGCCGCCGGCTCGCCATCGGCCGGCACCTTCAGCGAACTCGATGCGATCGCCGCCTGCTTTATCGGCGGCACCTCGATGCGCGGCGGCTCGGGCACCGTCTACGGCGCGCTGATCGGCGCGCTGGTGATGGCCAGCCTGGACAACGGCATGTCGATGCTCGACGTCGACACGTACTGGCAGATGATCGTAAAAGGCAGTATCCTGACCCTCGCCGTCTGGGTCGATGTCAGCACCCGGAGCGGTCGCCGGTAAGCCCGGCGCCTGACCAGCAGCCAGGGACGAAGATACGTCCCGGCTGCAATCTCTGGAGGAGACACCAGCATGAAGATGCCCACCGCGCACCGTATCGCGCTGCTTTTTAATGGCAACAAGATCTATGACCGCGACATCATTGCCGGCATAGCCGCCTATCTCAATACCACCCGCGTGTCGTGGGACCTGTTCCTGGAAGAAGACTTCCGCTGCCGCCTGTCGGGCATCGAGCACTGGCAGGGCGACGGCATCATTGCCGATTTTGACGACCCGGCCGTGTGCAGCGCGCTGGCGCACAGCCATGTGCCGGTGGTGGCAGTCGGCGGCTCGTATGCGCGCGAGGAAGACTACCCGGCCGGCATACCCTATGTCGCGACCGACAATTTCAAGATCGTCAAACTGGCCTACGACCACCTGGTCGAAGCGGGCCTGAGCCGCTTTGCCTGTTTCAGCCTGCCCGAGGCGGATGTGAACCGCTGGGCACAGGAGCGCGAGACGGCGTTCTGCACGCTGATGCAGCGCGACCATATGCAGGCCGACGTGTATCGCGGCGTGGCTACCAGCGCGCCGTCGTGGAGCGATGCGGTCGAGCAGCAGATCGCCTGGCTCAACAGCCTGGAAAAGCCGGTCGGCATTATCGCCGTCAGTGATGCGCGTGCGCGCCAGTTGCTGCAGGCCTGCATGCATGCCGGGATCGCCGTGCCCGAGCAGGTGGCGCTGATCGGCATCGACAACGACCCGCTGGCGCGCATGCTGACACGTATTCCCTTGAGTTCGGTGATCCAGGGCGCCGAAGAAATGGGCCGCACGGCGGCGCACCTGCTGCATCAGATGTTGAATGGCGCGCCACTGGCCGGCACCCGCATCCTGGTGCCGCCGGCCGGCCTGAACGTGCTGGCGTCGACCCGCCACCAGCCGTTCCAGCACCCGCAGGTGATGCAGGCGCGCCATTTCATCCGACAGTATGCGTGCCAGGGCATCAAGACCGAGCAGGTGGCCGATTACGTGGGCGTGTCGCGCTCGTCGCTCGAAGCGTATTTCCGCCATGAGCTGGGGCGCAGCGTGCATGACGAAATCCTGCACTTCAAGCTCGATGCGGCCAAGACGCTGCTGGCGCATGCGCCCGGGCCGGTGGCCGATGTGGCCGTGCGCTGCGGCTTTACCACGGTGCAGTACATGCACGCCGTCTTCAAGCGCGAACTGGGCTGCACGCCGCGCGAATACCAGTTGCGCAGCCGCCAGGTGCATGCCGACGCCATGGCGCCACCGCCATGATGCCATCGCCTGGTTGCCATGTGCTGCGCAATGCGCGCGGCATGCGCGTGATGGTCAACGCCGTGGACGCCAGCCTGGCGGCATGGTGGGCGCCGGACCGCTATGGCCGCCAGGCCGATGTGCTCGCTACGCTGGCTGCTGCACCGGCACCGGCTGCCAGCCCTGTCTCCTGGCAATGCGAGGCTGCCGGCGAGGCCACGCTGGCGCTGCGCCTGGCGCGCGACGGCCTGTGCGTGCGCCTGCGCTACCGGCTGGAAGAAGACGGCGCGCTGCGTATCGACTGTGAAGCGGTGGCCATTGCGCCGGCGCGCTTAAACCTGGCTGCACCGAGCTTCAACCTGCATGGCGGCGGCGGCGTGGACGACCATGTGCTGCGCCTGGCGGCCGACCGCTACCTGCCGCCGGCCGGTGCCAGCGTGGCCGCCGAAGTTGCCGGTAGCGCGTTTGACTTCCGCCAAGCCGCCCCGCTCGGTGCGCGCCTGGCCTGGCCTGGCGTGCGCGTGGCTGGTGCGCAGGGCTTCGATCATGGATTTTGCCTGCGCGGCGACGGCCTGCTGCACGAGGCGGCGCGCGTGGCCGATCCGGCGTCAGGGCGCGAATTGCGCTTTTTTACCACCCAGCCGCAGCTGCATTTGCAATCGGACGCCAGGCGCTTTTGCCTGGCCAGCCAGATGCTGGAAGTGCCGGCCGGTGCGGCGGCGCGCCATACGGTGGTGTACCGTCTGGGACTGCAGGATATCGAATCTTTTGAGATACCAAAAAAAGTATCAATGTTGTGAAATAAGTGATTGGTCAGATATGCACCGCAGTTCTAACATGAGGTAGTTTTTACGCCCATTTTACGGATGCTGCAAATCTTCCCATGAATATAATTACCATCGATGCCGGCACCACCAATACCCGCACCTTTCTATGGCGCGACGGCAGTGTCATTGCCACCGCTTCGCAGGAAATCGGCGTGCGCAATACCGCCATCGATGGCCATAACGGCGCGCTGAAACAGGCGCTGCGCGACAGCATCGCCAGCGTACAGGCCCAGGCGGGCCTGAGCAGCAGCCAGGTCGACTTGGTGCTCGCTTCGGGCATGATCACCTCGCCGATGGGCGTGCAGGAAGTGCCGCATCTGCCGGCGCCGGCCGGCGTGGCGCAACTGGCGCACGGCATGCAGGCCGTGGCCCTGCCCGATGTGCTCGACCAGCCGCTGTGGCTGATTCCGGGCGTGCGCAACCAGCATGGCGCCATCGGGTTGCACAATGCCGAAGCGATGGACATGATGCGCGGCGAGGAGACCGAAGTGATCGGCCTGCTCGACCGCCTGCAACTGGGCCAGGCAGCCACCCTGATCATGCCCGGCTCGCATACCAAGCTGGTCAGCGTGGACGAAGACGGCCGCATCCTCGGCTGCGCCACCACCATTGCCGGCGAACTGCTGCAGGCCATCACCCAAAACACCCTGATACGCCAGTCGGTCGACGGCGAATTTGCCGACTCGCTGGTACCGAAAATGCTGCTGGCCGGCGCTGCCGCCGCGCAGAAAACGGGCCTCGCGCGCGCCTGCTTCAGCGTGCGCACACTGGGTCAGTTCGGCGCCGTCGAGCGTAATGAACGCGCCAATTTCCTGATGGGCGCCGTCCTGAGCGGCGACCTGCTGGCGCTGCGCAACAGCAGCGCCATCAAAATGCGGCCCGATACGGCGCTGGTCATTACCGGCAAGCTGATGCTGCGCCAGGCGCTGGCGCTGCTGATCGAAGAACACGGATTTTTTTATGGCAAGCGCATCGTCGTCGACGATGCCCAACAAGCCAATCTGGCGGGCCATGGTGCCCTTTTAATTGCCGCTGAACGCGGCTTGATTTCACAGCAGGAGGCCGCATGAGCGAGCAAAAAAAACAAGGCGTATTACGCTCACAATCATGGTTTGGCGGCGACGACAAGGATAGCTTTATCCACCGTAGCTGGATGAAGAACCAGGGTTACCCCAGCGATGCATTCGACGGCCGTCCGGTCATCGGCATCTGCAACACCTGGTCCGAACTGACCCCATGTAACGCCCACTTCCGCGACCTGGCCGAGATGGTCAAGCGCGGCGTACTGGAAGCGGGCGGCTTTCCGGTAGAGTTTCCGGTCATGTCGCTGGGTGAGACCAATCTGCGTCCGACCGCCATGTTGTTCCGCAACCTGGCCAGCATGGACGTGGAAGAATCGATCCGCGCCAATCCGATCGACGGCGTGGTGCTGCTGACCGGCTGCGACAAGACCACGCCGGCACTGCTGATGGGCGCGGCCAGCGTCGACCTGCCGACCATCGTGCTGTCGGGCGGCCCGATGTTGAACGGTAACTACCGCGGCAAGCCGATCGGTTCCGGCACCGACGTCTGGAAATTCTCGGAAGACGTGCGCGCCGGCCGCATGACATCGGCGGAATTCAAGCAGGCCGAATCGTGCATGTCGCGCTCTTCCGGCCACTGCATGACCATGGGCACCGCATCGACCATGGCCAGCATGGTCGAGTCGCTGGGCGTGACGTTGCCGGGCAACGCCGCCATTCCGGCGGTGGACGCGCGCCGCAAGCTGCAGGCGCAGCTGACCGGCCGGCGCATCGTCGACATGGTCAAGGAAGACCTGAAACTGTCGAAAGTCCTGACGCGCGAAGCGTTTGAAAACGCCATCATGGTCAACGGCGCCATCGGCGGCTCGACCAACGCGGTGATTCACCTGCTGGCCATTGCCGGGCGCATTGGCGTCGACATGCGCCTGTCGGACTGGGACCGCCTGGGCCGCGACATTCCGTGCCTCTTGAACCTGATGCCATCGGGCCAGTACCTGATGGAAGACTTCTACTACGCCGGCGGCCTGCCGGTGATTATCCGTGACCTGCTGGGCAAGATCCACGGCGACGTGCTGACCGTGACCGGCGCCACCATGGCGGTCAACGTGGCCGAAGCGGAAAACTTCAATACCGAAGTCATTACGCCGCTGGCGCAGCCATTCAAGGAAGAAGGCGGCATCGCCGTCCTGCATGGCAATCTGTCGCCACGCGGCGCCGTCATCAAGCCGTCGGCAGCTTCCCCTGAACTGATGCAGCACCGCGGCCGCGCCGTGGTGTTCAACAGCATCGAGCACTACAAGGAGCGCGTGGATGATCCGGCGCTCGATATCGATGCCAGCTGCATCATGGTGCTGCAGAACTGCGGCCCGCAAGGCTATCCGGGCATGGCGGAAGTAGGCAATATGGGCCTGCCGAAAAAACTGCTGGAGCAGGGCGTGCGCGACATGGTGCGCATTTCGGATGCGCGCATGAGCGGCACCGCCTACGGCACCGTGGTGCTGCACGTGGCCCCTGAAGCGGCTGCCGGCGGTCCGCTGGCGCTGGTGCGCGATGGCGACTTCATCGAACTCGACGTCGAAGGCCGCCGCCTGCACCTGGAAGTGTCCGACGAGGAACTGGAACGCCGCCGCGCCGAATGGAAAGCACCGGTACAGACCATGGTCGGCGGCTACCAGTCGATGTATATCAAGCACGTGATGCAGGCCGATGAAGGCGCTGACCTGGACTTCCTGGTCGGTTGCCGCGGTTCGGCCGTGCCGCGCGAGTCGCATTAAGCAATCCGGGCATTGAGCCTGGATCGTAGGTCGGATTAGCGGGGCAAAGCCCCGCGTAATCCGACAACATTGTTGGCGTCAGCGGTGTTGTCGGATTACGGCCCGAAGGGCCTAATCCGACCTACGCACCGAAAAAAAGGAAAAAAATCATGGAGACAAAAGCCGACCTGCTGGTCGATACACAGGATTTCCTGGGTGAGGGCGTGCGCTGGTGCGAGCAGAGCGGGCGCGTGTTCTGGACCAATATCGAAGGCGCCAAGCTGCATGCCTTGACGCTGGCCACCGGCGTGCGCGAGACCTGGATCATGCCCGAGCGCCTGGCCTGCTTTGCCTTGACCGCCGATGAACACATCCTGCTGCTGGGCCTGGCCTCGCGCCTGGCCTGGTACGATCTGCGCAGCGGCGCCGTCACCACCTTGCACGAGGTGGAAGCTGACCTGCCGATGACGCGCCTGAACGACGGCCGCTGCGACCGTCAGGGCCGCTTTGTGTTCGGCACGCTCGACGAGCGTCCATGCCGCGAAAGCATCGGCAGCTTTTATCGCCTCAATCTGGATCTGAGCCTGGAGCGCCTGCCGCTGCCAGGTATCGCCATTTCCAACAGCATCAGCTTCAGCGTCGATGGCCAGGCCATGTATTTCTGCGACTCGATGAAGCCGGTGATCCATCGCTGGGACGACTATCTGGGCGGCGACGCCAGTACCGTACGCGTATTTGCCCACCTGCCTGAAGGCCCCGGCGCTGCCGATGGCGCCACCATCGATGCCGACGACCACCTGTGGAGCGCGCAGTGGGGCGCCGGCGCCGTGCTGCGCTTTGCACCGGACGGCAGCGTGCAGCAGCGCGTGACGCTGCCGGTGTCGCAGCCGAGCTGCGTGAGCCTCGGCGGCCCCGCTTACGACGAATTGTTCATTACCACCGCGCAGGAAAACCTGACGCCCGAGCAGCTTGCTGCCGAACCGCTGGCCGGTGGCCTGTTCCATGTGCGCCTGCAGGGCGTGCGCGGCTTGCCGGAAATGCGCTTTGGTGCAACCCCGGCGTAACCATTAAAGGAAAAACTATGTTGAAGCAAAACCTGTTTCAGGCCATCGTTGAACGCGGCATGGTCGGCATCGTGCGTGCCGATTCGCCGGAGGCTGCCGTTGCCATCGCCGAGGCCTGCATCGCCGGCGGCGTGACCGCGCTGGAAGTGGCCTTTACCACGCCCGACACGCTGGGCGTGCTGCGCACCTTGCGCGAGCGTCATGGCAAGGATGTCCTGCTGGGCGCCGGCACGGTGCTGGACCCGGAAACGGCGCGCGCGGCGATTCTGGCCGGCGCCCAGTTCATTATTTCGCCAGGCGTCAATGTCGCCACCATCGAAGTGTGCCAGCGCTACCAGGTACTGGCCATGCCGGGCGCCATGACGCCGACCGAAATCGTTACCGCCTTGCAAGCCGGCGCCGACATCGTCAAGGTATTCCCGGCCGAGATGTTTGGCCCGTCCTATATCAAGGCGCTGCGCGCGCCGCTGCCACAGGCGCCGTTGATGCCGACCGGTGGCGTGACGGTCGACAATCTCGGTGAATGGTTTGCCGCCGGCGCGCTGGCCGTGGGTATCGGCAGCAGCTTGAGTGGCCCCGGCGCCAAAGGCGACTATGCGGCCGTGACGGCGCGCGCCAAAGAGTTCGTGGCGCAGATGCAGAAGGTGCGCGGCGTTTGACGCTGTATCTATCCTGTCAGCCATCTGGCTAGCTCCGGTATTGGACGCAATCTGCTACGCTAGGCCTGCAATGTTGCACGCTTAACTCTGCTTACCATGTCCAATATCGCCCAACTGCTGCAAGAGAGCCGCATTATCGCCATCGTCGGCCTGTCCGACAAACCCGAACGCGCCAGCAATGAGGTTGCCGCCTACCTGCTGGCCTGCGGCTACCGTATCCTGCCCGTCAATCCTGCCCTGGCCGGGCGTGAAGTGCTGGGCCAGCGCGCCTACGCCAGCCTGCAAGAGGCGGCCGACGCCGTCGCACCCGAACGCATCGATATCGTCGACTGCTTCCGCCGCTCCGAAGAGATCGTGCCGATTGCGCATGACGCCATCGCCGTGCAGGCGCGCTGCCTGTGGATGCAGCTCGAAGTGGTCAACGAGGAGGCGGCGCAGCTGGCGCGCGCGGCCGGGCTGGACGTGGTGATGAACCACTGCCTGAAAATCGAGCATCGCAAACTGGAGGCGGCAGCATGAAAGTGCGCACCCAATTTCGCGCCGGCAGCGACTTCAAGATCGACGAGGACTATGCCGGCAAGCGCCTGCTGGGCGCCGCCACCAAGTCCGCCAACAAGAAACTGACGCACGCCCAGTGCAAGGCGCTCGACCGCGAGGAAACCGTGGCGCTGGCCGCGCAGATTGCCGAGTGCCAGAGCATGCTGTATGCGCAGCACCAGAAAAAAGTGCTGCTGGTGCTGCAGGGCATGGACACCTCGGGCAAGGACGGCACCGTCAAGGCGATTTTCTCGAACATCAACCCGATGGGCATCCGCGCGGTGGCCTTCAAGGGCCCGACCGATATCGAGCTGGCGCACGACTATCTGTGGCGCGTGCACCAGCATGTGCCGGTCAAGGGCGAGATCGCCATCTTCAACCGCAGCCATTACGAAGATGTGCTGATCACGCGCGTGCAGAACATGATCGACAAGGCCGAATGCCAGCGCCGCTACGCGCATATTCGCGACTTCGAGCGCATGCTGAGCGAAACGGGGACGGTAATACTGAAGGTGTTCCTGCATATCTCCAAGGACGAGCAGCGCAGCCGCCTGCAGGAACGCCTCGACGATCCCGACCGCCAGTGGAAGTTCGACCCGAACGATATCGCCCAGCGCAAGAAATGGGACGACTACCAGCGCGCCTATGAAACGGCGATCCGCGAGACCGACACCGACCATGCGCCGTGGTACGTGGTACCGGCCAACTCCAAGACCCAGCGCAACCTGATCATCGCTTCGCTGCTGCTGGAAACGCTGCAGTCCATGAAGCTGCATTACCCCGAACCGGACGCCAAGCTCTCGTCGTTCAAGGTGGTGTAAGGGCAGTGCGGCTCAGCGCGTGCCGCGGCGCGCGCCGAGCCGGTCCAGCATGGCCTTGACGGCCGCCATCTGGGTGCCGTCCTTGCGATAAAAATCGGGCGCCAGTGGGTTGATGCTGGTATAGCCCCAGAAGTCCCAGCAGCCCTTGGGGTTGTACGGATAGACCGGACTCGGCTCGGCCTGCGGATAGAGCACGATAATGCGGTTGCTGTCGGCGATCTGGTTGTAGCCGGTGCCGGTCACAAAACGCATGCCGATGGCCTGCGTGGTTTGCAGGCAACCGTGAAACGCCACATGCACGCGGCAGCTTTCGCGGTTGCATGCGTCGGGCACATAGGCGTAGCCGGTATTGCTCATGCTGGAATACGAACTCCTGATGAAATTGCGCTGGTTAAAGGCGATCAGCTTGCCGCCCAGCGCCGCCGCTGGCGGCTTTAGCTCCGGGTAAAGATGCTGCAGCAGCGCCTGCGACTGCATGAAGCCGCAGTTGTTGATAAACGGCGACTGCGTCTGGTCGCAGGCTGCATCCTCGCGGCTGTCGGTCACAATCGCATGGCCTGCCGCCACGTTGTCGACCAGGCGCACCTGCGCCGCCGGCGTGCCGGCCAGTTGGTAAAACCGCGCCACCTGCTCGACCACCGCTCGCGTGACGGTGCGGTCGCGCGTGCCGCTGAACAGATAGATGCGCTGGCGCTGCAGGTTGGCGGTGTCGTCGATCAGCTTGTCACGCGCAAAGTCGTGCGCGGCTTTCAGCAGCTCGCTGGCGACCGGCGGCGCCACCTGCGCCTCGGCCGGATTCATGCAGGTGGTCAGTGCATTGTTCAGATAAGCGATAAACGGAAAGCGCCCGGGCTGGCTGGCGCAGTAGAACGGCCCGCCGGCAACAATCCCGGCACCGCTGACGGTGGCCGAATAGGCAACGGCAAACTGCGCCGCCATAAAGGCACCCGACGACAGGCCGGACACCGTGGTTTGCTGCAGATCGGCCTGCAGGGCGGGTAGGGCAGCGACCTGCGCGCCGGGTGCGGCCAGCGCCAGGCTGCCGGCCAGCAGCATGCCGGCGGCGCTTACAAGACGGGAAGAAGACATGGCGAACTCCTTGCGGACAATGGCAGGAAAGCCGAGCATAGGCAGAAAAAATATCTGATAGGAAAGTATCGCCTGATTTTTGCGCTGGCTCAAGCATGGGCGCGCCATGGGTGCGCATGGGTGCACGATACGCCGCTGTGGTGTTTGGCATAGAATGCTTTTTTACCCATTTACCTGGTGCTCCCATGTCCAAGACCCTTGCTCACCTGTTTGCCCTGACCGCCGTCAGCGCCGGCGCCATGCTGGCTGCGCCGGCCTTTGCCGCGCAACCGGCCGCCGCTGCTGTCACCACCGCTGCGGCGCCTGTCGCCTGCCCTGCGATCCTCAAGCAATCTTTCAACCGCCTGCAGGATGAAGCGCCGCAGAACTTGTGCCAGTACGCGGGCAAGGTAATCCTGGTGGTCAATACGGCCAGTTACTGCGGCTTTACCAAGCAGTATGAAGGCCTTGAAGCGCTGTATGGCAAATACGGCAGCAAGGGCCTGGTGGTGCTGGGCTTCCCGTCGAACGACTTCGGCAACCAGGAGCCGGGCAACAGCAAGGAAATTTCCGACCTGTGCTACAACACCTATGGCGTGAAATTCCCGATGTTTGCCAAGTCGGTGGTATCGGGTTCCACCCCCAATCCCTTCTACGCAGAGCTGATCAAGCAGACCGGCAAGACCCCGGCCTGGAACTTCCACAAATACCTGATCGACCGCAACGGCAAGGTGATCGAGAGCTTCCCGAGCAAGGTCACGCCGGAAGACAAGCGACTGGTCGGCGCGGTGGAAAAAGCGCTGGCATCGTAATTCATCGCTTGTCGCCGTGCCATCGCTGTTCTAAGCTGGGTGCTGGGTTCCACTTCTGAATAACCAGGAGGACAGCATGGCGTATGTCGATGGATTTGTGGTGCCGGTGCCGGTACACCGTCTCGATGATTATCTGGCGATGTCGCGCATCTGCGGTGCCGTCTGGCGCGAATACGGCGCGCTCGAGTTCCGTGAATGCGTGGCCGACGAAGTCAGTCCCGGCAAACTGACCTCCTTTCCGCAGGCGGTCGACCTGCAGGAAGGCGAACTGGTGGTGTTTTCCTGGATCGTCTATCAATCGCGCGCCCACCGCGATGAAATCAAGGACAAGGTCATGCAGGACCCGCGCCTGGCCGGCATGATGGATGCGGCCACGCTGCCGTTTGACGGCAAGCGCATGATCTATGGCGGGTATGAGATGCGTGTCGATCTTTGAGCGGTTGGTCAGGCGATGCGGCATCAGGGACAGTTGCGTAGGTCGGATTAGCGGGGCGAAGCCCCGCGTAATCCGACAACATTGTTGGCGTCTGCGATGTTGTCGGATTACGGCCCGAAGGGCCTAATCCGACCTACCGTGTCAAGACCAGCTCGGCTGTCAGCGCCCCGCGCAGCGCATTGCACACCACGATCTGCTGCGCCTGCGCCAGCATGGCGCGGGTGATCACGCTTTCCTGTGCATCCCAGGCCGGGTCGGCCAGCATGGCGGCGCGCTGCACGCCGGGCAGCAGGCCGCACGACAGCGGCGGCGTGTGCCAGCGGCCCTCAAGCCTGACAAACACATTGCTGCGCCCGCCCTCGGTCAGCTCATCGCGCTCGTTAAAGAACAGCATGTCGAAGCAGCCTTGCGCTTCGGCGGCGCGCCAGGCGGCGTCGTAGCGCGCACGCACGCTGCTTTTATGGCGCAGGAACAGGTTGGCTGAATCGGTCGCCTCGGGCGCCAGCATGACCCTGAGCGTGGCCGGCAAGGGCGCCAGCGCACCGCTTTGCAGATGCAGGCTGCCATCCTGGCGCAGCGCCAGGCGCAACCGGAACGGCGCGTCGTCCTCGTGCGCGGCGCAGGCCGCGTGCAGCGCCGCGCTGGCCTCTTGCGCATCCCAGGCAAAGCCGAAGTAGCCAGCCGATGCGGCCAGTCGCGCCAGATGGCGCTCTGCGTGGCGGCAGCCTTCCTGGCGGCTCGCATGGAGGGTTTCAAACAGCTCGAAGTCGTGGCCCAGGCCCGTCAGGAAGCGCGCCTTCAACTGGCATTCGGCAAATTCGTCGGCAGCGACGCTGTCGAGCACGATGCCGGCGCCGACGCCCATTTCGCCGCGTCGCATGCCATCATGTACGTCGTCGGTTGGTGGCTGCAGGCTCAGCGTACGGATCGGTACCGACAGGCAGAAGTCGCCGATGGCCTGCGCGCTGTCCGCGGGCAGCGGGTCGAACCAGCCGATCGCGCCGGTATAGATGCCGCGCGGCGCCGGTTCGAGTTCGGCGATAATTTCCATGGTGCGCCGCTTGGGCGCGCCGGTAATCGAGCCGCACGGGTACAGCGCCCGGAACAGCTCGGCCAGGCTGGTATCGCGTCGCAGGCGCGCCTGCACGGTGGACGTCATCTGCAGCACGCTGCTGTAACGCTGCACCTCGAACAGCGCCGGTACGGTGACCGAGCCGGTTTCGGCGATGCGGCCGATATCGTTGCGCAGCAGGTCGACGATCATCAGGTTTTCAGCGCGGTTTTTCGGGTCAGCCGCCAGCGCCTGTGCGAGCTGCGCATTTTCCTGCATCTCGCTGGCCGGCGCAGCCGGTGCCGTGCCCTTCATCGGCCGCGCCGTCAGCTCGCCCTGCGCATGGCGCACGAACAGTTCGGGCGACAGCGACAGCACGGCTCCGCCATCGGGCAGCATGATCAGCGCGCCATACGGCACCGGCTGGCGGGCACGCAGGCGCGCGTACAGCGCGGCGGGCGCACCAAAGGCGTCAAAGCGCAGGCGGTAGGTGTAATTGACCTGGTAGGTGTCGCCGGCCACGATATAGTCGTGGATGCGATCGAGCGCCTGCGTGAAGTCGGCCTCGCTGACATTGGCGCTGATGTTGGCGATACCGGCCGGCTGGGCATCGGTGGCCGCCTGCTGCGCCAGCCACTGCGCCACCTCGATCGCGTTCAGATGGCGGCACTCGCGAAACAGCAGCACCTGCGCCAGCGGCGGGCTATTGCTGGCAGGCGGGTGCGTCGGCATGGCCAGCAGATGCGCGCCCAGTTCATAGCTGCAGACGGTGACCGCATGCAGGCCCTGGCGCAAAGCTGCCTGCAGATCGTCCAGCAGCGCCGGCCATTCGTGCGCCTGCCTGCACTGCAGGCTGCCCGCCAGCTGCGTGTACAGGCGCGAGGCGGCGCCTGGCGCAGCGGCGTCGTCAAGCAGCGCGTAGCAGGGCGTCACGATATGGCCAGGTCAGCCCAGCAGCATGGCGATTTGCAGCGCCGCGTCCTGGGACGGGTTGATCTTGAAGCCGCTCTTGGCATAGCGGTGCCAGCGGCCGATCACGAAGCTGACCAGCATGGTGGCGCGCGGTCCGACTTCGTTTTCCTTGCCATGGCCTTCAGATACGGCCACGCGCAAAGACTGCTTGAGCGCCAGTTCCACGCGGTCGTAGAACTGGTTCATGCGTACTTGCAGTCGCTCGTCTTCATTGACCAGCGCGTCACCGATCAGCACGCGCGTCATGCCCGGATTGCTGATGGCGAAGTTGAGCAGCATGCCGACAATGTCGCGTGTTTGCGACAGTCCGTCATCGTGTTTTTCCGTAATCTGGTTAATCAGCCCGAACACACTCGACTCGATGAACTCGATCAGCCCTTCGAACATTTGCGCCTTGCTGGCGAAATGGCGGTACAGGGCCGCTTCGGAGACCGTCAGTCTGGCGGCCAGTGCGGCGGTGGTGATTTTTTCGCCTTTCGGCTGTTCCAGCATTGCGGCGAGGGCCTGAAGAATCTGTAGCCTGCGTTGGCCCGGCGGTGTGCTTGCCATATTTTCTCTTGTAGTTAAAAAAAATGCTGCCTTGTTGCGGGTTCACAACCGCCGCTAGCGGTCTGCCGCCGGGGTTCAACCGGTGGCCATGAAGTCCGCTTCA
This sequence comes from Janthinobacterium aquaticum, assembly GCF_009208565.1. GTDB lineage: Bacteria > Pseudomonadota > Gammaproteobacteria > Burkholderiales > Burkholderiaceae_D > Janthinobacterium. Next base: position 50,872 of record NZ_WFLK01000015.1, on the reverse strand, counting down.
GCGCAGGCGGTGAAGGCGGCGTGCCAAATGCCGGACAGATTTTACTTTGACATCGACGTAAGCGGGGCGATTTAACGCTTTTGGCAAGCGCGCCGCACCGATCGGATCGGCCATTTTCAGGTATTGCGTGACCCACGCCGTGCGCAGACCGAGTTTTTTGGCTCCCTTCAGATTGGCCAACGTATCTTCCACCAGAATGCACTGACTGGGCCGCAAGCGGTGCTTGCGCATCAGCTTGCGCAGCATCAGCGTCGACGGCTTGGGCCGCAGCTGGCGGTGCACGTGCATCGATTCGATGGCCACATGCTGGTCAAAATGGCGGCGCAGGCGCAAGTGGCGCATCACGTCGCTCGAATAGCGCAGCGGCGCATTGGTCAGCAAGATCTTGCGTCCGGGCAGGCGGCGCAGCAGCGCGTTCAGTCCGCGTTCGGCCTGGATCATCGACGTCAGGTCGTCAAACGCATGCGTCTCGCTGAGAAAGTGTGCGGCCTGCACCTGGTGGTGCCGCACCATGCCCAGCAGGGTCGCACCATAGCGGCGCCAGTAATGCTTGCGCGCCGCGTTGACGATATCGTCGCTGGCCGGCGTGACGCCGTCACCGAGCACACGCGCAATATAGATGTTCATATTGGCGGTGATGAGCGGGAAGATGGCGTGCGAGGCGTTGTGCAGCGTGTTATCGAGGTCGAACAACCAGACTGGCGACGAGCGGTTAAGATGGGGCACGAGAGTCTTTAGCTAGCAATATGAAAAATTCAACGATCAAAAAAACCATGCGACGCCAGATTATAGTGATGTTCTGCGGATTATTCTTGCTGCCCTTGCAGCATGCTGTTGCCGAGGCGCCGCCGGCAGCCGTCAACCGCGGCGCACTGTTCAAGGTGCAGCAGGCCAATCACACCCTGTATCTGTTTGGCACCATTCACGTGGGTGCGCCCGATTTTTATCCGCTCGAGCCGACCGTCACGCGCGCCTTGCGCGAAGCTGGTGCGCTGGCGCTGGAGGTCGATCCGCTCGGCGACCAGCGCGCCGGCCTAGCCGCCGTGCTGAAATATGGCATCGATGCGCCCGGTGCCAAAGTAGCGCCGGACTGCCGCCAGACGCTGGCGCCGCGCCTGGCCCCGCTGTTGCAGAAATACGGCTTGCAGCCCACAGCAACGGCGCTGATGAAGCCGTGGATGCTGGCCAGCGTGCTGGCCATCGGCGAATTTTCCACGCTGGGTTACAGCCCCACGCTGGCGGTCGACAGCTATCTGTCGAAACAGGCCAAGGCGCATCGGATCCCCATCGTGGAGCTTGAATCGATGGACAGCCAGATGGCGCTGTTTGGCGCCATGACTACTACCGACCAGTGCCGCTTCCTTGAGGACGGCCTCGATTCGATCGAAGCGCAGCACCAGAGCGACGAAGCGCGCGAAATCGCCCAGGCCTGGCGCACCGCCGACCAGGGTGCCCTGGAGCGCATTGCCGCCACCGCCGAACAGGACCCGTCCTACGCCGCCCAGTTCGTGCAAAAAGTCCTGCTCGACGGTCGCAATCCCGCCCTGGCCGACGGCATCGCCCGCCTCTTGTCGCGCGAAACACACAGCCTTGCCGCCATCGGCGTCTTGCACCTGGTTGGCAATAATAGCGTCCCTAAGCTGCTGCAGCAAAAGGGATTGAAGGTAGAGCGGGTTTATTGATTTATTGAGAAGCACTAAAAACAGCGGGCCGGAGACGCGAGCCTGACAAAATGCCGATGGCGGCGTTGCAGCTCCTCGCCGTACTGGCGTACTGTCTTCGTCGCTGCGCCTTGCCCTCGACATTTTTCAGGCCCGCTTGGCCCGGTATGCCTGTGCCAACGACTGGTGTTCTATAGGTTTCGCGGGTGTGCCTAGGGTGCCGGGCGCTAACTCAAGTGGCAAAGTAGATGAAAAACTGTTCAGTGCAAGGCGCATTGTCGAAGACAGTACGAATGTACGGCGAGACAATGCAACGCAGTCATGGACGATTTTCAGATACGGACCGAAGTCACTGGTGCCCTTGACGTGGATTGAACACGTGGCCTCTCCCTTACCAAGGGAGTGCTCTACCACTGAGCTACAAGGGCAAACAAAAGCGGCGCCTGTGGAGTGCGCCGCTGATTCAATCGCAACGATTTGCGATGAATTATTTTTAGTGCGAACGGATCATAGTACCAAAAGCCTGCTCGGTCAACACTTCCAGCAACAAAGAGTGCTCGATGCGGCCATCGATGATGTGTACCGTGTTCACGCCGGACTTGGCGGCGTCGAGTGCGGACGAGATTTTTGGCAGCATGCCGCCCGAAATCGTGCCGTCGGCGAACATCTCGTCGATCTCGCGCGCCGACAGATCGGTCACCAGATTGCCCTGCTTATCCTGCACGCCGGCGATATTGGTCATCATGATCAGCTTTTCGGCTTTCAGGATTTCCGCGATCTTGCCTGCTACCACGTCGGCATTGATGTTGTAGGCCTGGCCGTCCTGGCCAAAGCCGATCGGCGAGATAATCGGAATAAAAGCGTCGTCCTGCAGCGCCTTGACCACGGCCGGATTGATGGCGTCGATCTCGCCGACAAAACCGATGTCGAGGAATTGGCCCGGTTTTTCACGGTCCGGCATCTGCATGCGGCGCGCGCGGATCAAGCCGCCATCCTTGCCGGTCAGGCCCACTGCCTGGCCGCCGTAGTGGTTGATCAGCATGACGATATCCTGCTGCACTTCGCCGCCCAGCACCCACTCGACCACTTCCATGGTTTCTTCGTCGGTAATGCGCATGCCCTGCACGAAGGTGCCTTGCTTGCCGATTTTTTTCAGCGCATTGTCGATCTGCGGTCCGCCGCCATGCACCACCACCGGGTTCATGCCGACCAGTTTCAACAGGATCACGTCGCGCGCGAAACCGTGCTTGAGGCGCTCGTCGGTCATGGCGTTGCCACCGTATTTGATGACGATGGTCTTGCCGTGGAAATTGCGGATATAAGGCAGGGCCTCGGCCAGAATCTGCGCCTTGATTTGTGGCGACACCGCCGTCAAGTCGTCATCGTTCATGCCCAGGTTCAAATTAGCTAGTTGATTCATGGCGAGTCCGGAAAAAAGATAGATGCGATTTTACAGCGAAGAGGAAAACCACGGAGGCATTATAGGCCGTTCCTGTTGTATTTTCCCCGGCGTTCCTATAGTCTGGCCCGATATGCGCATCAACCAGCCTTTTTACCGCCAGTTACATCTGCATCGCAGGGCCAGTGGCGGCGATGCATTGTCGTTTGAAACGTGCCAGGCATGAGCCAGTGCAGCCGTTGCGGCGCCGCCTTTCAATGCGGCCAGACCGATCCGCAAGCGACACAAGCCTGTTGGTGCATGGCCTTGCCGCCAGCTGTGCCCGTGCCGGTGCCGGCATCGGTAACTGCCGGTTGCTGGTGCCCGGCCTGCCTGCATGCGCATATCGCCAGTCTGGCCGACAAGGCGCCGCCATCGCCGGCGTAACTCTCCACGCACGACCTGCAACAGCGGTTTTCCTTGCGTTTCTTTATGCATGTCATTGCGCGCAGCAGGGCAGGGCAGTCAGACTTCGCTTTCAAAAGTTACCGCAAGGAAATAAATATGATGCGTTTCACGGATATCCGGATTGGTGTGCGCATCAACGCCGGCTACGCCATTCTGATTGTGCTGATGCTGGTGGTGATTGCCCTTGCCGGCAGCCGCATTTATGAGATCCGCGCTGAAACCGACGATATCCTGCAGCGCGAATGGGTAGCGGCCAAGGCCACCAGCAAAATCCATTCGATGTCGCGCGAGGCGGCCACGCGTATCGTCAACCTGCCGCTCAAGCAGAGTACGCCGCTGCAGCAGGAAAACCAGGCGCGCCTGGAAAAGATCAAGCTGGGCATCGACGCCCAGATGCGTATCCTCGAAGGGTTGGCCACGCGGGCCGAAGAACGCCGCCTGCTGCTGCAGATACAGCGCGCGCGCGCCGATTATTTCGTTTCGCTCAAGCAGGTTTTTGCCCTGGTGGCGCGCGGTGAACATGCCGCAGCCGAACAGGCCATGCGCCGTATCGCGCTGCCGGTGCTGGAACAGGTGCTGCTGTATGTCGGCCAGCTGGACGTCTTGCAGCAGCAGCAGATTACCGACAGCGCAGCGAAGATCCGCAGCGATATCGATACGTCCTTGCTGCTGATGGGCGGCATCGGCCTGGCCGCATTGCTGGTGGGCCTGGCGTTTGCCTGGTCGGCCCGTTCCATTACGCGTCCGCTGGGGCAGGCGGTGGCGATTGCCACGCGCGTGGCCAATGGCGACCTGACTTCTGTCATCGAGGTCAATTCGCGCGACGAAACCGGCGAATTGATGCAGGCGCTGAAAAACATGAGCACCAGCCTGGCCGTCGAGCAGGACCTGCGCCATGCGGTCGAGGTGGCCGAAGACGCCACCAAGATGAAGTCCGACTTCCTGGCCAATATGTCGCATGAAATCCGCACGCCGATGAACGGCATTATCGGCATGACCCACCTGGCGCTGCAGACCGAGTTGACGCCGACCCAGCGCAACTATCTCGACAAGGTGGAGTCGGCGTCGAAAAACCTGTTGGCCATCATCGACGACATCCTCGATTTTTCCAAGATCGAGGCCGGCAAGATGACCTTCGAGCGGGTCGATTTTTTTCTGGAAGACGTACTGGCGCAGATTGCCGACCTGTCCGTCATGCGGGCCCAGGACAAGGGCCTCGAACTGCTGTTCGACGTGGCGGCCGACGTGCCGCACGCCTTGCAGGGCGATCCGCTGCGCTTCGGCCAGGTGCTGATCAACCTGACCAACAACGCCATCAAATTTACCGACAAGGGCGAGATCGTGGTCACCATCCGCCTGCAGCAGCTCGAACAATCGGCGGCCCTGCTACGGGTCGATGTGCGCGATACCGGCATTGGCTTGACGCCGTCCCAGCGCAGCAAATTGTTCCAGGCCTTTACGCAGGCCGACACTTCGACCACGCGTCACCACGGCGGCACCGGCCTGGGCCTGACCATCAGCAAGCGGCTGGTGGAAATGATGGAGGGCGACATCGGCCTGGAAAGCGAAGCGGGCGTGGGCAGCACCTTCTTTTTCACGGCACGCTTCGGCCTGGCCGCCGTGCGCCGCGACGCCTTGCCCGTGCCCGGACAGTTCAAGGGCCAGCGGGTGCTGGTGGTGGACGACAACGCCAGCGCGCGCGACATTTTTGTCAGCATGCTGGCCGCGCTGGGCTTCGAGGCGCGCGCGGTGGCCAGCGGCGCGCTTGCCGTGCAGGCGGTGGCGCAGGCGCGCAGTGAAAGCCGGCCGTTCGGCCTGTTGCTGATGGACTGGAAAATGCCCGGCCTGAACGGCCTCGATACGCTGGCCGCCATCCGCCGCGAGGCGCCCGGCATCGACGCCACGCCGGCCTGCATCATGGTCACCGCCTTTCACCGCGACGCCTTGCTGGAGGCAGCGCACCAGCGCGAGTTGCCGCTCGACGGCGTATTGAACAAGCCGGTCAGCGCCTCGACCTTGCTCGACCAGATCGCCTTCGTGTTTTGCGGCGTGAAGGGTGACAGCCGCCAGACGCAGCGCCAGAGCAGCTACAAGGAAGACGAACGCGCCCTGCGCGGTGCCTGGCTGCTGCTGGTGGAAGACAACGAAGTGAACCAGGAAGTGGCGCAGCAGATCCTGAGCGACGCCGGCATCCGTGTGGATATCGCCGGCAACGGCGCCATCGCACTGGCGAAAATCGCCGAGAATGACTATGACGGCGTGCTGATGGACTGCCAGATGCCGGTGATGGACGGCTACCAGGCCACGCGCAAGCTGCGCCAGGATGCGCGCCATTCAAGCCTGCCGGTGATTGCCATGACGGCCAACGCCATGGTCGGCGACAAGGAAAAATGCCTCGACGCCGGCATGAACGACTTTATCGCCAAGCCGATCGACGTGGCGCAGCTGTTTGGCACGCTGGCGCGCTGGATTGCGCCGGCTGCGCCGCAGGAAGCGGCGGCTGCCGTGGCGCAGCCGGAGGAGCAACTGCCCGTCATTGCGGGCCTGAAGCTGAACGAAGCGCTGCGCCGCGTGGGCGGCAATGCCGGATTGATGCGAAAATTGCTTGATCGTTTTGTGGCAACGCAGTTCGACGCCATGCTGCGCATCGCGGCGGCGATTGAAAACAACCAGCTGGAAACGGCGATTCGCGAAGCCCACACCCTCAAGGGACTGGCCGGCAATATCGGCGCCAGCGGCCTGGCCGACAGCGCAGCACGGATCGAGCACCTGCTCAGCCTGGGCTCGCATGACGGCCTGCGCCAGGCGCTCGACGCCTGCGCGCTGGCGTTGGACGAACTGGTGCCGAAGATTGCGCTGGCGCTGCAGGGACAGGCGCAGGCGCGCCAGGTGCAGCCGGAAGCCGTGGCGCCAGGCGGCACGCTTGACCGGGTGCAGCTGATCGAGGGCCTGCGCGAGTTGTTCCAGCTGCTGCAGCAGGACGATGCGCAGGCGATCAGGCATCTTGAGCGCCTCGGTCCGCAACTGGTAGCCGCCGGCCTGGGCGAACATGCGCGGCAATTGAAGCGCATGCTGGGACAATATGATTTTGAAGGCGCCCTGGCGCAGCTGGCCGAGGTGGCCGCCGCGCTGGACGTCACACTGTGACGTTCGCAGGCGAGAACAGACATGAACAGCAAAGGAGCGGCATGAACATGCTGACCGAAAAGCCCGTCGGCAAGAGCACCATCCTGGTGGTCGACGATACGCCTGACAATATCGATCTGCTGCGCGCCGTGCTCGAAGACGAGTACCGCACCAAGATCGCAGTCAACGGCGAGCGTGCTTTGAGAATCGCTGCCGGCAGCGACCAGCCCGACCTGATCCTGCTCGACATCATGATGCCGGGCATGAGCGGCTATGACGTGTGCCGTGCGCTCAAGGCCGATCCGCATACGGCCGGCATTCCGGTCATTTTCGTCACCGCCATGGGTGAAGTAGCGGACGAACAGCTGGGACTGGCGCTGGGCGCCGTCGACTACATTACCAAGCCGATCTCGGCGCCACTGGTGCTGGCGCGCATCAAGACCCAGCTGGGCATGAAGCGCATGCAGGACTTCCTGCGCGATCAGAACCAGTACCTGGAAAGCGAAGTGGAGCGGCGGGTACAGGAAGTGGCGGCGCTGCAGGATGTGACGATCCACGTGATGGCCTCGCTGGCCGAAACGCGCGACACCGAAACGGGCAACCATAGCCGCCGTACCGCGTACTACCTGCGCGCGCTGGCACAGCAGGTACGCCATTTGCCGCGCTTTCGCGACTTTTTGACCGATAAAAATATCGACATGCTGTTCAAGACGGCGCCGTTGCACGATATCGGCAAGGTCGGCATTCCCGACCATATCCTGTTGAAGCCCGGCCGCTACGAACCGCATGAAATGGAGATCATGAAGACCCATACCACGCGCGGGCGCGACGCCATCGAGGCGGCTGAACGCGAGCTGGGCATCGAGGTCGATTTCCTGCGCCACGCCAAGCAGATCGCCTACAGCCACCATGAAAAATGGGACGGCAGCGGCTATCCGCAAGGGCTGGCTGGCGAGGCCATTCCGATTTCCGCGCGTCTGATGGCGCTGGCCGATGTGTATGACGCTTTGATCAGCCGGCGCATCTACAAGGACGGTATCAGCCACCAGGAGGCGGTGCGCATGATCGTGGAGGGGCGCGGCACGCATTTCGACGCCGAGATCGTCGACGCCTTTTTGCAGATACAGGACCAGTTTGTTGCGATTGCCGAACGCTATGCCGATGGCGCCAGCGAAATCCATGACAAGCAGCGCCGGATCGCGCCGTTTGCCGGCCAGACTACTACCCTCAGCTGACGGTGCTGAAAAAGCGCATCATTTCGCGGCTGGCGTCCGGTCCCTTGCCATCGGTATAGCTGCCGGCGTCGCTGCCGCCGGACCAGGCGTGGCCGGCGCCGTGGATGACCCAGTATTCGCCCAGCGGCGAGCCGTCGGCCTGGCGCTGCGTGGTGCGCGTATAGCGGTAGCCGTTGGGCACGCTGCCGTCCACCGACGCTGCGCTGGCCTGGCCGCTGCCGTCCTGGCTGCGCACGCCCTGGGCAAACACTTCATCGCCATTGCGCAGGTTGACGGTGTTGTCGCGGTCGCCGTGAAACACGATGATCGGCACGCCGCCGGCCGGCGCCTGGCGGCCAGCTTTGGGCATGGCGCCGCCCTTCATCGCCGACAGCGCCGACGGCAGGTCCTGCGCCGAGGCGAACGGCAACCCCGAATGCACGCCAACGGCGGCAAACAGCTCCGGATACAGCGTGCCGACAATCACCGCCATGGCGCCGCCAGCCGACAGGCCGGCGATAAATACTTCACGCTCGTTGACCGGATACTGTTCGATGATCTGCTGCGCGATGCCGGCAATGATCGACGGCTCGCCCTGGCCGCGCTGCTGGTCAATCGCGTTGAACCAGTTCCAGCAGCGCGAACTGTTGGCGCCCTGGGTTTGCGCTGGATAGACCACAAAACACTGCTGCTCTTCGGCCACCGCGTTCATCTGCGTGCCGGCGGCAAAGTCGTCGGGGTTTTGCGTGCAGCCATGCAGCATCACCAGCAGCGGCATGGCCTGGCCGTGGTAGCTGCTGGGGATATACAGCTTGTAGCTGCGCGTGCCGGCATGGTTGCTGAACTGGCCGTCGATAAATTGCGCGCCTTCAGGCAGTGGTGCGGCAGGCGTGGCGCTGCCAAAACCGGGCGCCTGGAAGCTGGGCATCTCGAACGGCTGCTTGCCCAGGCGCGACATGAAGTCCTGGGCAAATGCCTGCGCTGCCTGGGCCGGCGTGGCGGCTTGTGCCGGTGCTTCATCCACCGCAGGTTTGTCTGAAGCGCCCGCTGGCGGCGGATTGATATCGCGCATCTGCGGCTGTGCCGTGGAAGAGCCCGGCGATGGTGTGGCGGCAGGTGCCGGCATCAGCCCTGCAGCAGACAGTGCCTGCTGGATCGCTTCGGTGGCGCTACCTGCGCCCTGGTTCATCAGCTTGCTGGTGGCGGCGCGCATTTGCGCCATCATGTCATGCATATTGTGCGGTTGTTTCATGGCCGTCCTTAACGGTTGCGCAGCAGGTTGCCTTGGCCTCACCTGCTGCTAGTGTATGCGCCCTGCCAGGGCTGTCTTGAGCACGCTGCTCGCTTGCAGCGCGCCCAATACGAAAATCGATTCGATGGTGGCCAGCGCCAGTTCCACCGACACATCGCTGGCAATACTGGCCATGCCCAGCACCTGGATCTGCAGGCGCTGGCCAGCCGCCTGGATCGCCTCCAGGTCGGCGCGTGAATAGTGCTGCATGCCCAGCACCAGACTGCGCCGCGCCACGGTCTGCTTGACCACCTCGGCATGGTTAGCGAGCTGGTTGCGGATGGCCGTGCGAATCAGATCGCTGCGGTTCGAATAAAACCCTTCCTGCACCAGCAGATCGATCTGCCCCAGGTCGATCAGACCCAGGTTGATGGTGATTTTTTCCGATTCGGCGATCTTCGGCTTGGTCTCGGCGATGCTGTTTTGCTTGCTCATGGTGCTCCTGATAATCCATGTGGCATCCAATTGCCATCTGTATGGATGGTATTTTAGTCCTGAAATATTAAGAGTCAAGCCGTTTCTGTAGGTGTTCAGGCCGTCTGCGCGTCATCTTGCAGCGCGTAAAGATAAGGGGAGTGGATGGCCAGGTGCGCAGCTGTCGTACAAACGCCACAGCTGCAGGCATGGCTTATGCGCTGGCGCGCACGATCAGTTCATAGGCCAGCGGCGCCGGCTGGGCCGTCGCCTGGTCGGCCGGCAATTCGCCCAGCCGCTGCAGGATGGCCAGCGCCGCCAAGCGACCGATTTCATAGCGCGGAACGCGGATGGTGGTCAGCCCCGGCGTGATCTTTTCCGAGGCGGGGAAGTCGCCAAAGCCGGCAATGGCGCAGTCTTCGGGCACGCGGATGCCCATGCGGGCAGCCTGGTAGATGGCGCCGGCAGCCATATTGTCGTTGGCAAAAAACAGCGCGTCTGGCCGTTCTGCGCGCGCCATCTGCTCGCTGAACGCCTGTTCGCCGGCGTCGAGCGGCGCGCCCTGCAGCGACTGCACGATTTGCGGCGCCAGGCCCAGTTCGCGCATCGATTCCTCATAGCCCTGGGCGCGCTGGCGCGCGCGAAAGTCGCTGCTGATACTGCTGGCGACGTAGACGATGCGGCGGTAGCCTTGCGCGTACAGGTATTGCGTCATCTCGCGCCCGGTGGCGATATGCGAAAAGCCGATTTGCGGATAGGGACGGTCGGCCTGGATATCCCAGGTTTCAATCACCGGTATCTTCAGTCCGGCCAGCAGCGCTTCGGTGGCCGGGCTATGGGTGGCCCCGGTCAGTACCAGCGCGCGCGGCAGCCAGCCGAGAAAGGCCTTGACGATTTTTTCCTCGGTCTCGCTGGAGTAGTCGTGCGTGGCCAGCAGCAGCTGGTAGTTGTGCTGCGAGAGGGTGGTCGACAGGCCCTGGATGGTTTCTGCAAAAATCGAGTTCGAGACGCTGGGCACGATGGCGCCAACGATGCGGCCCTGCGTCGATGCCAGGCCGCCGGCCGCCTCATTGCGGATATAACCCAGTTCATCGATGGCCTTCCTGATGCGCTCGCGCACTTCCTGCGATACGCGCTCGGGCTGCTTGAAATAGCGCGAGATGGTAATGGCCGACGTTTCTGCCAGCTTGGCCACGTCAAACACGGTACTGCGGCCAAGGCCGCGCCGCTTGCGTGCGGTTTCAGTCATGAGTGCTGCTTTCGTAAAAATCGGACCAGCACCGCGCTGGCGAGGCTGGTCGTTGGAAATTCCAGCCGGAAATTATCTCATTTGTAATCATGCAGGAAGTGTACTTCGAACAGCGAAAACCGGTCATTTGCTCGCAATTTTTATCTGCATCAAATTGATTGACAAGCCGGATCGATTCAATTTATATTTCGCTGTCGCCACAATGTTAGCGCTAACAAGCGCTAGCGACAAGACCCGAGACAGTGCTAACGCCCAGCCATACGCAGTTGGCCGCGCACACGATAAAAGGAATTATTTTGAGCTCAACTTCCCGCCGCACGCTCGAATCGCTGCGCAGCCAACGCTGGCTGGCGCCTGACGACATGCGTTCGTTCGCTCACCGCCAGCGTCTGCAGCAGATGGGCTTGCGCCGCGATGAGTTCCTGAACCGGCCTGTGATTGCCATCATCAATACCTGGAGCGACCTGTCGCCGTGCCATGCGCATTTGCGCGAGCGGGCCGAGTCGGTCAAGCGCGGCATTCTGCTCGCCGGCGGTTTCCCGGTCGAACTGCCGGCACTGTCACTGGGCGAGGTCATGGTCAAGCCCACCACCATGATCTACCGCAATTTCCTGGCGATGGAAGTGGAGGAACTGCTGCGTTCGCTGCCGATCGACGGCGCGGTGCTGCTGGGCGGCTGTGACAAGACCACGCCGGGCATGCTGATGGGCGCCATCAGCATGGATATTCCCGCCATTTTCTGCCCGGCCGGCCCCATGCTCAACGACCGCTATCGCGGCCAGAGCGTGGGCGCTGGCACGCATACCAAGAAATTCTGGGACGACTACGTGGCCGGCGATATCGCCAAGCCCGAGTGGATCAAGCTCGAAGCGAAGATGACGCGCTCGCCCGGCACCTGCAACACCATGGGCACGGCCAGCACCATGACCTCGATCGTCGAGGCGATGGGCTTTACCTTGCCTGGCGCGACCAGCATTCCGGCCATGGACTCGAACCATGTGCGCATGGCCTCGCAGTGCGGCGAACGCATTGTCGAGATGGTGTGGGAAGACCTGAAGCCGTCGCGCTTTTTCAACCACGCCTCGCTCAACAACGGCGTGGCGGCGTATATGGCGCTGGGCGGCTCGACCAATGCCGCGATCCACCTGATCGCCATCGCCGGACGCGCCGGCATGACGCTGTCGCTCGATGAAATGGATGCGATGGCGCAGAAGGTGCCGGTGATCGCCAACCTGTTCCCATCGGGCGACAAGCTGATGGAAGACTTCTTCTTTGCTGGTGGCATGCCGGCACTGCTCAAGGAAATCACGCCGCTGCTCGATTTGACGGCGCTGACAATCACTGGCCGCAGCCTGGGCGAAAATATCGCCGACGCCGTCTGCCAGGATGACAATGTGATCCGCAACGTGTCGCAACCGGTGGCTGATGGCGCCGCGCTGGCGGTCCTGCGCGGCAATCTGTGCCCGGCCGGTGCCGTCATCAAGCCGTCGGCTGCCAATCCGAAGTACTTCAAGCATCGCGGCCCGGCGTTGGTGTTCGATTCGAATACCGAGATGCTGGCGCAGATCCATGCGCCTGACCTCGAGGTCGATGAGAACACGGTGCTGATCCTGCGCAACGGCGGCCCGATTGGCGCGCCCGGCATGCCCGAATGGGGCAACCTGCCGGTGCCGAAAAAGCTGCTGCAGCAGGGCATCCGCGACATGGTACGCATATCCGATGCGCGCATGAGCGGCACCCATTACGGCACCTGCGTGCTGCACGTGACGCCCGAAGCGGCGGTTGGCGGGCCGCTGGCACTGGTACGCAACGGCGACATGATCGAACTCGATATCGCTGCCCGCACGCTCAACATGGACGTGTCGGACGAGGAACTTGCGCGCCGCCGCGCCGAGTGGCAGGCGCCCAAGCAGAAATATGCGCGCGGCTACACCAAGCTGTACCTGGAGCACGTGACGCAGGCCGACCAGGGCTGCGACCTGGACTTCCTGCTTGGCAATGCCGAAACACCCGAACCGCCGATCTTTTGAAGCGCGCCGCAGCTCGCGGCCGACCAGACTTACTGACAACAGGAACAGCATGGATATCTTGACCAATCCTTTCCGCACCCAACTGGCCGAGCAGGCCGTGCCGCTGGGCAGCTGGCTGATGGCCGGCACCCCCGTCACTGCCGAAGCCATGGGCTGCGCCGGCTTCGACTGGCTGGTGCTGGACATGGAACACGTACCGATCGACTACCAGGATGCCTACCATATCCTGCAGGCGCTGGGCGGTACGCCGGCCGCGCCGGTGCTGCGCCTGGCCTGGAACGATCTGGTGCAGGTCAAGCGCGCGCTCGATATCGGCGCGCAGACATTGATGTTCCCGTTCGTGGAAAATGCCGACGAAGCGCGCCGCGCCGTCGCTTCGACCCGCTATCCGCAGCCGGGCCAGGCGATTGCCGGCACGCGCGGCTTCGCCGCCATGCACCGCGCCAGCCGCTATGGCACGCTGGCCGACTACACCGGGCGCGCCAACAGCGCCGTATTTTCGATTATCCAGCTTGAAACGCCGGCCGCGCTGGCGCAATTGGAAGAGATTGCCGCCGTCGACGGCGTCGATGCCCTGTTTGTCGGCCCTGGCGACCTGTCGGCCGCACTGGGCCACCTGGGCAATATCGCCCATCCGGAAGTGCAGGCAGCGATTGCCGACGCGGCGCGCCGTGCGCGCGCGCTCGGCAAGCCGATCGGCATCGTCGGCCCCAACCCGGAAATGGTGCAGACCTTTATCGGCTATGGTTACGATTTCGTCGCCATCGCTTCCGACATGGGCATGATGATGCGCCAGGCGAATGCCTTTATCTCCGCCCTGAAGCCGGCACTGGCCAGGAGCATCGATACGGGCGTGTATTAATCAGCTTAGCGCGTTGTACTAAACAGCAGTAGCAGGCAGCAAGGCCAAGGCGCGACGACGTCGCGCCTGCAGAACATAATGGAGACAAGCATGTCAGGTGTAAAACTGGAAAAAGTCGTCAAGCGGTACGACAACGGCGTCGAAGTCATTCACGGCATCGACCTGGAAATCAGGAAGGGCGAATTCGTCGTCTTCGTGGGCCCGTCCGGCTGCGGCAAGTCGACCTTGATGCGCATGGTAGCCGGCCTGGAGTCGATCACCGGCGGCACTATCTCGATCGAAGGCCAGGTAGTCAACGACCTGCCGCCGCGCGAGCGCGATATCGCCATGGTGTTCCAGGATTACGCGCTGTATCCGCACAAGACCGTTTTCGACAACCTGGGTTTCGGCCTCAAGCTGCGCAAGTTCCCGAAGGCGGAAATCGAGCAGCGCGTGCGCGCTGCTGCCGCTATCCTGAAGATCGAGCACCTGCTTGAACGCAAGCCACGTGCCCTGTCGGGCGGCCAGCGCCAGCGCGTGGCCATGGGCCGCGCCATCGTGCGCCAGGCCAGGCTGTTCCTGTTCGACGAACCGCTGTCGAACCTGGACGCGCTGCTGCGCTCGGAAATGCGCACCGAGATCAAGAAGCTGCACCAGCGCATCGGCGCCACCACCATCTACGTCACGCATGACCAGGTCGAGGCGATGACGCTGGCCGAGCGCATCGTGGTGCTCTCGGGCGGCAATATCATGCAGGTTGGCACGCCTGATGAAATCTACAACCAGCCGGTGTCGAAATTCGTGGCCGGCTTTACCGGCTCGCCACCGATGAACTTCCTGGCCGCCACCATCGGCAGCAACGCCGGCCAGGCAGAGATTGTGCTGGGCAAGGCGCGCCTGGCGCTGCCGGCTGCTTCGCAGGCAGCCTGCAGCAAGCTGGCCGGGCGCAGCGTGGAATTCGGCATCCGTCCGGAGGACATTTCGCTCGAAGCCATGGGCGCGTCCGATGCCGAACTGGCCGCCACGGTGGTGGTGGTCGAGCCACTGGGCGCCGAAACGCTGGTGATCTTCCAGTGCGAAGGCGGCGAAATGACGGCGCGCCTGCCGCCGACCTTTGCCTTGAAGCCGGGGCAGCAGGTCACGGTGCGTCTGGACATGGAAAAGTTCCACCTGTTCGACCCGCAGGGCGGCGCGGCGCTGCCATCCAAATAAGCCAGGCCACAGGCCGGCACCATTCCAATCAGGAGACAACACGATGCGTATCAAACCCTTCATGCTGGCGCTGGGCGCCACCTTCGCATTGGCTGCCGGCGCCCAGGCGCAGACAGTCAAGGTCTTTGTCGGCGGCCAGGAGCGCCCCGAAGTCATGCGCGAACTGTTCGCCAAATATATGGCGGCCAACCCGGGCGTCAAGATCGACCTCGAGACCGGCGGCGCGACCTCCGAACTGCAGCAGAAATACCTGAACACCGTGCTGTCGGCCGGCGACACCACGCTCGACGTGTTCCTGATCGATATCATCCGCCCGGCCCAGTACGCCACGGCCGGCTGGATCGAGCCGCTCGACAAATACCTGGGCGCTGAGCGCGACAAGGTGATGGCGCAATACCTGCCGGCTTACAAGCAGGCCAATACGGTGGGCAAGAACGTGGTGGCCCTGCCGGCCTTTGCCGATGCGATGTTCCTGTACTACCGCAAGGACCTGCTGGCCAAGTACAAGCTGGCGCCGCCGAAAACCTGGGACGAACTGGCGACCGTGGCGCGCACCGTCCAGGCTGGCGAAAAGAATCCTGAACTGCAGGGCATCAGCTTTCAGGGCAAGGCCATCGAAGGCGCCGTCTGCACCTTCCTGCTGCCGTACTGGAGCCAGGGCGCCGAGATGATCACCAACGGCAAGCTGTCGCTCGACAAACCGAAGGCCGAAGCTGGCCTGGCCATGTGGCGTAACCTGGTGCAGCAGGGCGTGGCGAAGAAAAACATCGCCGAAGTGGCCACTGACGATACGCGCAAGGAATTCCAGGCCGGCAATGTGCTGTTTGCCGTCAACTGGGGCTATGCCTGGAACCACTTCCAGGATGGCGCCGACAGCAGCGTGAAGGACAAGGTCGGTGTGGTCAGCCTGCCGGCCATGAAGGGCGGCCAACCGGCATCGTGCATCGGCGGCTGGCAGTGGGCCGTGTCGTCGTACTCGAAAAACAAGGAAGCGTCGGCCAGACTGGTGCGCTGGCTGTCGAGCCCTGAAGTATCCAAGCAACTGGCCATCAAGGCGTCGAATCTGCCGGTCTATCCGGCCGTCTACCAGGACAAGGAAGTACTGGGCGTGAATGCCTGGTTTGCCGACGCCCTGCCGGTGGTGCAAAGCGCCCGTTCGCGCCCGGTCACGCCGCGTTACAGCGAAGTGTCCGAAGCGGTGCGGGTCAACACCAACGCCGTGATGGCCGGCGTGAAAACACCGGCAGCGGCTGTCGATGAGATTGAAAACCGGGTCAAGCGCATTCTGCGCTGATCGAAGGGCGAAGCGTGCCGCTGCGGCTGCACGCTTCGCCGTGCACCGCACCGTAGCAACAAAGCCAGGCAAGAGACGAGGAAAACATGAGGCAACGCACACTGAAAAGCCGCATCACGGACCCCAGCGAAACCACGCTGGCATGGGTCCTGCTGACGCCAGCGATTCTATTTTTGATCCTGATCGTGGCGTACCCGGTCAGCAAACTAATCTACAACAGTTTTTTTGATATCCGCCTCTCCGGCGGCGGCGTGCCTGCGTTTGTCGGCCTGGAAAACTACAAGATGGCGCTCGAAGACAGCCTGTTCTGGAAGTCGCTGAAAAACACCGTCATCATCACCGTGGTCACCGTACCCGGTTCGCTGGTGGCTGGCCTGGGCCTGGCGCTGCTGGCCAACATGCCGTTCAAGTACCGCTGGCCGGTGCGCCTGGCGCTGCTGCTGCCGTGGGCGCTGCCACTGGCTTTTGTCGGCCTGATCTTCGCCTGGTTCTTCCACAGCGAATATGGCCTGGTCAATGACCTGATCCGCCGCATCGACCTGCTGTTCCCGGCGCTGGGCTGGCAGCCACAGATCTGGTTCAATTCGCCAGTGCTGACCATGGCGGCGATCTGCATCACCACCATCTGGAAGACGTCGTCGTTCATGGCGCTGATCCTGTTGGCCGGCCTGCAGACTATTCCGGCCTCGTTGTATGAGGCGGCCGAGGTCGATGGCGCCAGCAAGTGGAAGCAATTTACCGAAGTGACGCTACCGCTTCTGGTGCCGTCGATGCTGGTGGCGCTGATCTTCCGCACCCTGACCGCGATCCAGTCGTTTGATATTCCCTACAACATGCCTGGCCCTGGCGATGAAACCAAGACCCTGGCGATGTATATCCAGTCGAACACGGTCGATTATCTCGACGTCGGCTACGGCTCGACGCTGGCGGTATTCATGTTCCTGCTGTCGATGGCCACCACGTTTGTGTATCTGAAGTATGTAAGGGGAGACAAGGAATGAACGGTTTGTTTTCATCGAAGCGGCTGCGCTGGTTTGCCGCCGCCATCGTTATCGTCAATGGCGTCTTTCCTGCCCTGTGGATCCTGTTCACATCGCTCAAGACGGAAAGCGAGCTGACACAAAAGCCGATCACCTACTGGCCGCATGATGCGACGGTTGCCAACTTCGTCTCGGCCTTCCAGGACCAGCCGCTGCTGACGTTCCTGACCAACAGCCTGATCGTGGCCGGCCTGTCGACCCTGCTCAGCCTGTTTGTCAGCGCGCTGGCCGCGTATGCGATTGCCCGCTTGCGCCTGCGCTTTCGCGGCGTGATCCTGACCGCCATCATCGGCGTGTCGATGTTCCCGCTGGTGACGCTGATGGTGCCGCTGTTCGAGATCATGCGCAGCCTGAACCTGCTCAATTCCTACTGGGCGCTGGTGTTGCCATACACAGTGCTGAACCTGCCGATCTGCACCCTGATGATGGTCAGCTTTTTCCAGGATATCCCGCGCGATATCGAGAACGCGGCCATGCTCGACGGCTGCACCCGCCTGAGCGCGCTGTGGCGCATCGTGCTGCCGCTGGCCGCGCCGGGCGTGGCCACGGCTGCCATCCTGGCCTTCGTCAATTCGTGGGACGAATTTTTGCTGGCGCTGTCGATGAATTCGGCGGTTGCCTACCGTACGCTGCCGGTCGGCATCCAGCTGTATCAGGGTGAGTTTGCCTTCCCATGGCCGATCATTTCGGCGGCGCTGGTGGTGGCCATCGTGCCGATCGTGGTGCTGATCGTGATTTTCCAGGAAAAGGTCGTCTCCGGCCTGACCTCGGGCGGCCTGAAAGGCTGATGCCATGCACACGCACGCCATCGTGCATCTGGTCCACGGCGACAGCGTGGCGCTGGTCTGCCCCGCCATCGGCGGCGCGCTGGCCGCGCTGCGCTGGCGCGGTATCGACATACTGCGTCCGGCCAGCGACGAGGCCATCAAGTCCGGCCTGGTGCGGCAGATGGCCTGTTATCCGCTGGTGCCGTATTCGAACCGCATCGGCGACGCGCAGCTGCAAGCCGAGGGCCAGCATTACACGCTGCGCGCCAACTTTCCGCCCGAGCCGCACAGTATCCACGGCATGGGCTGGCAGCGCGCCTGGACGGTCGAGGAGCAGGAGGACAACCGCGTGGTGCTTTCGCTGCAGCACCAGCCGGACGCCGACTGGCCGTTTGCCTGCACTGCGCGGCAGACCATCACGCTTGACGCGCAAGGCCTGCACATGGCCTTGTCGATAACCAACCGCGACACGCGCGCCATGCCGGCCGGACTGGGTTTTCATCCGTATTTTCCGCTGACCCCCGGCGTGCGCCTGCAGGCCCACTGGAGCGGCGTGTGGCGCATGGGTGCCGATCAACTGCCGTGCGGCAGCGCGCCGGAAGCGCAGGCGGCGCCGTTCGCTCAACCGCAGTTGGTGGCCGGCTGGCGCAGCGACCACTGCTACAGCGGTTGGGATGGCGTAGCGACGCTTTCGTATGCGCAGCATGCGGTGCGCCTGACGGCCAGCGAGGACTGCCGCCAGCTGGTGTGTTTCGCCCCTGGCGACGAGCGTGCCTTTATCGCGCTCGAGCCGGTCAGCAATGTCAACAATGCGTTTGCCCTGGCTGCACGCGGTGTGGCCTATACCGGCATGCGCCTGCTGGCGCCGCAGCAAAGCATGGAAATTTCCGCCAGCATCGGCGTCGGGGAGAGTGTGCATGCATGAATGGCAGGCTGAACTGGTGCTGGACGCGCGCGCCGAACTGGGCGAATGCCCGCTGTGGAGCGTCGACGAACAGTGCCTGTACTGGATCGATATCGCCGGACGCCGGCTTCACCGTTATGCGCCCCAGTCCGGGGGCGTGCAGCACTGGCCGATGCCGTGCGAGCCGGGCTGCATTGGGCTGGCCGAAGGCGGCGGCCTGGTGGCGGCGCTGCGCGATGGCTTTTACCGTTTCGACACGGCCACGGGCCAGCTGCGCAAGCTGGCCGATGCACCCTATGACAGCAGCACCATGCGCTTCAATGACGGTCGCTGCGACGCGGCAGGGCGCTTCTGGGCCGGCGCCATGTACCAGCCGCGCACGGCCGAACTGGCCGCCGTATTCTGCCTCGAACGCGGCCAGGTGCGCCCTGGCTGGGGGCCGCAGCAGGCGCTGGGCGTGAAGGTCAGTAACGGCATGGCGTTCGCCGCCGATGGCCGTGCGCTGTTCCAGTCCGACACGCCCAATCATGTGATCTACCGTTTCGACTATGACCTGGAGCATGGCGCGATCGGCCAGCGCCAGGTGTTTGCGCGCGCGCCAACGCGCGGCGAAGAAGCGCAGTACGGCGGTCGTCCCGATGGCGCAGCGCTCGACGTTGAAGGCAACTACTGGAGCGCGCAGTACGAAGGGGGTAGGGTGCTGCGCTATTCGCCGCAAGGCGTGGTGACCGACATCGTGCACCTGCCCGTCACGCGCCCGACCATGGTGGCCTTTGGCGGCGCCGATTTGCGCACGCTCTACATCACCAGCGCGCGCGAAGGTGCCGGGCCCGAGGAACTGGCGCGCCAGCCGCAGGCAGGCGGGCTGTTTGCCGTGCAGCTCGAGGTGGGCGGGCGTGCCGAACCGCTTTACCGCGACTGAAGCTGAAATTGATACGCAACTGATTGATACGCAACCGACTGATTCGCAACCAAATTTTACGAGTTTGAAATGAGTGATTCCCTTACCTTGTATCCCAGCCTGAAGAACCGCGTGGTGTTCGTCTCCGGTGGCGGTTCCGGCATCGGCGCAGCGCTGGTCGAGCACTTTGCGCTGCAGGGCGCGATCGTGGCCTTCTGCGATATCGACTGCGAGGTCAGCACCGCGCTGGTGGCCAACCTGACGCCGCGCTGCGCGCATGCGCCGGTGTTCGCGTATGCCGATATCCGCGATATCGGCGCCTACCAGCAGGTGCTGGCCGACGTCGAGGCCAGCCTGGGCGCCGTGCGCGTGCTGGTCAACAATGCCGGCCGCGACGACCGCCATACGCTGGCCGAACTGACTCCCGAATACTGGGACAACTGCCTGGCGCTGAACCTCAAGCACCATGTGTTTGCGATCCAGCAGGTGGCGCCCGGCATGGCCGCTGCCGGCGGCGGCAGCATTATCAACCTGGGCTCGATTTCGTGGATGCGTGGTCGCCCGAACCTGGTCGGCTACACCACCTCGAAAGCCGGTATCGCCGGCCTGGCGCGCACGCTGGCGCGCGAACTGGGCGAAAGCAATATCCGTGTCAATGCGCTGGCGCCCGGCGCCATCGTCACCGAGCGCCAGGCTGCGCTGTGGCGCGACCCGCAGGAGGATCAGAAATTCATCGACCTGCAATGCCTGAAATACAGGCTCGACCCCGGCCACGTGGCGCGCACGGCGCTGTTCCTGGCAGCCGATGATTCAAACGGCATCACCGGCCAGAACATTATTGTCGACGCCGGCCTGGCGCAAGTATCCGTGGCTGGTTAAGCCATCCCATCATTCTAGGAGAGATTCATGCTGAACCTGCAAGACGCAAGCCTGTTGAAACAGCAGTGCCTGATCGACGGCGCCTGGTGCGACGCCGATGATGGTGCCACCATTGCCGTCACCAATCCGGCCACCGGCGAGCAGATCGCCACCGTGCCGCGCATGGGCACGACCGAGACGCGCCGCGCGATTGCCGGCGCGCAGGCAGCTTTCAAGCTGTGGCGCAAGAAAACCGCCAAGGAGCGCAGCGCCGTGCTGCGCCAGTGGCATGCGCTGATCCTTGCCAATGCCGACGACCTGGCGCTGATCCTGACAAGCGAGCAGGGCAAGTCGCTGGCCGAGGCGCGCGGCGAAGTCATCTCCAATGCCGCCTACCTGGAATGGTTTGCCGAGGAAGGCAAGCGCGCTTATGGCGACGTGATTGCGCCGCCGTCGAACGACAAGCGCATCGTCGTCATCAAGCAACCGGTCGGCGTCTGCGCCGCCATTACGCCGTGGAATTTCCCGAACGGCATGATCACCCGCAAGGCCGGCCCGGCGCTGGCTGCCGGCTGCGCCATGGTATTGAAGCCTGCCTCGCAAACGCCGCTGTCGGCGCTGGCGCTGGCCGAACTGGCGCTGCGCGCCGGCGTGCCTGCCGGCGTATTCAATGTGGTGACGGGGGCGGCGCAGGCAATCGGCACCGAGCTGTGCCATAACAACCTGGTGCGCAAGATCAGCTTTACCGGTTCGACCGAAGTGGGCGCCTGGCTGTCGCGCGAGGCGGCCGGCACCATCAAGAAGCTGTCGCTGGAACTGGGCGGCAATGCGCCATTCATCGTGTTTGACGACGCCGATATCGATGCGGCGGTCGAAGGCGTGCTGATGTCGAAATACCGCAACAGCGGCCAGACCTGCGTGTGCGCCAACCGCATCTACGTGCAGGACGCGATCTATGACGATTTCGCGGCGCGCCTGGTGGCCAAGGTGGCGCAGCTCAAGCTGGGCGCTGGCACCGAGGCAGGCGTGACGCAAGGTCCGCTGATCGATGAAAACGCCGTGCGCAAAATCGAAGAGCATATCGCCGACGCGCTGGCCAAGGGTGGGCAACTGGCCATCGGCGGCAAGCGCCATGCGCTGGGCGGCACCTTCTTCGAACCCAGCGTGGTCACCGGTGCCACCCAGGACATGCTGGTGGCGCGCGAGGAAACCTTTGCGCCGCTGGCGCCGCTGTTCCGCTTCAGCAGCGAGGAGGAAGTCATCGAGATGGCCAATGCCACCGATTTCGGCCTGGCTGGCTACTTCTACAGCCGCGACCTGGGCCGCGTCTGGCGCGTGGCCGAAGAACTCGAAGTGGGCATGGTCGGCATCAATACCGGCATGATCGCCAACGAGATGGCGCCGTTCGGCGGCGTCAAGCATTCGGGCATGGGCCGCGAAGGCTCGCACTACGGCATGGACGATTACCTCGATATCAAGTATCTGTGCATGGGTATTTAAACGGCACAGCAGCCGGCCATGCGCCCCGCATGGCCGGTTCAAGCGCAGCATCACGGGGCAATGCAGACCAACACGATCATACAAAACTATCGATAAAAATAACGGAGACGCTATGACCCATTCCACCTTGCGCCAGTCGATGCTGGCCACCGCCGTCAGCCTGGCTTTTTTTCCGCTGACATTTGTTAGCGCTAACGCGCATGCCGATGAACTGAGCGACATGAAAGCCATGCTGGCCCAATTGCAGCAGCGTGTGGCACAAATGGAGGCCAATTCGGCAGCCCAGGCGGCTGCACCTGCACCGGCGCCGGCCTTGGCGGCAGCACCCGTGCCCGCAGCAGCACCTGCCGAGATCAAGCCGGCCACCGGTTTCAACTGGAAGCTGTATGGCCGCGGCGATATCGGCTACACGGTCTCGAAGGGCAAGGACGCCAGCGGGCGCGTACTGACCAACCGCCGCCTGAACCAGGGTGAGATGGTCAGCCGCCTGGGCCTGGCCGGCTCCTGGGTCTTCAGCGAAGAATACAAGGCCATCTTCGGCGCCGAAACGGGCATCAATCTGTTCAACGGCAATGCCGGGGGCGGCACGCAGAACAACACCAGCTCGTCGGTGCTGTTCAACCGTGGCGCAGCCGTCGGCTTTGCCTCGAAAACCTGGGGCTCGATCGAGGGCGGCACCATGTACATGGCGCCGTTCTGGGTCTCGCTGGGCGCCGACCTGGCTTCGGCCCACAACTACGGCGCCAATGACTTCAGTGCACTGTTTTCGCTGACGCGGCCCGAGTCGCTGGGCCGCTATCTGAAGGATCCGGTTGCGGGCAACGTCAGCAAGACCAGCAGCCTGGCCGGCAACAACTCGGGTACCGCGCTCTTCTACGGTAACGCGCTGCGCTACCGCAGCCCGACGTATAACAACTTCTCGGCCGAGGTGTCGTATTCGGCCGGCCAGCAGGCCTCCAGCGCCACCGACCTGAAAGACGACGGCCGCAGCTGGGCTGCCAACGTGCTCTACAAGAAGGGCGACCTGTTCCTCGGCTATGCGCACATGGACTACCAGCAGAGCAACGACGTCAGCGTGACGGGCGCTTCGAGCTTTATCAAGCGCAACCAGGTGACCGACATCGTGGGCGCGCGCTACAAGTGGTACGACTTCACGCTGGGTGGTTCCTACACTTCGTACCGCGTGTCCAATTCGGGCGGCTATGCGGCCGACGCGTTTGGCGTCTCGGGTTCCTACGATATCGGCAAGCACCGCATCGAAGGCAGCCTGGCGCAGATCAGCTATGACGGCGCCAATGCCAGCGGCGTGTACGGCAAGAATACCGGCGACGGCGTGGGCAAGCCCAAGTCGACCGCCTATTCGCTGGGCTATCTTTACAACTTCCAGCCGACGCTGTCGTTCTATGCCTACGCCACCAAAATCAATAACAATGCACACGCCAAGCTGGGCGTGCTGCAATTCCGGGGCGACAATAATTATTTCGGCTACAGCCCGGTCGAGCTGACCGCCGGCATGTTCCTCGTTTTCTAAAAGCTGTTCTTACCGGCCTGCCGGCGCTTGGTGCGCAGCAGGCCGGCTTTACCAGGAGTTGATCGTCATGCAGTTCACACTACACCAGGAAAATGACACGTTCTCGCTGCTGTGCGGCGCCACCGTGCTGCTGCGCCACAGCGCGCAGGCGCCATGCTGCTTCGTTGGCCACGGCCAGGAAAGCATGCAGATGTATCGCGGCAATTTCGATATCGAGGACTATGTCGACGAGCGCAGCGCGCTGCGCGAACTGGTGCTGGAACAGGATGCGCAGGGTGCGCGCCTGAGCTTTGCGCGCCACGCGGGCGAGGCGCCGCAGCTGGTCTTCGAGGTGCATGCCCGGCCGCATGGCGTACACCTGCAGCTGGCGTTTGCCGCGCCGCAGTGGAACCGCCTGTGGCTGCGCCTGCCGGCGGAAAAGCACGAACATGTGTGGGGCTGCGGCGAGCAGATGTCGTATTTCAACCTGCGCGGGCGCCACTTCCCGCTGTGGACTTCCGAACCCGGCGTGGGCCGCGACAAGTCGACCCACCTGACCTGGCAGGCCGACGTGACGGCCCGCTCCGGCGGCGACTACTATCACACCAATTATCCGCAGCCGAGCTTTATCTCCTCGCAGCGCTATTGCCTGCATGCCGAAACCACCGCGTATGCCGACTTTGATTTCCGCCACGACGACTTCCATGAGCTGCAGTTCTGGGCCATGCCCGAGAGCTTCGAGTTCATGCTGGCAGACAGCTTCATCGAGCTGGTCGGCGTGGTGTCCGAGCGCTTCGGCCGCCAGCCTTCGCTGCCGGCCTGGCTGCAAAATGGCGCCATGCTGGGCCTGAAGGGCGGCGAAGCGCATGCGCGCACCATCCTGGCGCGCGCAAAAGAACATGGCCTGGCGGTCAGCGCGCTGTGGTGCGAGGACTGGGTCGGCCTGCGCCAGACCTCGTTCGGCAAGCGCCTGTTCTGGGACTGGCGCTGGCAGCCAGAGCGCTATCCTGACCTCAAGGCCTGGATACCCGAACTGGCGGCCGACCATATCCGCTTCCTCGGTTACGTCAATCCCTATCTGTGCAATGACGGTGCGCTGTACCAGGAAGCGCTGCAGCACGGTTACCTGGCCACGGCCCTTGATGGCGGCGAGTACCTGGTCGACTTTGGCGAATTCGATTGCGGCGTGGTCGACTTTACCAATCCGGCCGCCGCGCACTGGTTCGAGGAGCGCATCCTGCGCCAGGAAATGCTGGACTTCGGCCTGTCGGGCTGGATGGCCGACTTTGGCGAATACCTGCCGATCGACCTGCGCCTGGCCAATGGCGTCGACGCACGCCTGATGCACAACGCCTGGCCCACCATGTGGGCCGAGGTCAATGCGCGCGCCATCGAGCGCGCCGGCAAGACCGGCGACGCCACCTTCTTCATGCGCGCCGGCTACAGTGGCGTGCAGCGTCACTGCCCGCTGCTGTGGGCCGGTGACCAGTCGGTCGACTTCAGCCGCCACGACGGCCTGCAGACGGTTATCTGCGGCGCGCTCTCGTCTGGCCTGTTGGGCAACGCCTACCACCACAGCGATATCGGCGGCTACACCAGCCTGTTTGGCAACGTGCGCACGCCCGAGCTGTTCCAGCGCTGGGCCGAAATGGCGGCCTTTACCTCGATGATGCGCACGCATGAAGGCAACCGTCCGGACGAGAACTTCCAGTTCTATCAGGACGAAGGCGTGTTTGCCCACTTTGCTCGCATGACCCGCCTGCACGTGGCGCTGGCGCCGGTGATCCGCAGCCTGGCCGAAGACGCCGTGGCGCGCGGCTTGCCGCTACAGCGCCCGCTGTTCCTGCATTACGAACACGACCACAATACCTACGCTATCCAGGACCAGTACCTGTTCGGTCCCGACCTGCTGGTGGCGCCCGTGCATGCGGCCGGCGCCACCGACTGGAGCGCCTATCTGCCGGCGGGCGACGCCTGGCTTCACCTGTGGAGCGGCGTGCGCCACGAAGGTGGCCAGCGCGTGACGGTGGCTGCGCCGCTGGGCCAGCCGCCGGTGTTCGTGCGGGCCGGCTGCGCGCAGCAGGACTTCCTGCTGGGCCTGGCGGCGTAACGGACCATGAGCGTAACGGTGCATCTGGCGTTCCTGGCTTGCGTGGCGCTGGCCAGCTATGCGCAGAACCTGACCGGTTTTGCATTCGGCCTGATCCTGCTGGGGCTGGTGGCGCTGTTGCACCTGGCCAGCCTGCCCGATACGGCCAATGTGGTCAGCGTGCTGGTGCTGGTCAATGCGGCCATCACCTTCGGGCGCCGCCGTCCGCAGCTCGAATGGAAAGTGTTTACACCGGCGCTGCTGGCCAGCCAGGCCGGCGTGGCTGCCGGCGTGGCGCTGCTGGCCTGGTTCAGCGTGCAGCAGGTGGCGCTGCTGCGTTTTCTGCTCGGCTGCGCCATCGTGGTCTGCGCCTTTTTGCTGGTGCTGCGCGCGCGCGCCGCCAGCGCCACTTCGGGTCTGCCCTCCTTTTTGCTGTTTGGCGGCCTGTCCGGCGTGATGGGCGGCCTGTTTGCCAGTGCCGGCCCGCCGATGGTGTACCACCTGTACCGCCAGCCATGGAAGCCGGAGCTGATCCGCAATTCGCTGATTGTGCTGTTTGCCGCCAACGCCGTGCTGCGCCTGGTACTGGTGCTGTGGCATGGCCAGTTCAGCGTCAACGCACTGCTGCTGACGGCCGAAGCGCTGCCGGTGGTGATGCTGCTGACATGGCTGGCGCGCCGCTACCCTTCGCGCCTGCCGATCAACCAGGTGCGCCGCGCCGTGTTCGTGCTGCTGCTGATTGCCGGCCTGAGCCTGGTGCTGCCGCCGCTGCTGGCGCTTTTCTGATTTCACCGTAACGAGTTTTCCATGTCTACTACCCGATCTTCCGATTTGCCTGATTGCGACCTGCTGGTGGTCGGCGGCGGCATCAATGGCGCCGGCATTGCGCGCGATGCAGCCGGTCGTGGCCTGCGCGTAGTGCTGTGCGAGCAGCACGACCTGGCGCAGCACACGTCGTCCGCCAGTACCAAGCTGATCCACGGCGGCCTGCGCTACCTGGAATACTATGAATTCAAGCTGGTGCGCAAGGCGCTGCAGGAGCGCGAGCTGCTGCTGCGCTCCGCGCCCCACATCATGTGGCCGATGCGTTTCGTGATGCCGCATGACGCCAGCCAGCGCCCGGCCTGGCTGATCCGCGCCGGCCTGTTCCTGTACGACCACCTGGCCCGGCGCGCCTTTCTGCCCGCTTCCGTAGCCATTGCGCTGGACCGCCATGCCGCCGGCGCGCCGCTCAAGGGCAGCTACCGCAAGGGCTTTGTGTATTCAGACGGCTGGGTCGACGATGCGCGCCTGGTCGCGCTCAATGCGCTCGATGCGGCCGAACGTGGCGCCACCATTCTTACGCGCACGGCCTGCATCAGTGCGCAGCGCGAGGGCGGCCAGTGGCAGGCCGTGCTGGAAGGGCAGGGCGGCGTGCAGCGTCGCGTGCGCGCCCGCGCCATCGTCAATGCGGCCGGGCCGTGGACGGCGCAGTTTGCCGGCCAGGCCGGCGGCGCCAGGACACAGGGGCTGCGCCTGATCAAGGGCAGCCATATCATCGTGCCGCGCCTGTTCGAGCACCCGAACGCGTATATTTTCCAGAATCCCGACAAGCGCATCATCTTTGCCATTCCCTACCAGGATGACTACACGCTGATCGGCACCACCGACGAGGAGTACAAGGGCGACGTGAGCCAGGTGAAGATCAGTGCGGCGGAAACCGACTATCTGTGCCAGGCGGCCAACCGCTACTTCAAGCGCCAGATTGCGCCGTCCGACGTCATCTGGACCTATTCGGGCGTGCGCCCGCTGCTCGACGACAGTGCGGCCAATGCCTCGGCCATCACGCGCGACTATCTGCTGGAAACCGTGGGCGTTGCGGGCGAGGCGCCACTGCTCAATATCTGGGGCGGCAAGATCACCACCTACCGCAAGCTGGCCGAAGAAGCACTGGCCAAGCTGGCGCCGCTGCTGGCCAGCACGGCCCCGGCCTGGACCGATGGCGCGCCGCTGCCTGGCGGCGACCTGGAGCAGCCCGGCGTGCTGGCGCAGGGCCATGTGTTCGAAGCCTTCGTGGCGCGCTTCCTGGCCGACTATCCATGGCTGCCGGCGCCGCTGGGCCGGCGCTATGCGCGTGCCTATGGCAGCCGCGCACGCGTGATGCTGGGTAGCGCGCAGTCGCTGGCGCAGCTCGGCGAGGAACTGGTGCCGGGGCTGCATGAAGCCGAAGCGCGCTATCTGGTTGCGGTCGAATGGGCGCGCAGCGCCGAAGACCTGCTCTGGCGGCGCAGCAAACTTGGCCTGCGCTGCGCGCCGGCCGACGTGGCGCGCCTGTCGCAGTGGTTGGAACAGCGCCTGGCCGGCGAGGTGGCGGCATGAGCTATTTGCTGGCAATCGACCAGGGCACCTCGAGCTCGCGCAGCATGGTGTTTGATGAAAATGGCGTGATCTTCGCTGCGGCGCAGCGCGAGTTTCGCCAGATTTTCCCGCAGCCGGGCTGGATCGAGCACGATCCGCTGGAAATCTGGGACAGCCAGATCGCCACCTGCCGCGAAGTGATGGCCAAGGCCGGGTTGGCCGCCAGCGCCCTGGCCGCGCTGGGCATGACCAACCAGCGCGAAACCACGGTGGTGTGGGATCGCGCTACGGGCGAGCCGGTCTACAACGCCATCGTCTGGCAGGACCGGCGCACCGAACCGCTGTGCAGCGCGCTGCGCGAGCAGGGCCTGGCGCCGGCCATCGCATCCAAAACAGGGCTGGTGCTCGACCCGTATTTTTCCGGCACCAAGCTGCGCTGGATACTCGACAACGTGGCCGGCGTGCGTGCGCGCGCCGAACGCGCCGAGCTTGCCTTCGGCACCATCGACAGCTGGCTGGCCTGGAAGCTGACCGGCGGGCGTCTGCATGTCACCGATGTCAGCAATGCCTCGCGCACCATGCTGTGGAATATCCACCAGGGCTGCTGGGATGCGCAGCTGCTCGACTGGCTGCAGATTCCGGCCAGCCTGCTGCCGCAGGTGCATCCATCGAGCCACGTGTATGGCGAGACGGATGCTGAATGGCTGGGTGGGCCGGTGATCATCGGCGGCATTGCCGGCGACCAGCAGGCTGCCTTGTTCGGGCAGACCTGCTTTGCGCCGGGCATGGCCAAGAATACCTATGGCACCGGCTGCTTCCTGCTGCTCAATACCGGCGCACAAGCCGTGCAGTCGCAAAATGGCCTGATCAGCACCGCCGCCTGCCAAGTCGGCGCGACGCCTCAATATGCGCTCGAAGGCAGTGTGTTTATCGGCGGCGCCGTGGTGCAGTGGCTGCGCGACGGCCTGGGCGCCATCGGCCACGCCGGCGAGGCCGAGGGACTGGCCGCCTCGGTGCCCGATTCGGGCGGCGTGGTGTTCGTGCCCTCCTTTACGGGCCTGGGCGCCCCATACTGGGTACCGTCCGCCAAGGGCGCCATCCTGGGCCTGAGCCGCGGCAGCACGGTCGGCCATATCGCGCGCGCTGCGCTCGAGGCGATCGCCTTCCAGAGTGCCGCGCTGCTGGGCGCCATGACGCGCGACGCGGCTGCACCGATCATCGAGCTGCGCGTCGATGGCGGCGCCTGCGCCAACAACCTGCTGCTGCAGTTCCAGGCTGACCTGCTGGGCATTCCGGTGGTGCGCCCGCACGTGATTGAAACCACGGCGCTGGGCGCTGCCTACCTGGCCGGGCTGGCCGTCGGCCATTACCGCGACCAGTCGGAACTGGCATCGCAATGGCGCGCCGAGCGCGTATTTACGCCGTCGATCAGCCGCGACCAGGCCGATGGGCTGATGCACCAGTGGGAGCAGGCGGTGCGCAAGTTCGCCAGCAGTTAGACATGGTACCTGGTAGCGTTCTGAAACCAGCAGCTTGAAATATTTGTATGGGATTGATTTCATGTACAGAAATACGTACAATGATGCGAGATGCAAATCTGTTCCAGATTGTTGTAAAGCCACCTGCAGGTTTCCCATGCAGAGATGCCCCCCTGCAGGCTCAATGCAGAGATAAAGGTTGAAAAAATGAATATCCTAACTTTTAGCGAGGCACGCGCCGGACTGAAAGCTGTTATGGATGATGTATGCACGGATCACAGCCCGACAGTTATTACCCGGCAAAGCGGGGAAGCTGTCGTGATGCTGTCACTGGCTGATTTCAACAGCATTGAGGAAACCCTGTATCTCCTCAGCTCACCGAAAAACGCCAATCGGCTGCTGACATCGCTGGAACAGCTGAAAGCCGGAAAAGCCCGAATCCGGGAGCTGGACCGTAATGAAGAACCAAAAATCAAGTAACAAGGCGCAGGCGCGCCAGTCATCTGTGGCCTTTACCGACAATGGCTGGGAAGATTACCAGTACTGGCAGCAGGAAGACGCCAGGCAACGTGTGAGAATCAACGATTTGATCGATGCCTGCATGGCCGACCCGTTCAAGGGTATCGGCAAGCCCGAACCGCTCAAGGGCAGTCTGACTGGATTCTGGTCGCGTCGAATTGATCGAAAGCACCGGCTGGTCTATACGGTCGAGAACGGCATGATTCATATCGTGGCTTGCCGCTACCATTACTGACGATGGACTGACTGTCTGCCGAGACGCGACAAACGCATGGTGACGAACGAGACTGGCCGATTCGCGTCATAATGGGCCAGATTTCAACTTCAGCTACCGCCATGTCCGTCTCAGCCGCCATCACTTCCTTGCCACTGCCTTCGTCGGTGCCGTCACCCTGTGTCAGCCTGTGCAAGATGAACCGCGACAGCGGCTTGTGCGAAGGCTGCCTGCGCACGCTCGACGAGATTATTGCGTGGGGAAAGGCCGATGACGATTTCAAGCGCGCCGTGTGGGCCGAACTGCCGGGGCGCGAGTCGCTGCTGGTGTTCGATCCGGATTTCTGAGGCTGCCATGACGCTGCTGCCCGCATCGGTCCAGGTATTCGAGCGCGGCTGGCTGTCGTCCAATAATATTCTGTTGATCGACGCCGACGGCGGCGCGCTGATCGACAGCGGCTACGCCACGCACGCGCCGCAGACGCTGGCGCTGGTGCGCCATGGCCTGCAGGAGCGGCCTCTGACGCGTTTGTTCAATACGCATCTGCACTCGGACCACTGCGGCGGCAACGCGCTGCTGCAGGCCCATTACGGCTGCCACACAAGCATTCCTGCTGCCGAGGCAGACAAAGTGCGTCACTGGGATACCGAGGCGCTCAGTTTCAGGGCAACTGGCCAGCAGTGCGAGCGCTTCGGCTTTGACGCGACCATCGCGCCTGGTGATGTCCTGACGCTGGGCGGGCTGGAGTGGCAGGTGCTGGGTGCGCCCGGCCACCATGCGCATGCATTGATTTTTTATTGTCCGTCAGAGCGCATCCTGATCTCGGCCGACGCATTGTGGGAAAACGGCTTTGGCGTGATCTTTCCCGAGCTCGAAGGCGAATCGGGTTTCCTGGAAGCGCACGCGACGCTCGAACTGATCGCCACGCTCGACGTCGCGCTGGTGATCCCCGGCCACGGCGCGCCGTTTGGCGACGTCGATGGCGCCCTCAAGCGCGCTTTTTCACGGCTCGACTACCTGCAGGCCGACCCGCTGCGCAATGCGCAGAACGCGCTCAAGGTGCTGCTCAAATTTTTGCTGCTCGAACGCCAGCGGCTTGACCTGGCTGACATCCCGCTGCTGCTGGCGGCCATGCCGGTGCTGCAGGAATCGAACCGGCGCTATCTGCGCCAGCCGATGGAGCAGCTGGCGCAGTGGGCGGTGGCGCAGTTGGTCAGGGCCGGCGCAGCGCGTATCGATGGCGATGCATTGCTCAATTCGTAGTCAACTGAATGCAACCTCTAGCGCGCTTAAAATTACGCACGCTCGTACTTTTTTCGTCTTATAATCGTTCGACGTTTTTCCCAACAATTAACCTGGAGCGAGCCCCCCATGGCATTGCCTGCTGCGTTGCAAAACCTGTCCCTTCCCGTTATTGCGTCGCCGATGTTTATCGCCAGCGGCCCGGCCCTCGTCGCGGCGCAGTGCAAGGCCGGCATCGTCGGCTCGTTCCCGGCCCTGAACGCGCGGCCGGCCGAACTGCTCGACACCTGGCTGACCGATCTGCAGGCCGAACTGGCTGATTTCCAGCTGGCCAATCCCGATAAAAAAGTCGGCCCGATTGCCGTCAACCAGATCGTGCACCAGTCGAACGACCGCCTCGCGCATGACGTGGAGGTGTGCGTCAAGCACCGCGTGCCCATCATTATTTCCTCGCTGCGCGCGCCGCCAAAGGAAATGCTCGACGCCATCCACAGCTATGGCGGCATTGTGCTGCATGACGTGATTTCGATCCGCCACGCGGAAAAGGCGCTGGAAGCGGGCGTCGATGGCCTGATCCTGGTGGCAGCCGGCGCTGGCGGCCATGCCGGCACCCTGTCGCCATTCGCGCTGGTGGGCGAAGTGCGCAAGTTCTTCCAGGGTCCGATTGCGCTGTCAGGCTCGATTGCCACCGGCGACGCGGTACTGGCGGCGCAGGCCATGGGCGCCGATTTTGCGTATATCGGTTCGCGCTGGCTTGCTACCAAGGAGTCGAATGTCAGCGACGGCTACCGCGAGGCGATTGTCGACTCGAGCGCGGCCGACGTCATCTACACCAATCTGTTTACCGGCGTGCACGGCAACTACCTGAAAAAGTCGATCGTGGCGGCTGGCCTCGATCCGGACGCGCTGCCGGTGGCCGACAAGACGGCCATGAACTTCGGTTCGGGCAGCGCCAAGGCCTGGCGCGATATCTGGGGCGCAGGCCAGGGCGTGGGCCTGATGGACGATGTGCCGACGGTGGCCGAGATGGTGACGCGCCTCAAAGCCGAATATGATGCGGCGCGGGCGCGGTTGACGTTGTAATTTTTGTGGCGGTGGTGGTGGCGTCGGATTACGCGCTTGCGCGCTAATCCGACCTACGATCCGCGCGTAGAGCGTAGGTTGGATTAGCCGAAGGCGTAATCCGACAATATTTCCACCATCACTCCTGCTTCAGATCCTCAGGCTTGATCGCCCACAGCCCCGGCAGATTGCGCCAGTAGCCGTACGCATCCATGCCGAAGCCGACCACGAAGCGATTGGGGATCACCAGGCCGACGATGTCGGCGGCAACCGGTTTGCTCTTGCCGATGGCCTTGTCGGCAAACACGGCCAGGATCACTTCGGCGGCGCCCATGTCGAGCAGACGCTGCTTGACGTGCGCCAGCGTTTCGCCTTCGTCGAGGATATCGTCCAGCACGATGACGGTGCGGCCGGCCACGTTCGAGCGCGGAATGACTTTCCAGACCACTTCGCCGCCTTTGTCGTCGTCGCCGTAGCGGCTCACATGAATGTAGTCGAACTCGAGCGGGAAGCTCAGTTGCGGCAGCAGGTTGCCGGTAAACACCACGGCGCCGCCCATCACGCCCAGCACCAGCGGGAACTCTTTCGAGTCTTCGGCATTGAAGCGCGCGTTGAGCACATCGGCCATGCGCGTGATCGACGCCTGCACGGCGTCACGGTCGAACAGCAGCTCCGCGTTCTGGAACAATTCACGGGCACGGTTATGATGAAATTCTTGCAGGGACTCTTGCATGGCGATGATCTGTGCTGATGGTTAATGGCGATATTATCCCGCAATTTTCCATCAGCGTGCAGTCGCAGCACAGCTAACTGACGCACATAGTGCCGCCATGTCAGCTGTAATCGCGCATATCGGCAATGATTTTGCCGTCCTGCGCCAGCGAGCCGATGGGCACCAGCTGCACGCTGCCACGCAGCTTGGTCAGCTCGCGGATGCTGGCGATGATCGCTTCCACGCCGCTGTCGTCGAGCGGATCGGCCACTTCGCAGTGCAACGTCATCTCGTCGTTGGCCATGCGGCCCGACACCACCAGCCGCGCCTTTCTGATTTCAGGATGGCGTTTTGCGATCTCATGCACCTGAGACGGATGCACGAACATGGCGCGCACCTTGGTGGTCTGGTCGGCACGGCCCAGCCAGCCTTTGATGCGCGTATTGGTGCGTCCGCTGGTGGTCGCCGGCGTGTCCGTCAGCACGGCCGACATGTCGCCGGTGGCAAAGCGGATCAGCGGATAATCGGCATTGAAAACCGTTACCACCACTTCGCCCACTTCGCCTGGCGCGACCGGCGTGCCGCTGCCCGGATGGACGATTTCCAGCAGCACGTTCTCATCGAGCACCATGCCGGCATCGAGCTGGCCGGCACTGGCCGTTTCATAGGCAATGCTGCCGATATCGGCCGACGCATAGGTCTGGAACACGTGCGGCACGCCATTGGCGGCAAACCAGCTGCGCAAGGACTCAGGCAGCGCTTCGGCGCCCATCACGGCGCGCTTGACGCTGCTGATATCGGCACCCATCTCGCGCGCTTTTTCAATGATCAGTTTCAAAAACGAGGGCGTGCCGATATAGGTGTCCGGTTTCAGGTCCACCATCGCCTGCACCTGCATTTCGGTCTGGCCGCTGCCAGCCGGGATCACCGTGCAGCCGATGCGCGCCGCACCCCCTTCGACCATAAAGGCGGCCGGCGTAAAGTGGTAGGAAAAGCAGTTCTGCAACAGGCCGCCGGCGCGCACGCCGGCCGCATACATGGGCCGCGCAAAGCGCCACCAGTCGGCGCCTTTTCCTTCAGGATCAAAGATCGGACCGGGCGAGACAAACACGCGCGACAGTGCCTGCGCCGGCGTGGTATTGAGGCCACCGAAGGGCAGTGCGCCCTGCTGCAGCAGCTTCAAGTCGGATTTGCGCGTGACTGGCAACTGCGCCAGCGCGGCGCGGCTGTCGATGGTCGCCGCGTCGACGCCTGCGAGTATGCGCGCCCAGCCTGGTGCGCCCTGTGCGCGTGCGATCAGACCGGGCAGGGCGGCCATCAGCTCGCGTTCGCGCTGCTCCGGCGCGCGCGCTTCCAGACTATCGAGGGTATCGCTCATGGTGCGGCTTCTCCAATATCAACGGCAGTGTTTGGCCAGCCGGCAGGCTTGCCGGCGGCGTGACAACAGTAGAAATGAACTCAGGCCAGCCAGCGCTTGCGGCGGCGGTAGAACTTCATGTCGCGGAAACTCTTGCGCCCGGCGCCGGACACGCCCAGGTAGAATTCCTTGACGTCTTCATTGCTGGCCAGCTCCTGCGCCTGGCCCTCCATCACCACGCGGCCGTTTTCCAGGATGTAGCCGAAGTCGGCATAGCGCAACGCGACGTTGGTGTTCTGCTCGGCCAGCAAAAACGATACGTTTTCCTTGTGGTTCAGGTCCTTGACGATGCCGAAGATCTCTTCGACGATCTGCGGCGCAATGCCCATCGACGGTTCATCGAGCAGTATCATCGACGGCTTGGCCATCAGCGCGCGGCCGATGGCGCACATCTGCTGCTCGCCGCCCGAGGTATAGCCGGCCTGGCTGGTGCGCCGCGTTTTCAGGCGCGGAAAATAGTGGTAGACCTTTTCCAGCGCGTCTTTCTGTTCGCTGCGCGACAGGCTGCGCGTATAGGCGCCGGTCAGCAGGTTTTCCTCGATGGTCAGGTGGCCGAAGCAGTGGCGCCCTTCCATTACCTGCGACAGGCCGCGCTTGACCAGTTCATTGGGCGTCAACTGATCGACGCGCTCGCCCTTGAATTGCACCTCGCCCTTGGTGACGTCGCCGCGCTCGCCGCGCAGCAGGGTCGAGATGGTTTTCAGCGTGGTCGACTTGCCGGCGCCATTGGCGCCCAGCAGCGCCACGATCTTGCCCTGCGGGACCTGCAGCGACACGCCTTTCAGGACCAGGATCACATGGTCGTAAATGACTTCGATATTGTTGACCGACAGGTATGGTGGCGGCGTTTCAGTGGCTGTGGGTGTCATGGCTGCTTTGTTTTCATGGTGGTGGCTGGTTTGTCGGATTACGCCGTGCCGGCTGATCCGACCTACGGTCTGCGGCGGTGGTGCTTGTCGGATTACGCCTTCGGCCTCGGCGGCGCCGCTAATCCGACCTACGGTCCCACGGTCCGGCGCATTTGCGTAGGTCGGATTAGCGCAAAGCGCGTAATCCGACATGCAGGCTCATGCTCAATTCATGCAAGCCGGCGTAATCTTCTTCTCGGCCGCGTACTTGCCAGAGGACTCCTCGACCAACTGGCGCACCAGCGCCTTGTCGCCGATGATCCATTTCGGCGTGATGGCGTTCCACTTCTTGCCATCCCACTGCTGTACCTTGACGGCGCCCGAACCTTCATGGTCGTCGCAGCTGGTCTTCACGGTCGGGAACATGCCCAGCGCGCCGACGGCTTTCTGGCGCGCGTCGTCGACGTTGAGGTTTTCCAGGCCCCAGCGCAGTTGTTCGCCCGTGACCGGCTTGCCCTTGCCGTATTTTTCCTGCGCCACGCGGATCGCTTCGACCCACAGGATGGCAGCCGTCACGCCGCGCATGTGGTACACCGAGCCGATGCGCGACTGGTCGGACAGATTGCCCTTGCCGCTGGCATAGAGTTTTTTGCGGATATCGTCGAGTACCGGGTAATTGCCAGGCGTATTGAAGCTCATCGCCGTATAGCCCTTGGCCGCGTCGCCCGACGGGATCGTGTCTTCCTCGGAGCCAGCCCACCAGACACCGAGCATTTTTTCACGCGGAAAACCGTTGCGCTGCGCCGTCTTGATGGCCACCGAATTCATCACGCCCCAGCCCCACAGGATCACATGGTCCGGTTTGGCCTGGCGTATCTGCAGCCATTGCGACTGCTGCTCGCTGCCTGGTGGCGCTACCGGGATTTTTACCAGTTCAAAACCGTACTGCTTGGCCAGTGCTTCGAGCACCGGCAGCGGCTCCTTGCCAAAGGCCGAGTCGTGGTACAGGTGGACGATTTTCTTGCCTTTCAGCTTGGCCATGCCGCCTTCCTTGTCGCCCAAGTATTTGATCATGGCGGCAGCCTGGCTCCAGTAGCTCGAGATCAGCGGGTACACGTAGGGGAAGACCTTGCCGTTGGCTGCGTCCGAGCGGCCGTAGCCGATCATGGTCATCGGGATTTTGTCCTGCGCCACCCGGTCGAGGATGCCGTAGGCGATACCGGTCGACAGCGTTTCGACCAGGGTGGCGCCGCCCTGCTTGGTTTTCAGGCGCTCATAGCACTCCACGCCGCGTGACGGGTTGTATTCGGTCTCGCACTCTTCCCAGCTGATCTTCACGCCATTGACGCCACCGGCCTGGTTGACCAGGTTGAAGTAATCGATGATGCCGCCGTAAAAGCCCGAGCCGCCGGCCGCATACGGGCCGACGCGGTACGACGGCAGGGCAATATACTGTTCCTTGTCCTGTGCCTGCGCCGGGCCGGCCATGGTCAGGGCGGCGCTGGCGATGGCGGCAGCGAGCAGCAGCGATTTGAATTGTTTCATGTTGTCTCCTCTTGTTTTATTGGAATGACAGGCAAAAAAATCCTAGTGCGGGAAGGGCCACAGCCGCAGTTTTTCCTTGGCGATCTGCCACAGGCGCGCCAGGCCATGCGGTTCGACGATCAGGAAAAAGATGATCAGCGCGCCGAACACCATCAGCTCGAGATTCGAGGCCACGCTGGTGGGCAGCGCCAGGCTATGCGCGAAGACGTTGAGGAACACCGGCAGCAGCACGATAAAGGCTGCACCGAGGAAGGAGCCGAGGATCGAACCGACGCCGCCGATAATGATCATGAACAGGATGCGGAACGACAGGTCGAGGTTATAGGCTTCCGGCTCGACCGTGCCCAGATAGGCGTACGCATACAGCGCACCGGCCACGCCGCAGTAGAACGAGCTGATGGCAAAGGCCAGCAGCTTGGTGCGCATCAGCCGGAAACCGATCACTTCGGCCGCCATGTCCATGTCGCGCACCGCCATCCATGAGCGGCCCACGTTGGAGCGCACCATGTTCTTGGCCAACAGCGCCATGCCGGCCACGATGGCCAGCACCAGCAGGTATTTGCTTTGCGGCGTATCGAACTGGTAGCCCAGGATGCTCATTTTCTGCACCGTGATCACGCCCGACGAACTGTAGTTGGTCAGGTAGGGAATCTTGGTCAGGCACCAGACCACGAAGAACTGCGTGGCCAGCGTGGAGGCGGCCAGGTAGAAGCCACGGATGCGCAGCGACGGCAGGCCGAAGGCAATGCCCACCATGGCCGCGCACAGTCCGCCGAGGATAAACGACACCAGTAGCGGCAGCCCGGGCAGGCGCGCCATGAAGTTGTAGGCGCCGAATGCGCCGACAGCCATAAAGGCGGCCGTGCCCAGCGACAGCTGGCCGGCGTAGCCGGTCAGGATGTTCAGGCCCAGCGCGGCCAGTGCAAAGATCAGGAACGGAATCAAAATCGCCGACAGCATGTAGGGCGACGCAAAATACGGCACCACCAGCACGGCGGCGAGCAGCGTGACGCCGAGCGCTATGCGATCCTGGCGGATCGGGAAAATCTGGTTGTCAGCCTGGTAGCTGGTCTTGAATTGTCCGGCTTCGCGGTAGATCATGGTGTGTCCTTTGTGGCTGTGGGGGCTGTTGTCGGATTACGGCCTGCGGCCTAATCCGACCTACGATGCTGCTTCTGGATTTTGGTGCACACATCAACCCGACCCCGGAATTTGCTTTTTGGGTGAAAATTTCATTCAACACCCGTCTCAGATGCGCCGGATAATGCGTTCGCCAAACAGCCCTTCCGGGCGCACCAGCAGGAACAGAAGTGCCAGCACATACGGGAACCAGCCTTCGATGCCGCCGCCGACCATCGGTCCCAGGTACACTTCGGCCAGCTTTTCCGACGCACCGATAATCAGGCCGCCGACAATCGCGCCCGGCACTGAGGTAAAGCCGCCGAGGATCAGCACCGGCAGCGCTTTCAAGGCGATAAAGGTCAGTGCGAACTGGACGCCGTTCCTGGCGCCCCACAGCAGGCCTGCCACCAGCGCCACCAGTCCGGCTACACCCCATACCACGGCCCAGATGCGCTGCAGCGGGATGCCCACGGCCAGTGCCGCCTGATGGTCGTCGGCCACCGCGCGCAGGGCGCGGCCAACCTTGGTTTTCGAGAACAGCAGCGCCAGGCAGATCACCAGCAGCGCGCAGATGCC
The DNA here is from genome assembly GCF_009208565.1 of Janthinobacterium aquaticum. Lineage (GTDB taxonomy): Bacteria > Pseudomonadota > Gammaproteobacteria > Burkholderiales > Burkholderiaceae_D > Janthinobacterium. The sequence continues at coordinate 12,053 of NZ_WFLK01000015.1, read as the reverse complement.
GGCGGCCACGATATCGAACTGCGAAACGATAATATTGAAGTGGTCCATCAGGAATTGCATCGGCACGTCCTCGATCGGCAGTTCGAGCTTGTGCACCTGCGAACCCCACATCAGCTGCGCCAGGCCTTCGATAAAAAACGTCAGGCCGATGGTGGCCATGAACAGCGTGATTTCAGGCTGGTTGACCAGCGGGCGCAGCACCACGCGCTCGATGGCCATGCCCAGGGCGATCATGGCGAGCATGGTCAGCGGAATGGCCAGCCACAGCGACAGGCCGAACTTGTCCATAATGCCCACGCAGGTCAGCGCGGCAAAGAACACCATCGCGCCTTGGGCAAAGTTGAACACGCCCGAGGCCTTGTAGATCAGCACGAAGCCGATCGCCACCAGCGCATACATCACGCCCGAGAGCAGGCCGCCGATCAGCACTTCAAAGAAAAAATTGATATTCATGGACATTCCCGGGGCTAATGGCTGGTGCCAAGGTAGGCGTTGATCACATCCTGGTTGCTGCGCACCTGGTCGGGCGTGCCGTCGCCGATTTTCTTGCCGTAGTCGAGCACCACCACGCGGTCGGAAATATCCATCACCACGCCCATGTCATGCTCGATCAGCACGATGGTGGTGCCCAGTTGGTCGTTGACGTCGAGGATAAAGCGGCACATATCCTGTTTTTCTTCCACGTTCATGCCGGCCATCGGTTCGTCGAGCAGCAGGATTTCCGGTTCGGCTGCCAGCGCGCGGCCCAGCTCCACCCGCTTTTGCAGGCCGTAGGGCAGGCGGCCCACCGGCGTCTTGCGGATCGCCTGGATTTCCAGGAAGTCGATGATTTCCTCGGCCTTCTTGCGGTGTTCGATTTCTTCGCGCCGCGCCGGCCCCCAGTGCAGCGCCTGCAGCAGGAAGTTCGACTTCATTTTCAGGTTACGCCCGGTCATGATGTTGTCGAGTACTGTCATGCCCTTGAACAGCGCGATATTCTGGAACGTGCGCGCGATGCCCGACTTGGCGGCGCTGTAGCAGTCCATGCCGCGCCGGTGCTCGCCGCGGTAGATGATCTCGCCCTGCTGCGGGCGGTACACGCCGTTGATCACGTTGAGCATCGAGCTTTTGCCGGCGCCATTGGGGCCGATAATGGCGCGGATCTCATGCTGCTTCACGTCAAACGAGATATCGGTCAGCGCCTTGACGCCGCCAAACGACAGCGAGATGTTTTTCAGGTCCAGGATCACCGGGCCGGTCTTGCGCGCGGCGCCGAAATGGACTTCGGGTTCGTTCATTTGCATGGTGCCGTGCTCCATCATGCTGCCAGGCCGACGGCCGGCCAGGTTTTGCTGGTCCAGATTTGCAGGTCGGCGCTGGTGGTACCCGTGCGGCCGTCCTCGAACTTCACCTGGGTCTCGATAAACTGCGAGGTCTTGCCCTCGTACAGGGCGGCAATGAGCACCGCATATTTTTCAGCGATGAACTTGCGCCGTACCTTGCGCGTGCGCGTCAGCTCGTCGTCATCGGGATCGAGTTCCTTGTGCAGCACCAGGAAGCGGTGGATCTGGGTGCGGTCCATCAGCGGATCGGCCGCCAGTTCGGCATTGACCTGCTCGATGCAGTCGCGCACCAGGCCATAGGTTTCTTCGCGTGCGGCCAGGTCGGTATAGCCGGCGTAAGCAATGCCGCGCCGCTCGGCCCAGTTGCCCACGGCCTCGATATCGATATTGATAAAGGCGCACACCTCGCCGCGGCCATGGCCGAACGCCACCACTTCCTTGATGAAGGGGAAGAACTTGAGCTTGTTTTCGATATAGTTGGGCGCAAAGATGGCGCCGCAGGTCAGCTTGCCCACGTCGGCCGCGCGGTCGATGATTTTCAGGTGGCCTTCGCTGTCGAACACGCCGGCGTCGCCGGTATGGAAGTAGCCGTCGGCGTCGATCACTTCGGCGGTGGCGTCAGGACGGTGGTAGTAGCCGCTCATGGTGGCCTTGGACTTGACCAGCACTTCGCCGTTGGCCGCCAGCTTGACTTCCACGCCGGGCGCCGGCAGGCCCACGCTGTCGAACTTGATATTGCCGTCCGGTTGCAGGCACACGTAAGCGCAGGTCTCGGTCGAGCCATACAGCTGCTTGAGGTTGACGCCGATCGAGCGGTAGAAGCGGAACAGGTCCGGCCCGATGGCCGCGCCGGCGGTATAGGCCACGCGCACGCGCGACAGTCCCAGCACGTTTTTCAAGGGGCCGTAGACCAGCGCATTGCCGAGCTTGTAGCTGAGCCGGTCGAACAGCGACACCGGCTTGCCATCGAGGATATGCGCGCCGCAGCGCTTGGCCACATCCATGAAATGGCTGAACATGCGCCGCTTGATGCTGCTGGCGTCTTCCATGCGTATCATCACGCTGGTGAGCATGTTTTCAAACACGCGCGGCGGCGCAAAATAGCAGGTCGGGCCGATTTCGCGCATGTCGATCATCACCGTGTCGCCGGACTCGGGGCAGTTGACGGTAAAGCCGGCCACCATCGCCTGCGCCAGCGAAAACAGGCAGTCGCCGACCCAGGCCATCGGCAGGTAGGACAGGATGTCTTCGGCGTCGGTCAGGTGGTCAAACGCCACGCCGCCTTCGCCGGCCGCCAGCAGTGCCGTGTGGCTCTGGCAGACGCCCTTGGGTTTACCGGTGGTGCCCGAGGTGTACAGGATCACGGCCGAGTCCAGGCCACGCCCCGCTTCGACAGCAGCTTCAAAAAAACCCGGATGGGCGCGGTCGTATTCACGGCCCAGCGCCTGCAAACCGGCAAAGGAGATCAGTTCGTTCTGGTGATAGTGGCGCATGCCGCGCTCGTCGTCAAAGGCGATATGCTTGATGCCGCCATAAAGGCTTTGCAGTTCGAGCAGCTTGTCGACCTGTTCCTGGTCTTCGACGATCGCGTACTCGATATGCGCGTCCTGCAGCACATAAGCCATATCAAGCGCCGGCGCGTCCTGGTACAGCGGCACCGGTACGCCGCCCAGGCTTTGCGCGGCCAGCATGGCCCAGTACAGGCGTGGGCGGTTGTCACCAATAATCGCCAGGTTCATCCCACGGCCGAAGCCCAGCGCGGCCAGGCCGCAGGCCAGCGCGCGCACTTCGTCGTTGACTTCACCCCAGGTCCAGCTTTGCCAGATGCCCAGGTATTTTTCGCGGAAGGCGGGTTTGTCGGATCGGACCTTTCCGTGCTCGAGCAAGCGGCGCGGAAAGGTCGGCATCGCTGCCGGGTTTGTTGTTTGCACCAGTGTCTCCTGTTGCGTTTGTTATTTTCCTCGGGCGCCACCTCATGGTGTGGCGCTCCGTGTTTTTATGTGCAGCGCGTTTGTGCAATGATAGTAGCTTGCAGGGAGCAGGCGAGTTGTCTTTTTGGGGACATTTACCCACTTTTCGATGGTGCATCGCACAATGATCACAGCAGATATCAGTCTTAAAGATGCCGTGCGCGCGGCCAACTGGGCGCAGTTGCTTGACGCTGCCCAACTGGCGCGCGTCGAGGCCGACGTGTTTGAAACCTTTACGCCGAAAGGCGGCTTTATCTGCCGCAAGGGCGAACCGATCGAGAACTGGATCGGCGTGATCAGCGGCATGGTCAAGATGAACAATTTTTCGGCCTCCGGCAAGGCCATGACGTTTACCGGCATGCCGCCCGGTAGCTGGTTTGGCGAAGGCTCGCTGCTCAAGCGCGAGACGCGCAAGTACGACACGATAGCCGTGCGCGATACACGCGTGGCGCGCCTGCCGGCGTCCACCTTTCACTGGCTGCTCGACACCAGCCTGCCATTCACGCGCTTTCTGCTGATGCAGCTCAATGAACGCCTGGGCCAGTTTATCGGCATGGTGGAAAACGACCGCCTGCTCGACATCAACACGCGCGTGGCGCGCTGCCTGGCTTCGATGTTCAACTCGCACCTGTATCCGGGCGTGGAGCGGCTGGTGCAGCTGTCGCAGGAAGAAGTTGGCCTCTTGTCGGGCACCTCGCGCCAGCGCGCCAACCAGGCCTTGCAGGTGCTGGAAAAACAGGGCTTGCTGCTGCTCGATTACGGGGGCATCCGCATACTCGACCTGGACGGCCTGCGCCGCTACGAGGGCAGCGATGAAGCCTGACGGTCAAACCAGCGCCCGCGCCAGCGCACTGCGTGCACGCCTCGACGGCGAGCCGGTCGATCATGCGCGCTTTACCGGCCCGCCGGTCGATATCGCTGACTGGACGCCGGAAGAACTGGGCACGGTCTGGGGCGCGCTGCACCGCGCTGCCCGCTTCGGCCATGACGATGTGGCGCGGCGCACCATGGCCGCCAGCCTGCTGGCGCAGATTGAACGGGCAGGCCTGGCGCCGGTACTGGAAGGCGAGACGCTGCTTGGTGCGCTTGAGGCGCTCGATGCCGCCGGCGAGCACAAGATGGAGTGGGACTATGCGATCGGCTGCCTGGCCTGCCTGCAAGGGGCGCTGCCCGACAGCGCGGCTGCGCAGGCGCGGCGCATACTGGGCGAGCCGTCCGGCTGGGCCGAGCAGCCGTACCAGGCGTATTTCCTGGCGCGCCTGGCCGGCGGTGACGCGCCCGCCCGGTTTGAGCAGCAGATGGCAGAGCGCCACCTGCGCTATCCGATGCCCGTCACGCTGGAGGAATTTGAACGGCTGGCGCAGGTGCGCGCTGATGGCCTGCTGGCGCTGGCCGGCTCGCGCCACAGCAGTTTCTGGAACCGCGACAGCATCGGCGAGCCCGATCCGGCCGAGGTGCTCGCTGGCGACGCTGCCTATATCGACTTTGCCCGCAGCGTGCTCGAACGCGCGGCAGGCGAGCTGGCGGCGATTCATGACGGCAGCGTGCCCTATGCGGCTGACGCGGCTTTTTCCACCCACGATACGCCGGTGCTGGCGCGCGCCGCACGCGTGGCCGCCTACCGCGATGAAGCCTGGTTTGGCCCGCTGATTGCCGCGCTGCTGCCGCAGGCCAGCGTGGCGCCCGGCACGGCCAAGAGCGCGCCATCGCAGTCGCTGGCGATGGCGCTGGGCCATGCAGTGGAAACCATCCCCACGCCCGAGAGCCTGCAGGCCTTGCGCACGGCGCTGGCCGAGGTGCGCCATGCTGGCATCCGCAAAAAGCTCGAACGCAACCTGAAGCCGGCAGAGCGGGCGCTGGCTGCCCGTTCGGATATCGCCTGGCGCCTCGGACTGCCCGGTGCGCCGGGCAAGCGCCGCCAGGCCATGCTGGCGCGCACGCTGGAAGCGGGGCTGGCAAACGAGGTGCGCTGGCCGGTCGAACACTGGCGCGCACTGTACGGCGGCGACAAGGATGCCGCTACCGTAGTGCGCGCGCTGATCTGGCGCCTCGACGACGGGCGCGCATGCATGCCGCAAGGCGAGGGCGCCATCGACGCCTGGGGCCAGCAGCTGGCGCTGCCGGTGGACGGCGAGATCAGCCTGTGGCATCCGCTGCATGGCAGCGTGGAAGAGCGCGCCGCCTGGCAGGCGCTGGTTACGCAGCGCCGGCTGCTTCAGCCGGTACGCCAGGCTTACCGCGAAGTGTACGTACCGCCTGATGATGGCAGCGTGCCGTTTGCCGGCCATCTGCTGTCGGTGCGCACGCTGCTAGGGCTGGCGCGCCGTGAAGGCTGGCGGCTCGATCACGACGAAGGCCTGTCGCGCCCGTTCGGCGACTGGCGCGTGTCGCTGCGCCTCGAAGGGCGCATCTATCCGGGAGCGCAGGGTGCCTGTACCGCAAACGGCCTGTCGCTGGAGCGGCGCGTGGGCAGCCGCTGGCAGGCGCTCGATGCCTCGCAGCTGCAGCAGATGTCGGCCGTGGCGTATTCGGAAGCATGCCGCGCGGTGGACCTGTTGGTCAGCGTCAGCGCGTTTGCGCTGGCCGAGGCGGAACCGGATGCCCGGCGCAGTGCACGCCTGGCCTACCTGGCAACACTGGAAAGCGGCCCGATGGCCGCCATGCGGCGCAGCGTGCTGCAGCAGGTATTTGCCGGACAGATTGCACAGGGGCGCATGCAGATAGAAGCGCGCCATCTGACCGTGGGCCGCCATGCGGTGCATTTGTCGACCGCCCGCGTGACTTGCGATGGTGCCGAAGTGGCCATCGACATGCCTGGCGACGCGGCAACCCGCGGCGCCAGGCTGGGCGCCGTGCCCTGGCTGCCCTACGATGAGGCGCTGCTGGAAAAAATCGCCGTGATCGCCGGCCAGTTGCTCGCCGCTGCAGAACCATGATACGCGTGATCATTCTCGCTGCCGGCAGCGCCGGTGACGTCTATCCGTTTATCGTGATCGGCCAGGCGCTGCGCGCACGCGGCCATGCCGTCACGCTGGTGGCCAGCGCCAACTTCCAGGCGCGCGTGGAGCAGGCCGGCTTGCGCTTTGTCTCGGGCCTGAGCCAGGAGGACCTTGACGCCAGCGTGGCCGACCCTGACCTGTGGCACCCCATCAAGGGCTTTGCCACCATCTGGAAGCATATGGCGCGCCATTTGCCGCAGGCCTACACGCAGCAGCTGGCACTGCTGAAAGCAGAACAGCAGCAGGGGCCAACGGTGATTGTGGCCAGCACGCTGGGCCTGACCGGACGGCTGCTGCAGGAAACGCAGGGCGTGCCACTGGCTACCTTGCACCTGGCGCCATCGTGCTTTCTGGGCGCCCGGGACGCCTCGGTGCGGCGCGGCCTGAACTGGCCGCGTGCCCTGCCGCAGCCCGTGATCCGCTTGAGCATGGCGCTGGTCGAACGGCTGATGCTCGACCCCATCGTGCGGCCCGCCATCAACCGCCTGCGCGCCTCCTTGGGGCTGGCGCCGGTGCGGCGCGTGATGAGCCACTGGCTGCATTCGCCGCAGCGCGTGATCTGTGCGTTTCCCGCCTGGTTTGCCGCGCCGCAGCCGGACTGGCCGCCCCATACGGTGTGCACCGCTTTTCCGCGCATGCCGCCCTCAAGCCAGCAGCTGGCGCCCGACCTGCAGCGCTTTCTCGACGCCGGCACAGCGCCCATCGTGGTCACGCCTGGCTCGGCGATGGCGCATGGCCGCCACTTTCTGGCACGCGCGCTCGATGCTGCCGGCGAGCTGGGCCTGCGGGTGGTGGTCGTCACGCCCTACCGCTCACAATTGCCGGCCACGCTGCCGGCGTCGGTGCTGTATGTGGCGTATGCGCCGTTCGACCTGCTGAGCCGCCGGGCCGCCGCCTTTGTACACCATGGCGGCATCGGCACCAGCGCTACCGTGCTGGCGGCCGGCAAGCCGCAGCTGGTGGTGCCGTTTGCGTTTGACCAGCCGGACAATGCGGCGCGCCTGCGTCGCCTGGGCGTGGCCGCCACGGTGCTGCCCGATGCGCCGCCGCGTGCCTGGCGCGCGGCGTTGGCCGGCTTGCTGGGCGACCCTGCCGTGGCGACTGCCTGTGCGGAGATAGCGGTCAGGATGGCGCAGGCAGTGCCGGCGGAACAGCAGATTGCCGACCTGGTGACCGGGCTGGTGGAGAGCTCACGCCCCTGATACTGCATCGCCGCCATTCGGAGTATCATGGGTTCTTCACCGCACCACACGAATTCACACCATGCATACACCGAATCTGAGTTCCCCCGCCCACCGTTTGGCCCAGCTGCGCGCCGCCATGCGCGAGCAGGGCGTCGACGCCGTGATCATCCCTTCGGCCGACCCGCACCTGTCCGAATACTTGCCGGCGCACTGGCAGGGCCGTGAATGGGTTTCCGGTTTTACCGGCTCGGTCGGTACGCTGATTGTCACCCAAGAGGAAGCGGGCGTGTGGACCGATGGCCGCTACTGGGAACAGGCTGAAACGGAGCTGGCCGGCAGCGACATCGTACTGAAAAAAATTCCGTCCGGCGCCAGCGTGCTGTATCTCGACTGGCTGGGCCAGACCATGCAGCCGGGGCAGGTGGTGGCCGTCGACGGCGCCGTGCTGGGTCTGGCCAATGCGCGCTTGCTGCGCCAGGCGCTGGGTAGCCAGGTGACGCTGCGCACCGATATCGATCTGCTCGACCTGGTGTGGGCCGAGCGCCCGGCCAAGCCGGTTGCCGCCGTGTTCGAGCACGGCGCGCCGTACCCGGCACTGCCGCGCAGCGACAAACTGGCCGCACTGCGCGCCGCCATGGCGGCGCATGGCGCCAGCCATCATGTGATCTCCACGCTCGACGATATCGCCTGGCTGTTCAACCTGCGCGGCGCCGATGTGCATTACAACCCGGTGTTTGTGTCGCACGCGCTGGTCGGGCCGCAGCGTGCCACGCTGTTCGTGGCCGACGGCAAGGTGGCGCCAGAATTGCACGCCACGCTTGAAGCGCACGGCGTCGATGTGGCGCCGTACGAGCGCTTTACCAGCGCGTTGGCGGCCTTGCCGGCCGATGCCAGCTTGCTGCTCGATCCGCGCCGCCTGACCCACGGCACGCGCGAGGCCGTGCCAGGCGTGGTGCGCGTGATCGAGGCAATCAATCCGACCACGCTGGCCAAGTCGCGCAAGAGCGACAGCGAAGCGGCCCATGTACGCGCCGTGATGGAACAGGACGGTGCAGCCCTGTGCGAATTTTTCAGCTGGCTCGACGCTACCCTGGCCGATCCGCAGCGCGCACCGTTGACCGAACTCGGTGTCGATACACAGCTGACTGCCTGCCGCGCGCGGCGCGCCAATTTTGTCAGCCCCAGCTTTGGCACCATCGCCGGCTATAACGCGCATGGCGCCATCATGCACTACCACGCCCAGGCCGGCAGCGAAGCGACCATCGAAGGCGACGGCCTGCTGCTGATCGACTCGGGCGGCCAGTACTTGGGCGGCACCACCGATATCACGCGCGTGGTACCGGTGGGCCAGCTCACCGCTGCGCACAAGCGCGACTTTACGCTGGTCTTGCGCAGCATGATCGCGCTGTCGCGCGCGCAGTTCCCGCGCACCGTCAAGTCGCCGATGCTCGACGCGATTGCGCGCGCGCCGCTGTGGGCCGAGGGTATCGACTTTGGCCACGGCACCGGCCACGGCGTGGGCTTTTTCCTCAACGTGCATGAGGGGCCGCAGTCGATTTCGCAATCGACCATGCCCGAGCCGCATACGGCCATGGAGCCGGGCATGATCACCTCGATCGAGCCGGGCATCTATCGTCCGGGCCAGTGGGGCATCCGCATTGAAAACCTGGTGTTGAACGTGCCAGCGGCCAGCACCCAGTTCGGCGAATTTTTGAAATTTGAAACGCTCACGCTGTGCCCGATCGACACGCGCTGCGTCGAGCGCGCGCTGCTGCGCGACGACGAAGCGGCCTGGCTCAACGACTACCACGCCACGGTGCGCGCGCGCCTGGAGCCGCACCTCGATGGCGCAGCATTGGCCTGGCTGCAAGAACGCACGGAGGCCATCTGATGCGATCGACACGCGCTACCGCCGCCATCGAGCGGCTCAAGGAACGCAGCGGCAACCGCCTGTACAGCATGGCGCGCACCGGCGATGAGCTGTTCTTCCTGACCGAAGGGCCGGGCCAGCCACCGCTGTGTCCACCGCTGGAACTGGACGCCTTCGTGGCCTTTGTCAATGGACTGGGGCCGCAGAAGGCGCGCCGCGTCAGCAAGCTCGATGTGGCGTTTGAAAAGCAGCTGACCAAAAAGCCGTAAGCGCGATGCCGACCATCGACTTCCTGCGCGCCTATTGGTCGCCGGCCGAGCTGGCGACCAATGGCGTGATCCTGATGAATCTGATCGGCGCGCTGCTGCTCGGTTTGCTGGTCGGCTACGAGCGCTCGTATCACGGGCGCGCCGCCGGCATGCGCACCTACAGCCTGGTGTGCATGGCGTCGGCCGCGCTGACGGTGCTGGGCGGCTATCCCGAATTCTGGTACGGCGGCCATGGCAGCATCGTCGGCAGCGACCCGACCCGCGTGATCCAGGGCATCGTGACCGGCGTGGGCTTCCTGGGCGCCGGCGTGATCATGCGTGAAGGCTTCAATATCAGCGGCCTGACCACCGCCGCTTCGATCTGGGCCTCGTCGGTGATCGGCGTGATGGTCGGTATCGGTTTTTATCTGTCGGCCATGGGGCTGGCCTTCCTGTGCGCGATGGCGATGATTTTTCTGTCAAAATTGGAGAATCTGCTGCCGTCGCGCCATGCCGTGGCCATTACCATGCGCTTCAAGCGCGACTTCGTGCCGCGCGAGGATGCGCTACGGCGCATGGCCGCCAAGCGCGGCTACGACATCGCGGGCGGCACGCTCACGATCGGCAGCAACGACGGCATGCAGGAGTGGCGCTTTGTCGCCATCGCCCATGGCAGGAACACGGGCGCCAGCCTGTCTGCCATGTCGGCCGAACTGGCCGCCTTCGAGGGCATTGCCGGCTTCCAGCTGTCGCATGCCCGTAACTGAACACGCTGACGAACCTGCTGATGAATCTGCTGACAAGGATAAACCATGGATGGACAAGCAATGGCAGTACTCGACTTCTGGTTTCTGCCGCCCGATAACCCCGGCCATGGCCAGGCGCGTCCGGAGTGGTTTCGCAAGGATGACGCGTTCGACGCACAGATCCGCAGCCGCTTCGGCAGCCTGATCGACAGCGCCATCGACGGCGGCCTGCGCGACTGGGAAGCGACACCACGCGGCGGGCTGGCGCGCATCCTGGTGCTCGATCAGTTCACGCGCAATGTCCATCGCGGCACGCCGCGCGCGTTTGCCGGCGACGCCCAGGCACTGGCGCTGGCCATGACGATGACCGAACAGGGCGCCGATCAGCAGCTCGATCCGATGCTGCGCGCCTTTGTCTACCTGCCGTTCGAGCATGCCGAAGACCTGGCCATGCAGGCGCATGCGGTGGAACTGTTCCAGCAGCTGTCGCAGGCGCATGACGGCTTTGAAAGCATGCTCGACTTCGCCCAGCGCCACCAGGAAGTGATTGCCCGCTTTGGCCGCTTCCCGCACCGTAACGCCATCCTCGGACGCGTCTCGACGCCGGAAGAGGCAGCCTATCTGCAGCAGCCCGGATCGGGATTCTAGTCTGTGAATGGCATGACGTTAAATGTGATCGGCGCCGGTCATGTGGGCCGTGTGCTGGGGCGCCTGTTTGCCGGCGTGGACGGCGTGACAGTGCAGGATGTGCTGACGCGCTCGATGGCGTCGGCGCGCGATGCGGTGGCCTTTATCGGCGCCGGCACACCGGTCGACAGCCATGGCGCGCTGCGCCGCGCCGACGTGACCATGCTGGCCGTCTCTGACGACCAGATCGGCCCGGCCTGCGCGGCGCTGGCGGCGCAGGGACAGCTGGCCGGCGCCACCGTGTTTCACTGCAGCGGTGCGCTGGCGTCCACCGCGCTGCAAGCGGCCGTCGACGCCGGTGCCACGGTGGCCAGCGTGCATCCGATCCGCAGCTTTGCCGATCCGGCCCAGGTGGCGGCCGGCTTTGACGGCACTTACTGCGGCGTGGAAGGCGATGCGCAGGCGCTGGCAGCCTTGACGCCGCTGCTGCTGGCCATCGGCGCGCGGCCTGTACCGATCGACGCCGCCGCCAAGACCGTGTATCACGCCGCTGCCGTGTTTGCCAGCAATTATCTGGTGACCGTGCTTGACGCCGCGCTACGCGCTTACCAGGCAGCCGGCATCCCCGAGGCGGTGGCGCGCGAACTGGCCAGACCGCTGGCCGCCGAAGCGATGGCCAATGTCTTCCGGTTGGGTGCCGCGCCAGCGCTCTCCGGTCCGATAGCGCGCGGCGACATGGCCACCGTAGCGCGCCAGCAGCAGGCGGTGCAGCAGTGGGACGCGCCCACGGGCGCCCTGTATGCGAATCTGGTGGCGCCCACGGCCCGGCTGGCCGGGCGCAAGCGCCAGCAGCGCTAGACAGGGGCTGGTAGCTAAGTAGGTCGGATTAGCCGCGTAGCGGCGTAATCCGACAACATTGTTGGCCGCTGTGGGATTGTCGGATTACGCCTGGCTACGCCAGGCTAATCCGACCTTGTATTATTCCTCTCATGCGGTTGATGGTGTTGCGAACAACATTAACCGCTGTCAAAATTCTTGGTAGGCATATCAAGACCGGGTAACTGGATGCTGTATCCGCCCTTAGGCT
>NZ_WFLK01000014.1 GCF_009208565.1 Janthinobacterium aquaticum | reverse complement strand
TTTTGATGTAGTCGGCGTGGCCTGGGCAGTCAACGTGAGCGTAGTGGCGCGAAGCCGTTTCGTACTCAACGTGAGCGGTGTTAATGGTAATACCGCGTGCTTTTTCTTCTGGAGCAGCATCGATCTGGTCGTATGCTTTGGCTTCGCCGCCGAATTTCTTCGACAGTACCGTTGCGATTGCAGCGGTCAGCGTGGTTTTACCGTGGTCGACGTGGCCGATGGTGCCGACGTTGACGTGCGGCTTGGTCCGTTCGAATTTACCTTTTGCCATTTTGAACTCCTAATGATTTGATTAGATTGCTCAGGCACGCGCCCGACGGTCTGTTTGAATTACTGATGTTGCTTGCTACGAATTCTGGTGCCCTTGACGTGGATTGAACACGTGGCCTCTCCCTTACCAAGGGAGTGCTCTACCACTGAGCTACAAGGGCTTTAATTTGATGCATGCGATGCGACTGCATCTGAACGGAAACTGGAGCGGGTGAAGGGAATCGAACCCTCGTCGTAAGCTTGGAAGGCTTCTGCTCTACCATTGAGCTACACCCGCGAGGTATCGTTCACTTTTATCTTCACTTGCCGCGACCCAGTCTTCTTGCAAAAACTTGGTGGAGGGGGCTGGATTCGAACCAGCGTACTCGAAAGAACAGATTTACAGTCTGTCGCCTTTAACCACTCGGCCACCCCTCCGCGGGAAACGCAGATTATGAAGCATTTATTCACAACCGTCAACCTTATTTATACCTGCCTTACTGCTGCATTTACTTATAAAGAAGAAGTTGGCTGCTTCGGGGCGTGATTATAAGCCCCCGTTTTAAGAAAGTGCAAGCGATGGTGAACAATTTTCGTATTTTTTTGCATTCGCTGCTCAAGCACCCCTTGCAAGGCGCATGGCTGTGTCGCGCCAGGCTGCAAACCGGCTGCTAAACGGCTGCTGGTGGATTGAGCCAGGCCACGGCGTCAGGCTTGTATTTACGCAATAACTGCTGGTGCAGTCCGGACAGCACCGGCAATTTCGGGTTGCCCGGATCGAGCCTGCGCACGCCAGCGATATGCTGCAGCACCTGCTGGCTGAGGCGCTCGTCCCAGCCTTCGTGCTCCAGGCATTTCAAGACCGCCACGGCGGCATTGAATACCACCTGCGGATTGTCGGGCAGGCGCCCGACCGCTTCGCTCATCAGTTCTACCGCACCGCGATAGTCGCCATCGCGCGCACGCGTGGCGCCGGCAGCGACCATCTCGGCCACTTCCTGGCGGCTTTGCCGCGCCAGCGCCTTGGCCAGCTCGTCGCGCCCGGCCTGCTCGAACACGGCCATCGCGCGCGTCATGGCGGCGCTGTCGGGCGCATTGCGCATGACTTCGCGCATGACTTCGGCGGCGCCCTCCTCGCGCCCGTGCGCCAGGCACTGGCGCGCCAGCTCCGTCTTCAGGGCGTTCGAGCCGCCCACGCTGTGGCGGTTGGCCATCAGCGCCGCATCGAGCGACTCCTGCAGCCGTACCTGGTTGCCGGTATGGCCATGCAGCATCACGCCGCACAAGGCGCTGCACAGTTCGGTGTTTTTCTGGCCGCCCATGGTGCGGTCGAGCTCACGGATCACGGCGCCGGCCTGCAGCGGGTCACCCTTGCGCACCAGCGTCTGCACCAGCCGCACATGGTCTTCCGGATCACGGAACTCGGAATACCTGGCCTTGCCCACCACCAGCTTCATGGCTTTTTCCGCCATCTCGATATCGTCGGCGGCCAGCGCCGCTTCGCCCAGCCGGCGCAGGCGCCGTACCGCATGCGGCGACAGGGCCACCGCTTCGCTCAGCGCAGCCTGGGCCGCCTTGGTGCCGCCCTGCGCCTGATGCGTGCGCGCCAGCCAGTCATAGGCGTCGAGAAAGCGCTTGTTTTCTTCCAGCAGGCCTTCCAGCATCTGCTGGGCGGCAGGATAGTCGCCGCGCTGGAACAACGCCTTGGCCAGTCCCAGGCGGGCCCAGCCCAGCGCTTTGGACTCGTACAGCGAGGCATAGATCGGTTCGGCCTCGGCCGCCTCGCCCAGCAGCAGGTGCAGTTCGGCGCGCAGGCGCAGGAAATCGGTGGCGTAGCGCGGATACAGGCTGGCGCCTTCGCCGCAGGCGGCAATCGCGGCGTGCTCGTTGCCCATGTCGATCAGCTCATGCACCGGCATGAAGGCATTGCGCTTTTCCAGCGCACGGCCGAGACGCTCGAGCATGCGCTCGGCCGTAAAGGGCTTGAGGATATAGTCGGTCGGCAGCAGCTCGACGGCGCTGACCACCTTGCCAAAGCTGCCTTCGCTGGTGACCATGAAAAACATGGTCGAGGCATGGATCAGCTTGTGGTGCCGCAGGTCCTCCAGCAATTGCTGGCCGTCCTGGCCGCCTTCGAGGTCGTACTCGCACAGGATCAGGTCATAGGCCCGGTTGCCCAGCATGCGGATGGCATGGCCGGAACTGCTGGCGTTGTCGATCCTGGCCAGGCCACACAGATTGAGCATGGTCTGCAGGTTCGAACGCATGCCGGCATGCGGTTCGATAATCAGGGCCGACAGGCCCTTGAATTCTTTCATCGCGTACACGTCAGATGCAGCGCCGTCTCAGGCGCCAGGCTGGGGCTGCCACAGCAACGGCACATGGTCGATCAGATCCATCAGCGCCGCCACCACTTCCGGATCGAACTGGCTGCCGCTGCGCTGCGCGATATAGTCGCGCACCTGCGGGAACGGCCACGGCTCCTTGTATGGCCGCTCATGTAACAATGCATCGAACACGTCGACCACCGCCACGATGCGCGCGGCAATCGGTATCTCGCGCCCCTTGAGGCCGTTCGGATAGCCGGCGCCGTCGAAATGCTCGTGGTGGCCGCCCGCTATCTGCGCGCCATAGGTCAGGTAGCTGACGCCGTCGACCATATTGGCGGCACGCTCGAGGATGCTGCGCCCAACCCCGGCATGCAGCTGCATCTGCACCCGTTCTTCATCGGTATGGCGGCCCGGCTTGAGCAAAATGGCGTCCGGGGTGGCCACCTTGCCCACATCGTGCAGGATGCTGGCCAGGCCAATCATGTCGAGCAGCTGCTGCGTCAATTCATCGGTGTACACGCCGCGCTCGTGCAGGCGGCGCGCAATCGCGTCGGTCAGTTCGCGCACGCGCTGCACATGGCCGCCGGTGGCGCTGTCGCGGAACTCGGCCAGGTCGGCCAGCGCCACCACGGTGGCTTCCTGCGCCTTGCGCAGCTGGCCGAACATATACAGGTTGTCAAAGGCGGCGGCGATGCGTTCGCAAAACACTTCCAGCAGATCGCGCTGGATCGGCGCCAGCGGCCACGGCGGCGTAACGGAAATGGCCAGCTCGCGCTTGCTTTCGGTATGGATGAACAGCACATTGGCCGGATGCTCGAACTGGCTGCGCTTTTCGGCAAACGCCTTGTCGATGGCGGCCCTCAAAGCATGCCCGGGCGGCAAGGCTTCAGAGTCGGCCAGCGCCGCGTAGCTGCCGGTGGCGGCCACCACCTGCGGCTGGCCGGCGCCGCCCTGCATCAGGCACAGCACGCCATCGGCGCCCACGTCGAGAATCGCGCTGACCTGGTTCAGCACGCCGGAGGCAAATTCGCGCAGCGACTGGATCTGATACAGATTGGTGGCGCCGGCCAGGATCTTGCCCAGCCCGATGCGGCTGCGTTCGAGCATCATCAGGCTTTCATAGGCGCGCAAGGCGGAAATAACCGTGGTAAACAGCTTTTGCGTGGTCAGCTCGGTCTTGGCCTTGTAGTCGTTGATATCGTATTCGATGATCACGCGCTGCTCGGGCGCCTGGCCCGGTTGGCCGGTGCGCAGCACCACACGCACGATGGCGTTGCCCAGTTCTTCGCGGATACGGCGCGCCAGGATCAGCCCGGCGTCATCGGTTTCCATCACCACATCGAGCAGCACCAGCGCGATGTCGGGCGTGGTGCGCAAGATTTCATAGGCTTCGCGTCCGCTATAGGCGGAAAACAGTTCCAGCTCGCGCCCCTTGAAGCTGACATTGCGCAGCGCCAGGCGCGTGACTGCATGCACATCGACATCATCATCGACAATCAGCACGCGCCACAGGCGCTGGTCTGGCGCAGCCTGTCCGGTCGGGGCTGCCACGGGCTCATCCTCGTCGAGCAGCCAGTTATCGTCTGCGTCGGCTGTGAGGTCGGTCATGGATACTCCTCGGAATAGATTCTATTGGACACTGCTTGACCCGTATCAAGGATAATCAGATTAGATGTTGCTTACAACAGGATTCTGCGTACTGCCCTCACTGGCCGGCGCACCGCCCGGCGCGGCCTCGAGGCTGCCGGTATTCTTGCTGCCGCAGCTTTCGCTGCCAGGCTCGATGGATTGATAGCGCACTTCGTATTTACCCATGCCCAGTTGCTCCACCGTCAGCTTGTCATGCGCCAGCACATATACATAGCGCACGTTGGCGCGCCGTTCCAGGTCGTACAGCCGCACAAACACCGGCGTGGCGTTGGCGCTGTTGTCGAGCGTAATGGCCATGTCGCTGCCCTTGTTACTGACCGGGAAACCTTCCACATAACCGGACTGCACCGGCCACGCTTCGCCATTCGGCGCCAGCAGCGACTGGCTGCTGTTTTCACACGGCGCGCTGCTGGCCTTGAGCTGCAGCTGCGATACGGCCAGCACCTTGACGTCCAACTTGGCTGGCGATGGTTCGGCAGCATAGGGCTTGCCCACGGCCCAGCTATCGACAGCTACCGGTTCGCTCTTCGATGGCGCGGCGTTATGGCCGGCTGTGGCGCCGTCGCGCGCCAGGCCGCTCCAGGCCGACTCCAGCGCAGCCGGCACGGACGAGCTGCTGCCTTGCAGCAGCCAGGCGCCCAGCCAGCCCAGCAACAGGCAAAAGAGCAGGCTCAGCCACCATATCCAGCTGCGCCACAGCGGCACGCTGCGGCGGCGCGCGGCCGGTTTGGGCACATCCTGCGCCCACGCATGCTCGTGTGCGCCGCCCTGCTGGCGGCCATCTTTCGGCTTGCCATCCTTGTGCCGGGAATCCTTGTCTTCGTGCTGGGTGCTTTCCAGCCATTCGATTTCCCACTCTTCTGCGGCGATCCATTCGTCATGTTCGCGCCGGCGCTGCGGGTCCGACAGCGTGCCGTAGGCACTGTTGAGGATGGCCATGATGCGGGCCGCCTTTTCGTCGCCGGGATTCTTGTCGGGATGATACTTCTGGCTCAGGGCCTTGTAGGCGGCACGTATGACTTCCTGCGGCGCCAGGCGCGCCACCTTCAGGTTGTCATAGTGTGTATGTATCTTTCCCATCGTTTTATCTTGAAATCCGTGCGCCGCGACGGGTTCTTGCATGCTGGAACCATGCTCTATCGGTCATCATATACGATATGACAAGATAATAACCATGGCTTGCAGTGAAAATGCCGACCGCGTTCACGCACGCGATCACAGGCGATGGCTGCGGTCAGCAGCCAGCAGCGCTTCGGGCAGTTCGACCTGGTGGCCGACCACCAGCACCTTGAACAATTCGCCCATCTCGGCCGGCGAGACCAGCTTCTGCACGGCGCTGGCCTGCGGCAGGTAGGTGCGTACCTGCTCCGGGTCGATGCGCAGCAGCAGCTCGCCGATACCGGCTCCCAGCAGGAAAGAAGCCTGGCTCATGTAGGCCAGCACATCGAGTCCCGCTTCCTGCGCGGCCAGCGCCATCGCCGTGAAGTCAACATGGGCGGTAATGTCCTGCAGGCCCGGCAGGTAAAACGGATCGGCGTGCGCATGGTGGCGGTAGTGGCACATCAGGGTGCCGGTAGCGCGCTGGCCCAGGTAGTACTCATGGCCGGGAAAACCATAGTCGAGCAATACGGCAGCGCCGCCCTTGCCTTGCGTGAGCATGCGCGCCAGCGAACGCATGAAGCCACTGGCCACACCGTGGATCTCGCTGACATAGCCGACCGGCAAGTCGTCCGCGTCGGGTACCTGGGCGGCGATCTGTGCCAGCGTCCCGGCACTGGCCGGGCGCTCGACATACACGAAGCGGCCGTCGGCTATGCTGACGTCGAGCTCGCACCAGCCGTCCGGCGTCTTGCTGATCAGGCACACCGGCATGGCGTCGAGCACTTCATTGCCCAGCACGGCGCCTTCAAAGGCGTCGGGAAAGCCGTCGAGCCACACCACCTGCGGAAAAGCGGCCAGCGCCAGCTCCTGGCGCGCGCGCAGTTCGCCCGACAATTCAACGATTGCATACTGCTCGACAGGGATGCCGGCGCTGGCCGCCTCGCTCAATATATCGAAGGCCAGCTTGCCGGTACCGGCGCCAAATTCGAGGATACGCGGCGCCGTTTGCGCCATAATAGCGGCTGCCACATGGGCCAGCGTGGCGCCGAACAACGGTGAAATTTCCGGTGCGGTGGTGAAATCGCCATCCTTGCCCAGCTTGGCGGCGCCGCCGCTGTAATAGCCGAGGTCAGGCGCATACAGCGCCAGCTCCATAAAGCGGGCAAAGGGAATGGCGCCGTCATTGCGCGCGATTTCAGCGGCAATCTGGTGCTGCAAGGCATGGGACGCGGCCAGCGCGTCAGGATCGGGTGCGGGTAGTGACATGCCTGCATTGTAGCGAATCGGCGTCGCCTGCCGCCAATAATCAGCTTTTGACCCGGCTTTTAACCCGGCTTTTGACCACCCCGCCGCTGGCGCGACTCTTTACCGAATGAAAAACAAATCATGAATCAAAGCAGCAACGTTTCTCACGAACAGCCTGCCCGCGTGGCCCTCGTTACCGGCGCCGCGCGCCGCCTCGGCCGTGCCATTGCGCTGGGCCTGGCGCGCGACGGCTGGGACATCGCCGTCCATTATCGCGATTCGGCGCAAGAGGCGCATAGCCTGGTCGAAGAAATCCGTGCGCTGGGCCGGCGCGCCTGCGCGCTGCATTGCGACCTGGCGCAGGAGGGCGCGGTGCGCGAATTGCTGCCGCAGGCGGTGACGCAGCTGGGCCGCGTCAGTTGCGTGGTCAACAACGCTTCGTTGTTTGAATACGACAACGCCGGCAGTTTTTCCTTTACCGCACTCGACGCCCACATGCACGCCAACCTGGCTGCGCCCGTGCTGCTGGCGCAGGCGCTGTATCACGCTACGCCGGCCGGCGAACAGGCGGTGGTAGTCAACTTGCTCGACCAAAAACTGTACAATCTCAATCCTGATTTTTTGTCGTACACGCTGTCCAAGGCGGCGCTGCTGTCGGCCACCACCATGCTGGCCCAGGCGCTGGCGCCGAAAGTACGCGTCGTCGGCGTAGCACCGGGCATTACCATGGTCTCGGGCGACCAGACAGAAGCGAACTTTGCCAAGGCGCACGAAAATACGCCGCTCGGTCGCTCCAGCACGCCGGACGATGTGGCCGACTGCGTCTGCTACGTGGCCCGCGCGCGCGCCCTGACCGGCACCACCTTGCTGGTCGACGGCGGCCAGCATCTGATCGGCTTGCCGCGCGATGTCATGTTCCTCACCAAATAATCAGTCCTGCAGCACCTCATTGAAGTATCACTACCGCATCACGAAAAGGTCAAACTATGTCGTCCGCCCTGTTCCACCCACGCCTGCTCGACTGCCGCCGGCTGTTCCTGCGCAATTACGAAGTGCTGATCAATATCGGCGTCTACGATTTCGAGAAAAAAGGCGAGCAGCGCGTGCTGCTCAATGTCGACCTGTATATCCCGCTGGCGCTGTCGACGCCGCAGGACGACCAGCTCGATGAAGTGGTGGATTACGACTTCATGCGCGACACCATCGCCAAGCGCATGGCGCAAGGCCATGTGCAGCTGCAGGAAACACTGGTCGACGATGTGCTGGCAGCGATGCTGGCCCATCCGCGCGTGCGCGCCGCGCGTGTGTCGTCGATGAAACCCGATGTCTATCCCGACTGCGAAGGCGTCGGCGTGGAAGTATTCAAGATCAAGGAAGAAGCATGAACGCAGTTATCGACCACAGCGCCGAAGGCGCGGTAGCCATTCCGGCCAATGCCGAGGCGCAGCAACTGTCGCGCAAGAAAGCTGAAAAGATCGCACTGGAAAACAACAAGCTGCACAAGCGCCTGTGCCGCCTGGTGGGCCAGGCCATCGGCGACTTCAATATGATCGAGGAAGGCGACAAGGTAATGGTCTGCCTGTCCGGCGGCAAGGACAGCTACGCGCTGCTCGATATCCTGCTGACGCTGCGCGAGCGCGCGCCGATCCACTTCGATATCGTGGCCGTCAACCTCGACCAGAAGCAACCGAACTTCCCGCCGGAAATCCTGCCGGCCTATTTGACCGAACTGGGCGTGGCTTTCCATATTGAAAACCAGGATACCTACAGCATCGTCAAGCGCCTGATCCCGGAAGGCAAGACCACCTGCTCGCTGTGCTCGCGCCTGCGCCGCGGCATCCTGTACCGCGTGGCCGACGAACTGGGCGCGACCAAGATCGCGCTGGGCCACCACCGCGACGATATCCTGGAAACGTTCTTCCTTAATATGTTCTTTGGCGGCAAACTCAAAGGCATGCCGGCCAAGCTGGTGTCGGACGATGGCAAGCATATGGTGATCCGCCCGCTGGCCTATGTGAAGGAAGAAGATACCGAGCGCTATGCCGAGGTCAAGAACTTCCCGATCATTCCATGCGACCTGTGCGGTTCGCAGGAAAACCTGCAGCGCAAGCAGATCAAGGCCATGATGCGCGACTGGGACAAGAAATTCCCGGGCCGCGTGGAAAGCATTTTTTCGTCGCTGGCCAATGTGGCGCCGTCGCACCTGATGGACCCCAAGCTGTTCGGCTTTACCGACCTGAAAACCGACGGCGTGCCCAACCCGATGGGCGATATTGCGTTTGACGAAGAGCCGTGCGCCACGCCAACGCCCTTCGGCGCAACCATCACGCTGCAGTCTTTGTAGTATTGTCTGCAGCGCCGGCCCGGGGTCGGCGCTGCACATTTCCCCGCTTAAAACTCTTCCCAGTCGTCACTGACCGGTGCCTTGGCTGACGCCAGCTTCTTTGCCGGCGCCTTGACACGCCCCGGTGCCGCTACTGCGCGCGCAGCAGCCTTGGGCGCCGCCGGTGCTGCCTGAGCACGGCGTACCGCCACCGCCTCATCGCGCAGCTTGAATACGCTCACCACCTGCGCCAGGCCGTTGGCCTGCTCCTGCAGCGAACCTGCGGCCGCCGCCGCTTCTTCCACCAGCGCCGCATTTTGCTGGGTCACCTGATCCATCTGCGTAATGGCCTGGTTGACCTGCTCGATACCGTGCGTCTGCTCGGTGCTGGCGCTGGAAATCTCGCCGATGATGTCGGTGACGCGGCGCACGCTGGCCACCACTTCGTCCATCGTGGTACCGGCCTGGTCGACCAGTTTTGCGCCGATATCGACCTTGCCGACCGAGTCGTCGATCAGTCCCTTGATCTCCTTGGCCGCCGCTGCCGAGCGCTGCGCCAGGCTGCGCACTTCACCGGCCACCACCGCAAAGCCACGGCCCTGCTCGCCAGCACGCGCCGCTTCGACCGCCGCATTCAGGGCCAGGATATTGGTCTGGAAGGCAATCCCGTCGATCACGCTGATAATGTCGACAATCTTGCGCGACGAGGCGTTGATCGAGCCCATGGTTTCCACCACTTGCGCCACCACGGCGCCGCCACGGCTGGCGATATCGGCTGCCGTAATGGCCAGCTGGTTGGCCTGGCGCGCATTGTCGGCATTCTGCTTGACGGTACTGGTCAGCTCTTCCATCGACGAGGCGGTTTCTTCCAGCGAGCCGGCCTGCTGCTCGGTGCGCGAAGACAGGTCGAGGTTGCCCGCAGCAATTTCCGACGACGCCGTGGCAATGCTGTCGGTGCCGCTGCGCACCTGGCTGACGATGCCCACCAGGCTGTTGTTCATATTGCCCAGCGCCGTCAGCAACGCGCCGGTTTCATCAGTGCTGCGCGATACCATGGTTTGCGTCAGGTCGCCTGCGGCCACCGTCTCAGCCAGCGCCAGCGCCTGGCGCAACGGACGCGTGATGCCGCTGGTCAGCCACCACGAGCACAGCAGCCCAAAGGCCACCGCAAACAGCGTCAGCAGCGCAATCACGGTGGTGTCTTTCTGCGCCGATGCATCGATCTGGCGCGCGGTCGCGTCGATGCTTTCGCGCTGCATGGTCACCAGTTCCTGCAACAAGTCCTGGTAGAGCTTGGCGGCCGGCGTAAAACCGGTATCGAGAATTTTCGCCGCCCCTTCCACATCGCCATCGGCCTTGGCCTTGACGGCGCCGTCGCGCGTGGCGCTGTAGGTCTTGCGCTGCTCGAGGATTTTGGCAAACAGGGCTTTTTCCCTGTCGCCGTCAATCAAAGGCTCGATCTGCTTGAGCAGTTCGGCAGCCCTCTTCACGGAAGCGGCCGAGTCTTCCTTGAAGTAGGGGCCGAGCGCCGGGTCGCTGCTCTTGACGATGGCGGCGGTGCGGCGGATCGAGGCAAAGTTCAGCCCGTACCAGTCGGTAATCAGGCGTTCCTTGGTCAGCGGCGCGTCCATCATGGCGCGCGTGGACGCGGCCACGTCATTGAGGCGCCAGATGCCGACCGTGGCGATCACGGCAGTCATGGCCAGTATCAGCACGAAGCCGATCGTCAGGCGCTTGCCGATCTTGATGTTTGCAATAAAATCCATGGTGTCTTTTCTTTAAATTAGTGCATTTAAGATATTTTTAATTCCTAGCGGCATCTATTTTATTGCATATCCTACATTATTGAAATATTTTTAGCTGATTTATTGATTTTGAGAAATGTTTCTGTTAAGTTAAAAAATTACTTACCAGCAAGCAACCCGCCTGCTTCTCAAAGATCTCTATGACATTGCCTCTGCAGTCCCCTCGTTTTTCCCCGAAAAAAATCCTCGTTGCCGCCCTGCTGGCCAGCGCCGGCACTGCCCACGGCGCAGCACTGCCCCCCGCGATTGCTGCCCAGCTGCAGGCAAACTATCCGGCCGTCGAGCAGCTGTATCTCGATTTGCACCGCCATCCTGAAATCGCCTTCCAGGAAGTGGAAACGGCCAGGAAACTGGCCGAGAAAACCCGTGCGCTCGGTTTCGATGTGACGACCGGCGTTGGCGGCACCGGCCTGGTGGCCATCCTGCGCAACGGCCCTGGCCCGGTGGTCATGCTGCGCACCGAGATCGATGCGCTGCCGGTGCTGGAAAAGACCGGCCTGCCCTTTGCCAGCACCGCCACCACCAAAAACGCGGCTGGCGAAACCGTGCCGGTCATGCACGCTTGCGGCCATGACATCCATATGTCGGCCTGGTACGGCACGGCCAGGCTGATGGCCGAAAACCGCCAGCAATGGAGCGGTACCCTGATGCTGGTTGGCCAGCCAGCCGAGGAACCACTGCAGGGTGCAGCGGCAATGCTCAAGGATGGCCTGTTCGAACGCTTCCCGAAGCCTGACTACGCCCTGTCGTTCCACGACGAGGCCACGCTGCCGGCCGGCACCGTCGGCTACCACGCCGGCTATTTCCGTGCGGCCGCCGACACCATCACCATTACCGTGTACGGCCAGGGCGGCCACGGCGCTGCCCCGCATGACACGCGCGATCCGGTCGTGATGGCTTCGCGCATCGTGCTGGCGCTGCAGACGCTGGTCTCGCGTGAAAACAACCCGATGGACCCGGTGGTCATCACGGTGGGCAGCATCCATGGCGGCACCCAGGCCAATATCGTGCCTGACCAGGTCACCATGCAGCTGACCGTGCGCACCTTCCGTGACGCCGTGCGCAAGCGCGTGCTGGCCAGCATCGCACGTGAAGTAAAAGGCGAAGCATTTGCCGCCGGCGCGCCAAAAGAGCCGCTGATCGAAGTGCGCCCGGGCACCGACGCCGTCTACAACGACCCCGAACTGACCATGCGCATGGTCGGCACGCTGCAGGCGGCGATGGGCAAGGAGCAGGTCACCGAAATGCCGGCCAAGATGACCTCGGAAGACTTTGCCAACTACGGCCAGGCCGGCGCCAGGGCCGTCTTGCTGCATATCGGCGCGGTGGAACCGGAACGCCTGGCGGCGGCCAAGGCCAGCGGCAAGCCGCTGGCCGGTCCGCACTCGCCGCAATGGGCGCCGCAATACCAGCCGACCATCAAGGCTGCCATTACAGCCGAAACGGCGATCCTGCTCGATTTGCTGGGCAAGAAAAAGTAAGTTGATTCTGCCTGCCGGCGCCTGGCCAGGCGCCGGCACACCCGGTTCTTTCCTTGTGCGCCATGCTGCAGTAAGCTCTGTGCATGCGCCGCGCATCGTCCTGGCGTACCTTTACTTTCAACGTGAATGGAACAACCATGCAGAAACGTCCTGTCCTGACCGCGCTCGCGCTCAGCCTCGCCTTCAGTTTTTCCGCCTTTGCCGCCACGCCGCCAGCGCAGCAGGACAACCCGGCCGACCGCTGGGATCTGACCGCGCTGTACGCCAGCGACAGCGCCTTCGAGCAGGATGCCGGCAAGCTGACGGCGCAGTTGAAGGAACTGGCGGCCTGCAAGGGCAAGCTCGGTGCTTCGCCAGCAAGCCTGAAAAGCTGCCTGGACCTGTACGCCGATGCGCGCAAGCGCCTGAGCCGGCTCTACACTTACGCCTCGCAGACCTATGACCAGGATACCGGCGACAGCCATGGCAATGAACTGAGCCAGCGCGCCGCGCTGCTGGGCAACGCCTTCAGCCAGGCCACCACGTTCATCCAGCCCGAGATACTGGCGCTGGGCAGCAAGCGCATCGACGCCATGCTCGCGCGCGACAAGGGCCTGCAGTTGTATCGCTACCACCTGAACAATATCCTGCGCAATGGGCCGCACACGCTCGACGCCACCGGCGAACAGATCGTGGCGCAGTTCGGACTGGCCACCGGCTCGGCTGCCGCCGTGTACCGCACGCTGGCCAATTCGGAAGTGCCATGGCCGACCGTCACCTTGTCCAACGGCCAGCAGGTGCGGCTCGACCAGGCGGCCTATACCAAATACCGCGGCGACGACAACCGCGCCGACCGCAAGCTGGTGTTCGACGCCTTTTTCGGCAAATGGAAAGACTACGAGCGCACCTTCGGCCAGACTCTGTACGGCCAGCTGAAAACCGATGCCGCCTACGCCAAAGTACGTCACTACCCCGACTCGCAAAGCGCGGCGCTCGACGCCGACCATCTGCCGCCCAAGGTCTACCAGACCCTGATCGCGCAGACCAATGCCAGCCTGCCCACCCTGCACCGCTACTTCAAGCTGCGCGCGCGCATGCTCGGCGTGACCGACCTGGCGTACTACGACATCTATGCGCCGCTGCTGAAAAGTGAGCGCACCTTCCCGCTGGCCGAGGGCCGGCAGATGATGCTGGACTCAGTCACGCCGCTGGGCCCCGACTACGTCAAGGCCTTGACCAGTGCCGCCAGCGCGCGCTGGATGGATGTCTATCCGCGTCCGCGCAAGGCGGCTGGCGCCTACATGAACGGCGACGCCTATGACGTGCACCCGTTCGTGCTGCTCAACTACACCGACAACTACGAAGCGGTCAGCACGCTGGCGCACGAATGGGGCCATGCGATGCACTCGGTGCTGGCCAACAAGGCGCAGCCGTCGATCTACGCACCGTACAGCATTTTTGTGGCCGAAATTGCCTCAACCACCAATGAAGCGCTGCTGCTCGAACACCGCCTGAGCGTGGCAAAAGATGACGACGAGCGCCTGCTGTACCTGGGCGCCGCACTCGAAGGCCTGCGCGGCACCTTCTTCCGCCAGGCCATGTTTGCCGAGTTCGAGGCGGCCATCCACGCCAGGGTCGACCAGGGCGGCTCGCTGACGGGCGCGCAGATGACGGCCATCTATACCGACATCCTCAAGCGCTACCATGGCGAAGCGCAGGGCGTGATGAAGATCGATCCGGTGTATGGCCTGGAATGGGCGTATGTGCCGCACTTCTACAACAGCTTCTACGTGTTCCAGTACGCCACCTCGATTGCAGCGGCGCAGGACTTTGCGCAGCGCATCCTGGCCAAACAGCCGGGCGCCCTGGACGCCTACCTGAAAATGCTCAGCGCCGGCGGTTCCAGCGATCCGTATGAACTGGTCAAAACAGCCGGTGTCGACCTGGCCACGCCCCATCCCTACCAGGCGCTGGTGGCGCGCATGAACAGCATCATGGACCAGATCGAGGCGATCGAAAGCAAGCGCGGGAAATAACAACACCGCTAACGCCAACAATGTTGTCGGATTACGGCCCCTTTTGGGGGGCCTCGGCGGCCCCGCCTAATCCGACCTACCGTTTTCCTTTTCCGCCGCGGCATACGCCGCAGCATCCCCCTCGAACATGTCTTCCAGTTCCTCGCGTGCCTGGCGCGTGAGCGACATGACTTTTTGCTGATCCTGGAAGTGCGGCGCCACTTCCAGCAGCGTCTTGAGGTTATGGGTGCGGAAGATATCGGCCGCGCGTGCGGCGCGCTCTTCGCTGTAGCCGGCCTGGCGCAAGGTCTGCTCGCCCAGTAGCAGGGCGGCGGCAAAGGTCTCGCGCTCGATCAGCGTTACGCCGCGCTTGAGCAATTCATAATAATGCGTGACGTTGCGCGCACGCGCCAGGATGGTCAGCTCGGGCAGGCGCAGGCGCACCGCATCGACCAGCGCCAGGCTGTCATCGACATTGTCGATAGCAATCACCAGCGCCCTGGCCTTTTCAATCCCGGCCGCCACCAGCAGGTCGACGCGGGTGGCGTCGCCATAAAACACCTTGAAGCCGAACTTGCGCAGCAGGTCGATCTGGTCGGGATCGTGGTCAAGCACCGTCACGCCGATCTTGTTGGCCGCCAGCAGGCGGCCGATGATCTGGCCAAAGCGGCCGAAGCCGGCAATCACGATCGGGTTGTCCTGCGATTCGATCTTGTCATCGGGGCGGCGTTTTTTCTCGCTTTGCAGGCGCGGCGCCACCAGCTTGTCGTGCAACAGCAGCAGCAAGGGTGTGGCCACCATCGACACCGTGACCACCACCACCAGCAGGGCCGCCGTATCGGGTGAAAATACATGGGCAGACAACGCCGTGGCAAACACCACGAAGGCAAATTCGCCGCCCTGCGACAGCAGCAGCGCAAAGAACAGCTGCTGGCCGCGTGGAATATCGAACAGTTTCGACAAGCCATACAGCAGCGCGATCTTGATCACCAGCAGACCGGCCACCAGCGCCAGGATCAGCAGCGGCTGGGCGCGCAGCACGCCAAAGTCGACCGACATGCCGACCGCCATAAAGAACAGGCCCAGCAACAGGCCCTTGAACGGCTCCAGGTCGCTGATCAGCTCATGACGGTACTCGGAATCGGCCAGCAGCACGCCGGCCACAAAGGTGCCCAGCGCCATCGACAGGCCGACCGATTCCATCAGCACACAAATGGCAATCACCAGCAGCAGCGCAAAGCCGGTAAAGATTTCACGCAGCTCGGTCCTGGCGATAAAGCGCAGGATCGGGTTGACCAGGAAGCGGCCGGCAATCACCAGCGCGGCCAGCACGGCAACGAGCTTGACCACCCGCAACCAGCCCGGCTCGCCGCTATGGGTAGCCAGGCCGCCCAGCAGCGGCACCAGCGCGATCATCGGGATGGCGGCGATATCCTGGAACAGCAGAATGGAAAAACCGGCCGAGCCGGCTGGTGTGCTCATCAACTTGCGCTCGCCCAGCGTGGCCAGCACGATGGCCGTTGACGACAGCGACAGACCCAGCGCACCCACCAGCGCCGTCTTCCAGTCGACGCCAAAGGCTATTGCCACCGCGCACAGGCCGGCGCTGACCACCGCCACCTGCGCCCCGCCCCAGCCAAAAATCGGCCGGCGCAGCAGCCACAGACGCTTCGGTTCGAGCTCCAGGCCGATCAGGAACATCAGCAGCACCACGCCGAACTCGGAAAAACTCAGAATCACTTCGACGTTCTTGATCAGGCCCAGCCCCCACGGGCCGATCACCACCCCGGCCACCAGATAGCCCAGCACGGCCCCCATGCCGAGCCGCTTGGCCAGCGGCACCATGACAATCGCGGCGACCAGATAAAAAAGAATATTGAGTAAAAAGCTGTGGTGTTCCATGCGAAATTCCGGAAAAACGTGACTGGAATCGCAATCATGCCTGAAGTGGCGCACCACTGCCCGGATACTGTCCGGCCACCGCTCCTCTGCTCCAGCGCTAGTGCACTGCGGCCACCCGCTTGCGCAGCGCCTCGAACATTTTGGGAATGCTGTCGCGGCTCATGCTGTCGACTATCCAGCCAAACCCCATCGGCACCGGTCCCGGATCGGTATAGACCTGGTACTTTATCGATGTCTGGCTGGCGTCCGACGCCTCTGGCGCCAGTTGCCACAGGCCGCTGGTGTCGGCGATGGTTTCGTCAGGACTCAAGCCTTCGGTCGGCACCAGCTTCCAGCGCAGCTGGCAACTGCCGGCGCTGGCGGCCGGCGTCATTTTCAAGCGGTATTGCTTGGTTTTACCCATCGGCAGCTTGAGCGTGATGTCGACCAGCGAAGCGCCCGCACCGGCCGGCGCCACCTTGACCTTGTCGACATTGGGCATGAACTGCGGATAGCTGGCGTAGTCCTGGATGGCGGCGCACAAGGTAGCCACGCTGGCCGGCATGCTGGTGCTGGCGGCAAAGGTCTTGCCGGGCACGCCGGGTTTGCTGAGATCGGTGAGCTGCACCTCGGCAGCGGTGGCAGTGGCGGCGGCGCTGAGCGCCAAACTGGCGGCCAGGGCAAGCAATCGGGTTTTCATGGCGTTTCCTTGTCGATGCGTGCGCGCAACGCTTCCACGTCCACGCGCTGCAGATAGCGTTCGATATTTTTCCAGATGGCGTGATAGCCGTAGCCGCCGTTCTTCAGTTCATCGAGGGCTTTTTCGCGCGGCCAGTCCTGGTACAGCATGCGGTACATGGCCGTCATCATGCCGGTGCGGTCGGCGCCATGCAGGCAATGGAGCAGCACCGGACCTTGCTGTTCGGCGGCGCGGATGGTACGCATCGCCTCGATCACGTGGCTGTCGCGGATGGCCCAGGTATTGATGGGAATGCGTACGGCGCGGATGCCGCTGCCTTCAAGCACCTTGGTATCGGCATGAAACGAGCGCAGGCTGATCACCGTTTTCACGCCCAGCTTTTGCAACTGCGCCACGTCGTCGGCATCGAGCATGGCGCTGCGGTACAGGCTGGGCGTGACCTGGTGCAGGTTCGACACGTGCGGCAGCGGCGTGGCCCATTCGGCATTGCGCCCGGACGGCGCGTCCGCTTGCGCGCGCACCGGCTCGATCACCAGCATCATCGACAGGGCCAGCAGGGGAAACAGGGTGGAATTCATGCTTTTCTCCGGTAGGAAAGCCATAGCAGCACGCCGGCCAGCAGCAGCGAGACCCAGTAGTCGGTCGGTGCAAACCACAGCCAGTGCTTGTGCCAGGCGACATCGGCAGGATTGAACCGGGCCACGCCGTAGGCGGAGTTAAAGACAAACCACAGATAGTCTTCGATAATCCAGAACAGCATGATGCAGCCGACGGCGCGGCATTCGAGGCGCGCCGACCACTGCGCCATGAACAGCATCGGAAAGTGAAAAAACAGCGCAATGAACGGAAACACCCAGGCATGGTAGCCGGTCATCGGACGCCCGCCCCAGAAAATGTCGAGCAGCCAGTGATGCTCGATGCGCCAGGTGGGCAGATTGGCAGCCCAGCCGGCCGGCCCTTCGATCTGGATTTCCACCTGTGCGAAAAACAGTCCGAGCAGCGCCACCCAGGCCAGCGTCAGCGCGATCTGCCACGGCTTGACCGCCGCGTCACTCATGCGCCGGCTCCTTCGGCCAGCACCTGTTCGACCACCACTGCGCCGGCAAGCGGCCGGCCCAGTGCCAGCGCCCTGGCGCGCATGTCGGCCAGCTGCGAGGGATGGGCCAGCAGATGCTGTACGCGGTATTCCAGCGTCACCGCATCAAACGCCTTCAGGGCCACGCCCTGCTCGAGCAGATAGTCGGCGTTGCGCTCTTCCTGGCCCGGTATCGGCGAATTGACGATCATCGGCAGACCCAGCGCCAGGCACTCCGAGGTCGTGAGGCCACCAGGCTTGGTAATGACCAGGTCGGCGCAGGCCATCAGCCGTTCGACCTGGTTGGTAAAGCCCTGCGCCAGCAGGCGTCCCGGATGCTGGCCGGCCAGTTTCTCCAATGCCGCCAGCGCCGCCGCATTCTTGCCGGCCAGGACGATCAGCTGGAAGTCTGCCTCCAGCGCCAGCAGGCGCGCCGCTATCGTGTCAAGGCTGCCCAGGCCCGCGCCGCCGCCCATCAGCAAAATGGTCTTGCGCTGTGGATCGATGCCAAACTGGGCGGCGCACTGCGCGCGCTCGGGCGCCTGCGCAAACACCGGCATGACGGGAATGCCGGTCACATGGATCTGCGCGGGCGCAATGCCTTCGTGGCGCATGCGAAACGCCACTTCGTCGGTGGCGGCAAAGTAGCCGCGCATATGCTCGTGCACCCACATGCGGTGCAGGTCGAAATCGGTCACCTGCACCCAGACCGGGCAGTCCAGCTGCTGCTGGCGCAAGGCGCGCGACAGCAGTTCGGCCGGCAGGAAATGGGTGCAGACAATGGCGTCGGGGCGAAAGGCGGCGATCTGCTGCATCAGCGCGCGCGTGTTGAGCCGCTCGACGGCGCGCCGCAGCCGCTGCATCGAGCTGTTTTGCGGTGCCGCGTGGGTTGCCTGGTACAGATAGCCCCACAGCGCAGGCGCCTTGTTGACCAGCTTGATGTAGAAATCGGTGTACAGCTTGCGAAAGGCCGGCGTGACGAAATCCATCACGTCCAGGTGGCTGGCCACGACGGCCCCGCCGCCGCCAGCCTGCGCCGCATAGGCCTCGATGGCCTGCGCGGCGCGCATATGGCCGGCGCCGGCCGATACGCTCAATACAAGAATTTTCTTCGGTGCTGCGGCAACTTGCAGTGTCATATGCTGGCATCCATGGCATCCCGGTCACGGGGAGGACGCCAGCATAGCATTTTCACCATACTGCACGATTGGGCGCTTTTGTTCGCGCGTGCTTATTTCTGCAGCGGCGCCACATCGGCGCGCATGACCGGATACAGGTTCAATCGCTCATCCCACGAGCTGTGGCGGCGCGCAAAAAATTCCAGCCGTGCCTTGGGGTTTTTGGCAAATTCGGGATCGCTGGCCAGTTTCGCCTGGAACGCCTGCGCCAGCGCCGGGTCGGCGGCCATCTGGGCGCGCGCCACGTCTTCGGCCACATAGTCTTCCATGTATTCCTTGCGCTCAAACGCCGTATTGAAACTGCCCCAGGCCAGCAGCGAATCGGGCGCCAGCGGCTCGAACAGCGCCACCACCAGGCGCGACTTGGCCTGCGCTACCGGCACGTACAGGGCGCCGGCGCCAACGGCGCGCGTTTCCGGCTGCCACGAGCCCTGCACGCTGGCCGTCTGGCGTCCTTCGAACGACTGCGCACCGAATTTCACCTGGGTGGCGCGGAAAGTTTCCACCGGCTGCGCGGCAATCGCAGCGGGCAGCACCTGGTAGGCCACGCCATGCTGGCGCAACTTGGCTGCCACCATCTGTGCGCGCGCAGCCGGCACGATATAGCCGGCTTTCGGTGCATCGATCTCGATATCGGGCACGATCTCGTCGCGCAGCGGCACCGTCCAAAGTTGCGGCGTTTTTTCATCGTAGCGCGTCATCAGGGCGCCCGACACCTCGGACGGCGTGCGCGTATAGGCGTAACCACGAAACTCGATCATGCGACTGTGCGCGGTGGTTTTATACGTCAGCGGCAGCACGCTGCCGGCCAGGGCGCTGGCGCGTGCATCGGCCTCGTGCGCCGTTTGCTGCCACGCCTGGCCATGCTGCGCCATCTGTTCGAGCAGCGAGACGATGGTGTTGCGGGTAATGCGCACGCGGGTCGGATAGTCTTTCCACGAGTGGGTTTCGACCAGCATGCCGAAGCGGTTACGCAGCAGGAAGTAGCCATGCGAAAAACGCGGATTGGGGGCCGAATCGACAAAGCCCGATTGCGGGTCGTCTTCTTTCGCAAACGAGTTATAGAACGGTTTCGGGTCCGAACCCTGGCGGGCCAGGTCGGCCAGCACATTGTCGCGCAGCGCCGTGCCGGCCACGCGCAGGGCGGCATCGCCCGCATGCACGGGTTCGACCTGCACCGAAATATCGGGCTCGAACTGCGCGCCGTCGGTCACGTGCAGGTCGACATAGGCCAGCGGATCCCAGGCATTGACCAGCGCCAGCATATGCTGCATTTCAGGCGCGTCGGCCTTCATGTAGTCGCGGTTCAGATTGTAGTTCTGCGCCGTGCTGCGCCAGCCCATTTCCACCGGGCCGCGCTGGTTGGGGCGATTCCACTGGCCGAAGCGCTCATGGCCGTCGATATTAAACACCGGCACGAACAGCAGCACCTGCTTGTCGAGCGCGCCCTTGGCCGCCTGGCCGTCGAGCACCTGGCGCAACGCCAGAAAACCGGCGTCCTTGCCGTCGATCTCGCCGGCGTGGATGCCGCCCTGCACCAGTAGCACCGGCAGCTTGCGCTGCTTTACCGCCTCAGGCGTCAAAGCGCCCGTATTCGACACGGCCAGCACCAGCATCGGGCGGTTCTCCGGCGTGCGGCCAAATTCAAAACAGCGCACCTGCTTCGGATAGCGCGCCTGGAACTGGCGGCACAGCGTTTCCACTTCGGCGTAGCGGCCCGTCTGTACAAAGCCGGAGCGCTCCGACACGGTGGTCAAGGGCGCCGCAGCTTGCGCCTGGGTAGCGAACAGGGACAACAACACGAGGGACAACAGGGTATGGCGTGGCATCGGGCAGGCTCCGGCAGTGGGAAGGAAAGCGGACGATTATAGGGTCAAACAGACGCAAAAAAAGCCGGGACAGCGATACTGTCCCGGCTTTTTGCTACCTCACTCACCTGCTCGGTTCAATCAACTGCCAAAGTGGTAGTTGAATTCGATCCAGCCCTGGCGGCCGACCGGGCTGTAATTGCCGATCGGGTAGTACGGCCAGCCGCCGCTGCTGTCGCGCTTGATCTTGTCAAACACGTTGTTGACGATCACCGACAGGCTGGCGCGATCGCTGATGCGGTACACGGTGCTGATGTTGGCCAGCGCGGTGGGCGTCAGGTAGGCGGTGCCGGCGCTGTTGGGCACCTTGCCGTAGCGGCTCACCAGCAGCGTGTTGGACCAGTCGCCGGCACTCCAGTTGACGCTCAGGTTGAGCTTGTCGGGCCAGTCCATATTGGTCATCGATTTGGTTTCGTCGATTTCCTCGTCACCGGCGAACTGCTGCGATTTCTTGCTCAGCACTTTGGCATAGTTGGCCTTGAAGGCAAAGCGGCCGTAGTCGCTGGTGCGCAGCAGGTACTTGGCGCTGATGTCGATGCCGCTGCTGCTTTGCTTGGCCGCGTTGATCGGGTTGACCGTAATGGTCTTGATCTCGCCGGCCTTGTTCAGGGCCGTGGCCGAATAGCGCTCGATGCGGCCGAGCGTATCGACGCAGGTCGGCGAATTGATGTCGGTCTTGCCCAGGCGGCAATCGGCTTCATCGCGCAGCAGCTTGTCGTCGCTGAGGTTGGTCACCAGGTCATCGATCTTGATGTTCCAGTAGTCGACCGAGACGTCGAAGTTGGCGCTTGGCGACCAGACGGCGCCCACGCCAAACGACTTGCCTTTTTCCGACTGCAGGTCGCGGCTGCCGTTCTGCACATAGTCGGCGCCAGGCGACTTGTTGGCGAACTCGCAGGTCTCGATCGGCTGGCCGGTCGCGCCGCAGCGGTAGTAGTCGGTGGTGCTCGAATAGTAGCCGGTGCCGCGCGCCTGGTAGATATAGTTCATGTCCGGTGCGCGGAAGCTGGTAGCGTAGTTGGCGCGGAACAGCAGGTCGGGTGCCGGACGCAGTTCAAGCCCACCGTTATACGTGAATTTGCCTTCCTTGCGGCCGGCAAAGCTGTAGCGGTCATAACGGCCGGCCAGCGTGCCGGTCAGTTTTTCATGCAGCGGCAGGTTCAGCTCTGCACCGAGCGCCGCGCGCGAGCGGGTGCCGGTGGTCAGGCTGGAGCCCTGCGCCAGATTGAAATAGCCCTGGTTGATGCGCGCATCGGGTTCATTGCGGAAGCCCTGCTTGCCCAGTTCGGCAATCGTGGCAATCTTGGCGGTGCCGGCCGGCATCTGGAACAGGTCGCCATTGGTGGCCAGGCTCAGGGTATTGGTCCAGGCCTTGTCGTGGCTGGTGGCGTAATCGGTAATGGTGTCGAATTCGGCTGGCGTCAGCGCGCGCGACAAGCGTGCCGGGTCAGGTGCGTAGACGGCCACGCCATTGGCGTCGGTGCCCAGTTTCGGCCCCAGGAAAAAGCTGTCGATATTGGCCCGCATGCGCGGCACATGGCCTTCGCTCTTGTAGATCGAGGCGTTGTAGTTCGCTTCATACTGCCAGGCGGTGCCGGGAATGGTGCCCTTGGCGCCCAGCGAGATGGCGGTGGCCAGGTCGTCCCAGCTGCGGTTGTAGCGCTGCACGCCGCCGATTTCTTCAGGCGAGATATAGCGTGTCCACTCTTCGTAGGCGCCGGTGTTCTGGTTCAAGAACGAGCCGCCATTGAGCGAAGCCGAGGTCCATGACGGGCCGCGCGTGTTGTTGATGGTCTTGTTCTTGCCCAGCAGAAAGTCGGCAAACAGGGTGGTGTCGGCATTGAGCTCATAGTTGGCGCTGCCGAACACGTTCTGGCTTTCGTTCTTGGTCTGCGTGGTCCAGTAGGTCGGGCGCGTTTTCGGGCTGGCGCAATAGCTGCCGTTTTTGGCCGTGTACTTGATCACGCTGCCACCGTACATGTCGCCGAAGTCATTGCAGGTGTTGCCCAGGTCGACATAGCTGCCGGACGTACCGGACTGCAAGGTGCGGCGCGAAGCAACGATGGTCGGCGTGCCCGAACGGCTCGACATAAAGTCGCGGTCCATGCTCGACAAAGGGTCGCGCTGGCTCAGCTCGACGCTGAACAGGGTGTGGAGCTTGTCGAAATTGCCGCCGCCGGTCAGCTGCACGCGCTGGCTGCCGGCGCCGCCGCGCGAGGTGCCGCCGGCCTTGACGTTGATATCGAAGCCTTCGGCCTGTTTTTTCAGGATCACGTTGACCACGCCGGCAATCGCGTCCGAACCGTAGATGGCCGAGGCGCCGCCGTTGAGGATCTCGATACGGTCGACAATGCTTGACGGGATGTTGGCCAGGTTGGTGAAATTGACCGCGCCGTCATAGGCGATCGGGAAGTCGGCCAGGCGGCGGCCGTTCAGCAGGATCAGCGTGTGGTTCGGGCCCAGGCCGCGCAGGCTGATGGTGTTGGCCGACGGCGTGAAGGTGTTGCCGTAGTCCTCGCCCTGCGTAAAGCCGCTGTTCTGCACTTGGTTGTTCAGTGCATCGAAGACGTTCTTGTAGCCTTGCTTGGTGATTTCATCACCGGTCAGGATGGTCACCGACGACGGGCCTTCCAGGCTGGCGCGCGGAATGCGCGAGCCGGTGACGACGACTGCCTGCGGGGTAGCTGCGGCAGTGCTGTCCGCTGCAGGCGCCGGCGTTTGTGCCTGCGCCTGCGTTGCGGCGCCGCCCAGCATGGCCAGTACGGCGAAAGTGAGCGGGTGTAACTTGAACTGTTTGTGCATTGCTAAAATTCTTAGAGGTAAGAAACCCCGCACAATATCAAGTTACACTCCGTTACAGAACGAATGCTTTCTTCTTTCCTTATACGAATATTGTTATAAGCAAAGATCAGCGTACGGCAATCTCCTTGTATTGCGGCCGCAACAGGCGCATCGCCACGCTTTCCGAACTTTCCATGGTCGCCAGCAGACGGCTCATGCCGGTCGCCGGTGCACAGCTGCCGGTGGTGCGGTAGCGCAGCGCCGCGGCCAGCATCGCTTCATTGCTGTCGCCCAGTGCGTGCGCGTAGTCGTCCGCGACGCTGCAGGTAGGCGACATGCCGTCGGCAAAATCTCCGAACCCCTTGGCATTGACGCCCTTGAACTGCACGGCAAAGTAGGTAGTGCCGCAATTGGGCTGCGGATAAAAGCCATACGGCTTGCCACAGGTGGTGCCACCGATCAGGTTGACCTCGACATCGACGCCGCGCAGGCTGTTGATAATCGACTCGCTGGCCGAGCAGGTGCTGCCAGTGGTCAGCAAGGTCACGCGTTTGAGGCCCAAGTACGGCAAGGCCTGGTTGGCCGTGACCGGCTGTGGTGCGGCAAAGCCCACGCTGCGGCTACGGAACAGCATCGGCGCTTCGGCCCGGGTCTTGTCATTGAAGACGAGCTGCTCGAACGTCTTGCCGCTGGTGGCCTGCGGCCCGGCAATCATGTAGGCCAGTTCGTTGGCGATATCGAGCAGACCGCCGCCGTTATAGCGCACGTCGAGCACCAGGTCGGTGATGCCGGCCGCCTGGAACTGCTGTATGGCGGTGATCAACTGGCGCTCGGCCACGTTGTTGTGGGTATTGAAGGTCAGGTAGCCGACCTTGCCGGTAGGCGTATCGATAATACGCTGGTTTTGCACGGCAGTAGTATCAACGTTGGCTGCCGTCAGGCTGGTGCTGACGGTGCTGCCGTTGCGGCTGAAAACCAGGTTGTGGGTACCAATCGTACTGGGCGACAGGCCGGCGTTCAGGGTATCGACATTGGCCTGGCCGCTGGCGCTGACAAAGTCCACGCCATCGACGCTTTGCAGCACGTCGCCGCGTTGCAGCCCCGCACGCGCGGCCGGCGAGCCCGGTTCAATCATGGCGATCACGGCGCGCCGTGGCGGCGTATTGCGCTCGATGCCCAACAGGAAGCCGTAACCGAATTCAACGCCCTTGAGCGACGCTTCCCACTCGGCGGTGGCGTAGGTAAAGTGAAACTGGTCCTTGGGCTTGCCCGAGGCGGTGGTGGCGCTGGTTTTCAATACATTGAAATAAGCGACCGGCGTGCTGTAGTTTTGCGGCAGCAAATTGGTCGGTACTTCCTGGTACCACAGGTAGGTTTCATCGATCCAGCTGCGCACCCAGGTCTGCTCGTTGAGCAAGGTGCCCTGCTGATCAGTGGCGTTGCCGCTGCGCGGCTTTTCGCACCGGTTCTGCACCGTGGCGGACGCCACGATGGTAGGCGTGGTGGGCGTGGTGGTGGTCGGTGGCGTGCTGCCACCATTGCTGACAGCAGGAGTGCTGTCGCCCCCTCCGCCGCCACAGGCACTCAACACGACAAGAACTGGCGCTGCCAGGGCAAACAAACGCATCGATTTCATGAAATATTTTCCTTAAAGAAACTATTTTAATTATAGTGCTTTTTAAGAAAACAATTGCTTATTTCTATAGTAAAAATGATACCGGTAAAAAATGGCGCCCGCAGGCGCCATTCGTACCAGCACGGCCGGCGACGATCAAGCCATCGTGACCATCTCGACCGCTGGCCGCGCTGCCGCCGCCGGTGGCGCATTGAAGGCGCGCAGCAGGCTCGCTTCCTTCTCTTTTGCCGCCTGCAGGTGACGCTCTTTCACATGGCCATAGCCGCGGATATCTTCCGGGATGCTGGCAATGGCCACCGCCTGCGCCAGTTTGGCCGCCGTCAAGCGTGGCAGCAAGCCGCCCACCGTGTCGCGGTATTCGGCGATCAGGGCGCGCTCCATCTTGCGCTCGGCGGTGCGGCCAAACACGTCAAACGGACCACCGCGCAGGCCTTTGAATTTGGCCAGCAGGCCGAAGGCCTTCATCATCCACGGACCATATTCCTTCTTGATCAGATGGCCCTGCGCATCGGTCTTGGCAAAGATCGGCGGCGCCAGGTGGAATTTAAGCGTGGTTTCGCCCTCGAACATGGCGGCGATCTTGGCCTGGAAAGCGCCGTCGGTGTACAGCCGCGCCACTTCGTACTCGTCCTTGTAGGCCATCAGCTTGTAGAAGTAGCGCGCCACTGCTTCGGTCAGGCGCAGATGCGGCGTGCCCAGTGCGCTTTCGGCCGAGCGGACCTGGCCGACAAAGTCCAGGTACTGCTGCGCATAGGCGCGATCCTGGTAGGCCGTCAGCAGCGCCACGCGTTTCTCGATCAGGTCGTCCAGCGTCTCTATGCGCTTGAATTCGACCACCTTTGCTGGCGTGGTCATGCGCACCAGGCTGGCCGTATCATGCGCGCCGGCGCGGCCCCAGTTGAAGGCGGCCTTGTTGAAGCCGACCGAGACGTTGTTGAGTTCGATCGCCTTCATGATGGCCGCCTCCGACAGCGGCACCTTGCCCTTTTGCCAGGCGTAACCGAGCATAAACATATTGGTGGCAATCGAATCGCCCATCAGCGCGGTGGCGATCTGGCCGGCATCGATAAAGTCCACATGGTCGGCACCGCAGGCTTTTTCAATTTCCAGGCGCGCACCAACACCGGGGAACTGCCAGTCCGGGTTTTTCACAAAGGCGGCGGTGGACGAGCTGGTCGAATTGATCATGGCCCAGCTGCGACCCTCGCCCATGCGCGACAGCGCATCGCGGCTGGCAGTGACGATCAGGTCACAGCCGATCACCAGATCGGCCGCGCCGGTGCCGACACGGGTCGAGTGGATATCGTCCTGGCTATCGGCCAGGCGCACGTGCGACATCACCGGACCGCCCTTTTGCGCCAGGCCGCTCATGTCGAGCACCGAACATCCCTTGCCTTCGACGTGGGCGGCCATGGCCAGGATCTGCCCCACCGTCACCACGCCGGTGCCGCCGATACCGGTCACCAGAATGCCGAACGGCTCGGCCGTCGATGGCAGTTGTGGTGTCGGCAGTGCCGGCGCCTCGGCACTTTGCTCGGTACTGGCGGCTTTCTTCGGCTTTTTCAGCCCGCCGCCTTCCACCGTCACAAAGCTCGGGCAAAACCCGGTGGTGCACGAAAAATCCTTGTTGCACGAGGACTGGTTGATCTGGCGCTTGCGCCCCAGCTCCGTTTCCAGCGGCTCGACCGACAGGCAGTTCGACTGCACCGAACAGTCGCCGCAGCCTTCGCAGACCGCCTCGTTGATGACAGCGCGCTTGGCCGGGTCCGGGTATTCATTGCGTTTGCGGCGGCGGCGTTTTTCCGAAGCACAGGTCTGGTCGTAGATCATGGCCGACACGCCTGGCATATCGCGCAGTTCGCGCTGCACGTCCATCAGCTCGGAGCGGTGGCGCACGGTCACGCCGTCGGCCCAGGCGTAGTCGGACGGGTATTTTTCCGGCTCGTCCGTCACCACGATAATCGGGCTCACGCCTTCGGCGGCGATCTGGCGCGAAATCAGTGCCGGCGACAGCGGGCCGTCGAATTCCTGGCCACCGGTCATGGCCACCGCATCGTTGAACAGAATCTTGTAGGTAATATTCACCTTGGCCGAGACCGCCGCGCGGATCGCCAGGATGCCCGAATGGAAATAGGTACCGTCGCCAAGATTGGTAAACACGTGCTTTTCATTGGTGAACGGCGCCTGGCCAACCCAGGTCACGCCTTCGGCGCCCATATGGGTGAAGGTCGACGTTTCGCGGTCCATCCACAGCACCATATAGTGGCAGCCGATACCGGCCAGCGCGCGCGAGCCTTCCGGCACCTTGGTCGAGCTGTTGTGCGGGCAGCCCGAGCAGAAAAACGGCGTGCGGTCCTTTTGCGGATCAGGTTTCACGCTGATCGCTTTCAACACGTTTTCTTTTGCTTCCAGGTAGGCGATGCGCTGCTTGACGCGCTGCTCGACCGGATGGCCGGCATAGTAGCGCGAAATGCGGCTGGCAATCGCGCGCGCGATCATGGCCGGATTGAGCTCGTAGGTGGCCGGCAGCAGCCAGTCGCCGTGACCGGTGCCCTTCTGATTGCTCCACTCGCCCGTGTCGTCGAACTTGCCGACCACGCGTGGCCGCTCGCCATCTTTCAGGTTGTACAGCTCTTCTTTCAGCGCATATTCGAGGATCTGGCGCTTTTCCTCGACCACCAGGATTTCATCGAGGCCTTTGGCAAATTCGTGCACGCCATCGGCTTCCAGCGGCCAGGTCATGCCGATCTTGTAGAGACGGATGCCGATATCGGCCGCCACCTGCTCGTCGATGCCCAGGTCAGCCAGTGCCTGGCGCGTGTCGAGATAGGACTTGCCGGCGGTGATGATGCCGATGCGCGCTTTCGGGCTGTCCCAGATAATCTTGTTGAGCTTGTTGGCACGCGCATAGGCCAGCGCGGCGTACCACTTGTAGCTGTTCATCCGCA
The DNA here is from genome assembly GCF_009208565.1 of Janthinobacterium aquaticum. Taxonomy (GTDB): domain Bacteria; phylum Pseudomonadota; class Gammaproteobacteria; order Burkholderiales; family Burkholderiaceae_D; genus Janthinobacterium. The sequence continues at coordinate 184,438 of NZ_WFLK01000014.1, read as the reverse complement.
CTTCCTGCTCCAGCACGGTGTCGGGCCAGCGGATATTGAGGCCACCGGCCGGCATTTCGAAGTCAAGCGGCAGCGCGATCTGCACGCGGTCCGGGTCGAAATCAACCACGGCGCCCGACTCGATAATATCGGTCACGCATTTCATCGACACCCATAGCCCCGTATAGCGGCTCATGGCCCACGCGTGCAGGCCGTAGTCGATATATTCCTGCACCGACGATGGATAGAGTACCGGTATGCCGCAGGCGTTGAGGATATGGTCGGACTGGTGCGCGGTGGACGAGGACTTGGCGGCATGGTCGTCACCGGCCAGCACCAGCACGCCGCCGTGTTTGGCCGAGCCGGCGTTGTTGGCATGCTTGAACACATCGCCGCAGCGGTCCACGCCGGGGCCTTTGCCGTACCACATGCCGAATACGCCGTCGTATTTGGCGTCCTCGAACAGATTGGTCTGCTGCGTGCCCCAGACGGCCGTGGCGGCCAGGTCCTCGTTCAGGCCCGGGTGGAACTTGACGTGATGGGCGTCCAGGTATTTTTTGGCTTTCACCGCCGTCATGTCGACGCTGGTGACGGGCGAACCGCGGTAGCCGGTGATATAGCCGGCCGTGTTCAAGCCCGCTTTCAGGTCGCGCTCGCGCTGCATCATCGGCAGGCGGATTAAAGCCTGGGTGCCGGTCATGAAGGCGCGGCCGCGCTCAAGCGTGTATTTGTCGTCGAGGGAAATTTCGCCCGCGTGCGGGCCCGGCTCAAGACTCGAGCCCTTGATTGGTGCGTTCATTACTTGTCTCCATTATTCTCGGTGCTACGCGTGCAAAGTCGGTTTAACCCACACGGACCGGTCGCGCCTTGTAAGCGGGCCGGTGCGGAATATATGTTTTTTTTATCTTAGACTACCACAGGCGTGCGCGCAGTTCTTTGCTGCACTGCACTTCCGGGTTGCTCATTTTTTGTGCTGCAGTGTCAGATCAGGCAATGTCGGATTACGCTGCGCTAATCCGACCTACGTCCATGGCGCGTGACACGTAGGTCGGCTTAGCCCGCAGGGCGTAAGCCGACAAATCCCACATCATCAGCGCGGGCCAGGTCACCCGGAACAGCGTAACCCGACAAACCCCACCACAGTCTACACCCCCTGCAACACCCCGCGCTTGATCTGATCGAGCTCGATCGACTCGAACAGCGCGCGGAAGTTGCCTTCGCCGAAACCCTGGTCGCCCTTGCGCTGGATAATCTCGAAAAAGATCGGGCCGATCACGGTCTGCGTGAATATCTGCAGCAACAGTTCGCGCTCGGTCTCGGTGCTGTGGCCGTCGATCAGGATGCGCAGTCGGCGCAGCTCGTCGAGCTGCTCGCCGTGATTGGGCAGGCGGCGGTTGACCAGTTCGTAATAGGTCTCGATGGTGTCCTGGAAGTCGATGCCGGTATCGCGCATGCCCTGCACGGAGCCATAGATATTGTCGGTGCCCAGCGCAATATGCTGGATGCCTTCGCCGTGGTACTGGTCGAGGTATTCGGCGATCTGCGACTTGTCGTCCGAGGATTCATTGATCGGGATGCGTATCTTGCCGCACGGCGAGGTCATGGCTTTCGACTTGAGACCCGTGTGCTTGCCTTCGATATCGAAATAGCGCACTTCGCGGAAGTTGAACAGGTTCTCGTAGAAGCCGGCCCATTCCTTCATGCGGCCACGGTGCACATTGTGCGTCAGGTGGTCGATATAGGTCAGGCCGTGGCCGACCGGATTGGCCACTGCGCCCGGAATGGCCACGAAGTCGACGTCGTAGATGCTGATATCGCCGATGCCACCCGGCGCCGGTGCGCCTGCCTTGTCGGCGGCCTTGCCGCGCCAGCGGTCTACAAAGTACAGCAGCGAGTCGCCCACGCCCTTGATGGCAGGGATATTGAGCTCCATCGGGCCGGTCTTGTTGTCGAAGCCCCAGGCGCCCAGCTCGAGCGCGCGGCGATACACGAAGGCGGCGTCGTCAACCCGGATCGCAATGGCGCAGACCGACGGGCCGTGGTGGCGCGCAAAGCGCTGCGCGAACGAATCCTGTTCGGCGTTGATAATGAAATTGATATCGCCCTGGCGGTACAGGGTGACGTCCTTGTGGCGGTGGCGCGCGATGGCGGTAAAGCCCATGTTCTCGAACAGCTTGCCCAATGCTTTCGGGTCTGGTGCTGCATACTCGACGAACTCGAAACCATCGGTACCCATCGGGTTATCCCAAGGTTGAAATTGCATGTTGTCTCCTCCTAGAAGTAGGCACAGTATAGGCGGGGCCGTCCGGCATTAAATGCCAAAGATCGGACGAACATTCGGGATTTGCGCAATAATATTGCGTGAAACAAGGACTACTGGAGCCAAGCATGAGCAAAATTACGCTGGATAAAACAGACCGCAAGATTCTGTCGGTATTGCAAGCCGACGGCCGCCTGTCGAACCAGGACGTGGCCGAGCAGGTCAGCCTGTCGCCGTCACCGTGCCTGCGCCGTGTCAAGCGGCTGGAAGAAGCCGGCGTGATCCGCCAGTATGTGGCCTTGCTGGACCCGGAAAAGATCGGCCTGGGACTGTTGGCGTATGTCAATGTGCGGCTGGAAAAGCACAGCGACGCGTCGGCCAACGCGCACAGCACGGCGCGCGTGCTGGCGCCCAACCTGGTCACCACCACCTCGCCACGCGCCGACTTTGCGGTGGCCGTGTCACAGTGGCCCGAAGTGGTGGCCTGCTATGCGATGACCGGGGAAATGGATTATCTGCTGCGCGTGCATGTGGAAGACATGGAGCATTTTTCACGCTTCATGATGGCTACCCTGCTGCGTCACCCGGCCGTGCTGGACGTCAAATCGAGTTTTGCGCTGCAGCGCATCAAGGATACCACCGCGCTACCCCTGCTCTGACGGCGCGGCTTTCTTGCGCCCAGGCAAGCGCTGCAGCAGCTTGCTGGCGGCGCGCGCGTTGGCTTTCAGCGTGTAGTCGAACATGGCAAACTGTTCCTGCACCGCTTCTTGCAGCATGCTGCCCGGGTTCGGCGGCAGCAGCTTGAGATAGGCGTCGGCCTCGCCATATTCGCGCTGGATTTCCATGCCGGCTTTTTTGGCGATATGCATCATGGTCTTGTTGGACGACAGGCAATGCATATACAGGGTATCGACATCGTTGTTGCGGCAGTGCATCGCTGCGCGCTCGAACAGTTTCGAGCCCACCCCCATGCCGCGCGCCGACCTGGCCACCGACACACCAAACTCGGCCACCTGTTCCTTGTCGGTCACCGCGCTTTTGACCGGCGTCTTTTCCTTTGGCGCAAAGGCCAAGTGGCCCACGCCGACCAGCTTGAAGCCGCTGCTGTAGACGCCCAGGATCATGTCGCGCGAAAAATCCATCTTCTGCACGTATTGCGTGACCAGTTCGTCAGGCAAAGCACTGCCAAAGCGCAGCAGGCGGTCACTTTTTTCCAGCGCCAGGAAATGCCTGAGCATGCGGCGCCGGTCACGTTCGTGCAGCTGTTTGACCAGTACGGTCGGGCGCGCATCGGCGCCAGCGCGACCGCTGCGGCCCAGCCAGCGGCGGAAAGCATCTTGAAATAATTTGGGGATGGCCACGTCAACTCCAGTCTACAGTGTTGCCGCAAAAACCATGATTGTGCAGTGCAGCATCGGCTATTGTAGCGTATTACTGCCCGCCCAGCCCGGCCTCGACCGCCACCACCCGCGCCGCATGGATCACGCCCGGGATACTTTTCGGATTGCCGGCACAGCCCTGCGCCAGCGCGCCGGCGTCCACGCTGCGCACGGCTGCCAGCGCGGCGCGCAGGCGGTTTGCCGCGGCAGCATCCTGGCGCGCGCAGGCCAATACGGCCAGCATCTGTCCGAAACGCTCGGGCTTGCGCAGGCCATCGCAACGCTCGCACAGGCTGACCAGCTGTTCGGCCGACAGGCTCAAAGCGGCAGCAAACTGGCCCTGCTCGCGCGCCGCCATCACGGCCAGTTCGCGGCACTCGTTGGGCACGCGCAGGCGCAAGCTCAGTTGTTCGATCTGGGCCAGCCCAACCTGCAGCATCAAGACGGCAAACCGCTCGGGCAGCGCCAGCTGCTGCGTTGCAGCGCGGTCGAGCAACGACAGCAGCGCAGGGTCGAACGGCAATTCCGGCAGCAACCGGGCCAGCGCACCACACTGCTGCAACACCACCAGCATGCGCGACGGCTGCGCTTCCATCAGGCCCTTGGCCAACTCCTGCCAGACGCGTTCGGCCACCAGCGCATCGACTTCGCCAGCCGCTGTCATGGTGCGCATCAGCGCCAGCGTTTCCGGGGCAATCACAAACGCGCCAAAGCGCGCCGCAAAGCGCGCCAGGCGCAAGATGCGCACCGGGTCTTCGCCAAACGCTTCGGACACATGGCGAAACACTTTGTTTTCAATATCGGCCACGCCGCCGAACGGGTCGGTCAGCGTGCCGTCTTCGGCGCGGGCGATGGCGTTGATGGTCAGGTCGCGCCGCACCAGGTCTTCTTCCAGCGTGACATCAGGCGCCGTATGGAACACAAAACCGCGATAACCGGGCGCGGTCTTGCGCTCGGTGCGCGCCAGCGCATATTCTTCCTGGGTTTTCGGATGCAGGAACACCGGGAAATCCTTGCCGACCGGCCGGAAGCCTTGTTTCAGCATATCCTCGGGGGTGGCGCCCACCACCACATGATCGTGGTCCTTGACGGGCAGCCCCAGCAGTTGGTCGCGCACGGCGCCACCGACTGTGTATATCTTCATGGCAGTACTTTCTTAATCGGGCATCTCGGCGTCGTGTTTCGGCGCCGTTTCCGTCTCGGCCAGCGCTTCGGCGATCCACTGCGCCACCGCAGGATGGGCGCAGACGCGTTCGCAATAAGCGTTCAGGGCCGGCGCCAGCGCCACGCCATAGGTTTTGAAGCGCATCACCACCGGCGCAAAATACGCGTCTGCAATCGAAAAATCGCCAAACAAAAACTGGTGGTGGCCGAAGCGCGACAAACACTCTTCCCAGATTTCGCTGATACGCCCGATATCGGCCTGCGCGGCCGGCGTGCGGCCACGGCCGGGCAGGCGCGCCTTGATATGCATTGACATATCGTTGCGCAGGCCCGCAAAGCCCGAGTGCATCTCGGCGCAGATGCAGCGCGCCATGGCGCGCGCGGCCACGTCCTGCGGCCACAGATGCAAGTCGGGGAACTGCTCGGCCAGGTATTCGCAGATGGCCAGGCTGTCCCAGATGGTGATCTCGCCGGCCAGCAGCACCGGCACGCGGCCGCAGGCCGAATATTCGGCGATATTGGCCGCTGTGTCGCGCTGGTCGAGCAACACGCGCACTTCCTGGAACGGGATGCCGAAGGCGCGCAGCGCCACCCACGGGCGCATCGACCAGGACGAATAGTTTTTATTGCCGATAATCAGCGTCAGCCCCGGCTCGCGCGCGGCAGCCAGCGCCTGCGTCAGGTTGGGATCAAGAATAGTGGTTTGCATGGTCGGCTTTCCAGGAGTCTATGGCAGATCGGCGGCGATGGCGGAATTTTTCGGTCCCACCGTACCCAGCCGGGCTTTCAGCGACTGCGGGCTTTTTTCCGCCAGCGCAGCATAGTAGGTGGCGTTGGCCATCACGTTTTTCACATAGTTGCGCGTTTCCGTATAGGGGACGGTTTCGGCAAATACCGCCCCTTCCAGCGGCCGCGTCATGGTGGCGCGCCAGATGCGCAGGCGGCCCGGGCCGGCGTTGTAGGCGGCGGTGGCCAGCACCTGCGAGCCGTCCAGGCCGCCAATCACCATGTTCAGGTAATTGGTGCCCAACATCACGTTGGTGCGCACATCGCTCAGCGTTTCCACCACGAAGTCGGTCAGGCCGATTTTCTTGGCCACATAACGGGCTGTGGACGGCATCACCTGCATCAGGCCCGAGGCGCCCACATGCGACTGCGCGTCCATGATAAAGCGCGACTCCTGGCGGATCAGGCCATAGACCCAGGCCTTGTCCAGGCCCAGCGTCTGCGTGGCCGGATGCATCACATCGTCATGCGGGGTCGGGTAGCGCTGCGTGTAGTCCACTTCCAGGCGCGTGCGGTCCGAGGTATTGACCATGCGGTCGAGCACATTGTTCTGGCGTGCAAATTCAGCGGCAGCCAGATGCTGGCGCTCGGTCATCGAGCGCAGCTCCCAGTTCCATTCGCGCGTGCCTTCAAAACGCAAACGCATATTGAAGAATTTCAGCGCGCGCGCAAGGCCAGGGTTGGCGGCCATGGCGGCGATTTCCGCCGGCGTGATCGGTGCGCCCGGTGGCGGCAGCACCAGGTGGTTGCCCAGTTCCTCGTTGGCCAGCAGACCATAAAAGTTCGATTGATCGCTGATGCTGCGGTACAAGGCGGTGGCCTTGGCATTGGGCTGGCCCGGCGCTTGCGCCTGCAGCGAACGCGCCAGCCAGTAGACCCAGGTCGGATCCTGGCGCAGGGCGGCGGGCATGGACTCGATGGTGGACCTGACCAGCGCCCAGTCGCCCTCGCGCAGTGCGATGCGCGCCTTCCACTGCAGTTGCTCCTGCGTCAGCGGGGCGCCAGCCGATTTCTGCCAGTATTCATACGCTTCCGGCGCCAGGTTGTAGGACGCCTGCAGCGCCACGTTGCCCCAGCCGATCGCCATTTCCGGCGCCGTCAGCTTGCCACTGGCTTTTTGCAGCGCCACCACGCCCAGTTTCAGCGTGCTGCGCGCCATGCGGCCCACGGCCACCAGGTACATTTCATGGTCGGGACGCCCGATGCCAGGGCCTTTGGCCAGCACCAGCGCCGGCAGGTCGATGGCCTGCGCCATTTTGGCGTCGGAAGCGCCCAGCAAGGTGGCGATGCGGCGCGCCGGACCGGTGGCGTTGCTCTGGCCGGCCAGGCGGATCTGCGCCCACAGGTCGTTGCTGTCGAACTGGCCGCTTTGCGCCAGCGCCGCAATCAGGCTGCCGCACGCTTCGCCATAGCCCGGCGGCGAGAGCAGCAGCTTGCGCGCATCGTCGGCCACGTTCTGGCCCTTGGCGAGCTTCGACATCAGCGCATAGCATTTGAGCTGGGTGTCGTCGTCGAGCGCAAACTGCGGATATTGTTCATCGAACACGACCCAGTCGCGCTTGCGGCCCAGCTCCAGCAGCCAGTCATTGCGGAAGCGGTCGGCAATCGCACTGCCCTGGTAGCGCGCCAGGTAATCGCGGAACTGGGCCTCGGTCAGCTGCCTTATGCGTGGCTTGAGCCGATAATAGTCGACGTAGGACGGAATCTGGTAATTGACGAGGCGGCTCGCATAGAAATCGACTTTTTCGATATCATCCTTGCGTACGGCGTCGCGCAGCAGCAGAAAGGCATCGTCTTCGCTACGACTGTCCGGCAAGACTGGCGCTGCAGAAACAGCGCTCTGGGCCAGGACAACGAGGGGGTTCAGGGCCGATGCAACACACAGCACCGTGCCGGCAATCCATTTCAGTGGGGAAATCAATGTACGACTCTCAATTTAACGTGCTGGTGATATGAATAGCGACCCTAGAATAACATGCGTTACGGCTACATTGCCACCCATTGCCCTGGAGGAAAAGACCAGCCTGCGCAAAGCACTGCTGGCGCGCCGGCGCACCTTGCCCGAGTCCGTACGCGCGCAATGGGACGGCGCAATTGCCGAACGCCTGCTGGCCTGGTGCGAGCAGCATCAGGTGACAACTTTGGGTGTCTACTGGCCGCTGCATGGCGAACCGGATCTGCACGACGCCTATGCACAGCTGGCGGGGCGCGGCGTGGCCTTGCTGCTGCCGGTGGTGCTGGAGAAACAGGCGCCGCTGGGCTTTACCGCCTGGACGCCAGGCGAAGCCATGATCAAGGACAAGATGGGCGTAGCGGTACCGGAACAATTGCGCCTGCAGCCAGCCCCTGGCCACCTGCTGCTACCCTGCCTGGGCTTCAACCGGCAGCGCTACCGCCTCGGCTATGGCGGCGGCTATTACGACCGCACGCTGGCGCAGTTGCCGCGCCCGCGCACCGTCGGCGTGGCCTACGACTGCCTGGCCGTCGACTTTGCCTGCGGCCCATACGACATCGCCCTCGATCACATGGTAACCGAGGGCGATCTGGCCTGACAAAGTCAGGAACTTACCTGACCAGGCGCTGCCACAAGGCAGTCGTTGGTGCGGCCTGGTTCATGCTGTAGAAATGCAGGCCGGGCGCGCCGCCTTCGAGCAGGCGTTCGCACAGCGACGTCACCACATCGAGGCCGAAAGCCTTGATCGAAGCGGTGTCGTCGCCAAAGCTGGCCAGCTTCAGACGCACCCAGCGTGGAATTTCCGCTCCGCACATATCGGAAAAGCGCATCAGCTGCGTGTAGTTGGTGATCGGCATGATGCCGGCCACGATCGGCACGTTGATGCCCAGCTTCTGGGTCTGCTCGACAAACTGGAAATACGCGTCGGCATTGTAGAAGTACTGGGTAATGGCCGCGTCGGCGCCAGCCTGGACCTTGCGGGCAAATGCCTGCAAATCGTCCTGCGGTGAACGCGCCTGCGGATGCACTTCCGGATAGGCCGCCACTTCGATATGGAAATGGTCGCCTGTTTCTGCGCGGATAAACTCCACCAGCTCATTGGCATAACGGAACTCACCCGAGGCGCCATAGCCGCTAGGCAAGTCGCCGCGCAGGGCCACGATGCGATTGACGCCAGCGGCCTTGAATTCACCGAGCACCGCGCGGATCGACTCGCGCGAACCACCAACGCAAGACAAATGGGGCGCGGCCTCTTCGCCGGCCGCCAGGATCTCGCGCACGGTGTCGAGCGTGCCTTGCTGGGTGGTGCCGCCGGCGCCAAAGGTGACCGAAAAATACTTCGGCTGCAACTCGGACAGCTTGGCGCGCGTCACTCGCAGCTTTTCTGCCCCTTCCGGGGTTTTTGGCGGGAAAAATTCGATACTGAAGTTATGGGTTGCCATCGTTTTTACTCAACAGTAAAGTCGACAAGGCCCAGGAAATGATGCTGTACAGAATGGCGCCACCCACGGCCGACCAGAAGCTGGCCACATGGAAGCCTGGAATGATCTGCGCAACCAGCCAGAACAGAAAGCCGTTGATCACCAGAATAAACAAACCGAGCGACAAAAACGTCACTGGCAATGTCAGCAATACCAGCAAGGGACGGATCAAGGCATTGACCAGCCCCAGCAAGGCCGCCGCCAGCAGCGCCGTCCAGCCGCTGCTCATGGTGACCGAATGCATCAAATAAGGCACGGCAAACAAGGCTGCCGCATTGATAAACCAAATCAGTAGCAAGCGCATTTCTCTAGCCTGTCAAAAAAGGACAAGCCGGCCGCAGCCGGCTTCAAGGGGTCTGCGAAGTATCGTTGCTTCGCGAGCCGTAGCGAGCAGGCGCGCGGCGTGGCCGAGAAGCGCAGCTGTACTTTATGTACAGCGAGCATCGCCGGCCTCGCCCCGCGTCGCGCAGTAGGCTCCCGAGGCAACCAGCTAATTAATAACGGTAATGCTCTGGCTTGTACGGGCCTTCAGTACGCACGCCAATGTAGTCAGCCTGCTCCTGGGTCAGTTCGGTCAGCTGCGCATTCAACTTTTTGAGTTGCAAACGAGCGACTTTTTCATCGAGGTGTTTCGGCAACGTGTACACGCCGACCGGGTAGTTGGCGGTGTTCGCGTACAGTTCGATCTGGGCGATGGTCTGGTTGGCAAACGACGAGCTCATCACGTACGACGGGTGGCCGGTACCGCAGCCGAGGTTGACCAGGCGGCCTTCAGCCAGCAGGATAATGCGGCGGCCCGACGGGAAAATGATATGGTCGACTTGCGGCTTGATGTTTTCCCAGGTGTATTGCTTGAGCGAAGCAACATCGATTTCATTGTCGAAGTGACCAATGTTGCAGACAATGGCCTGGTCTTTCATGCGCGTCAGGTGATCGTGCGTCAGGATATGGTAGTTGCCGGTGCAGGTCACAAAGATGTCGCCATGTTCGCAGGCGTAATCCATGGTCACCACGCGGTAGCCTTCCATCGCCGCCTGCAGCGCGCAGATCGGATCGACTTCGGTCACCCATACCTGCGCCGACAGCGCACGCATGGCCTGGGCCGAACCCTTGCCGACGTCGCCATAACCGGCGATCACGGCCACTTTGCCGGCGATCATCACATCGGTCGCGCGCTTGATGCCGTCCACCAGCGACTCACGGCAGCCGTACAGATTGTCGAACTTCGATTTGGTCACCGAATCGTTGACGTTGATGGCAGGGAACGCCAGCTTGCCTTCTTTATGCATCTGGTACAGGCGGTGCACGCCGGTGGTGGTTTCTTCGGTCACGCCGAGGATTTCCGGCAGGCGCTTCGAATACCACGTTGGGTCCACGGCCAGGTGCTGCTTGATCGAGTTGAACAGGCAGATTTCTTCTTCCGAGCCCGGATTGGCCAGTACCGAAATGTCGCTCTCGGCGCGCACGCCCAGATGCAGCAGCAAGGTCGCATCGCCGCCGTCGTCGAGGATCATGTTCGAGTACACAGCCTTGCCGTCCACCGATGGCCATTCAAAGATGCGGTGGGTATATTCCCAGTAGTCGTCGAGCGACTCGCCCTTGACGGCAAATACCGGCGTGCCGGCCGCAGCGATGGCCGCAGCAGCGTGATCTTGCGTCGAGTAGATATTGCACGATGCCCAGCGCACTTGCGCGCCCAGTGCTTCCAGGGTCTGGATCAGCACGGCGGTCTGGATGGTCATGTGGATCGAACCGGTGATGCGCGCGCCTTTCAGTGGCTGCGTTGCCGCGAATTCTTCGCGGATAGCCATCAGGCCAGGCATTTCCGTTTCAGCAATCTTGATTTCTTTGTCGCCCCATGCAGCCAGGGTGATATCGGCGATGGTGTAGTCGTGTTGCGATTTGAGTACGGCGTTCATCACGCCCTCCTTTCAGTTGTGAAAAAGGTACGTGAGCGCAGTTGCAGGATATTCCGAGCCTGGCGAATTTCTTCGTCGCAACGCTCCTCGGACCCCGTATCTTACCATCGGCACTTGCGCTTGGACAGCGAATTATGCGCCTGGCGGGCCGTGGCGCTGCGCCAGGGCAAGACGCGACTGATGCAATTGCTGCACCAGTATCTGCTCGTCAGGCAGCAAGATGCGGTACTCGGCCGCGAGGATGGCCCCGCCCAGATTGTCCAGCGCATAATGCGCTTCGGCACCGGCTGGCGAGGAGCACAATATCAGCCCTATGGGCGGATTCTCGCCCGGTTTCATCCAGTGCGCGCGTGCATAGTTGACGTACATATGCATTTGGCCGGCATCGGCATAGCTGAATTTGCCGGTTTTCAGCTCGACAATGATCAGGCTACGCAAACGTCGGTGAAACAGCAGCAGATCGATGCGAAACCAGCTATCGTCCAGGCGCAGGCGACGCTGCCTGCCGACAAAGGTAAAATCGTCGCCCAGTTCAAGCAAAAAATCGGCCAGATGTTCGATCAGTGCATCTTCCAAGTCTGATTCGGAGTATTCGTCTTTCAGATTGAGAAACTCCAGCACGAACGGATCCTTGAAGGCATCCTGCGCAGACAGCGCAGCTTCTTCGGGCAAGCTACCGGCCTTGGCCAGCATGGCCAGCTTGTTACGCGACAGCGCCGTGCGTTCGTAATACTGGCTGCCTACCTGCCGCTCCAGTTGCCGCACCGACCAGCCACAACGCAGCGCTTCTGTTTCATAAAACTCGCGTGCGGCTAAATTCTTGACCGACAGCAAACGCACATAGGCAGACCAGGGCAAGGGGAAACGTTTTCCGATCATTCCCAAATCAATGATCGACATGTCACTTTCTTGTAGCACAGGCAATTCTCCAGACACTGTCTGGAGAATTGCCTCAGGCGGCCACGCCAGGTAGAAAGCCCGCATTTGCCACAGATTCTGCTGGCTGAAGCCGCGACCGAAGCGGTGGCTCAGGTCGCCAGACAACTGCCGTATCAGCTCCTGGCCATAGGCAGCTCTTTCGATACCGGCCTGCTCTTGCGTCACCAGGCGCCGGCCGATTTCCCAGTAGGTGGCTGTCATCAGCGCATTGACGCTGCGTGCGGCCTGGCAACGCGCCTGATCCACCAGGGTAACAATGCCGGTATGCATGTGTTGATAAAGATCAAGCGCCATCGCAGCTCCCCTGATAAATTGAGCCATGCTGCACCGATCTGCCTGCCCCGCCTTGCGCTACCTCGCACGCACCATAAAAAAAGCGCCCACGGCCTTGCGGCCGGGGCGCTCTGTTCAAGCAGGCGTGAAGCTTATTTCAGTCCGGCAGCATCACGCAGCAAGGCAACCTTGTCGGTGCGCTCCCACGTGAATTCCGGCTCTTCACGGCCGAAGTGGCCGTAGGCGGCGCTCTTCTGGTAAATCGGGCGCAGCAGGTCCAGCATCTGTACGATGCCTTTCGGACGCAGGTCGAAGTGGGCCAGCACCAGCTTGGCGATTTCCGCATCGGGAATCACGCCCGTGCCTTCCGTGTAAACGGTAATATTGATCGGCTTGGCCACGCCAATGGCGTAGCTGACCTGCACCTGGCACTGGCGCGCCAGGCCGGCCGCGACAATGTTCTTGGCCACGTAGCGGGCAGCGTAAGCGGCCGAACGGTCCACTTTCGATGGGTCCTTGCCCGAGAAAGCGCCGCCGCCGTGGGGCGCTGCGCCACCATAGGTGTCAACGATGATCTTGCGGCCGGTCAGGCCGCAATCGCCTTGCGGGCCACCGATCACGAAACGGCCGGTCGGGTTGACCAGGAACTTGGTGTCGGTCAGCCATTCGCGCGGCAGGATCGGCTTGATGATCTCTTCGATCACCGCTTCTTCGATCTGCTTGTGCTCGATATCGGGCGCATGCTGGGTCGACAGCACCACGGTATGCACGCCGACCGGACGGCCGTCGACATAGCGCAGCGTGACCTGCGACTTGGCATCCGGACGCAGCCAAGGCAGGCGGCCGTCCTTGCGCAGCTGCGACTGACGCTCGACCAGGCGGTGGGCGTAGTGGATGGCGGCTGGCATCAGCTCGGCCGTTTCATCGCAGGCGTAGCCGAACATCAGGCCCTGGTCGCCAGCGCCTTGATCGAGATCAATGCCGGCGCCTTCGTCAACGCCCTGCGCGATGTCCGGCGACTGCTTGTCATAGGCGACCAGCACGGCGCAGCCCTTGTAGTCGATGCCGTACTCGGTATTGTCGTAGCCGATGCGCTTGATGGTTTCACGCGCAACCTGAATATAATCAACGTTGGCGTGGGTGGTGATTTCACCGGCCAGCACTACCAGACCGGTGTTGCACAGCGTTTCTGCAGCCACGCGGGCAGTCGGGTCCTGGGTCAGGATGGCGTCGAGGATGGCGTCGGAAATCTGATCGGCTACCTTGTCCGGATGGCCTTCGGAAACAGATTCGGACGTGAAAAGATAGTCATTTGACATTGCAAGCTCCTGTTTACTGTGTGAATGTTCTGTCGCAGTAAAGAGAATTTTGCCTGCGACGCTTTAGCGATATTTATATTCCGCTTCGCAAGTTGTCTATTAACTCAGCGGTACTGCATACGTGGTATTTTACGCTTCTTAAAAAATTTTGGCAGTGCAACACGCCATTCTTAGAAACAGATCAGTCATGTTAGTCCCCATTTTCCGCTTTTTATCAATTTTCCCCCTGCCTGTCCTGCACGCTGTCGGCACTGTGCTGGGCTGGGTGATTTACGCCATCTCGCCATCGTATCGCCGGCGCATGCGTGACAACATGCAGCGTGCAGGGTTTTCGCAACACCTGCACGCGGCCGTCTCGGAAGCGGGCAAGAGCGTGATGGAGCTGCCCTTTATCTGGTGCGCGCCGGCCGAACGGGTGGCGCGCCACGCCACGCTGGACAACTGGGCGCTGGTCGAGCGCGCCCTGGAACATGGGCGCGGCATTGTGTTTCTCACGCCACACCTGGGCTGCTTTGAAATCGTCGCCCAGCAAGTGGCGCTGCATACGCCGCTGACCGTGATGTACCGCCCACCCAAGCGCGCGGCCCTGAAGCCGCTGATCGAAGGGGCGCGGGCGCGCAAGAACCTGATGCTGGCGCCGGCCAATATGTCGGGCGTGCGCATCTTTGCCAAATGCCTGAAAAAAGGCCAGCCGATCGGCCTGTTGCCCGACCAGGTGCCGCAGGAAGGCGACGGCGTGTGGGCCGACTTTTTTGGCCGCCCCGCCTACACCATGACCTTGCCAGCCAAGCTGGCGCAGATGGGTGGCGCTGAAATCATCATCACTTACGCCGAACGCCTGCCAGGCGGCCGCGGCTACTGCGTGCACTTCGTGCCATTTACCGCGTCGCTCGACTGCAACTCGGCCGAACAGGCACGCATTATCAACGCGGCCATGGAGCAGCTGATTGCCCGCGATCCGGCGCAATACCTGTGGAGCTACAACCGCTACAAAGTGCCACGTGGCGCCCCGCCGCCAGACAGCCAGGCCGGCGCCACGGCTGCAGGCAAGGAGTCGTCATGAAGATACTGCTTGGTTTCATGTGGCTGCTGCACTGGTTGCCGCTGCCGATCCTCGGCCGCTTCGGCGTGGCAGTAGGCAGCCTGCTGTTTGTCGCCATGCCCAAGCGGCGCAAGATAGCACTGATCAATTTGCGCCTGTGCATGCCGGAACTGACGGAACAGCAACGCGTGGCGCTGGCGCGCCAGCATTTCCAGGCCTATTCGCGCAGCGTGTGGGAGCGCGGCATCCTGTGGTGGGCCTCGGAAGCGCGCCTGAACCGCCTGATCAAAAAGGTGCCGGCGTTTCCGGGCCAGCAGATCGCCGCTGCGCCAACCATCCTGCTGTGTCCGCACTTTGTCTGCCTGGACGTGGCCGGCGCCGCCACCGCCATGGAAATTTCCGCTTCCTCGATGTATGTGCAGCAGAAGAACGCTGCGTTTGACAAGGCGCTGCGCGATGGCCGTTCGCGCTTCAAGCCGTCCAAACTGTTTACACGCCAGGACGGCATCAAGCCGATCCTGCGCGCGCTGCGCGACGGCCTGCCCTACTTCATGCTGCCCGACATGGATTTTGGCGAGAAAGACGCCGAATTCGTGCCGTTCTTCGGCGTGCCGGCCGCTACCCTGACGGCCACCGCCCGCCTGGCCATGGCCGCGCGCGCGCAGGTCATTCCCGTGATTGCCACCTTTCTGCCCGACTACCAGGGCTGGCAGGTGAAGTACTACCCGGCCTGGGACAACTATCCGGGCGACGACATCACGGCCGCCACGCGCCGCATGAACGAATTCATCGAAGCACGGGTGCGCGAAGCGCCGGCCGAATACTTCTGGACCCACAAACGCTTCAAGACACGCCCCGAAGGCGAAGCGTCGTTTTACAACAACTTGGACAAGTGAGCGCAGTGGCATGAAACTTCAATTTACCAAAATGCATGGCGCCGGCAACGACTTTATCGTGATCGACGCGATCAGCCAGCAGATCGACTTCACGCCCGAACAATGGCAGCGTCTGGCCGACCGCCGCTTCGGCATCGGCGCCGACCAGATCCTGGTGGTGGAAAAGCCGCGCCTGCCTGGCTGCGACTTTCGCTACCGTATTTACAACAATGACGGCGGCGAGGTCGAGCAATGCGGCAACGGCGCGCGCGCATTCGTCAAATTCGTCAGTGAAAAAGGCTTGTCGGACAAGGCCAGCATCAGCGTGGAAACCATGGCCGGCGTGATTGCGCCGCGCTTGGAAGCGGACGGCAGCATTACGGTCAACATGGGCGCACCCGTGCTGGCGCCAGCGCAAGTGCCATTCGACGCCAGCGGCCTGCAAGGCGTGGCCCAGGGCGACGACCTGCTGTGGCCTCTGGACCTGGCCGGACAGCCACAGGTGCTGGTGTCGGTGGTGTCGATGGGCAATCCGCACGCGGTGCAGGTGGTGGCCGATGTCGATGTTGAAGACCTGGAGGCAACCGGTCCGCTGATCGAACGCCATGCGCGCTTTCCGCGCCGCGTCAATGCCGGCTATATGCAGGTGCTGGCGCGCGGACATATCAAGCTGCGCGTGTATGAGCGCGGCGCCGGCGAAACGCTGGCCTGCGGCACCGGCGCCTGTGCGGCGGTGGTGGCAGGCATCCGCCGCGGCCTGCTCGACTCCCCGGTGCGCGTCAGCGCGCGCGGCGGCGAGCTGTCGATCGCCTGGCAGGGCGAGGGCCAGCCGGTGCTGATGACAGGGCCGGCCGTGACGGTCTTCGAAGGCAGTATCGAACTGTAGGGTTACGCCGCCAGGAACTGCTGCTCCTGCGGCAAGTCCAGTTCGGCCAGATAGCACTTGAGCCGGTACAGCCGCTGCCGGTAATTGCCTTCCGGCCCGGCCAGACTGCAATCGACATGCTCGAACACGCGCAGCACCTGGTCAAGCACCTGGCGCTCCTGCGCCGTGCGGATCAGCGCCAGGCGCCGCTTGCCGCGACCGTGGGCGGCACTGATGTCGATCAGCAGGCAATGCCCCTGGTCGGCCGCATGCACATCGAGCAGCAGCGCTTCGGCGCGCGACAGGTGAAAGCAGCGCGCCAGTTCCAGCCGCGCCGCCAGCAGCGGATGGCGCTGGTCGAGCAGGCGTCGCTGCGCTCCGGCCAGCCCGGCCGCCAATTGTCCCCAGTCGGCAACCTCGCCGTGCGGCGCAATCCTGGCCAGCACGGTTTGGGCCTCGGCGCTGCCCTGCGCCTGCGCCTGCAACAGCCAGTACGCGGCGCGCACATCGCTGTTGACGCCATCGCGCCGGTTGCGCCAGGCATGCATGCCGCATTCAAACTGCGCCGCACCATGACCAAGATCGGCAGCGCGCTCCAGGCAGCTGTGCGCCTCGCTGACATTACGCTGCGAAAACTCCGGTTTGGTGTAGATGCGCGACAGCACAAACCACGCCTCAGCCAATCCCTGCTCACCCGCCTGCGTCAGCCAGCGCACGGCGCGCTTGAAATTGGCCACGCCGCTGCGGGCGGCAAGGCGCTGGCCCTGGGCGTCCATGCGGGCATAGCCCAGGCCCAGTTCCAGCTGCGCGGTGCGGTCGCCGCCCTGTGCCGCCAGCTCGCAGCAAGGCCAGGCTTCGGCTTCGCCGGCAGGCAACAATAATTGTGCGCAGCGCGACAGCAGCAGTACCTGGCGCGCATCGAGCGCCGTCGCACGCGCGCCGCCGGCCGCCTGGCGCTGCAACAGTTCGCGCGCCTGCGGCAAGGCCTGCGACAGGTAGCGCGCCTGGTCGCCATCGCGCCAGGCCTGCTCCAGCCAGGCGTCGCTATCGCTGGCGGTGCTGTCTGACGCACCGCCCTCGTGCCGCGCCAGCAGCCACTGGGCGTCCGCCAGGCCGGCCTGCGCCGCCGTTGCCAGCGCCTGGCGCGCGCGCGCCCGCAGGCGCTCGCACGTCGTGGCGGCGTCGCCCAGCACCAGTTGCGCCAGCGCCAGGGCAGCCCGGGGTGAACCGGCATCAGCCGCCTGTTCATAATAGGGCAGCAAAGTTCTTGCCATCGGCTGCGCCACCTCGCAGGGCACATGTTCGCCGATCAGCCGGCAAGCATCGGGGCTGCCCTCCTGCGCTGCGCGGGCCAGCCAGTGCAAGGCGGTGGGCAGGCTTTTCGGCGCGCCGTGGCCAAACAAATACACTTGCCCCAGCGTCAGCTGCGCCGGCATGTCGCCTGAGCGCGCGCGCTTGATCAATCCTAATATTTCACGATTTGCCATCGATGCTCGATATAGAGTCAATGATTCTAATAATGTGCTGTCTCCAGGCCGGACTTTTGCCAGCCGTTCCATAGTGTACCGTCCCTCTCCGCCAAATCCGGCCTTGACACGCCAAAAAACTTGATTAGACGCAACATTTACTTATCGCAAAGCTGGCACTGTCATAGCGCGCCGGGCGCGGAAACCGGCGCTGTCCGATGTGCGTTAACGCCACACTCGCGTTACAAAAATACAACAGGACAAGCACCTCTCCATGCTTTCCACCAATATTTTCAGTCATATTTGACCAATTCGATCTGTGCTGTCGCGCCGAGGAATTAAGGTTGATTCATCGAAACGCGGCACTCAGCGCCTTTCAATCTGCTCGGCTCTCTGACGAAACCAACTTTAAATAGGGAAAAAGACATGAAAAAATCACTCGTTGCCCTCGCCCTTTTTGGCGCGTTTGCCGCCACCGCACATGCGCAGTCGTCGGTTCAAATCTACGGCACCATCGATGCTGGCGTCGCCAAGGCAACCGGCTCGAGCGCGGCTGTCACCAAGCGCGACAACAACAAGCTGGGCTTCAAGGGTACGGAAGACCTGGGCAGCGGCCTGAAAGCCATTTTCCAACTGGAAATTCGCTACGAATCCGATACCGGCACCATTGAAAACACCTCGGGCGCCAACTCGCGTCCGCTGTTCCAAGGTCAGAGCCGCGTCGGCCTGCAAGGCGACTTCGGTACCGTGCGCTTGGGCCGTGGCCTGACCGCATTCCAGGAATCGAGCACCGCGTTCGATCCATGGTCGGGCATGCCAACTCCAGCCGGTTTCCAGACCGACCTGACTGTGGCCGGCTACACCAGCGATCCGCTGAGCGCCCCAGGCAACTCGCGCAACCGCTTCTCGAACGCCGTGTTCTTCAACTCGCCAGTGATCGCCGGCTTCCAGTTCAACGCCACCGTTGCCGCCAAAGAAGCCAACAACAACGCTGCCGTCGCTGCGACCGTGCGTAACCTGACCACCAACGCCAGCGGCAACTTTGCCCTGCCAGCGAACGTGGCGCCAGCGTCGAACCCGTACTCGATGTCGGTCACCTATAACTACGCCCAGTTCGGCGCGATGGCCGCTTACGAGCGCAACGCCGTGCAAGCGAAGCTGTGGTCGGTCGGCGCCTCGTTCAATGTTGCGCCGGAACTGCGACTGATGGCGTCGTACCAGCATCAGGACGACGGCAACTTCAAGATCGTCAATACCGATACCAAAGCCTGGGTACTGGGCATGAACTATGACGTCGGTCCAGGCAAGATCCGCGCCGGTTACGGCCAGAAAACGCCGGACGGCGTGGCCAAGACCAAGCAGGCATCGCTGGGCTATGACTACAACCTGTCGAAACGCACCTATCTGTACGCAGATATTTCGAACAAGAAAGTGGCCAGCGCGACCAACTACAACAACACCACCTCGAACAACTACGTGGGCGTTGGCGTACACCACAATTTCTAATGTCCTGAGCCGCCGCGCATGAGGGCGGCAGGCACGTGGAATAGGTAGCGGCATGGGCAACCATGCCGCTTTTTTTACGCCTGCGTGCTTTTAGGCAGGAATCCGCTTTTGTGCGCCACAGTCTCGGTTAGAATGAAGCGTTCCTCTTTCTACCGACTGAAACCATCAATGAGCGCTACACTCGATTCAAGCACCGTCGCCCAGTATCTGAGCGAGCATCCGAACTTTTTCGAAGAACACACCAGCCTGCTCGGCGAGGTCAAACTGAGCAGTCCGCTGACGGGGCGCACCATTTCACTGCAAGAACGCCAGATGGAAGTGATGCGCGACAAGTACAAGGCGCTGGAACTGCGCATGTCCAACCTCAGCCGCATTGCCCAGGAAAACGGCGCGATTGCCAACAAATTCCACGGCTGGAACCAGGCCATGCTGCAAGTGCGCGATATCGCCACCATGCCACGCGTGCTGGTCGATGCGCTGAAGAAAAACTTCGACGTGCCTTACGCCAGCCTGCGTCTGTGGCAACTGGCGCCCGAGTATGCCGACGCCTGGCACGGCCAGGACGTCACGGCCGACGTGCGCATGTTTGCCAATGGCCTGCAAACGCCGTATTGCGGCAGCAACCACGACTTTGAAGCCGTGCACTGGCTGCAGGCCGACAAGATCGCCTCGACCGTCATGATCGCGCTGCGCGCCCCCGGTGCCGGCACCTTTGGCCTGCTGGTGCTCGGTTCGCCCGACAGCGAACGCTTTACCACCGAGATGGGGACCGACTTCCTGGTGCATATTGGCAATACCGCCAGCGCCGCACTGGACGCCTTGCGCGCAGCAAGCTGACACGGCCATGACGACAGCGCGCAGCAACAGCGCATGGCTCGACGCCTATCTGCTGCAATTACGCGTGCAGCGCAAGCTGTCGCCCCATACCGTGGACGCCTACCGGCGCGACCTGCATGAACTGCTGGCGTTCAGTGGCGAGACGCCATGGCAGGCGCTGCCCCACAGCGAAGTGCGCCGCCATGCATTCAAGCTGCATGCCAGCGGCCTGACGCCGCGCACGATTGCCCGCAAGCTGTCGTCCTGGCGCGGCTTTTTCAACTGGCTCAGCAGTGAGACCAGCCTCGACGCCAACCCGGTCGACGGCGTACGCGCCCCCAAACGTGCAAAAAGCCTGCCCAAGGCGCTGTCGGTCGACGACGCCGTGCATCTGGTTGCGCCTGGCCAGCACCAGCAGGGTGGGCAGGAACTGGAACAGCTATGCGACCGCGCCATGTTCGAGCTGCTCTATTCAAGCGGCCTGCGCGTGTCCGAACTGACCAGTCTCGATACCCATTTCTGCAAGGCCGACGCCAGCGGCGATGCCTCGCTGGGCTGGCTAGACCTGGCCAACTTTGAAGTCGTGGTGACCGGCAAGGGCAACAAGATGCGCAAGGTGCCGGTCGGCAAAGGCGCACTGGTGGCGCTCTCCGCCTGGCTGGCCGTGCGTCCGCCGGCGCGCGACGGCAGTGCGGCGCTGTTCCTTAGTACGCGCGGCACGCGCATTTCGCCGCGCGTATTGCAGCTGCGCCTGAAAAAACATGCGCTGGCAACCGGCATCCCGGCCAACGTGCATCCGCACGTGCTGCGTCATTCGTTTGCCTCGCACCTGCTGCAGTCGTCAGGCGACCTGCGCGCCGTACAGGAAATGCTGGGACACGCCAGCATCACCTCGACCCAGGTCTATACAGCGCTTGATTTCCAGCACCTGTCGGCGGTATACGACAAGGCGCATCCACGCGCGCGCAGCAAATAGTTCCGCTGCGTTTCTGATGCATATCAAGCGATTCAGGCACATTTGCAAGCTTTTAAAAAATTCCGGCATAATCGTCTGGATTCGCCCGATAACGCGGCGGCACACCCGATACACAGCATAGGCAATCTCCATGGCACTGATCCCCACCACCATCCTGACCGGTTTCCTGGGCGCCGGCAAAACCACTTTGCTCAACCGCATCTTGCAGGAAGAGCATGGCCTGCGCATTGCCGTGATTGAAAACGAATTTGGCCAGGAAAATATCGATAACGAGATACTGGTGCAGGACAGCAACGAACAAATTATCGAAATGAACAACGGCTGCATCTGCTGCACCGTGCGCGGCGACCTGATCGTGGGCCTGACGGCGCTGGCGCAAAAGCGCGCAGCCGGGCTGATCAACTTTGACCGCGTGGTAATTGAAACCACCGGCCTGGCCAATCCGGGACCGGTGGCGCAGACCTTCTTTGTGGACGAGGAAGTCGGTAGCCAGTATATGCTGGACGCCATCGTGACCGTGGTCGATGCGCGCCACGCCATGACGCAACTGGACGACTACGAGGAAGCCCAGCGTCAGGTGGGCTTTGCCGACAAGCTGCTGCTATCGAAAACCGATCTGGTCAGCGAACAAGACGTGGCGGCACTGACGCGCCGACTGAAACGCATCAACCCGCGCGCGCCGATCGCCAAGGTCGACTTTGGCCGTGCGCCGATTGCCGACGTGCTCGATATCCGCGGCTTCAACCTGAACGAAAAGCTGGAGCTGGACCCGGACTTCCTGGCCACCGAAAGCGCGCATGTCCATGATCATGACAAGGCGCACGACAAGGCGCACAAGCATGAGCACGAGCACGCTCATGAGCACGAGCACAGCGACGCGTGCGCCACCGACTGCGGTCACCACGACCATCATCACGCCCACCACAGCGATGATATCGCCGCCTTTGTGTTCAAGAGCACGCGTCCGTTTGACAGCGCCAAACTCGACGAGTTCCTCGGCGGCCTGGTGCAGGTGTACGGTCCACGCATGCTGCGCTACAAGGGCGTGCTGCTGATGCAGGGCGCCGAGCGCAAGGTGGTGTTTCAGGGCGTGCACCAGCTGATGGGCAGCGACCTGGGCGCCAAATGGGGCGAGGATGAAGTGCGTGGCAGCAAAATGGTGTTTATTGGCAAAAATCTACCAAAAGACATCTTTGTTGGCGGACTTGAACAGTGTTTGGTATAAACTAGCCGGGTTTTGCGATTTACACGTTGCAAACAGGAAAGGGAAAGTTGAACATTTTCCCGCTCTGCCGAGGCCGTTGTAGCACTGTGGTGCGATTCGCTCCACAACTGAGGCCTCTGATCACCTGGGCAACAAATCGGGATGGCAATATACCGTAAAGCGTGCCAAAATCAGCGACGAAAGGCTCTTGTCGTGAGCCTGTCATGAAATACAGGCAAACTGCCACGGCCCATGCCTGGCAGAAACCGATGCACCCAACACGCCGGTCGACGCCGCTAGCGCGAGACTGGCAAAAAGCGGTAAGAAGTTGTCAATGGCAATGGCCGTACGGCGATCCAGACCGTCGGCCAAGCAAGGTCGCAAGCAGTACCCCGGACAGCAATGCCCAGCTGAACCTGTACAGTTGATCGGCCATGGCCAAGGCCAGAACCGCAGCAACTGATCAATTTGAAAACTCTGTCGTATCGAAGGTAAGCGAAGTCATGACTAAAACTAATAAATCGACCCCGGCCGCCGCCCAGGAAATCCCGCTCATCAGCGAAGAACAAATTCGCGCCATGAGCGAAGATGACTACATGAATCCGGCACAAATGGCTTTCTTCAAGGCCCGGTTGCAGCAACTTGAAAAAGAGCTGTTGAAAAACGCGGACGAGACCACCGAACACCTGCGCGAGACCGTGCTGGTGCCTGATCCGGCCGACCGCGCCACCATTGAAGAAGAGCACGCGCTCGAACTGCGCACGCGCGACCGCGAGCGCAAGCTGCTGAAAAAAGTGCAGCAATCGATCGCCAGCATCGACGCCGGCGACTACGGCTGGTGCGAAGAAACGGGTGAGCCGATCGGCATTCCACGCCTGATCGCCCGTCCGACGGCCACGCTGTCGCTGGAAGCGCAGCAACGGCGCGAACTGAAACAAAAGCTGTACGGCGACTGATCTGCCAGCAGCAACATAAAAAGCATGCTGCTACGGTGGCATGCTTTTTTTTTGCCTGGCGGCCTGCCCTGCCAGCGCTTGCAATTGCCTGAAGCATCCCCACCTCAAGCCCATTACGGCGCCATTGCGCGCTTTTGCTCGATCATCTTGAGGTCAATATGGAACAATTTCACGGCACTACCATTCTGTGCGTCCGCCGCGGCAAGCAGGTGGCGCTTGGCGGCGACGGCCAGGTCACACTAGGCAATATCGTCATGAAAGGCACGGCCCGCAAGGTGCGCAAGCTGTACCAGGGCAAGGTCCTGGTCGGCTTTGCCGGCGGCACCGCCGATGCCTTTACCCTGCTCGACCGCTTTGAAGGCAAGCTGGAAAAACACCAGGGCAACCTGCTGCGCGCTTCGGTCGAACTGGCCAAGGACTGGCGCACCGACCGCGTGCTGCGCCGCCTGGAAGCGATGCTGCTGGTGGCCGATAGCGAATCGACGCTGGTCATTACCGGAAACGGCGACGTGCTCGAGCCGGAAGACGGCATCGGCGCCATCGGTTCGGGCGGCACCTACGCCCAGTCGGCCGCCAAGGCGCTGCAGGAAAACACCGACCTGTCGCCGGCCGAAGTGGTCAAGAAGTCGCTGACCATCGCCGGCGAACTGTGTATCTACACAAATATGTCGCACATCATTGAAACGCTGGACTAGGAACGGACAAGCACATGATCATGAACATGACCCCACTGGAAATCGTCGCCGAGCTCGACAAACATGTGGTCGGCCAGGGCAAGGCCAAGCGCGCTGTCGCCATTGCGCTGCGCAACCGCTGGCGTCGCCAGCAGGTGGCCGAGCCGCTGCGCCATGAAATCACGCCCAAGAATATCCTGATGATCGGTCCGACCGGCGTCGGCAAGACCGAGATTGCGCGCCGCCTGGCCAAGCTGGCCGACGCTCCCTTTATCAAGATCGAAGCGACCAAATTTACCGAAGTGGGCTATGTCGGGCGCGATGTCGACACGATTATTCGCGACCTGATCGATATCGGCGTCAAGCAGACCCGTTCGAGCGAAATGAAAAAGGTGCGCGCGCGCGCCGAAGATGCGGCCGAAGACCGCGTGATCGATATCCTGGTGCCGCCGGCGCGCGACTTCGGCTTTACGCCGAACAACGCCGCAGCCGTGGACAACAGCGGCGACAGCACGCGCCAGACCTTCCGCAAGCGTCTGCGCCAGGGCGAACTTGACGACAAGGAAATCGAGATCGAAGTCGCTGAAGCGAGCCCGCAGATGGAAATCATGGCGCCGCCGGGCATGGAAGAGATGACCGAGCAGATCAAGTCGATGTTCTCGGGCGTGGGCGGCGCGCGCAAAAAGGCGCGCAAGGTCAAGATCAAGGAAGCGTTGAAGCTGCTGGTCGAGGAAGAAGCGGCCAAGCTGGTCAACGAAGATGAGCTGAAACAGAAGGCGATCCAGAACGTCGAACAGAACGGCATCGTGTTTTTGGATGAGATCGACAAGATCGCCTCGCGCTCGGAGTCCGGCGGCGCCGACGTCTCGCGCGCCGGTGTGCAGCGCGACCTGCTGCCGCTGGTCGAAGGCACCACCGTCAATACCAAGTACGGCATGATCCGCACCGACCATATCCTGTTTATTGCTTCGGGTGCGTTCCACCTGTCCAAGCCGTCGGATCTGATTCCCGAGCTGCAGGGCCGTTTTCCGATCCGGGTCGAGCTTGAGTCGCTGTCGATTGCCGACTTCGAACGCATCCTGACCAGCACCGACGCTTGCCTGACGATGCAGTACGAAGCGCTGCTGGCAACCGAAAACCTGAAGCTGGAATTTGCCCCCGAAGGCATTACGCGCCTGGCTGAAATCGCCTATTCGGTCAATGAGCGTACCGAGAACATCGGCGCGCGCCGCCTGCATACGGTCATGGAAAAGCTGCTGGAAGAGGTGTCGTTTACGGCCAGCGAAGGCAGCAGTACCGAAGAGAACAAGCTCGTGATCGATGCCGCGTATGTCAATGCCCGCCTGGAAGCGCTGTCGGTCAACGAAGACCTGTCGCGCTATGTGCTGTAGTTATCTGTTGTAACTGCGTGCTGTAATTGTTGGCCGCCTGCGGACGCCCATGACGGGTGTCCGCGATCAGGCCTGCTGCACAGTTTCCGCCTCTTTTCCCCAAAGTACCATCTGCTTGTGCAAAGTACCGTAAAAGAATACATTTGGTAGCGTAAAATGCGCCCAAACTTGCATAAGAGGATATCATGAGCTCTCCCGAACTGGTCTTGCGCGTATTGCGTGCCGAGCTGCGCGCTGCCGGCATTACCTACAAAGTGCTGGCCGAACGCATCGACATGAGCGAATCGAGCGTCAAGCGCATGTTCGGCCAGCACGACATGTCGCTGTCGCGCCTGGCGCTGATCTGCAAGGCGGCCGGTATCGCCATGGAAGACGTGCTGCGCGGCGCAGCCGATATCACGCCGCATGCCGACACGCTCACGCTGGTACAGGAAAAGTCGCTGGTGGCCCATCCGCGCTTGCTGCTGGTGGCCATCTGCTGTCTCGGCCACTGGACGCTGGAACAGGTGGTGGAAACCTATGCGCTGACGCAAGCCGAATGCATCGGCTACCTGGCCGAACTGGACCGCCTGGGCCTGATCGAATTGAAACCGCTGAACCGCTACAGCCTGCGCGTGTCAAACGCCTTTCACTGGCTGGCCGACGGCCCGGTACAGCAGTATTTCCGCGAGCATGTGGTGGCCGATTATTTCAGCGGCCACTTCGACGGCCTAGGTGAAACGCTGATGTGCATCCCGGCGCGCCTGTGCATGCCCAGTGCGCAGGAGATGGTGCAGAAAATCCGCCAGTTGGCCGAAGAACTGGCGCGGCTGCACCAGAACGACCGCCGCCGGCCGGCCGAGGAACGCGACGGCTTTACCCTGCTGCTGGGCTTTCGCTCATGGGAGTTTGCCGCCTTTACGGCGTTGCGCCGCAGCGCGCCGGGCGCCGCAGCCTAGCTCTACCAGACCGGCCCCAGGAACAGGTACAGCGTATTGTCGCCACCTTTTGAGGCGCCGGCCGCGCCATACACGGGACCGAAGCGCGTATCGACCGCAATAAAGGCGCTGCCGGCCTGAGTGAATTTGCTCGGTTTCCAGCGCACGTTCTGGTCGAAGCCGCCGCCCATCTCCAGCGAAAAGCCGGCCCGTACCGCGCCGCCCAGCGGGCTTGGCAAGGAGCCGATGCGGCGCGCCATCACCAGCCGCGCCAGCGCCACGCTGCGTCCCGATACCGATTCGAATTCGGTGCCGGACAGGCGCAGGAAGCCACCCAGGTTGAGCGGCGCTTCGCCACGCTGGGCACGCGCCCATTCGCCATAGACATGGCCGGCCCAGTTGCCGCGGCCAAAGGCCTTCATGCCGGTCACGGCAGAGCGCCCCAGCGTCGTATCGCTGGCGCCGTTCAGCGAGCGTGACCAGGTGGCGTCAAACAGTACGCCACGCGTGGGAAACGCGGTGCCGTCGAGCGTATCGACACGGAACTCCACGAACTGGCTGGTACCAAGTGCGCGCTCTTCGGGAACGGCCGGATCTGCTGGAATGGCGATCTTCGCCTTGACCTCGCTGCGCGTTACGCCAACCTGCAAGTCGCCCCAGTAGCCAAACTGGCGTCCCAGCACCAGGGAGGCGCCCTTGCCGCGATAAGCCATGCGCGCACTGCGCCGCCCCTGGTCGAACAGATCCATCGCCGACGACGTGTATTGCAGCTCCGGCGCGATATACCATGGGTTGCCGGCGCCCAGCGGCTGCCAGTACTGCACGCCGAAATTGCGCGTGGTGCCGATCTGCGCCACGCTGCGCACTTCGCCGCCCCAGCTGTTGAGGTTGGAGGCCACATGCAGCAGCTTCAGCGCAAAGGTATTGCTGTCCCTGAAGTCGCTGCCCAGTTCCAGGCCCACGCGCAGGCGGTTGCTGGCCCACGGTGCTTCGATAGCCTTGAGGGTAACAGCGCGCTGCTCGCCGGCGTCGACCACTTCCGCTTCCACCCGCGCGATATCGCCGCGTCCGTACAGCCGGGCGGTGGCCTTGTTGACGTCTTCCTGCGTCACGGTCTGGCCCTTTACCAGCCCCGACTGCGCCTGCAGCGTACGCGGGTTGATATCGCCTTCGCTTTCCACCGCCAGGTGCGTCAGCGGCAGCGCCACGTCGAGCAACGCCGGTGCGGCCAGGCGCAGCTGTTCGCGCGCAGCGTATTGTTCCGGCGGCAGCGCCAGCGGCGCCAGGCGCGCTGCCAGCGCCTGCGTGGCCAGTTCGCCAGCGCGCATGGCGCGCGCATAGTTGCCGAAATCGAGGAAGCTGACGCCATTGAGGTCCGGCGCCACCAGGATATCCTGCGGGCGCAGCTCCTTGAGCGAACGTTGCACATTCTGTTCGGTGAGGATCTGCAGCATCTGCTGCGCCACGCCAATGGCGCTGCCCAGTTCCTTTTCCGGCGCCAGAGGCGTGCCCACGTTGACGGCAATGACGATATCGGCGCCCATGGCGCGCGCCATGTCGACTGGCAGGTTGCGTACCAGGCCGCCATCGACCACCAGCCGGTTGTTCACCCGCACCGGTGAAAACACGCCCGGCACGGCCAGCGAGGCGCGCATCGACAGGAACAACGGCGTATCGACCAGTTCCACCAGTTCACCGCTGACCAGGTCGGACGCGACCGACCGGAACGGCAGCGGCAAGGCGTTGGCGGGCCGGTCACGCATGCCGGCCGGCAGCAGCCGGTTCAACGCCATTTCCAGCGCCGCGTTGCCGGCGGCGGCCGGCGGCGTGGAAATGCCATTGCCGCTGACGCCAAACTCGATACGCGAGGACAGCAGCAGGTCTTCTTCGCGGCGGCGAAAGCTCAGCTCATCGCGCGGCGGACGGTCCGCCACCACGCGCTCCCAGTTGGTCTCGCGCGTCATCTTTTCCAGCTCGGCCACCGAAGCGCCAGCCGCGTAGGCGCCGCCCACCACGCCGCCCATGCTGGTGCCCACCACCATGTCGACCGGCACATGCAGCTCCTGCAGCACCTTCAGTACACCGATATGGGCAAAACCGCGCGCACCGCCGCCGGACAGCACCAGCGCAATGCGGGGACGGGCGGTGGCAGCGCTGTCAGGCGCAGGCGCCTCGGTTGGCGCTGGCGCGCCGAGCACTGTCAGCGGCAGGCAGCACAGTGCGGCCACGCAGGCAGCCAGCACAGCACGAATCGGGTACATGGAATACTCCTGGCGCAGTGTCGCCACTGCGCATGCAAGATGGGATGGAAATGCGGATCAGCGGGTGACTGGCGCCGGCATGGCAGTCACCGCTGCGGCTGGCGCGGTCGTGACAGGCGCCTGCTGGTTCTCTATCGGCATCGGCGGCGGCACCAGCGAAGGCGCAGGAGCCGGAGCCGGAACCACCACCGGCATGGCCGCCGGCAGCGCCAGCGCCTTGTCGTCGGCGACCAGTTCGATGCGCTTGGTCACGCCGCCTTCCTGCAGCAGCACAAAGCGCGGCTGCACTTCGCGCACCGTCACGCCAGGCGCCACTTCGGCGCCGGCCGGCAAGGCCACCGACGGCTTGCCATCGGTCGAGATAATGGCCACGCTGCCGCGGCCGTTGGCAGCGGCCACCACGCCCTTCAACTGGTAATTGCTGGCGGCGGCGGCCACGCTGACCTGGCCGCCGAACAGCGCAGCGCCGGCCTCCACGCTGGCGTCCTGCACGACCGGCACCGGCGGCGGATTGATCGGCCTTTGCGGCGCCTTGAACAGCTGCATGGCCCAGTAGGCCAGCGAGACGGACAGCGCCACGACGGCGACCAGGCTTGTAAATTGCGGCAAACGCTTCATGGTTTCTTTCAATTCTAGATTAACGCACCAGCTGGTTGATCTCGATAATCGGCATCAGCACGGCCAGCACGATCAGCAGCACCACCACGCCCATCGCCAGGATCAGCACCGGCTCGAGCAGGCCGGCAATGGTCAGCGTGCGCCGCTCCAGGTCCTGCTCCTGGGCGCTGGCAGCGCGTTCGAGCATGGCCGGCAGCTCGCCGGTGATTTCACCGGCGCGTATCATGTGGATCAACATCGGCGGGAAATGCTTTTGCGCCGACAGCGCGCGCGCCAGGCTGACACCCTCGCGCACGGCGCCACTGGCCTCCTGCACCAGCTCCTGCATGGCGACATTGGTCAACGTATCGCGGCTGGTGTCGAGTGCGCGCAGGATCGGCACGCCCGAGCCGGTGGTAATGGCCAGCGTGCTGGCAAAGCGCGAGGTATTGAGGCTGCGTTCGAACTTGCCGTACAAGGGCGCCGTCAGCAGCCAGGTATGCCAGCGCCGTTTCAGGGCCGGCTGCTGCAGTGCGCGCCGCCAGGCCACCCACGCGCCTACCAGCGCCACGCCGACGATCATGCCGTAGTTGCGCACGAAGTCCGACAACGCCAGCATCATCACCGTCAGTACCGGCAGCTTCTGCTTGGTATTGGCAAACACCGACACGATCTGCGGCACCACGTAAGTCAGCAGGAAGATCACGATGGAAAACGCCACCAGCGTCACGATGGCCGGGTAGGTAAAGGCCAGCTTGACCTTCTGCACCAGCGCATTGCGCCGCTCGATATAGTCGGCCAGGCGCGACAGCACGCGCGACAGGTGGCCGATCTGCTCGCCCGAGGCCACCAGCGCGCGGTAAATCTCGGCAAAGTCGCGCGGATGGCGCGACAGCACGTCGGAAAACGCCGCGCCGCCAATGACTTCGGAGCGGATCGAGGCAATCAGGTCGCGCAAGTATGGCCGCTCGGCCTGTTCCAACAGCGCGGAAAAAGCCTGTTCCAGCGGCAGCCCCGCTTCGAGCAGGCTGGCTAGCTGGCGCGTAAACAAGGCCAGCTCGGTGGTTGACAGGCGCTCGCCAAAGCCGCGCCGGCGCGTCACGCCGGCAGCATCGACCTGGGCGGCGATCAGGTCGACCGCCAGCGGCACCAGGCCTTGCACGCGCAGCTCGGCACGCGCCGCGCGCGCACTGTCGGCATTGAGCACGCCCTTGCGGGTGGCGCCGACGGCATCGACAGCTTCATAACGGAATGCGGGCATGGGTAACCTTAGTCTTTCGTCACGCGCAGCAGCTCGGCCTGCGTGGTGGTGCCGTCGCGCAGCCAGCGTTCGCCGTCTTCGCGCATGCCGGTCATGCCATCCTGCAGCGCGGCAGCGCGCACTTCGGCTTCGGACGCCCGGTTATGGATCTGCGCGCGAATCTGCTCGGTGGTGCGCAGCAGTTCATACACGCCGACGCGGCCCTGGTAGCCGGTATGGCCGCACTGCTCGCAGCCGACCGCCTGCCAGTAGCCGCTTTGCGCGTCAAACGTCTTGCACGCGCCGCACAGCTTGCGCACCAGCCGCTGCGCCAGGACGCCCAACAGCGACGACGACAGCAGGAACGGTTCGATCCCCATGTCGAGCAGCCGCGTCACGGCCGCCGAAGCGTCGTTGGTATGCAGCGTGGCCAGCACCAGGTGACCGGTCAGCGAGGCCTGCACCGCGATCTGCGCCGTTTCCAGGTCGCGGATCTCGCCGATCATGATCACGTCCGGGTCCTGGCGCAGGATCGCGCGCAGGGCCTTGGCAAAGGTCATGTCGATGCGCGAGTTGACCTGGGTCTGGCCAACGCCGGCCAGGTCATATTCGATCGGGTCTTCCACCGTCAGGATATTGGTGGTGGTGGCGTTGAGCATCGACAGCGCCGCATACAGCGTGGTGGTCTTGCCCGAACCGGTCGGCCCGGTGACCAGCACGATGCCGTGCGGCTGCGTCAGCAGGCCGTCGAACTCACCGAGCATATTGCCGCTCATGCCCAGGTGCTGCAGGTCGAGGCGGCCGGCTTCCTTGTCGAGCAGACGCAGTACGGCGCGCTCGCCATGGCCGGTCGGCAGCGTCGAGACGCGTACATCGACCGGCTTGCCACCGACGCGCAGGGTGATGCGGCCATCTTGCGGCAGGCGTTTTTCGGCAATATCGAGCTGCGCCATGATCTTGATACGCGAGATCAGCGAGCCGTGGATGGCTTTTCTCGGCCGCACCACATCGCGCAGGCTGCCGTCGATGCGAAAGCGCACCACCGAAGTCTGCTCGAACGGCTCGATATGGATATCGGAAGCGCCTTCGCGCAGCGCCTGCGTCAGCAGCGCATTGATCATGCGGATCACCGGCGCATCGTCCGACGATTCAAGCAGGTCCTCGATGGCCGGCACATCCTGCAACAGCTTGGTCAGGTCGAGGTCAGCGTCGAATTCATCGGCCATCTGCGACGCATCGCCGCCACCGCCAGCGTAGGCGCCGGCAATGGCCGCGTCGAGGTCTTCGCGCGGCAGCACCTTCAGCTGAATCTGGCCGAAACGGCGCGACACTTCGGCAATCGCCGCTGGCGCGGTCGACACGGCCACCAGCACTTCGACGGCGGCGCTGTCCTGCGCGCCGGCGCGCGCCAGGATGGCAAAGTCGCGCGCATAAGCGTAAGGTAAAAGATTACTCATGACGGCCGATCAGTTCTGCGGCTGCTGGGTTTGCACCGGCGTGGCGGCGTTGGCCGGCGCGCCGGCTGGCGGCTTGGGCGCCGGCGGTACCGGACGCGTCACCATGCTGCCGCCGACCGGCTGGCCATCCTGCAGCGCCGGCAAGACCGGCGTGCCCAGGTCCTTGAGCATCAGGTTGCCCGAAGCCGGCACGGCGGCCGCTTCGGTGGCACGCATATAGTCGTAGCGGTCGGTCGCCAGGCTCATGCTTTGCTCCTTGCTGCGCACGATAACCGGGCGCAGGAAGATCATCAGATTGGTTTTCTTGCGCTCGCGCGTCTGGTACTTGAACAGATTGCCCAGCACCGGAATGTCGCCCAGGCCGCGCACTTTTTCGGCATTGTCGCCGGTGCTGTCCTCGATCAGGCCACCCAACACGATGATCTGGCCATCGTCGGCCAGGACATTGTTTTCAATCACGCGGTTGTTGATGGTAATGCCGCTGACCGCCGTGGTGGTCGATTTATCCACGCTCGAGGTCTCGTGGTAGATCGCCAGCTTGATGGTGCCGCCTTCGGAAATCTGCGGGCGCACTTTCAGCGTCAGGCCGACGTCCTTGCGGTCAATGGTCTGGAACGGGTTGGTATTGGTGCCGGCCGTGCTGGTGTACTGGCCGGTCAGGATCGGCACGTTCTGGCCGACCTGCATGGTGGCCAGTTCGTTATCGAGCGTGATCAGGTTCGGCGTCGACAGGATATTGGCATTGCCATCGGACTCGAGCGCATGCGCTACCGCGCCCAGGCCCAGCGCGCCATTGATCTGGCGGAAAATGCCCAGCGTCAGGCCGCCGGTCGGCAGCACGGCGCCCTTGCCGGTGGCCAGCGCGGCGATATTGTTGCTGCTGCCGCTGGCAAACGACTGCAGCGCACCGACGCGGTAACTGCTGGTGCTGTCGCCGGAGAGGCCGGCCCACTGCACGCCGAATTCGGACGCCTTGGCCGACGTGACTTCAACGATCAGCGCTTCAATATAGACCTGGGCGCGGCGCACATCGAGCTGGTCGATCACGGCGCGCAGGTTGCGGTACACCGCCTCGTTGCAGGTCAGGATCAGGGTATTGGTCGATGCGTCGGCCTGGATAAAGCCGGCCGCGCCGCCAGCGGACAGTTGCTGCGGCGCGTTGTTGAGCGAAGCGCCGCCGCTGCCGCCGTTTTGCGAGTTGCCCATGCTGTTGCTGTTCAAGCCGCCCGAGTTGCTCTGGCCATTCATGCCCTGCGAGCTGACATTGGTGGTGGCGTTCTGCTGCGGCGAAGCGGCCGTGCCGTCCGACGTGACCACCGCGCGCAGCGTCTGCGCCAGCTTGGTGGCGTCGGCGTTTTTCAGGTACACCACGTGCACATTGCCCATCTGCGAAGTCGGCTGGTCCAGCTTGGCGATCAGCGACTTGGCCAGGTTGGCGCGCGCCGCCGACGGCGCGCGCAGCACCAGCGAATTGGTACGCGGATCGGCCAGCACCGATACCTTGCCGGCGTCGCCACCGGCGCCGGCAGCACCGCCACCGGTTTCCATCAGCTTGTTGATCATTGCCGCCAGATCCGAGGCAATCGCATAGCGCACCGGAATGACGTCCAGGTCGGTCGACGCCGGCACGTCCATGGCGGCGATAATCTTGGCCAGGCGCTTGAGGTTGTCGGCGTAGTCGGTGATCACCAGCGAGTTGTTGCCCGGATTGGCGTTGATGGTGTTATTGGGCGAGATCAGCGGGCGCAGTACTGCCAGCATATTGGCCGACGATTCGTAGTTCAGGTAAAACACCTGGCTGGCGATCTGGTCGCCCTTGACCTGGCTGGCGTTGTTGCCGATCTGGGTCGGCACCGACTGCAGCTTGGCGTCCGCTTCCGGCACCACCTTGGCGTAGCCGTCGCCCGACACCACCGCATAGCCCTGCAGGCGCAGTGCGGAGGCGAGCAGCGCAAAGGCCTGGGTCTTGCTGATCGACTTTTCCGACACCAGCGTGATGGTGCCCTTGACGCGCGGGTCGATCACGAAATTGATGTTGGTATAGTGGCCAACGGCCTTGATTACCGATTCGATATCGGCGCCAACAAAGTTGAGGGCCGCTTCATCGCCGGGCGCAGCCCAGACGGGCGCCGGCATGCCGGCCACGGAACAGCACAGCAGGGCGGCAGCCGACAGGCGGCGCAGCGAAAAGGTGGATTTGTTTTGGCTCACGGATGATTTTTTCATTGTCTAAACTCTAGGGCGATGATGTTTTTCTCGCTATTGCTACGGCGCTGACCAAGCAAATTCAGCAAACTCGCCAAGCTCTCGTCATATCCTGCTGCGGCCTGGGCCTGGCCGGAAAACTGCATGCGGCCCTGGTTCAGGCTGCCGCTGCCATCAAGCAGCAGCGGTCCTTTCAGGGACCGCAGCGTCAAGCCTGCCTGCTGTCCCTGCCAATCGAAATCAAGTTCATAACTGCCCAGCGGGCGCAGTGACGACAGGCGCGAAGCCATGTCGGTCATCTGCAAGGTGGTGCGGCCGTTGGCCGAGAACTGCTGCTTGTCGAGCGCCAGTTCCAGCGTGCTCCATGACAGGCGCATGGTGCCGGTCGGCGCCACGGTATTCAAGGGCGCGCCCAGGCCACCGAGGCCATCGGCCGGCAGCAGCAGTGCAGCCGGGCTGACCTGCCAGCGCGACCAGGAGCCGCGCAGGTTGACCGGCTGCGACAGCGCTTCCTGGTTCTGCAATTCCACATCGACCGAACCCCACAGCACCGATGGCGAAATACGCCAGCTGAAGCGCCCCGGCAGCAGCGGCGTGACGGCGCCATTGGCGCTGGCCGCGCCGCCGATAAAGGCCGAGCCGCGCCATAGCGTGCCTTGCGCATCGCCTAAAGTCAGGCGCCCGCCAGTCTGCTTTTCCACGATGCCGGCCACCCAGCCAGCCGGGAAAAACACCAGCAGCGTGAGCGTCATGCTGACCACGATGGCCAGCAGCCAGAGCAGGAAACGCTTCATTGGGTGACGCCCGGGCTCTGATGCAGCGTCAGCGTGGCGTCCACCAGCCCGGCCTTGCTTTGCGCGGTGATCTTCGCTTCCTGCACCGCGATGCGCCCTTCGCGGCGCAAGCCGTCGAGCCACAGCATCACGTTGGCAAACGGCGCACCGTTCAGCTGTACGCGCGCGTATTCGCCCGTCATCGACAGCGACTGCGCCGACAGGCCGCGCGCTTTCAGCGACGCGTCGACACTGTCACGGCTCATCGGTGCGACCTGCACCGGCGTCTGGCGCGACAATTCGCCCGCTTCACGCGCCAGCGCCTGCAACTGGGCTGCCTGCTGGCGCAATTCCGGCAGGCTCTTTTGCAGTTCGATGCGGCCATTCCAGGCCGGCTCGAAAAACACCGCATACATCAGCGCCAGGCCGGCCACCACGCCGCCGATGGTCAGCAGCTTGCGCTCCTGCGCCGTGCGTTCGGCCCAGAAAGCCTGCAGCGCCTGCCGGCGCGCTGCCACCAGCGCGCGTCCCTTGTTCAATGCTGCACTCATGCTTTGGCTCCCGTGGCGGCGCTGATCTTCCACACGCCCGGTTCAGTTTCGTTCAGTGTCAATTTGCGCGCGGCCAGACCATCGCGCACCTGCGCCTGTGCACTGGCGTTGACCATGTCGGGCTTCAAGCGCACGATCAGGCTGCGCTCGCGGTATTCGAGCGAGGCCACCACGCCGCGCCCGGCCAGGCCGCCCAGCGCTTCGCCGAGCGCCGCACTCATGCTGGTAAAGTCATCCATGCTGGCCTGGCCGCCCTGCAGGCGGGCGGCGGCGATATTGCGCCGCATCTGTTCGGCTTCCAGGCCGTACACCGGCGCTTCGTGCGGATACGCGGCCTTGAAGGTCTGCTGCATCGAGGTTTTCACGGTCGCCGCTTCGCGCTTCAGGCGCGACCATTCCAGATTGATGCCCACCAGATTGACCAGTACCACCAGCGCGGCCAGGCGCAGCGGCCAGCGCCAGCGGCGCCAGTCGCGCGCCGCGCCGCCGGCCGCGCCCAGCGCTGGGGCCAGATCCAGATTGGCGCTTTTGGCGCCGGCGATCCAGTGCGCCCAATGATCAAGCTCCACCGTCACGCCGGCAGCCTGCTGCGCCAGCGCCTGGTATTGCGCCAGCTCGTCGGCGCCCACATACAGCGCCAGCGGCACGTCGCCAGCCAGCGCGCGCGCCGTCAGCAAGGCCTGCTGCGGATCAAACGGCAGCACCAGCCCCATGCCTTCCTGCGGCGCCTGGCGCAGCGCCAGTTCGATGCCCTGCGCGCCGGGTTGCAGCGCGGCGACCACGCCGCCGGGCGGCAGCGGCAAACACAGTTGCGACGGCAGCAGCGTAATCTTGCGCGCGCTCTGTGCCAGCAGCGCACGGGTCAGTACTTCGATCCAGGCGCGCTGCGCCACGGCCACCGTGCGCAGGCCAGCGGCGTCCGGCGCGCCGGCCGCCAGCAGGCAGTCCTGCACATCACCCAGGATATGTTCTTCCACCAGTCCCGGCAGCGCCGCGCGCAGGCGGGCGCCGGCCAGCGGCGGCGTTTTCA
This sequence comes from Janthinobacterium aquaticum, assembly GCF_009208565.1. Taxonomy (GTDB): domain Bacteria; phylum Pseudomonadota; class Gammaproteobacteria; order Burkholderiales; family Burkholderiaceae_D; genus Janthinobacterium. The sequence goes on along the minus strand of NZ_WFLK01000014.1, from coordinate 148,183 downwards.
GGCGCAGCAGCGTCACATCGGACGCCGCCAGCAGCAGCACCACCTGCTTCGCGCCAGCGATCAGCTGGCCCAGGCTGCCCAGCGCCGCACTGCCCTGCTGCTGCAGTTGGCCGCCATCGCCGGCCAGCATAAAGGCGCAGGTGGCGGCACTGTCGGTAGACGCCTTGGCCGGGTGCCGGATATACAAAGTTGTCAAAGGATTCGCTTTCAGGTGTTAGTTTTCCCGCAACCAGACCAGGCTGGTGGTGCGCTGAGGATCCGTTTTTCGATTGATCAGCGCCTGCGCGTCGAGGGCGGCGCGGTCCAGCCGTACCCGGATCACGGTCAGGAAGTAGCGGCTCTTGACATCGGCCTCCACGCCACCAATCACTTTCTTTCCATTAATATTATTCTTGAAGTTGTCCAGATCGACAAACTTTTTACGCGGATTGCTCAGCGTGAGCGCGCTGGCCTCGGAAACGGACATGTCGGTAATGGCAGCGAGTACCTCGGCCGAGGCGGTATTGACATTGACCGCCGTCATCTCCGGCAGCACGATCACGAAATCGCGCAGCTTTTCGATGATTTGCGGCGTATAGCCCGGTATTGCCATCAAATCTTCGATTTGCATGAAAGCAACCGGCTCGCTGCTGCCGCTGCTGCCTGCCGCAACCGTGGCAGTCTTGCCGTCACTGCCCTTGTCCGTGCTGCGCGGTTTCGGGCGCGCACGCACGACTGCATCGGCGGTGGCCCGCGCCAGGCCGCTATCGAGTTGCAAGTTGGACAGCAAGCGCTGGTAGGCCTGCAACTGGCCCGGGTTGGGCGCACCGGTCATGTCGACCAGGTTGGTAATATTGAACCGCCCCTGCGCATCGAGCGCGCGGCCCGAGACGGTGGCATCGAATTTTTCGGTATCAACGCGCTCGCGGTCCACGTAATCATCGAGGCGCGCCTCTTCGATCGGCGTAGCCCAGACTCCATCGACCGCAGTCAGCGCAGGATTATCCTGGCGCAACCAGAAGCGCGCAAAGTCGACCATGCCACGCATGGCCCATTGTGTTTGCAGGCGCAGGCGCTGGTTTTCCATCGAACGCACCTGCACCTGCTGCTGCCAGAACAGGCTGGCCACCACCGTGATGGCCAATGCGGTCAGCAGCAGCGCCGTGATAATGGCCACGCCGCGCTGGCGTTGCGGGAGCATGAACGGCTTCATCCCGGCCCCAGCAAAAATACTTTGCTCAGGCTGGCCGCCTGGCCCGGCATCTGCAGGCTCACTTCCAGCCCGGCCAGGTCATCGGTCTTGCTGCCGGTGCCCAGCGTGATCCACTCCGGCGCGGCATTGGCGCTCAGCGCGCGCTGGCCGCGCATAGCCATGCTGGCCACGCCCTGCATCAGCACCACTTCGGCACTGCCGTTGCCGGCGTCATTGCGGGCAGCCTGCCACAGCGTGTCGAGCACTGCCAGGTCACGCGTGCCGCTCGACTCGCGCCGCATCAGCACACCAGCGACCAGTCGGTAAGTGACCACTTGCAGCAGCTGCGGCTCCTGCTCGGACGCGGCCAGGCGCACCAGCATCAAACGGTCATTTTCCGCCTGCAGGTTGCTGCGGCCATTGAGCAGCGTGCTGCCCGCACCGGCGCCGGCCAGGTGATCGCAGTCGCTCTGCATCTGCGCAAACGCCAGCTGCATGCCGCGCGCCTGCGCCAGCTGGGCGGTCAGCACTTCGCGCGAACGCATAATGCTGTCGAGACCGCGCCAGCCCAGCACCGCCACCATCGCCAGGATAAAGATGGCGATCAGCAGCTCGATCAGGGTAAAGCCCCGCGCGCGGGACGGCAGGCGGCGCGCCATCAGTCGTTGAACGCCAGCAGGACCAGGCGCACGATGCGCCGGGCCGGGTACTGCGCGTCATACACATTGACGCGCACCTGGCGCATACGGGGATTCGGCGTGGCGACCACCTCTTCCTCGCAGATCAGTTTCAAATCGCCCTGCGGACAGTCGACGGTACGCTTGCCGGTCTGCGGGAAGCTTTTTTGCAGACGCAGGCGCACCAGGTGGTTTTCAGCCGACCAGGTGGCCATCATGGCGCTGCGCAGGCCGTCGCTGTTTTGCGTCAGGCTGCCTACTGCGCGTAGCGAGGCGCCCAGCGCCGTGCCGACGATCACCAGCGCCACCAGCACTTCGAGCAGGGTGAAACCGGACTGCCGGCGTTGGCGGCGGAGCAGGAAAGAAAAGGCCATCATTGTTCGACCGTGAAATGACCGATGCCGTCGGCGCGGATGGCCACGCTGCGCTCGCCGCTGGCCAGCGTCAGCACGAAGGGCTTGTCGACCGGCTCGCGGCCGAACACGATGCGCAGCGGTTGTGCCACGCTGGTCGACGGCTGCACGCTGAGCAGCATCGGCGTATTGGCAAAGGCCCGCTCGCGCAGCAAATCGTCCTGCGTCACAGGCTGCCACAGCTTTTCATTGAGCACCAGGAAACGGTATTGATTTTCATCGGCTTCAAACGCCACCTGCCGGCTGCGCACGATGGCCTCGTCGCGCGCCAGCTGCAGCAGCAGCGCAATGCGCTCGGCTTCTTTTTGCAGCGCCTGCTGCCCGTTGGGCATCGCATTGAGCGACACGATCCCCAGGGTGACGCCGATAATGACCATCACCACCAGCAGCTCGATCAGCGTAAAGCCGCGCTGATGACGATGACGCGGCTGGCATCGGGTGCTCATGGCAGGCAGGCCGGAAAAACTTACTGGTCCCAGGAACCGATATCGGCGTCGTCGCCGCTACCGCCAGGCTGGCCGTCGGCGCCCAGCGAGATGATATCGACTTCGCCTTTCAGGCCAGGCGACAGGTATTGGTAAGGATTGCCCCATGGGTCTTTCGGCATTTTTTCCAGGTAGCCGCCCGCTTTCCAGCCATTGGCGGCCGGGCCGGCAGTCGGTTTTTCCACCAGTGCGCGCAAGCCTTGTTCGGTGGTCGGGTAGCGCTGGTTGTCGAGGCGGTACAGTTTCAGGGCCTGCATTACGGTGGCGATATCGACCTTGGCGGCCGCCACTTTCGATTCACCGGTGCGGGCGATCAGCTTGGGCACCACCAGCGAAGCGAGAATACCCATGATCACCACCACCACCATGATTTCAATCAGGGTAAAGCCGCGCTGGCGAAGCGAACGTTTTGCTGCGTTTTGCATAAGAATGAAGAATGAGGTCCGTGGAATGCAGAGTATAAAGCCGAAATATGACAAAGCCTGTCATATAGAGGAAATTTAAGAAAATTTACCTGCTTGTGTTCAAGCCGACAAGGCGCCGGCACCACAGACCGGGCAAGCCGCATCGCGCTGCACGCGCATGCTGTTCCATTCCATGTGCAGGCCATCTAACAGCAGCAGCCGGCCGGCCAGCGAGGTGCCGATGCCCATGATCAGCTTGAGCGCCTCGGCCGCCTGCATGGCGCCCACCACGCCCACCAGCGGCGCCAGCACGCCCATGGTGGAACAGGCTTCGTCGGCAAACTGCTGGTCCTGCGGGAACAGGCACGAGTAGCACGGCTGCTGGCCCGAGCGCGGATCGAACACGCTGACCTGGCCGTCGAAACGGATTACCGCGCCCGACACCAGCGGCACCTTCTGCGCCACGCAGGCGCGGTTGATCGCATGGCGGGTGGCAAAATTGTCGGTGCAGTCGAGCACCACCGTGGCGCCGGCCACCAGTTCGCGCAGGCGCGCATCGCCGGCGCGCTCCTGCAGGGCCACCACCTCAATTTCCGGGTTGATCGATTGCAGCTGCGCGCGCGCCGACTGCACCTTGGGCTGGCCCACGCTGGCCGTGCCGTGGATGATCTGGCGCTGCAGATTGGTCAGGTCGACCGTATCGTCATCGACCAGCGTGAGCTTGCCCACGCCGCTGGCGGCAAGGTACATGGCGGCCGGCGCGCCGAGGCCGCCGGCGCCGATGACCAGCGCATGCGCGTCGAGCAGCGCCTGCTGGCCTTCGATGCCGATCTGGTCAAGCAGGATATGGCGCGAGTAGCGCAGCAGCTGCTGATCGTTCATGGCTGGCTGACCGGCGCCTTTTTATCTTCGGCCTTGATATCTGACGCGATTTCCGGCTTGTCGACGATTTTTTCCGCCTTGTTGTCCACCTTTGCCAGCTTCACCGGCAAGCCCTTGAAATGATTGAGCGCCTGCTGCAGCTGGAAGTCGTCCTGGGCACCGTATTCGAGCCGCTTGCGCGTTTTGGCATCGGCGATCAGGCGCTTTTCCTGTTCCAGCTGGTCGTGCACTTCACCCATGGTCGGCCTGGTTGCCTCGGGCTTGCCATCGTCGCTGCTCAGGTGCTTGTCCAGGTCGGCCTCGCGCACGCGCAGGGTATTCCAGCCGTCGCCCTCAAGCGTTTCATCGACCAGCAGATCGGGCGTAATGCCGCGCGCCTGGATGGCGCGGCCCTTGGGCGTGTAATAGCGTGCGGTGGTGAGCTTGATGGCGGTATCGGCCGTCAGCTGGCGCAGGGTCTGTACCGAACCCTTGCCAAAGGTCTGCGTACCGATCACGGTGGCGCGCCCGTAGTCCTGCAGCGCACCGGCGACAATCTCGGCCGCCGAGGCCGAACCGGTATTGACCAGCACCACCAGCGGCACGGTTTTCAATGCAGCCGGCAGCCTGGCCAGCGGATCGGCCTTGCTGCCAGGTGCGGCGTAAAATTCGCGGCGGCCATAGAACACCTGCTGCGATTCGGGCAACTGGCCACGCGTCGAGACGATCACCGAATTGCCGGGCAGAAAAGCCGCCGAGACGCCGATGGCGCCCGGCAGCACGCCGCCCGGGTCGTTGCGCAAGTCGAGCACCAGGCCTTTGAGCTTGGGATCCTGTGCGTACAGGCCGTTGATTTTCTTGACCATGTCACCCAGCGTCGGCTCCTGGAACTGCGCGATGCGCAGCCAGCCATAGCCGGGCGCCACCATTTTTGCCTTGACGCTCTGCACGCGGATTTCCTCGCGCACGATGGGAAACACCAGCGGCTGGGCTTCGCCCTTGCGTGAGATGGTCAGCACCAGCTTGCTGTTCGGCTGGCCGCGCATTTTCTTGATCACTTCATCGAGCTGCAAGCCCTTCAGCGGTACATTGTCGAGCCGCGTGATCAGGTCGCCGGCCAGGATACCGGCGCGGGTAGCCGGGCTGTCCTCGATCGGCGAGACCACCTTGACGTAGCCGTCTTCCATGCTTACTTCGATGCCGATGCCGACAAACTTGCCCTGCACGCTGTCGCGCATGTCCTTGAAGGCATTCTTGTCGAGATACACCGAGTGCGGATCAAGCGAAGCGACCATGCCGGAAATGGCTTCCGTCAGCAACTTCTTGTCTTCCACTTTTTCCACATAATCGGTCTTGATCAGGCCGAACACATCGGCCAGCTGGCGCAGTTCGTCCAGCGGCAGCGGCGCGGCGGCGCGTTGCGCCAAGGCCGGAAACTGCATGGTGGCGGCGACGCCAGCGAGCATGCCCAGACCGATCAGGCCGATATTTTTTACCTTGATGCCCATGTATCTCCGTCCACCTTGCAATCAGTACTGCCGTTGGCGCTTAAAACCGGACCCAGCCGACGGGATCGAAGGCGCGGCCCTGGTAACGCAGCTCAAAGTATAGTCCTGATTCTTCATTGCCGCCGCTGTTGCCGGCGCTGGCGATGGCGTCGCCGGCCTTGACGCTGTCACCCACGCGCTTGAGCAAGGACTCGTTATTGCCGTAAATACTCATGTACTGTCCGCCATGGTCGACAATGATCAGGTTGCCGAAACCGCGCATCCAGTTGGCAAACACCACCCGCCCCGTTGCCACGGCATGCACTTCGCTGCCTTCGCCGGTACGGATAAAGACGCCTTTCCAGGTGGGACCATCGCCGCGCTTGCTGCCGAACTTGGCCGCAATGCGGCCCGACACCGGCGCGCGCAGCTGGCCTTTCAGGCTGGCAAAGGCGCCGTCGGGCGCGGCCGGACCCAACACAGGACGAGCCGGTGCCGGCTCGGGCTTAGGCTCGGGCTTGGGTTCGGGCTTCGGCTCGACCTTGGCGATTTGCGGCGGTTCATCGGCGTCGATCGGATCGAGCTTGACCGGCGGCGCTGGCACAGGCGTCGGCGCCGGTGCGGGCGCCGGGGTTTGCGGCTTGATCCTGCCCGACTGATCCTGTTGCTCCCTGGCGATGCGCTCACGCTCGGCGCGCGCTTTCGCTTCGGCGCGCGCGCGCACAGCCGCCTGGGCTGCAGCCAGGCGCTCGCGTTTTTCCGCCGCCAGCTTGGCCTCGGCGGCAGCCTTGGCAGCGGCGCGCTGCGCGGCCAGCAGTTCCTGGCGCTTTTTCTCGGCCGCTGCGGCAGCGGCCTGTTCGGCAATCAGCTTGCCCAGCTTGTCGACCAGGCTGCCCATGCGCTGTTCATCGCGCTCGACATTGCCCGCTTCCTTGCGCTGCGCCACCAGGCGCTGCGACAAATTGGCCAGCAAGGTGGCGCGGCGCGCCTTTTCCTGCACCAGCAGGGCTTTCTGGTCGCGCTCTTCCTGGGCGATTTCTTCCAGCTCGTCCTTGGCGTTCTGCTCGTCAGCCTGGTTTTTTTCCACTGCCGCCAGATTGGCGCGCAAGGAGTCGAGCAGTTTGGCCTGCGCCTGCGACACATAGGCCATCAGTTGCAGGTCGCGGTTGATGCGGTTCGGATTGTCGCCCGAAAGCAGCAATTTCATGCGGTCCTCATTGCCTGCAACATATTGTTCGCGCAGCAATTTGGATAATTGTTTCTTTTGTTTTTCCACCGTCGCCGTCAGCTGCCGGTGTTCCTGCCCAAGCGCTTGAAGCTTGGCATTGGTATCGCTCTGTTCCTGCGCCAGGTCACGCAAGGCGCGGTTGGCGTTGGAAATGGCTTCTTCGGACTCGGCCAAGGTATCGGCCGCGTCCTCCCTGGCGCTTTCGGTGGCGCTGATATCGCGCTTGAGCGCGGTCAGCTTTTGCTGCAGGCCAGCGCGCTGCGCTTCCGCGGCCAGCTTTTGCTTGCTGCGTTCGGTCATCCTGGCGCCATGCGCCATGCTTGGCAGCAACAGCGCCAGGCATAGCACTGTGGCAGCGTGGATAGCACCGGCGCGCCAGGCCGGCAGGGAACGATCAGCAAAGGGGGCGAAGACTGTGCCGCGGAAGAAAGACTGCAAAGTTACTTGGCCTTCCCTTGGTTCGCTACGGCAGCCTGGGCCGCGGCAATCGCTGCCGGGTCGCCCAGGTAGTAATGGCGGATCGGTTTCAGGTCGGCATCGAGTTCATACACCAGCGGCTGGCCGTTGGGAATGTTCAGGCCGACGATATCGCTGTCGCTGATGCCGTCAAGCATCTTGATCAGCGCACGCAGGCTGTTGCCGTGGGCCGAGATAATGATTTTTTTGCCAGCGCGGATGGCCGGGGCGATTTCTTCATCCCAGGCCGGCATCACGCGCGCCACGGTGTCTTTCAGGCATTCGGTCAGCGGAATCGACGCTTTCGGCAGGCCGGCGTAGCGCGGGTCGTTGAACGAGGCGCGGTCGTCGCTTTCTTCCAGTGCCGGCGGCGGCGTATCGTAGCTGCGACGCCATACCAGCACCTGCTCGTCGCCATACTTGGCGGCCGTCTCGCCCTTGTCCAGGCCTTGCAGGGCGCCGTAGTGGCGCTCGTTCAGGCGCCAGTCGTTCTTGACCGGCAGATACATCGCATCCATTTCGTCCAGCGCCAGCCACAGCGTGCGGATCGCGCGTTTCAGTACCGAGGTATAGGCCACGTCGAAGGTATAGCCTTCCTGCTTCAGGATCTGGCCAGCGGCCTTGGCTTCGTTGATGCCCTTTTCCGTCAGATCGACGTCGGTCCAGCCGGTGAAGCGGTTATCGAGGTTCCAGGTGGACTCGCCGTGACGCATGAAAACGATTTTATACATAGTTCTATCTTCTCTCGGGTTCAAATCAAAAAAGCAAAACGTAAAAAGACCTCGTCAAGCTTCTATTTTATAATGCGCGCATCACCTTAAACCATTGGACTCTTTGTGAAATTCTTTATTGACCATATTTTTCTGATTGCCATCGTCCTTATTTCCGGCGGCGCCCTGCTGTGGCCCATGCTGTCGATGCGCGGCAAGCGCGCCACGGTGCTGGAAGTAACGCAGTTGATCAATCGTGGTAAAACCATCATTGTTGACGTACGCAACCCTGAAGAATTTGCAACTGGTCACCTGCCTGACGCAAAAAATATTCCGCTGGCAGAGCTGTCAAAACGCATGACAGAGCTGGAAAAATTCAAAACGCGCACCATTGTAGTGGTTTGCCAGAAAGGATCGCGTTCCGCTTCGGCCGTGGCACTGCTGACCAAAGCAGGCTACACGGAAGCGACGAGCCTGGAAGGCGGTATTGACGAGTGGAACAAGCAAGGCTTGCCACTGAAAACCCTGTCACTGGCGAAATAAGCAGCGCGCTTCGCCACCACTTATCAAGGAGAACATCATGAGTGTCCCAGTCATCGTCTACAGCACCGCTGTGTGTCCGTACTGCATCCGCGCCGAGCGCCTGCTGGAAAGCAAGGGCGTTACCGTGCAAAAGATCCGCGTCGACCTCGACCCGGCCGAGCGCGTCAAGATGATGGAACGCACCGGCCGGCGCACCGTGCCGCAGATTTACGTGGGCGAAACCCATGTGGGCGGTTTCGACGACTTGTATGCGCTCGATCAAGCCGGCAAGCTGGACCCCTTGTTAAACGGCACGGCAACCTGATATAAAGCGGGGTCGAGAAATTGGTTTGAGGCAGTATTGTTTTGATACAATTGCTCTCGCACCCCGCAAACCGTGCCTATCCGGCGCTGTTTTCACACTGCATGTACCTTATTTGAACGGTGTGCCGTTCTTGTCCATTACAACGAAAGCGTTCCATGTCTGACGAAAATCTGCAACCCGTATTCCAAATCCAACGCGTCTACCTGAAAGACATGTCGCTGGAGCAACCAAATTCCCCAGCCATTTTCCTGGAACAGGAAGCACCGGCAATCGAAGTTGCGCTGGACGTGGGCGCCGCACCGTTGGCCGATGGCATCTTCGAAGCGACCGTGACCATCACCGTGACCGCCAAAGTCGGCGAAAAAGTCGCGTTCCTGGTTGAAGGCAAGCAAGCAGGTATCTTCGAAGCACGCAATATCCCGGAAGATCAACTCGATCCGCTGCTGGGCATCGGCTGCCCGAACATCATCTACCCTTACCTGCGCGCCAACATCGCTGACGTGATCACCCGTGCCGGCTTCCCGCCAGTGCACCTGGCCGAGATCAACTTCGAAGTGTTCTACCAACAACGTCTGCAAGCGATCGCCGACGCCGCTGCTGCCGCACCAGCAGCCGGTGAAACGCACTAAGCTTTTGCAAGACTCCGCCAGCGCTTTCGCGCTGGCCTGACACGGCGGCCTGGCCGCCGTGCTTCATCAAGGTTCAAAAACATCATGTTGAATAATCCGGTTACGAGCAAGTTGCGTTGGATGACAGGCGCCGTGCTGATGCTGGCCAGTGTTGCCAGCCATGCCGTCGATTTCAAGTCCGTGGGCGCGGCCCCGGTGATCCTGTATGACGCGCCCTCGCCCAAAGGCGGCAAATTATATGTGGCGCCGCGCGGCATGCCGCTCGAAGTCGTGCTCAGCTATGGTGAATGGGTCAAGGTACGCGACGCCAGCGGCGAAATGGCCTGGACCGAAGCGAAGGGCCTGAGCCCCAAACGCAGCCTGGTAGCCCGCGCCGCCAACCTGAAGGTGCGCGCCAGCCCCGACGACAATTCGTCCGCCGTGCTGCTGCTCGACAAAGGCGTGCTGCTCGAACTGAGCGAGCCGGCCACATCGGGCTGGGTCAAGGTCCGCCACAAGGACGGCCAGACCGGCTACGTCAAGACCAGCGAAGTCTGGGGCCTGTAGGTCGGATTAGCGGGGCCAAGCCCCGCGTAATCCGACAACACCGCTGATCGACCACGCTTTTCCCCGCTTCAAGAGGTTACATGCAAGTTTCTGCCGACTTATCCGCCGGATTGACCACTGGCGCCGCCACGCGCCGCAAGATTACCGTCCTGGGCGCTGGCGCCTGGGGCACCGCCGTGGCGATGGCCCTGTCGGCCCGCCATGACGTGCTGTTATGGGGCCGCAACAGCGACGCCATGGCCGCCATGGCCGCCAGCCGCGAAAACAGCTACCTGCCCGGGTTTGCGCTGCCGGCCTCGCTGGCCGTCAGCGCCGACTTCGACGCCGCCGTGGCGCACGCCACCGGCGATGAGGCGCTGCTGATCGCCGCCTGCCCGGTAGCCGGCCTGCGTCCGCTGCTGCAGCAACTCAAACACAAGACCATCCCCAATCTGGTCTGGCTGTGCAAGGGTTTTGAAAACGGCAGCGGCATGCTGCCGCACCAGATCGTGCAGCAAGAGCTGGGCGCAGGGGTGCCTGGCGGCGCGTTGTCCGGCCCCTCGTTTGCACAGGAAGTGGCGCGTGCGCTGCCGTGCGCGCTCACCATTGCCTCCAGCGACGCGCAATTGCGCAGCAAGGTGGTGTCGGCCCTGCACGGCGGCACCATTCGCGTGTATGGCAGCGAAGACCTGGTGGGCGTGGAAGTGGGCGGTGCGGTGAAAAACATCCTGGCGATTGCCACCGGCGTGGCCGACGGCCTGGGCCTGGGACTGAACGCGCGCGCTGCGCTGATCACCCGTGGCCTGGCCGAAATTACCCGCCTGGGCCTGGCGCTGGGCGGCCAGACCGCCACCTTCATGGGCCTGACCGGCATGGGCGACCTGATTCTGACCTGCACCGGCGACCTGTCGCGCAACCGCAAGGTCGGCCTGGGGCTGGCACAAGGCAAGCCATTGGACACCATCGTGGCCGAACTGGGCCATGTGGCCGAAGGCGTGCCCTGCGCGCGCGCCGTGCGCGAACTGGCGCGCACGATCAATGTGGACATGCCGATCACCAATGCGGTAGCCGGCGTGCTGTTCGACGGCGACTTGCCGCAGGCGATGGTGCAACAATTGCTGGCGCGCGATCCGCGCGACGAGGCCAGCGGGCTGGCCTGACGTTCACGACCGGATCTAGCGGCCGGCCTTGGCCATTAAAATAGTCAGCAGCACCACACTATCTTCACGCGCTTCGAGCGCATGAGCCTGGCCGCCGTGCAGATACAGCATCTGGCCTGCGCTCAGCACCTGCACGCCGCCATGCGCGTCGACGGCCAGTTGCCCTTGCAGGCACAGCAGGGTAATTTCTCCCAGTACATGATGCTCGGGCATGGTTTTGCCTTTGGGCATGACCATGCGGATCAGTTCCAGTTCGTCCGTCTTGGCCAGCGCAATCGAGGAAAACTGCGACAGATCGTCGCTGGCGGTGGGCTTGAGGTCGATGACTTGGCCTGAGCTGGCGTGGGGTAGGGCCATGGTGGTCTCCTTGGGATGGTAGGGCTGTTTGCGGCACCACGCAGTGGTGTACATTAGCGCCAACAGTGTTGTCGGATTACGGCCGGAGGCCTAATCCGACCTACGCGACCTACCGACCTACGCTTCTGGCGATTCTTCCTCTGGCTCTTTGGCCTCGCGCATCCACTGTACCAGCGGGTACGCGTCTTTCAGGCCTTCGGCGATCATCGGCAGCAGCTTTTCCGGGGTGTTCAGCGGCAGCGGCACTTCGGTCCAGACAAAAAAGCTTTTCAGCTTGATAAATTCGATATGCTCGGCGTCGGCGGCAAAACCTTTCGGCGGGCGCTGCAGCTTGCCTTCATCCTGGATGGTGCCGAAGCGCGCCTTCAGGCGCTTATTCTTGAGCACTTTGGAAAAACCTGGCGCATCGTTGACCATATGCTCGCGCAGCGCCTTCAGGCGTCCCGGTGGCGGCATGTATTCGCCGGCACCGAACAGCAGGTTGCCTTCGCCGTCGATCTGCAGATAGTAGGTCGGACCGCCGGCCTTGCTGGGGCGGCGCATGTCGTTCGGTGCAATCGCGGCCGAAAAACGGGTTTTGTAGGGCCGCTTGTCATGCGCAAAGCGCACGTCGCGGTTGATGCGGAACATGGCTTTTTTCGGATTGCAGAACTTGACGGCCGGATCAAACCTGCCCAGCTCGCCGATCACGCTGGTCACCAGCGCCAGGAATTCTTCGCGCAGGATATCGTAGCGCGGCTTGTTCATCACAAACCAGGGACGGTTATTGTTGTCGCTCAGTTCACGTAAAAATTGGGTCAAATCACGCACATGCATGTGTAGCTTCCGATTCGCAACTATTTGGACAGGTCTTTCGGGATGGGACGCTTGCCCACCGCCACCTCAAGCGCCATTTCACGGTTCTTGCGCAGCACCGTCATTTTAGCTTTTTCGCCCGGTGGCAGTTGCGCAATCAGATTGAGCATTTCGGTGGTGTCACCCACCGGCTTGCCTTCGACGCTGAGCAGGATATCGCCCGGCTTGATGCCGGCCTTGTCGGCCGGGCCGCTGCGCACCACGCCGGCGATAATCGCCCCGCTGGTGCGCTGCAGGCCGAAGCTGTCGGCCAGTTCCTCGGTGATATCCTGGGTTTCCACGCCGATCCAGCCGCGCACCACATGCCCGTTCTTGATGATCGCCTCCATCACTGTCTTGGTGGTGGAAACGGGAATGGCAAAGCCGATGCCGACCGAGCCGCCGCTTTGCGAATAAATCGCCGTATTGATGCCGATCAGGTTGCCGCGCGTATCGACCAGCGCGCCACCCGAGTTGCCGAAGTTGATCGCGGCATCGGTCTGGATAAAGTTTTCAAAGCTGTTGATATGCAGGTTGTTGCGGCCCAAGGCAGAAATGATGCCCATGGTCACCGTCTGGCCCACGCCAAACGGGTTGCCAATCGCCAGCACGGCATCGCCCACACGCGCCTGCTCGGACTGGCCCAGCACGATCACGGGCAGCTTGTCGAGCTTGATTTTGATCACGGCCAGGTCGGTTTCCGGGTCAAGGCCCACCACTTCGGCCGGCGCCTTGCGCCCGTCCGTCAGTACCACCTCGATTTGATCGGCGCCTTCAACCACATGGTTGTTGGTCAGCACATAGCCTTCATGGCTGACGATCACGCCCGAGCCCAGGCTGTTTTTCATGCCGCCGCCGTTGTCGAACTCGGGGGTGCGCTCGCCAAAGAAGCGCTTGAAGAACGGGTCGCGCGCCAGCGGATGGGCGCCGCGCTTGGGCGCCTGGGTGGTGAGGATATTGACCACGGCGGGCATGGCCCGCGCCGCCGCGTCGCGAAACGATCCAGGCGCCAGGCTGCTCGAGGCCGTCTCCACCACCGGAATCGGCGTGGCGGGCGAACCGAGCTGCTGCACCCGGCTGGCCGGACGCAGTGCGCCGTAGACAAAATATAGTGCCAGGGCAATGGTCACTGTCTGCGCAAACAACAGCCAAAATCGTCGCATAAAACTCTATCCAGGTCAGCCGGCGCCACGCCGTAACAACTTATTGTGCCAGATCAGTGTTTTTTGGCGCGCCCTTGAGCGAGTCGCGGATCTCGCGCAGCAGCAGGATATCTTCCGGCGTGATCGGCGCCGCAGCCGGTGCCGGCGGTGGCGTATGCGCACGGCGCGCCTTGTTGACCAGGCGAACCATCTGGAAAATGATAAACGCCAGGATAATGAAATTGAGCAGGATGGTCAGGAAGTTACCGTAAGCGAGTACGGCGCCAGCCTGCTTGGCCTGTTCCAGCGTCATGCTGGTCGGCTGGCCATTGAGCGGGAAATAGTAATTGGAAAAATCGAGGCCGCCAAAAATGCGCCCGATCGGCGGCATGATCACGTCTTTCACCAATGAATCGACAATCTTGCCGAAAGCGCCACCGATAATGACACCCACGGCCAGATCGATGACATTGCCTTTCATTGCAAATTCTTTAAATTCCTGCATCATTGCCATGGATATTCCCTTCGGATGTGTATAAAAGACATGCCGATCATACTATCGATTGCCAACGACACCAACTTGTCGCTGCGTGCAAGGGCTATTCCGATACAAGCGGACGCATCTAGTTCAAAAGAACTAGCCTCTTTCTGCAAAAGTATATAAATTATGGTACAAGCAACGTTTTTCTTTAATTCGCTGTTTGCTTCACTTATAATTTGCGGTCGCCAGTAGTGGCTTTTTTCGCTTCGTGGCGATTAACAAGAAAATGGCACAAGCTGCGCCATTGACCGAAGTTCCGCAGGGATGTTGCCACTTTACCGTACAAAGAGACGGGTTGCGGCAAGCACTAATACCGCTTCGGCGACGGATTTTTACGCGGCTGCCATTCATAATAAAGATTCGCATTTTGACTGATTGGGGTTTGCATGAGTAACGAAAAGCAGGTCGATTCGGGCCGCCGCGGCTTGCTCGTCGCCACGTGCGCGGCGGGCAGTGTAGTCGGGTTGGCTACCGCGGGTGCCTTGGTAAGCACCTTCCAGCCATCGGAGCGAGCGAAAGCGGCCGGCGCGCCGGTCGAAGTAGATATCGCCACCTTGCAGCCTGGCGAAATGCGCACCGTGGAATGGCGCGGCAAGCCGGTCTGGATCCTCAAGCGCACCCCGGAAATGGTGGCGTCGCTGAAGAAAACCGACGACAAGGTGGCCGATGCCGATTCCAAACGCAATCCGGCCGAATTCACGCCGGAATACTGCATGAACGAATGGCGCTCGATCAAGCCTGAAATTCTCGTTGCCGTCGGCATCTGTACCCACCTCGGCTGCTCTCCTTCCTCGAAATTTACCCCCGGCCCGCAACCGTCGCTGCCTGACGATTGGGAAGGCGGCTTCCTGTGCCCTTGCCACGGTTCGACCTTCGATATGGCCGGCCGCGTGTTCAAGAACAAGCCCGCGCCGGACAACTTGCAGGTGCCGCGCCATATGTATCTGAGCGACACCAAACTGGTGATTGGTAAAGACGAGAAAGGCGAGGCTTGATCATGGCTGCTTTCAAAGAAACCAAATTCCCGGCCGATGCGCCGGCCGCGCAAAAAGCGGTGGGCTGGATCGATGACCGCTTTCCGCTGACCAAACTGTGGAACGATCAATGGGGCAAGTACTACGCCCCGAAAAACTTCAATTTCTGGTACATCTTCGGTTCCCTGGCCATGCTGGTACTGGTGCTGCAGATCGTCACCGGTATCTTCCTGACCATGCATTACAAGCCCGATGCGGCGCTGGCCTTCAATTCGGTCGAGTACATCATGCGCGAAGTGCCATGGGGCTGGCTGGTGCGCTATATGCACTCGACCGGCGCGTCGGCCTTCTTCATCATCGTGTACCTGCACATGACGCGCGGCCTGCTGTACGGCTCGTATCGCAAGCCACGCGAACTGATCTGGCTGTTCGGCTTTGCCATCTTCCTGTGCCTGATGGCCGAAGCGTTCTTCGGCTACCTGCTGCCATGGGGCCAGATGTCGTACTGGGGCGCACAAGTGATCGTCAACCTGTTCGGCGCCATTCCGCTGATCGGCCCTGACCTGTCGCTGTGGATCCGCGGCGACTACGTGGTCTCCGACGCCACCCTGAACCGCTTCTTCGCCTTCCACGTGATCGCCATCCCGTTGGTACTGCTGGGCCTGGTTGCAGCGCATCTGATCGCCCTGCACGAAGTCGGTTCGAGCAATCCGGACGGCATCGAAGTGAAAGAAAACCTGGGCGCCGACGGCCACCCGGTCGATTCGATCCCGTCCCATCCGTACTACACCGTGCACGACCTGTTCGGCGTATCGATCTTCCTGGTCATTTTCAGCGCGGTGGTGTTTTTTGCACCGGAAATGGGCGGCTACTTCCTGGAATACAACAACTTCCTGCCGGGCGACTCGCTGAAAACCCCGCTGCACATCGCCCCAACCTGGTACTTCACGCCGTTCTACTCGGTACTGCGCGCCACCACCGCCGACTTCATGTACGTGCTGATGGGTGCGGTCGCTGCCTACGTGGTGTTTATCTGGTTGAAATCGCGCCTGTCGACCAAGGTCAAGACCGCCATTGCCGTGATTGCGCTGGTGGCCATCGTCGGCATGCTGCCACAGGTGCTCGACGCCAAATTCTGGGGTGTGGTGTTCTTCGGCGGCTCGGTAGTGATCCTGGCGTTCCTGCCATGGCTCGACCATTCGCCGGTGAAATCGATCCGCTACCGTCCGACCTGGCATAAATACATCTACGCCATCTTCGGCCTGTCGTTCCTGATCCTCGGCTACCTCGGTACCCAGGCGCCAACGGACGGCAAGACCATCGTGTCGCAAGTGTGCACCCTGATTTACTTCAGCTTTTTCCTGCTGATGCCATGGTGGAGTGCAATGGGCAAGTTCAAGACCGTGCCGTCGCGTGTGACGTTTCACCCGCACTAAGCCGATCCCACGCCACGCTCAAAGGACCTACATCAAATGAAGATTGCAAAAAAACTGCTCGCCATCCTGGCGTTCGTACCGGCCATGGGCTTTGCCAGCGAAGGCGGCTTTCCGCTCGACAAGGCGCCTGACCGTTCAACCAACATGGCCGCGCTGCAACACGGTGCCAAATTGTTCGTTAATCATTGCTTGAATTGCCACGCTGCCGTCTCGATGCGCTACAACCGCCTGAAAGACCTGGGCCTGACGGAAGACCAGATCAAGAACAATTTGTTGTTTACTGGTGATAAAGTGGGCGACTTGATGACAACGTCGCTGGCGGCCAAGGACGCCAAGACGTTTTTTGGCGTCGTTCCGCCCGATCTGTCGGTAATTTCACGCGCAAAATCATCTTCCGCTGGCACTGGCGGCGACTACCTGTATACTTACCTGCGTACGTTCTATAAAGATGACACGCGTCCGACCGGCTGGAATAATATGGTCGTGCCGAATGTTGCCATGCCACATGTGTTATGGGAGTTGCAAGGTATCCAGACTGCCAAGTTTGTAGAAGAGACTGATCCGCATGAAGCGGGCAAGAAAATCCACAAATTTGTCGGCTTCGAGCAAGTCAAGCCAGGCACGTTGAACAAGATCGATTACGACACTGCAGTAGCCGACCTGGTCGGTTACATGGAGTGGATGGCCGAACCGGCACAGCAGACACGCAAGCGCCTGGGCGTTTGGGTACTGCTGTTCCTGTCGGCTTTTGCGCTGCTGGCATGGCGCCTGAATGCGTCGTTCTGGAAGGAAGTCAAATAAGTGAGGCGCCGGCTTCAAGCCGGTTAATGCCGTTTTTAGCATTGTCCGCATGCGCGGGCAAATGAACTTGGGGTGAGCCGTTCGCGGCTTCACCCCCTTTGTTTCTAAGGAACTATAAAAAATGATGGTTCTCTATTCGGGTACAACCTGCCCATTTTCGCAACGCTGCCGCCTGGTCCTGTTTGAAAAAGGCATGGACTTCGAAGTGCGCGACGTCGACCTGTTCAACAAGCCGGAAGACATTTCGACCATGAACCCGTACGGCCAGGTGCCGATCCTGGTCGAGCGCGAACTGATTCTGTATGAATCGAACATCATCAACGAGTACATCGACGAGCGCTTCCCGCATCCGCAACTGATGCCGGCCGACCCTTTGATGCGCGCGCGCGCCCGCCTGATGCTGTTCAACTTTGAAAAAGAGTTGTTCGTGCACGTGCACGTGCTGGAAAGCGAACGCGCCAAGGGCAACGACAAGAGCCACGACAAGGCCCGCGCAGAAATCCGCGACCGCCTGACCACGCTCGCGCCGCTGTTCCTGAAAAACAAATACATGCTGGGCGACGAATTCTCGATGCTCGACGTGGCTGTTGCACCACTGCTGTGGCGCCTGGACCACTATGGCATCGAACTGTCGAAAACGGCAGCACCGCTGATGAAATACGCTGAACGCATCTTCTCGCGTCCGGCGTATATCGAAGCATTGACCCCTTCGGAAAAAGTCATGCGCCGTTAAAAAATGATCCGGTAAAGCTACTGCGCAGCCTGCTCTTGGCCTGGCGTTACTCGCCGTACATTCGTACGGCTGCGTTACTCAGGCCGATATCGGGCTTGCTCGCTACGCTTTCCGGGAAATTTTTCAGTGGGAGTTTTCCGGCTTCACTGCCCTGTCTTATTGAAATACCGGTGCGTCACCTTGTCACTGACGAGGGCGCTCCCGCCTTACAGTATTGATCATGTCTGAAATCTCAACCAAACCCTATATGCTGCGCGCCATTTACGAGTGGTGTACCGACAGCGGCTACACGCCTTACCTCGCGGTCAAGGTCGACTCGCGCACCACGGTGCCGATGGAATACGTGAAAAAAGGCGAGATCGTCCTCAACATCAGCTTTGGCGCCACCAACGGCCTGAAGATGGACAACGACGCCATCCGCTTCCACGCCCGCTTCGGCGGCGTCTCGCGTGAAATCTATGTGCCGGTCGACAACGTGATGGCCATCTACGCCAACGAAAACGGCCAGGGCATGGCCTTCGAGCCCACGCTCGGCAACGACGACAGCGCCCCGACTAACAGCCCCGAATCAACCGACGCCCCGCCGCCGCCAGCCCCGGCAGCATCCGGCCCGACACTGGCCTCGGTCCCCACAGGCAACCCGGAACAGCGCGACACCACGCCGCCCGGCGACGACGAGCCACCAAAAAAAGGCGGCCGCCCGACCCTCACGCGCATTAAATAGCGTATAATTCGCAACGCACAGTTTTCGCCGACTTAGCTCATTTGGTAGAGCAGTTGATTTGTAATCATCAGGTGGCCAGTTCGAAACCGGCAGTCGGCACCAGAATTTAGTAGGAAAATCAAAGGGTTACATTTGCTCCGCATGTAACCCTTTTCTATTTTTTCCTTACCGATTATCCGTATGTAAGCACCGCATAGGTTTTAAGGACGTATCTGAACGGCCTGCGCCTAATAATCGCTTCTTCCCACAGAGTTTGCATTCGCAGGCGATGCATTGCAGGCTACGGTTAAGTTCTCGCCTTTCTCGGCAACCCGTTAATATGACACGCTACCTTGCCGATCCTATCAAGCCGTCTTTCCGTTACCGTGTAGTGGTCAACCCATCCCGGACACTACATTAAGTTTTTCTTCGAAGACGGCCGGCGCCAGTCCTTGGTTGAACTGATGCGGCCGTATCCAGTTATACCGGTGCATCAGGTAATACCTGATGTCCCGTTGTGCTTCTCGTGCCGTCATGCAACCGGTTGACGGCAGCCACTCCGTTTTGAAACTGCGGAACAGCCGTTCCATCGGGGCATTGTCCCAACAATTTCCCCTACGGCTCATACTCTGTTGTATCCGATAGCGCCATAATCGCTGACGGAATTTTCGGCTGGCGTACTGACTGCCCTGATCCGAATGAAACAGCAGCCCTTGGGGGCGACCGCGCTGCTCGAAAGCCATTTCCAGCGCTTGCACAACAAGGTCGGCGTCGGGCCGTAGCGAGAATGCCCAGCCCCACTGCTCGGCGAGTGAACAGATCCAACACAACAGCCAAGTAATACCATTGCCCCTGCGCCCAAACATAGGTGATATCGCCGCACCAGACGTGATTTGGCGCCGCCACCGTGAACTCACGGTTGAGATGATTCGGAATGTCGATCCGCTCCACCGTGGCCTGCTTGTAGGCGTGCCTGCCAGGTTGCCTGCAGATAAGCCCCAGCTCCTCCATCAAGCGACTAACCTTGAAGCGACCGATAGCCTTGCCTTCCTCGCGCATCATGTCCATGATGCTGCGGCTCCCCGCTGAACTGCGGCTCTCAACGAACAGCTCGTGGACGCGGCTACGCAATGCCATGCGCTCAACATCAATATGTCGCACGCGCTCCCGATGTGCATACAGGCATGACCGCGCGACATCGAATACCGCACAAATCAACTCGATTGATTCGTCACCACAAATCTGATCGATTACCTCGTACGTTCTATCCCTTCCGACATCAAGAGCGCGGTAGCCTTTTTTAAAATGGATTTCTCCCGCTCGAGACGCTCAATGCGCGCCTCAAGTTCCTGTATTCGCTGCTGATCCGGCGTGATTGCCTTGCCCTGTGGCGTGACGCCTTGTCGCTCCAATTGAAGCTGTTGAACCCAGCGGCGCATCAGCGATTCTCCGATGCCGATCGACCGACTAGCCTCCACGTGGCTGTATCCCTGATCTAATACCAAGCATGCTGCTTGTTGCTGGGACTCAGGGGAAAATGTAAGTCTTTGCTTGCTCATCAAACACCTCTCCATGGCGAGTATTCTCGCCTAAATCAGTGTCCGGGTACATTAAACCACTACACAACCTGGCTCACTTCTTGTTAGGCAAGACCTATTTGTTCTCGACTGCACGTTACCGCTCCCCTGGATACATGCGAAGTTAATTGCTGCTTTCATGTAGGGGAGCGGTCAAATTTGCCTATCTAGTAGATGTGTTATAAAATACATCTATTTCTGATCGATATCTCTATGACCCCAACCGCCATCCGCGAACTACGGAATCGCCTGTGCGAATCGCAGACTCATTTTGGCGAACGATTTCAGGTGAGCCAGATCACCGTCGCCTACTGGGAGAGCGGCAGGTCGCAACCGGCACCGAAGCGATTGAGTGAACTAGCAATCTTGGCATCAAACACCACGTCGACAAACGCCCCTGTCAAAGCGTTCCGACCAATTCAGTACCTCGGTAGCAAGCAACGCTTGGCCGAGACTATTGCCACCGTACTCAGTGAAGTCGCTCCAGGTGCATCACGCGTTGGCGACCTATTCGCCGGGAGCGGCGTAGTTAGCTCATTGTTGGGCACAATTAGACCCGTAACGGCGGTCGACATACAAGCATTTTCACATGCTCTTACGACGGCGCTATTGCATGGGAAAGCAGAACACTACGCAGAGTTCATTCAACCTGAGTTTATGTTGCAAGTGAATGAGTTCGCTCGCCGAGTCTCCCACCAGGTCGCGCCACTGCTTGAGTTTGAAGCGAAGGCACTTCACAAAGCAGCCTCGGGGGACCCTGAAGATCTCATCCATCTAATGGAGTTCGGTTCGTTAGCAATCCATGAGCAACGTCCGCTTACGAACTGCCCTCCGCGTTTAGAAAAGTTGCTTGGCAAAGTTATCAAAGGACTCAAAACTAGCGAATTCAACACCGCCGATTTAACCGCAATCCGATACTTTGGCGGACCGTATTTCTCCTATGCTCAGGCCCTCGAATTAGATGCCATCTACATGGCAGCTAATGCCTTGAAAGTCCCGTCATCTAAGAGTTGTGTACTAGCTGTTCTACTCAGTACCGCCAGCGAGATTGTCAATACAGTCGGGAAGCAGTTTGCGCAGCCAATGAAACTTAAGAAAGCCGATGGTCGCATTCCTCCGCTACTGCTGCAGAGAGCGCTGCGTGACCGAACCCTGAATACAATTCAGATATTTCAAAGCTGGGCCAATCGCTGGCAAGAACATGTTTTGCCGACAAACGACAATCATCGAGTGGTGCGCGGTGATGTGATTGAATTCGCCGCAAATGATCGCGAGTGTGGCGTGTACTATGCCGATCCCCCATACACGATTGACCACTATTCGCGGTTCTATCATGTCCTTGAAACACTAGTTCTGAGAGACTCCCCACGTCTCGACGAAATGAAGAAACGGGGGGAACTATCAGTGATGCGAGGCGTCTATCGAATAGGTCGCCATCAATCATCATTCTGCGTGCCGTCGACAGCGCCCGCAGCCTTTGATAAGTTATTCGCAGCGACTGTACGCCGTGAAGCACCCTTGGTGTTGTCCTATTCGCCATTTGACGAGGCGGAGGGACATCGTCCACGTCTCCTAACATTTCCAGATCTTGTTGCGACTGCCAAGCGCCACTATCCCAATGTTTCAGTAATGGAAATCACCGAACACAGCCATAGGAAGCTGAATACAAAGACACATAACGTAGGTATCCGCAACGATGCAGAGCGACTTCTAATTTGCAAGGTCTAAAATGGAAAAATATTTGGGCAATAAAGCATCCTTGCTACCCTTGATTGATAATTTCATCAAGAACCGCATACCAGAAGCGACGCGTCTTTCTGACGTCTTCGCCGGTACGAACAATGTATCTCGCTATTTCCGTAGCCGTGGCTGGGAGACCGCAGCCTGTGATTCAAACCGCTTCAGCTATGTGCTGGCTCAAGCCTATCTCGGAACGTCTGAACCGCCGTTATTTCATTCGATCCAAACCCATAGCACAGATAAGTTCCGAGTTGAGAAATTGCAACATGAACTAGGCCGTTCCATGGACCGCTTTGGTGAGTTGTATCTGCCAAACTGCACTCCAAAAAAAATATTCCAAGACCTCTCCTCTCTAGCCAACGTTTTGGCGCACCTCCAAACATTAGGTGAGGCCAACACAAAGCCCGGGGTCATCACAGACTGCTATACCCAGTGGGGATCGCGGTCAGCATTCCTAAGCCTCCGTGGTACGAAGGGCATGCGCAATTATTTTTCTAAAGGAAATGCTCTTATCATTGATGGCGTCCTAAACGCCATACGGGCATGGTGGATCGAGGGCCGTTTGACACGGAACGAGATATTCCTACTCCTAACGAGCGCCTTAGAAGAGATCGTAATTACTGCAAATGTGAATGGCACTTTTCACGACTTCAACCGCAATCGCCTCTGGCCAAATGCAGAACAAGCCTTCCAACTAAGGATTCCTTTGGTATCGTGCTCGCATCCCGTTGCGGAATTGGCCAATGCTGATGCAATTGACGCCGCAGGAGCGTTCGCAACGCACGACGTTTGCTACCTTGATCCGCCGTACAATTTCAGGCAGTACAGCGCCTACTATCACCTTCTCAACTTTATTTCAGCTTATCCTTTCCTACAGGATGTTGAGTCTTACGTGTCAGGCCTTAGCCATGTTCGGGGGCAACATCCGAGCGACGATTTCGCGAGCAATTTCTGTTATCGAAATCGTTTCGTTGACAGCCTCAGGCAGCTCATTGAAGCTGTCGATGCGAAGCATGTCATACTCAGTTATTACGGAGGACGAAACCACTGGAATCATTGGAGCTCCGTCAGTGAACCGACCGATGAGGGCCTTCACGAGCTCCGAACGCTATTTGAAGATTCCGAC
This sequence comes from Janthinobacterium aquaticum, assembly GCF_009208565.1. Lineage (GTDB taxonomy): Bacteria > Pseudomonadota > Gammaproteobacteria > Burkholderiales > Burkholderiaceae_D > Janthinobacterium. Next base: position 125,166 of record NZ_WFLK01000014.1, on the reverse strand, counting down.
CTGTTCGAAAGCAGTGAGGTGATTCCCGCCCTTGAGATTCGAAAAAATTACCAAAGTCGGGTGGGCAAGCAGAAGGAACTAGTCAACGAATACCTATTTCATGGCGTTCGGAGGACTAGGCCAAGTCGGAAAACATCCCGGCCGCTCACTCCGTTAACTGCCAATGTCCACTGGGGACTGGCTGACGAATTCGGACACACCCTCGCGTCTACCAACGATAACATCAATCATGCGATTTGCACGGTCGGCTGAAATGACAGGGTATGTAGCAAGTAGTGCCACCGGATCGACTCCCCAGGCTTCGACAATGTTGAATGCTCGGTGAGATCCTTCAATGGTGGCATACCCTAGGAATCGAGGGGTCTCGGCTCCTGGAAGTGGAAAAAGGAATATCGAAATGAGGTTAGCTTGAGGATGCTGAAGAGATTCCGCATAGTAGACTTGCTTGATGATGTCAGGGCCACCTGGACGTGACCCTGGAAATGGAAAATAATATTTCGCGTCAATGATAAGCAACCATCGATCACGCCTTACTACCAAGTCCGGAATCTGCGTTTGCCCGTGTCGCTGCTTCCGTCCCGCATCATCGTAGGTCCACCATATCGGTTGGCCAAGTGCCGCATGGAATCCCGTAGGTAGATCACCGCCGATACCCGTACAGCACGCATCTTCCCATATTGCGTAAAAAGCCGTGGTCCCGTAAATTTGTGGCTGCGCGCTGGGGGCTGCCAATCGTGTATCCAATACTTCGTGCAACAATTTGAACAAGCGCAACGTATCTGTTCGATACACACTGCGCCGTTCAGCAGCCAGCTGCCGCTCGTAGTACACACGTTCGTCGCGCTCAAGAGGCCAGCTCCTTACGGCAGTACCTGTAGCAATTTCAGCTTGTCGAATTGCACCAGGCACGGCAAATCCATAACGTCGTAACAGTTGAAGTAAGACACCTATTTGCAGAGCACTGACATCGTTCAAAATACCTTCTCGTCGCTCGGCAACAATCGAGGGATATACCACAGCTCCCTGCATGATGAGCGCTGGACTTTTTGCGATTGTCCGAATCCAGTGTGGCCTACCCCAATCACTTGCAACGGCTTGCTCTCGCCGATACAAACCGTGCGCAAAAAACCAATCCTTCAGTCCTATTAACGCATCAAATTCCCTTAGTATCTCACCATCACCAAACTCCGGATCACGGGTACTGTCCGAAATTGGCCGTCTTTGACGACTTCTGGCAAAGTAACTTCGCAGGATACGCAAAGTTTCCGGCAGATCCAAGGAGCCAAATTTCGGCTGCACAAAAAGCAGGCTGTCCTTGAAGATAACAACGCCGACGAAAACGAGACCGTAGTGGCCCGAATCCGTGGGGCGCAAGACTCGAACATCAACAAGATGCTTGATATCCTCAGAACTGGTACACATCCGTTCTGGCCAGTCAGCCAACGCCAATACAGTGCCTTCCTTAATTAGGATAACACTCATGGTTCGCCCGTTACTGTACCCTGTTCACTTGATGCCTGAGTGGCGGGCTGCGCGACCGATGCCGCCAACTCAGTGCCTTCACTTGTCACGATGGAAGCGGGCAGCTGGAACTTGAGTGGCGATCCGTTACCTGCTGCCCAAACAGCAGACACCAAGGAAAAACTCTTAGCAATAAAAAGGGAGTCCTGACGAAACCGCAGAACATCATCCCACAAATACAGAAATAGCTTTTCCAGGATGCTTGCTGGTTCAACCAATTGCTGCTCTGTTAGAAAATACGGGCCTATAAGCTTGTCCTCATGAATTCCAAGCTCTACCAAATGATGATTTAGGGCTCCCCGGAAAGCGTTCCACTCATATTGCTGTCCCGCATAAACAATTTTTGCTTGTCCCGAAAGATAGAGGCAAGGTTCAGTGTAACCCTTATAGACGTAGCTCCAGCGCCGCCGAAATGCTGTATCTAGGGGGAAGACACCTTGATCCGCACTGTTCATCGTCGCCCATAAATACAGATTTGCCGGTAAGCGAATCACATCCAGCGAGTGTCCCAAGCCAGCAAAATACGCACGTACCTCCGGTGTGGCCGCGAGGTGATAACGGCTTTCTCCATCACTGGTCCGGTCCAGAAGCTGTAGCATGTCGCCTAAGATGGCAGCGGCATTGCCACGGTTGATTTCCTCAATAACGACGACGACATTCTCAGCCGGATTACTGATCGCATGTGCTAGGCCTTGCATAAGTGGCCCGGGAACGAATCGATAATCAATAAGCGGTCTGCCTCTCAAACTAGGTGAACCGTCCCCTTCCTCAAATTGGAGAGATGCGTCTATCGGCTCATACACAGGCTGCGGCTTGTACGCTCCAACGAAATCAAAAAACGAGGACTCCGGGTGAAATTGCGTCCTGAAGACAGCGCAACCTACCGATTCGATAAGTTGATCGACATAGTGGCTTTTACCAGACCCTGGGCATCCCGTCACAATGAGTTGATGCGGAAAGGGCAGCCGCGTTGCAGCCACGGTTGCAGTCTCAATATCTGTGATGTTTCCCGATCCGCCACCAGCTGTCGACCCGGCTCGCAAAACAAGTTGACGATCTAACCTCGGCAAATTGGAGCCCAGTTCTGTACGCAAGTGATTGTAAGCGTTAAGAAAGCCACTGATACGGAATCGAACGTCGGCTTGAACAGATCCAGCAGCGTCCTTGTATTTTGCGGCGGCAATTTCTATTGGCGCTGACGGCGACCAATCTGACGTTGGCAGAACCTTAGCAAATGCGGCATCAAACGCCGCCCGCTCGACATCAGTCAACCGGTAATACCGCGCAATTTCCCACCCGTTTGAATTAAGACGGAATAACGACAACAACTGATTCCTGTCCGACAGTACGGACATCAAAATTGAAGGTGGAACATTGTCAAAAAAGTTCTGTGCGTTAAACCAGGCAAGCTTGAAGCTATCACTTACCTTATGGCCCGAAGTGAGGCGCTGAACAAGTTGCCTTACAACATTTAGTTCCACGCCATCGCCGCTATCCCCTTGCCAGAAGGAGTCATCCGCACCGGCGTCTACCGCGTCAAGATAGTGGGACGCCAACGGCGTTAGCTTGGGTGTTGCAGCAGTCCCCTCAACAAGGGCTTGATTTGAAAGTGAGTTGAAGTAGCGGTTTCGGCTGACTTCATTTGACGAAAGCTGGCCTGTATCGCGAACTGAAACAAGGCTGCCAGCAATTTGCCGCGTACCTTTAAGTTCAGAACTGTACAAGGACAACGGTTGCAGCATCGGTGTACCTTTGCGTGTAAGAGCCAAATTAAAGTCCAACACACGCGTTAGCGCCAATCTTTCCTCATCTGTCAGAACTAATTCAGCCACTTTTCACCCCAATGCCTAAGAAGAATTCCTCGATTTTAACAAATCACAAACTCATGCCCCAGATAATCATCTTTGGGAAGCAACGCATACCTACGTCAGCTCTGCTGCCAGCGGTTTCAAGCGCATTTCCCCACTAGGGCAGGGTCTATTGATGGGTTCGTTCAATGATCCGCATGATCTCAAAGCAAGTCTGGACGCGGAATTTTGTTATTAAAAAGAAGGTTTCAACGACGAACAATAGCATCAGGATAAGGTACGGGCATAATTGAAAGCTCACGAAATCCGGTTTTCTGATTCGATGTGCACGCTTGCAACTGCCAAGAATTTGCCAATTCATCAGACTAAATGCCTGATTTTTTTGGTTTCTTGATTCCGGCAGTCGGCACCAAGAACACCCAGCAAAAAGCCCAGCCTTTCAGGTTGGCTTTTTGCTTTCGGGAATCATGCAGGCTATGCGTGACACGACCTGAGCAAATCGCCTTTCTACTTTCCAGCCATTCTTGTGATATCTGTTTTTCAGATATCTTGACTTTATCCGAATTCCAGATACTATCAATATATCTGAATAACGGATACCAAATATGCCCTACTCGCCCACCACTCACCGCCTCCTCACGGCGTCACAGCTCGGCCAGTTGCTCACATCAACCCGCAAACGGCGCAAGATCACCCAAGCGACTGTAGGCACGCGTGTCGGTCTGAGCCAGAATCGCATCTCCTACCTGGAAAGCCATCCTGACGAAATCAGTGTCAAGCAGTTACTCAGCTGGTGCTCAGCACTCGAGCTGGAACTGCAGCTGGGCGAACGCGATACGTCCGCAGCAAGCAATTCGGCCGAGTGGTAGTCATGGGGCGCCGCTCACACAGCCAGACGCTCCATCTTTGGGCAAATGGCGATTACGTCGGACGCTGGACGGTCAAGGCCAACGGCGACTCCGAACTCCAGTACGATGCGGCCTGGCAAAGCTCAAGGCTCGGGCGCCCGATCTCGCTGTCGCTGCCGTTCAATCTGCGCAATGAACCGCTCAAGGGTGCCAGTGTTGCAAACTACTTTGAGGGCTTGCTACCGGACAGTGACATCATTCGCAAACGCGTTGCGACCCGCTTCAGGACAGGCTCTCTCGAACCGTTCGACCTGCTCGCGGCCATCGGCCGGGACTGCGTCGGCGCCTTGCAGCTGCTGCCCGAAGGCGTCAAGCCGGAAGGACTTGGCCAGGTTGATGGCATCGTCCTGGACGAGGAAGACATTGAGCGGCATCTGCTTGAAGCAGTCGGCGCGGAGCGACACGGTGCTCCCGATGACGTCGACGATGATTTCCGCATTTCGCTCGCTGGCGCACAAGAGAAAGATGCTTTCTTGTGGTGGGATGGGAAATGGATGAAGCCGCGCGGCGCGACGCCGACAACGCACATTTTCAAGCTTCCGATCGGGATGGTAGGCGGGAAAAAAGCCGACTTCACCACGTCGGTCGATAACGAGTGGCTATGCCTGCGGCTGTTCAAGGAGTACGGACTGCCCACGGCAAATGCCGACATCGCGACGTTCGGCGAGCAACGGGTGCTCGTCGTCGAGCGTTTTGATCGCGTCCGGTCAAGCGATGGCAAGCAGCTGTTCCGACTGGTTCAGGAGGATTTTTGCCAGGCAACGGGAACATCGCCGCTGCTGAAATACGAAAACGACGGTGGGCCGGGGTTAAAACAGATGTTTACCCTGCTGCAGCAATCGCAGCAAAGCGCTGCCGACATGCATACGCTGATGGCTACCCAACTTCTGTTCTGGATGCTGCGCGCCCCCGATGGCCACGCCAAGAACTTCAGTATCCAATTACTGGCGGGCGCCGGACGGTTCAAAATGACGCCCATCTATGATGTGATGTCCGGCTATCCTGTGATCGGCCCAGGCCCCAACCAGTGGGCGGAACGCAAACTCAAGATGGCGATGGCACTACTTGGAAGCAACAAGCACTACCTGGCGCATGGCATACAGCGGCGGCATTTCAACAGCACTGCAAAAGCGGTCGGCTATGGAGCGGACGCCGAACCACTGCTGCGCGATTTTATCGACCGCACACCTGCCATCGTGGAAAAGATCCGCAGCGAACTGCCTGCGGATTTTTCGGAAAAGGTGGCCGACAAAATTCTGGGCGGCCTGCTTGCGTCAGCGGCCGCCCTTCAGCAGATGCCACCAGCCTGACGGGATATCGCAGACAGCGCGACTACACCAGGCATAAAAAATCAGAGCGCTGCGTGGTATTCGACATGGTATTTTCCTTGTTCACGGCCGGGTATCGTGGCAGGCACAATCGATCATCAGAAATAGTACCCTGCCTGCACGTTGACCCTGCGCGTAAAACCGTCATTTTTGCTGGACGTGGACGCCAGGCCGCCGCCATCGGGCGATATGTAGGGGTGGTGCTTGCCGAGCATGAAGTCGGCGTAGAACACCCATTTGCCCGCTGAGAAGGTCATGCCGCTGATGTTCTGTACCGAGCTTTTGTAGTTGCCCACGCGTTTGCGCAGGATGCTGTAGTCGTTGTACAGCTTTAAGCCGCCGAACGGGCCGAGCTTGCCGGGAATGTCGTAGCTGAGGTTGGCGATATAGATGTCGCCCTTGGAGGCCACCGGATAAGGGTAGCCGAATGCGCCCAGGATAACAAAGCTGTTCGGATCGAGGCCGCCATAGGTCTGGGTTGCGCTGTGACTGGTGCCGTAGCTGTAGCGCAGCGCTTCGAGCATCAGGTTCCACGGGCCGGCGCCGCCTCGGTAATGGACCGCCACGGCGTTGCGGCGGGTGTCGCGGCCTTCGCTGCGGGTGTCGTTGCGGATGGTGCCGGTCAGGGCCGACAGGCCCACTTCATGCTGGGCGGTACTGCCGAAGTGCGTGACCACGCGGCCGGTGACGGTATTGCGTTCGTGGTCGCGCTGGCCCGTGGCGTAGCCCTGCTTGTCGTCGTCGGCAACGATGTTGTACGAGTAGCGGTTGGAGGCGCCGGCGGTATTGCTGCCGCCGCCATAGGAGCCGCCGTCGCGCGGGTAGAAGCCCAGCTGCCACTCGATCGGGCCGGGGCGGCTGGAGTAGGTGACGCCAAGGTCATATTTGTCTTCGAAGCCGGTGTAGAACGCCATCGACTCGTAGTAGTTATTGGAAGCGAACGGCTGCAGGCCGAACAGGTTTTTCACCACGCCTGCCTGCACCGTGCTCTTGTCGGCAAAGCGCATGCCGATCCAGCCGTGGTGCAGGAAATGCTGCCAGTAGTCGCCCTGCCCTTTGGGAAAATTATTGTAGCGGTACTGGGCCGAACCGATCAGCGTTCCATCGTCATAGTTGACGTCGAGCCGCGCCGTGTCGAGACCGAAAAAGCCGCTCTTGTAGTCGTCCTGCCAGCTCTTGTAGACGTAATTGAAGCGGATCGCGCCGCCAACGGTCAGTGGCGAACTGGCAGCTTCTTCTGCCGATACGAGGCTGCACAGCGACAGCAGCGTTGCTGCCAGCACTGCACTGCGAAAGAGAGATTTTTTAAGGTTCATGGCAGGCGTCATCGTCATCATGTTGTCCAGTTGACTGGCCTTAGCGCAGGCGCAGCGTATCGCGTGCAGCCGGAGCGTCGCCCTGCGGCAGCTTGAACCCCGCCACCACCTCGGCCAGCGCGCTGGCCTGTTGCTGCAGCGATTGCGCGGCGGCGGCGGCCTGTTCGACCAAGGCGGCGTTCTGCTGGGTGTTTTCATCCATTTGCGTGACCGCCGTGCCTACTTCGGTAATGCCGCTGCTCTGCTCATGGCTGGCGTTGCTGATCTGTTTGACGATGCCAGCCAGCTGGCGGATGCTGTCGACCACTTCGGTCATGGTCGAACCGGCGCTTGCCACCAGGCGGCTGCCGGCGTCGACCTGCGTGACCGAGTCGCCGATCAGCGCCTTGATTTCCCTGGCCGCTTCGGCTGATCGTCCGGCCAGCGACCGCACTTCGGTGGCCACCACGGCAAAGCCGCGGCCCATTTCGCCGGCGCGCGCCGCCTCGACCGCGGCATTGAGCGCGAGGATATTGGTCTGGAAGGCGATGCCGTCGATGGTGCCGATAATGTCGACGATCTTGCGCGAAGCCACATTGATGTCGCCCATGGTCTGCACCACCTGCTGCACCACTTCGCCGCCGCGCCCTGCCACCTGCGTGGCGCTGGCGGCAAGTTCGTTGGCCTGCGCGGCGTTCTCGGCGTTCTGCTGGACGGTGGCCATCAGTTCTTCCATCGCCGCCGAGGTTTCTTCCAGCGCGCTGGCCTGCGACTCGGTGCGCATCGACAGGTCGCTATTGCCCGACGCGATCTCGCCCGAGGCGGTGCGCACCATGTCGGAGGCCTCGCGGATCTGCAGCAGCACAGCGGCGATCTTGTCGGCGAAACGGTTGAAGGCGCTGGCGATTTGCGTCAGTTCGTCGCGGCCCGAAGCATCCATGCGGCGCGTCAGGTCGCCCTCGCCCGATGCGATGTCTTCCAGCGCGTCGCGCACCAGTATCATGCGGCGCAACTGGCGGCTGACGAACACCGACATCAACGCTCCGGCAGCGAGCAGGCACAGTACCGTGATCACGATCGTCATTTTCAGCATGCTGCTCAGCGAGGCGGTAGCCAAGTCGCGGTCGACTGCAATGAGCAGTATCCAGGACGTGCCTTCAACCCTGGCGGCGTACACCATCTGCGTGGCGCCATCGATGACCAGCTCGGCATGGTCGCCGTCCTTGACCAGGCGCCCCAGCAGCGCCGCGTCGAGACCTTTCGCCAGGTCGGTCACCGGCTTGAGTGTCAGCTCCTTGCGCGCATGCGCCAGGATGGTGTTGTTCGAGCCATCGACCAGCACCGCAAAACTCTTTTCCGTGGGATGGATGGCGTTGACTTTCTTCACCACGGATGTGAGCTTGGCATCCGCACTGACCACGCCGGCCAGCGCCCCGCCAGCCTGCGCAAACACGGGTTCGACGAAGCTCACATACAGTTCGCCCGTATTGGCATCGGCGTAGGCGGCGGTAATAGCCGGGCCACCGGTCGATACGGCCAGCTTGTACCAGGGGCGCGTCGTGCCATCAAAGTCGGGCGGCACCGTCCAGCCGCTGTAGACGGCGCGCTTGTCGCTCATGCTGAAGCCGACCGAATCCATGGCGCCGGCCTGGCGTGCCGTATCGAGCGCTGGCTGCGGCTCGGCCAGCGATGTCGACAGCTTGAGCGAGCTGGCAATGCGCTGCTTGTCCTGCACCCACTCGGTCAGCTCACGCGCATACTGGCGCGTCACGCCGCTGATCTGCTGGTCCAGCGAGGTCAGCACATTGGCCCGCACAGTGACAAAAGTGACCACCGACAGCAGCACCAGCGCAACCGCGACGATGGCGATGGAAATGGCGATCAGGCGGGCGCGCAGGGTATGGAACATGGGAACTCCAGAAGGGGAAATGCAGCAGCGGCCAGGAAGATCCGGGCGCCCGTGCAGGCACAGTTAAACCCGGCGCAGCATATTGCGTCAAGTCAACTATTTACCATCCATGGCGTTCCTGATAACTGTGTGGTAAAAACGCAAATTCATGGCTGCCAGTGCATCCGCTCGCCGATCAGGTTCTCGATCCACGCTCCCGCCTGCAGCACCAGCGCATCGGCTCCCCGCGCCGCAAAAAGCGTGACGCCGAAAGGCAGGCCGTCGGCGTCAACGCCCAGCGGAATGGCGAGCACCGGCGCGCCGGCCTTGCCGGTGCATTTGGCGGCGGCACTCATCGGCGCCAGCAGCACCTGGACGGCGCCGGCCGCCAGCGCCGCATCGATGCCGTCGTCGCGGCTGAGCACAATATCGCGCTGGCGCTCCGCCACGTATTGCGCCGACAGCATGCCGGGCGCTGCGCTGGCCGTAGGGAATCGCCTCGGGATGCTGGCGGTTCCATTCGATAATGTCGTCCATGGCCGCCATGCCGCAAGGCTGCAGCTGCGCCAGCAGGGCATCGAGGCTGGCCTTGAATTCACTGCGGAACACGCACGAGCGCACGCTGGCCAATTCTTCTGCGCTGGGCAAGTCGCAAGGATCGACAATCACGGCGCCGGCCTGCGCCGGCCATCGCCTCGCACACCAGTGCACGCTCGGCTGAAGCCGAAAATGGAGGTCCCATCCCATAGGATGGGCCTTCAGCTCTTCTTGATGACATAACCGTCGGTCAGCGTCTTGAGAAACGCGATCACGTCGGCGATCTCCTTCTCGTTCAGCGCCGGCGCCTGGCCCTTCTGGCGGTCAAATGGCGCTTCAACATTGACATTCGCTTCCAGGCCCGGTGGCAGGTCGTCAAATTTGTGCACGCTGCCGTCCGGGTTTTTCGGATACCACTTTTGCGGCGCCGTATCGCGCTGCACGTAGAAGCGCAGTACCTGCTCCAGGCTGGTAAAGCTGCCGTTATGGAAGAACACCTTGCGCAGCGCGATATTGCGCAAGGTCGGCGTCTTGAAGGCGCCACAGTACTCCTTGTGATCCTTCAGGTCGGTGCGGTCCGGACCGCACAGGCCCATGTCGAAGTAGCTTGGGTCGGCGTTGACGGGCAGCTTGCCGTTGCGCGGCACGCCGATATTGATCAGGCCATAGTCGGTAAATTGCGGGAAGGCGCCACCGTCGCTGATGCGGCTGATATGGCAGGAGGCGCAGTTGCCTTTGGTTTCATCGTTGAACAGCGCCAGGCCGCGCAGCTCCTGGGCATTGAGTTGCACCTGCTTGCGCAAAAAGCCGTCGTATTTGCTGGTGTAGGGATAGAAATCGGTGGGGCTCTCCTGGAATACTTCGAGCGACATCAGCGCCCAGCGCAACGCTTCATCTGGCTGATCGAAAATATCGTTGCCGTAGGTCTGGCGGAACTGCGCGGCCAGCGGGCCTTGCTTCAGTTTGGCCAGCACGGTTGCGGTATCGCGGTTGCCCATTTCATGCGCGGCCAGCAGCGGCGTGAGCGCCTGCTCGTGGCCGGACTGGGCGCGGCCGTCCCAGTTGCGACCGCCGGTGGGGCCGGCGTCAACGCTGTCGTCGCCGTCGTCGTCATGAAAATGCTCGGTAAAGGCCGGCGCGTTCTGCAGATAGCGCAGCGACGGCGCGGCGCGCGTGCCGGCGTCTTTCAGCTCGGGGCCGCCCAGCTGCACTGCCAGGCCGTTGGGCGGTCCGTAGGCATGCTCGGGGCTGTGGCAGCTGGCGCACGACATCTTGCCCGATACCGACAGGCTCGGCTCGAAAAACATGGCGCGGCCCATGGCGGTCATCTCGGCCACGCTGGGCTGGCGTTTCAGGGTAGGCGCGTAGGCGCCCTTCAGATAGGCCGGAGCGGGTTTGTCGGCAGGCGCGCTGGCGTGCTGCGGCTGGCAGGCGGCGAGCAGGCTGGCAAACAGCAGGGACAAGGTCAATTTCATCATGGCGAAGGCAGGCAGCTATGGAACATGGTCGGGCAGCGTAACAACGCCATATGACATCGGCGTGACAAACCGGCGTCAAAAACAGCGCAAAAATTACCGCATGTTTCGCATGTAACAGCACCCTGTAATGTCATGGGGCTGACATATTGCCTGCCTAGCATGCGACGTTTTCCACCCAGAAGGCATGAAAAATGAATCTGCATGCGAGATTTGCATTACGTCCCCTCCCCGTCCTGATCGCGCTGAGCCTGGGCACCGCACTGGTAGCCTGCGGCAGCAACTACCACGTGACACCCGCCGTCCAGGGCCAGGTGATCGGCAGCTACTATGAAAACGCCCAGGTCTGCCTGGAAAGCAGCACCGCCAGGCTGACCTGCGACGCCAAATCGGCCCCGGTCAGGACCGCCGCCGACGGCAGCTTCCTGCTCGACGGCGAAGGCGCCGTGCTGGCCGTGGTGGGCACCGATGCGATCCGCCACGAAACCGTGGGCGACGCCGGCAGCAAGGTCACGCAAAAGCTGATGCTGCGCGCGCCAGCCGGCCACGCCGGCTTTGTCAGCGCCATCTCGACCGAACTGGCGCAGATCATGGACAGCAACGGCGGTGACTTTGCCAGCGCCAGCAGCAAGCTGGCCGCGCGCATCGGCGTATCGGAATCGGCCATGAATGCCGACTTCAACAAGGCCAGCGGTGACGACCTGGCCAAGCTGAAAGCAGAAAACAGCAGCGCCACGGCGGTGATCGCCACGGCCAGCGCCCAGGCCGCACCGGCCGATGCACTGGCAGCGATGAACAGCGGCCTGGCACTGAACAATATCCAGACCATCGTGGTGATTTACGCGGAAAACCGCGGCTTCGACAATCTGTACGGCCTGTTCCCCGGAGCGAACGGCGTGCCAGGCGTGAACCCGACCTCGACCTCGGCCTACGTGCCGCAGAAAGACATCGACGGCAGCACCCTGCCCGTGCTGCCGCCAACCTGGGGCGGCATGACGGCTGCCGGCCAGAGCACCGTGATCACCCAGGCGCAAACGGCCAACCTGCCCAACAAGCCGTTCCAGATCGATGACGCCAACGGTCCGTTCAACCTGCCGCAATCGGTCATCACGCGCGATCTGGTGCACCGTTTCTACAACAACCAGATGCAGATCAACGGCGGCGCCAACGACAAGTTTGCGGCCTACTCCGACGCCGGCGGCCTCTCGATGGGCTACTACGACGGCAGCAAGATGAAGCTGTGGGATATCGCCAAACAATATGCGCTGGCCGACAATATGTTTATCGGCGCCTTCGGCGGCTCCTTCCTCACCCACCAGTACCTGATCTGCGCCTGCGCACCGACCTACCCGAATGCCGACACCTCGGTGGCCAAGGGTTCGATCTCGAAGATCGACGTTGACGCCAAGGGCAACTTCGTGCGCCTGACGCCGTCGGCCAGCTCCCCGGCGACGGTACTCAATGGTGCACCGGTCTACGCCAACGACAGCACGCTGACGCCGGCCGACAGCAGCGGCATGTTCTACGCCGTCAACACCATGCAGCCGGCCTTCCAGCCAAGCAGTAATGCGCCGGCGGGCGACGACGGCAGCAAGCTTTATGCCGACACCAGCAAAGCCACCACCTTGCCGCCACAGACGCAGACCAATATCGGCGACCTGCTGTCCGGTAAAAACATCGACTGGGCCTGGTACGCCGGCGCCTGGAAGGACACCACCGCGCGCGCCACCGCCGCCAGCCGAGGCAGCTTCCCCAACCCGCCGAACTTCCAGTTCCATCACCAGCCGTTCAATTACTTTGCCAATATGGACCCGGTCAAGGCGCCCGCCTACCGTGCCGCCCACCTGCGCGACTTCGACAGCCAGTTCATGAGCGACGCTACCGCCGGCAAGCTGCCGCCGGTGACCTTCTACAAACCGCAAGGCAACCTGAACCAGCATCCCGGCTACGCCAGCGTGGCCGATGGCGACGCGCATATCGCCAGCGTGATCGAACAGCTGAAAAAGAGCCCTCAGTGGAAGAACATGCTGGTCATCGTCACCTACGATGAAAACGGCGGCTTCTACGACCACGCATCGCCACCGAAAGGCGACCGCTGGGGTCCGGGCACGCGCGTGCCGGCGATCCTGGTCTCGCCTTACGTGAAAAAAGGCACGGTCGACCATACGCAGTACGACTCGGCCTCGATCCTGCGCGCCATTACCCACCGCTTCTCGCTGCCGGTACTCGACGGCTTGAGCACGCGCGACAAGGCGCTGGTGGCCAACGGCGGCAAGCCGATGGGCGACTTCAGTGCTGCGCTGGCGCTGCTGCCGCAGGAGTAAGCGCTATCGGCTAGCTGCTGCGGCGGCTGTCGAGCCAGTCGCTGCCGCCATTCTTCAAGGCGGCAGCGATGACTTTTTCAGGCAGGCTGTAGACGGTGGCCCAGCTGGCGCGGCCGTCTTCGGTATTGGCCGGAAAACTGTGCGTTTCAATCGGCCAGTGGTATTTGCGCTTGAGCGCCTTGACGATGGCCGCCAGCGACACGCGCCCGGCCAGCGGCTCGGCGCCGGTCTGGTCGCGGTTCGACAGCAGCACCGCCAGCACCGCGCCGCGCGCCGTGCGCGGGCCGGGGAAAGTGGGTTTTTTGTTTGCCATGGCTTATTCTAACGCCAGCCATGTCTGCTTCATCAACCCAAACTGGCCAACGCCTTGCGCGCCAGCTGCAGTTGCTGCAGATAGAACCGGTGCAGCACCGCCGCCTCGACCATGTCGCGGCCCACGATCAGGCGCAGATCCGCGCCCTGGCCGTCGACTGCCAGCACCGCCACGTGTGGCCCGATTTGCCGCGCCAGCCGGCGGGCCGCAGTAGCATGCGGGCCTCGATATTCAATACGCGTGCGCGACACCTTGAATGAAGCGGCATTGCCAAAGCGTAGCAACTGCAACGGCCCCGCCGCCAGACTGCGCGCCAGCGTGGCGGCCATGCCGGGCACGCCATTGCCGTTGAGCACCTCCAGCCGCAGCAAAGGCTGCGCCTCGGGCCGGCGCTGCGTGCCCGCCACCCGCTGCAAACGCGCCATGCCATCGCTTTGCGTGATCACGACGCGGGCCATGCCGGTAAGCTCCGGCGCAGCCAAAGGCGCTACTTCGGCAGACGCCTGTACCAGCGCCGGATGCTGCCAGGCCAGCGCATTGGGCGGATCGGGCAGGCAGGCTTTTTCCAGCGCATAGACGCGCTGCCGATCATCGGGCGGCAGCGCGACGCCCAAGGGTATCGGCGCAATACAGCCGCCCAGCGCCAGGCTGGCGGCCAGCACAGCGATGCGCACGACAGGGATAGGGATGACAGCGGCAGGCATCAGCACTCCTTTCAGCGGCTGGCCATGGCCGGCACCAGCACGCGATAGACTTCGATCACGGCAGGGCCCATCAGCACCAGCATCAGGGTGGGAAACACACAGAAAATCAGCGGAAACAGCAGTTTCAGGGCGATCTTGGCGGCCGCTTCCTCGGCCAGCAGGCTGCGCTTGCCGCGCAGATTGTCGGAGTGCACGCGCAAGGAATCGCTCATGCTGGTGCCGAAGCGCTCGGACTGGATCAGCATGGCCACCAGCACATCGACGTCTTCCACGCCGCTGCGCAGGGCCAGGTTGCGCAAGGCTTTTTCCTTGGTAAAGCCGGCGCGCATTTCCATCAGCACCAGCTGCAGTTCCTGCGCCAGCACCACGCTCTTGATATGGATCTCGCCCGACACCTTGACCAGCGCACGCTCCAGGCTCAGGCCCGCCTCCACGCAGACGGTCAGCAGGTCGAGCGCATCGGGGATGTTTTCAAAGATATCGCGCTGGCGCCGGCTGGCCGTGACCGACAGCACCAGGTTGGGCAGGTAGTAGCCAAGCGTCGCGCTCACGCACAGCAGCAACAGCAGCGCACTGCGCAGCTGGCCGGCCATGGCGCTGGCAGCAACCAGCGCCAGCAAGGCGGGAAACAGCAGCGCCAGCGCCGACTTGGCGGCAAAATACAGCGTCGGCGCGCTGGCCTGGCGCCAGCCGGCGTTCATGAAGCGCGTGCGCAGCGGCGAACGCTCCCAGCCCTCATCGGGCAGCGACAGCCTGCCCAGCGGCGTTGCGGCGCGCGCCACCCGCTCGACCCAGCCGCTTTCCGGCACCGTGCTGGCAACGGCCGGCGGCGCCATCACGCCGGACAGGCGCTGGCGCACGGCGCCGGAAAAAAACGCCAGCCACGCCACGCCGGCCAGGCCGGCCGCCACCAGAAACACGATCAGCAGAAACAGCCATTGTGCGCCTGTCATGCTTGCTCCTCTCAGCTCAACTCTCAAACTCAAATACGGATGCGTATCACCTTGCGCATCCACAGCACGCCCAGCAGCACCATGCCGGCCGCATACCACAGCAGGCGAATGCCGCTGGGGTCCAGCCACAACAGGCTGATGTACTGTGGATTGACCAGCGACATCACGCCGATCATCACCACCGGCATCAGTCCCAGCACCCAGGCCGACATGCGCCCTTCGGCCGACAGCACGCGCACCTGCCCCAGCAGCTTCAAGCGGGCGCGGATAATGCGTGCAATGCTGGCCAGCACCTCGGCCAGGTTGCCGCCTGATTCGCGCTGCACCAGCACCGCAATGACCAGGTAGCGCAAGTCGGTCAGAGGGATGCGCGCGGCCAGGTTCTGCAGCGCCTCGTTCATCGGCACACCGTAGTTGATCTCTTCGTGCGCCAGCCGGAATTCGCCGCTGATCGGTTCATTGAGTTCCTCCCCCACCATATGCAGCACGTTGGCAAACGAATGGCCGGCGCGCAGCGCCCGGGCCAGAAAGTCGGCCGCCTCGGGCAATTGGGCTTCGATTTTCTTCAGCCGCGCTGCGCGCGCGCGCAGCACGATCAGGCAGGGCGCGCCAACGGCCAGCACCAGCAGCAGCAAGGCGCCCGGCGCGGGTATCGGCATCGGCCACAGCACCAGCAGCACCAGCGCGGCCAGCAGCGCGGCGCCGGCGCCAGCCAGCCATTGCGCCACCGACCACGACAGGCCGGACTGCAGCAGCAGGCGATCGAGCATGGCCGCGCGCGGCAGGCGCCGCAGCAGCCGGTCAAGGCCCGGCGCGTGCGCATAGCGGCGCTGCTTGAGGATGGACACGCGTTCGCCGCCCGCTTCGCCGCGCGCCGCCATCAGGCGCAAGCGCCGGTTGATGCGCCGCGCCGCGCTGCCATGCGTGCCCGACCACCATAGCCAGGCGCCTTCCACCATCAGGATGCAGGCGGCAAACAGCACCACGGCAAAGCCGTAAAACACCAGGTCCATGACGCCCTCCTACTCGTAGATGCGGTCGGGATCGAACACGCTGTCGGGCACCGGCACGCCGAACATGCGCAGGCGCTCGGCAAAGCGCGGGCGCACGCCGGTGGCGCCAAAGTGGCCCAGCACCTTTCCATCAGCATCGACGCCGGTCTGCTCGAAGCGGAAAATTTCATGCATGGCGATAATCTCGCCTTCCATCCCGGTCACCTCCTGCAGGCTGACCAGCTTGCGCGCACCATCGGTCAGGCGCGACACCTGCATCACCACCGTGACGGCCGAACAGATCTGCTGGCGCGTGGCGCGCGCGGTCAGGTTCAGGTTGGCCATGCCGACCATGTTTTCCAGCCGCGCCAGCGCATCGCGCGCCGTGTTCGAGTGGATGGTGGCCAGCGAACCTTCGTGGCCGGTGTTCATCGCCTGCAGCATGTCGATCGCCTCGGCGCCGCGCACCTCGCCCAGGATAATGCGGTCGGGGCGCATGCGCAGCGCGTTGCGCACCAGCGCGCGCTGCGACACTTCGCCCTTGCCCTCGATATTGGGCGGGCGCGTTTCCAGGCGCACCACATGCGGCTGGCGCAGCGCCAGTTCGGCCGCATCCTCGATGGTGACGATGCGCTCGCTGCCGGGAATAAAACCGGACAGCACATTGAGCAAGGTGGTCTTGCCGCTGCCGGTGCCGCCCGAGATCAGGATATTGACCTTGGCCTGGCCCAGCGCCTGCAGCACCTGCACCATTGGCGGCGTCAGGCTCTTGTAGTCGAGCAGGTTGGCCATCGTCAAAGGCTGCACGGCAAAGCGGCGGATCGACAGGATCGGCCCGTCGACCGCCAGCGGCGGGATGATGGCGTTTACGCGCGAGCCGTCGGGCAGGCGCGCATCGACCATCGGGCTCGATTCATCGACGCGCCGGCCGACCCGCGAGACGATCTTCTCGATGATCTTCATCAGGTGCGCGTTGTCGTGGAAGGTCACGTCGGTCAGCTGCAGCCGCCCGCTGCGCTCGACATACACCTTGTCGCAGGTATTGACCAGGATATCGGACACGCCCGGGTCGGCCAGCAGCGGCTCGAGCGGCCCGAAGCCCAGCATCTCGTGCTGGATATCGAGCACCAGGCTGTGGCGCTCATGCTGGTTGAGGACGATGCGCTCGTCTTCGATCACGCGCTGCACCAATAACGCCAGCTCGTGCTTGAACTGCTCGGCCGTCAGGCGCTTCAATCGCTCCAGGTCGATGCGGTCGAGGATGGTCTGGTGCATGCTCTTTTTCAATTCCTGGTAGGCGTGCAGCGCCAGCGCGCCATGGCCGTCATTCATGGGCCGGCTGTGCTCATTGGCGGCCAGGCGTTCGCGCAAGGTCATGTCATCTCCCGGTGATGGTGTGATTCGGTATGACTCGGTGTGATTCAGGCTTCGCTGCGACTGAACAGCCGGTCGAACAGGCTGCGGCTTTCCGTCACGCGGCGCTGCGTGACCTGCCCGACCAGTTCGGCCAGACTGCGCGCCAGCGCGCTGCTGCGCGACAGCTGCAGCAGCGGCACGCCCTGGTTGACCGAATCGGTGGCGGCCAGGTAGTCGTTGGGCACCGTATGGACCACCTCGGCGCCCAGCGCCTGCTCCAGATCGGCCAGGCGCAGGCGGCCGCCTTTGGTGTAGCGGTTGACGATCAGGCGCAGGCGTTCGCCCGGATAGCCGAGCGAGCGGAAAATATCGAGCAGACGGCGCGCATCGCGGATATCGGGCAAGGCCAGCTGCAGCACCGGATAGATGGCGTCGGCGCCGTCGAGCGCGCGCAGCGACAGCGCATCGATCTGGCGGCCCACATCGAGCACGATATAGTCGTAATGCTGGCGCGCTACGGCCAGGATGCGGTCCATATGGTCGGGCTGCATGTCGACCTTGTGGGCCGGATCGTCAGCCGCGGCCAGCACGCCGAAGTCCGGCGTCACGTGCACCAGGCAGGACGCCAGGAAAGCGCCGTCCATGCGCGCGATCTGCGCGCAGATGTCCGACAGCGTCATCGACGGCTTCTGGTCCGACACATACAGCGTAGCGTCGCCGAACTGTCCATGCAGGTCGATCAACAGCACCTTGCAGCCGGCCAGCGTGGCCAGCGCATAGGCGAAATTGGTGGCCAGAAAAGTGGCGCCGCTGCCGCCCTTGCAGGAGATAAAGGCCAGCACCTTGCCATCGCGCAGCTGGGTGACGCCAGCCTGGATATCGACCCGGTCCATCGCCTCGTGAAAGGCCTTGTGCACCAGCGGCAGCTGCAGCACTTCGCGCATGCCGGCGCGCATGGCGCGGATCAGCACCTCCTGCTGCTGGCCGCGCGTGAGCAGCATCAGCACGGCTGCCGGATACAGGCGCGCCAGCCGCTCGAACAGGTCGGCGTCATCGGCGCCGATGTCGCTGGCGTCGACAATGACCAGCTCGGGCGCCTCGGCCAGCACGCGCTCGACCGCTTCGCGCAGGCTGGCGCGCCGATCGAGCAGGCGCAGCACCGGCATGCGCGCGGCGCCCTGCGCGGCGATCTCGTCATGCAGGGGGCCATCGCGACTAATCATCAGGGCTTTCATCGACCATCCTCCAGGTAATCAGGGACAAAAAGCCGGGTTCTCTGCATGGCCGAGCGATTCGGCTACCGCCATCGTGGCGGCGACAGGCAGGCGGATCGCCTGCTCGCCAGCGGGAAACATCATCTGCAGCATCGGCAAGATCGGCCGGTAAGGCACGCTGTCGCAGTTGCGCGCATCGCCGGGCAGGCACAGGCGCGCGCGCACGAAGCGGATGCAGCTGGCGCCGTGCGGATCCTGCAGGCAGTTGATGCGGTTGCGCTGTGGGCAGGCCGGCATCGCCGTCACGGGCACGGCCGCCGGCGCACCGCCGGCGCCGCCCGACAGCGACAGGTAGTCGATGCGCACGTAGGCGTCGCTGATGCCGCCGCCCAGCGGCAACACGCCGGGTCCGGTGCGCAGCACTGCCTGCTCGCGCACGCTTTGCAGCAGGCCGGCATTACTGAAGTCGCTCACGGCGGCCGCGCGTGCGGCGCGGCGCGTTACCTCATGCACCATATTCCAAAGATACAGCGCACGCGCCAGCTCCAGCAGCGCAAACACAAACAGGAAAAACACCAGCGCCAGGATGGCAAACTCCACCAGGAAGACGCCGTGCTGGCGCGCACCGCGTGCTGGCAGCTCAATTGTCATAGCGCAGGGTCGCGTTGGCACGCAGCGCGATTTTGCTCATCTGCGGCAGCCACTTGGCCAGCAGCGTGGGCAGGAACCGCACCGGCATGTCGATGGTCAGCTTGAGCCGCACCTGCAGCGGCCGGCTGGCGTAGCTGCCGCACTGATAGGCGTCATCGGCATACACGCACTCCACCGTGATCCTGAGCGTTTCCATCTCCGGCCAGGTGTCCTGCATGGCGTCGCTCACCATCTGCCGCACCACCACACTGCCCTCGGCCGCGCTGGCCAGATTCATCATCTGCGGTAGCGGTAAGGTGGCCATGTAGCGCGCCGCATCGTGCGCGCTTTTTTGCAGCGCCGTGTAGGCAAACAGGGCGCGTCCGCACAGCAGCACCACCGGCAGCAGTCCCGTAAAGAACAGCATGATCAACGCCAGCTCGATGGCCGCCACGCCGCGCTGGCGCCTTGTCGATGGGGCTTTCATTGCAGCAGCTCCGCCGGCCCGCCCAGCGACTGTTCGGCCGCCAGGCCGGCAAATTCGGCGCTCAGCGCCGCGCTGCTGGCCGGCACGGTCATGAAAAAGCGGCCGATCGCCAGCACCGGGGCCAGCACGTCGCTACCGGCCGGCAGCGGGCAGTCGAGCAGCGCGACATGCAGCACGCGCCGCTGCGCCACGCCGACATGGCCCACCGGTGCGCTCTGGAAGGCGTTCGATGCATACGGCGTGCCGCTGGGCGGATAAAAGCTGTTGCTGGCCGGGGCGGCGGGCAGGCCGGGATACAGGCCGGCCCAGGTATTGTTGGCAAAGGGTGCATAGTCGCCGGCCGGCTTGGGACTGGCATACTGCACCGCCCTGGCAAACGACCATAACGGCCCATAGCTGGTGGCCGGCAGCGTCGCGGCAGCTCCCGCCGCGCCGGGCGGCTGGTCAGCTACCGTCAGCAAGGCGCCGCTGGTGGCGGGCAAGGCATGCGCTGCCGCCGGCTGGTTCATCCACCAGCTGGCCAGGCTATTGGGGAACGGCAGGATGTTGGTGTCGGGCGGCGCTGTCAGCGGATCGCACTGGTTGGCGCCGTACTGATTGAAACGCGCATTGAACGAGGCCCACAGCGCCACCGGAAAAGGCCGGTGCAGATGGACGCTCTGGCTGCCGATGCGCCCATGCAGCACCGTGCCGCTGCAGACAAACGGCGCCACCACGGCGTCGGCCAGCTGGCCGGCCGGGCTGATCGCCCCAAGCGGGCTGATGGGATTAAGCAGGAAATGCTCGGGCGCGGCGCCGTGCGGATTGAGGTTGAACAGGTTATAGGCCACGCCGCGCCGAAAGCCGTATTCGAGCGCTTCGCGCCGCTCGGGCGGGCCCGGATTGAGGCGCAGCGCCGCTGGCGCCGGCGACAGCGCGCAGACGGCCAGCGGCGTCAGGCGCAGGCTGCTGCGCCCGGCCACGGCCCGTCCACCCGTCTCGAGCGTGCGCAGCGCCGGCGACCACGCGCCCAGGAAGGCCGTTGCCACCTGCCCCAGCGCCGGCGTACTGTCGCGCGTGTCGACCCGTACGTACAGCGCGGCGGCCGGGTCCGGCACGGCGCCGGCGGCGTGCCAGGCTTCGTCGGGCGCGTCGGCGCTGGCGGCAAAGCGGATGGCCGCGTCCGACAGTGCCACTCCCTGCATGCGGCGCCGGTAGGCGCTCTGTCCGGCGGCGCTGGCCTTGGCGCGCGCCACGGCGCTGGCCAGGCCAGCAGCCGTGCCGACCAGTTCCGGTGCGGCCGCCAGCGCGGCGTTGTCGGCCAGGTTCTGCAGTTCGGTCTTGCGGCCGATCACCTGCCCGACATCGAGCGCCAGGCCGATAAAGCCCAGGATCAGGATCAGCAGGATCGCAAACGCGATCAGCATCGCGCCGCGCTGGCGTTTATTTGCCACTGATGCCTCCCAACATGAACTGTACCGACGGCGCGGGCTGGACATTGGGGTCGGCAAACGAGGCGCGATAGCGATCCATGACGGCGCGCGCGCTGGCGCCGTCCAGCCCGTGCGCCGGCACGCGCCTGGCGCCGGCCTGCGGATCGAGCACCTGCTGCGCCAGCGCCTGGCGGCTGGCCTGGCCGAAGCGCTGCTCGAACTGCGGCGTGCTGGTGTAGCTGCAGGCCGCCAGCAGCACACTGGGCACAATGAAAACGGCAGGGTGGCGCATGGCAAACTCCCGGTCTTATTTCAGTTGAAAACCATCGCTGCTGGGCAGCGTTCCTTCCATCTTGCCCTTCAACATCAAGTCGCTGCGCGTGGGCGGCGCCAGCTGCGACGTGGGCAAGGCAGCGCCGGGCGCCAGCGGCTGCACCAGGTGGGCGGTAATCACGAACAGCAGTTCGCTGCGGTCATGCTGGAAGTCGGTGCTGCGAAACAGCGCGCCCAGCACCGGCAGCTCGCTCAACCACGGCACGCCGTTGATATTGCTGACCTGGTTGTTCTTGATCAGGCCGCCAATCGCATAGCTCTGGCCGTCGTACAGCTGCACCGTGGTCGAGGCGCGCCGCGTGGTGATCACCGGCAGGATCGAGCGCCCGCTGACGCCGGCGGTGGAGATACCGACGCCTTCGCGCGACAGCTCCGACACCTCGGGCGAGACCTTCAGATGGATGCGCCCGCCAGCGAGCACGGTGGGCGTAAAGCGCAGGCCCACGCCATATTCGCGCTCTTCAAGCGTAATCTTGTTATTGTCCTGGCCGACCGGAATAAAGATCTTGCCGCCAGCCAGGAAACTGCCTTCCTGGCCGCTGATGGCCATCACGGTCGGCTCGGCCAGGATGCGCACCAGGCCGTCCTGCTTGTTCGCTTCGATCGTCAGTTGCTGGCCGTTGGACTTGCGCACGTCCAGCAGGCCATTGGCCATGCCGCTGAGAAAATTCGACAGCAGCGTGGTGGCCCAGCTGCCCGAGGCAAAGCGCAAGGTGGCGCCCACTTCCAGGCGTTCGAGCAGCGACTTCGACACTTCAGCGATCTGCACCGCCAGCATTACCTGCTGCGGCGCGCTGACCTCGAGCAGATTGATAATGCGCGTACCAGGCAAGGCCGTCTGCGCACCGGCTACCGGCGCGGCGGCGCCATCGGCTGGCCTCGCCACGGCCAGCGGCTGCAGCGCGCGGCGTACATGGGCCTGCGCCAGCTCGACGGCGCGCTGCGCGGCGACAGCGTCCTGCACCGTGCCCGACAGCACCAGCGAGTCGGCCGCCGCCGTCACGCGGATGGCTTTTTCTTCCGGCATCAGTTCGGCCAGCGTAGCCTGCAAAGCGCCGGGGTCCATGCTGACGGTCACATTGACCACGCTGCATACGCCGCTCTTGCCCTGGATAATCATATTGGTGCTGCCCACATCGACGCCTACTACATACAGCGTATCGGGCGCCACCAGCATGGCCTGCAGCACGGCCGGATTGCCGACGCTGCGCTGCTGCACCGCCTCGGGCAGGCGCAGCATGCTCGACTTGCCCACTTCGAGGCGCATCTGGCCGGGCGTGGCGGCCTCGCCGCCGCAACGCAGGCCAGCGCCGGCCGCCGCCGTGGCCAGCGCGGGCAGCAGTGCAAGACAGAAGGTCAGCAAAATGCGCTTCATGGCAGTCCCCGGCTGGCAAACATTAAAAACACTCGCGCCACTGGCGCGCGCCATCGATCACGCCGCTGCACAGCGACGGCGCCGCTTTGGCGCCGACTGTCGCCACCGTCCTGGCCGCGCGCGGCGCAGCCGGCCTGGGCGTAGAAACAGGGGTGGGCGGTGCGGCAACCGGTTCAGGCTCGGGCGCAGCGCCAAGCAGGGTCAGCTTGGTGGCGCCTGCCGTAATGCCCGGCTGCGGGTCGACCTGATTGCGCAGTACCAGCGACAGGCTGCCCACGCTGCGCGCCAGGTCCAGGTTTTCGGCCTGCGCGGGCGTCACTTCCAGCGTGACCGCATTGACCACGCGCGGTCGGGTTTCATCGCGCCCGACCTCCTGCGCCACGGCCAGCACCAGGATGCGTTCGAGCACGATCTTGGAAATATTGCGGCTGTGGGAGCGCTCGCTGGCGTCCTGCTGGGTGCTGACGATAATGTCGACATAGTTGCCCGGCAACGCAAAGCCGGCCACGCCGATCACATCGTTGACGCGTACCGTGATGGCGCGCCGCCCTTCGGTAATCAGGGCCGACAGGCCGCCCAGCGTACCGATCGGCGCCAGCTTGGCTTCGCTCAAAGGTTCGCCGCGCAGCACGCTGCTTTTCAGCACCCGCCCGGCCAGCTTCAACGGGTCCTGCAAGGCGCCCTGCGGCAGGCTTTCGGCCGGCCATTCGGCCAGGCGCAGCATCTCGGGAGCCAGGCGCTGGCCCAGGCTGACATCGGCGGCAGCCACCACCACGTGGCCCTTGCCGGCCGGCGTCTGGCGCAGCAGCCAGTGCGAAGCGAGCAGCACCGCCAGCAGGCCCAGCAGAACGGCCAGCGCCATCATCATCAAGGCACGCCGGTTCTTCATGCTATCTGCTCGTCAGACTGGCCAGCAGGCAGGCCGCACGGGGCAAACATGCTGTACCAGGCCTGTTCGAGCGCGGCCACCGTCAGGCGCGCTTCACAGCCGGCAAAGCCGGCAAAGTCGTTGATGCGCTCGAGCAGTGCGCGTGGGGTGCTGGCCAACAAAGGCTGGCCACTGGCACCATGCAGCTGCTGCAGCAGATAGCCGAGCACCGGCTCGTCGAACGCCACGCCCAGCACCCGGCACTGCTGGCGAAACAGCGCCCGATAAGCCGTATCGGGAAGCGGCCCCACCGGCACCTTGTAGGCGATGCGCCGCAACAGCGCCGCATCGAGCAGCCGGGCCGGCGGCAGATTGCCGGCCAATACCAGCACGCTATCGAACGGCACGCCGAGCTTGAGGCCGCCCTGCAAACCAAGCTGGTCGCTGCCCAGCGCCAGCGGCTGCATCAGGCGCGTCAGCAGTTGCGGCGCGCCGATGCGCTGGCGGCCGAGGTCGTCGAGCAGCAGCATGCCGTTGTTGGCGCGCAGCTGCGGCGGCGCCTGGTAGCAACCGCTGCTGGCGTCATGGCGCAACTCGAGCATGCCGGCGTCGAGTTCGGCGCCCGCCTGTACCAGCGGCCGCTGGCACAGCACCCAGCGGATATCGGTACTGCGCCGTTCCATCGCCTGGCGCGCATGGTGCAGGTGCTGCGCCGCCGGCGGCAGATGTTCGCTGGCGTCGTACAGCTGGATGATTTCATGCCCCGCCACAATGGCGTAAGGTATCGCCACCAGGCCATGCAGCAATTGGCCCAGCTGGCGCGCCAGCGTCGACTTGCCGCTGCCGGACGGCCCGTACAGCAGCAGCGAGCGGCCCGAATAGAGCGCCGCACCGACCATATCGAGCATGCCTGGCCCCGCATGCGCGTCGCCCAGCACGGCAGCGAGGTCATCGCTGGCCAGGCGCGGCTGCTGCGCGCGCCAGGACTGGCGCGCCACCATGGCGCGGTAGGCGTCGAGCGTTACCGGTGCCGGACCGGTATAGGCGCAGCGCTCCATGAACACCGCCGCGCGCTGCTTGCCGGCGCCGGTCAGCTGGTACTGCACATCGATATCGGATTCGCCGCGCCAGGCTACCTCGGCCATCTGTTCGCCGACCATAAAGTCGAGCACCTCGCGCAGCACGTTGATCGACAGGCGCAAGCGGGTGTTCAGGGCCGACAGATGGGTCTTGCCGCCCAGCAGTACCGCCTTGGCGATCAGCTCGACCACCATCTGGCGCTCCAGGCCCGTCTCGCGCAGCGTTTTGGGTTGCGGCGGCAGTGGCGGCATCAGCGCTGCATCGGCGGCGCGCGCATGGCTATCGACGGCAAAGTATTCGGCTTCGGACATGCGCTTGTCTCCACAGGTTTAGACGCCAGGCAAGAATTCATTCTAGTAGGCAGCTTTTAGCGCCCCTTGATTCAAAGCAACGAATGCGTGTCAAAGATAATGGCGGCCTTGCACCACCACGCTGCCCAGCGCAATCGCCAGGCCGTAAGGCATATTGCCGACACTGGCCTGCGGACCGCCCGCTGCAGCCAGCAGTCGGCGCAGATTGCGCGCGCAGGCGCGCCACTGGCCTTGCCAGCCGATTATCAGCAGCGCCATCAGGCCGCCCAGCACAAAGGTGGCCAGCGCAATCTGTACGGTGGCCCACGGGCCGGCAAAGGCGCCGGCCATGGCGATCAGCTTGACGTCGCCGGCGGCCATGCCGCGCAACAGGTATAGCGGCAGGAACAGGAAAAAGCCGGCGGCCATGCCGCCCAGCCAGAACAATAGCGGTGCGGCGTTGCCGGGTGCCTGCCAGCCGTGCAGGCCCAGCGCCACGACGATGCCGGCCAGCACCAGCCGGTTCGGTATCTTGCGGCGCGCCAGATCGCTGGCGGCAGCCAGCGCCACGAACAGCAGCAGCAACAGGTCGGCCAGCACAGCACTGGTCATGTTTACGGCTCCCCGAAAAACCCGCCGCCTGCAAACTGGCCGGCAGCGGGCACCTGCTTAAGGCGTCAGCACCAGGTTGGACGAAATTTCGGTGAGGACAGACAGCAGGTTGGTCTTGATCAGCAAGAAACCGGCCGTGATGGCGGTGGCCATCAGGGCCGCGATCAGGCCGTATTCGATTGCCGTAATGCCATCCTCATCCTTGACAAACTGCTGTACTGCCGACAGGAAGGTTTTCATGACAGGCTCCCAAAAGTGGATCACAAGTCCCTGG
Source organism: Janthinobacterium aquaticum (assembly GCF_009208565.1). Classification (GTDB taxonomy): domain Bacteria; phylum Pseudomonadota; class Gammaproteobacteria; order Burkholderiales; family Burkholderiaceae_D; genus Janthinobacterium. The sequence goes on along the minus strand of NZ_WFLK01000014.1, from coordinate 99,189 downwards.
CGCAATCGAGTGTGAAACATTGCCCATTCCTGCTAAGATGTTTCCTACTGTTAAGTTCTACGCCATTGCCATGAACTATAGAAGGCAGGCGGCAAGCGCAATTGAGGCACCACAAGTTTCCATATGGAAATTATCAAGGCATGTGGAAATAACCGTGCGCGATCAGGTCAAACTTTTTGCAACGCGGATCGTGAAACGCAAGGTTTTACATGAAATTTTGCATACGTTAATTGCCTGACAGGCAAAAAGACTTTATGCTGCTTAGTTCTCCTTTGGAAAGGCCTCTCGCCATCTGTCCGTGCGTCATGCCACCAAATAACCCTTGGCTAGTTGTAGTAGGACGCGTACAGGTTCGCGCCTGGCGCGGTGCTGGTATGAAAATACTTGTGTAATTACCTTCCAGAGAAAGACAATGGATTCCCTACTGAAACACATGGTAGACATGACCGGATACCGCGATCACACGATGCTCGACATTTCGGTGATCTCGGCAGTACAGGAACTGGCGTGCGCCGCGCAAACGCGCATGCTGGCGCTGACCACGGTGCGTGGCCAGGTATTCGTGCGTTCGCGCGCCAGCATCGTGGCCGGCAGTGCGGCGCGCCTCGAAGAGCAGGCCGACCCATCGTGGCCCGGCGACCCGCTGTCGGACTATCCGGCGCTGGCAGCCTGTATTGCACGCCATGAAGCGAGCTGCGACACCGTCTGTTCGCAAGGGCGACATCTGCTGTGGCTGCCGATCTGGATCGGCGACCAGGTCACCACCTGCCTGGAAATCACCAATCCCACGCCTTACACGGGCGCCACCATCCAGGTGATTGGCGGCATCGTCAGCGTCTACCGCAATTTCCAGAACCTGCTCGACTACAGCGAACGCGATTCACTGACCGGCCTGCTCAACCGCAAGACCTTTGACGACCAACTGGCCAAGATCCTGCAAAGCCGCGGCGATGTGGAAACCGATGCGGCGCGCCCGGCCGACCAGGAGCGGCGCCACCCCGGCGATACCGAACGGCAATGGCTGGCGGTGGTCGACGTCGATCACTTCAAGCTGGTCAACGACAAGTTCGGCCACCTGTACGGCGATGAAGTGCTGATCCTGATCGCCAACCTGCTGCAGTCATCGTTCCGCGCGCAAGACCGCATTTTCCGTTTTGGCGGCGAGGAATTCGTGGTGCTGCTGCGCTCGATCACGCTGGAAAACGCGCAGAAAATCATCGACCGCTTCCGCATGAACGTGGAAAGCCACGACTTTCCGCAAGTGGGCCGCGTGACGGTCAGCGTGGGTTTTGTCAGCATCAGCGCGTTTGAAGCGCCGGTGATCATTCTGGGCCGCGCCGACCAGGCGCTGTATTACGCCAAGAGCCATGGCCGCAACCTGGCCTGCCATTACGATGAACTGGTGGCCAACGGCCTGCTCAATACCATAGCCTCGAACGATACAGCCGAATTCTTCTAGTCGGCCAGCGACAGGAAGCGCATCGGATCGACCTGCCATTTGGCGGCCGACTCGTGGCCGACGATCTTGTCGGCGCCGCCAAAACCCATGCCGCGCGACAGGTCCAGCATCTCGGGCTTGATATAGGCATTGCTTTTGGTGCTGAAGAAAACATTGACCTTGGGCGCCAGCAGATTGGTCTCGTGCGCCTCGATCACCACCGCCAGCCGGCCCGATTCCAGCCTGACCAGCGTGCCGACCGGATAGATGCCGACGCAGCGCATAAAGTCCTGCACGAACACCGGATTGAAGTGAAATTTGCTCCATTCATAAATCTTGCGCAGCGCTTCGGCGGCCGGGATCGCCCGGTGGTAGCTGCGCTCGGACGTCAGCGCGTCATACACATCGACAATCGCCGCCATCTGCGCCAGTTCGCTGATGGTGTCGCCGGCCAGGCCATCGGGATAGCCGCTGCCGTCGCGCCGTTCGTGGTGATGCAGGGTGATATCGAGCGGTATCGGCCCCACGTTTCCTGATTTCAACAATATATCGTGACCATCGCGCGGATGGCACTTGATCAGTGCAAACTCTTCCGCACTCAAGGGGCCGGGCTTGTTGAGGATGGCGTCAGCCACCATCGCTTTGCCGGTATCGTGCAGCAAGCCACCCAGGCCAGCCTGGTGCGTGGTAGCGGCGTCGATACCGCGCGAACGGCAGAACGCCACCATCAGCGCGCATACGCTGACCGAATGCAAAAAGGTGTAGTCGTCCTTGGTCTTGATGCGCAGCAGACCGACCAGCGCGCCGGGATTGCGCAAAATCGACTCGGTAATGTGTTCCACCATCGGCTGCACGCGGTCGAGCTCGACAGCATTGCCCAGCCGGACGTCGGCCATGACGGTGCGCACCACGCCGCTGGCCTGGCGCCGCAGCTGGGTCGCGCGCGCCAGTTCGGCCGCCAGCGACACGCGCGAAATCGTCGGCACGGCTGGCAGCGTGCCGGCCACCTGCACCAGTTCGCTCTCGGTGGCAGCGGCCGCCTGCGCCAGCGTCGGCGCATCCTGCACATCGAGGCCCTTGCTGTTGTCGATCACCACATCGTGAATGCCGGCGTCGAAGATCTTGCGGATTTCTTCGTCGCTGCGCAGCAGGAAGCGGTTGCGCATAAAGGGATGGGCCAGCCAGTCGCAGCTGAGGTCATGGACATACATGCCCACTTTTAGTTGGGAAGCATCGACTTTCTTGAGCATGGTCTCATCCCGCAAATCGGTCGGCGTGCGCTGTACGCGCACAGGAAGCGCTAGAATGAGTATAGCAAAATTGTAATTGCTGAAAACAGGCGCCTATGCTGCATTGCAGCGTGCACCGCTGATAAAAATAAAGAGACTGGTTTGTCATGGAATTGCGTCAACTCCGATATTTCGTCGCCATTGTCGACCACGGCTCGCTGTCGCGCGCCGCGCTGACGTTGCACGTGGCGCAGCCGGCGCTAACGCAGCAGCTGCGCCAGCTCGAAGACGAGCTGGGCGTGCAGTTGCTGCACCGCTCGGCGCAAGGCGTGCTCAGCACCGACGCCGGCAAGATTTTTTACGAACACGCGCAAGCGATCCTCAAGCAGCTGGCCGACGCCCGTTCGGCCGTCACGCAAAGCGCGGTGCGTCCGGCCGGCAATGTCACGCTGGGCCTGCCGCACAGCATCTCGGGCGCGCTGGCGCTGCCGCTGTTGCTGGCCGCGCGCGCGCAGTATCCGGAAATCACGCTGCAGCTGACCGAAGAAATCACCGGCAACCTGACCGAACAGCTGAAATCGGGCCGCCTGAACCTGGCCGTGCTGTTCGATGACGGTCAGCTGACGCCGTTTTCCAGCAGCGCGCTGGTAGAAGAAGAAATGCGCTTTATCTGCCGCAGCGACGCCCCGTATGCACCAAGCGGCCCGTCGCTGCCGCTGATCCAGGCGCTGGCCACCACCCTGATCCTGCCGGCTGCCCAGCATGGCGTGCGCCCGCGCATCGACAGCCGCGCGCGCGCCGCCGGCCTGGCCACCACGCAGGTGATTGAAATCAACTCGATCGCCATCCTGAAGTCGGCCCTGCTGGCGGGCATGGGCGCCACCATTTTGCCCACAGCACCGTTGCTGGCCGAACTCGACAGCGGCGCCCTGTCCAGCTACACCATCCACAGCCCGGCGCTGTCGCGCACGGTGGCACTGTGCGCCTCGAAAACCATTCCGCTAACCAATGCCGGCACGGCCATCAAGAACCTGGTGCGCCAGGTCACCGAGCAGCTGTGCCAGAGCGGCCAGTGGCAAGGCGCACAGATGCTGCCAGCTGCTGCATAAGATTTTCTTATAACCCTATCGGCAATGCGTATTTGCCGGTGCCCCCACTATCCTCCTACACTGGGCTGGCCGCCACACGCGGTATCTGCGGCCATATTGTGCGCGCCTGACCCGGGCACCGCGCGAGACAGCCGTCATCTGAATACCATTTTGGAGACAGCCATGTCCGTGATCACGGAAACCGGCTCCGCAGCGTCCGCCAGAGACGCCGGTGCCGCGCCATCTACTTCCTCGCCAGACGCAGCGCGCCTGACCAGCATCAGCCTCGACGACAAATACACGGCCACTTCAGGCACCATTTTCCTGTCCGGCATCCAGGCGCTGGTACGCCTGCCGATGCTGCAGCGCCTGCGCGACCAGGCAGCCGGCCTGAACACGGCCGGCTTTATTTCCGGCTATCGGGGCTCGCCCCTGGGCGGCCTCGATGAGAACCTGTGGAAGGCCAGGGGCCATCTGGAAGCGCACAAGGTGCAGTTCGTACCGGGCGTCAACGAAGACCTGGCCGCTACCGCCGTTTGGGGCTCGCAGCAAGTCGACCTGATCGGTCCGGCAAAGTACGATGGCGTGTTTGCCATGTGGTACGGCAAGGGCCCGGGCGTGGACCGCTGCGGCGATGTCTTCAAGCATATGAACCATGCGGGCACGTCGAAACATGGCGGCGTGCTGCTGGTGGCCGGCGACGACCATGGCGCGTATTCCTCGACGCTGCCGCACCAGTCCGACCATCTGTTTTCCGCTTCGATGATCCCGGTGCTGTATCCGTGCAATGTGCAGGAATACCTGGACCTGGGCATCCACGGCTGGGCCATGTCGCGCTTTTCCGGCTGCACGGTGGCCTTCAAGGCGCTGGCCGACACGGTCGAATCATCGGCCTCGGTCGACGCCGATCCGTTCCGCGTGGAAGTAAAAATCCCGCAGGACTTCGTGATGCCGGAAGGCGGCCTGAACGCGCGCCTATCGAGTATTCCGCTGGGCCAGCAGGCGCGCAACCAGGAAGCGCTGATGCAGGACTACAAGATCTATGCAGCGCTGGCCTACGCGCGCAAGAACAAGCTCAACCACACCACCATCGACAGCGCCCATGCGCGCCTGGGCATTATTGCCTCGGGCAAGTCGTATCTCGATGTACTGGAAGCGCTGGAAGAGCTGGGTATCGACGAGCCGATGGCGGCGAACCTGGGCCTGCGCCTGTTCAAGGTGGCCATGCCGTGGCCCCTGGAACCGGACAGCGTGCGCGAATTTGCGCAAGGCCTCGACGAAATCCTGGTGGTGGAAGAAAAGCGCCAGATGGTCGAATACCAGCTCAAGGAGCAACTGTACAACTGGCGCGACGACGTGCGCCCGCGCGTGATCGGCAAGTTCGATGAAAAAGGTGAATGGGTAGCGCCGCGCGGCGAATGGCTGCTCACTTCCAAGGCCGACTTCTCGGTCTCGCAAGTGGCGCGCGTGATTGCCAGCAGGATTGCGCGGCTGGTGTCGGACCCGGTCACGTGCGACCTGATCAAGGCGCGTTTGACGTTTTTGGACGCCAAAGACGCGGTGCTGAAAAAGGCCGTCAATACGCCGTTCCGCCCGGCATTTTATTGCTCGGGCTGCCCGCACAACACCTCGACCAAGGTGCCCGACGGCAGCCTGGCGCTGGCCGGCATCGGCTGCCATGTGATGGCCACCTCGATCTACCCCGAGATGAACAAGCTGACCACCCATATGGGCGGCGAAGGCGCACCGTGGATCGGCCAGGCGGCTTTCTCCACGCTGCCGCACGTATTCCAGAACCTGGGCGACGGCACTTACTTCCACTCCGGCTATCTGGCGATTCGCGCCGCGCAGGCGGCCAAGGTCAATATTACCTACAAGATCCTGTACAACGACGCGGTGGCCATGACCGGCGGCCAGCCGGTGGACGGCCAGATCACGGTGCCGATGATGGCGCAGCAGGTGGCAGCCGAAGGCGTGGCGCGCATTGCGCTGGTGACCGAAGACCTGGCGCGCTACAGCGACCGCAGCAATCTGCCGGCGCATCTGACCCTGCATGACCGCAAGGACATGGACGCCGTGCAGCGGGAGCTGCGCGAAGTGGCCGGCGTATCGGTGCTGATCTACGACCAGACCTGCGCCGCCGAAAAACGCCGCCGCCGCAAAAAAGGCGAGTACCCGGACGTGGCCAAACGCATGGTGATCAACGACGCCGTCTGCGAAGGCTGCGGCGACTGTGGCGTGCAGTCGAACTGCGTATCGATCCTGCCCAAGGAAACCGAGTTCGGCCGCAAGCGGGCCATCGACCAGTCGTCATGCAACAAGGATTATTCGTGCGCCAAGGGCTTTTGCCCGAGCTTTGTCACCATCGAAGGCGGCAGCCTGAAAAAAACCCGCACCGGTGCGGCCAAACAGGATGACTTCGGCCCCTTGCCGGAGCCAGTGCTGCCTTCGTGCGACGCGCCCTACAACATTTTGATCAACGGCATCGGCGGCACCGGCGTCATTACCGTGGGCGCGCTGATGGGCATGGCGGCGCACCTGGAAGGCAAAGGCGCCTCGGTGCTGGACATGACCGGCATGTCGCAAAAGAACGGCTCGGTCACCTCGCATGTGAAGATTGCCCGCACGCCGGCGCTGCTGCGCGCGCAGCGCATCGCCACCGGCGAAGCCGATCTGATTCTGGGCTGCGACATGCTGACGGCCGGCGCGCAGGATGCGGTGTCGAAAATGCGTCCGGGCCGCAGCCTGGCGGTGGTCAACCTGCACGAGCAGCCACCAGGTACGTTTGCGCAGAACGCCGACTGGCAGTATCCGGCCGCACAGGTGCGCCAGCTGATCGAGGAATCGGTCGGCGGCGCCGACGCCGCCGACTTTATCGATGCCACCAAACTGGCCACCGCACTGATGGGTGACTCGATTGCCGCCAATCTGTTCATGCTCGGCTACGCCTGGCAGAAGGGCCGCATACCGTTGACCGAAGCGGCGCTGCTGCGCGCGATTGAATTGAATGGCGTGGGCATCGAGTCGAACAAGAAAAGCTTTTTGTGGGGCCGGCGCGCGGCCCACGACGCGCGCCGCGTCACGCAGATCGCCACGCCACAGCAGGCAGTGGTGCTGCAGATGCCGCAAAGCCTCGACAGCCTGCTGCAAAAGCGCATCGCCTTTCTGACCGACTACCAGGACTCGGCGTACGCCGATGGCTACAGCACGCTGGTCAAGCAGGTACGTGACCGTGAAAATGCGCTGGGGCTGGGCAAGAAACTAAGCACGGCCGTGACCAAGTCCTATTTCAAGCTGCTGGCCTACAAGGACGAATACGAGGTGGCGCGCCTGTACACGGATGGCCGCTTTGCCGAACAACTGGCGCAGCAGTTCGACGGCAACTTCTCGGTCAAATTCAACCTGGCGCCGCCGCTGTTTGCCAAAAAAGACGGTCAGGGCCACCTGGTAAAAGCCGAGTTCGGCTCATGGATGTGGCGCGCCTTTCGCCTGCTGGCCAAGGCCCGGGGCTTGCGCGGCGGCGCCTTTGATGTGTTCGGCTACACCGCCGAGCGCAAGATGGAGCGCGCGCTGATCGTTCAATACCGTGAAATGTTGGCTGGCCTGCTGGCCGACCTGACGGCGGACAACCACGCCGTCTGCGTCGAACTGGCCAGCCTGCCCGAAGCCATACGCGGCTTTGGGCATGTGAAGGAAAAGGCGGTGGAGACATATCGCCAGGAGCAGGCGCGCCTACTGGCTGTGTTGGCAGGGCAACGCCGGGCGGCGTAGGTCGGATTAGGCCCCGAAGGGGCCGTAATCCGACAACACCGCTGACGCCAACAATGTTGTCGGATTACGCGGGGCTTTGCCCCGCTAATCCGACCTACGTGAAATGCATTCACATAGCGGCATTAGCCCCATGCCCTTATACATAACTCCAAGCTGCGGCTAGCCAGTGCCTGAAGTCAGCGTAGCTGGTCAATTTTCGCATCTGCTCTTGTAAGGTTTGCAGCGCATCCAACGGTGAGTATTCCTGAGTCCTGCGACGGTTGTGGTGAGACCATTACAGTAGATCGCTTCTTGAGTAACGAGTCGGTCGACTGGCGGGACATCATGGCGCCACATTGGCAGCGAACACAAGTTATGGATGCAACCGTCCAGGCCAGACTTGAACAAAGTGGTCAGGTTCAATCACGGCGAGGCGGTTTTTTGGCAAGAAAAGCGATGATGAAACAGGTGTAAAAGCGATGTGGAAGGGACTGAAAAAGATACGACTCGTCGCTGGAGCGCTAAGAAAAATGAACCTGGCCCACGGCTAACGCTGAATTGTGCATAAGGACATGCATCTAACTACGATTATTTATTAATTTTCGTTGCCATTGAGATAGTAATTATGCAAAAATTATTCATTCATTCTGTATTTTTGTGGACGGATACAGGCGCGCACTTCTACTCAATAGCATAGGAAAAGCAATGGATTTAATCGACCAACTCCGCGGACTTGCCTCAAGAATCTCCACGACTAAAGATATTATTCAGACGGAGGAAGCCACCAAAAATGCGATGATCATGCCTTTCATCCAGATTTTGGGATATAACGTTTTTGATCCTACAGAAGTAACCCCCGAATTAATTGCTGATGTGGGAACGAAAAAAGGCGAAAAGGTCGATTATGCGATCCTGAGCGACGGGAAGCCGATCATATTGTTTGAATGTAAGAAGAGTGGTGGAGATCTCAGCATCAATCACGCCAGCCAACTTTTCAGGTATTTTCATGTCACAGCAGCAAGATTTGGCGTTTTGACAAATGGTCTTACATACAGATTCTTCACCGATCTCGAACAGCCCAATAAAATGGATGAAAAGCCTTTCTTTGAATTCAACATTCTGGATTTCAAAGAACGCGATGTTGATGAACTGAAGAAATTTGCAAAATCGTTGTTTGATGTTGATACCATCTTGACGACAGCGAATGATCTGAAATATACCCGCGCCATTCAGAATCGCCTGTCCGAATGGATGCACAATCCCTCTGAAGATTTCGTCAGACTACTTTCCTCAGATTTACTAGGAGGAAAACGCTTCACACCCGCTGTCAAAGACCAGTTCACCACGATCACCAAACGCGCGTTTGAACAGCTTTTGGGCGAACGAATAAATGATCGTCTCAAAGGTGCAATGACACCAGAATCATCTCCAGTCCAAGAGGTGGTTCCTGTCATTCCTCCCGAAGGCATAGTAGAAAACCCAATTGTCACGACGGCCGAAGAAATTGAAGGATTACACATCATTCGTGCCATCTTGCGCGGGGTAGTAAGCTCACGCAGAATCGTCATGCGCGACTCGCAGAGCTACTGCGCTATTTTGCTTGATGACAATAATCGCAAACCGGTTTGTCGCCTGCGATTCAATAATACCGAGAAGCTCGCTGTCGGTTTGTTCAATCACAAGAAGGAAGAGGAAAAATTTCCCATTGCAAGTCTCGATGATCTGTACACCCATGCAGAACAGTTAAAAGCAACCGTACTGATGCACTTGCCTGCAGAGGAAAACGGAAAACCCAGCGTCAGCTGATGTCCCGAAGATGAGCATAAGGCCGCGATTACCTGCTTTATGCTCCGACTTAATTTAATTCCGGCAACGCCCCACCGTCGCCCCCGGCAGCAGCACCGGCAGCCAGATTTCCTGCAGGTGCTGCGGGGGTGTACCAGCCAGCAGCGCTTGCAGCATCTCGACCATCTTGGCGCCGGCGCGGCGCAGGTCGGGCTGGTCGATGGTGGTGACGTTGACACCGATCATGGTGTCTTGCACATTGCCCCAGATAATCACCGACATATCCTTGCCGATCTCCAGACCGGCATCCATGACGGCGCGCACTGCCCCCACGCCGGACAGGTGATTGTCGACGATCACCGCCGTGGGCCGCGGCGAGCAGGCCAGCAGTTGCTGCATGGCGTGGTAGCCGCTGCGCCGGTCGGGCGCATGGTCGATCAGATAACGCGGGTCGGCCTGCAGGCCGGCTTTGAGCATGCCGCGCGTAAAGCTGTGCCTGCGCTCGTAGGCAAAATGCAGGTCCTGCGGCGCGCTGATCAGGCCGATGCGCTGGTGACCGTGCGCCAGCAAAAAAGACAGCCCCAGTTCGATGCCGGTTTCATTGTCGTAATCAAAGTAGGCATACGGCGTGTCGCAGCGCGTGCGACCGTTGGCGACAAACGGAAAGCCGACACGGCTGAGGTAAGCGATGCGCTCATCTTCGACGCGCGTGCGGCCCACTACCAGGCCATCGACCTGGCGGCTGCGTACCATGTTTTCATAGGAAGGCTGTTCGTTCTGGGGCGAAACCGGCGCAATAATCAGGCTCATCTTGGCCGCTTCGACGGCGTCCGACATGCCGTTGACGACCGACAAAAAGACGCTGTCGCCGAAGTCGCTGGGCTGCAAGGGATAAATCATGCCCAGTACATTGCTGCGCCCGACGGCCAGGCTGCGCGCCAGCGGATTAGGGCGGTAACCGACCTTCTTGGCTGCTGCCAGTACGATTTCACGGGTGCGGGAATTGACTTCCGGATAGCCGTTCAAGGCCCGGCTCACTGTCGTTTTCGACATGCCGAGGGCCGTTGCGAGGCTCTTGAGATTCATGTTAACGACCTGTATTTTAGCGACTCAACTCTGGTCCGTCATTATAGCCGAGCGACTATCGGTCTTCCTTATCAGGAAACAAAGAAATTACAATAAAAACAGCACGCCCGTGCTGCAGCGCGATGACTATCTGCTTGCCAGCCTGACCCTGGCGCCATAGCGGGTACTTACCATGCCATCTTCACGAGGTACGCGGCCAGGCAGGGCAATCGGACGAAGGTGCGCACGATAGACTTATCAAGAAAATACAACAATCTGGCATTGTGCGAAAATTTGTCCTACTCTTGATTCAAGTAAAGCCTGACGCACGTGGCGGCGCAGGCTGATACTCCGGGCTCTTGCCACGCAATTTTCCAAGGTGAATAAAGTGGTCACGCTAACGTCCCTTAATACCCTGCAAGCATCGCTGGCCTCGGCGCAACGACGGGTCGAGCAAGGCCAGAACCAGGTACAGCGCGACAGCGAACAGCTGGCGCAGAGCCGCCAGCAGTTGGTCAAGGAAAAGGAACAGCTGAGCCAGACCGAGCGCAGTACCCAGCAGGCGCAGGCGGCCTCGCAAACGCCGATCAAGGCGCCACAGGTGGACCAGGCCATCAAGCTGGCAGTGCCGCAGCAATTCGGCTTTAACCCCGAACGCCAGTTACAGCCCCAGATCAACGCTTATGGCCAATCGATCGGACGAGTGATCAATACCACCGCCTGACCGTAATGCCGCTAAGTCAAGGGGACGGTAGGTCGGATTAGCGTAGCGTAATCCGACAATTGGCAGGTGATATCGTCGGATTACGCCGTTCCGGCTAATCCGACCTACGTGATACAGGCCAAATGCAGGGGTCAATCGGCCGATGCCGCCATCTCTTCGGCCAGCACATCGAGCCACCATTTGCGGCCCGGCTCGGGCTGCTTCAGATTGAGCGCCTCGCCCATCTCCGGCGTGGCCAGCGGCACCCCCTGCTTTGCCGCCAGCCTGCTGATACGGTCAAACGGCTCATGCCAGACATGCAGGCCCAGGTCGAACGTGCCGTTATGCACCGGCATCAGCCACTTGCCGCGCAAGTCCAGATGCGCCTGCAGGGTTTGCTCGGGCTGCATATGCACATCGGGCCATAGCTTGTCGTAGGCGCCGGTTTCCAGCATGGTCACGTCAAACGGGCCGTATTGTTCGCCTATGCGCTTGAAACCGTCGAAATAACCGGTGTCGCCGCTGAAAAACACGCGTAGCTGCGGCGTCATGATCACCCATGAAGCCCATAGCGTGCGGTTGCCATCGAACAGGCCGCGGCCCGAGAAATGCTGCGACGGCGTGGCCACCAGTTGCACGCCGCCAATTTGCGTGCCCTGCCACCAGTCGAACTGGCGTACCTTGGCCGCCGGTACGCCCCATTCGATCAGGGTATCGCCCACGCCCAGCGGCGTGACAAAGTGCTCGGTCTTGCCAGCCAGCGCCAGCACGGCAGCATGGTCGAGATGATCGTAATGGTCATGCGACAGGATCACCGCCTTGATCGGCGGCAGTTCTTCAATGCTGATCGGCGGCTGGTGGAAACGCTTCGGACCAGCCCACTGCACCGGCGAGGCACGCTCGGAAAACACCGGATCGGTCAGGAAAAACTCGCCGTTCAATTTGATCAGCAGCGTCGAATGGCCGAGCCGGAACAGCGTCTCGTCGGGCGCTGCCAGCAACTGTGCGCGCGTCAGCGCATGCACCGGCACGGCCTTGCCCGGCACCGTACCAGCTGGTTTTTTGAAGAAAAATGCCCACATCAGCCGCAGGCTTTCCCCGGTGTCTCGCTGGTACATCGGTACCGGATTGCGGAACTTGCCGTCCGCGCGCAGCGCAGCGGTGGTGCCGGCGGCTGGCTCGGCCGGCGCAGCAGGCTCGGCGCGCAAGGTGCAAGAACTCATGGTCATCAGAACTCCCAGGAACAAAATGGTATGCAAGGTCATATGCGGCCGCAGTGATAGAACACAAGGAAAATTTACACTATCCAGTGTAGTTCTAGTTGAAAGCAAAGTAAACCAACAGGTGTAAAATATTGTTTTCAAAGGAGATTTGCAGCCATGGCCTTACCGCAACGCTTGACCGACCGCAAGCGCGTAGCCATCGTCGATGCCGCCATCGCCGAGTTCCGCGAACATGGTTTTGATGCCACCAGCATGGACAAGATTGCCGCCACGGCCGCCGTTTCCAAGCGCACCGTCTACAACCATTTCCCCAGCAAGGATGAGCTGTTTGCCGAGATCCTGCAGCGGCTGTGGGCCGGCAGTGTGGCCCAGCCGCCCGTGCCGTATGAAGCCGACCAGCCGTTGCGCCCACAGGTGATGGCGCTGGTCGAACAGAAAATGGTGCTGCTGTGCGACGCCACCTTTATCGACCTGGCGCGCGTGGTGTTTGGCGAAACCATCCATTCGCCGGCGCGCGCACAGACCATGGTCGCGCAAATGAACGAGAAGGAAAGCGGCCTCAATATCTGGATGCGGGCCGCGCAGCAGGATAAGCGCATCAAGCCGGTCGATCTGCTCGAAGCGGCCCATATGCTGATGGCGCCACTGAAAACTTTTGCCTTCTGGCCGCAAATTACGATGGGCGAACCCTTGCTCAGCCCGGCACGCCAGCGTGAAGTGATCGACCTGGCCGTCGACATGTTCCTGTGCTACTACAGCGCCGAGAAACCAGCTGCATGAATCCATAGGGAGGCGCATGACGATTACCCCCGAACAACTGGCCGTGCTGATGCAGGAAGTCGAAGCGGCCGACCCGATCGACTTTGCCGACCTGCCCTTTGACGAACAGGAACTGCGCGGCCTGATTGCCAATCATCTGTGCGAAATGGCTGACGCCATGGCCAGCTTTACGCCCGAAGACCGCAATCTGGCGCTGCTGGCCGTGGCCGCCAAGCTGGTGCTGGAAAACCTGGTACTGCATGTCCAGCTGCTGCGCCGCCACGGCTTGCCGGTCGGCGACAGCGTGGAGGCGCTGCTGCAGCGCTTGCAGAACAAGCCTTAAAGGGCTGGTGCGGCCGGGAAGTCCACCACCGTGTCGTTGACGCGGTTAAACAGATTGGTAAAGGTGATGGCCGTAATGGCCAGCAGTGCGTCGACGATTTGCGCGTCGCTGTAGCCGGCTGCCTTGACGGCCGCCACCGTTTCCGGCTCGGTGGTGCCGCGCGAAGTCACCAGATGGCGGGCAAAGGCCGCCAGCGCATCGAGCTGGCTGTCGCCGCTGGGCTCGCCACGGCGCAGCGCCACGCTTGCTGCCTTGTCGATGCCTTGCTTGCTGGCCATCAGGGTATGGGCAGCCAGGCAATAATCACAGCCCGACGCTTCGCTGACGGCCAGGCGGATGGTTTCCAGGTCACGCGCCGCCAGGCTGCTTTTACGCAACGCAGCATCAAGGCCCAGCATCGCTTCGAGCGCCAGCGGACTGTTGCTGCCGATATCGGCGTAGGCATTGGGCACCTTGCCGATGGCAGCCTTGATGGCGCCAAACAGTTGTTCGGTTTTGCCGGTGGCTTCGGTAACAGCTTGTTGGAAAAGGCGGGCCATGATAAATCCTTTCAAAGTGGTTGAGTGCGCTGCACGCTGCAGGCATGGACACAGTGTACGCAGCCACTCTGCATTTTTTAATGCTGAAATTGAGCTAAAATTTGCTTTTTCGTCTCAAAAAAATAGTCATGGATAGTCTCAGCCGCCTGCTTGCCTTGTATCCGATGCGCACCGCACTCGATGTGCACTGCCACTTTGGCGCCCCGTTTCTGCTGCAGCAGCAAGCCGTGGAGGCAGGTATTGCTCCCTACCATCTGATCTTGCAGGGACAGGCCCGCCTGGCCATGCCGGGCAGCGATGAACTGGCCTTGCAAGCGGGCGATATCGTGGTGTTCCCGCACGGCAGTGCTCATACCCTGCACCTGGAGCATCGCGACGCTGCCGCCGCGCCCCTCTATGACGTGCCATCGGCAACGCTGCTGCGCAAAGTCAGCAATGATGGCGCCGGCCCGGCCACCGATATCCTGTGCGGGCAGTTCACCTGGGAGCCAGGCATGTCGCAGGCGCTGCTGGCCAGCCTGCCGCCCTGTTTGCTGGTACGCACGCAGGGCCAGCCGCATCTGGCCAGCCTGCGCGCCTTGATGGACTTGCTGCAGCAGGAAGCCGAGCAGGCCCAGCCGGGCGCCGCCACGGTGCTGGCGCAATTGTCGTCCGCCCTGTTTGCCATGCTGATGCGCGCCTGGCTGGCGCAGTCTGTGCAGTTGCCGGGCCTGTTTGCGGCACTGGCCGAGCGGCGTCTGCAGGCCGCGCTGCAGGCCATGCTGGCGCAGCCGGGAGAAAACTGGGATCTGCCGCGCCTGGCGGAGCTGTGCCATATGTCGCGTGCCACTTTTGCACGCGTATTTCGCCAGGTGGCCGGCACCACGCCTGCCGCCTTGCTGCAGCAGCTGCGCATGGCGCAGGCGGCGCAGTGGCTGCGCCACGACCATCGTCCGGTGGCCGTGATTGGCGAACTGGCCGGCTACCAGTCGGAGGCGGCATTCAATCGCGTCTTCAAGCGCAGCTTTGGAATGGGGCCGGGCCAGTACCGGCGCACGGCCGCCTGAGCGTCAGGTGCGCCGTACTGCGCGCGCCTGCAACGTGACATCTGATTCGGCTACCGCCACGCAGGGCAGGATATAGCCGCCCTGCCGCTCGTCGGGGCTGACGCCGGGCCACTCGACCGTATAGCGCACCTTTCCCTGCGGCATATGGCACAGGCAGGTGCGGCAGGTGCCGTTGCGGCACGAGCTGAGCAGGCGGATACCGGCCAGCTCGGCGGCGGCCAGCAAGGTAACGCCGGGGCCGGCAGCAAACTGCCAGCCCTGCGGCACGATGGTAATGGTGAAAGTGGAAGAAGGCGCGCTCATGCGGCCAGTGTAGCAAATCAGCCTGCCTGTGCGCCTTCCACCGTGGTCCACTGCGCGCCGCTCGCATGGCTGCGCAGCACGGCTTCGGCAAACGCCAGTCCATCGACACCGGCCTCGACCGTCGGCAGCCAGCTTGCCTCGGGCGGCACCGGTTGCCCCGCCTGCAGCGCGCGAATGGCAATCGCCGCATCGAGATAGAGCTGGGCAAACGCTTCGAGGTAGCCTTCCGGGTGGCCGGCCGGCACCCGTGTGGCGTGCGCGGCGGCGCGGCTGTCGACGCGGCCCGGGCGCAGCCGCTGGCGGTTGCCGCCCTGCGGCGTGAACCACAGCTCGTTGGGCTGTTCCTGGTCAAAGTCGAGCTGGGCCTTGCTGCCGAACAGGCGCAGGCGCACCGTGTTTTCACAACCGGTCGCCACCTGGCTGGCCCACAAAGTGCCCTTGGCGCCATTGGCATAGCGCAGCATCACCTGCACATGGTCGTCCAGCGTGCGATTCGGTACAAAGGTCGACAGTTCGGCCAGCAACTGCTGCGGCGTCTGGCCGCTGACAAACTGCGCCAGGTGATAAGCATGCACGCCCACGTCAAGCAGCACGCCGCCGGGACCGGCCTTCTGCGGATCGTTATGCCAGTTGCCTTCGCTCATGCCGCCAGCGGCAATCGCCTCGGCCAGCCAGTCCTGCGAATACTCGACCTGCACCAGGCGCAACTCGCCGATCTCGCCCGCCTCCACCATCGCGCGCGCGTGACGCAACAGCGGATAGCCGCTATAGGTGTGAGTCAGCGCAAACAGCAGGTTTTTCTGTTTTGCCAGGGCCGCCAGTTGCCGGCCTTCGGCCAGCGAAATGGCCAGCGGCTTGTCGCAGATCACATGGATGCCCGCTTCCATAAAGGCGGTGGCCACCGGTGCATGCAGGTAATTGGGCGTGACGATAGCCACCGCCTCGATGCCGTCCGGGCGCTGGCTTTCCGCGCGTGCCATTTCGCGGTAGTCGCTGTAGCTGCGCTCCGGCGCCAGGTGCAGCGCGGCGCCGCTGCTTTGCGCCCGCTCGGGGTTCGATGACAGCGCACCGGCCACCAGTTCGTACTGGTCGTCGATGCGCGCGGCAATGCGGTGCACGGCGCCGATAAATGCGCCCTGCCCGCCGCCTACCATGCCCAGCCGGATTCGTCGCTGCATGCTGCCTCCTTATTTCAAGCCCAGCAAATGGTTGATCTGCTGCTGGTCCACGGCGCTGTCGGCAAAGTCGTCAAACGCCCGTTCGGCCACGCGGATAATATGCTCGCGGATAAAGCGCGCGCCTTCGGCGGCGCCGTCTTCGGGGTGCTTCAGGCAGCACTCCCATTCCAGCACGGCCCAGCCCGGAAAATCATATTGCGCCATCTTGGAAAAAATCGCCTTGAAGTCGACCTGGCCGTCGCCGAGCGAGCGGAAGCGCCCGGCCCGGTCCTGCCAGTCGCCGTAGCCGCCATACACGCCCTGGCGTCCGTCGGGGCGGAACTCGGCATCCTTGACGTGAAACGCCTTGATGCGCTCATGATAAATATCGATAAAAGCCAGGTAATCGAGCTGCTGCAGCACGAAGTGGCTGGGGTCGTACAGGATCGACGCACGCGGGTGCTGGCTCACCGCATCGAGGAAGCGCTCAAACGTCACGCCGTCATGCAGGTCCTCGCCCGGATGAAGCTCATAGCACAGGTCCACGCCGGCTTCGTCAAAGGCGTCGAGGATCGGCAGCCAGCGCCTGCCCAGTTCGGCAAAAGCAGTTTCCACCAGCCCTTTCGGGCGCTGCGGCCACGGATACACATACGGCCAGGCCAGCGCGCCGGAAAACGTTACATGCGCCTTCAAGCCCAGGCGCTGCGAAGCCTTCGCCGCCCACAGCAACTGCTGCGTGGCCCAGGCCGTGCGCGCAGCCGGATCGCCCCTGACCTGCTCGGGTGCAAAACCGTCAAACAGCTCGTTGTAAGCCGGATGCACGGCAATCAGCTGCCCTTGCAAATGGGTCGACAGCTCCGTCACCTGCAGGCCATGCTGTGCCAGCAGGGCCTGCACATCGTCGCAGTACTGCTGGCTGGCCGCAGCCTGCTCGAGATCGAACAGGCGCGGCGCGGTCGGCAGCTGCAGGCCCTTGTAGCCGAGCCCGGCAGCCCATTGCGCCAGGTGTTCGAGCGAATCGAACGGTGGTTCTTCGCCCAGGAACTGGGCGAGGAAAATGGCAGGGCCCTGGATGGTTTTCATGGGTATTTCCTGTTAATAAAGCCGGTCAACTCCGTAGGTCGGATTAGCGGGGTACAGCCCCGCGTAATCCGACAACATGGTTGGCATCAATGGTGTTGCCGGATTACGCTGACCACGGAGTTTAAAACGGCGACTTTGGAAAGTAAAACTGCTTGGCATTCTCGCGCGTGATCAGCACCGATGGAATAATGGTATTGGCCGGCAGTTTCTCACCCTTCAGGCGCGCTTCGGTAGTCAGCTTGATGGCGTCGTACATGAATTTCGGCGAATACGAGACGTTGGCGACGATCTGCGGATCGGAGCCGTCCATGATTTTCTTGACCGCGCCCTTGGCGCCGGCGCCGCCAAATACCTGCTTGATGTCGGTGCGCTTGGCTTGCGCGATGGCTTTCTGCACGCCGATGGCCATATCGTCATCGGCGGCCCAGACGGCGTCGATCTGCTTGAAGCGGGTCAGATAATCCTGCATGACCTTGAAGGCGTCATCGCGGTTCCAGTTGCCGTATTTGGCGTCGAGAATCTTGATGTCCGGGTGGTTTTTCATCACCGCATTGAAGGCGTCGAAGCGCTCGTTGTCAAGCGTGGTCGGCATGCCGCGCAGCACCACGATATTGCCCTTGCCATTGAGGCTCTTGGCCAGGTATTCGGCCGGCAGCTTGCCAAACGCCGTATTGTCGCCGGCAATATAGGCGTCCTGCGACTCGGTATTGGTCAGGCCGCGGTCGACCACCGTCACATACACGCCCTTGTTTTTCACCTGCGCTACCGGCTGCGTGAGCGAAGCCGATTCGATCGGGAAAATCACCAGCGTATTGATCTTGTTGACGGTCAGCATGTCCTGCAGCTGGTTGGCCTGCTCCGGCGCCGTGGCAGCCGTCTTGACGATGATCTTGACGCCAGGATGGGCTTTTTCCAATTCCATCTTGGCCTGGTTGGCCCACCACACGATGCCCGACGTAAAGCTGTGGGTGGCAGTCGGAATGGCCACGCCCACCACAAGTTTTTCTGCCGCCTGCGCCGCCATCGGCATGGCCCATGCCTGCATTACCAGTACTGCCATGCCTGCTACGCGAATAAAGCTTTTCATGTTGCTCTCCTCCAAGGTTGTGGACGGCCTGTGGCCGCCCTTCAGAACGCCGCTGTGTTTTTATTTGCGGCCTCGCTGCAGGAAAGCGACGGCGATAATCACCACGCCTTGCACTGCTGCATTCAGATGGACACTGATAATGCTGGTCAAATTGAGAATATTGCTGATGGTCGACAGCAGAATGGCGCCGATCACAGTGCCGATAATGCGTCCCTCGCCGCCCTTGAGCGCGGTGCCACCCACCACCACGGCAGCGATCGCTTCAAGCTCCCACAGCAGGCCGGTGGTCGGCGTGGCCGAACCGAGGCGCGGCACATACAGCACGGTGGCGATACCCACGCAGATGCCAAGCAGCATATAGGTCAGGATCTTCACGCGGTCGACATTGATGGCCGCGTAGCGCGCCACCTGCTCGTTCGAGCCCACCGCCTGCACGTGGCGGCCAAAGGTGGTGCGGTTCAGGATAACGGCGCCGGCAGCGGCCACGATCAGGAAAATCCAGATCGGAATCGGCGCCCCGAGCACGCTGGTGTAATACACCGGGCTGTACAGGTCGGCCAGGGTCGAATCGAGCGTCAGCGCGCCGCCGTCGGCCAGATAGGTCAGCACGGCGCGAAACAGGCCCAGCGTGCCCAGCGTAACGATAAACGGTTCGATATTGCCCTTGCTGATCAACAAGCCATGCGCCAGGCCGAAGCCTGCGCCGAGTACCAGCGCCATCAGCACGCCCAGTACCACCATGGTCAGCGGCGACAGGTCGCCGGCCACGCCCATGGCCAGCTGGTTCATGAAGTAGATCATGCAGCCGGCAATCAGCGCGGCCATCGAGCCGACCGACAGGTCGATGCCGCCCGAGATAATCACAAAGGTCATGCCGACGGCGATAATGCCGATAAAGGCCGTGCGCGTGAGCACGTTCATCAGATTATCAAACGTGGCAAAGTCGCTATTGAGCAAGGTGCCTGCGATGCACAGGGCGATCAGGCCCAGCACCGGGCCAAAGCCCTTGATGCGGGCGCCCAGCTGCTGCAATGGCTTGAGTGTGGTATCAGTGCGTGCCGGTTGCATGAGCAATCAACTCCTCTTCGGTCAGGTGCTCGGCGCCGAGCGTGGTTTGTAAAGTGCCGGCCCGCATCACCGCCACGCGGTGGCACAGGCCGATCAGTTCGATCAATTCGGATGAGATCACGATTACCGCGCGCCCCTCGGCGGCCAAGCGATGGATCAGGAAATAGATATCGCGCTTGGCGCCCACGTCCACCCCGCGGCTGGGCTCATCGAGCACGATCACACGCGGATCGGAATGCAGGTATTTGGCCAGCGCCAGCTTTTGCTGGTTGCCGCCAGACAGCATGCGTGCACGGCTATCCAGGTCGCCGGTGCGGATATTGAAGTCCTTGACGGCCGTGGCCAGCGCCGCCTGTTCCGCCTTCAGGTCCAGCAGCGGACGCGCATAGCGCTCCATGGTCATCATGGTCAGGTTTTCACGCAGGCCCAGATTCACATGCAGGCCCTTGCCCTTGCGGTCTTCGCTCAGATAAGTCATGCCGTTCTGCATGGCTTCGCGCGGCGTGCGGATATTGACCTGTTTGCCACCCAGCGTGATGGTGCCGGCGCTGCGCGGACGCAGTCCCAGCAAGGCTTCGAACGACTCGGTGCGGCCGGCGCCGACCAGGCCGGCAAAACCCAGCACTTCGCCGGCGCGCACCTCGAAAGAAAGATTTTTTGTCCAGCCCGGCACCTGCAGGCCTTCGACCTTGAGCAGCACCGGCGCATCGGGCGCCACTGGCGCCTTGGCCGGGAACATATCAGACAATTCTCGCCCGACCATCAGATTGGCCATCTGCTGGCGCGTCAGGCTGGCCGTCAGCTCGCGCGTGATAAAGCGCCCGTCGCGCATAACGATCACTTCATCGGTATTGCGTTCGACTTCATCGAGCTTGTGCGAGATATACAGGATGGTCACGCCGTCGGCCTTGAGCTGCGCCATCACGGCAAACAGGCGCTGCGTTTCGGATGACGTCAGGGTAGCGGTCGGCTCGTCCATGATCAGGAAACGCGCGCGGCGCGACAGCGCCTTGGCAATTTCCACCAGCTGCTTTTCAGCCACGATCAGGTCGCGGATACGCGTATCGGGCGCCACGTCGAGCCCCACCTGTTTCAGGTAGCGCGCCGCTTCCTGGTTCATGCCTGCGTCATCGAGCAGCCAGCCACGCGTTTTCTCGTGGCCCAGGAACATGTTCTGCGCCACCGTCAGGTGTTCGGCCAGGTTGAATTCCTGGTGGATCAGCACGATGCCGGCGCTTTCCGCATCGCGCGAACTGGCAAAGCGCTGCGCCGCGCCGTCGATCAGCAAGCGCCCTTCGGACACCGCTTCATAGCCGGCCAGTATTTTCATCAGCGTCGACTTGCCGGCGCCGTTCTCGCCAAGCAGGCCATACACGCGCCCCGGCGACAGTTCAAACGTGACGCCGTGCAGCACGCGCACCGGGCCAAAGTCCTTGCAGACAGCATCAAAAGCCACCGCTACGCTCACTATGCACTCCCTCGCAAAACCAGTTGATGGGGCAGCACCACGCCCGGCACCTGTGCCTGCGGGTCGGCCAGGCGCGCCAGCAGCAAGCGCGCGGCCGTCTCGCCCAGTTCACGCATCGGCTGGGCTATCGTGGTGAGGCCAGGCGCAATCTGCGCGGCCACGGCAATATCGTCAAAACCGATTACGGCCACGTCTTCGGGCACGCGCTTGCCAAGCTGGCGCAGCGCGCTCATCACGCCGATGGCCAAGGTGTCGGAGACGGCAAAAATCGCCGTCGGCGCGTCCGGCTGGGCCATCAATTCCAGCGCCGCTGCGCTGCCCGCTTCGTAATCGACGCCCTGCACGGTGCGCATCAGGGTGTCATCGCGCGCAATCCCGGCGCCCGCCAGCGCATCAAGGTAGCCCTGCTGGCGCTGGCGCGCATACAGGTAGCGCTTGTCGGAATTGATCAGCCCGATACGCCGATGGCCGCGCGCCAGCAGATGGGCTACCGCGTCGGACGCGGCGCGGTGATTGTCGATGCCCACATACGGCACGGCCACGCCGGGATCAAATTCGCAGCAGGCCACCCACGGCAGATTGATCGATTCATGCGACAACGCATGCTGCACCGTATCGGGGTCGAGACAGATGGCGCCGTCGGCGCGGTGCATGCGCAGCAAATCGAAATACGAACGCTCGCGCCCTTCATCGGCGCCCGTGTCGCACAGCAGCACGAAATAACCATGCTCGCGCGCCACCGTATCGATACCGCGCACGATCTGCGCATAGAATGGGTTGCCCACGTCCGGCACCATGGTCAGCAGCATGCGGCTCTCGGCCGTGCGCAGGCTGCGCGCCAGATGGTTCATGCGGTAGCCAAGCGCGGCCACCGAAGCAAGCACCTTCTCGCGCGTCGGCGCACGCACACCGCTCTGCTCGTTCATCACCCGCGAGACAGTCGCCACCGACACCCCCGCATGGGCAGCCACGGCGCTGATGGAGACAGGGTTTTCGGTCGGCAGGGAATTGAGTACAGCTGGCGGCATGGTCTTCTGCAAAAAATGTAATCGATTACATTTATAAGCCAGAGCGCCCGGCGATGCAAACAAATTCGATGTTGCGATGCAAAACCCGGGGTCAGGTCGGCCATTGCTACACGGCCTCAGCCTTATCAGGCGCCCATCGGAATGCAAAGCGACGGTGAACTGATGAGCTTGTGTAGCATTGGCCGACCTGACCCCGTTTTTACCGTTTTTATTGCACCATCGCGCAAAAGGCATCAGGATTGCCGTCGAGGATCACGCCGCTGGGCCAGCGGTGGCTGCGTTTCTGGGCGCGCAGCAAGGAGGCGGCCAGGGCTGAGTCGCCGTCGACCGCATACACAAACACCGGCATATTGAGCGTGGCGGCGTCGCTCAGCAGGTTGGGGTTGGCGTCCAGGCTGCGCGCGTCGACATGCACGCCGACCGGCATGCCGATCTGCTGCTGCACGCGCTGCAGCCAGGGTTTGTCGAGCTTGGGTGCGCGCGCGTTTTTGGCGATAAAGCGGCTGACGCGGTTGGCGCCGGCCGCTTCGGCGTTGCGCGCGTCGAACACGATCAGGCCCAGGTAGCCTTGCGGATCGGCGCGGCGCGCGCAGACCAGGTTGTTGGGTACGGCCGAGGTCAGGAACCAGTTGCCGTGCTTGATGCCAGCGCGCAGCTGGTTGACCAGGCTGTCGACCGGCGCGCACGAGGGCACGATATCCTTGATTTCAGCATTCAGCGTCTTGGCCGGAAACGGCGTGGCCAGGTCGGCGATATCGGTGACAAACGGCGGCGTCTCGGCGGTCGTCACACCGCGGTTTTTCATGCTGGCGGCGCGCCACTGGTCCGCATTCATCTGCTTGACGGCGCGCGGCGCGCCGGCGTCGACCACGCGCCCGGTCAGCAGGTCGTGGTGCACCACCCAGTTGCCGTCGCCAAGCAATTGCAAGTCCGTCTCGACGCCGTCCCACGGGCCGAAATAGGCATTGCGCAGCGCGCTCAGCGAGTTTTCAGGCGCATTGCCGGCGCCGCGATGGGCCTGCACCTTCATGCCCAGGCAATCGGCCTGCACGCTGCCGGCCACCAAGCTCAGCAGCAAAGCCAGTACGGCGGCCTTATTTTTTTTCCGGATGATAGCCATATTCCATTCCCTGCAAAATATTGTTGCGAATCGCTTCGTTGACCGGGTAGCTGTAGCCCTGGCCGACCGCCACCACATGCGTGAGATTGGCCAGCACGTGCCGGCCGACAATCTGCCAGCGCGTGCTGTCCGCTTCGCTCTGGCGCGTCCAGTCGAGCATCTGTCCGAACAGGTCGCTGCGCGTGACGTTATTGTCGAGCAGCGTGAACACACCCCAGGCTCCCGCCAGCGCCGAAATGAGCACGCCGGTGGCCACCAGCGCCGGCCGGCCACTCAGATCATCTTCGGTGCCGGACGGTCCGCTACCGCGCGCAGCGCGTATCAGCAGCGTCACCTTGGCGATCAGGTACAGCAGTTTTGAAAAATGGCCGACTGCGCCCAGCAGCGAGAAAAACAGCGCGACCGGCGGCACGATGGCGGCGCGCGCCGCTTCCTTGCCCTCTTTGAAATACTTGCCGCCACCTTCGAAATCTTCACGCCTGGCACGGTATTCAATCAGCTTTTCAGCCGTCTTGCGATCAACAAACTGGTCAAACAGGCGGCCAAATTCTGCAGGGCTGGCGTAGCCCGGCTGCACCACGGCGCCTGGCGGCAATTCCAGTCCATCGCGCAACTCGGCCTGGATGCCGGCGCGCGCCACGAAGGCCGGGAAGGACAAACGCGGCGGAATGCGGTCGCCGCGCACCGTCACGCCCTTGCTGGCAGCTTCCGCTACATAGCGCTGCCTGACGGCGGCACGGAACGTGATCTGGTCAGCCGGATGCCAGTTCGATGGCACCGGCACTTTTTTGCGCACATTGCTGACCACTGCAGCGCGGCGGCGCGCCGGCACATTGGTCGGCTGCCAGCCATGGCGCGACAGGCTTTGCCGGTAATCGTCCCAGGAAGACTGCTGCTTGGCCTGCAAACCCGGATCGTCATCCGGAATCACGCCGGAATACAGCTTCCATTTGTCCTGCACTTCCGCGATGGCTTTCTCGTAGTTCTCATAATAGCCAGCCGGCCCGCCGGCCAGCTGGCGCACATTGGCGCGCACCAGTTGCTCCTTGGCCGGCTCCATGCGTGCATCGAGATGGCCAACCGATACCGCCAGGAATGGAAACAGCGCCAGGAACGCCTTGCCTTCGGGCTTGGCAAACAGCGTGGGATCGTCAACCAGGCCCTGCAGGCGCAAGTTGCCGCTGACCAGCGAGCGCTGCAGCAAAGTGGTGCTGAAAGCCATGCGCCGAAAACCCGCATCGCGCGTGTTGACCAGCACGGTCACAAAGGTATCGAGCACCGCAAACACTGCGCACACCGTCAACAGACAGCACACCACGATTGTCTTCCAGCTGGGGCTGGCGCCACGGTTGACCAACCGTCGGCGCCACATAAATTGCAGCAGGAACAGCGCGGCGGCAATGCCCGACAGGCTGCGGCCGTAGAACTCGATATCTTCCACATCCTTGGGCTTGACGTTGCCGCCCACCACATCGAGCAGGCGGGCATTGAACCCCAGCTCAAAGCACAGGTAAACCACCGTCAATGCGATCAGGATCAAGGTTTGCTTGATATACGGATTACGGTACTGACGCAACATCACTTATTTCCTCAAATCGATCACAACCGGCTTGACTTCTTCCGCCTGGAAAATCATCGGCGCAGCGGCCGGGGCTGGCGCTGCTGCTCGCGGCGCAGGCAGGCTGTTCACCGGAGCAGCGGTCCTGGCCGGCGCTTCCTGGCGCCGCGCTTTGGCCGTCGTGCGGCTGTTGGCTTTCGGTGCAGCAACAGGCGCGGCAGCGGGCGCCGGCGGCGCCGGAATCACGCGACCAGCAGCGTCGCCGGCAGGCAGGCTGACAATTGCCGGGCCGATGGCGCGCAGCGCATCGTCGGCAAACGGCTGGGCGCGCGTATCGACGCCTGGCGGCACCGCTACGCTGGTATTGAGCAGGCGGCTGTCGGTGTAGACCTGGCGCGCCAGGCGGTTATAGTTGGGAAAATCGATATTGAGCGACTTGCCGTCGGCCGCCAGCTCGACGCGCGGACGGTCCTTGCAGTTGCCGACCGACCATTGCAGCACATCGCTGCCCTGGAAAGCCAGCACTTCATAGCGGTAGGCGCAGCCGCGCTCCTGCGTCTCGACAATCACCACCGTGCGCGCGCCGACGTTTTCCACGCGCGCCACGCGCGCCGTGATGGCATTGGCCAGCGGCACTACACGAAACGCCTGCGACAGCTTGATCGAATACTTGCCCTGCGGGTCCTTGCGCAAGGTGCCTTCGGTGCCGTCGAGCAGGCGGAAGGTCGAGATCGGCGTGCCGAACAGCTCTGCCGTATCAAGGCCCATCAGGACCCCGCCCTGGCCATTGGGCGTCATGGCGCAGCCGGTCAGCAGGACGCCAGCAGCGACGGCGGCGGCCATTTTGCGCCAGTGCGCAGCAACAAGATTGTCAAACATAGTCATTTCTCTCACGGTATTCAAGGATTGATCACGGCCAGCGGATTGCCCGGGCCTGGCGCCGCCAGCACTTTCTGGCGGTTCTTGCTCAGCAGCGTAAAGGCGCCCAGCGTGTCAGGACCGTTGACGATTTCCAGCTGTTCGCGCTGCAGCCAGGTGCGTATTTCTGCTTCGCTGGCGTCGGCACGGAACAGCACGCGGATGCGCACGCCCTGCTCCACGCCGCTGCCGCCACGGTACTGGGCTGGCGCATCGACGCCGCCGTCGCGCGGCAGGAACAGCCAGACCGACTGCACCACCATCACGCTGGCGGCCACGGCGGTGACCATTTTCAGCCAACGGCTGCTATTGGCCGCCTGCGCGGCATTGACGGGCGCCACTGGCGCCGGTGCCGACTGCGGTGGCGCCGTTACGGCAACAGCGATCTGCAACTGCTCAAGCCCCTGGCGCAGCAACTGCCGGTACTGCTGGCGGCCATCCTTGCCCAGTTCGCTCGACAAGGGCGTGCCGGTCAGCACATAGTCGTTATCGGGCAAAGCGACGCGGGCAATCACGCCCGGTGCGGCTTCGGCTGCATTGGCGCGGCCATGCTGCTGCAGCCAGCGCGCCGCCTGCAGCCTTTGCTCGCTGAACACGCCCAAGCAGGCACCCAGGTCGGCCACGCCCAGCAGTAGCGGCATATCGCACAGCACCAGGCCGGCGCGCGGGTCGACCGGCGCGTCACGCTCTTCGATCACCAGGCCGCAGGCGTCGGCATAGGACGTATCGGGGGTCACCAGCCAGCCGCGCCACTGCTGCCGCTCGGGCTGCCAGGCGTCGAGCAGCACAGCGCCAAAGCCGGGCCGGCGCGCCAGCGCATGGATCTGTCCGCCGCCCGTGGGCCGGCTGGCCAGCGGCGCCGCATCACTATGGCGGCCAAGGCGCTGCAGCAGGTGGTCAGGCACGGCAATGCTGCGCCAGTCGGGCGCGGCGCTACCGTTGATTTCATCATCGAGCAATGCCGGCACGGCCGAGGAGGAGAACTCCAGACGGGCGGCAACGATGGCCAGAGAGGGCGTCAGCGCAGTCATGCCTGTGGCCTTTCATCAAGATTCGGTGGAGTGGACGCGGGGTCCAGATGCACGCTTAACGCAGCAGCACACAAAATATCCAAAATTATTTGCGCTGCCGCGATATCGCGCGCGCTCAGGGCGTCGCCCAGGCGCAGCTTGAGCAGGTTCAGCACCCAGTTGCCGAGGATGGTGGCGCGGTGCGCCGTGCTGACCAGTTGCCGGGCGCTGCTGTCGGCGTCGCCCTTCTGCCTGTGTACCAGCCCCAGCTTGCCGCCGTGGTACTGGGCCGAGGCGATCTGCTCGGCCAGTTCCTTGACGGCAATACCGCCGCAGCCGCAATGGCGCAGCAGCAGGATCAGATGGTGCGGCAGGCCGATCACGAAGCTGTCTGCCGCGCTGCGCACATCCTGCTGGGTCAGCTGGTAGTCGCTCAGGGCGGCGTCCCAGGCATCGGGCGTACGCATCGCGCAGCTGATCTTGGGATCGGTAATATCGGCGTGTTCGCGCAGCTTGCGCAACTGGTCGATCACAAAGCGCTTGAAGTACACGAACAGCGCGCCATCATGCATGGGCGTCGCTTCGCTCGCGCTTTCCAGCACGCGCTCGATAAAGAACTGGTGGCGCAGGTCGGCCAGCGACTCGCCCAGCTTTTCCACCCCCTTCGGGCGGCACGGCGCGAGGGCGGCGATGGTGCGTTGATAAAATTCAACCAGCTCGTGTTGCGTCAAATGCTGGCGGCGCGTCCAGAGATCCTGGAGACGTTGAAATGATTCCGGTGGCAAGGACTATCCGATCTTGGGTAAGGGTGCGAGGGTGCAAGGTGCCCAGCTGCATGGAACAACAAAAAGTGCAGGCGGCAAGCACGGCGCGGCAAGAAAAAACTTGTCACTAAGGTAAAATGCATTTAAGCAATTTTCTCATACCGAACTGAAAATCGCTAACTTTTTGTTACTCACAAAACAAGTCCGAGAGCCCGATGCGCCGTTTATTCCTGTTGTTGCTGACCACTTTGACTATGCTGGGCGCCGCGCCGCTGCATGCCGCCGACGCCACTGGCAGGCGCGTGGCGCTGGTGATCGGCAACGCCGCCTACCCGCAGCCGCTGCTCAATCCCGCCAACGATGCGCGCGCCATGGCCGAGCGCCTGCGCCGGCTGGGTTTTGAAGTGCAACTGCGGCTGGACGTCAATGCGGCCCAGCTACAACAGGCATCGGCACAATTTTCCAGCAGCGCACGCGGCGCCGAGGTGGCGCTGGTGTTCTATGCGGGCCACGGTGCGCAGGCCGGCGAGGCGAACTATCTGTTGCCGCTGGGCGCCAATATGCAGGCACTGAGCGCCGAGGCCATTACCAAACAGGGCGTCTCGGTCACCAGCCTGGCCGGCGACCTGCAGCGCAGCGGCGCGCGCAACGCCCTGCTGATCCTCGACGCCTGCCGCCAGGAATACACGCGCGGCGGCCAGCCTGTGAGCGGCAACGGCGCCAGCAACCATGGCTTTGCCGATGCGCAAGCGCCACGCGGCGTGGTGATCGCCTATTCGGCCGGACCCGGCGCGCTGGCCAGCGATTACTGGTCGCCCGATTCGCGCAACAGCCCGTACACCAGCGCCCTGCTCGATGCGCTCGACGCGCCGGGCCTGTCGATGGCCGACGTGTTTTCCCAGGTCGCCGCGCGCGTGGCCACCATGACGCATGACCTGCAAAAGCCGCGCGTGTCGTTTGGCGAAACCTCGGCGCGGCTGGTGCTCAATACCGGCAGCGGCAAGCTGGCGGCCGAGTCCAGGCCCGGCGTACCGGCTGCCGGCGCACCGGGCGCACGCGCACCAGCGCCGGCACCGGCACCGGCGCCGCCCGCACCAACCGTTGCCGCAGCCAAACCCGGCGCCAAGGTCTGGCCCGGCAATGTGCTGCAGGACATCAACTATGAAATCCGCATGCAGATCGCGGCGCGACCGTTCCCGCGCCAGCAGCTGGAAAAGCGCGCCCGCAGCGGCGACCTGGTGGCGCTGACGGCGCTCGGCTACGGCATCGGCGGCGGCGACGCCGGCGTCAAGCAGCCCAAGGTGGGCATGCAGTGGCTGGAAAAGGCAGCGGCCAAAGACTTCCCCATCGCACAGACTTACCTGGCCGAACTGCTGATGGTCAAGGGCGACCCGGCGTCGCTCAAGCGTGCCGGCGTACTGCTGGACTCCGCCTCGCAGGCCGGCTACAGCCCGGCCCATGCCTACAAATTCGATCTGGCGCGGCGCACCGGCGCACCGCCGCAGGACGCGGCGCGCCATCTGCAAGATGCGTTTATCGGCCTGATGAAGGATTACCAGGGCGCCGCCAAGGACTTCCTGCCGCCGCCGAAAAAATAAGGCTGTGTCACTGCCCTATTTTTCGCTGACCGCGCCAGAAATAGTCTGGCCGGCAAAGCGCACGCTGGCCTTATCATGGACACTTCACATTGAAACTGGAGTCAAGGCATGCATCGCATAGGCTATTTGCTGACAGACGGATTTCAGATGCTGGCGCTGGGCACGCAGTCGATCTTTGAATTTGCCAACGCCGGCCTCGAGCAGCCCTTTTACCAGGTCGAGCAGTACGCAATGGAAGCGGGCGGCGTGCGCTCGTCGATGGGGGTGACGGTGTCGTGCAAGCCGATCAGCGAAGCGGGCCGGCTCGATACCCTGATCGTGCTGGGCGCAACCGACCCGCTGGCCATGCCAGCGCCCGCGAACCTGGTCGGCTTCCTGCGTGAAGCCCCTCTCTGGCCACGCGTGGCCGGCATTTGCACCGGCGCCTTTATGCTGGCCGAAGCCGGGCTGCTTGACGGACGCCGCGTCACCACCCATTGGGCCTATGGGCGCATCTTGCAACAGCGCCATCCGAACGCCAGCGTGGAAGAAGACCGCATTTATCTGGTGGACGGCCCGGTCTGGACCTCGGCCGGCATGACCGCCGGGCTCGACATGGTGCTGGCGCTGGTCGAGAAAGACCTCGGCAACGACGTGGCGCGCACGGTGGCGCACAAGATGGTGATGCACCAGCGCCGCTCGGGTGGCCAGACCCAGCATTCCGAACTGCTGCAGCTGTCGCCCAAGTCGGACCGCATCCAGAACGCACTGAGCTATGCGCGCAAGAACCTGCACCGCGCGCTGGGCGTGGAAGAGCTGGCTGCCAGCGCCAGCCTCAGCCCGCGCCAGTTCAGCCGCGTATTTACGGCTGAAACCGGACAGTCGCCGGCCAGGGCGCTCGAAGGCATGCGCCTGGAAGCGGCGCGCCTGATGATCGAGCAGAGCCGGCACCCGCTGGAAATCATCGCGCGCGAAACCGGCTTTCGCGACCGCCGCCACCTGCGCGAAGCGTTCGTGCGCGGCTTTGGCGTAGCGCCGCAATCGCTGCGGCGCGAGTCGCGGGTTTAGTCAGCCCCGGCTTGCGCGGCCGCTGGCGGCAGCGCTCAGCCACCAGGCCAGCAGCTCGGCCAGGCCAGCTACCAGGCCAATCCCCCACAACGCGCCGCCGTGCAAAATGCCGGCGCCGATTGCGCTGCCGATGGAAAAGCCCAGATACATGGTCGAGGTATTGAGCGACAGCGCGAGCGGCGCTTGCGTGGCCGGCCCTGCGCCGATCAGCCGCGCCATCTGCGGCGGGAAAAACGCCCACACGCTGAAACCCCATGCCGCCACCGCCAGCATGACCGGCCACAGCGCCATCGCCGGAGAAAGCCATGTCGCACCGGCCATCAACCAGAACGAGACTGCCAGCAACAGCAGCGCAGCGTGAACCACGCGGCTGGCGCCGAAACGGTCGTTGAGCACGCCACCGGTCAGCACGCCCAGCGCGGCAAACACGCCCCACAGCGTCACGGTGGCGCTGATGCCGCCTTCACCCAGGCCCAGTACGGCCATCAGGTAAGGCGCGATATACGGGTAACTGGTATAAGCGCCTATCGACCAGAACAGCGTCACGGCCAGCAAACGGCGTACCTGCGCCTGCCTGAGCACGCCAAGGCGTGCAGCGAGGCTGGCCACCGCCTGCGGCGCGCCGTCCTGACGCGGCACGCCGGCGAAGATACCGACAAATGCCGTTGCACCCATTGCGGCGACGGCCAGAAAGGTCGCTTGCCAGCCCCAGGCGTGTCCGACCACGGCGCCCAGCGGCAGCCCCAGTGCAATGGCAATGGTCATGCCACCGCTGACAATTGCCAGCGCCCGTCCGCGTCGCTCCGGGCCTGCCAGCGCACCGGCAAGCGCGTTGGCGTTGGGCACATACAGACCAGCGGCGACCGCCATCAGCACCCGTGCCGCCAGCAGGCCGGCGAAGCTGCTTGCCCATGCAGCGGCAAGGTTGGCGATACTGAACACGCCTATGGCCAGCAGCAACGTGTCGCGCCGGTTCAGGCGTGCGCTCATCAGCGTGCTGACGGGCGAACTGAGCGACAGCGACAGCGTAAACGCCACCACCAGCGTGGCCACGGCCGGCACACTCATGGCGAAATCGGCAGCCATTTTCGGCAGCAGCGGCGCGATCATGAAGCCTTCGGTACCGATGGCGAAAGTGCCCAGCGCAAAGAAAAGCGCCGGATACAGCGTGCCGGCCGGCGCGCTGGCAATCGTTTTGACAGACAGATCAGACATGGTTCAGCTCACGGATGGTTCAGCTCATGGTAAGGCGCGGCAGCCTGCTGGCCGCCGCGCCAGGCGTTCAGACAGGGATAGGATTGACCGTCATTTCAGCGTTAAAGCCGTTGAACAGGCCATACTCGCCCGGGCCGGGATTGGCGCGAAAACCGCGTACCGCTTCCACCACGACTTCTTCGCCATCGTGCGCCAGGCCTTGCATGGTTTCGGCAATAAAGGCGTCGAGCGGCATGGCGCGCGGATCGCCGCTTTTCTTGATCAGGTCGGTATCGACCCACGGCGGTGCGATTTCATGCACCGTCACGCTGGTATCGCGCAGCATGAAGCGCTGCGACATGGCGTAGGAATGCAGCGCCGCCTTGGTGGCCGAATATACGGCAGTGGCCGCCAGTGGCACAAAGGCCAGCACCGAGGTGTTGTGAATGACGGTCGCTTCGGGCTGGCGCTTCAGGTGTTCGATCAGTGCCGACGTCAGGCGAATCGGCCCGAGCAGATTGGTGTCGACCAGGGTGCGCGTCTGCGCATCGTCCAGCACGCCGCTGGCGTCGTCAAAGGGCATGATGCCGGCGTTGTTGATCAGCACATTGAGCGCGGGATGGCGCGCCAGCAGGGTCTCTACAGCCGCGTCGATGCTGGCGCTGTCGGCCACATCGAGCTCGATGGCTTCCATGCCGGGATTGGCGGCCACCACGGCATCGAGCAGCGCCTTGCGCCGGCCGCCGATAATCACCTTGTTGCCGCGTTGATGAAAGGCTTCTGCCAGGCCGCGGCCGATGCCCGATGCGCCGCCAGTGATAAAGATGGTGTTGTTGGTCAGTTTCATGATGTTTCCTTGTAAGGTCAGAGGGTAGAGGTGAAATCAGGCGGTGTAACGTGCTGCCGGGGTATTGGTCGACAGGTGCGGCGCCAGCGCCTTGCGTGCGCTGTCATAGGCGTCCCAGTGCGCCACGTCCTGCAGCGAAGGGATCGAGACCAGCTCGCCGCGATCGAAGCCGACCAGGGCGGCGCGCACCAGGTCTTCGGCGCGCATGACGATATCGGCCGGCAGGTGTTCGATCGGCAGGCCACCGGTGGCCCAGAAATCGGTGGCGGTGGCGCCCGGCAGCACGGCCTGCACGCGCACGCCCTTGCCGGCCAGTTCGTGGTGCAGCGACTGGCTGAAGGCCAGCACAAAGGCCTTGCTGCCGCCATACACGCCATTGAGCACTTCCGGTGCGATCGCCACGATCGACGAAATATTGATAATGCCGCCCTTGCCGCGCGCCACGAAGCCGGGAATGGCCGCATAGCTCAAGCGCGTGAGCGCCGTGACGTTCAGCTCGATCATGTGTTCCATGCGTTCGACATCGCTGTCGAGCAGCGGCGTGTGCGTACCGACGCCGGCGTTGTTGACCAGCAGCGTGATGCTGGCGTCGTCGCGCAGCTTCGCTTCCACCGTGGCGCGCTGGGCGGCGACGGCCAGGTCGGCGTCAAGCACCTCGACCGTGCGGCCGCTGGCGGTCGTGATGCGCGTCGCCAGGGCGTTGAGGCGGCTGCGGTCGCGCGCCACCAGGATCAGGTCGTA
The DNA here is from genome assembly GCF_009208565.1 of Janthinobacterium aquaticum. Classification (GTDB taxonomy): domain Bacteria; phylum Pseudomonadota; class Gammaproteobacteria; order Burkholderiales; family Burkholderiaceae_D; genus Janthinobacterium. Next base: position 66,230 of record NZ_WFLK01000014.1, on the reverse strand, counting down.
GCCTTTTTGCGCCAGCTGTTCTGCGTAGAGGGCGCCGATGCCGGACGAAGCGCCGGTAATCAGTGCCGTGCCTTGATGGGTTTGCGTCATGATGCGACTCCTTGTGGGTGTTTGTGTTGGTGAGCAAGATTGCGTGAAGTCATAGTAGCCCTGCCCGGCCATGTCGCAAATGACGCAGATGGTAGTGATTTAGGACATCGACCAATATGGTCGAAAAAAACTGAAAAAAGTTTTGTATTTCCTGGCGTGGCCCGCGTTATCGGGGTGTACATGCAATAAAGCATGGCCATGAACAGGGAGTACTTATGCAACCATCGAGCGCAGCAGCCACCATTTCCGCCACCACCCAGCGCGGCCGTATCCTCTCCTATCAACCGAGCGGCCAGGGCACGGTCAGCGCCGCCGGCGTGCAGTATCCGTTCGAGATCGCCACCCACTGGCGCTCGGAACTGGCGCCATCCATCAACGCCCTGGTCGAACTGCAGTTCGATACGGCAGGCGCACTGACCAGCGTGAGCCTGGTCAGCACCCAGCAGCGCACGCAGGAGGAAGTGAGTGAAGCGGCCAGGCTGGCGCGCGAAAAAGGCCAGAAAATCTGGGGCACCGCCGTCGATGCACTGGGCATCAGGGTACTGGCCGCCATCGGCGTGCTGATGGCCGGCGCGTTTGTCTTCAATACGCTGGGCTTGCGCCTGTTTGCCACCGTCTCGCGCAGCTACTGGCAGCTGCTGGGCATTTCGGCCGACAGCCTGGAAAGCTTTGCCCGCACCGGCGCCAGCAGCTTTAGCGCAGCGCAGTTTTTCTTCCTGCTGGCCATTGCCGCCTGCTTTGCCACCATGGCCAGCGGGCATCCGAAGGCAGCGCTGGGCAAATGCGCGCCGCTGCTGTTTGTGGTGATCCACACCGGCCTGCTGTTCGTACAGATCAAGACCGCCGTCAACCAGGCCGGTGAAGCCATGAACGGCATGCGCAGCGTGCTCGGTGATCGCGCCGCGCAAATGGCCGACCAGATGGCCAGCGAAATGCTGGGCCAGGTGTGGCAAGGCCTGTCGTTCGGCATCGGCTTCTACCTGGTGATCGCATCGTCCATCGTGCTGGCCGCTTACGGCTACGGCGAATACAAGCGCAAAAGCATTGTTTAACTCCCTGACCATCCCACAATTTATTTAAAAGGAATCATCATGAAACGCACCCTGCCTGCCCTCTTCGCCGCCGCCCTGATCCTGTCCGCCTGCGGCAAGACCGATACCGCCAAGCCAGCCGCATCAGCCGATGCTGCGCCGGTAGCCAGCAACACCAGCGAACTGGCTGCCAAGGCGCAAGAAAAGGCGGCGGCCGCCAGCCTGCCGCAGGCCGATGCCGCCACGCCAGCATCCGACTATGTCGATATCACCAGCGGCAACCAGTTGATGTACAGCTATATCGCGCTGTCCGGCGTGCCGCCCGACTACGCTGCCGTGGCCCAACGCATCTCGCGCGAATACAGCAGCACCAGCGACGCCTTCCGCAAGCAGGAAGTGCTCGACGCGATCAAGCCGCAGATCGACGCCAAGGTCAGCGAAGCGAAAGCCAAACGCTATCTGCGCTACCAGATCAACGGCCAGGGCGCGCTGTCGCCGTACGTGATGGACAAGGCCGCTTTCCCGGCCAAGTTTGCCGAAGCCGGCACCTACTACTACATGTATGACAACAGCGACTACAAGCTGGGCTTTTCCAACGGCGACGGCTACAGCCTGATCAAGGTCGACCAGGACGCAGCGCGCAAGATCGAAGCGGCGCGCAGCAGCTACAAGGACTTTGCCATCGTGGTCTATGCCTACGCCCAGGAAGCAGACATGTCATCGCACCAGATCAAGGCGCAGATCGTCAAAGTGGCCATCAAGCTCAACGGCCAGGAAATTGCCGTCACCGCCGCTGCCAACTGATTGCGGCTCGGTTACACTGTCGGCCATAATCGGGAGGAGACGAGGCATGGGCGAAGCGCAACACAGTGTGGCCGAGCAACACTTGGCAAAGGGACGTCAGCTGCACCAGCAAGGCCGGCTGATCGAGGCGATCAACGCCTACCAGGCCGCATACAAGGTGCAGCCGGCGCTGGCCGCAGCGCAGCATTTCCAGGGCCTGGCGATGCTGGAAATGGGCCAGCCGGCGATGGGCCTGGGCCTGCTGAAACTGTCGCTCAAACAGCAGCCGGACAACGCGCTGTTTCACTACAACCTAGGTAACGTGATGCGCGGTAACGATGGCGAGGCCGCACTGGCTGCGTATGCCGAAGCGGCGCGCCTGGCGCCCGAGGAACACGACTACGCCATCGTGCATGCCGAACTGCTGCTGGCGCGCCAGCGTCTGCCCGAAGCGATCGCCGAACTGGAACGCGCCCATGCATTGCGCCCCGAGCGCTGGCAAAACCTGCAGGGCCTGGCGGAAATGTACTACCGCACCAACCAGCGCGAGCTGGCGCTGGCGCGCTATGCGCAAGGCGTGGCCTTGCATCCGCCGCTGGCGCAGATCTGCCGCATCGGCTTTGCCAGCCCTGCCGCGCAGCCGGAAACCTTAACGGCCATCGCCGGCCCGGCAGATCTGCCCGGTTTCGTGGCCGAACTCGATCTGCATATCATCGACGACTTCCTGCCCGACCCGGCCGCCTGGCGCGCTGCTGCACTGGCGCTGCCGTTCGAGCAGCAGCGCTATGCGGGCCAGAACTATCCAGGCAGCCAGACCGACGGCCAGCCTTGCCAGGCCATCATGGACCGGATCGCCACCGCGCTCGGGCGCGAGATCCGCTTTATGTCGCCCGACAACGGCTCGTATCGCCTCAGCTACGCCGACGCCATGGCGCGCACAGACATTCATGTCGATAACGAAACGGGCAGCAACTTCAATTTTTACGCGGGCGTGCTGTACCTGAACCCGCCCGAGCAGTGCCAGGGCGGCACCACCTTCTGGCGCCACGCGCCCAGTGGCTGGTACCGGCGCCTGCCGGAAGCCGAAGTCAAGGCCGGCGGCTACGCCAGCTTCAAGGATTTCCAGAAGCGCTGGCTGCCGAACAGCACGGTGAAGAAGTTCAACGAGCTGAAAGCGCAGCGCGACAGCTGGCAGCCGCTGATGGAGCTACCGATGCGCCATAACCGGCTGGTCATGTACAAGGGCCACTATTTTCACTCGCTCAGCAATGTGTTTGGCGATACACCCGACAATGGCAGGCTGGTGCAGTTGTTCTTTTTTGAGGTACCGGAGCAGGGTGGGAGTTAACGTTTGGCGGACAATGTCGGCTTACGCTGCGCTAAGCCGACAATGCTTCAATACATATCGCTGGCCGCCGCCCTAACCGCTTTCAACAGCATATCGGCGCCCGGCGAAAGCAGGTGATCCTGCTGGCGGATAATGCCAAAGGCGTCCATCTTGCATGGCAGTTCGATCGGCAAGATGCTCAGCACATTGAGCGACTCGTAGTAGCGCGCCACTTCGGTGGGCATGGCGTGGATCGAGTCGGTCTGCTGCAGCAATGAGGTAATGAGCAGCAAGGCGGTGGTTTCCACCACGTCGATCGGTGGCGGCAGGCTGGCGCGGCGAAACATCATGTCGCAGCGGTGGCGCAGGATGCTGCCGTGCTGCGGCAATATCCACGGCTGGCTGGCCAGGTCTTTCAGTTGCAGATTCTTGCGCGACATCAGCGGATGGCCGTTGCGCGCCACTGCACTGGCAGGCTCTTCGGTCAGCTCTTCGTAAATCAGGCCGGTGCTGTTTTCCTTTTCCAGGATACGCCCGATCATGAAGTCGAGCTTGCCGTGCTGCAGCATGTCCATCAGCGTGTTGCTGTTTTCCAGATGTACGCTGATGCGCATCAGCGGCGCCTGCTGCTTGATGCGGGCAATCGCGCGCGGCAGCAACGCCATGGCCGGTGTCATGATGATACCCACTTCCACCTGGCCGGTCAGGCCCGACTTGAGCGCCACGATATCGTCATGCGCCAGCGACAGGCTGGTTAAGGCCATGCGCGCGTGGCGTATCATGGTCTCGCCGTAGATGGTCGGCTCCATGCCGCGCGGCAGCCTGTCAAACAGGCGCACGCCCAGCATTTCCTCCAGATCCTTGATCTGCTTGGAGGCGGCCGGCTGCGTCATGTGCAGCTCTTCGGCCGCGCGATGGATATTGCGCTGGTCGTCCAGGGCAATCAATAACAGCAATTGCCGGGTCTTCAGGCGGGCTCGCAAGAACCAGTTGGGGTTGAGAGTATCCATGCGCAAAATCATATCATGTTCGATATCAAAAAATATTGAGTATCGACACTATTGATATCGACATAACACCCGCAAACCCCAACGAATTGTTGCATCAGGCCGGCTTGTTGCCCTTCTGCCCCATCGCCATCAGGCGCTGTACCACGCAGAACACGAACAGCAGGCCGCCGATCACGATCTTGGTCCACCACGAGCTGAGCGTGCCGTCAAACGCGATCAGGGTCTGGATAGTGCCCAGCACCATCACGCCCGACAGCGCCCCGGCCACGTAGCCATAACCGCCACTGAGCAAAGTGCCACCGATCACCACCGCCGCAATCGCGTCAAGCTCGGTGCCCTGCGCATGCAAACCATAGCCAGACAACATGTAGAACGAGAACAGCACGCCGGCCAGCGAAGCGCAAAAGCCGCTGAACGCATAGATCAGCACCTTGGTACGCCCGACCGGCAAGCCCATCATCAGCGCCGACTGTTCGTTGCCGCCGATTGCATACACGGCGCGGCCGAATGGCGTGGCGTGCGCCAGCCAGATCGCTGCCAGCAAGGTGATCACGGCAATGACCACGCCGGGCGAGACAAAGCCGCCAAACACCGGCAACTGCGTCTGCGACATGGCCACATACAGCGGATCGTCGATAGTGATCGAGTTGATGCTGATCAGGTAGCACAGACCGCGCGCCAGGAACATGCCGGCCAGCGTGACGATAAACGGCTGCAACTTGAAGTAGTGGATCATCGCGCCCATGCTGGCGCCAAACACGCAGCCCAGCGCCAGCACGGTGGCAATCACCAGCAACGGTGGCCAGTGCGCCACCTGCAGCAGCCAGGCCGCGATCATGGTCGACAGCGCCAGCACCGAGCCGACCGACAGGTCGATGCCGCCCGAGACGATCACAAAGGTCATGCCAACGGCAATTACCAGCAGGAACGCGTTATCGATCAGGAGGTTGAAGATCACCTGGGTCGACAGCAGGCCCGGATAGGCAGCGCCACCCAGGCCCAGCATCACCACCAGCAGCAGCACGGTGACGAGCGAGGTGAAATACGGGGTATGGAGCAGGCCCTTCATGCTTTTCTCCGATGCAGCAATTGCTTGAATTCCGACGATTGCGACAGGCAGACCAGGAACACCACCACCGACTTGACCACCATGTTCACTTCCGGCGGCACGCCCAGCGAGTAAATCGTGTAGGTCAGGGTCTGGATAATCAGCGCGCCGATCATGCTGCCCACCAGGCTGAACTTGCCACCGGCCAGCGAGGTACCGCCCAGCGTGACGGCCAGGATCGCGTCCAGTTCGAGCATCAGGCCGGCGTTATTGGCGTCGGCGCTCTTGATGTTCGAGCTGATCATCAGGCCCGAGAGACCCGCGCAGGCCGCGCAGAACACATAGACGAAAAAGATCAGCGTGGCGGTGCGGATGCCGGCCAGTCGCGCTGCGACCGGATTGATGCCGACCGACTGGATAAACAGGCCCAGCGCGGTTTTCTTCATCAGCAAGGCGGTAATGATGAACACGGCCGCCACCAGGTACAGCGAAAATGGCAAGCCGAACAGATAACCGCTGCCGATAAAGAAAAACGGCTTGTAGTAGACGGTGACGATCTGGCCATCGGTCAGCAGTTGCGCCAAACCGCGCCCGGCCACCATCAGGATCAGGGTAGCGACAATCGGCTGCAGGCCCAGGCCGGCAACGAGCACGCCGTTCCAGGCGCCGCACAGCAGTGCTGCGCCCATGGCGGCCGCCAGCGCCCAGCCCATCGGCATATTGCTGACGTAGGTCGGCACGCCGTTGTCCATCACCATGGTGCCGCCGATCAGCATGGCTGCGACCGTGCCGGACAGCGCCACCACGGCGCCGACCGAAATATCGATGCCGCGCGTGGCGATCACCAGCGTCATGCCCAGCGCCGCCAGCATCAAGGGCGCCGCGCGGTTGATGATATCGATCACGCTGCCGTACAGATGGCCTTCGCGCATCTCGATATGAAAAAAGCCCGGTATAGTGAAGAAAGCCACCAGCAGCAGCAGGATCAGCGCCCCGATCGGGCGGCTGAGCGGGTGAACCAGTACATTGTGCAAAATGGAAGCATCCGTGGTGGAAGCCAGGCGCGCTGCGCCGGCCGGTGTGGAGGTACTCAATTGGCGTCTCCGGCAATGACCTGCAGCACCGAGGTATCGTCAAGCTCGCCGCGCGCATATTCGCCGCAAGCCTTGCGGTCGCGCATCACCACGATGCGGTCGCTGCAACGCAGTACCTCGGGCAACTCGGACGAGATAAACAGGATAGACATGCCCTTGCGACACAACTTGCTCACATAGCTCATGATTTCCTGCTTGGCGCGCACATCGATGCCGCGCGTGGGCTCGTCGAGAATCAGCATTTTCGGATTGGTCACCAGCCAGCGCGCCAGCAGGGCTTTCTGCTGGTTGCCGCCGGACAGGCTGCCGATCGGTGTTTCGATGCTGGCCGTCTTGATGCCCAGCGCCTTCACGTATTCATCGGCCAGCGCCTGCTGGCGCTTGAACGGAATGGCGCGCAGCAAACCGGTGCGTGCCTGCAGTGCCAGGATGATGTTCTCGCGCACCGACAGCGACAAAATGGCGCCCTCGTGCTTGCGGTCTTCCGAGCAGAAACCGATATCGGCGGCAATCGCATCGCGCGGCACGGCAAAGGTTCGCGCCTTGTCCTGCATGCGGATGCTGCCGGTATCGGCCTTGTCGGCGCCAAACAGCAGGCGCGCCAGTTCGGTGCGGCCCGAGCCCAGCAAGCCGGCCAGGCCCAGCAGTTCGCCTTCGCGAATATGAAAGTCGGTCGGCGTCAGTGCGCCCTTGCGGCCCAGCCCTTGTGCTTCGAGCAGGTTCGGCCCGAAGGTGACGGCGCCGGCGTCGTGCACCAGGTCGTCGGCCAGCGCTTCGGTGTCCGCTGCCACGCCGATCATCTTGTTGACCAAAGCCAGGCGCGACAGTTCGCTGCACGCATACTCGCCTTCGCGCTCACCGTTGCGCATCACCGTGATGCGGTCGGAGATGGCATAGGTCTGGTCGAGAAAGTGGGTCACGAACAGAATCGCCATGCCCTGCTCGCGCAGGCGGCGCAGCACCGAGAACAGCAGGTTGACTTCGGCTTCATCCAGGCTGGAAGTCGGTTCATCGAGGATCAGCACGCGCGCCGAAATATTGAGCGCGCGCGAAATGGCCACCATCTGCTGGATCGCCAGCGGATAGCTGGACAACTGCGCAGTGACATCGATATCGATCTGCAACTGCTGCAGCAAGGCCTGCGCCTGGCGCTGCATGCTGCGCCAGTCAATCGCGCCGAAGCGGCGCGGATAGCGTCCGATAAAGATGTTTTCCGCCACCGACAGGTTCGGGCACAGGTTCACTTCCTGGTACACCGTGCTGATGCCCAGCGACTGCGCGTCGGAGGTGGAGGTGGGCGCGATGGGCTTGCCATCGAGCATTATCTGACCGCTGTCGGGCGTATAGACGCCCGTCAGCACCTTGATCAGCGTCGACTTCCCGGCGCCGTTCTGGCCCATCAGCGTGTGGACTTCACCCGGATACAGGTTCAGTCCCACATTGCTGAGGGCTTTCACGCCAGGAAACGACTTGCTGATGCCGCGCAACTCCAGCAAGGGAGCTGGCGCGGCAGTGTGATTCACTTGCGTAGTCATCGACAAATTTAGTACTTACGGTTCGGGAATTCCTTGGCGGCGACTTCGGCCGGGAACACGCCTTCTTCCGTCGTGATGCGCTTAGGCACCGGTTTGCCAGCCACCACGTCACGCGCGATCGACATCAGTTGCGGGCCCAGCAGCGGGCTGCACTCGACGGTCACGTTCAGCTTGCCAGCGATCATCGCTTCAAACGCACCTTTGACGCCATCGATCGAGATAATGATGATGTCCTTGCCCGGTTTCATGCCCGCTTCTTCGATCGCCTGGATCGCGCCGATGGCCATGTCGTCGTTATGGGCGTACAGCACGTTGATTTTCTTGCCTTCGGCCTTCAGGAACGCTTCCATGACTTCCTTGCCCTTGGCACGGGTAAAGTCGCCGGTTTGCGAACGGATGATCTTCAGCTTCGGATTCTTGCCGATGACTTCCTGGAAGCCTTCCTTGCGGTCGATGGCAGGTGCCGAACCGACGGTGCCTTGCAGCTCGACGATATTGAGCGGGGTGTCCGGGTTTTTCTTGGCGTATTCCATCAGCCACTGGCCAGCGCGACGGCCTTCTTCGACGAAGTCCGAACCGATAAAGGTCACGTACAGCGACTTGTCGGTCACGTTGACAGCGCGGTCGGTCAGGATCACGGGAATCTTGGCAGCTTTTGCTTCGCGCAGCACGGTATCCCAGCCCGATTCAACCACCGGCGAAAAAGCGATCACATCGACTTTTTGCGCGATGAACGAACGGATGGCCTTGACCTGGTTTTCCTGCTTTTGCTGCGCATCGGCAAACTTCAGCGTGACGCCGTCCTTCTTGGCGGCATCCTTGATGGACACGGTATTGGCAGTACGCCATTCGCTTTCAGCGCCCACTTGCGAGAAACCCATGACCAGCGGTTTGGCAGCAAAAGCGGAAGTGGTAGCCGACAGGGCCAGCATCATGGCGCTGGCGAGAATGGTGCGACGTGTCAATTTCATGGTGATCTCCTTGGTTTTTCCTTCACCGCAGGATGCGGCGACGGGTGTTTTTATGAGCCCATGGTAGGAGAAAGCAAAAGTGCCATCCAATCAATTCTTTTTCGCTAGTGATACCGATTTGCGTATCGCTGCTTTTTCCAACTGCAGCATATCGCTGCGACTGTTGTGCCAACACAAGAAAACTCTGTCTGCACGCTCGTACACTGGCCTCTCCGATCACCAGGAGCATTGATGCCCTATCCTAAAATTCCCTATGTAATTGCCAGCGAAAGAGCGCTGCTGCTATGCGAGCGACCACCGGGAAACCTGGCCACGGTGCCAATTCGCCGCGAACTGCCCGGCAATATCATCGTGATTCACGGCGTCAACGATGTCGGCACCAGTTTTGCGGCAGTGGAGCAAGGCATGTGTCAGGGACTCAATGCACGCATGTATGCCGGTGCCAGGATTCTGCGCCCGGCCAGCTATCGGCTGCCAGACACTGGCGACAAAAGCAAACTTGAAACTGATCCTGACGCCGTTTTCTTCAAGCGCAAGTTGGACGAAGAAACGAACAGTCCGGTCATTCCTTTTTACTGGGGCTACCGCGAACGCAGCAAGGCCAGCAAAATGGTCAATGGCCAGACTACGGACCGTTACGGCAACCGGCTCGACAAGGACATGGCCAAGAACGGTGGCCCGTTCGGCAACGCGACCAATACCCTGCCAGACATGTGGAACCGCGGCCTGTTCTCTCCGCTGGACCAGGGTGGCGATCCGGTGCGGCCCCTGATGACGGCGCCGGGCCGCATGTATATGGTGCTGGCGGCGCAACGCCTTGCCGCGCTGATTGCCATGATCCGCGACTACGACAAAAACGATGCAGTGTCGATTGTCGCTCACAGCCAGGGCTGCCTGATTTCACTATTGGCCCAGGCCTTTCTGTTCGACGCGGGCCAGCGCCCGGCCGACACGCTGATTCTCACGCATCCGCCTTACAGCCTGGTAGAGGATACCAGCATGTTTTTTGGTGCGGTGGAATCAAGCAGCATCTTTGGCGGCGGCAAGGACGCGGTGATGAACAATCAGTATTACCAGATACACGCACGCCAGACCCTGCACGCGCGCCTGCAGACACTGGCGCAGATCGTGCAATGCGTGGTCAGCAAGAAACACGGTGTGCCAGCCTTTGCGCGCATCACCGACGACACCATCTGCCACGGTATGGCGGGCAATAGCTGGAAGGCGGAGCAGGACCGCGATAACCGCGGCAAAGTCTATCTGTATTTCTGCCCGGAAGACATGACTGTGGCATTGGGCAATATGCAGGGCATAGGCTGGCAGGGCATACCGGATTTTATCGGCGGGCATGCGTTATCGGCTACCGAAAAAGAAAAGAGTCTGGGCATATTCGAGCAAATCCCTGTCCAATGGAAGTCCATTTTCCAGCGACGCCAGCCGTTGCAGGACATCGGCGCCGGTTTCTTCCAGCGCGTATTCACCAACAAGCAACGTATCGATCCGGCCAGCGGCAAGGCTGGCCCAGTACTGGTCGGCCAGGCCCCGCACAACTACGCACTGCGGCTGGAGGATGAAGACGACCACGCCCACGCCGCCGGTGCCAATCGCAGCCACCGCAGCAGGCATGAAGAGGCGCCGTGGCCACCGGTCAAGCATTCCAGATGGAATATCTTTTCAACTGAAGAGCGCCGTCGCAAAGGCTTGCGCCGCATCACTGGCGAAGCCTTGCCCAAGCCAGTTGCCGCCGTGCTCGATGGCGGACAAATCGATGCGCCGCAGTTTCCTGCCTCCTCCAGCCAGGCCAGGCTACCCAAGGATCAGCAAGGGCCATGCGAAGATGTCGATCCCATCGATGCTGCGATTGCCATTTCCAGCATGGCCGGATTGCGCCTGCGCCCGCGCGAGATCATTAACGATCCACGCTCGCCACAAGAGCGCAAGCCCTCGTTCGGATTCGGTGCGATCAATCCCGGTTCGCATTACGGGCCCTTCAGTCTCGATGCGCGCGAACAAGTGGAACAGGCCCTCAACCGCGGCAAGTCGCCCGATGACTGGCGCAAGCTCAAGCTGGTCAAGCGATGCCCCGACTGCGCCGAGGCCCTGTTTATCGATGCCTACGAATCCCCGAACGAAGCGCGGCTGCGCTGGCAGCATGAAATCAGCCCCAAATCGTTTCATGGCGCCATTATCGGCAATGCAGACAACCACCGTAACGTCACTGCATATGACGTGGCCATCGGCGGTGGCAAGGCATCGAGCGATCCCAGGTTTTACCGATATTTATGTGCGGTGGCGGACTGGCGCTTGCAGGAGAACAAACTGGCGCCAGAGCGGCCCTCGGTACTGAAATGGGAAAAATTCCTTGCGCAATTTGGCGTCTATTGGGCTGCAGAACCGTTGGAGCGAAAACAAATAATCCAGGGTAATGCCCGTTATTACAGTTCCGGCGTACTGCCAGGCTGCGTGCCTGGACTGCGTACTGGCCTGCCGTCCACTGTCGTATGTGAAACAAGCAATGGCATACGAACTAACTCGGTGGTAGTTCCGAAAACGCATCGTCCAAGTGACGACATCCCGCTGTAAACACGATCTAACCCATTCATTCCAAGAACGGAGCATGTAATGAGCGGCAAGATATGGCAGCACCTGCACTGGCTTTTACTGATTCCTCCAATTATTGCGGCCATCTTAGTCGGATGCCGCTGGTTGGGTGCACAGAAAGCGGTGCTGCAGACGAGCGTCGGGCAACCAGAAGGTACAAATCACAAGACACAGCGAGAATATGTTCTGGAGGTAATTGGCATGGGCGTGACCCTGGATCAATATCGCCAGGGGAAACTATGGGACGCGCTTCAAAAAGGTAACGCGTATACAAGTATTCGCGAAGAGGACAAGGAGAAATATCCATGGGATGAAATGGAGCGCTCAGGCATTTCCGGCGGACGCGGTGGGGATACGTTGGAAAATGGTGCCTCGCAGACACCCATGTATTTCGCTGTGCCCGTATTTGATGCCGAACCGCCAGTCTTCAATTCCCGCATGACAGACAAGCCTGAGGCTCCACTCATGGGCCTGGCAGGCGGTGCAGCCTCCTCCGGATTGCACTGGCATCTCTTTATCATAGGTCAGCGACGATTCAGTGAGCACCCTGATCGCGTTCTGGAAGATGTGTTTGCTTTTTTTGATGCACATCCAGATGTGCCCTACGTAGTCCTCAATTCGGAAGACAGCATGTCAACCCGCGATCTATATCGTCCCGACCAGACCCCGCCGCTAGTCAGGAATGGCCACTACATTCCAGAAATACCTGACGCATCCGCATTATTCATACTGGCACGCCGCGAGCGCATTGATGCGGTACGTAAATTTGCCTATGACGACGCCCCACCGGAAGACAGCGTTGACGATCTTAACAACTATGGGGTCGCGCGACGCCTATTTCTAGCCTATGACGAACTGACTCGCCAGCTCCCTCGACCGGATATGGATTCTCCGGTAGGCCGTCCACCACTGGTAAAAGAATGGCTTCCATTTGCTGCCCAATTTGCCCAACGCCCCGATATTCGCGGCACCGGCAGCTTCAGCATTTTCGACAAACTCAATCCCAAGACCTACTTTCCACCCAAAGACTGGCAGCCCACGCCATGGTTTCCCTTGCCGTTCAACAAGGAGCAACTGGCGCAACTCGACCGCCTGCCGACACTGGGCTTTATCCACCGTCCCACTTTTGTTCGCTTCAGCGATGAACAGGGCGCGCCCTTGACGCGTCGCGACCAGCGCGAGCATGCCTTACAGGCGGGCTGGCAGCAGGCGCTGGACAAGCTGCCCGAGGCGCTGCGCCCGGCTGCACCGGCGCGCCTGGTCGCAGCCACAGGCAACAACACACAACAACTGATCGCGTTGCACAAGACGATGACACAGCATGCGCAAGCTGGCGGTCCTGAACTCGACAGCAACAATCCGGCGCAATGGATCGATACCGACCGCCGCCTGGGCAACACCGGCGCCGCCACGCTATTCGTACAAATGGGTATCGGCGTCATGGGCAGCTATCGCGATGGCGGTGTCAGCGCGGTCATCAACCTGCGCAACGAACAGGAGGCATCGATCGTCTTGATCAGTCCACCATCAGACCAACAGCGCAAGACGCAAAAACATCCGCAGGGCGGCGACGTGTTTGCCCACTGCGGCAGGCCAGTCATCGATCTGGCTAATTATCCTGAAAACTGAGCCTGCGCGCCTGCTCAAACCCACCCGGCATCAACAATAAACTCCTGCGACGAGCACATGGCGCCATCGTCGGACGCCAGAAACAGCACCATGGCCGAGATATCCTGCGGCATCAGCTTGGCTGGCAGGCACTGGCTTTTCTTGATTTCCTGCTCGGCGGCATCATCGACCCACAAGTCGATCTGGCGCTGTGTCATCACCCAGCCTGGGGTGACGGTATTGACGCGGATATGGTGTGCGCCATAGTCGCGCGCCAGGCCGCGCGTGAGGCCCACCACGGCGGCCTTGGTGGTGGCGTAGACCGGATAGCCGCCCGCCTTCATGTGCCACGAGATGGAGCTGACGTTGATGATGGAGCCGCCGCCACGGCGCTTCATGCCTTCGAGTACGGCCTGGCAGGTAAAGAACATTGGACGCTGGTTGATCGCGATGCGCTCGTTCCAGTAGTCGACGGTCACGTCTTCGGCCTGGTGGCGCTGGTCGTTGGCGGCGTTGTTGACCAGCACGTCAAAGTCGCCCAGCTCGGCTGCCAGCTCGGCCATCACCGTCTGCAGCGCGGCGATATCGGTAATGTCGCAGTAGCGAAACAGCGGCGCCGGCAAGCCGTCTGCCTGCAGGCGCTGGCATAGCGCCTCGCTCGCTTCGCGCGCGATATCGACAAACGCCACCAGCGCGCCTTGCGCCGCAAATTCTTCCACCAGCGACTCGCCTATGCCGGTGCCGCCACCCGTAATAAAGACGCGCTTGCCCTCCAGGCTTGCATAACGCGCCAGCTGTTTGACTGTTTTTTCCATCGTGTTCTCCTGTTTTCCAACGCGCAAGCGCGAAAAAAAGCTGCGCGGCGCGGTCGACCGACCACGGCGCACAGCTTTCTAAAAAATGAGTTGGCTGCTGGCGGCTTATTCCTTGCCGAGCACGCCATCCTTGCGACGCCAGATGCCCAGCGGGTTGCCGTCACGGATCGATTCCGGCAGCAGGTCCTGCAGCAGGTTCTGGTACGACACCGGGCGCAGGAAGCGGTTGATCGCGGCCGTGCCGACCGACGTGCTGCGGCCGTCCGAGGTTGCAGGGAACGGGCCGCCATGCACCATCGCGGTCGATACTTCCACGCCGGTCGGGAAACCGTTGGCCAGAATGCGGCCGACGCGGCGCTCCAGTGCCGGCAGCAGGCGGCGCGCATCGTCCAGGTCGCCCTGGTCCATTTGCAGCGTGGCCGTCAGCTGGCCTTCCAGGCTTTCGGTAATGGCCACCAACTGGTCGATATCGCGGCAGGCAACCAGCAGCGAGACCGGGCCGAAGACTTCGTCGCGCAGGTCGTGGCGGGCCAGGAAGGCGTCGCCCGAGGTCACGAACAGGGCGGCGGCGCCCTTGCCTTCTTCACCGGTGTTTTGCACCAGCGATTTCACGTCAGCATGTTCTGCCAGTGCAGCAACGCCCTTGGTGTAGCTGGTGGCGATGCCGGCGGTCAGCATGGTGCCTGCCGGGGTTGGCGCCAGCGCTTCGGCAGCAGCCGCGGCAAAGGCGGTAAATTCAGGTCCTTCCAGGCCCAGCACCAGGCCAGGATTGGTGCAGAACTGGCCCACGCCCATGGTCAGCGAACCGGCAAAGCCGGCAGCAATGGCGGCGCCACGCGCGGCCAGCGCTTGTGGCAGCACGAACACCGGATTGATGCTGCTCATCTCGGCGTAGACAGGAATCGGTTGTGGACGGTTGGCTGCAACCTTCATCAGGGCGATGCCGCCGACACGCGAGCCGGTAAAGCCCACGGCCTGGATGGCCGGGTGCGCCACCAGTTGCTGGCCCAGGTCGTTGCCGATGCCGGTCAGCAGCGAGAACACGCCTGCTGGCAGCTTGCAGATTTCAACCGCCTTGACGATGGCGCGCGCCACCAGCTCCGAAGTACCAGGATGGGCCGGATGGGCTTTCAGGACCACCGGGCAGCCGGCTGCCAGTGCCGAGGCGGTATCGCCACCGGCAACCGAAAAGGCCAGCGGGAAGTTGCTGGCGCCAAACACGGCGACCGGACCCAGGCCGATCATGCGCAGGCGCAGATCAGGGCGTGGCGGGGTGCGGTCCGGCAGGGCCGTATCGAGGCGGGCGTCGGTCCACGAACCTTCGCGCAGCAGGCCGGCGAACAGTTTCAGCTGACCCACGGTACGGCCGCGTTCGCCTTCCAGACGCACGCGCGGCAGGCCGCTTTCGGTCATGGCGCGCACGATCAATTCGTCGCCCAGGGCCAGGATTTGTTCGGCGATGGTGTCGAGGAAGTCGGCACGCGCGTTGTCGCTGATGGAACGGTATGGATCGAATGCAGCTTCGGCCAGGCGGCAGGCTTCATCGATCTGGGCTTCGTCGACGGTCTGGAACGACGGCGCGATATGGGCGCGCGCAGCAGGGTCCCAGGCTTCGAAGGTAGCGCCGCTACCTTTGACGGCGGCGCCGCCGATCAGTGCTTCGCCCGTAATATTGAAACTCATAGTGTGCTCACTTTCGCAAATTCGGTAGGATAGACTTCGAGGCGGTTTGACAAGGCAGGGCCAAAGGCCGACGCTTCGATTTCAAAGGTTTCACCCGGTGCCACGCTTACGCCATCGGCAAAGCTCAAGGTCGCCGTGCCGAAGAAGTGTACATGCACATCGCCCGCGCGTTTGAACAGCGGGTATTTGAAGTGATGATGTTCCAGGTTGGCAATGGTGTGCGACATATTGGTTTCACCGCTGACGAATGCTTTCTCCCAACGGACTTTGCCATCGGTATCGAGTACGCGCGAGGCGCCATCGATATGTTCCGGCAGCTCGCCCACCAGCAAGGCCGGGCCGATGCTGCAGGCACGCAGCTTGGAGTGCGCCAGGTACAGATAGTTCTGGCGTTCGGTCACGTGGTCGGAAAATTCATTGCCGATGGCGTAGCCGACGCGGTAAGGCTGGCCATCGTCGCCGATCACATACAGGCCGGCAATTTCCGGCTCCTCGCCGCCGTCGAGCGCAAAGTCGGGCATGCCCAGCGGCTGGCCGCTGGCGCGCACGATCGAGCCGTCGCCTTTGTAGAACCATTCTGGCTGGGCGCCGGCGGTGCCATTGGCAGGCTTGCCGCCTTCCACGCCCAGGCGGAACATTTTCATCGAATCGCTCAAGGATTCGGCATCGCCGCCGATTTTCTTGTGCATGGCGTCACGTGCGCCGGCGCTACCCAGGTGGGTCAGGCCGGTGCCGGTGACGTAGCAGTGCGCTTCGTCGCTATGGTCGAGCGGTGGCAGCACGCGCCCGGCTGCGGCCACGGTTGCATACGAATGGGTTGCGCTACCGACGTTGGCGTTGACCAGCTCGGCGATGCCGACCTTCTTGGCAATCGCTTCACGCGCCAGCGCGTAGGTGGTGCTGTAGCCGTCGATGACGCGGATCACGTCGTCTTGCAGCAGGCCGACCAGGCGGCCTGCGTTTTCATCCTTGAATTGAATCAGCAGCATGTCAGTTTCTCTCGCTTGGGTTTGCTTAGTGTGAATGACGTGGCACGGCAGAGCCGCGTGGGCCGACCAGGAAGTCGAAGTCGCAGCCTTCATCGGCCTGCAGCACGTGTTCGATATACAGCTGCTGGTAGCCGGTCTTCGGACCTGGCGCACTGCCGCGTACGCGCACGGCCTGGCGGGCCGCCATTTCTTCGTCGGTAATATCGAGGTTCAACAGGCCACCGGCGCAGTCGAGCGTGATCCAGTCGCCGTCCTGCACGATGCCCAGCGGGCCACCGGCCATCGCTTCAGGCGCCACGTGCAGCACCACGGTACCGTAGGCGGTACCGCTCATGCGGGCGTCCGAAATGCGCACCATGTCTTTCACGCCGGCTGCCAGCAGTTTGGGCGGCAGGCCCATGTTGCCCACTTCGGCCATGCCGGGATAGCCTTTCGGCCCGCAGTTTTTCATGACCAGCACCGAATCCTTGTCGACCACCAGGTCCGGATCCATGATGCGCGACTTGTAGTGTTCGAAGTCTTCAAACACCACGGCCTGGCCGCGATGCTGCATCAGTTCAGGCGTGGCGGCCGATGGTTTCAGGACCGCACCGCGTGGCGCCAGGTTGCCGCGCAGAATGCAGATGCCGCCGTCTTTGAGCAGTGGCTTGTCGAGCGGACGCACTACTTCGTCGTCGTAGATCGGCGCGTCCTTGCAGTTTTCCCACAGCGACTTGCCGTTGACGGTCAGCGCGTCCGGGTTGGGCAGCAAGTTGCCGTCACCCATGCGGCGGATCACGGCCGGCAGGCCGCCAGCGTAATAGAATTCTTCCATCAGGAAACGGCCCGAAGGCAGCAGGTCGACAATGGTCGGCATGCCACGGCCCACGCGGGTCCAGTCTTCCAGTTCCAGGTCCACGCCGATACGCCCGGCAATGGCTTTCAGGTGAATCACGGCATTGGTCGAACCACCGATGGCGGCGTTGACGCGAATGGCGTTTTCAAAGTTTTCCTTGGTCAGGATTTTCGACAGTTTCAGGTCTTCCTTGACCATTTCCACGATACGGATGCCCGACATATGCGCCAGCACATAGCGGCGTGCGTCGACCGCTGGAATGGCCGCATTGTGCGGCAAGGAAGTGCCCAGCGATTCGGCCATGCAGGCCATGGTCGAGGCCGTGCCCATGGTGTTGCAGGTACCGGCCGAGCGCGAGTGGCCCGCTTCGGCAGCCAGGAACTCGTGCATGGAAATTTCGCCGCCCTTGACCTGCTCGTGCAGTTGCCATACGGCCGTGCCCGAGCCGATATTCTTGCCGTTCAGTTTGCCGTTCAGCATCGGACCGCCGGTCACGACGATGGTCGGAATATCGACCGATGCCGCGCCCATCAGCAATGCCGGGGTAGTCTTGTCGCAGCCGACCAGCAGGACCACGCCGTCCATCGGATTGCCGCGGATCGATTCTTCCACGTCCATCGCTGCCAGGTTACGCGTGAGCATGGCCGTTGGGCGCAGATTCGATTCGCCATTCGAGAAAACCGGGAATTCGACCGGGAAGCCGCCGGCCTCCAGGATACCGCGCTTGACGTGTTCGGCCAGCTTGCGGAAGTGGGCGTTGCAAGGGGTCAGTTCCGACCAGGTGTTGCAAATGCCGATGATGGGCTTACCCTGGAATTCATGATCAGGAATGCCCTGATTTTTCATCCAGCTGCGGTACATGAAACCGTTTTTATCCTGGGAACCGAACCACTCTGCCGAGCGCAACGTTACGTTTTTCTTTGGGTCATTCTTTGTATCGGACATGCCATTCTCCTGTGTGTGCCATGCCGTATCTCACCGATCGGCCCGGGCAGCGAATGTTCGGATACTAAAGAATCAGGCCATGCCTTTCCAATCAATTTTTAAAGTGAGTTGATATCGAATTGGGTATCAGATCAGAGGGCCCAAGCCCTCCGGGTCTGACCCCAGCCTTCAAGCTGTCGGGTGAAAGAAGCGCTGTGCCTACGCCGCCAAAAACCGATACACCGTCGTCGTCTGATACACCTGCCCCGGCCGCAGCACGCTGTCAGGGAAATGCGCATGGTTGGGCGAGTCCGGAAAATGCTGGGTTTCCAGACACAGCGCACTGCGATAATCATGCGCGCGCCCCTTGCCGGCCACGCTGCCATCGAGGAAATTGCCCGAATAAAACTGCACGCCCGGCTCCCGCGTGAACACCTCCATCACCCGCCCCGACACCGGTTCGCGCACAATAGCCGCCAGCGACAAGGTGCCATCTGCCTCTTTATTGAGCACAAAATTGTGATCATAGCCCCGACCGATACCAATTTGTGCATGGCTCGAGGTGATACCGGCACCAACCGGCGTCGCGCGGCGCAGATCGAACGGCGTGCCGGCCACATCAGCCAGTTCACCGGTCGGTATCGAGCCCGCATCGACCGGCGTATAGCGGTCGGCATTGATCATCAGCTCATGCGACCCAATATCGCCCTGCCCGGCCAGATTGAAATAGCTGTGATTGGTCAGATTGACCGGCGTGGCCTGGTCCGTCACCGCATGATAGCGCAGGCTCAGCGCATTGTCGTTATCGAGCTCATACACCACCGTCACATCGAGCTTGCCCGGATAGCCATCTTCCCCGTCCGGACTGCTGCGGCGAAACGTCACGCCCACCGCATCGGCCTTTTCAAACGGCTCAGCCTGCCACATCACCTGATGAAACCCCTGTTCGCCGCCATGCAGGTGATTGACGCCATTGTTGACGGCCAGTTGATAGCTCTTGCCATCCAGGGTAAAGCGCCCTTCTGCAATCCGGTTGCCAAAGCGCCCGATCAATGCTCCCAAGAAAGCTTTGTTCGTCAGATAAGGCTCGATGGTGTCAAAACCCAGCACCACATCAGCCAGCACCCCATCGCGGTCCGGTACATGAACTTCACTGATAATGGCGCCAAAATCGATGATCTTGACTTGCAAGCCGTTGACGTTGGTCAAGGTAAAAGCGGTGACAGGTGTACCGTCGGGCAGCGCGCCAAACGGTGCTGCGTTAATCGAAATAACAGGGGCGGTCATGAACAGGCGGTCTCCATCTCAGTGTTTTTATCGAGTCGATCAGGGCTGCGACGCAATCACGCCATGCAGGACGCTCGCAGCCCCGTTCTATCTTAGATGGTCGATGCCTATGGCTCCAATGATATTTTGCTGCCAGGAGATATCGCTTTCGGTATGAGCGACACGGCAAGGTTGCTTGCAGCCGCTCAGGCGCCTCGCAGTTGCAGGGCGGACAAGCGCGGCATGGTAGACGAGTGCGAGCGTCCCGCCACCGGCGCCTGTTTCACGTTATCAAGTTCGAAAACGCTGACCACCGCATCGAGTCCCTGCGCCCGTTCATTCAAGGAATCGGCAGCGGCGCTGGCCTCTTCCACCAGCGCCATGTTCTCCTGGGTCAGGCCATCCATTTGCACGATCGCTGCACGGATCTGCTCGAGGCCGATTGCCTGCTCCTGGCTGGCATTGGTAATTTCGCTCATGATGCCGGTAACGCGATGTACGCTTTCGACAATGTCCTGCATGGTCGTGCCGGTCTGGCCGACCAGACGCGCACCGCTATCGACTTTTTGCACCGAGTCCTCGATCAAAGTCTTGATTTCCTGTGCCGCTGCTGCCGAGCGCTGGGCCAGGTTGCGAACCTCCGTCGCCACCACGGCAAAGCCCCGGCCCTGTTCGCCGGCGCGCGCAGCTTCCACCGCTGCATTGAGCGCCAGAATATTGGTTTGGAATGCAATGCCGTCGATAACGCTGATAATGTCCGCGATCTTGGTGGACGAGGCACTGATCGATCCCATGGTATCGACCACCTGCGCCACCAGCTTGCCGCCCTTGAGCGCGACTTCAGAGGCCGACAGCGCCAGGGTGTTGGCCTGGCGCGCACTGTCGGCGTTCTGCTTGACGGTGGCGGTCATCTCTTCCATCGACGACGATGTTTCTTCCAGCGACGCGGCCTGCTCCGCCGAGCGTTGCGACAGGTCCTGGTTGCCGGCAGCAATCTGCGCCGAAGCGCTGGCCATATTGCTGGTACTGCCGCGCACTTCGGACACAATGCCGGCCAGGCTGCCCTTCATCGTGTCGAGTGCCGTCAGCAGGACACCGATTTCGTTCGTGCTGTGGCTGCCGGCGCTGCCGCGCAGATCGCCTGCGGCAACGCGCTCGGCAATCACCATGGCCTCTTGCAGCGGATCGGCAATGGCCCTGATCAGCAGGTAGCCGACCGCCAGCGCCAGCATCGCGCCCAGGATCAGAACGGCAATCGTACTGTAGCGCATGGTCTGGAGGCTGTCGCGCACCAGCTCGGCGTTGGCGGCAGCGCGTTCGTCGCTGATTTTTTTCAGCGCGTTCAATGCCACATCGCCAACGCGGTAGGTCGGATTGATTTTCTTGATCAGGACCAATTCAGCGTTATCCCAGTCGCCGTTCTTGATGAAGGCAACGGCAGCAGCAATGTGCGCCAGCCCCAGGCCATCGCTGTCGCGGAACCAGTCCTGCGCCAGCTTTTTCTGCTCAGCATTATCGATACTATCGATATAACGCTGCCAGCGCTCCTTGATGCGCTGGCTGGACGCATCGATGATGCCCCAATGCACGCTCAGTTCATGGTCATGCAATTTGGCCCATTCAAATTCGGTATTGTGTTGCAATGCCTGCAAGATCTGGCTGCGGTTGGTTTCCATGTCGAGCCGGATCGCGTTGCGCTCGCCCGATCTGGCCTGATCGGCCAATGTCACGTCGTTGACCAGCGCAACAGAACGATTGGCAGCATAGATGCCATAGCCGCCGATGAGCACAATAACAGCCGTCAACGCACCTAGCGCGGCAATCACCAGATGTTTAATTTTAAGATTGGACAGCATGAGTGCCTCGTAAAAATTCATGTGAATAGGTTAATTAGAGTTGCACTATAGCACCAAAAATCAAATTCATCATTTCAATTGAATTTATCATTTTTCGCGTTTTTCTGCAATACCAGCCCTATTCCGCGCGTGGAACGGCATGGCTCTGCTGAAGTTCGGCGGTTCATCGTCAAATCAAATGTTTTCGGGAGCGGTCAGGCGGGGCAGGTTGGTATCCAAACAACACCCCTTTGTGCGAGCGCGAGGAGCGTGATTGCAGCAGATTTGGCACACCAGGCGCGCCATGGCAAAGCGAAACAGGCAAAAATGCAGCAGCAAATGCACAGCAATGCCATCGCCAGGTCGTTGATTTCAAGGGGAATTGTGGTGCGGCTGGCGGGGATCGAACCCACGACCCTTGGCTTCGGAGGCCAATACTCTATCCACTGAGCTACAGCCGCATGAGGGGGGAATTTCAGAAGTGAGGCGAAGGATACCGTTTTTCTTTACCTGCGTCTACGGAAACTGTCGTATCGCCGGCAAATGCATGCCACTGCCTATTTTTTGTGCCTATAATCGTGAGTTACATCAAGGTTTATATCCAGGCATGTAAAAATGCCAAGACACAGCCAACGGTTTCGAATCTGGACTAAGGACATCATGAGCGACGCACATAACGAACAACAATCAGCGATCAAAACGCCTAAGCAACTGGCCATGGCCGTCATCGGTTTTTTCCTGGTGACGGTCATCGGCATTATCCTGCTGGTGCAATTCGTCACGACCCAGAAACTGACAGGCGCCGGGTCGGACAGCCAGACCGATGACGCCATTGCCGCTCGCTTAAGTCCTGTAGCAGACCAGGGCTTTACCTTCAAGGATGCCAGCGGTCCGAAAGTGCTGCAGAGCGGCGAAGCCATCTATACCTCTACCTGCGTGGCCTGCCATGGCGCTAGCGTGGCCGGTGCGCCGAAGTTCGGCGATGCAGGCGCCTGGTCGGCGCGCCTGGCGCAAGGCTATGAGACGGTCGTGAAACATGCGATCGAAGGCCTGCGCGCGATGCCGGCCAAGGGCGGCAATCCCGATCTTGATGATGTGGAAGTGGCGCGCGCCGTGGTGTATATCGCCAATGCGTCGGGTGGCAAGTTCAAGGAGCCGGAAGCACCGGCTGCAGCAGCGCCTGCCGATGGCGCCGCACCGGCCGCCGAAGCTGCCTCGGCACCTGCAGCAGCGCCAGCCAAATAAGCCTGGCCAGTAAAGAAAAAACCACCAGCGCACTGGTGGTTTTTTTTCGTCCCTGCTTCCGCGCTACAGCTTGAAGGCCGAGACGATCTGTTCCAGCCTGCCCGCCTGTTCCTGCATCGAGTGCGCAGCGGCGGCAGCCTGTTCCACCAGCGCCGCGTTTTGCTGGGTAGCGTCATCAAGCTGCGCGATGGCCTGGTTGACCTGGCCGATGCCGATGTCCTGCTCCTGGCTGGCCAGCATGATTTCACCGAGAATGGCAGCGACCTTGTCGGTGCCGGCAACGATCTCGCTCATGGTGGAACCGGCCTGGGTAACGAGCTTGCTGCCAGCATCGACGTTGTGCACCGACTCGGCAATCAGCGCGCCGATTTCCTTGGCCGCTGCAGCCGAGCGTTGCGCCAGGCTGCGTACTTCCGAGGCGACTACGGCAAAACCCCTGCCCTGCTCACCGGCGCGCGCCGCCTCCACTGCCGCGTTCAGCGCCAGGATATTGGTCTGGAACGCGATGCCGTCGATGACGCTGATAATATCGACGATCTTCTTCGATGAGGCTTCGATTGCGCCCATCGTCTGCACCACTTGCGTTACCACGGCGCCGCCCTGGGCGGCAACCTTGGACGCGTCGAGTGCCAGCCGATTGGCCTGGGTGCCGCTGCTGACGTTCTGCTTGACGGTGCTGGTCAGCTGCTCCATCGAAGAGGCGGTCTCTTCGAGCGCGCTGGCCTGGCTTTCGGTGCGGCTCGACAGGTCCTGGTTACCGCTGGCAATCTCGCGTGAAGCGAGCGCGATCGAACCGGTGCTGCGGCCAATTTCACCGATCATCGTCTGCAGGCGCCCGATAAAGCTGTTGAAGCTGGTGGCAACGGCATCGAACTCGCTGCCGCCACCGGCTGGCAGGCGACGGCTCAGGTCGGCGTCACCGGCCGACAGGGCGTCGATATTGTCCTTCAGCGCAGACAAGCGGCCCATGAAGAGGCGAATGCCGCCGATGCACATCACAAACAGCAAGATGGCAACCGGGATCTGCACTGCGCCCAGCTTGCCCAGAATGCGCCGGCTTTGCTGCGTGAGCGAACTGGTCGGTAGGGAAGTGGCTAGCAGCCACGGGCTGCCGGGAATGGCCGTGACCAGCATGGTGCGCGCTTCGCCGTTGCTGTCGTAGTCCGATTCCAGGGTGGCCTGCTTGTTCAGCTCCGGCAGGAGGCGCGCCAATTCGGCTGCCATCGGCGAAGAACTGGCCAGATCTGCCACTTTTTTCAGCACGATATCGCTCTTGATATAAGTCGTGTTGCTGACGATCTTGCCGTCGCGTTCAATGATCATGATCTGGCCGTTGAGCTTTTGCTCCATGTCGGCCACCAGGCGGTTGAAAAAGCCCAGCGTCACGTCGATGGTCGACACGCCGAACAGCTGGTCGCCCTTGTAGATCGGCATGGCGCAGTTGGTGCGTGGCTGCGGGCTGGCGTCGTCCTGGTAGGCGTTGGCCCAGGTGCAATGGCCACGCGGCGACTTCAGTCCACCGAGAAACCAGCTCTGCTCGAAGTACTTCAGCGATTCCGGCGAATTCCAGTGCGTGTTGAAAACCAGCTTGTTGGCGCCATCGCGCGCCACGAAGGTGGAGAACTTTTCGCGGCCCTGCTCACGCTGGTTGGGCAATGGCCAGATGCCGCCGCCAAACACGTTGGGATCGGAATTCTGATCTACCAGGCCGGGCAGCAGCACGTCGATGGTGGCGCTGTCCATCAAGGGCACGCTCTGGGTAATGCTGCGTGACTGCGCCTCGACCTGGCGCAGCTGCTCGCCGATGCGCGTGGCAATGGCGTTGACGCTGGAGGCAACCACCAGCGATTCGGTGCGCTTGAGGTCAGGGGTGACAAAAAAATGAATCACTGCCAGGGTCAGTCCCAGCAACAGCAGGAAAATCAGGCTGAATAAGGCGATGAAGCGTGCCTGGCTGGTACGGAACAGATTGTTCAAGATGGGCCCCTTGAGCGAATGAACATGGATGCCAGCGCCACCCGATGCGGCGCCATGCTGGTGCGAGATATATTCTTTCCAATAAGCAAAGTCAATCTGCGAAAGATCAATCTTTTCAAACTTGCATCTCTGGTTTGGTGCGCCCGCACAATGAAAAAGCCGCCCGGCTGGTGTCAGCGGGGCGGCTTCAATTGCAACAGTTTTACAACAGCGGTCTTACCACATGATCACGCGGTCTTTTGGTGGCAGGTACAGCTTGTCGCCCGGTTTGACGCCAAACGCGTCATAGAAACCTGGCTGGTTGCGCACGGTGCCGTTGGCGCGGAACTGGCCTGGCGAGTGCGGGTCGGTTTTCAGCAGGACCAGTTGCTGTGCTTCACGCATTTTCATGCGCCATACCTGAGCAAAGCCGGCGTAGAAACGCTGTTCGCCGGTCAAGCCGTCGATCACTGGCGCTTTCTTGCCGTTCAGCGACAGCTTGTATGCCTTGTAGGCAATTGCCAGGCCCGAGTTGTCGGCAATGTTTTCACCGAGGGTCAGTTCGCCATTGACATGGTGGCCGGGCACCGGGCTGAAGCTGTTGTACTGCGCCACCAGCTGCTTGGTCTTGGCGGCGAAGTTCTTGTGGTCGGACTTGCTCCACCAATCGCGCAGATTGCCGTCGCCATCGTATTGCGCGCCCTGGTCGTCGAAGCCATGGCTGATTTCATGGCCGATCACGGCGCCGATGGCGCCATAGTTGACGGCGTCGTCCGCCTTGGCGTCAAAGAACGGGGCTTGCAGGATCGATGCCGGGAAGACGATTTCGTTCATTTCCGGGTTGTAATAGGCGTTGACAGTCTGCGGCGTCATGCCCCATTCGTCGCGGTCGATCGGCTGGCCCAGCTTGTTCAGTTCGCGGTTGTACGACACCAGATGCGAGCGCTGGATATTGCCGATCAGGTCGTCTTTCGAGACCGTCAGCGCCGAGTAGTCGCGCCATTTGTTCGGGTAGCCGATCTTGGTGGTGAATTTGGCCAGCTTGATCTGTGCCTGTTTCTTGGTCGCCGGGCTCATCCAGTCGAGCTTGTCGATGCTTTGCTTGTAGGCTTTCATCAGGTTGCCGACCAGCTCTTCCATGCGCACCTTGCGGTCGGCCGGGAAGTATTGCTCCACATACAGCTGGCCCACGGCTTCGCCCAGCGCGCCTTCCACCGCGCTCACGCCACGCTTCCAGCGCGGACGCATTTCCGTTACACCCGTCAGGGTGGTGCCATAGAAAGCAAAGTTCTCGTCGACAAACGCTTTCGACAGATAGCTGGCGTTGGCGTGCAGCAGATGCCACTGGAAGTAGGCTTTCCAGGTCTCGAGCGGGGTCTTGTTGGCGATCTCGGCAAAGCCTTTCAGATAGCTGGGCTGGCTAACGATCACATAGCTGACCTTGCCGGCGATGCCGGTGTCTTTCAGGTAGGTGGCCCAGTCATAGCCTGGTGCGACTTCCGCCAGCTTGCCCAGTTCAACCTTGTTGTAGGTCTTGATCGGGTCGCGGTTCTGTACATTGCTCCACTGCGCCTTGGCGATCTCGGTTTCCAGCGCCAGGATGGCCTTGGCGTTGGCGGCGGCGTTCTTGTCGCCGGCCAGGCTCAGCATTTTTTCCACGTGGGCCAGGTATTTGGCGCGGGTGTCGGCCTTGCCTTCTTCCAGGTAATAGTCGCGGTCAGGCAGGCCCAGGCCACTCTGGCCGATGTCGGCAACGTACTTGGTGGAATCTTTGGCGTCCTGGTGGATGCCGAAATCATATGGCGAGGTCACGCCCAGCTTGCTGAAGTGGGCGATGACGGAAGGCAGTTCTTTCTTGTCCTGCAGCGCGGCAATCTTGGCCAGTTCGGCGTTCAAAGGGGTCAAGCCCAGGCTTTCCAGACGGGCTTCATCCATGAAGCTGGTGTAGAAGTCGCCGATTTTTTGCGTGTTCGAGCCCGCTGCCGCGTTCTTGTCGGCCGCTGCGCCTTCGATAATGGCGCGCAACTGGGTTTGCGTATCGTCAGCCAGCTTGGCAAAGCTGCCCCAGCTCGATTTGTCGGCCGGGATCACGGTTTCGCTCAGCCACTTGCCGTTCAGGTGCTGAAACAGGTCGTCCTGGGCGCGTACGGCAGGGTCGATATATTGCACTTCCACCCCCGATACCAGGCCAGCCGGCGCAGCAGCGGCGGCCACCGGCTTTTTCGCGTCAGCCGCGCCAGCCATGCCGGATACGCCAGCGAGCAGGCTCAGGGTCAATGCACTTAACAGATAACGATTCACGGTAATCCTTTATATTGTGTGGAATATAAGGGTCAGAACGCCCTAGGCTTCTGGCCCGGTTTTTGACTGTAGCACACGCAGCCGCAGCAGTACAAAAAAGTGTCTTGAATGCAAAAAAGACCGCACGCGGCGGTCTTTCCTGTTGCTACTTTGGCTTACCAGATAATGACGCGGTTTTCTGGCGCCACATACATCTTGTCGCCCGGTTTGACGTCAAATGCTTCGTAGAAGCCTGGCTGGTTGACCATGGTGCCGTTGGCGCGGTACTGGCCCGGCGAATGCGGATCGGTCTTGATCTGCACAATCTGCTGGGCTTCGCGCATTTTGCTGCGCCATACCTGGCCAAAGCCCATGTAGAAGCGCTGGTCGCCGGTCAGGCCATCGATCACCGGCGCAGGTTTGCCGCCGAGCGAGATCTTGTAGGCCTTGTAGGCAATTGCCACGCCGGAGTTGTCGGCAATGTTCTCGCCCAGCGTCAGCGCGCCGTTGACGTTGTAGCCTGGCAGCGGGCTATAGCCGTCGTACTGCTTGGTCAGCGCGTCGGCCTTGGCCGAGAAGTTCTTGCGATCTTCTGCCGTCCACCAGTCGCGCAGATTGCCGTCACCATCGGACTGGCTGCCCTTGTCGTCGAAGCCGTGGCTGATTTCATGGCCGATCACCGCGCCAATGGCGCCGTAATTGGCGGCGTCGTCGGCATTGGCGTCAAAGAACGGCGGCTGCAGGATCGAGGCCGGGAACACGATTTCGTTCATGGTCGAACTGTAATAGGCGTTGACCGTCTGCGGTGTCATGCCCCACTCTTCGCGGTCGATCGGCTTGCCCAGCTTGGCGATCTGGCGCGCGGTGGCGAAATTGGCGGCGCGCATCATGTTGCCCACCAGGTCACCCTGCGCAATCTGCAGCTTGGAGTAATCGCGCCACACGTTCGGGTAGGCAATCTTCGGCGTGAACTTGGCCAGCTTGGCTTGCGCTTCCTTCTTGGTTTCCGGGCCCATCCAGTCGAGCGTGTCGATGCTCTGCTTGTAGGCGGCCAGCACGTTTTTTACCAGCTCCTGCATATGCGCCTTGCGCTCTGGCGGGAAATATTGCGCCACGTACAGCTTGCCGACGGCTTCGCCCAGCACGCTGTCGACCGCGGCCACGCCACGCTTCCAGCGCGGCTGGTTTTCCGTCACGCCGCTCAGCACGGTGCCATAGAACCCGAAGTTCTGGTCGACAAAGTCTTTCGACAGGTAATTGCCGTAGCTGCGCAGCAGATGCCATTCGAAATAGGCTTTCACGGTGTCGAGGTCGGTCTTGGCCAGGATCTTGTCAAAGCCGGCCAGGTAGCTCGGCTGGTTGACGATCACATAGTCGACCTTATTGGCGATGCCATAGGCGGCCAGGCCAGCTTTCAGGTCGTAGCCAGGGGTCAGCTTGTTCAGTTCGGACAGCGCGGTCTTGTTGTAGCGCTTGACCGGGTCGCGGTTCTCGACCTTGGTCCATTGCACTTCAGCCAACTGGGTTTCCAGCGCCACGATGGCCTTGGCATGCGCAGCGGCTTTTTTATCGCCGGCCAGCGTCAGCATTTTTTCAACAAACGCCTGGTATTTTTCCTTCACGCCAGCCTGCTTGGCTTCCAGGTAGTAATCGCGGTCCGGCATGCCCAGGCCGCTCTGGCTGATATAGGCAGCGTATTTGGTCGATTCGCGCGCATCCTGGCCCACATACACGGCGTAAGGGGTGGCCACGCCGGTCTGGGTCAGATGGGCGATCAATGCCGGCACGCCCTTTTTGTCGCGCAAGGCGCGGATGCGGGCCAGTTCGCCTGCCAGTGGCTTGGTGCCCAGGCTTTCCAGGCGCGCTTCATCCATATAGCTGGCGTACAGGTCGCCAATTTTCTGCGCTTCCGAGCCGGCCTTTTTATTCTTGTCCTGCTGGGTCGCCTCGATAATGCCGCGCAGCTGCGGCGTGGTGTCGTCGCGCAGCTTGGCAAACGAACCCCAGCTCGACTTGTCGGCCGGAATTTCGGTGGTGGCCAGCCACTTGCCGTTCAGGTGGGTAAAGAAGTCGTCCTGCACGCGCACGGCAGGGTCGATATATTGCACCTCGATGCCGGAAACAGGGCCGGTTGCAGCAGCAGCTGCGGTGGGAGCGACAGTAGGCGCGGCGGTGGCTGGCACCGGTTCGGCGGCATGGGCAAAGGCTGCCAACAGGGTCAGGGTCAGGCTGCTCAGGAGATATCGGTTCACGGATGGTCCTTATGGGGCATGTCAAAGAGGTCGGGCGGGTGGCCCGCCGCGCCAGGCGGTTTAAGAATGTAGCATGGCAACATTCCCTTGACCACCCTGCTGCCCCGACAATCCGGTTCAACTGGTGTTTTTTACTTTACGATACATAAACAGGCCAGTTGAGCAACATTCACATACCCGGAAAGCTGATATTGGCGCCGCCATTGCCCATCCCCGCGCCCATGCCAGCCTTGCCGCCCTTGCGCCCGCCCGGTTCGCCGCCCTCACGAGCACGCCCTTCGTGCGGCGCCGGTCCATCCCCACCCATCACGCGTGCCATCTGGCCGGCAATAAAAGCGGCCACCGCCTGGCGCTGGGTTTCATCGAGCGCATCGTTGACATCGAGCCACCAGGCGCGCAGCTGCTTCTGCTCAGCCAGGCTGGCATCGTTTTCCTGATCCAGACCGCTGACCAGCTCACGCAGTTCAACCCCGGGTTTGGCCAACGCCTGCTGCACGCTGGCCTGCAGGCGTTCGCGGCGCGCCTTGCGCTCACGCAGCAACTGGCGCGTCCTGCCTTCCATCTGCTGCCACAGGATCTGCTGATTGGCATTGAGTTTCAGTTCGGCCTTGAAGTCCGGCGCCATCGGCAGCAGGTCTTCCAGCCGCATCTCGGCCAAGGGCACGGCGCAGGCCAGGTGGGTGGCGCTACCCAGCAGCAAAGCGATGCAAAGGCGGCGCAGGAAGGCAGGAAAAATCGGGAAAGTCATCGGTTCTCCGGATAAAAAAAAGCCTGCGTCGGCAGACGCAGGCAAAACCACTTCGGGTCGAGAATGCAGCCCCACTATAGGATGCGGCGCGACACTTTTTTTCGACTCTTACAAATGCTTACTCCCCTCAAGATTGCCTTATCTGCCGCCTACAAAGCTGCAACATTTGGCAAGTTGCGGCAGCGTCGTTCGCCCTTACACTGTCCTGTGGTGCCGCTTTTCCTTGCCGCTCCACATCAGGAAAGATTCAGGTCTATACTTTCAGTCAGGCGCCGCTCCACCGGGACCGGCGCCCTGGCAACATTTACAGGTGACACATGGGCAAACTTAAAAACAGCGGCTTGATCGGCCTGGGCGTAGTAGCAGGCATTGCCGTCTCGCTGCAGTTTTCAGCGATGGCGCAGAAAAACGTCGAACCGGCGTTGCCGCTCGAAGAGTTGCGCCAGCTGGCCGATGTCTTCGGCCTGATCAAGTCCGACTATGTGGAGCCGGTGGAAGACAAGAAACTGCTGACTGAAGCGATTGCCGGCATGGTGGCCTCGCTCGATCCGCATTCGGCCTACCTGGACAAAAAGGCCTACGCCGAACTGCGCGAAGGCTCGGAAGGCAAGTTTGTCGGCCTGGGCATCGAAATCGGCCAGAGCGAGGACGGCTATATCAGGATCGTCTCGCCGATCGAGGATTCGCCCGCCTACCGCGCCGGCATCAAGGCAGGCGACCTGATCACGCGTCTCGATGGCCAGAGCGTCAAGGGCGTCAGCCTGGACGACAATATCAAGCGCATGCGTGGCGAGCCAGGCACCAAAGTCACGCTGACGATTGCGCGCCAGGATGCGCCGCAGCCGCTGAGCTTTACCATTACCCGTGAAGAAATCCACCAGAAGAGCGTCAAGTCCAAAATGGTCGAGCCCGGTTATGCCTGGCTGCGCGTATCGCAGTTCCAGGAACCGACGGTCGACGACCTGGCCGCGCAGATTACGGCCCTGTACAAGCAGGACCCGAATATCAAAGGCATGGTGCTGGACCTGCGCAACGATCCGGGCGGCGTGCTGCAAGGCGCCATTGGCGTCTCGGCCGCTTTTTTGCCGCCCAACGCAGCGGTGGTGTCCACCAATGGGCAATTAGCGGACTCGCGCCAGGTGTTTTATGGCCGCGTGGACGACTACTCTTTCCGCAGCGACGGCGATGCGCTGGCCAAACTGCCGGCGGCCGTCAAGAAAGTGCCGCTGGTGGTGCTGGTCAATACCGGCTCGGCCTCGGCCTCGGAGATCGTGGCCGGCGCCTTGCAGGATTACAAGCGCGCCACCATTATCGGCACGCAAACCTTTGGCAAGGGGTCGGTGCAGACCATCCGCCAGCTGACCGCCGACACCGCCGTCAAGCTGACCACTGCACGCTATTACACGCCCAACGGCCGCTCGATCCAGGCCAAAGGCATCGTGCCCGACCTGCTGGTTGACGAAACTGCCGAAGGTGACGGCCTCAATGGCCTGCGCATGCGCGAAGCCGATTTGCAGAAACACCTGAGCAACGACCGCGACCAGGAAAGCGCCAAGGCCACCCCGGCCAATGATGAAATGGAAGAGCAACTGCGCATGATCGCGCTGGAGAAAACCCAGAAGCCGCTCGAATTTGGCAGCAAGGACGACTTCCAGCTGCAGCAGGCGCTGAACCATTTGAAGGGTTTGCCGGTCAAACTGGCCAAGCCCGAAACGCTCGTGGTGCAAGCCGCAAGCAAGCCCGACGCCACGGCGCAAGGAGGGAAATAAGCCGGCCCAGGCGATACAAATCTCGCTAAAGGCGAACTTGTTTGTGTAAAATTTGCTTCACCTCGGCAGCGCGTCGATTGCCCAATTTGAAAGCTTATCCATGAAACAAGTCGTCATCAGCGGTACCGGCCTGTATACCCCGCCGTACTCGATCTCCAACGAAGAACTGGTCGCCTGCTTCAATACCTACGCAGAAAAATTCAATGCCGATCACGCCACGGAAATCGCCGATGGCAGCGTGACGGCGCTGGAACTGTCGAGCGTGGCCTTTATTGAAAAGGCCTCCGGCATCAAGGCGCGCTATGTGATGGAAAAGGCCGGCATTCTCGATCCCGAGCGCATGGTGTCGCATATTGCCGAGCGCAGCGACGATGAAATATCGATCCAGGCCGAAATGGCCGTGGCCGCCGCACGCGATGCCATGGAGCGCGCCGGGCGCACTGCCGCCGATATCGACATGGTGCTGGTGGCCTGCAGCAATATGCAGCGCGCCTATCCGGCGCTGGCGGTCGAAGTGCAGGATGCGCTGGGCATCGACGGCTACGGCTTCGACATGAACGTGGCCTGCTCGTCGGCCACCTTCGGCATCCAGCAGGCAGTCGCAGCCGTGCAAAGCGGCCAGGCGCGCGCGGTACTGGTGCTGAACCCTGAAATTACCAGCGGCCACCTGAACTGGCGCGACCGCGACAGCCACTTTATCTTTGGCGACGCCTGCACCGCCATCATTGTTGAAGCGAAAGACACCGCTGTCTCGCAGCAACAGTTTGAAATTATCGGCACCGAACTGAAAACCCGCTTTTCCAACGCAATTCGCAATAACTTCGGCTTTCTGAACCGATTTGACGAAGCCGGCATCGGCCAACCCGACAAACTGTTCCGCCAGCAAGGCCGCAAGGTGTTCAAGGAAGTGTGCCCGATGGCGGCCGAAATGATCAAGGCCACGCTGGCCAAGGCTGGCGTTGAGGTGGCGCAGGTACGCCGTTACTGGCTGCACCAGGCCAATCTGAACATGAATTTGCTGATTGCACGCCTGATCCTGGGGCGCGATGCCGAGCCGGGCGAAGCGCCGGTCATTCTCGACACCTACGCCAATACCTCGTCGGCCGGTTCGATCATTGCATTCCATAAGCACCAGGATGATCTGGAAGCGGGCGCGCTGGGCGTGATCTGCTCGTTTGGCGCCGGTTATTCAATCGGCTGCGTGGTGGTGCGCAAGCTCTGAAACGCTATTGAATGAAAAGCCCGATTCCTTGAATTGGGTGCAGTTCCAGGTGGATAGGCATGCGATCGCGGCCACCTGGACGAAGATGCAGCACAAGTTTTTGCAAAAAAGTGGCCGGAAAGTTTCCGGAGCAGCCTTTGTTGCGTTTATACTTACTCGCTGAGCAACATCTTTTTCCATCCGCACGTCCTCAACAAGGAACCCTGCCCGCATGCCCCATAACATCAGTCTGATCACCACCATTGCCGCTGCCCTCGGATTCGGCCTTGTCTTCGGCTTTATCGCTATCCGCATGAAACTGCCGGCATTGGTCGGCTACCTGGCCGCCGGCATCATGATAGGACCGGCTACGCCGGGTTTTATCGCTGACGCCGAACTGGCCGGCCAGCTGGCGGAAATCGGGGTGATGCTGATGATGTTTGGCGTCGGACTGCATTTTTCCATCGAAGACCTGTGGGATGTGCGCAAGATCGCACTGCCCGGTGCCGTCCTGCAAATTGCGGTCGCGACCGCGATGGGCATGGGGCTGGCACACTGGTGGGGCTGGAGCCTCGGTGGCGGCCTGATCTTCGGCCTGGCGCTGTCGGTGGCCAGTACCGTGGTGCTGTTGCGCGCGCTCGAAGAGCGCGGCATTCTCGATTCGCTCAACGGACGCATTGCGGTCGGCTGGCTGGTGGTGGAAGACCTGGTGACCGTGCTGGTACTGGTGCTGTTGCCGGCATTTGCCGGTGCATTGGGCGGAAAATCGGCTGCTGGCGCGGAAGAAGTCAGTCTGTGGCATACGCTGGCCGTGACGCTGGGCCAGGTGGCCGGCTTTATCGTTTTTATGCTGGTGGTGGGTCGCAAATTGTTCCCGTGGATCTTGTGGCAGGTGGCGCGCAGCGGTTCGCGCGAACTGTTTACGCTGTGCGTGATTGCCGCCGCTGTCGGTATCGCCTATGCGTCGACCAAGCTGTTCGGTGTGTCGTTTGCCCTGGGCGCTTTCTTTGCCGGCATGGTGCTGCGCGAATCCGAGTTGAGCCACCGCGCCGCTGAAGAGTCGCTGCCGCTGCGCGATGCGTTTGCCGTGCTGTTCTTTGTGTCGGTGGGCATGCTGTTCGAGCCCAATATCCTGGTTGAAAAGCCACTTCAGGTGCTGGCCGTGTGCGCGATCATTATTTTCGGCAAGTCGATTGCTGCCTTCCTGCTGGTGATGGCGCTGCGCTATCCGCCAAAAACCGCGATTATCGTCTCGGCCAGCCTGGCGCAAATCGGCGAGTTTTCCTTTATCCTGGCCGCGCTGGGCCTGTCGCTGGGCCTGATGCCGCAGGAAGGCCAGAGCCTGATCCTGGCCGGCGCTATCTTGTCGATTGCCCTGAACCCGGTCGTGTTCAGCCTGGCCAATCCGCTGCTGCGCGTACTTAACAATAGCGACTTTGCGCGCAAGTTCGAGCGCACAGCCGACCCGCTGGCCGAACTGCCGATGTCGGTGCCGCAGGAAAAACTGTCAGGCCAGATCGTGCTGGTCGGCTACGGCCGCGTAGGCCGCCGCATCGCCGCTGCCCTCACCGAGCGCGGCATCCACTTTGTGGTGGCCGAGGAAAACCGCGAGATCGTCGACCAGTTGCGCAAGCAGGGCATACCGGCCGTGGCCGGCAACGCGGGCGAGCCTGCCGTGCTGATCCAGGCACATATCACTCATGCCACCATGCTGGTGATCGCCACGCCCGACACCTTCCATGTGCGCGCCATGATCGAGACGGCGCGCGCCTTGAATCCCGGCATCCTGACGGTGGTGCGCACGCACAGCGAAGAGGAAGCCGACCTGCTGCGCGCAGAAAATGCCGGCAAGATCTTTATTGGCGAGCATGAGCTGGCCAACGGCATGGCGGCCCATGTGCTGAGCAGTTTTGACGCCGCCAAGAAAGGACATGGCCACGGGCATTAATCAGCCCGCCTGCCAAGGAGCCTGCCCGCTTGATTGCCGGCAGGCTTTTTTCATGCCCGGACCCTGGGCTGCAGTTCTGGAGCGCCGCCTCCAATTTCCATGTACGCTAGCGTACAAACGATGATGCGCGCAGCTTGTGCGCGAAGATACTTTCCCGTAGGCTAGAAAGATGAAGCGACTTTTTCTTTGCCTGCTGATGTTGTGCTGTGCCCCGCTGCTGGCCGGGACGGCGCGCGCGGATACGGCAAAACTCAAAGTGGGCGTCAAACGCATAGAAATCGACACCCAGCGCATGTACGAAGTCAGTGCCAACGCCGTGGTGCAGGCTGCGCCGGCAGCGGTCTGGAAGACGCTGACCAACTACGAGCGCATGACCGAATTCGTGCCCGACCTGAGCGCCTGCCGCGTGCTGTCGCGCAATGGCAATGAAGTGGTGATCGAACAGCAGGGCGTGGCGCGCTTCCTGTTCATGAGCAATCCCATCCACCTGGTGGTGCGGGCCATGGAAAAGCCGATGACATCGATCGACATCGACCTCATTTCCGGCGACATGCGCCACTATGAAGCGCGCTGGACGCTGACGCCGCTGCCCGACACGGGCGGCACGCGCATTCTGTTTTCCAGCCGGCTGATACCGGGCTTCTATGTGCCGGGCATGCTGGGCACCACCATGATCAAGGGCGATATCGAACGGATGATGACGGCAGTGATGGCGCGCATCGACAATCCGCCCGACATCGATCAGGCCAGGTAGGTATCGCGGTCGCGGATTTCCGCAAAGTTTTCCAGGCTGCCCAGCTTGACCGTCACCGGGTTCAGGCTGGCGTTGGGCTGCACCGAGCGCCAGGCAAACAGCCACTCCTGTTCCGGTGCCTCGGCGCGCGTCTTGGTAAATACCGCACCCAGCGCGGCGCGCTGGCCATACTCCACCAGACCATCGATGCCAGCCCAGCTGGGCAGCGTGCGCTGTACGGCGCGGTGCAGGCGCTCGCCGAATTCTTCCGTGTTATGGATGATCAGGCAGCTGTCGGCCGGCGCAAACAGGTCGAACAATTGCTTGTCCCACGCTTGCGAAAAACTCAGCGTCAGGCAGTTGCCGACCGGCGCCAGGCGGAATTGCCCCTGGCTCAGCGCCAGTTCCAGTTCGCTGCGCTGGCCGTAGCGGTGCAGGGTGGGTGGACGTTTGTAATCATGCATGCTTGACTCGTTCTGTATAAAGGTAAGACGGCGTCAGCCACTTAGCGCGGCGGACGGATATGGCGGCGGATACGCTGCGCGGTGGCAGCCAGGTAAATCTCGCGCAGCAGATAAATAAAGCAGCCGATCAGGCACATCACAGCCAGCACGAAAAACACAGCGATATATTTATCGAGCGTCAGGTTCAGGATATCGCCCAAAAACAGCATGGCAATAATAATGCAGACAAAAAATCCGCAGGCCGTGCTCAGCGAAATCGAGTAATTGATCAGGTGCGTGCGGCGGTAGAGCGTATCGAGCTCATTCATGTAAAAGTCGTTGTAGCCGATATCGAGCCGGTCCTCGAGCACCCGCGTGCGGTCGATAATGCGGCCCAGGCGATTGGTCAGCACCACCAGCATGGTGCCGATACCGGTCAGCAGGAATACCGGCGCGATTGCCAGCTGGATAATATGGCCGATATCGCCGATCTGTATATTCATGGGTCAGGGTGAAAGTAAATGGCAGCTGCGCCCGCTCAGATAAAACCGCGGCCGGGCTGGAAACGCCGGGTGGCGTCCACCAGCGCCGAGGCAATGCCGCGCTCGAGCGCGCCGTGGCCGGCGTCCGGTATCATCTGCAGCTGCGAGCCGGGCCAGGCCTGGTGCAGGCGGTAGGCCGACAGCGGCGGGCAGATGGCGTCATAGCGGCCCTGCACGATCACGGCCGGCAAATGCGCAATACGGTGCATGTCGCGGATCAACTGGTCGTCCTCGAAAAAGCCCAGCTCGGCCATATAGTGCGACTCGAGCCGGCCCACGCCCAGGTCCAGTGCATCGTTGGGCGTATCTTCGGGCTGCGGCATCAGATAGACGCGGCGGCCTTCGAAGCGGCTCCAGGCACGCGCTGCCGGCCAGTATACGTCAGGGTCGTCGCTGAGGATGCGTTTGACATAGGCCGCCAGCAGGTCGCCACGCTCGGCAGCGGGAATCGGCGCGGCAAATTCTTCGTACAATTCCGGGTAGAACCAGCGCACGCCCTCGATAAACCAGTCGATCTCGGCTTTGGTGCACAGGAAAATGCCACGCAGCACAAAGCCCAGACAGGCTTCGGGGTGTGCCTGGCCGTAAGCCAGCGCCAGCGTCGAGCCCCACGAGCCGCCAAACACCAGCCACTGCGCAATGCCGAAGTTGCTGCGCAGCCGCTCGATATCATCGATCAGCAACTGCGTGGTGTTGTTGCGCCATTCTCCCAGCGGCGTCGACTTGCCGGCGCCGCGCTGGTCGAACAGGATTACGCGATAACGCTGCGGATCGAAAAAACGCCGATGCTGCGGTGACAGGCCGGCGCCCGGGCCGCCATGCAGGAAGATGACCGGAATGCCGTCCGGATTGCCGCACTCTTCCCAGTAAATCGTATGCACTTCGTCGACCGCCAGCATGCCATGCCGGTTCGGTGACAGGCTCGGATACAACGGCAGCAGGGAGTCAGGCATGGCGTTCCTCGAAAGACGGTCAGGGATGGCCAATTATAGTGTGCGACGCCATGGTCCGGCCAGTGGCGTGCGTTCAACGACGCGCTGAAGCGGGCGGCGTCAGACCAGCGTCAGCGGCAGGCGGTTCGACGATTTGATTTCACGCATCGACAGGCTGGACTGGATTTCCGCCACGCCAGGCAAGCGCCGCAGTACGTTCGATACAAATTCGCCATATGCTTCCAGGTCGCGCGCCACCACTTGCAGGAAATAATCGGCTTCGCCGGCAACATTGTGGCAGGACAATATCTCGGGAATCGCGGCAATCGCCTGCTCGAATTGCGACGGCTGCTCATTGCCATGGTTGGCAAACACCACGCGCACAAACGCCACCAGGCCAATGCCCAGCTTCTTGCGGTTGAGCAGCGCC
Organism: Janthinobacterium aquaticum; assembly: GCF_009208565.1. Taxonomy (GTDB): domain Bacteria; phylum Pseudomonadota; class Gammaproteobacteria; order Burkholderiales; family Burkholderiaceae_D; genus Janthinobacterium. The sequence continues at coordinate 28,306 of NZ_WFLK01000014.1, read as the reverse complement.
TGGTAGCCGGTAATAAAGCCCTCTTCTTCCAGCCGGCGCAGGCGGCGCCAGACCGGCGTTTCACTGAGCTTGAGACGCTCGGCCAAGCGAGCGTTGGACAGCCGCCCCTCTTCCTGCAGCAATTTCAAGATCTGCAAATCGGTCGCGTCGAGGCTAACTTCTGAAATCTTCATCTAATTATTGTTTTTTTAGAGGTGGAATCTACCCAGATACTAGATGATGCTGGGCGAAAATAGCAAGCACATTTCAAGTGGGCAAGAACATAATGGCGCCGTGCGCGCTGCCGGCACGCCCCTCCCCACCTTTTTCCAGTCGAGCTTGCCATGTCGGATTCTACCTTCTTGATGTACCTGCTGGCACTGGCCGGCGCGTTTTTGTTGCCCGGCCCCGACATGGCGCTGGTGTTGGCAACGGGTGCCGCACGTGGAGCGGGCACGGCGCTGGTTACCGCCGTCGGCATTGCCGCGGCGCGCGCCCTGCATGTGGCGCTGTCGGGCGCCGGACTGGCCGCGCTGATGGTCACGCATCCACAGGCGCTGCAATGGGTCAAATGGGCTGGCGCCGCCTATCTGTGCTACCTGGCGGCGCGGCTGCTGCAGGCAGCATTCTCGACAGCCAGGACGACGCAGTGCGCTGCGCCGGCAACGGCCCATAATGCGCGCGCCAGCCTGGTGCGCGGTTTCCTGACCAATCTGCTCAATCCGAAGGCGCTGCTGTTTTGCAGCATGTTCCTGCCGCAATTCGTGGTGGCCGGCAGCGACAGCCTGGGCCTGCAGTACCTGCGTCTCGGTATCGCACTGGTGCTGGTCGGTCTGCTGTTCGACGCACTGTATGCCGTGCTTGCCGCACGTTTGGCCCGGCGACTGCGCGGCAAGCCCTCGCCTTACGGCAAGTTCGTACTGCCTACGGTGTTTGTGGCGCTGGCCGGGCGGCTGGTGCTGGGTTGACAGCCTGTGCGGCGGATTACGCTGCACTAGTGTACTGAGCCTGCATGTCGGCTTACGCTACGCTAAGCCGACCTACGAACTCCTGCTGGACTGAAAAACAGCGATCATTGCACGATCAATGCAGACATAAAAAAAAGACAGCCGAAGCTGTCTTTCTGGTCGAGCCCTGTCTGTCTTACGACATATGCTGGCCACCGTTGATCGAGATATTGGCGCCGGTCACGAATGCCGCTTCATCGGACGCCAGGTAAGCGACCAGGCCAGCGACTTCTTCCGGCTTGCCCAGGCGCGCCATCGGGATTTGCGGAATGATCTTGCTGTCCAGCACTTCCTGTGGAATCGCCATCACCATCTTGGTGCCGATATAGCCTGGCGAAATGGTGTTGACGGTGACGTTCTTGCGCGCTACTTCCAGCGCCAGCGACTTGGTAAAGCCGTGCATGCCGGCCTTGGCGGCCGAATAGTTGGTCTGGCCGAACGCGCCCTTCTGGCCGTTGACCGACGAGATATTGATGATGCGGCCCCAGCCGCGTTCAACCATGCCATCGCACACAGGCTTGGTCATATTGAACACGGAATCCAGGTTGGTGCCCATCACGGCGTCCCAGTTCGGCTTGTCCATCTTCTTGAACGTCATGTCGCGCGTAATGCCGGCGTTATTGACCAGCACGTCGACCGGGCCGACTTCCTTTTCCACCGTCGCCACGCAAGCGGCTGCCGAATCGTAGTCGGCCACGTCGCAAGGATAGGCCTTGAAATCATAACCCTGGTCCTTGGTCGTCGCCAGCCATTCATCGACCTTGCTGTTGCCAGGCGAATACGTGGTCACCACGCGATAGCCCAATGCCGCCAGCTTGAAACACACCGCCTCGCCCAAGCCGCCCATGCCGCCAGTTACTAATGCTACTCGTGCCATTGTCTTCCCCTCGATCGTTCTGTTTGGTTCTAATTTTGAAAAGAAATTGTTTATTAAGGCGCTCGGAAACCGTAGCGAGCAAGCCCAATGCCAGTTTGAGTAGCACAGCTGTACGAAGGTACAGCGCGCAACGGAGAACTGGCAGTGGGCTGCGCAGTAGGTTTACGAAGCCTTAATCTCGTTCGATCGCCAGGGCAACACCCATGCCGCCGCCGATACACAGCGACGCCAGGCCTTTCTTGGCGTCGCGACGTATCATTTCATGGATCAGCGACACCAGGATGCGCGCGCCCGAAGCGCCGATCGGATGACCGATGGCAATGGCGCCGCCGTTCACGTTGATCTTGCTGGTATCCCAGCCCATTTCCTTGTTGACCGCAATCGCCTGCGCGGCAAACGCTTCGTTGATCTCCATCAGGTCGAGTTCTTCATGCGTCCAGCCGGCTTTTTTCAGGCACAGGCGCGAAGCCGAGACCGGGCCCATGCCCATGATGGCCGGGTCCAGGCCCGACGAAGCATAGGCCTTGATGCGTGCCAGCGGTTTCAGGCCCAGTTCCTTGGCCACCGAGGCCGACATCATGATGACGGCAGCAGCGCCGTCGTTCAGTCCCGAGGCATTGCCGGCGGTAACCGTGCCATCCTTGGCAAACGCCGGACGCAGGCCGGACAGCGATTCGATGGTCGAGCCGGGTTTGATATATTCGTCGGTGTCGAACACCACCGTGCCTTTTTTGTTGGCAATTTCCAGCGGCAGGATTTCATCCTTGAACTTGCCGGCCTTTTGCGCCGCCTCTGCCTTCAGCTGCGACTGCAGTGCAAATTCATCCTGCTCGGCGCGCGTCACTTCGTATTTCTTGGCGACGTTCTCTGCCGTGATGCCCATGTGGTACTGGTTATAGACATCCCACAGGCCGTCGACGATCATCGAATCGATCATCTTGAAGTCGCCCATGCGGAAGCCGTCGCGCGAACCGTTCATCACGTGCGGCGAGGCGCTCATGTTTTCCTGGCCGCCAGCGATAATGATATTGGCGTCGCCGCACTTGATGGCCTGCGCCGCCAGGTGGGTGGCTTTCAGGCCGCTGCCGCAGACCTTGTTGATGGTCATGGCGGGAATCGAGGTTGGCAGGCCGGCCTTGATCACCGCCTGGCGCGCCGCGTTCTGGCCGACGCCGGCGGTCAGCACCTGGCCCAGGATCGCTTCGCCGATCAGATTGGGATCGATGCCGGTTTTGGCCAGCAGGCCCTTGATTACATGTGCGCCCAATTCGGACGCAGGAATCTTGGCCAGGCTGCCACCGAACTTGCCCACTGCGGTACGGCCAGCGGCCACGATTACAACATCATCCATTTATTTCTCCGATTTACTGGCCCCGTGCGGGCCAGGCTGTTAATGAAATGCGGGAAGGCCTCTGAAAGAACAAAAACTAAATAACAGGCTGCAACGTCGCCGATTTTTAGCGTCTATTCAGTCTCCATGGCGCGGTGCTTTGTTTTTATCATACCCTTCCTCGCCGCTGGCGAAAGGGCTTTTTAGAAAATTATTCAAGGAGATAAGCAGGGGCACCGGCGTCTTTTTTACGATCTGGCATAACTCGTCGATTTTTTGACGCGACGCAGCAAATTCACCTTTTGTCACAGACTGCAATTGTTCTTGGGTTTCTTGGGCAACTTCCTTTGCCTGGCGACTATACGAACCGATCCGTTCGATGGCCAGCTGCGACTGCGTGCGCGATACCTGCAGCAGGTTTTCAGGATTCGGCGCCGACCACAGTTGCGTGCCAGCCGCACTAGCCGCCGCCAGCGTGGCGCGGGCCGTATCGAGTTGCAGCGCCAGCGCCCTGGCGCCGCCGTTGCAGGCGGCCTGGAACAGGGCGCGGGTGCTGGCCAACTGGGCCTCATAAACAGCTTTGCCAGCCTGGGACAATTGCTCGGAAAATAAGAACATTGCATTACTCCTCAATGAAAAGCGGTGCCATGCTGCGCCGCACAGTACTCCACTGTATGCGGCGCATCGTGTTCAAATCTTGATATGGCTCAAACTTTACTGCTGAGTCCAGGCCAATCCTTTTGTGCTCAGGACAGCAATTTGATACCGTCCAGCGAGGCTGCGCACTGTTCGCGTATCACGCTGACGAAATCGTGCACATAGGCCTTGTCCTGCAATGCCGGCTGTACCGATACGAACAGGTCGCTCCACAAACCCTGCTCGCCGATCGGGCGCGCCACCACATAATCGTAATCGACATAATTCTTGATGGCCCAGTTGGGCAAGGCGGCAATCCCGCGTCGGCTGGCCACCAGTTGCAGCACCGCCACTGTCAAGTCCGCCGTGCGGCGCTCGAAATCGATGCCGGCCGGCCGCAGTACGTCGCGGATCAGGTCGACGCGCTGTTCCGCCACCGGATAAGTAATCAGGGTTTCGCCGGCAAAATCCTGCGCCACCAGCCGCCGCTGCGCCTGCAGACGGTGTTTCTGCGCCATCACTACCATGATTTCAAAACGGAACAATGGAAACACTGCGAAATCCGGACCATAGGGCGCGCCGATCACCAGGTCCGCCTCGCCCGAACGCAGCAAGTCGGCCGGCTCGCTGTGAAAACCCGACACCAGGTCGATTTCCACCTCGGGCCAGCGCTGGCGGAATGCATCCATCACCGGCATCAGCCAGTCGAAGCAGGTATGGCACTCCAGCGCAACGCGCAACTGGCCCTTGTCGCCCTGCGACAGGCGCGCCACGTCGCGCTCTGCCTGCTCGATTTCCGGCAGCAGCTTGTCGGCCAGCGCCAGCAGACGGCTGCCAGTGGCGGTAAAGGCAATCGGCATCGACTTTCGCTCGAACAGCGGCGCGTTATAGCGCTCTTCGAGCAGCCGGATCTGGTGCGACAGCGCCGATTGCGTCAGGTTAAGCAATTGCGCGGCCCGCACCAGGCTGCCTGAAGAACGCAGCGCACTCAGGGTACGCAGGTGACGAATTTCTAGCATGGGGGAAACCGATGGCTTGATACGTGAAATACTTTCATGTTATTCGATAAAATATGTTGTTTTGATTATAAATCTGAATGCCGCACACTCTAGCCTATCCACATTAAATCTCGATGACATCATCCGGATGACTTCACTATTTTCTTCATCATTGATGCGATGTAATACGGCATGAGAGGCTGCTTTCCGAGGGCTACATCGTTTTTTCCTGATTCGCCGCGCCTGCGCGATGCATTACCAGCCGTGCGCGCCCCTGATCACGTTCTTTTTGAGTAGAATGCAAGAAATTTACTGCTTTCCATATGCATCTATCCAGGCATCTGGCTGTACGCAGTTTCACTCTGATAACGTTTATGTCCAAAAGCCCGTCGCACAAGCCTATCGAAATCAAGATTTCCACCGTTGTCGCGGTCTCGGCCATCGTGCACGGGGCCGACATTGGTGCGCTGGACGCCGCCTTGCATGAAATGACCGGCGGTGTGGCCGACTTTTTTGAAGACGACCTGGCCGTGCTCGACGTGGCCGACCTGCAGCCGGGCGAAACGCCGGTTGACTGGGCGGCGCTGGTTGCGCTGCTGAAGAAATACCGGCTCAACGCCGTTGCCGTGCGCAACGCCACGCCGGACATGCATGAGGCCATCCTGGCGCAGGGCCTGAGCCTGGACAGCGGCAAGACGCGCGACGATGCGCCCGCCAAGGACGGGCCGACGGCAGCTGCGCAATCGGGCGCCGAAGCGCAGGTGATGGTGATCGATACGCCGGTGCGCGCCGGCCAGCGCATTTATGCGCGCGGCTGCGACCTGATCATCACGGCCGTGGTCAACAACGGCGCCGAGATTATCGCCGATGGCAGCATCCATGTGTATTCCTCGCTGTACGGGCGCGCACTGGCTGGCGCCTCGGGCAACCCGCAGGCACGTATTTTTGCGCTGGCAATGGAACCGGAACTGGTGTCGATTGCCGGCGTGTACCGCACGTTTGAAGATGGTTTTCCGCCGGAAATGTCCAAGGGTCCGTCGCAAATTCGTTTGGCCGGTGACAGAATCGAGATAAACTCTGTCAAACCCGTAACTCCCGTTAACCGCTCTTAAGCTGCACAATTCAAGAGATATCTGAAAAGGATTATTTGTGGCAAGAATTATTGTTGTGACGTCCGGCAAGGGCGGTGTCGGTAAAACTACCTCCAGTGCCAGTTTTTCCACTGGCCTGGCCTTGCGCGGCCACAAGACAGCCGTGCTGGACTTTGACGTCGGCCTGCGCAATCTCGACCTGATCATGGGTTGCGAGCGCCGCGTGGTCTATGACCTGATCAATGTGATCAACAAGGAAGCGACGCTGAACCAGGCGCTGATCAAGGACAAGCACTGCGACAACCTGTTTATCCTGCCGGCCTCGCAGACACGCGACAAGGATGCGCTGACGGAAGAAGGCGTGGAGCGCGTGTTGAACGACCTGATCAACATGGGTTTCGAGTTCATTATCTGCGATTCGCCGGCTGGCATCGAACACGGCGCCCTGATGGCGCTGACATTTGCCGACGAAGCCATTATCGTGACCAATCCGGAAGTATCGTCGGTGCGCGATTCGGACCGCATCCTCGGCATCCTGCAAGCCAAGTCGCGCCGCGCGCAAACGGGTGGCGAGCCGGTCAAGGAACACCTGCTGATCACGCGCTATTCGCCCAAACGCGTCGAGTCCGATGAAATGCTGTCCTACCAGGACGTGCAGGAAATCCTGCGCATCCCGCTGGTGGGCATTATCCCCGAATCGGAGCAGGTGCTGGCCGCCTCGAACCAGGGCAATCCGGCCATTCACTTCAAGGGCACCGACGTGGCGCAAGCCTACGAAGACGTGGTGTCGCGCTTCCTCGGCGAAGAGGTCGAATTGCGTTTTACCAATTATGAAAAGCCTGGCTTGCTCCAGCGTATTTTTGGGAAGTAATATGGCCTTGCTTTCTTTCCTGTTCCCCCCCAAACCGAAAACGGCCGCCGCCGCCAAGGAGCGCCTGCAAATCATTATCGCGCGCGAACGCAGCGGCCGCGACGGCCCCGACTTCCTGCCAGCCCTGCACAAGGAGCTGATCGAAGTCATTTCCAAGTACACCAAGGTCAACGCCGAAGACATCAAGATCTCGCTCGACCGCCAGGGCAACCTGGAAGTGCTCGACGTGAATGTGGTGCTGCCGGACGCCTGAGGCCGTCAGCCTGACCTTCAGCTCGGCCGTATCGTAATCAACTCCTGCGCCACCGCGGCGCAGGCATTGACGTGCTGGTTGCCGATCTGGCGAAACACCGCGTAGCCCAGTGCGGCGGCCACTGCCTGGCCAGCCAGTGGCACGACGCGCGCCACCTGCTTGGTGGCCAGCTTGACGCCACTGCGCTTGAGCAGGTGGATGATCAGTTCGCGTGTCACCAGTTTTCCCACCAGCATGCCGCCCATGCCGATCGCCACGCGATAGGCCATCAGCTTGAACTGCGGATTGAGTTTTTCGATCTGCTCGGGCGTCAGGCCGAATTCATGGTTGATGTCGTTGATCAGCATCGACAGCAAACCCACGTCGGACATCAGGTCGATACCCGGGATGGGAATGGCCGACGTGCCGGCCGACATCAAGGCGCGCCGCGCCACCAGCTTGCGGCAACGCGCGCGCGCATGTTCAATTTCTTCAGGGCTGCCTGGTATCAGGCTCCAGTCGGTCGTAGTGTGATCAGACATGCTGCTTTCTCCGCGCAATAAAGACAGTCTCAGTGTAGTGGAAAGGTGACGCGCTCGCGATTTCACTGGACACAGTTGCAATCTCTGTTATATTTCATTCGAGCATTCCTTAACATTACGATAAGCGGATCGCCGCGTCTGTTTGTTGTTACACACTCCAGCCCATTATGCGAATTGCCGTACTCGATAGCGACCATAGCCAGGCAGAACTGATCTGCCAGGTGCTCACGGCGGCAGGCCATACCTGTCACGCATTTCAAAACAGCAAAGAGATGTTGGGGCAACTGCGCAAGGAAAGCTGCGACATGCTGATCCTGGACTGGCATGTCAGCGACCTGGACGGTACCGAAGTGCTGCGCCGCGCGCGCGAAAAACTGGCGCCCAAGGCGCCCGTGTTGTTCATGACCAACAGCACTGGCGAGGATGCCATCGTCGAGGGCATCAAGGCCGGCGCCGACGATTACATGGTCAAGCCCCTGCGGCGCAGCGAACTGGCGCTGCGTACCCAGGCTCTGCTGCGGGTGGCTTATCCGGCGCAAAACGGCGCCGAGCAGCTGCAGTTTGGTCCGTATATCTTTGAAACGCGCCCCGGTCGCCTGCTGATGGAGGGTGAAGTACTTGACGTCACGCACAAGGAGTTTGCACTGGCGCTGCTGTTTTTCCGCAACCTGGGCCGTCCCTTGTCGCGCGCTTATATCCATGAAGCCGTCTGGCAGCGCGACACCATCGTTCCCTCGCGCACCATGGACACCCACGTCTCGCGCGTGCGCAACAAGCTGCAGCTGAAACCTGAACACGGCTACCGGCTGGTGCCGGTCTACAGCTACGGTTACCGGCTGGAAAAACTTGGCGGCTAAGACCGCTCATGGCAAACCGGGCAGCATCTGCTCAAACAACGGGCACAAAGCGGTATAATGTCGGCATACGCCATCCTAAGCCCTGAAATGCAACTGCTCGCCGTCGGCCTCAATCACACCACTGCCCCAGTGTCGCTCCGCGAACAGCTGGCGTTTGCTCCTGAGCAACTCGGCCAGGCGGTGATAGCGGCGCGCAGCTGGTTTGAGCGCATCGACCTGCGCGACAACGACGAAGCAGCCATCTTGTCGACCTGCAACCGCACCGAGCTGTATGCGGCCAGCCGCGCACCGAATCCGCTCGACGCCGGCGCCCATTTCCTGGCTGATTATCACAAACTCAGCTACAGCGAACTGCGCCCGCACCTGTATATGCTGCCGCAGCACGACGCCGTGCGCCATACCTTCCGCGTCGCCTCCGGGCTCGATTCGATGGTACTGGGCGAAACCCAGATCCTGGGCCAGATCAAGGACGCCATCCGCACGGCCGACGAAGCCGGCGGCTTGGGCACCTATCTGCACCAATTGTTCCAGCGCAGTTTTTCTGTCGCCAAGGAAGTGCGCAGCACCACCGAGATCGGCGCCCACAGCGTGTCGATGGCGGCCGCGGCCGTGCGACTGTCGCAGCGCATCTTCGACAAGATTGCCGAGCAGAACGTGCTCTTTATTGGCGCCGGCGAAATGATCGAACTGTGCGCCACCCATTTTGCGGCGCAAAACCCGAACAGCATCACGATTGCCAACCGCACCATGGAGCGCGGCGAGGCGCTGGCGCACCGTTTCAACGGCAAGGCAATCCGCCTGGCCGACCTGCCGGACCGGCTGCACCAGTTTGATATCGTCATTTCCTGCACGGCTTCGTCCTTGCCGCTGCTGGGCCTGGGCCTGGTCGAGCGCGCCATCAAGGCGCGCCGCCACAAGCCGATGTTCATGGTCGACCTGGCCGTGCCGCGCGATATCGAAACCGAAGTGGGTCGCCTGAACGACGTCTTCCTGTACACGGTGGACGACCTGGGCAAGGTGGTGCAGACCGGCCTGGAAAGCCGCCAGGCTGCCGTGGCGCAGGCCGAATCGATTATCGAGACGCGCGTGCAATCGTTCATGAGCTGGGTCGACGACCGCGCCATGGTGCCGGTCATCCAGGATCTGCATGAAACGAGCGAATCGCTGCGCCAGATGGAAGTGGAGCGCGCGCGCAAGATGCTGGCCAAGGGCGCCGATATCGACGCCGTGCTCGAAGCGCTGTCGAAAGGCCTGACGGCCAAATTCCTGCACGGCCCGCAGCAGGCGCTGCACCGTGCGCAAGGCGACGAGCGCAAGCACCTGGCCAATCTGCTGCCGAAGTTGTTCAACGCCCGCCGTTAGCGTCCCTGCCTGGCTCTGCCTGCCCAAGCGCCAGTTCGGCGCGCCTGTTTGTTTCCCTTTGTTTTTTCCTGATTCTTTACCGCGAACCGCTATGAAACCATCCATGCTGGCCAAGCTCGACCAACTGGCGAACCGCCTGGTCGAACTCGATGAACTGTTGATGCACCCGGACGCCACGGCGAATATGGATAGCTATCGCAAGATGACGCGCGAGCACGCCGAACTGGGCCCGCTGGTGGCGCTGTATCACTCATACCAGAAAGCCGGCGGCGATATCGTGGCGGCGCAGGAGATGCTCGCCGACCCGGACATGAAGGACTTTGCGCAGGAAGAAATCGAGGCGGCCAAGGTCGCCATGACGCAGCTCGAACGCGAACTGCAAACCATGCTGCTGCCGAAAGACGTCAATGACGAGCGCAATATTTTCCTGGAAATTCGCGCCGGTACCGGCGGCGACGAATCGGCCCTGTTTGCCGGCGATTTGCTGCGCATGTACACGCGCTTTGCCGAGCGCAACCGCTGGCAGGTGGAACTGGTGTCGGCCTCGGACTCGGACCTGGGCGGCTACCGCGAAGTGATCGTGCGCCTGGTCGGTCACGGCGCCTACTCGAAACTGAAATTCGAGTCGGGCGGCCACCGCGTGCAGCGCGTACCGGCCACCGAAACCCAGGGTCGCATCCACACTTCGGCCTGCACGGTGGCCGTGATGCCGGAAGCGGACGAGGTCGAAGACGTCAATATCAACCCGGCCGACCTGCGCATCGATACCTATCGCGCCTCGGGCGCCGGCGGCCAGCACATCAACAAGACCGACTCGGCCGTGCGCATTACCCACTTGCCGTCCGGTATCGTGGTGGAATGCCAGGACGACCGCAGCCAGCACAAGAACAAAGCGCAGGCGATGAAGGTGCTGGCCACCCGCATCAAGGACGTGCAGCTGCGCGAGCAGCAATCCAAAGAAGCGGCCACCCGCAAGAGCCTGATCGGTTCGGGCGACCGCAGCGAGCGCATCCGCACCTACAACTTCCCGCAGGGGCGCATGACCGACCACCGCATCAACCTGACGCTGTACAAGCTCGACTTCATTATGGATGGCGATCTGACGGAATTGACCAATGCGCTGGCGGCAGAGCACCAGGCTGAACTGCTCGCTGCCCTGGGCGATTAAAACGCGTCCATGGCGGCGTTGCGTTGCCCTGAACGCGTTTTAAAGCGTTCGCACGTAGGTCGGATTAGGCCGCAGGCCGTAATCCGACAACACCTTTGATGCCAACAAAGTTGTCGGATTACGGCCCGAAGGGCCTAATCCGACCTACGCTCTTTTTAGGCTGCCTATGCGAAAATAGGTGGTTAACATCCATCCACTACCCGTGCCGCCCATGAAAAATTCACGCAACGTTCTCCTGCTTATCGCCGCCCTGTGCTTTGCCATGCTGGGCGTGGCCATGTATCTGCAGCATGTGCTCAATATGGCGCCGTGTCCGCTGTGCGTGATCCAGCGCTATCTGTTTATCGCCATTGCCGTGGCCTGCCTGGCCGGCGCGCTGGCGAACAAGCCGAAAATCGGCGCCGGCGTCGGCCTGCTGGCGGCGCTGGGCGGCCTGGGCGTGGCGGGCAAGCATCTGTATGTACTGGCCAATCCTGGCTTCTCCTGCGGCATCGATCCGGTGGAAACGGCGCTCAATAAAGTGTTTACGGCGCAAATCATGCCCTTCATGTTTGAGTCGTATGGCGCCTGCGAGAACGCTGGTGAAGCCTTTATCGGCCTGTCGATCCCGCAGTGGGCGTTTGTCTGGTTTGCCATTTTTGGCGTGGCCCTGCTGTGGACGCTGCTGCGCCGCAAACACTAAGAAAGCACCATGCAAGACACCCTGATTCCCGCTGGCAGCACCGTCGGCGCGCTGCAAATCCGTCCACAACTGGACCCGGTCGACAACCGCATCCTGCTCAGTCATGCGCTGGGCCTGTCGCGCGTGGGCCTGATCACGCAGTCGGAGCGGGTGCTGACAGACGCAGAAGCGGCGCACCTGTCGGCGCTGCTGGCGCGCCGCCTGCAGGGCGAACCGATCGCCTATATCGTCGGCCAGCGCGAATTTTTCGGCCTGCCGTTTGAGGTCAGCGACGCGGTATTGATCCCGCGCCCGGACACCGAAGTGCTGGTCGAATGCGCACTGGAACGGCTGCCGGCGCAGGGGCGCGTGCTCGATATGGGTACCGGCAGCGGCGCGATTGCCGTGGCGCTGGCGCACAGCCGGCCCGATGCGGTGGTCACGGCACTCGACGTCAGCAGCGCGGCGCTGGCCGTGGCGCGCCGCAATGCCAGCGCCAACGGCGTCAATATCACCTTTATGGCCAGCAACTGGTTTGATGCGCTGGGCACCGAGCGGTTTGAGCTGATCGTGTCGAACCCACCGTATATCGCCAGCGGCGACCGCCACCTGGCTGAAGGCGATCTGCGCTTCGAGCCGGTCGGTGCGCTGACCGACCATGCCGATGGCCTGTCGGCGCTGCGCATCATTATTGCCGGCGCACGCCGCCACCTGCTCGCTGGCGGCTGGCTGCTGCTCGAGCACGGCTACGACCAGGCCGGCGCCGTGCGCCAGCTGTTACAGGAGGCCGGCTTCGACAACGTACAAAGCTGGCGCGACCTGGCCGGCATCGAACGCGTCAGCGGCGCCTGCCTGCGCTGAGTTTTTTTTCACGTTCCCCCTCATCGGCTTGACTGTGCGACGCGCAGCCAGGCCGACAGTTTGCTAAACTATCAAGCCAATTCCTGACCGACGCCGCCGGTATTTTGGGTAGGCTGCCGACGCATTTCTCCGTTTTCGGTTAATCTCAGCACAAATTATTTATCTGCTGCACAAGAAAGGAAGCTTAAATTGCCCAACCTGTTGACTCGCCGCCTGGCATTGCTCACTGAAGATGCCAACCGCGCGCTGCTGGGCGGCTTGCGTGGCATCGAACGCGAAACCCTGCGCGTCGATCCTGCCGGCCATCTCGCTTCCACGCCCCACCCCGCCGCGCTGGGTTCGGCGCTTACGCACCCCGAGATCACCACCGATTACGCCGAAGCGCTGCTGGAATTCATCACGCCAGCCGAAAACGATATTGCCGTCACACTCAACAAGCTCGACACCGTACACCGCCATGCCTACAGCCGCCTCGGCAGCGAACTGCTGTGGAGCCAGTCGATGCCGTGCGCGCTGCCGCCCGAAGAGCAGATAGAGATCGCCAACTATGGCAGCTCGAACATGGGCACGCTCAAGCATGTGTACCGGCGCGGCCTGGCGCTGCGCTATGGCAAGGCCATGCAATGCATCGCCGGCATCCACTACAACTACTCGCTCGACGAAAAACTGTGGCCTTTGCTGGCGGCCAATCCGGCCACCAGCGCCAGCGGCCAGAGCGAACAGGGCAGCGCGCGCGACGTGCAGTCGGCCAGCTATCTGGCCACCATCCGCAACTTCCGCCGCTACAGCTGGCTGCTGATGTATCTGTTCGGCGCCTCGCCGGCGCTGGCCGCCGGCTTCCTGCGCGGCCGCGAACACAAGCTCGATACCTTGTCCGACGATACGCTGTACCTGCCCTACGCCACCAGCCTGCGCATGAGCGACCTGGGCTACCAGAACGATGCGCAGTCGGGCCTGCGTCCGCATGAAAACAGCCTGGAAGACTACGTCAGCGCGCTGACCCACGCCGTCAACGATCCGTACGCGCCCTATGAAGCGCTGGGCACCAAGAAGGACGGCGAATGGATACAGCTGTCGACCAATGTGCTGCAGATCGAGAACGAATACTATTCGACTATCCGTCCCAAGCGCGTGATCCGCAGCGGCGAGCGGCCGATCCAGGCGCTGTGCCTGCGCGGCGTGCAATATATCGAAGTGCGCTGCATGGACGTCGATCCGTTCGAGCCGGTCGGCATCAATCTGCAGGCCGGCCGCTTCCTCGACGCCTTTTTGCTGTTCTGCGCACTCGATGACAGCGCGCCGATCTCGGCCGAGCAAAGCGCCTGCTACACCAGCAATTTTGCGCGCACCGTCAAGGAAGGACGCAAGCCGGGACTGATGCTGCGCCGCGACGGCCAGGAGATAGCCTTGCAAGCGTGGGGCGAAGAGCTGCTGGCGCGCATCGCGCCGGTCGCCGCCCTGCTCGACGCACGCCACGGCGGCAGCGAGCACGCCGACAGCCTCAAGGCGCAGGCCGCCAAGCTGGCCGATCCGGACGCCACGCCATCGGCGCGCGTGCTGCGCGAACTGCGCGCCAATGGCGGCTCGTTTTCCGCCTTCGGCCTGCAGCAAAGCGAACGCCATGCCGCGTTCTTCCGCACCCAGGCACCCAGCGCCGAACAGACCGTGTATTTCGACCAGCTGGCCGCCAGTTCGCTCGACGAACAGCGCGCCATGGAAGCGGCGCCGCAGGGCAGCTTCGACGACTATGTGGCGTCCTACCGCGCCAGCACCCTGTGCCCGCAATGCTGAAAACCTGAGCGGGAGCCCCATGCTGACCTTCTATAATGAATTGCACAGCCAGCACCGGGGCCGCTTTGAAATGTTTCGCGGCGAGCTCGTACCGTGCTTTGAAAAGCCGGAGCGCGCCGAGCTGGTGCTGGCCGAGCTGGGCCGGCGCAACCTGGGCCGCATCGTCACGCCGCACGGCGTGCCTTTGACCTCGCTCGAACGCATCCATACGCCGCGCTACCTGCATTTCCTGCGCCATGCCTGGCACGACTGGCTGGCGCTGGACCCGGACAATGCCGGCAAGGATGCGCTACCCTCGGTGTGGCCGGTACGCACACTGCGCAGCGATATCGAGCCGGACAATTTCACCGCCAGGCTGGGCCTGTATTCGATGGATAACGGCACGCCCCTTACCAGCGGCGCCTGGACGGCCGCCAAGACCGGCGCCGACTGCGCCGTCAACGCCGCCCACGCGCTGCGCCTGGGTGAACGCGCTACCTTTGCGCTGACGCGCCCGCCCGGCCACCATGCCGGCAGCGATTTTTTTGGCGGCGCCTGCTTCCTCAACAACGCCGCGCTGGCCGCGCAGCACCTGCTCGACGACGGTGCGCGCCGGGTCGCCATTCTCGACCTCGACTACCACCACGGCAACGGCACCCAAAGCATTTTCTATGCACGCAACGACGTGCTGTTTGTCTCGCTGCACGCCGACCCGCGCCATGAATTTCCGTTTTATCTGGGCCACGCCGATGAAACCGGCGTCGACGCCGGCCTCGGCTACAACGTCAACCTGCCGCTGCCAGCAGGCACTGGCAGCGCCAGCTGGTTTGCGGCGCTGGAAACGGCCTGCCTGCGCATCGCCATGTATGCGCCTGACGCGCTGGTGGTGTCGCTCGGCGTCGATACCTATGCAGGCGACCCGCTGTCGCACTTTACCCTGCAAAGCGGCGATTACCTGCGCCTGGGCGAACGCCTGGCGTTCCTGAACCTGCCGACCGCCTTTATCCTCGAAGGCGGGCATGCGATCAGGGAGCTGGGGATCAATGTGGTCAATGTGCTGGAAGGCTTCGAGACGGCGGAATAATTACGTAGGTCGGATTAGGCCCTCCGGGCCGTAATCCGACAACACCGCAAGCGCCAACAATGTTGTCGGATTACGGCCCCTTTGGGGCCTAATCCGACCTACGATTTTCTTTAAGGCAGCCGAGCCAGGCTCACATATTACGAAACAGCGCCATAAACGGCTGGCTGACGGCCAGCGTTTCGGGCCGCGTTTTGAGGCGCAGCGTGCCGCGCCCCAGCTCATCGCGCGTCAGCGAGGCCACCGCCTTCATGTTGACGATGGTCGAGCGGTGGATCTGCTTGAAGATGGCCGGGTCGAGCACCTCGAGCAGTTCGCGGATCGGTTTCCTGAGCAGCGCTTCGCCATCGGCCGTCAGCACCGCCGTGTATTTGGTATCGGACTGGAAGTAGGCAATATCGTCGACCATGATCAATCGCGTATCCTTGCCGCTACTGGCCGTCACCCACACCAGCGGCGGCGCCTTGGCCACCGCCGGCACGGCCAGCGTCAGCTGCTGCAGCAGGCCGGCCAGCGCCGCCTGCTCGGCCGCGACTGGCGCCCTGGCGGCGCGCTGCTGCACGCGCTGCAAGGTCGCCTGCAGGCGCTCGCGCGCCACCGGTTTCAGCAGATAATCGACCGCGCCCTTGTCAAAGGCGTCGATCGCATACTGGTCGTAGGCCGTCACAAATACCACCTGCGTGGCGGGGCTGGCCTGCAGCGCGCCAGCCGCCACTTCCAGGCCCGACAGGCCCGGCATGCGGATATCGAGCAGCGCCACGTCGGGGCGCAAGGCGGCAATCGCTTCGAGTGCACTGCCGCCATCGTCGCACACGGCGACGATGCGCAGCTCGGGCCACAGTTCCCCCAGCATGGCCACCAGCGCCTCGCGTAGCAGGGCTTCGTCTTCCGCCACCACGCAGGTCATGTCAGCCATGGGCGGCTCCCTGCAAGGTATGGTCGGGCACCGTGATGGTGGCCGTGACACCGTCGGGGAAATTGGCCACGATGGCAAACGCCGCGGCCTTGCCGTAGGTCAGGCGCAGGCGTTCGCGCACATTGCGCAGGCCGATGCCGGTACCGGCGCCGTCGTCGCTGAAGCCCTTGCCGTCGTCGGCCACCGTGACGATCATGGTGCCGTCGCCGCTGCGCGCCATGATCCAGATGGTACCGCCGCCGCTTTTCGGCTCCAGGCCGTGCTTGATGGCGTTTTCCACCAGCGTTTGCAGCATCATCGGCGGCAGTTCGACCTGGCGCAGGTAGGCCGGCACTTCGATCTGCAGGTTCAGGCGCGCACCCATGCGTATCTTCAGGATATCGAGATAGGCACAGGCGCGTTCCAGCTCGGTGCCCAGCGTCGACATTGCCTGGCCGGTGCGCGGCAGTGAATGGCGCAGGTACAGGATCAGGTTGCCCAGCATCTCGTCGGCGCGCGCCGGATCGCTGCGCGTGAGCAGCTGGGCGCTGGCCAGCGTGTTGTACAGGAAGTGCGGCTCGACCTGCGCGTGGAGCAAGCTCAGCTTGGCTACCGTCAGCTCTTTTTCCGTCTCGCTCTGGCGTGCATCGGCCTGTTCGCTGCGGCGCCGCTGCGCTACCCGGCGCGTGATGGCGCGCGTGACCGCCTCGGCGTTTTCCAGATTGCTGCCATGGTCGACCAGGAACCAGTCGGTCCAGGCCGGACGCGCCGGTTCGCAGATCAGCGTCACGCTGCCCGCCTCGCCGTTGGGCGTGACGGTGGCCAGTATCTGGTTCGGCTGCGGCGCAATAAAGGACAGCAGGCGGTGGCGCGGCAGGCCCGATTGGGTGTAGGGCGCGGCGCGGCGCACGCGCGCCTGCACCTGCAGGCTGTCGCGCGCGCTTTCGGCGATCTCACTGCCGGGCAGTTCGCGGATGGCCGCATCGATCATGTCGAACGCTTCGCCGGCCTCGAACGGAATTTCAATCTGCCGGCGCTGGCGGCTCGACAGGGTACGGCTGCTGACCTCGCCGGCGATCAGGCGCACCCGACGCACATGCGAGAACGCATTGGTAATGACGGCGCAGGCCAGCGCTGCACCGACGATCACGAAGAACTCTTCGGTATGTCTGACTACATGGCGCAAGAAATTTTCAGTCAGAATGGCGACGGCCAATATGTAAGTGACCATCGACACCAGGGTCAGGCGAAAGATAAAGAACAGGCTCGTCATGATTTATCCACAGTAGCGTTGAAGTGAGGCCAGCATAGGCAAGGTCTCGCGCAGCGGTGGCCATTATGCGACGGAAGGCCGGAACTGGCGACAGAAGCCGGCAAAACCGCAAGAAAATTACTGCCAAGTAAAAACATCAACAAATCGCTTGCAATTAAATAGCGCGCGATATATAGTTACTACATGGACGCCGCAATACAGATTTTTCAGACGGCCATCCCCACTCTGGCATACAGTATGCAAGCTGGGAAGCAGGTAAAAGTAGCACACTATTTAATAGAAAACTATTTAACTAAAGGAATTCCATCATGTCGATCGAAAAAGTACTGTACCGCGCTGTAGCAACTGCAACCGGTGGCCGCGAAGGCCGCGCCGTGTCGTCCGATAACGTGCTCGACGTGAAACTGACCACGCCAAAAGAATTGGGTGGCAACGGCGCCGTCGGCACCAATCCGGAACAGCTGTTCGCTGCCGGCTACTCGGCCTGCTTCCTCGGTGCGATGAAATTTGTCGCTGGCCGCGATAAAGTGGCCCTGCCGGCTGACCTGTCGATCGAAGGCCATGTCGGCATCGGCGCCATCCCGACCGGCTTCGGCATCGAAGTGGAACTGAAAATCTCGCTGCCAGGCATGGACCGCGCCGCTGCCGAAGCACTGGTTGCCGCCGCCCATATCGTCTGCCCTTACTCGAACGCCACCCGTGGCAACATCGACGTGACGCTGACCATCGTGTAAGCCACATCCCAAAGCAGCAAAAACCGCTCTGCCGCCAGGCAGCGCGGTTTTTTTCCGCCTGCCGCTTTAGAATGATGCCTTTTAACCGGCGGAGCGGCACATGATTACCTGGCAATGGCACACTTTCGAGGAACTGGGCGTCCATACGCTGTATCAGCTGCTGCAGCTGCGCCAGCGCGTATTCGTGCTGGAACAGCAATGCCTGTACCAGGATCTCGACGGCTACGACGCACAGGCCATGCACCTGCTGGGCTGGCACGAAGTCGATGGCCAGCGCCAGCTCGCTGCCTGCCTGCGCGTGCTGGCGCCCGGCGCCAAATACGTGGAAATGTCGCTGGGCCGGGTACTGACGTCGCCCGAGGCGCGCACCAGCGGCGCCGGCAAGCAGCTGCTGGCAGAAGGCATCGCGGGCGCCGTGCGACTGCATCCGGGCCACGCGATTCGCATCGGCGCGCAGCAGTATCTGGAGCGCTTCTACCAGTCGTTCGGCTTCGTTACCGTCAGCGCGCCTTACGATGAAGACGGCATACAGCATATCGACATGCTGCGCGCGGCCGAAGCCATCGCATGAAAGCGCTCATCTCGTGGAGCGGCGGCAAGGACTCGTGCCTGGCGCTGTGGCGCGCCCGCGCGGCCGGCATGCAGGTGCCGCTGCTGGTCACCGCCATGGATGAAGACGGGCGCAAGTCGCGCTCGCACGGCGTGCCGCCCGAACTGCTCGAGACGCAGGCCGCCATGCTGGGCGCACGCCTGCAGCGCTATCACACCAGTTGGGGCACCTACGAAGAACAGTTCGTGCGCGTGCTGCGCGAAGCGAAAGACGCCGGCATCGATCATGCGCTGTTTGGCGATATCGATCTGCAGCCGCACCGCGACTGGGAAGAAAAGGTCTGCGCCGCGGCCGGCCTGACGGCGCACCTGCCGCTCTGGGGCGGCGAGCGGCGCGCGCTGGTCGATGAATTCCTCGCGGCCGGCTTCAAGGCGATCGTGGTGTGCATCAACGGCCAGCATCTGCCGGCCGACTTTTGCGGACGCCAATTCGATAGCGCCTTTTTGGCCGACCTGCCGCCTGGCGTGGACGCCTGCGGAGAAAATGGCGAATTCCACACCTTCGTGTATGACGGCCCGGCTTTCAGCGCGCCGGTGGCGCTGCGCCGCACGCAGCTGCTGCGCTACGACGCACCGGCCGAGCTGGGCGGCGCCACCTACTATTTCCAGGAACTGGCGCCGGCCTGAATGCAAAACGGGCGACCCATCGGGTCGCCCGCTGCTGCTGCGCTACGGCCTTGCGCCGTATCAGTTGGCCTTGGTCAGCGAAACGAGCTTGACGTCAAACACCAGGCCGGCGTACGGCGGAATGGCCTGCACGCCCTTGCTGTCCTTGGCCGTGCCGCTTGGGCCATAGGCCAGGTCCGACGGGATCGTCAGACGGCGCGAACCGCCGACTTTCATGCCCACCAGGCCACGGTCCCAGCCTGGAATCACGGTGCCCTTGCCCAGCACGAAGGACAGGCCGGCGCCGTCCTTGCTGGCGTCGAACTGTTTGCCCTTGCCATCGGTTTGCGCCGAATTGTACAGCCAGCCCGTATAGGTAACGATCACGGCGTCGTTGGCAGCTGCTACAGCGGTACCGGTACCCACCGCCAGATCGGTAATAACAAGTTCCTTGACCTGCGTGGCCGGATCGATCACGACAGGCTTGGTCTCGGAGGCAGCGCTGCCGCAGCCGGCCATGACAAATGCGCAAGCAACTGGCGCGATCAACTGAAATACCGATTTCATGGTTTCCCTTTACATTTTGAATGGACTCAACCCGTTCGATGCGGGCCAACAGCGAGATGTCGGCAGCAGTGTAACAGCACTGCCAGCGTCAATTTGTAAGCAGACGTAAGCACGCCCGATTCTGGTGTGGCAATACAACGCTTGCCACACCAGCGCACGGCGGCCTAGATTTCCACCTGCGTACCGAGCTCGATCACCCGGTTGCTCGGGATCTGATAGTAATCGGCGGCCGTGCGCGCATTGCGCGACATGGTCACGAACAGATGCTCGCGCCATGGCATCATGCCGTGGCCCGGGGTCGAGATAATCGTCTGGCGGGCGATAAAGAACGACGTTTCCATCATCTCGAAGTCCAGCCCCTGGCCGGCGCACTGCGCCAGCGCGGCCGGGATATCCGGCTCATCCTTGAAGCCGTAATGCACATTGACCTGGTAGCACTGGTGGCCCAGGTCCTGCACCCGCACCTGGTCGGCCAGCGGCACCCACGGCTCCTCGTGCATGAACACTGTCAGGAACACCACGCGTTCGTGCAGCACCTTGTTGTGCAGCAGGTTATGCAGCAAGGCGTGCGGCACGCCGTCGGTTTCGCCGCGCAGGAAAATCGCCGTGCCGGGCACGCGCAGCGGCGGCGCAATAAACAGCGAGGACAGGAAATCGTCGAGCGGAATCGCATGCGCTTCGAGATTCTCGAACACCAGCTGGCGGCCGCGCTTCCAGGTCAGCATGATGATAAACAGGATCGAGCCCAGCAGCAGTGGGAACCAGCCGCCGTGGAACAGCTTGAGCGCGCTGGCCGAGAAGAACAGCACGTCGATGGTCAGGAAAAAGCCGGTGGCGGCCCAGCACAGCGCCAGGTTCATCTTCCAGCGGTAGCGGATCACGAAGAAGGTCAGGATGGTGGTCGACATCATGGTGGCCGTGACTGCAATGCCATAGGCAGCCGCCAGGTTTTCCGACGAGCCAAAGCCGATCACGGCCAGCAGTACCACCGCCAGTTGCAGCCAGTTGACGGCCGGGATATAGATCTGGCCGATTTCACTTTCCGACGTATGGCGCACGCGCATGCGTGGCAAAAAGCCCAGTGCAATGGCCTGCTTGGTCATCGAGAAGGTGCCGGAAATGGTGGCTTGCGAGGCAATCACCGTGGCCATGGTCGACAGCACCACCAGCGGGTAGACGCTCCAGGCGCCCAGCTGCTGGTAAAACGGGTTGGAAATGGCATCCGGGTGCTGCAGCAACAGGCCGCCCTGCCCCAGGTAGTTGAGCGCCAGCGCCGGGAACACGATCAGGAACCAGGCCACGCGGATCGGCTTTTTGCCGAAATGGCCCATGTCGGCATACAGCGCTTCGGCTCCCGTCAGCGCCAGCACCACCGCGCCCAGCGCAACGAAGGCCACGAAGCCGTGATTGAGCAAAAACGTCACCGCATACAGCGGGTTCAGGGCAGCCAGGATTTCCGGCGCGTGGATGATATTGATCACGCCCATCACCGCCAGTGCACCGAACCAGAGCACCATGATGGGGGCAAAAAAGCGGCCAATGCCGGCCGTGCCGTGCGACTGCACCGAATACAGGATGATCAGCAGCACGATGGTCAGCGGCACCACATAGGCGCTCAGCGCCGGCGTGGCCACTTCCAGTCCTTCGATGGCCGACAGCACCGAGATGGCCGGCGTAATCACGCTGTCGCCATAAAACAGTGTCGCGCCAAATACGCCGATCAGCATCAAGGGGAAATGCCAGCGCGAGCCGCGGCTGACCGACGACAGTACCAGCGCCATCAGCGCCATGATGCCGCCCTCGCCGCGGTTGTCGGCGCGCAGCACCAGCGTGACGTATTTGAGCGAGACCACAAAGGTCAGGCTCCAGAAGATCAGCGAAATAATGCCCAGCAAATTGGTTTGCGTGAGCGCCAGACCGTGGGCAGGGTCAAAGACGGTCTTGAGGGTATAGAGCGGACTGGTGCCAATATCGCCATAGACGATGCCGACAGCGGCCAGGGTCAGGCCGACCAGGCCGCTTTTTTTGTGTTCCGACGTCAAGGTTGCACCCGTTTTTGTTTTGTTGCATCGCACAATATGATAGGTATTAGCAAATAGCAAGAGTATTTTTGCATGATTCCGGGCTGCCCCTCAGTCGATATTCCCAGCCGTTTTCTTGATCACGGCGCTTGATTTGTTGCCATTCTACGCCGAGGCGCAGCCGGCGGCAGCTACCGTTGTTTTCAGCGATAATGCCAGACTGTCTACTTCCACCGTGAACCGATCATGAATCCAGGCATGCTGTACGCCTCGCTCGCCTTTTTGCTCTGGGGCCTGTTTCCACTGTACTTCCATGCGATTGCCGAAGTCGCACCGCTGGAAATCCTGGCGCACCGCATGGTCTGGTCACTGCTGTTCCTGGCCGTGCTGCTGACGGTGCGGCGCCAGTGGCGCTGGCTGCCGGCATTGAGACAGCAACCGAAGGTCGTGCTGAGCTTTGTGGCCAGCGCGTTTTTGCTGTCGGCTAACTGGTTTATCTATATCTGGGCCGTCAACAACGGCCATGTGCTCGACGCCAGCCTTGGCTACTTCATTACGCCGCTGGTCAATGTGATGCTGGGCTTTTTGCTGCTGCACGAGCGCCTGCGCCGCCTGCAATGGCTGGCCATTGCGCTGGCCGCCGGCAGCGTGGCCTGGCTGACCTGGCAGGCGGGCCAGATGCCGTGGGTGGCGCTGGCGCTGGCGGCCTCGTTTGGCGGCTACGGGCTGCTGCGCAAGACCGCCGCGCTCGGTGCGCTGGAAGGCCTGTCGTTCGAGACCATGATTTTGTTCCCGCTGGCGCTGGCCTATATGCTGTGGCTGGCATGGCATGGCCAAAGCAACTTCATCAATACCGACACTACCAGCACGCGGGCGCTGCTGCTGGCGTCCGGTCCGATTACCGCCATTCCGCTGCTGCTGTTTGCAGCCGGCGCGCGGCGGTTGCCGCTGGCCGTGCTGGGCCTGCTGCAATATATCGCGCCCACCGGACAGTTGCTGATCGGCATCTGGGTGTTCCACGAGGATTTCACGCCGCAGCGCATGCTCGGCTTCATGATCATCTGGGTCGCGCTGGCCCTGTATGCGGCCGAAGGCCTGTGGCATACGCATTGCCAACGCAAGGCCACCTGATGGCGGGCACGCTGCAGCATGCCGGCCGTGCTGGCCGTCGGCGCGCGTTTACCGTATCCTGTCCGTCTTTTCTTTGTATATCACCCTCACCCGAGATTTCTAATGGCAAATTACGTCTACACCATGAACCGCGTGGGCAAAATCGTCCCGCCCAAGCGCCAGATCCTGAAAGATATTTCGCTGTCCTTCTTCCCGGGCGCCAAGATCGGCGTGCTGGGCCTGAACGGCTCCGGCAAATCGACCCTGCTCAAGATCATGGCCGGCATCGACACCGACATCCAGGGCGAAGCCGTGCCGATGCCGGGCCTCAATATCGGCTACCTGCCACAGGAACCGCAGCTCGACCCGGAAAAAACCGTGCGCCAGGAAGTCGAATCGGGCCTCGGTGAAGTATTCGAGGCGCAAGCCAAGCTTGAAGCCGTGTACGCCGCCTATGCCGAGGAAGACGCCGACTTCGATGCGCTGGCCACCGAGCAGGCGCGCCTGGAAGCGATCATCTCGACCTCCGACGGCGGCAACCTGAACCTGCAGCTGGAAATGGCCGCCGACGCGCTGCGCCTGCCAGCCTGGGACGCCAAGATTGCCGTGCTCTCCGGCGGTGAAAAGCGTCGCGTGGCGCTGTGCAAGCTGCTGCTGTCGAAACCCGACATGCTGCTGCTCGACGAGCCGACCAACCATCTGGACGCCGAATCGGTCGACTGGCTCGAGCAGTTCCTGCTGCGCTTCCCAGGCACCGTGGTGGCCATTACCCATGATCGCTACTTCCTCGACAATGCAGCCGAATGGATTCTGGAACTGGACCGCGGCCACGGCATTCCATGGAAAGGCAACTATTCGACCTGGCTGGACCAGAAGCAGGCCCGCCTGAAGCAGGAAGAAGCCACCGAATCGGCGCGTCAGAAAGCACTGCAGAAAGAACTGGAATGGTCGCGCCAGAATCCGAAAGCGCGCCAGGCCAAGTCGAAAGCGCGCCTGGCCCGCTTCAACGAGCTGTCCGAGCACGAATATCAGAAGCGCAACGAAACCCAGGAAATCTTTATTCCTGTGGCTGAGCGTCTGGGCAATGATGTGATCGAATTCAAGAATGTGTCGAAAGCGTTTGGCGACCGCCTGCTGATCGACAACCTGAGCTTTACCATTCCACCGGGCGCGATTGTCGGTATTATCGGCCCCAACGGCGCCGGTAAATCGACGCTGTTCAAGATGATCACCGGCAAGGAACAGCCTGACAGCGGCGAAGTAGTGATCGGCCAGACCGCGCGCGTGTCGATCGTCGACCAGAACCGCGATAGTCTGGCTGACAACAAATCGGTGTTTGAAGATGTATCCGGCGGCGCCGACATGCTGACCGTGGGCCGCTTTGAAATGCCGTCGCGCGCCTACCTGGGCCGCTTCAACTTCAAGGGTTCGGACCAGCAGAAAATGGTCGGCAACCTGTCCGGTGGTGAACGCGGCCGCCTGCATCTGGCCAAGACGCTGCTGATGGGCGGCAACGTGCTGCTGCTCGATGAACCGTCAAACGATCTGGACGTGGAAACCCTGCGTGCGCTCGAAGACGCCTTGCTGGAATTTGCCGGCAGCGTGATGGTGATCTCGCATGATCGCTGGTTCCTCGACCGTATCGCTACCCATATCCTGGCGTTCGAAGGCAACTCGCAAGTCACCTTCTTTGACGGCAACTATCAGGAATATGAAGCCGACAAGAAAAAACGTCTGGGTGAAGAAGGCGCCAAGCCGAAACGCATCCGCTACAAGCCATTGACGGTATAAGTCAGGCGCACATAAAAAAGGCAGTCACTGCGAAGTGACTGCCTTTTTTTCAGCAAATTAAATGCTTAGAAGTTGTAGCGTGCGCCCAGTGCCAGGCCGGTAGCTTTCTTGCCCTGGTCGGCGCTCTTGCCGAAGTGTTCCACCTCGGCCGTCAGCGAGACTTTTTCGTTGATCGCATATTGCGCACCAACCGAAGCGTAGACGCCGGTCTTGTTCTCGCCGCTGGCGCCGCTCGACAGGCCGGTACCGCTCAGTTTGTTATCGACGCGGGCGACACCGAGCTTGCCGAACACGCCGACCTTGTCGCTGACCGGCATGGTGGCTTTACCAGCCAGATAGTAGCCTTCCGACTTGCTTTTCAGCGCGCCGTTGCCGGCCCCGGTCACATAGCTGTAATCCTTGCTGCCGAAATCGGCATAGCCGCCTTCCACTGCCCAGGTCTGGTTGATGTCATAACCGGCAAACAACTTGCCGCCAGCCTTGTAACCGCTGTGGTTATCGGCCGAGGTAGCGCCCGGCACATCGAAGTTATAGCGGTTGGCGGTCACACCAGCGCCAACGTAGACGCCTTCAGCGTGGGCGGCGCTCATGCCGGACAGTGCGGTTGCGGTAGCGATCATTGCAAACAGGATCTTTTTCATCATGTTCTCTCTTTCGTATTTGTTGAGTTGCATGTGTATTGCCATGTTTCGCAGTTCAGCGAAGTGCGATGGAGACACAATAGCACTGGCAAAAACACACGTCCCTCTCCATTCCGTAAGAAATGTGACGAGATGTAAGGAGAATGTGAAAGAGAGGAAATAAAAGAAATAGAGCGAAGATGGCGAAACTTAAGCGAAACTTAAACGATACGTAGGTCGGATTAGCGGGGCAAAGCCCCGCGTAATCCGACAACACTGCTGACGCCAACAATGTTGTCGGATTACGGCCCGAAGGGCCTAATCCGACCTACGCTTGATCCACGCGCATCAGGCGAATGTACGGCGAGGAGCTGCAACGCCGCCATCGGCATTTTCTAAGGGGCGCGTCCCTGGCCCGCCGTTTTTCGCCTTGTTAATTTCAATGCCGCAAAAAGCTTAAGGTAGCGGCATTATCGCCGCGGCGGGTCAAGCCATGCGTCTCAGGCATACGCTTCGGCCATCGTCATCACGCGCGGCGCAATGGTAATGCCGTGTTCCTGGAACAGCGCCGTAATGGCGGCCAGATTCTGCTCGCATTCTTCGCTTTTCCAGCCTTTGAAGATATCGGTGCCGTCTTTCTGAAAATGCAGGTCGAGCACCTTGCCGCCGTCCTTGTGCTGGTAGGGCGAACTGTAGGTATTGACGAAACCGAGTGCGGCCAGCTGCGTCAGCAAGGCATGCGGTGGTTGGTCGGCGTCGGTGGCAAGGAACACGCCGAAGGTCTTGCCTGGCGGCTTGGCAGCAATATCGACTTCATAGACGCCCGGCGCCTTGCTGGTGGACGTGCTTTTTAGAAATAACATCATGTCTCCCTGCGCATGTTCCTGCGCCCCGGAGCAGCCGCACGGTGGGGGCGCTGCGCATCGTTCCCCGAATCAAATACTATTTCCAATCTGCATCTTTGTCGATAAAACGGCGGTTTTATTTGTGCAATCGTGGTTATCTGGTCGTATTGTGTGCCGAGACCGCTTCGATAGCGCGTCAGCATTGCACCAAGATGTGGCCTGTTGCATACTTTTGCCTTGCGCTTAACAACGCCACCTCTTCCGTCCCTCATGCGCATTTTGTCGAACAAGTACCGCTTGCTGCTCCTGCTGACCCTGATCCTGTCAGCCGGCTTTGTTGCTACCAGCCTGGCTGGCTACCTGGCCTCGCGCAAGGCGATCGAGCATGGCATTGCCGACCAGACCTTGCCGCTAACGGGCGACAATATCTATTCCGAAATCCAGAAAGACATGCTGCGCCCGGTCTTTATTTCGTCCTTGATGGCGCACGACACCTTTGTGCGTGACTGGATACTGGCCGGAGAGCAGGATCCGCGCCAGATCGTGCGCTACCTGGCGGAAGTGAAAAAGAAATACGGCGCCATCACCAGCTTCCTGGTGTCCGACAAGACCAGCAAATATTATTACGCCGAAGGCACGCTCAAGTCGGTCAACCCGAACGCCACGCGCGACGTCTGGTATTACCGCGTGCGCAAGATGACCGACAGCGATTTTGAAACCAATGTCGATATCGACATGGCCAACCGCGACAGCATGACCATCTTTATCAACCATCGGGTCGTCGACTACGATGGCCGCTTCATCGGCGCGACCGGCATCGGCCTGACACTCGATACGATGAGCCATATCATCGACCGCTACCAGGTACGCTTTCACCGCAATATCTATTTTGTCGATGGCAAGGGTGCGCTGGTTCTGGCGGGCAAGACCATGCGCGACAGCCAGGCCGGCAATGCGGCGCACGGCAATATCCATACGCTGCCGGGCGTGCAGGACATTGCAGGACACATCCTCAATCACCAGACCGAACCGACGCACCTGTCGTACCAGCTCAAGCACGCGAAAATCCTGGTCAATTCACGCTTTATTCCCGAGTTGGGCTGGTATCTGGTGGTCGAACAGAATGTCAGCGACGAGGTCGAATCGCTGCAGCATGTGTTCATCATGAACCTGGCCATCAGCTTTGGCGTGACCCTGCTGGTGCTGCTGCTGACGCTGCTGACGGTCAACCGCTACCAGCAGCGCATCGAGCGCATCGCCTCGACCGATGCGCTGACCGGGCTGCTCAATCGCCAGTCGCTTGAACTGCTGTTCCAGCGCGCCAGGCTGCAGTCGCGGCGCACGTCCCAGCCGCTGTCGGCCATCCTGTTCGATATCGATTTCTTCAAGCGCGTCAACGACACCCACGGCCATCTGTGCGGCGACAAGGTGATCCGCAGCGTGGCCGATGTGGCGCGCGCCACCGTGCGCGCCAGCGACGCCATCACGCGCTGGGGCGGCGAGGAATACCTGGTGCTGCTGAACGATTGCAACCTGGCGCAGGCCAGCGCACTGGCCGAGGAACTGCGCCTAGCCATCGAAAGCCATCATTTCGGCCTGCCGGCGCCGGAAGTTCCCGTCACGATCAGCCTGGGTGTTGCTCAGTACCACCAGGACGAGACCGAATCGGCATTTTTCTCGCGCGTTGACAGCGCGCTGTACCAGGCCAAGCATCTGGGCCGCAACTGCGTCTACAGCGCCAGCCAAACCTGACCCTGATCCTGATGCCGCTAAGTTAAGCGGACGGTAGATACTGTTATCCCCGTCAAGCGGCGTGCAAGGTCGGATCAAATATTTTTCCTGACCTGAGCACGCCGAATGCCACGTGTACCAGTTTGCGCATCATGGCGCCGATGATCAATTTCGGCGCCTT
>NZ_WFLK01000013.1 GCF_009208565.1 Janthinobacterium aquaticum | reverse complement strand
ATCAAATGCCCACACTTATCGACTGTTAATTGTTAAAGAACTGTATTCGGTAAAGCTTGTTTCGCGCTATCGACAAAGCGTTGTGTTTGTCAGCTGCGAAGAAGGAAGAGTATGAAGCGTTTCGCTTATTTCGTCAACCTTCTTTTTTACCTCACTCTACTGCGCAACACCTTGTTTTGTGTGCACCGTTTTGCGAGGAGGCGAATTATAGCCAAGCCGCAGCAGCTCTGCAAGGGCCATTTACGGAAACACGAACGATTTCACCAGTGTCAGTTCGCCGGCGGCGCGCATCGGCACCTTGAAAGTCTGCAGCTTTTCGCGCGGCGTACCTTCATTGGTGATGATGGAGATGGTGGCAACGGTCAGCGTGGCGGTGTTCTCGCCGCTGCCGTAGTAATTGACATACACATGGTAGTTGCCCTTCTGTGGCGCGGCGCTGGAAAAGATTTCCGGGCCGTAGCCGGTGGTCACATCGACATCGAGCGCGCTGCCATCGGGCAGCACGCGGTTACCGTACCAGGCGTGGCCGCCATTGGGCGCCACCACATGCAGATCGAGGTCGGTGCCGGCGCTGTCCCACGACAGCACCACGCGCAAGCGCGCCTGCGTCTTGCCCTGGTAGCTGTCGACAAACTGGGTGCGCTTGCGGCTTTTGCCATCGGGCGAGCGCACTTCCACGCTGTTTGAGCCGCTGCCGAAACCGTACGGACGGCCAAAGCTGCCGTCTTCGCCTACTTCCATCGGCATGGCCACGCCATTGACCACCAGCGTGGCCGGCTTGCCCTTGCCGGCGCCGGCGATACGACCGCGTATCTGCGCCGTTTCGCTCTGGCCAGGCTGCAGGCTGACCGACGAGGCGGGATAGTTGACCGGCTGCGTATAGTCCTCGCGCGCGCCGGCCGAATTGCGCCAGCCGCCCTTGGGGGAATCGATGGTGACCTGGGCTTGCGCCCACAGCGGCAACAGCAACAGGGAAAGGGAGAGTATCTTCATCGTCTTAAAACTTGAAAGTCTTGACCAGGGTCAGTTCGCCTATGGCGCGCAGCGGCACCACAAACTCTTCGCGCCGTTCACGCGCTGTATTTTCATTGAACACCAGCGTCACGCGGCTGGTAATGACGGGCCGCTGGCGCGTGGTTTCATCGAAGTGATAGCCACTGGCGCCGAAATTGCCCCAGTAATTGATCCATACCTGGTACAGGCCGCGCATGGGTGAAGTCATCACGAAGTTTTCCGGCCCCGGGCCATCGACGGTATCGGCATCGAGCCCGCCGCCATTGCTCAGTGCCGGATGCGACCAGAACGCATGCTGGCCGTCTGGCGTGACCACGTGCAGGTCAACTTCGGCCTGGCTGTCGTCCCAGGCGGCGATCACGCGGATGACCGGCTGCGGGCGGCTTTTATCTGCCTCATAGAACTGCACGCGCTTGACCGCCTTGCCGTCGGGCGAGCGGATCTCGACGCTGTTCGAGCCGGAGCCGAACGAGTAGGCGCGTGCATAGCGGCCAGTGTCGTCGGTATAGAGCGGGGTCGGATTGCCATTGACCACCAGCTTGTGCACGCCGCGCTCCTTGCCAGCCTTCGCCAGTTCGCCCTGGATCATGCGCCGGCCGCGCTGCGCGCCACGGTCGACCAGCGCATACGGATAATTGACCGCCAGTTCCTGCGAGCGGTCGGTCAGGCCGGCGCGGTTCCAGCCACCGACGGGCGTGGCCATGCTCTTGTCGGCCGCCTGCACACTGCCGGCCAGCGCCAGCAAGGCTGCACTCCATATCATGAGCAATTTCACATCGCCTCCAGATTCAGATCGACCAGCCGACGTGCCAGCTGTTCGACATAGGCTTCATCCTGGCCGCGCGGATGGCGGCGCAGGCCCAGGTGCAAATATTCATGTGCCAGCGTAATGCGGTCCTCGCGCGTGGCCAGCGGGCGCATATAGATGCGGTTGCGCGACTGCTCGGAATACGGCGCACCGATCGACAGCGCGCAGATCAGCGGCGCCTGCTCGGGCGCTTCATATCCGGCTTCGCGCAGCAGCACGCGCTGCCAGCGCGGCACGGCACTGGCCAGCCAGGCTTCATTGGCGCTCAAGCGCTGGCAGAGGGCACCGGTATTGCTGGCCGTGGCCAGCGCGCCGCCCGGATAAGCCTCGGCCAGCAGTTCGTCGTAACGCCTGCCCTGTTTTGCCTGCTGCACCGCGTGGCTCCACGACAGCGTGTTCTCCGACGGCCGGTTGGCGTGATAGCGCACCGTGACGCCATCGACAATCAACTGATCGGTCCAGCGCGCGATGCTGAGCGCCGCCGGCGTGGCCGGGCTGGGGCTGACGCGCTGGGTGGCGCTGCTGTCGGCAATCTGCTGGCAGCCGGCCACATTGACCGCATTCTGGTTCAGATAGGTGCGCGCGGCAACCGCCAGCGCCTTGGCCGCTTCCGGTTCCTGCGTGGAGGCTTCCCGGTCGAGCACCCGCGCCACATATTCATTGACGCCCATGCGTCCGCGCAGCTGGATCTGGCCACCGGCGTCGTTGGTCAGCATCATCTCACCCGTGCTGCGCAAGGCCAGGTTCTGGCCATTCTTGAACTGCACATGATAGCGCCCGTTCATCGGCCCTGCCGGTGCCGCGCCGCCTTCACCGCGCACGCTGCGTATCGGATAGCGCTTGAAGTAATCGACCACCACGCAGCCGCCATCGTCCACTTCACGCAGTGGCGGCAGGGCGGCGGCGATGCGCGGCGCCCACTGCTGCAGCACGCTGCTGCTGGTGCCGCTGCCGCCCAGCCAGAGCGGCGTGCCGTCAGCGAGCCAGCCGGCCGCGCCGCCGATGCGCTCGGTCGGCTTGCCCTCTTGATGCCATGAATACGTCTTGACGCGCAACTGGCCGCCGAACCAGCGCGCCGTGCCGGCGCCGCGCCCGTCGAGCACCACGCGCAGCAGGGCCGCTTCGGCGCCCGCCCGGCTGGCAGCTGGGATGCTGCCCAGTGCACGCAGCAGGCTGCCAAGGCGCACCAGCTTTTCCGGTTTCAGCTGCGCCGGGTCGGCCAGCCAGGCCAGCTCGCCCGATGGCGCCGCGCCCAGCAGGCCGCTCCAATATTTTCGCCAGGCAGCCGGTGCAATCTTCAATCGTTTGGGCGAAAAAAACAGGCCGCACGACTGCGCCAGCGCCGCGTCGGCGCTGACACTCTGGCCGGCGTCGCAGCAATACACTTCTTCCGGATCGCGTCCGCCGCAGCGGTAGTCGGGCATGGCCAGCTTGCTGTCGGCCGCATACACATACATAAACAGCTTCCACAGGCTGGCCAATGGCACCTGGCGCGACGCGTCAAATGACGCCGGCGCGGTGCCTCCCTGCTCCAACTGGCGCACGTCGACCTTGCCGTCGCGCCACCACGCCATATCGAGCGTGGCCGCCCATGACGGCGCAGCGAGCAAAGCAAAGGACAAGGCCATCGCGCGCATTACTCGACCTTCAGCGCGCGCGTGGTTTTGCCACCACCTTCAAACGCTTTTTGCTCGGGCTGGTACATGCGATGGAAGCGCGCCGGTGGCAGGACATAACTGCCTTTCTGCGCAAAGCGCAGCAGATGGCGTACCGTCACCTCGCCTTCCAGTGGCTCGATCGGCACGGCATAGCCGTCACGGCGCTCCGTATGGCGCGCACGTTCGAGCGCCACCGGCTTGTCGCCCGCCATGGTCATGCCCCAGGTGGTGGACTCCACCATGGCGCCCGGCGGCAGCGCCACTTCCAGCAGACCAAAGCGGTGTTTGGCACCCGGCGCGGCTTTCAAGGTGATTTCATCGAGATACAGCGCGTCGGTGCTGAGCGCCTCGCCAGCCTTGACCAGCTCCGTCGTGTAGCCGGCTTTGCCCTGCACCATTTTCAGGATGCGACGCTCGATGGTGACCGGCAGCGCCTGCGCTTCGGCAGCGCGGCTTTCATACTGCAGCACGGCCACCGTATCGGCCGGTGCTGTAGAACCGGCCGCCAGGCGCAGCGTCGCCGGCACACCCTTGGCCTCGTTCCAGCGCCAGAGCGGCTGGCCACTGCGGCTTTCCTGTTTTTGCCAGGCGCCGTCGGGCGCCACGGCTGGGGCCTTGCCAAAGGCCGCACCGCCGAGTTTTTTCTGCACCCACAGCAGCGTCATGGCGCGGTCCAGCGTCGGCATGTCCGCGCGCACGCCGGCCAGCACAGCATCGGGCGACATTGACGCTTCGCCAGCCAGCATCAGCAATGCCTGCGCGACCGGCGCCTTCGCTTCGCGCAGCACCGTCCAGGCGCTGGCGATCTGCTGCTGTAGCGCCGCCGGCACGGCCACCTGGTTCTGGCTGGCCACCAGCGCCAGCAGGCCCAGCGCCATCGCCTGCGACTCGCGGTCGTCGCGCGCACCGAGCAACAGGCTGTCGCCCGCCTGGTGCGCCTTGCCACTCAGGGTCGCGCCGGCATGATCGTCGACCAGGCCGGCGGCCAGCGTTTTGGTCGGCAGGCCCATGTCATGCGCCATCCACAGCACCAGGGCGCGGTCGGCCAGCGCGTCTTTCAGGCCATGTTCGCTGTAGACGGCCAGCAGTCGGTTCCAGTGTTCGGGCGGCAGCTCGATGCGCAGCGCGCGCGCGGCATACCAGTCGGCATAGTAGGCGTACGCCGTCATCAGCGCGTTGCCGGCAGTGGCGTTGCCCCACCAGCCGAACACCGCGTTCGGACCGGCCATCGACACCAGGCGCAGGCGCTGCGCCGTCAAGGTGGCCTGCAGCCGTTCACGCAGCGCGCCGGCGTCCGGGCCCAGGCTTTGCGTGGCCAGCGCCAGCGGAATCAATCGGCTGGCCGTCTGCTCGACGCAGCCGTACGGGTAGTCGATCAAATCATCGGCAATGCGCGAGAAATGGCTGGTGGCGCCCTGCGCAAACGACAGGCGGATATTGCGCGCGTCGGCCGGCAGCTTCAGCGCCAGCTCTTCGGTGCCAGCGCCGAGCGGTACGACCAGCGTGCGCGGGCTGCTCCAGGCGGCCGGCAGGGTCTGTACATTCGTGTCCAGCGCATCGACCAGCTTGCCGTTCTGTTTGACTTCCAGGCGCAGCGGACCGGCAACGCTTGATGCCAGCGCAAACTCGACATAATTGACGCCCGGCTTGGCCGCCAGCTTTTCCGTTTTAGGCTGTGCGCCGCCCGACAGCGTCACTTCCAGCGCCTGCTCGGCGCCGGTCTGGTTGAATACCGCTACCGAGGCGCGCGGTGCATCGCCGGCGCGCATCCAGTCAGGCGCCGTCCACTTGGCGTAGAACTGCTTGTCCGAACGCACATAGGCGGTACGCTGGCCCACGCGACCCTGGCCGTCCATGGCGCGCCCGGTAATGCGCCAGCGCGTCAGCGCATCGGGCATGGTGAAGGTCACACGCGCATTGCCGTTGGCGTCCGTCATTAGCGAAGGCGCCCAGAAGGCCGTGTCGATATTGTCGCGCCGTGGCCGTTCCAGCACCTTCACGCCACGCTCGTTGTAGTTGTGGCGGGCCGGCGCGCCGGCGCTCCTGCCTTGCGCCATGTCATAGCTGATAAACGACAGGCTGGCCGTGGTGCGCACATTGTTGCGGCGCGGATGATAGAAAAAGTCGCCGATCTCGGGCGCGATTTCCGGCTGCAGCACATAGATCATTTCATCGACCACGCCCAGCGCCACCATGGTGCTGACCGGCTTGCCGTCGAGCGTGGCCTTCACGTCCAGCGTGACCTGCTCGCCCGGCTGGTAGACCTCCTTGCCTGGCTTGAACTGCAATGCGATGCGCGGCTCGATGATCTGCAGGCCGGCGTTTTCAAACACGAAGTCGCCGTTGCGGGTGTAGGCCACCGAGAACGTCATGTTCGGGCCATGCTCTTCCTTCACCGGGATGCGCACGCGCCATTGTTTGGGCGCCACGCGCTGCGCCTGGTACCAATTGGCGCCGCCGGCCATCAGGCCGTACTGTTCCACTTTGTCGCGCTCCAGCGTAAACAGCGCCTGGTCCACCTTGTCGGAAAACGTGATCAGCGCTTCGGCCGTCTCGCCCGGACGATAACGGGCGCGGTCCAGCACGATTTCAATGCTGCCCGGCGTACTTTGCACGCCGTCGCCGGTCACCCAGTGGCTGGCCGCAGCGAGCAGGTTGCCGCGTTCGTCGCGCAGCGCCAGCTGGTAGGAACCGGATGCAGGGAACGCCACATCCCATCCCTTGGCATTCGGATCGAAAGCGCCTTCGGTCTTGCTTTGTTTTTCCAGCTGTACCAGCTCCCACTTCACCGGACGCGCCGCACCCTGGCCATCGGCCACCAGGTCAAAGTGTACGCTTTGTCCAGGATCGGAAAACTGGCGCGCGGCCTTCAGCTGATAGGTCGTAATGGAGCGCTCGATCATCAGCTCGCGCGTGACTTTCACGCGGTAGGCCGCGCCATCGGTGGCAAACACCGTCAGGATATAGCGCGATGGATCGCTGGCCGGCGGCAGGTTGAATTCCACATTGCCGCTGCTGTCGCTGACCACTTCCTCGGTTTTCAGCGACACGGGGAACAGCCCGCTGTAGCGCAGCTCACCGTCAACCATCGAGTTTTTCTGGCTGCGCAGCGACAGCGTCATCCTGGCGTTCTTGACCGGCTTGCCATCAGGGTAGCGCAGCGCAATGCTGCCCTTGACCGCTTCACCGGTCTTGAACTCGGGCTTGGCCGGCTGCACGTTGATTTCAAAGTGCGGCTTGACATATTCGGCCACGCGGAAGGCGGCGCCATAGCTGCCATCGCGGTAGTTAAAGCGCAGCTCGTAGCCACCGGCGCTGGCCTGCGGCGGCAGGCGGAAACGCGTCTCGGCGCCGGTTTCACCGGTCAGTTGCAAGGACTGCGTCAGCAGCGGCGTGCCGTTCGGATCGAACACGGTCAGGCCCAGCGGCGCGCTGGCCGCCGCCTGCGAAGCGCGTGCGGAGGTAAATTCACGGCCGAAGAATTTCACATTGACTTCGTCACCAGGGCGGTACAAAGGACGGTCGGTCACGGCGTAGATCTTGGTGTCGTAGATCTCGCTGTCATAGTAGAAGTTCTCGGACACGAACACGCCGCCATTGCGATCCTGGCCCAGCACATAGGTATGCTCGGGACTGCCGCGCTCCATCGAAGCCACGCCGTCGGCACCGGTGGTGGCCGATTGCAGCACGCCGGTGCCGTCGGTCCAGGCCAGGCTGGCGCCAGCCACCGCTGCGCTGTTGTCGCGCCGCGCGGTCCACACCAGCATCTGGCCGGACGACACTTTGGTGACGGCCACCGTGTCGGACACGAACACCAGCGTGGTGGCGCGATGTTCGCCGATAATCGCTTCAACCAGATACAGGCCAGGCTTGCGTTTGCCCAGCGGGATCATGACATTGCCGGCGCCTTGGGCGATAAATTCGCTGCTGGAACCGTCGAGCTTGACGCCTGCCGGCGGCTCGATGGCCTTGGCCTGCCAGATCGGATAGCGGAAGCTGTCGACCATGTCCATGCCCTTGATCGCCTGGTATTGCGGATGGTTGGCAAACACGGTCGGGCGGCGGATCGCGTCATTGGTGGCCAGGCCAGGCTGCTCCTTGGTCACCGAGCGGCGCGCCTCGCCTGAGAACAGCTTGCGCCAGGCCAGGCGCGACTGCTTCCACCAGTTGTCCCACAGGTAGCTGAGCGTATTGGCCAGGCCTTCGCCACGGTAATTGCCTTCGACCTGGATGCGGTGCAGATTGCGCTGCTTTTTCAAAAACTCCATCGGCTCGGGTACGCGGTAGAGCACGATGTCGGCGCCCGAATAGGCTTCCAGGTTCATGCGGCCCATGTCGCGCCCGGGCACCTCCAGGCGCACCTTGGCCTCGTCGGCACTACCATAACTGGCGTCCGAGAGCAGGAAGAACGGTTCGCCCTTGAAGGTGGCGTAGTTGCTCGGCTGCTGCTGCGCCGAAGCGC
The DNA here is from genome assembly GCF_009208565.1 of Janthinobacterium aquaticum. Lineage (GTDB taxonomy): Bacteria > Pseudomonadota > Gammaproteobacteria > Burkholderiales > Burkholderiaceae_D > Janthinobacterium. The sequence goes on along the minus strand of NZ_WFLK01000013.1, from coordinate 206,472 downwards.
CGCCCGCAGCCAGCAACGTCAGCAGCACCATCGCCAGCACACTGGCCAACAGCGCCTTCATGACAGAAACGACAGCCGGTACACGCCGGCGAAATTGGGATTGTTGGGCGCAGGTTGCCACCGCGTATCCTTCCAGTTCATGAGTTGTTTGATATCGACGGCCCGCAGGCCAGTGTCGTCGGGAGTCACGGTACCGGTGTGGTAGGCGATACGCGCCCCCATCCAGACCATCAGATGCTGTTCGTCGCCCTGGTCGTAGAACAGCAGGTCGCCAGGCAGCGCCTGGCTGATTTCACGCGCCACCAGGCGGCTGTTGTTTTGCACCAGCGCCAGCGCCGTCACGAAATGGCCGACGCTGCCATCAAGCTGCACCCAGCGGTTGCGCAGCCCCGCCTGGGCGGCATCGAGCTCCACCTCGGGCGGCAGGCGGCGGTCGCTGGCAATGCCGTTGGCACGCAGCCATTTCGCATCGTGCACGGCCAGCGCTTCATTGACGGCAAAGCGCACCAGGCCGGCGCAATCGCGGTGCGTCCAGCGCGGCGACGGGCCGCGCTCGATCTGGGCATTGACGATGCGCAGCATCCACGCCTGGAAGGCGCGGCTTTGCGTTTGCGACAGCTGCGGCCCTGGTGTATCGACGGCGGCGCGCAAGGCCCAGGCCTGCGGCATGACGGCCAGCGCCGCGCCGGCAGCCAGCAGGCGCAGACAGCTACGGCGCGACGTCATGGCTTGACCGCCTGCCAGTCCAGGCCCACCCACGCCGCACCATCATCCTTGCCGTCCTGTGGCAGTTTTTGCAGCACCATGCGCATCGGTGGATATTTTTTCAGTGCGTCCAGGCGCGGCACCAGATGCGCGTCTGCCGCCGCGCGCAGCACCGGTTCGTTTTTGGCCGGCAGCGTGTCGAAGGTTTCGCGCTGGATCAGCTGCGCCAGCGAGGCCGGCGCAATCAGGCCCACCGTGCGGGCAGCATCGGGCAGCAGGTCGCTGGACGCCGGCGCCTGCTTGCGGTGCACCGCCAGCACCTGGTCGACCAGCTTGCCGTCGGGCGAAAACACCACCGTATTGCCGGCCACTGCCAGCGCCGGCTTGAGCTGGCCGGCGGGCGTGGCCACCGTGCGCTCCCAGCGGATAGTGTCACCCTTGTCACCCTTGCCAGCACTCTTGCGCACCGCATCCTTGCCGCCGATGCCCGCCTCGAACAGGCTGGCGTACAGGGCGTCATCATTGGCGCCGGCCTTGCGGGTGGCCACGAACACCGGCGTATGCAGGCGCGAGTTGCCGTACCAGCAGGCAGCAGCCGGCCCTTGCAGGTGTTCGGCCAGCGGCGCCACCGGTGCGCCCGCCTTGCCGTCCAGGCGCTTCAGTACCGGCTGCAGCGACGACCAGTCGACCGGCACGGTAAAGCAGGCGCTCGGCGCATGCGGCAGCTGCGACCACAAGGCGCTGCTGTCATAGCTGCTTTTTTTCAGCTTGGCCGCGTCGAGCAGCACGGCCGATTGCCACGCGCCTTTGGAAAAATCAAAGCGCAGCGCTTCCAGCGCGCCGAAGAACGGCTGGTAGCCGAACGACAGGAAGTCGGCCTTGACGGCGATGCTGTGGCCGTTCGGTGCAGCCTGGTCGAGATGGAATTGCGGGTGGAACAGCTGCTGTTTGCCGGTGTCCTTGGCCAACAGGCTGGTAACGGTCTTTTCAGCCGTACCGTCGGCGGCCTTGCCATCGGCGCCGCCATACAGCATGCCCGGGTGCGACAAAATCACCAGCCGCTCGCCGTGGGCAGCAAACAGCAGCGTGCGTCCGTAGGCGTAATTGAGCGCATACACCGGCACCGTGTCGCCATCGACGCGCAGGCTGCCGGCCACGCTCATCTGCGTATCCTTGAGCGCGACCTTGCCGGCTTCCTCGAGTACGCGTGTAAGCTGGTTGCGCGACACGGCAATCGCAAAGTGCTTGAGCGAGCCGTCGGCGTCGCGCCACAGTGCCACCTCGGCCGGCTGGTCGAGCACCATGCGCAGCAACTGGTCGCCCCAGTTCAGCTGATGTTCATAGGCGATGCGGCGCAGGCTGCCCTTCAGGCCCAGCCGGTCTTCGCTCTGCTCGTAATAGAACAGGAATTCCTCGCGCAGCACGTCGCGCGCCAGCGGCACCGTCAGCAGGTCGCGCGGCAGCGTCGACAGGCTTTGCGTACGCACCAGGGCGTCCGGGTGCGCCAGGTCGAGCTTGAGACCGTTGACCGGCCCCATCTGATTCCAGCCAAAGATGCGGTAGCCGGCCACGGCGGCGGCGACCACGGCCACGCCGGCCACAGAGCCGATCAGGATTTTTTTATTGAGCACAAGTCATCCCCAATGCGATCCTCAATGCGAACATTGTTAAGTTGGTAAGTGTTGCCAAATCCTAACATGCGATCCCACAACACCGGCGCGAGATTGAAACGGAGCAGCGTAAAATGGCGTTTTCCCGTTTTTGCGCCCGCCATGTCGATCCTGCTCTCCACCCTGAACGCCCGCTACACCCACGCCTCGCTGGGTCTGCGCTACCTGCTGGCCAACATGGGGCCGCTGCAGGAACAGACGCGCCTGCAGGAATTCGTGATCGGCGCCAAGACCACCGAACTGGTCGAGCGCATCTTGCAGAACAAGCCGCGCATTATCGGTTTTGGCGTGTATATCTGGAACGTGGAAGAAACCACCCGGCTGGTGGCCATGCTCAAGCGCGTGGCGCCCGAGATCGTGATCGTGCTGGGTGGACCGGAGGTGTCGCATGAGGCGGGAGAACAGGAAATCGTCAGGCTGGCAGACTACCTGATCACCGGCTGGGGCGATGTGACTTTCCCCAAACTGTGCGGTGAAATCCTCAACGGTCCCAAGCCGCTGATGAAAATCCATGTGGGCGTGCAGGCGCCATTGCCTGAACTGCAACTGCCGTATTCGCTCTACAGCGACGCCGATATCGCCCACCGCACCATCTATGTGGAAGCGTCGCGCGGCTGCCCGTTCAAGTGCGAATTTTGCCTGTCGGCGCTCGACAAGACGGCCTGGCCGTTTGCGCTCGATAACTTCCTGGCCGAGATGGAGTTGCTGTATGCGCGCGGCGCGCGGCTGTTCAAGTTTGTCGACCGCACTTTCAACCTCAATATCAAGACCAGCCTGAAGATCATGCAGTTCTTCCTCGACAAGATCGAAGCGTTTCCCGACGATCCGATCTACGCCCACTTCGAACTGGTGCCCGACCACCTGCCCGAAGCGCTCAAGGAAGGCATCCGCAAATTTCCGCCCGGCGCGCTGCAGTTCGAGATCGGCATCCAGAGCTTCAATCCGGAAGTGCAGTCGCTGGTCAGCCGCCGGCAGGACAACCAGAAGGCGGCCGACAATATCCGCTGGCTGTGCGAAGAGTCGAACGCCCACTTGCACGTCGACCTGATCGCCGGCCTGCCGGGCGAAGACGAAGCGAGTTTTGCAGCCGGCTTCAACCAGCTGGTGGCCCTGAAACCGCATGAAATCCAGTTCGGCATCCTGAAGCGCCTGCGCGGCACGCCCATCATCCGCCATACAGAAAACTTCGGCATGGTGTTCGACCCGCATCCGCCCTACACCATCCTGGCCAACAAGCAGCTTGATTTCCTGACCATGCAGCGCCTGGTGCGCTTTGCCCGCTACTGGGATCTGGTGGCCAATTCTGGCCGTTTTGCCAATACGCTGCCGTGGATGCTCGGTGACGCACCGTTTGAAAACTTTATGGATTTTTCCAACTGGCTGTACGCCCATACCGACGCTACCCACCGCATTGCCATGGAAAAGCTGGCCAAGCTGGTGGCGCAGTGGCTGCAAACGCGCGGCATGAGCGCAACGAAAGCACAGGCACTGCTGGCCAGCGACTATGCCGGCGGCGCGCAGGGCGCCGGCCATGCGCCTGCACCCAAAAACGAGGCCGGCAGGCTGCGTCCCGAGGTCACGCTGCCGCAGCGCCAGGCGCGCCATCTGGCCGCTTGAGCGCCAGCAGTAAAGAGAACCAGCCAACACAAGCGCACACGGCCTGGCCAACATCGGTGGCGGTCTGCGCCATTCTCCCTTAAACTGGCGCGATGCCCACTAGCCATACTCCGACACTGACCGTTACCCAGGCCGCCTCCCGACAGGGGGCCGGCGTGGTTGCCAGCGGCACCTGGCAGGTGCATGCGCTGGCGCACGACAACGCCATCAAGGCCATCACCGCCCAGTTGAAGCCCCTGCAGGGCGACACCGGCGTGCACTGGGACTTGTCGCAGATCGACAGCCTGGACCATATCGGCGCCCAACTGTTCTGGAATGCCTGGGGCAAGACGCGCCCGCAGCAGCTGACGCTGTCGGCCGGCCAGGAGGAGTTTTTCCGCCGCATCGAAGCGGCCGGCACGCTGGAACTGCCTTCCACCCGCGCCAACCGCCTGACGCTGGTGATGAAACTGGGCATGGCGGTGCTGCTGTTCCTCGAGCACCTGAAAGGCTTTATCGCGCTGGTCGGCCAGGTCATGCAGGACGTTTTCCGCTTTGCGCGCCATCCGCTGCGCGGGCCGTGGCGCGAGATTTCCGCCAATATCTTCCATGCCGGCTTCCAGGCGCTGGGCATTACGGCGCTGGTCGGCTTTCTGATTGGCGTGGTGCTATCGTACCTGTCGGCGCAGCAGCTGCGCGCCTTTGGCGGCGACATTTACCTGGTCAACCTCTTGGGCATGAGCGTGATCCGCGAACTGGGGCCGCTGCTGGCGGCGATCCTGGTGGCCGGCCGCTCGGGCTCGTCGATTACGGCGCAGCTGGGCGTAATGCGCGTGACCGAAGAACTCGACGCCATGCTGGTGATGGGCATCTCGCACGGTTTTCGCCTGATTATGCCCAAGGTGGTGGCGCTGGCCATCTGCATGCCGCTGCTCGTCATCTGGACCGATACGGCCGCGCTGATCGGCGGCATGGTGGCGGCCAAGACGGAACTGAACCTGTCGGCGCGCTACTTTATCCAGAAGCTGCCGGACGCCGTGCCGCTGGCCAACTACATGATCGGCCTGGGCAAGGGCGTGGTGTTCGGCATGCTGATCGCCCTGATTTCATGCCACTTCGGCCTGCGCATCAAGGCCAATACCGAAAGCCTGGGGCGCGGCACCACCACCGCCGTGGTCACCGCCATTACCGTGGTGATCCTGGCTGACGCCGTGTTTGCGATTGTCTTCAATGGAGTGGGCTACCGATGAATGCAGACAACGACATGAAGGAAGACAGCGCGCCATCGTGCGCCGCAGGCAGCGGCGACGGCCAGTTCGACCTGCACGGCCAGGCGCCGGTGGTCGAGATCAGCAATCTGTGGACCAAGTTCGGCCGCACCGTGGTGCACCAGGACCTGAACCTGGAAATCGAGCGTGGCGAGATCCTGTCGATTGTCGGCGGTTCGGGCACCGGCAAGACGGTGCTGCTGCGCCAGATGCTGGGACTCGAGCATCCGGCGCGCGGCTGCGTGAAGGTGTTTGGCGAAGACATCAACCAGGCCAGTTCGGCACAACTGCAGCAGTTGCGCAATCACTGGGGCATGCTGTTCCAGGAAGGCGCGCTGTATTCGGCGCTGAACGTATTCGACAACGTGGCCCAGCCCATGCGCGAACTGCGCGTGCTGCCCGAAGAGCTGATCCGCGACACGGTGCTGCTGAAAATGAATATGGTGGGGCTCGGGCCCGAGCATGCGCTCAAGATGCCGTCGGATTTGTCGGGCGGCATGGTCAAGCGGGTGGCGCTGGCGCGCGCCCTGGCGCTCGAACCCAAGCTATTATTCCTCGACGAGCCCACTGCCGGGCTGGACCCGGACTTGTCGGAAAGCTTTGTCTCGCTGATCCAGTCGCTGCACCGCGAGCTGGGCCTGACGGTGGTGATGGTCACGCATGACCTCGACACGCTGTTTGCACTGTCCACGCGCATCGCCGTGCTGGCGGAAAAACACGTGATCGCCCTCGGCCCCACCAGCGAGGTGATCAAGGTCGATCACCCGTTTATCAAACAATTTTTCCTCGGCGACCGCGGCAAGCGCGCATTGGCTGTGCTTGACGAGAGCAAAGCGGAGAAGGAAACGGAGAAGTAATGGAAAACAGATCACACGCCCTGCTGACGGGATTCTTTACCCTGACCCTGCTGGTGGCCGCCATCCTGTTCGGCGTCTGGTTCAACCGCGACCGGGTCGAACGCGTGCCGTATCTGCTGGCCACCACGCTGTCGGTGCCGGGGCTGAACCCGCAGGCCACCGTGCGCTATCGCGGGCTGGAAGTGGGCAAGGTCGACGCCATCGATTTCGATACAAAAAAGGCCGGCCAGATCCTCGTGCATATCAGCGTGGCGCCCGACACCCCGGTTACCAATACCACCTTTGCCACCCTCGGCTACCAGGGCGTGACGGGCATCGCCTATATCCAGCTTGACGATGAACAGGTCGGCTCCAAACTGCTGGGCACCAATGCCGACAACCCGTCGCAAATCCCGCTGCGCGCAGGCCTGCTCGATCAATTGGAAAAACGCGGCAAGCGCATACTGGACCAGGCAGAACAGATCACCAGCAAGGTCAACAACCTGCTCAGCGACAATAACCAGGCTGCCATGCTGGCCGCCTTTACGGAAGTGGGCAAGACCGCCAAGGCCTTTGGCGAAATCCCGAAACAGCTGCAGCCGACGCTGGAACAATTGCCGCAGCTGACCGATGAAACGCGCAAGAGCATAGCCGCCGTCAAGGAAGCAAGCAGCAATGTCACGCAACTGTCGCAGACCTGGAAAAAGCTGGGGACCGACCTGCAGGCGCCGGGCGGCATGCTCGACAACGTCAACGGCACGGTGGCGCGCGTGGGCCGCTCGGTTGAAACGGTGGCCGATGGCGTCTCGCTCGAGGTCCTGCCGCAGGTGATCGATTTGAGCGCCGAGGCGCGCTCGTCGATGCGCGCCCTGAAAACCACCATGAGCACGCTGAACGAGCAGCCGCAGAGCATCCTGTTTGGCGCCCCCGATATTCCGCCCGGTCCGGGCGAGCCTGGCTTTTCCGCGCCGGCCAAATAAGGAGAATCCACCATGACTTCGACCACTTTGTCGCGCTGCGCCGCGCTGGCCACCCTGGGCGCCGCCCTGTTGCTGGGCGGCTGCGCCAGCCGCAATCCGGTATCGACTTATTACGACTTCGGCCCCACGCCGCCGCTGGCCCAGGCTGCCCCGGCCAAGCCGGCACTGCCGATGCTGGTCATCGCCGACGCCAACGGCCCGGCCTGGCTCGACAGCCAGCGCATGTATTACCGGCTGCTGTATGCCGACGCGCAGCAGTCGCGCCCTTACGCCTACAACCGCTGGAATACGCCGCCGCTGCAGCTGCTGAGCCAGCGCCTGAAAACGCGCATTGCGCAAAGCGGCGTCAAGGTGCTGGCCACCACCGACGCGGCTGGCGGCGTGCCGCTGCTGCGCATCGATGTCGATGATTTTTCGCAGAACTTCAACAGCCAGACGCAAAGCATCGGCCAGGTGTCGCTGCGCGCCTCGCTGTTTCGCGGCCACCGCCTGATCGACCAGCGCACCTTCAGCCGCAGCGGCCAGACCGCCAGCGCCGACGCCCAGGGCGGCGCACAGGCGCTGGCCTCGGCCACCGACGCCATCGCCGCCGACCTGCTGGGATGGCTGGGTACGCTCGATATTCCACAACAATGACCGCTCCTGCAGCACACGCAGCCCCGCAGCACGGCCCGCAACCATACCAGTCGCGCCCCTCGCCGGTGGCGCGCGCCACCCTGCTCGCCTATCTGTTCCTGATTGTGTACGCCAGCTGGTTTCCATTCAGCGGCTGGCACAGCAACGGGCTGTCGCCGCTGACGTTCCTGGAAAACACGCGCATGCCACGCTACTGGACCGGCTTTGACGTCGGCGTCAATATCGTCGGCTATATCCCGCTGGGCACGCTGATCGTGTATGCGGTCTATCCGCGCCTGACCGGCTTTTTTGCCGTGCTGATCGCCGGCCTGTGCGGCATGCTGATCTCGGGCACCATGGAAGCGGTGCAGTCGTATCTGCCGACCCGCGTGTCGTCGAACCTGGACTTTTATACCAACTCGGGCGGCTGCCTGCTGGGCGCCATTATCGGCGCCGTGTCGGCACGCAAGCTGCTCGACCATAGCCATCTGTACCGCCTGCGCCAGCGCTGGTTCGTGCAGCATGCCAGCCAGGGGTTGGTGCTGGTCGCCCTGTGGCCGCTGGCGCAAATCTACCCGCAGGGCTATCTGTTCGGCCTGGGGCAATTGCTGCCGATCCTGTCGAACTGGCTGTCCAAGCTGGCCGGCGTGCCGATCGACCTGGCGGCCATGCTGCGCCCCGATACGGTGCTGACGGTCGAGCAATACTGGCTGTCCGAAACGATTATTACCGCCTGCGGCATGACCGGCGCCGTGCTCACCTTGCTGTGCCTGCTGCGCCGCTCGGCGCCGCGCACCATGCTGATCATCACGCTGATCGTGGTGGCACTGATGGTGCGCTCGATGGCCAGCGCACTGCTGTTTTCGCCGCAGAATGCGTTTGTCTGGATTACTCCCGGTGCGCAAGGCGGCTTTTTGATCGGCCTGATCATGCTGGGTGGGCTGGCGTTTGCGCCGCACCTGGCGCAGCGCAGGATTGCCATAGCCTGCCTGCTGCTCAGCCTGGTGATGGTCAACACCACCCCGGTCAATCCCTACTTCATGTCCACCCTGCAAGGCTGGGTGCAAGGCAAATTTTTGAACTTCAACGGCGCCGCGCATTTCCTGGCGCTGCTGTGGCCGTTCATGGCACTGTGGTTCCTGTGGCTGCCGGCGCACAAGCTGAACCGCCAGGAAGACCAGCGCCAGCGCCGCGAAGATCATTCCATTCAATAAGCGCTATCATGGCGCATCAACGCAACGCAGGAGTACAGCATGAGCGACACCCCCTATTTTGAACGCCACGTTTTTTTCTGCATGAACAAGCGTGAAGACGGCCGCAACAGCTGCGGCGACCATGGCGCCGAGCAGGCCCAGAAACATTGCAAGCGCCGCATCAAGGACCTGAACATGAACGGCGCCGGCAAGATCCGCATCAACCAGGCCGGCTGCATGGACCGCTGCGAAGAAGGCCCGCTGCTGGTGGTTTACCCGGAAGGCACCTGGTACACCTATGTCGACAACAGCGATATCGATGACATTATCGATACCCACTTGGTGGGCGGCAAAGTCGTGGATCGTTTAAAAATTTAATGCTTCCTTAAGGGAAACTCTCCAACATGAGTCTGATGAACCGCAATTCAGAAAAATTTACCTTGGCCGGCCACGCAGGCAGCATGGAAGGCCTGCTCGACTTCCCGGCCGATACGCCGCGCGGCGTGGCGCTGGTGGCCCATCCGCATCCGCTGTATGGTGGCACGATGGACAACAAGGTCACGCAAACGCTGGCGCGCGCCTTTGTGGCGCTCGGCTACGTAGTGGCGCGCATCAATTTTCGCGGCGTGGGCGCCTCGGAAGGCGTGCATGACCACGGCGCAGGCGAAACCGACGACATGCAATTGCTCTATGAACACATGCAAGGCCTGTATCCGGGCCTGCCCATCGCGCTGTCGGGCTTTTCTTTCGGCACTTTCGTGCAATCGAAACTGCAGGAACGCCTGATTGCCGCCGGCGCGCCGGCCGAACGCCTGGCGCTGATCGGCAGCGCGGCCGGCAAATGGGCGATGCCCACGATTCCCGCCGACACCATTCTGATCCATGGCGAACTCGACGACACCATTCCCCTGTCGGCCGTGTTCGACTGGGCGCGGCCGCAGGATATCCCGGTTATCGTGATTCCGGGCGCCGACCATTTCTTCCATCGCAAGCTCAATCACATCAAGCAACTAGTGATTGCATTGTGGCATGGCGACAAGCCGGCCACGACGGAAGAAGAGGCCTGAAGTGTGGGCGAGCACACACTTACGCGGCTATAATTAACTGTTTTTTCCACGCGGCCATGCAGCTTAACCAGCATGGTCCTCTGCCTTCTCTTTTTTTCACAGACCAGCCTTCATGAAAAAACTCCTTGCGGCACTGGCTTCCAGTGTACTTTTCTTCTCCGCCGCTGTAGCGCAAACCGTTCCCGCCCCGACCATCGCCGCCAAATCCTGGCTGCTGCTTGACGCCACCAGTGGCCAGATCATTGCTTCGCAAGATCCGGACGCGCGCGTCGAACCGGCCTCGCTGACCAAGGTCATGACGGCGTACCTGGTGTTTGCCGCCATCAAGGAAAAGAAACTGACGCTCGACCAGAAAGTCAACGTGTCCACGCGCGCCTGGAAGGTCGACGCGAGCAGCTCGAAAATGTTTATCGATCCGGCCACACCGGTTTCGATCGACGACCTGCTGCACGGCCTGATGATTCAATCGGGTAACGACGCCGCCGTGGCGCTGGCCGAAGCCGTTGCCGGCGACGAAGCCACGTTCGTGGTGCTGATGAACCGCGAAGCGCAGCGCATGGGCATGAAGAATTCCCATTTTGCCAATCCGCATGGCTTGCCAAGCCCGGAAAACTACACCACCGCACAAGACCTGTCGGTGCTGGCCAAGCGCGTGATTGCTGACTACCCGGAATTCTACAAAATCGATTCCATGAAAAGCTTCACCTACAACAAGATCACCCAGCCGAATCGCAACCGTCTGCTGTGGCTCGATCCGACCGTTGACGGCATGAAAACCGGCCACACCGAAGCGGCCGGCTACTGCATGATCGCTTCGGCACGCCGTCCGAGCGCTTCGGGCGAACGCCGCCTGATTTCGGTGATGATGGGCACCTCGTCCGACCAGGCGCGCACCCAGGAAAGCCAGAAGCTGCTCAACTGGGGCTTCCAGAACTTCGACACCGTCAAGCTGTACTCGAAAGGCCAGGCCGTGGCCACGCCGGAAGTGTGGAAAGGCTCGAAGAGCACCGTGAAGATCGGCTTTGCGCGCGACGTGCTGGTGACCGTACCGAAAGGCACCGCCGCCAAGATGAAGCCGGTGCTCGAGCGCAAAGACCCGCTGGTCGCCCCGTTGCCGGAAAATGCACCGGTCGGCAAGCTGAAAATGGTAGTCGATGGCAAGACCCTGCTGGAACTGCCGGTGGTCGCACTGGAAACCGTGACCGAAGCGTCGATCTTTGGCCGCGCCTGGGATTCGATGCGTTTGTGGATGAAATAAGCCAGCCTCACTCATGAAGAAAGCCCGCCGATGCGGGCTTTTTTTTCGAGTAGGTCGGATTAGCCGGCACGGCGTAATCCGACAGATATCCGCCATCTGACTGCCGAATTACGCCGCGCGGAACCTCGGGGTCAGTTCCGCCAATCGGACACAACCTCATCTGTATAAAACATGAGCAGCTTGATCGCCAGGGTGGGCATGCTATGGCTCAGCCTGTGTCCAAATGGCGGAACCGACCCCGCGTTCCCGCTTGCGTTTGTGGATGAAATAAGCCAGTTTGCCTTATGAAAAAACCCGCCTGCGCGGGTTTTTTTCGGCCAGATTTCTGCCAGCGCGACCGCGCGCGCAGGCGTACAAGCCCATAGTGAGCAAAACTAATGCATCAATAAAGTTAATTCATTTTACTCACAGCACTGTGCCGCATAAAATTCAGTTCAATTTTGGTCTCGGACAGCAGCGGATTATCATGAATAACATTTTTGCATTTGGCATTAAAAGCATGGAGTTTGATGAAAACTATCAACCTTCAGACCACACGCGCATTACCACCAACTTTGCCAATCTGGCCAGGGGAGAGAGCCGCCAGGAGAATTTGCGCAACACCCTGCGCATGATTAACAATCGTTTCAACAACCTCGCGCACTGGGATAATCCTGCAGCGGATCGTTATTGCGTCGAAATGGAAATTATCTCGGTGGATATCGATGTCGAAGGCAAGGGCAATACCTTTCCGATGATCGAGATATTGAAAACCACGGTGGTGGACAAAAAAGACAACAAGCGCATCGAAGGCATGGTCGGCAATAATTTTTCGTCGTATGTGCGCGATTATGATTTCAGCGTGCTGCTGCCAGAACACAACAAGGACCAGGCCAGCTTCAGCTTGCCCGACAATTTCGGCCACCTGCATGGCAAGCTGTTCCAGTCCTTCCTGAAATCGGACGCCTACCGTGCCCATTTCAGCAAGCTGCCCGTGATCTGCCTCAGTGTCGCCAGCAGCAAGACCTACCATCGCACGGAAAACCGGCATCCGATTCTGGGCGTTGAATACCGTCAAAATGAGTTTTCTTCGACCGATCAGTATTTCGAGAAAATGGGCATGAAGGCACGCTTTTTCATGCCGCCCGACAGCGTCGCACCGCTGGCCTTTTATTTTTACGGCGATCTGCTGGCCGACTATACCAATCTGGAACTGATCAGCGCCATCAGCACGATGGAAACATTCCAGAAAATCTATCGGCCCGAGATTTATAACGCGAATTCGACAGCAGGCAAATGCTATCAGCCGAGCCTGAAAAATCCCGATAATTCGCTGACAAAAATTGTTTATGACCGCGAAGAGCGCAGCCAGCTGGCCGTCAAGCAGGGGCAATTTACCGACGAACATTTTATCCAGCCCTATAAAGCCATACTGGAACAATGGGTTGCCGATTGCGCCCATTAATTAACTCATTAGCCGAACCTTTATCATGAACATATTACTTCCTACCTCCACCGCCGGCAGCCTGCCCAAACCTTCCTGGCTGGCGCAGCCTGAAACCCTGTGGTCGCCGTGGAAGCTGCAGGACGAGGCCCTAGTCGAAGGCAAACATGACGCCTTGCGCCTGTCGCTGCAGGAACAGCAGCACGCCGGTATCGATATCGTCAGCGACGGCGAGCAGACGCGCCAGCATTTCGTCACCACCTTTATCGAGCATCTGGACGGCGTGGATTTTGCAAAGCGCGAAACGGTGCGTATCCGCGACCGCTACGATGCCAGCGTGCCAACCGTGGTGGGCGCCGTGTCGCGCCAGAAGCCGGTGTTTGTGGAAGACGCCAAATTTTTGCGCCAGCAAACCCGCCAGCCGATCAAATGGGCGCTGCCCGGCCCGATGACGATGATCGACACGCTCTATGACGCGCACTACAAGAGCCGCGAGAAACTGGCCTGGGAATTTGCCAAAATCCTCAATCAGGAAGCGCGCGAACTCGAAGCTGCCGGGGTCGACATCATCCAATTCGATGAACCGGCCTTCAATGTGTTCTTCGATGAAGTCAACGACTGGGGCGTGGCCACGCTGGAGCGCGCAATTGAAGGCCTGAAATGCGAAACGGCCGTGCATATCTGCTACGGCTACGGCATCAAGGCCAATACCGACTGGAAAAAGACGCTGGGCTCGGAATGGCTGCAATACGAAAAGTCGTTTCCCAAGCTGCAGCAGTCGAATATCGACATCATCTCGCTCGAGTGCCAGAACTCGCACGTGCCGATTGACCTGATCGAACTGATCCGCGGCAAGAAGGTGATGGTCGGCGCCATCGATGTGGCCAGCCATGCGATTGAAACGCCGGAAGAAGTGGCCAGTACGCTCAGGAAAGCGCTGCAGTTTGTCGATGCCGACAAGCTTTATCCGTCGACCAACTGCGGCATGGCGCCCCTGCCGCGCAACGTCGCCAGGGGCAAGCTTAACGCCCTGAGCGCCGGCGCCGCCATCGTGCGTGCAGAACTGTCGCGCTAGTCAGCGCAGCAGCCCGACAGGCGGCGATTCCCCTCGCCGCCTTAATCAACCTCAATCAATCTCATCGGCATCATCGAACTTGAGCGGCAGCGCAATGCCGCGCCAGCCCCAGTGCCAGGCCAGGTTCAGCGCCAGCGTCACGCCGATATACACGGCAAAGAACAGCGCAAAGAAAGCCGTTTTCAGCCACACCAGCAAGCCGATGGCCACTGCCAGCACCAGCAGCGCGGCCACGCTTTTCTTTTGCTTGGAGCTGGGAAAGCGCAGCGTCGACACCATCAGGCTGCCCACGCCCACCAAGAGCAGCATCAGCAGATAGCTGTGCCACTGCGATTCGATCGGCGCCGGCCAGGCCACCACCACGGCCGCCACGCAGGCGGCGCCGGCGGTAATGGGCATACCGACAAAATACATGGGATCGGTACGCCCGACATTGACGTTGAAACGCGCCAGGCGCATGGCGCCGCAGGCAACAAAGAAGAAACTGGCCATGCCGCCAAAGCGCAGCAGCAGCGGATCATGGATGCCCATCTGCACGAAGCCATAGCAATACAGCAGCACCGCCGGCGCGCAGCCGAAATTCATCACGTCGGCAATCGAATCGAGCTGCATGCCGAACTGCGAACCGGTGCCGGTGGCGCGCGCCACAAAGCCGTCGAGTGCGTCGAACACGCCGCCCAGCACCAGCAGCGCAGCGGCCAGACGGTAGTCGTCCGGATTGCCGACACGCGCGTTATCGACCGAAATAACGATGCTGGCAAAGCCACAGGCTATCGAAAGCAAAGTCACCATGCTGGGCAAGGCATACTTGGCGCGCTGCAGGCGCGACTTGGGCGGAGTATTCAAATTGTCGGTATTCCAAAGAAATCGGTGAAAAAAAGCGCTGTCACGGCCATACCATGCACGATAGTCATTCTACCCTGCGCACGCCTGGCGGCACGGCGCCACAGTGCCACAGTGCCACAGTGCGTCATGCACGATTCACGATGATTCTGTACGGCATACAAAATAACTTAAAATCGAATCACGCCATGTCCGTCTGAGGAGTCACCTTGATTGCCTTGTCCGCCTTTGCCCAGCAGTGTAAATCGACCTTTCCCGTGGTGGCGCTGGCCGCCCTGCTCAGCGCCTGTGGCGGTGGTGGCGGCACCGGCGAGAAAACGTCGCTGTCGACGGCAACGCCGCTGCCGCAATTGACGCAGGAGCCGGGTGCGCCCGGCCTCAGCGGCAATATCGCTGCCGACGGCTTTAACTGGATCAACTACCGGCGCAGCCAGGTCGGCCTGGCCAGCCTGGCGCGCAACAGCGTGATCGACCAGGCAGCGCTCGGCCATTCCGAATACCTGCGGCTCAACAATACCGTGTCCCACGACCAGGTGGCGGGCAAGCCCGGCTTTACCGGCGCCAGGCTGGGGGAGCGGCTGGCGCAGGCCGGCTATGTCATCAACGAGCGAAATTCCTATGCCTACGGTGAAGTCATTGCCGGCGCGGCCAACAATTCCGGCTTCTACCTGGCCGAAGAACTGATTACCGCCATCTACCACCGCTTTGTGATCTTTGAACCGGTCTTCAAGGAAATCGGCACCGGCGCCGTGGTGGGCGCCGGCGGCTACAGCTATTTCACGGCCGACTTTGCCGCCAACAACGGCTTTGGTCCCGGCTTGCCAGCCGGCCAGATCGTCACCTACCCGGTCAGCGGCCAGGCCAAAGTCGCCACCAGTTTTTCCAGCGATAACGAAATGCCCGATCCGGTGCCCAACCAGGATATCGTCGGCTATCCGATCAGCGTACATGCCAATATCCACAGCATGCTCAGCGTGACCAGCTTTACCGTACGCCAGCGCGGCGCGACCAGCGACCTGACGGTGCGCCAGCTGAAAAACGACAGCGACGCGCAAACGCCGCAATGGGCCGCTTCGATTATTCCCTTGGCGCCGCTGGCGGCCAACACCACCTATGACGTCAACTTCAGCGGCACGCTGAACGGCGCTGCGGTGAGCCGCAACTGGTCGTTCAGCACGCGCTAGGCCGGCATGTCTGCACCAGCCGCCATCCTCGATATTGACAACGGGCTGGGCCGCCTGATGGGCGACCGCCCGCTGTACCTGAAGATCCTGCGCCGTTTCCTGCATGACCACGGCGCCACGCCGCGCCAGGTGCTGGCCGACTTCCAGGCCGGCAACTATGCTGGTGCGCGCCTGAAAACCCATACGCTCAAGGGCGCGGCAGGCATGATCGGCGCACAGCAGGTCTACCAGCTGACGGCGGCGCTGGAAATGGCCTTGCGGGCCCAGGCGCCCGAGTTGCAACAGCAGTTGCAGCAGCTGGAACTGGCGCAGGACCGGCTGCTGGGCGCCGTCAGCGACCTGCTCGGCGCCCCTGAAGATACGCACAGCGCGCAGGATGTGGCGCCCGACCCGGCCGCGCCGGCCATCCAGCTGCTGCTGGCGCGCCTGGCCGGCCACCTGCGCGAAGGCGACGACGCAGCCATCGATATGCTGGAGCACTGCGCCACCCTGCTGGCCGCCAGCCTGGGCGTGCATGTCTACCAGGAAGTGGCGGCCTGCGCCCATGAATATGATTTTGAAGGTGCACTCGAAGCGCTGCTGCGGCGCCGCTAGCGTGCGCTATTGGCTTCACGTGCCGTATTGCGCCTCTTCCAGATAGGCAATACCGCAGCCCTTGCAGCAAAAGCGGCGCACCGCATCGAGCGGCTTGTCGCAATACCAGCACGCGCCTTTCGGCGGCAACGCGGCCAGTATGACCGGCGGTAACGACGTGACTGGCGCCACGCCGCCCTGTTCCGGCATGACCACCGACTGTTTGCTATCCATGCGTAGCCCCTTTCCAAGCGGCACATCAGTGCCGTTCAGCAAGGTTACGTCAGCGCCATCGGTCGTTCATGACAATACGCAAAGCGCGATGGCATCAGGGATGCGGCTTGCGGTAACTCCTGACAGCATCATTGGCATGCTCGTCGATCAGCTTTTTCAAGGCCGGCTGGCCGGCATACCTGGCGGCCAGGTGCCGCCACTGGCGCTGCGCCTGGCCGCAATAGCGGTCGACGGCAGCGATGATTTCCTGCTGGCGCGCCTTGTCGTTGTCATCCCATTCGCCGGCAAAATGCTCGCAGGTCTCGGCGTTGCTGACAAACCGAGCGACGTCGGGCGGCAGCTTGCTCTGCGCCATGCTCAGCAGCGGCAAGCAGCTGGCCAGCAATACCAGGATCGTTTTCATCGCTGTTGCCTTATTTGCCGATACAGAAGCGGCTGAAAATCACTCCCAGCAGATCGTCGGGAGAAAATTCACCGGTAATGCTCGACAGCTGAACCTGCGCCAGGCGCAGTTCTTCGGCAAACAGGTCAAGCGACTGGTCGTCCTGCGCTGCATGCTGGGCGGCAATATCGAGGTGCTTGCCGGCTGATTTGAGGGCGATCAGGTGGCGTTCGCGCGCCAGGTACAGCGACTCGCCCGTCTGTTGCCAGCCGGCGATACGCAGCAGCTCGGTGCGCAGCAGGTCGATGCCGATATGTTCGTGCGCCGACAGGTAGACATGGGTCGCGTCGGGCAGCGCATCGACGCTGGGCTTATGGCCCGACAAATCGATCTTGTTCCACACGCGCACCACCGGCACGCCTTCGGGGAAGGCCGCGACGATGGTTTCGTCGGCCAGCGTGGGGCCGTGGTCGGCGTCGAGCAGATGCAAAATCACATCGGCCTTGCCGATTTCGCCCCAGGTGCGCTCGATGCCGATACGCTCGACCGCGTCGATATTTTCGTCGGCATTGCGGATGCCGGCCGTATCGATGATATTGAGCGGGATGCCTTCGATCTGGATGGTCTCGCTGACCTTGTCGCGCGTGGTGCCGGCAATCGGCGTAACGATCGCCACATCGGCGCCGGCCAGTGCATTCAGCAACGACGACTTGCCTACATTCGGCTGGCCGGCCAGCACCACGTTCAGCCCCTCGCGCAGCAGCGCGCCTTGCGCGGCCTGGGCAAACACCTTGTTGAGCGCCTCGATCACCGACTTGAGCTGGCCGCGCGCATTGGATTTTTCCAGGAAGTCGATTTCTTCTTCCGGGAAATCCAGCGTCGCCTCGACCAGCATGCGCAGGCCCGTGACTTGTTCCACCAGCGCATGGATGGTCTGCGAAAACGCTCCCGACAGCGACTGCGAGGCCGACTTGGCGGCCGCTTCGGTCGAGGCGTCGATCAGGTCGGCTACCGCTTCGGCCTGCGCCAGATCGAGCTTGTCATTGAGAAACGCGCGGCGTGTGAATTCGCCGGGCTCGGCCAGGCGCAAGCCGCTGTCGCGGCCCGCTTCAAGCACGCGCGCCAGCAGCATCTGCAGCACCACCGGGCCGCCATGGCCCTGCAGCTCCAGCACTTCTTCGCCGGTATACGAGTGCGGTCCCTTGAAATAAATCGCGATGCCCTGGTCGATAATGCTGCCGTCGGCGGCCGTAAACGGCACATAGCTGGCGTGGCGCGGCTTGAGCGCCTGCGCGCCGAACAGCGCCGTCATCAAAGGGGCAAGATTCTTGCCGGAGGCGCGCACGACGCCGATGCCGCCGCGACCGGGTGCGGTGGCGATGGCTGCGATGGGGGAAGAGTCGAGTTTCATGGGGGGTATTGTAATAGGTGCGTGAGGGACGGTGTAGCAATGTAGGTCGGCTTAGCGACGTAGGTCGGCTTAGCGCGCAGCGCGTAAGCCGACATATCGGCAAGCCGACGGCGTTGTTGGATGACGCAAGTGTTGCCGCAGTCCGCGGTGTTGTCGGATTACGGCCTGCGGCCTAATCCGACCTACGAGAGCAAAAAAAAAGCCCGCACTAGGCGGGCTTTTTGGTTTTACACCGTGGACGGTGCGTATTTCTTGGTAATCACCCACTGCTGTCCGATCGACAGCACGTTGTTGACGACCCAGTACAGTACCAGGCCCGACGGGAAGAAGAAGAACATCACCGAGAATGCCAGCGGCATAAACAGCATCATCTTCGCTTGCATCGGATCGGCTGGCGCCGGGTTCAGCTTGGTGGTGATGAACATCGAGATCGCGTACAGCACCGGCAGGATGCACCATGGGTCATGCTGGGCCAGGTCGGTAATCCAGCCGATCCATGGCGCGCCGCGGATTTCCACCGACGCGTTCAGCACCCAGTACAGCGCGATAAAGACCGGCATCTGGATCAGGATCGGCAGGCAGCCGCCCAGCGGGTTGATCTTCTCGGTCTTGTACAGCTCCATGGTGGCCTGGTTCATCTTTTGCGGGTCGCCTTTGTAGCGCTCGCGGATGGCGGTCATTTTTGGCGTGACCAGTTTCATCTTGGCCATGCTGCGATAACCGGCAGCCGACAGCGGGAAGAACGCCAGCTTGATCAGGATGGTAAAGGCAATAATCGTCCAGCCCCAGTTACCCAGTACGCTGTGGATCTGTTCCATCACCCAGAAGATCGGCTTGGCAATAATCGTCAGCCAGCCATAATCCTTGACCAGTTCCAGGCCAGGCGACACATTTTCCAGCAGATGCGCGATCTGCGGACCCGAGTACAGCTTGCTGTCGATGGCGGCCGAAGCACCAGGCGCCAGCGATGGCAGCGTCATGAGGTTGCCGATGGCATACATATTGGGCGACAGCTTCTTGGTGAAGATATCGCGTGCAATATTGGCTGGCGGCACGAAGGCCGACACAAAGAAGTGCTGTGAGATGGCGAACCAGCCGCCGTCAGCGCGTTGCGGATGCAGTGCCTTACTGGCCGCATCGTTGCCTTTGCGCTCATCTTCTGCTGCTGCTTTTTCAACTTTTTCAAACGTCAGCTTCTGGTACTTGTCCTGCGGCGTGTACAGCGTCGGACCGGTATAGCTGCTGTTGAAGAACGAGTCGCCGACCGGCTTGTTGCCATCGTGAACCAGCTGCATGTACAGCTGCGGCGTGACTTTTTCGGTACCCACGTTGGCCACGTCGTGGCGCACATCGATCACATAGTCGCCGCGCTTGAAGGTGAACGTCTTGGTCAGCTTGACGCCGCCCTGCACCGCTTCCATTACCAGCTGGATCTGCTTGCCGTCGCCCAGCGTGCGTACGCCAGGCTGGACCGTAAAGCCGGTATTGTGGGTCGGGAAGGGACCGCCGACCAGGCCGGTCTGCGCCAGATAGGCGTGGTTGGCGCCTTCGTCGAACAGCACTTCATTTTGCTTGCCTTCATCAGGCTGGCACCACTTGAACAGGCCGAAGCAACCACCGAACCAGCCCGGATTGCCCGCGCCTTTGAATTTCAGCAATTCCAGACGCTTGACCTGGCCACCGAGCGTGTCGATATCGACCTTGATGACATCGGTGGTAATGGTGATGCGCTCGCTCTTGAAAGCGGCAGGATCAGCGCTCGCGCCAGGCAAAGCTGCCGCACCGGAAGCTGCCAGGGCAGCAGGAGCAGCAGCGGCTGGCGCCTTGACGGTCTGGGTGGTGTTCGACGAGAACATCGACGGGCGGCCCGTCGAAATCATCCATTCGTTCCACAGGATGACCAGCGAGACGGAGAACACGATCCACAGGATGGTACGTTTATTGATATCCATTAGGGTATTGATCAGGAGTGGTTGCAACCGCAAGCGGTCGTTGAAGATTGTTTGCCATCGGCCGGCGGCACCGGGTCAAAGCCCCCGTCATTCCAGGGGTGGCAACGGCACAGCCGTTTGGCAGCGAGCAAGCTGCCACGGGCGGCGCCGTGCACGCGCAACGCTTCCATCGCGTAATGCGAACAACTTGGATAGAAACGGCAATTCTGTCCCAGCATCGGGCTGATCAGTAACTGATAGGCACGCAGCAGGAACAGCAGCAGGGTTTTCATGGCGAGGATGGTGGCGGCGGCGCAACGGAGCGCGCCTGGGCGGCAACCTGGGCCGCAAATAAACGACTCAGTTCGACACGCAATTCGGCTTTCAGCCGCATCGTGGTCGCCGGACCATCCTTGCTGTTGACGGCGCGCGACAGGCGCACCACACAATCGATGGGCGGCAGCGCGCTGGTGCGAAACAGCTCGCGCGCGACGCGCTTGATGGTATTGCGGGTCGCCGCACGTGGCGCGAAACGCTTGGCCACCACGACGCCCAGCCGCGCATGCGGCAATTGATTGTGTCGGGTATACAGCACGAAATGCGCTGTTTTTTGCGTAGGACGCAAACGAAAAACGGATGAAAATTCATCCGTTTTAACGATACGCCGTACGCGCGCGAAGTCGTGTGAACCTTCGCGATCAGTGCCGACTGGAGTACAGCTAGCCACGCGAACAGCGGTCAACGACAAGCCTAGACGGCCAGACGTTTACGGCCTTTTGCGCGACGTGCGTTGAGCACATCACGGCCACCACGGGTAGCCATACGAGCGCGGAAGCCGTGCGTACGCTTGCGGCGAACGACGGAAGGTTGGTAAGTACGTTTCATGTTGGTCTCGCTAAAAACAAAAAAGATGCAAAATCGGGTCTGACGTCCCGTCAGTTTTTGGTGCCAATGACAATCGCGCACTTATGCCAAGGCACAAGGGCCAATCTCATCGCCCGCTTAATCCACGCTTAGTCCATATTGTCGTCCAAATGAATAAACACGGAATACGGGCGGGGAACCCTGAATTATTCAGCATATACCCCCCTGCTGTCAAGGATTGCCGTGGTCGGCCAGCATCTTGACTGGCATTTTGCGCACACGGCCCCATATGGCTGGAATGGCCCTGGCGCGCGGAAGGCATAAGGATAACTCCAATCTTATGCACAGGCGCGCGTAGCGCCCCGACGCAAAAATAAAGCAAGCGCCTGTGGATAACTTTGGCGGTCGGGAGTAGAATAGCGTGTTACGTGTGGCGAGCCCTCGCGCGACGCCGGCCTTGCAACACGGTGAACGCAGGGCAGAGTGATACGCCCTCCCACACCTTTTCACATAGACATACATGGACAATTTCTGGCAGGCCTGTTCCGCGCAATTGGAACTGGAGCTGACACCGCAACAATTCAGTGCGTGGATCAAACCGCTTTTCCCTGTCGACTACGAAGAGGGCAAGCTGCGCATTGCTGCGCCCAATCGATTCAAGCTCGATTGGGTCAAAACCCAGTTCGCCAGCCGCATTACCGCTCTTGCAATTCAGTATTTCGAAGCGCCCACCGAGGTTCAGTTCATTCTCGACCCGCGTCTGTCCGCGCCCAAAAAACCGGTTGCCGTCAGCACCCCGGCCAGCGACCCGAACGGTGGCGCGCCCAGCGCGCGCCCGGCCGAGCCGCCGCCGAGCGTGCCCGAACTGGGCATCGGTGCCGCGCCACGGCGCGAACAGAGCCGCATCAATACCGACCTGACGTTCGACAGCTTCGTGACCGGTAAAGCCAACCAGCTGGCGCGCGCCGCGGCGATCCAAGTGGCCAACAACCCGGGCGTGTCGTACAACCCGCTGTTTTTCTACGGCGGCGTGGGCCTGGGCAAGACCCACTTGATTCATGCGATCGGCAACCAGGTGATGGCCGACAATCCCGGCGCCAAGATCCGCTACATCCACGCCGAGCAATATGTGCGCGACGTAGTGACCGCTTACCAGCGCAAGGGTTTTGACGACTTCAAGCACTACTATCATTCGCTCGACATGCTGCTGATCGATGATATTCAGTTCTTCGGCGGCAAAAGCCGCACGCAGGAAGAGTTTTTCTATGCGTTTGAAGCGCTGATCGCGGCCAAGAAGCAGATCATCATCACTTCGGATACCTATCCGAAGGAAATTACCGGCATGGACGACCGCCTGATCTCGCGCTTCGATTCCGGCCTGACGGTGGCCATCGAGCCGCCCGAGCTGGAAATGCGCGTGGCCATTCTGCTCAAGAAAGCCAAGCAGGAAGGCGTATCTTTCTCGGACGACGTGGCGTTTTTTGTCGCCAAGCACCTGCGCTCGAACGTGCGCGAGCTCGAAGGCGCACTGCGCAAGATCCTGGCCTACTCGCGTTTCCACGGCAAGGACATCACGATCGATATCGTGAAAGAAGCGCTGAAAGACTTGCTGTCGGTACAGAATCGGCAAATTTCGGTAGAAAACATCCAGAAAACGGTGGCTGATTTCTTCAATATCAAGGTGGCCGACATGTATTCCAAGCGCCGCCCCGCCAATATTGCCCGGCCGCGCCAGATCGCCATGTACCTGGCAAAGGAACTGACACAGAAGAGCCTGCCGGAAATCGGCGAACTGTTTGGCGGACGCGACCATACCACCGTACTGCATGCGGTACGCAAGATCGCGCTGGACCGCACCAAAAACCCGGAATGCAACCACGAGTTGCATGTGCTGGAACAAACCTTGAAAGGTTAAACACGGCATCTTGGCAAGGCTGGCTCAAATCGTGCTTTACCCTTATTATCTGGGGGCGCGCCGCAGCTGGCCTGCCGGAAGCCAACCTTGCAATGATTGTTAAATTATTACCTTCAACTTCATACCCAACCTGAGGATAACTATGCAATTGGTCAAAACCACCCGAGATACGCTTCTCCGGCCACTGCAGATCGTGAGCGGTATTGTCGAGCGTCGGCACACTATGCCGATTCTGGCCAATATCCTCATCCGCAAAGACGGTGAACACGTTTCTTTCCTGTCGACCGACACCGAAGTGCAGATCACCACGCACGCCCAGATCGGTTCGGGCGCCGATGTGACCGGCACGACCGTGGCCGCGCGCAAGCTGCTCGACATTCTGCGCGCGCTGCCTGAATCGGGCGACGTGACCATGACGCTGCTCAACAAGCGCCTCACGGTGCAAACCGGCAAGTCGCGCTTCGCGCTGCAGACGCTGGCTGCCGAAGAGTTTCCGACCGTGCAACAGGCCGACAGCTACAACGCCACCGTCACCCTGCCCCAGAAAACGCTGAAACACCTGTTCAACATGGTGCATTTCTCGATGGCGCAGCAAGACATCCGCTACTACCTGAACGGCCTGCTGCTGGTATTGGATGGCAACAATGTGATTGCCGTGGCCACCGACGGACACCGCCTGGCTTTCTGCCAGGTTGCTACCGAGCAGACCTTTGCCCGCCAGGAAGTGATCATTCCGCGCAAGACGATTATCGAACTGCAGCGCCTGCTGGAAGAAAACGACGAGCCGGTACAGCTCGACATCGCCGCCAACCAGGTCAAGCTGACCTTTGCCGACATCGAGCTGATCTCGAAGCTGGTCGAAGGCAAGTTCCCCGACTACACGCGCGTGATTCCAAAAGGCTACAAGAACGACTTCACCATCGGCCGTGATGAACTGCTGCGCTCGCTGCAACGCGCTGCCATCATGACCAGCGACAAGTTCAAGGGCGTGCGCTGCATTATCACGCCAGGCAGCATGAAGATCAGCTCGACCAATGCCGACCAGGAAGAGGCCGTGGAAGAACTGGAAATCGACTACGGCGGCGATTCGGTCGATATCGGCTTCAACGTCACCTACCTGCTCGACGTGCTCAACAACCTGAAGTGCGAACAAGTCAACATCGCACTCGGCGACTCGAACTCGTCGGCGCTGATCTCCATCCCGGACAACGCCGACTTCAAGTACGTTGTCATGCCGATGCGCATCTAAAGACCCGGCAATGAGTTACGTCGGGTAGGTCGGGCAGGTCGCGTAGGTCGGATTAGCGCAGCGTAATCCGACACACTTAGCTACACCGCTCCATCCAACCCGACCCACGCCCATCCGCCAGCAGCCCCGAATCAATCAGTAATCGCTATTTGAGAAAGCAGTCCATGTCCGAGAATCCACAAGACACCCCGATCCAGGCCAAAACGGAAGAATACGGCGCCTCCTCCATCCAGATCCTGGAAGGCCTGGAAGCCGTACGCAAACGCCCGGGCATGTATATCGGCGACACCTCGGACGGCACCGGCCTGCACCATCTGGTGTTCGAAGTGCTGGACAATTCCATCGATGAGTCGCTGGCCGGCTATTGCACGGAAATCCACGTCACGATCCATAGCGACAATTCGATCTCGATCACCGACAACGGCCGCGGCGTACCGACCGGCCTGAAAATGGACGACAAGCACGATCCGAAGCGTTCCGCCGCTGAAATCGTGATGACCGAACTGCATGCCGGCGGCAAGTTCGACCAGAACTCGTACAAGGTATCGGGCGGCCTGCATGGCGTGGGTGTATCGTGCGTCAACGGCCTGTCCAAACTGCTGAAACTGACCATCCGCCGCGACGGCAAAGTCCATTACATGGAATTCGTGCGCGGCGTGCCGCAGCACCGTGAAATCGAAATGCGCGACGGCGTGGCCGTCTCACCCATCAAAGTCATCGGCGAGACCGACAAGCGCGGTACCGAAGTGCACTTCTGGGCCGACGAAGAGATTTTCACGCACGTGGAATTCCACTATGAAATCCTGGCCAAGCGCATCCGCGAACTGTCGTTCCTGAACAATGGCGTCAACATCAAGCTCAGTGACCAGCGCACCGGCAAGGAAGAAGTGTTTGCCTTCGAAGGCGGCACGCGCGGCTTTGTGGAATACATCAACAAAGCCAAAACGGTCTTGCACCCGACCATTTTCCAGGCCACCGGCGAGCGACTGTCGGACCAGGGCACGAATATCTCGGTCGACGTGTCGATGCAGTGGAACGATGCCTACAACGAACAGGTACTGTGCTTTACCAATAACATCCCGCAACGCGACGGCGGCACCCATCTGACCGGCCTGCGCGCCGCGATGACGCGCGTGATCAACAAATATATCGACGAGCACGAGTTCGCCAAGAAGGCGAAAGTGGAAATCTCGGGCGACGACATGCGCGAAGGCCTGACTTGCGTACTATCGGTGAAAGTGCCGGAGCCGAAGTTCTCGTCGCAAACCAAGGACAAGCTGGTGTCGTCGGAAGTGCGCGGCCCGGTCGAAGAGATCGTCGCCAAGACCCTGGCCGACTACCTGCAGGAAAAACCGAACGACGCCAAAATCATCTGCGGCAAGATCGTCGAAGCGGCGCGCGCCCGTGAAGCGGCCCGCAAGGCACGCGACCTGACCCGCCGCAAAGGCGTGATGGACGGCCTGGGCCTGTCGGCCAAGCTGGCCGACTGCCAGGAAAAAGACCCGGCCCTGTCCGAACTGTACATCGTCGAGGGTGACTCCGCAGGCGGCTCGGCCAAGCAGGGCCGCGACCGCAAGTTCCAGGCCATCCTGCCGCTGCGCGGCAAGGTGCTGAACGTGGAAAAGGCGCGCTTTGAAAAAATGCTGTCCTCGGAGCAGATCACCACCCTGATCGCCACCCTGGGCACCTCGATCGGACCGGACGAATTCAACGTCGAGAAACTGCGCTACCACCGCATCATCATCATGACCGATGCCGACGTCGACGGCGCCCACATCCGCACCCTGCTGCTGACGCTGTTCTACCGCCAGATGCCGCAACTGGTCGAGCGCGGCCACATCTACATCGCGCAACCGCCGCTGTACAAAGTCAAGGCCGGCCGCGACGAGCGCTACCTGAAAGATGACGCCGAAGAAGCCAGCTACATGATGACGGTGGCCCTGAACACCGCCGTGCTGGTGCCCAAAGAAGGCGCCGACGGCATCTCCGGCGACACGCTGGCCGAACTGGTGCGCAAGTTCAACCTGTCGAACAGCATCATGACGCGCCTGACCCGAGTGATCGACCGCGCCGCCCTGACCGCCATCATGACCGGCGTCCAGCTCGACCTGTCGACCCTGGAAACCACCGAAGCCTCGGCCCGCGCCCTGCAGGACAACATCAACGACAGCGCCGTCACCGTCCACGTACGCTCCGACGACCTGGCCGAGAAACACCACCTGCGCATCGAACGCATGCACCACGGCAACGTCAAAGTCACCGCCATCGACGCCGACTTCGTGCAAGGCCCCGACTACGCCGTGCTGTCCAGCGGCGCCGCCACCTTCGCCGGCCTGATGGGCCCCGGCGCGTTCGTGCGCCGCGGCGAAGGCGAGCGCACTAAGGAAATCGCCGTCAACGACTTCCACCAGGCCATGCAATGGCTGCGCGACGAAGCCGAACGCACCGTCTCGAAACAGCGCTACAAAGGTCTGGGCGAAATGAACCCGGAACAACTGTGGGAAACCACCATGGACCCAACCGTGCGCCGCCTGCTGAAGGTACAGATCGAAGACGCGATTGCCGCCGACCAGATCTTTACCACCCTGATGGGCGACGACGTGGAACCGCGCAGGAACTTTATTGAGTCGAATGCGTTAAGGGCGGGGAATATCGACGTTTAAGCAATATTTTGGATAGATTGGGCGACACTGTGTGTCGCCTTTTTTTTGAGCATATTAATACGCGCGATGACATCAACTCTGAACTACTACAACCAAAACGCTAGTCATTTCTTTAACAATACTGCCAATGTTGATATGTCTGTCTTGCATCATCGATTTCTGTCAGCGGTGGGTACTAGCGGGAGCATATTAGATGCAGGTTGTGGTTCAGGACGCGATGCCAAAGTTTTTCTCGACAAGGGCTATCGGGTTACTGCTTTTGACGCATCGCATGAGCTAGTACAATTAGCAAAAGAGCATACCGGCCTTGAAGTTCAGCTGCGTACTTTTACCGAAGTGAAAGAGCAGTCATGCTACGACGGCATTTGGGCCTGCGCTAGCTTGTTGCATGTTCCAGTAGCAGAATTGCCAGCCACGCTGGCATGCTTATGGAATGCACTGAAGCCGGGCGGTGCGTTTTATCTTAGTTTTAAACTGGGAACGACTGAACGCGTTCAAGATGGGCGCCACTTCACGGACGTTGAAGAACCACAGTTGCGCCAGTGGTTTGCCCACTTGCCAGATATTGACAGGATCGAGTGCTGGCAATCGATCGATCAACGGCCAGGCCGCACAGAGCAATGGCTTAATGCTATGGTGCACCGCGTAGCCACGCCGCAAAATCATCTGATTACCGGCGGCAGCGATCCGTTTTTGCCGCACCTGAGTAGTTCAATCAATCAAGCGTCAGAGATTGATTTAGCTGTCGCTTTTGTTAAGACGACTGGGCTGAGGCTGCTGCTGCCAGACTTGCACAGTGCACTGAAAGGCGACGGTGAATTACAACGCGCCCCGGCGCGGGTACGCGTCCTGACAAGCGACTATTTAGATGTGACCGATACAGAGGCTTTGCGCTTACTAATGCTACTGCAAGCGCAAGGAGCAGAGGTAAAAGTATACCAGTCTGCCGGCAGCAGTTTTCATCTGAAAGCCTATTTGTTCGCACAACTTACCGACCAGAGCGTTCTGAGCGGCACGGCATTTATCGGTTCCAGCAATATCAGCAGGCAAGCACTAACCAATGGCTTAGAGTGGAATTACCGCATTAACTATCCGGGCGACAATGGCTATCTTGAAGCACGGGCTAAATTTGAAGAACTGTTTGTCCATCCTCGCTGTGTTGTTCTAACAGATGAATGGATCGAACAGTATGATGCGCGCCGAGTTCCGCTGCCAATGGCCGTAGCACCGGGCAGCCTGGAACAAGATGCGCCGCCTACTCCGTCAAGCGTGCAAATCGAGGCTTTATTTGCCTTACGAGCAACGCGCGATGAAGGGTTCCGGCGTGGCTTAGTAGTATTGGCAACCGGCCTTGGAAAAACCTGGCTAGCTGCTTTCGATGCGAAGCAGTTGGGCGCGCGCCGCGTATTATTTGTCGCACATCGCGAAGAAATTTTGAATCAAGCGGCCGAGACGTTTCTGAGAATTCGTCCGAGTGCACGCGTGGGCTTTTATGCAGGCCAGAGCAAGGATATAGAGGCAGAAATACTCTGCGCTTCTATTCAAACGCTGGGGCAAGAAAAGCACTTGGAGCAATACGCGCCAGATCATTTTGACTATATCGTCGTTGACGAATTTCATCATGCAGCTGCGCCTACCTATCGTCGCCTGCTCGCTTATTTTTCGCCAAAATTTTTGTTGGGTCTAACAGCAACGCCAGATCGATCCGACCAATCCGACATTCTGTCACTATGCGATGAAAATCTCGTCTTTACGCGTGGGCTTTTCGATGGCATTACGGCCAAACTGCTTGTGCCGTTTCACTACTATGGCATCTTCGATAGTTCTGTGGACTACGCTGAACTACCATGGCGCAGCGGGCGATTCGATCTCAATCAGCTCAGCACCAAGCTGGCAACACTGGCTCGCGCCAGACATGCATTGACGGAGTGGCAACGCTATAAACAGCAACGCACGTTGGCGTTTTGTGTTTCTGTCGCTCATGCCGAATTTATGGCTGCACAGTTTTCCAAAGCGAATATCGCTTGCGCTGCGGTGTACGCCGGTTCGTCAATGAGCCGGGCCGATGCGTTGGAGCGCCTGCGTGACAGGCGCCTTTCGGTGATTTTTTCTGTCGATCTATTTAATGAAGGCGTCGATCTTCCTGCCATCGACACCGTCATGATGCTACGCCCTACCGAATCAAAAATCCTGTTTCTCCAACAATTGGGCCGAGGCTTGCGTAAAAGCGAGGGTAAAGAGCATTTGGTCATCTTAGACTTTATCGGTAATCACAAGAGCTTCCTACATAAGCCAGAGGCTTTGTTTGAGATCGACCCTAGCTACAAAAAATTAGCGGATTTCGCACGTAAAGCAGAAGCGAATCAACTGGAGCTGCCGGAAGGTTGCTTCGTCAACTACGATTTGCAACTGATCGAATTTCTCAAGTCCTTGGATAGCGAGGGCACAAAGAACGAATACACAGCCTTGCGCGACAGCTTTGGGCGACGGCCGACTTTGGCCGAGTTTTACCGGGGGGGTGCCAGCATGCCAGCAATGCGCAAAGAATATGGCGATTGGTATGCTCTCGTCCATTCCATGGATGACCTCGATTCAGATGAGCAAGTTATCGCGGCCAGACATCGCAGCTTCTTGCGCGAACTAGAAACAACCTCAATGACCAAGAGCTTCAAGATGGTACTACTTTTGGCATTTCAGGAATTGGATGGTTGGCGTACGCCACCGACCGTCGCCGAACTGGCTGAGCGTTCATGGCAGGTGTTGCAACGTCGACCTGCTCTGCTAGCAGATCTTCCTGATACCATCCGCACAGCAAATGGGCAGTCGGAAGCATGGGTACGCTACTGGTCCAACAATCCGATCAATGCTTGGATAGGCGGTAATAGCACAAGTAAGAATAGCGATTTCCGCATCAACAGTGGTCGATTTGAAGCCGTCTTTAAACCCGCTGACGATCATCTTGAGAAGTTCAAACTGATGGCCCAGGAAATCATCGATTATCGTTTGGCCGCCTATGAAGTTCGTCGCGACCAGACGGACTCATCAAGTAACGTGATTCCGTTTGTTCGCAGCGAAAAGGCCAACAATCTCACATCGCTACCCTATTTTCCAAATTTGAAAATCGCTTGCGGACACTTTAAGACCGGGACGGTGGATGTCGAGGAATACCGTTATCTTCCTACCAGCTACGGAAATATCGATCCGCATCGGCACTTCATCGCCCGCGCCTCGGGCAACTCCATGAATGGTGGAAAGCACCCGATTCAGGACGGCGACTATCTGCTACTGGAACATATCACAGCGACCAATGCAGGTTCGATTACTGGCTCCGTGATGGCCATTGAGCGTCAAGATGAATCTGGTGATGGTTTTCAGTATTTGTTGCGTCACATCGTCAAAACGCCGGACGGTGGTTATGTGCTGCGTGCTACTAATCTGGACTTCCAAGATATGGCTGCCACCGAAGACATGCACACCTTGGCGCGCTTCAAAGCCATTATCAATCCGCTAGATTTAGCCGTGGGACAACCATTCATGCGCGAGGAGATTGCGCCACTGTTTGGCGAGACGTACAGTATTGGCAACTGGAATGTGGGGCATGTGACGCTCGCCAATAAGAGAGCGATAGTGTTACTGGTAACGCTCAATAAACAAGGCAAGGCGGCGGATCATCGTTACCTCGATCATTGGATCGATGACAGCACCTTCCATTGGCAAAGCCAGAACTCCACATCGCCGACCAATAAAAAGGGTCGAGACATTATCGAACATGAGCAAAAAGGTCTGACGATTCACCTTTTTGTGCGTGAAGCTAAGCTTCAGAATGGTAAGGGCGCCCCCTTTATTTATCACGGGCCACTACGCTATGTGAGCCATACAGGCAGTAGTCCGATGAGTGTTACATTTAGCTTGGAATAATTACACGGCTGGCGGCACGCTGCACCAACCATCCGACATGGACTACGAAACGGTGTCACTATCCTCATCATGCACGGCTGCACCAGCTGGCTTAATGAGGAATAACAGCGTATGACCAAAATACAAGACGAATCATCCCCGCTTGCCGCGCAGCTACGCGAAGATATTGGTCTGGCCGCCAGCACTAAGGCGGACGTGTTTGCGCGCCTGCGTGAGCAATACGATGCCGACATGCAGGCTTATGACGCTGCGCAAAAGCAGAAGAACATCGAACGCCAGTCGATGAGTGCAGAGCAACGGGAACGCCATGAGGCGCTCGACTTTGCGCGCGCCAATGTTGAACTGTCGGGCGGCAAGATCAGCGAAGAAGAGTGGCAGCACGGCCTGCGCTGGGCTAATGGTGAAATTGATATGGATGCCTATATTGCCGGGGTTGCAGGAAAGCACGGTTCGACAGGCTGAACTGCTGGCAGGTGGCGGCGTCCTGGTGGCAGATCGGGGGCCGCGTCGCAGGGGCGAACGTTGTCAGATTACGCGTGGCGTTGCCACGCTAATCTGACCTGTGGGGCACGGCTAATGTCGAATCTGCGCTCCTCTTTCCTGAAAGAACCCAGTACACTTGCAAGCAGCATCATGCATCTGTGCGCCGCCGGCAGTGAGCTGGCGGCACCTCTGTCGTCTAGCCTTGCCAGCCGGGACATACGCCATGCCGACTTCGCGCAGCAGCTCGTCTATCTGGACCTATCTGTTCCTGTTGGGGGAGCCGGAGCAGCAGCAGCGCTTCTTCAAGGAGCTGCATTTCATTTCGATCGTGACGCTGAGCTTTGGCGTGGCCAGCTGGCTGGTCACGGTGGCGCTGATGCAGCACCGGCATGCGCTCGATACACAAAGCGCCAGCCTTGCGCTGGTGGGCATGGTGGCAGGCGTGACCATCACGGCGCTGGGCAAGAGCTTGCTGGCGATTGTCGTCAGCGGGTCGGCCAGCGTGCTGTTTGTAACCTATGGCTTTCAGGTGCTGATTGCGGCTACCGACGATCCTTCATTCTGGGTGTTGCCGCTGGGCGTGCTGATCACGCTGACGATTGCGCCCTTGTTCAGTGGTATTGCCTGGTATCTGGCCGTGTCGCTGTGCGTGTGGGTGATGCTGGGCTGGGAGCAGTTTCCGGCGCATCCGCAGCAGGCCGACCAGTATTGGCCGATGCTGGCGGTGGTGGTCAGCATGCTGATCGGGCTGTCCCTGAATGTGTATTTCCTGGTGCTGCGGATCCACAATTACCAGGCTCAGCGCGAGCTGGCCACGATGGCCTATACCGACAGCCTGACCGGCCTGAACAACCGGCGCCGCTTTACGCAAAGCGCGCGCCAGCTGCATCGCAGCGCGCTGGCGCCGGCGTATTTCCTGATGATCGATATCGACGACTTCAAGCAGATCAACGACGAACACGGCCATGACGTGGGCGACGAGGTCCTGCGCAAAACGGCCGAGGTGATTGCCGGGATAGCTGGCGAGCATCTGTGCGGGCGGCTCGGTGGCGAGGAGTTTGCCGTGATTTACCAGGGCGACAAGCATGGTGCCTGCCTGCTTGCCACGCAGCTGATCGAAACTGTCGAGGCGGCCTTTGCCGGCGAGCGCAAGGTGTCGATTAGCATCGGTGTAGCCGAACTGGTCAAGGGCACGGATCTGGCACACAGCTACCGGCGCGCCGATGCATCGTTGTATCTGGCCAAGAAAAATGGCAAGAACCGCTATGAGCTGGCGGCTAGCTGAAGCG
Organism: Janthinobacterium aquaticum; assembly: GCF_009208565.1. Classification (GTDB taxonomy): domain Bacteria; phylum Pseudomonadota; class Gammaproteobacteria; order Burkholderiales; family Burkholderiaceae_D; genus Janthinobacterium. Next base: position 173,847 of record NZ_WFLK01000013.1, on the reverse strand, counting down.
TCATCTGTTACCGCTACGCAAATGAACATGGTATTTTGACATTCTACGGTATGATTTCCCATCCGTGCTGCTCTGCCCAACCCCTGCCCTGCGCACCTCTTTGCCCCAGCCTTGCCAAGCCCGGGCGACCTTTTGTCCAAGGAAACTTTTATGTTCGGATTTAATTTGCGCGTCGCCAAGATGGTGTGGACGGCGTTTCTTGTCGCTTTCTTGCTGTTCATTATCTACAAGGTGTCGTCGACCTTGATCGTGGTGGTGTTTGCGGTGTTTTTCAGCTATCTGGTTTATCCCCTGATCGGCCTGCTGGAAAAATATGGCCCCAAGCGCCTGCCGCGCACCGTCAATATCGGGATCGTATTCCTGGTGGTGATCTTGCTGGTGGCCATATTGGGATCAATTTTTGGCGCACGCATCGAAGAGGAAGCAACCAAGCTGAGCGAGCAGCTGCCAACGCTACTGCACGGCAATAACTTTGCCGAACGCATTCCGCTGCCGGAATTCATGGAGCCGCTGCGTGCGCGCCTGCTGTCGTTCCTGCAGACCCAGCTGAGCAGCGGCTCGGGCCAGGCAATGCCGCTGGCCAAGGAACTGGGCCTGACGGTCATGCATGCGGCCAGCAATCTGATCTATCTGGTGCTGGTGCCGGTGCTGAGCTTTCTGCTGATCAAGGAAGGCCCGGACATGCGCGACGGCTTGCTGTCGCTGCTGAACCGTCCGAACAGGAAACTGTGGGGCGCGATTATCGAGGACCTCGACGTGCTGCTGTCACGCTATGTGCGCGCGCTGCTGCTGTTGTCGATTGCCACCTTTATCTCCTACAGCGTGGCGTTCTCCTTGATGGGCGTGCCGTACAGCCTGCTGCTGGCCGGCGCTGCGGCCTTGCTTGAATTTATTCCGTTTGCCGGCCCGCTAGCGGCGGCCGTAATTGCGGTGATCGTGGCCGGCTTCAGCGGCTTTGAACATGTGTTCTGGCTGATCGGCTTTATTGCCGCCTACCGCCTGTTCCAGGATTACGTGCTCAATCCTTACCTGATGAGCGAAGGCGTGGAAGTAAGCCCGCTGATGGTGATTATCGGCCTGCTGGCTGGCGATCAGCTCGGTGGCGTGGTGGGCATTTTCCTGTCGGTGCCGGTGATGGCGGCGATCAAGATCGTATTTGTGCGGGCGCGGGCGGCCTTGCAGGCGCGCCACGATGCACTTGAGAAAGCGGAAGCCCTGGCAGAGGAGAAGCGCGCCAGGGCGGCGGCCGAAGCGGCGCTGCTGGCCGAGCAGCAGCGCCACGGGGAAGCTGGCCTGAGTTAGAACTCTTCCCACTCGCCGCTGTTGTCAGCGGCGGGCTTGGCCGGACGCGGCCTGGCGGCAGCTGCCGGGGCTGCAGCAGCGGCTGCCGGGCGCGTCGAAGCCAGGCGCAGCGACGGGCGTTTCACTGCAGCCGGGGCTGCCGGTACAACCTTCACTGCCGGCTTGCGCAGTACGGGCGCAGCAGTTGGTGCGCTGTGGTTGGCGTCAAGCTTGAAGCGGCTGACCATTTCGGCCAGCGCGGCAGCTTGCTCCTGCATCGATTCGGAGGCGGCGGCCGCCTCTTCTACCAGCGCGGCGTTCTGCTGGGTGACGGTGTCCATCTCGGCGACGGCCTGGTTGATCTGGCCGATGCCAAGCTCCTGCTCGCGGCCGGCGGCGCTGATTTCACCCATGATGTCGGTCACGCGACGGATGCTCGACACGATCTCTTCCATGGTGGTGCCGGTCTGCGCTACCAGGTCGCTGCCGGTGCCCACGTTCTGCACCGACGCTTCGATCAGCTGCTTGATGTCCTTGGCGGCAGAAGCCGAGCGGTGCGCCAGGTTGCGCACTTCGGTGGCCACCACCGCGAAGCCACGGCCCTGCTCGCCGGCGCGCGCCGCTTCCACGGCTGCGTTCAGCGCCAGGATATTGGTCTGGAAGGCAATCCCATCGATCACGCCGATAATGTCGGCAATCTTTTTCGACGACTCGCTGATAGTGCCCATGGTGGCCACCACTTCCTGCACCAGCGCACCGCCCTTGACGGCCACGTCCGAGGCCGACACGGCCAGCTGGTTGGCCTGGCGCGCATTGTCGGAGTTCTGCTTGACGGTCGAGGTCAGCTCTTCCAGCGACGACGCAGTTTCTTCGAGGCTCGATGCCTGCTGTTCGGTACGGCTCGACAGGTCCAGGTTGCCCGAGGCAATTTCATTGCTGGCGGTGGCAATCGCGCCACTGCCGTCGCGCACGCCGCGCACGGTAGTCGACAGGCGTTCCTGCATCTGCTGCAGACCCGACAGCAAGGCGCCCATTTCATCGTGGCGGGCAATCACGATATCGTTGGCCAGGTTGCCGTCGGCAATCGCGTCGAAGTGGCGCAGCGCCTGCTCCAGCGGCGTAAAGATGGCGCGCAACAGCAATACAGTGGACACCACAATAATCAGCAAACCGATGACCAGACCGGCAATCGCGGCGGCAAATTGCGTCTGGTAGCTGGCCTGGCTGTCTTCATACATTTTTTCCGCACCCGAGACCTGGAAGGCGGTCAGCTTGGCCACCGAATCTTCCAGCGTGCGCGACAGCGGCAGCACGCCCGCCATCACCAGTTGGTCGGCCTCGGCTACCTTGTTTTCACGCAGCGCTTTGAGGATCTGCAGCAGGCCATTGTTGATGTAGTCGATGCGCTTCTTGTCCATCTCGTCGGACAGGATTTTTTCGTCGGCGCTTTGCGGCAGCGCCAGGTAGCGCTTCCAGGCGGTATCGGATTTTTCAATAAACTTTTCGGCATTGCCCAGTGCTTCCTTGCCGGCGGGCGATTCCGGATGCAGCACGGCGCGGTCCATGGTAAAGCGTGCGCGGCCCAGCGCGATCTGCGATTCGCCGATGGCCTGGGTCGAGGCCAGCTGGTTGGTATAGACCTCATTGAGGGCACCGTTGGCCGACTTCAGGCCGATAATGCTCATGATGCCGAGCACGGCAATGAGCAGGCCCAGCACGCACATGGTGGCGATCAGGCGCAATTTGATGGTAATTTTGGCGGACATGATTTTTCCTTGGTGAAACACCAGCGCAACACGCATCCACAGGACGCACGCAGGTCATGGCATAACATTTATTCTTGGTTGGATCGGAAGGAGTGCGATGGCGGCAGGGGGAAGGCGGCCCACTCGATTCGGAGGTCGCGCGGCAACAGAGTAAGGTGGCCACGCATTGCTATTTCTGACTTACAAGGTTACAGGGAATATTTACGCGTATCAATAAATCGCTGAAAAAAATCACGCTTTATCACATCAGGATGATGTTTTTCCGAGAAGAAATAATAAAATCGCAATAATCAACCATTATCAATCATATTGTTATGTAATGATGGGAGATAACTGCAGAGCTTGTTATCATCGCGAGCCTCGCCATAGCGCACACCCTACTTGCGGCGCTGTCGATCTTAGCCTTGCCATGACCCAGAATTTTTTCCAGACCTTTATCCTGCTGTTGCTTGTCACCGATCCATTTGGCAACGTGTCGCTGTTCGTCAATGCCCTGAAACGCGTGCCGGTGGCGCGCCGCTGGAAGGTGGTGGTGCGCGAATGCGCGATTGCCTTTGGCATCTTGCTGGTCTTTATGTTTTTTGGCCGCCATTTCCTGAAAGCCATGCAATTGTCGGAAGTGGCGCTGCGCATCGGCGGCGGCGTGATTCTGTTTCTGATCGCCATGCGCATGGTGTTTCCACAGCCCTCGAACGGCAATGCGGAAGCCGACCTGGCCGACGAGCCATTTATCGTGCCGCTGGCCATTCCCGCCTTGGCGGGCCCGTCGGCACTGGCCACGGTGCTGCTGTTTTCCTCGCATGAAATCGACGAAGTGATTGCGCACGTTGCCGGTTTGAGCGCCGTGGCCATGGTCTGGCTGGCGGTGTTTTTGAGCGCCGAGCGGCTGCAGCGCGCGCTGGGGCCACGTGTGATGACAGCCTTCGAGCGCCTGATGGGCCTGATCCTGACGGCAATGGCGATTGAAATGCTGCTGGCCGGCATACGGGCCTTTTTGAAATCGATCTGACGGGAGCCAACCATGAGCCGCACCGCGCATATTTGCCTGATGGCACAGTACAACCAGTGGATGAACGCCAAGGTGTATGCGGCGGCAGCGGGTCTCGCCCCTGGCGAGCTGCAGCGCGAACGCGGCGCCTTTTTCGGCTCGCTGCTGGGCACGCTGAACCACCTGCTGTGCGGTGACACCCTGTGGCTGCAGCGCTTTGCCGCGCACCCGGCCGGCTTCCCCTTGCTCGACCCGGTACGCGCGATCCGTCCGCCCGCCTCGCTGACCGAGCCGCTGTTTGACGACTTTGCCGCCATGCATGCGCACCGGCTATGGCTCGATCAGGTGATTGTCGACTGGGCGGCGTCGATCAACGAAGACGAGCTTGACCACCTGCTCGACTACCGCAACAGCAAGGGGCCGAACCGGCGCCATTTCTTCAGCCTGCTGATGCATTTCTTTAATCACCAGACCCACCATCGCGGCCAGGCCAGCACCCTGCTGTCGCAGGCTGGCGCCGAACTTGGCGATACCGATTTGCTGTTTTGCATACCGAGCCAGTTGCCAGGCTGACTGCCCTCTGCACACCCTTGCAATGGCAGGCGCCGGCATATCTAAAACGACGAGTTCGCTTAAGCGTTTTCTCGTTGTTTCCACACGACAACTCAGTTTCAATACTGCATTTTTTCTAACTATTTTTTGATCTGATACATTTTTTTGTATTGCCCTGTGTTTTTTTGAGGAACAATTGCAGCCTTGCCGCGCTAAGTGATAACACGTAGCGCCTGGCCTCCACGTTCCCGCAAAAACGAAAGCAATCATGTCCCTTAAAAAATTCAATATTGGCACGCGGCTCGGTATTGGCTTCGCTGTCGTCCTTGGCCTGCTGGTGGCCGTATTGCTGGTCGGCCTGTATTCCGTGGCAAAACTGAGCGAGCGCACGCATGACATCGTGACCGATAAAAACGTCAAGATGGCGGCGGCCAATACCATGAGTGACAACGTGCGCAGCATTACGCTGGCCATTACCAGCGTGGTGGTTGCTGCCGATGATGCGCAGGTACAGGCTCAGCTCGACAAGATCGGCGACGCGCGCAAAAAATATGGTGCGGCCAAGGAAACGCTGCAGCAGAAAGTATCGACCGACCGCGAGGCGGCCTTGATGAGCGAACTCGACGCCGCCTTGAAAGCGGGCGCACCGATGAACAACAAGGTGGTCGAGCTGCGCAAGGCGGGCCAGACAGAAGAAGCCGTCAGCTACCTGACCCGCGAAGCGGCGCCCAGCCTGAACCGCGTGCTCAAGGCGCTCGACAGCCTGGTGGCCTATGAAGGCGAACAGGCGGCGCAGGCGGCCATGGATGCGGAAGCCGTCAGCCACAGCGCGCGCAATTTCATGCTGATACTCGGTTCGGTGGCGGTGCTGCTGGGCGCTTTTGTTGCCTGGATCATTACGCGCTCGATCACCCATCCGATCAATGCGGCCGTGGCGGTGGCCGAAACGGTGGCCTCGGGCGACCTGTCGTCGCAGATCGTGGTCGACTCCAGCGATGAGACCGGCCGCCTGCTCGGTGCGCTCAAAGCCATGAACGACAGCCTGCTGGGCGTCGTGGCGCAAGTGCGCCACGGCACCGATGCAATTGCTACCGCGTCGAGCGAAATTGCCTCGGGCAATCACGACCTGTCGTCGCGCACCGAAGAGCAGGCCAGCTCGCTGGAAGAAACTGCGTCGGCCATGGAAGAACTGACCTCCACCGTCAAGCAGAACGCCGACAATGCGCGCCAGGCCAATGTGCTGGCGCAAAACGCCTCCGAAGTGGCAGTGCGCGGCGGCAATATCGTCTCGCAGGTGGTCGACACCATGGGCACCATCAATGCGTCGTCGAACAAGATTGTCGATATTATCGGCGTGATTGACGGCATTGCTTTCCAGACCAATATCCTGGCCCTGAACGCGGCCGTGGAAGCGGCGCGCGCCGGCGAGCAGGGTCGCGGTTTTGCGGTGGTGGCGTCGGAAGTGCGCAACCTGGCGCACCGCTCGAGCCAGGCCGCCAAGGAAATCAAGGAACTGATCGCCGCCTCGGTGGCGAACGTGGAAACCGGCTCGCGCCTGGTCAACGACGCCGGCCAGACCATGGGCGATATCGTTGACAGCATTGTGCGCGTGACCGACATCATGGGTGAAATCACTTCGGCCACGCATGAACAGACGATCGGCATCGAGCAGATCAACCTGGCCATTACGCAGATGGATGAAGTGACCCAGCAAAACGCGGCGCTGGTGGAAGAAGCGGCGGCGGCCTCGCAAAGCATGCAGGAGCAGGCCGGCGAGCTGGCCCATGTGGTGGGCTTTTTCAAGACCGGCCATGCGGTGGCCGCACCCAAGCTGGCCGCCGTACGCAGCAGCCGGCCGGCAGCACGCAGCGTGCCATTGGCGCCATTGGTCACATCAGCGCCAGCCAGGGCAAAGCTGGCGCGTCCGGCGCGCAAAGTGGCCGCAACGGCAACGGCAGCAGCGCCGGCCAGCAGCAAGCCAGCCGAAAGCGAGTGGGAAGAATTTTAAGCAGTCGTTACGCTTGAAACAATGAAAGCCAGGCAGAAGTTTCCGCCTGGCTTTTTTTTCGACTTTTTTGCCCTGAAAAGACCCCCCGGGCACAAACGCATAAAACACGCGGGCCGCATACGCTTTACAATCCCCGCTCGCTTTACAAATTATTGGTCATCATGAATCAGGCAGAACAGCAGCGCCTCCTGGCTATCCTGGAGTATTGGCACAAGATCGAATTCTTTATCCCGTTTGACCTGAATCAGATTACGGACGTGGAAGACCAGTCCAGCGTGCGCCTGCTGCAGCGCGAACACCTGGCTGCCCTGCCGCCGCAGTTCTTCCTGAACTGGCAGGTGCCGTCCGGCTACGAGATCGACAGCTTCGGCCTGTTCCTGGGCGTGTTCGACAAATCGGAAGTGAACCGCGTCTGCACCGCCTCGGGCGCGCCCGAATCGATGGCCGAACTGGAAAAGACCGAACTGGCCGGCCGCACCTGTTTTGCCCGCATCAATCTCAATGCGCTGGGCGAGCCGCTGTTCGATCCGGTGTCGGTATCGACCCTGCCATGGGCGCTGGGCCGCCCGCGCGACGTGGCCTGGAGCGGCCTGAACCTCGACGCCTTTGCCGACAGCCAGCTGGCGCTGCAGGACAGCCTGCGCGACTTTGCCGCCGCACGCACGCCGATGGTGGTCAGCGATGAAGCCGGCAATACGTCGACGCCGCTGTCGGGCATGGAAATCGCCGCGCTGGCCGACCTGCTGCGCGACTGGGCCAATTTCCACCCGTCGGCAGCGCAGCCGCTGGCCGTGCTCGAAGTACGCACGCGAAAAAAACGCCCACCAAAGGATGCCGATGCACCCGAGGCCAACCGCACGCTCGACTTTGGCGACCCGGTCGAGCCGTCCATCGATATTCTCAACAGTTTCTACCTGGACGACCTGGAACAGATTATCCGCGCCTTGCGTGGCGGCAAGGTGCCCGCCACGCTGGCCGCCTACCTGACGCCGCTGGCGCAGGAAGAGCGTATCGACCTGTACAGCCCGGCCGGACGCAGCGCGCTGGCCGCCATGCTCAATCCGGCCAATATGCAGCGCGGCCACTGGCTGGAAGACTCCGGCTATGCACTGTCGCTGATGCAGCAGTTCGCCATCAACGGTGCGCGCACCGGCGTGGCCGAGCGCGGCATCTTTTCCGTCAACGGCCCGCCAGGTACCGGCAAGACCACCTTGCTGCGCGAACTGTTTGCCGACAATATCGTGCGCCGCGCCAGCGTGCTGGCCTGCCTGGACCGCGCAGCCGACGCCTTTATCGGCAAGGTCGCGGTCGCCTTCGAGGGCGTGCGCGATCCGATCACGATCGCCCGTCTGCGCCCGGAGCTGACCGGCTTCGAGATGGTGGTGACGTCGTCCAACAATGCGGCGGTGGAAAACATCTCGACCGACCTGCCCAAACCCAAACAGCTGGGCAAGGAATGGGCGCGCACGCGCTATTTTGAAAGCGTGGCGCGGCGCGTGGCGGCCGACGGCAACGGCGCCAATCACCAGTTGACCGACGAAGAAGCGCCGTGGGGTTTGATTTCCTGCGCGCTCGGCAACGGCCGCAACCGCCACCGCTTTATCAGCAATTTCTACGACGACGACTGGGACAAGACCACGCCGCGCAAGACGGTGCATATGCAAAATATCCGCCAGTGGCTGGCCAGCCACCAGGGCATCAGTTTTGCGCAGGCGGCGCGTGAGTTCCGCGAAACCGAACATGTGGTGGAAAAGGCGCTGGCCGAGCAGGCGCAATACGCAGCGCTGTGGCAATCGGTGGGGACCTGTACCGAAGAACAGTTCCTGCAAAACAGCGTCGAGGCGCTGGCGCTGGCCGAACAGGAAATGCAAGCGAGCAGCGAGGCGCTGGAACAGGCGCTGACGCAACAGGACACTTTGCTGGCTGCCAAGAAAGCGTTGCAGGAAGACGAGCGCCTGGTAGGCCTGACGCAGCCGGGCTTTTTTGCGCGCCTGTTTCGCACCGCCAAGGCGCGCGCCTACCAGGCGGCCGTGCAGGCCAATGCCGAAGCGCAACGCCAGACGGCACGCGACATTTCCGCCGTCAAGCTGCTGCTCAAGGGCGAACTGGAGCCGCGCTGCGAGCGCGGCCGCAACGGCCTGCACGATGCGCTGAGGATTGCCCAGTCGCGCAGTCGCGAATGGGAAGACAATACCGAAATGCTGCGCCGCGCGCGCCTGCGCTTTACCACGCTGGTGGCGCCCGATTCGCTCGAAGAACTCGACAGCGAAAAGTTGCAGATCAACGGCCTGTGGCATGAACCGGCGCTGGCGCGCCTGCGCTCGCGCCTGTTTGCCAAGGCGCTGGCGCTGCATGAAGCATGGCTGGCCGAAGTGGCCAAAAAGGGCGGCCCCGGCTTTGGCGGCAACCTGCTGGCCGTGTCCAAGCTGCTGAAGAACAAGCGCGCCTATGACCAGTCGCATATTCCGATGGTCTGGCAGAGCCTGTTCATGGTGGTGCCGGTGGTGTCGACCACCTTTGCCTCGTTTGCACGCCAGTTCCGGGGCATGGGGCCGGAGTCGTTGGGCTGGCTGTTTATCGACGAAGCCGGCCAGGCGCCGCCGCAGTCGGCCGTGGGCAGCCTGTGGCGCGCCAGGCGCGCGGTGGTGGTGGGCGATCCGCTGCAGATCGAGCCGGTATTTACGGTGCCGGGCAGGCTGGTGCAGTTCCTGTCGAACCTGTCGCCGCATACCCAGGACGGCCGCTATGCGCCGACCGGCGTATCGGTGCAAAGCCTGGCCGACCAGGCCAACCGCCACGGCGCGCTGGTCGGCGCCCACAGCACCCAGCCGCTGTGGATCGGCAGCCCACTGCGTGTGCATCGCCGCTGCGTCGAGCCGATGTTCTCGCTGGCCAATGCGATTGCCTATGAAGACAAGATGGTCTATGGCCTGGCCGAACGTATGCCACCGGCAGGCAGCCGTGGCCTGACGCGCGGCCCGAGCCGCTGGATCGACGTGGCCGCGCCCGTCAGCTACAAGCAGGTGGTGCCGCTGCAGGTCGAGTTCGTGCTGGAAGTGCTGCTCAAACTGTACCGCCGCGACGGCAAGCTGCCGGCCCTGTATCTGATCACGCCGTTCAAGGCCATGCGCAACGAACTGCGCGCGCGCATCATGGACCTGGACTGGGACCGCCGCCTCGGCTACGGCAGGTCACCGACCACGCACGAACTGCGCCAGTGGTGCAGCAAGATGGTCGGCACCGTGCACACCTTCCAGGGCAAGGAACAAGGCGTGGTGATGCTGGTGCTGGGCGCCGACGACAGCACGATGGGCGCCGCGCAATGGGCAGCCGCCACCCCGAACCTGCTCAACGTGGCGCTGACACGCGCCCAGCACTACATCTACATCGTCGGCAACCCGCGCGTCTGGGGCCAACTGCCGCATTTCTCCGCCGCCTGCGCCCAGCTTGCGCATACCGATGTGCATGAGTTTTTGGTGGAGATGGCCTAACGCGGGGTCAGTTCCGCCATTGCGACACGGCCTCGGCCGTAGGTCGGCTTAGCGTAGCGTAAGCCGACGTTTCGGCAGCAACACCATGTCGGGTTACGCCGTGCCGGCTAACCCGACCTACGAAAAACGATGCAACACAACCATCCGGGGCTACCGCGGGAACCGCAACGCAAACGTGGTGCCGCCCGCATCGGACACCACGCTGGCCTCGCCCCCATGCAGCGCCATAATGGCTTTGACGATTGCCAGGCCCAGGCCGCTGGAGGCGGCCGAATCGGTGCGCGAGGGGTCGGCGCGGTAAAAGCGCTCGAACAGGTGCGGCAGATGCTGCGCGGCAATGGCTGGCCCGATATTGGTCACACTGAGCGCCATGCCGCCGCCCGTGCCAGGATCGGCGCGCAGCACGATGCGGCTGCCGGGCGTGGCGTGGCGTATCGCGTTTGACAGCAGATTGCCCAGCGCGCGGCGCAGCAGTTGCGGCTCGGCCTGCACCGTGCCGCTGCCATGGCACACCAGCGCCAGCTGGCGTTCCTCGGCCAGGCCTTCGTAGAAATCAGCCAGCCGCGCAAATTCCTCGGCAATGGACAGCGCCTGCTTGTCCGGCAGCATCTCTTCATGCTGTGCGCGCGCCAGGAACAGCATGCTGTCAATCATGCGCGACAGGCGTTCCAGTTCTTCCACGTTCGACGACACCAGCTGCTCGTATTCGCCGCTGCTGCGCGGGCGCGCCAGCATCACCTGGCTTTGCCCGAGCAGATTGGTGACCGGCGTGCGGAACTCGTGCGCCAGGTCGGCCGAGAATTGCGACAGGCGCGCATAGCCCTCCTGCAGACGCGCCAGCATGGCGTTCAAGGCGCCGATCAGCGGCAGCAGTTCGGTCGGCGCGCCGCGCGCGTCAAGCTGCTGCTCCAGCTTGCCCGGGCGCACCAGCGCCGCATGCGCGGCAATGCTGTGCAGCGGACGCAGGCCGCGCCGCAACATCAGCGCAGCCAGCAGGGCCGCCAGCACGGCGCTGACGGCCACGGCAATAACGATCTGCCAGCGGTAGGCGGCAAACATGGCGCTGCGGTCGCCATACACGCGCGCCACGGAAATATCGGCCATCTGCGCCGGCTGGCCGATGCGCGCGCTGGCCACCACCAGCCGCGCCGGGTAACCGTCACGGCTGGTCCAGCTGACGATATCGCGCGCCGTCAACGGTGCATCCGGTGCTGCCGCCGGCGGCAGCACCAGGTTTTCATCGTGCGGGTTGACGTCGATCAACCGCGTGCCGTCGGCGCGCACGATGCGTACCAGCGAATTTTCCTGGCCGCTCATGGTGTCGCGGAAATACTGCGGCCGCTCGCGGATAATATCGAGCGTACCGGCATTGCCCAGCAACTGCTGGATCTGACGCATTTTCCCCAACAGCAAAATGTCGTCGCGCCGCTCGATTTCCATCACGAACGAGCGATACAGATAGACGCCCAACCCGGCCGACAGCAGCACCACGATCAGCACGAACACCAGCGTGACGCGCAGCGTCAGCGAATGGCTGGACTTGCTCATGGCGCACGCAGTTCGCAGACATAGCCCATGCCGCGCAGCGTATGGATCAGCTTGGGCTCGAACGGGTCGTCAAGTTTACTGCGCAGGCGGCGGATGGCCGCGTCGATCACATTGGTGTCGGTCTCGAAATTGATGTCCCACACCTGCGAGGCAATCGTCTGGCGCGACAGCACTTCGCCCTGGCGGCGCGCCAGCAGATGCAGCAGGCCGAACTCCTTGGCCGTCAGTGCAATGCGCTGGCCGCGCCGGCTGACCTTGCGCTTCATGACATCGATTTCCATATCGCCGATGCGGATGAATTCGTCCTCGCGCGGCGGCCCGCGCCGCAGCAGGGTGCGGATGCGCGCCACCAGTTCGGCAAACGCAAACGGCTTGACCAGATAGTCGTCGGCGCCCAGCTCCAGGCCCTTGACGCGGTCCTGCACTTCGTCGCGCGCGGTCAGGAACAGCACCGGTACGTCGGCCCCGGCCGCCTGCTGACGCAGCGCGCGCAGCACCTGCCAGCCATCCATCACCGGCAACATCACGTCGAGCACGATCAGGTCGGGCGCTTCGGTGGTAGCCATGTGCAGGCCGTCGCGGCCGTTGCGCGCCAGGCTGACCGCAAAGCCGGACTCGGCCAGACCGCGCAGCAGGTAGTCGCCCGTCTTCGGTTCGTCTTCTATGACCAGGATGCGCATGGCGGCTTTCTTGAGGAAATTGCGGCCATTTTACGCCCGCGCCGCGCGCTGGCAGATGATAAAGACGTCATGTACCGGTCATCTTCCTGTCGGGCACGCCTGCACATAATGGCGCCATCTGTTTGAAGGATGCCTTATGAAACCACTGTTATTGGCCAGCATTGTGCTGGCTGCATCAACGGCGCACGCACAGTTGCTGGGCGCGGCCGATATTTCTTCCGCTGCTGCGCGCAAGCTTGGCGATGCGGCGCTGGCTGCCTGCCAGGCGCAGGGACGGCAGATCGTGGTCACCGTGCTGGACCGCGGCGGCAATATCGTCAGCGTGCAGCGCGCCGACAGCGTCGGCCCGCACAACACCGAAGCGAGCCGGCGCAAGGCCTATACGGCGCTGTCGACCAAAAGCGACACCTGGGCGCTGGCCAATGCGGCGCGCAACAACCCCGACATGCAGAACCTGGCCAGCATGCCAGAACTGCTGCTGCTCGGCGGCGGCCTGCAGTTGAAGGCGCATGGACAAGTGGTCGGTGCCATCGGCGTGGCCGGTGGCGGCGGCGCCCTGCCCGACCGCGCCTGCGCCATGGCAGCAATTGCCGCACTGCCTGACCTCGATACCGTTAACCCATAATTAAAGGATACCCATGAAAACCTTGCGACAACTGACCCTGGCCATTTCCCTGGCCGCCCTGGCCGGCAGCGCGCTGGCGGCCAACCCGCTGAGCGTGCATATTCTCGACCTGCAAACCGGCCAGCCTACCGCTGGCGTGACGGTCACGCTGGAACAACAATCGGAGGATGGCTGGCAGCAACTGGCCAGCGGCGTGACCAACGCGCAGGGGCGCATTACGGAAATGTATCCGGCCGACAAGACCATGCAGGCGGGCGACTACCGCATCGTGTTCAAGACGGGCGAACACTATGCGCGGCTGAAACAGGAGACCTTCTTCCCGGAGATACCGGTGCAGTTCCATGTGGAAAAGACCGAACAGCATTACCATATTCCGCTGCTGCTCAGTCCTTTCGGATTTTCCACTTATCGGGGCAATTGAAGATGGCAATTGTCGGATTACGCTGCGCCTGTGGCGCAGCTAATCCGACCTACGCGACTCGACGTATCAGGGCAATTGAGCCAGGCAAGTCGAACCACGGCGCAGGGAATCAACCGAGCGATTTGGCGGTCTGGCCGAACAGCACGTTTTTGGCGTCGCCGCTGACGGTGGGTTGGGTATTGACTTCGGCGGCGCGGGCGTAGGCACGCACGGTGGCCGGGCGGGCGGCAATGTCGGCAAACCAGCGCGCCAGGTGCGGGAAGTCGGCCAGGTTCTGGCGTTGGCGCGCGTGCGGCGCGATCCACGGGTAGATCGCCATATCGGCAATGGTGTAGTGCTCGCCAGCTACATAGGCGCGGTCGGCCAGGCGCTTGTTGAGCACGCCATACAGGCGGTTCGTTTCATTCACGTAGCGGTTGATCGCGTACTCGATCTGCTCGGGCGCGTATTGCACGAAATGGTGGTTCTGGCCGGCCATGGGGCCCAGGCCGCCCATCTGCCAGAACAGCCACTGCATCACTTCGGCGCGTTCGCGCGCGTCCGATGGCAGGAACTGGCCGGTTTTTTCCGCCAGGTATTGCAGGATGGCGCCCGACTCGAACAGCGGCAGCGGCGCGCCGCCGTCGGCAGGCGCCTGGTCGACAATGGCGGGAATGCGGTTATTGGGCGCAATGGCCAGGAACTCAGGCTTGAACTGGTCGCCCTCGCCGATGCGCACAGGAATAATGTTGTAGTCGATGCCGGCTTCTTCCAGGAACATCGTCACCTTGTGCCCGTTGGGCGTGGTCCAGTAATACAGATCGATCATGGCGCTCTTTCTAAACTATGCGGGATGGCAGTTGCTTACACGAAAGAGTTATTCGCGCCGCAACTGGTGTGCATGGATATAATGCCACGTATGCGGAAAACAAGACGGCTGCTGGCCAGCTGCGCCTTTGAACCCAACGAAAGCCGACCATGCGCAAAATCCTGATCGTCTCGCTATGCCTGCTGCTGTCTGGCTGCGTCAAAGACTTCGCCATTTTCATGATCGATGGCCAGGACCATTCGCTGACGGTGCGCCGCCAGCAAAATTACTTTTGGCAAGATACGGTGGAAGTGCAGCTGATGGTCACCAACCTGCCCGACTGCCAGCGCCTGCATACGCTGTCGCTCGATGCGCCGGCCGATATCACGGTCGAGCTGTATTCAGCCGGCGGCGGTATCTTCAATATCCGCATGGACGATCAGTTGTGGCAGGCCGATACCAATGCCTGCAACAACCTGACCGAAATGGAAAACGATCCGAAAGCCGATCTGGGCCAAGCGGTGGGCAAGATCGAAGTACTGGACGACAAGCTGGAATTTACGCCGGCAGCGGCTGCCAGGCCGGCACCGGCGCAATAATTCTCAACCAACCGCTACGCTGCGCAGGCTCCGCTTGACGGCAGGCCGCAGCGCCGGCGCACTGCTTGCCACCACACGCAGGGGCGCTGCCGCATCCTGGGCCGACAATTTGAAGCGCGATACCAGTTGTGCCAGCACCGCGGCCTGCTCCTGCATGCTGCCGGCGGCCGCCGCCGCCTGTTCGACCAGCGCCGCATTCTGCTGCGTGACCGTATCCATTTCCGTAATGGCCTGGTTCACGTGACCGATGCCGGTGCTTTGCTCATGCGAGGCGGCGGCGATATCGGCCATGATGTCGGTTACGCGCGAGACACTGGCCACCACCTGATCCATCGTCGTGCCCGCTTGCGCGACCAGCGTGCTGCCGGCCGCAATGCTGTCGACCGAGGCGCCGATCAACGCCTTGATTTCCTTGGCCGCGCCAGCCGAGCGCTGCGCCAGGTTGCGCACTTCGGTGGCCACCACGGCAAAGCCGCGACCCTGTTCGCCGGCGCGCGCCGCCTCGACCGCTGCGTTCAGCGCCAGGATATTGGTCTGGAAGGCAATGCCATCAATCACGCCGATAATATCGACGATCTTGCGCGACGACGCGTTGATGGTGTCCATGGTGCCGATCACCTGCGAGACCACCGCACCGCCCTGGCGCGCCACGGTCGAGGCCGATTGCGCCAGCTCGTTGGCCTGCACCGCGTGGCCGGCGTTCTGCGTCACAGTCGAGGTCAGCTCTTCCATCGATGCAGCCGTTTCTTCGAGCGAGCTGGCCTGCATTTCAGTACGCGCCGACAGATCCATATTGCCGCTGGCAATTTCGCTCGATGCGGTGGCGATCGTCTCGGCGCTATGGCGGATTTCGGTAATCGCCGAAGCCAGGTTGTGCTGCATGGTTTTCATGGCAAACAGCACGCTGTGCTGGTCTTTGGCATGCGTATGGATTGCCACGCTCAGGTCATTGCCGGCAATTTTTTCGGCCACGCCAGCTGCATATTCGGGGTCGCCGCCCAGCGCACGGCGCAGGCTGCGGTTGATCATGGTGACCACGCCGGCCAGCAGCAGGCCGACCAGCACCAGCAGGCCCAGCGACGCTAACAGCGACTGGCGGAAGGCGGCGTCGATGTCGTCCATATACACACCCACCACGATATTCCAGTTCCATGGCTTGTAGGCGGCCACGCGCGAGAGCTTCGGTTCAGGCTGCTGCTGGCCCGGGCGCGGAAACGCGTAGCGCACAAAACCCTTGCCGGTTTCGCTCTTGCCCACGGCCACGATATCGCGGTAGAGATAGACGCCGTTGGCGTCCTTGAAGTCGGTCATGTTCTTGCCGTCGGTCTTGGGCGCGGCCGGGTTCATCACCACCACCGCGTCCGAATTGATGACGGCCAGGTAGCCGGTTTCGCCAAAACGCATGCTGCGGATCACATCAAGCGCGCGCTTTTGCGCTTCGGCCGTGGTGAGCGCGCCGCTGGCGGCCTGCTCGCCCAGCATCTTGACGGCGCCCAGGCCCAGGTCGGCGGCGTTGGCGATATCGGCGCTGCGCTCGTCGATGCGGATCTTGCGCACCTCGACCGCGTTGACGATAAAGATGGCCGTGATGCACAGCAGGCTGCAAATCAGGGGGATCCATAACTTCTGCTTGAACGTCATTTTACTCATGCTTGTCTCCAACTCTTATCGTATTTTGCAGTGGCATGGATAGCGCGCAAGGCTGCTGCAAAGCAGGCCATGCGGCGGCGCCGGCGCTCTGTCGGCGCGGTACGGACGCTTTCAGCATACGCTTGATTGAAGGCCATTTACAATGCCTTTGGGCAATGAATTTTTTTCAGGTGTTGTTAAATAGTTGCATAGAATGCAGCAACAACAAACATGATCATCCGGCAATTTTGGGTAGCCGAAAATTGTGTCAGAATGCGCGTTTGCTTTGCTGCAGCACACAAGAGAACGCCATGAACAAGAACGACGCCATCAAACGCATCAACGACCGGCTGGGCAAGCCGACTCTGACGGACAAGAATACGCATTTTTCCAGCGTGACGAACTATGGTACGGATGAGGGATGGTGGCTGAAGATACCGTTCCTGACGTTTCGCCAGGAACTGCATTTCATTTTGAACAATGAGAAAACCAAGAGCTTCCAGCACCTGAAGATCGGCGCCGGCCAGATACTGAGTCCGGGCATGAAGTTTCGCAGCACCGACGGCGCGGCCGACGCCTTCATGTCAGCCAGCGCACCAAAGCGCCTGATTGATCTGCTTGACGGTGGCAGCAAGTACAACTTCACCAAGCATCTGGTGAGCGAATACCGGTATTAACTCTCGCGCGCCAGCGCCAGAAATTCGGTGCGCATGCCCAGATTGGTTTGCATCTGGCCCAGCATGGCCGAGGTGATGGTTTCTTCGCCCGGCGTGCGGATGCCGCGGCTTTCCATGCACAGGTGACGGCAGCGTACGACCACGCCAACCGACTTTGGTTCCAGCACTTCCATCAGCGCGTTGGCGATCTGCATGGTCATGCGTTCCTGCACCTGCAGGCGCTTGGAGAAGCAATCGACCAGGCGCGTCAGCTTGGACAGGCCAACGATTTTGCCATTGGGCACATAGCCGATGGTGGCCTTGCCGAAAAACGGCGCCAGGTGATGTTCGCAATGGCTGTAGACGGGAATGCCGCGTACCACGATCAGCTCGTTGTATTGCTCGGCGCCGTCCTCGAACGCCTTGAGCAGCGTAATCGGGTCCTGGCCGTAGCCCGAGGTCCAGTGTTTCCAGGCTTTCGCCACGCGCGCCGGGGTTTCCAGCAGGCCGGGACGCTGCGGGTCTTCGCCGATGCTGGCGATCAGGCGGCGCCAGTCGTTCTCGGTAAATTCTTCTTGAGACATGCTACTTATCCTAAAATTTTTAATTGCCGACAGTATATAGAAATCTCTCGCAACTGCCCGGCTTGCCCTGCTTTTGATCAGACGCCAGGCGGCCGGTGCGCCTGCACCAGCAAGGCCGAAATCGACACGCTGGAGGTCGGCTCCGGCCACGCGTCGCCGGGCCCGAACCAGCGCGCTTCGGCAATTTCATTTTCATCGAGCCGTATCTCGCCATCGAGATAATCGGCGGTAAAGGCCAGCATCAGCGAATGGGGGAACGGCCACGACTGGCTCATGAAATACTGCAGATTGTGCACGCGCAAGCCCACCTCTTCCATCACTTCGCGGTGGATGGCTTCCTCTACCGATTCGCCCGCTTCGAGGAAGCCGGCCAGCGGGCTGTAGCGCTGCGACGGCGAATGCTTGTGCAGCGCCAGCAGCACCTGTTCACCCTTGCGTATCAGTACCATCATGGCCGGCGAGATGCGCGGATACGCCATCATGCCGCAGGCCATGCACTTGAAGCAGCGCTCACCCGGCTGGCGCACCATGGCGCCGGCGCACACGCCGCAATAACGGTGCGTGCGCGCCCATTCAGCCAGTTGCGCGGCGCGGCTGGCCAGGCCCAGGAAGGCATCGTCGACCACATTGAACAGCGAGCGCAGGCTTTGCCAGGCCAGCGTGGCGTGCTGCCCTTGCAGCACGGCTTCGTCGTCGACGGCCACGGTCTGGTAATAGCAGCCACTCCATGATCCGACCGGTTGCGCCGGCGTCAGGTCCAGCCCCAGCGCGGCCAGTTCATCGGCCGTGGCCAGCTTGAAGGTGGGCGTATGCAGCAGCAGGCGGCCGCGGTGAAACACAAAGGTCGAGGTATCGGCCGGCGCCGGCGGCGGTACGGGCGCGTCGATCAGGGGCAGAAAAGTGTCAGGCGTATGCAGCATGCAAGCTCGCAGGAAATCGTGGTGTTTCATCATACTCCGGCACGCCGATGCCTGCGCGCGGCGCAAATGGCACGCAAGGCAAGTGGTCGTAACAGCGTTTTTTTATAAGACATTGGAACGTTGCGTAAACGCTGCATAAATGCGACTCTAAACAAGACTGATAACGATTCTCATTTACGTAAATCCCACCAATTATTACAATGGCATACAGTTCGTATCCAGACCGACGACCGGCAGCAAGCCTTGCTGCCGCGCCAGCCAGGAACACCTTCCCTGACCATACCGAGAGAGCAAGATGGCAATCAAGAGCCGCAAACACGCCCCATCCCGTTTCAACCAGCACGTCGGCGCCGCCCTGGCCGTGATGCTGCTGCCCGTCGCCGCGCAAGCCGCAGGCCAGAACGCATCGCAGCAGACGCTGAACGAAGTCAAAGTAATCGGCACCCAGGAAAACGACTTCAAGGCCGACAAGGCCTCGTCGCCGAAGTACACCGAAGCGCTGGTCAATACGCCGCAAACCATCGTTGTCATCAAAAAAGAACTGATCGAACAACAAGGCGCGCTGACGCTGACCGATGCACTGCGCAACACCCCGGGCGTGGGCACCTTCTTCCTCGGTGAAAACGGCAACACCAATACCGGCGACGCGGTGTATATGCGCGGCTTCGATGCATCGAGCAGCATCTATGTCGATGGCGTGCGCGACATCGGCTCGATCTCGCGCGACGTGTTCAATATCGAACAGATCGACGTGCTGAAAGGCCCGGCCGGCACCGACAGCGGCCGTGGTTCGCCAACCGGCTCGATCAACCTGGTGTCCAAGACGCCACAACTGGAAAATGCGTTCAATTCGCTGATCACCGTTGGCAGCGGCAAGCAAAAACGTGCCACCGCCGACTGGAACCGCGTGATCGACGCCGACAGCGGCACCGCCTTCCGCCTGAACCTGCTGAAACAGGACAGCGGCAATGCCGCGCGCGATGAAGTCAAGAACGAGCGCTGGGCGATCGCCCCGTCGGTCACCTTCGGCCTGGGCAAGCCAACGCGCGTCACGGCCAGCTTCCTGCACGTGGACCAGGACAACGTGCCCGACGGCGGCGTGCCGACCATCGGCCTGCCTGGCTACGTCGGCCCGGACAATCCGGCCACCGCCACCGCCACCAATCCGGTGCGCACCTATATCAATTCGGCGCCGAAAGTCGATCCGAAAAACTTCTACGGCCTGGCATCGGACTATGACAAGGTCAAGGCCGACATGGTGACCGTCAAGGTCGATCATGATTTCTCGCCGAACGTGAAGCTGCAGAACATCACCCGCTATGGCAAGACCAAGCAGGATTACCTGCTGTCGGCTTTCATGGGCTCGGCTGCCAACCTGGTGACCAACAACGCGGCCCTGGGCGCTGTGCCGTCCAATCCGTCGACCTGGCTGCTGGCGCGCTCGAACCGCACCATCAAGGACCAGAAAAACACGGTCCTGACCAACCAGAGCACGATTACAGCGCAGCTCAACACCGGCGCCATCAGCCACTCGCTGGTGGGCGGCGTGGAATTTACGTCAGAGAAACAGACCAACTACAGCTACGTTGCCGCCAGCCTGGGCGCGTCGACTGTTGCTGCTGCGACCCGTACCATTCCACTGGCCAACCTGTACAACCCGAACCCGCATGAAAGCACCACCGTCTTCAAGCCGGTACGCAGCGGCGCCACCACCGACGGTGCGATCGACACGCAAAGCGCCTACCTGTTCGATACGGTCAAATTCAACGACCAGTGGCAGATCAGCGGCGGCGTGCGTGCCGACCATTTCAGCACCAAGTACAACGCCATTACGCTGCAAACGGCCGTCACGGCGCCTGCGCCTCAGCTGATTCCTGTCGGCACGCCACTGGGCACCAGCCTCTCGCTCAGCGATACGGTTTATAACGGCAAGATTTCAGCCCTGTACAAACCGACGCCGGACAGCAGCGTCTATGCGCTGTACTCGACCTCGAAAGCGCCGCCAGGCACCAACTTCACGCTGAGCACGGCAGCGAGCAGCGCGCAGAACCTGAGCTACGATCCACAGGAAACAACCACCAAGGAAATCGGCACCAAGTGGGACTTCCTGAAACAGAAACTGTCGCTGACGGCCGCCGTGTACCAGACCGAAGTGAAAAACGAAGTTGAACAGGACCCTGTCATCTCGACCATCTACTACCAGACCGGCAAGAAGCGCGTGCAAGGCCTGGAACTGGGCGTGGTCGGTGAAGTCATGCACAACTGGCTGGTCAGCGCCGGCTATGCCCGCATGAACACCAGCGTGGAATCGGGTCGCGTGGTCACCGCCAGCGGCGTCAACAACCTGTCCTACACGCCGAAAAACACCTTCACCAGCTGGACTTCGTACACCCTGCCCTTCGGCCTGAAAATCGGCGGCGGCGCACGTTACGTCGGCGAAATGCTGCGCGGCACCGACGGCGCCTATGGCACCCCGGCCAAGATCGATTCGTACTGGGTCATGGACGCCATGGCCAGCTATTCGGTCAACAAGAACCTGGACCTGCAGCTGAACGCCTACAACCTGGCCGACAAGACGTATGTTGCGGCCATCAACAAGAGCGGCTACCGCTACACGCCAGGCCAGCCACGTTCGTTCAGCGTAACGGCCAACGTCAAGTTCTAAACACCTGAACCACTTGTGGTACACCGGGGCCCTTCGCAAGAAGGGCCTTTTTTATTGTCCTGACAATCTTGCTTTTTAAGGCGCCCGGCCCTGTATGAAAACTCATACAGCCATGTCGTGCATCGTCCAAGATTTCGCGCAAAATGCTGCGCCTGCGGCTGGCGCACAACAGAAAATGGCAGAAAAATCATATAGTTACCAAGTTTTTTACCTACCGCCTGTTTCAGGCATATCCTTTGCTAAGTAAAGACTGCAGCACAAAAACGCTGGCATGCAAGAGCTTGTTAATAGGCAATACTTTCTCCAAGCTTAAGTAGTTGCTCGCAATTAATAATCCGCTCAAGCGGCGCTTTTCCTGGAGGAGTAGCAATGAAAAAGAAACGGCCATTAACCCTGTATATCCTGGTTGCCATGATCCTTGGCATTCTGGTGGGCTACGGTTGTCATACCGCGTTTCCCGATGCGGAAATGACCAAGAAAATCTCGGGCAATATTTCCATCATCACCGACGTCTTCCTGCGCCTGATCAAGATGATCATTGCGCTGCTGGTGTTTTCCACGCTGACGGTCGGCATCGCCCACATGGGCGATGGCAAGACGGCCGGGCGCATCGGCCTGAAAGCCATGTGCTGGTTCCTGGTGGCTTCGCTGGTATCGCTGGCGCTGGGCATGATCCTGTCGAACATCATGCAGCTCGGTACCAACCTGGGCCTGCCGCTGCCGGACGTGCATGCCTCGACCAATCTGAAAACGGCCGCCTTCACCATGAAGGACTTCTTTACCCATCTGGTACCGAAGTCGCCGATCGAGGCGATGGCCAACAATGAAATCCTGCAAGTGCTGGTGTTCTCGATCTTCTTTGGCGGCGCACTGGCCGGCCTGGGCGAGTCGGGCAAGGCGCTCACCAACGTGATCGACCAGCTGGCGCAAGTCATGCTGCGCATTACCGGCACCATCATGAACCTGGCCCCGCTGGCCGTATTTGCCGCCATCGCCTCGGTTGTCACTACCCACGGCCTGGGCGTGCTGGTCACGTTTGCCAAATTCATGGGCGGCTTCTACGTCGGCCTGATCTGCCTGTGGGCGCTGCTGATCGGCGCCGGCCTGGTGGTGATCGGCCCGCGCATCTTCAAGCTGGTCGGCCTGATCCGCGAACCGTTCCTGCTGGCGTTCTCAACTGCGAGCTCGGAAGCGGCTTATCCAAAACTGCTGACCGCGCTTGACCAGTTCGGCGTGGACCGCAAAATCTCGAGCTTCGTGATGCCACTGGGCTACTCGTTCAACCTCGACGGCTCGATGATGTACTGCACCTTTGCCGTGCTGTTCATTGCCCAGGCTTATGGCATCGACCTGTCGATCGGCACCCAGATCACCATGCTGCTGTTGCTGATGCTGACCTCGAAAGGGATTGCCGGCGTGCCACGCGCCTCGCTGGTGGTGATTGCCGCCACCCTGAACCAGTTCAACATCCCTGAAGCCGGCCTGCTGCTGCTGATGGGCGTGGACCAGTTCCTCGACATGGGCCGCTCGGCAACGAACGCCGTGGGCAATGCGGTTGCCACGGCCGTGGTGGCCAAGTGGGAAGGTGGCCTGGCCACCGAAGAAGAAGCAGCTGCAGCCAATGCAGCGAACATGAATACGGAAAGCCATTGGGGCGAAGCTGATCACGCTAACAAGGCTTAAACACCATGGCCCGCCACAAGCGGGCCATTTCTTTGGTCTCGATGTGTAGTAACAAGTAGTTCAATAGTGTGATCAATTATTAACCCCAACAAACAAGAGAGAGATTTTCATGAAAAAAATCCTGTTGACCGTGCTGGCGCTGGGCGCTGCAACACAAGGCGCGATGGCCCAATCGACTGTCACCGTGTATGGCGTGGCTGACGCGGGCCTGGTGTTTGACAAAGACGCCAATGGCGATCGCCTGAGCCGCGTCGCTTCCGGCGTCGCTTCCGGTTCGCGCCTGGGCTTCAAGGGCAAGGAAGACCTGGGCGGCGGCCTGGCCGCTACCTTTGTGCTGGAAAGCGGTTTCAATATCGATACGGGTACTTCCGGCCAGGGCGGCCGGCTGTTCGGCCGCCAGGCGTATGTGGGCCTGACCGGCAGCGCCGGTGCCATCACGCTGGGCCGCCAGTATTCGCCGTACTACCTGGCCCTGCGCGACGTGGCCGACCCGTTCGTGATCGGCCTGGCCGGTACCGCCTCGAACGTCATGGCAACGACCGGTTACCGCGTCGACAACATGGTGCAGTACTCGACGCCGAGCTGGAACAAGCTGACGGCCGATGTGGCCTACGGCTTTGGCGAAGTGGCCGATGACAACAAGAAAAACCGCAGCCTGGGCGGCGCCGTGCACTATATCGACGGCCCGCTCAACGTGACGCTGACGCATCACCGCAAGGAAAACGTCACCGGCACCGCCGACACGCGCAACACGCTGCTGGCCACGCGCTACGACTTTGGCATGCTGCAAGGCCACCTGGCCTATGCCGACAACCGCACGCTGACCAATACCAAAAGCAACGATGTGCTGCTGGGCCTGACGGCGCCGTTTGGCGCCACCAAGCTGGTGGCCTCGTATATCCGCCACAACGACAAGAGCGCCCTCAATCGTGACGCGCAGCAATGGGCCATCGGTGCGTTCTACGCGCTGTCCAAGCGCACCGATCTGTACACCGCTTACGGCCATATCAGCAACAAGAATGGCGCAGCGTTTGTGGTGGGCAATGCCACCGATGACGGTACCGGCAACTCCGGCTTTAACCTGGGCATGCGCCACACCTTCTGATGACGTCGATAAAGCAGACAGGTTAAAGACATCATCTTGCAGGCCGCCGGAACACTCCGGCGGCTTTTTAATTTCCAGGGCTGGCAAAATGCGATACTGTGGCCCTTGCAGTCGGACCACATTATGGATAGCAACAACTCCCCTCTTTACTGGCGCCAGCGCATGGAACAACCGTCGAATCACAAGCTACTGGCCTGGGGCGTGGTGCTGCTGGCCTGCGTGGCGATTGTCTGGCAGGTGTATTTCTGGACCGAGCGCCTGGCCATCGGCAAGTTGCAGGCCAGCGGCGCGCAGCGGCTGGAGGTGTATGTCAGCAGCCTGGAAAATGCGCTGGAAAAATACGATTTCCTGCCCAAGACGCTGGAACTCAATCGCGACGTGATCCGGCTGCTGCAGCAGCCGGAAGATCCGCAGCTGATCGATGCCGTCAACCACTACCTGGAGCAGATGAACGACCAGGCCAAGTCCTCGACCATCTTTATCAGCAACCTCGACGGCAACACGCGCGCAGCCAGCAACTGGCGCCAGCCCGACAGTTTTATTGGCGACAATATCGCCTTTCGCCCGTATGCGCAGGATGCGCTGCGCGGCACGCCGGGGCGCTTTTACGGAGTGGGCACCACGCGGCTCGAGCCCGGCTACTTTTTTGCGCACGGCATCTACCAGAACGGGCGCATGCTGGGCCTGGCCACCGTCAAGGTCAACCTGGAAAGCCTTGAGAAACGCTGGGTGCAAGGCGCCGACAAAGTGATGCTGGCCGACGAGCACGGCGTGATCTTTCTGAGCTCGATGCCGGACTGGAAATACAAGACGCTGGCGCCGCTGGCGCCCGATGTGCTGGCGCTGCTCAACCGCACGCGCCAGTATTATTCCAAGGAGCTGGCACCGATACCGTTTTTGTCGGACCGGCAATGGGGCAACGGCGCGCGCGTGATCAGCGTGCGCGAGCAGGAACGCTTTGACGCACCGCAAAAAATCACCTCCAGCGTGATGACGCAGATCAAACTCAAATCGCCGCGCGGCTGGACCTTTATCTATCTGTCCGATATCAGCCAGGCCAGGGCCAGCGCGCGTTCGGCGGCAGCATTTTCCTGCGTGCTGCTGGGCTTTTTCATGCTGCTGTTTTTCTACCTGCGCCAGCGCCGCGCCGCCGTGGCGCAAAAACTGCGCGCGCGGGTCGACCTGCAGCATGCGTATGACAACCTGGAAACCATGGTCGAGGAACGCACCTCCGAACTGAACGCCATGACGCAAAGCCTGAGCCAGGAAATCGAAGTGCGCAGCAAGGCCGAGCAAAAACTGCATATCACGCAAAACGAGCTGTTCCAGGCTGGCAAGATGGCCGTGCTGGGCCAGATGTCGGCCAGCATTACCCACGAGCTGAATCAGCCGCTGACGGCGCTGCGCACCATGTCCGACAATGCCGTGATTTTGCTTGAACGCGGGCGGCTTGATGATGCGCGGCGCAACCTGGGCAAGATTTCCGATATTGCCGCGCGCATGGGCGCCATTACCGGCCAGTTGAAAGTGTTTGCGCGCAAGTCCACCACCAGCCTGACGTCGGTCTCGATTCCGACGGCCATCAGCAATGCGCTATTCCTGGTCGAACGGCGACTGCAGGTGGAAAACGTGCGCTTTACCCTGCACCTGCCGCCCGATGATATCTTTGCCATGTGCGAAAGCAACCGGCTCGAACAGGTGCTGGTCAACCTGTACGCCAATGCGCTCGACGCCATGAACGGCAGCGAGGTGCGCAGCCTGCGGGTGGAAGTCGAAGCGCGCGATGGCCTGGTGCTGATCCATGTGGCCGACACCGGGCCGGGGCTGGCCGACGAGGTGCTCGAGCGCCTGTTCGAGCCCTTCTTTACCACCAAGCCGCAGGGCCTGGGGCTGGGGCTGGGACTGGCCATTTCGGAACAGATCACGCGCCAGTTCGGCGGCGTGCTACGCGCAAGCAATGCCCCGGGCGGCGGCGCCATATTTACCATCGAACTACAGATGGCAACGCAGGAGGAGAAACATGTTTGAAGGTTTGAAGGTCTTGCTGGTGGAAGATGACCCGACCGTGCGCGAAGGCAGCGAACAGGCGCTGCAACTGGCCGGCCTGGACGTGCAGGCCTTTCACTCGGCCGAGCTGGCCTACAAGGTGCTGGCGCCGGATTTTCCCGGCATCGTCGTCAGCGATGTGCGCCTGCCCGGCATGAGCGGGCTGGAGCTGCTGGCGGCCGTCAAGGCGCTCGACGCCAACCTGCCGGTGATCCTGGTAACCGGCCACGGCGATATCACCATGGCCGTGCAGGCGATGCGCACCGGCGCCTACGACTTTATCGAAAAGCCGTATTCGTCCGAGCAACTGGTCGATGTGATCCTGCGCGCGCTGGAAACGCGGCGCCTGACGCTGGAAGTGCACAGCCTACGCCGCCAGCTTGAAGACGGCGGCGGCATCGAATCGCGTTTGCTGGGCAACTCGCTGGCCATGCGCGATATCCGCCGCCTGATTCTCGATGTGGCCAACGAACCGGCCGACGTGCTGATCTATGGCGACACCGGCACCGGCAAGGAAATGGTGGCGCGCTGCCTGCATGACTTCAGCCATCGCCGCAAGCACAATTTCGTGGCCGTCAACTGCGGCGCGATTCCCGAGAACATCTTCGAGAGCGAAGTGTTCGGCCATGAAACGGGCGCCTTTACCGGTGCGGCCAAGCGCCAGGTCGGCAAGATCGAGCACGCCGACCATGGCACGTTTTTCCTCGATGAAATCGAAAGCCTGCCGCTGTCGCTGCAGGTCAAGCTGCTGCGGGTGCTGCAGGAGCGCTATATCGAGCGGCTGGGCTCGAACATTGCCACGCCGGTCGATGTGCGCGTGGTAGCCGCCGCCAAGCTGGACCTGGAAGAGCTGTCGCAGCAGCAAAAGTTTCGCAGCGACCTGTATTACCGTCTGAACCTGATCGTGCTGCACCTGCCGCCGCTGCGCGAACGGCGCGAAGACATCCCGATGCTGTTCGAGCACTTCGTGCTGGCCGCCGCCGCCCGCTACAACCGCGCGCCGCCGATTGTCAGCAGCGCGCAGATGCACAACCTGATGGCGCACAACTGGCCCGGCAATGTGCGCGAGCTGCGCAATATCGCCGAGCGCTTCGTGCTCGGCATTGCCGGCGGCAACGGCCTGCTGGCCGCTGGCCAGGGCGTTACGTTGTCGCTGGCCGAGCAAGTGAACGGCTTCGAGCGCGCGCTGATCGAACAGGAACTGCGCAACTATGCGGGCAACGTCAGCGAGGTCAGTAACGTGCTGGGGCTGCCGAAGCAGACGCTGTATCACAAGATGCAGAAGTACAACCTGGTGGCCGAAGAGTTTAGGTAAAGGTGGTGACGGCGTAAACGTTGTTGACGCCAACCATGTTGTCGCATGACGTAACCCGAATCAGGCCCGGCAGTTGGCGTAGGTCGGATTAGGCCCCGCAGGGGCCGTAATCCGACAACATTGTTGGCGCCACAGGTGTTGTCGGATTACGGCCTGCGGCCTAATCCGACCTACGCCGAAGCCCCTGATTAGGTCGGATTAGTAACCCGAAAACATTGTTAATGCCCCAAGATATCAAAGTAGGACAATTCCGACGAAAAATGAAGACGTGCGGCTACGTGGTCGAACTGTAACAATTGCTACTATTTCCTCATTGCATTTATAGCCGGCTGTGCTATTCAACTTTTTTGAGGAGTTTTCATGTTTGCCACGTCCATCCGCCTGTCGCCACCCCGCCTGCGCCACCTTGCCACGCGCAGCGCCATGCTGCTGGGCATGGCTGGCATTGCCGCTGTCAGCAGCACTGCGCATGCCGAGCCGGCGATGCCGCTGGACCGCGCCAGCATCTCGCTGGGCGCCTTTTATGCCGATCCGCGCATCGACATTGGCGCCGACACCCAGTTCGGCCGCATCGACTCGCCGGAATCGAATCCGAAACACACCACCATTCCACGCGTCAAGGCCGACCTGCTGATCGGCGACCGTCATGGCATCGCCTTCGATTACTACCGTTACGACAAGAACTATACGCCGACGCTGACCGGTCAGACCATTATCGACGGCCAGCCGGTATCGGGCACCGCCACCGCCAACGCCGACCTGACGCTGGACCTGGCCAAGCTGTCGTATAAATGGTGGATGGGCCAGGAAAAAGACACCTTCGGCATCGGCCTGGGCGCTGCCTACTACGCCGCCAAGCTCGATGGCACGGCGACCGGCCTGGTCAATGGCATCAGTGCGACCGCGCGCGATTCGGTCAGCGAGCATGCCTTTGCACCATTGATTGAACTGGCCTGGCGCCATTCGTTTACGCCGGACCTGCGCATGTATATGGAAGCGTCGGGCATCAAGAAAAACGGCGGCAGCATCAACGGCCATATCTACGGCGGCAATATCGGCGTCGAATGGTTTCCGTTCAAGAATGTCGGTTTCGTGGCCGACTACGGCATCTCCAAAATCACCCTGCGCCGCGACAG
This sequence comes from Janthinobacterium aquaticum, assembly GCF_009208565.1. GTDB lineage: Bacteria > Pseudomonadota > Gammaproteobacteria > Burkholderiales > Burkholderiaceae_D > Janthinobacterium. The sequence goes on along the minus strand of NZ_WFLK01000013.1, from coordinate 145,362 downwards.
CACGCGCGACGCCGACCTCAATATCCGCCTGACCGGCCCTTCGGCTTACGTCAAGATGCGCTTCTGATGACTATGCCGCATGTCGGCTTACGCGCTGCGCGCTAAGCCGACCTACCCGACCTACGTGTATTCGCCGGCGCCGGCTTGCCTTCAGGGCAAGACCGGCGCTTCGTCATTGGTAGCGCCCGTTCGTCGCTGGTCACGCCAGTGCGCATTTCATCCTGATATTTCCACCGCTGGTCGCAAAAAGATTATTTACTTTTTAATTGGCAGTATGATATTGCTCAATAGTAATATCTGCTATCGCGGATAAAAAGAATTGACCACCATCAAGCTCAGGAGAGTGTTGCAATGCTATCGATCAAACAGCTGAACAAAACCTATTCCAACGGCGTCAAAGCCACCAACAACGTCAGCCTGGAAATACCCAACGGCATGTTCGGCTTGCTGGGCCCCAACGGCGCCGGCAAATCGTCGCTGATGCGCACTATCGCCACCTTGCAGGAACCCGATAGCGGCAGCATTCATTTCGATGGCCTCGATGTGCTGAAGGACAAGGAAGGCCTGCGCCGCCAGCTCGGCTACCTGCCGCAGGACTTCGGCGTGTATCCGAAAGTGAGCGCGGAAACCCTGCTCAACCACTTTGCCGTGCTCAAGGGCCTGACCGAAAAAGGCCCGCGCAAGGAAGCGGTCGAAGCGCTGCTGCAGCAGACCAATCTGTGGGAAGCGCGCAAGCGCAACCTGGGCACGTACTCGGGCGGCATGCGCCAGCGTTTCGGCATTGCCCAGGCTTTGCTTGGTGCGCCGCGGCTGGTGATTGTCGATGAACCGACGGCCGGCCTCGATCCGGACGAGCGCAACCGTTTCCTGAACCTGCTGGCCAGGATCGGCGAGCAGGTGGTGGTGATACTGTCGACCCATATCGTCGATGACGTGACCGACCTGTGCCCGCGCATGGCCATGATCGTCAAGGGCGAAGTGCTGGTGCAGGGCGAGCCGCAGGCCGCCATCGACACGCTACAGGGCAAGGTCTGGCGCCGCAGCGTGACCAACGAGGAACTGGCGCACTACCAGCAGAGCCTGAATGTGCTGTCGACGCGCCTGGTGGGCGGCAAGCCGCAGATCAATGTCTATGCAGACAGCCAGCCCGACAGCGGCTTCGTGCATATTGCCCCGGACCTGGAAGACGTGTACTTCTTGCATGTACGCCACGCAACCCGCGCTGGCATGCCGGCAGTAGCGGCATAAGGAGCGCGCCATGTGGAAGGAATTTTTCAAGTTTGACCTCGGCTATCAGCTCAAACAGCCGCTGCTGTGGGTATTTGCCGTTGTGCTGGGCCTGATGGCCTTTGGCGCCACCACCAGCGACTCGATCCAGATCGGCGGCGCAATCGGCAACGTCAACCGCAATGCGCCGACGGTGGTGGCGCAGATGCTGGCGCTGTTCAGCCTGATGTCGATGTTTCTGGTGACCGTCTTTATTGCCGGCGCCGTGCTGCGCGACAGCGAATTCGGCATGGCCGACATGTTGTTTGCCACGCCGATGCGCAAGCTCGACTATCTGTTCGGCCGCTTTGCCGCCGGTTTTGTCGCCTGCCTGGCGATCTTTGCGGTCATTGCGCTGGGCACCATGCTCGGGCCCATCATGCCGTGGATCGATCCGCAGCGCGTGGGGCCGTTTTCGCTGGCCACCTACGGCTGGACCTTTGCCGTGATCGTGATCCCGAACCTGCTGTTTATCGGCGCGCTGCTGATGCTGCTGGCCGCCACCACCCGCTCGATGATGCTGGTGTATGTGGGCGTGCTGGGCTTTTTCGTGCTGTGGGCGGTCGCTGGCGCCTTTACCAAAGATATCAACAACGAATGGATCGCCGCGCTGATCGACCCGTTCGGCCTGCGCGCCATGGGTCGCATGACGCGCTATTTCACTGCCGCCGAATCGAACGCCAGCCTGCCGCCTTTCGAAAGCTTCCTGCTGGCCAATCGCCTGCTGTGGCTGGGCGTTACCGCCGTGCTGTTTGCCGCTACCGTGGTACTGTTCAAGCCGCAGCGCACCGGCACCGGCAAGCGCCTGTTCGGCAAGGCCAAGGTACAAGCCGCCTCAACTTTTACGGCGCCGCTCCATCTGCCGCGCATTACGCCGCATTTCAGCACCGCCAGCGCCTGGCGCCAGTGGTGGCAGATCCTGCGCTTTGACGCCGTGGGCGTCTTCAAGAGCGTGCCCTTCCTGGTGATGCTGCTGTTTGGCGTGATCAACCTGTTGTCGTCGAGCAGCCTGGGCGGCAAGCTGTTCGGCACCGCCGTCTATCCGATGACGCATCTGATGCTCGACCATATCAACCAGAGCTTCAGTTTCATGCTGATCATTATCGTCAGCTTCTATGCCGGCGAACTGATCTTCAAGGAGCGCCAGGTCAAGATCGCCGACGTCAGCGACGCCATGCCGGTGCCAGACTGGGTACCGCTGCTGGCCAAGAGCACGGCGCTGCTGGGCGTGATTGCCGGCTACCTGCTGGTAGGCGTACTTGCCGCCATCGGCTTCCAGCTGGTCAAGGGCGGTGCGCCGGTAGAGCTGGGGTTGTACCTGCAAGGCACATTGCTCAGTTCGCTTTTCTTTGTGCTGATGGGTTTGTGCGCAGTCGCCCTGCAGGTGTTTTCCAACAACAAGTTCGTCGGCTACCTGCTGGTGATCCTGCTGATGGTGTTGCAGACCGTGATGCCGCTGATGCACCTCGAGCACAATCTGTACACGTTTGGCGCGACGCCGTCGATCGCTTATTCGGACATGAACGGCTACGGCCACTTCCTGACCGGCTGGCGCTGGTTTGCGCTGTACTGGAGCCTGTTTACGGTGGCGCTGCTGATGCTGGCGCAGGCGTTCTGGGTGCGCGGCCTGTCGACCGGCTGGCGCAACCGCATGCAGCTCGCTGGCCAGCGCCTGAAGGGCCGCAGCGGCGCCGCGCTGGCGCTGGTGCTGCTGGCCTGGGCTGGCACCGGCAGCTGGGTCTATTACAACACCAATGTGCTCAACGACTACGAGCCGGCCAATATCGGCATGGACAAGTTGGCGCGCTATGAAAAACAGTATCGCCAGTACAAGGACCTGCCGCAGCCGAAAATCACCGATATCGAGGCCAAGGTCGATATTTATCCGGACCAGCGCAAGGTACTGATCCGTGGCCACTATGTGCTGCAGAACAAGACCGCGGCCGCCCTCGATACGCTGCGCATCCAGCTCAATCCCGACCTCGATACCAAGTGGCTGAACCTGCCGGCGCACAAGGTGGAACTGGACGACAAGGACCTGGGCTTTTCCATCCTGAAGCTGGCCCAACCGCTGGCGCCGGGCGCCACCTTGCCGCTCGACTTTACGGTTGCCGTCACGCACCAGGGCTTTACCAACGACGGCAAGCCCGACGAAGTCAACCTGAACGGCACCTTCTTCAGCAACATGGCCTATTTTCCGCACTTCGGCTACAAGAAGGAAATGGAACTGCAAGACCGCAACGAACGGCGCAAGCGCGGCCTGGGCGAACCGCAGCGCATGGCCAAGCTGGAAGACAAGTCGGCCTACGGCAACACGGTCTTCGGCAACGAAGCGGACTGGATTCATTTCGATACCACCGTGTCGACCAGCGGCGACCAGATCGCGCTGGCGCCAGGCTATCTGCAGAAGAGCTGGGAAGAAAATGGCCGCCGCTATTACCAGTACAAGATGGATCAGCCGATGATGCCGTTCTTTGCCTATCTGTCGGCGCGCTGGGAAGTGAAAAAAGGCGACTGGCATGGCGTGCCGATCGAAATTTATGCCGATAAAAAGCACCTCTACAACGTCGACCGCATGATCCGTTCGGTACAGAAGTCGCTCGACTACTACACCACCGAGTTCACGCCCTACCAGCACAAGCAGGTGCGTATCCTCGAGTTTCCGGGCTACCAGAGCTTTGCGCAGTCGTTTGCCAATACGATCCCGTATTCGGAAGGTATCGGCTTTATTGCCGACCTGCGCAAGGACGATGACGTGGACTATGTGTACTACGTGACGGCGCATGAAATGGCGCATCAGTGGTGGGGCCACCAGGTGATCGGCGCCAATGTGCAGGGCGCCAGCATGCTGATGGAGTCGCTGGCGCAATACTCGGCGCTGATGGTGATGGAGAAGGAATACGGCCGTGGAAAACTGCGCCGCTTCCTGCGCTATGAGCTTGACCGCTACCTGAACGGACGCGGTGGCGAAGTGATCGAAGAACTGCCGCTGGCGCGTGTGGAAAACCAGCAATATATCCACTACCGCAAAGGCAGCCTGATCTTCTATCGCCTGCGCGACGAGATCGGCGAGGCGGCCGTCAACCGCGCGCTCAAGCGCTTCCTGCAAGACAAAGGCTACCAGCAGGCGCCATTTACCACCACGCAGGAGTTACTAAGCTATATTCGCGCCGAAGCACCGCAGGACAAGCAGGACCTGATTACCGACCTGTTTGAAAAGATCGTCTTCTACGACAACCGCGTGACCTCGGCCAAGGCCGTCAAGCGCGCCGACGGCCAGTGGGATGTGACGATGCAGCTGCACCTGGCCAAGCTCGAGTCTGACGGCAAGGGCAAGGAAAGCCCGCGCGTCTACGATGAGCCGGTCGAGATCGCCATCTTCTCGCGCCCGCCCGGCGGCAAGGAAAAGGACGAAAAAGTCCTGTTTACCGACAAGCGCAAGCTCGACGGTGCCAATCCGGTGGTGACCATCACGGTCAAGGAGCAGCCGTTTGAAGTGGGCGTCGATCCTTACAACAAGATGATCGACCGGGTGTCAGGCGATAACCGCAAGGAGGTCAGTATCAACTAGCTTGCAGGCATGCCGGGGGTGCTTTGGCATTCCCGGCATCAGCTCGATCAGCTCAACTCCCTGGCCCGCCAGCACCCCCGCCCGCCCGCCTTGGCGGCATACAGCGCCTCGTCGGCCTGCGCCAGCAGGGCGGCGGCGCTGTAGCGCGGTGCGACGCCGGCAGCAGCATAGGCCACGCCGATGCTGCTCGATATCTGGTACACCAGCGTTTGCAGGATGGCCGGTTCGCGCATGGCCTGCAGGATTTTCTCGGCCACCAGTTCGGCGTCGGCGCGGGAAGCGACCTGCGGCAGCAGCACCACGAATTCATCGCCACCAAGCCGCGCCACCACATCGGCACTGCGCACCGCGGCGCGCGCGCGGCGCGCAAATTCCCGGATCAGTTCGTCCCCTATCGCATGGCCGTGCAAGTCGTTGACCTGCTTGAAATAATCGATATCGAGAAACAGCACGGCCACGCCCTCGCCTGACGGCGGCGCGCGCAGCAGCCGCTCTTCGAGCAGCGCCATAAAGGCAGAACGGTTCGGCAGGCCGCTCATTTCATCGATGGTGGCGCGGTCGCGCAGGTTATCTTCGCGCAGGCGCTGCTCCGTTACATCCCAGCCGACAATATAAAAACCGGTGACCTGGCCGTCGGCCTCGCGCTGTGGCAAATAATGTACCTGGAACATGCACGGCTGGCCGTCCTTCAGGCGGCGATGGTCGAACGCCACGCTGGCACCCTGCAGCGCCAGTTCGATATGCTCGCGCAGCGGCGCGTAGATGGCGTCGCCGAGAAAATCGCGCACGGTATGGCCGATAATCTGCTTTTGCTGCTGCGCCGCTTCAAACGACTGGAAATAGGCCAGGTTGCAATAACGGTAGCGCTGCTGGTCATCGACAAAGGCGACCACCGCCGGTATCGCATCGGTCAGCTGGCGCAGCATGGCCTCCTTCAGGCGCAGCGCCTCTTCGGCGCGGATGCGCTCGCTGATATCGCGTGCGCTGGCGCTGATGCCGTCGCCGACCTTGACCACCTCCTGGTAAATCCAGCGCAGATGGCCCTGGCCATCATCGAGCGTAAACTGCTCGGCCAGCGGCTCGCCGGTATTGGCGGTATGAATGAATTTGCCGAGCATGCCAGGCGCCATGTGCTGCGGCATGGTCGTGCTCAGCAACTGGCCCACGATGCGTTGCTGCGGCAGGTCCAGGAAACGCTGCGCCACTTCATTGACGTAGGCAAAGCGGAAATCGACCACCTGGCCGCGCTCGTCGCGCACGCTGGAAAACAGGGTGTAGGCGTCCAGGTGCGACTCGGCCGCGCTGATAAAGCGCTCGGCATTGGCCTCGGCGTCGCGCTTGGCCAGCTGCAGCTGCTGCAATGCCGACTCCAGCTCGACAGTGCGCGACCGGACCCGGCTTTCCAGTTCGTCGTGCAGGCGCGCCAGCGCTTCCTGCGCATGCTTGCGCTCGTTGATATCGTTAATCACCGACAGGAAATGCAGCGGCTGGCCATGCTGGTCGCGCAGCAGCGACACCGTCAGTTCGCCCCAGATAATGGCGCCGTTGGCGTGCAGATAGCGCTTGTCCAGGGTGTAGGTGGCGATCTTGCCAGCCAATAATTGCTGCACCTGCTCCAGGTCTGCGGCCAGGTCGTCCGCATAGGTGATCTGCTGAAAGCTTGTCTGCAGCAGATCGTGCTCGCTGTAGCCGAGCATCTCGCACAGGCGTGGATTGACCTGCAGCCAGGCGCCGTCAAACGACAGTAGCGCCATGCCGACGGCAGCCTGGGCAAAAGTATTGTTGAGCAAGGCTTCGGAACGCGTATAGCGCTGCTGGTAGCGGCGCGCTTCGGCGTCGATCTCGGCGGCATGGAAATACTGCTCGACCATCTGCGCAAAGTCGTTCAGCGCCAGCAGGTCGTCGGCCGACATGCGGCGCGGCGCGGTGTCGATCAGGCAGACCGTACCCAGCGCATGGCCGGCGCGGCTGCGGATCGGCTGGCCCGCATAAAAGCGCACGTGCATCTCGCCGGTCACCACCGGGTTGCCGGCAAAGCGCGGATCCTTCGAGGCGTCTTCCACCACCAGTGCGCCTTGCCCGAGGATGGCGTGACCGCAGAACGAGATATTGCGCGCGGTCTCGGTGGCCATCAGCCCCACGCGCGACATGAACCACTGGCGCTCCTTGTCAACCAGCGACACCAGTGCGATCGGCACCTGGAACAGGCGCGCTGCCAGGCGCGTGATACGGTCCAGTTCCGGCACGGCCGGACCGTCGAGCACATTGAGTGCGCACAGGCTGACCATGCGCTGCGCTTCGTCAGGCGGCGTTGGTGGTTCCATCCACGATGCAGGATTTGCCAGGCTCATGTGTCATGAAAGTTGGTTTGCCTGACAGCAGTGTTTCATTAGTGGCGCAGCAGGTCAAGCGCGCACACGCTTGACCTGCTGCAGCTTGAAACTCACCAAAACTTACACGAACTTATACGATACCGCTACCGCTGGCACCTGCGCGCGCCGGACGTTCTTCGGCTTTCTGGCGGCGATAGCCGCTGCTGCGGTAGGCCGCGACCGGGTCGATCGCGCCGCCCGAACGCAGGCGCGCCATCGCCAGGATCGGCGCCACGTCAGTGCGGAACGCCTGTTTGAGCGCCTGCGCCGACTGCAGCACATCGTGCTGTTCCTGATGATGGGCCAGGGCGATGCGGTCGACCAGCGCCGACTGGATATAGGCGCGCTGCACTTCGATGGCGCTGCTCATCAGGCTTTCAATCGGGTCCGTCACGTTGTGCGACTGATCGAGCATATAGGCCGGCTTGAACGCCTCGCCCTCGCGCAGGGCCGCATCGGCCAGCTCGTTAAACACCAGGAACAGCTGGAACGGGTTGATGCTGCCGGCGTCGAGATCGTCGTCACCGTATTTGCTGTCGTTGAAATGGAAGCCGCCCAACTTGCCGAACTGCGCCAGGCGCGCCACTATCATTTCGATATTCGTGTTCGGCGCATGGTGACCGAGGTCGACCAGGCATTTGGCCTGCGGTCCCAGCTCGGTGGCGCACGCGTAGCTGGTGCCCCAGTCGGCAATCGCGGTAGCGTAAAAGGCCGGCTCGAACAGCTTGTGCTCGATAAACACCTGCCAGTCGGCTGGCAAAGCGCTGACCACGCCGCGCATGCTGTCGAGGTAACGCTCCAGCACGGCGCGCAGATTGTGCTGGCCGGGGAAGTTGGCGCCGTCGCCGACCCATACCGTCAGCGCTTTCGAGCCCAGCGCATGGCCCAGCTCGATACAGTCGATATTGTGCTGCACCGCCTGCGCCCTCACTTGCGCACTGGCCGCCGTCAGGCTGCCGAATTTGTAGCTGTGTTCCTGGCCTGCCTGGTCCTGGAAGGTATTGGAATTGACGGCGTCGAAATACAGCCCATGGCGCGTGGCCGCTTCGCGCAGCGCAGCGACGTCATCGGTCTTGTCCCACGGGAAGTGCAGCGAGACGCCCGGCGTGGCGGCCGTCAGCTGATGGATCACGCCGCAGTCATCCATTTTTTCAAAGATATTGCGCGGCTCGCCCGGGCCGGGAAAGCGCGCAAAACGCGTGCCGCCGGTGCCCACGCCCCAGCTCGGTACGGCCACTGCAAAGCCTTGCGCCAGTGTGGTCAGCTGTTCGATATTCTGGCCGCGCCGCTCCAGCATGCCGCCCAGCGCCGCATAGTCGGCCTCGAGGTTGCTGCGCAGTTTGGCGTTGTGTTCGGCCACCAGGCCGCTGTCGATGATGGTGCTCATGGTTGTCTCCTTGGGAATGGCGGCGCGCTCATGGTCGCGCCGTCCGTACGTTATGAACTTGCTGCGTGAATATTATCGCGTGAACGCTGCCGCATTGCCGGCGTCGACGTTGATGATATTGCCGGTGCTCTTGCCCGCTTTTTCGCTGAGCAGGAAATACACGGCCTCCGAGATGTCTTCCGGCAGCACGCTGCGTTTGAGCATGCTGCGCTGGCGGTAGAAGTCTTCGATATCGTCGCTGTCGATCTTGTTGGAGGCGGCGCGCTCTTCCTTCCACTTGCCGTCCCAGATGCGCGAACCGCGAATGACGGCGTCCGGATTGACGACATTGACGCGGATGCCGTGCGCGGCGCCTTCAAGCGCCAGGCAGCGCGCCAGATGGATTTCAGCCGCCTTGGCGGTGCAGTAGGCGGCGGCGCCACCGGAGGCGACCAGGCCATTTTTGCTGGCCACAAACACCATGCTGCCGCCCAGCTTTTGCTGCTGCATCATGCGGTAGGCGCCACGGCTGGCCAGGAAGTAGCCGGTCACCAGAATCGACTGATTGCGTTCCCACAGCGCCAGCGACGTCTCTTCAAACGGCGCCGACGAAGCGATGCCGGCGTTCGACACCAGCAGGTCCAGACCGCCAAAGGCCAGCGCCGAGGCGTTCAGGATCGTCTCCACCTGTTCTTCGCTGGTAATGTCGGCGCGCACGGTGGCCAGGTTGTCCGGGCCGGCCACTTTGCGCAGCGCTTCTTTCGCCTGTGCCAGCGCTTCGCTGTCGATATCGGTCAGCATCACGCAGGCGCCTTCCTGCAGCAGCTGGCGCGCTACTGCCTGGCCAATGCCGCCGGCGCCGCCGGTGACCAGCGCAATGCGGCCAGCGAGGCTTTTCGGTTTGGGCATGCGCTGCAGCTTGGCTTCTTCGAGCAGCCAGTATTCGATATCGAACGCTTCCTGCTCGGGCAGGCCGACATAGGTATCGACGCCATTGGCGCCGCGCATCACGTTGATTGCGTTGACATAGAACTCGCCGGCAATGCGGGCGGTGGCCTTGTCCTTGGCAAAGCTCAGCATGCCCACGCCCGGGATCAGGTAGATGATCGGGTTGGCGTCGCGCACGGCCGGGCTGTTGTCGTGCCTGCAGCGCTGGTAGTAGGCGGTGTAGTCGGCGCGGTAGGCGGCCAGCGCATCGTCAAGGCCGGCTACCAGCTTGTCGAGATCCTGGTTCAATGGATCGAAGTCAACCACGAACGGACGGATCTTGGTGCGCAGGAAATGGTCGGGGCAGGAGGTGCCGAGCGCAGCAAGTGGCTGCAGGTCGGCGCTGCAGACAAACTCGAGCACTGCGGCGCTGTCGTCAAAGTGGCCGAGCTTGTATTCCTGCTGGCTGATCTTGCCGCGCAACAGGGGCATCAGGCGTGCGGCAATCGATGTGCGCTCCTCTGCCGGCAATGGTGCGCTGCGGCTGCCGCCAAAGGCCGGCTGGCGGCTGTTGGCAGCGAGCCAGTCGTCGGCGCGGCGGATAATGGCCAGCGTGGTTTCATAGCAGGATTTGGCCGTATCGCCCCAGGTAAACAGGCCATGGCCTTCGAGGATAATGCCTTTCAGGTGCGGCTGTTCGCTCGACAGCGCTTCGAGTTTCAGGCCCAGGTCGTAGCCGGGGCGCTGCCATGGCAGCCAGCCCAGTTCGCCTTCAAAAATTTTTGCCGTCAGCGACTTGCTGTTGGCGCAGGCGGCAATCGCAATCACCGCATCCGGGTGCATATGGTCGACATGGGCCTGCTTGATATAGGCATGCAGGGGCGTATCGATACTGGCCGCGCGCGGGTTCAGGTTGAACGTGCAGTGCGGCAGGTAGGCCACCATCTCGTCTTCCAGCGCCAGGCCGCGATAGCGGTTTTTCAGCGCGCGCAGCTTGTCCATATACAGCGTGGAAAAGCCATCGAGCTTGATGCTGCCCAGGTCGCCGCCGGAGCCCTTGACCCACAGCACTTCGACCTGCTGGCCGTCGAGCGGGTCGGTCATCATGATCTTGGCGGAGGTATTGCCACCGCCAAAGTTGGTAATGCGCATATCCGAACCGAGCAGGTTCGAGCGGTATAACAGGAGTTCGGGTTCGCTTAAGGTGGCTGCGACGGCATCGTCCCAGCGCGACTGGATCGGTTCTGCTTGCATGACTGGTCTCCGGTATTTTTATGGCTTTATGTGATTTCACTGCGACTTCTGCGCTCAGTAGAAAACAGTCACCGATCAGTGTCAATTCAACTTCGCTCAAAATCGTGAGCGAAACGCAAACAATCATCAAGTTGATTGAAACCCGGCCTTTTGGCTGATTGGAATTCAAATAATCATCAAGTTGATTGATTGCTGATTGACATCGTTGCAGCAAATGCTTAGCCTGAATCACCGATACAGAGCCGGTCCACAGATCGACTGCCCACCCGATGAGGCAGCGACGGAGACAGGCCAGAGGAGACAAGATGGTCAATCACAAACGCCGCAAGGGATTGTTGCGGCTGCTCGCCGAGCATCATGCGGCCAGCGTCGAACAGCTGGTCGAGTGGCTCAATGCCTCGCCGGCCACGGTACGGCGCGATATCGCCTGGCTGGCCGAGCGCAATATGCTGCTGCGCACGCGGGGCGGCGCCGAGAACCTGCCGGGCAAGAAGCCGGCGTTTGCGCTGTCGGGTGAAACGTTCCAGAACAACCTGGCCAGCTGCGCTGGCGCCAAGCGCGCCATTGCGCGCCATGCCGTGGGCCTGTGCAGCGAAGGCGAGACCATCATTATCAACGGCGGCACCACCACCTTCATGATGGCGGAGTTTCTGGCCGAGACGCGCCTGAAAATCCTCACCAATTCCTTTCTGATGGCCGAGCGCCTGCTGACCTCGAGCGAAAACGAGATCATCCTGCCCGGCGGCCAGGTGTACCGCGAACAGAACGTGATCCTCAGCCCGTTCGACAACGACATTACCCAGCACCACTATGCGGGCAAGATGTTCATGGGCGTCTACGGCCTGTCGATGCTGGGCCTGATGGAAGCCGATCCGCTGCTGATCCAGGCCGAGAAGCGCCTGATCGGCCAGGCCGAAGAGCTGATCGTGCTGGTCGACAGCTCCAAGTTTGCACGCAAGGCCGGGCTGATCCTGTGCGGGCTGAACCGCGTGTCGTGCGTGATTACCGATACCGGCGCCCCCGAGAGCGCACTGAATATGCTGCGCCAGGCGGGCGTCAAGGTGGTGACGGTCACGCCGGACGCCGACGCCGTAGACGACGCATCAGACTGATCAAATCCAATCAAAATCGAATCAGGTTTTACCCACGGTTGACGGAAATATTCCGCTGCCTTTATCCACACAGGAGACACTGCCATGAGAATCAAAAAAATACTGCTTGCCTGCTTCAGCTGCGCCATGCTGGGCGCCCTGCCGATGGCGGCCCATGCGGCCGACAAGGTCAAGATCGCGATGGTCGTCAAGAGCCTGGGCAACGGCTTCTTTGACGCCGCCCACGAAGGCGCCAAGGAAGCGGCCAAGCAGCTGGGCGACGTGGAGATCATCTATACCGGCCCGACCACGCCGACGGCCGAAGGCCAGATCGACATTATCAATTCGCTCATCAGCCAGAAGGTAGGCGCCATCGTCATTTCCGCCAACGACGCCAATGCACTGGTGCCGATCACCAAGAAAGCCATGCAGCGCGGCATCAAGGTACTGTCGTTCGACAGCGGCGTGGCCAAGGAAGGTCGCTTGCTGCAACTGAACCCGTCGAATGCCGAACTGATCGGCGTGAAACAACTGCAGATGGCGCAGGACGCCACCGGCGGCAATGGCGGCGATATCGCCATCCTGTCAGCTACGGCGCAGGCCACCAACCAGAATATCTGGATCGGCGAAATGAAAAAAGCGCTGGCCAAGCCGGAGTTTGCCAAACTCAAACTGGTGTCGACCGTGTATGGCGACGACCAGTCCGACAAGAGCTACCGCGAAGCGATTGGCCTGTTGCGCAGCAACCCGAATCTGAAAGTCATCATTGCGCCTACCACCGTCGGCATCAACGCCGCCGCCAAGGCCGTGGTCGATGAAAAACTGGTCGGCAAGGTGTATGTCACGGGCCTGGGCCTGCCGTCGGAAATGGCCGGCCACGTGAAGAGCGGCGCCGTAAAAAGTTTTGCCATCTGGAACCCGATCGACCTGGGCTACGCCGCCACCTACGCTGCCTATGAGTTCGTCAAAGGCAAGGCCAATGGCAAGGCAGGCGACAACATCGCTGTAGGCCGCATGGGCAAGATCGCGGTCGATGCCAACGGTGAAGCCGCGCTTGCACCGCCATTTACCTATGACAAGGACAACGTCGACAAGTTCGCCAAAATTTTCTAATCCAGCTTAGCGAGCCAGCCATCATGTCATCGACCATCCCTGCCGACTCGCCGCCCGTGTTGCGCCTGTCGGGTATTTCCAAGCGCTTTCACGGCATCGTCGCGCTCAACAATGTTTCGCTTTGCGTGCGCGCCGGTGAAGTCATGGCGCTGATCGGCGAGAACGGCGCCGGCAAGTCCACCCTGGTCAAGACCCTGACCGGGATTTACCAGCCGGACGACGGCGCCATCGAGCTGGCCGGCCAGCCGGTGTCCTTTGCCAGTCCGCAAGCGGCGATGGACGCCGGCGTGACGGCCGTGCACCAGGAAACGGTGATGTTCGATGAACTGACGGTGGCGGAAAATATCTATATCGGCCGCCAGCCGCGCCATGGTTTTCCACCACGCATCAACTGGCCGCTGATCGAAGCCGAGGCGGAAAAGCTGTTTGCACGCCTGGAAGTAAGCCTGCCGGTGCGCACCAAGGTGAAAGACCTGAGCGTGGCGCAGCGCCACTTCGTGGAAATTGCACGCGCGCTGTCGCAGCAGGCGCGCGTGGTGATCATGGACGAACCGACGGCGTCGCTGTCGCGCCATGAAATCCACGAGTTGTACCGGATTGTCGGGCAATTGAAAGCAGCCGGCACGGCCGTGATTTTCATCTCGCACAAATTCGATGAAATCTTTGCCGTGGCCGACAGCTATACGGTGCTGCGCGATGGCTGTTTCGTGGCGGCCGGTTCGCTGGCTGAAATCGACGAAGCGCGGCTGGTATCGCTGATGGTCGGGCGCAATATCGCGCAGGTGTTTCCCAAGATCGAGCGGGAAGCCGGCGCACCGTTGCTCGAAGTGGCCAACTTCTGCCATCCGAGCGAATTTGACGATGTAAGCTTTACCGTCAGGCAAGGCGAAATCCTCGGCTTTTACGGCCTGGTGGGCGCCGGGCGCTCGGAAGTGATGCAGGCGCTGTTTGGCCTGACGCCCGCCGCGCGCGGCACCGTCAAGCTCAACGGCCAGCGCATTCATGTCAGCAGCGCCAGCGAGGCGATTGCCCACGGCATTGCCTATGTGCCGGAAGACCGCCAGCACCAGGGCGCGCATCTGTCGCTGCCCATCGTGCACAACGTGACCTTGCCGATTTTGCCCGGTATCGGCTTTTTCCTTGGTGGCCGCAGCGGCGCCGAGACGGCGATTGCGCGTCGCTACTGCGAGCAGCTCGAACTGAAAGCCAATCACTTCGGCCAGCATGTGTCCGAGCTGTCCGGCGGCAACCAGCAAAAAGTGGTGCTGGCCAAATGGCTGGCCACCGCACCCAAAGTCATTATCCTCGACGAGCCGACCAAGGGCATCGATATCGGCTCGAAAGCGGCCGTACACCGCTTTATCAGCGAGCTGGTCGGGCAAGGCTTGTCCGTCATCCTGGTGTCGTCGGAATTGCCGGAAGTGCTCGGCATGGCCGACCGCATCGTTGTCATGCACCAGGGCCGCATCCAGCGCACTTTTTCGCGCCAGAAAGCGACGCCCGAAAACGTGGTGGCGGCCGCCTCCGGCGCCGGCCACACCGAAAAGGACGCAGCATGAAACATCTTATTACCCATCTGGCCAAACAGCGCGAGGCGCTGCTGGCGCTGGTGATCGTCCTGCTGATCTGCGCAGTGGGCCTGCGCGCGCCGCTGTTTATCAGCGCCTCGAGCCTGCACAACCTGCTGACCGACAGCACGCTGCTGATCATGCTGGCGCTGGCGCAGATGTTCGTCATCATTACACGCGGCATCGACCTGTCGGTGGCCTCCAACCTGGCCCTGTCGGGCATGATGGCCGCCCTGCTGGCGGCCAAGATGCCGGCCCTGCCGGTACCGGTGATCATCCTGGTGGCCGTGTCGATCGGCCTGGTGCTGGGCCTGCTGAACGGCTGGCTGATCGGCTACCTGGAACTGCCGCCCATCGTCGTCACGCTGGGTACCATGAGCGTCTATCGCGGCCTGGTGTTCGTGCTATCGGGCGGCGCCTGGGTCTCGTCGCACCATATGCCGCCGGCCTTTATCGCCTTTCCGCTGAGCCAGTTCCTCGGCGTAACGCACTTGGTGTGGATAGCGCTGGGCGTGATCCTGCTGACCTGGTATATGGCGCGCTATACGCGCTATGGCCGCGACCTGTATGCGATCGGCAATGCCCCGACCTCGGCGCGTTACGTGGGCATCAACAGCGCGCAGCGCCTGCTGATGGTGTATGCGTTTTCCGGCGCCATGGCCGGCCTGTGCGGCTACCTGTGGGTGGCGCGCTATGCGGTGGCGTATTCCGAAATTGCCTATGGCTTTGAATTTACCGTGATCGCCGCCTGCGTGATCGGCGGCATCAGCATTGCCGGCGGCGCCGGCACCGTCACCGGCGCCGTGCTGGGCGGATTGTTCCTGGCGGTGATCAACAATGCGCTGCCGATCATCAAGGTGTCGCCATTCTGGCAAAGCGCGCTGACGGGCCTGGTGATTCTGTCGGCCGTGATCATCAATGCGCGCAGCAACCGCAAGGCCGGGCGCCAGATTCTTCCACTTCATTTGCCTACAAGGAGCGCGGCATGAACGCACGCCTACCGCACAGCGCGACCCTGATCGCCCCGGAACCGGCCGACAGCGCCAGCAAAAGCACCACGCGCTACAGCGTGGCCGACCGCCAGCCTTTCCAGCTGAAAAGCTTTCTGGGCCGCTGGGAAACGCTGCTGGGCCTGCTGCTGGTGGCCATGTTTATCGGCGGCAGCGTGTTTATTCCCAACTTCTTTGACGGCTACAACCTGGCCGACGCCACCTTCAATTTCAGCGAAAAAGCGCTGATTGCGCTGCCGATGGCGCTGCTGATCATCTGCCGCGAAATCGATATTTCGGTGGCTGGTACGCTGGCGCTGGCGTCTGTCACCATGGGCCTGGCGCACCAGGCCGGCATGCCGCCGCATGGCCTGGTGGTCGTTGCACTGGCTGTGGGCACGGCCTGCGGCTTTCTCAATGGCTACCTGGTCACGCGCTTCGACCTGCCGTCCATCGTGGTAACCATCGGCACGGTGTCGCTGTTTCGCGGCCTGGCCAGCGTGGTGCTGGGCGACCAGGCCTTTACCGGCTATCCGCAGCTGATGGCCGACTGGGGCCAGGGCTATTTCTTCGAGGTGATACCGCGTGAATTCATCGTGCTGCTGGGCTTTGCCGCGCTGTTTGCGGTGCTGCTGCATGCGACCAGCTGGGGCCGGCGCATCTATGCGATCGGCAACAACCCGGTAGCGGCACGCTTTTCCGGCATTGCCGTGGACCGCTACCGCCTGGCGCTGTTCATGCTGACCGGCGCCATGGCCGGCCTGGCCGCCTTTTTGCTGACGGGACGCATCGGCAGCACGCGGCCCAATATTGCCATGGGCTGGGAACTGGAAGTGATCACCATGGTGATCCTGGGCGGCATCAGCATTGCCGGCGGCGCTGGCAGCATGGCTGGCGTGATGCTGGCCGTGCTGACGCTGGGCATGGTCGGCTACGGCATGGCGCTGCTCAATATTCCCGGCATCATCATGACCATCGTGGTGGGTTTGCTGCTGCTGGTGACCATCGCCCTGCCGCGCCTGCTGAAAAAACGCACGACCAAAAAATAAAACACTATGGAACAGATCGCCTTCAAAATGCAGTTGAAACCCGGTCACGCGGCCGAATACCAGCGCCGCCACGACGCGATCTGGCCGGAGCTGTCGAGCCTGCTCAAAGAGGCCGGCATCAGCGACTACAGCATCTTTCTCGACCAGGCCAGCGGCGCGCTGTTCGGCGTGCTGCGGCGCAGCGACGGCCACCGCATGGCCACGCTGGCGCAGGAGCCGGTCATGCAGCGCTGGTGGGCCCATATGGCCGACCTGATGGAAACGCATAGCGACAACGAGCCGGTGTCGATTCCCCTCTTGCCCGTGTTTCATCTGCCATGAGCGCCACCGCCGTGATCGATATCGGCAAGACCAACGTCAAGTTGACCTTGCTCGACGGCCAGGGCGCCACCCTGGCCACGCGCCGCCGCGCCAATACCGTGCTGCAGGCCGAACCGTACCCGCAGCACGATGTGGACGGCATCTGGCACTGGCTGGTCGATACCCTGCACAGCTTTGCCGCCATCGCCCATGTCAAAGCCATCGTACCGGTGACGCATGGCGCCACCGCCGCGCTGGTGGACGACACCGGCCTGGTGCTGCCGGTGCTCGATTATGAGTGCGCCTTGCCGGAAAGCCTGAACCACGACTATGGCGCACTGCGCCCCGGCTTTGCCGACAGCTTTTCGCCCGATCTGCCGCTGGGGCTGAACCTGGGCCGCCAGCTGTACTGGCTGGCGCGCACCTATCCCGAACAGTTTGCACGCACGCGCCATATCCTGACCTACCCGCAATACTGGGCCTGGCGCCTCTCGGGCGTGGCCGCCAGCGAAGTGACGTCGCTGGGCTGCCATACCGATCTGTGGCAGCCCACCGCGGGCACGTATTCGAGCCTGGTCGAACAGATGGGCTGGCAGCCGTTGATGCCGCCGCTGCAAGCGGCCTGGACGCCGCTGGGCGCGATCCACGCCGACCTGGCGGCGCGCACCGGCCTGCCAGCCGATTGCCAGGTACTGTGCGGCATCCATGACAGCAACGCGTCCCTGCTGCGCCACCTGAACGGCGGCAAGCGCAGCATTTTGTCGAGCGGCACCTGGCTGATTGCCGCCGCGTTAGACACGCCGCTGGGCCATCTGTCAGCTGGCGCCGACATGCTGGCCAACGTCAATGCGCTGGGCCAGCCGGTAGCCTGCATGCGCTTTATGGGAGGGCGTGAATTTGCGGCCATTGCCGGCGCTGAACCGGTCGCCTGCACCATCGACGACCTGCAGCGCCTGATCGACCAGGGCACGCACGCGCTGCCCTGCTTTGCCGAGTCGGGCGGCCCGTTTGTCGGGCGCAGCGGCAGCATCACCGGACCGCAACCGCAAACGCCGGCCGAGCGCTATGCGCTGGCCACGCTGTACTGCGTACTGATGAGCGACTACTGCCTGGAGCAGCTGCAGGCCGACGGCCCCGTCACCATCGAAGGCAGCCTGGGCGACAACCCGTTCTTTGCCGGCCTGCTGGCCAGCCTGCGCAATACCGACGTAACCGTCACCAGCGACGCCAGCGGCACCACCTGTGGCGGCTGGATGCTGCATCGCTGGGGGCAGACGCCCGAACTGGACAGCACCGAGGCGCCGCCATTGGCGCTGCAGGGCTGGCAGGATTACCGGCAGCAATGGCGCGCAGCGCTGGCAAACGCATAAGGTATAAGGTATCAAGCATGACCGGCCTTTGGTCAGGTAGCCCACCTTGCCGAAAGGCAGGTCAAACACCTTAGCACGAGGCGTACAGTTCTCCGGTAACCCATACCACAGGAGAAACCCGATGATCCGATGTGTACGTATCTGGACTGGCGCCGACGGCAACTCCCGGTTCGAGGAAGGCAGCATTGCCCTGCTTCGGGGCGAGCGCGGCGACATCCTCGGCGACAAGCTTGGCGCAACCAGTATTTCCTACCGCGAAACCAGCAGTGGCGGCGCCTTTGCACCGCATGACGCACCCGTGCGCCAGTTCGTGCTGACCCTCAGCGGCACGCTGGAATTTCGCTGCGCCGATGGCGCTACCTTCCTGATCTATCCCGGCGACGTGCTGCTGGCCGAAGACACCACCGGCAGCGGCCACAGCTGGCGCCTGGTGGACGACCAGCCCTGGCGGCGCGCCTACATCATCCTTGGCGCCAATACCGACGCCGGCTTCGTGAAGCACTGAAGCAGTCCCTCATCCCTGGAGAATATCTTGACCGACACCACCAACAACCCTGTGCACGACATCGTGCTGATCGGCGGCGGCATCATGAGTGCAACGCTGGGCGTCCTGCTCAAGGAGCTCGACCCGGCATTGTCCATCGTCATGTACGAAACGCTGGAAGACTGCGCCCAGGAAAGCTCCAGCGGCTGGAACAACGCCGGTACCGGCCACGCCGCCAACTGCGAAATGAACTACACGCCACAGCGCGACGACGGCAGCATCGACATCAGCAAGGCGCTCGATGTCAATACCGAATTCGATATCTCGCGCCAGCTGTGGGCCTACCTGGTCAAGCAGGGGGCGATTCCCGACCCACAGGCCTTTATCCACCCATGCCCGCACATGAGTTTTGTCTGGGGCGAAGACAATGTTGCCTTCCTGCGCGCGCGCTACAAGGCGATGTCGGCGCACCACTGCTACCACGGCATGGAATACAGCGAAGACCGCGCCACCATCGCGCAATGGGCTCCACTGGTGATCGAAGGGCGCGACGAAAGCCAGCCGGTCGCCGCCACCCGCATCATCACCGGCACCGACGTCGACTATGGCGCCCTGACCCATCTGCTGGTGGGCCATCTGAACAAGCAGCCTGGCTTCAAGGTGCATTACAACAGCAAGGTGGTCGGGCTGGAGCGGGAAGAGGCGCTGTGGCGCGTCAAGGTAGAAAACACCCGCGGCGGACCGGGCCAGACGGTATCGGCAAAGTTCGTGTTTATCGGCGCCGGCGGCGGCGCCCTGCCGCTGCTGCAGAAATCGCGCATACCGGAAGCCAAAGGCTATGGCGGCTTCCCTGTCAGCGGCATCTGGCTGCGCTGCGATATCGATGCAGTCAGCCATCGCCATCACGCCAAGGTGTATGGCAAGGCTGCGAGTGGCTCGCCGCCGATGTCGGTGCCGCATCTGGATACCCGCATTATCGATGGCAAGCAGTCGCTGCTGTTCGGGCCGTATGCCGGTTTTTCCACCAAGCTGCTGAAACACGGCTCGCTGCTCGATCTGTTTGGCACGCTCAGGCACGACAACATCATCCCGCTGCTCGACGTGGCGCGCGACAATGCCGACCTGACCGAATACCTGATCGGCCAGGTAATGCAAAGCGCCGATCATCAGTTTGCAACGCTGAAAGAATTTTTCCCGCTGGCCAATCAGCAGGACTGGAAAAAAGCCATTGCCGGCCAGCGCGTGCAAACCATCGCACCGCATGAAAGCACCGGCTGGTTCAAGCATGAAGAGGGCAAGCTGGAGTTCGGCACGGAAGTGGTCTCGGCCGCCGACAAGTCGCTGGTCGCGCTGCTGGGCGCCTCGCCGGGCGCCTCCACAGCTGCCTATATCGCACTGGAAGTGCTGCAGCGCTGCTTTGACGAGCGCCTGCAGGACGGTGCCTGGCTGGAGCGCCTGAAAACCGTGATTCCGACCTATGGCGTCGACCTGAAAGCAGATGCCGAGGCTTGCCGCCGCACCCGCGCCGCCACAGCCGCGCTGCTCAATATCCATGATATCGGCAAGGCAGGAGAAACGGCATGACTGATACGACCTCAGGCAAGGTGCCGGTAGTGCTGCTGGACCTGCCAATCGGCCTGACAGCAACTGGCGTACGCCAGGAATTTGACTCGATGGGTACGGTCGACGTGCCGGCCGACAAATATTATGGCGCGCAGACGGCGCGCTCGCTGGTGCATTTTTCGATAGGCGAGGACCGCATGCCCAAGGCGATCTATCACGCCTACGGCATCGTCAAGAAAGCCTGCGCGCTGGTCAACCAGCAGGAAGGCCGCCTGCCAGCATGGAAGGCGCAGGCAATTATCCGCGCTGCCGACGAAGCGATTGCCGGCAGCCTCGACGAGCATTTTCCGCTGTATGTGTGGCAAACCGGCTCCGGCACGCAGTCGAACATGAACGTCAACGAGGTGCTGTCCAACCGTGCGATTCAGTTATTAGGCGGCACGCTGGGCAGCCAGCAGCCAGTTGGCCCCAACGATGACGTCAATCTGGGCCAAAGCTCGAACGACACCTTTCCAACCGCCATGCACATCGCCGCACTCGACCTGATCGACCGCCGCCTGTTGCCCGAGCTGGACCGCCTGGCCGGCGTGATCGAGACCAAGTCGGCAGCGTGGATGCAAATAGTAAAGATCGGCCGCACGCACCTGCAGGACGCCACGCCGCTGACGGTAGGCCAGGAATGGTCAGGCTACGCGGCCCAGCTGCGCGCCGCGCTGCGCACCATCGAAGACAGCCGGCAGGATCTGTACGAGCTGGCCCTGGGCGGCACGGCAGTGGGCACCGGCATCAATGCGCCGCCAGGATTTTCGGTCAAGGTGGCGCAGCAGATCGCCACGCTGACCGGCAAGCCGTTTGTCACCGCACCGAACAAATTCATGGCGCAAGGTTCGCTTGACGCGATGGTGCGGGCCCATGCGGCGCTGCGCGGCCTGGCCGTGGCGATGATGAAAATCGCCAACGACATGCGCTGGCTGGCTTCGGGGCCGCGCTGCGGTTTCGGCGAACTCAAGCTGCCGCCAAACGAGCCGGGTTCGTCCATCATGCCGGGCAAGGTCAATCCGACCCAGTGCGAAGCCATCGTGATGATCGCCATCCAGGTAATGGGCGACGATAGCGCCGTGGCATTTGCCGGCTCGCAAGGCAATTTCGAGCTCAATGCGATGCGCCCCATCATCATCAATGCCTTCCTGCATTCAGCCACCATCCTGGCCGATGGTTGCGAGAAATTCCGTACCTACTCGGTCGAAGGCACGCAGCTCGATGAAAGCAGGATTGCCAGCTTCGTCAACAACAGCCTGATGCTGGTCACGGCGCTGTCGCCCGTGATCGGCTACCAGAAGGCCGCGCATATCGCCGAACAGGCCGACGCCAGCGGCAGCACGCTGCGCGAAGCGGCACTGGCGTCCGGCTATGTAGACGCGGCAACATTCGACCGCGTGGTGGACGCCAGTACGATGGTGGGCGACGGGGTGGGCGGCGCCTAGCGGTACACCATGCCGCCATCGATCAGCGGCGCCTGCCCGGTCATATAGTCCGAATCCGGGCCGGCCAGGAACGATACCAGGCCGGCCACGTCGTCGGGCGTTTCGGCGCGGCCCAGGGCGATGCCGTCGACAAATTTCTTGTAGGTGGCGCCCAGCTCGGCGCCGGTCACTTCGGCCATGCGCTTGTCGATCTCGACCCACATGTCGGTGCCGACCACGCCCGGGCAATAGGCGTTGACGGTAATGCCGTCGCCGGCCAGTTCGCGCGCGGCCGACTGGGTCAGTGCGCGCACGGCAAACTTGGTGGCGCAGTACACGCCCAGCAGGGCAAAACCGTCATGGCCGGCAATCGAGCAGGCGTTGATGATCTTGCCCTTCTGCCCGCGCGCCTTGAAGCTTTTGGCGGCCGCCTGGATGCCCCACAGCGTGCCTTGCACGTTGATGCGCATAATGCGGTCGACCTCGTCGGGCGTGACGTCCAGCAGTGGCTGCACCTGCGCAATGCCGGCGTTGTTGACCATGATATCGAAACCGCCCAGTTCGGCCTGTGCATAAGCGACCGCCTCGGTGACTTGCGCCAGTTGCGATACATCGGCAATAAAGGTGACGGCCTTGCGACCCAGCGCGCGCACTTCGGCGGCAGCAGCCTCGAGTTTTTCCTGGTTCAGGTCGACCAGCGCGATATCGGCGCCGTCTTTTGCCAGGCGCAGCGCAATCGCCTTGCCGATGCCCTGGGCTGCGCCCGTAACGAGGGCGACTTTTCCATTGACTCTCATAGTGATTTCTCCCGAAATAAGCACGCCTGCAACAGGCAGGCTGCGTTCCGGTTCCATCACAAACCTTTTTGGCGAGGCTGAACAGGGTGTTCGATAGAGCAATGCTGAAAACGGCGAGCCAGGTCAAGACAATCACGATCAGGCCCTGCCAGCGTCAGGAATCCTTGCGAAACCGATGCAGCACCCACGGCAAGGCCGGCACGACCGCAAGCCACGGCCAGTCGACCAGCAGATGTGCACCGGCCAGCAGCAGCACGCACATCATCGCCAGCACCACAACAAAGGCAATCCGGCGCAGCCACTTGCCTTTGGAAGGCGATGCCTGCTCGCTGGCAGCCTCGACATGCGATATGGCGGCCCGGTTGGTGTCCGGTGCAGCCGGCCTGGCGGGCTCAGGCTCGGCAGGCATCTCGCGTGCCGCCAGCCCGTATTTTCCTGGCTCCATCTTCTGGCGCATCTCGTTTGCGCAGCGCAACTGCACTTCGCCTATCCATGCTTCCAGGCGCCGGCCCCAGTCTTCGATGCGCTGCGCGCCGGCTTCGTCGGCCATCCTGTAGTCGCTGTTTTCGTTCTTGGGGTTCATGTCGTTATCGTACGTGCCATATTGCGAGTACAGGGTGGCCAGCACGCCATGCGCCAGCGACGACGCCGGGCCACTGACAAACAATGGAAACCTGGCCCAGGGCGCGGGTGAGGACACCGGCAGGAACAGCGGCCCGGCAGGCACACGGCTCGAGGGCAGGTTGATATCGAGATCGGTGGCAATGGTCCTGGCCAGCGCCTTCCAGTCCGTCTCCGGGATCTCGAGCTGCCCTGGCCGCTCGTCGACACACCAGTAGCTGTCGATATCGCCTCCCCAGGACGTCGCATCAGGAAACCTCGGCATCTGCGACATGGGCGGAAGTTGCGGGTGCTCGAGCCACGCGGCCCGCTCTTCACCGACAGCCCAGATCTGGTAGCGGTCGCGAAAGTGCACCACCACCGCGCGCTCGCGGTATTGCAGCACGCTGGGGCTGTCGATACCGAACTGCGCCAGCCGGTGCAGCGACAGACGCACTGCGCCCGTTTGCTGCAATACGCCCAGCCACCAGGTAAAGTCGTCGGCCAGCAAGGCGTTGCCGGCCAGTTGCCGGAACTGCAGGCGTGCGCCAAAAAAGATCCCGTGCCGGTACCAGTCCTCCAGCGCCAGGCCGTTGCGCAAAAACTGCGTGCCGTAACTGACCAGGGCAATTTGCCGCTCTATAAATTCGGAATGCAAGCCGAACTCCTTTATCGGATAAGTTGTCGGATAACAATGCCGGCAGACTATACAGGGCGCGTGCCAGACGCTGCGCCCTGCTGCGCCCATGCCGCCATTTTGCAGCGCTACGCGGTTTCAATATGGCTTGTACAATCGGTCACATCGACAGCTTTGAAGGCTCCCCATGACCTCAGCCACCGCTCCGAAGACGCTGCATATCGCCAGAAAACTGGTCAGCCTGCTGGGCAAGATACAGATTACCGACGACGACGATACCGTGCTGTACGAGGCAAAAGGCAAATGGGGCTGGCTGCGCAAGCCCTGGAACATTACGCAAGGCGAACAGGAAGTGGCAGTGCTCGCGCGCAAGCTGTGGTCATTTGCGCCGATCTGGGAGGTGGAAAGCCGCAACGCCAGCTACCCCAGCTATCTGCTGCGCGGCAAGCTGTGGAGCTGGCGCCGGCAGGTCACCGTGGTCGGCGGCCCGTTTGACGGCGCCGTGCTCAAAGGCAGCCTGTTCGACATGAATTTCGAGCTGACCCACCACGGCCAGGTGCTGGCCCGGGCGCAGTCCGAGCTGCTGACCATTCGCACGCGCCACAGCATCGTGCTGCTCGACACCTCACCGGCGGTGGAACGGCTGACCGCGATATTGATGTTCCATCTGCTGGTGGAAAAAGGCGAGGAGCGCAAGCTGGCGGCAGCGGACCCGACGCCATCGTCTTCCTATCATGGCGGGAACATGACGTGAGCCTGGCCTGCCCGCCAGCTCAGGCTGGTGCCGCCCGCAAACGCAGCACCACAGTAAAGTGACCGGCCTCGTCATGGCTGAACAGCATGGCGCCGCCGTGCGCTGCCATCACCTGTTCGACGATCGACAAGCCCAGGCTGCCACCCGCGCGGTTGCCGCTGCGCGGTGAAAAAGGCGCACGCACGCTGGCCTGGCTGGCAAGCGCAATACCGGGGCCGTCGTCGATGAAGTGCACTTCCCAGTAGGGTCCAGCGGCCACGATATTGACATGCAGCAGGCCCGGCGCGCCATACAGCAATGCATTGCCCAGCACGTTCTTGACCGCCTCGCGCAAGGTGGTGGCGTCGCCATCGATCAGGCAGGGCTGATCGGGCATGTCCATGCCGACGTCGAGCGCCTGCAGGTCCCGCTCGTGCCAGGACGAGAGCATGTCGGCCATTTCACCGCGTACCAGTTCGGCCAGATCCAGGCGTGCCGGGATGGCGCTGTCGGCCCGGTGCTGCACCATGGCGTGGTTGATCAGTTGCCCGATCTGGCGCCCCATATTGGTGGTCAGCGTTCGCAAGCGCACCAGGTGCGCCTGCTTGCGCGTTTCATCGGACTGGGTCGAGAGCAGCTCCACCTGCGAGAGCAGCGCGGCGACCGGTGTGCGCAGCTGGTGCGCGGCGTCGCCGATCACGCGGCGCAGCAAGCCCTGGTGCAGCGACAGGCGCTGCATGAAGCCGTTGATGGCGCTGACCAGCGCATGGATTTCGGCCGGCACCTCCATCTTCAGCGGCGCCAGGTCATTTGGGTCGCGTTCGGCCAGCGCCCGCTCGATGCGTTCGAGCGGCGCCAGCGTCTGGTACAGCGTGAAGGTGGCGGCCAGCACTGTCAGGATGGCCATCACGGCGATCACGATCAGCGCATTGCCCGACAGGCTTTTTGCAAACGACAGCCGTGCAGCCTTGGTCTGCGCCACGGCCACCACTGCCCACGGATGTTCATGGTCGATGGCCAGACGCCGGCCCAGCACGGCGATCCGCACGTCGACGTCCTGGTAGACACCGTCAAACAGCAGCGGCCCTTCGGCCAGGCGTTCCCACGGAATGGGCGGCTTGAAATCGGGGTCGCCGGCGATGCTGCGCCCCTGCGGATCGAGCACCGTATAGAAAGTGCGCACACCGGGCGTGAGCATAAAGGCCGCCACCGGCACGTCGACTGTCACGTTGTCACCCTGCAGCCAGGTGTTTTCGGCAATCTGCAGCGCGTTGCCGGTCAGCAGGCGGTCATACGCTTCGTTTGCCGCCACTTGCGTGGTGTACCACATCGCCGCCAGCAGCACTGCCGCGCTGGCGGCAATCACCATGCTGACACGCAGCGCCAGGCGCGTGTACAGCGAGCCCCGTGCCACGATCATGGGGCCGCCCTCATGCCAGCACCACCTGATAGCCGAGTCCGCGCAAGGTGCGGATTTCAAAACCGGCGTCGACCAGCTTTTTGCGCAGGCGCGCCACGTACTGCTCCACCGCATTGGCGCTCGGGTTGTCGTCGACAGTAAACAGCCGGTCGATCAGCTCGTCCTTGCCGAAAATGCGACCCGGGCGCGACAGCAGGATTTCCAGCAGCGTCACTTCACGCCGCATCAGTTCGAGCGGACGGCCGTCGAGCAGCACGCTACGGGTCTTGCGGTCGACACTGACCTTGCCCACCACCATCAAATTGGTGGTGCCACCGCCGTCGCGCCGCAGCAGCATGCGTATGCGCGCGTCGAGTTCGCGGTAGTCGAAGGGCTTGACCAGATAATCATCCGCACCGAGGTCAAGTGCGGTGACGCGTTCCTCGATTTCGGCGCAGGCCGTGAGCATCAGCACGCTGGTGGCCAGTCCCTTGGACCGTACCTGCCTGAGCAGCTCGAAACCGTCGGTGCCGGGCAGCATGATGTCGAGAATCAGCAGGTCGTAATGCGGATCGAGCACGCGCGCCGCAGCGCGCCCGCCATGCGCTTCCCAGTCGACCACATGGCCGATGCGCGTGAGCGAAGCAACAATGGCTTCGGCCACATCCACCGTGTCTTCCACAACCAGAATTCGCATTACTCCGCTCCATTTTTGTCAGTTTCATTACAGGTTCGCGGTGCAAGATCTGACAAACATTCACAAACCGTATGGAGACTATATGAAAAACACAGAACTTGCCAGCCAGGCCGGTTCCGCGCCGGTACCCTTGCTTGAAATCGACAAGGTTACCCTCCAGTACAAGACCACCGAACATCTCGTCACGGCCGCGCAGGACGTCAGTTTCAAGGTATACCCGGCCGATCGCTATATCCTGCTCGGCCCATCGGGCTGCGGCAAATCGACGCTGCTCAAGGCCATCGGCGGCTACATGAAGCCGGTGCAGGGCCGCATTCTACTGAACGGCACCGAAGTGCGCGAGCCAAATCCGGAACGCATGATGGTGTTCCAGGAGTTCGACCAGCTGTTGCCTTGGAAAACCGTGCGAGAGAACGTCGAGTTTGCACTCGAAGCGAGCGGCCGCCTGCATGGCAAGGCCGCCGCCGAACGCGCCGCCTACTATATTGACAAGGTGGGCCTGTCGAAGTTCATCGACAGCTATCCGCATACGCTGTCGGGCGGCATGAAGCAGCGCGTGTCGATTGCCCGCGGCATGGCGATGGAGCCGGCCGTGCTGCTGATGGACGAACCGTTTGCCGCACTCGATGCGCTGACCCGCCGCAAAATGCAGGATGAACTGCTGCGCCTGTGGGATGACACGCACTTTACGGTGCTGTTCGTAACCCACTCGATCGAGGAAGCGATCCGCATCGGCACGCGCATCCTGCTGCTGACGCCTCACCCTGGCCAGGTCAAGGCAGAGCTGAACAGCATTCCGGCCGCCGAGATGGGCAGCACCAGCCAGGTGGCGCTTGAAACCCGCATTAACGACATGCTGTTTGCACAACATTGAAAGTGGACACGACCATGAACGCAGTCTTGAAAACCGTGCCGCCTGCCGGCCAGCCGCAACCGTACGAGCGCCCGGAAATCGTGCGCCAGCCGGCCGTCCACGACAGCGCCGCCATCCAGCGCCCGTTGTCGACCTTTGAAAACCTGTACCGCCACAGCGGCGTGCGCAAGGTCATGATCCTGCTGCTGCTGGCATTGGTGTGGGAAGTGTATGGCCGCTGGCTCGACAACGCGCTGCTGTTCCCCAGTTTCAGCGACACCGTGCGCGCCTTTTTTGGCGGTATCGGCAGCGGCGTACTGATCGACCGCGCCGCCGTCTCGATGAAAACCCTGCTGATCGGCTACAGCATCGGCATCGCACTGGCGACCTTGCTCACCACCCTGGCAATCAGCTCGCGCATCGGTACCGATTTCCTGGAAACGCTGACATCGATGTTCAATCCGCTGCCAGCGATTGCACTGCTGCCGCTGGCGCTGATCTGGTTTGGCCTGGGCAACGGCAGTATCGTCTTCGTGCTGGTCCATTCAGTCCTGTGGGCCGTGGCGCTGAACACGCATGCCGGCTTTCGCGGCGTATCGCAGACCATGCGCATGGTTGGGCAGAATTACGGCTTGAAGGGCTTCAAGCTGGTGCGCCTGATCCTGATTCCTGCCGCCTTCGGCAGCATCCTGACCGGCCTGAAAGTGGGCTGGGCGTTTGCCTGGCGTACGCTGATCGCTGCCGAACTGGTCTTCGGCGTGTCGTCCGGCAGCGGTGGCCTGGGCTGGTTCATCTTTGAAAACCGCAATCAGCTTGAAACGGCCAACGTGTTTGCCGGCCTGTTTTTCGTGATCCTGATCGGCCTGTGCGTCGAGAACTTCATTTTCGCCACCATCGAACGGAAAACCATCCGCCGCTGGGGCATGCAGAACCACTGATTTACCTTATAAAAATACGGAGACAACATGAATATGACGAATTTTTCCAAACTGGCCATCGGCGCCGCCCTGTCCTTGTCCCTGCTGGCCGGCAATGCCAACGCCGAAGCCAATACGGTGCGCCTGTCGCACGGCTACGGCATGCTGTACCTGCCGCTGATGGTCATGCGCGACCAGAAACTGATCGAGAAACACGCCAAGGCAGCGGGTCTCGGCGATGTGACGACCAACTGGGCAACGCTCGACGGCGGCAACGTCATCAATGACGCCATGTTGTCGGGCAACCTCGATATCGCCGGCACGGGTGCGCCGGGCTTCATCACGCTGTGGTCGAAAGCAAACGGCATTCCGCGCTCCGAAGTCATCGGCCTGGGCGCACTGAGCACCGCGTCGCTGTGGCTGAACACCAACAACCCGAAAATCAAGTCGCTCAAGGACTTCACGCCGAAAGACAAGATCGCCATCCCCGGCATCAAGACCTCGCTGTCGGCCGTGGTGCTGCAGATGGCCGCAGCCAAGGAGTTCGGCCACCCCAACTATGCCAAGCTCGATCCGATGACGGTAAGCCTGGGTCACCCGGAGGCGGTCGGCGCGCTGCTGTCGGGCAAGACCGAGATTACTGCGCACTTCACCTCGCCGCCATTCTCGTACCAGGAAGCAAAGGACCCGCGCATCACGAGGGTGCTGAGCTCGACTGCCACGCTGGGCAATATCACGCTCGACGTAGTCTTCGCGATGAAGCAGTTCACCGTGCAGAACCCGAAACTGACGCAGGCATTCACGGCCGCGCAGGAAGAAGCCAATGCCTATATTGCGCGCGACCGCAAAGGCGCGGCTGAAACGTTTTTGCGCATCTCGAAAATCAAGCTGACGCAAGCCGAAGTGGAAGCCATGCTGGCCGACCCTGACAACCAGTTTTCAACCACCCCGGTCGGCATCATGCAGTACGTCGACTTCATGGGCCTGGCCGGCACCATCAAGACGCGGCCGAAAACCTGGTCCGAGCTGTTCATTGACAGCATCAAGAGCCGCAAAGGCTCCTGATGTAAAAAAGCAGCCGGCGTCACGCGCCGGCTGCAGCAGTCTGCAACACCACAATAACGATACTCAGGAGATAACATGAAACAACTGACCAGGGCCCTGGCCCTCTCGGCAGGCGCACTGCTGTGCACCACCAACGCACACGCTCAATCCAAAGAAGCCACCGGCGTCACCGTCTACGGCCTGCTCGACGTAGGCGTGGAGACGTCCAACAACAATGCCGTCGGCGGCGGCACGGTCACACGCGTGTCTTCGGGCGGCATGAACACCTCGCGCTTTGGTTTTCGCGGGGTGGAAGACCTGGGCGGCGGCCTGCAGGCGAACTTCAACCTCGAAGGTGCCCTGTCGCTCGACACGGGCGCCGGCGACAGCGCACTGTTCAAGCGCCAGGCCAACGTCGGCCTGCAGGGCAGCTTTGGCAAGGTATTGATCGGACGCTCATTCACCACCGTCTACGACTTCATGATCGGCTACGATCCGATGTCCTATGCGCCCTACTATTCGTGGGCCACGACCGGTAATGCATCGAACCGCGCCAACGGCGTCGTCAACAAGTACGGCATGACCACCGGTTTCGATAACCTGGTCAAATACGCCGGCCAGGCGGGCGACTTCAAATTCGGCGCATCGTACGGCGCCGGCGAACAGACGACCGGCCTGGCCGACAGCCGCAAGCTGGCCACTGCGGTTACCTGGGCCAGAGGCCCGTTTGCCACCACGCTGACATGGGAGCAGATCAACGGCAACGTACTGCCAGCGACTGGAAAACGCGACCAGGCGCGCGCCGTCCACTTCGGCCTGTCGTATGCCGGCAGCGGCTACAAGCTGCAGGCCGCCATGCGCGCGTATCTGCAGGAGGCCGCCCGGGTCAATACGCCGGAAGTCCAGGCCAATCTGTACTGGGCCGGTGGCAGCTACCAGGCCACGCCGGCCATTACGCTGACCAGCGTGCTGTATTACCAGGACGTGAAAAATGTCGCGCCCGGCACCGACGCTGATCCGGCCATGCTGGTGGCCCGCTTCCGCTACGCACTGTCAAAACGCACCGACCTGTATCTGACGGGCGCTTATGCCAGAGCGAAGCACAATCAGCGGGTCAGCCTGTCACGCGACAGCGAAGGATTTGGCGACACCCAGCATGGCCTGATGGCGGGCATGCAGCACCGGTTCTGATGCTTCCAGCAAGGGTGGCGGGCACATTTCAAGCAATGTATTGACCAGATAATAACCAGACTCAAGCAGAGCTAGCGCGCCATCGCCATGCCTGGAATCAGGCTGCCTGGCCAGCAATTCAGGCAGTACCCGAAATAAAAAAAGCCCGCGTCACTTCACAGACGCGGGCTTTTTTAATGCAGCATGGTGATCTGACTTATCAGAACGGAATATCGTCATCCATATCCGAGAAATTCGGTGCTGGCTTCGGTGCAGGGCGTGGTGCTGGCGCCGGGGCTGGACGTGGGGCTGGCGCCTGGCGTGGCGCCGGAGCGTCGTAGCCGCCACCGTAGCTGTCGTCACCGCCGCTGTCGCCGCCCATGCCGGAACGGCCGCCCAGCATTTGCATGTTTTCAGCCACGATATCGGTTGCGTATTTCTCGACGCCGTCCTTGTCGGTGTATTTGCGGGTCTGCAGGCGGCCTTCGACGTAGACCGACGAGCCTTTTTTCAGGTACTGGCCGACGATTTCAGCCAGGCGGCCG
The DNA here is from genome assembly GCF_009208565.1 of Janthinobacterium aquaticum. Classification (GTDB taxonomy): domain Bacteria; phylum Pseudomonadota; class Gammaproteobacteria; order Burkholderiales; family Burkholderiaceae_D; genus Janthinobacterium. Next base: position 114,224 of record NZ_WFLK01000013.1, on the reverse strand, counting down.
AAAAACGAGATGCGGTGCCATTCGGTGGTTTCTTTTTGCTCGCCGGTGTTGCGGTCTTTCGACTTGTACGAGGTGGCGACGGCGATATTGGCGATCGCGTCGCCGCTAGGCATGTAGCGGATTTCCGGATCACGGCCCAGATTGCCGACGATAATGACTTTGTTGACTGATGCCATGAATAACTCCTGTTGAACTGCAGCAAAGCAGCCACATATACCGTGCTCTGCCCGCCAGTTGGATTTTGGTGTAAGTGACGTAGTCGACGTCCAGACAGCGATTATAAGCGAGCAGACGGCGCAAAGCATATGGCTTTATCAGCCAGCCGTGCGGTGTGCGGCACGCATGTTTTTTCACGGCAATCAAAAACAAAAAACTTGAATACTGGTATTATATACAGTGTTCAAATCTCTGCACGCATCTGTATCAAGCTTTGTTCAAGCAGCTCTGGCAAGCGCAACAATCCGCTTGCCACGACTGACTGCGTGCGGAGCAAATCCCGGCTATAGTACCAAGATGACCCGTTGTGGCCGCGTCCAGTCGGTACGTGCCCATCGCACCCTACTCAAAGCAAGGCAATCACATGGAACAGATCCGCATTCGCGGTGCTCGCACGCATAACCTCAAGAATATCAATCTCGATTTGCCGCGCAACAAGCTGATCGTGATTACCGGCCTGTCCGGCTCCGGCAAGTCCTCGCTGGCGTTCGACACGCTGTACGCCGAAGGCCAGCGCCGCTATGTCGAGTCGCTGTCGGCTTATGCACGCCAGTTTTTGCAGCTGATGGAAAAGCCCGACGTCGACTTGATCGAAGGCCTGTCGCCGGCCATTTCCATCGAGCAAAAAGCCACTTCGCACAATCCGCGCTCCACCGTGGGCACGGTGACCGAAATCCACGATTACCTGCGCCTGCTGTATGCCCGCGTGGGTACGCCGTATTGCATCAATCACCCGCAGCATGCACTGGCCGCGCAGACGGTGTCGCAGATGGTCGACGCGGTGCTGGCCATGCCCGAAGACACCAAGCTGATGATCCTGGCGCCGGTGGTGGCCAACCGCAAGGGTGAGCATGTCGACCTGTTCGAGCAGATGCAGGCGCAGGGCTTCGTGCGTTTTCGCGTGCAAAGCGGCACCCACGAGGCAAAAATCTATGAAGTCGATGATCTGCCGAAGCTGAAAAAGACTGAAAAACACACGATCGACGTGGTGATCGACCGCGTCAAGGTCAACCAGGAGATCAAGCAGCGCCTGGCGGAAAGTTTCGAGACGGCGCTGCGCCTGGCCGATGGCCGCGCAGTGGCCTATGAAATGGATACCGCCCAGGAACATGTGTTTTCCAACAAGTTTGCCTGTAATGAGTGCGGCTACTCGCTGCAGGAACTCGAACCGCGCCTGTTCTCGTTCAACAACCCGATGGGCGCCTGCCCGGAATGCGATGGCCTCGGCCATATCGAGTTCTTCGACCCGAAACGCATCGTCGCGTTCCCGAACCTGTCGCTGGCCTCGGGCGCCGTCAAGGGCTGGGATCGCCGCAACCAGTTCTACTTCCAGATGCTGTCGAACCTGGCCGCCTTTTACGAATTCGACCTCGACTTGCCGTTCGAGCAGCTCGACCTCAATTCGCAGCAGGCCGTGCTGTACGGTTCGGGCAAGCAGTCGATCCCGTTTACCTATGTGAACGAGCGCGGCCGCACCGTGATCAAGGAGCACACGTTTGAAGGCGTGGTCAACAATCTGCAGCGCCGCTACCGTGAAACCGATTCGATGGCCGTCAAGGAAGAGCTGGCCAAGTTCATCAATGAGAAATGCTGTCCGTCCTGTGACGGTGCGCGCCTGCGCGTGGAAGCGCGCCATGTGAAAGTGGGCACCGGCAAGCAGCAGCGTGCGATTTACGAGGTGGCCGAAAAGCCACTGCGCGACACGCTCGATTTCTTTGAGAAACTGAAACTGACGGGCGCCAAGAAGGAAATTGCCGACCGCGTCGTCAAGGAAATTATTTCGCGCCTGAAATTCCTGAACAACGTGGGCCTCGATTATTTGTCGCTCGACCGCAGCGCCGACACCCTGTCGGGCGGCGAAGCGCAGCGCATCCGCCTGGCTTCGCAGATCGGTTCGGGCCTGACTGGCGTGATGTATGTACTCGATGAACCGTCGATCGGCCTGCACCAGCGCGACAACGACCGCCTGATTGAAACGCTCAAGCACCTGCGCGATATCGGCAACAGCGTGCTGGTCGTCGAGCACGATGAAGACGCCATCCGCACCGCCGACTATATCGTCGACATGGGCGTGGGCGCCGGCGTGCATGGCGGCGAGATCATTGCCGAAGGCACGCTGTCGGACATTCTGAAAAACAAGAAGTCGCTGACGGCGCAGTATCTGAACGGCAAGATGAAGATCGTGGTGCCGAAAAAGCGCCATCAGAGCGATCCGGAAAAGCAGCTGGTCATTACCGGCGCGACCGGCAACAACCTGAAAAACGTGTCGCTTAACCTGCCGGTCGGCCTGATGACCTGCGTGACCGGCGTGTCCGGTTCCGGCAAATCCTCGCTGGTCAACGACACGCTGTACCCAGCCCTGTCGCGCCATCTGTACGGCTCGCAGACGGAACCGGCGCCGCACGAGTCGATCAGCGGCCTCGAGCATTTTGACAAGGTGATCTCGGTCGACCAGGCGCCGATCGGCCGTACGCCGCGCTCGAACCCGGCCACCTACACGGGCTTGTTTACGCCGATCCGCGACCTGTTCTCGACCGTGCCGACGGCCAAGGAACGCGGCTACAGTGCAGGCCGCTTCTCGTTCAACGTCAAGGGCGGGCGCTGCGAAGCGTGCCAGGGCGATGGCGTGCTCAAGGTGGAAATGCACTTCCTGCCGGACGTGTATGTGCCGTGCGATGTGTGCCACGGCAAGCGTTACAACCGCGAAACGCTGGAAGTGCAGTACAAGGGCAAGAACATTACCGAAGTGCTGGGCATGACGGTGGAAGAGGCGCACGAGTTCTTCAAGCCGGTGCCGCTGATTGCGCGCAAGCTGCAGACGCTGCTTGACGTGGGTCTCGGCTATATCAAGCTGGGCCAGAGCGCCACCACGCTGTCAGGTGGCGAAGCGCAGCGCGTCAAGCTGTCGCTGGAACTATCCAAGCGCGATACGGGACGCACCCTGTATATCCTGGACGAGCCGACCACCGGCCTGCACTTCCACGATATCGACCTGCTGCTCAAAGTCATCCACCGCCTGCGCGACCAGGGCAATACGCTGGTGATCATCGAGCACAACCTCGACGTGATCAAGACGGCCGACTGGATCGTCGATCTGGGCCCCGAAGGCGGCGCCGGCGGCGGGCAGATCATCGCCACCGGTTCGCCCGAGGAAGTGGCCACCAATCCGGCCAGCGTGACGGGTAAATACCTGGGGCCACTGCTTAAACAGTAAAACCATCAGGCAATAAAAAACGGCGCGGACTGCTCATGCAATCCACGCCGTTCCTCTTTTTAAAGCACGCCAGTCATTGCCGGCGTGTCATTTATAGCACGCCAGTCTGCGCCGGCGTGTTTCTCCCCCACATTACTCTTTAGTCAGCCAGGCGCTTTTCCAGCGTGGCTTTATGGTCTGCCAATTCTTTGGGCAGATGATACGCGAGCTTGTCAAACAATTGTGCATGTAATTGCAATTCTTCCATCCACGCAGCCTTGTCGATCGAGGTGATGGTGTCGAATTGCTCTTGCGTGAACGGCAGGCCGTCCCAGTTCAGGTCGCCATATTCCGGAGTGGTGCCAAACAGGTTTTCCACGCCACCGGTCTTGCCTTCGATACGCTCGAGCATCCATTTGAGCACGCGCATATTGTCGCCGAAGCCGGGCCAGACAAACTTGCCCGCCTCGTCGGTACGGAACCAGTTGACGCAGTAGATCTTCGGCAGTGCAGCGCCGTTGAGCTTGCCCACTTTCACGCCCATGTCCAGCCAGTGCTGGAAATAGTCGCTCATGTTATAGCCGATAAATGGCAGCATGGCAAATGGATCGCGGCGCACCACGCCCATCTGGCCGACGGCAGCAGCAGTGGTTTCCGAGCCCATGGTGGCAGCCATGTAGACGCCTTCGACCCAGTTGCGCGCTTCGGTCACCAGCGGTACGGTGGTCGAGCGGCGGCCGCCGAAGATGAAGGCCGAGATCGGCACGCCGGCCGGGTCGTCCCAGGCTGCATCGATCACCGGGTTTTGCGTAGCGGCAACCGTGAAGCGCGCGTTCGGATGGGCAGCCTTGGTGCCTGACTGCGGGGTCCAGTCCTTGCCTTGCCAGTCGATCAGATGGCTCGGTGCTTCCTTGCTCAAACCTTCCCACCAGACATCGCCATCGTCGGTCAGCGCGACGTTGGTGAAGATGGTGTTTTCACGCATCGAGGCCATGCAATTGAAGTTGGTTTTTTCGTTGGTGCCGGGGGCCACGCCAAAGTAGCCCGCTTCCGGGTTGATCGCGTACAGGCGGCCGTCGGCGCCCGGTTTGATCCAGGCGATATCGTCACCGATGGTGGTGACTTTCCAGCCGTTGAAGCTGGCCGGCGGAATCAGCATGGCAAAATTGGTCTTGCCGCAGGCCGACGGGAAGGCCGCTGCCACATAATGCTTTTTGCCTTCCGGCGACTCGACGCCAAGAATCAGCATGTGTTCGGCCAGCCAGCCCGGCTTGTCGCCAGCTTCTTGCGCTTCCTGGTAGCCCATGTTCGAGGCGATGCGCAGTGCAAAGCACTTCTTGCCCAGCAGCGCGTTGCCGCCGTAGCCCGAACCGTAGGACCAGATTTCACGCGTTTCCGGGAAATGCACGATGTACTTGGTGTTGTTGCATGGCCATTTGACGTCGGCCTGGCCGGCAGCGAGCGGCGCGCCCACGCTGTGCACGCACGGCACGAATTCGCCATCGGTACCCAGCACGTCATACACGGCGCGGCCCATGCGCGTCATGATTTTCATGTTGACGGCGACATAAGGCGAGTCGGACAGTTCCACGCCGATATGGGCGATCGGCGAGCCGAGTGGGCCCATCGAGAACGGCACCACGTACATGGTACGGCCCTGCATGCAGCCGTCGAACAGGCCGTTCAGGGTCTGGCGCATTTCGCCAGGTTCGGTCCAGTTATTGGTCGGGCCGGCGCCTTCCTTGGTTGCCGAGCAGATATAAGTACGGTCTTCAACCCGCGCCACATCGCTCGGATCGGAGCAGGCCAGGTAGGAATTCGGGCGTTTTTCCGGATTGAGTTTTTTCATGGTGCCGCTGGCCACCATCTCGGCGCACAGGCGCTCGTACTCTTCCTGCGAACCATCACACCAGTAGATACGATCAGGCTTGGTCAGTGCGGCAACTTCTGCCACCCAATTGATCAGTTTCTGTTGTTTAATGTACGCTGGGACGTTCAGTGTGGCGATGCCACCCATGACGGGCTGATTCATGTTACCTCCAATACCAATAAGAATTCGGTTGGCTCCGGCAAGACTGGGCAGCGTCGTTGACGAGGCTGCAAATCACTGCTGCGGTGTACTCGCGCAAGCAGGCTGATCGTGTCATGCGACCACTTCTTACACAGGCGCAACATGGGATTGACCACCATTACGCGCCGGGTAAAGCGTCGAAGTGTCGGCGATTGTACACCCGGAAAACAGTGGTTTCGTCAAAAATGTAGGAGATTAATCCGACTAATGTAGTAGGCTATTCAGCAATCCCCATATCGTGTTATTTACCTACCAGATTCTTCACAAGATCGCTTAACTACCATGAAAATTGCCATACTCGATGATTATCAGGATGCCGTGCGTGGGCTCGACTGTTTCAAATTAGTCTCAGATCACGAGGTCAAAGTATTCAATAACAGCGCGCGCGGGCTCGGGCAGCTGGCCATCCGGCTTGCGCCCTTCGATGCGCTGGTGCTGATCCGCGAGCGCACTGCCTTCAATCGCGCACTGCTGGCCAAACTGCCCAACCTGAAACTGATTTCCCAAACGGGCAAGGTGGCCGGGCATATCGATGTGGTGGCGGCCAGCGAGCTGGGCATTGCCATTGCCGAAGGTGTCGGTTCGCCTGTCGCGCCGGCCGAGCTGACCTGGGCGCTGATCATGGCGGCGCAGCGCAAGATTTTGCCGTATGCACAGCATCTGCAGGAAGGCTTGTGGCAGACCTCGTCGATCGAGCCGGCGCGCAATACGCTCGGCAGCGTACTCAAGGGCCGCACGCTGGCGATCTGGGGCTATGGCAAGATCGGCCAGATGATTGCCGGCTATGGCCGGGCGTTCGGCATGCAGATCCTGGTGTGGGGCAGCGAAGCGAGCCGCGCTGCAGCGGTGGCTGCCGGCGACAAGGCTGCGGCCTCGCGCGAGGAGTTTTTTGAAGCAGCCGATGTGTTGAGCCTGCATTTGCGCCTGGCCCCGGCGACACGAGGGCTGGTGACTGCCGAAGACCTGGCGCGCATGAAGCCAGGCGCCCTGTTCGTCAATACCAGCCGCGCCGAACTGGTAGCGGACGGTGCGCTGGAGGCAGCCCTGCAGCAGGGTCGTCCGGGCGCGGCCGCGCTCGACGTATTTGCCGAAGAGCCATTGCCGCCCACTTCGATTTTGCTCAAGCTGCCCAATGTGCTGGCCACGCCGCACCTGGGCTATGTCGAGCAGGACAGCTACGAGCTGTATTTCCGCTATGCGCTGCAAAATATCGTCGACTTTGCGCAGGGTAACTGCACGCGCCTGCTGAACCCGGAAGTGCTGGCGCATGCACGCCAGGGCGGCAGTCAGGGCGGTTGATACCCTTTGACCAGCTCCGCTTCACCGGTAATGCGGATGGCGGGCGCGGGCAGCACATGCTCATGCAGCCAAAGGCCTGACCAGCCGGGCGGCCAGTCGATGGCCGGCCCGGCATAGGCCGGCAGGCCGGCGCGCACAGCGACCACCGGCACCGGCGGCTTCTCCTGCAGCGGGGCACCGGGCTCGCGCGGCATGTCCAGGCTGTACATATAGTTGGGCAGCAGATGCTCGCACACGCGCGCAAACCAGGCCGTATGATCCTCATCGCGCCCCAGCGCCTGCGCCAGCCCTTGCGGATCGAAGCGCGCCAGGGCATCGATCAGTTCGCCCGTCGAGGCGCCTGGCGTATCGCCCCAGCCCATGACCGGATTGACGTTGTAATCGGCACCCGAGCCATACCAGCCTTCGCGCCAGGGCCGCTGCATCCAGTCGCGCGCGCCGGTAAACAAATGCCAGCGCCAGTGCAGGCCCGACGCCTTGGGCCATGCGTACAGATACAGCTTCTGGTAGCCGGCCGCATGCAGTTCGCGCACCATCGCCATCAGCCGCGCATGCGGCATGCGATCCGGTGGTGCGCGCCGGAACAGGATCGCTTCGCCATCGGCAAACTGTACGTCGTCAGTCGACAGGTTCAGGTCCAGCGTGCGCGACTCGCTGCCGAAACGCGCAGCGATCCAGCCCGTCAGCAGATTGACGGCCGTAATCACGCCATAACCGCGATGGCGATGAAAAATAACGGTACCGGGAGCGAGCGCTTTCATGGGAACTGGACAGCAAACAAAGAAACAAGTGTACGCACAGATATGCAATTTTTCCAGACTGACAGAAAAACAAGCATGCCATCCGGGCCAGCCACAGCGGCGCCAATCCACGCTATCATGCGCGTCATTCTCCACTGACATCGTGACCACACCATGACCTTGCGCATACTCGCCACCGGCGGCACATTCGACAAACACTACAACGAATTGAACGGCACCCTGGGCTTTTCGGATAGTCATTTGCCCGCTGCGATTGCGCGCGCGCGCATGACGGCGCCAGTGGCGCTGGAGCAACTGCCGCTGCTCGACTCACTCGACATGCAGGACGCCGACCGCCAGCGCGTGCTGGCCTCGTGCCGCGCCGCGCAGGAAAAAGCCATCGTCATTATTCACGGCACCGACACCATGCGCGAAACGGCGCAAGTGCTCGGTGCAGCCAATCTGCAGCAAACGGTGATACTCACCGGCGCCATGATTCCCTACGAGATCGACAACTCCGACGCCCTGTTCAACCTGGGTTTTGCCTGCGGCGTGGCGCAAACGCTGCCCGCTGGCGTGTATGTGGCCATGAACGGGCAGATCTTTGCCTGGGACAATGTACAGAAAAACCGCGCAGCCGGCGTGTTCCAGCCTTTGTAAAATCTCACGCTTTCCCACCAAAGCCCGCCCAGCGGGCTTTTTTTTCGCCGTTAAATATTCGAGTCAACAACAAAAACTGACGAATTTTTGCAAGAAAAACTGCAAGTTATCAAGATTTTCATTTTTTGTTGTAAAAAAACGCCATTGATAATTTTTACAAATATTTAAATTTGTAAATTTAAATCCTTATTTAACATTTTTATCAAAACAATCTCCGTCATCTTGATTTTATTGCCAAATATGACATGGTTATCGTCCATTTTTTATTGGTGAGACGACATAATGTTTGTCTCGACAAGCAAAAAAGTGCATTTATAACAATATTGCGCGACGTGGTCTCTTCCCCTCGTCTCAGAGGCTGGCGTGTCTACCGCATACATCACCGAAGGCCGCTTACCGGTTGGCCAGACAGGTGTTCGTATGCCGCTTGTCGTTATTAAAACTACTACGGAGTAATTGTTAGAATGGCATTTCAAGAAAAAATCGGCGTACGCAGCGTGCGCCTGGCCCTGACCGTCCTGGCAGGCAGCATGATGTTCGCTGGCCAATCCATGGCACAGGAACAAGAAGCGATCCAGAAAGTCGAAATTACCGGCTCGAGTATCAAACGTATCGCCGTTGAAGGCGCCCTGCCAGTGCAGCGCCTGTCGCAAGAAGCCATCGCCAAGACCGGCGCCACCACCGTGGCTGACCTGATGCAGGCACTGCCAGCGATGCAAGGCTTCACCATCGGCGCCGTTGCTGCCGGTTCCGACTCGGGCGGCCGCACCAGCGCCTCGATCCACGATATCGGCGAGAGCTATACCCTGGTCCTGCTGAACGGCCGCCGCATTGCGCCACAAGGCTCGGGTACCTCGGTCAACCTGAACGCCATTCCAATGAGCGCCATCGAGCGCGTGGAAATCCTGACCGACGGCGCTTCGGCCCTGTACGGCTCGGACGCGATTGCCGGCGTGATCAACTTCATCCTGAAGAAAAATGTCCAGGGCGTAACCCTGGAAGCGACCTACGGTGGTCCTGAAGACAAGGGCGGCAGCGCCTGGAACACCAACGTTACCGCCGGTTTCGGCGACCTGGACGAAGACCGCTACAACGTGCTGTTCTCGTATCGTCACGACGAGCAGGAAAAAGTGCGCGCAACCGACCGCTCGTTTGCAAAAAGCTCGTTCCTGCCGTTCAGCCGCAATGGCAAGAACTATGTCTGGGACCGCACCAGCACCTCGGCATCGCCTGCCGGCGCAACGGTTGCCTACAAAAACGTCAACACCCCATCGACCGCTTTCAGCCCTTACCTGCTGGCAAACGGCAATTGCGCACCGAACAATTACGTCACGCTGGCCAATTCGCGCGCCTGCGGTTTCGATACCGGTTCGACCGTGGAGATCGTGCCGCAATCGAAACGCGACAGCCTGTTCGTCAAGGGTACCTACAAGCTCAACGACAACATGAACGCGTTTGCCGAAATGGCACTGTCGCGTTTTGACCTGACCGCACGTATCGCCGCCAATCCAGTACCGATCGCGATCGCCAAAGACAGCGCGCTGTACAACACCTACGTCAAGCCTTACCTGACGCCAGCCCAGCAAGCCGACGTCAAATCGGTCACGGCCAACTACCGCAGCATCGACTGGGGCCTGCGCGCCAGCAACACCATTACCGAGACCAAGCATCTGGTGGTTGGTGTCGAAGGTGAACTCGGCGCCTGGAACTTTGAAAGTGGCCTGACCTGGTCGCAAAACGCGATCGACGAGCGCTACACCGGTGGCTACGCGAAGAACGCGGACTTCCGCGCCATCGTCGCCAGTCCGCTGTTCAACCCGTTTGCTGCCCAGCAATCGGCAGCGCTGCAGTCGCAAATCGACGCGTCGCAATACGTCGGTTCGGTACGCACCGCGTCGACCACCATGCGCGGCATCGATACCCATGGTTCGCGCGAACTGTTCGACCTGCCAGGCGGCAAGGCCAGCATCGGCGTGGGCGGCGACTTCCGCAACTACAGCTATGAGCAGTCGCCAGGCAGCACCGCCAACGACAGCACCATCTACAACTTCAACGAAAAAGCCGCTTACGACATGAGTCGTGACACCTACGGCGTATTCGTCGAGTTGCTGGCGCCTGTCACCAAGAACCTGGAAGTGACCGTCGGCGGCCGCTATGACAACGTGTCGGAAATCGACAATGGCATCACCCACACGAAAGTCGGCAAGAGCGACAGCGCCAACACCTATAAAGTATCGGCACGCTGGCAGCCAGTGCAGACCGTGCTGATCCGCGGTTCCTACGGCACCGGCTTCAAGGCACCGGACATGCTCGACATCGGCCAGCCGCTGGTCAATGCCGGCTTTACCGCCAAGTCGTATGACTGCCCGTTCCCAGGCACGCAATACTGCCGTTCGTCGTCGACCCAGTACAACGAACTGTCGGGTGGTAACGAAAACCTGAAATCGGAAAAATCGAAACAGTTCACCGTGGGCTTCCGCGTTGAGCCAGTGCCAGCGTTCTCGTTCGGCGCCGACCTGTGGGATGTGAAGATTACCGATGCTGTTTCGGCAGTCAGCGAAGCGCAGGCGTTCGGCAACCCAGCCCTGTACAGCTCGCTGTTCGGCCTGTACACCGAGCCATCGACCGGCAATACCTACTATGCATTCAAGTCGCTGTCGATGAACATCGGCAAAACGCATAACCGCGGTATCGACTGGGACATGACGGCGAACCACAAGTTCTCGACCGGCAAGCTGACGGCCAACCTGAGCGGCACCCATATGCTCAAGGCTGACTACACCGTGCCAGGCACCAGCAATCAGTGGACCAGCAACATGAACTACTACGGCATCACCGATGCCGTAACGTTCCGCAACCTGATGAAGCTGAATGTGAGCTTTGAAAGCGGCCGCCTGACCAACAGCTTCATCGTCAGCTACCGCAATGGCTACACCGATGCTGAAGGCACCGTGCGAAACCTGGGCACCGGCCTGAACGAAAAGATCCGTCTGGAAGTACCGTCGTACACCACGGTGGACTGGCAAGCACGTTTTGCCTACAGCAAGTCGACCACCATCCGCGCTGGCATCAAAAACCTGTTCGACCGCGAGCCGCCTCTGTCGCTGCGCGCTTCGTCGGGTCACCAGATTGGTTTCGACCCACGCTACGCCGATCCGATGATGCGTTCTTTCTATATCACCGGCAACTACAAGTTCTAAGCTGACGCTCTGAACTAGCTGGCAAAAGCGCCTTGCACTTCACCGTGCAAGGCGCTTTTTTTATTCCAGCACAACGCGGGCGTAAAAAAAGAGCCGCATGCGGCTCTTTTTTTAGCAATACGCGGCGCTTATGCCGTCGCTTCGCCACCCAGCGCTTCGACCACATCGGCCATCAGCTTGGACAGTTCGCCCGTCATCAGCATCAGGTCGCCATCGAAACGCTCGTCGTCGTTCTTGGTGCTCGATTCGGTTTCCTTGATCACGTCGAGCGGCTTGACGCTCTTGATGGCCAGCGACTCGGTCAGCACGAACGAGATCTTGTCGTTCCAGGTCATGGCCAGGCGCGTGCATTGCTTGCCGGCCGCGATATGGCGACGTACATCGTCCGCCTCGAGCGTATGGCGCACATAGCGCACGGTGGCCTTGCTCTCGCCGGTGGCGCGCAGTTCGGTATCCATGTCGACCGTAAAGCCGGCCGGCGCATCGTCGGCCTGCAGCCATTCGGTCATCACGGCCACCGGCGAACGCTGTACGCGCAGGCTTTCCAGCGGCAGCTTGTCAACCGCCTTCAGCAGCAGCTTGATCACTTCATCGGCCTTGGCCGGGCTGGCCGCATCGACCACCAGCCAGCCGTTGACCGGATCGATCCAGGTCCAGATATTGCTGCGGATGCTGAAGGCGCGCGGCAGCAGTTCGTCGGCGACGCGCTCTTTCAGTTCCTTCATGGCTTTCTTGCCTGGTGCAAAACCTTGCGCTTCTTCCATTTCGGCAGCGCGGGCCTTGGCCACCTGGTTGATCACCGACGCTGGCAGCAGTTTCTTTTCCGTGCCCAGCACGATCAGCATCTGCTTGTTGACGACATGCACCAGACCGCCGTTCGGGCGCGGCGTATCCCAGCCCTGGCGCATCAGGTCCATGCTGGTGGCCGGTGTAAATTTGTTCGACGACAGCGCCTCTTCCAGTTGTTCTGGCGTGTAAGCCCAAGGTGCGGGCAGGCGGTAAATCTGAAGATTCTTGAACCACATAATTTTTGTCTTCCGGTAATTTCAGTAAGGCCAATAGGATGCCATTCTACACTTTTGACACGCTGTATCGGTCAAAGGCGCGCGGCGGTATGACAGTTTTGCGCCCGTTACAAAGCCGGGAATAATTCGGCCTGCACAGGCTGTTGCAGCACGCTGGCATGCGGGTCGCACAGGGTGGACATGCGCACACCGAGCAGGCGGATGCGCTTTTCAAACGGCACCCGCTTCAGGCAATCGCGGCTGGCGCGCAGGATGGCGGCCGCGTCTGCGGTGGCGCCGGGCAAGGTGATATCGCGCGTCACCGTGCTGAAGTCCTCGAAGCGCAACTTGATGCCCACCGTGCGGCCCGCAATGCCATGCTTTTCCAGGTCGGCCGCCACCCGCGTGCACAGGCTTTCGAGTTTTTCCGACAGGATGGCGCGGTCGCGCACCACCTGCAGGTCGCGCTCGAACGTGGTTTCGCGGCTGACCGACTTGATTTCACGGCTGGTCTGCACCGGCCGGTCATCGATGCCGTGCGCCACCTGGTGCAGCCAGCTGGTGTACAGGTCGCCAAACTGGCTGCGCAGCAGGCCCACATCGGCAGCAGCCAGGTCGCCGATGGTATGGATGCCCATCGCTTCGAGCTTGGCGGTGGCCTTGGGGCCGATGCCGTTGATCTTTTTCGCCGGCAGCGGCCAGACACGCGTAGCAACTTCGTCCGGCTGCAAAATGGTCAGGCCATTGGGCTTTTCCAGGTCGGAACAGATCTTTGCCAGCAGCTTGTTGGGCGCCAGGCCCACCGAACAGGTCAGCCCGGTTGCCTCGAATACCGCCGCCCTGAGCTGCGCCGCCACCGCCGGTGCTGCGTCACCGTATTCGCTCAGGTCGATATAGATTTCATCGATGCCCACGTTCTGGATAATCGGCGCAATTGCCGCCACGGCCTGCTTGAAGCGGCCTGAATACTCGCGATACGCGTCAAAGTTGGCTGGCAACAAGATGCTGTCGGGCGCCAGCTTGGCCGCCTTCATGATGCCCATGGCGGAAAACACGCCAAACGCGCGCGCCGCATAGGTCGAAGTGGTGACCACGCCACGCCCCACATAGTCGCGCATGCGGGCAAACTTGCGCGTGCCGTCAGGCTGCAACTCGGGCTGTTGCAGGCGCCCGCCACCGATCACCACCGCTTCGCCGCGCAGCTCGGGATACTTGAGCAGCTCGACGGACGCAAAAAACGCATCCATATCGAGATGGGCAATATGGCGGCGCGGCGCAGTTGGCGTAGTCGGCGGAGTAGCTGATGGAGTCAAGAACACCTCGCGGCGCAAATACTGTAAATGCGTACAGTATTACTGCAAATAACGATTTCCGCAAGTTGCAAGGCAGTTGCTTTTCTTCATAGCAAGATTACACTCTTGCTACAACACTACAAAGGAGTTGCCTTGTCTATTGCTTCCCCAACGGCACGCCATCTGGCTGCCTTGCTTTTGTCTGCTGCGGCGCCCTTCGCGCTGGCTGCTGATCTGCCGATCCCACCTGTTGCTGCCAAGACAGCGTGGCAGGAAACCCGCCATGGCACAGTCGTCACCGACGACTACCGCTGGCTGCAGAAAAAGACCGACCCGGCCGTGATCGATTATCTCAATGCCGAAAACGCCTATACGGCCGCCGTGACCGCGCCGATCCAGCCGCTGGCCGACAAGCTGTTTGCCGAGGTCAAGGGCCGCATGCAGGAGGTCGATCTGTCGGTGCCTGCACGCAATGGCAACTTCTACTATTACACGCGCACCGAAGCGGGCAAGCAGTACCCGATTCATTGCCGCCGTCCGCTGGGCGCCGATGGCGTCTACGACGCCACGCTGACCGAAGAAATCCTGCTCGACCAGAACCAGTTGGCCGAAGGCCACAAGTTTTTCTCCGTGCGCGCGTTTGCCGTCAGCCCGAACGAGCAGCTGCTGGCCTACACCACCGACACCACCGGCTTTCGCCAGTATGAACTGCATATCAAGGACTTGAAAACCGGCAAGCTGCTGACGGACGCCATGCCGCGCGTGACTTCGCTGGCCTGGGCTGCCGACAACGCCACGCTGATGCTGGCGCAGGAAGACGCCACCACCAAGCGTTCGGACCGATTGTTCCGCCTTGCCCTGGGCCAGACGCCGGTGCAGGTCTATCACGAACCGGTCGAGCAGTTTTCCATCGGCATCAGCCGCACGCAGGACAAGCAATTTTTCACGCTCGATATCGGCAGCACCGATACCAGAGAAGTCCGGCTGCTGTCCACCAGCAAGCCCAAAGGCCAGTTCAAGCCGGTGCTGGTGCGTGAAAAAGGCCACCGCTACAGCGTCGAGCACCGCGATGGCCAGCTGTATATCCTGACCAACAAGGACGCCAAAAATTTCCGCATCGTGACGGCGCCCCTGAATGCGGCGCAGCCGAAGAACTGGCAGCCGCTGGTGGCGCACAACCCGGAAGCGGTGATCAAGTCACTGGACGTATTCCAGAACTACCTGGTGGTGATGGAAAAATCGCAGGCACTGAACCGGGCGCGCATCTACGACTTTGCCAAAAAGAACTGGAAAACCGTGCAGTTCGACGATCCGGTCTATCTGGCCACGGCAGCCGGCACGCCTGAATTTACCGCCACGCAATTTCGCATGGCCTATCAGTCGCCGGTGACGCCACCAACCGTCATCGACGTGGCGATGGCCGACGGCAAGCGCACGGTGCTCAAGCAGCAGGAAGTCGTCGGCGGCTATGACCCCAGCCGCTACGCCACCGAACGCCTGTGGGCGACGGCGCGCGACGGCGTCAAGGTGCCGCTGTGGATCGTCTACAAGAAAGACGTCAAGCGCGACGGCAAGGCGCCGCTGCTGCTGTATTCGTATGGTTCGTATGGCATTTCGACGGAAGCGAGTTTCGGCCTGAGCCGCATCAGCCTGCTCGAGCGTGGCGTGATCTATGCCCAGGCGCATATCCGCGGCGGCACCGACATGGGCGAAGCCTGGCATGAAGACGGCATGCTGATGAAGAAGAAAAACACCTTCAACGACTTTATCGACAGCGCCGAATATCTGATCAGCGAAAAATGGACCAGCCCGAACCGGTTGATTATCCAGGGCGGCAGCGCCGGCGGCCTGCTGATGGGCGCAGTCGTCAACCAGCGCCCCGAGCTGTTCCACGCGGTGCATGCGGCGGTGCCGTTTGTCGACGTGATGAATACCATGATGGACGCCAGCCTGCCGTTGACCACCGGCGAATACCTGGAGTGGGGCGACCCGAACCAGAAAGCAGCGTATGACTACATGCTCAGCTATTCGCCATACGACAATATCGCGCGCAAGGACTATCCGGCGATGCTGGTCACCACCGGCCTGAACGACAGCCAGGTGATGTACTGGGAGCCGGCCAAGTATGTGGCCAAGCTGCGCGCCTATAAAACCGACCATAACCCGCTGCTGCTGAAAACCAATATGGGCGCCGGCCATGGCGGTGCGTCCGGCCGCTACAATGCGATTGCCGAAGGCGCTTTCAATATGGCCTGGATGCTCGATCAATGGGGCATCAGGGAATAAATCTAAAAAAACCGGAAAAACGCTTGCATCAGGATTTTTGCCATCCTATAATAGCGCCTCTTCCAGACGTGGTGACAAACGTCAGGATAGTTTTCTGAGACAAGCAGATATCGGGTGCTTAGCTCAGTTGGTAGAGCGGCGCCCTTACAAGGCGTAGGTCGGGAGTTCGACCCTCTCAGCACCCACCAAAATCAGAAAACTGTCCAGTGCTTCATGGATCAGCAACACAGATCATACGAGCTTGGAGTGGTAGTTCAGTTGGTTAGAATACCGGCCTGTCACGTCGGGGGTCGCGGGTTCGAGTCCCGTCCGCTCCGCCAATAAAAGAAAAGCCCTTTGGTTCTCTGAACCGAAGGGCTTTTCCCATTTCAGCGTCAAAATTCCTGTTTTGAAATAATTTTCACTTTTCTTGCCACAGCCCTTGCACAAGCGCGCAGACGGCACCTATAATAGTGCCTCTTCCAGACGTGGTGACAAACGTCGGGATAGTTTTCTGAAGTAAGCATATTGGGTGCTTAGCTCAGTTGGTAGAGCGGCGCCCTTACAAGGCGTAGGTCGGGAGTTCGACCCTCTCAGCACCCACCAAATACAGAAAATTATCCAGTGCTTCATGGATCAGCAACACAGATCATACGAGCTTGGAGTGGTAGTTCAGTTGGTTAGAATACCGGCCTGTCACGTCGGGGGTCGCGGGTTCGAGTCCCGTCCGCTCCGCCAATAAAAGAAAAGCCCTTTGGTTCTCTGAACCGAAGGGCTTTTCCCATTCCAGGCCCGATTTTTTCAGCAGCCAACCCGAACTGCCATCGCTTCGCGCCCACAGCGGGCCTGTTAAAATCAGCGCCACCGCAACTGCCCTGCCCATCCGATGCGCCTGCCTGGCAATACCCATCCTTATCTTGCCTTGCGCTTGCGCCTGACCCAGCACGCATTGCGGCAATTCGTGGCCAGCCTGGCCAGTTCGGCGGAAATCACCTTGCTGCTGGCAGGGCCGATCCTGTTTGGCCTGCTCAGCATGATTGCCCTGCCCAGCCTGTATGCGGCCAGCCTGCCGTGGCCGAACGCGCTGGCCATCGTGCTGGCCCAGGCGCTGGCCACCTGCCTGCCCGTCTGGCTGCTGCGCAAGCGCGTGTTGCCGGCGCCGTTGTCGGCCTGGCTGCGCTCGCTGCCGATCTCACCGCGCCTGCGCTGGGGGACCGATGCGGCCGTGGCCGCCATGCTGATGCTGCCGCTGGTTGCCGCTTATGCTTTGTCGGCTGGCATCTGGCTATATCAATGGCCGTTGTGGCTACGCCCGGTTGCCGCGCAAGGCATCGGTGCAACCTTGCTGGCCTGCCTGCTGGCATGGCTGGCAACCATCGGGATCCTGGCGCTGCGCATGGCGCCGCCGCGGCCCGCGCGACGCGCCAGCACGCAGGCACATGATGCATTCACGCCACATATGCCACGCTGGCGCACGCTGTTTCTATGGCGCCATCTGTTCTGGCTACCGTTCTGGCGCAACGATAATGTTATCGGGCTGCAGCAAACGCTGCTGCTGGCAGGCGCGCTGGCCAGCATGGCGGCCTGGCTGCTGCGCACGCCTTTCATACCAGCGCCGCTACTCGCTCTGCTGGCCAGCGCCTGCCTGGTGATCATCACCGACCGTGGCGACAAGGCGGTGCGCGAACAGATCGCCGTGCTGCGCCCTTCATTCGCTGCCTGGCCGATCAGCGCGAGCAGCCTGATCCGCCTTGCCTGTGGCCTGAGCCTGTTGCCGGCCTTGAGCTTACTGGTCACCGCCGGCGCGCTGCTGGCCGCCGTGGCGCCGGCAGTGCTGCAACAGCGCGTCACCCTGGTGTATGCCATCACCGCCGGCACCTGCCTGCTGGCTATCGTCGGCCTGCCGCGCCTCGCTGCCCGCGCACGCGTGGCGCTGGTGGTGTTTTCCATTTTTGTCTTGAGCGCCATCGGAAGCGAACTATGGACCTGATTCCTGCCTCACCCGTCCTGCAGCTGGACGGCATCGATTTTCACTTTGCCACCCATAGCGTATTCCAGTCCTACCATCAGCAGTTCGGACCCGGCATCAGCTGGCTGCGCGGTGTGAATGGCGCCGGCAAGACCACCTTGCTGAAACTGGCGGGCGGCGCGCTGCAGCCGCTGCACGGCACAATCCGCCTTGATACGCTCGACAGCGCCAGCGAGCCGCTGGCCTACCGGGCACAGGTTTTCTATTGCGGCGGCGAGGCGCCGGCCCTGCCCTGGCTGAGCGTCAGTGAATTTCTCGCGCTGCATCTGGCGCTGTACCCTGGCAGCGACCACGCCCTGCTGCAGCGCGAACTGCAAGCCTTGGGCCTGGCGCACAGCATGCGCCAGTCGGTCACTGCGCTGTCGCTGGGCCAGCACAAAAAGCTGCAACTGGCACTGGCGCTGGCCTTGCCGGTGCGCCTGCTGCTGATCGATGAACCGTTCAACGGACTCGATGCCGCCGCCATGCAGTATTTGCGCGAGCGCCTGTCCGACCCGGCCCGCCTGGCGCGCCAGTGCATTGTGCTGACCAGCCATCTGGAACCGCAGTTGCCACTGGCGGCGACGGTCGAATTGTGAAATAGCCCTTTGCAGATCAGCTGTCACAGCTTAGGATGCCGGTGCGCCGGCGATCCCGGCCCGCTTGAATAACACACGGCGCGGTATCACCACGCCGACAGACGGAGACACCCATGTTGTTTATCCCACGCAGCGCGCTGGCCGTGCTTTGCGCCACCTTTGCTTTCAACGCCCAGGCAGCCGGCCCCAGCGGCAGCGCCGCCGACTACGGCGTGCCAGCCACCCACAGCGCTGCCGCGCGCTCGATCACCATCGACAGCAGCACCCGCCATATCAATGTCACGCGCGGTGAAACCATTACCATCGTGCGCGATGGCCAGCGCTTTACCTGGCAGGTCGACACTTACAGCAACCGCAGCGTGTTTGCCCTGGCCGAGATCGCACCGAAGTCGATGCAGGCCGACGGCATCAAGGTCTATATCGCCGGCAATCCGCTCTACGCAGGATAAGCGCCATGCCATAAAAAAAACCGGAACAGCCTTGCGGCGGTTCCGGTTTTTTTACAGGGCAATGATTTATGCCTGCAACGCTTCCTTGGCAGCCGATTCCTCGACCACTTCCTCGTCACCCGAACGGATCAGGTGATCAAAGGCCGACAGTGCCGCCTTGGCGCCTTCGCCGGTGGCGATAATGATCTGCTTGTACGGCACCGTGGTCACGTCGCCGGCTGCAAATACGCCAGGAATCGAGGTCTGGCCACGCGCATCGACTTCGATCTCGCCGTGGCGCGACAGGGCAATCGTGCCTTTCAGCCATTCGGTGTTCGGCACCAGGCCGATCTGCACGAACACGCCTTCCAGTTCCACCTTGTTGTTGCTGCCGCTGACGCGGTCGGTATAGCTCAGGCCATTGACGATCTTGCCGTCGCCGTGGATCTCGGTGGTTTGCGCCGAGGTAATCACGGTGACGTTGGCCAGGCTGCGCAGCTTGCGCTGCAGCACGGCGTCGGCGCGCAACTCTGTGCCAAATTCGATCAGGGTTACGTGTTTGACCAAACCAGCCAGGTCAATTGCCGCTTCCACGCCCGAATTGCCGCCACCGATCACGGCTACGCGCTTGCCCTTGAACAGCGGACCGTCGCAATGCGGGCAGTACGCCACGCCCTTGTTGCGGTACTCTTTCTCGCCCGGCACATTGATTTCGCGCCAGCGGGCGCCAGTGGCCAGGATCACGGTTTTCGCTTTCAGCACCGCACCGGTTGCCGTTTCAATTTCAATCAGCTTGCCTGGCGTCAGCTTGGCGGCGCGCTGGGTGTTCATGATGTCGACTTCATAGGTCTTGACGTGCTGCTCGAGCGCCACGGCAAACTTCGGACCGTCGGTTTCCTTGATCGAGATAAAGTTCTCGATCGCCATGGTGTCGAGCACCTGGCCGCCGAAACGCTCGGCCAGCACACCGGTCTTGATGCCCTTGCGCGCTGCATAGATGGCCGAAGCGGCGCCAGCAGGGCCACCGCCCACGATCAGCACGTCAAACACGTCTTTGTTGCTCAGCGCGGCGGCCTGGCGGGCGCCGGCGTTGGTGTCGAGCTTGGCGAGGATTTCCTCGACGTTGGTGCGGCCCTGGCCGAAGTGCTGGCCGTTCAGGAACATCATCGGCACGGCCATGATCTGGCGTTCCTCGACTTCTTTCGGGAACACGCCGCCATCGATGGTGGTGACCTTGATGCGCGGGTTGATCACTGCCATGGCGTTGAGCGCCTGCACCACTTCCGGGCAGTTATGGCAGGACAGCGAAATAAAGGTTTCAAACTCAAAGTCGCCGTCGAGGTTGCGGATCTGTTCGATCACCGCGTCGTCGAAGCGGATGGTATGGCCGCCCACTTGCAGCAGTGCCAGTACCAGCGAAGTAAATTCATGGCCCAGCGGGATGCCGGCGAAGCGTACGCCGATATCGGTGCCCGGGCGGTTGATGCTGAACGATGGCGTGCGCACACCGCTGTCAACGCGTTTGACCAGCGTAATCTTGTCGCTCAACAGGACGATTTCCTGGAGCAGTTCTTCCATTTCACGCGCTTTGGCGCTGTCATCGAGGGCAGCGACGATCTCGATGGGCTGCACTACCTTTTCCAGGTAGGTTTTCAACTGAGCTTGGAGATTGGCGTCCAACATGGTGTATTTCCTTTACAAATATTTAGGCGTATGCCGGGCCGGACGCCCGGTCCGGCATCGCGGTAACTACTTGTTTGCTGCTTGCTGCTTCAAAGCGTCAAGACTTAGATCTTGCCAACCAGGTCCAGCGAAGGGGTCAGCGTGGCTGCGCCTTCGGTCCATTTGGCTGGGCAAACCTGGCCTGGATGCTCTGCAACATATTTTGCTGCTTTGACTTTGCGCAGCAGTTCGGTTGCGTCGCGGCCGATGCCGTTGTCATGCACTTCCATCACTTTGATGAAGCCGTCTGGATTGATCACGAAGGTACCGCGCAGTGCCAGACCTTCTTCTTCGATCATGACTTCAAAGTTGCGCGACAGCACGCCGGTTGGGTCGCCGATCAGTGGGTAGTTCACTTTCTTGATCGCGTCCGAGGTGTCATGCCATGCTTTGTGCGCGAAGTGGGTGTCGGTCGACACGCCGTACACTTCCACGCCCAGCTTGGCGAATTCTGGTTGCTGTTCGGCCAGGTCTTCCAGTTCGGTTGGGCAGACGAAGGTGAAGTCGGCTGGGTAGAACATCAGGACCGACCACTTGCCTTTCAGCGACTCTTCGGTCAGATCGATGAATTTGCCAGCATGGTAAGCAGTTGCCTTGAATGGTTTGACTTGAGTATTGATGATCGACATGGTCATTTCCTTTGAGTGGTGAATCAGTAAGACCCTAGTGTAAAGGGTTTCATTCCATATGCAAAATTGATTGTCGCAATAGTTTCAATTGCTTTTACCTATCACGACGCCATGGGAACTCCATCATAAGCAGTTCCCACTGGCTTGAATAGCAATTAGTCGCGCAGTTCTTGCGGCACCTTGCCGCCGTTCTGCGCCAGCTTGGTCATCACCTGGCGGTGCAGCCAGATATTCATGCTGGCCGAGTCATTGGTGTCGCCGCTGAAATGCAGCTCCTGCGCCAGCTCCTTGCGCGCGGCCAGGCTGCTGTCGAGTTGCAGCAGCTTCATCAGGTCGACAATCGAGGTGCGCCAGTTGAGTTTTTCCGGATTCTTGCTGGCCAGATCGGTCAGCACGGCTTCCACGTCAACGGTGGCAACGGGCGCAGCCGCCGGTGCTGGTGCAGCGGGAGCGGCCGGGGCGGTTGGTGCGGCAGGGGCTGCTGGCGCGGTGGTAGGCGCCGGGGTTGCTGGCGTGGCGGCAGCCGAACCATGATGGAAGATCTTGTTATAGATATTGCTGAAAATGCCCATGGATACACCTCATGAAATGGATGGATAGTGTCTGTGCACCAGTTTTGCACAACTGGCGACGCGAAAGCGGAGCCTGGCTCCGGCAAGGCAGTATAAGCCGGCCGGCCGCACAGGCGGCGTACCGCTGACCATGCGCAACTGCGGCTGCACGACAGCATTTTCAAGAGAAAAACGTGGAGAGAAATCCAGACTGGGTGGCCCTGCCGTTGCAGCAGGGCCATGTTCAGGCGATCATGGCGTGGCGGACGCTCAGAATACGACGCCGGCCACCAAAATCACATTGGCATACGGGCTGCACTCGCCGGTGCGCACGATGGCGCGGGCGCGCTTGCTCAGCTGCTTGAATTCTTCATGGCTGAGCTGGCGTGCGTCCGGCAGGCCCAGCGCAGCCACCTGCTGCGCCATGGCCGGATTGTTGGCCTGCAGTTCGCTGGCCACGACATGATGCTCGACCTGCATTTCACTGAGCACCGTCTGCACGGTCTGGATAAAGCCCGGCACGCCATGCGTCAGGGCCAGGTCGATCAGCGGCACGCCAGGCTGCGATGGCAGGCCGGCGTCGCCGATCACCACCATGTCGCCATGGCCCAGCGAAGCCACCAGTTGCGACAGCGCGATATTCAATAAGGGAGTCTTTTTCATGGTCTCAGAACAATTCGTGCAAGTGCGGGATCGACGTCTGTGCGCCGGGCTTGGTCACACTCCAGGCTGCAGCACGCTGGCCCTGGGCAATCGCTTCGGCCTCATCGAGACCCGAAGCCAGACCGGCGACGAAGCCGCCGATAAAGGTGTCGCCGGCGGCGGTGGTATCGACCGCCTGCACCACTTGCGCCGGGAAGTCGAAGTTGCCGCCGTACAGCGCCGCATGCACGCCTTTTGAACCGAGCGTGATGATAACGTTGTCGCTGCCTTGCGCCTGCAGAGCGGCGGCCAGCGCGGTGGCGTCGCTGCTGTCAACGGTGTTGCCCGTCAGCATGGCCGCTTCGATCTCGTTGGGGATCAGGTAGTCGACCAGCGCCAGCGCTTCGGCCGGCACGCTGGCCGCCGGCGCCGGATTCAGTACCACCGTCTTGCCCAGCGAACGGGCCAGCTTGATGGCATGCACCACGGTGGCCATCGGCACTTCCAGC
Organism: Janthinobacterium aquaticum; assembly: GCF_009208565.1. Taxonomy (GTDB): domain Bacteria; phylum Pseudomonadota; class Gammaproteobacteria; order Burkholderiales; family Burkholderiaceae_D; genus Janthinobacterium. The sequence continues at coordinate 91,196 of NZ_WFLK01000013.1, read as the reverse complement.
TGCAGCACGACGATATCGGCCTGCTCGATCAGCTCTTTGGCGGCATCGATATGCGCCGGGCTCAGCAGGTCATTGGCGCCGCCAGCCAGCACGATGCTGTTCTGGCCCTGGTCGTCGACCAGGATCGAGGCGATGCCCGAGGCCACGCCCGACATGGTGCTCAGGTGGCTGTCGACAATGCCGTCAGCCACCAGCGCGGCGCGCAGAGTGGCGCCGAACTCATCGTCACCGACGCAGCCAACCATCGCCACCTGCTTGCCGCCGGCGCTAACCTTGCCGCTCATCCGTGCGCAGGCCACGGCTTGATTGGCGCCTTTGCCGCCAGGAATGGTACGGAAGGCGCCGCCCGTCAGGGTTTCGCCGGGAAGCGGCATGCGCGGCACGCGCAAGACCAGGTCCATATTGATACTGCCGATAACCACGATCATGGTGTAGTTCCCGCTAATTGAGATGAAGGTAAAGAAGAAGAGGCCGCCACCCCCGTGCTGCCGCGCACATGCAGTTCCGGCGCCACGCTGCGCTGCTGGCGCGGCAGGGCCGGATCGGCGATGCGCGCCAGCAAACAGGCGGCCGTAATATGGCCCAGCTCGCGCGTATTTTGCGCCACGCTCGACAGCGGCGGATGCACGAAACTGGCCAGGTCGATATCGTCAAAGCCGACCACGGCCAGTTGCCCCGGTACCTGCACGCCCAGCTCGGCGGCGGCGCGCAGCGCGCCAAACGCCATCAGGTCGTTGCAGCAGAACAGGGCGTCGGGCCGCTCGATGGCCGGCAGCGCCAGCAGCACCAGCGCGGCTGCATAGCCGCCGGCGCTGGTAAAGTCGGCATGCCGGCACAGGCCATCGGCCAGCGCGACGCCGGCCTCGCCCATGGCGGCGCGCACGCCATCGATGCGTTCGTTGGAAATGCTCACTTCGCGCGGACCGGCGATGCAGGCAATACGCCGGCGTCCCAGTTCCAGCAGGTGCCGGGCCGCCAGCATGCCGCCGGCGCGATTGTCGACCGCCACCGCATCGAGCGACAGATCATTGGGCGCGCGGTCGAGCAGCACGGCCGGCACATTCATCTTGCGCAGCAGTTCGCCATCGCTGTCGGCCAGTGCCGACAAAATCAGGCCATCGCAGCGCTTGGTCAGCAGCACGTTCAGATAGTCGCGCTGCTTGACCGGATCATCGTCGGAATTGCACAAAATCACGCTGTAGCCAGCCGCATAGCAGCTGTCTTCGATGCCGCGCGCCACTTCCGAAAAATAGGGATTGGTGTTGTTGGGAATGATCAGGCCGATGGTGGCCGTACTGCGGCTCTTGAGCGAGCGCGCCAGTGCGCTGGGCACATAGTGCAGCTCTTCCACCGCCTTGAGCACGGCCTGGCGCGCCTCATCGCTGACGGGGCGCGTCTTGTTGAGCACGTGCGACACGGTGGTAAACGATACCCCGGCCGCCTGCGCTACCTGTTTGATGGTGGCCATGAGCTCGGCACTTGCCTTAAGCGCGTTCGCCGCGGCGGCGATAGGTGTCGAGCACCACGGCAGCGACGATCACCAGGCCGGTCACGATGCGCTTGACCGGCTCGGACACGCCCACTTGCGCCAGGCCCGCTTCCAGCACGGAAATGATCAGCACGCCGATAAAGGTGCTGATGACCGAGCCGCGCCCGCCCATCAGGCTGGTGCCGCCGATCACCACGGCCGCAATCACTTGCAGCTCCATGCCCACGCCGCCGTTCGGGTCGGCCGCTTCCAGGCGCGACACCTGGAACAGCGCGCCCACGCCAGCCAGCAGGCCCATCAGTGCGAACACCAGGATTTTCGACGGCTTGGTATTGATGCCCGACAAACGCACCGCTTCTTCATTGGTGCCGATGCCGATCCAGTGGCGGCCCAGCACGGTGCGCGTCAGCACCAGGTGGCCGATGATCACGATGGCGATCGAGGCGATAAACGCTGGCGACAGGCCCAGCACGATCGGCGAGCTGATGCCTTCCACCGCGCTGCCGATATATTCGGTGCGCGAGTTGGTGACCTGATAGGCCAGGCCGCGCGCCATTTCCAGCACGCCCAGCGACACGATAAACGACGGAATGCGCCAGCCGACGGAAATAAAGCCGGTAATGGCGCCGCAGGTGGCAGCTACCGCCATGCCCAACATGGCCGCGCTCCACACCGGCCAGCCCCAGTGCACCACGGCCAGCGACAGCACCGAGGCGGCCAGCGCCATCACCGAGCCGACCGACAGGTCGATGCCGCCGATAATCAGGATAAAGGTCATGCCGACGGCCATCACCACCAGCGTCGGAATATTGTTCGACAGGGTGCTGAGGGTAGCGAGCGTAAAGAAGTTTTCGCTGGCAAACGAGAACAGCACGCACATGGCCACCAGCGCGCCGATCAGGCCGGCATAGTTTTTCAGATCCGCCAGGCTGCGCTGCAGATACGAAGGAGAAGTTGTAGTCGTCATGGGTGTCTTTCCATCAGGCCGCAGCGGCGGAGTTATCAGTAGAAGAATTGAGATAGCCGGAGAAGGCGGCCGACAGCAGCGCGTCCTGGCTCCAGGCGCCACGCTCGAAGGTGTCGACGATCTTGCCCGCGCTCATTACGGCGATGCGGTCGCAGATCAGCATCAGTTCGCGCAAGTCGCTTGAAACGATCACCAGGCCTTTACCCTGGCGCGCCTGTTCGGCCAGCACCTGGTAGATATCGAACTTGGCGCCGATATCGATGCCGCGGGTCGGCTCGTCAAACAGCATCACAGGGCAATCGCGGTACAGCCAGCGCGCGATCACGACTTTTTGCTGGTTACCGCCGGACAATTCTCCAACAGCCTGCTCGCAGTTGCGCGAACGCACGCCGAGCTGGCCGATATAGTCGTTGGCCACGGCCGCTTCGGCGCCGTGATCCATCCAGCCGGCGCGGTTGACGGTATCGAGCGAGGCCAGCGTGGTATTGATGGCAATCGACTGGCGCAGCAGCAGGCCCTGGCCCTTGCGGTCTTCGGTAATCATGGCAATGCCGGCCTTGACGGCGGCCTGCGGCGAGTTCAGCTTCGCCGGCGTCTGGCTGTCGCCAAGGAAAATCTCGCCGGCGTCAGCCTGGTCGGCGCCAAAGATCAGGCGCAGCAACTCGGTGCGGCCCGAACCGATCAGGCCGGCAATGCCGAGGATTTCACCGGCGCGCAGGTCGAACGAGGTCGGATGAACCACCTCGCCACGCGCCAGGCCGCGCACGCGCAGCAATGGCGCGCCGATGGTGCGGCCGCTGAGGTCAACGGCATCATCGGCCGAGCGGCCCACCATCAGGCTGACCAGGTCGGCCGCGCTATGGCCGGCAATATCGTCGTCGCATACCAGCTGGCCATCGCGCAGCACGGCAATGCGGTCGGACACGCGCTTGAGTTCTTCCAGGCGGTGCGAAATATAAATAATGCAGACGCCTTCGGCTTTCAGGCGTTCAATTTGCAGGAACAGCAGCTCGACCTCGCGATGCGTCAGCATGGCGGTCGGCTCGTCCAGCACCAGCAGGCGGCAGGTGCCGATCAGGTTGCGCGCGATTTCGATCATCTGCTGGTGACCGATACCGAGCTCGCCCACCAGTGTCCACGGGTCCAGGCCGCCCAGGCCGACTTTTTCCATCTGTTCGCGCGCATCACGCTCGAGTTTGCTGCGGTCGATAAAGCCGAAACGTTGCGGCAGGTTTTTCAGGTACAGGTTTTCGGCAATCGACAGGGTCGGAATCAGGTTCAGTTCCTGCATCACCATGCGGATACCGAGCGCCTCGGCCGCGCCGCGCGAAGCTGGCTGGTAAGACTTGCCGTCGAGCAACATGGTGCCGGTGGTCGCCTGCTCCAGGCCACAGATGATCTTTGACAGCGTGCTCTTGCCCGCGCCGTTTTCGCCTGTCAGCGCCATCACCTGGCCGGGGTAGAAACGCAAGGCCACGCCGCCCAGCACGGGGCCGACATAGGATTTGCCGATATTATCGAGCGTTAACAGGGGGGTAGCGGCAGACTGCGCCGGAGGGATCTCGGTGGACATGGGGAAGCTCCGCAATAAAGGACAAACGGAGCCTGCCCGTCGCGCCAGGCGACCGGCAGGCTCCGGCGGGGTTCAAACGATCAGGACTTGGTGCCCTTGGTGACCAGCTCGACTTTGGTCTCGATGGTGCCACCGAGTTCAGCTTGTTTTTTCTTCTCGGCCAGGGCTTTCAGCACGGCTTCGATACCGAACACGGCTTGCTGCGAACCGAACTGGTCGGCAGTTGCCAGCACGCGGCCGTCAGCCAGCATCGGCTTGATGGCGTTGATGTTGTCGTAGCCAACTACTTTCACCTTGCCGGTCTTGCCTGCAGCCTTGATGGCCGATACGGCGCCGATGGCCATATTGTCATTGCCAGCCAGGATGGCGGTGATATTCGGATTGGCGTTCAGCATGGCGGCGGCAACCGTGTTGGCCGGGGCGATTTCCCACTGGCCCGATTGCAGGCTGACCACTTTTGCGCCCACTGCTGCCATCGCGTCCTGGAAGCCCAGGGTGCGTTGCTGTGCGTTATAGGTGGTCGACACGCCTTCGATAATGGCAACCTGGTCGCCCTTCTTGATCTGCTTGCCCACGTAGTCGCCGACCAGCTTGGCGCCCTTGCGGTTGTCCGGGCCGACGAATGGCACGCTGATGCCTTTTTCTTTCAAAGCGGCGGCATCGAGCTTGTTGTCGATATTGACCACCAGGATGCCGGCATCAACGGCTTTTTTCAACACCGGTACCAACGCTTTCGAATCGGCTGGCGCAATCACCAGCGCGTTGACGCGCGAGACGATCATCTGCTCGACCAGCTTGATCTGGCTCGAGGTGTCGGTTTCATCCTTGATGCCGTTCGACAGCAGTTCGTACTTGGCCGCATTGGCTTTCTGGTGGGCCTTGGCGCCGTTTTCCATGGTCAGGAAAAACTCGTTGGCCAGCGACTTCATGACCAGTGCAACTTTTGGCTTGGCAGCCGTTTGCGCCATGGCTGGCACTGCAGGCAGGGCGCATACCAGGGCGGCAGCGGCGATCATTTTGAGGCGAATACGGGAAGTCATGACAGTCTCCAGAATGGGTTGGCAAGCACGTCTGAGCAATGCTTTTTTGAAAATCCTCGATGCGCAAACGTTTGCGCGTAGCGAAGTGTGCCTGAATGCCCTATCCGAGTGCAAGCAAAACTGTATGTGCGGTGCAGCAAAATGGCCGGTTGGTAGGTCGGATTAGGCGCGCAGCGCCGTAATCCGACAACACTGCAGGCGCCAACAATGTTGTCGGATTACGGCCCGAAGGGCCTAATCCGACCTACGACCTCATCCGACGTCATTACCGGCGGCCACGTGCAGGCGCCGCGCCCTTGGCCGCTGGCTTGCCACCGCGACCTACAGGTGCTGCAGCCGGCTTGGCCTTGGTCTTGATGGTCGACAGGATCGACGGACGCACTTTCGATTCGACTGCGGTGGCTTTCGGTGCAGCCGCCGTGCCTCCCAGGGCAATACGGTTCTTGCCCGGTGTGACCTTGAACTTGTCGGGCGTGCCGGCGCCGTGGGTCTGGCGGCTGCGCTCGCCTGCGGCCAGGCCGCCCGATTCGGACGAGGTCCAGGCCGGGATCAGATGCTTGTCGCCATTACCGATCAGGTCGCCACGGCCCATATTGACCAGCGCCTCGCGCAGGATCGGCCAGTTGGCCGGGTCCTGATAGCGCAGGAAGGCCTTGTGGGTGCGGCGGATCTTGCCGCTGCGCGCCGTTTCCACCACTTCCGAGTCTTCCGTCACCTTGCGCAACGGATTCTTGCGCGAGTGATACATGGTGGTGGCCATCGCCATCGGCGTCGGCATAAAGGTCTGCACCTGGTCGAGCTTGAAGTTGTTTTTCTTCAGCCACAGCGCCAGGTTCAGCATGTCCAGGTCGGTGGTGCCCGGGTGGGCGGCGATAAAGTAAGGAATCAGGTACTGCTTCTTGCCCGCTTCGAGCGAGAAGCGGTCGAACATTTCCTTGAATTCATCATAGGCGCCGATGCCCGGCTTCATCATCTTCGACAGCGTGCCCTCTTCCGTATGTTCAGGTGCAATCTTCAGCAGGCCGCCCACGTGATGCGTGACCAGTTCCTTTACATATTCAGGCGAACGCACGGCCAGGTCGTAGCGCAGGCCCGAGCTGATCAATACCTTCTTGATGCCAGGAATCGCGCGTGCCTTGCGGTACAGCGAAATCAACTTGCTGTGGTCGGTACCGAGGTTCACGCAGATCGACGGATAGACGCACGACAGACGGCGGCACGAGGTTTCGATTTCCTTGTCGCGGCACGACAGACGGTACATATTGGCAGTCGGGCCACCCATATCGGAAATGGTGCCGGTAAAGCCCTTGGTCTTGTCGCGGATATGCTCGATCTCGCGCAGGATCGATGGCTCCGAACGGCTCTGGATAATCCGACCTTCATGCTCGGTAATCGAGCAGAAGGTGCAGCCGCCAAAGCAGCCGCGCATGATATTGACGGAGAAACGGATCATTTCCCAGGCCGGAATATGCGCCTTGCCATAGCTTGGATGCGGCGCGCGCGCGTAATTCATGTCGTACACGCCGTCCATTTCATCCATCGCCAGCGGCAGCGGCGGCGGGTTGAGCCACACGTCGCGCTCGCCATGCGCCTGCACCATCGCGCGCGCATTGCCAGGGTTCGACTCCAGATGGAACACGCGCGAAGCATGCGCATACATGACCGGATCGTCCTTGACCACCTCGTAGGCAGGCAGGCGCACCACGGTCTTGTTGTGCTTTTCCTTGGCCATCGCCTGGCGCTCTTCGCGCGTCATGATGCGGATCGGCTTGACCACCTCGGCCGACTTGGCGGCGTTCTCGGTGGCGCAGGCGGTTTTGTCTTCCTGCACCATTTCATACGGGCTGTAATGCGGGTCGATCTTGCCCGGCACATCGACGCGGGTAGAATTGTGCTCGCCCCAGTCGGCGCCCGGCAGCCAGCCCGACGGCACCATAAAGCCGGTACCGCGCAGGTCGCGGATATCCTTGATCGACTCGCCAGCGGCCAGGCGGTGGGTCAAATCGACCAGCGCGCGCTCGGCATTGCCGAAAATCAGCAGGTCAGCCTTGGAGTCCGGCAACACCGAACGGCGCACCTTGTCGGACCAGTAATCATAGTGCGCGATGCGGCGCAGCGAGGCCTCGATACTGCCGATCACGATCGGCACATCCGGATACGCTTCGCGCGCACGCTGCGCATACACGGTCACGGCGCGGTCAGGTCGCTTGTTCGGCTCGCCATTGGCGGTATACGCGTCGTCGGAGCGGATCTTGCGGTCGGCCGTGTACTGGTTGACCATGGAATCCATATTGCCGGCGGTAATGCCGTAGTACAGCCGTGGTTTGCCCAGCACGCGAAACGCATCGGCCGACAGCCAGTCCGGCTGGCTGATAATGCCGACCCGGTAACCTTGCGCTTCGAGCAGGCGGCCGACCAGTGCCATGCCGAAACTCGGATGGTCGATATAGGCGTCGCCGGTAACGAGAATGACGTCGCACTGGTCCCAGCCGAGCGCATCCATCTCGGCGCGCGACATCGGCAGGAAAGGCGCAACAGCAGCGCGGGCAGACCGCTTGGGGACGGTCGCAAATAAATTGGTGGGGGAGTTCATGGCCCGGATTGTACCGGAATTGGCGTATTCAAACCTGACAGCCCGATTTTGACTGTTGGATTTCAGAACAAAAAACGTTTATTTTTCAACCACTTGGGGAGTAGGGTACGACCCGCAGGGCCGGACCCCAACCCTCAAATGCCCATATTGGCGAGAATCTCGCCCAGCTCGCGCAGTGCCGGCTCCAGCTTCGGATGCTTGACAGCAAACTTGGCGGCCAGTTCCTGGCTGCTTTCGGCCAAGCCGTAGGTGGTTGACTCTTCTTCCGGCTCCTGGGCAGCGCGTTTTTGCAGCAACAACTGGATGTCGCCATCGAGTTTTTGCAGCAACAGCTGCAGTTCCGGATCGACGGGACCGCTCGATTCGATTTTCGTTTGCAGTTGTTGCAACGATTCCTTGAGTTTGCTATCCATGTCTCTTCCTGTCAGTCGGTAAATTGCGTGTCCAGGTACAGCTGTTCGACCTTGCTCCTGGCCCACGGGGTCTTGCGCAAGAATTTCAGGCTCGACTTGACGCTGGGGTCGCTGATAAAGCAATTGATATCGATGCGCTTGCCCAAACCATCCCAGCCGTAATGGGCTTGCAACCGTGTCACGATCGCTTCCAGGGTAACGCCATTCAAATCGTGCTGACTCATTGCTCTCTCTCTGCCGCTTGCATCTTTGCTTGTACAGTAACTATCTTACACGCTCGACGCCCCGCTTGCGCTGTATCGTCATGACACGGCGCAAGCGGGAAATCGAGCTTTATTGCGTTTTCAGGCCACGGCGTTCCAGCAGCGGCTCGACGGTCGCATCGCGGCCACGGAAATCGCGGAACAGTTGCAGTGCATCGACGCTGCCGCCGCGCGACAGCAGCTTGGTGCGGAACCAGTCGCCATTCTTGCGCGTCAGGCCGCCGTTTTCCTTGAACCAGTCCACCGATTCAGCATCGAGTTTTTCCGACCACAGGTAGGCGTAATACGCTGCCGAGTAGCCGCCCGAAAAACTGTGCGAGAAATACGTGGTGCGGTATCGCGGCGGCACCGGCGCATAGTCGACGCCCACGTCTTTGAGCGACTGCGCTTCAAAGGCCAGCACGTCGGTTGGCACCTGGCTTGGGGTCAGCTGGTGCCAGCGCTGGTCGAGCAGGGCTGCAGCGATATATTCGGTGGTCATGAAGCCCTGGTTGAATTTCTTCGCTGCCATGACCTTGTCGAGCAGGTCCTGCGGCATCGCCGCGCCGCTCTGATAGTGTTTGGCGTAGTTTTGCAGCACTTCCGGCCACACGGCCCACATCTCATTGACCTGCGATGGATACTCCACGAAGTCGCTCGGCACGGCAGTACCGGCAAAGCGCGGGTATTTCACGTTCGAGAACATGCCGTGCAGCGCATGGCCGAATTCATGGAACATGGTGGTGACTTCATCAAACGTCAGCAAGGTCGGCTGGCCGGCTGGCGGCTTCGGAATATTGAGCTGGTTGGCCACCACCGGATGGGTGCCCATCAGGCTCGACTGCGACACGTATTCGTTCATCCAGGCGCCGCCGTGCTTGTTGCCACGCGCATAGAAGTCGGCGATAAACAGCGCCAGCGGCTTGCCGTTGGCGTCGATCACGTCATACACGCGCACGTCCGGGTTATAGACCGGCAGGTCCTTGCGCTCCTTGAAGCTGATGCCGTACAGCTTGTTGGCGGCATAAAACACGCCATTGTTCAGTACGCTGTTGAGTTCCAGGTAAGGCTTGAGCTGGTTCTCGTCGAAGTTGAAGCGCTGGGCGCGCAGCTTGTCGGTATAGATGGCCCAGTCGGCCGCGCCGACCTGGAAGCCCCCGTTTTCAGCATCCACCACTTTTTGCAGGTCGGCCGCTTCACGGTGAGCATTGGCGACGGCCGGCTTGGCCAGGTCCGACAGCAGGCTGTTGACCGCCGTGGTGGTCTTGGCGGTCTGGTCGGCCAGCGAGTAGGCTGCGTAGTTCGGGTAGCCGAGCAAAGTGGCGCGCTCAGCGCGCAGCTTGGCCAGTTTCAGTACATTGGCGCGGTTGTCGAATTCGCCGCCGTGGCTGCCGCGATTGAGCGACGCGTCCATCAGGCGCTGGCGCGTCTTGCGATCGGTCAATACCGCCAGCGGCGGCTGACCGCTGGTGTTGACCAGCGCAATGACGAACTTGCCATCCAGGCCGCGTTCCTTGGCGGCGGCAGCAGCCGTTTCAATATCGCTGTCGGTCATGCCGGCCAGTTCGGCGCGCGTGTCGACCACCAGACCCTGGGCATTGGTTTCTTTGAGCACGTTTTGCGCAAACGCTGTTTCCAGGCCGGCCTGTTCGGCGTTGTAGGCCTTCAGTTTTTCCTTGTCGGCATCCGACAGCTGCGCGCCGGCGCGCACGAAGTCGGTATGGTAGCGCTCAAGCAGGCGCAACGATTCGGCGTCCAGCTTGAGTTTGTCGCGCTGCTGGAACAAGGTGTCGATGCGGGCAAACAGCTTGGGATTCATGCTGATCGCGTCAGCATGCGCAGCGAGCTTGGGCGACATCTCCACTTCCACCGCTTCGAGCGTCGCGTTGGTATTGGTCGAAGTCATGTTGCTGAAGATGCTTTGTACGCGGTGCAGCAACTGGCCGGTACGCTCCATGGCCACGATGGTGTTCTCGAACGTGGGCGCCTGGCGGTTGTTGGCAATCGCGTTGACTTCGGCCAGCTGGCGCTTCATGCCTTCGGTAAAGGCCGGTGCGTAGTGCGCATCCTTGATCAGGCCGAACTGCGGCATCTGGAATGGCAGCGGGCTGGCTTTGAGCAACGGGTTCTGGGCCGAAACGGCAGCCGCTGGCGCTGCGGTGGCGGCGATGGCGGAAGGTACGGCGTGGGCCAGCATGACGCTGGCGGCGATGACGAGCAGTTGAGGACGGATCATGACATCTTTCAGGAAGCGCGGGGAAGAACCGCGATCGATGTCGCGGACCAGTTGCAGATCATAGCAGGGCTGTCATACAGACGTCATCAAACACGGCAGCATGCGGGAAATGCATTCTTTCACATGGAAAATCAAATAATTATCCAAATAAAAATGGCCGCCAGAAGCTGGCGGCCATTTTTTACACTACGGCAAAATCTGCTTTACTTGCCCGTCAAGCCACGGCGCTCCAGCAGCGGCTCGATCTTCGCATCGCGGCCGCGGAAGTTGCGGTAAATCTCCAGCGCATCGGCGCTGCCGCCGCGCGAGAGCAGCTTGGCGCGGAACCAGTCGCCGTTCTTGCGCGTCAGGCCGCCGTTTTCCTTGAACCACTCGACCGTATCGGCATCGAGCTTTTCCGACCACAAGTAGGCGTAGTAGCCAGTCGAATAGCCACCCGCAAACGCATGCGAGAAGTAGGTGGTGCGGTAGCGCGGCGGCGCCGGTGCAAAGTCCACGCCGGCCTCGCTCAGGGCAGTTTTTTCAAACGCCAGCACGTCGGTTGGAATCTGCTGCGGCGACAACTGGTGCCAGCGCTGGTCCAGCAGGGCCGAAGCCAGGTATTCGGTGGTCTTGTAGCCTTGGTTGAAGTTGTCTGCCGCCGTCACCTTGGCCAGCAGTTCGGCCGGAATCGGCGCGCCGGTCTGGTAGTGTCTGGCGTAGTTTTGCAGCACTTCCGGCCACAGCGACCACATTTCATTGACTTGCGACGGGTATTCGACAAAGTCGCGCGGCACGCTGGTGCCGGCAAAGCGCGGGTATTTCACGTTCGAGAACATGCCGTGCAGCGCGTGACCGAATTCATGGAACATGGTGGTCACTTCGTCAAACGTCATCAGGGTCGGCTGGCCCGCTTCCGGTTTTGGAATATTGAGGTTGTTGGCAATCACCGGTTTGCGGTTGAGCAAGCCCGACTGGCCGACATAGGCATTGGCCCAGGCGCCGCCGCGCTTGTTGCTGCGCGCATACGGGTCGAGCGTAAAGATGGCCAGTTGCGTGCCGTCTTCATTAAAGACGTCATACACCTGCATGTCAGCGTTATAGACCGGCAGGTCGGTGCGCTGCTTGAAGGAGAGGCCATAGAGCTTGCCGGCAGCAAAAAATACGCCCTTGGTCAATACGCTGTTCATCTCGAAATACGGCTTCAACTGGTTCTGGTCGAAGTTGTAGCGCTCGGCGCGCACTTTGTCGCTGTAAAAGGCCCAATCGGCAGCGCCCACTTTGAAGCCGCCTTTTTCCGCGTCGATGACTTTCTGGATATCGTCGGCTTCATGGCGTGCGTTGAGCACGGCCGGCTTGGCCAGTTCGCCCAGCAGCGCATTGACGGCGGTGGTGGTCTTGGCGGTCTGGTCTTCCAGCGAATAGGCCGCGTAATTCGGGTAACCCATCAGCGCGGCGCGTTCGGCGCGCAGTTTGGCCAGATCCAGCACCACCTGGCGGTTGTCGAACTCGCCGCCGTGGCTGCCGCGCGCCTGCGAGGCGGCCATGATGCGTTCGCGCACGGCGCGGTTGGTCAGCTGCGACAGCGGTGCCTGGCCGGTGGTGTTGACCAGCGCAATCATGTATTTGCCGTCCTGCCCGCGCTGCTTGGCCAGGCCGGCCGCCACCTCGATTGCCGCCGGGCTCAAGCCGTCAAGCTCTTCACGCGTATCGACCACTACCGCCGAGGCGTTCATTTCTTTCAGTACATTCTGGGCAAACTTGGTCGACAGCGCGGCCAGCTGGGCGTTGTAGCTGCGCAGCTTTTCCTTGTCTGCCGCCGACAGCTTGGCGCCGGCGCGCACGAAATCGGTGTTGTAGCGCTCGAGCAGGCGTTTCGATTCGGCATCGAGACCGAGCTTGTCGCGCTTGGCGTACAGCGTGCTGATGCGCTGGTACAGTTTGTCGTTGAGCATGATCGCATCGCTGTGCGCTGCCATTTTCGGCGCCAGTTCGCGCTCCAGGCCCTGGATGGTCTCGTTGGTGTTCGAACCCGACATCACCGAAAACACGGTGCGCACACGACCCAGCAATTCACCCGCGCGCTCCATCGCCACGATGGTGTTGTCAAACGTGGCCGGCTTTTTGTTATTGGCGATCGCGTTGATCTCGGCCAGGTGAGCTGCCATGCCGGCCGTAAAGGCTGGTGCATAGTCGGCGTCCTGGATCTTGTCGAACGGCGGATACTGGAAAGGCAGGCTGCTGGCCTGGGCAAACGGATTGCTTGCTGGCAGGGCAGCTGCGGCGGCAGCCGTGGTGGGCGCAGTGGTCGCGGCAAAGGTGGCGACCGCTGGGGCCAGCATCAGGCTGGCGGCGATGACGAGCATGGTTGGACGGGTCATGACTTCTTTCAGAAAGCGCTAGAGAACCGCGATTGTGTCGCGGACCAGCCTGAAATAATAACAGCATGACATAGTTGCGTCACCCGCAACGACTATCGGTAAGGCAAGCCGCATGATGCATGGTTTTCATGTCCGCTTGCCAGCAAGCTTGATCTCAGTAATGCGGTGGACGTTCATTGACCTGGCCGGCATTGGCCTGCTGGGCGCCGTCGCGCACGTGTTCACCGAGCTTGTGCAGCATCGCTTCAAGCTGGTCGATACGGCGGCCCTGCTGGTACACCATCTGGTTCAGCGATTCGACCAGGTCTTCCTGCTGCGCCAGCTTGATCTCGATATCGACAAAGCGCGTTTCCATCTGTTCTGCATTTTCCATGATGCCCGGTAATTGGTGACTAAGGGCGGCATTTTAACGCGCCAGCCGCCGCAGTGCCTCAGCCCTCGGTATCCTGGCCGCCTTGGTGTGATGACAATCAAGACAGGTTTTTTCAGCGGGACTAATTTCAGTCATAGGCAATGCAAAAAGCATCACTGTCTTTCGCCATGGCTGGAGCGCGCTTCAAATCGATTCATAAACCGCTTGAAAAATGAGAACAAACGATTACAATGGACATATCTACTTCGAACCAGCCGTGTTTGATCGATATCCGTAAAACGGTCGAGTACCAGCGCTGGGAAGCACGCCCGAACGATGTTGCAGCCGCTGCCATCGATGCGCGCATCAGGCATCTGCAATTAGGTAAAAAGGGCGATTGGCGCCCTGTTGGCGAAGGCGTATGCGAGTTGCGCCTGCTGCGTACCGATCCCGGCTGGCGCATTTACTTTCATGAGACCAATCTGGGCAACCTGGTTTTGCTGTTACTGGGCGGCGACAAATCAAGCCAGAAAAACGACATCAAGCAGGCGCAAGCGATCCTGCATGAACTGAAGGCGGCGCAGACAACGCTGAAAAAACAGCAGCGCCTGGCGCAGGACAAAACTGCGCGGCGGTAATTCACATGGAGTCTATAAAATGAATCAACACGACGAATCATTCGATCTCGACGACCTCGATGCACTGGGACTTGCCCCTTTTGACCCCACCTTGCACCTGACCAGCAAAGCAGCGGTGGCCGCCTACATGAGTGAAGTGGTGGCGACTGGCGACGCCGAGCTGTTCCAGGCTGCCATGGGCGATGTGGTACGTGCTTACGGCATGGGCAAGGTGGCGGCGCGGGCCGATATTACGCGCGAGGGCGCCTATAAAGCCTTGCGCGAAGGCAGCAAACCGCGCTTTGAAACCATTTTGAAAATGCTCGATGCGCTCGATATGCAACTGGCCATCGTGCCCAAAAAATCTAGCGACGACTGCTGCGCAGGCGCCTGATACTACGCTTTGGGCGTGGCCAGCAGCGCCTTCATGCGCGCCAGCCGCTCCTTCGGTGAAATCACTTCGGCCTCGGTCGGCACGGCGTCGCCCACGTCGAGCTGCATTTCCTTGATAAAGCGCGACGGATCGCAGTGCACCTGCTCACCGGCCCGCTTGCGCTTCTTGCACCACGACACATGCAAGGTGCGCTGGGCACGCGTAATGCCCACATACATCAAGCGGCGCTCCTCCTCGATGCGCGCGCCCAGCGTTTCGGCCGGTGCATCGACGTCGCCTTTGTGCGGCAAGATGCCCTCTTCCACGCCCACCAGGAACACGTGCGGAAACTCCAGGCCCTTGGACGCATGCAGGGTCGACATGCGCACCGCGTCCTGCTCTTCGTCCTTGCCCTCCAGCATGGTCATCAGGGCCACCATCTGCGTCAGTTCCAGCACGTTCTTTTCTTCGCCATCGCGCTCCTTGCCGCCACGGCCGCGCTCTTTGAGCCAGTTGACGAATTCCATCACGTTCTGCCATTTGCTCTGGGCCTGGCGTTCTTCAAACGCGTCGTACAGATACGATTCGTAGTGGATTTCCTTCATCATGTCGTCCAGCACGGCAGCGGCATTGTCGCCGCTGCCGGCCGGGCCCGGCCGGCTGGCGCGCGCTTCGAGGTCGTTGATGAAGTTGCAGAAGTCGCGCAGCGGACCCAGTTGCCGGTCGGTCAGCTTGGCTTCGATGCCGCCCTTGAACACGGCCTGGAACAGCGAACACTGCCACTGGCCTGAAAACGCGCCCAGCACTTCCAGCGTCGACTGGCCCACGCCACGGCGCGGGGTGGTCACGGCGCGGATAAAGGCCGGGTCGTCATCCTCGTTGGCCAACAGGCGCAGATAGCTGATGATGTCCTTGATTTCAGCCTTGTCAAAGAAGCTCTGGCCGCCGGAGATGGTGTACGGAATGCGCTCCTTGCGCAGGCACTGCTCGATAATGCGCGCCTGGTGATTGCCCCGGTACAAAATCGCATAATCGGAAAACTTGTTCTTGCGCTCGAAATGGTCGGCCGAGATCATGATGGCCACCTGCTCGGCCTCCTGCTCGTCGGTCTGCATGCCCAGCACCTTGATCGGCTCGCCCAGGCCGTGCTCGGACCACAGCGACTTTTCAAACAGCTTGGGGTTGTTGCTGATAACGGCGTTGGCCGCATTGAGCACACGCATGGTGGAGCGGTAATTCTGCTCGAGCTTGATCACGCGCAGGTCGGGAAAGTCCGTTTCCAGCGTTTTCAGGTTCTCCACCGTAGCGCCGCGCCAGGCGTAGATGGCCTGGTCGTCGTCGCCCACAGCAGTAAACATCGGCTTCTTGCCGATGCCCGTTACCATCAGTTTCACCAGTTCGTACTGGCAGGTGTTGGTATCCTGGTATTCGTCGACCAGCAGATAGCGCAGGCGGCGCTGCCACTTGTCGCGGATGGCGTCATTGTTGCGAAACAGTTCCACTGGCAGGCGGATCAGGTCGTCAAAGTCCACCGCCTGGTAGGCCGACAGCGTGGCCACATAGCTGCGGTAGATGCGCGCCGCGTTCGCCTCATCTTCATCCTTGGCCTGCGCCAGCGCGGTATCGGGATCGATCAGGCCGTTTTTCCACAACGACATGGCGGTCTGGATCTGGCGGATGATCTGCTTGTCGGTGGTAATGGCCAGGTCCTGCACCAGCGAAAAACAATCGTCGCTGTCCATGATGGAAAAGCGGTCTTTCAGGCCCACGCCATTGGCTTCCTGGCGCAGGATTTTGACGCCCAGCGAATGGAAGGTCGACACCGTCAGCTGCTTGGCCTGGCGCGGCTGCTTGAGCAGCTTGGCGATGCGCTCCTGCATTTCCAGCGCGGCCTTGTTGGTAAATGTCAGCGCGGCAATGGTGCGAGGATCGTAGCCACGGTCTTCGATCAGATGGGCGATCTTTTGCGTGATCACGCGCGTCTTGCCCGAGCCGGCTCCAGCGAGCACCAGGCACGGGCCGTCGAGGTAGGTCACCGCTTCGCTTTGGGGGACATTCAGACCGAATTGTGGTGCTTTGGACATCAGGTACTTCCGCTGGGAACAGCAGCCCATTGTACCAGCGTCGAAAAATCGCCTGGCATTGATAATTGCAGCAATGGCGCCATCTTGGACAATTGCAAACGCATCGCGAGTACTGGCCTGGAGTAACATGGCGCCTTGATTCGCGTGCTTCACTCTGGAAAATGGCTGCCTTATGAAATTTGAACATCTGATTGAAATCAACGATCCGCTCAATCCCCTGATCGACGCCTTGTCGGTGGAACAGGTCTGGCGCGGCCTGGTGCTGCGCGCCGAATCGCCGAAACTGTTCGTGCCGCACCTGGACGAATGCACCATCAGTGATCGCAGCGACAACGGTTTTGCGCGCAGCCTGCGCTATGGCGAACTGGTCATCAACGACACGGTGGTGCTGGTGCCACAAATCCAGGTACGCTATGAAGTGGCGGCGCAGAAAGACATTAGCGCGTCCTCGCTGGTAATGACCATCGAGACGCCCGATGCCAACAGCCTGTGGGTGCGCTTCCAGTACGACGACGGCCACGACGCCGCCACCGATGCGGCCAACGCCATGTATGACGACTTCCGCCGCTCGGCCTACCAGGAGTCGGACATCGACACCATCCGCATCGTGCGTGAACTGGCCGCTGCAGGCCGGCTTGACGGCGGCCTGCTGAACTAAGCGTCAGGATCTTGTTGGA
This sequence comes from Janthinobacterium aquaticum, assembly GCF_009208565.1. Lineage (GTDB taxonomy): Bacteria > Pseudomonadota > Gammaproteobacteria > Burkholderiales > Burkholderiaceae_D > Janthinobacterium. The sequence continues at coordinate 74,180 of NZ_WFLK01000013.1, read as the reverse complement.
TTACGCCGTTCCGGCTAATCCAACCTACCGCCTTAGACACCCGGCGAACAGTCGGCGCACTCGGGCACGTCGTCCGGATTTTTTTCCAGGTGCAGCGCCAGCTCGCGCAGTGCGGTGCGCACACCCTCCTCGATCACCGGATGGTAGAACGGCATGTCGAGCATGGCGTCCACCGTCAGCTGCGCCTGGCAGGCCCAGGCCAGCAGGTGGCCCAGGTGCTCGGCGCGCGGGCCGATCATTTCCGCACCCAGGAAGCGCCGGCTGCCGAACTCGGCATACACGCGCAGCAGCCCCTGGTTCTGCAGCATCACGCGGCTGCGGCCCTGGTTGTCAAACGACACGGCGCCGATGGCAAAGCGTCCCGGATGCGTCACGCACAGTTGCTGGTAGCTCGCGCCCAGGGTGACGATCTGCGGATCGGTAAACGCCACGCCCAGCGCCGTGCGGCGCAGTCCCGGCTGCACATCGGGAAAGCGCGCTGCGTTCTCGCCGGCAATACGGCCCTGGTCGGCCGCTTCGGGCAGCAGCGGAATTTCATCGCTGGCGTCGCCAGCAATAAACACCGCGCTTTTGCCGCATTGCATGGTGTGGCGGTCATGCAGCGGCACGCCATGACGGTCGAGCTCGATCTGCGCTTTTTCCAGGCCGATCTTGTCCACATTCGCACTGCGGCCGATGGCCACCAGCACATACTCGAACTGCTCGGTTTTTTCCTCGCCTTCGCCATTGCGGCTGGTCAGCGCAATGGCGTCGCCGGCCTCGCTGCGGGCCAGCTTTGCCACACTGGTCTGGAAGCGGATATCGAGCTCGCGCGCCAGTACCTCGTCGGCCGACTGCAGCACCAGCGGATCAGTCAGTTGCGCTACCTTGTTGCCGCGCGCGAACAAGGTCACGCGCACGCCGAGGCGCGCCAGCGCCTGGCCCAGTTCCAGGCCGATCACGCCGCTGCCGACCACCGCCACCGATTGCGGCAGGTCGGTCCAGTCAAACACGGCCTCGCTGGTGATCACGCGCTCGCCGGCAGCGCGCCATTCAGGCGGCACAATGGGCGAGGAGCCGGTAGCGATCACCACGCTGGTCGCTTCGACGATGGTGTGCTCGTCGACCTGCAATTTGCCGGGCGCGATAAAGCGCGCATGGCCACGCAGTTTTTCCTCATCGGCAATCGCCTCGACGCCGTCGAGCACGAAACCGACAAAACGGTCGCGCTCGCTGCGCACGCGCGCCATCACTTGCTGGCCATCGATGCGCACCGGTCCCGGATGCACGCCAAAGCCGGGTGCCGCCGCTACCGCGTGGGCCGCCTCGGCCGCAGAAATAAGCAGCTTGCTGGGCATGCAGCCGACGCGTGCGCAAGTGGTGCCGTAAGGGCCGCTTTCGATCATCACCACGCGCTTGCCCTGCAGGCGCGCTGCCTTGTGCGCCGTCAGGCCTGCGGTTCCACTGCCGATCACGGCCACATCTACTTGCAAGGTTTTCATGGTGCTGAGTATCCTCAATTATTGGCTGTCCCAGATACTACTCTCTTGCGGCAAATAAGGTTTTACATAGAGGCAACTCTTAGACTAAACTGCAATATTAGTAGAACTAATTTCTTTCTATTTTTATAAGCCAAGCTAATGGGATCACTCGACTATCGGGCGCTGGCAGTGCTGGACGCCGTGGCCAGCCATGGCAGCTTTGACAAGGCCGCGCTGGCGCTGGGCATTACCCAGTCGGCCGTATCGCAGCGCATCAAGGCGCTGGAAGACGCCAGCGGCCGCCTGCTGATCATCCGCGGCCAGCCGGCCGTGCCGACGGGCCTGGGCCAGCGCCTGATCGTGCACCACCGCAACGTCAAGCTGATGGAAGCGTCGCTCGATATCGACCTGGGCAATAGCGTCAGCCTGCCGGAGATCGCGATTGCGGTCGATGCCGACAGCCTGGCCACCTGGTTTGCCGACGCCTTGCCGGCGCTGCTGGCGCCTCCGCGCTGCCAGCTCGACGTGCGCCTGGCCGACAGCCAGACCGCGCTGCAGCTGGTGCGCGACGGCGCCGTGTTCGGCTGTATCGCCAGCGATGACGCCGCTGCTGATACTGCTACTGCTGCCAGCGTGACCGCGCTGGGCAGCCTGCACTATGTGTGCGTGGCCACGCCGCAGTTTGCCGGACACTGGTTTGGCGACGGTTTGCGCCGCGAAGCGCTGCAACTGGCGCCGGCCGTAATCAGCCAGCATGGCTTGCTGGCGCGGTTTCTGCGCGAGCAGCTGGCCTTTAATGAAACGTTTCCGCACCATACGCTGCCCGAGCAAACGGCGCACCGCAGCTGCATCACCGATGGCCTGGCCTACGGGCTGCTGCCGCAGCGCCTGGCGGCGCAGGCACTGGCCAGTGACCGGCTGGTCGACCTGGCGCCCGGCCACACACTGGAGTTACCGTTGAGCTGGCATGCCTGGACGCTCGACACGCCCTACACCAGGCTGTTGTCGGAACAGATTATCCGCACCGCGCAGCAATATCTGCGCTGATCAGATATCGAGCGGGTCGACTTCCAGCGACCATTTGACGCGGCTTTTCATGGCCCGTAACGCTGCCAGCCATTCCTTCAGAAACGCCTGCAGCGCCGGGCGCGAAGCCGATTCGAGCAGCAACTGGGCGCGGTCGACGTTATGCACGCGCGTCATGCTCATCGGTATCGGGTCGTTGATGGTAATGGCCGGATGCGCCAGGCTGTCCTTGGCCGCCTGCAAAAACGCAATCGCCGTGGCCAGCTCGGGCGCCTCGGCGCGCAGCAGCGCCTGGAACAGGTAAGGCGGCAAGGCCGCCTGCGCACGTTCTTCCAGCAAGGCCGTGGCAAAGTGATCATAGTCATGGTTGACTACCGCATCGTACAGCGGGTGGCGCGCATAGCGCGTCTGGATCAGCACTTCGCTGGCGCTGCCGCCTTCGGTGCGCGCAGCGCGCCCGGCGCGCCCCGCCACCTGCATCAGCTGGGCAAACAGCCGTTCGCTGGCCCGATAATCCTGCGAAAACAGGGCTGTATCGGGATTGAGGATACCGACCAGCGTGAGCTTTTTGAAGTCGTGTCCCTTGGCCACCATCTGCGTGCCGATCAGGATATCGACCTCGCCGCGGTGCACGCTGTCAAACGCCTCCTGCGCACTGCCCTTTCTGCGGGTCGAATCAGCATCGATGCGCAGGATGCGCGCCTCGGGAAACAGCTGCTGCAAGCCCTCTTCCACGCGCTGCGTGCCGCGCCCCAGCGGCTGCAGGTCGACATTGCCGCAAGTGGGGCAATGGCGCGGAATGCGCAATTCCAGGCTGCAATGATGACAACGCAGCCGGTGCTCGGGTTTGTGCAGCACCATGAACGAGGTACAGCGCGTGCAGTTACTGATCCAGCCGCACGACTCGCAGCAGATCACCGGTGAATAGCCGCGCCGGTTCAGGAACAGCAGCGACTGCTCGCCGCGTTCCATGCGCAGCTTTAATGCTGCAATCAGATGCGCAGTGAGGCCATCGACAGGCTTGTCGCGCTCCATGTCGACCAGCGTCACGCGCGGCAGCACAGCATTCTTGACAGCGCGTTCGCGCAGTTCAAGCTTGCGGTAGCGTCCGCTCTGCGCGTGGTGCCAGCTTTCCAGTGAGGGCGTGGCCGATCCGAGCACAATCGGTATCTGCAATTGCCAGGCGCGCCAGACAGCGAGATCGCGCGCCGAATAGCGCAAGCCTTCCTGCTGCTTGTAGGAAGGGTCGTGCTCTTCGTCGATCACGATCAGCTTGAGGCGCGGCAAGGACGCCAGCACCGCCAGGCGCGTGCCCAGCACGATGCGCGCGCGGCCCTGGTGGGCCGCCAGCCAGTGCAGCATGCGCTCGCCCTCGGACAGGCTGCTGTGCAGGGTAGCCAGCATGATGCCGGGAAACCGTGCGCGGATATTGCCTTCCAGCTGGGGCGTGAGATTAATTTCCGGCACCAGGATCAGGATCTGCGCGTCGTCGTCGCGCGCCAGCACCTGCGCGCACGATTGCAGATACACCTCGGTCTTGCCGCTGCCGGTCACGCCATACAGCAAGGTCGGCTTGAAGCCTTGCACGCCGCCAATCGCGTCGGCCGCTTCCTGCTGCGAGGCGTTCAGGCGCGGCATATTGTGCGGCCTGGCGTCGTGCGCCTCGGGCAGCTTGGCCAGCTTTTTGATGGCGCGGTCGAGCGCCACCGTAGTCGAGACGCGCAGGTTCTTGGGCAGGCCCGGCAGCGCCACCTCGCCCAGTGGGCGTTGATAGTAATCGGCGGCAAAACCGGCCAGCGCCAGCCACTGCGGCAACAACGGCGCCAGCTGGCTGCGCACGACCAGCACCTGCTTCATCTTCTCTTCAGGCACATCGGAGCTGTCGCTGACGCCGACGATCAGTCCGGTAATTTCACGCCGGCCAAACGGCACCAGCGCCAGCTGCCCCACTTGCGGCAGCTCGTCCTGGGTATCGTCGTGCCAGCGGTAATCGAACAGCGCATTGAGCGGCGTATCGAGCGCGATCTTTAAAATACACTGCGCCATCGGTGTTGCCTATCCTTGTAGAAAATTGCCAGGCTGCTGATGCCTGCCGGCCAGCGCAAATGATACTTGCTCAGCGCCGTCAGCGCGCTGGCAGACCCCTGCGAACGAAAGATAATTCTGTGGATAACTTTGTGGACAAAGAAAAATTAACTTGCGATTGGGCGCTGGCACACAAACCGCATTGTCGTCAAGTAGCGCAAATAAAGAAAATTAAATGTTTTAAATCAATCACTTAAAAATCGCTTGCCCGGGCGGCACAAATGGCTGGCTTCTCTCGACAACTGTGCATAACTGAGCCATGACGCTCGCCAGACGCTGGCAATTGAGTCAAATTTTCTCTTTGACATTTTGACAAATTCAGGCTTGAAGCATTGTTGTTTTCAGCATGCACTGCAACACAAAGCTCAGGTAAAACCTGCAGCACAGCGCTAAGTATCGGTTAACAAAATACTTTTCTTTTTTATCCACAGATCCTGTTGATAACTTTGTGGACAATGAGATGGGCAACTTGGCGTACTGGGGAACAAGTTTACCGAAGCGTTTTCAGGCACGTCCCCAATGCCTTTTTTAATACTTAAAAATCAAATACTTGCGACAAGCTGCGGGGCTACGCAAACAGGCTGCCTGTTATTTCCGCAGCAAAAAAAAATGTGCATAAGTCGCTTTTTTGCTGCAGCGTGGCAAACAAAAAAGGCAGGCTCCATGTGGAAAACCTGCCTTTCAATCACGAACGCCGAACGTTCGCTCGCTATGGTGTTCAGCCAGCACGCATGGCGCGGCTCATGCTGTGCACCGCTTCGACCATCGCCGCCACCGACTCCGGCGGCGTGAACTGGGAAATGCCGTGTCCCAGGTTAAACACATGGCCGGTGCCTGCCGATGGCGCGCCAAAGGCATTGAGCACCTTGGCCACTTCGGCGCGGATCTGGTCCGGGCTGGCAAACAGGATGGCCGGGTCCAGGTTGCCCTGCAGACCTACCTTGTGGCCGACCAGTTCGCGCGCGCGCGTCAGGTTGACGGTCCAGTCCAGGCCGACGGCATCGGCGCCGATATCGGCGATCTGCTCGATCCACTGCCCGCCGCCCTTGGTAAAGACAATCGCCGGAATTTTTACGCCGTCCTTGTCGCGCTTCAGTTGCGCCACCACCTGCTGCATATAGGCCAGCGAAAACGCCTGGTAGGCGCCGTCGGCCAGCGCACCGCCCCAGGAATCGAAGATCATCACGGCTTGCGCGCCGGCATCGATCTGCGCATTCAGGTATTGCGCCACCGAAGTAGCATTGACCGATAGGATGTGGTGCATCAGTTCGGGGCGGTTGTACAGCATCTTCTTGATAGTGTGGAACTCTTTCGAGCCGCCGCCTTCGACCATGTAGCAGGCCAGCGTCCACGGGCTGCCGGAAAAGCCGATCAGCGGCACGCGGCCGTTCAGTTCGGTGCGAATCTGCGTGACGGCCTTGAATACGTAGTCGAGCGACGCCATGTCCGGCACTTGCAGCGCCATCACGTCCTGTTCGGTACGCAGCGGGCGCTCGAATTTCGGACCTTCGCCATCGGCAAAGTACAGGCCCAGGCCCATCGCGTCAGGCACGGTCAGGATGTCGGAAAACAGGATGGCGGCGTCGAGCGGAAAACGTTCCAGCGGCTGCAGCGTCACTTCGGTGGCGTAGTCGGGATTTTTTGCCAGGCCCAGGAAGGAGCCGGCCCGCTCGCGCGTGGCGCGGTATTCGGGCAGGTAGCGGCCGGCCTGGCGCATCAGCCAGACAGGGGTATGCTCGGTCGGCTGGCGCAGCAGCGCGCGCAGGAAGGTGTCGTTCTGTAGCGGAGCAAATTGGGGCATGGAAGGCAGTCAATAGCTTGATGAAGCGGGTATTATCGCACCCAATCGCTGCCGGTTCATTGATTCTGGTGCCGCTTTGCATGATTTGGCGCGGCAGGAGCCATCCTTTATCATGTCGCCTGCCGGCTTGCCCCACCCACCATGGAGTTCCACATGACATCGACCACTTCCCCGACTACCGCCGAGATCGCTTACGGCACCTGGCCTTCGCCGCTCAGCGCCGCCATCGTTGCTGCCGGCGCCTCGCCGCTGACGCAGCTGGCCATTGCCGGCGCCGATGGCAACGATATCTGCTGGCTGGCCGGGCGCGCCAGCGAGGCCGGGCGCAACACGCTGCTGCGCCAGCGCGGCGCACGCGTCGATGAACTCACGCCGGCGCCGTTCAATGTGCGCACGCGCGTGCATGAGTATGGCGGCGGCGCCTATGTGGTCGATGGCGAGAGCGTGTATTTCTCCAATTTTGCCGATAACCGCCTGTACAAGCTGCACAGCGACGGCGTGGCGCAGGCCATCAGCGCCGGCGGCACCACGCGCCATGCCGACTTTATTGTCGACAACGCCCATGCACGCCTGATCACGGTACGCGAACAGCACCCGCAGGAAGGCCATGCGCATCCGGACAATACCCTGGGCGCAGTGGGATTCGATGGCAGCGAAACCGTGCTGGCCAGCGGCCACGACTTTTATGCAGCGCCACGCCTGTCGCCGGACGGCAGCCAGCTGGCCTGGATCACCTGGGATCACCCGCGCCTGCCATGGCAGGGTACCGAGCTGTGGCTGGCCGAGGTACTGGCTGACGGCAGCTTGGGTGCGCCGCGCCTGGTCGCGGGCAGCGCGCATGAATCGATCTGCCAGCCTGAATGGTCGCCCAACGGCGTGCTGCACTTTGTTTCCGACCGCAGCGGCTGGTGGAATCTGTACCGCCTGCAAGGCGCCGCCATTGAAGCGCTGTGCCCGATGGAGGCCGAGTTCGCCACGCCGCACTGGACTTTTGGCGGTTCGATGTATGGCTTCCTGTCCGATAACGAGCTCGTCTGCACCTGGATCACTGAAGGTGTCAGCCAGCTCGGCCTGCTGAACGTGGCTGGCGCCAAGCTCGAAGCGATTGCCCACCCTTATCAGGAAATCCGCGAACTGCGCGTTGGCCCCGGCTTCGTGGTATTGCTCGGTGGCAGCCCCACCATTGCGCTGGAACTGGCGCGCATCGACCTGTCGAACAATGAACTTGAGGTACTGGCCCGCTCGATTGCCGACCTGCCCGACGCCGCGTATCTGTCGGTACCGCGCAGCATCAGCTATCCGAGCGTCAACGGGCGCATCTCGCAGGCCTTCTTTTACCCGCCGCACAATGACGATGTGCAGGCGCCGCCCGGCACGCTGCCGCCGGTGATCGTGATCGGCCACGGCGGGCCGACCAGCATGGCCAGCAACACCCTGAAACTGGCCACGCAATACTGGACCAGCCGCGGCTTCGGCGTGCTTGACGTCAACTACGGCGGCAGCAGCGGCTTTGGCCGCGCTTACCGCGACGCCTTGCGCGGCCAGTGGGGCATCGTCGACGTGGAGGACTGCATTGCCGGCGCGCGTTACCTGGTGGCGCAAGGGCTGGCCGACGGCGAGCGCCTGATTATCCGCGGCGGCAGCGCCGGTGGCCTGACCACCCTGTGCGCGCTGACCTTCCACGATGTATTCAAGGCCGGCGCCAGCTACTACGGCGTGTCCGACCTGAAGGGACTCGACCTCGATTCGCACAAGTTCGAGGCGCGCTACACCGACTACCTGATCGCCTCGCAGCCCGAGGCCGAAGCACTGTACCGTGAGCGCTCGCCGATTCATCACACCGACAAACTGTCGCGCCCGATGATTTTCTTCCAGGGCCTGGACGACAAGGTGGTGCCGCCGCAGCAGTCCGAGCTGATGGTCGATGCCTTGAAGGCGCGCGGCGTGCCGGTGGCTTACGTGCCGCTCGAAGGCGAAGGCCACGGCTTTCGCAAGGCCGAAAATATCGTGCGCACGCTTGAAGCGGAGCTGTATTTCTACCAGCGCGTGCTGGGCCTGGGCCTGGGTACGCCCACCGCCGCCGCACCGGTACAGATAGCCAACCTGCCGGCCTGATTTTTTAAGAATTTTTACCTGGAAGCTGCATGAGCCATCAGTTACTGCTTGACGAATTTCACGCCCTGCCCAACGCCGAAAAAATGCTGCTGGCGCTGCTGGCGATTCATGGCGAACCGCTGGGCAAGCAAGCCGTGCTGGAGCATGTGCAACAGGCCGGCCTGCTCGATCCCGATGGCGCGCCGTTCAAGCAGGCTGGTATCACGGCCATGCTGCAGTCGCTGGCGCGCCGGGCGCTGGCCAGCGAAGTGGTCGGACGCGGCTACAGCTGCGAGTCCAAACTGCGCTGGCCGGCCATCCAGGCGTCATTCGAGCAGCTGGAATTTCGCCGCCTGTGCCAGGTGATTGAAACGCGCAATCCGGTGCGCCATAACTGGCAAGGCTATATGGAATTGCGCAGCTACCGGCAGGGACTGACGCGCCTGCGCATTGCCTTGCTGCGCACCGACCAGCCCAGCGCCGTGCATGCCATCCTGCTGGCCTGCCTGGCCTGCTATGAAGCGCAGCAACTGCATCCCTACATCGAGCTGTTTGGCCGGCCGTTCGAGCCGGACATGCTGGCCTTTGTCATACCGCAGTTGCAAGATGAAATTCTCGCTGTGCTGCTCAATAACGCGCCGCGCGAACCGGCCACCGCGCCGGCCATCCGCACCTATGCGCGCGCGCACCATGCGGCGCAACTGGCGGCCGGCGACTTTATCGAACCGGCGTTGCCGCTGGCGCTGGCCGAAGACGCGCTGCTGTGCGGCGAACTCGACGCCGCCACGCAGTACCTGGCCAGCGTCGACGGCGCGCCGGCGCTGCTGGTGCACAGCGCTCTGGCCGTGCTGCGTGGCGAAACGAGCCAGGCACTGGCCGGCTTTGAGACGGCCTTGAAAGCCCTGCGCAAGGCCAGCGGCAAGCGCAAGCAGATTTTTACCGGCATGGGCGGCTATCTGTATGCGCTGGCCATGCTGCGCAGCGACGACGCCAAACAGGCAAAAAGTGCTGAAACGTATCTCGACATTGCCGTCAATGCGCAAACCAATGGCGACAGCGCGGTCTACCAGCAACTGAGCGCGCTGCGCATGGTACGCGCCGGCGTCATGCAGGCCGACGTGCTGGCTTCGCGCAACTGGGAAACGGGCTTGCTGGCGCAGCTGTTCCAGGCGCTGGTGCAATACTGGCTGTCACTGCCGCAGGGCGGGCAGCGCAAGGCCCAGTTGCAGACGCTGCAGCAACAGGCCGAAGCCGGTGGCTACGCGCTGCTTGCCGCGCAGGCTGCGTCTCTGCAGGGCACTGCAGTGGACGCGCCAGGCCTGCCCGACATGACGCCCTGGTTCGAGCGCCAGGAAGCGTGGCAGCGCCAGCTGGGCGCGCTGATCAAGCTGCAGCAAGACGCCCCGGTCGAAGAAACCGGCAAGGGTTCGCGCCTGGTGTGGCTGGTGGCGTTTGATCCGCGCTACGGTCTGACCGAGGTGGAAGTGCGCGAGCAGAAGCGCGACGCGCGCGGCAGTTGGAGCAAGGGCCGCGCAATGGGCCTCAAGCGCCTGGCCGAAGAGAGCAATGCAATCGATTTCCTGTCGCCGCACGATGTGCGCGCGGCGGCCTGCATCAGCGCCTTCAAGCAGTATTACCATTCGTCCTTGCGCTACGAAGTGGTGCTCGATCAGGCGGCGCTGCTGCTGGTCGGCCACCCGCTGGTATTCTGGCTCGACGCGCCCGAGTCGCGCGTCGAGCTGATCGGCGGCGCGCCGGAACTGCTGATCAAGTCGCACAAGGGCCAGTTGTGGCTGGGCCTGCAACCGCCGCTGCCGGACAATGCAACCGAAGTGATCGTGGTCAAGGAAACCCCGAGCCGGCTGCGCGTGGTGGAAATCAAGGATGAACACCGGCGCATCAACGCCATTATCGGCAGCGGCCTGACGGTGCCGCTGCATGCGGAAAAACAGGTGCTGCAGGCGATTGGCGCCATCTCCTCGATCGTCACGGTGCAGTCCGATATCGGTGGCGTCAGCGCGGCCGAAATGATCGCTGCCGACACGCGCCTGCATGTGCATCTGCTGCCGTATAACCAAGGCCTGAAAATGCAAATCCTGGTGCGCCCGCTGACCGATCATGGCGCCTATTACGCGCCCGGCAGCGGCGCCGAAAGCGTGTTTGCCGACCTGGCCGGGCGCGCGGTGCAAACGCGCCGCAACCTTAACGCCGAGCGCGAAGCACAGCGCCAGCTGGTCGGGCGCTGCCTGGTGCTGGAGCAGGCCGAAGAGGAGCATGGCGAATGGCTGCTGGGCCAGCCGGCGCTGGCGCTGCAGCTGCTGGCCGAACTGCAGGAATGCGATCAGCAAGCGATGGTGCTGGCCTGGCCGGAAGGCGAATCGATGCGCGTCTCGAAGCGCATCGAGAGCAGCCAGATGCGCCTCAATATCCGCAGCGAAAAAGACTGGTTTGCCGCCAGCGGCGAACTGCAGATCGATGAAAACAAGGTGCTCGATCTGCGCGCCCTGCTCGATCTGATGCAACACAACAAGAGCCGCTTCGTGGCGCTGGGCGACAACCAGTTTTTGGCGCTGAGCGACGAGCTGCATCGCCGCCTGTCCGAACTGGCGGCGTATGGCGAAGCCGATGGCGATGGCGTGCGCGTGCATCCGCTGGCCGCCTTTGCGCTGGAAGAACTGGCCAATGATGTGGGCGGCGTGAAAGCCGACAAACTGTGGCGCGAACATCTGCAGCGCCTGCGTGCGCTCGACGATTTCCAGCCGCAGCTGCCCAGCACGCTGCAAGCCGAGCTGCGCGACTACCAGCTGGCCGGCTTTGAATGGCTGGCCCGCCTGGCGCACTGGGGCGTGGGCGCCTGCCTGGCCGACGACATGGGTCTGGGCAAGACCTTGCAGGCACTGGCGCTGATGCTGTCGCGCGCACCCCAAGGGCCGACGCTGGTGATCGCCCCCACCTCGGTGTGCATGAACTGGCTGGCCGAGGCGCAGCGCTTCGCACCAACCCTGAACATGAAGCTGTTCGGCAGCGGCGACCGCGCCGGCATGCTCGCGCATCTGCAGCCATTTGACGTGGTGGTGGCCAGCTACGGCCTGCTGCAGCAGGAAGCGTCGCTGTTTGCCGATGTGCACTGGCATACCATCGTGCTCGATGAAGCGCAGGCGATCAAGAATGGCGCCACCAAGCGTTCGCAGGCGGTGATGGGCCTGCATGGCGACTTTCGCCTGGTGGCCAGCGGCACGCCGCTGGAAAACCACCTGGGCGAATTGTGGAATCTGTTCCGCTTCATTAACCCGGGGCTGCTGGGCACGCTCGACCAGTTCAACCTGCGCTTTGCCGGCCCGATCGAGAAAGACCAGGACCCGCGCGCGGCCAGCGGCGCCCGGCTGCGTCTGCGGCGCCTGATCGCGCCGTTTATCTTGCGCCGCACCAAGACGCAGGTGCTGTCCGAATTGCCATCGCGCACCGAGATCACGCTGGAAGTGGACCTGTCGCCACAGGAAACGGCACTGTATGAGTCCTTGCGCCGCGAAGCGCTGGAAAAGCTGGCGATGGTGGAAGGACCGGCTTCGAAAAAAGCCATCCAGATCCTGGCCGAGATCATGAAGCTGCGCCGCGCCTGCTGCAATCCGCAGCTGGTGGCGCCCGAGCTGGGGCTGGCCAGCAGCAAGCTGGCAGCGTTTGCGCAGCTCCTGTCGGGGCTGCTGGAAAACCGCCACAAGGTGCTGGTATTCAGCCAGTTTGTCGACCACCTGAGCCTGATCCGCGCGCACCTGGAAGAGCATGGCGTGTCGTATCAGTATCTCGACGGCGCCACCAGCATGCAGGAGCGCAAGCGCCGCGTCGACGCGTTCCAGGCCGGCCAAGGCGAGGTGTTCCTGATCAGCCTGAAAGCGGGCGGCATGGGCATCAACCTGACGGCGGCCGACTATGTGATCCATATGGATCCGTGGTGGAATCCGGCGGTGGAAGACCAGGCCTCGGACCGCGCCCACCGCATGGGACAGTTGCGCCCGGTGACGATTTATCGCCTGGTGGCGCGCCATACGATCGAGGAAGGCATCGTGCAGTTGCACCAGCACAAGCGCGACCTGGCCGACAGCCTGCTCGAAGGCAGCGATGCGGCCGCGCGCATGTCGGCCGACGATATGCTGGGCATGCTGCAGGAGGGCCTGAAAAAATAGCGCTGCCCGGTTTTTCCATGCGATGATCAGCGTTTGCTTTGATTGCCAGCCACCATGACCGACTACCTTGCCAGCAACGCCGCCCCACGCGCCGTCTTTTTGTGCGCCAAGTCCTGGACCGCCTATGCCGGTACCCTGGTCATTGCGGTGCTGCTGTTTTTTGCCGCGCTGCCGCTGGCTTTTCGCTACAACACGCGCGCCGCGCTGGTGGTGCTGGTCGGCTCGGCGCTGATTATCGGCTACCGCGTGATGACCACCCGCAGCGTGCAGCTGTATTACGACGAAGCCGGCGTCTGGCTGGCGGCCGGCATCTTGCCGTGGAAGAAGAAATTGACGGGTATCGCCTGGCGCGACCTGCAGCAGGCCGAGCACGACAGTACCTTCTGGAGCTGGCTGTGCCGCTCCTATACGGTGCGCGTGCAGCCGCACGGCGCCCGCCAAACCGCCATCGTTGCCACCGGCATGGCGCATGGCAAGGCAGCCGCCGACGCCATCAATATTCGCTTGCAGGAACTGATCCAAAGCCGCGCCCTGGTGCTGTAAGCGGGACTTAAAAATCTGTGCAGCAGCGATGATTGATGCTACCCTTTGGGCCGTTGAAGCAATATTGCTTGCTTACCGCGCAAATTATCAGATTATTATTTACTGATTTTTATCGATAACCAAATAATCAAGAGAATATTCATGATGCTAAGGAACAAAGTTGTGCTGGCCGCCTTGATGATGGCATTCACGCTGAGCCCGGCCCAGGCCGCCAAAAAACCGGTCAAGAATGGCAAGGCGAACACCAGCAGCAGCAAGAAGAAAACGGTCGGCAAGAAAGCCGTGGTTGCCACGGCGGCCACCGCCGCTGCGGTAGCCGCCGTGGCGGGTGAAAACAGCTATGACCGCCGTATGAACACGCTGTCGAGCCAGTTCCTGACAGCACTGTGGCGCATCGATCCGGAAGGCGCCATTTCTGCCGGCAAATATGATGGGGCCGCCAATCTGACCATCCCCGACGCCGCACACCGCCAGGCGCAGCTGGCCTTTATCGACGAATGGCTCGACAAGTTCAGCAAGCTCGACGCGAGCAAACTGTCCGACAAACAGCGTACCGACCTGGCCCTGCTGACCAACAAGCTGCAGTCGGACCGCTGGTACCTGACCACCTTCCGCGACTTCGAATGGAATCCGGCGCAGTACAACGTGGCCAGCTCGATCGACTTTATCCTTAATACCGAATACGCCTCGCAGCCGCAGCGCCTGCGCACCTTGCTCAAGCGTATCGCCAGCGTGCCACAGTATTACCAGGCCGCGCGCGCCAGCATCAGCCAGCCCACCCGCGAACACACCCAGCTGGCCATTGCGCAAAGCGCCGGCGTGCTGACGGTGCTCGACGACCTGAACAAGACGGCGCAGGCGTCGATCCTGTCGCCGACCGAAAAACAGCTGTACAACGCCCGCATCGCTGCCGCCCGCACTGCCGTGCAAGGTTATGCCGCCTGGCTGACCGAGCAGGATGCGCTGCTGGCGCAAAACGGCGCGCGCTCCTTCCGTATCGGCAAGGAGCTGTACGAGCAGAAATTCAACTACGATATTCAGGCCGGCGTCAGCGCCGAGCAGATGTACCAGAAAGCGCTGGCGGCGCGTGAAAAGCTGCTGGAAAACATGGATCGCCTGTCAGACGAGCTGTGGACGAAAACCATGGGCAATGCGGCCAAGCCGCAGGACCGCAACGAGAAGATCGGCATGGTGATCGACAAGCTGTCGAGCAACCATGTGGCGCCGGCTGACTTTGTCTCGGAAATCCGCCATCAGATTCCGCAACTGCAGGAGTGGGTCACCAGCCACGACCTGCTGACGATGGATCCGAAAAAGCCGCTGGTGGTGCGCGAGACGCCGCCTTACCAGCGCGGCGTGGCCGGTGCCAGCATCGAAGCGCCCGGCCCGTATCGTCCGCAGGACCGCACTTACTACAATGTGACGCCATTGGATGGCGAGTCGCCGGAGCAGCAGGAAAGCAGCCTGCGTGAATACAATCACTGGATTTTGCAGATTCTCAATATCCATGAGGCCATTCCCGGCCACTACACGCAACTGGTATACGCCAACAAGTCGCCGTCGCTGATCAAGTCGATCTTCGGCAATGGCGCGATGATCGAAGGCTGGGCCGTGTATGGCGAGCGCATGATGCTTGAATCGGGCTACGGCAACAATGAGCCGGAAATGTGGCTGATGTATTCGAAGTGGAATTTGCGCAGTGTCACCAATACCATCCTCGACTACAGCGTGCACGTGCTGGGCATGACGCAGGAACAGGCGATTGACCTGCTGACGCGCCAGGCCTTCCAGACCAAACGCGAAGCGACCGAAAAATGGCGCCGCGTGCAGTTGAGTTCGGTGCAGCTGACCAGCTACTTCAGTGGCTACAGCGAAATCATGGATCTGCGCGAAGAGCGCAAGCAGGCGCTGGGCAACCGCTTCGTTCTGAAAAACTTCCATGAGCAATTCCTCAGCTATGGCAGCGCCCCGGTCAAGGTGATCAGGGAACTGATGCAATAAAGCCAACCGGCGATTGGCTTGAAAGGGCGCGCAAGCGCCCTTTTTGCTGCCTGTCGCGCACTTGCGCCATATCAAAGTGATACGCCACACGTGGCATAAGCTTGTTGAACAGACCACGGCAGACCGCAATTTTCTGGCAATTGCCGGTTTTTCTGCTAGCCTGAGAACAAGGAGATCACATGCATATGCCCATTCCTTTCGATACGCTCGATTATGCGAAAAAGCTGTCTTCGGCAGGTGTGCCCGTGCCGCAGGCCGAAGCCCACGCGGCAGCGCTGGGCGATGTGCTTGATGATGTATTGGGGCCTGCCGTGGTGGTGCAAGGCGAACTGGCCGCCATTGAACGTCATATGATGTCGCAATTCCAGCTTGCCGAGCAAAAAGCCAGGCAGCTGGCGCAGCAAGTGGAACATGGCACGGCAACGATCACTGATCGCCTCAACAACCTGGCAGTCATGCTGAGCAGCAAATTCGATACCCTGGAACAGAAAACCGATGCCCGCCTGGAACGCTCCGAGGCACGCCATGGCGCTGACATACGGCATCTGCAATGGATGATGGCCACGGTGCTGCTGCTGAACCTGGGCATACTGACCAGAATGATCCTGCACTGAGCACGCTGCCCGGCAACAAGCAGCAAAAAAAGCCGCAATCCCGGTCGGGTATTGCGGCTTTTTACTGTTCAGCAGGCAGGATGTGGCTCAGGATGCTTCTTCAGGCGCCTGCGTGGCTTTCACAAAGACCGGCGCGACCAGCAGGCCCAGTTCGAACAGGAACCACATCGGCAGCGCCAGCGAGAACTGGCTGACCACATCGGGTGGCGTGACGATGGCGGCAATCACAAAGGCGCCCACGATGACATACGGGCGCACTTCCTTGAGCTTGGCCACGCTGACGATGCCCATGCGCACCAGGATCACCACCACCACCGGCACCTCGAACGTGGCGCCAAAGGCCAGGCACATCGACATCACGAAATCGAGATAGTTCTCGATATCGGGCATGACTGAAATCGAATCGGGCGCAAAGTTGCTGATAAAGTGAAACACCCGGCCAAAAACAAAGAAATAGCAGAAGGCTACGCCGGCAATAAACAGCAGCGACGAGGAAATCACCAGCGGCGCCACCAGCCGCTTTTCATGCGTATACAGGCCAGGGGCAACAAACGCCCACAGCTGGTACAGCACCCACGGCAAGGACACGATAAACGCCACCAGCAAGGTGACCTTCATCGGGATCAGGAAAGGCGACACCACGCCGGTGGCAATCAGCTTCGCGCCTGGCGGCAGCGAGGCCAGCATCGGTGCGGCAATAAAGTCATAGATGTGCGCCGCACCGGGCCAGTAAAACAGCGCGGCGCAAACAATCGCAAAGCCGATCGAGGCCTTGACCAGGCGGTCGCGCAATTCGACCAGATGCGAAATAAAGGTTTCTTCCACCGGAGATTTGCCGCTCATGAGTAAAAGGAAGAAGACGCAGCAGAGGCGTTGCGCGGGCGAAAGCGCGCCACGCGCGCCGCCGCCGATTGCACATGCATCTTGCCGCCATGGCGCTGCTTGTACCAGCCGGGCACGGCAGAATTGCGCACCAGCTTCTTGCGCCGGAATTCGCGCGCCTTGCGCGCCAGATCATCATTGGTCGCGCGCAGCATCGCTTCATGCGCGTCGTGTCCATCGTGATCGTGCGCCGCGTGCGAATTGCCATCGCTGCGCCAGGCATCTTCTGCCTCGGCCAGGCTGCCGGAAATCGAATTTTCCACGCCATGCATGGATTCTTCCACGCTGACCTTGACCGACTGCGCCGCCTCCTGCACTTCCTTCTGCAGGTTCTTCAGCTCTTCAAGCTCGATCTCGCGCGTGACTTCGGATTTGACCTGGTTGAGATAACGCTGCGCGCGGCCATACAGCGTGCCGGCCATGCGCGCCACTTTGGGCAGCTTTTCAGGGCCGATCACGATCAGCGCCACCACGCCAATAATGGCGATTTTAGAAAGACCAAGATCGATCATAAACGGACAAGTGCTGGCGACCTGGCGGACTCAAGTCCGCCAGCCCATCACAACTTGTTTTTCTCTTTCGTTTCGACGTCGATCGTGCTCTTGTCGGCCACCTGCGATGGCGCCGCTGGCGGGGTCTTGGTGGTGTCGTCTTCACCCTTGACGCCATCCTTGAAGCCTTTGACGGCCTTGCCGATATCGCCACCCATATTGCCCAGCTTTTTGGTGCCGAATACCAGCATCACAATCACCAGCACAATCAGCCAGTGCCAAATACTCAATGAACCCATCATTTTCTCCTTGCGGGACCTGGCCCCGATAGCATCAACCAATGCCGGTAGTATACACGCGAACCGGACGTGCCGCGCATTGTCAGTGCTGGCCGCGCCATGGCCGCGGGCCGCCGAGCACATGCATGTGCAGGTGATACACTTCCTGGCCACCGTCGGGACCGCTGTTGATCAGGGTCTTGTAGCCGCCCGATGGCGTACCATCGGCAGCGTAGCTGACGGCGCAGCCGAATTCGGCCGCCAGTTTCGGCGCCAGGCGCAGCAACTTGCCCAATACGGCCGTGTGGCTGTCGTCGCAATCGGACAGGCTGGCCACGTGGCGCTTCGGAATCAGCAGCAGATGCACGGGGGCGGCCGGATTGATGTCCTTGAAGGCCAGCAGTTCATCATCCTCGTACACGATGGTCGAAGGAATCTTCTTTTCAGCAATCTTGCAAAAAATACAGTTATCCACGCCTGCTCCAGTTTAGTGTTTGTCGGCCTCGTCGACGTCGCGCAGCACATCCTTGCGCGCGGCCTTTTCCTCGATACCGGAAATGCCTTCACGGCGCGCCAGCTCGTCGAGCACCTGCTGCGGCGTCAGGTCGAACTGGGCCAGCATCACCAGCGAATGAAACCACAGGTCGGCACATTCGTATAGCACTTTGGATGGATCATTGTCGCGCCGTGCATCCTTGGCGGCCATCACCGTTTCGGTGGCTTCTTCGCCGATCTTCTTCAGGATGGCGTCGTCGCCCTTGGCAAACAGCCTCGCCACGTAGGAAGTAGCCGGATCGCCGCCATTGGCCAGCTTGCGCGATTCGATCACGGCCGCCAGGCGCTTCAGGGTTTCACTCATTTGCTTTTGGTTTCCGTGTAGATGGTGTCAGGGTCTTTCAGCACCGGCTCGACAACCTGCCATTCGCCGGTCTTCTCGTCACCTTCGAACTTCTGGTAAAAGCACGCATGGCGGCCGGTATGGCAGGCGATGCCGCCGGCCTGCTCGACCTTGAGCAGTACCACGTCTTCATCGCAGTCGAGGCGGATTTCCAGCACCTTTTGCGTATGGCCCGACTCTTCGCCCTTGTGCCACAGCTTCTTGCGCGAACGACTCCAGTAGACGGCCTCGCCCAGCTCCACCGTGCGCGCCAGCGCATCGCGGTTCATCCAGGCAAACATCAGCACATCGTTGCTGCCCGCTTCCTGCGCGATCACCGGCACCAGGCCGTGCTCGTCCCATTTGACCTTCTTGAGCCACTTGGCGTTGCTGGGCACAATTGTTCCGTTTTGCATATTTTCCTCTAATCAATCCAAACGCATCGGAATGCCCTGCTGCGCCATAAAGCGCTTGGCTTCCTGCACCGTATGCTGGCCGTAATGGAAGATGCTGGCGGCCAGCACCGCATCGGCGCGGCCCTGCTTGACGCCATCGACCAGATCCTGCAGGCCGCCCACGCCGCCCGAGGCGATCACGGGAATACTGACGGCATCGGACACGCCGCGCGTCAGGCCCAGGTCGAAGCCAACCTTGGTGCCGTCGCGGTCCATGCTGGTGAGCAGGATTTCGCCGGCGCCCAGGCTTTCCATCTTGCGCGCCCACTGAAACGCATCGAGGCCGGTGGCATTGCGCCCGCCGTGGGTAAACACTTCCCACTTGCCGGGCGAGACCTGCTTGGCGTCGATCGCCACCACGATGCACTGCGAGCCGTGCTTTTGCGACGCCTCGTACACCAGTTGCGGATTGGTGACGGCCGAGGTGTTGATGCTGACCTTGTCGGCGCCGGCATTGAGCAGACGGCGCACGTCGTCGACCACGCGCACGCCGCCGCCGACGGTCAGCGGAATAAAGACCTGCGAGGCGACCGCTTCGATAATGTCGAAGATCAGGCCACGGTTGTCGCTCGACGCGGTAATGTCGAGAAAAGTGATTTCGTCGGCACCCTGCTCGTCGTAACGGCGGGCAATTTCAACCGGGTCGCCCGCGTCGCGCAGTTCGGTGAAATTAACGCCTTTGACGACGCGGCCATTGGTCACGTCCAGGCAGGGGATAATTCGTTTTGCAAGCATGATTAATCCAGATTGTCGCCACTAGAGTAGCGCGCCGGGCGGGCAAGCCGCCATGGCGCGCCGGATTGGCATCAGGCGTCGGCGTCGCTGTCGATGTCGCCGCTCAGTTCATCGGCGCGCAGTTGCGCCTGGGCCAGGTCGATCGTGCCTTCGTAGATCGAACGGCCGCAGATCACCCCTTCGATGCCTTCATCCTGCACCGCGCACAGCGCTTCGACGTCGCCCAGGTTGTGCAGGCCGCCCGAAGCGATCACGGGAATCTTGACCGCTTGCGCCAGCTTGACGGTCGCTTCGATATTGATGCCGCCCATCATGCCGTCACGGCCGATATCGGTATAGATGATCGATTCAACGCCATAGGCTTCGAATTTTTTCGCCAGGTCGATCACTTCGTGGCCCGACATCTTGCTCCAGCCGTCGGTCGCCACCTTGCCGTCCTTGGCGTCGAGGCCGACGATGATATGGCCAGGGAAAGCGCCGCAGGCGTCATGCAGGAAACCCGGGCTCTTCACTGCGGCCGTACCGATGATCACATAGGTAATGCCGGCGTCGAGGTAGCGCTCGATGGTGTCGAGGTCACGGATGCCGCCGCCCAATTGCACCGGAATTTCATCGATGCCGTTTTCTTCCGCGAAGTCCTGCACCGCTGCCAGGATGGCCTTGATGGCGCCTTCATTTTTCGGCTTGCCGGCAAACGCGCCGTTCAGGTCGACCAGATGCAGCCTGCGCGCGCCTTGCTTGAGCCAATGGCGCGCCATGTCGGCAGGGTCTTCGGAAAATACGGTGGCAAGTTCCATATCGCCTTGTTTCAGGCGTACGCAGTGACCGTCTTTGAGGTCGATGGCGGGAATAAGCAGCATGGTCAGTGTGGTTTAAAGTGGTGAAATGCAGTGGGTGAAAGGCAAACTAGCCGGCGACACGCTCACGGTTGCCAGTTAACGAAATTCTTGTACAGCTGCAAACCGGCAGCCGCGCTTTTTTCAGGGTGAAACTGGGTAGCGAAAATATTATCACGGGCCACCGCGCACGCGAACGGCTTGCCGTAGATAGTCTGGCCGACTGTATGCGCAGCCTCTTGAGGCTGAGCAAAATAGCTGTGCACGAAATAGAAATAGGCGTTGTCGGCAATGCCGTCCCACAAGGCATGCGGCGCCGTCTGGCGCACCTGGTTCCAGCCCATTTGCGGCACCTTGAAGCGCGAACCGTCTTCCTGCAGCTGGCCGTCGAGCTGGAAACGCACGACTTTGCCAGGCAACAGACCGAGGCCGGCCGCATTGCCTTCTTCGCTGCCGTCAAACAGCATCTGTTCGCCGATGCACACGCCCATCATCGGCTTGTTGTTGGCAGCGCGCAACAACGCTTCCTGCACGCCCGATTCACGCAGGCTGCGCATGCAGTCGGGCATGGCGCCCTGGCCAGGCAGCACGATGCGGTCGGCGCTGTCGATATCGGCCACTTCGCCGGAAATGCGCACGTCGGCGTCCGGCGCCACGGCGCGCAGCGCTTGCGCCACCGAGCGCAGATTGCCCATGCCGTAATCCACCACCACAATTTTTTTCATGTGTTTCATCTCAGAGTTAGCAGACAAGAAGCCAGCGCTTACAGGCTGCCCTTGGTCGAGGGAATGATGCCGGCAGCGCGCTCGTCGTGCTCGGCGGCCATGCGCAGGGCGCGGCCAAAGGCCTTGAAGACGGTCTCGCACTGGTGATGGGCGTTGGTGCCGCGCAGGTTGTCGATATGCAGCGTGACGCCGGCATGGTTGACAAAGCCGCGGAAAAACTCCAGCGTCAGGTCGACGTCGAAGCCGGCAATCATCGCACGCGTAAACGGAATATGGTATTCGATGCCAGGGCGGCCCGAAAAGTCGAGTACCACGCGCGACAGCGCTTCATCGAGCGGCACATAGGCATGGCCGTAGCGGCGGATGCCCTTCTTGTCGCCGATGGCCTTGGCCACCGCCATGCCCAGCGTGATGCCCACGTCTTCCACCGTATGGTGGTTGTCGATATGCACGTCGCCGGTCGCTTCGATTTCCATGTCGATCAGGCCATGGCGGGCGATCTGGTCGAGCATATGGTCGAGGAAAGGCACGCCGGTATTGAGCTTTTGCTGGCCGGTACCGTCAAGGTTGATGGCGACGCGAACTTGCGTCTCGTTGGTATTGCGCGTGATATCTGCGGTGCGGTTCATGAGGGGACTCTGGCGATGGGCTAAACGATCGATGCCTTGAGGGCATCGTAAAAAAGGGCATTTTCTTCGGGGGTACTGACGCTGATACGCAGGCAGTTGGCCAGCACAGCATGCATTTTACTCATATTTTTAACTAAAACCCGGTGAGCAAGCAGCTTTGCATAAACTTCGTCGGAATCAGCCACACGAATCAATAGAAAATTTGCTTTTGAGGCAAATACGGTGACGCCGGGCAGTGCTGCCAGCTGCGCTGCCAGTGCATCGCGTGCGCTGTTGAGCAAGTCGGCCTGGGCATTGAGCACAGCGATATGTTCGAGCGCGAATTCGGCCGCTACCTGCGTGAGGATATTGACGTTGTAAGGCGGGCGCACTTTTTCAAATTGCGCCAGCAGCGCCGGTGCAGCCGACATGTAGCCAAGGCGAATGCCGGCCAGGCCCAGCTTCGACACCGTGCGCATCACCACCAGATTGTCGAATTCGGGCAGGCGAGGCATGAAGCTTTGCTGGGCAAACGGTTCATACGCTTCATCGAGCACGGCAATGCCGGTGTCGCCGAGCGCGGCAATGATGCGCTCGATATCGTCGGTGGCAAACAGGTTGCCGGTCGGATTGTTCGGATAGGCCAGGAACACCAGCGATGGGCGGTGTTCGGCAATCGCTGCCAGCATGGCGTCCATGTCGAGGCTGAAGTCGCTGCGCAGCGGCACGCCGACAAACTCCATGCCAGCAAACTGCGCCGAGCGCGGCACCATCACAAAGCCCGGCACCGGCGCCAGCATGACGGCACGGCGCGCTTCGCCCTGGCGCGCGCAGGCCATGGCCAGGATCGAGATCAGTTCATCGGAACCGTTGCCCAGCAAGACATCGTAGCCAGCCGGCACGCCCAGCGTGCGGCAGATGGCGGCCTTGAGCGTGTCGTATGCGGGCGGATAGCGGTTGAGCACGGCGCCGGCCAGGCGCGCGCCCAGCTCGTCGCGCAGCGGCTGCGGCAGCAGATACGGGTTTTCCATCGCATCGAGCTTGATATAGCCGGACGCATCTGGCACATGGTAGCTGCCAGTGGCGCGGACATCGGCACGCACGGTATTGCTGATTAACTGATCGAGGAAAGCCATGCTTGCCAATACTCCTGTCTAGATGGAAACGTCTTTCGCCACGGCGACCGGCTTTTTCGCGAGGGTTTTTCGCGCCGTCGGCTTGCGCCTGGCCGGCTTGGCCGGCAACACCGTTTCTTTTGGCGCCGACATGGCGGCGTGCTGCGCCGCCAGCCGCTGTTCGATAATCGCGCAATAGTCGCGATTCAATTCAAAACCGACAAAGTGACGTCCGCAGCGCAGCGCCGCCAGTGCAGTGGTGCCACTGCCCATGAACAGGTCCAGCACCACCCCGCCCGGCGGACAGGACGCTTTCACCATGCGCTCGATGATTTCCAGTGGCTTCTGGGTCGGATGGTCGGCCCGCTCCGGATGCTCCTTGTGCAGGCGCGACACACTCCACAGGTCTTTCGGGTTGTAGCCCAGTTCCAGCCATTTGGCGCCGACAAAGATCGAGCGCGAACGCGCTTTCTTGGTCGCGGCATCGTAGGCGATGCGCACCGCGTCGAGGTCGAAATAGTAGTCCTTGCGCTTGACGAAAAAACCGATGGTGTCATGCACTGAGGTAAAACTGCGCACGCTGCCGCCCATCGACGGCACGCGGCGGTCCCAGATGATTTCATTCATCATCGTCATGCGCTGCTTGAGCATGACGAATACCTCCGGCGAATTGCGCCAGGTGGTAAACACATACAGGCTGCCGTTGGCTTTGAGCTTGGGCAGCGCGGCGTCGATCCACTGCTCGGTCCAGCGCAAGTAGTCGTCCAGCGTCTGCCGGTCAGAGCCGTTGCCGTAATCCTTGCCCAGGTTGTACGGCGGATCGGTCAGGATCAGGTCGACCGAGCCATCGGCAATGCGCGCCAGCCCGGCCAGCGCGTCTTCGCAATAGACCTGGTCGAGCCACACCGGCTGCGCCGCCGTCTCCGTCATGACTGCGGCTTCAGACGCAGTTCGGCGCTGCGCGCATGCGCCTGCAGGCCTTCGCCATAGGCCAGTGTGGCCGCCACGCGGCCCAGTGTTTGCGCGCCCGCTTCGCTGACGTGTATCACCGACGAACGCTTCTGGAAGTCATACACGCCCAGCGGCGACGAAAAGCGCGCGGTGCGCGAAGTCGGCAGCACGTGGTTGGGACCACAGCAATAGTCACCCAGCGACTCGGATGAAAAGCGCCCGAGGAACATCGCGCCCGCGTGGCGGATCTGCTCGGCCCATTGTTCGGGGTTTTCAGCCGAGATTTCCAGGTGTTCGGCCGCGATATCGTTGGCGATCCGGCAGGCCTCTTCCATGCTGGCCACCTTGATCAACGCGCCACGGTCGGCCAGCGAGGTGCTGATGGTGGCCTGGCGCGGCATGGTCGGCAGCAGGCGGGCGATGCTTTCTTCCACGCGTGCAATATAGGCGGCGTCCGGGCACAGCAAAATGGCTTGCGCCAGCTCGTCGTGCTCGGCCTGCGAAAACAGGTCCATCGCCACCCAGTGCGGATCGGTGGTGCCGTCGCACAGCACCAGGATTTCGGAAGGTCCGGCAATCATGTCGATGCCGACGATGCCGAACACGCGCCGCTTGGCCGCTGCCACATAGGCGTTGCCGGGGCCGACGATCTTGTCGACCTGGGCGATGGTCTGCGTGCCGTAGGCCAGCGCGCCGACAGCTTGCGCACCGCCGATGGTAATCACGCGCGTCACGCCGGCAATCGCGGCGGCGGCCAGCACCATCTGGTTTTTGATGCCGTCCGGGGTCGGCACCACCATAATGATTTCACCGACGCCGGCCACCTGGGCCGGAATCGCGTTCATCAGCACCGATGATGGGTAGGCAGCCTTGCCGCCGGGCACATAGATGCCGACGCGGTCAAGCGGCGTGACTTTCTGCCCCAGCACCGTGCCATCGGCTTCGGTGTACATAAAGCCGCGCAGTTCTTCGCGCTGGCGTTCGTGGAACGCGCGGATGCGCTGGGCGGCGATCTGCAAGGACTCGCGCTGCGCCGACGGCAGGCCGTTCAGTGCAGCCTGCAGTTCGGCCTGCGAGATATCGAAAGCGCCCATTTCGGCCGCGCCGCCGTGCGGGATGCGGTCGAAGCGGTTGGTGTATTCAAGCACGGCGGCGTCGCCGCGCACTTTGACGTCGGCCAGTATCTTGCCCACTGCGGTCTCGATGGCGTCATCGGTGCCGGCGTCAAACGCCAGCAGCGTCGTCAGCGCTTGTTGAAAGCCTGGCTGGCTGGAATCGAGCTTGCGAATCTGGATCGGCATAATGGTTTCCTGCTGCTTAGCTGGCCTGCGAGGCGCTTTGCGAGGCGCGCTCAAAGGCTTCGATAATCGGTTGCAAGCGCGCACGCTTGAGTTTCAAGGCGGCCTGGTTGACCACCAGGCGCGAAGAAATATCCATGATCTCTTCCACTTCGACCAGGTTGTTGGCGCGCAACGTGCTGCCGGTACTGACCAGGTCGACAATCGCGTCCGACAGGCCCACCAGCGGCGCCAGCTCCATCGAGCCATACAGCTTGATCAGGTCGACGTGCACGCCCTTGGCGGCAAAGTGCTCGCGCGCTGTATGCACGAACTTGGTGGCCACACGCAGGCGCGCGCCCTGGTGCACCGCCTTGGCGTAATCAAAACCGGCCTGCACCGCCACCGACATGCGGCAGGCGGCGATATTGAGGTCGATCGGCTGGTACAGGCCTTCGCCGCCGTGTTCCAGCAGCACATCCTTGCCGGCCACGCCAAAGTCGGCCGCGCCGTACTGCACATAGGTCGGCACGTCGCTGGCGCGCACGATAATGACGCGCACGGCAGGGTCGTTGGTCGGCAGGATCAGCTTGCGCGACGTTTCCGGGTTTTCCAGCACGCGGATGCCGGCCGCTTCCAGCAACGGCATGGTGTCATCGAAAATGCGGCCCTTGGACAGCGCCAGGATCAGTTGCGAGTCATTGTTCAAACCAGTCATGAGCTTGCCTTTTATTTGATGCGTTTGATATTGGCGCCGACTGCCGACAATTTGAGTTCCATGCGGTCGTAGCCACGGTCCAGGTGATAGATGCGGTCGATCAGCGTTTCGCCATCGGCCGCCAGGGCAGCGATCACCAGCGAGGCCGACGCGCGCAGGTCGGTGGCCATCACGGGCGCGCCGCGCAGTTGCTTGACGCCGGCGATCATGGCCGTATTGCCTTCGATGGTGATATCGGCTCCCAGGCGGTTCATTTCCTGGACATGCATGAAGCGGTTTTCAAAGATCGTCTCGGTCACGCGGCTGGCGCCGTTGGCGATCGTGTTGACGGCCATGAACTGCGCCTGCATGTCGGTTGGAAAACCCGGATACTCGGTGGTGCGGAAGCTGACCGGATTCGGGCGGGCCGACATCTCGGCGCGGATCCAGTCGGCGCCAAAAGTCATGGTCAGTCCCATCGCGCGCAGCTTGTCGAGCGCCGCGTCGAGGATGTCGGTGCGCACATTGCGCAGCGTGATATCGCCGCCGGTGGCCGCCACCGCGCACAGGAAGGTACCGGTCTCGATACGGTCGGCAATGACCGTATGGGCGGCGCCGTGCAGTTCGGCCACGCCCTGGATCACCAGGCGGCTGGTGCCGATGCCGTCGATCTTCGCGCCCATCGCCACCAGCAGGTTGGCCAGGTCGGTCACTTCCGGCTCGCAGGCGGCGTTTTCCAGAATGGTTTCGCCGTCGGCCAGGGTAGCGGCCATCAGCAGGTTCTCGGTGCCGGTCACGGTAATCATGTCGGTGACGATGCGCGCGCCCTTGAGCTTGGCGCACTTGGCGTAGATATAGCCGGCTTCAATGCGGATCTCGGCGCCGAGTGCTTCCAGGCCCTTGATATGCTGGTCGACCGGACGCGAACCGATGGCGCAGCCGCCCGGCAGCGAGACTTTCGCTTCGCCGAAGCGCGCCAGCAGCGGGCCCAGCACCAGGATCGAGGCGCGCATGGTTTTCACCAGGTCGTACGGCGCTTCCAGCGAGGTGATATTGCTGCCGTTGAGCACCACGCGTTCGCCGTCCTGCTGAACTTTCAAGCCGGTCTGGCCCAACAGTTTCAACATGGTGGCCACGTCGTGCAGATGCGGCACGTTCGACAGTTCCAGGTCGCCGGCGGTCAACAGACCCGCGCACAGGATCGGCAGGGCAGCGTTCTTGGCGCCGGAAATAATGATATCGCCGTGCAGGCGGTTGCCGCCATTGATCAGGAGCTTGTCCATGTGCTTATCCTTGGTATTCGTCAGGGGTCAGGGTTTTCATCGACAGCGCGTGGATTTCTTCGCGCATGCGGTCGCCCAGTGCCGCATAGACGATCTGGTGGCGCTGGATGAGGCGCTTGCCGATAAACTGCGGCGAGACGATGATGGCCTGGAAGTGGGCGCCATCGCCCTCCACTTCGAGGTGCGTGCATTCGAGGCCAGCCTGCAGGTAGCCGTGGATCAGTTCTGGGGTAGTGGTCACGATAATTCCTTGGTATTTTTGATAGTGTGTACTTGCTGTTTGGTTCAATGACGCAGGCGGTAGCCGCTTTTGAGCAGGCGGATCGAGGCAAACGCCAGGATCACCAGGAAGCCGCCCACGATGGACAGGCTGATCCAGGGGCTGACATCGGAGACGCCGAAAAAGCCGTAGCGGAAGCCGTCGATCATGTAAAAGAAGGGGTTCAGATGCGACACCGTCTGCCAGAACGCCGGCAGCGAATGGATCGAATAGAACACGCCCGACAGGAACGTGGCCGGCATGATCAGGAAGTTCTGGAATGCGGCCAGCTGGTCGAATTTTTCAGCCCAGATACCGGCGATCAAACCCATGGTGCCCAGCATGGCGGCGCCGAGGAAAGCAAACACGATAATCCACAGCGGCGCCACGAACGACAGGTCGGTAAACCAGAACGTGATGGCAAACACGCCAAAGCCGACTGCCAGGCCGCGCACGATCGAGGCGAGCACATAGGCTGAAAAGATTTCCCAGTGCGACAAAGGAGTCAGCAGCACGAACACCAGGTTGCCGGTAATTTTGGACTGGATCAGCGAGGACGAGGAATTGGCAAAGGCGTTCTGCAGCACGCTCATCATCACCAGGCCGGGAATCAGGAACGCCGTGTAGCTCACGCCAGGGTGCACTTCCACCCGGCCTTCGAGCACATGGCCGAACACCAGCAGATACAGCATTGAAGTGAGCACAGGAGCACCCACCGTTTGCGTGGCCACTTTCCAGAAGCGCAGCGTCTCTTTATAGACGAGGGTGCGAAAACCTGAGGACATCATACGGTACCTTTATCCATGATCTGCAAGAAGATATCTTCCAGGTCAGCCTGTTGCAATTGCATTTCTTCGATTCCGGCGCCCGCTTCGCGCAGGCGTGCCAGGATTTTTTCCACTTCGCTGTATTCGTTGACGCGCAGCGTGAACTTGTTGGGCGAAGTCGCCAGTTCCGGGTGCAGCACCAGGTGCTGCAGGTCGGCCGGCAAACTGCCGTGGCTGAGCGTGACTTGCAGCTGGGAACCGGCAATGCGGCGCACCAGCGCCGACATCGAGTCGAGCGCCACCACCTTGCCGGTTTTCAGCATCGCCACGCGCTGACACATGGCCTGCGCTTCTTCCAGATAATGGGTGGTCAGCACCACCGTGTGGCCGCCTTCGCGGTTCAGGCGCGAGATGAACTTCCACAGCGTCTGGCGCAGTTCAACGTCAACGCCGGCGGTCGGCTCGTCGAGCACGATCACCGGCGGCTTGTGCACCAGCGCCTGGGCCACCAGCACGCGGCGCTTCATGCCGCCCGACAGTGCGCGCATATTGGTGTCGGCCTTACCGGTCAGGTCGAGGTTTTCCATCACCTCGTCGATCCACTTGTCGTTATTGGGCAGGCCGAAGTAGCCGGACTGCAGGCGCAGTGTCTCGCGTACTGTGAAGAAGGGGTCGAACACCAGTTCCTGTGGTACCACGCCAACACTGCGGCGCGCATTGCGGAAGTCGGTCACCACATCGTGGCCCTGGATCTTCACGCTGCCGGCGTCCGGACGGATCAGGCCGGCAATAATGGAAATCAACGTGGTCTTGCCGGCGCCATTGGGACCGAGCAGGCCGAAAAACTCGCCTTCTTCGATCGCCAGCGAGACGCCGCCGAGCGCCTTGAGCGATTTATAGCTCTTCTCTACATTCGTAATTTGAATTGCGGTCATGTGCTTCAATCAGTGTGATGCATCAGGTGTCATGCTGGCCCGCAGGCCGGACAGGGCGCCGTCTTCCATCGGAAGTGGCGCAACAGTCAATTATAGTTGGAAAAAACGTGGAACACTTGGAGATCAGGCCAAAGGCACTACTGGCTGCCGGCTTGATTTACTGCTGATGCGGGGAGTGGGACAGGGTCAATGATGCTGCAGGTCGGACGCGATGACGGCATGTGCTTCGCCGCCACAGTCCGCCGGGCTCAGCGCGCTCGATACCAGCGAGCACACGCCATACAGCTTGGTCAGGTTTTTCAGGTTGGTCGGCAGATTGACCAGTTCGAGCTCACCGCCGGCTTCCTGCGCTGCGCGCTGCCAGCTCAGCATCACCGACACGGCCGCCGAATCGACCGCCTGCACATTGCGCAGGTCGAACCTGGTCTGGCCCGTGCGGATCGCCTCGAGACCCTGCTCCAATGCCGATGAGGCATTATCGAAGGTCAGCGAGGTCAGGGACTGCAAAGTGTCGAGTGAGTCTGGCATGGCGTTAGCTGCGCTGGAACGTGGTCTGGACCATCATGATAGCCGATTATTTGGCTTTGGCTAAAGGACGCGATGCCAGCGTCTTGTTCTTGTCGGCCAGGGTCTTGATCAGGCCATCGATGCCGCCCTTGCTGATTTCGCTGTTGAAGCTGCTTTTGTAGGTTTCAACCAGCCACGCACCAAGTACGTTGATGTCATAGATCTTCCAGCCGTTCGGCGTCTTGGCCACGCGGTAGTTCAGCGGCACCGGCTCGCCACGGGTCATGTTGACCTGCGAACGCACTTCCACTTCCGTATCGCTTGGATCGGCGCGCAGTGGCTTGAATTCCACGGTTTCGTTCTTGATCTGCGACAGCGCACCCGAATAGGTGTAGATCAGCAGGGTGCGGAATTCATCGGACAGGCGCTTTTGCTGGTCCGGCGTGGCAGTACGCCAGTGGCGGCCAGCGGCCAGTGCCGTCATGCGCTGGAAATCAACGTAAGGCAGGATTTTTTCTTCCACCAGCGCGGTCACGCGCTTGATATCGCCAGCCTGGATGGCCTTGTCGGTCTTGGCCGTTTCAATGACATCCTGGCTGATGCGCTTGACCAGAACGTCAGGCGCTTCGGTGGCCGGTGCGGCAGCTTGTGCGGCGGTGGCAAAGGCGATGGTCGCCATCGCCAGCAGTTGTTTGAACAATTTCATGGTTGTACCTTTCTGTGGTCGTGCTGTTCACAGGCTGTCGATCATGGCAGCCCCGTGTCTTGGGCCAGGCCTTAAGTCTACTACCGGACGGCAGCAGCAGCGGCAACGTCATTGCTACCAGATGTTACCGATGCCACTGGCGCATCGGCCGCTGGCGCAGCAACCGGCGCTTCTGCCTGTTGTGGCTGTGTAGCATCATAGTCGTCGTCGAGTGCGCTGCTGTCGCCCTTGGTTTCCTGCTTGCGGCGGCTCGTGTCACCGTCGAATACCTTGCTTTCACGCGCCTGCAGGTAGCCGTCGCGGATGAATTCGTAACGGTCCAGTGCGGCCGCTTCCATCAGGTTGGTCGCATCGAGCAGCTGGGCGCGCTTGTCGACCACGCGCGTGAAGGTGCCGATATTGCGCACATTGGTCGGATCCTTGTAGCGCCATGGGTCGCCAACGATATCGGCCGGCAGCGCAACGGTGTCGCGCATGGTCGAAGGACCGAGCAGCGGCAGCACTACGTACGGGCCAGGCTTGACGCCGTACCAGCCCAGCGTCTGGCCGAAGTCTTCGTTATGCTTGGGCACACCGGCCTGCGAGGCGATATCGATCAGGCCCAGGATACCAAAGGTCGAGTTCATGGTCACGCGTACCACGTCCTGCATGCCCGCTTCGCCCTTGCCTTGCGCCAGGTTGTTAATGGCGCTCCACACATCGGACAAGTTGCCGAAGAAGTTGCCGATACCGGTTTGCACGAACGAAGGCGTAACGGCCTTGTAGCCCTTGGCGATCGGCTTCAGGGCCACTTCATCGACCTTGTCGTTAAAGCTGAACATGGCGCGGTTGTAGCCTTCCAGCGGATCACGCGGATTGCCGCTGGTGGCGCAGGCGCTCAGGGTAGCGGCGATGGCCAGGGCGGCGCCAACGCGGGCCAGGCGTGCTGTATTTTTCATTGTCGACTCGCTCATTTGCTGTCCTTGCCATCTGCAGCCTTGCTGTAGATGAATTGATTGATCAGGTCTTCCAGTACGGTGGCCGACTGCGTCATACTGATTTTATCGCCCTCTGCCAGGTTGGCCGTATCGCCGCCCGGTTCCAGGCCAATATACTGCTCGCCCAGCAAGCCGGCCGTCAGGATCTTGGCCGAGCTGTCTTTCGGGAATTTGTAATCATCTTCGATATCGATTTTTACCAGCGCCTGATACGTTTTGTCGTCAAACACGATCTCGGCCACGCGCCCGACCACCACGCCGGCGCCCTTGACCGGCGCCTGTGGCTTGAGTCCGCCAATATTGTCGAACTTGGCACTGACTGTATAGGTCTTGGCGAAAGACAGCGAGCTCATATTACCGGCTTTGAGCGCCAGAAACATCACTGCAGCCACGCCCAGCAAGACGAACAGGCCGATCCAGACATCCAAAGATTTACGTTGCATAAACAATCCTAAATAATTTTTTACTTGCTGTCCCCTGCCAAAATACCGTGAGGGGACGATTTTTTTTGCGCTATAGCAATTACTTGCTGAACATTACCGCTGTCATCATGAAATCGAGCCACCACACCATCAGCGACGAAATAACCACCGTGCGCGTGGTGGCGCCGGAGACGTCTTCCGGCGTCGGCTGTGCCTGGTAACCCTGGAAC
Organism: Janthinobacterium aquaticum; assembly: GCF_009208565.1. GTDB lineage: Bacteria > Pseudomonadota > Gammaproteobacteria > Burkholderiales > Burkholderiaceae_D > Janthinobacterium. The sequence continues at coordinate 42,362 of NZ_WFLK01000013.1, read as the reverse complement.
AACGCAATAAAGGTCACGGCAATACCGAACACCAGGCTCTTGATATAGGTGCCGTTGATAATATCTTTCCAAAGATCAACGCCTGCCTGCATCTGCGACCAGAACGAACCCTCGTCGACGCCGATCAGCACCACGCCGACCAGATAACTGCCGATAATGCCCACCGCCGTGAAAATGCCGCCCAGCACCGGCATGGCGATCACGCCGGCCCACAGGCGCGGCGCCAGCACGCGCGCGATCGGATTGACAGCCATCATTTCCATCGCCGACAACTGCTCGCCCGCCTTCATCAGGCCGATTTCCGCCGTCAGCGAGGTGCCGGCGCGCCCGGCAAACAGCAAGGCGGTTACCACCGGCCCCAGTTCGCGCATCAGCGACAGCGCCACCAGCTGGCCCAGCGACTGCGTGGCGCCATAGGTGGTCAAGGTGTAATAACCCTGCAAACCGAGCACCATGCCGACAAACAGGCCCGAGACGATGGTAATGACCAGCGAACGGTTACCGATAAAGAACAGCTGCTCGGCCACCAGGCGCGGACGGCGCCACAGGCTGCCCGATGCAGCAACAATAATAAAGAAGGACCGCACGGCAAAACCGAGGTCCTGCACCGAACGGCGCAGCCATGCGCCGATCGCGCCCAGAAAACGTCCGATCATCGGCCAGCCCCCGCATGCAGGCCCAGATCGTCGGCCAGCGACTTGCCCGGGTAATGGAATGGCACGGGGCCGTCGGCTTCGGCATTGACGAACTGCTTCACATACGGGTGGGTCGAGACAGCCATCTCGGCTGGCGTGCCGTGCGCCACGATTTTGCCCGACGACAGAAAATACACATAATCAGCGATAGCGAAACACTCCTTGACATCGTGCGACACCAGTATCGAGGTCGAACCGAGCGCATCGTTGAGGTTGCGGATCAGATTGGCGGTCACGCCCATCGAAATCGGGTCGAGGCCGGCAAAGGGCTCGTCATACATGATCAGCTCAGGGTCGAGCGCAATGGCGCGCGCCAGCGCCACGCGGCGGCCCATGCCGCCGGAAATTTCGGCCGGTTTGAGTTGCGCGGCGTTGCGCAGGCCGACCGCATTGAGCTTCATCAGCACCAGTGTGCGGATCAGCTCTTCGGTCAGGTCGGTATGCTCGCGCAGCGGAAAAGCCACGTTTTCAAACGCGGTCAGGTCGGTAAACAAGGCGCCATGCTGGAACAGCATGCCCATCTTGCGGCGCATCTGGTACAACTGCTCGGTATCGAGCTCGTGGACGACCTGGCCATGCACGCTGACGGCGCCGGAACTGGGGCGCAACTGGCCGCCGATCAGGCGCAATACTGTGGTCTTGCCGCTGCCGGAACCGCCCATGACGGCCACGACTTTACCGCGTGGGAAGTCCATCTGAAGGCCCGACAGAATCGAACGTTCACCATAGGCAAAGTGTAAATCACGGATTTCAACAAGATTAGGCACGACGATACTCACATTTTTAATGACGTATTGTAGTGCAGAAACGCCAATCCCTGCTGAGAGCCGCCTTCGGGCAGCCCGGGAAAGAGGCAGAATACAACACTAATGAATCGAAAGTCAGATATTTTATTGTAAAAGCGGCGCTGCTGCACGCGTCATCGGCGTTTGCTTGATCTATTAAAAAAACAACAAAGGCCACGCTGCAATACAGCGTGGCCCCGGCTTTCCCGCAATGACGGCTTAACGCGGCAGTACGGAAGCGCCCATCAGGAATTCATCGACGGCGCGCGCGCACTGGCGACCTTCGCGGATCGCCCACACCACCAGCGACTGGCCGCGACGCATGTCGCCGGCGGCAAACACCTTCGGTACGGACGTCTGATAGCAGCCTTCGCCGTCGGTTGTCGCGCGGGCATTGCCGCGGGCATCAGTATCGACGCCAAACGCTTCGAGCACCTGCTGCACCGGCGAGACAAAGCCCATGGCCAGGAACACCAGGTCGGCCTTCATTTCGAATTCCGAGTTCGGTACTTCGCTCATCTTGCCATCTTTCCACTCGACGCGGCAGGCGATCAGTTTTTCCACTTTGCCGCCCTTGCCTTCGAAACGCTTGGTCGCTACCGCCCAGTCGCGCTCGCAGCCTTCTTCATGCGAGGAAGAAGTGCGCAGCTTGATCGGCCAGTATGGCCACACCAGCGCCTTGTTTTCCTTTTCCGGCGGCTGCGGCATCAGTTCAAACTGCGCCACCGACGCGGCGCCATGGCGATTCGAGGTACCCACGCAGTCCGAACCGGTATCACCGCCGCCGATCACCACCACATGCTTGCCAGTGGCCTTGATCTGGTCCTTGAGCTTGTCGCCAGCATTGACCTTGTTTTGCTGCGGCAGGAAATCCATGGCGAAATGCACGCCCTTCAGTTCTCGGCCCGGTACCGGCAGGTCGCGCGGCTGCTCGGCGCCGCCGGCCATAATGACGGCGTCAAATTCTTTTTCCAGGTCTTCCGGGAAAATGGTTTCCTTGGCCCAGTTGTTAACGTTGGCCGGGAAATCCTTGCCTACCAGAACACTGGTACGGAACACCACGCCTTCGGCTTCCATTTGCTTGACGCGCAGGTCGATATGCGACTTTTCCATCTTGAAGTCAGGAATGCCGTAGCGCAGCAGGCCGCCGATGCGATCGCTCTTTTCAAACACGGTCACGGCATGGCCGGCGCGCGCCAGCTGCTGCGCCGCCGCCAGGCCGGCCGGGCCGGAACCGATAATCGCCACTTTCTTGCCGGTACTGAAACCGGCCGGCTGTGGCGTGACCCAGCCGTGCTCCCAGCCCATGTCGATAATCTTGTGCTCGATCGACTTGATGCCGACCGGATCTTCATTGATGCCAAGCGTACAGGCCGATTCGCACGGCGCCGGGCAGATGCGACCGGTAAATTCCGGGAAGTTATTGGTCGAATGCAAAACATCGAGTGCTTCGCGGTAGGCGCCGCGATACACCAGGTCATTCCAGTCGGGAATGATGTTATTGACAGGGCAACCCGTGTTGCAGAACGGGATGCCGCAATCCATGCAGCGCGCACCCTGCACGGTCGCTTGTGCATCCGACAGGTGCAGCACGAATTCCTTGTAGTTCTTCAGACGCGCGGCAGGCTCCAGATAGTGTTCGTCCTGGCGCTTGAATTCCATGAAGCCGGTGATTTTACCCACGATAGTTCCTTTATTTGGCTGGCGGGAGCGACCACAGCCGCTCCTTGATCATTCTTTCAGCAATAACGCTGGCTGGCTCAGGCGGCAACGGCCTGGACTTCCTGGGCCGCTTCTGCAGCCATATCGATCAGCGCGCGCTTGTATTCGTTCGGGAAAACCTTGACGAACTTGCTGCGCGAATTGGCCCAGTCGTCGAGCAGCACGCGTGCGCGGGTGCTGCCGGTGTGCTTGAAGTGGCGTTCAAGCAGGCGCTTGAGGATGACTTCATCGGCTTCCGGCGTACCGTTGCGGTGCTGTGCATGCCAGGCGTGGCGGTCGAGCTGCTGTTCGGCGGCCGATACCACTTTGTCCAGGCTGACCATGGCGGTATTGCACTTGCTGGCAAATTCGCCGGCCGGGTCATACACGTAAGCGATGCCGCCCGACATGCCGGCCGCAAAGTTGCGTCCGGTAGCACCCAGCACCACCACCGTGCCGCCCGTCATGTATTCGCAGCCATGGTCGCCCAGGCCTTCGACCACCGTGGTGGCGCCCGAATTGCGCACGGCAAAACGCTCGCCGGCCACGCCGTTGAAGAACGCTTCGCCAGCCACCGCGCCGTACAGCACGGTGTTGCCGATAATAATGTTGTCGACCGCCCAGCCACGGAATTCGGTGTTCGGGCGCACGATAATGCGCCCGCCCGACAGGCCCTTGCCGACGTAATCGTTGCCTTCGCCGACCAGGTCGATGGTAATGCCATGGGCCAGGAAGGCGCAGGCCGACTGACCTGCCGTGCCTTGCAGCTGGATATGGATGGTGTCGTCCGGCAAGCCGGCATGGCCATAGCGCTTGGCCACTTCACCGGACAGCATGGTGCAGACCGTACGGTTGACGTTGCGCACCGGCGAGATGAACGAAACGCGCTCGCCTTTTTCCAGTGCCGCGCGGGCCTGCGCGATCAGCTTGTGATCGAGCGCCTTTTCCAGGCCGTGGTCCTGCTCTTCCACATGACTGCAGGGCACGCCGATTTCCACTTCCGGCTTGTGGAAGATGGCCGAGAAGTCGAGGCCCTGCGCCTTCCAGTGCGAGATTGCCTTCGACTTGTCGAGCAGGTCGACACGGCCGATCAGCTCGTCATAGGTGCGGATACCGAGTTGTGCCATCAGTTGGCGCGCTTCTTCGGCAACAAAGAAGAAATAGTTGACCACGTATTCCGGCTTGCCCGAGAACTTGGCGCGCAGCACCGGGTCTTGCGTGGCAACGCCGACCGGGCAGGTGTTCAGATGGCATTTGCGCATCATGATGCAGCCTTCGACCACCAGCGGCGCGGTGGCAAAACCGATCTCGTCGGCGCCCAGCAAGGCGGCAATCACCACGTCGCGGCCGGTACGCATCTGGCCATCGGCCTGGACACGAATCCGCGAACGCAGGCCGTTCAAAACCAGCGTCTGCTGGGTTTCAGCCAGGCCCAGTTCCCACGGCGTGCCGGCGTGTTTTACCGACGACAATGGCGAAGCACCGGTACCGCCGTCGTGACCGGCAACGACCACATGATCAGCCTTGGCCTTGGTCACGCCGGCCGCCACCGTGCCGATACCGACTTCCGACACCAGCTTGACCGAGATCGAGGCACGCGGATTGGCGTTCTTCAGGTCATGGATCAATTGGGCCAGATCTTCGATCGAATAGATGTCATGGTGCGGCGGCGGCGAAATCAGGCCCACGCCCGGCACCGAGAAGCGCAGCGTGGCAATGTATTCCGAAACCTTGTGGCCTGGCAACTGGCCGCCCTCGCCCGGCTTGGCGCCCTGCGCCATCTTGATCTGGATCTGGTCGGCCGAGTTCAGGTAGGCCGCCGTCACGCCAAAGCGGCCCGAAGCAACCTGCTTGATGCGCGAACGCAGCGAATCGCCTTCTTGCAGGGCAATATCGACCACCATCTGCTCTTTGCCCATGACCGAGGCCATGGTTTCGCCCTGCTTGATCTTGATGCCCTTCAGTTCCATCGTGTAGCGCGATGGATCTTCGCCGCCTTCGCCGGTGTTCGACTTGCCGCCGATGCGGTTCATGGCCACAGCCAGCGTGGCGTGCGCTTCGGTACTGATCGAGCCCATCGACATGGCGCCGGTGGCAAAGCGCTTGACGATTTCCTTGGCCGGTTCGACTTCGTCGAGCGGGATCGCCTTGGTTGGATCGAGCTTGAACTCGAACAGGCCGCGCAGGGTCAGGTGGCGACGGCTCTGGTCGTTGATGATCTGGGCGTACTCTTTATAGCTGGAGAAATTGTTGCTGCGCGTCGAGTGCTGCAGCTTGGCAATCGCATCCGGCGTCCACAGATGGTCTTCACCACGCACGCGGAACGCATATTCGCCGCCGGCGTCGAGCTTGTTGGCCAGCACCGGATCGTTGCCGAAGGCCAGTGCATGCAGACGCAGCGCTTCCTCAGCCACTTCAAACACGCCGATACCTTCTACATTCGAGGCCGTGCCGCGGAAGTATTTGTTCACCAGCGACTTGTTCAGGCCAATGGCTTCGAAAATCTGTGCGCCGCAGTAGGACATATAGGTCGAGATACCCATCTTCGACATGACCTTCATCAAGCCCTTGCCGACTGCCTTGGTGTAGTTGTAGATGACTTTTTCACCGGTCAGTTCGCCCGGCAAGTCCGGCGCCATGTCAACCAGCGTCTCCATGGCCAGGTACGGATGGACAGCTTCGGCGCCGTAGCCGGCCAGCAGCGCAAAGTGATGCGTCTCGCGGGCCGAGCCGGTTTCCACCACCAGGCCGGTCGAGGCGCGCAGGCCCTTGCTGACCAGATGCTGGTGCACGGTCGACGTGGCCAGCAGGGCCGGAATGGCAACCTGGTCAGGGCCAATCGCACGGTCCGACACGATCAGGATATTGTGGCCGGACTTGACGGCGTCGACAGCTTCGGCGCACAGCGAGGCCAGGCATGCTTCCACGCCTTCCTTGCCCCAGGCCAGCGGGTAGCAGATATCGAGTTCATACGACTTGAACTTGCCGCCCGTATGGGCGCCGATATTGCGCAGGCGCGCCATATCATCGAAATTGAGCACCGGCTGCGAAACTTCCAGGCGCATCGGCGGATTGACGTTGTTGGTATCGAGCAAGTTCGGTTTCGGGCCAATAAACGACACCAGCGACATCACCATCGCTTCGCGGATCGGATCGATCGGGGGGTTGGTCACTTGCGCAAACAGTTGCTTGAAGTAGCTGTAGAGCGGTTTCAACTTGTTCGACATGACCGCCAGCGGCGAGTCGTTACCCATCGAACCGGTGGCTTCTTCACCGGCCACGGCCATCGGCGCCATCAGGAATTTCAAATCTTCCTGGGTGTAACCAAACGCCTGCTGGCGGTCCAGCAGCGACGGCGCGGCTTTTTCGCCCTGCGCGCGCTCCTGCTTTTGCTGACCTTGTTGCAGCTTGATCTCGTCGAGCTTGATGCGCACCGAATTGATCCAGGCCTTGTACGGCTTGGCGTTGGCGTAGGTGGTTTTCAGTTCCTGGTCGTCGATGATGCGGCCCGCTTCCAGGTCGATCAGGAACATCTTGCCAGGCTGCAAACGCCATTTCTGGATAATCTTCGATTCGGGAATCGGCAGCACGCCCGATTCCGACGCCATCACCACCAGGTCATCGTCGGTGACGATATAGCGGGCCGGACGCAAGCCGTTGCGGTCCAGCGTGCCGCCGATATGGCGGCCATCGGTAAAGGCCATGGCGGCCGGGCCGTCCCACGGTTCCATCATGGCGGCGTGGTATTCATAGAAGGCGCGGCGGTTATCGTCCATGGTCGTGTGGTTTTCCCACGCTTCCGGGATCATCATCATCATCGCCTGGGCCACCGGGTAGCCGGCCATCAGCAGCAGTTCGAGCGCATTGTCGAAGCAGGCGGTGTCGGACTGGCCTTCATAGATCAGCGGGAACAGCTTTTGCAGGTCTTCACCCAGCACGGCCGACTTCATCACGCCTTCGCGCGCGCGCATCCAGTTGAAGTTGCCCTTGACGGTGTTAATCTCGCCGTTATGGGCGATCAGGCGGTACGGGTGGGCCAGCGGCCATTCCGGGAAGGTATTGGTCGAGAAACGCTGGTGCACCAGCGCCAGCGCCGAGATGCAGCGCGCATCCTGCAGGTCTTTATAGTAGACGCCCACCTGGTCGGCCAGCAGCAGGCCCTTGTAGACGATGGTGCGGGCCGACATCGACGGCACGAAGAATTCCTTGCCATGCAGCAGCTTCAAAGCCTGGATGGCGTGGCCCGATGATTTGCGGATCACATACAGCTTGCGCTCGAGCGCGTCGGTCACCATGATGTCCGGGCCGCGACCGATAAAGATCTGGCGGATCACCGGTTCCTTGGCGCGCACGGTCGGCGACATCGGCATGTCGGTATCGATCGGCACATTGCGCCAGCCCAGCACGACCTGGCCTTCGATGCGCACGGCGCGCTCGATTTCCTGTTCGCAGGCGATACGCGAAGCGTTTTCTTTTGGCAGGAAGATCATGCCGACGCCATATTCGCCCGGCGGCGGCAGGTCCACGCCCTGTTTGGCCATTTCTTCACGATAGTACTGGTCCGGAATCTGGATCAGGATACCGGCACCATCGCCCATCAGCGGATCGGCACCGACGGCGCCCCGGTGATCGAGGTTTTTCAGGATCAGCAGGCCCTGTTCGACGATCGAATGGGTCTTGTTGCCCTTGATATGGGCGACGAAACCGACGCCGCAGGCATCGTGTTCATTGGCTGGGTCGTACAGGCCTTGCGCTTTCATGGGCTCTCCGCTGCGAAATAAGTAACGAAAAACTAGAGTAGTGCAATGCAGCAGAAAACTCAACTACAATAAATAGGGTCGGAGTCCAATTAAATTTATTTCTGTCGCCGGATAAATTTAATAGGGACATAGTCAAAGGCATTAACTTAAATACGTATAAATATTGTCGTATTTAAAATTATCAGTCCTGCGCGTTATGATGCGGCGGTATCTGGTGACTCTTGCGTGGCCGGCCACGCTTGGCCGGCAGCACTTGCCGCTGCATTTTCAGCTCGAGCGCCTGCTTGAACGCATCGGAACCGAGTGGCCAGCCTTTCAGCACGGCCTGCTCCACCGCCTTGATCTGCGCCCCACTCAGCCCCTGTTCGCACAGGCGCAGATAGGCGCCCTCGCGGTCGAACGGCGTATTACCCAGCGCCCAGTACAAGGCATGATCGGTTATCAGGGCGTCGGGCCGCAGGCCCACATGGTGGGCGTAGCTGGACCAGCCATGGTCGCGCTCATGTCCGACCAGGCCCGTGCGTACCGGCACATATTCAAGATAACGGCAGCACAGCAGGAAGAAATGTTCAGCATCGATCACGGCGGTTTTGTAGCGTCCTTGCCACAGTGTGCCTTCGCGTCCGTACTTCTGGTTGAAATACGGCACGTAATAGCGGCCCAGCCACTGCATCAGCTGCGCCAGGCCGGTGGCATCGCTGGGCGTGGCCAATAAATGCAGCTGATCGGGCAAGAGAACGTAGGCGTGAAGCGCTACTTTGAAGGTTTTGGCGCCGGTTTTCAGCCAGGCCAAAAATTGCACATGGTCATCGGCATCCTGGAACACCGGCTGCCGGTTGGCGCCCCGCTGTATCACATAATGGGGTAGGGAAGGAATGATCAGACGGGGCAAACGGGCCATGGCAACAGTCGTTGAAAACACTAATGCCTTGATTCTACACAGAATTTTACGTGGACTCGACTCTGTCCCCGATAAATTTCAAAAAACCCGGAAACAGATTGACTCTGTCCCCGATAAAAATCAGGACAGGTTGAAACTGGCCGACAGGCTGTAGCCCTCGCCATAGGCGCTGCGCAGCGGCAGATCCTGGCCCAGGCCGGTCTTGGCTTTCTTGCGCAGCCGATACACCAGCATGTCGACGCGGCGCCCGGCATCGGGATCGTCGCCGCCCATGCCGGCCACGATCACATCGCGCGGCACCGGGCGCGTATTGATCGTCAGCAGATGCAGGAAATTGAATTCCTTTTCGGTCAGGGCAATCACCGAGCCCATCAGTTCGAGCTGGCGCGCACTGACGCGCAAGGTCCACTTGCCCGGCTCGGGCGCCGCTTCCTGCGGGCCGACGCGGCGATCCAGCGCTTCGATATGTGCGGCCAGTTCAGGGAACTTGATCGGCTTGGTCAGGTAGTGGTCGGCGCCAAGGCGCAGGCCCAGGATACGGCTGTCGAATGCCACGCGCCCGGTCAGCACCAGCACGCCGATCTGCGGATACAGCTGGCGCATGCGCGGAATCACGTTAAAGCCGTCTTCGTCCGGCAGGCCCAGGTCCAGCACCACAACATCGATATTGCCGTGGCTGAGTGCTGCCCACATATCGCCTGCCGAACTGGTGGTCAGCACATCGTGCTCCAGCTCCGTCAGAAACTCCGCCATGTCTTCGGCGTACTCGAGATTGTCTTCGACGATCAGTATTTTCGTCATTGCCGCGCCATTTATCTGTTAGTGAGCCTATCGTGAGGCAAGCCTTGCCATCCACTCCTGCACCATAATGGCTGGCTAGTCATGTTTACGTCAAGGAATTATCACGCTAGGCTTCAGCGGCAGCAAGATTTTTGCTTGCGGCAACCGCCGTTGGCAACCAGATACGGAACTCGGCACCGCCGCCGGCGCGCTGGCTGACCTGGAAGTTGCCGCCATGCACGTCGACAATCGCCTGCGCCATATACAGGCCCAGGCCGGCGCCGGCATGTCCACCAGCATGCAGGCCGCGAAAGCCCTTGTCGAACAGCTGCCCCAGTTCGGACTCGACCAGGCCCACGCCGCGGTCGGCCACACACAGCAGCACGCCGCCCTGCGGCGCCAGCCTGGCGTCGAGTTCGATGGCGCTGCCCGAAGGGCTGAACTTGACGGCGTTATCGAGCACGATTTTCAGGCACAGCTGCAAACCGGGCACATCGCAGCGCAACTGCGCCGGCAGGTCTTCATCGAGATGCAAGCGCACCACGTGGCTGGCCGGCACGGTGGCGGCCGCCTGCTGCAGCAGCGCCAGCGGGGCAATGCCGTCGGCGGCGCGCGTGCGGCCGATGGCGGCCATGCGCTCGGGTGAAAGATAGTCGTTAATCATGCCCAACAGGCGGTCGACGGCAGCCTGGATTTTCAGATAGCGCTTGCGCGTGGCTTCGTCGGCGCCGGCCGCATCGGCGGTCGCCACCAGGCGCTGCACGGCGCCGTCGATGGTGGCCAGCGGCGTGCGAAATTCATGCGAGAGCATCGAAGCGAAACGCTTCTGCTCTGTTTCCCGCTCGGCGTCGGCACGCTGCGCCTGGCTGACATCGCGCGCGCTGCCCAGCAGGACCAGGGGGCGGCCAGCCACGTCGGCCACCAAAGTCGAGGTGACTTCCAGTACCAGCGCGCGGCCGTCGCGATGCGGCAGTTCCACTTCGCGCAGCAGACGCAGGCGGCTCTGGTCGCCATTGCGCCAGCGCTGCACGCGCGCCGGCACCTCGGCCGCCAGCCTGGCAACCTGTGCTTGCAATTCCGGTGGGGCGTAGCCAGTCAGCGACTGCGCGGACGGGCTCAGGTAGATCAGTTCGAGCGTGATGGCGTCAAGCACCCAGGCGATGTCGACGCCGTGCTCGGCCAGCAGCCGGAACTGCGCTGCATCGGCGCGCGCGTGCTGCAGTTCGCGCTGCAGACGCAGGCTGCGCAGCGCCAGCCACGCCACACTGACCAGTAGTAACAGGAACAGCAGAAAAAGAGGCAGCATGCCGGCACCTTGCAAAAGACAATGTCTTCAGTATAGGCCCGTCAAGCTGCCTGGCGGCAATCTCAGTCGTCGAGCGGCGCAAAAATCTGTTGCAGGTCTTCCTGCGTCAGCGCCATTTTCTGCGACTCGCCTTCGGCCAGGATCGATTGCGCCAGTTCCGATTTCTTTTGCTGCAGCAGCTGGATTTTTTCTTCCAGCGTGCCCTTGGCGATCAGTTTGTAGACAAACACCGGCTTGTCCTGGCCGATGCGCCAGGCGCGGTCGGTGGCCTGGTTTTCGGCGGCCGGGTTCCACCATGGATCGTAGTGGATCACGGTGTCGGCCGCCGTCAGGTTCAGGCCGACGCCGCCCGCTTTCAGGCTGATCAGGAAGATCGGCACCGCCCCCTGCTGGAACGCCGCCACCTGGGCGCTGCGATCCTTGGTTTCGCCGGTCAGCAAGGCGTAGGGAATATCGCGCGATTCGAGCTCTTCCTCGATCAGTTCGAGCATGCTGGTAAATTGCGAGAACACCAGGATCTTGCGCCCTTCTTCGAGCAGGTCTTCCACCATCTGCATCAGGTCTTGCAGTTTGGCCGAGCCGGCCGCCTGCTTCTTGGCCGGCAAGGACTTCACCAGGCGCGGATCGCAGCAGACCTGGCGCAGCTTGAGCAGCGCTTCGAGAATCACGATCTGGCTGCGCGCCACACCTTTTTTGTCGATCTCTTCGCGTACCTTCTGGTCCATCGCCAGGCGCACCGTTTCGTACAGGTCGCGCTGCGGCCCGGTCAGCTCGACCTTGCGCACCATTTCGGTTTTCGACGGCAGCTCCTTGGCCACATTGTCCTTGGTGCGGCGCAGCAGGAAAGGCTTGATGCGGCGGTTGAGCAGCATGCGCCGCAATGGATCGTCCTGCCGCTCGATCGGGTGGCGGAACTGGGTATTAAAGGTCTTCTCGTCGCCCAGCAGGCCCGGCAGCAGGAAGTGGAATTGCGACCACAATTCGCCCAAGTGGTTTTCCAGCGGCGTGCCGGACAGGCACAGGCGGTGGCGCGCGCGCAGCATGCCGGCTGTCTGCGCGGCCTTGCTGCGGGTATTCTTGATGTAATGCGATTCGTCCAGGATCACCAGGTGGAACTCCTGCTCGCGCAGGATTTCTTCATCGCGCGGCAGCAATGCGTAAGTGGTCAGCACCAGGTCGCAATGGCCGATCTGGTCGAACTGCTGAGCGCGGTCCTTGCCTTGCAGCAGCAGCACCTTGAGGCTCGGGGCGAACTTGGCCGCCTCGTCCTGCCAGTTGCCCATCAGGCTGGTTGGCGCAATCACCAGCGCCGGATGCGTGAGGCGCCCGGCTTCTTTCTCGATCAGGATATGCGCCAGCGTCTGCACCGTCTTGCCCAGGCCCATGTCGTCGGCCAGAATACCGGCCAGGTCATGGTCGCGCAGGAACTGCATCCAGGCCAGCCCTTCGGCCTGGTAATCGCGCAAGGTAGCCTGCAGGCCGGCAGGCGCCGCCACTTTCTGCACCGAGCCGAACTGGCTCAGCTTGCGGCCCATGGCGCGCAACTGCTCGCCGCCCGACCATTGCATCTCGACTGCGCGCGCCAGCTCTTCCAGGCGGGCGGCGTCCAGCGTCGACATGCGTACCGCATAGCGGATCTTGTCGTTGAAATAGAGTTCGCCCAGCGTGTGGAGAATCGGCCGTACGCGGCCCCATGGCAGCGCCACGCGGGTGCCGCCCGGCAAGGTGGCCAGCATCTGGTCCTCGTCGTCATGCGCGTCGATGATTTTCGGGTTGAAGTCATTGGGCGCATTGCGGATCAGTTGCACCAGCACCGGCAGCAGCGGCACGCGCTCCTGGTTGACCACGATGCCCAGCTCGAGCTCGAACCAGGCATTGTTGCTCTCGGGGTCCTGGTCGTCGATCTCGGCATACCAGCCCTCCACATCGGTCACGTCGTAACGGTACTTGGCGGTCTTTTCCAGTATCCAGCCCTGGTCGAGCAGATCGTCGATGCCTTGCCCGGCAAAACGCAGCCATTCTGCCTGGCTGGGCAGCAGCAAGGCGCCTTTCAGGGTGCTCAGCGGCGCCGAACCGGGTTTCTTGAACTGCAGTTCGGCCAGCAGCGCCAGCGCGCGTGCCTCATCGACCGTATTGCGCTGGATAATTTCCGTCACATCGCCCACCTGGCGCACCACGCGCTGGGCCGGATCGAACGCCACCCGCTCGCCGTCATAGTCGTACGACAGCACCACGAAGTCGGTCCAGCGCTGGGTACTGCCATCGGCCAGCAGCACGCTGTCGAGCAGCAGCACCGGCGTGGGCGAGACATCCTTGCGCAAGCGCTGCGGCAGCGGCTGCGGCAGCGGCATCAGGTGCTGCAGGCCCTGCGCCAGCAGCAGTTGCGAGACGCGCACCTTGTCGTTGGCGTTCAGGGGCGGCGCCTGCGCCACCAGCGCCTGCAGGTCGGCCAGCGAAATATCGGAGCCGCCCTGGTTCAGTTCCAGCACCCCGCATGACAGATTGTCGATATACCATGGCGGATCGGTCGGCAACATATAGTCGATCTGGTCGGCGCCATGGTGTTTCACGCCTTCCGGCGGATCGACCTGCCAGCCCAGGCGCATGGTCTTGCCTTCGTCGCGCCAGAACAGGCGCGCCTGGCGCAGCGGCCCCTCCTTGAGCGGATACACCAGACCGTTGCCGACATCGGCCCAGGAATTGGCCCACAACAGCTTGTCCTGCTGCGCCAGCATGCCCAGCAGTGCGGCGCCGACCTTGCCCTTCGGTTCAGTGGCGCTACCTGTTTGCGAGTTGCTGCCGCTGCGCATGGCCACGAAAAAACGCACCAGGTCTTCGTCGGCCGGCGTCAGAAAGCTTGGCGGCGCCGACAGCAGCGAAAAAATCTCGCTGATCGGACTGGCCGCCGCCACATCGCCGTTCGGCCGCAAACGCGCCTTGTACAGGCACAGCGCCACATGGCGCCCGCCGCTGGTCGGCGCCAGCACATAGATCAGGCGATGCGCGTTGAGTTTCGGGTCGGGTTCGGCCAGAGTCAGCACGGCTTTCGGATGAGCAGCAGCCTCGACCCGTTGCAGCCAGGTGGCAATCGCGTACGGCAAAGGGCCGCCGGGCGCACTGGCCGGGGCGGCAGGGGTGTCACTGATGTCGTCGCGGGTAAAATCCATGGTACGCATGATGGGTTGAAAGTTGTATCAAAATCGGCAACAGGCAATATTATCCTTCATAAGGCAGGCAATCGCGCATTCAATCGCAGTAATGTGGCGCGCACAGTCCATTTGCGCTGTCAAGATTGCGCAATCGCGCCGTTTGCGTATCATTCCAGGCTTGATCGCTTTGGAAACAACCATGCTGCCCTCTATCGAACAACGCCTTGCCCTTGAACTTGCCGCCAAACCGGTGCAGGTTGCCGCCGCCATCGAACTGCTCGACGAAGGCGCCACCGTGCCCTTTATCGCCCGCTATCGCAAGGAAGCAACTGGCGGCCTCGACGATATCCAGCTGCGCCTGCTTGAAGAGCGCCTGCGCTATCTGCGCGAACTCGAAGAGCGCCGCGCGGCCATCGTGGCCTCGATCACCGAACAGAACAAGATGACGCCCGAGCTGCTCGACGCCGTCATGCATGCCGAAGACAAGACCCGGCTGGAAGACCTGTATCTGCCGTACAAGCAGAAACGCCGTACCAAGGCCCAGATCGCCATCGAAGCGGGCCTGATGCCGCTGGCCGACTGCCTGCTGAACAATCCCGAGCTGACGCCGGACATGGAAGCAGGCAAGTTCCTGCGCGACGCCTTTACCAGCGCCGACGGCAACAATCCGGGCGTGCCTGATACCAAGGCGGCACTCGACGGCGCGCGCCAGATCCTGATGGAACGTTTTGCCGAAGATGCCACGTTGCTGCAGTCGCTGCGCGAATACGTGCAGGAGCACGGCGTAGTTGAATCGAAAGTGGTGGAAGGCAAGCAGGATGAAGGCGAAAAGTTCGCCGACTATTTTGATTATTCCGAAACCATCGCCACCGTGCCGTCGCACCGTGCGCTGGCACTGATGCGCGGTCGGCGTGAAGGCATCCTTGACGTTACGCTGCGGCTCGACACGGAAGCGGAGAAGCCGAAATGGGATGCGCCGCACAATCCCTGCGAAGGCCGTATTGCGGCGCGCTTCGGCATCAAAAACCAGGGCCGCCCGGCCGACAAATGGCTGTCCGATACGGCCCGCTGGACCTGGCGCGTGAAAAGCTTCATGCACCTGGAAACGGAACTGATGGGCGCGCTGCGCGAACGCTCGGAGCAGGACGCCATCAATGTGTTTGCCACCAACCTCAAAGCGCTGCTGCTGGCCGCGCCCGCCGGCCAGCGCGCCACCATGGGTCTCGACCCTGGCCTGCGCACCGGCGTGAAAGTGGCGGTAGTGGACGCCACCGGCAAGGTGGTCGACACGGCCGTGATCTACCCGCACCAGCCGAAAAACGACTGGGATGGCTCCTTGCACACGCTGGGTCGTCTGGCGGCCAAGCACAATGTGTCCTTGATCTCGATCGGCAACGGCACCGCCTCGCGCGAAACCGACAAGCTGGCGCAGGACCTGATCAAGCAGCATCCGGAAGCAAAGATGACCAAGATCGTGGTCTCGGAAGCGGGCGCGTCGGTGTACTCAGCGTCGGAATTTGCATCGAAAGAGCTGCCCGACATGGATGTGTCGCTGCGCGGTGCGGTGTCGATTGCACGCCGCCTGCAAGACCCGCTGGCCGAACTGGTGAAAATCGATCCGAAGTCGATCGGCGTGGGCCAGTACCAGCATGATGTGAGCCAAAGCCAGCTGGCGCGCTCGCTCGACGCGGTGGTGGAAGACTGCGTGAATGCGGTCGGCGTGGACGTCAATACGGCGTCCGCACCGCTGCTGGCGCGCGTGTCCGGCCTGTCGGCCAGCGTGGCGCAAAGCATTGTCAGCTACCGTGACATGAAGGGCGCCTTTACATCGCGCGCGGCGTTGAAGGGCGTGCCGCGCCTGGGCGACAAGACGTTCGAGCAGGCCGCCGGCTTCCTGCGCGTAATGGGCGGCGACAATCCGCTCGACGCCTCGGCGGTTCACCCGGAATCGTATCCGCTGGTGGAAAAAATCCTGGCCGACATCAAAAAGGACATCAAGGCGGTGATTGGCGAAACAGCGCTGCTCAAAACCCTGAGCCCGGCCAAGTATGCCGATGAGACTTTCGGCGTGCCGACCATTACCGACATCCTCAAGGAACTGGAAAAGCCGGGCCGCGATCCGCGTCCGGAATTTACCACCGCCACCTTCAAGGAAGGCGTGGAAGAAATCCGCGACCTGCGCCCGGACATGATCCTGGAAGGCGTGGTCACCAACGTGGCCGCGTTTGGCGCTTTTGTCGATATCGGCGTGCACCAGGACGGCCTGGTGCATATCTCGGCGCTGTCGAACACCTTCGTGAAAGACCCGCATACGGTGGTGAAAGCCGGCCAGGTGGTACGCGTGAAGGTGCTGGAAGTCGATGAAAAGCGCAAGCGCATTGCGCTGACCATGCGCCTGACCGACAGCGCGCCGCAGGCGGGCTCGCAGCCGCAGCAGAAAGGCGACCGCAACGACCGCCGCAGCATGGCCCAGCACCAGTCGCAAAGCCGCAACGCACCCGAGCCGGCCGGCAGCATGGCCGCCGCCTTTGCCAAGCTGCGCGGCTAGTGACTGAGGGCATGCCGGACATCCTGATTACAGCGGACAGCGCCAGCAGCGTTGACGCGCTGCTGCTGCAGGATGAACTGTCCGGTGTATTGCTGCGCATGAATGGCGACAGCGGGCGCGCCTCGTTCGACATCGAGGCGCCGTGCGTGCGCGGTGGTTTTTATATTGCCCGTGACGCCGCCGGCGCCCTGCTCGGCTGCGCCGCCCTGCGCCCGCTCGGTGACGATGCCAGCCCGACCGCCGAACTCAAGCGCATGTATGCGCGCCCTGGTTCACGTGGCGTCGGTGCGGCGCTGCTGGCATTCGTGGAAGCGCAGGCGGCAGCCCATGGCTACCGGCAGGTGCAGCTGTCGACGCGCCGTATCAACCTTCGCGCAGTCGATTTTTATGCCAGGCATGGCTACGTCGAGGTGGCGCCCTATGGCAAATATGTGTCAGCGCCCCAATCTGTTTGCATGGGTAAAGCTTTACCCGATTGATGTTGCCGCGCGGCGCATTTCTGGACGCCATGCATACTGCCGACGGCGTTTTCTTATAAAAT
Organism: Janthinobacterium aquaticum; assembly: GCF_009208565.1. Lineage (GTDB taxonomy): Bacteria > Pseudomonadota > Gammaproteobacteria > Burkholderiales > Burkholderiaceae_D > Janthinobacterium. Next base: position 25,196 of record NZ_WFLK01000013.1, on the reverse strand, counting down.
GACGCCATCATTAATTTACCCCACAGAGGCTGCTATGAGCGACGTACAAACCTGGATCAAAGAAACCGTGACGAACACGCCGGTCGTGCTGTTCATGAAGGGCACGGCCCAATTTCCGCAATGTGGTTTCTCCGGTCGCGCGATCCAGATCCTGAAATCGTGCGGCGTGGAAAACATTGCCACCGTCAACGTACTGGACGACCCGGAAGTTCGCCAGGGCATCAAGGACTACTCGAACTGGCCGACCATTCCCCAGCTGTATGTCAAAGGCGAATTCATCGGTGGCTCGGACATCATGAATGAAATGTTTGAATCGGGCGAACTGAAAACCCTGCTCAATGCCTGATCGTGTCGCTGCGCGGCCGCGCAGGATCGTTGTGGCCATTACCGGCGCAACGGGCGCCGTGTATGGCGCGCGGCTGTTGCAATTGCTCGGCGCCATCGCTGGCGTCGAGACGCATCTGGTGCTGTCGGACGCCGCCGTGCTGACGCTGCATCAGGAAACCGGCATGGCGCGCAAGGACGTTGAAGCGCTGGCGCATGTAGTGCACAAGCTGCGCGACGTGGGCGCCTCGATTGCCAGCGGCTCGTTCCAGTCGGACGGGATGGTGATTGCCCCGTGCTCGATGCGCACGCTCGCTGCGGTGGCGCATGGCCTGTCGGATAATCTGATTACGCGCGCGGCCGACGTGGTGCTCAAGGAGCGTCGGCGGCTGGTGCTGATGGTGCGCGAAACGCCGTTCAACCTGGCGCACCTGCGCAATATGACGGCGGTCACCGAAATGGGTGGCGTGATCTTTCCGCCGCTGCCGAGCTTTTACCACCAGCCGCAGAGCATCGCCGAGATGGTTGACCATACGGCGGCCCGCGTGATCGACCTGTTTGGCATCGAACACAGCCTGGCGCCGCGCTGGCAGGGCATGAAGGCGCCCGGCTAGCGTTACTGCACGACGGCCGCTGCGCCGTCAGCGCTTCTCAAACTGCGCCGCACTGGCGCGCTTCAGATCCCTGGCTTCTTCCACCATCCTGCGGTGGGCGATCCGTTTGCGCATGACTTCCGCGTGCTGCGCGGCGGTCATCGGTGGGACGGTCATCAGATCCTTCAGCTGCGCGGTATTGCTGTAGTTGCTTTTCATAAGACGGCTTGACGCCATGCTCCGTAGTGGATAACAACAGGCTGCTTCTGAGGTGATTATGAGCCAGTATTGACTACTGCGCCGCTCTCTACAAGATAATCGTCGAATTATCTGGTTGCAGCGCAACATAAGCCGTCTTATTGTGCGGCAAAATCATGTCTCCAGTATGACTTTGCACAAAAATTCCGCGAAAGCAACCTCTGCAAGAGCAGCGCAGGCGACCAACCGGCGAAGTCATCGCTACTTCTGGTAATTTACCCTGACCAGCATGCGGATGAATTCGCGCGCAAGCTGGCGGTGATGCTCATCAAGACGTTGTAAGTCTGCAATCAATTTAACATCTGCCGACTCAAACCGGGCCAGGCTGCCATTGGCTTCACCATTGGGCGTGGCGCTTTCCGGGCCACCAAAACGCAACCATTCTGCCGGTACGCCCAGCCATTGAGCAATCATGCGCAATTTTTCCTGGGTAGGGATAGCTTCTCCTACTAACCATTTCCTTGCTGCATGAACCGTAATCGGACGTCCGTCGAAACGGATGTTAAATTCCCGCGCCAGCCGGGTCGGACTATCTGGGGAGTAATGGGCGTTTTTCAGCGCCAACTGAAGTCGTTGGCTAAAGCTCTCGCGTTCGTTAGAAGAATTCATAGTTGCACTATTTCATGTTGTAACATGAAAGTCAGTTTCTTGAATGACCATACAGATTGTCACATTGCACAATATAATAATTAACAATTAACACTTTTCAGTGCTTTCAAGCACTCAGCTGATGCCAAATATTCTCTTGCCAACCTGGATGGGTTTGGATTGAATTCACATGTTGCACGGTATTTTGCACTGCAACATACTTAGAAAACCGCACTTTGGTTTACAACATACGGTCGAGTACCACACCTACCATTTTTGCCAAATAAACAGCCAATTTCATATAATTTCTGCTAGACAAAATTTACACAAAAACTATTTTATTAATATTTTGAAAATAGTTTTGTCAAAATGATCCAATCGCCATCAATATCGATATCATCAGTTCGTAAATGCTTGTTTTGCTGGCAAATTTACTTCCATCATAACGACTTTTACCCAAGTTGGTGTAAAGAAAGTTCTTTTTGGTCTTATAAACGCCACCAACTGTCAATTTACATTAAATCTCAATAATGAAATTCATCCATGCAAAGCAATTGGCATGACGCCGTTGCGCGTGCAGTCGTCAGCAAATTTCTGCCTGGATTGCGGCGCAGGCGCGCTACAATGATTGACGCATACGTCAACGCAGGCAGCCGCGCCGTCCCAGTTTCCACGATTCATCTATCAAGCAATTCATCATGCAACCATCCCCGCCCGCTGCGATCCCTACTTATACGATCACCGAACTGTCGCGCGAGTTCGATATCACGGCGCGCGCCATCCGCTTCTATGAAGACCAGGGCTTGCTCAGCCCCAGGCGCGAAGGCGCGGGCGGGCGCCAGCGCATCTATTCGGCGCGCGACCGTACCCGCCTCAAACTGACCTTGCGCGGCAAACGGCTGGGGCTGGCTTTGTCGGAGATCAAGAGCCTGGTCGACATGTATGAGTCGCCGAAAGACACGCGGGCGCAGATGGATCGATTCTTGACCGTGCTGGCGCAACATCGCCAGACACTCGAGCAGCAGCGCATCGATATTGAAATGGCGCTGGCCGAGATCAGCACGCACGAGGAGGCTTGCGCCGCCATGCTTGCCGAACTGGAACAGTAAGAAACAGTAAAAAGCGCCGGCACGCAGGAGGCCGGCATGCCTTGCACTTTACGTTTACGTAAACGTCACAACTGAGTATCATACTCCTGAAGTACAGACTTGAAACGGCCCACCCACCGCATAACGACAACGAGGAAGACATGCTCCATCTCCCAGGCTTGACCTTTGACCATGGCGAAGACATCGCCTCGCTGCGCGCAGCGATCCAGCAATTTGCCGCAGCCGAAATCGCCCCGCGCGCCGCCGAAATCGACCGCAGCGACCAGTTCCCGATGGATCTGTGGCGCAAGATGGGCGACATGGGCCTGCTCGGCATTACCGTCGGTGAAGAATACGGTGGCGCCGGCATGGGCTACCTGGCCCATATCATTGCGATGGAAGAAATCTCGCGCGCCTCGGCCTCGGTCGGCCTGTCGTACGGCGCCCACTCCAATCTGTGCGTCAACCAGATCAAGCGCAACGGCAATACTGAACAGAAAGCCAAATACCTGCCCAAGCTGGTCACCGGCGAACATATCGGCGCACTGGCCATGTCGGAGCCGAACGCCGGTTCGGACGTGGTCAGCATGCAGCTGCGCGCCGATCTGAAGGGCGACCACTACGTGCTGAACGGTACCAAGATGTGGATTACCAACGGCCCCGACGCCGATGTGCTGGTGGTCTACGCCAAGACCGACCTGGCCGCCGGCGCGCGCGGCATGACGGCCTTCCTGATCGAGAAAAGCTTCAAGGGCTTTTCCATCGCGCAAAAGCTCGACAAACTCGGCATGCGCGGCTCGCACACGGGCGAGCTGGTATTCCAGGATTGTGTCGTGCCGCTGGAAAACGTACTGGGCGAAGTGGGCAAGGGCGTCAATGTACTGATGTCGGGCCTCGACTTCGAGCGCACGGTATTGTCCGGCGGCCCGCTGGGCATCATGCAGGCCTGCATGGACCTGGTGGTGCCGTATGTGCACGAGCGCAAGCAGTTCGGCCAGGCCATCGGCGAATTCCAGCTGATGCAGGGCAAGCTGGCCGATATGTACTCGACCATGATGGCCTGCAGGGCCTATGTGTATGCGGTGGGCCAGGCCTGCGACCGCGCCAGCTCGCCCGAAGCGGTGCGCCAGTTGCGCAAGGATGCGGCCGGCGCCATTTTGTACAGCGCAGAAAAAGCCACCTGGATGGCCGGCGAAGCGATCCAGGCGCTCGGTGGCAACGGCTATATCAATGAGTTCCCGGCCGGACGCCTGTGGCGCGACGCCAAGCTCTACGAGATCGGCGCCGGTACCAGCGAGATCCGCCGCATGCTGATCGGTCGTGAGTTGTTTGCAGAAACCAATTAAGCGCAGCACCCACTTGATAGGAGTATCAACATGCATGATCCAGTCGTGATTGTCGGTGCCGCGCGCACCCCCATGGGCGCCTTCCAGGGCGATTTTGCCAACGTGACGGCCAGCGACCTGGGCGCCGTGGCCATCCGCGCCGCCGTCGAGCGCGCCGGCGTAGCGCCGGAACTGGTCGAACACGTGTATTTCGGTAATTGCCTGATGGCCGGCCAAGGCCAGGCGCCGGCGCGCCAGGCGCTGCGCAAGGCCGGCCTGCCGGACTCGACCGGCGCCGTGACGCTGTCCAAGATGTGCGGCTCGGCCATGCAAACGACCATGTTTGCACACGATACCTTGCTCGCCGGCAGCGCCGAAGTGGTGGTCGCCGGCGGCATGGAATCGATGACCAATGCACCCTATCTGGTGCCGAAGGCGCGCAGCGGCTACCGCATCGGCCACGGCATGCTGTTCGACCACATGATGATGGACGGCCTGGAAGACGCTTACAGCCGCGATGAAAAAGGCAATGCGCGCTCGATGGGCACGTTTGCCGAAGAATGCGCCACGCAATACGGCCTGACGCGCGAAGCGCAGGACGCGTTTGCCATCGCGTCCGTCAAGCGCGCCCAGGCCGCAGGCAAGGACGGCAGCTTCGACTGGGAAATCGCGCCGGTGACGGTTTCAGGACGTGGCGGCGATACCGTGGTCAGCGTCGATGAAGGCCCGCTCAAAGCGCGCCTGGAAAAAATCCCCAGCCTGAAACCGGCGTTCAAAAAAGACGGCACGATTACCGCCGCCTCGTCGTCGTCGATCAACGATGGCGCCGCCGCGCTGGTGCTGATGCGCGAGTCGACCGCCAAAAAGCTCGGCTGCACGGTGATCGCCCGTATTCACGGCCACGCCACGCATGCACAGGCGCCCAACGAATTCACCACGGCGCCGATCGGTGCGGTAAAAAAACTGTATGCCAAGACGGGCTGGAGCAGCAGCACGGTCGACCTGTTCGAGATCAACGAAGCGTTTGCCGCCGTGCCGATGGCCGCCATGCATGACCTCGATATCGCGCACGACAAGATCAATATCCACGGCGGCGCCTGCGCGCTGGGCCACCCGATCGGCGCCTCGGGCGCGCGCATTATCGTGACCTTGCTGGGCGCCCTGAAAAAGACTGGCGGCAAGCGCGGCGTGGCGGCGCTGTGCATCGGTGGCGGCGAGGCAACGGCGATCGCCATCGAACTGGGTTAAGCTGCGTTTTTCCCTCATCATCAGGAGCAGCATATGTCGACAGCATTGATTATCGGCGCCTCGCGCGGGATCGGCCATGAAATCGTCCGCCAGTACCGCCAGGATGGCTGGCGCGTGATCGCCACCGCGCGCAAGGCGCAAGACTGCGAAGCATTGAAGCAGCTGGGCGCCGAAGCGCACCAGCTCGATGTGACCGACGTCGAAGGCTGCGCCGGCCTGGGCTGGAAGCTCGATGATGAAAAGCTTGACGTGGCTATCCTTAACGCCGGCGTCTATGGTCCGCGCCATGACGGCTTTCCGGCGCAGGCCGATTTTGACAGCGTAATGCATACCAATGTGCTGGCAGCGATGCGCCTGCTGCCGATCTTGGCGCCGCTGGTCGCCAACGCGCACGGCAAGCTGGCCGTGCTGTCTTCGCACATGGGTTCGCTCAGCGAGCGCAGCAACCCCAGCGGTTCGCTGTACCGCGCCAGCAAGGCGGCCTTGAATTCGGTGCTGATCGACACGGCCCTCGTACATGGCCCGCAAGGAGTCAGCTGCGTGGCCTTCCATCCGGGCTGGGTACGCACCGACATGGGCGGCGAAGGCGCCGATATTTCACCCGAGGAAAGCGCGGCCGGTATCCGCGCCACCCTGGCCAGCCTGCCGCCCACGCAGCAGGCTGTTTTCCGCAACTACGATGGCAAGCCGATTGCCTGGTAATCACACCACGCCATGATACTGAACGAAGAACAGAGCATGATCCAGGAGGCGCTACGCAGCTTTGCACGCGAGCGCCTGGCGCCCAACGCCGCGCGCTGGGACAAGGAACATCATTTCCCGAAAGCTGAACTGCAGGAACTGGCCGCGCTGGGCGCCTTTGGCGTGGCCGTGCCGGAACACCTGGGCGGTGCTGGTCTCGACTATGTTTCACTGGCACTGGTGCTGGAAGAAATTGCTGCCGGCGACGGCGGTACCTCGACCATTATCTCAGTCAACAACTGCCCTGTCTGCAGCATCGCCATGATGTACGCCAATGACGCGCAAAAGGAGCAATGGCTGCGTCCGCTGGCGCAAGGCAGCATGCTGGGCGCCTTCTGCCTGACCGAGCCGCATACGGGCAGCGACGCGTCGGCCCTGCGCACCACCGCCACGCGCGATGGCGATGAGTATGTCATCAACGGCAGCAAGCAGTTCATTACCAGCGGCAAATACGCCGACGTGGCCATCGTGCTGGCCGTGACCGACAAGGCCGCCGGCAAGCGCGGCATCAGCGCCTTCTGGGTGCCGACCGCCACGCCCGGCTATATCGTGGCCGGGCTGGAACAGAAAATGGGCCAGCATTCGTCGGACACGGCGCAGATCGTATTCGACAACTGCCGCATTCCCGCCGCCAACCTGATCGGTGAAGAAGGCCAGGGCTACAAGATTGCGCTGTCCGGCCTGGAAGGCGGGCGCATCGGGATCGCCTCGCAAGCGGTCGGCATGGCGCGCGCCGCCTACGAAGCAGCGCTGTCGTACGCACGCGAGCGCGAAAGCTTCGGCAAGCCGATTTTCGAGCACCAGGCCGTGCAGTTCCGCCTGGCCGACATGGCCACCCAGATCGAAGCGGCGCGCCAGCTGATCCGCCATGCGGCGGCGATGAAGGATGCCGGTCAGCCTTGCCTCAAGGAAGCGGCGATGGCCAAACTGTTTGCATCCGAAATGGCGGAAAAAGTCTGCTCGGACGCGATCCAGGTGCATGGCGGCTATGGCTATGTATCGGACTTCCCGGTCGAGCGCATCTACCGCGACGTGCGCGTGTGCCAGATATACGAAGGCACCAGCGATATCCAGAAAATCCTGATTGCGCGAGGATTGTAAACAAGTAAGAGAGCAATGCAGTAAAGTTTCGGCGCCTTGAGAAACCGTCGCGAGCAAGCCCGATATCGAATTGAGTAACGCAGCCGTAGATTCGGTACGGCGAGTCGATGGGTAATGCGCCGATTTGATAGCGGGCTGCGCAGTAGGTTTATCAAGGCGCCCACCACAGACGAAAAAAAAGCCCGCTAGCGCGGGCTTCGTTCCAATGTATTACCAATGCTTTAATCGTGTCATGGACGCCAGTGCTATCTGCAAAGTGCCTCCTGATTTTCGGACTCCCATGCTATCTGCATGGTGACTCCAAGTGTAAGTTCGACCAACGTATCCGGAATTACAAAATCCACTCTTTCGTACTAGTCACGCCATCGACATTACACCTGTCGGTCGCCGTACTGAAACTGGATAGTGAGAGTATCTGCAAGCAAACCTCAACCACTGAAAGAATTATAGCACAGCCTTTTGTGCGATGCAACAACCTTTTTAAATCAAGTTCTTAGCTCCAGTGGCTTGTCTTCCTCGCCACCGCGCGCCACGCGTTCGTACTCGGAAATCACCTGCGCCCCCAGCAACAGCAGGGTGGCGCCGATCTCCAAGCTGAACATGACGACGATGGCGGTCGTCATCGAGCCATACACCACATTGACCTGCGACAGCGTGGAGAAATACCAGACCAGCACATGGCGCGCGATCTCCCACAGCAGCGCCGCCGTCACGCCGCCCATCAGTGCATGCGTAAACGATAGCCGGCCCACCGGCATGACCAGATAGATCGAGCTGAGCACGAGGATCTCGCCGGTCAGCCCCAGCAGGTACAACAGCGCGCCGGACAGGCCTTCCAGGCCCCAGTCCCGGCGCAGGAAACGCACGCTTTCGTCGCCCATCACCTGCAAGCCACCGGCCACCAGGGTAATCAACAAAATACCGACGCCCAGGCACAGGATGTAGCAATACGGCAGCACGGCGGAAATCAGGAAATGACGGCGGCGTATCGCCACGCGATGGTTGAAGATCACGCTCATGGCGTTTTCCAGCACGGTAAAAGCCAGCGAGCTGAAAAACAGCATGGTCAGCAGCAGCACCCAGCCGATCACACTGCGGTTGGCAAGAAAATGCGCGACCTCGGCCACGATGGCTTTCGACTGCCCCGGCACCAGCCATTCAAGGTAATGGCCAATGGTGCGCAGCAGCTCGTCTTCGGCGATTACATGCGACAACGCCACCACCACCAGCATCAACAGCGGCACGATCGACAGCAGGGAATAATAGGCTACGGCGCCGGCCAGCAGCAGGCCCTGGTTGGCGCGAAAGCCTTTCAGGACCTGCAGCACGAAGCGCAAGGGATGGCTGAGTATATACGCGCTGGCGTGGCGGTTGATCATGGTGGTGCATCCGGTAAAGGCCGTGCGGCCTCGTGCCGCACCTGATGCACCATAGCATAAGCATGGCTACCCTTGCCTGCCGTGCGCAAGCGCACCGAACGCTATCTGACCGCTGGCTCGAGCAGCGTCAAGGTCTGCCGCTCGGCGTCGAGCGTGGCCAGGATATTCATCGGAATGGTGAACTGGTCGCGGATATGGCCGAACGAATAGCCGCTGACGGCAGGCCGCTGCAAAGGCTGCAGGTGCTGGTCCAGCGTCTGGTCGAGCGTCAATGCGCTGTCGCCCTGGTCCGCTTCACAATGCATGAACACGCCCATCATCATGGCGGCCGCACTGGCAAAGCCGTCGGCCAGGTCGAGCTGGCACAGCATGCGGTCGATACGGTACGGCGCTTCGTTGATGTCTTCCAGGAACACGATACGCTCCTGCAGCCGGGCCGCATAGGGCGTGCCGGCCAGTGCGCTGACCATGCACAGGTTGCCGCCAGTCAGGCGCCCGGTCGCCTGGCCGCCATGCACGGTGCGGATGGAGAAATTGGGATGCTCGATTGCGCGCCGGTGATTTTCCTGCGCCATCGGTATGGTGTACTGCTCCTGCGGCGTCATCAGCACATTGCGCAGCTGGGTCACGGTGTAATCGGAAAAAGTCGACGAGGCCACCGGACCGTGAAACGTCACCAGCCCGGTCTGGCGGCCGATCGCCAGGTGCAGCGCGGTGATATCGGAATAGCCGACCAGGATTTTCGGATTGGCGCGGATCAGCGCATAGTCGATCAGCGCCAGCAGCGAGATGGCACCCGAGCCGCCGCGTACGGGCCATACGGCTTTCACTTCCGGGTTGCGAAACGCCGCATGCAAATCGTCCAGCCGCTGCTGCACCGTGCCGGCGTAATTGCCATGCACGGCGCGGATATGCTCGCCCAGCGTGACGCGCAGGCCCAGCGATTCCATATTGGCCACGGCCTTGGCGATTTCTTCGTCGTCGGTAAAGCCGCTGGGTGCGACGATGGCGACCAGGTCGCCCTGGCGCAGGCGCGCCGGCTTGATCAGGGGGAGCGATGCTTGCATGCGTGTGCCTTTTTTCTGCGCTGCGGTCGCCAGCGCCGGTGCGCCAGCCGCGCCGATGGCGGCGGCCAGCATGCCGCCAAAGCGACGCCGGCTAAAACTGCTGTGACTGCTCATGCGGCCCTTTCTGGATATAAAAACGGCGGCGCCAGGCGCCGCCGCGAACTTCCTGCCAGCTAGCCGCTTACAGGAATTTGTACTTCAGCTGGAACGACAGCGAACGCCCGCGCGGATCGGCTACCCGCGGATCCCAGCCGGCACCGACCACGTCGTCGACGTTATGGGCGGTAAATGGTGGATCGCGGTCAAACAGGTTCTGGATACCCACCGTCACGGTGGTGTTCTTGAAACCCGTGTAGGTGCCCGACAAGGTGTAGGTAGTATAGCTGCCCACCTTGGGATTGAAGCCGGTCGGATACGGCAGCGCGCCACCGTTCGGCACCTGGTCCTTGTAGCCGGTGCTGTAGTTCTGTGTCAGCAAACCGCTCCAGTCGCCGCGCGCCAGCGAGAACGAAGCATTGTGCTTCCAGCGCAGGTACAGGTCGCGCGTGTAGAAGTTGCCCACGTACTCCTTGTACTGCTGGCCAGCGATCTCGGCAAACTTGAAGCTCTGGGTCCAGGTGCCATCGAGCGCTGCGCCCCATTTGAAGCCGCTGACATTGCCTTCGCCACGCAGGCTGAGATCGGCGCCACGGGTGCGCGAACCGGCCGCATTGATCCAGCCCGCCTGCACATAATTGATGGTGTCATCGGCATTGCGGATAATGTACTGCGGCAGCAGCGCGGCGTTCTGCAACACGATGGTAGCCGAACGGTTCAGGATGCGGTCCTTGGAATTGATGGCCCAGTAGTCGAGCGAGGCCGAATAACCCTTGACCGGCTCGATCACCATGCCCAGGCTGCCCTGCTTCGAGGTTTCCGGCTTCAGTGCGGTATTGCCGCCCGAGAAATAGTTCAGGCGCGCCGGTGCACAAAAAGCCGGATCGCCAGGATGGCGCGCGCAGCCGATGGTATCGATCACGCCGCTCGACAGTTCCTGGAACAGCTGGCCCGAATAGAGCTGGGTAAAGCTCGGCGCCAGGAAGCCCTTGTTGGCCGAGCCACGGAACAGCAGCCAGTTTGCTGGCTGGTAGCGGAACGACACTTTCGGATTGGTGGTAGCGCCAACCAGGCTGTAGTCATCGCGGCGCAGCGCCAGCTGCAATTCCAGGTCCTTGATCACCGGCACCAGCAGCTCGGCATAGACGGCCTTGACGTTGCGGCTTGCCTTGTCGAGCGCTGCATTGCCTGGCGACAGATAGACGGTGGTGGCATCGATATCCTGGCCAAAGCCATAGCTTTCGCGGCGCAGGTCGAAACCGACGGCGGCCGACATGGCACCGGCTGGCAGCTGCAATACTTCGCCCGACATCGAACCGTCAACCGAAGTCAGCGTGGTTTTGCCGTGCTGGAAGTCGCCGCGGAACTTGGTCGATTCGATCAGGTCCTTGGCTGCCTGGGTCTGGCTCTGGCCGGCGCCTAGCCATGGATTGATGATGCCGCTGGCCAGGGCGGGGAACAGCTGCGCCGTATAGGCATAGCCGTCGATCAGCTTGGTATTGGTCTTGCTCTCGGCATGCGACACGCCAGCCTTGTAGTCCCACTTGCCCAGCGTGCCTTCAAAACCGACCAAGAGGCGCAGGTTATCGGTAGTGTTTTCCTGGGTGCGGTTGCCAAAATCGTTGGCACGCCATTTGTAGGCAATCGGCTTGGTCTTGTCGAAGGTGGGGATATACGCCGACAAGTCCTGGTAATACGCGCCGCCCACCGGATACAGGCCGCCACTTGCCACCGAGGTCTGGATCTGCATCGGCGTAAATTCCGCCGTGGCCTTGGTGCGCGAGCCGAGCAGCTCGACAAACATGGTGTGATCCTGCGCCAGCTTGAAGCTGGCGCGGCTGAGCAGGTTGGCGCGCTCGACCGGGAAGGAAATCACATAGTCGCCGCCGTAGTCGTAGGCGCAGGAGTAAGTCGTGCGCAGCGGCGAGGTGACCTTCGACCATAGCGCGGTCTGGTATTGCGACATGCCCTGGATACTGTCGCACTTGCCCGTAAAGCTCAGCGGATTGGCCTGAAGATAGACCGTCTGGTCGCCAGGTAAGGTATAGCCACCAATGAATTCTCCCGGCTTTTTGGGATCAGGTAATTGTAGCGCCGTGCCAGCTCCCGTCATCTGATTGGCAAACGGCGTGCCGGTGGTGTCCGGCGACAGGCCGCGCGCTGGCTGGAAGCCGTTGGCAAAGCTGCGCTGGTTCGAGCTGAGCTTGTCGTTATTATCGACCGTCAGGCTCATCATGACGTTATAGCCGTCTTCATCCAGGTTGCCGTGACCGGCCAGCAAGGAAGCGCGGCGATTCATACCGCCGCCCGCTTCGGTGGAATTGGTGGTAGCCGATGCTTCCACGCCCTTGTAATCGGTTTTCAGAATGAAGTTGATCACGCCGCCGATGGCGTCGGTGCCGTAAATGGCCGAAGCGCCGTCTTTCAGGATCTCGACGCGGGCAATCGCGCCCATCGGGATCGAGTTCAGGTCGACCGCCTTGCCGCTGGCGCCATGGGTAGCGATACGGCGGCCATTGAGCAGCACCAGCGTGCTGTTCGGGCCCAGGCCGCGCAGCGAGGCAAACGACGCGCCACCGCTGACGCGGTCGGCATCGGCTCCAAACACGTTATTACCGGAAGTCATGTTATTGGCGCCGGTGCCGTTCGAGGAGATGGTCGACAGCAATTGCTCGGCGCTGGTAATGCCCTGCTTTTCAATCTGGTCAAAGGTGATCACCTGCACCGGTAATGCGCCTTCCTTGGCGATGCGCTTGATGCTGCTCCCCGTGACTTCGACCCGTTGCATCGCTGGTGCAGCCTCTTGAGCGGCGGCGGCGCCGGCTACTCCCATCAATGCCATCAACTGCGCTAGCTTCTTCAATTTCACAGGGCTCTCCTTCATTTGGGCAATCAAGACTTGCGTCAGCAAGCCGGGCTTTTTCTGGCATGTCGCGGCGTCGGTCTCAGTTACTTTTTTTATGACGCCAGCGCATTTCTTTATTTGTTTTCATTTTCAGAGTAGCGCGATGCCTCCTCGGCCAGCCAATGAAAAATGCTTTCCTAACCATAACTTTTTGGAATGAATGCCTGTTTTCACTTGCTGCCGGAGCCAGACGTGGCCGCAGCACGGTCGAGATAGCGCCAGGTAGTGAATTCGACCGGGTGGCGTCTGTAGTTTTTTAGCCACGGCTGTTGCAGGTCGGCCGAGATGGGATGGGTCAGCAGCACCCATGGCGTATAGGCATGGATCAGTTGCCACATGTCGAAGTACAGACTGCGCCGGCGTGGCGTATCGGACAGCAGACGCGCTTCCTCATAGCGTTTATTGTAATCGGGCAAGTTGAAGCGGGCATAATTGGCTCGGCCACTGTTGGCACCGTACAACAATTGCATAAAGTTATCACCGTCGGGGAAGTCGGCTACCCAGTTGGTCTCGAACATCTGCACCTTGCCCAGCCGCGAAGCCTTGATGATTTCAGTCTTCTTGTCGCTCTTGAATTCCACCCGCAAGCCGATGGCGTTGAGGTTGCGGCGCCACAACTCATCGCGCAATCGCCCCACCATGCTCGGTTCGGTATGCATGGTGAGCGTCAGGGATTTGCCATCGGGCTGGTGACGATAGCCGTCCGGGCCCAGCCGGTAACCATAGCGGTCCAGCAGCGCGCGCGCCAGCGCCGGGTCGTAGCTGACAGGACTGCGGTAGGTCTTGTCGTAACCGAGCACATTGGGCGGCAGCGGCGACTGCGCCGGCAGCGCCAGGCCTTTTTTCAGCAACGCGATGTCCTCGCGGCTGTTATAGCTCAGGGCGATCGCGCGGCGCAGCGCGAGCCGATCCTTGCTGTAGCCGCCGATCACCGGATCATCCATATTCATCCACATGTAATACGTCTGCAGCACGGGAAAACGCTCGAGCAGGATGCCTTTCGCGGCCAGCTCGGGCTTGAGCGCGCCGTTGGCCAGCACCATGTCGGTCAGCGATTCGGGTACCTGTTCGAGGTAATCGAACTCACCTTTCAAAAACCCCAGCATGCGCGACTGGTATTCCTCGACGATGCGCACTTCGATGCGCTCGACCAACGGCAACTGCCGGCCTTCGAGCGAGCGGGCGATGGCCTGGTCGGCTGGCGGCAAGGCGGCCATGGCAGCAGCATCGGTATGGAAGATAGTTTTGCGGAAGGTCGGATTGGCCTGCAGCACGATCTTGTCGCTGCGCTTCCACTCCTTGATCAGGAACGGCCCGGTGCCGACCGGGTGGTTGCCGAATTCGCCCGGTGCGCGGTAAGCCTCTGCCACCTCGCGCGCCACCACGCCGGTGGCCGGCATGGCCAGGTAAAACAGGAAATTGGGGTCGACGCCATTCAAGCGGATACGCAGCGTGTATTTGTCCAGCGCCTGCAGGCCGGCAATCGGCGTGTCATAGCTGAAATGGCTTTTCAGGGCGGCGTCGCCGACCAGCTTGTCTTCCAGCAGGAACAGCCACGGCGACTTCAGGCTGGGGTCGTACAGCCGCGTCAGGCTGTACACATAATCTTGCGCCGTCACTTCGCGCGGCTGGCCCTTGAAAGCCGGATCGGGGGTGAAAAAAATCCCGGGCCGGATTTTGAAGATATAGGTGCGGCCCTCGTCCTGCACCTGCGGCAGGCCTTGCGCCGTATTGCCCTGCAGTTTGAGGGGGCGTGCCAGGTAGTCGTAGCGCAGCAGCGGGTCGAATACGTTTTCCATCAGGTTCAGGCTGGCCACATCGGACGCGACGGCAGGGTCCAGCCCGGTTTCGCTGGTGCTCAGAAACAGGTGCAGAGTCTTGCCGTCAGCAGCCGCATGGCTGGCCGCTGGCAGCAACAAAGTCAACAAGGCCAGGGCGGCGGCCCTGGCGGTTTTACGCAAAAACATCATCAGTGATCCAGTACAAGTGGCAGAGCTGAAAACAGGCGTTCCCACACTACGCGGGCAGGCCTGAGCGCGCCAATGAAAACAGACTGCCAGCTTATAACTTTTTGGCATGCGATTGCTGCATTCTTTCATCAACTCGACTCAGGCTGCCTCTATACTTTGCTTGCTGGTATTTTTCCGCCCCTGAAACACAGAACTGATCACCTATGGCACTTAATTACATCTGGTCCGGCTTTTTCCTTGTTGGCTTCCTGGCCGCTGTGCTGCAGTGGCTGTTTCTGGGCGATACCGATATCTTCAAGCGCATTATCGATGGCACTTTCGAGACGGCGCGCATGGGCGTGATGGACATTGCGCTGCCGCTGGCCGGCGTGATGACCTTGTGGCTGGGGATCATGAATATCGGCGAGAAGGCCGGCATCGTCGGCTGGCTGGCGAAAGTGATTGCGCCCTTCTTTTCGCGCATTTTTCCGGAAATTCCCAAGGACCATCCGGCCACCGGCCATATGGTGATGAATTTCTCGGCCAACCTGCTGGGCCTGGACAATGCGGCCACGCCGTTCGGCCTGAAAGCGATGGAAAGCCTGCAGACGCTCAACCCCAACAAGGACGAAGCCACCAACGCGCAGATCATGTTCCTGGTGCTGCATACTTCGGGCCTGACGCTGATCCCGCTGGCGATCATGGCGCAGCGCTCGATTCTCGGTGCGGCCGATCCATCCGACATTTTTATTCCCTGCATGATCGCCACCTATGTGGCCACCGTGGTCGGCATTATTACGGTCTCGATCAAGCAGCGCATCAATCTGCTCAATAGCGTGGTGCTGAGCTGGCTGGGCGGCATGACGGCGGCCATTGTGGCCATGATCTGGTATTTCACGCAGTATCTGAGCAAGCAGGAAATCGAACTGGTGTCCAAGGTAGTCAGCAACCTGGTCTTGATCAGCGTGATTGCGATCTTTATTATCGGTGCGCTGCGCAAGAAGGTGAATGTGTATGACGCCTTTATCGAAGGCGCCAAGGGCGGCATCCAGACTTCGATTACCGTGATTCCCTACCTGGTCGGCATGCTGGTGGCCATCAGCGTGATCCGCAATGCCGGCGTGTTCAATTTCGTGATGAGCGGCTTTAACTGGTTCTTCGCCAACCTGGGCATCAATACCGATTTCGTGCCGGCGCTGCCGACTGCCATGATGAAGCCGCTCAGTGGTTCGGGCTCGAAAGCGATGATGATCGATGCCATGAATACCTATGGCGTCGACTCCTTTGTCGGCCGCCTGGCCTGCGTGTTCCAGGGCTCGGCCGATACCACTTTCTATATCGTGGCGCTGTACTTCGGCTCAGTCGGCATCCGCAAGACGCGCTATGCCATTACCGCCGGCCTGATCGCCGACCTGGCCGGCGTGATTACCGCCGTGTTTGTCGCCTACGTCTTTTTCCATTAGGAGAGCCATGTTACGCCCCGCCATTCTCGCCATGCTGCTGGCCGGTATCGGTTTGCCGGCAGCACACGCGCAATTGCCCGACGCTGTCAGCGTGCTGCTGCGCAGCGCCAATATTCCCGAAGACGCCATGGGCGCGATTGTTTTGCGCGGCAATACGGTTGTGCTGTCGCACGGCGCCGAGCGCAGCATGCAGCCAGCCTCGACCATGAAACTGGTGACCACCGCCGTGGCGCTCGAGCAGCTGGGCCCGATCTTTCGCGGCCGCACCGAGCTGCGCACCAGCGCCGATGTGATCAACGGCGTACTCAAGGGCGACCTGATCCTGCGCGGCGGCGCCGATACCGATTTCAATGCCGATGTGCTCACGCATATGCTGGAAACGCTGCGCCGCCAGGGCATCCACAAGATTCGCGGCGACCTGATCCTGGATCGCCAACTGTTCCAGCCAGCCCGGCCCGACGTCGGTGCGCGGCCTTTCGACGAGTCGGCCGAGTTTCGCTACAACGTGATACCGGATGCGCTGCTGCTCAATACCAATATGCTCGATATCGCGCTGAGCTCCAACGCGCAGCAGCTGACGCTGCAGATGTCACCCGAGCTCGATAATGTCAGCATCCGCAGCGATATGCAGCTGGTGAAAGGCAATTGTTCCCGATGGGAAGACGGCTGGCGCCCGCCTGAATATGTGCGCGGTCCCAATGGCAAGCTGCAGGTCATACTGCATGGCACCTTCCCGCAAAACTGCCAGCGCCAGACCAGCATCAATGTGCTCGACCGCAATGACTATGCCGACCGCCTGTTCCGCACTACCTGGCAACGCCTGGGCGGCAGCATCACCGGTGTCGTGCGTGAAGCACCGCCTACCGGCCTGCCGGCAACCGCAGAGCCGGTGGGCACGCGCATGCTGGCTGACCATGTGTCGCGCGCCTTGCCCGAGGTACTGCGCGATATCAACAAGAATTCGGACAACACCCTTGCGCGCACGCTGTTTTTGAGCTTGGGCAGCCTGCAAAGCGACGGCTGGTTCGGCAGCCGGCCGATCGGCTTGAATGCGCCCGAAGATACCGCGACCCGCTCGCGCCTGGTCATCGAGGAATGGATGCAGCGGCACAATATCAATATTGACGGCATGCTGATCGACAATGGCTCCGGCCTGTCGCGTACTGGCCGCATCGCACCGCTGCAGCTGGCCGGCATACTGCAGGCCATGCAACGCAGCACCTGGGCGCCCGAGTTCCAGTCCAGCCTGCCCATCGTGGCCCTGGACGGCACCATGCGCAAGCGCCTGACCGGCAGCCCGGCAGCGGCCCGCGCCCGTATCAAAACCGGCACCTTGAAGAATGTCGTGGCCATCGCCGGCTATGTGCCCGACGCCAACGGCGAACAATGCGTGGTAGTGGCCATGGTCAACAGCGACCTGGCCGGCAACGGCAATGGACGCGCAGCGGTCGATGCATTGATTGACTGGGTGAGCAGGAGTGTGGCAGTGCCGGTGAAGGTGCAAGCCGCGAACCCTTGAAGCCCTCGGGTCGTACATTGAGGGCCAATGATGATCTCGATCATGCTGCCAGGTTCAACTGGAGGCGGTACTGGTGACCGTTTCATAACCGGCTTTTGACCAGTACGGGCAGCAGTGCCGGCGTGGTCGGTTCGAACAAGCCGGCACACAATCCGCGGCGCCATTTGACCCGCATATCGGTGTTGATGCCGTTCTGCTGGGCCAGCTTCGACACCGAGATGCCAGGTGCACAAGCCTCGACAGCGAGGCGCCGTTTGAAGTCAGCAGGATAGTTTGGGCGGCCGACACGGTTGCACATAGTTTTATCTGTATTCAAAGTCATCCCCATCAAAAGTGACGAGAACTACTTTGGAGTATGTGGTGCTGTGGTCTAATTTGCTCGGACACCTAGATAGGTGGAAAATACACCATCTGAAGAGTTAGACAAGAAAACAAGAAAACGAAGAATATTCGATGCCATCCTGAAACTGGAAGTAGTGCGCATGATCAAGGAACAGAGCCCGAGCGTCAAGAACGTCAATGAGATGAGCATCGGCCAGACGGCGATCCGGCGCTGGTTGACGCAATACAGTGCTGAACAGAACGGCAAGCCGAGCATCGGCAAACCGCTCACCGCCGAGCAACAAAGAATCCGGCGATTGGAGCACAAAAATCGGCAACTGCGCCAGGACGTCACCCTCTTAAAAGAGGTATCGGCCTTCTTTGCCCGCGAAATGAAATGATTTACACGGTCATTCATGAGCTGCAAAGGAGGCCTTTCCTGTGCAATAGAGCTGCGATCTGCCGGCTGTCAGCAGGTCGGGCTTTTAAACGGCAAAGTACCATGCCGCCAAGCCAACAGCCTGTAAAGCAAGCGTCCATCCGAAAGCGGCATTCGTAGCCAGCCATCAAAGCTACGGAAGCCGCAGAATGGTCACCTCCATGGCCAATGCGGGCGTACGTATTGGACGCTTCAAAGTTCGCAGGCTGATGCGCCAGGCGGCCTTGAAGCCGGTCTGGAGGCGCAAATTTGTGCACACTACGGATAGCAAGCACGACTTGCCAGTGGCCGCCGATGTGTTGAATCGGCAGTTCAACCCGGTCGTGCCGTATCTCGCTTACGTCAGTGATATCACTTATATCAGGACGGGTTCTGGATGGCTGTACTTGGCCACAGTACTCGATCTGTATGCACGCAAAGTGGTCGGATGGGCCATGGCGCCGAGTATGCCCGCCCAACGGGTCTCCGATGCCTTGAGCGTGGCGATAGGACAGCGACGTAAGCGTCTTTCCACCGCCGTCTACCGTTAAAAGTCCACATACTTCAAAGTAGTTCCCATCACTTTTTTGATGGGAACCACTTTGGATACAGATAAAAAGGTCGGCAACCGTACCGGCCGCCCAAACTATCCTGCTGACTTCAAACGGCGCCTCGCTGTCGAGGCTTGTGCACCTGGCATCTCGGTGTCGAAGCTGGCGCAGCAGAACGGCATCAACGCCAATATGCTGTTCAAATGGCGCCGCGAGTTGCGTGCCGGCTTGTTCGAGCCGACCACGCCAGCGCTGTTGCCCGTATTGGTTCAGCCGGTTATGAAACGGCCACCAGCACCGCCTCCAGGTGAGTCGGGCGGCATGATCGAGATCATCATTGGCGATGCTGTAGTGCGTCTGCATGCCAGCATTGACGCCGCGCTGCTCCAGCTCGTCTTGCAAAGCCTGCGGCCGTGATTGGCTTGCCGGCGGGCACACGCATCTGGATCGCAGCCGGTGTGACCGACATGCGCTCTGGTTTCAACGGCCTTGCGGCCAGGGTGCAAACGGCCCTGGACGAAGACCCGTTCAGCGGCCATGTGTTCGTGTTCCGTGGCCGGCGTGGCGACATGATCAAAGTGCTGTGGTGGAGTGGTGATGGGCTGTGTTTGCTGGCCAAGCGGCTTGAACGCGGCCGCTTCGTCTGGCCGCAGGCTACCAGCGGCACGGTATTGCTATCGCAGGCACAGCTGTCGATGCTGCTCGAAGGCATCGACTGGCGGCGCCCGGAGCGCACCTGGCAACCATCATCGGCCTTGTAAACGTCGGCGCCCTCGCGTAAACTCGGCCCATGCTCAACCTCGCCGACCTGCCCAACGATATCGATGCCCTGAAGGCATTGCTGCTCGCGCAGCAGCACATCGTCGCCGGTCTAACCGAGCAGCTCAACACGCGCGTCGTCGAGATCGAGCATCTCAAGCTGCAGATTGCCAAATTGCGGCGCATGCAGTTCGGCCGCAAGTCGGAGAAGCTTGACCACCAGATTGAGCAACTGGAATTGCAGCTGGAAGACCTGCAGGCTGACGAAGGCGAAGCGGCGCGCGAGATGCCAGCGGCGGACCAGGCGCCACGCAAGAAATCGGTGCGCCGTCCGTTGCCGGACCACTTGCCGCGAGACGAAAAGATGTATGCGCCACCAGGCGAAGCTTGCCCCGCTTGCGGCGGTGGTCTGCACCATTTGGGCGAGGACGTTGCAGAGCAACTCGAATGGATACCAGGCAGCTTCCGCGTGATCCGTCATGTGCGTCCGAAACTGGCCTGCAAGTGCTGCGACACCATCGTGCAAGCGCCTGCGCCAAGCCGACCGATTGCACGTGGCAGCGCCGGGCCGGGCTTGCTGGCACATGTGCTGGTAGCCAAATTTGCCGACCATCTCCCGCTGTACCGGCAGTCGGTGATCTATGCCCGCGAAGGCGTTGAACTGGAGCGTGCGCTGCTGGCGAACTGGGTTGGCGCCGCCAGCGCCTTGTTGCGCCCGCTGGTGGAGGCGATTCGGCGCCATGTGCTCGCTGGCACCAAGCTGCACGCCGACGACACACACCAATTCCGGTGCTGGCGCCGGGCAATGGCAAGACGAAAACAGCACGGCTGTGGACCTACGTGCGTGACGATAGCGCTTGCGGCGACACCACCCCGGCAGCGGTCTGGTTTGCCTACACGCCGGACCGCAAAGGCATCCATCCGCAAACCCATCTGGCCAGCTTCAAGGGCGTGCTGCAGGCTGATGCGTATGCCGGATTCAATGCACTTTACGTCAATGGCACCATACAGGAAGCTGCGTGCTGGGCGCATGCGCGCCGCAAGTTCCACGATCTGCATGTAGCCAGGCCATCGGCCATCACGACCGAGGCCCTGCGCCGGATCGCCGAGCTGTATGTGATCGAGGCCGAGCTACGCGGCAAACCGCCGCATGAACGACAGCAGGTGCGCCAGCAACGATCACAAGCATTGCTCGACGATTTCGGCAGCTGGCTACGCGCCACGCTTGAAAGACTGTCGCGCAAATCGGATACGGCGGCGGCGATCCAGTACGCGCTCAATCTGTGGCCGGCGTTGCTGCGCTACTGCGACAACGGCATCATCGAGATCGACAACTCGGCCGCCGAGCGCGCCCTGCGTGGCGTTGCCATCTACTCGCTGATCGGCACTGCCAAGTTCAACGGTGTTGACCCCGAGGCCTGGCTGCGCCATGTGCTGGCCAACATCGCCGATCATCCGGTCAACCGGGTCGACGACTTCCTGCCCTGGAACTGCGCCGCGCAGCTTCCTTCGGCTTAAACAACACGCCGCTTCCCAGCGGGGTGATGCCATCATCTTCTAATTCATTGCCAGGTTCAAGACGGCGCTGGCTTGACGCTTACACAGCGACAGGCAGCCCCAGGATTGATCGTCCATTCGGATCGCGACAGTCAATATGCCAGCGCGCTGTACCAAGAGACGCTTGAGCGGCACGGCTTCGTTTGCAGCATGAGACGCAAAGGAAATTGTTGGGATACTCAGTGGCTAAATGCTTCTTGCTGAACTTGAAAATTGAACGTGTCTGGCAACGACAGTATGCCGGCCATGCCGAAGCAAAAGCCGAGATCACCGACTATATCGTCGGTTTCTACAACTGCAAGCGTCTCAATTCACCATTGAGCAATCTGCCACCCGCCGTCTACGAACGGCAAATGGCAGCACGGGAACCTAGATTTGTGTCCGAAATTACTTGCCCCCCACTGTTGACAGCTTAGAGTTTTGACGTGCACTATTCTGACCATGTGTTTTGGCGGAAGATATTTTTTTCATGCTAGGTCATCGAACTAACCATAAAAATAGGGTGCTCTATTGCAACATTTATACACTTTTGAAACGAAAAAAGAGGCCGAAAAGGGATTAGCTAAACTATCAGGGCCGAAACGATTGGCTAGTGATAGAGATAGTAACGAAGTAATATACAATTTGTTTGGCGTGTTGAGTTGGAGAAATCTCTACGCTTTGGGCTTATATGATCTTACTGAGTTGAAAAGCGTTCTAGCCCAACGGGACTCTGGGGGAGCCTATAATAAGATCAGACATCTTGAAATCATTGCAGCACTTGAAAACACATCTCGAGTACTCGGACTGACGATTCCTGAGCATTGGCGATGACCTTTAAATGATAAGTAAATTTCATGATTCCATATGGTAAATCGGTGTCGACTCCGCAAGATGGTCTAACTAGATCAAGCTGAACAACACGCCCGCAGGATGAGGCGCATTGGCCAAGTAGCATACGTTGGTAGTGACACGGAGAAATACTCAAAGTACGAATGAAAGCATTAGTTACGCCCCGATGTGGCGCCCATTTTTTTCATGATATATGGTAGCTTCCATTGACAAAAGAAAAACCGTCTACATGAAAAAATTTCCCAACAGACGGCCCACTACACTCATTGACGATATACCACTTTAAACTTTATTTCCAGCAAGAAATAAAGTAGCATAGGTATGAACGACGGAAAAATCCGTCGTCCCACCCCATCAAAGGAAGGAAGCTAAAAATGTCATGCATTATCACGGGATGCCAAAATCCTGCTAATAACCACTTTGGCGTGAGATTACGTCGCACAGATACCTCTGCAATCTGGGCACCAAATACCGAGGCATACATCTGCGATCATCACGCTGTAGTGGGGCTCAGAATCGACGTTCAGATTACGCCCTCCAACGATGGCAATATCACCACTGCCATCTCCGGCGGAGGGATTCCAGCCGTACGTACGACGCCCATCGTGAATCAGGCTTAATTGCCATCGCTTCGATTCGGATAAGGCATCATCATTTCTTCCCCGAATTGAAGCGAATTAATCGATCCCAATTAATTATACCTGCGTCACAAAAACGCTCAACAAATGCCGCGGTAAAAATGTTTAATTTTTCACTACACAGTAATTCAATTTCATCATTCCGTTCTTTGGCCATATGGCCTAGTGGTTCAATAATATCTTTATATAATGATTCTCTCCCGCCGGAAATTAGCTCCCAAAAGCTTTGACCACAAAGCTTCAAATGAGTACCTTTATGTGGTACATTATCAATTCCGTAGCAGCACGCTTCAACGCAAATAATATTCATGTTTGCAGCCCCACCAGAAGTAGCAAGGGTCTTTTTGGCAGTATTAAAATTATTTACTAAATTTTTTATCTGACCGGAATTTCCCCAGTTTGGGCCACTTTTAATACTTATCAAATATTTAGAACCGTTATCCTCAAATTCTAAGTCAAGTCCCACTACACCAGACTTACGACCATCGTAAACTTTCTCACATACAAATATTGCTACGTTCTCAAGGAAGTTACCAAAGGTTGTTTCTTCTCCGCTTGACACCGTAGCGTCCAGCACCGATTTAATAAAATCGTGCGCACTATTAGTACTTTTAGCACGAAAGAGATAGGGATTTTTGCGTTTGATAACATCATCTAACGTAAGGTTTCGGATTTTCGCTATTTTTTTCGCATGGAACTGAGGGCCAATTTGAGCGTAGATAAAGTCAAAAACACTCTGCAGATTAAGTGGCCTCATAGATTCCTTTACCACGCTTAATCAACCCTAACTCCTTCGCAGTAAGCTCACAATATTCTTCAGAGAGTTCAATACCCAAACCGTGCCTACCCAGCTTATTAGCCACTCGCATAGTTGTTCCAGAACCCGAGAATGGATCCAAAATTACATCGCCAGGAGCAGAAAAAAGTTTTATAAACCATTCCGGCAAACTAGAAGGAAATGCTGCGCTGTGTCGTTTATTTCCGCATTCAGTTGCCAAATGTAATACATTTGCGGGATATGCCAAGTCCCGCCCAACCCAATTTTCGATTTTTTTTCCAAATCCACTTCCAACTTTAGATTCGTCGCGAACTCGATCAGTTTCGCTTAACGTTTTCAAGCGTGAATTTTTCCAATCACCCATTGGAACCATAACAGCATCTTGATACATTGCAAATTTCTTTTGCTTAGTGAAATGAATGCATCGCTCCCACGCATCACGGAAACGATTCGGCCATTTACCAGGATAGCTATTTCGCTTATGCCAAATATATTCCTCAGTATAAAACCAACCAAGCTTACGCATTGCAATAATAAGTTCCATTACGTAAGTGTGACGTTCACCGTCAACTACTCGCTCTTTGATATTTAGGATAAATGATCCAGTAGGTTTTAAAACTTTGTGGAGTTGATCAGCGATGGGGAGGAACCATTGAACATAATCGTCGGCATGTACCCCTCCATAAGTACTTTTTCTTTGATCGGCATAGGGGGGTGAGGTGACAATAAGATCAACCGAATTCTTAGGAATTTTTGTTAAAACCTTTAAGCAGTCGCCGTTAAAAAGCCGCATGATAGGTGATGAAACTCTCTCTGAGTTTCCAACTTCTTCAATATTAGTTTTCATGACATTAATATCAGTTTTTTTGGCTTCTATTGAATTACTGCCGAATAAATTCTGGTATCTTTTCGCATCGGCAGTATCGCATGAGAATTCACAAGCGCCCGCATGCACTTTATATTCCATATTACGTTTATCCATAGTTTTATCAGTTACCAATGTCTTTTACGTCGACACACTTTTCAAAGCCTGCACCGCGCGGCTTCTTGCGCTCGATGTCGGCATTTGAAAGAACATTGCGAAAATCAGTTTGCCCATCTGCCATAGCTCCGAGTAGCGTGGCAATAATAGCCAAATGCGATGGTACGTTTTTATTCCTGTAATTAGACAGGGAAACTTTGTTCATGTTGATCATTTCGGCAAATGCGCTAACGGTCAATCCGGCCTTGCCCAACTGTCGACGAAATTCCTCATAGTTCATCGTGCCATCATATAGATTAAGCTGAACACGCACAATAGTTAATTTTATTCATTAAAATATGTACTTCTGCAATCAGCGCTACAGGTCATTGAGTAAGGGACGTGCATCTGTCTGCAGCACTGACTTGCACTAATCCGGCGGCTTTTCATGAATTTCTGCTTCATCAGATACAGCTCGGCGATCCGGCGCAGCACTTCGATCAGCGGCGATGGTCGTGCTGCATACGCGGGCGTGTGCCCAGCAGGCTACCTCAAGATAGACGGCGGTGGCACGACGCTTACGGTTGCTACTAAAAGGTTGCCAAACCTAAGACGAAAAAAAACCCGACCATTTCTGATCGGGTTTTTCTCTACTACGAATAACAAGCCTGACAATAACCTACTTTCACACTGGTTGCAGCACTATCATCGGCGCAAAGTTGTTTCACGGTCCTGTTC
>NZ_WFLK01000012.1 GCF_009208565.1 Janthinobacterium aquaticum | reverse complement strand
ACTCGCCACCAGAGCAAGCTCCGTGCTGCCGTTCGACTTGCATGTGTAAGGCATGCCGCCAGCGTTCAATCTGAGCCAGGATCAAACTCTTCAGTTTAATCTCTGTTACTTTGCCGTTTTACCGGCATGGCCGAACCTTTTAATCGGTTCAAACCCCTCGCATTGCGAGGTGTTTGCTCACTCAAAAAACTGACAGGCCACTACTTGCGTAGCGCCTATTTCATTATTTCTTGTGAACATTTGATATTTTAAGTTTTACGCCGATCCGAAGATCGACGCTGCACTCCATCAAATGCCCACACTTATCGACTGTTAATTGTTAAAGAACTGTATTCGGTACTGCGTTTTTCGCGCTATCGACAAAGCGTTGTGTTTGTCAGCTGCGAAGAAGGAAGAGTATGAAGCGTTTGCAGCATTTCGTCAACCTTCTTTTTTCACTCGCTTCACAGTCACTTGCATGTACTGCGTTGCGAGGGACAGAACTATAGCAAACGTCCGCCAAAGCCGCAAGGCCTGTTTCGCCACACCGTCCAGCCAGCCTCCGATTCATTCCAGCCCGTCTTTTACGCAGCCTGTCGCAATGCACTGGTTGCAGACAGCACATTCAGGCAAAGTGATGACATCGATTAATTCCTGTCACTTCTGCATTTGAAAGTAACGCATGCCCTATTCCAATCCACCTCAGTTGTTGAAGGTCATCCTCACCTGGCTGCAACATGCATTTGATGCAACGACGACCTGGGTTACCCAACTGTCGTGGTGGAAGTTCTTTCTGTTTGCCGCACTGGCGCTGATTGCCGGCTCGATCCTGCAAGATGAACTGTTCTCCTCCGGCCCCGACGAAGAAATCGTCAGCAAATCGAGCAAGCGCGCCAACCGCGGCGGCGAGACAAATATCCTGATCGACGATACCGGTATCCGCTTCAATCCGCGCAACAGCAAGGCCAAGCGCACGACGGAAACACCGGCCGAGCCCACCGAGGATACATCCGGCGAACACGACAAAATAGTTGCGCCAGAGCCCCCCGAGCCGCCTGCTGCACCGGCGACGCCAGTCAAACCCAGCTATCCGGTGACCACCAATGCTTCGGGCGAAGAGGTGCATATTGAACTGCCGCCACAAATCGGCGAAGAGTTGTCGAACGCCATCGAAGAGGCAGTTGACGATGCGGCCGAACAAAAAGTGTCGCGCTATCACAAGCAGGCCTCGACCTGGTTCAAGAGCTTTGTGTCGCTGCTGGTACTGGCCCTGTTTGCCATGAAGGCATTGGTCGGCGGCAAGAAGCGCGCAGAAGCTGAAACCGTCACCGCCAATGAAGCGGCCGAACGCGCCTCCATGCAGCGCCAGCTCAGCGAAGCAAAGATGCAGATGATGCAGGCGCAGGTGGAGCCGCATTTCCTGTTCAATACCTTGGCTTCGGTCGAGCACCTGATCCAGGTCGATCCGCCGCGCGCGGCCAAGATGCAGCGCAGCCTGATCCAGTATTTGCGCGCGGTACTGCCGCAAATGCGCGACAACGCCCTGATCACCAACCTGGGCCGCGAAGCCGACATGGTGCAAGCCTATCTGAACCTGCTGAAAATGCGCATGGAAGAACGCCTGACCATCGACTTCAATATTCCCGACGGCCTGCGCACTGCTGCGTTCCCCCCCATGATGCTGCAATCGATGGTGGAAAACGCCATCAAGCACGGCCTTGAAGTGAAGCCCGAAGGCGGCACCTTGCGCGTGCTGGCCGAAGTGGCGCACAGCAAGCTGCGCGTGACCGTAACGGACGATGGCCTGGGCTTTGGCGCGGTGCCCAGCGACGGCACCGGCCTCGGTCTGCCGACCATCCGCGAGCGGCTCAAGCTGCTGCATGGCGACCAGGGCAGCCTGACCATTACGCCCAACTTGCCCAGCGGCGTGTGCGCCGTGATCGAAGTGCCATACCTGTTATCCAAATAAAGCCGGCGGAGGTGTTGATAAATACGCTAATTCATTGAATAATCAATCTTCGCCAGTTCACACTTGATTGCCATGCCTACAGCCATTATTGCCGACGACGAAAGACTCATGCGGGACCAGCTGCGCCTGCGCCTGGGCCAGGCCTGGCCTGAACTGGAGATTATCGGCGAAGCCAAGAATGGCGACGAAGCGATCGAACTGGTCGACCAGCTCAAGCCGGACTTTACCTTTCTCGATATCCGCATGCCGGGCAAGACCGGCCTGGAGGCGGCGCAGGTAATCGGCAACAAGAGCCGTATCGTGTTCGTGACCGCCTACGACAGCCATGCGGTCGAAGCGTTCGAACGCGGCGCCGTCGACTATGTGCTCAAGCCGCCCGAGCACGAACGCCTGCTCATTACGGTCGATCGCCTGAAGTCGCACCTGATCCAACCGGCTCAGGACGTCAACAGCAGCGTCACGGCCATGCTGGCGCAACTGGCGCAGAAGATCACCACCAAGCCCAGCTACCTGCAATGGATACAGGCCAGCATCGGCCAGGACCTGCGCATGATACCGGTCGAGGAAATCCTGTTTTTCCGTTCCGACGAAAAATATACCTGCGTGCAGACAGCCAAGTATGAAGCCCTGATCCGCAAGCCGGTACGCGACCTGGCCGAAGAACTCGATCCGTCGCTGTTCTGGCAGATTCACCGCGCCACCCTGGTCAATGTCAACGCCATCGAAGGCGTAACGCGCGACATTCGCGGCCGCCATCTGGTGATGATCAAGGGCACTTCCGACAAGCTCGAAGTGAGCCGCAGCTTCCTGCACCTGTTCAAGCAGATGTAGCCAGGCTGGCCGACTGCGCCAGATCAAACCGGCGCGCTGCATCCTGGCTTACGCTGGCATGTACCGCGCTGCTCTTCGCGCGTCTTCATTGCATATTCGCAAGGAGTCGCCATGCCACCGCCTGCTCCGATCATGCTATGGCGCACGCTGCCTTTCGGCGCAGCGGCCGCATTGACAGCGCTCGGCTATTATCTGGCGCGCTCAGGCAAACAACAGGCCGCGCTGTTTGACACATCGCCCAACGCCATGCTGCGCATTGATGGCAACCGCCTTGTCGTGCAGGCCAATGCTGCCGCCGCGCGCCAGTTTGGCAGCACGGCCGGCGCCATGCAGGGCCAGCCGCTGGCGCAATTCATCCTGCGCGACCTGCGCAGCCTCGATGCACACAAAGCCGCTGCGGCTGGATCACTGCCGGACGACATCACCAGCGAGCTGCGCCTGACAGGCCGGCGCGCCACCGACTCCAGCCTGATCGGCCGGCGCCAGGATGGCAGCACCTTCCCGCTTGAAGGCTTCCTGTCGGCCGGCCAGGGCAGGCTGCGCCAGCACACCGTGATCGTGCGCGATATCAGCGCACGCAAGCAGGTACACGAACAGCTGGCCCGCTCTTTCTTGCAGTTACGCGAATTGTCGGGCGCACTGCAAACCATCCGCGAAGAAGAGCGCAAGCACATTGCGCGGGAGCTGCATGACGACCTGGGACAACTGCTGGCCACCTTGCGCGTCGACCTGACGCTGATGCAGCGCCATGCGCAGATGAACGTCGCACTACAAGGCTTGCTGGAGGGGATGGATAGCCTGCTGGTAACGGCCATTACCTCCTTGCGACGCATCGCCAGCAACCTGCGACCGCGCGCGCTTGACGAAGGCGGCCTGTTCTTTGCCTTGCAAAAACTGCGCACTGACTTCCTGCAGCGCCAGCCAGTCCAATTCGACCTGCTGGCCGACGAGAGCGATCTGGTGCTCGACGACACCCACAGCACCGCCATCTACCGCATCGTGCAGGAAGCGCTGACCAATATTGCGCGCCATGCCCAAGCGAGCCAGATCACCATCGCGCTGCACCGCATCGACTCGGAACTGGCCATCACGATCCAGGACAATGGACGCGGCATCGCCGGCAGCGATCTGGAAAAGGTTGCCGCCATGGGCCTGCTGGGCATGCGCGAGCGGGTCTGGGGACTGAACGGCAGCATCGATATCGGCCCGGATGGCGAACAGGGCGGCACGCGCATCGATATCGCGCTGCCGCTGCAGCCGCTTGATGCTGGCCCAGAAAACAACAATGCCGCCCGGCGCGAACCGGGCGGCATTAAGGCTGACTGCTAGCCGTATCAGAACTTGTGGGTCATGCCCATTTGATACATCGATTTTTCGCTGAACTGGTCGCGGCCGCCATACACGTACACGGCGGTACGCTTCGACAGCGGGTAGTCGTAGCCCAGGCCAAACGCCTTGGCCGTTTCTTTACCACTGACCAGACGGCTGTCCTGTTTCTGTTTCACGTAGCTGGCCTTGATGGCGCCGCCACCGATGTCATACGACAGACCCAGCAGGAAGCTCTTGAATTCGCCAACGGTGGCAACGTCGGTATCGGCTTTCGAGTAGTCGAACGTCACTTTGGCAGGACCGAATTTGTAGCCGCCACCGATCAGCCACAGGGTAGGCTCGGCAGCCGCATTGGCAACCGACTGGACTTTCTTCTGGTAGCCGGCGTGGGCGCTGGCAGGACCCATGTCATAGGTAGCGACGACGCTGACGCCCGAATCGGCATCCTTGATTTCGCTGGCGACGTACTGGCCGCTGATCACGAAACCGCTGAACGATGGGCTGTTATAGGTCACGGCATTGCTGACGCGCGATGCGCCGACGGTTGAACCTGCCACTACTGCGCCGTTAGGCGACTGGCCGCCGCGCATGACCGGCTCATTGATCTTGCCGATCACGCCGTAGGTATTGAATGGATCGACGCGCGCCAGCGTGCCGTCCAGCAGGTCCTTGGTGCGGCCCAGGTAGACGGTACCGAAGTCGCCGGTCAGACCTACCCATGCCTGGCGGTCAAACAGGGTGTTGGTGGTGGCTTGCGCACCGGTGTCGGCCTTGAATTCGCTTTCCAGGTTGAAAATGGCTTTCAGGCCGTTACCCAGATCTTCCGTACCTTTGAAGCCGAGGCGCGAAGCTTGATTCTCACGCTCCTGCAGTGCACCGCCGCTGGTTTTGGCGATACCCAGATCGACCACGCCGTACACGGTCACGTTCGATTGGGCTTGCGCCGTCGCTGCTGCGAAGGTACCGATGATCAATGCTGCCAGAGTAATTTTTTTCACTTGAGATTCTCTACATTTAGTTGGACAAGATGAGTTGCTGCTTAGCTGCTGACCCGAATCATGCCCACCAAATGCTTCAACAATATGACATCGACAATTTGTTGTTTTTGCGCAACTCATGCCAAGTGAGAAATTACTGACTAACAAGCAAACCAGTGAAATTTAGATACCCGAGTCGCTGGCAAAGCAATTCCGGGCCAAGCGAGGCTGAAAAATGTCGAGCGCAAGACGTAGGTCGGGTCAGCCCGCAGGGCGTAACCCGACAACACCACGGCCATCGGCATTTTCTCGGCCTCGCGTCTCCGGCCCGCCGCTGTTTTTTACATGCCTTTTGTTATTTCAGGCGGCAGCTGAGAAACCAGTAATACTCAAGCCGCTTCATGCGTATCTCGCGCGCTGAGTTGGCAAATTTCTTGCGCAGATGGCTATCGTTCGGGAAATTTTTCAGCACCTCATAACGCTCGCCAGACGCGGTGGTGCGGAACTGGTGGGTATTGCCTTCCAGATCGGTGCGCGCAATCACGGTGCTGCTGCCGTCGACATAGGAATTGTCGATCAACACTAAGAGCACGTCCTTGCCCAGCTTGGCGCGCAGCTGCTTCAGATATTTTTCCTGGTCTTCCTTCTTGACATGCGACCACCAGAAACCGGCAAACACAGCGGTAAATTTGCCTGCCAGATCGTCCGGCAGGTTAAACGCATCGAGCTTGGCCAAGCTCACGTTATCGGGCAATTCGCGCTCGCGTGCCAGTGCCAGCATTTCATCGTTAATATCGGTGGCCAATACGCTGTCGGCTACCTCGGCAATCACTTCCGTCCAGTAACCGGTGCCGCAGGCCAGTTCCAGCACGGTATGGCCTTCGAGTGCATCGGCCACTTTCTCGCGCAGGCCTTCCAGGTCTTCCTGGCGTTCCGGCTTGTCATAGATGCGCTCGTATTCCTTGGCAATGGTGGCGTAATATTGGGCTAGCTGATCGGTAATCATATTTCTTCTCTTTAATCTGGCCGGACACAGCGTCCGGCCGGGTCATGCGTTGTTTATAGTTCGTAATGCTCTTTTTCGCCGCTCATGGCCTGCTCGATCAACTTGCGATTCAGGGTCGGCGTCAGCAGCTCGATAAAGGTGTAGATATAGCTGCGCAGGTAGGCGCCTTGCTTGACAGCCACACGCGACACATTCATGCCAAACAGGTGGCCCACGGGAATGGCGCGCAGGTTGCGGTCACGCTCGGCGTCAAACGCCATGCCCGCTATGATACCAATGCCCATGCCCAATTCCACATAAGTCTTGATGACATCGGCATCGATGGCTTCGAGCAGCACATCGGGCTTCAGGCCACGCAGCACGAAAGCATGGTCGATCTTGTTACGGCCGGCAAACGCGCTGTCATAGGTAATCAAGGGGAAGCCGGCGATCTCTTCCAGCGTGACCGATTTCGACCGCAGCAGGGGATGGTCGACCGGCACCACCACCACATGCTCCCATTGATAGCAGGGCAAGGTAATCAGGCCGTCGATGGCGGCCACCGATTCGGTCGCAATGGCCAGGTCGGCCTGGTCGCGCTGCACCATTTCGGCAATCTGGCGCGGGTTGCCCTGCAACAGCGACAATCTGACTTTGGGAAACTTCAGCATAAAGGCCTGCACCACCCTGGGCAAGGTATAGCGCGCCTGGGTATGCGTGGTGGCAATGGTGAAGCTGCCGCTGTCCTGCGCCGCATATTCCTTGCCGATGCGCTTCATGCTGTCGATCTCCTGCATCACCAGTTCCACCGATTCGAGCACCAGCCGGCCCGGCTCCGTCAGGCCGCGGATGCGCTTGCCGTGGCGTGTGAAAATATCCACACCGAGCTCTTCTTCGAGCTCGATAATGGCTTTCGACACGCCCGGTTGCGACGTAAACAAGGCCTTGGCGGCGTCGGTCAGGTTGTAATTCTGCCGTACCGCTTCGCGCACGAAGCGCAGTTGATGGAGGTTCATTGCTGGTTTTGCCCTAAAAGTTGCTGCCGGCCACTACTGCGGATTTTGCATGCATGCTTATACCCATATCGCATATAAGCAAATGCATACTTAGTAGTTTGGAATAAACACTAAGTTTATTACTATTGCGGGTACTTTGGGGGTGCTTGCATGACTTTGTCTTATATAGTGTCAGGATTTGCTGTAGGTTTACTGGTTGGCATGACCGGCGTGGGCGGTGGTTCGCTGATGACGCCCCTGCTGACCTTGCTGTTTGGCGTCTCGCCGTCGGTGGCCGTGGGCACCGACCTGGCCTTTGCCTCGATTACCAAGAGCGCCGGCACCCTGACCCATCGCGTGCGCGGCACCATCCGCTGGGATATCGTGCGCCGCCTGTGCATCGGCGCCCTGCCCGCTGCCGTGGTGTCGACGCTGGCACTGAAATCGTTTGGCGCACTGTCGCCCGAAATCGGCCAGATCATCCGTTATTCGATTGCCGGCTCGGTCTTGCTGACTGTGGTGGCGCTGATTTTCAAGAGCCGCATGCTGGCCTGGATCAACGCGCACCCGGAACGCCAGTTGCAAGGCAACAAGTTGGCAGCGGCCACGATGGTTTCCGGCGCCGTGCTGGGCGTACTGGTGACGGTGTCGTCGATCGGCGCCGGCGCCATCGGTGCGACCTTGCTGGTACTGCTGTACCCAAGCATGAGTTCGGCTGAAGTGGCCGGCACCGATATCGCCTACGCCGTGCCGCTGACTGCGATTGCCGCACTGGGCCACTGGTGGCTCGGCTCGATCCACTGGGAACTGCTGATCTCCTTGCTGATCGGCTCGCTGCCCGGCATTACGCTGGGGTCCTGGGTAGCGCGCTCGGTGCCGGAAAAGTTTTTGCGTGTGCTGCTGGCCATGACCTTGACCGGCGTGGCGTTCAAGCTAATCTATTGAAACATGATCTAGTCGGATGACGCGTGCTGCTCAAGCGGCGTACGAATCAACACATATAACATCCCGGTTGTCGGATGACGCGTACCGCTAATCCGACCTACGGACCAGATATATAACACCCAGGCAATCAACGGCTTACTTAGGACCAACTATGTATCATTACGATCAGTATGACCACCTTATCGTCAAAGAGCGCATTGCGCAGTATCGCGGCCAGGTCGAGCGCCGTCTTGCCAATGAACTGACGGAAGAGGAATTCATTCCGCTGCGCCTGCAAAACGGCCTGTACATGCAGCGCCACGCCTACATGCTGCGCATTGCCGTGCCGTACGGCCTGCTGTCGTCAAAACAGATGCGCATGTTTGCCCATATCGCGCGCAAGTACGACCGCGGCTACGGCCACTTCACCACGCGCCAGAATATCCAGTTCAACTGGATCGAACTGGAAAAGACGCCCGATATCCTGACAGAACTGGCCTCGGTGGAAATGCACGCCATCCAGACCTCGGGCAACTGCATCCGAAATACAACGTCCGACCCGTTTGCCGGTGTGGCCGCCGATGAGATCATCGATCCGCGCCCGTACGCCGAAGTGCTGCGTCAGTGGAGCACCTTCCACCCCGAGTTCATTGCCCTGCCGCGCAAGTTCAAGGTTGCCATCAACGGCGCCGAAGAAGACCGCGCTGCGATTGCCGTGCACGACATCGGCCTGACCGCCGTGCGCAACGAAGCCGGCGAAGTGGGCTTCAAGGTGATGGCCGGCGGCGGCATGGGCCGCACGCCGATCCTGGGCAGCGTGGTGCGCGAGTTCCTGCCGTGGCAGCATCTGCTGACCTATACGCAGGCCATCATGCGCGTGTACAACCTGCATGGCCGCCGCGACAACAAATACAAGGCGCGCATCAAGATTTTGTTGAAAGCCATTGGCGTGGAAGAATTCACGCGCCAGGTGGAAGCCGAGTGGGTCGATTTGAAAGACGGCCCGGAAACCCTGAGCGTGGAAGAAATGCAGCGCGTGGCCGACTTCTTCAAGCCGCCGGCTTATGCGGCGCTGCAAGACATCGACTACGCCGGCGCCCATGCCGACAACAAGGCCTATGCCAACTGGATACAGCGCAACGTCAAGCCGCACCAGCGCCCAGGCTATGTGGCGGTGGTGCTGTCGCTGAAGAAAACCGGCGTGCCGCCGGGCGACGCCACGGCCGAACAGATCGATTTTGTGGCCGACCTGGCCGACCGCTACAGCTTTGGCGAACTGCGCGTCACGCACGAACAGAACCTGGTGCTGGCCGACGTGGAGCAGTCGAAACTGTTTGCTCTGTGGCAAGAAGCCAAGGCCCATGGCCTGGCCACGCCCAATATCGGCTTGCTGACCGACATGATCTGCTGCCCGGGCGGCGATTTCTGCTCGCTGGCCAACGCCAAGTCGCTGCCGATTGCCGCCGCCATTTCCGAGCGCTTTGACGACATCGACTTCCAGCACGATATCGGCGAGATCGAGCTCAATATTTCCGGCTGCATCAATGCCTGCGGCCACCATCACGTGGGCAGCATCGGCGTGCTGGGCGTGGACAAGAACGATACGGAATGGTATCAGGTGTCGATCGGCGGCGCGCAAGGCAACAACGCGGCCATCGGCAAGATTATCGGACCATCGTTTTCCGCCCTGCAAATGCCCGAAGTGATCGCGCGCCTGCTGCACGTTTATGTGCGCGATCGCCATGAAGGCGAACGCTTTGTCGATACGGCCCAGCGCCTCGGTATCACGCCGTTCAAGGAACATGTGTATGCAACGCCGATCAAGGTCGGCAACCTGGTGGGAGAAGACGAATATGTTTGAAGTACGCGAAGAAATCATCAAGAACGCCGCCGTGGTTGCCAATGACTGGGGCGTGCTGCGGCTGGACGAAGGCGACACGCCGGAAACGGTGAGCGTGCCGGCAGGCAAGGCTATCGTGCCGCTGTCCGTATGGCAGGCCCAGCGCGAGACGCTGGCCGCGCGCCTGCCTGACGTTGGCGTATGGCTGGCCGGCGATGAAGATCCGGCCGCACTGGCCGATGTGGTTGACCAGTTGGCCGTGATCGGCATCGACTTTCCGAAATTTACCGATGGCCGCGGCTATTCGATCGCCTTCAACCTGCGCACCCGCTTAGGCTACCAGGGCGAACTGCGCGCGCTCGGCGACGTGCTGCGCGACCAGCTGTTTTCGATGCACCGCGTGGGCTTCGACGCCTATGCCACGCGTCCGGACCGCAGCATCCATGACGCACTGAAAGGCCTGTCGGTATTTTCCGAAACCTATCAGGCATCGTGGGACCAGAAGTCGCCGCTGTTTCGCCGCCATCATCGCGAAGGCGTCAACCCCGACCTCGACAACGCGGCCGGCATTTAAGGAAACAGCATGAGCGACTTGTCCACTTTAGTCACCGCCACCGAGCAAACGCTGACACGTATCGCTGCCGATTTTTCGCCAGCCGTGTTCGCGTCCAGCCTGGCAGCCGAAGACATGGTGCTGACCGACCTGATCCTGAAAGCAAAGCTGCCTATCGGTATCTTTTCACTGGAAACGGGCCGGCTGCACCAGGAAACCCTGGCCGTGCTGGGCAAGGTCAAGGACCATTACGACCACGACATCACCCTGTACCGTCCGCAGCCGCAAGCCGTGGCGCAGTATGTGGAACAGAACGGCCTCAATGCGTTTTATGACAGCGTCGAGATGCGGCGCGAATGCTGCCGCATCCGCAAGGTCGAGCCACTGGGCCGTGCACTGGCCGGCAACAAGGCCTGGGTCACCGGCCAGCGCCGAGCCCAGTCCACCACACGTGCCGAACTGCATGTGCAGGAAGAGGACGCGGCGCACGCCATGACGAAATTCAATCCGCTGGCCGACTGGTCCGAAGAAGATGTGTGGAACTATATCCGCACCAACAACGTGCCCTACAACGCGCTGCACGACCAGGGCTACCCGTCGATCGGTTGCGAACCTTGCACCCGCGCCGTGCAGCCAGGCGAGGATGTACGCGCCGGACGCTGGTGGTGGGAAAATCCCGATTCCAAGGAATGCGGCCTGCATATGGTGGACGGCAAGTTGATCCGCATAAAATCCGTGGCAGCCTGAACAAAAAACAAAGATTGAGAAAGCACCGACTATGAGCAATATTTTGAACCAGCGTCACCTCGACAGCCTTGAATCGGAAGCCATCCACATCATGCGCGAAGTGGCGGCCGAATCGTCCAACCCTGCCCTGCTGTTCTCGGGCGGCAAGGACTCGGTCGTGCTGCTGCGCCTGGCTGAAAAAGCTTTTCGCCCCGGCAAATTCCCGTTTCCCCTGGTACATATCGACACCGGCCACAATTTCCCGGAAGTTATTACCTTCCGCGACAAGAAAGTGGCTGAACTGGGCGAGCGCCTGATCGTCGGCTCGGTCGAAGACTCGATCAAGCGCGGCACGGTGCGCCTGCGCAATCCGGCTACCGACTCGCGCAATGCCGCGCAGGCCGTGACCTTGCTGGAAACCATCGCCGAACACAAGTTTGACGCCTGCATCGGCGGCGCGCGCCGCGACGAGGAAAAAGCCCGCGCCAAGGAACGTATCTTTTCCTTCCGCGACGAATTCGGCGCGTGGGACCCGAAAGCCCAGCGTCCTGAACTGTGGGATCTGTATAACACGCGCGTCCATCCGGGTGAAAACATGCGCGTGTTCCCGATCTCGAACTGGACCGAACTGGACGTCTGGCAATATATCGCGCGTGAAAAACTGGAACTGCCGCCGATCTACTTTGCCCACGAGCGCCAGGTGATTCCGCGCAATGGCCTGCTGGTGCCGCTGACCGACCTGACGCCGCCGCGCGAAGGCGAAGCGGTTGAAACGCAGGTGGTGCGCTTCCGTACCGTCGGCGATATCTCGTGCACCTGCCCGGTTTCGTCCGATGCCGCCACCGTCGACGCGATTATCGCCGAGACGGCAATCACGCAAATCACGGAGCGCGGCGCCACCCGCATGGACGACCAGACCTCCGAAGCCTCGATGGAAAAACGCAAGAAAGCAGGATACTTCTAATGAACGCAGCAGCTAACATGACCGACATCACCACCAACGACAGCGTCGAGCGCGGCATGCTGCGCTTTATCACGGCCGGCTCCGTCGATGACGGCAAGAGCACGCTGATCGGCCGCCTGCTGTTCGACAGCAAGGGCATCTTTGCCGACCAGCTCGACGCCATGTCGCGCTCCAAGCACAAACGCACCGTCGGCGACACGGTCGACCTGTCGCTGCTGACGGACGGCCTGGAAGCCGAACGCGAACAGGGCATCACCATCGACGTGGCCTACCGCTACTTTGCCACGCCCAAGCGCAAATTCATTATTGCCGACACCCCGGGCCACGAGCAGTACACGCGCAATATGGTCACCGGCGCCTCGACCGCCGACGCGGTGATCATCCTGATCGACGTATCCAAGGTCAAGCTGGGAGACGATGGCAGCGTCGAGCTGCTGACCCAGACCAAGCGCCATTCGACGATTGCCCATCTGCTGCAGATCGAGCACGTGGTGGTGGCCGTCAACAAGATGGACCTGGTCGGCTACGATGAAACCGTCTACAACCGCATCGTGGCGGCCTACCGCGATTTTGCGCAGACGCTGGGCCTGAAGGACATCACGCCGATCCCGCTGTCGGCGCTGGCCGGCGACAACGTGGTCGCGCGCGGCGACAATCTGGGCTGGTACAACGGCCCGACGCTGATCGAGCTGCTTGAATCGCTGTCGGTCTACGATGAATCGCACGACGCGCCGTTCCGCTTCCCGGTGCAACTGGTGGCGCGCCACAACGGCCATGAAGCGAACGACTTCCGCGGCTATATGGGCCGCATCGAAGCGGGCAAGGTCAGCGTCGGCGATACCTTGGTGGTGCAGCCTTCGGGCCAGAGCGCCACCGTCAAGGACATCGTCACGCTGGACGGCTCGCTGCCGTCGGCCGTGGTGGGCCAGTCGGTCACGCTGTTGCTCAATGAATACCTCGATATCTCGCGCGGCGACCTGCTGGCAGGCGCCGACCGTCCGGCCACGCTGCTGAAACAAGTGACGGCCGACGTCTGCTGGCTGTCCGAAGACGCACTCGACCTGCGCCGCAAATACTGGATCAAGCACGGCACGAAGCAGACTGCGGCCAAGATCACGGCCATCGATTCGGTGCTCGATATCAACGTGCAGCAGCGCCATGCGGCCGACGGCCTGAAACTGAACGACATCGCCCGTATCAGCCTGAACGTGCAGCAGCCGCTGGCCGCCGACGCGTACGACGATATCCGTGCGACCGGGGCGTTTATCCTGATCGACGAAGTGACGCATCAGACGGTGGCGGCGGGAATGATCCGGGTTTAAGGCACTCAACCCGACGGCACATTCTGGGGTCGGCAATTCTGACCTCGGCATATCACGTAGGTCGGATTAGGCCCCGCAGGGGCCGTAATCCGACAACATTGTTGACGTTTATGGTGTTTGTCGGATTACGTGGGGCTTTGCCCCACTGATCCGACCTACGCATCAACCAAGCAACCAATCAAGGCAAGCATGAACAGCACCTCTACTCTTCCCGGCAAGGTCTACCTGATTGGCGCCGGCCCTGGCGCGCAGGATCTGATGACATTGCGCGGCGCGCGCCTGCTGGCGCAGGCTGACGTGGTGCTGCACGATGCGCTGGTGACGGACGAGATGCTCGAGCTGTGTCCGCAGGCGCGACATATCCTGGTGGGCAAGCGCTGCGGCCAGCTGTCGACGGCGCAGGCTTTCATCAACAAGCAACTGATCGACCAGGCGCGCAAGCACGCCGTGGTGGTGCGCCTGAAAGGCGGCGATCCGATGCTGTTTGGCCGCGCCGATGAAGAGCTGCGCGCGCTCGAAGAAGCCGGCATCGAGGTGGAAGTGGTGCCCGGCATTACCACTGCGCTCGCCGCCGCCGCTGCCAGCAAACAGCCTTTGACGCGCCGTGGCGTGGCGCGCAGCGTGGCGTTTTTCACTTCCAGCACAGCGCCCGGCGAATCGGAACACACGGCCGTGCCGGACTGCGACACGCTGGTGCAATATATGGGTGGGCGCGAAGCGATTGCCACCGCGCAGCGGCTGCTGGCGCAAGGCCGTCCAGCCAGCACGCCGGTGGTGGTGATTGAAAACTGCAGCCGTCCGGAACAGTGCATCGTGCGCATGGATCTGGCGCAGCTGGCACAAGGCTTGGGCGACAAGCAGGGACCGGTGCTGGTGATGCTCGGTGAAGCGATGGCGCTGCGTAGCGGTCAGATCGATAATAAAGTAATAACATTATCTAATCTTGCCAAGCGGGCCTGAAATTGCTTGTCAGCGTGATAATTGGTGTATTTTTACCGACCTGAAAGTCAGTAACTGACGTTTTTGCGCAAAACATGGTAGGATGCGGACGCAACTTTTCTCGACTTACTGCGTCCACGGCCCTGCCAGACGCGCCTCTGGCGGCAACGCTGCCGATAAAAGCTGCGTCCGCCGCCGCAATACCGCGCAGCGCAACTCCAGCTCAGATTATTCATGACTTTCAACTCCATGCGCGAATCGCTGTATTCGCTCAGCCGCAGCAATGCCGGCGTGACTTCGGCCGTCCTGTTCAGCATGATCGCCGCCATCGGCCTGTGGAACATCTTTCCCGATATCGACAATGAAAACCACCTGCTCGAATGCCTGCAGGCGCTGTTCCTGGCACTGGCCTGCGGCGTACACGCCACACGCGCCTGGCAGGAAAGCGACCGCCAGACGCTCAGCTTCCTGATGCATGCCGGCCTGGCCGTGCTGCTGTTTGCCTTTCTGCTGCGCGAACTCGATATCGACAGCTTTGGCGCCGAACCGTTCTGGACCTACCTGGAAAAAGTGCTGCGCGTCATCGGGCTGCTGATGCTGCTGCGCACGCTGATTTTTATCGCGCCGCGCGCCGGCAAGGTACTGAGCCACGCAGCGATGATTTTCGGCATGCGCGTGACCATCCTGACCGCCATCGGCGGCCTGCTGATGGTTGCCGGCTGGCCGTTCGACAAGAAGGTCATCCACGGCCTGTCGGAGGCCCATTCACTGCTCGGCGAAGAAGTGTGCGAACTGGGCGCTTACCTGCTGCTGTTTCTGGCCTCGTTGTCCGACACCACGGCCGCGCGCCTGGTCAGCCTGGCGCCACGCAAGAAGGCTTAAACCCGCTCGAAGGACGACGGCTGCGGCAGCAGTTGCTGCAACGTGGCCGCGACCTGCTGCAGGCGCGGATCGTCGCTTGCAGCGTCATCGCAGGTGTCGTTCATGCAGAAAAACGGCAGGCTGCCAAAACGCGTCAGCAAGCTGTCCATCTGCAGCGATGCATCGGCTTCGCCGGTAGCGATATACAGGGGATCGAGCACCTGCTCGCGCGCATAGCCCATGTGTACCATCCAGCGCGGCACCAGGTCCGGCAACAGCGCCGGCGCCTGCCACGAACGAAACACGCTTCTGCGCACGCCGGCAAACAGGGCCGGCGCCAGTGCTTCGAGTTCATGCAGCCGACTTTTGCGCAAGGGCCGCGGCGCATGCGCATACAGGCAAGGCTGGTGCACATAGCCTGCGTACTGCGACGAGAGCCATTGCCGCGACACCGTGGCGCAGTTGACGGGCGCCGCCACATCAGCACGCAAGACGTCCTGCGGCGCCACTTGCGCGCTTTCCGTAAATGCGGCCAGGGTACCGCCCTCCCCCTCGCCAAACCACAAGCCAGGCTCGAACGGTGCGCCGAAAAACACATCGTCGTTAAGATAAATAAAGCGCTCGGACAGACCGGCAATATGGTGCAGATACGATTCGATATGGCCCGAATCGAACACCGGCAAAGCGCTTGCGGCCATCAGGCTGGCGTGATCAACGATAGTCAGGCGCCCTTCCAGGCTGGCTGCGTCGCGCAGCCAGGCCGGCACTTGCCGGTCGGTGACCAGGTAAATATGTCCATGGCCGGGAAAGAAGCGTTCGAGTGCGCGCAGGTTGTAGCGCAGTTCGCCATTATCGCGGTAGCGACCGGCCACATTGCCATGCAGCGCCAGCTGTCCAGGGTCGCCTGAGCACCACTTTGCATAAGCGTCGGCGCGGCGCGCCTGCCAGGCCGGATCGGCGCCGTCCACCCATAGATAGACGATGTCGATGGCGGCCGTGTCAGCCTTGCTGCTCACCGTGTCAATCAAGCGCCAGGTGCAGCGACGCAGTAGTCGGCCATGGCGGCCAGTACGCTGGCGCTTTCGCCGATGGCCGGCACCACTTTCAGGCGCAATTGCGGGTGGGCTGCGCGCAGTTCATCGAGCAGCAGCGGCAGGTCGCGCAGCACATGGCCGCCCTGACCCAGAAATACCGGCACCACAGTGGCGTCCAGCACATCGCCTTCGGGCAGCTCGGCCAGCAGCTCGGCCACCAGCTCGGGCAGGCGCGGCGTCATCAGTTCCAAAAACGCCAGCGCCACGCGCGTATCGGGCAGGCGCGCCTGAGTCAGGTCGCGCAAGCGCTCGAACGGGGCAGCCCACGAGGCGGCGCGTGCGCCATGGGCAAACAGAATCAGCGCCTGCCGGGATGTATTGTTTGTCATCAGTGTCGCTCCACCCACCAAAGGCTTGCCAGTGCTGCAATCAGATAAAGCACGCTGGGCGCCGCCGCCGTGACAAAGGCCGGCCAGGTGCTGAGCAGGCCCAGATGCGAGAACAGGGTATTGACCAGCATAAAGCTCACGCCGAGCATAATGCCGACAAAAATCTTCAGGCTCACGCCGCCACTGCGCGTATGCATATAGGCGAACGGCAGCGCCAGCGCCATCAGCACAAAGATGGCCAGCGGGTCGATCAGTTTTTTCCAGAAAGCGATGCGAAAGCGCTCCGTCTCCTGCTTGTTCTCGGCCAGGTGGCGCGTATAGACGGCCAGTTCGCCCACCGACATGCGCTCCGGGTCGGAGGCCGAGACGGTCAGGATTTTCGGCGTCACTTCCGACACCATGTCTTTGGTGGCGCTTTTCACGGTACGCACCAGGCTCGTTTCCTGGCCAAAGTAGTTTTTCAGCTGCGGCTCGTAGCCGGGCGTGGTGCTGGCGCTGTTGGAAAAAGTGGTTTCGGTCACGTCGGTCAGGCGCCAGATATTCTGGCCCTGGTAGACGGCGCTGGCCGCCGATGTCATCACGCGCAGGCGCATGGTGCTGTCGAACTCGTAGAGCTTGACGTTTTTCAGCTGGCCGTCCGGGCGCGCTTCGCCGGCATTGAAAAAACGCGAGCCGGTCACTTCGCCGCTCAGGCCATCGCGCTTGATCATGTCCTTGGTCCACAGGCCGGAGCGGAATTCGCTCGACACAGTAGCGCCGCGCGAGGTCAGTTTCAGACGCTCGGCCAGCGGCTCGGTACGGGGCGTGATGAATTCGCCAAACACAAAGGTAATGACCACGAACACCAGGCCGATCAGCATCACGAAACGCGCTGCCATGCCGGTCGACATGCTCGATGCGCGCATGATGGTAAATTCGCTGCTGGCGGCAAACTGCGCCATCGTATAGATGGTGCCGATCAGGGCCGCAATCGGCATCACCTCATACACATGGCCGGGCACCAGCACCAGCACATACAGGAAAGCGTACTGGATGGTGTAGCCATTGCGGCCCACCTTGGGCAGCTCGCCAGTGAGATCAATAAAAGCCTGCAGCGCCAGGAAGGCCAGCAGCACGAAGAACACGGCCTGGAATATCGAGACCGCAAAATAGCGCTGTAATATCTTCATTTCGTTACCGCTTCACTTGTTTTGCCGGCGCGGCGCGCGCGCTTGAAGGACGCCAGCAGCACCAGCGGATGATAGCGGTGGTTGACATTGAGGCGCCAGGCAAACAGCAGCACCACCGCCACGCCTGCGGCCAGGTGCAGCGGCCACCAGGCCATGCCAAAGCCCAGGCGGCCCTGCTTGACACTGGCCTCGATCACCTTGGTCAGATTGCTGTAACTGAAGAAGATCAGCAAGGCGATGATCAGGTTGGTCGAACTGCCGGCGCGCGGATTGACAAAGCCCAGCGGAATGGCCAGCAGCACCAGCATCAGCGCGATCAGCG
The DNA here is from genome assembly GCF_009208565.1 of Janthinobacterium aquaticum. Lineage (GTDB taxonomy): Bacteria > Pseudomonadota > Gammaproteobacteria > Burkholderiales > Burkholderiaceae_D > Janthinobacterium. Next base: position 207,172 of record NZ_WFLK01000012.1, on the reverse strand, counting down.
GCGCGCTGATGCGCCACATCAGTTCGGCCATGGTGTACTGGTTGTTGGCGGCGATCAGCGCCACCGTGCTCATGGCGCGTACGCTCAGGTCGGCGCCCAGCGCCTGCTGTTTGCTTTCGATGCGCATGATGTACTGCTCAAATTCCATGGTCTGGAAATCGGCCTGGGTCGGAATGCCCTGGTAGCGGCGACCGTTTTTCAGCACCAGGAAGCGGCTGCCGGCGGCGTCGGTATTGATCACGCCTTCTTTTGCCACCACGACCACCGCCGTGCCCTTGGCATCGACCGTATTGACGAATACATTGTGCACCACGTTCTTCTCGCCACCGCCGCCTTCGACAAAGAAGATGCGGTTGCTGCCGGCCGATTCGCGGAACTGGCCCGGCGTGACCTTTTGCAGGTCTTCGCGCTTTTCAAAGCGCGACACGTATTCATCGCTCTTCTGCTGCGCCCAGGGCGTCGCATACAGGCTCAGGCTACCGATCACGATAACCAGCGGCAGGCCAAAACTCAATACCGGTGCGATCCAGCGCGACAGGCTCAGGCCCGAGGCAAACCAGACCACCATCTCGGACTCCTTGTAGCTGCGCGTGACGACCATCAACACCGAGATGAAACCGGTCAGTATCAGGATGGTGGGCAGCTGCATCAACGCCGAAAAGGCGATCAACGCCAGTACGTCGGACGAGGCGATCTTGCCGCCGGCCGCCTTGCCCAGGATGCCGATCAGGGTCCAGGTAAGCAGGATGCTGAATAAAACAGTGAAGGTGGCCCCGGCGGCACTTGCCAATTCACGTCGAAGGGCACGTTGAAAAATCATTCGGAGTTTATAATTCGGGTCAGTTAGTTGAGTAACACGTTACTAGTAAATGAAAACGGAGAACCAAATGGACTTTAGCATAAAAGCATTCGATACCAAGAGCACCCTCGGCACGGCCAAAAGCGGATGCATCGCGGTTGCGGTATTCGAAAACAAAAAACTGTCGCCAGCGGCACAATCGCTGGACAGCAAGGGTGCCATTTCGGCTGCGCTGAAGTCCGGCGATATCAGCGGCAAGCCCGGCACCACCCTGCTGCTGCGCGCTGTTGACGGCGTCAGCGCCGAGCGCGTACTGCTGGTCGGCATGGGCAGCGATGAAGCCGTCAGCGAAAAAAGCTTCGCCACCGGCGTACAGGCTGCATTGAAGGCTTTCGGCTCGCTGGGCGCCGCGGACGCCATTATCGCATTACCGCTGGCCGAAGTGAAAGAGCGCGACGTAAATTGGGCCATCCGTTGCGTGGTGCAGGCGGCGCACGACAGCGCCTACCGCAGCGACTCGCAAAAAAGCAAGAAAGACCCGGCACCGGCAGGCGTGCGCAAGATCGTGCTGGCAGCGCCAGCGACGCCATCGACCCGCAACGCACTGGCCCAGGCCATCGCGATTGCCAACGGCTCGGACCTGACGCGCAAGCTGGGCGACCTGCCGGCCAATATCGCCACGCCAACCTACCTGGCCGACACCGCCAAGCAGCTGGCCAAGGATTACAAATTCGACGTCGAAGTACTGGACCGCAAGCAGCTCGAAGCGCTGAAAATGGGCAGCTTCCTGTCGGTCACCAACGGCAGCGAACAGCCGCCGAAGTTCATCGTCCTCAAGCACATGGGCGGCAAGGCCAAGGATGCGCCGGTGGTGCTGGTTGGCAAAGGCATTACCTTTGACACCGGCGGCATCTCGCTCAAGGCCGGTCCTGGCATGGACGAAATGAAGTACGACATGTGCGGCGCCGCGTCGGTGCTGGGCACCTTCCGCGCCATCGGCGAAATGGGCCTGAAGCTGAACGTGATCGGCGTGATCGCCGCCTGCGAAAACATGCCATCGGGCCGCGCCACCAAGCCGGGCGACATCGTCACCTCGATGAATGGCCTGACGATTGAAATTCTGAACACCGACGCCGAAGGCCGCCTGGTGCTGTGCGACGCGCTGACCTATACCGAGCGCTTCAAGCCGGCCGCCGTGGTCGATGTCGCCACCCTGACGGGCGCTTGCGTGATCGCGCTGGGCCACCACAACACCGGCCTGTTTACCCGCAGCGACGCAGCCCATGACGCACTGGCCAATGAACTGCTGAACGCCGGCAAGCAGGCCAGCGACACCGCATGGCGCATGCCGATCGAGGAAGCCTACAACGAACAGCTCAAGTCGAACTTTGCCGACCTGGCCAATATCGGCACGCCAGGCGGCGGCGCCGTGACCGCTGCCGCGTTCCTGGAAAACTTCACCAGGAAGTACACCTGGGCGCATCTGGACATCGCCGGCACCGCCTGGAAATCGGGCGCATCGAAAGGCGCTACCGGTCGTCCGGTGCCGCTGCTGACGACGTTCCTGCTGAATCGCGTGCAGTAAACGCATTGCGCGCCGGCGATGCTCGGTAGGTCGGATTAGCGCTACGCGCGTAATCCGACAACTTCGCTGAGGCCAACAATGTTGTCGGATTACGGCGCTGCGCGCCTAATCCGACCTACGTCCTCTCATACATCCTCTTAATAAACAACCGGATCGGGTATCGGCGAAGGCTTGCTGGCGGGAGCTGGTGCTGGCATCGGCGCGACGGTCGGCTGCACCACGGCCTGCGGCACGGCAGCAGCGGGCGCGGACGCAGGCAACGGCGCTGGCGCCACCGGCGTAACCTTGCGCGCCGGTTCCTGCATCACAATGGTCAGGGTGGACGGATAGTCAAAGGCGGCGCCGGTATTGCGGTCGACGATATAACCGACGCCCATGGTCAGGATCACATTGCCCCACAGGCTGCCGTTGACCCGCGAATCAATCGCTTCGCTGGCCACCACTGGCGCGGCGCCCGGCTTCTTGCAATCGACGCTCAACGGCGCTTCGCTCTTGCGAATAATGATGCGGCCCGGGGTGGTGACAAACCATTTACCCATGTCGTTGCTGATCACGCAGCCGGCACCATGCAGTTCGCGGTTATCGTAGATGGTCTGCACCAGCACCATCTGGTCGGTCGACCCGGCAATCGTGCCGCAGCCGGCCAGGCCGGCACTGAACACAGCGGCGGCGGCAACGGCAATGCTGCGCATGGCGGTGCGTTACTTGACGGGAATCGGCTGGCTGGCCGGCACCGGCACAGCCGTTACGCTGTTCTTCGGACTGCCGTCGATCAGGCGGTCCGAATACACCAGGTAAATCAGCGCATTGCGTTTGCTGTCGACCATGCGCACCACGCGCACGTGCTTGAAGAAAATCGAGGCGCGCTCGGAAAACACTTCTTCCTGGCGCGGCAGCTTGCCAGTGAACTGCAGCGGACCGACCTGGCGGCAGGCCACCGAAGCGTCGGCCTTGTCCTCGGCCAGGCCGACAGCGCCCTTGATGCCGCCGGTCTTGGCGCGCGACAGGTAGCAGCTCACGCCTGGCACGCGCGGATCATCGTAAGCTTCCACCACGATCTTGTGATCGGGGCCGATCAGCTTGAAAACGGTGTCGACCGAGCCGACGGTTTCGGCCTGGGCCGCAACGCAGGCCGCGCCCAGCAGCAAGACGCCGGCGCACAATTGACGCATGCTAGTCATAAGCAGTTCCCGGACACATGCAGGCACGGCCTGCATGGATTGATCATGAATTAATTAATGGGGGCGAAGCGCTGCACCATGACGCCATCGACCTCGATCAGCTGAAAGAACACGTCTTTCGGCCGGGTCCAGATCGAGCCGTCCGCAGCGCGGTAGACGATCATTGGCGTCAGATCCGCTTCCAGCGTGGCTTCGCACACCAGTTCGTAAATGCCGCCTTTGTAATGACGGTAACGCATCGTCGCTCCCTCAGGCCTTCGATTGTTCGCTCGTTTCGTCAGCCAGGCTTTTTTGCTTCAGCTTCAGCCCCTGGATGACTTTCAGTATGCCTTCCATGCCGGCTGCGCCATCGGCGCCGTTAAAGGCGTCAAGCACTTCGTTGAGCACCTTGTTGCGCACGGCCGCCTCTTCCAACGACATCTGCGCGGCGCGCTCGGCCTCGGCTTTGGCTGCTTTTTGCGCAGCGGTCATGCGCGGCTTGGCAGCAGGCTTGCCATGTGTCAAGGCAGCCTGCCAGATTACCCAGCGACGCTGGGTTTCAAAAATCAGATACTCTTCCGGCTTGTCTTCCCTACGCCGCACAATGTGGCCGTCACGCTGCGCCCACGCTTCAAATGCAGTTCGCATTTTCTTCCTTTGATATGCTACGCGCAAGTCTCACTATTAAAACTGCAACATTTCTCTATGGTAGCATTTATTGATGCTAAAAAACAATCTCCACAGATAACAATGCATTCTACATAACAAGTCTGGCGCCGCCATGGCAGCAATGCTGCGCTCTGGCTGGTCAGTAATCCGAAATACGCCGTACACGGCAGTATTCCTGTTTGCTTAATCCCTGGCTGTAACAAAACTGTGTGACACAATTGTTACATTGCGTCATTTTAGTATTTTTTTTCGCGCTTCAGCGAGAAAGTTTCATCTTTATCGCAGCAACCGGCCTGCCCACAGGCCGCCAGCCCCGTATTTCGCGCCCCTTGTACCAAGGATAAATTCATCATACACAAAAACATATTAACAAGGCGCGACGATTGGTGAAAAATATATACTTTTTTTATACATTACTTCCCTTTGGGCAAATAAAACCACGTTCGTGGAATCCGCAGGTACGTCGTCGCCGGCCATGCGCTAAGATTCGGACTTGAACTTGCTCAATTCGCTGTATAAACAAACAAGGATTTATCGTCATGAAACTCGCCACCTGGAACGTCAATTCGCTCAAAGTACGCCTGCCCCAGGTACTGCAATGGCTGGCCGACAACCCGGTCGACATATTGTGCTTGCAGGAAACCAAGCTGACCGACGACAAGTTCCCGGTTGCCGAGATCGAAGCGGCCGGCTACCAGGTCGTGTTCAGCGGCCAGAAAACCTATAACGGCGTGGCCATCCTGTCGAAGCTGCCGATCGAGGATGTCATCAAGAACAATCCGCTGTATGAAGACCCACAGCAGCGCATCCTGGCCGCCACCATCGGCGGCGTGCGCGTGGTGTGCGCCTATGTGCCCAATGGCCAGAGCGTGGACTCGGACAAATACGAATACAAGCTGGCCTGGCTGGCCGCGCTGCACGACTGGCTGGCCGGCGAAGCGCAGCAGCATGCGCAACTGGCGGTGGTGGGCGACTACAATATCGCGCCGGATGACCGCGATGTGCATGATCCGGTCGCGTGGGCCGGCCAGGTACTGGTATCGGACAAGGAGCGCGCGGCGCTGCAACGTCTGTTTGACATTGGCCTGGCCGACGCCTTCCGCCTGTTCGAACAGGCCGACAAGTCATTTAGCTGGTGGGATTACCGCCAGCTGGGCTTTCGCCTCAACAAGGGCCTGCGCATCGATCATATCCTGCTGTCGAAAGCCCTGGCGGCGCGCTGCAGCGCCTGCATCATCGACCGCGTGCCGCGCAAATGGGAGCAGCCGTCCGACCATGCGCCGGTCATTGCGACAATCGACTGACCCGCTCGAGCAGCATGCGCGCATTGGAAGCAGGCACCGGTGCCGAGAACAGATAACCCTGCGCGTAGTGGCAGCCCTTTTGCTGCAGCAATGAGAACTGCTGCTCCGTTTCCACGCCTTCGGCCACGGTCGACAACTGCAGGCTGTCGGCCAGCGCGATGATGGCCGAGACGATGGCGCGGTCTTCCGCGCTCGATTCGAGGTCCTTGACGAAGGCGCGGTCGATCTTGACTTTCTTGACCGGAAAGCGCTTCAGGTAGGCCAGGCTCGAGTAACCGGTGCCGAAGTCGTCGATCGACAGGCGCAGTCCCATGGCGTTGATCTGGCGCAGGATTTCCAGCGTATGCTCGCCATGCTGCATCAGCGCCGTTTCGGTAATCTCGAATTCCAGCATGGCCGGGTCGATGCCGCTCTCTTCGACGATGGCGCCGATCACCGCCACCAGCTTCTTGTGCATGAACTGGCGCGGCGACAGATTGACCGCCAGCGGCACCGGCACCAGGCCTTCGCGCCGCCAGGCCATGCTCTGCTCGCACGCCTTGCGCATCACCCATTCGCCGACCGGCACGATCATGCCGTTTTCCTCGAGGATGGGGATAAAGCGGTCCGGCATCACCAGTCCGATGCCAGGACGGCGCCAGCGCAGCAGCACTTCCATCGCATGCAGCCGGCGCGTGGCGATATCGATGACCGGCTGGTAGAACAGCTCGAACTGGTCTTGTGCCAGCGCCGTGCGCAAGCTGCTTTCCAGGTCGAAGTGCAACACCGCCGCCTGGTTCATGGTCTGGGTAAAAAACTGGTAGTTATTGCGTCCGCTGTTCTTGGCGTGATACATGGCCGCGTCGGCATGGCGCATCAGCGCATCGACATCGACGCCGTCGTCCGGATAGACGCAGATGCCGATCGACGGCGTAATGTGCAGCACATGGCCTTCGAGCGGAAACGCCGGCGTCAGCGCATCGATGATCTTTTCGGCTACCCGGCTCGCTTCGCCGGCATTGCGGATGCCCGGCGCGATCACCACGAACTCGTCACCGCCCAGGCGCGCCACCGTGTCGCTGACGCGCACCGCCCGGCACAGGCGGCCGGCGACCTCCTTGAGCAGCATGTCGCCGGTCATGTGGCCGAGCGAATCGTTGATGTTCTTGAAGCGGTCGAGATCAATGAACATGACGGCCAGCTTGCGCTCCGAGCGCTGTGCGGCCAGCATGCCGCGCTCGAGCCGGTCGGCCAGCAGCGCGCGGTTGGGCAGGCCGGTCAGGTTGTCGTGGTAGGCCATGTGATGCACGCGCGCTTCGGCCTGGCGCCGCTCGACGATTTCGTCCTGCAACTGCGCGTTGGCGCCGGCCAGTTCGGCGGTGCGCTCGAGCACGCGCAATTCAAGCTCGTCGCGCGCCAGGCGCACCGCTTCGGCCGCCTCGCGGCGCGCCGTCACATCGTCGACCAGCCAGACCGAGCGGCCATGCGCATGCGCCAAGTCGAACGGGCGGCCCGACAGGCGCGCCCAGAAGCGGCTGCCGTCCTTGCGTACCAGCTGGTATTCCGACATATGCACGCGGCCGGCCTCGAAATCGCGCGCTGTCTCGTTGCGCGCCGCGCGCCACGCCGCCACGTCCGGATACAGCGCCCGCACCGACAGGCCGTTCACTTCGCCCGGTCCGTAGTCAAACAGCTCTTCCATCTTGCTGTTGGCGCGCAGGTTGTAGCCGCCTTCGACCACCGAGATGCCCAGCACGGCGCTGTCGAGGATGGCCTGGTTTTCCAGCAGCGCGTTGCGCAACGATTCTTCGGCGCGCTTGGCTTCCGAGCGATCCTCGACGATCCAGATGGTGCCGCTGGCCGGGTCCTGGGGATTGATCACGTAGGCGATCAGCTGCGCCCACAGCGTGCTGCCGTCGCGGCGCTGCATTTCCACTTCGGTCTGGAACGGCTTGCCCACCGACAGGAAGGGAAACGCCGCTGCGCCCAGCATCTCGTAGGCATGCTGCGAGGCGTACAGCGCGCGCCCGGGCAGGCCCAGCGCCTCGTCGCCGGCATAGCCGAACATGTCGGCAAAGCCCTGGTTGTAGCGCGTAATGATGCGCTCGCGGGTAAACAGGATGCTGATCGAGGCGTTATCGAGGATGGCCTGCTGCTCCAGCAGGCTCTTGCGCAGCAGCTGCAATTCGCGCTGCGGCACGCGGATATCGGCAAACACCAGCAGCGCGCCGTCGCTGCCATGCGGCTTGGCCCAGACCTGCACGGCGATGGCGCCCTCGTCACCCTGCAGGCTGCTGTCCCAGTGCCGCTCGCGTCCCGCCGGCTCCGGCACACTATCGAGTACGCTATCGAGCATGGCTTTGCTGGCAGCGCGCTCTTCGACGCTGACATGGTCGAGCAGCACCGCGCCGTGCAGGTCATGTCCCAGCAGCTGTGCCAGCGCCGCATTGGCCGCCACCACCACGCCGCCGCTGTCGCAGGCGCAGGCGGGCAGCGGGAACAGTTGCAAGGCATCGGCAAGCGGATCGGAATGGAGCTGGTCGCGGTTCATGGACACCAAATCATGGACACCAAAAAAGTTAGGCGCGGCAGGCGCGCGAAGTCGTGCCATGATCATAAACCAGTTTATGGCGGTTTTTTCATCTCCAGCGCGCCAGCGTCAGGTTGATCGCTTTTGCGCGAAAAAATGACGCGATAAATCAGCTACAATCGCCGCATGCGCCGCGCTCCCCTGCCCCCAATCGACCAACGCGACAAGCCCGTTATCTGGACCGTTTCCGTCTCGCGCCTGTTCGACCTGTTCCGCGACATCACGCTCGAATACGACGAACTGGCCACCATCGAGCCGATCAACCTGGGCTTTGACGACGCGGTGCGCCATATCCGCGAACGCATGGCCACCGAGCGCTGCGACGCCGTGATTGCAGCTGGCTCGAACGGCGCCTACCTGAAAGGCCGGCTGGCGGTGCCGGTCATTATCGCCAAGGCCAGCGGCTATGACGTGATGCAGGCGCTGGCGCGCGCGCGGCGCATCGCGCCGCAGGTAGCCGTTGTCACTTACCAGGATCCGCTGCCGGAACTGGCCGAATTTGCCACCACCTTCGGCATCGAGGTAGTCCAGCGTACTTACGCCACCGAAGAAGATGCACGGGCGCAGATCAATGAACTGAAAGCGGCCGGCATCAAGGCGGTGGTAGGTGCCGGCCTGGTGACCGACCTGGCCGAAGAAGCGGGGCTGGCCGCCGTCTTCGTCTATTCGGCCAGTGCGATCCGGCGCGCCTTTGACGATGCGCTGGAAATGGCGCGCCTGACCCAGCTCGAAGCAGGCCGTGCCAGGCGCGCGCCAGCCTCGGAGCCGGCGCGCGCGCTGCATGGCCTGCACGACCTGCGCGGCGAATCGGTGGCAATGGAAGCGCTGCGCCAGTCGGTGGTGCTGTATGGCCGTTCGCCGGCCACCGTGCTGATCCAGGGGGAAACGGGCAGTGGCAAGGAACTGGTGGCGCAGGCGATCCACCGCGAAAGCCCGCGCAGCCTGGGCGCCAACCGGCCCTTTGTGGCGATTAACTGCGGTGCGATTGCCGAGTCCTTGCTGGAGTCAGAACTGTTCGGCCATGAGGACGGGGCATTTACCGGCGCGCGCCGCGGCGGCCACGCCGGCCTGTTCGAAGCGGCCAACCACGGCACGCTGTTCCTCGATGAAATCGGCGAAATGCCGCTGGCGCTGCAAACGCGCCTGCTGCGCGTGCTCGAAGAGCGCGAAGTGGTGCGCGTGGGCGGCACGCGGCCGATTCCCATCCACGTACGCGTGATCAGCGCCACCCACTGCGACCTCGAACAGCGCATCGCCGAAGGACGCTTCCGGGCCGACCTGTTTTATCGTCTGGCCGTGCTGCGCCTGCGCCTGCCGGCCCTGCGCGAACGCGCCGGCGACATTGCCGGGTTGGCCGAATGGTCGCTGAAAAATGCGCTGGCGGCGCTGGGCGCGCGGCCGCAGCCCAACCTGCGCGCCGAGCTGGCGGCCTGCGTGCCGCTGCTGCAGCGCCATGGCTGGCCCGGCAACGTGCGCGAACTGCGCAACCTGGCCGAGCGGCTGGCGCTGTTCCTGGCGGCCGAACCGCTGCAGGCGCTCACGCCAGCGTTTATGCTGGACGTGGCGCCGGAGCTGGCCGCTGCCGCTGTTGCTGACCCGGCGCCTGCGGCTGTTACTGCCGCAGCGCCGCCGGAGAAGGCGCAACAGCAGCAGGAAGAAAGCGCGGCCGAGGTACTGGCGCGCTTTGGCGGCAGCCGCGAAGCGGCGGCGCACTACCTGGGTGTCAGCCGCACCACGCTGTGGCGTCGCTTGCGCGCCACCTAGTCCCTTCACTCTTTTCCACCACCACCCATGCCTGCACCGAGCGATGACTGGCCCTATTTGCAGCGCCTCTGGCAACGCTGCACTACCCCTGCGGCGCCGTCCGGGGAAGACCTGCGCGAGCAGTATCACGGCGAAGTCAAGGCGCTCTACCGACGCGGCATCTCGCTTGAGGACGCACTGGTGTTCCTGGTGCAGCAAAGGCCATCGCTGGAAGGCTACCAACAGTGGCTGGCAGCGCGTACGCGTGAGTTGCCGGTGCCCGATGACAGCGAACAGGCGCAATCACTGTCGCGCGAAGAGCTGCAGTTCTGGGAACAACATGGCTATCTGGTGCTGCGCGGCGCCGTGCCGCGCGCGCAGTGCGAGGCGGTACAGCAGGCCATCTGGAACTATCTGGGTGCCAGCGCCGACCAGCCGGCTTCATGGTGCCAGGAGCATCCCGGCAAGCGCGGCATGATGCTGCAGTTTTCCGATCATCCGGCGCTGGCGGCGAACCGGCATGGCGCGCGCATCCGCAGCGCCTACGAGCAGTTGTATGGCAGCAGCGCCATCTTTGCCACGATCGACAAGGTCAGTTTCAATCCACCCGTCATCGACGGCCATGGTTTCATGGGCAGCGCCCTGCATTGGGACGTCAGCCTGCAGCCGCCGATTCCATTCAAGCTGCAGGGCCTGCTGTACCTGTCCGACTGCGCAGCCACCGATGGCGCTTTTCATTGCGTGCCCGGCTTCCAGCACCGCTACGCAGCATGGCTGGCGCAGGTGCCACCCGGGCAGAATCCGCGCGACCTGGCCAGCCAGACGCTCGAGCCGGTCGCCGTCGAAGGCCAGGCCGGCGACTTCATTATCTGGCACCAGGCGCTGCCCCATTGCGCTACCCCCAACCACGGCAATGCGCCGCGCATGGTGCAGTACCTGACTTATCTGCCCGAGCAGTGCGTGGACCAGCCTGACTGGTACTGACCGCCTGTCCGCTGCAGCAACCACTGGTCATTTTGCGCTATCACGATAATCTGGACGCCACTACGATAAGCACCTGTCAACCGTGGAGACCATCATGTACCGCACTGTCCTGTCCGCCTTTCTGCTTGCCGCCGCCAGCCTGGCCATGCCCACCATCGCCATCGCCGCCCCTGTCCATCCTGCGTTCGAGGTCGCCGTCAGCGGCCAGGCCAGGGATCAAGGGCCTGGCCGCCATATTGTCCTGATCCCCGGCCTGGCGTCGTCTAGCGAAGTCTGGCGCGACACGGCCGCCCACCTGTGCGCGCCCGGCACCGGTCGCCAGTGCCATGTGCTGACGCTGGCCGGCTTTGCCGGCACAGCACCGGTCGAGGGCGATCTGCTGGCGCAAGTGGAAGGCCAGCTGGCTGCCTATATCAGCGAACAGAAAATGGCCAGCCCGGTAATCATCGGCCATAGCCTGGGCGGCTTTCTGGGCCTGAAGCTGGCCATCGATTATCCGCAGCAGGTGGGTAAACTGGTGGTGGTCGATGCGCTGCCGGCACTCGGTGCAACCCAGCTGGCGTCGATCACGCCAGAGCAGTTGCAGCAGATGGCCGCGCAAATGCGCAGCGCCATGCAGGCCCAGGACGACGCGACCTTTGCCGCCAACGCCCGGCGCAGCGTAGCGTCGATGGCCAGCGCACCGGACGATATCGCACGCATTGCCAGCTGGGGCCAGCGCTCGTCGCGCAGCACGGTCACCGACGCCATGACCAGCATGATGGGCCAGGACCTGCGTCAGGACGTGGCGCGCATCAAGGCGCCGGTGCTGGTGCTGGGCAGCTGGGCCGCCTACAAGGGTTACGCCACGCGCGACGCCATTCTGCAGACCTTTCGCACCCAGTACCAGCAGTTGCCGGGCGTGCAGATCGCCCTGGCCGAGTCGGCGCGCCACTTCATCATGTACGATGAGCGTGACTGGATGCTCGAGCGCATCGACACTTTTCTGAAATAAGGCATGCCCACTACCGCACCACCGAAGCCCCTGCTGGCCCGCCTGAACTGGTACTGGATCTTCCAGCTGGCCGGCTGGAACGGCGCAGCCCTGCTGTCGCTGGCAAGCCTCAGCCGTGCGCCGCTGAGCGCCGCCATTATTGGCGTCAGCTGGTGCGGCGCGGCCACCGGCCTGCTGCTCTCGATAGCCTGGCGGCGCCTGCTGCGCCGGCGCGGCTGGATCGCCGGCAGGTTTGCCTGGCAGCGCATCGTGCCGTGCCTGCTGCTGATCGCGCTGGTGCAAAGCCTGCTGGTCGGCGCCAGCTATGCGCTGCTGCAGCCGTTCGGTCCCGTCACGTCCTGGCTGTGGCTGCCGTCGGCGATGGTCTCGTGGTTCGGCATTTTTCTGCTGTGGACGATTCTGTATGCAATGATCATCGCGCTGCGGCGCGCCAGCCGGCTGGAAGCCGAAACATTGCGACTGCAGGTGCTGGCCAAGGACGCCGAGCTGCGCGCACTGCAGGCGCAGGTCAATCCGCATTTTTTCTTCAACAGCCTCAATAGCGTACGTGCGCTGGTGTTTGAAGACCGCCAGGCAGCCGCCGACACGCTCGACCGGCTGGCCGCGCTGATGCGCCATGCCTTGAATGCCGGTCGCCATGACACCGTGGCGCTGGCCGATGAACTGGGCGCCGTGCGCGCCTACCTGGAGATCGAAGCGATCCGCTTCGAAGCACGCCTGACAGTGCGCTTTGAAATCAAGTCCGGCCTGGGCGCCACGCCGATACCGCCAATGGCGTTGCAGACACTGGTGGAAAACGCCGTGCGCCACGGCATCGAACAGCAGCCTGAAGGCGGCACCATCGTGCTCAACGCGCAGCGGGCGGCCGACGGCGTGCGGATCACGGTGGCCAATAGCGGCGTGCTGCGCACAAACTCCGCGTCAACCGGACTGGGCCTGGCCAATGCGCGCCAGCGATTGCAGCTGGCGCTCGGCCCTGCCGCCAGCCTGTCGCTGGCCGAACACAATGGCTGGGTGCGGGCCGAGCTGTTTTTGCCGGAGCCGTCATGAGCGATCAAGTCTTGCGGGTGCTGATCGTCGACGACGAGCGCCTGGCGCGCGCCGAATTGCGCCGTCTGCTCGCTAACCATAAAGAGGTCGAGATCGTCGGCGAAGCGGCCAGCGCCGCCGAGGCAATGCAGCTGTGCGCGCAGCTGCAGCTTGACCTGCTGCTGCTCGACGTGCAGATGCCGGGCGGCTCCGGCTTTGACCTGCTGGCCGCGCTTGACCAGGCGCCCGAAGTGATCTTCTGCACCGCCTACGACCAGTACGCGCTGCAGGCGTTTGCCGTCAATGCACTCGACTACCTGCAAAAACCGGTGCAAAGCGTGCGCCTGGCGCAGGCGCTGGCGCGTGCCGGCGCGCGGGTGGCGGCGCAGCCTGTACCCCCACCACGCAAGATCTTTATCAGGGATGGCGAGCGCTGCTGGTTTGTGGCGCTGGCCGACATTACGCTGTTTGAATCGGAAGGCAATTACACGCGCGTGCATTTCGGCGCCGAGCAGGCCCTGATGCTGCGCTCGCTCAACCAGCTGGAGGAGAAACTCGACCCGGCGCAGTTCTTTCGCGCCAACCGGCGCCAGATTGTCAGCCTGGCGCAGATTGCCAGCGTGGCGCCAGGCGACGGCGATGGCTTGCGCCTGCAACTGGCCGGCGACACGGTGATCGAGGTATCGCGCCGCCGGGCGCAGCAGTTCAGGGCTGAGAACTGTCTGTAGCGCTGCCTGCAGGTTTCAGGGCCGGTATGGCTTGCGGACGGAACTGGCGCAGCGGCTGTTCCCTGAGCTTTTTGTCCAGCAGGCCCAGCGCCACTTCAAGCTGACGGTCGCCGCCATTGAAGGTGGCGTGCGGCGGATTTTCCACTTCCACATCCGGCACCACGCCCACGCCTTCGATCAGCCACTGGCCGTCGACGCCGAACTGGCCGTTTTCTGCCACGCGCGCCATGCCGTTATCGAGCAGGCGCGTATTGTCGCTGAGCCAGACGCCGGCGCCGGCGGTGCGCTTGCCCACCAGCGGCGCCAGGCCCAGCGCCTTGATGCCGGCAGCAAAAGTCTCGCCGTCCGAATAGGTCAGCTCGTCGACCAGCACCACCAGGTGGCCGCGGAAGGTGTTTTGCATGTTCGACGACGGCTGCACACCGGGCGGCGCCCAGAAGGCCCAGGCCTTGCGCAGCAGCTTTTCAATGATCCAGCTGTCGATATTGCCGCCGTTATTGCGCCGCACGTCGATAATCAGCCCTTCGCGGTTGATATTGGCGTAAAAGTCGCGCGCAAACGAGGCGATATCGCGTGCGCCCATCGCGCGCAGATGCAGGTAGCCGATGCGGCCCTGCGAGCTGGCGGCCACCTGTTCGGCGCGGCTCAGTTCCCAGTCGCCATAGCGCAGCGCCGTCTGTCTGGCCATATTGACCGGTGTGACGATCATGGCACGCGGCGCCGCCTTGCCGCGTTTGACCTGCAGCAGTACCTGCTTGTCGGCCTGGTTCAACAGCAGGTCGGCAATGTCGCGCGCCTGCAATACGTCCTTGCCGTTGACGGCGGTAATCACATCGCCCTCTTTCACATCCACCTCGGGGCGCGACAGCGGCGCGCGCTCGGACGGAAGCTCCGGTTCGCTGCGGTAGATATGCTCGACCTGGTAGCCTTCGCCGGTGCGCACCAGCACCGCCCCCAGGCCTGACGGCGCACCTTCCTGCTCGGTGCGGCGCAATTCGCCGGGGCGGATCTGCGAATGCAGCGCGCCGACTTCGGCCACCATCATGCCCAGCAAATCATTGAGTTCGGCGCGGTCGGTCACGCGTTCGACCAGCGGCGCATATTTGGCGCGCGCCGCGTTCCAGTCCACCCCGCGCATCTTGGCGTCATACAGAAAGTCGCGGTGCAAGCGCCAGGCGTCGTTGAACATCTGCTGCCATTCCAGGCGCGGGTTCGACACAAAAGTCCAGTCCTCGACTTTCACCCTGGCCTTCGCCAGGTCGGAGGGCAGCTTGGCGCCCGCCTCGATTACCAGCATGTCGCCGGCGCCCTTCTCGCTGGCCGTGCGGTAGTACAGATGCTTCTTGTCCTGCGCCAGGTCGAATTCGCGCACATTGGCCACCAGCAGTTCGGGCTTGCTGCCGGTATTGCCGATGGCCAGCGTTTTCAGGCTGGACTTGGCTTCGGCGCCACTGTCGCGCTCGAGGAAATACAAACGCTTGTCGTCCACCGCCAGCGCCTGATAATTGCCGGCGGCCAGCGGCACCTCGTACAGGCGCGCGGCCAGCCCTTCGGTGACGATGGCAGGCAGCACGGCCGGCGCTTTCTTCACGGCGCTTTTGGCAACCTTCTTGTCGACGACCTTTTCCGCCGCCAGTTCGGCCGCCTTTTCATCGTCGGTTTCGGCTGGCTTGACGCCCGGGCGGCTCAATTCGTCGTCGGCCTGGAACGGAAAGCGGTTGCCAGGCTGCAGCGCCAGCGCATACACGCCCACGCGCTTGTCAAAGACCGGGCCCATATTGCGGTCGCCCCAGGGCGAGCCGTTGGACAGCTGGAAATTGCGCGCCGACAGGAAGTACAGCCAGCGCCCGTCCGGAGAAAACATGGGCGAACCCGACGTGTAGCGGTCACTGGTGACAAAATGCAGCTGTTTTGCCGCCAGGTTGTACAGGCCGATCTGCTCGCGCTGTTCGTTGCTGGCCACGCGCACCAAAGCCAGGTTGCGGCTGTCGGGCGACCATTGCACTTCGTCGTGCTTGTCCACGCCGGCCTTGCCGGCGTCGTCGATCAAGGTATTGGCCTTGCTGGCCAGGTCGAGCAGCCAGAAACGGCCTTTTTTGTCGCTATGCGCCAGATAGCGCCCATCGGGTGATGGATACAGCTTCCAGCGGTGGCTGTCGCCGTTATTGGTCAGGCGCACGCCCGGCCCAGAACCGTCGGCCGGGTACTGCCAGATTTCGTTTTCGCCGCTGGTGTCGACGATGGCAAACACGTGTTTTTCATCGCTGGAAAACACCGCATCGCGGGCGCGCGCGCCTTCGGGAATGGCGATATCGACGCGGCGCAAGCTGCCGGTGCCGGCAATGCTGACGCGCCCACGCGCGGTCAAAATAATGCGTTCGTCCTTGCCGGAAATCTGCACGTTGGACAGGGTGTCGAGCGGCGAGCGGATCTGGCGCGCACGCTGCTGATCGAAGTCCGATAGCAGGCTGATCGGCAACGGCTGGGATTGCGTGGCAACGGCGCCAGCAGCCGGCGCGGCCAGGTCCAGCAGATGCAGGTCGGCACCGAGCTGGTAGACGATTTTGCCGTCACCGAGCTGGGCATTCCTCACATCCCACTGCACATGGCGGGTCAGGGCGCGGCGGTCCGAGCCGTCCGGCAGCATGCTCCACAGATTGTCGCTGCCGCTCTCGTCGCTGATGTAATAGACGCGGCCCTGCCACCACATCGGGCGCTTGTTGTTGCCATCGCGCACGGCTGCGTCAGTGTGCATGGGCTGCGCCTCGCTCTTGCCGTCGAGCGCAAAGCGCCACAGCTGTGCATGCGCACCGCCACGGTAGTTGCGCACATTGTCGTTGGTCATGGCCAGGCCGAAGCGCGTGAAGTACAGCGTGGTGCCGGCGTCGTCGAGCACGGCGTCATTGGCGTCGGCCACCGGAAAGACACGCCGCGTCAGCTTGAGCGGATCGACCGCCGCCACGATGCGGCGCGAAGCCGGGCCATCGGTGTTTTGCGTGCTGACCAGCACTTCGCCCTGCGCCGTCCAGCCCAGCACCAGCACGCCGCCGTTGTCATAGGTGATGCGACGCGGCAGGCCGCCGGCCAGCGGCATTACATAGGCATCCTGCGCACCCTCGTAGGATGCGGAAAACGCCACCCACTGGCCGTCGCGCGAGATGGCGGCATTGGTTTCATAGCCGGGATGGGTGGTGAGGCGCTGCGCCGGGCCACCGCGCACGCTGCTTTTCCATAAATCGCCTTCGGCGGTAAACACTACGGTATCGCCGCGCACGGCAGGAAAGCGGAAATAACTGGAGGATGCAGAAACCGCAGAAGCGGCCTGGGCGCAGGCGCTGCCGAGCAGGCCGGCCGACAACAGTAGCAAGGAAAGGCGATGGGATATTTTCATGGGCATCCAGAGAACGTTCAGGGGCACGGACATCATGTCGATACCGGAAAGCAATTCTGGCATAACTATGACCAAAGAAAACCTTCTTTATGACACAAATGGATGTAAAAAAACCCGCGCCATTTGCATGGGCGGGTTTTTTGAAGTTGGCAACCTTACTCGACTTCGACCGTCTCCGGTGCCGCCGTTGGCGCCGCATCGGGCGGTTCCGGGAACTCCAGCACGACCTGGTCCTTGTCGTCGAGGTCGACCGTGACCTTGCCGCCGGAGACCAGGCGACCGAACAGCAGTTCGTCGGCCAGCGCCTTGCGGATCATGTCCTGGATCAATCGCGCCATCGGCCGCGCACCCATCAGCGGATCGAAGCCCTTCTTGCCCAGGAAACCGCGCAGCTTCTCGGTAAACACCGCTTCGACCTTTTTCTCGTGCAGCTGCTCTTCCAGCTGCATCAGGAACTTGTCGACCACGCGCAGGATGATTTCCTGGTCCAGCGCGCGGAAGCTGATGGTGGCGTCGATACGGTTACGGAACTCCGGCGTAAACATGCGCTTGATATCGCCCATTTCGTCGCCGGCCTGCTTCGAGCTGGTAAAGCCGATCGATGCTTTCTGCAGGCTTTCCGCACCCGCATTGGTGGTCATGATAATGATCACGTTGCGGAAATCGGCTTTGCGGCCGTTATTGTCGGTCAGCGTGCCATGGTCCATCACCTGCAGCAGGATATTGAAAATGTCCGGATGGGCTTTTTCAATTTCATCGAGCAGCAGCACCGCATGCGGCTTCTTGGTAATGGCCTCGGTCAGCAAACCGCCCTGGTCGAAACCGACATAGCCCGGTGGCGCACCGATCAGACGGCTGACCGCATGGCGCTCCATGTATTCCGACATGTCGAAACGGATCAGCTCGATGCCGAGGATAAACGCCAGTTGCTTGGCCACCTCGGTCTTGCCGACGCCGGTCGGACCGGAGAACAGGAACGAGCCGATCGGCTTGTCCGCCTTGCCCAGGCCGGCGCGCGCCATCTTGATGGCCGAGGCCAGCGCATCGATGGCAGGGTCCTGGCCGAACACCACATTGCGCAGGTCGCGGTCGATGGTCTGCAGCTTGCTGCGGTCGTCCTGATTCACGGTTTGCGGCGGAATGCGCGCGATCTTGGCGATAATGTCTTCGATCTCGGTCTTGCCGATAGTCTTTTTCTGCTTGGACTTCGGCAAAATGCGCTGCGCTGCACCGGCTTCATCGATCACATCGATGGCCTTGTCGGGCAGATGGCGGTCGTTGATGAAGCGCGCCGCCAGCTCGGCCGCCGTCGACAGTGCCAGCGCCGAATACTTGACGCCATGGTGCTCTTCGAAGCGCGACTTCAGGCCGCGCAGGATCTGCACCGTCTGCTCGACGGTCGGCTCGTTGACGTCGACCTTCTGGAAGCGGCGCGACAGGGCGTGGTCTTTTTCAAACACGCCGCGGTACTCCGTGAAGGTGGTCGCACCGATGCATTTGAGCTGGCCATTGGCCAGGGCCGGCTTCAGCAGGTTCGATGCGTCCAGCGTGCCGCCCGACGCCGAACCGGCGCCGATAATGGTGTGGATCTCGTCGATGAACAAGATGCCATGCGGATTGTCCTTGAGCTGTTTGAGCACCGCTTTCAAGCGCTGCTCGAAGTCGCCGCGGTACTTGGTACCGGCCAGCAAAGCGCCCATATCGAGCGAAAACACCACCGCGTTTTGCAGCACTTCGGGCACATCGCCCTGCGTGATGCGCCAGGCCAGGCCTTCTGCAATGGCGGTCTTGCCCACGCCGGCTTCGCCGACCAGCAGCGGATTGTTCTTGCGGCGACGGCACAGGATCTGGATCACGCGGTCGACTTCGTCTTCGCGCCCGATCAGCGGATCAATGCGGCCATCGGCAGCAGCCTTGTTCAGGTTTTGCGTAAACTGGTCGAGCGGGCTTTCCTTTGGCTGGCCGTCGGCCGGCGCTTCTTCCACGCCCTCGGAGGCCTTGGCCGCTTCGGCCGACTGATCCTTGCGAACACCGTGCGAGATGAAGTTGACCACGTCCAGGCGCGTCACGCCCTGCTGGTGCAGGTAGTACACGGCATGCGAGTCTTTTTCGCCAAAAATGGCCACCAGCACATTGGCGCCGGTGACTTCCTTCTTGCCATTCGATGCCGACTGCACATGCATGATGGCGCGCTGGATCACGCGCTGGAAACCGAGCGTTGGCTGGGTATCGACTTCGCCCGTGCCAGACACGGTCGGCGTGTTATCGCCGATGAAGTTGGTGAGGGTCTTGCGCAGGTCTTCAATATTGACCGCGCAGGCACGCAACACCTCGGCAGCCGAGGGGTTGTCCAGCAGTGCCAGCAGTAGATGCTCAACCGTGATGAATTCGTGCCGTGCCTGCCGAGCTTCGACAAACGCCATGTGCAAACTTACTTCCAATTCCTGCGCAATCATACTTCCTCCATCACGCACTGCAGGGGATGGCCTGCCTTGCGCGCATGCGTTAATACAAACTCCACTTTGGTACACGCTATATCTTTAGAGAACACGCCGCACACTCCTTTGCCGTAGCGATGAACACTGAGCATGATTTGCGTTGCCGTTTCACGGTCCTTGTTGAAATACTCTTCGATAATGGCCACCACGAATTCCATCGGGGTGTAGTCGTCGTTGAGCAAGGCTACCTGGTAGAGCGGCGGCGGCTTGAGGACTTGCCGCTCCAGTACGGTATCTGAGTCGTGCTTGGTTGCCATACGCTTATTCTAATGCTTTCACAGTGGTTGTCATGCGCATTATCTGCGCCTTTCAATTGTTTTCAATCTTACGCGTTTTCTCAGTCCTGCGCAGATGGCGCCCTTCTTGCCGAAATCAAGAGTTGCTTTTTTGGTCGCTGTGAAGAATTTGGCAAGATCAATGGAAAAGCGCTTGACTTCAATATTTATTCCGCCAACAATGCTGTATCGACTGTTGCAGTAATGTACAGCTTGATAAGAAGTGAGACGTGAGGAGGGGGCAAGAAGCTTCTTGCTTTTATGGCTCGTGTGATTTGTTTTAATTTTGAAAGTTCTTTTTATGGCAACAGGTACAGTTAAGTGGTTCAATGATTCCAAAGGTTTTGGCTTCATCACCCCAGATGACGGCGGCGAAGATTTGTTTGCTCACTTCTCCGCAATCAATATGAACGGTTTCAAGACCCTCAAAGAAGGTCAAAAAGTTCAATTCGAAGTCACGCAAGGCCCTAAAGGCAAGCAAGCTTCCAACATCCAAGGCGTTTAAGCATCCCCCGCCCTCAGATGCTTAAAGACCCCGCTCCACGGAGCGGGGTTTTTTTATCCCCGCTCTGCCCTATTCCATCTGTTCGATCATCACGGTGCCAAAGCCCGAGCACGACACCTGCGTGGCGTCTTCCATCAGGCGCGCAAAATCATAGGTCACGCGCTTGCTGGCAATGGCCTTCTGCATGGCCGCAATAACCAGGTCGGCCGCTTCCGTCCAGCCCATATGGCGCAGCATCATTTCGGCCGACAGGATCAATGAACCGGGATTGACCAGGTCCTTGCCTGCATACTTGGGCGAGGTGCCATGCGTGGCTTCGAACAGCGCCACCGAGTCGGACAGATTGGCGCCCGGTGCGATGCCGATGCCGCCGACCTGCGCCGCCAGCGCGTCGGACATATAGTCGCCATTGAGGTTCAGAGTGGCAATCACGCTGTACTCGGCCGGACGCAGCAGGATCTGTTGCAAAAAGGCGTCGGCAATCGAATCCTTGATCAGCAGGTCGCGGCCGGTGCGCGGGTTTTTGATCTTGCACCACGGGCCGCCATCGATCAGTTCGGCGCCGAATTCCTGTTGCGCCAGCGCATAGCCCCAGTCGCGAAAACCGCCTTCGGTGTACTTCATGATATTGCCTTTGTGAACAATCGTCACCGATGGCTTGTCATGGTCGAGCGCATACTGGATTGCCTTGCGCACCAGGCGCTGCGTTCCTTCGATGGAAACCGGCTTGATGCCCAGCGCCGAGGTTTCAGGGAAACGGATATTGCTCGCGCCCAGCTCGGTCGACAGGAAATGAATCAGTTTTTTCACGCCTTCCGAGCCTTGCGCATATTCGATGCCGGCATAGATGTCTTCCGAGTTCTCGCGGAAAATCACCATCGAGGTTTTTTCCGGCTCGCGCAGCGGCGACGGCACGCCCGGGAAATAGCGCACCGGGCGCAGGCAGACATACAGGTCGAGCTGCTGGCGCAGCGCCACGTTGAGCGAACGGATACCGCCGCCGACCGGCGTTGTCAACGGCCCCTTGATGGCCACCAGGTAGTCGCGCAGCGCGTCGAGCGTCTCCTGAGGCAGCCAGGTATCGGCGCCATACAGGCGGGTGGCTTTCTCGCCGGCATAGATTTCCATCCAGCTGATCTGGCGCGCGCCGCCGTAAGCTTTTTCTACCGCCGCGTCGATCACCCTGCGCATGACCGGCGTTACATCGATGCCGGTGCCGTCACCTTCGATAAAGGGAATTACCGGATGGTCGGGCACGTTGAGCGTAAAGTCGGCGTTGACGGTGATTTTTTGGCCGTCAGCAGGTACTGTGATATGTTGATACATCAAAATCTCCGGGTGGGACGAGCGGGCAAGTCACTACAGAACTGCGCAGACTGCACCTTGCACCATGAAGGCGCAGGGAAGCCAGCTAGTCTTGTATAAGACATAAGATGCATCATATTATGCACCACTATGTAACATGACGCCAATCATGGCGTCACGACTGCCGTAAAACCCGGCCATCACGACACTTCCGACCCATCACGACCCATCACGACCCATCACGATACAGCGCCATGCCACTGATATTATTCAATAAACCATTCCAGGTCCTGTGCCAGTTCTCACCACAGGAAGGCCGCGCCACGCTGGCCGACCACCTGAGCATTCCCGGCATCTATCCGGCCGGCCGGCTCGACGCCGACAGCGAAGGGCTGCTGTTGCTGACCGACGACGGCCGCCTGCAGCACGACATCAGCCACCCCGACCGCAAAGAGGCCAAGACCTATCTGGTGCAGGTCGAAGGCGTGCCCGATGCGGCCAGCCTGACCAGGCTGCAGGCGCCGCTCGATCTGGGCGACTTCGTCACCCAGCCGTGCAAGGCGATACAGATTGCCGAGCCGCAATGGCTGTGGCCGCGCAACCCGCCGATCCGCGCGCGCCTTGATCAGCCAACGTCCTGGCTGGCGATCACCTTGAAAGAGGGAAAAAACCGCCAGGTGCGGCGCATGACGGCCGCCGTCGGCCTGCCCACGCTGCGCCTGGTGCGCAGCGCCATCGGCCCGTTTTCACTGGCCAGCCATCCCTTGATGCCGGGCGAATGGTGCGAGGTACCGACCGAGGCCGTCGGCAAACGCTGAAGCGAGGCCGGCTGTTGCAAAAACCTGACGGCCGCTGCCCCGTCTTGACGCCCTGCCAGCCAGCATGGCTTAATCGCCGCTTCCATCGCGAACGCCGGGCTCATGAAATATTTATTTATCCGTAGCACGCTCTGCATGGCCATGGCGACATTGGCCATCCTGGCGCAGGCCCAGAATGGTCCGTTAAAAAGCGTGCAACTGACGCTCGGCAACCAGCTTATACAAGCCGAAGTGGCGGCAACAGAAGAGCAGCGCGAACAGGGCCTGATGTACCGCGAGAAAATCGAGCACCACGTCGGCATGCTGTTTGTGTTCGACCGCAGCGCGCCGCAATGCATGTGGATGAAAAATACCGCACTGCCGCTGTCGGTGGCGTTTCTCGACGCCGGCGGGCGCATCATCAATATCGAAGACATGCAGCCGCATACCTATGACAGCCACTGCTCCACGCGCGGCATGCCGGCGCGCTACGCGCTGGAAATGCAGCAGGGCTGGTTTCGCACGCACCAGGTCAGACCGGGGATGGTGGTAGGAAAGCTGCCGCCCTGACTGTGGGCCGCGCAGCCAAAACGAGAAAAACCCGCCAGAACAAGTCTGCGGGTTTTTGCTGTTCAAGCAAAGGCTGGCGCGAAGGCCGGCCTGGCGTGAATTAAGCGGACAGTGCTTTCAGGGCAGCTGCCAGACGGCTCTTGTGGCGAGCTGCCTTGTTTTTGTGGATGATCTTTTTGTCAGCGATACGGTCGATGGTCGACACGGATGCCTGGAAGATCGCAGCAGCAGCTGCTTTGTCGCCACCCAGGATCGCCTTGCGAGCAGCTTTGATAGCCGTGCGCAGGGTCGAACGTTGGGACGAATTGTGTGCGTTTTGCTTAACTGCTTGACGAGCGCGTTTGCGCGCTTGTGCGGTATTTGCCATGGAATTTCCTAAAACAGGGTCAAAGTGCGTTTGCAAACATTAGTGTTTGCCAACCGGTGCGTTCTGTGCGTCTGCCGAACCATGTGTGCCAAACCAGTGCCTGTCAAACATTAGTGTCTGCGTAACAGAATTCTGTACAGCCTTCGATTATAACGATATTTTCAAGCGAGGGCAATTCAAAAAAAACAGTGTCGACGCCAAAGCACGCAAAAACAGGGCTGCCAGCCGCGTTTTCGGCGTACTCAGAAACATAATTATTACCGGATTTTAACCGTTTGTGCACCCTGTGCCCGGCTATAATCTGCCCCCATGAACCTGCTCCGCACCCTCGCCGCCATATCCAGCATGACCATGCTGTCCCGAATCACCGGTTTGTTGCGCGAGAGCCTGTTCGCGCGCGCCTTTGGCGCCGGCGCCTACACCGACGCCTTTATCGTGGCCTTCCGCATCCCCAACCTGCTGCGCCGCCTGTTTGCCGAAGGCGCGTTTTCGCAGGCTTTCGTGCCCATCTTGTCGGAATACAAAAACCAACAGGGCGAAGCGGCCAGCAAGCAACTGGTCGACCATGTCGCCACCACGCTGGTGTGGGCCACGCTGATCGTGTCGCTGGTGGGCATCGTCGGCGCGCCGTGGTTTGTCTACGCGATCGCCACCGGCCTCGAGAAGGACCCGGGCGCCTTTGATGCCGCTGTCTGGATGACGCGGCTGATGTTCCCTTATATATGCTTTATGTCTTTCGTGGCGCTGGCCGGCGGCGTGCTCAATACCTGGCGTGAATTCAAGATTCCCGCCTTCACGCCAGTGCTGCTGAACCTGTCGTTTATTGTGGCATCGTTGTTTCTGGCCCAGCATCTGCAGCAGCCGATCTACGCCATGGCCATCGCGGTCTTCGTGGGCGGCGTGCTGCAGGTGGCGATCCAGGTGCCGGCGCTGATCAAGGTCGGCATGCTGCCGCGCCTGTCGATCAATCCGGCCAGCGGCCTGAAAGACGCCGGCGTGCGGCGCGTGCTGAAAAAAATGGGGCCGGCCGTGTTTGCCGTCTCGGCCGCACAGATCAGCCTGATGATCAATACCAGCATCGCCTCGCGCCTGGCCGAGGGCAGCATTTCCTGGCTGTCGTATGCGGACCGCTTGATGGAGTTCCCCACCGCCATGCTGGGCGTGGCATTGGGTACGATCTTGCTGCCCAGCCTGTCGAAGGCCAATGTCGATGGCGACAAGACCGAATATTCATCACTGCTCGACTGGGGCCTGCGCTTGACCTTCCTGCTGGCCCTGCCTGCGGCGGTGGGCATGGCCACGCTGGCCACGCCGCTGATCGCCACCCTCTTCCATTACGGTAAATTTTCTGCCGAAGCGGTGACCATGTCGACCGAACCGCTGGTGGCCTACAGCCTGGGCCTGATCGGCATTATCCTGGTCAAGACGCTGGCGCCGGCGTTCTATGCACGCCAGGATATCCGCACGCCCGTCAAGATTGCCATCGGCGTGCTGATTGCCACGCAATTGATGAATCTGATTTTCGTGCCCTATATTGCCGTGGCCGGCCTGGCACTGTCGATCGGCCTGGGCGCCTGTCTGAACGCCAGCTTCCTCTACTGGGGCCTGCGCAAACGCGGCATTTACCAGCCCAAGCCTGGCTGGCTGACGTTTTTCCTGCGCCTGTTGCCGGCGCTGGCCGTGATGGGTGGCGTGGCCGCCTATGGCGCCGCACGCATCGACTGGATTGCCATGCAGGCGCACCCGCTGCTGCGCGCCGGCGCGCTGGGCCTGCTGATCTGCGCCTGCGCAGTAACTTATTTTGGCGTCCTGCTAGTAGCCGGTTTTCGCTTCCGCGACTTCAAGCGCAGCGCCTGAGCAGATGATCAGGCTGTTCGCAATATAACCGCCAGGCGACGATGCCGCCAAGTTAGCGTTCCTGCTCGACAAGCCCAACAGTAAAGGTGACAACACTCCTGCCGCCGGCACAGGAGCACCGGGCCAAGCGAGGCTGAAAAATGTCGAGGGCAAGGCGTAGGTCGGGTTAGCCCGCAGGGCGTAACCCGACAACACCACGGCCATCGGCATTTTCTCAGCCTCGCGTCTCTGGCCCGCCATTTTTCGCCTTGCCGCTTTTATTAAAGCAAAAAAATCAGACAGCGCCCTTGATGCGGCGACGCGCGGCAAAGCCGACTAATGCCAAACCACCCAGCAACATGGCATAAGTCTCCGGCTCAGGCACCGGGAGGGCTGCCACTGTTGCCGTGTACTGCGTATTGCGGGCAACAGTATCACCGACAATATCGACCCGGTAAGTGCCGGCCGCCAGTGGCCCGCCCCAGCTCAGCTCCTGCGTCTTGGCGCCAATTATGCTGTTGAACGAGCCATAATTGACCTTGCCATCCTCGCTGTACAAGGTGCCGGCAAAGCCGGTGATGGCGTTCAGGTCGACCGAGAACGTCTGCTGCGCGCCAAAGGAAGTCGCCGATGGCGTCAGCAACTGGAAAAACCAGCTGTCATTGATGGCGAAGCCGACCTGTGCGAACTTCTGCGAAACATCGGACAGCGTATCGGAACCGGTCGGATCGAGGATACCCAACAGATGATCGGTCGCCGAGGCGCTGAACGATGCGGCCGCCATCACGACACCGGCCGCAATAAATTTCATTTTCATAGCTTATTCCTTCGAAGTGAGTGATGGCTGCCGTATTGCAGGCCACCAGGAGTACCAATAGTACTGAAGGAAATGGTAGCATAATCATACCGCAATTCGTTGCAATTATTTTATCTGAGTTTCAATTATTGAAATAAAATTTCGGCGTGAAACACTTGCCTATGTCGAGTAGTTGCAATGAGAAAATGGTTATTGCAACCGAACTCAGCAACATAGAATGAAGCAACGCGCGGACGTGCAGGACGTGCGCCTGCCCACCGGCACATTGGACGGCGACAGTAAGCAGCATGCACGCAACAGTCTCGAATTTTCTGACAGCGGCCTGAGCGTTACTGGCCGAAATATGATATATTTCCTACAAATAAGTTTTGTTACTGACAAGAGCAACAGCAAAACCACCAGCAAGACTACCTGGGTACAGGCCTTATCCACGCCTGACCTTGAAAAGCATTTTGTTACCGCACACAACGGTCGCAGTAACGGAAGGCTGCAATATGCGCTTCACGCGTGCGTCTACGCACCGCGCACCTGCTTCTTAAGAGAGCGATCATGTTTAAATCTGTTTCCGCACCTGCTACCATTTCCCTGCTGCTTGCAACGCTGTTGTTTGCCGGCAGCGCGCAAGCGCAAACTGCGCCGCAGCCGCGCGACCAGCAAAAAAGTTGCCTGGCCAGCACCGCCAACGCCAATGGCGAAGCGAAAGAAGCCAATATGGACGGCACCTACAGCGCCTGCAGCCTGGCCAACGGTTTTATCGGCATCGATGTGCGCGCCAACGACGGCGTCGGCCAGACACCGGAATTCAGTACGCCAGTGTCTGACCAGGAATTGCGCACGTTTCAATCGGGCGACGGCACCCACCGCCTGGCCACCAAGCCGGGCGCCGGCGGCAACCCGACCATTGAAAACCACTGGCCCAGCAGCGCCAACGACAACAGCTATCGTTTTGCTACCCGTGACTTTGTCGCCAACGAGCAATTCGAACCGCTGGACGACGCGCGCAGCTACGGCCTGCCAGGTGCCGCTGGCCGCACAGCGCTGCGCAGCAACAGCGGCGACAGCGAAGCGCCTTTGACGACGTCGGCCTCGCTGTCGGACAGCGCTCCCCAGGGCAGCGGTGTGGGCAGCGGCGGCTCGGGCGGCGGCCTGAACACCACCACCAACAACCTGTTGCCGGTCACGCCGAACGTGCCGGCCGTGCCCGAGCCGGAAACCTACGCCATGCTGCTGGTGGGCCTGGGACTGGTGGCGCTGGCGCGCAAGCGCAAAGCTGCCAAAGCATAAGCAAAAAGGCTCGCAAGAGCCTTTTTTTTCGACCAGGAAAAATGCATCAGCGCCGGAAATTGGCGTACGGCGCCGCCAGCGGGTCGCCGATAAACAAGCCTTGCGCCGGCCACATCACGCTGCCCCAGTACGCTTCAAGGGCGGTGTTGCCGGCCAGGTAGCTGCGCAACAGCAGGCCGGGATGGGGAAACTTCTGCCAGTAGCTGCACGGCTCGCTGACGGTGCCATAGCTGGCCGTCGCGCCCGCTTCCAGCCAGCGCTGGCTGCTCATCTGCGTACTGCCACGCAGATCGCCGCCAAACGACGTCAGGTGATCGGCCAGCGCACCAGGCAGGAAGCGCAGCGTTTCGAGCTTGTCCACCCTGGCGATGCCGGTCTGGTAGATCATGATGTCCTGCGCGCCTTCGAGGCTGTCGGCTTTCAGCTGTTTGACCGTCAGCTTGCGCTGCGCCAGCGTCCCGGCCGGCGGGAACAGCTGCGCGCGGCTGCTGCGCGCGGCATCCGAGGTTGTCAGGTAATACGCGTTGGCCGGCGGCGGCGAGAAGTTCCTGACGGCGCCACGGTCGGCCACGGCCTTGGCCTCTTCGGCAAAATCGATCGGCAGCAGCATCGACAAGCGCATGCCCAGCTGCGTATAGGGCTGCGTGACCTTGCTGTTGTAATAGCGGCTCGGTTTGCCGGGATCGCAGCTTTTGTTGCACTGGCCGGCATCGTAGCCCAGCGTATAGGCCGAGGTGATCGAATTGCATTCAACCGCATACGGCGCGCTCCACACCATCAGCACAGCCTGGATGCCGGGCTTGAGCTGACTGTCGATGCGCTCCTTGAGCTGGGCAAACTGATCCATGCTGAGCTTGCGCGGCCGGTTCGGGATGCTCACATGCGCGACATTGGCCGCCGGGATGCCGTGCACCTGCCGGTAGTATTCGCCCACTTCCACGCTATTGGGTTCGGCATCGTTGATCACGATGGCCAGTTGCGAGGGCTGAAGGCCCAGCGCTTCGGCTGACGGCACGGCAGTGGCCGCAGGTGGCGCATCGGCGTGCACCGGCGCAGCTGCAGCCGCAGCCAGCGCCAGGGAAAAACAGATCAGGTTACGCAAGGGTCGTATCGCCAGTAAAGGAATCGAAACAAAAGTCGAAATAGAAGCCGAAATATTGCCTCGATTATAGCCCTGTACTGGCCGGCTTCAGCAGTGCGCTGCAGGTAAAAAACTAGACGCGCCGATAGACGTCTTCCAGCCGTACGATATCGTCCTCGCCCAGGTAGCTGCCCGACTGCACTTCGATCAGGTGCAGCGGCAGCTTGCCGGGGTTTTCCAGCCGGTGCGTCATGCCGATCGGGATATAGGTCGATTCATTTTCCGTCAACAGGCGAACCGTGTCGCCGCAGGTGACCCTGGCCGTGCCGCTGACCACCACCCAGTGCTCGGCGCGGTGGTGATGCATCTGCAGCGACAGCTTGCCGCCCGGATTGACGGTAATACGTTTGACCTGGAAGCGCTCGCCGATATCGATGCCTTCGTAGCTACCCCAGGGCCGGTACACCTTGCGATGCTGCAAGTGCTCGCTACGCCCCTGCTGCTTCAGATGATCGACCACCTGCTTGACGCGCTGCACCTGGTCCTTGTGCGCCACCAGCACGGCATCGTCGGTCTCCACCACCACCAGGTCCTGCACGCCGATCACGGCCACCAGGCGCCGTTCGGCGCGCACCAGGCAGTTGCGCACGCCATCGAGATACACATCCCCGCGCGCCACGTTGCCGTTCTCGTCGCTGGCCTGCACTTCCCACAGCGCCGACCAGGAGCCGACATCGCTCCAGCCTATCGACACTGGCAGCACCACCGCCTGCGCCGTATGCTCCATCACCGCATAATCGATCGAGTCCGATGGACTGGCAGCAAAGGCCTTTTCATCGAGTCGGCAAAAATCGAGGTCGCGGTAACCGTCGCGCACGGCCGCCTCGCACGCTGCCAGCATGGCCGGCTGATAGGCGCGCAATTCGTTCAGGTAGCGCGCGGCGCGAAACAGGAACATGCCGCTATTCCAGAAATAATTCCCGGCGGCCAGGAAGGACTGGGCCGTAGCCAGGTCCGGCTTTTCCACGAAACGCTCGACCTGGCGCCCATTGCTGCCTGCGACTACCTGTGCACCGCTACGGATATAGCCATAGCCCGTTTCGGCGCTGGCTGGCACGATGCCAAAGGTAGCGAGCGCACCAGCTTCTGCCAGCACGGCCGCCTCGGCAATGGCGCGGTGAAACGCCGCTACGTCGGCGATCACATGGTCAGCCGGCAGTACCAGCATCAGCGCCTCCGGATCGATGGCCAGCAGATACTGCGCCGCCACGGCCACGGCCGGGGCCGTATTGCGACCCACCGGTTCAAGCACGATGCCCAGTGGCTCAAGCTTGATTTCACGCAGTTGCTCGGCCACCATAAAGCGATGCTCGTTGCCGCACACCACCAGCGGCGCCATGAATTGGACACCATCTGCCACCTGCCCGCGCGCACGCTGCGCCGTTTCCTGCAACATGGTGTGCTCGGTCACCAGGGGCAGCAGCTGCTTGGGCAGCACGGCGCGCGACAGCGGCCACAGACGAGTACCGGAGCCGCCCGACAAAATGACTGGATAAATATTCATGAAAATGCTTTCCTGATGACTGTTTTTACTTGCTCATGCCAGGCACCGGTGCCGCCGCCGGGAACAATCGCGCATAGGCCGCCAGCAGTTTCGGCGCCTCGTATTCCCATTCCAGCTCATTGATCACGCGGTGGCGGCCGAACTCGCCCATCTGCGCGCGGCGCGCCGGATCGTCAAGCAGCTCGACGATCTTGCGCGCCATGTCGACCGGGTCGTTCTTCAGCGCATACAGCGAAGCCTGCTGCGCCGAGACCTTGCCTTCGACCAGGTCGAACTGCACGATCGGTTTGCCCAGCGCCATGTATTCCATGATCTTGTTCATGGTCGACTTGTCGTTCATGTCGTTGGCCACATCCGGGTTCACGCACACGTCCGAGGTATTGAGCATTTCCAGCAGTTCCTGATCCGGCACGCGGCCGGTAAAGGTCACGTAGTCGGCAATGCCCATCTGCTGCGCCATCTGCTTCATCTGTTCGAGCGAGGTGCCGCCGCCCACCAGGCCGAACTGCACATCCTGGCGTCCCAGCGTCTGCACGATATACTGGGCAGCCTGCAGCAGCAGGTCGATGCCTTCCTGCGCGCCCATCACCCCCACATAGCCGACCAGGTAGGCGCGGCCTTTTTTCAGCGCAGGTACCGGAGGCAGCACGCGCAGGCGATCCAGTTTCGGGCCGCTGCGCACCACATACACGTCTTCCGGTTTCATACCACCACGCTCGATGGCGATCTTCTTGTACGACTCGTTGGTGGCGATCGACACATCGGAGCTCTTGAACGACCAGCGCTCGAACAGCACCATCAGCTTGTAGAAAAAATCGCGCCGGCCGAACTTGGCTTCGTACAGTTCCGGGTTGATGTCGTGATGGTCAAACAAAAAGCGCTTGCCCATCGTCAGCTTGAAAAAGCCGCCGATCAAAAACAGCAGGTCGGGCGGATTGCAGGCATGGATCACGTCGAAGCCGCGCGCAAAATGCACCTTCCACGCCAGGCGGAAGGTATGAAACAGCGCCAGCGAATACTCGACCAGGTAGCCTTTGGCGCCCTCGGCTTCCAGCGGCAGGCTGTAGCGATGGATATGAATGCCGTCGATGGCTTCGTAGCGCGACTCGTAGCCTTTGCCGGTCGGGCAGATGATCGACACTTCATAGCCATTGGCGTGCAGCGTGGTGGCTTCCTGCCAGACGCGCCGGTCAAACGGCGACGGCAGGTTCTCGACCAGGATCAACACGCGGCGCGGCTTGCCGCCCATGGCATTACCAGCAGATGCCGTCATATTGTTCTCCACTTTGCTCTTTGCTGATGCGCACCAGGTCGACGATATACTGGTGCGGTTTGAGGCTGCCCGGCACGGCCTTGAATTCGGCGGCGCCATTGCCGATCACGATGGTGTCGGCAAAGTCGAGCACTTCCTGCATCGAGGTCACCATCAGCTTGGAGATATGCGGAATATGGTTGAGGATGTAATCCTGGTTGGCGCCGGTCAGCGCGGCCAGGTTGACGTTCTTGTCGTAGAGTTTCAGCTCATAGCCCTTGCCCAGCAGATGTTCGATTACATCGACCAGTGGCGACTCGCGCAGGTCGTCGGTGCCGGCCTTGAACGAAAAGCCCAGAATACCGACCTTGCGCGCGCCTTTGTCGACGATCATCTTGAGGCCTTTTTCCACCTGCTTCTGATTCGACGGCAAAATCGCATTGAGCAGCGGCAGCTCCAGGTCCAGCGCGCGCGCCTTGTAGGTCAGCGCGCGCACATCCTTGGGCAGGCACGAGCCGCCAAAGGCAAAGCCGGGTTTCATGTAGTACGGTGACAGATTGAGCTTGGTATCCTGGCAGAAGATCTCCATCACCTTGTGGCCGTCGATGCCGACCGCCTTGCAGATATTGCCGATCTCGTTGGCAAACGCCACCTTGACTGCATGCCAGGTATTGTCGGTGTACTTGACCATCTCGGCCGTTTCCACATCGGTGCGCACCAGCGGCGCATCCATTTTTTCATACAGCTGCACCAGCAGCGCGCCGGCCTTTTCGTCGGTCTCGCCGATCACGGTCTTGGGCGGATTGTAGTAATCGTAGACGGCCGTGCCTTCACGCAGGAATTCAGGATTGTTGCAGACGCCAAAATCAACGCCGGCCACCTTGCCCGACGCCGCTTCCAGGGTCGGGATCACCAGCGCGCGCATCGAGCCTGGCAGCATGGTGCTGCGCGCCACCACCACATGGAACGAGTCTTTTTCGGCCATCGCCGCGCCGATTTCCTGGCAGACCTTGCGCACATGGCTCAGGTCCAGATTGCCGTTCAGCTGGGACGGCGTGCCCACGCAAATGAGCGACATATCCGAAGAAAATACGGCGTCGCGCACGTCCGCCGTAGCGCGCAGATGGCCGCTCTTGACGGTGGCGGCGATCATCTCGCCGATATCTTTTTCAATAATCGGCGTGGCGCCTTGGTTGATCAGGTCGACCTTGGTGCGGTTCGGATCGACGCCCACCACCTGATGGCCGTCGGTAGCCAGGCAGCCAGCCGAAACGGCGCCCACATAACCCAAACCAAATATGCTGATTTTCATGTTTTCCTCGTGTATAGATATCAGATGTGTTGCTCGGCATCGACTGCCAGATGCAGGGTGGTGCACAGCCGCGCGGGACCCGCCAGGTGCGCGCGCCAGACCAGCGTGGGCGAGGCCTGCTTTTCATCAAAGCGGTGCGAGATCCAGCCCATCACCGGCTGTTCGCTGCCGCGCACCAGCGCGATCGTCGCACCGGCCACCTGCGGCAGGTGCATCTCGAGCGCAAACGCCTTGCCGCGCACCTTGAGCACGGCGCCCTCCAGTTCCAGCTGGCACTGCGGATCGATGTGCCAGAACAGCTCGACCTCGTGCGCGCCCTGCCCTTCGAGCTCATCGACCACCTCGATCAGCGCGCCGTCCGGCGCCACGCGCACCGTGCGCCGGTGCAGCAGCGGCTGCGGCAAGGCCATATAGCCGTCATGACTGGCGCGCCACAGCTTTCCGCCCTCGCCATCGTGCTGCCACGCTTCGCACACGCTGCGCGCCTTGCGCAGCCACAGAAAATTGCCGCCCGATTCGGACTGGTCGCGGCCATCGATACGCAGCGTGTTGTGGGCGCTGGTGCCGCGAAAATAATCGCGCCACTGCTTTTGCGTATGGTAAGCGTAAGTACCCGGATCGACCAGCACCGCCTGCCCGGCCACCGACAGGCTCAAGGCCAGCGCATCGGCATGGCCGTGCGCGGCGATGCCCAGGTAGCCGAGCGGCCCGGCGTCGGCAATCAGGCGCACTTCCGATGGCGTATCGAGCCGCGCGCCCATTACATAATAGCCGCCGTCGGCAAAACTGCGCGGCAGCGCCGGCGCCATGCCAGCGTCCAGCGCGTCAAAGGCAGCTCGCCCTGCTTCGCCCAGCAGCCAGGCGCTCTTTTCGTCAAAGCGGCCAGCCTTGCGTTTGAAGTCGCCGCGTCCGAACAGCGCCGCGCCGCTGGCCAGCAGCGAGGTGTAGGGATTGGCGCCGGGCGACTTGTCCCAGTTGGCCAGCTGGGCGTCGTCGGCATCGCCGATCATCGGCACCTGGCCGGCCACGTTCATCATGGCGGCCAGGAACTCCAGCATGGCTTCCAGCCGCTGCAGGAAGGCGGCCGAGCGCGGGCGGGCGTTGGCGCGGCCGGCCAGCACGCACAGCAGCATCTCGTCGGCCACCGTGTGCTGGTAATAGATCGCCTGTTCGCGGTTGACGCCATCGGGCCCGTTCTGCTCCAGCGCCTGTTCTTCCAGCTCACGCTCGGTCTGCGCCAGCCAGCCGGCGCTCTCGGGCCAGCACGGCCAGGTCAGCGCCGCCACATGCAGGCCGGTCAGCTCGCCGAACAGATGGTTGTTGGCCGAGGAATGGCGCGAAAAATGCCCGGCAATAAAATGGCAATGCTGGTAGATGCTGGCCAGCCAGCGCTGCAGGAAGGCCGCGCCGTCCGCCCCCTGGAACAGCACGCTGCCGGCGCCGCCCAGCAACTGCCAGGCATGCGACCAGCTGACCAGGCGCAGCGCCAGTTCCAGCGCGCTGCTCCAGTTCGGCCCCAGCGGATACGGGCATTGCTGCCACCACGATTCAAGCAGCGCCTGCACGCCGTGCGCGTAGCGCAGCTCACCGCTCAGCGCATAGGCCATCGCCAGGTCGCTGATGCACAGGTGGCGGTTGGGCTCCCACAGACATTTGATATCGCCCACTACGGCCTCGTCGCGGTAGTTGAGCAGCTTGCCAAAGCCAGACGGCGCCAGCGTGCCGGTCTTCGGGTCGCGGTTCCATTCGGGCGGAAAACCAAGCGCCACGTCGCGCAGCGCAAACACATCGAAGCGACCTGCCAGGATGCGTTCGGCCGCCGCCAGGTGCGGTGCGGCGTCATGCGGCCGGCCCAGCCACGGCTGGCCGAACTGCAGTTGCAGGTTCGGCGCCGGCGGCGACGGCGCCATGCCGACGCCGCGCGCCTGCAGGCGCTGCTGCAGCGCATCGCGCACGCGGTGCGCTACCTCCGGCGCGCCCATGGCGCGCAGGCGGTTCAGTTTCCAGGTCAGTTGGCTCAGCATCGCCATCCTCACAGATACTGGCGATGCCAGATTTCCAGCGTCAGCAAACTCCACAACAGCTTTTCGTGGTTCTGCCGTCCCTGGACATGCTCGGCCAGCACCTGTTGCAGCGCATCGGCATGGTAGTAGTGGCGCGTGCGCGACGAGGCGCCCGTCAGGTGCTCATACAGATAGTCTTTCATCGGCCCGCGGAACCACTCGTTGACCGGCACGCGGAAACCCACTTTCGGCCGCGCCAGGATCGCCTGCGGCAGCAGCTGTTTCATCGCCTCGCGCAAGATCCATTTGGTGGTACGACCACGTACGCGGTAGTCGTCGGGCAGGCTCGATACATAGGCCGCCAGCTCATGGTCCATGAACGGCATGCGCGCTTCGAGCGAGGCGGCCATGGTCATGCGGTCGCCGCGTTCGAGCAGGTTGTCGGGCAGCCAGCTCAGCTGGTCGAAGCACAGGATGCGGCGCAGCGCACTGCCTTCGCCACAACTGAGGCCCGCCTCGCGCGTGCGCGCCGGCGCCGGCATGGCCACCAGGCGCGCGCGCTCCTGGTCCGACATCATGCCGAACCAGCGCGGCATGCGCTCGTCAAAATCGTCCAGTCCCAGGTTGACGATGGCCGTCTTGGCGCGGCGAAAACGATACGGCAAGGCGCCGATGGCCGGCTCGATCAGGCCGCGCCGCAATGCCCCCGGCAGCAACTGGTAGTGGCCGGCATAGCGCTCGTACACATGCTTGGGATAGCCGCCGAGAATCTCATCGGAGCCTTCGCCGGTCAGCACCATCTTGACCGTCTTGCGCGATTCTTTCGCCAGCAGATAGATCGGAATATCGGACGGCTCGGCCACCGGTGCATCACGAAAGCGCACCAGGTCGGGCAGCAGCGCGATCACCTGGTCGACCGATACTTCCAGCTCGTGGTGTTCGGTGCCGAACTGGCGCGCAATATCGGCCGCGTAAGCCAGTTCGCTGAAGCCGCCCTCGCGAAAGCCGACCGAAAAGGTCTTGACCGGCACGCCGGCATGGCGCGACATCAGCGCCACCACCGCCGACGAATCGATGCCGCCGGACAGAAAGGCGCCGAACGGCACGTCGGAAATCATGCGGATGCGCACCGATTCATCGAGCTTGTCGAGAAAGGTGGCGACCGGGTCGGCCGGCAGCGGCGCAGCCACGCGCGGGCGGCTGTCGGGCGGCGTGTAATACACGCGCTCGCGCAGCACGCCGTTTTCCCAGGTGGCGGTGGAACCGGGCGCGAGTTTTCTGATGCCTTCGAACAGCGTGGCCGGGCCAGGCGCATAGCGGTAGGCAAAATAGTCCCAGATGGCCGCCTGATTGGCGCTTGCGTGCTCACCCACGCCAGGCAGCGCCAGGATGGCCTTGATCTCGGAGGCAAACGCCAGCTTGCCGTCCTGTTGCCACAAAAACAGCGGCTTCTTGCCGAACGGATCGCGCGCCATGAACACGCGGTTGTGGCGCGCGTCCCAGATGGCAAAAGCAAACATGCCGCGAAAATGCTGCACGCAGTCTTCACCCCACTGCACATAGGCGTGCACGATGGTTTCGGTGTCGGAGGCGGTGCGGAACTGGTAGCCCAGCGCGATCAGTTCCTCGCGCAGCGGCTGGAAGTTATAGATCTCGCCGTTGAAGATGATCTGCACATCGCCGGCCGCGTTGCCCAGCGGCTGGTGGCCGGTGGCGATATCGATGATCGACAGGCGCCGGTGCAGCAGCCCTACCTGCCAGGCGCCATCGAGGGTCGTTGCCTGCAGCACGCCGGTATCGTCCGGCCCGCGGTGGGCAATGGCACGCCCCATAACCTCGAGCGCTGCCAGCTGGCCCGTCACGGCCGAGGGAAAAATCAAACCGGCTATGCCGCACATAAGATCTCGCTTTAAAAAACGGTTCAGGCCACCGGCGAGGCCAGCAGGGTATGGTAGAGACGGCGGAAATCCTGCGCCAGCCGTTCGACGGTATAGGCGCTTTCAATTCGCTCGCGGCAAGCTTGTCCCATGCGCTGCAACAGCGCACGGTCTGCATCGAGACGCACGATGGCGTCGGCCAGCGCCTGCGGGTCGCGTGGCGGCAGGAACACGCCATGCACGCCGTCCTGCATCACGTCGGCAATCGCCCCCACCGGGCAGACCAGCACCGGCGTGCGCGCCGCCATGCTTTCAAGCAGCGCGTACGGCAGGCCTTCCTGGTGATAGGTGGGAAAGCAGAACAGGTCGGCATCACGCCAGACCGCGTCTTTTTCAGCGCCAAAAACCGGCCCCAGCAAACGCACCTCCTGCTGCAGGCCCAGCGTGGCGATGCGCGCGCGCAAGGTCGCCTCCAGCGGTCCGCTGCCGGCCAGCGACAGGCTGACATGCACGCCTGCCGCGCGTACCAGCTGCAGCGCGTCGAGCAGGTCGAGCAAGCCCTTGTTTTCAGCCAGCCGCCCCACATACGCCAGCGCCAGCGGGCGCGCAGGCGCCAGCGGCCTGGCGCCGTCGTCAGCGCCCGCCTCGATCGCGTTCGGGATCACTTCAAGCGACAGCGCCGGATCGAAACTGCGATAGCCCTGCAGTTCGCACTGGGCCAGCAGCACCACCGAATCGGCCGCCCGCAGCACGCGCCGCAGCAGCCCTGTCAACAGCGGCCTGCCCTGGAAGAAAACCTGCGGCAAGGCGCCGCCGTGCACCTGGTACACGACCCGCTTGCCCATCGCCTTGGCCAGCGCCAGATACACGATATCGCGCCAGTAGCTGCGCCACTCCATCGAGGTATTGATATGCACGATCTGCGGACGCTGCCTGCGCACGGCCTGCACGAACTGCAGCGGGCTGGCGGCAAAACGCAGCAGCTTGCTCAGGCGCGACTCCTTGCGCCCTTCGCTGCCCACCTGGAAGTGCACCAGCTGGTGGTCGCGCGCCAGCGAGCTGTGAAAGAGTTGATTCAAGTGAGTGGTTACCCCGCTTACCGCGTGAAGCGCAGGACCGAGCAGCATTATCGTAGTCATATTTACATTATATGTTATACATTTGCAATTAAGACGCCTGCTCGCATATTTTTCTGCATCGCGCCGATTCTGACAACATCTTTCTCTGTAGATAATCCACCTGCCCCAGCGCCCAGGCCGCTGCGTCAGCGCACTGCATCGCGCAGCTGCGCATAGCGTTGCGCCAGCGCCTGCGCCAGTACGCGGTAGCTGCGATGCGCCTCGATATAGGCGGCACCGGCCCGGGCACGGGCGCGCGCAGCCGGTACATCGGACAGGATCGCTACCATAGCCGCAGCCATCGCGGCCGGCTCACTGGCCGTCAGCCAGCCGGCGTCGCTGGCCGCCAGCACTTCGGCCTGGTCCGGGCTGTCATTGCCGACGGCCGGCATGCCCAGGGCCAGGTATTCCAGCAGCTTGGTGGGGGAGCTGACATCGAACAGGACGCCGCGGGGGATATACGACAGGGCAGCGTCGGCGCCGGCAAGCAAGGGCCAGGCCTGGCTCGACGGCAGCCAGCCCGTTACGCGCACGGCATCGGCAAGACCGGCGCGGCGCGCGCAGGCCAGCAGCGCATCGACATCGGATGGCGTATCGGAGGCGCCTATGAGCAACAGGCAGGCGTCGGGCACCTGGCGGCGCACCAGCAGCAAGGCATCGAGCAGGCGTTCAAGCTGGCGCGACTGGTCCAGCGTGCCCAGGTAGGCCAGCAACGGGGTGCGCTCCCAGCCAGCCGGGCGCACAGGCGCAATAGCCTGCGCCTGCAGCACCTCCATGTCGACCCCCATCGGCACGGCCGTCAGGCGCCCGGCGGCAATGCCGCGCGACTGCATCATGCGCAGCATGGCCTCGCTTTGCACGAATACATGGCTGGCGCGCGGCAAGACGATGTTGTACAGCAGCCACTGCTCGCTCAGGCCCTTGTACAGCACCAGCCGCGCGCGCAGCGAGGGGCGCTGCGCAAGGCTGCTGCGGGCGCGCTCGATGCGTCCTTCGCTGATCAGGTAGGAAACCCAGTAATAGAACGGTATGCCCTTCAGGCGCGCCACCAGCAGCGCCAGCAGGCCGGTGGGCACCATGTCGCGCACCTGGATGGCGTCGCAGCTGGCGCGGCGCGCACGCAACAGGGCGCGCAGGCAGCGCCACTGGAAAGCGAGCTCACGCAGCAGCCGGCTGCGCAGGAAGCGTCCGCTGCATACCGAACGGTAGCCTTGCTGCTGCGGCGGCAACGTCGAAGGCATGCCAACCATATCGCACTCGACGCCATGGCGCGGCAGATATTTGCCGAACAGCACCGCCACATCGGGGCGAAACGTGGGCAGGCTTTCCGGCACCAGTTGCAAAATCTTCAGCGGCATAGGCGGTTCAGTAGGGGTCAACGGTCAGCGAGCGGCAATCGGCACGCATGCCACGCAGCATATCATGCCCTTACGAAATAATTAATTACATTACATGAATTGCATCAATATCATGTCGATAGAAACTCCTTCAATATTGCAATAAACATATGCTTGCTAGCATTAAAACATCCAGCGCCATGACCCTGCCGCGTGGCGGTTTAATGCGATAATATACATTTTTAACAGGGTGCAACGATGATACATGTTCTGTTGTCGGAAACGGGAACCTACCGCGATATCGTCGAGCATCTGGCCGCCGCCGGCGCGCGCATAACCAATATCGGCCCAGGCGACGCTGCGCTCCCAGTGATGCGCAGCAAGCGCGCCATTCTGGGCGCCATGCTGTCGCCGTCGCTGCTGCGCCTGCGCACTTTGTGGCGCACGCAGGACCGCCTGCTGGTTGTCGGCTGGCAGGCGCTGCCGGTGCTGGCGCTGATACGCATGGGTCTGCTGCCGCGGCCGCAGCGCCTGCTGGTCATGGGTTGCTTCGTGCATGGCGCACGCGCACGCAGCGTGGTCAACCGCGCCTGGCGCCTGCTCAATTTTCCCGGCCTGGAGTTTATCGCCTTTTCCGAAGGCGAAAAACGCAACCTGACCGAGACAGTGGGCATTGCCCCTGCCGCCGTGCATTTCCATCTGTGGCGCCAGCAGCTGGACGGCGCCGCCACGGCGGCCCAACGGCACGACGACGGCAGCATCTTTGCCGGCGGCTTTTCCAACCGCGATTATGATTTGCTGCTGGAGGCGGCGCGCCCGCTGGACGCCCACCTGGTCATCGTGGCGTCGGCGCAAAACCAGATTGCAGCGCAAGACCCGACGCGCACCAGCGTACACCTGGACCTGCCCGAGGCGCAGTTTGAAATCCTGCTGGCGCGCAGCCGGGTGGTGGCCATGCCGCTCAAAAGCCAGGGTGAGGCATGTGGGCAAAGCGTGGTGCTGCGGGTGCTGCGCAATGGCAAACCGCTGATCGCCACGCGCCACGAAGCGATCGAAGCCTACCTGGGAGCCGACTATGCCGGCTTCGTGGCCGCCGGCGACAGCCTGGCCATGCGCGAAGGCTTGCGCCGCGCCTTGTGCGACCCGCATTTCCGCGCACAGCTGGCCGAACAGGTGTCGCGCGCTGCAGCGCGGCTGGAACAATCGGAAGGACCAGGGCAGGAAGTCGAACGTTTCCTGCTGGCGCCCTGAGCGCCCCGGACATTGGACGCACCACGCTTTTTAAAGGCCGGGCGAAAAAAAACCGCTGTCGCAACGACAGCGGTTTTTTTCAATCAATATGATCAGTTGGGCAAGGTTACAACCTGCTTGCCCACGCTTAAGGTGCGGGCCGTGCCGTTGCTGCCCAGCTTGATGACCGGCTTCTTGCAGCCCACATCGAGCACGGTCAGGAATTCACCGCTCAGCGCTGCCGCCGACTTCACGAACACGCCGTGTTCCTCATACGTGCCGGCCTGCGGCGGCGGACCTGCGCGCCGCTCGAAGCGCGCACCGTCGCTGACTTGCACGATACACACCTTGCGGCCCTGGTTGGTCACCGACAGCGCGCCGCCGGCGTCGGCCACAATCGGCGCGTACGTATGGAAGTTCCATTCGAAGACGCGCGGCGTGTCCGAACTCACCTGGTCCTGCACCACGACTGCGTCGACGGTGCGCAGATACCACAGCTTGCGCAGCGCCGACTTGAGCTGGCCGCCATAGGCCAGCGTCGCGTCGCCGGCAACATAGTCGACTGTTGCCTTGGGCACGAAGGCGGTGATGCGACCGTTGCGCGCCATGGTTTCTTCGTAACCATCGACCAGCTGGCCCTGGCCGCCGTCGAACGTCAGGGCATTGTGGGCCCGGGTATGACGATACCAGGTGCTCCACATCGGCGAATCGTACCAGTCATACCAGCCGGCCTCGGTCAGCAAGGGCACGCCAGCGCTGGCCAGCACGAAGCCGTTCTGGTCGCCATGGCTGTGGTTGAACGAACCGTAGGGGCTCGATTTGAAATACACCGAGGTACGCTGTGCATTGCCGATGTCGCTATGCATGGCCGACCAGCCGATGCTGGGGTAATAGGTGGAATTGACCGGCGGCGCAGCAGCGGCCACCGTGGTCACCGGCAGCGGATACTGCGCCTGCAACGTAGCCAGCGAGTCGTCGGTACGGTCCAGATTCTTGAAATACCAGGCTGCGGCCGGGGTGGCGAAATGGGCGGCAAAGCCCTTCATCATGCGCATTTCAGGCGCTGTTTCATGGCCATCGCCAAACACATGCGTTTGCGAGCCAGGCGGCACGAAATGCATCAGGTAATCAAGGAAGCCACGCGCCCACGGCTTGGTAAACAGGTCGACCTTGGTGGCGTGCGCCAGTGCCGGCCAGATCTGCAAGGCATAGTCAGCCTCGTATTCAGCATACGCGGTACCGTTGGCAAAGCCGCCTTCCGGACCGCTCCAGACGCTGTAGGAGCTGACAAAGGCGCGGAACGAAAAGTCGAACCAGTCCTTGGCCTCGGGAATGTCGCCCAGTGACAGCGTCGATATCAGCGCCAGGAAACCGATATTGCTGGCGGCATGCGAGTCGTACGGATATTGATCGAGGCGCCCGGTCTGCGCCGCCAGGTCCGCGTACATCGCATTGGTGCGTACGCGCACCATTTCCAGCCACCTGGCGCGGCGCGGCGCATCGAGTGCACTGCCGAGGTTGTCGACCGCCTTGATCAGGCTTTGCGCAATGGCGCGGTTGCCCTGGTCATGGTTGGCGAAGCTGGTGCCGCCGTTCGGGCTCAGCGCCGCGTTGAGGTCGCCGCGCCGCAGCGCCTCGTCCAGGTATTGCTGTTCGCCCGTCACGCGGTAGAGCAGCGAGGCAGCCTCGAGCTGGCGCGCGCTGACATTGGTGCGGGAAATAACGCGCGCATTTTGCGCTTCATTGGCGGCCGTACGCACTTTGCCTGGCGACAAAGGCCATTCTGCGTCGGACACCGGGGCAATTTCCGTCATATTGCGCTTGACCTCATTGCTCAGCCAGGTCAGCACCTGGCTGCGGTCGGCGCGCTTGGCGGCGCTCCAGGTGGAAAAGAAGGTGGCGTTGTCTTCCAGTCCGCGCGGACGCGGCCGCAAGACGATAGCGGCGCGCAAGGTCTCGCTTTCCGGCACTTCAAATACGCCGGAGGTGGCGTTGATGATAAACACGCGCGGGCTCGACCATTCCTTGCTGTTGCTTGGACGCACGCGCCAGGTGTAGGTGCCGGCCTCGAACTTCTTCGATGGCAAATACCAGTTGCGCGACGAGGTAAAGGTGTTGACGATGGCGCCGCCAGATTTGACCTCGATCGTATACGACGCGGGCGACTGCGGGTGACGCGACCAGGTAAAGCTGGGCGGATTTTGCGCCTGGATCTGGCGGTTGTCCGGCAGCGTGTGCACGGCCAGCGGATCGGTCGCCAGCGCCCAGTCTGCCTGGGCTGGACCACATGCTGAAAATGCAAGCAGCAGCGCTGCGCCAAGCAGCTTATGTTTGTCGAGTTTAATAGGTATCATGTTAATATTTACGATCAGGTGGGATGCTGTCTTGACATGGCGTCGCCCATGCTTTGCGTCAGCTTTTCTTGCGAGGTGCCAGGGGTACCGGCCATTGCTGCGCCAGCGCGGTGCAACGCGCCGCGGTTCCTTGTGCACTGCCAGAATATACCTAAAGTATTCCCAGGAGCATTAATATTAGTCGTCGATCAGGGGCGAATGTTCTTTTCGCGCCACATTTGCCATTTGATGACCAGCGCTGTCGGCAGCACACAGCACAGGGCCAGCGTCACCCACCAGTGGCGCGACATGCCGCCGCTGGCGGCGCGGCGCAGTCCGGCCAGCGCCGCACCGCGGCGTCCTCGCGCAAGCGCGGCCCGCGCCACGCTCACGCGCGCGTCAGACACCAGCCGCAAGGCAGAAGCACGCATGGGGTCGGACGCCGGCCAGCACAGCGCGCGCTGCTCCAGGCGCGTGAAGGTCGGCGCCAGCACATCGACCGCCTCGACTGCGCACAGGCTGCCGGCAACGTCGACGCGGTAGGCCACCAATTTCTCCGGGGCAAATCCCAGCTTCAGGCGTTCGGCCAGGCGAAACCACAAATCCTGATCCTCTCCGGCTGACTCGCCTTCCGGAAAACAGGGCTGCAAGGGCAGCAGGTCGGTGCGCCTGACGGCAACCGAGTTGGTGCAGAAAAACGGCCCGACCCGGCGGCGGCGCTCGAAAAAGTCGTCGAGCAGCTGCGTCTCGCGCGGCGCCGCTCCCTGATAGTGCAACACGGCCGGGCTGCCATCGGGAATGCGCTCGAAGCCGCAGGCGAAAAAAGCGCCGGCACGATACTGCTGCGCCATGCGCACCATGGTTTCCAGGTACACCGGGCCGTACCAGTCGTCGGCATCGAGAAAACAGATCAATTCGCCACGGGCTTCGGCAATACCGCGATTGCGCGCGCGCGACACGCCGCCATTGGGCTGGCGCACCAGCCGCACGCGTGCATCGCTGCAGGCCAGCACCCGCTGCGCACCGGCGTCGGTCGAACCGTCATCGACCACCACCACTTCCCACTGGGCGTGGGTTTGCGCCAGCACCGAGGCCAGCGCCGCCTCGATATAGGGCGCCTTGTTATAGAGCGGAATAATTACCGAGCACAGCATCAGGCCATCCCCGGCACGCGCACCTTGCGCGCCCTGACCGCCTGCCGGTCCTCGACCGGGAAGTAGGCAGCGACGATAATAAGCAGCAGCAGATGCGTGAGCGCTTCGGCCGCGAAACCGGTCAGCGACAGCGGTACCTCGCTGACCGAGCGGCTGGCAATGAGCACGAACAGCGCCATCGACAGGCCACCGCTGGCTTTGGCCGCGCGCGCGCTGGCGTACAGCAGCACCGCCGCATACACCAGCAGCCCGGCCGCACCGACCGTGCCGGCACTCGACAGGCTCTGGTAGAACTGGCTATGGGCGTGGCTGGCGTAAGGCATGCCGATACTGGCGCGGAACGCCTCATCCCAGATCGGCAGGCCGTAGCCGAACACGGGATACTTGTGCCACTCCTGCAGCGCCACCTGCCAGATCACATCGCGCCCGGTAAAGCTGAGCAGGTCGAAGCCATCGTTACTGGAAGCAAACTTCGCCAGCTTGGCGTCCACGCTGCCAAACATCACCATCAGCAGCGCCATGGTGCATATCAGGATAAAACAGAAGATGCCGATAATCGATAGCTGCGGACGGCGGTAATCGAACAGGCGCGCCTTGATCTGTTCGCGGAACCCGAAATAGGCCACGCAGGCAAAGCACAGGATGCAGGCGATCCAGTTGGTTTTCGACTGGGTCAGCAGCAGGCTGAACAGGCCCAGCGCCCAGGCCGACAGATTGAGCGAACGCCAGGTATAAGGCTTGCGCAGCAGGCACAGCAAAAACAC
Organism: Janthinobacterium aquaticum; assembly: GCF_009208565.1. Classification (GTDB taxonomy): domain Bacteria; phylum Pseudomonadota; class Gammaproteobacteria; order Burkholderiales; family Burkholderiaceae_D; genus Janthinobacterium. The sequence continues at coordinate 162,938 of NZ_WFLK01000012.1, read as the reverse complement.
CACCACCATCGGCCCGAGGCTGTTGGCATGACTGGCCAGACCCGCATAGCGGATGCTGACGCCGGGGACAAAGCCGTGATAGCCCTTGTTGGCCACCATGTTCGGATTCAAGACCAGGATCACGGCGCTCAGCACCAGGAACGCCAGGGTGGCGTTGCGCATGGAAATGACGCTCAGGTCGACCTCCCTGGACGTCATCAGCAGGGCCGCGTAGCCGGCCAGGAACATGTACAGATACTCATGCGACACATCGGTATGGCGCCCCAGAAACGCCGGGCTGACAATATTGGTCAGGAAATACAGCAGCAAGGCCCAGAACAGCAGCATCGGCATCGGCCGGGTCTTCTCGCGCGACGTCAGCCGGTGCAGCAGGCGCTCGCCGCAGGCAAAGATGACAAACAGCGACGTGAAGCGGCCGATCCAGGCGCTGGCAGGATGGCGCGCCACCGCCACCGCACTCATCAGTAACTCCTCGCCGGAGATATCGCGGTGCGACAGGATGGCCGCGGAGGCGATCGAGATCATGACCGGATAAAAGATATACGGCACCAGCCCGGTTTCGCGCTTGCTGCCCCAGTGTATGCTCAGTGCAATCACAAACACCACCAGCAGCGCGGCCACCAGGGCAAACAGACCCAGCAAAATTTCACTCATGTCGTTCTCGCATTTCTTGTAAGCTCACTTCCTGTAAGCGCACTTCTTGTAAATCCTCGCGCAGGCCGCAGCGTGCGCGCAGGTAAGCAATCACGGTGGCCGGCAATGGCGGACTGAAGCGCGCCAGCATGCCGACCACGCGCGCGCCCAGCAAGGCCGGCACGGCCAGCACGGCGGACAGCAACAACGCTGCGCCCAGTGCGGTGCCGGCCAGGAAAGCGGGCAACGGATGGTCGCTGACCAGACCTGCCAGCATCACGCCGGCGCCGCTGCCGGCGGCGGCCAGCAGGCCCATGGCCGCGCCGCGCAGCGCCAGCGGCGCCAGGTCCGATGCGCGCACGCCCAGACGGCGGCAGGCCGAGGTTGCCACCACCAGCGCGCGCGCCAGCAAGGTGCCGCCGGCAATCAGCGCCACCGTGGCCGCGCCCTGCCCGGCAAACAGCCACAGCGTCACGCCGGCCAGCACGATCAGCGGCAGCTGCAGCAGGCTTTCCAGATGCTTGCCGCCGGTATTCCACAGGATCGGCGTCGACATGCCCCAGGTGATATAGGCCGGCATGGCCAGCGCCAGAATGGTCAGCACCACGCCCGACTCCTGCCATACTTTGCCATACAACACCCCGATCAGGGCCGGCGCCAGCACGGCCAGCAGCACGAACAGCGGCAGGATCACGATCCAGATGGTGGCCAGCACCGACAGATAGGTGTCGCGCAGGCGCGGCCGATCGTCCTGCAGCTTGGCACCGGTGGCCAGGAAGGCCGGCTGCAGCGCGCTCAGGAACAGGCCGTTGGGCGTATTGGCCAGGTTATAGCCGACCGCATACACGCCTACCGCATGCGCGCTCAGAAAGCGGCCCAGGAACACGCGGTCCATATTGTTGAGGAACCAGTTGCACAGATTGGTCACGAACACCGTTGCGCCCACATGGGTCGAGCGGCGTGCGCCCTCGTACCACAGCAGCGGACGCAGCGAGAAGCGCGTGCGCGCATAGGTCAGCACCAGCGCAGTGACAGCCTGCCCCAGCCAGGCGCACACCAGCGTCCATACGCCTGCGCCGGCATACGCCATGGTCAGCCCGATCAGCAGGTAGCCGACGATATAGCTGGCCACCTGGATGAGATTAAGCCAGCGGAAGTCGAGCTGGCGGCGCAGCAGGCTGCTGCCCGGCGCCGTCAGGGCGTTGAGCAGGCAGGTCACGCTCATCCAGGCGATCACCGGCGCGATGCGCGGCTCCTTGAAGTAGTCGGCAATCGCCGGCGCCAGCACGAACAGCAGCACCATGGCGGCCAGGCCCGTGATCGCCTGCCAGGTCACGGCAAAGCGCACGTCCTCGTCGACCAGCGTCTGGTTCTGCACCAGGCCCCAGGAAAAGCCGAAGTCGGCCAGGAAATTGCTGAACGTCAGCACGATCAGGCCCATTGCAAACAAGCCGTAGTTTTCCGGCCCCAGCAAACGCGCCAGCACCACTTGCGTGACCAGTTGCAGGCCGAACATGAAGACCGTGCCCAGCGCCGCCCATTTCACCGCGCTCACGCTTTTTTTGTTGATGTCGCTGCCCATAATTCTCACGTTCTGCCGGCCGCGCAACGCCAGGGGCGAAGCGCGTGCCGGCTGCGCATCAACCCGGTGGCGCGCCGATCAGGCGGCTGCGTTCTGCCGGCCCCATATTGGCCAGCAGGGTGTTGACGAAGTTGGCCTGCAACTGATACGAGTGCGGCAAGTCGGTATCGATACTGGAGACGCGAAACAGCATGGCGTCGGCCAGCGTGCCCGTCAGGCCATAGCGCAGCTGCTCGAGGCGCTGCTGCAGGCCGACTTTGCTGATCTTGTTGCCGACTGTAATCCAGTACGTGATCGGCTCGCTGCGATTGCCCGCCACCGCCAGCAGGCGCTTGACCGGCAACTGGCCGTAGCGCGTGGCCAGTTCGCCATATTCGTCGCGGTCGACGCGAAAACCCTGCGCCGCGTAGCACACTTCGGGCTTGTGCACGCTCATGTTGTCGCTCTGGTCGCCGCCATAGGCGATCGACAGCATGACACGCTCGCCGCTGCGGTTGATATACGTGCGCGCCAGCGTCTGGTTGTAGATTTTATTGAGGCGCGACTGCGTGTCGGGGTCGACCTGCAAGGGCACGATCGAGGTATCGACGCGCCATTCGCCAAAGCTTTGCGGTATCGCCGTCTCGAGCGAAAAGGCCGGGCGCTGGTCGGACATCTTCACGTTCGGCGCGACGCCGCGGCTGAGGATGGCAGCGCCCAGCATCAGGGCGCCGAGCAGCAAGTTGGTGCGCAAGGCAGCATTCATGGCGCCACTCCCGCAGTTGTTTTACGCTGGCGCCTGCGCACGATCCACTGCAGCAGGGAATCGATACTCAATATCAGCAACAGCGCGCTGACAAACAGCACCATGCCGGCAAAACCATGCAGGAAGCCCTGCCCGGCGGCGTCGCCAAAGTAATAGGTAATCAAGGTCAGCACCATCACGCGAATCACGTTGGCGGTAAAGGAAATGGGCACGATCAGCAGCGCCAGCACGATATTGCGGAACGGCGAAGTATGGCGCACCAGGTTCAGATAAAACAGGCCCAGCGCTTCAAGCGTGAGCAGCGTCTGCAGGCCGGCGCAGGCGTCGGCCACCAGCAGCTGGTACTGGCCGATCTGCAAGATCACGCCGGTACGGGCAATCGGATAGCCGGCCCAAAAGAGCAGATGTTCGGTCACATACGATACTGCCATCTTCATCGGCATGGTCAGGGTGGTCACCAGCGGCAGCGGCAGCGGCACCATGAACAGCATGAAAAAGAACGGAAACCACAGCATGCGCGCGGCCGGTGCACCGCGCTTGATCAGCAGCAGCGCCAATCCGGTAGCGATCAGCGCCAGGATTTCCAGCGACAGGATCTGCTGCGAGCGGCCCAGCACGTACAGCAGCAGCGAGACCGCCAGCAGCGGCCAGCCGCTGTGGCTGGGGGGCGCGTCTGCCGTGCGCGCCAGCACTTCCGGCCACTTGCGGTAGATCAGCCACAACGACAGCGCCAGAATGATCGGTCCGTGCGCCTGCTCTTCGGTCGACCAGATGCCGCGAAACAGACCGACCAGGCTGGGCGCCAGCATGGCCAGGCCGCCCAGCACCAGCGGCAGCCATGTGGGCAACCACGCTGGCAGCGCGCTGCGGTCGGCTGGCGGCGGCGCGGTGTGACCGGGAGCATCCATCAAAAATCAACCATCACGGAGCCGATGACCTGCGCGCCGCTTTGCGTCATCTGTTCGCTCATGGCGGCCACATCGGCCATCGGCGTCTTGTTCTTGCGCGCCACCAGCAGCACGCCGCCGGCGCGCGCGGCCACCGCAATGGCGTCCGAACCGGTGGCGTAGGCCGGCACATCGTACAGCACCGCATCGTAGCGGCTTTCGAGCTGCTTGTTGAGGGCCACGAAGGCGCTGCGGCTGAGCAGCTCCTGCGGATTGGGCGGCAAAGTGCCCGCCGCCAGCACCGACAGCGAGACAAACGATTCGACCTTGGCAATCACATCGAGTTCGGCCCTGCCGGCCAGCACATCGGACAGGCCCTGGCGCGTCTTGAGATCGAAAATTTCCTGCTGGCGCGGACCGCGCAGATTGGCGTCGACCAGCAGCGTATGCTCGCCCAGTTGCGAAAACACCACCGCCAGGTTGGCCGCAAACAGGCTGGCGCCGTCACCCGGCTCCATGCCCAGCACCACCAGCGACTTGCTGCCGCGCGCAAACCAGCGCAGCATCAGCTGGCTGCGCACGGCGCGCAGGATCTCGACCTGCGGGCTGAACGGCTGGTAAGCGGCCACCAGCTCCTGCGGGTATTTGCCCGCACCGGGCTGCAGATACGGATAGTCGAACTGGCGCGCCAGCACCTGCTGGATATCGGCTTCGGTAATCAGGCCCAGGCGCTGAGCCGCTTCACCGAAGCGGATGCCCAGCTCTTTCTGCATGCGCAATACGCGCTCGGCATTTTCCGGCGTGATCTTGCCCGATTCGAGCAGCAGGCCGCCGATGCTGGAGTCGGGACCGCGCCCCGGCTGGGGACTGTTCAACATTTGTGCACTCATGATAGCTTCCATCTCAATTGGGGCGCAGGCGACGCGCAAACAGGCCGCGCACGCCACGCATGCGGCGTGGTTTCGGTTTCCAGTCGACGACGCCGAACACGGGAATCTGCAGCACATCGCTCAGGTCCTGGTCCGAACGGATGCGCCGGTCCAGCAATTCGGCCAGCAAGGCGATGCCGCAGCCGAGCATGAGGCCCAGGAAGATCGACAACAGCACATTGCGTGGAATTTTCGGGCTGTCCGGCTCGATCGGCGCCACGGCCGGATTGAGCATGGCGATATCGGACTGCTCGGCCTGCCCTTCGATGCGCGTTTGCGACAGGCGCTGCGAGGTGACGTCGAAGGCGCGCTGGGCGCTTTCCACATCCTTGCTCAGCACGCCCATTTCATCACGCAGGCGGTTCAGTTCAAGCACCTTGGTTTTTTGCGCGGCCAGTGCGGCGCGCAGCGCGCCTTCGCGCTGCTGCAAAATCTGGGCATTGTTGCCCACGCTTTGCGAGGTCGCGCGGGTCTGATCGGCCAGGTCGCGCCGCAGCTTGTCGACCTCGGCCTTGGCGCTCTGGTATTGCGGATGATTCCTGTCGAGGCGCTGGCCCAGTTCGGCCAGCTTGCCTTCGGCATTGCCCAGGCCCAGCTTGAGGCTCTGGATCAGCGGGTTCGACGCCACGTCAGGCGACTCGGACAGGTTGCCGCCTTGCGCCATGCGCTGGCGCGAGTTCGCTTCCATCGACTGGCCCTGGGCAATCACCAGCTGCGCCGACAGGTCGTTCAGGCGGTTCGATTCGACATCGAGCCGGTTGTCGAGGCTGACGATGCCGTTGTCCTGCTGGTATTTCGACAGGCGGCTCTGCGCCTGCTCGACATTGTCACGCAACTGCTTGGTCTGGTCATCGAAATACGAGGTAGCCTTGCGCATCGGATCGACTTTCAGCTGGATGCTGACCTTCTGGTACTGCTCGGCAAAGGCGTTCGAGACAGCCGCCACGAACTGCGGGTCGGCGCCCTTGAAGCTGATGTCGACCACGCTGCTTTCGCGCGACGGCATCACTTCGAGCTTTTTCAGCAGCAGATCGGCCAGCCAGTCGCGCACCGTGCCCTTGCCCTGCGCCGCCTCGTTGAACTGGGCAATCACGGCCGGGCTGCGCGCCAGTTCGAGCTGGTCGACCACGCGCAGCGCCACGTTCTTGCTGCCGATAATATCTACCTGGGTCGCCATATAACCAGGCAACAACTGGCCTGGCATCGACATGCCGGTCAGGGGATCGACCCCCTTGTAGTTCAGCAGCACGGTGCTGGTTGCCTTGTAATTCTTCGGCAGGATCAAGCTGACGCCAAGCGCCAGCGCAACCGTGATCAGCAAGGTCAGCAAGACAATTTTCTTGCGTGCCCGCAGGATCAGGAACAGTTGAGAGAGGTTCATAATGAGGCTTTCAATACTCGAAAATCAGGCGACCGGGCGCTTAAAACAGTGCTTCCTGCACATACACCACATCGTCGACCAGCAGCAGGTCGTCATGTTTGGCCTGGATCACGTCGATCTGGCCGGCAGCATTGCGGCGCTTGATGCGCACGCCGCGCTCGGTGCCGCGTTGGGTCAGGCCGCCGCCGACCGACAGCGCCTGCACCACGGTCATGTTGCGCTCCAGGCGGAATGCGCCGGGACGCTGCACTTCGCCATAGATATAGAAGCGCGGTGCACGTTCGACGTAGATGATATCGTTACCGGCCACATCCATATCGCCCTTCAGGTCGCCGTTGCGCACGATATCGAGAATGTCGATCACGTCGCGCGTGGTGGCGCCGCCGCGTTTGCGGATCAGGGTGATCTGGTCGGCGCCGTCCGGGGTCATGCCGCCGGCCATGGCCAGCATGTCCATCACGGTGCGCCGCCCTTCCAGCGGGTAGCGGCCGGGACGGTTGACCTGGCCCAGCACGGAAGCCTGCTGGCTTTGCAGGCTGGTCACGATGATATTGACCTGCGCCTTGCGCAGATAGCCGCCGCTTTCAAGCAGGCCGCCCAGCTTTTTCTCTGCCGCCGAAGCCGACAGCCCGCCCACGTCGACCGCCCCCACCAGCGGGAACGTGATCTGGCCCGCTTCGCTCACGCGCGTCTCCAGGCCCAGGTCCGGATTGCCGTACACCGAAATTTTCACCACGTCGCCGGCGCCGAGCGGCACATCGGCAGCGCTGACCATGCCTGCGGCCAAGGCCAGCAAGGCCGCCATCATCCAATTTACAAGTCGTTTCATGATTTGCTGATTCCTGTGGGTAGATTGTTATTGTTGACCAGAAATGCTTACTTCATGCCTGCCACGCCGCGCTCATTGGCGGCGTTGGCGCTGCTTTGCGGCGAAGCCTGGGCTGGGGCTGCGGCTGGAGCTGACGCCGGAACCGCAGCTGTGCCTGCGGTAGCCGGAGCGGCCTCCTTGTTCAGGTACTCGATCTTGGCGGCGGCGCGCAGGCGCTTGAGCTCGGCTTCGGCAGCGTCCTTGCTTTTCTTGTTGGCGAGGAACTGCTCGATCTGCGGCGTGGCCGCTTCCAGCGTGACCGGGCTGTCCTTGACATCGGCCAGCGAAATGAGCAAGGTGCGCTCGCCTTCGCGCACGATAAACAGCTGGCCCTTGGCCATCGAGGCCAGCTTGCTGCTCAGCTCAGGCGCCAGGTCGGCGCTGGTGCGCGACACCTGGGTGCGGGCATAGCCGATCTTGCGGCTGTCGAGCCACTGCGCCACGTCTTCGAGCGACTTGGCGCTGTCCATCGCGGCCTTGAGTTCATCGGTCAATGCGCTCGTTGGCAGCATCAGCTGGCGCATGTCGAACTGCTTGCGCTGGCTGAAAAACAGCGGGTTCTGCGCAAAATATTCATCGACTTCGGCCTTGCCCGGACGGGTTGCGGCGCCGATGCGCTTTTGCATGTAGGCCTGGGCCACGATCAGCGATTTGGCGCGCTCGATCGCCTGCATCACTTTCGGATCGCGCTCGACCTTTTCTTTTTCCGCCGCATTTTGCAGCAACTGGCGGTCGATCAAGGACTCGAGCAGCTGCTTGCTGGCTACGGCCTGCTGGGCCGACTGCACGCCGGCGCGCTGCAATTCTTCATTGAGCTGCAATACGGTGATCTCTTTGCCGTCGACGCTGGCCAGCGACTGGCCAGGCTTCTTGTCCTTGTCGCCGCAGGCGGACAGGCCGGCGGCAGCGACCAGCACCAAGGCGGCGCACAGCAAACGGGGCGCAGGACGGGAGTGAATAAAGTGGTTCAAGCGTGCTCCTTCAGTAGCGGGCAGGAAGAGAAAAAAACGCGCAGCGACTTGACGCTGGCTAAATCATTTCACCGGAAATTATGGAAATACATCAAACAATTAACAATATTGTAAATATAATACACATGATGCTGCTCAACAAGTGAAATATTTGCTTAAACAACTACTATTGAGATAAAAGAACAACTATTTCCATAGCATACTTCATTGCAAATAATTATGCTTGCGCGACACGATACTGGAAATCGATAGGTGTGATGACCTTGCCTGGACAGGCTACCAGTACTGGTAACGCAACACCGGCTGGGGCAAGGCCGGGAGATGGCGCTCATGATCGCAGCCTTTCGGAACGAAGGCAATATACCGCAATCAACGGGCAACGCGCGACACGCCAGCCGTCTCTGCCACGGCAGAGCGGCGCGTACAGCATGCAAGCTGTGCATGGAGCTGCGCGTTTCGCCATTTTAACGCTTATTACTTTGAAAGAGCGTACAGCGTGGTTTTTATGTCAGTACCCTGTATCGATCTCAGTGGGCGTTGTCACGCTGAAGCACCACCTTGATGGTGCGCACGATAATCCACAAGTCCAGCCAGAGCGACCAGTTGCGCAGGTAGTCGAGATCGAAGGCGATGCGCGCTTCCATCTTGTCGAGCGTCTCGGTCTCGCCGCGCAGGCCGTTGACCTGGGCCCAGCCGGTAATGCCGGGCTTGACCTTGTGGCGCAGCATATAGCCCTTGATCAGCTTGCGGTACTGCTCGTTGTGCACCACTGCGTGCGGACGCGGCCCGACGATGCTCATGCGTCCCTGCAACACATTGAAGAACTGCGGCAGTTCGTCGAGCGAGGAGCGGCGCAAAAAGGCGCCCACGCGCGTGACGCGCTGGTCATTTTTGGTGGCCTGCACCACGGTGTCGCCGTCTTCGCGCACCGTCATCGAGCGGAACTTGTAGACCAGGATTTCCTCACCGTACAGCCCATAGCGGCGCTGGCGGAAAATCACCGGGCCTTTGGAGGTGGTCTTGACGGCAATTGCAATGACCAGCATGAGTGGCAGCAGCATAACCTGGATAATCAGCCCCAGCACGATATCGCTGATGCGCTTGACCATGCTGTTAAAGCCGGTAAAGGGCGACTCGCGGATGGCAATCACCGGCATGCCGCCCACGTTGTCGAAGCGCGCCTGCATCAGGTCGAAGATGTAGATATCGGGCAGGAAATATACCGAAGCGGTGGTGTCTTCCAGATCGTCGAGCATCTTGCGGATGCGCGGCTGCGCCGAGATCGGCTGGCTGATAAAGATCATCTTGATCTGGTGCTCGCGCACATAGGCGGCAATATCGTCCATGCGCCCGAGCATCGGTTCGCGCATTTTCTCGGGCCAGCGGTCATCGGTGCGGTCGTCGAAAAAACCGCACACCTTCATGAACAGATTGGGATTGCGCTCGATGGTGGTGGCAAACTTCAGGCTGGCGTCATTGGCGCCGATAATCACCACCGACCGCACCTCGCTGGTGCCATCCGGACTCAGGCTGAACTTGCGTGCAGCCAGGTGGCTGGCCAGCAGCACGAAGGGCGTAAAGACAAACCAGGCCAGCACGACCTTGCTATCGAAATGATAGGCCAGGCCGGTTGCCGAGCCCAGAAAAGTCAGAATCAGCGCCGTGATGATCCAGCCGGCCACGATATCGCGCGCATAGGCCAGCATGCGGCCGCTGCGCCAGGTGCGATAAGGATCGATATGGTGAAACACGGTACCGGAAATAAAGATCGCCAGGATCATCAGCACCAGCATATAACCTGAAAACGGCGCGCCCGATGCAAACGACAGCAGGTACAGCAAGCCCATGATAATCAGGGGGTCGAGCACGCGCTGAAAAAACGAGATCAGGGGAACGTCGTTGACCGTCATGTTCATAGTTTAAAACTGTATGCTGCCATTGAAAGAAACGCCTTTTGCACGATAGTTGCTGCTGTCGACAATCGCTACGCCGCTGCGCCGGTCGCGAAATGCGCGCACGCCCAGCTGCACCTTGGGGTGCGGCGCCCAGGTCAGGCCCAGCGACGCGGTATCGGTGGTGTCGCGCCCGTCGCCAGGCAGCACCAGGCCGCTGACGGCGGAAAAGTCGCGCCGTTCGCGCCGCAGCTGCGCCTCAGCGCGCAGCTTGGACGAGATCGTCCACACGCTGCCCAGGCTGGCGCCGGTATTGAGGCTGCTGGTCACCAGCGAATTGTCGACCGAACCGAATTCACGCCACAGCACGCCGGTAAAGCGCACCTTGCCCAGCGGCTGCCAGTAGATGCTCAGGCGACCGTTTTTGCCGCTGCTGTCGCGCCCTGAGACGATCTTGTTGCGATGGCGCACCCAGCCGCCGAGAAACTCGATCTGGGTGATGCCGCTCAGATTCCAGTAGATATTGGCCTTGATCTCATCCTGGCGATAGCCGTTGCCATAGATCGCCGCCGTGGTGTCGTTACGGTTCGGATACTGGCCATCGAGCTGGCGCAGCTGCAGGCCGATACGGCTGTCGCTGGGCGCCAGATAATCGAGGCCCAGTTCGACGGAATCCTCGGTCCAGTTGGAAAACGCCTGCGCCGGCAGATCATAGCTATAGCGGTCGCGCGCCACGCCGCTGCGCACGCGCCAGCTGGGATGGAAGCGCCAGTTGCCGTCGACATACTCGCGCCGCTCGGTGCGCAGATTGCGCTGATTGCTCTGGAAATCGCTGAACGGCGTCAGCGTCTGTGAATAACTGGCGCCGGCGTGGCCTTCCAGATGGTTGCCGATATGCCATTCCAGATCGGCCAGGAAATCCTTGCCGTCGTAATCGAACTGGCTGAAGCGGTTGAACGTGACTTTCGACCACTTGGCCTGGCCCGTCAGTATCTGGCGGCCGATCGGGCGGTTGAACAGGAAGCCGGCCTGCAGCATGCGCGAGGTGTCCGAGCGCGGGCCATCGAAGCCGGGCACTTCGTCAGGCAGGCGCAGCAGGTTGTCGTCATAGGAATACGCCGTCGCGACAAAAGGCTTGATGGTGTCGCTGATATCGGCCAGCGCAGCGGTGCTCGACAGCGTGCCCGCAACAAACACTGCCGTACCCAGACAGGGCTTGGCCGCCAAGGCGCCGGCCAGCACTTTTCTATGCAAAAAATTCAACATGGATGTAGTCTTTGATAAGTAAAGCAGTTGTGGATCAATACTACCAGTAATTCCAATGCCCACCAGAAATAATCCAGCAGCCCAGCACGCCATTGGTGACGCCGTGCGCCAGGATGGGCGACCATAGCGATCCGCTGCGCATATATAAAACGGTATAGGCGGCGCCGGCAATCATGCCGGCCAACCACAAATTATGTTCGATACCGAACAATACCATGGTGACAAGAAAAGCCCTGGCGCTGGCCTGGGCCGGCGCGCGTGCCAGGAAACTGGCGCTATCGATCCAGCGCAGCAGGAAGGAGCGCCAGAACAGCTCTTCCATGACCGGCACCACCAGGGCGGCGCCAGCCACGCGCAGCAACACCAGCGGCCACTGCATCCGGCCGTTGTCGCGGGGATCGAAACCGTCGGACTGGCCGATGCTCATCCAACCGGCATCAAGTTTAATCCACAGCAGAAAAACAACAACGCCAGTGACGGCGGCGATCGCAACAGCACGCGCGTCCGGTTTCCAGGCCGCCAGTTCGACGTAGCTGCGGCGCCAGTAGCACAACAAGCCCAGCACGACGACGATCTTGAGCACGTACAGCCAGCGCAGGTCGTGCGGCGTCAGGCCAAGGCGGCCCAGCATGTCGGCGATAAAGATAAAGAAGAGATAGGCCAGGAACGGCGCTACGCGGGGCAAGGCTGCGCGATCAAGCATGGCAGCGCCCGCATTGAAGAGGATGGCCGGCCGGATGTACCGGCCAGGTTTGCCTGATTTGAATGACAAACACACATCACCCGGTATGAAAAATATAATTATTTAATTATACCAAGCACAACCGTTGCGGTGGCAAACAATCGTACTCGGCATGCATACCGGGGAACAACAATCAGCTATTGCCGCGCGCCTCAATCTGCTCCCATTTCTCCAGCGCTTCGAGCAGTTCGTTTTCAATCTCGGCCACGCGCGCATTAAGGCGCTTGCCCTCGGCTGGGGTCTTCTTGTAGAAGTCCGGATGCGACAATTCGGCCGCCAGCACCGCCTGCTCGTCTTCCAGCTTGGCGATCAGCTTGGGCAATTCGTCGAGCTCGCGCTGCTCTTTGTAGCTGAGCTTTTTCTGCTTGGCGGCAGGCACTGCCGGCTCGACCTTGACGGCAGGCTTGCCGGCCGGGGCCGTAGCCACCGGCGCGCTGCGCACGCGCTCCCAGTCGGTGTAACCGCCGACAAATTCGCGCCACTTGCCGGCGCCTTCGGCCACCACCACTTGCGTGACCACGTTGTCGAGGAAGGTGCGGTCATGGCTGACCAGGAACACGGTGCCCTTGTAGTCTTCCAGCAACTCTTCCAGCAGCTCCAGGGTATCGATATCGAGGTCGTTGGTCGGCTCATCGAGCACCAGGCAGTTGGCCGGCTTGGCAAACAGGCGCGCCAGCAGCAAACGGTTGCGCTCGCCACCGGACAGCGTCTTGACGGGCGAACGGGCACGCTCGGGCGAGAACAGAAAATCGTTCAGGTAGCTCATCGAGTGCTTGCGCTGGCCGTTCACTTCCACCCAGTCGCTGCCTGGCGAAATGGTCTCGATCAGGCTTGCTTCTTCATTGAGCTGGGTGCGCATCTGGTCGAAGTACGCCACCTGCAACTTGGTGCCGAGCTTGGCAGTTCCGGTATCGGGTGCCAGCTCGCCCAGGATCATCTTGAGCAAGGTGGTCTTGCCGGCGCCGTTGGCGCCGATCAGGCCGACTTTGTCGCCGCGCAGGATGGTGCCGGTGAAGTTGTCGATGATCACGCGGTCGCCAAAGCGCTTGCTGACATTTTCCAGCTCGGCCACGATCTTGCCCGAGCGCTCGCTCGAACCGACTTCCAGTTTGACCTGGCCCTGCTGTTCGCGGCGGGCGCTGCGCTGCAGGCGCAACGCTTCGAGACGGCGCACGCGGCCTTCGTCACGCACGCGGCGCGCCTTGACGCCCTTGCGTATCCAGACCTCTTCCTGTGCCAGGAATTTGTCGAACTTGGCATTTTCCACTTCTTCGTTTTCCAACTGCTCGGCCTTGCGCGCCTGGTAGGTGGTGAAGTTGCCCGGGTAGGACAGCAAGCGTCCACGGTCCAGTTCGATAATCCGCGTCGACACGTTGTCGAGGAAGGAGCGATCATGGGTAATAAACAGCACGCTGCCGCGGAAGTCACGCAGCAGGCCTTCGAGCCACATGATGGAGGTGAAGTCCAGATGGTTGGTCGGCTCGTCAAGCAGCAGCACGTCCGGCGCCGAGACCAGCGCGCGCGCCAGCGCCACGCGCTTTTGCATGCCGCCCGACAGCGTCTTCATCAGCATGTCGCCCGTCAGGTTCAGGCGGTCAAGCACGGTTTCGACCTTGTTCGGCAGGCTCCAGGCATCGGCCGCATCGAGCTTGACCTGGATGTCATGCATGCGCTCCATCAGCTCCTCGTCGTTGCCCTGGCCAAACTGGCCGGTCAGCGCATCGTATTCTTTCAGCCAGGCCTGCGACTCGCCCATGCCGGAAGCGACCGCATCGAATACCGACATCTCGGGATCGAATTGGGGTTCCTGCTCGACATAGGCAATCTTGATGTTTTGCTGCATCACCAGCAGGCCGTCATCGAGCTTGAATTTGCCCGAAATAACTTTCAGCAACGACGATTTGCCGGTGCCGTTGCGCCCGATCAGGCCAACGCGCTCCGACGTTTCCAGTGAGAATTCCGCGTGATCGAGCAGCGCGACGTGACCGAACGCCAGTTGCGCCGATGAGAGAGAAATGACAGCCATAATGAGTAAAAGTGCTCGGGCGCCGTCGCTTGTCTACCACAGGGTCAACAAAACAGCCGCCGATTGGATGAATGAAGCACGCATTGTACCGCGCATTGTATTGATAACTTGCAGTTCCATCGTCATTCCCGGTACCGCCGCCTGCATGAAATCAGGCTGCCGGAGATGCGCTGCGTGAGGTGTGGTGTCGCCAGCAGGAATCGAACCTGCATCTAAGTCTTAGGAGGACCTTGTACTATCCATTGTACTATGGCGACACTCGAAGCGGCATTATACAGGCACAGGTACAGGCGCAGCAATGACAGCCTGTCACGCGCCAGCGTGCTGCGTCTCAGCGCGCCAGCATGGCCGCCACCTGCTGCGCCGCCAGGCCGTGCGCCACCTGGTTCCAGTGGCCGTCCATCGGCAGGAAATCGAGCCGTTCGCGCTGGCTGGCCCAATGCTGCGCCATGACCGGCTGCATATCGACGACGTCAAAGCGGTAGCGCGCCAGTTGCGCGATCAGGAACTGGCGGTTGTCGCCGAGCCAGTTGGCCTTGGCGTGCCGTGGGTCATACAGCAAATTGCGTTCGCCATCGAGCACAAAGACAAAGCGCACGCCGGCGCCGGCGCCAATGGCCTGCAGCTGCGACAGATAATAGTTGAGCACTGCGCCGCGCGCCGCCACCGCTGCTGACGCTGGCGCGGCGGCCTGCGGCGCGGCGCCACCGTGGCGCAGCGTGCCAGAGAGCCAGTCCGGCAGCTTCAGGTTGTAATACACATAGCGCGCCAGGGCCGAGCGCGAAACGAGCTGCTTCAGGCTCGATTCGACATAGGCGTTGTGCTGCACGCCGACGCGGTTGCCGTCGATAACGAAATGACTGTGACCACGCGCCGACGGCGCCAGCAGGCCGTTCATGTTGCCCGAGTCGATCAGCAGCACCACCGTGCGCGGATGGGTGCGCGGCACGTAGTAGCGGACCAGTTCGAGCGTGTCAGCCAGGGTATTGCCGGAACTGGCCGCCGCCAGCACCGCGCCGCCCAGTTTTTTCTCGAGCTGCCCCTGCAGGGTATCTGGATAATCGAGCATCAGGCTTTCCACGAAGCTGTTGCCGACCACCAGCACCTGGGCGTCATCGCTGAAATCGCGCGAATTGGCATACCCCTGCCGGTTGATCGTGCCCTGGCGCGCATTGCCGAACGCCCAGCCGTAGGAAAACACATAATGCTGCTGCGGCACATAGCGGCTGATCGGTGTTTGCGCATTGCTGGGCTGCAAGGGCAAGCCACTAAATACCGGCAGGCATTGCAGCACGGCCTCAAGCAGCACCGCCATCAGCAGCATGCCCAGCCCGATCAGGAAAGAAGTACGCATGAAGTTACGCATAGGGGCCGGCATCAAAAATTAAAATACAAAAACTCGGAGACGCCGCGCGTTTCGCTGATCGCCAACAGCAGCAGGCAGCACAGCAGCATCGCACCCAGCCAGACGCTGCCACGCCAGCCTTCCATGCGGCGCTCGAGATCGAGTTGCAAGCCGCGCCCCAGCAACTGGTAGGCATTGGGCAGCAGCAAGGCCGTGGCCGCGCAGACCGCCAGCCAGCCCAGACAGGTGGACAGCTGCATGATGCGGTTCACGCCCAGCACGGCGTCGTGCATCTGCGCCGTCAGCGTGCCGCCGGCCATGGCCTTGAGCACGTCGAAGGCCACCTCGAGCGAACTGGCGCGGAAGAACACCCAGGCCAGCACCACCGCCAGGAACGTTGCGCAGCCGCCGGCAAGCCGGATGCCCAGGCTGTTGCGTTGCCCCAGCACATGACGCAAGGCGTGGTTGATGATCAGGTAGGCGCCATGCAGCATGCCCCACACCACGAAGGTCCAGTTGGCGCCATGCCACAAGCCGCCAAGCAACATGGTCAGGAACAGGTTGCGGTAGCGCGAGAACGCTCCCTGCCGGTTGCCGCCGAGCGGAATATACAGATAGTCGCGCAGGAAGTTCGACAGCGTGATGTGCCAGCGGCGCCAGAACTCGATGATCGAGGTGGCCTTGTATGGCGAATTGAAATTGATCGGCAGGATAATGCCGAACATGTACGACAGGCCGTACGCCATGTCGGAGTAGGCGGAAAAGTCAAAATACAGCTGGAAGGTGTAGGCCAGCGCACCGGCCCAGGCTTCCAGCATGCTCAAATGCTGGTGATGCAGGTCGAATACCGGGCTGACATAGCGCGCCACGCCATCGGCAAGAATCACCTTCTTGAACAGGCCGATCAGAAAAAAAGTCAGGCCGACAACCAGCCGCCCGCGATGGAAGACATGCGAGGCCGGCTGCGAGAACTGCGGCATCATATCCTTGTGATGCAAGATCGGGCCGGCAATCAGATGCGGGAAATAGGTCACGAACAAGCCATAGCTTTCCGGCTGATAATCCTTGACCTTGCCGGCATGGCAATCGACCAGGTAGGCGATCTGGGTAAAGGTAAAAAACGAAATGCCGATCGGCAGCACGATGCCGATCGGCCTGATATCGGCGCCGGTCAGCCACGCCAGGTTGACCAGCAGGAAATCAAAATACTTGAAAAACACCAGCAGCGACAGATTGAACACCAGCCCGCCGATCAGCCAGGCCTTCGCTGCCGGCAGGCGGCCCTGGGCATGACGCATGGAAATGCGCCGGCCGACGACAAAATTGGTGCAGATCGACAGCGCCAGCAAGGGCAGGAACGCGATGTCCCAGTAACAATAAAACGCGACCGAGGCCAGCGCCAGGAAAATGACCGACAGGCGCAGCGAGGCGCGCGACAGCAGGAAGTATCCGAGCAGCGCCAGCGGCAGGAATACCAGAAAAAACGAAAATGAATTGAATAACACTGAGTTTTCCAGGCGAAAAGGCGTTTCGGCCAGGCCAGTGCCGCGACAGGCCTGGCCCGGGACGATCAGGCGGCAGGCGGCAAAGGCCGGCGTGCCCTGGCGCGCACGGCCAGCAGCGCCAGCCCTGCCAGCAACAGGGCGTAAGTGGCCGGTTCAGGCACGGCGCTGACACTGTAGACCTGGAGCGCGCCGAAGGTCACGGTCGAGCTGAAATTGGCCGAGCCGTCGACCAGGCTCACGCCATTGGCCGGCTGCCCGGCCCGGTTGTAGGTATACAGGGCCGAGTAGCCGCCGTTGGTCAGGTCGAACGGTACGTACAGGTCGTGACCGACGCCGAAGGTCGGGCCATAGCTGGCGTCGTTATAGGTCTGGCCGCTGCCGATGCCGTCGCCGCTGAAATACTGCTTGAGCTGCGGCAGCACCTGGCCGCTGGTCAGGTTGAACAGGAAGGCCGTGCGTTCGCTGTCGGCCATGGTCACATGCAGGCCATCGGTGGAACTCCAGCTTTGCGGGTTGTAGCCGCCCACCAGCCAGGTCTGGCCGGCAGCATTGCTTGCCTCCATCACCGAAAAGGTACGCCCCATGCCGTCGACCGCGCGGTGAAAATCGAGCGCCGTATCGCCGCTTGCCTTGCTATAGATATTGTTCAGGGCCACCGGCCCCTGGCCCAGCCAGCCGGTCAGCTGCGCCACATCCTGGGCCGACAGCAGCGACGGCGCCGCCACAGCCTGCACGCTGATGCCCCACCCCAGGCCAGCGAGCATCCACAGCCCTGCCACCTTTATTCGTTTATGCATACCTTCCTCGCTGTCTGCCATTGCTGTCCGTCAATGCTTTTCATCATGATTTGCACTGCTCAGCCCACTTGCCAAATATAGCATGCAAGATATTATTTTTACATGAATTATTTGGTAAATGATGGTCAGACTAGCACGTTTTTCCAACAGCGCCGGCGCGCTTCACTGCGCCGTGCCGCCAGGACGCGATGGCATCAGCTGCACTTGCCGGGTCTGATGCGCCGCACTGCGCTGCAAGGCCGCCAGGGCCAGCAGCAACTGCCGCCCGTCGAGCGTTGGCGCCTGCAATACAGCGCCCAGCTGGGCCACCGCGCCATGCAGGCCCAGCGTGACGCCGCCCAGGTGCAGGCGCTCGACCAGCTGGCGCGCCTGGGCCGGCTCGCCATGCCCGAGCAGCGTTTCGACCTGCACGCCGGCGCTCTTCAGCTGCTCCTGGAAACCGTTCAGATAGGCCAGCAGCCGGTCGCTGTCGACCGCCAGCCGCTGCAAGGTCTGCGCCGGCGCTTCCAGCGGCAGCACGGCCGGCGCTGCAGCATGGGCGTCGAGCTGCTCGCGCACCTGCTCCTGCTGGAATGGTTTGACGATATAGCCGGTCGCGCCGGCCTGCACCGCTTCGTGCACGGTTTCCTGGTCGTTGGCCGACGACACCAGCACCAGCGGCATGCTCGCCAATGCGCTGTCGGCGCGCACTTTCTGCAGCAGTTCCATGCCTGACAGGCGCGGCATGCGCAGGTCGCAAAAACACAGGTCGGGACGCAAACCTTCCGCCAGCAGCGCCCAGGCAGCCGCGCCGTCCTCGGCTTCGACGATATCGTGCGCGCCGCAACTGTCGACCAGATGCATCAGCACCATGCGCGAGACGACATCATCGTCGACTACCAGTACTTTCATTGTCTTCTCCGTTATCGGGCGCATCGATGCGCTCTGCCTGCATTTTACAGAGTTTCCTGGCATGCAATATCGCAAAAAATTGCAAACTTCACACTTCCCATACTTCGCGCACGTCCTGCGATTGCTTGAGCGGCGCGGCGATTTGCGCCAGCAACGCCTGCAATTGCGGCAGTTGCTGCATCAAGCGTGCCCAGTGGCCGCTGTCGGCCGCCTCTTCCAGTTCGGTACACAGCAGGTGCAGCTGCGTCTCGTCGAGGTAGGCGGCACTGCCTTTCAGGCCATGCAGCAGGCGCCCTGCCGCGTCGCGGTCCTGCGCCGCCAGCGCCGCATCGAGTTCCTGCATGCGCGCCTGCAGATCGGCGGCAAAGGCGCTGCGGATGCGTGCCTTCAGGTCGCCCTTGATGCGGGTCGACGACGGCGTCACCGGTGCCGGCGGCGCCACCCCGAACAGCGCGTCGAGTTCGTCCTGGCCACGCGCGGCCGTGCGCGGCGCGCGGTACGGCATGGGCGCCAGCAGATAGCCCCGCTGCAGCTGGCGTTCGATGGCCCGGCCCAGCATGCGGTGCAGTGCGGCTTCGTCGATCGGTTTGCTGAGGAAATCATCCATGCCGGCGCCAAGATAGCGGCTGCGGTCCTCCTCGCTGGCATTGGCCGTCAGCGCCACGATCATCAGCGCCTGGTCGCGCACCGGTTGCCCGGGCCAGCCGCCAGCGCGGATCAGGCGCGTGGCCGTGGCGCCGTCCATCTCGGGCATGCGGCCATCCATCAGCACCAGGTCATAGCGCGTGTGCACGCAGGCCGCCACGGCCAGCTCGCCATTGGCCACCACGTCGACGCGGTGGCCCAGGTCTTCGAGCATCACGCGGATAATGATCTGGTTGGTCAGAAAATCCTCGGCGCACAGCACGCGCAGCTGGTGGCTGTGCGGCTCGAGCGCCACCTGCGGCACCAGCGGCGGCGCCACGCCGTCGGCCAGCGGCAGCGTGAAGGTAAAGGTACTGCCCTTGCCTGGCGCGCTGACGACTTCGATCTGGCCGTCCATCAGATCGACCAGCTGGCGGCAGATGGCCAGCCCCAGGCCGGTGCCGCCGTAGCGGCGCGTAGTGCTGGCATCGGCCTGTTCGAACTTCTGGAACAGGCGCGCCATCGAGTCCGGATCGATGCCGATGCCGCTGTCGCTGACGCGAAAGCGGATCAGATTGACACGGCGCCCGCCGGCGGCGTGCCTGACGCCGGCACGCTCGACATGCACGCTGACGCCGCCGCGCTGGGTAAATTTGAAGGCGTTGCCCACCAGGTTGACCAGCACCTGGCGCAAGCGGGTCGGGTCGCCCACCACGAAGCACGGCAGGTCGGGCGCAAAGTCGATGGAAAAGCCGATGCTGCGCGCCGCCGCCTGTTCTTCGAACAGGCTGACCACGTTTTCAATCGCCGCGCCAAGCGCAAAGTCGATGTTTTCGATACTGAGCTTGCCCGCCTCGATCTTGGAAAAATCGAGCAGATCGTTGATGATCGCCAGCAGTGACTGCGCATTGGCCTGGCCGCGCAGGATCTGCTCGCGCGTGGCCTCCTGCAATTGCGCGTCGCGCAGCGCAAAGCCGAGCATGCCGATCACGCCGGCCAGTGGCGTACGCATTTCATGGCTCATATTGGCCAGGAATTCCGACTTCTGGCGCGTTGCGTCCTCGGCCTTGCGCTTGGCCTCGCGCAGGCTGGCCCCGTTCTGCTCGAGGCTCTGGTTGGCGCGCGCCAGTTCTTCGGACTGCGCCCGTACTTCGCTTTCCTTGTTTTGCAGCTCTTCGTTCTTGCGCAGCACTTCAGCCGTGCGCTCGCTGACCTGGTACTCGAGCCGTCCCTGCTGGCGGTGCAAGGTCCGCAGGCGCTGGCGATAAGCGCCATAGACTGCCCCCAGCAGCAGCAGCGCGGCCAGCGTACGGAACCACCAGGTTTTCCATACCGGCGGCAGGATGGTGATGGCCAGCGTGGCGCCGTCGTCGTTCCAGACGCCGTCCTTGTTGGCCGCCTTGACGCGAAACACGTAGTGGCCCGGATCGAGGTTGGTGTAGGTGGCAAAGCGCCGGCTGGCGTCGGTGCTGACCCAGTCCGCATCGAAGCCTTCGAGCCGGTAGGCGAACTCGTTGCGCTGTGGAGCGCCATAATGGAGCGCCGCAAATTCCAGCGAAAACACGCTCTCGTTCGGCATCAAGGTCAGGCTGCGCGTGTGATCGATGGCCTTGCGCAGCAGATGGCCGAATTCGCCGCGCCCCACGGCAACGGGCTTGTTGAACACCTGCAGTTCGGTGATGGCGACCTGCGGCGGATGGCCGTTGTCGTGGATGGCGCCAGGCACGAAGGCGCTCAGGCCCTTGAAACCGCCGAAATACAGGGTGCCGTCGGCCGCGCGCAGCGCCGCGCCATCAAAATACGAGCCCTCGATCATGCCGTCGTTGCTGTCGTAGTTGCGCAGTTTGCCGCTACGCGTGTCGAGCCGCGTGATGCCGCTGTTGGTGCTGAGCCATAGCTGGCCGTCGTCGTCGCCCAGAATGCCGGCGATCGCGTCGTCGGCCATGCCGTCCCGGCGCAGGAAGCGCCGGAAGCCGATCTTGCCCTTCGCATCGACTTCCATGCGGTTCAGGCCATTGGCCGTGCCCACCCACAACACGCCGGTGCTGTCTTCGTGCAGGAAATGGACTTCATCGTGACTGAGGCTGCGCGCATCGCGCGCATCGTGGCGAAAGTGGCGGAAGGTGCCGCTGGCGCGCTCGAACAGATCGAGGCCATGGAAAGTGCCGACCCACAGCTGGCCACGGCGGTCCTCCAGCACCGGGCGCACCGTATTGTCGGACAGGCTGCGCGGATCGGCCGGATCGTGCCGGTAGCTGGTAAATTTGCCGCTGGCCGGATCGAAGCGGTGCAGGCCGGCCCGCGACGAAACCCACAGCATGCCACTTTTTTCGCCGGCGATATTGCGGATGGTGTCGCTGCTCGGGTCGCCGAAGGAGTAGCGCACGGGGCTGAAACGGCGGGTGGCCGGGTCGAAGCGGTGCAGGCCGCTGGTGCCGCCCACCCACAGCACACCATCATCGGCCTTGTACAGCGACGAGACCTGCTCGTCGCGCACGGCGCCCGCGACGCTGCGCAGGTCGTACAGCTGCACCGCGCCATCGCGCGTGTCATACAGTTTCAGGCCGCTGCTGGTGGCCAGCCACAGCCGGGCGTCGCCGGCGTCGGCCAGCGCGCGCACCTTCTTGTCGGCCAGCGGGGCGTCCAGCCCGGGCGGGCGCAGCATGCGGGAAAAACCGCCGCTGCCCAGGTCGACCCGGCTCACGCCGTTGTACCAGGTGCCGGCCCACAGGCTGCCCGTGCGGTCGCGGTACAGCGCGGCCAGCTGGTTGTCGCCCAGGCTGTATTTGTCGCCCGTCTGATGGCGGTACTGCACGAACGTATCGTTCCCGCTGTCCCAGCGCAGCAGGCCGTCGGCGTTGCTGGCCAGCCAGACCGTGCCGTCTGCATCCTGGTACAGGCTGGAAATGCGGATCGCCGAAAAGCCCTGCGCCTGGCCCAGCCGCGTGCGCACGATGGCCGCACTGCTGGCCTGGGCGGCGCCATCGAGGCGCCAGCGCTCGGCGCCGGCGCGCGTGCCGATCCACAGGTTCTGCTGGCGGTCCACCAGCAGCGAATGGATCAGATTGAATTTCGATACCGGCGCAGGGTCGATCAGAAAGTGTTCGAAGCGCTCGCCGCCCGGCGCCAGCATGTCGAGCCCCTTCACGGTGCCGATCCACAGCCGTCCCCGGGCGTCGAGCGCCAGGCTCCTGACATCGTTGTCGCCCAGGCTGTGCGCATTGCCGTCTTCATGGTGCCAGCTGCGAAAATCGCCGCGCACCTTGTCAAAATACTGCAGGCCGTCGGAGGTGCCGAGCCACAGCCCGCCGGCGCCGTCCTCGACGATGGCGTTGATATGACGGCTGCCATTGCCGCGCGCGCCCCTGGCTGGCGGCGCATAGTGGATAAAGGTCTGGCTGGCCGGATCGAAGCGATCCAGGCCGTTGTCGGTGCCGACCCACAGCAGGCCGTCGCGGTCGACATGCAGCACGCCGACCCAGTTGTCGACCAGGCTGGTCTTGTCGCCTTCGATATTCTTGTAGACCACCACGCGGTAGCCGTCAAAGCGGCTCAGGCCCGACTGGCCGCCAAACCACATGAAGCCCTGCCGGTCCTGGGCAATCGCCAGCACCGACTCCTGCGCCAGGCCGTGTTCAACGCTGAGCTGGTCGAAACGCAGCGTGCGCGCCGGCGCGGCTTGCGCGTGGCATACAAACAACAGATACCCCAGCGCCAGCAGCCACGCAGCACAAACACGTCGGTAAACCTGCACAAATCGTCCTGTCAAAAAAAACGCGTCAGCCCCGCAGCTTAGGCCTGCGAAAACAGCCTCACGCAGTGAAAAACGCCAGTACATCGTCTTTCCGGGCCTGCGTATCGCGCTGTCCAAGACGAATCAGCTCGTTAGTATATGTCGATTCGAACAATAAATACGAGGCCAGTGCGGCCCCGCGTGCTTCGGCCGCGCCGATCCCCGACAACATGGTGCGGATCGGACGCGGCAAACTGCCGATATGCCGGCTGGCAATATCATCGAGCCGTTCGGACGGCGCAATCACCAGCAACTGCACCTGTTTCAACGGCGTTTGCTGCAGCAATTCGGGCGGCAGCATCGACAGGGTCAGGTTGATGCGGTTCAGGCGCTCGATATCGACCGCCAGGCCGTCGAGGAAAATCGACGACAGCGCATGGCCGGCGATCTGCGCCAGGCTCGGGTAGCGCGCCGATTCGGTTGCCGCCGGCGTCGGCTCGGCCATGCGCCCGGCGCCCACCACCAGTACCTTGCTGGCGCCCAGGTGGATGGCCGGCGAAATCGGCGCCAGCTGGCGCATCGAACCGTCGCCGCAGTATTCGCGCTGGCCGTTGACGTACAAAGGCACGGCCGGAAAGATGAACGGAATCGCCGCCGAGGCCAGCAGGTGTTCGACGCCGATCTGCTCGGGCAGCGCCAGGCGCTGGGTACGTACCCACGGCGCGATTTCGGCGTTGGACTGGTAGAACGTCATATGCCGGCTGCCCGAATACGACGAGGCGGTAACGGCCAGTGCATGCAGCAGGCCATCGGCCAGCGCCGCATCGAGGCGCGGCAGGTCGAGCATGCGGTGCAGCAGGCTGACCAGCGGGGTGTTATCGAGCAGGGAGTTGGGCGGCGAAGCGCGCCACTGGCGCAGCAGCCAGCCGAACGACAGCAGCGACAGCCAGCGCGCGCCCGAGCGGATCACACCGAGCGAATCGGCGCGGTAGACCTGTTCGACTTCGATATGCTGCCAGACGTCGAGCAGCTTTTGCACGCCTTCGCCGAAATTGTCGGCGCGGCAGGCCAGCGCAGTGGCGTTGATGGCACCGGCCGAGGTGCCGCAGATAATGTCGAAGGGATTACGCGCCGGCGCCCAGCCCGCCTCCCACAATATGGCCGAGATGGCCTGCAGCACCCCCACCTGGTAAGCGGCGCGTGCGCCGCCGCCCGATAAAATCAGCCCGGTTTTCTTGTTTTGCATTCCCATGCCGGCAGATTAGCAGGGATTGGCCAATTCTCGATGCTTTCTGACAATTAATCCCCTCGCACCGCGCCTTCGCGGCGCGGATCGGCACCGCCAAACCAGAAGTCCTGGCCATGCGCATGCAGGCGCATAATGCCCTGCAGACCCGAGTTTTGCTCGGTCACGCGCACCGTATGCCCCATCGCCTGCAGCACCGCGATCTGGCTGGCCGGGATGCGGTCCTTTTCCAACTCGGTCGGGCCATTGCGGCTGCCAAAGTTGGGCAGGCTGATGGCCTGCTGCACGTTCAGGCCCCAGTCCATGGTCCCGACCAGCACCTTGGCCACGTAGTTGATAATGGCCGAACCGCCGGGCGAGCCGGTTGCCAGCACCAGCTTGTGCGTGCCTTTTTCAAACACCAGCGTGGGCGACATGGCGCTGCGCGGGCGCTTGCCAGCCTGCACGCGGTTGGCCACCGGGCCGCTGGCGTCGCGCGAGGCAAACGAGAAATCGGTCAGCTGGTTATTGAGCAAAAAGCCGTCGACCATCTGGCGCGCACCGAATGCGTCCTCCACGCTGGTGGTCATCGACAGGCCGGCGCCGTACTGGTCCACCACCACCAGATGCGAGGTCGACGGGCGCTGCAACGCATTGTCCGTGCCCCAGGCTACCTGCAAACCGGGCGGCGAGCCGGCGGCGGCGCGGCCCATGGATTTTTCGCCGATCAGCGCAGCGCGCTGGGCCAGGTAGGTCTTGTCGACCAACGCCGCCACGCCCTGCCCCGGCAGCGGCACAAAGTCGGGGTCGGCGATGTAGCGGTCACGGTCGGCGTAGGCCAGGCGGCCTGCTTCCGCAAACAAATGAATCGCGCGCGTGTCCGGCATGCCGTCTACCGGGGGAAATTGCGCGATATCTTTCACTTCCAGCATGCCCAGCATCTGCGCAATGGCCACCCCGCCCGACGATGGCGGCGGCATGCCGCACACGGTCCAGGCCTTGTAATCGCTGCAGACCGGTTCGCGCACGATGGCGCGGTAGCCGGCGATGTCCTGCATGGTCAGCTTGCCGGGATTGGTCGGATGCGAGGCGACCTTGACGGCGATATCGCGTGCGATGCGACCCTGATAGAAGGCGTCGGCGCCGCCGTCGGCCACTTCCTGCAAGGTGCGCGCCAGCGCTGGATTTTTCAGGATATGGCCGACTGGCCAGGGCTTGCCGTCGCGGTCGTAAAAGTAATGGGCGGCGACCGGGTCGCGCTTCAGGGCCTGGTCCCAGGCCAAGAGGCCATGCAGGCGCTGGCTGACGGGAAAGCCGTCCTGCGCCAGGGCGATGGCCGGTGCAAACAGTGTCGCCCATTCGAGCCGGCCATGCTCGCGATGCGCCAGCTGCAGCATGCGCAGCACGCCCGGCGCGCCCACCGAGCGCCCGCCCACCACGCCGGTGGCGCGCGAAACGGGCGTGCCATCCGGGTTCTGGAACAGTTGTTCACTGGCTGCCGCCGGCGCCGTTTCGCGTCCGTCAAAGGCCTGCACGCGCCGACCGTCGGTATACATCAGAAAGGCGCCGCCGCCGATGCCCGATGACTGCGGCTCGACCAGCGTCAATACCAGCTGCGTGGCAATGGCCGCATCGATGGCGCTGCCACCCTGCCTGAGCATCTGATAGCCGGCGTCGGCGGCCAGCGGATTGGCCGCCGCCACCATCTGTTTGTGCGCGTTCGAGCCGGTTTTTTCGGTGTAGGCGGTGGCAATTTCCGGCGCTTGATCGACGGCTTTTTGCGCCGGCGTCGGTGTTACCTCGGCCGACGCCGGATTACAGGAAAAAGCGCCGAGCAGGGCAAGGCAGACGGTGAGATTGAGGGTGCGGTTGAGTGTGACCGGCGGCAATGTTGTCATGGATACTCCGTTTCATGTTTCAGCGGGTATCGTACAACAGTTGCCCAGCTTTACTTCGGCTGCATGCGGATCGCGCCATCGAGGCGGATGGTTTCGCCATTGAGCATCACGTTTTCAATAATCGCCTTGACCAGCTGGGCATATTCGCCCGGCTTGCCCAGGCGCGACGGAAACGGCACCATCTTGCCCAGCGCATCCTGCACTTCGGCCGGCATGCCCAGCAGCATCGGCGTCTCGAAAATGCCGGGCGCCACTGTCATCACGCGGATGCCGCTGCGCGACAGGTCACGCGCCATCGGCAGCGTCAAGCCGGCCACCGCCGCTTTTGACGACGCATAGGCGGCCTGGCCGATCTGGCCGTCGAACGCCGCCACCGAGGCGGTATTGATGATAATGCCGCGCTCGCCCTCTACCGTGGCATCGAGCTTGCCCATGGCGTCGGCAGCCAGGCGGCACATATTGAAGGTGCCCACCAGGTTGATATTGACCACCTTCTGGAACAGCGCCAGCGGGTGCGGGCCGTCCTTGCCCACGGTTTTCACGGCCGGCGCCACGCCGGCGCAATTGATCAGGCCGCGCAGCGTACCGAGCGCAGTCGCGGCCGCCACCACCGCCAGGCCGTCTTCTTCGGACGTGACGTCGCATTGCACGAAAGCGCCACCGAGTTCGGCCGCCAGCGCCTGGCCCGCTTCGACCTGCAGATCGGCCAGCACCACTTTGGCGCCGCCGGCAGCGAGCATGCGCGCCGTCGCTGCGCCCAGGCCCGAAGCGCCACCGGTAATAATAAATACGTTGTTTTCGATTTGCATGCAGTCTCCTGTCCACGGATTAAATCTGACGTTTACGTAAACGTCATATCAAACCTATTGTAGCCACTTTTTCTGCCAGCCCAGCAGCTTTTTACGCCGCCAAATTCAGAAACACTGGATAAAGGCGCCGTTGCGGTGGCAGATGCGTCCGTTTGCATCGAGCGTCTGGTTGCCGACGCCCGTGTTGTAGCGCGCGCCAGCCGCATCGCGGCAGCCGCCAGCATCGCAGGCACCGATCGGGCGCGGCGCGGAGGGTACTGTTGATGGCGCCGGCGGCGCTGCCTGGTACTGAATGACCGGCGGCGGCATCTGCGTGGCCGGCATGCGTCCGATCACCTGCGGCACGGCGCGGCGCGCCCCCACCGGCGGCGCAGGCCGGCACGGCTCGACCAGCAGCTTGGTGCTGTCCTGCGGATCGAGCTGGCAGACCGGCAGCGCTGTTTCAGCCTGCACAGTCTCAGGCGGGGCGTCGGCCCAGGCACTGCTGGCGGCAAACAAACACATCAGGATGGCGATTTTCATGGCGGCTCCTTGGCAGGTTCATGTCATTATTGGCACAGAACGCGCCAGTTACCAGCCACCGTAGCGGTTTTTGGCGCCGGACAGCGCCAGTGACGTCAAACCCTAACGGCAAAGTGCCGGGGTCGGCCCCTCAGGGGCCAGGCGCCCCCGTCCGACCCCAGATGTTGCTTTGGGTGTGGAGACAATTTACTTCACTACAGCAGGCACGCCCGGCACAGCAGCAGGCGTCAATATCAACGGCTTTGCTGCAGTTACCGGCGCCGGTGCCGCCACCGCCAGCCAACCGGTCGCCGGCAGCAGCGGCACCAGCAGCAGCGCCACGATATTGATAATCTTGATCAGGGGATTGACGGCCGGGCCGGCCGTGTCCTTGTACGGATCGCCCACGGTGTCGCCGGTGACGGCAGCCTTGTGGGTGTCCGAACCCTTGCCGCCAAAGTGGCCGTCCTCGATATATTTTTTGGCGTTGTCCCAGGCGCCGCCGCCGGTGGTCATGGAGATGGCCACGAACAGCCCGGTGACAATGGTGCCCATCAGAAGACCACCCAGCGCCGCAGGTCCCAGCAGCATGCCCACCACGATCGGCACGACCACCGGCAGCAGCGACGGCACGATCATTTCGCGAATCGCCGAGGCCGTCAGCATATCGACTGCCTTGTCGTATTCAGGCTTGCCGGTGCCATCCATAATGCCCTTGATATCGCGGAACTGGCGCCGCACCTCGACCACCACGGCGCCGGCCGCGCGCCCCACCGCTTCCATCGCCATCGCGCCAAACAGATACGGGATCAGGCCGCCGATAAACAGGCCGATAATCACCATCGGGTTCGACAGATCGAACGTCACGTGCTGGCCCACCGATTCAAGCGCATGCGTGTAATCGGCAAACAGCACCAGCGCGGCCAGGCCGGCCGAACCGATGGCGTAGCCCTTGGTCACCGCTTTGGTGGTATTGCCGACCGCGTCAAGCGGGTCGGTAATGGCGCGCACCGAGTCGGGCAGGCCCGACATCTCGGCGATGCCGCCGGCGTTGTCGGTAATCGGCCCATAGGCGTCGAGCGCCACGATAATGCCGGCCATCGACAGCATGGCGGTAGCAGCTATGGCGATGCCGTACAGCCCGGCCAGCCCATACGACACCAGGATCGCCACGCACACGGCCAGCACCGGCCAGGCGGTCGACTTCATCGACACGCCGAGGCCGGCGATAATGTTGGTGCCGTGGCCGGTGGTGGAAGCCTCGGCAATATGGCGCACCGGCTTGAAGTCGGTACCCGTGTAGTATTCGGTGATATAGACCATCAGGCCGGTCAGCACGATGCCGACCACGGCCGCACCGAGCATCTTGTAGCGCATGGCGTCGTCCGGCCAGACCAGCCACGTGACGATGGCAAAGCCCACCAGCGACAGGCCAGCCGCCCACCACAGCCCCGTGTACAGCGCCGACATGATCTTGGCACCCGGCTTTGTTTTCACCATCGAACAACCAATGATCGAGGCCAGGATCGATACCGCGCCCAGCAGCAGCGGATAGATAATCGCAGCGCTCGACGCTTCGGCCAGCAGCAAGGCGCCCAGCAGCATGGTGGCAATCAGCGTCACCACATAGGTCTCGAACAGGTCGGCCGCCATGCCGGCGCAGTCGCCGACGTTGTCGCCCACGTTATCGGCAATCACGGCCGGATTGCGCGGATCGTCTTCGGGGATGCCCGCTTCGACTTTGCCCACCAGGTCGGCACCTACATCGGCGCCCTTGGTAAAGATGCCGCCGCCCAGGCGGGCAAAGATGGAGATCAGCGAAGCGCCGAAGGCCAGCCCGATCAGCGGCTTGATCAGGTCATGCTGCGACTGGCCTGTCGCGCCGGTGGCAATGAGCAGCCAGTAGAACAGCGTCACGCCCAGCAGGCCCAGGCCGACCACCAGCATGCCGGTAATGGCGCCGCCGCGAAACGCCACGGCCAGCGCCTGATTGATGCCGTGCGTGGCTGCCTGCGCCGTGCGCACGTTGGCGCGCACCGAGACGTTCATGCCGATAAAGCCGCAGGCGCCCGACAGCACGGCGCCGATCAGAAAACCGAGCGCCGTATGCACGCCCAAGAGTGTATAGATGGCGATCAGCAGCACCACGCCAACGATGGCGATGGTGCGGTACTGGCGCGCCAGGTAGGCGCCGGCGCCCTGTTCGATGGCCAGCGCAATCTCCTGCATGCGCGCGTTGCCGGCGTCCTGTCGCAAGATCCAGCTGCGCGACAGCAAACCGTAGGCTACTGCGACCACGCCGCAGGCTATTGCAAACCACAGACTGGCTGCCATATCGTCCCCCCTTGTTTTTATCTGACGTCATTACCAACGGCTGACCAGATGGGCAGCCGGGAAAACACGTACCACTACAAAAACACTGCTAAAAAAAAGCGCAGCAAAAGGCGAGCGAACGGCGTAAAAAAAGCGGACACTGTGGTCCGCTTCGGTGCTGCCTTATTCTGCCAGGGCGGCAAATGCGCTGTCGCGGATTTGCTCGACCGGGCCGACGCCGGTAATGCGGCGGTATTTCGGTGCGCCAGGCAAGCCCGACTGCGCCCAATCGTTGTAGTAACCGAGCAGCACCTTGGTCTGGTTGTGGTACACGTCCAGGCGCTTCTTGACCGTTTCTGCCTTGTCGTCGTCACGCTGGATCAAAGGTTCGCCGGTCACGTCATCGACGCCTTCGACCTTGGGCGGATTGAACTTGACGTGGTACACGCGGCCCGAACCCGGGTGGCTGCGGCGACCGTCCATGCGCTCGATGATCGAGTCGTCCGGCACATCGATTTCCAGCACGTAGTCGACATTGACGCCGGCGTCCTTCATGGCGTCCGCTTGCGGAATGGTGCGCGGGAAACCGTCGAACAGATAGCCATTGGCGCAATCGGCGTCTTTCAGGCGCTCCTTGACCAGGCCGATGATCAGGTCATCCGACACCAGGCCGCCGGCATCCATGACTTTCTTGGCGGCCAGGCCCAGCTCGGTACCGGCCTTGATGGCGGCACGCAGCATGTCGCCGGTGGAAATTTGCGGAATATTGTATTTTTCTTTAATGAAATTAGCTTGGGTGCCCTTGCCGGCGCCAGGTGCTCCTAACAGTATCAAACGCATGATGTTCCTAAAAAACAGATTTTGGATGGGATGGTGTAATTATTTTTAGATGGTGCTGCAATGACTATCTTTCCTGACGAAACTTACCACAAAAAATCACCGGAACGCCAGTCTGGTAGCAATTTGGCATGCCTTGATTGATCAAAGCCAGCATTTATAAACACCGGCCATTGAAAATGTGGTTTTTGGTGCAGAAGGTGCTAATTTATTTATGCGCCAGCCGTCATGCAGCTGGCGCGTGGCAGGAGAGTCAGGACCGGTAATGGGCCTGCACGCGCAGCAGATCGTCGGGGGTGTCGACGCCGGCGGCCGGTTCAGAGTCCGTCACATGCACGGCAATCGCATAGCCATGCCAGAGCACGCGCAACTGCTCAAGCGCCTCGATCGCCTCGAGCGGCGAGGCGTCCAGCGTGGGATAAGTCTGCAGGAAGGCATTGCTGTAGGCATACAGGCCGATATGGCGCAGCGGCACATAGCCGGCCGGCAGCGCGTCCTTCGACTGCGAAAAGCCGTCGCGGTGCCACGGGATGGTGGCGCGCGAAAAATACAGCGCACGCCCGGATTTGTCGAGCACCACCTTGACCACGTTCGGATTGAAGGCATCGGCCGCCTCGTGCAGCCGATGGGCGCAGGTGGCCATCGGCACGGCATCGCCGATCAGCGCAGCGCAGGCGGCCAGCAGGCCTGGATCGATCAGCGGCTCGTCGCCCTGCAGGTTGACCACCACGGCATCGGCTGGCAGCGCCAGCGTGCGCGCCACTTCGGCAATGCGGTCGGTACCCGACGGATGGTCGCTGCGCGTCATGCATGCTTCCACGCCATGCGCGGCGCAGGCGGCGCGGATGTCTTCATGGTCGGTAGCCACAATCACGCGCGAGGCGCCCGACAAGGCAGCCTGCTCGGCCACGCGCACCACCATCGGCTTGCCGCCCAGGTCGGCCAGCGGCTTGTTGGGCAGGCGCGTCGAGGCCAGGCGCGCCGGGATAATGACGATAAACGACATGCTTATTCGACTGCGTCTTGCAGCGTGCGCGCTTCGTCGGCCCACATGATGGGGATGCCGTCACGGATAGGATAAGCGAGGCGGTCGGCGCGGCAAATCAGTTCCAGCGCCTTTTTGTCATGTTCAAGCGGGCCCTTGCATACAGGGCAGACCAGGATATCAAGCAGTCGAGCGTCCACGACATTTCTCCACAATTTGTTGGGCCAGCACGCTATCGATGCGTGCGCTGACCGGGACCACCCACAGTCTCGGGTCGTCTTTGAGATATTCAATTTGCGCACATTTTACTGCATCCTTCTCGGTGATCAAGATCACATCGGTGTCCAGTGCAGCAAATGGTTGATCCAGGAAATCATGATGATCAGGCAAAGGCAGTTCGGCAAACTGCAGGCCGCCAGCACGCAGCATACTGAAAAAGCGCTGCGGGTTGCCGATGCCGGCCGCCGCCACCATGCGCTGGCCGCTGGCCGCCAGGCTGGCCAATGGCTGGCGCACGCTGCGGTCAACCAGCTGTTCGGCCACGTCGCCGGCCAACAGCATCTGCACTACCAGCCCGCCACCCGGCGCCACCTGCGCCACCAGGTCGGGCGCCAGTTGCGGTGCATTAATTACCGTAACGTCGCGCCGGCGCCCGGGCGACTCGCGCAGCGGGCCAGCCGGCAACAGCCAGCCATTGCCGGCGCCACGGCCGTCGAACAGCACGATTTCCACGTCGCGCTGGAGCGCATAGTGCTGCAAGCCGTCGTCGGTCACCACGATATCGACCTCGGGGTGGGCCATCAGCAGCGCCCTGCCCGCCTGCGCGCGGTCGCGCCCGACCACCACCGGGCACTCGCCGCGCTGGAAGATCAGCAGCGGCTCGTCGCCCACCTGCTGCGGCGTGGAGTCGACCGTCACGTCGCGCGGCGCACTGCCGGCGCTGCCATGGCCGCGCGAGATCACGCCCGGGCGCAGGCCCGCTTCGCGCAGCGCCTGCACCAGCCAGATCGTCAGCGGCGTCTTGCCGGTGCCGCCGATAAAGATATTGCCGACCACCACCACCGGCACCGGCAGGCGCTGCGACTTGATCAGCTTGGCGCGATACAGACTGCGGCGCACAGCGCTCAGTCCGCCAAACAGCAGCGACACGGGCCACAGCAAGCAAGCGAGCGGGCCGCGGCGCAACCAGGCGCGGGTCAGGGTTGACTCAAGTTGGGAAGCAGATGACATCAGCAAATATTTATTTGTTACCGCCAGTTTGCGCCGCAAACGTCAGCTTTTCATAGCCGGCCAGGCGCGCCGCTTCCATCACGTTGATCACCATCTGGTGCATCGCGAACTGGTCGGCATTGAGCACCACCACCGGCGTTTGCGCCGGCGCCTTGCCGCCGTTGGCAGCGCTGGCCGCCTGCCTGAGCGCGTCGGCCAGGCCGGCCACATCGCGGAACGAGACCGGCTGGCGATTGACGGTGTAATTGCCCTTGGCGTCGACCGTCACATCGATCTGCTGCGGACGTTCCTTGGCCTGTTCGGCATCGGCGGTCGGCAGCGTGATCTGCAGTTCGGTAAATTTGCTGTAGGTGGTGCTGACCATCAGGAAGATCAGGATCACCAGCAGCACGTCAATAAACGGGATCAGGTTGATTTCAGGCTCTTCGCGCGCCCGTCCTTTGCGAAAGTTCATTGGCGGCCACTGTGGACGAGGTCAACGAATTTCACGGCCTGCTGCTCCATGTCGATCACGAAGCTGTCGACCAGCGCGCGGAAATGGCGGTAGAACACCACGGCCGGCATGGCAATGGCCAGGCCAAAGCCGGTGTTATAGAGCGCCACCGAAATACCGTGCGCCAGCTGGGCCGGATTGGCCCCGCTGGCGTTCTGCGCGCCGAAAATCTCGATCATGCCGACCACCGTGCCAAACAAACCCATCAGTGGGGCCAGCGTGGCGATCGTGCCCAGCGTGGTCAGGAAGCGTTCGAGCACATGGGCTACGCCGCTGCCGGCCTCTTCGATCGATTCCTTCATCACCTCGCGCGGCGCGTTGACATTGCGCAACGCAGCGGCCAGCACCACGCCCAGCGGCGAGTTCGCTTCCAGCTTGGCCACGGTATCGGGCGTGATCTTGCCGTTGCGGTAGACCTGCACCACTTCATCGAACAGCTTGCGCGGCAGAATGCGCGCGCGCCGCAAATACAGCAGGCGCTCGATAATCAGCGCCAGGGCAACAATGGAAGCGATCAACAAAGGCCAGATGGGCCAGCCGGCGGCCTGGAAGATATCAAGCAACTAAAACTCCTGTGGTGGACATGGCATCCCGGCGGCGCGCCGAGACGATGGATGGCGCAATGTAGCGCGTTGCGGCGCTGGCGGCAAGAGGCGGATGCACCTGCCATGACGCTATGGCGCCGGTTTTACACAAATACTGTGGACAAGATTGTGCGCAAGCGCGCGCATCCAACCCTAAGCCATTGAATTATTTAACTATTTTACCCATGCATAAAATTCAGGCATAGCAGCTGCGAGACATTAGTCAATGACAAATAATTATCGAAAGCGAAGTTCTTCACATTTACTGTGGACAAGATTGTGCGCAAGCGCCCTGAATTGAGTTAACTCATTGATTTTAAAAGAACTAATTTCCATGATTAAAAATAAGGCAGAGTTCAACACAAGACAGCATCCGGAAGATGCGTGGTTCTGCACACAAACTGTGGACAAGATTGTGCGCAAGCACAAAAATAGCTTCCAAGTAGCTTGATTTATATGGTTTTTATTGTCCTGCATAAAAATCGAGCAAAGACCGAAAATCAGCCTTCCCATGCTTGATCCGCGCATCAAAACGGCGGTTTTCCACCGCGTACGCAGTTCCGCACAAAAAATGTGGATAAGATTGTGAGCAAGCACCATGCCTCGCAATAAACCCATTGATTTTAAACACATTTTTCCTTTCGCTTAAAAAAAAGGCAGACAAACTGGGCGGATATCCGGTGGAAAAGCATGCTCCGCGTCACAATGATTTATCCGGTTTTGCACATATTCTGTGGATAAAATTGTGAGCAAGGGCCAGCATATCAATTCAAACCATTGATTTATCAACGATTTTTTTCCATGCGTAAAAATTGATCAGTGGTTTTATTCCGCTTCAAACAGGGCTTGCTATCGCAGTGATAAGCCAAGTCAAAAGTTTCGCACATTTTCTGTGGATAACTTTGTGCGCAAGTGCCGGCTGCGTTACTGATGTGCTTGATACATAAGGACTTTTCCCCGCTGCACGCAAATCAGGCATGCCAAAATTCATGATCAAAATCAATCACTTGCAAATAATCCTTGTTGTTTTACGCGATATATGACATAAGCATGACCTCGCCGATAATATGTGGACAGTTGCCGTTCCCAACGCCCCAGAACATGATCGATACTCCCGTTGAAAGCGGCTTTGCCGCGCCACCCGTGCTCACCGTCAGCGCCCTGAACCAGGCCGTTGCACGCCTGCTCGAGCGCTCGTTTTCGCTGACCTGGATTGCCGGCGAAGTGTCCAACTTCACGCGTGCCAGCTCCGGCCACTGGTATTTCACACTCAAGGACGATGCGGCCCAGGTACGCGCCGTGATGTTCCGCGGCCGCGCCCAATATGCGGGCTTTATTCCGCGCGAAGGCGACAAGGTCGAGGTGCGCGCCACCGTCACCCTGTATGGCGCGCGCGGCGACTATCAGATCAATGTGGAAGCGATCCACCGCGCCGGCGTGGGCGCGCTGTTCGAGGCCTACCAGCGGCTCAAGGAAAAGCTGGCAGCGCAAGGCCTGTTCGACCAGGAGCGCAAGCGCGCCATCCCGATGTTTGCGCGCACCATCGGCATTGTCACCAGCCCGCAGGCAGCGGCCTTGCGCGATGTGCTCACAGCCCTGCAGCGACGCGCGCCGCATGTATCGATTATTCTGTACCCGACCCCGGTGCAGGGACAGCAGGCGCCCGAAAAAATCGCCCAAGCCATCCGCACCGCGTCCGACCGCGCCGAATGCGACGTGCTGCTGGTATGCCGCGGCGGCGGCAGCATCGAAGACCTGTGGTCGTTCAACGACGAAGCCGTCGCCTGGGCGATTGCCGACGCCAGCATGCCGGTCATCAGCGGCGTGGGCCACGAAACCGACTTCACAATTGCCGACTTTGCCGCCGACCTGCGCGCGGCCACGCCAACGGCCGCTGCCGAACTGGCCGCCACCCCGCGCGCCGACTGGCTCGGCTCGCTGCACGCCGACGCCACCGACCTGCGCCGCGCCATGCGTCGCACGCTTGACGACGCAGCACAAACGCTGGACCGCCACAGCCGACGCCTGCTCAAGCCCACCGCGCAGATCGACCAGCAGCGTTTGAAGCTGCTGGCGCTGGCTACCGCCATGACGCACGCCACGCGCGCGCCGCTGAACCAGTCGATCCATGCGCTGGACCGGCTGCGCCATCGCTGGAGCGCGCTGCGGCCCGACGCGAGCGTCGCGCGTACCCGCTTGCAGGAGACGCAGCGCCGAAACGGCGCGGCCATGGCGCAGCTGCTCGCGCGCCGGCGCCAGCAACTGGGCGCGCTGTCAGCGCAGCTCGAACTGCTCAACCCGCAGCGCACGCTCGAACGCGGCTACGCCATCGTGCGCGATGAAAAAGGCCAGGTGGTGCGCTCGCCGGCGCAGCTGCAGGCGCGCCAGGCCGTCAATGTACGCCTGGCCGAAGGCAGTGCGCAGGTCGGCATCGCCAGCGTACAGGCCACGCTGGAATAAGGCCGACGCCATCGGGCGGTCTGATGGCCGTCATGACTTTTTCGGCAGACGGCCATGCAGCACCGCATGCGCGCCCAGGCCGATCACCAGTCCCCAGAATGCCCCGCCGATGCCCAGCAAGCTGATATTGGCGGCAGCGGCCAAAAAGGTGATCAGCGAGGCCTCGCGCGTGCGCACATCCTGCATGGCGTTGGCCAGGCTGCTGCCGATGGTGCCCAGCAGCGCCAGCCCCGCCAGCGTGCTGATGAAGGTGGCCGGGAAAGCCATGAAGAGGGCCGCCAGCGTGACCCCGAAGACACCCACCAGGATATACAGCAGGCCGGCAGCGACGCCGGCAATCCAGCGCCTGGACGGATCCTCATGCGCCTCGCGGCCGGTGCAGATGGCCGCCGTAATGGCCGCCAGATTGAAGGCGTGCGAACCGAACGGCGCCATCAGCAGCGAGCCCAGTGCGGTGACGGTGACGATCGGACTGGCGCTGCTGCGGTAGCCGTCATTGCGCAGCACCAGCATGCCCGGCATGTACTGGCCGGTCAGCGTAATGAGAAACAAGGGCAAGGCCACGCTGAAGATCGCGTTGACTGAAAACACCGGCGTGGTCCACACCGGCGCTGCCAGCTCCAGTCGCAGGCCGGACAGGTCGACGCGCCATTGCAGCAGCAGATAGGCCAATCCCAGCACCAGCACGCCCACCACCGCATAGCGCGCCGAGCAGCGCTTGAGCACCAGGTAGGCGCTGATCAGCAAGGCGGCCAGCAGCGGCTCGGCACGCATGCCGCCAAAGGCGCCGATACCAAATTGCAGCAAGATGCCGGCCAGCAGGCCGGCCGCCACGCCAGGCGGTATCATGCGGATCACGCGGTCGAACCAGCCTGACAGTCCCAGCACCACGAACGCGGCAGCCGAGACCAGGTAGGCGCCGACGGCCTGTTCATAAGGCGTACTGGCCAGCGCCGTAACCAGGAAGGCCGCAGCCGGCGTTGACCAGGCGGTGATGATGGGCGCGCGCATCAGCACGCTCAGCACAATGCCCGTGACGCCCACACCAATCGAGATTGACCAGACCCAGGAAGCGGTCAGTTCGGCACTGAGCCCGGCCACCCTGGCAGCCTGGAAAACAAGGATAAACGTGCCGCCATAATTGACGATCACGGATACAAAGCCGGCCACGACCGGATGGATCAGATCGCGCCAGCGCAGCGGCGCTGCCGGCATGGCAGCAGGCAATGGTGACAATGGTGATAATGGGGATGAAGGGGATGACATGAATTGAACGGCTCCTGAATAAACACATGGTGCAAACCGTCTTTATAGTTTTAAAATGGCTGGCTGCGCCCCGCCATTTTTTGATAGCAATACAGACCAATTGTTCAAACACGCCCAACTCGACTCCGTCAAAAGCTGGATCAACGACCCCGCCAATAGCGCCCTGCCGCTGCATGCACGCCTGCAGCGCGCCGTGCGCCAGTTGATACTCGACGGGGTGCTCGATGCAGGCAAGCCGCTGCCGGCCACCCGCGCGCTGGCGCTATCGCTGGGCGTGTCGCGCGATACGGTGGAAGCGGCCTACAGCCAGCTGCATGCGCAAGGCTTTATCGAGCGGCGCGTCGGCAGCGGCAGCTACGTTTCAGCGCGCACGCAATGCCTGGCCGGCGGCAGCCAGCCGGCCCGGGGCGACGCCGCCAGCCCACCGCTACACCGCCTGAGCGCGCGCGGCAGCACCATGCTCCATAGCGGCGGCGTGCGCGAATTCCTGGCCCCGCGCGCCTTTGCGCCCGGCGTACCGGAGACACGCAGCTTTCCGCTGTCGACCTGGGAACGGCTGGAACGCCAGGTGCTGAAACAGCATGGCACGCGCGCCTTGCTGCACAGTGCCCCGCAAGGCATGGAGGAACTGCGGCGCGCCATTGCCGACTACATCAACCTGGAACGCGGTGCGCACGCCAGCGCCGACCGCGTGCTGGTGCTGACCAGTTCCCAGCAGGCGCTGACCCTGTGCGCCCAGGTACTGCTCGATCCGGGCGAGGCCATATTCGTGGAAGACCCGATGTACCACGGCGCGCGCAAGGCCTTCGAGGCAGCCGGGCTGGCCTGCGTGCCGGTGCCCGTCGACGCCAACGGCATGCAGGTCGAGCACTTGGCGCAACACGCCGCCACGCTGGAAGCCTCCGGCACACCGGCAAGAGCGGTCTTTGTCACGCCATCGCACCAGTTCCCCACGGGCGCGACGCTGTCGCTGGAGCGGCGCCTGGCGCTGATCGAATGGGCCAGGCAGCAGCAGGGCTGGATCATCGAGGACGACTACGACAGCGAATTTCATTACGCCGGCAAGCCCACCGCCTGCATGCAGGGACTGGACCGGCATGCGCGCACGATCTATATCGGCACCTTCAGCAAATCGCTGTTTCCGGGCCTGAGGATCGCTTACATGGTGCTGCCGCCGGCCCTGGTGGCGCCGATGACGGTGGCGCGCACCCTGCTTGACGGCCACAGCGCACCGATCCCGCAACTGACCCTGGCGCGCTTTATCGACGGCGGCCACTTTGGCGCCCATGTGCGCACCATGCGCGCGGTCTACGCCACGCGGCGCGACGTGCTGGCGCAACTGGTACGCCAGCACCTGGCCGATTTTCTTGAACCATGTGTGCCCGATGGCGGCATGCAGATGCCCTGCCTGCTGACCGGCGGGATCGATGAAACACACGCGCTGGATGCGGCGCGCCGGGCCGGCATCGACCTGCTGGGTTTGAGCGCCCTGCATGCAATAACGCCGCACCGCAGTGGCTTTCTGATGGGCTTTGCCGCCCATGCGCCGCATGAACTGGAGGTGGCCGTGACGGAACTTGCCGAGGTGCTGCGCATATTAAAAAAGGCCGGGCGTTGCCACCCGGCCAAGCGCTACTGAGGCCTTGCTGTGCTGCTGATGCTTTGCAGGTTTGCGATGCTGTCGGATTACGCCGTTCCGGATGATCCGACCTGCGTGGAATATTGCAAACCGTAACGATGTTGTCGGATTACGCCGTTCCGGCTAATCCGACCTACGCGGAATATTGGGAACCGTAGGTCGGATTAGCCCGCAGGGCGTAATCCGACATCGATATCCGCCATCGAGCCGTAGGTCGGATTAGCGCACAGCGCGTAATCCGACATTGCTATCCAACGCCGAGACTAGAACTTCATCGACACCCGCGCGCCATACGTGCGCGGTGCGTTGTAGAACGCGCCGTAGATCTGCTGCGTCGGCTGGCATGGCATGCCCACATCGGTGCAGATCTCGTTGACGTCGAGCTTGACGGCCTTGTCGGTGGCGTTCTGCACGAATGCCTCCACGGTATAAGCCTTGTTGGCCGGCTGGAAGCGCAGGCTCAGGTCGAGCGTGGTGTAGGCTTCCTGTTTCTTCACACCCGCATGGCCCGGCACGTCGTCATTGAAGGCGCCGGCGCCGACATACGACATGGTTTCATGGTGCACCGAGGCGCGCGGTGTCAGCATGCCGCCAGCGAACGAGAAATCGCGCTCGTACTGGATGGTGGTGGCAAACTTGGGTGCATGCTTCATGGTGCTGCCGCCCACATTAACCAGCGGCGCGGTCGAGCCGCAAGCCTGGCCGTTGGCGCGCGCCGCATCGACGTCGCACGACATGAAATCATCATACTGGGCCTTCAACCAGGTGGCGTTGCCGGTCAGGCGGTCCACTGCCGTCGGGCGCCATACCCACTCCGCTTCCAGGCCCTTGACGGTGGCGCCGGCCGCATTGAAGTTGGCCAGCACGCTGTTGACCACTTGCGACTCGAGCTTGTCCTTGTACTTCATCAAAAAGGCGTCGAGGTTGAGCGTCAGCTGGCGATTGAGCAGGTCAGATTTGAAACCGATTTCATAGCTGGTCAGTTTTTCAGGCTTGGTGGTGGCGCCGCCGTCGCCGATGGCCGGCGAGTGGAAACCGGTGGTCACCGAACCGAATACCAGGATGTCCGGACGCAGCTTGTATTCGATGCGGCCCAGCCAGGTGGCCTGGCCGTATTTCAGGTCGGCCGTATTGTCGCCAGGGGTATTGCCGCAGCTTGCCGCCGTGATCGCGCCGCCAGGGCCGATATTGTGCGTATTGGCCAGTCCGGTGCCGGGCCTGACCAGCTGCGCCAACTGATCCGGTGTCAGCACCGTGGTGCCCAGCGGGGTATTGGCCGGCCAGTTCGGGCAGGCCCAGTTCTGGCCGCCGATATCGAATTTATGATCCTTGGTGTAGCGCGCACCGGCCGTCAGCTTGATCTGGTCGGTGACCTGCTGGCTGACCTGGCCAAACACCGCCTTCGATTTCAGCTGGCGGTCACCCTGGATAAACGACATCGACGAGGCGTACTGGCCCACCGTCGGCTGCACGAAAATCACCGCGCCGTTGGCGATATCCTGCTGCACGGCGGCCTGTGAAATCTGGCTGCGGTCGATATCGAAACGCACCTTGTTCTTCTCGTTGAACAGGAACAGGCCGGCCACCCACTGGAACGGCGCCTCGTCGTCCGAACGCGCCTGCAGCTCGTGCGAGTAGCTGTCGAACTGCGCCCAGTCGGTGCGGTTTTCCGACTTGAAGCCGGGGAACAGGCCGGCATCGGCGTCGTTGGCATTCTGGCGCTTGTAGCGGCTCCAGCTGCCCAGGTAAGTGAAGTCGAGCGCCTCGGTCGGCTTCCAGTTGAGCTTGCCTTTGTAGGTCAGGATGGACTGGTCCAGCGTGCCCGGCGTATCGATCAGCGCCGAGCGCAGTTTTTCACCGGGTTTCGGTTCGGCCGCCAGGTAGACGTTGCCCGAGCCCTGGTCGAGGAAGTAATCGGCGATGAAGGTGCCGCGCAAGTGGGGCGTGATCTTCCACAGCAGCGAGGCGCGCGCGCCCATCTGGTCGCCGGCGCCGTATTTGGCGGCGCCCGGCATCACGTTCGAGCCGCGGCGGAAGTCGACCGTGCCGTCATGGCTGTCCTTGATGGCGGCAATGCGCAGCGCCACATCGTCGGAGAGCGGGATATTGATCATGCCCTGCGTCTGCAGATGGCGGTTCTCGCCGACGGTAATGCCGGCCGAGCCGAACAGCTTGGCGGTGCTGGGAGCGCCCGATACCAGGTTGACTGCGCCGGCGGTGGAGTTGCGTCCGTTGAGCGTGCCTTGCGGACCGCGCGCCACCTCGACGTGCGACAGGTCATACATCAGCGCGGTGGCGCCTTGCGGACGCGGCGAATACACGCCATCGACGTAGAAGGCCACGGCCGGGTCGCCCAGCTCGGTGTGGTTGGCCGACCCGACGCCGCGCATGTAGACGTGGACGCCGCCCGAATCGCCATGCTGCTCGACCACCAGGCTGGGCACCATGACAGCCAGCGAAGCGAGGTCCTTGACCTGGTTGTTCTGCAGCGTGTCCTGGTTGAAGGCGGTGACCGCCAGCGGGGTTTCCTGCACAAAGGTATTGCGGCGCGTGGCCGTGACCATAATGCGCTCCATCGGCGCGGCGCTGGTTGCAGCGGCCGACTCGCTGGCACTGTCAGCGGGTGCGGAGGCTGTGTCGGACTGCTGCGCCAGGGCTGCGCCGCAGCTGAGCAAGAGCAGCTGGGCAAAGGTGGCGTGCGCCAGGCTGAGGGCGATCGGTTTGCGTTTGAGTTGATGCATGTTTGTCTCCTGTACCACTTGGTTGGTGTAAGTCAAAGCTCTATGGCTTGTTGCACTAGGATGGTTGCGGCTCCGGGGCGATCACAGTCGGGTCATGTCGTCCTCCATCTCAATGGGTCGCCACGGCGCGGCCGGCTGCGTCAAACAGATGGGCATGGCCTTCTTCCGGTGCAAAGCCGATCGCGCTGCCGGTATCGAGCGCATGGCGCATTTCGCCGTGCAGCTTGATGGCCACCGCCTGCTCGCTGCCGTCGAGCCGGGCATGGACGATCTGCGCGTCACCGAGCTGCTCGATCAGCACCACGCTGGCGCCATAGCCTTCGCCGCGTGGCGTCAGGCGCAGATGCTCGGGACGCACGCCGATCAGCATGCCCGGCTCGGCGCCCAGCGCTGCAGACAGCGCCGGCACCAGCGCTGCGGGCAGGAAGTTCATGCGTAGCGCGCCGATAAAGCCGGCCACGAACTGGCTGGCCGGCTGGCGGTACAGCTGCAGCGGCGCCCCAACCTGTTCCAGGTGGCCGCCATGGAATACGGCCACGCGGTCGCCGAGCGTCATCGCCTCGACCTGGTCATGCGTGACATAGATCATGGTGGTGCCCAACTCCTGGTGCAGCTTGGCCAGTTCGATGCGGGTCTGCACGCGCAGCGAGGCGTCAAGGTTCGACAGCGGCTCATCGAACAGGAACACCTTGGGCTGGCGCACGATCGAGCGGCCAATCGCCACGCGCTGGCGTTCGCCGCCCGACAGCGCCTTGGGCTTGCGTTCGAGCAGATGGGTGATCTGCAGGATCTCGGCCACCTTGTCGACCGCCTTGCGCACGGACTGCGACGGCTGGCCAGCGAGCTTCAGCGCAAAGCCCATGTTCTCGCGCGCCGTCATGTGCGGGTACAGCGCATAGCTCTGAAACACCATGGCAATGCCGCGCTCGGCCGGCGGCACATCGTTGGCCAGCATGTCGCCGATACGCAGCTGGCCGGCGCTGATGTCTTCCAGGCCGGCGATCATGCGCAGCAGGGTCGACTTGCCGCAACCGGACGGCCCGACAAACACCATCAGCTCGCCGTCGTGGATATCGAGATCGAGACCCTTGACGATCTCGGGACCGTCGCCATAGGTCTTGCGGATGCCGCGCAGGGAAATGGCCGCCATCTCAGCCCTCCCCGGCCAGCGCCATGGCCGGCGCTTCTGCGTGCGCGGCGCGCTCGCTGGCGATCAGGTCCCGGTACCACAGCGCGCTGTCCTTGAAGGTGCGCTGCTGGGTGGCGTAATCGACATACAGCAGGCCAAAACGCTTGGCGTAGCCGGAATTCCATTCGAAATTGTCCATCAGCGACCAGTAGAAATAGCCGCGCACGTCGATGCCCTGTGCAATCACGGCGCGCAGCGCGTCCAGATGCAATCGCACATACTCGATGCGCGGCGCATCGTGCACGCGGCCCTGCTCGAGCCGGTCGGCCACGGCCATGCCGTTCTCGGTGATATACACGGGCGGCAGGCGGTACTCGCGGTGCAGCCCGACCAGCAGCTCGGTCAGCCCCTGCGGATAGGTTTCCCAGCCCATATCGTTGAGGCCCAGTTTGGCCTCGGGTTTTCTCGGCGGCGTCTCGCCGCTGACAAAAGCGCGCGTGTAATAGTTCACGCCAAGGAAGTCGATGGGCTGTTTAATATCGTTGAAATCGTTTTCAAAGATGGCCAAAGTTTGTGTATCGGGATGTTTCAGGGCCAATGCCGGGTAGCGGCCCTTGAAGATGGCGTCCATATACCACTGCACCGAACGCGCATATTCCATCTCGGCCAGATCGCGGTCCTGCGCGCTGTCGGTGGCCGGCGTGGCGGTCCACTGATTCAATACGATGCCCAGCTGCGCCGACGGCTTGACGCTGCGCATGGCCTGCATCGCCAGCCCGTGCGACAGCAGCAGATGGTGCGACACCTGCACGGCGGCGACCGGATCGGCGATGCCGGGCGCAAACTGGCCGGTTGCATGGCCCAGCACCGCCGTGCACCACGGTTCGTTATGGGTGGCGATAGTGGCCACGCGGTGCCCGAAGCGGCGCGCCACTTCGGCGGCATAGGCGGCAAAGTGGTAGCAGGTGGCGCGATTGAGCCAGCCGCCCTCGTCCTGCAGCGCCTGCGGCAGATCCCAGTGATACAGCGTCAGGTGCGCGGCCAGGCCCTTGGCGGCCAGCGCGTCGAGCAGACGCGAATAAAAATCGAAGCCCGCCTCGTTCCAGGCACCCGAGCCGCTCGGCTGCACGCGCGACCAGGACATGGAAAAGCGGTAGGCGCCCACGCCCAGGGACGCAATCAGCTCCACGTCTTCGGCATAGCGGTGGTAATGGTCGCAGGCCACGTCGCCGTTACTGCCATCGATGATCTTGCCCGGCTCGTGGCTGAAGGTGTCCCATATCGAGGGCGCA
Organism: Janthinobacterium aquaticum; assembly: GCF_009208565.1. Taxonomy (GTDB): domain Bacteria; phylum Pseudomonadota; class Gammaproteobacteria; order Burkholderiales; family Burkholderiaceae_D; genus Janthinobacterium. The sequence continues at coordinate 118,719 of NZ_WFLK01000012.1, read as the reverse complement.
CGCCCGTCGACCGCGGCTGCGCCCTCGATCTGGTAGGCGCTGGTGGCCACACCCCAGGTAAAACTGGGGGGGAAGTGAATATCGATATCGTCGTTATGCATGAGTGTCAGCTCGGCTGGTTGGGAGTGGAATGACATGAAATGGTATGGAATGACTTAGCCTTTGACGGCGCCTTGCGTCAGCCCTTCGATCAGGCGGCGCGAGGCCACAAAAAACAGTAGCAGTAACGGCAGCACGGCAATCGCGGCGCCCGTCATCAGCGCGCCCCACTCCGTATTGTTGGGCGCCTGCATGCTGCGCAGCGCCAGCGGAATGGTGTAGTTCTCGACCGAACGCATGACCACCAGCGGCGTGATGAAGTTGTTCCAGGAGTTGATGAACGTGATCAGGCCCAGCGTGCCCAGGGCCGGGCCGATCAGCGGCAGCACCACGCGCCAGTAGATGGCAAATTCGCCGCAGCCGTCGATGCGCGCCGCCTCGATCAGGTCTTTCGGAATGGCCGTGCCGATATACTGGCGCATCAGAAAAATGCCCAGCGCACCGGCCGCACCTGGCACATACAGCGCGCGCGGCTGATCGAGCCAGCCGAGGAAATCCATCAGCATAAAGGTCGGGATCATGTTCATGAACGACGGGATGATCATCGAGGCCATCACCAGCGTAAATAATGGACGCTTGAAGCGGAACTCGTACATGGCAAACGCGTAGCCACCCAGCGAACAGAAAAACAGCGTGAGCGCCGTCGTCATCAGGGCCACATACAGGCTGATGCCGATATTGCGCCAGAACGGCAGGCGCTCCTGCAGCAATTCCAGGTTATTCCACAGCGCCGTGCCGAACCAGCGCGGCGGCGGCAGGCTGTAGATCTCGGCGCTGGTATGGGTGGCAAACACGAACATGAAATAGAACGGCGCCACCATGATCATGGCGCCGACGGCGACCATGGCGTAGGCCGACCAGCGTGCACCAACGTGGTTGGCGGATCGGTTCTTGACGGCGCTCATCGCTTTCCTTCCTTGAAAATACGGTTGTTGACCCAGGTGGTGCTGGCAATGATCAGGAACAGCAGCCAGGAAATGGCCGACGCGGTGCCGAAGTCGCCCGATGAAAACGCCGTCTTGTAGACAAAGATGGCAGTCGTCATCACCGACTGGCTCACGCCACTCGACTCGGCCACCAGCACGAACGGCTCCTCGAACAGCTGCAGGTTGCCCATGATGGTCAGCGTCACGGCCAGGTAGATCATCGGGCGCAGCTGCGGCAGCGTGATGTACCAGAACTGCTGGCGTGGCGTGGCGCCGTCGATGGTGGCCGCCTCGTACAGGTCCTTCGGGATCACCTGCAGCGCAGACAGATACAGCACCAGATTCCAGCCCAGATAACGCCAGAAAATCACAAAGGCGACAGCCGGCTTGATAAACAGCGAGCTGCCCAGCCAGTCGATCGACTCGCTTGGGAACAGGCCGCCGACCAGCGGCAGGCTGGCGCACCATTGCAGCAGCACGTTGATCTGGCCGTATTCGCGCGAGAACAGCGTATTGAACACCATGGCAATGGCCACGCTGGAGGTAATGAACGGCAAAAAGTAGATGCCGATGACCAGGTTGCGCGAGCGCTTGAGGCGGTGGTGGATAAATGCCGCCAGCGGAATGGCCACCAGATGCTGCGGCACGCCCGAGGCCAGCGCCAGCCAGACGGTGTTGCCCAGCGAGCGCAAAAACCACGGGTCGCTCAAGGCATATTTGTAGTTGTCGAGCCCCACCCACTGCATCGCCTCGATGCCGCTGGCCGCTTCCCACTGGTTGAACGACAGGTAGATCGAAAACAGCAGCGGAAACAGGCTGAAGACGGCAAACAGGATAAAGAACGGGCTGATGAACAGGTACGGCGCCCATTTCCTGCTGTCGAAGCGCTTTTTCGCCGGACGTGACGAGGCCTGCGCCAGCTGGTCCCGTGTCATGGACGGCGATGGCGTTGAAGGATGATTCATGGCAGCTCCTAGCGGCGCGCGCGGTGGGTGATCAGGGCCTTGGCGTCAGCCAGCGCCTGCTTGATATCCTTGTTTTGCGCCAGCACGCTTTCCAGTTCCATATTGACGATATCGCGCGCCACGGCGTCGAATTTGTCGACACGGATTACGGGGATCTTCGCGGCCGTGTCGCGCGCCAGCAAGCGCGTTTTCTGGCCGCCGAAGTAGGCCTGCGGCTCGTCCATCATCGGGTCGGCGTAGGCCGCTTTCAGGGCTGGAAAGGCGCCGATCTCACCCAGCGAATGGAGCTGGATGTCCTTGTTGACCGTCATGAACTTGATGAACTCCCAGGCCTGCGCCTTGTTGGCGGCCTTTTTCGGGATGCCGTAGAACGAGCCGCCATACGACGCCAGCGCCCCTGCCGGCAGGCTGGCCGCCCGCCACTGCCCTTTTGAGTCGGGCGCCAGCCACTTGGCCAGGTGGCCGCTGAGCCAGGAGCCCATCATCTGGCTGGCCACCTTGTCGCGCTTGAAGCCTTCGGCCCATTCACCGGTCCAGGCCACCGTGCGCGCATCGATACCGGCCACGCGCGCCGCTTTCGCCAGCTCGAACGCGCGCACAAAACGGGGCGAATCGACCAGTACCTGGCCCTTGTCGCCGAAGTAGATGCCTTCGCCGTCCTTCAGGTTGGCGCGGATAACGATATCGGCCAGGTCGCTGGCGCCGGCCAGCAGGTACACGCCGGTGGCGGCCTTGAGCTTCTTGCCGGCTGCGATATACGACTCCCACGAGGCAGTCAGGTCGCTTTCCTTGATGCCGGCCTTGTCCATCAGGTCCTTGCGGTAGAACAGCGTGCCCGGCCCCAGATCGGCCGGCATGGCGCCCAGCGCGCCACGCGAGCTTGTCGCCTGCACAAACGTAAATGGCACGAACTGTGCGCGGTACTGGCCGGCGCTGTACGGCGCCTGCAGCAGGTCTTCCATGCCACGCGACTCGGCAAAACTGCCCACGTAGCGAAAGTCGATCGCCATCACGTCCGGCAGGCGCGCGCCGGCCGCCAGCGCGGTGGTCATGGAATTGTGATGGTCGTCGATCTGCAGGCTGACCAGCTTGACCTTGACCTGCGGGTACATCTTTTCCCAGATCGGCAGCGCGCTTTTGACGGCGCGGTCGAGATCGGGAAACGATGCGACGGTAATGGTGGCAGGGGCCAGCGGCGGCAGGACTGGCGCTGGCGCGGTTGCGCTCGATGGCGCGGTTATGGCCGATGCTGCAGGACGGGCAGGCGTCGCCGGTGTGGCCGGTGTGGCCGCGTAGGCACTGGCGGCCAGCGTACCGGCGGCCAGCGCGACCAGAGAGCTGGCGCCCAGGATGCTTGACTTCATTGATTTTGTCTCCGTTTTTGAGCGTCTTCTATTTTGAAAACGTTTTCACAACATGGCTTCATTTAACACCGCAATAAAACGCAAGTCAACCAAAAATGTTGTCATTTTATTTTATCGGACTTGTCTGACGGCACGCTTGCAAGCCTTTTCTCCTATGAAGATAGAAAAAAAATTGCTGTTGTTTTTTATGAAAACGTTTTCAAATTACGGTTGATGATCTTGCTACCCTCAACGCATTCAGGAGAACGCGTAGGTCGGATTAGGCTCCGCAGGGGCCGTAATCCGACAATACCGTTGACGCCAACAATGTTGTCGGATTACGCGCTGCGCGCTAATCCGACCTACGTGATCTGCGCATCAGGATGCGACCAGGCGATTCTGCAACCGGCATTTGCAGCGTTGAGGTTACGGCGGGCGGCAGCTATCTCTCCTCCCAGCCCAGCCCGCAATGTGATACGCTACCCTGAAAAGGTTTTCAGAACACTGAAAGCCTGCCACTTGAATCCAGGATCTGCCTTGAACGACACCAGCCACGCCGCCCCACCTTCCACCCTGCTCGACGTGGCGCGCCAGGCTGGCGTCTCGCCCAGCACGGTGTCACGCATTCTCAACGGCACGGCGCGGGTGTCGGACGACAAGCGTGACGCCGTGCTGGCGGCCATTGCTCAGATGAAGTTTGCACCCAACCAGATGGCGCAGGCGCTCAAAAAAGGCCGCTCGATGACGATCGGCATCGTGGTGCAGGATATCTCCAGCCCGTTTTTCGATGAAAGCCTGCGCGGCGTCGACGATGGCCTGAAAGACACCGGCTACGCGTCGGTGATCGTCAGCGGCCACTGGAATGCGCAGGAGGAAGCCGACCGTATCCGCCTGCTGCTGGCGCGCAAGGTCGACGGCATTATCCTGCTGTCGGGACGCATTTCGGACGACAGCGTGCTCGAGTTTTCGCTGCAGCGCCCGGTGGTATCAACCGGCCGGCAACTGGCCACCACCAGCGCGATCGGCTTCAAGCTCGACAACGAATACGGCGCCTGGCTGGCGGTGCGCCACCTGATCGAACTGGGGCACCGCCGCATTGCCTTTATTGCCGGCCCTGCCAACAACACCGACGCGGCTGAACGCCTGGCCGGCTACCAGCGCGCGCTGCGCGAAGCCGATATCGCGCTTGAACCGAAACTGGTGGCCGAGGGCGATTTCCATGAAGCGAGCGGCATGCTGGCGATGAACCATCTGTTCGACACGCAGCAGCAGTTCAGCGCCGTGTTTGCCGCCAACGACCTGTCGGCCTACGGCGCGCGCCTGTGCCTGTACCGCAAGGGCATCCGCGTGCCTGACGATATTTCGCTGGTCGGCTTCGATGACCTGCCCGGCTCGTCCTATACCACCCCGCCTTTGACCACCATCCGCCAGCCGCTGTACGATATCGGCCGCATTGCCACCGAAACGCTGCTCGGGCTGATCCACGGCGAAACCGTGCGCGCCGCTGTCCCGCCGCTCGAACTGGTGGTGCGCGAAACCACGCGCCGCGTGCGCGGCTGATCGTCATATCACAATTTGCGTGCGCGCTTCAGCAACGAAGTGCCATCCGCTTTACAATAGTGGTTCGTTCAGCAAGAATACTTTGCTCGACTGTCCGGCCGCGGCCGGATTGACCGAACAATCACCATAAAGGACATCACATGGAACATACCCTGCCACCACTGCCGTACGCTATGGACGCCCTGGCGCCACATATCTCGAAAGAAACGCTGGAATACCACTATGCCAAGCATCACCAGGCGTATGTCACCAACCTGAACAACCTGATCAAGGGCACCGAGTTCGAGAACCTGTCGCTCGAAGAGATCATCAAGAAATCGTCCGGCGGCATCTTCAACAATGCAGCCCAGGTATGGAACCACACGTTCTACTGGAACGGCATGAAGCCAGCCGGCGGCGGCGCACCTACCGGTGCCGTGGCTGACGCGATCAACGCAAAATGGTCGTCGTTCGACAAATTCAAGGAAGAATTCACCAAGTCGTGCGTCGGCAACTTCGGTTCCGGCTGGACCTGGCTGGTAAAAAAAGCCGACGGTTCGGTTGACATCGTCAACACCTCGAACGCTGGCTGCCCGCTGACCACCGGCGACACCCCGCTGCTGACCTGCGACGTCTGGGAACACGCCTACTACATCGACTACCGCAACCTGCGCGCCAAGTACGTTGAAACGTTCTGGGGCCTGGTGAACTGGGAATTCGTCGCCAAGAACTTCGCGTAAGCGCGTTTTTGCCGATACGACAGGCCGCCCCTGCGGCCTGTGTTGCAAGAAGAAGCCTTTGCCGCTGGCACTGGCTTCTTTTTTTATGGCTGCAGAACCCTGCTGGTTACTGCCCCTGCTGCAGATGCCGGTCGACCGGCGCCGCCACCTGCGCTGGCACTGCGTTTCATCACGGTCTGGGTCCCGCCTGTGCCGCCATTTCGACGTTTTATCGCATGCCGGTGGCGATGCCAGGTTGATCATATTAAAGTTCACTCATCGCAGCACGCAAGACAGTCAACCAGACCAACCAGGGAGCATAAAATGAACATCGCCAAATACATGGAAGCCATCGTTATCGCCGTTATCGCCGTGGCGGCCGCCGCCAGCATGGCCACCGCTTCGGTGCCGTCACTGCGCACCGCGCAAGCGCCGGCCGTCAGCGAAGTGGTCACGCATGTGGTCTACGTCAGCGCCAAACGCCTGAGCGCCGAAGAAAAAGCAGCGCTCTAAGCGAGCGACTCAGGACGGCTTGCGCGTCAGCCTGTCGATTACCTGCAGCATCAGCGCAAACAGCGCGGCATACACGATGGCGCCGGTCACCCACACCAGCAGTGCGGTAAGAAAACTGCTCCAGATCCAGGTGACGACAAACAGGATCGGGCTGCTGAACACCGTCAGGTAGCCGCTGGTAAACAGAAAAATACCATTGGCGCCAAGGAAGCCGTTGCGCGCGCCGTTGATTTCAATCCAGCTTGCCAGCAGCAGGATGCCCACCACCGCACCACCCCAGATCATCCAGAATACCTGCATATCGTTTCCTTGTCGGCCGCATGCCCATGACCTTGCTGTCTCGCATGCCAGTCACTATTTTACTGCCTGTCTGGCAACTTGTGCGCGTTGCCGTCGAGGCCTGAACACAAGACCGCAGTCGAACTGGCTGGTCTATAATCGATTTTTGCATCCACTGCTTTCTATCGCCGCTCCCCATGCTTTTTCAACCGCTGCGCTACCTGATTGCCGCCCCGCTGGCGGCACTGCATCTGTTCTGTAGCGCAACCGCTCCCACGCCTTTGCTATCGGACTACACACACAATGCCTGGGGCGCCGTGCAAGGGGCACCGGTCGATGTACTGAAATTTGCGCAGGGGCGCGACGGCTGGCTGTGGATCGCCACTGCCATCGGCCTGTACCGCTATGACGGCGTGCAGTTCGAGCGCACCGACAGCGTGTATGGCCATCGCCTGCCGTCGAACAATGTGCTGGGCTTGGCCGCCACCGCCGACGGCGCGCTGTGGGTCGGTTACCGACTGGGCGGCATCAGCGTGTTTCGCCCGCAGAGCAGCCGCACCTATGGCGCCGCCGACGGCTTGCCCACGGGCGCGGTATTCCATGTCGAAGTGGCGCCCGACGGCGCCATCTGGGTCGGCACGCGCGATGGCGCGGCGCGCCTGGCGCCGGGTGCGCAGCGTTTCGAGATGCAGGGCGAAAACGTCAACCTGCCATCGCGGCGCGTCTACCAGATCCTGTTCGGACGCGATGGCACGCAGTGGATGGGCACCGCCGATGGCGTGTTTTTTCGTCCGCCCGGCAAAGTTACATTCAGCCACGCCTGGCCGCGCCCCGGCATGCTGGCCAGCATGGCCGAAGGGCCGGACGGCACCATCTGGGCCGTCGACACCAGCGACAATTATTATCGCGTGCGCCGCTCGGCGCCAGCCGATGGCACAACCATCAAGCCCGATGCACACGGCACCGGCATGCGCTTTGACCGCAGCGGCCAGATGTGGCTGATGCAGCGCGACGGGCTCGAGCGCAAGTTCGTGCCTGGCGACCCGATGGCGCCAGCGCAGCGGCTGACGCGCCAGAACGGCATCAGCGGACCGCTGCCGCAATCGAGCTACCAGGATCGCGAAGGCAATCTGTGGTTCGGCACCAGCGCCGGGCTGGATCGGCTGCGCCCCAACCGCCTGAAAACACTGGCGGTAGCACAACCGTTTGACCATCCCGGCATGCTGCCAGGCCCCGATGGCTCGGTCTGGATCGGCGACTATGCGGGCGATATCGGCAGCTATACCGCCAGCGGCCTGCAAAAACGCGAACTGCCCGGCCACCTGTCAGCGAGCTACTGGGCCGCTGACGGCACGCTATGGCTGGGCAATGACGAGGGCCTGCGCCGGCGCGGGCGCGATGGCCGCGTCACCGCCGTGGCCGCGCCGGCCGAAGCGCATGGCCTCGACGCCCAGGCCCTGCTGCAGGAAAGCGACGGCGCCTTGTGGGCATCGTTCTCCGGCGCCGGCCTGTTCCGGCTGGCGCATGGCAGCTGGACGCGTGACGGTGGGCTGACCGGGCTGCCCACCTCGCTGACAACGGCCATGGTGCTGGGCGCCGACGGCACGCTATGGCTGGGCAATGCCGACAATATCATTACGCAGGTAGCGCCGCCCAATGGCGAGGGCAAGCGCAGCACGCGGCGCATCGGCAGCGCCGATGGACTGCAGATCGGTACCGTGCTGCAGCTGTACCGCGACGGTGAGCATATCTGGGCCGGCGGCGAACATGGCGTCGCGCTGTACCAGGCAGGCCGCTTTGCCGCCTTGCACGGCGTGCAGGGTGAAACCTTTCGCGGCATATCGGGCATCGTGCGCCTGCCGGCCGGTGACCTGTGGCTGCATGGTGCCGACGGGCTCTATCATATTGACGCACCGAGCATGGCCGCCTGGCTGGCCGAGCCTGCCCTGCCCGTGCCTTTTGAACGCTTCGACGCGCTCGATGGCCTGCAGGGACACGCCGCGCAGTTACGCCCGGTGCCCACGCTGATGCAAGGCGCCGATGGCCTGCTGTGGCTCTCTACCGGCAGCACCATCGCCACGCTCGATCCGCACCATATCCGGCGCAATGCGCTGGCGCCGCCGGTGCAGATCGAGTCGCTGACGTCTGACGGCGTACGCCATGTCATCGCTGGCCGCCCGCTGCTGCAACTGCCCGAAGGCAGCCGCAATCTGCAGATCGCCTTTACGGCGCTCAGCCTGTCCATGCCCGAGCGCGTGCGCCTGCGCTACCGCCTTTCCGGCGTCGACCGGCAGTGGCAGGAAACCGGCCTGCACCGCGACGCCAGCTATACCAATCTGGCGCCGGGCAACTACCGTTTCGAGGTCGTGGCGGCCAATGAGGACCAGGTCTGGAACCACCAGGGCGCCACGCTGGAGTTTCGCATCGCGCCAACCTTTATGGAAACGCCGTGGTTTGTGGTGCTGCTGGCGCTGGGCGGCGCGCTGCTGCTGTATGGCGCCTGGGCGCTGCGCATGCGCCATCTGACGCGGCGCCTGCACGAACGGCTGCAGGAGCGATTGCAGGAGCGGCTCGACGAGCGCTCGCGCATCGCCCGCTCGCTGCACGACACGCTGCTGCAAAGCGTGCAGGCGCTGATCCTGTCGTTCCATGCGCATGTCGATGTGCTGCCTAAGGGCACGCGCGAACGGGCGCGCCTGGACGGCACGCTGAACCTGGCCGATCAGTTGCTGATCGAAGGGCGCGACCGGATCATGGACCTGCGCGCCTCGGCGTCGGCCGATGAACTGAGCCTGGCGCTGCAGCAATTCGGCAAAGGCCTGGCTGAACACCGTGCGCACGCCTTCAGCACGGAGATACGCGGACGCCAGCGCCGGCTGCAGCCGCGCGTGCACGATGAAATCTATGCCATTGCGCGCGAAGCGCTGTTCAACGCTTCACGCTATGCCGAAGCGCAGCAGCTCACGCTGGAACTGTATTACGGGGAGGATGACTTTACGCTGCGCGTGCGCGACGACGGTTGCGGCCTGGACGAGACGGTCACGCAAACGGGCCACCGCGCCGGCCACTGGGGCCTGCCCGGCATGCGCGAGCGCGCCGCCGCCATCGGCGCCAGCCTGGAGATAGTCAGCCAGCCAGGCGTGGGCACGCAGATCGAAGTGGTGGTGCCAGCGCCGCTTGCGTACTGAACGCAGCCATGGTTGGCGATCTTGTAATATTGACCTACCCGCCCATTTTTGAAAGCCCACCATGAAAAAACTGCTGCTCGCCCTGCTCGTCTGCTGCGCCGGTCCCGCCATGGCCAATTCGGCCTGCGACAAGCCGCGCAACGATTTCGACGGTCTGTATTGCCTTAACAAGGTCTACCAGGAAGCGGACAAGGAACTCAACGAGAACTTCAAAAAGCTCAATGGCAAGCTCAATGCCGAAGGCAAGCAGTCGCTCAAGTCCGGCCAGCTGGCGTGGATCAAGCAGCGCAACGAATCGTGCTCGAAGCGCGAAGGTTCGGCCTTTTATGTCAATCTCGATTGCGCCACCAGCACCACCATCGAGCGCTCGCAGTTCCTGCAGAACCGCCTGCGCGAATGCACCAGCACCGGCTGCCAGAACAGCCAGCTGTAAGCAGGCAGCCCGGCTAATACGGCAGGCGCGCGCCGTTGATGCGGCGCCAGGCCTTGTCGATGCGCGCCGCACCAGCCTGTGCGCGCGCGGCCAGGTAGCCGCGCACATAGCCGGCCTGCGGCGCCAGCGCCGGCTCCCCGCCGGCCAGCGTTTGCAGCAGACCGTCAGCCACTTCCAGGTCGTTCAGGCCGCCCAGCACATCCTGCAGCCGCCCCAGGTCGCGTTCATAGGCGCGCACGCGGCGCGGGCGCAGCAGGCTGCCAAAAAAGGTGGTGGCGTAGCGCGCTTTTTTTGCCGCAATGCGCACGCGATGGCGCTGTTCCGGCGCCGCCTGATCCAGCCCTTTGCCACGACGCAGCAGCCGGCGCTGCGACTTGCCCAGCGTGCGCCGCGCGAAGCCGGGCGCCGCCTTGTCTAACCGGCGCAGCTGGCGCCGCGTGCACGCGCTGCGCCAGGCACGCGCGTGCAGCCAGCGCTGCAGGCCCAGCATCAGCGCCGTGTAGCGCGCCCCGGCCAGCGCCGCGCCCGTATCGGCATGCGCCTGCCGCGCGCGTTCCTGCGCCGCCGTGACCAGCGGCGCCAGCATGTCGGCCTCGACTTCGCCTTTGATCTGCTCCAGCGTAGCGCCAGCCAGCACATCCCAGTCGCGCGCAGCACCAAGTGCGTCAGAGAGCCAGCTCAACTCCCGCTGCAGCTCATCGGGCAGTGCCAGCAGCGGCGCAAACATGCCCAGCGCCGAGCGCAACCGGCGCACACCGACCCGCATCTGGTGCAGGCTTTCTTCTTCGGCATGGTCCACTACCCCATCGGCATTGGCGCTGATCTGCTGCAGGCAATTGCCGGCGATCTGCACGAATGCCTGTTCCAGCGACATGGCCTCGTCCAGTGTGAGTGCCGCCGCTTTCTCCGGTCTGGGCGCGCCTGCCAGCGCAGGAAACGCCAGCCGGTAGCCGCGCTCGGCCTTGTTGATCTGCCCCAGGCGCAGCGGCACCTGCTGCTGCAGGGCCAGCGCCACATCGAACAGGCTGGCGCTGCGACCAGCTTTCAATTCCAGTTCAACTTCGCAAACGGGCGTGCTGGCGCCGTTCGCCTCGATCACGCCCTGGTCCAGCACGCATTCGATGGCGTCGCCCTCGGGCGTCGTCAACTGCCATACCGCGCGTGCGATGCGGGTGGTAAAGATGGTTTGCAGAGCCCCGCTCACCTCGTTCTGACGCAGCAGCGCACGCACCGGCTCGCGCCGCTTGACCAGCACGAGCAGCGCGTCGATCTCGGGCACGGGGCCGGCCACCGGGCCTTCCCATTCATGGCGCCGGTGCAGGCCGCCGCTGGTGTCGCCACCAGCCTTGAGCGTCTGCAGCCAGTCACTACCCACCTGGCGCACGCGCAGACCGGCCCGGTGGCGCGCCAGGTGCAGGTCGGGCGTATCGACATAGATATCGTGCAGCGCCTGCAATTGCGGCGGCGCGCTGCTGCAGGCAGCGAGCAGCGGATGTTCGGCGAAAAGCGGCGCATCGTCCTGCGCCAGCAGCAGTTTGAGTTCGATTTCCATCGCATTTTTCCCTTGATTGATACAGCCATTGTAAAACGCGTAAGGGGGCATGCACGCGTTGATTGATTTTGCGCGAGAATACGCATTCACAATCATTCAGGAGATGCCATGTCTTACCACGCCGCCGAGAATCGTTATGAACAGATGCAGTACCGCACATGCGGGCGCAGCGGCCTGAAGCTGCCGCTGCTGTCGCTGGGCCTGTGGCATAACTTTGGCGACAGCACCCCGATCACCACCCAGCGCGACATGCTGCGCACGGCGTTTGACCTTGGCATCACCCATTTCGACCTGGCCAACAATTACGGCCCACCGTACGGCAGCGCCGAAAGCAATTTCGGCCGGCTGCTGCGCGAAGACTTTTCCGCCTACCGCGATGAGCTGATTATCTCCACCAAGGCCGGCTGGGACATGTGGCCCGGCCCGTACGGCCAGGGCGGCGGCTCGCGCAAATATGTGCTGGCCAGCCTGGACCAGAGCCTGCAGCGCATGGGCCTCGAGTACGTTGATATCTTCTATTCGCACCGCTTCGACCCCGATACGCCGCTGGAAGAAACCATGGGCGCGCTGGCTACCGCAGTCCAGCAAGGCAAGGCGCTGTATGTGGGCCTGTCTTCGTATTCACCGCAAAAAACGGCCGAGGCAGCGGCCCTGCTGCGCGACTGGAAAGTACCGTGCCTGATCCACCAGCCGGCCTACAACATGCTCAACCGCTGGATCGAGGACGACGGCCTGCTCGACACCCTGCAAAACGAAGGCATGGGCTGCATCAGCTTTACGGCACTGGCGCAGGGCGTGCTGAGCGACAAATACCTGAACGGCATTCCGCAGGACGCGCGCATCAACCGCCCCGGCGGCGGCTCGATGACCAAGGAGCACCTGAGCGAGGAAAACCTCACGCGCGTGCGCGCCCTGAACCAGATCGCGCTGGGACGCGGCCAGTCGCTGGCGCAAATGGCGCTGGCCTGGGTGCTGCGCGATCCACGCATGACCACCACCCTGATCGGTGCCAGCAGCAGCGCGCAGATCCGCGAAAACGTCGGCGCCCTGGCCAATCTGTCCTTTACGCCAGACGAACTGCGCGCCATCGACGAACTGGCGCGCGACGGGCATATCAATCTGTGGGAAAAACCTTCGAAAGCCAGGTAGGTCGGATTAGCGGGGCAAAGCCCCGCGTAATCCGACAACACCCGGGACGCCAAAAAACAACACCTGCAAAGCCAACAATGGTGTCGGATTACGGCCCCTTCGGGGCCTAATCCGACCTACGTGACAGGCGCAGGTTTACGCAGCCGGTGCCCCAAAATGCACCAGCGCATGCCCCACATGCTGCCACCAGTGCTCGCGTGTTTTGACCTGCTTCAGGCAGGCGGTGTCGATTTCGGTGGGGAAGACATGATCCTGGCAGGCGCGCGTCTCGAGCGCGTAGCGCTGGTTTTCGGCCGTGGCCAGTGCGACGGCCAGCCAGGCGGCCAGCGCCAGCAGGATCACCAGCAGGCTCCAGGCCAGGTGGTTGGTATTGCTTTTCTCGCCAAAAAACTCGCGCGGCCGCGTTTCGCGGTACATCGTCATCAAGTTTTCTTCGTTTTCCTGCCGCTTATGCGTCGTCATGCTGCCCGTCCTGTGCTAATCCGGCCTTAGCGCCGTGGCGGCGCGCACGCGCCGGCTGCCGTCATTTTACGCTGATGGCAGGGGCGCGGCTATCGGCAAAGCCGGCCTGGCCTCAGGCGGGCGGCAGCGCCTCGTCATCATCGGCGCCCACATCCTCGCCGTCGAGGCGTTCGCGGCTCAGGCGTTCGATATGGTCAACATCGATGTCGCCGCCGTCGGGCGCCGCATTTTCAGGCTCGACGCCGGCGCGCTCGCCGGTACCGGCTGCATCGCTGTCGCTGTCGAGGCTTTCCTGGTCCTGACCGGGAATGCCCTGTACGTCGCTGCCGCTGTCGGAATTGTCGCTGGGGCCCAGCGCACCTTTGCCGTGGCCGGTGCCGAGCACGCGGTCTGGCAGGCTAGGAAGGTTATCGGGATCGAGGCTGCTTGCACTCATGGCTGACTCCTTGTGATGTGGTTCATTAATAAAATGATCCTACGCTGTGGCGGCCAAGCCTGTCGCACGACTGCACGGCAGGCAGGCCATTGTGCGCCGCGAACATTTTTAAAATAAATACTTCACAAATGTATTATTCATTGCTATAGTTACGTCAAGTAAGCGTTTTCCTATCCGGCTTTCGCTTCTTCGCCAGTGCGGCGCTATCCATTACCCGCGCCGCGCTGACGATCCGACCGGTACGTGGCGATCCGGCCTATCCACCCAGCCATATGCACATCACGGAGTTACATCATGCAAGCCAAATCATTTATCGTCGCCCTGTTTGCCCTCGGTACTGCCGCATCGGCATTTGCCCAGCCTGCTGCCACGCCAGCCTCGACCAGCGTTGAAGCCTATCCGGTGGCCGCTGCCGAAGCGCCGAGCACGGTCACGCGCGCCCAGGTCATGGCCGAGTTCTACGCAGCCCGCAAGGCAGGCCAGATTCCGCAGACGGAAGCTGACTTCGATATCGCGCAAACCACCAAACACGTGGTCAGGAAGTAAGCACTATCAGCAACACCAGCGTTACCCCACATCTCAGTTGCGGCGCAGCATACCGGGCCACTCCCGGCGCTCACCGCGGCGAGTTGTGATCTTTCCCCATTTTCCCGGAGTCCTGCATGTTCCTGCCCCGCCGCCTGATCGCCGTCAGCCTGACCCTTGTTCTGAGCGCTTGCGCCGACATGGGTCATATCGCGCCGCAGTCGGCACTGCTCGACCCCAACAGCCTGCAGCCGGGCCAGGCCATCGACCAGGCCGCGAAGGCCGCCATTGAATGGCCGCGCGCGCAGTGGTGGCAGGCACTGCAGGACCCGCAACTGAACCAGCTGATGGACCAGGCGCTGGCCGACAGCCCGACCCTGCGCGGCGCCCAGGCGCGCGTGCGCCAGGCCGAGGCGCTGGCCGGCGCCGCCGAAGACAAGACCCGTCCGCAGGCCGACGCATCGGTATCGATCAACCGCGAGCTGTATTCGCAGCACGGCAGCACGCCGGCGCCGCTGGCCGGCAACTACGCCTGGCGCAACCAGGCCACCGTGACCGCCTCGTATGACCTCGACCTTTGGGGCCGCAACCGCGAAGCGCTGGCCGCCGCGCTGGGCGACGTGCAGATGGCGTCGGCCGAATCGCAGATGGCGCGCCTGGCGCTGGAGACGGCGCTGGTGCGCACTTACGTGCAGCTGTCGTACCAGTTCACGCTGCAGGACGTGATCGAGCGCAGCCTGGCGCAGCGCGCACGCATCCTCGACATTACCCAGCGCCGCCGCCAGGCCGGCATCGGCACCGATGTGGACGTCGAGCAGATCAAAACCACGCTGCCGGCTGGGCGCCGCCAGCTTGAGCAAGCGGCCGAATCGGTGGCGCTGCTGCGCAACCAGCTCGCCGCCCTGGCCGGCAAAGGCCCGGGTGCCGGCGCCGCCTTGACGCGCCCGGTGCTGCGCCTGGACCGCCCGCTGGCCATTCCTGCCGCGCTGCCGGCCGACCTGATCGGGCGCCGTCCCGATATCGCAGCCCAGCGCTGGCGCGTGGAGGCCGCGGCGCGCCGCATCGATGCGGCAAAGGCCGAGTTTTACCCGAACGTCAACCTGGTGGCGTTTGCCGGCTTCCAGGCGTTCGGCTTCAGCCACTTTCTGGACGCCAACTCGCAGGTACGCGGCGCCACGCCGGCGCTGAGCCTGCCGATCTTTGCCGGTGCGCGATTGCGCGCCCAACTGGGCAACCAGACCGCCATTTATGACGGCGCCGTCGAGCAGTACAACGCCACCGTGATTAACGCCATGTCGGATGTGGCCAATGCCGTCACGCGTACCCAGTCGCTGGTCAAGCAGCGCCAGCTCACCCAGCAGGCACTCGATACGGCGCAGCGCGCGCATGCGCTGGCTGAAAAATCCTACCAGGCCGGCATGACCGACGCCATCAACATGCTCAACACGCAGGTCGCGCTGCTGGCCGAAGAGCAGCAGCAGGCGCAAAACGGTGCAACCGAACTCGATTTGTATGTATCGCTGATGAATGCGCTGGGCGGTGGCCTCTGAACACTTGCCAGGCGATGGCAAGCAGCTACAATCAACGCTTTATTTATTTGCAAAGGATCATGACATGACAGCTTTTGACGCCACCGCCAAGCGGCTGCAAAATATCCGCACGCGCATTCCTGCTTTTCCGATGGAACGCATGCGTTTGCTGCGCATGACCTATCACATCCAGAAAGGCATGAAGGACCTGACCAACGCGGCGCTGAAAAAGCACGACCTGGTCGACGCCAGCTATATGGTGCTGGCCGTGTTGTACGGCACCGACGATGAAACCTCGAACGCCTGTACGCTGGGCCTGGCCTGCCATGAAAAACCGGCCAACCTGACACGCGTGTGCAACGACCTGGAAAGCCGTGGCCTGATCAATCGCGGCACCCGTCCCGGCGACCGCCGCTCGGTCATGATTTCGCTGACCGACAAGGGCCGCCAACTGATCGAAGCGGCGCTGCCCGACGTCTATCAGGAAACCTCGTCGCTGTACGAAGACTTCAGTGAAGAAGAACTGCTGGTGCTCGACAAACTGTATATGCGCCAGCTGCGCAATCTCAACAAACTCAACAATCCCGACTGATAGCAACCATGCCCACTGCCACTGCCCCTTCCATCACGCCAGCAGCGTGGCGCCGCGCCACTGACGCGCTGGCGCATGCGCTGAAAGACTGGCGCGCCAGCGAAGGGGAACGCTGGATTTATGTGGGCAAGACGCTGGTGGCGGCGTTTGCCGCCTTGTGGCTGGCCTACCGGCTGGGCCTCGATTCGCCCAGCACCGCCATGACCACTACCGTAATCCTGGCCCTGCCCAGCAGCGGCATGGTGCTGGAAAAAAGCTTTTACCGTTTCTGCGGCACCCTGCTCGGCTGCACCGCCGCGCTGTGCCTGATCGGCTTTTTCCCGCAGCAGCCGGTGCTGCTGTTTGCCGGCCTGGCGCTGTGGGTCGGCCTGTGCACCAGCGGCGCGGCGCTGCACCGCAATGCGCAGTCGTATGTGTATGTGCTATCGGGCTACACCGCCTGCATGATCGTGCTGCCGGCCATCGAGCAGCCCACGCAGGTGTTTGCGCTGGCCGTCACGCGGGTGGCTGAAGTGAGCCTCGGGATTATCTGCTCGGCAGTGGTATCGAGCGTGCTGCTGCCGCGCCACCAGGGCACGCAGGTGATGCGTGCGGTGCAGGCGCGCTACGGCAAATTCCTTGGTTTTTGCCAGGACGTGCTGCAGCAAAAGCTCACGCCAGCGCAGGTGGAAACGACCCACCTGCAGTTTGCCGCCGATGTGGCGGCACTGGAAAACGGCCGATCGGCGGCGCTCTTTGAAGTCAGCGACGCGGTCGGCCATGTGCGCGCGCAGAACCGCAAGCTGCACGCCTTCAATGCATCCTTCATGACGGCGCTGACCACCTTCTACACCTTCCACCGCCTGGTTGACCGGCTGCAGCGCCAGGGCGAAACACAGGTCATGGCGCAGTGCGCGCCGCTGCTGGCCATTATCGCCGAGGCGCTGCAGAACACGCCGTCGCAGGACTCGCTCGACACCATGCAGCTGCATCTGCAAGCGGCCCTGGCGCAGGCGCGCAGCGAACTCGAAGCGCTGCCGGTGGAGCACGCCCAGCGCATCGACTTTGAAACCCTGTGCGAACTGCTCGAACGCTTTGCGCGCGATATCAGCCGTTTCCATGAAGTCTATTTCAGCCTGGCCCACGACACTCCGCTGGAAGTAAGCGCACCGCTGGCCTATGCGCCCAAGACCCCGTCGGCGCTGGTGCTGGCCAGCGGCGCGCGTTCGGCCATCAGCCTGGCGCTGCTGGCGCTGGGCGCCTATTTCCTGGCCTGGCCGTATGCCAGCACGGCCATGCTGATGGCGGCCGTGTTCTGCGCGCTGGCGTCGTCGTCGCCGCGCCCGATCATGATGATACGCCAGGTGCTGAACGGCTTTTTCCTGGCTTTTCCACTGTCGCTGGTGTGCGTGTATTTCGTGATGGTGCATGCCGACGGCTTTCCGATGCTGGTGCTGGCCTTTGCGCCGTTCCTGGCCATCGGTCTTTACTTCATGAGCAATCCGGCCCAGCTGGGGCTGGGGCTGGGCGTATCGACCTTTATCACGCAGATGGCGCCAACGAACATCATGCACATCGATGGCGCGGCGTTTCTCAATACCGGCATGGCGCTGATTGTCGGCCTGCTGCTGGCCGCCGTGGTGTTTGCCGTGCTGCTGCCCGAACACACCATGGGCCACAAGGATCACGTGGGCCCGGCCCTGTGGCGCGAGGCGCTGCGCGCCTGCAAAGCGAAAGCCGGTGGCCGTGGCGAATCGGGCAAGCACCGCTTCGACAACCGCATGCGCGACCTGCTAAGCCAGCTCAATGCGGCGGCCGGCCCGGCGCCGGGCGAGGCCACGCGCACGGTGGTGCGCCAGGCGTTGATGCTGCTTGAAATCGGCCACTCGGCGATCGAACTGCGCGAGCTGGTCGCCAGCGCACAGGGCCCGGGTGCGGCGCGTGAAGCGCTGGCGCGCTGCCTGGACAGCATTACCGCCTGGCTGCGCACGCGCGGCGAAGCCGAACTGCAGGCGGCACGGCAGGCCTGCCTGACGGCCGGCGCCTGCGTGCGCGAAGCGCTGGCCGGCGGCGCCGCAGCGGGCCTGACGCCGGAGCGCAGCGTGCGTCTGCAAACGGCGCTGGCCGACCTGCATTCGATCTATACCTCATTACAAGACACCATGGCGCCTGGCGCCGGAGAACTTCATGCCGCGTGAATTTACCCTGTTCGGGGTGCTGCTGCCGACCCTGCTGCCCCTGTTTATCGTCAGCTTCGTGCTGCAAACCGTGCTTGACCGCGTGCTCGGCTGGGCCGGCTTTTACCGCATCGTCTGGCATCCGTCGCTGGCGCGCCTGTGCATCTTTATCGCCATCTTCGGCGCGCTGTCGCTGTCGCTCTACAAATAAAAAAACTGTCCAACCTGATCTGAAGGGGTACCGCCATGGTAACCAAACTGACCCGCTATGCAATCACGCTGCTGCTCCTGGCTGCGGCCCTCTGGACCGGCAAGACCCTGTGGGACCGCTACATGGAGTCGCCGTGGACGCGCGACGGCCGCGTCAAGGCCGACGTGATCACCATCAGCGCCGACGTGGCCGGCACCGTCACGCAGGTCATGGTGCGCGACAACCAGATGGTGAAAAAAGGCGAGGTGCTGTTTACGGTCGACAAGGAACGCTATGTGAGTGCACTGGCGCAAGCCAGCGCAACGCTGGCGGCGCAAAGGACGGAACTGGGCCGCAAAGGCAAGGAAGCCCAGCGCCGCGCCAGCCTGGACGCCAGCATTATCTCGACCGAAAACCGCGAAAGCGCCGCCTTTGCCGCCAGCGCCGCCGGCTCGCAAGTGCAGGCCGCGCTGGCCGCCAGGACGCTGGCAGAACTGAACCTGGAACGCACCACCGTGCGTGCACCGGTTGACGGCTATGTCACCAACCTCAATGTGCATGCGGGCGACTTTGCCGCCGTCGGCGCGGCCAAGCTGGCCGTGATCGACAGCGCGTCCTACTACGTGGTCGGTTACTTTGAAGAGACCAAGCTGGCCATGCTGGCGCAGAATGACAAGGCGGAAATGGACCTGATGAGTGGCGGCACGCTGCACGGCCATATCGAAAGCATCGCGCACGGCATTACCGACCGCGACGCCGCCACCGGCCGCGAACTGCTGGCCGACGTCAACCCGACCTTCAACTGGGTACGCCTGGCGCAGCGCGTGCCGGTGCGCATCCATATCGACCAGATGCCGCGGAACCAGGTGCTGGTGGCCGGCACTACCTGCACGGTGGTGATTGCGCCGCATTCGGCGCCCGGCGTTCCTGCAACACCTGCTGCCACTCCCTCGGCAACGCCTGCTGCGGCGCCACGCAAGGCATCAGCCTAGCGTCCGCCCGCCACGTCAAGGAAAGTGCCGGTGATGTACGAGGCGCCTGGCCCCAGCAGATACACGATGGCCTGCGCCACTTCTTCAGGCTCGCCGCCGCGCTGCATCGGCACACCGGCCGCCAGGCGCGCCACCCGGCCCGGCTCCCCACCCGAAGCGTGGATATCGGTATGGATCAACCCGGGCCGCACGCAGTTGACGCGGATGCCCTCGTCGGCCACCTCTTTGGCAAGCCCGATGGTGAGCGTATCGACCGCCCCTTTCGAGGCCGCATAGTCGATATATTCGTTGGGCGAACCGAGGCGCGAGGCCACTGACGACACGTTGACGATGCTGCCACCGTGCCCACCGCTGGCAGTCGACATGCGCCGCACCGCCTGCTGGCAGCACAGCAGATAGCCGATCACATTGGTGCGCAGCACGCGCTCCATGCGCGCCACCGAAATATCGGCCAGCCTGCATTTGTGTTCCAGCACACCCACGTTGTTGACCAGCGCCGTGATCGGCCCCAGCTTTGCATCGACTTCCTCGAACAGGCGCGCCACCTGCGCCTCGTCGCCCACATCGGCCTGCACCGCAATCGCCTGGCCGCCTTCAGCCGCGATACGCGCGCACAGCGCCTCGGCCGCCTCGGCACCGCGCACATAATTGATACAGACGGCATAACCGGCACGGGCCGCCAGCAGCGCAGTGGCGGCACCGATGCCGCGGCTGCTGCCGGTAATGAGCAGGACTTGTTTCATGGGTGTCTCCTTGAACTTTGGTGCCGCTGGGGGGGGCGGCGATGTTGGCGTCAGCGGTGTTGTCGGATTACGCGCTGCGCGCCTGCGCGGCCCGGCTAATCCGACCTACATACCCACGTAAGCATGTTAAAACACGTAGGTCGGATTAGGCCCTTCGGGCCGTAATCCGACAACATTGTTGGCTTCAGTGGTGTTGTCGCACGCCATCAAGGCCGCAGATGCGTCATCGCATAGCCCAGGTGCTGCCACCAGTGCTCGCGCGACTGCACGCTCTGCAGGCAGCGTGCGTCGCTCTGGCTGGGGCAGGCCTTCGCTGACAGCGCATTGCGCTGGTTTTCCGTGGCGACCACGGCCAGCGCCAGCCAGGCGGCCAGCGCCAGCACCAGTGCGCACAGTATCCAGGGCAGCTGTTTCATGCTCGCTTACTTCTTCGCTGGCGCCGGCGCGCGCTCTTTCAATACGCGCGCGACCAGTTCGTCCATCACGCGCAGCGTGGCTTCCTGGGTCTGGCGCTCGGACTGGCCCGGACGCGACAGCTGCGCCGGCGAGGTCACGAAACGGCCGTCGATGACGATGGTCGGTGCGCTATCGATCTTGGCGGCGGCAATCAGCGCCTCGTTGCGTTTGAGCTTGGTCTGCACGCCGAAGGAATTGAACATCTCCAGGTATTTGGCCTTGTCGATGCCATTCTTGACCAGCAGGTCGAGCACGGCGTCATCGCGATTCAGGCGGTTGCGCTCGACGTGGATGGCGCGGAAGATACTGTCATGGACCTTGTCGAGCTGGCCCATGCTTTCCAGCGTGACGTAGGCGTGCGCCAGCGGATCTTTCGGGCCCGAGAAGGCCAGATGCACGCGGCGGAAAGCAATCTTGTCGCCCTGCTTCTTGACCCAGTCATGCATCAGCGGATCGAGTGCGTAGCAATGCGGGCAGGTGTACATGAAGTACTCGACCACTTCCACTTTCTTGCCCGTGTCGCTGCGCACTGGCGTAGCCAGCGTGGAAAAACCGGTATCGGCCGCCATGGCGCCGCCGGTCGCGGCCATCAGGGTCAGGGAAACAAACAGGGGGCGCAGAAAACGCAGCAAACGCATGGTCTATCCTTCAAGAGAGTGATCGAAACCTGGCGAGGTTACCATTTTTTTGCCCCGGCCATGAAGGCCAAGGCTCAAATCAGCTGTAAAAAACTGTGTCCGGGCTGCCAGGGGCGCGCCACTTAAGCCGCTCTTAAGCAGCTGCGTCAGAAGCGGTAGCGCAGCGACAGGCGCAGCTGGCGCGCATCGTTCTGGTAAATGCTCGACCGGCACGCCGGCGCATCACCGTAATGGCGGCGGTTGGTCAGGTTGCTGCCACTTAAGGACAGCTCCCAGGCACCATGCTTGTAGCCATAACGGCCATCGAGCATGGCAAAGCGCGGCACCTGCGCCAGGCAGCTGTTGTCAAAGTCGTTGCCGTAGCGCAGGGCGCGCAGCCACTGCACGCCAAGATCGGCAGAGCTGGCGCCCGGCGGCGACCAGTACAGGCGGGTAGTGGCCAGCGTGCGCGCCACCAGCGCAATATCGGGGCCGTCATACGGATAATCGTCGAAATGCGCGCTGACCTGCTGCAGCTGGCCGCTCAGGCGCCAGTCGCGCCCCAGGTTCATGCTGGCGTCGAGCACCAGGCCTGTACGCCGGCCCGGGTCGAGGTTGCCCATATAGCCTTGCTGATTCAGACTGCGGTCGAACACGATCTGGTTCGACAGGCGCTCGCCGAACAGGCGCGCCGAGACGCTGCGCGCACTGTCGCCCCAGCTCAAGCCCACTTCGCGTTCGCGCTTGAGCTGTCCGGCCAGCGGACGATAACCGGCGCTGGTATAGCCGTCGTCATCGATGCGGTAGCTGCGCGCCGCCTTGGCGTGTACCGTCAGCTGCGGCGCAAGCAGATAGCTGGCCTGCATGTCCCAGCTGTTCTGGCGCGCCCAGTCGCCACCGGCAAGCGCATCGAGCGGATCGAGGCGTACGCGCTCATGGCGCAGGCCGAACAGCAGGCGCGCCGCGTGCGGCCCGGTAAAAGCAAGTTCTTCGCGCAGCAGCAGCGCGGTCGCATCCTGCCTGCGCGCGATATGCGAAAACGCCCCCGGCGCCTGGCTGACCGTGCGGCGGCGCCACTGCGTGAAGTCGATGCCCACTTCGGTATCGGTGGTGGCGCCGCCCAGCTTGCCATAGTGGCGCAGGCGCGGCGCCAACTGGGTCTGCGCGCTGCGATAGCTCGAGGCGTAGTTGCCGCTGTCACCCACATAGGTGGCAGTGGCGTTTTTTTCCCGCTGCTGCACTTCCAGCCCCAGGTCGAGATTGCCGATATAGCGCTGGGCAAACGCACTGACGCGCCTGGCGTGGTAGACAAAGCTGTCTTCGGGGCGCTGCTGCAATGGCATGAAAGCGGAAAACAGGCCTTGCGGCGCGGGGTAGGACGTATCTTGCTGGGCAATGTCGGCGCTCATGCCGACGCGGCCCTGACGCTGCTTCCATTCGACGCCGCCGGTGAAATTGCGCTGCGAAAAATCGCTGCCATCGCGGTAATTGCTGCTGCGCTCCCCTTCCAGCGCCGCATCGAACGACAGGCCGCTGCCCTTTTGCGCCACCGATGCGCGCGTATTGCGCTGGCCGTACTGGCCGCCCTCCAGATACAGCTCGCCTTCGCCGCCTGCCGCCGGCGCCGGCACCGCGTCGCTGGCCTGCTGCGCCACTGCCGGCACGGCCAGGCAAGCGACCAGCAAGGCCGTCGCCAGGCGCGCCAACGGGTATGCGGTGCAGGCAGGGGCAGCGAGGCAAATTGTGGCGGCGGGCTTCAAGTTGGCGGGAGAAAGGCGGAGCGGGTCGGCAAAGCCGTCTATTATACCAATGGCAAGGGCCGCTTCAGGCGCCCAGGCCGCCTTCTTCGGCAAGGAAATCGATAAAGGTGCGCACCTTCGACGACAGGTAGCGGCGGCTGGTATAGACCGCGTGCACGGCGCCGCCGGCCATGCGCTGGCCGGGAAACAGGCGTTCGAGCCGGCCGGCTGCCAGATCGGCGTCGGTCTGCCACGATGGCAGCAGCGCAATGCCCATGCCATCGAGCGCGGCCGCATGCAGCAGGCTTTCATTATTGCTTTGCAATACGGGCTGGTATTTGACGCTCTCACGGCCGGCCGGCCCCTCGAAACTGAGTTCATTGCCCGACGCCAGCAGCGAATAGCTGATCATGGCGTGCTGCGCCAGCTCCTGCGGCAAGGCTGGCCGGCCGGCGCGCGCCAGGTAGGCGGGCGCGGCCACCAGGCCAAATTCGATGCGCCCGACCGGGCGCGCAATCAGGCTGGGCGAGGCGCTTTGCGCCAGGTTGTGCGACACGCGCAGCGCCAGATCAAAACCTTCCTCGACCAGGTTGACCACGCGGCCACTCAGGTCGATATCGAAGCTGACCTCGGGAAAACGCTCGCGGTAGGCCGCCAGCGCGCGTGTAAAGATGGTGTTGGCAAACCACACGGGCGCGCTCAGGCGTATCGTGCCGCGCGGCACCACGGTGGTGCGGCTGACAGTCGCTTCGACCTCGTCGAGATTGTCGAGCATCTCGCGGCATTGCTCGAAATACACCTTGCCGATCTCGGTCAGGCTCAGGTGGCGGCTGCTGCGGTTGAGCAAGCGCGCATCGAGATGGCGCTCCAGGTGCATCACATGCTTGCTGACCATCGCCGGCGACAGATGCAGCCGTTCGCTGGCGCGCACAAAGCTGTCCAGTTCCACCACACTGCGAAACACGCGCATGCTGAGCAAGGTATCCATCACGCCACCATCAACAAAATGGAAATGATATATCAATATTTCCCATCTTGATCAACTGATGTGCCATGACTATCATCGATCCATCTGCTATTCGCTTAAGGAATCGTCATGCAAGACCATGCTTTCCCCACTTATTTCCTGTCGCACGGCGGCGGCCCGTGGCCCTTTATGAAAGACCAGTTCGGCGGGCGCTATGATGTGCTCGAAGCGTCGCTGAAAGATATTCCGCGCCAGGTTGGCGCCCGGCCGAAGGCCGTGCTGGTGGTGACCGCCCACTGGGAAGGGCCGCAGTTCCTGGTCTCGGCCAGCGCGCGTCCCGGCATGATCTATGACTATTCGGGCTTTCCGCCGCACACCTATCAGATCCAGTATCCGGCGCCCGGCGCGCCCGAACTGGCCGCCCAGGTGCAATCGCTGCTCGCTGCAGCGGGCCACCCGGCCCGCCTCGACCATGAGCGAGGCTTCGACCACGGCACGTTCAGCGCGCTGGCGCCGATCTACCCGCAAGCCGACATGCCGCTGGTGCAACTGTCGCTCAAGCATGGCTACGATCCGCTCACGCACGTGGAAGTGGGCCGCGCGCTGGCCGTCTTGCGCTCCCAGGGCGTGCTGATACTCGGTAGCGGCCTCAGCTACCATAACCTGCGCCAGTTCGGCCCGGCCGGCGCTGCCGCCTCGCAGCAGTTCGACGCATGGCTGCGCCACGCCATGGCATTGCCGCCGGCCGAGCGGCTGGAGCAACTGCTGCACTGGGACCGCGCCCCCGGCGCGCGCCAGGCCCACCCGCAGGAAGACCATTTGCTGCCGCTGATGGTGGCGCTGGGCGCGGCCGAACAGGAGGCGGCGCAGGTGGTGTATCACGAGGATGATTTCTTCGGGGCGCTGGCGGTGAGCAGTTTCAGGTTTGGGTAAACGGCGTAGGTCGGATTAGGCGTAGGTCGGATTAACGTGAAACAACCGTAGTGATGGCGAAGGCTGTCCCCTCGCCAGCAATATATTGCAGCGATGCAAGAAAATAGTAGTGTAATTCTCGACATCTTGCCAAGCGTCACCCCTGACGCCTCTAACTAGACCAGCAGGAATTACATGTTTCATTATATGGGGTGGCGGAAAATCCGCCATGACCGTTAGGCCGCAGGCCGTAATCCGACAACACCTGTGGCGCCAACAATGTTGTCGGATTACGGCCCGGAGGGCCTAATCCGACCTACCGCCCGGGATTAAAAGCTCACGTGCCGCGCTTGCCCCGTGCCGCGTTCTTGGCTTTTTCAGCAGCAATCGCTGCCGCTTTCTCGGCTTTTTCCGCCATCTCGGCCGCATGCACCGCCAGGGCGGCGGCGCGAGTGTCGGGGGTTTCCAGCGAGATGCGGCCCAGCACGCCGCTGCGGTAGTCGAGCAGCAGCGTATGCGAGGCTTTCTCGAAATCGTAGTCGCCGCCCTTGATGCGGAAGCCGCGCCGCGCGGCGATGCCTTCGACCACGCCGATGGCGTCGACTTCAGCGACCTTGGTGCCATAGCGCGCCGCCAGCAGGTCGGGATAGCGCTTGAGCAGTTCTTCGGCCAGGAACACCGCCACTTCCTCTTCGATCAGCGCATTCGAGCCGATCGCGTGGCTGGCCGCCAGCATCAGGCCGTCGCTGGGCAGGGCGATTTTCGGCCACAGCATGCCGGGCGTATCGACCAGGATGGTGTTCTTGTCGAGATAGAGCTTTTGCTGGATCTTGGTCACGGCCGGCTCGTCGCCCACCTTGGCCACGCGCTTTTTCAGCAGCGCATTCATCAGCGTCGACTTGCCCACGTTGGGAATGCCCATGATCATGATGCGCAGCGGCTTGGTCGGCACGCCGCGATGCGGCGCCAGCGATCTGGCCAGTTCCGGAATGCGCGCCACGTCGCCCGGCTTCTTGGTGGTCATGGCGTAGGCGGTCACGCCTTCGATGGCGTCGAAGTGCGCAACCCAGGCAGCCGTGGCGGCCGGGTCGGCCAGGTCGATCTTGTTAAGAATTTTCAGGCAAGGACGCTGGCGAAACAGGCGCAGTTCTTCCACCATCGGATTGCAGCTGGCCGCCGGCAGGCGCGCGTCGACCACTTCGATCACGAGATCGGTGTTTTCCATGGTCTCGGCCGCTTTCTTGCGGGCCGCGTTCATGTGTCCGGGGTACCATTGTATCGCCATGCTCTTGCTTTCAGAATCGTTCAGTCAATCCGCTATTTTACGTGCTTGCCGGCCAGGCCGCGCCGAAAAGGCGGCAGCGGCTGTCACATATTGCGTAAAATATTCCTACAAGGATACGTAGATTTACTACAAGAAACAAAAATGTGGTCTAATATTGCCTCTTAAATGAAAAGCAATGTTTTTCCATTGACCATAACACTTGCTGGCGATTTAACACTGATGAGCGATTTGAAGACCGGACAAGCTGACCACACCGCCTTGCCTGCACAGCAGGACAAGCTCACCGGCTTTCGCTTGCGCGCCCGCCGTGACGCCAGTCAGGCGCGTCGGCCAGGGCCATCGGGGCGGTTGAAAAAACAGTGCCGCCAGTTGCAGCAGCAGCTGGCCAGCCTGCAACGCAGCCTGCAGCAGAACCTCAAGCGCCAGAGTGCCGAGACCTGCGGCCTGCAGACGCTGTATGACCAGTTAGTCAATGAAATCAAGCACCATCGCGACATGCTCAATCTAGACAGCTTCGATATCGACAAATCGGCGACGCTGTACGAGCAGGCCTGGCGCCGCTTCATGGCCGGCGAAGCGCTGACCTTCCAGACGCACCGCCATACCAGCAGCCGCAGCCGCCCATCGATCTTCTAGCCGGTAGGCTGTCTTACAGCTTTACAGCTCGGCCAGCGCCTTGACATGGGCCGCTACGCTGCGCGCCAGCGCCGACAGGTTGTAGCCGCCTTCGAGGCAGCTGACGATGCGGCCCTGTCCATACTGATTGGCGACGGCCATCAACTGCTGCGTCATCCAGCTGTAATCGGCTTCCACCAGTCCCATGCCGCCCACATCGTCTTCGCGGTGGGCGTCGAAACCGGCTGAAATAAAGATCATCTGCGGACGCTGGCGGTGCAGCGCCGGCAGCCAGTGGTCGAGCACCAACTGGCGCACCACCTCGCCGTTCGAGCGCGCCGGCACCGGCACGTTGACCCGCGTGTCGGTATAGGACTCAACATCGCTGTACGGATAGAACGGATGCTGGAAAAAGCTCACCATCAGGATGCGCGAATCATGCGCCACCGACTCGGCGGTGCCATTGCCGTGATGCACATCGAAGTCGACAATGGCGACCCGCTCCAGGCCGCGCACGTCAAGCGCATGCTTGGCCGCCACCGCCACGTTATTGAACAGGCAAAAACCCATCGGCTCGCTGGGCCGCGCATGGTGGCCGGGCGGGCGGATGGCGCAAAAGGCGTTGGCAATCTCGCCGTCGATCACGGCGTCGGTGGCGGCAACGGCCGAACCGGCGGCCGCCAGCGCCGCATCGTAGCTGTACATATTGAGCAAGGTGTCGCCGTCGAGCGGATAGTATTCGCCGGCCGGCGGCACATTGTCGCGCACCAGGCCGATGGCCGTGGCGCTGTGATTGCGCTCGATATCGGACAATTGCGCATGCACGCCTTCGCGGTGCTCGAGCAGGTCGCTGATATGGGCCAGTATCAACTGGTCGCTGATGGCTTGCAGGCGCGCCGGCGATTCGGGATGCCAGTCGCCCATCTCATGGCGCAGGCAGTCGGGGTGGGTGTAAATGGCTGTACTCATTACCTCTGATACCCTTAATTTCTTTACAAACTTCGTCTCGGTCCAAACCGGGAACGCTTTGCAAGGGCAACCGGCCCTGCGCGTTCTCGCATAAAATCACTGGCTGCACGACGGCAGGCGCAGATGCAGTCCATTGTAAGTTAAATAAACCACTCGATCACCATCACAAGCAATGTTTTCAACAATACACCTGGCCGCCAGCCGGATTGGCGAAGTCCTGGTCGGCAAGCAGTTGCAAATCCGCCAGACGCTGGCCTGCCTGCTGGCCGGCGGCCATCTGCTGATCGAAGACGTACCCGGCGTGGGCAAAACCACGCTGGCGCACGCGCTGGCCATCACGCTGGGGCTGCAATGGAAGCGCCAGCAATTTACCAGCGACCTGCTGCCGGCCGATGTGGCCGGCATGTCGGTCTATGACCGCAGCACCGGTGGCTTCGTGTTTCATCCCGGTCCGCTGTTTACCCAGGTGCTGCTGGCCGACGAAATCAACCGCGCCACGCCGAAAACCCAGTCCGGCCTGCTCGAAGCGATGGAAGAGCGCCAGCTGACGCAGGACGGCGTCACGCGCGCGCTGCCGCAGCCGTTTTTCGTGATCGCCACCCAGAACGGCGGCCAGCAGCTGGGCACTTTTGCCCTGCCCGAGTCGCAACTCGACCGCTTCCTGATGTGCGTCACGCTCGGCTATCCCGATGCGCAGTCCGAACGCGCGCTGCTGCTGGGCGAAGACCGCCAGGCCATGCTGCGCCATCTGCAGCCGGTCATGCAGGCCGGGCAACTGCTGGCCATGCAGGCGGCGCTGCGCCAGATTCACGCTGCGCCGGCGCTGGTCGACTACCTGCTGGCGCTGGTGCACGCCACCCGCGCGCCGGGCGCGTTTGCCGACGGCCTCAGTCCGCGCGCCGCGCTGGCGCTATTGCAGGCGGCGCGCGCCTGGGCCGCACTGGCGGGACGCGACCATGTGATCCCCGAAGATGTGCAGGCAGTGCTGTTGCCGGTCTGCGCGCACCGGCTGCGCCCGGCAGCTGGCAGCGGGCCGGGCACCGACAGCCGCGCCCTGTTGCAGCAGTTGCTGCTGTCGGTGCCGGTCTAGGCCATGAGCGAGGTTCTGCCGAGGCGGCCGTGGCTGGGCGCGCATCGCGTGCATATCCGCCCGTCACGCGCCGGACTGGCGTTTGGCGCGCTGCTGCTGGCGCTGTGGATCGCCGCGGTCAACTATCAGCTGGGCCTCGGTTATGCGCTGACCTGCCTGGCTGGCGCCTGCGCCGTGGCCGATATGCTGTTTGCCAGCCGCAACCTGGCCGGGCTGGCACTGTCGGCCACGCCCGGTGCGCCGGTGGCGGCCGGTACGCCGGCCACGTTCGAGCTGTGCCTGCTTGAGCGCAGCGCACGTGCGCGCCACGCCATCACTGTACGCGCTGCCGGCAGCCATACGGAGCTGCAGGCCGATATCGACGCCGATGGCCGCTGGTGCGCCAGCATCGCCGTGCCCGCAGTGCGGCGCGGCTGGCTGGCGGCACCGCCGGTGCAACTGTCGGCCAGTTTCCCGCTCGGTCTGTTTTATGCATGGTGTCACTGGCTGCCCGAGGTGCGCGTGCTGGTCTACCCGACGCCGGAACAACCGGCGCCGGTCTTGCCAGACTCGGCGCATGGCAAGCCAAGCGAAGATGCCTGGGACAGCCAGAACAGTCAGGACAGCCAGGATAGCGGCCAGCGCGAACTGGCCGGCGTGCGCGCCTACCAGCCCGGCGATGCGCTGCAACGGCTGGCCTGGCGCCAGATCGCCCGCCACGACGGCGAGGCCGGCGACCATTTGTATACCAAACAATTTGAAGCATCGCCCCGCGCCGCCGCTGCGGCCACTCCCTTGCTGTTCGATTTCCACGCCCTGCCGGACGCACTCGATACCGAAGCGCGCCTGTCGCGCCTGAGCGCCTGGGTGCTGCAGGCCGAAAGCGCAGGCCGGCCGTATGGCCTGCGCCTGGCCGGCGTAACGCTCATGCCGGCCACAGGCGCCGCCCATCAGGCAGCCTGCCTGCGCGCACTGGCACTGTACGGGCAGCCGTGATGGGCCGGCTGGGGGCGTTGTCACGCGAACAGGGCGACATGCTGCTGCCATTGCTGGCGGCAGCCATGGCGCTGGCGCCGCATGTGCTGCATCTGCCGCCGCCCCTGTCGCTGGCGATGGCGTGCCTGCTGCTGTGGCGCGCGACAATCATCGTGCGCGGCCAGCGCCAGCCGTCGCTGTGGCTGCTGGCGCCGCTGGCGCTGGCCGGCATCGCTGCCGTCGCCGCCAGCTACGGCAGCGTGCTGGGCCGCGATCCAGGGGTGGCGATGCTGGCGCTGCTGCTGGCCCTGAAATCGCTGGAGATGCGCAGCCGGCGCGACGTCCAGGTGGTGGTGTTCCTGAGTTTTTTCCTGCTGCTGGCCAGCTTTTTCCATCATCAGGGCCTGCTTGGCGCCGTGTGGATGCTGGCCACCGTGCTGGCGCTGCTGGCCACTTTGCTGTCGTCGCGTTATGGCAAGGCGCTGCCGCCGCTGCGTCAGCGCTTCTGGCTGCTGGCGCGCATGCTGGCGCTGGCCCTGCCGCTGGCGGCCCTGCTGTTTTTTGCCATGCCGCGCGTGCAGGGTCCGCTATGGGGCAAACCCGATGCCGCTGGCGCCAGCGGCGTGAGTGGCCTGGGCGCGTCAATGCGCCCGGGCGCGATCGCCTCGCTGGCGCTGTCGGACGCAACGGTCTTCACCGCCCGCTTTGCCACGCCGCTGCCGACGCAGCAGACGCTGTACTGGCGCGGCGTGGTGCTGGACGACTTTGACGGCGCCGCCTGGCGCCGCAGCGCCGCCAGCGACACCGCCGGTGCAATCGATATCGTCCAGTCCGGCGCAGTGAGCAACTATGAAGTACAGCTGGCGGCCAGCGGCCAGCCGCGCATCTTTGCGCTCGACTTGCCACGTTCGGTCGAACGCCTCACCGGCAATCCCTATCTGGTGTCGCCGGCGCTTGAAATCACCACCTTGCATCCGATTACGACCCTTGTACGCTACCGCGCCAGTTCACTGAGCACCTATCGGCTGCAACCGACCCTGTCACCGCAACAGCTGCAACCCTGGCTGCAGCTGCCGGCCGGCTTCAACCCGCGCAGCCTGGCCTGGGCGCGCCGGTTGCGCGGCAGCGGTACACATCAGCTAACGCCACCACAGGCTATCGATGCCGTGCTCGCACATTTTCACCAGGCGACGTTTCGCTACACGTTGCAGCCGCCGCTGCTGGGCCGGCACAGCGTCGACAACTTCCTGTTTGGCACGCGCGCCGGCTTTTGCGAACACTACGCGAGCAGCTTCACGGTGCTGATGCGCGCCATGGGCATTCCGGCGCGCATCGTCACCGGCTACCAGGGCGGCAGCCGCGAGGCCGACGGCGCCACCGTGACCGTGCGCCAGCGTGACGCCCACGCCTGGAGCGAAGTGTGGCTGGCCGGCCAGGGTTGGGTGCGGGTCGATCCGACCGGCGCGGTAGCGCCGCTGCGCATCGAACGCGGCCTGACGACAGCCTTGCCCGAGGCGGCGCCTGCACAGGCAAACTGGCGCACGCTGATCGGCCTTGGCGCCGACGGCGGCGCCTTCAGCACTTTCGGTGCCTGGCAACAGCGCTGGCAGCAGGCCGAACGAGGCTGGCGCCACTGGATCGTCGACGCCACGCCGCAGCGCCAGCGCGACCTGTGGGCCCGCCTGGCCAGCCTGCCCGTTCGCACTGTGGCGCTGCTGTGCGCCATGCTGACCAGCGTGGCTGCGCTGGGCGTCCTGTTATGGCTCCGGCAACCGGCGTTGACACCGCCCGATCAGCTTGACGCCTTGTATGCGCGCTTTTGCGCGCTGCAGGCGCGGCGCGGACACAGCCGTGCGCCGCATGAAGGCCCGCACGGTTATGCTGCCAGGCTGGCGGCCAGCCCGGCGACGCCGGAAATGTCAGATACGCATGCCGCCATCGCGCGCTTTCTGGCAATCTATGCCGCAATCAAGTATGGTAACGCCAGCCCAGACGAACACCGCCGCGCGCGGCGCAGCTTGCGCCGCCTGCTCAACCAATGCCGATGAGACGCTCCTTGCCTACAATCTTGCTTACCAAAAAATCGTCCTTTGCCTCGTCCATCCTGCTGTCCCTGCTGATCGCCGGCGCGCCCGCTGCACACGGCGCTGAAAACCCCGGTATTTCGGCCGCTGACCGCGCCAAGGCCGTGCGCGCTGCCAAAGCCCAGGCTGCCAGGAAGGCGGCGCCGGCAGCCAAAAAGGCGCCGGCCAAATTCGATTTCGAAGGCGACGACGTCAATTACACCAACTGGAAAGAGGTGCGCGCCTTTCTCGACGACCTGTCGGCACGCCAGGGTTTTGACCGCGCCGAACTCGACACCCTGATCGGCAAGGTGCGCTATGTCGACACCGCAGTGCAGCTGATGAAGCCGGCGCCACCGGGCAAGCCCAAGAACTGGCAAGCCTACAGCGCACGCTTTATCGAACCGGTGCGCATCAACGCCGGCGTGAAATTCTGGAATGAGAACGCCGAAGCGCTGGCGCGCGCCGAGCGCGAATATGGCGTGCCGGCGGACATTATCGTCGGCATTATTGGCGTCGAAACCGTGTATGGCCGCAATACCGGGCGCTTCCGCGTGCTCGACGCGCTGACCACGCTGGCTTTCTCCTATCCTGAAAGTCCGAACCGCGCGGCGCGCATGGCGTTTTTCAAGGGCGAGCTGGAAAATGCGCTGCTGTTTGCGCGCAAGGACGGCATCGACCCGCTGACCTTGCTCGGCTCGTATGCCGGCGCCATCGGCCTGCCGCAATTCATGCCCAGCAGTATCATGAAATTTGCGGTGGACTTCGATGGTGATAGTCACATCGACCTGCGCAACTCGACCGCCGACGCCATCGGCAGCGTCGCGCATTTTCTGGTCGAACATGGCTGGCGACGCAACGATCCGGCTACCAGCGTGTACCCGGTCAGCGTCTCGCCCAGCCGCGCCTGGGAAAAATTCATCGGCCAGGGACTACAGGCAAAGTTCAGCTGGGAGGAGCTGCAATCTGCCGGCGTGAGCAGTAACGCGCCAGTGCCAGCCAATATGCTGTTTGGCCTGATCGACCTGCAGAACGGTTCGGAAGCAACTGAGTACAGCTTGGCAAGCAATAACTTCTTTGCTATAACTCAATACAACAGAAGTTACTTTTACGCCATGTCGGTAATCGATCTGGGCCAAGCAGTGCGCAACGCGCGCGCACGCTAACCAAAAGTCGGTGTAAAGTTATAATATTACTTGTAAGAAAGCGTAAGCGATGTTGTTTCCTCCGGGCTACACGTTTATGGTGGGAGTATTAATATCGCGCTTGCTGTGTACGCCGCCCTACGGTGCGACGCGGGATGCAGAATGGTTTTATACTTAACTTTTGTCAAAACACAATATTTGGTCTATCATTCAGGCTGTCAGTCAGGATGGTAAAGAAGAAAGAGGTGTTGCAACAAGACAACGCCCTTTGACCAAGAAGCAGGATGCAGTAGCTTTCTGTAACGAAATTAAATCCTGCTGTACAATTGTGTATATATTATGAAAAACTGTACCCCGGATCGTACCATGTGTGAATTCGTTCCTTTTAGTAAAGAATGAACATGAACGCAGCAAGAGCGAGCTCCGAGTGTTTTTACTTTGCAGTGCAACTACAGAAGGAACAAATAACATCATGACAAATCAAGTCGGCATTGATATGAACAGCGATTCGGACTCCGACGAACTGTTGCAGTACAACCCAAACAGATTGCTCGATACCCTGATCGAAAACCTGCGCCTGAAAAATGACGCAGCCTTGTCCCGCGCGCTCGAAGTAGCGCCGCCAGTCATCAGCAAAATCCGCCATCACCGCCTGCCGGTCGGCGCTTCGCTGCTGATCCGCATGCACGAAGTAAGCGATCTGAGCATCCGTGACCTGCGCTATCTGATGGGCGACCGTCGCAACAAATTCCGCATCAGCGACAAGCAATTCAAGCCAAAAGAAGGCGAAACTTCCCAAGGCTGATCCTGCTCCCCAAGCAGGTTTTCCCTCCCCAGATGCTGGGGAGGGGACATTTTATTGCTTTTCCCGGCCGTCCTGGCCAAGTCCTACTTCCCTGATCAAGCCGGAAACACGCCAGTCGAAAGATAACGGTCGCCGCGGTCGCATACGACAAACACAATGGTGGCGTTTTCCACGGTCTGCGAAATGCGCAGCGCGATTTCGCACGCGCCGGCTGCAGAGATGCCGCAGAACAAGCCCTCCTCGGCCGCCAGGCTGCGCGCCATGCGCTCGGCCGCGCCCTGGCTCACGTATTCGATCTGGTCGACGCGGCTCTTGTCGTAGATCTTCGGCAAATACGCTTCGGGCCACTTGCGGATGCCGGGAATCTGCGAGCCTTCTTCGGGCTGCGCGCCGATCACCTGGATCGCCGGGTTCTGCTCCTTCAGATAGCGCGACACGCCCATGATGGTGCCGGTGGTGCCCATGGCACTGACAAAGTGCGTGACGCGGCCATCGGTATCGCGCCAGATTTCCGGGCCCGTGCTTTCATAGTGGGCGCGTGAATTGTCTTCGTTGCCGAACTGGTCCAGGATCACGCCGCGGCCGTCTTTTTGCATCTGCTCGGCCAGGTCGCGCGCATATTCCATACCGCCGGTCTTGGGCGTGAGCAGGATATCGGCGCCATAGGCAGCCATGCTCTGGCGGCGCTCCACGCTCAGGTTGTCGGGCATCAGCAGCAGCATCTTGTAGCCGCGCAGGGCGGCCGCCATGGCCAGCGCAATGCCGGTGTTGCCGCTGGTCGCCTCGATCAGTGTATCGCCCGGCTTGATCTGGCCGCGTTCCTCGGCTCGCCTGAGCATGGACATGGCCGCGCGATCCTTGACCGAACCGGCCGGGTTGTTGCCTTCGAGCTTGCCAAGAATGACGTTGTTGCGCGCGCGCGCATCGGCGCCAGGCAAACGCGTCAGTTGCACCAGCGGGGTATTGCCTATCGTATCTTCCAGTGTCTTGTAAGCCATCGTGTCGGTTTGAGTATTTTCAACAAAAACCCATTCTAATATGAGACGCGTGCCCGTGTGCAGCAACCGGCGGCCCCACCGGCATGCGGCACCGGCGCTGGCGTGCACTGTAAAAGCCGCATGGCGCCTGGCTTTGCGCCCCCTGCAGAGTGGCGCCGGCAACTTTTAGGCAGCGCCGGCAGGCATGCGCTAGACTGTCCGCAGATTAGTTATTTTTCTTATTTGCTTATTCAACCTGCGGATTTGCCATGGCCAGCCTTCCTACCGAATTTATTCCGGAAACGTCGACCGAAGACGTGATGCAGTTCAAGTCGCTCGACCTGCCTGGGCGCAGCCACCAGATTTCGCCCGTTTTTACCGATGCCGAACTGCAGCGGCTGCAGCGCTACGGCCACCGGCAGCAGTACGCCGACGGCGCCACCCTGTTCGAGGCCGGCGACTGCAGCTTCGGCATGCTGGTGATCCTGTCGGGCCGCGTCAGCATCTCGCGCCACGAAGGGCTGGAACAGTCGACCATCCTGCGCGAAGTCGGGCGCGGTCACTTTATCGCTGAAGTCGGGCAATTGTCAGGCCGCCCTACCCTGGTCAACGGGCTGGCGGTAGGCGAAGTCGAGTTGCTGGTCATCAGCTCCGAATCGCTGCGCGCGCTGATCGTGGCCGAAGCGGAAATGGGCGAGCGCATCGTGCGCGCGCTGATCCTGCGCCGCGTGGGGCTGATCGAAGGCAATGCCGGCGGCCCGGTACTGGTCAGCCCTGCCGGTAACGGCAACCTGTTCCAACTGCAAAGCTTCCTGGCAGCCAATGGCCACCCGCACACGGTGCTCAAACCCGACGATGGCGCTGCTGCCCAGGCGCTGGTCAACCGCTACGCGCCAACGC
Organism: Janthinobacterium aquaticum; assembly: GCF_009208565.1. GTDB lineage: Bacteria > Pseudomonadota > Gammaproteobacteria > Burkholderiales > Burkholderiaceae_D > Janthinobacterium. The sequence goes on along the minus strand of NZ_WFLK01000012.1, from coordinate 82,895 downwards.
CGCAGGAGTGGCCGCTGGTGGTGTGCCCGAATGGCACGGTGATGAAAAACCCCAGCCTGATCGAGCTGGGGCGCTGCCTGGGCATGCTGCCTGACCTGTCCGAAGAAACCATTTTTGATGTGCTGGTGGTGGGCGCCGGACCGGCCGGCCTGGCGACGGCTGTATATGCCGCCTCGGAAGGGCTGTCGGTCCTGGCGCTGGAGCAGCGCGCCTATGGCGGCCAGGCTGGCGCCAGTGCGCGCATAGAAAACTATCTGGGTTTCCCGACCGGCATATCCGGCCGCGCACTGGCCGGGCGCGCTTATGTGCAGGCACAAAAATTCGGCGTCGAGATCGCCACTCCTGCCACCGCCTTGAAGCTGCACTGCGAAGACTGGCCGCTGCGCGTCACCCTGTCGGATAACACCACGGTGCGTGCACGCACGGTGGTGTTGTCATGCGGCGCGCGCTACCGCCGCCCTTCGCTGGCCAACCTGAAAACCTATGAAGGGCGCGGCGTGTACTACTGGGCTTCGCCGATCGAAGCGCGCCTGTGCCGCCAGGAAGAGGTGATCCTGGTAGGCGGCGGCAACTCGGCCGGCCAGGCCGCCGTGTTCCTGTCAGCCCATGCGGCCACCGTGCATATGGTCATCCGCGGCTCCGGCCTGGCTGCCAGCATGTCGACCTATCTGATCGAACGCATCGCCGCCACCCCCAATATCATCCTGCATACGCATACCGAGGTGATTGCACTCGAAGGCAATGAAGACGGCTTGAGCGGCGTGGGCCTGCGCAACAACCAGAGCGGCGAAGAGAAAGAAAGCCCGGTACGCCATGTATTCCTGTTTGTCGGCGCCGACCCCAATACCGACTGGCTCGGCGACTGCGCCGTCGCGGTCGACGAGAAAGGCTTTATCCGCACCGGCTTCGACCTGACGCGCGCCGAATGCCGCGCACGCGGCAACACGCCGATTTCACCGGGCGACCTGCCTGACCGCCAGCCGCTGGCCACCAGCGTGCCGGGCGTGTTTGCCATCGGTGATATCCGCGCCGGCTCGACCAAGCGCGTCGCCGCCGCCGTCGGCGAAGGCGCTGCCGTGGTGTCGCAAATCCACGGCTTTCTGGCCAATTTGCCGGTGCAGGCCGACAAACCGGTTGAAAAAACCTAGCGCAGCGGCGTCGGATAGCTCGCTACGCTGACGTTGCCGTCGCGGTCGAGCGCCTGGACGCCAAAGAAATAGTTATCCTTCGATAGCTTGATTCTGGCCTGCGTTACATTGCCGACGTCCAGCGCGCCCTGCCACTGATCGGCGGTGGTGGCGCGCCAGACCACGCGGTAGCCGGCCAGGTCCGGCTCGGTATTGGGCTGCCACACCAGCGAGGTGTCGTTTTCCAGCTGCGCAGTGCGCACCTGCACTCCGGCTGGCGCAGCCGGTGCCAGCGCCAGCGTGGCCAGCGCAGCGGCGTTCACACGCGCCACCCTGGCCACGTAGTCGACATCGACAAACTGCAGCAGGTCGCCATACTGCTTGCCGTTTTCCACCCGCAAATCCTGGTGCTGATGGGCAAAGTCCTCATTGGGCTCGGTAAAGCGCAGCGCCGCGTAGCCCTGCGCCAGGAAAGGCATATGGTCGCCGCCGCGCAGATAGCGGTCGGCACGCTGGATCACATTGACCTTGAAGCCGGGCACGTAGCGCTCACCCATCTGCTTGACATGGCGTGCCAGCTGGCGCGAGATCGAATCGTTTTCGCCGCCGGTGGCCACCAGCGCGCGCACGCCATCGCTCATTTCCTTCACCGCCGGTATGCCCTCGGCAAACAGGCGCACCTGGCCGCCGTCGATGCTGCCATCGTCGGCGCGCGAACTGCCGATAATATCGTTGTTGAGCATGCCGGCAATATTGCGCTGCTGCTGCTTTGCCTGCGCCGCCCAATGCCCGGAACCGAGCAGCCCCTGCTCTTCCGCAGCCACCGCCATGAACACCAGCGTAGCGTCAAATTTGTACTGCGCCATCACGCACGCCATTTCGATCACTGCTGCCGTGCCAGAGGCGTCGTCGTTGGCACCCGGTGCCGCGCTGTGCGCATCCATTACATCGGTGGCGCGTGAGTCATAATGGCCGCTGACAACATAGATGCGCTCGGCCGACTGCGGCTGGACGCCCGGCAGGGTGGCCACCACGTTGACGATCTCGGTCGGACGCGAAATGCGCTTCGATACGGGCGCTACATGGCTGTCGAACGCCACTTGCAAACGGCCGCCGGCGCGCGCACCGCAGCGCTCGAGTTCGTCCTTGATCCAGCGGCGCGCCGCACCGATGCCGCGCGTATCCGAGACCGTATCGGACATGGTATGGCGCGTCTCGAAACTGACCAGCCTGGCGATATGCGATTCGATGCGCTGCGGCGAAATACCGGCCACGATCTGCTGCACCTGCGACTGCGGCGCTTCGGTGGTTGGCGCACCGGCCAGCGCATTGGTGCCCAGCATGGCCAGGGCCATACCCGTCAACATGTTTGTCATGGTTTCCTTGTCTCGTTATGGTGATAAGCTGGCCAATATTCTCGCATTGTTTACGAGATGCCCGCGTAATAATATGCTGCTGCCTGTCGCGCGACGAAATTGCAATTTAAGAATTTTTGTTGTTTTCGAGACATTGCACGAGCATAAGTCACAAACGCTGATATAATTCTTTTTACTGAGTTTCACCGGGACATGATTATTGTCTCCAATAGTATTTTCTGCATTGCCGAAACCGTTCCGCGATGCCACCGTTGGCCAAAAAGCTTGCCGACAGTTTGTTATCCACCTGTCCACTCTGGAGCTTTTATGCGCAACCTGACTGCAATGCTGACGCTGGCCGCCGCCACCTTGATCACCACCACGGCCGCCCAGGCTGCCTCCACCAACCTGGTCAAGAATGGCGACTTCGAGCTGACCAGCAATGGCACCTCGAAACAGCTCAACGAAGGCACTACCGCCCGCCCAGACCGTACCTATCTGACCGACTGGACCAGCAAGGGCTATAACTTTGTCCTGAACGGCAACACGATCGACAAAACCGGTGACTCCAGCATCGCGCTGGCGCTGTGGGGCCCCAATTCGTATAGCGGCAATGGTCCGAAAAACGGCCTGGGCGTCAGCCCGACCGGCGGCAATGTGCTGGCAGCCGACTGGGATTACTTTGCCGGCCCGGTCTCGCAACAGATCAGCGGCCTGGTGGTCGGTGAAGCCTACACCCTGAGCTTTTCCTATGGCGCCGCGCAGCAAGTCGGTTTCCGTGGCGATAACCCGATCAATTACTGGGAAGTCTCGCTGGGCGGCGACAAGCAGCAGACCGCCTCGCTGGCCAATGTCAGCCAGGGCTTTACCGGCTGGCAGCAAACGAGCATGACCTTTACCGCCACCAGCAGCAACGAATTGCTGTCGTTTATGGCCAAGGGCGGCCCAAGCGGCGCGCCGCCATTCATGCTGCTCGACGGCGTATCGCTGGTATCGGCCGTGCCGGAGCCATCGACCTGGGGCATGCTGCTGGGCGGCCTGGGCATTCTGGCGTTCCTGGCGCGCCGCCGCAAGGCCGGCGCCGTCTGATCGACTGGCAAGCCTGACAATCTCCGGACCGGCGCGCCAGTGCCCGTCCGGATTTTTTTATCGCGGAATCATTGATCATGAGCGTGCTTCAAACCCTGCAGACCCTGCCCGCAATCGTGGTCGATGTGCTGCGCCTGTCGTTATGGCTGGTGGCGCTGACCATGCTGTTTCTGCCGCTCGAACGTTTTTTTGGCGAGCGCCGGACGCGCCGCTCCTGGAGTGAGCTGGGCAGCGACCTGGGCTTTTACTTTCTCAGCAGCCTACTGCCCACCATCATCCTTGCCGCACCGCTGGCGCTGCTGGCCGTACTGGGGCAGCGCCTGCTGCCCGATGCCGTCCCCGCCACACTGGCGGCGCTGCCGTTGTGGGCAAAGCTCCTGCTGGGCTTGGTGATTGGCGAAGTTGGCACTTACTGGGGCCACCGGCTCAGCCATGAACTGCCTTGGCTGTGGCGCTTTCACGCCGTGCACCACGGCACCGAACACATGTATTTCCTGGCCAATACGCGCAGTCATCCGGTCGACATGGTGGTCACGCGCCTGTTCGGCCTGACGCCCTTGTACCTGCTGGGCCTGGCCGGACCGGGCGCGGCCGGCAGCGCGGCGCCCGTGTTGCTGCTGCTGGTCGGCACCATCTGGGGCTTCTTTATCCACGCCAACCTGCGCTGGCGCTTCGGCCCGCTGGAATGGCTGGTGGCCACGCCGGCCTTCCATCACTGGCATCACAGCAAGTTCCAGCCGATTAACCGCAACTACGCGTCCACCCTGCCGCTGCTGGATCGCCTGTTCGGCACCCACTACCTGCCGTCCCACTGGCCGGCAGCCTGCGGCATCGATACGCCGATGCCGGTCAGCCTGGCTGGTCAACTGATGGCGCCGCTGCGGCAGGCATCGGCGGGGACGCCGGCAGCGCAGAAGCTGCCGGATCGAGCCGGCCAGAGCGCTGACTAACTTATAACCCTGGTTTTTCTGCTCTTGCGGCGCAAGCGCGCTATTTCTTGACCGCTGCCGGCTTGGCAGCGGCACTGGCTCCGGCCCCTGCCTTGCCCTGCCCATTGACCTGCAAGCCGGCTTCGGACAGCTTCACGGCGCTCTTGGCGCCGATGCCCTTCACGCGGCTTTCAAAGTCGGCCCAGTCCTTGAACGGCCCGCCCTTGGTACGCTCGTCGAGAATGGCCTTGGAGGTGGCGGGGCCGATGCCCTTGACGCCGTCCAGCGCAGCCTGGTCGGCCTTGTTGACGTCGACTTGCGCAAAGGCAAAGCTCATCGTCGCCATCATGGTGGCAACGGCCAGCAACAGTTTCTTCAACATGGAAGTCTCCTGATTTCGTTTAACAGCGGGGAAACGGCAACTCGGACGCGGCATGACTGCGCCTTCCCGCCATAACGGCCGGCACCGGCTGCGGTTGACGCAATCAGGGAGCAACGAAAGGGAAAGCCTGCGCCAGATCAAACGCGGCGCAGGCGGGAACAGAAGATTTTACTGCGGGAACAACTCGTCGCGCGTGACAGTGGCCGTACCGAGCTTGCCGACCACGATGCCGCCGGCGCGGTTGGCCGTGCGCACGGCGTCACCCAGGCTCATGCCGGCGCCCAGCATGGCGGCCATGGTGGCAATCACGGTGTCGCCGGCGCCGGAGACGTCAAACACTTCGCGCGCATCGGTGGGCATATGCACTACTTCAGCGGCGGTGTACAAGCTCATGCCTTCTTCCGAACGCGTCAGCAGCAAGGCATCCAGGCCAAGATCGGCGCGCACCTGCTGGGCGCGCTCGGTCAGCTGCTCTTCGCTGCTCCAGTTGCCGATAATGCGGCGCAGCTCGGACTTGTTGGGCGTCAATACCGAGGCGCCGGCATAACGTGAAAAATCGTCGCCTTTCGGGTCGACCATCACGATCTTGCCCGCTGCGCGCGCCACTTTCACCATCTCGGCCACGTTGACCAGGCTGCCCTTGGCGTAGTCCGACAGGATCACCACATCGTAGTCTGGCAGCAGCGCGTTGAACTGCTTGAGCTTGTCGCGCAGCACGGTGTCGCTGGGCGCTTCCTCGAAGTCAATGCGCAACATCTGCTGCTGGCGGCCGATCACGCGCAGCTTGATAATGGTGGAAATGGCGGCATCGCGCTGCAGATAGCTGTGGATGCCGTCGTCCGTCAGCAGGCGCTCGACCTGGCTGCCGGCCTCGTCGTCGCCCACTACGCCCAAGAGGCTGGTGCGCGCACCGAGCGCGGCGGCATTGCGCGCCACGTTAGCGGCGCCGCCCAGGCGCTCTTCGCGCTTTTCAATGCGCACGATCGGCACCGGCGCTTCCGGCGAAATGCGGCTGACGTCGCCAAACCAGTAGCGATCCAGCATCACATCGCCCACCACCAGCAGGCGCACTGCGTTCAAGCCGGCTGGCGCTGCCGGGATCACCTCGACGGCGCTCATGCGTGCGTCAGGACCGAGCGACCGATCCCGTGGTATTCAACACCGAGTTCGGCCATCGTCGATGGCTCGAACAGATTGCGCCCGTCAAAGATCACCGGTTGCTTGAGCTGCGCCTTGATGCGTTCGAAGTTCGGGCTGCGGAAAGCTTTCCACTCGGTCACGATCACCAGCGCATCGGCCTCGCTCAAGGCATCGTGCGGGCTGGTGGCAAAGCGCACGCGCGCCAGCTGTTCGGCCGTCAGATCGAGCTGCAGCACACGCTCGGCTTCGGTCATGGCGACCGGATCATAGACCGCCACGGTGGCGCCGCGCTCGAGCAGGTCGCGCAGCAGCACGCGCGCCGACGCTTCGCGCATATCGTCGGTATTGGGTTTGAAGGCCAGGCCCCAGACGGCAAAATGGCGGCCCGCCAGGTCGGCGCCGAAACGCTGGGCGACCTTGTTGCCCAGCACCGATTTCTGGCGGTCATTGACCGCTTCGACGGCGCGCAGGATCAGCAGTTCCTGGCCGTAGCCGCGCGCGGTGCGCTCGAGCGCCTGCACGTCTTTCGGGAAGCACGAACCGCCATAGCCGCAGCCCGCATACAGGAAGCTGTAGCCGATGCGCGGATCGGAGCCGACGCCGCGGCGCACTGCCTCGATATCGACACCGACCTTGTCGGCCAGGTTGGCCAGCTCGTTCATGAACGAGATGCGGGTGGCCAGCATGGCGTTGGCCGCATATTTGGTGAACTCGGCCGAGCGCACATCCATCCAGTAGGTGCGTTCGCGGTTGCGGTTGAATGGCGCGTACAGGCTGCGCAGCAGATCGCGCGCGCGCTCGCCTTCAGGCGTGCTATCGACGCCGATCACGATGCGGTCCGGGCGCATGAAGTCTTCCACCGCCGCACCTTCTTTCAGGAACTCGGGGTTCGACGCCACGGCAAAGGTGGCATAGGTCGAGCGCAGGTCCAGCTCGGCCTGGATGGCGGCGCGCACTTTTTCAGCCGTGCCGACCGGCACCGTCGACTTGTCGACGATGACCTTGAATTCGTTCATGTGCTTGCCGATACCGCGCGCGGCCGCCAGCACATATTGCAGGTCGGCCGAACCGTCTTCGTCGGGCGGCGTGCCAACGGCGATAAACTGCAGCACGCCATGGTGGGCGGCCGCTTCGACATCGGTGGAAAAGGTCAGGCGGCCCGCTTCGCGGTTGCGCGCCACGACCTCTTCGAGACCGGGTTCATGGATGGGAATGCCGCCGGCATTGAGCAGCGCGACTTTTTTCTCGTCGAGATCGAGGCAAAAGACATCATTGCCCAGTTCGGCAAGACAGGCGCCCGTCACGAGGCCCACATAGCCTGTGCCGATAATGGTGATTTTCATGGTTGTACCGTATGGATATAAGCAGGTGCTACAGATAAAGTACACGCCACATTGCTCAGGACAAGGTGGCGTGTACGGTTAATTCATGACATTCAATTCTTCTGTGCGACGTGGTGGGTAGGTTTCCCACTTGTTGCAGCCGGGGCAGTGCCAGTAGAACTGGCGCGCCTTGAAGCCGCAGTGGCTGCACTGGTAGCGCGCCAGCTTCTGCGTATAGCCGTGCACCAGGTTCTTGACCATCGACAGCTCGGACCAGATGGCGGCTGGCGCGTCCATCATGCGCGCTTCGAGCAGTTTGTCCAGGCCCAGCAAGGTTGGCGTACGGCGCAGTTCGGCGCTCACCAGCTGCTTGGCCGCGTCGACGCCATCGAGTTCGATCACGGCCTTGAACACCACCTCGATCAGGTCGATCGACGATGCGTCTTCGAGGTAGGACTTGAGCAGGTTGACGCCTTCCTGCGGGCGGCCGACCTTGGTGTAGCCGTCCATCAGCCGCTGCGCCACCAGCGCCACGTGCGGCACGCTTTGCTGTTCGACGCGGCGCCATGTCAGCAGTGCGCCTTCAACGTCGCCGCGCGCCAGCAGCACGTCGCCCGTCAGGATAGTGGCGCGCACGCTCTTGCGGTCGGTCTGCAGCGCTTTTTCCAGCAGGGGCATGGCCTCGTCAGGCTTCATGTGCACCAGCGCATCGTGCGCCAGTTCGCAATAGAACTGCGCGATCTCCTTCTGGCGCGCACCGGCGCCAGACTCCTGCAGACCCAGCGCCGCTTCGATGGCGCGCGGCCACTCCTTTTCACGCTGGAAGATTTCCAGCAGCGCGCGACGCGCCTGCACGCCGTATTGCGTATCGAGCAGGCCGTTGAAGGTTTCTTCGGCGCGGTCGAGCAGGCCGGCCTTCAGGTAATCCATGCCCAGCTCATAGGCGGCATGCGATTGCTGCTCCTGCGGCAGGTCGGGACGCGCCAGCAGGTTCTGGTGCACGCGGATGGCGCGCTCGGTCTCGCCACGGCGGCGAAACAGGCTGCCCAGTGCAAAGTGCATGTCGGCCGACTCGGGATCGAGCTTGACGATCTCGATAAAGGAGTCGATGGCCTTGTCGTGCTGCTCGGTCAGCAGGAAATTGAGGCCCTTGAAGTAATTGCGCGGCAGGCTGCGCGATTCCGACACCAGTTGATTGATGTCGACGCGTGCGGCAAGCCAGCCCAGCGCAAAAAACACGGGGATACCCAGGAGCCACCAGAATTCATATTCCATGCGATTGTTTTTATTCGTGTAAGAGAGAAATGACAGGACGGTCGCGCTTACTGCGCGTTCACGCCGTCCGGTTGAGGCGCCACATTGACGCTGCTGCCGACCGTTTGCAATGCCGCGATCGTGGTTTTCTGCTTGCTCGCTTCACGCCGGTGACGAAACACGGTCGGCGTCAGGGCCAGCACGCCCAGGCTGGCGCCGGCTACAAAAAAGCCGAGCAACATCAGTACCAGGGGGCCGCGAATTTCATAATTGAGGAAAACATGCAGGTCGACCACCTGCGCATTCTTCAAGGCAAAGTTGAAGAACAGGACGAAAAGTACAATGCCAACAATGGTGGAAATGATTTTCATCGATACGTCCAGAGATAACGGTACAAGTGTTGGTGCCCGTATGGCACAAACTAACGTAATAGTAACAAAAAAAAGCGGCATCCAAGGACGCCGCTCTTTGTTTCCGCCTTCCAGCAGATGATTAATCCTCGATGATAGGTTGCCCCACCATCGCGTCCACCCGCTCGCGCAACTGTTTGCCAGGCTTGAAGTGCGGCACCCGTTTTTCAGGCACCATCACCTTGTCGCCCGATTTCGGGTTGCGACCGATGCGTGGCGGACGGCTGTTCAGCGAAAAACTGCCAAAACCGCGGATCTCGATGCGTTGACCGGTCGCCAGGGCGTTGGTCATCGCATCGAGAATGGTCTTGACGGCATACTCCGCATCTTTCGCCACCAGCTGAGAATAACGCTCAGCAAGGCGGTTGATCAGCTCGGACTTTGTCATCTGCCAGGTTCCGAAAAGTCTTAGTTCTTGTTATCGAACTTAGCTTTCAACAAGGCGCCCAGGCTGGTGGTGCCCGAAGCTGCGTTGTTGTCGGTAGCTGCCATTTTCTGCATTGCTTCCTGGGTTTCAGCGCTGTCTTTTGCTTTGATCGACAGTTGGATCGAACGTGCCTTGCGGTCGATGTTCAGAACCAGGGCTTCAACGCTGTCGCCAACTTTCAGGTGCGTGCCAGCATCTTCAACGCGGTCGCGCGAGATTTCCGATGCGCGCAGGTAGCCTTCAACTTCTTCGGACAGTTGGATCACGGCGCCTTTAGGCTCAACCGATTTAACGGTACCGGTTACCAGCGAGCCTTTGTCGTTCATGGCTGCGAAGTTGTTGAATGGGTCACCTTCCAGTTGCTTGACGCCCAGGGAAACGCGCTCGCGCTCAACGTCGATGGCCAGAACGATGGCTTCCAGTTCGTCACCTTTCTTGAAGCGACGTACGGCTTCTTCGCCGGTTTCGGTCCACGACAGGTCCGACAGATGCACCAGGCCGTCGATGTTGCCAGCCAGGCCGATAAATACGCCGAAGTCGGTGATCGATTTGATCGCGCCTTTGACTTTATCGCCCTTCTTGTGGGTTACGCCGAAGTCGTCCCATGGGTTGGCTTTGCACTGTTTCATGCCCAGCGAAATACGACGACGCTCTTCGTCGATTTCCAGAACCATGACTTCCACTTCGTCGCCCAGTTGGACAACTTTGTTAGGCGCCACGTTTTTGTTGGTCCAATCCATTTCGGAAACGTGCACCAGACCTTCGATGCCTTGTTCCACTTCAACGAACGCGCCGTAGTCGGTCAGGTTCGTTACTTTACCGAACAGACGGGTGCTTTGTGGGTAACGACGGGACAGACCGGTCCAAGGATCGTCGCCCAGTTGTTTCACACCCAGCGAAACACGGTTTTTCTCTTGATCGTATTTCAGGACTTTGGCGGTGATTTCCTGGCCAACCGTCAGAACTTCCGACGGGTGACGTACACGGCGCCATGCCAGGTCGGTGATGTGCAGCAGGCCATCGATACCGCCCAGATCCACGAACGCGCCGTAGTCGGTGATATTTTTGACGACGCCAGTCACAACCGTGCCTTCTTTCAGCGTTTCCATCAGTTTCTGACGCTCTTCGCCCATCGAAGCTTCGATGACGGCGCGACGCGACAGAACCACGTTGTTACGCTTGCGGTCCAGTTTGATAACTTTGAATTCGAGGGTTTTGCCTTCGAATGGGGTGGTGTCTTTGACAGGACGGGTGTCAACCAGCGAGCCCGGCAGGAATGCGCGGATGCCGTTGGTCAGCACGGTCAGACCGCCTTTGACTTTACCATTGACGGTACCGACGACGATTTCGCCCGATTCCATCGCTTTTTCCAGAGCCAGCCACGAAGCCAGACGCTTGGCTTTATCGCGCGACAGGATGGTATCGCCGAAACCGTTTTCCAGCGATTCGATCGCCACGGAAACGAAGTCACCAACTTTGACTTCCAGTTCGCCGTGGTCGTTCTTGAATTCTTCGACAGGGATGAATGCTTCGGATTTGAGGCCGGCGTTAACGATCACGAAATTGTGGTCGAGGCGCACGACTTCAGCGGAAATAACTTCGCCGGAGCGCATATCTTGACGCGACAACGATTCCTCGAAGAGCGCAGCAAAACTTTCCATACCGGTAGATTCGTTAGTTGTAACAGTAGACATAGGGTTCACACTTGTTATCCAGCAGGGGTCGCACGATGCGACTTAAACTGGGTTAGGTTTTCGACACACCCGAAAAGGCGATGCCGTTTCCGGGCACCACATAGCGACGAATCGCTATTTTGCAACAGCGCCGTACCATTTCAGCACGGCCGCGACGGCTTCATCAGCCGTCATGGCCGACGTATCGAGCACATGCGCACCCTCTGCCGGAGCCAGCGGCGCGATCGCACGGTGAGTATCACGTTCGTCTCGCGCCTGCAAATCCATCAGAAGGTCTTCCATAGTAGCAGAAAATCCTTTGTCTATCAATTGCTTGTAGCGCCGTTGCGCACGCGCCTCGGCACTGGCGGTCAGAAATACCTTCAATTGCGCATGCGGAAAGATCACCGTGCCCATATCGCGCCCGTCGGCTACCAGGCCCGGCGTCTTGCGAAAACCGAGCTGCAGGCTGACCAGCGCCTGGCGCACAGTGGGCAGCACGGCAATCCTGGAGGCGGTATTGCCGACCAGTTCGGCGCGAATCTGCTCGGTCACGTTTTCCTGGGCCAGCAGGATTTCGCCATTGGCAAAATGCACCGGCAGGTGCTCGGCCAGCTTGGCCAGCGCGTGCTCGTCGCGCAGGTCGGTATCGCGGCGCAGCGCCGACAGCGCCGTCAGGCGGTACAGCGCGCCCGAGTCGAGATAATGAAAGCCGAGCGCGTCGGCCACGCGGTGCGCCACCGTGCCCTTGCCGGAAGCAGTGGGGCCGTCGATGGTAATTACGGGGATATGGGATGTGGGCATGGTTTTTTGTCACTTATAAAACGAGACCCAAAACAACGACTGGGGTCGGACCCTCAGGGTCCGACCCCGGCAGTTGTCTTGGGTTAAATCAAACTATCCTTGGCAATCCCCGCAAACGTCTCGAAATACTCGGGGAAGGTCTTGGCGACGCATTTCGGGTCGTTGATGCGGATCGCGTTGCCGCGGCGCGCGGCGCCGTCGAGCGAGGCGAGCGAGAAGCACATCGCCATGCGGTGGTCATCATAGGTATCGATGGTGGCCGGCAGGATTTCCTCGGGCGGCGTCACGCGCAGGTAGTCGGCGCCCTCTTCCACTTCGGCGCCCAGCTTGCGCAGTTCGGTCGCCATCGCGGCCAGGCGGTCGGTTTCCTTGACGCGCCAGCTGGCGATATTGCGCAGCGTCGAGGTGCCGTCGGCATACAGCGCCGCCACCGCAATCGTCATGGCCGCATCGGGGATATGGTTGAAGTCGAGGTCGACCGCCTTTAACGGGCCGTTCGAACGCGCTTCGATCCAGTTCTCGCCCATGGTGATGGTGGCGCCCATCTGCTGCAGCGCGTCGACAAAGCGCACGTCGCCCTGGATGCTGTCGCGGCCCACGCCTTCGACCCGCACCGGGCCGCCGCCAATCGCGCCGGCCGCCAGGAAATACGAGGCCGAAGACGCGTCGCCTTCAACATGGATGGTGCCCGGGCTCTGGTACTGCTGGCCCGGCTGCACGGTAAACGACTGCCAGCCGTCCTGTTCGACCGTCACGCCAAAGCGGCGCATCAGGTTGAGCGTGATCTCGATATACGGCTTGGAGATCAGTTCGCCGATCACCTCAATGGTCACCGCATGGTCGCGCGCCATCAAGGGCGCCACCATCAGCAGCGCCGTCAGGAACTGGCTCGATACATTGCCGCGCACGGCGATCTTCTGCGCATGGATATGGCCGCGGCGGATGCGCAGCGGCGGAAAGCCGTGCTCGCCCGTGTATTCGATCTGCGTGCCGACGGCATTGAGCGCGTCGACCAGGTCGCCGATCGGCCGCTCGTGCATGCGCGATACGCCATGGAGCGTATAGTCGCCGCCGATCACGGCCAGCGCCGCCGTCAGCGGACGAATCGCAGTGCCGGCATTGCCCATGAACAGGTCTGCTTCGTGGTTGGGCAGCACGCCGCCGCAGCCTTCCACATGATGTATCTGGTGCAGGCTGGCCGCATCCAAACTCTGGTCTTGCTCCTGCTGCGTCCATTTGACACCCAGCGAGGTCAAGGCCGTCAGCATCACGAAGGTGTCGTCCGAAGCCAGCAGGTCGATAATCGTGGTCTTGCCCTTGGCCAGTGCGGCCAGCAGCAGCACGCGGTTGGAAATGCTTTTCGAGCCGGGCAGGCGCACCGTGCCTTCGGTGTGCATCACCGGCGTCAGATCGAGATGGTGGGGGTAGTGCTTGGTATGGGGCATGCTGGAATCCTTGATTGGTATGCTTTATTCTGTGGGTGATGCCGACGCAGGCAGCTCGGCCGCCTCGATCGCCTCGATCCACTGCTGGCGGGCGTGCTGCGCGCTGGCGTACACCGTTTCAATGGCCGCGCCGTCCAGCGTGGCCAGGTGCGCGCGCAGGCTGGTCAACTGCGCCAGGTAGGCGTCCAGTTCATGCAACAGCGCCGGCTGGTTGGCCAGGCTGATGTCGCGCCACATTTCCGGCGATGAGCCGGCAATGCGCGTAAAGTCGCGAAAGCCGCTGGCCGCGTACTGGAACAGCAGCGGCGCATGGGGCTTGTTGGCGATGTCGTCGACCAGCGCAAAGGCCAGCAGGTGCGGCAAATGGCTGACGGCGGCAAACACCTTGTCATGTTCTTCGGCGGTGAGCGTGTGCAAAATGGCGCCGCAGGCGCGCCAGGCGCCCGCCACCTTCGCCACATCGGCGGCAGCGTTTTCCACCAGCGGCGTCAGCACCACCTTCTTGCCACGGTACAGGTCGACGATGGCCGCATCGGGACCATTGGTTTCGCGTCCGGCAATCGGGTGACCGGGCACGAACTGGGCAACCTTGTCGCCCAGCGCGGCGCGCGCCGCTGCCACCACGTCGCTCTTGGTACTGCCGGCGTCGGTGACGATGGTGCCCGGTTGCAGGTGCGGCGCAATCGAGGCCAGGATGGCGCCCGTCTGCGCCACCGGCGCGGCAAGCAGCACCAGATCGGCGCCGTCCAGCGCCTGCGCCGGATCACTGCCGATTTCATCGATAATGCCCAGCTCCAGCGCGCGCGCCATCGACTGCGGCGAGCGGCCCATGCCGACCACCGTGCCGACCGCGCCCACCTGCTTGAGGGCGCGCGCAAACGAGCCGCCGATCAGGCCGACGCCAAAAATGACGATCTTGTTCAAGGCAGGCGTGGCCATGGGGTCAAGCCAGCGCTTTCGTCAGCGCGGCGATAAAGATCGCGTTTTCCTGCGGCAGGCCGATCGAGATGCGCAGCCACTGCGGCAGGCCGTAGCTGCCGACCGGACGCACGATCACGCCCTGTTTCAGCAGCGCCAGGTTGATGCGCGCGCCGGCCTCGTCGTCGTTGCCGACCTTGACCAGCACGAAGTTGCCATACGATGGCACATATTCCAGACCCAGCGCCTCGAACGCTTCGGTAAATTGCTGGTAGCCGGCAGCGTTGTTGCGCGCGCTTTTTTCCAGGAATTCACGGTCCGACAGTGCTGCAATCGCCGCCGCCTGCGCCATGCTGTTCACGTTGAACGGCTGGCGGATGCGGTTCATCAGGTCGGTCAGGGCTGGCTGGGCAATCGCAAAGCCGATGCGCAGGCCGGCCAGGCCGTAGGCTTTGGACAGCGTGCGCGAAACGATCAGGTTCGGATACTGGCGCACCCAGGCGGTCGATTCGTACTGGTCGTCAGCCGACAGGAATTCGTTATAGGCTTCATCGAGCACCACCACCACGTGCTGCGGCACTTTCTGCAAAAACGCTTCGATCTGCGCAGCCGTCAAAAAGGTGCCGGTCGGGTTGTTCGGGTTGGCGATAAACAGCAAGCGCGTATCGTCGGTAATGGCCGCTGCCATGGCGTCGAGATCGTGGCCATAGGCCTGCGCCGGCACCACCAAGTGACGCGCGCCGATGCCCTGGGTGGCCAATGCGTAGACGGCAAACGAGTACTGCGAATACACCACCGCTTCGCCTTTTTGCACGAAAGCGTGGGCGGCAATTTCCAGGATATCGTTGCTGCCGTTGCCCAGCGTGATCCAGTCGGCCGGCACATCATAGCGCTGCGACAGCACGGTTTTAAGGTCGAAACCGTTGGCGTCCGGGTAGCGACCCAGATCGTCGATGGCGGCAATCATGGCCTGCTTGGCCGAGTCGGGCATGCCGTACGGGTTTTCATTCGAAGCCAGCTTGACGATGGACGCCTCGTCCAGCCCGAACTCGCGCGCCACTTCGGCAATCGGTTTGCCGCTCTGGTAAGGAGCGATGGCGCGGACGTATTCTGGACCGATATTTTTTGACATGGTGTGCTTTAAAAAAGTTGGTAATTAATTAGGTTGGTGGTGGTGGTGTTAGTGGCTGTTGTCGGGTTACGCTGCGCTAACCCGACCTACCCGACCTCCCCAACCCACGTGATGTGCGTAGGTCGGATTAGCGCGCAAGCGCGTAATCCGACACCACCACAGACATTACAGGCTCACCGGATACGACCCCAGCACCTTGAAAAACGCCGCATTCGATTGCAGTTCGGCCAGCGCCAGAGCGACCGCGGCGTCATGGCCGTGGCCTTCGACATCGACATAGAAATAATACTCCCAGCTTCCCATGCGCGCCGGGCGCGATTCAAAACGGGTCATCGACACGCCATGCTTGGCCAGCGGCGCCAGCAATTGATACACGGCGCCGGCCTTGTTCGGCACGGCCAGCACCAGGGAGGTCTGGTCCTTGCCCGACGGTGCCGTCTGCAGCGTGCCGATCACGGCAAAGCGCGTGCGGTTGTGCGGGTCGTCCTGGATATGGCCCTTGACCACGCCCAGCTTGTACTGCGCACCGGCCAGTTCGCTGGCAATTGCCGCGACCGTGCCGTCTTCGCCGGCCAGGCGGGCCGCCTCGGCGTTCGAGGCCACGGCGCGCCGTTCGATCTGCGGATAATTCTGGTTCAGCCAGACCTGGCACTGCGCCAGCGCCTGCGAATGGGCGCAGATGACGCTCACGCCCTCCATGCTGCCGCTCTTTGTCATCAGGCTGTGGTGCACGGCAATCGACACTTCACCGCTGATCACCAGGCTCGTTTGCAGCATCATGTCGAGCGTGCGGTTGACCGCGCCTTCGGACGAATTTTCAATTGGCACCACACCGAAGTCGGCGGTGCCCGCTTCGGCCGAGCGGAACACCTCATCGATGGACGCGCACGGCAGGCCCTCGACGGCGCTGCCGAACTGCTGGTAGACGGCCTGTTCGCTGAAGGTGCCGGCCGGCCCCAGGTAAGCCACCGTCACGCGCTTTTCCAGCGCGCGGCAGGACGACATGATTTCGCGGAAAATGGTCTGCACTTCGCGGCTGCCCATCGGCCCCGGGTTGCGCTCGGCCACGCCGCGCAGCACCTGCGCTTCGCGCTCGGGACGGAACACCGGCGCCTGCGTCTCGGCCTTCACATGGCCCACTTCCTGCGCAATCAGGGCGCGGCGGTTCAGCAGTTCGAGGATTTGCGCGTCGATCGCATCGATCTGTTCGCGCAAGGGTTTCAATTTGTCGATCATGGTGGTTTGTTTGGTAGCTGTGTTTCAATCAGTGCCGCGCGGACCAGCCGGCGGCGGGCCGGCGCAGCCGCAATGGCGACTTCAGCGTCCGGCAAACTCGTTCAGGTAATTCACGAGGGCCTGTACCCCCTCGATCGGCATCGCGTTATAGATCGATGCGCGCATGCCGCCGACGGACTTGTGGCCCTTCAATTGCAGCAGGCCGCGCTGTTTGGCGCCGGCCAGGAATGCTTCGTTCAGGCTTTCGTCGCGCAGATAGAACGGGATGGTCATGCGCGAGCGGAAGGCGGGATCGACCCGGTTCTGGTAGAAGTCGTCCGCATCGAGCGCCGCGTATAGCAGCGCTGCTTTCTCTATATTACGCTGTTCCATGGCCGCGACGCCACCCTGGCGCTTGAGCCATTGGAAAACCAGGCCGGCAATATAGATGCCGTAGGTGGGCGGCGTGTTGTACATCGACTCATGCGCGGCCACGTTGGCCAGGTCGAACGCCGACGGGCAGATCGGCAGCGCATGGCCCAATAGATCCTCGCGTACGATCACCAGCGTCAGGCCGGCCGGGCCGATGTTTTTCTGCGCGCCACCAAAGATCACGCCGTACTGCGACACATCGATCACGCGCGACAGAATATGCGACGACATGTCGGCCACGATGGTGGTGCCAGCTGGCACCTGCGGCGCCTGCTGGAATTCCACACCATCGATGGTCTCGTTGGTGCAGATATGCAGATAGGCCGCGCCCGGCGTCAGGCGCCATTCGCTGGCCGGCGCCACGCGCGTAAAGCCGTTTTCCTTCGACGAGGCGGCCACGTTGACCGTGGCGTACTTGCCGGCCTCCTGGATCGACTTGCCCGACCAGGAACCCGTATGCACGAAGTCGATGGTGGCCGGCTGCGCGGCCGCCAGGCCCACCAGATTCATCGGGATAATAGCGTTCTGGCCCAGGCCGCCGCCCTGCAGGAACAGGATTTTGTAGTTGCCTGGGACCGCCAGCAGCTCGCGCAAATCGGCTTCGGCCTGCTTGTAGATGGAAATGAACTCGGGGCCGCGATGGCTCATTTCCATCACCGACATGCCACTGCCATGCCAGTCCAGCATTTCGGCAGCGGCCTGGGCCAGCACTTCCTTGGGGAGAACGGCCGGGCCGGCGGAGAAATTGTAGATGGGGCTCACGATGCTGTCCTTGGCTGATGGTTGGTTCATTGCGACGAAAGCATTTTTTTCACTATCTGCTGCATCACTGCATTAGCCCGCGGCATCATGACGCGCTGGCTGATTGCAACCGAATCTGCGCTCAGCTGAGGGGTGATGCTGATCATCTTCCTGCCCAGTGGCGTAGCATAGAAGGCCGTCAGACCGCGTACTTCATCAAGCGTGTAATAACGCGCATACAAGGGCACCATTTCCACGCGCATTTCCGCGAGCACGGCCGGATCTGTCACCACCTTCCCGAGCTCCGTGACCGCCTCCGGTATGTACTTTTCCAGCACCGCGTTCAATTTTGCTTCATCGCTGGCGCTCAGCTGGCGGCCTGCCTTGGCAGCCTGCGCGGCTGACTGACGCATGATCGTGGGCATCACCTGCAACATCTGATCCATGGTTTTGAGCGCCATGTCATTAAATTGCATGGTATCGAGTAACTGCTCAACGACCACCCGCATTTCGGGCGTGACGTCATCACTGGCACAGGCAGGCACAGTCGTAAAAAGCAAAGCGAACGAGGCAAGCGAAACAGCGAGAAATTTTTTCATTTTATAGACCATCGATAAGGCAATCCATAGCAATTGGGGCTCCCGAAAGAGCCCCAATCATCTTATTCCGGCTGCGCCGGATTCGTCTCGTCGCTCGCCGGGTCGGCCGGAGCGGCGCTTGCTACTGGCGCCGCACCTGCCTCCGTGGTCAGCTCGACTTCGTCGATATCGGTTTCCACCACGCGCTGCAGGCCCGACAGCTTGGTGCCGTCTTCGACTGCAATCAGGGTCACCCCTTGCGTGGCGCGGCCCATTTCGCGGATCTCCGACACGCGGGTACGAATCAGCACGCCGCCAGTGGTGATCAGCATGATTTCATCGGTGGTATTGACCAGCGTGGCGGCCACGACTTTACCGTTACGCTCGCTGGTCTGGATCGCGATCATGCCCTTGGTGCCACGGCCATGGCGCGTGTACTCGAGGATCGGAGTACGCTTGCCATAACCGTTCTCGGTGGCCGTCAGCACCGACTGCTGCTCGTTCTCGGCCACCAGCAGCGCGATCACGTGCTGGCCTTCTTCCAGGTTCATGCCGCGCACGCCGCGCGCCGTGCGGCCCATCGGACGCACGTCGTTCTCGTCGAAGCGCACTGCCTTGCCCGAGTCCGAGAACAGCATCACGTCGTGCTGGCCGTCGGTCAGCGCTGCGCCGATCAGGAAGTCGCCGTCGTCCAGGTCGACTGCGATAATGCCGGCCTTGCGTGGATTGCTGAAATCTTTCAGCGGCGTTTTCTTGACCGTGCCCAGGCTGGTCGACATGAACACATAATGGTCTTCCGGGAAGGTCCGGTTCTCGCCCGACAGCGGCAGGATCACGGTGATCTTCTCGTTGTCCTGCAGCGGGAACATGTTGACGATCGGCTTGCCGCGCGAATTGCGCGAGCCTTGCGGCACTTCCCATACCTTCAGCCAGTACATGCGGCCACGATCCGAGAAGCACAGGATGTAATCGTGGGTGTTGGCAATGAACAGCTGGTCGATCCAGTCTTCCTCTTTGGTGGCCATCGCCTGCTTGCCGCGGCCACCGCGTTTTTGCGCGCGGTACTCGGTAATCGGCTGCGCCTTCATGTAGCCGGTGTGCGACAGCGTTACCACCATGTCCTGCGGCGTAATCAGGTCTTCCGTTTCGAGATCGGTGGCGTTGTGCTCGATCTGCGAGCGGCGCACGTCCTTGTTGCCGGCGCCGTATTCGTTTTTCGCGGCCGTCATTTCATCGGTAATGATGACGGTCACGCGCTCAGGCTTGGCCAGGATATCGAGCAGGTCGGCGATATGTTCCATCACTTCCTTGTACTCGTTGACGATCTTGTCCTGCTCCAGGCCAGTCAGGCGCTGCAGGCGCATCTGCAAAATTTCCTGCGCCTGGTCGTCGGACAGCTTGTACAGGCCGTCGGCCTGCATGCCGTAATGCTTGGGCAGGCTTTCCGGACGGTAGGCGTCGATGCCGCCCGGGGTGTTGCCGTCGCCGGTACGGGCCAGCATCTCGCGCACCACGGACGAATCCCAGGCGCGCGCCATCAGTTCGCCCTTGGCGATCGGCGGCGTCGGTGCTGCCTTGATGATGGCGATAAAGTCATCGATATTGGCCAGTGCGACGGCCAGGCCTTCAAGCACGTGGCCGCGCTCGCGCGCCTTGCGCAGTTCAAACACGGTACGGCGCGTGACCACTTCGCGGCGGTGCGACAGGAAGCACTGCAGCATCTGCTTGAGGTTGAGCAGCTTGGGCTGGCCATCGACCAGCGCGACCATGTTCATGCCGAAGGTGTCCTGCAACTGGGTCTGCTTGTACAGATTATTGAGCACCACTTCCGGCACTTCGCCGCGTTTCAGTTCGATCACCACGCGCATGCCCGATTTGTCGGACTCGTCGCGGATATCGGAAATGCCGTCGAGCTTCTTGTCACGCACGTTGTCGGCGATGCGTTCGAGCAGGGATTTCTTGTTGACCTGGAATGGCAGCTCGTCAATGATGATGGCGATACGGCCACCGTCCTTGCCATACTCTTCGAAGTGGGTCTTGGCGCGCATCACCACGCGGCCACGGCCGGTGCGGTAACCATCGCGCACGCCGGAGACGCCGTAGATAATGCCGCCGGTCGGGAAGTCCGGTGCCGGGATCAGGCTGATCAGCTCGTCGATGCTGCAGTCCGGATTGGCCAGCACGTGCAGCGCGCCGTCGATCACTTCGGTGATGTTATGCGGTGGAATATTGGTGGCCATGCCGACCGCAATCCCCGACGAGCCGTTGATCAGCAGGTTGGGGATGCGCGTTGGCAGCACCGACGGCTCTTTTTCCTTGCCGTCGTAGTTCGGTACGAAGTCGACGGTTTCCTTGTCGATATCGGCCAGCAGCTCGCCGGCGATCTTGTCCAGGCGGCACTCGGTGTAACGCATGGCCGCAGCGGCGTCGCCGTCGACGGAGCCGAAGTTGCCCTGGCCATCGACCAATGTATAGCGCAGCGAAAAATCCTGTGCCATGCGCACCAGGGTGTCGTAGATCGATGCATCGCCATGGGGATGGTACTTACCCATGGTTTCACCGACCACGCGGGCGCATTTGACGTATGGACGATTCCATACGTTGTTCATTTCATGCATCGCGAACAGCACGCGGCGGTGTACTGGCTTCAAGCCATCGCGCGCGTCCGGCAAGGCGCGACCGACAATCACGCTCATGGCGTAATCGAGGTAGCTCTTGCGCATCTCTTCTTCGAGGGAAATGGGGATTGTTTCTTTTGCGAATTGATCCATTGGCGGTTCGACTGATCTCAGGCTGTGGTTAACTTATCTGCTACGCAATGTATGACGCAATACTGCATATCCTAGGCGGCTGTCGTCGTGGAGCGCCTGACAAAATGTGCAAAACGGTGACAAAGTCAAGGGCGAAATGGCTGCTACCCGGCCTGCGGCCCCATCGTGCACTTTTTGCGAGGAACTCCTGACAGTCAAGCGCACGATTTTAGCATGCGCGCCATGTTGTCAGTACAATTTGGCCTGTCAGCGAGAATTGTCATTCCTGCTGGCCATGGCAAGACTTTGCACTGGTGTAGTGCGTCAAAACTATTTGAACGCATGAGAATAGTGCATATTGACAACATTGATTCAAGGCATCTGCCCACAAAACAGGCACAAAACGTAACAAGATGTCACAGGCGCGTCATAATCGGGCATTTCCGTTGCGTATAAACAACGTAGCGTCTAAAATCGCCAAAGCTTTGATTTGCCCACGATCGTGCGCCCCTGAGCCGTGTGGCAAAATGAACGAGAAGTCAATTGCTAGTTTCGCAATCGTAAACAAGCGCAAATGGTCGACATGATAAAATCTCGGCACGCAGCACTTAGTCGCGCCGCGTCGTATTTGCAGATATCACCCCCGAAAGGAAAAAAGAATGAATAAATTTGTAACGCTGTTTTTCGCTGCTTCGGCAGTGATCGCTGGCTCGGCTTCGGCTCAAACCCTAACCTCGCCACCGTTCGCGCCAGTTACCACCGACATCAAAGCACCGACGCCAAAAAGCGCCTACGTGCAAGATGCCCGCGGCGTCATCGTGCGTGACCCATTCGGTCTGTGCTGGCGTACCGGCTACTGGACACCTGCTGACGCAGTGCCAGGTTGCGACGTGCCACTGTGCGTAGAGCCAGAAACCCTGCAAGACGGCAAGTGCGTAGCACCTCCGCCGCCACCAGTGGCTCCAGCTCCAGCACCAGCACCGGCCCCAGTGCCAGTACCAGTGCCAGCACCAACGTCGGAAAAAGTCAGCTTCGCTGCTGATGCCTTCTTCGACTTCGACAAATCGACCCTGAAACCAGAAGGCAAAGCCAAACTGGATCAACTGACCTCGCAACTGGGCAACATCAACCTGGAAGTCATCATCGCCGTTGGTCACACCGACTCGGTCGGCACCGATGCTTACAACCAGAAGCTGTCGGTACGTCGTGCTGACGCTGTCAAAGCCTACCTGGTTGGCAAAGGCGTTGAAAGCAACCGCGTGTACACCGAAGGCAAAGGCAAGAAACAGCCAGTTGCTGACAACAAAACTGCCGAAGGCCGTGCGAAAAACCGTCGCGTGGAAATCGAAGTTGTTGGTACCCGCAACAAGTAATCCCGATGCTGCGACCTTGACTGCCTTGCGCAGATCAAGGCCGGCATGAAAAAACCCCGCTACGGCGGGGTTTTTTTTCGTCCGTGGCTGCCCGCTTTCCCATTTGCCGCTATTATTCGACCTATGAACGCCGACCCTCTAGAAATCCAAAAATTCAGTGAGCTGGCCCACCGCTGGTGGGACCCCACTTCCGAGTTTCGTCCACTGCACGAAATCAATCCCCTGCGCCTCGAATGGATCAACGCCAAGGTGCCGCTGGCCGGCAAGCGCGTGATCGACATCGGCTGCGGCGGCGGCATCCTGGCCGAATCGATGGCCCGCAAGGGTGCCGACGTGACCGGTATCGACCTATCCGAAAAAGCCCTGAAAGTAGCCGACCTGCACAGCCTGGAGTCGGGCGTGTCGATGCGCTACAAGCTGATCGCCGCCGAAGCCATGGCTGCAGAAGAACCGGGCCAGTACGATGTGGTGACCTGCATGGAAATGCTCGAACACGTGCCTGATCCGGGCGCCATCGTGCAGGCATGCGCCACGCTGGTGAAACCAGGCGGCCATGTCTTCATGTCGACCCTGAACCGCAACCCGAAATCGTATCTGTTCGCGGTGCTGGGCGCAGAATACATCCTGCGCCTGCTGCCCAAGGGCACGCATGACTACGACAAATTCCTGACCCCGGCCGAACTGTCGCAATTTGCGCGCAGCGCCGGCCTGGACGTCAACAGCATGCGCGGCATGGGCTACAATCCCTTGACCAAAATCTATTCGCTCAACAACGATACCAGCGTCAATTACCTGATGGCCTGCACCCGGCCACTGTAAGCAACGCCAACTCGACAAGGCGGCTGCGGCCGCTTTTTTTCATTCCAACTTCTGAAGCCCGCCATGACCATCGCCCCCCTGCCAGCCCCGCGTGCCATCCTGTTCGACCTCGACGGCACCCTGGCCGACACCGCGCCCGACCTGGCAGCGGCCATCAACCTGCTGCGCACCCGCGCCGGCCTGCCCGCCACCGCCTACGACATCCTGCGCCCCACCGCCTCAGCCGGCGCACGTGGCCTGATCGGCGCATCCTATGGCATAGGCCCCGGCGAATCGGGCTACGAAGCGCTGAAAGACGGCTTTCTGAACAACTACGAAGCCGCGATGGCAGTGGAAAGCACGCTGTTCGACGGCGTGCCCGCCATGCTGCAAGGCTTGAGCGACCTGGGCCTGGCCTGGGGCATCGTCACCAACAAGGCCGCCCGCTTTACCGACAAGCTGGTCGGCCAGATCGGCCTGGGCGCCGCCGGCTGCGTGATCTCCGGCGACACCATGGCGCACCCGAAACCCCACCCTGCTCCGCTACTGGAGGCCGCGCGCCGCCTGAACCTCGCCCCCGAAGACTGCTGGTACGTCGGCGACGACCTGCGCGACATCCAGGCCGGCCGCGCCGCCCACATGCGCACGGTCGCCTGCGCCTGGGGCTATTGCGGCCCGGTCGAGCCGCTATCCTGGAACGCCGACTACCTGCTCGAAACGCCGCAGGCCTTGCTGGCGCTGGTTACAGAAGTCGTCAAGGGCCGCCAGCTGGCCGCGTGATGGTTGTTGCTGCAGTCACCGGGATTAATTCCAAGCTTTAACGACGCCGTAGCGAACACCCAAGCAAGACCGCCAATATTGCGCTACAATGAAGGTTCTGTGGGGACGACCTGGTTTCGACGTGGGTTGCAAAGCAGCGCAGGGCATACCGAGGGCTGGTTACCTCGTAAATACACCCAGAAAAAACTTAACTGCAAACGATAACTCGTACGCACTGGCAGCTTAATCGCTGCTAGCTCTAGAACACCTCGTCCCTGGGGTGGGCCGTCAAAAGCTCTAGAGTCATTTACAGGGACTCGCGTTCTAATGGGTCACTTAGCGGAACGTTAAATCTAAGGTGAATCGCCTGTCCATAACGTGCACATCCGTGCTGGCCGGGTTAAATTAAATGATAGTGCTAAGTATGTAGAACTGTCTGTAGAGTGCTTGCGGACGCGGGTTCGATTCCCGCCGTCTCCACCACCGGATAAAAAATAAAGGCCCCCGAGCGCAAGCGACGGGGCCTTTATTTTTTATCCCATGCGAAACCGCCGGCATCGAATCCGCGTCCGGCACGGACGCGGGGCGTAGCGGGGAATTCGCCCCGCATGCGGGGCGCCCGCGCAGCGACGTTGCGCTGCAGCGCAACGGCTCCCCGATTCTTCTGACTAAGGAAGCGCCAACGGCGCTTCTGCCTAGTCTCCACCACTGGATAAAAAAGTAAGGCCCCCCAAGCGCAAGCGACGGGGCCCTTACTTTTTTATCCAACGACGAAACAGCCGGGAACCAAATCCGCGTCCGGTACGGACGCGGGGCCTAGCGGGGAATTCGCCCCGCATGCGGGGCACCCGCGCAGCGACGTTGCGCTGCAGCGCAACGGCTACCCGATTCTTCTGACTAGGTTTCTGGTCACACGGTCGTTCCAAACCAGCAATCAGTCTTGCTCAGGCCGTGTCCAAATGGCGGAACTGACACCATGCCCACCCTGTCATCGCAGCGTCTTATTTTGCGCTTGAAAGCGCGATGACTTTTTCCAGCACCGCTTGCAAGGTGTTCTCCACAGATTGCCCCGTCTTGTCAGCGCTGTCCAGGCGCTTCTCGAAGTAGGGCTCGACGGATTGCCTGATCAGCGCCAGCGGTCCCCATTGTTCTATCTGCTCCTGGTAAAGGCCGCCGATACTGTCCCTGAAGCCATCGGGGTAGGCCGATTTTTCCACCACAGGCAGGTCATCGAAATAGTCGAGGATGCCCTTAAATATTTGACGATTGTCGCCGCCATTCGTGATTTTGGCGTACAGGCTGGAAAAATAGGTTTCGTCCTGCCGTTGCAATTCCCCGTACGCGGCATAGCGCTCAGCTTCGGTATAGTCGCCTGAGTCATCGTAGACCACGGCGCTCAGGCTGTTGCGCGCCATGCCCTCAAATGGATTTGGACCATGCTTAGGTGGCTGCCGCGACAGGCCAATCGCATAATCGAGCGACTGCTGGCCCAGCGCCAGGCGATCTGGATTATCGGTCTTTGGCAGCAGGTCTTGCTTGCTGTAGTTCCCTTCCCCAATCAGCAGCCCGAAATCATAAATATCGCGCTGTCCTTTTGCGTACGCCGCCTTCGCCTGGTTGTCGGATGCCGATGCGGGCTGCTCGCCAGCATGGCCGAGGCTGTAAAGTGCCCGTGCCGAGTTCGATATCGAGACGGTTTCAGCAGCGCTTGAGCCGGTATTGCCTGGAGAAGAAGCAAGCGAATTTCCTAGGCGTAATTTTTCCTGCGCGGGAATATTTGCCGGGCTGCTCAGTGTCAATGATTTGATTGAGATAGTCATGGCAATACTCCAGAGTGGAAGATAGCATCTTAACATCGCTTTCAAACGCCGCCGCAGCGGTGGGCCGACGCACGGTAGCGACTCGCCATCGACGTACTTTGGCCTTCTTTGGTTTATCATTTTCCACGCGTATTGTTATCATGAACATTGAAAAGGAGCCAAAATGAAGGACGTTAAAGTGGATGTCCGCGTCAATGTGGACGTCGATGCAGCGAGCGTCGTCCTGCTGCTTGCTTCTGCAGCGATGGCGCTATTTCTGATCAAACAATACCGGCAAGACAAGCTCAAATAATGAGCTTCGCGTCTGGCGCGATCTTCAACGTCAATGGATGGCGATGATTTGGCTGTCGGTGTACCCCACTATTGGATAAAAAACTAAGGGCCCCGAGCGCAAGCGATGGGCCCTTAATTTTTTTATCCAACGACGAACAGCCAGCATCGAATCCGCGTCCGGTATGGACGCGGGGCTTAGCGGGGAATTCGCCCCGCATGCGGCACGCCCGCGCAGCGACGTTGCGCTGCAGGGCAACGGCTACCCGATTCTTCTGATCAGGTTTCAGGTCGCAAGGTCGTTCCAAACCAGCAATCAGTCATGCTCAGGCCGTGTCTGAATGGCGGAACTGACACCATGCCTGTGGACCGGCATCTTGCAAAACGCTGGCGTGCGGTATCGCAACCCTTATCAGACGCGGCACACCTACGCCAGCATGATGCTATCGGCAGGTGAACACCCTATGTGGGTCACAAAACAGATGGGGCACGCTGACTGGACGATGATTGCCAGGGTATATGGGCGTTGGATGCCAGACGCAGATCAAGCGGCCGGATCAAAAGCGGAAACTGTGTTCGGTCTTTAAAAATTAAATCTATAGGTTGGCTCTCATCCAACACTACCTTTCTGACTGAGGGGCAGGAAATGTCCCTTAACTAACCTCCAACGTCTGAATTCACTGGACCTTGCGAGTTGTGCGTAGGTCTAGCGGAATGACAGAGCGGGCGCCTGGCGATCACAGTGCAACTTCCGCCCATAAGAGTTGAACGCTTGGTTTCGCAACGTTCATAACTTCGGTTAGCGTGGGTGGAGACCGCCGGTAGGTTAGATTAAGGGAGGCAAGAAGACGACTGCCGTCCACAAGCTCTACTACGAAGCCCTGTCGCGCTGCCATCGCTTGCTCTTTCTCTACTCCCCGTGTAAATCTAGAAGACGTGACAAGCAATGAGTCCCTAACGCCGTTTATCGCCATCGTTCCAACAAGCTCCCGAAGCACTCGCACCCCAACTTTGTTCTTTGTGTGCTTTATTTACGCATAAACGTCCCCGAGGTACGTGTGATCAAGAATTACGTCGATGCCGCCGTCTTTCGATCTGGCTGTCACGCGAGCATCGTAACCAAACTCTCGGAATACCCCCTTGGTTACATCCTCAAGTACAGCCCATCCCACAGAGGTTCCATTCCCGAACAAGTGGGACTGCATCTCGCTCTCCAGCACGTCTAGTTGTGCATCGTCTGGGCCAGGAGAAAATGTTCGCAGTGCGGCCCCTGTCGCGGTAAGGCTACGAAGCGCGAAGTCTTGCTTAAGGCCGCATGAACTATCCCAGATGTCTTGGGACACAAACCACCAACCGTACAGTTCACAGCACATTACTTTGAGGTACTCAGAATAGTGTCGACCATCTGATTCATCCTTACGGTCCGATACAGCCATGCGCGGACCGTTCGTGCAACACGGACAAATGCTGCTACGAAATACGGACGTAAGTAGCGGTAAGGATTGCGTGTGACTGTTGTACTGCCAAATCGGTGTAGTCATGCTAAAACCGCCAAATACTCAAGCGTAGGGGCGCGAAGCCAGCGTATCAACTTGCAAACAGGTAGGAAATACAGTTCACGATTCATATTTTCACGTATTGTGTGTTGTTCATCCTAATATGAAGTATTTCTGCTATTGGCCGACAGTTACCGTTGCAGGTTGATTGTCCGCATTTTGCCAGCAAAACCTTCAAGATACGTAAAAAATCAAAGTTTACGGTAGGTTCGATTCCCGCCATCTCCAAAACTGAATAAAAAATACGGCCGCTCCAGCGCAAGCGACTGGACCATTTATTTTTATCCAAAGACGAACAATCGGCATCGAATCCGCGTCGGGCACGGACGCGGGGTATAGCGCGGAATTCGCCGCATGCGGGGCGCCCGCACATTGACGTTGCGCTACAACGCAACGGCTCCCCGATTCTTCTGACCATGTTTTAGCTCGCTAAGTAGCTCCAAACATAAATACTCGGACCGTAACTAATGCCCCACTTGACGACCATACAACATCAGCACCCAATGATATAGTGGCGAGATGTCTATACCAAAAGCAACCGCCATGAAAACCACCCCAACCCCTCGCCCACAATCCCCCCAAACCCCTGCCAGACTGACCAAAAGCGACTTCGTCACCGCACTGCGCAAACTGCTGCAGGAAGCCGAAAAAGCCGGCAAGACCAGCGTAGATGTGCGCGCTGCTGCCCTGCACACCGACGTGGGCATTTATCCCGCACGCGGCCACTCGATGCCGACCTGCTGCACGGTAATGTATGAGGAGATGAAGCCTGGTGACGAGATACTGGTGACGCCACCTGGCGGCAAAGGACCTTCGCTGCTGGTACAGTACAAATTGCCGCGCTGAGTATCGCGATCTTGATCTACTGGCGGCGACTCACAGCACTAATTGCCTATATCCGCTGTCGCCTACGGCTGTATTGAAAACGCAGAAAACTTCGAGCATTCAAAAATCAGCCGTTCAAGATGCCAAGGTGGCATCTGCCAACATTCATGCAATTCCCCGCACGCTACACAGTGCACAGAAACATTGGTCTGAAAGCAATGCCGATAGCTATAATGCCCGGCTTGCATCGTCCAATAAAATCTCAAGCAAATGAAAACAGCATTTATCGCCACGCTGGGCTTCCTGTCGCTGCTCGGCACCACAACCGCCCTTGCAGAAAATCTCAACGGCAAAAATCTGTACGTGCAGCGATGCGCCATGTGTCATGGAGCAGATATCAAAGGGACGGGGCCATTGGCCAAAAAAAGCAGCCCTCCCACGCCTGATCTGACCACTGCCACGTTCAAAAAGCGCCTCAGGGACTATCCTGGCGTGATCGTGTCGTCGGTCATACTGCGCCCCAATGGTGACCTGATTCCAAAGACCCTGAAAGAGAATGGCGTCAAAGTGCCGCCGCACGCCTGGACGGTCAAGGATTTTCGCGATTTGAATCACTACATGACTGGCGTGATTTTGAAGTAAACGCAGGCACGAAAATTAAGCAGCAATGTGATGGCACACGTCTGATTGCGGTATCCATGTCGGAATGACGCCTGCAGCGGCGATAGTGCTGAGTTACTTTAGCTATCAATGCAATTGAGTGGACGTCGATATGACCGATTGCGCTGATACAGCGCAAGTCGTTTTTCTGCTTAATGATGAATACTCCATGTTCAAGAAGTAATTCCAAGACTCATTTCGACGAGTGAGGACAAGGCACTGTATAGCCTAAAGGGGGATTTCTCCATGCTTGAACTTCAACCTAAAGATACACGCGGCTACTACATTCTCCCCCAAGCGCCTGAAGACGCCGGCTACTATGTCTATGGGAATTTCAATCGGAGACCTGACTCAGGTCATATGGCACAACACGCCCACCCAAGAATGTTATCGCTGATTTTCTATATTGAACATGCCTGGCAAGCCGTTGATGACCGCAAATTTGGGATTGGAAATATCAGTGCCGCTGGCGGGATATCTTACGATAATCATAAGACCCATCGGAAAGGAATTGAGATGGATATCAGGCCTGTTCGCAAAGACAGACTGATAGGACAAGCTGCCGGTCTGACTTATTTTGACGCACTGTATGATCGCGATGCCACGATCAAACTTGTTCGTTTGTTTTTACAGCACCCTATGGTCACGAAAGTGTTTTTCAACGATGAAAAACTGCAAAAGCAAGTAGGTGGTGGACGCGTGCGTTCGCTGATAGGTCACAATAACCACCTGCACATCGAAATCAGAGGCCATTGATGAATTTGCGCATGGCTTGTTTTTTCATCGCTGCGTTCTTCATCTCTTTTGCAACCGCTACCGACATGCCGCCAACAGCGACTGGCGAACCAAAGCTCATTCGCGGCCACTATCAGATGTATGGCGGCGATTTTGCGGAAATGCTGCCACCCGCTCGGGGCGATACAAAATTGGCGATCACGCTCAAAGGGTCGCTGGCAAAAGAGCTGTTTGCCCAGATCGGTCCCAATGTAAAGAGAATCGACGCCTGCAGTTCTGATGCCGATTACAAAGAGCGGCGCAGAGGAGACCTTTCTTGCATCTACACGAAAAAAGATGGCCATACCTGCTATTTCGGCCTCGATTTAAATACCGGCAAGAGCACGAACGGCGCTATCTGCTAAGACTAACTTTGATCATCTTGAGTAACCATGCCGATCATTCCCGTGTCGATGCCAAGCCAACCTACAATCAGACGCGTCCAACTTGGCGCGTTTGTGCTGGCACTGATGTCAGCCACTTTTGCCATTGCACAGGAGCTCTGGCCAGCCCCAGCCAAGCCCCTCAAAGCACAATACAACATCTATTCCGGCGAGCTGCACAATGCCCAGCCACCGACCAGAACCGAGCGCAAGCTTGCAATCGAGATCAGCGGTCAGGCAGCAAAGGACATTTTTGCATCGCTTTATCCTGACGCCAAAGTGACCTGTAGCGGTGAGCCAGGCGAGCGGCTGCGTGCCAAAGGCGAACTATGGTGCTCGTTCTCGCCCAGTTCAGGCTATCGCTGCTGGTTGGGCTATGATTTGCGAGCAGGCAAAGTCATCGGCGGCGCCAGCTGCTGAAAGAAGCAGCAAAGGCCTGCGAGACCATGCCGAGAGGTGATTTGCTGGAGAGTATGCGGTTACGCGCCTGAGCGTTGCCTTACGCTACGCTAAGGTGACCTACGCCACCGCCACAGGCGTTACACCCGCACCGCCACCCCGCGCACAATTGAAAAAATAATAACCTCGTGCTAGCGTAGGGCTCTGATTATTTTTCCGGAGCTGCCATGCTACACCGCACTGCCCTGCTGTCCGCCATGACTTTTGCCTTGCTGCTCGGCGCCTGCAGCAACAAGGATGACGCCAATACCGACGATGCGACGGCGCAGGCTTCTGCCGAAGCCCAGGCGGCACAGGAAGCGCCGGTGGAGGCGGACAAGCCGCAACCCAAACTCGATGTCTGGCAATATGTCGGCCCGTTGCTGGCCGGCAGCTACAGCGGCGCCTGCCTGCGCATGCCGGACGCGCGCAAGCTTGACGGCACGATCAGCATCGGCGCCGATGGCAAAGTGTCGGCCAGCGACCTCAACGTCGACTTCCGCTCGTCCAAACTCGCTTCGCTGATACGCCACCACGAAGCACAAGGGCACTACCGCACGATTGCCACGCTGTCGATCGACGACACCAAGGCCGGCCTGCTGTCGCTGGTGTCCGACGGTTCGGGCAAGGAAAATACCGTGTCGCTGGCGCGCGAGGACGTGGGGCTGATCTGCAGCGAAGTCAAGGGTAGCGAGAAACTCAATGCACAGCCGCTGTACCTGGCGGTGGCTAAGCTGATCGAAGGCAAGAAGCAGAGCGTCGGCTGCCTCGATACCAAAAACCTGCTGACCAAACGCGATACCGATATTTCTGTTGAAAACGGCGTAATCAAGGTGGGCGACGACAAGTTCGATATGAAAACGGCCGTCAGCGAAGGCTTTATCTTTTCCGATGACGGCAGCACACTGTCACTGTCAGTGGTGATGCCGGAAGAGCGCACCATCAATGTCAGCTACGACGGCGCCGGCAAGCTGGTCAGCGTGATGGCGCACCACAAACAGGAAAGCACGCATTTTTGCAGCATCAAGAGCTGACGCTGCAGTTCTTTAGCGGCGTAGCGCCACCCAGCCGCGCCGCTGCAGATGGCACACACTCAGGCACAGCAGCGCCGGCAGCAGCAGGTTAAGCACTGGAACAAGCATCGTCAGGCACAGCAGCAAGCCCAGGCAATAAATGGCCGGCCGCTGGGCCTGGCACAAGCGCTTTTGCTGATCGGCATCGAGCACGCCGTCGGCTGCCGCGCCATAGATAAACCACACATTCCAGGCCAGCAGCGTGGCAACCACAACCAGCATGGCCCAGACCGGGATCAGCAGCGAGAACACCAGCAAGATGCGCTTGAACCAGCTGGGCTTGCTGCCCGCAGCGGCGGCCTCCGGCGACAGCTGCCACTGCGGATAACGGCGCGCCACTACTTCCTTGGCGCGTGCCAGAAACAGCCAGCGCAGCGGCAGGCGTGCCGTACTGATGGCGCCCACAATAAAGACCAGCACATAGAAAAAACCAGCCAGCGCCAGCAGGGCCATGACAAATTGTCCAATCGACAGCAGCGACTTGGCCACACCGCCCAGGCTGCCCGCAATATTGCCCATCTGCGAAATCGTCGGCGCGCCAGTGGTGACGGAACCGATGCCATCCATCAACCCCAATCCCAGCAAGCCCGCCACCGACACCATCGCCAACCTGCCGGCCAGTTCAAGGAAAAACTTGCCGTAGCCGATATACAGCGCAATCCACAAGCCCACCACCACCGTGCACCAGAGCGCCGAGCGCCACCATAACCCGGCGTGGCGCGCGTCGCGCAGCGCCAGGCCCAGGCACAACCATGCTTCGCCGAAGCCCAGCGACCAGTTTTTCAGTGTGTGTTTCAAGATCGGTACGACTCCATGCAAGGCTGAGCTTTTTCCGCAATATTGCCGATTGTAACTAGATCAGCTATCGGACATCGCACGAATGCCACGCAGGAAACGCGCCAATACTACTATCAACTCAGCTGATATTCTGCCGCCGGCTCAATGGCACATATTCACCGGGCAAACCGGCCACCTCCAGCGCATCGGCAAACGCCAGCAGGAATTTGGCCGGCCCGTGTTCGGACACCAGCAGCGACGCGCCCTTGTGACGCAGCAGTTTGAGCACCTCCTGCTGGTGCGCATGGTACTCGCTGGAGTTGCCGTAAAAAGTCTGGTACATCTCCAGCGTTTCCATGGCTTTCGCAGCCAGGATAAATTCGGGTTTGTCCATGGTCTTTCCTCCTTGTGGGTCGGTGGCAAAAACAGCGGTTACAGCCATCATACGCCTCAAGCTAGCGCAGTGGTTAGCTCGCCCATCTCACGTAGGTCGGATTAGCCTGGCAAAGCCAGGCGTAATCCGACAACACCGCTGCCCCCTGGATTTAAGTCTCCTCGGTTACCATACCCGCTTCCCATTCAAGGATCACCCATGCCCCTGACAAGAACCGCCCTGCCCTGGCTGCGCGCTGCCGCGCTGGCGCTGCCGCTGGCCAGCCTGTCTGCGTGCGCCAGTCCGCCTGCGCAGGAGATCCTGTTCCAGGCCACCGCACTGACGCCGTCGCAGTCATTTACCAAGGGGATCGAAGGGCCGGCCGTCGATGCGGACGGCAATATCTATGCGGTCAACTTTGCGCAGCAGCAGACCATCGGCAAGGTCACGCCAGATGGCAAGGGCGAGGTCTACCTGACGCTGCCCGGCGCCAGCATCGCCAACGGCATCCGTTTCGGCAGCCGTGGCCAGATGTATCTGGCCGACTATATCGAACACACGATCTATGTGGTCGACCCGGCCACGCGAGCGCTGACCATCCACGCGCGCGATGCGCGCATGACGCAGCCCAACGATATCGCCATTACCGCCAACGACGTGCTCTATGCGAGCGACCCGAACTGGAAAGCCAATACCGGCCGCGTGTGGCGCATCGATCCCGACGGTACCGTCACGCTGGCATTGGACACCATGGGCACGGCCAACGGCATCGAGGTCAGCCCCGATGGCGCCACGCTGTATGTCAACGAAAGCGTGCAGCGCAATATCTGGGCCTACGATATCGCGCCCGATGGCAGCTTGAGCAACAAGCGTCTGCTGATCAAGTTCGACGACTTCGGCATGGACGGCATGCGCGTCGACGTGGACGGCAATCTGTACGTGACGCGCTATGGCAAGAGCACGGTGGTCAAGCTGTCTGCGCAAGGCAAGCTGCTGCGCGAAATCAGCGTACCCGGCGCCAAGCCCAGCAACATCACCTTTGGCGGCCCCGACGGGCGCACTGCGTATGTGACGGAAGTGGTGCAAGGCCGGCTGCTGCAGTTTCGCGTCGACCGGCCGGGACTGGAGTGGCAAAGAGCGCAGGAGCGCGGGGCAAACACGGTTGGGAACCGTTAAATATCGCGTAGGTCGGATTAGGCCGCAGGCCGTAATCCGACAACATTGTTGGCCTCGATGGTGTTGTCGGATTACGCGCTGCGCGCTAATCCGACCTACGGGATGACACGCTCCGCCTTCAACCGCTCAAACAGCCTGAAAAAAGCATCAGGCGTATCCTGATAGTCGAGGAAACCAGCCTTGCGGCTCTTGCTCATGTCGGTCATCACTTCCATCGGCCGGCCCAGGTCGGCGTCGGTGTGCCACCAAGAAGCGAGGCGGCTGATATCGGCTTCGACCAGGCCGTGTTCGGCCGCGATGGCGCGCCACTGCGCATCGGCGTCCTGCATGCGCCCGGCTAGCGGCGAGATGGTATCGGGCAGGTCTGCTGCCTCCACGCCAAAATAAGCGGCCAGGCGCGGCCACAGCCACTTCCAGCGGAACACGTCGCCATTGACGATATTGAAGTCTTCATTGCGCGCTGCCAGGCTGTCGGCGGCCCAGGCCAGCTGGCGGGCAATTTGCGTGGCGTCGGTCACGTCGGACAAACCATGCCACTGCGCGGACGAACCGGGGAACACGAACGGCTGGCCGCTGGCCTTGCACAGGTTGGCGTAGACGGCCAGCGTCAGGCCCATGTTCATGGCGTTGCCCAGCGCGTAGCCGATAATGGTGTGCGGGCGGTGCACGCTCCAGCTGAAACCGTATTGCGCAGCGGCCGCGAACAAACGGTCTTCCTGCTCATAGTAGAAATTTTCCACCTCCTGGCGGCCCTGCTCTTCGCGAAACGGCGTGACCGGCACGCTGCCCTTGCCGTAGGCGTCAAACGGCCCCAGGTAATGCTTCAGGCCCGTCACCAGCGCCGCATGCTGCAGATGGCCCTGCGGTCCCAGCGCGGCCAGCACATTGCTGACCATGGCGCCATTGACGCGGATATTTTCCTGCTCGGTCGGCTGGCGCGCCCAGGCGGTAAAGAAGACATGGCTGGCAGTCACGCCGGCAAGTGCGGCGCTGGTCGCTGCCGCATCGGTAGCGTCGAACTGCAGCGCGGCGCAGCCGGCCGGCACCGGTGTGCGGCCGCGCGAGGCGCCGGTTACCTGCCAGCCCTGCGCCAGCAGATGCTCGACCAGGTTGCTGCCGATAACGCCGCTGGCGCCGATAATCAATGCATGTTTGCTCATGGTGAATGCTCCTCTGATTCTGAACTATCATCATAGTCGTGATTGAAATTCTTATCCGCGATACTATTTCAGACTATTCGTGAATCAATTTCTCAAATCATGTACGCCACCGACCATCTCAAGGGCGTTGCCCCATTTCTTGCCACGGCTGAAGCCGGCAGTTTTACCAGCGCGGCAGAACGGCTGCACCTGACCAGTTCGGCCGTCAGCAAAAGCGTGGCGCGCCTGGAGCAGCGACTTGGCGTGCTGCTGTTCGAGCGCAGCACGCGCCGCCTGGCGCTGAGCGACGCGGGGCGCGCCTATTACGCCACCTGCAAACGCGTGCTGCAGGAACTGGCCGACGCCGAACACGTGCTGACAGAGCAGACGACCGAACTGGCGGGCAAGGTGCGCATCGCCGTGCCAGCGTCTTACGGGCGCCTGCGCGTGATGCCGGTGTTGCAGCAGCTGTGCGTGCAGTATCCACAGCTGCAGCCGGCGGTCAGCTTTTCCGACCGCTTTGTCGATATGATTGAAGAGCGCATCGACATTGCCGTGCGCATCGGCGCGCCAGGCATCGCGCCGGCCGCGCTAGGGCAGCTGCAGCTGGGTTTCGAGCGGCTGATTTTCTGCGCGGCGCCGGCCTATCTGGCGCGGCGCGGCACGCCGCAGTCGCTGGTACAGCTGGAGCAGCATGACTGCATCGCCTATGGTCGTGCCGACGGCACGGCCCAGCCATGGCGCCATGCCGATGGCAGCGCACAGGGACAGGGAGAGTACCGTATCGCCGCGCCGCGCCTGATCCTCGGCGACGCCGAAGCGCGCACGGCCGCCGTGCTGGCAGGCCTGGGGATAGCGCAGGTGGCCACCTGGCTGGTGCAGCCCTATCTGGCCAGCGGCGAGCTGGTTGAGATACTGCCAGAGCTGGCCACGCCAGGCTTGCCGCTATGCCTGGCGTGGCCGCTGGCGCGCCAGCTGACGCCGAAAACCGGCGTGCTGCTGCAGGCGCTCAAGCAGACCCTGACGATCAATTAATACAGCACGTTCTTCGCTTCTGGCAGATCGACGTTTGCCTTGGTCACGATCACCACGCCGGTATTGACGAAGGGCTCGACTTTTTTGCCTTCGATCAGCTTGACCAGGGTTTTCACGCCCAGCGCGCCCATCGAGTACGAACCTTGCACGGCGGTCGCATACAGGGTGCCGTCCTTGACGAAGTTTTTCAGGTCTTCGTTGCCGTCAAAGCCCACGGCGATCACCTTGCCAGCCTTGCCAGCCTGGGCGATCGCGCGGCCCATGCCCACGGCGGTCGGCTCGTTGGCGCCGAAGATGCCTTTCAGGTCAGGGTTCGAGGCGAGCACGTCGGTGGTCTGGTTCAGCGCGGTGGCCATCTGCGACTGCGAGTAATAGGTGCCAACGATCTGCAGCTGCGAGTTCTTCTCGATATAGCGCTTGAAGCCGCCCACGCGGCCCGTCTCCGAACCGGCGCCGGCCACATACGACATCACGGCGATCTTGCCGGTCTTGCCCACCTGCGAGATCAGCGCCTTGGCACTGGCTTCGCCGGCCGCTTCATTGTCGGTCGACAGGAAGGACTGGTAGTAGCGCTTGCCGCTGTCGGCCACCAGGGAGTCGATCAGCACCACGGGAATCTTGGCTTCCCAGGCTTTTTTCAGCGCTGGCACCAGTGCGTCCGGGTCGGACGCTGCCAGCACGATGCCAGCCACTTTGCGCGTGACGGCGTTTTCCACCATGCTGACCTGGTCGGCAATCGCCGACTCCGAAGCCGGGCCCTGGAAGGTCATGCTGTAGCCCTTGGCGTCAGCCATGCTGGCGGTGGCGCCCTTCTTCACGTTCTGCCAGTAGTTCGAGTTAGTGGTCTTGACGATCACCGCGATTTCCTTCGGTGCAGCGAAAGCGGCGCCGGCCGACAGCGTCATGGCGGCGGCCAAGAGGCCGAGGGAAGTTGCTTTGATGGTGTTGATGGCTTTCATTGTCGTCCTCATTTGGTTTTAGATTTATGGGTGGGTCAAACTAACGAACATCACTGCAGGTACTACTGAAACGCCGCCGGCGTGTCTCACGCGCCGGCAGCTTCCAACTCAGGCGCGGTTGCGCTTCTGATCGATCCAGACGGTCAGCAGGATGACCAGTCCGATAATGATTTGCTGGATAAAGCTCGATACGCCATTCATGTTCAGGCCATTGCGCAAAATGCCGATCACGAACGAGCCGATCACGGTGCCGGAAATGGTGCCGATACCGCCGATCAGCGAGGCGCCGCCGATCACCGCACTGGCAATCGCATCGAGTTCATACATCACGCCTTCGTTCGGCTGCGCTGTCACCAGGCGCGACATCAGCACGCAGCCGGTCAGGCCGGACAAGGCACCCGACAGCGTGTACACCAGCAGCGTGACGCGATTGACCTTGACGCCCGACAGACGCGCCGCTTCGGCGTTCGAGCCGACCGCATAGATATGGCGGCCAAAGGTGGTACGGCTGAGCATGATGGATACGGCCACGGCGATGACCACCATCAGCACCACCGGATACGGAATACCGGGGAAGACCACTTCCGGGAACGTGCCGCCGGTATCGCGCTCGATGCGAAACAGCACGCCGTTACCGAGTTCGCCGAAGGACTCGCCCAGGCCGGAAATGGCGCGTGCACCGGTGACCTGCAGCGCCAGGCCGCGCGCGATCAGCATCATGCCCAGCGTGGCGATAAACGGCGGCAGCTTGAGGCGGGTAATGCAGAAACCGTTGACGGCGCCGCACATGGCGCCCACCATGATCCCGCCCAGCATGGCCAGCGGTACCGGCATGCCGCTCTTGACCAGCAGCGCAGCGGCCACGCCGGCCAGCGCCAGCACCGAGCCGGAACTCAGGTCAATGCCGCCGGTAATAATCACGCAGGTGGCGGCGATGCCCAGGTAGGCAATCGAGGTGACCTGCAGCGCCACGCTCATGCCGTTGCTGACCGAGAAGAAGGCGTCGCTGGTCAGCGAAAACACCAGCAGCAGCAAGGACAGGCTGCCGACAGCGGCAAATTTTTGTATCAGTTCTTTATTCATGTTCATGTTCATGACTGGCTTTCTTGTTTTAGTGGACTGCCTGATGATGTGTGCCTGCACCTGCACTGCTGCCAGCACCTGCGGTGCGGCCCGAGGCCAGATGCATGATCTCTTCCTGTGACGATTCGCGCGTGTTGACGATGCCGCTGATGCGCCCTTCGTGGAACACCGCCACGCGGTCGGTCATGCCCATGATTTCGGGCAGCTCGGAAGTGATCATCACCACCCCGATGCCTTCCGAGGCCAGTTTATCGAGCAGCTGATAGATGGCGAACTTGGCGCCCACATCAATGCCGCGCGTCGGTTCATCGAAAAAGATGATCTTCGATTCGCGGTATAGCCATTTGCTGATGACGATCTTCTGCTGGTTGCCGCCCGACAGATTCTTGGCGATCTGGCGCGAAGTCGGCGTCTTGATGCCGAGCGCCGCGATATACTTTTTCGCCACCGCCTCTTCGCGTGCAAAGTCGATAAAGCCGAAGCGGTTCGACAGGCCCGACACATTGGTCAGCGTCAGGTTCGAGGCAACCGACATGCGGATCGCCAGGCCATGCGTCTTGCGGTCTTCCGACAGGTAAGCGATGCCATGGTCGATGGCGTCGATGGGCGAGTCGACCGTAATGGCTTCGTCGCCAAGGTAGATCGCGCCGCTGGTCAACGGGTCGGCGCCAAAAATGGCGCGCGCCACCTCGGTGCGCCCGGCGCCCATCAGGCCCGAAAAACCGAGGATTTCGCCGCGGCGCAGGTCAAAGCTCAGCGGCCCGAATACATCCTTGCGGTACAGGTCTTTCACGCTCAGCAGCACTTGATCGGTCGGCACCGAGACGCGCTCGGGGAATTTTTCATCGAGCGTGCGGCCCACCATGCGCGCCACGATGGCGTCAAGCGTGGTGTCGGCAAAGGCGTCGGTACACACGTATTTGCCGTCGCGCAGGATCGTCACGCGGTCGATAATGTGCGCCATCTCTTCCAGTCGGTGCGAGATATAGACGATGCTCACGCCATTGCGCTTGATTTCATTGATGATCTCGAACAGCTGCACCGTCTCGCTTTCGGTCAGCGACGACGTCGGCTCGTCCATGATCAGCACTTCCGTATTGAGCGACAGCGCCTTGGCGATTTCCACCATCTGCTGCTGCGCACAAGACAGGTCCTTGACCAGCTGGCGCGGATCGATGCGCAGCTTGAGCCGGTCCAGCAGCGCCTGCGCGTCGGCGCGCATCTTCTTGCGGTCGATAAAAAAGCCGCGCACCGGTTCGCGCGCGAGAAAAATGTTTTCCGCCACGCTCAGGTGCGGGATCAGGTTCAGTTCCTGGTGAATGATGGCGATGCCGGCCGCTTCCGCGTCCACGCTGCAGGTAAAGCGGCAGGTCTTGCCCTTGTAGACCAGCTCGCCCTCGTCGGCCTGGTACACGCCGCTCATGACCTTCATCAGGGTCGACTTGCCGGCGCCGTTCTCGCCGCACAGCGCATGCGCCTCGCCGCGACGCAGGCTGAAGCTGACATTGTCGAGCGCCAGCACGCCGGGGAAGCGCTTGCTGACGTTCTTGAGCGCCAGGATCTCTTCGGATTGATTCATGGTGTGTCTCCTCCACTACGCTATAAGCGGCTGCGCCCATGTTCTAT
Organism: Janthinobacterium aquaticum; assembly: GCF_009208565.1. GTDB lineage: Bacteria > Pseudomonadota > Gammaproteobacteria > Burkholderiales > Burkholderiaceae_D > Janthinobacterium. Next base: position 42,875 of record NZ_WFLK01000012.1, on the reverse strand, counting down.
GCATGTTGATGGCGCAGCTTGTCGCAAACCTCAGCCGTCGATCAGCGCCGGGTTCCACGCATGCACGGTCTGCTGCTGCTCGCCCAGGCCTTCGATCCCCAGGCGCATGGTGTCGCCCGGTTTCAGGAACACGGCGGCCGGTTTCTGCCCCATGCCCACGCCCGGCGGCGTGCCGGTGCTGATAATGTCGCCCGGGTACAGCGTCATGAAGCGGCTGATATAGCTGACCAGCTGCGCCACGCCGAACACCATGGTCTTGGTCGAACCGTCCTGCACACGCTTGCCATTTACTTCCAGCCACAGGCCCAGTTTTTGCGGGTCGGCCACTTCATCGCTGGTCACCAGCCACGGGCCGACGGGACCGAAGGTATCGCAGCCCTTGCCCTTGTCCCACTGGCCGCCGCGCTCGAGCTGGTATTCGCGCTCGGAGACATCGTTGACGACACAGTAACCGGCCACGTGCGACAGTGCATCGGCTTCCGACACATAGCGCGCGGTGGTGCCGATCACCACACCGAGTTCAACTTCCCAGTCAGTCTTTTTCGAATCCTGCGGCATTACCACCGCATCGTTGGCGCCCACCACCGCGCTGGTCGCCTTCATGAACAACACCGGCTCGGCCGGCACCGCCATGCCCGATTCGGCTGCATGGTCGGCGTAGTTCAGGCCCACGCAAATGAACTTGCCCACGCCACTCCATGGCGGCGCAATGCGGCCAGGATTGGCCACCAGCGGCAGGCTGTCGATATCGAGTGCAGCCAGCTTGGCCAGGCCTTCCTTGCCCAGCGTGGCGCCGGTAATATCGGCCAGCACGCCCGACAGGTCGCGCACGCCGCCGTTGGCGTCCAACAGTGCAGGTTTTTCCGCGCCCTTGGCGCCTATACGCATCAGTTTCATTGCTATCTCTTTCTGTTGTAATTAGTTGGACCAGCCACCGTCGATGGTGTGGACCATGCCGGTGGTGAATGCCGATTCATCGGATGCCAGGTATAGCGCCAGCGCGGCGATTTCCTCGGCCTTGCCGACGCGGCCCATCGGCTGGCGCGCCACGAACGCGGCCTGCACTTCGGCCACTGTCTGGCCGCTAGCCTGGGCCTGGGCGGCGATACGCTCCTTGAGCGAAGGCGACTCGATGGTGCCGGGGCAGATCGCATTGCAGCGGATGCCGCGCGTGACAAAGTCAGCCGCCACCGATTTGGTCATGCCCACCACGGCCGCTTTCGAGGCGCCGTAGATAAAGCGGTTCGGTGCGCCTTTGACGCTGGAAGCCACCGACGACATATTGACGATCGAGCCGCCGCCCTTTTCCAGCATGCCCGGCAGTACGGCGCGCATCAGGTGGAACATCGAACGCGCATTGATATCGAACGAGCGGTCCCACGCCTCGTCGCTGCATTCGAGGATGGTTCCGCCGTCGACAAAACCGGCGCAGTTGAACAGGATATCGACCGGGCCGATTTCCTTGATCAGCGTGGCGATGGCGTCGCCATCGGTCACGTCAAGCAGGTGGGTGGTGCAGCCGGTCTGCTCCCTGAGCGTATCGAGCTGCGCCTGGTTGATATCGGTGGCGATCACGCGTGCGCCTTCTCGCACGAATGCCTCTGCCGTGGCGCGGCCGATGCCCTGGCCGGCGGCGGTCAGCAGTGCTGTTTTGCCTTGTAGTCTGGCGGTCATGCTGGTCTCCTTGGTACTGTTATTTTTTATGGCTGACCCTATGATTTCCGGGTCTGCTTTTAATCTACGTGAAAAACCTGTTCCATCATTGCCCAGTGCTCACCTTCGGCGCGCGAGGCCAGCGGCTGCTGGCATGGCGAACAGAAGGTCCACCAGCGGCGCGTTTCGGCATGGTCGGCAATCGCGGCCATATCGGCCTCGAAGTCGCTGCCGTGGTATTCCCAGTAACCGAACAGCAGGTTCTCAGGCTGGCGCAAGAAGATCGAATAATTTTTTACATGCGCCTGCGCGAGGCGTTCCAGCACCTGCGGCCAGACCGCCGCGTGCAGCGATTTGTATTCATCGATGCGTTCGGGTGCGATGCCGATGACCATTCCCATTCTTTGCATGCTGATTCCTCCAATAATTCATGTTGGTTTACGCCGTTCCGGCTAAACCAACCTACGGCCTGCGTCGTGTCGGCGTAGGTTGACGTAGGTTGGCTTAGCCGGCCCTGGCCGGCGTAAGCCAACACCACCACACCCTCATTCCAGCCCGTAAAACCGCACAGCATTCAAGCCAAAAATGCGCTCACGCTGCGCTTCAGGCAAATGCGCCAGCAGCGTTTCGCTTGCCGCCAGCCAGGCGCTGTAGCCGCCTGCCAAGTCGACCACCGGCCAGTCGCTGCCCCAGATCACGCGCTGTGGTCCGAACACGGCCAGCACATGCGATACGTAAGGGCGCAGGTCTTCCACGCGCCACTGCGGCTTTGCTTCCGTCACCAGCCCGGACATTTTGCAGTGCACGTTCGGCAGCGCCGCCAGTTGTGCCATGTCCTCGCGCCAGTTGCCAAACGCAGCGTCAAGAATCGGCGGCTTGGCGGCATGGTCGATCACGATGGGCAGCACCGGATAAGCGCGCGCCATCTGCAGCAGTGCCGGCAGGTGGCGCGGCAGCACCAGCGCGTCAAAGCGCAGGCCGTGTTCCACCATGGCGTCCAGTGCCGGCGCCAGGCGCGCATCGCCGATCCAGGCATCGTCGTCCAGGTCCTGCAGCATCGGGCGCAAGCCTTTCAACAGCGGCTGCGCGGCCAGGCGGGCAATGCGCTCCGGTGCGTCCTGCGCCAGCAAGTCGGTCCAGCCCACTACGGCGCGGATAAAAGCGGTTTTTTCAGCCAGCGCCAGCATCCAGTCGGTGTCCGATTCCAGCGGCATCGACTGCACCAGCACCGTGCCGTCCACGCCGTGTTCGGCCAGCAGCGGCGCCAGGTCGGCTGGTGCAAAGTCGCGGTAGATGGCGGCCAGCGAAGGCGGCGGCCAGCTGCCTGCACGCGCAGCCAGTTGCCAGCAGTGCTGGTGAGCGTCGATGCGCATCATGCGCCCTCTCCGGACACTGACAGCGGCAGCGGCGCGCGTGCATCGATCAGACCTGCATCGCGCAGCGCCAGCCACAATCCGTCCGGGATTGGCGTAGCAAACCACGCAAGGTTCTGGCGCAGCTGGGCCAGGTCCTGGCCGCCCGGAATGCAGGAGGCCACGACCGGGTGGGCCAGCGGGAACTGCAGCGCGGCCGCCTGCAGCGGCACCTTGAATTCGCGGCAGATGGCATCGAGCTGGGCAACGCGCGCCAGTACCGCTGGCGGTGCATCGGCGTAATTGAATTTGCCGTTACCGGCCAGCACGCCCGAATTGAACGGTCCGCCGATCACGATGGCGTTGCCGCGCTGTTCGCACAGGTCGAGCAGTGGCGACAGCGACTCCTGCTCGAGCAGCGTATAGCGCCCGGCCAGCAGCGTGCAGTCCAGATCGGCATATTCCATGGCGCGCAGCACTGCCGCGCTTTCATTGACGCCCAGGCCAAACGCCTTGATCTGGCCGCTGGCGCGCAGCTCTTCGAGCGCGCGAAAGCCGCCGCCGTCGATCAGCTGGCGCCAGTAGACATCATCGTTTTCGCCATGGGTGACGCGCCCGATATCGTGCACGAACAGGATATCGATGGACGCCAGGCCCAGGCGCTGCAGACTGTCTTCATGCGAGCGCAGCACGGCATCGTAAGAATAATCATAGTGCGGCCGAAACGGCAGCGGCGCAGCAAAGCCGTCGTCGCCCGGCTGCACGCTGGCATCGGCGCGCAGCAAGCGGCCCACCTTGGTGGCGATCACGAACTCGTGGCGAGGACGCTGGCGCAGGGCATTGCCCACGCGGCGCTCGGACAGCGTGTAGCCGTAGTACGGCGCCGTGTCGTAGAAGCGCACACCGGCGTCCCACGCGCCTTCCAGCGTGGCCTGCGCCTGCGCTTCGGTCACCGCGTGATACAGCCCGCCCAGCGGCGCGCAGCCCATGCCGATGCACGGCAGCGACAGGCCGCCGCGCGGTAAATTGATGCGTTGGTCGACATTCATCGCGCTCTCCTTCAGGCCGCGCGCAGCGGGAAGCAGCCCGGCCCGACCGCATCGAACTGCTTGTAGGTCAGCACGAACTCCTGGTGACCCAGGTCTTCCGAGCGGCTCATTTCACCGGCCGCCACGCGCAGCACGGCGTCGACGATTTCTGCGCCCACCTCTTCCAGGCTTGCTTCGCCGGTCAGGATCTTGCCGGCGTTGATATCCATGTCGTCGGACAGGCGCTCGAAGGTTTGCGGATTGGCGCAGACCTTGATCACCGGCGAGATGGCCGAGCCGACCACCGAACCGCGGCCGGTGGTAAACAAGGTGATGTGCGCGCCGCAGGAAATCAGTTCGACGATTTCCGCATTGTCGGACACGTTCGGAAAGCCGAAGCGCGGCTCGCCATCGGGCACCACGTCAAGCAGGTACAGGCCGCCACCGGCTGGCTGGTCGCCAGGCTTCAAAATGCCGACAATCGGTGAGGAACCGCTCTTGGCATAGGCGCCCAGCGACTTTTCCTCCTGCGTGGTCAGGCCGCCATCGGCGTTACCGGGCGAGAAGCTGCCATGGCCCATGATGGTGTAATAGCGCGCCGCCTTGGCCACGGTGGCCACGATGGCGTCGCCGAGACCCGGCGTCACGGCGCGGCGCTGCATATGGTATTCGCAGCCAACCAGCTCACCGGTTTCCTCGAAAATGCACGGGCTGCCGGCAGCAATCAGGGTGTCGAACGCCACGCCGACGGCCGGATTGGCGCTGATGCCACTGGTGCTGTCGGAGCCGCCGCAGATGGTGGCCACCACCAGTTCGTCAATGGCCATCGGCACGCGCTGCTGCTGCGCCAGGTGCTCCAGCGCCCAGCTGATCCACTCGACGCCGCTGCGCACACTGGGGCGCGTGCCGCTGTTTTCCTGGATGGTGATGGTATGGACCGGGCGGTCACTGTCGGCCACGGCGCTCGACAGGCCATATTTATTGAAGCCTTCGCAGCCGAGCGACACCAGCAGCACGGCGCCCACGTTCGGGTGCGTCAGCAGGCGGCGCATCACCTGGTCGGCATAGTCGTTCGGAAAGCAGCCGGTAAAGCCGATCAGGTGCACGTCCTGGCCGGGAAAGGCGTTGACCATCTGGCGCGCCACATGGTGCGCGCATTCGACCATATAGGCCACCACCACGATATTGCGGATGCCCTTGCGGCCATCGGCTCGTGGAAAGCCGGTCAGTTGCGACACCAGTGCGGCGTTGGCGGGAGCGACTGGATTGTGGGTAGGTGCGTTCATTATTTGGCTTCCTTGTCCAGGAAATGATGGCCGTCCTGGCCCAGCGTGTAAGTGGGGATGTAGTCGCTTTCCAGGTTATGCGTATGGATATGTTCGCCGATGCCGACCGGCGCGGTGATGCTGCCGATCAGGGCGCCATAGCGCAGCACCTTGTCGCCCACGGCCAGCGCGCGGCGCGCTACCTTGTGGCCGATCAGGATGTTTTGCGACAGTGTGACGGCCTGGCCGTCGATGGTGACGGTGTCACCCTTGGCAAGCGCGGTGCGCGCAATCATGCAGTTGTCCTCGGGGGACATCAGCAGCAGGCTCGATACTGGCGTGGCGATGCTCATGGCTGGCCCTCCGCGGTGATGCGGCAGGCCGTGACGGCGCTGCCTAGTGTTGGTCGGTTTTGTGCTGTGTCAGTGCGTCGCGCGTGCTGATCGAATCGAGCATGGTGCTGCGCGAAGAGTTCAGGTGCAACTTCATGGAATCGAGCGCCTTGGGCACGTCGTGCTCGGCCAGCGCCCGCAGGATGGCCAGGTGCTCCTGTACCGCATATTTGTTGCGGCCCTTTTCCTCGCCCTTGTCCCACTGGTAGTGATAGTGGAACACGAACGAGACGATATCGTAGAAGCCCTGCGCAAAGCGGTTGTTCAAGAGCCCGATCAGAAAAGTATGAAACTCGCGGTCCAGCGCCGGAAAGGCGTTGTGGCGCGTGTCGATTTTCTCCGCCAGCTTTTCGTGCTGGCGTATCAGCCGCGCCAGTTCCGCATACGCCGGATCGCCGGGCGGCAGGCTGCCAAATTTCTCTACGGCCGCCATCTCGAACATGCGCCGCATGTCGGCCAGCTCGGTGGCAAACGAGGGATCGAACGCACAGAGGCGCCAGCCGCCGCGCGGCTTCTTCTCGATCAGGCCAAAACGCGAAAAGCCGATCAGAAACTCGCGCACGCTGACCGTCGACGCACCGGCCTCGCGCGCCAGCTCGGCTTCCGAAAACTCGGCGCCCGGCGGCATGTCGCGCTGGTACACGCGTTCCATCAGCACCTGCTGGATGCGCTCCGCGCCCGACTGCAGCTCGGCGATATCGAAGTAGTCGCCCGGTATCGGCTTGCGCAGCAGGCGCCGTTCCGCCACGCTGGCAATGAGCCGCCGCGTGGCCAGGTAGGCAATCGCGCTCCGGATGGCGGTGCGGCTGCCCTGGCAGATCGTGCTCAGATAATGCTCCGTCGGCAGCATCTCGCCCACGGCCACATTCTCGGCCAGATATTGCAGTAGCAGGTTCGAACTGCGCTTGAAGACGGTGGCCGGTTTTGACATGGGATAGACGCGCTATGTCAGCGACTAGGGTAAGGAAAGAGGAAGGCATTTTAGTCGATATCGGTTGAAACCGGCATGGCTTGTGGCTTTCCGACCCATTGTGCGCAGTTGCTGGCAGGGCTGTCATTGCGCGCCACCCTTGAGCAGGGCATGCAGGCGCGGTTGCGCCAGGCCCGGGCACAGCTGATGCGCCAGCGCCACTACCGGCGCCATGCGGCGCGCGATTTTCTGTGCGTGGTTCTGCGCGATATCGGCCAGCCGGTGCGCCAGAAACGGATTGGCAAAGCGCTCCCTGACCTGGGCCAGATAGGCTACGCTGGCTTGTGCTTCGGCTTCGCCCATGGCGGCAAATACGGGCAGCACTTCATCCTGCCACAGCGACTCCAGTGCTGCCAGCATGGCCCCATCAGCCATCGCCTCGCGCACCGTCATGCCGGCCGGGCTGCCGCGATCCTGCCACAGCTGCGCCAGATACGTGTGGCCCAGATTGAGCAGGAACAGCTTGCGCTGCTCGTACTGTTGCAGGCTGTCGGTTACCACCACTTGCGGATGGGTGCACGGCAGCAGCATGCCGGGCTGCGCTTCGATGGCCCACAGCCCATACGGTTCGGCCACGGCTCCAATCGGCTCGATGGCTTCGGACACAATACGGTCAACCAGCGAATTGACCCAGATGCAGCCGCTTTCCAGGTAAGCGATGGCATCGAACGGCAGCTGCCAGTCGCGCGCCAGCGATACCACCAGCTCGCGCAAGACGCTGCCGTTGTCGACCACCAGTTCGCACGGGTAGAGCGTGATCGGCGCGGCGCCAGCCAGAAAGCGGCCGTACAGCAGCACCAGCAGCTTGGCCGGAAAACTGGCCGGTACGACGTCGCCGTCAAGCATGCCGGCATGATCGCCTTCGCTCAACTGATAGCCGGTGTCGCCGGTATTGGACAAAATAATGCGTGCATGGCTAGCCGCATGCCGGCGCACAGCTTGCCAGTCGCTGCCGGTCTGCCACGCCTGCGTGACTGCGGTTGCGCGGCGCTCTTCGTCGATCACGACGCCGTCCTGAAAGCCACGGATGCGCACCGGATAGCCGCCGCTCTGGCGAAACGCCGCCACACGACCGGCGCCTTGGGCGCTGCCAGTGGTCTGCACAATGGTGATCGGGCCCAGCGCGCGGCCTTCGGCCAGTGCTTCGCTGACAAACAGGTCGGCATGCGCCTGCAGAAAGCGGCTGGTGCCGAACTGCAGTATCGGATTGGTATCTGTCTGGCTCATCTCAGACCTCGACGATGGCCTTGATGACGCCGGCCGACGGCTGCATCCATTGCTCCAGCACGCCCGTGAATTCATCGAGCGTGGTGCGGTGCGTATTGAGCAAGCCGGTTGGCACCAGGCCCGCTTTCATGGCGACGACCACCTCTTCAAAATCTTCGGCCGTGGCGTTGCGGCTGCCCAGCAGATTGGTTTCGCGTTTGTGGAATTCAGGGTCGGAGAACGACAGGCGCTCGCGCACGATGGACACCAGCACATAGCTGCCGCCGTGGGCGACAAATTCCAGGCCGCGCTCCATGGCGGCGATATTGCCGGTGGCGTCAAACACCACGTCGAAAAACTCACCGTCGGTGGCCTCGCTTAACTGCGCCTTGTCCTGTTCGCCCAGTGCCACCGTGCGTGCAATGCCCAGCGCGTCCTGGCAGAACTGCAGGCGATCGGCGCGGCCGTCGAGCACCGTCACGTCAGCGCCTTTCAGGCGAGAGAACAGCATCACAGCCATGCCGATCGGACCGGCGCCCACCACCAGCACGCGCTTGCCGGCACCGACTGAACCCCGCTTGACGGCATGCATGCCGATGGCGAGGAACTCGATCATGGCCGCATCGTCGAGCGAAATGCCTTCGGTCTTGAAGACAAAGCGCGATGGCAGCGCCACGTATTCGGCCAGGCCGCCGTCGCGATGCACGCCCAGCACTTCGATGCGGGTGCAGCAGTTGGTCTTGCCCTGGCGGCAGGCCACGCAGGTACCGCACGACAGGTACGGCATGATGTAGACCTGGTCGCCTTCGGCCAGGTGCGAACCTGCCGGAGCGCTGGCTACATGGCCGGACAGCTCATGGCCCATCACGCGTGGATAAGTGAGAAATGGCTGCGTGCCACGGAAGATATGCATGTCGGTGCCGCAGATGCCAATGCGGCGGATGCGCACCAGCACTTCATCGCCGGTCGGCACGGGCAGCGGACGCTGCTCCATGCGCAGGGAACCCGGCGTATCGCAAACGATACTTTTCATCATGGTTGTCTCTCTCGCCATCCGGTCTTTGCCGGTGGCATATTATATTTAACGTACAAACCAACTGTGAAAAAAATCCGTCTGTGCGGATTGTCTTTCCAGTCTGCTGATGGCGCATCGAATCACGGAAGCTTTATCTCTTGCGTCTGATTCTTGCTGCGCCGCACAACGATTATTCCGTCATTCCATGTTGCACTTCATCGCGGCTTGCGGTCAGCGATCTGCGCCGCTGACCCATCTGCGATTTGGTTTTATAAATATACCGTACAAAAAAAATGGGGTCAACGGATTCTTTTCACTCATTTTTTTCTTACCGACTTGACACACGCGCCGTATATTCGCGCTTGACCATGACGCAGCGTCAGGCTGCAAGCTGCAAGCACGCACTGAAGAAAGGACACCGCCATGCTGTTGAAAATCGGCGAACTGGCCAGCCGCACCGGGCTGACCATCCGCACCCTGCATCACTACGACCGCATCGGCCTGCTCTCGCCTTCGGCGCGCACGCCGGCTGGCTACCGTCTGTACCAGCACAGCGACCTGGCTAGGTTGCACCGGATCATGGCGCTGCGCAAATTCGGATTGTCGCTGGCCGAAATTGCCACCTCGCTGGCCAAACCGGAGCTGCCCCTGGGCGCCATCGTGCAGCAGCAGATCGCCATGCTGGAGCAGCAGATTGCAAAGGCCAGCAGCCTGCGTGAACGGCTGCGCGACCTGCAGCAGCAACTGGCGCAGGGACAGGAACCGGAACTGGCCGAGTGGCTCACTACCATGGAGCAAATGACCATGTACGACAAATACTTTTCACCGCAAGAACTGCAGCAATTGCCGATGCTGTCGAACCCCACCATCGAACAGGAATGGCAGGCGCTGGTCGCGCGCGTGCGCGCACTGCAGGCATCCGGGGTTGACGCGCAAAGCGCACAGGCGCAGGCGATTGCCACCGAATGGATGGTCAAGCTGGCGCGCGACACCAATGCCGACCCCAGCCTGTTTGCAAAGCTCAACAGCATGCATCAACAGGAGCCGTCGCTGCAGTCGAGCACCGGCATCGATGCGGCGCTGATGGGCTTTGTCACCAGCGCTTTCAATGCCTCGCGCATTGCGCTGTACCGCCCTTATCTGAACGACGCCGAGTACGCGCACCTGGCCGCCAATTACGGTGCGCGCTCCGGTGAATGGCCGCCCCTGATTGCTGCCGTGCGCGCCAGCATGGACGCACAAGTGCCGGCGCAAGACGACCGCGTGCTGGCGCTGGCGCGGCAATGGCTGGCGCTGTTTCGCAGCTACGCCGGCCGTGATCCGGCCACGCAGCTGAAGTTCCGCCAGGCGCACCAGGAGGAACCGCGCCTGGCGCAGGGCAGCTTTGTCACGCCGCAGATGATGGCCTACCTGGCGCCGGCCATGGCGCGCGTGGCTGGCGAATAAAACCGCGCCGCGCATGTAGAATCGGCCATCTTGACTGAGGACACAACGATGCGCCGATTCTTTATTTTGCTGTCATGCCTGCCTGCTCTTGCGCAGGCAGCAATCGAACCTGCCAACGGCGAACTGGCCGGCGTCTGGCAGGGGAAACTCGGCAACGCCGACATTACTGCCTGCTTCAACCTGCCCAGCAAATACGACAACCGTGGCAACTACTACTATGCGCGCCACAAGACGCCGATCGGCCTGCTGCAAAGCGAGGGCCAGCGCGTCTGGAACGAAGTGACCGATGGCGATGCCAAGACCGGCAGCTGGCAACTGGCGCAGCCGAAAAACAATCAGGTCACGGGCACCTGGAAGCATCCGACCACTGGCAAGACACTGCCTGTTTCGCTGATGCTGGTGCGCCCTCCCACTGGCGAAGAGCAGCCGTGCGCCAGCGCTGCCTACAACACTGCGCTCGAGGATTTTCCCAAGTTGATCACCAGCCGCCCACTGCTGTTCAAGGATCGCCAGGACCGCCAGTTCCGCAGCCTGCGCCTGGCCGACCAGATGACGGTCGAACTGCTGGCGCCCGGCACACCGGTGGCAGCGATCAACCGCCAGCTGCGCGCGGTGCTGCCCAAGACCAAAAAAGACCTGGCCGAATATTTCGAGCAGCGCCGCAATTTCCTCGGCATGAATGGCATGATGATGGAAGACGAACTGCATGCCGAACCGTCCTTCTGGTCCGCGCGCCATGTAACAGTCAGCTTCTACCGCTGGGCCGCCGGCATGGGACGCAACGGCATCAGCAACGACTTTCGCACCTGGGATCTGCAGACGGGCAAGGAGGTCGATGTGTGGAGCTGGTTCGGCAGCAAATCGCAGGAAGGCACCAGCGACATGAGCCCCCTGCCACCCAAATTGCGCGCGCTGCTGTTCAAGGACGTGGTGCAGGATGACGAATGCAAAACCGACTACCAGGGCCGCGGCAACTACCACCTGAGCTTGACCGACAGCGGCGTGCGCTTCTGGGAAGAAGCTTATGGCAGCGGCTGCGAGCAGGAGTTCACGCTACCCTATGCGAAACTGGCGGCGCTCATGACGCCGCAGGGCAAGGCAGCGCTGCTGCCTTGAATCCAACCAAGCCAGGCAGCATCGTAGGTTGGATTAGCCGGAACGGCGTAATCCAACGATCAGGCGAGGCCGCCGAAGCGCTTCGGGTCGTAATCCGGCAGCATGGTTGGCGCCTGCGCTGTTGTCGGATTACGCGGCTTTGCCGCTAATCCGACCTACGTACCCTCCCCCAAGGTCGTTGCCGCCGCCGAGGTCCACGCGCGGCAGCATGGCGGGCAGCATCGTAGGTTGGATTAGCCGGAACGGCGTAATCCAACGATCAGGCGGGGCCGCCAAAGCGCTTCGGGTCGCAATCCGGCACCATGGTTGGCGCCTGCGCTGTTGTCGGATTACGCGGCTTTGCCGCTAATCCGACCTACGTGCTCTCCCTCGAGGTCGTTGCCGCCGCCGAGGTCCACGCGCGGCAACATGGCGGGCAGCATCGTAGGTTGGATTAGCCGGAACGGCGTAATCCAACGATCAGGCGAGGCCGCCAAAGCGCTTCGGGTCGCAATCCGGCACCATGGTTGGCGCCTGCGCTGTTGTCGGATTACGCGGCTTTGCCGCTAATCCGACCTACTTGCTCCCCCCTCAGTTACACAGGCGCCACCAGCCCCGCCACCATCTCCGCCGTGGCTGCCGCCAGCGTCCATCCCAGGTGGCCATGGCCGGTATTGTAGAACACGCCGGGGGCGCGGCCGGGGCCGACGCGCGGCAGCATGGCGGGCAGCATCGGGCGCAGGCCGGCCCAGGGAATGACACGGCGGGTGTTCACACCGGGGAAATGCTGCTCCACCCAATGCAGCAGCGGGGCGATGCGGTCGGCGCGGATGTCGCGGTTCATGCCGTTGAATTCTGCCGTGCCGGCCACGCGCAGGCGGTCTTCGCCGAGGCGGCTGCTGACCAGCTTGGTGGCGTCGTCGAGCAGGCTGACGGTGGGCGCGCCAGCGCGGCTGGCGGCGTCGTCCAGGTGCACGGTAATCGAATAGCCTTTGACCGGATAGACATTGACCCGGTCACCCAGCATGGCGGCAAGACGGCGGCTGGCCGCGCCGGCGCAGATCACCACGGCGTCGAATACGGCGCTATCGCCCTCGGTCGCAACGCGCACCTGTCCTCCTTCGCGCGTCAGCGCGGTGACGTTGCTGCCATAGCGACAGTCGACGCCGCGTCGCACGCAGGCGTCGGCCAGGCCGCTGGTAAATTTGTGGATATCGCCGGTGGAATCGCTGTCGGTGTAGTAGCCTCCATAAAACTTCCCGGCCAGCGTCGGCTCAATGGCGCGCATTTCTGCCGGCGTGACGGCGCGGCGCACCAGACCGGCCCTGGCCAGCAGCTGTGAAACGCCGGCGGCGCGCTCGAAGCTGGCGCGCTCGCGGTAGACATGCAGGATGCCGGCGCGGCGATGGTCAAAATCGATGCCCTCTTCTTCGGCCCACGCAAACAGATGCGCGCGCGCGGCAATGGCCATGCGCGCGGTGGCCACCGTATTGCGCTCGTAGTGCGGCATGGCGGCCAGGAACTGGGCAAACCACGACAGCTTGTGCCAGGTCGGCTGCGGATGCAGCAGCAGCGGCGCATCGCGCCTGGCCATCCATTTCAGGGCGTTGATCATGGTGGCCTTGTGGTTCCACGCTTCCGCGTGCGAGGCCGACAGCTGGCCGCCATTGGCAAACGAAGTTTCCATGGCGGCGTAGCGGTGCTGCTCGATCAGCGTGACCTCCACCCCGCGCCGCACAAGTGCATAGGCGGTGGTCACGCCGGTAATGCCGCCACCGATCACCGCCACGCGCGTCATGGCTGCACCTTGCGCACGACGGTATCGCTTGCCTGCAGCACATGACCGTCTTCAGCCTGTACCGCCAGCGTACGCAGCGCGGCGCCGCTGCCCTGCTCGAGCAACTGCGAATGCGCTTCGCCGGGCGCAAACAGCTGCGCCTCGCTCCACTGCCGCAGGGCCACCACCACCGGGAACAGGCTGCGCCCCTTGTCGGTCAGCACATACTCCTGGTAGGCGGTACCGTCCGACGCTGGCGCCACCGAAAAAATCCCCTCCTCGACCAGCGCCTGCAGACGGTCGGCCAAAATGTTGCGCGCCACGCCCAGGCTTTTCTGGAACTGGCCGAAGCGGCGCATGCCGTCAAAGGCGTCGCGCACGATCAGCAGCGACCAGCGCTCGCCGACCACATCGAGCGCGCGCGCGACGGGACAGCTATCGGTTTTCAGGCTCTTGCGTTTTGCCACAGCGTGCCTCCTGTTGAGTGGTTGCATTTTAAAACTTCCTGGCATAGACTCCAACTGGTTTTAATTTGCAACCACTTTAGGATACCTGATGTCTTCTTCTATTTCCCTGTCCAAGCCGCTGGTGTGGCTGTTTGCCGTTGCCAGCGGCTTGTCGGTAGCCAATGTGTACTATGCCCAGCCCCTGCTCGATGTGCTGGCGCGCGAATTCGGCCTGACGCAGTCGAACAGCGGCCTGGTGATCAGCGCCACCCAGCTCGGCTGCGCGCTGGCGCTGCTGTTGCTGGTACCACTGGGCGACATGCTGAACCGGCGCCGCCTGATGCTGGCGCAGCTGGCACTGCTATGCCTGGCGCTGGCCGCCCTGTCCGGTGCGACGTCGACTGCCGCCCTGCTGGCCGGCATGCTGCTGGCCGGCTTGCTGGGCACGGCCATGACACAGGGCCTGATTGCCTACGCCGCCAGCGCCGCCGGCGCGCACGAACGAGGCAGTGTGGTGGGCACGGCGCAGGCCGGTGTCGTGATCGGCCTGCTGCTGGCGCGCACGCTGTCCGGCCTGGTGGCGCAATGGGCCAGCTGGCGCGCCGTCTATCTGCTGTCGGCTGCCATCTCGCTGGCGCTGCTGATGCTGTTGTGGCGTATGCTGCCGCCGGTGCAGGTGCCACAGAAAAAGCTGTCGTATGGTGCGCTGCTGGCGTCGATGCTGTCGATGCTGGCGACCCACCGCGTGCTGCAGGTGCGCGGCATGCTGGCCATGCTGATGTTTGCCGCCTTCAGCATCTTCTGGAGCGCGCTGGTGTTCCCGTTGACGGCGCACGGTTACGGCCATGCGGCGGTGGGCGCTTTCGGACTGGTGGGGGTGTTCGGGGCACTCGGCGCGGCGCGCGCCGGCGCGCTGGCCGACCGCGGTCGCGCCCAGTGGACTACAGGCGCAGCGCTGTTGCTGCTGCTGGCCTCGTGGCTGCCATTGAGCTTTGCCGGCAGCGCCCTGTGGCCGCTGGTGATCGGCATTATCGCGCTCGACCTGGCCGGCCAGGCCATCCATGTGACCAACCAGAGCCTGATTTTCAAGGACGGCAGCGACGCGCACAGCCGGCTGGTGGCCTGCTATATGCTGTTTTATGCGGTGGGGAGCGGGCTGGGGGCGATTGCTGCCACCAGCGCCTATGCGGCTGGCGGGTGGCAGGCGGTGTGTGCGCTGGGGGCGGCGGTCAGTGCGGTGGCACTGGGGTTCTGGCGGGCGACGCTGGAGCACGCCAACACGGCGGCGTAAGTACCGGGCCTGGCCCTGAGGGTACAGGCGAGTTCGTTCGACCTTATGCCGCAGCTTAGCGTATATCAGGTAGGTCGGATTAGCCGCGCAGCGGCGTAATCCGACAACATTGTTGGCGCTAGTGGTGTTGTCGGATTACGGCCCCGCAGGGGCCTAATCCGACCTACGCGACTCGATGCGCCCTCCACGACAGCGTAAGCGCTTAGTTCAGCAGCGCCGTTGTCGCCCCATGCCGGTAAGTCTTCAGCGCGTCGGGCTGGATCTGGATCAGCGAGCCGCTGACCTTGATCAGGTGCAGGTCGGTCAGTTGGTGCAGCACGCGCGACAGGGTGGCCGGCGCCAGGTTCAGGAAAGAAGCCAGCAGGCTTTTCTTGAGGTCCAGCTTGACCTCGTTCGAACGCTGCTGGTCCGACGCCTGCAGCAGATATTCAACCACGCGCTGGGTGGCGTTCTGCACCGAGCAGCGCTCGACGTTGCGGATAAAGCCCATCAGATGATGCGACAGGCTGTTCATCATCTGGCGCGCAATGCGCGGCGACTGATCCAGGAGGCGCAGCAGCGCGTGCGGCGGAATGCGCAGCAGCAGGCAGTGTTCCAGTGCTTCGGCGCAGAATGGATACGGTTCATCGAGGAAGATCATGGCTTCGCCGAAGCTCTGGCCCGGGCGGATCAGTTCAAGCACCTTGTCGGTGCCTTCCATGGAAAACACGCTCAGCTTGACCAGGCCAAACACCACCACGTAAGCGCCTTCCGGGATTTCGCCCTTGCGGAACAGGACTTTGCCTTTTTCCAGCTCCACGCGCACCACATCCTGGCGCAATTGCTCCAGCTGCGAAGGGGAAATATGGCGAAACAGAGCCTGGCTCGATAGCAGACCGTCGACGTTGACCTTATGCATGACATTCTCTTCATTGGATTAGCGATTAACTAAGTGTAATGGGAGGACATCGTCAAGACCATACGTCAAAGGGAGTAGGGCAAACTAGGCTAAAACGCTATCGAGATCAATTTTTCGCCAATCTGCATCACGCTGCTGTATTTCCCTTATTTGTAAAACTTATCACTACTTGCCCAAATTGCGCTCGACCGCATACACGGCGATCTGCACGCGGCTGGTCAGCTTGAGCTTTTTCAGGATGTTCTGTACATGGATCTTGACCGTGCTTTCAGCCACATCGAGCTGGCGTGCAATCTCCTTGTTGCTCTGGCCGCGCGCCAGGCAGGCCATCGCTTCGCGTTCGCGCGGCGTCAGTTTTTCATAGTCGGCTTCGGGCGCGCTCTGGCCGGCGCGGAACTGCGACACCAGCTTGGCCGTCATGGCGTCGGCAATCACCGATTCGCCAGCTGCAGCGCGGCGTATCGCCTGTGCCAGCTGCTCTGCTTCGATATTTTTCAGCAGGTAGCCGCGCGCACCGGCGCGCAGCGCCGCGCCCAAGTCGGCCGCGTTTTCCGACACGGTCAGCATCAGCACCACCATCTCGGGCCACTGCTGCAATATCTGCTGCAGCGCCTCGACGCCGGACAGACCGGGCATGTTCAGGTCCATCAGCACCACGTCCGGCTGCAGCTGGCCGGCCAGGCGCACACCGTCGATGCCATTGGCCGCCTCGCCGACGACCTGGAATTGAGTATTGCGCTGCAACAGCATCTTGACGCCGCTGCGCAGCAGGGTGTGGTCATCGACCAGCAGGATAGTTATGGGTGAATTCACTGTAGGCTTGGGTCCTGGTTTGATGCGGCCGTCGTTCAGGCGGCCTGGCGCTTCGCTTCGGGCAGCGCCAACGAAATGGTGGTGCCGCTGCCCTGCGCGCTGGCGATGGAGAACTGCGCGCCCAGGCGTTCGGCGCGCTCCTGCATGATGCGCAGTCCGATCTGCACCTCGGTTTTCTTGTCGCGCAAATGGGTGGCAAAACCGGCGCCGTTGTCGCGCACCTGCAGCGAAAAATCGCGGCCGTTATCGACCCGCACTTCCACCGTGCTGGCCTGCGCGTGCTTGCGGATATTCGACAGTGCTTCCTGCACGATAAACATCACCTGCAGCTGCTGCTCGGGCGCCAGCGGCGCACCGGCGCCGGCCATGTGCAAGGTGCCCTGCACGCCGGTCTGCAGCGCGAATTTTTCCAGCACCTCATCGAGCTTGCCTTCGAGGTCGCTGCCATGCCAGCGCGTGCGAAAGTTCACCAGCAGCTCACGCACATCCTGGTAGCTTTGCTCGACGCCCATGCGCATCAGGGGCAGCACTTCGGCCGCCTCGCCCAGTTCGCCGCGGCGTACCGAATCGTCGAGCATCTGCACCTGCAGGCTGATGAAGTTCAGGCTTTGTGCGATGCTGTCATGCAGGCCTTCGGCCAGCAGGCTGCGCTCGCGCGCCACCGCAAACTCCTTCTCGCGCGCGATCAGGCGCTGGTTTTCAATCGCAATGCCCAGGCTCTGGCCCAGCGTTTCAAGCCAGCCATGCTGCTGCACGCTGATCGCCTGCGGCTGCGCATAGTGCAGCGAAAAGCTGCCGATCACCTGCTCGCGCACCGAGATGGGAAACACGGCAACGGCGCGAAAGCCTTCGTCTTCGCAGCGGAAATGCTGCTGCGGATCGGTCCTGCGAAAATCGCGGAACTGGATCACGCCTTGCGTCACGGCTGCACCGCACAGGCAGTCGTTCTTGTGGATGCAGTGCTCTTCCTCGATCATCGCCTCGGAAATACCTTCGTGGACGATGATGTGCACCGTATCGTTGTGCGGATCGAGTATGCGCACGGTACCACCCTGCGCCTGGGCAAACGCCATCACATGGCGCAGAAAACTGCGGCACAGCTCATCGATCGCATGCTGGCCGGCCAGCAGCGTGGAGATATCGTGCAGCGTGGCCAACTGGCGCTGCTGCGCGGCCGACAGGCCGGACGGCGCCTGTGCCTGGCGGCGCTGGCGCCAGCGCGACGCTGGCAGTTGTTTGCGGGTGGGATGACTACGCGGCGCTTGCATGAACACTCGAATCAGGTAAAGAAAAAACGCCTGCCGTGGCAGACGGCTTGCATCGATGGGGCATCAAAGGCGAATCTCGGTGCCCAGCAGTTTGACGAACTGCGCCAGCCAGGCCGGATGCGCAGGCCAGGCCGGTGCGGTGACAAACTGGCCGTCGGTGACCGCATCGGTCACGGCAATGTCGGCATACTCGCCGCCGGCCAGGCGCACTTCGGGCGCGCAGGCCGGATAGGCCGAAATGCGCTTGCCGCGGATGACTTCGGCCGCAGCGAGCAACTGCGCGCCATGGCAGACGGCGGCAACCGGCTTGCCGGCATCGGCAAAGTGGCGCACGGCGGCAATCACCTTCTCGTTCAGGCGCAGGTACTCGGGGGCGCGGCCGCCGGCGATCATCAGCGCGTCATAGCTGGCCACATCGACGTCGTCAAACGCCGCGTTGAGCGCAAACAGATGGCCGGGCTTTTCCGTGTAGGTCTGGTCGCCCTCGAAGTCGTGAATGGCGGTCTTGATGGTGTCGCCGCTTTTTTTGCCAGGGCAGACCGCATGCACGATGTGGCCCAGCATCTGCAGAGCCTGGAAAGGCACCATCGTTTCATAATCTTCTGCAAAATCGCCGGTCAAAAACAGAATTTTTTTCGCTGCCATTTGGTTTTCCCATGAAAGAGTGCCCTGCATCCTGGCGTGCAGGCAACGCCTGAAGAACTCCACAGGGTGTATCTTACTGCCACTTGCATGCCGATCACGAGTTTTATCAAATAAATGCACCAAAATGGTGTGTGCAGGGATTGCCACCGCCGCTGAAAACTGTGGCAAGATCGGATTCCCTCATCTTTCGCGGAAAAACAGCACCATGATTTTTGAAATTGCCCATATCCAGATTCAGCCCGATACCCACGCCGCCTTTGAAGCGGCTGTCACGCAGGCCGTGCCGCTGTTCAAGGGCGCACAGGGCTGCCAGTCCATGCACCTGGAACGCTCGATTGAAAACGGCGACCACTACCGGCTGGTGGTCGGCTGGAATACGCTGGAAGACCATACCGTGCATTTCCGCGGAAGCGAAGCGTTCCAGACCTGGCGCGGGCTGGTCGGCGGCTTTTTTGCCGTGCCGCCGCAGGTCGAGCATATGAATACGGTGGTGACGGGGTTTTGAAGCAAGCCCACGGCAGGTATTGTTTACGAAGCAGGATGGTGAAACACCTGCCGCAAATACGCCAGGAACGTCTCGTCCTTGCACAGCGTCTTGCCGGGCGAATCGGACAGCTTGGCCACTGACTGGCCATTGCAGCGCATTAGCTTCATAACGATATTCAAGGGCGTCAGGCCGACGTCGTTGGTCAGGTTGGTACCGATGCCAAAGCCGGTCATGATGCGGTCGGCAAAGTGCTGGTACAGCGAGAACGCCTTGTCCAGGTCCAGGCCATCGGAGAACACCAGGCGCTTGGTGTTGGCGTCGATGCGCAGCGCCGCGTAGTGGGCCAGCGCCTTTTCGCCCCACTCGACCGGATCGCCCGAGTCGTGGCGCAGGCCGTCAAAGAGCTTGGCAAAATACAGGTCGAAGTCGGCCAGAAAAGCGTCCATGCCGACCACGTCGGTCAGCGCGATACCGAGGTCGCCGCGGTATTCCTGCACCCAGTCTTCCAGCGCCGCTTTTTGAAAATCGCGCAGGCGTACGCCGAACGACTGGAACGACTGCATGTATTCATGCGCCATAGTGCCGATCGGCACCATCCCCAGTTGCTTGGCCAGGTAGACGTTCGAGGTACCCTTGAAATACTCGGGCACTTCGCGCGCCAGGTGCTGCACCACTTCATCATGCCAGGCGCCGGAAAAGCGCCGGCGCACGCCAAAATCGGAGAACTCGAAAGGATGCTTGCGGCGTGGCAGCTTGCCGAACTCCTTGACCGCCACCACCTTGGCGGCCAGGCGGCGGCGCCCTTCCGCCATGGCGGCGTCGTGGTCGAAGCGGCGGAAATACAGCTCGTTGATGATGTACAGCACGAAGATTTCAAAGCCCATTACATGCACCTGCGGGCCGGCCGCATGCACCTGCAAGGTATCGCCATCGGTACTGACGTCGATGAACTTGCGCTGGAAACGGAACACCGTCAGGAAGTCGACAAAGTCGCTTTTCATGAAGCGCAGCGTGCGCAAGTAGGCCAGTTCGTCATCGGCAAACGACATCGAACACAGATGGTCGAGCTGCTCTTCCAGTTCTTCTTTGAGCAAGGCCAGTGGATACGCGGGCGTATTGCGGCAGACAAACTCGTATTCGGTATGGGTATTGGGGTGACCATGCAGCAGGGCCTGCCACATGGTGAATTTGTATAAATCGGTTTCCAGCAAACTGCGCACTATCGGGGTCATCTTGTTTTTCTCCAGCTTCCTCTATCTACAAGCGAGCATAGTACGCCACTGCCGCCATTTCGGCAGTGGGGACTTTCAGGCAAGTTCAGGCCGCAGCGTTGGCGCGCAGCTCGGGCGCTACTTCGGCAGCCGTGGCCAGGCGCGCGCCGCGTGCCTGCATGGCTGCCAGAAAGCCGCGCTGCTGTTCTTCAAAACCCGTAACAGGGCTCATGCAGTCGGTCAGCAGCACCAATTTCCGCACCGCATGCGCGCCCTGCTGCTGCGTCAGATAGTCGGCAATATGTTCGGTGCTGGCCTTCACGCAATGGCTGCCGGCCTCGCCGCAGATGTAGATTTGCTGCGCCGGCAGCAAGGTAGCGAGAAAGTCGGTGTTCTGCTGAGTGGCCGGATCCTGCGGATCGGGCACTTCGGCCATCACGGCCGAGTAATGCTCGGTCCACGGATTGGAACCTTTGGACAGCTTGGCCACCACCTGCAGCTGCGCCACTTCCCATGCGTTGTAGGCGGCGCGCACGGCGCCATGCACGTTCTGGCCCCAGGAGCCGATCTCGCAATGCACGGGCCAGACCATCAGCTGGTAGCGGCCGGCCTGCTCCAGCGCGTCGAGATAAGCCTGTGCACGGGCGCCGGCATCGGGCGCGGCAGGCCGATAGCGGCCGTCGCGCAGCGCCTGCGCGCTGATCTCGGTAAATGGCGCGACCGGCCCGCCGTCGCTGGTGCGCCAGAAGGTCGGATGGGCGATATCGTAGCGGTGATGGGCGTCGAGCGTGATGCTGATCTGCGTCAGGCCAGCGCCAGCGTCGCCGATCAGCTGCGCCACGCGCAGCATGTCCTGGTGCGCGCCAGGCACCGGCAACGTTGGCGCCTGGCCGGCCGGCAGCGAGTCGGCCGGCAGGTCGCAAAAATCGTTTTGCGGATCGATCACGAGCAGATGCAGCGGGCGTTTCATGGCACTCCTTGAAGTTGGCGACGATAATTTGCATCATAATGGCAAATTCCAAAAGCGCGCGTCCACATTCATCATGCTTGAGTCGAATATCAACCCCATACGCCCGAACAAGCTGTTTCACAGCAAATGGACGGCCGTCTCGCCCGTCAACAAGGAAAAGCACTTCCTGGTCATCAAGCTGTGCCAGCCACCCGAGCCCGATGCGCCGATGACGCTGGTCGAACTGCAGGCCGTCCATTCAGGACGGATACAACAGATTGCATGGCGCGAACTGCAAGACAAGTCACACTGGCATCAGGGCTGGCTGTGAGGCCCGCCGCAGCCTGGCGTCACAGGCCGGTGGAATAGCGCTGCTGGCGATGCTCGACCAGCGCCTTGGCTGCGTCGGCTGCCTGCTGCTCGGCCTCGGCTTCGGTGGCAAACAGATGGTCGGCATGCACGCGCTGCTTTTGCGACACGTTATAGCGATGCATGGGATTGGGCGACTGCGTATAGATGGCAACATACGCACCCCAGGTACCGCAGCCGCGCAAGCGCTCGGCGGTGTAATCGATCTCGTAACAACCTACGTATTTTATCGGCACGATGCTGGCTCCAAAAAGCAATAACCGGGCAGCCGGCTTCGTGGGCCGTCCCGGTGAAAAATGGAATTGATTCAATCGCGCTGGGCTAAATCAGAAACAATAGCAATAAAATACCCTTTTTTTGCAGTGCGGCATAGGGCGCAGGAAAAGAAATTGGGGATTACTTGATTTGGCGGAGCGGTGTTGTCGGATTACGGCCCTTGGGGCTTAATTCAGGCGTCAACGGTGTTGTCGGATTACGGCCCCTTGGGGCCTGATCCGACCTACGTGATATGCGTCGATGGAACCGCAACAACAATAACAATCAGCGATCAGGCAGCAATCGCTTCAATGGTGCTGCGGCCCTTGGCCAGGGTGGCGGCAACCGCGTCTTCACCCATTGCCACGCCTTCGGCTTGCACGAAGGTGATGTCGGTGATGCCCAGGAAGCCCAGTGCGGCGCGCAGATAGGTGCTCAGGTGGTCGTAGGCGGCGGCAGGGCCTTCGCTGTAGACGCCGCCGCTGGCCGTAAAGATATAGGCTTTCTTGCCAGTGGCCAGGCCGACCGGGCCGGTCGCGGTGTACTGGAAGGTACGACCGGCGCGCGCGATATGGTCGATCCATGCTTTCAGCGTCGACGGTACCGAGAAGTTGTACATCGGTGCAGCCAGTACCAGCACGTCGGCGGCCAGCAGCTCATCGACCAGGGTATCGGACAGCGCGATGGTGGCAGCCGCTTCGGCGCTGCGTTGCTCGACTGGGGTGAAGAAGGCGCCCATCATCGCTTCGGTCAGGTGCGGCACCGGCTGTGCAGCCAGGTCGCGTTCGACGATGGTGTTGCCCTGGGCGGCCAGCTTGGCCACCAGTTCGCCCGACAATTGACGCGACAAAGAACCGTTGCTGCGCACGCTGCTGTTGATATACAAAACCTTGGCCATGATGAACTCCTTGAGAGGGTGAGGTGCGCAGGTTTGCGCTTGCCTCTATCATAGTTCGACTCTAATATCGATGAAACCATGTAAAATTAAATGGTTAATATCGATTTTCTGGATATAGGTTAATACAATGAGAGAACCAGGCCAGCCCTCACTGGACCAGCTGCGCGTGTTCGTGGCGGTGATCGACGCCGGCGGCTTTGCCCATGCGGCGCGCCAGCTGCACCGCACGCAGTCGGTCATCAGCTACACCATCGCCAACCTCGAAGAACAGCTCAACGTGGTGCTGCTTGACCGCAGCAAGCGCAAGCCCACCCTGACCGACGCCGGCAAGGCGCTGCTGGCCGATGCGCGCACGGTAGCGCAGAATGTCGACGGCATGCGCGCACGCGCCAAGGCGCTCGCTGGCGGGCTGGAAGCGGAAGTGTCGGTAGTGGTCGATGTGATGTTCCCGACCTGCATGCTGGTCCGCATCCTGCACGCGTTCCAGGCGCAGTTCCCCACCGTCTCGCTGCGCCTGCGCATTGAGGCGATGGGCGCGGTGATCCAGCAGGTGCTCGACGGCCAGTGCCATATCGGCGTAGGCAGCTGGATGGCGGCCAGCGTCAGTGGCCTCGACCGGCTGGCTGTGGGCCATGTGCAGCTCATTCCGGTGGCCTCGCCCACCCACGCGCTGGCGCAACTGCCCGGCCCGATCGCCTCGGCGGTAGCGCGCGAACACGTCCAGCTGGTGCTGAGCGACCGCAGTGCGCTGACCGAAGGCCAGGACTTCGGCGTGCTGGGTCTGCGCAACTGGCGCCTGGGCGACCTGGGATCGAAACATGCGCTGCTGCGCGCAGGACTGGGCTGGGGCAATATGCCCGAAACGATGGTGCGCGACGATATCCGCGCCGGACGCCTGGTCGAACTGCCGCTGGCCGTCGACAAGGGCGAGCTGTATCCGATCTACCTGATCCAGCGCACCGACACGGCACCCGGCCAGGCCGGCAAGTGGCTGACCGAACGCTTTGCCGAGGAGCTGCCGACCATGCTCGAACTTGAAAGCAGCGCCAACCCGTACGCCGCCCTTGGCATCACCCACTGAAAGGACACGCATGACCCGTATCGACGACTTTATCAACAAGCAAAAACCCGGCGCGCGCTTTGTCATTACCGCGCAGATGCTGCGCATGACGCCGCAGCAGTTCGACCAGCAGGCCCAGGAATGGATCGACGATGGCGGCCCCGGTTTCGATGTCGCCGGCATACCGCATCGAGTGGTGGTGGACGGCCAGTTCTATATCAGCCGCCTGACCGTGCAGCGGCACGGCGAGGCGGCCTGAGGTACTACTCGACGCCCAGTACCTGCAGGCGGCGGCGCAGGCGCGCCACCTCTTCCGACAGATCGACCACCAGCGCCGCCAGTTCATCGTTGGCGTCAAACACTGATTCAACTTCGCGCAGGCGGCGCGCACGCACCAGGTCGACGCTGGTAAAACGCCAGGCAGCTGTTTGTCCGGCCGGGCCCTCCTGCAGCAGCGTGCCCGTTTCCACATGGCGCACCACCCAGTCCGGCTCGACCGCGCAGGCGCGCGCCAGTTCTTCGAGGCTGAGCGCCGCGTCCTCCAGCAAAACGCCGATCACCTTGTCTGTCACGTTCATGCTCATGCTCCCGTCTTCTGGCGCGGATTGAAGGCCATCTCGCGCGCCATGGTTTCATACAGTTCGCGTGCTTTCGCGTCGTTCGCCGGCGGCAGCACCACTTCCAGCAGCAAATACAAATCGCCTGGCTGGGCGGCCGGAATGCCGCGCCCTTTCAGACGCAGCTTGCGGCCCGACTGCGAGCCGGCCGGCACCGTCACCGACACCGTGCCCGATGGCGTCTGCACATCGATGGCGCCGCCCAGCGCCGCCTCCCACGGCGCCACCGGCACCGTCTGGAATACGTCGCGCCCTTCGGTTTTGAAGCGGGCGTCGGCCTGGAAGCGGATTTCCAGATACAGGTCGCCGGCCGGCGCACCGCCGCTGCCAGGCTGGCCCTGGCCTTTCATGCGCAGCTGCTGGCCTTCCGTCACGCCCTTCGGTATCGTCACCTCCAGCGTGCGCTCGCGCGACACCATGCGACCCTGTTCGTCGGCCTGCGGCGCGCGCATGACGATATGGCGCCGCGCGCCCTGGTAGCTGTCATGCAGCTCGATGGTGATAGTTGCGTGGCTGTCTTCGCCGGCCATCTGGTAGCCGCCGCCGGCGCGGCGACGTCCGCCCACGTGGGCAAACAGGTCGGCAAAGAAGTCGCTGTCGTCCATGCCCGGCGACGATTCGTAGGACGAGCCCCAGTCCGGTGGTGGACGGAACTGCTCGCCCTGCGGCCGTGGATTGCGTCCCAGTTCATCGTAGGCAGCGCGCTTTTCCGCATCACCCAGCACGCCATAGGCTTCATTGAGCTCCTTGGTGCGCTGGTCGGCGTCGGGCTCCTTGCTGACATCGGGATGGTATTTGCGCACCAGCTTGCGGTACGCCTTCTTGATCTCGGCCTCGGTGGCCGTTTTGGCCACGCCAAGTTCCTTGTAATAGTCCTTGTATTCCACTGCGCGCTCCCATGGTTGTACCTTGTAGCCAAGATTACACCAATTGAATCGGCGCTGCCGTACGCCTGCGACCATGAAAAAACGCCTGCACGGGCAGGCGTTCTTCAGTGTATGCAGTAAATGCGAAAGCGCTTAGCGTACCCGGCGCACGGAAGAAATGCGGCGATCGAGATTGCCTTGCAAGCGGCCATAGCTGCCCGGCCCCATGACTTCACAACGGCCACGGAAGTTGGCGTCGGCGCAGAACTCCCAGCGGCCATAATTGACCACGATGGACTGCGCGCGGTCGTTGAAGCCGTAGCGGTTCAGGTCGCGCACTTCCGAGTCCAGGCGCACCGGACGGCCGCGCATGCCGCTATCTGGGAACAGCAGCACGGCGCCGCTGGCGTTGTTGCCACCATGGCCTGCATCAGGACGGCCAGGTTCCGGGCGCGGTGGTGGACGCTGGCCACCACCATGGCCGCGATTGTCAATCTCGCGTACCGATGAAATGGCGTCGTTCATGCCCGGCAGATTGCTATAGCGGCCCGGCTGCAGCGTGCGGCAGCTGCCACGATAATTGGCGTCCTTGCACACTTCCCAGGTTCCCGAGCGCACGATAATGCTGGAGGTCTTGTCGTTAAAGCTCAGGCGCGAAAGATCGTTTACTTCGGAGCGCACCGCAACGGCGCGGCCACGGAAATCGGCATCCTGGAACAGGGTGATTTCACCAGCGCTGGCGGCAGCGCTGGCAAACAGGGTGGCAGTGCAAAAAAGGGCTTGTTTCATCGTGCTGGACATTTCAGACTCCATTCGTTTCCATGACGCCAGTGTAGTCTGGACGCCGCGCGCGGAGTGTAACAAATGGCAAGCAAATGTCAGCGCACTGCTGGCACCCGAATCACATCAGCGCACGCGGCGCAACGATGAAATCTTGTTGTCGAGCGCATTGAGGCGGGCATACTGGCCCGGCCCGATCACTTCGCAGCGGCCACGAAAATTGGCATCGCTGCATACCTCCCACTGGCCATCATTGACGACGATGGAACCGGCACGGTCGTTGAAATTGAAGCGTACCAGGTCTTCGGCGTTACGGTCCAGCGCCAGCGGCTCGCCACGCATGTCGCTGTCGGGGAACAGCAGAATCGCACCGCGCTGCGGATATTGGGGCTGGTTGTACTGCGGCTGATTGTATTGCGGCTGCTGGTACTGCTGTTCATACTGCTGGCGCCGCGCTTCGCGCTCATCGACCTGGCGCGCTGACGACACGCGCCCATCGAGTCCGCGACCCAGATCATCATGGCGGCCCGGTCCGAAAATGCGGCAGGTACCTTCATAGTTTGCGTCGCTGCACAACTGCCAGTAGCCGTTCGGGATATAGATACTGGTGGTGCGGTCATTGAAGCCGATGGTGACGAAATTGTCGTTGTCGCGGTTCAGGCGCGCCGAACCGCCATTCTGGCCGGCGCCCGAATACAGTTCCAGCGAACCGCCACGCCCATAGCCGCCGCCATTGTCGCGGTCGGGATCGCGGCCCGGACGCCAGCCGTGGTTGTCGTTGCCACGGCTATCTTCGCGCACCGAGGTAATGGCGTCGTTCATGCCTGGCAGCGAACGGTACTCGCCCGGCGTCAGCGTCTTGCAGTTGCCACGAAAACCGGCGTCGGTACACACTTCCCATATGCCTGAGCGCACCATGATGCTCGATGTCTTGTCGTTGAAACCGAGGCGCGACAGGTCATCGATGGTGTCGCGCACATTGACGGCGCGGCCGCGGAAATTGTCATCCTCAAACAAGGTCAGTTCGCCGGCGTGTGCGCCCAGATGGAAAAACAAGGAAGCGCCGGACAGCAGCGCCAGTTTCAGTACAGATTTCATCATGATTCCCCGAGAAGATTTTTATATTGCCAGTGTAGCCTCACCGCGCACGACTCGCTGTAACAGATTATGAGAAAGACACAATAAATTGTTACCAAAAGCAATCGCCCCAGGCTGCGCGACAACTTGGCACAATGTCAGTAGAATCACTCGTTTGTCTTACCGTTCCGGATGCACCCATGCCGCACACACCTTCTTTTACCCTCCCTGCCGTTCGCGCGGAAGTCTCCTCTTTATGGAAACTGGCCTGGCCCATTCTGATCGGCCAGCTGGCCACCGTGGGCATGGGCGCAGCCGATGTGGCCATGACGGGCCATACCAATCCCGAAGAGCTGGCGGCGGTGTCGCTGGGCGCGGCCATCTGGTCGATCGTGCTGGTCACGGTCAGCGGCATCATGATGTCGGTCAATACGCTGGTGGCGCATGAAATCGGCGCGGCGCGTCATGACCGCGTGCCCCATATCGTGCGCCAGTCGTTGTGGAAGGCGCTGCTGATCGGCCTGGTCGCCTGCGTGCTGACCAATATCGCCGCGCTGGTGTTCGACCATCTGATGCTCGAACCTGCCGTAGCGGCCAAGGCCAAGCTGTTCGTGCACATTATCAGCGCCGCGCTGCCGGCCTTTACCACCTACCGCGCGCTGTACGGCTACAGCACCAGCATCAACCAGACCAAGCCGGTGATGGTGATTGCGCTGGCGGCGCTGGCGCTCAACATCTTTATCAACTATCTGCTGATCTACGGCCACTGGGGCATGCCGCGCCTGGGCGGCATCGGCTGTGCGGTGGCCACCACCTGCTGCGTGTGGATGATGCTGGCGGCGATGGTGCTGTGGATACGGCGTGCCCCCGCCTACCGCGCGACCTTCCCGTTCGGCCAGTGGGAAGCGCCGCAGTGGGCCAGCATCGCGCCGATGCTGCGCCTGGGCCTGCCGATCGGCGTGACTTATTTTGCCGAAGTCAGTGCGTTCGGCGTGATCAGCCTGCTGGTGGCGCGCTTTGGCGTGGTGCAGGTTTCGGCGCACCAGATCGCGCTCAATTTTTCCTCGGTGGTGTTCATGGTGCCGCTGACGTTCGGCATTGCACTGGTCACGCGCGTGGGCCATGCGGTGGGCGAGGCCGACCTGCACCGCGCACGCTTTATTTCGTGGGTGGGCGTGGCCATGTCGCTCGCTGCCGCCGTGGCCTCGGCCATCTTTATCACGCTGTTTCGCCACCAGATTGCCGCGGGGTACACGTCCGATCCGCAGGTGCAGGCGCTGTGCGCGCAGCTGCTGCTGTTTGCCGCGCTGTTCCAGTTGTCGGATGCGACTCAGGTGGCCACCTCGAGCGCGATACGCGGCTACAAAGTCACGCGCCAGCCGATGCTGATCCAGCTGCTGGCGTTCTGGGGCTTTTCGCTGCCGATCGGCTATGTGCTGGGCCTGGCGCCACAAGGCTTTGCCTGGTCGCCGCCAGCGCCGATGGGCGCGGCCGGCTTCTGGATCGGCCTGGTGACCGGCCTGACGGTGGCGGCCGTACTGTTGACGTGGTATCTGAACCGGCTGTCGCTGCGACGCCTGCACGGCTGACAAAGCATCAGCCATGCAGGCCGATGGCCGAAGGAAAGCCGGCAATTTGCCCGGTATTCCGTGGTTCAGCCTATCGCATTAATGCCGGTGCTCTGGTATCGTCTGTTGCCCTCCTCATCTGGCTGGGCATCCCTTTACCATCACCGAGACATCCATGCGTTTTCTTCTCTGTTTCCTGGCCGCGATGGCCAGCGTTCCCGCATCGGCTGAAAAGCTGACGCTCGAACGCATCCATGCCGATCCGGCGCTGGCCGGCCCCGGCGTGCGCAATCTGAAAGTGTCGCCCGATGGCGAACGCGTCACGTTCTTGCGCGGCCGCGCCGACAACCAGTTCCAGCTCGACCTATGGGAATTCAAGCTCAAGGACAAGAGCACGCATCGCCTGATCGACTCCAAGGCGCTGGTGCCCAACGAAGTCATCTCGCCGGAAGAGCAGGCGCGCCGCGAACGCGAGCGCACGGCCAGCCTGAACGGCATTCTCAATTACAGCTGGTCGCCGGACGGCAAGCAGCTGCTGGTGCCGCTGGGCGGCAATCTATACCTGGTCGATGCAGCCCACCCTGACAAGGCGCGCCTGGTCGCCAAGGGCAATGTGCTCGATCCGAAGATTTCGCCCAAGGGCCGCTATGTGTCCTTCGTGCGCGACCAGAATATCGTCGTGCTGGACCTCAAATCAGGCCAGGAGCGCCAGCTGACCAGCGACGGCAAGGGCACCATCCATAACGGCGAAGCCGAATTCGTGGCGCAGGAAGAAATGGGCCAGCGCACCGGCTACTACTGGGCGCCCGACGACTCGGCGATTGCCTACAAGCGCTATGACGAAGCACCGGTGCCGGTGGTGCGCCGCTTTGAAATTTTTGCCGACCGCACCGACGTGGTCGAGCAGCGCTACCCGGCTGCCGGCGACCCGAACGTGCTGGTGCAGCTGCGCATCGTGTCTCCCGAAACCGGCGCGCAGCGCGAGGTGAGTCTGGGCAGCAATCCCGATATCTACCTGGTGCGCGCCGACTGGAGCGCGGACAGCAAATCGCTGCTGTACCAGCGCCAGTCGCGCGACCAGAAAACGCTGGAACTGGTGGCCGTCGACGCGGCCACGCTGGCGCAGCGCACGGTGCTGACGGAATCATCGAAAACCTGGGTCAGCATCCATGACGACCTGCGCTTCCTCGCCGATGGCAAATCGTTCCTCTGGTCGTCCGAACGCACAGGCCGCAACCACCTGTACCTGTATAGCCTGGACGGCACGCTGCGCCACGCCATCAGCAGCGGCGAGTGGGGCATCGACAATGTGCTGGCGGTCAACGAAAAAACCGGCAAGGTCTATGTGTCGTCCAACCGCGATGCGGTGATCGACAAGCAGACCTACGCGCTGGCGCTCGACGGCAGCACGGCCGACAAACCGCAGCGCGTAACCAAAGCCGACGGCTGGCACGACACCACTTTTGCCCGCAACGGCGCGGTGTTTGTCGACACGTTTTCCGATCCGGCCACGCCACCACAGGTCAGCATCCGCCGCCCGGACGGCAGCATGGTCGGCTGGCTGGAAGAAAACGCACTGAACGAAACGCACCCGTACGCGAAATACAAGGCCGATCACCTGCCGACCGAATACGGCAGCATGCTGTCCAACGATGGGCAGAAGCTGTACTACTCGCTGGTCAAACCATCGAACTTCAATCCGTCCAAACGCTATCCGGTGTTCCTGTCGACCTATGGCGGTCCGCACTCGCAGCACGTGGCGCGCCGCTGGGGCAACAACTTCGACCAATACATGGCGCAGCAGGGCTTTGTGGTGTTCCGCCTCGATAACCGTGGCTCGTCGCGCCGCGAACGCGCCTTTACCGACGCGATTTACCATAACCTGGGTGCGACCGAAGTGAACGACCAACTGACCGGCATCGACTGGCTGGCCAAACAGAGCTTTGTCGATCCGAAGCGTATCGGCGTATTCGGCTGGAGCTATGGCGGTTTCATGAGCCTGCGCCTGCTGTCGGCTGCATCAGACAAGATCGCCATGGGTGTGTCGGTAGCGCCAGTGACCGACTGGTCGCTGTACGACACCCACTACACCGAACAGTTCCTCGGCATGCCGAAAGAAAACGTCGATGGCTACCAGCAAAGCACGGTGTTTGCGCACCTGGACGGTTTGCGCTCGCCACTGCTGCTGATCCATGGCATGGCCGATGACAATGTGCTGTTTACCAATACCACGCGCCTGATCGACGCGCTGGTCAACCGCGGCGTGCAATTCGATCTGATGACCTACCCCGGCGCCAAGCACGGCATCTCGTCGCGCGCCGGACAGCGCCACGTGTATGCAAAGATCGCGGGCTTCTTCAAGAAGAACCTGATTGACGACGCCGCAAAGTAAACCGCTGCGCCCAATGAAAACCGCCGCCAGTCGCAATGACTGGCGGCGGTTTTTTTATGGCAGCCCGCTCGTCAGCGGGCCACGGCCATTATGGCTTGCGGGTGACGGTTTCAACGGCGTCCTTGACGTCGCCAACCTTCTTCTGCACTTTGCCTTCAGCCTGGTTTGCCAGGCCCTTGGCTTGCTGTTCTTCGCTGCCGACCACTTTACCGGCGGCTTCCTGGATTTTACCGCCGACTTCTTTCAGTTTACCTTCGACTTGATCCTTGTTCATGATGATTTCCTCTCTAGGTTTTTACATCTGATTTGCAGTTCCGCTGTAGTGAAGAACCGCTTCGGGGGTGTCGGACACTGCATGTTGCGTGTCCATGTGCAAATAGTATCCCGAGGCGGCTATCTTCTCTGTACGGTTGCTAACACAAATCCAAAACCCGTCATCATGCACGTCTGGCGTTACTGTTTGCGCCAGACCGTGGCCAGCCACGGCTGCTGTGCGCGCGGCAAACCGGGTGGACGGTAGTAATGATCGAGCAGCACAAAGCCGGCTTGCTGCACCAGTTCGCTCCAGTGCTCAAGGTCATAGTAGCTGCCGTAGCGCGGCCCGTTCCAGCCCTCCTGGTTCTGGCCGCGCGGGTTCGAGCAGAACAGCACGCCGCCCGGTTTCAGGCAGGCATGCAGGGCCGCCAGCACGCCGGCAATCGCGCGGCTGGGCACATGAAACAGCACGGCGTTGGCAAACACGCCGTCGAACTGCTGCGCCGGCAGGTCCAGCGCCAGGAAATCCTGCTGCCAGACGGTGCAGCCGCTCCAGGCGCGCGCCATCTCGACAAAGCGCTCGGAGCCATCGACGCCGACCGGCGCGTGGCCCATGTCGCGCAGCGCCTTCAGGTCGCGCCCCGGCCCGCAGCCGAGGTCAAGGATGGCGAACGGCGCGTGCCGCCCACCCGCTTCGATGGCGTCCAGCAGCGCGCTGATATTCTGGCGCACGTCGTGGTCGCGCGTGCCTTCGAAAAACTGCTCGGCGCTGGCGTTGTAGTGGGCCAGCGTGCGATTGCTGATCGCTTGCAGTGCCTCGTCCGGTTGCTCGCTCATGGCCGCTTACCAGACGCGTACGCGCTCGGCCGGCGCCAGATACGGCTGCTGGCCCGGTTTGACATCAAAAGCCGGGTACCAGCCGTCGAGATTGCGCACGGTGTCGGCGCGATACTGCGCCGGCGCGTGGCCGTCGGTCAGTATCTGCTGGCGCGCTGCCGCCTCGCGCGCCTTGCTGCGCCAGCTGATGCCGTAGCCGGTAAAGAAGTCGCGCTGCGCCTGCAGTTGCTCCGGCTGCGCCTTGCCCTGCTGCGTGAGCATAAAGGCGTCGTAGGCGGCCGACAGGCCGGCCAGGTCGGCCAGGTTCTCGCTGAGCGTCAGCTGGCCATTGACGGCCAGGTCGGGAAACGGCTTGTAGGCCGAGAACTGCGCGACCAGTTGCTTGGATGCGCCCTGGAAATGCGCCAGGTCAGCCGGCGTCCACCAGTCGCGCAGCTTGCCCTGGGCGTCGAACTGCGCGCCCTGGTCATCGAAGCTGTGGCTGATCTCATGGCCGATGGTCGCGCCGATGCCGCCATAGTTGACCGCGTCCGACGCCTGCGGATCGAAAAACGGCGGCTGCAAAATTGCCGCCGGGAAGTTCAGCGCATTTTGCAGCGGCAGGTTGACGGCGTTGACCAGTTGCGCCGGCATCGCCCATTGTTTGCGGTCGACCGGCTGGCGCAGCTTGGCCAGCTCCTGGCGGGTGTGGAACTGTTCGGCGCGCAGCGCATTGCCCAGCGCGTCGCCGCGTACCACCTGCAGGCCTTGGTAGCTGGTCCACTTTTCAGGATAAGCCACGCCCACGTACAGGGTCTTGAGCTTTTCCTGCGCCTGCGCCTTGGTTGCCGGCGCCATCCAGTCGAGCTGGTCGATGCGGCGCGAAAATGCGGTCACGATGTTGCCGACCATCTGCTGCACACGCGCCTTCGACTCGGGCGAGAAATAGCGCTCGACATACAGCTTGCCCACTGCGTCGCTCAGGGCCGCATTGGTGGCGGCCAGCGCGCGCTTGCTGCGCGACGACTGCTGCGGCGTGCCGCTCAGCGCGCTGCCGTAAAAGGCAAAACGCTGGTCGGCAGCGACCTTGGGCAAGGTGGTGCTGAAATGGTTGATGGTGTGGAACGCCAGAAAGTCTTTCCAGGTGGTCAGCGGCACTTTGGCGACCAGCGCGGCGCTGCCGGTCAGCGCACCCGGATGCCAGACGATAAAGTCCTGCTGGGCGGTCAAACCTGCCGACTGGAAGAAGGCCTTCCAGTCCAGCCCTGGCGCCTTGCTGGCAAAGTCCTGCGCGCGCCAGGCGTTATTGCCCTTGGCGACATCGGCCGAATCCTCGCGCGTGGCGTGGCTGGCAGCAATCTGCTGTTCCAGCGCGAAGACGCGCGCGGCGCGCTCTTCAGGCTGGCTGTAGCCGGCCAGTTTCAACATGGCGGCAATATGCGCCTGGTAGCTGGTGCGCAGGCTCTGCATGCGCGGCGAATCGGTCAGGTAGTAGGCGCGGTCGGGCATGCCCAGGCCGCCCTGCAGCAGATAGGCCACGTTGCGGCTGGTGTCGTTCAGGTCCTGCGCAACCCACAGGCCAAACAGGTTTTCGGTAAAGAAGTTGGTGGCGTTGAGCGGATCGACATCGGCGCGCAGGCTCTCGCCCAAGGCGCGCGCCAGGCCGGCCTGGTCATGCAGCTGGTCGATTTTTTTCAGCAGCGGCTTGATCGGCGCCCAGCCTTTGGCTTCGATGGCAGCCTCATCCATGTAGGTGCGGTAGAAGTCGCCGATCTGCGCCGCTTCCGTGCCGGCCACAGCGTTTTTCGGCAGGGCCTCGACCAGCCCCAGGATGCGCGCATTGGTCGCTTCGGCCAGGCTGGCAAACGAACCCCAGCTGCTGCGGTCGGCGGGAATGTCGGTAGTACGCATCCACTCGCCATTGACGTAGCCGTAGAAATCGTCGCCCGGCAAGACCGCAGCCGGCGCCTGGGCCGCCGGTGTGCCACCTGGTTGCGCCTGCACCGGCAGGCTGGCCAGGGTCGCGACGGACAGGGCAGCAATCAACGCAGCGCGCAGCGGCGTCTTGCGCCAGAGGGGACGGGAAACTTGCATGGCGAACCTTTCAGGAACAAACAATGAGATGAACAAAATCATAGCCGGTTTGGAGCAGGCAGCGCTGTGCTTGTGTGGGCCTGCGCAAAAAACTTCAGATTATTTTCATTTATTTTGAAAAAAACCCTAAAGTTCCCCGCCAGGGCGCCGTTAATCAAGACAAGCAGCAGTCCCTTTACTACCGACAGGTGTGCTCATGATCTCCAAAGACGTTCTCTCGATGTACGAAAATATTGCCGACTTGACCAATAAAATGGTGGTGGCCGCTCGTACCAGCAACTGGGATGGTCTGGAGCACCTGGAAAAACAATGCGCCAGCGAGGCCGTTGCCACCGTCGGCGGGTCGGCACCAGCACTGTCAGGTGCCAAGCGCCAGCGCAAGATCGACCTGCTCAAGCAGATCCTGGCCAATGACCGCGAAATTCGCAACATCACCGAACCATGGATGATGCAGCTGTCCAGTGCAATACCAGGCGCACGCGCAGGGCGCTGAGCTTTTCGCCCTGCCCACTTCGGCATACGAGGCGCCTGCGGGCGCTTTTTTTACGCCGCTGCACTTTGCAGCGACCAGAAATGATCAAGGCGAGTCCCAGGTATCCCTGAGCTCGCCTCGCTGCCGGTTGCCTCCGGCGTCCGCGAGCACATTGTCGGCATCGCAGACCGCTTCCAGACCCGGGCGCCAGCCATGCTGTGCGCTACCCCTGCTTGACCGCGCCACACTATCGTTGGTGACTGCGCCAGGCCGGACCTGTTGGTGGAGCAACTCCACGTAAATAAGTATAAAACAAACTTTTAGAATTTTGCAATATGCGCACGACAGGCGTGCGGCAAAATCTTTATCCAGGTCAGTTTGCCGCCAATCTGCTGCGCCTAACGTGAAAACGGCTCCGGCTCCGGCTCCGCTTCTGGCGTCACCATATCTGCCGGCTCGGTCACCATCACCGGCACAGTCTTGCGCCCGAATGGCTTGCGCAGCAGCACCCAGTATTTCGATGGCGCCCGGTTGCCCGCCGCTTGCTTGCGTTTGCGCAGCCACAGCAGCACGGCTGCCAGCACGGCCAGCAGCAAGGCGCCACCGAGCCAGACCCACCAGATGCTACCGGCACTGACGCTGGCGGCCTTTTTTTCCTTGGCAGAAAGCGGCTTGGACCTGGCGTGCGGCTGGGCCGGGTCGGCAGTGGCCGCCGCTGCCGGCGCAGCCAGTGCTTTTTGCAGCGCGCCAACCTTGCCTTCCAATACACCAAGCTTGTCGTTGAGCTCGGCATTTTGCTGATCGAGCGCCACGCATTCGGCGGCCGCCATGCCCGCCGACTGCGGTGCGCAGGAGGCGGCCGGCTTGGCCTGGCGCGCCGACGGTGCGCGCGGCAACGTTACTGGGCGCACGACGGCAGGCTGCACAAAGATGGCAGGCGGGCGCACCATGCCTTCGGCACGCGCCCTGGCGGCCAGCGCCGCCGCGTCAATCGTGCTGGCTGGCCTGGCGGCTGCCACGGGCCTGGCCGGCGCTGGCGACAACGCCGACGCGGGTGCAGGCGCGGGCGCCGGGGGTGCAGGCGGCGCCGGTGTCAGCATCACGGTGGCCAGGCGGATAATCGCGCGGCTGCCGCTGCCCATCTGGAAATACAGGTGTACATGGCCGGCATTGATCGGCTGCTCGGTCGCGAGTTGCAGATAACGGCGCCCATCGCGCTGCACCTGGCTGATCCGCAGGCTTTGCAGCGCCGGGTCCAGCGCTATCCGACCGCTCTGATAGACATCGGGCGAGGCCAGGCGTACCGGCAGGCCATCGACCTCGTCCGGCGCCAGCGCCGTCAGTTCGATCTGCGCCGACAGCGGCTGGCCACTGTGCGAGCTCACCTGAATGTCGCCCAGTTCGGCGGCCAGCGAGCAAGGTGCAGCCAGGCAGGCGGCGATGGTCAAAGGTAAATAGGCACTGCTGCGCATGGATCGGTCGCTTTGCATCGGATAAATGGAAACTCGTCTTTTATTAACGGCAGGAAATGGAAAATCGTTAGGCGCAGCCGCCATCCTGTGCTTTTTTGACAGCTGGAGTACACTGGTCCACCACCATCGATGAAAGGGATGCCATGAGTAGCAGAATCGAACGCGACAGTTTCGGCCCGATCGACGTACCGGCCGACCGGCTATGGGGCGCGCAAACGCAACGTTCGCTGGAGCACTTCCATATTTCCACGGAAAAAATGCCGCCGGAGCTGATTGCCGCGCTGGCCACCGTCAAGCGCGCCGCCGCCCATGTCAACCTGGAACTCGGCCTGCTCAGCGGCACCAAGGCCGTGGCCATTACCCAGGCCGCCGATGAAGTGTTGGCAGGCAAGCATGCGAGCGAGTTCCCGCTGGCCGTGTGGCAGACCGGCTCGGGCACGCAAAGCAATATGAACATGAACGAAGTGCTGGCCAACCGCGGCTCGGAAATGATGGGCGGCCTGCGCGGCGCCGAGCGCCTGCTGCATCCGAACGACGACGTCAACCTGGGCCAGTCGTCCAACGATATTTTCCCCACTGCCATCCATGTGGCCGCTGCGCTGGCGGTGGCCAATACCGTCCTGCCGCCGCTACGCCAGCTGCGCGCCACGCTCGACGCCAAGGCTACCGCCTTTGCCGATATCGT
The DNA here is from genome assembly GCF_009208565.1 of Janthinobacterium aquaticum. GTDB lineage: Bacteria > Pseudomonadota > Gammaproteobacteria > Burkholderiales > Burkholderiaceae_D > Janthinobacterium. The sequence continues at coordinate 5,992 of NZ_WFLK01000012.1, read as the reverse complement.
CAAGATCGGCCGCACCCACCTGCAGGACGCTACGCCGCTGACGCTGGGCCAGGAGTTTTCCGGCTATGTGGCCCAGCTCGACTTTGCCGAACACGTGATCAAGGCCGCGCTGCCGCCGCTGCTGCAGCTGGCGGCTGGCGGCACCGCCGTGGGCACGGGCCTGAACGCCCATGCGCGCTTTGCCGACGATATTGCCGCCGAACTGGCGCGCCTGACCGGCCTGCCGTTTGCCAGCGCCAGTAACAAGTTTGCCGCACTGGCTGCGCATGACGCGCTGGTGGCCGCCCATGGCGCACTGAAAACCCTGGCCACGGCGCTGATGAAAATCGCCAACGATGTGCGCTGGATGGCGTCCGGCCCACGCTCGGGCCTTGGCGAGATCACCATCCCGGAAAACGAGCCGGGCAGCTCGATCATGCCGGGCAAGGTCAATCCGACCCAGTGCGAAGCGCTGACCATGCTGTGCTGCCAGGTATTCGGCAACGACGTGGCCATTACGGTAGGCGGCGCCTCGGGCAATTTCGAGCTGAACGTCTTCAAGCCGCTGATTGCCCACAATTTCCTGCAAAGCGCGCGCCTGCTCGGCGACGGCATGCAAAGCTTCGACGAGCATTGCGCGCACGGCATCGAGCCGAACCGCGAGCGCATCGCCGAACTGATGGAGCGTTCGCTGATGCTGGTCACGGCGCTGGCGCCGCATATCGGCTACGACAAGGCAGCGCAGATCGCAAAGCAGGCCCAGCACGAAGGTACCACCCTGAAAGAAGCAGCCTTGAGCCTGGGATTTGTCACGGAAGAACAATTTGCCGAATGGATCGTGCCGCTCGACATGACACGACCAAACCAGAGCTGATCACGCGGCCACAGGGCAGCCGTCACTAGCGTACACTACACGGTTTGGCCCATCGGGGCCGAATCGTGTTCAAGCATAGGACGGCAAAGGAATAGAATGCAAAAAGTAACTTTTGATTTAAGCGGCGAATTCGTCGAACTGAACCAGCTGCTCAAGCTCGTGGGCCTGTGCGACAGCGGCGGCGCCGGCAAGGTGATGGTCGACAGCGGCGTGGTCAAGGTCGACGGCAAGAAGGAATTGCGCAAGACGGCCAAGATCCGCGCCGGCCAGGTGGTCAGCGTTGCTGACGTACGTATTACGGTGCAGGCAGGCGCTTGACGGTCTGACGATGCGTGACGATGCGGTTTGCGCCGCATCAAGCCTGGCGCGCGCTGCATCGCAGGTGTTTCGTCTATTCTTTAGCAATGAAGGAGGATGCCATGGAGACGTCGGGACAAACCGTGCAAGGCCAGGAACGCCTGATCGGCGACTTGCGCCAGGTCATAGAAAACGCCGAAGAATTGCTGCGCAATACCGAAAAATACACCAGCAACCTGTACCAGCACGCGCGCACGCGGCTCGAAGCGGCGTTGGTGGCGGCCACCACCGAACTGGCCCGCTGCGAAGACGAGCAGCTTGAGCGCATGATGCAGGCCACGCTGGCGGCGAACGCCGCGCATGGCGACCTGAGTGGCGAAGCCAGATTGCTGCGCGCGTTCCAGCCCTCGGCAGGCTAGGCGGCCAGCACGCCATGCGCCAGCCACTGCTGCAAGTGGCGGCCCAGGTCAAAATCTTCATCGAGCGCAAACGCGGCGTCCAGCGCCGCGCCAAAACACGCTCCCTGCTGCAATTGTTGCAGCGCTGCGTGGCTGGCCGCATCCAGCTGCAACACCTGCGCCTGCCATTGCGGCCGGCAGACCAGGCAGTGGTCAGGCTGCTGCAACTGCTGCGGAAAGCAGCCGGCCCCCTCCCCTTGTTGCTGATGCGCCTGCCATAGCTGCGCCACCTGCCAGCGCGAAGACAGCAACGTGCAGGCCGGATGCATGGTGAAATACCGTGCTTCCAGCTGCGCCGGCGTCAGCGCCGCCAACGCTTCTGCCGCCAGAGCTGGCGTATCGGGCGCCAGCCAGGCGCAATGCAAGGCCCATTCCAGCCGGGCCATATCGGGCAGATACGACAACTGCGCCGCCGGCGCAAAATCATCGAGGAAAGCGGCAAAGTTCCCGCCAAAACGATTGAGATCGGGCGAATCGGACCGACTATGCCGTCCGTAGGCGCGCGCCAGGCCGCCAAAAAATTCCGCCCCCACCAGCGCCAGCACCACCGGATAAGCATTGGCCAGCGCGCGGTGCCAGGTGGCGTGCAGATTGCCGCGATATAACGCCAGGCGCGCCGGCGCCGCCTTGCCGTACAGGTCAGGCGCTACCGCATCGGGCGCGCTTGGGTCCAGCAGCGCCTGCGCAAACGCCTGCTGGCTGGCGGCCAGCTCGGAGGCATCGGGTAGCGCCGGCACGGCGTGCCAAGGGGCCAGGCACAGTTGCGCCGCGACGCTATCTTGCTGCATGGTGCGCGCACGGTCCGCCTCACCCAGCAGTACTTCCAGCGCCGGCAGGTCGGTATCCCATTCGATCAGCGTGGGCACGCGGCCAAAGCGCTGCAGCGCGGCCTGGTACAGCGCCCATACCGGCTCGGCCACGGCGGCGCCATGGTGATCGATCACCGACAGCGGCGTAACCAGATGGCCGCCCAAGTGCAGCTCGCCCACCGTGTCCACGGCAATCGCCTGCAGCGCGGCGAGCGCCTCCTCGCCATGGTTGCATTGGTTGACATACAGATTATTGATATCGAGCACAATGCCGCAGCCGCTGCGCCGCGCCAGCTCGGCCAGGAACTGCGCCTCGCTCATGGCGTCACCGCAAAAGCGCACATGGGTTGCAACGTTTTCCAGCAAGATAGGCCGCTTGAGCACCTCCTGTACCTGGGCCACCCGCGTGCACAGCAGCGCCAGCGCCACATGATCGAGGCGCAGCGGCAGCAAATCGTTGAGTTGATGCGCTGCCACCGCGCCCCAGCACAGGTGCTCGGACACCAGCGCCGGCTCGATGCGCTCGACAAGCTGGCGCACGCGCTCCAGGTGCTGCGGCGAAAAACCACGCGCCGACCCCAGTCCCAGGCCCACCCCATGCAGGCTCAGCGCATAGTCTTGGCGCACCTGCTGCAGCACCTGCCAGTCGCGCCCAGAGCACGATAGATAGTTTTCAGTATGAACTTCCAGCCAGTCAACGCGCGGCCGTTGCGCCAGGAAATGCTGGTAATGGCCCGCGCGCAGGCCGACGCCGACGCCGGTCAGTGCATGATCCGGTCGCTTCATGGCGTGCAGGAAAGAGCGGCTCAGGACGACTTGGCCGGCGCGGCTTTTTTCGCCGCCTTGATCGGCTTCAGGCTGCCGCCGGCCTGCTCGCAAGTGCCTTTGGGCACATACGCCCATTCGGTCGGCAGCTTGTCGGCCACCGCCTGGCCGGCGCACGAGTGCGCACCATCGGACGAAGCGCAGTCATTCTGGCCGGCTTTCGCCACGCCATAGCACTTTTCCTTGTCGCTGCCGGCCGGTGCATCGTGAGCCGATACAGCAGTAGCAGCAGTGGCGCACAGGCCCGCCAGGGCGGCGGCAACGAGAGCTTGACGTTTATTCATAAAAAATCCTCCAGACAATAGATGCACTGCCACGATGGCGGCGCAGGGAGGGATTTTACTGAAAAGATGGCAGGAGCGTTTTAACGAGCTGCGCGCGCTATTCTGCCGTGACTAAATTACCTGGTCGGGCCGTGATACCGCGAACTTAACGTCACAGCACCACAAGCACACTACTAAAAGTGGGCGCCAGCAGGGGAGTTTCGGGCCAAGCGGGGCTGAAAAATGTCGAGGGCAAGGCGCAGCGACGAAGACAGTACGAATGTACGGCGAGGAGCTGCAACGCCGCCATCGGCATTTTCTCAGCCTCGCGTCTCCGGCCCGCCATTTTAACTTTCAATGCTTGAAAAAACTTAACTTAGCGGGATCACAGTCAGGCCGTGGTATTAATCCGGTTACCCAAATGCGACGGCAAATTCGGCGCCGACGGCACCGGCGGCAGCGCCTCGATCAGGGCAGTGGCGGTCGAGCTCTGGATATCCTGGGCCTTTTTCAGCACGGCCATGCCGACCTCGTTGCGGGTGCCCGTTTCTGCCATCGTGGTTGACAGCTGTGCAATGCTTCCGACGTCCATATGTTCCTCCTGTGGGGTTCATGCAGTTAACGGCAGCTAAAACCCAAACTTTAACCTTCCAGCCGATGCAACAACCAGCTTAGCACCGTCTCGCGCTGATTCAAGTCCAACCAGACAACACCGGCGCGCAGATCGGCTGGCGCCGGCGCATCGGACGCGACCGCAATCACGTGTTCGTCATGCGGGTACAACGGTGCTTGCCCGACCTCGGGACGAAACACTTCGAGCTTGGCGATCGGGTCGGTCTTGAAGCCCTCCACCAGCGTCAGATCGGCCGGCCCCATGCGCGCCAGCTGCTGCGCCAGCGTCGGTTCGGGCGCGCCGCGCAGTTCATGCACAATCGCAAACCGATACGGCGACGCCACCAGCACTTCGGCAGCACCGGCCATGCGCAGGCGCGCGCTGTCCTTTTGCGGCGGCTCGATCACCAGGTCATGGTGGCTGTGCTTGATCAGGTTGACGCGCAGGCCGCGCGCGGCCAGTTGCTTGACCACAAACTCCAGCAAGGTGGTCTTGCCGCTGCCGGAACGGCCGATAACGCCGAGAACCGGATGGGCAGGTATGGCGTGATGCATCGTGGGTTTTCCTTTGAGATTCTGTGAATTAGTAGGGGCTGCGATAGCGATAGCCCTTGAAGCTGAAAATGGCCGCTTTCGGTTGCAGCTTTTCCAGCACCAGGCCGGGCGCCACCTCTTCGCCTTCGTGGCGCAGCACCTTGTCGATCAGCAGCAGGCGGTCGGCCGGATTGCTCGAATACATATAACCGCCCATTACCAAAGGCGGAATCTGGCGCTGTATGGGCTCGGGCAGCTCGCGCAGCGACGGCAGATTGTCGTCGGACGGCGCGGTCACTGGCGCCGGCGTTGCCGCCAGGACCGGGCCAGGCGGTGCAGTGCTGGCCACCGGTGCCGGCACGGGTGCAGGGACCGGTGCCGGTGCGGGCTCAGGCAATGCAGCAACAGGGGGTGGCGCAGGTTCGACCGATGCCGGCGGCACAGCCGCAACGGCCGCAGCAGCTGCCGGTGCCGGCGCCGCGACAGGCGGCTGCAGCGGCACCTGCCAGGGCCGCCATGCCAGCAGCACCAGCGCCAGCACTACGGTCAAGCCGCCCATACCGAGCCACAATGGCAGGCGCGCCACGCCGCCATTGCCCGGCGCCGGCGGCAAAGGCAACTGCGGCGCGTGGATGGTGGGCGTGTCGCCCAGCTGGCGCTCGGCCTGTGATTTTTTCAGTGCTTCCAGAATATACGACATCTTATTTCCCCGCTACCAACGAAGCTGGCGCCGACAGGCGCGGCTCCGTGTTGTTATCCATCAGCATCAAGCGCATAAAGGTCTTGGGCCCGGCCAGGCCATCGGCCTTCAGGTGCTGGCTTTGCTGGAATTGCAGCAGCGTGCGCTGCATGGCCGCATCGAACGGCGCATTGACTGCCGGCAGCGGCACGCCGCGCCATTGCGCCAGGTGCGTCGCCAGCCAGTCGACATCGGCGCCGCGCGCACCAAGCGGCACTTCATCGCGCCAGTGACGCGGCGCACGCCAGAACGTGGTGAAGTCGCTGTCGCTGCGCTGTGCCAACTCGCCCAGCGGCAGGCTGAGCGGCTTGCCGTCGATGACAATATGCGCCTGTTCGCCCTCCACCTTGCTCAGCAGGGCCGATTGGGGCTTGCCGGCCGCATCGTGCAGCGTCAGCAGGGCCGGCCGGTCCAGCACGCGCACTTCGGCCACGCCGCCCCGGCTATGCAGGCAACGCAGGCCGGCGCGCGCCGCCGCCTGGCACACATCGCCCTCGCCTATCTGCTCGCCCCACAGGGCGGCCAGCTGGCGTAGCATGCTGTCGCGGTCAGGCGTGGCGGCCGGCGCCGGTTCGGCTGGCCCTGGCGCAGGCGCTGCTGCA
>NZ_WFLK01000011.1 GCF_009208565.1 Janthinobacterium aquaticum | reverse complement strand
TTGCCGGCCGCATCCACCGCCTTGACGCTCAGACTGTGCGTACCGGAAGCCAGTGCGCTGCTGGTGATGCTCCACGCGCCGCCGGTGGCCACGGCCGTGCCGAGCACGGTGGTGCCGTCGGTATCGTACAGCGTGACGGTGCTGCCCGCTTCGGCGGTGCCAGTGACGGTAGGCGTGGTGACGTTGGTAACACCGTCGGTGTTGGAGTTGCCGCTATCGGAAGCCAGCGCCAATACCGGAGCACTTGGCGCTGCCGGTGCGATCGTGTCGATGGTGATCGCCAGCGCCACGCTGGCGACGCTGCTATTGCCGGCAGTATCCACCGCCTTGACGCTCAGGCTGTGCGTACCGGAAGCCAATGCGCTGCTGGTGATACTCCACACGCCCCCGGTGGCCAATGCGGTGCCGAGCACGGTGGTGCCGTTGGTATCGTACAGTGTGACGGTGCTGCCCGCTCCGGCGGTGCCAGTGACGGTAGGCGTGGTGACGTTGGTAACACCGTCGGTGTTGGAACTGCCGCTATCGGAAGCCAGCGCCAATACCGGTGCGCTTGGCGCTGCCGGTGCGGTGGCATCGATGGTAATCGACAGCGTGGCGCTGGCGACGCTGCTATTGCCGGCAGCATCCACCGCCTTGACGCTCAGGCTGTGCGTACCGGAAGCCAGTGCGCTGCTGGTGATGCTCCACGCGCCGCCGGTAGCAACTGTCGTGCCGAGTACGGTGGTGCCGTCGGTATCGTACAGCGTGACGGTACTGCCTGCTTCGGCAGTGCCGGTGACGGTAGGCGTGGTGACGCTGGTAATGCCGTCGGTGTTCGAGCTGCCGTTGTCGCTGGCCGCAGCGAGTACCGGTGCGCTTGGCGCTGCCGGCGCCGAGGTGTCGAGCGTGATGGTGAGCGCGCCGCCGGCGGTGCCGACATTGCCGGCCGCATCGGTGACGTGGGCGGTGAAGGTCTTGCTGCCATCGGCGCCCAGGTCGCCCGCCGTCACGACCAGGTCAACGTAGCCGTTGCTGATGTCCTGCGCGCTCAAGGTGGCGCGCGCGGGCGTGCCCAGGGCATTGCCAGCCAACAGCAGTTCGGCCCGGTCGCCCGCCACGGCACTGGTGCCTGCCAGGCTCAGGCGCACCGTCGGATTGTCGATACGGGTGAGGTTGTCGGTGCTCGAGCTGCCGCTGTCGGAACCGGTTGCCAGTGCCAGCGGACTGGTCGGCGTGCCGGGCGCGGTGGTGTCGATAGTGATGGTCAGCGCGCTGGAGGCGGCGCTGGTGTTGCCCACCACGTCGAACGCCTTGGCCGTCAGCGTGTGCTGGCCCTCGCTCAGCGCGACGGTAGGGGTGATGCTCCAGGTGCCGCCGGTGGCGGTGGCCGTGCCCAGCACGGTGGTGCCGTCGCTGTCGTACAGGGTGACGAGGCTGTTGGCCATCGCGCTGCCGGTGACGGTGGGCATGGTGACGCTGGTGATGCCGTCCGCGCTTGACAGACCGCTGTCGGAGCTTGCGGCCAGCGCCAGCCCGGTGGGAGGCACACCGACGGTGGCGATGGTAATTTGCAGTGCGTTCGACGCGGGACTGGTATTGCCGGCGGCATCGGTCGATTTCACCGTCAGGTTGTGGACGCCGTCGGCCAGGGCGCTGCTGGTGACGACCCAGGTACCGCTGCTGACGTTCGCGGTGCCCAGCACGGTGGTGCCGTCGCTGTCGTACAGGGTAACGGTCGAGAGGTTTTCCGCCGAGCCCCTGATGGTGGGGGTGTTATCGCTGGTGACGCGGTCCGAGGTCGAGCTGCCGGTGTCGCTGTTGGCGTCGAGGGTGGGCACGCCCGGCTTGCCCGGCGCGGTGGTATCGATGGTGACCATCAGGGTGCTGGAGGAAAGGCTGATGTTGCCGGCCGCGTCGGTCGAACGGGCGCGCAGCTGGTGCACGCCGTCGGCGAGCGTGGTGGTGGTGATGCTCCAGGCGCCGCTGCTGTTGGCCACCGCCGTGCCCAGCACGGTGCTACCGTTGGTGTCATACAAGGTGACGGTGCTGTCCGCCACGGTCGTGCCGGTGATGGTCGGGGTGTTGATACGGGTGATGCGGTCCGTACTGGACCTGCCGCTGTCGGAGGCGGCGCTCAATACCGGGGTGCCGGGCGTAGCGTTGGCGGTGGTGTCGAGCGTGAAGCTCACCGAGCCGCCGGCGCTGCCGGTGTTGCCGGCCACGTCGGTCAGGCGCGCGGTAATCGTCTTTACGCCGTCGCTGCCCAGGTTGCCGCTGGTGATCGTCACGTCGATGTAGCCATTGCTGACATCGGTGGCGCTGACGGTGCCGCGTACCGGGGTGGCCATGGCGGCGCCGCCCAGCAGCAGCTCGATGGTGTCGTTGGCCGCCGCGTTGGTGCCGGTCAGCGACACGCGCATGACCGGGGTGGTGACATTGGTGATGCCGTCGCTGTTCGAACTGCCGCTGTCGGAGCCGGCGCTCAATGCGATAGAGGCGGGGGCGCCCGGTGCCGTGGTATCGAGCACGATGGTGGCGGCGCCGCCGGCCGTGCCGATGTTGCCGGCCACGTCGATGACGCGGGCGGTGACGGTCTTGCTGCCATCAGCGCCCAGCGTGTTGCTGCCCAGGCTCAGGTCGATCGTGCCCCGGGTAATGTCGCTGGTGGTCAGCGTCGCCAGTACCGGCGTGCCCAGCGCGGCGCCGCTCAGCAGCAGCTCGATGGTGTCGCCGGCCACGGCGTTGGTGCCGGCCAGGCTCACCTGGAACGTTGGACTGGTGTTGTTGGTGCGCCCGTCGGTGGCCAAGCTGCCGCTGTCGGTGGCGGCGGTGAGCACGAGTGCCGTGCTTGGCGCGCCCGGCGCGGTCGTGTCGAGCGTGAAGCTGACGCTGCCGCCGGCGCTGCCGACGTTGCCGGCCACGTCGGTCACACGGGCGGTGACGGTCTTGCTGCCATCAGCGCCCAGCGTGCCGCTGGCAAAGGTGACGTCGATATAGCCGTTGCTGATATCGGTGGCGCTCACCGTCGCGGTGGCCGGTGTGGCCAGCGCGGCGCCGCCCAGCAGCAGCTCGGCCGTGTCGCCCGCCACCGCGTTGGTACCGGCCAGGCTGACACGAATGGTTGGATTGGTGATCCTGGTGATGCCGTCCGAATTCGAGCTGCCGCTGTCGGAAGCGGAGAGCAAGGCGTTGGCGTTGGTCGGCGTACCGGGCGCGGTCTTGTCGATGATGACGGACAGACCGGAACTGACAGTGCTCTTGACAGCGCCGATGGCCGACGTGACGATCGCATACGCCGTGTAAGTGCCATCGGCCAGGCCCGTGGTGGACAGGTTGCTGACGGTCCAGTTGCCATTCGAGACGGTGGCCGAAGCAGTGGCTTCGCCGCTGTCATAGACGCCGTTGTTATTGGCGTCGAGGAATACCTGGACGGAGCTGGTGCTGTCGCCGGCGGCGCTGGTGCCGGAAAAGGTCAGGCTGGCGGCATTGGTACGATTGTCGGTCTGGCTGCTGCCGGAATCCGAAGCGGCGGCGAGGTCGGGCGTGCCGGCGGTGGTAGGCGCGACGTTGACGGTGACGGTGCGGGTGGCGGTGGTGGTACCGTCGCTGACCTGGACCGTGAAGGTGTCGGTGCCGGCGTAGCCGGCGTTCGGCGTGTAGGTGATGGTGCCGCCCGGCGTGATGTCGGTGCTGCCCGAGGCGCCGGTGGCGGCGCTGAAGTTCACCGTGCCGTTCGATGGCCCGGTGGACTGGGTCCAGCTCAGGGTCTGGCCGCTGTCGCTGTCGCTGGCGTGCAGCACGGACTTGACGTCAATGGTGGCGCCGTTTTGTACTGCCGGCAGCGCCGTGTTGGTGCCGACAAAGGTGGGTGCAACATTTGATGGTGTCCCGCCCGCCGAGCTGGAGATGCCGGCCATTTTGATCGACAGGAAGTTGAAGTTGGCTGGCGTGGCGCCGTTGTAGCCGCCGACGGAGGCCGTACTCGCGACAAAGCTGGCCGTAATAGAGATCGAGGCGGCATTGGCCACATTCCATTCGACGCCACCGTTAATCAGCGAGCTGAGCGTGGTTGCTGTCTTGTTCAGATTCTTGGTCGATTCAGTCATCGCCTTGTCGAGCAAGACGTTGCCGCTGGCATCTTTCACGACCAGTCGCAGCTCATCGATTATGCGGCCATTGGTGCCGCCTTGGGCACTGATCGAAAAATCCTGGAAGGTGAACGACTTCATCACCGTGCCCTCGCCCTTGAACTCGGCCGTGATGGTACCGCCAAGGGGAAAAGTACCGGTCTGCGGAAACAGCGAGGTACCCGATTGCGCCAGGAAGCTGCTGACCAGCATCTTGTCAGCGAGCTTCTTGAAGCCGGTGTTAGGAGCGCTCAGTTCTGCGCTCAGGGTGCCACCAAAATCATAGGTGCCATCGGCGGTGCCGTTGCCGGTAATGAGCAGGCCGTCGTAGTCGGCCATGGCACGCTCGCCCAGGGCCTTCTCTGCCTCGATGTTGCCCGTGTGTTTTTCCAGCGTCCAGTTGCCGCCCAGCGCGGCGGCGCCGGTGGCGTCGGTGGAGGCGGCGACGTCGGCGCCGGTCAGCTCGGCCAGGCGGTTGACGAAGTGGTCGCCGGTGGCGGTGTTGGCGACGTTGCAGCCAAACAACAAAATATCGCCGCCGGCGCGCAGTGCGCCGCCCCAGCCGGCCAGTGCCGCCCGGTAGGTGTCGATATTGCTGTCGGCCAGGGTTGCCGATCCCAGCAGGATCCGGCCGTTGTTGCCTTCCGACAGAATCTGGATGCTGTCGAGGCCGTGGCGGCCTTTCAGGGCGTCGGCGATTTGCTGCACGCCGTCGCTGTTCCTGTCGAGCATGATGACTTCAACACCCGGTTTCAGGCCGGCCAGCAGCGATTGCGAATTCTGTACCGAGGCGTCGATAAAGACGATGGTCGTTGGCGCCGCTGCTGTCACGGCGGCTTCGCTTGCCAGCCGATCCGGCGTCGCCGTGCGCTCTGGTGCATGCAGCGGTGCCGGCGCGCGGACCACCTCGGCTGCTGCCGCAGCAACGGCCTTGTGCATGATGCCGGCGCCGGCATCGTGTGGCTCCGCAAGCGCAGCATGCACGGCGCCGTCAAACACGATGCGTGTTTCCAGCGCCAGCAGGCTGCTTGACGGACGCAAGCCCTTAGTCCGTTTTGGGCCCGATGGCAAGGAAACGGCGTTCGATGGCGCGGCGTTCATGGGGGAGGCATTGCTGCGGTTGTCACGTGAAGTCATCGCTGGTTTCCTGGTTTGCCATGATGTTGCCCTGTTCGGAGAAGGCAGCTGGCGCGGAATATCAAAAAAGTGAAAGGCCGATATAAAAACTGATCGAATTAAAAATAATGCTTATCTGGTAATATTTCCTATTATCTCAATTAAAATAAAATATTTAATTTAATAATTTTTTCGGTTATAAATTGTAGCTGTTGCTGCATATTAATAGTGTATCTGAGCAAGTTTTTTTTACAAAATTATTATCTTGACGAAACGACGCATGCTGCGTAAAACGCTAGGCTAAAACGCGCTATGAGTGGTGATATTTTGAGCAATTCAGTGACAGTCCAGCCGGTTCAACCGGGTATTGAGTGCACTCCGGTGTATGCGATGCGCCATTCCATTTCATCGCCGATGCGGCCGCAGCCATGAGCCTGGCAGAGCACCTGACGCTGGCGCAAGCGGCTTCCACCGTCACGCCTGAACCTGCCGAAGAGCGCCTGGCGCCTTTGCGCGAAGATCTTGCCCTGCAGCCAGCACCGCCCGGCCTGGATGGCGCACCGCACTGGCATATCTATGACGCGGCACGCAACCGTTTTTTTCGTATCGGCTGGCTGGAATTCGAGTTGCTGTCGCGCTGGCGCGGCACCATGCGGGCCGGCGAACTGTGCGAGGCGGTAGCAAATGCGACGGCGCTGGCGCCCGAACCGGAAGATGTGCTCGATGTGCAGCGCTTCCTGCAGGCGAATGAATTGCTGCGCGCCGATGCCGCACAGCTGCGCGCCCAGTTGCACAAGGTCGCTGCCAGCCGCCAGCCTTCGGCGCTGACGTGGCTGCTGCACCACTATTTGTTTTTCCGCGTGCCGCTGGTGCGGCCCAATGCCTTTCTTGATCGTACCAGCCGCTGGGTGCTGCTACTATTCCGCCCGGCGTTTTTTGCGACCTGCGCGCTGCTGTCACTGCTGGGCGTATGGCGCGTACTGGATCAGTGGCCTGCCTTTACCAGCACTTTTCTGTATTTCTTTTCATGGCAGGGCGCCTTGTATTATGGCCTGGCATTGGGCGCGGCCAAGATGCTGCATGAGCTGGCCCATGCTTATACCTGCAAATACTACGGTGTGCGGGTGCCCGCCATGGGCGTGGCGCTGATGATGATGTGGCCGCTGCTCTATACCGATACTTCGGAGGCATGGAAGCTGACCTCGCGGCGCGCCCGGCTGGCCATTGGCGGCGCGGGCGTGGTGGCCGAACTGATACTGGCCGGGATTGCTGCGCTGCTGTGGAGCGTGGCGCCCGACGGCGGCTTCAAGAGCGCCATGTATATCCTGGCCGCTGTTACCTGGGTCAGTACGCTGGCGATCAATCTCAATCCTTTCATGCGCTTTGACGGCTATTACCTGCTGATGGATCTGCTCGACATACCCAATTTGTCCGAGCGCAGCTTTGCCATCGCCCGCTGGCGCCTGCGCAAGACGGTGCTGGGCGTGCAGTCGGCGTTTCCCGATCCGCAACTGGCATCGCGCACGCACGGGCTGACGCTGTATGCCTATGCCACCTGGCTGTACCGGCTGATCATGTTTACCGGCATTGCCGCCGCCGTGTATTTCTTCTTCTTCAAAGTGATGGGAGTGATTTTGTTTGCTGTGGAAATAAGCTGGTTCGTGCTGCGCCCGATGTGCAATGAACTGCGCGCTTGGTGGCAATTGCGCAGCCGCTGGTCAGGCAATGCCGCGCGCAGTGCGCTGGTCCTGTCCGGTTTGGTGCTGTTACTGGCAGTGCCCTGGCGCTCCGATGTGGTGGCCGACGGCTACTGGCAGGCTGGCAAGCACAGCCAGCTGTTCCCGCCGATGCCGGCGCGGGTGGAACAGGTGCTGGTCAGAGAAGGGCAGCAAGTCAGAAGCGGCCAGCCGCTGTTCGTGCTGACCGCACCGGCTGTCAGCAGCCAGCTGGTGCAGCTGCAAAGCCGTATCGATGGTCTGGTGCTGCGCCTTAACGGCGCCATCGACAGCCCCGAGTTGTATGAGCGTTCGCGCGTACTGGAGCAGGAACTGGCGGCAGCGCGCGCTGAATATGCTGCGCAGAGCGCGGAAGCCGGGCGCCTGACGGTCATCGCGCCGCATGACGGCGTGGTGCGCGACCTCGATCCCGGTCTGTATCCCGGCGCCTGGGTCAGCCGCAGCCATGTGCTGGGCAGGGTGGTCGATTCCAGCGCGGCACTGGCCCAGGTGTATGTGCATGAATCCGATATCGGCCGCGTCAGGCCGGGCGCGCTTGCGCGCCTGATCGAGCGCCGCCACGATGGCAAGGCAATGGAGGCGACCGTGATCGGCATCGACAGCACGGCCAGCCGCGCCTTGCCTGAATCCATGCTGTCGTCAGTCCACGGCGGCCCGATCGCCGCGCGTGCGGGGCGGCAAGGCGAGTCGCTGGCCAACGAAGCCCTGTACCGCGTTACCTTGCGGCTCGACCAGGGCGGTACTGGCAGCATGGCGCCGGTTGTGGCGCACATAGAGGGCGAGCGCAGCAGCATGCTGTGGAGCGCTGGGCGCAAGGCAGCCGGCGTGCTGGTGCGCGAGAGCGGTTTATAGCAGGCAACCGCCCGGTTGCAAATATGGCAGGCTGCGAGCTTAGTGACTCGATTGCCGGCTTGCCCGGCCTTGTCTGATACGGTAGCCGACAAACAGCACACCCAGCCAGACGGGTATCAGATAGACCGACAGGCGCAAGCCCGGCGTCATGAACATCACCACCAGCACGCTGGCCAGGAAGGCCAGGCACAGGTAGTTGGTCAACGGGTAGCCCAGGCTCTGGAACAGCGTAACCTTGCCTTCGCTTTGTTTCTGGGCGCGAAAGCGCAGGTGAATCCAGCTGATCATGCCCCAGTTGATGATCAGGGCCGATACCACCAGCCCCATCAGCATTTCAAACGCCTCGCCCGGCATCAGGTAGTTGACCACCACGCAGATGCCGGTCGCCAGCGCCGACACGCCCAGCGCGACCAGCGGCACGCCGCGCCGGTTCAGGTGCAGCAACGCGCGCGGCGCATTGCCCTGTTTGGCCAGGCCGAACAGCATGCGGGTATTCGAATAGACGCCACTGTTGTAGACCGACAGCGCTGCCGTCAGCACCACCACGTTGAGCGCCGTAGCCACCAGGTTGCTGTCGAGCGCATGGAAGATCAGCACAAACGGGCTGCCGCCGGTCACCACGTTCTGCCATGGATACAGGGACAGCAAAATGCCCAGCGCACCGATATAAAAAATCAGGATGCGGTAGATGGCCTGGTTGGTGGCGCGTGGGATGGTGGTCGAAGGATCGTCGGCTTCGGCCGCCGTGATGCCGATCAGCTCCAGGCCGCCAAACGAGAACATGATCACGGCCATGGCCATCACCAGCCCTTGCCAGCCGTTCGGGAAGAAGCCGCCGTGCTGCCACAGATTGGCCACCGAGGCCTGCGGGCCCGCGTTGCCGGAGGCCAGCAAATAAGCGCCAAACACGATCATGCCGATAATGGCGACGACCTTGATCAGCGAGAACCAGAATTCCATTTCACCGAAGGCCTTGACGTTGAGCAGGCTGATGGCGTTAATCGCGGCAAAGAACACCAGCGCCGAGACCCAGGTCGGCACGCCCGGCCACCAGTACTGCACATAGATGCCGACCGCCGTCAGCTCGGCCATGCTGACCAGTACATACAGCACCCAGTAATTCCAGCCCGACAAAAAGCCCGGCAGGTGGCCGCAGTATTTGTCGGCAAAGTAGCTGAACGAGCCGGCCACCGGCTCGTCGACCACCATTTCACCGAGCTGGCGCATGATCAGGAAAGCGATCACGCCGGCGATGCCGTAGCCCAGCAGCACCGATGGGCCGGCCATCTTGATGGTCTGCGCAATGCCGAGAAACAGACCGGTGCCGATGGCGCCGCCCAGGGCGATCAGCTGGATATGCCGGCTTTTAAGGCCGCGCTTGAGCTCTTGTGGTTCGGTACTGCCGATTGCCGTCATATTCTGTGTTCCTGTTTTTGCTGGCTAAGGTCGCTGATTCTAATGCATGGCCGCGCCAAGCAGGAGGGAAATGCATGTTGCACTGCGAGGGCAGCTGCTCTGCAACACCACGTGCGTGACCGGAGCCATGGCTGGCGCTGGCCAGCAAGGAACGCGCTATCTTTTCAGGTTGGCAGGTTCGCCTTGCGATAAAGCAGAAAACTGCGCGCCTTGAATTCAGTCTTGCGTTTATCGCTTCAATGAAAACCCTTAAAATAAGCGTTTTACCAAATCGACAGGCAGGCGCCGTGCTGCATTTACAGGAATATTTTCAGAAGTTGCGTGCCAGCCTGCCACAGCAAGGCCCCGGCTTCAGTGCGGCCATGGTCTGCAATGGCCAGCTTGTTTTCGATATCCACCACGGCATGGCGTCGCTGGAACTGCAGGTGCCTTTGTCACGCGACTCGGCCTATTACCTGGCATCGGAATCAAAACAATTTACGGCTGCTTGCATGCTGATGCTGGTGCGCGAGGGGCGTATCGGGCTCGATGATGATGTTTGCGCGTATCTGCCTGAGCTGGCAAAATTCGAGCAGGCTTTTCCTTTGCGCAGCCTGCTCAACCATACCAGCGGCATACCCGACTATTTTGCGTTTCTGCAGGCGCAGCTGGGACGGCATGAATCGGACTATTTCAATAATGCGCTGATTCTGGAGTTGATCGGCAGGCTCGATACGGTCGAGTGTGCGACGTCGAGTGCATACCGCTACAGCAACAGCAATTACATATTGCTGGCCGCGTTGGTCGAACGACTGTCTGGCATGCCGCTGGCGCGCTATGCCAGAGAGAAGTTGTTCGAGCCGCTGGGCATGCACAAGCTCGGCTACGACGACGACCGGCTCAATCTGATACCGCACCGTGTCACCAGCTATGACGCCGATGCCGGACGTCCGTTCGGCTGGCGCCAGCATCTGGGCAATGCCAATACGGTGGGCGATGGCGGTATTTATGGCAGCGCGGCCGAGCTGGTGCGCTGGGAAGTCGAGTGGCATCGGCAATGGGCCGATCCGGCCAGCCTGCTGCATGCGCTGTTGCAGCCGTCGCCACTGCTGGACGGCACCGTGCGCGACTACCGTTTTGGGCTGGAAATCGTGCAAAGGGCAGGGCAGGACGTGGTGTTTCATGGCGGCGGCCTGTGGGGCTTCGGTACCTTGATAGTACGGCTGCCGCAAAGCCGTATGTCGATTATCCAGCTGGCCAATTGTGAGGCCGCCGGGCCTGATATGGAGCAACTGGTACAGGCGGCGCTGGCCGACAGCATCAACTGACCCATTTGCCCTTATGTGCGACAGCGCATAGTCGTACTGTTTCTGCAATCTTAGTATCCATGCATTCCCCACGTTTTTGAAGGGTTGGCCATGGATACCCGTATTACCACTTCCGCCGCCGGCCGAGCGCCCGCGGCGCCTGCTGTTCCTGTTTATCCGCTCAGCCTGCGCGTCAATGGCGAACAGCACCAGTTGCATGTCGAAGCCTGGGTCAGCCTGCTTGACCTGCTGCGTGACCGGCTGGCGCTGACCGGCACCAAGAAGGGCTGCGACCAGGGTCAGTGCGGCGCCTGCACGGTGCTCGTTGACGGCAAGCGCATCAATTCCTGCCTGACGCTGGCGCTGATGCAGGACGGGCGCAGCATTACTACCGTCGAAGGACTGGCGGACGGCAATGCGCTGCATCCGCTGCAGCAGGCGTTTGTCCGACACGACGCGTTTCAATGCGGCTACTGCACCCCGGGCCAGCTGTGTTCTGGCGTGGGCCTGATCAACGAGGGCCAGGCACAAGACCGCGCGCAGGTGCGCGAACTGATGAGCGGCAATGTATGCCGCTGCGGCGCCTATCCGCAAATCGTGGCGGCCATGGCCGAGGTGATGAAGCTGCCCGACGAGACCAATCACCACGACAAGGACGATCACGCCGGTGCGCGTATCGGTACGGTGCCGGCATGAATCCGCTATCGTTTGTGGTGCCGTTCGACCAGGCTGCCGCGCTCGAGCAGATCCGCGCCGAAGGTGCGCGCTTTGTTGCCGGCGGCACCAATCTGATCGACCTGATGAAAGAGCGCGTGATGCTGCCGCAGCGGCTGGTCGATATCAACCGCCTGCCGCTGGACGTCATCGAAGAGCAAGCAGACGGCGGGCTGGCGCTGGGCGCGCTGGCGCGCAATGCGGCCACCGCCTACCATCCGCTGGTGCTCGAGCGCTATCCCTTGCTGAGTGCCGCGATCCTGGCTGGCGCGTCTCCACAGATACGCAATATGGCCAGCAATGGCGGCAACCTGCTGCAGCGCACGCGCTGTCATTATTTCTACGATGCTGAAGTGCCGTGCAACAAGCGCGAACCGGGCACGGGCTGCCCGGCGATTGGCGGCCTGTCGCGCCAGCATGCGATCCTGGGTGCGAGCAGCGCCTGTATCGCTACCCATCCATCCGACATGTGCGTGGCGCTGGCCGCATTGGAGGCAACGGTGCAGGTGGCGTCGCAGCGCGGCGAGCGTCAGATCGCGTTTGCCGACTTTCACCGGCTGCCCGGCGACACGCCGGAAATTGACACCAATCTGGCGCCGGACGAACTGATTACCAGCATCAGCCTGCCGCCGGCCGGCCAGTTTGCCGGCCATAGCATTTACCTCAAGCTGCGCGAGCGCGCCTCGTATGCGTTTGCGCTGGTGTCGGTGGCAGCCATGCTCGATATCGGCGAAGACGGTGCGATTCGCGAAGCGCGTGTGGCGCTCGGCGGCGTGGCGCACAAGCCGTGGCGCGTGCCGGCAGCCGAGCCGCTGCTGCATGGCGCACCCGATGCGGGCCGCTTTGCAGCCTTTGCCGATCGTCTGCTGGAAGGCGCGCAAGGGCAGGGCGGCAATGACTTCAAGATCACCATGGCGCGCCGCGCCATCGTGCGTGCGCTCAATATGGCCGTGGCGGGCACTTACAACAATACCGGCCACACCAATGGCACCGTGATGACAAGGGGAGCGGCATGAGCGAACTGATACCAGAACTGCGCACGCCGGTGGCCGACCCGGGCGCCGGCTATGTCAGGACCGGCACGCCGGTCTCGCGCGTCGATGGCCGCGACAAGGTCACCGGCGCGGCGCGTTATACGGCGGAGTTCCTTACCGAAGATCTGCTGCACGGCGTGGTGGTCAACAGCACGATTGCGCGCGGACGCATCGTGGCCATCGACACCAGCGCAGCATTGGCGCAGGCCGGCGTGGTGGACGTCATGACCTATCAGAACCGTCCCAAAATGCGCAGCTTCGACCTGTTCTACAAGGACATGACAGCGCCCGGTGGCGCGCCGTTCCGGCCCCTGTACGACGAGCAGATCGTCTACAACGGCCAGCCGGTGGCGCTGGTGGTGGCTGAAACGTTCGAGGCGGCGCGCCATGCGGCAGCGCTGGTGCGTATCGAGTACGAGGCGCAACCGCATGAAACGGGCCTGCTCAGCTTCCTCGACCGGCCGCATGCACCGAAAGGCATCAAGGCCGGTTTCTCGCCGCCGCCCGATGAAAAAGGCCATGCCGAGCAGGCCTGGCAGGCAGCCGAATGCAGGATCGACGGCCAGTATTACAGCGGCGTGGAACACCACAATCCGATGGAGCTGTTTGCCTCGACCGTGATTCGCGGCGAAGACGGCCATCTGACCATCTACGACAAGACGCAAAGCTCGCAGAACAGCCGCTGGTATGTGTCGCGCGTATTCGGCCTGTCCAAGTCCAGGGTGACGGTGCGCAATCCCTATGTGGGCGGCGCCTTCGGTTCCGGACTGCGTCCGCAGTACCAGCTGCCGCTGGCCGTGATGGCGGCGCTCAAGCTCAAGCGGTCGGTGCGCGTGGTGTTGAGCCGCCAGCAGATGTTTACCTTTGGTCACCGGCCTGAAACATGGCAGCGCATCAAGCTGGCCGCCAACCGCGATGGGCAGCTGCAGGCGATCTGGCACGAGGCGCGCGCCGAAACGTCGCGCTTTGAAGATTATGTGGAAGTGGTGGTCAACTGGTCCGGCCAGCTTTATACCTGCGACAATATCCGGCTAGGCTATCAACTGGTGGATCTGGATCAGTTCACGCCGATGGACATGCGCGCGCCCGGCGCCGCGCATGGCGTGCATGCGCTGGAAGTGGCGATGGATGAATTGTCGTATGAAATCGGCATCGACCCGCTGGCACTGCGGCTGAAGAACTACGCCGAGTCGAACCCGATGGATGACCTGCCCTATTCGACCAAGGAGCTGCGCGCCTGCTATGCGCAGGGCGCCGAGCGTTTCGGCTGGGACCAGCGCCCGCTGGCGCCGCGCAGCCGCAAGGAAGGCAGCGAGTGGGTCGGCTGGGGTATGGCGACCGGCATCTGGGATGCCATGCAGATGTTTGCACGCGCCAGCGCCGTGCTGCATGCCGATGGCCGGCTGGTGGTCAGCAGCGCGGCCACCGATATCGGCACCGGCACCTATACCGTGATGGCCACCATCGCGGCCGAAGAACTGGGCCTGCCGCTTGAACAGGTGGCGTTCCAGCTTGGCGACTCGACGCTGCCGGTGGCGCCGATCGAAGGCGGCTCGTCGCATGTGGCCACGGTCGGCTCGGCCGTGCAGGGCGCCTGCGAAAAACTGAAAAAGCGGCTCTACAAGCTGGCCAAACACCTGGACCGCTCGCCGTTTCCCCATGCGCGCTTTGCCGATGTGGAGTTTGTGGAAGGGACGATACGGCTGCGGCGCGACCACAGCTGCGCCATTTCCCTGACCGAACTGCTGCGGCTTGAGGACAAGGCATCGGTCGAGGAAAAATACCTGCTGCTGCCCAATGTGCTCAAGCAGAAAAAATATGTGCGCGCCGTGCATTCGGCTGTGTTTTGCGAAGTGCGTGTGGACGAGGAGTTCGGCACCGTGCGCGTGACGCGCGTGGTCAGTGCGGTGGCGGCCGGGCGCATCATCAATACCAAGACGGCCGCCAGCCAGGTCAGCGGCGCGGTGGTATGGGGCATCAGCCAGGCGCTGCATGAAGAAACCTATATGGACCACCGCATGGGGCGCTTCATGAACCACAACCTGTCGGAATACCATGTGGCGGTCAATGCCGATATCCACGATATCGACGTGATCTTCGTGCAGGAAGACGACCGCATTGTCAGCCGCCTGGGTGCCAAGGGCGTGGGCGAGATCGGTATCGTGGGCGTGGCGGCGGCCATTTCCAACGCGATTTATCACGCCACCGGCAAGCGCGTACGCGATACGCCGATGACGCCGGATAAGGTGATGTCCTGACGGTATCACTGTCGCAAGTCTGCAAGCTTTGCTGGCCCCGCCAGGCCATGATTGATATAATGAGAATTATTCTCAATTAAGAGCGGCGATTCTGCCGTGCTTATCCATCATGTCGCCTGGGGCGCAGCGGAGCAGCTTTTGAACATTGCGCAGTCAAGCGACAGCCTTGCCGGACTGGCCGGCCTATACAGCGAGCACCATGGCTGGCTCAAGCGTTGGCTGCGCGGCAAGCTGCAATGCGCCGAGCAGGCCGCAGACCTGGCGCAGGACACCTTTGTGCGCCTGCTGGCCGCGCCGCGCGCGCCCGCCACGCCATTGCAGACGCCACGCGCCTACCTCACCACCGTGGCGCAGCGCCTGCTGATCGACCATTACCGGCGCCTGTCGCTGGAACACGCCTGGCTGGAAGTGCTGGCGCAGCAACCCGAACTGCTGGTGCAGTCGCCCGAAGAGCGCCTGCTGATCCTTGAAACGCTGCAGCGGCTCGATGCCATGCTGGCCGGCCTGCCTTGCGCGGTGCGCAGTGCCTTCCTGATGGCGCATATCGACGAATTGCCGTATGCCGAGATCGCGGCGCGGCTGGACGTCAGCGAGCGCACCGTCAAGCGCTATCTGGTGCAGGCGTTCGAACAATGCATCCTGCTGATCCTGTGAACACAACCATCGATCCGCGCGCCGCGCGCGAGGCGGCGCAGTGGCTGGTGCGCCTGCACGAAGTGCTGCCAGGCAGCGCCGAACAGCGGGCTTTCGAGGCCTGGCGCGCCAGCGACCCGGCCCACGCGGCGGCCTGGGCGCGGGCCGAACTGGTCTGCCGCACGCTGGCGATGGTGCCGCCTGCGCTGCGCGCTCCGGCCGGCGATGCCGCGCCAGTGCGCCAGCGGCGCGTCGCCATCAAGCGCCTGGCGCTGCTGATTGCCGGCGTCACGCCGCTGTGGCTGGCCAGCCGCTCGGCGCCGTGGCAGGCGTTTCGGGCGCAAACGCGCACCGCGACCGGTGAAATCCGGCACCTGGTGCTGCCCGATGGCACCCAGCTGGTGCTCAATACCGCCACCGCCATCGATGTGGCGTTTGACAGCACGGCGCGGCTGGTGACCTTGCATGCGGGGGAGGTGCATGTGCAGACCGGGGCCAAGCCCGCCGGCGCTGACCCCGCTCTTTCGCCGCCGTTGATTATTCGCAGCAGCAACGGCAGCGTGCGCGCCATCGGCACGCGCTTTACGGTACGCCAGGACGAGGCGCTGCTCTCGCCGCGTACCCATGTGGCGGTCAGCGATGGCGCAGTGGAAATCACGCCAGTCAAAGCGCAGGGTGCTGCCAGTGTGCTGCGCCAGGGCTGGCAACTGAGCTTTGACGAGCATGCGCCAGACCCCGCTATGCCGCTTGCACCGGATGCCGACGCCTGGCGCGACGGCCTGCTCGTTGCCCGGCGCACGCCGCTGGGGCAGGTGGCCGCACAACTGGCGCGCTACCGCCAGGGCGTCGTGCGCTGTCACCCGGGCGTGGCGCAACTGGCCGTCGACGGCATCTTCCAGCTGAACGATACCGATCGCATCTTGCAGTTGCTGCAGATGTCGCTGCCGGTGCGTGTGCGGCTCAGCACGCGTTACTGGGTCAGTATAGAGCCGGTATGAATCCCGTTTCCTGGTTTGTCCCTTTTGTGCGCCTTGTCCGTCATATCAGATAGAAGCACATTCTATCGACCAGAAAGGACCACCATGGCTTTGTTTCACCGCACTCCGGCAGCGCTGCTGGCGCTGCATCCAACTACTTTTGCCGTGCGCACTGCGCTGCTGCTGTTATTGGGCGGCGCGGCCGCCATCGCGCCGCCGGCCATGGCGCAAAGCGCGCAAGCGAGCGCCACGCGCGACTTCCAGATTGCTGCCGGCGACCTGCAGACGGCGTTGTCCAGTTTTGCGGTGCATGCCGGCGTGAATATTTCCATGCAGGCGGTGCAACTGGCCGGCCTGCGCACGCCGGGGCTGCAAGGCCGTCACTCGTCTTACCAAGGGTTGCAACTGCTGCTGGCCGGCAGCGGACTCGAAGCGGTCGATGGCGGCAACGGCAATTTCCTGGTGCGCAAAGCGTCCGCGCAGGCGGGCGAAGCGACCATGCCGGCGGTCACCATCAATGCCGAAGCCGAGCGCAACAGCGAAGGCACCGGTGCCTATACGGCGCGCAAGCTCAGGTCGGCCACCGGCCTCGATCTGTCGCAGCGCCATACGCCGCAGTCGGTCAGCGTGATCGGCCGCCAGCAGATGGACGACTTCAACCTCACCACGCTGCAGGACGTGGCGCTGGCCACGCCCGGCATTTATGGCAAGCGCCAGGGTGTCTCCGACCAGGAAACCACGTATTACGCGCGCGGCTTTGCGCTCAGCCATGTCAATGTCGACGGCCTGCCGCTCGATGTCACCGGCTTTAACGAGCGCAATGTCTCGGCCGATATGGTGATGTTCGACCGGGTCGAGGTGGTGCGCGGCGCCACCGGCCTGCTCGAAGGCGCCGGTGCGCCGTCGGGCAGCATCAATATGATCAGGAAGCGTCCCACCGCCACGCCGCTGCTCAATGTCTCGGCCAGCCTGGGCAGCTGGAACGATCGTCAGCTGACGCTCGACGCCAGCAATGCCTTGAATGCCTCGGGCAGCGTGCGCGGCCGCGTGGCAGCGAGCTGGCGCGACAGCGACAGCTTCGTCGATGTGGTCAACCACCAGAACGACACTGTCTATGGCATCGTCGAAGCCGACCTGGCACCCGGCACCACGGCCGCCGTCGGCTTTTCGCGCCAGCGTACGCGCACCAACGGCATGTTTATCGGCTTGCCCACTTATGCCGACGGGCGCCACATGAACCTGCCGCGCTCAACTTTTCTCAACAATGCCGATTCCTTTCAGGACCGCGACAACGATGTGCTGTTTGCCGATATCGAGCACCAGTTCGGCGGCGGCTGGCGCGCCCGCTTTGCCGCCACCCATGTCAAGGCCGACTCGGACACGCGCAATACCACCAATGGCCGTATAGAGGGCCAGGATTTTCTGCTGAGCCAGAGCGAAACGGGCTGGCGTTATGGCACCAAGCAACAGGTGGCGGACTTGCGCCTCAGCGGTCCGGTCAACTGGTTCGGCCGCCAGCATGACGTGATAGTCGGCGCCAGCTACCGTGACGACAGTTCGGTTGCCGGCCAGAGCTGGGAAGGCGACACCACCCGCGTGGTCGATATTCGCAACTGGAATCCATACGCCTACCGCATGCACAGCGGGCCGGTCGAACCGTACAACTGGGGCCGCAAGACGCGCGAGAAGGGATTGTACGCGGCAGGCAACTTCAGCCTGGCCGACCCGGTGCGGCTGGTGCTGGGCGCGCGCCTGGGCTGGTACGCGCAGGATGTGACGGGCTGGTATGAAACGGCCGCCACCTGGCGCCGCAGCCTCGATGAAAGCGCGAAGGTCACGCCGTATGCGGGGCTGGTGGTCGATATCGACAAGCGCCACTCCGCCTATGTCAGTGCAACCCAGATATTCGAGCCGCAAAGCAGCATGGACTTTACCGGCAATACGTTGCCGCCTTTGAAGGGCAGCAATGTCGAGGCTGGGCTGAAGGGCGAGTATTTCGGCGGCGCGCTCAATGCCAGCGCCGCGCTGTTTCGCATTACGCAGAGCAACCGCGCCATGCAGGACGAACAGCATTGCCCGAGCGGCGGCGGCCTGTATTGCGCGCGCGCCGCCGGCGAGGTGCGCAGCGACGGCGTCGATCTGCAAATTGCCGGCTCGCCCCTGCCAGGCTGGCAGATTGCCGGCGGCTACACCTATGTGCTGGCCAAGTACACCAAAGACGGTGTGGCCAGCAATATCGGCCAGCGCATCGCCACCGACGAGCCGAAACAACTGTTCAAGCTCCATACCAATGTCCAGCTCGACGGCAGCCTGGCGCGCTGGAACGTGGGCGCCTCGGTGATGGCGCAGGATCGCATGTATCGGCGCGAGGCCGGTTATGACACCAGCCAGGGCACGTATGCGGTCGTCGGGCTCAATGCCGGCTACCGCATCAGCGAGCAGCTGCAGCTGCGCCTCAATATCGACAACCTGCTCGATCGTCGCTACTACCAGGCGCTCGGCTACAGCTGGTCGGGCGGCTTGGAGCGCTACGGCGCGCCGCGCAGCGTGCTGGTTTCGCTGTCCTACAGGATGTAGGTACCGTTACACCCGTCAAGCGTTACAGGCTGGGGCTTTTGCTACACTGGCGGCTTTTTTATGGGGCGGCGAGATGCATCTGGCACGATGGTTCAATTGAAGGCGCGCGCCGAATGGATCAGCTTTGAGCTGGCCGACGACGCGCGCGTGGACGCCGTCTGGCGCGCGCGCCTGGCGCCGGTGCGCTCGCGCGTGCTGCTCTCTGGCGGCCTGGTTCTGATCCTGCTGATGGTGGTGCAGGCAGTCTGGCGCGATGTGTCGTATGCCGGTACTGCCGTGCTGCTGTGCGTGCCGGTGATGGCGGCGTGGATCGTGCTGCTGTTTGCCTGGCCGGCGCCTGGGCTGGCGTTTCATGTGGCGCTTGACCGGCGCGGACTGCTGCTGCAGCGTCAGGCGCGCCGGTTGCCCGGTTGCGGGCGCAGCGTCCGCATCGAGGCAAGCGAACTACTGCGGCTCGAGCTGATTCGCCATCCAGGCGCGCAGCGGGTGTACAAGGGCAGCGGTCCGCTGGCGCGGCTTGAGTTGCGTCTGGTGACCAGCGTGCCTGGCTTGCCGCTGATCCGCGTGGTGGGCATGGATTTGCAATGGGCGCAGCGCTGGTCGCTGCAGCAGTTGGCTCAGGCGCTGGCGGCACAGTGCGCACAGGCCGGCGTGCCGGTCGAGCATCGCTACGGCGCGCCCGATCAGCGGCCCGAGCAGATCCGTGCAGCTTGGTTGGTGAATAGTAAATAATCACCAATTGTTGCATTAAAGCAGCGAACTATTGCAAGGAAGATTACTGTCTTGCCGATGTTTTACCACTATTTTCCAAAAGCAACTATAATCGGACGTCTTTAGAAAAATCGTCGTCGCGCTGGCTGCCACTGTCCCGCTCCAGAGTTGCACGCACTTCCGCTTTTCCCCATCGTTGAAAAGCACCGTCTTCCGCGCGGTTGGCGCGGGCGTGATGACCAAGTCGTCACCAGGCCGAAATTTCCCGTTGTTATTTTTTCTGTGTTGTCAGCTTGATCATGCTGGCGGCGCGCTTTTGCAGTTTGACGCTATGCTTATCACCTTGCATCCAGGACCGTATGTTTAGTTCAATGTTCAGTGCGGCGCCGCCTTCCATGCCTTATCAGTACGGTACGTACGACGGCATGCTGGTGGTGTTTTCCATCGCCATTTCCATCTTTGCCTCGTTCATGGCGCTGCAGATCGCCGGCATGGCGCGCAGCAGCGACCATTGGCTGCAGCGCCAGACCGCCATCGTCACCGGCGCCATTGCGCTCGGCGGCGGCATCTGGTCGATGCATTTCATCGGCATGCTGGCCTTTGACCTGTGCACGCGCGTCACTTTCGATCCACGCCTGACGCTACTGTCGATGCTGCCGGGCATGGGCGCTTCCTGGGTGGCGCTGAACCTGCTGGCGCGTCCGAAGATATCGTTTGTGCAGTTGCTGTCGGGGGGCGTACTGGTCGGGGCGGGTATCGGCTCGATGCACTACAGCGGCATGGCGGCGATGGAAACGTCGCTCATGCTCAGCTACGATCCGTGGCTGTTCGCGTTGTCGATCGTGGTGGCGGTGGTGATGGCCATGCTGGCCTTGTGGATACGCTTTGGCCTGCGCGTGCTGCATTTGCGCCCAATGACAGCGCTGCTGGCCAGCAGCGTGGTGATGGGCCTGGCCATCTCGGGCATGCATTACACCGGCATGCTGGCGGCCCGCTTTGCCGGCATACCCAGCGCCGGCAACAATATGTTTACGGTACAGGCTTCGTTCGTGGCGCTGGCGGTGGCTCTGATTACGGTCAGCCTGACGGTGTTCGTGGCGGCGGCCAACGGCCTGTTGCGCTATCGCCAGCTGCTGCGCCATGCCAACGCCAACGAGTCGCGCCTGCGCGCGATTGTCGATACGGCGGCCGACGGCCTGATCACCATCGATGGCGACGGCAAGGTGCGCTCCTTCAACCCGGCCGCCGAAGCGCTGTTCGGCTGGGGCGAAGCCGACATTATCGGGCGCGACGCCAATATTCTGTTGCAGCAGGACGATGCGGCCCGCTACCAGGGCTATCTGCGCGACTATCTGGTGGGCGGTACTGCGCGTATCCTCGACAGCGGGCGCGAGGTCGACGGGCGCCATATCGACGGCAGCATCCTGCCGATCCGCCTGGCGATCGGCAAGATCGACACGCCGGGCCAGCCGCTGTTCGTGGCCTTTGTTACCGACATGCGCTCGTCGCGCAACATGGAGCAGGCGCTGAAAGACAGCGAACGCCAGTACCGCACGCTGATCCGCAATATTCCTGGCGTATCCTTCCACCGCAGCTTCGGGCCGCACTGGCACATGATCTTTATCAGCGACGCCGTGTACAACCTGACCGGCTGGATGCCGCAGGACTTTATCGAAGGCCGCGTCAATATGCGCGACCTGGTGCATGCCGACGATCGCCAGCGTGTCGACGACACCTGCGTACAAGCCGCTGGCGAGAAGCGCGACTTCGAGAACGTCTACCGCATTTTGCACCGCGACGGGCGCGAACGCTGGGTGCGTGAAAGCAGTGGACCGGTGCTCGACAACGACGGCGTGGTGCGCTGGATCGACGGCGTGATCCTCGATATCACCGAAAGCGAATTGCGCAATGCCGAATACGAGGGCAAGGTCACGGCCATCTCGCGCGCGCTGGCGGTGGTGGAATTCGACTTGCAGGGCTATATCCTGGACGCCAACCAGAACTTCCTCGACCTGGTCGGCTATCGCCTCGACGAAGTGCAGGGACTGCATCACAGCATGTTCTGCGAGCCCGAGTATGTGCGTTCGCCGCAGTACCAGCAGTTCTGGACACGCCTGGGCAAGGGTGAGTTCGACGCCTCCGAATACAAGCGTATCGGCAAGGATGGCAAGCAGATCTGGATACAGGCGTCGTATAACCCGATTTTCAATACCGACCGCAAGCCGTTCAAGGTGGTCAAGTTCGCCACCGACGTCAGTGGCCGGCGCGCGATGCAGGAAAGCCTGCGCGCAGCCAAGGACCGCGCCGAACTGGCGGCCGAATCGAAGACCAGTTTCCTGGCCAATATGAGCCACGAGATCCGCACGCCGATGAACGCGATTATCGGCTTTACGGAAGTGCTGCTCGGCACCAGCCTCGATACGCTGCAGCGGCGCCACTTGGGCACGGTGCGCCAGTCGGCGCGCTCGCTGCTCGAGCTGCTCAACGATATCCTCGATACGGCCAAGCTGGAAAAAGGCGCGACCGAACTGGAACTGGTGGACTTTTCGCTGCCGGACCTGATCGACCATGTGGCCGCCTCGCTGCGTATCACGGCCCACACGCGCGGCCTGTCGCTGCAGGTCGACATCGATCCGGGCATGGGCCAGTTCTTCCTCGGCGACGCGCGCCGGGTGCAGCAGGTGCTGACCAACCTGATCGGCAATGCCGTCAAATTCACGGAAGTGGGCCACGTGCGCGTGGCTGTCAGCATGCAGGGCGCGCTGGTGCATATCGCCGTGCACGACACCGGCATCGGCATTCCTGCCGACCGCCTGGACAAGATTTTTGCACCATTTACCCAGGCCGACTCCTCGATGAGCCGCCGCTTTGGCGGCACCGGCCTGGGCACCACGATTTCGCGCCAGCTGGTCGAACTGATGGGCGGCACGATTACCGTGGAAAGCACGCTCGGCGTGGGCAGCGTGTTTCATGTGCTGCTGCCGCTGGCCGCCGGCAAGAGCGTGCAGCGGCGCGGCGAGGTACCGGTGGTGGCCTTGCCGCCGCTGCGCATCCTGGCGGCCGACGATGTGCCGCAGAACGTCGAACTGCTTTTGATCAGCCTTGGGGCGGCCGGGCACCAGGTCATTACCGCTAGCGACGGCGAGAGCGCCGTGCGCGAGTTCCGCAACGGCAGCTACGATATCGTGCTGATGGATGTGCAGATGCCGCGCATGGACGGCCTGGAGGCGGCGCGCCTGATCCGCCTGCACGAGCGCGAGCAGAGCCTGCAGCCGACGCCGATTATCGCGCTGACCGCCAGCGTGCTGGAACAGGACCGGCGCGCCGCGCAAGCGGCCGGCATGAATGGTTTTGCCTCCAAGCCGCTGGAAATGCACAAGCTGACGGCGGAAATTGCGCGCCTGCTCGATATTGCCGTTGCCGGCAATATCGAGCAGGCCGCGCTGGCCGGCTTTGGCGCCAGCCAGGTTGACTGGCAGCGCGGCGTGGCGCTGTGGGGTTCGCGCGAGGCGCTGGCGCGCGCGATTACCCGTTTCGCCCAATCGAATACCGACAGCGCCAAGCTGCTGGCCGGCGAGATCGAGCGTGGCGCCGCCAGCGTGGCGGGCCATCTGCTGCATCGCCTGAAAGGCGCTGCCGCCAATATGTGCCTGGTGCCGCTGGAAAGCCTGCTGGCGCGCATCGAACAGGCCATCGCACGCGACCAGCCGGTGGCGCCGCTGCTGGCCCAGCTGGCCGCCGCGTTTGCCGCGCTGGCCAGCGAAGTGAAGGAAGGCGTGCAGCCTGAAACGGTGATGACGCCGCTTGTCGTCGAACCGCTGGATCACGCTGCCGTCGACGCCATGCTGACCCAGGCGATCATCTGCCTGGATAGCGGCCAGCTCGATGAAGCCCTGCTGCAGCAGATTACCGCCATGCTGGCGCCGCATGGCCAGCAGCCACTGCTGCAGGCGCTGGCCGGCGCCGTGGACGATTTTGAATTTTCGCGCGCCAGCGATGTGCTGCGCCAGTTGCAGGACTGGCTGCGTACGCCAGCCTGAACGCCTAGCTTGACCGGATGACGATGAAACTGCCTGAACAAGAACCGACCCTGTTGCTGGTCGACGATGAAGCAACCAATCTGCAGGTGCTGCGCCAGATCCTGCAGGACGACTATCGCCTGCTGTACGCCAAGGATGGCGAGAAGGCGCTGGAGCTGGCGCAGAACCACAGCGTGGACCTGATTCTGCTCGACATCATGATGCCGGCCATGACCGGCTACGATGTCTGTCGCAAGCTCAAGGCCTTGCCGCATACGGCGCCGGTGCCGGTGATTTTTGTCACTGCGCTGGCCGATGTGAAGGACGAAGCCGAAGGCTTCGATGTGGGCGCCGTCGACTACATCACCAAGCCGGTCAGCCCGCCCATCGTGCGTGCGCGCGTGCGCACCCACCTGTCGCTGGTGGACGCGGCCGAACTGCGCCGTTCGCGCCTGCAGGTGATCCAGACGCTGGGCCAGGCGGCCGAGTACAAGGACAATGAAACCGGCATGCACGTAATCCGCATGAGCTATTACGCGCGCCAGCTGGCGCTGGCGGCCGGCTACAGCGAAGGGCAGGCCGAAGACCTGCTCAATGCGGCGCCGATGCACGACGTGGGCAAGATCGGCATCCCCGACGCCATCTTGCAAAAGCCGGGCAAGCTCGATGAAGCAGAGTGGAACGTCATGCGCAGCCATGCCGAAATCGGCGCGGCCATTATCGGCGAGCATGCCAGCGGCCTGCTGAAGATGGCGCGCATGATCGCCCTGACGCACCATGAAAAATGGGACGGCAGCGGCTACCCGAAAGGCTTGAAAGGCGAGGAAATCCCGCACGAAGGACGCATCGTGGCGATTGCCGACGTGTTTGACGCGCTCACCAGCGTGCGCCCCTACAAGCGCGCCTGGACCGTGGAAGAAGCCATCGAGGCCATGCGCCGCGACAGCGGCAAGCACTTCGACCCGCAACTGCTGGAACTATTCATCGCCAATTTGCCGGCGATGCTGGAGATCAAGGAGCAGTGGCGCGAACCCTGATATCGGGAAAAACGTAGGTCGGATTAGGCCGCAAGGCCGTAATCCGACAACGCCGTTGACGCCAACAATGTTGTCGGATTACGGCCCCTGCAGGGCCTAATCCGACCTACGCGCGGCCAGCGTTTAAAACGAATACACCAGCGTCAGCGACGTCTGCGTATCGGTATTTTTTTTATCGTCGGGCACGCGCGTGTCGTTGCGGGCGCTGAAGGCTGCTTTCATCTGCATGGTGCCGTTGATCTTGGCGCTGAGCGCCGATTCGGCGATCGAGTGGGTGTTCGAGGTGCCGCGTTCGACGCTGACGGTCTGCGTGAACATGGCCGACTGGCTGACTTTCCATTTCATGGCGGCCGCACCGCGGATGGTCAGGCCATGCTCGGAGACGCCATCTTCGTTGGTGCCGCTGAAGTAGCCGGGACCGACTTCCACGTCGACGCTCTTGTCGTCGGACTGGTACCAGCGCGAGCTGTGACCGACGGCCAGCGTGCTGTATTTGGTGTAGGCGCCGAAGCGGTCGTTGACGTGCGAGGCCAGCACGAACAGCTTTTCATTGTCGGCCATCAGCTTGTAGGCGGCCTTGGCGGAGGCGGAAAAGCGTTCGGCCGAGCGTTCGCGCACCTTGTGGCCGTCGTCGTCGGTGGTCTCGTCTTCCTTGAAGTAGCCACTGAAGATGTACTGGTTACTCCAGTCGTCAAGCTCCTGGCGCGCATCGATCTTGCCCGTGACCGAGGTGCCGACCGTATTGCCCGAGGTGGTGATGGCGCCCAGTTCGGCCGAGGTGCTCCAGCTGCCGATCGGGATTTCATCGAACAGCAGGCTTTGTTTGGTGTCTTTGGCAATGGCGCCGCCATGCGTGATGGCCAGGGCCAGCGCGATTGCGAGTGAGGAAGTCGATTTCATGGCAATAAAGAGGGTCGTGGACGCTGCGCGCCAGGCGCGGCTATCAAATTTGAAGCGACATTGTACCTGAGGCTGCATCGCAGCGCCGGGCGCACGATGGCGCCGTTGTGCGCGTGTGCTGTCGATCATGCAAGATGAGGCAGTTTCTTTGCCCGGCTGTGCACCAAAACCGTGCTGGTGCGTTAATCATCAATCGCGTCAGAAAACACGCCGGCGACCGCAAGGCGGCACTGGCATGCTGCGCGCCGCTGGCGTATGCTGCGACTGCAGACTCTTTGTATGCTGCGCCTGCAGACTACTTTAATAAACTGATTTACAAGGAACCCCCGTGCGCTGCCTGGTCATTGAAGACGAAGCCGATACTTCCCGTTATATTTGCGCAGGCCTGCGCGCCGCCGGCCACGATGTGACGGCCTGCGACAATGGCATCGATGGCATGCGCCTGGCCTGCGGCGAGCAATGGGATGCGCTGGTGCTGGACCGACTGCTGCCGGGCGAGATCGACGGCCTGGCCATCGTGGCGCGCCTGCGCGGCATGGGTCGCAATACGCCGGTGCTGGTGCTGTCGGCGCTGTCGAGCGTGGACGAGCGCGTGCGCGGCTTGCGCAGCGGCGGCGACGATTATCTGTCCAAGCCGTTTGCCATCGACGAATTGCTGGCACGCCTGGAGGCGCTGCTGCGCCGCGCCGCGCCAGCGCCCGACGCGACCCAACTGCAGGTGGCCGACCTGGTGCTCGACATGCGCACCATGCGCGTGATGCGCGCCAACCGCCAGATTGCGCTGCAGCCGCGCGAATTTCGCCTGCTCGAATACCTGATGCGCCACCAGGGCCAGTCGGTCACGCGCGCCATGCTGCTCGAAGCAGTGTGGGACTACCATTTCGACCCGCAGACCAATGTGATCGATGTGCAGGTGTCGCGCCTGCGCACCAAGATCGACAAGGAGTTTTCGCCGCCGCTGATCCATACCGTGCGCGGCGTCGGCTATACGCTCGATGTGCTGGACAACGCCCAGCATGGCTGAACGGCTCTTGCCCAGATCGATTGCGGCGCGCCTGGCATTGGGCTATGGCCTGCTGCTGGCGCTGTCGATTGCGATTGTCGGTGCGGTATTCTATTTTGGCACCATCGGCGTGCTTGATCGTACCGTCGACCGCAAGCTCACGGAGCTGTCCGAGCGCCTGGCTGCCATGTACCAGGACGGCGACAGCGTGCGCATCTCGGCTGAAATTGCGCACCTGCTGACCGATCGTACCGATAGCGATACCGAGATTTTCCTGCTGGTGGACGCGCAGGGGCGCCATGTTTCGGGCAATCTGTCGATGTGGCCCGAGGGCAGCCCGGTGGGCAAGCTGCTGCACGTGCATGTCACGCGCGAAGGCCACCGCGTGCCGGCGCGACTGCTGATTCGCGACATGATCGGCGGCGCGCGCCTGTATGTGGGGCGCGCCATGTTGGAGAGCAATTCGATCCGCACGCTGGTACTGCGTTCGCTGGCCTACGGCGGCCTGGTGGCGCTGCTGCTGATGGTGGCCGGCGCCTGGCTGGTCGGGCGCCAGCTCGAAGCGCGCCTGTGCAAGATCCGCCGCACGGCGGCGCAGATCGAGGCGGGCGACCTGTCGCAGCGTATCCCGGTCACCAGCGACGATGAATTCGGCCTGCTCAGCCGCGATATCAACCGCATGCTCGACCGCATCGAACAGCTGATGGAAGGGGTGCGCCATGTCTCGAACGCGATTGCGCACGACCTGCGCACGCCGCTGGGCCGTGTACGCAACAAGCTCGATGGCGCCTTGCGTTTGCCGCCGCCGCAAACGGCCGAGAGCTACGCCGAGGTGGCGCAGGCGGCGATTGCCGATATCGACGACCTCACGCGCGTGTTCGACAAGCTGCTGCAGATCGCGGCGGCCGAATCGGGCATGCGGCCTGAATATACCGACAATATCGACCTGCAGCAGATCGGCGCCGACATCGTCGAGATGTACGAGGCCACGGCCGACGAGCAGAGCGTGCTGCTGGTGCAGATGTATGGCGCCGAGGTGCCGGCGCGCGGCGACCGCAACCTGATGGCCACGGCGCTGGCCAGCCTGGTCGACAACGCCATCAAGTATGGCGGCCATGGCGCCACTGTCGAGGTGTCGGCTGGCCACGACGCCCAGGGGCCGTGGGTGGCGGTGCGCGATAACGGCCCCGGCGTGCCGGCTGCAGAACTGCCCAAGCTGACGCAGCGTTTCTACCGGCTCGACAAGAGCCGCCACCTGCCGGGCAACGGGCTCGGGCTGTCGATCGTGGCGGCGATTGCAGCGCTGCACGGTGGCAGCCTGGAAATCGAGGATGCGGCGCCGGGTTTGCGGCTGCGGCTGCGGCTGGCGTCCTGAGTCCTGAGTCTTGAGTTGCTGCAGCGGTACACATTACCAAGCTGTAACCCCCGCCGCTTTTCTTCGCCGCTATCATGCCTGCTACTCGCCACAGCGCGGCTGCCATCGTGCAGCCGCCAGATGCGAGCGGTGCACGGCGCCAGCCGTGATGAGACAGATGACCGCTGAAGAACCGCACGATGAGTACACATATTGCCGGCCTGGCGCCGATCGCCCCCGTTCCATCGCTGCGTGACGGCCACCGTCTGAAAGCCCTGCTGGGCGCCCTGGTTTTTCCGCGCCA
Source organism: Janthinobacterium aquaticum (assembly GCF_009208565.1). Taxonomy (GTDB): domain Bacteria; phylum Pseudomonadota; class Gammaproteobacteria; order Burkholderiales; family Burkholderiaceae_D; genus Janthinobacterium. The sequence continues at coordinate 201,263 of NZ_WFLK01000011.1, read as the reverse complement.
GCGGGCCCGCTGGCACGGCTTTATTGCGGCCACGCCCGGCCTGGCCGCATTGGCAGAGGCTCATCCCTGCCTGCTCTATAAAATCTACCGACCCTATGCACGGCGTGGCCCCGGCTGCGCCCAGCGCGTATCGCTGCTGCAGGGGCATTACACGTTTTTATGGCATGCCGGCGCGCGCCCGCTGGTCGAATATACGGCGCGCCGCCCGCTGGTGCTGGCAAGCATTGCAGGCAAGGATGGCGCCACCTATCGTTTGCAACTCACCGCCATCGACGACAGCTACCGCGAAGGCGAGTTGTGCCTGCACCTGACGCGCAATGGGGCGCCGCTGTACCTGGCCAGTTTTCTGTTCCTGCCGCATCCGGCCGGCGCCAGTGTGCAGCTGGGCGCGCTGCAGGGCCTGCGTTCGCCGGCCGGTGCGCAGCTGGTGCGAGAAGCCACGCGCGCGCTGCATGGCTGCCGGCCGAAAAGCCTGATGGTGGCGGCGGTGCGCGAGCTGGGCGACTTCTTTGGCTGCCGCCAGCTTGAACTGGTCAGCAACGCCAACCGCATCGCACTCAATCAGAGCCGGCGCAGCCAGATCTCGGCCGACTACGACCTGACCTGGCAGGAGCTGCAGGCGCTGCCTGGCAGCGACGGCAATTATCGCCTGCCATGCGCGCCGTACACCGTGCCCGCACTCGATGCTACGCCGTCTAAAAAGCGCGCCGAAGCACGCCGGCGCGGCGCCATGCTGGCACAGGCAATGACCGACCTGCGGCGCCAGGCCGATGCGCTGATCAGCCACCCGCCTACTGCTGCCGTCTACGCACGCCAGGCAGCTGGCGCCGGTTTCTTGACCAGGCAGGGCTTTTTGGCAGGCGGCTTCACGCAAATGGCACGATGGGCGTATACTTGCGGGCATCGATAACCTCAAGTCAGCTTCCACATGTCTGCATCTTTCCCCAACGCGCGCATGCGCCGCCTGCGCGCCACCCCGCAACTGCGCGAACTGTTCCGCGAAACCGAAATCCTGCCGCAAGACCTGGTACTGCCGATCTTCGTTGACGAAGGCACCAGCGACTTCGTGGAAATTGCCTCCATGCCTGGCGTGCGCCGCATCCCGGAAGCGAAGCTGGCGCAGGAAGTGGAGCGCTATGCGCGCGCCGGCCTGCGCTCGGTGATGACCTTCGGCATTTCGCATCACAAGGACGGCCACGGCAGCGATACCCTGAACCCGGACGGCCTGGTGGCGCGCATGTCGCGCATTATCAAGGACGCCGTGCCGGAGATGGTGGTGATGTCGGACACGTGTTTTTGCGAATACACCGATCACGGCCACTGCGGCATTTTGCATGGCGACACGGTCGACAACGACCTGACGGTGGCCAACCTGGGCAAGCAGGCGGTAATCGCCGCCCAGGCCGGCGCCGATATCATCGCGCCATCGGCCGCGATGGACGGCCAGGTGGCCGCGATTCGCGCCGCGCTCGACGCCGCCGGTTTTCATGACAAGCCGGTATTTGCCTATTCGACCAAGTTTGCTTCCGGCCTGTACGGTCCGTTCCGCGATGCGGCCGGCAGCACCTTGAAGGGCGACCGCAAGACCTACCAGATGGACCCGATGAACCGCCGCGAAGCGATCCGCGAGTCGCTGCTGGATGAAGCCGAAGGCGCCGATGCGCTGATGGTCAAGCCGGCCGGCGCCTATTTGGACGTGATCCGCGACCTGCGCGAAGCGTCGCGCCTGCCGATAGGCGCCTACCAGGTCAGCGGCGAATACGCGATGATCAAGTTCGCCGCGCTGGCCGGCGCCATCGACGAGCGCCGCGTGGTGCAGGAAACGCTGGGCGCCATCAAGCGCGCCGGTGCTGACATGATCTTTACGTACTTTGCGATGGATGTGCTGAACAACCGTAATTGAGTATGTCTTTGAAGATTTCACGCATCCTGCATGCCGGCTATGTGTTCGAGCATGCCGGCACCACCATTGCGTTCGACCCGGTGGTGGAAAACCCGTTCAGCCGCAACTGCCACGCTTTCCCCAGCGTGCGGTTCGATCTGGACGCGGTGCGCGCGCTGCGCTTCGATGCGGTGTTTATCTCACACCTGCATGACGATCATTTGTCGCTCGACAGCCTCGATTGCCTGCACCGTGCCACGCCGATCTATCTGTACTGCGTGTTTGACGAACTGTTCGACATGCTGCGCCAGCTGGGCTTCGAGCAGGTAACGCGTTTGCAGGTCGATATACCGGTGCAGGTGGGCAGCATCGAAGTCATTCCGCGCCGCGCACTCGACGACGATGTCGATTCGCTGTTCCAGGTGCGGGCAGGGGGCTTGAATGTGCTCAACGTGGTCGACTCCTGGATCGGCCCCGAGACCTTGAACCAGCTGGCCGCCTTTGCCCCGTGGGACATGGTGCTGTGGCCATTCCAGACCATGCGCGAGCTGGCCGTGATTGCGCCGCGCATGGCCGCCAAGGGTGAGGTGGCCTTGCCCGATGACTGGATCGAACAGCTGCAGGCGCTGGCGCCGCGCTTTCTCGTGCCCAGCTCCTGCCAGTTCGTGCAGGAAGACTGGTCCTGGTACAACCACGCCATGTTCCCGATTACCTATGCGCGCTTTGCCGAGGAAATCGGTGCGGCGCTGCCGGCCTCCAGTATCATGCGCCTCGATCCTTCGGTGTCGGTCCTGCTGGACGCCGGTGGCGTCACGCCTGCTGCGCCGCTGCCGTGGGTGATTCCGGTAGGGCCGCAGGATGTCGATTTTGACTACCGTCCCGATGCGCCGCCACCGCCGACGTCCGAGATTGCACGCCGCTTTGCGCCTTTGACTGCCGAGGACACGGTGCTGGTGATGGATTTTTGCCGTCACGACCTGCTTGCGCGCTACCGCGACATGGAATTGCCCGACGACAGTTATTTCCAGCAGCCGCGCCTGTGGCGCCTGGCGCTGTACGGCCATGATGGCGCCGCCACGGTGCTGCATTACCGCATCGACGGCGACATGATCGAGCTGGCGTCCGAAACAGACGAGGCGCCTGGCTGGAGCACCGAAGTGCCGCTGGTCAAATGCCATGCAGCGCTGGTGCTGGGCGAGTCGCTCACTTCCATGTACATGCGCATCAACGATATCGACTTTGATGCGGCAACCACGGCCGCGCTGCAGGAAGCCGATATTGTCGATGATCCTTTGATCCGCACGCTGTTCAACGATGCTATCGGCGCCTACCAGGCGGCCCAGCTGCGACGCTTGTGCGCGCGCCCTGAAGAAAATGGCGCAACGCGGTAAGATAGGTCCATCGGAACTTGGAAAGGTTTGAATTATGGCAAACAACAATCTTGAAACGGCAGTGCTGGCCGGCGGTTGCTTCTGGGGCATGCAGGAACTGATCCGCAAAATGCCAGGCGTGGAAACCACTCGCGTGGGCTATACCGGCGGCGACGTACCCGATGCTACCTACCGCAACCATGGCTCGCACGCAGAAGGCATTGAAATCGTGTTCGATCCGGCCGTCATCAGCTATCGCAAGATCCTGGAGTTTTTCTTCCAGATCCACGACCCCAGCACCGTGGACCGCCAGGGCAACGACCGCGGCGCCAGCTACCGCTCGGCCATCTATTACACCACCGACGAGCAACAGCGCGTGGCCGAAGAAACCATCCGCGACGTCGACGCCTCGGGCCTGTGGCCAGGCAAGGTGGTGACCGAACTGGCGCCGGTAGGCCCGTTCTGGGAAGCCGAACCCGAGCACCAGGACTATCTGCAGCGCCTGCCGCATGGCTATACCTGCCATTATGTGCGCCCGGATTGGGTGCTGCGGTAATCCGGCAACACCTGCTCACGCTAACAATGTTGTCGGATTACGCGGCGCGGTGCGCCGCTAATCCGACCTACGCCGAAGAATGGTATGTCGGGTTGGGGACGAAGGGCCGTCATCCGACGAAATCTGCATAATTTAGCGACATCAAGAAAGAAGGGCCTATGCGCTACTGGCAAGTCGAGCGGCGGCACAATGAAAGCCAGCTCGAGCTGGGGCGCGCGCTCGACCTGGTCACGGCCATCGGCCAGGATGACGTCAATGCGATCGCCGGCGCCATCCTGAAAACTGTCAGCACCACCGCGCCAATCGCGCAGTGCACGATCTTTGCCTATGAATTTGGCAACCGGCCGCGCACGGTGGCCGTGGCTGACCGGCGCGGCGGGCGCTTCCTGCAGGATATCGCCGACAGCTATGCGCGCCACTATTACGCGCTCGATGGCAACCAGCGCGTGATTGCGCCGGAAGGCAAACCGAAAAACGGCGCCGCCATGGTGTTGCACCAGCAGGCCAGCGATGAGATCGACCATCCTGGCTACCGCGCCGCCTGTTACCAGAAACCGAATGTGTCGGACCGGCTGGCGTTGCTGATGCAGCCGGCGCAGGACATCTGGCTGTCGGTCAATTTTTACCGCGACAGCGGCCAGGGCAAGTTCCAGCCGGGCGAAGTGGCGGCCATCGAAACGCTGTCGCCGCTGTTTTCGCAGGCGGTACGCCATCACTACAGCCTCAATGGCCAGCAGGCGCTGGGTATCGCGCCGATGATGCTGGCGCGGCTGCGCCAGCAGTGCCCGGAGCTGAGCAAACGTGAGCTCGATGCGCTGCGCGGCGTGCTCGAAGGCAAGACTGCCGCCGAGATTGCCGACACCATGGGCGTGCAGCCGTCCAGCGTCACCACCTACCAGAAGCGCGCCTACAAGCGCCTGGCCATTTCCAGCCAGCGTCAGTTGTTTGCCCTGTGCCTGGCGCCGTCCATTCGTCCTTCGACCTAGTTTTCACCCAAAACGTCCCCAAAATGGGGACAGGCCGCAGCATCACTGTCTGCATACTGGCTTCCAGTTCCGGCCCATAAAAAAATCAATGGCCGGGTCATCACACTGGAGACTCGCATGACCATCGCCACCCATCCATCCGCCGCCGATGCTGCTACCGTGCAAATCGAACAGCAGGTGATGCGCAAGGTATCGCGCCATCTGCTCGGCTTTCTGTTCGTGCTGTTTGTATTTTCCTTTCTCGACCGTATCAATATCGGCTTTGCCGGCCTGACCATGATGCAGGACCTGGGCCTGTCCGGCACCCAGTTCGGCTTTGCCACCACGTTGTTTTATATCGCCTATATCGCCTGCAGCATTCCCAGCAATATCGTGCTGGCCCGCCTGGGTGCGCGCCGCTGGATCGGCGCCATGATGATTGCCTGGGGGCTGGCCTCGACAGCCACCATGTTTGCCAGCAGCGCGACCAGCCTGTACCTGCTGCGCTTTCTGGTGGGCGTGACTGAAGCGGGATTTTTGCCGGGCATGCTGCTGTACCTGACCTACTGGTTTCCCAGCGCCTACCGGGCGCGCGCCAATGCGCTGTTCATGATTGCCATGCCGGTCACGGCCGCCATCGGCTCGGCGCTGTCGGGCGTGATCCTGGGCCTGGACGGGCACTGGGGTCTGAAAGGCTGGCAATGGCTGTTCCTGCTTGAAGGGCTGCCGTCGGTGCTGCTGGGTTTTGTGGTCTTTGGCTATCTCGACGATGCGCCGCACAAGGCCGGCTGGCTCAGCAAGCTCGAACAGCAGGTGCTGGCGCGCATGCTGGCGGCCGAGCAGGTTACCCCTGCAGCGTCGGTGACGCCAAAAACCAGCGTGATGGCCGAAATGCTGTCGTCCACCGTACTGAAATTCGGCGTCGCCTACTTTTGCCTGGTCAATACCCTGGCCATGGTGGCGGTCTGGACGCCGCTGATCGTCAAGAGCTTCAGCGGCAACGCCAGCAATACCCAGATCGGCCTCTTGGCGGCCATACCGCAGGTGTGCACGGTGATCGGCATGATCGCGTGGGGCCGCCGTTCCGACCGGTTGCAGGAGCGCCGCTGGCATCTGGTCTGGCCGATGCTGCTGTCGGCCGGTGGCTGGCTGCTGACAGCCTGGTCCGGTCATGCGGTCGTGCAACTGGCAGGCGTGTGCCTGGCTTCGACCGGCGCCTACACCGCCATGTCGATCTTCTGGACCACGCCGGACCGTGCGCTGAGCCTCGGTGCGCGCGCCATCGGCATTGCCGTCATCAACGCGACCGGCAATATCGGCTCGGCCCTGAACCCGGTGGTGGTCGGCTGGCTGAAAGACCTGACCCACAGTTTTGCTACCGGCCTGATCTATGCCAGCGTGCTGCTGGTGGCTGGCGCCTGCATTGTGCTGACGCTACCGATTGCTGCGGCCAAAAACAAGTGACCTTTGATTGGAATAAACATGATGCCTGATTTTGTTTCTTATCCCCATGTGCCGAAAGTCTATCCTGCCGGCCAGCCTGGCGCCGCTGGCGTGGAGCACGCCGGCGTGGTGATCGTCGGCGGCGGCCCGGTGGGCCTGGCCACCGCCCTGGGCCTGGCGCGCCAGGGCGTGCGCTCGGTGCTGATCGAAGCGGACGATGGCGTTTGCACCGGCAGCCGCGCCATCTGCATTTCGCGGCGCAGCCTGGAAATTATCGAACGCCTGGGCGCGCTTGACGGCTTCCTGGAAAAAGGCCTGCCGTGGGCTGGCGGGCGCAGCTTCTATCGCGACCAGGAAGTGCTGCACTTTCGCATGCCGCAGGACGAGCGCCAGAAGCTGCCGCCGATGGTCAATCTGGCGCAGTACCATATCGAACAATTCCTGCTCGATGCCGCCGAGCAGCATGCCGACCTGATCGATATCCGCTGGCAGACGCGCGTCAGCGAGGTGCAGCTGCATGCCGATGGTGCAACTTTGACGCTGGCCACGCCGCAACAGACCTACCAGATGCATGCCGACTGGCTGGTGGCAGCCGATGGCGGGCGCAGCGTGGTGCGCGAGGCGCTGGGATTGAAACTGCGGGGTACCAGCTACGAAGGGCGCTATGTGATTGTCGATATTCATCTGAAAAGCGACCGTCCGACCGAGCGCCTGGCGTATTTCGACCCGCCGTCGAACCCCGGTTCGACCGTGCTGGTGCACAAGCAGCCCGACGATATCTGGCGCATCGACTATCAGCTGCGCGACGATGAAGACCCGCAGGCGGCAGTGCTGCTGGAAAACGTGGCGCCGCGCGTCGACAGCCTGCTGGCCATGATGGGCGAGACGGCGCCCTGGCATCCGGTCTGGATCACCATCTACAAGGCCAATGCGCTGACGCTGGACGCCTACCGCCATGGCCGCGTGCTGTTTGCCGGTGACGCCGCCCATCTGGTGCCGATCTTTGGCGTGCGCGGCGCCAATTCCGGCATCGATGACGCCGACAACCTGGCCTGGAAGCTGGCCTACGTCGTCAAGGGGCTGGCCGGCGGCAGCCTGCTCGACAGCTACTCGAGCGAGCGCGTGTTTGCCGCCCATGAAAATCTGCGCCACGGCACCAAAAGCACCGAATTCATGGCGCCGCCCACGTTTGCGTTTGATCTGATGCGCACCGCGGTGCTGGGCCTGGCCGGCAAGCACCCCCAGGTGCGTTCGCTGATCAACCCGCGTCAGACCAGCGCGATTGCCTACATTGATTCGCCGCTGAACGCCCAGGATAGCGGCTTTGCCGCCGGGCCGCCACCGGGCATGGTACTGCCCGAATGTCCGCTGACGCTGGTCGAGCACGCCGTGCAGTGGCCGGGCCACCTGACCGACCTAGTGCGCCTGGCCGCAGGGCGCTTTTCCGTACTGGTGTTTAACGAGGATGGCCAGGTGCCGGCCCAATTGCTGGCGCTGGACGCGCAGTGGCCAGTGCGCACCATCGCCGTAGCTGCCCGCGTGGCCGACCCCGACGGCAAGCTGTGCGCCTGGGATCAGGGCGGCGAAGTAAGCTTGCTGCTCGACGCGCAGCCAGGCACGCTGTACCTGCTGCGCCCCGACGGGCATGTGCTGGGGCGCTGGCGGCAGGGCAAAGCCGGGCAGGTAGCAGCAGCAATCACCGCCTCGCTGACGTAGGTCGGGTAGGTCGGGTAGGTCGGATTAGCGCAGCGTAATCCGACAACTACGATCAGACCCCAGTCCTCGTCCCCTGGCTTAAAACAGCAAAAAGGAACCACATCATGACCGATATCGAACTCGATAATCTCTACACCGATCTGTGCCACACCATGGGCAGCGTCGGCGAACAGCGCGCGCCGCTGCTGCTGGCGCGCTTTGCGCTCTTGGCCATGGGCGCCATCGGCAATGCCGACACGGTGCAAACGCTGCTGCGCGACGCGGCCGATGGCCTGGAGCGCTCATGAACCCCTTGAGCAGCTTGACTTCACGCGGATACCAAAGCGGCTTCGGCAATGAATTTGCCACCGAAGCCATCCCAGGCGCCTTGCCACAAGGCCAGAATTCACCGCAGCGCGCGCCGCTGGGTTTGTACGCCGAACAGCTGTCGGGCACTGCTTTTACCGCGCCGCGCGCGCAAAACCGGCGCTCGTGGCTGTACCGTATCCGTCCCGCCAGCCAGCATCCACCGTTCGTGCGGCTGGACAATTCGCGCATTATCAGCGACTTTCACGCCATGCCGCCCACGCCGCCCAATCAGCTGCGCTGGGATCCGATACCGCTGCCGGCAGAGAACCAGGTGGTGGACCTGATCGACGGTTTGATCACTATGGGCGGCAACGGCAGCGCCGAGAGCATGAACGGCTGCGCCATCCATGTGTACAGCACCAATTGCCCGATGCAGCGCTGCTTTTATTCGGCCGACGGTGAATGGCTGGTCGTGCCGCAGCAGGGCCGGCTGCATATCGCCACCGAGCTGGGCGTGATCGAGATCGAACCGCAGGAAATTGCCGTGATCCCGCGCGGCGTGCGCTTTCGCGTCAGCTTGCCGGACGGCGTGGCGCGCGGCTACGTCTGCGAAAACTTCGGCGCCGCGTTTCGCCTGCCCGATATGGGGCCGATCGGCTCGAACGGCCTGGCCAATGCACGCGACTTTCTGACACCTCATGCGGCGTTTGAAGATGTCGATGGCGACTGCGAGCTGGTGGCCAAATTCGGCGGCCATCTGTGGACGACCACGCTCGACCATTCGCCGCTGGACGTCGTCGCCTGGCACGGCAACTATGCGCCGTACAAATACGATTTGCGCCGCTTCAATACCATCGGTTCGATCAGCTACGACCATCCCGATCCGTCGATCTTCCTGGTGTTGCAGGCGCCGAGCGAAAACCCGCTGTTCGGCGCCATCGACTTTGCGATTTTTCCACCGCGCTGGCTGGCCGCTGAAAACACCTTCCGCCCACCTTGGTTCCATCGCAATGTGGCCAGCGAGTTCATGGGCCTGGTGCATGGCGTGTACGACGCCAAGGTGGGCGGCTTCGTGCCCGGTGGCGCCAGCTTGCACAACTGCATGAGCGGCCACGGCCCTGACGCGCAGACGTTTGACAAGGCGTCGCACAGCGATACCGGCACACCGGTCAAGGTGGCCGACACCATGGCATTCATGTTCGAGACGCGCAATATCATCCGGCCAACGCCGTTTGCGCTGCAGACCGAACTGTTGCAGGCCGATTACTTTGAATGCTGGCAGGGGCTGCGCAAGCAGTTTGTAGCCGGGTAGCAATATATCGAACGACAAGCCTGACGGGCGTGCTCTACAATTACGGTTGAATGTATTTTTAGAAAGCATGCTTGTGAGTTCCAAGTCGTTCAAGATTGCCGCCACCGTGGTGGTGGCGCTGGCCGCCGGCGCTGGCGTCTATAGCCTGTCGCGTCCAACGGGCAGCGCGCCCGCAGTGCCGTCTGCGCAGGAGATTGCCGCTGCCCAGGATGCCAAAGAGGCTGCAGCCATTGCCGCCCAGTTGCGCGAGCTGCTGGCCAATTACCGCAAGATTATCGTGCTGCTGGCCGACGAGCAGAGCCAGCCCGAAGGCGCTCGCGAACAGGCACGCAAGGTGGGCCAGGCGCTGTTCCATGAAAACCAGGAACGCATCGCCCGCATCGACGTGATGTTCGACCAATTGATGGTGCCAACCAAGGCCAGCCGCTTCGATACGCTGGACGGTCTGCTCAGCTATATCGAGTCGGACGCCAGCCTGTATGACGCCGACCGCCTGGCGTTTCGCGAGCTGCTGCAAGGCCTGCTGGCCGACGTAGCCAAGGATTCATCCTTGCCTGCGATCAAGCTGCACAAACGCATCTCGGAAGACCTCGACGCCCTGAGCGAGATCGAGCGCAATTACGAGAAGGAAATCCGTCAGATTTTCGGCAACCTGGGCCAGCGCGCCATCGAGCTCAAGCGCGAGCGCTGGGACGACTATGTGGCGCAGCTGAAAAAGCTCTACAACCGCGAGCAGATACTCAAGGACAACGGCGTCGTGCTGCCTTACACCGCGCCGCCGGCCGGTTCCATTCCGGAGCCCAAGCCGGAAGCCGACAAGGAAAACGCAGAAATCTTCGGCCTGGGCCTGCCCAAGAAAACCATCGTGCTCAGCTTTGACGACGGTCCGCACAAGCGCTATACCGAAGAAATCACCGCCATCCTCAAGCAGTATGGCGTGCCGGCCGTGTTTTTTAACGTCGGCCGCAACCTGGGCACGCTCGATGCGGCCGGGCACGCCAAGCTCAACAGCGGCGCGGAAGTAAGCCGCAAGCTGATCAAGGAAGGTTATGCGGTGGGCAACCACAGTTTCAGCCATGCGCAGCTGTCCAAGGAGACCGGCGACAAGCTCAAGGGTGAAATTCTCGGTACCGACACCTTGCTCAAAGCCATTAGTCCTGAACGCGCGCCGCTATTCCGCTTTCCCTATGGCGCGCGCAACAGCGAAGGCATGGCCGCGCTGGCCGACGCCCACCTGACCTCGGTGATGTGGAATATCGACTCACTCGACTGGGCCGACCCGGTGCCCAGTTCGATTACCAACCGCGTACTGGCCTCGGTCGACAAGGCAGGGCGCGGCATTATCCTGTTCCACGATATCCACGAGCGCACCGTCAAGGCCTTGCCGGCGATTCTCGACCGGCTGGTAGCCGAAGGCTATCAGTTTGCCGCCTGGGACGGCACCAGCTTCCAGGGCGCCAGGAAAGCGGCTGTGCCCGAGAAAATGCCGGTTGCCACCGGCTACGCCAATTCCTGGGCGGTGGTGATCGGTATCGACGATTACGCCAAATGGCCCAAGCTGCAATACGCCGTGCGCGACGCGCAAAGCATCCGCGACACGCTGGTAGAAAAGTTCGCCTTTGCACCGGAACGCGTGGTGACGCTGAAAAACAGTGAAGCGACGCGTAACAATATCCTGGCCGCATTTCACGACAAGCTGGCCCACGGCGGCGTGCAGAAGAACGACCGCATCTTCGTGTTCTTTGCCGGCCACGGCGCCACGAGGAAACTGAGTTCGGGGCGCGACCTCGGCTATATCGTACCGGTCGACTCCGACCCGGCGCAGTTTGCCACCGACGCCATTCCGATGACGGAAATCCAGAATATCGCTGAAAGCCTGACCGCCAAGCACGCATTTTTCGTGATGGACGCCTGCTACAGCGGCCTGGGCCTGACGCGTGGCGCCGGTTCCAGTTCCTTCCTGCGCGACAACGCCAAGCGCATCGGCCGCCAGATGCTGACCGCCGGTGGTGGCGACCAACTGGTCGCAGACGGCGGCCCGAACGGCCATTCGGTATTTACCTGGACGCTGCTGCAAGGCCTGGCCGGCAAGGGCGATCTCAATGGCGACGGTCTGATCACCGCCACCGAACTGGCCGCCTACGTGGCGCCAGCGGTCTCAAGCGTATCGAACCAGACGCCAGCCTTTGGCAGCCTGCCAGGCTCGGAAGGTGGCGACTTTGTGTTCGAGCTGCCGGGCGAAACCGAGTTCCTGAGCCCGGACACCACCCAGCTGTCGACCGAAGCGATCGCCATGAACAGCAAGCTCGACGCCAAGCCAGCCGCCGCCAGCGTGACGGTAAAAGACCTGCAGGGCGGGGAGCAGAAGATCGTCACGCCAGGCGCCGTGCCATCGACCACGCGCCAGATGGCCCAGCGCGCCAACGACCGCGGCTTGCAGCACTACAAGGAAAAGCAGTACGACCTGGCCGAAGCGCAATTTACCGAAGCGCTGAAGCTGCGCCCCGACTTCGCACTGGCCGCCAACAACCTTGGTTTTGTGTTCTACAAGCAGGAAAAATACCGCGAAGCGGCGCGCTGGTTTGAAAACACCGTGAAGATGGACCCGTCGCGCGCGATCGCCTACCTGAACCTCGGCGACGCCTACGCCCGCGCCGGCGACACCGCCAAAGCCCGCGCCGCCTACAAGACCTATCTGGAGCTGGCGCCCAACGCCGCCATGGCGCCCAAGGTACGGGCAAAGATGGAAGGGCTGTAACCATGCCGCTGGTGCATGTATTTGCGTCTTGCGGGCGCTACACCAGCGAGCAGGCCTGGCAACACTATCTGATGCCAGGCAGTACCGACGACGGCGAGCTGGTGCCATCGCAGTTTATGCTCGAAACAGGCTTGGCCGATTTCGAGCCGGGCTGTATTGAAAGTGTGACGGTGGAAACGCCGCAGACGCTGGAGGTCTTGCTTGACGGCGTGTCGTATGGCGAAAGCTGGCTGGACGCAGCCCGTACGCAGGTAGCGGGCAGCTTGATTACGACCTGTGTCTGTGTGTTTGCGCCCAATACGCTTGCGCACCCGCAGCGCTGTTCGCTTAATTATCTGGGTGCTTACAAGTACTTCGTTGTGTAATTTATATTTTATTCCCGGGTACTTGATCGATAGATGTATGCATCTTCGATGAAGTGTCCATTGATAGTATTTCGTGAAAACCTGACGCTTCCCACTTCGCCGGGCGGAGTTCTAACCGCAATGCCTATCAGCACAACAACTGGATTAGTCATGTTCGTGACACCAATATCGTTCAAAGAAAGAATGTGTTCACTTTTCGCTGCAGCTTTGTTTGCCTCGACAATGCGTTTATAAAATTCGCGAGGCCCCTCCAAGTCTACTTTTTTGGATGCGATCACAAATTTCCAGGCTTTTACATCCGCAAGATAAAACCAAAATGCACTCCTTACATCAGCGCGGCCAGTATCGAGCCGACGCAGCAGCGCTGCGCCCGCTTTTTCCATAACTTCAGTGAACTCGCCGGTCACCAGTACGCTTTTAACCATTGTAAAATTCCTGAAGGTTCGTCTGTGATAGCTGCATAAAGGTCGCTTGCCTTTGTCTTCTCAATTGCAGTTTCGTACCGGTAATGCTCCGACCAGTCCTTCACCACAGCCCAGTTTAATTTGAATTCTTCATCGGCGTCCTCGCGTTCCTTTAGTCTTTGCTTGAGACCTGCAACACCTACCAAGTCAGTTAAATCATGGGTAAAGCACCTTACTGCAAATGCCTTGTCGGGGAAGTCGTATTGCTTGGTTTCTTTCGCAATGACTGCTTTGAGCGCACATTCCACGGCATACCCAACCAAATAATAAGCGCCCTGATACAGCCCCTGATCGAGCAGGGTTTTTCCTTCGGTGACCCGTACGGACACAAGTTGTTCAAATTCGCGCTTATTCATAATTGACGTCAGAGGGCGTTGTCAGGAGTTACAAGATTTGGTGGCGCGGAATTACCAAAGATTGTGCTTCGGCTGCTAGTATCATACAGGGTGAGGCATCATTCTTGCCAGGAAAAGTCCGACGAATAGCCCCCGCATGTAAAGTCGAGTTCAATATGAAGTCAATTAACAAAGTGGATCAGCCCGGCTGTGCATGTGTAAATTATTCGTGAAATTGTCCCCGCACCAGTTTACTGACATTGGCCAGCAAACTGATACCCGAGGTAGTAATAAAGTTCGCACCTGCCGCTTCAGCCTGCTGGCCGTAAGTCACGGCTGTATCCTTGCTGCAATAGACGATAATCGGCATGGAAGGGGTCAGTTGGCGCACTTCGCGCACGGTTTGCACGCCGGCGTCGGGCCGGCGCTGGCCGCCTTCGAGGCGGGCCATGTCGGTAATTAATAGCGCATACGGCTTTTTCGACAGCAGGCTCAATGCCTGCACTGTCGATTGCGCCAGGTCCACGCGGATATTCTGTCGCACCAGTTGCTCGACGAGCAGGGTATTGTTGCGCGGGTGGTCGTCCAGCCACAGCACGTCGATGGGGCTTTGCCTTGATGGTTGGTCTGCCAGCGACGCAATGGCGGCGCTGCCAGCGGTGTTAGCACCGTCATTGCCCTCTGCCAGCAGGATCTGCGTGACCGCTTCCTGCATGTCCTCCAGCGACTTTTGCTGCAGGCGGCTCAGTTCCGATACCTCGATTTCCTTGCCGCTGTCGAGCAGCACCGATTCGTTTTTGACCAGGTTGTCGGCGCGCTTGATGATAATCGACAGGTAGATGCGCGTGAGCAGATAGCCGGTCAGGAAACCATGCACCGAGAAAAACAGCATGATGGCGCCGACAATGGCCCTGGCGGTATCGGTGTCGATGGCCAGGCTGGGGGCGATAAAGCTGGTCATGCTGCGCGCGGCTGCCGGCAGGCTTTTCAGTTCGATCAGGCCGACGCCGACAATAATCTTGGTCAGCCAGTCTGATACTTCGACCAGGTTGGAATTGATTTCCATGGGAGCGGGCGTGCCGGACAATAGCGACTTGTCGCCCGTCGCAGCAATACTGGCGCCGTCTGGCTGCACTGCGCCAGTGGTGGTGGCAGTGGCATCGGAGGGCAGGCTGCGCGGAATGCCGAACAGAAAACCCAGCAGCATGCCGCTGACGCCAAAGCCCAGGCTCCATAGCAGCGCCGGCACAGCCTGGTATCTGGGTGGCAGCAGCGCGCCGCTGGCAACGGCGACCAGGCCGGCCAGCAGGATGCTCAGCAAAATGGCCGGCAGCACATCGCGCTGGTTGACCGGGCCGGGCAGGCGTTTGGTCAACCTGGTGCGGAAGCTGTCGGTACCAGTTTGCGTGGCCATGGTTTCCTCGCTTGAAAAAAATCCAACTATTTGCATCCAGACAGCATTTTTTTGCGTATAAGCATGGATAGAACGTGTGTTTGCATGACCAGGCTATGTGGATGTGGCTGGTGTGCCTTCATCATAAAAACAGGAGAGACCATGCACTTGAGAAAACGCAAACTGGCGGCCGCTTGTGCGCTGGTGTCGATGGCCGGGCCGGTGATGGCGCAAGCCGAAGCGCCACTTGCCGAGTTGGACGATGAACGCACGGTGCGCGTCAGCGGGCATTACGACAATGCGGTGGGCACCTCGGATGCGGCCAGCCAGGGCGTCATTACCAGCGAGCTGATTGTCAACCGGCCCGCCTTGCGCACGGCCGAGCTGCTGGAATTCGTGCCAGGCTTGATAGTCACCCAGCATAGCGGCGACGGCAAGGCCAACCAGTACTTTCTGCGTGGCTTCAATCTCGATCATGGCACCGACTTTGCCACCTATGTCGACGGCATGCCGGTCAATATGCGCACGCATGCGCATGGCCAGGGCTATACCGACCTCAATTTCCTGATCCCCGAGCTGGTGCAGCGCATCGATTACAAGAAGGGACCGTATTTTGCGTCCGAAGGCGACTTTGCCTCGGCCGGCAGCGCCCGCATCCGCCTGGGCGACAAGCTGGCGCAGGGCCAGGCCAGCGTGTCGCTGGGCCAGCATGGCTACTTGCGCGGCGTGGTGGCCGATTCTTTTGACGCCATGCAGGGCACGCTGCTGTACGGGCTGGAGATCAACCGCAACAACGGCCCATGGGACAGTCCCGAGCGCGTGCGCAAGTACAGCGCCGTGCTGCGCTATAGCCAGGGCAGCGCCGACAATGGCTACAGCATCACGGGCATGGCCTACAAAAACAGCTGGAACGCAACCGACCAGGTGCCGCTGCGGGCCGTGCAGTCGGGCCTGATCGGCCGCTATGGCGCTTTAGATGCCAGCGACGGCGGCGACAGCGCGCGCTACAGCCTGTCTTATGCCTTGCGCCAGCGCCACGACAACCGGCTGTTCGAGTTCGATGCCTATCTGATCCGCTCCTCGCTCGATCTGGCCAGTAATTTCACCTATTTCCTGGCCGACCCCGACCTTGGCGACCAGTTCCAGCAAAGCGAACGGCGCACCGTGGCCGGTCTCAATGCCAGCGAAAGCTGGCAGACCGAACTGGCCGGTATGGCGATGCGCAACAAGCTGGGCGTGCAGGCGCGCTTCGACCGCCTGGCGCCGGTGGGCCTGTACAACACCGTCGAACGCGTGCACCAGAGCACGGTGCGCGAAGACCGCGTGCGCGAGAGCAGCATGGGGCTGTATGGCGAAAGCACGCTGCAATGGCAGCCGTGGCTGCGCTCGGTGGCTGGCCTGCGTTACGACGCCTACCGTTTCAATGTTGCAAGCAGTATCGACGGCAACAGCGGCAAGGCCGATGACCACATTTTCTCGCCCAAGCTGTCGCTGATCTTCGGCCCCTGGAGCAAGACCGAGCTGTTTGCCAACTACGGCAAGGGTTTTCACAGCAATGATGCGCGTGGCACCACACAAACGCGGCTGCCCGACGGCGGCGAGTCGGTGCCGGTGACACCACTGGTGGGCACGCGCGGCATGGAGCTGGGCGCGCGTACCGAATGGCTGCCCGGCCTGCAAAGTTCGCTTGCGCTGTGGCGCCTCGATGTCGATTCCGAACTGCTGTTCGTGGGTGACGCGGGCGAGACCGAACCGAGCCGCGCCAGCCGGCGCCATGGCCTCGAATGGAACAACCACTATATCGCCACGCCGTGGCTGCTGTTCGACCTCGACCTGGCAGCGTCGCGCTCGCGCTATACGGAGAATGATCCGGCCGGCAACTTTATTCCCGGCGCCATCGACAAGGTGGCCTCGTTTGGCGTGACCGTGACCGACCAGGGGCCGTGGTCGGGCGCTTTCCAGCTGCGCTATTTCGGGCCGCGTCCATTGACTGAAGACAATAGCGTGCGCTCGTCCTCGACCACGCTGGCGTATGCGCGGCTGGCTTACCAGTTCAACCGCAAGACGCGCCTGTCATTCGATATCTTCAACCTGTTTGACAAGCGCGCCAGCGATATTGACTATTTCTACGCTTCGCGTTTGCCTGGCGAAGCGCCTGGTGGAGTGGAAGACCGGCATTTTCATCCTGTGGAGCCGCGTTCGGTGCGCTTGACCTTGATGCATGCGTTTTAGGGCTGGCCGGGTTTGAACGGCCTTGCCCGTGCTTTGGCCTGACGCTGCCCCTGCCGCTTGCGCCGCCATATCAACACACCTGTCACGCTGAGCATGCCGACGGCCAGCCCGATCGCGCAGACCAGCAGCTTGTATGGCCAGCCCCACATCGAGGCCATGTGCAGGGCGCTGATCCAGCTGCGGATGGTGTCGCCTGAGGCCTTGCCGGTAGGTAGCCAGCTGGTAATCGGCTGGCCATTGCCGGCGTCCACGAACAGCGTGGTCAGGCCCTTGTGTTCGCGCACGTCGCGGCTGCTGCGCACGCTGTAGCGGTAGACGCCCAGCGATGCTTCGTAGGCCAGCGCGTTTTCTTCGAGAATCTGGAAGTGTTCGCGCTGCGCCAGTGCCGCCATCTGCGTGCGCGCATGGTGCAGCGCGTCCGGCCAGTCCAGGTGCGGCAAGGGCGTGGGCTGGCGCTGCAGGACTTTTTCTTCGCTCAGTTGATGCGCAAACATTGGCTGCATCACGGCCGCATAGACGTTGTACAGGTTGAAGGCGACGCCGCTCCAGGCAAAAACCAGCAACATGCCCCATAGCCACAGGCCGCCGGCACGGTGTAGGTCGTACACCAGCTTGTAGCTGCCGCCGTGGCGGCGCACCAGCCAGGAAGGGCGCCAGCGCAGCAGCCAAGGTTTGCGAGGTGTGGCACGTGGTGTGCCGGCGGACCTGGGCCGCTTCGGCGTCGCCGGGAAAGTCAGCGCTGCACCCACAAAGCAGTCGATGGTCCAGATGATGGCCACCACGCCAAACACCAGCAGGCCGGGTTCGCCGAGCGCGAACGCCTCGTGAAGGCGCTCGACAAAGGGCAGCCAGTTCAGGCGGCCCTGGCGCAGTTCGCCCCACAGGCGCTGGCCCAGCACCTTGCCGGTGTAGGGATCGACAAACACCTCGTTATTGGCCAGCGGCGTGCTGCCGGACTGGCGCAGGTAGAACACCATGCTGTGCCCGGCCGGTGCGCTGAGCGGCGCATAGACCACCTGCGCCTGCGGATACAGGCTGGCAATGCGCTCGCGCAGCAGCAGCGGGTCTTGCAGCGGCGCGCCGGGCGCCGGCGGCGTGACCAGGAACACCTGTGGCGCCAGCCAGCTTTCCAGCTCGTCGCTCCAGGCCAGCACGCTGCCGGTGAGGCCAATAACGAGCAAAAAGCCCGCCATCAGCAGCCCGGCATAGCGGTGCAGTGCCGCCAGGACTGCGCGCATCAGAAGCGGTACATGGCGCTGAGATTGGCCGTGCGTTCGGCGCTGCGGTAGCACAGGCCCGGCAGGTAGCCGCAGTCATACAGGGTCTGCTTGTTGAGCACGTTGTTGACGTTGAGCGTGAAGTTCCATGGGCCACGGCTTAAACCGAGCGCCGCATCCCACTGCGTCAGGCCGCCGTTGCGGATATTGAGGTTCTCGCCATCCGAGTTCGAGCGCATATTGCCCAGGAAACGCATGCCAAGCGCCGCATAGGCCGGGGTCGCTTCGGCCAGCGTGAACGACTGGCGCGCCCACGCCGAGGCGCTATGGCGCGGTGCACCGGCCTGCTGCAGGCCCTGGTCGCCATTGTTGCTGCGGTTGATATTGGTGTCCAGATAGGTGTACTGGGCAATCAATGCCAGCCGGCTGGCCAGGTCCAGACGCGCCTCGAGCTCCACGCCGCGCGACTTGGCCTGGCCCGTTTGCAGCAGGAAGCCGGGGTTGCCGATGGCAGAAGTGGACACGTTGTTGCGCACCAGGTCGAACACGGCTGCCGTATAGCTGGCGCGCTGGCCGACCGGCTCGTAGCGCACGCCCGCTTCGACCTGCTTGCCGCGCGACGGCTTCAAGGCGCCGCCACCGACTGCGGTACCCAGTTCGGGCGAAAACGAGGTGGCGTAGCTCAGATACGGCGCCCAGCCATTGTCAAACAGATAGACCGCGCCAATGCGCCCGGTGGTGGCTGACGGCGACTGGTCGTAGTCGCTGCGCGGCACGCCGGTCAGCAGGTTGACCGTCTGCTGCGACTGGTGCGCCTGGTCGTGACGCAGGCCGGCCGTGACGACCCAGCGCTCCCACTTGAGCTGGTCCTGCGCATACAGTCCCATCTGGCGTGACGGCGCAATTGCGCGGGTTGGTTTGGCCGACGGCGACTTGACCTGGCGCTGGTAGACCGGCTGGTACAGGTCGAGCGGGTCGATAAAACCAACCCGGTAGATATATTCATCGCGGTTGCGGATATTGGCGTAGTCGGCGCCCATCAGCACCAGATGCTGCACGGCGCCGGTGGCAAAGCGCGCCTGCAGCTGGGTGTCGGCAAACAGGCTGCGCGATGCGGTATCGACCGGGCGGAAATAGCGCTCGACGGTGGCGTCATCGTTCAGGCCCAGCGGAAACACATCGGTGCGCTCGTTTTCCAGGCGCGCATAGCGCAGGTTCTGGCGCAGCGTCCAGGTATCGTTGAATCGGTGCTCGAACTCATAGCCCAGGCTGGTATTGCGGCGCTTGAAGCGGTTGTCATAACCCATCAGGTTGACGCGCGGATCGACCTGGCCGCGCGCGCCGGGCGTGAACAGCTGGTTCGGAAACGCATACTGCTGGTTGTCTTCCTCGTGACGCGCCAGCAGGGTCAGGCGCGTGCCGGGGCCGGCCTGCCAGGTCAGCGAGGGTGCCAGGTAGAGGCGGTTGTCGCGGTCGTGCGCCAGGCGCGTATCGGCTTCGCGGCCCAGGCCGACCAGGCGCCAGGTCCAGTTGCCTTCAGCGTCCAGCGCGCCGCCCACATCGGCTTTCACCTGGTGGCGCTGGTAGCTGCCCACTTCGACGCCCACTTCGCGTACCGCGTCCAGGCTCGGGCGCTTGCTGACGGCATTGACCACGCCGCCAGGCGGAATCTGGCCGTACAGTACCGATGCCGGGCCGCGCAGCACTTCAAGCCGCTCCAGCCCGTACGGTTCGATCACGGCGCCAAAGGTGCGTCCCGACACGCGCAGGCCGTCCTGCAGCAGGCCGGCCGTTTCCACCGTAAAGCCGCGCAGCAGCGAAGAATCGTCGCTGCCCAGCGGGCGCTGGTTGGGCGTGACGCCCGCCGTGTAGCGCAGCGTTTCATCAAGCGACTCGGCATTGCGGTCACTGATTTCATCGGCCGTGACAACCGACACCGACTGCGGATTTTCAATCAGCGCGGTATCGGACTTGGTGGCCGAGGTGGCGCGGCGCGCCATATAGCCGCGCAGCGGGCCGGTGGCCGTTTCGCGCTCGGTGCTGGCGCTAATCGTAATGGCCGGCAACGTGGCGTCCACCTGTGCCGGTCTGGCCGCGGCCACCGCTGCCGGTGCTGCGGCCCTGAGTGCATAGCTGCCGTTCGGCTGCGCCACCAGTTGCAGGTTCTGGCCGCGCAACAGCGCCTCGAAGCCCTCACTGACCGTATAGCTGCCGGCCAGTCCGGCGCTGCTCTTGCCCTGCAATAGCGCGCTGTCGACCGACAATTCCACTCCGGCCGCAGTGGCAAAGCTGGTCAGCGCCCGTTCCAGCGAGCCGGCGGCAATTGCGTAGGAGCGCGCGGACTGCGTTTGCGCCTGCGCGGCAGGGGCGATGCTGGCCGTAATAGTCGCGGCGGCGCCGGCCAGGCACAGTACCTGGATGGCGAGGGCGATACGCGACGGACGGGGGGAGCGGGACAAATTGGGCAGAGCAGGCATGGCGGGATTTCCTTGGCGTCAGTTGAAGAACAGCGTGTTCTGCAGGTGTTTCCGAACCAAAAAACCAAACCCTCAATGAATTTTGAAAATAATTGGCTCTGTCAGCGAGAAATAGGGGAACGCGCCTGAACTGGGCAGGTCTAACGGTCTGAATCTACCGTCAGGAGCACATCATGTCCCCGTCACGATGGCAGTCTTTTATCAGCCAGTTCGCCCAGTTGTCGCCACACCAGCGCAGTGCCGCCATGGAACTGATGAGTGCATCTGCGGGGATCGACGCCACACTGGCCCTGATCGAGCAGGCGGCGCAGGCGCATCTGACCTGTCCCGCCTGCCGTTCAACACATTTTCACCGGCACGGCCATGCGCATGGCCTGCAGCGCTATCGTTGCGTAGGCTGCGGCAGAACCTTTAATGCTCTCTCGGGCACGCCGCTGGCCCATTTACATTACAAAGCGCGATGGCTGGCCTATGCCGGCTGCATGCTTGACTCATTTTCGGTGCGCAAGGCAGCCCAGCAGGTCGCCATTCATCGCAATACCAGCTTTCGCTGGCGCCACCGCTTCCTTGAGCTGGCCAGAACCGACCGGCCACTGTGTCTGCACGGTATTGCCGAGGCAGACGAGATGTATCTGCTGGAGTCAGAAAAAGGTTCGCGCCACCTGACCCGGCCGGCGCGCCGGCGTGGCGGCCACGCCCGCCAGCGCGGCATTTCCGGCGAACAGGTCTGCATCCTGGTAGCGCGCGACCGTACCGGCCAGACGCGCGACTTTGTCACCGGCAAGGGTCAATTAACTGCTGCCAAGCTGCACACCTGGCTTGAACCGGTGATCGACCGTGATGTGTTGCTCGTGACCGATGGCCACCCGGCTTACCGTGCCTTCGCACGCGAGGCTGGCATCAGCCATCAGGCCGTCAACCTGCGTGCCGGCATCCGTGTCAGCGGCGCGGCGCATGTGCAAAACGTCAACGCCTACCATAGTCGATTCCGGCAATGGCTGGCGCCGTTTCATGGCGTGGCCACGCGCTATCTGCCCAACTACCTGGGCTGGCGCTGGATACTCGATGCCAGGCGCATCCGCTCAGCGACCAGTCTGCTTAATGCTGCACTGGGACAATTCCCACATTTGGCAGTGACATAGCCAAATAATTTATGCCCCGCTGCGCCGCGTGACCGTCACCCAGTAGCGCGTGCGCGCATGCAGTTCCACCGGCAGGCTCGCTGCCAGGTTGTGCAGCGCGCGGTCGGTATCGCGCAGGCTGTAGACGCCGGTCACGCGCAAGGCTGCAACGTCAGGGCTGCAGCGCAGCAGGCCATGACGGTAGCGCGCCAGTTCGGCCAGCAGAGCGTCCAGGCGCATGCTTTCGGCCACCAGGCTGCCGTCCGCCCAGGCGGCGGCGCTATCGGGCACGCTGCCAATCGCCTGCACGCCATCATGGCCGTAGCTGGCGCGCTGACCGGTCTGCAGCTGCACGCCGTTGTCGGGCGCCAGGCTTGGCTGCAGCGCCACGGCCCCCTCGAACACGGCCACACCGGTGCCGGCTTTTTCAAGGCGCACGTCAAAGCGCGTGCCCAGCGCGGTGGCCGTGCCGTGCACGGTTTGCACCAGCAGTGGCCGATGGCGTGGCGCCGGGTCGCGCGCACTGGTGACGAGGATGGCGCCGGCGCGCAGCACGATGCGCCGCTCGCTGGCGCTGTAGCGCACATCGATGGCGCTCGCCGTGTCGAGCACCACGGCCGTGCCGTCGGCCAGCGTGATGTTGCGCGTCTGGCCAGTGGCGGTATGGTAATCGGCGCTGTAAGCTTGCCACAGGCCGCTTTCATGGGCGAGCCAGGCGCTGCCGCCACCGGCCGCGATCACGCCCAGCAGCTGCAGCGCGCGCCGGCGCGTGCCGTGGCTGCGTGGCGGCAGCTCGGACAGGGCAGAGCGGGCGATCTGGCGCGGTATGGCATCAAACTGCTGCTCGAAGCACTGCAGGCGCGCCCAGGCGCGTTCGTGTTCCGGGTGGGCGCTGCGCCAGGCGGCGCAGGCGGCGCTGTCGGCCGCGCTGGCGTTGTCGGACCACAGGCGCGCCATCCACTGGGCGGCGCGGGCCAGCACGGCGGGCGCAATCTCAGGCGAGAGCGGCTCGCGCAGGCTGCTCATCGCGATTGCGCCAGGCAGCAGGCCAGCAGCGCGCGGGCGATATATTTTTCCACCGACGACACCGTCACGCCAAGCTGGCGGGCAATCTCGGCATAGGCCAGGCCTTCGACCTTGCACAGCAGGAAAGCCTCGCGCGCTTTGGCTGGCAAGCGGGCGAGGATGGCGTCGATTTCGGTCAGTGCCTCGATAATCAGTGCGCGTGTTTCAGGCGTAGGCACTTGCAACTCGGGCAGCAGGGCCAGCGCTTCGAGGTAGGCGGCCTCGATATCGCGGCGGCGAAACAGGTCGATCATCAGGCCGTTGGCAATGCGCGCCAGATGCTGGCGCGATTGTCCGGGCTGAGGCGCGCTGCCACGCGTGAGCAGGCGCAAAAAGGTGTCATGCGCCAAGTCGGCCGCGTCGAAGGCGTTGCCGAGCTTGCGGCGCAGCCAGCCATGCAGCCAGCCGTGGTGGTCGCTGTAAAGCACTTCGATTTGCTGGTGCAGTGGCGGGTGGAGCATGCAGGCTTTCTACGCCATGCCTGTGCCGGATGGCGTCAATGCGATTGAGAATTGTTCTTATTGTAGCCTGAAATGCCGCCGGGGTGGCCGCTGGCTCACGCAAAATCAGCGCTGGCGCACGTATTGATCGACCAGTTCGCCCAGCCGCTCGCTGCCTTTTTGCCCGAACCAGTTCCACACCGCCTCGCTTTGCGCGGCATGTACGCCATAAAAACGGTAGCTGGCCGACAGCCATACATAGGAGACCCGGAGCGGCTCCCTGATGCGTACCAGCGCGGCGCCGTAGCGTGCCGCCACCACGCTGTCCATGGCTTTTTCGTTGGCGATAGCAAAACTGAAGCCGTCGACGCGCTGCAGCATCACCTTGTCGAGGTTGCTGAGGGTGTCGCCGCTGCCGGAGTCGACCTGCATGCCGTCATCGACCAGCGTCTCGACCAGCGACGAGCCCTGGTTGACGGCCAGCTTGTGGTTGCGGAAGTACTGGCGCGGATCCGCTTCCACCGCCAGCCTGTCGGCGCTGCGCACAAAGACAATCGCGCTGGTGCGCAGGGCGCGGCGGGTATCGGGCAGGCCGCGCGGCGTGAGCGGCAAGGCGGAATAGGGCGCTGCGCCCGGCGGCAGGTCGACCGGCGCCATGTCCACCAGTCCTTCGATCAGGGCCACCTTGATGCGCGCGGTGGGCAAGCGCACCAGCTGCACCGTGCAGCCGGCGCTGTTGACCGCTTCGGTCATGGCGTCCACCGCTGCACCCGGGCGCTGGGGAATGGCGCTGCCGTTGCCCAGATAGTAGGGCGCACGTTCGCGATCCGGATAGCCGACGCGCACGGTGCAGGCCGAGGCCTGCGCCGCCAGCAGGAACAGGATGACCGCCAGACCATGATGCATAGGTGCTCCTCCGCCAGCGGCGTTTGTTTTGCCCAGTTTAGCTGATCAGCTTGATATCGGCCAGCCGTTCCAGTAGCCAGATGGCCGCCACCAGTGCAATCGCCAGCGAGCCCCAGGTCATCAGTTGCCGATAGAACCAGGTTTTGCGCAGCAGCCAGGCCACAGGCAGGAATACCGCCACGATCGCCAGCTGGCCGATCTCCACGCCCACATTAAAGCCCAGCAGACTGGTAACCAGCGCCGATTGCGGCAGGCCAAGATCGCGCAGCACGCTGGCAAAGCCGAAGCCGTGGATCAGCCCGAACACAAAGGCGGCCACCGGGCGCTTGCCGCGAAACAGCGGCAGCACATTATTGAGCGCCGCCAGCACCACCGAAGCGGCAATCGCCGACTCGACCATGCGAGAAGGCAGCGAAATCAGCGACAGGCTGGCCAGGCTCAGCGTGATCGAGTGCGCCAGCGTAAAAGCGGTCACCACCTTGAGCACATCGAAAAACGCCGCCTTCAAGCTTTGCTGGCCCGATGCGATGCCGGCTCGCGCGGCCGCAGGCAGCAGTACCGCTGGCAGCAATAGCGACAGCAGGAACAGGATATGGTCGTAGCCGATCCAGATATGCCAGATGCCGTGCTGCACGTAGGCGCCAAACTGCGCCAGCCGGCTTGGCGCGGCCAGCGACAGGTTTTGCCGCGCATGTTCCGGCTCGAAAATGGCGGTCTGCACCTGGCCGTCATGGCTGAGCTTTAGCAGGCCCTTGTGCTGCGGGTCCAGGTCAGCCAGCAGCGTGTAGCTGATGTCGAGACTGGCCGGCGCCGCGCTACCGGGGCAAGTGGCCTGGAAACGCAGCACATTGTAGGCGCCGTCGGTATGCTGGTCGATCAGTTGCTGGCCTGCCTGTAGCTGGCAGGGACCGGCTGTGCTGGCAATTTTCAGGTGCTGCAAGGCGTAGGCAGCTATTTGCCCATGGCGGGCGCGGATTTCATCCCAGGTCAGCTCGCCATCGCCATTGCCATCCAGGCCGATGGCAAAATCGAGGTCGCGCAAGGCGATATCCCATTGCCCGGCAATGGTCTGGCCCTGCACGTCCAGGCTCAGATAGCTGTCGCTTGGTTTGTGGGCCTGGGCCAGCGTGCACCAGCAGCAGACCAGTACCATCAGAATCAGCCGCGCCATCATGTCGCCTTCCTTGCAGCCAGCCTGGCTGCCAGCGCCTGCAGCGCCACATCCTGAACCTTGTTGGTGCTGATCCAGTCCAGTACCGGCTGCGCCGCTGCGAAATCGCGTGCGGCCAGTGCTGCTTCAAGCACGATGCGCATGTCGGCTACTTCCTTTTGTACTGCCCAGTTCTTTTGCGCCAGCTGCAAGGCTTGCGGCGCATCGTGCTGCAGCAGCAAGGCAAAACGCGCCTGTTCGCGCTGGTGCACGGTGTCGCCTCGCTGCATGGCGGCATTGAAGCGCGCCGCCAGTTCGGTCGTGGCACGCGCCAGTGCTGCCTGCTGGCCGGGCACCGCCTGCAGCGCCAGCGCGTAGCGCAGCAGCAGGGCGTCGATGCGCTGCTCGCTTTTTAACAGGGCAATGACCTCCTGCGGGCGTTGCTGGTCGAGCAGGAAGTCGCTCCAGGCGCCCAGCAGATAGCTGTCGCGCGGCTGCTGCGCGAGCGCCTGGCGGTAGCGCCGTTCGGCCACGGCGGCGTCGCCGCGCCGCGTGGCCATTTCGGCCAGCAGGGTCAGCGCCCAGTTTTCCATCTCGGGCGCCACGCCAGCACTGCGCTGCAGCGTCAGGTCCAGCAACTGCTCGCTCTTTTCAGAGCGGCCATTGACGCCGGCCACATTGGCCAGGCAGGTCACGGTCACCAGTTGCGCTGCCAGGCTGGACAGCCGGGCGCAGCTGGCGCTCGCCGCTGCATAGTTGCCCTGCACCGTCAGCACGGTGGCGCGGGTCAGCCAGGCCTGCGCATTGCCGGGCTGCTGTGCGATGACGGCATCGAGATCCTGCAGGGCGGCATTGAATTGATGGGTGCTTTGCAGGATGGTGGCGCGCAGCAGGCGAACCGGCACCGGCGCGGCAGCGCTTTGCCACCAGGGCGCCAGCGCGGCCTGGGCGTAGCCAAGATAGCGCGGGTCGGTTTCACTGCGCGACAGGCCGATATAGCGCTGCGCCAGGCTGGTCGCCAGCGCCAGGTCCTGCGGCTGGGCGTTCAGCTGCGTGCGCAGGCGGCGCAGTTCGGTCTGCGTGGCGTCGGCACGGTGTGGCAGCTGTTCGATCACGGCAGCGCCGTCTTTGGGGATATAGGGGGTGGCATGCGCGGTCGAGCACAAGCCGGCGCACAGCGCGCTGGCCAGCCAGCGTATCGATGCATTCATTATTGCTTTCGTGGCAATGCACAGCAATTGGGCACCAGGCTGCTGCCAGCCTGGCGCCCACCTACCTTACAGCGGTACCGGCTCGGTATTGTCCGGCGAGGTAGCCATGATGGCGTCGATACTGACGCCTTCCTTGTCTTCACTGGTGGTCAGCGTGAGATTGCTGACGGCAACAAAGAAAGTGTCGAGCAGGGCCACCGGCGGCGGATTGACGCCGCCGTCGCTGCCGCTATGGGTGTGGCTGCTGCCACCACCACAGCCTGCCAGAAGGGCCGCACCGGCCAGCGCGCCGGCAATCGTTGATTTTTTCATGGCGAACTCCTTATTGCTGTGGCGAACCGGCTACCGGGTTTTTCAGGTACGGGAAACCGGCGGTAAAGGCCGTTTCATCGAGGTAGGCGCCATCGGTAAAGTGCAGGTTGCCCGCCGGTGCATCGGCCGGGGCGCAGCCGATATTGAGCGTGCACAGCTTGCCCATGGCCACGCGCAGCACCACGTCGACTACATCGTCGCCGGGACGCCGTCCGTTCGGAAAGCCGGCATTGTCGCCGCCGATCACGCCAAGGCGGTTTTGCGAACCCACTGCGGTGGCGGCAATCGAGGTGTTCAGGCGCAGCATTTCCGACGCGGCGACGGTCACCGGCTGGTTGACGCCCTTGATGCCGGTGAGGAAAGTGGCGACCAGGTCATTGCGCGGGAAGTTGGTCGGCGCCTTGGCGCCTGCCGAGCCGTACAGCACTTCGACCAGCGCTGGCGCGGTCGGGTTGGTGACGTAATCGGCAAACTGCGCATCGCCCGACGGTTTGCTGGCGTTGAAGCGGTCCTTGTCCTTCAGGCCGATCACCAGCTCATTGACCAGTGGCATGCCCAGACGCGACACCTGGACCCAGGCGCCGCCTTCCTTCGAGGCGCCGGTGGTCGTGCCCGGTACGGGATTGAGCAGACGGCCCTGGCGCAGGCTGGCGGTAGTCCAGCCACCGATGACCGGGTCGGTACCGGCGGTCAGGCAGCTGGTCGGCACTTCCATTTCAATCGCGGTCACGTTCTTCTTGGCCAGGTCATCCTTGGCTGCGGACTCGGCATTGGCGGCAAATTCGGTGGCCGGCGCCTTGATATTGACCAGGTCGAACGTCTCGCCCAGATTGACCACGAACGGGTCCTTGCGCTGGCCCACGAACATGCGCGCCGGCGTGGCGCAGCCGGGAATATTGATGGCATACACATGCTGCGCCGCATAGGCAGCGTAGTTGGGAATGGCTTTGTTGCCGATATTGTCGACCGGCTTGTCAAACGTGGCGCCGCCACCGGTCACATTGGTTACGCTGGAGCGCGTGCCGCTGCGCCGGTCGCCGCGCACCACCGTGACGCTATAGGTTTCGCGCACATTGAGGCCAGCCGGATTAACGGTGTCGATGGCGCCGCCGTTGATGACCAGCGGAATCGATACTTTCTTGCCACCGACCGTAAACTGGCCGTCCTTGATGGTATTGGTAAAGCGGAACTGGAAGGTGATGTCTTCCTTGCCGTCGCCGTTGTTGTCGATATGGATTTCATACAGCGCCTGCGGGTCCATGGCGAAGTAGTTGGGGCCGCCATAAGCGTCCTGCAGCGGCACATAATCGGCTACCAGCGTGGTAAAGGCGCCGCGGCCCGCTTCGTAGCTGCGGAACATATAGAAGTCGGTGGCGTCGACTTTCGGGTTTTGTGTAATGAACGGCGCTTCCCGGTGGCTGGAAGCATAGGCGGACGGCGCGCAGGCGAGCACCAGCAGATTGCCCAGTAGGGCGGCGCCCAATGCGGTTTTTGATAGCGACATGTGTATCTCCCTGATTGTTTTGCACTTTTGGAATATCAAGAAACAACAGACTGCTCACTTTGTACGGATGACAATCAAAAACGGATTCAATGACTGTTCAAATAAAGAAAAATCATGGTCGGCAGAGGGCGGGCAGGACAGTTGGCACGGCAAAATGCTAAGCTCTCGGCACTGATCAACATAGCAGCAATCCATGTCCAAAAGTAATCTGATTTCAACAGCTGAAACTGTGGCTGCCAAGCCACGCCATTTGCCGCCGCTGCCACCGGCGCAGTTCGCCAGCAGCGACGCTGCCGAGGCCCACCGCGAGGCGCGGGCGCGCAAGGATGCGCAGGTGCGCGGCGTCAGTTCGATCGACGCCATGCGCGAGGCGATCCGGCAGGCGTCGCGCGCTCTGCCTTCCATATCAGTAGTGCCGCGTCTGGCGCGGCTTGGCGAAGCGGCTTTCCGTGAGCGCGCGGCTGCAGGGCTGCCGTTCCTGGTCGACGGCGTGGTGAACCGCTGGCCGCTGTGCGCGTTACCGCAAAGCACGCTGCGCGAGCGCTTTGGCCACGTGCCGGTGCGGGCGCGCGTGGGCGACTATGTCAATACGGCGTTTGCCCCTGACCGCGCCATGCGCGACATGCGCATGCTGGAATACCTGGACTGGGTCGAGGGCGAGAGTGCACCGGCAAACCTGCCGCCCTACCTGGGCAACCTGGAATTGCGCGAGCTGAACAGCCTGTGCCACTGGCCAGCCTACCTTGGCAAAATGGGCCCGCCACGCTACTGGGTGGGGCCAGCCGGTACCGTCACGCCGCTCCATTGCGACTATGATGACAATATCTTCGCGCAAATCTGGGGCCGCAAACGCATTATCCTGTCGCCACCGCATCACGACGCGTTTCTTTACCCGAGCCAGGCCAACGCCATCCTGTTCGGTTCGCCTTTCGACCCTGAAGCGCCTGATTTCGACGCCTATCCGCTGGCGCGCCAGGCCAGCATGGTCGAATGCATCGTCGAACCGGGCCAGATGCTGTATGTGCCGGCCGGCTGGTACCACCAGGTGCGCTCACTCGATTTTTCCTTGTCGTCGAACCGCTGGTCGCGCGCCATGCCGCAGGTGCTGGACGCGACAGCGGCCGCATTATTGAAGGAGCCTGCATGAAACCCGTGGTGGCAGAAGAGATCGCCGAGCCAGTTACCGTGTCCGAGCGCAGCGTGCGGCGCCGCTCGCTGTTTGCGGCCTGCAGCGCCCATGCCGTGCATGATGGATTGACTGATGTGATCTATGTGCTGCTGCCGGTCTGGCAGCAGCAGTTCGGCATCAGCCTGGCGCTGGTCGGGCTGCTGCGCGGCGCTTATGCGGGCACCATGGCCGGCTTCCAGCTGCTGGCCAGCCGCATCGCGCGCCGGTGGGGCCGCGAGCGCGTGCTGATAGCCGGCACCGCGCTGGCCGGCTTGGCCTATCTGATTGCAGGCCTGGCGGCCGGACTGCCGGTGTTGCTGCTGGCGCTGGTGCTGGGCGGCCTGGGCGCCAGCGTGCAGCATCCGCTGGCGTCATCGATCGTGACCGATACCCATGAAGCCGGTGGCGGCGTGAAGGAAGCGCTGTCGCAATACAATTTTGCCGGCGATATCGGCAAGACACTGATCCCGGCACTCATCGGTTTACTGCTGGTGGTGTGCAGCTGGCAGGCCAGCGTCAGCGTAGTGGGCTTGCTCGGACTAGGCGCGGCCGGCCTGCTGTGGTGGCTGCTGCCCAGGCACGGCACCCAGACGCAGCGCAAGAAGGCGGGCAAGCAGGTAATGGGCAAGCGTTCGCCCGGCGGTTTTGCAGCCTTGATGGCGACCGGCATGTTTGACAGCGCTGCGCGCATGGGTTTTTTGACCTTCCTGCCGTTTTTGTTGAAGAGCAAGGGCGCCGGCACGGCCGGTATCGGCATGGCGCTGTCGCTGCTGTTTGTCGGCGGCGCCTTCGGCAAGCTGCTGTGCGGCTATCTGGGCGCACGCATCGGCACCATGAAAACAGTCTGGCTGACCGAATCGGCCACCTCGCTGTTGATCCTGGCCGCTATCTGGCTGCCGTTGACGGCCATGATGGCCATGCTGCCTTTGCTGGGCCTGGCCCTGAACGGCACGTCGTCGGTGCTGTACGGCGTAGTGCCCGAGCTGGCCGAGGCGGGCGGGCGCGAGCATGCCTTTGCGCTGTTCTATACGGCCACCATTGGCGGCGGCGCCATCGCGCCGGTACTGTTTGGCGCACTGGGCGATGCTGCCGGCATCACGGTGGCGCTGGCCACGCTGGCCGCGACCTTGCTATTGACGCTGCCGTTATCGTGGCGGGTACAGCGCGCTGTCGAAGCGTGATAGTTAAGCCGAGATTCGTTCAGCAGAGATTCGCCTGGTAGGCACTCGGCGTCTGGCCCAGGACGCGCCGGAAGGCGGCGCTGAAGGCGCTGGGGCTGGCATAACCGAGATCGAGCGCCACGCGGGTCACGGCTTGGCCATCGGCCAGGCGGGTGATTGCCGCCAGCAAGCAGGTTTGCTGGCGCCACTGTGCAAAACCCAGCCCGGTCTGGGCCCGGAATAGCCGGGTGAAGCTGCGCCGGCTCATGCCGGCCAGGTCTGCCATGGCATCGAGGTCGCCGCCTTGCTGCGGCTGCAGCAGCAGGGCGTTGCACAGGCGCACCAGCCTGGGATCTTGCGGCAGCGGCGCGTTCAGAGGCAGCATCGGCATTGCGGCCACTTCATCGAGCAGCAGCGCCATCAGCCGCGCATCGCGCGAGTCCGGGGCATACAGCGGTGCAATAGTGACTGCCTGTGCCAGCAGCTGGCGCAGCAGCGGCGACACCTGGCGTACCTGACATTGTGGCGGCAGACCTGCCTGCTGCGCGGCGTCACTGTCGATAAAGATATTGTGCATGGTGACGTTGCCCTGCATGCGCATGCCGTGCGCCAGACCCGCCGGTATCCAGCAGGCGCGCTGCGGCGGCACCAGCCAGTTGCCTTGCGGCGTATGGACGCTGATGACGCCGCTGGCGGCAAAGGCAAATTGCCCGCGCCGGTGGGCGTGGCTGGGGAAAACGCTGCCGGCACGATACTGGTGCGTGGTGGCCAGCAGGGCGCGCGGTACCTCTGTATAAAAATCAGACATGGCCCAAACTCTACAGTATTTGACCTCCAGCTGAAAGCAGGCCACTGCTGCAATCGTTACCATCGGTTTTTTGAATGGAGAAGCGATGCACAATACTTATCATCGGGTGGGGCATGGCCCGCATGCGGTTATCGTCCTGCATGGCTGGTTTGGCGACGCGCATGCGTTTGAGCCGATGGCGCCTGGCCTCGACCGCAACGCGTACAGCTATATCTTTATGGATGGCCGTGGGTTCGGTGCCATGCGTAGCGTGGCAGGCCAGTACACGATGGATGAAGTGGCGCGCGATGCGCTGGCGCTGGCCGATGCGCTCGGGCTGGTGTCGTTCAGCGTGATTGGCCATTCGATGGGCGCGATGGCGATGGAGCGGCTGGCCCTGCTGGCGCCGGGGCGCCTGCGCAAGCTGGTGGCGGTCGCGCCTGTGCCAAGCTGCGGCGTACAGTTTGATGCACCGGCTCGGTTGCTGTTTGACAGCGCGGTGGGCAGCCAGGCGGCGCGGCGAACGATTATCGACCGCAGTACCGGTGGGCGCCTGCCGGCAGCATGGCTGGACTGGAAGGCGTCATGTTCGTGGAAGAGTGTCGATCCGGCTGCCTTTGCCGCCTGCCTGAACGACTGGAGCAACGCGGACTTCAGTGACGAAGTCAGGCGCGCCGCATTGCCGCTACCGCTGCTGGTACTGATTGGCCAGCACGATCCGCGTTTCGATGTGGCGCTGATGCAGCGCAGCACCCTGGCCTGGTACCCGCAGGCACAGCTGCAGGTCATCGCCAATGCCGGACACTATCCGATGAATGAAACGCCGCTGGCGCTGGCTGGCGCCATCGAGACATTCCTGCGCTAGCAAACGACAGTTGTTATGCGGCCTTGCTGCGCAGGCGCAGCAGGCTCAGCCCCAGCAGCACAAAAGCGCCGCCCGAGATGCGGTTGAACAGCCGCGCACGCGCCGGGCTGGCCAGTTGATTTTTCAGCAGGCGCGCCAGGCAGGCGTAAAACAGATGGGCCAGCATGGCGCAGGCGACAAACGAGCTTGTCAGCACGACAAACTGCAGTGCGACCGGTTCGCCTGGCACCATAAATTGCGGGAACAATGCCGAGAAAAACAAAATGGCCTTGGGGTTGGTCAGCGCCACTGTCAGGCCCTGGCGAAACAGCTTCCAGCCCGAATGGGGCACGACGGCGCCGGTCTTGCTGGTCACGCTGTCGGCAATACTGGTCTTGCTGCGCCATTGCTTCACGCCCAGGTACACCAGGTACAGTGCGCCGGCCAGTTTGAGCAGCATAAAGGCGGTGGCTGACGTGGCCAGCACCACGCCCATGCCGGCCATGGCCACGCCGGAGATAATGAACAGGCCCACGCCATTGCCGAGGCTGCTGATCATGGCGCGCCTGGCGCCCACGGCAATGGCGTTGGAAATGGCCAGCAATACTGCCGGGCCAGGAGAAAAAGTGACTAGCAGGGCAACGCCACAAAACAGCAGCCAGTTTGAAAAGTGCATGGTAAGCCTGTACGGGAAAGACAGGCCCGATTGTACTCTTCTTTTATTTTCTTTTATTCAGGCAATGTTTCGCTTGATGGCGGCAGCGGCAAGCCGTCGGCACGCGCCTTTGTCCATTGCCGCTTCGAGCAGCGCGCGGGCCTGGCCGGCGATCTGCGCCAGTTCTTCGTGCAGCAGGCCGTCTTGCGGGCTGCGCAGCGCGCATTGCTGGCTGTAGCGCTCGAAGCTGCCGACCATGCGCAGGATATCGGCCAGGTGGCGCGGACATTCGCATTCGATATCGGTGGCGGCGGTGGTAATGGCAGTCAGCGCTGCCTGGCTGAAGCGGATCGGCGGTGCCGTCGGGCGCGCCGCCTGCACATCGGCAGCGGCGGTCGGCGCACTACCGCGGCGGACGGCCGCCAATGCCATCGCGCACAGGCGCAGCACATCGGCCAGCGGCACCGGCTCGCGCGCCAGCAGGCAGTCCTGCATGCGCAGCCGTTCCAGCGTGCTGCTGGTGCTGAAGTGGTACAGCACCACTATCGTGCGCGCTGCGGCGGCCCGCTGCACGGCGCCAATCAGCGGCAAGTGTTCATCGAGTAACTCACCGACTTCGATCATGACGATGTCGGCGCGCGCGTCGCTCAGTTGGCTGGCGGCGTCGGCCAAGCTGTCGCACACGCGCACCACGTCGCAGGCCGGTGTGGCCGATGAGCCGCGCAGGTCGCTTGACAGACGCATGATCAGGCTCGGCCCGACCAGCGCGACTCTCAACGGACGCGCGCACAGCGGCGCGCTGACCGTATGGGCCGGTGCATGCATGTCCTGCAGCCTGGCCAGCGGCAGGCGCGCCAACAGGCCGGGCGGGTGGCCGTAGCCGGCCAGGCGCCGTATCAGCACCAGCCGCTGCGCCTGGCTGGCAAACGCCGGCTGGCGCCGATCGGGCGGGCGCGGCGCATAATGTAGCGTGATGCCGCTGCCGCTATGCTGGCGGCGGCCGCACTGGTGGTCTGGCTGGTCTGGCATATCGAGCAATATTGGCATGGTGCCCCGCTGGTCTGTCCGGTATTGCTTTTTATTCTAGATGCTGACAGCAGCGACGCAAGCACGATTCTTGTTTTTTAATTCACTATGTGGGCCAGCGCACCTCCCGTGCACTCATTTGGGCCGGGCCGGTTGCAGCCCGGCGTCGGGCGGCGCCAGCGTGCCGGCCCGCTGGCGCTTCACGGCTTCGGCCACGGCGCGCGCCACATTGCGTACTTCCTCCTGCATGGCGGTATCGCGGTCCAGCGTGGCGTGGCTGTCGGCATAGCTTTCGTAGTAGCCGATATAGCGGTCCAGGCGCGCCTTGGCGCCGGCGTCCACCAGCCCCATCCAGTCGAGCCAGTCCGACAGCCCGCGCCGCACGCCTTCGATGCCGGCCACGTCGCCATGCACCACCAGACCGTAGGCGCGTCCGGCCAGATGCTTGGGATAATCCCAGCCCTGCAATTCGAGCGCCTTGGCTTCCCGCGACTTCTTGCCGTGGGTCGAGGTGGGATCGGGATTGCCGCCGTCGGCGCACACCAGCCGGTCGATCATCAGTTTGAGCACGGACGGCGTCTGGTACCAGTACACGGGCGTCAGGATGATGACGCCGTGCGCCGCCGTCCAGCGCTCATAGATGTCGGCCATCCAGTCATTGGTCTGGCGCTCGCCATGGTTGGGGTAGCAGCTGCATGGCCAGTGGCATAGCGGCATGGCAGTCGACACGCAGCCCTTGCACGGGTGGATATGCAGGTCGTACGACGAAGTGAGCAGGCTGAGGTCAAGCAGATCGGCCTCGATGCCGTTCGCCTGCAGTATTTCGCTGGCCCATTTGCTCATGCGCCAGGTTTTTGAAATTTCACCGGGGCAGGTGCCGTCATTGCGCGCCGACGCGCAGATCAGCAGTACGCGCGAGGGCGTGCTGGCGTCTTTCTGGCGCGCTTCTGCCGCCTTGAGCTTGTCGTGCGTGGCTTTCCACTCCACCGACAGATCATAGTCGGGGTCGGCAAAACCGGGCCCGGCCTTTTGCGTGACGGGCGCTTTGCGGCTGTCGGTATAGTTTTGCCAGGCCACGGCTTCAACTTGCTCCAGCGCATCGCGCACGGTATCAAAATTAGGGTCGGCAAACGAGCGCACGAACTGCAGGTGGAATTCATTGCGGTCCAGCTTGGCGGGCGCCTGGCCCAGGCGCGATGGGGGAATGGTGGGGGCGGGCATGGCGTTTCCGATCAAAAGGGAATTGTTGAGCAGGTCGGCTCATGGTGTGCCGGGTCGGCGAGCGGGTCTGTGCGTTGCACAACGGTTGAAAAACTGCTGGCATAATTCCCAATTATGAAATAAATTCCCATTTATGGAAAAAATAATCGAAGATATCGACCAGCGCCTGGCGCTCCGCCTGCGGCAATTACGCGCGGCGCAAGGCTGGTCGCTGGACCAGCTTGCCGGCCTCAGTCAGGTCAGCCGCGCTACTTTGTCAAGGCTGGAAAACGCGGAAGTCAGCCCCACTGCCAGCGTGCTGGGACGGTTGTGCGCTGCCTACGGATTGCCCATGTCGCGCCTGATGCGGATGGTGGAAGATGATTTTACGCCGCTGCTCACGCGCGCTCAGCAACCGGTCTGGGACGATGAGAGCAGCGGCTTTCGCCGCCGCAGTGTGTCGCCGCCGGCGCGCGCTTTGGCAGGCGAGGTGCTTGACTGCGAGTTGGCACCCGGCAGCACGATTGCGTACCCGGCCACGCCGCGGCCGGGACTCGAACACCATTTGCTGCTGCAGGAGGGCAAGCTGGACATTACCATCGAAGGCGTGTCGTATCACTTGTTGCCCGGCGACTGCCTGCGCTACCAGCTCAATGGCGCCAGTGCCTTTGCCACGCCGGCCGACAGCGCCGCGCGCTATTTCCTGTTTCTGGTTTGAATGATGATGAAAGGCTGATGATGTCCATCCGAACGTTTTCTGCGGCAGACATTGCCGAGCGCCTGCCCGAACTGTCCGCCTTGCTGCATGCCTGCGTGCATGACGGCGCCAGTATCGGCTTTATATTGCCGTTCGAGCGCTCTGCCAGCGACCGGTTCTGGTTGCACAATGTGCTGCCGGCCGTCGAGCGCGGCGTGCGCCTGCTGCTGGTGGCCGAGATCGACGGGCAGATAGCCGGTTCGGTACAGCTCGACTGGGACACGCCACCCAACCAGGCGCACCGGGCCGAAGTGCGCAAGCTGCTGGTAGGGCCGGCCTTTCGCCGGCGCGGCCTGGCGCGCCAGTTGATGGTGCAGCTCGAAGTGCAGGTACGGCGCCTGCCGTGCCGGCTGCTGACGCTCGATACGCGCAGCGGCGACCATGCCCAGCCGCTGTATGCCTCGCTGGGCTACCAGGTGGCGGGCAGCATTCCGGCGTACGCGCTGGCACCAGCCTGCGACAGCCTGGATGCCACCACCATTATGTACAAACAGCTTTAAGTCTCTGCTGGCAGCCTGGTCGGTAGTTTTCTCCATGCCGATCAGGACAGCGCCGACTGAAAATCGCGGCATCGTCCGAGTGCCGTTCTGACATCGACTCGCTACACTTCCTTCAGGCTGTCTGATTTGCTCGTTGATTTGCACCTGAACAGGGAGGAAGTAATGGCGAATATTCAATCGGGAACGGACGGTGCGGCGCATGTGCCGCTGGCCAGTGCACGCCTGACTATGCTGGACTGGGTGGCGATGGCCCTGCTGATCATTGGCGGCCTGAACTGGGGGCTGGTCGGGCTGTTCGAGTTCGACCTGGTGGCCAGCATCTTTGGCGTCATGACCGCTGCATCACGCGCCGTGTATGTCATTGTCGGCTTGTGCGCCGTCTATGCTATCTACCTGTGCGTGCGCAAGCTGCCGGCCAGGGCCTAATGCCGCTAAGTTAAGCTTTTTCGAGCATTGAAAGTCGCAAGGCGAAAAATGGCGTGCAAAAGCGCGCCTGAGAAAATGCCGATGGTGGTGTTGTCGGGTTACGCCCTGCGGGCTAACCCGACCTACGCCTTGCCCTCGACATTTTTCAGCCCCGCTTGGCCCGGAGAACCTATGCGCACGACTGTGGCTTTAATGCGTTTGCCAGTGTGATTTTGGCGCCGGAGCGCTAACTTAGCGGCATCAAGGCCAGGGCCTGAGTTGTCCGGCTGACGTTTGCCCGGCAGATGAGCGTGGAAAACGGCGCGCTACTGCGTGCGCAGGTAGGCCAGCAGGTCAGCCACCTGCTGTGCGTTGCTGAGGCCCCAGAAGCGCATCTTGTTGCCGGGGATGAAATCGGAAGGCGCCTTTAAAAAGCTGGCCAGGTTTTGCTCGGTCCAGACGATATTGGCGTTCTTCATGGCGGCAGAATAGCGAAAGTCGGTGGTGGAACCGGCCTTGCGGCCGATAGCGCCGCTCAATTGCGGCCCGAAAGCGCCGCGCGCCGATGGCCCTACCTGATGGCAGGACGCGCATCGGTAGAAGACCGCCTTGCCAGCAACAGGGTCGCCTTTCAGGGGCGCAGCAGGCGTGGGCGCCGCGTGCAGCAGCGGGGTACAGCTCAGCAGCAGCGCAGCAAGCCCGAGCGCCGTGCGATGGCGGCGTAATGCGCGCCGCTCAACCGCGTTGCGGACGTTGGCAGTGGCGGCGGGGGAGATAAAAGAGGTAGGCATAGTTGGACTTTACTTCAAATTCTGGCAGTGACAAGGCGCACAGGCCAGCGGCGTCGGAAACAAAGGGCCAGCGCACTGGCAACATTAGCGCCGCACGCCCAGCGCCGCCAGTGCGGACGCAAACACGATACAGGCGATGGCCAGCCATTGCATGAGGCTCAGGTGTTCGCCGAGCACCGCCATGGCTGCCAGCGCGCTGACGGCTGGCGCGGCGGCGCTGAACATGCCGAAGACGCCTTGCGGCAAGCGACGCAGGGCAAAAATTTCCA
Organism: Janthinobacterium aquaticum; assembly: GCF_009208565.1. GTDB lineage: Bacteria > Pseudomonadota > Gammaproteobacteria > Burkholderiales > Burkholderiaceae_D > Janthinobacterium. The sequence continues at coordinate 163,219 of NZ_WFLK01000011.1, read as the reverse complement.
GCGTATAGGGCACCGTGCTCGACAACAGGGCAATGGCCAGTCCGGTCAGTATCAGGCCTGGCGCCAGCAGCGCTGCGCCTGAATAGGCGACGCCGATGGGCACCGTCAGCATGGCCGCTACCGTCATGCCCCAAGCCACGGCCTGGCCGCCCTGCAGGCTGGCCGCGCGCTTGCCAAACACAATATACAGCGCCCAGCAGGTGGCGGCGCCCAGCGCATAGGCCACGCCGACCGGATTCAGGCTACCCGGGCTGCCTTGCAGCGGCAGTAGCAGATACAGCCCCAGCACCGCGCACGCCACCGCCACCAGGTCGCGCGGGCGGCGCGAGGACAGCATCGCCACTGCCAGCGGCCCCGTCACCTCGATGGCGACGGCTACGCCGATCGGGATCAATGCAAACGCACGATAAATCAGCAGGTTCATCATCCCCAGCACCGAACCGTAGACCAGCAGGTTGAGCACGTCGGTGCGCGTCAGGCGAAAGCGCCAGGGGCGGAAAATAGCCAGCAATATCAGGGCGGAGAAGCCCACCCGGTAGGCGGTAATGCCTTCCACGCCGATCACGGGAAACAGCTGTTTGGCAATCGCCGCGCCCAGATTGACGGAAATCTGGCCGCCAAGTACGGCAAGGGACGGAAAAAGCAGGCTGTCGGACAGTGGCGGGGAGGTGGTGGGGGAGCTCATGGGCCGCTATTTTAATACGGCAAGGCAGTGTCGACAGCCAAGGATTTGTCGCACAGGCTTGCCAAGGAGCAGCAGGTAGCACGGCTTAGGCTGCGAGGTATCGGCCGGCAATACCTTCGCTGTTATTTGCCTTAGTGTCATTATTAATGTTAGCGTAGCCCTTGCACAGCCTGGCTATTGCCAGGCGGCATAGTCGCTGACTTTATAGGCCGCTTTATTTGCACATATGACGATATCCTTGCGTGGCAGTACCGATCCCTATTTTTACCGGCCCCGTTTTTCCCGCCGTTCCGGTACCGCCATAGGGTTGGTGCTGGCCATCCATCTGGCCATTGTGTGGCAGGCCACGCGGCCATCTGTTATTGCGCCGGAGGCTGACCATCGTGTGTGGACGCCCTTATTGCTACAGAGGGAAGTCGTGCCAGTTTATCTGCAGCAGCCTGCACCACCGCGTGTGGACAAACGACCGGTGCCCGACAAGGACTCAGGCAAACAGGACAGGGTGCACAAACCTGTACAAAACAGCGTACAAAACAGCACACAAGACAGCGCGCCAAATACCGGCGCCGATAAAACGGCATCCACACCGGCCAACAATGCCGTCTCCGCCAGCGCCTTGCCAGCCGATGACTGGCTGTTGCCGGCGACGCCTGCAAAGCCGGCATCGAGCGCCGATGCCGGCAAGGCCTTGCCACCAGGTTTGCTGGCGCAGGCACTGAAGTCGGCTGGCGCGATTGACCGGCAACTGCGCGCCGAGCACCCGCAGGAGTTTACGGCGCCGGTTGAAACATCACAGTCGCGCCTGGCCAAGGGCATGGCCGAAGCGCATGCGGCCGTCAAGCCGGGCTGGTTCGAGCCCGCACGCATGGAACTGTTCAGCGCTCCCAACGACCCGAAACGTATTTACAAGGTCACCACGGCAGCCGGCGAATACTGCGTCTATTACGCCGACAAGGGCTCGATGAGCGAAAACCTCAGCGCGCGCTCCGGCCACGCCTCGTTTGGCGAAGCAAGAGTGGCGCCTTGCCCGATACGTTTCTGAGCACGGCAGAGCTCGGTTCATACCTGCCTTGCCCGCGACTAATCGAGTTTCAAGGCTTTGGCCACATCATCCCAGGCCACATACTTGAAGTTCTGCGGACCGTCGGGCAGGCGCTTGTAGCCATCTTGGATCACCAGCATGCCGCGCGCGTACGGGCCACCCAGGTTGGCTGAGGTCACTTCCAGGCCGTCGGTCTCCGAGGTGCCGTCGATGCGCTCGGCCAGGTTAAAGCCGACCCTGAAACGCCCGCGCAGCTTGTAGGGCGCCGTGGCGTCGAGCACCACATAGCTACTGTCGCCCTGGCTCGATACGACCAGATAATCGCCGCCCACCTTGTCCGCACTGCGGTAGATGGCCATGCCTTCCACATCGGCAGCCAGGTTGGCGCCGACCGGCAGCACCATCTGCAGCGCATCGGGTTTGGTTGCATCGGCCGAGGTGGTCCAGACGCCGCGCCGCTCTTCGCCCAGGAACAGGCGTGCGCGCTGGTCGTCCACCACGCAGCCTTCGGGCTGGCTGGCGACCTTGAAGGTGCGCAGCAGGCTGGCGCTGTATTGCGCGCCTTTTTTTGCGATCCGGTAGTGCTGGAACGTGCCGTCCTTGTCGTTGATAAACGCCTCCACGCCGCCGCCTGCGGGCTGGTACAGGCACATGCCGTAGATGCTGGCCAGGCCGGTCGGGAAACGGCCTGCCTCGGTGACGTGTCCACTGGCGTCGATGTTAAACAGCATCATGCTGTTGTCATCGCGCTGGGTCGCCACGGCCAGATCGACGCTGGCGCCGTCCAGGCTGATACCCTGGCGCACGTCGACATTGTTCAGGCGGCCCACTTCCAGCAACTGGGTTTGCTTGCCCTGCAGGTCGTACACCAGCAAGCCCTGCTTCTTGTTGGTGCCCAGCACGCGCGAATCGGCGCGGTTGGCTGCCAGCCAGATGGCCGGATCGTCGGCCGCGTCGCCCTGGCGCGCCATCGGCTCGGTCTGGCCGCGCGGCGCAATGATCGCCAGCGGTGTTTGCGGCGCGGCCTTGCCCTGCCACGACAAGGCGCGGCTTTGCCAGCCGTCCTTGCCACGCAGCAGCAGCGTATCGCCGTCGAGCAGCAACTGGCTCTCGCCCTTGTGGGCATGGAGCGTCACTGGCTGGGGCGTCAGCGCGCGCCAGGCGCCATGCTCGTCGCGCAGCAGATGCAACTTGCCCGCTTTGGCGTCCAGCACGGCCACGCCGCCTGGCAGCACGGCCAGCGCGCCGGCACCGCCGTCCAGCTGTCCATAGGGCTTCTTCAACGCCACGGCCTGGCGCTGGCCCATGCCTTCGGACTCGGTGTCATAGCTCCACAGGCCCATATTGCCTTCGCTGACCAGCAGGCGTTTGCTGGCATCGTCGACCCGGCAGTGCTTGACATGCGGCGGCAGCGCCAGCTTGCGCACCAGCTGACGCTGTTCGCCCTGCATCACCCACTGTTCGGCCTGGCCGTCTTTGCCGATCAAAAACAGGTGGTCGAGCTGCTGGGCGTCGCGGTACAGGCATGAGGCCTCGACCGAGAAGGTGGCGTCGGGAAACGGCGCCAGGCGCACCAGCTTGCCTGCCTGCAGGTCGACCGAGACCGGCACTGGCCGCTGGGTATCGGCTTCCAGGAATACCGCCAGCACCTGGCCGGCGGCGATGCGCGTGTCGAGCTGCTTGGCCCGCACCGCGATGCGGTCCAGTTCGCGCCCGCCGGCGTCGAGCAGATGCAGGCCGTGCTTGTCGACGGTCAGCCATCGCCCGTCGGGCAGGCGCGCCAGTTCTTCGGCCTGCGCCATGATGATAGGCACGGCGGGCAGGGCAGCCTGCAGCGGCAGGGAAAACGCGGCCAGCAGCACGGCTGCCAGTACGGTATGTTGGTATGCCATCAGAATGCGCTCGCTTTCAGGCTCAGTTTGTAGGTGCGGCCATATTGTTCGTTTTGCACGTTATAGGCTTTGGTTCCTTGGTAAACATAGTATTTCTCGTTGTTCAGGTTGGCCGCTTCAAACGTGACGGCCAGCTGTTTCGACAACTGCCAGGTCAGCGAGAAATCAAGCTGCTTCTGGCGGTCGACGATATGGTCCTGGCTTTGCTGCAGGATATCGCCGCCCATTTCCAGCAAGTAAGGCGATTTATAGTTGAGCGCCAGACGCGTGCTGATGGGGCCGGCTTCATAGCCCAACATCAGGTTCATCACCTGATTGGACTGGCCCGGCAGGCGGATGGTGCGGTTGACCTGGCGGCCGGCGGCCTTGTCGTAGCGGCCGATCTGCGCGCTCGAATTGCTCAAGGTGGCGTTGGCGCCCAGCAGAAGGCGGTTGAACGGCGCCGGCAGCATGCGCAGCGGCTGCATATACGACAGCTCCAGGCCCTTGACCTTGGCCGTGTCGCCATTGGCGTACGAGGTGGCGCTGGTATAGCCGGCCCACTGGCCGGTGCCAGCCAGGTTGGTGGTGTAGGTAAAGTTCTTGATGTCTTTATAAAAGCCATAGGCCGATACCACGCCGTCATTGCCCAGCACGCGCTCGACGCCCAGGTCGAGGTTGTTGGCTTTCAGCGGTTTCAGGTCGGGGTTGCCGATCACCGCTTCGGTATTGCTGGGCAGGCTGACGCCCGGCGCCAGCTGGCTGAAATTGGCGCGTACTACCGCCTGCGTCCAGGCCGCGCGCACGCTGGTGTGCGGGTCGAGGTCGTAGCGTGTCTGCAGGTTGGGCAGCCAGTTGGTGTAGGACCGCTCGCGCGACAGCGACGTGGCCACGCCGACGCTGTCAACTTGTGAGCCGGCCGCTTCAAAACTGGTGCGCTCGGCGCGCACGCCGCCCAGGATATGCCAGGCATCAAAATCATAGGCGTTCTGCACATACATGGCGTTGATGTCTTCGTGCATGCGGTAGTCGTTGATGACGGACTCGGTCGCCAGGCGTGCCTTGTCGCGGTCGAGGCCGGCCACGCACGCGCGGATCAGCGCGGCATCGAGCGGCACGCCGATGGCGCCCAGGTCGAAGTCCAGGCTGCCGCCCTTGACGAAGCTGCTCATCGATACGGGCCCGGCGCCCCAGTAGTTGCCGCTGGTGGCCTTGCTGCTGTTGTATGCCCACTGATCGGTGTCGTTGGATTTTTCACGGCGGCTCAGTTTGGCGCCGAATTTCAGCGTGGCGACATCGAATTTGCGCGCCAGGTCGATGCGCGCGTGGTGTTCGTCGTCCTTTGAATAACGTTTTTGCAGGGTAATGCTGTTCAGCGCATAGCTGGCCGGATCGTACAGCGACGCCGGGCCGGTCAGCAGCGGCTGCTCGGTGTCGGTGAATTTCACACCGGCAAAGTTGCTGAGGCCGCGGAAACGACCATCGTTGAGCGCTTCAGGTGTATCTTCGGTAGCGCGGCTCAGGCCGCCCTTGATGTCGAGCGTCCAGTCGCCCGATTTTTGCTGGGTGCCCAGCACCAGTGAACGCACCTGCTGCGTGTATTTGCGCTGGCGCAGGCGGCGCTCGGCGCGCGCGGTGCCGGTTTCACCGTCGGCCAGGCTACCGCCGGCAATATTGCTGATGGTCAGGCGGTCGCGTACTTCATTGTCGGAAAATTCGCTCAGGAACGAGCGCAAAAACCAGCTGTTGCCCGCTTCCGGACGATAATCGAGATTGACGGCAAAGGCGGCGCGCTTGCGCACCGGCAGGTAGTCGCGCAGTTCCAGGCTGGACAGGCGGCCATTGCTCCAGGCGCCGCCCGTCTCCACGTCGTCCGAGCCGAACGAGCGCTTTTCGGCCGAGACACCGGCCGCCACGCCCAGCTTGCCGTCCATAAAGCGCTGCGCCCACAGCGCGCCGGCGCTGGGGCTGGTCTTGCCGGTCTTGCCGTCGTGGCTGGCGCCCACGTTGCCCGACAACAGCGTGCCGGGCAGGTCGAACGCCGACAGCGACTTGACTTCCACCGTGGCGCCCAGCGAATTGGCGTCCATTTCCGGCAGCAGCGTTTTCGATACTTCCAGCGTGCGGATCAGCCCGGCTGGCAGGATATCGAGCGCCACCGCGCGCCGGCCCGCTTCGGGCGAGGGCACCAGTGCGCCATTGATGGTGACGGCGTTCAGGTCGGGGCCCAGGCCGCGCACGGTGATATAGCGGCCTTCGCCCTGGTCGCGCTGCACCGATACGCCCGGCAGGCGCGCCAGCGCCTCGGCCGCGTTCTTGTCGGGCAGGCCGCCGATATCGTCGCTGCTGACCACGCTGATAATATTATCGGCCTTTTCCTGCGCGGCAATCGCATTGCGCAGGCTGGCGCGCTGGCCGCTGACGACAACGGTGCTGCCCGCCTCGGCAGCGATAAAGGCCTGGCCTTCGGCCATGGCGTGGCCGCTGAAGAGCGCCAGGACGGCCGCTGCCAGTGCAGAGCGGCGCAGCGGGGCGGCAGTAGGGGAGGCAAACATCGGAGAAGGGTAGGTCATGACAGGCTCGGTAGTGGAAGGAGACGGGCGGATTCTAGGCAGCAAATATGACTAATCCGTGACAGCTTTCCGGGCTCGTGTGCGAAACGCCGGCAAAACCTGCCGTTGCCAGCGAAAAGCGGGGGGCCATGAGCTGAAATGACCTGTGCTGGCGCGCTGGCGTCTCTTGGAATAGCTGTTTTGCCATCTTTTACGGGTTGCCGGTGAGCCGTTTGCACCCCTGTGCGTATCTCTGTCTGTTGTGGCGCATGGCTGTCATCGTCCTGTCACGCGCAAGCGGTATCGTTGTTGCATACTATGTAAAGGTCTTGGTTATGCTGCAACTGCACCGCAACAGCCTGGTCGTCGCCATCGTGGCGCTGCCGGTTTTCTTCCTGCTGTATTCCACGCTGGGCACGCCCAAGCCGTTTGCTGCCTGGAAGTGGATGGACATCGTCTGCGAGGGCGGCACGGCCGTCATGGCCGGCATATGGTTTCTGTTTACGCTCAGCAGCCGGCCGCGCGGGCTGGTCACGCGCCTGCTGGCAGGCGGCCTGTGCGCGATCATGCTCGGCTCGTGGGCAGATTGCCTCGATGAGTTTTTTGCCGTCGACAAACGCGACCTGTGGGACAACTGGCTCGAAGCGCTGATTCCGTTCGGCATGCTGCTGGTGACGGTGGGCATGTATTACTGGCGCCACGAGCAATTTCGTCTGAACGAACACCTGCAAAAGCGCGAGCGCCTGTTTCGCGACCACCGCGCTTTCGACCGCATTACCCAGCTGGCCGACGCCAGCTATCTGCGCACGCAGATCCGGCTGGAACAGGAGCGCCGTCCCGGCCTGGACTGTGCGCTGGTGCTGCTCGATATCGACCGCTTCCACCTGATTAACCGCGAACACGGCCATGCCGAAGGCGACCGCGTGCTGCAGGCCGTCGGCCATATGCTGCTGCTGAACCTGCGCAATGACGACCTGCTGTGCCGCTATGCGGGCGACCGCTTTGCCGTGCTGATGCCGGGCGTGTCGCGCGAGCAGGCCATGTCGGTGGCGCGCCACCTGTGCCATATGGTGGGGCAGATGCGCTATTTCGCCAAAGATGCCGAACTCTGCCTGAGCCTGCGCCACGCCTGCTCCATGACCGACGGCGTGCCCGAAGTGGTGCTGGCCGAACTGAGCCGGGCGGTGGAAACGCCGCTGCGCGCGGCACCACCGGGGTCGGCGTCGGCACCAGCTGCGGCCTGAACCGTGTTTCTGCATGCGAACGAGCCCAGCATCGCGGCGCGGCACCAGCCGGCGCTGGTGTTTGATTATGCATTGACGCGCGATGCCTGCCAAAGCACGCTGCTGCGCGGCACCGGTCTCGATGAGACTGCATGGCAGGGCGCCGACGCCCGCCTCAGTGCCGCGCAATACCTGCAACTGCTGGCCAATGCGGCGCGCAGCGTCGACAGCGCCGACACCAGTTTCATGCTCGGCCAGCAACTGCTGCCGGGGCGCGACGGCGCGCTCAGCCATGCGCTGCTGCAGGCGCCCAGCCTGCGCCAGGCGCTGGCTATCCTGTGCACTTACCATGCGCGATTGTGTCCGCTGTTGCAGCCGCGCCTGCGCGAAGCGGGGCCACTGCTGGTGCTGTACTGGACCGACACCTACGGCGCACCGAGCCAGCTGCCGTTCCTGGTCGAGATGCACATGACGGCGCTGGCGGCCATGTGCCGCTGGCTGGCCGGCGAGCCGCTGCCATGGCGCTATTGCTTCAACCGCGCGCGCCCGCGCCATGTGGAGCAGCACGAGGTGCACCTGGGGCAGGGGCTGCGTTTTGACTGCCAGCTCGACGCCATGCTGATCGACAGCCACTGGCTCGACCGTCCCTGGCCGCGCGGTAACGCCAACGCCTGCGCGCTGGCGCTGCGCGAGGCGGCGCAGGAAGCGGTAGTGGCACCCAGCCTGTTGTCTGGGCTGTACGACTACCTGCTCGAGCATATCCGCTGCGCCCCCACGCTGGAGCGCACGGCCTTGCACTTCGGCGTCAGCCCGGCTACCTTCAAGCGCCATCTGGCGCGCCACGGCAGCCACTTCCAGGCCGAACTGGACCAGGTGCGCGCGCACAAGGCCATCTATTTGTTCCAGGCGCATGGCTATGACAATGACGCCGTGGCCGCCTACCTGGGCTTTCACGATGCGACCAACTTTCGCCGCTCCTTCAAGCGCTGGACCGGGCAGACGCCGCAGTTGCTGCGCCATGCGCTGGCGCTGTTTGGCGCCGCCTGATGGCGAGCGCCGGATTTTTCCTCCAGGAATAATTGCCCGGCGTTTTATATCCATAGTACACTCGACAACAAAGCGTGCAGACGCGCTTTTCCGACCCTGTCCAGCCCGATGGTCAGCCATGCTGTCAGCCATCATCCGTGATGCCAGTCATGACCCTGCCGAGGCCTGGGGCCTGATAACTTGATCAAGTCCATCCGTGTATTCACAATCGCAAATCGATCCGGTCGTCAGTTTCCGCAACACCCAGGGTGAAGCGGTGCGCGGCACGATTTTCAATCTCCAGCGCAATTCGCTGGTGATGGAAGTCTATAACCCGTATTCCATCGTGCAGGTCAGCGAGGTGCTGAGCGAACTGACCGTGCGCATGGGAACCAAGAATGCCTATGTCGGCAAGGCGGTGGTCATCAGCAGCGTCAATACGGGGCTGACCGCTATCGTGTCGGTCACGCTGATCGACGAGTGGCGCGAACTGAGCGACGTGGTGGTGATCGAAGGGGCGGTGCGGCGCGAATCGAGCGCCTTTGTTGCCGGCTGGAGCGAGCGCTTTCGCATCGACCGCGACTACCAGATCGTGGTCAATGAAATGCGCGCCTTTTTGTCGGAGGTGGCGCGCTGGGTCGAGCAGGTCGACCTGAGCGACTCGCTGCCCAAGGAAAACGGCCGCCTGCGCGCCGATATCTTCGACGAGCTGGCCCAGCCTTTGATGGAGCAGACCCAGCATTACCTGCGCCAGCTCGAAGCGGCCGCTGCGCTGGTCGACCCCGAGCTGGCGCCGGCCCACCGCGCCTTTGCGCAGGCGGCGCTGCATCCGCTGATCCTGCGCGCGCCGTTCGTGTTTCGCACCTTTACCAAGCCGCTCGGCTATGCTGGCGATTATCAGATGGTCAACCAGTTGCTCGACGATCCGCGCCAGGGGCCCAGTACCTACTTTCAGATCGTCAATGCGGCCTTTCTGCAGGCGGCCGTCGCCACCGCCCACCGCAATCGCATCGATATCCTCACGCGCTTTCTGTCGCACAAGGCGGCCGAGGCGCGCGCGGCCGGGCGCGTGTTTCGCGTGCTCAATGTGGGCTGCGGCCCGGCTGTCGAGGTGCAGCGCTTTATCGAAACCTGCGACGACGCGCAGTGGCTGGCCTTCGAGCTGGTCGATTTCAGCGCCGAGACGCTGGACTGGACGCGCGCGCGCCTGGCGAGCGTGATGCAGCGCAGCGGGCGTGAAATCAGTGTCGCTTATGTGCACGATTCGGTGCACAACCTGCTCAAGCGGCGCGCCGGCGGGCTGCCAGGCGCCAGTCCGGACGGCAGCTCGGGCAATTTCGACGCTGTCTATTGCGCCGGCTTGTTCGACTATCTGTCCGACAAGGTCTGCGCGCGCCTGCTGCAGCACTTCGCCTCGCGCGTGGGCTCGGGCGGGCGCCTGCTGGTGACCAATGTGCACGCCAGCAATCCCGGCAAGCACGGCATGGAGCATCTGCTCGAATGGCATCTGATCTATCGCGATGAAGCGGGCCTGGCCGGCTTGCTGCCGGAGCAGGCCAGCGAGCTGGCCATTTATGTCGACGCCACCGGCGTCAACGTATTTGCCGAAGCGAGCATTGCCTGATGGTCAGTCAAAGCGCCAGTCCCGCGCTGCAGGCCAGCTACAGCGATGTGCTGCGCGACTTCCGGGTCGAGTTCAGCCGTGGCGGCGCCTGGACCGGCATCGTGCTGGTGTTGCTGGGCATGGGACTAGATTCGGCTCTGTATCCGGCCATGCTGGTGCCGTTTACGGCGGCGCGCGTGGTGGTTGCCGCATTGATTTATCTGGTGCTGCGCTCGCTGCGCACGCCGTGGGCGCAAGAGCGCATCCAGTGGCTGACCTTTGTCTGGCTGCTGCTGCCGCAGTTGATGATTGCCTGGATGATTGCGCTGACCGAAGGCGCCGACTCGATCTATTATGTCGGCATGACGCTGGCCATCTATTCGTCGGGCATCGTGCTGGCCTTCGGCCTGTGGCAGAACATTGTGTTTGGTGCGATTTCCTTTTTGCTGTACGTGGCCGCCTGCGTCTGGCATGCGGGCAGCCTGCAGCAGCAGGCCGGGTTTGTCGTCAACAGCCTGTTTCTGATCATGTCGGCCTGTGTCAGCGCGGTATTTACCTACTTTAACGAGCGCGCGCGCTTTATGCTGTTCCAGCTCAAGGCCGAAGTGGCGCAGAAGAACTTGCAGCTGGAAGACAACAACCGCAGCCTGGCCGATATCAAGGGCCAGATGCTGCAGCAGGAAAAGATGGCGGCGATCGGCACGCTGGCGGCCGGCATGCTGCATGAAGTCAACAATCCCGTCAATTACTGCATGATGGCCATCGAAGTGGCCATCGAAGACCCGGCGGCGCAGCAGAGTGCGCTGGTCAGCGAATGCCTGGCCGACGCCAAGGAGGGCATGCTGCGCGTGCAGCATATCGTGTCCGACCTGAAAACCTTTGCCTACCGCAAGAGCGGTAACGAGCTCGAACATGGCCAGTTTTTGTTCCAGCGCGCGCTGGAGTCGGCGATCCGGCTGGTCGGCCATGAAACCAAGAATGTCAGCATGACGCACGACCTGCCCGACGATACGCTGGTGCGCGGCGACGAGGCGGCCATCGTGGGCGTGCTGATCAACCTGTTCGGCAACGCCGCGCTGTCCATGCGCAAGGGCAATACGCCGCCATATGAAATCCACGTCAGTGCGCGCTGGCAGGCTGATCGCCTGCATGTCAGCGTGCGCGACAACGGGCCCGGCATCGCGCCGGAAAACCTGGCGCGCGTGTTCGAGCCGTTCTTTACCACGCGCGAAGTGGGGCAGGGCCTGGGACTGGGGCTGAGCATCAGCTATGGCGTGATCGAGCGCCATGGCGGCACCTTGTCGGCAGAGAGCGAATACGGCGCCTGGGCCAGCATGAATTTTGATTTGCAGCGCGCCAACTGGGAGGACGCCGATGCAGTTCGATAGCCGCGCAACGGTGCTGTATGTCGATGATGAAGCCATGGCGCGCAAGTATTTTGAGCAGGCCGTGTCTTCGCGCTACCGCGTGCTGACCGCCGTCGGCGTGACCGCAGCGCTGGCCGTGCTGGCGGTGCCGGGCCAGCGCGTCGACGTGCTGGTGACCGACTACCGCATGCCCGAGCGGCTCGGCAGCGAGCTGCTGCAGGAAGTGGCCAGCCGCTATCCGCATATCGTCTGCCTGATGCTGACCGCTTATGCCGACAAGCAGGTGCTGCTTGAGCTGATCAATGCCGGCACGCCGTTCCGGTTGCTTGAAAAGCCGCTCGATACTGCCACGCTGCTGGTCGCGCTGCAACAGGCGGCGCAGGCGGGGCGCCAGCGCGCGGCGCGCCGCCAGGGCCTGATGGCCATCGATGAATCGCTCGCTTTCCTGGCGCACGAACTCAATGCGCCGCTGGCGGCGATGGCCAATTTTGCGCGTGGCATCGAGCACCGCGCCGCCAGCAGCAGTCCGCTCGAGGCGGAAATCGGCGAAGCGGCGGCGCTGATGCACGGCCATGCGCGTTATTGCCTGTCGCTGCTGGCGCGCTTTGTCGATACGGTACGGCTGGCCGGTAATGGCCTGGGCCTGCAAGCCGGCGCCGCTGGCGAGGCCGCCAGCGCCTCGCAACTGCTGGCGCAGGTACTGGACAGCTATCCCATGAGCGCGGCCCAGCGCGCTGCCGTGCAGGTGCGCGTCACGCAGGACTTTGCCGTGACCGAGTCGCCCAACTGCGTGGCGCTGATTCTCTCTTGCGTGTTGGGCCATGCGCTGCAGGCCGTGCAGGGCGAGAGCGCGCCGGCCTTGCTGTTCACGATCGATGGCGCTCGCATGACGCTGTGCCACAATGGCGGCGGCATGGAGCCGGCTACCGTGCGGCGCATGCTGGCCGATCCGCACGGCGACGGCGCCGATGGCGAGGATGAAGATGATGAGCAGGCGGCGGGCCTTGTTTTCTGCCAGCGCATGATGCAGTCGTTTGGCGGCGCCATCGATATCGGCGGCGAGCCTGGTTTGTCGACCTGCATCAGCCTGCATTTTCCGCTGCAGTGCAGCGCACCCGACAGCGTACACGACAATTCACACGATTCCGTAACCAATTTCCCAGCCCAACCAAGGAGCGAGCATGATTGACGCCCATCTGCGTTTGCCGGCAAGCGAGCCGCCGGCGCCGGCGCTGCCGACCATTTTGTATGTCGATGACGAGGCCAACGCCCTCAAGTATTTCCAGCGTGCCATTGCACCGCTGGCCGAAGTGCTGACGGCCATGTCGGTTGAGGAAGGCAAGCGCATCCTCGATGAAAACGCCGGCCGCATTTCCGTGCTGGTATCGGACCAGCGCATGCCCGGCGCCTATGGCAATGAGTTGCTGTCCTACGCCTGGGACCGCTATCCCGATATCGTGCGCATATTGACCACCGCCTATTCGGAGATCGAGCATACGGTCGAGGCCGTCAACCAGGGCCAGATCCACCGCTATATCCAGAAACCGTGGGATATCGCGGCGCTGCGCATGGAGCTCAAGCAGGCGCTGGCGCTGGCCCAGCTGCGCTCCGAACACGCCCAGCTGCTGCGTGAAAAATTGCTGGTGCGCCAGCGCCAGGCCGTGGCCAACCGCATCGGTGCGCTGTACGCACTATGCGCCAGCCTGGCCGGGCCGGAACAGCAGTTGCCGGTGGAAGCTTATCTGTCGGCAGCGCTGACGGCCGGCGTCACGCCGCCCGAGCCGGACTGGCTGCTGATGGATTATGCCGACCTGGTCAGTTCCGAAGCGTTCCGCAGCACCGCGTTTGGCGCGGCAGTGCGCCTGCAGCTCGACATTATCGAGCGCGACTATGCGGGACGCGGCGTCGAACCGGCCTTCGAGCTGCTGCAGGCGGCGTTCGGTGCATCGCTGCAGCAGGCGGGCAGCAGCGCGCTGTTCCTGGAGGCGGGCAAGCTGACGGAGTTCCTGGAAACGCCGACCGGCAGCGCCGTGTCGCATGCACACGCCAGTTGGCTGGCTATTTTGTTGTGGCTGGCGCGGCGCGGCTGGGCGTTGCAGCTGAGCCGCAGCGAGCAGGGACTGCAGGGACGGCTGGCGCAGGCCGAGCCGGCCTTGACGCCCAACCATCTGGCGGCCTGGATCGAGCATTTCTAGTCAGCGATGGGGCCTCAAGGCTGCTCGGCGGCAGTCTTGAGGTTGGCGAGGCCTTTTTCAAAGTCCTTGCCGATCATGCGGTCCATGCTGACAAACACCGTCATGACCTTGCTGACATAGGGGCTGGGACCGGTCATGGTCCAGCTTACGCGCGTCTGCTCGCCTTCGGACGCCAGTTCGAACGTGGTGGTGTTGTGGCTTTCATAGGGTTTCAGAAAGTCCAGCTTGATCACCGTGCGCCCACTATCGGCTGCCTCAAGGATTTCCATGCGGCCTACGCCGACCTTTTCATCGCCTTGCCAGGCATAACTGGCGCCCTGGCCGCTGGCCGGGCCGCCATAGCTGCGGCGCATGTCGGGATCGAGCTTTTCCCATGGCGACCAGTTTGGCCACTGACGGAAGTCATTGATCAGGGCGGCAATTTTCTGTGGCGGCGCGGCGATCGAAACATGGCGCTGCACGCTGAAGGTGTCGGGTTTGGTGGTGGCGTAGCCGAGGATGACGGCCACGGCGATGGCGATAAACAACAGGGTTTTCTTGATCATGTGCTCTCCATGGCGAGACGGTGACGCGAACAAATCGCAACCATCTTAGTAGAGAAGCACCGTGCAGACATGTGCCGCAGCGTCCGGTTTGTGAAGCGCGGCCATCCTCCGCTAGAATGCTGGCCTGCAAGAATCTTGCGAATCTTAATCCAGGGACTTATGATTGAACGATCGATCGCCAGGCTGACGCTGGCGTGCGGCGTGCTGGCCACCGCCTTCGCCGCCAACTTCGCGCATGCCGAGGCATGCCCCACCCATTATATGGACGGCCAGGCGCCGCAAATTACCAATCCCAAGCTGGAAAGGGCCACCACGGCGCTGTGCTACAAGGTGTTTGGCGTGATGCATTCGGGCGTCACGCGCACGCCGTTGTGGTCGGCCGAGCACCTGACGGCTGGCAATGTCGAAGCGGCGCAGGACCTGTCGCGCGAGAATTCGTTCCATGCCGAGCCGAAACTGCCGGTGGGCCAGCGCGCCGAACTGTCCGACTACGCGCGCAGCGGCTTCGACCGTGGCCATATGGCGCCCAACGGCGACATGCCGGACCGGCGCAGCCAGCAAGACAGCTTTACGCTGGCCAATATGGTGCCGCAGGACTCGCGCAACAACCGCTATGTGTGGGCCGGCATCGAAGGGGCCGTGCGCAAAATGGCCAAGAAAGAGGGCGATCTGTACGTGATTACGGGACCGGCCTTTATCGGTGGCAACTTGCGCAAGGTCGGCCGCGTGATCGTGCCCAGCCATTTGTACAAGGCCGTCTACAGCCCGCGCCAGCGCGCCGGCGCCGCCTACTTTATTGAAAATACGGATACCAAGGATTATGAGGTGCTGAGCATTGCGCAACTGGAAGACAAGCTCGGCATCAATCTGCTACCGTCATTGACGCGCCAGCAGAAACTGGCGATGCTCAAACTGCCTAAAATTAACAGCAAGAAGTTTAAATAAGGAGAACTCATGAGCGCTAAAAAATTCGTGCCGTTTGCCAATGAAAGCGACGTGCTCCAGTTGGCCACGCTGTCGGTGGAAAACCGCCTCGACCGCATCAGTCTGCTGGGCGACCTCGATCTCACCTGCGACCAGGCCGGCCTGGCACTGGCGCGCCAGCTGCAGAAACTGCTGGGCGAGGTGGTGGCGGAACTGGAGAAAAAAGACTTGCCGAAGGAACTGCCACCGCCCGAGGTAAAGACGGTGGACAATCCGTTTGAGTAAAGCCAGGGCGGGTGCCTGATTGCCGGCAAGCAGGACGCTGCCGGCGAACACCTTGCGTTTACTTTTCAAACACGGCCGATGCCGGCGTGACGCGCACTGACTCGGGCGCGATGCCCAGTTTCATGGCGCCGATCACCTTGTCTTCATCAAGCAGCGACTGCGGTTTGTTGCCGTCGTACTTGATGGGCGAGTAGGCGTCGCTGATCAGCTTGTCTTTGAGGCCGGCCGCATCCTTGGCCACGATCACCACCGACAGGTTTTTTACCGACAAGTGCTGTTTGATGGCGCGGTTGACGTCGGCCACCGTCAGCTTCGACAGGCCGTCACGCATCAGTTTGGTAAATTCCGGCGTGCCATACCACTGTGAGTCGAGCGCGTAGCCCAGTTGCTGGTCCTGCGTCGAGGTCATCACGAACACGTTTTTCATCAGGTAGTCGCGGGTGGTGGCGAACTGTTCTTCGCTCAAGCCGTTGTCGATCAGCTTGCCCAGTTCGGTCAGCGCCACGCGCAGTGCGAAGTGGGCGTTTTCCGGGGCGACCGGGCGGATCCAGATTTCAAACAGCTGCGACTGGCGGCCCAGGTTGGGGTTCGGGAAGAACTGGAACATGCCGCGCGGGAAGGCTTCGATATACGCGTAGTCGCCGTAGTTCATGCCGCGAATTTCACGGATGCGCTGGTACAGATACGAGTTCGACGCACGGTGTTCGCCCAGCCAGGTCTTGGCCAGCCACAGTGCGGCAAAGTCCGGGTCACGGCGCGTGACGTTGAGCGGCAGACCGAAAGAGATGGCGGTGGCGCGCGTGTTTTTCTCGATGATTTCCACTTCCAGCCCTTGCGCCTGGCGCCCGGCCGGCTTGGCTACCTTGGCCAGGCCATTGCCGGCCGGCAGTTGCGCCAGCGACTGCGTGAGCGAGGCGGTCATGGCGTCGCTGACGTCGCCCGAGATGCCGATCTTGACTGCGCCCTGGGTATAAGCCTGCTGCCAGAATTGCTTGACATCGTCGAGCGTGATGGCGTCGATGCCGGCCGCCGTGCCCAGCACAGGATGACCATACGGCGTGCCCGCATACACATTGGTTTGCAGGCGCTCCTTGGCGAACTCTTCCTCGTTGTTGTCTTTCAGGTCTAGCAGCAGCGCGTTTTTCTGCGCGTCTTTCAGACGGCGGAAATCGTCTTCGCGAAAGCCTGGCGTGAGCAGCAGCGGCAGGGCGATCTGGTTGAACTGCTGCCAGTTATCCTTGTGGATCGAGCCGGTAAAGGTCGTCATTTCCTTGTCGGTCTGCTGGGTAAAGCTGCCGGCCAGCGGGAACAGCGCCTGGTTCACTTCGTCGATCTTGCGCTCGCGCGAGCCGCCGGCCGTCACCATCGCCGCCGTCAGCGCCGCCAGGCCTTCCTTGCCTTTGGGATCCTGCGCCGAGCCCACATTAAACAACAGCTTGTAGCGGATTTGCGGCAGGGTTGATTTTTGCACCAGCATATCGAATTTCACGTTCGCCACCGGTGGCAGCAGGCTGGCCAGCTTGGGCGTGGTGGCCATCGCTTCGGGCATGGCCTGGTTCGACAGCGTGGTCACCACCAGGCGCTCGTCGGTCAGGTATTTGCGCGCTGCTGCCTGCAGATCGGCTGGCGTCAAGCTGTCGATCAGGCGGTAGTACTGGTTGATGGTGGCGTAGGAGCGGTCGAAATGCACGTACGAGGCCAGCGTGCCGGCAATCTGCTCGGTATTGTCGAGCGAGCGGATCAGGCCGTATTTCTGCGCCGATTTGGCGTCTGCCAGGTCCTGTTCGCTGATGGGCGACTCGCGCAGGCTGGCCACAGTGGCCAGCATGGCGTCGCGCACCAGCACGGTGTCGCTGATGTTTTTGACGCGTGCACCGATCACGGCCAGGGTCGGATCGACGCGGTTGGGCGTCATGTCAAACAGCTGGTCGACTTTCTGTTCATTTTGCACCAGGCGCTTGTACAGCGGGGAAGTGCGGCCAAAGGCCAGCGACAGCACGGTGGCCAGCGCCGCCTGGTCCTTGTTGACGACGGAAAACGCCGGCGCATGGAAGCCCACCGCTACCCATGGCAGGGTCGGCGTCGGCCAGGCCACGTGCTTGTAGATGGGGCCATGCGGTGCTGGCTCGACCGGTACGGCCGCCTGTTGCTTGCCGCGCTGCCAGCCGCTCCAGTATTTTTCCACCAGCGCAATGGCTTTTTGCGGCTCGACGTCGCCGGCAATAATGATGGTGGTGCGCTCGGGGCGGTACCAGCGGTCAAAGAAGATTTTCGAGTAGGCATACTGGTTGGGCATGTCTTCGATGTCCTGGATAAAGCCCATCGTCGTATGCTTGTAGGTATGCGTGGTGTAGGCGCTGTCGCGCATCACTTCAAACAGCTTGGAGACCGGATTGGCGCTGTTCTTGTTGTATTCGCCCAGCACGGCGCGCGATTCGGTCTTGAACGCGTCTTCGGGATAGTCGAGGTGCTGGAAGCGGTCGGCTTCGACCTTGAGCACCGTTTCCAGGTCATCCTTGGCAAACGTGGTGTGGTAGTTGGTCAGGTCGTCGCTGGTATAGGCGTTCTGGCGCGCGCCGGCCTTGGTAATGATTTCCTGGTATTTCTCGGGCGGATAAGCCTTGGTGCCACGGAACATCATATGCTCGAAAAAGTGCGCAAAGCCCGACTTGCCCGGCTCGACTTCATTGCGCGAACCGGTCTGTACCGGGATCTGCAAGGAAACAATATTGGGAAAACCGGTCGGCACGATAATAATTTTCAGACCGTTGGCCAGGGTTTTCTCGGTGGCCTTGAATGGCAGCAGATCGGTTTTGGCGGCGCTGCTGGCGGTGGCCTTGACCGGCGCCGGTTTGCCCGGCGCGGTTTGCTGGGCCAGGCTTGATGAAGCCATCGCCGAGATGGTCAGCGCAAAGGCGGGCAGTAGATGGTGACGTATTTTTGACACGTGGGCTCCTGGGATGCTCTGGTTGTAATGAAGTGCAACAACGCAGCATAGAATATTCACGTCGCCATGCCTAGTGGAAGGCAGCTCGCTTGCGCAAGAAAGCCGGCGCCAGCTTATAATAGAGGGTTGTCAATTGGCTGTTGTGATGTGCGCCAGGCTTATATGAGGCCCGCGCAGCGCCAGCCAGCTCTTGGGAAATACCGTGACTTATAGCATCAAAGAGATTTTTTACACGCTGCAAGGCGAGGGCGCGCATGCGGGCCGACCGGCCGTGTTCTGCCGCTTTTCCGGCTGCAACCTGTGGACCGGGCGCGAAAGCGACCGCGCCAGCGCCATCTGCCAGTTCTGCGATACCGACTTTGTCGGCACTGACGGCGAACTGGGCGGCAAGTTCAGGACGCCGTTTGAACTGGCCGCGCGCATCGACAGCCTGTGGCCGCAAAGCTATCCGGCCAGCAAGTACGTGGTGTTTACCGGCGGCGAGCCGCTGCTGCAGCTCGATACCGCGCTGATCGAAGCCATGCATGCGGTCGGCTTCACGATTGCCATCGAGACCAATGGAACCTTGCCGGTGCCCGACGGCGTGGACTGGATCTGCGTCAGCCCGAAAATGGGCTCAACGCTGGTGGTCCACAAAGGCAATGAAATCAAGGTGGTGATCCCGCAAACGGGGCAGGACCTGGCTGCCTATGAAGGCCTCGATTTCGACAATTATTTCGTGCAGGCCATGGACGGCCCACTGGCCGAACACAATATCCGGCTGGCGATCGAGACCTGCAAGAGCCGGCCACAGTGGAAGCTGAGCCTGCAAACCCATAAACTGCTGCAAATACCTTGAGAAACACATGCTGACCATTACACGCAAGCTTGAATTTGACGCGGGCCACCGCATTCCCGATCACAAAAGCCAATGCCGCAACCTGCACGGCCATCGCTATACGGTGGAAATCACGCTGGTTGGCAACGTAATCGAAGCCGAAGGCAATTCCGACAATGGCATGATCATGGATTTCTCGGACGTAAAAACGCTGGCCAAGCAGCATCTGGTCGATGTCTGGGACCATGCTTTCCTGGTCTACGAGAAAGATAGCGCCGTGCGCGACTTCCTGTCCAGCCTGCCTGACCATAAAACCGTGGTGATCGACCGCATTCCCACCGTTGAAAACCTGGCCCGCATCGCTTTCGATATCCTGAAAGCGGCCTTTACCGACCATTTCGGCACCGGATTGCACCTGCACAAGCTGGTGCTGCATGAAACGCCGAACTGCTGGGCCGAAGTTACCAATGACTAAAGTCGCGGCTACTGCTGAGGCTGCTGCTGCTGCTGCGAGCGCAGACCGGCAGTTTATGCAGCTGGCGCTGGCGCAGGCGCAACATGCGTGGGACCTGGGCGAGGTGCCGGTCGGCGCGGTGGTGGTAAAAGACGGCGAAGTCATTGCCGTCGGCTACAACCAGCCGATCGGCCGCCATGACCCCACCGCCCACGCGGAAATCCAGGCGCTGCGCGCGGCCGCCGACAAGCTCGGCAACTACCGCCTGCCCGGTTGCGAGCTGTATGTGACGCTGGAGCCTTGCGTGATGTGCTCGGGCGCCATGCTGCATGCGCGCCTGTCGCGCGTGGTGTTCGGCGCCTCCGACCCGAAAACCGGCGCCTGCGGCTCGGTACTGAACCTGTTCGAGCAGCCGGCGCTCAACCATCAGACCACCATTGAAGGCGGCGTGCTGGCGGACGAATGCGGCGCTTTCCTGCGGCAGTTCTTTGTCGAGCGGCGTCGGGCGCAGGCGGCAGCGCGCAATGCGGGGCAATCGTAATTTGCTGATCGTCGCACCAGCGCGTAGGTCGGATTAGGCCCTGCGGGCCGTAATCCGACAATACCTCTGATGCCAACAATGTTGTCGGATTACGCGGGGCTGCGCCCCGCTAATCCGACCTACGAACCATTTTAGCCATTTTAATCATTTTCAAATGAGAATGATTCGTGTTACAGTTTCTGCCTTCGCCAGCTATCAATCTGCACGCGCCATGTCGCGATCCGGAACCCAGAGCCAGCCTTTCACTCTGAACCCGGACCATCATGACCAATATGCCCATGCAGCCATCGGCTGCATCCCCGCTTGTTTCCGTTCGCCGTAATCGCGTTTTGCACGCAGCATTGCTCGGTTTGTTTGCCGCGCCGCTGCTGCCCCTGCCTGCGCATGCGCAAGAGCAGGCGCCTGCCGCCATTAACGCCGGCACGGCCGCGCAGGAACCGTCAAAATTGCCGCAGTTCCCCGAGATTGTCGTCAACGCCACCCAGGACTACGAGCGCCGCGCCGGTAGCCATGCGGTGATCCGCAGCAGCGACCTGGAGCGCCTCAATGTCACCGACATGACCAATATAGTGCGTTACCAGCCTTTGATCAGCGCGCCGATGTCGGGCTCGGGCAGCGGCAACGTGTGGGATGGCGCCGGCAACACCGGCTACAATATCCGCGGCCTGGAAGGCAACCGCGTCAGCCTGGACGTGGACGGCATTGCGTTGCCCGATGCAGCGCCCAAGCCGGACGCCTCGACCCTGAACGCGTTTGGCACGGGACGCGAGTATTTTGATACTGAAACGTTCCGCGAGATCCGCATCGATGGCGGTTCGACCGCGATCAACGGCGCCAGTCCCGGCCTGGGCGGCGGCGTGAGCTTTATGACCAAGTCGCCCGAGGACTACCTGACGGCCGGGCGCGATAGCTATGTCGGCTACAAGTACGGCCGCACCACCTCGAACCGCAGCAATGCCCACACGCTGACCGGCGCCGCGAAGCTCGGCACGCTGCAGGCGCTGGCCGTGTATGTGCACCGCGATGGCGAACAGACCGACAGCCGCGGCAGCGCGCCCGTCAATCCCGATGACTGGCACTCGAACGCCTTGCTGTCCAAGCTGGTATGGGCTTTGCCGGGCGAGCAGAAGCTGGATCTGACGATCGACATGTTCGAGCGCAAAAACAAGCGCGAAGTGGATAACAAGGTCGGCGCCTCGTATCCCGATGGCGTGCTGCAGGACTCGACCACGCGCCGCACGCGCGTCAGCGTCGGCCATGACATCGTGCTGAAAAATTTCGCCCTGTTCGACCGCCTCAGCTCCAAGCTCTACCTGCAGGACTCGAAGATCCATGACAAGACCAACGCGCGCTATATCACCGGCGGCGTCAACTACCAGCGCGCCATCGACACGGCGTTCTCCAACGACAGCACCGGTTTGACCACGGAAGCGTTCAAGCAGGCCGGCGCCCACGCGCTGGTGTATGGGCTGCAACTGGACCAGACCGAGTCGCGCCGCCCATGGCGCGAGGACCGCACGGTGATTGCCACCGGCGTGCACCAGATCACCAACAAGAACCGCATGGCCGACATCGACGCTACCAAGGTGGCGCTGTACCTGCGCGACGACTATACGTTCGACCTGGGCGGACGCAAGGCCGTGCTGACGCCGGGCCTGCGCGGCGACTACCGCAAGCTCGAGCCGAAAAACCTGCAGAACTACGTGGTGGCCGTGCCGAATGCCGCCAGGGAACTGCGCGAGGAAAGCGACAGCTATTTCACCCCGAGCCTGGCCCTGTCGGTCGACCTGACGCAGCAGCTCAACGCCTACGTTACCTACACGCGCGGCACGCGTTTGCCGACGGCGGCCGAGCGCACCGGCACCTACGACTCGTTCAGCTATACCGGCGCCGGCGTCGGTTATGCCGTGCTGGGCAACTCGGGCCTGCGCAAGGAAACCAGCAACGCCTGGGAAGTCGGTCTCAAAGGCCATCTGGTCAAGGGCCTGCTGATGAACGCTTCGGCCTACCGCACCGACTACAAGGACATGATCGAGTATGCGGCGCAGGCGCCCGATCCGGTCAATTTCCCGACCATTACCTTTGGCCTGTTCCGTCCCGAAAACATCGGCAATGCGCGCACCTGGGGTGGTGAGCTGTTGCTGCGCGCCGAACTGGGCGCCTGGGCGCCGGCGCTGACCGGCTACCATATCGACGCCGCCACCGGGGTGGCGCATGGCCGCGCCACCAATCGCCAGACCGGCAAGACGTCGGGCATGGCGTCGGTAGCGCCGGCCAAATCGTCGCTGACCTTCGGCTACGACCACGCCAGCGAGCTGTTCGGCCTGGCCTTGAGTGTCTCGCATGCCGATGCCAGGCAGGCGCCGGACGATGTGATCTCGGGCGTGACCACGCCCCGCTTCAAGGTGCCGTCGTACACCGTGCTCGACCTGTCGACCTACTGGAACGTCAACAAGAACGCGCGCGTGGTCGTGGGCGTCTACAACCTAAGCGACCGCAAGTACTGGGACTATGCCGCCTCGCGCGCGCTGCCGGCAGGCACCACTGCCATTACCCGCGCCGATATCGAGCGTTACGCCAAGCCGGGCCGCAATGTGGCGGCCAGCCTGGAAGTCAATTTTTAAGCGTCGCCGACTGACCCCGGTCCTTTCAACTTTTTACACAAATTGCCATGACACCAAAAAAACTCGTTCTCTGCCTGCTTGGCAGCTTTCTGATCACTCAGGCCCACGCCGCTGCGCCTGACCTGGCCGAGCGCTGGGCCACCTTGCGCGCCGAGCAGCCCAAGCTGCAGGTGCGCGATGCGGCGCGCGCGCTCGGTGCGTCCGAAGCCCAATTGCTGGCCACCAATATCGGCAAAGGCGTCACGCGGCTGCAGGCCGATGGCAATCAGCCACGCGAAATCATGCGCGCCGCGCTCGATCTGGGTGTGGTGCAGGCCATTACGCGCAATGAAAACGGCGTGATTGAAACCACCGGCACGGCCAGCAAGTTCAAGCAGGCTGGCGACAAGTCGGAGCAGGGTGAAACGAAGCAGAAAGACCCGGAACAGGAAGCGCGCGAGCGCAATATTGCCGGCGGCTACCTGGGCGGCCAGATCGACCTGCGCTTTCACTTTGAAAACTGGAAATATGCGTTTGCCGTGGTCCAGCCCGGCCGCGACGGCAAGCTGACGCGCAGCCTGCAGTTCTTCGATGCTCAGGGCGATTCGGTGCACAAGGTCTATCTGCGCAACGATGCCGGCGTAGCCGTGTTCGAGCAGATCGTGGCCAAGTTCCGCCTGCCCGAGCAAAGCGGCGAACTGGCCGTGCGCGCCGCGCCGCCCAAGACGCAGGAAAAGCCCGACAGCCAGATCGACCTCAAGGAATTCCAGCTGGCCTGGAAAGACATGACGGACGTGCACCAGTTTGCCCGGATACTGCGTGAATTCCACCTGACGCGTGAGCAAGCGCTGCGCCTGGCACCGGCTGGTCTGGTTGAGCGCGTCACGCCGCAGGCGCTGCGCACACTGCTGGAAGGCGCAGCCAGGGATAAAGTCGCCATCATGGTGTTCCTGGGCAATGATGGGCTCACGCAGATTTATAGCGGCAAGATTGAAAAGACCATGGAAGCGGGCGGCTTTTTCAATGTGCTCGATCCAGATTTCAACCTGCATATCCGCGATTCGGCGCTACGCAGCGGCTGGGTCGTCAAGCGCGGCGGCGTGACCTCGGTGGAATTTTTCGACAACGATGGCGTGCAGGTGCTGTCTTTCTTTGGCGTGCGCGAACGCGGCAAGGCGCAGCCGCAGGCGTGGCAGGACCTGGCTGACAAGTTGCCTCGGGCCAAATAGGCGCATGTGCCACCCAGTGCACGGATAGCAACACTGTGCAGGCCGGCGATGCTGGCCGGGCTGCAAAATGCTATGCTCGTTCCCAGGTTGCGGCGATGGCCGCAACACAGTCTTTTGAGGGGGCAAGCATGGCAACCACCACGGTAAACGGTCTTGAACTGTGCTACCAGCGCCACGGCGATCCGCGCGATCCGTGCGTGTTGCTGGTGATGGGGCTGGGCATGCAGCTGATCGCCTGGCCTGACGATTTTGTCGAAGGGCTGGTCGAGCAGGGGCTGCAGGTGGTGCGTTTCGATAACCGCGACAGCGGCCTGTCGGACAAGATCGAGGCCGGTGGCCAGCCCAGCGTGGTGTGGGCGTATGTGAAAAGCAAGCTGGGCCTGCGCGTGCGCAGTGCCTACACGCTCGACGATATGGCCGACGATGCGCTGGGGCTGCTGTCGGCGCTCGATATCGGCCACGCGCATGTGATCGGCGCCTCGATGGGCGGCATGATTGCGCAGCTGATGGCGGCGCGCGCGCCGCAGCGGGTGCTGAGCCTGGTGTCGATCATGTCGAGCAGCAGCAGGCGCGGCCTGCCCGGGCCCACGCGCGCGGCGCGCCAGGCGCTGATGCGCCGCCCGAAAGCGGGCGCCAGCCGCGCCGAACTGATCGACCATATGGCCGCCACCGTGCGCCTGTTGGGTAGTCCGGCCTATCCGGTGCCGGAAAAACTGCTGCAGCAGCGCATTGCCGCCGCGCTCGATCGCGGAAATTGTCCGCAAGGCGTGGCGCGCCAGATGATGGCGATTGCCGCCTCGGGCTCGCGCGAGGCGCTGCTGCCCACCATTACCTGTCCGACGCTGGTGATTCACGGTGCGCAAGACATCTTGATACCGGTCGAGTGCGGCATCGATACGGCGGCGCTGATCCCGGGCGCGCAACTGAGGGTGATCGAGGGCATGGGCCACAATCTGCCGCCGCAACTGATCGAGCGCCTGCTGGCCTTGATCGATGCACATGTGCACGGTAAGATGGCCGCGCAACTGCAGCCCCGGCAATTTGCCTGAGGCGCACACTCTCATCGCATGGATTTCGCTTGATTACTCCTGAAATTGGTATCGCCATCGTGGCCCCCGGCGGTTATGCGCCCGATGAAGCGGCGCTGGCGCGCGGTATCGCCCGCCTCGAGGCGCAAGGCGCCACCGTTCACAATTATTATGATCCGGCACACAAGTTCCAGCGCTTTGGCGGCACCGACGCCGGCCGCCTGGCGCAGCTGCATGCGGCAGCAAGCGACCCGCAAGTGCAGGTGGTGATGGCGCTGCGCGGCAGCTATGGCATCAGCCGCATCCTGCCCGAGATCGACTTTCAGTTGATGGCCGACAGCGGTAAGCTGTTTGTCGGCTACAGCGACTTTACGGCTTTTCATATGGGCCTGCTGGCCAAGACCGGCCGCGCCAGCTTTGCCGGCCCGATGATCTGCGACGACTTTACGCGTGACGAAACGGATGCGTTTACGCTCGACCAGCTGTGGTCCTGCCTGGCCGGCCCCACGCATACCGTGACCGGCACGGGGCAGGGCAATCCGGTTGTCTCGCTGGAAGGCACGCTCTGGGGCGGCAACCTGGCCATGATCGTGCATTTGCTGGGCACGCCGTATTTTCCACGGGTGGACAATGGCATCCTGTTTCTGGAAGACGTCAACGAGCATCCGTACCGGGTCGAGCGCATGCTGCTGCAACTGCTGCACGCGGGCGTGATCGAACGCCAGCAGGCTATCGTGCTTGGCGACTTTTCAGGCTACAAGCTCGGGCCGATGGAGAACGGCTACGATTTTGACGCCATGCTGGCCTATGTGCGCCAGCGCCTGCCCGTGCCAGTGTTGACCGGCCTGGAGTTCGGCCATATCCGCCGCCGCGTGAGCTTGCCTTTTGGTGGCAAGGCCCAGCTGCGCTCGGATGCCAGCGGCGCGTTCTCGCTGCAGGTCGGCAACTATCCAACGCTGGGTAAGTAGTGACAGCACCAGCGGGCCGGCTGCTGCAACTCGATGTGCTGCGCGGCTTGGCCGTATTCGGTATTTTGCTGGTCAATATCTGGGGCTTTGCCTGGGGCACGCTGTCGCTGCGCTATGGCACGTTGCCCCAGCCGGCGCCACTGGCGGACCAGGCTGCCATCTTGCTGGTGGCGGCGCTGGCCGAGTTCAAGTTCTATCCCATCTTTGCCTACCTGTTCGGCGCCGGCTTTGCCTTGCAGACGCGCTCGCTCAAAGCACGCCTGGGCAGTTGGGATGCCGCGCAGGCGGCCTACCGGCGGCGCCTGCGTTGGCTGCTGGTGATCGGCCTGCTGCATGGCTTGCTGATCTGGAGCGGCGACGTGCTCAGCTCTTACGCTTTGAGCGGCCTGCTGATCGTATCGCTGGCTTCGAGCAGGCCCGCCCTGGTGCGCAACCTGGCCTGGCTGCTGGCTGGCGGCTTTCTGCTCTTCATGTGCCTGCTGTATCCGGTCAGCCCTGGCGGCAGCGCAGCCGAGACGGCGCGTGAACTGCACGATTTTGCCCAGCGCTACGCCATCTATACCCAGGGCAGCTACCTCGAGATCGCCGCGCTGCGTGCGCGCGACTATGGCATGCAGATGCTGTTTGTGATCGTGATGCTGCCGCACATTATTGTCTTTTTCCTGCTCGGTATCCTGTCGGTACGGTTGGGCTGGCTGACAGCGCCAGGCAGGCACCAGCTGTTCTGGCGTCGCGTGCGCCTGGTGGGGCTGGGCGCAGGCTTGCCATTCAATCTGCTGTGCGGCGTGGCCATCCTGTGGCAGACGGTGGACCCGTACCAGCACACCTTCAATACCTCCTTGCTGGGCCTGATGCTGTATGCGGGCGGGCCGCTGCTGGCCGCCGGCTATGTGGCGGCGCTGGTGCTGGCCGCGCCGGCGGTGCTGCACAGGCTGGCCAGCGTGCTGGCGCCGGTCGGCCGCATGGCGCTGACCAATTATCTGCTGCAGTCGCTGCTGGGCACCTGGCTGCTGCAAGGCTGGGGGCTGGGCTGGGGCGCGCGGCTGCGACCGATAGAACTGCTGGCTCTGGCCGTGCTGATTATGGTGGCGCAAATCCTGCTGAGCCGCTGGTGGCTGGCGCGCTTTGCGCAGGGCCCATGCGAAGCATGGTGGCGGCGCCTGGCGCGCTAGTTGCCATCGTTCTTGCTGTCACTGTCGCTTAGCCACAGCGAAGCCTGTGCCGAAGGTACTGAATGTGCTGAATGTACGGACATATCTGGCGCCTGCGCAGGATGGGGCAGGTTGTCGGCAGGGTGCCAGCTGAACAGGCTGGTGTCGAGCATGCAGGTGCGCGCCAGGTGTAAGGCCTGCTCCCAGTCCAGTTCGGGCGCCAGCCAGCGTTCGGCGTCTTCGCGCGAGACGGCGATCGGGCGCCGGTCATGGATATCGAGCATGCCGCCCAGGCTGTCGGCCGTGACCAGCACAAAACCCGATTCTTCGCGGCTGTGCTTGAACGGGCCGAAATTGGCCAACACCAGCAAAAACAGCGGTTCGCCATCGGTGCGGTGGATATGCCACGGCTGGCGCGCGCCTTTTTCACCGGTCCATTCATACCAGCCCGATACGCAGACGATGCCGCGCCCGGCGCGCAGCAGCGGCTTCCAGTAGCTGCCGGCCAGCTTTTCCAGGCGCGCGTTGATGGCAATCGGAATTTTCCTGCGCCCCGGCGCAGGCGTGGCGGCAGCCGCCCAGGCCGGGCGATAGCCCCAGAACAGGTCGTCGACGCGCCTGACGCCATCGACAATATGCAGCACCGGCCGGTAGGTGCCGGGCGCAGCATTGCTGCGCGGCTCTGCCTCGCTGTCAAAGATGGCGTCGGCCCAGCCAAACATCATGGCTTGCGAGCGCGCCGGTTCGTTTTGATCCAATCGTCCACACATGGCCCATTATAGGCATGACGGCGAGGCATCGGCTGCACGACAGGCAAATGTCGAGGCTGCTGTGTGGGGGAGCGTACAGACCGCAGCGTAGTGTGCGGCCATACTGGCTCCAAGTCAGGTGGCTGACATTTTTTTTACGGAGGAAATATGTTGCTGGAAAATCCAACCATCCACAAGGGCTTCATCATTACGGCGACCGCCTCCCAACGCCGCGACGGCCGCTGGGTCGGCTCCTATATCAGCCAGAACCGCGATTGCGGCGCCTATGAAGACACCTGCGATGATTTTGACTGCAGCAACGAGAAGGAAGCCCAGCAGTTGGCGCTGTCGATCGGCTGGCGTCTGGCCGATAGCGCGCCCGTGATGCAGATGCGCTAAATTGCGCTTAGATTTCGCCTTGATCTATTCCGTGCTGCCGGCCAGTGCTGGCAGCAGCGCCGGCATGGCGCCCTGGTGGATCAGTTCATGCGCATAGGCTGACGCCTCGATCTGCGCTGCATGCACCGACTTGAAGCTGCTTTGCGTTTCAATCAGCAGCGGCTTGGCGAACGATTCGCCGGTATCGCCGCGGCGGCTCAGCAAGATCATGCCGCGATAGCGCCCGTCTTTTTCCAGCGCGCCGGTGACATGGAATTCATACCCCTTGATATCGTGTTTTTGATGCTGATCCATGGTTCAGGCCTGCTCCAGTAAGGTGCCTGCCAACGTCCGGGTGTTTCTGGCAGCAAAACCAATGTAGCATAAACGCCAGCATGACAGCGCGCCGCTGGCGTGCACCCGCTCAGCTATCCAACCCACAGAACAAACAGCGACGCGCACAGGCAGTAGCCGCCAAACAGGTGCCAGCGTCCCTGTTCCAGCCAGCGCGACAGCCAGCGCAGCGCCAGCAGTCCGGCGCCGAACGACAGCAGCATGCCGATCAGGTTCGGCGCCAGCAGCGTCAGCAGATCCTGATGTGCGGTGCCTGCAGCCTGGTAAAAGCGCCAGCCTTCCTTGACGATCACGGCCGGCGTCAGCACGACGGCCAGCGCAAAGCTGAATTGCTCGGCGCGGCTTTGCGACACGCCCATGGCGATGCCGGCTGAAATGGTGGCGCCGGAGCGCGAGAAGCCGCGAAACGGCAGGCACAGGCCCTGTACGGCGCCGATCACCATGGCTTGCGGCACCGTAGGTTGGCGCTCGCGTTCGCGGCCGGCAGCGCGCGCTTGCAGCCGCGCCGAAACGATAATGAGCACGCCGGCCGCCGCCAGCGCGCCGGCCATCAGTTTTGCGTTGCCAAACAGATGCTCGATCTCGAAGCCGGGATGGCTGGCCAACATCAGGTGGGTAATGAGCTTGAGCAAGCCGAAGCCGACCAGCCCGGTGGCGGCAGTGGCCGCTGCCAGCAGCAGCACATTGCTGCGCATGGCCTGCGGCGAGCTGAAATAGGTGGTGCGCCATGAGCGCCAGTAATACACGATCACGGCAAACATGGTGCCGGTGTGCAGCATCACCAGCAGCATCGTCAGTGCCGGAGAAGTCGGGTCCAGGCCCATCAGCTTTTCGGCCATGATCACATGGGCGGAGCTGGAAACGGGCAGCAGTTCGGCAAATCCCTGGACCAGGGACAGAATGGTTAATTGCAGGAGCGTCATGGCAAAGGCAGTGGCAAGTGTCGGGGCGGCCTGCATTCTACCGCTGCCGCCTGCTGCGCCAGCCGCCCGGACGATTACAGTTTGTCCATGTTGTGCGACGTGCCGATGCCCGGGCTAGTTAGCCGGCTGGGCTGGCTTGAATACGCTGCGGAAGGCTTTCAGCGCCGCCGGGTGATAGATGGTGCCGTGGGTTTCTTCAGGCATCGGATTGACGCTCCAGGCCAGGCCGGGCGGCGCCGCATCGGCCAGCACCTGTTGCAATCGCTGCACTTCCACCGCGATGCCTTTTTCGCTGCTGCTGGCCAGGTACAGGCTGCGCTGCGCCAGCTCCGCCTTGTGGGTGGCCAGCGCGGCGCCGGCCTTGCCGCCCAGTGCGCTGCGGTTCCACCACAGGCTGGGATCGAACGCCAGGTAGTGGTTGAACAGGGTCGGCTCTTGCAGGAAGGTCTCGACCACGAACAGGCCGGCCAGCGATTCGCCGACAATCGCGGTTTCACCGGTGGTGCGGTAGCGGCGCTGCACTTCGGGCATCAGTTCGTCGCGGATAAAGTTACGGTAGGCCTGGGAGCCGCCCACCACCGGCGCGATTTTGCGATCTTCCGGGTTGTCGGTCGGACCGGTCAGGTCACGCCGGCGCTGGGTATTTTCGATGCCGACCAGCATGAATGGGCGCATGGTGCCATTGGCCACCGACACCTGCAGCAGACCGGCCACATGCAGAAAGTCTTCCTGCACCCCGCCGTCGGGCATATACAGCACCGGCAGCGGCGCGTCGGGCGGCGTATCCCAGGCCCGCGCGACATACACATTCAGGCGACGCGTTTCGCCCAGCGCCTGCGACGCCAGGGTGAAGCTCTCGCCGATCACCAGCGGCGTGGTGCTGGCGGCGGATGCTGCAGCAGTTGCAGTAGCTGTGGTGGCCGCCTGTGCGAGCGGTAGCATGGCGGGCAGGGTGGACGACAGGCAAAACAGAACGGCGCCAAAGGCGCGGGCGGACAGGGGCAAGCGCAACATGATTTCCTTGTGGGTGACTGACGGTAAGGCGGCATGCACCTGGTAAGGCATGCCTGCAAGCAATTCTAACGCAATCTATTGTTAAAATGGTCTTGTTAAAATTCAGGCACTGCTGCCTTCGTATCGAAAACGGGCTTCGGATAAAAACTGGCGGCGTGTGCGTTAAGTCTGTGCCAAGTGTGTGGCAACAAACGGTCGGCGCCACGCACTGGCCTTAAGCTGTTATTTCATCACTCTGCCCCCGATAGCGCGCCGCCATGAACCTTTCCTTATCTACATTGCATGCCGGCAACCGGCGCCTGACGGGAGCCTCACATGCCCTATGAGATCGTGCGCGACAGCATCAGACTCGATGCGGCTGAAGGCGCCGTGACATTCCACCTGGCCGTATTTGGCGCCGACAAGACCTGCCGCGTCACGGCCACGGCGCTGCAGTGCCTCGGCGCCGGTGAGGCGCCGGGCGAACCCTTGCAGATATTCGAACTGCACCAGCTGCGCATTGCCCAGCGCGCATTTGCCTGCCTGAGCCGCGACCTGCTGCTGCCCGGCATTACCTTGCGCGCGCTGGATTTTTAAGCTGGCTGTCGCGCGCCAGCCAGTCGCGTGGCGACAGGCCGGTGGCGGCGCCGAACGCGCGGGTAAAGGCCGGCTGGTTGCGGTATCCCACCGCCGCTGTAATATCCTGCACCAGCTTGCCCTGGCGCAGCAGCGATTGCGCGAGGGCGATGCGCTGTCCGCTCAGGTACTGCGCCGGCGGACAGCCGACCACGGCATGGAACTGGCGCGCAAAGCGGCTGCGCGACATGCCGCACAGGCTGGCCAGCGCCGCGACCGACCAGTGCTTGCCGGGGTGCTCGCGCATGGCCCGCATGGCCCGTGCAAGCGTTGCATCGGCCAGGCCGAACAGCTCGCCAGCCGCCTGTTCGTCCTGCGTCAATGCCTGGCGCAGCGACTGGATAATCAGCACCTCGCATAGCCGGTCCAGTATCAGTTTGCCGCCCAGTCCGGCGCGCTGCGCTTCGTCAAACAGCAGTTCCAGCAGGCCGGCCAGCGCCGGCATGTGCGCGGCCGACAGATGCAGGCGATCGGGCAGCGTATCGAGCACGGCGTCTTGCGCACCGGTTACCTGCAGATGCGCGCACAGCAACTGGACTGTTGCGCCATCGGTTGCCAGCGCATGCGCGCAGGGGCGCGGATAGAGCAACAGCGCCGGCCCCTGCACCTGCACGCTGCTGCCGTCGTCGTGCGTAAATCTGACCAGGCCGTGCCGCACCAGGTGCAACTGGGTACGCAGGGGCTGCGCGGGAAAATGGTTGCTGCCGCAAAAGTCGCCGTGAAAAAAGGTGTCGGCGCCAAAGTCCAGGCGCAGCAGCAAGGCGGAAAGCGCATCCATGGCAGGTAGGTAAAAAGACGGAAAGGTATGTATTGTAGACTAACAGCAACTTTTGTTTCCATTTTTATCGCTATGATCGGCCTCCTGAACATTGTCCTGGACAAACATACGGACACTGCAACTATTGTGAAATGGAGAATGACGTGGCACTGTCGAATCTGAAAATTGGCACCCGCCTGTATATGGCGTTCGGGGCCGTCATCGCCCTGCTGGCTATCCTGGTGCTGAGCGCCCAGGCCAACTTTGCCAGCCTGGACGAGGCAAGCCGCTGGAATGTGCATACCTATGAAGTGCTGGGGGAAGCGGCCAGCCTGCAGGAAAACCTGATCGATATTGAAACCGGCGAGCGCGGTTTTGCGCTGACCGGCAAGGAAAGTTCGCTCGACCCCTTAAATGAAGGCAAGCGTCGCTTTCTTGCGCATCTTGAGACGATCCGCAATCTGACGGCCGACAACCCAAACCAGCAGGCCCGCCTGCAGCGCCTGCTTGCCAGCCAGCAGCAATGGCTGGCCGACGCCATCGATCCGGTGATCGCGCTGCGCCGCGCCAGCGACGGCAACCTTGATGCGGTGGTCGCTGCCGAACAGGCCGGCAAAGGCAAGGCCGGCATGGACGCCATGCGTGCGTTGCTGGCCGAGATTGCGCAAGGCGAGCGGATGCTGCTGGCGCAGCGCACCGAAGAGGTGGTGGCGCTGCGCACGCGCACCACCTGGGTGCTGCTGGGCGGCGGCGCGCTGGCGGCGGCGCTGGCGATGGGCCTGGCCTGGCTGCTGGCGCGCAACATTACCTTGCCGCTGCACCAGGCAGTAGCGCTGGCGCGCCAGGTGGCGTCGGGCGACTTGACGGCGCAGATCGTGGTACGTTCGCGTGACGAGACGGGTCAGCTGATGACGGCGCTGCGCGACATGAATGCAGCGCTGGCCGACATCGTCGGCCGCGTGCGCAGCGGCACCGACACCATCGCCACGGCGTCGGCAGAAATTGCTGCCGGCAATATGGATTTGTCTTCACGTACCGAGCAGCAGGCCGGCTCGCTTGAGGAAACCGCGTCGTCGATGGAAGAGCTGACCTCGGCCGTCAAGCAGAATGCCGACAATGCCCAGGCAGCGCGCACGCTGGCCGCATCGGCTTCGGCCGTGGCGCAGCAGGGCGGCACCGTGGTGGCCGATGTGGTGCACACGATGGGCGCGATCGAAGAGTCGTCGCACAAGATTGCCGACATTATCAGCGTGATCGACGGTATTGCCTTCCAGACCAATATCCTGGCCTTGAATGCGGCGGTGGAAGCGGCGCGCGCTGGCGAACAGGGCCGCGGCTTTGCCGTGGTGGCCACCGAAGTACGCAACCTGGCGCAGCGCAGCGCCGCGGCGGCCAAGGAAATCAAGGGATTGATCGACGATTCGGTCGAGCGCGTGGGCGCCGGCAGCCGCCTGGTCGATCGCGCCGGCGCCACCATGCGGGAGGTGGTCGGCAGCGTGCAGGGCCTGACGACGCTGATCAATGAAATTACCGACGCCAGCGAAGAGCAGCGGCTCGGCATCGAACAGGTCAACGAAGCCATTACACAAATGGACCAGGTAACCCAGCAGAACGCGGCGCTGGTGGAAGAGGCGGCAGCCGCGGCCAACGCCATGCAGGAGCAGGCGGCGCATTTGTCGCAGGCGGTGCAGGTGTTTCATATCAGCGACAACAATCCCAAGCCGGCGCAACGCGTCAGCCCGGCTGCAACAAGGCCGCTGTTGGGGATGCTGTTGAGTCATTAAGCTGACTCCAGGCGGCATGCAGGGTGGTCTGCAGGGCGCCAGCAAGGGGCAGGGCTACACAACGCTAGCGTCCGCTCCTACATGGTGCACTGGGGGAAATTGATAAAATCTGTCCGTGAGTCAGTAAAAACACGCAAAGGATAGCTTTTTATGTATAATTGCCGGAAAGTAATCTCTTCCGTTCACCCCTACCGCGTGAGCGGCTCTTTTCTTGCCGCCTCGAATCTGCTGGCAGAATGGCATTGACCCTTGAGGGTCATGCTTATCCCTACAGCAGGCTATGATGGCAAAATTACTTTCCCCCTTGCGCGTGATGGTGGTCGACGATAATCGCGACGCCGCCGATCTGATCGCCGAATTTCTCCAGATGTGCGGCCACGATGCGCTGTCCGTCTATGGTGGCGCCGCCGCCATCAAGGCGGCCGACACATTTGCTCCCGATGTGATGTTGCTCGACCTGGGCATGCCCGATGTGGACGGCTTCGACGTGATTTCAACGCTGCGCCAGGCGCCGCGCCACACCCATACGCGCATGATTGCGCTGACGGCCTGGGGTGATCCCGTGATGCTCGCCCGCACCGAGGGCAGCGGCTTCGAGCGACACCTGGTCAAGCCGGCCAGCCTCGACGATATACTGAGCGCGGTGGCGGGAGCTTAAATTGCGGCTATGTTGCCGCCAGCAGGGTTTGCAGCAGCTGCTGGCGCCTGCCTTGCGCCTTGCGCGCCAGCGCAGCCAGCTTGTCGGGCGCGCCCCAGATCGCGGACAGCACTTTTTCAACTTCATAAGCAGGACGCCCCTGGCACAGCGCCGCCAGGCTGGCCAGCAGCGCCTCGTCTTCAAAGGCTGGCGCCAGCTTGAGCTTGAAGTTGTCGGTGCAGCGCAGCAGGCAAGCTAATAGGGTTGGCAGCATGGCCAGTGTCACGCCGTACTGCTGTACCAGCGCAGCGGTGATGCGGTCCTGCACCGACTGGTGTTCCTCATCGACCTGACTCATGTAGTGCTCGAGCAGCCCAAAGTGCTGCGGCGAGTGCAGGGCCAGGCCAAACACGGCGTAGCTGCCGGGCATGCAGTTGCGCTCGTCGTCGACGTCGGCATAGAATTCAAATTCGGCCATGGCCGTGCGCGCATAGCTTTCAAGCAGTGCATGCAGTTCCGGGTAGGCGAGCGCATTGGCAAAGAAGCGATGCGTGTCGGTCCTGGCCAGTCCCTTGAGCGGCAGGAAGTGCTTGTGCGCTGACTTGAGCTTGATTTTATAACTCTTCGGAAAGCCCAGTTCCAGCAGGCGGATCAGGCCGCGCAGCGCCTGCCCGTAGGCGTCTGCGCTGTCCTCGCGGATCACGATATCGACCTGCGCAAAGACATCGTTGGCCGACAAGCTCATCTGCTCAGTGTCCAGCCGGCTCACTTGCGGCGCATAGCTGCCGCTGCCTTCTTTTATCATCATCCCGGCGCGCCGGTTACCGAGCAGCCTGGCCAGTTCCAGGAACTGGCGGCCGGCCGGCTTGCTGTAGCTCGGTTCGTGGCGTAGTACCATCACGGCCACGAACAGCAGCAGTTCGACCTCGCTGGTACCGGGGTCCGGCGGCGCCAGCGTGGCGCCGGGCTTTTGCGTATAGATATTGCCGCTATAGAGGGAGCGCTGCACGCTGAAATAGCGCGGCAAGAACAGGTTTTCCACCCAGTCCACGCCGCGCCGTATGATATGCGAGCGGTGTTGCGCCAGGATCTTGGGCTCGCTTTGGTTAAGCTCTTCGATGCGCTGGAACTGCGCAATGGTCCAGTTGGCGTCGAGCAGCGGAAACAGGCCCGGGTCGAGCAGGTGGCGCGACAGGAAAAACGTGTCGAGTTCGTTGGTCGGCTGCGCGCCGTGCACGAGTTCGCGGTCGATATAGTCGGCAATATTGGCCAGCAGATGCGCGCGCTTGGTCTCATCGAGATGGGCGACGATGGTGGGCGTCAGCAAACCGTCGAGCGTGGCAATCTCGGCGCGAAAGGTAAAGCGGTAGTCGATCAGCGGCGACGCACCCAACTCGGCCAGCCTGGCCTGCACGGCGGCGGCCAGTGCTGGCGCGATATGCTCGTGCACCTCGGCTGCGCGCAGCGTGGGGCGCGGCCGCTCGCCGTCGTCAAAGCCGAAGCGCAGATCGATATCGACCGAGGTACGGCCAGGCTGGTAGTCGAGCAGGATATCGTCGAACACGCCCACTTGCAGCGTGCTGCGGTTCGTGATGTCGGCCAGGTCGTCGCGCGCCAGTTGCCGGTCGAACCAGTCGTGGGTTGCCGCCAGCATTTCATCCATGGCTTGGCTGCTTGCCTGTTCCATGCCCATATTGGTCCTTTACGCAACTTTGCAAAGGCGCATCATGCCTGAAATGGTGATTTTGCCCCGTCCTGCTGGCGCAGGCTGTTGCGCCGCTGCGCCACGGGCGATATTGCATCAAGTAAATGCATGTATGGCTGGACGCAGCAGACGCGCCCCGGTATTCTGCGCATCTGATACCTATTTCTACATAGAAATAAAGTGGGCAGCACAAAACAAGGTTGATAAGGTTGATAAGGGGTAGTTCGTGAACGAAGATAAAGATAATCAAGTGGTGGTGTACGGCACCGAAGACCTGCTGATGAGTTTGTGTAACTCGGTGGTGCGCGTGCTCAACGTGGCCACGCAAAGCCGCGTCAATTATTCCGGCATGGTACAGCGCATTACCAAGACCGGCCTGAAACCCGACATCGGCTGTTTCGTGATGTTCGACGGCGGTTTTACCGGCCTGGTGGTGCTGAACTTCGCCGCCGACACGGCCATGGAAATCTACGAGCGCTATATGCTGCATATGGGCATGCCGAAGTCCGAGCTGGCCAGTTTCTACACCTCGGACGAAGTGTCGAACATCATGGGCGAGCTGATGAACCAGATCGTCGGCGACTTTACCGGCAAGGTGCGGCGCGAACTGCAAACCAATATTACCCAGAGCCAGCCCAAGATGCTGGTGCTTAACAAGCAGGTGATGCTGAGCGTCGATACGCCGCTGGACCGCCCGGAAATGCGCCGTGTGACCTTCTATACCGAAAAGAACAATATCTTTTACCTGGAACTGGCGATCGATCGTACCGAGTTCATCAAGCTGCATGACTTCGACTCGCGCGAATACGACGCCGACTCGCTGATGGACAGCGAAGCGGCCCACAAGGGCGCCGAAGCGGCCCCCGCGGCTGAGCCGGACGATGATGATAACGCCGACCTGCTCAAGTCGCTGGGCATGTAACGGTTGACAACCGGGATCAAAAGCCCGATGGAGGATTGTCAGCCGCGTGACACCTCGATCGCGCTCAGCTTCCAGGTCCACAGGCCGTGGCGGCGCAGCACCAGGGCGCCGCTTTTGCCGTTATGGTTGTCGCCGTCCTGCTTGGCACGGATCACGAATTTGTCCCAGGCGGCATAGCCGGCGGTGTAGTCGGTTCGCTCCCTGGCGGGCGCGCTGTCAGCCTGGACGCCGTCGCTCTTTGCGCTGCGTCCCAGCGCGCTCTGGTTGACCATTGCCAGCACGCCGCCCGGCGTGACCATGGCGTCGACCATCTTGCCCAGCATGGCGCCGGCCACGGCCTGGCCCATGGCCGCAAACGGGTTGTCGCTGGCGCCCACAGCCTTGACGCTGTCGGCCATGGCGCCATTCATCTGTTGCTTGACGCTCTCGCGCAGCGCAGGAAAGTCCACCTTGTCCGCCAGCGCCACGGCGTCGCGTTCGGCCAGCGCAGTTTTGATCTGGCGCACGGCGAGATAGGGGGAGGCATACACAGTCGCGATAACGACGACTGCAGCGGCAGTGGCCGCAACACCAAGTTTTTTCAATTGAAACCTGCCAAAAATGTCGATAGTCGGAGCCTAACGCCGAAATGAAGAATCGGCAACGCTATTTTTATGGCATGGCTCTGCATGGGGTGGACTGGCTTCGGAGGCTTGGATGCGTACTGTATAATGGTGGAAAAGTAGTCACACCTGATTTCATTGGATAAAGACCCACAATGCTCTCTACAGCAAATATCACCATGCAGTTTGGCGCCAAGCCATTGTTTGAAAATATCTCCGTCAAGTTCGGCGACGGCAACCGTTACGGCCTGATCGGCGCGAACGGCTGCGGCAAATCGACTTTCATGAAAATCCTCGGTGGCGACCTCGATCCGTCGGGTGGCAACGTGATGCTCGACACCAACGAGCGCCTGGGCAAGCTGCGCCAGGACCAGTTTGCGTTTGAAGACATGCGCGTGCTCGACGTGGTGATGATGGGCCATACGGAAATGTGGGCCGCCATCCAGCAGCGCGACGCCATCTACGCCAATCCGGATGCGACCGATGACGACTACATGCAGGCGGCCGAACTGGAAGGCAAAGTCTCCGAATACGACGGCTATACGGCCGAATCGCGTGCGGGCGAACTGCTGCTGGGTGCGGGCGTATCGATCGACCTGCACCAGGGCCCGATGAGCAATGTGTCGCCAGGCTGGAAGCTGCGCGTGCTGCTGGCTCAGGCGCTGTTCTCGAATCCCGACATCCTGCTGCTCGACGAACCGACCAATAACCTGGACATCAACACGATTCGCTGGCTGGAAGATGTGCTCAACGAGCGCAATTCGACCATGATTATTATTTCCCATGATCGCCACTTCCTGAACCAGGTCTGCACCCACGTGGCCGACATGGACTACGGCACGCTGAAGATTTATCCGGGCAACTACGACGAGTACATGTTTGCCTCGACCCAGGCGCGCAACCAGCAACTGGCCAACAACGCCAAGGCGA
The DNA here is from genome assembly GCF_009208565.1 of Janthinobacterium aquaticum. Lineage (GTDB taxonomy): Bacteria > Pseudomonadota > Gammaproteobacteria > Burkholderiales > Burkholderiaceae_D > Janthinobacterium. The sequence goes on along the minus strand of NZ_WFLK01000011.1, from coordinate 124,793 downwards.
AAGAGAAAGTGGCCGAGCTGCAGGACTTCGTGCGCCGCTTTGCCGCCAACAAGTCGAAAGCGCGCCAGGCAACCTCGCGCGCCAAGCAGATCGAGAAAATCAAGGTCGACGATATCAAACCGTCGTCGCGCGCCTATCCGTTTGTGCGTTTCGAAGGCGAGAAAAAGCTGCACCGCCTGGCCGTGGAAGTGGAAAACATCACCAAAGGCTTTGACCGCACGCTGTTCAAGAACTTCAGCATCATGGTCGAAGCCGGTGAGCGTATCGCCATTATCGGCGCCAACGGCGCCGGCAAGACCACCATGCTGCGCTGTATCGCAGGCGAGATCGCCGGCCTGCAACCGGACCAGGGCCGCGTCAAATGGGCCGAAAACGCCAACGTCGGCTATATGCCGCAGGACCCGACCGAAGAATTTGCCACCGACACCATCCTGACCGACTGGATGGGCAAGTGGACGCAGGAAGGCGACGACGACCAGGCCGTGCGCTCGATCCTCGGTCGCCTGCTGTTTGGCGGCGATGAAGTCAAGAAATCGGTGCGCGTGCTGTCCGGTGGTGAAAAGGGCCGCATGATGTACGGCAAGCTGATGCTGGGCCGCCATAACGTGATGCTGCTTGACGAACCGACCAACCATATGGACATGGAATCGATCGAGTCGCTCAATATCGCGCTGGAAAAATACGCCGGCACCCTGATCTTTGTGTCGCATGACCGCGAATTCGTTTCCTCGCTGGCCAACCGCATTATCGAGATCAAGGAAAACGAAGTGGTTGACTACCATGGCAACTACGAGGATTACCTGAAGAGCCAAGGTATCGATTAATCAGCTTTGGTGGTGGTTGTCGGATTACGCGCGGTGCGCTAATCCGACCTACCGGTCGTGGTCGATACATGGTTGGCGATGGTCGGCGTAGGTCGGATTAGGCGTAGGTCGGATTAGGCCGCAGGCCGTAATCCGACAACACCACCACAACCACCACCCCAACATCCCGCCATATTCTCCATCCGTTTTGTTTGAGCCAGCCATGCAAACCCTAGCCATCAAATCCGTCGAGTACGAACACCCGCAAGACGGCGCCAGCTGTACCGCCCATGCCTGGGCGCGCACGCCAGCGACGCCGTCTGCTGCAGAAAAAACCGAACTGATCGCCCGCATCAAGCGCCTGCTGGTCGAGCGTGAAGCCGTGCTGGTCGCCCATTACTATGTTGACGCCGACCTGCAGGACCTGGCCGAGGAAACCGGCGGCTGCGTGTCCGATTCGCTGGAAATGGCCCGTTTCGGGCGCGACCATCCGGCCAAAACCCTGGTGGTGGCCGGTGTGCGCTTCATGGGCGAAACGGCCAAGATACTGAGCCCGGAAAAAACCGTGCTGATGCCCGACCTGGACGCCACCTGTTCGCTCGACCTGGGTTGCCCGGCCGACGAATTCACGGCCTTTTGCGACCAGCATCCCGACCGTACGGTGGTGGTGTACGCCAACACCAGTGCAGCCGTCAAGGCGCGCGCCGACTGGATGGTGACGTCCTCGATCGGCCTCGATATCGTGGCCCACCTGCATGCGCAGGGCAAGAAAATCCTGTGGGCGCCCGACAAGCATCTGGGCTCCTATATCCAGAAGGAAACCGGCGCCGACATGCTGCTGTGGCAGGGCTCGTGCCTGGTGCACGACGAGTTCAAGGGCATTGAACTGGACCTGCTCAAGGAAGAGTATCCGCACGCCAAAGTACTGGTGCACCCGGAGTCGCCAGCGAACGTGGTGGCGCTGGCCGATATGGTCGGCTCGACCTCGCAGATGATTTCTGCTGCGCAAACCATGGACGCCGACACCTTTATCGTTGCCACCGACAACGGCATTTTGCACAAGATGCGCGCTGCGGCGCCGGGCAAGCGCTTTATCGAAGCGCCCACGGCCGGCAACAGCGCCACCTGCAAGAGCTGCGCGCATTGCCCGTGGATGGCCATGAACGGCCTGCGCAACCTGGCCGAGACGCTGGAAAACATGCACAATGAAATCCATGTCGAGCCCGCCGTCGGCCAATTGGCTGTGCGCTCGATTAACCGCATGCTCGACTTTGCCGCCGCCAAAAAGGCCGGTGTGCAGCCGGGCGCCGACCTGTCGAAGGAAGGCAAACTGTTTCAAGGAATAGGTCCCGCATGAGCAAACTGGTCAATTCTTTCGCCCCATTCGATCCTGCGCTGGCGCGCGCCTTTGAAGCGAACCTGCTGGCCGCGCTGCTGGAAGACGTGGGGCAGTGCGACCTGACGGGCGAACTGGTGCCGCCGGACGAGATCGTGACGGCGCGCGTAATCGTGCGCGAAGCGGCCGTGCTGTGCGGCGCGCCGTGGTTTGAAGGCGTGATGAACAGCCTGGATCGCAGCATCGAGCTGGACTGGCATTACGCCGAAGGCGACATGATGGCAGCCGACAGCGCCGTGGTCACTATCACGGCACCGGCGCGCGCCTTGCTGACGGCCGAGCGCAGTGCGCTGAACTTTTTGCAGCTGCTGTCGGCCGTGGCCACGCAGACGCGCCGCTACGTGGAAGTGGTGGCCGGCACCAAGGCGGCCATTCTCGATACGCGCAAGACGCTGCCGGGCCTGCGCCTGGCGCAAAAATACGCGGTGCGCGTGGGCGGTGGCCAGAACCAGCGCCTGGCGCTGTATGACGGCATCCTGATCAAGGAAAACCATATCGCAGCGGCCGGTGGCGTATCGCAGGCGCTGGCCAACGCGCGTACGCTCGACGCCGGCGTGCCGGTGCAGATCGAGGTGGAAACGCTGGCGCAGCTGGAAGAAGCGCTGGCTGCCGGCGCCGTCTCGGTGCTGCTCGACAACTTTACCAACGACATGATGCGTGAAGCGGTGGCCATCACGGCTGGCCGCGCCTTGCTCGAGGCGTCGGGCGGCGTCAATTTCGACACCGTGCGCGCCATTGCCGAAACCGGCGTGGACCGCATCTCCATCGGCAGCCTGACCAAGGACGTGCGCGCCACCGACTACTCCTTGCGTATCGTCGGCTGATGAGCAGGGCAGGGATGCAGCGCTGGCGCATCCGTCTGGCAGGCCTGGCGTTGCTCTTGCCGGCGCTGGCCATGCCCTTGCATGCCCAGGCGCGCGAGTTGCTGGCCGTGGGCGCCCAGTTCGAGCGCATCTTCGATTACCAGGCCAGTGGCGAATACACGGGCCTGGGCGCGGAACTGGTGCGCTATCTTGCCTCGCGCACCGGCAATACGGTGCGTTTTCGCATGGTGCCGTGGGCGCGCGCCCAGGCCATGCTGGCGCAAGGCCAGGCCGATATCCTGATCGGCCCCTACAAGGCGCCCGAGCGGCTGGCCAGCATGGCATTCTCGGAGCGGCCGTTCTACCAGGACCAGATTGTTTTCTATGCGCGCCAGGACGCCGGCTTTGCCTGGGAGGGCGACTATGCATCGCTCAGGAACCGGCGCCTGGTGATGCTCAATGGCTGGGCTTATGGCACAGACTGGCAGCGCGCGCGTCCGGGCTTGCAGATCAGCGTGGCCAATACGGTCGAAAGCGGCCTGAAGATGCTGGTGCATAACCATGTCGACCTGTTTATTACCAACCGCCGCAATACCGACCCAGTGATCACGCGCCTGAGCTTCGAGCGCCAGGTACGGCCGCTGGCGCGCGTGATCGACGTGCAGAATGGTTACTTTGCCTTCCCGCGCTCGCCCGAATTTGATCGCCTGCGCCTGCAGTTCGACCAGGAGCTCAATAGCCTGATCGATAGCGGCGAGCTGAAAAAGCTGGGCCGGCGTTTCGACGTGGCGGTGCCGTAAAACACTGCGGGTAGCTGGTCCGGCGTCTTACTGCTCTTGCGAGACGCCTGCTTCATGCTCCCCTGTCAGGCCTGCCTTGTGCATGCCTGCGCGTAGACGCCGATGCTGCTGGCGTTCGATAAAGTCGCCCAGTGGGCGATCTGCGTCTTTTTTGAAGCCATCCAGTCGATGTATCTTTGCTGTGGTAATCGCCGCGATCTCGGAGGCGATCATTTGTTCTTCCGAGCAATGCGAATCTATCAGCGCGAGCGCCTGATTTGATGCACGACGTTCCTCCTGGTGCTGGTTCTGCTTGCCCCGCTTGATGTTCTTTCGGCTTGCATGCGGACTTTCGCCATACATGTTGCGCCGGTCTTTCTGAAGACTGAGTTTCTTTTTTTCCTGGGGCGACGTAATCGTGCTCATCTATATACTCCATCGAACTGATGTAGCAGCAGGATATCACCGGTCAGGCAATATCCCCACAGCCAGGCTGCTTACAGCTGCCTGGCTTCAAACGTATTGCACTGCGCCACCTGGCCCGATTCCAGGCCGCGACTAAACCAGCGCACACGCTGCTCGGAGGTGCCGTGGGTAAACGAATCTGGCACCACATGGCCCTGGGCCTGGCGCTGCAGCGCGTCGTCGCCAATCGCCGTGGCGGCTTTCAGCGCTGCTTCCACGTCGCCCTGTTCCAGGATCTTGCGTTCGGTATTGGCATGGAAAGCCCACACGCCGGCAAAGCAGTCGGCCTGCAGTTCGAGGCGCACCGACATGGCGTTGGCCTGGCGCTCGGACTGGCTGCGGCGCGCGTTGTCGACTTTTTCGCTGATGCCCATCAGGTTCTGCACATGGTGTCCGACCTCGTGCGCGATCACATAGGCCTCGGCAAATTCACCGGTAACCTTGAAGCGCTGCTGCATCAGGTTGAAGAAATCGAGATCGAGGTAGACCTTCTGGTCGCCAGGGCAGTAGAAGGGGCCGGTGGCGCTCTCGCCTGCGCCGCAGGCGGTCGGCACGCTGCCGGTAAATAACACCAGCTTGGGCCTGGCATAACTGGCGCCTTGCGCCTTGAACTGCTGACCCCAGACGTCTTCGGTGTCGGCCAGCACGGTTTTTACGAAGCGCGCCATATCGTCGGACTCGGGTGGCTGGGGTGCCGGTCGCTGCGACTGCTGTGTGCTGACCTGGCCGCCGCCACCGCTCAGCAGGTTGAGCATGGTCAGCGGATTGACGCCGAATATCCACGAACCGACCAGCGCAATGACGATGGTGCCGATGCCGATCGAGCGCCCGCCGAAACCAAAGCCGCCACCGCCTCCGCCGCCACCTTCGCCACGGCGGTCTTCCACATTGTCGCTCTCGCGGTTGCCTTCCCATTTCATGATGCTGCTCCTGTCACTTGGTAAAGTATTACTGATGGTTGCTATTATCGCTGTGTTTGACCTGCGCCAGCGTCTTTTTCAGATACGGTGCGGTACGGCTGGCTTTTGCCCGTGCCACCTGCGCCGGTGGGCCGCTGGCGACGATGGCGCCGCCGTCGTCGCCGGCACCCGGTCCCACGTCGATCACCCAGTCGCTGGCGGCCAGCACGCGCATGTCATGTTCGACGGTAATAACGGTATTGCCGGCGCTGACCAGCCTGTCGAGTTGAAGCAGCAGACGGTCGATATCGGATGGATGCAGGCCGGTGGTCGGCTCGTCGAGGATATAGAGCGTATCGCCGCGTGTCGTGCGCTGCAGTTCGGTGGCCAGCTTGACGCGCTGCGCTTCGCCGCCCGACAGTTCGGTGGCCGACTGGCCCAGGCGCAGGTAGCCGAGGCCGACCTCGGCCAGCACGCCCAGCGGTCGCTCGAGCGCTGTCTCGCCTTCAAAGAAGACCAGCGCCTGGTCGACCGTCAGTTGCAGCACCTGTGCGATATCCTTGTCGCGGTAGTGCACGGCCAGGGTGTCGGCATTGTAGCGGCTGCCGTTGCACACCGGACAGGGGCTGTAGACGCTGGGCAGGAACAACAGCTCGACCATGACCTGGCCTTCGCCTTCGCAGTTGGCGCAGCGGCCCTTGCTGACATTAAACGAGAAGCGTCCGGCGTCAAAGCGCCGTTTTTTGGCCGCTGGCGTGGCGGCAAACAGCTTGCGCACCTGGTCGAACAGGCCAGTATAGGTGGCCAGATTCGAGCGTGGCGTGCGCCCGATCGGCTTCTGGTCGACCGTCACCAGCCGGCGCAGCGATTCCATGCCCTCCACGATGCGCCCGCCGGTGACGGCCAGCGCAGACGCCAGTGGCGAGTCGGCCTCGTCTTCGCTTGGCGCCTGGCCCAGCTGCGTCGCCACCAGTTCCACCAGCGCCTGGCTGACCAGGCTGGACTTGCCGGAACCGGAGACGCCCGACACGCTGCACAGCACGCCCAGCGGAAACTGTACATCGAGGCCGCGCAGATTGTGGCGCGTGACGCCTTCGAGGCGCAGCCAGCCGGCCGGTTCGCGCAGCGTGCGTGGCGCCGGCTTTGCGCGGTCGAACAGGTAATGGCGCGTTTGCGAAGCCTCGATCTTGCGCAGGCCCTCGGGCGCGCCGCTGTAGAGGATCTGGCCGCCGTGTTCGCCCGCCTGCGGGCCCACGTCGACGATCCAGTCGGCCTTGGCAATGACATCAAGATCGTGCTCGACCACGAACAGCGAATTGCCGGCCGCCTTCAGGCGCGCCAGCGCACCGAGCAGCGCCTGGGTATCGGCCGGATGCAGGCCGGCCGACGGCTCGTCGAGCACATACACCACGCCAAACAGGTTCGAGCGCACCTGCGTGGCGAGGCGCAAACGCTGCAGTTCGCCTGGCGACAGCGTGGGCGTGCCGCGGTCAAGGCTCAGGTAGCCCAGGCCCAGTTCCAGCAGTACTTCCAGCCTGCCTACAAGGTCCTGCGCTATGCGCTGGGTAACTACGGCTTTTTCCGGATGCGCGCGCCTGCCATGGATGGTGGCCGTGCCGGTCGCATAGGGCGCAAACAGCTGTGCCAGCTGCATCAGGGGCAGCGCCGCGATGGCGGCGATATCATGGCCGGCAAACGTCACCGACAGCGACTCCTGGCGCAGGCGGCGGCCCTGGCACAGCGGACAATCGGCGCCCAGCATATATTGCGAAACACGCTTTTTCATCTGCGCGCTGGGACTGCCGGCAAAGGTCTGCAGCACGTATTTGCGCGCACCGGTAAAGGTGCCCATATAGCTGGGCGGCAGCTTGGCTTTCAGGGCCGCTTTGGTTTCCCCGGGCTTGAGGCCGGCATACACGGGTACCACCGGCTGTTCGTCGGTAAACAATATCCAGTCGCGCACTTTTTGCGGCAGGTCGCGCCAGGGCGTATCGACATCGTAGCCCATGGTGACCAGGATATCGCGCAGGTTCTGGCCATGCCAGGCGGTCGGCCAGGCGGCCACGGCGCGCTGACGGATGGTGAGGCTGTCGTCCGGCACCATCGAGCGCTCGGTGACGGTATAGACGCGACCCAGGCCATGGCATTCGGGGCAGGCGCCCTCGGGCGTATTGGGCGAAAACGATACCGCATACAGCAGTGCCTGGCCCGGCGGGTAGTCGCCGGCGCGCGAATAGAGCATGCGCAGCAGGTTCGACAAGGTCGTCACGCTGCCCACCGACGAGCGCGTGGTAGCTGCGCCGCGCTGCTGCTGCAGAGCTACCGCCGGCGGCAGGCCTTCGACCGAATCGACCTCGGGCACGGCCATCTGGTGGAACAGCCGGCGCGCATAGGGCGAGACCGACTCCAGGTAGCGCCGCTGCGCTTCCGCGTACAGCGTGCCGAACGCGAGCGAAGACTTGCCGGAGCCCGATACGCCGGTAAATACCACCAGCGCGTCGCGCGGGATATCGACGTCGACATTTTTCAGATTATGTTCGCGCGCGCCGCGCACGCTGACATGGCCAGGCAGGGAAGTCGGTTGGAGTGGCTTGGGCATGGCGGTAAGTATTATTGGCGTAAAAGGCCAGTCTGGCCGATGGCGCCGCGCTTGTCCGTTGTGCCACGCACATTATAGAATCACCATTCTTTGACAGGAGAATTCATGACCGACCCCGTTGCCATTGTCCAGGCCCAACTTGACGCCTATAACGCCCACGATGTGGCAGCCTTGCTGGCCATTTACGCCGATGATGTGCAGCACTTTGCCCATCCCGATACCTTGCTGGCGCAAGGCAGCGCGCAGATTGCCGAACGGTTCACGGCGCGCTTTGCCGCCAGCCGCCCGCAGGCGCGCCTGCTCAACCGCATCGCCTGCGGCAAGCTGGTGATCGACCATGAAATCGTGACCAGTTTCGGCGAAGCCGGCAGCAGCGAACAGGAGTTGGTGGCAACCTATGAGGTGGTCGATGGCAGGATTGCGCGCGCGTGGTTCTGTTTTACGGGGTGAGCCGGTCTTAATCGGGACAGGGTCGTAGGTCGGATTAGGCCCTCCGGGCCGTAATCCGACAACACCGCTGACGCCAACAATGTTGTCGGATTACGGCCCCTTTGGGGCCTAATCCGACCTACGGGTTGCGCATAAAAAAAGCGCCCCAAAGGGCGCTTTTCAATACCTGGCAGCGATTACTGCACTTTGGCTTTCTTGACCAGCTCATCACGGTAAGCTGCCAGCTTCTTCTGCTGCAGCGATTCCGTCACCTGGCCTTTGACTTCTTCCAGCGACGGCAGCTTGGTCGGGCGTACTTCTTCCAGCTTGATCACGTGGTAGCCAAATTGCGACTGCACTGGCGTTTGCGTGATCTGGCCTGGTTTCAGGGCTACCATGGCGTCCGAGAATGGCTTGACGTAGGACGATGGGCTGGCCCAGTCCAGGTCGCCGCCATTGGCTGCCGAACCGTCTTTCGACACCTTGGCCAGCTCTTCGAACTTGGCGCCGCCCTTGAGCTTGGCGATAATGTCTTTGGCTTCGGCTTCGGTGGCAACCAGGATATGGCGCGCGTGGTATTCCTTGTCGCCGGCCTGGGCCTTGAACTTGTCGTACTCGGCCTTGATTTCAGCATCCTTGACCGGGTTTTTCTTCACGTAGTCGGCCAGCAGGGCGTTGATGATGATGCTTTGACGGGCGTTGTCCAGTTGTGCCTTGACTTCAGGACGCGTGCCGTAACCTTGCTTGTCGGCTTCCTGGATCAGCACTTCGCGGCCGATCAGGTCTTTCTTGATGGCATCGCGCAGTTGCGGCGAATCGGCCTGGCGGCCTTGCGCCACGACTTGCTTGACGACCTGGTCGAGGCGCGAGGCCGGGATCGGCTTGCCGTTTACAGTGGCCACGTTCTGCGCAAAGGCAGGCGCAGCGGCAACCGCTGCCAGGGCTAAAATCAAACGGGCTGGCTTCACAATCATGTTCATTCCTATAAAAATACGATAGTTTGCATCGGTCACGGCGCGCTGTATGTCATTACGCGACGCATGCAGACGCACAATACACCACCGGCGCCAAAAATGGCGCCGGGCAGGTCAGTTGTTACTGGATTTTTGCTTTCTTGATCATTTCTTCCTGATACGCCTGCAGTTTTTTCTGCTGCAGCGCTTCATTGATCTGTGGCTTGACTTCTTCCAGCGTCGGCAGTTTGGCGGCGCGGGTATCGTCGAGCTTGATCACGTGGAAACCGTTAGGCGTTTGTACCGGGGTGTCGGTGATCTGGCCTTTTTGCAGCTTGACGAAGGCGTCCGAGAACACTTTCGGGAAGGACGAAGGCGCTGCCCAGTCCAGGTCGCCGCCGTTGTCGGCCGAACCGCTGTCTTTCGACTGCTTGGCCAGGTCTTCGAACTTGGCGCCGCCCTTGAGCTTGGCAATGATATCCTTCGCTTCAGCTTCGGTGCCGACCAGGATATGGCGTACGTGGTATTCCTTGTCGCCGGTCTGTGCCACGAAACGGTCGTATTCAGCCTTGATCTCGGCGTCGGTCACCGGATTCTTCTTGATGTAGTCGCCTACCAGGGCGTTAATCACGATGGCCTGGCGTGCATTTTCGATCTGCTGCTTGACAGCTGCATCCTTACCGAAACCCTTGCTTTCCGCTTCTTGCATCAACACTTCACGGCCGATCAGGTCTTTCTTGATCGCATCGCGCAGTTGCGGCGAATCCGGTTGCTGGCCTTGGGCGACGACTTGCTTGACGACTGCATCAACACGCGATGTTGGAATAGGCTTGCCATTGACGACGGCAGCGTTTTGCGCAAAAACAGGTACCGCGGCGACGGAGAGTAGTGCGATCAGCAAGCGGGCTGGCTTAAAAGTCATTATTAAATCCTGTTAGGGAAAGTTTCGTAAAAAACACATTAAAGAACACGGTTGATTGCCTTTGCTGCAGCGAGGCCAAGGCCTACGCCAAAAACGCCATCGATTCCGCTATTGCGGAACTTCCGACGGCGCCAATGCAACAATAGCCAATGCATGGATCTCATTATGCATCATATCGTGCACGGAATCATACACCAGACGATGGCGCATGACGAGTCTGAGCCCTTCAAATCGGCTGGAAATAATCCGCACGTTATAGTGGCCGCCGCCCGAGGCCGCGCCAGCGTGGCCGCGATGGCGCGCCGAGTCGTCCTCGAGCACGCATTCGACGGGTGCCAGGGCCGCTTCGATGCGGCTACGAATGCGTTCCATTCGGGTATCGGTACTCATGGTGCGTCTTCCTTGATATGTTTGGCCAGGAACAGCGTTTGCGCGACGATAAAGGCAAAGAAAATGCCGGTCGCGCCAAACGCCTTGAAGCTGACCCAGGCTGCCATGTCGCCCTTGTAGAGCACGAAGGCGACCAGCAGGTTGATGGCGCCGAGGGCGGCAAAGAAAATAATCCAAGCGCCCAGCAACTGGTTCCACACGGCGTCGGGCAACTGCACCTGCGCTTCCATGGTCTTGCGGATCAGGTTTTTCCTGAAACCGAACTGGCCGATCAGCAGCGCCAGTGCGCCGACCCAGTAGATCAGGGTGGGCTTCCATTTGAGGAAGTAGTCGTCGTGCAGATAGATGCTGGCGCCGCCGAATACCACGAAGATAAACAGCGACACCCACAGCATGCCGTCGACCTTGCGCCCGCGCGCCAACAGGTAGGTGACCATGCCGGCGGTGGCCAGGATGCCGGCCAGCGTGGCGATAATCCACGGCGCCTGCTCGGCTTGGATCACGCCGCCCGAGACGATGCCCGACAGATATTGCTGCACGAACTCGTGCGTGGCCGTCTCGTAAATGCCGCCCAGTTTAAAGGCGACAAAGAACGCAATCAGCGGGAAGAGGTCGAATAAGAATTTCATGGTGAGACTTTACTATAGACAACAAAAAATCTTCTTAGGATAGGCTTATGGCCACGTCTTATGGCCATGCGATTGATCCGCTTTATGGCTGCGGATCGAAACGCAGCGAAGCCGAGTTGATGCAATAGCGCAGGCCGGTGGGCGGTGGGCCGTCCGGAAATACATGGCCCAGATGGGCGTCGCAGACGGCGCAGATGATCTCGGTACGGACCATGCCGTGGCTGCGGTCGACGATTTCTTTCACATTGGCCGGATCGAGCGCCTGGAAATAGCTGGGCCAGCCGCAGCCCGAGTCGAACTTGGTGTCGGACGCGAACAGCGGCGTGTTGCAGCACACGCAGGTATAGATGCCGTGTTCGTGGTGGTCCCAGAACTTGCCTGTAAAAGCGCGTTCGGTAGCGGCATGGCGCGTGACCTGATACTCCATGGTATCGAGCATGGCACGCCATTCGGCGTCGGTTTTCTGTACTTTATTGACGGTCATCATGACTCCTTAGGATGAGCAGCTTACTTCAAGGTGGCTGGCCCAGTCGGGCGGCAGGGCCGCATAGTGCTGGTGTTCGGGCTGTTCGTCAAATGGCTTTTGCAAAACAGCGAGCAAACGGGCGATTTCCGAGTAATCGTGCTGCTGGGCTTTCTCGATGGCAACCTGAGCCAGGTAATTGCGAAGTACGTATTTGGGGTTGACGCGGTCCATTGCAAGCTTGCGTTGCGCGTCGACGCTGTTTTCCTGCTGCAGGCGCGCGCGGTAGGTGGCGGCCCAGGCGTCAAAACTGTCGCGGTCGATAAACATATCGCGTAGCGGCGCGTCAAGTTGCGGCGCAGCCAGCTGCAGATTGCCCAGCGCGCGGAAAAACTGCGTGAAATCCACATGGTTCGCTTGCATGAGGCCAAACATGGCGTCAAACAGGGCCGGATCGTCTGGCTGCTCGGTCAGCAGCCCCAGCTTGGCGCGCAGCTGTGCATTCATGCTGTCGGCAAAGGTACTCTGGTAGCTGTCGACGGCTGCCTGCGCGCCTTCAAGGTCGTCGATCAGCGGCAGCAGCGCCTGCGCCAGCGCGTAGCAGTTCCAGTGGCCGACCTTGGGCTGGTTGGCGTACGAATAGCGACCCTGCTGGTCGGTATGGTTGCAGATATGCTGGCCGTCAAACGCTTCCATAAAGCCGAACGGGCCGTAATCGAGCGTCAGGCCCAGGATCGACATATTGTCCGTATTCATCACGCCATGCATGAAACCGACCGCCTGCCACTGCGCCATCAGGCGCGCCGTGCGCTGGCAGACCTCGGCCAGCAGCGCCTGGTAGGGATTGTCGGCGGCCTGCAGCTCGGGGTAGAACTGCGCAAGCACGTAGTCGGCCAAGATTTTCAGTTCGTCCGTCTTGCGGCTCGAGGCCCAGTGCTCGAACGAGCCGAAGCGGATAAAGCTGGGCGCCATGCGCGTGACCACCGCCGCCGTTTCCATCGTTTCGCGCAGCACGCCCTGGTTCGAGCCCATGATGGCCAGCGCGCGCGAGGTGGGAATGCCGAGCGCTGCCATCGCTTCCGAACACAGGAATTCGCGGATCGACGAACGCAGCACGGCGCGACCGTCGCCCATGCGCGAGTACGGCGTGGCGCCGGCGCCTTTCAGCTGCAGTTCCAGCGGGCCGTTGGCGGTATCGATATCGCCCAGCAGAATGGCGCGCCCGTCGCCCAGCTGCCCGGCCCACACGCCAAACTGGTGGCCCGAATACACGGCCGCCAGCGGCTTGGAGCGTTCGGCCACGGCGTTGCCACTCAGCAGCTCGACAAAATCGGCATCAGCCAGGCGCGCCGGATCGAGTCCCAGCAGTGCCGCAGCCGGCGCACTGGCAGCAACGAAATAGGGCGCTGGCAGCGGCGTAGGCATCAGGCGCGTGAAGAACGCCGGCGGCAGAGTGGCAAACGAGTTATTCAGGGGGAGGGTCGAGGCGCTAATGGCAGTTCCAGTCATGTCGAGGCGCCGGCAGCAAGGAGCCGGCTGGAACGCTGATTTTACCGCAGGCCATCGTTGCGTGCTGTGTCCGCGTCATGCAGAAAATGGAAGGCATTACTCCATGCTGCGACGCAATATCGAAAATGATTGACCGTTTTAGCACGACCGGTCGAAACTGTTCTCAACCAATTAACAAAGGAGATACGATGGCCGCTTTCCCGCCCAGCCCGGTGATGGGGCAGATGATGGACCAACCCCTGCTGATTTCTGGCATTATCGAATTTGCGTCGAGGCATTATGGGGCGGGCGAAATCGTTTCGCGGCGCGTCGAGGGCGATCTGCACAGGTACACCTACCGCGACTGCCACCAGCGGGCGCGGCGGCTGGCCAATGCGCTGCACGGCCTGGGCGTGCGCATCGGCGACCGCGTGGCCACGCTAGCCTGGAACGGCTACCGGCATCTGGAAGCGTATTATGGCGTGTCAGGCTCGGGCGCGGTGCTCCATACTATCAACCCGCGCCTGTTTCCCGACCAGATCGCCTATATCTCGAATCACGCCGAAGACCAGGTGTTGATGTTCGACCTGACGTTTTTGCCGATTGTGGAAAAGATCGCCAGCCAGTGCACGTTTGTGCGCCATTTCGTGCTGATGTGCGATCGCGACCGCATGCCCGACAGCACAGCGATCCCCGACCTGCTGTGCTATGAAGACCTGATTGCCAGCCATTCCGACCAGTACGACTGGCCGCTGTTCGACGAGCACAGCGCCGCCACCCTGTGCTACACCTCGGGCACCACCGGCAACCCCAAGGGCGTGCTGTATTCGCACCGCTCGACCGTGCTGCATGCGTATGCGGCGGCCATGCCGGGCGCGCTCAACGTCAGCGCCTCGGACACGGTGCTGCCGGTGGTGCCGATGTTCCATGTCAACGCCTGGGGCTTGCCGTATGCGGTGCCGCTGACCGGCGCGCGCATGGTGTTTCCCGGCGCTGCGCTCGATGGCAAGTCGCTGTACGAATTGTTCGAATCCGAGCAGGTGACGTTCTCGGCCGGTGTGCCGACCGTCTGGCTGGGCTTGCTCAACTACGTGCTGCAGAATGGCCTGCGCTTTTCCAGCTTCCGCCGCACCGTGATCGGTGGCGCCGCCTGTCCGCCGGCCATGATGGACACGCTGATGGACCAGTTCGGCGTGCAGGTGATCCATGCCTGGGGCATGACGGAAATGTCGCCGCTGGGCACCACCGGCGGCCTGCAGACGCGCCATCTGGCCCTGTCACAGTCTGAACAGCGCAAAATCCTGCAAAAACAGGGCCATGCGATCTTTGGCGTGGACATGAAGATCGTCGATGACGACGGCAAGGAGTTGCCGTGGGACGGCGTCAGCTACGGCCATCTGCTGGTCAAGGGGCCATGGATTATTGCCTCGTATTACAAGCAGGAGGGCGGCGACGTCTTGCAGGACGGCTGGTTTCCGACCGGCGACGTGGCCACCATCGATGCCGATGGCTATATGCAGATTACCGACCGCAGCAAGGACGTGATCAAGTCGGGCGGCGAATGGATCGGTACGATCGACCTGGAAAACCTGGCCATGGCCCACCCGGCCGTGCAGCAGGCCGCCTGTATCGGCCTGTTCCACCCGAAATGGGATGAGCGCCCGGTGCTGGTGGTGGTGCTGCACCCGGGCATGAATGTCACGCGCGCCGAGCTGCTGCAGTTTTTCGACGGCAAGATCGCCAAATGGTGGACGCCCGACGATGTGTTGTTTGTCGATGCATTGCCGATGGGGGCGACCGGCAAGATTCAGAAAAACAAGCTGCGCGAGCAGTTCAAGGGGTATCAGTTGCCGGCGTAACGCAATTCGCAAGGCAAAAATGGCGGGCCGGAGACGCGAGCTTCAGCTCCGCTTGGCCCGGGGAGCCTGTATTGGCGTCCAGAATGTTGTCACTTTTTGCCGGTGTGCTTGTGGCGCTCAGGCGCTAACTTAGCCCCTGATACCATCGCCCTATTACCGATGCGGCGGCGTCAGCACGCTGGCGATTGCCTTGGGCAAGGTTTCCGGATAATCGCGACTAAAGTGCAGGCCACGGCTTTCGCGGCGCGACAGGGCGCTGTTGACGATCATCGAGGCGACGTCGACCAGGTTGCGCAGTTCCAGCAGGTCATGCGTGATGCGGAAGTTGCGGTAGTACTCGTCGATTTCTTCTTTCAGCAGCGCAATGCGATGCTGGGCGCGTTCGAGGCGCTTGGTGGTGCGCACGATGCCCACGTAATTCCACATGAAGCGGCGCAGTTCGTCCCAGTTATGGGCAATCACCACTTCCTCGTCGGCGTCCGAGACACGGCTTTCGTCCCAGTCGGGCAGGTAAGGCGTGCCCAGCTTTTCCTTGCTTTCGATATCCTGCGCGCAGGCGCGGCCAATCACGATGCATTCGAGCAGCGAGTTGCTGGCCAGGCGATTGGCGCCATGCAGGCCGGTGCAGGCGGTTTCGCCGACCGCGTACAGGCCGGGCAGGTCGGCGCGCCCGGCCAGGTCGGTCACCACGCCGCCGCAGGTGTAGTGGGCGGCCGGCACGATGGGAATCGGCTGTTTGGTAATGTCGATGCCGAGCTCCAGGCAGCGCGCATAGATGGTCGGGAAATGCTCGATCAGGAATTCGGCCGGCTTGTGGCTGATATCGAGGTGGACGTAATCGAGGCCGCGTTTCTTGATTTCAAAGTCGATGGCGCGCGCCACCACGTCGCGCGGCGCCAGTTCGGCCCGCTCGTCGTGCGCCAGCATAAAACGCTGACCAGCGGCAGCGCCCGCTTCAGGCGGCAACTTGAGCAGGCCGCCTTCGCCACGGATGGCTTCGGTAATCAGGAAGGACTTGGCATACGGATGGTACAGGCAGGTCGGGTGAAACTGGATGAATTCCATGTTCGACACGCGGCAGCCGGCGCGCCAGGCCATGGCAATGCCGTCGCCGCTGGCCGTGTCGGGATTGGTGGTATACAGATAGACCTTGCCGGCGCCACCGGTGGCCAGCACGGTATGCTCGGCGGCAAAAGTATGCACCTTGCCGGTGCGTTCGTCCTGTACGTACAGGCCGTGGCAATGCGGCTGGGCGTTGCGCTGGATCGGCTTCATGCCCAGCTTGTCGGAAGTAATCAGGTCGATTGCGCAGTGATGCTCGAACAGCGTGATATTCGGATGGGCGCGCACCTTTTCTTCCAGCGTGACCTGCACGGCGTGACCGGTGGCGTCGGCCGCATGGATGATGCGGCGCTGGCTGTGGCCACCTTCGCGCGTCAGATGGAAACCCAGCTCGGCTGTGGCGTCGCGGGTAAACGGCACGCCTTGCTCGATCAACCATTCGATCGCTTCGCGGCCGTGCTCGACGATATAGCGCGTCGCGCTTTCATCGCACAGGCCGCCACCTGCCACCAGCGTGTCTTCGATATGTTGCTGGTGGCTGTCCCCCGAATCGAGGACGGCCGCGATGCCGCCCTGGGCCCAGTTGCTGGCGCCGTCCAGCAGTTCGCGTTTGGAAATGATCGCGACGGTGCGCGTTTCAGCTAAATGCAGTGCCACCGATAAACCCGCCAGGCCGCTGCCGACAATCGCTACATCAAATTTCATGACATTTATCTTTTTTCAGGGGAAGCATACTATAGTCCATTTCACCTCAAACGGACATGTGTTGAGATAAATTCTGATCACAACGGATCGCTGGCGCTGCCGTTTGCGGCGCGTCAAGGCTGGCGCCGGGCAGTTGGCCATGATGGCAAGACCGGGCGCTTGCACAGGAGAACGTGATGATCCGCATCTTCAGCCACTATGTGTCGAAAACCGCGTTTATCCTGCTGTTGCTGGAAATCTCGATCCTGCTCACGTCGGCGGCGCTGGTGTCGATGCTGTGGCTGGTTGACAGTCACGCCATCGTCCGCATCGGTCAGGTGTATCTGCCGGCGGCCCTATTTGCCCTTGTGATTGTGTTGTCCATGAGCGCGCTGGGCATGTACCGGCACGGTTCGCGCGAAGATGCCCACGAGGATATGCGCAACACCGTGCTGCGCATCGTGCCGGCTTTTGCGCTGGGCTTTGCCGTGTTCAGCCTCCTGAACCGCTTTATGCCGTCGCTGCAATTCGGGCGTGGCAGCGTGATGATCTTTGGTGTCGGCGCCATCGGCGTGCTGCTGACGCGGCTGGTGGTGTTCAAGTCGTCACAGTCGGCGCTGATGGAAGGGCGGCTGATCCTGGTGGGCGGCGGCGCGCTGGCGCGCGAGTGCATGGATCTGGCCGCCAGCAAGGCCGGGTTCCATCAATTTACGGTGGTCGGCTGCCTGCCGGTGGCGGGCGAGCCGTGCTGCGTGCCGCAATCGGCCGTCTTGCCGATGGAAAGCTCGCTGCTGGCCATGGCGCAGCGCTATGATGCGCGCGAGATCGTGGTGTCGGTACAGGACCGGCGCAATGGCGCTTTTCCGGTGCGCCAGTTGCTTGAGTGCGCGCTCGGTGGGGTAAGAGTGATTGACGCGGCCACCTTTTTCGAGCGCGAAGCGTGCCAGATCCGCATCGATTCGCTGCAGCCCAGTTATCTGATCTACGGTGGCGGCTTTGACCAGAGCCTGGTGCGCGCCGCCTCCAAGCGCCTGTTCGACCTGCTTGCCAGCGCGGCCATCTGCCTGCTGACGCTGCCGCTGCTGTTGCTGGCCATGTTGTGCATCCGGCTCGAAGACGGCGGTCCGGTGTTTTATCAGCAGGAGCGGGTCGGGCGCGATGGCGCGCTGTTCAAGGTGCTCAAGCTGCGCAGCATGCGCTGCGATGCGGAAGCGGGCGGCACGCCGACCTGGGCCAGCATCAACGATGTGCGCGTGACGCGGGTCGGTGCGTTGATCCGCAAGCTGCGCATCGATGAACTGCCGCAGATGTTTAATGTGTTTCGCGGCGAAATGAGCTTTGTCGGGCCACGCCCAGAGCGCGCCTATTTTGTCGAGCAACTGAAAGCGCTGGTGCCGTACTACAACATCCGGCATAGCATCAAGCCCGGCATCACGGGGCTGGCACAGGTGCGCTATCACTATGGCGCCTCGGTGGACGATGCCGTCAAGAAGCTGCAATACGATCTGTACTATGTCAAGAACAACAGCCTGTTCCTGGACCTGCTGATTTTGCTCGATACGGTGCAGGTGGTACTGTTTGGCAAGGGTAGCCGGTGAATCAGCCGGCCTTGCTGGCTTCCAGCGGGGCTGCCGTGCTCAGTCACGGCGTGGCGGCGCTGGCGTTTTGCCTGCTTGCCCTGTTATTGATCGGCAACTGGCGCGCGCGCCAGAATGCGCGCGCCTTGCTGGCGGCCTGCCTGGCAACAAGCGTCTGGGCGCTCGGCACGCTGCTGCTGGCCGGCATGGCGCAGATCCCAGCGGCCGTGCTGGCGATTGAAGCGCTCGACCTGTTGCGCACGGCAGCCTGGCTGGCCTTTCTGCTGTGGCTGCTTGCATCGAAGCGGCGCCAGCGCCTGGCCGCCATGCTGGGCGTATTGCTGGCCTGCCTGCTGGCTCTGCTGCTGTCGGCACTCGGGCTGCTGACCGGTGCCACCGCCTGCCGGCTGTTGCTGGCCGTGCTGGGCCTGCTGCTGGTCGAACAGTGGTACCGCAATACGCCGGCAGCGCAGCGCTGGGGCGTCAAGTTTGCCTGCCTGGGCGTGGGTGCGCTGTTTGTCTATGATTTCTATCTATACAGCGAGGCCTTGCTGCTGCGCCAGATGAATGGCGAACTGTGGCGCGCGCGCGGCGTGGCCGACGCCCTGTGCGCGCCCTTGCTGGCGCTTGCCGCGGCGCGCCATCCTTCGTGGGCGCCGGGCCTGCTGGTGTCGCGCCAGATGCTGCTCGGTTCTGCAGCCATGCTGGGCGCCGCCGTCTATCTGCTGGCCATGGCGGCCTGCGCCTATTATCTGCGCCATGTGGGCGGCGCCTGGGGCAGCTTGATGCAGATGGCGTTCCTGGGCGGCGCGGCGCTGCTGCTGGTGGGCATGCTGTTTTCCGGTGCACTGCGCGCGCGCCTGAAAGTGTTTATCAACAAACATTTTTATCAGGCCGGCTTTGACTACCGCGATGAGTGGCTCAAGCTGACGCGTGCGCTGTCGCACGAGGGCCCCGGGCTAGCGTGCCCCGGGCTGGCCGAACGCGCCATTGCGGCCATGGCGCAGCTGGTGGAGAGCCCAGCCGGCGCCTTGTGGTTGGTGCGCGACGGGCGGCAACTGGCACCGCTGGCCAGCTGGAACTGGCCCATGCCCGCTGACAGAGCGCCCGACAGCGCAGCGCTGCAGCAGTTCCTGGCAGCGCGGCAATGGGTGATCGAGGTCGATGATTGCCGGCGCCAGCCGCAGCATTACGGCGGCATGGCGTTGCCCGAGGCCGTGCTGGCGCTGCCGTCGGCCTGGCTGGTGGCGCCGCTGCTGCTGCAGGGCAGTCTGTTTGGCATGGTGGTGCTGGCGCGTCCGCGCACGCGTATCAGCCTGAACTGGGAAACGCGCGACCTGCTGAAAATTGCTGGCAGCCAGGCAGCCAGTTGCCTGGCCCATCGCCAGTCGCAGGAGGCGCTGGCCGTGGCGCGCCAGTTCGAGTCGTTCAGCCGCATGTCCGCCTTTGTGGTGCATGACCTGAAAAACCTGGTGTTCCAGCTGTCGCTGCTGCTCGCCAACGCTGAAAAGCACCGCGCCAATCCGGCCTTCCAGCAGGATATGCTGGCCACGCTCGACCATTCGGTGCAGAAAATGAAAACCCTGTTGCAGAAACTGGCGCGCGGTGATGTATCGGCACCGGCGCCCTTGCGGCTGGACCGCGTGCTGCAGCAGGCAGTGGCCGACAAGGCCAGCCTGGCGCCGGCGCCCCGGCTCGAGATTGTCGACGGCGAACTGACGGTACTGGCCGACCGCGCCCGGCTCGAACGCGTGCTGGGCCATCTGCTGCAGAACGCCATCGAGGCCACCGCCAGCGACGGCTGCGTCAGCGTGCGGCTGCGCCGCGAAAACAGCACGGCGGTAGTGGAACTGAACGATACGGGGCAGGGCATGAGTGCGCAATTTATCCGTGAGCACCTGTTCAGGCCCTTTGACAGCACCAAGACGGCCGGCATGGGCATCGGCGTGTTTGAAAGCCGCGAATACCTGCACGAAGTGGGCGGCCGGCTCGACGTGCACAGCGTGCCGGCGGTGGGTACCACCTTTCGCGTGGTGCTGCCGTTGCATCCCGCCTGAATCGCCGGATCGCCGAATACAAGGACAAGCGCATGGGCAAGCCCAAACTGCTGGTGGTGGAAGACGATCCGGGCCTGCAAAAGCAACTGCAATGGCGCTTTGACGACTACGAGGTGTTGCTGGCGTGCGACCGCGAGGCTGCGCTGGCGCAGCTGCGGCGCCATGCGCCGGCAGTCGTCACGCTGGACCTGGGCCTGCCGCCCGACCCGGACGGCGCCAGCGAAGGGCTGGCCACCCTGCAGCAGATGCTGGCCATCGCCGCCGATACGCGCATCATTATCCTGTCGGGCAACCAGGACCGCGTGCATGCCCTGAAAGCCATCGCGCTGGGCGCCTGCGATTTTCACCAGAAACCGTTCGACGCGGACCTGCTGGCGCTGGTACTGGCGCGCGCCTTCTATCTGCATGCGATGCAGCAGGAAAACCGCCGCATGCTGCAGACGCAGCAGGACTCGCCGCTGGCCGGCATGATCAGCCGCGACGCCGGCATGCTCAAGCTCTGTCGCAGCGTGGAAAAGGTGGCGCCATCGATGGCCAGCGTGATGCTGCTGGGCGAATCGGGCAGCGGCAAGGAGCTGGTCGCGCGTGCGCTGCATGCGCTGGGTGGGCGCAGCGCGCAACGTTTCGTGGCGATCAACTGCGCGGCAATACCTGAGGCGCTGCTGGAAAGCGAGCTGTTCGGCCATGAAAAGGGCGCTTTTACGGGTGCTGTGCGCCAGACGCCCGGCAAGATCGAACTGGCCCAGGGTGGCACGCTGTTCCTCGACGAGATCGGCGACATGCCGTTGGTACTGCAGGCCAAGCTGCTGCGCTTCCTGCAGCAGCGCGTGATCGAGCGCGTCGGCGGGCGCGAAGAAATCGCGGTTGACGTGCGCATCGTCTGCGCCACCCATCAGGATGTCAAGGCGCTGGCGGCCAGCGGCCGCTTCCGCGACGACCTGTACTATCGTTTGGGGGAAATCGTGCTGCGCATTCCGCCATTGCGCGAGCGCAGCGGCGACAGCCTGCTGCTGGCGCATCATTTCAGGAATCGCTATTGCGCCAGCGAAGGGCGCAGCCAGCTTCACTTCAGCAACGAGGCGCTGCAGCAGATCGAGGCCCATGACTGGCCCGGCAATGTACGCGAAGTGGAAAACTGCATCCGGCGCGCCGTCATCATGTGCGACGGCGCGCAAATCGACGCGGCCGACCTGGGCTTGCCGGGCGGCGCCGAGGCGCAGGCCGGGCCGGACTACAGCCTGCGCCAGGCGCGCGAGGCGGCCGAATACGGCGCCATGGTGCGCGCGCTGGCACGCAGCGACGGCAATATCGCCAGGGCCGCCGCTCTGCTGGGCATAAGCCGGCCGACCCTGTACGACCTGATGCGCCATCACGGCGTGAAATAGTTCCCACTAATGAATATCAGGCTTTTGTATGGCGCCGCACATACGGCCAGTGCGCTGCGCGGCATGCTGGCGTCACAGCTTACAGATAGCTCAACGTCAATAAAAAAGGGGAAATCCATGCAAGCTACGCAATTGTCCGTGTCGGACCTCAATCAACCGGGCGTGTCCTGGGGCGCAGTACTGGCTGGCGCTGCGGCGGCAGCCGCACTGTCGTTTATCCTGCTGATCCTGGGCGTCGGCCTGGGTCTGTCGTCGATGTCGCCGTGGTCGTTCAACGCCACCGCCATCGGCGTGTCGACCATCGTCTGGCTGGCCTTCATGCAGCTGGCCGCGTCGGGCATCGGCGGCTATATGGCCGGTCGCCTGCGCATGAAATGGAGCTCGGTGCATACCGATGAAGTGCATTTCCGCGACACCGCGCACGGCCTGCTGGCCTGGGCGGTGGCGACGCTGATTACGGTGGCCGTGATGGCCGGCGGCGCGCGCGCCGTGCTGAGCGGCGCCATCGATGCCGGTACCGGCGTGGCCGCTGCCGTGGCGCCTGCTGCTGCGGCAGGTGCCGGTGCAGCAGCTGCCAATGCCAGCGAAGGCGCTGGCAGCGGCGCCAATCCGCTCGATTACTTCTCGGATATGCTGCTGCGCGCTGCACCTGCACCAGCGGCCGCTGCTGACGGCACCACCACCGCCACCGCCACCACCGGCATGCCGGCGGCGCCATTGGCCAATGGCAATGCGAGTGTAGCCGACCAGCGCGTTGAAATCGGCAGGATCTTTGCCACCAGCATCGGCAACGGCAGCCTGGCCGCCGACGACCGCGCTTACCTGGGTCAACTGATTGCCAAGCGTACCGGCCTGTCCCAGGCTGACGCCGAAGCACGCGTCGACGCCGTCTACGGCCGTGCCGCCAAACTGGCCGCCGACACCAAAGCCAAGGCGCAGCAAGCTGCCGACACCGCCCGCAAGGCCGGCGCCCATACCGCCCTGTGGATGTTCGTGGCCCTGCTGCTGGGCGCTTTTGTGGCTGCCCTGGCTGCAACCTTTGGCGGCCGCCAGCGTGACCATGAGCGCGTGCTGCGCCATGTATCGATCTGATCTTGCCATCTACTAACGAATCTACTGATAAAGGAGAATTTTATGCGTTCCATCCTCTTGCTGCTGCTGGGCATCCCGCTGCCGATCGTGATTCTGATTGCGCTGTTTGTACGTTAAAGTGACGCCTGGCCTGTCCGGCAGTTAAAATATCCGGCGCGCACCGCAAGGTGGCGCCGGATTTTTATTTCAACAGAGAAAATAACATGCACCCGACCCGTCGCCGCCTGCTTAAAACCACCTTGATCGCTGTTGCCGCCTGCGCCATGCTGGCGTCGTGTTCGACCCTGATCGGGCCGCGCGATGTGACGGTGTCGCTAGGCAAGATGCAGCAGGGGCTGGAGCGGCGCTTTCCGATCGATAAGCGCGTGCTGTCGGTGGTGGAGGTGAAGCTGTTCAATCCGCAGCTGTCGCTGCAGCCTGAAGCCGAGCGCGTCGCGCTGTCGGTCGACGCCAGCGTGGCGCCGCCGTTTATGCGTCAGTGGCGCGGCAACCTGCAGTTGTCGGGGCATCTGGTGCTCAATGCCGAGCGCAACGCAGTCTATCTGAGCCAGGCCAGCGTGGACAAGGTATCGATAGCCGGCATGGATGAAGCGCAGCAGCGCCAGTTTGCCAAGATTGCCAGCCTGGTGGCCGACCAGTTGATGCATGAAACGCCGATCTACAGCTTCAAGCCGGACGAATTGCGTTATGCGGGGGTGCAGTTTGTGCCGGTGAGCATCAACACCACCAGCGCGGGGCTGGTGGTGCGATTCGAGCCGGCTAAATAACTCAGATGTAGTAAATCAGGGCGATCACGCCGACGACCAGCGCAATGCGGGTCAGGTTGTAGGCGGTCTTGTTCCAGGCCTTGAAGCGGCGGCGATACTGGCCCATGGCCCACGAGATGCGGAACAGCTTGCTGATACCGCCAGCCTGGTCGCCCAGTTCGTTGGGCGAGGCAGCTGCCGTCATCAGGGTGCGGCCCAGCCAGCGGTTCAGGCCTTGCGCCCAGCCAAAGCGCATCGGCCGCTCGATATCGCAGAACAAAATGATGCGGTTGCTGTCGGCGTCGTTGCGTGCCCAGTGGATATAGGTTTCATCAAACATCACCGCCTGGCCGTCGCGCCAGCTGTGGCGTTCGCCATCGACGTCGATAAAGCAGCGGTCGTCGTTCGGCGTTTCCAGGCCCAAGTGGTAGCGCAGCGAGCCGGCAAACGGGTCGCGGTGCGGGTTGAGCTTGCCGCCGGCCGGCAGTTCGGCAAACATGGCGGCCTTGATCGAAGGAATCGATTGCAGCAGCGCATAGGTCTGCGGGCACATCTGCTGCGCCGATGGGTGGCTGGCATCGTACCATTTCAGGTAGAAACGCTTCCAGCCGTATTTGAAGAAGGAATTGAAGCCGACGTCGTCGTTCTTTTCGGCCGCCTTGATCTTTTTCAGCTCGTGCAAGCGCAGCGCTTCGTCGCGGATGATCTGCCAGTTCTGCTGCAGCGGCGCCAGTTCAGGAAACTGTTCGACAGCGAGATACGGCGTGGCCGGCACTTTGGAAAAG
Source organism: Janthinobacterium aquaticum (assembly GCF_009208565.1). Lineage (GTDB taxonomy): Bacteria > Pseudomonadota > Gammaproteobacteria > Burkholderiales > Burkholderiaceae_D > Janthinobacterium. The sequence goes on along the minus strand of NZ_WFLK01000011.1, from coordinate 100,528 downwards.
GTGTGCATGAACAGGTTCAGCGGCGCCATGAACGACGAATGGTCGAAAATCTGGCGGCGAAACGGCAGGCGCACCTTGCCACGGAAATGTATATGTAAGACGGAAAAAACAAAAATGCCCAGTAAGGCCCACTTCATACCAACCTCGATGTGAAAAAACAGACCCATTATAACCAGTTAATGACATGGGCTCCTTGCCCCGGGCAAGGCTTCTCACGGGCTGGCAGCGGCCTTATGCCGGACGCGACTGCAGCCAGGCGCGCGGCGACATGCCGCGCCGCGCGGTGAAGGCCTTGCTGAACGCCGACTGGCTGGCATAGCCCACCTTGTGCGCTACCGACTGCACCGTGCCGCCGTTGCCAAGCAGCTTTTGCGCCATCAGCATGCGCCGCTCGCTCAGGTAGTCGGCTGGGGTGACTCCCTGTGTGTCGTGGAAGAGGCGCGAGAATTTGCTGCGTGACATGCCGGCCACTTCCGCCATGCGCGGCAGGTCCCATAATTGCTCCGGATGCGCATGCAGCGAGGCCAGCAGGCGCGCCATGCCGCGCTCGCCAGGATCGCCGTGCCCTCGCTGTGCGCCCAGCACGCCGGCGTCGAGCCGGCCTGACAGATAGGCATGGCGCAGCACATGCGCCAGCACCACGTCGCACAGCCGGTCGAGCAGCAGTTGCTGGCCGGGCAGGGCGCTGTCGGCCTGCGCATAAAGCAAGGCCAGCAACGGCGCCAGGCCGTCGACCTGTTCCGGGCGCACATGCAGCATGGCCGGCAGCGCCTGTGGCAGGCCATCCTGGGCACCCCGGGCATATTGGATGCGCGCGCACAGCAGACGGGCCGGTTCGGCGGCATCGGCCTGCATGCCGTGGGCCATGCCGGCCGGATAAAACACCAGCGCCGGCTCGTCGAGCGCCAGCGCCGGCGCCTGCTGATGATGCATGACCACGCGCCCGGCGCGCAGCAGATGCAGCTGGCCGCTGGCTGCATCGTCGTCAAAGGCGTTATTGCCGCAAAAAACGCCGTTATAAAAAACCTCGGCGTGATATTGATGGGGCGTGAACCAGGGTGAAAGTTTGTCCATGAAGTTTGTTATAGGTCAATGTTCTGTACTTTAAGACATTAAAAATAGATTCTAGGAACTTTTTTATCTTTCCAATAGGATATAGTTTCAAGTATCAGCGACCGCACGATACGCTATCGCGGCCGTTTGCGCGACACGCCAGGCAGCCTTGACCCCGCTCTCTGCTGTTTCTGCTCGTCCTTATCCTGGCCACGCCCTGCCAGACTCCTTATTGTAATCTTGCCAGTGCGATCTGCCGGCATGCTCATTCACGGGTACAGGTACACCATGAAGTCTTTGAATACGCTTACGATAGGCATGCGCCTGTCGCTTGGGTTTGCCACGCTGGTGCTGCTGATGCTGGTGCTGGGTGCGTTTGCATTGCTGCGCATCGGCGCCATTTCGCAGGCCATGACAGCCCAGGAACAGGTGCATCAGCGCAAGCTCGACCCGCTCTATGTTGCCCGCGAGGCGCTCGACCAGACCGGCCTGGCCGCGCGCAACGCCTATATCTTCCATGACGAGGCCGCCGCCACGCGCGAACTGGCCGTGCTCGACCAGCAAAAGGCGCTGTACCTGAACGCGCTGGAACAACTGTCGCCCGTGTTTGCCGGCAACGCCCAGTTCGACAAGGTCAGCCGCGGCCTGCAACAGATGGCGCAGGAATTGCAGCGCCCGGCGCGCTACCGCGCCGCCGGCGAGATGGAACAGTACGGCGCCTTCCTGGTCAACGAATGCAGCCCGCTGCGGCGCCAGATCGTCAGCGATATCGATGTGCTGCTTAAAAGCGTGCAGCGCGAAGCGAAACTGGCCAGCGACAGCGCGCACGCCATCTATGGCCATACGGTCACCTGGGTATCGCTGCTGGCAGCGGCCAGCGTGCTGCTGTGCATCGTGGTGGCCACCGTGATCACGCGCGGCCTGCTGCGCCAGCTGGGCGGCGAGCCGGCGCTGGCGGCGGCCGTAGCCAACCGCATTGCACATGGCGAACTGGCGGTCGAGGTCGTCACGGCCCACGGCGACGACAGCAGCCTGCTGTTTTCCATCAAGACCATGCGCGACAACCTCGCTGCGATTGTCAGCAAGGTACGCCAGGGAGCGGAAAGCATCGCTACCGCCTCGAACGAGATTGCACACGGCAACCTCGACCTGTCGCAGCGTACCGAGCACCAGGCCGGCACGCTCGAAGAGCTGACCTCGTCGATGCAGCAGCTGGTCAACACCGTGCGCCAGAACGCCGAACACGCGCAGCAGGCCAACCACCTGGCGCGCCAGGCCACCGAGGTGACCGAGCAGGGCGGCAAGGCGGTGGCCGAAGTGGTCCATACCATGGGCCTGATCAATGCGTCGTCGAACAAGATTGTCGATATTATCAGTGTGATCGACGGCATTGCCTTCCAGACCAATATCCTGGCCTTGAATGCGGCCGTCGAGGCGGCGCGGGCCGGTGAGCAGGGCCGTGGCTTTGCCGTGGTGGCGTCGGAAGTGCGCAGCCTGGCGCAGCGTTCGGCCGCCGCTGCGCGTGAAATCAAGGCGCTGATTGACGACTCCGTCAGCAAGGTCGGCACCGGCACGGTGCTGGTCGAGCAGGCCGGCGCCACCATGCACGATGTGGTGGCCGGCATTGCCCGCGTGTCGGGCATCGTCGCTGAAATCAGCCACGCTACCCAGGAGCAGGGCACGGGGATCGAACAGGTCAACCGCGCCATCGGCGACATGGATCAAGTGACACAGCAGAATGCGGCGCTGGTCGAACAGGCGTCGGCAGCGGCCATGCAACTGCAGGAGCAGGCGCGCCAGCTGGAACAGCAGGTGGGCATTTTCAAGCTGGCGCATGGCCAGCCGCCGCTGCGGCTCGCTGCCTGATGTAGTAGATCTGATGCTGCGGCGATTCCTGAAGCAAACGGACGTGCAAGCGCCGTTTTAGGCGCTACAATAAAGACCGGAACAGTGCATCTCCGCCTGCTTCCCGGCCTCGAAGGAATCGCTATGCAGTCCCATGGCAGTCAGGAATTTGACGGCGCAGGCCGCTTGCGCGAGCCGCGACCGCCGGTTTTGCGTTATGCCTTGGGCGCCCTGGCCTGGGCGGCCATGACCTTTGTGGTCTGTTTGATCATCCTGATTGTCACCAAATGGCTGTTGCCGCCGCAATACTGGGGCGTGCATACGGGGCTGGCGCGCTTCCAGCGCGAGATGTCGTTGCCGCTGCTGGTGTTCTGGGTGGTGATTTATTCGCCTATCCTGGAAACGTTTCTCGGCCAGTTGCTGCCGCTGGAACTCCTCAGGCGCCTGCGCGTCGACGAACGCCTGAGCGTGGCGGCTGGCGCCATCCTGTGGTTTGTCGTGCATTATCTCAGTGGCGGCCTGCTGCACGGCATCGTGGCGCTCGGCTCGGGCGCCTTGTTCAGCCTGGTCTATCTGCGCTATCGCAGCGCCGGCGTGGCGGCGGCATATTCCACCACCACGCTGGCGCGCGCCTGCAACAATATCCTGCTGCTGATCGCGGTTGCTTACGGTTTGGATGCCTGAATCAGTTTTTGTTATAGTCTCGGCTATCTTTCCACTCGCTCCCTGCCATGACCAACACCACCAGCTCCGCCGTGACATCTTTCGCCAGCCCACGCACCTTCGGCACGCCGCTGTCGTCCACTGCCATCAAAGTCATGCTGCTCGGCTCGGGCGAACTGGGCAAGGAAGTGATTATTTCCCTGCAGCGCCTGGGCGTGGAGGTGATTGCCGTCGACCGTTATCCAAACGCGCCCGGCCACCCGGTGGCGCACCGCTCGCACGTGATCGACATGAGTGACGGCGTGGCGCTGGCCGCCCTGATCGAACTGGAAAAGCCCGACCTGATCGTGCCGGAAATCGAGGCCATCGCAACCGACACCCTGGCCGCGCTGGAAGCGGCTGGCCAGATCACCTGCATACCCAATGCGCGCGCAGCCATGCTGACCATGAACCGCGAAGGCATACGCTGCCTGGCGGCCGAAACGCTGCAATTGCCCACTTCGCCTTACCGTTTCGCCAGCAACCTGACCGAGCTGCAACTGGCGTGCCAGGAAATCGGCTTTCCCTGCATCGTCAAGCCGACCATGTCGTCGTCGGGCAAAGGGCAGTCCAGGCTCGATGGGCCGCAGGATGTGGAAACAGCCTGGGCCTATGCAGCCAGCGGCGGGCGCGTCAATTCGGGCCGCGTGATCGTCGAAGGTTTTGTCGACTTCGATTATGAAATTACGCTGCTGACGGTGCGCGCCGTGGGGGAGTCGAGTCAGATCGAGACGCAATTCTGCGAGCCGATCGGCCACCGCCAGGTGCAGGGCGATTATGTGGAGTCGTGGCAGCCCGCGCGCATGTCGCCGCTGGCGCTGCAGCGCTCGCAGGAGATTGCGCGCAAGGTAACTGACAACCTGGGCGGCCTGGGCCTGTTTGGCGTGGAGCTGTTCGTCAAGGACGATATGGTGTGGTTCTCGGAAGTGAGCCCGCGTCCGCACGATACCGGCATGGTGACCATGGCCAGCCAGATGCAAAGCGAATTCGAGCTGCATGCCAAGGCCATCCTGGGGCTGCCGGTCAATGTGGCGCTGCGCTCACCGGGCGCCTCGGCCGTGATCTATGGCCAGCTGGAAGCCAAAGGCATCGCCTTTGAAGGCGTGGCCGAAGCCTTGCGCGTGCCGGGCGCCGACCTGCGCCTGTTCGGCAAGCCCGAATCGTTTGCGCGCCGTCGCATGGGTGTGGCGCTGGCCACGGCCGACGATGCCGAAACGGCGCGCCAGCGCGCCGTGCTGGCGGCCAGCCTGGTGCGCCCGGTGGTACGTTGATTATGCGTTGGATTATGCGTTGATTATGCGTTGAAAAAGGAGAGTGCATGAACTGGCTGGGAAAGATACTGGGCAAAACCGCGCAGGCGCCCGTGCAGGAAGACATTCCCCCTGTACCGCCGTCGCAGCATGCGGTTAAGGGCAAGCAGGCCGGCGCGCAGATGCTCGCTGCCGCCTGCGCTGCGCGCGATGCGTTTTACGCCACGCTCGGTACGCCTGACGCCGACGTGCTGGCGCCGCTGGTCAATCCTGCCTTTATGGGCGGACCGCGCTGGCCGTCGCTGCGCCAGGCCTGGCGCGTGATCCGCACGGCGGACACCATGATTATCGCCAGCGACGGCCTGTCCGATCCGTTCGAGGACGACGACGATATCTTCGAGCCGCTTGGCCATTTGCTGGAAGTGTGTGTCGAGTTTCCCGTCGCTGCGCTCGATGGCGGTGAAATCAGCGCCTCCTGGTTGTTCGACCTGGTCTATCAGGTCAGCCAGAATGTGGCCGACCATGGCTCGATCGACCTGCTGGTGCAGCGCCATGGCAGCGTGTCGCTGGCGCTGGACCTGCAGCAGCCGCCGGCCGGCCTTGAAAATGAATACGAGCAAGTGGGGGTGGTGCTGACGCAGGGCGCCGGCCGTCTGCCGGCGCAGTTCGACACGCCGTATGGCCCCGTGATGCTGCTGGTGGCCACCGTGCTGCAGCCGGCCGAGCTCGACGCCATCGGTGCGGCCGATGACAAGGCGCAGGCGCGTACAGCGCTGGTCGAACAACTCGCTGCCTCGCCCACCGGCCTGCTGAGCGTGGCGCAGCGCCCGGCAGTTAATCTGTAGCTAGCCCGTAGTGACGCTGTAGCTACTCTGCAGCGTCGGGCGATGTTGCCGGCTCACGCCAGTGGCCGGCTTTTTTCAGCTGGTTTCTGAGGCCCGGCAGCGGAAAGCCCAGCGCATAGGCTTTTTCAGCATATTGCATGGCTTGCGGGTAGTCTTTTTGCCTGGCATACAGCAGGCCCAGGTTGTACTGGATGGTGGCGTGTTCGGGGGCCAGTTCGGCTGCAGCGCGCAATTGCGCCAGCGCGGCGGCGTCCTGCTTGCCGGCCAGTAAATAGTTGCCAAAGACCATGCGGGCCGTCGCGTCGTGCGGCGCATAAGCGATGGCGCGTTCAAAATAGCAGCTCACCGTATAGCGCGCGCCGATCGGTTGCACGGTCTTGTCGCGCAGGGCCAGCCTGGCCATCGATGACAGCGCCCGGTGGTGGTTGGGGAAGTGCTCGAGCGTGTAGCTGATATCGCCGCCCAGGCTGCCTGTCATGCCCTTGACCAAGTTCTCCACGCCCTTGTTGAAATGATACTGCTCGACCACCGGCAGGCCAGCGCGGTCGTCGCTGCTGGTGTAGTCGCCGCCCGGATCGTGTTTGAGATACGGCGGGCAGGCGGCCAGCGTGGCCGTGGAAAACACGAGGGAGACAAGCAGGAAAGTTCTCGAAGTAAGCATCATGTTTCCCCGGTTGATGGCCGCACCTGGCCGCACGTGACCGTATCGAGCAGTTGCGCCAGCGCGATGCTGCGTTGCTGGCGCGACTGCAGCGCAATGGTTACCCTGTCGGCCAGCGGCGCGTGGCAGGCGCGCGCCAGCGCCAGAAAATGCAGCAGCGCGCGTGCGCAGTCGTCGCTGTCGGCCAGTTGGCCGATGGTGTCGACGCCGCAGCTGCGAAGCCTGGCTGCGGTGTCGCCGGCCGCGTCAAGCAGCGCCAGAATAGGGCGCCGGCAGCGCAGGTATTCGTAGAGCTTGGCCGGTATCTGCGCATTGCAGTTGGCTGCCTGCAGCAACAGCAGACCATCGGCCGCCTGCATTTCCAGCAGCGCCGCCGCGTGCGGCTGCAAAGGCGCCAGCGTGACCAGGTCGGTAATGCCGTATTGCCACAGCAGTGCGTCCAGCCAGCCGTCGTGGCCGGTGGCGCGCAGGCGCAGCTGGAAATTGTGCCGATCTATAGCGCCCTGTTCGCGTAAGCGAGCCAGGGCGGCAAAAAATGGCCGCGGATCGCGCTCGGAAGGGTAAATCACGCCGCTATGGAGCAACAGAAAACGGCTGCGCGCGCGCTTTTCGCCCGTATCGGCGCCAAAGTCGGCCTCGTCATGGCCATTTTCAATCAGGCAAATGCGGGCCGGATCGAGCCGCGCCAGCCGCGCGCGATGGGCCTGCACGGCGCCAGGCGTAGTGCAGACCAGCGCCGCGCAGCGGGCGGCGATGCCTTGCTCGATCCAGCCATGGAGGCGATGGCGGTGCGCATCGGGCGGGTAGGGCTGGGCCGGGTCGCTGTCGTCGAGCATGGGGTCGCGCTGGTCGGCGATCCAGGGCAGGCCCGACAGGCGTTGCAGCGCCAGCGCGATCAGGTGGGCGCTGGCGATCGGATAGGTCGACCAGATTGCGGCGGGCCGGTAGCGGCGTATCAGGCCGAGGCCGGCCGGTACGGCAGAAAACCACCACGAACTCCAGCGGTCGGGCAGCGCCAGGCAGGCCGGATATCGGCCGCGAACGGCCAGATGGCGGGCCGTATCGAGCGTGATGCTGCGCCGTACCATCACGGCGGATTCGTGCGTCTCCTGCGTTGTTTGCGTTGCGCTGGCGCCATGGCCCGGGCCCCTGGCCGACAGCACCAGCGGCTGCCAGCCTGACTGCGGCAGGTAGCGCGCAAAGCTCTCTGTGCGCAGCACGCCGCTGCCGCCTTGCAGAGGCGGGTAATGAAAGGCGATCATCAGCACGCGGCGTGGAGCGATGCCTGGCGTCGGCCCGGCGCTTACCATGTTGCCAGCCAGTCGCCGCATAGCCGCTCCACCTGCGCGCGCCAGCTTGCGCTGGCAAAAGTATGGTTGGCGCCCGGCACGCTGGCGCGCTGCCATTGTGGATGGGCGCACAGGCGGCGCCATGGCCGGCTGCCGGCCAGCAGCGCATCCCATTCGCGCGCGCCCAGGTCGGCGCCGGCCAGTATCAGCAGCACCGGTCCGCGGAACTGGCGCAGCGCCGCGTACATCGCAGCTGGCGCCGCTTCGTCGCTGCGCTGCCCGAGCGCATTGGCCGTCTGGCGCAGCGAGGCCAGGCTGGCCTGCAGCCGCACGCAGCCGCCAGCAAGCTTGCGCCAAAATGCAACCTCCAGCAGGCGCGGCAGATAATAGTGGCGCAAAGTGGCGCGCGCCAGGCCGTTATTGCTGCGCACCCAGGGGTTGAGCAAGATCAGGCCGGCAATGCGATCGTCGCGCGGCGCGTGGCAGGCGGCGGCTGTGGCGCCGTCGCACAGGCCCCACAGCACCACCTCGCGCAGGGTCGGCACGCTCTTGAAAAACTGTGCCAGCGCGCTGTCGATATCATCGCCGATGGCGCGATAGTCGCGCATGGCCCCCTCGCTGTCGCCCATGCCGCGGTAGTCAAAACGCAGCACCGGTACGCCGCGCGCCGCCAAGGTGCGCGCCAGCAGCACGAACTGGCGGTGGCTGCCGGCACGGTATTGCGGCCCGCCGGTAACGATCAGCACGCCGCGTGGGCCAGGCACAGCCGGCAAGCTCAGCACGCCGACCAGGCGTTCGGCGCCCTGCGGCGGTGGGCAGGCAAAACACAGCGCGCGTTCCGTGACCACAGGCGCGGCGAGGTGGCTGGGAAAGTCTGCGCTGGCGTTCATGGACAGCCTTCGTCGTCAAGCTTGGTGGCCAGCCAGTCGGCGCACAGCTTGCGCGTGGCCTCAAACAGGTGCGGACAAGCCAGCAGTTCGCCGCTTTGCCAGAAGGCGCCGTCGTCAAAGCCGGCCAAGTGTACCGTGGCGCCGGCGTCGCGCCAGCTTGCCGCCTGCCTGACGATTACCGGCGGCAAGCTGCCACCGTTTTCTTGTTGCAGCCAGTAGACCGGCACGCGCGGGGCCGCCGGCGCGATCATCTCAAGATCGTGCGCCAGCGCGGCGGACAGGCAGTAGCCAGCTACCTCGACCGCTCGTCCTGCCGCCAGCTCCTGGCGCGCATCAGCGCGCGCGTCGGCAGATTGCAGCATGCCGGCTGCCAGGTGCAGGCGCAGGAAGCGCGCGAGGCAGCGCCGGCCGTCCAGTTCAGGCTGCCATAGCAGCAGCCGGTTTATTTGCGATGACGTTGGCAACTGCGCCGCCAGATCCAGCGCCAGCAGGGCGCCCAGGCGCAAGCCCCACAACGTTAGCGGCCCGCCCACGCGCGCCGCCAGCCAGGCGCAGGCCAGTTGCACATCGTTGCGCCAGATGGCCCAGCGCGCTTCGGCAAAGTCGCCGCTGCTGTCGCCGCAGCCATACAGGTCAAACTGCAGCACGCTGTAGCCCGCCTGCGCAAACGCGCGCGCCTGGGCCGCTGCGATATGGCGGCTCTTGTTCATTTCCTCGGCCAGCGGATGCAGGTAGACAATACCGCCGCGCGGCGCCTCGCCTGGCGCAGGCAGGTGCAGCAGGCAAAAGCGCTGACCGTCGCCGGTGGGCAGGTAAAACGGCAGCAGGCCAGGCGCTTTCCCGGCCCCCACTCCCGCTTCGGCCCCGGCCTCGACTTCAACCGTGGCGCGGCTGGTGCCGTTCATGGCGCCAGCACCTGCTCCACGAAGGCCTGCAGCGCGCCGAGCGTGGTGAAATGGCGCGCATGAATGTCATCATCGTCGATGGTAATGCCGAAGTGTTCTTCCAGCGCGGTGATCACGGCAATCACGGCCATGGAATCGAGTTCCGGCAAGCTGCCCAGCAAGGGCGTGTTGGCCTCGAGCGCGCGCTGGCCCAGACCCAGCGTGCGCGCCAGGATGGTCTTTACGGCTTGGGCGACGGCTGTGTGGTCGGTTTCAACAGGCGGCATGTAAGCTCCAGGGAAGGAAAGTAGGGCAATTGACTGGTATCGAAATGCAGTTCCGGCACGCTGCCGGCATGGCGCGACAGATGCAGATACGGCGGCAGGCTGGCCAGCATCCATTGCCAGTTGCCCCAGCGCAGGAAGGTGGCCGTACCCAGGCTGACCGTGCCCAGTCGCGCATGGGCAGCCAGCGAGCCGGCGTTAAAGCGCGAAATACGGCTGCACGACCAGCGCACGCCTTGCGCATGCAACAAGGTATTGGCTGACTCCCACAGGCGCGCAAACACCAGTCCAGTGCGCTGTTCGGGATCGACCCAGACATCGATATCCCATGATGATTGTTTTGATGCCAGCACATAGCGCACCCTGACTTCGTCTTCCAGGCAGCCGTCGCGCAGCAGCCACAGCCAGCCGGCAAGCGGCCTGCCTGCGCCCTTGTGCGCGGCCAGGCACATTGCGCCCTGTGCCTGCCGCTGTGCGAGTACCGCTGGCGGTCGCGGCGGACGCCCCGCCAGTGCATGCGGCGTGGTGCACGGCGCAACAGTGATGGCCTGGCCATGGCCGTGGCACAAGGAACCGGGCGTCACCGCTTGCGCCACGAAACGGTAGCTCTGCAGGCAAGCTGTGCCTGCTGGCAGTGCCTGCAACAGGCGCGCCACGGCCAGCCAGGCGCTGGCGCGCCAGCCGAGGCGGGAGATGCTGCTGCGCAGGCGGGCAAGGAAGGTTGGCATCATGGCGTCACAATCAAGGCAGTGCGTCCATTAGAGCGCAGCGCCGGCGTGCGGCTTTGCGGCGTATCAAATAAAGCATTCGCATGCGCTTGTTTGATCCATCTCAATATCACCAGCGGCAAATATCCCAATCATGCAGGATGACCAGGGAGACGCCATGCCGATACTGATACACGATCTGATTTTCGAGTCTGCTTCCCGCGCGCCGCTGGCGCCGGCCTTGTCGTATCAGGGGGCCACGCTCAGCTATCGCGCACTGGCACGGGCCGTGCGCGATTTTGCCGGCGCCTTGCTGACGTTGGGGCTGCAACGGGGCCAACGGGTCGCCGTCTACCTGGAAAAGCGCGAGGAAAACGTCATCGCCATGTTTGGCGCTGCCGCTGCCGGCGGCGCTTTTGTGCCGGTCAACCCGCTGCTCAAGCCCGAACAGGTGGCGTATATCCTGGCCGACTGCGCCGTGTCCGTGCTGGTAACGTCGCGCGAGCGCCTGGCGCAGCTGGCGGTGGCGCTGGCCGGCTGCCCGCAACTGCACACGGTGATCGTTGCCGGTGAACGCCTGCAGGAGATCCGGCCCGATGGCGCCGACGTGCTGAGCTGGCCTTCGGTGATGGCGCTCGGCGCCGATCAGCCGGCATTTGCGCAGGTGCTGGTCGATACCGACATGGCGGCCATCCTGTATACATCGGGCAGTACCGGAAGGCCCAAGGGCGTGGTGCTGTCGCATCGCAACTTGCTGGCCGGTGCGCTCAGCGTAGCCGGCTATCTGCACAATACGCCGCAGGACCGCATCCTGTGCGTGCTGCCGCTCAGTTTTGATTACGGCCTGAGCCAGCTGACCACCGCTTTTGCCAGCGGCGCCTGTGCGGTGCTGATGAATTACCTGCTGCTGCGCGACATGATCGAAACGGTCGTGCAGGAAGCCATTACGGGCCTGGCGTGCGTGCCGCCGTTGTGGATACAGCTGTCGCAGCTGCACTGGCCGGCAGCCACCACGCTGCGCTACATCACCAATTCCGGCGGTGTGATGCAGCCGGGCACGCTCAAACGCCTGCAAACAGCCTTGCCGTGCACGCAGATATTTTTGATGTACGGACTGACGGAAGCGTTTCGCTCGACCTATCTGCCGCCGCAGGACCTGGCAGCGCGCCCCGATTCGATCGGCAAGGCGATTCCGAATGCGGAAATCCTGGTGCTGCGGCCAGACGGCAGCGAGTGTGGCGCCGATGAGCCGGGCGAGCTCGTGCATCGTGGCGCGCTCGTCGCCCAGGGTTACTGGAACGATGCGGTGCGCACGGCCGAACGTTTCAGACCCTTGCCGCCACGCCAGGATGGGCTGGTGCTGCCGGAACTGGCGGTCTGGTCGGGCGACATCGTGCGCCGCGATGCGCAAGGCTATCTTTATTATATTGGCCGCAACGACGAAATGATCAAGACCTCCGGCTACCGGGTCAGCCCGGCCGAGGTGGAAGAAGTAGCTTACGCCAGTGCGCTGGTCGGCGAAGCGGTGGCGCTGGGCGTGCCGCATGCGGTGCTGGGCCAGGCCATCGCGTTGCTGGTGACGGCCGCGCCTGGCGTGGAGCTGTCGCGCGAGGCGCTGCTGGCGGCATGCCGTGAGCGGTTGCCCAATTACATGGTGCCGCTGTGGATCATACTGCGCGGCGATCTGCTGCCGCGCAATCCGAACGGCAAGATCGACCGGGCGCTGCTGGCGCAGGAACTGGCGCAAGCGTATGGCCGCACTGAACTGCGCGGAGAACTGCGCGCCGAATTGCGTGGTGACGATCATGGCCAGGCGAGTGCCGTCGGCGTGGCGGGAGAGCCGGCATGAACGCGCCCGACGCCAGCGTGCATGCCGCTCCTGCGCCAACCAAGCCTGCTTCTGCGCCTGTCCATGCTGCGCTGGCCGACTGCGCCTGCGATGGCGCGATGCTGCTGTTTGGCGGCATGCGCCTGGACCGGCTGGCGGCGCGCGTAGGCGGCACGCCGTTCTACGCCTATGACCGCGCGCGGATCGCTGCGCGGGTGGCGCAGTTGCGCGCGGCGCTGCCCGCTGGCGTACAGGTCCACTATGCCATCAAGGCCAACCCCATGCCGGCCGTGGTGCAGTGCCTGGCCGGACTGGCCGATGGACTCGATGTCGCTTCGGCCGGCGAGATGGCCGTTGCGCTCGATACCGGCATGGCGCCCCAGCAGATCAGTTTTGCCGGCCCGGGCAAGCGCGCCGCTGAGCTGGCGCAGGCAGTGGCCGCCGGCGTGCTGGTCAGTGTAGAGTCCGGCAACCAACTCGAACAGCTGGCGCAAGCTTGCGAACGCCAGGGCCTGCCGGCACGGGTGGCGCTGCGCATCAATCCCGATTTCGCGCTGCGCCGGGCTGGCATGCGCATGGGCGGCGGCGCCCAGCCGTTCGGCGTGGACGCGCAGCAGGCGCCGGCGCTGCTGGCGCGCATCGGGCAATTGGGGCTGGCGTTCGAGGGCCTGCATCTGTTTGCCGGTTCGCAAAACCTGTCGGCCAGCGCCCTGGCCGAAACGCAGGAAAGCTGCATGACGCTGGCCTTGCGCCTGGCCGAGGTGGCGCCGGCGCCCCTGCGCTCGCTCAATATCGGCGGCGGCCTGGGCGTACCGTATTTTCCAGGCGAGCAGCCGCTGGCGCTGGCGCCTTTGGCCGACAGCCTGCAACGCCAGCTGGGCCGCCTGGCGCTGGCTGCGCCCGGCGCGCGGCTGCAGCTCGAACTGGGCCGCTATCTGGTGGCCGAGGCCGGTATTTATGTCTGCCGCGTGCTCGAGCGCAAGCTGTCGCATGGACAGGTATTCCTGATTACTGACGGCGGCCTGCACCATCACCTGGCGGCGTCCGGCAATTTCGGCCAGCGCGTGCGCAAGAATTATCCGGTGATAATCGGCAACCGCATGCATGGCGAACGCGAAATCGCCTCCGTGGTCGGTCCGCTGTGCACGCCGCTGGACCTGCTGGCCGACCAGATGATGCTGGCGCGGGCGCAGGCAGGCGACCTGGTGGTGGTGCTGCAGTCGGGCGCCTACGGCCTGAGCGCCAGTCCGACCGCGTTTCTCGGCCATCCACTGCCTGCCGAGGTGCTGCTGTGAGCGGCCTGTGCGGCTGGTGGGGCAGCGATCACGACCAGGCTGCGCTGTCGGCCATGGTCGCGCTGCTGTCGCGCTTTGACCGGGCTCCAGTGCAACTGCTGTTGGCCGATGGCTGCGCGGTGGCGGTAGCGCAGGCGGGCGGCGTGCACCATATTTACCGGCACGACGGCTTGCTGGTGGCGTTATGGGGCCATCCCCGTATCGAGGGCTGCACGGAACAGGAGGACGACCAGGGCGTGGCGCAGCGTCTGGCCCTGCTGTGGCGCGCGCGCGGGCCACAGGCCTGCCAGGCATTGTCCGGGTCGTTTGCGCTGGCCATTCTCGACAGTACGGCCGGCGAAGCGCTGCTGGCCGTTGACCGGGCCGGCAGCCTGCCGCTGCACCATGTACGACAGGGGCCGGCGCTGTATTTTGCCTCCTCGCCTGAAGCCTTGCTGGCCCAGAGCGAGGTCCACGCCGTAATCGAGCCGCAGGCCCTGTACAGCTACCTGTTTTTCCATATGGTGCCGGCGCCTGCCAGCATCTACCGTGGCTGGCAGCGCCTGCTACCGGGGCAATATTTGCATTGCCGCGATGGCAACGTCTGCATCGGCAGCTACTGGGCCTTGCGCTTCCAGGAGCATCAGAGCGACTCGTTTGCCAGCCGGCAGCAGAGCTTCTTGCGCCTGCTGCGCCAGGCGGTCGAGCGCAGCCTGGGTAATGATCCCGCGCCCTGCGGCGTATTTCTCAGCGGCGGCACCGACAGCACCACCATTGCCGCCATGGTGCGCCAGGCAAGCGGCCAGCCGGCGCGCAGCTACTCGATCGGTTTCGATGCGCCCGGCTACGACGAGATGGCTTATGCGCGCCTGGCAGCACGCCATGTCGGCAGTGTTCACCATGAATACTATGTGACGCCCGGCGATGTGCTGGCGGCGATACCGGCCATGGCGGCCGCTTTTGACCAGCCGTTCGGCAACGCTTCGGCCGTGGCGGCCTATTATTGCGCGCGCATGGCAAGCGAAGACGGCGTGACGCGCATGCTCGGCGGCGATGGCGGCGATGAACTGTTTGGCGGCAACACGCGCTATGCGCACCAGGCCTTGCTGTCGCTGTACGAGCGTGTGCCGGCGCTGCTGCGCCAGGGTTGCATCGAGCCATTGCTGTTTCAGCAGCGCTTTTGCCGCGGTTTTGCCGGACCCTGGCGACTGTTCGCCAAGGCGCGCCGTTATATCGAACTGGCTACCACGCCTTTGCCAAGGCGGCTGGAAAGCCATAACCTGCTGCTGCACCATGGGCCGCGCACGGTGCTCGATCCGGCTTTTCTGGCCAGTATCGATCCGGACGGGGCGCTGGCCAGCCTGTCCGGCGCCTGGTGGCAGCGGCCGGAAAGGCAGCCAGGGCAACTGAGCCAGATCAATGCGCTGCTGGCGCTCGACATGCGCTTTACACTGGCCGACAACGACTTGCCCAAGGTGCGCCAGGCGTGCGAGCTGGCCGGCGTGGAGGCGGCCTTTCCCATGCTTGACGATGAGCTCATGGCGTTTGCCGCCTGCCTGTCGCCGCGCGACAAATTGCATGGCCGCCAGTTGCGGCCGTTTTTCAAGCGCGCGCTGCTTGGCGTCTTGCCGCCGGCGATCGTGCGCAAGCAAAAGCATGGCTTTGGCCTGCCGTTCGGGCTGTGGCTGACGCAGCATGCTCCCTTGCGTGCGTTTGCCTTTGACAGCCTGAGTGCGTTGCGCCGGCGCGGCATCGTGCGCGCGGACTTTATCGAGATGCTGCAGGGGCCACTGCTGCGCGAGCATCCGGCCTACCACGGCACCATGGTGTGGATCTTGATGATGCTCGAACAATGGCTGCAGGCGCATCCTGCACCGATGGCAGGCACCGTGCGCACGGTAGATGTCAGCGGCACCATCGACGGCAACATCAGCGGCGCCGGTTCTGCCACAGCTGCCACAGAAAGCCAGGTGCGCCTGGGCGCCACGGCGTAAAGCGCGGCAGGCGGTACGGGTCGTCGCCCGGCCTGGCCGCACCAGGATCGGTAGCCAGCGCTGCCTTGAATCCCAGCGTGCGCACCAGCGCCGCGTCGCGCGCGCCATAATCCTGGCCAAATTTGCCATTTGGATAAGCAAACAGGTCGACCGGTGCCTGCAGCAACTGCTCCAGCGCGCTGCGGCCCTGGACGATTTCCTGCGCTGCCGCATCGTCGGACAGGTTCGCCAGAATCGGATGGCGGGCCGTATGCGCACCGATAGCCATGCCCGCGTGCTGCAACTGGCGCAATTGCGCCGTGCTCAGCATCAAGGCGCTGTGATCCGGCCTGACCGGTATCAATCTGGCGATGGCATCGGCCAGGTGCTGGCGCTGCCCGAATGGCAGGTACTTGAGTTGGCTCAGCAGCTTGCCGATGGCGGCGCGGCGCTGTGCCAGGCTGGCAATTGGCAGCCTGCCCAAGTCCAAGTTCAGCTCAGGATTGAGGCGCCGCAGATCGATCGCGTCACCGCTGGCCTGGCGTACGCAGTCGATCAACCGGTCGTTCCACATTTGCCCGCCATCGAGGTAGTCCGAGGCAATAAAAAAGGTTGCATGCAGGCCATATTGTTGCAATAGCGGCAAAGCCAGCTGCGCATTGTCGGCATAGCCGTCGTCAAAACTGATGCAGGCTGCGCGTGGCGGCAGGCTGCCGTCCTGCAAGCCTTGCACGGCATGTGATAATGGTAATACCGTATAAAAGCGCTTGAGCAGGCGCAGGTGTTGCGCAAAGCGCCGCGCGTCGACTTCGCCGGGAAACAGCGGGTCGGGCCGCGCCAGCACACGGTGGTAGATCAGGATGGACAAGCTGGAGGCGACGGCGGGCTTCATTGCAGGTGCCGTGCCGATGGCGGTTGCCTGATGCGCGCCGCCGGGGTTTGTGGTTGAGTTTTCCGCACATGTTGCTCGACCAGGATACGGGTAGCGATCAGCGCCGCCATCAGGTAGTAGGGCATATCGAAATACAGCAGGCTTAAAAAGGCGCCACCAACGGCAAAGCCGACCATGCTGGCCTGGCTCATGGTGGCCAATTCCAGCGCCCAGCGCAGCTCGGCCCGCCCGCGCGCCAGGCGGATAATCGCGCTGGCGGTGCGCCAGGTGGCCAGGCCCAGCGCCAGATAGATGGCCAGGCCGACAAAGCCGTGCTCACCCAGGGCCTGGAAATAAATGCTGTGCGCGGCGTGCACGGCCAGCGGGTTGGGCGCGTACTGGGCAAAGATGGCTCCATCGGACACTTCGAAGCCGCCGCCGATAAAACGGTTGCAGGCCAGGTTATAGGCCATGCGCCAGGCATTGAGACGGCCCTGGGCCGAGCTGTCGTCCTGGTAGCTGTGGATGGTATCCATGCGCTCGCCCCAGCGTTCCGGCATAAAAGCCAGCAGCAGCGGTGCCAGCAGACACAGCAGAGACCCCAGCACGACCTTGCGACCGCTTTTGATCCACATGAAAAGCCCCATGGCGGCGATCGCCAGCAGGGCGCCGCGCGAGTAGGAGCCCAGCGCGGCCAGGGCGCTCAACACCATCGCGCAGGTCAGGCCGTGGCGCAGCCAGCGCTTGTCGCTACCCTGCTGCAAGTAATACATCAGCGGAATGGTGATGATCAGGGCCAGCGCCAGCGCATTGTTGTCGCCGATAAACGTGGCAGTCGGGCCCCAGACGCGCTCGGTGCCGCCGCTGCGGATGGTAAACACGCCGCCCTTGACGCCGTAATAGCCGATCGAGGCGACCAGCACCCATACCAGGCGCACAATATCGCGCTGGCTGCGGATCAGCATCATGACCACAAAGCTCATCAGCATGATCTTCATGACTTTTTGCCACTGTATCCAGGACGGCCCCGGCAGCAGCGCAAACGGGGTGGTGATATTCATCCACAGCACGAACAGCAGCAGCAACAGGCTGACCGGCGTAAGCGGCAGATTCCTGGGGCCGCGCGACATCAGCATGCTCAACATCGTGGCCAGCGCAATGATGTAGGCGAACGGCAGTTGCGTGGCAAAGCCCCAGCCTTGCGTATGCGGGTTCATTACGCTGACCCAGACCCACATCAGCGCGCCGATGGCAGGCTCCTTCAGGATAAAGGGCAGCGAGCCGAAAATGATCAGGGTAATCAGTATGTCACGCATGGCCGCTTCGGTTGATTCCGCTCAAAATCCTGGTGGCTCGTCCCGCTAGACTGGACGCTGGCCCTATCGTTCGATGATAAAACACAGGAGAGGCGCGCTTGTTGACCGTTCTCATGGCAAGCTGCAATGGCGCCAGCACCTTGCCGGCGGTACTGCTCGCTTATACGCACTTGCAGGTTCCCCATGGCGGCTGGCGCCTGATTATTGCCGACAACGCCAGCACTGACGCCACCGCGCAGGTGATCGCGGCTTTCCGCGGGCGCTTGCCATTGCAGCATCTGCTGCTGGCGCAGCCAGGCAAGAACGCCGCGCTGAACCGGGCGCTGGCGCTGGCCTTGCAAACCGGCGGCGACGGCGCCGAGTTGTTTGTGTTCAGCGACGACGACGCCGTGCCGCGCCCGGACTGGCTGCTGCGGCTGGAGGCGTGCGCGCGCAGCCAGCCCGGCCATGCAGTGTTTGGCGGTGCCATCGTGCCGGCCTGGCGGCAGGCCCCTGAACCCTGGCTGCTGGCGCTGGCGCCGCACGGACTCACCTGGGGCGCGACCGATATAAGCTTGCCCGACGGGCCGGTCTACCCGGGGCTGGTCTGGGGCGCCAATATGGCCGTGCGGCGGCGCATCTTTGCGCAAGGCTGGCGCTTTGACGACAGCGTGGGGCCGCGCGGCGCCAGTTACGCCATGGGCAGCGAAGTGAGCTTCAATCTGCAGCTGGCGCAGGCCGGCCACCGGGCATTGTTTTGCCGCGCAGCCCAGGTGGCGCACATCATACGGCCGGCGCAGGTCCAGCCAGCCTGGGTTCTGCGCCGGGCCTGGTTGTTCGGACGCGGACAGTGCCGCCAGCAGCTCGTCGGCGGCGCACCGGAATGGCTGGGCGTGCCGCGCTGGATGCTGGCGCGCCTGCTGCGCGACGCTATCGGCGCCATGGCGGCATGGCTGCGGCGCGATCGCCAGCAGTTTTTTTTGCGGCGCTGGCAATTGGCTTATCTGCGCGGCTATCTGCATGAAGCCTGGCGCGGCCAGCGCAAGCGGCAAACGCGCGTGCTGATCAGCAGTTATTCGGGCGAGCTCGGTGGCATGGAGTTGCGCATGGCGCAGGAAGCGCAGCTGCTCGATGCCGCCGGCTACCGCAGCACGCTGGCGCTGCGGCGCTTTCCCGGGTTTGAACACTGGCGCGAGCGGCTGCGAACCGAAGGCCTGGCCGTACAGATCTACGAGCCGCCACTGTTTATCGAGCACTGGGCCTGGCGCCGCTGCAATTTGCTGCGCGCCAGGCTGACAGGGGCCTGGCGCTTGCGCCGTTTGCGGCCCGATCTGCTGCATGTGGCGTTCTGCTGGACCACCTATGGCGCCTCGCTGGTCTGGCTGGCGCAGCGCTGCCGCATACCAGTGGTAATCAGCGTACACAACGCCTTTCCCGCTGCGCCGTTCAGCCGCTGGCAGCAGCCTTTGCTGGCGCAGGCGTTTCGCGCCGTGAAAGGCGTCTATGCCGTCTCGCCCTCGGCGCTGCAGCATTTCCTGGCACTGTACCAGCCGCTGTTGGCGCCCGGCACGCGGCTGGCGGTCATTGCCAACGGCGTCGATACGGCGCGCTTTATCGTCTCGGCCGACCGCCGCATGCAGGCGCGCGTGAAGCTGGGCCTGCCGCAGGACGCGCTGGTACTTGGCGCGGTGGCGCGCTTGGCCGTGCAAAAACGTCCGCTGGCCTTGCTGGCCTTGTTCCTGCGCCTGCAGCCGCAGTTTCCCAATCTCTATCTGGTGCTGGCCGGCGCCGGGCCGCTGGAAGCGATGTTGCACGAACAGGTGCAAGCGGCCGGCATGGCACAGCGCGTGATCTTTGCCGGCTTCCAGGCACAGGTCGAATTGCTGATGCCGGCGTTTGACCTGCATCTGCTGCTCAGTCGCAACGAAGGCTTTGGCATTGCCACCATCGAGGCGATGGCCTGCGGCGTGCCGGCGCTGGGCACCGATGTGCCGGGCACGGCCGATATCCTGGGCGCCAGCCAGGGCGGCCTGCTGCTGCCGGTGGACGATGAAGGGGCCGCCTGCGACACCGTGGCGGCGCTGCTGCGCGACGCACCCCGGCGCGCCCGCATGGCGCTGGCGGCGCGCGCGGAGGCAGAACAGCGTTATTCCATGACGCGTCTGGCCAGCCAGCTGCGCCAGTTCTATGCCTCACTGATGTAACTATATGGCTGCGCCGCGTTCCCCGTTCCTGATGTCGTTTGCCGAGAAGTATACGGTGCTGCTGTTGGGCGTGACAGGCAGCATCGTGCTGTCGCGGCTGCTGTCACCGGCCGAGGTCGGATTGTATGCGCTGGGCGCGGTGCTGGTGTCGCTGGCCCAGGTGCTGCGCGATTTTGGCGTAGGTCAATATCTGATCCAGGAAAAAGTGCTGGAGCGCCAGAAACTGCGCGCTGCACTGGCGGCCAGCATGCTGGTGGCCTGGTCGCTGGCGCTGCTGGTCTGGCTGCTGGGCTTTCCCTTGGCCGTCTGGTATCGGGAGGCGCGTTTGCAGCAGGTGCTGCAATTGCTGTCGATCAATTTTGTCTTGTTACCGCTCGGCTCCCTGACGCTGGCCGTATTGCGCCGGCAGTTGCGGTTTCGCGCCATTTTCGCCATCAATGTCAGCAACGCCGTGGTCAATCTGCTGGTGGCGGCCGGCCTGGCGCTGCTGGGATACGGCGCCCTGAGCCTGGTATGGGCAGCGCTGGCCGGCAACCTGGCCTCGCTGCTGACGGGGCTGCTGCTGCGTCCGCGTGGCCTGCCGTGGCTGCCCTCGCTGAAAGGCCTGCGCACGGTGCTGGGCTTCGGCGCTCTGGCGACCGGCGGCGGTCTGTTTGACGAAGCCGGCGTGGCCGCGCCCGAGCTGATTATCGGCAAGCTGCTCGATCTGCAAAGCCTGGCGCTGTACGGCAAGGCGCAAAGCGTGCTCAATCTGTTCAACCAGGCCATTACCAGCGCCGTCTCGCCGGTGATCTTTCCGCTGTTTGCCGCCTGCGAACGCGAAGGCGGGCAGGGCAACAGCAAGGCCCTGTATCTGCGCACCATCAGTTACATGACGGCGCTGGCCTGGCCGTTCTTCCTGTTTCTGGGCTGCCTGGCTTTGCCGCTGGTCAAACTGCTGTACGGCGCCCAATGGACGCCGTGCGCACCCTTGATCCGCATCATGTGCCTGCCTTGCGCTGTCTATAGCATGTTCAGCATGGGACGCTATCTGCTGGTCGCTGGCGGCCAGCTGCGCTTACAGGTCCGTATCGACGGCTGGTCGGCGCTGGTCAAGGTGGCGCTGGTGCTCGCTGCCGCGCCATTCGGCCTGATGGCGTTGGCCGGTGCGGCGGGGCTGGCCTTGCTGTGGCGTAGTTGGCTCAGCTATCGCTGTCTGCGTCAGGTGCATGGTATCGACGCGAGTGCCACGCTGGCCAGCGTGCGAAAAAGCCTCGGCGTGTGCCTGCTGGCCAGTCCGGCGCCGCTGGCCATGCTGTGGCTGCCCGCCGATCTGCCGGCGCTGTGGTGCCTGCTGGCGCTGGCGGCGGCGGGGCTGGCCAGCTTGCTGTGCTGGCTGGGCGCCATCGTCTGTTTGCAGCACGAACTGAAAGGGGAGCTGCTGTTGTTGCAGCAACGGTTGTTCGGCCGCATAGCGCCGGCATCGAAAGGAGAGTCATGCGTGTAGGTATCCTGTCTTATCCCATGCTGTTCCAGCGCGACGGCGGCCTGCAGGTGCAGGTGCGCGAAACGGTGGCGGCGATGAACCGGCTGTCCTTGTTCCCCAACATGCTGCCTGTCGGCACGGGTCCGCGCGGCGTGCAGGTACGCCTGGTGGACGCTAACCACGACCGGCTGGACGACTACGACCTGATCCATGTATTTTCTGCGATTAATGGCAATGTGCGCATTGTCGAGGCGGCCTGCGAGCTCGGGGTGCCGGTCGTCCTGTCGCCGCTGATTTCTCCTGGCTGGACCCGCAGCGCCGGTCTGCGCGCCCAGCTGGCCGACCGTCTGGCCGGGCGCATGACCGACTGGATGGTGCAAACCAGTTATGCGCAGACCAAGCGGGCATTGCAGTTGGCCAGCCTGGTCATTGCGCTGGGCGAGCGCGAACGTGACGCCATCGTGCACGGTTTCGGCACCGTGCGCGACAAGATACGCGTGTTCCCGAACGGTATCAATCCGCATTTTTTCAGCGCCAACGGCGACCTGTTTGCACGCGAGATTGGCCTCAGGCAGCCTTTCGTGCTGATGGTGGGCGCCATTTCGCCGTACAAGAACCAGCTGGGATTGGCGCAGGCGCTGGCCTGCGACGCCGGGCAGGATATTCCACTGGTGCTGGTGGGCGCCGCAGCGCGCGAGCAAGAGCCGTATCTGCAGCAACTGCAGGCCATGCCGCATGTGCGCTGGCTCGGTGCGCTTGAGCACGCCGATCCGCTGCTGGCCAGCGCCTATCATGCGGCCAGCGTGCTGGCGCTGCCCAGCCAGGGCGAGGTCTTTCCGCTGGCAGTGCTCGAAGCGCTGGCCGCCGGCACGCCGGTGGTGATGTCGCAGCAAAGCGCGCTGCAGCTGCCCGATGCCGGCTTTGCGCTGCGCCAGGTGCGCTGGGACGACGGTGCCGGCCTGCGCGCGGCCATTATGGGGCTGCTGGCGCAGCCGCCGGCGCGCAGTCGAGTGCAGGCGCTGGTGCGCCAGTTCAGCTGGGACAATGTCGCGGCGCAGATAGCCCAGGCTTACCTGCAGGTGCATGCCGGGGCTGTCCGCTTGCATTACGGCGGCGCCCTGCGCGATACCGACAGCATGCCTGCATAAGGAGCGCGCATGCTGTTCAATTCCTTCAGTTTTCTGTTTTTCTATCTGCCCATCGTGCTGGCGGGCTATTTTTTGCTGGGACGGCTGGCGCTGGCCGGCGCCAACGCTGTCAACCAGCCTGTTGCCTGGCTCCGCTTGGCTCCAGCGACCTGGCTGGCCTGCGCCTCGCTGTTTTTCTATGGCTGGTGGGATGCGCGCTACCTGCCGCTGCTGCTGGCCTCGATCAGCATCAATTATGCCGGCGGGCGCCTGATCGGTGCTTGCACCGGGACTGCGCGCCGGCGCGTGCTGGTGGCCGCGCTGATACTGAATCTGGCCTTGCTGACCTGGTATAAATACGCCAATTTCTTTGTCGACAGCGTCAATGCGTTGGCCGTCATGACCGAGCGGGGCAGTCAGCCATGGCCCGGCCTCGATATTATCCTGCCGATCGGCATCTCCTTTTTCACCTTTACCCAGATCGCTTTTCTGGTCGACTGCTACCGGGGCGAGGTGCGCGAATACCGCTTTATCCACTATCTGCTGTTTGTCAGCTATTTTCCCCACCTGATCGCCGGGCCGGTATTGCATCACCGCGATATGATGCCGCAGTTTGCCGATCCCGCCAGCCATCGGCCGCAGGCGTCCAACTTTGCCATCGGCCTGTCGATCTTCGTGGTCGGCCTGGCCAAGAAGGTGCTGATTGCCGATTCTCTGTCCCCGCTGGCCGTGCCGGTATTTGCCTCCGGCGCCGAGCCGACGCTGATCGAGGCGTGGATCGGCGTGCTGGCCTACACATTCCAGCTGTATTTCGACTTCTCCGGCTACTGCGACATGGCCATCGGCCTGTCGCGCCTGTTTGGCGTCAAGCTGCCGCTCAATTTCAATTCGCCCTACAAGGCCGCCAATATCGCCCAATTCTGGCGCTGCTGGCACATGACGCTGTCGCGCTTCTTGCGCGACTACTTATATATTGCACTGGGCGGCAGCCGCCATGGCGAGGCCAGGCGCTACCGCAACCTGCTGCTGACCATGCTGCTGGGCGGCCTGTGGCATGGCGCCGGCTGGACCTTTGTCATGTGGGGCGCGCTGCATGGCGCTTATCTGGTGCTGCATTTGCTCTGGCAGCGCTTGGCCGGCAGCTCGCAGGCGCGCTGGTGGCCACAGGCGCTGACATTTTTTGCCGTGATGCTGGGCTGGATTTTTTTTCGCGCGCCCGACCTGGCCACCGCCTGCAATATCGTGGGCGCGCTGTTTGGCGCCAACGGCGTCAGCCTGCCGCGCCAGACAGCCGGCCTGGCTGCGCTGTTTGGCGAACTGGGCTGGCAGCCGGCGTTTGACGGCGTACGCTGGATACAGCTGGCCGGGCCAGGCCTGCCGGTGCTGTTGCTGGCCATGCTGCTGGCTTTTTATGCACCGAATACGCAGCAAATATTCTCGCACTACGCGCCTTGCATTGAAAAAATAGTGCAGGGCCAACGCTGGCAATGGCGTCCGACGCGGCGCTGGAGCATGGGCTTTGCCGCGCTGTTCGTACTGTGCATCTTCGGCATGAACCGCGTCACCGAATTTCTCTACTTTCAATTCTAGCCATGGACAACCTTGCACAGCCTCAGGCGCGCAGTTACGTCGCGCTGTTTTGCGCCAGCGCCGCCGCCGCGCTGGTCATCGTGGCGACCCTCAATTACCTGGTCGACCCGTACCTGCTGCACCAGTGGGACAGTCCCTTGCTGCAGCGCCTGCGCCCAACGCATGAAAAACTGAGCGTCTGGGGCAAGACCTATGCGGTGGCGCGCTACCGGCCGGCAGTTGTCTATATCGGCAATTCGCGCACGGAAATGGGCTTGTCGGCTGAGGCGCACGAGCTTTTTCCGGGCATGAGCGTGTTCAACAGCGCAGTGTCGGGCGCGTCCATCGGCGACGCCATGCAGCTGGCGCGCCACGCGGCCCGCGTCAGCCGGGTTGACACCATGATATGGGGCATCGATGCGCCGTCGTTTTCAATGGAGCAGGGCTCGGCCGGCATCGAGCCGGGCCTGCTCGAGGCCGGCCCGGCCTTTTTCGCGCGCCGTGCCTTGCTCAACATCAAGCGCGGCCTGACGCTCGACATGACGCAGGACACCCTGCGCCTGCTGAACGGCAGCTATGGCCAGGTGTGCCGTTCCAGCCTGGCCCTCTATGGCCAGCGCGACCAGCGCTGCGTCAGCGACCGTATCCACGGCTGGGGCGGCACGGCCAAGGCCATGATCCCGCGGCTGCAGGAATTTGGCGCCGGCGTCGGTCCCACGCCCGAGGCGCTGCAGACGTTCGACGCCACCGTAGACGAACTGTGCCGCAGCAGCTCGCGCCTGCGCCTGCGTCTCTATATCAATCCCACCCACGCGATGACCATGGACGTGCTGCACCGGCGCCATCGCTGGGCCGACATGGAACGCTGGCAGGGCGACCTGGCGGCGCTGGCCGAACGCTACCGGCAGCAGGGCTGCAATGTGCGCGTCTATGATTTTTCCGGCTTTAACAGCATTACCAGCGAAGCCATTCCGCAATTTGGCGGCACGCGCGAAATGCGCTATTACTGGGAAGCATCGCACTACCGCGACAATGTCGGCCGCATGATCCTGGCGCGCCTGTTTGGCGGCGAGGCTGCCGTACCCGACGATTTCGGCATCGAACTCACGCCGCACACAATCGCCGCGCACCACCAGGCCATGCGCGCCGCACGCGACCGCTATCATGCCAGCCACCCTGAGGAAACGGCGTTCGTGCAGCACTTGCTGACTATACCCAGGCAGGAGCCGTAGGCGCACAACCTTTGGCAGCGGGTGCAGCGGCCGACAAGCACTGCGCTGTCTGCTGCGTTTTTCGATATCGTTGCCGTGCGCGCCAGGTTGGGGCCATCGGTGCATCGCTGAGTTACACTGGTGTGTAACGGACGACTAGGAGACCGCCATGACCGTACTTTACCTCGATGATCTGGCACCAGGCCAGTGTTTTGGCGGCGCTGCCCGGATTCGGATCGAACCCGAGCGTGTCGCCAGTTTTGCCACGGAATTCGATCCGCAGCCTTTCCACCTCGATGCGCAGGCGGCCACGCAGACGCTGTTTGGCGGGCTGGCGGCCAGTGGCTGGCATACGGCGGCGGCCACCATGCGTTTGCTGGTTGACAGCGACTTCAAGCCGGCCGGTGGCATCGTGGGCGCCGGTTTCGAGGAGCTGCGCTGGCCGCTGCCGGTGCGTCCGGGTGACGAACTGCGCGTTGAAAGCGAGGTGCTGGAAGTGCGTGCGTCCAGGTCGCGGCCGCAGCAGGGACTGGTCAGGCTGCGCACCAGCACGTATAACCAGCACAATGAATTGGTACAAGTGTCGGTCGGCAGCCTGGTGGTGCAGCGCCGGCCAGCATCAGCGCCGGGCGTTAATTGAGGCGCATGACCGCGCAGCCTTTTTCGCAGGCCAGCATGGTCAGTTGCAGCGGCGCAAAGGCAGCGCGCCAGCGGCGCACGATGGTCTGTTCGTCGGCGCGCGCCGCATCGTCCAGGTAGACAGCGGCGCCGGCTGCGAGCAGCGGGAACAGCAGAGGGCCGGCCGGATAGCGCGCCAGGCTGCGCGTGGACTGCGGCGGGCCGTCGATCACCAGCAGGTCGATCACCAGGTCAGCCGGCAGGTTTTTAATGTCGTACCAGGCCCAGCTTTCTCCGTCGAGCGCGTGTTCGCACAGTGGCGCGTCGATCACCTGGGCCCAGTCCGACAGGCCGTGGCGTGCCAGTTCACGCCGTGTCTGCGCGCCAAAATGGACATCATGTTCCAGGCTCAGCACACGGCCGGCACCCAGCTGCTGCAGGCAGCGCGCCAGCACCACGGTCGAGGCGCCGCTGCTGCATTCGAGTACCGTGCGCGGTTTGCTGGCCTGCACCTCGTGTACCAGCGCCAGCAGGAAGTCGGGCGAAGCCGCCCAGCCGCGCGTGGGCGGCAGGCTGCGCGCCAGTTGCAGTTCCTGCTGCAGGCCGGTTAGTGCTTCGAGCTGGCGGTACAGCTGTGCCGGCGCACTGTCGGCCCGGTTCTGCAGCGAATACAGCATCAGGTGCATGCGGCGCGTTTTGTGCAGCAGCAAGGCCAGCGTGGCTGACACCAATAACAAGCTCAGCAGCAAAACGAGGAGGACAGTGACATGCATGGCGCGCCTTTCAGGGCAAGAGTGGGACTTTGCTGACCACATAGCGGTATTTGCCCGATGCTTCGGCGGCAATCTCGGCCACTTCTTCGATATCGATCGCCACATCACGCCCCAGACGCGCCCGGAATGCCTCGGCCAGGCCGGCGCGCGCGGCCGTCTCCAGCGGGCTGCGGCACACCAGCAGCACGCGCGTTCGCAGCAGGCTTTCCTGGACAATCTTGAAGCTTTGCACGCCGGCCAACTCGCGCACGATATAGATCAGCGCCAGGCCGTGCATCACGGTGCCGTCGGTGGCGGTGACGAAATCGGTGCTGCGGCCCTCAATGTGCTGCAGCAGCGGCAGGCCGCGTCCGCAGGGGCACGGCGACTGGCCCAGTGCGCCCATGTCGCCGGTGGCGTAGCGGATAAACGGAAAGTCGCGCGTGGCCAGGTGGGTGACCACGATTTCGCCGCTGCTGCCGGCGGGCAGCGGCCGGCCCTGTGCATCGACGATTTCCACGATTACGTCTTCGGCCGTTACGTGCATGCCGCCTTCCGGGCATTCGTGGGCGATAAAACCAGCGTCGCGCCCGCCATAGCCATTGGCCACCGGGCAGCCGAAGCTGGCAGCAATCTGCGCGCGCTGCTCGTCGTACAGCCGCTCGGACGTCACAAACGCCACCTTGATGCCCAGGCCGTCGAGCGCCACGCCGCCTGCGCCGGCCTGTGCAGCGATACGGCACAGCGCCGACGGATAGCCAAACAGCATGCGCGGACGCAGCCGACGCAATTGCGCGATAAAGCCGTCGAGGCGCGCCGACGACATGGCAAAGGCGGGCAGCAGGGTCGAGCGCAGCAGGCGGTCGCGCCAGCGCCGCAGCAGGTCCTGCGCGCCCAGTTCGATGGGGGAACCCCACAGCACGGCTTCGCGGTCGCCGATATCGACGCCCCACCAGCGCGTGGCGCGCCATTTGGCGGCAATATCGTGGCTGATGCGGCGCCGGCCCAGCATGAACTGCAGCGGTTCGCCGCTGGAGCCGCCGGTGGCAAACGCGCGCAGGCCGATCGCGCGTTCCGAGACAAAGCTGGTGCGCGCAGCAGCGATATCGGCTTTATGCAAGAGCGGCAGGCGCGCCAGGTCGGCCGGCTGGCGAAAGGCGGCCGGATCGAGCTGCAGGCGCGCGAACAGGGCGCGGTAATGCGGCACGTGTCGCGCCGCATGCGCCAGCAGTGCGCGCAGGCGCTGCATCTGCCAGGCTTGCAGCTGCGCCGCGCTCCACCATTGCGAGCGCTCCAGGCGACGCAGCAGGCGCACGCTGTTGTGCCGCTTGAGCCGCTCGTGCAGCGGAAACAGCCAGTGCGCCACCAGCCGCGTATAGCCGCGCGGACGCGGCGCGCGCAGGATACGCCGGTAATGGCGCAGCAGCAGCGGCGCCACATGGCGCCAGTCGAACTGCGCCACATGCGCCAGGCCGTTGTGCGCCAGCGCTTGTGCGCGCTGCGGCTGGCGCAGCAGCGACAGCAGCGCGCGCGCCATGGCTGGCGCATCGCCGGGCGGCACCAGCAGCGCCGTCACGCCATGCTGCAGCAGCGCGGCAATGCCACCGACATCGGTGCTGACCACCGGCACGCCGCTGGCCAGCGCCTCGAGTACCGAAATCGGCATATTGTCGGCCAGGCTGGGATTGAGCGCGATCGTGCAGGCGCCATACAGGGCCGGCATGGCGGCGTTGTCGACATGGCCGGCAAAGCGCACGCCGTCGGCCACGCCCAGTTGCTGCGCCAATTGTGCCAGCGCACCGCGTTCGGGGCCGTCGCCGGCCAGCACCAGCTGCGCGCCCGGCACGCTGGCGCGCACGATGGCAAACGCACGCACGGCGCTGGCGTTGTCGTACAGCGCCTGCAGATGGCGCGCCACCAGGATCACGGGCGCGTGCGGATCGACGCGGTGGCTGGTAGGCGCAAAGCGTTGCAGGTCGATCACATTGGGCACGATATGGGCCACATGGCCGTAGCGGGCGAACAGCTCGGCCAGAAAACCGGACGGCACCGTGATGGCGCTGGCGCGGCGCAGGCTCCAGCCAATGAGGCGCGCGCTGCGCGCAAAGAACGCGCCGGCCTCGCCGCCACGGTAGTTGAGCAGCGCCGGCTTGCCAGCCATGCTGGCCAGCCACAGCGCCGGCGCGGCCTGCATATGCCAGGACCAGCCCGAATTGGCCAGCACATGAAACAGGTCGGCGGTGCGCGCCGCGCACCTTAGCCGCCACAGATAGACGGGCAGGCGCAGCACGGCGCGCAGATAGCGCACGCGCGCCAGCCAGTGCGGCAGGTGGCAGCCGTGCAGCGACAGCTGCTGCACGCTGGCGCCCTCCGCGCGCAGCAGCGCGGCCAGTTGCGCGCACTGGTTGGCCATGCCGCCGGCGGGCGGCGCCAGCGGCCCCACCAGCACGATGCGCAGGCCGGCCAGCTTCATGGCTGCAGGCCTGCAGCCGGCGATGACGGTGCGCCGGCGCTGCGCACCGTGAGTGGGCCGTACACGCTGGCATAGCGCGCCACGCTGTGCGGCCACAGGCGCTCCTGTTCCACCCACAATCGCGCCTGCTCGCGCAGGCGCGGCCAGCTGTGCGGCGCATCGAGCAAGGCCAGCAGCGCGGCGACCAGTGCATCGGTGTGGCCGGCGCGAAACAGCACGCCGGTCTGGCCGTCGATGATCAGTTCGCGGTGTCCGCCCACGTCCGAAGCCAGCACCAGCCGGCCCTGCGCCATGGCTTCGAGCGGTTTCAAGGGCGTGACCAGTTCGGTCAGGCGCATCGGCAGGCGCGGATAGACCAAAACATCGATCTGCTGGTAAAGCTGCGCCACCTGGGCGTGCGGCACGCGCCCGGCAAACGTCACCTGGCCAGCAACGCCGAGCTGCTGCGCCAGTGCTTTCAAGGCGTCTTCCTGCGGCCCGCCGCCGGCCAGCAGCAGGCGCAGCATCGGCCGCACCGCCAGCAGGCGCGGCATGGCCTGCAGCAGCAGTGCCAGGCCTTCGTAGGCATAGAAGGAACCGATAAAGCCGATGGTGGGCGGGCGCTCCAGGCCATTTGCTTGAGTTCTCTGCGCCAGCAGCAGCGGGTCGACCGCATTGGGAATCACGGTAATGTGCGCCGCTGGCGCGCGCATCGCCAGTTCGCGCCGCAGCCCCTCGCAGATGGTGGTGACGGCGTCGGCCCGGCGCAGGGCCCAGGTTTCCAGCGCGCGCGTCAGGCGGTAGCGCAGGCCGCCGGGCCGGCTGCTGCCGTGGTCGGCCGCCGCATCTTCCCACGGCGCACGCACTTCGTAGACCACGGGGATACCCAGTTGGCGCCCCACGCGCAGCGCCGCCACGGCGTTGAGCACCGGTGAATGCGCATGCAGCACGTCGGGACGCCAGTCGCGTGCCAGCGGCAGCAGGCGCCGCGCCAAGCCATCGATCACCGCATACTGGCGCAGCAGCGGCAGGCGCGCCCACCACTGGCGCGCGGGTGCGGTGCGATGGAACTGCCAGCCGTCGGCCTCGTCGCCCTCGTCGCCCTCGTTGGCCTCAGCCGTAGCTGAATGCGTGGCGTCGGCAGGCCAGCCCTGTTTGGCGCCGGTCAGGTGCAGCGTTTGCCAGCCCAGCGCGAGCTGTTGCGCCAGGATGGCGGCGCTGCGAAACGCATAGCCGCTATGGAGCGGCAGCGAATGATCAAAAATATGCAGGATGCGCATGGCTTATGCACTTATATTGGCCGGTGCAACGCTTTTTGCTGCGCTGGTGGGCGCCGCAGCGAAGGCCGGGGCCGGCAGTACCTGGCGCAGGAAGGACTCGAACATCAGCAGCGACCATAGCGGCGCGCTGTAGTCGCGCCGGCCGGAGCCGTGTTGTTCGATCAACTGGCCGATATAGTCCATGTCGAACAGGCCGCATTGCGCCAGCGTCGGCCCCAACAGGCGCTGCTGCAGCCGGCCGCGCAAGGGGCCACGCAGCCAGTCGGCCAGCGGCACCGAAAAGCCCATCTTGCGCCGGTTCAGCACCTCGCCCGGCAGCAGCGGCTGCAGCGCCTGCTTCAGCAGGTACTTGCCGACTCCACGCTGCAGCTTGAAATGCGGCGGCAGGCCCGAGATCCACGCCACCAGTTCATGGTCGAGCAGCGGCGAGCGCACCTCGAGCGCGTGGGCCATGCTGGCGCGGTCGACCTTGGTCAGTATATCGCCGGGCAAATAGGTCTTCAGGTCCAGGTATTGCAGCTGCGACAGCGCATCTTGCGCCGGGCTCGCCTGCGCATGGCGGCGCAGCACGTCGACGGCGCGGTAGCCTTGCAGGCTGCGCCGCATTTCCAGGCTGAACAGGCGCGCGCGCATGTCGTCGGGCACAATGGAGACGGCGTGAAAATAGGCGTCGGTGCTGTCACGCGCCAGTCCTTCGAAGGTGGTGCGCGCGCGCAGGAAGCGCGGCGCCCGGTCAGCCTTGGGATAGAGGCGGCCCAGCGCACCGAACAGCGACTGGCGCAGGCCGGCCGGCAGCAGCGCGCGCACCTTGTCTTCGCGTACCTGCAAACGGTAACGCCGGTAGCCGGCCAGATTCTCGTCGCCACCGTCGCCGGACAGCGCTACAGTCACGCGCTGGCGCGCCAGCTGGCACACGCGGTAGGTGGGCATGGCCGAACTGTCGGCAAACGGTTCGTCATACAGCGTGGCCAGATGATCGATCAACTCGAAATCGTCGTGCTGCGCCTGCTGCACATGGTGCGCGGTGGCGTAGCGACGCGCCACCATGGCCGCGTACGGCGCTTCATCGTAGGCCGGGTCGGCAAAGGCGATCGAGCAGGTATTGACGGGCCGGCTCTGCAGCCCCGCCATCAGCGCCACCACCGCGCTCGAATCGACGCCCCCGGATAGGAATGCGCCCAACGGCACCTCCGCCACCATGCGGATCTGCACCGCCTCGCGCAGGCGCGCCAGCAGCTCGTCGGCCGCCTGCTTCTGCTTGAGTGGCGGGTGCGGCGCAAACGGAATATCCCAGTACTGGCGCGGCGCCGGCAGCGGCTGGCCGGCCCGTACGCACAGGGTATGGCCCGGCGGCAGCTTGGCGGCGTGGCGCATGATGCTGCGCGGCTCGGGCACGTAGCCATAGGCAAAATACTCTTCCACCGCCAGCGGATCGAGTTCGCGCGGCATGGCCGGGTGCGCCAGCAGCGCCTTGAGTTCGGAGCCGAACAGCAGCGTGCCGTCGCCGGCCTGGCCGTAGTACAGCGGCTTGACGCCGAGCCGGTCGCGCGCCAGGAACAGCAGATGGCGGCGCCGGTCCCAGATGGCAAAGGCGAACATGCCGCGCAGGCGTTGTACGCACTGTTCGCCCCATTGTTCCCAGGCATGGACGATCACTTCGGTGTCGCTCTGGGTGCGGAACTGGTGGCCAAACCGGCGTAGCTCGGCCATCAGGCTGCGGTAGTTATAGATTTCACCATTGAAGACAATCACCACGCTGCGGTCGGCGTTGTACAGCGGCTGCTGGCCGCTGGCCAGGTCGATTACCGACAGGCGCCGGTGGCCCACGCCCACGCCCGGTTCACGGTGCAGCCCGTCCTCGTCCGGGCCGCGATGGCGCAGGCTATGGTTCAGGCGCGCCAGCAGCGCCGCATCGATATCGCGCTGGCCTTGCAGGTCAAAAATGCCGACGATGCCGCACATGGTTGCCTCTCAGGTCGGTGGATGAAAACTGGCGCCCGGCGTACCGGTCAGCCTGTCGTAGACGGCCAGGTAGGCGCCGGCCATCGCGGCCAGGCTGTGCCCGGCCAGCACCCGGCGTCGTCCGCGCGCGCCCTGGCGCAGGCCCAGTTCGGGCAACTTGACGTATTCCAGCAGCGCGTCGGCCAGCAAGGCCGGTGCGCGCGGCGGCACCAGCGTGCCGTTCCAGCCCGATTGCACCAGCTCGCCATTGCCGCCCACGCACGTGGCCACCACCGGCAGGCCGCTGGCCATGGCCTCCAGGATGGTGTTGGAGCTGCCTTCGGCCAGCGACGGCAGCACGAAGACGTCCATGGCGCGCAGCAGTTGCGCCACGTCGTCGCGTGCGCCCGGCAACCAGGCCAGGTGCGCCGCGCCGGCAGCTTGCAGCAGGCCCAGGCATTGCTGGCGGGCAGGGCCGTCGCCGATCAGCATCAGGCGCAGCGGCACGCCCCGTCCGGCCTGCTGCAACAGCAGCAAAAAGGCCTGCACCAGCGTCGGATAATCCTTGACCTCGGCCATGCGGCCCACGCTGCCGATGACAAAAGCGCCTGCGCACGAGAAACCGGGCGGGCCGACTGGCGCGCTGCTGGCTGAGGCGATGCGCGGATGAAAGCGCAGGCTGTCGACACCGTTGCCGATCTGCGTCACCGTGGCCGGCGCAGCGCCAATCGCCTCGACCAGCCAGCGCCGCAGGTCGTCGCTGACGGCAATAAAGTGCTGGACCAGTGGACGCATCAGCTTGCGCAGGCAGCGGTATTTGCGGTTCTTGCCGTCGAGGTCGCCGATATCGCGCCCATGTTCGCCATGCACGCGCAGGCGCACGCCGGCTATCGCCGCCAGCAATTGCGCCTCGATACAGGCCAGGTTGCGCGTGTGCACCAGGCTGGGCCGTAACTGGCGCAAGGTGCGGTACAGGCGCAGGTAATGGGCCGGGTCCTTGCCTGCGCGCTTGTACAGGCTGAGCACCTGCACGCCGGGCGCGCTCAGCCGGTCGGCAAAGGCGCTGGCGTTTTTCAGGCAGACGATGGCGTGCCGGTAGCGGCCGGGCGGCATATGGTTGAGCAGGTTGAGCAGGCCGTTTTCCAACCCGCCCATCTCCAGCTGGTCGATCACATGCACGATCAATGGCGCCCTCGATACCAACTGTTCAGTCATGCGGCATCTCCTCGATGGCCTGCTCGATGGACGGCAGCGCCGCGCGCAGGTAGGCCTGCAGCAGCGCGCGCGGCGGCGCGCCGAGCTCTTCGTAGGGCGCTGACACGATAATAAGCGTGCCGTCCTGGCGGCTGTGCAGCAGCTTGCCGCGCGCCAGCAGCAGCTTGACCAGCGCGCCGTTGGCCGTCGTCACGCCGCTTTGCCGATAGAAGCGCCACACCAGCAGCCGGTGTGAAGGCCGCGCCAGCAGGCTTTCGCGTACCTGCAGGCTGCCGGCGGGCAGCGCTACGCGCCGTGTGCGGCTGTCCAGTAGCAGGCTGTGCGGGCCGTATGGCTGGTCGAGGTGGCTGAGCAGCTCGCTGGCGCGCGCCTGGCGCCGATACCAGGCCAGTTGCAACTGCACTGCACCATCCTCCCCGGCCTGGCTGGCGATCAATTCGCGCGGCGCACCGGCCAGCGGCGCGCGCCAGGCCCAGGATTGGGGCGGCACACGCTGCCAGCCGGAAATCTGACGTACCTGCAGCGCCGGCAGGGTGGTGGTGAAGCCTGCCTGCTGTTCTTGCTCGATGGCCTGCGCCAGCGCCGGCCACAGGGCGCACAGTGGCAGGCACAGCAGCGCCGCCAGCGTGTTCGCCTTGCTGGCCCGCGGCAGACCTGCGGCCGGCGCCACCGACAATGGACACACTGGCCCGGGCGCCGCGCGCCAGCGGCGGCTGGCCAGAAACAGCAGCAGCGCCACCAGGCCAAAGAACAACCAACCGTAGATCAGGTGGTCGACACCGACTGCCACGCGCATATCGCTGTAATGACCGAGCATCACGATCAGGTAGGCGCGCACGCCATTGGCCAGGATCGGCAGCAGCAGCGCAGCGGCCACGATGGCTGCGCGCTTGCCCGCATGCTGGAAGTGCAGATGGGCAAACAGCACGCCCAAGGCCAGCGAGGCGATCAGATAGCGCAGGCCGCTGCACGCTTCCACCACCGACCAGTTGCCGCTGGGCAGGGAAAAATAGCTGCCTTCGCGATACACCGGTACGCCCGACCATTGCAAGGCGGTCACGGTAAAGCCGGCCGTAAAGTCGATCAGCGGTGTAATCAGCACTGCGCCGAACGGCACGCACAAAAACAGGTAGGCGAGCGGAAAAGCCAGCAGCGCCAGGGCGCGCCAGCCCAGCACGGCCAGCACGCAAGCGGGCAGCATGGTGACAACCAGCAGTTGCTGCATCACCTGCACATGGGCCAGTTCGGCCAGCAGCCAGGCCGCGCCCAGCGCAGCGAGCAGCAGCAAGCCGGCGCCGCTGGGCCGGGCCGCCTGGTCGGCCTCGGCCAGATGCCGCAGCGCCGCGCGCCGGCGCCAGGCCAGCCAGGCGCTGACAGGCAGGATCAGGAAGCCATGCGCAAAAGTCGGCGAGCGCCACCAGATATGCAGCATGCTCAGCAAGGTCGCGTGGTGCAGGGTCAGCACGGCGGCCAGGGCCAGCAGCAGCGCACCCAGGGCCGGCGGCATGCGCGCTGGCGTCGTTGCGCCTTGCGCGGTCAGCAGGACCTGGGGTTCGCGCTTCATGCCTGCGGCTCCGCCAACGCACCCGCAGCAGCGCTCACATCGAGCAGGCCGCCCAGCGCCTGCAGGTTGCGCTGCCAGTCGTGCTCGCGCAGCACCAACTGGCGCGCGCGTGCGCCGATCGCGCGCAAGTCGTCGCGCAAGACTGTCTGGTTCAAAACCAGTGTTGCCTGGTGGATAAATTCGGCCTCGTCGCGCGCCAGCAGCAGTTCGCGTCCGGGCTGGGCTGCGATGCCTTCGAGCGCCTGCGGCGAGGCCAGCACGATCTTGCCCATAGCCATGGCTTCGAGTACCTTGTTCTGCACCCCGCGCGCAATGCGCAAGGGGGCGACGGCCAGCGCCGCGCCGGCCAGGTAGGGACGCACATCGTCGACCGTACCGGTCACGACCACGCCGGCGCTGCGCGCCAGCGCACGCACTGCGGCGGTCGGCCGGCTGCCGACGATATACAGCTGCAGCGCGGGAAACTGGCGCCGCAGCGCCGGCCAGGCATGGCGCACCAGCCATTGCACGGCGTCGATATTGGGCCAGTAATCCATGGCGCCGGTAAATACCATCACCTGCGCGCCGGCCGGGTAAGGCGAGACCAGCGTGGGCTGTGGCGCAAAGTGGCTGGCGTCAACGCCATTGCTGACATGGTGAATCTTGCGCCGCGCCATCGGCGCGCACTGACGCAACAGTTCGGCTTCGGCTGGCGACACCAGGCAGCTGGCTGTAAATTGACGCGCAATATGGCGCTCGTACTGCAAGAGCGACTGCGCCTCGCGCCGGTACAGCAGCGACAGCGGCCACGCCTTGCTGCTCGCGTACTGGCGCCATTTATCGGAATCGACATCGACAAAATCGATCACCCGCGTCAGCGCGCAGGCGGCGCCGCTGTCCAGGTATTGCGCCATCGCGCCGGAAAAGGCCAGGCCGTGGTGCACGCGTGCGCCAGCAAGCACGCCATCGACCCAGGCCTGCAGGCGGACATCGCGGTAATAATGCACGCTCATGGCCTGGTGCCCCAGTAAGGCGCACGCGGCACGCCATCTGGCCTGGATGGGGTGCAGTTGGACAAAGCGGCTGCTGGCGCACAGCGCGCTGACTGCGTGCGTGTGTCGCCAGTCGCTTTCCTGATCGATAAAGCAGCCCAGGTGCACGTGGAAATGCCGGCTCAGGTATTGCAGCATATGCCATGAGCGTATCTTGTCGCCCTTGTTGGGCGGATACGGCAGGCGATGGGTAAGAAACAGCAGTTCGCGCATGGCTAGCCCAACTGCCGCACGATATGCGGCCCCAGCAGATTGGCCAGCGGCAGCGGCAGGCGGCGCCAGGCGCGTATCAGTAGCGCGTATTTCGGGTTGAGCGGGTTTACTTCCGGTAGCGAGGCGGCCCGGATCAACTGGTAGGCGTAGGGTAGCGGCTGCGGCGCAAAGCCCCAGTTTTTCTTGAAGTCAAAGGCGCCGGTGCCGGCCTTGCTGCGGCCAAAGTCAAAACGGCGAACGCCGCGCGCGCGGGCGCGGCGCATCGCTTCCCAGTACAGGAAGTCATTGGCGCCGGTACTGCGCGCCAGCACGCTGCCAGCGCCGTAATAGGGTAGTACTTCGTCGCGGAAATAAAATTGCAGCACGCTTGCTTGTACCTGCTCACCCTGAAACACGGTCAGCACGTCGCAATCGTCGCCAAAGGTGCTGCGCAGCAGCGCAAAATGGCGGCGCGCAAACACCGGTGTGCCGAGCCGGTGCACGCTGGCCGCGTACAGCGGGAAAAAATGCTCGAGACCGTCTTCGAGGCGGCTGTGCAGGCCGCTGGCCATGGCCTTGCGCAGCACGGCGCGCTGCTTGCGCGGAATGGCCAGCAGCGCTGCATCGTCGTCGTCCGGTAATGGCTGGCGAAAGGTGGCGTACAGCGGCCTGGCCAGCCAGCCGCTCCCGACCACGCCATCGCGCTGGCGCAACTCGAGGTGGCCCACCTGCAACTGGCGCGCCAGCGCCTGCGCTGCCGCCAGCAGCGCCTGGCGCGCGGTACCGTTGGCGGCAGCTACGCCGCCATATACGCAGAACGGCAGTGAGACCAGTGCCTTGCCCGACAGGACGCCGCGCATATGGGCCAGCGGCAGCACGCCGCAGATGTCGCCCTGCTGCTCGGCGTACAGGAAATGGCAGCGATGGCCAAAGCCTTGCTCAAGCACCGTGCGCCAGCCGGCGCGGTGGAAGAAGGTGGCCTCGGGACATGCCTGCACGAAGTCATCCCAGCGCGCATGCTCATGCAACTGCAGCGCATGCACCGCGACCGCAGTGTCGCTGCGCTGGTGCGAGGGCGGTGCATATTGGCTGGGTGCGTCAGGCATAGTCGGCTTTCAGGAAGATGCGGTCCATGCGGTCCCAGGCAAAGTCGGCCGTCAGGCGCTCCAGCCGCGCCTGCATGCGCCCCAGGTTCAGATAGTGGCGAAAGCGCGTTTTCAGTGGCAGGCCGGGCGGGCGCGGTTGTCCGGGATCGAGTTCCCAAGGATGAAAATAGAATATGCCAGCCTGGCCATCGCGCGCATTGATGCGCCGCAAAAGCTGGCGCGACAGCGCATACGGCAGCAGCCGAAAGTAGCCGCCGCCGCCGGCCGGCATATTGCGACGCCCCAGCCGCACGGTGCTGATCGGCAGCTCGAGCAGGCCGCTGGCGCCGCGCGGGCGCCAGGCAAAACGCGGCGCCTCGGGCATGCCGTAGTGGTCATGGCGGATCGGATAGATGCTGGAACTGTAGCGGTAGCCGGCTTCCTGCAAGACATCAAACGCCCACAGATTGGCCGCGCCAATGGAGAAGCTGGGCGCGCGGTAACCGGCCACGGTCTGGCCACCCAGCTGCTCGAGGATGGTCTTGCTCAGCACCACATCGTTGCGGAAGGCGTCGGCGTCCTGCTCCCAGGCACGCAGATGGCCATAGCCGTGGCTGGCAATTTCATGCCCGGCAGCGGCGATGCGGCGCAGCATGACCGGGTAGCGTTCGGCGATCCAGCCCAGCGTAAAGAAGGTGGCGTGGATGTGGCGTGTTTCCAGCAACAGCAAGATACGCTCGATATTGGCTTCGATGCGGCACGGGCGCGACGGCCAGCTGTCGCGCGCGATCAGCGGCGCAAAGGCCGAGACCTGGAAGTAATCCTCGACATCAATGGTCAAGGCATTGCTCAAACGTTCACTGAGATGCCTGGCCATCTCAGCCGCCTGGTCCTGCCTGCTGCGCCAGCCAGCCGGCGCAGATGGACACCATGCGCCCGGCGGCGTGGCCGTCCCAGTATTGCGGCCGGCCGCCGGGCTTGCCGCCGGTAGCCAGTTGTGCGCGCGCCAGCGCCAGGATGGTCTCCGGCTCGGTGCCGGCCAGGGTATTGCTGCCGGTCGTCACCGTCACCGGGCGTTCGGTGGCCTCGCGCAGGGTCAGGCAGGGTACACCCAGTACCGTGGTTTCCTCCTGCACCCCGCCCGAGTCGGTCAGCACCAGGCGCGCCGCCTGCATCAGGCCCAGCATTTCCAGGTAGCCCAGCGGCGGCAGCGGCACGATGGCCGCGTCCGCCAATAAGGGCGCCAGCCGGGCGCGCTGCAGCGCGGCCAGCGTGCGCGGATGGATGGCAAACAGCAGCGGCAACTGGCGCGACAGCGTGGCCATGGTACGCAGCAGGGCAGCCAGGCGCAGCGGATCGTCGACATTGCTGGCGCGGTGCAGGGTCAGCAAGGCAAAAGCGGGTGGGCAGTCGTGGCCATGGGTGCGCAAGGTCTGTGCTGGCGGCACGGCCCTGGGCAGTTGCTGCAACAGCGCGTCGATCATGACATTGCCGGCAAAATGGATGCGTTCGGCAGCGATGCCTTCGCGCAGCAAATTGTCGGCCGCGCCCGCTTCGCTGGTAAACAGCAGGCTGGATAACTGGTCGGTCAGCACGCGGTTGATTTCCTCGGGCATGTCGCGCTCGCCGCTGCGCAGCCCGGCCTCGACATGGATAACCGGCACGGCCAGCTTGGCTGCCACCAGCGCGCAGGCCAGGGTGGAGTTGACGTCGCCCACCACCAGCACTGCCGTCGGCTGCAGCTCGCGCATCACCGGCTCGAAGCGCAGCATGATCTCGGCCGTCTGGCGCGCATGGCTGGCCGAGCCGACGCCAAGGTTGATATCGGGCGCGCGCAGGCCCAGCTCGGCAAATAGCTGCGCGTCCATGGCCACGTCATAATGCTGGCCGGTATGGACCAGGCTGATACGCACTTGCGGCGCGCTGCAGGCAAAAGCGGCCAGCAGTGGCGCCATTTTCATCAGGTTGGGCCTGGCTGCGACCACGCACAGCAGGTGTGGGCGAGGGCTGGCGGCGTTGTCCTGTTGCATATTCGCTCCTAAAATTGCATGGTCAAGGTGGCCACCATGCCGTTTTCACGAAAACTGCCGCCACGGTTGCTGTGGTGGCGCGTGTGGCGCACGTCGATCGACGCCGTCATGTTTTTTTGCACCACGCGGTTAAAGCCCGCGGTCAAAGTGAGGTTATCGTCGCGCCGCAGTGCGCTCAGCGAACGGACGCTGGCGTAGCCGGCGTCGAGGCGCAGGCTGTCGCGCGGCGAGGCGCGCCATTGCCAGCTGCTATTGGCGCCGAGCTGGCGCGTGCGCTCAAGGCTGGCCAGATCGATATCGGGCAATATGCCGCTGTCGACCCCGCTGGCGGTCTGGGCCGTGCGGTCGGTGGCGTGCAAGCTGGCCAGCCAGGTGGTTTTCGGCGTGGCGCGCGCCATGTTCAGGCTCAGCTGCTTTTGCAGGAAATAGCGGCGGCTGAAATAATTGAGCGCGCCCAGCTCGCCACCGAGACTGCCGGCGTCGCGCAAAAAGGCGTCGATGCGCAGGCGCCGCTCCTGCGCATCGGGGTAGGCGCCGCGCCACAGCTGGTCGAGCAGGCTGGCGGCGTCGCGGTTGCCCAGGCGTAGAAACTGCGCCGGCATGGTGGTGATGTCTTCGCTGTACTGCAGCGACCAATTGGTATGGCGTTGCAGCAGGCGAGCGTCGAGGCTGTAGGTGCGCCCGAAGAAACGCCGGCCGGTGCTGAGCGCCACGCTGGTGCGCGCGGAAGGCGTCCAGACTGCGCCTACCGACCAGAAGCGTCCGCGCGGATGGCTGCCGCTGCCGCTTTCATAGCTTTCCTTTTCCGTGCCGGCGCTGGCGGTGCCGGCCCAGCTGCGGTTGAACGGGTAGCGCAGCCCGGCGCTGGCGCGTTCCATGCTCTGCGCGGCCAGCCGGCTGTCCTGCGTGCGGCGCACTTCATAGCCGGCGTTCCAGTTCCAGCCGCCTCCGCGCGGTGCACCCGCCAGTTGCAGCGCCAGTTCGTCGCCATGGCTGGACAGCAGCGCGTCGTCGCTGCTGACCTGGCTGCGCGTATAGCGCAGTTCGGCTGTACCGAGCGCCCGAAAGGCATGGCGCAGCACCGGGCTGATACTGGCGACGCGCACCGTGCTGTGATTGGCCGACGATGGCAGGTCGCCAATGGCCGGCGCGCCAAACGGCGAGATGCTGTGCTGGCTGATGCTGGCGCGCGCATCGAGCTGCAGCCAATCGCCGATCAGGTCGGCATGGCCGGCCCCTTGCAACTGCTGGCGGCTGCTGTCGGCGCTGCGCTGCGACACGAGTTTGCGCCAGCTGGCGTCCAGGTGCACCTGCAGGCGCGGCCCGTTGCCCAGCAAGGCGAGGCCGGGGGCAATTTCAGTAATGAAATCGGATTGCTGCTGGCCGGACGGGGCCAGCAAGGCATTGTCGGTATAGCTTTCACGCAGGCGCAGCGAGGGCTGCACCAGCCATTCCAGTGCGCAGGCCGGCGCCGGCAATATCAGCAGCGGCAACCAGGGCCACCAGCAGCCCCGGCAAAAAGGGGTGCGCTGGCTAGTCGTAATCGCCGTAACCATAGTAGTCGTTGCCGGGAAAGGCGCGCGTTTTGTTGTAGATCAGGTGGATGTGTTCGCAAGCTTCGATCTGGCGCAGCGCTTCCTTGACCGCGTGCTGGGTGGTGGTTTCGGCTTCGACCACCATTACCACTTGTCCCATTTGCCCTACCAGCGCATGCGCTTCGCTGGTAATTAACAGCGGCGGCGAGTCGAACACGACGATGCGGTCGGCGTAGCGGCTGGCAATTTCACTAAGCAGCCGGCTCATGGCGCGGCTGGCCAGCAGTTCGGTGGCGTGCCGGTTGCTGCGCCCGGCCGGCAAAATGCTCAGTGCCGGGATATTGGTTTTCAGGATCACATCCGACATGGCCACCTGTTCGTCGAGCAGCACATCCATCAGCCCCGGTTCGGGCGGCAGGCCCAGCACCTTGAGCACCGATGGCCGCGCCACATCGGCGTCGACCAGCAGCACCGTCATGTCCATCTCCATGGCGATGCTCATGGCCAGGTTGACGGCGCAGTAGGTCTTGCCTTCACCGGGCAGGGCGCTGGTGACAACGATCAGGTTGCCATGACGGATGGCCTCGGCGCCGCTGGCGCGCGCATTGCGCAGCAGGGGCCGTTTGATAATGCGAAAATCCTCGGCCACGGAGGTGCGCCCGCCGTCATGCACCACCATGCCTTGCGTCTGCAGCCTGGCCAGGTTGAGCTGGCGATAGTGCGGCGAAGTGCTGTCGGCCTCGCTGCCGGCGCCGGCCTCCACGCTATACGGCTGAGCCGCCTCGGCCACGCCCAAGGGATGGGGGGAAGGGTTGCCTGCGCCCTGGCTGTCCTGTGCCATGCCGTGCTCCCGTGGTTAGAATTTGAACAGGGCCGCGCCCAGCACGCCGCCGTACAGCAGCGCCAGGCTGCCCAGGCACAAGCCGAAGCCGTAGCGGTCGCGCCGGCGGCGCACCTGCTGTTGCGCGGTCCAGTTCATGGCCACCGTGCCCAGCACCGCCAGGCCGGTAGCGTCGCGCAGTTCGCCCGGGCTGAGAAAGGTCGGACGGATCTGGCTTACCAGCAGCGCTGCGGCCACGCCGGCACCCAGCGCTGCGGCCAGCGCCGCGCTGAACAGCAGCGGACGGTTGGGGCCGACCGGCGTCAACGGCACGGTGGGCGGATCGATAATCTTGAAGGCCATCATGTCGGTGGTGGAACTGAGTTCGCCCGACAGCTTGGCCGCTTCGCGCCGGCCGATCAGCTTTTCATAGTTTTCCTTGTTAATCACGTAGTCGCGATTGAGCTGGGCCAGTTGCGATTCGATCTCGGGCACGGCGTTGCTGTGGGCCAGCAGGCGCTCGTTGCGCACCTGGAATTCAGCCACGCGCGCCTTGATGGCGGCCACGCGCGCGTCGGCCTCGGTCAAGGCAACTTTGAGCTGCTGCAGCATCGGGCTGTAGTTCCTGCCCGGGTCGCCTGAGGCGGCGCGCAGCTTGCTATCGGCCACCTTGCGCTCTTCAAGCTGGGTGATCAGGCGCTTCGAGGCCACGATATCGGGATGCAATTCCGTGTATTGCAGGCGCAGGCTGTCGAGGTTCTTGTTGATGGTGGCAATACGCTCGTCGAGTTCCGGGTTGCTGATGGCAGCCGCGCTTGGTTCGAGGTCGAGCACCGGCTCGTCGCCTTCGATCTGGGCTGCGATGGCGCGTCGCGATTGCTCCGCTTCCAGCAATTCCAGCTTGGCATTGTTGAGGCTGTCGGACATCATCAGCAACTGGCTGCCATAGTCGATGCCCTGGCGCGGCAGCAGCATATTGTTGCGGATCTTGAACTCTTTCAGCAGGTTTTCCGCCGCACTGAGCTTGTCTTCGTAATTCTTGATCTGCTCGTCAATAAACTGCACGGCTTTTTCGGTATCGCCTTTCTTGCCCTGGAAGCTGCCTTCGACAAAAATGGTCAGCAGGCTTTGCACCACGTCGCGCGCCATTTTCGGCTGGCCTCCGGTATAGCTGATGGTATAGATATCGTAGGCGCTGGTGCCGCTGATCTTGATGCGGCGCATCAGTTCGTCGAGCTCGGTTTCGTGCTCGCGCACGGTGCGGGTACCGAGGTCGAGGTCGACCATGCGCATCACGCGCTCGACATTGGGCCGGCTCAGCAGCGTGCGGCTCATGATGGCAACCTGCTGCTCGGTATTGGGTACGCTGGTCATGCCCGCCAGCAAAGGCTTCAAGATGGTTTGCGTATCGACAAACACGCGCGCCGAGGTCTGGTATTCATCGGGCAAGGTGATGACCTTGATAAAGCCAACCACAGCGACGAGCCAGGCCACGACGACGGCGTGCCAGCGGTATTTCCAGATGCCTTTCAGGCTCGACAGCACTTGCCGTATCAGATCTTCCATATTGCGCCTTCCTGTCAGAGCATGCCGGAGCTAGCAAAGTGTCAGCAAAGTATAGGGCGGGCTGTACGCAAATTTGTGCAAGATGCCTGCTTGTTGATGCGCCTCAAGAAACACTTGGCGTGTTTTACGATCATGGGAAACTTGCGGCCCAGCTTGCGGCCAGCGCAATGATTCTGTTCAGGGAGGCCGGCATGCCGGGAACTGCTGTGGGGAAAAAAATTGGGACAATGCTGGCCGGATGCCTGCTCGTGCTGGCCAGCCTGGCGGGCTGCCGCACGCCGTATGCGCTGGCGCCGGCCGAGGAGCCGGCGCCGTTGCACGATTATCTGATCGGGCCGGGCGACGCCGTCAATATCCTGGTCTGGCGCAATCCCGATGTCTCGCTGACGGTGGCGGTGCGTCCCGACGGCAAGATCACCACGCCGCTGGTGGAAGACCTGCAGGCCAGCGGCAAGACTTCGACCCAGCTGGCGCGCGATATCGAACAGGCGCTGGGCAAATATATCCAACAGCCGGTGGTGACGGTGATCGTGACCGGCTTTGTCGGTCCGTATGCCGAGCAGATCCGTGTCATCGGTGCGGCGGCGAGGCCACAGGCGTTGCCGTATCGGCAGGGCATGTCGCTGATGGATGTGC
The DNA here is from genome assembly GCF_009208565.1 of Janthinobacterium aquaticum. Classification (GTDB taxonomy): domain Bacteria; phylum Pseudomonadota; class Gammaproteobacteria; order Burkholderiales; family Burkholderiaceae_D; genus Janthinobacterium. The sequence goes on along the minus strand of NZ_WFLK01000011.1, from coordinate 56,584 downwards.
TTATTGCCGTGGGCGGCGTGACCGATTTTGCCGCCGGCAACAAGGCCAGCATTATCCGCGTGCGCGAGGGCAGCCAGCAGCAGTTGCGCGTGCGGCTCGACGATCTGCTCAAGGACGGCGATATCTCGGCCAATGTCACCATGCGCCCTGGCGATGTGCTGCTGATACCGGAAAGCTTCTTTTAGCCGATGCTGCGCTGGCGCAGCTTATTTGAATGATAGTAAAAATAAGCAAATTTATGGCGTCAATTTCCTTTTAAGTAAGTAATATCTTCTGTTTTTTTGCTCTTGATGGGGAACTTCTTCAGTTGGCGGCTTGTCACAAGGCATTGGCTTCAGTCTGTCTAGCGGGTAGGCGGCCAGTGACCATAAGGACAAAATGATGTTTACGGATGAACCCATTATTTCTTTTGATATAACTTCTGACACTGCTGCATTGAGCGATATGGTAGTCGGCGAAGGCAAGCTCGATCCTGCCATGGAGCATGAAATCGACCTGCAGCGCTTTCATATCCGCATGGCCGACTCGCGCGGCCGGCGCGAGTCGGCCAGCTTGCTGATCCGCAAGATGTATGGCTGGCGCGGCTACGCCGTCGACCCCGGCATACAACATGCCATGAACAAGATCACGCTGTTTGCCGAAACGGCCGGCACCACCGTCGGCACCATGACGCTGTGCCTGGACAACGACGAGACAGGCTTGCCTGCCGATGAAAATTTCCGCGATAAACTCGATCTGCTGCGTGCCCAGGGCCGGCGTTTGTGCGAGCCGTCGCGCCTGGCCATCGACAAGGGCGTCAGCAAACGCGTGTTTGCGGCGCTGATCCATATTTCCTACATCTATGCCCACAATATCCATGGCTACACCGACTATGTAATCGAAGTCAATCCGCGCCATGTGGTGTTCTACAAGCGCATGCTGGGTTTTCGCGACTTTGGCGGCGAGCGCGAATGCACGCGCGTGGGTGCGCCGGCGGTGCTGCTGCGGCTGGACCTGGCCTATATGGGCGAACGGATCCGCCAATACGGCGGCATGATGGAGCAGCATGGCGGCGAGCGTTCCTTCTATCCCTTCTTTTTCCCTATATCGGATGAAGCCGGCATTACCTGCCGGTTGGTACAGGGACGCAACTGATACTGCTGCAGCGTGCACAGCAACATCAGATAAAACAGCAGCGCCAGCCGGGGCACGTCAAGCAGGCTGTCGAATACGCCCACCATCAGGAAGCCGCACAGCGCCGCCAGCGTGGCCGTGGCGCCAGCCTGCCGGGCCGGTACGGCGACATTGCGCCACAATTGCCGGCCAGCCACCACCAGCAGGCTGGCCATTGCCAGCACGCTGCACAGACCCGATTCGATCAGCAGGTGCAGCCAGATGTTCTTGATATGCCACGGCAGGTGGTGATGGTCGCTGCTGAAAAACCAGTAATTATGGCCGGCTGAAAAATCGCCGTTGGCCAGCAGTTCGCGTCCGTCGGGGTCGCGCAGGCTCAGCTTGTCGACATCGATCAGCGCCGGTTGCCGGCCGCTGCTGACCGCCAGTTCCAGCTGCACCGGCGCGCGCAGCAGGCCATGGCCGCGCCCGAGCCAGGCGCTGTCGAGCGTCACACTGTAGCGTTGCCAGGACGGCGGCAGCGTGGCGGCCGACAGACGCAGCGGCACGCCCACGCATTGCTGTGCGTACAGCAGTTGCCGCTGGCACAGGCGCATTTGCAATACTGGCAAGGCACCATGTCGGCGTACCGACAGCGACAGCGTGTAAGGCGTGTCGGGTTCAAGCTCGACCCGCTGCAGCAGGCGCAGCAGCTCGCCGTAACCGGCCCGGTACGCGGGGCTGGACAGACGCAGATAGCGTTCGCCGTTTTCCTCGGCATAGTTGAGGCGCGCCGGCGTTTCGTCCAGGCGGTTATGCCAGAAATAGGTGGCGGGAAAGGTGCCGACCCCCATGCCGAACAGTATGTTGGCGGCGCTGGCGCCCCCGGTGCTGTTGCCCTGAAACATGGACAGTGCCTGCCGCCAGTGGCGCAAGCGGCCCTGCCAGTCGCCAGCAGTGCTGGTCAGCCGTTCGCCCGCGTAATAGCTGGCTGAAACGGGAATGGCCAGCAGGCACAGCATTGCCGCGGCGCCCGCCGTGCCGACGCTGGTGCGTCCCAGCCGCCACAACGGCTGGCGCATGGCAGCGTGTGCCAGCAGCGCGCCTGCGGCAACGATCACCAGCGCCGCCATGGGCAGCGCGCCGGCACCGGCCCAGTGCCAGCATATCCAGGCGGTATTGCAAGCCATGGTGGTCCAGGCCATCACGGCCACGCACAGTGCACTTTGGCGAGCGCTGCTGTTGCTGGTTCCATGGACATGGGCGCGCCACAAGGCGCCGATCAATAGCAGGCACGACAGCATCATCAGAAAATAAGGGGCTTTCAAAATGCCGGGGCCGCCATCCTGCACCGGCCACAAAATGGCGAACGCCAGTTGCAATGCAACAGCGCATACTGCGCCCGCTGGCAACAGGCGCCATGGCAACGGCTGGGTAGATAGAAGAAAGGCGCCGGACAGCAGCAACAGGGCGGCAGCCAGGCCACGGTAGCCTGCCGTGCCAAACACCAGCGTCAGCAATAGCACACAGGCCGCCATCAGCAGCAGGCCTGGCACCAGATAGCGCACGGACGGACGCTTCGCACTCTGGGAGCGCAGCAGGCAAATCAGCGCTACGGCGCCGGCAACCACCAGCGCGGCATACAATCCGCGTGAAAACGTGACCAACGCTGCGTGCAGCGCCAGTGCCAGCAGCACCAGTGCCGCCCCCATGCGCCAGGGCGAGTGTGCCCTTGCCAGCCACAGCACCGCAAACGGCAAGGCCAGCGCCAGATAGCCGTCCAGCGCGGCGCCGCCCGTATGCATGGCGGAAAACGGCGCCGTAATGCGGTAGTCGCTGGACAGGTTGCTCAAGCCGGGAAACACGGCCCGCTCCCACAGCGCGCACAGCGACACCAGCGCCAGGCCGCACAGTAGGCCCGGCAATGCCAGGCGGCGCAGATTGTCAGGGTTGGCATCGCGCCGCAGCAGTGGCAACAGCAGCAGGGCCCAGCACCACGCCTTGCCCAGCCGCAGGCTGTTTAGCGGACTCAGATAGGACGACAGATAATTATGCCAGCCAGATTCGCCAGTGGCGGGCCAGGCCAGCGGCAGCAGGCCGCGCAGCATGGCTGCCAGCCAGGCCAGCGTGAGCAGCCACAGGCATACGCGCGCTGCCGGGACAAGCCTGCCGGCCAGTTGGCTTGGTTGGCTGAGCTGAGCTGGTTGGGCTGGTTGGGCTGTTTGATGGTGCGCGCCGCTGGCAGGCAACGGTACAGTCCGGTGTGGCCAGCGGGCGTAGCTGCAGGCAACAGTTTGCATCAGCAGCAGGTCGGTCTCTTCGATAAAGAACCAGCCGGTCCAGGGCGCGATATCGAGTACCGGCAGCAGGCAGGGCAGGTAAAACAGCCAGGCCGCCGGTTGTCGCCATAGCCACAGCAGGCACGCTGGCAGCAAGACGGCCAGCAGCATGCCGGGCCAGCCATGGCCGAAGGGATAAAAGCGCAGCGTTGTCGCCAGGGCCAGTGCCGCCAGGACAGCCAGCAGGCGCGCCGCCAGCGTGACCATGGTCTACAGGCTGCTCAGCATGGCTTGGGCTTCGACGCGCTGGGCAAACGGCTGGCTGCCGGCCAGCGACTGCTCCAGTTGCCGCCGCGCCGCCGCTTTGTCGCCAGCCTTGAGCAGGGCGGCGCCCAGATGGTAGGCGATCTCGGGCGAAGCCGGCGCCAGCCCGGCAGCTTTTTGCAACAGCGCCAGCGCGCGCGCACTGTCGCCTTGCTGCAGGGCGATCCAGCCGACGGTGTCGAGCACGGCAGGGTTGCCTGGGGCCAGTTGCCGGGCGCGCTCGGCCGTGTCGAGCGCACGGCCATCGCCTGCCTGCAGATACGCCCAGGCCAGGTCATTGAGGGCGACCACGTTGTCAGGTTGTTTTGCCACGATATATTCATAGTGGACGATTGCCGGCCGGTACTGGCCGCTGGCCAGCTTGCTGCCAGCCAGATAGAGGCGCGTTGCCAGGTCACCCGGATTCGCCTTGAGCCAGGCTTCAATGCGGCTGTCGGCCTGGCGTTCCTGGCCGGCGGCCAGCAGCGCGCGGTAGACCTGCACTTGCAGCGGGCCGACCTTGTCGAGCTGGAACGCCCGCTCGTACAGGGCCAGCGCCTCGTGTGGCTGCTTTTGCGCCAGCAGCACATCGCCCTCGAGCTTGTAGCCGGCGGCCAGGCGCGGCTGCTGCTGTTGCACGCGGCGCGCAGCAGCCAGCGCTTCGCGCGGGCGCTTGAGCGCCAACTGCATGGCCACTTCCACCACCTGTGCTTCGAGCAGGGACGGGTCGAGCGCCAGCGCGCGCCGAGCCGCCTGCAAGGCGCCCTGGTGGTCATCGAGCGCCAGGTGCAGGCTGGAAATACGCATCTGTAAGGGAGCCGAGCCGGTCTGCACGGTAGCCAGGCGCGCATAGCTGTCGAGCGCCTCCCTGGCCAGGCCGGCGCTGTACTCGACCTGGGCGCGCAGGGCCAGCGCTTCGGGATTATCCGGATGACCGCTTTGCAGGCTGCGCACCAGCGCCAGCGCCTTGTCCGGCGCGCCGGTTTGCAGATAGAAATTGCACAGCAGGCTGGCCGGCGCTACCTCATCGGGATGTTCCTTGTACGCCAACTCCAGCCAGCGTTGCGCTTCGACGACTTGCCCTTGCGCAGCGGCCAGCCTGGCCAGCGCGGCCTGCAGTTGCGCATTCTTCGGCGACTTTGCCAGCGCCGCCAGGTAGCGGCGCTGCGCCTGTTGCGGCTGGTTTTCGGCCTGGTCGAGCGTGGCCAGGTTGGTCAACGCGGGCAGGTAGACGGCGTCCAGGCGCAGTGCCTGCTCGAAACTGGCGCGCGCCGCGCGCACGTCGTGCAGCGCCAGGTAGACACCGCCTTTCAAGTTGTGCAGCAAGGGATTGGCACTGTGCTGCTGCTCCATGGCCTGCACCGCGGCCAGCGCCCTGGCGTTGTCCTTGTTGCGCAGCAAGGTCATCACCAGCATGGTGCCGGTCTGCGGCGTTTTGTTGTCCAGTACGCTTGCCCGTTCAAGTTCGTTGACAGCGCGCGCCGTCTCGCCCAGCCCAAGGCGGCTGATGCCGAGCGCGGCGTGGAGTCTTGGCGTGTCGGGCGTCAGGGCGCTGGCCTTTTCAAAGTAGCTGCCGGCCACGGCGTAGCGGCGCGCACGCAGATGGGCTTCGCCGGCCAGCGACAGCAGCTCGACGTCGTCGGGCGCGGCCTGCAGTAGCGGCAGCAGCAGTTCGATGGCCGCATCGTTCTTGCCGCGCAGCAGCAGAATCGAGGCCATCATCTTGTTGGCGTACAGGTGGGACGGATGGGCGGCCAGGAAAGGTTGCAGCGCATTTTCCGCCAGTTGCGGCGAACCGAGCGCCAGTTGCACCGCGCCGCTCAGCAGCAGCGCCGGCATATGCTCGGGCGCCGCCTTGAGCACCAGTTGCAAGGCCGCCAATGCGGCCTTGGGCCGGCCCTGGCGAAAGTCGAGCAGGGCCTGCGTTTGCAGCACGCCCAGGTTGTTGGGCGCCGTCTTGCGCGCACTGGCCAGTTGCGCAGCCGCTTCGTCAAAGCGGTTTTCCTGCAGCGCCAGGTTGGCCAGGTCGATATGGGCCTGGGTATTGTCGGGGGCAAGGGCGAGGATTTTCCGGTAGCTTTGCTGCGCATCGCCCTGGCGCGCCTGCATGCGCTGCAGGTCGCCCTGCAGGCGCAGCCCTTCCAGGCTGTCCGGTTGCACCCGCAGCGCCTGCTCCACCAGCAGTTCGGCGCTGGGCAGTTGCTGTTCGAGCGCAGCAATGCGCGCCAGGCCCAGCAGCGCCTCGGGCTGTTCATTGTGGCGCGCCAGCAATGCGGCAAATACGGCGCGCGCGTCGGCCGTGCGTCCGAGCGCCAGCAGCGCGTCGCCGCGCATGGCCTGCACCGCCACGGCGCCGTCAGCATCGTCAGGCAGCTCCTTGAGTACCTGCTCGAACTGGCCCAGCATCAGCCAGGTTCTGGCCAGCAGCGGCAACACTTGCGGCGCTGGCGCACCCAAAGCCTGGGCTTTGCGCAGTTCCTTTTCCGCCGACAGCGCTTCGCCGGTCTCGCTGTAGATGGTGCCCAGCAACAGGCGCGCCTGAATATGGGCCGGTTCCCGTTGCAGCAGGTTCTTCAATTCGATAATGGCCGCACGCGGCTGGCCCTGCTGATGGTACTGGCGGGCGCCGGCCAGCAGATCGGCGCTGCCTTTCGCACCGTGGCAGCCGCCGAGGGCGGGCAGTAGCAGGCACAGCGTCAGAAGAAACAGGCAGCGGTGGCATAGACGATGCATGGATGGCTCCGGTAGAGGCTTGGGCAAGGCACACTACAGGGTAGTAAGGCAGCCGTCACAACGTCTTGATCATGCTCAAACAGGCTTGCGGTGTGATGCTTGTTTGTTCCGGCTCAATGATGTCGCTGGCGGCAACCGTAGAATCGGCCAATCCGGCTAACGGCCGACCTGACAGGGAGCAGACCATGAACAGCGGCGTGGTGGCGGTGGTGGGACTCGGTTATGTCGGGCTGCAATTGGCGGTAGCCTTTGGCGCGCGACAGCGCACGATCGGCTTTGACTTATCCGAACGCAAGATCGAAAGCTACCGGCGCTGCGAAGACCCCACGGGAGAAGTCAGCTACGAGCAACTGCGCGCTGCACAATGGTTGAGCGTGGGCTGCGATCCGACCGAATTGCGCCAGGCCGACTATATTATCGTGGCCGTGCCCACGCCTGTCGACAGCGCGCACAATCCCGATTTCTCGGCCCTGGCTGGCGCCAGCGCGGCCGTTGGCCGGCAACTCAAACGCGGCGCCATCGTGGTGTTTGAGTCGACCGTGTATCCGGGCGCCACCGAAGATATCTGTATTCCCTTGCTTGAAAAACATTCGGGACTGCGCTGGAAGGACGGCTTTCATGTGGGTTTCTCGCCCGAACGCATCAATCCTGGCGACAAGGAACACGTGCTGGGCAGCATCCGCAAGGTGGTCTCGGGTGACGATGCGGCCACGCTCGAGCAGGTGGCCGCGCTGTACCAGGCGGTAGTGCCGGCCGGAGTGCACCGCGCCTCGAGCATCCGGGTGGCCGAGGCAGCCAAAGTGATAGAAAATACCCAGCGCGACCTCAATATTGCCTTGATGAACGAGCTGGCGATTATCTTCGACCGCATGGGCATCGATACGCTCGAAGTGCTGCAGGCGGCCGGCACCAAGTGGAATTTTCTGCCTTTCCGGCCCGGGCTGGTGGGCGGCCACTGCATCGGCGTCGATCCTTATTATCTGACGCACAAGGCAGAAATGCTTGGCTATCATCCGCATGTGATCCTGGCCGGGCGCCGCATCAACGATGGCATGGCCAAGTTCGTGGCGGAAAAAACCATCAAGGAAATGGTGCGGGCCGGTTTCAAGCTCAAGGGCGCGCATGTCAATGTGCTGGGCCTGACCTTCAAGGAAGACTGCCCGGACCTGCGCAATTCCAAGGTGGTCGACATGATCCACGAGCTGCAGTCCTATGGCGTGCAGGTGCATGTGCATGATCCGGTAGCCGACGCGCGCGAAGCCTTCGATGAATACGGCTTGATACTGGAAAGCTGGCAGCAGTTGCCGCAGGCCGAAGCCATCGTCAGCGCCGTATCGCACCGACCGCTGCTGGCGCGCTCGCTGGACGAACTGCGCGCCAAAGTGGTTACACAAGGCTGTTTTATTGATATCAAATCGCATTTCGACGCCGCCGCGCTGGCCGCCGGCGGTCTGCATGTCTGGCGCTTATGAGCGAGCACAGTGCGTATGCTCTGGCATGCCGGCAACTGCAGCAAGCGCCACGGCGCTGGCTGGTCACGGGCGCGGCCGGTTTTATCGGCTCGCATCTGCTGGAAACACTATTGCTGCTGGGCCAGCAGGTGCGCGGACTCGACAATTTTTCTACCGGAAAACAATCTAACCTGGCCCTGGTGCGTGCCGCGGTGGGCGAGGCGGCCTGGCGGCGCTGCGAGTTTCATGAAGCCGATATCCGCGATGCGCAAGCCTGTGCGCGCGCCTGCGAAGGTGTCGGGATCGTGCTGCACCAGGCAGCGCTGGGGTCGGTGCCGCGCTCGCTGGCCGAGCCGCAACTGTGCCATGACGTCAACGTTACCGGCTTTGTCCAGATGCTGGGCGCTGCCCGCGCGGCAGGCGTGGCGCGCCTGGTCTACGCCGCCTCCAGCGCCGTCTACGGTGACCATCCGGGCTTGCCCAAGGTAGAAGAGCAGATCGGCGCGCCCTTGTCGCCGTATGCGCTGAGCAAATATGTCAACGAGCTGACGGCAGCCGTGTACGGGCGCTGCTTTGGCGTGGAAACCATCGGCCTGCGCTACTTCAATGTATTCGGGCCACGCCAGGACCCGCACGGCGATTATGCCGCCGTGATCCCGCGCTGGCTGGCCGCCATGCTTGACGGCCGGCCCGTGACCATCCACGGCGATGGCGCCACCAGCCGTGACTTTTGCTATGTCAGCAATGCAGTGCAGGCCAATTTGCTGGCGGCCACTACCGGCAATACCGAGGCGCTGGGCCGGATTTGTAACGTGGCGCTCAATGCACGCACCACCTTGCTTGAACTGCATGCGCAGCTGCAGGACCTGCTTGCCGGGGCTTGTCCGCAATTGCCGCGCTTGCCGCCGCTGCATGGCGCATCGCGCGCCGGCGATGTGCGCCACTCGCAGGCCGATATCGGCAAGGCGGTGCGCTGGCTTGGCTTTGCGCCCAGCCATGACCTGCACCGTGGCCTGCGAGAAACAGTGGCGTGGCACCTGCAGCAGGCAAGCATCCCGGCGGTGCATTGCAAGGGCGCGCACATCGATGCAGATCAATATCGCCTGCGCTGATCGTTCCACACTGGCCTTTGCATCATCAACCTTGAGGGAGCATGCCATGATGAACGATCAGAACGGTTTCAGCTCGCCGCCCGGTGCGGCCAGCGGCCAGGGGCAAAGCGCTGACGATGAAGAGGCGGTCGACCAGTTTGCCGCCCCTGGCGATACGGGCGAATTGATGGAAGCGGCGTCGATGTCGGCCGTGCCGGAGTCGCTGGGCGGCATCGACATGCGCTTGCTGGAGATCAAGCGCGGCATCGAGGACGGCATGCAGGCGGCGTTGGCGCAGTCGGTCGGGGTGCGTTCTGCCGACGCTTTCAGCGATGGCGGCAATATCCAGGGCGTGGCCATCAGCCTGGGCGCGGGCGGCCCCGGTTCGTCGGGCGAGCCCGGCCTGCCGGCGCTGACGCTGTATGTGGCCGAGCCCACTTCGGTCGACCAGGCCAAGGCCGCCATTATCGGCAGCATGGGATTGCAGGCGCTGGCCAGCGACGACGTGCCCGTGCAGATCGTGGTGACTGGGCTGATCGATGCGCAGCCGCACCGTTTCCGGCTGCGCCCGGCGCCCGGCGGCGTGTCAGTCGGCCATTTTCGCATTACCGCCGGCAGCATCGGTTGCCTGGCAGTGGGCCGTAGCGCACCGCGCAACAGTCGCCTGATGATCCTCAGCAATAACCATGTGCTGGCCAACTCCAATGCCGGCGCATTTGGCGACTGCATCGTGCAGCCTGGACCGGTCGACGGCGGCAAGTGTCCGCAGGACCAGGTCGCTACGCTCGAGCGTTTTGTGCCGATTGCGTTTGGCGGTGCCACCAATTATGTCGATTGCGCGACCGGCTGGGCCTGGCCCGAGCGCGTGCGGCGCGAACTGGTCTACCTGAACAATGGCGTGCCTGCCTATTTTCGCATCAGCAATGCGCTGGTCACGCCCACGCTGGGCATGCTGGTCGGTAAATCCGGGCGTACCACGCAGCTGACCCAGGGCCGTATTACCGGTTTGGGCGCCACCATCACGGTCAATTATGGCGGCGGCCGCCTTGCACTGTTTCGCGACCAGATTGCCATCGAAGGGCTCAACGGCCCCTTTAGCGCCGGCGGCGACTCCGGATCCTCGATCTGGACCTGGGATCAGCAGCGCAATCCGGTCGGACTGCTGTTTGCCGGCGGCGGCAATGTCACATTCGCCAACCAGATGCGGCGCGTGGTCACGGCGCTCGATATCAGGCTCTATACCTGAACTGCAACGGCTCAACCGGTGTCAAGGAACGCACGTGGCGCGCTTGCACGGCGGCCTCGTTTGCACGATCATGAATGGGCTGTTCTGCATGTCCAGCGGGCTGCCCGTCATCACCTTCGGATGATGCAGCAGGCGGGGCCGGGCGCACCAGCTTGCGCCACGGGATGGCCGTGGAAGGAGAAAATCATGTCTGACCGTAAATTTATCCATACACCTGATGCGGTGCAGGAAGACGCCGCCATGCCGTATTTGCCCGATTTACCTGGTGCTGGCGATGCCGGCGAAGTGCAGCGCCAGGCCAGCCGCCTGGAGGCGGCAAGGCGACGCAACGAGCGCGCCCTGATGGCCATCGATGGCGTGGAGGGCGTGGCTCTCGGGCGCCATGCCGACGGCCGGCCGGCCATTATGCTGTATGTGCACGATGCCGGCGTGCGCCAGCGCGTGCCGCGCCTGGTGGAAGGCTTTCCCGTAATCGCCAGCGTGACGGGCCAGATCGATATCTTGTGAACTGTTTGATCTGTGTGAACTGGCAGCGGCCCGGCGCGATTGCCGTGCCGCCGCTGTGGTGCTGAGCGTATTGGATTAGCTGCTCAAGCGCCCGATCGCTTCGGCAACACCGGCACCATAGGCCGGATCACAGGCGGTGCAGTTGGCGATATGGCGGTCCTTGACCAGCTGCGAGGCACCCGAGATGGCGCGCGCCGTGTTGTCAAACAGTACCTGCTGCTGGGCCGGCGTCATCAGGCGGAACAGCGCGCGCGGCTGCGAGTGATAGTCATCGTCGACGCGGTGGTTCCAGTGGTCGGCGGCGCCTTCCAGGCTCAAAGGCGGCTCGCGGAAGTCCGGCTGTTCGACCCATTCCTGGTAGCTGTTTGGTTCGTACGGCGTGGCGCCGCCCATATTGCCGTCGGTGCGCATCTGGCCGTCGCGGTGATAGCTGTGCACGGGGCAGCGCGGCGCGTTGACCGGGATCAGGCTGTGGTTGACGCCCAGACGGTAGCGCTGCGCATCGCCGTAGGAAAACAGGCGACCTTGCAACATCTTGTCTGGCGAAAAGCTGATGCCAGGCACCACGCTGGCGGGATTGAAGGCGGCCTGTTCCACTTCCGCAAAGTGGTTGTCGGCATTGCGGTTCAGTTCGAGCACGCCCACTTCGATCAGCGGATAGTCGCCGTGTGGCCACACCTTGGTCAGGTCGAACGGGTTGAGATGGTAGCTGCCAGCCTGGTTTTCGGGCATCACCTGCACATACATGGTCCAGCGCGGGAAGTCCTTGTTTTCGATGCTTTCGTACAGGTCGCGGTGCGAGCTTTCGCGGTCGCGGCCGACCAGGTCCTGCGCTTCGGCGTCGGTCAGGTTCTGTATGCCTTGCTGGGTCTTGAAGGTGAACTTGACCCAGAAGCGCTCGTTTTGCGCGTTCAGGAAGCTGAAGGTGTGGCTGCCGAAGCCGTGCATATGGCGGAAGCTGCGCGGCAGGCCGCGGTCGCTCATCACCACCGTGATCTGGTGCAACGCTTCGGGCAGCGAGGTCCAGAAGTCCCAGTTGCTGTTGGCACTGCGCAGGCCGCTGCGCGGATCGCGCTTGATGGCATGGTTCAGGTCGGGAAACTTGAGCGGATCGCGCAGGAAAAACACGGGCGTATTGTTGCCCACCAGATCCCAGTTGCCTTCTTCCGTATAGAATTTCATGGCAAAGCCGCGGATATCGCGCTCGGCGTCAGCCGCGCCGCGCTCGCCGGCGACGGTCGAGAAACGGGTAAACAGTTCGGTTTTCTTGCCGATTTCGGAAAAGATTTTCGCGCGCGTGTAGCGCGTGATGTCGTGCGTGACGGTAAAGGTGCCGTAGGCGCCCGAACCCTTGGCGTGCATGCGGCGCTCGGGAATGACTTCGCGGTCGAAGTGGGCCAGTTTCTCCAGGAACCAGACGTCCTGCAGCAGGGCCGGGCCGCGCGGGCCGGCGCTCTGGATGTTCTGATTGTCTGGTACCGGGGCGCCAAAGGCTGTCGTCAGCTTATTCATCGGACTCTTTCTTGTAAGGGGGAGGTCAACGGACGAGCCTGGCGTGTATCCAAACACTGGCTGGGCTGAGCAGGAACTCACCGAGGCTGGTCCAGAATAAAAATTTCCAAATAGCAAAAGTAGTGTAGCTTTTTTTGCAGGCAAGCGCCTGCCAGCCTGCCAGCTGTTGTCAACTGCTGCGCGATCATAGCGCAGCGTGCGGCAACAGCCCAACACACCAGGCTGGCCGTCAGTATATAAAAGCAAGTCGCCTGCGCGCCACTGGGCTTTCGGCCAGTAAGCCGGTGGTGCAGAGCGGTCGCTTAGAAACGGTTCCAGTGATTGTGACGGTGCTCGCTGACTTGCTTGAGCAGATGGCTGGCGTGGGTGGCGTCGTCAATTTGCACCGTCATGGCCAGTTCCTCGACAGCAGGCGGATAGTGACGATGCGCCGCTTCTTCCAGCAACTGCTGGCTGCGGGCCGCGTCCTGCTCCACGCCGCGGCCTTCGCGGTAGGCGTCATACAGCAGAAACATGGCCTGCGGGTTGCCCAGTTTGCTCGATACTTCCAGCCAGTGCGCGGCCGTGGTGGCGTCCTTGCTGACGCCTTCGCCATTGGCGGCCAGCAGGCCCATCATCAAGGCGGCCCTGGCGTGTTGTTGCTGTGCGGCCAGGCGGTACCACGACCAGGCTTGCTCCGGCGCACCAGGGCGCAGCATCTGGCCCAGTTCAAAGGCGGCTTCGGCGTCACCGGTGCGCGCCGCCTGCTCGAACAGGCGCAGTGCGTCGTCGCGCCGCTCGGGACGCGGCTGGTAGACCAGCGCCAGCTCACGCTCGGCCACCGGCATGCCCTTGGCGGCCCAGTTGCGCACGCGCCGCTCGGCCTGCTGGTCGCCGGCCTGGCGCGCCTGCGTGGCAGTCGCCTCGATCTCGGCGGCAGTCGGCGGCGGCGAAGACTGGCAGGCCGCCAGTGTCGAGGCCAGCATGGCCAGCAGCAGGGCAGGGAGATAAGCAGCGCGTTTCATGATGTGTGCTCCATCAAGGTGGTCATGCCGGCAGGATTTTGCCAGTCCAGTATGGCCACCATTTGCTACGTCTTGATGACTGCTTATCTAGTCAGCTTATTTACTGAGGTTGATCGCATACAAGGCAAAGCATCCCGCCATATTGGCAATCCCGCTGCTTTTGCCAGCGCGTGTGACCTGCCTGGCACGATGCCGCAAGCGCAAGAAATCTCTCCAGACAAATGCAACTGTACTGCATTATAATTATTAAATGCAATCGAGTTGCATATAACTTGATACTTAGTCGTCTTGAAAGGATTTTCCATGCACCAGCAACAGCGCAAGCTCCCCGTCACCGTCCTGTCCGGCTTTCTCGGGGCCGGCAAGACCACCTTGCTGAACCACATACTGCGCAATCGCAACGGCAAGCGCGTGGCCGTAATCGTCAACGACATGAGCGAAGTCAATATCGATGCCAGCCTGGTGCGCGAAGGCGCTGCCGCTGCCGGTGCGGCGCTGTCGCGCACGGAAGAAAAACTGGTGGAAATGTCGAACGGCTGCATCTGCTGCACCCTGCGCGACGACCTGCTGCAGGAGGTGCGCCGGCTGGCAGCCGAAGATCGCTTCGACTGCCTGCTGATCGAGTCGACCGGCGTGGGCGAACCAATGCCGGTCGCGGCCACCTTCGACTTCACGGACGAACATGGCGACAGTCTGAACGACGTGGCCCGCATCGACTGCATGGTGACCGTGGTCGACTGCGCCAATTTGCTGCACGACTTTCACAGCGAAGACAGCCTGGCCGAGCGCGGCGAGACGGCAGGCGAGGGCGACGACCGGCAACTGGCCAGCCTGCTGACCGAACAGATCGAGTTTGCCAATGTGATCGTGCTCAACAAGGTCGATATGGTCGATGCGGCCGAACTGGCGCGCGTGCGCGCCTTGTTGCAGGCGCTCAACCCCGGCGCGCGCGTGCTGGAAACCAATCAATCGCAAGTGCCGCTCGATGCCATCCTGGACACCGGCCTGTTCGACCTGCAGCAAGCTGTCGACATGCCGGGCTGGGCCCAGGCGCTGGCCGGCGAGCACACGTCGGAGACGCAAACCTACGACATCGCCAGCTTTGTCTACCGCGCCAGAAGCCCATTCCATCCGCAGCGGCTGTACGATTACCTGACGCAGCCCATCGCTGGCGTGCTGCGCAGCAAGGGTTATTTCTGGCTGGCCAGCCGCCCCGAGTGGGTCGCGAGCCTGTCCGGCGCCGGCCAGTTGATGCAGTTCGAACCGGTCGGCATGTGGTGGGCGGCCGTGCCGGGCGAGCGCTGGCCCGCCGAACGCGCCGCGCTGGCCGATATCAAGGCCAACTGGCACGCGCAATATGGCGACCGCTACCAGGAGATCGTGCTGATCGGCCAGCAAATGGACCAGCGTGCCATCGAAGCGGCGCTGCAGCACTGCCTGCTGAGCGAGGCGGAACTGCAGCAGGAGCAGGGCGCCTGGCGCAAGCTGCCCGATCCTTTCCCGCAGTGGCAGCGCATCGATGAAGACGAGAATGAGCTGGCGGTGCTGCCATGAGCGCGCCGCTGGCCGACGAGCGCATACCGGTCACCATCATTACCGGCTTTCTCGGCAGCGGCAAGACCACCTTGCTCAAGCGCATATTGCAAGGCAAGCATGGTTACCGCATGGCGGTGATTGAAAACGAGTACGCGGCCACCGGCATCGACCAGGCCTTGCTGGTGCAACAGGACGAGGAGCAGATCGTCGAGATGAACAACGGCTGCATCTGCTGCAGCGTGCGCGGCGACCTGATCCGCAGCCTGGGGCGGCTGCAGGCGCGTCGCGCCGGCGAGATCGCCTTTGACTATCTGCTGATTGAAACGACCGGACTGGCGGCGCCCGGGCCGGTGGCGCAGACTTTCTTTGCCGAACCGTCCGTCAGCGCGTGGTATCGCCTCGATGCCATCCTGACCGTGATCGACGCCTGCCACGCCCAGCAGCAGCTCGATGCGCACCGCGAAGCGCAGGAGCAGGTTGGCTATGCAGACCGGCTGCTGCTGTCCAAGACCGACCTGGTCGGCAAGGAGGCGCTGGCGGCGCTGCGCCAGCGCCTGCTGGCCATCAACTGCCGCGCCAGCATGCAAAAGGTCAGTTTTGGCAATGTGCCGCTGCGCGATATCCTTGACGTCAAAGGCTTTGATCTCGATGCGCGGCTGGCACTGGAACCCGACTTCCTTGGGGATATGGGGCACCGCCACGGCGACGGGGTGCAGTCGTTTGTCTATCACCAGCCGCAGCCGCTGGACCTGTATCAGGTGGAAAATTTTCTCGACGCCGTGGTGCAGCTGTACGGTAGCAGCCTGATGCGTTACAAAGGCATCCTGTACATTGCCGATGCACCGTGCCGCGCCGTGTTCCAGGGCGTGCATATGCTGATGGGCAGCGAATTGGGGGCTGACTGGGGCGAAGGCGAAACGCGTGCCAGCACCATGGTGTTTATCGGCCGCAATTTGCCGCGCGAGATGCTCACACGCGGACTCGACCGCTGCGTGGCCGGTGTCACACCGCATGAACGGGCCAGCGCTGAATTTATTTACAGCGTGGGCAGAGTCCCTTGATCAGGTAGTCGACGTCGCCGCCGCTGAAGCCTTCCGGCAAGGCGACCGGCGGCGGCAGCTTGACTTCGTTGAAGCAGGTGACGGTTGCACACTTGTTGCACTGGAAATGCGCGTGCTCGTGCGCCTGGTGGCCGGCGCCGGCGCTGAAGCGCCACACCTGGTCGGCGCCGGCAATGCGATGCACGAGCTCGTTTTCGGTCAGCCATTCAAGCACGCGGTACAGCGTGACGGAATCGATATCGCTGTCCTGCGACAGCGCCTGCTGGATTTCATGGTGCGTCAGCGACTGGCTGTGCGCCATCAGGAAGTCGAGCACTTTGACGCGGGTCTTGGTGACGCGGGCGTTGGTACTGCGGATCAGCGTTTCGGCTTGCGGGGAAGTAGTTGTCAACATAATATTGCTTGCAGAGGGCCGGCACAGATGGCACAAAGGCACTGGCGACCGTTTCGCCGTTTCGGCGCCATGCCGTAGTTTGTCGTATCTTACCACGCACGCGCCGCCCGGGCGTGACGTGCGACGAAGCGCTAACGCCTGAACGTCCAGTAGCGCCCGCCGGGGCCATCGACGGCGTCAAGGAAACGCTGGTCGGCGCGCGCATTATTGTGGATCAGGTAATAGATATCGGACAGGGTCGAGCGCTGCTCGGCAAAGTAGGCATGCTTGACGAAGCCGGTATCGACGCCGGTTGCGTCGACCGTTTCCATGCCTGGCAGTATCAGCATGCCGGCGCCGCTGTCGCCGGCGCGCGCATGGCCATGCACGGCTTTCGAGGCGGCCAGCGCCAGGTCTTCCGACGAGGCATACAGCGTCAGCGGACGTCCGCTGCTGCGCAGGCGCGGTGCAATATCATGGCGAAACACGTCGGCGTCGATATCGGGCGCGGTCAGGATGATTTCGGTGATCTTTTGCGCCAGCGCCGGCTCGGTAGCGTGCAGTTCGGCCACGGCCCGCGCCAGGCCGCGGCTGCCTATGCTGTGCGCAATCAGGTAGATGCAGGCGGCGTCGGTTTTTTGCAGGAAGTCGGCCAGGAACGCCGTCAGGTGCGGCGTGCTCCAATCGATATTGTTTTCATCGACCGTGTAGTCGGCCAGTTCGCCCTGCGACGGCCAGCTGTAGAACACCGGCGCGCCGTCGAAGCCCAGATCGTAGGCCATCTGGCCCGTGCGGCGCGCTGCATCCTCGAACGTGACGTTGTAGCCGGGCACGAAAACAAAGGCGCTGCGGCGCTTGGAGGCGGCGATGGTGGCGGCCAGGCTGCTGAAAAACTGGTCGCGCTGCTGCACTTCGGCCGTCAGCAGCACCACATGGCGGGCCGGATTTTCACGCAGTTCCAGCCGCCACAGCGAAGGCGACTCCAGCTGGCCCATGCGATGATCGCGCGGAATGCTGATATCGCACACGCCATAGCTGATCACCGGGCCGGCCACGTCGCCCGAGCGTGCGCTGGAAAAGCGCTGCGCCGGCGGCTGGCCGATCTCGCGCCGACGGTCGGTGGCGAAATAGGTGCGCACCACGGCATAGTTCGACACCACGCCAGCCTGGTCGGCTTCGCCCGTGGCCTGCATCTGTGGTGCCGCTGATGCTTCCGATGCTGCTGCCGAATCGGCCGAGGCCGCGTCAGTGGTGCGTTCAAGCAAGTCCAGCAGCGCCTGCGCGGCAAACAGCGTGGCCATATCGTCGGGCACCTTGGCCACCGACAGCGCTCGCGCCAGCGCCAGGCGCAACGGTTCTTGCTGCTGCCGGCCGCCTTCGGCTTCCATTTCGGCCACGATGGCCAGTATCTGCTCAGCGTTAGGGAAGCGGGCGATAGCCGACTTTAGCTGCGCATAGCGTTCGGCAACAGGGCGCGGTACGCGTGCCGGCGCACCATGGGCAATGGCGACAACAAGAGCGGATGAAATCAGGTCCATGGCGCAACCTTTCATGCAATATAAATACTGTTATTTATATTGTCATGAAAACACGTACAGCGCCAGTTGTCCAGCGGCGCACGTGTTGCGTGCGCGCCGCATCAAGCTCGCCTTGTTTCAGTGCTGGCGACCGTTATGTACCTGCTGCGCCAGCGACTGCATCGGCGTGGTCGGCTGTGCGGTGTTGCCCAGCTGCGCCGGCATGGTCATGCGCACAGGTTTGCCGGCGGTGCTGCAGGAAGCCAAGGATCTGCCGTCTGTACCAGGCGCCACATCCCATACCGGGTTATCCATGTTTTCAAACACGCTTTTGAGCTGCTCGCCCCAGGTGTCGCGGATCATGCGGAAATAGCGGTTTTTCTCGTCGATGGTGACAAAGCGCGTGACGGCCAGGCTACCGGCTTCATACACCAGCAAGTCGAGCGGCAGGCCGACCGAGATATTTGATTTCAAGGTGGAGTCCATCGAGATCAGCGCGCACTTGGCCGCCTCGTCCAGGGTGCTGGCCGGCGTGATCACGCGATCGATAATCGGCTTGCCGTACTTGGCCTCGCCGATCTGGAAGTAGGTGGTTTCATCGTGCGACTCGATGAAGTTGCCGGCCGAATAGACCTGGAACAGGCGGCAGCGCTCGGCGCCGATCTGCCCGCCCACGATGATGCTGACATTGAAGTCGATGCCACAGTCGGCCAGCGCCTTCGCTTCGCGCTGGTGCACGGTGCGCACCGCTTCGCCCACGATGCGCGCCGCATCATACATGCTGGCAACGTTCCAGATGCTCAGGCCGTTGCTGTCGATATGTTCGGCCACGATCTGGCGGATCGCTTGCGAAATCGACAGATTGCCGGCCGTCATCAGCACCAGCATGCGCTCGCCCGGGTTTTCAAACACGCTCATCTTGCGGAAAGTGCCCACCTGGTCCACGCCGGCATTGGTGCGGCTGTCCGATAAAAACACCAGGCCCTGGTTCAGGCGCATGCCTATGCAGTAAGTCATCGTTGTCAGGCCGTCCGGCAAAAAATCAAAGGGAAGTCATTTTACAGCAGGCCCCGGCTCAGGCGACAGCAATCTGCACATCGACCTGCAGCGTTTCGTCGCCGCCGCCCTGGCGCATGCCGCGCACCGGCGCTGCCGACTCATAGTCGCGGCCAATGGCCAGCCGGCAATAGGCGTCCGTCATCAGCCGCGCATGGGTCACGTCGATGCTGACCCAGCCGGTAAAGTCGCTGTCTTCGGCCCAGGCGTCGATCCAGGCATGACTGGCCGCGTGACCGGTGGCGCCCGGATCGATATAGCCCGACACATAGCGCGCCGGAATGCCCCAGGCATGGCAGCAGGCCAGGTACAGATGCGCATGGTCCTGGCATACGCCGCGGCCCAGCGCCAGGGCGTCGCCGGCAGTGGTGGTCACCTCGGTGGCCCCGCTTTCATAGGCGACCTTGCCAACGATCTGCTCGGCAAGGCGCAGCAATTGCGCCGTATTGGCCGGTTTGTTGCGCTCGGGCAGGCTGCTGGCGGCCAGCGCTTCGACTGCCTGGTCTGCCTGCGTGAGCCTGGTTGGCAGGGTAAACAACAGCGGCGACAGGTGATCTTGCAGGTTCAGCCGGCCCTGGTAGGGGTAGATGGTTTCCACCACGCCGTGGGCGACCAGATCGAGTGACTGGTGCCTGCCGCTGATGGTAAGCATATGCGAAAGATTGCCATAGGCATCGGTAAAGGCATGGCACTGGCCGGGCGTGGCAATCTGCCACGACAACGCGTGCTGCTGCGGTTCACGGCGCGGCGTCAGGTGCAGTTGCTGGATGGTGTAGGCCAGTGGCAAACTGTAGGTGTAGCGCGTTTCATGTCGGATAGTCAGTATCATCAGGCCGCCAGGGGAACGAGGAAGTCACGGCTGACACGGTTACCCAGCTCATAGATGCTTTCCAGGAAATCGGTCAGGCTCTGATGCAGGCCGGCCTGCATGATGTCGTCAATGCGGCCGAATTTCAGCTGCGCATGCAGCTTGCCGGCAAAGCGCTCGGTATCGGCGGACACATCGTTGCGGATGTGGCGCAAATTCTCCACCACATCGTCCATGCAGGCCAGCAGCGAGCGCGGCATGTCGCCGCGCAACATCAGCAATTCGGCCACGCGCGCCGGTGTAATGACGTCGCGGTAGACCTTGCGGTAGATCTCGAAGCCCGATACCGAACGCAGCAGAGCCGCCCAGTAATAGAAGTCGCGCTGGGAAAGGTCGCCCGGCTGGTCGCGCATGCCATGGAACTTGACGTCCAGTATGCGCGCCGTATTGTCGGCCCGCTCCAGGAAAGTACCCAGGCGGATGAAGTGGATCGCTTCGTCCTTGAGCATGGTGCCCAGCGTGACGCCGCGCGACAGGTGCGAGCGGTATTTGACCCATTCGAAAAACGCGCTGGGGTCGCTATCGAGCAGCTGGCCGTCCAGGCGCTTTTGCATGCCGAGCCAGGTGGCGTTCTGGATTTCCCACATTTCCGTGGTCAGGGTGCCGCGCACGGCGCGCGCATTTTCACGCGCCCCGGTCAGGCAGGCGGCGATCGAGGACGGATTGTTCGGATCGCGCACCATGAAGTCGAGCACATCGTGGGTGGCGATGCGCGCGTGTTTCTCGTCATAGGCGTTTTGCAGTTCGGAAATGCCCAGCGTGGCGCGCCAGCCACGTTCGGCTTCGCGCTGCGACTGCGGCAGCATCGAGGTCTGCAACGTCACATCGAGCATGCGGGCCGTGTTTTCGGCGCGTTCGGTGTAGCGCGCCATCCAGTACAGATGATCGGCAGTGCGGCTCAACATTTATTGGTCTCCTCCAAAAGCATCGGTTTTTTCCAGTACCCAGGTGTCCTTGGTGCCGCCGCCCTGCGACGAATTGACCACCAGCGAGCCATCGCCCAGCGCCACGCGGGTCAGGCCGCCCGGCACCATGGAAATATGTTTGCCCGACAGCACGAACGGGCGCAGATCGATATGGCGCGGCGCGATGCCCGACTCGACATAAGTAGGGCAGGCCGACAGGGCCAGCGTGGGCTGAGCAATATAGCCGCCCGGATTGGCCAGCAAGCGCCGGCGGAAATCCTCGATCTGCGCCTGGTTTGAGGCCGGCCCCACCAACATGCCGTAGCCGCCGGCGCCGTGCACCTCCTTGACCACCAGTTTGGCCAGGTTGGCCAGCACATAGGACAGATCGGCCGGCTTGCGGCACTGATAGGTGGGCACATTGTTGAGGATGGGCGACTCCGACAGATAAAATTCGATCATGTCCGGTACATACGGATAGACCGACTTGTCGTCGGCCACGCCGGTGCCGATGGCGTTGGCCAGCGTGACGCGCCCGGCGCGATACACCGACAGCAGGCCGGCCACGCCGAGCGACGAATCGGCGCGAAACGCCAGCGGATCGAGGAAATCGTCGTCGACGCGGCGGTAGATCACATCGACCCTTTTCGGTCCGCGCGTGGTGCGCATATACACCAGGTTATCGTTGACAAACAAATCCTTGCCCTCGACCAGCTCGACGCCCATCTGCTGGGCCAGAAAGGCGTGCTCGAAATACGCCGAGTTGTACATGCCTGGCGTCATCACTACCACGGTCGGATCGTCGACGCCCAGTGGCGCCACCGAACGGAGGTTATCGAGCAGCATATCGGGATAATGGTCGACCGGCGCGATCTTGTTGCGTGCAAACAGTTCCGGAAACAGCCGCATCATCATCTTGCGGTCTTCCAGCATATACGACACGCCCGAGGGCACGCGCAGATTATCTTCCAGCACATAGAACTCGCCCTGGCCGGCGCGCACGATATCGACCCCGGCAATATGCGCGTAAATGTCCGAGGCAACAGCGATGCCCTGCATTTCCGGCCGGTACTGGGCATTGCGGAAGATCTGTTCGGCTGGAATAATGCCGGCCTTGATGATGTTTTGCTCATGATAAATATCATGGATAAACATATTGAGCGCCTTGACCCGCTGTACCAGCCCGGTCTGCATCTGCGCCCATTCGGCGGCGGGAATAATGCGCGGGATAGTGTCGAACGGGATCAGCCGTTCGGTGCCCGCGTGGTCGCCGTAGACGGCAAAGGTAATGCCGACGCGGCGGAACATCAGGTCGGCTTCAGCCCGCTTGCGCGCCATGGTGTCGGCCGGCTGCTGCTGCAGCCACTGGTGGAAATCACGGTAGTGTTCGCGCACGCCGGCTGGCGTGTCCGTCTCGTGCTCAGTCATTTCATTGAAAAAATTGGCCATGATTGCACTCCCCAAGCTGGTCTACCTTGCTTACAGCAGGAAGCGTGCCAGTTTAATGTGATAAATTTGACCAGTTTTGTGGCAAGGCAGAGTGACGCGCACCTGATTGGTGCAAGGCGGGCGCCGTTGTGGGGAAGACAGGATCAGGCGGACGGCAGGCCGATGGTAGAAATGGTGCCGAGGTCGGCAGCGCTGCCGAGCGTCATGTTGCCGCCATGGCTTTCGGCCACGGTTTGCAAGAAGGGCAGGCTACAGCCCGGAGCAAGATCTGGTATTGCTCGCTCACCTGTTCCGGGCCGTAGTGGATCATGCGCGCACGCGGCGCTCCAGGCTTAGAACGCGACGCTGGCCGAAACGGCGACGGTGCGCGGCGACGCCAGCACCAGGCTGCCGGCGCCAAACGACGAGACAGCCGAAGCCCAGTAGTTGCGATCAAACAGGTTGTCGACGCGCGCACGCAAGGTGACGTCGCGGCCCGCCACCTGCGTCAGGTAGCGCGCGCCGATGTCGACGCGGGTCCAAGATGGCAGCTGCTTGGTATTGGCCAGGTCGGCATACTGGGTCGAGGTATAGACGGTGCGCGCGTTCAGGCTCAGGCCCGATAATCCCGGCACATCCCATTCGGCGCCCAGGCTCAGCTGGGTTTCGGGCGCGCCGATCACTTTCTTGCCGTTATTGGCGGCCACGTCGGTGCCGCTTTGCTCGGTATCGAGCCAGGTCAGGCCGCCCAGCAGGCGCACGCCGGTCACGGGCGCACCAAATACCGACAATTCCAGGCCACGGTTGCGCTGTTGGCCGAACAGACCGGCTTCGGTGCCGCGCACGGCCAGCAGCGGCTGGTCGATGGTAAACAGCGCGGCCGTCACGCCCAGGCGGCCGCCGTCATACTTGACGCCGACTTCCTTCTGTCTGGACTTGTACGGCGCGAATACTTCCCCATTATTGCTCACCAGCTGCGGCGGCGTGCCATAGGTACCGCTGGCCACCGGTCCCTTGACCAGCGCTTCGATATAGTTGGCGTACAGCGACACCGCTTTGCTGGCCTTGTAGACGATGCCGGCCACCGGCGTGGTGGCGCTCTTGTCATAGTAGGCGTACTGCACGGCCGTGCCATAGGCGTACGCGGCGTCGCGGATCTGCTGGCGGCGTGCACCCACCGTGACCAGCACGGTATCGTCGAGGAAGGCCATGGTGTCGGCCAAGGCGTAGCTGGTCAGGATGGTTTTCTGCGTCAGGCGCGGGTCGCTCATGACGCCGCCCGAGTTGGCCGCCAGCGTCGGTGGCATCAAGCGGTCGACCGGTGCATAGATATTGGTCGGCAGGCCGGCGTAGTCGCTGATGGCGTAGGCGTTCTTGGCTTCGTTCCAGTGGCCCGACCAGCTCGCTACCAGCGTATGTTTGACGGCGCCGGTCTGCAGCTTGGCGCGCACGCCCACTTCGCCGGTGCGAATATCTTGCTTACGGGCATTGTCGAAGCGGTACACGCTGGCGTCGCCATTGGTCGAGGTCAGTGATGGATTGGCCAGGCTGTTGGATTCCTTGGTGGCGCGGGTGCCGAATGCGGCCCAGGCCACGATGTTGCGGGTCAGGTCGTATTCGGCGCGCGCGGTGCCGAACACATCGCGTTCCTTGGAAAAGCTCCAGGGCTGGGCAAAGTTGCGCGACGCGTCCGGCGCCGATGGCAGCACCGCTACGCCGGAAGTGGCGACGGAAGGACGCGGCGCGGTCAGGTCGAAATTCTGGTAGCCGGCGTCGGCCGACACGCGAAAGTCGCGGCCACGGTAATCGAGGCCGACCGAAAACATGCTCACATCGTGGTCTTCATGCTTGATGCTCGTTTCGCCCTGGCGCTTGGCAGCGTTGATGCGCACGCCGAACTCCTGCTGCTCGCCGAAGCGGCGCGCCACATCGATGGCTGCATAGCTGTGGCCGCCGCTTTCCACGCCCACCGTCACTTCGGTCAGTGGGGTGTTGCCGGCACGCTTGGGCATCAGGTTGACCGCGCCACCGATGCCGCTGCCGCCAGGGGCCGCACCGTTCAGAAAAGCGCTGGCGCCGCGCAACACTTCCACGCGCTCAAGTAATTCGGGCGAGACATACTGGCGCGGCAGCACGCCGTACAGGCCGTTATAGGCCACGTCGTCGGAATCGAGCGCAAAGCCGCGTATCACATACACTTCCTGGAAGTTGCCGTAACCGCGCGACATGCGCACGGCCGGATCGCTTTGCAGCAGGTCGCCCACGCTGCGCGCTTGCTGGTCGGCAATGAACTGCTGCGTATAGCTGGTGCCCGAGAATGCCGAATCCATCATGTCGACCGCGCCGAAAATGCCCACGCGGCCGCCGCGCGCCACCTGGCCGCCGGCGTACGGGCGCGACAGGCCTTCGACCGACGCGTCTGCCGAGGCGCTGACGGTGACGGTTGGCATAACGGGCGCATCAGAGGCCGGGGCGCTCTGCGCGGTCTGTGCATGGGCACCGCTGGCCAGCAGAAAAGCGGCCAGCGCAAAGGGAGTGGGGGCGAGACGGAAGGTCGACATATGGAAGCTCTTGTTTGAATATTAATGAGAATGATTATCATTATAGAATAGTCTGACGCGCGATGGGCAAGCGCCCGGCAGCGCATGCTTGAAATAAGGCGCAATGGCGCAACAGCCGCCTGGAAAGGCGCAGCCGGCGGCGAAAAAAGTAGCGTCGGACAGTACCTTGCAGATTAATTAATGGCGCGCAGCAACTGACGTTAAGATCAGTGTGTCGCCCGCAGGGCATACCAACATGGCTTATGAAACACTGGGATCGTCCGGCCGCACCGGAACCGCGCCGCTACTGGCAGGGCGCAGCTGTTGCGCTGATACTGGCCATGCATGGCCTGGGCCTGTACTTTCTGTTGCTGCCGGCTAAGAAATTGAAACAGGTGACGGAGATCGCGTTTATGACGCTGATGCCGCCGCGTCCGCTGCCACGCACGCCGCCCATGCCTTTGCCGATGCCGATGCCATCCGCCCCGGCGCGCGCCGTCGGCAAGCCAGCCGTTGCGCCATTGCCAGCCATCACGCTGCCGGGCCTGCCACTGCCTGCGGCCGAATCCGACTTGGCCATCGAACCGGCGCAGGAGGCACCCACGGCAGACCTGCGCACGCGCGCCCGGCTGGCCGCCGGCGCTGCCGACAAGGCCCTGCGCGCCGAATTGAAACAGGACAAGCCATGGCTTGCAACACCGGAACCGATGCAATCGGCGCGCCAGGCGCGCTTTGAAAAACTGGTCGCTGCGGCCTATCAGGGCGGACCGATGATCAAAATGGAAGAGTACCTGACGCCGGACGGGCGCGTTGCGACCCGCATTGTGACGGCCACCGGCAGCAAGTGCTATGCCATGCCCGCCAATCCGGGCTCCGGCGCCGACCCGTTCAATACCGGCGGCAAGCTCAAACCGGTACCCTGTTAGCGCCAGCCGCGGCCCATGGGCATATGCGCTGCAGCGTCAAATATGCTAAGTTGCGTCTGCTGAAATATCCTGCAGACTAACCTGGACGCCCATGCACACTGAACTTCCCGATCTCCTGGTGCTCGCACCGAGCCCTGCGGCTGTCGTCAATGAACAACTGGAGCAGGCCTATACCTGCCACCGCGCCTGGCAAGTGGCGCCCGAACAGCGCGCCGCCTGGCTGGCCGAAGTCGGTCCGCGCATCCGCGCCGTGGCCACCACCGGCGTGCTGGGCCTGGGTGCGGCCGACATGGCGTTGCTGCCCAAGCTCGAAATCATTGCCGTCAACGGCGTCGGCCTGGATGCAGTGGCGCTTGACGTGGCAAAACAGCGCGGCATTGCCGTCACCACCACCCCCAATGTGCTGACCGACGACGTGGCCGACGTGGCCGTGGGCCTGCTGCTGGCCAGCGCGCGCCGGATTGTCGCGCTCGACCATTTCGTGCGCGACGGCGCCTGGGAACGGCGCGAGCCGATCAAGCCGGCCCTGAGCCTGCGCGGCAAGACCGCCGGCATTTTCGGCTTCGGCCAGATCGGCCAGGCGATTGCGCTGCGCCTGGCGGCGTTCGGCCTCAAGCTGCGCTACTACCAGCCGCGCGCGATTGCCGGCAGCGACGTGCCGCGCAGCGACTCCTTGCTGGACCTGGCGCGCGAGAGCGACTTCCTGATCGTCTGCGCGCCCGGCACGCCAGCCACGCGCAAGGCGATCAATGCCGACGTGCTGGCCGCGCTGGGGCCGCAAGGGACATTGATCAATATCGCGCGCGGTGCGCTGGTCGATGAAGAAGCGCTGATCGCCGCCCTGCGCGACGGCGTGCTCGGCAGCGCCGGCCTGGATGTGTTTTGCGACGAGCCGCGCGTGCCGGAAGCCCTGCGCGCGCTGCCCAATACCGTGCTGACGCCGCATATCGGCAGCCTGACGGTGGAGACGCGCCAGGCGATGGGCCAGCTGGTGGTCGACAATCTGCACGCGCATTTTGCCGGCTTGCCATTGCCCACGCCGGTAAAAAACTGACACCGATCATCGAGCCGTCCGCCTGTCGCCAGCACGGAACTATTTGTAGAAAGAAAGAAGCATGGAATTGAAAGCAACACTGCTGCGCACGCGCGGGCAGCAGGACAGCGGCAAGGTCAGCATGATCGAGCTGTTTTTCGATCTGGTATTTGTGTTTGCCGTCACGCAGCTGTCGCATACGCTGCTTGAACACCTGCACGGTGTCGGCTGGCTGCAGACGGGCCTGCTGCTGATGGCCGTCTGGTGGGTCTGGATTTTTACCTCGTGGATTACCAACTGGCTCGACCCCGAGCGCATGCCGGTACGCATCTGCCTGTTCGTGCTGATGCTGGGCGGCCTCTTGATGTCGTCGTCGATACCGGAAGCGTTCGCCGCACATGGTCTTGGTTTTGCCGGCGCCTATGTGGCGATGCAGGTGGGCCGGCCGCTGTTTGCGCTATGGGCCGTGCGCAGCGATACGCTGGCGCGGCGTCGCAACTTCCAGCGCATCACCGTTTGGGCCGTGCTGTCGGGCGCTTTCTGGCTGATCGGCGGCGCCCGTCCGGCCGAAGAGCGCCTGGCGTGGTGGGGCGGTGCGTTGCTGATCGACCTGGCCGGCCCGTGGCTGATGTTTGCCGTGCCGGGACTGGGCCGTTCGAGCACCACCGACTGGGATGTGGACGGCAACCACATTTCCGAGCGCTGCGGCCTGTTCGTGATTATCGCGTTGGGCGAGTCGCTGCTGGTCACCGGCGCCAACTTCTCGGCCATGGAGTGGAATGCCAGCAACTGGCTCGGCTTTTTGTCGGCGCTGCTGGGCAGCATCGCCATGTGGTGGCTGTATTTTGACCAGGGCGCCGAAATGGGTCACGTTCGCATTGCGCAGTCGAAAGATCCTGGCCGCATTGCGCGCCGCGCCTACACCTATATTCATATGCTGATCGTGGCCGGCGTGATCGTCAGCGCGGTGGCCGACGAGCTGTCGATGATGCATCCGGACGAAACCAGCTTTGCCGGCATCAGCGCCTTGCTGGGCGGACCGGCCCTGTATCTGGTCGGCAATGCGCTGTTCAAGTGGGTCAGCAGCGACCGCCGCATGCCGCCGCTGTCGCATATCCTGGGCCTGCTGCTTATTATCGGCCTGATTCCGTTGTCTTACGGACGCATCTACAGCCCGGTCACGATCGCCTGCATGACCACGGTGGTGCTGATCCTGGTGGCGGCCGGCGAGCATATCGCGCTGCGCCGCCCACCGCCGGAACTCGACCCCTGAGGTGTGCCGATGAGCAGGCGCGCACCGGCGTTTCCCTATCCATTGCAACCGCTGCGGGTGCCTGCCGGCTGGCAGATCACGGTCAATACCTTGTTCGAAGTCGACCCGGGCCCGGACACCATGCAGTGGTTCAGCAGCGCGCTGCTGCTGTGGGGCCACTGCAGCGCCAGCGGCTATTGTTTCAACTCGCATTTCGAGCCGGAAGATGACCCGCAAGGTCAATTCGTGCTGGAGCTGGCGCGCGTGGAGCTAGACCGTAACGGCAAGGCCGTCAAGGTCAGCGACACGCTGCTCGAAGAGCGGCGCACGCGCAGCAGGGCGCAGTTTGTCGCATGGGTCGAGCAGTTCATGCTTGCGCCAGGGCACTAGGGCAGACGCTTGCCCGGCAATGCCTGCCCATTCTGATACAGCACCAGGCTGGTGATGGCGCCCTGGTCATCGCGCTTGAATTCGAGCTGCGCATCGACCACCTTGTAGAAAAAACGATCCTTGCCACTGGCATACACCGGCACTTCCGGTTGCCCGGTGGCGCCCGCCAGCAGGCCGTCCGGCCCCTGGCGCACGCTGAGGATGAACTGCGGCGCCAGCGCATAGCGACCCTCGTATTGCACCAGGTCTGCCGCACTTATTGCCACTTCCTTCGGCACTGCCTGCAAAGGCGGCAAGGTGCCCGGCACCAGGCTGGCCACGCCCAGCGCATCGACCTGGCGCGAGGTGCTGCTCAGCACCACCACGCCTTTCCTGCCATCGGCCGTAAAACCGATAAAGCTGGCGTAGCCGCCGGTCTGGCCGTTATGCCAGGTAAAAGGCTGGCCTTTGGCCTGGTCCACGATCCAGGCCAGCGCGATACCCTTGCCACCGCCCAGCTCGGCCTGTTTTTTTACCGCCAGCACATGCGCCGCATCGGGCTTGAGCATATACGACTGCACATACGCCACCAGGTCGCGCGCGCTCGACAGCACGGCGCCGGCGCCGGCAATTGCCTGGAAATCCCAGTTGCGGGCCGGCTTGCCGTCGGTGCCATGGCCTTGTGCCAGCCGTGCCCGCAGCGCCGGCGACAGCACCGATGAAGTTGATTTCATGCCCAGCGGCTGGGCAATGCGCTGCTGCAGCAGGATTTCATAAGACGCGCCGGCCTGGCTGGCCAGCGCCGTGCCCAGCAGGCCGTAAGCAAGGTTGGAGTATTCAAAACCGTCGCCGGGCGCGCGCGTCAGCTGGTGCCCGGCCAGGTAGCTGCGCAGCTTGTCCGCGCTGTAATCGGCGTAGGGATTGCCTGCATCGGCCGGCGCCAGATTGCCAGGCAGGCGTGGCAGTCCCGAATAATGGGTAGCCAGGTCCAGCAGCGTAATGCGCCGCTGGCCCGAGGCCGGAATGGAAAAATCGGGCAGCAGCTCGGCTACCGGCTGGCCCAGCCTGGCCTTGCCGGCCACTACCGCATCCGCCAGCAGCAGGCCGGTCATGGTCTTGGTGGCCGAACCGATCTCATAGACGGTGTCGGCATCGGGCAACTGTGCTTTGCCATCGGCAACAGTGCCGAAGCCCGTCACGGTACTGTCCGGGCCATCGATCACGGCAATCACCAGGCTGGTGTGCTCATTGGCGCGCACCAGCGCTTCGGCGCGTTCGCGCACGGCAGGATCGAGCACGGGCGCGGAAGCGGCCGTGGCGCTGGAAAAGGCCAGAGTGAAAAGGGCAGGCAGCAGGGCGGGGCGTCGGGTCATGTCCACTTTCTATCAGGAAGGAAAAAGAAGGCAATTCTTTTTGAGCAACTTTGCCGTTTGTTATCTTGGCAAAGATTTTATTTTTTTACAAGTTTTGCCGTCAGGTCGACACTGATATGGCCTGGCGCGCGCAGCGATTGTCATTGAAACGATCAACTTGGGCCCACCGGAACCGTCCGGGCAAACTGAACTAGGCCTGGTTGCGGCGCGCTGAACCTCAGTCCGGCGCCGATGATGCTGCCCGTGTCGACGGTGCGCTTTCCAGCCGCGCCAGCCGCGCCGCCAGTTGCGCATGCTCACGCAGCAACTGGTCGCGCTCCTGCGTCAGTGCCTCGCTGCGCTGTTGTGCGCTGGCCGCATGCTGCTCCTGTAAGCTCATCTGGCGGTCCTGCGCAGCCAGCGCTATCTTGCTGTCGCCCAGCGCCTGGACCGCCGTTTCCAGTTTGGCCAGCAGCGCGTCGGCGGAAGCGGCCGCTTGCAGATACTGATACTCGAACTGGTCGCGCTCGGGGCGCAGCACGGCCAGCGTGTCGCGGCTGGCGGCGGCCTCTGCTGCGGCCTGTTCCTGCGCCTGCTGCAACTGCGCCAGACGCATTTCCTGCTGCGCCAGCGTGGCCTGCTGGCCCTGCAATCGCTGCTGCAGCTGGGCGTTGTCGTGCTCGAGCCGGCTGGCGCGCTGCTGTTCAACCTGGCGCTCTTCCTGGCGCTGGCGCGCCGATGCCTCCTGGTAGTGATCGAACTGCGAGCGCACCTGCGCCAGTTGGCGGTTCAATGCGGCAACCTCTTCGCCGCGGTCGGCCAGCCGCTGGCTCAGGCCGGCGTTATCGCTGTGCAAGGTGGCCAGCGTGACGGCGCGGTGATGGTGTTCTTCCTTCAGTTGCGCCAGCGCCTGCTGGGTGGCGCGCAGTTCCTGCGTCAGGGCGGTGCGCACTTCGACCAGCTTCAAGCGCTCCGTCTCGGTTTTTTTCAGCTGTTCCTGCGTCGCCGCCAGGGCAGTGCGATGTTCCTGCATCGCGCTATCGAGCTGCTGCGCCAGGTCGCGCTGCTGCTTGTCATACACACCGCGCATCGCCTCCATCAGTTCGGCCGGCAGGCCCGCTTCCGTCTTCACGACGCCGTCGCGCTGCTGCTCTTCCTTCCAGCGCTTTAACAGCGGCGCAATGGTGCTCTTGCTGCCGGTGCTGCCCAGCGCCTCGCGCACGCTGTCGACGGTGGGATTACGGCCATCGGCAGCCACGATTTGGGCTGCTTTCATAACGTCGGAGTACAAAATGCCTGTGCGGGCCATCAAATCACCTATGAGCGAAATTTAGTAACGTATTACATGATACGTAATACGGCATAATATTACGATATAGATTTGAAATAAATTTAAAAATATAGAACGCGATAAGTTCAATTATCGCGTGTTAAGGAGCGATTTTGCATGCTATGCTGGCGTTTTGCCGTTACGAAACCCTGTTTTTGCCGATTCCATGCCTGATCTTGTCTTTTCAAAACGTGGCAAAGCTGCCAAAACCATGGCTGGCACGGTCGCCATCCCGTTACAGGGCGAGGGCGCGCTGGTCGACGCTGAGCTCGCTGCCCGCCACCAGGCCTTCCTGGCTGCCGCCACGTCTGACAACACGCGCCGCGCCTACCGTTCGGCCATCCGCCACTTCCAAGCCTGGGGCGGCGCGCTGCCGGCGGACGAGTCCACGGTGATCCGCTACCTGCTGGCCCATGCGGACAGCCTCAATATCCGCACCCTGGCGCTGCGCCTGACCGCCCTGTCGCAGTGGCATGTGTACCAGGGCTTTGGCGACCCGGCCGGCACGCCGACGGTGCGCAAGACGCTGGCCGGCATGGCCCGCCTGCACGGGCAGCCGAAGAAAAAGGCGCGCGCGCTGCCGCTGGAGGATCTGGAGGTGATCGTGGCGCAGCTGGCGGCCGTGGGCACGCTCAAGTCGCTGCGCGACAGCGCCTTGCTGCAATTGGGGTTTTTCGGCGGTTTCCGCCGCAGCGAACTGGCGTCGCTGACGCTGGCCGATATCAGCTGGCAGCGAGAGGGGCTGGTGATTACCCTGCCACGCTCGAAAACCGATCAGTCGGGCGAGGGTATCGTGAAAGCCATACCGCTGGGGCAGGGCGTGTGTTGCCCTGCAACGGCGTTACGCGCCTGGCTGGACGCGGCGGCCATTACGGCCGGGCCGCTGCTGCGCACCGTCAATCAGTGGGGCCAGGTGGGACAGAATGCGTTGCACGCCAGCAGTATCAATACCATCCTGGAAAGCTGCGCCAGGCTGGCCAGCCTCGACTATGTACCCGAGCTGTCCAGCCATAGCCTGCGGCGCGGCATGGCCACCAGTGCCCACCGCGCCGGCGCCGATTTCCAGGCCATCAAGCGCCAGGGCGGCTGGCGCCATGACGGCACCGTGCATGGCTATATAGAGGAGGCGGGGCGCTTCGAGGAAAATGCGGCTGGCAGCTTGCTGCGTGCGCGCAAGCCGGGTGCCGGGTAAGTCAGGGACGCCCTGACGCTGAAGTCGGACCAGCCCGGCATTGCTCCGAGTGCTGGTTCACCGACCGGCTATGCGCGGCTGAAGTTCGACGTTATCGGTCGGCCCGACATACAGCGCCGGTGCACTGCATGGTATTGTAGTCAAGCACCCTGGAATGACCCAGTTTCCCTGTTGGAACTGGCACGCCCTTCGGCACAATAAAAGTCGCCGAGTGTGCACCGTACAGGCCGGCTGGCAGCGCAAATTCTTTCAATACAACGTAACCGTTATACATTTCGTGCGTTGCACGTACGTTTGCGCCAGCGACTGGCGGTGTGTCGGCAGACGCCGCCTTCATCATGGCCGCGTCCCAGGCACGGACATCGGCCGCTGTCGCCACCCGCAGGATGCCTTTGCGTACCGCATCCGCCAGTGCGGCAGGTCCGGCCAGGCCTGCCTTTTGATCGCGAAACGACTCCGGTGTCACATCGGCCGATGTGAGCAGTGCAGTTTGATCAGCAAAAGGCTCGCCGATCACGACTTTACCCTTTCTCGACAAATAGACCTTGTCGACAGCCCGCCCGAACACGCGCCGGGCCAGTGGATTGAGTCCCTCCAATTGATCGGCGTTTATATAAAAATAACCGCATGGCCCCCGGTTGTCGTAGGTGCTGTTGATGATTGGCGTACCCTTGGGCAGGCCAGCCACCGCTTGCCGGTGGTAGCCGCTCACGAGAACGCCGATAATGTCGGTCCCGCGGGTCCACCCGATATTCCATACGGTGGGCTCGTATGCCCCCAACATCAGGATGACAGGTTTGTTGCTTGAATTGACCACCGCATCGATGCGTGTGGCTTCGTGCCCGGACTGATCGATCTGGAAATCGGTAGGACGACCGCCGTATTCGCCCGCAGCGAGAACCGTAAAGTCGGCTGGCAGTGGCGCCGTGAACGCGCATGTCGCCGATGCCATGTCGCTGCTTGAAAACTCGAACTGTTTGAGGTTTTGGGCTGTTGCCCCTGCGACGGCAGTCGCCAGCGCGATCGCCATCCCGAACCGTGCCCGTGTGACCATAGCTCGCTTCAACACAAAAAACTCCTCATCTTGCATCTCCAAATAGACCATGTTCGGTTTTTCGATTGATCCCACGGTCAGGTCTTGGCCGAACCGGATCGTCTGGCACAGTATAGTAGGTTGCTCGGCGGAAAAATTCACGAAAGGTCACAAAGGGCCGATCTTGCCCCATAGCAGACACGGCTCACTGGTAGAAGGGCAGCGTGCCGACAGTGATGCAGTGTGCTATGCCAGCAAACGCTGTGCAGCGTCTACAATGGCCATATTCAGCGTCCGGGTAACAGGCGTTTGTATATTCCATTGGTGCCAATAAAGCGGCACACTCAGCGATTCTCGCGGCGCAAGCTCTACGAGGGAGCCAGACTCCAGTTCATGGCGAACCTGGATCGCGGGCACCATGCCGTAACCGAAGCCAGCCTTGATGAACGACACAAAACCCTCTGCGCTCGGGAAAAAGTTCTTCGGCACGTCGGGAGGCAATCGGGCCTGTTCTAGATAGCGTTCATGCAGTCGGTCGCTGCGGTTGTAGGCCAGGGCTGGCGCGACTGCAGTTGCGGATGCGGTCACGCCGTCAGGGAACCAACGCCTCACAAATTCCGGCGTCGCCACGCAAAGATAAGACATGACTCCCAATGCTTGCACTGTCGTTCCTGCGACCGCATCGCCGGAACTGGTAACGCAACCGATCACCTGGCCTTCACGCAGATACCGCAGCGTCTCATCCTGATCGTCAATTCGTATATCAACCAAGCACGCGGGCGCAGCGAGCAGCGGCACCAGTGCTTGCAGCAGCCACGTCGCGGCGCTGTCCGCATTGACGGCAATCGCCACCCGCAGCAGCGAGCTGTGCGCTTTCGATTCTATCTCCATGCTGGACTCCAACAGTTTCACCTTCCGGAAATGCGCAATCAGCCCCTGGCCTCGTACGGTCGCCTGCGGCGGCTGACTGCGTATCACCAGCAACTCGCCAGCCCATTCTTCCAGCGCACGCAACCGGTGCGAGACCGCCGGCTGGCTGATGGACAAGGCCGCCGCGGCGCGCTCGAAGTTGCCTTCCTCGACGATAGCCGTCAGTGCAGCAAGGCCACGATAGTCCCACATGATTAGTCTCGCGAATAAGATATGAATAGCATTCATTATACTAATCTATGCCCAGGCACTAAGCTTCGGCTTTCTGCCATCAGCGGCACAAAAATGTTCAATAGCGCTTTTCTTAAAGGCATGGCAATGGGCGGTGGTTTGATCGTCGCCATCGGTGCACAAAACGCTTTTCTGCTGGCCGCTGGTCGCCTCCCTTTTCATTTATTAATTACCTTTTAGAGGCTTTATGCAAACAGTGATTCATCAAATCAAACTGGAACAGGCTCACGGCGAATATGCTGTTTGCCGTCTGGCACCGAACGAAGTGATTCCCACCTGGGCCGATGGTCCCGGTTTCGTGACCATCAGCCGCTCGGCGCACGAACTGTCGATTGTCTGCTTGGCTGAACGGGTACCGGAGAATACGCAGAAAGAATGTGGCTGGACTTGCCTGCGGTTCGTCGGCCCATTCGCCTTTGGCGCCACCGGCATAGTGCTTTCGGTGGTGCGGCCGTTGTCAGAGGGGGGATTGGGCGTATTCGTCGTATCGACTTTCGACGGCGACCATCTGCTGCTCAAAGAAGGCGACATGCCAAAAGCAGTTTCTTTGTTAAAGCAAGCGGGCCATGAACTCATGCCGATCAATGGTGATTCCCTCGCTTCACAGCAAGGGCTTTAATATAGCCTGGCCCGGAACCGAGCCCTCACCACAATCAATCTTCAGCAAACTAAGATTTCGCTATGCCCTCAAAACTGTATTTTCTCCCTGGCGCCATTGGACGAATGGATTATTGGGTTCCCGCTGCCGAACTCGTTCAATATCCTGCAGAAAAAATTCACTTCGGTTGGCCCGGATTCGGTCCCACTGCGCCTGAGCAAGATGTAAAAGGTATCGATGACCTGGTCAGAAAGGTCGTTTCTAAATTGGATGCGCAGTCGGCGCTCGTCGCGCAATCGATGGGTGGCATCATTGCGATCCGGGTGGCGTTGGCCCGGCCGGACCTTGTGACTCACCTGATCCTTACAGCAACGTCGGGGGGCATGGATATCAAGCAATTAGGTGCGCAAGACTGGCGACCGTTCGTGCGAAGCGACCATCCAGGGCTGCCGCACTGGTTTATCGATTATCACGAAGATCTGTCAGAGCGCCTTCCTGATATCAAAATCCCAGTATTGCTTCTCTGGGGTGACCGCGATCCTGTCAGTCCGGTGGCGGTTGGTGAAAAGCTAGCTGCGCTCCTTCCACAAGCCGCGCTGCACATTCTTGCCGATGCAGATCACGATCTGGGCTTCACACACGCTACAAAGGTTGCGGCACTCATCGACCATCACCTTCAATCACCTTCAAACGCCGTCAAGGCGGTAAGGTCGGAATCGCGACAGGCCGCT
This sequence comes from Janthinobacterium aquaticum, assembly GCF_009208565.1. GTDB lineage: Bacteria > Pseudomonadota > Gammaproteobacteria > Burkholderiales > Burkholderiaceae_D > Janthinobacterium. The sequence goes on along the minus strand of NZ_WFLK01000011.1, from coordinate 21,105 downwards.
TCCGTCCCAAAGCAGCCAGTCAAAAAGGCAGGAAGGCGCTTGTCACGTGTGGCATCACTTGCTAAAGACTCAATCATGAATGAGATACGCCACAGCGAAACAAAGCAGAGAAAGTAAAAACAACGGGCTGCTTCCCATCCTCTTTCTTTGATTAAGACTGCTTCTGGCTGATTATAATACCAATAACACCAATTATCTGGAGAAACAAATGTCCGTCGATAGCAACTTTGTCAGTGTCTTTTCAGTCAATCAACAGCCCAGAAAATTATCGACTCAGCCTGTGAACAATAGCAGTAACAAAACGTTCGCCGAGGTATTCGCATCTGTCAAAAATTCAACTCCAGCATCATCTGATTCGGCAATAAAGCAAGATGGAAATCCTGCTTCTACTAGCAGCGATTATCGCAATCATCTGATCAATAGTGCAAAATCAGATGCAATGGAGGCAGAGAAATTACTTGCGTACAACATTGCCCCCAATAGTGGTGCGTTCCCCCTCATCGATATTTCAAATTGGCCCACTGTCCGTTACTCGGTATCCGGAGAGCTACAAACTCCGGAATCCGAAGCATACTTCTCAGATATTGCCAAGATGGCGTCGACAGCACGTACCGAATTAGTTCAGGCTGAACGCTCCAAAGGTACGCCTACAGCGGATATTTTGGAAAAAGTTCTTGCATTAAATGCTGCATTACCTCCGCGATACAAAGCCATGGCTAACATATCGTACTAACATCGTTCTACTAGATTTCAAATCGACCGGCGGCTCCTGGCCGATTGCAAACGCTCGCCATCAATTCGACCAAGCGTCAGCGCGCGCTGCTGCTACCTGCAAGCACCTCATCCAGTGCTACCAGGCCGCTATCGCCCTTATCCGATGCAGGAACACCGCCGATTTTGCGCAGACGTTTCGGATCGATAAAAATCTTGCCATCCTTTTCTGTTATAGGCGACCAGGATACATCGCCATTTTCTTCGCTCACGACTATCTGTTTTGCCGTCACCGGAAAACTCGGCCCCCACTCACCAAAGCGTGACCAGAATAGCCGCGTTTTCCCCGGATCGGCTCCGCGATAGACCCGGTCAACCGTAACCTCCATTGTCTGGCAGCCGCCCATGTTCGATAAACAGACTGTTTGCGTACCGTCGGCACGGCTCGTATCCGGAGCAGGGCAGGCCGGCGGGCAATTTTCGGTGCCTAGTGGTTGCAAAATGACTTTTTGGACGTGGCCAGCAAGCAGCACATCCTGAGCTGACGCGACAGAGCTGGTGATAAACAGGGCGATGGCAATCAGTCTCAGGCTTTTCATATTTTCCTTTATCGCAACAAGTTGTCGATCCATTATCTTACTGCGTTTTGTGCAAGCTGGGGCCAATAGCAGCCACTGCCTGAAGCATTGCCACAGGCTGGTGTACGCATGCGTAATAACTGCAATCAGCGTGGACCGTCCTGCAGCAGCTCAGTCAGGCGCGCCGTCAGCCACTGGCAGGTGTCGCTGAGTTTTTTGCCGTGCAGGGCCAGGCGCCGCACCGGCAGGCGCGGCAGCGCCAGGGCAGGGCACGGCACTTCCTGCAGATAGCCGCGGTTGTTCTCGTAGCGGGCGATATTGAGCGGCAAAATGGCCCAGCCCAGGCCGTCGGCCACCATCTCGGCGATGCTGTAAAAGCTGTCGGAAATCCATACGGCGGGACTGAAGGCCAGGGCGCGGTTCAGGGCCGAATCCATGATCAGCTGGCGATGGCGCGTCAGCTCGTTGCGCGTGACGTCGCCGCCGTGCGCCATGGCATGGCCCCTGGCCACGAATACGCCTTGCGCCACGCTGCCGATATGCTGCTGTTCGAGGATCGACGACACCGGGCCGCGGTCGAAATGAAACGCCAGGTCGGCCTGCTGCTGCTCGATATACTGCGCCACCTCCTTGTCGGTGGCGTTGAGCACCACCAGTTCCAGCGCCGGATAGCGCACGGCCAGCTCCTTGCACAGCGTGCGCACCACCAGATACGGCAGCGCTTCATCGAGCGCCAGCGTCAGTCGTGCTTCGGGCGCGGCGCCCAGCAGTTGCGCGCGCAGCTGCAGCCGTTCGGCCTGGCGCAGCAGCTCGCATGCTTCCAGGTGCATGACCTGGCCAGCCTCCGTCAGCACCGCATTGCGCCGCGAGCGGTCGAATAGCAGCACGCCCAGCTCGGCTTCGAGCAAGCCGACGGCCGTGCTGATCACCGACTGCGCCCGTCCCAGCCGGCGCGCCGCACCCGAAAACGAGCCGGCCGCCACGGCCGCTTCAAAGTAGCGCAGTTGTTCCAGCGTCCATTGCATACGGCTCTCCCATCTGATTTACAGATGGATTTTAACTTGAATACCCTTTTCAGCCGACATAAACTCGCTGATTCATATTGAGGAGTGAGTAGAACACCATGACGACCCCTGCCACTGCCAGCTTCAGCTGGTGCCACGACGCCAGCCTGGAAGACGCGCTGTGCGCGCTGTACCTCGATCATGTCAGCGCCGATTATATTTCCCATTCCGAGCTGCAGGGCGAGCGCGCCGATGCGCCGGGCAAGTGGCGCGCCGACCTGCCGCAGGTGATCCGCGGCGAGATCCGCGCGGCGCTGTCGCACGACTGGGCACATGGCGACTCGAGTCTGCTGGCCGTTGCCCGCCACGGCGAACTGCTGGTGGGCATGGCGCTGGTGTCGATCGACACGCGCCAGCGCGCCGCCAGGTCGTTTGCCGCGCTGGACGACCTGGTGCTGCTACCGGCGGTGCGCGGCAGCGGCACCGGCAGCGCGCTGGTGGAGTGGGTCGCCAGCGAGCTGCGCAGCCACGGCATTGCGCGCCTGTTTCTCGAGTGCGGCGTACACAACCTGGCCGCACAGCAGTTTTTCAAGGGGCGCGGTTTCGAACAGGTGTCGGTGGTCATGCTGCGCGAACTTGATGGTGCCGGTGGGGCCGACTATGCCTGAAACCGTGTCCCCGACCCGCCCGCCCCAACGACAATATAGAAAATTTTATGCACGCCTTTAAAAAATGGCTGACGCTGGCCATTATCTCCAGCGCCCTGTTCCTGATCGTGGTTGACATGACCGTGCTGTATACCGCCTTGCCCGCGCTGACGCGCGAACTGCATGCCTCGGCATCGCAGAAACTGTGGATGATCAATATCTATTCGCTGGTCGTGTGCGGCCTGTTGCCTGGTCTGGGTACGCTTGGCGACCGGCTCGGCCACAAACCGGTGTTTCTTGGCGGCTTGGCCGTATTCGGCGCCGCGTCGCTGGGCGCTGCGTTTGCACCCACGCCGGCAGCGCTGATCGGCGCGCGCATCGTGCTGGCGGTGGGCGCCGCCATGATGATGCCGGCCACACTGTCGCTGATCCGTTTGACCTTTGCCGACCAGCGCGAGCGCTCGTTTGCCATCGGCGTATGGGCCGCGATCGCCTCGGGCGGCGCCGCCTTCGGCCCCATCCTCGGCGGCTTCTTGCTGGAGCATTACTGGTGGGGTTCGGTCTTCCTGATCAATGTGCCGATCGTGCTGCTGACACTGCTGGCGGCCGCCTTGCTGCTGCCGCGCCGCGCCGGCCAGAACAGCCAGCCGTGGGACCTGGCCGGGTCGCTGCATATCATGCTGGCCCTGCTGGGCGGCGTGTATGCGATCAAGGAACTGGGCAAGGCGGCGCCATCGTACGCTGTCGCCGCCGCCGCGCTGGCCACGGGCGCCGTTTTTGCCGTGCTGTTTGTACGACGCCAGCGCAAGCGGCCAGCGCCGCTGATCGACTTCACGCTGTTTCGCGCCTTGCCGTTCTCCAGCGCCGTGGCCGCCGCCATGGTGGCCTCGGCCGCGCTGATCGGCATGGAACTGGCGCTGAGCCAGCATCTGCAGCTGGTGCGCGCCATGTCGCCGCTGGACGCCGGCCTGATGCTGCTGCCGCTGCCGCTCGCTTCCGTGTTTGCCGGACCGCTGACCGGCCTGATCTTGCCGCACGCCGACAAGGCCATGGTGCTGTGGGCTTCGTTGCTGGTCTCTGGCCTGGGCATGGCCGCCTATCTGTTATGGCATGATGCGGCTTTACCGGCGCAGATCGCCAGCCTGGCCGTACTGGGCCTGGGGCTGGGCGCCGTGATGACGACGGCCTCGAGCGCCGTGATGCTGAACGTGGCGCCGCAGCAGGCCGGCATGGCGGCCTCGATCGAGGAGGTGGCGTATGAACTGGGCGCGGTGCTGGGCGTGACCATCCTCGGCACCATTATGTCAGCCGTTTATGGCGCCAGCCTGCTGCTGCCCGCTGCTGCGGGTGCGTTGCCGGACGCGTATGACACGCTGGACGCGGCGCTGCTGGCGGCGGGCCAGTTGTCGGGCAAACTGGGTATTGAAGTGGCGCAACTGGCGCGCGCCGCTTTTGATCGTGCCTTTGTGGCAGTGCTGGCAACTGCTGCATCCATGCTGCTGCTCACTGCACTGGCGCTGCGCCAGCTGCAGCGGGCCGGGCGCGCGCTGCTGGCGGCCAAGTAGTGGCGGGCGAGAGCTGGCCGGACGCGATGCGCTTAAAGGACGCAATCCTGCGCAGGCTGGCCGGCAATAAAACGCAGGCTGGCCTGTTCGAAGCAGGCTGGCGCCGTCCACAGGATAAAGTGCGGCGCCTGCTGCACGCTGACCAAGGCAGGCCGGTTCGACGATGTCGCTTGCAGTGACTGCACCTGGGCCAGCGCGCCGGCATGCGGTGTTTTCGGATCGTGCGTGCCTTGCAGCACCAGCATCGGCGGCACGTTGGCCGGCAGCTGGCCGAAATACGCGTCGCGTGGATACGTGGGCAAGCCGCCGCCGGCCAGCATGCGCGGCAGCGGGCTGGTAAACAATAACGCCGATTCCTCCTGGTCCAGCTCGGCAGTAGTCCATGCCGGGCGCAGCGTGGGCTGCAGATTGTTTTCCGAATTGCTGATCATGCTGACCAGCGGGATCGACAGCGGCGACTGCGCGCTGCTGCCCAGCGAGGCGGCTGCCGCCACCAGGCTGGCACGCACGGCAGCCAGTTCGGTGTCGCCGCCATGCTCGAGATCGCGCAGCAGCGCAATCAGCCTGGCGCGCGCCGACGGCACGTCCAGCATGCTGCCCAGGAAGTTTTTAAGATTCTTGCCGGGAATTTTGGCCAGCAAGGCCGGGTCGGCCTGGACCTTGGCCAGCACCCGGCGCAGCAGCGCCTGCGCCGGTTCACCGGCTACAGCCTGGCAGGCGGCGTCAGCGTCGCAATCGGCCAGGACCTGCAGGCCAACCTGGTTGACCACCTGCGAGCGCTGGCTCAGGTCCCAGCGGGGATCGGTCTGCGGCGGCACCAGCGAGTCGAGCAGCACGCCCTTGACGGCCAGCGGCCCCAGCTGCAGGCTGCGTAGCACCAGTTGCGTGCCGTAAGACACGCCATACAGATAGACCGGCTGCGCCGAGACGCCAGCTTCGCCTTTGACCAGCGTGCGCAGGTCGCGCGCCGCATTGGTGATGGAAAACTGACTGGCCAGTTGCGGATGTTTGTTCAGGCTGGCAAAGCAGCTGGCCCATTCCGCACCGGCCAAAGCCCGGCCGCCAGGGCTGTCTGCGGCTTCCTCTGCCGGGCAGACGCGCGCCGAATTGCCGGTGCCGCGGTGGTCTGGCAGCAGGAACTGAAAGCCGGGAAAGCTGCGGCGCAGGGTTGGCATCAGCGCGTAAAACGAGGCGCCGGATTCGCCCGGGCCTCCGGCGACCAGCCAGAGCGTGCCTTTGGGCGCGCTGCCAGCGGGCACATCGGCTGCAATCTTGCGCACGAATAAGGCCAAGGTGTCACTGCCGGCGTTCTGCTCATAACTGGCGGGGACCATGCTGGTTGCACACAGGCTGCCTGGCAATACGCCATCGGTACAGGGCGACCATGCCAGCGGCGCGGCCTGCAAGGTAAGCGGCAAGGTGAAGGCGAAGGCGGCAAACAGTGAAACGCGCAACGGAGTGATCATGACGTCATGGTTATCAAGGAAGTAACGCAAAGTAACGTTCTTCCAGGAAACTGTCAACGCCGATCATGCAATCCGGCCTACTGGTTCGCACCGGCCCGACTGCCAGCGTTGCCACGCAGCAGCCGCAGGCCATTGGCCACCACCAGCAGGCTCGCGCCCACATCGGCAAACACCGCCATCCACAAGGTCGCCAGGCCACCCAGCGCCAGCGCAAAGAAGACCAGCTTGATGCCGATGGCAAAGCTAATATTTTGCAACAGGATGCTGCGGGTGCGCCGGCTGAGCCTGATAAATTCAGGCAGCTTGCCCAATTCATCGTCCATCAGCGCCACGTCAGCCGTTTCAATCGCCGTATCGCTGCCGGCTGCGCCCATGGCAAAGCCGATATCGGCCTGCGCCAGCGCCGGCGCGTCGTTGACGCCGTCGCCCAGCATGGCCACCACGCCAAACTGCTGCTGCAGCGCCTTGATCTCGGCCAGCTTGTCTTCTGGCAGCAGCTCGGCTTTGACCAGGCTGACGCCCACTTGCTGGCCGATGCGCTCGGCCGTCAGGCGGTTGTCGCCGGTCAGCATCACGCTGGCCACGCCCAATTGCTGCAAACTGGCAATGGCTGCCGCCGCCGACGGGCGCAACACATCGGCCACGGCAATCACGCCCAGTGCTGCCTGGCTGGTCGCCAGCACCATCGCGCTCTGACCCTGCTGCTCCAGGCGCGTCAGTGCCGCCTGCAGCTCGGGCGTGAGCAGTTGCAACTGCTGCATCAATCGGGCATTGCCCAGCCAATGCATCTGGCCGTCCAATTCGCCTTGCACACCCAGGCCGTGCAGCGCGGAAAACTGGCGCACCGGCAGGTGTTGCGCGGCCGGTGGCCCGGCGCGCACGATGGCTGCGGCCAGCGGATGGGCCGAGTTGGCATCGAGACTGGCTGCGCGCAGCAGCACGATCTGCTCGCTGGCGGCCAGCGCCACCACGTCCGTCACGGTAGGCTGACCCATGGTCAGCGTGCCGGTCTTGTCGAGTGCAATGGCACGCAGGCGGTGGCCAGTTTCGAGAAATTGCCCGCCTTTGATCAGAATGCCGCGCCGCGCCGCCGCCGTCAGGCCGCTGACCACGGTGACCGGCGTGGAAATGACCAGCGCGCAAGGGCAGGCGATCACCAGCATCACCAGCGCCTTGTAGACCCAGTCCAGCAGCGGCGCGCCGGTCAGCAGCGGCGGTAATACGGCGACCAGCAGCGCGCACAGCACCACCACCGGTGTGTAATAGCGGGCAAACTGGTCGACAAAGCGCTGCGTCGGCGCCTGCTGGCCCTGGGTTTCTTCGATGACCCTGACGATACGCGCCAGCGTGCTGTTGCCGCTGTTGCTGGTGACCAGCACATCGAGCACGCCGTGCTGGTTGATGGTGCCGGCATACACGATATCGCCAGTGCGCTTTTCCACCGGCATGCTTTCGCCGGTGATCGGCGCCTGGTCGACCGCCGAGGCGCCGCTCTCTACCGTGCCATCGAGCGCGATGCGCTCACCCGGCTTGACGCGCACCAGCGCGCCGAGGGTCACTTCGGCCACCGGCAACTGGTTCCAGCCGCCATGGCCATCGCTGACGCTGGCCACGTCGGGCGCCAGCTGCATCAGGCTCTGTACGGCATTGCGCGCGCGGTTGAGCGACATGCCTTCGATCAGCTCGGCAATGGCAAACAGGAAAATCACCATCGCCGCTTCCGGCCACTGGCCGATGGCGACCGCGCCCAGTACAGCCAGCGTCATGAGGAAGTTGATATTGAGCGTGAAACTTTTGAGCGCGATCCAGCCTTTTTTCAAGGTAGGCCAGCCACCAGTCGCAATCGACAGCAGGGCCAGCGCAATCACCGGCGCGCTATGGTCGCCCTGGCCCGACCAGGCCAGCGCTTCGGCGCCCGCTGCCGCCAGACCGGACACCACCAGCGCGGCTTTTTGCAAGCCCGATAGTTTTCCCTCCTGCATATCGCGTACCGGCGCCACGCCGGCAGCCAGTGGCTCGGCCTGCATGCCGATACCGTGCAGCGCCGTTTCCACAGCGGCAAGCGAGGGCAGCGTATGATGCACATCGAGCACCCGGCTCATCAGATTGAAATCGAGCCCCACGACGCCAGCCATATTCGAGAGCTTGTTGCGGATCAGCCGCTCTTCGACCGGACAATCCATATTGGCAATGCGGTAGCGCGCCGTCTGTGCGCCATCGACAGGCGCAATCGGCAGGGGCGTGGCAGATGTTTCCAGCGGCGCCGCGTGCTGGTGGCCGCAGCATCCGCCGTGCGCATGGGGCTTGGCCGGTTCGTGTTCGTGGTGGTGTCCATCATGTGGCATCGCATCGTCCTTGTGGGATTCGTGTATGCTTGCATTAAAAACCCTGTAGCCGCTACAGGGTCAAGCACAATTTGCCGGAGGATCAAACAATGCGTATCGGGGAACTGGCCAAACGCACGGATTGCGATGTGGAAACCGTGCGTTACTATGAAAAAGCCGGGCTGCTGCAGGAACCGGGGCGTAACAGCGCCGGCTATCGCGAGTACCGCGACGAGCACCAGGAGCGCCTGCAGTTTATCCGCCACTGCCGCTCGCTGCAGATCGGCCTTTCCGATATACGCGCCTTGCTGGAGTTTAAGAATAACCCGGTCGATGGTTGCCAGAGCGTCAACCAGTTGCTCGACCACCATATCGAGCGCATTGCCGAACAGATGGCAACGCTGCAAACCTTGCAGCAGCAACTGGTGGCCTTGCGCCACCAGTGCGACCAGCCCAAGCCGTCACAGGACTGTGCCATTTTGCAAAATCTGTCTGAGGCGGCCAGCGGCCATGATTGCGCCTGCCACACCGAACTGCATTAAAGGTTCAGATACCGCTTACGCGCATTGCGCCAGCGTCCAGCCTTCATAGCCCATATCGGTAGGGTAAATGGCGCGATTGTTGCACCAGCGCGCATGGTCGAGTATGCCGTCCTCATGCACGTCGAGCACCCATTCGGTGCTTTCAAGCAGGGTGCCATCCTTGTGATAGACGCGGAAAAAACTGTTGGTGCTCAGTGCGCGCACGATATTTGCCGGTACACCCGTGCCATACACAGGAATATAAGTATTGATCACGCAGGCGCCATTGTCGCTCCACTGCTGCGTATAGAGCTTGGCGTGGCGCGCGGCGTTCACCTTGATAATCAGCCATCCGGCAAGCAGCGCAGTCAATAGCACCATGCCGGCCACCACGCTTATTTTTTTCAATAACATGACAGCGTCAGGAAGTCTTCAGTAAGCCTGAAAAAGACCAGCATTGTAAGACAGCCGCGTGCCTGGTGGCGTACGCCAGCGGCACGCAGCCGTGTTGCCTTTATTTCGGCAGCGAGTCATGCAGGCTGTTGGCCATGTCCAGATGGTGCTGCAGCGCTGGCAGCGTCTTGGCAGCAAAGGCCTTGATGTCCGGATCGGTGGCCTTCTGGCTGGCCTCGGTAAACAGCTTGACTGCGTCCTTGTGCGCTGCCACGCCGATTTTCGCCGCATACTGCGCATCGAACTGCTTGCCTTCGAGCTTGCTCAGCTTGTCGATTTGCGCTTTATGCGGTGCGCTGGGCTGGTCGGACACGTCAACTTGCTTGCTGCTGGCCAGCTGTTTGAGCTCTTCGGCCACCTTGGTATGGTCGGTTACCATCGAATCGGCAAACTTCTTCACCTCCGGATTGCTGCTTTTCGACTGCGCCACTTTGCTGGCGGCAATTTCGGTGCTGCCCGAGTCGGCTGCCTTGATCAGGAAAGTCTTGTCATACGCTGCTGGCGCAGCGGCCATGCTGGTGATGGCAACACTGCTGAGCAGGGCAACGGCAGCACCGATAGCGATGCTTTTCATCGACGGCAGGCGGCTACGGGTAGTGGGAATGGCGTGCATGGCAGTTCCTTTCATTTGTTGAATAATTTTTAGTCAAGCTGAATGAAATGTTAAGCCATCCGTGCCAAGGGCTATATAGGACGCTCGCGAATCGCTGGGTAGGATTGGTCCTGTACGCCAGCGCACAATTGCTGTTGCCGGCGTTTGAACAGGGACACTATTTCCGGGTCGCTGCGCCAGCGCGGCAGGCCGATATCGAGCCACTGCGCTGTTGCTTCCAGATGCCACGGCTGGCGCACCGAATGCGCCAGATCATCCAGCACGCTTGCGCGGTCGATATACAGCTGGTTCAGATAGGTATCCAGGGAGGGCGCCAGCTGGTGCAGTCCCTGCGCGCGCCGTCCTGTCCAGGCTGGCAGTTCGCGCACCCAGGCCAGCACCCGTCCGTCACCTTCGGCACTCAGGTCGAGATACAGCATGGAGTCGCCGCCATCGCGTGCCAGTGGCAGCATCAGCGCTGGAAATTCAAGATCCTGGCGCGCCAGGCGCAGCTCACCGAGCAGCGTTTCATCACCCGGCGTCGCGGTGTCCGGGTCGCCAGCGGCAAACCAGCTGGCAAAACTCAGCTGCTCGCTACCGCCGCCGGGCAGCGCTACGTTGCAGCTATACTCGATCACGGCGCCATTGGCAGCTTGCAGGAAGTCCAGCAAGGCGGCCGGCAGGGCAGCACCCAGCTCTGCCTCGATGGCGGCAATATCGGCCGGCGCAGGGGCCGGCAGGGCCGGTTCAAACGCCAGATGGCGATAGCTGTGGTAATAGCTGGTCATGCAAGTATTCCCTGACGGAAAAACGCCAGCTTACCAAGCTTTGCCGCCTGAGCCTCACACGCCGGCCATCGGCAGATGGTCGAGATCGCGCGGCTCGCGCAAGACCTTGCCCGTGCGCTCGAAGCGAAAGCGCGCCGACATCGCATAGGCAGCCTTGCGCACGCGCATGATCGAGCCCAGCGGACGATGCTCGAGCACGCCATGCCAGGGGTTGAAGGCCATGCCGTCATCGATGGCGCGCGACAGCGCCTCGCTCCAGCCTGCCTGCGGCAGCGCTGTAATACGCGCGACCGGCAGATACGGGCTGTCTTCCTGCGGCCATTCCATGGCGGCGTTTTCCAGCGGCATGCTGTTGATATCGCGGCACAGCTGTACGCGCAGCTCCCAGGTGGCGCCGTGGCTGGCAAAAAAGTCGATGACTGCCTCGCGCAGGCCATTAGGCTTGTCGGTCAGGTCGACTGGCGCATCGGTCAGCGCTGTCAGCTCGTTCGATACCGGCACCAGCGCCACCTTGGCCATGTAGCGCCCATACAGTATCGGCGCCTGGCTATAGAAGGTTTCACCTAGAATATGCGTTTCGGGATGGCCGCCCAGGCTTTTCAGGGTATCGCTTTCGCCGCCCACCGCTTCGAGCGCTTTTTCCGCTCCCTGCAGCACGCTCGACAACGCCTGCTTCAGGCGCGGCACTTTGTCGGTGGTGCCGGCCAGCAGTTTCAGGCTGCCGAGAAATTTCTTTGCGGTCGGCGCCAGGAAAGCGGGTCCGTTGACCATGACAAAGTCCTGCGTGGTGGCTGCCTCATCAGGCAGGAAATCGGGCTCCAGGCTGGCCAATTGCGTGCCCGGCACACCGACTACCTTGACCGCCATGCCGCGTGGCACGGACACCTTGTCGTCGAGGATATCGCCAGGGATGGTGGACAAGCGCATGACCACCGGATAAGTGGCCGGCCGGGCAAACAGTCCCTGCGCCAGTTCAGCTGGTAGCCCATCGAGCACCTGCAACTGGCCGCGCAGCAAGCCGTGGCTTTTGGCGTGCACACTGCGCATGGCGTGGCCGTTGTCCTGATAAGTGGTGCTGGAAATGCTGTGCAGCGTCTGCATCAGCTCGGCACGGGTTTCCAGTTCGCCTTCCTCTTCATATTCAAAACGTGGGTCGTAGGGCAGGGGAGGACGCGGAATGGCGGACATGGCTTTTCCTTATCAATGGAGAAAACACCATGATGATCGCTCGCGACAAGACTCACCGTATGCTGGCGTACAGTGCGCGCAATTGGTCTGCGCCTTGCAGGACTGCGCCATCCGCCGATCCCGGCTGGCAATTGTAGCGGGCGGGCTCAGAGCGGTGGATGGCGTTTAAAGAGGGGCCAACTTGCCCAGGCTGGCGCCGTGGCCCTGGAATTTGCCGCGCAGGCGCTCCCACAGACCGTCATGCAAGGGCAGTACGATCACGTTGCAGATCGGCTCGAGCACGGCCAGCAGGCCGCCAAAGGCCATCGACCCGGTGGCGCCGTAGATGACGGCAAACGCCACGCCCATATGCATGCCGGTCTGGCTCAGCTTTTCCCCGGCCACAGCTGCCAGGCCCAGACGGCTAGCGGCATGGCGACGGCGTATGGCGTGCCAGGCTTTTTCATGCAGCGGCAGCAGCGCCACGTTAATGACCGGCTCGATAATGGCGGCCAGCCCACCCAATGCCAGCGACCCTGTCAGCAAATAAGCGAGACCAAACGCAATCGACATATGCGTAATGACCTGGCTGAATGTTTTTATCGCAGTAAACAAGATGCGCTCCTTTTCTGATCAAACTGATCCTTGATTCAGATAGTAACGATTCTCATTTTCGATTGGAAGTAAAATATACTAAAGGATTAAATAGTTTAAAACTATTGATTGTGGAAATTTGGTAGCTTATTGGACGGGGCGGGGCAGGGAAGTGCCAGTCGCCATCTTCCCTGCCACCCACCTCAGGCAGTATAGCGATCAGCCTGACGCGCCATGTCCACAAACGACTCCAGGTAGTCGATGCCGAGATCGGTCTCGCGCCGGCCCAGATAAATATGTTTCTGGATGCCGTCGCTACCGAGCCGCAGCGTGCGCAGTTGCAGATGGGGGGCGTAGTCGGTGACCAGCCACTTGGGCAGCGCCGTGACGCCGCGTCCGCTGGCCACCATTTGCAGCATGATATCGGTTGTCTCGATGGTCTTGTGCTGGCGTGGCATGGCGCGCGCAGGCAGCAGAAACTGGTTATAGATATCGAGCCGCTCGAGCGGTACCGGGTAGGTAATCAGCGTTTCGCCGGTCAGTTGCTCAGGCGCTATCACTTCAAGCTGCGCCAGCTTGTGTTCCGCATGCACCACCAGCACTTGTTCGTAGGCAAATACCGGCTCGAAATGCAGCGCCTGGCTCGGCAGCGGGTCAGGCGTGACCAGCATATCGATCTCGTAATTGATCAACGCGCCGATACCGCCAAACTGGAATTTTTGCTTCACATCGACATCCACATCGCTCCAGCGCGCCAGGTAGGGCGACACCACGCGCAGCAGCCACTGGTAGCACGGGTGGCACTCCATGCCGATGCGCAGCACGCCGCGTTGTCCGTCGCGATACTGTTCCAGCACGTTTTCCGCGTTTTCCAGTTGCGGCAGCACGCGGTTGGCCACCGACAGCAGGAATTGCCCGGCTTGCGTCAGTCGCAATTGCCGGCCCTCGCGCAGCCAGACCGGCGTGCCCATTTGTTGTTCGAGTTTCTTGACCGTATGACTGAGCGCGGGCTGGGTCAGAAACAGCGCTTCAGCGGCGGCCGTCAGGGAACCGAGGCGGTCGACTTCGCGCAAAACGGACAAATGTATACGTTCAAGCATGTTCTTATAAATATAAATAATGGATGCATCAGATTTTACCATTATTTTTTATGGATTGAACTGACTATCATGGCAACTTCATCAACAAGGAGCAGGCCATGGCAATCACACATAATCTGGGATATCCGCGCATCGGCGCCAAACGCGAACTGAAATTTGCTCTGGAAGAGTACTGGAAAGGCCAGAGTTCGCTGGCCCAACTGGAAGGCCAGGGCGCCGAACTGCGCCAGTGCAACTGGCAGGATCAAAGCGCGCTCGACCTGGTGCCGGTGGGCGACTTTTCTTTCTACGACCAGGTGCTGGATCTGAGCTTTACGCTGGGCAACTTGCCCGAGCGCGTGCGCGACCTGGCCGGCGAAGCGCTGGACAACTATTTCCGCGTGGCCCGCGGCCGTTCGGCCAGCGACAGCGATTGCAGCTGCGTGCATGCCGGCGAAATGACCAAATGGTTTGACACCAATTATCACTATATCGTTCCCGAATTTTCCGCCGAAACCCAGTTCAAGCTCGACAGCACGCGCCTGCTGGCCCAGTTGGCCCAGGCCCGTCAGCTGGGCGTCAAAGCCAAACCGGTGCTGATCGGCCCGGTTACTTATCTGTGGCTGGGCAAGGCCAAGGACGATTCCGATAAGCTGTCCCTGTTAAGCCGCCTGCTGCCGGTCTATGTGCAGCTGCTGCAGCAACTGGCCGGGCAGGGCGTGGAGTGGGTGCAGATCGACGAACCCATCCTGGTAACCGAACTCGACAGCGCCTGGCAGCAAGCCCTGCGCACCGCCTACGAAGCACTGGGCCAGGGCGGCCATGCCAAGCTGCTGCTGGCAACATATTTCGGCCAGTTGCAAGACAACCTGCCGCTGGCCTGCAGCCTGCCAGTGCAGGGCCTGCACTTGGACGCCATCAACGCCCGCGACGAAGCAGGGCAGGTCATCGCCGCGCTGCCAGCGTCGAGCGTGCTGTCGCTGGGGGTAGTCAACGGACGCAATATCTGGAAAGCCGACCTGAACGCCACGCTGGACTGGCTCGAACCCATCCATGCCCAGCTGCAGTCGCGCCTGTGGATCGCGCCATCGTGCTCGTTGCTGCACGTGCCGGTCGACCTGGCCAGCGAGCAAAAGCTGGACCCGGAAATCCTGTCCTGGCTGGCCTTTGCGCGCCAGAAACTCGACGAAGTCCAGCTGCTGGCCAGTGCCCTGAACCATGGCCGCGCCTCGGTCCAGGCCGCGCTTGACGCCAACCAGGCCGCCATCAATGCGCGCCGCCAGTCGCCGCGCGTGCATAACCAGCAGCTCAAGGCGGCCGTCGAAGGTATCGAAGCAAGTCTGGGCCAGCGCACCGGCAACTATGCCGAGCGCGCCATCAAGCAGGCTGCGCTGCTGAACCTGCCGGCGTATCCGACCACCACCATCGGCTCGTTCCCGCAAACGGCGCACATCCGCCAGGCGCGCAGCCAGTTGCGCAGCGGCGCGCTCGACGAAGCGGCCTACAGGCAACTGATGCAGGCGGAAATTGCCCGTTGCGTCACTGAACAGGAAGCCCTGGGCCTCGATGTGCTGGTGCATGGCGAAGCCGAACGCAACGACATGGTCGAGTATTTTGGCGAGCAGCTCGACGGCTACGCCTTCAGCCAGTTCGGCTGGGTCCAGTCATACGGCTCACGCTGCGTCAAGCCGCCCATCCTGTTTGGCGACATCAGCCGGCCACGCGCCATGACAGTCGAATGGAGCACCTATGCGCAATCGCTGACCGCCAAACCGATGAAAGGCATGCTGACCGGCCCGGTCACCATCCTGAACTGGTCGTTTGTACGCGACGACCAGCCGCGCTCGGTGTCATGCTATCAACTGGCCCTGGCGATCCGCGCCGAAGTGCTTGACCTGGAACAAGCCGGCATCCGCATCATCCAGATCGACGAAGCGGCACTGCGCGAAGGCTTGCCGCTGCGCAAAGCCCAATGGGCACAATACCTGCACTGGGCCATCGAATCGTTCCGTATTACCGCCAACGGCGTGGCCGACGAGACCCAGATCCACACCCATATGTGCTATTCGGAGTTCAACGACATCATCGCCGACATCGCCGGCATGGACGCCGACGTGATCACCATCGAAACCTCGCGCTCCGACATGGAGCTGCTGGACGCCTTCGACAGCTTCAACTACCCGAACCAGATCGGCCCCGGCGTCTACGACATCCACTCGCCAAATATCCCGAGCCAGCAACAGATCGTGCAGCTGATGCAAAAAGCCGCAGAGCGCATCCCGCCAGAGCGCCTGTGGGTCAACCCTGACTGCGGCCTGAAAACGCGCGGCTGGCAGGAGGTGATTCCGGCGCTGGCCAATATGGTGGCGGCAGCAAAAACCTTGCGCAGTGCGCAGCAGGCGTAAGCTCGGGCAACAGTCGATGAAAAGCTGGTGGAAACGGGCCAGCCAGGCAAGCGGTAATGCTGGCATGGCTGGCCGTTTGGTTGAAGCGGCAAAATCGCATATGCGAATGGCTTATTGGCAAAAATGAGAATTTTTCCATTTCAGATAAAACTTCGCATAATTTATATTATGTAAAATAGCTAAAACAGTTAAGAATCAAAGGCCGTCTGTTTGTTGTTGGTCGCACTCGTCTCTTCCGCTTTCTTGTCTTTAAAAGGCCCTCCCGAAAAACCGTGAAGTACAAAAAAAGCCCGCTGCGGGAGCGGGCTGAAACTATTTCCTCCGAGTTCGGCGGCCCCCGCTCAGCCTACTTGCCGCCCGCCCTCCATGCGCAATGCCTGATGCACAGCGGGGCGTGCGCCGACGCGATCGATCAGATTCCTCACTTGCGGGAAGGCCGAAAGATCCACCCCGGTGGGCGCCGACCAGCTGAGGATGGTATATAGATAGGCGTCCGCAATGGAGTAGCGCGCACCCAGCAGGTACGGCCCACCGGCCGCCAGTTGCCGTTCCACATAGTCGAGCCGCGCAGCCAGGCGCGAACGGGCTACGTCCTGCGCCTGCGTGCCGTATTCCGGATGAAACAGCCATGGGCTGAACACCTTGTGCAGCTCGGTGGCAATGAAACCCAGCCACGACTGCAACTGCACGCGCGCCAGCGTGCCGGGCGGCGGCGCCAGGCCGCTGTCCGGCGCCAGATCGGCCAGGTATTGCACGATGGCCGTGCCTTCGAGCAAGATGGTGCCGTCGTCGAGTTCCAGCGCGGGCACGTACAGATTCGGATTGATACGCGCATAATCGGCGCCCGTTTCCGTGACGCGGGGGATCTTGCGGATATCGACGCGTTCGAGCGCCAGCGCGATGCCCGCCTCGATGGCCACGATGTGCGGAGACAAGGAACACGTTCCCGTTGCGTAATACAGTTTCATGGTGGGCTCCTTAAAAGTTCAGACGGACGCGGGGTCGAGTTTTTCCACATCGATGCCATATTTGGCAATAGCCTCGCCGACCTTGCTGCGCTGCACCTGCCCTGCATCCGCCAGCGCCGTCAGCGCCGCCAGCACGATGAAATGGCGGTCCACTTCAAAGAAAATACGCAGCGATTCACGCGTGTCGGAGCGGCCAAAGCCATCCGTGCCCAGGGTGATGAGGCGCCGGTCAAGCACGAAGGGGCGGATCTGGTCGCCGACGATTTTCATGTAGTCGGTTGCCACCACCAGTGGCCCTTGCCGGCCATCCAGGCATTGCTCGATGTACGGCACGCGGGGCGCGCTGTCCGGGTGCAGCATGTTCCAGCGCTGCGCGGCCAGGCCGTCACGCCGTAATTCCGTCAGGCTGGTGGCGCTCCACACATCGGCCGCCACGCCGAAATCTTGCTGCAGCAGCACGCTGGCGGCAAGCACTTCGCGCAGAATGGAACCGCTGCCCATCAGCTGCACGCGCGGCGCGGCGCCTTCCGGGCTTGCCTGCAGCAGGTACAGGCCCTTCAGGATGCCCGCTTCGGCCCCCTCTGGCATGGCCGGGTGCGGATAATTTTCGTTGAGCAAGGTGATGTAGTAAAAAATATCTTCCTGCTCGGTAAACATGCGGCGCATGCCGTCGTGGATGATCACGGCCAGCTCATAGGCATAGGTGGGATCGTAGGAGATGCAGTTGGGAATCACGGACGACAGCACGTGGCTGTGGCCATCGTCATGCTGCAAGCCCTCCCCCATCAGCGTTGTGCGTCCCGAAGTGGCACCCAGCAGGAAGCCCCGCGTGCGGGCATCGGCCGCAGCCCACGCCAGGTCGCCTACGCGTTGCAAACCGAACATCGAATAGAAGATGTAGAACGGGATCGTGGCCAGGCCATGATTGCTGTAGGACGTGCCGGCGGCGATCCAGGAGGCAATCGCGCCAGATTCGTTGATTCCCTCCTGCAAGATCTGCCCATCCTTCGCTTCCTTGTAATAGCTGAGCTGGCCCGCATCCTGAGGCGTGTACAGCTGGCCCAGGTAGGAATGGATGCCGATCTGGCGGAACAACCCTTCCATGCCGAAGGTACGCGATTCGTCCGGCACGATGGGCACGATGACCTTGCTCAAGGCGGGATCTTTCAGCAGCGTGCCAAGAATGCGCACGAAGGCCATCGTCGTCGACGAGGCACGCTCACCGCTGTCCTTGAGCTGGGTGGCGAATGCGGACAGCGCCGGTATTGCCAAGGGAGCCACCTTGCCGACGCGGGCCGGAATATAACCGCCCAGCTGGGCCCGGCGCGCAGCGAAGTAGCGCCCTTCCTCGCTGTCCGGCGCCGGCTTCAAATAGGGCATCTCTTCCAGTTGCGCGTCGCTGACGGGCAGCGCGAAGCGGTCGCGGAAGGCGCGCACGGCGTCAGCGCTCATCTTTTTCAGCTGGTGGTTGATATTCTGCCCTTCGCCCGCCTCGCCCATGCCGAAGCCCTTGACGGTCTTTGCCAGGATCACGGTGGGACGGCCCGTCGTGCGCACGGCTTCCGCATAGGCTGCATGGACTTTCTCTGGGTCGTGTCCGCCGCGCGTCAACTGCCAGAGATCGTCATCCGTCATGTGCGCCACCATTGCCAGTAGTTCCGGGTACTTGCCGAAGAAATGCTCGCGCACATACGCGCCGTTATGCGATTTGAAGGTCTGGTAATCGCCGTCCACGCATTCCATCATGCGCTGGCGCAACAAGCCGCTCGTGTCGCTTTGCAGCAAAGCGTCCCAGCCGCTACCCCAGATGACCTTGATGACATGCCAGCCCGCCGCGCGGAAATTGCCTTCCAGCTCCTGGATGACCTTGCTGTTACCGCGCACGGGACCGTCGAGGCGCTGCAGGTTGCAGTTCACCACGAAAATCAGGTTGTCCAGGCGCTCGCGGCCGCCCAGGGAAATGGCGGCCAACGATTCCGGCTGGTCCATCTCGCCATCGCCGAGGAAAGCCCACACCTTGCGGCCCTGATGCGGTTTCAAGTCGCGATACTCGAGGTAGCGCATGAAACGGGCCTGGTAGGCGGCGGTCAGCGGCCCCAGTCCCATCGATACCGTGGGAAATTGCCAGAAATCGGGCATCAGGCGGGGGTGCGGGTAGGAAGACAGACCCTCGCGGCCTGCTTCGCGGCGGTAATTGTCCAGCTGTGCTTCCGAGATGCGCCCTTCCAGGTAGGCGCGGCCATAGATGCCGGGTGCGGAATGGCCCTGGATGTAGACCAGGTCGCCGGCGAACTGCTCGGTTTGGCCGCGGAAGAAATGGCTGAATCCTACGTCGTACAGCACGGCCGCTGACTGGTAGGTGGCGATGTGGCCTCCCACGTTCGAGTGTTTTGCCGCGCGCAGCACCATCACCATGGCGTTCCAGCGGATGTAGGCGTTCAGGCGGCGCTCGATGGCCAGGTCGCCCGGATAGGCGGGCTGGCGCGCCGTGGAGATGCTGTTGGTATAGGCGGTGGTGACGCGGCCGGGCATGCCGCCGTACTGCGCCGCATCGGAATCGACGAGCTGGTCGATCAGGTAATGGGTGCGCCGCCGACCTTCCACGGCGGTGACGGCGTGCATCGCGTCCAGCCATTCTTGTGTTTCCTGCGGATCGATATCGGTTATGGCGAAGGGTGGGGTCATGGCAGTCTCCTGAGGGTGGGCATACATCGTCGTGATCGATTGCAAATACAATAGTTGCATTTGCAATCGTTACATCGGCCATTGTATAGCGCTATAATTGCATTTGCAACTGTGATCGATTTGGAGGAATACCGATGTCTGAAACTGCGCCTGAAACTGGATCGGCATCCGCGCCCGACCTGTGGTTTTCGTTCGTACGCACGCACCGTGTGATGATCCGGGAGATTGAACGTCGCCTGGCGGCGGCCGACCTGCCCGTGTATGCGTGGTATGACGTACTGTGGGGCCTGGAAAGCGGCCAGGACGGTTCGCGCCGCATGCACGAACTGGCCGACGCGCTGGCCATCGAACGCTACAACCTCACGCGCCTGGTGGACAAGCTGGAAACCGACCGCCTGGTGACGCGCACGCGTTCGATGGAAGACGGGCGCGCCGCCTTTGTCTCCATCACGGAAGACGGAAAAATCCTGCGCAGGCAAATGTGGGCCGTCTACCAGTCCACGGTAGCCGACCTGTTCCTCGCACAATTTGACGGCGGCCAGCAGCGCGACTTCAGCGCCGCCCTCGTGCGCGCCGCCGAGGCAGCGCGCGGCGCCTAGAGCAAGGCATAGCGCCGCAGCGCGTCATCGATGAACTGCGCCGGCAGCGCACCGTTGTCGGCCAGGGCTTTCAGCGCGGTGACGGCCAGCCACGGCGCGGTGACTTCCCTCCCGGCATCGGCGCCGACGGCGATGAAACGCCCGCGCACATAGCCGCCGATCTGGCCCGCAATGTGCTGCCCATAACCGGTGACAGCGATGAGGGGCGTGGTGCTGTCGTCGAGGCAACGCCGCACATGGGCCAGTTTCGGGACGGCGCGTGGGTGGCGCAGGTTCTGCTGCTCGGCAGACTGGGCATCGCGCGCCAGGCGCGTATAGCTGGGACAACTCCACACTTGCGCGGCAATATCCCAGTCTTCCTGCAGCAGGCGGGCGGCATCGGCGACGACGGCCAGCATCCGCCCTGCCCCGCACAAGCGCACCCGGTATGGCGCATGGCCCGGCGACGGCAAGCGGTACATGCCCAGGCCGGCCGCGGCTGCATCGTCGGCCGACAGGGGCGCCGCCACCGCCTCTTCATCATGCGTGGCCAGGTAGAAATAACCTGGCTGCTGCTGCACATACAGCGTTTCCAGCGCCACGCGCAGGATGGCACGCACTTCCCCGGCCGTCGCGGGATCGAAGGGCGTGCAATTGTGCTGGGCCGCCAGCCAGGCGGGCAGGCTCGGCTGCACGCCTTTCGGCCAGCGCGAGGCTTGCGTTTCCGCATCATTGCAGACGATGCCGCGCTCGCCGGAGTCGACCAGCACACCGCGCAGGGCCGGGAGCGAGACGGGGTTGCACAGATAGAGTAGCGGTCTTTCCGCCTTCCTGGCGCCTTCGCGGTAGCGCCTAGCCCAGGCGCCCGCCGACGCGCCCACTTCCCACGCGTCGCCGTCCGCTACGGGCGCGGCCGCCGCGCCCGTGCTGCGTGCCACAAAGGCGCCGTCCTGCTTCAGGCGGCCCGCCATGGCGCCCAG
>NZ_WFLK01000010.1 GCF_009208565.1 Janthinobacterium aquaticum | reverse complement strand
AGCCTAAGGGCGGATACAGCATCCAGTTACCCGGTCTTGATATGCCTACCAAGAATTTTGACAGCGGTTAATGTTGTTCGCAACACCATCAACCGCATGAGAGGAATAATACAAGGTCGGATTAGCCCGCAGGGCGTAATCCGACACCACCCACGGCGTCAAACCAGCGCCAAAGCCGCGTAATCGCACGCGAACCTATCAGCGCAGCGCAGAAATCATCTGCTTGAGCTTGCCCGAATCGACGCAGAAGGCGCGGATGCCTTCGGCCAGCTTTTCGGTGGCCATCGCGTCTTCGTTCATCATGAAGCGGAAGGCTTTTTCATCGAGCGTCATCTGCACGATATTGCTGCCGGGGGCGGCGTCGGCGCTCAGCTTGCGTTCCAGCGGTGCATCGGTGTCGGCCAGCTTTTGCAACAGGTCCGGGCTGATGGTGAGCAGGTCGCAGCCGGCCAGTTCGATGATCTGCGAGGTATTGCGGAAGCTTGCGCCCATCACCTCGGTCTTGTAGCCGAACTTGCGGTAGTAGTTGTAGATGCGCTTGACCGACTGCACGCCCGGGTCTTCCGCGCCGACGTAGTCGATGCCGGTCGATTTTTTGTACCAGTCATAGATGCGGCCGACAAACGGCGAAATGAGCTGCGCACCGGCTTCGGCGCAGGCAATCGCCTGGGCCAACGAAAACAGCAGCGTCATGTTGCAGCGGATGCCTTCTTTTTCCAGGATCTGCGCGGCGCGGATGCCTTCCCAGGTCGAGGCGATCTTGATCAGCACGCGTTCGCGGCTAATGCCGGCGTTCGAGTACAGCGCGATCAGGTCGCGGCCCTTGGCTACCGTGCCTTCGGTATCGAACGACAGGCGTGCATCGACTTCGGTCGACACGCGCCCGGGGATGGTTTCCAGGATTTTCTCGCCAAAGGCGATCAGGAGGCGGTCGATGATTTCGCCATTGTTGGCGTTCGGATGGTCGCGCACGGCCTTTTCCAGCAGCGGCTTGTATTCGGCCTTCTGCACCGCTTTCAAGATCAGCGAAGGATTGGTGGTGGCGTCGCGCGGGGTGTACTGTTCGATGGCCTGGAAGTCGCCGGTATCGGCTACGACGGTGGTGTATTGCTTGAGTTGTTCGAGCTGGTTCATGTGCGCTGCCAATCTGATAAGGGTTTGTTTGCGGGTTTATTTTACCCTCAACCCGCCGTGGTCAGCATGACAATTATGGCCAGCTCTATGGCTGGCGTGCCAGCAGCTTGTCGATTTCAGCCAGCAGCACATCGAACGACACCGGCTTGCGAAAGAAGCTGTCGTATACCGGCTGCACTTCGCCCGGGATAATGCCTGCGCTCGACAGGATGAACGGAATTGCCTGCAGCGCCGGATCGGCACGCCATGCCAGGCACAGCTCGCCGCCGTTCATCACCGGCATCATGAAGTCGGACACCACCAGGTCAGGCGGCTCGCGCCGTGCCGCCGCCAGCGCCTCGGCGCCGTTGCCGGCGGTACGCACACGAAAGCCTTTGAGCTCGAACAGCATGGTATAGGCCGACAGCAGGTCGAACTCATCGTCAACTACCAAGATGAGCTTGCCATCGGGATTGCCGTCGACAGGGACTGAGTGGTCGATCATGCCCGCCCACTATCCGTTAAAGGCCGGCAGCACGGTCGGCGGCGCCGGGCCGTCGATGCTCATGCCCTGACTGGAGATCAGCAGCACATGATTGGCTGCGTTATAGCCGTTTTCACGCAGTTTGAGCACGCCGATCTGGCGCAGGTTGATGCCATCGACGTTGACGTAGCGCAGCAGAATGATATTTTCAAACAGCACCGACGCCGCCGTTTCGTTCTGCACGTGAGCGTTGCCGAAGTAAGGCAGCTCCTGCGTCAGGAAGGTGGTCACGTTGAGCACGCGCAATCGGTTGACAAAGGCCGACAGGAAGGCGCGCGAACGCCCTTCGTGCAGCACGATGTCGCTCAGCCCGTCGAGACCATCGAGCAGCATGCGCGTGACCTTGCGTGCCGCAATGTTTTCCAGCACGTCGCGCGCCAGGCTGTCGACCAGCACTTCGAGCGGCGGATGCCAGATAATTTGCAGCGCGCCGCTGTCAAAGTACGATTGCAGTTCCAGGCCGACATTGCGCGCCTTTTCCAGCATCTGCTGCGGCGACTCGTGAAAGCCGACGATCAGCGCCGTTTCACCGCGCTGCAAACCCTCGTGGATAAAATGCAGCCCCATCAGGGTCTTGCCCACGCCCGGGTTGCCCAGCAGCGCGGTGGTCGAGCCCTTGGCTACGCCGCCATTGGTCAGGTGGTCCCAGCCGGCAATGCCAAAACCGAGGCGCTCGCGCGATACCGGCGGCATGGCGGCCGAGGTGCTGCTGACCGCTTCCAGGCGCGGATAGACGGCAATGCCGTCTTCGCCCACTTCAAACACGTGGCGGCCCAGCAGATGCTTGCTGCCGCGCAGCTTGAAAACCTTGATTTCACGGATCAGCTGCAGACCGCGTTCATACTGGCCCAGCTCGATCAGACCGTCGACCAGCGTGTTTTCCGAATCGGCCACATTGCCCTCGGTAGGCGAGAGCAGGAAGGTGGTACAGGCCATGGTCGAGACCAGCGAATTCAAGGACAGCATGAATTCGGACAAGGCCAGGTCCGACGGCTTGGCTTCGCGCACGGTGCGAAAGCCGTCGATGATCATGATGTCCGGTCGTTGCTCGGCCAGCGTGGCGGCAATCGATTTGAGCAGTTCGCGCAACCCGCCCTTGAGCAGGTCGCTGTAGGCGCCGATAAAGCTGATGCGCTCGCCCACCAGGCTTTCGTCGAAAAACGAGAAGTTGCTCAGATGATTGAGCATCTTGCCGTGGGTTTCGGCGATCAGCGTCAGGATCAGCACCTTTTTGCCCTGGTGCGCATGCTCGAAAGCAATCTGGCAGGCCAGCGTGGTCTTGCCGCTGCCGGCCAGGCCCTGGATCAGATAGAGACTATGCGCAGGAAAGCCGCCACCGAGTATTTCATCGAGGCCGGGTACATGGGTGTTGAGCAGTTGAATGCGCTGGGCAGAACGGTTGGGCATGGCGCAAAGTTGTGAATGCGGCAAATAATGCCCGCACTGTAGCACATGCGCCGTTTGCCTGCTTAGCCGATGAATGAATCGAATTGCATGTCGAATTCCTGTAGCGCCTTCTGCGCGTTCTGCATTTTCTTGCGAAATTCGGGGCCGCGCTGCAGCGCCAGGCCGACCGCCAGCACATCGATCACCACCAGATAGGCCAGGCGCGCCGAGATCGGCGTGTACGGGTCGGTGTTGAAGATCAGGTCGATCGGGATCAGCACCGTGGCCAGTTCGGCCAGCGGCGTGCCCGATGGCGCCAGCACGATCACATCGGCGCCGCCACGGCGCGCCAGTTTGACCGAGCGCACCAGCGCCGGGCTGTTGCCGCGCTGCGAGATGGCCACCAGCGCGTCGCCGCCGCGCAGCAGGGCGGCGGCAATGCTGTGGATATTCGGGTCGCTGTAGGCGACCGTGGGCACACCCGAGCGGAAGAATTTATGCTGCGCATCGGCCGCCACGATGCCCGAGGTGCCCTGGCCGTAGAACTCGATCTTGCTGGCGCGCGACAGGATATCGAGCGCGCGCTGGATCGCTTCCGGGTTCAGGTTGTTGCGCAGGTCGAGCAGGGTATTGATCGAGCGGCTGCAGATCTTGTTGACCAGGTCGGCCGCCAGGTCGTCCTGCGCCGGCTGCTCGTTGGCGCCCGGCATGGCCAGCGCCAGACCTTGCGCCAGGCGCAGCTTGAACTCGTGCCAGCCGTCGTAGCCCAGCGTGCGGCAAAACCGCACCACGGTCGGCTCGGACACCTGCGCCGCCTTGGCCAGCGCCGTGATGTTACCGCTGACCGTCTGGTTCGGCTGGTCAAGCACCGCCAGCGCGACTTTTTTCTCGGACTTCGAGAGCGAGTCGAGCTGGGTGCGGATCGAGTCTAGCAGCATTGCTTAGTCTTCAGGCAAAGCTTCTTCGCGCCACTGCAAGCCGTCGCGGCCGATCAGTGCGCTCGCTGCCGCAGGGCCCCAGGTGCCGGCCGTGTACGGAATCGGCGCGTTGTCGTTCTGTTCCCAGTTTTCCAGGATCGGCTCGACCCATTCCCACGCCGCTTCCAATTCGTCGCCGCGCATGAACAGCGTCAGCTGGCCGCGCAGTACGTCGAGCAGCAAGCGCTCGTAGGCGTCCATGCGCGGCGTCTTGAACGATTCGCGGAAGTCCAGTTCCAGTTCGGCCGGTTTCAAACGCATGCCTTCGCCCGGCGTCTTGGCCATCAGGTTCAGGCTCAGGCCTTCGTCCGGCTGCAAACGGATCACCAGGCAGTTCGGCTGGAAGCTCGAGGTCGGCTGGTTGAAGATCGAATGCGGAATCTGCTTGAAGCGCACCACGATCTCGGCCAGGCTGTCGGCCATGCGCTTGCCGGTACGCAGGTAGAACGGCACGCCGGCCCAGCGCCAGGTATCGATCTCGGCTTTCATGGCAACAAACGTTTCGGTGCGCGAATGCTGCGGCGCATCGGGTTCGTCGCGGTAGCTCGGCACGGTGGCGCCGTCGACATGGCCGGCGCGGTACTGGCCGCGCACGATGTTTTGCGCCAGCGTGGTCGGCGTGAATTTTTTCAGCGAGCGCAGCACCTGCAGCTTTTCATCGCGCACGGCGTCCGGTGCGATCGACGTTGGCGGCTCCATGGCCACGATACACAGCAGTTGCAGCAGATGGTTCTGCAGCATGTCGCGCAGCGCGCCCGAGGTGTCGTAGTAACCCATGCGGTTGCCCACGCCCAGCTTTTCGGCAATCGTGATCTGCACATCGGAAATCCATTCACGGCGCCACAGCGGCTCGAACAGGATATTGCCGAAGCGCAAGGCCATCAGGTTCTGCACGGTTTCCTTGCCCAGGTAATGGTCGATGCGGTAGATCTGCGATTCCTGGAAGACCTTGCCCACTTCGGCATTGATCTGCTTGGCGCTGGCCAGGTCGCGGCCCAGCGGCTTTTCCAGCACCACGCGCGAATTGGGCGTGACCAGGCCGTTTTCTTCGAGGTTGTCGCAGATCAGCGCAAACAGGTGCGGCGGCGTGGCCAGGTAGTACACGCGCGTCAGTTCAGGGTCGCGCAGTGCCTCGACCAGCGGCGCATAGGTGTTGGCATCGCTGGCGTTGAGCGACACATAGACGATGCGCGCGCAAAACTTGCTCCAGGTGGCCGCGTTCATGGTGCTGGCCTTGATATGCGGGCGGGAATTGGTTTCCACCATTTTCAGGAAGGCGTCCTGGCCGCTGTCCTGGCGGCCTACGCAGATGATGCGCGCCGTCGGCGGCAAGTCGTTTGCCACATCGCGCGCATACATCGCAGGCAGCAATTTACGCATTGCCAAATCGCCGCTGCCGCCAAACAGGACCAGATCAAAATCGGTAAGAGCCATAATATGAGTGTCGTCGCAAAAGTAAAGGAGCCGGAGCCGGGAAGGTGCTGAACGGCGCTCGCGCGGTGGCGCGCCGCCTGTCGTTTATCGCCGCGTGGTGCCGCAGTGTGACGCTACCGTAAATTCGTGGTGTAAATTTACTACGTAGAACAGCCAATTGCAAGAAATTTTACTACATGATGTCTGGCCGTGCCACTGTCTTCATTATATGCGCGCCAGAGCGTTTGGCGCAGTCCGGATACGTTTGATTATTTTTCAATAAGGTTGACCGCCAGCCATGATTTTCATTGCCAAAAAAATCATTGAAACCCGTCTGATTTGCGCTGTAGCAACAAGGTTGGCAAGAAAACTGCACGCCGGTCGCTTCGGCGATTGAAAGTAACTTTCAGGAAATAAATTGACCGTATAATCCGCCGTATGCGCCAGCCATAAACTGGCCAGCATTTTTCTGCGCAGCTGCGTCGGCCCAGCCCCGAATCCGCCTCCCGACGTCACCGCGCCTGGCATCAGCCATCAGTCATCAATTGGTGGCGCGCGGTATGGCGGACTCACATATAAGATGGTTCAAGGGGAAATAATGAATTCAATGCAGCAAGACGTCGATGAACGCACGAGCCTGACGGGCAATAATAAATTCGAACTGTTTCTGTTCAAGCTCGGCACCAGCGACCATTCGACCAGCCGCGAGCTGTTCGGCATCAATGTGTTCAAGGTGCGTGAAATCATGGAAATGCCGGCCATCACGGCAGTGGCCGGCTCGCATCCGCATATGCTGGGCGTGGTCAATATCCGTGGCCAGATCGTGCCGGTGATCGACCTGCCGATGGCGGTCGGCTGCAAGAGCAATGGCTTGAAAATTCTGATGGTGACCGAATTTGCCCGTTCGACGCAGGCGTTTGCGGTGGAAGAGGTCGATGAGATCGTGCGCCTGGAATGGAATCAGGTCTTGTCGGCCGAATCGAGCGTCGGCGGCGGCCTGGTCACCAGTATTGCCCGCCTCGACGGCGACACCGACAAGACGCGTCTGGCACAGGTGCTCGACGTCGAGCAGATCCTGCGCAATGTGCTGCCCTCGGGCGACGCAGACGTGGACAAGACCACCATCGGCGACCAGGTACGCCTGCCTGCCGGTTCGGTCATCCTGGCCGCCGACGATTCGTCGCTGGCCCGTTCGCTGATCGAAAAAGGCCTGGAAGCGATGGGCGTGCCGTTCATTATGACCAAGACCGGCAAGGAAGCCTGGGATCGCCTGCAGGCCATCTCCAGCCAGGCCGCCAGCGAAGGCAAGACCGCCAAAGACAAGGTTGCACTGGTGCTGACCGACCTGGAAATGCCGGAAATGGACGGTTTTACGCTGACGCGCAATATCAAGAACGACGGCCGCTTCGCGACCATTCCGGTAGTGATCCACTCCTCGCTGACCGGCTCGACCAACGAAGACCACGTCAAGGGCGTGGGCGCCGATGGCTATGTGGCCAAATTCGTGGCCGCCGAGCTGGCTGATACCATTCGCAAGGTGCTGGCGAGGTAATGGCGGCGGCGCCGGTCGACGCTGATCGTCGTGGGTCGGCGTAGGTCGGATTAGGCCCTTCGGGCCGTAATCCGACAACACCGATGACGCCAGCAATGTTGGGCCGCGGGCCGTAATCATTGCCAACACAGTTGTCGGATTACGGCCCCTTTGGGGCCTAATCCGACCTACGCCTGATAAACGTTTTCTTTTTGTCCCGCCACATCCACCTGCACCGCCAGCACATGGCCGGTCAGCGGGTAGGCGGCGATTTCTTCTGGCGAGCGGTTATGGCTGGCGGTGGTGATATAGAGCGTGCGCAGGTCCGGGCCGCCGAAGGTCACCATGGTCGGGCAGCGCGCTGGCACCGCAATTTCTCCCAATAAAGTCCCATCGGGCGCAAAGCGCAGGATTTTGCCGCCTTCGAACATTGCCGACCAGTAGTTGCCTTCGCTGTCGACGGCGGCGCCGTCGGGACGGCCACCGTAATCGGCGGCTTTCTTGTCGGTGGAAAAGCGCTGGAATGCATGCGGCTCGGAAATGGCGCCGCTGGCCACATCGAAATCAAAGCGGTCGATGCGGTGGCTGGTGGTGTCCGAGTGGTACATGCTGCGCCCGTCAGGCGAAAAGCCCAGGCCGTTCGAGACTGTCATGCCGCCCGACCAGGCTTTGCGCACCTGGCCTTTTTCCAGCACGAACATTTCCGCCGACGGCGTGGTGCGCGGCTCGTAGATGGTGCCGACCCAGAAGCGCCCGGCAGGGTCAACCTTGCCGTCGTTAAAGCGGGTGGTGGCCATGTCGAATGGCGCCGGCGCCACTTCGGCCAGGCTGCCGGTGTTGGTGTCGAGGTGCGCAAAGCCGCTGCGCAGCGCCACGATCAGGCCGCCGCCGGCATTGATCGCCAGCGCCGACGGTTCGGTCGGCATGCTCCATTGCTGGCGTGCGCCACTCTCCGGATGGTAGCGGTGCACGGCGCGTCCGTCGATATCGACCCAGTACAGGGCCGCTTCCTCGCTGTGCCACAGCGGGCATTCGCCCACCTGCATGGCTTGCTGGCTGATATCCTTGATTTCGCTCATGACGTTCCTTACTGATAGGCCGACTTGGCGGCGCGCGCCAGCGCGATCAGGCCGTTGGTCGAGCTGTCGTGTTTTTCCGGTTCCGGCTGGCCGCTCAGTTCGCCCTGGATTTTCTTGGCCAGCACCTTGCCCAGTTCCACCCCCCACTGATCGAAACTGTTGACGTTCCACAGCACGCCTTGCACAAAGGTCTTGTGCTCGTACAGCGCGATCAGCGCGCCCAGCGTGGCTGGCGTCAGCTGATCCATCACGATGGTGTTGCTCGGACGGTTGCCGGGGAAGGTCTTGTGCGGCACCAAAGCTTCGATTTCGTCGCTTGGCAAGCCTTGCGCCTGCAGATCAAGACGCACTTCGTCACCGGTCTTGCCGGTCATAAATGCTTCCGACTGCGCAAAGCAGTTGGCCAGCAGGGCGTCATGGTGGCCCGGCAGGTCGTGCGTGGCGCGCAGCGCGGCGATAAAATCGATCGGCGTCACGTCCGTGCCTTGATGCAGCAGCTGGAAGTAGGCGTGCTGGGCATTGGTGCCGCATTCGCCCCAGATGACCGGGCCGGTAGGTACATCGACGGCCTTGCCGTCCTTGGTCACGCGCTTGCCGTTACTTTCCATATCGAGCTGCTGCAGGTAGGCCGGGAAGCGGCTCAGGTCCTGGTGATACGGTGCAATCGACACCGAGCTGCAGTCGAGGAACTGGCGGTTCCAGAAGCCGAGCATGGCCAGCACCACCGGCATGTTCTGCTCCAGCGGTGCGCTGCGGAAATGCTGGTCCATCGCGTGCGCGCCGGCCAGGAAGTCGCTGAAGTATTCAAAGCCGACCGCCAGCGCGACCGACAGGCCGATCGACGACCAGACCGAATAGCGCCCACCGACCCAGTCCCAGAATGGGAACATGTTTTCCGGATCGATACCGAAGTCGACGATGGCGGCGGCATTGGTCGAGACGGCCACAAAATGCTTGGCCAGGTCTTTTTCTTCGCCTTCAAGCAGGAACCAGGCGCGCGCCGTATTGGCGTTAAGCATGGTTTCGGCGGTGACGAAAGTTTTCGAGGCCACGATAAACAGCGTGGTTTCCGGATCGACCTTCGACAGCGTCGCTTCCATGTCGTGACCGTCCACGTTAGAGACGAAATGCATTTCCAGGTTCGGGTTGGCGTAGGAGCGCAGCGCCAGGCAGGCCATTTTCGGGCCCAGGTCCGAGCCGCCGATACCGATATTGACCACGTCGCTGATCGGCTTGCCGGTGTAGCCTACCCAGCTGCCATTGCGTACCTTGTCGGTAAATGCCTTCACGCGCTGCAGGACATCCTGCACGTCGGCATCGATATCCTGGCCGTCGACCACCAGCTTGCTGCCGCGCGGTGCGCGTAAGGCAGTATGCAGAACGGCGCGATGTTCGGTAAGATTGATTTTCTCGCCAGTGAACATCGCTTCGCGCTGGGCTTCCACGCCGCGTTCGCGCGCAAGATCCATCAGCAGCGACATGGTGGTGGCGTCGAGCCGGTTTTTCGAATAGTCGAGCAGCAGGCCGGCCGCGTCGACCGTCATCTGTGCAAAGCGTTGCGGGTTGGCGGCAAACAGCTGGCGCAGCTGCGCCTCGCGCATGGCGGTACTATGCGCTTGCAGTTGCTGGAAGCTGGCGGTGGCAGTAATGGCAGGGACTGGTGTGAGTTCGGCGGGCTGGCGCATGGCGTTCGGCTGGAATGAAGGTCTCGGTTATGTGGGAGCGCGGTTCGCCGCGGGGCTGCAGCGATGGCCGTGCGTTGTGCGAATATCATACATCAGAAAAAAGTAAATTCACTACAGGTATTGAGGAAGGCCTGGGTAAAAGTGAGGATTTCATGACGCTTTTAGCGTATTAAAAGGCACTTGAGGCAGAACAGCTGAGGTGGCGACAAACAGATTTTTTCCTTGAAATACGCAAAAAACAAGGCGATATTTCAGCCACTGGCGCTGGCAAGAGTGCTTCCGCTCCACCATTTTGTAGTAAAATTTCACGAAATACTTTTTTAAGGAATCTCATTATGGCGCTGCACCCAGTAGTCGAATCCGTAACAGCGCGCATTATCGCGCGCAGCCGGCCCTCGCGCGGCGCCTATCTGACGCACCTTGATGCAGCGCGCATCAAGGGCGTGCAGCGCGGCGCGCTGTCGTGTACCAACCTGGCGCACGGTTTTGCCGCCTTTCCTGCCAATGACAAGCTGGTATTGAAGGAATACAAGAAACCATCGGTGGCCATTGTCTCGTCGTATAACGACATGCTGTCGGCGCACCAGCCGTTCGAAGGCTATCCGGCCATTATCAAGGATGCCGTGCGCGAAGTTGACGCGGTGGCCCAGTTTGCCGGCGGCGTGCCGGCCATGTGTGATGGCGTGACGCAAGGCCAGCCGGGCATGGAGCTGTCGCTGTTTTCGCGCGACGCGATTGCCATGGCCACTGCCGTCGGCCTGTCGCACAATATGTTCGACTCGGCGCTGTACCTGGGCGTGTGCGACAAGATCGTGCCGGGCCTGCTGATCGGCGCGCTGCATTTCGGCCATCTGCCAGCCGTGTTCGTGCCGGCCGGTCCGATGACGTCGGGCCTGTCGAACAAGGACAAAGCCAAGGTGCGCCAGCTGTATGCGCAAGGCAAGGCTACCCGCGAAGACCTGCTCGAAGGCGAATCGAAGGCCTATCACGGCGCCGGTACCTGTACCTTCTACGGCACGGCCAACAGCAACCAGATGCTGATGGAAGTGATGGGCCTGCATCTGCCGGGCGCTGCCTTCATTACGCCCAACACGCCGCTGCGCGATGCATTGACGCGCGCCGCCGCCCAGCGCGCTGCCGTGATCACCGCGCAAAGCGACAGCTATCTGCCGGTCGGCCATATCGTCGATGAGAAAAGCATCGTCAACGCCGTGGTAGGTCTGCTCGCTACCGGTGGCTCGACCAACCATACACTGCACCTGGTGGCCATTGCCAAGGCGGCCGGTATCGTGATCGACTGGAACGATTTCAATGAGCTGTCGGCCATCGTGCCGTTGCTCACGCGCATCTATCCGAACGGCGACGCCGACGTCAACCATTTCCACGCTGCAGGCGGTACTGGTTACCTGATCCGCGAACTGCTCGACGCCGGCCTGCTGCACGAAGACGTCAACACCATTCTCGGCCACGGCCTGCGCGCGCACTGCAAGGAGCCGTTCCTGGGCGAAGACGGCAAGGTCTTCTGGAAAGACGCACCGAGCGCCAGCGCCGATGAAAGCGTGCTGCGCCCGGCCAGCAATCCATTCGCGCCGGATGGCGGCATGGTGCTGGTGGCCGGCAATCTGGGTCGCGCCGTGATGAAGGTGTCGGCCGTCAAGCCTGAGCACCGCACGGTGGAAGCGCCGGCGATTGTCTTCAATTCGCAGGAAGACTTCATGGCCGCCTACAAGGCCGGCCAGCTGGACCGCGATTTCGTGGCCGTGCTGCGCTTCCAGGGCCCGCGCGCCAACGGCATGCCGGAACTGCATGCGCTGACGCCGGCGCTGGCCAACCTGCAGGACGCCGGGCGCCATGTGGCGCTGGTGACCGATGGCCGCATGTCGGGCGCGTCGGGCAAGGTGCCGTCGGCGATCCACGTGTCGCCTGAAATCCTGGCCGGCGGTCCGCTGGGCCTGGTGCGCGATGGCGATATCATCCGTCTCGACGCCTTTACCGGCGTGCTCGAAGCGCTGGTGCCGCTTGACGTCTGGCAGGCGCGGTCGCTGGTCACGGCCGACCTGTCGCCGAACCATATCGGCATGGGCCGCGAGCTGTTTTCCATGTTCCGTTCCACCGTCAGCGCAGCAGAAGAGGGCGCGACCACTTTCGGCCTGCCGTCGCCGATTCCCACCACCGTTGCCTTGCACGAAGGTGAGAATGTCGGCGATACTGTGCCCGGTTCCGATGAAGACTTTTTGGCAAGGAAATAAGAGATGACCATGACACTACTGGAAATTATGCGCACATCGAGCGTGATCCCCGTGATTGCAATCGACGAGCCTGAACATGCAGTCCCGCTGGCGCGCGCGCTGGTGGCCGGCGGTATCCGCGTGCTGGAAGTAACGCTGCGCACCAAACACGGCCTGGAAGCGATCCGCGCCATGTCCGAAGTGCCGGGTGCCATCGTTGGCGTGGGCACCCTGACGCGTCCTGAAGAATTCGTTGCCGCGCGCGACGCCGGCGCCGTGTTCGGCGTCTCGCCTGGCCTGACGTCGGCACTGGTGGCGGCCGCCAAGAGCAGCGGCCTGCCGTTGCTGCCAGGCGTGATGACGCCCGGTGAAGTGATGGCAGCGCGTGAAAACGGCTTCCAGCAACTGAAACTGTTCCCGGCCGTGCCGGCTGGCGGCGTCGGTATGCTGAGCGCCATCTACGGCCCGCTGCCGGACGTGACGTTCTGCCCGACCGGCGGCATTTCGCAGGAAACCGCGTCGCAATTCCTGGCGCTGAAAAACGTGGCCTGCGTGGGCGGCTCGTGGCTGACGCCGAAAGACGCGATTGCGGCCGGCAACTGGGACCGCATTACCGAGCTCGCCAAGGCGGCCAGCGGCTTGCGAAGCTGATAAGTGGAAAAAACGACGCTGCGGCGTCGTTTTTTTTTGTTACGCGTCAAGGCTATGCAAAGTCAGCCAGCTGGCGCCACGGCGTTCTGGATATGCGTGCGCAGCCATTGGTGGGCGCCATCGCGGTGCACGCGTTCGTGCCACAGCATCGCCATGTCATAGCCCTGGACCTCGATCGGCGGTGCAACGGCAGTCAAGGCGCGATTACCGCGTACCAGGCGTTCGGGCACCATGGCAACCAGGTCTGTGGAGGCCAGCGCCGCCAGCATGAACAGAAAGTGTGGCACAGACAGCGCCACGCGGCGCGCCAGGCCGGCCTGCGCCAGCGCCTCGTCGGTCACGCCATAAAAGCCGCCGCCATTGTTGGACACGAGCACATGCTCCAGTGCGCAAAATTGCCTGATCGTCGGTTTGCGCTGCAGGTGTGGATGATCCACCCGGCCCGCCAGCACATAGCGCTCGGCAAACAGCACGCGCCGGCGCATGCCCGGTGGTGCGCCAGCGCTGGTGTGGAAGGCAAGGTCGATATCGCCCTGTTCGGCCTGTTGAGTGATGCGCGCTGGCGCCAGCTCCAACACTGCCAGCCGTGTGCCGGGAGCGAGCTGGCGCAGTCCTGCCAGTGCGGGCAGTACAATGGTCGATTCGCCATAATCGGTCGCGGCCACGCGCCAGGTAGTCGTGGCGCTGGAGGGATCGAAAGCACTGGCCGGCGCTACGGCATGACCTAGCGCTTCAAGCGCCAGGCGCAGCGGCTCGCGTAGCGCTTCGCCGCGCGCAGTCGGTTTCATGCCGCGCGGCCCGGGCAGCAGCAGCGGGTCGTCAAAGATGTCGCGCAGCCTGGCCAGATGCACGCTGACCGATGGCTGGGACAGGTTCAGCCGCAGTGCTGCACGCGTCACGTTGTGCTCGGCCAGCAGCACATCAAGCGTGACGAGCAGGTTCAGGTCGAGTCGCCGAAGATTAATCATATTAATACCTGCTATGTTGGGAATTCATTTCCAATATACCTGAGCGCGGCTTACGCTGTGTGCTTCTCACCTGACGGAGCATCAACATGAACATACTGATCGTCCACGCCCATCCCGAACCACTGTCGCTCAACGGCGCACTGAAGGATTTCGCGGTACGTCATTTAAAGGCAGCTGGCCATGCAGTGCAGGTTTCCGACCTCTACGCCATGCAATGGAAAGCCGCGCTCGATGCAGGTGATAGTCTCGATGGCGCGGCGGACGAGCGTTACGACGCAGCGCGCGATTCGCGCCGGGCCTACGACGGCGGCCGGCAAAGTGCCGATATCGTGCTCGAACAGGAAAAGCTGCGCTGGGCCGATACCGTGATCCTGCAGTTCCCGCTATGGTGGTTTTCAATGCCGGCCATTCTCAAGGGCTGGGTGGACCGCGTGTATGCCAACGGCTTTGCCTATGGCGTGGGCTAGCATTCCGACCGCCACTGGGGCGACCGCTACGGCGAAGGCAGCCTGGCCGGCAAGCGCGCCATGCTGATGGTAAGCACCGGCGGCTGGGAGTCGCACTACAGCGCGCGCGGCATCAATGGCCCCATCGACGATCTGCTGTTCCCGATACAGCATGGCATCCTGTTTTATCCGGGGTTTGATGTATTGCCACCGTTTGTGGTGTACCGTAGCGGCAAGGTGGACGAAGCTATATTTGCGTCGCTGTGCGCGCAACTGGGGCAGCGTCTCGATACGCTGTCGAGTACTGCGCCGATTGCGTTCCGTGCCCAGAACGCGGGCGACTACGATATTCCTGCGCTCACCTTGCGTGAGGATCTGGCACCGGGCCTTGCCGGTTTTGCGGCGCACCGAGTGTCCTGATGCCAGGCTGTCCGGCTGGCCATGCGCTCTTGCATGAACGCTGCCATGTCGGCGATACTGCTCCGTTTTACGGTCGGCAGGCATGACCCGACTTCACCGCGCGCCTTGCGCTGGCCATACAAAAGGATGACTGATGCAAAAGCTGCGCCGCCCGCTCACCGCCGGTGAAATCGCCATGGCGCGCAGCGTCTTCCAGGACGCCGTCGACTACGCACGCGTGCGCGTGGTGCGCGGCTCCTTTCTCCCCTTCAATCTGCAGGACCGCAACACGGCCATGACGCCGCGCGGCAGCATGTACTTCATGCAGGCCCAGTACCGCGACGACTTTTCACGCGAGGGCGCTGGCGGCAAGCTGTTCTTCATCCACGAGATGGTGCATGTGTGGCAGTGGCAGCTCGGTTACAGCTGCATGCTGCATGGCCTGCTGCTGGCGCTGACTGGCGGCTACTTGCGCCAGCGCGCCTATCGCTATGACAGCAGTGCGCCTGGCCGCCCCTTGAGCAGCTACAACATGGAGCAGCAGGGCGAGCTGATTGCGCATTACTTTGGCGCCACGCAGCTGGGCTTGCCGGCCATGATGGCCAGCCTGCCGTTTTTGCGCGATGCGCTGGCCGGCTTCCTGCGTCGGCCGGGCGACCCTGCACTGCTGCCGCGCTGGCTTACAGCGTAAGCTCGCCTTCGTCTTCGCCATCCCAGTAGTGGATGCGGCTGGCCTGTACCTTGATCAGGATAATGCCCGGCGTGGCAGGGCCTTGCTTGAACCAGCGGTTCATGCTGTCGTCCCAATGCTGCTCAAACTGCGACTGGTCGGTGATCAGTTCGGCATTGCCTTCAACGGCGATAAACAGCGGCGGCGCGCCAAACAGGCCGCCCTTGCCCTGGTAAGCCAGGCCGACTGCCGCGTCGCGCCGGATTTCCTCGACCATATGCGCATCGGCCCAGGTAAAGAACCACGAGCTGCCGTCGTAGTCGACATCTTCATTGTTGCTCATCGGGCGTGCGGCCACCTGGCCGTTGGCGGCGCGCGTGGTAAACATCAGAAAGTCGATATCGGCCATTTTTTTGGCCAGCTCCTGCAGTGTCCATGTGCTCATGCTGAAACTCCTTGAGGTGGGATGGCGCAAGCGGCCACATAGCTGCCAGTTGATCATGACGGCGTGCGCGCACGCGTGCGCCATCTCACGCTGGGCTGCATCTGGTGTGGAAAAACTGCTGAAGAAGCCTCAGACTGGCTGCGCCGTCACGCGGTTGCGGCCGGTGCGTTTGGACAGGTACAGGGCGCGGTCGGCCGCGCCGATCAGGGCGGCAATTTCCAGTGGCTGGCCCGGATTCTGGGTCGCTGCACCGATGCTCACGGTAATGTGCTTGAGCAGGTCGCCGGTTTTTTCATGCGGGATGCGCAAGCCCGCTGCATGCCGGCGTATGGCTTCGCCCATCTGCAGCGCCTGCGCTTGACTGGTGTCGGGCAGGATGGCGGCAAACTCTTCGCCGCCATAGCGCGCCAGCAGGTCGGTGGGGCGCTTGAGCATGGCCGCCAGTTCCGCGGTGACCTGTATCAGGCAGGCGTCTCCCTGCTGGTGGCCGTAGTGATCGTTGTAGTCCTTGAAATGATCGATATCGATCATCAGCAGCGACAGCGGGTTGCCGGTGCGCATGGCGCGCCGCATTTCCTTTTCGATCGTGACATCGAACTGGCGGCGGTTGGCCACGCCAGTGAGACCGTCGGAGAAGGTTTGCGAACGCAACACCAGGGTCTGCTCGCGCAGCAGCTTTTCACGCCCGACGGCGATGGTCACGTCATTGATCTGGATCAGGCAATGGCGCGGCACGCCCGGCAGGTTGATCGGCGTCACGGCAACGGCCTGCTGCATGCGCTCTTCGCTCTCGGTTGCACCGGGTGAATAGAGCGGGAACGGCGACTTGTGCAGCGTTTGCGACAGCAGCGACTGGAAATTGTCGCGCAGCGCCTGGGTGATGGCCGATTCGATGCGTTTGTGCTGCAGTTCCGGAAAGACTTCAAAGAAGTCGCGCCCCAGTACGGTGGCGGCCGGCCAGTCCGAGTGGCGCGCCATCCAGCCGTTCCACAGCACGATGCTGCGGTTTTCATCAAGCACGATGGCGCCCAGGTTGATGGCGCCGATGATGCTTTCAAGCAGACTGAGACGGTGCAGGACTTCTGGCATGGTCAAGCCTGTCCCAGGACCCTGGCCAGATAGCGGTCGACCTGTTCCTTCAGGTCGTGCAGGGCGGACAGATCGAGTACAAACGCCACATAGCCGTGGATCTGGTGCCTGGCCAGCACGAAGTCAATATGCAGCATCAGCACCACATCCTCGCCCTGCTCGCCGAAGACCGACAGGATTTCGGTGCTGGTGCCCACGTGGTAGACGGGCAGCGAGCCGTGCAGTTCGCTGCCGAACAGATTGGCCAGCGTGCCGACGCAGGCGTTGAGGATGATATTGCCGATCTCGCTCATCGCCTCCTGTTCCATTTCCGTCAGTTCCTGCAGCGGCATGCTGTCGCCAACCATCAGGCGCACGATCTCCAGGCTTTTATCTTCGGGAAACATCAGGATGGCTTCGGTGGCAAACGCGCCATCGTAGTGCTGGCTGACACCGCAGATGCGTTCGCCATCTTTCTTGCTGCCCAGTAGTTCTGCAGCGTCGGTGCGGTTCAGGAAGCTGATCGATGGCACCGACATGACGACTTCTTCATTGACGATCTCGCTCATGGCCGCGGCCGCATGGCCGACGCCGATATTGAAGATCTCGACCAGCGCGTCGTTTTCCAGTTCGGTGAGATTGACCATGTCTAGGCTGCCAGCGAGTCGATCAACTGATGAATACGGGTTTCCGTAATCGGCTTTTCCATGAAACCCACACCGAGCTCGACGGCGCGGTTGCGGATGGCGTTCTGCACATTGGCCGTCACCAGGAAGATATGGGTTTGTGGGCACTGGGCGCGCAGCTGCTCGGCGGCGGCCAGGCCGCCCATGCCGGGCATATTGACATCAAGCAGTATCAGGTAAGGCTGGAAGGTCGCCACTTTTTGCAGTGCCTCTTCGCCCGTTGCCGCTTCAGTCACCTGCCAGTCGGCGTGTTTGCTGAGGATAAATTGATGCGCCATCAAACGCGAGACCCGGCTGTCATCGACAACCAGTACCTGTTTACTGTGAGTCATGGTGTTCCTGAAGCGTAATAACTGTCAATTGTGTATTCTCGCATAAATTAAGTCTACATCTTGAAAATTGACCTGTGAAAAATTGCTTTAAGACAAATTGTTTTGGCAGCAAGCGAATTGCTGCACAGGCCATAGGCCGCGGCGATCCGTTAAAATAGCGCCATTTCCACTCCCACCATACTGTCTTTCACCATGACCCAAGACGAACTGAAGCAAGCAGTAGCGCGCGCCGCCATCGATTATGTTGTAGCCGGCGAGATCATCGGCGTCGGTACCGGCTCGACCGCCAATTTTTTTATCGATGAGCTGGCCAAGATCAAGCACACCATCAAGGGCACTGTGGCCTCGTCCGAAGCGACGGCGGCGCGCCTGGCCGGCCACGGCATTGCCGTATTCGATCTGAACGATGTGGAGTCGATTGCTGTCTATATCGATGGCGCCGATGAGATCAACGCCGGCGGCGCCATGATCAAGGGTGGCGGCGCGGCGTTGACGCGCGAGAAGATCGTGGCGTCGGTGTCGAAGCAGTTTGTCTGCATCGCCGACGGCTCCAAGCTGGTTGACACGCTGGGCGCCTTCCCGCTGCCGGTGGAAGTGGTGCCGATGGCCCGCGCTGCCGTATCGCGCCAGCTCGCTGCGCTGGGCGGCACGCCGCGCCTGCGCCTGAAGGCCGGCACCGACCAGCCTTTTATGACCGACAACGGCGGCGAGATTATCGACGTGCTGGGCCTGCAGATTGCCGACCCGGTAGCGCTCGAGCAGCAGATCAACCAGATCGTCGGCGTGATTGCGGTGGGCCTGTTTGCCGCACGCGGCGCCAATGTCTGCCTGCTGGGTACGGCTGACGGCGTTAAGAAACTGGCGTACTGAATCAGTGGCTGGCCGCTGCCTGCAGCGGCTGGCCCATCGCCTGGCGGTACACCTGCACGGTGCGCAGCAGGCCACCGAAAAAGATACCGCTAAATACGCCATACAGGCTGCAGACCGTCAGCACGAAGCCGGCCGCATGGACTTGCGCTGGCGCCACCGCCAGCGTGACGGCCACCGCATATTTCATGCAAAAAATAGCCAGCATCAGGATCAAAGGCAGCCAGCTGCCGGCGCGCTGCACCGTGCCGCGCCCGGGAAACGCGGTGATGCTGCGCGGGTTGCCCAGCTTCCAGGCCAGTGCCGTGCCAGCCAGCATGCCCACCGCCCATGCGTAGGGCGCCACGCCATGCAGGCCGAAACTGCCGACCACGCCTGTCAGCGACAACACCAGCATCACCAGCGGAATCACGCACAGCTTGCGCAAGCTCAATTCACGCGTGCGGCTGGCCAGTACGCCGCGATAAACCAGAAAACCCAGAATCGCCCAGACGTAGAGGGGAGTGTGGCTGAAGAGCTGTGTCATGATGTTCGCCTTGAAATGTGTTGTCGATGGACACACTATGCGCGCCGGCCTGGCAAAGGGCGACTGGTCTGCGACGAAACAAGGTGAACGTGCCGTGAAACGGCTGAAGGGAGCGCGAAAGTTGGTGCTGAAGTTGGCGCGAAAGCTGGAGGGTGCGCCCGCGGCGCTGTGGCCACGGGCACTGGGGCAGGCTGAAACCTTAGTCGGCCGGCGGGACGTAGCCCATGGCCGCATCGGCGCCGTCGCCGAAGAAATGTTTTTCCATCTGCGTGGCCAGGTATTTGCGCGCGCGCACATCGGCCAGGTTCAAACGGTTTTCATTGACCAGCATGGTCTGATGCTTGAGCCAGGCAGCCCATGCTTCTTTCGAGACCGATTCATAGATTTTCTTGCCCAGTTCGCCCGGGTACGGCGGGAAGTCCAGTCCTTCGGCTTCCTTGTTGAGTTTGACGCAATGGATAGTGCGGGCCATCTGTGCTCCTGAATCGAGATGAAGATAAAGCGTGATTATAAGGCAGTTTGCGCACGGCCTTTGGCCGGCGGTCGCGGCAGCGCGTGCGCCGTCTGCGCGGCGCTTGCGCCAGATCAAATTTGATTCGCGCTGCCCCAGCTAGTAAGATGGCTTGTCGCGCAAGTGTTCACTTGCCCTTTTCTGCAACAGTAGTCATTAACCCATATGGAAGCTCCCA
Organism: Janthinobacterium aquaticum; assembly: GCF_009208565.1. GTDB lineage: Bacteria > Pseudomonadota > Gammaproteobacteria > Burkholderiales > Burkholderiaceae_D > Janthinobacterium. Next base: position 210,002 of record NZ_WFLK01000010.1, on the reverse strand, counting down.
TGGTCTCAGTCAAAGTCAACGACATCAATGTCAGTAATGAAGGCAGCTTTACCCTGTTTGGCGGCATCAACGTGCTTGAATCGCGCGATCTGGCCCTGCGTAGCTGCGAAGAATATGTGCGCGTGACGCAAAAGCTGGGCATCCCGTATGTCTTCAAGGCCAGCTTTGACAAGGCCAACCGCTCGTCCATCCATTCCTATCGCGGCCCTGGCCTGGAAGAGGGCATGCGCATTTTCCAGGACGTGAAAGCGGCGTTTGGCGTGCCGGTGATTACCGACGTGCATGAGCCGTGGCAGGCGCAGCAGGTGGCCGAGGTGGTGGACGTATTGCAATTGCCGGCCTTCCTGGCGCGCCAGACCGACCTGGTGGTAGCGCTGGCCAAGACCGGCAAGGTCATCAACATCAAGAAGCCGCAGTTCCTGAGTCCGGGCCAGATGGCCAATATCGTGGAAAAATTCAATGAGGCCGGCAACGACCAGCTGATCCTGTGCGATCGCGGCACCTGCCTCGGCTACGACAACCTGGTGGTCGACATGCTGGGCTTTGGCGTGATGAAAAAAACCTGCAACGATTTGCCGATCATCTTTGACGTCACGCACGCCCTGCAGCAGCGCGACCCCGGTGGCGCCGCTTCCGGCGGCCGCCGCCAGCAGGTAGCCGATCTGGCCCGCGCCGGCCTGGCCGTCGGCATTGCCGGCCTGTTCCTGGAATCGCACCCGGACCCCGACAACGCCCGTTGCGACGGCCCAAGCGCCTTGCCGCTGGACCAGCTTGAGCCGTTCCTGGCGCAGTTGAAAGCGCTGGACGACCTGGTGAAGTCGTTTGCGCCGCTGGATATTCGCTGATTGATCCGATAACACCGCTTACAATATTGTTGGCGTTGCAGATGGTGTTTACAGGGTCTTGATCAGCACCTGCGACTTGCGCTGCCAGTTGTACATATGCTGGCGGTCTTTCGGCAGGTCGTCGACGGTGGCCGGCATGAAGCCACGCTTCTGGAACCAGTGCGAGGTGCGCGTGGTCAGCACGAACAGCTTGTTCAGGCCGGCGGCGCGCGCGCGGTTTTCCATGTGTTTCAGGATGCGCTCGCCATCGCCTTGCGCCTGCACGTCCGGGTTGACGGTCAGGCAGGCCATTTCGGCCATTTTCTGCGCCGGGAACGGGTACAGCGCGGCGCAGCCGAAGATCACGCCGTCATGCTCGATCACCGAGAAGTAATCGATCTCGCGCTCGATCAGTTCGCGCCCGCGCTTGACCAGCGTGCCGTCCGCTTCCAGCGGTTCGATCAGCTTGATGATGCCGCCGACGTCTTCGATGGTGGCCTGGCGCAGGCTTTCCAGGTTTTCATGGCTGATCATGGTACCCACGCCATCGTGGGTAAACAGTTCCAGCAGGGCCGAGCCGTCCATCGTGAAGGGCACGATATGCGAACGCTCCACGCCGTTATGGCAGGCCTTGACGCAGTGTTTCAGGTAGAACGCGGTGGCGTCGGGCAGGAAGCCGGCCATCAGCACGGCTTCGGCCTGGTGCGACGACAGCTCGCGAATTTCCACCCCGGCAGCATCGCTCATCATCGGCGTTTCGGTAATGAAGATCAGCTTGTCGGCGTGCAAGGCAATGGCGGCGCTGCAGGCCACGTCTTCCATGGTCAGGTTGAACGCTTCGCCGGTCGGCGAAAAACCGAGCGGCGAGAGCAGCACCAGGCCATCCGAACCGAGGATCGAATGGATGGTTTCCGCGTCGACCTTGCGCGTAATGCCGGTTAGTTCCAGGTCCACGCCATCGATCACGCCCAGCGGGCGCGCGGTAATGAAGTTGCCTGAAATAATGCGGATGGCCGCATGCGACATCGGCGTATTGGGCAGGCCCTGGCTGAAGGCCGCTTCGATATCGAGCCGCAATTCGCCAGCCGCTTCTTTCGCGCATTCCAACGCAGCAATGTCGGTAATGCGCACGCCGTTGTGAAAACGGCCTTCGACGTTACGCAAGGCCAATTGCTCGGCCACTTGCGGGCGCGAACCATAGACTACGGTGACGTTGATATCGAGCGCATGCAGCAGCGACAGATCATGGGCCAGCACCTGCAGCGCCCCGGCACTGACGAGTTCACCGGGGAAAGCGACCACGAAGGTCTTGCCGCGAAAGGCGTGGATGTAGGGCGCGACGGAGCGCAGCCATTGGACGAATTGGGTAGGGTTTTCCATCAGGCGCATTATAATTGCCTGCGCGATGTGCGCGCTCAAAATACCTGTAAAAAACAATGTCTTCAGCCAGCAATAAGTCTTCTTCTCCTTCTAATGTTGCGAATTTGCATGATTCGCCCCGTGATACACGGCGCGATGCAGCGTCCAGCCCGGGCAAGCCGCCTGGCGGCCAGCGCGGCGGCCAGCGTGGCCGTCAGCCGGAAAGCGCGGAAAGCCGCGCCCAGCGCGAGGCGGCGCGCGCCGTGCGCGAGACCGAGCGCGCCTTCCGCAACCCGTTGCCGCCGATTACGTATCCGGAAGATTTGCCGGTCTCGGGCCGGCGCGAGGAAATCGCCAGGGCATTGACGGAAAATCAGGTCATTATCGTTTCCGGCGAGACCGGCTCGGGCAAGACCACCCAATTGCCGAAAATCTGCCTGGAACTGGGCCGTGGCCAGAAAGGCTTGATCGGCCACACCCAGCCGCGCCGTATCGCAGCGTCCTCAACGGCCAAGCGCATTGCGCAGGAACTGGGCACGCCGCTGGGCGTGACGGTCGGCTTCAAGGTGCGCTTTGCCGACACCCTGACGCGCGGCGCCTCGGTCAAGCTGATGACGGACGGCATCTTGTTGACCGAAACGCAGAGCGATCCGCTGCTCAAAAACTACGACACCATCATTATCGACGAGGCGCACGAACGCAGCCTCAATATCGATTTCCTGCTCGGCTACCTGAAGCAGTTGCTGCCGCGCCGGCCCGATCTGAAGGTGATTATTACCTCGGCCACCATCGATGCCGAGCGCTTTGCGCGCCATTTTGGCACGCCTGAAAAACCGGCGCCGGTGATCGAAGTGTCGGGCCGCCTGTACCAGGTGGAGGTGCGCTATCGCCCGGTCGAGCGCGAGCAGGTGGCCATGCCCGGTGCGGCTTCAGCCGACAAGCCCGGCCAGCGCACGGCAGCGGCGCGTGAAAAGCGCGACCTGATGGATGCGGTGGTCGACGGCGTGGAAGAGCTGTGCCGACTCGGGTCGGGCGATGTGCTGGTGTTCCTGCCGGGCGAGCGCGAGATTCGCGACTGCGCCGAGGCGCTGCGCAAGCACCATCCGCCGCATGTGGAAATTTTGCCGCTGTTTGCGCGCCTGTCGGCCGAAGAGCAGGAGCGCGTATTTAAAGTCAGCAATGCACGCCGCATCGTGCTGGCCACCAACGTGGCCGAAACCTCGCTGACCGTGCCCGGTATCCGTTACGTGGTCGATGCTGGCCTGGCGCGCGTCAAGCGCTACAGCTACCGCAACAAGGTGGAGCAATTGCAGGTCGAGCCGATTGCGCAGTCGGCCGCCAACCAGCGCGCCGGGCGTTGCGGTCGCGTGGCCGACGGCGTCTGCATCCGCCTGTATGAAGAGCAGGACTTCCTGCAGCGGCCGAAATTTACCGAGCCGGAAATCCTGCGCTCGTCGCTGGCAGCCGTTATTTTGCGCATGAAGTCGCTGCACCTGACGGATGTGGAAACGTTCCCGTTTATCGAGCCGCCGCTGGCGCGCGCGATTGCCGACGGTTACCAGCTGCTGCAGGAACTGGGTGCGGTAGACGATTTCAACAAGCTCACACCCTTGGGCAACAAGCTGGCCAAGCTGCCGCTCGACCCGCGCGTGGGCCGCATGATCCTCGCGGCGCTCGACAACGCCAGCCTGACCGAAGTGCTGATCGTGGCCTCGGCCTTGTCGGTGCAGGACCCGCGCGACCGGCCGATGGAGCACCAGCAGGCCGCCGACGAGGCGCACAAGAAGTTTGCCGATGAAAAGTCGGAGTTCCTCAGCTACCTGAAAATCTGGCGCTGGTTTGAAAACGCCATCGAGCACAAGAAAACCAACCGCCAGCTGCAGGACAACTGCCGCAGCAATTTCCTGTCGCAACTGCGCCTGCGCGAATGGCGCGATGTGCATTCGCAACTGCTGACCATCGTCAAGGAGCAGGGCTGGCGCCTGAACGACGCGCCGGCCACCTACGACAATCTGCATATGGCCTTGCTGACCGGCTTGCTGGGCAATATCGGCTTCAAGGGCGAGGACGAACCGGGCGCCGGCTACCTGGGCGCACGCGGCATCAAATTCCATATCTGGCCCGGTTCTTCGCTGCTGAAAAAGCCTGGCAAGTGGATTATGGCGGCCGAGCTGGTCGACACCACGCGTCTGTATGCGCGCTGCGTGGCCCGGATCGAGCCGGAGTGGCTGGAAAAAATCGGCGGCCATCTGCTGAAAAAATCGTGGGGCGAGCCGCGCTGGGAAAAGCGCTCGGCGCAGGTCACCGCCTCCGAGCGCGCCACGCTGTACGGGCTGGTGGTGTACAGCCAGCGCCGCATCAATTACGGCAATTTCAACCTGCCCGAAGCGCGTGAAATTTTTATCCGCGATGCGCTGGTGGGCGGCGACTTCGATACGCGCGCGCCGTTCTTTGCGCACAACCACAAGCTGATCAAGGAGATTGAAAACCTCGAACACAAGTCGCGCCGGCTGGACGTGCTGGTCGACGATGAACTGATTGCCGCCTTTTACGACCAACTGCTGCCGGCCGATGTGTGCAATGGCGCCGGGTTTGAAAAGTGGCACAAGGATGCGGTACGCGACAATCCCAAGCTGCTGTACCTGAACCGCGACGAGTTGATGCGCCATGAAGCGGCTGGGGTGACGACCGAGCTGTTCCCTAAAACCATGTCGGTGACCGGCCTGGAAATGGGCCTGACCTATCATTTCGAGCCTGGCAGCGTGCGCGACGGTGTCACGTTGGCCGTGCCGCTGTATGCCCTCAACCAGCTGCCGCGCGAACGCTGCGAATGGCTGGTGCCGGGCATGCTCAAGGAAAAAGTGCATCTACTGCTCAAATCCTTGCCGCAAAAGCTGCGCCGCCACTGCGTGCCGCTGCCCGACTATGCGGCCAGATTCTGCGAGCGCGTGCATGAGGCGGGCGTGTTTGGCCGGGGTGACCTGATCGACGCCATCATTCTCGATATCCGCACGCAGATCACCATCAACGTGCTGACCACCGACTTCAAGCCGGAAACCCTGCCTGCCCATCACTTCATGAATTTCAAGGTGATCGACGAGCATGGCCGTCAGCTCGATATGGGCCGCAACCTGGCCACCCTGCAGGCCGAATTCGGCGGCCAGGCGCGCCAGAGCTTCCAGAAGCTGGCCGAAGTATCAGGCGCCTCGGGCGGCACGCCGGGCGCCAGGGTGGCCGGCAGCCAGGTGGCGGCACGCTTGCAAACACCGGGGGGGCAAGCCGCGCCAGCCGCTGGCGCGCACGCCAAGGGAGCTGCTGCACCGGCAGCCAAGACTGCCAACAACAATACCGTGGCCCAGCATATGGGCCTGACCGGCTGGACCTTTGGCGAATTGCCCGAACTGCTGGAAATTGTGCAGGGCAAGCTGACCTTGATTGGTTTCCCGGCGCTGGTCGACAAGGGCACGCATTGCGACCTGGAGGTATTTGACGATCCGACCGTGGCGGCGCGTACCCACAAAGTGGGCCTGCGCCGCCTGTTTGCGCTGCAAATGAAAGAGCAGATCAAGTTTGTCGAGAAAAGCATCCCCGGCCTGCAGCAGATGGGCATGCAGTTCATGGCGCTGGGCTCGCAGGAAGAGCTGCGCGAGCAGATCATCAACAAGGCCATCGATATCGCCTGCCTGCAAGACCCGCTGCCGCACGACGCTGCCTCGTTTGCCAAGCGCCAGGCCGAAGGCAAGTCGCGCCTGGTACTGTTGGTCAACGAAATTGCCCGTCTGCTGTCGCAGGTGCTGACCGAATTTCACGGCCTGCCCAAGCGCTTGCAGAATATTCCAGGCCCCGCTGCCGCCGATATCCAGGCCCAGCTGCAAGGACTGGTGCACAAGCGTTTCCTGACCGAAAACGAGTATACCCAGCTGTCGCATTTCCCGCGCTACCTCAAAGCCATCAATGTACGGCTGGAAAAAATGCGCGCCGACCCTGCACGCGACGTCAAGCTGATGGCCGAATGGCAAAGCGCCGCTGCACCGTACTTGCGCCAGGCCAGGGACCGCCAGGCCGGCAAGAATACCGACCCGAAACTGGTCGATTTCCGCTGGATGCTTGAAGAGCTGCGCGTGTCGCTGTTTGCCCAGGAGCTGCGTACGCCGATGCCGGTGTCGGCCAAGCGCTTGCAGAAAGTATGGGAGTCCATGTTGCGGTGATAGTGTGGGTAGGTCGGATTAGCGGGGCGAGGCCCCGCGTAATCCGACAACACCGCCGACGCCAACAATATTGTCGGATTACGGCCCGAAGGGCCTAATCCGACCTACGCCGATCCATATCATCATCTGTCAGCGATGAACGCTCCATGCCATAGCGCGAAGTGGTGCCGTAGAACTGGTTGATCTGGTCGTTCCAGGCGTCGCTGGCCATGTCGGGCCAACTGTCCTGGTCGAAGCCGGGGGCGGTTTTCAGCTGGTCCTTGTCGGCGTCGAGCAGGAAGCGCTTGTTGATGACGTCGAGTGTCAGCTTTTCCCACGGTACGGCAAACAGCTTTTCACCCATGCCCAGCATGCCGCCAAAGGACAGCACGGCGTAGGCGATCTTGCCACTGCGCATGTCGAGCATGATTTCCTTGATATCGCCCAGCGACTCATCGTTATGGTTGTAGACATCGTCGCCGATCAAGGTGTCGGCGCCCATCAGCGCCGGCCCAGGCCCGCTATCGTTGCGGTACATGCCCAGAATGTCGCGGTCCAGATAGCTCATGGTGTGGTCTCCTTTGATGGGGATGCGCAGATGAAGTCTTCAGATTAGACATCTCGCCGATCACACGTTTGATCTGCCTCAATTGTGCCCGGGGCACTTTTTTAAATTGTGGGATGTGCGATTCGATGCTGCAATGCGGTAATCTATAGGCACGACCGAGGAGGCTGCCCATGCTGATCTTGCAACCCCAGTATCTGATGCAACACTTGCCATGGTAAAGCCGGCCAGCAAATGGCTGCGTGGCCTGTTGCGTGCTGGCAAGGCGCAGCAGCGCACTGCCAGCAAGCTGGCCAGGGTGCTGTTCGAGCCGATGACGACCAAGCCTTTGGAAAAGCCACGCGTGCGCATGCCGGCTGCTCCTGCCACATCCGCGTCACCGCCGGCGCCGGGCAAATGGCTCACTGCCCACTATGCGCCGTTGCCCGAGCTGGGCCAGGTGCCCAGGCGCCTGCCGTATTTCCTGTATTTACCAGATAAAGCGCCCAGCCAGGCCATGCGCAGCCGCGGCCGGCCTCTGCTGGTGATGCTGCATGGCTGCGAACAGAGCGCCACCCAGTTTGCCGATGGCACGCGCATGAACCGGCTGGCCGAGCGCAAGGGCTATGCGGTGCTCTATCCGCAGCAGTCGTTGCGCGCGCATGCGCGGCGCTGCTGGAAATGGTATGACCGCCAGACCCAGGACGGTGGCGGTGATGTCGGCCTGATCGTCGGCGCCATCGGCCAGGTGGCGGCGCGCTATGCGATTGATCCGGCGCGCATCTATATCTGCGGTCTGTCGGCCGGCGCCGGCATGGCGCATCTGGTGGCGCTCAATCATCCGCAGCTGTTTGCCGCCGTGGGCCTGCATTCGGGCCCGGTGTTTGGCGCCGGCCACAGCGTGCTGGGGGCCATGAACGTGATGCAGCATGGCGCGCCGGCGCGAGTGGACAGCGCCATCGAGGAAGTGCTGGCGCGCCAGCTGCTGTTTCCACGTCTGCCGATGATTTTGCTGCAAGGCCAGGCCGACAGCGTGGTGCGTCCCGTCAACCAGCAGCAGCTGGTGCGCCAGGCAATTCATGTCAACCGCATGCCCCCAGAGACCGTGATCACGGTGGAAAACGTGCCGGCCAGCGCGGCGGCCAGCGCGGCAGGCAGCCGCAAGCGCAGTCACGCCTATGCGGTGCATGATTATCAGGCAGGTGGCGAGGTGTTGCTGCGGGTGATACAGATCGAGCAGCTGGAACATGCCTGGAGCGGCGGCGACGCCAGCTTGCCGTTCAACGACCGGGCTGGCCCCGACGCCAGCCGGTTGCTGCTCGATTTCTTTGCGCGCCACCAGCGGCGGCGCTGAACGTTACAGCAGCAGGAAAGCGGCTGCCGCAACGGCCGTGGGCAGGGCAGCGCCAGCCAGCAGGCCCAGCGCGCCGATCGACTCATCTTTGAAGCCGCGGCGCAGCAGCGCCACGCCGGCCGGGTTGGGCGCGTTGGCAATTACCGTCAGGCCGCCGCCGGCCACAGCGCCGGCCATCAGCATGTATTTGGCCTCGTCCGTCATGCCGGCAATCAGCGAACCCAGATAGGTGAGGGCGGCATTGTCGGTAATGGCCGTCAGGCCCAGCGCGCCAAAGAACAGCGCCAGCGGCTTCAAACTGGAAACGATCGGTTGCAGCCACCATTGCTGCATGCCGCCCAGTACCACCAGTCCGGCCAGGAAAAAGCCCACCAGCAAGCCTTCCTTGAGGATCAGCGGATTTTGATGGCGCTCATACGCTTGCACAAAGCCGAGGAAAAACAGGCACAGGCCGAGGAACAGCACCGGATGATGGGCCAGCAGCACCACGCTGGCCAGCACCGCCAGGTGCACCAGGCTGATGGCCAGCGGTACCGGCGCCGGTTCGGCCACGCCGGGCTTGGGTTTGATATCGGCCGTATTGCTGTGCAGATACGGGCGCAGCAACAGGCTGGCGCCGGTGGCGTTGACCAGCACGGCAATGGCAGCTTTCCAGCCGAAGTGGCTGGCCATAAAGGCGCTGTCCCATTGCCAGGCGGACGCCACCATCAATACCGGCGGCGCAGCGTAGGAAGTAAGCGTGCCGCCAATCGAGATATTGACGAACAGCACGCCTGCAGCACCATATTTTAGCCATTCCGGTATACCGCTGCGAAAGATTTGCGGCGCCAGCATCAGCGCAGCGAGCGTCATGGCGGCCGGCTCGGTAATGAGCGAGCCGGTCAGCGGCACCAGCGCCAGTCCCAACCATACCAGCGCCAGCTCGGTACGCAGCGGCATCAGCCGCGCCACCGCTTTCAACAGGCGCTGCACGGCGTCAAGCACAGGCCGCGAAGCGGCCACCACCATCACCACGAACACGAACAGCGGTTCGGTGTAGTGGCGCGATTCAGCGTAGGCAATCGCGCTGTCGCCACCCGCCACCAGCGCCATGCAGATAATCAGTATAAAGGCCCAGAAGCCAAATACCACCTCCACTTCACCGAGCAGATGCAGCAGGCCGGCATGACGCGGATGGCGGTGCGCCAGCTTTTCAAACAGCTTGGCAGTAAAAGTATGGATCAGGGCCAGCGCGAAAATAATGGCGCTGATGAGTTGCAAAGTAGTCAAATGTATCTTCCTTGTTCGAGAGCGCCGGTCAGCCTGGCGACATACCGATGGTACCGCAATCCGTGTGCCTGACGGTGTTTTCCGGCGTTCCTGACGGCTCTTGCCCGGTATCAATGCCATGGAATAGATGGCGAGTTTGATAAATAAACCTTGCAAAAGCGGAGAGTAAATAGTACTGTATATTTATACAGTATATTGAACTTATTCTTTTATGCAACACTCCGAAATGATGGCCTCGCCGGCCGCCTTGAATCCTGCTGCCTTGCACCCCTCTTTATGGCGTGCATCGCAGCTGGCCCATGGCACCATGCCCTGCCTTGAAACCGGCTTTGCTGCCTTGTCGCAGCAACTGCCTGGCGGCGGCTGGCCGACCGGCAGCCTGGTCGAGCTGCTGGTGCAGCAGCCGGGCAGCGGCGAACTGCGGCTGCTGGCACCGGCCCTGGCGCAACTACAGGGCTTGCCGGTGGTGCTGCTGCAGCCGCCGCATCCGCCGCAGGCACTGGCACTGGCGGCGCAGGGGCTGTCGCCGTCGCAACTGTTGTGGCTCAAGACCGATAGCAGCAAGGATGCGCTGTGGGCCGCTGAAAATATCCTGCGCAGCGGCAGTTGCGGCGCGCTGCTGTTCTGGCAGGGCCAGGTGCGCGCCGACAGCCTGCGCCGGCTGCATCTGGCTGCGCAAGGCGGCAACACCCTGTTCTGCCTGCTGCGGCCCTTGCGTGGCGCACACGATGCGTCGCCGGCGCCGCTGCGCCTGTCGCTGCGCCCGGCTGCCGGCGGGATTCACATCGGCTTTGTCAAACGCCGGGGACCGCAGCGCGATGCGCCGCTGTTCCTGCCCCTGCAACCTCCTTCTTTACTGCTGCGCCATGCGACTCTGGATCGGCCTGTGCCTGCCCCGGCTCCCGCTCGAAGTGTACTGCCCGAACTGGTCGGCTGACACGCCAACGGTGGTGCTTGAGCATGAACGCGTGCTGGCTGCCTCGCAGCTGGCGCAGTTGGCTGGCGTGCGGCCGGGCATGCGACGCGCCGGCGCCCTGATGCTGGCGCCGCAGTTGCGCTTTCAGCTGCGCTCGCCCGAACTGGAAGCGCAGGCCTTGCAGGAGGTGGCGCTGGCGCTGCTGCAATATTCGCCGCAGGTGGCCAGCGCGCAAGAGGCCACGCTGCTGGTCGATGTGGGCGCCAGCCTGCGCCTGTTTGGTGGCGTACGTGCGCTGTGCCGGCGCATGCAGGCCAGCTTGCGCGCCCTGGGCTATACGGCCATGCTGTCGTGCGCGCCGACGGCGCGCGGTGCGTGGCTGCTGGCGCGCGCCGGTATGCGGCGTCGCAGGGTGCTGCGCATCGATAGCCTGGCGCCTTGCCTCGATCGCCTGCCGTGCGCCTTGCTGCCGCCGGCCCAGCCTTACCTGGACTGGTTCGAGGGCATCGGCTGCCGCACACTGGGCCAGCTACGCCAGTTGCCGCGCCCGGGTCTGCAGCGCCGCTGCGGGCGCGCCTTGCTCGACCTGCTTGACCAGGCGCATGGCCATGTCACTGAACTGTTTGCCTGGATCGAAGCACCGCCGGCTTTTCGCGCCAGCCTGGAACTGTTCGACCGCGTGGAACACGCCGAGGCGCTGCTGTTCGGCGCCCAGCGCTTGCTGCAGCAGATGGTGGGCTGGCTGTGCGCGCGTCAGTTGGCGGTCGAGCGCATCGCCTTGCAACTGATCCATGAACGCGGCCGTCTAGCGCGCGCGCCGACCGTCATCACACTGGCCTTGGGCGAGGCGGTGTGGCGCGATGAACACCTGCTGCGCCTGCTCAAGGAAAAACTGGCGCAACTGGTGCTCGACGCCCCCGTGATCGGCTTGCACCTCGAAGCGCTGCAAGTGCTGCCAATGGCGCCGCCCAGCGACAGCCTGTTTCCCGAGCCGGGCGGCACGGCGCAGGACCGCCGGCGGCTGCTCGAATTGCTGGTGGCGCGCCTGGGGCCTGATAATGTGTTGCAGGCTGCGCCGCAAGCGGACTATCGGCCGGAAGCGGCCAACCGCTGGCTGCCGGTGCCATCGAAGCCGGTCAGCCAGCCAGCTTGTACGGCGCTGCCGCCAGGCTTGATCGCACTGCCGCGCCCCGGCTGGCTGCTGGCCGAACCGATTGCCCTGCTGATGCGCGGGCACCGGCCGTTTTATGGCTCTCCCCTGAGTATGGTATCGGTGGCCGAACGCATCGAAGCGGGCTGGTGGGGCCAGTCGCAGGCGCGCGATTATTTTATTGCCGAGGGCACTGACCACGCCCATTACTGGGTCTATCGCGAACGTGTGGCCGGCAGCGCAGACGCGGCGCCGCGGTGGTATTTGCATGGCTTGTTCAGCTGAGCGAGTTTTTAACCCGAACGACGAAGTGCGGGGGTCGACGTTAATGCCGCTAAGTTAGCGGCCCGGCGCCACAAGCACATCAATAAAGTCAACAACACTCCAGACGCCGGCACAGGAGCACCGGGCCAAGCGGGGCTGAAAAATGTCGAGGGTAAGGCGTAGGTCGGGTTAGCCCGCAGGGCGTAACCCGACAACACCACCGCCATCGGCATCGGCATCGGCATCGGCATCGGCATCGGCATTTTCTCAGTCTCGCGTCTTTGGCCCGCCATTTTTCGCCTTGCGACATCAATACCGAAAAAAGCTTAACTTAGCGGCATTAGGGTCAGACGGGGTGCTTTGGGGTGAAAATAACCAAGCGCCACGTCAAAACGCACTTCCTTCCCCCGGCGTTACAATACCCGATTCGCCGCCATGACGCGGCAGCTTCGATTGCCGAACCCATGAAATCCACCCGCCAAGACTTCCCCGGCGCCCATGGCCATACGCTGGCGGCGCGGCTCGATGCGCCCGATGGGCCGATCCGCGCGTATGCGCTGTTTGCGCACTGTTTTACCTGCGGCAAGGACGTGCTGGCGGCGCGGCGCATTGCACAGGGGCTGACCGAGCATGACATCGCGGTGCTGCGCTTTGACTTTACCGGCATTGGCGCCAGCGAAGGCGAATTTGCCGACACCAATTTTTCCTCGAATGTCGATGACCTGGTGGCGGCCGCTGCCTTTATGCGCGCGCGCCATGCGGCGCCGCAATTGCTGATCGGCCATAGCCTGGGCGGCTCGGCCGTGCTGGCGGCGGCCGGGCAGATACCGGAAGCGACTGCTGTGGTCACGCTGGCCGCGCCGAGCACGCCCGTGTATGTGACGCGCATGTTCGGCCGGCACCTCGAGCAGATCGCCGCCGAAGGCGAAGCCATCGTGCAACTGGTGGGGCGGCCGTTTCGCATACGCCAGCAGTTTGTCGACGATGCCGGCACGCACAGCCTGAAGGAGCAGATTGCCGGCCTGCGTCGCGCGCTGCTGGTCATGCATGCGCCGCATGACGATACGGTCAGCCTGTCCAATGCAATGGAAATCTTTACGGCGGCCAAGCATCCGAAAAGCTTTGTGTCGCTCGATGACGCCAATCATCTGCTGACCGGGCGCGACGATGCGGCCTATGTCGCCAATCTGATTGCAGCCTGGAGCGCGCGTTATCTAAGCGTGCCGGAATGAAAAACGCCGCACCGGCCTGTAGCGGGTGCGGCGCAGTGAGGCTGCCGGAAATTATTCGTCGTCGAATTCGGCCGACAGATCCTTCCAGCCCTTGCTGGCGGCAAAGGTGGAAAATTCTTCCGTGGCTTCCAGTACGATCAGTTTCTTGTCCTGCAGGCCCAGGTCGCCATGGCCGAAGTCGGGGCCGACGTAGCCGAGACTGCGCAGGCGCGCCAGGATCTGACCGACCAGGGTCTTGTCCTTGTAGGCACCCGCTTCGAGCGGGGCGGAAAAATCGATATACACATCGATAATACCGTAGCCTTCGTCGAAAATGCGGATGGCTTTGATGTCGTGGGCGCGGCCGGAGCCGTCGGTGGCCTTGAAGGGGCCGCTGAGCTGGATGTCGGTGTCATTGTTCATGGCGCCAGCATACACCAAAGCAGCCTGCGCGTCAGACTTTCGGCAGCGCCATGCCACGCTGCACGGCCGGGCGTTCGCCCACGCGCGTGAGCCAGGCTTGCAGCGCAGGGCTGGCCGCCAGCTTGTCGCCCAGCACCGCTTTCAGGCGGTCGCCGGCCGCCACCACCCAAGGGTAGGCGGCGATATCGGCAATCGAGTACGCGTCGCCGGCCAGGTAGGGCGAGCTGCTCAGCTGTTTTTCCATGACGTTCAGCAGGCGCTCGCTTTCTTCGCGGTAGCGCTTGCTGGCCAGCGCCGATTTTTCCTTCGAGCTCACTTCAAAAAAGCCCAGCTGGCCCAGCATCGGGCCGAGCCCGCCAATCTGCCAGCTCAGCCATTCAAGCGCCTTGTAGCGCTGCGGGCCCGATGGTGCCAGGAAGCGCTGGTGTTTTTCTGCCAGGTAGATCAGGATGGCGGCGCTTTCAAACAGCGACATCGGGCCGCCCTCGGCTTCATCGTCGACGATGGCCGGAATCTTGTTGTTGGGCGAGATGGCCAGGAACTCCGGCGCAAACTGCTCGTCTTTCTGAATATTGACAGTCTTGATGGTATACGCGATGCCCAGCTCTTCGAGCATGATGGTGGGCTTGCGGCCGTTCGGCGTGGTCCAGGTGTAGAGGGTGATCATGGTATTGCTCCTTGTCAGTTATTTCAGGGGCTGGAAAATGGTGCTCAGCCGGTCGCGCGTGCCTTCGATGCGTTCGAGTCGTGGATATTTCAGGCCATCGTGGTAGTCGAGCGTCACAGTCTGGAATTGCTTGTTCTTGCGTACCAGTAAATTGATCGGCTGCTGGCTGTCTTTGGCGGCCTGGATGGCGGCCTTGAGCAGCTTGGGCGTATAGGCCGTGCCATTGACCGCCAGCAAGGTGGTATTGCCCGACAGGCCGGCCTTGAAGGCCGGGCCATCCCACAGCAGACGGCCCAGCTTGCCGTCCTTGTCGACCACCATGCCCAGCGAATAGCTCAGGTCGGTGCTTTTGCTGCGCTCTTCATCGGCTTTCAGGAACGGCGTGGGTTTGTCGCGGTACACCAGTTTCCAGCCGGCGCGCGCCAAGCCGTCGAGCGGGGCGCCGGGGCCGTGGCCTTCCAGGCGGCTCGTCAGGAAGCTGCGCCAGTCATGCGGCTGCACCGCATTCAACGCCGCCACCACGTCGTCGAAGCTATAGGGCAGGGCGGTGGTGCTGCCGTCGTTGACGCCAAAGAAGGCGCGCGCGAAGTCGTCGAGCGAACGGCGTTCGCCCGACAGTTCGCGGATGGTGGTGTCGACATCGAGCCAGACCAGCGCGCCTTCCATGTAGTAGTCTTCGTCGCGCTGCCAGCTGCTCCAGCCTTGCGGCCGGCGGGCATTGATAATCGGATCGTTGGTGGTGTCCTGCATGGCGCGCCAGCTGCGTCCCGGCGCCACATCGTAGCGCGCGGCGGTGGACGCAAACAGGTCGCGCATATGCACCGGATCGACCAGGCCCGAACGCGCCGCCAGCACATTGCCCCAGTATTGCGTCTGGCCTTCATAGACCCACAGCAGGCTGTTTTGCAGCGGCGTGTTGAAGTCCGGTGTAGCCTGGCCGGCCGGGCGGCGGAACTTGCCGTTCCAGGAATGCGTGAGTTCATGCGGCAGCAGCACCCGCACCGCGCCGTTCTTGTCCCACTCGCTGAAGTAGCCGGGTTTGACGCCGTTCTCGCTCGACTGCTGGTGTTCGCGGCCGATGCCGCCAAATTCGCTGCTCAAGGCCAGCAGGAAATCGTAGTGCTTGTAGTGGCGCGAGGCAAACAGTTTGTAGGCCTGCTGCATCAGCGCGCGGTGCGGCGCGATCTGTTGCGGCGTTGCATCGAGTTCGTCGGCGCTGTCGGCCACCAGGTTCAGGTGCACGGGCACGCTGGCGCCAGGGTCGAGGTCGATGCGCTTGAAATAACGGCCCGCAAACAGGGGCGAGTCGACCAGCGTTTCCAGGTCCAGTTGCTTGAACTGAACTTGCTTGCCGCTGTTGCTGTCGGTTTGCGACTGCACTTCCAGCGCGCTGCCGAACTGCCAGCCGGCCGGCAGCGTCAGGCTGGGCAGCATGGCGATATCGCGCGTGGCGCGCCCGGCCGGATACAGCGTCATCGCATGCCACTGCACGCCCAGCATCTCGCTGGTCATGGTGATGCGGCCCTGGTTCGCTTCCACCGGCGAGAGAAACTGGTAGCTCGCTTCCAGCGTGGATGCGCCTGCCGGCACTTCGACATGAAAGGCAAACATATTGACCGGATCGCGCTGCCATTCGAGCGGCTGGCCGTTGGCCGACAGGCGCAGGCCGGCCAGCTGGTTCAGCGGGCCGCTGGGGCCATGGTTGCCCGGCACCCACTGCGGATAGAGCAGCGTCAGCTTGCCGGGCGAGACCGGAATGGTTTCATGGATGCGGAAAATCTGCTGCGCCACATTGCTGGCGTCGACATGCAGCACGATGGGGGCGGCGTTCTGTTGGGCCTGGGCGTGGGCGCCGCCAGCGGCGCACAGCAGGGACAGGATCAGGGACGTGCGCAGGGGACGCAAAAACGGTTTCAGGGACATGAAAAGACAGAGACGAAGTGAGCTTGCCAGCAACTCTAGCATGGCTGCCCAAACGGCGTCACCAGCGTGTTTTACCTGGCCGTGGCAGAGCCCAGCAGAATGAAACCGGCCCAGTAGAAAGGGTGGTCGTGCGCGCCATCGGCAGCTTGCCGTGACGGGCCGTCAAGCGCTGTCAGGCCACGGGTGGCGGCAGGCATGTGGCGTGCAGCGCGCAATTGCTGCAATTGCGCCTGGCGCAGCGCTTGCGGCTTGCTTCGGCCGGCTGCCAGCGCGCGGTAGAAGTCACCCATCAAACTGGCCGTCGATTGGTCCGAGACGCGCCACAGGCTGGCCAGTACGTTGTTTGCGCCGCGCTGGCGCGCCAGCCAGGCCAGGCCTTCGAGCTCGCGCCCGGTAGCGTCGGTCCCGGCCGGCACGGCCGTCTCGCAGGCCGACAGGGTCAGCAGATCGAGGCCGGCAAACTGGTATCGTTGCTGGGCCAGTTCGGCCAGGCTCAGTTTCTCGCCATTGCCCAGCAGCAGATAGGATTCGTCACCAGCGCCCGAGCGCAACACGAAATGGCTGGCAATATGCACGTTGCGATGTGCCGGCAAAGCCTGCGCAAGTGCGCTGGCCGTGAAGTCGGCGTCGATCTTGCGCGTAACTGGCACGCTCGCTGCCTGTTCGATGGCCGCGACGGCCTGCAGTTCATGCTGCACGAAAGGCAGGGCAGGCAGCTCGCCGCTCGCTTGCGTCTGGCCAAACAGGGCCATCGATGGTGCGCGCTGTTGGTCCGGTACGCCAGCATTGCCGCCTTGCGCCTGCAACGCAATGGGCAGGCGTTCGATCAGCCAGCGGTGACCGTCATGCAGCATGGCAAAGGGCAGATAGCGCAGCACGCCGTCGAGCGACAGCGACAGCGACGTGGCACCGGCCAGTTGCGATGCCACCGGCGCGATCAGCAGCCGGTACAGCGCCTGTGCTTCGGCGCGCGCATCCTGTCCCGGGTCCTGTGCGCTGCGCCGCAAACTGGCAATGTGCTGTGCCAGCACACGCTCGTCGACATCGACTTCCACGATGCTGCTGTCACGCCGCCCACCACGCTGGGCCACGATGCGCAAGCGACGGTCCGTGACCAGATAGGTCAGTTGCAAAACACCGCGCGCCAGCGGCGCCCCCTGCACGCTGGCGTTCGGTGGCTGGATCGGTGCAGTGAGGCCCGGCGCCGTTGCAGGCAGCGCCGACAGTGATCGCGTAGCCTCGTCCAGCAGCGCCGATATGGCCGAGCTGGCCAGGCGCCAGGCCTGGTCGGCATTGTCCACACCCTGAGCCTGGCCTTCGCGCGCCTGCGCCAGTGTTTGCGCGCCGGCACGCAGCTTTGCGCTACGCTGTTCAAACTGCTGCTGCCAGCGCTGTTCGGCAGCGGTAAAGTCAAGCCGCGTGGTGCGCGGATCGGGGCCGCTGCGCACCAGCGTGTGAAACTCGTCTTCGCGCACCATGGCCAGCACGGTTTCAGCTTCATGGATGCGGTGCTGGTCGAGCAGATGGTCTGCCAGGCGGCTGTAGGCGCTGCGCTGCTGGCGTACAAACCCCTGGCGCAGCGGCGCCGGCAGGCCAGCCGTGCCGGCGCGCGTATCCTGCAGCGCATTGATGGCCTGTTTTCCCAGGAAGATGGCGTTCGCGCCAGTCTCCAGCGCACCGAGCTGCGCTGCCGCCCGCGCTTCAGGCAGGCGCTGTCCGTTGGCCAGTGCAATGGCCAGCGCGCGTGCTGCCTGCTGGCGTGCGCTGTCGAGATTGCTCGCTGAGACATTGATTTCTGCAGCATCAAGCAAAGCCTGTGCATGCAGCGGATGCGACGGCCCGCGTGTGGCAGCCAGTTGCGTGGCCAGTGCGGCAGCATCCCGGGCCAGCGCCTGCCAAGCGGCTGGCGCCATGTCAGGCTGCTCCTTGCGCACCGCAATGCGCGCCAGGTGAATCGTATCGAGCAGGTCTGTGGCGCTCGCCGGGGTCTGCTGCAAGGCAGCTTCCAGCGCATCCAGGGTCGCCAGCGCGGCGCCGTGCTGTCCGAGCGCGGCCTGCGCGCGCGCAGCCAGCAGGTGCGCCCGGGCCTGGTCGTCCGGCAGCCGCCCGGTGCTGGACATGGACAGTTGTGCCGCTGTCTGCGCTGTATCGAGCGCTGCCTGATACTGGCCCAGCGCCATCAGTGTGCTGCCTTGCAAGATCTGGGCGCCGGCGCAGGTGGCGGCCTGTCCATATACCTTGCGACAGTGCGCCAGCGCCGCATCGGCGGCGATCTGGGCGCGTCCGAGCTGGTTATCGGCCAGCGCGGTTTGCGCCACATCCTGCCAGGCGTTGACGCTGAAGGCATGATCGTCGCCATAGATTGCACGGCGAATGCGCAAGCCATCTTCAGCTTCCTGCCAGGCCTTGCCGCTTTCGCCCAGACGCAGATGGATGCCGCTCAGACGGTTCAGGGCCACGCTGGCCTGCATCGGTCCGGCGCCATGACGCTGTATCGCCCCTGCCAGCGCACGCTGCGCGAACGACAGCGCCTGGCGGTCGTTGCCGGTCAGGGTGTACCACGCAGCCATGTCGGCAATACTGGTCTGGGTTTCGGTGCGGTTTTCACCAAACGCCGCCATGCGGATGCGGTAGGCATGGTCGAGATAGCCAAAAGCCTCTGCGGTGCGGCCCATATACATCAGCAGCGCGCCCACGTCGCGCATGCCCCATGCGTGATCGGTGCTGTTTTCCCCCGATGTGGCAGCCCAGGTGTCCATCGCCTGGCGGGCATAGACCAGACCGCGCGCGTACTCTTTGGTCTGCAAGGCAATGCCCGAGATATTTGACAGGCTGGTGCCATACGACACCGTATTTTTGCCGATCAGGCGCGCCTTGGCAGCCAGTGCCACTTCACCCCATTGCCAGGCTTGCTCAAAGTGGCTCCACTGGCGATACAGATACATCAGTTCGCTCGGGTAATACATGACTTCCTGGTCCGGGTCGCCATCGTCCAGCGTCTGGCGAATGGCCCAGCCTTCAAGCAGCCGTGATTCGCTTTCGGCGTAGCGGTTGAGCATCTGCAGGCTTTGGCCCACGCCCATCAGGCTGCTGGCCAGGCCGGCGCGATCATTGCGCTCGCGGCACAGCTGCGCACTGCGTTCGAACAGCGCCAGTGCCAGCGCCGGTTGCTCCTGCGCGGCGGCGCGATTGCCTTCTTCGAGCCATGGTGTGATGGTGCTGCGGCACGATGCCTCAGGCGCCGCCTGCAGCCATAGTGGCGTGGCCAGCAACAGCGACAATACGCCTGTCCTGAATCGCTTCATTTGACGGACGTCCACGACAGGCGCGCCACTTGCGCCAGCTCAGGTGCCGCGATAGCGCCAGCGTCGCTGCCGCGCGTGGGCGTAGCGGCATGGAGCTGCTCAAGCAGCGCAAAGCGGCGCGGCAACGAGCCATTGACAGCCGGAGCGGCGACCAGTGCCAGCCACTCGACGCCGAAATCTGGGCCGGTGATGACAAAATTGCGCTCGAAGCGGCTGATGCCGGCGCCGATGGCCGGCGGCATGCGGTTGCTGTCGCCATCGAGTGCCGGATAGATGCGCATCGCCGTACCGTGCTGAGGCAGATAGGCCAGCGCCAGGTCCACCGATCCGCTGCCGCGGTTTTCCACGCTCAGGCGTATGCGCGTGCCCGCTGGCAGCGCGCCGAGACTGGCATCGGCCAACGGCAACTGGCGCACGGGCTGGCCTGGCACGCTCACTTCGACACGTGCATCGAGCAGTGCCGCGCCATGCGAGGCGGGCAATGCCAGCAGTTCTGCCAGACGCCGCTGGTCAACGTTGCCAGCCTGGACGCTGAGCGGCTTGCGCACGGCCCAGCTGGTTGTTTTCAAGAGTGTTGCATCACCTGCGAGCAAGGTCAGGCCGGTGCTGTTCCAGCCAGTGCCGCCAGCGCGCCAGCGCACGCCGGCCAGTTCAAACAGGTCGCCATTGTGTACGCCGTCGAGCAGGCCATAAGGCAATTGCCAGCCTTGTGCAAGGCGACGCACGGGCCACAGCAGTGCGCTGCCGCTTTGCCATAGCGGTGTGTCCAGTGCACCAGCATAAACAGGTGAAGGCCAGGCGGAACGCGGCAGTTGGAAGCTGCCCAGAGCGGCCTGATACTGTTCGGTGATGCCGGCCGCCCAGCTGGCATAGCTGGTTGGCTGCTTTTGCAGCGCGGCGATCACGGCCTGTGTAAACAAGCCCGCCGCCTGGCCTGGCTGGGTGCTGCGTGCTTCGGGCGTGCGCTGTTGTGCTTCGGCTGCAAAAAAGCCCACAAAACGTGGCCGCATGCCGGCAACCGGAGCGCCAGCGCCGTTGGCGCGCTGGCCCGGTGCAGACCAGCCGATATCGGCTGGTGCCAGGCCGCGCCACAGCAATTGATCGCCAGCGCGCGTTCCCGCTGCTGCGTGGCAGGTGTCGAACACCGCCAACACCTGCACCTGACG
This sequence comes from Janthinobacterium aquaticum, assembly GCF_009208565.1. GTDB lineage: Bacteria > Pseudomonadota > Gammaproteobacteria > Burkholderiales > Burkholderiaceae_D > Janthinobacterium. The sequence continues at coordinate 189,440 of NZ_WFLK01000010.1, read as the reverse complement.
CGCCGACATGGCGTCAATTGCCCGGCCTATTTCAACGCTGCTGATACTGTTCTCAAGCCGCTGCCGGCCCGACACGCCCGCCACGCGACTATCGCGCGTGAGCAGCATGCTGCGTCGTGCCATCGGTGCTGGCGCCTGGCCCGGATAAACCGGCGCCAGCACGCTGTGGCCAGACCAGTACAGCAGCAGCACGTCGTCGGGCGCCAGGGTTTTTTCAAGTTGCGCCAGGCGGGCCAGGATGGCGTTGCGCACAGGCAGCTGGCCCTGGTCGCTGAAGGTATCGATCTGATCCGCTTCAAAGCCTTGCTGCAGCAGCGCCGCGCGCATGGCCGCCACATCGCTGGCGGGGCCAGGCAGCCAGTGGCTGCGCGCCATGGCTGGCAGCTCTGACACCCCGATCAGCAGCGCGTGGCGCTGCGCCCCCTGTGCCAGCAGCGGGCAAAGCAGCGTAGCGAGCAGGGCCGGCAGCAGCGCGCGCAATGAGGCGCTCATGGCTTGGCCGGGCCAGCCATCATCGTGACCTCGCTCACCGCGCTGTTCGATTGCAGACTGGATCGGGCTGTCTGCGCATCGGCGGCATCGAGCAGATAGCTGCCATCGCTCAAGGGGCCGGCCATCATGGCGGCCTGCGCTACTTCCAGCGCTGCACTGACCTGCGCCACGGTGGCGCCAGGCTTGAAATGTATCCGCAGATTGGCTGTAGCGGGCGCGCCGCCATTGACGCTGCGCCAGGCCAGCGGTTCGTCGGCAAGTTCCGGCGAGTACGCCTGCCGCAGCAGCCACGACTGCGCGATGCAAACACTTGCCAGCGCCGTGATGGTCAGTGGCGCCAGTGCAGGCCATGCCAGGCGATCGAGCACCCGGCGCCACAGGCTGGCTTTTTCAGTTTTGCCTTGCAGGCGCTGGTGCAGTTGCGCCAGGCCGTGTTCAGGATCCATCTGCGCCGCCTGCTCTGCAATTGCACTGCGCAATGTGGTCATCAACGTATCGTCGAGTGCTTCCTGTAGCCGCTGGTCATCCGGATGGCGTGGATCAGTCATGGCGTCCGCCTCCCTGTGCAAACCAGCGTTCCATGCACTGGCGCAAATTGCTGCGCCCATGGAACAGTCTGGTCTTGATGGTGCCTTGCGGCGCTTGCTGGATTTGTGCGATATCGGCCACCGACAAGTCGTCGAGCGCCCACAGCGTCAGGCTTTCACGCTGCAGCGGGTTGCGCAGCCGTTGCAGGCAGCGCAACACGGCATGACGCTGCTGCAGTGTTTCCTGCAAGGCCATGGGCCCAGGATCGTACTGTGCTGCTGCCAGCGCAGCTGCATCTGCTGCGTCGCTGTCGGTATCGTCGATGGTGGTCTCGCGCGCCACGCGCTGGCCATGGCGGCGCAGCTGACTGATCGCTTTGTTGCGCGCCAGTGTCAGCAGCCAGGTGCCGAAGGCCACACGGCCATCATAGCGCATCGGTGCGCGCCAGACGTCATGGAACACGTCGACCGTCACTTCGTCGGCGATGGCATGCGCATCAAGGCAACTGCCAGCGAGCTGCAGCCGCACAAATACGCGTACGCGCGACGACCAGGCCCGGTACAGGCTGTCGAGTGCGCGCTGATCCCCGGCGGCCATGGCGGCCAGCAGTTCAGCGGGATTAACGGGCAGGGAGCTCATGGTGAATGGCTAGGCTGGCAAAGGAAATAGATGAGCTCGGTAAATTATAGCATTGTGGAAACTTTTTAAATGCGCAAAAAAGATTGAACCGGGCAGCGGCGCTTTGCGAACAAGTCCAGGCAGGGCCAGTTGCGCCGGTAGTTCCGGTGACTCCTCCCCACTTTTAACACTTTTGGAAAGTAAAAATTCATGTTGATACGTCTGTCGCAATGGGCCATCCCGGCCGCCATGCTGGTGCTGGCCGGCTGCACTACTGTTGCTCCCAATAGCATCCGTGAAGTCAATGAGCAAAACGTCAAGGGCTGTCGCTTCCTTGGCAACGTCAATGGCTCGGACGCGATTTTTGTTGGCCTCAGTTCCTCCATTGGCAGCAAGAACGCCAAGGCCAAGGCCATGAACGCAGCGGTTGATCTGAAGGCCAGCGATATCGTCTGGGGGCAGCAGGGCACGAGCGCCACCAATGAATGGGTGGGCAAGGCCTACGCTTGCCGCTAAGGCTGGTTTTTCCACGCCGCGCCATGACTGGCGCGGCCATGTGCCCTTGTGAAGGTCGGTAGCCCATGAATATATCCTTGCTCAATAATCGAGGTTTGCAGCAACTGACTCCGGCTGAGCGCCTGGTTGCGTCTATGGCCACGCAGGGCCAGCCATACAAGGTCATCGCACGCAAGCTGTGCAAGTCACCAGCGACGGTACGCAACCAGCTTCATGCTGTCTATCAGAAGCTCGGGGTCGGCAACCGCACGGCGCTGAAGCACGTCTGGCAGGAGGATTAGCATAGTAACGCCTGCAAAAATATTTTCGCCACTGGGGCAAAAAAAGTGTTTTTCAAGGCCTTGAAGGGCGCAATTGCACCCCTAGATTGGGTAGCAAGCGGATGCTCATTGTGAGGTCCGCGTCCCATATCGCTTAACTTGAAAAGGATATTCATCATGCGTACATTTGACCTCGCCCCCCTGTATCGTTCCGCCATCGGCTTTGACCGCCTGGCCCAGTTGCTTAACGATCAGCGCGCCGACGCCCAGCCGAGCTACCCACCGTACAACATCGAGCTGGTCTCGGAAGACAAATACCGCATCGTGATGGCGCTGGCAGGTTTTTCCCGCGCTGAAATCGACATCATGACCGAGCGCGACTCGCTGCAGGTGACCGGCCGCAAGCAGAAAGACGGCGTCGAACGCACCTTCCTGCACCGCGGCATCGCGGCCCGTGATTTCGAACAGCGCTTCCAGCTGGCCAACCACGTCAAGGTGACCGGCGCCACGTTTGAAAACGGCATGCTGACCATCGAACTGGTGCGGGAAGTGCCCGAAGCGCACAAGCCACGCAAGATCGATATCGGCAGCGGCAGCGACACCATCAGCGCCGACACCAATGTCGAGGCACTGGAGCAGCGCCAGGCCGCCTGATAACGCAAGCTTGATCTGACAGGCAGGGTTAGCTCCCTGCCTTGCAGTAAAATACTGGCCGGTTTATCCGGCCAGTGTCACGTCCGGACCGCCTTTTTTATCGGGCATTGATGATGCAGGAGCTGCTTGATTAAGCCATGCTTAAAGGCGCAACGCCTATTTCTTGAGAGAAAAAAGTTAAGTACGGCCTAAGACTCGTAGCCCAATATTGCATACATCAGTATCTCATCGAATGAGGAGCAATAACATGGACAAGCAATCCCCCAGCACATCGTTGAAAATCAAACGTACCGTAGCCGCGCTGGCCGCGATCGGTGTGCTTGGCGCCGGTGGCGCCATGGTGGTGCATCAGAGCAACGCCGGCGCCAATGGCGCCCCGGCAGCACCGGTGGCCGCCGCCAGCGCGCCAGCGGCAGCCATGCCGGCCAGCGGCCCGCAGGTCGCGCTGCCCGACTTCAGCCAGATCGCCGCGCGCAACAGCCCGGCGGTGGTCAATATCAGCGTGACCGGCAGCACCAAGGTCAGCTACGACGGCGCCGGCCAGGCTGGCGACGACTTCGGCAACGACCCCTTCTTTGAATTTTTCCGCCGCTTCCAGGGGCAGGGACCGCAAGGCGGCCAGCGCGGCGGACGCGATGTGCCCACGCATGGCCTCGGTTCCGGCTTTATCGTCAGCCCGGACGGCATCATCATGACCAATGCGCACGTGGTGCGCGATGCGCGTGAAGTGACCGTCAAGCTCAACGACCGCCGCGAGTTCCGCGCCAAGGTGCTGGGCAGCGATCCGAAGACCGATATTGCGGTGCTGAAAATCGACGCGAACAAGCTGCCGGTGGTGCCGCTGGGCGAATCGAACGACCTGAAAGTGGGCGAGTGGGTGCTGGCTATCGGCTCGCCCTATGGCTTTGACAGCACGGTTACGGCCGGCGTGGTCAGCGCCAAGGGCAGGTCCTTGCCTGACGACAGCAACGTGCCGTTTATCCAGACCGACGTGGCGGTCAACCCCGGCAACTCGGGCGGCCCGCTGTTCAATACGCGCGGCGAAGTGGTCGGCATCAATTCGCAGATCTATAGCCAGACCGGCGGCTTCCAGGGCCTGTCGTTTGCCATTCCGATCGACCTGGCCAGCCGTATCAAGGACCAGATCGTTGCCACCGGCAAAGCCAGCCATGCCAAGCTGGGCGTGACGGTGCAGGAAGTGAACCAGGGTTTTGCCGATTCGTTCAAGCTGGCTACGCCGGAAGGCGCGCTGGTGGCCAACGTCGAGCGCGGCAGCCCGGCCGACAAGGCCGGCCTCAAGTCAGGCGACGTGATCCGCAAGATGAACGGCCAGCGCATTATCGCTTCGGGCGACCTGCCGGCCATGGTGGGCATCGCGCTGCCGGGCGACAAGATCAATATGGACGTCTGGCGCGACGGCAAGATCGTCACGCTGTCGGCCACGCTGGGCAATGCCGCCGACAAGGTGGCCGACGCCACGCCGGTCAGCGGCGAGGCCGGCAAGGTAAAACTGGGCCTGGCGCTGCGTCCGTTACAATCGGATGAAAAACGCGAGTCCGGCATCAGCGCCGGCCTGCTGGTGGAAGACGCCGGCGGCGCCGCCGCCAATGCCGGGGTGCAGCCGGGCGACGTGTTATTGTCGGTCAACGGCCGCCCCGTCAACAGCGTCGAGCAGGTGCGCGACGTGGTCGACAAGTCGGCCAAGTCGGTGGCCCTGCTGATACAGCGCGGTGCGGACAAAATCTTTATTCCGGTGCGGCTGGGTTAGTGCGGAGGCAAATACGTAGGTCGGATTAGGCCGCAGGCCGTAATCCGACAATCGCCTCTTGCGCCAACAATGTTGTCGGATTACGGCCCGAAGGGCCTAATCCGACCTACGCCCCCTGGGATTGGCGTTTCGGGTTAAAAATAATAAAAGGAACAGGGCATGCGTTTATTACTGGTAGAAGACGACATCATGATCGGCGAGGTGGTGCTTGACCTGCTGCGCGCCGAGCATTACGCGGTTGACTGGGTCAAGGACGGCGATATGGCCGATACCGCCCTGCAGACGCAAACCTATGACCTGGTGCTGCTCGACCTGGGCCTGCCGCGCAAGGATGGCCTGGAAGTGCTGCGCTCGATGCGCCTGCGCAAGCTCGACACCCCGGTACTGGTCGCTACCGCGCGCGACGCCGTCGAGCAGCGCATTGCCGGCCTGGACGCTGGCGCCGACGATTATGTGCTCAAACCCTATGACCTCGACGAATTGCTGGCGCGCATCCGCGCCTTGCTGCGGCGCGCTTCGGGCCGCCCCGAGCCGGTGTTCGAGCACCAGGGCGTGTCGATCAATCCGCTCACGCGCGAAGTCATTGCCGACGGCCATCCGGTCAATCTGTCGGCACGCGAATGGGCGGTGCTTGAAGCGCTGATCGCGCGCCCGGGCATCGTGCTGTCGCGCGCGCAGCTGGAAGAAAAGCTGTACAGCTGGAAAGACGAAGTCAACAGCAATGCGGTGGAAGTGTATATCCACGGCCTGCGCAAGAAGCTTGGTAGCGAGCTGATCCAGAACGTGCGCGGCCTGGGCTACATGGTGCCCAAGGCGTGAAGATGAACGTCAAGGTCATGGTGACCCACTCGCTGCGGGGGCGCCTGCTGTGGTTCCTGCTGGCCGCCATCATCATGGCGGCGCTGGCGCAGGCCTCGATCGCCTACCGCAGCGCGCTGTACGACGCCGACCAGATTTTCGACTATCACATGCAGCAGATGGCGCTGTCGCTGCGCTCGGGCGCGCCGCTGGCCAACCATGCCGAGGCGCTGCCGGCCGATCCGGCCAACAACGACATGGTGGTGCAGGTATGGACGCCGGACGGGGTGCAGGTGTTCCGTTCGATCACGCGCGCCGAACTGCCGCAGCGCGCGGTGCTGGGCTTTTCCAACGTCAAGGCCAATGGCACCACCTACCGCATTTTTTCGGTGCAGACCAGTTCCCAGACAGTACAAATTGCGCAGGATATGGCCGTGCGCAAACGCATGGCCGGCAGCCTGGCGCTGCGCACGGTCGGCCCGATTGCGCTGATGGCGCCGATTCTGATGCTGGTGGTGTGGTGGGTGGTCAGCGGTTCGCTGGCGCCGGTCTCGCGCGTACGCAAGCAGGTGGCGGCGCGCCAGGCCGACGATCTGTCGCCGGTCTCCGAAGCGGGCCTGCCCGACGAAGTGCGCCCGCTGGTGCATGAGCTTAATCTGCTGTTCGACCGCGTGAAAACCGCGTTTGACGCCCAGCAGCATTTCGTCGCCGATGCCGCGCATGAACTGCGCACGCCGCTGGCGGCGCTGAAACTGCAGGTGCTGAGCCTGGAGCGCGCCGAGACCCAGGAAAAACGCAGCCTGGCCGTCAGCCGCGTCAGCGCCGGCATCGAGCGCGCCACGCGTCTGGTCGAGCAGCTGCTGGTGCTGGCGCGCCAGGAAGCAAGCGCCGCCAGCGGCGACCAGCTGCAGACGGTGGACCTGAACGAAGTGGTCAAGCGCGCTTTGGGCGACATGACCGGCGTGGCGCAGGCGCGCCAGATCGACCTGGGCCTGCACCATATGGACCCGGCCAGCACCAGCGGCCAGGCCGATGCGCTCAATATCCTGCTGCGCAACCTGATCGACAACGCCATCAAATACACGCCGCAGGGCGGCACGGTCGATATCGATCTGCGCGCCAGCCCGGTGGGCGTGACGCTGTCGGTGGAAGACAGCGGTCCCGGCATCCCGCCCGAGGAGCGCGAGCGCGTGTTCAGCCGCTTTTACCGCGTGCCCGGCACCGAAGCCAATGGCAGCGGCCTGGGCCTGGCCATTATCAAGGCCATTGCCGAGCGCCATGGCGCCAGGCTGGTGCTCGATCAGTCCGAACGCCTGGGCGGGTTATGCGTGCGGGTGGAGTTTCCGTCGCCACTCAAGAAATAAAGCGTTCTTTACACCGATTTGCTGTTGCTGGCCGGCGCGCGCATTGACGCGCGCGCGCGCTGCCTATATTGTCTGGCAATCAATATCGCCCCAGACCAGGAGCCATGCAGCATGAAGAAAATCGGATTTTCAGGAACCCTCGACCCTATTACCAACGGCCACATGTGGGTGATCGGCGAAGCACGCTCGCTGGCCGACGAGGTGATCGTGTTCCTGTCGCAAAACCCGGCCAAGAAGCCGCAGTTTCCGGCTGAAGAGCGCAAGCAGATCATCGAACAAAGCGCGCGCGAATGCGGCTGGGACAATGTGCAGGTGGTGATCGTCAAGGGCGACTACACGGCGCGCGCGGCCAAGAAGCACGGCTGCGACTACCTGATTCGCGGTATCCGCACCACCGCCGATTTCGACTATGAAAACCTGATCCAGCAGACCAACGTCGATGTGCTGCAAGGCGCCAAGACCATTTTCGTGATGCCGCCGCGCGACCTCGGTTCGGTCAGTTCCAGCTTCGTCAAGGCGCTCGAAGGCCCGGTCGGCTGGCACTGGACCATGAAAAAGTTCGTGCCCGCGCCCGCCTATCACGCATGGATACTCGACTCGCTGCGCAAGGAGTGGCAAGCGCTGTGGAACTATGCGCAGGCGTCTGACGCGCAGCTGGCGCTGTTCGAGCAGTGGTTCGCCCACCTGACGGGGCCGCAGGCCTACGGCGGCGCGGATCGCCATTATCACAACCTCGAACACCTGGTGCACGGCCTGACCGAGATCCGCGTCTGGGCCGACAATACCGGCGCAGGAAAACGCGAGCGCCAGCTGCTGAAAAAGGCCTTCTGGTTCCACGACGCCGTCTACAGTCACGACGACGAAGCGCTGTATTCGAGCGAAGAAGCCAGCGCCCAGCTATGGCTCTCCAGCGGCCTTGATGCCGGTGATAACGATGAAGTGGCGCAGCTGATCCGCGCCACCGATCATTTCCAAGGCCCCGCGATTACGCATCGGCTGAAAGACGCCATGCTGAGCGCCGACCTGGCCATCCTGGGCCAGGACGATGACGTCTACAACGCCTACACGGCAGCCATCGGGCGCGAATACGCACATGTCGAACCGACGCATTTCCGGCAGCAGCGCCGCCTGGCCATGCAACACCTGGCCACCAAGGCCGAGGCCGGGCAGCTGTTTGGCGACGCATTCTTTGCCGACCAGTACAACGCCCGGGCGATTGAAAACATGCAGCGCGAGACCGGCATGCTGGCCGCGGCATGAGTCGCTGGCGCGCCTAGAATTCTTCCCAGTCGCCGCTGTCAGTTGTTGCTGCGGCCGCTGTCTTGCGTGCCTTCGCTGCCGGCAGGGAGGTGACGTTCGATACCTTCACTGGCCTGGCCGCTGCGGCGCGCGCCGGTGTGCGAACTGCAGCGCGCACCTGCACGGCACTGGCCTGCGCTGGCGCGGCAGCTTGGCTGCGCTCGGCACGGATCTGAAAGATGCTCACGGACTGAACCAGGTTGTCGGCCTGGGCTGTCAGCGATTCAGCCGCTGCCGCCGCTTCTTCGACCAGCGACGCATTTTGCTGCGTGACATTGTCCATGGCGCTGATGGCGTCATTGATCTGTTCGATTCCGGTCGACTGCTCCTGGCTTGCGCTGACGATCTCGGCAATCACATCGGTGACTCGCGTGACGCTGCTGACAACCTCCGACATGGTGGCGCCGGCTTCATTGGCAAACTTGGTGCCCAGGTCAACCCGTTCCACCGAGTTGTCGATCAATACCTTGATTTCCTTGGCGGCGCTGGCGCTGCGCTGCGCCAGGTTGCGCACTTCGGACGCGACCACGGCAAATCCACGCCCTTGCTCACCGGCCCTGGCCGCTTCCACCGCCGCGTTCAGTGCCAGGATATTAGTTTGAAACGCAATGCCGTCGATCACACTGATGATATCGACGATCTTGCGCGAAGCTTCGCTGATCGACTCCATCGTGCCCACGACTTGCGAAACGACAGCACCGCCTTTGGTCGCGACATCGGACGCCGTAATGGCCAGCACGTTGGCCTGGCGCGCATTTTCAGCATTCTGTTTGACGGTCGATGTCAGTTCCTCCATTGACGAAGCGGTTTTTTCCAGCGAGCTGGCTTGTTCCTCGGTCCGGTTCGACAAGTCGTTATTGCCTGAGGAAATTTCCGCCGCGGCCGTTGATACCAGTTCCGAATCCTGGCGCACCGAGGAAACGACCTGGACCAGCGAAAACTGCATGCGCTGCACCGCAGCCAGAACGCTGTTGCTGTCACCGGGCCTGACATGCAGTTCGCCGGTCAGGTCTCCGCTGGCGACCTTGGTTACGGCTTCGCATAATGTCACCGGTTCGGCGCCCAGTGCGCCCAGCAGGCGCCGCGAAATCATGATGCCGGCGGCAATGGCCAGTGCGGTGGCGAGCAGGCCCAGCACAATGAGCTGGTTTCTCGCTGTCGTGAATTTATCTTCGGCTGCCTTGATCAGTTCCAGCGAGTGCTGCGTGGTGTACTGCGCATACTCCCTGGAGGCAGCAACCAGTTGCGCCAGCAGCGGGCGGCATTCCTGGTTGATTTTGACGATGGCTTCGTCTTTTTTGTCATGCAGGGCAAGATCGACAATGGCCAGCGCCACAGGTGAATATTGCTGTTCGATGCTGTCGATCTTGTCGATCATGCGCCGCGCTTCATCCGATACGGATGGGTCTTTTGCCAGCTCCTTCAGGGTGCGCAGATTGGCCACCACCTCTTCCTGCGCCTGGAAGACCAGTTTCTTCTCCACTTCGCGCTCTGCCGGCGAGGTGACAAACACCAGGTTTCTTGCTGCCACCGCGCGCATCCCTACCGATTCGCGCACGATATGGGAAGCTTCCGAACGCGCGCGTACACCATGGACATAATTTTCGAACGTCGCTGCCTGATAAGACATTCTCACGATGGCAATCACGGCAATTGCAGCGAGCAACAGGGTAATGCCGCCAAAGGCAATCGCAAGCTGGGTACGTACAGTTAAATTTTTCACGACAGTTCCTTGCAATATGTATTGATATGATCTTCAGGCGTCGCAAGAGTGACGTCATGGATGCGGAACAGGAAAGTCGATGGGCATCGTGGACTATCGATCAGGCCAGGGTAATGCAATGTTGAAAACAGCAGGTATAGCCGTGCTGGGGTGGCGCCAGGCGTCAAATCAGGCTGCAGCGCAATACTGCTCGTTCATGCGCACGGGGCTGGGTGCTGCGATGAAGAAATAAACGAACTGCCTATTTCGGTATTGATGAATTGAAGTTTCCCACGGAAAATTCTAAAAGGCAATTTAACGATGGATTTGTTGTGGAGGTGCAACTATATTACATATTTGTAATGTTTATTATTTGCTTGTTCAGCTAGTTCAATTACCAGCCAGCCAGCGCAAAGCGCAGCGGCTGTCCTTGCCTGGGACAGCCGCTGCTGTTTGTCATGCCAGGGGCATTAGGGGGCATTAGGGTCAGTTCCGCCATTTGGGGGCATTAGGGTCAGTTCCGCCATTTGGACACGCACTGAGCTGTAGCAACCGTAGCTTTATCATCGCGGCGTGTATTTATCATCATACAGATCAGGCTGTGTCGGATTGGCGGAACTGACCCCGGGTTGCCGGTTTTTTTAGAACTTCACCCACAAACGTCCAAAGTATGAGGCGCCATTCAGGCCGAACTGCACGCTCTCGTATTTGAAGCCGTTGTCGGTTTCATCGGCGTTTTGCGTGGTGGGCTTGACGTTGAAGATGTTGTTGCCGCCAAAGGTCAGCTTGGTGTTTTTGTTGATGCTGTAGGTAAAGCTCAGGTCGGCCGAGGTCTTGGCGGCGTAGCGCGCGTTGGGGACGCCTTCGGCGGTGCCGCTGAAGGTGCCCAGCGTTTGCGGGCCGAAGTAGATCACGCGCAGGTTCGATTCGAGCTTGCCGGTCAGGTAGTCGAAGCCCAGTGTGGCTTTCGAGCGTGGTGCGCCCTGTTCGATAAACAGGCGCTCGCGTTCGGACAGCAGCACGTCTTCAAAGCCGGCCAGCGACGCCGGCGTCTTTACTTTCGTCACTTCGGTCTTGCTCAGGTTCAGTGCCAGGAAGGTATTGAGGCGGTTGCTGAACAATTCACCCTTGTGGCCGGCGGTGATGTCCAGGCCGCGCGTGCGCGTGTCGATCGAGTTGACGAAGAACTGCGCTTCACCTACGCCGAGAAGGGCCAGGCGCGAGGCCAGGTCCGGATAGTTGTCGGCATTGAAGCGGCCCGACAGCACGATGCGGTCCTTGATCTTGATGTTGTACAGGTCGGCTGTAACGGAAATGGCCTGGGTCGGGGTCCAGGTGGCGCCCAGGGTAAAGCTGGTCGACTTTTCTTCCTTCAGTTTCGGGATGCCGGCCGCGTTGGCGACTGCACCACCGTTCGGCGCCAGCACCACATCGGTTGGCACGCCGCCGATAAAGTCGGTAAAGGTCGACGAGAAATAGACCTGCTGCAAGGACGGCGCGCGGAAACCCGTGCTGGCCGAGCCGCGCAGCAGTACGTCATTGCTGACTTTGTAGCTGCCGGCCAGTTTGCCAGTGACGGTTGAGCCGAAGTCGCTGAATTTTTCATAGCGCACGGCGGCCTGGCTTTTCAGGCGTTCGGTGATTTCCAGCTCCACGTCGGTATAGGCGGCAATGCTGTGACGCTTGGCCTTGGTGGCGTCGCTGGGCTGAAAACCGGGGAAGCCCTGGCTGCCGGCGTTGCCGCCGAAACCCACGCCGTCGGCGTCGATATAGGAATTGGCTTCGCCAGCAAAAATCTTGTATTCCTCGCTGCGGTATTCGGCGCCAAAAGCCACGTTCATGCCGCGCAGGACGGTGTCGTAGTAGCGGCTGAAGTCGGCATTGGTGGTCAGTTGCTGGAACGAGAAGCCGCCGGCGTCAAAGCGGCTGGCGCTGACGCCTTTGCCGCCGTTGAGCAGGTCGAGATTGGCAATCGATGCGTTCAGCGTATTGCTGATGTCGTAGCGCATCTTGTTGTAGCCGTAGGTCTGCGAGAAGTCGGCATTCCATTCACCGATCTGGCTGCGGTGCCCCAGGGTGGCATAGCGGTCGTCGATCTTGCCGTTGATAAAGGGTACAAAACCATTGGGGTACATGGCAGCCGAATTGCGCGATGGAATATCGTCGCTGCCGATGCCGCCGCGGCCAAACGCCGCGCTCGAGGCGTCGCGCGTCTGGGCGCCGGCCGTGAAATACAGCTTGTCGGTGCTGCTGGTGGCATAGTCGCCGTTCAGGTACAGCGTCTTGTTTTCCGACTTGGTGTCGCCGATGATGCGCAGGCTGTCGGCGTCGGCGCGGTTGGAGCGGCCACGGTCCAGGTATTCGCCGGTAATGGCCAGCGTGCCCTTGTCGCCCAGCGCAATGCCGCAGTAGGCCGAGGTCATGTAGTTCTTGCCGTCGCCTTCCGAATACTGGCTATAGCCGGCCACCGCTTCGCAGCCCAGGCTTTTCTTCAATTCGATGTCGATCACGCCGGCAATCGCATCCGAGCCGTATTGGGCGGCGGCGCCGTCACGCAGCACCTGCACATTCTTGATGGCCAGCAGTGGAATGGCATTCATGTCGGTGCCGGTATTGCCGCGGTTGCGCGCGCCAAACAGGTTGACCAGCGCTGTCGTGTGGCGGCGCTTGCCATTGACCAGCACCAGCGTCTGGTCCGAGCCCAGGCCGCGCAGGGCGGCCGAATCGATCAGGTCGGCACCGTCGGCGCCGGTCTGGCGGGTCGAGTTGAACGATGGGGAAATATACTGCAGCGACTGTGCCAGGTCGAACTGGCCGCCCTGTTCGGCCACTTTGGTCATCGGGATGATATCGACCGGTACCATGGTGTCGGTGGAGGAACTGGCGGTAACGCGGCGCGAACCGACTACGCTCACTGTCTGCACGGCGGCGTCGGCCGTTGGGGCGTCGCTGCTCTGGGCCATGGCGGCCGGGCTGAAAACGGCCAGCGCGGCGCTGCCATACAAGCTGATAAGGACGGCTTTACGCAACAGGGTAATGGTCGGCACGCAGGTTCTCCGGTGGTTTGATTGCTTGAAAGGTCACTTGATTCTAGTGCCAACATTTCATCATTCACCAGCGTTACTTTGCTTTGCTCGTGGAAAAAACACCGGACTGTTGTTTCTTGAGCGTGCTATTTTTTTGCTGCATTTTCATGGTGCGTCAAATATCAATCAGGCACTATTGCAGTGCTCGTTTGCACCATTCCGCCCACCCACACCAGGCCGTTTTGCAGCTGGACTTCGATCAGGCACGGCTGCTGCGTGACATGGCCTTGCTGCACGCTCAAGGACTGCTGCAGATGCCATGCCAGCGCGCCGGCGGCCACGCCGGTGGCGCAATCTTCGCGCGCCGGATCGAGGTGGTTGAAGTTGCGCCCTTCATACTGGCCGTCTTCCAGCCGGCAATAGGCATAGCAGCCGTTGATTGCGTGCAGGCGGCCCCAGTCGGCGATCAGTTCCAGGTTGGGCCGCAGCGCGCGCAGGGTAGTGCGGTCAGCCACTTCGAGCAGCAGCTTGGAGCTGCCGACCGAGGCGATGACCGGTGGCGAGGCCAGTGTGAGCTGCTCGGCCAGCAGTTCCGATGGCAGATAGCTTTCCAATGCCACTGCGGGCGGCGTTTGCGGCGCCACGCCGACCAGAAAGCCGTGCGCGCGGCGGCGCAGCTGCAAAGGCTGGCCATGCATGGCAGTGGTGACGTGCAGACTGTCCGGTGCGCCTTCGGTCATCAGCACATAACTGGCCGCCAGCGTGGCGTGCAGGCATAGCGGACTGCGCGTATGCGGATAAAAATAATCAAGCACGACGGCGCCGTCGGCCTGGCGGTCGATAAAGACGCAGGCGCTCACGCCGCTCGCCTGTGCGATCAGCTGGCGCTGCGCTTCATCGTCATGGTTGTGTTCGATCACCAGCGCCGGGTTGCCGCCACCCGATGCAAGGCCAAAACAGGTGAGCAGGTGAGTGGTCATGGCAGGACAGGAAAATAAAACGCCAGCATAGCGTGCTTCGTGTTTTCGGGAGAAGAATTTGCAGGTGAGTATAATTACTGTGTTTTTATACAGTATTGAGGTGCATCATGTCGGCTGCAGTCTTGCCCGAGTATGCGGAGTTGTTTTGCCTGACCAATTTCAGTTTCCTGCAGGGCGCCTCGCACGCAGAGGAGCTGGCGGCGCGCGCCATGCAGCTCGGCTATGCGGCGCTGGCCATTACCGATGAGTGTTCGCTGGCCGGCGTAGTGCGCGCCCATGCGGTGGCCAAGAGGGGGGGGCTGCCCTTGATTATCGGCGCGCATTTTCATCTGCGTCATGCCGATGGCAGCGCCGCCGGGACGCTCGTGGCGCTGGCGCAAAACATGGAAGGCTATGGCAATCTGTCCGAGCTGATCACCATGGCGCGCACGCGCGCAGCCAAGGGTAGTTATCTGCTGACGCCGGAGGACTTTACCGACCCTACGCCTGAATTTGCGCACCTGAAAGGCTTGCCCGATTGCTTGATGATCTTGCTGCCCAGCTACCCGGCGCAAGCATCGAGCCTGCAGCAGCAGGGCGCTTGGTTGCGCAGCACCTTTGGTAGCGAGCGCAGCTGGATTGGCCTGAATCTGCTGCAGCGGGCGCAGGACGACGCCCACCGCATGGCCGTGCTGCAGGCGGGGCAAGCGCTGGGCCTGCCGGTGGTGGCTGTGGGCCATGTCTGCATGCATGTGCGCTCGCGCAAGATACTGCTCGACACCCTGTGTGCGATCCGCATCGGCAAGCCGCTGGCCGAATGCGGCTATGCATTGTCGCAAAATGCCGAGCAGCATCTGCGCGCGCGTTTGCGCCTGGCCAATCTCTACCCGCCGCAGGTGCTGGCCGAAACGCTCCATATCGCCGGCAAGTGTAGCTTCAATCTCGATGAATTGCGCTATGCGTATCCCGACGAGCTGGTGCCTGCCGGCCACACGCCGGCCAGCTATTTGCGTGAAGAAACCTACATCGGCGCGCGCGGGCGTTTTCCGCTGGGCATACCAGCCCAGGTGCAGCAGCAGATCGAGCAGGAGCTCGAGCTGATTGCCGAGCTGAAGTATGAGCCTTATTTCTTGACCGTTTATGACATCGTGCGCCATGCGCGCTCGCAGGGCATCCTGTGCCAGGGCCGGGGTTCGGCCGCCAACTCGGCCGTCTGCTACTGCCTGCGCATTACCGAGGTGGACCCGGCGCGCGGCAATTGCCTGGTCGGGCGTTTCATGTCGCGCGAGCGCGATGAGCCGCCCGATATCGATGTCGACTTCGAGCACCAGCGGCGCGAAGAGGTGATGCAGTATATCTACCGCAAATATGGCCGGCGCCGCGCTGCGCTGGCCGCCGTGGTGATCTGCTACCGGCCCAAAAGCGCGCTGCGCGACAGCGGCCGTGCGCTCGGTATCGACCTCGACATGATCGACAAGGTGTCGAAAGCGCATCGCTGGTTCGACAGCAAGCATGACCTCCTGAACCGGCTGGCCGAATCGGGCCTCGATCCCGAGGCCGAACTGTCGCAGCAGTGGGCCACGCTGGCGCAATCGCTGCTGGGCTTTCCGCGCCATCTGTCGCAGCATCCGGGCGGCTTCGTGATTGCGCAGCACAAGCTGTCGCGCCTGGTGCCGATTGAAAACGCCGCCATGGCCGAACGCAGCGTGATCGAGTGGGACAAGGACGACCTGGAAGAGCTGGGCCTGATGAAGGTCGATGTGCTGGCGCTGGGCATGCTGTCGGCCTTGCGCCGCGCGTTTGAACTGGTCGGCCTGCGCCGCGGCGCGCCGTTCGAGATGCAGGATATTCCACAGGAAGACCGCGCCACCTACGACATGATGTGCGAGGCCGATACCATCGGCGTGTTCCAGATCGAGTCGCGCGCGCAGATGAGCATGCTGCCGCGTTTGCGTCCGCGCGAGTTCTACGACCTGGTGATCGAGGTGGCGCTGGTGCGCCCCGGCCCGATCCAGGGCGGCATGGTGCATCCTTACCTGCAGCGGCGTCAGAAGCTCGAACCGGTAGACTATCCGAAAGGCCTGGAAAAGGCACTGGGACGCACGCTGGGCGTGCCGATCTTCCAGGAGCAGGTGATGCAGGTGGCCATGATTGCCGCTGACTTTACGCCGGGCGAAGCGGATCAACTGCGGCGCGCCATGGCGGCCTGGAAGCGCAAGGGCGGCCTGACTGATTACAAGGAGCGCATTGTCGAGAAAATGGTAGCCAATGACTATAAGCGGGAATTTGCGGAGGCGATTTTCAGCCAGATCCAGGGTTTTGGCGAATACGGTTTTCCCGAGTCGCATGCGGCCAGTTTTGCCTTGCTCACTTACGCCAGTTCCTGGCTCAAATGCCATGAGCCGGCCGCCTTTCTGTGCGCCTTGCTCAACAGCCAGCCGATGGGTTTTTACAGCCCCTCGCAACTGGTGCAGGATGCGCGCCGCCATGGCGTGCGGGTGCTGCCGGTCGATGTTGCCGTCAGTAGCTGGGAAGCGTCGCTGGAAGGCGAAATGGCCGCGCCGCAGGTGCGCCTGGGCCTGAACCAGCTGCGCGGCATGCGCCTGGAAGCGGCCCAGCGCATCGAGGACGCACGCGCAATGCTCCCGTTTGCCAGCGTGGCTGACCTGGCGCGGCGCGCCGGCCTGGACCGTCACGACCTGCAGGTGCTTGCTGGCGGCAATGCGCTGCTGGCGCTGGCCGGGCACCGCCACGACGCGCTATGGCAGGCGGCCGGTGCCGTGCCCGACAAGGACTTGCTGCGCGCCACCACGCCGCAGGAAGCGCTGCCGCAGCTCGATGCGCCCACCGAAGGGCAGGACATCGTCAGCGACTACCGCGCGCAGGGACTGACGCTGGGACGCCATCCGCTGGCGCTGTTGCGCAAGCAATTGCTGGCGCAGCGCTTTATGCCGGCCTCGACATTATCGTGCTACCGCAATGGCCAGCAGGCGCGCGCCTGCGGCATCGTCACCGTGCGCCAGCGTCCGGGCACGGCCAAGGGCGTGCTGTTTCTGACGCTGGAAGACGAGACCGGCAACGTCAATGTGATCGTCTGGCCGTCGCTGGTGGAAGAACAGCGGCGCGAGGTATTGAGTGCGCCCCTCTTGGGCGTGTACGGCATCTGGCAGCAGGAAGGCATCGTGCGCAATCTGGTGGCCAAGCGGTTGTTTGATATGTCGCATCTGCTGGGCAGATTGCAGACCAGCAGCCGTGATTTTTGCTGACTGATTTTTTCGGCGTTTGCCGGCCGGCCAGGCGCATGGCATGATGCATCCATGACCACACTGACCCTGCGCCCTGCGCTCGTTTCCGACGCGCCCGTGATTGCCGCCCTGATCACCGACCTGATGCCGTTCCTGACGCTGCACCCGGATGGCCGTGGCGCGGAAAAGTTTATTGAAAACTGCAGCTTGGCAGCGATCGAGCGCTATCTGTCGCAACCGAAGTTTGTCTACCAGATTGCGTACCTCGACGGCGAACTGGCTGGCGTGGTGGCCATGCGCGACAACAGCCATCTGTTTCACCTGTTCGTGCCACGCGCGCTGCACCGGCGCGGCATTGCGCGCCAGTTGTGGCAGGCCGCCAGCAGCGCATCGCTGGCGCGCGCCGAAGTGCTCGCCTTTACCGTCAATTCCTCGCTGCGGGCACTGCCGTTTTATGAGCAGCTGGGCTTTGTGGCCACGGGCCCGAAAGTCGAGGCCGACGGGATTGCGTATATACCGATGCATAAACTCGGGGTCAGTTCCGCCATTCGGACACGGCCTCATCCTTTATCGTAAAGCTGGAGCATGATGGCTCCTTTGCAAGGCTATACAGCCGAGTTCGTGTACAAATGGCGGAACTGACCCCGCGTTTGTTACCAGGCGATCACTTTGCCGGGATTCATGATGTTATGCGGATCGAGCGCATGCTTGAGCGTGCGCATGGTGGTGATGGCGTCTTCGCCATGCTCCTCGACCAGGAAGTCCATCTTGTGCATGCCCACGCCGTGCTCGCCGGTGCAGGTGCCGTCCATGGCGATGGCGCGCGAGACCATGGCGCGGTTGACCTGTTCGGCGCGTGCGATATCGTCGGGGTTGTCGGGGTCGACCAGCATCTGCACATGGAAGTTGCCATCGCCCACGTGGCCGATCATGGCGTAGACCAGGCCCTGCCGTTCGCAATCGTCGCGGGTGGCCAGCATGCATTCGGCCAGGCGCGAGATCGGCACGCAGCAGTCGGTGGAGATGGCGCGGCAGCCGGGGCGCAACTGCAACAGCGCAAAATAGGCATTGTGGCGCGCCGCCCACAGCCGTGAGCGTTCTTCGGGCTTGCTGGCCCACTCGAAACCGCTGGCGCCATGTTCGGCGGCGATGGTCTGTACCAGTTGCGCCTGCTCTTCCACGCTGGCGGGACTGCCGTGAAATTCAAACAGCAGCAGCGGCTTTTGCGGCAGCGCCAGCTTGTCGTAGGCGTTGATGGCCTTGACGCCATTCTCATCGAGAAACTCGACGCGCGCCACCGGCACGCCCATCTGGATGGTCTGGATCACGGCGTTGACGGCGTCACCGGTCGAGCCGAACGAGCAAACTGCCGCCGAGATGGCTTCGGGCAGCGGATACAGTTTCACGGTCACTTCCGTGATAATGCCCAGCGTGCCCTCGCTGCCGACAAACAGGCGCGTGAGGTCGTAGCCGGCCGACGATTTTTTGGCGCGCGTGCCGGTCTTGATAATGCGCCCGTCGGCGGTGACCACCGTCAGCGCCAGCACGTTTTCACGCATGGTGCCGTAGCGCACGGCATTGGTGCCCGAGGCGCGGGTGGCGGCCATGCCGCCCAGCGACGCATTGGCGCCCGGGTCGATGGGGAAGAACAGGCCGGTATCGCGCAGCTCGGCATTGAGCTGCTTGCGCGTGACGCCAGCCTGCACGGTGGCAGTCAGGTCTTCGGCATGCACCGCCACCATTTGCTGCATCTGCGACAGGTCGATGGTAATGCCGCCATGGCGCGCCAGCACATGGCCTTCGAGCGAAGTGCCGCTGCCATAGGCGATCACGGGAACGCGATGGGTATGGCACAGCTTGACGATGGCCGCGACCTCTTCGGTACTGTGCGCAAACACCACGGCGTCGGGCAGCATCGGATCGTAGCTCGACTCGTCGCGGCCATGGTGGGCACGCATCGCCTCGCTGGTGCTGTAGCGGTCGGCAAAGATCAGCGACAGGGCAGTTGCCAGGGCAGGCGGCAAAGGTTTTTTCAATACGTGTTCAGGGCGATCCATGCAAAGTCCTCCATTTTTTTTATTCTACCTTGCAGAGGGTCAGGCGTAAAAAAGCCGGGCGTGCCCGGCTTTCAATGCATGCTGCCAGCGGCGATTTAGTAATCGCGCGCGGTGGTGCCGTAATAGCTGTGGATTTCGTTCGACCAGGTGGTGTCGGCCATGTCGGGCCAGTTTTCCGTGTCGAAACCGGGGGCGTTTTCAATGCGCTCCTTGTCGACATTGAGCGTGAAGCGCTTGTTGACGGTGTCGAGCAGCAGCGCTTCCCAAGGCACGGCAAACAGTTTTTCGCCGATGGTAAACACGCCGCCATGCGACATCACGGCGTAGGCAATTTTGCCGCTGCGCATGTCGATCATGATTTCCTTGATTTCACCCAGATGTTCATCCTTGGCGTTGTGCACATGGTCGCCGATCAGGGTGTTGGCGCCCATCAGTTCAGGGCCCGGGCCCTTGCGGCCACGGTTGACATACATGCCATAGGCGTCGCGATCTTCGTAGCTCATGATTACCTCCATTGGAAAAATGCCAGTGTCGCGTACGGTCGCGCCGGGGTCTGTTAGCTCACCCACATAGCATATAAGACTATAAATATTTCAAATATTGCCAATGCATAATCTTGTTGTAGATGCACGGCAGGAGCGGTGACTTAGCCGGCAGTTGACGCATTTTCCCGCGCTGGCAGGCGAGCATCGCGCACTTTTTAGTGTATAATTTCAATTTCCCGCACGTGCCGTTCGGCACCATCTGCAATGACCAAATTTGTCTTCGTCACCGGCGGCGTTGTGTCTTCCCTTGGAAAAGGGATTGCCGCCGCCTCTCTCGCTGCGATCCTCGAATCGCGCGGCCTCAAAGTCACCATGCTCAAGCTCGACCCGTATATCAACGTCGATCCTGGCACGATGAGCCCTATGCAGCACGGTGAAGTATTCGTGACCGACGACGGGGCCGAAACCGACCTCGACCTCGGCCACTACGAGCGCTTCATCTCCACCCGCATGAAAAAGGTGAACAACTTCACCACCGGCCAGATTTACGAATCGGTGATCCGCAAGGAACGCCGCGGCGAATACCTGGGCAAGACCGTACAGGTGATTCCGCATATCACCAATGAAATCCAGGATTACGTGCGTCGCGGCGCCGAAGGCTACGATGTGGCGCTGTGCGAAATCGGCGGCACCGTCGGCGATATCGAATCGCTGCCATTCCTGGAAGCGGCACGCCAGCTGGCGCTGCGCGTGGGCCGCAAGAATACCGCGTTTGTGCATCTGACGCTGGTGCCGTATATCGCTTCTGCCGGCGAACTGAAAACCAAGCCGACCCAGCACTCGGTACAGAAACTGCGCGAAATCGGTATTTTCCCGAACGCACTGCTGTGCCGCGCCGACCGCGCCATTCCGGAAGACGAACGCGCCAAGATTTCGCTGTTCTCGAACATCGAAGAAAAAGCCGTGATCTCGGTATGGGACGTCGACACCATCTACAAAGTACCGCAGATGCTGCATGACCAGGGTCTGGACGCGATTATCTGCGAAGCGCTCGACATCAATCCTGCACCGGCCGACCTGTCGGTCTGGAGCAAGCTGATCTACACACTCGAGCATCCGAAAGCGGAAGTCACCATCGGTATGGTCGGCAAGTATGTCGAACTGACCGAGTCGTACAAATCGCTGACCGAAGCGCTGCGTCACGCCGGCATCCATACCGAGTCGAAGGTCAATATCGAGTACATCGACTCGGAAGAGATCGAAACGACCGGTTGCGCCGAACTGGCCAAGTACGACGCCATCCTGGTACCGGGCGGCTTCGGCAAGCGCGGCGTGGAAGGCAAGATCATGGCTGCCCAGTTTGCCCGTGAGAACAAGATCCCTTACCTGGGCATCTGCCTGGGTATGCAGGTCGCGCTGATCGAGTACGCACGCCATAAAGCCGGTTTGACGACCGCCAACTCGACCGAATTCGACCTGGAAACGGCGCAGCCGGTGGTGGCCCTGATCGACCAGTGGCAAGGCCAGGACGGCAAGGTTGAAAAGCGCGATGAAAATTCCGACCTGGGCGGCACCATGCGCCTGGGCGCGCAGACCTGCGAGATCAAGCCGGGCACGCTGGCTGCGGAAATCTACGGCAACGTCGTGACCGAGCGTCACCGTCACCGCTACGAAGCAAACAACCATTACCTGCCACGCGTGGAAGCGGCTGGCCTGGTGGTGGCTGCCCGTACGCCGACCGAAGACCTGTGCGAAATCATGGAATTGCCGCGCACCGGTGATAACGCCCACCCATGGTATATGGGCGTGCAGTATCATCCCGAGTTCAAATCGACCCCGCGTGACGGCCACCCGCTGTTTACGTCGTATATCAAGGCAGCGCTGGCCCATAAAGGCAATGGCGCTGTGACTGAGCAAGCCTGACGTGACCACGTATAGTGCTTGAAGCACCGATCCCGGCAGGCCAGTGTTGACTGGAGTTCCTGCCGGGAATTTTTTTGCCCCTTGTGCAATTGCGCATCAGAACGCAGTGTGCAGCTTGTTACGTTTAACTTTGGAGAAATGACATGAGTGCTATTGTTGACATTATCGGCCGTGAAATCCTCGACTCGCGCGGCAATCCAACCGTCGAATGCGACGTCCTGCTGGAGTCCGGTGTGATGGGCCGTGCCGCCGTACCGTCGGGCGCTTCGACCGGTTCGCGCGAAGCGGTGGAACTGCGCGACGGCGACGCCAAGCGCTACTTCGGCAAAGGCGTGCTGCAAGCATGCGAAAACATCAACACCGAAATCTCCGAAGCCATCATGGGCCTGGACGCCAATGAGCAGGCATTTTTGGACCGTACCCTGATCGACCTGGACGGCACCGAAAACAAATCGCGCCTGGGCGCCAACGCCATCCTGGCCGTGTCGATGGCTGTTGCCAAGGCTGCCGCCGAAGAAGCCGGCCTGCCGCTGTACCGCTATTTCGGCGGTTCGGGCGCCATGCAACTGCCAGTGCCGATGATGAACGTGATCAACGGCGGCGCACACGCCGACAACAACCTGGACATCCAGGAATTCATGATCATTCCAGTGGGCGCACCGTCGTTCAAGGAAGCCGTCCGTTATGGCGCCGAAGTGTTCCACACGCTGAAAAAGATCCTGCACAAGAAGGGCCTGAACACCAACGTCGGCGATGAAGGCGGTTTCGCACCATCGCTGGCCAACCATGAAGAAGCCATCAAGCTGATCATCCAGGCGATTGAAGAAGCCGGCTACGAGCCAGGCACCCAGATCGCCATCGGCCTGGACTGCGCCGCTTCCGAGTTCTACAAGGACGGCAAATATGAAATGGCGGGCGAAGGCCTGAGCCTGACGGCAACCGAGTTCACCAACCTGCTGGCGACCTGGTGCGACAAGTACCCGATCATCTCGATCGAAGACGCGATGCATGAAGGCGACTGGGAAGGCTGGGCGATCCTGACGGCCGAACTGGGCAAGAAGGTACAACTGGTTGGCGACGATCTGTATGTGACCAATACCAAGATCCTGAAAGAAGGCATCTCGAAAGGCATCGCCAACTCGATCCTGATCAAGATCAACCAGATCGGCACCCTGACCGAGACGTTTGCCGCGATTGAAATGGCCAAGCGCGCCGGCTATACCGCCGTCATCTCGCACCGCTCGGGCGAAACCGAAGATTCGACCATCGCCGATATCGCTGTCGGTACCAACGCCCTGCAGATCAAGACCGGCTCGATGTCGCGTTCGGACCGCATGGCCAAGTACAACCAGTTGCTGCGTATCGAAGAAGACCTGGGCGATATCGCCAGCTACCCTGGCCGTGACGCGTTCTATAATCTGAAGTAATTGCTGTAAAACCACAGGCCGGCCGGATTAATCCGGCCGGTTTTTTCACCGATATCCCATGCGCATCATTACCCTTGCCCTTGCAGCGTTGCTGCTGATCATACAATTTCCCCTCTGGCTGGGTAAAGGCGGCTGGCTGCGCGTTGCCGACATGGAAGCCCAGGTGGCGGTGGCCAATAAAAAGAATATGGAATTGAAGGCGCGTAACGCCAAGCTCGATTCCGAAGTGCGCGACCTGAAGGATGGTACCGGTGCGGTGGAAGAGCGGGCCCGCTTCGAGCTGGGCATGGTCAAGCAGAACGAGATTTTCGTGCAGATCGTGCGCAAGGGCCAGACCCCGCCGCCGCCGCAGGCGCCAGCCGATACCGGCGCGACACATTAAGTCAACTCGCCCAGCCTGCAATCAGGCTGGCGCGTCAATACAAACTATTCAAACATGCTGCTTTGCTGCGGCGATTAACGCTCGCCCTTGCCGGTGGTGATCAGGTAAAAGCGGATCGCGGTGACGGCAACGGCCAGGGTAATCAGGGTGGTTTCGAGTAACATCATGGTAGGTCAGTCCTAGGCTAAATAATTAAATGGTGTGTGATTCGACTCAACCGCGCGAAGCGAGGAAGCGCAGCTCGGCGGCCAGGTTCGGCATCAGCTTGTCGTAATGGGTCGCTTCCGCGTTGAGCAGCGCGATATCGCGACGGCTGGGGCGCATATAGCGCTGGTCTTCGGCTGCAACGGCAGCATCTTGCTGCGCTGCAGCGTCGACTGGTTTGGCGGCCACCAGGGCGCCGATAAAAGCGCGCGCGGCGCGGCCCAGGTTGCTGAAATAGCCGTCGGCGTGGTTATTGCTGTAAGTTGTGGTCAGTGTGGACATCATGCCCTCCGATAAGTGAAAGTGCTGTCTTGTTGCATTGCACAATAGCGAATCGGCGGTTATTCGTCCAATTTCAAATTTCAATCTCAGAAATTCATGCGATGAATATGAGGGGCGTCAAGCACTGAAATCATGCTTTAAATAAATTGTGAGGATTTGTATCTTTGCGGCACATTGCTGGCGCGTTGGAAATATGGAGGAAAACTTGCCGGGTCGAAACGGAGCGTAGGTCGGATTAGCGGGGCAAAGCCCCGCGTAATCCGACAACACCTCAGGCGTCAACAATGTTGTCGGATTACGGCCCGAAGGGCCTCGGCGGCCCCGCCTAATCCGACCTACGATTTTTTAAATGGTGTGCTTAGTTGATACTGCTCGCCGGCGGTATCAGCACCTCGGCCGGCGCGTCGGTAATAAACAGCTGGGCGCAATCGACCTTGTCAAAATCATAGCGCTGGCCGCAGAAGTCGCAGTTCACGCCCACATGGCCGATTTCGTCGAGCGTGCTGTTGACTTCTTCCTCGCCCAGCATCTTGAGCATATTGCCGACTTTTTCACGCGTGCAGGTGCAGTGGAAGCTCGGGTGCAGCGGGTCGAACACGCGGATCGTTTCTTCCCAGAACAGGCGCTGCATCAGGGTGTCGATATCGGTGGCCAGGATTTCCTCTTCTTTCAGGGTCGAAGCCAGCATCACGGCGCGGTTCCAGGTTTCCAGCGCGTCTTCTTCCGACACAGGCGTCGCTTCGGCCTTGCCGCCGTGGTGCGGCAGCTTTTGCAGCAGCAGGCCGCGCGAGGTGCTGTCGTCGGTGGCCAGCCACAGGCGCGTATCGAGCTGTTCCGAACGCAGCATGTAGTTTTCAATCACGGTGGCCATGTCGTCGCCGTCGAGCGGCACGATGCCCTGATACGGCTGCTGGCCCGGCACCTTGTCGGCCGGGTCGAGCGTGATGATAAAGCGGCCCTTGCCGCTGGCGTTGAGCAACTGCGGCACGGTGGCGCCATCGCCAATGACGGCGTCCGGGTCGAGCTTGGCGGTGGCGCGCAGGCGCAGTTCCGAGTCGCATTCGACCACCATCAGGCGCACCGGACCGTCGCCATGGATCTGCATGATGATCGAGCCGTTGAATTTCAGGTTGGCCGACAGCAGGGCGGCGGCCGCCACCATTTCGCCCAGCACCTTCTTGACGGCGAGCGGATAGTCGTGGCGCGTGACCACTTCCTGCCAGGTGCTGGACACATCGATAAACTGGCCGCGCACGGCGGCGTTATCGAAAATAAATTTTTGCAGCCGGTCCGGGCCAGTAGTCGGGGCGCTGACGCTGCCAGTGGTTTCGTTGCTCATGGTTTATCCGATCTTTTTAAGTTGCGTATTGAACAGTTGGCCGCGCTGCACATAGTTCAGCGCGTTACCTTGTAGTTTGATAAGGTCTTCCGGCGTCAGCGCGCGCACCGCCTTGGCAGGCGTGCCGAGTATCAGCATATTGTCGGGGAACTGCTTGCCTTCGGTCACCAGGGCGCCGGCGCCGACCAGGCAGTTTTTGCCGATTTGCGCGCCGTTCAGGATCACCGCCTGGATGCCGATCAGCGAGCCGTCGCCAATGGTGCAGCCGTGCAGCATGGCCTGGTGGCCGATGGTCACATTTTCGCCCACGTCGAGCGGGTAGCCTGGGTCGGTATGCAGCACCGCGCCTTCCTGCACATTGCTGTTGGCGCCCACCGTAATACGCTCGTTATCGCCGCGCAGGGTGGCGCCGAACCATACCGA
The DNA here is from genome assembly GCF_009208565.1 of Janthinobacterium aquaticum. Lineage (GTDB taxonomy): Bacteria > Pseudomonadota > Gammaproteobacteria > Burkholderiales > Burkholderiaceae_D > Janthinobacterium. The sequence goes on along the minus strand of NZ_WFLK01000010.1, from coordinate 163,689 downwards.
GGTGTTTTCATGCAGCGTGACCTTGCCGATCACATTGGCCGTATCGGCAACAAACGCCGAAGCATCAATCTGTGGCGCATCAGCGCCCAATTGGTAGAGTGTCATGTCAGTCCGTGGCAGGTGAAGGGGAGGCCGGGGCAGCCGGATCAGCGCTATTTTACGCTGTTGCATGGCAAGTCCGGACTGCGGCGACCGATACGCTATAATTATCGAACGGTCGTACTTTTAATGCCGCTGGCCTTGCTAGCCGGCTTACGATATTTTCAAGCAGACTATGTGGCGACAACTGCGTCACTTTCAAGGTAGCCATCGATGAAAACTTCCCGTTCCGAATTCATTTCCATCCGTGGCGCGCGCACCCATGTGCGCCACTGGGGCCGCGAAGGCGCGCCGATCCTGTTCATGGTGCATGGCTGGATGGACGTGGCCGCTTCTTTCCAGTTCGTAGTCGATGAACTTGCCGGCGACTGGCATGTGATCGCACCCGACTGGCGCGGCTTCGGCCTGTCCGACTATACCCAGTCCGATACCTACTGGTTCCCCGACTATCTGGCTGATCTGGACGCCATGCTGCTCCATTATTCGCCCGACGCACCGGTCGATCTGCTCGGCCACAGCATGGGCGCCAATATTGCCGGCCTGTATGCCGGCGTGCGCCCCGAGCGTATTGCGCGCTTTATCAACCTCGAAGGCTTCGGCATGATGGCCACCCGCCCCGAGCAGGCCCCTGGCCGCTACGCCAGATGGCTGGACGAATTGCGCCAGCCGCCGCAGATGCGCAGCTATCCCGATCTGCAGGCGGTGGCGGCCCGCCTGCAGAAAACCAATCCGCGCCTGCCAGATGAGCGCGCCGCTTTCCTGGCCCAGCACTGGGCGACGCAGAACGAGGCCGGTGAGTGGGACATCATGGGCGACCCGCAGCACAAGCGCGTCAATCCGATCCTGTACCAGGTCGAGGAAGTCATGGCCTGCTGGCAGCGTATTACGGCGCCGGTGCTGTGGGTGGAAGCCGATGACATCAATATGTGGGACTGGCTGGGACCTAAAGAAACCGCGCGCCCCGAGATCGAGCGCCGCCTGGGTTTCCTCAAGGATGTGCGCTGCGAGCTGTTGCGCGACGCCGGCCATATGCTGCATCACGACCAGCCCGCCGCACTGGCGCGGCTGATCGAGGCATTTTTGCGTTGATCTGCCCGCGCGCACCTGCAAGGCCGGCCAGGCAGCGTACAATAAAAACTTGTCCATGTTTTTGCCCGCGCCGGGCCTGGTGTTCGTATGCTTAAAGTCGATCTGCATTGCCATTCAACCATCTCCGACGGTGTGCTCAAGCCTGCCGAGGTGGCGGCGCACGCGCACCGCGCCGGCGTCGATGTATGGGCGCTGACCGACCACGATGAAATCTCGGGCGTGGCAACAGCGCGCCAGGCCGCATTGGCGCTGGGCATGCAGTTTGTTGCAGGCGTGGAAATTTCGATTACCTGGGCCGGCCAGACGGTGCATATCGTCGGCCTGCAGATCGATGAAACCCACCCGGCGCTGGTGCAGGGCTTGCAGCAGACACGCTCGGGTCGCGATGCGCGCGCGCGTGAAATTTCGCGCCAGCTGGCCCTGGCCGGCATCCCCGATGCGTATGAGGGCGCGCTGAAATATGTCGCCAATCCCGACCTGATGTCGCGCACCCATTTTGCACGCTATATCGTCGAAACGGGCAGGTGCGCCAATATTCCCGAAGTGTTCAAAAAATATCTGTCCGAAGGCAAACCGGGCTATGTCGAGCACCGCTGGGGCACGCTGGCCGAGGCCGTGGGCTGGATACGCGCCGCCGGCGGCCTGGCCGTGATTGCCCATCCGGGGCGCTACCGTTTCAGCGATACGGCGCAGGGCGTGCTGTTCGATGAATTCAAGCAGTTGGGTGGCGTGGCCATCGAGGTGGTGACCGGCAGCCATACGCCGGACCAGTATGCCGAATATGCACGGCTGGCCAACGACTATGGTTTCCTGGCCTCGCGCGGCACCGACTTTCATGCGCCGGGCGAGGCGCGGGTCGACTTTGCCCTGCTGCCGCCGCTGCCAGCCAACGTCAAGCCGATCTGGCACGATTGGTTTTAAGCAACAACTAAGTTCGGCCTGACAAACTTGCAAGCAATTGCAGGAGTTTCCACGCCTTGACTTGTTTAATTTTTTCCTCTGGAGCCATCGCCCATGAAACGTATCGTCCTTTTTATCGTCACCAATCTGGCCGTGATGCTGGTGTTGTCTGTCGTGCTCAGTTTGCTGGGCGTCGGCAATCCCGCGCGCGGCAGCACGCTCAACCTCGGCAGCCTGATGGTGTTTTCGCTGGTGGTCGGCTTTACCGGCTCGATTTTTTCCTTGTTGATCAGCAAACCGATGGCCAAATGGAGCACCGGCGCGCGCGTGATCGACAACCCCAGTTCATCGACCGAACTGTGGTTGGTCAATACCGTGCGTGCGCTGTCCGAACGCGCCGGCATCGGCATGCCGGAAGTGGCCGTGTATGACGGCGAGCCGAACGCCTTTGCTACCGGCGCGTTCAAGAATTCGGCGCTGGTGGCCGTGTCGACCGGTTTGCTTGAAAGCATGAACCGCGATGAAGTCGAAGCCGTGCTCGGCCACGAAGTGGCGCACGTGGCCAATGGCGACATGGTCACGCTGACGCTGATCCAGGGCGTGGTCAATACTTTCGTGGTGTTCATGGCGCGCGTGGTTGGCTTCTTTGTCGACAATGTGCTGCTGAAAAATAACAACCGCGAAGGCGGCGGGCGCGGCATCGGCTATTTCGTCACCGTAATGGTGTGTGAAGTCATCTTCGGCCTGCTCGCCTCGATCATCGTGGCCTGGTTCTCGCGCCAGCGCGAATTTCGCGCCGATGCCGGTGCGGCCAAGCTCTTGGGCAGCCCGACGCCGATGATCCATGCGCTGGCGCGCCTCGGCGGTGTGGCGCCCGGCGAGCTGCCGCAATCGATGCAGGCGCTCGGCATCAGCGGCGGCAAGGGCGGCTTTGGCGCGCTGTTCGCCACCCACCCGCCGCTGGAGGAACGCATCGCTGCGCTGCGCGGCGTACAATCATGACATGTTGAACAAGCTGGCATGCTAGCCAGGAACCACCATGAGTCAATTTTTCCAGATCCACCCTGACAATCCGCAGTTGCGCCTGGTCAAGCAGGCGGCGCAGATCATCCGTTCCGGCGGCGTGGCAGCGATTCCCACCGATTCCTGCTACGCGCTGGTGTGCCAGCTCGACGACAAGGCGGCCGTCGAGCGTCTGCGCCGTATCCGCGGCATCGACGAGAAACATCACCTGACGCTGCTGTGCCGCGATTTGAGCGAGCTGGGCGTATACGCGCGCGTCGACAACCGCCAGTTCCGCCTGCTGAAAGCTGCCACGCCAGGCTCCTACACCTTTATCCTGGAAGCGACCAAGGAAGTGCCGCGCCGCCTCAGTCATCCGTCGCGCAAGACCATTGGCCTGCGCGTGCCCGAGCACCGCATCGTGCAATGCCTGCTGGAAGAACTGGGTCAGCCGCTGCTGGGTACCACGCTGACCCTGCCTGGCGACGAAGACAGCCTGACCGACGCCGACACCATCCGCGAGCGGCTTGAAAAGCTGGTCGACCTGATCATCGATGGCGGTGTCTGCGCGCATGGCCCGAGTACCGTGATCGATTTCAGCGGCAGCGAACCGGAAGTGATCAGGGTCGGGCGCGGCGATCCGGCCGTGCTGGGCCTGTAGCTCGGGCGCCGGCTTTACCTGCCTTTAATGAAGGCATAAGAGAGGGGTCATGGCGGCTCTGGTAAAATCGCCGCCATGAGCGATTTCAACACGATAGTCCAGACCGTTGCGGTCTACCTGATTCCGGTGCTGTTTGCCATCTCCCTGCACGAGGCGGCGCACGGTTATGCCGCCCGTTATTTTGGCGACCCGACCGCTTCCGAGGCCGGCCGGCTGAGCCTCAATCCGATCCGCCATATCGATCCTTTCGGTACGGTCATTCTGCCGCTGCTGCTGTATTTCACCATCCAGGTGCCGTTTGGCTATGCCAAGCCGGTGCCGGTCGATTTTGGCCGCCTGCGCAATCCGAAGAAGCAGATGGCCTGGGTGGCCTTTGCCGGCCCCGGCTCGAATTTTGCGATGGGCCTGGCCTGGATGATCGTGTATGTGCTGCTGATGGTGTTGCCGCCAAGTGAAATCGGCATGTTCATCCGCAAGATGGCTGGCGCCGGTGTCAGCGTCAACGCCGCCATGTTTGTCTTCAACATGATTCCGGTGCCGCCGCTCGACGGCGGACGCATCGTGACCGGCATCCTGCCGATGCACCTGGCGCGTCCGTACGCCAATATCGAACGCTACGGCATGTATGTGTTTGGCGCGCTGGTGCTGCTGATGTACCTGGGCGTACTGAACCGCCCGCTGATCGTCGCCATTGAATTTGTTATCGGCCTTTTCGTCAAGCTGGTTACCCCGCTGACGTATCTGCTGAGTTGAGCTTGAGAAAACCATGAAAATAGCCTCGCATGTGACTGACGAACCGAGTGCGCCGGCCGAGCCGATATCGGGCTGGGTGCGCCGATGGGCGCCGATTATTCCCAGCGGCGAAGTGCTGGACCTGGCTTGCGGCAACGGCCGCCATGCGCGCCATCTGGCCAGCCTCGGCCATCCGGTGCTGGCGCTCGACCACGACCCGGAAATGCTGGAAAAAGCCACCGGCACCAATATCACCACCTCGCTGGTCGACCTGGAGGCCGAAGGCGCCGTCTGGCCGTTTGCCGCCGGCCGTTTTGCCGCCGTGGTGGTGACCAATTACCTGCACCGTCCGCTGGTCGATGCGGTGGTGGCCAGTCTGGCGTCTGATGGCGTGCTGATCTACGAAACCTTTGCCGAAGGCAACGAGCAATTCGGCAGGCCGTCCAATCCCGACTTCCTGCTGCGCGAAGGCGAGACACTGGCCTGGGCGCTGCAGCACGGCCTGCGCGTGGTGGCATATGAAGAGGGGCGGGTGGAGCAGCCCAAGGCCGCGCTGGTGCAAAGAATTTGCGCCGTGCGGCCGGATTTTCCACGGCTGGCGGCGCTGTTGCCAGCGTTTTGAGCGGTCACTCTGCAGTAGAATGCACCACAGGCGCGGGCTATCCGCTACAATCGTTGTTTTATTTATCGGCGCTATAAACTTACTATGATCAAGGGCAGCATTGTAGCAATCGTCACCCCGATGCACGCGGACGGCAGTCTGGACATTCCAGGTCTGCGCAAGCTGATCGACTGGCATATTGCCGAGGGGACGGACAGCATCGTTATCGTGGGCACCACGGGCGAATCGGCAACGGTCAGCGTGGAAGAGCACTGCGAGCTGATCAAGTTGACCGTCGAGCACGCCAACGGCCGCATTCCCGTGATCGCCGGCGCCGGCGGCAACTCTACCGCTGAAGCGATCAAGCTGACGCGCTATGCCAAAGACGCGGGCGCCGATGCAGTCCTGCAAGTGGTGCCTTACTACAACCGTCCTACCCAGGAAGGCATGTACCAGCATTTCAAGGCGATTGCCGAAGCCGTTGATATCCCTGTGATCCTCTACAACGTGCCGGGCCGTACCGTGGCCGACATGAGCAACGAGACCATTGTGCGCCTGGCGTCGGTTCCCAATATCGTGGGCGTGAAAGACGCCACCGGCAACCTCGGTCGCGGTATCGACCTGCTGCGCCTGGTGCCAAGCGACTTTGCCGTTTATTCGGGCGACGATCCGACCGCCATGGCGCTGATGCTGTGCGGCGGTCACGGCAATATTTCGGTCACCGCCAACGTCGCGCCGCGCGCCATGCATGAACTGTGCGTGGCCGCCATGGCCGGCGACCGCGCTACCGCCATTGCCATCAATAACAAGGTCTTTCCGCTGCATCAAAAACTGTTTGTCGAGCCCAATCCGGTGCCCGTCAAATGGGCGCTGGCGGAGATGGGCCTGATGCCCGGCGGCATACGCCTGCCGCTGGTGCCGCTGGCCGACAATTTCCACGCAACCGTACGCGACGCCCTGCGCGAAGCGGGCGTACTGTCCTGAGCCCCGACCAGTCCGGTTGGGACTTTCCCTGATTTCAGCTGCCACTTAGCTTCTTATCCAGTATCGACATGACTAATAGCAAGAAAACTACCCCGGCGCCAGCCACCATCGCCGTGCGCGGCATCGTTATCGGCGCCGTTGCGGCCAGCCTGGCTGGCTGTGGCATGATCAGCTCGGTGGTCGGTGGCGACAAGGTCGACTACAAGTCGGTCAAGAAAGCCTCCGCCCTGGACGTACCGCCGGACCTCACGCAATTGCAGCAGGACAATCGCTACAGCCTGCCTGACGCCAAGAATGGCATTGCCACCGCCTCGGGCTATAACGCGCAGCGCCAGGCAGCGAACGGTGCACAGACCGTCGTCACCGCCGATGGCGTCGTCGGCGTGGTGCCGATCACGGTCGGCTCGATCAAGGTCGAGCGCGCCGGCAACCAGCGCTGGCTGGTGGTCAAGCAGCCGCCTGAAGTGCTGTGGCCGCAGATCAAGCAGTTCTGGGAAGATGCCGGCTTTACGCTGGCAATCGACCAGCCAACGGCTGGCATCATGGAAACGGAGTGGAATGAAAACCGCTCGAAGGTGCCGCAGGACTTCATCCGCAATACCATCGGCAAAGTGTTCGATTCGCTCTATTCGACCGGTGAAAAAGATAAATTCCGCACCCGCGTCGAGCGCGTGGCCGATGGTTCGACTGAAATCTATATCAGTCACCGTGGCGTGGAAGAGGTGGTAACGGGCCGCGACAAGGAAACGACGACCTGGACCGCGCGCCCTAACGATCCTGGTCTGGAAGCGCAATTGCTGGCCAGGCTGATGACGCGCCTGGGCGCTGCCAAGGATGAGGCGCAAGCCAAGACGGCCGTCGACGCCGCCATTGTGCAGCCGCAGCATGCGCAACTCGTTGGTACTGTGGCCACCGCTGGCCGCGGTATCGAAGTGGACGAAGGGTTCGACCGCGCCTGGCGCCGTGTCGGCCTGGCGCTGGACCGCGTTGGCTTCACGGTGGAAGACCGCGATCGTACCCAGGGCACCTATTTCGTGCGCTATGTCGATCCGGACGCGACCAAGCAGGACGGCTTCTTCTCGAAACTGTTCAGCTGGGGTTCTTCGTCCGACAAGGACAAGGAAGCGCAGCGCTATCGCGTGCTGGTCAAGGGCGGCGACGGCAGCACCAGCCTGGTCACCGTGCTCAGCAACGAAGGCCAGCCTGCAACCTCGCCAGTGGCCGAGAAAATCCTGGGTCTGCTCAACGACCAGCTCAAGTAAGCGTTGCATGCAAGGCGCCAGGTTGGCGCCTGCGTCGCAAAAAAAGCCGGCTCTTTTCGAGACCGGCTTTTTTTCGCCTGCCGGCTTTGTATTGCCAGCCTTGTATTGCCGGCTTGCCTGACAAAACGCCAGGCGAAAAAAAACCGGCCCGAAGGCCGGCTCTTATCCTGCGGGGTTGCTAATTACTTAGCAGCCGATGCAGCGTCCGAAGCGGCAGCAGCAGCGTCGGTAGCAGCCGAAGCGGCAGCCGAAGCAGCAGCAGCAGCGTCGGTAGCGGCCGAAGCAGCAGCGTCAGCAGCAGGAGCTGCTGGGGCTTCAGCTGCTGGAGCTGGTGCTGGGGTTTCAACTACTGGTGCTGGAGCAACTGGCTCTTCTTTTTTGCCGCAAGCAGCCAGAGCAACAACCATCAGGGAGGCGATCAGCAGGGATTTTTTCATTTGTTTTTCCTTAATTATTTCAAAAATAAATCAACATTGTTGCGATGAATAATTACCGGTAATTATCGCTCGTTAGGTCGTCTTCGAAGGCTTTTCGTACCAGGTGGTGCCTGCCAGACAACGGAAACTTCCTAACCGAATATTATAGCGATTTTTGGTGCGTCGCAATAGGAGTACAAGCCAAACACGCAACTATTTTGTGATATCGCAATATTTGCCAAAGCAAATTGCAAGCAAGTGTAAGTGTTCTGCGCAAGCGCGTCAAAGCGATATTAAAAACACACTTTTCTTTGCGCTGGCGCAGAACATTCATTTATAGTTTTTATCTAAATACATTTGCTGCAATGCGTTATTTAGGCAATTCGATCCAGCCATCCTGATACCAGGTGTACAACGCTTCCATCACGTCTTCCGAGGCCTGCGCCACGCCTTCGCCGTCGAGCGCGCGCTCATCGGCCAGCGTTTCCAGTGCGGCTTTGTCGGCGCGGCCGACAGCAAACGATTCACCATTGATAAACACGTTCTTGCCGCGGTAGAGCATCAGCGTCTTGCGCGACAGCACGACACCTTTTTTCTGCGCAGCATCGGTAAAGCGGCCTACCGTCAGCGGCTTGGCCAGCGGTGCAAAGAAGACATTGTGCTTGGGTTCGGACAGGTGCTCACCGAGGAAGATAGTGACGTCTTCTTCCGTAAAGCGCACCTTGTTCATTTCTTCAGTAATCACGGAGAGCATCTCGCGTGGAATTTCCGCCGGGCGGTTCGATGCCTTCAGGTCGGGGTCGCTGTACATGCCAGGCAGGTCGATCGAATCGGCCATGAACTGCAGGAACGCTTCGCCCAGTTCCTGGAACGACGGCGAACGGAAACCGATCGAATAGGTCTGGCAGTCGCCGATGGCCACGCCGTCGTGCGCGTAGTGGGGCGGCAGGTACAGCATGTCGCCCGGCTCGAGCGTGAACTCTTCGTCCGGCACGAAGTTGCTGAGGATTTTCAGCGGCAGGCCGTCGATCAGGCTCAGGTCTTTCTGCGCGCCGATGCGCCAGTGGCGCTTGCCCTGGCCTTGCAGCAGGAACACGTCATAGGAGTCGAAATGCGGTCCGACGCCGCCGCCATCGGTGGCAAAGCTGACCATCAGGTCGTCCAGCCGCGCGTCGGGCAGGAAACGGAACTGGCGCAGCAGCGCATCGGCCTCGGCGCTGTGCAGATTGGCGCCTTGCACCAGCAGGCTCCAGTTTTTTTGTTTCAGCGAGGGCAAGTTGTCCAGCGGACCTTGCTGCATCGCCCAGTGGCCGTCGATCTGGCTGACCAGACGCGATTCAACATGGTCGAGCTTGGCCAGTTCGGCCAGTTGCTTGAAGTCCAGCAGCGCCTTGAAGCCAGGCACGGCCTGACGGATCAGCAGGGGTTTTTTATGCCAGTAGTCGCGCAGGAATTGCGCCGGCGTGATGTCGCCCAGGAGAGTTAATTTTTTCATGCGCCCATTATAACAACCGGCAACGCAGGAATGCGCATGCCGCAGGCGGCGTAAAGGTATAATTTAGCAGCTTATACATTGAAAGGAAGCATAATGAAGATTGCCAAAAATACCGTCGTAACCGTCAACTACAAGCTGTCGGACGCGCAGGACAATCTGATCGAAGACGGCCGCCAGCCGATGGTCTACCTGCACGGTGATTATGAAAACACCCTGCCGAAGATCGAAGAAGAACTCGACGGCAAGGAAGTCGGCTACTCGAATACGATCCAGATCGAACCGGACGATGCTTTCGGCGAATACGATCCTGCCCTGGTCAAGGTCGAGCCGCGCAACCGCTTGCCAGAGCCGCTGGAAGTGGGCATGCAGTTCGAAGGCATGCCGGAAAGCGATTCGGGCGACGAAGAAGCCATGATCTTTACCGTCACCGATATCGCTGACGACAAAGTGGTACTGGACGGCAATCATCCGCTGGCCGGCATCGCACTGCGCTTCGAACTGACGGTGGCCGACGTGCGCGCCGCCACCGAAGAAGAAATCGCCCACGGCCACGTGCACGGCGCCCATGGCCACCACCACGGCGACGATGAAGGTGACGAAGGCGACGAAGGCGATCACTTCCGCACCCACCCAATCCATTAATGGATAATGACGCCTGACCCGGTCCTCTGCGGCTGGTTCAGGTGTCGTAACAAAGCGGGGTCAGGTCTTAATGCCGCTAAGTTAAGGAAAACTCCTGGCAAACCAAGTAGGTCGGATTAGCCGCGTAGCGGCGTAATCCGACAATATTAGCTGCCAATTGTCGGATTACGCTACGCTAATCCGACCTACCATCCTCTTAACTTAGCGGCATTAGGGTCAGTTCTGCCATTGCGACACGACCTCATCCGTGGTCGGCATATCGCATTGGTCAATGTCGCTCTGGCTTCTTGTTTATCTTTTCCGTCATTCGGCCAGGTAGGTCGGAGCGTAGTCAGGTGTTCCCCGCGCATGCGGGATGAACCGCTGTGCGCCAGCTCATGCGCAGGCCCCCCCGGCAAAAATAAAACTGGATATCTGTCAAGCCGCGCCTTATTTGCCCTGCAATGCGCCGCGACCATCGCGCGGTTTGACTTCAAACAGCGGGGCTTTGCTGTGGCTAACGCCAATCACGGCCCAGTCATTGCCGATGCTGACATGGCCCAGGTTGGCCTTCCAGCTGATCTGCGCATCGGTGGCCGTGGCTGGCTTGCCTTTGCGGGGTTCCGGCTTGCCGCCCGTGTCGGTGTCGACCAGCAGCACTTTGCCGCCGAATTTCTTGGCCAGCAGCCGGATCTGCTTGCGCGGGCTGGCAAAGCCGTCCTGCTTCGAGCTGAAGCTGGGCAGCAGTGAGCTTTCTTCTTCGTGTTCGATGCCGATGTCGCCATCGGAAAACAGCACGATGCCGTCGAGCTTTTTGCTGTGGGCCATCGCGAACAGGCGCTGTAGCCAGGCGCGGTTGGCTACCAGCCGGTCCTCGAACTCGCTGTTGCGGCCCGCTTCGGGCAGGAAGTGGTTGTTATTGGCGGGCAGGTTGACGGTGGCAAACAGCACGCCGCCGTATTCCCAGTGGGCGTTTTCCGCATAGCTGCGAAACTTGGCCGTCGACGACAGTCGCGTGACGGCCAGCTTGCGCTGGCCCAGGCTCTGGTTGTCGCCAAAATACACGTCGCGCAGGCGGTTCAGGCGCTCGATGGCGTTGACGCGCCCGCGCGAATTGCGGCAGTTCGACCAGTCGCTGGCCGACAGCGAGACGATCAGCGGCGCGCCGGACGCTTCAAACATGTCCTTGCGCTGGCCATACAGCTTGTCGCTGCACGCTTCGCTGGAGGCCTTGATGCCGGTCGCTACCACGAAGGCCGCATGCTGGCCGTTGGCGCCAGCCAGCGCTTTTTTTAGCGGCGCATCATCGGGTCCGGCCTTGAACGAGTGTGCCAGTACGGCAAACTCGAAGCTGGCCGCCGCGACTGCCGCGGGCGCGTGCAGGCAGGCCGCCAGCAGCGACAGGCGCGCGATGCGGCGCAGTAGCGTCATGCGTTGGCCAGCTTCTTCAACTGATACAACTGTTCGAGCGCCTCGCGCGGCGACAGCGCGTCGGGATCCAGTTCGGCCACCGCGTCGAGCAGCGCCTGCTGCGCGTCGCTTAACGCCGGCGGCGCCTGCTCTTCCTCCTGCGCATAGGGATCGGCCACCTGCTGGGCAAACAGGTCGCGCTGCGGCGTAGCGTCGAGTGCCTGCGATTCCAGGCGCGCCAGATGCTTGCGCGCCGCCTTGATCACCGGTTGCGGCACGCCGGCCAGCTGCGCTACCTGCAAGCCGTAGCTTTGCGAAGCCGGGCCGGCCTGTACCGCATGCAGGAACACGATGCTGTCCTTGTGTTCGACCGCCGACAGGTGCACGTTGGCGGCGCTCGGGAAGCTGTCGGGCAGCTGCGTGAGCTCGAAGTAGTGGGTGGCAAACAGCGTGAAGCTGCGGCTTTGCTCGATCAGGTGGCGCGCAATCGCCCATGCCAGCGCCAGGCCGTCGAAGGTCGATGTGCCGCGGCCCACTTCGTCCATCAGCACCAGTGAATGCTCGGTGGCGCCATTCAAAATGGTGGCCGACTCGGTCATCTCCACCATGAAGGTCGAGCGTCCGCCGGCCAGGTCGTCGGTGGCGCCGATACGCGTGAAGATGCGGTCGATCGGGCCAATGGTGGCGCTGGTGGCCGGCACGTAGCTGCCCACGTAGGCCAGCAGGGTAATCAGTGCAACCTGGCGCATGAAGGTCGACTTACCGCCCATGTTCGGACCGGTAATTAACAGCAGGCGGCGTTCGTTGACGAAGCGGCAGTCGTTGGCGATAAAGCGCTCGATCTGCTTTTCCACCACCGGATGGCGGCCTTCGACGATATTGATGCACGGCTCGGCCACCAGCTGCGGCGCGACCCAGTTGTGCTGCTGCGCGTGTTCGGTCAGCGCATTGAGCGTGTCGAGTTGCGCCATGCCTTGCGCGATGGTCTGCAGCGTGCCGATATGCGGTGCCAGGTCGGCCAGCAACAGGTCGTACAGCAGCTTTTCGCGCACCAGCGCTTTATCCTGCGCCGACAGCGCCTTGTCTTCGAACACCTTCAGTTCCGGCGTGATGTAGCGCTCGGCGTTTTTCAGCGTCTGGCGGCGGCGGTAGTCTTCCGGCACCTTGTCGGTCTGGCCGTGCGTGACTTCAATATAGAAGCCGTGCACGCGGTTGTACTCGACGCGCAGGTTGGCAATGCCGGTGCGGGCGCGTTCGCGCGTTTCCAGGTCGACCAGGAACTGGCCGGCGTTTTCCGACAGCGCGCGCAGCTCATCGAGTTCAGCGTCAAAGCCGCGTGCAAACACGCCGCCGTCGCGCACCATCGCGGCCGGCTCCTGCGCCACGGCGCGCACCAGCAGATCCAGGCAGGCTTCGGGCGTCGCCAGTGCGGTATGGATGGCCGCCAGCAGGCCGTCCTCGCCACCGAGGCCCTGGCCGTAGCAGCGGTTCAATTGTTCGCGCAGCAGCGGCAGTTGCAGCAGGCCGTCGCGCAGGGCGGCCAGGTCGCGCGGACGCGCCGACAGCAGCGCGATGCGGGTGGTAATGCGCTCGATATCTGGCACCTGTGCCAGCGTGGCCGCCAGCGGGCCGGATGCTTCCTTGCGCGCCAGCAGGGCAATGGCTTCGTGACGCGCACGCGCCACGTCCTGGTCGCGCCGCGCATGGTGCAGCCAGTGGCGCAGCATGCGCGAACCCATGGCGGTGCGGCAATGGTCGAGCAGCGAAAACAGCGTGGGCGACTCCTGGCCGCGGATGGTTTCGGTCAGTTCCAGGTTGCGCCGGGTAGCCGCATCCAGACCGACGAATTCGGTTTCACTTTCGGTGCTGAGCGAGCGCACGTGCTGCAGCCCGCGTCCCTGGGTCGACTGCGCATAGCGCAGCAGCGCGCCGGCCGCGCCAAAGGCCGCACCCAGGCCGTCGGCGCCAAAGCCGGTCAGCGTGACTACGCCCAGTTGGTCGAGCAGCGCCTTGTGGCCGCTGACGGCATCAAAATGCCAGTCCGGTACGCGGTTAACGTGGCACGGTGCATGTTCATCAAACAGGTCGCCGGTGTCGCCACTGAGAATCTCGGCCGGCACGATGCGTTCGAGTTCCTGCTGCAGGCGCGCGTCGGCGGTGCTGCTGTCGCTGGAAAACTCCATCAGCTTCAACGCGCCGCTGGCCAGCGACAGCCACGCCAGGCCGGTCGTAACCGTCTTGCGCTGCGTGACGCGGCACAGCGCAAGAAGAGGGCGCTCGGCTTTTTCCGGCAGCAGGTCGGCGTCCGTCAGCGTGCCGGGCGTGACCACCCGCATCACCTTGCGCTCGACCGGCCCCTTGCTGGTCGCCGGGTCGCCGATCTGCTCGCAGATGGCCACCGACTCGCCCAGCTTGACCAGCTTGGCCAGGTAGCCGTCGAGCGAATGGAAGGGCACGCCGCACATCTTGATCGGATTGCCATTGCTGGCGCCGCGCGCCGTCAGCGTAATGCCCAAGAGGCGCGCGGCTTTTTCGGCATCGTCAAAAAACAGTTCGTAAAAGTCGCCCATGCGGTAGAAAACCAGCATCGTCGGATGGTTGTCCTTGATGCTCATATATTGTTGCATCATGGGCGTGAGCTTGCTTCGGGTGATACTGGCAAGCTCTTGATTTGACTGCATATTCATGGGTAAGTCTTTGTATTGTCCGGTTGTTCTTGCGCGCGATCGCTGGTGCTTTCCGGATGAGCGGGCACACGACTCGCAGTTGGCCCACACTTTACCATTACCGACTGTTCAGGTCTGCCAATTGCTGCGGCAAACTGGGCGTTAGCATGAATTTATTGTCATAAAAACCCTTTTTCGCGCCGTTCGCATTACAGTACAGCCCATTGGTCTACGCTTGAAGGAGTTTTCATGGAATATGTCACACTGAATAACGGCGTGCAGATGCCTTTGCTGGGCTTTGGCGTCTACCAGATTACCGATGCAGCCGAATGCGAGCGCAGCGTGATCGACGCCATCGACCGGCTATACCCTGTTTGACACGGCCGCCGTCTACCTGACCTGATCGCCTTAACGAGGTGCCGCCCGATTTGTTCCAGAACGCGGTGCTGGCAGGCATTGCTGCGCGCCATAACAAATCGGTTGCGCAAGTAGTGCTGCGCTGGCTGGTGCAGCGCCAGGTGGTGTCGCTGGCCAAGACCACGCGGCGCGAGCGCATGGCTGAAAATATCGCGGTGCTCGACTTCAGCCTCGAGACGGCAGACATGGCCGCCATCGCTGCTCTGGAAACGGGCGCCAGCAGTTTCTTCTCGCACCGCGATCCGGCTGCCGTGCGCCAGATCAGCCAGTACCGCGTCGATATCTGAGCGCCGACGCTGGTCAGCCCAGCGCTTTTTGCCGCGCCGCCAGCGCCGCGCCGATAAACAGCGCGATGGCCGATGCAATCAGGCCGCGCTCAAGCCCGGCCGGGCCGTCCGAAATCCAGCCGACGATGGTCGGCCCGACAATCTGGCCCAGCGCAAAGACGGTGGTAAAGGCCGTGATGCCGGCGGTCCAGGCGCTGGGCGGCAGGTTGTGCCGCACCATGGCGGTGGTCGAGGCCACTGCCGACAGGAACACGGCGCCAAACACCAGGCCGGAGATAAACGCCAGCGGCGCCGACGCGCTCAAAGCCGGCACAATGGTCGCTGCGCCCAGCAGCGCATTCAATATCGCCAGCGCCTGGCCGCCCTTGTACTTGTCGAGCAGGCGCGCCCAGATGCGCGAAGAGGCCACCACCGCCAGTCCCAGCAGCGTATAGAACACGGTCACCATGGCGCCGCTCATGCCCTGCTGGCGCAGCAGGGCGATCACGAAAGTCATGTAGCCGATATAGCCGACGCCGAACATGAAGTAGCCGGCCAGGCCAAATGCAAAATCCTTGAGCGCAAAGCGCTGCGGCGCCCCGGCATGGGGCGCGGCCTCGCCGATGGCGCGCGCCGGCCGGGCCATGACCAGGGCCGCCAGCAGGCAGGCTGCGCCCAGTACGGCCCAGGCCCACTGCCAGGCATGCGCCGCGCCATACGCCTGCGCCCAGGCCAGCGTGGCTGGCACCAGCAGCGCCGACAGCGCGATGCCAAAGCCGGTGCCGCCGTAATACAGGCCGATAAAGAGGCCGGCGCGCGTGCCTTGCTGCGAGCCCAGACGCGCCGCCAGCACGCCGCCGGCGATAAACAGCAGCGCACTGGCCATGCCGGCACACACGCGCTGGGCGTACAGGGCAGTGGTGGCGGTCAGCACGCTGGCGGCCAGCATAAGCAGGCCCGACAGCACGGCGGCCAAAACCAGCATGCGCCACACGCCAAAGCGGCGCATCAGCAGCGGCGTGGCCAGCGCGCCGAGAAAATAGCCGAAGGCATTCCAGGTATTCATGGCGCCGGCCAGCAGGTAGGACCAGCCCAGGTCGGCGCGCATGGTCGGCAGCAGCAGGCCGTAGGAAAAGCGCGACAGGCCCAGCGCGATGGCCGCGCCCAGTGACAAAGCCAGGGCGATGGCCACGGGATGCCTCAGGGTAGGGACTTGAGAAGTGGCGATAGGGCCTCCGCTATCTGGCGCTGGTTGACATTGTGTGTGCTGATTGTCGCAGCTTTGCCGCGTGGCGGCCAAGCAGTTACAGCGTTCGCCAGTGCTGAGAAATAGACGGATAACAACAGTTTTTGATTGCTTTTAAATAAGGAAAATTACCTTGGGATAATTTTGGGGTAAGATGAACCTCAGCGCATCCCCGCGTTGTCAACGCCAACACAGTAACTTGTTTTGGTTGAAATGTTGTACATGCCAGCGGCAACATCGCGCTGGTTTCGCCGGAAACGCACGCCTATCATGACTATCTCCTGCCAACTCACCGAATCGCGCCGCCTGCAGGCGCTGCGCAAGCTCAAGCTGCTCGACACCCCGCCCAGTGCCGCGTTCGACCGCATCACGCGCATGGCCGCGCATTTTTTCCAGCTGCCGATTGCCGCCGTCTCGCTCACTGACGCGGATCGCCAGTGGTTCAAGTCGCGCGTGGGCATCGAGCACGATTCGATCCCGCGCATGCAGGCGCCCTGTGGCGAAGTGGCCGATACGCGCGAGGTGCTGGTGATAGCCGACTTGCAGCAGGACTCAGACTATCGCGACAGTCCGCTCGCTGCCAGCGGCATCCGCTACTATGCCGGCGCGCCATTGGTCAGCCTGGACGGCCACTGCCTGGGCGCCCTGTGCGTGCTGGGCACCGAACCGCGCGAAACCACGGCAGAGGAACTGGCCTGCCTGACCGACCTGGCCGGCATGGTGATGGCGCAGATCGAGATGATGCATGCAATCGGACGCGTCGATCCGGTCAGCGGCCTGCCCAACCGTACCCAGTTTATCGAAGACTTCCAGGACATGCAGCAGGAGCGGCCCGACGGCGAATGGGGCCTGGCGATCCTGATCAACCTGGCCACGCCGCAGCAGCTGGCGCACGCGGCGCGCGCCATGGAGCCGGTATATCTCGATGAACTGGTCAATGACACGGCCGCGTGGATCCAGGCGGAACTGGGCCAGGGTCGCAAAGTCTATCAGGTGGCCACCACCCAGTTCGCCCTGCTGGCCGCGCCGTCGATGACGCTCGACGTCTGCGTGCCGCTGATCGAGGCAAAGATCGCCAGGGCGATCAACACCATCACGACCAGCTTCGTGGCCACGCCAGCGGTGGGCGTGGCGCCGTTCGAGGTTGGTTCGGCCGACTGCCTGAGCGTGCTGCGCCGCGCGCAAAGCGCGGTACAGGACGCCATCGAGCGCGCCGCCCACGTGGCTGTCTATTCGGCGCATGAAGACCGTCTGTACCGGCGCCGCTTTACCTTGCTGGGCGACTTCAGCGCTGCGCTGGCCAGCGGCGACCAGTTGCGCCTGGTGTACCAGCCGCGCATCGATATTGCCAGCGGCCTGTGTACGGGCGCCGAAGCGCTGCTGCGCTGGAACCACCCGACGCTGGGCGCCATTGGTCCGGCCGAATTCATCCCGTTTATCGAGCGCTCGCGCCTGGCGCAGGCCACCACCGCCTGGGTTATCGACACCGCGCTCGACCAGCAGCAGACCTGGCGCCAGCAGGGACTGACGCTGCAGCTGTCGCTCAATGTGTCGGCCACCAACCTGCTCGAGGCGGACCTGGCCGAGCGCATCGTCGCCGCGCTGGACGCGCGCGGCCTGCCGCACGACTGTCTGGAGCTGGAAATTACCGAAAGCGCGATCATGGAGCAGCCAGCCAAGGCCAACGCCATGCTTGAAACGATTGCCGCCGCCGGCGTGCACCTGGCGATCGACGACTTCGGCACCGGCTACAGCAGCCTGGCCTACCTGCAGCGCATGCCGGCCGACGTGGTCAAGATCGACCAGTCCTTCGTGCGTGAACTGGAGCATGACGAGCGCCAGCAATGCCTGGTCAGGGCCATGATCGCGCTGTCACAGGACATGGGCCACCGGGTGGTGGCCGAAGGCGTGGAAAACGACGCCGTGCTGGCGTTTTTGCGCCAGGCCGGCTGCGACGAGGCACAAGGGTACTTCTTTGCGCGCCCGCTCGAGGTGGTGGATTTTGCCGGCTGGTATGTCAGCCGGCTGGTGGGGCAGGCGCAGTTGCTGGCGGGAGGGCAGATACTGCCGCCTGAGGCTGGGATGCTGGCTACCGCCATTTAATCTTGGTTGCCAGCTTGTATAAGCACGTAATTAAGTGTTTTATGCCTTTAGATATTTCATGTGTATATTACATCTCAACTTTTCCGCCTACTGATGCTTCAGGGTCAAAGCTGAATACCCGCAATTCTGGCAGATCCTGTTCTCCCCGAGTGATGCGGACTGTCATAAAAAATGCAAGTTCCCATCGGCCTTTGCTTTGTCCAACATCGAGATTATGTTTCCACTCTTGGCGGATACGACGCAATCCAGGCAGTTCAGGATCGTCTGGCAATAAGTGCGATTCAAAATCCAGTGGCAGCTGGTATGTTGCACCTACTGATTGCAGAAATGGTGATGGCATGGAGTAGCGCGTGGGTAGATCTGGGCCAATTTGTGTCAACTGCGGCACGCTGACGATACAACAATCGATGATCTGAAAACCGGAAAAGTCACTTTCTTTTGAGCCGCAGCAATTAACATCAAGATAAACATGCTGACCTTGCTTAAATCGTACTCCGCCCATATAGGGGCCATGGCGCGGATCAGCGCTGCCATCACAAGATGTAAACGAGTAATCCAGTTGATTGGTAATTTGATCTGCATCAAAGTGAACAGATAATTTCATCCAAGGTTTTTCGTAGTTCATGTATTTTATTTTCTTTCCATTTTTAAAATTAATTTTTGGTAGCGAGCATCTCGTCTCAAATTCAATAGATCCGGTGCCGTTTCGATGAAATTTATAGGGTAGCCATATTTGAGAGCATTTTCCAGAGCGGCGATTGCTTCGTTGCGCTTTCCTAATAATTCATAAGTTAGTGTTGCGCGGAAATTAATGTCTGGAAAATTAGGCGCCAGATTTAGAGAATTTTTTACATGCTTTAGCGCATCTTCATGCAAACCTACATAAGCTGAATAAAGGGCGAAGCGGGAATGGATCTGGGCGTCATCAGGAATGTTTGGAAATGATGATTTTATAAGATTAATGGCGCGCAAGTAAGAATTATGTGAATTTTCTATTTCGCTAGGAACCCAGCGCTGAGCATCAGCAAGATTTGCCCAAAGCAAATAGTTATTTGGGCTTCCTTTTTTATCTGATACTGCATTTTTGAAGGCTTGAGTTGCTCCTATATAATCGCCGCGATTAAAAAGGGAATTTCCCAGGTTGGTGTAAAGCTCCCAGTCTGGATTTATCAGCAAGCCTTTTTGCAGGACTTGCAGAGCCTCATCGCTGCGATTGAGGCGATCAAGTGTTGCGCTAAGGTGTGCATAAACATCGGGAATCTCTGGATTTAGCAGCATTACTGTTCTAAATAATCTTTCGGCCTCGATGTAATTTCCTTGATTGTAGTTTATACGTGCAAGCATTGATAAAAAAAATCGATTATTGGGATATATTTTTATGGATTTATTGAGTACATCTTTTGCCAAATCTATTTTTTGTGTGCGATTAAATAACCTTGCTTTTGCATACAAGGCAAAAAAATTGTTTGGTTCTAAATTCAAGGAAATTGTAACCTCCTGCATTGCCTGAGTGAGTTGGCCTTGATGTTCCATTACCCAAGCTAATGCAACATGGGTCATTGCTAACTGATCATCTGTTATTAGTGCCTGCTTAGCCGCAATATCGGCGCGTTGTAACCAAGTCTGATCTCTGCCACTGCCAAGGTAACGTAGTGTATATACCAGCGAGATGCCAGCATTTGCACCAGCGTGTTCAGGGTTGCGCTTGAGAATAGTGCTAAAATATTCTGATGCTTGGTTTTGAAAAACTGCCTGATCAAATGTGCTTAATGCTTTCATCCCCGCCGCCATACTCTCTACCTCGGAGTATGGTGCTGGCGCTTTTTCCCCAGTGACCAAAGCTGTTACTGCAGGTGTTATATTGGACCATTGCCAAGTGAGTAACAACATCAACGCCATAATCCCTGCGCCAATTTGCAAACTGCGCTTGCTCGGTACTGGAACGCGAATTGAAACAGCTGTGGGTGGCACGGGCGGTAATGTGGTTTCAGGTGCCGGGGTCACGGCAGGTGCCAATATCAGTCCATTGCGGTGTGCTGCGATCGCTTCGCGTATGACTCCCATAGTGCTTGGCCTATCCACCGGCTCATGCGCCGTCATCGACCGCACCAGTGCAGCGATGGCAGGCGGCACGGTGTCCGGCAGCGCCGGCCAGGCGGCGTTCGGCTGCATATGCGCGGCGGCCAGGGCCAGGCCGTTCAAGTGAGAGAAAGGACGCTGGCCGGCCAGCATTTCATACAGCATGGTGCCCAGCGCATAGATGTCGCCGCGCATGTCGGGCGGGCGGCCCATCAGGCGTTCGGGCGCCATGTAGGCAATGGTGCCCTGCAGGTCGCCCAGCGCGGTGGTCTGGGTTGCCTGCGGGTCGAGCTGGCGGGCCAGGCCGAAGTCGAGGATGCGTACCTTGCCGTCGGCTTCGATCATCAGGTTCGACGGTTTCAAGTCGCCATGCACCAGGTCCATGGCGTGCGCTTCATCCATGGCGTCGGCAATCTGGCTGGCGATATCGAGCGCGGTGTCGAGCGCTACCGGTGCACCCTGCATGAACTGCCCCAGCGTCTGGCCTTCCACCAGTTCCATCACGATGGACTGGCCATGGCCGTTGCCGTCAATGGAAAAGATGCGCACAAAGGCGCTATGGCGCAGCGAGGCGGCCAGGCGCGCTTCCTTGATCAGTTTTTCAGGATGCTGCAGGTCGGCCTGCGGTTTCAGGCGCTTGAGCGCCACGCTGCGGCACAGCTTGGCATCCCAAGCTTCGAACACATGGCCAAAGCCCCCTTCGCCCAGCAGGCGGCGAACCTCATAGTGCTCGCTGATGGTCTCGTCTTGCAAAAATGGCTGGCGCGGGGCGTCGAGCAGTTCCATGGCTGGGCATCCTGCCAGGCATCAAGAACGTTAGGCTTGATGAACAGCAAGATTGATAGAAAGTAACATGCTGATTTAAAACGATAGTTTGAAATAAGTCAATTCTTATTAGCAAAAAATGAAGTAGAAAACGGCAAGCTGGCATGCCGTAATGCACTAACTTGTTTAAACGCAACTTTGTTGGTCTTCCCTCACGCAATAATAAAACTCGTACGCTGCACCGGAGCCGGCATGGACGATTTATTGCGATATTACGAACACGAACTGGCTACGCTGGGCGAGCATAACCAGGAGTTTGCCCGTCGTTATCCGGCCATCGCTGCTGCGCTGGGCGCGTCCGACGGCGCCGATCCGCAACTGGCGCGTTTGCTGCAAGCGACGGCCATGTTCAATGCGCGCACGGCGAAGCGCCTCGATGATGCCTTCGGCCAGTTCAGCGACACGCTGCTGGAGGTGAATTTCCCACACTATCTGCGTCCGTTTCCGTCCTGCGCGATTGCCCGTATCGATACCGATGGCCATGCCGGCGGGCCGGATCCATCGATTATTCCCCGTGGCACGGTCATGCATGCGCCCGAGCAGCAGGGCGTGGTGTGCAAATTTACAACTGCGTATGGCGTGACAGTGTCGCCGCTGCGGCTTGCGCAGGCGGGTTACCAAGCTGTGCTTGATGCACCAGCATCGCTGCAGCTGCCAGACCATGCTGGCGCCATCAGCATGACGCTGGAAGCGGGCAATGCGGCGTCGCTTGAGGCGGTAAAGCAGCCTGCGCTGCGCCTGTTTCTCGACGGCGAGGCGGCGTTTTGCGCGATCTTGCGCGATGCGTTGCTGTTGCATGCACGTGGCAGTTGCGTGGAAATCGCGCTGGCCGATGGCACGCGCCAGTGGCGCCTGCTTGGTGCGTTGCCGCTGCGGCCGGTTGGTTTTGCCGACGATGAGGCGTTGCTGCCGTTCAAAGCCAGCTCGCATGCAGCCTGTCGATTATTGCTTGAATACTTTGCTTTTCCCGATAAGTTCAATTTTGTCGATCTCGATATTGCCGCTTTGCAGGCCGTGTTGCCGCCAGGCGCACAGCGCTGCACCGTGCATCTGCTATTGGCCGATGCCGGCAGGGCAGTGGCGCAGGGCTTGCGGCACTTGTCGCGCCAGCATCTGCGAACTGGATGTACGCCGGTGGTCAATCTGTTCAGCCAGGCGGCCAGCCCTATCCGGCTGACCCACACCAGCGCCGATTATCCGCTGCTACCGTCGGTGCGCCAGGCGCACTGTTATGATATTTACAGCGTTGACAGCGTGTGCGTGCTCAATGAAAGCGGGCAGGGCGGTGCGCTGCAAAACTACTACCCGCTCTATTCGATGCGCCATGGCGAGGCTGGCGGGCGCCTTGGCCGCTACTGGGTGGTGCGCCGCGACGAGGCCATGGCGCTCAGCCATCCTGGCTATGAAATGCGCATGGCCTTTGTCGACAGCAACATGCAGTCATTGCAGGACAGCACGCAAACCGTTTCGATCAACTTGACCTGCAGCAACCGCGACCTGCCGTGCAGCCTGGCCCGAGGCGCCACCGGTGGCGACCTGCACCATGAAGGGGCGGCCAGCGCCTTGCCGGTACGGCTGCTGCGCAAGCCGTGCAAACCCATGCGCTTTGCCGGTGGTGCGCCCGCCAACTGGCGCCTGATCGCGCAGCTGTCGCTCAACCATCAATCGCTCAATGAACAGGGCTTGCCTTTGTTTAAGCAGATACTGGAATTGCACAACCTGCCGGGTTCTGGCAGCGCAGCGCGCCAGATTGCCGGCATGGTGGGCTTGCGCCAGCGTCCGGCCAGTACCTGGTTGCCGGACGAAACGGGCGGCGCGCTGGTGTTTGGCATCGACGTGTTGCTGACAGTTGATGAAACCGCTTATGTAGGCGCCGGCCTGCATGTCTTTGCGCAAGTCATCGAGCATTTTCTCGCCCTGCATGTGCATCTGTGCAGCTTTACCCGCCTGATTGTGTTGTCGCACCAAACCGGAAAGGAGCTGCTGTGCTGCCAGCCTCGCAACGGCCAGCAGACACTGGCGTAATCGCCGGTTTGCTGGCCCAGCCATCGCGCTTTGATTTTTTCCAGGCGCTGCGCCTGCTGCTGGCCTGGCTGCGCGAGCACAATATTGATGAAGCACAGGCATTTGCGCATTGCCTGCGCCTGCACGGCAGTACAGCGCTGGCGTTTGCGCCGGCGCAGATCGAACAGCTGTGGCTTGAGCACAATGATGAGCTGGTCGTGCATCTGCGCGCCGCCATGGTCGGTTACCTGGGCGTGCATGGCGCCTTGCCGCTGCATGACACGGTGACCTTGCTGCGCCATGCGCGCGAGACCGGCAACGAAAGCGTGCTGGCCTGGCTCGATTGCCTGTCACAGCGGGGGCTGGCACAGTTTTACCAGTGCTGGGCGCGCTACCGTATCGAGTGCCATGGCGTGCACGGCGGCGAATATCTGCAACTGCAACTGGCGCTTGCTGGCGGCAGCGCGCTGGTGCCGGAGCAAAAGCCGGAGCAAGAGCCGGAGCAAAAGCGAGAGCAAGATCGCGGCGGCCTGCCGGCGCATGCGGTGGCCCACTATGCGGCTGTGCTGCGCCATCGACCGGTAACAGCCAGCGCCATGCAGGCGGTACTGGCCGAGTACTTTGGCGTGCAGACAACGCTGCAACCGTTTGTCGGCGCCTGGATTACGCGCCCCGTGCGTGAGCGAACCTGCCTGGTTTTCGATGCAGCGCCGCTCGGCGGTGGCGCCATGCTGGGCCGGCGATGCCGGCGCGCTGACCTGCGCCTGCGCCTGGTGCTCGGACCATTGACGCGCGCGCAATACAACGACTTTTTACCGGGTCATCCTGGCGCGCTGGCGCTGCGGCAGATGCTGGGCTTGTTCGGCCTGCCATCGGTCAGCATTGAAGTGCGTCTGATGTTGCGCCGCGAGGATATCGCCGGTTGCACGCTGGGCGCCAGCACCAGCCTTGGGCGCGAGGCTTTTTTGCTGGCAGGCCAGTCGTCGCAAGATCGGGACGACCAGCATTATCTGGTGCGTTTCGATGGTTCGGCCTGAGCGGTCGACGCAATAGTTCTATGCACAAGGAGAAACCATGGACGGCGATCAGGACTTCATGCACTGGCTGGCGCTGGAAAAAGAGCTGACTACGGCCAGCCGGCCATTGCGCCTGCGCCTGGCCTATGCCGATGGCCTTAATGACGACTTGCTGCTGCCGCAGCGCGCCAGTGGCAGCGAAGCCGTTTGTGGCGGCGTCGAATACCGCATCTTGTGCGTGGCGGGCGAGGTGCAATTGCCGCTCAAGCAATTTATTGCCGTGCCAGCGCAGCTGCAGATCGTCACTGATTGCGGCCAGTTGCACAGCGTCTGCGGCATCGTGGCCGAAGCGTGCGCGGGACAAAGCGATGGCGGCCTGGCCACCTATCAGCTGGTACTGCGCGATGCGCTGGCGCTGATGGAAAAGCGCATCAATACACGCGTGTTTCGCCAGTGCAGCGAATTGCAAGTGGTGCAGTTGCTGGTGGAGGAGTGGCGCCAGGGCAATGGCGTGCTCGCTGCCAGCCTGGCGCTGCAGGTCGACCCCGCGCTGACCGCACGCCAGCAGCCGCTGCGCGACTTTATCATGCAGCACAATGAGTCGGACGCTGCCTTTATCCGCCGCCTGCTGCGCCGGCGCGGCATTGCCTGGTATTTTTCCGCTGGCAAGGAGGCATCGGACGGCGTGCCGCCGCAGGTGCTGCATTTGTTTGACGACGCTAGCCGCCTGCCGCAGAACGCTGCCGGCGCGGTGCGTTACCACCGCGATCATGCAACAGAAGAGCGCGATACGATTACTGCCTGGAATGCCATACGGCGCTTGCAGCCGGGCAAGCTGGAGCGCTATAGCTGGGATGACGCGCATCCGCGCAGCGCCCATTTCATGGCCACCCGCACTGTCAGCTCGGTAAATCAGGGCGAGTTGGGCAACCGGCTGGCAGCCAGCCTGGACGACTATATCGTCGAGATGCCGCAAGCCGGCGCCGGCAACGACGACCATCGCCAGCTGGGTCAGGCGGCCATGGCGCGTCATGACTTCGACAGCAAGCAGTTCCAGGGCGAAGGCTGCGTGCGCGACTTCTGCGCCGGGCAGTGGTTCAGCTTGCAGGGGCACGCCGAGATCGACACCCATGCGGCTGACGAGCGCTGCTTTGTCATTACTGCGCTGGAATGGTGGGCCAGTAACAACCTGCCCAAGTCGCTCGATGCCCGTATCGAACGCCTGTTTGCGCAGAGTCAATGGCACATGCATGCCAGCGCGGTGCCGCCCGATGATGGCCAGCCTTTGCGTTACCGCAACCGTTTTACGTGCGTGCGGCGCGGCATCGATATCGTGCCAGATTACGACCCGCGCAGCGATCTGCCGATGGTGCGGCTGCAAAGCGCGCTGGTGGTCGGGCCGGAGAATGAAGAAGTGCATTGCGATGCGCAGGGCCGCGTCAAGGTGCGCTTTGTTGCCACCCGCGCATCCGACCATGCACATGCCTATGGCTCCGGTGCGTCCGACAGCGAGCGTGATTCGGCCTGGGTGCGGGTAGCGTCGAGCTGGGCCGGCAATGGCCCGGACATGAGCGCCGGTGGGCAATGCGGCAGCGTGACGTTGCCACGCATCGGCAGCGAAGTGCTGGTCGACTTTCTTGGTGGCGACCCGGACCGGCCGATCATCATCGGCCAGCTGTATAACGCACCGGCTGCGCCGCCCGGTCTGAGCCGCCTTGGCGGCCTGCCCGGCAACCGCTATCTGGCCGGCCTGCGTAGCCGCGAGGTCAGGGGCGCGCGCGGCAACCAGTTGTGCCTGGATGACACGCCAGGCCAGATCAGCGCGCAACTGGCCAGCGACCATGCGGCCAGTCAGCTCAATCTTGGCTATCTGGTGACGCCGCGCGTGGACGGCGCCGGCCGCCAGCGCGGTGACGGCTTCGAGTTGCGCAGCGACGCCAGCGGCAGCGTACGCACGGCGCGCTCCTTGTTGATTTCTGCCTGGAAGCGGGTGGGGGCCAGCGGCACCCAGCTCGATAGCAGCGAGCATCGCGCACTGGCCAAAGAATGCCTGGATTTATCGAGGTCGCTGGGCGACTATGCTGCGCAGCATCAGGCGCTGGCCCACGACGCCGATGCCAGCGCCAGGCTGGCCGAAGCGCTGGCCGCCGACCAGCCCGTGATCGTCATCACCGCGCCCGATGGCCTGGCGCTGGGCACGCCCAACACCATCGCCGCGCATGCCGGTGAAAATATCGACCTGGTGGCCCAGCAGCATCTGCAGCTGACTGCCGCCCGGCGCTGCAACGTCAATGCCGGCAAGGGCATCTCGCTGTTTGCGCACGAGGACGGCATCGTGCAGATCGCCCACCATGGCAAGTTTTTGCTGCAAAGCCAGCATGACCTGCTGCAGGCCGATGCTGCCAAGGAAATCCGCTTGTCTGCCGGCACGCGCCTGGTCGGCATGGCGCAGGACGACATCACTTTGATGACTACCGGCGGCGCCTATCTGAAGTTGTCCGGCGGTAGTGTCGAGTTGGGCGGCCCGGGGGCGCTGACGATCCGGACCGCCGCCCATCACTGGAACGGTCCGGCCAGCCAGAAGGCCGAACTGCCCACCTTTGATGCTGGCGACCTGGGCCGCGTGCCGCGCCTGTTGCGCGCCAGCGATGGCATGCCGGTCGAGGGCGTGGACGTGCATATCGAGCGCGAAGGCGACAGCCCCGTTGCGGGCAAAAGCGATGCCGATGGCCGTGGTCCGCAACTGATGGCGGACCATTTGCAACGGTTGAAAGGGTTTTTCTTCCGCCGCCGTTCCTGAGGCATTTTTATGGAGGCTAGCATGGTGTTTGATCCACGCCCACCGCTTTGCGACGATCCGGCTATCGATATCGTCGGCGTTTTTTCCTGCAGCAATAATTATCTGCACAGCCAGATCGATACGTTTGAACAGCTGCCCTTGCCGGGCGTAATTATCTTCGTGCATGGCGTCAATTCCGATGGTGAATGGTATGGCGCGGCCGAAGAGGGCTTGTGCCGAGGACTCAATCATCGCCTCGGGCGCGGCAATGATTTTGTACCGGTAGCCTACGGCGCCGAAATTACCGCCGACGGCTTTGTTAATCCGGACATGTCGGCCGATACCCTGATCCAGGACGAAAACACGTTCTCCCCGGTGATCCGCTTTCGCTGGGGTTACAAGGCATCGGGCGAGGAGTTGCAGAAGTATGGCAAGGGCATCTATCTGAACGAAGAAAATTACTGGGGCGGTGGCCCGTTCGCCAACGGCTGCAGCGCGCTGGCCGATTTGTGGCAGGACGGCTTGTCCGACGGCTTGTTCCTGTGGAACACCATCCAGCACATGAACCCGTTTCCCGAACGCCAGGTATTCAGTTGTCCGCCACGTGCCTATTTTGTGCTGGCTGCCTACCGGCTGGCCAGACTGGTCGAAGCGATCCGGCAGCAGCAGGCCGACGTGCCGGTAACGATCGTCTGCCATAGCCAGGGCACGATGGTATCGATGGCCGCCGCTTTCCTCGGCCAGCGCTTGCCGGCGGTGGACGGCGTGCCCTGCGTGGCCGACAACTATGTCATCTGCAATTCGCCGTACAGCCTGGCCGATAGCAATTTCTCTGAGAACTGGATATCGGGCAATTTGCGTGCGGCCGATGGCAGCAGCGGCAGGCTGACGCTGGCCGCGCGTATCGCCACGCTGAAAAACTTTTTCGATATCCTGCGCCAGCGCGCCAGTTTGGCTGCCTCGCAGACCGATGAACGGATCGACCAGGCGATGGGCAACGCCAGGCATGGCTTTTCGGCGGCTCGCGACCGCGAACAATACGGCATCGCCGGCAGTGCGCGCAGCGGCAAAAAGTCCTCCTACGGGCGCGTCACCATCTACTGCAATCCGCACGATATCGTGGTGTCGTCGATTGCCATTCAGGGCATCGGCTGGCGTGGCCTGTCCGGCACGCTTTCGCCCGATGCGACCAGCGCAGCAGGCGGTGAACTGCAGGCTACTCATGCCGACGGCGTTTGCGTGCAGCGCGTGTTTGCGCAAGGTTTCGAGGTCGGCAAACAGGGCCGCTACCACTACTGGAACGACCATTGGCGGCGTCCCAGGGCCGGCGGCAACGATTTCTGGTTTCCTGCGCAAAAATATGCGTCGTATTCGATCAGGCAGGGCAATGAGGCCAACCCGAACAATTGTGCGGTAATCCTGACCATAGGTTTTGCGCCGATCTTCTTTTTTATTACCACCCTGTTCAAGCAGCCAACCAACGCCTCGCCACACAAGGATTGGACGGTCGAGATCAACGCGCCTGCCTTGCCCTTGTTCCTGCCTTGCTCAAGACGCCTGGACCGCGATAGCGAAACATTTGACGAAGGCTACGATCCACCCGGCGAATCGCGCCAGGCCGGCAAGCAGCGGGCTGCCGGCGACGATTTTCTCGCCGACCGCGAAATCCCGCGCGGCGGCCTGCAAGGTCAATTGGGCAAGCAAGAGGCTGCCAGATACGACAGCGCCAAAGGCACCGCCGCCGACGAAGCGCGCCTGCGCTACGAACAGCGCGCCGCCATCCGCGCCAAAGCCGTGCGCGATGGCGTCAGCCCCGCCGGCCAGACAGTACATCAGGAAACCCGCAACGCCACCCCGGACGCCGCTTACATGCACTGGCGCAGCGCACGCATCGAGGAAATGATGAAAAACCAGGTCGGCACCTTTGCCACCGACCATTCCACCATTATGACCAACCCCATGCATGCTGAAAAAGTACTGGCTTATGACGTGGCGGTGGGGGTGTGCCGTATCAAGCCGGCTGCGCTCAGGAGGTTGCGGGTGGCGGGGGATTGGAGGTTGTTGGAGTGGGCGTATGACACAGAAACTGCGAAAAAATTTAACGAGTACTTTGCCAATGCCACGCTCAACGCGTTGTACCTGACTGCATGGCTTGATAGCGATAACTGTGCTGCAAAAATGCCCGACTCCATCATTGATCAGCGTCAAAACCTGCCAAGAAGCATCGAGCCTACGTCGGGAGAAATGGCTCATGGATAAAGTAGCGTGTTTTCAATCGTACGATTACTGCTTCATTCAAATGCCGTTAACCAGGAGAGCATTCAATGTTCAAAACCATTTTTTTGTATGCTTCACTCTTGACCCTGATCGTGGCGTGTATAGCTGGCTGCGCGCGACTTCGCTCTCCATCGGCGCAGGCAGCTCTTGTCATTACTGAGGCAGAAAGTACGGTTGGAAAGCCATATATGGCTCAGGTAGTTGGTGTGCAGTGGCTGAATCCTTTGCAACGCCGCGATTACCCGACGCAGTGGCAGTTACTTTGGACCTTGGGTTTGGTTCAGCCGAATGTTGATGACGATATGGTCAAAGCCAAGCCTGAAAAATATACCAAATTACAGGCCGTTTCACCGGTTGCTGGCGGTAACGAAGGAAGTGAAACATTTCGCGGTTACTATCATAAATACATTCGAAAAGTGATCACTTTATTTCACGATATTTACTATATGGATCCCGGGTATTTTTATAATGTCCACTCGGATAAAGATCGCTCACGCTGGCGTGAACTGGCAGGTATTCATATTGAATGTGCACTGCCGGAAGGGAAACTTGATCCGGTGGAGTCGGCAGTGTTTCTGCAAGACTACGTGCAAAATACTTTTTCGATCGGCAGAAAGGGTTCTCCTTCGCTCTGGACTCGCGACACGCCGCCAGACGTACACGTGACCATGGGCGGACCCAATGCCGGCTTTACTTCCTTGTCCGCTGCCCTCGACTACCTGCAAAGTCATCCAAATGAAACTGTCTGGGCCATGAACTGGGATGCGCCGAGTCGGCCCAAGGACCGGCAGATCAATGAGAACCTGGTGCTGCTGGTGCTGGCCGGGCCTGGCTATAAAACCGAGCGCGCACCGCTGGCCTGGCTGGGTTATCCGAGCAGCAAGTCCATCACTGACTTCCAACTGAAAAAAAGTGAGCCGCCACGCCTGGTGCAGGCATGGACGGCAGCGATTGCGGAAGCGGCGGCCAATGTCGGCAAGGCCGATACCGATATTGGCTATGTCATCCACGATGCCGGCAATGTGGATAAAGACTCATCCGAGCGGATTGGTGCGCTGGCGCAAACCGTAACGATGCAGCTGCCGGAATTCGACTTTCTAAAGCAGAGCTTTAACCTGACTGCGCTGCTGGGCGAAACCGGTGCCGGCACGGCCCTGACCAATGTCGCGCTGGGCATTGCGTACGCGCATCACTTCGGCAAGCCGGTGCTGGTGGCCGGCACCAGCGAGCTGGACAAGCCGGTAGCGCTGGTGGTGGCGCCGCCTGCCGTGGTACGGCCGATCCGGCACGACCAGCCATGGTTTCGCGCACGCGGCGGCAACCATGTCTATCTGCCGTGGTGGGGCTTGCGGCACGATGCTCCCGAGTATTACCAGGGGTTTTCACAATGACGGCGCGCTTATTTTTTCTTATTGCGCTACTGAGCATTGTTTCCCTTAATACGCCTGCAAAGGCAAGTGAGGAGCTACAAGCTACGCCTTTTATGGCGCAGGTCGTCGGACTGCAGTGGCTGAATCCTTTGCAACGCCGCGATTACCCGGCGCAGTGGCAGTTGCTTTGGACCTTGGGTTTGGTTCAGCCCAATGCTGATGACGATATGGTCAAAGCCAAACCTGACAAATACACCAAATTGCAGGCCGTTTCGCCGGTTGTTGGCGGTAACGAAGGAAGTGAAACATTTCGCGGCTACTACCGCAAATACATCCGGGAAGTGATCACTTTGTTTCACGATATTTACTATATGGATCCCGGGTATTTTTATAACGTCCACTCGGATAAAGATCGCTCACGCTGGCGTGAACTGGCAGGTATTCATATTGAATGTGCACTACCGGAAGGGAAACTTGATCCAGAGGAGTCGGCAGTGTTTCTGCAAGACTACGTGCAAAATACTTTTTCGATCGGCAGAAAGGGTTCTCCTTCCCTCTGGACTCGCGCCACGCCGCCAGACGTACGCGTAACCATGGGTGGCCCCAATGCCGGCTTTACTTCCTTGTCCGCTGCACTCGACTACCTGCAAAAGCATCCGAACGAAACTGTCTGGGCCATGAACTGGGATGCGCCGAGCCGGCCCAAGGACCGGCAGATCAATGAGAACCTGGTGCTGCTGGTGCTGGCCGGGCCTGGCTATAAAACCGAGCGCGCACCGCTGGCCTGGCTGGGTTATCCGAGCAGCAAGTCCATCACTGACTTCCAACTGAAAAAAAGTGAGCCGCCACGCCTGGTGCAGGCATGGACGGCAGCGATTGCGGAAGCGGCGGCCAATGTCGGCAAGGCTGATACCGATATCGGCTTTGTGATTCACGATGCCGGCAATGTGGATAAAGACTCATCCGAGCGCATCGGCTCACTGGCGCAAACGCTGACCATGCAGCTACCGGAATTCGACTTTCTAAAGCAGAGCTTTAATCTGACTGCGCTGCTGGGCGAAACCGGTGCTGGCACGGCGCTGACCAATGTCGCACTGGGCATCGCGTACGCGCACCACTTCGGCAAACCGGTGCTGGTGGCCGGCACCAGTGAGCTGGACAAGCCGGTGGCGCTGGTGGTGGCGCCGCCCGCCGTGGTGCGGCCGATCCGGCACGACCAGCCATGGTTTCGCGCGCGCGGCGGCAACCATGTTTATCTGCCGTGGTGGGGCTTGCGGCACGATGCACCCGAGTATTACCAGGGGTTTTCTCAATAGCAGGGGAGGCAGTATGCGCGGCGTCATCCGTTTGAATGATCCGACCAGCCATGGCGGCAAAGTGGTGGCGGCGTCGCCTGCCAGTACGGTGCTGGGGGTAGCCGTGGCGCGCAAGGGCGACGCCTGCGTATGCCCACTACGTGGGCATGAGCGCTGCGTGATTGTCGAAGGCGATCCGCAGGTGCTGATCGATGGCGTGCCGGTGGCCTTTGAAGGCCACAAGACCAGCTGCGGCGCCAGCCTGATTTCCACCGTCGGCAGCAGCGGGCGCGGCTGATGCTCGCTACTGCAGGCAGGCATCGATCGCCATGCCCAACTTGTCGACGATTTCATCGACGTGGCGGCTGTCGATAATATATGGCGGCGCCAGCAGCACATGGTCGCCGTGCTGGCCGTCGATGGTGCCGCCCATCGGGTAGCACATCAGGCCGGCCTGCATGGCGCGCGATTTAATGCGCGCGTGCAGGCGTAGCGCAGGGTCGAAAGGCTGTTTGCTGGCGCGGTCCTGCACCAGTTCGATGCCGACAAACAGGCCGCGGCCACGAATATCGCCCACATGCGCGTGCGTGTCGAAGCGCTGGCGCAGCCGCTGCTGCAGCAGATCGCCCATGGCGCGCACATTGGCCAGCAGGTCGCGCTGTTCGATCTGCTGCTGCACGGCCAGTGCGGCGGCGCAGGCGGTGGCGTGGCCGATATAGGTGTGGCCATGCTGGAAAAAGCCGCTGCCATCACGGATGGTGTCGCGGATCGCTGCCGACACCATCACCGCGCCGATAGCCTGGTAGCCGGCGCCCAGGCCCTTGGCAATGCAGATCAGGTCGGCCGTCACGCCATCGTGTTCGCAGGCGAACAGGGTGCCGGTACGGCCCATGCCGCACATGACTTCGTCGAGGATCAGCAGGATGCCGTGGCGCTGGCAGATATCGCGCATCTGGCGCAGGTAGCCGCTTACTGCCGGCACGGCGCCGGACGTGGCGCCCACCACCGGTTCGGCGATAAAGGCCATCACATTCTCGGCCCCCAGTTCGTTGATCTGCTGTTCCAGTTCCCGTCCGAGGCGTGCCACGTAATGCGCATCGGTTTCACCGGGCTGCTGGTTGCGGTAGGCGTAGCAGGGCGACACACGGCTGACATCAATCAGCAGCGGCGCGAACTGCTGGCGGCGCCAGGCGTTGCCGCCGGTGGCCAGCGCGCCCAGCGTATTGCCGTGATAGCTCTGGCGGCGCGCGATGATATGGCGGCGCTGCGGCTGGCCGCGTTCGACAAAATACTGGCGCGCCAGTTTGAGTGCGCTTTCCACCGCTTCCGAGCCGCCGGAGACGAAATACACGCTGTCGATGCCTTCAGGTGCACGTGCCACCAGGAAGTCGGCCAGCGCCTCCATCGGTTCGGTCGTGAAAAACGAACTGTGGGCATATGCCAGCTGGCCCACCTGCTGCTGCACGGCGGCAATCACGGCTGCGTCGGAGTGACCCAGGCATGATACGGCGGCGCCGCCGCAGGCGTCCAGGTAGCGCTTGCCGCTGGCGTCGATCAGGTAGGGGCCGTCGCCGCCGACGGCGACAGGGTAGGCAGCAGTCAGGCTGCGGTGGAAGACATGGCTCATGGTGGCTCTCGCGGGTGGGGAGTGGCCAGTATAGGGAAAGATATTACCTAAAACAACAAATGTTGTATTTTAAAATTAAATACATCAAACGAATTTTCTCTTAAGATACGCTTCATGCTGGCGCTGCAGACTCATCTTCGGCAATTTCCGCCATACTGACGGCTCCCTACAAAAACATAAACTCATGCGCATACTGCTGGCTGAAGACGATCACTCCCTGGGCGAAACCATCCTGGCCTGGCTGCGGCTGGACCAGCACGCGGTCGACTGGGTCGAGCGCGGCGACTCTGCGCAGACGGCGCTGATGACGCATCACTATGATTGCGTGCTGCTCGACCGCGGCCTGCCCGGCTTGAGCGGCGACGCGCTGCTGGCGCAACTGCGCGCGGCTGGCAACGCAGTGCCAGTGATTATCATCACCGCCTATAACGCGCTGGCCGACCGCGTCGAAGGACTCGACCTGGGTGCCGACGATTACCTGGTCAAGCCGTTCGAGCTGGAAGAAATGTCGGCGCGCATCCGCGCTGCCGTGCGGCGCGGCGCCAGTGCGCCCAGCAATGCGCTGGTGCATGGCGCGATCAGCCTGAACAGCGAAAGCCGCCAGGCCAGCCTGCATGGGCAGAGCGTGGCGCTGACGGCGCGCGAATACCATGTGCTGCATGCGCTGCTGCTGCGCAAAAACAGCATCGTGTCGCGCGCGCAGATCGAGGAAGCGCTGTATGGCTGGGGCGAGGAGGTCGAGAGCAACGCCATCGAAGTGCATATCCATCATCTGCGCAAGAAGTTCGGTGCCGAACGCATCGTGACCGTGCGCGGCCTGGGTTACCGCCTGGCGGTTGAAGATGGCAGCGAAGAGTAGCGGCCACTGGTCGCTGCGGCGGCGCCTGCTGGCCACCATCGTGGCGGCCAGCGTGGTGCTGTGGCTGGCCTGCCTGTCGGTCATCACGGTGATCGCCTGGCATGAAACGGCCGAAGTGTTTGACGACGCGCTGGAGGAATCGGGCTACATGATCCTGGCCGCCACCACCGACTGGGATGAGCGCGGCCTGCTGGCGCAAGCGCACCCTGGCGACGGGCCCGAGCGCAAGGTCGACATGCAGTACCAGATTGTCGTCAAGGGACGCGTGCTGCAGCGCACGCGCGGTGCGCCGCGCGTGCCGTTTGTCAGCGACTTTGAGAAGCAGGACGGCTTTGCCGATACCACAGTCGATCAGCGCCGCTGGCGCGTATTCGTGGTGCGCGACGAAGCGCGCCAGTTCGAAGTGCAGGTGGGCCAGCGCCACAGCAAGCGCCTCGATATCCTCGAAGAATTGGCCGAGCATCTGTGGCTGCCGGTACTGGTGTTTCTCGGCGTGCTGGCGCTGGCGTGCTGGTTGCTGA
Source organism: Janthinobacterium aquaticum (assembly GCF_009208565.1). Taxonomy (GTDB): domain Bacteria; phylum Pseudomonadota; class Gammaproteobacteria; order Burkholderiales; family Burkholderiaceae_D; genus Janthinobacterium. Next base: position 129,067 of record NZ_WFLK01000010.1, on the reverse strand, counting down.
TCGGGCGCGTGCTGCGGCCGCTGCGCCAGACGGCCGGTGCGATTGCCGGCAAGACGCCGCAGGACCTGGCACTGGTCGACATCGCCGGCCAGCCGCGCGAACTGCTGCCCATCGTGCAGTCGCTGAACGGCGTGCTGACGCGCCTGGACGATGCGCTGCAGGCCGAGCGCCGCTTTACAGCAGACGCCGCGCACGAACTGCGCACGCCGCTCGCTGGCCTGCATATGCATGTGCAGCTGCTGCAGCGCCAGCATCCCGAACTGGCCGCACCGTTTGGCAAGCTGCGCACCGATATCGCACGCGTTACGGCACTGGTCGACAGCCTGCTGACGCTGGCGCGGCTCGACCCGCTGGCGCGCGGCCAGCTGGCCACCGAAGCGGTGCCGTTGGCGCCATTGTTAGAGCGGCTGTTGGCCGCACATGCGGCCGAAGCGGCGCAGCGCGGCGTGACCTTGACGGTCGACTGCCGGCTTGAGAGCATCGAGGCCGAGCCGGCCATGCTGGGTATTATGCTGCGCAACCTGGTTGACAATGCGCTGCGCTACTGCCCGGCCGGCAGCCGCGTGCAGGTGGCCGCGTATCGCGAGGGCAGACGCAGCCGCATCGTGGTGCGCGACGATGGTCCCGGGGTCGATGCGGCCAGCCGCCAGCGCCTGAGCGAGCGATTTTTTCGCGTGCTGGGTCAGCCAAGTGGCGGCAGCGGGCTGGGGCTGTCGATCGTGCGGCGCATCGCAGAGCTGCATGGCGTAACGCTGGCCTTTGGCGTCGGACTCGATGGGCGCGGGCTGGGCGTGTCGCTAGACTGGCCTGGTGCACCTTAGGTCCGCTCCTTAAGATACAGTTAATGTCGGCCCGGTGTAATGGCCTCACACCACCACTTGAGGACTGACCATGAAAAAGCTGCTCACCATCTCCACCGCGACCCTGTTGCTGGCCGGCTCGGCGTATGCATTTGCGCAGGCCGGCGGCTACAGCGGCCCATCGAACGCCGCCACGGCGGCGCCCGCCGGCTATGCCGGTCCATCAAGCGTGCCGTTGATGACGGCCAAGGACTTGCTCGCCAAAGGCAAGGACGATCAATACGTGAAATTGAAAGGCAAGCTGCTCAATCACAAAGGCGGCGAGGAATACGAATTTGCCGACGCCAGCGGCAAGATCACCGTGGAAATCGACGCCAAGCGTTTTCCTGCGGGCGTCAAGATCGACCACACCACGCTGGTCGAACTGACCGGTGAATTCGACAAGGAGACGTTTGGCGAATCGACGCTGGACGTCAAGCAGATCGTGATCGCGCCGTAGGTCGGATTAGCGCGCAAGCGCGTAATCCGACAATCGGCAGCAGATATTGTCGGCTTACGCCGCTATGCGGCCTGCGCGGCCCGGCTAATCCGACCTACCTGGTTTGCCAGGAGTTTTCCTTGTAGACAGGGGCTCCGTAATGTCGCATAAATCAGGCATACGCGCCACTGGCCCGCAACTGCGTCTCTGCCTGATCAAGCGCCTGCACACCGGCTTCCCCGGCGCGTGCCACCAGCAGTTCGGCCAGGCTTTCAGCAGCTGCCACGCCGGCCACGATGGACGGAAAAAACGAGGGGCTGTCGACCGCAATGACGATGCTGGCGTCGGCCTGCAGCGCCAGTGGCGAGACCGTGCTGTCGCTGATGGCCACCAGCGTGCAGCCGGCCTGGCGCGCTGCCTGCGCCACCTTCAGCGCTTCGCTGGAGTAGGGCGCAAAGCTGGCCACTACTACCGCTTCACCGGGCAGCAGGGCGCGCAGGTCCATCTCCAGCGTGCCGCCCTGGCCCGTTATCAGCTGCACGCCGGGGCGCAGCAGCCGGTACAGATAATGCAGCGTATAGGCAATCGGATGGGCGGCGCGAAAGCCGGCCACGTGCACGCGGCTGGCTGCCTCCAGCAGTATCGCCGCCGCCTGCAGCGCGGTGCCGCTCGCATGCCCGGTGGCGGCCAGGTTGCGCTGCTGGACCGCAAACACTTCCTCGACCAGCTGCGGTGCCTTGCCCGCCAGCGCACCGGCCTTGTCGGCATAGCGCGCCGGAGCGCCATGCAGGCGCTCGACAAAAATCGTCTTCAATGCCGGCCAGCCGTCAAAGCCCAATTGCTGCGCCAGCCGCACCAGCGCGGCCGACTGCACCTGCGCGCGCATGGCAATCGTGCGCATCGAGGAGGTGGCGATTTCGTCGGGATGGTCGACCAGGTAGCGTGCGCCCGTCTGGAACTGCGGGCTCCATTGCGCATAATGGGTTTTGATCTGCGCCAGTAGCGCCGCATGCCGGTCGCTGGGGTGGTCTGCCTGCATCGCCTTGGTCCTTGCTTGATGGTGTGCGGCGATGGTACAGCAATCGTCAGCGCGCCGATATCGGTATCGGTATCGGCATGCCTTGCGCCGCGCCGCTCTTGCCGCTGCGCGGGCGCAGGCGCGCATACAGATGCGGCGCGCAGTCGTGGCGGCGCGGGCCTGCGCCCAGCACGCGCAGCGCGGTGGCCAGCGGCACGTCATGGCAATGCAGGAACAGCGCCGCGGCGCCGGTACCGGCCATTTCCTGCAGCGCCAGCGCATGCTCGACCAGTGCGGCGGTGCGCATGTCGAGCCGGGCCGGAATATCGGGCCGGAATAACTGTGGATCGACCTGCCTGCCATCGCACATGCTGCGCCGCCTTTCTCGTTATTGCCACGGAGAACTGTCAGCATAGGCGCAGCACGGGTGCATTTCTTTGAGGCAGATCAATTTATGTTGTAACCGCGTGCCTTGACGTCATGGTGTTATCTGCTGCTGCCTGCGCCAGCCACGCGATGAACTGCGCCGGCGGCATCGGCCTTGCATGGTAATAGCCCTGCAGCTCGTCGCAGCCGGCGCGGCGCAACGCTTCGACGTCCAGCGCGCTTTCCACCCCTTCGGCGGTGACCGTCAGACCCAGCGTATGACCGAGGCCGATAATCGCCTTGATCACGGCCAGGTCCTGCGGCGAGTCGTGCAGGTGCTGCACGAAGCCCATGTCGATCTTGAGCTTGTCGAGCGGGAAGCGGCACAGGTAGTTGAGGCTCGAGTAGCCGGTGCCGAAGTCGTCGATGGCCAGTGCAAAGCCCAGCTGCTTGATGGCGTGCAGGGTGGCGATGGTGTGTTCGGCATTGTCCATCAGGGTCGATTCGGTCAGTTCGAATTCGATCAGTCCCGGCGTCACCGGATACGTCTGCAGCACCTCGCGCAGGGTGGCCAGCAGGTCGCCGGCTTTCAGCTGCACCGCCGACAGATTGATCGACACGGCAATGTCGCCGATGCCGGCAGCGCGCCAGGCAAGTTGCTGGCGGCACGCTTCGCGTATCACCCAGGCGCCGATCGGCACGATCAGCCCCGACTCCTCAGCGAGCGCGATAAAGCTGTCGGGCATGATCAGGCCGCGCTGCGGATGCTGCCAGCGCAGCAGGCATTCCACGCCGTTCAGGCAGCCGCTCCTGGCGTCGATGCGCGGCTGGTAGTGCAGCTGCAACTGGCCGGCGTCGATGGCCTGGCGCAGATCGCTTTCCAGGTGCAGATGCTGAAACTGCTCTTCATGCAGCTGCGGCGTAAATATGCGTGCATGATCGCGTCCGCCGCTCTTGGCCTGGTACATGGCGGCGTCGGCGTGGCGCATCAGCGTATCGAGGTCGGCGCCGTGGTCCGGGTAGATGGCCACCCCCACGCTGCACGACACATACAGCTCGCTGCCGGCTACCTGGTGCGGCGCGCGCATGGCCGGTATCAAACGCGTTTCAAGCAGCGTTTCGATGGCTTCGATCTGCTCGAGGCCATTGACGATCACCACGAATTCGTCGCCGCCCAGGCGGCTGACGGTGTCGCCTTCGCGCACCAACTGCAGCAAGCGCGTCGAGACCGACTGCAGCAGCGCGTCGCCGACATGGTGGCCCAGCGCGTCGTTGACGTTCTTGAAGCGGTCGAGGTCAATGAACAGCACGCCGACCTTCTCGCCGCTGCGGCGCGCCTGCGCAATCGCGGCGGCCAGGCGCAGGTTCGACACATGGCGGTTGGCCAGGCCGGTCAGCGCATCGTGGTGCGCCATGTGCTCGATCTGGCGCTCGCTGGCCTTGCGTTCGCTGATATCGAGCGAACTGGCGATAAAGTGAGTGGTCACGCCATCGAGGTCGCGTACCGCGTTCATCACCAGCCAGGCCGGATAGGCTTCCTGCGACTTGCGCTGTATCCAGATTTCGCCCTGCCAGTAGCCGCGCCGCGCCAGCGTCTGGCGCAGGCTGTCGAGCTGCTCGGGGCTGTTTTTTGGCGACAGCAAAAACGACGGACGCTTGCCGATCAGTTCCACCATATCGTACAGCGCGTGGCGCCGGAAGGCCTGGTTGACGGTCATGATGCGCATGTCGGCGTCCATCACGATCAGGCTTTCAGCCGACGCCTCGAATACCTTGGCCCACAGTTCCAGGCGCGACTCCATCAGCTTGATGCGGCTGATTGGCGTGAAGGTCGACAGCACGGCGCGCTGGCCCTGGTAGCTGATCAGGCGCGCCGAAATCAAGGCCCAGGTGGGCGCGCCGCCGCCTTGCCACAGCACCTCGAATTCATCGACCGCTTCGAGGTCGCTGAGGCGCTGGAAAAAGCGCGAGCGGGCTTCGGCCGGCATGCCGCGCACCCACGGATCGCGTTCGAGCCCCTGCTGCCAGGCGTGCGCGGCCTGGTTGGCGTGCAGAACCTGGTGATCCGGTATCGAGGTGACCATCAGCGGAATCGGGATGGCATCGACCAGCTGGCGCTGCGCGTCGAACGAGCTGGCGCGCGCCACCAGTTCCTGCTGCGCCACGCGCTGGAAATCGAGCTGCTGCAGCATGCTGTTAAAGGCGCTGACCAGACGGCCGATTTCATCAGCACTGTGCCACTGCGCGCGCAGGCTATGGTCGCCCGTTTCGCGCACCTCCTGCGCCACGCGCGCCAGGCGGCGGATCGGCAGGGCGATCTGGCGCGCCACGAAAAACACCAGCCCCAGTATCAGCACCAGCAGCAGCACGGCGGTACCCAGGTGCAGCCACATGCGCGTGAAAAAGCCGTCGATGCGCAGGCCGATCAGGCGATCGAGCTGCTGCTGCGCGCTCTGCCATGCCTGCTGCAATGCGCGCACCGATTGGGCGTGCTGGCGTTCGATGCGCACCACGGTGTCGCCTTGCGCGGCGTGGCGGAACTGCGCCACCGCCTGCTGCAGCGCCTGCTGCGAAGCCTGCAGGTGCGCCTTGAGCAGCGGCGGGCTGGCCTGGTAGGCTTCGGTGTAGTCGCTGCGCACGCCGGCCATGATGGCGTCCATGCGGCCTTCCAGGATCAGGAACTGGGTCTGCATGCGCTGGCGCTGCGCACCGTCGGCATGCACCATGGCGCGTGACAGCGCACGCGTGGCGTCGAGCACTTCGAGCAGTTCCGGAAAGCGCAAGATCACCAGCGACATGGTGTAGTAGGTATCGAGATCGGGGTCGAGGATCAGGTTGGACTGGTTGCCCACGCGCGTGAGCAGTTCGCGTCCCGCTTCAAAGCGCGGCGGCGTGGTCGGGGCATCCGAGCTCGATAGCGCTGGCAGCGCGGCATCGGCGCGCAACTGCGCGGCAAAGACGGCGCTCGGCTCGCCGCTGCCCATGTCCTTGCCGAAGCGCGCCTGCGCCGCATCGATGCGCTGCGCACCGGCTGCATGTTCGCCGGCGGGCGCCAGCGACAGCTGCAGCAGGGTGTCGCGAATGGTGGCGATATAGCTGCTGCCGGCCAGTTCCTTGCGCGAAAAATCGATGGCGATATATTTTTCGTTGATCAGGATGCCGGAGATAAAAATCACCGCCGACAGATCGAGAAAATAAATCAGCGCCAGCTTGCGCCCCACCGTCAGCTTGCCGATCAACTGCGAAATTGCGCCTATCATGCCTGCACCTTAGCGAACTGGATGTTTGCATAGATGCAATTTTCATGCCTGGCATTTTGCACTGCGACGGTGCGAAAGTCATTGGCGTGGCGTAGGTCGGATTAGGCCGCAGGCCGTAATCCGACAACACCGCCGACGCCAACAAAGTTGTCGGATTACGGCCCGCAGGGCCTAATCCGACCTACCGCCCTCCCAGGAAGGGCATGGCGGATTTAGCCCTCCGCCACGCGCTTGGCAATATGCGCCAGCGCTTCCTCGACCTGGTCGATCAGGATCAGGCTCAAATCGCCCGGTTGCAGGCGCGCCAGGGCTTTGTCGATGGCGACGAATTCGCCGTTGATTTCATCGATATGGCTGGTGCGCTTGGCGCCGGCCAGGCCCTGGCGCAGCAGCGCCACCACTTCGCCGTCGGCGCGGCCGCGCTGGCACTGGTCCTGGTACAGCAGCACGTCGTCAAAGGCGGCGCCGAGGATCTCGGTCTGCTGGCGGATGTCCTCGTCGCGGCGGTCGCCGGCGCCGCTGATCACCACCGAGCGGCGCTTGGCCGGCATGCTTTCAACGGCCTGCACCAGCGCCAGGATGGCGTCCGGATTGTGGCCGTAGTCGGCAATCAGGGTGGCGCCGCGGTACTCGAACACATTGAAGCGGCCGGGCGCATTGTCGTTCTCGTTGGCGAACGACTTGAGGCCCTTGGCAATCACGTCCCAGTCCAGGCCCACGGCCCAGGCGGCGGCCAGCGAAGCCATCACGTTTTCAACCTGGAAGCCGATGGCGCCATTGCGCGTGATCGGCACTTGCGACAGCGCGATCTCGTGGCGTTCGGCGCCTTGCGCGGCCACCAGCTTGCCGTTTTCCACGAACACCACGCGGTTGCCCTGGGCGCGGTGGGTGGCCATTACCGGGTGGCTGTTATCGGCCGCGAAGAAGGTCACGCTGCCGCTGCAGTTTTTCGCCATGCGCGCCACGGCCGGATCGGTGGCGTTCAGTACCGCCACGCCGCTGTCGGCCACGTTTTGCACGATCACGCGTTTCAGCACCGCCAGGTCTTCCACGGTGGTGATGTAATTGAGGCCCAGATGGTCGCCGGCGCCAATATTGGTCACCACTGCTACCTGGCAGCGGTCAAACGCCAGGCCTTCGCGCAGCATGCCGCCGCGCGCGGTTTCAAACACGGCTGCGTCCACATCCGGGTGCAGCAGCACATTGCGCGCGCTGCGCGGGCCGCTGCAGTCGCCGCTGTCGATCTGGCGTCCTTCGATATACACGCCGTCGGTGTTGGTCATGCCGGTACGCAGGCCCGAGGTGGTCAGGAGATGCGCGATCAGGCGCACGGTGGTGGTCTTGCCGTTGGTGCCGGTGACGGCCACCACCGGAATGCGGCCATCGTCGCCGTCGGCAAACATCGAGGCAATAATCGCTTCACCGACCGGGCGCGGCTTGCCGAACGACGGCGCCAGGTGCATGCGCAGGCCCGGTGCGGCGTTCACTTCGACGATGCCGGCGTTCTGTTCTTCGAGCGGCTTCAAAATGCTGTCGGACACCACATCGACGCCGCAGATGTCCAACCCGATCATGTGCGCGGCGGCGACGGCGCGCGCTGCCACTTCCGGATGCACGTCCACCGTCACATCGGTGGCCGAGCCGCCGGTCGACAGGTTGGCGTTATTGCGCAGGATCACGCGCTGGCCCACTGGCGGCACCGAGTCGGCCACATAGCCTTGCTTGGCCAGGCTGGCCAGGGCGATATCGTCAAAGCGGATCTTGGTCAGCGAGGTGGCGTGGCCGCTGCCGCGGCGCGGATCGAGGTTGACCTGGTCGACCAGTTCGCGCACCGTATGCATGCCGTCGCCGACCACCTGCGGCGGATCGCGGCGCGCTGCCGCTACCATCTTGTTGCCGATCACCAGCAGGCGGAAATCGTGGCCCGGCAGGTAGCGCTCGACCAGGATATCGTCGCGAAATTCCTGCGCGGCGATAAAGCCCGCCGTCAGCTGTTCGCGCGTGGTGACGTTGACCGTCACGCCCTTGCCCTGGTTGCCGTCCTTGGGTTTGACCACCACCGGCAGGCCGATTTCCATCGCCGCCGCCCAGGCGTCGTCGGCGTCGAGCACCACGCGCCCTTGCGGCACCGGCACGCCGGCCGAAGCGAGCAGCATCTTGGTCAGTTCCTTGTCCTGCGCGATGGCTTCGGCGATCGCGCTGGTGCCATCCATTTCGGCGGCCTGGATCTTGCGCTGTTTGCTGCCCCAGCCAAAGGTCACCAGACTGCCTTCGGTCAGGCGGCGAAACGGGATATTGCGTGCCACGGCGGCATTGACGATGGCGCCCGTCGATGGGCCCAGGCGCACGTCTTCATCGAGTTCCTGCAGCTGCAGCAGGGCGCCGGGCAGATCGAACGGCACGTCGTCGATGGCGGCCTGGCACAGTTGCTGCGCCAAATCCAGCGCCAGCCGGCCGACCGCTTCTTCCGAGTACTCCACCACCACCTGGAAAATCCCCGTTTCCAGCGTTGGCGTGGTGCGGCTGAACGTGACCGGGCAACCGGCCTGGGTCTGCAGACCCAGCGCCACCAGTTCGAGCGCCTGCGCCAGCGGTGCGGCGTTGTAATTGCCCAGCGGCTGCATCGGGCTCAGTTGCGGGAAGATGGCGCGCAGGCGCGCTTCAAAGCCGGGCAGCAGGCTGATGTCGAGTTCCTGCTCGGTGCAGGAAACAATGGCTTCCACGGCCGTGTCGTGGCTCCAGAGGTTGGGGCCACGCAGGGCCCGTACGCGAGATACTTCCATATTAAACCGTCATCCTGTAGTGATTTGGCAGTGCCGGCACGCGCCGCACTGCCCGTTGCTGGTTTTTAGTTGCCGATGGCGCCAGGCGCGGCGTCGAAGGTGCGCAGGCCGGCGCAGATCAGGTCGTTGGACAGATCGAGCGACCAGGCGGCAGCCACGGTGGCCAGCACCTGGTCGACCTTGCCGGCGGTGGCCGGTTTGAGCAGGTCCAGGCACAGCAGCTCGTTCTCGATGCTGCCTTCGGCCAGCACGATGTGGTTGGCGCGTACAAACGCTGCGCGGCCACCTTCGGCGCGGTGGGCGGCCAGGGCAGGGCTGGCGCCGTCGCGTGCATACAGCGTCACGGCGCCGTCGCACAGGCCGGCCAGTTCCAGCACCTGGGCGTCGTCGGCATTGAGCACCGCCACGCCGGTCGACAGCACCACGTCAACCTGGCTGCGCGCGACCTTGTACAGGCCATCGGCGTCGAGCACGTCGAAATCCTTGACGGCGTCCAGGCTGCCCATGTCGGTCACGATGCCGACCTGGCAGCGGTCATAGGCCAGGCCGTCCGACAGGATCAGGCGCGGCGTGCTCTCAAACAGCGCTGCCTGCACGGTGCGGTTCATCAGCAGGCGATGGCCGGCGTCCCAGCTCACGCAGTCGTGGCTGACCACGCGGCGCTGGTCGAGGAACATGCCTTCGCTGCAGACGGCGCCCGTATGCAGGCCCGACAGATTGAGCAGCTTGCACAGCATGCGCACGATCAGGCTGGCGCCTTGCGTGCCGGTCACGCCGATCACGGGAATGCGGCCGGTTTCCTCGGGCGCAAACAGATGGTCGACAATCGCTTCGCCCACGGCGCGCGGCTTGCCCACGCCAGGCTTGATATGGGCCAGCAGGCCCGGGCTCGCATTGACTTCGATAATGGCGCCACGCGTGGCCGACAGCGGGCGCGTGATGTCGCTCGACACCAGGTCGATGCCGGCAATATCGAGGCCCACCACGCGCGCGGCCAGCAGCACCGCCGCTGCCACCTCAGGGTGCACGTCGTCGGTCACATCGATGGCCACGTTGCCGTTCGGCTGGATCAGCACTTTCTGGCCCGCCTGCGGCACCGATTGCGAGGTCATGCCCTGGCGCTGCAGTTCGAGCACGATCTCGCCCGATTCATGCGGTTTGACTGTGCCGAGCGGGAAGTCTTCGCCTTCGCCGCGGCGCGGATCGATATTGATCTGGGTGTCGACCAGATGCGAGATGGTCGATACGCCGTCGCCATCGACCCACAGCGATTCGCCCTTGGCGGCAGCCACCAGCTTGTTGCCGACCACCAGCAGGCGGTGTTCGTCGCCGGCGATAAAGCTCTCGACCAGCACCGACGAACTGTCGCCTTCGCGCGCCGCCAGTTCATAGGCGGCCTTGACGTCGGCTTCGGTGACCAGGTTGAGCGAGACGCCGCGGCCATGGTTGCCGTCGTACGGTTTCAGGACCACCGGCAGGCCGATATCCTGCGCCTCTTCCCAGGCTGCCTCGGCGCTGCGCACCATGCTGCCTTCGGGTACCGGTACGCCGCACGATTTGAGCAGGTATTTGGTCAGGTCCTTGTCGCTGGCGATGCCTTCGGCAATCGCGCTGGTGCGGTCGGTTTCGGCGGTCCAGATGCGACGCTGTGCGGCGCCGTGGCCCAGTTGCACCAGGTTGCCGTCGTTCAGGCGCAGCGAAGGAATGCGCCGTTCGGTGGCGGCATTGACGATGCTGGCCGTGCTCGGGCCCAGACAGCGCGAATCGACCAGGTCGCGCAGCGGGGCGACTGCCAGTTCCAGGTCGAACGGTTCATCGTTGATGGCCGCCATCAGAAGTGCGCGCGCCGCTTCCAGCGCGGCGCGACCGACCTGTTCTTCGCGGGTGCGGAAAGCCATCTTGTAGACGCCGCGCTGGCTGGTCGAACGCGTCTGGCCAAAGCCGGTTTGCATGCCGGCCAGGTTTTGCAGTTCGATTACCACGTGTTCCAGGATATGCGCGGTCCAGGTACCTTCTTGCAGGCGCTCGAAAAAGCCGCCGCGCTCGCCCACGCCGCAGCGGTGCTCGATCATCCCTGGCAGCCAGGAAGTGAGCCGCTCGTACAGGCCGGGCAGGGTATTGGATGGATAGTCTTCCAGCTCGCCGATATCAACCCAGACCTCGATAACGGGACGGTAGGTCCAGATATTGGGGCCGCGCAGGTGGTTGATGCGGAGGAAATCGATGTTCTTCTTCTTGATCATAAGTGGTTTCTTGATAACAAGCCAGGCGTCTGGGCGCCAGATACTTTTTGGTGGCTCTACAGAGGCTTTCAGGCTCGTGCTTGGTTCTTTATCCCGGGTATGCGCAGTGTGCCATCTTTAAGGGGCACTTGTCGCGTTTGCTTCTCGTATTGTTGCTCTAGTTGTTACTAATTGTTGCGGCTCCCGCTATAAAATTGCCATAAAGATAGCGCCTGAAGTCATCCTGCCCCGCGCTTGCCCGTGCGCGCTAACAGCATTGTGTAACAACTTGCTGTTGTAACCTTGCAAAAGCGGCGCACCACCACGATATTTCTTGATCCTTTACCTCAGCAGCACAGTCTGGCACGCTTCCATTCGATACAATACATGAAATTGCCCCTGGCATATCCTGACGCCAGCGCCACCATGCCAGCGCGCCACCCCACCCAATTCGCCTTCATTGGCCAGGCCATGAGCCGGAGTATGCTTTAACGATGACAACTGAACTGACTGTTCCCGCCGCCCCCAACACCGCCCCCGCGCTGCCTGCACACTGGCAGGCTGAGGTGAAACTCAATCTTTCTCCAGGGGAGAACGTTTTAAGTAGCGTCGAGGTTGACCTCGATGCGCGATTACGTTTCACAAAGGGCATAATTGTTGTAACCGAGCAGCGTTTGCTGGCCCGCGCGCCGGGGGAGAAGTTCTGGAACAGCTGGTCGTACCGCCCCGGCTTGCGCCTGACGCACCACGACCATGCGGGCGTGGGCCACCTCGAGCTGTTCGACGACCACGGCCGCCTGGCCTCATGGCGCTTCACGCTGGGCCAGAACCTGCATGCGATCCGCGTGCTGGAACAGTTTGTCGAGCGCCTTGACAGCCATCTGACCGGCCAGCCCATCGTGCAGGCCGAACAGGAAGTGTGCCCGAGCTGCAAGGCGCCACTGGAACCGGATCAGGAGGAGTGTCCGATCTGCGCCAAGGTGCTGCATACGCCGCCATCGACCTGGACCTTGTTCCGGTTGTGGCGCTTTGCCCATCCTTACCGCGGCCAGCTGGCGCTCGGCTTTGCGCTGATGCTGCTCAGTACTGCCGCGCACATGATACCGCCGTACCTGACGGCGCCGCTGATGGACAATGTGCTGATTCCGTACCAGAACGGCAAGCATATCGACCCGTCGCTGGTGGTCTATTACATGTCCGGCCTGCTCGGCTCGGCCGTGCTGGCCTGGCTGCTGGGCTGGGGCAAGACCTACGTGCTGGCGCTGGTGTCCGAGCGCATCGGCGCCGACCTGCGTTCAGCTACCTACGAGCATCTGATGAAGCTGTCGCTGGAGTTCTTTGGCGGCAAGCGCACCGGCGACCTAATGGCGCGCATCGGCAGTGGCAGCGACCGCATCTGCGTGTTCCTGTCGCTGCACCTGCTTGACTTTGCCTCCGACGTGCTGATGATTATCATGACCGGCTGCATCCTGTGGTCGATGAATCCGTGGCTGGCCGTGATGACGCTGGCGCCGCTGCCCTTTATCGCGTGGATGATCCACCTGGTGCGCGACCGCCTGCGCACCGGCTTTGAAAAGATCGACCGCGTCTGGAGCGAAGTGACCAACGTGCTGGCCGATACCATCCCCGGCATCCGCGTGGTCAAGGCGTTTGCCCAGGAACAGCGCGAAGCGACGCGCTTCCGTGACGCCAACGCACACAACCTGGCCGTCAACGACAAGCTCAATAAAGTCTGGTCGCTGTTTTCGCCGACCGTGTCGTTCCTGACCGAGATGGGTCTGCTGGTGATCTGGTGCTTCGGCATCTGGCAGCTGTCGCGCGGCGAAATCACCGTCGGCGTGCTGACCGCCTTTATCGCCTACAGCACGCGCTTTTACAGCCGCCTCGATTCGATGAGCCGCATCGTGTCGGTGACGCAGAAATCGGCTTCGGCCGCCAAGCGTATCTTCGATATTCTCGACCATGTGTCGAGCGTGCCGGAACCGGCGCAACCGGTGAAACTCGATAAAGTCGAAGGCCGCATCGATTTGCGCGAAGTCGGTTTCCGCTATGGCAACCGGGCTGTCAACCGTGGCATCAACCTCAATATCAAGCCGGGCGAGATGATCGGCCTGGTCGGCCATAGCGGTTCGGGCAAGAGCACGCTGGTCAATCTGATCTGCCGCTTTTACGATGTGTCGGAAGGGGCGATTCTGCTTGACGGCGTCGATATCCGCTCGCTGGCCGTATCCGACTACCGCCGCCATATCGGCCTGGTGCTGCAGGAGCCGTTCCTGTTCTTCGGCACCATTGCTGAAAATATCGCTTACGGCAAGCCGCACGCCACGCGCCAGGAAATCATGGCAGCGGCGCGCGCAGCGCATGCGCATGAATTCATTTTGCGCCTGCCGCAGGGCTACGATTCGATGGTCGGTGAGCGCGGCCAAGGCTTGTCGGGTGGCGAGCGCCAGCGCATCTCGATTGCACGCGCGCTGCTGATCGACCCGCGCATCCTGATCATGGACGAAGCCACCTCGTCGGTGGACTCGGAAACCGAGAAGGAAATCCAGAAGGCGCTGGACAATCTGGTGCAGGGCCGCACCACGATCGCCATTGCGCACAGGCTGTCGACGCTGCACCGCGCCGACCGCCTGGTGGTGCTCGACCGCGGCCAGGTGGTCGAAGTGGGCAGCCATGACGAACTGATGGCCAAAGAGGGCGCTTACTACCGCCTGTACGAAGCACAGGCACGCAATGCCGCTGAAATGACGATGGAAGGATAAGCTATGGCCAGCATGACTTTGAACCTGGTGCGCGACCCCTATGGCAAGCTGGTGCTGACCGATGCCGATGGCGAGCAGCATGTCGGCGTCTCGCCGGTGCGCGCTTTTCCGATCCAGGCGCCCGAGGAAGGTATCTCGCTGATGAAAAGCGACGGCAAGGAAGTGGCGTGGATCGATCATCTTGACGAGGTGCCCGAGCCGGCCCGTTCGCTGCTGCGCGAAGAACTCGAAGGGCGCGAATTCATGCCCGAGATCGCGCGCGTAAAAAGCATTTCCAGCTTTGCCACGCCGTGTACCTGGTATGTCGATACCGACCGTGGCGAAACCGAATTCGTGCTCAAGGGCGAGGAAGATATCCGCCGCATCGGCGCGGCGTCCTTGCTGATCGCCGACAACCACGGCATCCAGTTCCTGATCCGCGACATGTTCAATGTCGACAAGCAGACCAAGAAGATCCTCGACCGCTTCCTGTAATGCCACCTTTGGCAATCGAAGTCGAGCTGCTCGACTTCTCCCGGCTGACACCAGCCGAGGTGGCTGCCGGACTGGTGCTGCTGCCGGCGCATGAACAGGCGCGGGCGCTGCGCTACCGGCAAGCGGCGGGGCGCGCTGCTTTTGTCAGTTGCCGTCTTTCCGTGCGCCGCCGCCTGGCAGCGTTGACGGGCCTTGCACCGGCTGAGGTGCCTCTGGTGCGCGACGAGCATGGCCGGCCGCATTGCCAGCTGGCCGGCCTGCCGCATTTTTCCATTTCACATAGTCACGCACTGGCTGCCATTGGCTGGTGCAGCGAGGTGCTGGGCGTCGATCTGGAACTGGCCGCACCACCGGGCAGCGACGATGCCGGCCTGGCGCCGCTGATTTTGTCGGCAGGCGAGCAGGCGCTGTACCTGGGGTTGCCGGCGCCGCAGCGCGCTGCTTATCTGATACGCGCGTTTAATGCCAAAGAAGCGGTATTGAAGGCGATGGGCTGCGGCATGCATGTCGAGCCGCACCGCCTGCAATCGGAAGGGCAGGGCTATCTGTCGCCGGCGTGGGGCAGTGCGCCGGCGCAGTGCTGGCAGGTACACCAGCAGCGACTGCAGGAAGAGTGGCTGCTGAGCGTGGCCGTGGCGGCGCCGGCGGTGGTTGAACTGACGTTTACTGGAACGCCACTTCGGCAAAGCTCCTGAGCTTGCGGCTGTGCAGCCGGTCCACGCCCTGGCGGCGCAGCAGTTCGACCGCGCGGATGCCGATGCGCAGGTGCTGGTCCACCCGCTCGCGGTAGAAGTGGTTGGCCATGCCGGGCAGCTTGATCTCGCCGTGCAGCGGCTTGTCGCTCACGCACAGCAAGGTGCCGTACGGCACGCGGAAGCGAAAGCCGTTGGCGGCAATGGTGGCGCTTTCCATATCGAGCGCAATCGCGCGGCTCTGGCTGAAACGGCGCTCGGGCGTACGTTGCGGCAGCAGTTCCCAGTTGCGGTTGTCGGTGCTGGCCACGGTGCCGGTGCGCATTATGTGCTTGAGATCGAGCCCCGTCAGCTGGGTGATTTCAGCGACCGCCGTTTGCAGCGCCTGCTGGATTTCCGCCAGCGGCGGAATCGGCACCCACAGCGGCAGATCTTCGTCCAGCACATGGTCTTCGCGCACATAGGCGTGCGCCAGCACATAGTCGCCCAGGCTTTGCGTGGTGCGCAGCCCGGCGCAGTGGCCCAGCATCAGCCAGGCGTGCGGACGCAGCACGGCGATATGGTCGGTAATGGTCTTGGCATTGGCTGGGCCGACGCCGATATTGACCATGGTGATGCCGCTGCCGTCGGCGCGCAGCAAGTGATAGGCCGGCATCTGCGGCAGGCGCGGCGGCGCAGCGCCCAGCGCGTCGTTGTGATGCGAGGCATGGCCGACACGGCGCGTGACCACATTGCCCGGCTCGACGAAGGCGATATAGCCATCGTCGTCCGACGGCGAGCCCGCATCGGGTTCGCGCGCCATCATGGCGTGGCCCAGGCGGATAAATTCGTCAATATAGAACTGGTAATTGGTAAACAACACGAAGTTCTGGAAATGGTGCGGCGAGGTGCCGCTGTAGTGGCGCAGGCGCTGCAGCGAATAGTCGACGCGCGGGCCGGTAAACAGCGCCAGCGGCTGCGCTTCGCCATGTTCGGTTTCATGCGTGCCGTTGGCAATGCCGTCATCCATCGCCGACAAATCGGGCAGGTCGAACAGGTCGCGCATGGCCAGGCGGCGCCCGGCGTCCATATTGCCTTCGATATGGTCATGCTCGGCAAACGAGAAATGCACGGGTATCGGCTGGGCGCTCACGCCCACTTCCAGCAGCACTTTCTGGCCGTTGTTATGGTTCTTCAGCAGCAGCGTGAACTGGTCGAGATAGTAATCGGCAAACAGGTCGGGGCGCGTCAGCGTGGTTTCAAACACGCCGGGACCGGCCACGAAACCGTAGGCCAGCGGCGAATCCGCACGCGCCACGGTTTCGGTCTGGATGCGCACGAACGGGTAGCAGGCGCGCACGCGTTCGTGCAGGGGTTCGCCGCCGACAAAGCGCTGCAGCGCATCGCGCAGGTGGGCGATGCTGGCCTGGTAGATGGCTTGCACCTGTTCCAAAGCCAGGCGGGGATCGTCGAAGCGTTCAGTAGCGATAAAAGAAGGCGTATGCACTTGATAGCTCCTGTAGATGTGGTGCATATCATTGTAAGCCAGTGTTCGTATTTGCGTGGTGAGGGGATAGTTTGAAACGGCGGGCCGGAGACGCGGGTTTGAGAAAATGCCGATGGCGGCGTTGCGGCTCCTTGCCCTCGACATTTTTCAGCCCCGCTTGGCCCGAGGCGCCTGTGCTGGAGTCGGGATGATTGATGCTTTGCTGGTGTGATTGCGTAGCAGACAAACGCTGTGGTGGATGGTTGTATTTGCGTGGTGGCGGGGTACGTCGACTATGAACGGCGGGCCGGAGACGCGGGTCTGAGAAAATGCCGATGGCGGCGTTGCAGCTCCTCGCCGTACATTCGTACTGTCTTCGTCGCTGCGCCTTGCCCTCGACATTTTTCAGGCCCGCTTGGCCCGAGGCGCCTTTGCTGGGGTCGGGGGTGATTGATGCTTTGTTGGTGTGCTTGCTATGGAAAAACTTGGTGGCTGGCTGATGCAGTTAAGGTGCTATTTCTGGCTGAATAACTTCGCCTATGCGAAGGAGATTACCATCAGGATCTACAATCGCAAATTCCCTGAGTCCCCAGGGTTTTTCTTCCAAGGGATGCATGCGCGGGATGCCTGAATCAGGCAGGCCGGCAGCCAGGCACGCTTGATACAGGTTCCGCACATCGCCCACGCGGATATAGCAGCCTGCCCACGACTGGGCAGGCACCAGCTCTGCATGAGTGAAGAAGTGCACTTCGATGGTGCCGCGGTTGAAAATTGCGTAGTCCTGGCTGAATTCGTGCGCCCCGCCTTCAAAACCCAGCTGCTTATAAAAACCGGTTGTTGCGCTGATGGAGCGGCATGGCAGGATCGGGATGGCGGAATCGGTATGGTGGCTCATTTCGGTGATTATGGGTTACTTTTTTAGTTCGGTCACTAAAGGCAGCTTGTGCCCCAAAGCAGACGGCCGCGCCTCATATCCGCTACCAAAGATGAACGGCTAAAAATCAGACCTTCACTTTGTCGCGGCGAAGCAGAAACCATATAGTTGCGCCGAGAAAGATGAGAAGAAATGGAAGACGGAAAACACAGAATATGAATAATTGAAACTGCCATTCTGACTCATACCCGACTAAGTCAGGAATGTCGAGACGGCTCTTCACATAATAGTACGCGTAGCCCCCCGAAACAGTCATCCAGCCTAGCAATGCAAGTGCTAGCGATTTTTTGAGTGATATTCGCTTGGTCATTTATGGTCAGTTCTACTCGATATACAGGACCCTGCTCTACAGCGTCTCACTAAATTCTGGCGCTCAGCGGAGGACGGATTTTGGCCGAACGCAGCCGTCGCTCCCTAGCATAGCAGCTTGCCCAGCGGCGAAACTCAGCAATTCTCACAGTCGATCGATGACGCGCAAAGAAAAGATAGGCCATGGGCTTCAGGTGGCGTCGCGCATGCCGCCAGGACCAGGTGTCGTGGATTCGAACAGGGAAATGGTCCAGGTTATATCGGGATATACGGAAGTGGCTTCTGTACCCAGGTCTATTTCAATAAAACCGCAAGACTTTAGCATAGAGCTGACAAGGTCAACGCGGTGATTTTCAAAAAAGCGATCATCTCGATCACGACGATCTTGAAGCAAACCAGGCTGCATTGAAGGTAATGAGAATAGCACCTTCGCGGTTGGCTTGAGCACCTGCAGAATGGATTTCCACGACTCGATAAAACAGTCCTCGGGAATATGCATTAACACTGCGCTGCACAGCACGCCATCGAAACCCCCGCCGAATGGCACGTGAGTAAGAGGTAGTCGATCAGGTTTCACGCGCCCGGCCAGTTCGGGATGTTTCGTCAGAGCGTATTTTCGCATCGCGTCATTGGGTTCGATGCCATAGGCGTCAACGCCGGTTTTTATTAAAACTGCCAGGTCCCGGCCGGAACCTGATCCGACATCGAGTACCTTGTCGCCTTCTTTAAAAGCAGCTTGAAAATATTTCGAGATGGCGCTGTGCGATGCCTCTGAATCGGCCGCGCCCTGTTGCACGTAGCTTTCATAAAACTTGGCCGTCATGTGATCCATGCTGAAGCGCTCCATTTCGTCTGCTTTTGGCCCAGGCTGGGACAAAACGTCAATCTCTATAAACGTTAAGCCAATGCATTTTACCGCGCCAATTGTTTACCAAACGCTCACGTAACTTTGCCCGGCCAGAACCGCCGCATGGTCTGGCGCTCCTGCTCTTCATCGTGCAGCGCCAGTGCCGGTTTGACCAGGTCACTGCGGCTGATAATGCCCACCAGCCGGCGCTCGCCATCGACCACCGGCAGGCGTTCGAGCTGATGGACGGCCAGGCGGGTGGCCAGGGTGCGGCAGGTTTCGGCCTCCAGCGCCATCAGTGGCGGGTTGACGCCATACAGCTCGCCCACCTTGCGCGTAGCTGGACGCGCTTCGATGGCGGTGCGGTCGAGCATGCCGACCAGGATGCCGTTGCGCGTGACCGGGTAGGCGCGGTGCTGCTGGTGCAGGCCGAAATGGCTGGCCAGCACGTCTTCTACCCGCGCTTCGGCGTCGATGCTGATCGGTTTGGTGCTCATCACTTCGGCCACGCTGTGGCGCTCGAGCGGGTCGATGCTGTATTCGCGGAAGATATGGTGGCCGCGGCGGGCGATTTTCTCGGTCAGGATCGAGCGGTGCATGGTCAGTACGGTAAAGCCGTAGGCGACGGTGGCGGCAGCGAGTACCGGCAGCAGGGCGTTGGCGTCCTGCGTTAGCTCGAATGCAAACACCACCGCCATCACCGGTGCGCGCATCATGCCACCCAGCGTGGCGGCCATAAAGACCAGCGGCCAGATGGCCGGGTCGCCACCGGGCAGGTAGGGGCCGAGCAGGGCGCCCAGGCCCGCGCCCAGCATTAGTAGCGGCGCCAGCACGCCGCCCGAGGTACCGGAACCGAGCGCGATCAGCCAGATCACGGCTTTCACCAGCAGCAGCGCGGCCAGTGCGCTCGCTGCCAGGT
Source organism: Janthinobacterium aquaticum (assembly GCF_009208565.1). Lineage (GTDB taxonomy): Bacteria > Pseudomonadota > Gammaproteobacteria > Burkholderiales > Burkholderiaceae_D > Janthinobacterium. The sequence goes on along the minus strand of NZ_WFLK01000010.1, from coordinate 109,738 downwards.
GATTGCTCAGCAGGTCGCCGATCACGTCGTAGCCCACGCCCAGCGCGCGCGGCTGGAAGTAGCCGCCGATGCCGACCGCAAGGCCGCCGATGGCCGGCCACCACATCCAGTGCACGGGCAGCTTGTGAAATGCGTCTTCCACGCGGTACAAGGCAGTTGACAGCAGCCAGGCCATGGCGCCGCACAGCAAGCCGGCGATCACGCACGAACCGAGCGCCAGCGGTGGCATGACGGCGGTTTGCATCGGGAACAGCGGGCCGCTGTCGATCAGCAGCGGGCGCAGAAAGCCGGCCACCGCGCAGGCCACGGCCACCGGCGCCAGGCTGCGCGGGCGCAGTTCAAACAGCAGCAGTTCAACCGCCAGCAGCAGCGCGGCTATCGGCGTGCCGAACACGGCCGTCATGCCGGCCACGGCGCCGGCTACCAGCAGCGCTTTGCGCTCGGCGCCGCTTAAATGGAAGTGCTGCGCGATCAGGGATCCGATGGCGCCGCCGGTCATAATGATCGGGCCTTCGGCGCCAAACGGGCCGCCGCTGCCAATCGCAATGCCCGATGCCACCGGCTTCAATACCGCCACCTTGGGCGACATGGTGCTTTTCTTGAACAGGATCGCTTCAATGGCTTCCGGTATGCCGTGGCCGCGGATCTGCTCCGAGCCATAGCGCGCGATCAGGCCGATCACCAGGCCGCCGATCACCGGCACCGCAATCACCCATGCGCCCAGCGTATTGTCGGCGGGCGAGGTGGCGGCGGTGGACAGGGTCTGGAAGAAAAACAGATTAGTAAAGAAGCGGATCGCGTGCAGCAGCAGATCGGCCGTGACGGTCGACAGCGCGCCGATGACGGCGGCAATCGCGGCGATCAGCAGCAGCCTGGCCTTGCCGTCGAAATCGCGCCGGCCGTCGTATTGCGGTTTGCTCTCGTGCTGGCTCATGCTGTTTCGTCCTGTGAAAGTTTCGGGATGGTAAAGACGCCGTCGAGCGACAGCAGCTCGGCGCGGTGGCGCTCGGCCAGGCGTGCCATCACCGCTTCGCCGGCCGGCAGCAGATGCACTTCGACGCGGCGCTTGTCGGCCAGGCTGGGCTGGCGCTCGACCAGGCCCATGGTTTCGCAGCGCGACACCAGCGCCACCACGCCGTGGTGCTTGGCCTGCAGGCGCTCGGCCAGTTCGCCCACACTGGCCCAGTCGCGGCCCGGGTAGCCCTTGATATGGAGCAGTAGCAGGTATTGCAGCGGCGTGATGCCTTCGGCCTGCACGGCGTCTTCGGAAAAGCGCTCGAAGCGGCGCATCTGGTAGCGAAATTCGGACAGGGCCGAGAAATCAGCCTTGCTCAGGGTAGGCGGTTTTGAAGTGGCCATGATTGCGTTGTCAATGACGGGGATGCAGAATATATCATAACGTGATGTATTTTTCTTGATCCGGATATTTTTTAAGGAGACTGGAAATACCTGGGCACTTGACTGCTTCAAATAGAATTGCTATTCTATTTGAATGGTCAGACTAGCCAAATTCAACGAAAACCACTTTATCGACAGCGCCATCGAGATTGCCGCCCAGTGTGGCTTTGCGGCCGTGTCGATGTCCGCCATTGCGCTCAAGGTGGGCGCGCCGATCGGTTCGGTGTATCACCGCTTCGACTCGCGCAGCGCCATCCTGGCGCGTGCCTGGCTGCGTGTGAAAGCTGACTTTCGCAGCGAAGTGGCCAGCCTGTGGGCGCGCGGCGACGGCGATACCTGGGCCGGCGTGCACGGCCTGCTCGACTGGTGCCGGCGCAAGCCGGTGTATGCGCGCTTCCTGCTGCAGTGCACGGACAATCCCGATTTCAACGGCGCCTTAAGCGCAGAACTGATGGCCGAACTGGAAGCGGAGCAGGCTGAACTGGACGCCTGTTTCGAGCGTTGCATGGCCGCCCTGCATGGCGATGGCAGCCATCTCGGCAGCACGTTGCGCTTCATGCTGATCGACGCGCCGGTGGCCATTGTCAAACCGTACCTGACCCAGAACCAGCCGATACCTGCCAGTGCCGACGCCATGCTGCGCGCCTCGCACGACGCCGTGCGCGGCTGGGCAGCCCTCTCAACACCTCACTGAAAAAGAAAAACACATGCGCTACTCCACCCAGCTCGAACACGGCAAGAAAATCCCGCTGCACGATGAAGAAGGCTTTGCCGGCATGCGCGCCGCAGGCCGCATCGCCGCCGACACGCTCGACTACATCACGCCCTTCGTCAAACCCGGCATTTCCACCGCCAAGCTCGACGCCATGTGCGAGGAATTCATGCGCGCCGCCGGCGCCATTCCGGCCACCATCGACTATCACGGCTACAAGCACGCCAGCTGCATCTCGGTCAACCACGTGGTTACGCACGGCATTCCGTCCGAAACCAAGATTCTGAAAGTGGGCGATATCCTCAATATCGACGTCACGCCCAAATTCAACGAATGGCATGGCGACACCAGCCGCACCTTCAAGGTTGGCGCCGTATCGATCCTGGCCAACCGCGTGGTCGATACCGCCTACGAGGCGATGATGGTCGGCATTAACACCGTCCGCCCTGGCGCCACGCTGGGCGACGTTGGCGCCGCCATCGAAGCGGTAGCGAAAGCCCAGGGCTTTTCCTCGGTGCGCGACTTCTGCGGTCATGGCGTAGGCAAGGTGTTCCACGACACGCCGCAAGTGCTGCACTATGGCCGCGCCGGCACCGGCATCGTGCTTGAACCGGGCATGATTTTTACCATTGAGCCGATGATCAACGTCGGCAGCTACCAGGTCAAAGTGCTGCCGGACAAATGGACCACCGTCACCAAAGACCGTTCACTGTCGGCCCAGTTCGAGCATTCGCTGGCCGTGACCGAAACCGGCTTTGAAATCTTTACCTTGTCCGCCTTGCCTGACGCGCGTGCCTGAGTCTGAGTATGGGCGGCCTGACGCATAAGCTGCTGCAACGCCGCAGCGAGGATGCGCAGGAGGTGCACGATACCTTGCAGCGCATTGCGCTGTATGTGCTGCAGCGCGAGCAGATATTCGATGACAGCGTGCTGCGCGACGCGCGCATCGCCGCGCTGGCGCCGCAGGTAGCCGCCCTGGTCATGATTGCCGAGTGGCTCGCGTATGTGGAGTGGGAAGGCTATGCCAGTGCGCGGCACATGAAGTTCGACAGCGTGCTGGCGCAGCTGTCAGCGGCCTTGCAGCTGCCTTTGCTGGCAGAGCAGCTGCAGCAGGCCGTCAATGTTCAGCAGTTCGAAGCGCTGCGGCCCGTGTTGTTGCAGGCGCTGTTGGCGCATGTGGAGCGGCATGTGGCTATGTTTCCCTGATGCCGCCGGTTCAGGAAAATCCGTAGGTCGGATTAGCCGCGCAGCGGCGTAATCCGACAACATTGTTGGCCTTGATCGTGGTGGTGTCGGATTACGGCCTGCGGCCTAATCCGACCTACGGCCTAATCCGACCTACGTGATATGGCAGCCATCAAGGCTGCCCCTGTTTCACCGCCTTGATCGCCCGCTCTTCTCCCATGCTCGCGGCAATCTTCCAGCGCTGCATGGCGCTGGTGCGGTCGGGGCGCTTCAGGCCGGCGCCTTCCCAGTCCATCAGGCCCAGATTGTAGATATCGGCGGCGCTGCCCTTGTCGGCGGCCATGGTGAACCATTTGCGCGCCTCCTTGTTGTTGACCGGGGTTTGATAGCCGCGCACGTGGTACAGGCCCAGTACGTGCATCGCTTCGGTATTGCCCTTTTGTGCCGACTGTTTCAGGAAGTCCAGCGCGCGCGGCATATTGCGCGGTTCCTGCCAGCCTTCGGCCAGCATCACGCCCTTGGCTGTCAGTGCATAGCTGTCGCCCCTGGCCAGCGCCTTGCTGATCCACGGCTTGGCGGCGACCTGGCGCGCCTGGCGCTGCTGTTCGGTAACGTTGCCCTGCGGACCAAGGCCGCGCCCCATCAGCTGCATCCAGCCGTACAGGCCGTAGGCGCGCGCATCGCCTTCCTTGACCAGGCTTTCCAGCATGGCCAGCGCGGCCGGCTGGTCGCCATTTTCATACAGTTTGATGGCTTTCGCTGCGCTGGCGTCGACTACCGGCGGTGCTGCATGCGGCGCCACGCTGGCCGACGGCAGCGCCGGCGCGGTATTGGGCAGCGGACGCACGCGCAGCGGCAGCATGTAGGCGCTGGCCAGCACCGCCAGCGTGGCCGGCGCCAGCACCAGGATCTGCGCCAGCCGGTTGCGGCGGCCCTTGCTGGCGATCTGCATGGCGCGTTCGGCCTGCGCCTTGCCGCCCAGGGCCGAACTCAACACGGTTTTCACCTGCTGGTTGAACAGCAGATAGCCCGCGCCGGTGGCCAGCAGGCCGGCCAGCGCGCCGAACCTGGCGCCAAAGAAAAACCAGACCGCTACCGTGGCCACCAGCGCGCCCAGCGCCGCCTTCCACCAGAACTGCTTGGCCAGGCGCGTATAGACCTGGCGCAGCGCGCCCAGCACGCCGGTGCGCACGCTGTTGGCGTAGTCGGGCGAGACCACGTCCACATGCGCATGGTCGTTCTCGCCGCTGAGCACTGATTCGATCACGTCGGCATTGAGTTCGGAGGCGGCCACGTCGCGCAGCGGCACCAGCAGGCTTTCCACATGCGATGAAAACAGGCCATCGTCGGCGCTGCCGGCCAGCGCATCGGTGAGCGTCTTGAGGTCGCCGCGCAGCAGTTTTTCAATAATGTCGTCGAGCGTCAGCCAGCGCAGGTCGTTGCCATACGCCACCACATGATGTTTCTCCTGGTTGCACACGGCGTCCAGGCGCACGATGCGCAGCTTGCCCGCATACAGCGCGTCGACTTCCTGCGGATGGTCGGGGTCGTACACGCTCACTTTGGCCAGCGACAGGCTGCCGGCCAGTTGCGCCAGTGCGTGCACGCCTTCCTTGTCGCGGATGCGCCGCGCATCGTCTGGCGCCTGCTTGGGCAGGTTGACGCTGTAGGCGGGCGCCACGTGGACGTCGAGCCAGGCGGCGTTGCCGGTTTTGCCCGAACCGTCGCAGGGATTGCAATGCAGGTCGCCCACGCCGTTGCAGGTGCGGCAGGTCACGACACCGCTGGCGCGGCAGGTGCCGCAATTGATATTGCCCAAGCCGTGGCAGGTCAGGCAATTGACCTTGCCGTAGCTGCAATGGTGGCAACTGCGCGACACGGTGCGGTAATGCGGCCGCGTTTCCGTGTGGTAGACGGTGCGCGAGCTGCCGTTCTCGTAAATGGTGGTCGGCACGCTTTCCTGCACATAGTCGGTCACTTGTTCGGACACACTGCCGGTGCCGCTGCAGTAAGTGCAGGACACCTTGCCGGTGCCAAAACAGCCGTAGCCATCACAGACGACCGTGCGCACACCGCTGCACTTCCAGCAGGTCTCCTCGGTGCTGCCGTAGCAGGTGTTGCAGTTGACGCGTCCCTTGCCATGGCAGTCCGTGCACTGGTCCAGATGCCAGTGGCGCACTGCATGGCCGAGATACAGCCCCGGCTCGATGGCGTTGTAGCGGTGGCCCGACTGTTGCAGTGCGGTTTCAAGCTTGCCGGCAGCGCGCCGCAGGCGTTCCTTGGCTTCGTCCCGGGCGCGTGGCTGGACCTGGTGTGCGGCGCAGCAATCGTCGCCGGCCACTGGTAAAAAATGGCCATTGATCAGGCGGCTTTCCAGCCGCGCTTCCAGCACATAGTTGGCCTGCAGCGCAAAGTCCTGCAGCAGTTCTTCTTCCGCCAGTGCGGTAATCTGGTGCGGCTCGAAGCGCGTCTTGTCTTCGACCAGCGTGCGCAATTTCTCCAGCACGCTGTCGCCGGCCGGGCTTTTGTCAAGGCGAATGGGCGCCTGATCGGGCGGCGTGACGGTTGACGCTGGCGCTATTGGCGTCTTGGCGTCGCCTGTTTCCATGCTGGCCGTCGGCTCGCTCGGGTTCATGCACACATCCTTTTGCTAAAAAGAAAGATTTTGGATTTTAGCATTGAACAGCCGGCGTTCCACTGCCTGGAGCGGCTTTTTCAGTGCATGCTGCAATGCAACTGATCGGCCGCCATGCGACAATGACGGCCAACTTTTCAGGAGCATTCCATTGATGCAGTCCAGGCATTATCTGTTTCCCGTGATCGCCGTGCTGATCTGGGCCGTCAATACCATCGTCAGCAAGCTGGCCGTCGGCGTGATCGATCCGGCCGCGATTTCGTTTTACCGTTGGCTGCTGGCAGGGGTGCTGCTGGCCTGCGCTTTCGGCCGTCCGGTGTGGCGCCAGCGCGCCGCCATCCGCCCGTACCTGGGCAAGCTGTTCGTGCTGGGCATGCTGGGCATGGTGATGTACCAGTGCCTGGCCTATGTGGCCGCGCAAACGACCAGCGCCACCAATATGGGCATCCTGGCGTCGATGATGCCGCTGATGGCAGTGGGCCTGTCGGTGCTGCTGCTGGGCGAGGCCGCAACAGTGGGCGCAGTAGCCGGCGGGCTGGTGTCGCTGGCCGGGCTGGCCTATCTGCTCAGCCATGGCGAGCCGGCCGCGCTGCTGGCCAAGGGGGTTGCGCTGGGCGACGGCATGATGCTGCTGGCCTGCCTGTCGTATGCGGCGTATGGGGTGCTGCTCAAGCGCTGGAAAATCCCGCTGACCAACTGGCACAGCCTGCTGATCCAGGTGTGGTGCGCAGTGCCGGTGCTGCTGGTGTATTACCTGCTGCGCTCGGCGCCGCCGGTGACCTTGGGCGGCCTGCCACTGGTGCTGTTTGCCGGCATTCCCGCTTCGATTGTCGCGCCGTTCCTGTGGATGCATGGCCTGGCGCGGCTCGGCCCCAGCCGCGCCACCACGCTGATGAATTTGCTGCCAGTGTTTACCGTGCTGATTGCCATCGTGTTCCTGGGCGAAACAGTGCACGGCTATGATCTGATCGGCGGCGCGGTAACGTTACTGGGCGTGATCATGGCGCAGACGCTGAAGCGTCCACTGCGCCGCACTATTGCCTGACGACGTCGTTCAGGCTGCTACGATTGTCGCTTCCAGCAGCTTGACCAGCGACTCCACGCCTTCGGCGTCAACTTCGTCGAAGCGGTTCGGCAGCGGGCTGTCGAGGTCGAATACGCCCATCACCTGGCCCTGGGCAAATACCGGCACCACCAGTTCCGAGCGCGAATTGACATCGCAGGCGATATGGCCGGGAAACGCATGTACGTCCGGCACCACGATCGACTTGCCTTCGACCACGGTGCTGCCGCAGACGCCGCGCCCCTTCTTGATACGGATGCAGGCCGGCTTGCCCTGGAAGGGGCCGAGCACCAGCTCGTCGCCCTGCAGGAAATAGAAGCCGGCCCAGTTCAGGCCCGGCATGGTATTGAAAACGAGCGAGCTGAAGTTGGCAGTATTGGCGATCAGGTCGCGCTCGCCGGCCAGGAGGCCCTGCAGTTGCGAGCGCAGGTCGGCGTACATGGCCTGCTTGGCGGCAGGGGTGTCGGTGCTGTAGGCAGCGTCGCTGATGGTAAAGGTCATGGTAGGAGCAGGATAAAAAACGTGAAGCCGCTATGGTAGCGCTTCTGGCGCATTGGCGTCCAACGGCGCTGCCAGGGTGGCGGCCGCCAGTTCGCGCAGCAGCGCCAGGCCAGGGTGCAGCGCCTGCGCCTGCCACACCAGGCCGATACCCACCGCCAGCTCGTCGCCTTCGAGCAGCGGGCGGTACACCACCCCATCCCGGCGCAGCGCGCGAAACGAGGCGGCCAGCAGCGCCACGCCCTTGCCGGCCGCCACCTCGCCCAGCAGCACATGATGGTCGTGCGGCTCGCGCAGCCAGCGCGGCGCAAAGCCGTGACGGTCGAACAGCTGCTGGCAGTAATCGAAAAACGCCGGCTGGCGTGCGCGCTCGAACCAGTAGACGGCTTCGCCGGCCAGGTCGGCCAGCGCCAGCTTGCGCTTGCGTGCCAGGCGATGGCCGGACGGCAGCGCCAGCAGCATCGGCTCGCGCCGCAGCGCCATCACGGCCAGCTCCGGCGTGGCGCTGGGCAGCGCGATCATGGCGGCGTCAAGCTGGCCCCGGCGCACCGCAGCGACCAGGCGCGGCGAGGGCGCAGCCGTCAGTTCCAGCCGGCATGCCAGCTGCGCTTCGAGAGCGCACAACAAAGGCTGGAACAGGCCCGCTTCCACCGAGCTGGTCAAACCCAGCCGCAGGCGCGCCGGCACCGCGTCGCGCTTGAGCGAAGCGGCTGCCGCATCGAGCAGCGCCAGGATCTGCTGCGCCTGCGGCAGCAGCGTGCGCCCGGCGTCGGTCAAGGCTACGCCATGCGTATCGCGCTCGAACAGGCGCGCGCCCAGCCGCTCTTCGAGCTGCCGGATGGCGCGCGAGAGTGGCGGCTGGGTCATGTGCAGCTGCTGCGCCGCCTGGCGAAAATTGAGGCAGCGCGCGACGCTGCAAAACAGCATCAGGGCATGCGTATCGAGAGGTCTCATACCTAAAAGGTATCACAAACTTGCCCATTCCACCGGCATGGGCCAGCACGGATACTGCCTGCACCTGATTACTGACTGGAGAAACTCTATGCAACAACGACGCATCGGCAACAGCGGCCTGAATAGTTCGGCGCTCGGCCTGGGCTGCATGGGCATGTCTGAATTTTACGGCGCCACCGACGAGGCGCAGTCGCTGGCCACGCTGGCGGCGGCGCTCGAGGCCGGCGTAACGCTGCTCGACACGGCCGACGCCTATGGCTTTGGCCACAATGAAGAACTGCTCGGCCGCTTCCTGCACGGCCGGCGCAGTGCCGCGCTGGTGGCCACCAAGTGCGGCCTGGCGCGCGAGCCGGGCAGCTATGCGCGCCGCGTCGACAATAGCGCCGCCTATATCCGCCAGGCTTGCGAGGCGTCGTTGAGGCGGCTTGGGGTCGACACCATCGACCTGTATTATCTGCACCGGCTGAACCTGGCCACGCCGCTCGAGGAATCGATGGGCGCACTGGCGCAGCTGGTGCAGAAGGGAAAGATTCGCGCTGTCGGGCTGTGTGAAGTCAGCGCGGCCACGCTGCGCCGCGCCGCCGCCATCCATCCGGTGGCCGCCGTGCAAAGCGAGTATTCGCTGTGGACGCGCGAGCCGGAAGAGGACGTACTGGCGGCCTGTCGCGCCATCGGCGCCAGCTTCTTTGCCTACAGTCCGCTGGGGCGCGGCTTTCTGACCGGCGCCATCAACGGCACGGCCGCGCTGGGCGCCGGCGACTTTCGCCAGTCCAATCCGCGCTTCGCGCCCGACAACCTGCCGCACAACCTGGCTATCGCGGCGCGGGTGCGGCAACTGGCGCAGGACAAGGGCTGCACGCCGGCCCAGCTGGCGCTGGCCTGGCTGCTGGCGCAGGGCGACGATATCATTGCGATACCCGGCACCAAGCGCATCGCTTATCTGCACGACAACCTGGGCGCGCTGCAGGTGGCGCTGAGCGCGGACGAGCTGGCCGCCATCGGCGCCGCCTTTCCGCCCGGCGTGGCCGCCGGCCAGCGCTATACGCAAGAAGGCATGAAAGGCATTGCGGTGTAAGTGGCCGGGAACCTAAGCGCTGGGCTGCGTGCGCCAGCTCACGCGGGCCATTTTTACCGCCCGGCAATATCGGCTTGATCTGCTAGCATTCCGGATAACGCGCCGCATCGTGGCGCAAGGTAGACAGGAAAGGTGGATCGCGCATTGCTGGAAGAAGATATTTTCGATATAGAACTAAAATTGTTGCTGGAAGGGATATTGTTACGCTACCAGCACGATTTCCGCGACTATTCGGTGGCGTCGCTGCGCCGGCGCATGCAGCAGGCCATGGAGCGCTACGGCTGCGCCACGGTGTCGGAGCTGCAGGGACGCATCCTGCACGAGCCGGCCATGTTTGCGCAGATGCTGCAGTTCTTTACGGTCCAGGTCAGCGAAATGTTTCGCGACCCGGCGTATTTCCGCGCACTGCGTGAAAAAGTCGTGCCGATACTGCAAACTTACCCGTCCATCAAGATCTGGGTGGCCGGCTGCAGCAGCGGCGAGGAAGTGTGGTCGCTGGCCATTATGCTGGAAGAAGAAGGCTTGCTTGAACGCGCCATGATTTATGCGACCGACATCAATGTCGAAGCGCTGGCGGCGGCCGAGGCGGGCATTTACGCCATCGAGCGCATTGCCCAGTTCAGCGAGAATTACAAATTGTCCGGCGGCAAGCGCAGTCTGTCGGACTATTACACGGCGGCCTATAACGGCGCCATCTTTGATCGCCGCCTGCGGCGCCACTTCGTGTTTGCCGACCATAGCCTGGCAACCGACAGTGTCTTTTCTGAGGTGCATATGGTGTCGTGCCGCAACGTGATGATTTACTTTAACAAGGATCTGCAGGACCGCGCCGTGGGCCTGTTCCATGAAACGCTGGTCAATCGCGGCTTCCTGGGCCTGGGCATGAAGGAAAACCTGCTGTTCAGCCGCCATGCGGACAGTTTCCGCGAATTGTCGGCGGCTGAAAAAATCTACCAGCGGGCCTGACGCCATGCCCGGCGGCCTTGCACCGTTCTTTGCAGCGTCCCCTGCACAGTCCGCTGCACCATCGGCGGCGTTACGCCTGGTCGCCATCGGCGCCTCGGCCGGCGGGGTCGAGGCGCTGGGCGTGCTGCTGCGCGCCTTGCCGGCGCGCTGCCCGGCCGCCGTGGTGGTGGTGCTGCACCTGGCGCCGGGCCATTCCAGTCGCTTGCCGCAGTTGTATGCGCAGCAATGCCTGCTGCCGCTGTCCGAAGCGCAGGACAAGGAGCCGCTGCTGCCGGGCCGCGTGTATTTTGCGCCGCCCGACTACCATTTGCAGATCGAACCCGATTTCAGTTTTTCGCTGTCGCTCGAAGCGCCGGTGTTTTTTTCGCGCCCGGCTATCGATGTGCTGCTGGAAACGGCGGCGCTGGCCTGCCGCAGCAGCATGCTGGCCATTATCCTGACAGGCGCCTCGGCCGATGGCGCGCGCGGCCTGGCGCGCGTGCGCCAGCTCGGCGGCGGCGCGTGGATACAGGATCCGGCCACGGCGGTATCTGGCGTCATGCCGGCGGCCGCACTGCGTCATGCCGGCGCCGACCAGGTGCTGGAACTGGGCGAACTGGCGGCGTGCCTGGCCCGCCTGGTCGATGCCGCGTAGCGATAAGCAGGCGCAGCGAGCGTACACAAGTGCAGTCGCGCGCATGAAAGCGGCGCAGTGCGTGTAAGATAGGCACACTCCAAAAGCAAGGTTAATGATTGCATATCAAACCGCCTTCGACTGTCCTAAGCTAGCTGATAACTGATCCGTGACTGCACCTATCCATATCCTCGTCGTAGACGATATTGCACAAAACCTGGTAGCGGCCGAAGCCGTGCTGGCGCGCCCCGGTATCGTGATCCTGAAAGCCGCTTCCGGCGCCGAGGCGCTCGAACTGCTGCTCACGCACGAGGTCGCGCTGGCCCTGGTCGATGTGCAGATGCCTGAAATGGACGGCTTCGAGCTGGCCGAACTGATCCGCGGCAGCGAGCGCACGCGTTCCATCCCGATTATTTTCCTGACGGCCGCCTCGCGCGAGACCGGCTACAGCTTCCGCGGCTACGAGGCCGGCGCCGTCGATTTCCTGTACAAGCCGATCGACGTCAAGGCCTTGCAAAGCAAGGTGCAGGTGCTGGTGCAGCTCTACGAGCAAAAGCGCGCATTGTCGGCCCAGCTGGACCAGCTCAAGCATGCGCTGCACCTCAATGAACTGTTTACCGCCGTGCTGGGGCACGATTTGCGCACGCCGCTGTCGGTGGTGATGAACGGCGCCATGCTGCTGCCGATGATGAGCGACCAGCCCAAGGTGGTGCAGACGGCGCAGCGCATCGAGACCAGCGCACGGCGCATGGCCAGCATGGTTGACCAGCTGCTCGACCTGGCGCGCATCCGCTCGGGCACCATGGAACTCAATTGCAGCATGCATGACTATGTGGCCCTGGCGCGCGCCATCATGGCCGAATTTGAAACGCCGGGCCAGCCTTCGCCGATCGAGCTGGTGCAGGTGGGCGAACTGCATGGCATGTGCGACGCGGGCCTGCTGTCGCAGGTGCTGTCCAATCTGCTGGCCAACGCCCTGACGCATGGCGAGCAGGGTGCGCCGGTGCAACTGGCGCTGGACGGGCGCGCGGCCGACATGATCGAGGTGCGCGTGGCCAATCGCGGCGTGATTGCACCGGCCATGCTGCCGACGCTGTTCGAACCGTTCCAGCAGTCGGGCGAGAAGCGCAGGACCGGCCAGGGCCTGGGGCTGGGCTTGTATACGGTTGACATGTTTGTGCGCGCCCATGGCGGCAGCGTGCAGGTGACTTCCACACAGAGCCAGGGCACGGTGTTCGTGCTGCGCATTCCGCGCCAGTGCCAGCAGGCCCAGCTCAAGCTGCCGCCGGGAGCGCCGCCAGCATGACGCAGGTCGCACGCACTTACCAGCCGCTGGGCGGCGGCGCCACGGGCGAACTGGTGCGCCGGTTCGACTGGGCCGCCACCAGCCTGGGGCCGATGGCAGGCTGGTCGGCCAGCCTGCGCACCAGCGTCGACATCGTGCTCAATTCGCCGATGGCGATGGTGCTGATGTGGGGGCCGCAGCATGTGATGATCTATAACGACGAGTACGTGAAGATTGCCGGCGCGCGCCATCCGGCTGCGCTGGGCGGCACCGTGCCGGCCATCTGGCCCGAGATCTGGGACTGGAATGCGCGCATCCTCGAAGCGGGCCTGCGCGGCGAAACCCAGGTGCACCGCGAATGCGTGCTGCCGCTGCTGTGCGACGGCGTGCCCACCGATATCTATTTCGACCTGTTCTACACGCCCGTGCATGGCGACGGCGGCGTGGTCGAAGGTGTGCTGTGCACGGCGCTGGACCTGACGGCGCGACTGGCCGAAGGGCGCGAGCTGAAACAGGCCAAGACCGAACTGGAGCAACTGAACCAGGACCTGCAACAGGAAGCCAAGGCGGCGCGCAACGCCAGCCGCCGCCTGGGCGAAGAACGTGCGCTGCTGCGTTCGCTATTCCAGCAGGCGCCCAGTTTTATGGCCATGCTGCGCGGACCACAGCATGTGTTCGAGCTGGCCAACGGGCACTATATCGACCTGGTCGGTGGGCGCCAGGTAGTGGGCTTGCCGATCGAGCAGGCTCTGCCGGAAGTCAAGGCGCAGGGCTTTGTCGACCTGCTCGATGAAGTCTACCGCACCGGCATTGCCTATGAGGGACGACAGGTACGGGTCGACTGGCAGATCGAGGGTGACACCTCGCCGCCGTCGTATGTTGACTTTGTCTACCAGCCGATCAAGAACGATGCCGGCGAGGTCAGCGGCATCCTGGTCGAAGGTATCGATGTGACCGAGAAGATGGAAGCCGAAGAGCGCCTGCGCCTGGCGCAGCAGGCCGGCGGCATCGGCACCTTCGAATGGTTTCCTGAAACAGGCGCAATGGTGGTGTCGCCGACCTTCCGCCACCAGTGGGGCATTGCCGATGATGCCGAGATTACCGATCAGCTGCTGGTGAGCCTGATCGACCAGCGCGACCGTGAAAAGGTCGGCACCAGCCGCATCGGCCAGTCGTCCAACCCGCTCGAATACGTGGAATACCGCGTGCGCCGCCCCAGCGACGGCCAGGTGCGCTGGATTGCGCGCCAGGGCGAAGTGGTGGACGGCAAGGCGCCCGGCCAGCGCCGCTATGTGGGGGTGTCTTTCGATGTGACCGAACGGCGCGAAATCGAGGAAGCGCTGCGCGCCAGCCAGGACCGCATGGCCGCCATCTTCGGCCAGGCTTCGGTGGGCTTGTCGGAGCTGAGCCTTGATGGCTGTTTCCAGCGCGTCAATGGCGCCCTGTGCACCATGCTGGGCCGGCCGGCCGAAGAATTGCTGAACCTGAACATGAGCGCCATCCTGCATCCCGACGATGTGGCCGGCAACAGCCTGATGTTCCAGCGCCTGGTGGAAACGGGCGAGTCTTTCACGCTGGAAAAGCGCTATATCAAGCCTGACGGCATGCAGGTATGGGTGTCGAGCAATGTCAGCCGACTGGTTGATGAGCAAGGTCAACCGCGCGCCTTGATCGCCGTCAAAACGGATATCACGGAGCGCCGGCGGGTTGAAAAAGCGCTGCATGAATTGAACGAAACGCTGGAACACCGGGTCGAACAAGAAGTCACGGAACGCACCAAGGCGGAAGACGCCTTGCGCCAGGCGCAGAAGATGGAGGCGGTGGGGCAATTAACGGGCGGCATTGCGCATGACTTCAACAATGTGCTGCAGATTATTTCGGGCAACCTGCATTTGCTGCAGCACTTGTCGTCGCCGGACGCGGCCACGCGCCAGCGGCTCGATACGGCGATTGCCGCCGTCGAGCGCGGCGCCAAGCTGTCGTCGCATCTGCTGGCGTTTGCGCGGCGCCAGCCGTTAAAGCCGGTGGTCACCGATCTTGCGCGCGTGGTACGCAATATGGATGCGCTGCTGCGGCGCGCGCTGGGCGAGGCCATCGAGATCGTGCTGATCGGCGGCGGCGGGCTGTGGAATACGCTGGTCGACCGCAGCCAGATAGAAAACGTGATCCTGAACCTGGCCATCAATGCGCGCGACGCGATGGACGGCGCCGGCAAGCTGACGATTGAACTGGGTAATGTGGTGCTCGATGAAAACTATGTGCGCAATCTGATGGATGTGCCGGCTGGCCAGTACGTGATGCTGTCGGTCACCGATACCGGCAAGGGCATGAGCGGCCCAGTGCTGCAGCGCGCGTTTGAACCGTTCTTTACCACCAAGCCGGAAGGGGCGGGCACCGGCCTGGGCTTGTCGATGGCGTATGGTTTCGTGACCCAGAGCCGCGGCCATATCCGCATCTACAGCGAGCCGGGGCATGGCACGGGCGTGAAGATTTACCTGCCACGCTCGCTGATGGCGGAAACGGAAGAAGAGACCGAATTGAGCGGCGTGGTCACCGGCGGCACCGAAACGGTGCTGGTGGTGGAAGACGACGTCGGCGTGCGTACCACCGTGGTCGATATGCTCGGTGCGCTGGGCTACAAGGTGCTCAAGGCGGAAGACGGCGAAAGTGCGCTGGCGGTGCTGCAAAGCGGGGCGCAGATCGATCTGTTGTTTACCGACGTGATCATGCCTGGCCCCGTCAGCAGCACCGAGATGGCGCGCCAGGCGCGCGAGCTGCAGCCCGATATGGCCGTGCTATTTACGTCGGGCTATGCGCAGGATGTGATCGTGCATGAAGGACGGCTCGACGCCGGTGTGGAATTGCTGAGCAAGCCATACCGGCGCGAAGAGCTGGCGCACAAGCTGCGCCAGGTGCTGGCCGTGCGCCAGCAGCAATTGCAGGCACGCCGGCAGGAGCTGCCTGGAATGGCGCTGGCCGGTACGCCGGGGCTGGACCTGACCGGCCACGCGCCTGAGCCAGCCGACGCTTCGCCTACCTCGCTGCGCATCCTGGTGGTGGAAGACAACCTCGATTCGCAACTGATGGTGTGCGAGCTGGTGGGCATGCTCGGGCATACGGTCAGCGGCGTATCCGATGGCGAGGCGGCCTGGCAACTGCTCAATGAGCAGGACTTCGATATCCTGTTTACCGACGTCAGCCTGCCCGGCATGTCAGGCATCGCCCTGGCGCGCATGGTCTTGCGCGACAAGCCCGGGATGCGCATTATCTTTTCCACCGGCTATGGCAAGGAATCGATGGACGAGCTGGGTTTTTCCGCCAGCGTGCTGCGCAAACCGTATGATTTGATGGAATTGCAGGCGGCGCTGGATCAGGCTGGGTAAGGGTTGATCAACTTCGACCCCAGCTTTTTTCGCCGTTCGGGTTAAATCGGACGACAGCCATGGCATACAAAAATAACATTAACGAAAGATAATCATGACCACTGAACTGACCATCCTCGGCTGGACGCTGGTATTGGCGCTGGTGCAAATCTTCCTGCCGTCGATAGCGCGCACGCGCGAGACCGGGCCGACCTACAATATGAGCGCGCGTGACGAGCCGGGCCCGCCGGTGGGCAAGATTACCGGCCGCCTGCAGCGGGCCCAGGCCAATCTGTTTGAAACGCTGCCGCTGTTTGCCGCTGCCGTATTGATTTTGCATGTGACGGCGCAGCAGAACACGCTGACGCTGTACGGCGCGGCCATGTATCTGGCGGGGCGCGTGCTGTATGTGCCGCTGTATGCAATGGGTATTCCGGTTGTGCGCACGCTGGTGTGGAGCGTGTCGCTGCTGGGACTGCTGATGCTGTTCTGGGTGATCCTGGCGCCGGCCTGATGTTGCATTGATTCAGCTTCCTTCAGTCCTACACGGGCTGGAGCGGCAGTCCTATGGTGCCCTTGTGGCCCTGACCGTAGAGTGTGAATAAGCTGGCGCAAGGGCGCCGGCATCTCTCCACCATGGGACCAGCATGCCTACGCGCACCTCCACCTCGACCTCCACCGCCAGCAGCGAAAAAGCTGCCGCCAAGGCCGGCAAACCTGCCAAGCCTGCCAAAAAAATCCAGCGCCTGCTGCGCAATGTGTTTGGCGTCGAGCGCCTGCGCGCCGGCCAGCAGGATGTGATCGACAGCGTGCTGGCCGGGCGCGACACGCTGGCCATTATGCCGACCGGCAGCGGCAAGTCGTTGTGCTACCAGATTCCCGCGTCGCTCTTGCCGGGCGCCACGCTGGTGATTTCTCCCCTGATTTCGCTGATGAAGGACCAGCTGGAAAGATTGTCCAGCCTGGGCATCACGGCCGTGCAGCTCAACAGCAGCCTCTCGCGTGCCGAAGAAGACGCGGCCATCGCCACCATCGCCGCTGGCGGCAAGGTGATTGTGTTCTGCACGCCCGAGCGGCTGGCCACGGCCGACTTTATCGACCTGTTTGCCGATGCACCGCCACAACTGGTGGTGATCGACGAGGCGCATTGCATTTCACAGTGGGGCCATGATTTCCGCCCCGCTTATCTCGATATCGGCGCCGCCGTGCGCGCGCTGGGCCGCCCGCCGGTGCTGGCGCTGACGGCCACCGCCACCGACGATGTGGTGCGTGATATCGGCGCCCAGCTCGATGCGCGCAAGATGCAGGTGATTAATACCGGCATCTACCGCCCCAATTTGCGCTACCGCGTGATCCAGGTCACCAATGCGGCAGAAAAAGAAGAGGAGGTGCTGCGCCTGGTACGCGAGACGCCGGGCGTGGGCATCGTTTATGCGGCCACCGTCAAGGCCGTCGAGGCGCTCACGGCGCGCTTGGCCGAGCTGGACGAGAGCGTGACCTGCTATCACGGCAAGCTGTCGGCGCGCGAACGGCGCGAGCACCAGGAATTGTTTATGCGCGGCGAACGGCGCGTGATGGTGGCCACCAATGCTTTCGGCATGGGCATCGACAAGCCCGACACGCGCTTCGTGATTCACCTGCAGGTGCCGGCCAACCTGGAAGCGTATTACCAGGAATCGGGCCGCGCCGGGCGCGACGGTTTGCCGGCCGACTGCACGCTGCTGTATTTCCAGGATGACAAGCGGGTGCAGCAGTTCTTCCTGGCGCGCCATTATCCGTGCGCCAGCGAACTGGCTGCCATCGTCGAAGCGGCGCAGGCGCTGCCGCCGCGCTTCAGCTTTGACGCGCTGGCCGAACGCCTGCCCGATTTTTCTGCCAGCCACCTGAAGGTCTGTGTGAAACTGCTGAAAGACGGCAAGCGCCTGCGCCAGGATCGCAAACTTGGCTATGGGCTCAAGCCGGCGCGCGTCAATATGCCGTCGTATGAAGTGCTCGAACAGATCTATGTGGAAAAGCAGGAGCGCGACAAACAAGCGCTTGAACAGATGGTCGGCTACGCGCAGAGCGGCTACTGCCGCTGGAAGCTGTTGCTCGACTACTTTGGCGACGAGGCCGACTTCGAGCACTGCTGCACTTGCGATAATTGCGTCTCGCCACCGGCGCTGTCGGCGCCGATTCAGCTTGACGATATCGTGTTGCCGCCACTTCCGTCAGCCACCGTTCCTGCCGCGCCGATGATTGCGGTCGGCAGCCGCGTGCGCGTGCCGCGTTTCGATATCGGCACGGTGCTATCGGTGGCCGGCGACAAGATCACCATCGAGTTTCCTGAAAATACCACCCGTACTTTCATGGCCGAGTTCGTTGCGCCGGCCTGAGTGTGCGCAAGGGAACAGTTCACCGTGCAACAGGCGGCTAGAATGAATTCCTGTTCTGGCTGACCGGGAGTGGGCATGGGTGACATGATCGTGGTGCGCAAGGAGGGCCTGTACTGTGTGCCGGGGCAGTTTTATATCGACCCGTGGCGCCCGGTCGAGCGCGCCATCATCACGCATGCGCACGCCGACCACGCACGCGTCGGCCATACGCATTACCTGGCCGCCGCGCCCGGCGTGCAGGTATTGAAAGCGCGCCTGGGCAATATCTCGGTCGAAGCGCTCGAATACGGCAAGTCGATTACCCAGAACGGCGTGAAGGTCTCGCTGCATCCTGCCGGCCACGTATTGGGTTCCAGCCAGGTGCGCATGGAAGTGGGGGGCGAAGTGTGGGTCGCTTCGGGGGACTACAAGCTGGCGCCCGACCCGACCTGCGCGCCGTTCGAGCCGGTGCGCTGCCATACCTTTATTACCGAATCGACCTTCGGCCTGCCGATCTATCGCTGGCAAAGCGGCGATGAAATCAACCAGGAAATCAATCAGTGGTGGCGCAAGAACGCCGCCGAGGGGCGCACCAGTGTGCTGTTCTGCTACGCTTTTGGCAAGGCGCAGCGTATCCTGGCCGGTATCGATGCCTCGATCGGCCCGATTATCTGCCATGGCGCGGCGCAATCGCTGACCGACGTCTACCGCGCCTCCGGCGTGGCGCTGCCGCCAACCGCGATGGTCAGCGACATCACCGACAAGGCCCTGCTGAAAACCGCGCTGGTGATCGCACCACCGTCGGCCGCCGGGTCGTCGTGGATGAAGCGCTTTGGCGACTACAGCGACGCCTTTGCCAGCGGCTGGATGCTGCTGCGTGGCGCGCGGCGGCGGCGCGGCGTCGACCGTGGTTTTGTGCTGTCGGACCACGCCGACTGGCCCGGTCTGATGACTGCGATCAAGGCGACGCAAGCCGAGCGCGTGATCGTCACGCACGGCTCGATTCCGATCATGGTGCGCTGGCTGAGCCAGAACGGCTGGCAGGCCGGCGGCTTTGAAACCGAATATGGCGACGACGAGGCGGCGCCGGAAGAAGTGCTGGCTAGCGAAGCGGCTGCGTCCGCTGTAACGCCTGAAGGCGAGGCGCCCCATGCGTGACTTTGCCCGCCTGTACGCCGAACTCGACGAGACCACCTCCACCACCCGCAAGCTGGCCGCCCTGCAGGCCTATTTTGCCAGCGCCACGCCGGCCAATGCGGCCTGGGCCGTGTATTTCCTGGCCGGCGGCAAGCCGCGCCAGGCGGTGCCGACCAAACTGCTGCGCCAGTACGCTACCGAATACGCGGTGCTCGACGAATGGCTGTTTGACGAGGCCTATCATGCGGTGGGCGACCTGGCCGAAACCATTGCCCTGATCCTGCCTGCCCCATCGACGCGCAGCGATATTGGCCTCGCTGAATGGGTCGAGCAGCGCATTGCACCGCTACGCGGCGCCGCGCCCGAGACCATCCGTGCAGCGCTGTATGGCTGGTGGGACGAACTGGAAACGCGCGAGCGCTTTTTGCTCATCAAGCTGATCGGCGGCGGCTTTCGCGTCGGCGTATCGAAATTGCTGGTCACGCGCGCCTTGTCTGCCATGGCCGGCATCGACAGCAAGCTGGTGGCGCAGCGTCTGATGGGCTGGACCGACGGCAAGCTCAGCCCGACCGGCGACGGCTATCTCAAATTGATCGGTGAAGCGTCCGAACAGGAACATGCGCTGCGCGGCGGCCAGCCCTATCCCTTCTTTCTGGCCCATCCGCTGCAGGCCGCTCCTGCCACGCTGGGCGAGCTGAAAGACTGGCTGGTCGAATGGAAGTACGATGGAATGCGCGCCCAGCTGGTGCGCCGCGATGGCGTCAACTGGCTGTGGTCGCGTGGCGAAGAGCTGATCAGTGACCGTTTTCCCGAGCTGACTGCCTTGCCGCTGCCCGAGGGCACGGTGATCGATGGCGAGATCGTGATCTGGTCGCCGAACGACACACCGGCGCCGTTTGCCGACCTGCAAAAGCGCATGGGCCGCAAAACAGTGTCCGCCAAACTGCTGGCCGAATTGCCAGCCGTGCTGATTGCCTACGATGTGCTGGAGTGGCAGGGCGAAGATATCCGCCAGCGTCCGCAGCACGAAAGGCGCGCGCTGCTTGAACAGATCGTGGCGCAGCTGGCGCAGCCGCTGCTACGCCTGTCGCCGCGGATTGTGGCCGGCAGCTGGGACGAACTGGCCGCCATTCGTAATGAATCGCGTGCGCGCGGCGTCGAAGGCATGATGGTCAAAGCCGTCTCGGCCGCCTACGGCGTGGGCCGCACCAAGGACGTGGGCACCTGGTGGAAGTGGAAGATCGATCCGTACAGCATCGACGCGGTGCTGATTTACGCCCAGGCTGGCCATGGCCGGCGCGCGTCGCTCTACACCGACTATACCTTTGCCGTCTGGGATGCGCCGGCAGGCGAGGGCGAACGCAAGCTGGTGCCGTTTGCCAAGGCCTATTCCGGCCTGACTGATGCCGAGATCAGCAAAGTGGACGCAGTGATCCGCAAGACCACGATAGAAAAATTCGGCCCGGTGCGTAGCGTCAAACCCAGCATGGTGTTTGAAATCGGCTTCGAGGGCATCGCGGCATCGAGCCGCCACAAGGCCGGCATTGCCGTGCGCTTTCCGCGCATCCTGCGCCAGCGCGACGATAAAAAAGTGGCCGAGGCCGACACGCTCGCCATGCTCAAGGCGCTGCTGGACACTGCGCCATGAGCAAAAGTGCGCTGGCCCAGCAGATCGACGACTGGTTTGCAGGCAAAGGCTGGACGGTGTTCCCGTTTCAGCGCGCCGTCTGGCGCGCCGCTGCGCAAGGGCAGAGTGGCCTGCTGCACGCCAGCACCGGTTCGGGCAAGACGTATGCCGTCTGGTTTGGCGCCTTGCTGCGGGCCCAGCGCGTGGAGCGCAAAACACGCAAGCAGGGTCTGCGCGTGCTGTGGATTACGCCGATGCGCGCGCTGGCGGCCGACACCGTGCGCGCGCTGCAGGCGTCCGGCACCGATCTGGCTCCCACCTGGCGCATCGAGGCGCGCACCGGCGACACCAGCGCGGCGCAGCGCGCACGCCAGTCCAAATCCTGGCCCGAGGTGCTGGTGACCACGCCCGAAAGCCTGTCGCTGATGCTGAGCCAGCTTGACGCGCGCGAGCGTTTCAGCCTGCTTGAAACGGTGATTGTCGACGAATGGCATGAACTGATGGGCAGCAAGCGCGGCGTGCAGGTGCAGCTGGCGCTGGCGCGCTTGCGGCGCTGGAATCCGGCGCTGCTGACTTGGGGTCTGTCGGCCACGCTGGGCAACTTGCAGCAGGCGCGCGATGTGCTGCTGGGTGAGGGTGCCGAGGGCGTGCTGGTCGAAGGCAAGGTGCGCAAGCGCATTGTGGTCGACAGCCTGATCCCGCTGAACCCCACCCGCTTCCCGTGGGGCGGCCACCTTGGGCTGCAGATGCTGCAGCCCCTGATTGCCGAGATCGAGGGCAGCACCACCACGCTGGTATTTACCAATACGCGTTCGCAGGCCGAGCTGTGGTATCAGAACCTGCTCGATGCGCGGCCCGACTGGGCCGGCCTGATCGCGCTGCATCACGGCTCGCTCGACCGCGAAGTGCGCGAGTGGGTTGAGCAGAGCCTGAAAACGGGCAGTCTCAAAGCGGTGGTGTGTACTTCCAGCCTGGATTTGGGGGTGGACTTCCTGCCGGTGGAACGGGTGCTGCAGATCGGCAGCGCCAAGGGCATCGCACGGCTGGTGCAGCGCGCCGGGCGCAGCGGCCATGCGCCCGGGCGCGAGTCGCGCGTAACGCTGGTGCCGACCAACAGCCTGGAGCTGCTGGAAGCGGCCGGCGCGCGTGCAGCGCTGGCGCGCGGCGAACTTGAAGCGCGCCCGGTGCCCGACAAGCCGCTCGACGTGCTGGTGCAGCATCTGGTCACGATAGCGCTTGGCGGCGGCTTTGTCTCGCCGGACTTGTACCAGGAAGTGCGCGGCGCCTGGTCGTACCGCCATCTTGGTGAAGAGGAGTGGCAGTGGGCGCTTGACTTCGTGGCGCGCGGCGGCCAGAGCCTGACCGTGTACCCTGAATACCGGCGCGTGCTGCCCGACGAGGAGGGCGTCTATCGCGTGCCAGACGCAGCGCTGGCGCGGCGCCACCGCATGAGTATCGGCACCATCGTCTCCGAATCGTCGATCCAGGTGAAGTTCATGAGCGGCGGGCGGATCGGCAGTATCGAGGAGTCGTTTATTTCACGCCTCAAACAGGGCGACCATTTCCTGTTTGGCGGGCGCATCCTGGAATTTGTACGCGTGCATGAAATGACCGCCTATGTGCGGCGCGCAACCGGCAGCCGCGGCGCCGTGCCGCGCTGGCAGGGTGGCAAGATGCCGCTGTCGTCCGAACTGGCGCACGCCGTGCTCGACCAGTTGCAGCTGGCCCAGGAAGGCCATGCCGCTGGGCCGGAAATGCAGGCGCTGGCGCCGCTGCTGGCGATCCAGGCGCAATGGTCGTCGCTGCCTACGCGCACCACCTTGCTGGTGGAAACACTGGCCAGCCGCGAGGGCCATCATCTGTTTGTGTATCCGTTTGCCGGACGTTCGGTGCACCTGGGGCTGGCCTCGCTGCTGGCCTACCGCATCGGGCGCATGCAGCCGGCTACGTTTTCCATCGCTGTCAACGACTATGGCTTCGAGCTGCTCGGCGGCGAGGAGATCGATTTTGCGCCGCTGTTTGCCGTTGCTGCCGATGGCGTGCTGCCGCTGTTGACTACCGAATCGCTGCTCGAAGACGTGCTGGCCAGCCTGAACGCGACCGAACTGTCGCAGCGGCGTTTTCGCGAGATTGCCCGTATTGCCGGGCTGGTGTTCCAGGGCTATCCGGGCCAGCCGAAAAGCACGCGCCAGTTGCAGGCCTCGTCGTCGCTGTTTTTCGAGGTGTTTCGCAAGCACGATATGCACAACCTGCTGCTGACCCAGGCGCAGCGCGAGGTGCTGGAGCAGGAACTGGAACTGACGCGTTTGCGCGCCACCTTGCAGGAGCTGCAGGCGCGCAGCCTGAGCTTGCAGGCCCTCAAGCGCGCTTCGCCGTTTGCGTTTGGCCTGATGGTCGAGCGCTTCCGTGAAAAGCTGACCACCGAAAAACTGTCGGACCGGGTAGCGCGCCTGGTGCGCGAGCTGGAAAAGGCGGCGGCATGAGCGTAGCCGATACCCGCTACTGTGCGGTCGAACTGGCTGGCGAGACGTTGTGGCTGCTGGCCGAGAAAGCCGTCTACTGGCCGGCGCGGCGCATGCTCATGATTGCCGATATCCACTTCGGCAAGGCCACCGCCTTTCGCGCGCTGGGCGTGCCAGTGCCGCGCGGCACCACCACCCAGAATCTGCAGGCGCTCGATGCGCTGCTGGCGCGTTACGCCTGCGACGAGATCGTCTTCCTGGGCGACTTCCTGCACGCCAAAGCGGCCCGTGCGCCGGCTACCCTGGGCGCCATGCAGGCCTGGCGCTTGCATCATCGACAGCTGCGCCTGACGCTGGTGCGCGGCAACCATGACCTGCATGCCGGCGATCCGCCGGTGGCGCTCGATATTGCCATGGTTGACGAGCCGCACCGGGTCGGGCCGTTTGCACTGTGCCATCATCCGGACCTGATCTGCGAGGCCTATGTGCTGGCCGGCCATGTACACCCGGTATTTCATCTGCGCACCGCGCGCGACACGCTGCGCCTGCCATGTTTCCTGTTGGGCGCCACGCGCGCCATCCTGCCGTCATTCGGCGCCTTTACCGGCGGTCATGCGCAGCAGCCGCAAGCGGGCGAGCAGGTGTTTGTGACAGCCGATGAGGCCGTGTTTCGCGTACCTGGCCACGGTTGAGCAGCAGCCCTGGTTACGATACCGGGCATCAAAATCCCGGCGTAACTGGATGACCGGCGGCGGGAATGCGCCTACACCGACGCTTGCCCTGCGCCTATAGGGAAGCTGGCGGCTGCGAACTAAGATGAGTATTCCCATCCACAGTATATCGAGGAGATCATCATGGCGACATCGGGCGGCAACAAGCAGGGGCAACAAAAATCGGGCAGCGGCAGCAGTAGTGGCAACAATAAGCAAAGCGATACCAGCAAGCGCGGCTTTGCTTCCATGGACCCGGCGCAGCAGCGCCAGATCGCCAGCGAAGGCGGCCGCGCCGCACATGAAAAAGGCACGGCGCATGAATTCACGTCGGAAGAAGCGCGCCGCGCCGGCAGCCAGAGCCACAAGAACGACGGCAACCGCCAGAGTACCGGCGGCAAGCAGGGCAGCGGCAGCAAGCAGGGCGGCTAGCGGGTGCTGTGGGACCAGTCCTACGCCATTGCCCTGCATTTTCCTCTGTCTGTTGTAGCTTGCGTGCACTATCCTGAAGTGGCTGCAATCTTGCAGCGGCTTACCGGGAAACCGACAGGGAGGCAGGTATGGCGCATACCGACAACGAGGCAAATGAACGGACCGGTCCCGGTGCGCACGACCCTGGCAAGGTGCAGGGCAACAAGCAGAGTCATTCCGGAGAAGGTGAAAGCTTTGTGCTGGTCGACAGCGGGCAGGGGCTAGATATCGGCGACGACCTGTACGCCATTGGCGAGGTGCGGCGTGCTGATCGCCTGCCGCATCATCAGGGCGGCAGCGCCGGGCAGAACCGGCAAAGCGCTGACGACGCCCCTGATACGACCGGCAGTACGGGCGTCTGATTTACTACCAACTCACGTGCTGGCGGGCCAGCTTTTGTCCGCCAGCCGCGAGACATGCTCGCGCACATCATCCGGCCAGGCCTGCACCTGCCGCAGAAAGTCATCGCGACGCCCCGCAAACAGCGCACGGCTGGCCTCCTCGAAACCAGCTTCGTCGCCTGCCAGCGCACTCATGAACTGGTAGGCTGCATCGCGCGCCTGGCGCTGCTGATCGATGTCCCGATTATCGCGCTGCGCCTGCTCCACCAGCTTGCGTAGCGCCACCGACGCGCCGCCCGGCTGGCCGGCCAGCCATTCCCAGTGGCGCGGCAGCAAGGTCACTTCACGCGCAGTGACGCCCAGTTTCGGCCGTCCCGCCGTGCGTGGCGTGCTGACAGTGTCGGCATCAACTGGCCGTGGCGCAGGCAGGCGCTGCAGCACTTCCGCCAGGCTGCCATGCAGGTTGAGGTCGACCTGCTTGCCGTTATCGTCATTGAAAATCAGGATTTGTGCTTCCGGTTCGCGCGTCACGCGTTCCTTCAGTAGCGGCGCCAGCGCATGCAGGGTGCCGGTGGCGATCTTTTGCTTGCCCGCAAAAGCGGTCAGCGATACGGCGTGGGTGTCAGACATGGTTCCTCCTTGGGTTGGAGGTAATTTTACCCGGGTTAAATTAAAAGTCAATAATACCCGGGTAAAAATAGCAGATCTTACAGTTCGACCTTGCCATGTTCGCCCAGGTCTTTTGGCTTGTCGCCGGTAAAGGCCGCCTTGGCCATTTCAAAGAACTGGCGCATCTTGCTGGCGTCGCTGTCCCAGTATTCAGCCGACTGGATGGTGACCTTGATCAGCGCCAGGTGCGGATCGTCGAGGCCGCCCGGGAACCAGGCCTTGACCATCGGATTCCACAACTCTTCGGCCTTGGCGCGGTCCTTGACCAGTTCGGCGCGCCCGCACACCGATACATACAGGCTGTCCGAAGGTTCGGCGAAGCTGACATTGACTTGCGGGTTGTTGAGCAGGTCGCGTGTATAGGCGGCCTCGTCGGAGACGATAAACCACATCTGGCCATTGGTATCGACCTGCTGCTGGGTCAATGGGCGGCTGGTCAGCGTGCGGGTGTCGTCGCTAGTGGTAAACATGCCGAAGCGCACGTGTTCGATCTTGCTGACGATGGTGTTCAGTTGTTCGCTGGTGTAGTAACTCATATCGTTCTCCTTGGAATCGTACTGAAAATGGTAGGCAGGGCGTTCGCTACCAGACCAGCATAGTGCGTGAGGCAACGGCACTCTGTACGACACCGTACCGTGAAGGCCAATCCGCCTGCCGGCTTGTCAGACGCGCATGTATCTGAGTTGTTACAAAACGTTGTTGCACTAGCGCACTCTGATATTGACTTAATAAATGATAATCATTATCATTTATTGGATAATCTTTACAATAAAGCCGAGCTAAGGGTAGAAACAGGAAATGAAGCAAGCCAACGCCGACAAGGCCCAGAGCAACGCCAGCCGCGCCGTATGGCTTAAACAGTTACACCAGTGGCACTGGATCAGTTCGGCGCTTTGCCTGCTGGGCATGTTTTTGTTTGCCATCACCGGCATTACCCTCAACCACGCCAGCCAGATCGAGGCCAAGCCTGCCATTACGCGCCAGAAAGCGGTGCTGCCGCCGCCGCTGCTGAGCGAATTGTCCGCGTATGCCGGCAAGCATGATGGCGCCAATGCGCCCATGCCCGACAGCGCCGAGCGCTGGCTCAAGCAGCAATGGTCGCTCAATGCGGGCGGCCGGCCGGCCGAATGGAGCCTCGACGAGGTCTATCTGCCGTTGCCCAAGGCCGGCGGCGACGCCTGGGTGCGCATCGGCCTGGAAGACGGCGCCGCCGAATATGAGCTGACCGACCGTGGCTGGATTTCCTGGCTGAACGACGTCCACAAGGGCCGCAATACCGGCACGGCCTGGATCTGGTTTATCGATATTTTTGCCGGCCTGTGCATCGTGTTCTGCGTGACGGGCCTGCTGATCCTGAAGTTCCACGCAACAAACCGTCCCTTGACCTGGCCGATGGTCGGCCTGGGCATCCTGATTCCCTGCGCCATTGCGCTGCTGTTTATCCACTGATTATCCACTGATTTTTTCTTCACTTTGACAGGCACACCATGAAATTACGCTACTCCCTTGCGCTCGGCCTTCCCCTGATCGGCACCTCGGCCATGGCGGCCGACCTGACCCTCAAGCTTGAAATCCCGCAACTGAACGTGGCCGAATATCATCGCCCGTACGTGGCGGCATGGCTGGAGTCGGCCGACCAGAAAGTGGTCGGCAACCTGGCGGTGCTGTATGACGTCAAGAAAAAAGACAAGGCGGGCGAGAAATGGCTCAAGGACATGCGCCAGTGGTGGCGCAAGAGCGGCCGCGACCTGGCCATGCCGGTCGATGGCGTCAGCGGCGCTACCCGCGCGCCGGGCGAGCATACCTTGACCTTCCCTGGTGCGAAAGCCATGCTCGACAAGCTGCCGGCTGGCGAATACCAGCTGGTGGTGGAAGCGGCGCGCGAAGCCGGCGGCCGTGAACTGGTGCGCGTGCCGTTCCAGTGGCCGTCCAAGTCGGCCCAGTCGGTGCCGGCCAAAGGCAAGGAAGAACTCGGTAACGTCCTCGTCCAACTCAAACCATAAGGCCAGCCTATCATGTTGAAGCAACTGAACAAGACCCTGATCGTGCTGACCCTGTCCGGCGTGGCCCTGAGCGCCCATGCGCATCGTCCGTGGATGGTGCCATCGAGCACCATGGTGGAAAGCAAGGACGCCTGGGTCACGGTCGACGCCGCCATTTCCGAGGGCCTGTTTGAAATCGATCACCAGCCGCTGCGCCTGGACCAGCTGCAGGTAATCGGCCCGGATGGCGCCAAAGTTGAACCGTCGAACGCGATTACCGGCCGTCTGCGCAGCGTGTTTGACGTCAAGATGGTCAAGCCTGGCACCTACAAGGCGGCCATCGTGTCGCAGACCGTGTTTGCCAACTACAAAGTGGGCGGCGAGCAGAAGCGCTTCCGTGGCAATGAAGAAACGTTCAAGAAAGACGTGCCGGCTGACGCGCAGGATCTGAAAGTCACGCGCACCGCAGGCCGCCTGGAAACCTTCTTCAGCAATGCGGAAACCAGCAATGAAGTGTTCAAGCCGACCGGCGTGGGCCTGGAGCTGGTGCCGGTCACCCATCCGAACGACCTGCGCGCCGGTGAAAAAGCCACCTGGCGTTTCCTGGTCGACGGTAAACCTGCTGCCAACCAGGCGTTCAGCCTGGTGCCCGGCGGCGTGCGCTACCGCGGCGTGCTCGGTGAAATCCGCCAGAGCACCGACGCCAAGGGCGAGATCACCTTTACGGTGCCGGCAGCCGGTATGTACTACGTCAGCAGCAGCTGGCCAGCGGCCGCACCGGCCGTGGCCGGCCAGCCGCCAGCCATGCCCGAGCGTCGCATGACCTATGCGGCCACGGTGGAAGTGCTGCCAGAGTAATGCACAGTACGCGCCGGGTTCTGCTGCCGCAGCACATTTCCGACCAGCTGGCGCCCGAAGGCGCCGCGATCCGCGATTTTCGCGGCTTGACGATGGGCACCAGCTGGTCGGTGCGCCTGCTCGATCCGGTCACGCCTGGGCGCGCCGGCAGCGTTGACCTGCAGCTGGGCCTGCAGCAGCAGCTCGACCTGGTGGTGGCGCAAATGAGCCACTGGAGCGAGACCTCGGACCTGGGCCGCTTCAACCGCGCTCAAGCTGGCAGCTGGCAGGTGCTGCCGGCCGCTTTTTGCGAAGTGCTGGGCTTTGCCCTGCAGGTCACCGAGGCCAGTGGCGGCGCCTACGATCCCTGCGCCGGTGCGCTGGTCAACCGCTGGGGTTTCGGTCCGCGCAACCGTTATGATGAAGAGGGCTTCGTGCCGCCGGTGCAGGCTGAGGTAAGCGACCTGCTGGCGCAGCACCAGCACCAGCGGCAGCACCTGCAGTGCGATCTGCCGGCGCGCCGCGTGCAGCAGCCGGGTGGACTGCAGCTCGATCTGTCGGCGGTGGCCAAGGGCTATGGCGTGGACCGCCTGGCGCGCTATCTCGACAGCCAGGGCGTGCAGCATTACCTGGTGGAAGTGGGGGGCGAGCTGCGCGGCGCCGGTAGCAAGCCCGACGGCCAGCCCTGGTGGGTCATGCTGGAGCAGGTCGCCGGCGAAAGCGGGCTTGATGCTGCCCTGCAGCCGCCGGAGATGATGCTGGCGCTGCATGGTTTGTCGGTCGCCACCTCGGGCGACTACCGGCGCTTTTTCCGTCACGGCGAGGCGCGCTTTGCCCACACCATCGATCCGCGCAGCGGCATGCCGATCAACAACCAGCTGGCCTCCGTCACGGTGGTGCATGCGCATTGCATGGCCGCTGACGCCTGGTCGACCGCGCTGACGGTGCTGGGCGCAGACGATGGCCTGGCATTGGCCGAGCGGCAGGGGCTGGCGGCGCGCTTCCTGCAGCGCGACGGCGACCGTTTCCGCGAAACCTTGAGCAGCCCGATGCAGGCCATGCTTGACGATTGAATGTTTCCATGATTTTTACGCACGATACGACGCGCCTGGTGCTGCTGGCCGGGTTGTCCCTCAGTTATGCCAGCGTCTGCCTGGCGCCGTGGCTGCGCGCGCGCAAGAAGCGCCGCGCTGCCGAGGCGGCCACGGCTGCACTGGCCGGCCAGCGCGCCTGGCTGGTCGCGTATGCCAGTCAGACCGGCAATGCCGAAGAGCTGGCCACGCAGACGGCGCACAGTTTGCAACTGGCCGGTGTGGCCGTGCGCCTGTGTGCGCTGGCCGAAGTGACGCTCGATGACCTGCAGCGCAGCGAGCGCGCGCTGTTTTTGATCAGCACTTACGGCGAGGGCGATGCGCCCGACAACGCCGCTGCCTTTGTGCAGCACCTGATGACGCGCGCGGCGGGCGACGTGCCGCTGCCACAGCTGCATTACGCGGTGCTGGCGCTGGGCGACAGCAGCTACGGCCAGTATTGCGGCTTTGGTCGGGCGCTCGACAACTGGCTGGCCTCGCAAAGTGCGGCGCGACTGTTCGAGCGCATCGAGGTCGACCGCAACTGTGCCGATACCATCGGCGCGTGGTTCCAGCACCTGAGCCATCTGGCCGGCACCAGCGATGCGCCGGACTGGAGCGCGCCGGCCTTTGACGACTGGCGCCTGCTGGCGCGCCGCGAACTCAATTGCGGCAGTGCCGGCGGCGCCGTGTTCCATCTCGAGCTGGCGCCAGCTGCCGGCGCCTTGCCCGACTGGCAGTCGGGCGACCTGGTGCAGGTGGCAGCGCCATCTGACCCGGCCCAGCCGCGCGAATACTCGATCGCCTCGATTCCGCATGACGGCAGCGTGCACCTGCTGGTGCGCCAGCACCGCCATCCCGATGGCAGCCTGGGCCTGGCGTCGGGCTGGCTGACGCAGCACAGCGCGCCGGGCGACCTGGTGCAGCTGCGCCTGCGTGCGCACCGGCGCTTCCGCCTGGAGCACAACGCGCAGCGCCCATTGATCCTGATCGGCAATGGCAGTGGCATAGCCGGCCTGCGCGGCCATCTGAAGAGCCGGATACTGGCTGGTCAGCGCCGCAACTGGCTGATCTTTGGCGAGCGCAACGCCGCGCACGACTACCATTACCGCGAAGAGCTGCAAGCCTGGCACGCCAGCGGCGACCTGCCGCGCCTGGACGTGGTGTTTTCACGCGACCAGCCGGAGCGCCTGTATGTGCAGGACAGCCTGCGCACGCACGCCGATGAGTTCAAGCGGTGGATCGGGCAGGGCGCGGCCATCTATATCTGCGGCAGCCTGGCCGGCATGGCCGGCGGCGTTGACCAGGCGCTGGAAGACCTGCTGGGGCGCCCGGCGCTCGATGGACTGGCGGCAGAAGGCCGCTATTGCCGCGACGTCTATTGAGCCTGGGCTGACTTTGTGCGCGCCAGCCTGCAGGCCGGCGCGCACAAGGCTATCATGGTGTTTTCGGCAAAGGAGGCAATATGAGCGACAGCATCTACGACATCCCCCTCAAACGTATCGATGGCAGTGACGCAACGCTGGGCGATTATCGCGGCAAGGTGATTCTGGTGGTCAATGTGGCCTCGGCCTGCGGCTTGACGCCGCAGTATGAAGCACTGGAAAAACTGTACCAGGAGCAACAGGCAGCCGGCCTGGTGGTGGCCGGTTTTCCCGCCAACGACTTTGGCGCCCAGGAGCCGGGCAGCAATGACGAGATCGCCGATTTTTGCACCAGCAAATTCGGCGTGCAGTTCCCCATGTTTGAAAAAATCACCGTCAAGGGGCCAGGCCAGCATGCGCTGTACCAGCAACTGGTGGCGGCCCAGCCGCAGGCACAGGACAAGCCCGACAGCGGCTTTCGCGCCAAGCTGGCCAGCTACGGCATCAGCCAGGAACAACCGAGCGATGTGCTGTGGAACTTCGAGAAGTTCCTGATCGGCAAGGACGGCCGCGTGGCGGGGCGTTTTGCACCTGACGTCACGCCGGACGACGCCTTGCTTCGCGAGGCGATTGAGCGGGAGTTGCAGCGCTGAGCGCGTAATCTGACAATTACTGTCAACAATGTTGTCGGATTACGGTCTTCGACCTAATCCGACCTACGCGGTATCGACCAGAACTTGCTGACGCAGCCGCTTCAGCTTGCTGTTCCAACCGCCCCCTGCCCGGCCAGCTCACCGCTCACTTCCTGCAGCCCGCGCGCCAGGCTCGAGATGCTGGGGTTGTCGATAAACACACAGCGCTTGCCGGTACGCTTGCAGTAGTCCTTTACGCGCCAGTAGGCGCTGTGGCTGATGCAGCCGGTCTGGCAGATCACCAGGTCGGCCGCGGCCAGGCTCGAGTCGAGCAGGTTGGCGTTGTCTTCCAGGCCGCCGTCGTGATGGGCGAACTGGGCGCCGACGCGTTCGATCAGGGCGCGGTAGGTGGCGACATTGCCGCTGCGTCCGCCCACGCACAGCACGCTTTGGTCGACCAGGCGGATCGGCATCTTGAGCTTGCCGCCGGTCTGTACTTCCAGCTTGGGCGCCGGTGGCGGCGCGCTGACGGCTGGGCGTGGCTGTGCCTGTTTCAGTTCGGTAATTTGCAGGCGCAATTCTTTTTCGCGCTCATCCATTTGCGCCAGGCGTTCGAGCAGCCTGGTGCGCGACTCCAGTTCCGGCACCGCCGCTTGCAGCTGCGCCAGTTCGGCGCGCAGCGCGTCGATCACGGCGTCCTTGCCGATGGCGTCGGCGCGCGCGCGCAGCAATTGCGCTTCCTGGCGCTCCAGTTCACCGGTTTTTTCCTGAGTCAAAGCCTGGTTGCGCTGCTGCAGCCTGGCCAGCTCATGCGTCAGGCGCGCATGGTCTTCCTGCAGAGCAGTAAATTTGCCCATGTCGGCGCGCACGCAGGCGCCAGCCTGATGCTGGATCATGTGCAGGTCGCGGCACATCTGCTCTTCCAGTTCCGCATCGCAGCGCGCATGCGTGAGGCCGGCCCAGAACGCGCCGGCCACATCGCCATTGGCCACCGCGCTGCGCCACAGGCTGGCCACCTGCTCGGTGCTCTTGGCGACGCGAAAGCGCAGGATCACGGGCGCATAGCGGCGTTCCAGTTCTTTTTGCAGCGCTTCGGACAGGCGGTTGCGCGCGCCGCATTCGGTCACGGCGCCCACATGCACTTCGTAATCGTCGGCCAGCACGCGGCCATTGGTCATCTTGCCGACCAGCTTGCGCAGGTAAGCGAGCGGCAGGCCGACCCCGACCAGCGGGCAGTGGCAGGTGTGCGACAGCTCCCACAGCCGGCGCCGGCGCGAGGCGAGCGCAGCGGAATCGGCGCTTGCGCTGTGACAGTTGCTGATGGCGGGCAGGGCTTGGTCTTTGTCACACATGGCAGTTCCTGTGGCGGAGTAGATGAAGGCGGTATCAGTGCGCCAGCGGCGTGGGGCGTTTGGGGGCAAGCAAGCGGCCCATGCGTTCCAGCAGCGATGGATTGGCAGATGCTGGCAGTGTCGGCTCGATCATCAGCGCCCATTGTTGCGACAGTTGCTGGCAGGTGGCGCGCAGCACGGGCGCCAGGTTGGGCAGCTCGGACAGCAGCTGCAGATGGCGTTCGATGCTCGACGCCAGTTTCGGGCAGGATCCGCTGCTGGCGTATTGCGCGTGGTAATGCGACATCAGGTGCAGTACGGCCGACAGCATCAGTTCGGGTTGCTGGCCGCTCGGCGGTGCGGCAGTCGGATCAATTTGCTGTGGCGCCATGCGTCGCTCCTGTGCGGTTCGATACGAAATGATACGGGGCCGGGGGAGGAACCAGGCCGGCCCGCAACGGGACTGTCTCAGGCAGTCAGGATCAGCTTGTTCAGCTGCGTGACGCGCAAGCGGTAAATTTTGCCGCTGTGCTCGATTTCGATCTCGCGACCCTGCTGCAGCAGCGTCTCGCTGGTGATGCGGCGGGCGGGCTGCACCATCACCGGTGGGCGGGCGTGCAGTTTGGGAGCATCCATTGCCATGGCGGGTTTTGAGCTGTGCATGTGCTTTCCTTTTTGTCTCAGTTGAGAATGATTCGTATTTGCATTATTGTTGAAGGTGGCAGGAAAAGCAAGCCTTATTTACGTGGGGACGCGCATTATTTGCAGGCGCTGGCGCAGCTGCCATCATGAAAAAAAGCCCCGCGTGCAGCAGCGCTGCGCGCGGGGCCGGTCTGGCAGACCAGGTGTTACATGGTGGCCAGCATGGGCGTGGCAGTGGCAGGGCTGGCGGCACCCGCGTCGGCCTTGAGCCGGGCGGCGGCCAGCTGCTTGGCGCGCGAGCGCGAAGGCGGCAGGCGGCGCAGGGTTTTCAGGGCGTCGGGGTCCTTGATGCCGATGGTGCGCTGGTCAACCGTGATCAGGCCGATTTCATTAAAGGCCGACAAGGTACGGCTGACGGTCTCGAGCGTCAGGCCCAGATAGCTGCCGATTTCATGACGCGTCATGCGCAGGTTGAACAGCTTGCTGGAGTAGCCCATCAGTGCAAAGCGCTCGGCCAGCGCAACCAGAAAGCGCGCCACGCGCGCCTCGGCGCTGAGCGCGCCCAGCATGCCGATCATCGCCTGTTCGCGCACCAGCTCGCGGCTCATCACGCCATACATGACGTTTTCCAGTTCCAGGTGCACGCGGCCCAGCGCCGTCAGCTTCTTGAACGGCAACAAGATCAGGTCGCAGTCGGACAGCGCCACCGCTTCCGATGAATAATGGCGGGTATGGATGCCGTCCACCCCCAGCATGTCGCCTTTCATGGGAAAGCTCAGCACCTGCTCGTTGCCGAATTCATCGATCAGCACGGTTTTCAGGAAGCCCGAGTTGACGATGTACAAGGTGTCAAACGGCTGGCCGATCGTGTGGATGCGCTGGCCGGTCTTGAACTGCACATGCTGGAACAGCAGTTCGTCGGCGGCAACGGTGCTGATGGTGGCGATACGCAGCAGGTCGCAGACTTCCTTGAGGTTGGACCACAGTCGCCCCTGGCGCTGGCGTCCCGCTTCCATCGGCATCGATGGCGCCAGCGACGAAGGTGCAGGGCGGTGTTCAGATGGTAGCGTGGACAACATGTTCATCTCCTGATGACAGCTTGGACAGTGGAATGGCGAGGCTCGGCGAGCGATTGCATCGGAATGCGGCTGCGCTGGCGCCCGGTGCTTTTCATGCACGGGTTTGAATGGTTTTGTTCTGCAGCAGAATTTTCAGCAACTTAGTTTCCAGCACTTAATTACTGGTTTCAGTATGCCAACAGGCGAACGGGATGCATATCAGCAGGGGCTGAATATGGCAGTAGGTGCAGAGCTAGCTTGTGTAGGATTGATCCTACAGAGAGATAGGCGGGCGGAATCAGGTCTTGAAGGGGGACAGCAGGCGGTGGGCCACGGCGTATTGCACCATTTCCGATAAAGAGCTCATGCCCATTTTTTGCATGATGCGGGTTTTATGGGTGCTGACCGTCTTGACGCTCAGGTGCAGATTGTTGGCGATCTCGGTAATGGATTTACCTGCCACGAGTAGGGAAAATACCTCGAACTCGCGGTCCGACAACTGCTTGTGCAGCAGGCTCTCGTTGGGCATCATAATGTTGAGCACCAGCTGTTCGGCCACCTCGGCGCTGATATAGGGGCGACCCGAAGCGACCTTGTGGATCGCGCCAACGAGCTGGGTGCCGGCGCTTTCCTTGGTCAGGCAGCCTTGTGCGCCGGCACGGATGGCGCGCACGGCGTATTGCTCCTCCTCGTGCATGGTGAGGATCAGGATGGCCAGCTTGGGCGCTTCGCTACGGATCTGGCGGATCAGGTCGACGCCGCTGCGTCCTGGCATCGACAGGTCAAGCAGCAGCAGGTCGAAACCGCCCTGGCGCACCCGGCTCAGCACTTCAAAGCCGTCGATGGCTTCGCCCACGATATCGATATCGGGGGCGCCGTCGAGTATGCGCTTGAGTCCCTCGCGCATGATGGTGTGGTCGTCGGCAATCACAATGCGTATCATAGGCCAGCTATCGGTAAGGGCGGTTTGCGCCAGGCAACTGTTAAGAAATAAGAAATCTTGTCATCTCAATCTTAACTGAAATTGGCGTGCCCGGGTCCATCACTTATTGGATGTTTTTTAAATGGCGTTGGCCGGTTATTGTGGCGCAGGTTCCTTGATCAGCCTGTGAACCAGCACCGGCAAGGTCGAGTGCGACAGCACCTTGTTGGTCACGCTGCCCAGCAGCAACTGGCCCCAACCGCTGCGGCCATGCGAGCCCATGAAGATCAGGTCGCAACCTTGCTGTTGCGCCACTTCAACGATCTTGCCTGCCGGTGTGTCGGAAAAAGCCGTGATGCCGGTCGCTTCCAGGTTGCGCCGCGCTGCGGCATCGAGCACCGGCTGCCAGTGGCTGACGCCGGCCTTGCGCATGGCGATCCGGTATTCCTCCTCGCTGGGATAGCTGGGCGGAATGATTTCGATATATACCGGATACTGATATTCGGGGGCCACATACAGTACCAGCACGTCGGCCTGCATCTGTTCGGCGAACGCGACGCCGGCGCAGGCGGTCAGGTTCGAGACGGCCGAACCGTCGGTGGCAATCAGGATTTTCTTGTACATGGTGCTTCCTTCCGAGGTGGACTGTCAGCCGCAAGGTGTCCAATTGTAGACGGCGCGGCGTGCATGGATGCATGTAAAGACTTGATAATTATCAACACTGGTGCAGCTTCAGTATAGACAACATTGTCATGGCGGGCCGTTTTTTGTGGTCGGGCGTGCAGTCGTGTCCGGCTGGGCGTATGATTCCAGCGCACATGCATAGTCTTGTATGCACACCAATGGTAGTATTTCAAAATACAACAGTGAAAATACTTATTTCCGCGTGGAAATGGTGTGGAAAGCCTGCTTTATGCCTGTCAGCGCTTTTTCAGATTGAACAACCCGGGCGCGCCCTGCTACACTCGCACCATCGCAGCGGTATTGCCTCAAATCATCTTAATCGAGAAATTGCGGGTATCAGTCTGTAAAACGCACAGTTCAGGCGGAATTTTGACAAATTATGGAGAAGCAGGGATATGACCAACGCCGCTGATGATTTCGACGCATTATTTGATGAAGTTTCTTCCCAGCGAGAGGCGCCAGCACCGGCTGCCGCGCCCGCTGCCCCCGCCGCCGTGGCGGATGACGATTTTGATGCACTGTTCGACGCCGTGTCGGCCAGCGCGCCAGCGGCCGCTGTTGCTGCGCCAGCCGCAGCTGCCGCCGCGCCAGCTGCCGAGCCAGCCAAGCCGGCCGAAAGCGTCGACCCTATCGATCCGGCCGACAAGCCGATGTTCGAGCGCCTGGGCGGCATCGTGCGCCTGCTGCACGATTCGCTGCGCGAGCTCGGCTACGACAAGGCGCTGACCGAAGCGTCGTCGCAGATCGTCGATGCGCAGGATCGCCTGGAATACGTGGCCACGCTGACCGAGCAGGCCGCCAACAAGGTCTTGAATACCCTGGACGAAGGCATGCCAGCGCAAGATGTGCTGTCGAAAAAGGCCAAGGACATGGACAGCCGCTGGACAGCGCTGTTCGATGGCAAGCTGAGCCTGGAAGAATTCAAGGCGCTGGCCGGCGACTCGCGCCAGTTTGCGCAAGCCGTGGCAGAAGCCACGGAAGCGGAAAAAGCACGCTTGCTGGAAATTATGATGGCCCAGGACTTCCAGGACATTACCGGCCAGTTGATCAAGAAAGTGGTCATTATCACCAAGACGGTGGAAAACGAGCTGGCCCAGCTGCTGCGCGACAACGCGCCGCCAGAGGTGCGCGAGAAGCTGGCGCAGAAACTGGAAGCGCCGCTGATGCAGGGACCATCGGTGCCGTCGGTGGCGCTCGATCAGGACAATGTCGACGACCTTCTTGCTGATTTGGGATTCTAATGGACGATATGCTCAAGGATTTCGTCGTCGAGGCGATGGATCTTGCAGTCAATGTTGAAGAGCACTTGTTGCATCTGGAGCGCGATCCCGATAGCAAGGAAACGCTCAACGCGGTGTTTCGTTCCTTCCACACCATCAAGGGCGGTGCCGGTTTCATGGGCCTGCCAGCGCTGGTGGCGGCCTGCCATCTGACCGAAAACCTGTTTGACGCGCTGCGCACGGGCGCCGCACCCGTCACGCCGCTGGCCATCGAGGCGGCGCTGCAGGCCTCCGGCTTCGTGGCCGACCAGCTGACCGAACTGGCCAACGGCGCCCCGCCGGAAAGCCTGCCGGCCATGCCGGAAGAACTCGAACATATACTGACCAACGCCATCGAAGGCAAGGATGCGCCGGCTGCCGCCCCTGCTGCACCGGTAGCTGCACCAGTAGCCGAGTCCGCCCCTGCTACTGCCCCTGTTGCGGTAGCAGCAGCGCCAGTATCGGGCGAAGGCGGCCTGGACTGGATTAGCCTGTACAACGCCGTGGTGCCGGCTGGCAGCCAGCTGGCAGCGGCACCAGCCGCACCGGTGGCTGTTGCCGCTGTTGCCAGCCCGGCAGCGTCCGCTGCACCGGCAGCTGTTGCAGCCAAGCCTGCTGCCGCCGGCAAGAACTGGGATGGCGTGGAGCGCCGCGACGAGCGTCCCGACGTGCGCCATGCCGCACCGGTCAAGGAAGACAGTATCCGTGTCGACGCCGTCAAGCTCGATGCGCTGCTGGAAGTGGCCGGCGAATCGGTGCAGGCGGCCAACCAGGCTGCCGTGCTGCTTGAACGCCTGCTGCAGTTCAAATTCGAAGGCCAGGCCGCGACCCTGATGGCCACGCTGGCCGAAACGCTGGAACGCGCATCGCGCTACTCGACCGAGTTGCAGCGCGCCACGCTGGCCACGCGCATGCAGCCGGTCGGCCGTCTGTTCCAGAAATTCCCGCGCCTGGTGCGCGAGCTGGCCAAGGATCTGGGCAAGGATGTTGAACTGACCATCGAAGGCGCGGAAACCGAAGTGGACCGCGTGGTGGTGGACAGTCTGTACGATCCGCTGGTGCACATGCTGCGCAACTCGCTCGACCATGGCGTCGAGTCGCCGGAAGACCGCGTGAAAGCGGGCAAGCCGGCCAAGTCGTATATCTCGCTCAAGGCCTGGCAGGAAGCCAATAGCGTGATGATCGTGTTGCAGGACGACGGCAAGGGCATGGACCCGGTCTTCCTGCGCAGCAAGGCGCAGCAGAAGGGCCTGATCAGCGAGAATGCCCAGCTGAGCAACGACGAATGCTTCCAGCTGGTGTTCCTGCCGGGCTTCTCGACCAAGGAAGTGGCCTCGAGCGTGTCGGGCCGCGGCGTCGGCATGGACGTGGTCAAGACGGCGGTCGAGAAAAACCGCGGCGCCATCCATATCGAGTCGGCGCTGGGCAAGGGCACCAAGTTTGCCATCCGCCTGCCGATCGAACTGTCGATCGTGCCGACCATGCTGGTATCGACCTCGGGCGCCGCACTGGCGCTGCCGATGGCGGTGGTACAGCGCGTGGTCGAGCTGCCGGAAACGTTCATGGAAGTGGGCGGTGCGCCGGTGCTGAAAGACCAGGGCCGTCCGCTGCCGGTACGTTCGCTGGCTGGCGCCCTTGGCTACGAGTCGTGCAGCGAGCGCGTCGGTATTGTTGTTGCCGCGCCACAGCCGTATATCCTGGCCGTGGCCGCCGTCGACGGCACTGCCGACCTGGTGATCAAGCCGATGACCGCCATTACCGTGGACGGCATTACCGGTACCGCGCGCTCGGCCGAAGGCGAACTGGTGCTGGTGGTAGGCCTATCGTTCCTGATGGATGGTTGCAGGGGAACTGTGCGCATGGCTGCCTAGTACGAAAAAAACAGACAGCATGACACCGAACCCGCTGCAGCGTGACTGCAGCGGGTTTTTTTTCGTGTTGATTGGCAGGCTGGTGTCGCCGGAGTCCGGCGGCTGTTTTTATGTGTCAGCAATTTTTTGTCGATACCGGCAATTGGAGCCGAATTTTGTATCGTCGGTCATGCGTAGCGCTGGCTTTTGGTTCTGCTTTGCGCAAAATATGGCATAATCATTGTTGATTTTCGACTGTTTACTTACTACAGGCAATGTAGCACTGCTGCATAACTCATGATGAAGACGCTTTACGACAAACTCTGGGAATCCCATGTTGTGCGTGCCGAAGACGATGGCACCACCATTTTGTATATCGACCGCCATCTGGTGCACGAAGTGACCAGTCCGCAGGCGTTTGACGGGCTACGCGAAGCGAACCGCCAGCCGTG
The DNA here is from genome assembly GCF_009208565.1 of Janthinobacterium aquaticum. GTDB lineage: Bacteria > Pseudomonadota > Gammaproteobacteria > Burkholderiales > Burkholderiaceae_D > Janthinobacterium. The sequence continues at coordinate 70,138 of NZ_WFLK01000010.1, read as the reverse complement.
GCGCGTCTCGGCCAATCTGGCCGTGGCCGACCATAACGTACCGACCACCAGCCGCGTTGACGGCATTGCCGACCCGGTCTCGCGCCTGCAGGTTGAAACGCTGGACAAGAACGCCAAGAATTACGGCCTGACGTATTTCAACATGAACGACAAGCGCCAGGGCATCGTGCACGTGATCGGCCCTGAGCAGGGCGCCACCTTGCCGGGCATGACGGTGGTGTGCGGCGACTCGCATACGTCCACCCACGGCGCTTTCGGCGCGCTGGCGCACGGCATCGGCACCTCGGAAGTCGAGCACGTGCTGGCCACGCAGACGCTGCTGCAGAAGAAATCGAAAGCCATGCTGGTGCAGGTTGACGGCGCGCTGCCGGTCGGCGTGACCGCCAAGGATGTGGTGCTGGCCATTATCGGCAAGATCGGCACGGCCGGCGGTACCGGCTACTGTATCGAGTTTGGCGGCTCGACCATCCGCGCGCTGTCGATGGAAGGGCGCATGACGGTCTGTAACATGGCCATCGAGGCCGGTGCGCGCGCCGGCATTATCGGCGTCGACGACACCACCATCAATTACGTCAAGGGCCGTCCGTTTTCGCCGGCCGGACCGCAGTGGGACAGCGCTGTTGCCTACTGGCGCACGCTGCATTCGGACCCGGGTGCGCGCTTTGACCTGGTCGTCACGTTGAACGCAGCCGACATCCGTCCGCAGGTGACCTGGGGTACTTCGCCCGAGATGGTGGTCGGCGTCGATGGCCGCGTGCCCGATCCGGACCAGGAAAAAGACAGCGTCAAGCGCGATGCGATGGAAAAAGCGCTGGTCTACATGAACCTGAAACCCAATACCGCCATCGAAGACATCCGTATCGATAAAGTGTTTATCGGTTCGTGCACCAATTCGCGCATCGAAGACCTGCGCGCCGCCGCCGCCGTGGTGCGCGGCAAGCAGCGCGCCTCGAACGTCAGGCTGGCGATGGTGGTGCCGGGCTCGGGCCTGGTCAAGGAACAGGCCGAGCGCGAAGGGCTGGACCGTATCTTCCGCGACGCCGGCTTCGAATGGCGCGAACCGGGCTGCTCGATGTGCCTGGCCATGAACGCAGACCGCCTCGATCCGGGCGAACGCTGCGCCTCGACCTCGAACCGCAACTTCGAAGGCCGTCAGGGGCAGGGCGGGCGTACCCACCTGGTGTCGCCAGCGATGGCGGCAGCGGCGGGGATTGCCGGGCATTTTGTGGATGTGCGCAGTTTTCGATGAGTGAGCGGGGGCTTCTGCCCCCTCTCCCTGCCGCTGCTGGTTTACACTGCTGCCATCATCCCTTGAAAACCTGTGAGCCCACCATGAAAAAAATCTTCGCCCTGCTGATCGCCACCGTCATCCTGTCCGGCTGCAATACCGTCTCCGGCATCGGCCGCGACGTGCAGAAAGTCGGCCAGGTCGTTACTGGCGCTGGCGGAAAATAAACCGTGACGGGCGCTGCCCGTCCTACCGAGTACAGATAGCATGGATAAATTTACGATACACGAAGGCCTGGTTGCGCCGCTCGACCGCGCCAATGTCGATACCGACGCGATCATTCCAAAGCAGTTCCTGAAATCGATCCACCGCAGCGGTTTCGGCCCCAACCTGTTCGATGAATGGCGCTACCTCGATCACGGCGAGCCGGGCCAGGACAACAGCCGCCGCCCGCTCAACCCGGATTTTGTGCTCAACGAGCCACGCTACCAGGGCGCCTCGATCCTGGTGACGCGCAAGAATTTCGGCTGCGGCTCCTCGCGCGAACACGCGCCGTGGGCACTCGCCCAGTATGGTTTCCGCGCCATTATTGCGCCGTCGTTTGCCGATATCTTCTTCAATAACTGCTACAAGAACGGCCTGCTGCCGATCGTGCTGTCGGAAAGCCAGGTCGATCACCTGATCAATGAAGTGAAAGCCTTCCCTGGCTACAAGCTGGTGGTCGACCTCGATCAGCAATGCGTGCGCACCAGTAATGGCAGCGTCTCGTATCCGTTCGAGATCGATGCTTTCCGCAAATACTGCCTGATCAACGGCCTGGACGATATCGGCCTGACGCTGCGCCATGCTGACGATATCCGCGCCTTCGAGGAACGTCATTTGCATAATCAGCCCTGGCTGGCCAACACTATCTGACATGCCTGAAAAAACGTCCATGGCGCCTTGCCCTGTACGTTTTTCAGACACGTCCACATCACTTCTAGGTAAAACATGAAAATTGCTATTTTGCCCGGCGACGGTATCGGTCCTGAAATCATTGCGCAAGCGGTCAAGGTATTGAATGTGCTGGGCGAATCGTTCGAGCTGGAAAGCGCGCCGGTCGGCGGCGCCGGCTATGCGGCGCACGGCCATCCGCTGCCTGAAGGTACGCTGGCGCTGGCCAAGGCCGCCGACGCGGTGCTGTTCGGCGCCGTGGGCGACTACCAGTACGACAATCTCGAGCGCCAGTTCCGTCCTGAACAGGCTATTTTGGGTCTGCGCAAGAACCTGGGCCTGTTTGCCAACCTGCGTCCGGCCATTCTGTATCCGGAACTGGCGGGCGCTTCCACACTCAAGCCTGAAGTGGTGTCGGGCCTGGATATCCTGATTATCCGCGAACTGACCGGCGATATTTACTTTGGCCAGCCGCGCGGCGTGCGCGAGTGCCCGGACGGTCCGTTCAAGGGCCAGCGCGAAGGCTTCGACACCATGCGCTATGCGGAAGGCGAAATCCGCCGCATCGCCCACGTGGCGTTCCAGGCTGCGCAAAAGCGCGACAAGCGCCTGACCAGCGTCGACAAGGCCAATGTGCTGGAAACATTCCAGTTCTGGAAAGACATCGTTACCGATGTGCACAAGGAGTACCCGGACGTCGCGCTCGACCATATGTATGTCGACAACGCCGCCATGCAGCTGGTGCGGGCGCCGAAGAAATTCGACGTGATGGTCACTGGCAATATGTTTGGCGACATCCTGTCGGACGCCGCCGCCATGCTGACCGGTTCGATCGGCATGCTGCCATCGGCTTCGCTCGACGCCAACAACAAGGGCCTGTACGAGCCTTCGCACGGCTCAGCCCCCGACATTGCCGGCAAGGGCATTGCCAATCCGCTGGCCACCATTTTGTCGGCGGCGATGATGCTGCGCTACTCGCTTAACCGCGCAGAGCAGGCCGACCGCGTCGAGACGGCAGTCAAGAAGGTCCTGGCGCAGGGCCTGCGCACGGCCGATATCCACGAAGCGGGCACCACCCTGGTGGGCACCGAGGCGATGGGCGATGCGGTTGTGAAAGCGTTGGGATAAAATTATTCAATGGCGGCAGCCGCCGCCACATTTTGAGGAATGGTAATGAAATTAGTAGGCTTGGTAGGTTGGCGCGGTATGGTCGGTTCGGTCCTGATGCATCGCATGCAGGAAGAGGGCGATTTCGCCCATATCGAACCGGTGTTTTTCACCACCTCGAACACGGGCGGCGCAGCGCCATCCATGGCGAAGAATGAAACCATCCTCAAGGATGCCAACAATATCGCCGAACTGTCCAAGTGCGACATTATCATTTCCTGCCAGGGCGGCGACTACACCAGCGCGGTGTTCCCGCAGCTGCGCGCCGCCGGCTGGGACGGCTACTGGATCGACGCTGCTTCAACCTTGCGCATGGAAAAAGACGCTGTAATCGTGCTCGATCCGGTCAACCTGCACGTGATCAAGGACGCGCTGGGCAAGGGCGTGAAGAACTATATCGGCGGCAACTGCACTGTATCGTGCATGATGATCGGCCTGGGCGGCCTGTTCCAGCACGACCTGATCGACTGGATGACGTCGATGACCTACCAGGCAGCCTCAGGTGGCGGCGCGCAGCATATGCGCGAACTGCTGACCCAGTTCGGCACCATCAACGGTTCTGTCAAGGCGCTGCTGGACAATCCTGCTTCCGCCATCCTGGAAATCGACCGCCAGGTGCTGGCCACCCAGCATGGCTACAGCCCTGATGAAATCAAGCAGTTCGGCGCGCCGCTGGCCGGCAACCTGATTCCATGGATCGACAAGGACCTGGGCAACGGCCAGTCGAAGGAAGAGTGGAAGGCCGGCGCCGAAACCAACAAGATCCTGGGCCGCGGCGCCGACTTCGGCAGCGCACCGATTGCTGTCGATGGCCTGTGCGTACGCATCGGCGCCATGCGCTGCCACTCGCAGGCGCTGACCATCAAGCTGAAAAAAGACGTGCCGCTCGACGAAATCAACGACATCATCGCGGGCGGCAATCAGTGGGCCAAGCTGGTGCCGAACACGCGCGAAGCGTCGGTGCATGAGCTCTCGCCAGCGGCCGTGACCGGCAGCCTGACCATTCCGGTAGGCCGCGTGCGCAAGATGAGCATGGGCGGCGAATACCTGTCGGCCTTTACCGTAGGCGACCAGCTGCTGTGGGGCGCTGCCGAGCCGCTGCGCCGCATGCTGCGCATCTTGCTTGATGCCTGAGTGCCGTAACGAATGAACTGATTGCTGGCCGGGAAGCTTTTCCCGGCCTTTTTTTCGCCTTTCGCCGGGCAAGCGGCAATGAAGCGGTGCTTGCATCACTGTGGGCGTAATGATATGTTGATACATCTGGAAAAGTAACAGTTTTCCCACGTCAACTAAAATACCTCCAACTATGTCCGCACACATCCGCCCCCGGGGCGCCTCCCTTGCCGTCAAAACCCTCAGCAGCGCGATCGCCTGTGCGGTCCTGTTGTCGCCCGCAGCCTACGCTGCCGAGCTTGGCAAGATTACGGTGCTCTCCGCCGTGGGCGAGCCACTGCGGGCTGAAGTGGAGTTGTCGGCCATTAAACCCGGCGAAACCTCGACGCTGCTGGCCAAACTGGCGCCGCCGGACGCCTATCGCCAAGCCGTGGTCGAACTCAATCCTGCCCTGAGCGCCCTGACGTTTGCCATCGAGACGCGTACCGGCAAGCCGTTTATCCGCATCAGCTCGGCCGAGCCACTGGCCGAGCCGCTGGTCAACCTGCTGATCGAACTCAGTGGCAAAAATGGCCGCCAGGTGCGCGAATACGCGTTCGTGCTCGATACGCCCGAAGCGCGTCGCACGCGTGGCGCCCAGGTTGCCGCGCCGGTTGCCGTCAAGGGCGCCAAGGATACGCCGCAGGCTGCGCCAGCCAAGGCTGCCGAGGCTGAAAAGCCGGCGGACAGCGGCAAGACCGACTACCGGGTGCGTCAGGGCGATACGCTGAGCCGCATCGCCAGCGAGCTCAAGCCGTCGGGCGTGTCGCTCGACATGATGCTGGTGGCCCTGTACCGCGCCAATCCCGATGCGTTTTCCGGGCAGAACATGAATCGCATGCAGGCCGGGCGCATCCTGGCCGTGCCGGCAGCGGACGCCGTGCGCGCCACCGACGCGGCCGAGGCCAAGCGCGTGGTCACGGCGCACGCGGTGGACTTCGAAGCCTATCGCAACCGGCTGGCCGGGCAAGTTGCACAAAGCAAGCCTGCGCGTGCTGCCGAAGCGGCGCAAAGCACGACCGGCAAGATCGGCGCCACCCGCGTGCAGGAAAAACCGACCGCCGTCAGCGAAGCACAAGACAAGCTCAAGCTGTCAAAAGCGGAGTCGGCCGCCAAGCCTGGCGGCAACAGCACCGCCGCCAGCGACGAAGACAAGATTGCCAAGACCAAACAGACCGAAGAAGCGGCGGCGCGCGTCAAGGAGCTGGAAAAGAACGTCAGCGACCTGGAAAACCTGATGGCGGTTAAGAACAAGGCGATGGCCGACAAGAGCGCGCCGTCGCCGGCCAAGCCGGAAGAGGTGCCTGCCAGTGCCAGCGCAGCGGTCAGCGAGCCTGCTGCGCAGCCGCCGGTGCCGAAAACCAAGCCGGTGCCGCTGGCGAAAAAACCGTCGCCGCTGGAGCCGTCGTTTGCCGACAAGATCAGCGACCATCTGGGCGCGGTAGGCCTGGGCCTGGCCGCCTTGCTGGCCGCGGTAGCGGCGCTGGTGATTGCACGGCGCAAGAAAGACGTGCCGCCACCGCCGCCGCTGGAAGAGCATATTGCGCCAACGCTGGGACCGGACGAGCCGGCAGCCCCGACACCGGCGCCGGGCGAGCATCCGTTTGCTGCCGCCGCAGCGGCCGCAGGCATGGGCGCCGCGGCGGGGGCAACGGCAGCTGCCGGCGCCGCTGCCCTGGGTAGCAACGAAGTCGACCCGGTCGCCGAAGCCGATGTGTATATCGCCTACGGACGCGACGGCCAGGCCGAAGAAATCCTCAAGGAAGCGCTGCGCGCCCATCCCGACAACCAGGCGGCCCGCCTGAAACTGCTGGAAATCTATTCGGCGCGCCACGATGCGGCCACGTTCGAGGCCCAGGCAGGCGAGCTGTACAGCCAGACGCGCGGTGTCGGCGACGAATGGGCACAGGCCGCCGCGATGGGCGTGGCGCTCGACCCGGACAATCCCCTGTATGGCGACGCCGATGCCGACGCGGTGGTCAGCCTGTCCAAACCGCTCGACGATGGCCTGCACGGACAAAGCGTGGACCTGCCGCTGGTCGACAGCACGCTGTCCGAACCGCTGCCGTCGGTCGCCCCGGTGGTGGCATCGGGCGCGTCGGCGCGCGATGCGCGCGAGCGGCTCGACTTCGACCTGGACAGTCTCGATTTTGAACCGGTATTGACCAATGACCCGATCGCGATGCCCGGGCCTGTCACACAGGCCGGCACCGAGGCCGACGAGGCAGCAAAATTTGACGCCAGCATGGATTTCGGCCTGGACCTGGAGCCGCCCGGCACGCCGGTCAACGGCGTCGGTCCTGGCCTGACGCCGCTGCCCGATCCATTGAAAGAAGTGGATCTGGCGCATTTCGATCTCGATACGCCTGAACCAGCCGCGCCGGCACCGGCGCCGTCCCTGGCGCAGTTCGACCAGCCGACGCCACCTGCCCAGCCGCCCGCGGCCCCGGCGCCTGAATTCGACCTGACCGGCATCGACCTGGACCTCGATGAAAACAAGGCCGCCCATGCAGGCGTGGACGATCCGCTGTCAGCCATCCATATGGAAATGGACACCAAGCTCGACCTGGCCATTGCCTACCAGGAAATCGGCGACCGCGAAGGCGCGCGCGAGCTGATCGATGAAGTCATCAAGGGCGGCAGCCCTGAGCAAGTGGCCAAGGCCAACACCATGCGCGCCTTGCTGGCGTAGGTCGGATTAGGCCCCGCAGGGGCCGTAATCCGACAACATTGTTGGCGCGGGCATCGGTGGAGTCAAGCCCCGCAGGGGCCGTAATCCGACAACAGTGTTGGCTCGGACGTTGGTGGGTATTGTTGGCTTCGGCGGTGTTGTCGGATTACGGCCCGAAGGGCCTAATCCGACCTACGCTCCAATCTCATCCACGGCACGCCGGTATAATGCTGCCATGCAAACTACTACTACCGCGCTGCCGCTGCAGCGCATTGCCCTGGGCCTGCAATATGACGGTACGGCCTGGCATGGTTATCAGAAACAGGAAAGCGGGCTGACGGTGCAGGACCAGCTGGAAAATGCGCTGGAGAAATTTGCCCGCGTGCGCCTGGCTACCACTTGTGCCGGGCGCACCGATACCGGTGTGCATGCGCTGGAGCAGGTGGTGCATTTCGATACCACCTTGCAGCGCGATATGCACTCGTGGGTGCGCGGCGTTAATGCCTTCCTGCCGCCGTCGATTGCCGTGCGCTGGGCCAGCGCGCTGGAAGGCGACCCCACCGTCAATGATTTCTTCCACGCCCGCTTCAGCGCGCGCGCACGCAGCTACCATTATGTGCTGTATAACAATCCGACCCGTTCGCCGCTGCTTGAAGGGCGTGCCGGTTTCTTTTTCCGTCCGCTCGATATCGCACTGATGCAGCAAGCCGTGCAGCCGCTGCTGGGCTGGCACGACTTTACGGCATTTCGCGCCGCGCAGTGCCAGGCCAAGTCGCCGGTCAAGCTGATGCACGATATCCGCATTGAACGCCGTGGCGAGCTGGTCGTCTTTACGATTACCGCCAATGCCTTCCTGCACCATATGGTGCGCAACCTGGTCGGCTCGCTCGTGTATGTGGGCAGCGGCCGTGAAAAGCCTGAATGGCTGGGTCAGCTGCTGGAAAGCCGCGACCGCCATGCGGCTGCGCCCACCTTTATGCCCGACGGCCTGTACCTGGCGAAGATCGACTACGATCCCAAATGGGGCTTGCCGCAGGATAGCTCCAGCCAGTTGCCTTGGTTTTAAGCGTCGCCATCGACCTGAGAGAGAACATGTCCCGTACCCGTATCAAGATCTGCGGCCTGACCCGGCCGGAAGACGTCGCCGCCGTGGTCGCGGCTGGTGCCGATGCCATCGGCTTTGTGTTTTACCCGAAAAGCCCGCGTTACGTGACGCCACAGCAGGCTGCCAGCCTGATGGCCGGCCTGCCGCCGTATGTCAGCACGGTCGGCCTGTTCGTCAACGCCAGCGTGGAGGAAGTGCAGCAGACGCTGGCAGCAGCGCCCTTGTCGCTGCTGCAGTTCCACGGCGACGAGACGCCCGAGCACAGCGCGGTGCTGGCCGCTGCCGTCAACCGGCCCTACAATCAGGTGTTTCGTGTAAGACCTGACACAAGCTTTGCCGATTTGCTAGAATACGAGCAGCGCTATCGCGCCGCCAGTCCACTGTTTTCCAGCCTGTTGCTCGATACTTACGTGGACGCCTATGGCGGTGCAGGAAAGGCATTCGATTGGTCCCTTATTCCAGAAGAACTCGCGCCTCGGGTCGTTTTGAGTGGTGGCTTGAGCGTACAAACCGCCACTGAGGCGGTGGTGCAGGTACGCCCTTACGCGGTCGACATCAGCAGTGGCGTCGAAGCGTCCAAGGGCATCAAGGACGCCTCCCGCATTCGCGCCTTCGTGGCCGCAGTGCTGCAGGCCGATGCCATTATTGCCAAAGGATTACATCATGACTGACCACGCCAACGCCGGCGCAGCCGCCGCATTGTTCCACGCCGCCAACTACCCATATCCTGACGCCCGCGGCCATTTCGGCCCCTATGGCGGCTCCTTCGTGGCCGAGACGCTGACCCACGCGCTGGCCGAACTGAAGGACGCCTATGCGCGCTACAGTACCGACCCCGAGTTTCTCGAAGAGTTCCGCTATGAGCTCAAGCATTTCGTCGGCCGCCCTTCGCCGATCTACCACGCCAAGCGCTGGTCGGAAATGGCCGGCGGCGCGCAGATCTACTTCAAGCGCGAAGACCTGAATCACACCGGCGCGCACAAGATCAACAACGTGATCGGCCAGGCGTTGCTGGCCAAGCGCATGGGCAAGCCGCGCATCATTGCCGAGACCGGCGCCGGCCAGCACGGCGTGGCCACAGCCACCATCTGCGCGCGCTTCGGCCTCGAATGCGTGGTCTATATGGGCAGCGAAGACGTCAAGCGCCAGGCGCAGAATGTGTACCGCATGCGTTTGCTGGGCGCCACCGTGGTCCCAGTCGAGTCCGGCTCCAAGACGCTCAAGGACGCGCTTAACGAAGCCATGCGCGACTGGGTCACCAATATTGAAAACACCTTCTACATTATCGGCACCGTGGCTGGCCCACACCCGTACCCGATGATGGTGCGCGACTTCCAGTCGGTGATCGGCGAAGAGTGCCTGGTGCAGATGCCGGAAATGACGGGCCGCCAGCCCGACTATGTGCTGGCCTGCATCGGCGGCGGCTCGAACGCCATGGGCATCTTCTACCCGTATGTGGACCAGCCGGGCGTCAAGCTGATCGGGGTGGAGGCCGCTGGCGAAGGGCTCGATACGGGCAAGCACTCGGCGTCATTGACGGCCGGCTATCCGGGCGTACTGCACGGCAACCGCACCTATCTGCTGCAGGACGACAATGGCCAGATTATCGAAACCCATTCGGTCTCGGCCGGCCTCGACTATCCGGGCGTGGGGCCGGAACATGCGTGGTTGAAGGACTCGGGCCGCGCGCAATATGTGTCGATTACCGACGATGAAGCGCTGCAGGCCTTCCACGACTGCTGCCATATCGAAGGCATTATCCCGGCGCTCGAATCGTCGCACGCGCTGGCCTACGCGGCCAAGCTGGCGGCAACGCTGCCGAAAGACCAGATCGTGCTGGCCAACCTGTCGGGCCGTGGCGACAAGGACATGCATACCGTGGCGGAGCGGATGGGGCTTGATTTCAGCTGATTTTGGCTGAAGAAAACTGCCTCCTATCTATTATTTCCTTCAGAGAGAAAACGCCATGTCCCGTATCGCCCCCACCTTTGCCCGTCTAAAAGAACAGAACAAGACCGCCCTGGTCACCTTTATTACCGCCGGCGACCCCGGCCCTGACGCCACCGTGCCGCTGATGCACGCGCTGGTCGAGGGCGGCGCCGATGTGCTGGAACTGGGCGTGCCGTTCTCCGATCCGATGGCCGAAGGCCCCGTGATCCAGCGCGCCTGCGAGCGTGCGCTGAAATTCAATATCGGCATCCACGATGTATTTGCCTATGTGCGCGAGTTTCGCCTGACCAACCCGACCACGCCGGTCGTGCTGATGGGCTACGCCAACCCGATCGAGCGCATCGGCGGCGCAGCCTTTATTGCAGCAGCCAGGGATGCCGGCGCCGATGGCGCCATCGTGGTCGACTATCCGCCCGAAGAGTGTGAAGAATTCTCCGCCGACATGCGTGCTGCCGGCCTCGATATGATTTTCCTGCTGTCGCCGACCTCGACCGAGGAACGCATCGCCCAGGTGGCCAAGGTTGGCGGCGGCTTCAGCTATTATGTTTCGCTCAAGGGCGTGACGGGCGCCGGCAATATCGATACGCAGCAAGTGGCCGAGCGCCTGGCCGCCATTCGCCAGCACGTGAGCCTGCCGGTCGGCGTCGGCTTCGGCATCCGCGACGGCGCCACCGCCCGAGCCGTCGCCGAAGTGGCCGACGCTGTGGTGATCGGCAGCCGCATTATCCAGGAGATTGAAAACGCGCCGCCGGGCGGTGCGGTCGAGGCCGTTCGCAGCTTTACGGCAGGCATCCGCGCCGCGCTCGATGCCTGAGTTTGCATAATATTTCATTAATCTTGTGTGGTTGCAAAGTTCGACAGGCAGGCGATAAACGGCTACACTTCGGCCACTGATAGAGTTCAGCTTTGGTTTGAACTGATGCACCAGATACCGTTGCAGGCGTCGACCGGCGCCGCAACAGCCCATTCCCGCCCGACAGGGGCGCAAGGAGAAAAATAATGAGTTGGTTGGAAAAACTGCTGCCACCGCGCATACAGCGCTCCGATGCTGGCGCGCGCAAGACCATGCCCGAAGGCCTGTGGGTCAAATGCCCATCGTGTGAATCGGTTCTGTACCGCACTGACCTGGAATCGAACCAGCATGTGTGTCCGAAGTGCGACCAGCATATGCGCATCCGCGCACGCGAACGCCTCGACAACCTGCTCGACGCCGGCGGCCGCTATGAAATCGGCCAGGAAATCCTGCCGGTCGATACGCTCAAGTTCAAGGACAGCAAGAAATACCCTGATCGCCTGAAGTCAGCCATGGAAAGCAGCGGCGAGACCGATGCCATGGTGGTGATGGGCGGCTCGATCATGAGCCTGCCGGTGGTGGTGGCGTGCTTCGAATTCGACTTCATGGCCGGTTCCATGGGTTCGGTGGTCGGCGAGCGCTTCGTGCGCGGCGCGCAGATCGCGCTGGAGCAGAAGGTGCCGTTCATTTGCTTTACCGCCACCGGTGGCGCGCGCATGCAGGAAGGCCTGCTGTCGCTGATGCAGATGGCAAAAACCACTTCCATGCTGACCAAACTGGCAGAGAAGAAACTGCCGTTCATCAGCGTGCTGACCGACCCGACCATGGGCGGCGTGTCGGCCTCGTTTGCCTTTATGGGCGACGTGGTGATTGCCGAACCGAAAGCGCTGATCGGCTTTGCCGGCCCGCGCGTGATTGAAAACACCGTGCGTGAAAAGCTGCCGGAAGGCTTCCAGCGCGCCGAGTTCCTGGTCACCAAGGGCGCCGTCGACATGATCGTCGACCGTCGCAAGATGCGCGAAGAAATCGCCCGTCTGCTGGCCTTGCTGCAAAACCAGGCGGTGGAAGTGCTGGCGTAAAGGCGTGGGTCGGATTGGGTTGTAGGTCGGATTAGGCCGCAGGCCGTAATCCGACAGCACCCTTAGCTTATGCGCCAACCATGTTGTCGGATTACGCGCTACGCGCTAATCCGACCTACGCATGACCGTTCGGACCCGGATGTTTTCCTGTTTTGCGCTCTCCTTTCAAGAATTCCCCCATGCAAACCCTCCCAAGCACCTTACCAGACTGGCTCGCCCTGCTGGAAAACCGCCATTCCGAAACGCAGATCAATATGGGCCTCGAGCGCGTGCTGGCCGTCAAGCAGCGCCTGCAGCTGGCGTTCAGCTGCCCAGTGATCATGGTGGCCGGCACCAACGGCAAGGGTTCGACCTGCGCCATGCTTGAGTCGGTGCTGTTGCGCGCCGGTTACAAGGTCGGCCTGTATATCAAGCCGCATTTTCTCGATTTCAACGAGCGCGCGCGCGTACTGGGCGAGATGGCCAGCGACGAGCAGATCGTGGCCAGTTTCCAGGCGGTCGAGGCGGTGCGCGGCGACACGCCGCTGACCTATTTTGAATTTACCACGCTGGCCATTCTGCACCTGCTGTCGCATGCGGGGCTCGATGTGGCGATCCTGGAAGTGGGCCTGGGCGGGCGCCTCGATGCCGTCAACGTGATCGACGCCGACGTGGCCATCGTCACCAGCGTCGATATCGACCATACCGACTACCTCGGCGATACGCGCGAGGCGATCGGCTTTGAAAAGGCCGGCATCTTCCGCCCAGGCAAGGCTGCCATCTGCAGCGACCCGGTACCGCCCCAGTCTCTCATCGCGCATGCCGAAGCGATCGGCGCCGACCTGTGGCTGATGGGCCGCGATTTCAACTATTCGGGTGACAAGCAGCAGTGGAACTACGGCGGCCGTGACCAGCGCCGCAATTCGCTGGCCTATCCGAGCCTGCGCGGCGCCAACCAGTTGCTCAATGCCTCGGCGGCGCTGGCAGCGCTGGAAGTACTGAAGTTGAAGCTGCCGGTCGGCGCGCAGGAAGTGCGCACCGGCCTGGTGACGGTCGAACTGCCGGGCCGCTTCCAAGTATTGCCTGGCCGCCCCAGCGTGATCCTCGATGTGGCACACAACCCGCATGCGGCTGCAGCGCTGAACCAGAACCTGGGCAATATGGGCTTTCACCCGTACACCTACGCCGTGTTCGGTTCCATGCTGGACAAGGATATCGACGGCGTCCTGGCGGCCATGGGCGAACATGTCGATCACTGGTGCCTGGCGACCTTGCCATCGCCGCGCAGTGCCAGCGCTTCGGAGCTGGCGGCCAAGGTACAAATCATGCTCGGTGGCAAGTCCGACAGCAGCGAACACACCATTTCCGTCTTCGACGATCCGGCACAAGCTTTTGCAAATGCAGTGAGCCGTGCCGGTGAGAATGATAGAATTGTGGTCTTTGGTTCTTTCCTCACCGTTGCCGGCGTGATGAAGGCCCGCAGATCCTCCCTACACTAATCGCATTCGACTGAAAATCACGCATGGGCTTGTTCTCGAAACTGTTTAAAAACAAGCAAGAATCCGCTGGCGAAGACAGCGGATTTTATGTCCCTGGCGAGGCGCAGGCGCCAGGGCGCAAGCGCGCCGCCAACACCTCCGGCGGCAGTTCGCGCCGCAGCCGCGACGCTGCCGACCCGGCCTTGCCGGAAAAGAAGCGCGCACGCCGCCGCCTGATCGGCGCCATTGCACTGGCGCTGGGCGTGGCCGTGGGGCTGCCGATGCTGCTCGATTCCGAGCCCAAGGCGCCGATCAACGATATCGGCATCGAGATTCCATCGAAAGACAAGGTGGCGGCCTCTGCTGCGCCGGCCCAGGCCAGCGTGCCGCCGGCAGCGTCGAACAATGGTCTTGACCAATCCGAGGAAATTGTCGATACGCCTATGCCGGCCAAGCCCAAACCGGCAGCAGCAGCGCCTGCACCGGTACTGGCGGCAGCCGAGCCTGCGCCTGCCAAGCCCTACACTGAGCCGCAACCCGAGCCCAAGCCTGTGCAGAAGCCCGAACCCAAGCCCGAACCCAAGCCTGTGCAGAAGCCTGAACCCAAGCCGAAGCCGGTCGAGGTCGTATCCAAACCGGAACACAAGCCTGAACCCAAGCCGGAACCGAAACACGAGTCCAAGCCTGAGTCCAAGCCTGCCAAGCCGGCGCAGTCGACCGATGATGCAGCGCGCGCGCTGGCGATTCTGGAAGGCAAACCTTCAGCCAAGCCTGCCGCAGAAAAAGCGCCGGAAAAAGCGGCCGACAGCGATGGCAGGTTCGTGGTGCAGGTGGCGGCGCTGGCTACCCAGGAGAAAGTCGACGAATTGCAGGCCAAGCTCAGTAGTGCGGGCATCCGTTCCTATACTCAGAAGGTATCGAGTGCCGGCGGCGAACGCATCCGCGTGCGCGTCGGCCCGTTCGGCAGCCGCGAAGAGGCGGAAAAAACCCGCGCCAAACTGCAAAAGCTGGGTCTGGGCGGCAGCCTGGTGCCGGCTTGAACTGAGCAAGGTTGGCAGGCGTGACGATTTTCGATTACCTGGTGCTGTTCGTGATGGCGACCTCGGTCCTGATCAGCGCCATGCGCGGCCTGGTCAAGGAGATACTGTCGCTGATCAGCTGGGTCGTGGCGTTCGTGGTCGCCAACGCTTATGGCGCCACGCTGGCCAAATTCATGCCGGAAGTGATACCGGGCGAGGTGATCCGCCTGCTGCTGGCTTTCGTGGCGCTGTTTATCGGCACGCGTATCCTGATGGGCTTGCTGGGCATGACGGTTGATGCCTTGGTCAAGGTCAGCGGCCTGAGCCTGACGGACCGCCTGCTGGGCAGCTTGTTCGGTGTGGCGCGTGGCCTTGTGATTGTGCTGACCGCCGTCATCTTGTGCGGCATGACCTCGCTGCCGCAGCAGCCGTTCTGGAAAAATGCCTTGCTCAGCCCGCTTGCCGAACAGGGCGTACGCACCATCAAGCCTTATCTTCCTGCCGCCTACGCGCAGCATGTGAAATTTTGAATTTTTTTTAAAATCAGTAGCACAGTTACAGGAGCACACCATGTGTGGCATCGTCGGCGTCGTTTCCCATCAACCTGTCAATCAATTGCTGTATGACGCATTGTTGCTGTTGCAACATCGCGGACAGGACGCGGCAGGGATTGCGACCAATCACAGCAGTATGTTTTCCATGCACAAGGCCAATGGCCTGGTGCGTGACGTCTTCCGTACGCGTAACATGCGTACGCTGCAAGGCGACTCGGGCATTGGCCACTGTCGTTATCCGACGGCCGGTTCGTCCAGCGAAGAAGAAGCGCAGCCGTTCTACGTCAATGCGCCATTCGGCATTACGCTGGCGCATAACGGCAACCTGACCAACTGGGAACAGCTGAAACAGGAGATGTTCAAGAACGACCGCCGCCACATCAATACCGACTCCGACTCGGAAGTGCTGCTCAATGTGCTGGCCCATGAGATCCAGCACGCCACCACCGGCCTGATGCTCGATCCTGAAGCCATTTTCAAGGCTGTTACCGTGCTCAACCGTCGCGTCAAGGGCGGGTATGCTGCCGTGGCGCAAATCGCCGGCGTGGGCCTGCTGGCCTTCCGCGATCCGCACGGCATCCGTCCGCTGTGCCTGGGCATTAACGAAACCGAGCAGGGCCCGGAATACCTGATCGCCTCCGAATCGGTGGCGCTCGAAGGCATGGGTTTCCGCTTCGTGCGCGATATCGCGCCGGGCGAGGCGATCTTTATCGACGCCGACAAGAAGCTGCACAGCGCCCAATGCGCCGACAACGCCAGCCTGAACCCTTGCGTGTTCGAGTTTGTCTATCTGGCCCGTCCCGATTCGGTGATCGACGGCGCCTCGGTGTACGCCACGCGTTTGAAAATGGGCGAATACCTGGCCGAGAAAATCCGCCGCGAACTGCCGGACGTGCAGATCGACGTGGTCATGCCGATTCCCGATTCGTCGCGCCCGGCCGCCATCCAGCTGGCGCTGGCGCTCAATATCGAATACCGCGAAGGCTTTATCAAGAACCGCTATATCGGCCGCACCTTCATTATGCCGGGTCAGGCTGCACGCAAGAAATCGGTGCGCCAGAAGCTCAATGCGATTCCGTCCGAATTCAAGGACAAGGTCGTGCTGCTGGTGGACGATTCCATCGTGCGCGGCACCACCAGCCGTGAAATCGTGCAGATGGCGCGCGAAGCCGGTGCCACCAAGGTCATTTTCGCGTCGGCTGCGCCACCGGTGATCTACCCGAACGTTTATGGTATCGACATGCCGACGCGCGACGAGCTGATCGCCTATGGCCGCAGCACCGAAGAAGTCTGCCGCGAAATCACGGCCGACTACCTGGTGTACCAGGATATCGACGACCTCAAGCAGGCCATTGCCGATATCAACCCGGCCCTGACCAGCTTTGAAGCATCGTGCTTCGACGGCGTCTACGTCACCGGCGATGTGTCCAAAGACTATCTGGACCGTCTGGAATACGCGCGCCACAACCCGAAGGCTTCCACTCCGGAAGACACGCCGCGTTCGCAGCTGAACCTGAACCTGGCCGCGACTGAAGGCTAGCGCGATTGCCTGTCGGATTACGGCCCCATGGGGCCTGATCCGACCTACGCCCGGGCTCACGTCCGCATCTGTTTTTATTATGACCACCAAAAAAACCTACGGCTTTACCACCACTATCCTGCATAACGACCGCCGCAAGGACGTCGAGCACGGTTCGCTGCACAAACCCATCCACACCTCGGTGGCCTTCGGCTACAGCGACGCGCGCCAGCTGGCGTCCGTGTTCCAGGGCAAGGAGCCAGGCTTTCGCTACGGCCGCCAGGGCAATCCGACCGTCTCGGCGCTGGAAGACAAGATCAACCAGATGGAAGGCGGCGTCGCTACCCTGTGTTTTGCCACCGGCATGGGCGCCATCGGCGCTGTCGTGCAGTCGCTGCTGCGCGCTGGCGACCATGTGGTGTCGTCAGCCTTTTTGTTCGGCAATACCAACAGCCTGTGGCAGACCGTGACAGGGCAGGGCATGGATGTCTCGTTTGTCGACGCCACCGAGGTGGCCTACGTGGCCGCAGCCATTACGCCAGCGACCCGCATCGTATTTGTGGAAACGATTGCCAACCCGCGCACGCAGATTGCCGACCTGAAAAAGATCGGTGAGCTGTGCCGTGAAAAAGGCATCCTGTATATCGTCGACAACACCATGACCACGCCTTACCTGTTCCGTCCGAAAGACGTCGGCGCCGGCCTGGTGGTCAATGCCCTGACCAAATCGATCGGCGGCCACGGCAATGCGCTGGGCGGCAGCGTGACCGATACCGGCGTGTTCGACTGGACGCAGTACCCGAATATTTTCGAGAACTACAAGAAGGCTGCGCCGAAGCAGTGGGGCATCGCGCAGATGCGCGCCAAGGCGCTGCGCGACTTCGGCGCCTCGCTGGGCCCGGAAGCGGCGCACCATATTGCCGTCGGCGCCGAAACCATGGCCCTGCGCATGGACCGCACCTGCTCGAACGCCCTGGCGCTGGCGACCATGCTGCAGGCCGATCCGCGCGTGGCCGCCGTGCATTACCCTGGCCTGGCGTCGCATCCGCAGCATGCGCTGGCTACCGACCTGTTCCGCAGCTATGGCTCGCTGCTGAGCTTTGAACTCAAGGATGGCATCGACTGCTTTGACTTCCTCAATCGTTTGAATCTGGCCATTCCAGCGAGCAATCTCGGCGACACGCGCACGCTGATTATCCCCGTTGCCCACACCATCTTCTACGAGATGGGTGCCGAGCGCCGCGCCAGTATGGGGATTGCCGAGTCGTTGATACGGGTCTCCGTGGGGATCGAAGACGAGGCGGACCTGCTCGAGGATTTCAGGAGTGCGCTGGAGGGGTAAAGCGGGGAAGGGGAGGGCGGAGATAAGCGTCGGTCGGATTAGCGCGCAAGCGCGTAATCCGACAACACCCGCGGCGTGAATCAGCTCCAATCAGCTTCAGTCAGCGCCAACCATGTTGTCGGATTACGGCCCGCAGGGCCTAATCCGACCTACGCGACCTACGCGAGATTCACGCGACCCATGCGAGATCCACGCGACGTCGGTTGGGCGTTCAATGCCAGCTGCGCATCAAGCCTACCGCAAGACCCTCTAAAGCAAACTCGTCTTCCGGCGACACGGTAATGACCTTGAACTCCGGGTTTTCCGGGAACAGTTCGATCAGCGTGCCGGTTTTCTTGTAGCGCTTGACGGTGACTTCGTCGCCGATGCGGGCCACCACGATCTGGCCGTTCTTGGCGCTGTCGATCTTTTTCACGGCCAGCAGGTCGCCGTCCATGATGCCGGCGTCGCGCATCGACCAGCCGCGCACCTTGAGCAGGAAGTCGGGCTTGCTTGAAAACAGCGCCGGGTCGACGTTGTAGCTCGCTTCCAGGTTTTCCTGCGCCAGGATCGGCGAGCCGGCAGCTACGCGGCCGATCAGCGGCAGCGACATCAAGAGGGCGGCCGGGACGGCTGGTGGCGCTTCGGCGGCAGTGCCGAGCAGGCGGATGCCGCGCGAGGTGCCAGGTGAAATTTCAATCGCACCCTTGCGGGCCAGCGCCTGCAAATGCTCTTCGGCCGCGTTGGCCGACTTGAAGCCCAATTCAGCGGCGATCTCGGCGCGCGTCGGGGGAAAACCGGTATTGCCGATCGCATCCTTGATCAGGTTCAGGATTTGTTCTTGTCGTGCTGTCAGCTTGATCATGGGAGTGGGGGCATCGTGAAATGCTGTCTATATGAACAGTCTGTATTTTTGTACAGTATGGGCCACTATGCAAGGGGATTTCAGGCTTTTCACGCGATTTTGCGCGAAATAGTCGCCGTCAGGCATGCCGTGAGCACAAGCGCGACGCTTTTGCGCGGCGCGTGCAAGCAAAGGTTGAATGCTTGTCAAAGACCGGTTATAATCTTCGGCTGACCTTCCCACACTCGTCTTGACGCCGAGGTGGGCGATTATCAATCCGACCTGAAGGAGTTTGCATGCGTCATTATGAAATAGTTTTTATCGTCCATCCGGACCAAAGCGAGCAAGTGCCCGCGATGATCGAACGCTACAAAGCCAGCGTAACCACCCGCGGCGGTTCGGTACACCGTGTTGAAGATTGGGGCCGTCGTCAAATGGCTTACTCGATCCAGAAACTGCCAAAAGCACACTACATCTGCCTGAACATCGAATGCGACAACGAGACCCTGGTCGAGCTGGAAACTGCATTCAAATTCAATGATGCCGTGTTGCGTCACCTGACCGTTAAAATGAAGAAAGCCGAAACGGCTCCTTCGCCGATGATGAAATCGGTACAACGTGAAGACGCGGCGAAAAGCCACCGCACCGAAGCACCAGCAGCCGCTCCAGCCGCCGCCGCTTAATTGTTGCAGGATCGTGCACTGAACCAGCTACAAGTTACCGCCATCATTGCCGAGCGCGAAACACTGCGCTATACCCCGGCAGGCTTGCCGATCGTGAATGCAGTATTGCAGCACAGTTCGCAGCAGATGGAAGCCGGTATTGCCCGCCTGACCGAGTTTGAACTTGCCGCAGTTGCTGCTGGCGAAATATCAGGCCGGTTCAGCCAGGCCAGCTTGAGCGGGATTTATCAGTTCACGGGATTCCTGGCAAAGAAGAGCCGCAACAGCAAGAGTTTGGTGTTTCACATCATTGATTTTAGTGCAGTCATCTGACTAGCGCATTTTTAGATACAGGAGCCTAAAATGGCATTCGGTAAAAAGTTCGACAAAAATAAGCTCAAGCTTAAAGAAAAACGCAAACAGCAAAACCCGCTGTTCAAACGTAAGAAGTTCTGCCGCTTCACCGCAGCTCACGTTGAACAAGTCGACTACAAAGACGTAGACACGCTGAAAGACTTCGTCCAAGAAAACGGCAAGATCATGCCAGCACGCCTGACCGGTACCAAAGCGCACTACCAGCGCCAAGTTGACACCGCAATCAAGCGCGCTCGCTTCCTCGCGCTGCTGCCATACACCGATCTGCACCACGCTTAATCGGTCAGATATTCCTGGAGAAGAACTATGCAAATCATTCTGTTAGAAAAAGTTGTGAACGTCGGTAACCTCGGCGACGTCGTTAAAGTCAAAGACGGTTACGCACGTAACTTCCTGATTCCACAACGCCTGGCCCGTCGTGCTACTGCTACCGCAGTGGCTGAATTCGAAGTCAAGCGCGCTGAACTGGAAAAAGCTGCTGCCGCCAAGCTGGCTGCATCGCAAGCCCAGGGCGAAAAACTGAGCGGCCTGACCGTTCAAGTTGCTCAAAAAGCTGGTGTTGATGGCCGTCTGTTCGGTTCCGTCACCAACTTCGACATCGCTGAAGCGCTGACCAAGCAAGGTTTTGCTGTTGAAAAAGCACAAATCCGTATGCCTACCGGCCCGCTGAAAGTTGTTGGCGAGCACAACGTTTCGGTTGCTCTGCACACCGACGTGGTCGTGGAAGTTGTGATCGCTGTCGTCGCTGACGCGAACGCGTAATCGTTTTGCGGGCTTAGGCCCGCAAGCGTTGCCGCATCAATAAAAGCCGGGTTCGCCCGGCTTTTTTGTGGCCTTTTTTTCGCTCATTTTGAGCCCTTTATTTTTGCCTTGACGCCGAAGCAGGTATAATTCGCGCCATGAATGACCCCCAAGATCCACAACTGGATTCCCTCCGTATTCCGCCGCACTCGATCGAAGCAGAACAATCCGTGATTGGCGGTTTGCTGCGTGACAATGCCGCCTATGACCGTATTGCAGACTTCATGCATGCGGACGATTTCTATCGCTACGACCATCGCATCATCTTCGAACAGATCGTCAAGATGGTCAATGCGTCCAAACCGGCCGACGTGATCACCGTGTTTGAAACCCTGACCCAGCTCGGCAAGGCCGACGATGTGGGCGGGCTCGCCTATCTGAACGCGATGGCGCAAAACACGCCGTCGGCCGCCAATATCCGCCGCTACGCCGAGATCGTGCGCGACCGCGGCGTGCTGCGCAAGCTCATCACCGTGGCCGACGATATCTCCGGCACCGCCTTCAGCCCGCAGGGCAAGGAAGTCAAGCAGATGCTTGACGAGGCCGAATCGAAGATTTTTGCGATTGCCGAAGAAGGCGCGCGCGGTGCCCAGGGCTGGACCGCGATCCAGCCGCTGCTGACGCAGGTGGTCGAGCGTATCGACGAGCTCTACAGCCGCGACAACCAGAGTGAAATCACCGGCGTGCCGACCGGCTTTATCGACCTTGACCGCATGACCTCGGGCCTGCAGCCGGGCGACCTGGTGATCGTGGCCGGCCGTCCATCGATGGGCAAGACCGCGTTTTCCGTCAATATCGGTGAGAACGTGGCGATCGACAGCGGCTTGCCGGTCGCCGTGTTCTCGATGGAGATGGGCGGCGCCCAGCTGGCCATGCGTATGCTGGGCTCGGTGGGCCAGCTCGACCAGCATCGCCTGCGCACCGGCCGCCTCAACGACGAGGACTGGCCGCGCCTGACCAATGCGATCCAGAAGATGAACGATGCGCAGCTGTTTATCGATGAAACGCCGGCGCTGAACTCGATCGAATTGCGGGCCCGTTCGCGGCGCCTGTCGCGCCAGTGCGGCAAGCTCGGCCTGATCATCGTCGACTACCTGCAGCTGATGTCGGCCAACTCCCCCGGCGACAACCGTGCGACCGAAATTTCCGAAATTTCGCGCGGTTTGAAGGGGCTGGCAAAAGAGCTCGGTTGTCCGGTCATTGCGCTGTCCCAGTTGAACCGCTCGCTTGAGCAGCGGCCCAATAAACGCCCGGTGATGTCGGACTTGCGCGAATCGGGCGCTATCGAGCAGGACGCCGACGTGATCCTGTTTATTTATCGCGACGAAGTCTATAACCCTGATTCGCCCGACAAGGGCACGGCCGAGATCATTATCGGCAAGCAACGTAACGGACCAATCGGCAGCATCCGCCTCACTTTCCTGGGGCAGTACACCAAGTTTGGCAATTACAGTGGTGGCCTGGCGCTGTACCAGGGCGACTAAAGCACGACGAACCACCAGTAATAACGATCCCCAACAGGCCGCCCCATGCGTGGGGTGGCTTTCTGCAGTAAATAACACGCTTCAATGCTTAACGGAGAATGACATGTTTGGACGCCTGATGCCCACCGAGGGCAAGTTTTTTGAATTGTTTAACCAGCACGCAGAACTGTGCGTCAAAGGTGCCAAGGAAATGCTGGGCCTGATGACCAATTTCGACGACCTGGAAAACCGCGTGCACGCGATTGAAAGCATCGAGAAGCAGGCCGATAAAGTCACCTACGCCACGGTCGAAATGCTGCACAAGACCTTTATCACGCCGATCGACCGCGACGATATCCACCAGCTGATCACGCGCCAGGACGATATCCTGGACCTGCTGGAAGATGCGGCCCAGACCGTCTCGCTGTACGACCTGAAAGCGGTCACGCCGGAAGCCAAGCGCTTGGCCGAGCTGGTACTGGCCTGTACCGAGAAAGTGCGCGACGCCGTGGCCATGCTGCACAATATGGACAATTCGCGCCAGATCGTGGCCATCTGCGAAGAGATCGACCGCCTGGAATCGGACGCCGACCATGTGATGCGCGCCGCCATGTCCAAACTGTTCCGCGACGAACCGGATGTGCGCAACCTGATCAAGATGAAGGCCATCTACGAGCTTCTGGAAACCGTGACCGACCGTTGCGAAGATGTCTCCAATATTATCGAAGGCATCATCGTTGAAAACGCGTAAGCGTTTGCCTGTCCCGTAACAGAATCAGAAAAGAACCTACCAATGACCATACAAATCAGCATCTACGTGCTAGGCCTGTTGATCTTCCTGGCGCTGCTGTTTGACTTCATGAATGGCTTCCACGATGCCGCCAACGCGATTGCCACGGTGGTCTCGACGGGCGTACTGAAGCCGCAGACGGCCGTGGCCATGGCCGCAACGTTCAACTTTGTCGCCATTTTCGTGTTCCACCAGCTGACCGTGGCCGCCACGGTGGGCAAGGGCACCATCGATCCGATGGTGATCGACCAGTACGTGATCTTCGGCGCACTGATGGGCGCCATCGTCTGGAACCTGTTTACCTGGTACTACGGCATTCCATCGTCGTCGTCGCATGCGCTGATTGGCGGCCTGGTGGGCGCAGCAGTGGCCAAGTCGGGCACCGGCGCGCTGATCTCGGCTGGCCTGTGGAAAACCGTGGCCTTTATCGTGATCGCACCGGTACTGGGCTTTGTGTTCGGCTCGATCATGATGCTGATCGTGTCGTGGATTTTCGTGCGCTCGACGCCGCGCAAGGTCGATAAATGGTTCCGCCGCCTGCAACTTGCGTCGGCCGCGGCCTACAGCCTGGGCCACGGCGGCAACGATGCGCAAAAAACCATCGGTATTATCTGGATGCTGCTGATCGCCGCTGGTTACTCTAGCGCCGCTGACGCCATGCCGCCGATGTGGGTGATTATTTCCTGCTATACGGCGATCAGCTTCGGCACGCTGTTTGGCGGCTGGCGCATTGTGAAAACCATGGGCCAGAAGATCACCAAGTTGAAACCGGTCGGCGGCTTCTGCGCTGAAACGGGCGGCGCCATTACGCTGTTCGTGTCGACCGCGCTGGGCATTCCGGTGTCGACCACGCACACGATTACCGGCGCCATCGTTGGCGTGGGTTCGTCGCAGAAAATGTCGGCCGTGCGTTGGGGCGTGGCGGGCAATATCGTCTGGGCCTGGATTTTCACGATTCCGGCGGCAGCCTTCGTGGCGGCGATTTCCTGGTGGGTCGGCCACCATATCATGTGATGAAGCCTTTACATGAATGAAAAGGGAGCCCTTGTGGCTCCCTTTTTTATTTCAGCGCGAGAACATTACTGGCCGCGCGGACCCTTGTCGCCGCCCTGGCGTGGCAGCAGGCCGTCGTTCTGGTGGGCGGCGCCCTTGTCCAGGTCGGCTTGCTGGCGGCTGTTGTGCAGTTCCTGCTGCGCTTGCTGATCTTCGCGCTGCTGCTGTTTCTGTTCCTGCGTTTGCTCGGTAGGTTTGTTCATGATGGCTCCTTCGCTCAATGCGGTCAGTGAGTGCTTATTGTCTGCCACCTTCAACGGCCGTACCGTTCGCTACGCAACACAAGCCAGCGATCAAGCCAATTCGACCGTCAGGCCTTCGGCCGCCAGGAATACCTGCAACTGACCGAGTTGACCCGCATGGCGCGCCATCACGTCGGCAAACACGGCTTCGAGCTGCTCGTCGTCGCGCGTCGGTTCATGGTGGGTGCAATAGAGCCGCTTGACGCCGCAGCGCAAGGCCAACGACAGTGCGCCGTCAAACGTGCCGTGGCCCCAGCCGCGCTTGCCTTCATACTCGTCGCGCGTGTACGAGCAATCCATGATCAGCGCATCGACGCCGGTAACAGCGCGCTCGATGGCCGCTTCGCGCTGCGCAATATCGCGCTGGCAGGCGGCATGGTCAAGCGTGCCGGGGGCATGCGGGTTGGCAAATGGTTCATGGTCGCCACTGAAAAACAGCGAGGCACCGCCCGAACTGATGCGGTAGCCAAGATTGATCACCGGATGATTCATTTCTACATTGGTCACAGTGGCGTCGGCCACGGCCAGCGTTTCGCCGACCGCCAGCGTGCGGTAATCGATCTCGGCGGCCATCGCTGCTTCACTGACGGGGAAGTAATTGTTTTGCAGCTGCACCGCCATCACATGCTCGATGCCGTTGCCGGCCGCATCGGCGGCGCCGTACAGGTGCACGCGGCTGCCGCGGATAAACAGCGGACCGAACATCGGCAGGCCATGGATATGGTCCCAATGGCTGTGCGTGATCAGAATATGCGCCTCGGCCGGGCCGGGCGGCAGCTTTTTGGCCAGCGCATAGATGCCGCTGCCGGCGTCGAGTATCAGCAGTGCACCGCTGGCCGTACGCACTTCGATGCAGGTGGTATTGCCGCCATAGCGCGCCGTTTGCGGGCCGGGCGAGGGGATGGATCCGCGCACGCCCCTGAACGTGAATTTCATCGACAGCCTTGTTATGATGGAATGATAGTTGAGTCTATTCTAATTATTACATGCGGCGTCAATTTTTATTGTGTTGTGCGACGGAAATCAATTTTTGCTAATTGCATTTTTGGAATGTACATGCAACAGGCTGCAACGGTACACTGCCAGCTGTTGCCACTCCATACACCGTTATCATGCTCCAGTTGCACCCTGAGCAAGTTGCCCAACGACTCGACCAACTTACCGAACTTAGCGTGGAATTGGGACGCGGCGCGGCGCTGGGCATGCAGCAGGGCGCCGATCTCAGCGCCTTGTTGGAGCGCATCGTGATGGTGGCGCGCGAGATGACCGGAGCCGACGGCGGCACGCTGTACCGGCCCAGCGCCGACGGCGCCAGCCTGGAGTTTCATATCAGTATCAACGCCAGCCTGGGCATCCACCAGACCAGCAGCGCCGGCACCAGGCTGGGCATACCCGGCGTGCCGCTATGGACGGCTGACGGCCAAGCCAATCTGGCGTCGGTGGCAGCCTACGCCGCCCATCGCCGCTGCTCGGTCAATATCGACGATGTCTACCAGGCGGCCGAATTCAACTTTTCCGGCATGCGCGCCTTCGACACGCACTACGGCTATCGCTCGACTTCGTTCCTGACGGTGCCGATGAGCGACCACGAAGGCGAGCTGATCGGTGTGCTGCAGCTGATCAATGCGCAGGACGCCAGTGGCGCCGTGCGCGCCTTTTCCGCCACCGACCAGCGTTTTATCGAGGCGCTGGCGGCGCAGGCTGCGGTGGCGCTGACCAACCAACTGCTGCTGCGCCAGCTCGAACAACTGCTCGAGTCGCTGGTCAACCTGATCAATATCGGCATCGATGAAAAGTCGCCTTACACCGGGCGCCACTGCCAGTTCGTGCCGGAACTGACCATGATGCTGGCCGACGCCGCGCATGCAACCGAGCACGGCCCGCTGGCCGGCTTTCGCCTCAGCGACAACGAACGCAAGCAGCTGTGGTTTGCCGGCCTGCTGCACGATTGCGGCAAGATCACCACCCCCGTGCACGTGGTCGACAAGGCCACCAAGCTGGAAACCATTTATGACCGCATCGGCCTGATCGACACGCGTTTTGAAGTGCTGCTGCGCGATGCTGAAATTGCGGCACTCAAGCAACAGTTGCAGGCGCCAGGCGAGGCGGCCGCCATCGCCGAAACGCTGCTGCAGCAGCAGGCGCAGCTGCGCGAAGAGCGCGATTTTCTGCGCCATGCCAATATCGGCGGCGAGGGCATGTCGCCGCAGGATCAGCAGCGCGTGCGCGAGATCGCCGCACGCCGCTGGGTCGGACCCGATGGCGCACCGCGCGATTTCCTGGACGCCGGCGAAGTCGAGAACCTGACCATCCGCTTCGGCACCCTGACCGACGCCGAGCGCAAGATCATCAACAACCATATCAGCGTGTCGATCCGCATGCTTGAATCCTTGCCCTGGCCCAAGCACCTGCAGAAGGTGCCGGAATATGCGGGCGGCCACCACGAGCGCATGGATGGCAAGGGCTATCCGCGCGGCCTGACGCGCGAGCAGATGTCGGTGCCGGCGCGGTTGATGGCGATTGCCGATATCTTCGAGGCGCTGACGGCGCGCGACCGGCCCTATAAAAAAGGCAAGTCGCTGTCGGAGTCGCTGCGCATATTGGGGCAGTTCAGCCTGAACGGGCATATCGACCCCGACCTGTTTGACGTCTTTATCCGCAGCAAGGTCTACCTGCGCTTTGCCCAGCTGCATATCGATCCGCAGCAGATCGATGCGGTCGACGAGGCGACCATCCCCGGTTACGTGCCCTGATGCGCCTGCTTTCCTTGCTGCGCCGCCATGGCGCCCGGTTGTTGCTGGGCGTACTGCTGACACTGCTGGCCGCCTGCGCCAGCGTCGGCCTGGTTGGCGCCGATGCGCTGGGCCGGCTCGACGCTATGCTGAGCGATATGCGGATGCGCGCCGAACCGGTCCGGCTCGACAAGCGCATCGTGATTGTCGATATCGATGAAAAAAGCCTGAACCAGATCGGCCGCTTTCCGTGGAGCCGCGATATCCAGGCGCGCCTGGTGCAGCAACTGACCGGTCACTATGGCGTGGCGGCAATGGGATACGATATTTCCTTTCCCGAGGCCGATACCAGCTCCGGCTACAGCGTGCTGGCGCAGCTGGCGCGAAGCGAGCTGGCCGGGGTGCCCGGCTTGGAGGCGCAACTGCAGCGGCTGCGCCCGCAAATGGACTACGACGCGCTATTTGCCGAGGCCATGCGCGACGCGCCGGTGGTGCTCGGCTACAGCGTCTCTGACCGGCAAAAGAAGGGCGCGCTGCCCAAGCCGGCCTTTACCGTGGCCGACCTGCACGGGCGCGAAGTGACCGCCTACACCGCCAGCGGCTACGAGGCCAACCTGGCCCAGCTGCAGCAGGCGGCGCGCGGCGCCGGCATCTTTACGGCGCTGACCGACAGCGACGGCGTGCTGCGCTCGTCGACCCTGTTGCAGCGCATCGGCGACGGCTACTATCCTTCGCTGTCGCTGGCCACCGCCAGCGTCTACCTGAACGCCAGCGCCATCATGCCGGCCTTCGATGCAGCAGCCACGCAGATGTCGCAGGCCGAGCGCGAACACGGCGGCCTGGACCAGGTGGTGCTGTGGACGCCGCAGGGTCCGCATCCGATACCGGTCGGCGAAGGCTTGACCACTACCATCGAGTTTCGCGGCGCCGGCGGGCCAAACGGCGGCGCATTTCGCTATGTATCGGCAGCCGATGTGCTGCTGGGCGCGGTACCGGCCGAGGTGTTGCGCGGCGCTATCGTACTGGTGGGAACCACGGCCGCCGGCCTGAACGATATTCGCGCCACGCCCGTCAATGCAGAGTTTCCCGGAGTGGAAGTACACGCCAACCTGATCAAGTCCATTCTCGACGGCCATTTCAAGGCCCGGCCCGATTACGCGCTGGCGATCGAGTTCCTGCAGGTGGTGGTGCTGGGTCTGTTGCTCGGCGTGGCGCTGGCCGTCGCTGCGCCGGCGGCCATGCTGCTGTTGTCCGCCCTGGCGATGGCCGCTGTATTGGCGCTCAACTGGTGGCTGTACCGCCAGTTCGACGCCGTGCTGGACGTGGCCTTGCCGCTACTGCTGGTGGGCGCGCTGTGCGTGCTGAACCTGGCCTGGGGTTACTTTTTCGAAGTGCGCAAGGGGCGTGCGCTGGTCTCTCGCTTTGGCCAGTACGTGGCGCCCGAGCTGGTGGCGCAGATGGCAGACAACCCGGACCGCTACAGCATGGATGGCGAAAGCCGCGAGCTGAGCGTGCTGTTCGCCGATGTGCGCGGCTTTACCACCATTTCCGAAAGCATGAGTCCGCAGGAGCTGCGTGAATATATCAATCTTTACCTGACTGCCATGTCGGAAGACATCCGCGACAGCCACGGCGGCACGCTCGACAAGTATATCGGCGACGCCGTGATGGCGTTCTGGGGCGCGCCGGTGGCCTTTGCCGACCATGCCAGCCGCGCCGTGGCCAGCGCCTTGCTGATGCAGCAGAGCGCGCGCCGCCTCAACCAGCAATTTCAGGCACGCGGCTGGCCGGCGCTGCATATCGGCATCGGTATCAATAGCGGCCTGATGCATGTGGGCGACATGGGCTCGCGCATCCGCCGCGCCTATACCGTGATGGGCGATGCCGTCAACCTGGGCGCGCGCCTGGAAGGCATTACCAAGACCTATGGCGTGGGTATCGCCGTCAGTGAATTTACGCGCGCGCAAGCGCCCGAGTTTGCCTACCGCGAACTGGACCGCGTGCGCGTCAAGGGCAAGACCGAGCCGGTCGCCATCTACGAGCCGCGCGGCCTGCTGGCCGAGGCCTCGCCGCAGGAACTGGCGCTGCTGGCGCAATGGGCGCAGGCGCTGCAGTTGTTGCGTGCACGCGACTGGGATGGTTGCGAAGCCGTGCTTACGGCCTTGCCAGCTGATGGCCTGACGGCGCTGTATGCGGCGCGCCTGCGCGCCTACCGCAGCGATCCGCCCGGCGCAGACTGGGACGGGGTCACCACGTTTGAAACCAAATGAGCAAAACTGATCCAAATAGTTCTGACTGGAAATCAAAAGCCGTCTAAACTTTGCTTTCAATCAAAGATGGCGACAACCCGCGTGTTGTTGCCATGCAACTACAAGAATTCACACATGAACACTCGTCTGGTGCACCTGCTTGCAGGTTCTGCGCTATCACTGGTGGTTGGCGCCGTCTGCGCCGCCGCCGTCCCGAACGACGCCGTTTCCACCCTGCCGGAGGCGCCAGCCGATGACGGCGTGCCGCGTTTTGCCATCAGCCGCTACGAGGTCACCGGCGACACCCTGCTGGGCCCGCAACTGCTGCAGGCGCTGAGCGCGCCCTACACCGGCCCGGCGCGCGACTTCGGCGACATCGAGCGCGCGCTCGAGGCAGTACAGAACGCCTACCGTGAGCGCGGCTACAGCATGGTGCTGGTGAGCCTGCCGGAGCAGGAACTGGAGCAGGGCGTGGTGCGCCTGGCGGTACGCGAACTGACGGTAGGCAAGGTCAATATCAGCGGCAATCGCCATGTCGATGAGGCCAATGTACGCCGCGCCCTGCCGACGCTGGTTGAAGGAGTCACGCCGAACCTGCCGGAACTGGGGCAAAGCCTGAAGCTGGCCAACGAGAATCCGGCGCGCAAGCTCGAGGTGCGCATGAGTAGTGGCGAAACCGGCGACAGCATCGACGCCGCCGTGCTGGTCAACGACGAGCGCGCCTGGAAAGTCAGCCTGAATGTGGACAACAGCGGCAGCGGCGAGTCGGGCAAGACGCATGCCGGCGTGGTGCTGCAGCATGCCAATCTGTGGGGCCGCGATCATGTGCTGAGCCTGCAGTACACCACGGCCGCTGAAAAGACCGACCAGATGGGCGTGTACGGCGTCGGCTACCACGTGCCGCTGTATGCGCTGGGCGACTCGCTGGACTTTTTTGCCAGCTATTCGAACGTCGACTCGGGCACGGTGTCGGCCGGCATATTCGACCTTGCCGTCAGCGGCCGCGGCGCCACCGCCGGCGCGCGCTACAACCAGAACTTCAGCCGCCAGGGTAATTATGAACCCAAGCTGGTGTACGGCCTCGACTACAAGGCTTACCGTAACAGCCTGCAGTTCTTCGGCGTGGAGCTGGGCACCGATGTGACCGTGCATCCGGTGAGCATCGCCTATATCGGCGCCTGGACGCTCGATCGCGGCGAGGCCAATCTGGGCCTGACGCTGGCGCGCAATATTTCCGGCGGCAAGCATGGCAGCCAGGCCGACTTCACGCTGGCGCGCCTGGGCGCCAAGGCCGGCTACAGCACCTTGCGCCTGAGCGCCAGCGTCAACCAGGTGCTGGGCCAGGACTGGCAGTGGCGCGCACTGGCCAATGGGCAATATACGCCGGACGCACTGGTGCCGGGCGAGCAGTTCGGCATCGGCGGCGCCTCTACCGTACGCGGTTTTGCCGAGCGCGAAGTGGCCAACGACAACGGCGCCAACCTGAATCTGGAGCTGTATACGCCGAGCTGGTGCGGTAACGGCTATCAGTGCCGCGCGCTGGCCTTTTATGACGCCGGCTGGGTGCGCCGCAATCATGCACTGCCGGGCGAGCTGACCAGTACCGCCATCGGCTCGGCCGGCCTGGGCCTGCGTATTTTGCTCAATCGCTACGCCAATGTGCAACTGGACTACGCCCATGTCGTCAATCCGGGCCAGACGGCGCGGCGCGACGGCGATCGCCTGCATTTCAGAGTTGCGCTGTCGTACTAGGCTGCGTCGAG
The DNA here is from genome assembly GCF_009208565.1 of Janthinobacterium aquaticum. GTDB lineage: Bacteria > Pseudomonadota > Gammaproteobacteria > Burkholderiales > Burkholderiaceae_D > Janthinobacterium. The sequence goes on along the minus strand of NZ_WFLK01000010.1, from coordinate 39,216 downwards.
GATACCATCATGAAAAAAACTGCTTCCCGTTCCACTTCGCCTGCGACAGCCCTGCCGCTGCGCCGCACCGCGCTGGCCGTGCTCGTTGCTGGCTGCTTCGGCGCTGCGCAAGCCAATCCGACGCTGCCGCAGCTGGTGCATGGCCAGGCCACGTTCAATCAGCAGGGTAATCTGTTTACGATTACCAATACACCCAACACCATTATCAACTGGCAGAGTTTCTCCATCAATCCCGGCGAAGTAACGCGCTTCGTGCAGCAAAATGCCGCCAGCAGCGTGCTTAACCGCATTACCGGCCAGGACCCGAGCCAGATTCTGGGTGCCCTGCAGTCGAACGGCAAGGTGTTGCTGATCAATCCGAACGGCGTGCTGTTCGGACGCGATGCGCGTGTCGATGTGGGCGGCCTGATCGCCTCGAGCCTGAACCTGAGCAACCAGGATTTCCTGGACGGCAAAATGCAGTTCAACGCCGGCGACACCGCCGGCGCCGTGCGCAATGCCGGCGCCATCACGACCGGGCGCGGCGGCCAGGTGCTGCTGATTGCGCCAGACGTGGAAAACAGCGGCATCATCACCACGCCCAACGGCGAAGTGATCCTGGCAGCGGGGCGCAGCGTGCAGCTGGCCGACCCGGCCAATCCCAGCCTGCAGGTGGTGTTGTCGGCACCAAGCGACCAGGCCGTCAATGTGGGCCAGGTGATTGCGCAAGGCGGCCAGATCGGCATGCTGGGCGCACTGGTCAGGCAGGGTGGCGCACTGAGCGCCAATAGCGCGGTGGTGGGCGAAAACGGCAGGATCGTGCTCAAGGCCAGTGGCAAGGCGCTGCTCGAAGCGGGCAGCGTTACCAGTGTCAACAGTGCGGCCGGCAAGGGAGGGGCGGTGACGGTGCAGGGCGCACAGGTCGGCATGCAGGGCGACGCCCGCATCGAGGCCAGCGGCGCTGCCGGCGGCGGCACGGTGCTGCTGGGCGGCGACTACCAGGGGCGCAACCCCGACATCGTCAATGCGCGTCAGGTAGCCGTGTCTGCCGGCGCCAGCATTGCCGCGGACGCCATCGGCCACGGCGACGGCGGCAAGGTGATTGTGTGGGGCGACGACACGGCGCGCGTGGCCGGCAGTATTTCGGCGCGCGGCGGCGCGCTTTCCGGCAATGGCGGACTGGTGGAAACCTCGGGCCACTACCTGGCGGTTGACGGCATCCGCGTCGATACCAGCGCCGCGAAGGGCAAGCGCGGCAACTGGCTGCTCGACCCGCGCGATATCAATGTCGTGGCCGGCAGCGGTAGCAGCGGCACCGGCGACGTTGATGAGTTTGCCGATGCGCCGGACGGCGGGACGGCGGTGATCGGCGCCGCAGTGATTTCCGCAGCGCAAAGCGATGTGACGCTGCAGGCGAAGCACCGCATCAATATCAACAGCGCCATCGATATGGTCAACGACAACGTTGGCCTGAAGGCGCAGGCTGGCGAGACGATCGCCGTCAACGCCGATATCACCACCAGGGGCGGCAAGATCGTGCTGTCGGCCAATGACGCCGCCAGCGGCGCGGCGGCAGGCCTGGGGGCGAACGTGATACTGAACGGCGCCTTGAGCAGCAACAATGGCACAATCGAACTCTCCGGCGCCACCATTACCGGCGCCGGCGTGGTCAATGTGGGCAACGGCAATCTCGGCATCAAGTCGAATTTTGCCGGCGGCAATATCCATCTGACCGGCACCGGCGACCAGCTGGTCGGCAGCGGCATCAATGACCAGCGCATCACGTTGCAGGCCGATGGCATGTCTTTTACCGGCGGCATCAACTTTGGCGGCGCGGCCGGCAATGCGGCGCTGGCCATTACGCCGTTGACCGACGGCCGTGCGATCCACCTGGGCGATGTGCCTGGCGGCATGCTGGGGCTCGATAATGGCGAACTCAATCGCATTGCCGTGGCGTCTGTGCATATCGGCAGCGCAACAGCTGGCGATATCACCGTCAGCGCACCGGTCGACCTGGCCGACCTGTCGCCCAAGGGCGGCATCCGGCAGTTGAGCCTGGAAACCGGCGGTCAGTTGGCGGTCGATAATATGTTGGTGCTGCGCCAGCCCGAGAGCATCCTGTCGGCGACTGCCGCAAGTGGCCTGAGCGTGGGCAGCAGCGGCGGCTTGTACGCCGCTGCTGCCATCAACCTGACGGCCGACAATATGAACCTGGGCGGCGCGGCGCAGTCGATCTCGACAGCCGAGGGCGGCAGCGTGAGCCTGAAACGCCAGGCGCGTGACGGCGTGATTGAAATCGGCAGCGGCGCTGCCGACAGCGCCGGCACGCTGGGCCTCAGTGATGCCGAACTGAAAACCATCAATGCATCCACGCTCACCATCGGCAGCGATATTTTTTCGGGCAAGCTCAAGCTCAAGGGCGCGCTTGACCTGAGCACGGCGGCCAGCCTGGATCGGCTGGAACTATCGAGCGGCGGCGAGATCGAGCTGGCGGGTCCGCTGATGGTGCCCCACAACCTGGATATCTCGGCCGGCGGCGATGGCGCCAACGGCGCGATCAGCGCCAGCGGTGCAGTCAATGTGGGCGGCAACTTCTCGTTGAACGCCGGCACCTGGCAGCAGAACAGCGCCACTTTGCCGGCGTTTTATGCGCGTGGTTTTACCATCAATGGCGGCAGCTTCCTGCGTGTTGCCGGCGGCAATGGCGATGCGGCGCAGCCCTACCTGATCGCCGATATCTATGGCCTGCAGGGCATCGGCGGCCTGTCCAGGACCAATCAGTACCAGCTCGCTGGCAATATCGACGCCAGCGGCACCCAATACTGGCGTGACGGCGCCGGCTTTGTTCCCTTGTTCAACAGCGATGAAGGCGGCTTTGGCGGCGTGCTTGATGGTGCCGGCCATGCCATCGCCAGTCTGCATATCGATACGACGCGCTACGGTTACTCGCCGATGGGCAGTGGCCTGTTTTCGCAGCTGCAAGGCGGCACCCTGCAGAACCTGGAACTGTCTGGCGGCAGCGTGACTGGCGCGCGCATGGTCGGCGCGCTGGTGGGCAACAATCGCGGCGGCATCATCGATAATGTGCAGAGCAGCATGGTGGTACGCGGCAGCGGACAGGTTGGCGGACTGGTGGGACGCAACAGCGGCAGCATCAGCAACGCCAGCACCAGCGGCGCCGTCTCCGGTGTGGCTGCAGCCATCGGCAGCGACGTCGTTGTCGGCGAAACGGTGTCCGGTTCGCAGATCGGCGGGCTGGTGGGCAGCAATGACAGCGGCGCCAGCATTAAGGTGGCGCGCGCGACCGGTTCGGTCAGCGGCGTGGGCGAGCAGGTGGGCGGCCTGGTGGGCAATAACGATGGCAGCATCACTGTCGCTTACGCCACCGGCAATGTGGCCGGCGGCGCCAGCACTGGCGGCTTGGTGGGCCGCAATGGCGACACCATTGCCGATGTCTACGCCACCGGCACCGTGAGCGGCGCGGAGAACAGCGATCCGTATCTGACGCGCGCGAATCTGGGCGGCGTGATCGGCTGGAGTGTCGCGGGCAGCAGCGCAACGCGCCTGTATTTTGACGGTACGGTGTCGGGCAACGGCTTTACGAGCGATACGGTAGGCGCCGTGGTGGGGCGCGCCGATCCTGGCGCTGTGGTCGGGTTTTCCTACTTCAACTATCAAAAATCCGGTACCTCTATTGACAAGGGCGGCTCCACCGGCCGCAGCACTGCCGACATGCAGCAGCAAGCCAGTTTCAACGGTTTTCAGTTCAGCGGCGCCGATGCGGCGTGGCGCATCTATGACGGCTACACCACGCCAATGCTCAAGGCGTTCCTGACGCCGCTGCAGGTGACGGCCGATGGCGTCGCCAGCCAGGTCTATAACGGCCAGCAAGCAGTCTTCAACGGCACCCTCAGTTATAGCGGCCTGGTCGGCAGCGACACGGGCGTCAACGGCAGCGCCGGCTACAAGGATGCACGCAATGTCGGCAGCTATGATCTCGGCGGCCTGTGGTCGACCAAATACGATATCAGCTATGCCGGCACAACCACGCTGAGCATTACAGCGCGCCAGCTGAGCGTGGTGGTAGGCGGCAGCAAGGTCTACGACGGCAAGCTCGATTTTGCCAACGCCTCTTTCACCCTCGATGGGGTAGTGGAAGGCGACACCTTGAGCGTCAGCGGCACGGCCAGATTCCTCGACAAGAATGCCGGCACCGACAAGCATGTCGATGCCAGCAGCCTTGCCCTGGCTGGCAAGGATATGGGTAATTACACGATCAATGCGACTGCCAGCGGCAAGGCCGATATCAGCCGCGCCGGGGTGGGCCTGGCTTCAGTCAGCGCCGGTAACAAGGTGTATGACGGCAAAACCAGCGCCAGCCTCAGCGGCGTTTTCAGCGGCGTGGTCGAAGGCGACCGCATCGATTTGTCCAACGCCACCGCAGATTTTGCCGACAAGAATGTAGCCAATAACAAGACCGTCAAATACGTGCTGGGCACTGCCAGCCTCGGCGGGCAGGATGCCGGCAACTATATGCTGGAAACAAACGGTGGCGAAGTGCAGGCCAGTATCACGCAGCGCGATCTGAACCTGAGCTTTGCTGGTGTCAATAAAGTCTACGATGGCAAGACTGCAGCAACGGTGGTGATTGGCGATGATCGTATCACTGACGACAAATTGACGTTGGCAGCCAGTGCTGCCTTTGCCGACAAGAATGCGGGCAGTGCCAAAGCGGTGAACGTGCAGAATGCGGTGTTGTCCGGTGATGATGCGGGCAACTACCGACTGGTCAATACCGGCGGCAGCACCACGGCTGATATTAGCCAGCGCGAGCTGAATCTAAGCTTTGCTGGCGTCAATAAAGTCTACGATGGCAAGACTGCTGCAACGGTGGCAATTGCCGACGACCGTATCGCTGACGACAAATTGACGTTGGCCGCCACGGCCGCCTTTGCTGACAAGAATGCGGGCAGTGCCAAAGCGGTAACGGTTAAAGAAGCCGTGCTGTCCGGCGAAGATGCAGCCAACTACAAGCTGGTCAATACCGGCGGCAGCACCACGGCCGATATTAGCCAGCGCGAGCTGACTCTAAGCTTTGCTGGCGTCAATAAAGTCTACGATGGCAAGACTGCGGCGACGGTGGTCATTGGCGATGACCGTATCGCTGACGACAAATTGACGTTTGCCGCCACGGCCGCCTTTGGCGACAAAAATGCGGGCAGCGCCAAAGCGGTAACGGTTAAAGAAGCCGTGCTGTCCGGCGAAGATGCAGCCAACTACAAGCTGGTCAATACCGGCGGCAGCACCACGGCCGATATTAGCCAGCGCGAGCTGAACCTGAACTTTGCTGGCGTCAATAAGGTTTATGACGGTACCACGGCAACCACCGTTGCCATCGGGGATAATCGCGTCGCAGGTGACGTATTGGCCGCTTCGGCCAATGCTGCGTTTGCCGATAAAAATGCCGGTAGCGACAAGACCATTAATGTGCAGAACGCTACGTTGTCCGGTACTGACGCAGCCAACTACACGCTGGCCAATACCGGCGGCAGCACCACGGCCGATATTACCCAGCGCGCATTGAATCTGAGCTTTGCGGGAGCCAATAAAGTGTATGACGGCACCACGGCAACCACCGTCGGCATTGTTGACAATCGCGTCTCAGGTGACGTACTGACCACCTCGGCCAGCGCTGCCTTTGCAGATAAAAACGCCGGCAGTGGCAAAACCATCAATGTGCAGAACGCCAGCCTGTCTGGTATCGATGCAGCCAACTACACCTTGGTCAATACGAGCGGAAGCACCCTGGCCGATATTACCCAGCGCGCATTGAATCTGAGCTTTACCGGCGCCAATAAAGTGTATGACGGCACCACGGCCACCACCGTGGGCATCGGGGACAATCGCGTTGCCGGCGATGTACTGACTGCCTCGGCCAATGCCGCCTTTGCCGATAAAAATGCCGGCAGCGGCAAAACCATCAATGTGCAGAACGCTACGCTTTCCGGTACTGATGCAGCTAACTACACCTTGGTTAATACCAGCGGCAGCGCCACGGCCGATATTACCCAGCGTGCCTTGAACCTGGGCTTTACTGGCAATAATAAAGTCTATGATGGCACCACCGCGACCACCGTGGACATTAGCGATAATCGCGTCGTTGGCGATATCTTGACGGCTGCGGCTAGCGCTGCCTTTACTGATAAAAACGCCGGCATTGGCAAAACCATCAATGTGCAAAACGCCAGTCTGTCCGGCGTCGATGCCGCCAACTACAGGCTGGTTAATACCGGCGGCAGCGCTACAGCCGATATCAGCCAGCGCGCATTGAATCTGATCTTTACCGGCGCCAATAAAGTGTATGACGGCACCACGACAACCACCGTGGGCATCGGAGACAATCGCGTTGCCGGCGATGTACTGACCGCTTCGGCCAATGCCTCCTTTACCGATAAAAACGCTGGCAGCGGCAAAACCATCAATGTGCAGAATGCTACCTTGTCCGGTACTGATGCTGCCAACTACACGCTGGTCAATACCGGCGGTAGCGCTACAGCCGATATCAGTCAGCGCGCCTTGAATCTCAGTTTTACGGGCACCAATAAAGTCTACGATGGCACCACGGCAACCACTGTTGGGATCGGGGATAATCGCGTTGCAGGTGACTTACTGACTGCCTCGGCCAATGCCGCGTTTGCCGATAAAAATGCCGGCAGTGGCAAAACCATCAATGTGCAGAACGCTACGCTTTCCGGTACTGATGCAGCTAACTACACCTTGGTTAATAGCAACGGCAGCACCACGGCCAATATTACCCAGCGCGCATTGAATCTGAGCTTTGCGGGAGCCAGTAAAGTCTACGATGGCACCACGGCAACCACCGTGGGCATCGGGGACAATCGCGTTGCCGGCGATATACTGACCGCCTCGGCCAGCGCTGCCTTTGCTGATAAAAATGCCGGCAGCGGCAAAACTATCAATGTGCAGAATGCTACGTTGTCCGGTACTGATGCAGCTAACTACATGCTGGTCAATACCGGCGGCAGCGCTACAGCCGATATTACCCAGCGCGCATTGAACTTGAGCTTTGCGGGAACCAATAAAGTGTATGACGGCACCACGGCGACCACCGTGGGCATCGGAGACAATCGCGTTGCCGGCGATGTACTGACCGCTTCAGCCAGCGCCGCCTTTGCCGATAAAAACGCCGGTAGCGGCAAAACCATCAATGTGCAGAATGCTACGTTGTCCGGTACTGATGCAGCTAACTACACGCTGGTCAATACCGGCGGCAGCACCACGGCCGATATTACCCAGCGTGCCTTGAATCTGAGCTTTACGGGCGCCAATAAAGTCTACGATGGCACCACGGCAACCACCGTGGGCATCGGGGACAATCGCGTCGCGGGTGACGTACTGACCGCTTCGGCCAATGCTGCCTTTGCCGATAAAAATGCCGGTAGCGACAAGACCATTAATGTGCAGAACGTTAGTCTATCCGGCGTCGATGCAGCCAACTACACCTTGGTTAATACCAGCGGCAGCACCACGGCCGATATTACCCAGCGCGCATTGAACCTGGGCTTTACTGGCAATAATAAAGTCTATGACGGCTCCACTGCGGCCACCGTGGGCATTAGCGATAATCGCGTCGCTGGCGATATCTTGACGGCTGCGGCCAGCGCCGCCTTTGCCGATAAAAATGCCGGCAGCGGCAAAACCATCAATGTGCAGAACGTCAGCCTATCCGGTACTGATGCAGCCAACTACATGCTGGTCAATACCGGCGGCAGCGCTACAGCCGATATCAGTCAGCGCGCCTTGAATCTCAGTTTTACGGGCGCCAATAAAGTCTACGATGGCACCACGGCAACCACCGTGGGCATCGGTGACAATCGCGTTGCGGGTGACGTATTGATCGCCTCGGCCAATGCCGCCTTTGCCGATAAAAATTCCGGCAGCGGCAAAACAGTCAATGTGCAAAACGCCAGTCTGTCCGGCGTCGATGCAGCTAACTACACCTTGGTTAATAACAGCGGCAGCACCACGGCCAATATTACCCAGCGCGCATTGAATCTGAGCTTTACGGGCGCCAATAAAGTGTATGACGGCACCACGGCCACCACCGTTGGCATCGGGGACAATCGCGTTGCCGGCGATGTACTGACCGCCTCGGCCAGCGCCGCCTTTGCCGATAAAAATGCTGGCAGCGGCAAAACCATTAATGTGCAAAACGTTACTTTGTCCGGTCTTGACGCAGCCAACTACACGCTGATCAATAGCAGCGGTAGGGCAACAGCAGATATTACCCAGCGCGCCTTGAACTTGAGCTTTGCGGGAACCAATAAAGTGTATGACGGCACCACGGCAACCACCGTGGCCATTGGGGACAACCGCGTTGCGGGTGATGTATTGACCGCCTCGGCCAATGCCGCCTTTGCCGATAAAAATGCCGGCAGCGGCAAGTCCATCAATGTGCAGAACGCTACGTTGTCCGGTACTGACGCAGCCAACTACACGCTGGCCAATACCGGCGGCAGCACCACGGCCGATATTACCCAGCGCGCATTGAATCTGAGCTTTGCGGGCGCCAATAAAGTGTATGACGGCACCACGGCAACCACCGTTGGCATTGTTGACAATCGCGTCGCAGGTGACGTACTGACCGCTTCGGCCAATGCTGCGTTTGCAGATAAAAATGCCGGTAGCGACAAGACCATTAACGTGCAGAACGCTAGTCTGTCCGGCGTCGATGCAGTCAACTACACCTTGGTTAATACCAGCGGCAGCACCACGGCCGATATTACCCAGCGCGCATTGAATCTGAGCTTTACGGGCGCCAATAAAGTGTATGACGGCACCACGGCTACCACCGTGGGCATCGGAGACAATCGCGTTGCTGGCGATGTATTGACCGCTTCAGCCAGCGCCGCCTTTGCCGATAAAAATGCCGGCAGCGGTAAGACCATCAATGTGCAGAACGCTACGCTTTCCGGTACTGATGCAGTCAACTACACGCTGGCCAATACCGGCGGCAGCGCTACAGCCGATATCAGTCAGCGCGCCTTGAATCTCAGTTTTACGGGCACCAATAAAGTCTACGATGGCACCACGGCAACCACTGTTGGGATCGGGGATAATCGCGTTGCAGGTGACTTACTGACTGCCTCGGCCAATGCCGCGTTTGCCGATAAAAATGCCGGCAGTGGCAAAACCATCAATGTGCAGAACGCTACGCTTTCCGGTACTGATGCAGCTAACTACACCTTGGTTAATAGCAACGGCAGCACCACGGCCAATATTACCCAGCGCGCATTGAATCTGAGCTTTGCGGGAGCCAGTAAAGTCTACGATGGCACCACGGCAACCACCGTGGGCATTAGCGATAATCGTGTCGCTGGCGATATCTTGACGGCTGCGGCCAGCGCTGCGTTTGCCGATAAAAACGCCGGCACTGGCAAAACCATCAATGTGCAGAACGCCAGCCTGTCCGGCGTTGACGCAAGCAACTACAGGCTGGACCAGTCAGGCGGTACGGCGACGGGCAATATTTCTCGGGCAACCTTGGTGCTGGGTAATCTGCAGGCCAGCGACAAGGTGTATGACGCCACGCTGGCGGCCAGTGTCAGCGGCAGCCTGGGCGGGATAATTGGGCAGGATACGGTCACCCTGGCTGGTGGCACGGGTGCGTTTGCCGACCGCAATGTGGGCAGCGGCAAGACGGTCACCGTCAGCGGCTTTGGACTGGCGGGGCAGGATGCCGGCAACTATGTGCTGAACGCCACCGGCGGCACGGCCCGGGCCAGCATAGCCCAGCGCGCCTTGTCGACCTGGATCGGCAACAGCGGCGGGCTGTGGAGCGACGCCGCCAACTGGGCCGATGGGATTGCGCCATCGGGCAGCAATGTACTGGCCGCCAACCTGGCCGGCAATGCCGGCAGCGTGGTTGTGTATAACGCTGCGGCCGGCGATACCGTGCTTGGCAGCTTGAGCACGCGCGGCGGCCTGCAGATCGGCGGCGGCAGCCTGACGCTGCAAAGCGGTCTCGACCTGACAGGCAATGGCTTGAATATCAGCGGCGGCAGCCTGTTGATGCAAGGAGCGCTGTCCGTTGGCAGCTATGTGCAAAGCGGCGGTCTGCTCGCTGGCAGCGGCAACTTGCTGGTGGCCAATAGTTTTAACCAGTTGGCGGGCGCCATCAATCTGAACGGCAACCTGGCCATCAACCAGGCCAGCGGCGACCTGCGCGTGGCTGGCTTGTCCGGCAACAGCATCAGCCTGAACGCCAGCGGCGGCCAGATCAGCCAGAGCGGCGCCATCGTGGCCAACGCCCTCACGACGCAGTCGCAAAGCGGCACGCTGCTGAGCAACACGGGCAACCAGGTGCGCAGCTTTACCGCCAGCAATAGCGGCGCCGGCGGCATTACGCTGATCAACAGCACGCGACCTGCGCAACTGGTGCTTGGCAGCCTGACGACGGGCGCCGGCAATATCGTGATCGACAACCAGGGCGGCATTGAAAGCCATGCGATCAATGCCAACGGCGGCAATGTCAGCCTGAGCGCGCACAGTCCCGTGCATGTGCAGGGCGTTATCAGCGGCAACGATATCGGCCTCGACGCCAGTACCGAGGTGGCGTTCGGCAGCGATGCGCGCGTCAATGCCGTACGCGATCTCAGCGTGACGGCCGGCACCGATATCACGCTCGACGGTGCGGCCGCCTTAAACGCCGGCAACAGGCTGACCATGACGGCCGCGCGCAGCGTGCTGATGAATGGCGCCTCGACCATGGATGTGCAGGCCGCCGGCGCCGTGGCGGTGCTGGCGCAAAATGGCGACCTGACGGCGCTGACCGATGTGCGCATCAATACCCGAGGCGCGTCCTTGTCGCTGCTGGCGCCGAACGGCAGGGTCAGCGTGCCCGATTCGGTGATCGTGCGCCAGAATGCGGTGGCCGACGTGCCGTCGTCCCTGCTCGATACAGCAAAGAACTACCTGGCGGCAGTGACGGAGCAATATTCGCCTGCCAATGCCGGCGGCAGCAGTTACAACAACGGCGACGCGCTGCTGGTTTCCGTCAAGCCGGAACAAAAATCAGATGGTAAAAAAAATGGCATACAAAAAACCTACTGCAATTAAGGCGATCCTGGCCCAGGCTTGCCTGTGGCTGGCGCTGATGGGCGTGAGCTGGCATGCGGCAGCGGCGCAACTGGCTGGCACGGTCATGCAGTTGAGCGGGCCGATGATGGCCAAGAAAGCCGACGGCAAGATCAAGGTGCTGGCAATCAAGTCCGAAGTCGAGGAAGGCGACACGCTGATGACCGAAAAGAGCACCTATGCGCTGGTGAAGTTTATCGATAACAGTGAAATGACGCTCAAGCCCGGCACCACGTTTGTCATCGAAAAGTTTGCCTACCAGGCCGAGCAGGCTGCTGGCGACCAGGCCAGCTTCAACCTCGTCAAGGGTGGCCTGCGCTCGATCAGTGGCCTGCTGGGCAAGCGCAGCAAGGAGAAGTTTTCACTGAAGACGCCGGCGGCAACCATCGGCATACGCGGTACGAATTTTGTGGCCGAGATGGTGCCCCCGCCGAACGCTGCCAATACTGCCAATGGACCCGATGTCAGGCCTGGCGGCTTGTATACGGCAGTGTCCGAAGGCGGCATCGAGATGGTCAATCCTGCGGGCAAAGCCACGGTAGATGCAGGCCAGTTCGGCTTTGCGCCGTCGTTTGTCCGGCCGCCAGTGAAGCTGCCGACCGATCCCGGCATGCAATTTACGCCGTCGCCGTCCTTCAACAGCATGACAGCCCCGCAGGGCACCGAGCCCACGAAAGACCTCAATACGGTCGACTGCGAAGTACGCTGACAGGCCGCTTGACCTTCCCATCATGGGATGGCTGATCCTGTAGACTGTTGCCTCGTCTACAGGATACGCGCCATGCAAGCTGCCACTCCCCAATCTGCCTTTACACTCTCGGTCGTGGTTGACGGCATGAGCTGCGCCTCGTGCGCGGCGCGTGTGGAAAAGGCGCTGGCCGGGCTGCCCGGCGTCACGCAGGCCAGCATCAACCTGGCAACCGATACCGCCAACATCAGCGCCGACCGGCCGATTGCCGCCGCTGCCGTGCAGGCGGCAGTGGAAAAAGCCGGCTATGCGCTGGCCAGCACCGACATCACGCTTAACGTTGCCGACATGACCTGCGCTTCTTGCGTGGGGCGGGTTGAAAAAGCCCTGCTCAAGGTGCCCGGCGTGCTGGCGGCCAGCGTCAACCTGGCCACCGAAAGCGCGCGTGTCACCGTCAGCAAGGTCGAGGTGGCAACCTTGCTGGCCGCCATCGACGCCGCCGGCTACCAGGCCAGCGTGCCGCAACAGGGCGCCGTAGCAGCGCCGGCCCCGCACCATGACGGCTGGAAAGTGGTGCTTGCCGCCGCCCTGTCGCTGCCGCTGATGCTGCCCATGCTGCTCGAATGGCTGGGTGTGCACTGGATGCTGCCTGGCGGCTGGCAGTGGTTGCTGGCCACGCCAGTGCAGTTCTACCTGGGCGCGCGGTTCTACCGGGCGGGCTGGAAAGCCGTGCGCGCCGGCAGCGGCAATATGGATGTGCTGGTGGCGCTGGGCACCAGCGCCGCCTATGGCTTGTCGCTGTATCAGCTGGCGCAGCACTGGCTGGCGCCTGGCAGCCTTTTGCCGCATCTGTATTTTGAAGCGTCGGCAGTAGTCATTACGCTAGTGCTGCTGGGCAAATGGCTGGAAGGCCGCGCCAAGCGCCAGACCGCCTCGGCCATCCGCGCACTGCAACAGCTGCGGCCGGAATCGGCGCGCGTGCGGCGCGATGGCGTCGAGCACGATGTGCCGGTCGGCCAGATCAAAGTTGGCGAGCTGGTGGTGGTGCGCCCGGGCGAGCGGGTGGCGGTCGACGGCGAAGTGGTGGAAGGCGCCAGCCAGGTCAACGAGTCGCTGATCACCGGTGAAAGCCTGCCGGTCGACAAGCATCCGGGCGACAAGGTGACCGGCGGCGCCATCAACGCCGATGGCCTGCTGCTGGTGCGCACGCTGGCCGTGGGCGGTGAAACCACGCTGGCGCGCATTATCCGTCTGGTGGAGGACGCGCAGGCCGCCAAGGCGCCGATCCAGCATCTGGTCGACCGTGTCAGCGCCATCTTCGTGCCGGTAGTGCTGCTGCTGGCGTTGCTGACCCTCCTGGGCTGGTGGATCGTCAATGGCCAGCTGGAAACGGCCATCATCAATGCGGTGGCCGTGCTCGTAATTGCCTGCCCGTGCGCGCTGGGGCTGGCTACGCCGACGGCGATCATGGCCGGCACCGGCGTGGCGGCGCGCTATGGCATCCTGATCAAGGACGCCCAGGCGCTCGAAGTGGCGCACGCCGTCACCACGGTGGTATTCGACAAGACCGGCACCTTGACGGCCGGCAAGCCCACGCTGTCGGCATTGCAAGCGCATGGCGTAACCGAGGTGCGCCTGCTGCAACTGGCGGCCAGCGTGCAGCACGGTAGCGAACACAGCCTGGCGCGCGCGGTGCTGGAAGCGGCCAGCGCACGCCAGTTGACCTTGCTGCCGACCAGCAAGCTGTCGGCCTTGCCCGGGCGTGGCCTGACAGCGCAGGTAGACGGTCTTGATCTCAAGCTGGGCAGCAGCCGCATGATGCAGGAAGCCGGCGTGGACCTGGCGCCGCTGGCCGCGCGCGCGCAGGCGCTGGAGGGCGAAGGCAACACCATTTCCTGGCTGGTCGACGGCACCCAGTTGCTGGGCCTGTTTGCTTTCAGCGACCAGCTCAAGCCGGGTGCACGCGACGCCATCACGCGTCTGCATGCGCTGGGCATGCAGACGGTCATGCTGACCGGCGACAACCAGGGCAGCGCCGATGCGGTAGGTAAGCTGCTGGGCATTGGCAAGGTGGCGGCCAAAATGCTGCCTGCCGATAAAACCGCTACTATTGCAGCCTTGAAGGCGGCGGGTGCGACAGTGGCCATGGTGGGCGACGGCATCAACGATGCGCCGGCGCTGGCGGCAGCCGATGTCGGCATGGCCATGGCGACCGGCACCGATGTGGCCATGCATGCGGCCGGCGTGACGCTGATGCGCGGCGACCCGGCGCTGGTGGCGGACGCCATCGATATCTCGCGCCGCACCTATCGCAAGATACGGCAGAATCTGTTCTGGGCATTTATCTACAACCTGATCGGCATTCCGCTGGCGGCGTTCGGCCTGCTGAACCCGATGGTGGCGGGCGCAGCCATGGCGTTCAGTTCGGTCAGCGTGATCAGCAATGCCCTGCTGCTGCGGCGCTGGACGGCGCGAAGCAGCCATACAAAGGATACGCAAACATGAATATCGGCCAGGCAGCAAGCGAGACGGGTGTCTCGGCAAAAATGATACGCTACTATGAAAGCATCAACCTGTTGAAGCCAAGTGCGCGCAGCGACGCCGGCTACCGCATCTACACGCCGCCGGACCTGCACGCACTGCACTTTATCAAGCGCTCGCGCACGCTCGGTTTTTCGCTCGAGCAGATCCGCGAGCTGCTGTCGCTGTGGCAGAACGACCAGCGCGCCAGCGCCGACGTAAAAAGTATCGCGCTGGCCCATGTGGCCGAGCTCAACGCGCGCATTGCCGAACTGACCGCCATGCGCGACACCCTCACTCAGCTGGCCGGCTCCTGCCACGGCGACGGCCAGCCCGATTGCCCGATCCTGCAGGATCTGGGACTGGCGACCGGCCAGCGCCCAGCGGGCAAAAGCTGCTGCAGCTGAGCCTGATCACCCCAGCAACAGCATCGGCAGGCACGTCAGCAGCACGCCCACAGCCGCCAGCAGCGCGCAGGCCGCGGTGGCCCAGTCGAGCAGGCTGATCTGGGCGCCCGCATGCAAACGGCGTAGCGCGCGCCAGCACAGCAGCGCCAGGATCGCCAGCGCCAGCAGCGAGGCCAGCGCCAGTATCCACGCCAGGGCTGGCTGGCCGAAACGATCCTCTTCGGCAGCAAAAAAATAACAGAAGAAAAAGTGCACGCCCCAGATCAGCAGCGGCAGCGATGGCTGCAGCATCAGTCGGAAGAAACGGTCTTGTGCGCGCATGGCTGTCCTTTAGCCCATCAGTGATGGCATCAGGTGCACGATGGCGATGCCGACCACGCCCTGCAGGGCCGTGGCGTGCCACAGCAGGCTGCAGTTGTCGAGTGTGACGCGGTGCTGCGGCAACAGGCGCCCGGTCCACGAGCGCGCGCACAGAAACAGCGCCACCAATACCAGTACCGCAACATGAAACCCCTGGTAGGCGAGCAGGGCGGCCACGGTGGCAGCCCAGGCGCTGGCCGTGGGCGATAATCCTGCCTGCGCCTGGCTGTACCAGGTCAGGCCAAAGCCGGCCAGCAGGCATAGCAGCGCCAAGACGATGGCTACGCGCAGCAGCGCCTGCCGGTGCTGCAGTTGCAGGCGGCGCGCCCACAGCATCAGCAAGGAGCCGCCCAGCATCAGCAGGCAGGCAGCCCACGGCCACAGCGGCGCCGGCAGGCGTGCGCCCGGCGGGGGACAGATCTGCAAGGCCATGGCGCTATGGATATGCGCAAACGCAAAGGCGGCAAAGATGCTGGCGTCCACCACCAGCATGATGATGGTGGCGCACCACGAATGCGAGGCCGGGCCGGTGATGCCGACCGGCAGGGTCAGCGTGTCCGATACCTGCGCCGTGGCCTGTGGCGGCGTGCTGTCGGACTGCCACATCCAGGCCACGATGGAGACGATGGCGGTAATGCCGCAAGCCCAAGCCAGCAGCGTCTGCTGTATCGTCAGCAGCAGGAAAAAGCCGGCCGTGCCCAGTGCGGCCAGCAGCGGCCAGACGCTGTCGCCAGGCAAAATCTGCAGGTACAGCGGGCGTGCCTGGACGGGGCTGGTGATAATTGTCTCGCGCAGGCCGGTCACGGTGCCGGGCAGCCAATGCCGGCCAGCGGCGACCTCTTCGGGCAGGTTGGGCTGCTCCCACAGTGGATGGCGGGAAGTGATGTCGGGTATGCTGCGTACCGCATAGTCTTCCATCGGCAGCCATTCCAGCGTGGCGGCGCGCCAGGGATTGCCGTGCGCCTGCGCTGGCCGGCGCAGGGTGCGCACCAGGTCGATAAAAAACAGCACGATGCCCAGCGCCAGGATCAGCGCGCCGATCGAGGACGCCAGGTTCAGGCCGTTCCAGCCCATATCAGCCGGGTAGGTGTAGACGCGGCGCGGCATGCCCATCAGCCCCGTGATATGCATCGGGAAAAACGCCAGGTTAAAGCCACCGAACATCAGGCCGAACACCCAGCGCGCGCAGCGCTCGGACAGGCGATGGCCGTTGACCAGCGGCAGCCAGTAATACAGGCCGGCAAACAGCGGAAACACCATGCCGCCGATCAGCACATAGTGCAAATGGGCCACGATGAAATAGGTATCGTGCGCCTGCCAGTCGAACGGCAGCACGGCCACCATCACACCGGTCAGCCCGCCCAGCACGAAGATAAACATAAAACCCAGCAGAAACAAAGTAGGTGCAGCCGCTGCCGACGCACGGCCGCGCCACAAGGTCGCAATCCAGGCAAAGACCTGCACCCCGGTTGGAATGGCCACCGCCATGCTGGCCGCCGACACCAGGCTCATTTCCAGCACCCCCAGGCCGGCCGTCAGCATATGGTGGGCCCACAGCGCAAAGCTGAAAAAGCCCACGCCCACCAGGGCGGCCACGATGGAGCGGTGCCCGACCAGAGGCGTGCCTGCCAGCGTGGGAATCATGGTCGAGACCATGCCGGCAGCGGGCAGGAAAATAATGTAGACCTCGGGGTGGCCGAAAAACCAGAACAGATGCTGCCACAGCAGCGGATCGCCGCCGCGCTCGACGATAAAGAACGGCCAGTCGAAGGCGCGCTCCATTTCCAGCAGCGTGGTGCCGGCAATCACGGCCGGAAAGGCAAACACGATCATCACGCCCACCACCAGCATGGCCCACGCATAGACCGGCATTTTCGACAGGCTCATGCCGGGCGCGCGCGTGTACAGGATGCCGACGATCAGTTCGATGGCGCCGGCAATGGCCGAAATTTCAATAAAGCCGATCCCGAGCAGCCAGAAGTCGGCATTCAGGCCGGGTGAATATTCCTTGCCCGTCAGCGGCGGATACATGAACCAGCCGCCGTCGGGCGCCAGTCCCCAGAACAGGCTGGTAAAAAAGCCCAGGCCGCCGACCGCATAGGCCCAGAACGCATAGGCCGACAGGCGTGGGAATGGCAGGTCGCGCGCGCCCAGCATGCCTGGCAGCAGATACACGGCCACCGCCTCGACCACCGGTATGGCAAACAGAAACATCATCACCGTGCCATGCATGGTAAAGATCTGGTTATAGGTGCCGGCGGAAATGGCGGTGTTTTCCGGCACGGCCAGTTGCCAGCGGATCAGCAGGCCCAAAATTCCTGCCAGCACGAAAAACAGCAGCGCCGTGCCGATATACAGCAGGCCGATATTGTTGTTATTGACGGTGGTGAAAAAGCGCCAGCCGGTCGGCGTGCGCCACACGCGTTCGAGCCGCGCCAGCTCGTCGGGCGGCCGTGGCAGCGAGCTGGGCAGGGCGTCGGTCATTGCAGTTGCTCCAGGTAGGCGGCAATATCGGCCAGGGTAGCGCCGTCGATATCACCGGCAGCGGGCATGCGCACGCCCGGTTTGCTGGCATGCGGATCGGCAATCCAGCCGGCCAGCGCGCCGCGCGTATTGCGCAGCGTACCGGCGCCCAGATACAGGCGGCTGCCGACATGGGTCAGGTCCGGGCCCAGTGTTTCCTGTGGGGCTGGTGTAGTCAGGCCGCGCACGGTGTGGCAGGCGGTGCAGCGATGGGCAACGAAGGCGTTGCGCCCGCGCAGCGCCTGGTTTGACGCAGGCGTGGCGCCAGGCTGCGCCTGCCGTGCCAGCCAGGCTTTGAATTCCTCAGGCGTTTGCACCACCACATGCAGCGCCATGCGTGCATGCTGCTGGCCGCAGTACTCGGCACACTGGCCGCGGTAGATGCCAGGGGTGTCGGCGCGTACCGTCAGGCCATGCAGGCGGCCCGGCAGCATGTCGACCTTGCCGGCCAGCGCCGGCACCCAGAAGCTGTGAATCACATCGGTACTGCTCAAGCCCAGGTAGGCGCTTTGTCCGGCCGGCAGGCGAATTTCATTGGCCAGCACGATATCGGGGCCGCCTGCCGGGTCGGTATAGCGTACTTCCCACCACCACATCTTGGCGGTCACGGCAATTTTCAGCGCATGCTGCGACGACGGGCGCGTCAGCCAGGCGCTTTGCAGCGTGCTCCACGCCAGCAGCGCCGACAGCACCACCAGCGGCAGCAGCACGCCGCCGCCAATCAGCCAGCGCAGCGGCCTGATCGGTTTGCCCTGGCTGCGTTGGCGCATGGCCAGCGCCAGCAGCAGCATCATGCCGGCCAGTATTACCGTGGCGCCGATGATCAGCAGCCACGTCAGGCTGTGGATTACGGCCGCGTCGGCACCGGCCGGATGCAGTGCCGATTGCATGAAGGCAGGCATGCTCATGGCAGCGAATAAAGATAGGCGGCCATATCATGCGCCTGTTGCTCGGACACCCCCATGGCCGGCATCAGCGTGGCGGGCTGCATGGCCGGCGGATCGACGATCCAGCGCACCAGCACCTCTGGCTGGTTGGGAAACTGCCCGGCAATATAGCTTTGCTGCGCCAGGTGCGCCAGCGACGGGCCGACCAGGCTGCGCGCGGCCGGCACGCCGGGAATCTGGTGGCAGGCCCCGCACTGGAACTGCGCCAGCAGGCGCAGGCCCTGCTGCGGGTTGCCGAGCGCGGCAGGGGCGGCGGGCGGCGTTGGTTCGTCGCGGCTGTCGCAGGCGCCCAGCAGCAGGCAGCCGAGCAAACAGCAGGCTTGCAGGGGCGGTGTCTGGCGAGGGAGTCTGGGCATGCGCACGATTGCTTCCTGCTCAAAACTGACGAATCTTTATAATACGGCAAAGGTTTTATTTCGCTATGTTCAATAGAACACCTTGCCGGCCAGATCATTGCCACGCATAAGGAATCGCCCGATGACAGCACGCCGCGCCCTGATCGTTCGCACCGTGATTGCCACATTGCTGGCCTGCGCGCTGGCAGGTGCCGGCGTGGGTGTACTGGTGCTGAAAAGCGGCTGGTACAACATCGGCGCCACGCGCCAGCACTGGCAACCCGTCTACAGCGTGCTGGAGCAGGGCATGCACGAGTCGGTACGCCACCATGCGCGCGAGGTGCGCGTGCCGCAGGCGCTGCCGGCCAGCGAAGCAAAGGCCCGGTTGCTGGCCGGCGCAGCGCTGTACCGCCAGCACTGCGTGCAATGCCACGGCGCGCCCGGCGTGGCGCAGGCGGCCATCGGCCAGAGCATGCAGCCGATTCCCGGGCCACTGGTTGATGCAGCCAAGCGCTGGCAGCCCAACGAGCTGTACTGGATTACGCGCCACGGCATCAAGATGAGCGGCATGCCGGCCTGGGGCCATCACCTCAGCGAAGCACAGCTATGGTCGCTGGTGGCGTTTCTCGGCCATTTGCCACAGCTGGGTGCGCAGGACTACGCGCAGTTGCAGGCGCAGGCGCCGCAGATTGCCCAGCTGCCACAGACTACAGCCGGCCGCGCGCCGTTCGATGGCAACAGCATTGCGCGCGGCAAGGTCGCATTGACGCAGTTTGCCTGCCAGGCCTGCCATCTGATACCGGGCATTACTGGCTCGCAAGTACTGGTCGGGCCGCCACTCGATCAGCTGGCAAAGCGGCGCTATCTGGCCGGGCGCTTGCCCAATACGCCTGAACATCTGCAGCAATGGATACGCGACCCGCAGTCGGTCAAGGTGCACACGGCCATGCCGAACCTGGGCGTGGACGCCGACGACGCGCGCGATATGGCGGCCTATCTGCTCAGCCTGGACTAGAACTATTCAAGGAGAGACGCATGGATGCACCGTATCTGCTGTACTACTGGCCCACCATCCAGGGCCGTGGCGAGTTCGTGCGGCTGGCGCTGGAAGAAGCGGGCGTTGCCTATCAGGACGTGGCGCGCCAGCCCAAAACGGGCATGCCGGCCATGCTGGCCACCATCGACGGGGCGCAGACGCCGCAGGCGGCCTATGCGCCGCCCGTACTGGGTCATGGCGACTTGCTGATCGGCCAGAGCACCAATATCCTGTTTTATCTGGGCAAGCAACTGGGCCTGGCGCCGCGCACGGAAAGCGGCCGGCTATGGCTCAACCAGTTGCAGCTGACCATCGCCGACTGGGTGGCGGAAGTGCATGACACGCATCATCCGCTGGCAATCGGCCAGTATTACGAACAGCAAAAAGCGGCAGCGGCCTTGCGCGCTGACGACTTTCGCACGCACCGCCTGCCCAAGTTTCTCGATTATTTTACCCAGGTCCTGCAGAACAACCGCGGTCGTGGCGGCTTTCTGGTGGGTAGCAAGTTGAGCTATGGCGACCTGTCGCTGTTCCAGATGATGGCGGGTCTGAACTATGCGTTTCCGCAGGCGATGGCGCGCCTGGCGCCACGCTATGGCGCCCTGAACGCGCTGCACGACAGCGTGGCGGCACGGCCCAATATTGCGCGCTACCTGCGCTCGAAACGGCGTCTGCCGTTCAGTGAAGAAGGCATCTTCCGGCACTATCCGGAACTCGATGGATAATGCCGGCGCCGCTCTTACTGCGGCTGGGCAGCCGAGACCGGGTAGCCTGCTTCCTCGATCGCATCGCGGATGGCGTCGAGCCCCTTGTCGGTGCCGACCTTGACGCTTTTGTCGGCCAGCTCGATTTGCACCTGCGCTTGCGGATCGACCGTTTGCACGGCTTGGGTAACGGCTTTGACGCAATGGCCGCAGGTCATGTTTTCAACTTGTAACTGGTACATGGCAAGTTCCTCCTGTTGACGATGGGATGACTGTAGTCCTTGCCATCATGGGAAGGTCAAGCAGCGATGCCGCGCAATGTGCGCGGCACCACTCAGGTTAGCAGATAGTCATGCGGCTTGATGGGCGCAGGCAAGTTTTCATCCTGCAGCGATTCGCGCAAGTTGATCTCAATCGCGCGGCACATGGCGCTGAGCGGCAGGTCGTTAGCGTCCTCGCCGAACGGTTCTTCGATTTCATCGCCCAGCGCATCGAGGCCAAAGAAGGTGTAGGCGACGATGGCTACCACGAACGGCGTCATGAAACCGATCGAATCGACCAGGCCGAACGGCAGCAAAAAGCAATACAGGTAGGCGGTGCGGTGCAGCAGCAGCGAGTACGAGAACGGAATCGGCGTATTGCGGATGCGCTCGCACGAGGCGCCAGCGCCGACCATGGCCGAGATCGAGTTGTCGAGCTGGACCGCCAGAATGGTGTCGATGCGGCCCTGCTTCACGCACTGGGCCAGGTCGTGGCCCATCTGCTGCATCAGATAGTCCGACGGATTCGATGCGTTGCAGGCCGCCGCCCATTCATCGGGACGCAGCAGCGATTGCAGGTCGGCCGGCTCGCGCTGGTCGCGCAGCTGCTGGCGCAGCGCATGGCAAAAGGCGATGGTGCGGCACACCATGCGCACGCGCACATCGGCCAGCCCCAGGCTGGCGCGGGCCGGCACATCGCTGCTGATCATGGTCTGGCACTGGCGCGACAGGTTGCGGCTGCGCAGCACCAGTTCGCCCCACAGCTTGCGCCCCTCCCAATAACGGTCGTAAGCGGCGGTAT
This sequence comes from Janthinobacterium aquaticum, assembly GCF_009208565.1. GTDB lineage: Bacteria > Pseudomonadota > Gammaproteobacteria > Burkholderiales > Burkholderiaceae_D > Janthinobacterium. Next base: position 17,498 of record NZ_WFLK01000010.1, on the reverse strand, counting down.
TGCGAAAGCCCAGGAAGATCGCCAGCGGCAGGCCGATCAGGGTAAATGGTATCGTGGTCAGGATCACCTTGTGATCGAACATGGTGCCGTGATACCAGGCCACGAGCGCGGCAAAGACGGTATTGGCGATCAGGGTCACGCGGATGCGCGGCAGGATGGAACCGCGCACGATCAAAAACAGCTTGAGCGCGGAGGGACGGTCACGCACGATCATGGCGCTCTCCAGTAGGTGACTCGATGGTGTTGCGGGAAGCCAGGGTGTTGCAAGCGCGGTGGGGTAGCGCGCCAGGGTGAATGGACATGACAGACCGTGGTGGGAAGAGGGCAGCAGTATAGGCGGCGCTGGTGCCGCCGGCCAATTCATATTGTCGATGCCCGTTATTCACTTTATGAATGTATATTTTATTTGTGATTTAAATTAGCGGTTTCAGCTTTGACCGTTTTTCTTCTTGCGTGCCGGCCAGTCGCAGCATTCCAGTACGTCGCTTGCATCGCAGGCGTTGCTGAGGCAGTCGGCGCCAGGCAAATCGCACGGCAGGTCGCAGGCACAGTCGCCAGCCTGGGCGCGGTGCCGGGCTGTCATGCGCCGTGGAGCCTGCTCTCGCGCCAGATGCAATTGATGCTGTTCGCCACAGGCCTGAAGGCGCCGCTGCAGCAGGCTGGTCCCGCGCCGCAGGCCATGGCGTGCAATCACGCGATAGCCGTAAGCCGAGCAGCTGTCGCGGCCGGTCAAGACGCGATACGCGCAGGAAAAGCCTTTTACCGGCGACAGGTAGCGCTGATACAGGACGATGGCGCCCAGCGCGAGACGGGCCATCAGTGAGCGTTGTTTGCCAGGACTCAATGCGTTCATCGATCTGCGGCAGCGTATCGCCGCCTTGTGTTCGGGACACCACTTTACCCCAACTCTTGCTCTTTGAAGAAAATCTCTGCCGGTGATGCCTGGGAGTATGTACGTCCCCGCACGGTTGCGTTCGCTGCCACGCAGCATACTGATTGCCCTACGCTGGCTTTCCCATGCCGGGAAAGGCTACCGTAGCACTTTGAAAAGGATCGTACATGAGCTACAAGACTACCAATCCCTACAACGAAGAAGTCGTCAAAACCTTTGATGCGCACAGCGATGCGCAGCTCGACAAAGTGCTCGATACCGCGCACAGGCTGTTCCAGCAGGACTGGCGCCAGCGCAGTTTTGCCGAGCGCCAGACCATCGTCAAAAAGGCAGCCGCCCTGCTCAAGGAGCAGCGCGATGATTTCGCCAGGCTGATTACGCTGGAAATGGGCAAGCTGTTCAAGGAAGCGCAGCAGGAAGTGTCGCTATGCGTCAAGATTCTCGACTACTACGCAGACCATGCCGAACAGTTCCTGGCACCGAAAAAACTCGACGTCAAACGCGGCGAGGCCAGTGTGGAAATCGCACCGCTGGGCGTGATCTTCTGCGTCGAGCCATGGAACTTTCCGTACTACCAGCTGGCGCGCGTGGCCGGCCCGAACCTGATGGCCGGCAATACGCTGGTGGTCAAGCACGCCTCGAACGTGCCGCAGTGCGCGCTGGCATTTGAAAAGCTGTTCCTGGACGCAGGCGCACCCGAAGGCGCGTACACCAATGTGTTTATTTCCAGTGAGCAAGTGGCTACCGCGATTGCCGACCCGCGCGTGCAGGGCGTGGCGCTGACCGGCAGCGAGCGCGCCGGCGCTTCCGTGGCTGCTTCAGCGGGCAAGTCCCTCAAGAAAACCACCATGGAGCTGGGCGGCAGCGACGCCTTTATCGTGCTGGACGACGCCGATATGGACCTGGCCGTAAAGCTGGCCGTGATTGGCCGTATCCAGAATTCGGGCCAGGTATGCGATGGTTCCAAACGCTTTATTTTGCAGGAAAGCATCGCCGACACGTTTGTCGAACGCTTCCAGGCCGAGCTGGCCAAACTGGTGCCGGGCGACCCGATGCAGGAGTCGACCACGCTGGCGCCGCTGTCTAGCCTGTCGGCGCTGGAACTGGCCGTCAAGCAAGTGGGCCAGGCGGTCGAAGGCGGCGCCAGGGTGCTGCTCGGTGGCAAGCGGGCCGAGCGCAAGGGCTACTTCATGGAGCCGACCATCCTGGCCGACGTCAAGCCGGACAATCCTGTCTACTACCAGGAGTTCTTTGCGCCCGTGGCGATGATTTTCCGCGTCAAGGACGAGAACGAAGCCATCACGCTGGCCAATGATTCGCCATTCGGCCTGGGCGGCACCATCATCACCGCAGACGTCGCGCGCGGCAAGAAGCTGGCCAGCCAGATTGAGACCGGCATGGTGTTTATCAACTCGCCAGCGGTGACCGCACCGGACCTGCCATTTGGCGGCGTGAAAAACTCTGGCTATGGCCGTGAGCTGTCAGACCTCGGCATTATGGAGTTCGTCAACCGCAAGCTGGTGCTGGTGGGCTGACCTGCATGAAGTGCGGCCTGGCCTGGACTGCTCAACAGCGGTTCAGGCCAGGCAAAACCCCGGCTTACCAGGAGCCAGAGGCGCCACCTCCGCCCGAACGGCCACCACCGCTGGTGCTGCTATTGGAATCGCTGCTGTCGCTGCTTCCATTGTTGCTGCCGCTGCTGCTGTCATCGCGGTCACGGTTGCCGCCTTTGCGCTTGCGCTGCGGCCCGCCGCGCGCAAATCCGATCGAAAACAGCAGCACCTTGAGCCAGGCCAGCGTTTTGCTGCGCGCCTTGGGCAAATGGTATTTGCGTACGTTGGCGGCCACCAGGCGCCAGCGCAGCCACAGCCAGACCAGCACCAGAGCAACCGCACCCAACCACCCGCGCCAGTCGCCCGATGTGGCCATCACCACGCCAGCGGCCACGGCCACGCTGGCCAGCAGGCCAAACACTCCGGCAAACAGCAGCATGCCCAAGCCAAACAGCAGGAAAAAGCCCGCCAGGCCCAGCACCACCCATTTTGCGCCGGGGTTTTCCGGCTTGCCGGCAGAACCCTGGCTGGCGCTGGCCGGCTCGCTGGCGGGCGCCTTGCCTGCAATCACCGTCAGCATGGCATTGACGCCATCGGCGACACCGCCTTCCATATCGCCCTGCTGGAAGCGCGGCGCCATCACCTCTCGTATGATGCGCGCGCTTTCCAGGTCGGTCAGCCTGTCTTCGAGCCCATAGCCGCTTTCAATGCGCATCTTGCGCTCGCCGGTGGCAACGACCAGCAGGGCGCCGTCATCGCGGCCCTTGCGGCCAGGTTGCCAGTGTTCGAATACTGCCAGCGCGTACGCTTCGATTGACGGCTCGTCGCCGAGGCTGTCGACAGTCAGCACATACACCTGATGCCCGGTCTGTGCCTCGAACGCTTTGAGCTGGGCTTCGATGGCCGTGCCGCGCGCAGGCAGCACATGGGCATAGTCGTTCATATGCGCTTGCAGGACTGGCAGCGCTGGCGCTGCCTTTGCGACAGCCGCGTCCGGACAGAACAGGCACAGCAGGCAATACAGTGTGCAGAGCCACAGGCTGCGGCGCAAAGTTGTCTGCCTCATGATTGTGCGCCGATGGTGCTCCAGCAGTACCAGCCCAGTGCAAGCAGCCACGACAGCACAATGGCGAGGCCGGGCAGCAGCAGCCATTGCGCCGCCTTTTCTTCCCATGCTGCGTAGGGCTTGCCGCCACGCGCCAGCGCCAGCATGATCTGGCCGCCATTCATGCCGCCAAAAGGCAGCAGGTTCAGCGCGCACAGCTTGAGCGCCACCAGCGCAAACACGGCGACGAAATCGTGCGAACGGGCAAACACCTCACCGTCGGCCAGCAGTTGCTGGGCGGTGCCGAGCGGCGCCAGTGCGCCTTGAAAAATCTGAGCAAAAGCCGAGGTGAACGCCTGCCATCCTGGTACCCCTTGTGTGCCCAGTACGCCGGGCGTCAGTGCCAGCAATACCGCTACGCCGCTGGCGGGGACGGCAATCTGCTTCCACAGCGGCTGCTCGTTGTAGAAGTCGCGCCCCGGATCGTCCTCGAACACCTGCTGTTCGCGCGTATCTTTCAGCACTACATTGCCGGCAAACGGCAGCAAACCGATGTCGACCTTGCCGATGGTGAGTAAAGTCGGGCCGATGCCGTAGCGCAGGCTGCGTATGCCAATGCCCAGCATGGTGGCGCACAGCGCCATAATGGAAACATGCAGCAGCATGAACAGTGCAGTGGCCAGCAGCCAGTAAATGATGGTCGGCATCAACAATATCAGTAAGGAAAAATGTCATTAAAGCATATGGCATCGCAACCCCATCTCACAGTTGGCTGCGCAAGAAAAAAGCCCCGCCTGCATGACTGCAGACGGGGCTTTCGATATCGGGGCAGCTCGGTGCTGCCCGCTAAAACTTACAGTACGTCGCTGGCGTGGTCTGCCAGGCGCGAACGCTCGCCGCGCGCCAGGGTGACGTGGCCGCTGTGGGCCCAGCCCTTGAAGCGGTCGACCACGTAGGTCAGGCCGCTGGAGCCTTCGGTCAGGTACGGCGTGTCGATCTGTGCGATATTGCCCAGGCACAGGATCTTGGTGCCGGGGCCGGCGCGCGTGACCAGCGTCTTGACCTGTTTCGGCGTCAGATTCTGCGCTTCGTCGATGATCAGGAACTTGTTGACAAACGTGCGTCCGCGCATGAAGTTGAGCGACTTGATCTTGATGCGCGAACGGATCAGGTCCTGGGTTGCCGCACGGCCCCATTCGCCTCCGTCCGAATCGGACTTGTTGAGCACTTCGAGGTTGTCGTCAAAGGCACCCATCCATGGCGACATTTTTTCTTCTTCCGTACCCGGCAGGAAACCGATGTCTTCGCCCACTGGCACGGTGACGCGGGTAACGATGATTTCGTTGTACAGCTTGGTTTCCAGCACCTGCGCCAGGCCGGCGGCCAGCGCCAGCAGGGTCTTGCCGGTACCGGCCTGGCCCAGCAGGGTGACGAAGTCGCACTCCGGATTCATCAAGAGGTTCAGCGCAAAGTTCTGCTCGCGGTTGCGCGCCGTCACGCCCCACACATTGTTCTTGTTGTGGCTGAAGTCGCGCAGCGTTTGCAGCACGGCCGTCTTGCCGTTGATCTGCTTGACCTGGCCGTAGAACGACGCTTCGCCGTTGTTCGGCTCCAGGTAGACGAACTGGTTGACCAGCAGCGACGGGATGAACGGGCCGGTCACGCGGTAGAAGGTAGCGCTGGTGCCGTTCTTGTTTTCCTGCCACGACTCCATGTCCTTGCCGTGTTTGGTCCAAAAGTCGTCTGGCAGTTGCACGATGCCCGAATAGAGCAGGTCGGTGTCTTCCAGCACATGGTCGTTGAAATAGTCTTCGGCCGGCAGGCCCAAAGCGCGCGCCTTGATGCGCATATTGATGTCTTTCGACACCAGCACCACGGCGCGGCCCGCCTGTTCCGCTTCCAGCGAGCGCACCACGGCCAGGATCTGGTTGTCGGCCTTGCCCACTGGCAGGCCGGCCGGCAGGTCGGCGTTTTGCAAGCGGGTCTGGAAGAACAGGCGACCCTTGGCGTCCTTGTTGCCCAGTTTGGACAGCGCAATGCCTTGCTCGATAGCGTCGTCGTCGGTATTGCTGATCAGGGCGTCAAGCGTGCGCGAGACCTGGCGTGCATTGCGCGCCACTTCGGTCATGCCCTTCTTGTGGTTGTCGAGTTCTTCCAATGTCATCATCGGCAGATACACATCGTGCTCTTCAAAGCGGAACAGCGACGATGGATCGTGCATCAGCACGTTGGTGTCGAGCACGAACAGCTTGGTGACGCCACGCTGGTCGGCGGCGCGGCTTGTCGACGATTTGAGCTGGACTTCAACCGGCTTGTGCTTGGCTGGATGCGGCGCTTCGGCCTGTTTTGCCTTGGCCTTGGCGGCCGGCTTGGCTTTTGCCACCGGTGCTGCCGGGGCGGTGCTTGCTACCGGCGCTACCGGCGCCGGTTCCAGCACTTCGGCTGCTTTGGCCACCATCTGGGCGGCAACTTGCTTGATTTTGGTGGCGGCATTGCGTACCGGATTGCTCACTTCGGCGATCGCCGCTTCAATAATCGGTGCTGCTACCGGCTTGGGCGGCGCGTTTTTCGCGACCAGCGGCGTGGCGCCGGTAGGGTAATCTTGGGTAGCCAGAATAGTTGCTGGCTTGCTGGGCATTTTTGGCAGTGGCATCAGGATCTCAATCAAAAAATTTCTGGAATGAATCGCCCACGGGCGGCCGGCATTCGGCAGCGCAACATGGGGTCGATGCGGGAATAACGCTAAGACAGAATAACAAAACTGCCGTTTGGCCGGCTGCGAAGCCGGGTAAGTGTGCCGTTGACGGGCGGTAAGCCCGTCTGGCGGAGGAGGTGGGTGTGCTGCGTAGACTCAAAATGGCACTGTGCACTATGAACTGGACAACGGGTTGAACGACGCCTGCTGGAGCCTGGCTACGCGCATCAGTTCAGACGCGCTACAAATTCCAGCACTTCTTCCACGTGAGTTGCGACCTTCACGCCACGCCATTCTTTCACCAATTTGCCATCAGCGTCAATCACAAACGTACTGCGCTCAACCCCGCGCACGGTCTTGCCATACATCTGTTTCATCTTCATGACATTAAACAGCAGGCAGACTTTTTCTTCCGGATCGGAAATGAGCTCGAACGGCAGCTCGAGCTTGGCCTTGAAGCTTTCATGCGAGCGCAGCGAATCGCGGCTGATGCCGTAGATTTCCACGCCGGCTGCCTGGAATTTTTCATAGGCGTCACGAAACGCCATGTTTTCAGTGGTGCAGCCTGGGGTATTGTCTTTCGGGTAGAAAAACAGCACCGTGGCCTTGGCCGGGCGGCCCAGCAGCTGGAAGGTTTTGCCGCTGGTCATGGCGGCCTGGAAGTCGGCTATGCTAACGAGGGATGGGCTATCAGCCACAGGTGCTCTCCTGAACGGTCATCATCAGCGCTGTTTTAAACTGGCAACGCATCCAGTTACCACAATACAGGGTTCAGGCAGCTTTGCCCTGCACGATCAGGCGTCCCGACCGGCCTGGCAGTTCGTCCCAGGTAATCGGGCAGACGGGCAGATCAAGCTCCTTGATCTTGTCGTAATACTCGGCCATCGAAGCAAGCTGGTAGCCTTGGGCTTGCCAGCCTTTCAATAACTGCTCGAAGATGGGGGCAAGTTTCTGTCCTTCAAGTTCTGCGTGCAAAGTATAAACATGGTCGCGCCGGTTTTCCGCCGTCAGGGACAGGATATGCTCGGCAATGTTTTCGGTTGTGAGCATTTTGCCATCGATCTCGCAGCCGAGCAATTCGTCCAATGTGGGCAGGGTGGTGGGCAGTTGCACGCATTGCAGGATGGTGTTTCCATTACGCACACGGTGCGGACCGTTGGACGCCGTGACCATGGCGCCGCGCTCATCGAGCATGGCGCGCCCGTCCGAAGCGTAGCGGTAGCCGACTTCATCGTGCTCGACAAACGCGCTGACATTCATCTGCCAGCCGGCCGCGCCGTGCGTGTGGGGCGCCGCGCCGAAAATCTGCGTATAGCGCGCTGCCGCCTTGCGCATCATCTTGATGGTCCAGGCGGTATTGCGGCGGGCAACGTTGTCTTGCCAGAGGGTATGGTCCCAGGTGTGGATGCCGCATTCGAAGCCGGCGTCGCGTACAGCGCGCAGCTCTGGCGCGCAGCGCTGGCCGATGTCCGGCCCCGGCAGCAGGGTGCCGTACATCAGCGTTTTCAGGCCGTAATGCTCCACTACCGACGTGCGCGAAACCTTGCTGAAAAAACCGGGACGCAAGGCGCGCCGTAATGCCCAGCCCGTATGATCGGGGCCCAGCGAGAACAGAAAGGTGGCGTTGGCCTGGTGCGCCGTCAGGATGCGCACCAGGTTGCCCATACCTTCGCGAGTGCCGCGATAGGTATCGACGTCGATTTTCAGTGTCAGTAGTGGCTTGCTCAATTTAATCCATCAAAGCTTGGGCTTGTGCCACCTGGCTGCGGTAGGCATCAAAGATATTGCGCAGGGAGTCGGCCATGGTGGTGGTCGGCGCCCATTCCAGTTCTTCGCAGGTATTGGTGATTTTTGGTACACGGTTCTGCACGTCCTGGTAACCGGCGCCATAATAAGCGCCCGAGCTCGTTTCGACAATGCTCACACGCTTGGCGCCATCGGCGTATTCCGGATATTCGGCAGCCAGTTCCAGCATCATGCCAGCCAGGTCGCGGATCGAGTAGTTATTGACCGGGTTGCCGATATTGTAGATCTTGCCGCTGGCGACACCGTTCTTGTTGGCGATAATGCGCATCAGCGCGTCGATGCCGTCGTCGATATACGTGAACGCGCGTTTCTGTGCGCCGCCGTCGACCAGCGAAATGTTCTCGCCGCGCACGATATGGCCGAAGAACTGCGTGACCACGCGCGAGGAACCTTCTTTTGGCGTATGGATCGAATCGAGGCCGGCGCCGATCCAGTTGAACGGGCGGAACAGCGTGAAGTTCAGGCCTTCCATGCCGTAGCCCCAGATCACGCGGTCCATCAGTTGCTTGGCGTTCGAATAGATCCAGCGCGGCTTGTTGATCGGGCCGCAGATCAGTTCCGAGTTTTCCGGATCGAATTCGGCGTCGTGGCACATGCCATACACTTCCGAGGTCGACGGGAACACCAGATGCTTGCCGTACTTGGCGGCCGAGCGCACGATCGGCAGGTTGGCTTCGAAGTCCAGTTCGAACACGCGCAGCGGCTGCTTGACGTAGGTCGACGGCGTGGCGATGGCCACCAGCGGCAGGATCACGTCGCACTTCTTGACGTGGTATTCGACCCATTCCTTGTTAATGGTGATGTCGCCTTCAAAGAAGTGCATGCGCGACTTGTAGTCGGGATTGTCCAGCAGATCGGTGATGCGATCCGTATTCATATCCATGCCGTAGACGTGCCAGTCGGTGGTCTCGAGGATGCGCTTGGACAGGTGGTGGCCGATAAAACCGTTAACGCCAAGGATAAGGACTTTTTTCATGTGAAATTCTCGTGGGTAAAAATCAGTGGGTGCTGAAGGAGGTGGTAAGTTGTTGTTGCAGCTGCGTGGCAGAAACCTGGGTGTCGCCGGCCAGCAGTTCGCTGATGGCCAGCAGGCGCCCGTCGCCGCAGACGCCGACAATGTTGCCATCGATAACCGCCAGGCCTGGCGGCAGATTGGCCGGCGCATGGCCGGACAAGCGCGCCTTGCCGATTACATAGCGCGCAGCGCCGATATCGGTAAAAGCGCCCGGATACGGCGGCGCCACGGCGCGGTGCAGGTTGTAGACCTGCTGCGCCGGCAGCGTCCAGTCGATACGGCCGTCTTCGGGCTTGCGTCCGCCAAAGTAGCCGCCCTGGCGCAAATCGTTCGGCAGCATGGCGGCAGTGCCGTCCTGCAGCGCCGGCAGGATGCGCCACAGCGTCTGCTCGGCGGCCACCGTCACCTTGCCGAACACCTCGAACGCGGTGTCGTCAGGCAGGATCGGCACGGCCGTTTGCGCCACGATGGCGCCGGCGTCGGGCTTGACGGTCATGGCATGCAAGGTCGCACCCGTCTCGCTGGCGCCATGCAGCACGGCCCAGTTGACGGGCGCGCGGCCGCGAAACTGCGGCAACAGCGAGCCGTGCATATTGTAGGCAGGGGCGACACCGAGCAGGTCGGCCGGCAGCATATGGCGGTAATAAAAGCTGAACAGCACATCGGGCTGCGCTGCCTGTACCTGGGCCAGCAGTTCGGGCGAACGCGCGTCCGGCGGCGTGACATAGGCGATGCCTTCAGCCTGGCACAGCTGCACCACCGATTCAAACCAGATCGCTTCCTGCGGGTTGTCTTCGTGCGTGACCACCAGCGCAATATCGACGCCGCCGGCGAGCAGCACCTTGAGGCAGCGCACGCCCACGTTATGGTAGGCAAAAACAACGGCGCGCATCAGCGGGCCACCTGGCGTTTTTCCAGGCGCACATAGGGCTGCGCTTCCGCTTCAGCCTGGGCCATGCCGTCCTGCAAAATGGTCTGCACCACATAGCGCGGCCGTGCGCGTACCTGCTGGAAGATGCGCCCGATATATTCGCCAACCAGCCCGATGCCAAACAAGATCACGCCCATAAAGAAGAACGCAATGGCAAACAGCGTGAAGACGCCTTGCGCCTCGGCGCCGAACAGGAAGCGGCGCGCCAGCAGATAGATCACCAGAATGGCCGAACTGGCCGACAGCATCATGCCCAGCATGGAAAAAATCTGCAGCGGGATCAGCGAAAAGCCGGTCACCAGGTCGAAATTGAGGCGGATCAGGCTGTACAGCGAGTATTTTGACTCGCCGGCTGCGCGCTCTTCATGCTCGACCGTGATTTCGGTCGGCTTGCGTGCAAACGTGTAGGCCAGCGCCGGCACGAAGGTATTGACTTCGCCGCACTGGTTGACCAGGTCGATCACGTTGCGGCCGTAGGCGCGCAGCATATTGCCCTGGTCGGTGATCTTGATATTGGTAATGCGCTCGCGCAGGCGGTTCATCATTTTTGAGGCGACCGTGCGCCAGGCCGAATCCTGACGCTTGCGGCGGATCGAGCCGACATAGTCGTAGCCTTCGCGCATCTTGGCCACCAGGTTGCCGATTTCTTCGGGCGGGTTCTGCAGGTCGGCGTCGAGCGTGACCATGATCTGTCCGCGCGACGCTTCAAAGCCGGCCAGGATGGCCATATGCTGGCCGTAGTTGCCGTTGAACAGGATCACGCGGGTCACATCGGGACGCTGGCGGAACTGCTCGGCCAGCATGCTGACGGAATTGTCGCGGCTGCCGTCGTTGACAAAGATGATTTCATAGCTGCTCTGCAGCGCATCGAGCGCCGGGTACAGCCGCGCGAACAGGCTGGCCAGGCCTTCCTGTTCGTTGTAGATCGGAATAATGACGGAGATTTCAGGTTTCATCTGGCGCTCCTCACTTGACGAGGATGGATTTGACGGCCGCCACGGCGCGTTCGACATCGGCCAGCGTCATGGCGTAGAACATCGGCAGGGTCACGGTCAGGCGGCCGATCTTTTCGGCTGCCGGGAACATGCCTTCGGTAAAGCCGCGCTCGCGGTACAGCGTAAACAGGTGGATCGGCGCATAGTGAAAGCCGGTGCCCACGTTCAGTTCGGCCATCTGGCGCATAAAGTTGGCGCGCGTATCGGGCCCCAGATCGGGCAGAATGATCTGGAATAAATGCCAGTTGCTGTTGTCAAAGTCGGCCACCGGCAGCTGTGCGCCGCTGGCCGCTTCAAAGTCGCTGCCGAACTGGTCAAAATAATGGCGTGCCAGTGCGCGGCGGTGCGCGGTAATAGCCTCGATATTGGCGAACTGCCCCAGGCCGATAGCGGCCATGATGTCGCTCATATTGTATTTGCCGCCCACCAGGTCGACATCGATGCCGTCGACGCCGCTGCGGGTGACGCCCTGCAGCCGGTATTTTTCGGCCAGCTTCGCTTCGGCTTCGCTGTTGAGCACCAGCGCGCCGCCTTCGCCGGTGGTGATGTTCTTGTTGGCCTGGAAGCTGAACGAGACAAAGTCGCCAAACGCTCCGATGCGCTTGCCGTTCCAGGACGAACCGAGCGCCTGCGCCGCGTCTTCGATCACGCGCAGCTGATGTTTGTCAGCGATCGCATACAGGCGGTCCATATCGACCGGCAGGCCGGCCAGGTAGACCGGGATAATGGCGCGCGTTTTAGGCGTGATGGCCGCTTCAAGCTTGTCCAGGTCGATATTGCGCGTAACCGGATCGATATCGGCAAACACGGGCGTGGCGCCCACTTCGATAATCACATTCGACGTCGCCACCCACGAGATCGGGGTGGTGATGACTTCGTCGCCAGGGCCTATGCCGGCGATGCGCAGGGCGATTTCCATGGTGCAGGTGCCGGAATTGAAGGTGCGCACCGGGCGGCCGCCGCAATACTCGGACAGCAGCGCTTCAAACGCCTGCACTTTCGGGCCGCTGGTAATCCAGCCCGAGCGCAGCACGTCGCCGACGGCCGCGATGGTGGCTTCGTCGATGGTCGGTTTGGAAAACGGCAAAAAGGGCAGGGTAGAGGTCATGGTCTTTACTGTGTTAAACGCCTCTCGGCGCGGTCGCAAAAGCTGCCGCACAGACCGCGTCTGCCGGCTTTTTCATTGTATAGCGTATCAATTTTCTGGCACGATTGTCTGCAGCGGGGGCGGGGCTGCCAAACATGCCAGGGAAGAGTGTCATGCACCGCGCAAACGCTGATGTTTGCTGGGCTGATCCATTTTTTGTGACGGCGCGCGTAAATACCGTCACTCCTGTATTACAAGTTGGCAATGATCATGCGGCGGGCATCTTCTGCCACCACGCGCATGGGCACACCACGCTGCTTCAAATGCTGATACAAATCCAGGCTGATAACGGCCACGCTATGCTTGCCGTTGACTGCATCCTGTGTCCACTGAGTAATAAAATCATCGACTTTGGGGATCGACAGTTCGGGCTGCTGTTTCAGGCCAAACGTAAATTCATCCCAATAGTCCACCAGTATCATCGGCCGCTGCAGATAATAGGTCAGCGACTGCTCGTAAATGCCAACCGAATAGAGCTTGGTGTCGGGCTTGAGTTCGGCCTGAATTTTTGGCAGCAGATCAGTGCCGGCGCGGTTCTGGCCGTACAGTTCGGAGCCGGCCAGGATGCAGTGCGTGGCCAAAAAGCCGGCGCAGGCAATGGTCAGCACGCCCATGTCGCGGCGCATTTGCCGGATATGCAGCAGCGCCAGCGCACCGCCCGACAGCATCAGGAAACCGGCAGCGAGCACCCACGGCAGGTAGCCACGCAGGGCGATCAGGTTCGCTTCATCGCGCTTGGTCGGCAGGTTGAGCGCCAGCGGCATGCCGATCAGAAGTGCGGCACCGAGCAGCGCCATGATGCTGGCGGCCCATGCACGCTGCTGGCGCGAGGTGTTTTCCAGATGCAGCGCGACCAGCAGCGCCAGCGCCGGGAAGACCGGCACGATATAGCCAGGCAGCTTGGAGGTTGAATAGCTGAAAAAACAGAAAATAAAGACGGCCCAGGTCAGCAGCATCACGCGCGGCTGGAAGGCGCCGCTCTGGCGCCGTGCCGCAGCGGCCAGGCTTTGCGGCAGAATGCCGATCCACGGCATGATGCCGGGAATAAGCAGCACCAGGAAGTAGTACCAGGCGCCTTCGCGCTTGTGGCCCTTCATCAGGAAACGCTGGAAATGCTCGTGGACAAAAAAGAAATACGGTTGCTCGGGATTGCGCAGCGCGACCAGCACGAACCACGGCGTAGCAATGGCAAAAAATACCAGCACGCCCTTGAGCAGATGCAGGCGGGCCCAGATGCGCCAGTCGCGTGCGAACAGGCTGTACAGGATCAGGGTTGCGCCCGGCAATACCAGCCCGATCAGACCCTTGGCCAGCACCGCCAGCGCCATGCTGCCCCAGCACACCAGCATCCAGTTGCGCCGTTCGGCAGCGGTGGCTTCGTCGCGCTGGGCAATCAGCAGGCTCATCAAGGTGAGCGTCATCATGCCCGACAGGCCCATGTCGAGCGAATTGATCTGGCCAGAAGCCAGCCAGAACAGGCTTGACGCCAGTACCATGCCCGCATACAGGCCTACGCGCGGACCGAATACTTTCCTGCCTGCCAGTGCCGTCATGCACACGCCCAGAATGCCGCACAGGCCGGTCCACAGCCGCGCCTGCCATTCGCCGAGGCCAAAGGCGGCAAACGTCAGCGCGTTCATCCAGGTTTGCAGTGGCGGCTTTTCAAAATACTTGATGCCGTTCAGACGCGTGGTGATCCAGTCGCCGCTGGTAAACATTTCACGCGCCATTTCGGCATAGCGGCCTTCATCGGGCGGCACCAGTGTACGAATGCCCAGCGCATAGAGCGTGACGATGACAAACACCGCCAGCAAAGACCACATGAACCAGCGCGAGCCATGCAGTTCGTTGATATTGAGCTTCATGCGGCGCTGCTGGCGCCGGGATTGAGGATCAGGGCCAGCGCCGCCTTGCGGCCTTCGCCCATCAGGATATTGTAGGTGCGGCAGGCAGCCTGGTTGTCCATGCATTCGACGCCGATGCGCAGCATGGTCAGGGCCGCCGACAATTTCGGATGCACGAAGCGCTGGCGATCACCGGTGCCCAGGATCACTACATCGGGTTGCTGCGCCAGGATCTGCGCAAAATGCGCTTCCGTCAGTGCTTCAAACGTTGCCGGTCCCCACGCTTGCGGTTCCACTTCAGGCATCACCAGCAGACTATGGCCATAATGCTGGGCGTTGATTTCCACGCCGCTACTGTCATAGCCGGTAACGGTCTGGTATTGTTGGGTGCTGGAGGCGTGCAGTTTCATCTGATTCGGCAAAAACGGGTCGGTTGAAGAAGGGCTTGGCAGTGAAATACACGGTACAACCGCCTTCGCCACAATGCCATAAAAGACAACAAAATGCGACTGGAAAAGCGCTTCCTTTCCAAATTGCAATCTAGCTGTTGTCTCAGTGTTTCATGTTAGTCAGGGCAGATTAAGGGAACATGAAGAAATGCAATGCTTGCTCCTGGTGCTGGCTGATACATAAACAGGCAGGCGTGGCAGAATCAGCTGCTAAATGCTGGGTTGGGCCATGTTTAATTTGATAAAATGGCCTGCTTTCGGCGAAAATGCTGGTCTCGCCTGGCAAGTACAAAGATGAATAGTTCAGGCGAAAATAACTCAGGTTTGAAGCGCCGTATCACACAGGGATTTTATTTTGCGACCGATTCAGAAATCGAACAAATTGGCGGATGTCTGCTACGACATCCGTGGCCCGGTACTGGAAAAGTCCAGGCAAATGGAAGAAGAAGGCCACAAGATCACCAAGCTCAATATCGGCAACCTGGCCGTATTCGGTTTTGATCCGCCCGACGAGATCGTGCGCGACATGATGATGAACTTGCAGAACGCGGCTGGCTACACCGACTCGAAAGGCATGTTTGCGCCGCGCAAGGCCGTCATGCACTACACGCAGAGCAAGAACATTGCCGGCGTCACCATCGACGATATCTACCTGGGCAACGGCGCCTCCGAACTGATCGTGATGTCGATGAATGCGCTGCTCAACAGCGGCGACGAAGTGCTGGTGCCGGCGCCCGACTATCCGCTGTGGACGGCGGCAGTCAGCCTGTCGGGCGGCAATCCGGTCCATTATGTATGCGACGAGCAGAACCAGTGGTATCCCGATATCGAGGACATGCGCCGCAAGATCACCTCCAACACGCGCGCCATCGTGGTGATCAACCCCAACAATCCGACCGGCGCGCTGTACCCGGTCGAAGTGCTGCAGCAGATCGTCGAACTGGCGCGCCAGCACCAGCTGATCATTTTTGCCGACGAAATCTACGACAAGGTGCTGTACGACGACGCCGAGCACGTGTCGATTGCCTCGCTGGCCGACGACGTGCTGTTCATTACCCTGAACGGCCTGTCGAAGAACTACCGCTCGTGCGGCTACCGTTCGGGCTGGATGGTGGTGTCGGGCGAGAAGCGCCATGCGAAAGACTATATCGAAGGTCTCAATATGCTGGCCTCGATGCGCCTGTGCGCCAATGCGCCAGGGCAGTTTGCGATCCAGACCGCGCTGGGCGGCTACCAGAGCATCGACGACCTGGTCAAGCCGGGCGGACGCCTGCTCAAGCAGCGCGACCTGGCCTACAAGCTGCTCACCGAGATACCAGGCGTGACCTGCGTCAAGCCCAAAGCGGCGCTGTATATGTTCCCGCGGCTGGACCCGGCGATCTATCCGATCGTCGACGACCAGCAGTTTGCTTATGAACTGCTGGCCGAAGCGAAGGTGCTGATCGTGCAGGGCACCGGTTTCAACTGGATCGCGCCCGACCACTTCCGCGTGGTGTTCCTGCCCAATTCGGACGATATGACCGAAGCGATGGGTCGCATCGCGCGCTTCCTGGAAGGCTACCGCAAGCGTCACAGCCGCGCCGTGGCGTAAGCGGGCGGTCAGCAGCAATACCGATCAACCTGGCGCACGCACAGCCGTGCGCCATTAATGAGCAATCGAGCACCTTATGAAATCCATCAAGATCGGCCTGTTGGGCCTCGGTAATGTCGGCTACGGTACGTTCAGCGTCCTGCAGCGCAACCAGGAAGAAATCAAGCGCCGCGCAGGTCGCGGCATCGAAGTGGTGGCCGTCGCCGTGCGCGACGTGGCGCGCGCCGAAGCGCTGGTCGCCGGCGCCTGCAAGGTCGTCAATGATCCGGCCGTACTCGTCAACGATCCCGAGATCGATATCGTGGTCGAGCTGATCGGCGGCTACGACCTGTCGAAAACGCTGGTGCTGCAGGCGATTGCCAACGGCAAGCATGTGGTCACCGCCAACAAGGCCCTGCTGGCCGTGCATGGCAACGAAATCTTTGCCGCTGCGCAGGAAAAAGGCGTGATGGTGGCGTTTGAAGCGGCCGTGGCCGGCGGCATTCCGATCATCAAGGCGCTGCGCGAAGGGCTGACCGCCAACCGCATCGAATGGGTGGCCGGCATTATCAACGGCACCACCAACTTCATTTTGTCCGAAATGCGCGACAAGGGCCTGGACTTTGCTACCGTACTGAAACAAGCGCAGGAACTCGGTTACGCCGAAGCCGACCCAACCTTCGATATCGAAGGCGTGGACGCGGCGCACAAGGCCACCATCATGTCGGCGATTGCCTTTGGCATCCCGGTGCAGTTCGACAAGGCCTATGTGGAAGGCATCAGCAACCTCAACGCCATCGATATCCGCTACGCCGAGCAACTGGGCTACCGCATCAAGCTGCTGGGTATCACACGCCGCGCCACTGTCGATGGCCAGGAAGGCATCGAACTGCGCGTGCATCCGACACTGATTCCGGCCAAGCGCCTGATCGCCAACGTCGAAGGCGCGATGAATGCCGTGCTGGTGCATGGCGACGCCGTTGGCGCCAGCCTGTATTCAGGTCGCGGCGCCGGCGCCGAGCCGACCGCCTCGTCGGTGATTGCCGACCTGGTCGACATCACCCGCCTGGCCACGGCCGACCCCGAGCACCGCGTGCCGCATCTGGCCTTCCAGCCGAACGCGATGGCCAATATCGCGATTTTGCCGATGTCGGAAATCACCACCAGCTACTACCTGCGCATGCACGTGGCCGACCAGCCCGGCGTGCTGGCCGACCTCACGCGCATCCTGGCCGACCGCGGCATCTCGATCGACGCCATGCTGCAAAAGGAACCAGCCGAAGGCGAAACGCATACCGACATCATTATGCTGACGCATCAGACCCAGGAAAAGAATGTGACGGCCGCAATTGAAAAAATGCAGTCGCTCGACAGCGTGCAGGGTGTGGTGACCAAGATCCGGTTGGAAAACCTGAGCTGAGCTATTGTTGCGTAGATACTGTTATCCCCGTCAAGCGGCGTGCAAGGTTGGATCAAATATTTTTCCTGACCTGAGCACGCCGAATGCCACGTGTACCAGTTTGCGCATCATGGCACCGATGATCAATTTCGGCGCC